>NZ_CP011930.1 GCF_001040945.1 Herbaspirillum seropedicae | reverse complement strand
GAAGCTTTCTTATCGGATGAGTGCGGCGCCCGCCGGCCACGTCGATGGGACGGACCTTGGTGGACGAAGTCGTCCGGGCGCGAAACGAGGGACGCATTTTACTCTGGTAAACCCAAGTTATCCACAGGCGGATACGCAAAAAACCCCGAAAAAAATGATCTATCCACAGGCTGCGCAGCAGCCGGCCTGTTCCGTGCGCGCAACACTGCGGGCTCACTTGGGTGATAGGGGGACAGAGTCAGCAGCTTGTCGATGCGGCAATCCCGGCCATGGGGACAATGTTTTTTGTAACAGTGTTCGTGCGGGAGGGAAGAGAGGGTGGCTGGCGCGCTTTTTTGTTGTCTGTGGATAAAGTAAACCTGCTTGCACTACCACGGTGGACAAGACAATCCACCCCAGGAAGCGGGCTTATTCCACCACGGCCCCATCGACAAAGACCTTCATTTCGCCGGACTGGTACTGCGTCCACACTTCGTTGTCGGTCAAGGGCTGGGTGACGATGACGGCGACCCGGTCGTTGCTCGTGGTGACCTCGGAAAAATCCACTGACAGGTCGTCATCGGACAGCTTGGCGGTGGCAAAGGGATGCTGGCGCACGATGTAGTAGAGGTGGGTGGAGCAATGGGTATAGAGCGCCGAGCCGTCCGAGAGCAGCATGTTGAAGGTGCCGTGGCCGGCGATGTGGTCGACGATCTCGCGCAGGGCCGCGCGCAGCTCGGCCAGCAGGGGCAGGGTGTGGCCAAAGCGCTTGCGCATCTCCTGGAGGATGTAGCAGAAGGCCAGCTCGCTGTCGGTGGTGCCGACGGGGCGGTAGGGGCCATCGAGTTCGGGCGTGAAGTTCTTGAGATCGCCATTGTGGGCAAATACCCAATAGCGCCCCCACAGCTCGCGCACGAAGGGATGACAGTTGGCCAGCGTCACGCGCCCCTGGGTGGCCTTGCGGATGTGGGCGATGACATGCTGCGACTTGATCGGATAGCGCTTGATCAGCTCGGCCACGGGCGAATCCACCGCCGCCTGATGGTCCACGAAGGTGCGCACGCCCGACCCCTCGAAGAAGGCGATGCCCCAGCCGTCGCGATGGTGATCGGTGAGGCCGCCCCGGGTGGCGAAGCCGGTAAAGCTGAAGACGATGTCGGTGGGGGTGTTGCAGTTCATCCCGAGGAGCTGGCACATGATCTCTTGTTCTCTTCTTCTCTTGCGGCGAGGCGGTGGTAATTTGCAGGTGGACAAGTTATCACGATTGCTGCGGACAAAGACGCCGGCTGTGGACAAAAAAAGCCCCGCGAGCTTGCGCTGGCGGGGCTAATCCTTCCTAAAGAGGGAGGAGGAGACACAGTACGTACTACAAAACTTCAACTACACGACCAGAAGCCTGAGGGCCTCGAACTGGCTGGCGGGGACGGGATCGGCGGATCAGTCGCGCGCGGCCATGTTGCGCAGTTCGGCGGCGAAATTGGGCTGGGTCATGCTGTATTCATTGGCCATGCGGTTGAGCATGCGCTTGCCGCTGAACTTGTGCGCCAGGATGCGTTGCTCCAGCGACTTGCGCGGCTTGACCAGCAGGACGGCGGCTTGCGCCAGACCCAGGATCAGCGGCTTGAACACCATCACGAAGGTCACCAGCGCTCCCAGGCCCAGGGCCGGACGGACATAGGCTGCCAGCATCCCGATGAGGGTCTGTGCAAACGGCATTGCAGCTTCTGCGGGAAAGGCCAGGTTCAGGAAGGACATGATATTTCTACCTCTGATAATCATGCCGCGACACGATTGCGCGGCGTTCAATCTCACTGTTGTTGCGTCGCAGTATGCCGAGGCGCCGGCTGTATGACTACTTTAGAGTTCTCATATCAGATATAGACTTTGTGAATATGAGTCCCCAGCGCCCCCTGTGCGTCTCGTCATGCGTCGCAAGTCCTTGCTGGACATGGCTTACGCCGAGGTCGCGCAACGTTGCCGGATGGACAATGCGGCCAGATCAGCGTTCTCTGATGTAGAAAAACAACGCGATTTGACGCTGGCGGCAACGCCGGTGAATATCTGGGACCGGATGCCCCGGAAGCATGGGGCGACAGGGGCGACAGGGCGCCTGGCGCAGGGACGAAAAAAAACCCCACAGGCATGGCCTGCGGGGTTAATCCTTCCTAAAGAGGGAGGAGGAGACAACGGATCGGTGTCCTGACGCGTTGATCGAATCAGCGTCAACATAAGCGCCGTACGCGCCGGGAACTACCGAAATCCTTCACTACCGGCGCCGTCCTTGAAGGCCTGGCGCCAAGGTCACGCGGAAGTCACGCGCGACCGGTAAAACTTGAATCTGGTGAAACAGAAACCTTCGATCAGCCGCGCGAAGCGATGAAGCGCAGTTCAGCAGCCAGGTTGGGCTGGGTGGCTTCGAACTTGTCGGCCATGCGGTTCAGTTGGCTGGCGCCGGTTGCGCGATCCTGTTCGGCGGCGACCAGAGCAACGGCTTGCAGCTCGTGGGCCTTGACGAAGTGGATGAAGATGTTGCGCATGACGGCGGCGAACTTGCTCTTGAAGGTGCTGTTGGTGCTTTGTGCGATGGTTGCCATGATTCGATCCTTGACGTTGTGTGTTATGTTGCATTGCAGTGTAGTGAACTCACCTTTGTTTGACCACTTTCCGTTTCGGATATCAGTTATATTATCTGTGAATAATATTTCTGCCGGCGATCACCGGCATCCATACTGCCTCTCCCTACCGCCGCAAAGGCCCGCCCTATGAGCTTTCTCACCCTGGACCTGAATCTGTTGCGCGTATTCGACGCCGTCATGACCGAGCAGAACCTCACGCGCGCGGCCAATCTGCTGGCCATGACGCAGCCGGCGGTCTCCAATGCCCTTCGTCGCCTGCGCGACACGCTCAACGATGACCTGGTGATCCGCACCGCCCACGGGGTCAAGCCCACGCCGCGCGCCGAAGAGCTGTGGCCGACGGTGCGCCGTGCGCTCTCGGAGCTGGAAGCGGTGATCGCGCCGGAGAGCTTCGACATCTCGCGCGCCCAGAACACCTTCCGCATGGCCATGGTCGACGCCACCGCCGCCCTGTGGCTGCCTTCGCTGGTGCGCACCATCATGCGCGACGCTCCGCGCATCAAGATCCGCATGATGCCGCTGACCACCCGTGACCCGCGCGCCATGCTGCTGCGCGGCGACATCGACCTGGCGGTGGGCTTCTTCCCCGGGGTGACCGCCCAACTGGCCGATGGCCAGGGCATGGCCAAGAGCCAGATCAGCCACGCCCGGCTCTACACCGGCCAGTACGTCTGCGTCATGCACAAGAGCCACCCGCTGGCCGGCCAGCCGCTGACCCTGGACAGCTATTGCAACGCCGACCACCTGCTGGTGAGCCTGTCGGGCAAACCCCATGCGGTCATCGACGATGTGCTGGCAGGCATGAACCGTGAGCGCAAGATCCTGCTGACGGTGAACCAGTTCTTCACCGCTGGGCGCATCGTGGCCAGTTCGGAACTGATCACCGTATTGCCCCGCCACCTGGTGGCCGCCACCGGAATGGCCGAAGCATTGGTGGTGAAGGAATTGCCCTTCCAGACCCCGGAAGAGCATGTGGACATGCTCTGGCACGAGCGCGACGCCCGCAATCCCGCGCACA
Organism: Herbaspirillum seropedicae; assembly: GCF_001040945.1. Classification (NCBI taxonomy): domain Bacteria; kingdom Pseudomonadati; phylum Pseudomonadota; class Betaproteobacteria; order Burkholderiales; family Oxalobacteraceae; genus Herbaspirillum; species Herbaspirillum seropedicae. The sequence goes on along the minus strand of NZ_CP011930.1, from coordinate 5,506,090 downwards.
AGTGGCTGCGCGCACATTTGTCTGCAACAACCCATGACGAATTCGGTCGTATCAACATGAAGCGCTGATGCGGCGCTGGCAGGGCGGCATCGGCATATGTTGAACCCCTCAATGGCAAGCCCAACCGATGCCGCGCCTGACAAAGATAATCCTCTGGCTCTGCGCCAGCCTGATCCTGCTGATCACTGCAGCGGTCATCTTCATCCTCAGCTTCGACTGGAACCGGGCCAAGCCCTGGATCAATGAACGCGTCTCGGCCTCGATCGGTCGCGAATTTGCCATCGATGGCGACCTCTCGCTGCACTGGCAGCGCGCGCAAACCCTCCCCGGCGCGGCCCCGCCCGGCTTCTGGGAGCGCTGGCTGCCCTGGCCCCGCTTGCAAGCCGAGCAGCTGCGCATCGGCAATCCGCCCGCCTTCAGCCAGGCCGGCCAGATGGCCACCATCGGCCAGGTGACGTTCACTCTCAATCCCTTGCCGCTGCTGGTGCACGACATCGCGCTGCCCTCGCTGGACATCCGTGATCCCTCCGTGAGCCTGCTGCGCAATGCGCAGGCGGTGAATAACTGGACCTTCAAGAGCAGCAGCGCGGGACCCTCGGCGTGGAACCTCCGGCTGGGCCGCATCACCCTGCGCCAGGGCAAGCTGAGCCTGGACGACGCTGTGGACAAGATAAAACTCAAGGCCGAGATCGATACCCTCGACCCTGCTGTGGAAAAGATCTATGGCCTGGGCTGGAAGCTCAGCGGCAGTTTCAATGGCGCGCCGGTGTCGGGACAAGGCAAGGCTGGCGGCGTGCTGTCGCTGCAGAATGTGCAGCAACCCTATCCGCTGCAGGCGCAGGTACGGGTGGGTAAGACCGCCATCGGTGTGCACGGCACGCTGACCCGGCCGGCTGCGCTGGCGGCGCTGGATCTGCGGCTGTCGGTGTCGGGGGCCAGCATGGGCAACCTGTATCCGCTGACCGGTGTGCTGCTGCCCGAAACGCCGCCGTTCGCCACCGAGGGCAGGCTGATCGGCAAGATCGACGCCGGCCACAGCCAGTGGGACTATGAAGACTTTCGCGGCAAGGTCGGCCAGAGCGATATCAATGGCAGCCTGCGCTACACCACCGGCGCAGGCGCGGCGCGGTCGCAGTTGACGGGCTCGCTCACTTCCGAAGTGCTGCGCTTCGACGACCTGGCGCCGCTCATCGGCGCCGATTCCAATGCCGAGAAGGCTGAGCGCGGCGCGCAGGAGCGCCAGCCTGGCGACAAGGTGCTGCCGGTAAAGACCTTCAGCACTGATGCCTGGGGCGCACTGGACGCGGATGTGAAACTCACGGGCAAGCGCATCATCAAGCAGAAGGACCTGCCCATCAGCGACCTGCAGGCGCATCTGATCCTCAAGGACAAGGTGTTGACACTGGCTCCGCTGGATTTCGGCGTGGCCGGCGGCAACCTGCGGTCGACCATCCGCCTGGACGGGCAGGCTGCGCCGATGAAGTCGGAGCTGATCCTGTCGGCGCGCCGGCTGAAGATACAGAAGCTCTATCCGCAGCTTGACGCTTCCCGCACCAGCTTCGGCGAGATCAATGGCGACGCCCGGCTCAGCGCCACCGGCAATTCGGTGGCGGCGATGCTGGGGTCGTCCAATGGCGAGGTGAAGACGCTGGTGACTCAGGGCGCGATCAGCAAGTTCCTGCTGGAAGCGGCCGGGCTGAACCTGGGCAATGTGGTCATCAGCAAGCTGTTCGGCGACAAGGAAGTGAAGCTCAACTGCCTGGCGGGCGACCTGCCCGTCCGGGAGGGGATCATGACGGCCCGCACACTGATGCTCGATACCGAGGATGCGCTGATCTCCGTGGATGGCACCATCGACATGCGGCGTGAAAAGCTGGATCTGCACGTCCATCCCAAGAGCAAGGGCCTGCGCATCATCTCGCTGCGCTCGCCGTTGTATGTGGCGGGGACCTTCAAGCAGCCAGATGTCGGGGTGGACAAGGGGATGCTGGCGCTGCGCGCCGGCAGCGCGGTGGCGCTGGGCTTGCTGGCGCCGGTGACGGCCATCCTGCCGTTGATCAATGTCGACGGCGACGAGCAAGCCGATTGTGCCCATCTGCTGGAAGAAGCCAGGAAGGCGCCCCGTGCGCCAGCGGCAGGCAAAACCCTGCCTGCGGAGCGCTCGCCTAAAAAATAGGCAGCAGAAAATGCGGCGCAAGACAGGCGCGGGGTCAGGGGATAACTTTCCTGACCCCGCGTTTTTTTGCCCCGTGTTTCATCCTGGCATGGATGGAAGCAATCCGGCACAAGCTCACGAAGGGGTAGGAAATAGGGGCTATTTCTCAACTCAAAGCCTAAATCTGGCCTTGATCCGCAGCAAATTGACCGAATTCATTGGCTTTAACAAAAATTTCCCATTGCAGCCGCCAAATCATCAAAAACGCCTCGCCCTGTGGATAAAGTTCTGAATAACTTTTTCATCGATTGGGGAAAACTCGAAAAGTTATCCAAAGGCGAATTTTTATCCACGATTTGGAATCACGTCATACAGGCCTTGCCCAAGGATTTATGCGTCGCGCAAGCGACTGATTTTTTGGGAGTAAACCAGGTTATCCACATCAACACGCGGACGTTAACCATCACTACTAATCTTATAAACAGCCTAACTATAAAGCTGAACTGCGCGCGCTTTCGCTGCGCGCGTGCCCAGGTCTGCCAAACCCACCAGGCAGCTGACAGATAGACGCTTCGGACCAGTCGTCCTGGATTGCATGACGTTGAAGGCCGCAGAGATCGGGGCGGCCCAGGAAAGGACAGGACGCGGCTGCCACGCCGGTGGACAATTCGAAAGGGGGAGCCCCATCGGGTGTGGACAAGAAAACCCGTCAGCGGCTCAGGAGATGGCCTGGCTACGGTTTTTTATCCACAGCGGGCTCAAGGATGGAACGAAACGGACGGCCGAGCTTGCCCGGTGGACAAGTTCAGCGCTTCGGGTCCACTGCATCGGGGACCAGCAGCTCAAGATCGCTGGCGGCCTCGGCCACGCAGGGAAGTATCCAGCCTTCGGCCTTTTCTTCCCGCGTGAGTCCCGGCCATTCGATCTGGTAATCGATCCGCCCTGTGGACAATTTGCACATGCAGGTCCGGCAGGTCCCATTGCGGCAGGAGTTGGGCAGGCGAATGCTCGCCGACAAGGCCGATAGCAATACGGAGCGTCCAGGGACTTGTTCAAATTGCAAGCCCGAGGGCTGAATGCGTACAAGGAAGCGGATTGAGCTAGACATGCCTGTTTTTCACGGGTTTGGAGGCGGCTGTGGATAAGTCTCTGCATATCCGCTGCGCGGTTTGGGTATATCTTCGCTTTTTATCCACCGGCCAAAAATTGTCCAGAATCTGTGCCTGCGCAATGCAAAAGCTTACCAAGCGTTTATCAGAAAGCTAAATCCTTGATTTTTTTCGCGTAAACCAAGTTATCCACAGTTTTTGGCGCCGTTAACAACTACTACTACTTATATATATCCACATCTGAATTAAAGAACCGGAAGAGCGTGCGCGGTGGACATCTTTCCAAAAAAAGCGCCAGAACCCGAAAAAACAGCCCAAAAGCCCTTGGCACGCACCAGATGAACCAGAACGGCCCTTTAGGTTCGGCAATACAACGGTGAATCAAGCTTGCTTATAAGAAATTTTCGATCTCAAATGCTTGTCTTGAAGACAATTCAGCTTTGCCAGATTTCCTGCAAGAGACGGAAAACGGCCTGGATCACGGGATCGTGCTGCCACTTTTCCAGGCAGATGAAGCTCAGCTGCGTCGACAATTCCACCGCATCAGCGATGACCAAGCCGTGAGCGTGCGCCTGGTTGAGGGCAATGGAGGCCCGCGCCAACGACAGTCCGACCCCGGACTTGACCAGGTCGAGCATGGATGACTCTTGGTCGACCAATGCCACTGTATGCGGTTTTACCTGATGTTGAGCGAAGATCCTGCTTAATAGACGATGATGGGCAGATTCCGGCGGGGTCCATATCCAGGGCAGCCGCGACAACTCCTTCCACCCCTTACCCGAGACACGGTTTTTCCATCCCGCCGGCGCGATGACCTTGTAGGTGAACGAAGTCAGCTCCATCGATTGGAAGCCTTGGCCAGGCGCGCCGAGGAAGAAGCCGACATCGAGCTTGCCGGCGCGGATCTCGTTCAGGACCGAACCCGACATGTGATGGGCGAGCTGGGTCGACAGCTGCGGATGGCGCTCGACCAGCAACTTCAGGAAGCCGCCCAGGCGGATGAATTCCGGATCCAGAATGGTGCCGATGGCCAGCGAACCCGACAATTCCCCCGTACTGGAGCGAAAGTCGGCGGCGTGACGGCGCAGTTCCTGCACATCGGCCAATACCCGCTCGGCCAGTGGCAGCAATTTGTTGCCTTCCGCGGTCAAGACCATCCCCGCTGCACTCCGATTGAACAGTTGCAGGCCCAGGCTTTCTTGCAGCCCCTTGATCTGCAGGCTCACCGCCGGCTGGGTCAAATGCAGCTTGTCAGCGGCCCGGGTCAGGTTGCCTTCATGGGCGACAGAGATAAATGCACGTAATTGGGTCAGATCCATCGTCAACTTCCGCGATTGCTGGGCATTTCACGGGATTGGAGATGTGGATAAACCCGTGGATATCCTGGTGGACAGGCTGTGATTAGCCTGTGGGCAGGGTGTGCGTAAGGATGAAGGCATTATAAGGAGTTTTTATATTGCTCTTGATAATTCCTCATTGGATGAGCTGGCGCGAGGAGACTATTCTTGCCATTCATCGCCGCTGCTGCGTGGCCGGTCTGACATCCGGGACCAGGAGACGGGTCCCGTTGCCCTCATCGAACACATCCAAAGGAAACCTTATGAGCCTCCCGCATATCGATCACTTCATCAATGGCCAGATTTCCCGCTCCGAGAGCGGCCGCAGCCAGGACGTCTTCAATCCGGCCACGGGTGCTGCGACCGCCAAGGTGGCGCTGGCCTCGGTGCAGGAAGTCAATGCGGCCGTGGCAGCGGCCAGTGCGGCTGCGCCGGCCTGGGCGGAGACGGCGCCCTTGAAGCGTGCCCGGGTGCTGTTCAAGTTCAAGGAACTGATCGAGCAGAACCACGATGCGCTGGCCAAGGCGATCACGCTGGAACATGGCAAGGTCTTCTCGGATGCGAAAGGGGAGGTCACCCGCGGCCTGGAGATCGTCGAATTCGCCACCGGCATTCCGCAGCTGCTCAAGACCCAGTTCACCGACAACATCGGCGGTGGCATCGACAACTGGAACCTGCGCCAGCCGCTGGGCGTGACCGCCGGCATTACGCCGTTCAACTTCCCGGTGATGGTGCCGCTGTGGATGGCCCCCATCGCCATTGCCACCGGCAACAGCTTTGTGTTGAAGCCTTCCGAGCGCGATCCTTCGCCCTCGCTGATGCTGGCCGAACTGTTCAAGCGCGCAGGCTTGCCCGATGGCGTCTTCAACGTGGTCCAGGGCGACAAGGTCGCTGTGGATGCGCTGCTGGAGCATCCGGAGGTGCAGGCCGTGTCCTTCGTCGGTTCCACCCCGATTGCGGAATACATCTATCGCAAGGCCACCGAGCGCGCCGGTACCTTCCCGCTGCGCGCCCAGGCCCTGGGCGGCGCCAAGAACCACCTGGTGGTGATGCCCGATGCCAACCTGGACCAGGCCGTCGATGCCCTCATCGGTGCGGCCTACGGGTCGGCGGGCGAGCGCTGCATGGCCATTTCGGTGGCGGTGGCCGTGGGCAGCGTGGCCGACAAGCTGGTGGAAGCCCTGATCCCCCGCGTGAAGGCCTTGAAGGTCAAGAACGGCATGGAAGACGACGCCGAGATGGGCCCGCTGGTGACCGCCGCGCACAAGGCCAAGGTCGAGGGCTACATCCAGAGCGGCGTGGACGCCGGCGCCAAGCTGCTGGTCGATGGCCGCGGGCTGAAGGTGCCCGGCCATGAGGAAGGTTTCTTCATCGGCGGTACGCTCTTCGACCACGTCACCACCGAGATGAAGATCTACCAGGAAGAAATCTTCGGTCCCGTGCTGTGCGTGGTGCGCGTGCCGGACTTCGCCTCGGCGGTGCAACTGATCAATGCGCATGAATACGGCAATGGCGTCTCGCTCTTCACCGCCGATGGCAATACTGCGCATGAATTCTCGCGCCGCATCCAGGTGGGCATGGTAGGCATCAACGTACCGATTCCTGTGCCGATGGCCTGGCATTCCTTCGGCGGCTGGAAGCGTTCGCTCTTCGGCGATACCCATGCCTATGGGGAAGAGGGCATTCGTTTCTATACGCGCTACAAGTCCATCATGCAGCGCTGGTCGGCCACTATCGGCAAGGGCGCCGAGTTCACCATGCCGGTGGCGAAGTAAAGCAGGGGTGGTTAGCATGACTACCGTTCGACCTGAGTAGTCGCACCGCGACGTATCGAAGCCTGTCCTGAGCTTGTCGAAGGGGCGCGTCGTCGGCGAATCTTTGCGTCTTTGATACGCGCTACTCAGTCCGAACGGGCAGTGACAGAGCAAGAACCAAGAACAAGCGCATAGCGGAGACACCATGCAATCGGCAGGGCAATACGACTACATCATCATTGGCGCCGGCACCGCCGGTTGCGTCATGGCCAACCGGCTCTCGCGCAAGACCGGCAAGAAGGTGCTGCTCATCGAGGCGGGCGCCAAGGACGACTACATCTGGATCCATATCCCGGTGGGCTATCTCTACTGCATCAACAATCCGCGCACCGACTGGATGTTCCGCACCGAAGCCGATGCCGGTCTGAACGGGCGCAGCTTGATCTACCCGCGCGGCAAGGTGCTGGGGGGCTGTTCGTCCATCAACGGCATGATCTACATGCGCGGCCAGGCGCGGGATTACGACCACTGGGCCGACGTGACGGGTGACGACAGCTGGCGCTGGCAGAACGTGCTGCCGCTGTTCAAGAAGAGCGAGGATTACCATCTCGGCGCCGGCCAGTTCCACGGTGCGGGCGGCGAATGGCGCGTGGAGAAACAGCGCCTGCGCTGGGACATCCTCGATGCCTTCCGCGATGCGGCCGCCGAGAATGGCATCCCCAAGGTCGAGGACTTCAACTGCGGCGATAACGAGGGCTGTGGCTACTTCGACGTCAACCAGAAGCGCGGCGTGCGCTGGAACGCGTCCAAGGCCTTCCTGCGGCCTGCCATGAAGGATGGCAACCTCACCATCATGACCGGCTCCCACGTGAGCCGCTTGCGCATGGAGCAGGGCGAGCAGGGGCCGGTCTGCACCGGCGTCGAATTCACCGGGGGCGGCAGCGCCTGGTTTGCCGAAGCCAAGGAAACCATCCTGTGTGCGGGGGCCATCGGTTCGCCGCACATCCTGCAGATGTCGGGCATCGCCGATCCGGCGCTGCTGCAGCAGCACCAGATCCCGGTGGTGCATGCGCTGCCGGGCGTGGGCGAGAACCTGCAGGACCATCTGCAGATGCGCATGGTCTTCAAGGTCAACGGCGCCAAGACCCTCAACGCCATGGCCTCGACCCTGGTCGGCAAGATGCAGATAGGGCTGCAATACCTGTTCACGCAAAGCGGTCCGATGTCGATGGCGCCCTCGCAGCTGGGGGCCTTCGCCAAGTCCGATGCGCAGCAGGCCAGCGCCAACCTGCAATACCATGTGCAGCCGCTGTCGCTGGAAAAGTTCGGCGATCCGCTGCATGCCTTCCCTGCCTTCACCGCCAGCGTGTGCAACCTGCGTCCGACCTCGCGCGGCCATGTGCGCCTGGCCTCGGGGGATCACGCGCTGGCGCCCAGGATCACCACCAACTACCTCTCCACCGAAGAGGACCTGAAGGTCGCCGCCAATGCGCTGCGCCTGACCCGCCGCATCGCCGCTTCGCCGGCGCTGTCGCGCTACCGTCCGGAGGAATACAAGCCCGGCGCGCACTATGAGACAGAAGAGGATCTGTATCGCGCTGCCGGTGAGGTGGGCACCACCATCTTCCATCCGGTAGGCACCTGCCGCATGGGCCGCAGCGATGATGCGATGGCCGTGGTCGATGCCCAGGGACGCGTGCGCGGGGTAGGTGGCCTCAGCGTAGCCGATGCCTCGGTGATGCCCTCCATCACCTCCGGCAACACCAATTCGCCGACCGTCATGATTGCCGAGAAAGTCGCTTCCAGCCTGCTTTCCCGGGCATAGGAGAAGGAATTCCCAGCCGCTGGAGGATACGGTACTTATACGTATTGTATGAATGGTACGAACGGGCTACTATGCGCCAAATATTAAAACGAGCTTCTCGATTCGCCAGGTAAATACGGCGGTTCCTGGATCCAAAAGATCCAGGCCATCCGCAGCAGGCAGGCCTTGACGACCGGATCAACCGGCGCGGGCATCAAAGGGAAAGAAGAGACCATGACAGACGTCATTCTGGAGACAAGAAACCTGACGAAGGAATTCAAGGGTTTCACGGCAGTAAGCGCGGTCAACCTGCAAATTGAGCGCGGTCACATTCATGCCTTGATCGGCCCCAACGGCGCCGGCAAGACCACATGCTTCAACCTCTTGACCAAGTTCCTGGTGCCGACCTCGGGCCAGATCCTGTTCAACGGTCGCGACATCACCATGGATGCTCCCGCGCAGATCGCGCGCCAGGGCATCATCCGTTCCTTCCAGATTTCCGCTGTCTTCCCGCACATGAGCGTGCTGGAAAACGTGCGCATCGGCCTGCAACGCAAGCTCGGCACCTCCTTCCATTTCTGGAAGAACGGCGAGAGCCTGAAGCAGCTCGACGAGCGCGCCATGCAGCTGCTGGAAGAGGTGGACCTGACCAGCTTTGCGCACACCACCACGGTGGACCTGCCCTATGGCCGCAAGCGCGCGCTGGAGATTGCCACCACCCTGGCCATGGAACCGGAGCTGATGCTGCTGGACGAGCCCACGCAGGGCATGGGCCACGAAGACGTGGACCGCGTGACCGCCCTGATCAAGAAGGTCTCGGCGGGCCGCACCATCCTCATGGTGGAACACAACATGAGCGTCATCGCCGGCATCTGCGACCGCATCAGCGTGCTGCAACGGGGCGCGCTGCTGGCCGAAGGCAGCTATGAAGAAGTCTCGCGCAATCCGCAGGTGATGGAAGCCTACATGGGCAGTACCTCCGCCGAACTGCAAGGTGCGCACTGATGAGCACCGCCACCCTGAATGCTGACGCCATGACGACTTCTTCTTCCTCCGCGCCGCTGGTGCTGCAGATCAGCGATCTGCAATCCTGGTACGGCGAATCGCATATCCTGCACAACGTCAACCTCAACGTCCACCAGGGCGAGGTGGTCACGCTGCTGGGCCGCAATGGCGCCGGTCGCACCACCACGCTGCGCTCCATCATGGGCCTGGTCGGCACGCGCAAGGGCTCGATCAAGATCAACGGCCAGGAGACCATCAACCTGGCCACCCACAAGATCGCCCATCACGGCGTGGGTTACTGCCCGGAAGAGCGGGGCATCTTCTCCTCGCTCTCGGCTGAAGAAAACCTGATGCTGCCGCCCTTTGTCTCCAAGACCGACAAGGGCATGTCCATCGACGAGATCTACGAGATGTTCCCCAACCTGAAGGAGCGTCGCAACAGCCAGGGTACGCGCCTGTCCGGTGGCGAACAGCAGATGCTGGCGGTGGCCCGCATCCTGCGCACCGGTGCGCGGCTGCTGCTGCTGGACGAGATCTCCGAAGGCCTGGCCCCGGTCATCGTGCAGGCGCTGGCGCGCATGATCACGACCTTGAAGGCCAAGGGCTACACCATCGTCATGGTCGAGCAGAACTTCCGTTTCGCCGCGCCGCTGGCCGATCGTTTCTATGTGATGGAGCACGGCCAGATCGTCGAGTCCTTTGCGTCCTCGCAGCTGGAAGCGAAGATGCAGACCCTGAATGAACTGCTCGGCGTCTGATCGGCATTGATCCGGTCCGCAGGCGTGGTTTTTCCGTAGCAACGGCTTCACCAGAACAAGAAGTACTGCTTAACAGGTACTGAACACTAATACGTAAGCATAAGTGACGGGGGAGTGATCCTCTGCCGCACCAGTTCAACTGGCACCACTATCACAAGCGGGCTTCATAACAGAGGAGATGACAATGAAACTTAAGGCAATGGCACTGGCGATCACCGCAGCAGCGGCGGTATTCGCGTCGGCATCGGCATCGGCCCAGATCTCGGGTGATGTGATCAAGATCGGCTTCATCACCGACATCTCGGGCGTGTATTCCGACATCGACGGCCAGGGTGGCGCGGAAGCCATCAAGATGGCCATCGCCGACATGGGCGGCGCCATCAACGGCAAGAAGATCGAACTGCTGGTGGCGGACCACCAGAACAAGGCCGACGTGGCCGCCAGCAAGGCCCGTGAATGGTTCGACCAGCAGGGCGTAGACATGCTCATCGGCGGCACCAACTCCGGCACCGCCCTGGCCAGCGCCAAGGTGGCGGCAGAGAAGAAGAAGGTCTACATGCAGATCGGCGCCGGCTCGGCCCGCCTGACCAATGAAGAGTGCTCGCCCTATACCGTGCACTACGCCTACGACACCGTGGCCCTGGCCAAGGGAACCGGTTCGGCGGTGGTGAAGCAGGGCGGCAAGAGCTGGTTCTTCCTGACCGCTGACTATGCCTTCGGCCATTCGCTGGAGTCCGATACCGCCAACGTCGTGAAGGCCTCCGGCGGCACCGTGGTGGGGGCCGTCAAGCACCCGCTGGGCGCGTCCGACTTCTCTTCCTTCCTGCTGCAGGCGCAGAGCTCCAAGGCCCAGATCATCGGCCTGGCCAATGCCGGCGGCGACTTCATCAACTCGGTGAAGGCAGCCAACGAGTTCGGCATCACCAAGACTGCCAAGCTGGCGGGTCTCCTGGTGTTCATCAACGATGTGCACTCGCTGACGCTGAAGAATACCGAAGGCCTGTACCTGACCGACAGCTGGTACTGGGACGCCAATGAGGAAACCCGCGCCTTCGCCAAGCGCTACTTCGCCGTGCGCAAGAAAATGCCATCCTCCCTGCAAGCGGCTGACTACTCGGCTGCGCTGCAATATCTGAAGGTGGTCAAGGAAATCGGTACCGATGACTCCGACAAGGTCATGGCGGCGCTGCGCAAGGCCAAGTTCAACGACATGTACCAGAAGAACGGTTACCTGCGCGCTGACGGCCGCGTGATGCACGACATGTACCTGTACCAGGTCAAGGCCCAGTCGGAATCGAAGTATCCGTGGGACTACTACAAGCTGGTGCAGACCATCCCCGCAGAGCAGGCCTGGACCACCAAGGCCGAATCCAAGTGCGCGGCCTGGAAGTAAGCACGACGTAGCAGTAAGGCCATCGCACAGCCCAGCAAAATCTGTCATTTCTGTTCACACGGGGATGGCAGATTTTTGCTGTAGGGCGGGCTGTAGGCGATGGTGATCTTCACCCATCTGGATGAACGGGTTTTTATGGAACTATTCGGCATACCCCTGCAAGCCTTGTTGAGCCAGCTGCTGCTGGGACTGGTCAACGGCTCCTTCTACGCCATGCTCTCGCTGGGCCTGGCGGTGATCTTTGGCTTGCTCAACGTGATCAACTTCGCCCACGGCACGCTCTACATGCTGGGCGCTTTCCTGGCGTGGATGGGGCTTTCCTACCTCGGCCTGAACTACTGGGTCATGCTCATCGTGGCGCCTATCCTGGTGGGGGCCTTCGGGATCGTCATCGAGAAGACCATGCTGCGCTGGCTCTACAAGCTGGACCACCTCTATGGCCTTCTGCTGACCTTCGGCATCACCCTGATGATCGAGGGCATCTTCCGCTCCATCTATGGCGTCTCCGGCCAGCCGTATTCGGTGCCGGACCTGCTGCAGGGGGCGACCAACCTCGGCTTCATGGTGCTGCCCAACTACCGCGCCTGGGTCGTGGTGGCGTCGCTGATCGTCTGCTTCGCGACCTGGTTCGTGATCGAGAAGACCCGCCTGGGCGCCTATCTGCGCGCCGGCACCGAGAACCCCAAGCTGGTCGAAGCCTTCGGCATCAACGTGCCGCTGATGGTGACCCTGACCTATGGCTTCGGCGTGGCGCTGGCGGCCTTTGCGGGCGTGTTGGCGGCGCCGGTGATCCAGGTCTCGCCACTGATGGGTTCCAACCTCATCATCACCGTCTTTGCGGTGGTGGTGATCGGCGGCATGGGCTCCATCCTCGGCTCCATCATCACGGGCCTGGTGCTGGGCCTGATCGAAGGCCTGACCCGGGTGTTCTACCCGGAGCTGTCGGCCACCGTGGTCTTCATCATCATGGCCATCGTCCTGATGGTCCGTCCGGCCGGCCTGTTCGGCAAAGAGAAATAATCGGAGACCGGCATGAACAAGAAAATCGGAATTGCTGTTTTACTAATATTGTTGTTGGCGGCGCCGTTCGGCATCTACCCGGTGTTCCTGATGAAGATGCTGTGCTTTGCGCTGTTCGCCTGCGCCTTCAACCTGCTGATCGGCTACACCGGCTTGCTGTCCTTCGGCCACGCGGCCTTCCTGGGCTGGGCCGGCTACATGTGCGGACAGGCCTTGAAGGTATGGGGCCTGCCCACTGAGCTGGGCCTGATCATAGGGACCCTGACCGGGGCGCTGATCGGTCTGGTGATGGGCCTGCTGGCGATCCGCCGCCAGGGCATCTACTTCACCATGATCACGCTGGCGCTGGCGCAGATGCTGTTCTTCGTGGCCTTGCAGGCGCCCTTCACCGGCGGCGAGGATGGTTTGCAGGGCGTGCCGCGCGGCAAGCTGCTGGGCTTCCTGAACCTGGAAAGCGACATGACCCTGTACTACGTCGTGCTGGCCATTGCGGTGGCGGGCTTTGCGCTGATCGTGCGGACCATTCATTCGCCCTTCGGCCAGGTCTTGAAGGCCATCAAGGAGAACGAGCCGCGCGCCATCTCGCTGGGCTATGACGTGGCGCGCTACAAGCTGCTGGCCTTCGTGCTGTCGGCCGGCCTGTCGGGCCTGGCAGGCGCCACCAAGACCCTGGTGCTGGGCTTCGAGACCCTCACTGACGTGCACTGGAGCATGTCCGGCCTGGTGGTGTTGATGACGCTGGTGGGGGGCCTGGGCACCATCCTCGGACCCATCGTCGGCGCGGTCATCATCATCATGCTGGAGAACAAGCTGGGTGATATCGGCGCCTGGCTGGCCAGTGTCACCCACATCGACTGGTTCAATACCCTGGGCGATTCGGTGACCATCGTGACGGGCTTCATCTTCATCGTCTGCGTGCTGGCCTTCCGCAAGGGCATCGTCGGGGAAATCCTGGCCTTGACCCGGAAAGGGCAGGCCAGCGGGTCGCACTAGCCCAAGGGATCAACAGAGTCGGGATCGTCGGCGACGATGATCCCTTTACCGCCGGAAATCACCTTTTCAGGTGATTTCCCGGCGGTAATTTTTTGTGCGTGCAGAACAGTTGCCCGGTGTTGCGTAACAGAGCCAAGGGCGGCCCCCAAAATAGATCCAGGCTGGCGTCATCTGTTGCTGATGCTGCGTCGGACGGGGCGGTAGAATGTGGGCCGGTCGGGGGAGGGCTGCGATGGTGCTGCCGGTAGGGCTTCTTCTTTCCGGCTTTCGTCATCCACCTTTGCTTCCGATTCCATGTTCCGTTTCCGCTCTTGCTGCCGCTGTTGGTGTTGCTGTATGTCTCCCTCTTTCTCCGCGTCCTGCTCCGGAGGGGAGGGCGGCCGTGCTTGATTACCTCATCCTGTGCGGAGCGGCCTTCGTCGCCGGTCTGATTGATGCGGTGGTGGGCGGTGGCGGCCTGGTGCTGGTGCCGACGCTGTTCTCGGTCTTCCCCACGACCACGCCAGCAACCTTGCTGGGGACCAACAAGGTCACCGGCGTCATGGGGACCAGCGCCGCGGCCATCAATTTTGCCCGCAAGGTGGCGGTGCGCTGGAGTACGGTCACACCCGCGGCCATGGCGGCCTTTGCGTTTTCCTTTTTCGGCGCCTATGTCGTGACCCATATCCCGACGGACCTGATTCGGAAGGCCTTGCCTTTCGTCTTGATCGCCGTGGCGCTTTATACGCTCAAGAAGAAGGACTTCGGCACCACTCATGCGCCTACCCTGAGCGGAAGCCGCGAGATTTTCTACGCGGCCTTGATTGGTGGGGCAGTGGGCTTCTATGACGGCGTCTTTGGTCCCGGCACGGGGAGCTTCCTGGTTTTCCTCTTTGTGCGCGTATTCAGCTATGACTTCCTGTCAGCCTCGGCGGCAGCCAAGTTCGTCAATGTGGCGACCAATCTCGCGGCGCTGTGCTGGTTTGGGTATAGCGGGCATGTGATCTGGCAACTGGGTTTGCTGATGGCCGTGTTCAATGTGGCGGGTTCGCTGGTGGGAACCAAGTTGGCCATGAAGCACGGTAGCGTGTTTGTCCGCAAGCTGTTCCTGGTGGTGGTGGGCGTGCTGATCCTGAAGTCCGGGTATGACGCCTTCTTGCGGTGATGTTTCACGTGAAACAGTCGAGGTAGGTAAAAGTTGGAGTGGAAGGTAAAGCGGAGCTAATGGCTCCGCTTTTATTTTGACGCGCATTGTTTCACGTGAAACAGCTCCGCGAATGTTTCATTGATCAGCTCTAGCTATCGCTTTGTGAAAGTAATAGCAGGTTGGAGGGGAGGGAAGTGCGGTAAACCAACAGCCTCTGGAGTGGCATCCGACCCGCCCGGATAAAAGGTCTTATAATCTCGCCTCTGTTCTTACCTCTCCGCGAGGCGCGCATCATGCTATTCCCCACACAATTTGACGTCATTGTCGTTGGCGGCGGTCACGCCGGCACCGAAGCTGCACTGGCCGCAGCACGCATGGGCCAGAAAACCCTGCTCCTGACGCACAACATCGAAACCCTCGGCCAGATGTCCTGCAATCCCTCCATCGGCGGGATCGGCAAGGGCCACCTGGTCAAGGAAGTAGATGCCATGGGTGGGGCGATGGCCATCGCCACCGATGAAGCCGGTATTCAATTCCGCATCCTCAATTCCTCCAAGGGACCGGCTGTACGCGCCACGCGCGCCCAGGCCGACCGCATCCTGTACAAGGCGGCGATCCGTTCGCGCCTGGAAAACCAGCCCAACCTGTGGCTGTTCCAGCAGGCCGTGGACGACCTGATGCTGGAAGGAGATCGCGTGGTGGGCGCCGTGACCCAGGCCGGGATCCGGTTCGCGGGCAGGGCAGTGGTGCTCACTGCAGGGACTTTCCTGGACGGGAAGATCCACGTGGGTCTCAACAACTACTCCGGTGGCCGTGCCGGCGATCCGCCAGCGGTGTCGCTGTCGGCCCGGCTGAAGGAATTGAAGCTGCCGCAAGGGCGCCTGAAGACCGGTACGCCACCGCGCATCGATGGCCGCAGCATCAACCTGGCCATCCTGGAAGAGCAACCGGGCGATCTCGACCCGGTGCCAGTGTTCTCCGTCATGGGCAATGCCGCCATGCACCCGCGCCAGATGCCGTGCTGGATCACCCATACCAACAGCCGCACCCACGACATCATCCGTGGCGGGCTGGATCGCAGCCCCATGTACACCGGCGTGATCGAAGGCGTGGGCCCGCGTTATTGCCCCTCCATCGAAGACAAGATCCACCGCTTCGCCAGCAAGGATTCGCACCAGATCTACCTGGAACCCGAGGGCCTGACCACTCACGAGTTCTACCCCAACGGCATCTCCACCAGCCTGCCCTTCGACGTGCAGCTGGAACTGGTGCGCTCGATGAAGGGCATGGAAAACGCCCACATCCTGCGTCCCGGTTATGCCATCGAATACGATTACTATGACCCGCGCGGCCTGAAGTCGTCCCTGGAAACACGCCAGGTGCAGGGTCTGTTCTTCGCCGGTCAGATCAACGGCACCACCGGCTACGAAGAAGCCGCCGCCCAGGGCATGCTGGCCGGCATCAACGCCGCCTTGCAGACCCAGGGCCGCGAAGCCTGGACCCCGCGCCGTGATGAAGCCTATCTGGGCGTGCTGGTCGACGACCTGGTCACCCAGGGTGTGCAAGAGCCGTACCGCATGTTCACCAGCCGCGCCGAGTATCGTCTCTCGCTGCGCGAAGACAATGCCGACCTGCGCCTGACCGAGATCGGCCGCGAACTCGGTTGCGTGGGCGATGCGCA
The DNA here is from genome assembly GCF_001040945.1 of Herbaspirillum seropedicae. Taxonomy (NCBI): domain Bacteria; kingdom Pseudomonadati; phylum Pseudomonadota; class Betaproteobacteria; order Burkholderiales; family Oxalobacteraceae; genus Herbaspirillum; species Herbaspirillum seropedicae. The sequence goes on along the minus strand of NZ_CP011930.1, from coordinate 5,489,955 downwards.
ATGGGAAGCCTTCGACAGGAAGCGCGAAGCTGTTTCACGTGAAATGGAGCGCCTCAAGTCCACCTGGGTCAACCCGCGCATCCTCGCCGCAGCTGAAGCCGAGCGTGTGCTGGGCAAGGCCATCGAGCGTGAATACAACCTGCTGGACCTGCTGCGCCGCCCCAACGTCAGCTACGACAGCCTGATGGGCCTGACCGGCACCGAAGGCCAGGCGCTGGCCGGCCCCGGCATCGAAGACGGCCCGGTGCGCGAACAGGTCGAGATCCAGGTCAAGTACGCCGGCTACATCGCCCGCCAGGCCGACGAGATCAGCCGCCAGGATCACAATGAAAACCTGAAGCTGCCCGCCGACCTCGACTACATGGACGTCAAGGCGCTGTCCATCGAAGTGCGCCAGAAGCTCAACAAGCATCGTCCGGAAACCCTGGGCCAGGCTTCGCGGATTTCGGGCGTGACCCCGGCGGCCTTATCGCTGCTGCTGGTGCATCTGAAGAAGGGCGGCCTGAAGCCCGCCACCGCCACCGACAATCAGGCGGCATGAAGAAAAAAGCCGGACACCCTTCCCGAACCAGATCAATACCAAGGCATCACGGATGAGCAACACTGCAGACCTGAACCACCTGACCCGCACCCTGAAGGAGGGCGCCACGGCCATGGGCCTGACGCTCTCCGACGCCCAGCTCGACAAGCTGATGGCCTACCAGGCCTTGCTGGCCAAGTGGAACAAGGTCTACAACCTGACGGCCTTGCGTGACCCGGCGCAGATGGTGACGCACCACCTGCTCGATTCGCTCTCGGCCGTGTCCGCCTTCACCGGTGCGCAGCGTGTGCTGGACGTGGGCGCGGGCGGCGGCCTGCCGGGTATCGTGCTGGCCATCTGGGCGGCCCAGGCGCAGCCGCAGATGAAGATCACCCTGGTCGATACGGTGCAGAAGAAGACGGCCTTCCTCAATCAGGTCAAGGCGCAATTGCAGCTGGGCAATGTCACGGTCGTGCATGCCCGTGTCGAACAGTTGCCCATCGAGCAACAATACGATGTCATCACTTCACGCGCCTTTGCGGAACTGAAGGACTTCGTCACATGGTCGAACCACCTGTTGCAGCAAGGCGGCAAGTACATCGCCCTCAAGGGGGTGCTGCCGCAAGAGGAAATCGACCGGTTGCCGCCGGGCTGGGCCGTGCAGCAGGTGCAGCCCTTGCAGGTGCCGGGCCTGGATGCCGAACGGCATCTCATCTTCATGGAAAGAACGACCTGATGAACAAACTCAAACAGGCCCTGGTGGCCGCCATGGTCTTGCTGGCAGTCGGTGGTGCGGCCAGCGCGCAGGAGGTCAAGACCGTCCCCTCGGTGGATCTGAAGCGCTACGCCGGCAAGTGGTATGAGATCGCCAAGATCCCCAACAGCTTCCAGAAGAAATGCCTCTCCAGCACCAGCGCCGACTACGCGCCGCGCGAGGATGGCATGATCGATGTCACCAACCGCTGCCGCACTGCCGATGGCGTGGACGAGGCCAAGGGCGTGGCGCGGGTGGTGGCCGGCAGCAACAACAGCAAGCTGGAAGTGCGCTTCGCACCGGCCTGGCTGTCGTGGATTCCGATGGTCTGGGGCGACTACTGGATTATGGATCTGGACCCGCAATACACCCTGGCCACCGTGGGCAGCCCCTCGCGTGAATATCTCTGGATACTCTCGCGCACCCCCACCATCAGCGACGAGCAGTACGAGAACGCGCTCAACAACGCCACCAAGCAAGGCTTCGACACCTCGCGCGTGGTCAAGAGCAAGCCCTAAGCACACCCCAGCGGCCCCGCCCGGGCCCTTGCGCACACAGGAGGCGGCATCATGCAGGCGCTGTTTCATTCCCTCGGCATCACCGATATCTGGCAACTCATCGCCGCCACCATGGTGTTCCTGCTGCTGCCCGGCCCCGGCACTTTCTGCGTGCTCACCTGCGCGGCCAAGGGCGGCGTGCGCGGGGGCTTTGCGGCGCAGGCCGGGCTGATGCTGGGCGACGTCGTGCTCATGTTCCTGGCCGCCGCCGGCGTGGCCGCGCTGTTGCATGCCAATCCCTTGCTGTTCCATGGTCTGCAGTACCTGGGGGCGGCGTATCTGGCCTACCTCGGTGCGCGTCTGTTGTTTGCAAGAGGCGAGGGCGGTGGTACAGTCGTACCCTTTTCCAACGCCGCAGAATTCCGGCGCGGCTTTCTGGTCACTTTGTTCAACCCGAAAGCCATCGTGTTTTACATGGCGTTCTTCCCGCTGTTCCTGGATCCCGCCACGCAACAAGGCGCGCTGACCTTCATCACGATGGGCGCGGTGATCAGTTGCTGCACCTTCCTCTATGGCAGCGTGCTGGTCATGGTCGGCAATGCCGCCGCCCGCCGCATGGCCCGCAATCGCACCATCGCCCGGCTGGCCTCGCGTGCGGCAGGGGTGTTCCTGATCGGTTTCGGCATCAAGTTGACCACGCAATAACGCTCACATAACAAAGATATGGCAAAAATATTTTGTGTCGCCAACCAGAAAGGTGGCGTAGGCAAGACCACTACCGCGGTCAATCTCGCCGCTGGCCTGGCGCAGCTGAACCAGCGTGTGCTGCTGGCCGACCTCGACCCCCAGGGCAACGCCACCATGGGTTCTGGCGTGAACAAGGCGACCCTGGAAGCCTCCATCTATGAAGTGCTGCTGGGCATGTCCGACATCCGCGCCGTGCGCAAGCGTTCCGAAGCCGGCGGTTTCGACGTGCTGCCCGCCAACCGCGAGCTGGCTGGCGCCGAAGTGGAAATGGTCGAACTGGAACAGCGCGAAGCACGCCTGAAGAACGCCTTCGCCCAGGTCGCCGACGACTATGACTTCATCCTCATCGACTGCCCGCCGGCGCTGTCCATGCTGACCCTCAATGGTCTGTGTTCGGCGCATGGGGTCATCATCCCGATGCAGTGCGAATACTATGCACTGGAAGGGCTGTCGGACCTGGTCAACACCATCAAGAAGGTGCATGCCAAGCTCAATCCGGAACTGAAGGTCATTGGCCTCTTGCGTGTGATGTTCGATCCGCGCATGACCCTGTCGCAACAGGTCTCGGATCAGCTGGAACAGCACTTCGGCGACAAGGTCTTCAAGACCGTCATCCCGCGCAATGTGCGGTTGGCCGAAGCGCCTTCGTACGGACTGCCGGGCGTGACCTTCGATCCGGCTTCCAAGGGTGCGCAGGCCTATATCGCGTTCGGCGCGGAAATGGTCGAGCGCATCAAGACACTGTAATTCGCGCTATAACCCGCGCTATCACTCGCGCTGTAATCACGCATCGTTTTCATCAGGCAATCGCATGGCAACTCTACCGAAAAAATCCAAGGGTCTGGGACGCGGACTGGACGCGCTCCTGGGCGGTTCATCCGACATCACCGAAGAAGCCCAGGCGCAGGCCGCTGCCCAGGGCCTGCCCACGGTCATGCCGGTCACCGAACTGCAGGCCGGCAAGTATCAGCCGCGTACCCGCATGGACGAGGGCGCGCTCAATGAACTGGCCGCTTCGATCAAGGAGCAGGGCCTGCTGCAGCCCATCCTGATCCGCGCCATCGGCCAGAAGAATGGCCGCGATACCTACGAGATCATCGCCGGCGAGCGCCGCTTCCGCGCCGCCAAGATCGCCGGCCTGACCGAGGTGCCGGTGCTGGTCAGGAACGTGGACGACCAGACCACGGCGGCCATGGCGCTGATCGAGAACATGCAGCGCGAGGATCTCAATCCCCTCGAAGAAGCCCAGGGCATTCATCGCCTCATCACCGATTTCGCCTTCACCCACGAGCAGGCCGCCATTGCCGTGGGCCGTTCGCGCAGTGCGGTGTCCAACCTGCTGCGCCTGCTCAACCTGGCCAAGCCGGTGCAGACCATGCTCATGGCCGGCGATATCGACATGGGCCACGCCCGCGCGCTGTTGGTGGTCGATTCGGCCACCCAGATCCAGCTGGCCAACCAGATCGTGGCCAAGCGCATGTCGGTGCGCGACGCCGAGAAGCTGGTCACCCGCGCCTCCGCCGAGCAGGCCGCCAAGCCGCGCGAAGGAAAGGAAAAATCCCGCGACATCGCCCGCCTGGAAGAAGAACTGTCGGATCTGCTGGCCACCCAGGTGAACATCAAGACCGGCGCACGCAACAAGGGCCAGCTGATCATCAGCTTCAACGACCTCGATGCGCTCGATGGCGTCATCACCCGTTTGCGCGGGGAGTCGGTGGAGAGCTGATCGCCCCATCCTATGCACCAAAGCAAATGGGCTGCCCGATTCGGAGCAGCCCATTTTTTATTGATATAAATAATTTATAGAATAACGATCTTCTCCGAATACTCATTGAGTACTTATTGAGTACTTATTGAGTACTTATTGAGCACTCATCCTACCGCTCGACCTGAGTAGGCCCTTTCAGGGCCGTATCGAAGGCGCATGAAGCTTGAACGTAATTGCGCCTTGCGCCTTCGCTACGCCGCCATGCCGCTACTCAGTCTGAGCGGGCCGGCGTGGCACGGTATCAGAACGTCCGCTGCACATCCGAACGCGGCGGCAGCTGATAGCTCCACGTCTCGGTCAGCGGCTTGCCATTGGCGCTCAGCGCGGCGCGCAACTCCACCGCCTGCGCCACATTGCGGATCTTCACCCGCAGCGTCAGCCGCCAGCCATTGATGGCCGGATTGGGCTGCAGTTGCACATCGATGAGTTCGCCATTGTTGGACACGCTCACCTGCGGCTGCACCGGCGTGCCCGCCGGCAGCGCGCCCAGCGGGCCCCCCGTGAAGTCCACCAGCAGCGCCGTGGTGCCATCGAAGGCGCGGATCAGGTTGGCTTGCGTGAGCTCGCCATCGGTATGGAAGGTCTGCTTGACCCAGCCCACTTCATTGTTGAGGATGGCCGGCTCGTCCATGGTCCAGTGGATGCGATAGTCATAGGCCAGCGGCGTGCCGCGCGCGGGCAGTTGTGCAGGCAGCCAGTAGGCCACGATGTTGTCGTTGGTCTCGTCGGCGGTCGGAATCTCGACCAGCTGCACGGCTCCCTTGCCCCAGTCGCCCTTGGGTTCGATCCAGGCGGAGGGGCGCAGGTCGTAGCGGTCCTTCAGGTCTTCATAGGCGGAGAATTCGCGACCACGCTGCAACAGGCCAAAGCCGCGTGGATTGCTGACTTCGAAGGAACTCACTTCCACATTCTGCGGATCGTTCAACGGCCGCCACAGCCATTCGCCGTTGCCGGTATGGATGGCCAGGCCATTGGAATCGTGGATGGCCGGACGGAAGTTGCGGCGCGAGGATTGCTGGTTGGGGCCGAACAGGAACATGCTGGTCAGCGGCGCAATACCCAGGCGGCCCACTTCACCGCGCAGGAATACGCGGGCCTGCACATCGAGCAGGGCGTCCTTGCCCGGCGTGAGGGTGAACTTGTAGGCCCCGGTGGCGCGCGGCGAATCCAGCAGCGCATAGAAGGTCAGCTGCTTCTCGCCCGGCGCCGGGCGCTGGATCCAGAATTCGGTGAAGTGCGGGAATTCCTCGCCGCTCATCATGGCGGTATCGATCGCCAGTCCACGCGCCGAGAGGCCATACACTTGCCCCTTGCCGATCACGCGGAAATAGCTCGCGCCCAGCACGCTCATGACCTCGTCTTCCTTGTCATCGCGATTGATGGGATAGACCACGCGGAAGCCCGCATAGCCCAGGTGGGCGGTGCTGTCCTTGGCCAGGTTCAGGTCACCGAAGTTGAAGCGGTCGGTGCTGTAGCCCACGTCCTGCACGCGGCCATCGATGATCTCGTGGATCGCCACCGGCGCGTTGAACTGCATGCCCTGGTGATAGAAGGCCAGCTTGAAGGGCGTCTTCTGGTCGCGCCATTCGAACTTCTCGCTCTTGGGCTGGATCTTCATGTAGTCGGCGAACTGCATCGCCGCAAAGGTCGGTGAGAGATTGCTCACCGGCTTCTGGTAGGGTTTGGCGGCCAGGTCCTTGGCGCGCGCCACGGCCTGGTTCAGGTCGAAGCCCTGGCTGGTCTGCGCCTGCGCCGAGGCGGCCAGCAGGCAAGCCGACAGCGTGGCCGATACCATCACGCTGTGCAGGAAACTCCATGTCAATCCATGTCTGATCAATGCATTTCTCCACAAAGATGCGGCATTCCAGCACCATCGGGCTGTGCGCCGCCATGCGCCTGCGTGTCCGGCAGGCATCAAAACAGAATAATATAGCGAACCGTCCGGCTGGCCATGCATCAAAGAACGCAAGCAATAAGTGCTCCCGCCGCCCGGCTGCTGTCCCGCTTGTGCAGGTCACAGAGTAGAGGGCAGACTGCCGCCAAAGTTTAAAAAAGAGAGAGGAAACCCGTGTCCCACAAGCTTACCAAGCGGCAAGCCGCGCCCACGCGCCGTCCCCGCCTGGCCCTGGCCGTCACCCTGTGCGCCCTGGCCTGCAGCGCCGTGCTCACCGGCCCGACCGCCCATGCGCAAGCCAATCCGGCCTTGCTCGGCGACAAGACCGCCTTCATCGACGACCTGTTGCGCCAGATGACGCTGGAAGAAAAGATCGGACAATTGCGCCTGATCAGCATCGGCCCCGAGATGCCCGCCAAGAAGCTGGCCGAGGAACTGGCCGCCGGGCGGGTGGGCGGCACCTTCAATTCGGTGACCCGTCCCGAGAACCGTCCGCTGCAGGACGGCGCCATGCGTTCGCGCTTGAAGATCCCGATGTTCTTCGCCTATGACGTCATCCACGGCCATCGCACCACCTTTCCCATCGGCCTGGGCCTGGCCTCCAGCTGGGACATGGACGTGGTCGCCCGCGCCATGCGCGTCTCCGCCGAGGAAGCCGCCGCCGACAGCATCGACATGACCTTCGCGCCGATGGTGGACATCAGCCGCGACCCGCGCTGGGGCCGCACCTCCGAAGGCTTTGGCGAAGACCCCTATCTCGTCTCGCGCATCGCCGAGGTCTCGGTACGCGCGCTGCAGGGCGACACCAAGCCTATCGCCGCCAATCGCGTGATGGCCAGCGTGAAGCACTTTGCGCTGTATGGCGCCGTCGAAGGCGGACGCGACTACAACGTCGTCAACATGGATCCGCAGCGCATGTACAACGACTACCTGCCGCCGTATCGCGCCGCCATCGATGCCGGCGCGGGCGCGGTGATGGTGGCGCTCAATTCCATCAACGGCGCTCCGGCCACCTCCAACACCTGGCTGCTGCAAGACCTGTTGCGCCGCGACTGGGGCTTCAAGGGATTGACCGTGTCCGATCATGGCGCCATCACCGAACTGGTCAATCACGGCGTGGCGCAGAACGACAGTGAAGCCGCGCGCCTGTCGATGAAGGCCGGTACCGACATGAGCATGGCCGACCAGGTCTACATCAAGCAATTACCGGAGCTGGTGCGCTCGGGCAAGGTCTCGCAGCAGGAGCTGGACAATGCCGTGCGCGACATCCTCGGCGCCAAGTACGACCTGGGCCTGTTCAAGGACCCGTATGTGCGCATCGGCCGCGCGGCCGATGATCCGCCCGACGTCTACGCCGACAGTCGCCTGCATCGCCGCGATGCGCGCGAGGTCGCGCAGCAGTCCATGGTGCTGCTGGAAAACCGCAATGCCGCGCTGCCACTGAAGAAGAATGCGCGCATCGCCCTGGTCGGTCCGCTGGCCGATTCGCACATCGACATGCTGGGCAGCTGGTCCGCTGCGGGCAAGGACAAGCAGACCATCACGCTGCGCCAGGGGCTGCAGGCAGCGCTGGGCGGGCAGGGCAAGCTGGTCTATGCACGCGGCGCCAACATCACCGAAGACAAGCACATCGTCGATTACCTCAATTTCCTGAACTGGGATGATCCGGAAGTGGTGCAGGACAAGCGCAGTCCGAAGGCGATGATCGATGAAGCGGTCAAGGCGGCGCGCCATGCCGATGTGATCGTGGCCGCCGTGGGCGAGTCGCGTGGCATGTCGCATGAATCCTCCAGCCGTACTTCGCTGTCGCTGCCGCAGAGCCAGCTGGACCTGCTCAAGGCCTTGAAGGCCACCGGCAAGCCGCTGGTGCTGGTGCTGATGAATGGCCGTCCGCTGGATCTCAATTGGGCGCGCGAGAACGCGTCGGCCATCCTGGAGACCTGGTACACCGGCACCGAGGGAGGCAATGCGATTGCCGACATCCTCTTTGGCGATGTCAATCCGTCCGGCAAGCTGCCCATCACCTTCCCGCGTTCGGTCGGCCAGATCCCCAGCTACTACAACCATCCGCGCGTGGGTCGTCCCTACACCGAAGGCAAGCCGGGCAACTACACCTCGCAGTACTTCGACGAGCCCAATGGTCCGCTGTATCCCTTCGGATACGGCCTGAGCTATACCGAATTCAAGCTCTCGGAGGTGAGCCTGTCGCAGCCGAGCATGAGCGCCGATGGCAAGGTAGAGGCCAGCGTGACGGTGAAGAACGTGGGCCGCCGGGCAGGTGCGACCGTGGTGCAGCTGTATCTGCGCGACGTGGCGGCCTCGGTGGTGCGTCCGGTCAAGGAGTTGAAGGATTTCCGCAAGGTGATGCTGCAGCCGGGTGAAGAAAAGCAGGTGCAGTTCAGCATTGATCGCAAGGCGCTGTCCTTCTACAACGCCAAGCTGGAATACGTGGCCGAGCCGGGGGAATTCCAGGTGCAGATCGGGCTGGATTCCAAGGAGGTGAAGACGGCTTCGTTCAATCTGCAGTAAGTTTTCTGGGAGAGGGCAATATGATTCCCGTTCGGACTGAGTAGCGGCGAAGCCGCGTATCGAAGGCTCGCCGTCGTGCTTTTATATCTTCGACAGCCGACGGAGCGCCTTCGATACGGCCCCGAAGGGCCTACTCAGTCCGAACGGTTGGAGATATAAATTGTCGTTGGATGAAGCAACGAAAATGGGCGCACTCGACAGTGCGCCCATTTTTTTGCTCCCGCCATAAATGATCTAAATCATTTATAAAAATCAGGAGTTACGCCATCACGGCGGCATCCTCTTCCTCTTCACCGAGGAAGCCGCCACTTTGATGCGACCACAAGCGCGCATACAAGCCATTGGCCGCCAGCAGTTCGGCGTGCGACCCTTGCTCGACGATACGGCCCTGGTCCAGCACGATGAGCCTGTCCATGGCCGCAATGGTGGAGAGGCGGTGCGCAATGGCCACCACGGTCTTGCCTTCCATGAGCTTGTAGAGCGAAGTCTGGATGGCCGCTTCCACTTCCGAATCGAGCGCGCTGGTGGCCTCGTCCAGCAGCAGGATGGGGGCATCCTTCAACATCACGCGGGCAATGGCGATGCGCTGGCGCTGACCGCCAGAGAGCTTCACGCCGCGCTCGCCCACATGCGCGTCATAGCCGGTGCGGCCCTTGGCGTCGGCCAGCGTGCCGATGAAGTCATGCGCCTCGGCGCGTTCGGCGGCGTGGGTCATCTCGGCATCGCTGGCGTCGGGACGGCCATAGGTGATGTTCTCGCGCACCGAACGGTGCAGCAGCGAGGTGTCCTGGGTGACCATGCCGATCTGTGCACGCAGGCTGTCCTGCGTGACGTGGGCGATGTCCTGGCCATCGATGGTGATGCGGCCGCCCTCGATATCGTAGAAGCGCAACAGCAGATTGACGATGGTCGACTTGCCGGCGCCGGAGCGGCCTACCAGGCCGATCTTTTCACCGGGGCGGATCACCAGGTCCAGCTTGTCCACCACCGGGCGCGGCGCCGCGCCGCCGTAGCTGAAGCTCACGCCCTCGAAGCGCAGTTCACCCTGGCTCACCTTGAGCGGTTGGGCGTCCGGCGCATCCTTGACGTCATGCGCGCGCGCCAGGGTGTTGATGCCATCCTGCACCGTGCCCACGTGTTCGAACAGCGACGACATTTCCCACATCACCCAGTGCGCAATGCCGTTCAGGCGCAGCGCCATGGCGGTGCTGGCCGCCACGGCACCCACGCCCACCTTGCCCTGGGTCCACAGGTACAGCGACACCCCGGTGGCGCCGATGATGAGCACCATGTTCAACAGGTGATTGACCACCTCGAAGCCCGAGACCAGGCGCATCTGCTGGTTCACCGTCACCAGGAATTCACGCATGGCGCTGCGCGCATAGTCGGCCTCGCGGCCCGCGTGCGAGAACAGCTTGACGGTGGCGATGTTGGTATAGGCATCGGTGATGCGACCGGTCATCAGCGAGCGGGCGTCGGCCTGGTTGCGCGCCACCGCGGATAGGCGCGGCACGAAGTAGCGCAGCGCCACCGCGAAGGCCGCCAGCCAAATGAAGAAGGGCGCCAGCATCCAAATGTCGAAGCTGCCCACCACACCGATCAGGGTGGCGAAGTAGATGGTGATGAAGACCAGGATATCGCCCACGATCATGCAGAAGTCGCGCACCGCCAGGGCGGTCTGCATGACCTTGGTGGCGACCCGTCCGGCGAACTCGTTCTGGTAGAAGCTCATGCTCTGGCTCAACATGAGGCGATGGAAATTCCAGCGCAGCAGCATGGGGAAGTTGCCGGCCAGGGTCTGGTGCTTGTACATGGTCTGCAAGGCAATGAGCAGCGGGCTGGCCGCCAGGATCAGCACCAGCCAGGTCAAGGTATGACCTTCCTGCGACCACAGCTGTGACGGCGCGATCTTGGCCAGCCAGTCGACGATGCGCCCCAGGGCGGCAAAGAGCAGCGCCTCGAACACGCCGATGATGGCCGTCATCAAGGTCATGGCGGCGATGTAGGGACGTACTCCCTTGGTACAGAACCAGATGAAGCGCATGAAGCCGCGCGGCGGCGGCAGGGGGTGGTGTTCCGGATAGGGTTGGACCAGTTTTTCGAACCAGCTGAACATGCAACAAACTCCAAGATCGGGTGGCGGGCGACGGCGCTGCGGTGCGCTCGCAAAGGGCGGCAGCCACGGCAGCGGCACGGTCGGACGTCTTTACTCCGGGGTATCGGAAGAGCGCCCTGTCGGGGCGGATACACCGGTTCATGCGCGCTGGCGGATCGCTGCGGCAACAGGGCCGCTATCGTGGTTCCGGGGCAGGGTCGCGAGAAGATGGAAGCCGCATCATCTCACATGCAGCGCGCTTGCGTGTATCAGAGCCCGGGAAAACACTTGTCGGAAAATCGGAATGATGGCCCTGACGCGCTACCGCCATGATCGGCCATGATCGGCGATACTGCCGCATTGACATCGATTTCTGCCCACCGCTCATGACGCTTGCCCGGACTGCCGCCGCCTTCGCCCCGCTCGATACCCTTGCCGCCGACCTGTTGCCCCATGTGATGGACGACGCTGGTGATGGCTCGCATGACCTGTCGCACCTGTTGCGGGTCTGGAACAATGCCTGCCGCCTGCAGAAGGAAGAGGGCGGGGACGTGCGCATCCTGCTGGCTGCCGTGCTGTTGCACGACTGCGTGCGGGTGGAGAAGAACTCGCCCTTGCGCAGCCAGGCCTCGGCCTTGTCGGCGCAGCGTGCGCGGGAGATATTGCGCGACCTGCGCTGGGACGAGGCCGCCATCGAGGCGGTCGCTCATGCAGTGCAGGCGCACAGCTATTCGGCGCAGGTCACGCCGCAATCGGTGGAAGCGAAGATCGTCCAGGACGCCGACCGGCTCGATGCGATCGGCATGATCGGCGTGGCGCGCTGCTTCTATGTGGCCGGGCGGATGGGGTCGGCGCTGTACGAACCGCTCGATCCACAAGCGCAGGCGCGCCCGCTGGAGGATGGCCGCTATGCGCTGGATCACTTCCCGGCCAAGCTGCTGCGCCTGGCCGAGGGTTTCCAGACGGCTTGCGGCGCGCGCCTGGCGGGGGAGCGACAGGCCAGGATGCGCGATTTCCTCACGGGCTTCCTGGCCGAATTGTGAACGCAGCGCTCAGGCTGCCCGTGCGTCCATCGCCAGCGCGGGCGCGGCCTTGACGTTGATGGTGCGCAGCGTCGGCGACTGATCCGGCCGTTCCAGCTGGAACACGCCCACCGCCTGGTTCAGGTTCACCGCCTGCTCCTGCAGGGTGGCCACGGCGGCGCTGGCCTGTTCCACCAGTGCCGCATTGTGTTGCGTGACCTGGTCCATCAGGGCGATGGCCTTGTGGACTTCCTCGATGCCCAGGCTCTGCTCATGGCTGGCCGAGGAAATCTCGCCCATCACATCCGTGACCTGCTGTACGCTGGCCACGATCTGTTCCATGGTCTGGCCGGCCTGCTCGACCAGGTGCGTGCCGTTCTCGACATTCTGGACCGAGTCGTCGATGAGCTGCTTGACCTCCTTGGCGGCGGCCGCACTGCGTTGCGCCAGGTTGCGCACTTCGGTGGCCACGACCGCAAAGCCGCGTCCCTGCTCGCCGGCGCGGGCCGCTTCCACGGCGGCGTTCAGGGCCAGGATATTGGTCTGGAAGGCAATGCCGTCGATGACGCCGATGATGTCCACGATCTTGCGCGAGGACACATTGATGGCCGCCATCGTATCGACCACGTTGTCCACGATGGCGCCGCCCTGGCGCGCGATCTCGGAAGCGTTGTGGGCCAGCTGGTTGGCCTGGCGGGCGTGGTTGTCGTTCTGCTTGACGGTGGCGGTGAGCTGTTCCATGGCCGAGGCAGTCTCTTCCAGCGAAGCGGCCTGGTCTTCGGTGCGTGCGGCCAGGTCGCGGTTGCCGGCGGCGATCTGGCTGCTGATGGTGGCCACGCCGTCAGCGGCGTCGCGCACGCGGGTGACGGTGTGGCGCAGGTTGCCGCTCATTTCGGAGAGCGTGGCCATGATGCTGCGCGCCCGCGTCTTGCCGGCCAGCGGCAGCGCCGCTGCGTGATACAGCTCGCCCCGGTCGACCGCCAGCGCCAGCTCCTTGACCTCGTCAGGTTCGGCGCCCAGCGCGCCACGGATGGAGCGGGTGATCAGCATGGCCAGCACCGTGCCGGCCACCAGGGCGGCCGCCAGCAGCACCAGCATGAAGGCCTTGAACTCCCGCGCCACCGTGCGCGCCTTGGCCGATTCCGCCTGGCTCATGCTTTCTTCCATGTCGATGAAGTGATTGATGGCGGCCAGCCAATCGACGAAGGCGGGCTTGGCCTGGCTCAGCATGAGCTGGCGCGCGCCTTCGACATCGCCGCTGCTGCGCGCGGCGATGACCTTGGCCGCCAGCGGCATGGCGCGGGCTTCCACGGCCTTGATGCTGTCCAGGCTGGCGCGTTCTTCCGGGCGCACCTGCATGCCGGCAAACATCTCATCGAGCAGCTTGGCCGAACGCTGGTAGTCGGCGTCGAGCTTGCTGATGAGCGCGCTCACGTCCTTGAGCTCGGTATCGCCCACCAGGGTCAGGTCGCGCAGGGCGATAGCGCGGTCGTGCACGCTGCCGCGGAAGTTGATGGCGTAGCGCTGCTTGACGTTGTTGTCATCGCTGACGGTGGTCAGGCTGTCGTTGATGGCGTTGACCCTGGAAATGCTGACCACGGTCAGCACCAGCATCATCGCCAGCACCAGGGCAAAGCTCAGCGCCAGGCGCGTGGCGACCGAGAGCGAGGCGGGTTTGTCGGCGGCGGGTTTCATGGTGAGGCTCCCTGCTAAGGGCCGGTGGGCCGGCCTGTGTGGTTGATAGGGGGAAATTGATGTGCGGCAATATACCGCAGATGAGGCAGTATGATGGCTTTCCAAGCCAGCTCAGCCATTGAATGTTTTGATGGCGGCAATAGCCGTGCTGCCGCGCTGCCGGGCCGCCAGACTTAAGCCTGTCTTAAGTCTGGCGCGGCAAGCTGCATGCCAAGCTCATCCTCCACCATTGCGCCATGACCGATCCTCACGCCAAGTCCGCCACACCGCCTTCCCCCCATGCCCTCGATACGCCCAATCGCGCCAGCCGCGCCGAGATCTGGGCCCTGATCCGGCCCTTCTGGGTCTCGGAAGAAAAATGGAAGGCCTGGGCGCTGCTGCTGTCCATCATTGCCCTGAACCTGGGCATGGTCTACATCAACGTGCGCCTGAACTCCTGGAACCGCGACATGTACGACGTGCTGCAGTCACGCGACTATGCGCAGTTCAAGGCGCTGCTGTGGCAGTTCTCGTGGCTGGCGTTCATCTTCGTGGCCATTGCCATCTACAGCGTCTATCTCAAGCAGGCGCTGCAGATACGCTGGCGCTACTGGATGAGCCAGCGCTATCTGGACCGCTGGCTGGCGCACCGCGCTTACTACCGCATCGAGCAAGGCCAGCAGGGGCGGCTCTCGGACAACCCCGACCAGCGCATCGCCGAAGACCTGCAGGCGCTCACTTCCAGCACCCTGTCGCTGGTGCTGGGTTTCATCTCCAGCAGCGTGACCCTGTTTTCCTTCATCCATATCCTGTGGGCGGTGAGCGGACCGCTGACGTTTTCTGCACTGGGGCAGTCCTGGGTCATTCCGGGCTACATGGTCTGGTTCGTCATCGCCTATGCCGTCGTGGGGTCCGGCCTGGTGTGGTGGATCGGCCGTCCGCTGGTGGGCCTGAGCTTCCACCAGGAACGCTTCGAGGCCAACTTCCGCTTTGGCCTGATCAGGGTGCGCGAACATGCCGAAGCCGTGGCCCTGTATCGCGGCGAACCGCAGGAGCACGCCCAGTTGACCGCGCGCCTGGATGACATCCGCCGCAACTGGTGGGAGATCATGCGGCTGACCAAGATGCTCAACGTGGCCGTCAATTTCTATGGCCAGTTCGCGGTGATCTTCCCCATGCTGGTCTCGGCGCCGCGCTACTTCTCCGGCGCCATCTCGCTGGGGGTGCTCATGCAGATCAGCAATGCCTTCGGCCAGGTGCAGGATGCGCTGTCCTGGTTCATCAATGCCTTCACCACGCTGGCCAGCTGGAAGGCCAGCATCAACCGGCTGGCCGGCTTCAATGCCGATGTCGAGCGCGCCGCCGGCATGCCGCGCCACATCGATGTCGCGCCCCATGCCGGCAGCGCCGTGACCCTGCAGGGCCTGCAATTGTCCTTCCCCGATGGCGCGCCGATGATGCATGCGCTGGACGCGCGCGTGGAGTCCGGCGAACACGTGCTCATCAGCGGACCTTCCGGTTGCGGCAAGTCCACCCTGATGCGCGCCATGGCCGATATCTGGCCCTACGGCCAGGGCCGCATCCAGTTGCCGCAGGACGCCCCAGCCATGTTCCTGCCGCAGCGCAGCTACCTGCCCATCGGCACGTTGCGCGCCGCATTGTCCTACCCGGCGGCCGAGGGCAGCTTCGACGATGCCCTGATCACGCGCTATCTCGGCCTGTGCCGCCTGGCGCACCTGGCCGACCGGCTCGATGTGGCGGCCAACTGGAGCCACGCGCTGTCGCCGGGCGAACAGCAGCGCCTGGCCTTCGTGCGGGTCTTCCTCAACCGTCCGCGCCTGGTGTTCCTGGACGAGGCCAGCAGCGCCATGGACGGCCAGACCGAAGAAGTCCTGTATGCCGCCTTGCCGCGCGAATTGCCGGGCGTGACCGTGATCAGCATCGCGCACCGCGAAACGCTGGCGCGCTTCCATGACGTGCGCTGGCATTTCGTGGCGCCGGGCGAAGGCGAGGGCGGTGGTCACCGGGTCGAGATGGCGCCGGTGTGAGCTCGGCCGGGCGGGAACGGTTATACCGTTTTTGCATGGGTGGGCGTGGGGCTGCATGCCAGAATGGATTCATCGCGGACATGCCACCGCGCCCCGACTCTCACCATCAACACTGGAAAGCCCACCATGAACGAAGCCATCGTCTACCTCAACGGCGAACTCACGCCCCTCTCCGAAGCCCGTGTGCCGGTGCTGGATCGCGGTTTCATCTTCGGCGACGGCATCTACGAAGTCATTCCCATGTATGGCCGCAAGGCGTTCCGCGGCAAGCAGCACCTGGCGCGCCTGTTCCGCAGCCTCGCTGGCATCGGTATTCCGAATCCGCATGACGAAGCCGGCTGGATGGACTTGATCGACCAGGTGGTCCAGGCCAATGGATTGCAGGACCAGATGATCTACCTGCAGGTCACCCGCGGTGTGGCCAAGCGCGCCCACGCCTTCCCCAAGGAAGTGGTGCCGACGGTGCTGATCATGACCAACCCCATGGCCCTGCCATCGGCAGCGATGCTGGAAAAGGGCGTGGCCTGCGTGACGATGGAAGACCGCCGCTGGCTGAACTGCCAGATCAAGTCCACCTCACTGCTGGGCAATGTGCTGGCGGCGCAGTTCGCGGCCGAGAACGAGGTGACCGAGGCGATCCAGTTCCGCGACGGTTTCCTGTCGGAGGCGTCGGCCTCCAATGTGTGGGTCGTCAAGGATGGCAAGATCTCCGCTCCGCCCAAGGACAACCTGATCCTCGAAGGCATCCGTTACGGCCTGATGGAAGAGCTGTGCGCCGAGCAGGGCATCGCCCTGGAATCGCGCCGCATCACCCGCGAGGAAGTCCTGGCCGCCGACGAACTGATGATTTCCTCGGCCAGCAAGGAAGTGTTGCCCGTGGTCACGCTCGATGGCCAGCCAGTCGGCAGCGGCCGGCCTGGGCCGGTGTTTGCGCGGGTGTATGCGGCCTATCAGGCGGCCAAGGCGCGCCTGTAACTGTCGTGGCCGTTGGCTAGGCGGAGGCGTAGGAAGACTGCGCAGTGTGCACGTCTTCCCGCAGCAGGCTCATCTGCTGTTCCCGTGAGGACAGGGCTGCCATTTTCTTGCCCAGGCCGATCCTGGCCTCCGCTTGTCGTCGAGCTGAGGGCGTCATGTATCCAATCAAGGCTTCCAACGCCGCTGCTCCCTTGACGGCGTGGAAGACCTGCTGTGTATCGACGAAGGTCCAGCAATACTTCTTGCGGTCGAGCAGTTCGATCACATTGCTGAGCGTACCGCTGCTTCTTGCGTCCCAGATCATCAGGCCGGAATCGGCGGCCTCGGCCATGGCCAGATCCTTGGCGGTGAAGTAAGCGCGGGAGCCCGGCGCATGACGGCTGGCCACGGGCTGCACCGGCCAGTTACCGAGCTTGTTGCGCGGCGCGTTTCCGGTACAGAAGAGGGTCACACGCGGATACTTCAGGTCCTGGAGGAATTGCTGGATCAAGGTGTCGACTCCGTCGGCATCACCGACGACGATCTCGAAATCCTGGCGCACGATATTCATGATCCGCTCTTGCACCTTGGGCGCAAGTTGCCGGATGCTGATGGAGCCAGCAATAAAAACGGTTGTCATCGGCTTACCTCCAGGTCAGCGTGGCCACGTAGATTTCGTGGATTTTCTCATACGTGCGCAGTACATCGGTGGCGGCGTCGAGAGAGGCTCCGCTGTCGTACAAATCGTCGAGCAGCAAGATATTCCAGCCACCGGGGCCTGCGACGAGACGGTGCAGTTTCAGTAGCCCTGCCAGCGCAGCGTCCTTGTCCGCGCGCCGCGACAGATCCTTCAATGGGTACTTGCCCACTGACTTGCTGAGCAGCCGGCACACGGGTTTGCATGCGAGCGTCGCCAACGCGTGCGCCAGCGCCACCACAGGCTGTCTGGTCCGCAGGGTGGACGCCGGCATCGGAACGATCAGCCGGAAGTCCGGCAGCAAGGGCAGGATGTGCGATTGCACGGCCTGCGCCAGCGGCACGACATGGTGCTGCTGTGACCGGTACTTGAACTGGTAGAGCGCTTCGCCCACCTCGCTACGTCTGGTATTCCATTGCAGGTGGCCAAACGCATCATGCCCACGCGGCGTGCTCAACAGGGAATGCTTGTCGAGGGCGTAGCCACGGTCGAATCGGCCCTTTAGCGCTTTGACATTGACCCGCATAGCCCACCGCTTGTTGTTGTGCAAGCAAGCATTCTTGGGTCGTGACGCGAGTGTCATCAATCGCTGAGCGTTGGTTTTTGCTCCCCTTTTTCGTCCGCCGTGCTACAGCGGCTGGCGCGACCCTGACGTTTTCTGCACGTCAGCCCGCCCGCATGGCGTAGAATGCAGGCATTCCCCACCCCTACCACCCGCTTGAAGCCTGCCGGTTCATCCCCATCTGGGAGCATTGAAACCAGGAGCGCCCGGGCGGACAACGCCAAGGCGGTTTGCCATGACTATGCCCACTATCTCCCCTGAAGAATCCCTGATCGAGTATCCCAGCGACTTTCCCATCAAGGTGGTCGGGATCACGCACGACGCCTTTGCCGAAACCATCGTCGCCATGGTCGTCGAGCACGACCCTGAGTTCCATGCCGGCAAGGTCGAGATGCGTCCGTCCACGCAGGGCAAGTACCTGTCGCTCACGCTGACCGTGCGAGCCACCAGCCGCACCCAGCTCGACAACATCTATCGCGCCCTGTCCAACCACGAGATGGTCAAGTTCGTGCTCTGATCCGCCGCTTCGGCAGATGAAAAAAACCGGCGTCGCCCTGCCAGGCGCGCCGGTTTTTTCATGGGCGGCCAGGCCGCTCTTGCGCCCTTCAGCCAGGCCAGGCCGCACTGGCGTGGAACAGCCGCATCTCTTCGAAGATCCATTCCTTGAACGCCGCCACGCCCGGTTTTTCCAGCGCTTCGGGCAGGTGCACGAAGTAGTGGGCGTCCTCGCTGGGAACGACCACGTCGAACAGCCGCACCAGTTCGCCCGTGCTGATCTCCTGCGAGGCAATCACATGGCGCGCCAGCGCCACGCCCTTGCCCTCGGCGGCCTGGCGCAGCGTCAGCGAAGAGTCTTCCACCAGCAGGCCGCCGGTGGGTTCGGGCAGTTCCAGCCCGGCCTCGGCCAGCCACGGCTGCCATGATTCGCGCGAGTCCACCCGCAGCAAGCTACAGTGCGCCAGGTCTGCCGGACGCGCCAGCTTCTTGCTGCGCTTGCCGCGATAGCCCGGCGCGGCCACCGGATAGTAGTAGTCATCGCTGAGCTTCTCGCTGACCAGTCCGCTGTAGTTGCCGCGACCAAAGCGCAGCCCGACGTCGATGCCATCCAGGCGCAGGTCGTTGAGATGCGCGGCCGATTGCAGCACCACCTCCAGCTCCGGATGCGCATCGATGAAGCGCCACAGGCGCGGGGCCAGCCAGCGCGAGGCGAACGAGGGCGTGGTCGAGATCACCAGCCGCTGCTGACGGTTCTGGCTGCGCAGATGCTCGGCGGCCAGCGCGATTTCCGAGAGCGACTTGCGGATCGTGGCGGCAAAGCGCTGCCCGGTCTCGGTGATGCTGATGCGCTTGCCATGGCGCAGGAACAGCTGCAGGCCCAGGTCTTCTTCCAACGCCCGCACCTGGTGGCTGATCGCCCCCGGCGTGACGTGGACTTCCTCGGCCGCGCGCGAGAAGCACTCGTAGCGCGCAGCAGCATCGAAGGCGCGCAGCGCGGCCAGGTTGGGCAGTTTGCGGAGGTCGGCCATGGTTTGTCCTTGTGAATTTCATTCGCAATGACGCGCAATATATATCGTTTTGTTGCGGCTGGGCAGCTTCCTACAATGGAAGCACATTCAACCACATCCCCGGCATCGCCCCTCCAGGCCGACTTCCTGACAGGCAGGACGGCAGGGGAGCGGCTTGTCCGGCGCAACAGGAGGATTTGCAGTCATGTCAATTCCGTTCGCAACCGAAACCACGACGATCCGGCTCGCCGCCGGCCAGACCCATGCACTGGTTCTGCATGGCGCCGCGTGCATCCGCGTCCACCAAGGGCTGGTCTGGCTGACGGTGGAGCAGGGCGGGGCCGATGTGTGGCTCAGCGCCGGGCGCAGCTTCGATATCCAGGGACGCGGCCTGGCCGTGCTGGAAGCGGCGCACGGGGCGGCCGAGTTCGACCTGCAGATGCAGCCCGGCTGGGGCCGCCGCCTGCTGCGCTGGCTGCGCGGGCCGGGCCGTCCGCCCGTGGCCTCATCGACCTCGTCGGCCACGCCGCCGAGCTGTGGCGAGACGGTGCGTGTCTCCAGGCTCCTGCCGCATGGCCTGATCCGCTGGTTCTGAAACAGGCGGCAGGGAATTTCGCTACACTGGCGGGCATGCAAACCGCACTACCACCCGCCAGCGCCACGCCTGCTGGCGCCCGCCGGCCCGAGATCGTCCGGCGCGGCGTCGAGCCCTACGAGGCCAGCTTCGCCGCCATGCGCGCCTATACCGATGCGCGCACCGCCGACACCCCCGACCAGCTCTGGATCGTCGAGCATCCGCCCGTCTATACGCTGGGCCTGGGCGCTGACCGCGCCCATGTGTTGAATCCGCACGACATCCCCATTGTCCAGACCGACCGTGGCGGCGAGGTCACCTACCACGGCCCCGGCCAGGTGGTGATCTACCTGTTGATGGACCTGCGCCGCAACCGCAGCGGGGCGCGCCTGTTCGCCCGCGAATTCGTGCACAACATCGAAGAGGCGGTCATCGCCACGCTGGCGGCGTATAATCTGGCCGGTGTACGCAAGGAAGGGGCGCCCGGCATCTATGCCGCCGATGGCCCCTGGCAGGGCGCCAAGGTGGCCGCGCTGGGCTTGAAGATACGGGGCAATGGCTGCACCTACCATGGTGTCTCGCTCAATGTGGCGATGGACCTGGCGCCGTTTTCCTGGATCAACCCCTGCGGCTACGAAGGCCTGGCCACCGTGGACATGCAGACCCTCGGGGCTGCCAATGCCCGGCTGGCCGATGTCCAGGACTTGCTTGCCGACCAACTGATCGCCCGCTTCGCGGGCATGGCTTGAGCCTCACGCGCCGCGTGCGCCCGGGGCCGGAACGACCGACATGACGACCGAACTCACTCCCGCAGCAGATTCTTCCTCCAATGCCACCGGCTCGGCGCGCGCCAATCCGCTGGACAAGCAGAAGGGCGCCGGCAAGACCGCCTGGATCCCGATCAAGGTGGTGGCCGCCGAAAAGCTGAAGAAGCCGGACTGGATTCGCGTCAAGGCCGGCTCGCCCACCACCCGCTTCTACGAGATCAAGGACATCCTGCGCGCCAACAACCTGGTGACGGTCTGTGAGGAAGCTTCCTGCCCCAACATCGGCGAATGCTTCGGCAAGGGCACCGCGACCTTCATGATCATGGGTGACAAGTGCACCCGCCGTTGCCCCTTCTGCGACGTCGGCCACGGCCGCCCCGATCCGCTGGACCCCAACGAACCGGAAAACCTGGCCAAGACCATCGCCCAGCTGCGCCTGTCCTACGTGGTCATCACCAGCGTGGACCGCGACGACCTGCGCGACGGCGGTGCGGCGCACTTCGCAGCCTGCATCCAGCGTGTACGTGAATTGTCGCCCGAGACCCGCATCGAGATCCTGACCCCGGACTTCCGCGGCCGCATGGACCGCGCCCTGGAGATCCTCAAGATGGCCCCGCCGGACGTGATGAACCACAACCTCGAAACCGCACCGCGCCTTTACAAGGAAGCGCGTCCGGGTTCGGACTACGAATATTCGCTGAGCCTGTTGAAGCGCTTCAAGGACCTGCATCCCGACGTGCCGACCAAGTCCGGCATCATGGTGGGCCTGGGCGAGACCGACGAGGAAGTGCTGCAGGTCATGCGCGACATGCGCGCCCACAACGTCGATATGCTGACCATTGGCCAGTACCTCATGCCCAGCGGCGATCACCTGCCGGTGCGTCGCTATGTGCACCCCGACACCTTCAAGATGTACGAGGAAGAAGCCTACAAGATGGGCTTCGTGCATGCCGCCGTGGGCGCGATGGTGCGCTCGAGCTACCATGCGGATCAGCAGGCGCACGGGTTGGTCTGACCATTTTCGTAGAGGGCCATGTCACCGGCCGACAAGCACGTCGCAGTCGATGCTGCAAAGTCAGCGCTCGATGCGGCGCGACCTCTACCTCCCTATACGCAAGCATCTCTGCGCGAGAAATTGGTATTGGATTGGACTTTCCATTCCAATGCTCTCGCGGACAACACGCTGACCCTGCGCGAAACCAAGGTGGTGCTGGAAGGCATCACCGTCGGCGGCAAGTCGCTGCGAGAGCACTTCGAGGCCATCAATCATCGCGACGCCATCCTGTTGGTGGAACAGATCGTCGCGGGCAACGAGCCCTTGAGCGAAGCGCACATCAAGGATATCCACAGTTTGGTCCTCAAGGGTATCGACGCGGACGAGGCGGGCCGCTATCGCCGCGAAAACGTGGTGATCGCTGGCGCCAGTACCACCCCGCCGGATTTCCTGCATCTCAACGATGAAATGCGCGCATTGCTGGCGTGGTATCAGCAGGCCGGCGGTCTGCATGCGGTCGAACGTGCAGCGCAATTGCATACGCGCTTCGTGAAGATCCATCCCTTTGTCGATGGCAACGGCCGCACCGGTCGTCTGCTGTTGAATCTCGAACTGATGAAATCCGGCTATCCGCCGGCCGTCATCCGCAAGGAAGATCGTCTGGCGTATTACGACGCCCTCGACGAGGCCTGCGTCAGCGGTGACCATGCGGCCATCATCGCGCTGGTGGCCGAGAGTGTGCAGCGTTCGCTGCGCTTGTATCTGGATCTGCTACCCGCGCCCGGATGAGCGGCATCAGCTCAATCGCCTGATCAACCCCAACACCCGCTCAAACGTCTTTCCATACGGCGGATGCAAGAGCGTCCCGCCGTTGAAGCGCGCCTGCCGGAACACCGGCTTGCGCTTGCTGAAGGTATCGAAGCCCCAGCGGCCATGATAGGCGCCCATGCCGCTTTCGCCGACGCCGCCAAAGGGCTGCTCTTCCTGCACCAGATGCCACAGGCAGTCATTGATGGTCACGCCGCCCGCATGGGTCTGGCGCAGCATCTGCTCGCGCCGCGCCGCATCCTCGCCGAACCAGTACAAGGCCAGCGGGCGCGGTCCCTGGCGCACCTGGGCGATGGCGTCCTCCGCTTGATCGTATTCGAGGATGGGCAGCACCGGCCCGAAGATCTCTTCCTGCATCACCCGCATCGATGGCGTCGCGCCCAGGATCAGCGTGGGCGCGAGCTTGCGGCTGTGGCCCAGCTCTTCCCCGGCCGGGTTGACTTCGATCACCTGCGCACCGCCGCCACGCGCTTCCTCCACCAGCGCCTGCAGGCGCGCACGATGGCGCGGGCTGATGATGGCGGTGTAGTCCGGGTTGTCGTGCAGGCGCGGATAGAGCCGGCCCATGGCCTGCGCCAGTTCCTGCGCCACGCCGGCGGCCTGGCCGCGTGGGACCAGCAGGTAGTCAGGGGCCACGCAGGTCTGGCCGGCGTTGAGCAGCTTGCCGAAGGCAATGCGTTGCAGGCTGCTGTGCAGACGGCAGGAGCGATCGAGGATGGCCGGCGACTTGCCGCCCAGTTCCAGGGTCACCGGCGTCAGGTTGGCCGCCGCCAGTTGCGCGATCTGGCGACCGACCTGGGTCGAGCCGGTGAAGAACAGGTGATCGAAGGGCAGGGCCGCAAAGGCCTGGCCGATGGCGGCGTCTCCCGTGACCACGGCCATCTCCTCGGGGGCGTAGTAGCGCGCTACCAGCTCGGCCAGCAAGGCCGAGAGCCGGGGTGTCAGTTCCGAGGGTTTGAGCAGCACCCTGTTGCCCGCTGCCAGCGCGGCCAGCGCCGGTCCCAGGGCCAGTTGCAGCGGATAGTTCCACGGTGAGATGACGCCCACCACGCCCAGCGGCTGCGCCAGCAGGCGGTTGCTGCCGGGCAGGAAGTGCAGGGCGGTAGCCACCCGCTGTGGACGCATCCAGCGCTTGAGGTGCGATTGCGCGTGACGCAGGCCGGCGCGCAGCACGAACAGCTCGGCCATGCGGGTTTCATGCGGCGAGCGGCCGCCAAAGTCGGCATCGATGGCGGCGATGAGGGCGGTTTCATGCTCTTCCATCAAGGCTTGCAGGCGCGCCAGCCGGTCCATGCGCAGCGCATGGGAGGGATCGCTGTCGGCAGCAAAGGCCTGCCGTTGCGCTGTGAAGAGCTGCTGCAATCGTGCAGCGGTGGTGTCGGTCATTGATGCATCCTTGCAGTGTTTGCTGGCGCGGCGTCAGGCCGCCCGGGCTTGTTCGTGGCTGGCGCGGATCATGTCGGCCGCCTTCTCGGCAATCATGATGGTCGGGGCGTTGGTGTTGCCGCTGACCAGCGTGGGCATGACCGAGGCGTCCACCACGCGCAGGCCTTGCAGGCCATGCACGCGCAATTGCGCATCGACCACGGCCATCGCGTCCTCGCCCATGCGGCAGGTCCCGGCGGGGTGGTAGATGGTGTCGGCGCGGTGGCGGATCATGCTTTCCCATTGTGCGTCATCCATGTCGTCGCGCCCGCCGAAGAGCTCGCGCCGGCAGTAGTGGCGCAGCGGTTCGGTCATGACGATCTGGCGGGCCATGCGCGCGCCATCGATCATCGTCGCCAGGTCGCGCGGGTCGGAGAGATAGCCCGGATCGATCAGCGGATCGGCCATCGGGTCGGCCGACTGCAACCCCACGCGCCCGCGCGAATGCGGACGCAGCATGCACATGTGCAGGGAGAAGCCATAACCGGCATGCAGCTTTCTTGCATGGTCATCCACGATGGCGATGCAGAAATGCAGCTGGATGTCGGGCCGGTCCAGTTCCGGCCGGGTCTTGAGGAAGGCCGCACCCTCGGCGAAGGGCGTGGCGATCAGGCCTTCGCCGTGCCGCTTCCAGGGCAGCAGCTGGCCCAGCAGGCGCAGGCCGCCGACCACGCCCAGGCCGAAATTGTCGGTGTCGCGGGTGGTCCAGCCCTGGGTGAAGTCGAGGTGGTCCTGCAGGTTCTGGCCCACGCCGGGCAGCGGGTGATGCAGGGCGATGCCGTGCGGGAGGATGTCGTCGGACCGGCCCACGCCCGACAGTTGCAGCAATTGCGGCGAACCGAAGGCGCCGGCGGCGATGATCACTTCGCGGGCCGCGCGTACCTGGGCATCCCCCTGCTGTTGCCGGTAGGCCACGCCGATTGCCCGCTTGCCCTCGAACAGCAGGCGCTGCGCGCGCACCTGGCGCAGCACGCTCAGGTTGGGACGCTGTCCCATCACCGGATGCAGGTAGGCCGCCGCCGCCGAGCAGCGCTCGCCGCGATGGGCGGGCGTGTGGAATTGCGTGACCTGGTACAGGCCCACGCCTTCGTTGTCGCCCGTGTTGAAGTCCTGGCACAGCCGATGCCCGCGCGCCTGGCCGGCCTCGATGAAGGCGCGGGTGATCGGGCGGGGCCGGTTCTGCTCCGACACCTGCAAGGGGCCGCTGGCGCCATGCCAGGCATCGGCCCCGCGCACATTGTTTTCGGCGCGTTTGAAGTAGGGCAGTACGGATTCCCAGTCCCAGCCGGGGCAGCCGGCCTGCGCCCAGCCGTCGTAGTCCTGGCGCTGGCCACGCACATAGAGCATGGCGTTGATGGCCGAGGAGCCGCCCAGGGCGCGTCCGCGCGGCTGGTAGCCACGGCGGCCGTTCAGGCCGGGCTGGGGCGTGGTCTGCAAGGCCCAGTTGTTGAGCTTGCCATAGCCGGGCAGCATGGCCACCACGGCAGCCGGCGTGCGCACCAGCAGGCTGTCGCCCTGGCCGCCCGCTTCCAGGAGGCAGACCGAGATGCGCGGATCTTCCGACAGGCGCGCGGCCAGCGTGGCGCCCGCCGAGCCGCCACCGACGATGACGTAATCGAACAGCACGGTTGTCTCCCTTTTTTATCGTTGTCCGGCGATCAAGGGTGGCGCTGCCTGCAGAGGTCGGCGCCGCGCCGGTGTATCCCGGATTGAGGGGCATTATGACCCGGCAGGCGCGGCCTGTTCAAATTCCCTGCATGAATTGCACAATTGCCTTCACCGCCGGGGGGGGCGCGCTGAAATAAACGCGGCCGCAAGGTAAGATACGCGGTTCTGAGCATTCGATTCGAAAGCAGGTTGTCATGTCCTCACCGATCGCACCGGCCATTATCGCGCCGGAAGAAAAACTGGTCTTCGTCAGTTCGTGCAAGTTGCCCATGCCCTGGGCGACCTTCGAGCTGCACGCCTTCTATGATGAAGTTTCCGGCAAGGAACATCTGGCCCTGAGCCTGGGCGAGGTCGGTGACGGCCAGCCCGTGCTGGGTCGCGTCCATTCCGAATGCCTGACCGGCGACGCCCTGTTCTCCCAGCGCTGCGACTGCGGCGCCCAGCTGGAAGCGGCCTTGAAGAAGATCGCCAAGGAAGGCCGCGGCGTGCTCTTCTACCTGCGCCAGGAAGGCCGCGGCATTGGCCTGTTGAACAAGATCCGCGCCTATCACCTGCAAGACCAGGGCGCCGATACGGTGGAGGCCAATGAACGCCTGGGCTTCCCCGCCGACATGCGGCGCTACACCATCGTGCTGCCCATGCTGGCGCACCTGAAGATCACCAGCCTGCGCCTGATGACCAACAACCCGCGCAAGGTCAAGGCGCTGGAAGACAGCGGCATCACCGTGGCCGAGCGCATTGCCCTCATTGCCAACCACAATCCCTTCAACATCGGCTACCTCGGCACCAAGGCGCGCAAGCTGGGCCACCTGCTGCCCGGCATGGGCAAGGTCGAGGAAGCGCCCGAGAAGACGCCGCTGGACGCCCACGACAACGAGTGAGGGCGCGCCCTTCCTACACCTTGGTACAGGCGGACGGACTTCGGTCCGTCTTTTTTTTTGCCCGTCGCGGTCTGCCTCCTTGACGCATCGGTTAGCATGGCGGCTGGATCGTTTATTCTCATCCCGTCTTTACAACATGAACCCATCCGTACCCGCCGGTGATGCACCCATCCCCGTTTCCCTGCTGACCGGTTTCCTGGGCAGTGGCAAGACCACGCTGCTCAATCACCTGATCACTCAGCCCGAGATGAAGGACACCCTGGTCATCATCAACGAGTTCGGCGAGATCGGACTGGATCACCTGCTGGTGGCGCACAGCCAGGAAGAGACCATCGTCGAGATGAGCAGCGGTTGCCTGTGCTGCACCATCCGTGGCGATCTCAAGAAGACCCTCAAGGACATCACCTGGCGTTTCGCCGAGGGCGGGCGGCGCAAGTTCAATCGCGTGGTCATCGAGACCACCGGCCTGGCCTCGCCTGCGCCCATCCTGCACACGCTGATGACCGATGCCTTCATCGCCGAGCGCTATCGGCTCGATGGCGTCATCGTCACGGTCGATGCGGTCAATGGCATGTCCACCCTGGATCACCACGAGGAAGCCGTCCAGCAGGCCGCCGTGGCCGACCGTCTGCTGCTGACCAAGACCGACCTGGTCGACGCCGCCACCCTGGCGGCGCTGCAGGCGCGTCTGCGCACGCTCAATCCGGGCGCGCGCCAGCTGCAGCCGCAGGTGGGCCAGATCGCCGCGGCCGAACTGCTGGATGCGGGCCTGTTCAAGCCGGGCGAGAAGATGCCGGACGTGGCCCGCTGGCTCAATGAGGAAGCCTTTGCCGAGCAGGCCCGTCACGGGCATGGGCATCACGGTCACCATCACGGTCACGATCACCACCACGGTCATGACCACGGTCATGACCACCATGGACATGACCATGAACACGACGTCAATCGCCACGATGACCACATCCGCGCCTTCTGCTTCACCTTCGACGAGCCCATCGATCCGGTGCTCTTCGATGAATGGCTGAGCCTGCTGGTGGGCTTCAAGGGACCGAACATCCTGCGCATCAAGGGCATCCTCAATCTCAAGGGCGAGGCGCTGCCCACCGTCATCCACGGCGTGCAGCACATCTTCCATCCCACCGCGACGCTGCCGCAATGGCCCTCGGAGGACCGTCGCAGCCGCATCGTCTTCATCACCCGCGACGTCGAGCGCGCCACCATCGAGCGCTCCTTCGACGCCTTCATGCAGGCCCAGGCCATCGAGCGGGAGGCACGCGAGAAGAAGGCCGCGCCGTCGTATTGAACGGGGATCGTGCAAGCATTCCCGTGCGGCAACATCAGGACGGGCCTGGAAAATATTCCTGGCCTGTTGCGTAAAAATAAATCCGGCGTGACCGATAACGAGGGATAGACCGGATATGATCGGCCTCTCATTGGGATAGAACGATTCGTTTATGCAGCGTGTGATCAACAAGCTGGGGGCAACGTTGTCGGCATCACTCACGCTGATGCTGGGCCTTTGCGCGACCGCGACCGTGTTCGTGGCCACCAGCCATCTGGAAGAGGACGCCGTCAGCCTGGACTTCGAGCGCCGCGCCGGCCTGCGCGCCTTTACCATCCAGCGCGGACTGGAAGAGGCGGTCCAGGTGCAATCGGTGGTGAACCACTTCTACGCCACTGTGGGCGATCCCACCCGCGACCAGTTCGAGAACTTCACGCGGCCCTTGCTGGAGCGTTATCCCTACGTACGCGCCTTCAGCGTGCAACGCTTCGTCTCGGATGAGGATCGTCCCGTCTTCGAGGCCTTGCGCCAGGGCGCCCGGCCGGGCTTCCAGATCACCGCGCTGGCCGAGGGCAAGGTCGAACCGGTCCCGGCGCCCCAGCAGCCGTCCTACCTGGTGGTCGATTTCATCGAACCGGTGCCGGGCAACGAGGCCGCGCTGGGGCTGGATGTCTCCCGCAACGCCGAGATCATGGGCGCGCTTGGCGCCGCGCTGGCCAGCGGTCGTCCGGCCTCCACGCCGCCACTGCGGCTGGCCCAGTTCGGTCCGGATGAGCGCGGCCTCCTGGTGATCCAGCCGGTCTATCGCGGCGGCGTGCAACCGACCGACCAGCTGGCGCGGCGCGCCCTGCTGGTGGGCGACACCTCGGCGGTGCTGGAATTGAACGGGCTGGTGCGCAAGATCCTCGACAGCGCTGGTCTCATGGCCGACCACGACATCGGCCTGCGCATCTACGTCGGCGCCCAGGCCGAGGGCCGCAACCTGGTCTACCGCCATGACAGCGCCCCGCAGGAGGCGCACTGGCTGGACCATCTGCTCAAGCCCGGCACCCTGTTCCGCCATCCCTCCACCACCGTGAGCAGCTTCGACATCGCCGGCCAGACCTGGCACCTGGAGATCAGCGTGCCGCCGCGCTCGCTCTTCGCCGACCATTACGGCTCGCTGCTGATCCTGCTGGTGGGCGTGATCGCCTCGCTGCTGGGAGCGGCCTACATGCGGGCGCTGTCGATGCGCTCGCACCGCATCCAGCAACTGGTGGAAGAGCGCACCGCCGAGCTGCGCACCACCAATGCCCTGCTGTCGGACGACATCAAGGCGCGTCGCCTGGCCGAACGCGCGCTGCGCCTGCGCCACCAGGCCATCGAGGCCAGCGCCAACGCCATCCTGATCCTGTCGGCCCAGGAGCCCGACTACACCATCGAATACGTCAACCCGGCCTTCGCCCGCATCACCGGCTACAGCAGCACCGAGGCGGTGGGCAAGAGCATCCGTTTCCTGGAAGGGCGCGACAGTGATCCGGAGGGCTTTGAGACCGTCTGGATCGCCATGCGCGAGCAGCGCGAGCACAACGTGGTGCTGCGCAACTACCACAAGGATGGGTCGGAACTGTGGAACGACTTCTACATCGCACCGGTGCGCGACGAGAGCGGCGAGGTCACGCATTTCGTGGCGGCGCTCTACGACATCACCTCGATGAAGCGCTACGAAGCCGAGCTGGAATTCCAGGCCAGCCGCGATACCCTCACCGGGCTGATCAACCGTCATATGCTGCGCCACCATTTGGAGCAGGCCATCGGCGTGGCCGAGCGCCAGAAGCAGGCGCTCTGGGTGGTGTTCGTGGACCTGGACCGCTTCAAGTTCGTCAATGACACCCTGGGCCACAAGGCCGGCGATACTTTGCTGCGCACCGTGGCAGGCCGCCTGCGTGCAGCGGTGCGCGAAGCGGATACGGTGGCGCGCCTGGGCGGTGACGAATTCATCATGATCCTGCCCGAACAGGATGAGCTGACCCTGGACACCCGCAGCCTGCAGCGCATCATGGATGCGGTGGCCGCGCCGGTGACGCTGGGCGGCCATACGCTGTTCATGACCTGCAGCGTCGGCGTGGCCTGCTATCCCAACGACGGCACCGATGGCGAGACGCTCATCAAGCACGCCGACATCGCCATGTATCGCGGCAAGCAGACCGGCCGCAACAACTTCCAGTTCTATACCCCGGCCATGAATGAGCAGGCGCTGGAACGCCTGCGCATCGAAGGCGACCTGCGCAATGCGCTGGACCATGGCGAATTCCTGCTGCATTACCAGCCCAAGGTGGACCTGGCCAGCGGCCGCGTCATCGGCAGCGAAGCGCTGATCCGCTGGCAGCATCCGCAACTGGGCATGGTCTCGCCGGCGCGCTTCATCGGTCTGGCCGAAGAGACCGGGCTGATCCTGCCCATCGGCGCCTGGGTGCTGCGCGCAGCCTGCACCCAGTGCCGCCAGTGGCAGTTGGGCGGTTACGCTGACATCAGCGTATCGGTCAACCTCTCGGTGGGCCAGTTCCTGCAGAAGGACCTGGTCTCGTCCATCGCCGATGTGCTGGAAGACACCGGCCTGCCGCCCGAGTCGCTGGAACTGGAGCTCACCGAGAGCCTGATGATGACCGACGTCGAACACGCCATCGGCATCCTGGCCGGCCTCAAGAAGCTGGGCGTACGCCTGTCCATCGACGACTTCGGCACCGGCTATTCCTCGCTGGCCTACCTCAAGCGCTTCCCCATCGATGTGCTCAAGATCGACCGCTCCTTCGTGCGCGATATCACCATCGATGCCGATGATGCGGCCATCACCGCCTCCATCATTTCGCTGGCGCGCCACCTCAAGCTGCGCGTCATCGCCGAAGGCGTGGAAACCGACGAGCAGCTGGACTACCTGCGCCACTACGGTTGCGATGAAATCCAGGGCTACCTGTTCAGCCCACCCGTGCCTGCCGACAAGTTCGAGCAGATCCTGCGGCAGGACCGGGTGATGACCTGAACCGGGTTGCGCAGGAAGCAATGAGGCCGCACGGCATTGCCGTGGCGGCCTTTTTTCATGGGCCTGCGGGTCGGCTCAGCGATGCGCGATCCAGGCCAGGATCAGCGCAATGGTGGGCAGTGACAGCGTGGTCGAGACCAGGATAGCGCGCGACATGGCAGTGACTTCGCGTTGATACAGCTCGGCCAGCATGAACGGGCCGGTGCCGATGGGCATGGCCGAGAGCAGCACCGCAGCGTCCGCCCACAGGCGCGGCAGCGGCAGCAGCCAATAGGCCAGCACCGCTGTGATGGCCGGCTGCAGCAGCAGCTTGAACGCCACTAACAGGCTCACCGAGGCGCCCTGGCGATCCTGCACCGGCTGCGCCAGGAACAGTCCCAGCGAGACCAGCGCGCAGGGACCGGCGGCCCCACCCAGTATCTTGAACAATTGCTGCACGCCGCTGGGAACCGGCAGGCCGAACACGGCCACGATGATGCCGGCCACCGGCGCGATCATGATGGGATTGCGCAGCAGCGAACGGCCCACCTTGGCCACCGTGTGCGCCAGTCCGGCCTGGGCGTGCAGGCAGGTCTCCAGCAGCACGATGGCCACCGCGAAGAGCAGGCAGGCCGTCATCACCATGGCGATCACCGAGGGCGGCAGGCCATCATGACCGAAGGCCAGATAGCACAGCGGGATGCCGATGAAGCCCACATTGGCGTAGGCGCTGCCCAGGCTGTCGATGATGATGTCGGCGGCCGCGGCCCGTTCGCGCCAACGCAGCCAGGCCGTCAGCAGGAACACCAGCGCCGTGCTCAGGGCGAACACGGCGATGAAGCGCAGGTTGGCGAAATCGGCCGCGCTCAGGCGTGACATCGAATCGAACAGCAGCGCCGGCAGCGCCAGCCAGATGACGAAACGGTTCAGCTCCGTGGCCGCGCCGCCAGAGAGGATGTTGCGCTTGCGGCAGGCCCATCCCAGGAAGATCAGCGAAAAGACCGGAAAGACGATGTTGAAGATGGCGAGCATGGCGGTGCGCAGCCGTGCTGCGTCCTGGTGGGCGGTGGGGCGGAAGGACCGCGGGGCGAGGCTCAGGCCTGCCTTCTCTTGTCGGCGTAGTGCGCGCTGGTGAGCACGCGCGCCAGATGTGCGGCGGCGCTTTCGGCATGCTGGCGCGCCAGCTTGTCGGCCAGCGCCGGCCTGCCTTCCAGCATGGCCTGCAGGATGGCCTCGTGTTCCTCCCAGACCGCCAGGTGCGAGCGCACCTCCGAGGAGAGAATCGCCCCCATGGCGCGCCGGATGTGCTGCCAGTGCAGCGCCGTGGTCTGGCCGATCATGGGGTTGCCGCAGCTGCGGTAGATGAACTGGTGGAAATCCATGTCGGCCAGGATGCGTGCCGACAGGTCGCGCATATCGGCCAGTGCGCGGCCCGCCTCGATCAGCGCCCGGCCTGCGCGTTCGCCCGCTGCGCGCAAGGCGGCATCGCTCTTCCATTGCTCGGCAGTGCTGCGCGCGGCCAGGCCATCGAGCACCGCACGCACCTGGTAGAGCTGCATCAGGCGCTGCGGATCGAGCGCCGTCACCATCACGCCCTTGCGCCCGGCATCTTCGATGAAGCCCTCGCGCTTGAGGATCTGGAAGGCCTGCAGGATAGGCTGGCGCGACACCCCCAGCTGTTCGGCCAGACCCTCCTGGGTGATCTTTTCATTGGGGGCCAGGGCGCCGGTGCAGATCGCATCCAGGATGGCGTGGTAGACCTGCTCGATGAGCTGGGCCGGGGCGTCGATCTTGTACATGGGCGGGTATCATGGTTTCTGTGTTCTGTATGCAGATTATGGAGGCGCTCCGGCTTTGTCAAGGCGCAAGGCCGGTGCTGGCCGGCAGCGTAGAATGGCGGCCTTGATCGATGCCGTCCAAGGGAACCATGCCTGCCCGTCCGCTCCAACTTGCCTCTTCCGAACTGCTGGCCGCCTGGCGCGCCGACGCTGCGCAACATCAGCGCGTGCTGGCGCTGCCTCCGGACTGCCTGCGCGAGCAGCAGGCGGCCACGGTGCTGGACCTGCACTTCGCCCTGGGACAGAACTTCTTCGCTACCTGGCGCGCCTTTGACGAACTGCGCGGGCAGGGCGGCGCACAGCGCCTGCATTACGTGGCGATCCTGCCGCATCCGCCAGCCCCGCACGAGCTGATCGACGATTTAAGTTATGCACAGGCCTTGCGCGCCGCCTGGCCCTTGCCCTTGCCGGGCACGCACCGCCTGCTGCTCGATGAGGGCCGCATCACGCTGACCCTGGTGTGGGGCGCGCTGGAAGAAGAACTGGCGCGGCTGGAAGCGCCGGTGGACCTGTTCTATCTGCATGCCCACGCCCAGGCCTTCGACCCCGATGCGCCCGCCTGGCAGGCCCCGGCCTGCAAGCGCCTGGCGCGCCTGGCCTGGACCGGGGCGCAGGCCGTAGTGCTGGGTGGCGCCGGGCGTGATGACCTGCAGGCAGCGTTGCGCCAGGTCGGGTTTGCCGGTCAGTCCCGCGAGGGCGCGTTGCACCTGCGCTATGCCCCCGGCTGGGCGCGTCCGCCTTCGCACGTGGCCACACGGGAGACGCCCTTGTTGCGTTATCCACAGGCCAATCGCCACGCCATCGTGATCGGCGCCGGCCTGGCCGGCACCGCTGCTGCCGAGCGCCTGAGTGCGCGGGGCTGGCGTATCGACCTGATCGACGCCGGCCCAGAACCGGCCACGCGCGCCTCAGGCAACCACGCCGGGCTGTTCATGCCCGCGCTGGCGCGGGACGACAGCCCGCTGGCGCGCCTGACGCGAGCGGCCTTCCTGTTTGCGGCGCAGCGCTGGCAGGCGCTGGGCGGGGTGGGGATGGAAGAGGGCGCGGCCATTCTTGGGGAATGCTGCGGCATCCTGCAGTTCGGCCGCGACGCCAAGCAGGCCCAGTCCTTTGAACAGGGCGCGCGCGAGTGGGATTATCCGGCCCGCTATGCGCGCTGGATGTCGGCGCAGGAGACGGCGGATGCGCTGGGCATGCCCACCATGGGCGGCGGCTATTTCTTCCCCGAGGCGGGCTGGCTCAATCCGCCCTCGGTGTGCCGGCGCATGCTGGCCGTCGCCAGGCAAAGCAATCTTGTCCACAGCCATTTCGGCTGCACCGTCCATCGGCTGCAACGGGAAGGGGGGCAATGGCAGGCGCTGGACCAGGCCGGCGAGTCCATCGCCCAGGCTCCCGTGGTGATCCTGGCGGCAGGCGCGCAGGCCAGCGCCTTGCCGATAGCAGCAGCGCTGCCCCTGAACGCCGTGCGCGGCCAGGTCACGCATCTGCCGGCAGAAGGCTTTCCGCGCCTGCCCTTCGCCTTGTGCGGCGATGGCTATCTGACCCGCGCCCATGGCGGCCTGGTCTGCATGGGCGCGACCTATGACCGTTTCCAGGACCCCGCCTTGCGCGTGGACAGCCATGCCGAGAACCTGGGACGCCTGCAGCACATGCTGCCGCAGATCGCCACCCACACGCACTTGCCGCCAGCCAGCGCGCCCAGCCTGCAAGGCCGTGTCGGCCAGCGCTGCATCGCCCCGGACCGCTTGCCGCTGGTGGGCGCGCTGCCTGGCCAAGCGGGCCTGTATGGCCTGCTGGGCTATGCCTCGCGCGGCCTGATCTGGGCGCCGCTGATGGCCGAATTGCTGGCCGCCATGCTGGAGCGCGAACCGCTGCCCTTGCCGCGCGACCTGGTCGCCGCGCTCGATCCTGCGCGCTTCGGGACCACGGCGGCGTCAGACCTCGAGCTACCCGCCGAGCTGGAATGAAGGCGGGCAGCGCAGGCCGTCCCGCTCAGCGCTTGCGCGCCGGCCGCACATAACGTTGCTCCACCACCCGGCTGCCCCATTGCTCGCCGGGCGATTCCTCGGCCAAGGCAAAGCCGGCCTCCAGGTACAGGTGGCGCGCCGCATCCAGCCCCTGGAAGGTCCACAGATAGCAGTCGAAATGATGGGCATCGACCAAGGCCATGGCCTGCTCCAGCAGCCGTCGTCCCACGCCCCGGCCGCGCAGGCTGTCATCGACGATGAACCAGCGCAGGTGGGCCAGGCCGCTGGCCACATCGCCATCGATGACGATCGAGGCCAGTGTGCGGCCGTGCTCCTGATGGGTCCAGATGGCCTTGCCCGGCGCAGGCAGGGATTGGACGAAGGCGCCCAGTTCGCTGGCCACCTTGTGTTCGAAGTAGACGCCGAACCCGGCCGCTTCGGCATAGTAGCGGGCGTGCAAACTGGCAATGTCGCCGATGCAGCCGGGCTGGTAGCCCTGCGCCAAGGGCGCCTCGGCCGAGCCCCTGGCGCTGCCTGCCACGGCATTGGGATTGTCGCGCGACAGCGCCTCCGAATACAGCGCCAGTGCGCGCACCAGGCCCTGCTGGTCTTCCGGCATGATCCGCCGCAAGGCGGCGGAGACCTGGTCGGTGGCGAACTTGTCGATCTTCTTGCGCAGCACCTGGCCGGCCTCGGTGAGCGTCAGGCTGAAGGCGCGGCCATCGCCAGGCGCCGGGCTGCGCCTTACCAGCCCCAGCGCTTCCAGCTTGGCGAGCTGGCGGCTGGTGTTGGACTTGTCCAGATACAGGACCTCGCCCAGCTCCCGCGCCTGCAGGCCAGGCCTGAGCCCGATCTCGATGATGGCGTGCACCGCCGAGGGCGCCAGGTCGCTGCCGGCCAGGGTGCTGCGCATGAAACCCAGCTCGCGCACCAGCTTGCGCGAGAGCTCCCGCAACTGGCGGATGGTCTGTTCACGCGGTGGGGTTTGCAGTCCGTCGAAGTCCATGGCGGCTCTCATGATAGTTGCGAAGTGCAATCAATTTAACGCAGAATGATTGCGCTCCGCAACTTTCCGGCAGGCCCCACGGAGGTTGGCCGGCGCCGCTGTCTCGCGCGCACAACTAGCGTCAGGCCAGAAGCGGTTGGGAGGGCATGCCCGGCTGGAGTAGAATGTCGCCTTTCGCGCTGCCCGCACCGTGACCGCACCGGCCGCCGTGGCGGCGCCGCCTCCTGCATCCCCAGTCTTGTTGAAAGTCTCCGCACATGTTGCGCATCTCTGAGCTCACGCTTCCGTTATCCCATACGGAAGACCAACTGCACGCCGCCATCCTCGACCGCCTGGGCATCCAGGCCGATGAGCTGCTGTCCTTCACGCTGTTTCGGCGCAGCTACGATGCCCGCAAGAAGTCGGCCATCACCCTGAACTACACCATCGATGTCGCGCTCAAGGACGAGGCAGCGGTCCTGGCGCGCTACGCCAAGGCGCGCAATGTCGGCCCCACGCCGGATACCTCCTATCACTACGTCACCCGCGCCCCGGCGACGCTGAAGAAGCGCCCGGTGGTGATCGGCTTCGGTCCCTGCGGCCTGTTTGCCGCGCTGATCCTGGCCGAGATGGGCTTCAACCCGATCATCCTGGAACGCGGCAAGACCGTGCGCGAGCGCACCAAGGACACCTGGGGCCTGTGGCGTCAGCGCGAACTCAAGCCCGAATCGAACGTGCAGTTCGGCGAGGGCGGCGCCGGCACCTTCTCCGACGGCAAGCTCTACAGCCAGGTCAAGGACCCCAAGCATTACGGCCGCAAGGTCCTCTCTGAATTCGTGGCCGCCGATGCGCCGCCGGAAATCATGTATGTCAGCAAGCCGCACATCGGCACCTTCCGCCTGGTCAAGATGATCCAGTTGATGCGCGACAAGATCGAGAAGCTGGGTGGTGAATTCCGCTTCGAGCAGCGCGTCGAGGATGTGCTCATCGAAGACGGCAAGATCCGCGGCCTGACCCTGGCCTCGGGCGAGCAGATCGAAGCCGACCACGTGGTGCTGGCCATCGGCCACAGCGCCCGCGATACCTTCGAGATGCTCTACGAGCGCGGCGTCTACATCGAGGCCAAGCCGTTCTCCATCGGTTTCCGCGCCGAGCATCCGCAGTCGCTGATCGACAAGTGCCGCTTCGGCCCCAGCGCCGGCCATCCCATCCTGGGCGCGGCCGACTACAAGCTGGTGCACCACGCCTCCAATGGCCGTTCGGTCTACAGCTTCTGCATGTGCCCGGGCGGCACCGTGGTGGCGGCCACCTCCGAGCCGGGCCGGGTGGTCACCAATGGCATGAGCCAGTATTCGCGCAATGAACGCAATGCCAACAGCGGCATCGTGGTGGGCATCTCACCGGCCGACTATCCGGGCCATCCGCTGGCCGGCATCGCCTTCCAGCGCGAGTGGGAAAGCCGCGCCTATGAACTGGGCGGCGGCAACTACAACGCGCCGGGCCAACTGGTGGGCGACTTCATCGCCAACCGTCCCTCGACCCAGCTGGGCAGCGTGGAACCGTCCTACAAGCCCGGGGTGAGCCTGGGCGACTTGAATCCTTCGCTGCCCAAGTACGCCATCGACGCCATCCGCGAAGCGCTGCCGGCCTTCGACAAGCAGATCCGCGGCTATTCCATGCACGACGCCGTGCTGACCGGCATCGAGACGCGCACTTCCTCGCCCATCCGCATCAAGCGCGACGACCATACCCTGCAGAGCTTGAACACCAAGGGCCTGTATCCGGCCGGCGAGGGCGCGGGTTATGCCGGGGGCATCATGTCGGCCGCCATCGATGGCATCCGCGTGGCCGAAGCGCTGGCGCTGGATATCGTGGCGCAGTCCTGATGGCCAGGTCCGCAGCGCGGGCCGCCCAATGCAAAACGCCGCTCCGGTTGCCCGGGGCGGCGTTTTGTTTTGCAGCTGGCTGGCGCGGATTACTTCTTGGCGCGGGTCGAAGCGACCGTCTTTTCAGCGGCAGCGGTGAATTGCTTGGTGGCGTTGGCCAGGTTGGCTTCCAGGGTTTCCACGGCTTGCTTGGAGTTCTTCGACAGTTGCTCGTAGGCAGCGTTGGCGTTGGTCAGGGTGGCCTTCAGGATGGAGACCGCCTGTTCCGAACCCGGGGGCGCGTTCTTGGTGATCTCATCGATCAGGGCCGACAGCTTGCGGCTGGTTTCAGCGATCTGGGCTTCGGCAGCCTTGGTGAATTCAGCCTGGGTCGAGGACACGATGCCAGCCAGGTGACGGCCATAGGCAGTCGCCTTTTCAGCGCCCGGCTGGGCCTGGGCGGTGGCCAGCGACAGCAGTTCCTGGGGATCCTTGGCGCCGGCCAGTTGCTTGGCGGCGGCAGCGGCTTCTTCCAGGGTCGCCTTGGTGGCCGACAGGTTCAGTTCGACGATCTTTTCCACGCCTTCGAAGGCCTTGGCGGTGAGGCTGTTGATCAGGTCGAGGTGGGCTTGCAGATTGGCTTTGGTCGCGGCGGAAAACTGGTCTTGGTACGAGAACATGGTCATCTCCTTGGTAATGGGCAATAAAGCAGCCGGGATCGGCGTTGGGGAGCGGCTCGGACCAGAATCAATCAGCCTGCAAGTGATTTGTGCGCCGCAACAATTCCTATTTTATGCACTTCTTTGGTGAAATCAAGAGGTATTTTGTGCGCCGCACAAAATAATTCACCACCCGTCTGAATTATGCGACGGCCCACCCAGCCTGGCTTTGCGGGCAATTCATCCGAACGTTCGGTTCTTTTACCCGGCGGCAACATGGGTCTGTCCGCTGGGCAGGTCATGGACCACGATGCCGGCCTCGCTCTGGCCGAAAGAGTCTTCCTGGCTCAGGGCGATGCCGCGCAGGGCGTCCTGGTAACCCTGTTCCCAGCGCCAGCGCACCGAACCCCGGGCGAAGTTCACGTCCTTGGAGGCCATGTTCCAGTCGCGCCCGGCATAGGCCAGGCGCACGATGTGGATGGTGGTGTCGGCGTCCAGCTCGGCCATCATCTGGCGGTCCTGCTGGGTCAGCAATTCGCGCGGCAGGCGCTGGTAGAGATCATGGGCGGCGCGGCGCAGGCGGTATTGCTGCAGATAGGCATCGATATGGCGCTGCGAGCGCGAGGCGAAGGTGACGTCCTTTTCGCGGGTGACCACTTCTTCCAGCGTGCGCGGTTCGGGACCGTCGGCATGCCACAGGTCCACCATCAGGCAGACCAGGTTGGTGCGCGGCGTGTCATTGAGCACGGCCTCCAGCGGGGTATTGGAATACAGCCCGCCATCCCAGTACAGCTCGCCCTCCACGCGCACCGGCGCAAAGCCCGGCGGCAGGGCGCCGCTGGCCAGCACGTGCTGCGGTCCCAGCGCCTGCTCGCGGCTGTCGAAGTTGACCAGGGTGCCACAGGACACCTTGACCGCCGAGACCGTCATGCGGATGCCCGACTGGCCATTGAGATAATCGAAATCGACCAGCCGCGACAGGGTCTGCTCCAGCTCGGCGGTGCTGTAGAAGCTGGCCTCTTCGGGCGGCACCGGCAGTCCCAGCGCAAAGGCGTTGAGCGGACGCGGCCGGAAGAAGCCAGGCGTGCCGCGCAGGAAGGTGTCCATGGTGGTCAGCCGGGTGGCCCAGGGGCGCAGCGTGTCCGGCACCGTGCGCAGGTCCAGCAGGTCGGGGTGGGCGACGGTTTCCCAGAATTCGCGCAGGCGCTCGATGCGGGTTTCGCGCGGATTGCCGGCAATCAACGCGGCGTTGATCGCGCCAATCGAGGTGCCCACGACCCAGTCCGGCGTGAAATCGTGCTCATGCAGCGCCTGGTAGACGCCCGCCTGGTAGGCGCCCAGCGCGCCGCCGCCCTGCAAGACCAGCGCCACGCGCGGCTTCTCGGCCACAGGAGCGGCAGCGGCCTTGCGGCGACCGGACGGGGGCGTTTGTTCGGGGGCTTTGCGCATCGTTCATCCTTTCAGGGAGTTCCCTGGCTGATCCGTCTACGGCGGGAACGTTCCGAAGGAGTCTAGGATAACGCGCTTACGGCAACGTGACGATGAAGAGATGGCGCTGCCGGCAATCAACTGGCCAGCCAGGCCTCGATGAGCTGGCGCGCCTGGGCGTCGATCTGTTCGAGGTCCACTTCATGGCGGCGATGGAAGATCATCATTGCGTACAGACCCGCCAGGGCATTGACTTCGGGGGACAGTGCGCACTCCTCTCCGCTGGCCGGGCGCTGCTGGCGCCAGTAGTTGATTGCATCTTCGAGTTCGGTGAGGGTGAGCATGGCGGTGATTCTTGATAAAGACGTAAGGTAAAACGTCGGCGCATTCTAACCCATTTCGGGTCCCGATACTGGTTGAAAACACAGTGTGGCTGGGCTTGCCGGGCCTTCATGCAGTTTCTGCATAAGCATCTGCGCCCTGCGCGGCATGCAAAAACCAAGCAAGCACATGCGCAATGCTTCGTTCGGATTCGCTCCCCGCTTTGCTCTAATGAGACCCCTCGCGTGCGCCGATGAGCGCCGCCCGCACTATCCATCAGGAGTGGTCCATGTCCGCGCACATCCCCGAACCCATCCGCCGTGCCGGCCAGCGTCCGGCCCAGCGCATCAGCAGTGAGTCGCACGCCTTGCAGGTGGCCGCAGAACTGGCGGCCGAGTTCGCCACGAGCGCTGCCCAGCGCGACCGCGAACGCATTCTTCCCTTCGAACAGATCGAGCGCTTTTCGCAAAGCGGGCTGTGGGCCATCACCGTGCCGCGCTCCCATGGCGGGATCGGCGCGTCGTGGCAGACGGTGGCCGAGGTGATTCGCCTGATCTCCGCCGCGGATCCTTCCATCGGTCAGATCCCGCAGAACCACTTCGGCAACCTCAACCTGATCGCCAGGCTGGCCAGCCAGGAGCAACAGCGCCTGTTCTTCGCCGAAGTACTGGACGGCGCGCGCCTGGGCAATGCCGGGCCCGAGCGCAACGGCAAGAACGTGCTCGACGTGCGCACCCGCGCCACGCTCGACCGCGCGGCAGGCGATGGCAGCTACCTGCTCAATGGCACGCGCTTCTATTCCACCGGCGCGCTCTATGCGCACTGGATCCCCAGCCGCGCCATCGACGACGACGGCCAGCCGCTGGTGGTCTACACCCGCCGCGATGCGCCGGGTGTGCGCGTGATCGACGACTGGTCCAGCTTCGGCCAGCGCACCACGGCCAGCGGTACGGTAGTGTTCGACAACGTGCGCGTGCCCGCTACCCAGGTGTTGGCGTTGAAGGACGCGCTGCAACAGCCCAACAACATCGGTCCGGTATCGCAGCTGATCCAGGCCGCCATCGATGCCGGCATCGCGCATGCCGCCGTGCAGGACACCATCGCCTTCGTCACTACCCGTTCGCGTCCGTATGTGGACAGCGGCCTGGAACGCGCCAGCGATGATCCCTACATCCTGCGTGACATCGGCAACCTGAGCCTGCGCCTGCACGCCGCCGACGCCTTGCTGGAGGATGCCGCCGCGCTGCTCGACAGCCTGCCGGCGCAGCTGAGCTTCGAGCAGATGGCGCAAGCCTCGGCGGCAGTCGCCGAAGCCAAGGTGCTCTCTACCGAGCTGGCCCTGCTGGCGTCGGAAAAGCTGTTCGAGCTCTCCGGTTCTGCCGCTACGCTGGCCAGCCACAACCTCGATCGCCACTGGCGCAATGCGCGTGTCCACACCCTGCACGACCCGGTGCGCTGGAAGTATTTCGCCGTCGGCAATTACGCCCTCAATGGCACACCGCCGCCGCGCCACTCCTGGAGCTGACGCCAGGCCAGCGCCTTCCCTCATCGTCGAACGCCCAACATCATGACCCAGACTGCCGCCGCCCACGCTTCCCTCACCACGCTGGATTCCTTCCCGCCGCCGCCCTCGAGCACGCCGCCGCGCCTGGTAGCGCGTATCCGCGATGACGCCGAAGCCATCGCTGCCGCCCGCAAGCTGGCCGAGGATTTCAGCCGCGAGGCCGCATTGCGCGACCGCGAACGCAAGCTCCCCTGGGACGAGCTGGAACGCTACGTGCGCTCAGGCCTGTGGGGCATCACCGTACCCAAGGAATATGGCGGAGCCGGGGTGAGCTACGGCACCCTGGCCGAAGTCATCGCCACCATCTCGGCCGCAGACGGTTCCATCGGCCAGATCCCGCAGAATCACTTCTATGCGGTGGAACTGATCCGCGTCAATGGCAGCGAATCCCAGAAGCGCTTCTTCTTCGAACGCGTGCTGCAAGGCGACCGCTTCGGCAACGCCCTGGCCGAACTCGGCACCAAGACCTCGCACGACCGCAAGACCCGGCTCAGCCGCAATGCACATGGTCCCGGTTATCGCATCGATGGCCGCAAGTTCTACGCGACCGGCGCGCTCTACGCCGACTGGGTGCCGACCTCGGTGATCGATGACGACGGCGTGCAACAGCTGGCCATCGTGCCGCGCCATGCACCGGGCCTGACCATCATCGACGACTGGTCCGGTTTCGGCCAGCGCACCACCGGCAGCGGCAGCGCCGTGTTCGAGAACGTGCATGTGCCCGCCGACGCAGTGATCGGGTTTGCCACGGCGTTCTCGCGGCCCACGCAGATCGGACCGATGGCGCAGATCCAGCACGCCGCCATCGACCTCGGTATCGCGCGTGCCGCCTATGCCGACCTGCTGACGTTCGTGCGCACCCGCTCGCGTGCCTGGGTGGACAGCGGCGTGGAGCGCGCCGTCGACGACCCGCTGACGATTCGCGAAGTGGGCGACCTGACCATCCAGCTGCACGCCGCCGAAGCACTGCTGCGCCGGGCGGGCCGCAAGGTCGACGCTGCCGCCGCTGCACCGGACGAAGACAGTGTCGCCGCCGCTTCCATCGCGGTAGCCGAGGCGCGTGTGCTCACGACCGAAGTGTCGTTGGCCGCCGGCAGCAAATTGTTCGAACTGGCCGGTTCGCAATCGACCCTGGCCGAACACAATCTGGACCGCCACTGGCGCAATGCCCGCACGCATACGCTGCATGATCCGGTGCGCTGGAAATACCATGCCATCGGCAACTACGTGCTGAATGGCAAGAAGCCGCCGCGCCACGGCGCCATCTGAGTCTGAGGAGCGCGCATGGCCAAGAAGGAAATCCGTCTCAACGCATTCAACATGAATTGCGTCAGCCACATCAACCACGGCCTGTGGACGCATCCGCGCGACCGCTCGCAGGACTACACCGATATCGCCTACTGGACTGACCTGGCGCGCCTGCTGGAGCGCGGCAAGTTCGATGGATTGTTCCTGGCCGACATCGTGGGCGTCTACGATGTCTACCAGGGCAATACCGACCTGACCCTGCGCGAGACCATCCAGCTGCCCGTCAATGACCCGCTGATGCTGGTCCCGGCCATGGCCGCCGTGACCGAGCACCTGGGCTTCGGGGTGACCGCCAACCTGACCTACGAAGCGCCGTTCCTGTTTGCGCGTCGCATGTCCACGCTGGACCATCTCAGCCGTGGCCGTGTCGGCTGGAACATCGTCACCGGCTATCTCGACAGCGCCGCTCGCGCCATGGGGC
Source organism: Herbaspirillum seropedicae (assembly GCF_001040945.1). NCBI lineage: Bacteria > Pseudomonadati > Pseudomonadota > Betaproteobacteria > Burkholderiales > Oxalobacteraceae > Herbaspirillum > Herbaspirillum seropedicae. Next base: position 5,446,916 of record NZ_CP011930.1, on the reverse strand, counting down.
TGCATGAACAGCTGGAACACGACCAGCGCTATGACCGCGCCGATGAATTCATGGAGGTGGTCTACAAGCTTTGGGAGGGCAGCTGGGAAGACGGCGCCGTTCTGCGCGACCGCGCGCGCCGTGTCTATGCCGATCCGGCCAAGGTGCACAAGATCGCGCATCACGGTGACTACTACCACGTCGAAGGCATCCACCTCAGTGAACCGTCGCGCCAGCGCACGCCGGTGCTGTACCAGGCTGGCTCTTCCGGACGCGGGCAAGCCTTTGGTGCGCGCCATGCAGAGTGCGTGTTCATCTCCAGCCAGAGCAAGGACGCCACCCGCAAGCTGGTGCAGAGCATTCGCGACGGCGCCGTGCGCGAGGGACGTGATCCGGATGCGATCAAGATCTTCATGGGCCTCACCGTGGTGACGGGACGCACCGAACAGCAAGCCCAGGAGCGTTATCGCGAATACGCCCGCTACGCCAGTCCCGAAGCCGGCCTGGCGCATTATTCGGCAGGCACCGGCATCGACTTCTCGCAGTACGAACTGGACGAACCCATTCGTCCCGCCAAGACCAACGCCATCGAATCGCTGACCAAGGTGGTCACGCAACCGGAGCTGAACTGGACCAAGCGCAAGCTCTTGCAGCAACTCGAACTGGGTGGCCGCTACGCCAGCATCGTCGGCGCACCGGATCGGGTGGCCGACGAGCTGGAGAGCTGGGTGGCCGACACCGGCATCGATGGCTACAACCTGACCCGCACGGTGACGCCGGAGAGTTTCGAGGACTTCGTCGAGCTGGTCATTCCGGTGTTGCAGGAGCGCGGTTCCTACAAGCGTGAGTATGCGCAGGGGACCTTGCGAGAAAAGCTCTTCCAGCGCGGTGCGACCTTGCCGCAGGAGCATGTGGGGGCGGGCTTCCGGGTCGGGGCGGCAGTAGAGCACGCCTGAGGAACCATCCCCAGCGGCTGCGCGCACACATGCGCGCAGCACATAAGCAAAGCGGAAAGGATTCCTTCCGTACCGGTTGAGCGCTCGCTACATTGGGTTTTTTTCAACCGGGGAAGAAAGATGAAATCAATCGCAGCAACATGGTTGCGTCGCCTCAGCACGCTGATGGTGTCGATGCTGGCCAGCCTGGTCCTGAACGCACAGGCCGCCGCCGATCAGGTGATCCGCGTGGGCGTGACCAGCGGTCCGCATGCCCAGATATTCGAGCAGGCACGCCGCGTGTTCGAGCGTGACAATCCGGGCTACAAGGTCAAGATCATCGAGTTCAACGACTACATCCAGCCCAATGCGGCGCTGGACGCAGGCGAGCTCGACGCCAACAGCTACCAGCATCGTCCCTTCCTCAATGCGCAGATCAAGACACGCGGCTACAAGCTCTACGCCGAGGGCAAGACCATGATCGGCCCGATGGCGATCTACTCCCGCAAATACCGCAAGCTGGAGGATGTTCCCGTGGGGGCCAGGATTGGCATTCCGAATGATCCTGCTAACGAGAGCCGCGTGCTGTTGCTGTTGCAAAAGCATGGCTTCATCAAGCTGCGTGCCGGCATCGATCCGCTGACCGGCACCAATGCCACGCCCATCGACATCACCGAGAATCCGAAGAAATGGAAGTTCGTCGAAATCGATGCTGCGCAATTACCGCGCACGCTCGATGATCTCGACGCCTCCGCCGTCAACGCCGACTATGCCGCCAAGGCCGGCCTCAACCCGGCGCGCGACAGCCTCGTCGTCGAAAGCGGCGACAGCCCCTATGCCTGCCTGATCGCCGTGCGCGAGAAGGACCGTGCGCAGCCCTGGCTGGGCAAGCTGGTGCAGGCTTACCAGTCGCCGGAGGTGAAGCGGTATATCGAGACGGAGTTCAAGGGAGGGATTTTGGCGGCGTGGTGAGGCAGGCCGACTTGTCTTTTCCACAGGATGGCGGGCCGCCTCCGGCTTGAATCGTTCGAGCAGGTAAAATGCTGGCTCCATTCACTGGCCAGCGTCGCTGATGTCGCCGGCCTCGACACGACATCCGAACCGAACATGAGCTACACCCCCAGCCGCCCCATGGGCTACGGCTGCCTGATCCTGAGCATGTCCCTGGTCGGCGCTTACGTGGCGCTGACCAAGCCGCTGGCGGCGATGCTGCCGGTGTTCCTGCTGGCCTGGCTGCGCTTTGGCATTGGCGCCGTGGCGATGCTGCGCTGGCTGAAGAAGCCCGCTTCGGAACAGCCACTGTCCACGCAATCGCGCTGGTTGGTCTTCCTCGAATCCTTCCTCGGCAATTTCCTCTTTACCCTGTGCATGATCACCGGTGTGTCGATGACCAATGCGGTCTCGGCGGGCGTGATCATGTCGGCCATCCCCGCTGTGGTGGCGGTGATGAGCTGGATCTTCCTGAAGGAAAAGATCAGCCTGCGCGTCTGGGGCGCGGTGGCCTGCGGGGCGGTTGGCATCGGCTTGCTGTCGCTGGCCAAGGATGGCCATGGCGCTTCAGCGGCCAGCGGTGGCCAGTATGCCTGGCTGGGCAATGGGCTGGTCTTCTGCGCCGTCCTCTGCGAGGCCGCCTATGCCGTCATCGGCAAGAAGCTCACCGCTGTGCTCACACCCAAGCGCATCAGCGCGGTCATCAACCTGTGGGGCTTGCTGCTGATGACGCCCATGGGCGTGTACACCGCCCTGCATTTCGATTTTGGCGCGGTGCCGGCCAATATGTGGTGGCTGCTGCTGTTCTACGGACTGGCCGCCAGCGTCTGGACGGTCTGGCTGTGGATGACCGGGCTGAAGGTGGTGCCGGCGGCCCGCGCGGGCGTCTTCACCGTCATGCTGCCGGTCTCGGCGGCGCTGGTGGGCGTGCTGGCGCTGGGCGAAAGCCTCTCGGCACTGCAGGCCGGCGCCTTCGCCATCGCATTGGCCGGCATGCTGCTAGCCACCTTGCCCGGCCGCGCCGCCGCTGACAAATTACCACTGAACTGAGTACCGCTGAACTGAGCGAGGACATCATCATCATGAACGCACCCAAGCGCCCCTCCGGCAATCCGAACAAAGCGAACAAGCCCAACAAGACCGGCAAGCCCAACGCCCCCAAGTCCACCGCCGCACCCCGTGCGCAAGCGCAGGGCCCGGTGCGCGACAAGCCCAAGACCCATGTCGCCACCGATGCGTCGCGCCGGCGTCAGCACAATGCGCATGCCGCCTCGGCCTCGATGGATGAGGATGAGCTGCGGGTGCAGCAGATGGTCGCGCTGGCCACCGCCGTGGCCGCCAGCGCCGTGGATCGCCAGGGTCGCCGCGTCGGCCAGGATGAACTGGAACGCATGGTGCGCCATGCGCTGCGCCAGCGCGACGATGACACCCTCTATGAAGCGCTGGAACAGTTGCGCTATGACGACGTGCGCGGGCACGGCTTCCTGCGCGAGGTGGTGGAGGAGAGCGCCGACATCGTCGTCCTGCGCCGCGGCGAGAAGGAAATGGAGATCAACGCCTTCCTCATTCCCATGCTGGTGCGCACCCGCGGCGGCCTGCGCGAAGAGCAGGCCCTGGCCGATGGCGAGGCCTTCGACGCCCTGCGCGAGAGCCTGCAGCAGGCCGGGCTGGAAAGTCCCAAGGCGCGCGTGGTGCTGGTGCATCACCTCTATCATCCCGAGGAGATCAATGCCCTCAGCTTTGGCGAGGTCGAGGCCATGAACCGCGACGCCTTCGCCTCGCTGACCGACAAGAAGGTCATGAGCGTGCCGGCCATCGAACGCAGCATGCGCGGCTGGCCCGCCACCACCTTCAGCGCCGACGACGAAGCGCTGGAGCTGCGCTTCCTGCTGGGCTTCGCCCTCAAGGACCTGGATGATCCCTTCTATGCGGTACCCGCCGATGAAGCCGCTGCCGACGCCTACTTCGAGCAGCGCGCCGAGCGCTTCCGCCAGTGGAGCCAGCAGATCACGCCCTTGATGCAGCAATGCCTGACAGGCAAGACGGGTGCGCAGGCGCAATGCCAGCTGCACTTCCTCTACCAGGATCTCCTGCACGGCGCCAAGCGCACCGGCAATGCCGAGTACCGCACCCTGCAGATGCTCTCCGAGCTGGAGCAGGGCCTGGCCGCCGCGGGCGCCGAACCGGCCCAGGCCACGGCAGTGGTCGCGCTCGAGGAAGAGGGCGACGAGATGCGCCTGCTGGTGGTGTTGCGCGGCACGGCCGGCATGCTGGCCCGCAGTGAGCTGAGGCTGGAGGATGATGGCCAGGATGCGCTGTGGGAAGCCGCCGATGCGCTGGCCTCGTTGGGCGTGGCCGGCGTGCGGCTGGCCGATGGCTTCGATGCCTCCGGCCAAGCCTTGCGCGAGCGTGATTTTCCTGCGCACTGAGCGCGCTTCCCACCCCTAGTCCAGCCGCGCCTGCAGGCTGGCGCCTTCGGGTTGGCAGCGGAAATACAGTTCCACCTGCATCGGCTGCCAGCCGCGGATGAGTTGGCGCAGGTCGGCCTTCATCTTCTGCTTGCCGCAGAAGTCGTAGGCCTTTTCCTTGGCGGCGGCGGTCAGCGCCGGAATGGACATGGTGTAGCTGACCCCGGTGGCGGCGACCATGAACATGTCCTGCTCGCCGACCTTGATGTCGCTGGTGCTGGCGCAACCTGCCAGTGCGGCCGTGGCCAGGCAGGCCGTAAGCGCGCCTACGCGCAGGTGCGCGATGCTTTCCGATGTATGCATGAGATCCCCCTCCCTCTACCCGTGACGCCGCTGCGCGGATGGCACTGTTGCCGTGTGGCATGACAGCGGCAAGCCAAGCGTAACTGTTGGTAGGGGGGCCGGGGAGCGTGCTTACCCGGTTTTACGTCAATACCGTGGCTGTAAAAAATGGCGTTGGCCGGTGCCCGCGCTCAGTGATCGAACAGCGCATCCACATCGGCGCCATTGCTGAAGGTGCTTACCGCCCAGCCGGTGGGGGCCTTGTAGAAGATGAACATCCAGGGGATGGCCTGACGTTCGGTTTTCTCGATATAGGTCAGCTTGAGGAGGGACTGGCCGACTTTCTCGGAACGGATGAATTCATAGCCTACCGAATTGCCCACCAGCGCCTCGATGGCCATGCGCGAGCTGCGGGCCTGGGTGCGGGCGTTTTCCAGGGCGCGGATGTCCACCAGCGAATAGGGCGACAGCAGGCCATAGGCATCGTCGGTGCGACCGGCGCCAGCTTCGGCCATGACCTTGTCGGCCAGGGCGCGTACTTCGGCCTCGGTTTTGAGGGTGTCGGCCTGCGCGCTGTGCAGCGCGCCGCCCAGGGCGAGGGCCGCGAGCAAGGGGGCGAGGAAGCGGGAGCAGAAATGGGAATGGCGGCGTGGCATGGTGGTCTCCTTGAGGGAACGGGGAATGCGCCTATTGTGCCAGCAGCGCTATCGGCCGCCCAGTATTGCTGACGTGTTCAGTTACGCTGTAAAGAGTTCGGCGCGTGAGCGTAAATGAAGGTAAAACGGCACGGACGCGTGATTGCGCGCCGCTATGATGAGCAGCCTGTGATCCGTGACTCGACAAGACGGGTCCTGCTCGGGGGAGAGCATCATGCGCACCATCATCACTGCAGCCTTGCTGGCGACTTCGCTGTCCGGCTGCATCGTCACTTCGGGAAACGCCCTGATGGACGTGGTCGGCCTGGTCGGCTCGGCGGCTTCCGGTGTAAAGGCGATGACGCCCAACACCACACAGAATCCCATCGTCCTGAACAAGGACCCGATCCGCGATGTCTGCATCGAATGGAATGGCTCAGTGGCCCTGAGCGATTTCGTGCCGGGGCTGCAGGGCGAGCTGCTCAGACATGGCGTGCAGAGCCGTGTCTATGACGCGGGTACGCAGGCGCTGGCCTGCCCGGTGACCCTGTCCTATGTGGGCTACGTCAAGTGGGATACCAAGGCTTTCACCGAAGCCTATACGCCCTATCTCACCTACGCCGCCTTGACCTTGCGCCGCGATGGCCGCGTGCTCGGCATGGCGCAGTATCGCCTGGGTTCATTCGGCCAGGACAAGTGGGCTTCCCCCGGGGACAAGCTGGCGCCGCTCATCGATGCGCTCTTCCCGGGCAATCCCATCGTGGCGGACAATCTTCCCGACAACCAGCGCAGCGCCTTCAGCGGTTACTAGCGCCCATTTCGTAACTACGCGTGAGGAAAGAAAGAAGAATGTAAAACGGCAAGCGCGCGCTTGCCGTTTTGCTGTCTGCGTCCCGATCCGGCTTACCAGATCGTCAGCAGGCGGCGGAAGAAGTTGCCATCGGTGCTGGCGTCGGCGATGGAGCCGCCGCCAACCTGTTCCAGGCGCGCGTCGGCAACGTTGGAGGAGGCCACGATGCCGCCCCGGATATCCCGTGTACGCACCACCCCCGAGAAGCGCAGCGTATTGATGTTGCCATTGACGCCGATGCGCTTTTCGCCGGCCACCACCAGGTTGCGATTGGGCAGGACCTCGACGATGGAGACCATCAGCGTGCCGCTCATGGTGTTGGTATTGCTGCTGTCGCCCGATCCCTTGAAGGTGTTGTTGCCCGAGGCCGAGTAGTTGGCGTCGTAGAGTTGCGTAAACAGCCCGCCCAGCGGCGCACCCGAGCCCGGGCCCTTTTGCGTGAGCGAGCTGTCGCGGCTGTTGTTGGTGGCAGCCTTGTTGCTGCTGCTGATGGATTCGGAGATATCGATCTTGATGATGTCGCCCACGTTGTAGGCGGTCGGTTCTTCGAACAACTGGGCGCTGGAGACGCGGAAGATGGCGCCATTGTTTTCAACGTTGGCGACCTGGTAGGCGGGCCTGACGCTGGTCGGTCCGATGACCATCGGCGCTGGACTGTTGCAGGCCGAAAGCAAGGCGGCCAGCGTGCAGGCGCCGGCAAGACGAGTTTGGATGAGCATGGCGATTTCCCCCTGTGGCGGCCCGGCTGGATGCCTGGCGCGACGCGACGCCGCTGGCGGGCCTCCCGCGCGGCTGCGTGTGCAGGGATGATGGGCGGGAAGCATGTAAGCAGCGGTTAGCCGCGTGTAAAGAGCGGAAAACAAAGATCAACGACAGTTAAGTGGGCGCATCCGTAAGCGGGCGTAGTGACCCCGGGTTGACTCGGGTTGACTCCTGCTGCTGCCAATACAGCGCGTCGTTTCCGGGCATAATGACGCTCATTCCCTAACTCGGCGGTCGTCTTTGGCGCGGCCGCATTCCATCATGGCAACAGAAAAAAAACCGGCCCAGGCCATCCAGGATGTGGCTGCACCCAGCGTGCATGAGCAGCTGGTGTCGGCCCGCATCCGCCAGCGCATCAAGGCCGCCGGCGTGCGCTTCCACGCCAATGACAACATCTCCGCCTTCATCAAGGAAGGCGAGCTGGCCGAGCTGCAGGCCGAAGTGCAGGGCAAGCTGGCTGCGGTGCTGGAGAGCCTGGTCATCGATGTGGAGAGTGACCACAACACCCAGGACACCGCCAAGCGCGTGGCCAAGATGTATCTCAATGAAGTCTTCAAGGGCCGCTACCAGGCGGCTCCCCCGGTCACCGAGTTCCCCAACATCGAGCGCCTCAACGAGCTGATGATCGTCGGTCCCATTACCGTGCGCAGCGCCTGTTCGCACCACCTGTGCCCGATCATGGGCAAGGTCTGGGTGGGGGTGATGCCCAACGAGCATTCCAACCTGATCGGCCTGTCCAAGTATGCGCGTCTGCTGGAGTGGGTGATGAGCCGCCCGCAGATCCAGGAAGAAGCGGTCTCGCAGGCCGCCGACCTGCTGATGCAGAAGCTGCAGCCGGACGGCCTGGCCATCGTCATGGAAGCCGATCACTTCTGCATGCACTGGCGCGGCGTCAAGGACATGGATTCGAAGATGATCAACAGCGTCATGCGCGGCTCCTTCCTGCGCGACGCCAACCTGCGCCGTGAATTCCTGGCTTTGATCACCCAACGTCAACGAGGTTAATCATGCTGGTCCGCCTGATCTATGCAAGCCGCGCTTGCGCCGCCATCACCCATGAGACCATTGATGGCATCCTGGCCAGCTCGCGCCAGCGCAATCCGCAGCAGGGCATCACCGGGGTGCTTTGCTACAGCGATACGATCTTCGTGCAGGTGCTCGAAGGCGGGCGTGACCAGGTCAATCGCCTCTATGGCCGCCTGTTGCGCGATGAGCGCCACCAGGACGTGATCCTGCTGGCCTATGAGTCCATCGACGAGCGCCAGTATTCGTCCTGGACCATGGGCAAGATCCGGCTGGACAAGATCAACCGCTCGCTGCTGCTGAAGTATTCGGTCTCGGGTGAACTCAATCCCTACGACGTGTCGTCCTGTTCCACCGTGGCCTTGCTCAATGAACTGGCGTCGACGGCAGCGTTTGCGCAGCGTGACTGAACGTGACTTTTAGTGATGCTGCGGTGTGGCTGCAGTCAAGCATGTAGAACGGCGCCAGAGGGCGCCGTTTTTTTATCGATGTTCTTGTATCGCTGTCACAGCAACTCGATGCCGGGCAGGTTGCCAATGCCCCACTTGGCCGGATCGGCATAGGCGGTGATCTTGTCGGAGCTGTGGGCGAGGTCGATGATCTCGCTCTCGAGCGGCATGCGGTTGGCAGTGGAATAGAACACCTTCACGCGCGGCGTGAGCAACTGGTCCGGACGCTGGTCCACCACCACGCCCAGCCGTCCCGATTGCAGCATCACGCAGGAGCCGGTGGGATAGATGCCGATGGCCTTGACGAAGGCTTGCATCGTGATCGGGTCGAAATGCCCGGCGCTGGCGGCCATGTGGCGGATCGAACGGGCCGGGTCCCAGCCGGCCTTGTAGGGGCGGTTGGAGGTGATGGCGTCATAGACATCGCAGACCGCGCCCATCTTGGCCATGATCGAAATGCTGTCGGCCTTGAGGTTGAAGGGATAGCCGCTGCCGTCGATCTTTTCGTGATGATGCAACGACACATCCAGGGCGACCTCGCCAATGCCCTCGATCTGCTGCAGGATGCCGTGGCCTTGCACGGTGTGCATGCGCACCGATGCGAATTCTTCCTCGGTCAGCTTGGCGGGCTTGTTGAGGATGTCCAACGGCACGGCCATCTTGCCCACATCGTGCAGCAGCCCGGCCATGCCGGCCTGCTTGGTCTGTTGCGGCGTCATGCCCAGCTGGTTGGCCAGCGAGATCATCATGGCGCAGACCGCCACCGAATGCAGGTAGGTGTAATCGTCGGTGGTCTTCAGGCGCGCCAGGCTGATGAGGGCGTCGGCATTGCGCGAGACCGAGGCCGTGATTTCGGTGACCAGTTCGGCCGCATCCTTGACGTCGATGGCCTTGCCCATGCGCGCTTCCGAGAACATGTGCAGGACGGTGGACTTGGAGGACGAGATGATGCGCTGCGCGCGTTCGCGTTCGATGGCGGTATCGGTGCGGCTGGCGGGGTTGCGGTTGGCCGCATCGGCCGGCGGCGCGGCGGGAGCGTCCTGGTCCGCGTCGTCTTCCTCTAGCTCTTCGCGAGTGACGTCGCGCCCCTTGGCGGTGTTGATGGTGATGGCGTCGATAGGACAGTCGCGCAGGGTCTGCAGGTCTTCCAGCGTCTCGACCTTGAAGGACTTGCGTCGGAATGGATGGCTGATCCATCCACCGGGGATGGAATGGATGTACATGCCCAGTCTGAGCTGGTCCAGGGCGATGGATTTCAACATATCGACTTCAGGCTTGACCCGTGGCTGGTTGCCGTACTGAAAGCGTTTGGATTTCTTTTGATGAAATGCACGCCGTTAATGTTAGATGCTGCATCAGCCAATCCGGGCTGCATGGATGAGCTATCTGTTTTTATCGTATCAGAATGCGTTTTCCTTTAGCTTGATTGAGGGGCCACTTTCGGGACTATATTTCGTGTTTTTCTCTTAACTATTGACGCGCAGAAAGTTAATGGCGGCCGCCACTGACATATTGCACAAGCGTGCGCTAACGCAGCCACCGCCTGAGAATCCGTCGGGTGGCTGCGATTGTGGAGGAACGCAAAATATTATTTTTTTGGCGGCGGTGCGTAGGGGTTGCGCGTCAGCAGGCGCAGGAAGCTGGCGATGCAGGCGGCGCCGGCGAATGCCGCACCGAATCCCAGGGCCAGGCGCGAACCCTGGGTCTGCGACAGGTTGAAGCACAGCGCCACCAGCGCGGCTCCCACACTCTGGCCCAGCAGGCGCGCGGTGGCCACGATGCCGGACGCGCCGCCGCTGCGATGGGGTGGCGCGCTGGTCATCAGCGCCTTGAGGTTGGGCGACTGGAAGAAGCCGAAGCCCATGCCACAGAGCAGCATGCGCCAGCTGATCTCCCATACGCTGGGGCTGGCTGGCATGAAGGTCATCGACAACAGGCCCGCGCACAGCAAGGCCAGCCCGACGCCACCGAGCATGCCCACCGGATAGCGGTCCGACATGCGACCGGCAATCGGCGCCATGATGGCCACGGCCACTGGCCAGGGCGTCATCAGCAGGCCGATCTCGACCTGGCTGCGGCCCAGGTCATGATGGAAGAAGAAGGGCAGGGAGACAAAGGCCAGGCCCTGCGCGGCGAAGGAGCACACCGCTGTGACCGCCGAGAGCGAGAACATGGGATGGCGGAACAGGTCCACCGGCAGCATGGGGGCAGGATGCGACAGTTCGCGCTTGAGCAGGAACAGTCCGCACAGGATGGCCGCCGCCAGTTCCAGTCCGACCACGCTGGCCTGGGCCTGGTGGGCGCCTTCGCCGATGGCCAGGATCAGCAGCCCGAAGGCCGCCGCATTGAGCAGCGCGCTGCGCAGGTCGAAGGCGTGCCGGGCCAGGCTGGTATGAGGCAAGGACGGCACGGCCAGCACGACCGCCAGCACACCCAGCGGGACATTGACCGCGAACAGCCACGGCCACGGCGCAATGGCCAGGATGCCCGAGGCCACCGAGGGACCGACGGTGAAGGCGATGGCCACGATGAGGGTATTGAGCCCGACCCCGCGTCCCAGCGAGCGGGTCGGGTAGATGAAGCGGATCAGCGCCGTGTTCACGCTCATGATGCCCGCGCCCCCCAGTCCCTGCAGGAAGCGCGCCATCACCAGCGTGGGCAGCGACCACGCCACCGCGCACAGCAGCGAGGCGGCGGTAAAGAGCACCAGTCCCCAGATATAGATGCGGCGATAGCCGATGATCTCGCCCAGCGCCGCCAGGGGCAGCAGGGCCACCATCATGGCCAGCTGGTAGGCGGTGACGATCCATACCGAGGCCGCCGGGGTGGTCTGCAGGTCCAGCGCCATGGCGGGCAGGGCGGTGTTGGCGATGGCGGTGTCGAGCGTGGCCAGGCCCACGGCGATGCCCAGCGCCAGGATGGCGCGGCCGCGTTGTTCCGGCGGCAGGCCTTCGCCGGCGATGACTATGTGAGGGCTGGGAGCGGCGGTGCCGGGGGCGGTAGGCTGCGAGGACATGGCGGTTCTTCTGGATTTTTGATGGGAGGCGCAGCAAGGCGCACCGGCGTGCGGGCCGGCAAGGTCTGCCGTCACGCACCAGGCGCGACTGCCGCACAATGATAGCGGGGAACGCCGGCGCATGCTGGCTGCGGTCACCTGGCGTGCCGGCTGCGCTATGATGCTGCTTTGCGCCGGCGTGGCCGGCCTGTTGATGATGGAGTCGTGAGCATGTCCAAAGAGCAGTTGTCGCAGCGCCTGTGCGCCTGGATCGATCAGCATTTCGACGAAGAGGTCGGGGTGTTGCAGCAGCTGATCCGCATCCCCACCGATACCCCGCCGGGCAACAACGCCCCGCACGCCGATGCGGTGGCCGAACTGGTCGCCGGCTGGGGCTGGGCGGCGGAAAAGCATGTGGTGCCGGCCCAGCAGGTGGCCGACTATGGCATGCAGAGCATTACCAACCTGATCGTGCGACGTCCCTATGGCGATGGCGGTCCGACCCTGGCGCTCAATGCGCATGGCGACGTGGTGCCGCCGGGCGAAGGCTGGACCCATGATCCCTATGGCGGCGAGATCGCCGACGGTCGCATCTATGGCCGCGCAGCGGCCGTCTCCAAGAGCGACTTCGCCAGCTACCTGTTCGCCACCCGCGCACTGGAAGCGGTGGGCGCATCGCTGCGCGGCGGCGTCGAGCTGCATTTCACCTATGACGAGGAATTCGGTGGCCTGCTCGGCCCCGGCTGGCTGCTGGAGCAGAAGCTGACCCGCCCCGACTACGTGCTGGCGGCCGGCTTCAGCTACAACGTCGTGACTGCCCACAATGCCTGCCTGCAGTTCGAGATCACCGTGCATGGCCGCGCCACCCATGGCTCCATGCCCGAGACCGGCCACGATGCGCTGCAGGCCGCCACGGCCATCCTCAACGCCATCTATGGCGCGCTGCCGGGTCTCAAGGAGATCCGCTCGGCCATCCCCGGCATCACCCATCCGACCATGATCGTGGGCCGCATCGATGGCGGCACCAATACCAATGTGGTGCCGGGCAAGGTGGTGCTGAAGATGGACCGCCGCATGATTCCCGAGGAAGACCCGAGCCAGGTCGAGGCTGGCGTGCGCAAGCTGATCGAGGATGCGGTGGCGGGCCTGCCGGGCATCCGCGTGGAGATCCGCCGCCTGTTGCTGGCGCGCGCGCTGCGCCCGCTGCCGGGCCACGAGAAGCTGGTCGAGAGCCTCTTGCGCAATGCCCGCGAGGTCATGGGCGAGACCCTCACCACCAATGGCTCGGCGCTCTATACCGACGCCCGGTTGTATGGCGAGCAGGGCATTCCGGTGGTGCTCTTCGGCGCCGGTCCGCGCACCTTGATGGAATCCAACGCCAAGCAGGCCGACGAGAACCTGGCGCTGGACGACCTGCGCAAGGCGACCAAGGTGGTGGCACTGATGCTGCTGGACTTCCTCGGCCCGCAAGGCTGAGCTGCTGCGGCAGGGCCGATGTCCTGCGAGGCGGCAACTTGATTACAATGTGTGCCCGCAAGATAGTGTCCGATGTTTCCCGTCGGCATCTTGTGGGCCGGACTGCCGACCCTGGCAGTCTGGATAGAGAAGCAAGTCTTGAGGGACCGAGATCAATCGCATGTTGAACGCCATCGAGCATCATCCTACGCCGCACGCCGCGCCGGCACGCCCGTCGGGCTATCTTGGCCTGTCTTTCCGGCAGCTGCTGCTGGCGGCCTTTCTGTTGATTGCCGCCTTGCTCAGCGGCACGTCCATCCACGCCCTGTTCACGCTGGACCGGATGTCGGCCAATAGCCGCGAGACCGCGCGCCAGGCGGTGCAGCTGACCGAAGCCGCGCAGCGGCTGGCCGAACGCACCGTGGCCATGGAGCGCAGCGCGCGCCAGTACCTGGTGCTGGACGACCCGGCCTTCCATGACCGTTTCAATGAAGCCCGCGACCAGGCCCGGCAGGCCCTGGGGGAACTGGCCGATTCGCTGCCCAAGGCCCCGCGCGAGATGTTCGGGCAATGGAGCGTGTACGTGGATGAAGCCGCCGGGGTGCTCGACGCCGACAGCCGCAAGGACAAGGGGGAGCAGGCCAGGCTGTTCCAGGATTTTGCCCGCCTGCCGGCCCTGAACGAACGCATCGCCCTGGAAAGCCGGCGCGAGGTCGACCGCCGCAATAATGCCTTGTCGGCCGCGCTGGAACAGCAACGCCAGATGCTGACCGCCCAGGTGGTCGGCGCCATTGTGCTGGCGGTCTTGCTGGCGTTCTGCTTCGGACTCTGGCTGTCGCGCCCGATGGCGCGGCTGGAGCAAGCCATCGGGCGCCTGGGCGACAATCGTTTCGATCAGCCCATCGATGTGCGCGGCCCGGCCGACATCCGCCGCCTGGGCCAGCAGCTGGACTGGTTGCGCCAGCGCCTGGCCGACCTGGAGGCGGAAAAGTCCCGCTTCCTGCGCCATGTTTCCCATGAACTGAAGACCCCGCTGGCGGCGCTGTGCGAAGGCGCGGCCCTGCTCGACGATGGCGTGGCCGGCCAGTTGACCGACAGCCAGCGCGAGATCGCCCGCATCCTGCGCCAGAATACCCAGTCCCTGCAGACCCAGATCGAAGACCTGCTGCGCTATAACGAAGTCTCCTTCGACGCCCAGCGCATCCATCCGGTGCCGGTGGACCTGCGCGCCTTGCTGCACAAGGTGATCGACGACCAGCGCCTGCAATGGCTGGCGCGCGAGCTGAAGGTAGAGATCGAGGGCGCGGCCCGGACCGTGGTGGTCGACCCGGAGAAGATGGCGATCGTCCTGGCCAATCTGTTGTCCAATGCCGTGCGCTTCAGCCCCCAGGGCGGCTTCATCCGCTTCCTGCTCTCGGAGGCGCCGGGCCTGGTGCGGGTGGAGTGCGTGGACCAGGGGCCGGGCGTGGCGCCCACTGACGCGGCGCGTATCTTCGAACCCTTCTACCAGGGCTTGAACCAGCCCACCGCTGCGCGGCGCGGCAATGGCATTGGTCTGTCGGTCGTGCGCGAGTACGTGCAGGCGCATAGCGGCAAGGTGTATCTGGTGCCCCGCGAGGGCGGGGCGCATTTCCGAATCGAATTGCCTGATGAAAAATAAGATCCTGATCCTGGCCTCGTGCCTCATCCTGTCGGCCTGCGCTGTGCAGCCTGATGCACCGACTTCCACCGTCAAGCTCATCCATGCCTCGAGCAACATCGACGAGTTGCTGGCCTATCACGCCCAGCTGCGCAAGATGACGCCGGCCGAGCTGGGTCGCGAGCTGCAGCGCATCAACACCTATCCCGCCGGTCCGGCCAATCTGGTCAGGCGCGCCATGGCCCTGGCGCTGACCCGTGACGGCATCGATCTGGCCAAGGCTGAAGCCCAGCTATGGAACGTCATGGCCGATAACAGCGTCGAAGCAGAGAAGCTCAAGCCTCTGGTGCAATTGCTGGTCGGACAATACGCCGATCTGCGCCGCCTGGCCGACAGTGCCGAGAAGTCCTCGGTGCAGGCCAAGGAAGCGCAGCGCAAGGTCGACCAGCTCAATGACAAGCTGGAGGCGCTCAAGAACATAGAACGGACCCTGCCGGCCGGCGGCAAGTAAGACCATCGCCGTCGCCGTCGGGGCCGTTTCTTTCATGGAACTGGAGTCCCCGATGGGAAAGACTGCCCCCCTGATGCTGGTCGATGATGATCCCGACCTGCTTCGCCTGTTGACGCTGCGCCTCAATGCCAGCGGCTACCGCATCCTGGCCGTGGAGAGCGCCGAGGCCGCGCTGGCGCAGCTGGCCATCTCGCTGCCGGCGCTGGTGATCACCGATGTGCGCTTGCCCGGCATGGATGGGCTGGCCCTGTTCGCCGAGATCCGCAGCCGCTATCCGGCCTTGCCGGTGATCCTTCTTACCGCGCATGGCACCATCCCTGATGCAGTGGACGCCACCACCCAGGGCGCCTTCGCCTATCTGACCAAGCCCTTCGACGGCCATGTGCTGCTCGACAAGGTCGCCCAGGCCCTGAGCCTGGCGGCGCCGGCGCCGCTGTCGCCGGACCAGTCGTGGCGGGCCGACATCCTCAGCCGCAGCCAGCGGGTGGCCGAGCTGCTGGCCGAGGCCCGGCTGGTGGCGGCCTCCGACGCGAGCATCCTGATCCGGGGCGATAGCGGCACCGGCAAGGAGCTGCTGGCGCGCGCCATCCATCGCGCCAGTGCACGCGCCGAGCAGCCTTTCATCGCCGTCAATTGCGGCGCCATCCCCGAGCAGTTGCTGGAGTCCGAGCTGTTCGGCCACGTCAAGGGCGCATTCACGGGCGCGGTCGAGCATCGCGAAGGGCTGTTCCAGGCCGCCCATGGCGGTACCTTGTTCCTCGATGAGATCGGCGACATGCCCCTGCCCCTGCAGGTCAAGCTCTTGCGGGTGTTGCAGGAAAAAACGGTGCGCCAGGTCGGCGCCAACCAGGCTGGCGAGGTCGATGTGCGCATCATCTCAGCCACCCATCGCGACCTCGAAGCGGCCATGCGCGAAGGACAGTTCCGCGAGGATCTGTATTACCGCCTCAATGTGGTGACGCTGCACCTGCCGGCGCTGGAAGAGCGGCGGGAGGATATCGCGCTGCTGGCCAATCACTTCCTCAAGACCATTGCGGCCAAGTATCCCAAGCGCCTCACCGGGTTTGCCCCCGACGCGCTGGAGATATTGAGCCTGGCGCACTGGCCGGGCAATGTGCGCCAGCTCTATAACGTGGTGGAGCAGGTCTGCGCCTTGTCCACCGCACCCTTGATCCCGGCGTCCCTGGTGCAGCGCGCCCTGCGCACGCCGACCCTCGATCTGCTGCGTTATGCCGAGGCCAAGCAGAAGTTCGAGCGTGATTACCTGATCCGCTTGCTCAAGTTGACTGATGGCAACGTGTCTGACGCCGCCCGGCTGGCTGATCGCAACCGTACCGAGTTCTATCGCCTGTTGCAGAAGAATGGACTGGATCCCCGGCGTTTCCGCGGTGGGGAAGAGGCTGTCGTCGCGGGGCGACAGGAGGAAAGGCTTTGAAATCAGGGACTTAATCTCTTCAACGGAGGAAATTTGTCCTCCCTCGGCGACAGAAAAGCGGGTTGGGGTGGGGCATTGCAGAGCCCCATTTCCTTGGCGAGATCGCCAAGTCATTGAATTCATTGAGGAAAATTCCTGCTGGCATGGGCTTTGCGATAGCAGGGACAGAGGCGCCTATATAGAGCAATGTTCTGTCCCTATATAGAGCGCTGCCACGATGACTGATCAATAAGGAGATAGACCATGAAAAAGACTACCTTCACCGCCCGCCTGCTGGCCGCCAGCCTCTTGGTAACTGCAGCAGCTCCGGCAGTTCAGGCCGCGGATCGTGCGGCACCCGTGACCGCCCAGAAGGCGGGAGCCTATATTGATGACTCCGTCATCACCGCCAAGGTCAAGGCCGCCCTGGTGGAAGACAAGCAGGTTTCGGCCATGAAGATCAACGTCACCACCAAGGATGGCGTGGTCACCCTGAAGGGATCGGTGCCTAGTGCCGAACTGGGGCAGCACGCCTTGCAGCTGGTCGCAGGTATTGAAGGTGTACGGGACGTGAAGAGCGACCTGACGGTCAAGGCTGGTTAAGCACCCCCACACCCGGAAGAAATGAAACCGGGCCGTCCCGTCAGGGACGGCCCGGTTTTACTTTGCTGTTGGTGGTCATGGGGTTTCGTGCTGAAAGCCTTGTGTGGCTTGGGTTTGCTGCTGATCAAGAGGAAGTCGCCAGGACTATCTTCTAAATTATTTCAATTATTTTTCAAAAAGGGCTTGCACAGCCGATGGTGGGTTGCTATAGTTCGCCCCCTGCTGACGCGACACACGAAGCGAAGTTGAAAAACGAAGCGACGGAGGTCGGCGAAGCAAAGAGTAGTGAAGCAGTTTGTAGGGCGTTTTAAATGGAAGTAGTCAAAGCGGCAGTTAAGCGAAGACGAAAAAATTTAAAACGAATCGCAAAAAAGTAGTTGACGCGATAAACAAACTGCTACATAATCTCGTTTCTCTGCTGCTGACGAACAAAACGATTCGCAGCGATGCAAACAGCGCCAAGCGCGTTTGCGGCAGACAAGATCTTTAAAAATTAACAGCCGATAAGCGTGGGCGTTTAATGAAGTGCGACAGAACTTCGGTTCTGGAAACTTTAAATATTAAATGCTCACAAGAAATATAGGTAAGTTCGCAAGAAATTACCTGTCAGTATTTTGAGAGAGCGATGCCCTTCGGGGTAGCCAGAAATGGCACAAAACAGAGATTAAACTAAAGAGTTTGATCCTGGCTCAGATTGAACGCTGGCGGCATGCCTTACACATGCAAGTCGAACGGCAGCATAGGAGCTTGCTCCTGATGGCGAGTGGCGAACGGGTGAGTAATATATCGGAACGTGCCCTAGAGTGGGGGATAACTAGTCGAAAGATTAGCTAATACCGCATACGATCTACGGATGAAAGTGGGGGATCGCAAGACCTCATGCTCCTGGAGCGGCCGATATCTGATTAGCTAGTTGGTGGGGTAAAAGCCTACCAAGGCGACGATCAGTAGCTGGTCTGAGAGGACGACCAGCCACACTGGGACTGAGACACGGCCCAGACTCCTACGGGAGGCAGCAGTGGGGAATTTTGGACAATGGGGGCAACCCTGATCCAGCAATGCCGCGTGAGTGAAGAAGGCCTTCGGGTTGTAAAGCTCTTTTGTCAGGGAAGAAACGGTTTTGGCTAATATCCAGAACTAATGACGGTACCTGAAGAATAAGCACCGGCTAACTACGTGCCAGCAGCCGCGGTAATACGTAGGGTGCAAGCGTTAATCGGAATTACTGGGCGTAAAGCGTGCGCAGGCGGTTGTGTAAGACAGATGTGAAATCCCCGGGCTCAACCTGGGAATTGCATTTGTGACTGCACGGCTAGAGTGTGTCAGAGGGGGGTAGAATTCCACGTGTAGCAGTGAAATGCGTAGATATGTGGAGGAATACCGATGGCGAAGGCAGCCCCCTGGGATAACACTGACGCTCATGCACGAAAGCGTGGGGAGCAAACAGGATTAGATACCCTGGTAGTCCACGCCCTAAACGATGTCTACTAGTTGTCGGGTCTTAATTGACTTGGTAACGCAGCTAACGCGTGAAGTAGACCGCCTGGGGAGTACGGTCGCAAGATTAAAAACTCAAAGGAATTGACGGGGACCCGCACAAGCGGTGGATGATGTGGATTAATTCGATGCAACGCGAAAAACCTTACCTACCCTTGACATGGTCGGAATCCTGAAGAGATTTGGGAGTGCTCGAAAGAGAACCGGCGCACAGGTGCTGCATGGCTGTCGTCAGCTCGTGTCGTGAGATGTTGGGTTAAGTCCCGCAACGAGCGCAACCCTTGTCATTAGTTGCTACGAAAGGGCACTCTAATGAGACTGCCGGTGACAAACCGGAGGAAGGTGGGGATGACGTCAAGTCCTCATGGCCCTTATGGGTAGGGCTTCACACGTCATACAATGGTACATACAGAGGGCCGCCAACCCGCGAGGGGGAGCTAATCCCAGAAAGTGTATCGTAGTCCGGATTGGAGTCTGCAACTCGACTCCATGAAGTTGGAATCGCTAGTAATCGCGGATCAGCATGTCGCGGTGAATACGTTCCCGGGTCTTGTACACACCGCCCGTCACACCATGGGAGCGGGTTTTACCAGAAGTGGGTAGCCTAACCGCAAGGAGGGCGCTCACCACGGTAGGATTCGTGACTGGGGTGAAGTCGTAACAAGGTAGCCGTATCGGAAGGTGCGGCTGGATCACCTCCTTTCTAGAGTGCGCACGAAGTTAAGCGTCCACACTTATCGGCTGTAATTCAAAGAACAGTTATTTGGTGAAGCGCGGTCTGTGGCAAACGTCACTGACTGGCTACTGATACTGATCCAAGCGGGTCTGTAGCTCAGCTGGTTAGAGCACCGTGTTGATAACGCGGGGGTCGTTGGTTCGAGCCCAACCAGACCCACCAAGGTTTCGGGGGTTTAGCTCAGCTGGGAGAGCACCTGCTTTGCAAGYAGGGGGTCGTCGGTTCGATCCCGTCAACCTCCACCAAGAAATGTCAAACCTAAGTCAGCGTTCAAGTTGGCGTAGTGATTTAGGTTTGATCTTTTACGATCAATGGCTGTTTTTGTTCTTTAACAATCTGGAAGAAGTAAAGATTCATTTAAACGATCGCCAGGACTTCGGTTCTTGCGAAAGTAAAAATGGGTGTGATTGTATCAATCAAAGTATTACGAAGTGATCTTAGCAATTAGAAGACTTACTTTGGAATACGGCAAACGCTAAAACTCAACGCTTCTTTATAACGCTCTTGCAAAAGAGGCTAACGTTATAGGAACAAGCGAATAAGTGCRCATGGTGGATGCCTTGGCGATTACAGGCGATGAAGGACGTAGTAGCTTGCGATAAGCTGCGGGGAGCTGGCAAACAAGCTTTGATCCGCAGATTTCCGAATGGGGAAACCCGGCCGTAAGGTCATCGTTATCTGAATACATAGGGTAACGAAGCGAACGTGGCGAACTGAAACATCTAAGTAGCTACAGGAAAAGAAATCAACCGAGATTCCCAAAGTAGTGGCGAGCGAAATGGGATCAGCCTGCAAGATTTAGCATCAACGATAGCAAAACGGAATGGAAAGTCCGGCCATAGTGGGTGATAGCCCCGTATGCGAAATCGATGGTGTGGAACTAGGCTTGCGACAAGTAGGGCGGGACACGTGAAATCCTGTCTGAACATGGGGGGACCATCCTCCAAGGCTAAATACTCGTAATCGACCGATAGTGAACCAGTACCGTGAGGGAAAGGCGAAAAGAACCCCGGAAGGGGAGTGAAATAGATCCTGAAACCGTGTGCATACAAACAGTAGGAGCCTCKAAAGGGGTGACTGCGTACCTTTTTGTATAATGGGTCAGCGACTTACATTCAGTGGCAAGCTTAACCGAATAGGGAAGGCGCAGAGAAATCGAGTCCGAATAGGGCGTTCAGTCGCTGGGTGTAGACCCGAAACCAGATGATCTATCCATGGCCAGGTTGAAGGTSCGGTAACACGCACTGGAGGACCGAACCCACTAATGTTGAAAAATTAGGGGATGAGCTGTGGATAGGGGTGAAAGGCTAAACAAATCTGGAAATAGCTGGTTCTCTCCGAAAACTATTTAGGGTAGTGCCTCAAGTATCACCATCGGGGGTAGAGCACTGTTATGGCTAGGGGGTCATCGCGACTTACCAAACCATTGCAAACTCCGAATACCGATGAGTGCGAGCTTGGGAGACAGACGCCGGGTGCTAACGTCCGACGTCAAGAGGGAAACAACCCAGACCGCCAGCTAAGGTCCCAAAGATTGGCTAAGTGGAAAACGAAGTGGGAAGGCTAAAACAGTCAGGAGGTTGGCTTAGAAGCAGCCATCCTTTAAAGAAAGCGTAATAGCTCACTGATCGAGTCGTCCTGCGCGGAAGATGTAACGGGGCTAAGCCAGTCACCGAAGCTGCGGATATCCGTAAGGATATGGTAGGAGAGCGTTCTGTAAGCCTGTGAAGGTGTCTTGTAAAGGATGCTGGAGGTATCAGAAGTGCGAATGCTGACATGAGTAGCGATAATGCGGGTGAAAAGCCCGCACGCCGTAAGCCCAAGGTTTCCTGTTCAACGTTCATCGGAGCAGGGTGAGTCGGCCCCTAAGGCGAGGCAGAGATGCGTAGCTGATGGGAAGCAGGTTAATATTCCTGCACCGTCGTTAGATGCGATGGGGGGACGGATCGCGGAAGGTTGTCCGGGTGTTGGAAGTCCCGGTTTTGCATCGAAGAAGGCTGTTAGGCAAATCCGGCAGCGTAATTCAAGGGTGTGAGACGAGCGAACTTGTTCGCGAAGCAATCGGAAGTGGTTCCAAGAAAAGCCTCTAAGCTTCAGTCTAACGAGACCGTACCGCAAACCGACACAGGTGGGCGAGATGAGTATTCTAAGGCGCTTGAGAGAACTCGGGAGAAGGAACTCGGCARAATTGGTACCGTAACTTCGGGATAAGGTACGCCCAAGTAGTTTGACTGGCCTGCGCCAGAAGGACAAAAGGGTTGCAATAAAATGGTGGCTGCGACTGTTTAATAAAAACACAGCACTCTGCAAACACGAAAGTGGACGTATAGGGTGTGACGCCTGCCCGGTGCTGGAAGATTAAATGATGGGGTGCAAGCTCTTGATTGAAGTCCCAGTAAACGGCGGCCGTAACTATAACGGTCCTAAGGTAGCGAAATTCCTTGTCGGGTAAGTTCCGACCTGCACGAATGGCGTAACGATGGCCACACTGTCTCCTCCCGAGACTCAGCGAAGTTGAAATGTTTGTGATGATGCAATCTACCCGCGGCTAGACGGAAAGACCCCATGAACCTTTACTGTAGCTTTGCATTGGACTTTGAACCAATCTGTGTAGGATAGGTGGGAGGCTTTGAAGCAGGAACGCTAGTTTCTGTGGAGCCGACCTTGAAATACCACCCTGGTTTGTTTGAGGTTCTAACCTTGGTCCGTTATCCGGATCGGGGACAGTGCATGGTAGGCAGTTTGACTGGGGCGGTCTCCTCCCAAAGTGTAACGGAGGAGTTCGAAGGTACGCTAGGTACGGTCGGACATCGTGCTAATAGTGCAATGGCATAAGCGTGCTTAACTGCGAGACTGACAAGTCGAGCAGGTACGAAAGTAGGACATAGTGATCCGGTGGTTCTGTATGGAAGGGCCATCGCTCAACGGATAAAAGGTACTCTGGGGATAACAGGCTGATTCCTCCCAAGAGTTCATATCGACGGGGGAGTTTGGCACCTCGATGTCGGCTCATCACATCCTGGGGCTGTAGCCGGTCCCAAGGGTATGGCTGTTCGYCATTKAAAGTGGTACGTGAGCTGGGTTTAAAACGTCGTGAGACAGTTTGGTCCCTATCTGCCGTGGGCGTTGGAAGTTTGAAGGGGGCTGCTCCTAGTACGAGAGGACCGGAGTGGACGAACCTCTGGTGTATCGGTTGTCACGCCAGTGGCATTGCCGAGTAGCTAAGTTCGGAAGAGATAACCGCTGAAAGCATCTAAGCGGGAAACTCGCCTTGAGATGAGACTTCCCGGGAACTAGATTCCCCTAAAGGGTCGTTCGAGACCAGGACGTTGATAGGTCAGGTGTGGAAGCGCAGTAATGCGTTAAGCTAACTGATACTAATTGCCCGTGCGGCTTGTTCCTATAACATTAGCTCTGTTATAGMCAAGTTGAGCATATATTGTGTTTGCCCTAGTGCATCACACCCCAGAATCTAAAATACTTCTTCCAGTTTGGGTTGGTTGCTGCTCCAGCGAGAGCAACTGACTTTACAAGTTATGCCTGATGACTATAGCAAGTTGGTACCACCCCTTCCCATCCCGAACAGGACCGTGAAACGACTTCGCGCCGATGATAGTGCTGCAACCAGTGTGAAAGTAGGTCATCGTCAGGCTTGTTACTCCCAAGAACCCTCGTTACGCAAGTAGCGAGGGTTTTTGCTTTGGGGAATCCGATCAAGTTCTGGATGCTGCTGCCTTGATGCCGCATCCTCGGCTGCCCTATCCTCACCAGCCTCACCATCCCCTCTGTCATTCCCTCCAGCATCGACAACATCTCCGGGCCAGGCTCGTCCTTCAACTCGGACCAGTCGCCTGGCCGTGTTCTCCACAGCCTTCCCGTCTGAATGCGGTCCTCCTCTTTGTTGTCCACAGCGACCTTCCCAGGTACGTAGAAAAAGCTATCTTGTGCACAGGCGCAGTCTTCGCGGTCGCGAACAGGCTGCCAACGAAATTCCCTAACACTTTGCAAAGCCAGGCAGCTGCAGCGAAGGCAAATAAAAAAGCCGGCAAAGCCGGCTTTCCTAATTCATTGATTGTTGGATCAAGTTACGAAAAACAAGCTCCAATTATCCACAAGCCCGCTCGCAGCGCGCATTTCCTGCCTTATACACAAGCTGTTCCATCCAGGTCCGTGAGGAGAAAAACTTATACACAGCTGTCACAATGAAAACCCCGTAGCAGCTCCGCCCCATGAAGGTCTGTAGAAAAAACTAAGTTTTCCACACCCCATACCCCAACTCCACAACTAACATTTCGCCTCTTCAGCCCGCCACCACCCTTACATGCACCGAAGCGTTCAAGCCTTCGATCGTGCCATCCTCTCCCACCCGATTGCGCAAGCTGATCGTTGCCTGCATCGAGTCCACGATCTCTCCGCAGATGGTGAGCCCCAATCCTCCGGCGGATGAGACATTCGAGGAAAATGCCTTGAATACATTCTCCATCGCCTGGTCATCAATCCCCTCTCCGCTATCCCAGATCAACAGCTCGGCGACGTCTTCCCGCGCAGTGATCCGGATGCCTAGCCGCCCTTGCGCCGGTGTATGCCGGATCGCGTTATGCAAGAGATTGGAAATCAGCTCGCCTATCATCCAGGGATGTCCCATGACGAGGATCTTCTCCGCCTCCAGCTCGAAGTCTAGGTCCTTCTCGGCAATCAGTGGCGACAGGTCCACCGCCGTCTCCCGCGCCAGCATGCCGAGGTCACACACCTCCTGCGCCCCTCGCCCACGGATTTGCTCGACCTTGGCCAGCGACAGCAATTGATTGGCCAGCGTGGTCGCACGCTCCACCGTCCCGGACATCTCCTGCCAGATCACCGGCGCCGGCGCATCGCCTCGCAAGCCAGATTGCAGCTGGGTTTTCAACACCGCCAGCGGCGTGCGCAACTGATGTGACGCGTTGGCGACGAAGCGCTGCTGATGATCCAGCAAACGCCGTAACCTTGCCATCAACTGATTCAGCGCATCGATGAAGGGCTGCAATTCGCGCGGCGCCATCGGCGGCGCAACGGGCGACAAGTCATCCGCCGGTCGCTCATCGAGTTGCCGTCGCAACGCATCCACCGGTTGCAAGGCCCGCCGCACCACATACAAGGTCACCGAGACGATCACCACCAGCAACGCCGCCTGGCGAATCAAGGTCTCCCAGAAGATCTTGCGCGCCAGCGCACTGCGGTTCTCCATCGTCTCGGCCACCTGCACCAGCGCCGCGCCACGCGGATCATTGGTCACCACCGGCTGGAACAGCGCCGCCACCCTCACCGGCACGCCGTTGTAGGTATCCTCATAGATGTGCGCCAGCGCCGGATAGATGGCCTCCTTGTCGGCCTTGCCCTTGTACGAGGGAAGATCGGCGTCACCGTCGAAGAACTTGCCGTCCAGTCCGTTGATGCGATAGATCATCCGGCTCGAGTAATCAGCCTCATAGATTTCCAGCGCCGCATAAGGCAGCGATGCCTTGAGCTCGCCATTCTCGATGCGCAACAGGTCGCCAATGGAGTGCACCGACGCAATCAGCATCCGGTCATAGGCCGTGTTCACCGACTCCAGCGTATTGCGATAAAGCGAGAAGGAATCGATGATGATGAACAGCGCAATCGGCGAGATGATCCACGCCAGCAGATAGGCCCGCACCGAGCGCCGCCGTGAAAACAGATGCGCCACCTTCAGCCCTCGCCGCCCTGCTGCTGCCGGTCGCGCAGCAGATAACCCAGTCCGCGCAAGGT
The DNA here is from genome assembly GCF_001040945.1 of Herbaspirillum seropedicae. Taxonomy (NCBI): domain Bacteria; kingdom Pseudomonadati; phylum Pseudomonadota; class Betaproteobacteria; order Burkholderiales; family Oxalobacteraceae; genus Herbaspirillum; species Herbaspirillum seropedicae. Next base: position 5,421,927 of record NZ_CP011930.1, on the reverse strand, counting down.
CATGATTTCCGCGCCCGTCTCCATGAGTTTCTTGCGCACGCGATGCACCACCACCTCGATGGCTTCGAGCTGGGTACTCTCTTCCATCGGGAACACCAGCCGGAACAGCTTCTCCTTGGTCACCGCATGTCCTGGCTTGGCGATCAGCGCCTTCAACAGCGTATGCTCGCGCGGTGTCAGCTCCAGCGGGTCGTCGCCACAATAGAAGGCCCCGGAGCCGCGATCAAAGCGCAAGCGCCCGCAACGCTGCACGCCATCATCGGCATTGGTGCGACGGCGCAGCAAGGCGCGGATGCGCGCGTCCAGTTCATCCAGATCGAAGGGCTTGGCCAGATAGTCATCGGCGCCGGCATTCAAGCCCACCACACGGTCGCCCACGGCGCCACGCGCTGTCAGCACGATCACCGGGGTGCCGATGTCTTGCGAGCGGATGCGCTGCAGCAGGTGCAGTCCATCCAGTCCGGGAATATTGAGGTCCAGCACCACCAGATCACCGATGCCATCCTTGATATGCGATAGCGCGCTGATCCCATCAGCGCAATGCGTGACCTGGAAACCGCGCCGCTCCAATGCCCTCAGCAAGGCGCGCGACATGTCGATGTCGTCCTCTACCAGCAGGATATGCATGATCTCCCATGTCGTTATCGTTGTGCAGCCGCCTTTATACCGCCAAACCGCGCCAGGCGCGAGCCCCGCATGGATGCGCTTTGAAAGCAGATTGAAAGCCACTGGAAAGGCAGCTGCAAGGAAAGCCCGTCATTCGGGCCAGCGGCGGGTAGCAAAAGCCGCCCCCCTCGCCTACACTGCCGCACATCGCCGGCTGCGCACCCAATGACACTGCCGTCGCGACCGGCACCAAGACCAAAACCATCTCCAGGAGACAGCATGACCCCACGTCTGATCAAGACCCTGTTGGCACTCGCCCTGGCCGCTCCGGCCATCGCCTTCGCCCAGGACACCTGCAGCAATCGCGGCGACCTCGACCAGCAATACTGCGACGCCAACCACGACCTGACCGCCGATACGCCCACCGATCCCAAGAAGCTGAAGACGCCCAACACCCTGGTCTTCACCTTCACTCCGGTGGAAGACCCGGCCGTCTACGACAAGATCTTCAAGCCCTTCACCGACTACCTGTCGCAATGCACGGCCAAGAAGGTCGTGTTCTTCCAGGTGCAGTCCAATGCCGCTGAAATCGAAGCCATGCGCTCGGGCCGCCTGCACGTCGGCGGCTTCTCGCCTGGCCCGACCAACTTCGCCGTCAACATCGCCGGCGCCGTGCCCTTTGCCGTCATCGGCGACGCCAAGGGCTACCAGGGTTACACGCTCAACGTGATCGTGCGCAAGGACAGCACTATCCAGAAGATGACCGACCTCAAGGGCAAGAAGGTCGCCCACACCGCCCCCTCTTCCAACTCCGGCCACATGGCGCCGATGGCGCTGTTCCCCAAGCTGGGCGTGACCCCGGACAAGGACTACAAGGTCATCTTCTCCGGCAAGCATGACCAGTCCATCCTGGGCGTGAACTCGGGCGACTACGATGCCGCTGCCGTCGCCTCCGACGTGTTTGACCGCATGGTGGAGCGTGGCGTGATCAAGGCCGAGAACTTCCGCGTCATCTGGCACAGCGAGAAATTCCCGACCCAGGACTTCGCCTATGCGCACGACCTGGAGCCGAACTTCCGCGACAAGATGCTCAAGTGCTTCTACGACTATCGCTTCACCGATGAGCTCAAGAAGGCCTTCGCCGGTTCCGATCGCTTCTACCCGATCAACTACAAGAAGGACTTCGAGATGGTGCGCTTCGTCGCCCAGTCCGCCGGCGAATCCTTCAACCGCGCCGCCTACGACAAGCAGAACGCCGGCAAGAAGTAAGCACCGCCGTGCGGCACCCATGACCGTCCAGGTCCGGATGCCGCATCAAGCTCCCAGCAGCCACAGGCATCAGCAAGCACCAGCAAGCAACACGGCCCCTGCGCGACCGCAGGGGTTGCGGCCTCTCGCATCCCGCGTAAAGCCGTGCATCACCCGAGACATCACCAGAGAAAGCGCCTCCCATGTCACACGCCATCGAAATCCAGGGCCTGGTCAAGGAATACAAGCCCGGTCACCCCATCCTCAAAGGCATCGACCTGAAGATCGGTGACGCCGGCCTGATCGCCATCATCGGCCCTTCCGGCACCGGCAAGTCCACCCTGATCCGCTGCATCAACCGCCTGGTCGATCCCAGCCGCGGCGCGATCTGGTTCGAAGGCGAAGGCAAGCGCGTGAACCTGGCCGAACTGCGCGGCCGCGCCCTGCGCGAGCAGCGCCGCCACATCGGCATGGTGTTCCAGGAATACAACCTGGTGGAACGTCTTTCCGTGATGGAGAACCTGTTGTGTGGAAGACTGGGCTACGTCAACGCCTTCACCGCCTGGCGCCGCAACTTCGCCAAGGAAGATATCGCGCACGCCTTCGAACTGCTGGACACGGTCGGCCTGGGCAACTTCGCCAACCAGCGCGCCGATGCGCTCTCCGGCGGCCAGCGCCAGCGCGTGGGCATTGCCCGCGCCCTGATGCAGCGCCCACGCCTGCTGCTGGCCGATGAGCCGACCTCCTCGCTGGACCCCAAGACCTCCTTCGAGATCATCTCGCTGCTCAAGGAACAGGGGCGCGCCCAGAAGATCCCGGTCATCGTCAACATCCACGATGTGGAACTGGCCAAGCGCTATGCCGACCGCATCATCGGCATGTCCGGTGGTCACGTGGTCTACGACGGCAATGCCGAGAACCTGTCGGACGACTTCCTCAAGCAGATCTACGGTGGCGAGGACTGGCTGGCATGACGACCTCCAACACCTCCCCCACCGCCCGCGTGAGCCTGGCCTTCAGACCGCAACTGGCCACCCGCGTCGTCATCTGGCTCATCGCCCTCTACGCCATCTACGCGGCCACGCAACTCGGCTTCTCGTGGGAGCGTTTCTCTTCGGGCCTCGGCAATGGCGCCAAGTTCCTGGGCCGCATGTTCCCGCCCGATCTGTCCAAGGGCGACATCCTCTGGGGCGGCATCAAGGAAACCCTGCAGATCGCCGTGCTGGCCTCGCTGTTCGGCATCCTGTTCTCGTTGCCCATCGGCCTGATGGGCGCACGCAACCTGATGCCCTCGTGGATTTCGTGGCCTGCCCGCGCACTGGTGTCGGTGTGCCGCTCGCTGCATCCGGTGATCGTGGCCATCCTGTTCGTCAAGGCGGTGGGCTTTGGCGCGCTGGCCGGCGTACTGGCGCTGATCGTGGCCTCCATCGGCTTCATCGGCAAGCTCTTCGCCGAAGCCATCGAAGAGATTTCCATCAAGCAGGTCGAAGCCATCCGCGCCACCGGGGCTTCCTTCATGAACGTGATCCTGTTTGGCGTGCTACCGCAGGTGATGTCGCGCTTCGTCGGCTTCTCCACCTACCAGCTCGACTCCAACCTGCGCAACTCCACCATGGTCGGCATCGTCGGCGCCGGCGGTGTGGGCGGCGTGCTGTTCTCTGCCTTCCAGCGTTTCGACTACGACTTTGTCTTCACCATCCTGGTCACCATCATCACCATCATCGTCGTCGGCGAACTGCTGGCGAATTCGGTCAAGAAGGTCTTCAATGTCTGATACCGTCCTCCCCCGCCCCGCTGCCGCGCTCAACCCGGCCCAGCGAGAATGGCAGCGCCACACCCCGCTGCAGCGCGTGCTGCGCTTCACGGTGTGGCTGGTCATCGCACTGGCCGTGGTGCAATCGCTGCGCTACATCGAGATCATCCCCGAGTTCCTCTACGATGCGCCCGAGCAGATGAGCGACATGCTCGCCCGCATGTGGCCCATCGACTGGGCCTACTTCGGCAGCGACGTGCAGGCCGGCCTGATCGAGACCCTGCACATCGCCACCCTCGGCACCCTGCTCTCCATCGTGCTGGCCATTCCCTTCGGTCTGCTGGTGGCGCCCAACCTGACCCGCCATCGTGGCCTGAACCTGTTTGCCCGCATCGTGCTGGTGGCCAGCCGCTCGGTCAATTCGCTGGTGTGGGCGCTGCTGTTCCTGGCCATCTTCGGCCCCGGCCCGCTGGCGGGCACCCTAGCCATCGCCTTCCGCTCCATCGGCTTCGTCGGCAAGATGGCCGGCGAAACCATCGAGCAGATGCCGCGTGGTCCCATCGAAGCCCTGCAGGCGTCGGGCGCGAGCAAGTTCTCCGAGATCTGGTATGGCTACTGGCCGCAACTGAAGCCCGCCTTCATGTCCATCGTGCTGCTGCGCTGGGACATCAACGTGCGTGAATCGGCCGTGCTGGGCATCGTCGGCGCTGGTGGCGTGGGCATGGTGCTCGATACCGCGCTGAACCTGTTCCAGTGGCCGCGCGTGGCTACCGTGCTGGTCTCCATCTTCGCCATCGTGATCGTGACCGAAGTGGTGGTCACGCAGATCCGCAAGCGCATTCTCTGACCGGGAGCCAGCATGAAAGCACGTGGCACGGAAGGCATCACCTATCCTCCGCAGTACGATGTGCTGGTGGTCGGCGGCGGCATCAATGGCGCGGGCATCGCGCGTGACGCCGCCGGACGCGGCCTGTCGGTGGCCCTGTGCGAACAGCACGACCTGGCGCAGCACACCTCATCGTCTTCCAGCAAGCTCATCCACGGTGGCCTGCGCTACCTGGAGCATTACGAGTTCGGCCTGGTGCGCAAGGCGCTGATCGAACGCGAAGTGCTGTTGCGCAGCGCCCCGCACATCATGTGGCCGCTGCGCTTCGTCATGCCGCATGACCAGGGACAGCGCCCGGCCTGGCTGATCCGCCTGGGCATGTTCCTCTACGATCACCTGGCCCGGCGCGAGCTGCTGCCCGGCTCGCGGGCGCTGGACCTGCGCCGCCACGCCTCCGGTGCGCCCTTGAAAGCGCAATTCACGCGTGGCTTCGTCTATTCCGATGGCTGGGTCGATGATGCGCGGCTGGTGGTCTTGAACGCCATGGATGCCGCCGAAAAAGGCGCGCACATCATGACCCGCACCCGCTGTGAATCCCTGACCCGCCAGGACAACGGCTGGCAAGCGGTGCTGCGCCGTGAGGACGGCCATGCCATGCAGGTGCGTGCACGCTGCGTGGTCAACGCCGCCGGCCCGTGGGTGGCGCAGTTCCTGGGCGGTGCGGCCCACGTGCATTCGAGCAAGTCGGTGCGCCTGGTCAAGGGCAGCCACATCGTGGTGCCGCGCCTGTTCGAGCACGATCACGCCTACATCTTCCAGAACCCGGATGGCCGCATCGTCTTTGCCATTCCCTACGAGCAGGACTTCACGCTCATCGGCACCACCGATATCGAGTACCAGGGCCGGGTGGAAGACGTGGCCATCTCCGCGGATGAGACGGCTTATCTCTGCCAGTTGGCCAATCGCTATTTCGAGAAGCCCATCACGCCAGACGATGTGGTGTGGTCCTATTCGGGTGTGCGCCCGCTGCTGGAAGACGCCGCCGCCGATGCGTCCGCCGTCACGCGTGACTATCAACTGGACCTGAACCTGCAAGGCGCCCCGCTGCTCTCCATCTTCGGCGGCAAGATCACCACCTTCCGCAAGCTGGCCGAGGAAGCGGTGGACATGATCGCGCCGGTGCTGGGCAACCAGCGCGGCGCCTGGACAGAACACGGCTGCCTGCCGGGCGGCGACCTGTATGGTGCGCAGCCGTCCAACCGCTCGGTGCGCCAGTTCGATCAATACGTGCAAGGCTTGCAGCAGCAGTATCCGTGGCTGCCGGCTGCATTGTTGCAACGCTATGCGCGCGCCTATGGCAGCCGCACGCATACGCTGCTGGAAGGAAGACAGAACGTGGAAGAGATGGGAGAAGAGATTCTGGACGGGCTCTACGCCGCCGAGGTGGACTACTTGCTGCGTCACGAATGGGCCAGCAATGCGGCCGACATCCTGTGGCGCCGCTCCAAGCTCGGCCTGCATTTCCCCAAGGGCAGCGAGGCCGTGCTGGATGCCTGGCTGGCCGCACGCGGCGGCCAGCAGTCAGGTCGGGAACAAGCGCACGAAGCGCTTGAGCTGGCTCAGGCAGCCAGCAGGTAAGCACCCACGGCGGCAATACCCACACCGCCGATGCGCACCACGCGGTCGGCCATCTGCTGACCGGCGATGAGGCCAATGCCCAGGCCGGCGGCATGCAGCAATGCGGTGGCGGCGATGAAGCCGGCGCCGTACATCGCCGCCGAGCTGCCATGCGGCAGTTCAGCACCGTGCGCGTAACCATGGAACATCGCAAACAGCGACACCACCAGCGTGCTGCCCCACAGCGGCATGCGCACGGCAAAGGCGATCAGCAAGCCCAGCACGGCCACCGAAGCGGCGATGCCGGTTTCCACGGCCGGCACCTGCAGGCCGGCGAAGGCCAGCAGCGCACCTGCCACCATCATCAGCGGGAAGGCCAGCGGCAGCACCCACAGGGCGCGCTGCTTGTTCTGCGCCGCCCACAGGCCCACGGCCAGCATGGCCAGCAGGTGATCGATGCCCGAGAACGGGTGGGCGAAGCCGGCCGCCATGCTGGCCGAGGCATCCATGGCGGAGCCCGGATGGCCGGGGTGCGCCAGGGCAGTGCCGGCCGCCAGTGCGGTGACGGCCAGAACGCCCAGGCGGGCGCGGGTCTTGGTCGAGAGGGTCAACATGTTTTCTCCTTGGGCTGATACGGCAGATTCTTGATCGGTGAAATGACAGGGTTCAGGTTCAGTTCTTCGGCTTCTCGTCCAGCAAGCCCTGCTTGCGGATGTATTCGATGACCTTCTCCACCCCGTCGCCACTGCGCAGGTTGGTGAACACGAAGGGGCGTTCACCGCGCATGCGCTTGGCATCGGCCGCCATGATATCCAGATTTGCGCCCACGTAGGGGGCCAGGTCGGTCTTGTTGATGATCAGCAGGTCCGAACGGGTGATGCCGGGGCCGCCCTTGCGCGGAATCTTTTCGCCACCGGCCACGTCGATCACGTAGATGGTCAGGTCCGACAGTTCCGGGCTGAAGGTGGCAGCCAGGTTGTCACCGCCGGACTCCACCAGGATCAGGTCCAGGTCGGGGAAATCGGCGCTCATGCGGGCGATGGCTTCCAGGTTGATGGAGGCGTCCTCGCGGATGGCCGTGTGCGGGCAGCCGCCGGTTTCCACACCCATCAGGCGTTCTGCCGGCAGTGCATCGGCGCGCAGCAGGATTTCCATGTCTTCCTTGGTGTAGATGTCATTGGTGATGACGGCCATGTCGTAATGGTCGCGCATGCGCTTGCACAGCATTTCGCACAGCGCCGTCTTGCCGGAACCGACCGGGCCGCCGATGCCCACGCGCAGCGGATTGGAAGTGGAATTGCTCATGGTTGGTCTCTTGATCTCTTGGTCGTGTTGGAACGAAAACGATATAAACGATTTCGGTAATTCAATCATTAAGAACGATAGATGCGGCTGTACTGCACCTCATGCTGCATCGACAGCAGCGACAGCCCCGGCGCCCAGTTGCACAGCTCGTCATCCTCCAGCGTGAGCGCGGTGGCCGCGGCCTTTTCCAGTTCCGGCTGCAGCGACAGCAAGATGCGCTGCCCCGCCACCTGGCCCAGTGGCACCGTCTTCACGCAGGCCAGCACCTGGTTCTCGGCCCAGGCGAACAGCATGCCCAGCACCGCCGCTTCACGCGGCACCTGCAAGGCCACTGTGGCAAAGGCCAGCGAGGTCGGTAGCGGCAGTTCCGGCTGGCCCTGCAGGATGGCCAGCAAGGTCGCGTCGCCCAGCTTCAGGTCAGTGACCAGCTTGCCCAATGAGTAGCCCATCTGGATGGTCTCGGCACGAAACTCGGAAGTGTCGCGGGCCGCGATGAAGCGTTCGGTCCACAAGCTGACCTTTTCTGCATCACGGGCCTCGAAGGCCGCCACCAGGCGCGCAAAAATGGGGGCTTCGAAACGCGCCACCACTTCATGCAGCGCATGACCGATCCAGTTGCGCGCCGTGGCTTCGCTGCTGACCCGGCCATTCTCGATGGCCGCCTCCAGCCCTTGCGAATAGCTGTAGGCGCCAATCGGCAAGGACGGGCTGCTCAGTTGCAGCAGATGCAGCAAGGCGCTGGCTTGCATGGGTCAGCCCTCTTCCTTCTTGTCGCTCGGACGATGGATCTTCTGGCGCAGCGGAATCGGCGCCAGCGGATTGTGGTGATGGTCGTCGCCATGATGGTGATGACCGCCGCCATAGGCACCCGCTTCCGGCTCGAAAGCCGCCAGCTCTTCAGTCACGCGCGCCCCCAGCCCTTCCAGCATTTCCTTCAGCACCGGATCCTTGCGGATGCGCAGGAATCCGACGCCGCCTTCCTGCCCCACATGCGCCTGGGTATGGCGATTGCCGAGATGGAAGGCGCAACGCAGCAGCAGGTGCGCATCGGCCGCATCGACGCGATAGGTCGCTTCGGCCTTGGCGACGATCTTGACCACGCGGCCATCATCGCCGCGCAGCAGGTCGCCATCGCGCAGTACCGTACCGCGCACGGTGAACACCGCCACGTCCTCGCCCGAACGCAGGGTGGCGCGCAGGCGGCTCTTCTCGCGCTGGTCGTAGGGCAGTTCCAGTTCGCCGTCGATCCGCTCGGCCTGGGCTATCTTGGTATTGAGAGTGAGCATGAAGAAATCTAAAGAAAATCAGAACAGGAAATAGCGTTGCGCCAGCGGCAGCGAGACCGCCGGTTCGCATACCAGCAACTCGCCATCGGCGCGCACTTCATAGGTCTCGGCATCGACCTCCATCTTCGGCGTGGCGCCGTTGTGGATCATGTCGCGCTTGCGCAGGTTGCGCATGTTCTTCACGGCCACCACGGGCTTGTTGAGCTTCAACTGCTCACCGATGCCGGCATCGAAGGCGGCCTGCGAGACGAAGGTCATCGAGGTCTTCAGGCCACCGCCATAGGCTCCGAACATCATCCGGTAATGCACCGGCTGCGGCGTCGGAATCGAGGCGTTCGGGTCACCCATCTGGGCGGCTGCGATCATGCCGCTCTTCAAGATCATCGACGGCTTGGCGCCGAAGAAGGCCGGCTTCCACAACACGATGTCGGCCAGCTTGCCCACCTCCAGCGAACCGACCACGTGCGCGATGCCGTGGGTGATGGCCGGGTTGATGGTGTACTTGGCGATGTAGCGCTTGATACGGAAGTTGTCGTTGCGGGAAGTGTCTTCCTTGAGCGAACCGCGCTGCACCTTCATCTTGTGCGCGGTCTGCCAGGTGCGCATGATCACCTCGCCCACCCGGCCCATGGCCTGCGAGTCGGACGACATCATCGAGATCGCGCCGATGTCATGCAGGATGTCTTCGGCGGCGATGGTCTCGCGGCGGATGCGCGACTCGGCGAAGGCGATGTCTTCGGCGATGGCCGGGTCCAGGTGATGGCAGACCATCAGCATGTCCAGGTGTTCGTCCAGCGTATTGACCGTGAAGGGACGCGTCGGATTGGTCGAGGACGGCAGCACGTTGCCCTCGCCCACGGCGGCGATGATGTCCGGTGCATGGCCGCCGCCTGCGCCTTCGGTGTGGAAGGTGTGGATGGTGCGGTCCTTGAAGGCGGACAGGGTGTGTTCCAGGAAGCCGCCCTCGTTGAGCGTATCGGTGTGGATGGCCACCTGGATGTCCATGCGGTCGGCCACCGTCAGGCAGTTGTCGATGGCCGCCGGGGTCGAGCCCCAGTCCTCGTGCAGCTTCAAGCCGATGGCGCCGGCGCGGATCTGTTCTTCCAGCGGTAGCGGCAGGCTGACGTTACCCTTGCCCAGGAAACCCAGGTTCATCGGGAAGGCGTCGGCCGCGGCCAGCATGGAATGGATGTGCCACGGGCCGGGCGTGCAGGTCGTCGCCGCCGTGCCCACGGCAGGACCGGTGCCGCCGCCCAGCATGGTGGTCACGCCGCTCATGAGGGCTTCCTCGATCTGCTGCGGACAGATGAAGTGGATGTGGCTGTCGATGCCGCCGGCGGTGACGATCATGCCTTCACCCGCGATGATTTCGGTAGCGCCACCGATGGCCATGGTCACGCCAGGCTGGATGTCGGGATTGCCGGCCTTGCCGATGCCGGCGATCTTGCCCGACTTGATGCCGATGTCGGCCTTGACGATGCCCCAGTGATCCACGATCAGGGCATTGGTGATGACGGTATCCATCACGTCCGCATGGGCGCGTTGCGACTGGCCCATGCCGTCGCGGATCACCTTGCCGCCGCCGAATTTCACTTCCTCGCCATAGACCGTATAGTCCTTCTCCACCTCCAGGAACAGCTCGGTATCGGCCAGGCGCACGCGGTCACCGACGGTGGGGCCAAACATCTCGGCATAGGCCGAACGGGAAATCTTGCTCATTTGGTTTGCCCCTTCTTGTCGTTGCCATGCTGGGCCTTCAGCTTGCCCATCACCAGCGCATTGAAGCCATAGACGCGGCGGTCCCCTGCCAGCGCCACCAGTTCCACCGTGCGTTCCTGTCCGGGCTCGAAGCGCACTGCCGTACCGGCTGCGATGTTGAGGCGCATGCCATAGGCCGCTTCACGTTCGAAGCGCAGCGCCGGATTGGTTTCGTAGAAATGGAAGTGGGAGCCGACCTGGATCGGACGGTCGCCGCTGTTGGCCACCGTCACCGTCACGGTGGGGCGGCCGGTGTTGAGTTCGATGTCGCCGGGTTCGACCAGCATTTCGCCTGGAATCATGACGCGCTCCTCAAGGAATCGGATGGTGGACGGTGACCAGCTTGCTGCCGTCGGGGAAGGTGGCTTCGACCTGGATGTCGGGGATCATCTCCGGCACCCCTTCCATGACGTCGTCGCGGGTCAGGATGGTGGTGCCTTCGGACATCAGTTCGGCCACCGTCTTGCCATCGCGTGCGCCTTCCATGATGGCCGCCGTGATCAGCGCCACCGCTTCCGGATAGTTCAGCTTCAGGCCCCGGGCCTTGCGGCGCTCGGCCAGCAGGGCGGCGGTGAAGATGAGCAGCTTGTCTTTTTCTCGTGGGGTCAGTTCCATGTTGGCTCCCGGCCGGCTGGCGGCCTTCAGGTTCTATAAGGTTCAACGTCGCTTGATGCAGTTTTTCTGATGCAGCGTATTCAGGTATTCCAGATGCGCGGGATGGCGGCCTCCTTGCCGGTCACGGCTGGCCGCAGCACATGCCACGCCGCATGCAGCCACTGCCGCGCCACCAGGCTGGATTGCCCCATGTAGCGCGCGATCAGTACCTGCTTCATCAGCGTGGCGCCGCTGCGTCCTTCCAGTTGCAGCGCCCCGATGGTCTCGCGCAAGTGGCCCAACAGGGCGGCATCCATGCCATCGCCTACGGCAATCAGGGTGCCGCAGATGGTCTGCCCATCCAGCGCCAGCGGACCTTGCATGGCGCCTGCCTCGGCCTGCAGGCGGCCCTGCTCGAACCACACCAGCTTGCCGCCACGGCGGATGCTGGTACGCTGGCTGATTGCGCCGGTGTTGAAGGTTTCGCCCGAAGCGGTGCGGCCGAAGCAGAGGATTTCCGCACCCAGGTAAGCCGCGTTGGCGGCCAGGGTCACTTCATGTTCCATGCGCACCTCGGCGCCATCGAAGAAGATGGTTTCCTGCGGCAGCCACTCCAGTGTCGCCCCTGCTGCGGCGTCGAGCCTGACGGCCTGGCGGGAGGACTGGCCATTGGCGCGATACCACTTGCCCGCACCGGGCGTGGTCAGCAGCGCATGGGCGCGTTCGCCCGCCTCGGCGGTGATGGAGAGCTGGTCGCCACCGACGATGCCGCCCGGCGGGTGGACGATGATGGCATGGCAGATCGACGGGTCTTCGGGATAGAGCGGTTTCTGTACGCGCAGGGGGCCGAAGTGCTGGCGGCGCATGAGGCGCGTCGTACCCTTGTCGTCGGCAAAGCCCAGCGCCAGGCGTGCCTGGTCCGGCGCATGCCGCAGAGGCGCGCCTGGTGTCGCGGGGGCCGGCATGCTGGCGGGTTCCGGATGGCCGGGGAGTCGTTTCATACCTGGTTCTTCATTGCGTGGAAGGCGGCGCTCAGAGTCGGACTGCCGGATTGCCTGGCCGCGAACATGCGACTTTATAGCAGACCCGCTGCAAAAGCGCAGCTTCGTCTTGTGCATCGCCCCCCGTTCGTACTGAGTAGACCCGTAGGGTCGTATCGAAGGCACTGTGCCGGGCGCAACCTTGGAGCGCCTTCGATACGCCGCTGCGCGGCTACTCAGTCCGAACGGTCGGGGGGAGCATCATTTCCATCTCTTCCCGTTCGGACATCCTTTGCTCACACCGCCAGATGCTTCTTCACATCCTCGCCATCCATCTGATCCTGCGTGCCGGCAGCCACCACCTCGCCGCGCGACATCACCACGAAAGTATCGGCCAGTTCGCGCGCGAAGTCGAAATACTGCTCGCACAGCAGGATGCCGATGTCGCCGCGCTGGCGCAACAGGCTGATGACACGACCGATGTCCTTGATGATGGAAGGCTGGATGCCCTCGGTCGGTTCATCCAGGATGATGAGCTTGGGTTCGGCCAGCAGTGCGCGGGCAATCGCCAGCTGCTGCTGTTGACCGCCGGAAAGATCGCCGCCGCGACGATGCAGCATTTCCTTCAACACCGGGAAGAGCTCATAGACCTCGCCCTTGATGCTGGATGCACGGCGGCCCGACAGCGTGGCCATGCCCATGAGCATGTTTTCCTCGACCGTCAGGCGCGCAAAGATCTCGCGCCCCTGCGGCACGTAGGCGATGCCCAGCTTGGCGCGCTGGTGCGGCTTGAGCTTGGTGATGTCATGGCCTTCGAACATGACATTGCCCTTGGCCACCGGCAGCACGCCCATCAGGCATTTCAAGAGCGTAGTCTTGCCCACGCCATTACGCCCCAGCAGGGACAATACCTTCCCTTTTTGCACATCGAGCGAGACACCGCGCAGCGTATGCGCCGCGCCATAGTACTGGTTCAGTTCATTGACTTGCAGCATGGATGATGGTCTCCGCTCTTATCGTCCCAGGTAGACTTCGATGACGCGCTCATTGGATTGCACCTGGCGCATATTGCCCTCGGCCAGCACCGATCCTTCATGCAGCACGGTCACCTTGCCACCCTGGGCAATCTCTTCGACGAAGCCCATGTCGTGTTCCACCACCATGATGGAATGCTTGCCGCGCAACTCGTTCAACAGCTCAGCGGTGCGGGCGGTCTCGGCGTCGGACATGCCGGCCACCGGTTCATCGAGCAACAGCAATTGCGGTTCCTGCATCAACAGCATGCCGATCTCCAGCCATTGCTTCTGGCCGTGCGAGAGCAGGCCGGCGACGCGCTGCTCCTGGCCGTTCAGGCGGATCAGCTTGAGGATCTCCTCGATCTTGCCGATCTGCTCGGAGGACAGGCGCGCAAAGAGCGTGGTCTTGACGCGCTTGTCCATCTTCATCGCCAGTTCCAGGTTCTCGAACACGGTGTGCTGCTCGAACACGGTCGGACGCTGGAACTTGCGGCCGATGCCGGCGTGGGCGATCTCGTATTCGGTCATCTTGGTCAGGTCGATGGTCTGGCCGAAGAAGGCGGTGCCCGAGGTAGGACGGGTCTTGCCGGTGATCACATCCATCATCGTGGTCTTGCCCGCGCCATTGGGGCCGATGATGCAGCGCAGCTCCCCCACCGAGATATCCAGGTTCAGGTTGTTGATGGCCTTGAAGCCATCGAAGGACACCGTGATGTTTTCCAGGTAGAGAATGGCGCCGTGGGTGGTATCGACGCCCTCGGGTTTGATGCGCTCGTAGGACGTGCCGTGATCGGCGCGTGGCGTATCGACGTTGCCGCCCAGGCCGCCGATGGCGACCGGATTTTTCCCGGGTTCGACTGCGCTCATGCTGCCTCCTTGGATGCGCTGCCTTCAGCGGCAACGGCATCGCGTTTCTTGAATTTCTGCACCAGCCCGAGGATGCCTTGCGGCAGGAACAGCGTGACCAGGATGAAGATCAGGCCCAGCGCATACAGCCACAGGTCCGGGAAGGCGGCCGTGAACCAGCTCTTCAGACCATTGACGGTGAAGGCGCCGATGATGGGACCGATCAGCGTGCCCCGGCCACCGACGGCGGCCCAGATCACCATCTCGATGGAATTGGCCGGCGACATCTCGGAGGGATTGATGATGCCCACCTGCGGCACGTACAGCGCACCTGCGATGCCGCAGATCACGGCCGACAGCGTCCAGACGAACAGCTTGAACCACAGCGGGTTGTAGCCGATGAACATGAGGCGCGATTCGGAATCGCGCACGCCCTGCAGCACGCGACCCAGCTTGGAGGTGACGATCATGCGGCACAGTACCAGCGCACCGAACAGGAGCCCCAGCGTCACCAGGTACAGCACCGCCTTGGTGGCAGGTGCAGTGATGGTGAAGCCGAGGATGCGCTTGAAGTCGGTGAAGCCGTTGTTGCCGCCAAAGCCGGTATCGTTGCGGAAGAACAGCAGCATGAAGGCGAAGGTCATGGCCTGCGTGATGATGGAGAAATACACGCCCTTGATGCGCGAACGGAACGCGAAGTAACCGAACACGAAGGCCAAGAGACCCGGCACCAGCACCACCAGCAGCATGGCGAACCAGAAGTGATCCGTCATCCACCAGTACCAGGGATAGGCCTTCCAGTTCAGGAACACCATGAAGTCCGGCAGGTCGCTCTGGTACACACCATCACGGCCGATGGCGCGCATCAGGTACATGCCATGGGCATAACCGCCCAGGGCAAAGAACACGCCATGTCCCAGCGAGAGGATGCCCGTGTAGCCCCACACCAGGTCCAGCGCCAGCGCCGCCATGGCGTAGCACATGAACTTGCCGACCAGGGCGACGGTATAGGACGAGACGTGCAATGCGCTACCGGCGGGGAACAGCAGGTTGCAGACCGGCAGCAGCGCCAGGACGATGGTGCAGATGACGATGCCGGTCCAGGCCGGACGATTGAACAGCGAGGGGCGCATGATCATGGTGCTCATTCCACGCTCCTTCCCTTGAGTGCGAAGAGGCCTTGCGGGCGCTTCTGGATGAATACGATGATGAAGACCAGGATGGCGATCTTGGCCAGCACGGCGCCGGCCATCGGCTCCAGGAACTTGTTGACCTCACCCAGGCCGAAGGCGGCGATGACGGTACCGGCCAACTGGCCCACACCGCCCAGCACCACCACCATGAAGGAATCCACGATGTAACCTTGTCCGAGGTCGGGGCCGACGTTGCCCAGCTGCGACAGCGCCACGCCGCCCAGACCGGCGATACCGCAACCCAGGCCGAAGGTCATCATGTCGATCTTGCCGGTGGACACGCCCACGCAATCGGCCATGCGGCGATTCTGCGTCACGGCCCGCACGAACAGGCCCAGGCGGGTCTTGTTCAAGATCAGCCAGACCGCGAACACCACGAACAGCGCGAAGAACACGATCACGATGCGGTTATAGGACAGCACCAGCGAACCCAGCACGGTGACACCGCCCGACATCCAGCTCGGGTTGGCCACTTCCACGTTCTGCGCACCGAAGATGGAGCGCACGCCTTGCATCAACATCAGGCTGATGCCCCAGGTGCAGAGCAGGGTTTCCAGCGGACGGCCATAGAGCCAGCGGATCACCAGGCGCTCCAGCGCGATGCCGACGGCGGCGGCCACGATGAAGGCCGCCGGCAGCGCCACCACGAGATACGCATCGATGGCGCCGGGGAAGAACTTGCGGAAGACCAGTTGGCACACATAGGTGGTGTAGGCGCCGATCATCAGCAATTCACCATGCGCCATGTTGATGATGCCCATGAGGCCAAAGGTGATGGCCAGGCCCAGCGCCGCCAGCAACAGCACGCTACCCAGCGAGACGCCATAGAACAGCTTGCCGGCAAAATCGACGATGGCCAAGTGGCGGTCCAGCGCGGCCAGGGTGCGCACGGCTTCCACGCGCACGCCCTCATCGGGTTCCACGTAGGAGCCATCGGGATGTTTGGCCAGCATGTTTTCCAGGGCCGGCTTCAAGGAGGCATTGGTGGTGTCGGCCAGCGTCTTGACGGCGGCGCGACGCGCAGCGGGATCAGGAGAATGCAGATTGGCGGTGGCCTGCACCTGTTGCAGCACATCCTTGATCTGCGCATCGCTTTCTTTGGCCAGCGCCTTGACGATCAAGGGGATCTGCGCCGGGTCGGCATTCTTGAGCAATTCATTGGCGGCCGCCAGGCGTTGCTCGCGTTGCGGCGAGAGCAGCTTCAGGCCCGAGAGCGCGCCATCGACCGCACCGCGCAGACGGTTGTTGACGGTAATGCCTTCGGCGTCATCGGGCGCGGGGCCGCTCTTGTCGGTGGCCGGGTTGAAGGCCTGGCCGGCCTCATCGACGATGAGCACGTCGCCGGCCGGGGTGACGTAGAGCGCGTCGCTGTTCAATGCGTTGAGAATCTTGAGCGCGTCATCATTGGCCAGCGCGGCAATCTGGTTGACGGCGTCGATGCGCGCGTCGGGGTCGTCTCCGCCAAGGGGCTTGAGCAAGGCCGGATCGATGGCCGCCGACGCCGCCAGGGCGTGGACGCAAAGCCAGGTCGCGAGCAGCCCGCGTAGGAACTGGATGGCTGGTTTCATGGTCGGTGTGCGCCGCGAAGCGCGGGCCGGGCACGATGCTGTGGCCGGGGCGAGTCGTCGGGCGGTTTTCTTGTGGAGGGGAATGCCTGGGCGGACGGAGCGCCTTCGATACGCCGCCTTGCGGCTACTCAGTCCGAACGGGTCTTTGTTGCACAACCCACGGACCGTTCGTCCTGAGTAGCCGCGCCAGCGGCGTATCGAAGGCGCTCCGAAGAACGCCATGAACTACAACAACAAGCGCAAGCTTAGTTCTTCTGCTTGCTTTCGTTGCCCGGGATGTACGGGCTCCAGGGTTGCGCGCGGATGGTGGTCTTGGTCTTGTAGACCACGTTGAACTGACCGTCCGCCTTGATTTCGCCGATCATCACAGGCTTGTGCAGGTGGTGGTTGGTCTTGTCCATTTCCAGCGTGTAGCCCGAGGGCGCCTTGTAGGTCTGGCCGCCCATGGCCGCGATCACCTTGTCGGTGTCGGTGGACTTGGCCTTTTCCACGGCTTGCGCCCACATGTGGATGCCGACGTAGGTGGCTTCCATCGGGTCGTTGGTCACGACGGTATCGGCGTTGGGCAGGTTCTTGGCCTTGGCGTATTCCTTCCACTTCTTGATGAAGGCGGTGTTGACCGGATTCTTCACCGATTCGAAGTAGTTCCAGGCGGCCAGGTGGCCCACCAGCGGCTTGGTGTCCACGCCGCGCAGTTCTTCTTCACCCACCGAGAACGCCACCACCGGCACGTCGGTCGCCTTCAGGCCAGCGTTGCCCAGTTCCTTGTAGAAGGGCACGTTGGAGTCGCCGTTGATGGTCGAGATCACCGCAGTCTTGCCACCGGCGGAGAACTTCTTGATGTTGGCCACGATGGTCTGGTAATCGGAGTGACCGAACGGGGTGTAGACCTCGTCGATGTCGGAATCCTTCACGCCCTTGCTGTGCAGGAAGGCGCGCAGGATCTTGTTGGTGGTGCGCGGATAGACGTAGTCGGTGCCCAGCAGCACGAAGCGCTTGGCGCCGCCGCCTTCCTTGGACATCAGGTATTCCACGGCCGGAATGGCTTGCTGGTTGGGCGCCGCACCGGTGTAGAAGACGTTCTTCTCCAGTTCTTCACCTTCGTACTGCACCGGGTAGAACAGCAGGCTGTTCAATTCCTTGAAGACCGGCAGCACCGACTTGCGCGACACCGAAGTCCAGCAGCCGAACACCACCGAGACCTTGTCCTGCGAGATCAGCTGACGCGCCTTTTCAGCGAACAGCGGCCAGTTCGAGGCCGGGTCGACCACCACCGGTTCCAGCTTCTTGCCCATCACGCCGCCGGCGGCGTTGATCTCATCGATGGTCATCAGGGCGACATCCTTCAGGGACGTTTCAGAGATGGCCATGGTGCCCGACAGCGAATGCAGGATACCGACCTTGATGGTGTCGGCAGCGAAAGCCGAAGGCAGCCAGGAGGATGCGGCCAGTGCGAATGCGCCCAGAGCGGTGGCTTTCAGTACGGTACGACGTGACATGTGGTGCTCCCTCGAGAAGAGTTTTGGAAGAATTTTTTCACTGCCCAGTCGCTTTAGCAGATTGCGTGCCAATCCCCGGAAATGGGCGTGCGGCTGCATCAAAGCGGGGCGAAGAGGGAGGCCTGGCAGGGGAGGTCGTGCCAGGATGAAAACGATTGCGCACCAAAGGCGGGCGCAATCGTCAACAATTTAATGGCGGGATGGCAATATTCACCAAGCTGGCGCTTGCGACCGCCCGATCTTGGGGCGGCCGAAAAGCCATGTCACAAGCGGGTTTGCGGGCTGTTGCCAGTTCAGGCCGCGCGCGTTCTCAATTGTTGGCAATCAGCAAATCACAGCGGAGGCCGCGCTTGCGCCAACCTGGATCGTTCAGCGCAGCAGCACATGCTGCATGAACTGCCGCAGCGGGAATTCGATCATGTTCTGCAGGCGGATGGGCAATTCCAGCGGCCGCATGATCATCTTGATGGTGGTCTCGGGCTTGAGATTGACCCGCACCGTGCGGCTCATGCGCGAGGCCAGTTCCTTCAGGCGGGCCGGATCGGCCGCCAGTTCCGGCTTGTAGACCATGGCCACGTGGCGGATGGCGCAATCGGCGTCTTCGTTCTTCAGTTCCAGGGTGCGGCGGCTGAGGGTGCCGAAGACGCGCGAGCGGCCGATGTTTTCCTCGCGGCGGTAGCGGCGGAAGTAATGGTAGAAGTGCTTGTAGTGGTTGACCTCGTCATTGGCGATCAGCCCGGCCAGCTGCTTGAGGACCGGCTCGTCGGTGGCGCGCGCCAGCGCCCGGTAATAGGTCGAGGTGCCGGTCTCGACCACGCAGCGCGCGGCCAGCTCCTGGGCGCGGGTGGGCTCGAGCAGCTCGACCTTGCAATACTGCGAATATTCATCCAGGAAGCCCTGATAGGCGCGCTGCCAGTCGAATTCCGGCCAGACGTGCTCGACATAGGCGCGCAGGGCCGCGCCGTGCTGCAGCTCTTCCTGTTCCCATTGCTCGCGCAGCCAGGTCTCGACCTCGGCGTCGCCTTTGTAGTATTCGACCAGGTTGTGGGTGTAGAGGTCGGAACCGCTCTCGACAAAGGAGGCGCAGGCCACCAGGTAGAACAGGTCTTCATCCTGTCGCACCCGCGCCAGGTCGATGCGGGAGAAGTCGATGTCTTCAATGGTCCAGTGTTGTTTTTCTTGGCGGCTCGAGCTCATCTTGCTATACCTTTCTCTGTCAGGAACGGGTTGGCATAGCGGTATGATGCAGCGCACCGGCATTGGTTCAGGGCTGTCAGCGCGGCGTCAGGAAGGCTGCTCTAGAGGCCCTGGGTAGCGTCGCTGCCGAGCACGACGCGGTTGCGGCCCTGGTACTTGGCGTGATACAGCGCCTGGTCGGCGATGCGCACCATCTGTTCGGGCGCGGTATGCTCATCGGGCAGCAGCACGGCCACGCCGATGCTGGCGCTGATGTAGCCGAAGGGCGAATCGGCATGTGGCAGCTTCAGTTCGAAGATGGCCTGGCAGATGTTCTCGGCCTGTTGCAGCGCCTGGGTGGTATCGCATTCGGCGATGATGACGCTGAACTCTTCGCCGCCGTAGCGCGCTACCAGGTCGGTAGCGCGACGCGAACTCTTCTGCAGCACCCGCGCCACGATGCGCAGGCATTCGTCGCCGGCCAGGTGGCCATAGCGATCGTTGTATTTCTTGAAGTAATCCACGTCCAGCATCAGCAAGGCCAATGACTGGCCGGAGCGCACCGCGCGCCGCATTTCATTGGCCAGCGCCTCGTCGAAGCGACGCCGGTTGGCCACGCCCGTGAGCCCGTCGGTGGCCGAGAGCGCCTCGAGCTTGCGGTTGGCGCGCTCCAGTTCGCGGGTGCGCAGCCGCACCTGTTCTTCCAGCACTTCCCTGTTCTGCTGCAGCTTGCCGGCCATCTCGTTGAACTTGCGCGAAAGCACTGCGATCTCGTCATTGCCGTGCTGTTCCACCCGTACCGTGGTGTCGCCGCTGCCCGCCTCCTTCATCGCCGCCACCAGCCGTTGCAGCGGTACGCTGATGCTGCGCGAGATCAGCGCCGAGAGCAGCAGCGAGACCGCAAAGCAGACCAGGCCGATGGCGATGATCTTGTCCCGCACCGAGCGCGTATCGGCATTGAGGCGATCGCTGGGCGTGATGCTGGCCACCCACCAGGAGGTATGCGGCAGGCGTGCGATGGCGGCGTAATAGGGGGTCTTGTCAGCGCCCACATAGGCGATGAAGTCGCTGTCGCGGCCTTGCGCCAGGCTCTCGGTGATGCCGCCCAGCAGCGCCGGATCGGCCTGGCTGGCGGAAGATTCCCGGCTCTGTACCACCACTGCGCCATCGCTGGCGTCGACAATCGAAATGCTGGCGCCATAGCCCAGGTCCGCGCCACGGAAGATGTCGAAGAAGTAACTCGGATGCACGCCCACGAAGAGCACCCCGGCAGGCCGGTTGTTGGCGGTGAAGCGCACCTCGCGCAGCATGGCCAGGCTCTTCTGGCCATGGCCGGCGTGGTAGAGCGTCCACCAGCCGCGCCCGGTCAGCTCGGGGGCCTCTTCCGCCACCCGGCCGATGCTGCTGGCCAGCGGCGCGAAGATTTGCGGATCGATGACCTGGCGGTCACGGTCCAGCAAATACTTCTGGTTCACGTAAGTCAAGGCGCCGTAGGTATCGAGCAGCACGCGCGCCGCACTGTTGCGGGCTGCTGCGCTGGCGTCGGCGTCGCCGCTGTAGTAGTCGGCCAGCAGACGCTGCATCTTCTCCGACAGCGCCAGCGCTTCGCTGGTGTCCTCGATCTTTTCCATGCGCAAGAGCAGGTTCTGCGAGATCTGCTGGACCACTTGCACCGAGTAGGCGCGCACCTTGTCCTGGGTCGCGCGGCTGGTTTCGCCATAGGCCAGCAGGCCCGAGATCAGCAGCGGCAACAGCGAGACCAGGATGAAGGCGCTGATGAGCCGATAGCCGATCGCAATGCGGCGCAGGAAATGGCGGGAGAGGAAGTCCAGTCGCTTGCGCATGCCTTGGCCTCGCTCTTATTTGCCGCCCACGCGGGCTTGCGCGCTGATGGACTCCTGCAGCGCGCGGGCCGCCTGCACAGGCGTGGTCTTGCCCGACAGCACCGCCGGCAGCAGCGCATGCAGCACGTCGATGGTATTGACCGGCAGGTAGGAGTAATACAGTCCCGGCGCGCCCGTGGCCGCCGCGTCGCGCGCCATCCCGGCCGCCAGCGCGAACAGGGCGGCATCGCCCTTGGCCGAAGGGGCGGGCGTCTTGAAGGGCAGGATATTCTGGCGCTTGCCTTGCCAGACCGGCAGACCCGCGCCGAACAGATAGTCCAGGAAGCGCGCCGCCGCCTGGCGGTGCCGCGCGCTGATGCGCTGGGCGATGGCAAAGCCGGTTTCGCTGCCGATGACGGCCTGGCGCGGCTGATCCTTGTCATTCCACGGCGGCACGAACACCCCCACCGGCTGGCCGCGCCCCTGCATGAGCACGCCGGCCGCCCAGCTGCCCTGGAAGGTCATGGCGGCGCGGCCCTCGGCGAACTGGCGCAGGGTGGCGTCGTAGCCGGCGCGCAGGCAATCGGCTTGCACCAGGTGTCGCGTCATCAGGGTGCGCAGACGGCTGAAGACTGCCCAGCCCTGGGCATTGTCCAGCGCCAGCGTGCCGTTGGCGATGTGCTGGCGCCAGTCCGGCGTGCTGCTGGCCACCAGATTGGCAAAGCCGTAACTGAAAGGTCCGTTGCCCAGCATGTTGGGAAAGCCGCCCGACAGCGCCAGCGGGGTGATGCCGGCCCGACGCAAGGCTGCGCCGGCCGCCAGGAATTGCTCGAAGTCGCCCGGCAGCGCCTGGATGCCAGCGCGTTCGAACAGGTCGGGGTGGTAATAGATCAGCGTCGTGGCCACGCCCGAAGGCAGCCCGAAGCGGCAGCCGCCCGGCGCCGTCCACTCGCGTTGCAGGATATCCAGCAGGCCGTGCCAGCTGCGCGTCTGGCCCAGGTCGGCCAGCAGGCCCTGGTCCGCCAGGCTGGCGGTGTAGGGGCTGGCGTTGACCGAGACGATGTCGGGCAGGCTGTCGGTGGTGGCGCGCGGCTTGAGGTTTTCCTCCACCGAATTGCCGATCATGAATTGCAGGTTGATGCGCACCCCAGGGTGCTCATGCATGAAGCCATCGCAGACACGCTGCATTTCCTCGGCCCAGTCCGGCGCCCAGACCAGGGCGTTGAGCACCAGCGTGTCCTGCGCCGGCGCCAGCTCGACTGTTGAGCTTTCCTCTTTGCCCGCGCGCTCGCAGCCCAGCAGCAGCGAGGCTGTGGCGGCGGCGCTGGCGCGCAGCCATGTGCGCCGCGAGCACGCCGAATAGGCAGAATAGGCCGAATCCGCAGCGCAGGCCGCGGGCGCACCTACTTCATCTGTTGGTCCTGCAACGCTGCTGGATGGCGTGGATCGTCCATGCATCGATTCCCCCTGCGGCTATGAGTTTTGTCTGTGTTTCCTGGCGTCATCGTGATACGGTGCGCCTCCTCGCCGCTCGCTGCACTGTTGCCTGGCTGTGAGCTCTGTGGAAACGAGTGTGCCAGTTTTTGTACGGTCGTGCACGAATCCGGGGAGAGATGGCCTGCCATTTCCTTGTCCAGGCTCAGGTTTGTTGCTCGTGTTGACGCTGGGGCCTTGACCTGGATGCCTGAAGCAAATTGCGCACCGATCTATAATGGCGGCCTCACGCCATCAGGCTGCCCCGGCAGCTGCCTCATCATTTCCACATGCAGAACAACGACACATCGCTCTCGACGGGCAAATTTCCCGCATGGCTGGCCGTATTGGCTGGCCTTACCGCCATGGGCGCGCTGGCCATCGACATGTACCTGCCCAGCTTCACCGCCATCGCCCAGGACCTGGGCGTGGGGACCAACCAGGTCCAGCTGACGCTGGCGACCTTCTTGATCGGCGTGGCCGTGGGGCAGATGTTCTACGGCCCGCTGTCGGACCGCTTCGGGCGCAAGCCGCCGCTGTTCTTCGGCATTGCGCTGTATTTCGTTTGTTCGCTGCTGTGCATCTTCGCCCAGAACATCGAGACGCTGATCGTGCTGCGCCTGTTCCAGGGCCTGGGCGGCAGCGCGGGCATGGTGATCCCGCGCGCCATGGTGCGCGACCGCATGGGGGCGGAAGGCTCGGCCAAGGCCTTCTCGATGCTCATGCTGGTGTTCGGCCTGGCGCCCATCCTGGCGCCCTTCATCGGCGGCCTGATGCTGGTCTTCGCCAGCTGGCGCGGCATCTTCGTGGTGCTGACCTTGTTCGGCCTGCTGTGCATCCTGGGTACGCGCAAGTACCTCACCGAAACCGTGGACGTGTCCCGCGCCGAACCCTTGCACCTGGGCCGCACCCTGCGCCAGTACTGGGGTTTGCTGCGGCACCGCCAGTTCATGTCGTATGTGCTGTGCGGCGGCCTGGTGCAGGCCGGCATGTTTGCCTACATCGCCGGCGGCCCCTTCGTGGTGATCGAGTTGCATGGGGTCAAGCCGCAGTATTTCGGTTTCGTCTTCGCCTCCAACGCCATCGGCCTCATCGCCGCCTCGCAGGTCAATGCGCGCCTGGTGGTCAAGCGTTCGGCCGAACGCGTGCTGGGCAAGGTGCTGTGGGTGCCCGCTGGTCTGTCGTTGACGGTCTCGCTGTTGGTGTTGGTCGGGCTGGAAACGCTGCCGCTGCTCCTGTTAGGTTTCTTCGGCTTCCTGACCGCCTATGGCTTCACCGGCCCCAACGCCACCGCCATCGCCCTGAAGCACCAGGGCCGCCAGGCCGGCACCGCCGCCGCCCTGATGGGCAGCCTGCAGTTCGGCATGGGCGTGCTCTCCGGTGTGGCCATGAGCCTGTGGCATGACGGCACGGCCTTGCCGCTGGTCTCGGTGATGGCGGTCTGCGGGGTCACGGCCCTGCTGGTCTATCACTTCGCGGCCAAGCATGCGCCGGCGGTGTCGCCGCAATGACCGCGCCGATGGCCTGACCGACCATGCTCTACGCCGTCGCCGCCTCCATCCTGTGGGGCCTGTTTCCGCTCTACTTCAAGCTGTTGAAGGAGATCCCCTCCTTCGATATCGTGGTGCATCGCCTGTTCTGGTCCTGCGTGTTCCTGGTGGCCGTGCTGACCTGGCGGCGGCAGTGGCGCTGGGTCGGGGAGGTCGTCAAGCGGCCCATGGTGGTGGGCGGCTTCCTGCTGTCGGCGCTGCTGCTCACCGGCAACTGGACCCTGTATGTCTGGGCCGTCAACGCCGGGCGCATCGTCGATACCAGCCTGGGCTATTTCATGAGCCCGCTCATGAGCGTCTTCATGGGCTACCTGATCTTGAAGGAACGCATGCGGCCGCTGCAATGGCTGGCGGTCTTCCTGGCGCTGGGGGCGGTGATCTGGCTGACCATCGCCAATGGCAGCCTGCCGTGGGTCTCCTTGCTGATCGCCCTGAGCTTCGCCTTCTATGGCCTCTTGCGCAAGACCGCGCACCTCGGTGCGCTCGAAGGCCTGTCGCTGGAAACCCTGCTGATGCTGCCCCTGGTGCTGCTGGTCCTGGGTGTGGATACGCTGCGCGACAGCAATGCCTTCACCCATGCCTCCACCTCGGCCCGGATCCTGCTGGCCCTGTCCGGCCCCATCACGGCGGTGCCGCTGCTGCTCTTTGCCCATGGCGCGCGTCGCATCCCCTTGTCGATGCTGGGCCTGATGCAATACATTTCGCCCACCATCCAGCTGCTGGGCGGGGTGCTGATCTACGGCGAAGCCTTTACCGGGGCGCGCGCCATCGGCTTTTGCGTGATCTGGGCGGCGCTCGCGGTATACTCCGCCGAAGGCTTGTGGCGCTACCTGCGCACCCGCGCGCAAAGCTCGGCAGAGCCCAGCGCCGGCGGCGCCTGAACGCTGCCCTATCGTTTCCCTCTTACTGGCAACTCATACCATGGCCCAATACGTCTTTACCATGAACCGCGTCGGCAAGATCGTGCCGCCGAAGCGGCAGATCCTCAAGGACATCTCGCTGTCCTTCTTCCCCGGCGCCAAGATCGGCGTGCTCGGCCTGAACGGCTCGGGCAAGTCCACCCTGCTCAAGATCATGGCCGGCATCGACAAGGAAATCGAGGGTGAAGCCATCCCGATGCCCAACCTCAACATCGGTTACCTGCCGCAGGAACCCCAGCTCGACGCCGAGAAGACCGTGCGCCAGGAAGTCGAAAGCGCCCTGGGCGAAGTCTTCGAAGCCCAGGCCAAGCTCGATGCGGTCTATGCCGCCTATGCCGAGGAAGACGCCGACTTCGACGCCCTGGCCACCGAACAGGCGCGCCTGGAAGCCATCATCGCCGCCGCTGACGGCAACAGCCTCAACCAGCAGCTGGAAATGGCCGCCGACGCACTGCGCCTGCCGCCCTGGGACGCCAAGATCGGCGTGCTCTCCGGCGGCGAAAAGCGCCGCGTGGCGCTGTGCAAGCTGCTGCTCTCCAAGCCCGACATGCTGCTGCTGGACGAACCGACCAACCACCTGGACGCCGAATCGGTGGACTGGCTGGAGCAGTTCCTGCAACGCTTCCCCGGCACCGTGGTGGCCATCACCCACGATCGCTACTTCCTCGACAACGCCGCCGAATGGATCCTGGAACTGGACCGTGGCCACGGCATCCCCTGGAAGGGCAACTACAGCTCCTGGCTGGAACAGAAGGAAGCGCGCCTGAAGCAGGAAGAAGCCAGCGAATCGGCGCGCCAGAAGACCATCGCCAAGGAACTGGAGTGGGTGCGGCAGAACCCCAAGGGCCGCCAGGCCAAGAGCAAGGCGCGTCTGGCGCGCTTCAACGAGCTGTCCGAATACGAATACCAGAAGCGCAACGAGACCCAGGAAATCTTCATTCCCGTGGCCGAGCGCCTGGGCAATGAAGTCATCGAATTCAAGAACGTCAGCAAGGGTTATGGCGACCGTCTGCTGATCGACGATCTGAACTTCAAGATTCCGGCCGGCGCCATCGTCGGCATCATCGGCCCCAACGGCGCCGGTAAGTCGACCCTGTTCCGCATGCTGGCCGGCCGCGAAACCCCGGACAGCGGCGAAGTCGTGCTCGGCCCCACCGTCAAGGTATCGCTGGTGGACCAGTCGCGCGAAGACCTGGGCAACAAGAAGACGGTCTTCGAAGACGTCTCCGGCGGCGCCGACATCCTCACCGTGGGCCGCTTCGAAATGCCTTCGCGCGCCTACCTGGGCCGCTTCAACTTCAAGGGCGGCGACCAGCAGAAGATCGTCGGCAACCTCTCCGGTGGTGAGCGCGGCCGTCTGCACCTGGCCAAGACCCTGCTGCAGGGCGGCAACGTCCTGCTGCTGGACGAACCCTCCAACGACCTCGACGTGGAAACCCTGCGCGCCCTGGAAGATGCGTTGCTGGAATTCGCCGGCACCGTGCTGGTGATCTCCCACGATCGCTGGTTCCTGGACCGTATCGCCACCCACATCATCGCCTTCGAAGGCGATTCGCAGGTCACCTTCTTCGACGGCAACTATCAGGAATACGAAGCCGACAAGAAGAAGCGCCTGGGCGAAGAAGCCGCCAAGCCCAAGCGTATCCGTTACAAGCCGGTTACGCGCTAATGGCTTGACCGATGCGCAAGCCCGGGCAAACCGGGCAGGTGCATGCAGCAAGACGCCGCTGGACAAGCCAGCGGCGTTTTTTTTTCGCGCCGACCGCGTCAACATGCGCCCGCCGCGGCGTCGCGCCAGGCGGGACGCGGCAGAAAAGCCCCTGCGCGGGTAGAATCACGCCCTTGCGTCCATCCGGCGCAAGCCCAGGAAGAGGTCGCCGTCCTATCCGGTGCGAGACGGCCTCTGCCTTTCGTTTGCGCCACGCGCGCAGCACCCAGAAAAAGAACGCGCCACCTGTCCCCGATCGCATCGGCGGCCGGGACTGTATAGATCCTTTCATCCACTGCCATGCTTGCCACCATCACCCGCCTCTTTCCCGTGTGGGCGCTGCTGCTTTCCGCCGCTGCCTACTTCACTCCGCCGACCTTCACGCCCATCGGCAAATACATCACCCAGCTGCTGACATTGATCATGCTGACCATGGGCGTCACCCTCACGGTGGACGACTTCAAGCGCATCATCAAGCGCCCCGCGCCAGTCGCCGCCGGCATCATCCTGCACTACCTGGTCATGCCGCTGGCGGCCTGGATCATCGCCAAGGTGCTGCGCATGCCGCCCGATCTCACCGCCGGCATGGTGCTGGTGGGCAGCGTCGCTTCGGGCACCGCCTCCAACGTGATGATCTATCTCTCGCGCGGCGACGTCGCGCTGTCGGTCACCATTTCCACACTGTCGGCGCTGGTGTCGGTGTTCGCCACGCCGATGCTCACCGAGCTCTACGTGGATGCCTCCATCCACTTCGACGCCCATGCCATGCTGATGTCCATCGTGCAGATCGTCGTCGTCCCCATCGCGGTCGGCCTGGTGCTGAACCTGTTCGCAGGCAAGCTGATCCGCCGCATCGAGCCCTATCTGTCGCTGGTATCGATGGTGGCCATCCTCTTGATCATCGCCGCAGTGGTCGCCGGCAGCCAGGCCAGCATCGCTTCGGTGGGCCTGGTGGTGCTGGTGGGCGTGATCCTGCACAACGGCCTGGGTTTGCTGGGGGGATACTGGGGTGGTCGCCTGCTGGGCTTCGACGAAGCGGTCTGCCGCACGCTGGCCATTGAAGTGGGGATGCAGAATTCCGGACTGGCCGCCGCGCTGGGCAAGCTGTATTTCACGCCGGTGGCGGCCTTGCCGGGCGCGCTGTTCTCGGTGTGGCACAACCTCTCGGGCTCGCTGTTGGCCGGCTACTGGCGCGGGCGTCCGCCGCGTGACTGAGTAGTCCGACGCTGAAGACAACGGCCCGCTTCCTGATGGAACCGGGCCGTTGTCCCTTGTGCGTTGTCGGTTGCGCGCCGATGCGTCTACAATCCGCCATCAATACAGCTCACATCCATACCGAAGGAGAGGGAATCCGATGCAAAAACGCAAGTTCCTCAGCCTGGGCGCTTCGCTGCTGGCCGCGCCCGTCGCTCTGCCGGCGCTGGCGGCTGACAAGAAGGCCGGCGCCAGCGCTGGCCCGGTCCTGCTCACCATCACCGGCGACATCGGCAAGGCCAATCGCGGCGCGCTCGATCCGGCGCTGGACCAGATGATGGCCAAGCAGAAGCTCAGTTTCGACAAGGCCTATACCTTCGACTTCGCCGCCCTGGCGGCCTTGCCCTCGGTGGAGATCCAGCCCACGCTGGAATACGACGGCCGCCGCCACCGCCTGCGCGGCCCGCTGCTCTCGGAGGTATTGCGCGCCGTGGGTGCGCCCGCCGCCCTGGAGAACTGCGCCCTGCGCGCCGTGGATGGCTATGCGGTCCTGGTCTCGCCAGCCGATATCGCCAAGTATCGCTTCATCATCGCCACCCACCTCGATGGCAAGCCCATCCCGCTGGGCGGCCTGGGTCCGCTGTGGGCCGTCTATGACGCCGACAGCTTCCCCGACATGGCCGCGCGTGCCTTGCCGGAGCGTTTCGGCCAATGTCCGTGGGGCCTGTATCACATCGCCGTACGCAAGGCCTGATGAGATGCCGTAGGGCAGCGCCTCAGACGTTGATGGCGCTGTCCGACTTCATGCGCTTGCGCAGCTCGAACTTCTGGATCTTGCCGGTGGACGTCTTGGGCAGCGGGCCGAAGTAGATCGCCTTGGGCACCTTGAAGCCAGCCAGGTGGCTGCGGCAGAACTCGGTCAGTTCAGCCGCGCCGACCTCGGCCCCTTCCTTCAGCTCGACGAAGGCGCAGGGCGTCTCGCCCCATTTCTCGTCGGGCTGCGCCACCACCGCAGCGGCCAGCACGGCGGGATGGCGATACAGCACGTCCTCCACCTCCACGCTGGAAATGTTTTCCCCGCCGGAGATGATGATGTCCTTGCTGCGATCCTTGATCTTGATATAGCCATCGGCATTCATCACGCCCAGGTCGCCGGTATGGAACCAGCCGCCGGCAAAGGCTTCGTGGGTGGCACGGTCGTTCTTGAGGTAACCCTTCATGCAGATGTTGCCGCGGAACATGATCTCGCCGATTTCCTCACCATCGGCGGCCACCGGCGCCATGGTGTCCGGTGAGAGCACCGTGACCCCGCTCTGAAGGTGATAGCGCACGCCCTGGCGCGACTTCTGCACGGCGCGCTGGTCCACCGACAGCGTGTTCCATTCATCCTGTTCCGCACACACGGCGGCCGGGCCATAGACCTCGGTCAGGCCATACACATGGGTCAGCTCGAACTGCATTGCCTCCATCTTGGCCAGCACGGCCGCTGGCGGCGGCGCGCCGGCCACCATCGCCTTGACCGGGCCGCGTATGCCGGCGCGCCAGCCTTCGGGCGCATTGGCCAAGGCCGCGTGGACGATGGGCGCAGCGCAGTAATGGGTGATGCCATGCTCGGCGATGAGGTCGAACACCAGCTTGGGCTCGAACTTGCGCAGGCAGACATTCACGCCCGCGCGTGCCGCCACCGTCCACGGGAAGCACCAGCCATTGCAATGGAACATGGGCAGCGTCCACAGGTAGACCGGATGCTTGGGCAAGTCCCATTCGAGGATGTTGGAGACCGCATTCAAGGCCGCGCCGCGATGGTGATAGACCACGCCCTTGGGGTCGCCGGTGGTGCCGGAGGTATAGTTCAGGGCAATCGCATCCCATTCGTCGGCCGGCATCTGCCAGTCGAAATGCTCATCGCCGCCGGCCAGCAGGGCTTCGTATTCCAGATGGCCGAAGCGCTCGCCGGCCACCGGCGGTGGACCCAGTTCGTCGAACACCTCGACGATCTTCAGCGCCGGCAGTTGCGTGCGCAACTGCTGCGCCAGTGCAGCGAATTCGCTGTCGATGAGCAGCACCTTGGCCTCGCCATGGCGCAGCATGAAGACGATCGATTCGGCATCGAGCCGGATGTTGAGTGCATTCAACACCGCTCCCGCCATGGGAACGCCAAAGTGCGCCTCCACCATCGCCGGCGTATTGGGCAGCATGGCCGAGACGGTATCGTTCTTGCCCACTCCCAGGCCTTGCAGGGCGCTGGCCAGGCGACGTGTGCGGCGATAGGTCTGGTCCCAGTCCTGGCGCAGCGCGCCGTGGATGATGGCGGTGCGCTTGCCATAGACGGCGGCGGCGCGCGCGATGAAGTCGATGGGCGTGAGGGCCGCGTAATTGGCGGCATTGCGGCCAAGGCCGGTGTCGAAGTCTGCCATGCTGGTCTCCTTGCAGCGGGATGAGGGTGGCGGCCTGTGCATTTTTTATCAGCCGCGTGCTATCGCGCTAGGGTAGCACCGATGCCGCCTTGCGCTTTGTCATCACGACGACAAGGCTGACATGCGACAATGTTTGCCGTTTCCCTCCACCTCCGTGCCCACCCTATGAGCAGCCCGATGGCGCAGCTTCTGCAGCAATACGACTGGTTCGCCGCGCTGGCCAGCGAGCATCGTGCGCTGGCGGCGGCCACCACCCAGCGCGTGCGCTATGCCGCCGATGCCTTCGTGGCCCGGCGCGGTGAGCTCTCGCAATACTGGATCGGCGTGCATGAGGGCTTGATCAAGCTGGCCGTCTACAACATCGATGGTCGCAGCAGCACGCTCTCGGGCGTGCCCGAAGGCGGCTGGTGCGGCGAGGGCAGCGTCATCAAGCGCGAGCCGCGCCGCTATGACGTCATCGCCATCCGGGCGTCGCAGATCCTGCTGGTGCCGGCCGATACCTTCCATTGCCTCATGGCCGAGAGCCTGCCCTTCAATGCCTTCGTGATCGGCCAGTTGAACGAGCGCATGGGCCAGTTCATCGCGACCGTCCAGAACGAGCGGCTGCTCGATGTCGATGCCCGCGTGGCGCAGGCCATTGCGCAGCTGTTCCATCCCATGCTGTATCCGCGCACGTCCAAGGTGCTGGAGCTGTCGCAGGAAGAGATCGGTCTGTTGACCGGCCTGTCGCGCCAGCGCGTGAATCAGGCCATGCGCCGTCTGGCCGAGCTGGGCCTGGTGGAGATCTCCTACCAGAGCATCCGCGTGGTCGACCTGGATGGCCTGCGCGCCTTCGGCATGGCCTCGCTCTAAGCGGCCTGTCACCACGATGACAGTCTTGCCGCCGTCCCTGTCTTAAGATCGGGCCAGCCTCCCGCAGCCGCTGCCCCTTCTGACACATCCATGGCCATCGTCACCCATCATCACCTGCACCTGCACGACCTGCGCTTTGCCGCACCGGCGCGCGTGCGGGTATGGAAGGGCGCGGCCACCTTGAAGAGCGGCGGCGTGGCTGTCGAGCTGGGCGAGGGCGAGAGCTTCACGGTGCCATCGTTCGTGCGCTTTGCCTGCCTGGCCCATCCGCGCGTGAGCGCGCAGGGCATGCGGCCGGCCGTCTGGTCGCTGGCCTTGGAGACGCAATCCAGCGCCGACCTGGAGCGCGCCGCCGATACCAGCAAGCCCCACGCTCGCCGTCTGGCCGCCGCCATCTTCGCGCAGCCAGCGGCGCACTGGTGCGCCGAGCGTATCGCCGGCGACTGGCAGCTCAGCACGGCGCGGCTGCGCGCCCTGCTCTTTGCCGAAGGCGAATCGCTGCGCAGCCTGGTGCGCGAGCAGCGCGTGGCCTGGGTATTGGCGCAGCTGGCGCGCATGGACGATGCCGGCGCTGCCTCGGCTCCCGCGCCGGCCGCAGCAGGATTTGCGACCTTGCCGGCCCTGCAACGGGCTTGCCAGGACCTGATCGGCCTGCCGCCCGGGACTGCCAGCCGCGCTATCTCCCTGCTCAGCAGCAGCGTCGCACCTGCGGCCCTGCCTGCCATCGGGGCGGCGCAGCACTCTGGTGGGGATGCCCCGCGCCAGCCGCGCTACCGTCCCTATTTCTGAGATTTCCAGGGCGACTGGCGCCGGTGGGCGGCAAGTTTGCTACCATCTGCGCTTTCCCCTCAATTCAGCACGGCCCGGCAGGGGCCGCATTCTCATGAGCAAGTTCTGGAGCCCCATCGTCAGCCGCCTGACGCCCTATACCCCCGGTGAACAACCCAAGATCGCCCGCCTGGTCAAGCTGAACACCAATGAAAGCCCCTACGGCCCCTCGCCGCTGGCCTTGCAGGCCATCGCCCGCGAAGTCAGCGACAGCCTGCGCCTGTATCCCAATCCGGACGCCGAACCCCTAAAGCAGGCCATCGCCCGCCGTCACGCCGCCGATGGCGTCAGCGTGCGCGAGGTGTTCGTGGGCAACGGTTCCGATGAAGTGCTGGCGCATGCCTTCCACGCGCTGCTGCAGCATGGCAAGCCCATCCTCTTCCCGGACATCACCTACAGCTTCTATCCCACCTATGCCGGCCTGTACCAGGTCGAGTATCGCGCCGTGCCGCTGGCCGAGGACTTCACCCTGCGCAGCGAGGACTATCTGGGCCATGGCCAGGCCATCGGCGGCATCATCTTCCCCAACCCGAATGCGCCCACCGGCTGCCTGCTGGGACTGGCAGACGTCGAGCGCATCCTGCAGGGCAATCCTGAACGTGTGGTGGTGGTCGATGAGGCCTACATCGATTTCGGCGGCCAGAGCGCCATCCCGCTGGTGCAGCGCTATCCCAACCTGCTGGTGGTGCAGACCCTGTCCAAGTCGCGCGCGCTGGCCGGCATGCGGGTGGGCTTTGCGGTCGGCCATGCCGACCTGATCGATGCGCTGGAGCGGGTCAAGAACAGCTTCAACTCCTATCCGCTGGACCGCCCCGCGATCGCCGGCGCGACCGCTGCCATCGAGGATGAGGACTACTTCCGCAAGACCTGCAACATGGTCATCGCCAGCCGCACCGCGCTGGCTGCCCAGCTTGCCGGACTTGGATTCCAGGTCTTGCCGTCGGCGGCCAACTTCCTGTTCGTGCGCCATCCGCAGCACGACGCGGCGCAACTGGCGGCGGCATTGCGCGCCGACGGCATCATCGTGCGGCACTTCAAGAGCGAGCGCATCAGCCAGTTCCTGCGTATCACCATCGGCACCGATGAGGATTGCGGCGTCCTGGTGGAGGCGCTGCGCCGCCATCTCGGCCAGCAGTAGCAGCAGGCTTGCCTGCGGGCCGCGCCGGTATTGACCGCGCGGCCCGATGTGCAGAAAACGTCAGCGGCGTTTTTTCCCATTTCTTCTGCATTTCTTCCGCTTTTCTTTCTTTCCTACGCGCGCCTACCTTGATCGCCGATTGTATGGCCGGGCGCCTGCCCGCTAGGATGACTTCTCTCTGCCGCATTTCCTGCGGCCCGACACTTCAGAGGAGGACATCCATGCAACGACGAACCTACAAATGGCCCTGGAAGGCCGCAGGCGCAGTCCTGATCCTGGTGCTGCTGATCTCGGCGCCGTTCTGGTGATGACGCGTCTTGCGCCTTGCCTGCTGATGGCCGCCGGCGTGTTGCTGAGCGCCTGCGAGCGCAGCGGCGATACCCGCTCCGCCGTGAGTGCGCCGGGCGCGGCCGAAAGCGGCAAGACCCGGCTGCTCGAAGCGGGCGCGGACGCCCTGCAGGACAAGTGGCCCGTCGCAGCCATCAATACCTATCTCGACGGCTTCCACTTCTACAGCGACCGCCAGGACGCGCAGATGGAAGCCCATCACTATTGCAGCATCCTCAACGAAGAGCTGATCCAGTGCCTGATCTTCGACGGCAATGGCCGGGACGCCAAGATGATGGGCATCGAATACATCATCAGCGCGCGTCTGTTCGACGCCTTGCCGGCGCAGGAAAAACCGCTCTGGCACAGCCACGCCTATGAGGTGAAGTCGGGCCAGCTGGTGGCGCCCGGCGTGCCGCAGCCGGCCGAGAAGGCCTTGATGAAGAAGCTGGTCGGCAGCTACGGCAAGACCTGGCACACCTGGCATACCGATCTGGACAAGACCCTGCCCTTGGGCGTGCCGCAGTTGATGATGGGTTTCACTGCCGATGGTCAGGCGCAAGCGGCCATGGTCGAAGAACGCAACCGGCGCATGCGCATCGATGCCGAGGCCAAGCGCCTCGACCGTGCCGATATCGCCGCGCCCGCGCCATCCCCGCAGGCCAACGGCTGGCTGCACGGCAAGGCCTGGCAGATCACCGACCCCACCGGCAACGCCCACGCCCACCGCCAGGACGATGACTATTCCCGCGCCAGCGAGCCCGACCGCAATGCCCGTTCCTCGCGCTGAGGCGGGCTCAGGCCAGCGGCCGCTGCCGCCACGCCGTCAGCGCACCGGCCAGCAGCATCAGTGCCGAAAAGCTCAGCCCGCGCTGCAGCCCGCCGGCGCCATCGGCGATCCAGCCGACGATGGTCGGGCCGATGATCTGGCCCACTGCAAAGATGATGGTAAAGGCGCTGATGCCCGCCGGCCAGTGATGTGGCGGCAGGTTGTGCCGCACCATGGCGGTGGTCGAGGCCACGGCCGAGAGGAAGCAGCCGCCGAACAGCAGGCCGGAAGCGAACACCGCCACCGGCTCGGCGGTCAGCGCCGGCAACAGGGTCGCCAGCGCCAGCAGGCCATTGAGGATGGCCAGCGACTGGCCGCCGCGGAAGCGGTCCAGCATGCGCGCCCAGATGCGTGAAGAAGCGAAGGTGGCCGCCCCCAGCAAGGCAAAGAACAGCGTGATGCGTTCGGCGGGCATGCCTTCTTCCTTGAGCAGGGCGATGACGAAGGTCATGTAGCCGATATAGCCCAGCCCAAAGAAGAGATAGCCGATCAGCCCGAAGAGGAGGCTGCGCGCCTGCCAGCGTCCGTTGCCCTGGACATGCGCAGCGGTGGTGGGCATGAGGCGCGCCGGCCCGGCCATCACCAGGCTGGCCGCCAGCGCCAGCGTCCCCAGCAGCAGCCAGGCCCATTGCCAGGGATGGGCTGCGCCGTGCGCCAGCGCTGCCGCCATGACCGGCGGCACCAGCAGCGAGGCCGCCACGATGCCCAGTCCCGTCCCGCCGTAATACAGTCCCAGCAACAGGCCGGCACGATGTCCGTGCATGGCCGCCAGGCGGCTCACCAGCAGGCCGCCCGAGACAAAGATCAGCGCGCTGCTCACCCCGGTGACCACACGCAGCAGCAGTTGCAGCAGCGTGTCGGTGGTCAGCGCCGGCAGGAAGGACAGCAGCGCGGTGGCGAACGCCCCGGCAATCAGGACCCGGTGCGCCAGGAAGCGGCGCATCAGCAGCGGCGTGGCCAGCGCGCCCAGCAGATAGCCCAGTGCATTGCCGGTATTCATGCCGCCAGCCACCAGGTAGGGCCAGCCCAGGTCGGCGCGCATCGGCGCCAGCAGCAGCGCATAGGAAAAACGCGCCACGCCCAGCGCCACGGCGGTGCCCAGCGACAAGGCCAGGGCTGTCAGGATGGGATGCTGGAGGATGAAAGGCGAGGGCGGGCGGGCCGCGTCGGTGGGCATGGGGTGGCGTCTCCGGGTGTCATTGTGAGGTTATGACGCCCAGTGTAGCCCAAGGGTGTAACTCAGTTGGAGATGGGACGCCAGTTGCTGCGCTTGACCACATCCAGGCAGGCGTCCACCACAACGGCGTCCAGCCGCACGCCGCTTTGCCGCTGGATCTCGTCCAGCGCCGCGCTCATGCCCAGGGACTTGCGATAGGGGCGGTCGGCCGACATCGACTCGACAATGTCGGCCACGGTCAGGATGCGGGCCTCCAACGGGATCTCGTCGCCGCTGATGCCGCGCGGATAGCCGCTGCCGTCCAGGTACTCATGATGGCAATGGACGATTTCGGCCAGGTTGAAGGGGAAACTGATCTTGTTGAGAATCTCGTAACCGAATTGTACGTGCGTCTTGAGCACGTCATATTCTTCCACGCTGATGCGGCCCGGCTTGGTCAACAGCGCCAGCGGAATCCTGGCCTTGCCGATGTCATGCACCTGCGAAGCCATGTGCAGTGCGTCGATGCGCTCGGTGGCCAGGTCCAGGTGACGACCGATCATGACGGCCAGCTCGGCGGTCTGGTCCTCGTGATTGGGGGTATAGCCATCGGTGAGCCGATGCACGGCGATCATGGCGTCGATGACTTCCTGGTAGATCTTGTTTGATTCTGAAACTGGCATCCCTGTCCCTGCGAGTCGCCGCCGCTGGCGGAGTCGGTTGTCGTCAGAAGCGGCTGGATGCGTGATCTGGCGAGGCGGGCTTGCACCCGCGTTGACGTTGAACCTCTGGCATTGGCCGCCGTCCCACGGCGACCCCCCTCTTGCCTGCTCCCGCCGGTTCCGACAAAGGCCGCATTCCTGCGTCCTTCCCGGTTGTCGGATAATAGCGGTGGCTAGCGGTGGCATTACTGAGACTCATTGCTGAAGCGAAATGAGTTTCCGGCAGTTTACATTCCTGACATCCCGATGACAACCAAGCATTGCATTCCTGCACTCCCGCAAAACCACCAGGCCTGGCGCAAGATCGCCATCCCTTTCCTGTTCCTCCTGCTGGGGGTGGTCTTTTCCACTTGGGCGGCGCGCATTCCCGCCATCCGGGACCAGTTGCAGCTGGACGCGGCAACGCTGGCCCTGGTCCTGTTGTGCGGCGGCATCGGCGCGGTCGGCTCCTTTCCGCTGGCGGCCTGGATCACCGGCCATTACGGCGCGCGTCACAGCAGCCTCTACGCCGGGCTGGTCCTGCTGCTCTCATTGCCGTTGCTGGCGCTGGCCCCGGGGCTATGGACGCTGATGGCGGTCTGCACCCTGTATGGCGCGGCCTCCAGCTGCTTCGACGTGGCCATCAATGCACTGGGCGCCCAGGCCGAGCGCGAGGCCGGCCGGCCCATCATGTCGATGCTGCATGGCTGGTTCTGTGTCGGCACCTTCTCTGGCGCGCTGGTCGCCAGCGCCGTGGCCGGCCTGGGCGTGGCGCCGCTGTGGCATTTCCTGCTGGCGGCGGCGCTGCTGGCCTGGCCGCTCTATGCCGGTTGCCAGGCCCTGCCCGATGACCGTCCGCAGTACGATCCGCAGCGCCAGCTCTTCGCGCTGCCGCATGGCCATCTGGTGGTGCTGGGCGTGATCGCCTTTTGCGGCGCCATCGTGGAAGGGTCGGTGGCCGACTGGAGCGGCATCTACATGAAGGACCACATCGGCGCCAGCGATGGCGCCACGCCCCTGGCCTATGCCGCCTTTGCCGGCATGATGCTGGTCATGCGCATGGTCGGCGACGGCCTCAAGGCGCGTTATGATGCGCGCCGCGTGGTCTCGATCGGCACCCTGGTGGCCACCGGCGGGATGGCGCTGGCCGTGACGGCGCAGGGCATGACGCCGGCCATCCTCGGGTTTGCCATTGCAGGCGCGGGTGTGGCGGCGGTGTTCCCGTTCGTCTTCAGCGCCGCCGGCCGGCATGGCTCGACCGCCCTGGCCGCCGTGGCCACGCTGGGCTACAGCGGCAGCCTGATCGGGCCGCCCGTGTTCGGTTTCCTGGCCCATGGCTGGGGCCTGCAGGCGGCGCTGGCGCTGCTGGGCGCGCTGTGCCTGGCCATGGCGCTGTCGAGCCGGCGCGCGCAGTGGCTGCAATAGCCGCTTGCGGTGGCGTTTTTCGTTTTCTTCTTTGTTCAACGTTGTAAGGAATTCCATGCGCAACCTGGTCCTGCTGCCCGGCTTCATGCTCAATCATCATCTCTGGGACGACATGCAGTCCGACCTGGAGGCGCTGGGCGCACTGCATTTCGGCGATCTCGGCCAGGAGATCGGCATCCGCGCCCTGGCCGCCTCAGTGCTGCGCAATGCGCCCGAGCGCTTCGTGCTGTTCGGTTTCTCGATGGGAGGCTTCGTGGCGCAGGCCATGGCGCTGATGGCGCCCGAGCGGGTAGCCGGGCTGGCCCTGCTCAACACCTCGTCGCGCCCGCAGACCGAGCGTGAATCGGCCGGTACGCTGGCGCAGATCGAACTGGCCCAACGTACGCCCTTCAAGGGATTGACTTCGCGGGCGCTGGCCTCGTCCTTGCACCCGGCACGCAGCGGCGAGCGCGCCTTGCTGGACCGCCTGCAGGCGATGGCCCTGGCCAATGGCAAGGAAGTGTTCCTGCGCCAGCTGCAGACTTTGCGGGATAGTGATGCGGAGAGCTTGCAGCAGTTACGTTGCCCGGTGCTCATCGTCAGCAGCGACCAGGACAAGTTGCGCAGCGTGGAGGAATCGGAGGAGATGGCGCGGCAGATTCCGCAGTCACGCCTGGAACTCATCCGCGACTGCGGCCACATGACGCCGATGGAAAAGCCGCAGGAACTCGCGGCCCTGATCCGTGACTGGATGGCGCAGTCAGCGCTATAGCAGCGCTGGCCGGCCATCCTCCAAACTTCAGTCCTTTTCCAGCTGCTTGGGCGGCGCACTGGCGGCGCGCTTGCCGCCTTCCTTGTTCATTTCATCAAGCCCGCCGGTGCCGCGCAGGTCGGTATCGACCTGGCCCTGACGGATGTCATCGTAGGCCTGGCGGATCTCCGGGCGTTCCACCTTGTGGCCGCTGCGCGCCGGGTCCTGGCGATCGATGTTCTGGTCATGCTCGTGCGGCAGGCGTGGCTTGTCGTGTTTGGGATGACGATCTTTTCTGGTTCTTAGGAAGCTGGTCATGGGGATGTCCTCGCATAAAAGTCATGGCTCTTCTTTGTCGCAGGGAGGCAGTGCCGCTGCAGCTGAGTGCGGCGCTAGCCCCGGCCCTTGCGAAGGCAGGAAGCGAACAGGTACGACCGGAGGGCGCAGCAGAAGTGCCGCCAGATTCAGCGCGTGATGAAAAATGAGAAATTGTCCGACGGACAAATCTCACAAATGAAGGGGGGAGCGCTCATCCGGCGGGGATGGACGCCGTACAAGCTCATGCTTGGATGCGCCAGCGCGGGGCGCGTTCCGTCAGGCTGGTGCAAAGATGCACAAAAAAAGAAAGGCGGACCGGGAAGGTCCGCCTGCGGTCGCGTCCGTGGCCGCAGGCCCGTGCGCGCAGGGCGCGCCTACAGCGCCAGGCGCGAGCGCGCGGCGCGGTATTCGGCCTCCAGCCGGTCCACCATCTCGGCCACCGTCGGCACGTCATCCATCAGGCCCACGCCCTGGCCCGCGCCCCAGATGTCGCGCCAGGCCTTGGCCTTGCTGCCGCCGCCGGAGCCGAAATTCATCTTGGTCTTGTCGGCCTCGGGCAGGTTGTCCGGATCGAGGCCGGCATTGACGATGGATTTCTTCAGGTAATTGCCGTGTACACCCGTGAAGAGATTGGTGTACACCACATCGGCCGCCGTGGAGTCGACGATGGCCTGGCGATAGGCCTGGTCCACATTCGATTCCTGCGTGGCCAGCCAGCGCGAGCCCATGTAGGCAAAGTCCGCGCCCATGGCCTGCGCCGCCAGCACGGCGTCGCCCGTAGCGATGGCCCCGGAAAGCACCAGCGGTCCCTTGAACATCTTGCGCACCTCGCCCACCAGCGCGAACGGCGAGAGCGTACCCGCATGTCCGCCCGCCCCGGCCGCCACCAGGATGAGCCCATCCACGCCGGCCTCCAGCGCCTTCTCGGCATGGCGCAGCGAAATCACATCGTGCAGCACGATGCCGCCATAGCTGTGCACCGCATCCAGCATCTCCTGCGGCGGCGCGCGCAGGCTGGAGATGATGATGGGCACCTGGTGCTTCACGCAGGTGGCCACATCCTGGGCCAGCCGGTCGTTGGACTGGTGCACGATCTGGTTGACCGCAATCGGCCCCACCTTGCGCTGCGCGTGCTCGGCCTGCCACTGCGCCAGCTCCTCTTGCAACTGGGTCAGCCAGGTATCGAGCAGCTCGGCCGGACGCGCATTGAGCGCCGGAAACGACCCCACCAACCCCGCCTTGCACTGCGCCGCCACCAGGGCCGGACCGCTGGCGATGAACATCGGTGAGCAGATGATGGGCAGGCGCAGATCTTGCAAAGCTTTCGGATAAGCCGGGGCTGATGTCATGGTCGTCTCTCGTGGGTTGTCGTTATTTCAAGGCGCAGGGCCGGGTTTGTCGGACGATTATAGGGCAAAAAGCCACAAAATATTACGGTCGTGCTTTTTGTGGCTTTGTTGCATACAGGGGAAATATTCAGGAAATTATTTATATGATTTACTGTCCGACCGAAACCATGTGCTATGTTTTCCACAAGCCTGGTGTTTGACAGGCCACGCAAGCGCCACCGGGGGTGCCTTGCGGCTCCGGCAAAACCGGAAAGGGGCCATGCCCGCGTTTCATCTGTTGTTGCAAGAGGGGGAAGTCATGCAAACATTCGATCTGGTCAATATCCTCATCATCGCCCTGGCGGCTGTCGTCGTGATCGGCGGGGCGGTGTTGCACAAGCGTGCACTGAAGAAGGCGCTGGCGGCGTCGGATACGCGCGAGAAGCGCGAGAAGTATCCGATTCGCGGGCTGCGGCGGTATCGCCAGCAGTGAGGTCGGCTGCTGGCTCAGCAGCGCCAGCGCATCGGCTGGGCGGGTAGCCGTTCATCTGTCTGAACGGAAATGGCCTCGGTAGCGAAACGGCGTGATGAGATTCAGCGGCGCGAGGTGTCAGCGCCTATGGCTTATCCCGCACGTTTCGCCGCGATCGCATTCCCCGCCCTGCTCACCGACCTGCGCCCCAGCTGCTGCGAGATGAACTGCCCCGCCTCCACCACGGCGTCCAGGTCCACGCCGGTTTCGATGCCGAGTCCATTCATCATGTACAGCACATCCTCAGTGGCCACATTGCCGGTGGCGCCCTTGGCATAAGGACATCCGCCCAGCCCCGCCACCGAGGCGTGATAGATGCTGATGCCCGTCTGCAG
Organism: Herbaspirillum seropedicae; assembly: GCF_001040945.1. Taxonomy (NCBI): domain Bacteria; kingdom Pseudomonadati; phylum Pseudomonadota; class Betaproteobacteria; order Burkholderiales; family Oxalobacteraceae; genus Herbaspirillum; species Herbaspirillum seropedicae. The sequence goes on along the minus strand of NZ_CP011930.1, from coordinate 5,381,072 downwards.
GCTGGCATAGATGTTGGCCAGCGCCTGTCCATAGGTATCGTGGAAATGGCCGGAGAGGCCTTCGATGTGGAATTCGCGGATCGCCGTTTCCATCACCGGCCGCACCTTGCCTGGCGTGGCTACGCCGATGGTGTCGGCGATGTCGATCTCGTCACAGCCCAGTTCGCGGAAGCGCCGTACTACGTCGGCCACGGCCTCCAGCGGCACCTCGCCCTGGTAGGGACAGCCAAAGGCGCAACTGACCGCCGCACGCAGGCGCTTGCGGTGCTCCTTGGCGGCGCGCGCCACTTCGGCAAAACGGTCGATGGATTCTGCAATGGAACAGTTGATGTTCTTCTGCGAAAACGCTTCCGAGGCCGCGCCAAAGATCACCACCTCGTCAACGCCGGCCTCCAGCGCGGCCTCGAAGCCCTTCATGTTGGGCACCAGCGCGGAATAGACCACGCCGGGCCTGCGCGTGATGCCATGCATGACCTCGGCGGAGGTGGCCATCTGCGGCACCCACTTGGGCGAGACGAACGAGGCCGCCTCCACATTCGGGAAGCCCGCCGCGGCGAGACGATTGACCAGCTCGATCTTGACCTCGGCGGAAATGGTGTCCTTCTCGTTCTGCAAACCGTCGCGCGGTCCGACTTCGACGATCTTCACTTTCTTGGGCAGGTTCATCTGGCGGGTCTCCGTGGCTGGGATGGGCGGGCTTGTCTCTGTCTGCGACGATGATATCAGTGGGCCGGGGGCGGTGCTTCCAGGCGCACGTCGGCGACGGCGCCGCCAGTCATCTTTTCCAGCTGCGCGGCGGTCAGGCTGAACAGCGCATGGGGATGGCCGGCGGCGGCCCAGATGCTGTCGAAGTTGAACAGGTCGCGGTCGATCAGCATGACCGGCTTGACCACATGGCCGACCGGGCAGACGCCGCCGATGGCGTAGCCGGTCTTCTCGCGCACGAACTTGGCGTCGGCCTTGCCCAGCGGGCCGGTCAGCGCGGTGACCTTGGCTTCGTCTACGCGGTTGGCGCCGCTGGCGATGACCAGCACCGGGGCGTCGTCGGCAAGACGGCGGAAGATGATGGACTTGGCGATCTCGGCCACGTCGCAACCGACGGCGGCAGCGGCTTCGGCAGAGGTGCGGCCGGTCGAGGGCAGCATCACGACCGGCTTGTCGTGGCCCATGGAGACCAGCAGGTCGGCCACCCGTTGGGCGGAAGAGGGCAGGGGTGCGGCGGTATCAGTCATGGCAATCACAAAGGCTGGGGAACAAGCGGGAAATGATAACAGCATGGCTGCCGTGCTTCAGGCGCTGGCAGGCCGGTGCGTGTGCTCATCGGTCGAGCAGGAAGACGCCGTCGCTTTGGGCGGCGCCGGCCTTCTCCAGCTGCGCTACGCACCAGCGGGCGAGGGCGAGGTCGTCCATCTGCAGGTGGCGTTCATTGGTGATGCGCAGCAGCGGGATCTCCCGCATCATCGCCGGCAACTGCTCCAGCGCGATGCGGCCACGCTCCATCAACAGGAACTTCACCAATACCTTGATGCCATTGTGCGCATTGCGGCGTGGATCGGCCTGCAGGTAATCGAGCCGCGAGAAGGCCTTCTCCAGCGCATCATCGACCTCGGTGAAGGGCGCGCCGTGGCCGGGGATGACGGTGCGTACCTCCAGGCTGCGGATCAGTTCCAGCGTGGCGCGGGCTTCTGCGAAGCCGGATTGACCGTCCAGTTCCGGGAAGATGATGCCAAAACCGTTGCGCCACAGTGCATCAGCCGAGACCAGCACGCCCTCCTGCGCGCAGTAGAACAGCAGCGCATGCGGATCATGGCCGGGTGCGGCCAGCACCTGCCAGTCCAGCTCGCCCATGCGTAGCACCTCGCCGCTGCGCAAGGTCTGCGTAGCGGTAAAACGCGCGCAGCGCTGTCCGGTGGCGCGGTAGCTCAGCGCGTCTTCATCCCAGTGGCGGACCTTCTCCTCTTCTGCAGCGGGGATGGCGATGCGGCAGTGGTGCTCCTGCTGGAGCGCAGCATTGCCGCCGCAGTGGTCCGAGTGCAGATGGGTGTTGACCAGCAGGTCCAGCCGGGGCCGCCCGCGTTGCGCCAGGACATGGCGCACCAGGGTCCGGGTCTGTTCGGCGTGGGTGACGTAACCGCTATCGATCATCGCCACCTCATCGCGCCCGAACAGCAGCACATTGTTGGACGACAGCCAGCCGCGTTCCAGCACATGGATGCTGGCGGCGATGTGCAGGGCCGGTGCGTTCATGGCGAGGTGCTCAAGCGGCCTTGAATTCCAGTAGCTGCGCACCTTCGGCCACCTGGTCGCCGACTGCATAGAGCAGGTCTTCGACCACGCCATCGGCAGGCGCGGCGATGGTGTGTTCCATCTTCATCGCCTCCATGATCAGCAGCGGCGTGCCATGCGCCACGCTCGCGCCTTTCTGCACCAGCAGCGCGACGATCTTGCCGGGCATGGGCGCGGTCAGGCGTCCGCCTTCGGCCTCGCTATGGCCGGCGTGGGCCAGGGGATCGACATGGCGCAGGCTGTGCTGTCCGTGGGCATCGAAGACGTGCAGCCATTCACCTTCGCGCAGCACATCGGCGCGCAGGGTGCGTCCGTCCAGCGAGATGATCAGGGTGTCGCCGTCGGCTGCGTGCAGTTGCAGCGCATGCGTCTGCCCGTTCGTCAGCAAGGACCAGTGCTGGCCGTCGCCGGCATAGTCCAGTTGCACGGTCGTGTCGCCCGCGTCGTGCTCGAAACGCAGCGTGCGCAGCAGGCGGGTATTGAGTCGCCAGCCGTTGCGTTGCGACCAGGGATCGCTGCGCTCGGCTTGTGCGTGCTCCTGCTGCAGGATCGCGGCGATGGCCAGGGCCAGGGTCTCGGTATCGGGCGAGGAGGGCGGCGGGAACAGGGTATCGCGATGCCGCTCGATCAGTCCGGTATCGAGGGCCGCCGTGGAAAAGGCCTGGCCTGCGACCAGCCGCTGCAGGAAAGCGATATTGGTGGCCAGGCCGACCACCTGGTATTGCGCCAGCGCGCGCTGCATGTTGCGCAGGGCGGCGTCGCGGTCCGGCCCCCAGACGATGAGCTTGGCGATCATCGGATCATAGAAGGGCGAGATGGCGTCGCCTTCTCTCACGCCCGCGTCGATGCGCACATGCGCCGGGTCGCCCGGCGCGCTCTGTCCCAGGCGGAATTCCACCGCTGCAGCACTGCGCATGCGGGTGAGCGTGCCGATGGCGGGCAGGAAACCCTTCTCGGGATTCTCGGCATAGATGCGCGCTTCGATGGCGTGGCCGTGGATGCGTAATTGCTCTTGCTTCAGCGGCAATGCCTGCCCTGCGGCGACACGTAACTGCCACTCCACCAGATCGAGACCGGTGATCATTTCGGTCACCGGATGCTCGACCTGCAGGCGGGTGTTCATCTCCATGAAATAGAAGCTGCCATCCTGGTTGGCGATGAATTCCACCGTGCCTGCGCCGACATAGCCGACGGCGCGGGCGGCGGCCACGGCGGCCTCGCCCATGGCGGCGCGGCGCTCTTCGCTCATGCCGGGCGCAGGGGCTTCTTCCAGCACCTTCTGGTGGCGGCGTTGCACGGAGCAGTCGCGTTCGAACAGGTAGACGCAGTGTCCGTGGCCATCGGCGAAGACCTGGATCTCGATGTGGCGCGGCCGGGTCAGGTATTTTTCCACCAGCACGCGATCGTCGCCGAAGCTGGCAATGGCCTCGCGCTTGCAGGAGGCCAGCGCGGCGTCGAAGTCTTCCGAACGCTCGACCACGCGCATGCCCTTGCCGCCGCCGCCAGCGCTGGCCTTGAGCAGCACCGGGTAGCCGATGCGATCGGCCTGGCTGTGCAGCAAGCCGCTCTCCTGTTCTTCGCCGTGATAGCCCGGCACCAGCGGCACGGCAGCCTGTTCCATCAGCGCCTTGGCTGCCGCCTTGGAGCCCATGGCCTCGATGGCCGACGCGGGCGGGCCGATGAAGACCAGCCCGGCCTGGGCGCAGGCCTGGGCGAAGCCGGCATTCTCCGACAGGAAACCATAGCCGGGATGGATCGCCTGTGCGCCTGTAGCCAGCGCGGCGGCGATGATCTTTTCGGCACAGAGGTAGCTTTCGCGCGCTGGCGCCGGGCCCAGGCGCACGCTTTCATCACAGGCGGCCACGTGCTTGGCGCGGGCGTCGGCATCGGAATAGACGGCTACCGTGGCAATGCCCAGGCGACGTGCGGTGGCTGCCACGCGGCAGGCGATTTCGCCGCGATTGGCGATCAGGATCTTGGTGAACATGGACTCTCCTCGCAGGCGCGGCTCAAATACGGAACACGCCGAAGCGGGTCTCTTCGATGGGGGCGTTGAGCGCCGCCGACAGGCCCAGCGCCAGCACCTGGCGGGTGTCGGCGGGATCGATGACGCCGTCGTCCCACAGGCGCGCCGAGGCGTAATAGGGATGGCCCTGGGTTTCGTACTGGGCGCGGATGGGCTCCTTGAAGGCGGCCTCTTCCTCGGCGCTCCAGCTGCCGCCGCGCGCCTCGATGCCATCGCGCTTGACCGTGGCCAGCACGCTGGCGGCCTGTTCACCCCCCATCACCGAGATGCGCGCATTGGGCCACATCCACAGGAAGCGCGGCGAGAAGGCGCGGCCGCACATGCCATAGTTGCCGGCGCCGAAGCTGCCGCCGATGATCACGGTGAGCTTGGGCACCTTGGCGGTGGAGACGGCGGTGACCATTTTTGCACCATGGCGGGCAATGCCTTCGTTCTCGTACTTCTTGCCGACCATGAAGCCGGTGATGTTCTGCAGGAAGATCAGCGGGATCTTGCGCTGGCAGCACAGTTCGATGAAGTGCGTGCCTTTCTCGGCGGCCTCCGAGAAGAGGATGCCGTTGTTGGCGATGATGCCCACCGGCATGCCATGCAGGTGAGCGAATCCGCACACCAGCGTAGTGCCGTAGCGCGCCTTGAATTCATCGAACTCGCTGGCGTCCACGATGCGGGCGATGACTTCGCGCACGTCGAAGGGCTTGCGGGTATCGGTGGGGATGACGCCATAGAGCTCCTGCGCCGGGTACCTGGGTTCGATGCTCTCGCGCAGCGCCAGTGGTTGCGGCTTGCGGCGGTTGAGGTGGCCGACGATGTTGCGGGCGATGGCCAGCGCATGGGTGTCGTCCTGGGCCAGGTGGTCGGCCACGCCGGAGAGGCGCGTATGCACGTCGCCCCCGCCCAGTTCTTCGGCGCTTACCACTTCGCCGGTCGCGGCCTTCACCAGCGGCGGCCCGGCCAGGAAGATGGTGGCCTGGTCCTTGACGATGATGGACTCATCGCTCATGGCCGGCACATAGGCGCCGCCGGCGGTGCAGGAACCCATCACCACGGCGATCTGGGCAATGCCCTTGGCCGACAGGTTGGCCTGGTTGTAGAAGATGCGGCCGAAGTGGTCGCGGTCGGGGAAGACCTCATCCTGGTTGGGCAGGTTGGCGCCGCCACTGTCGACCAGGTAGATGCAGGGCAGGTGGTTGAATTCGGCGATCTCCTGGGCGCGCAGGTGCTTCTTGGCCGTCATCGGATAATAGGTGCCGCCCTTGACGGTGGCGTCGTTGCAGACGATCACGCACTCCTGCCCGGCCACGCGGCCGATGCCGGTGATGATGCCGGCTGAGGGCGCGGCGTCCTTGGGTTGGCCATCGCGGTCTTTTTCGCGATACATGCCGTAGGCGGCCAGCTGCGAGAATTCCAGGAAGGGCGTGCCCGGGTCCAGCAGCATCTGCACCCGGTCACGCGGTAGCAGCTTGCCGCGCGCGAGGTGCTTCTCGCGCGCCGCCTGGCCACCGCCCTCGGCGATGGCGGCGATCTTCTCGCGCAGGTCATCGACGATGCGCTGCATGGCGGCGCGGTTGTTCTGGAAATCCTCGCTGCGCGGGTTGAGCTTGCTTTCAATCTGCGGCATGGTGTCTCGTCTCTCTGTTCAGTTTCTTGTCGTGATGCAGCGCTGCCTTGATGCCTTGGTACGTAGTGCAGAAAACGTCAATCCTCCGGGAAGCTGCCATCCACGTAGTACCAGCGCATCTGGCCGGCCGCATCAGGCTGGCGCACGAAGTTGCTGATCTCGTGCAGGCGGTGCGCGCGGCCAGCCACCTTGAAGCGGGCCACGAATTCCACGGTTGCCTCATCGCTGCCGGCGACGTGCTGGTGCTTCTTGATGTCCAGGCCTATCCACTTGACGTCGGTTTCGCTGGTCAGCTCTTCCTCGGGCAAGGTGTCGGGAAACCAGGTGGCGCGCAGGTAGGCTTCATCGCGCAGGGCGAAGGCGCTGTAGCGCGAGCGCATCAGCAGGTCGGCGGTGGCGGGAATCTGGCCGCCCGTGATGAAGCGCCCACAGCATTTGTCGAAGCTGGGTTGGCCGCAGGGGCAGGCCTTGTCTTTCTTGTTGCTCATCAGATCTTTCCGTTCTTCAGCAGGGCTTCCAGTTGCGGGAAGCGATCAAAGCCCCAGAACTGTTCGCCATCGACGATCATGAAGGGCGAGCCGAACACTCCGGCCTGGCCCGCCGCTTCGGTGGACTGGCGCAGCTGGTCCTTGAGCTCGGGCGACTCCAGCGCCGCCTGCAGGGCGTTGCGGTCGATGCCGAGATCGGCGGCGATGCGCAGCACGTTGTCGACGACGCTGATGTCGATGTCTTCGGTGAAGTAGGCGCTGTACAAGGTCTTGATCAACTCGACCGCCTTGGCCGGCTGGGTTTGCTGCACCCACAGCGTGGCGCGTGCGGCGACCTGGGTGCCGATGGGGAAGTGACTGGGCGCTTTGTAGAAAATGTTGTGGAAGCGCGCCGTGCGCTCCATGTCATGACGCGAATACTCGCCCTTGACCGGAATGTTGACCAGCGAATTGGTGCCCAGCGCCTTGAAGATGGGGCCCAGCAGGATGGGATGCCAGTTCACGTCGCGGCCATGTTGCGCGGCCAGCTTGTCGATCTCGACGGCGGCGAAATAGCCGTAGGGCGAGCTGAAGTCGAAGTAGAAATCGATGGGGTTGCTCATGATGTCCGGTGTCTGGTGAATGCGGATGTGTTCAGAAATGTTCAGAGGTATTCAGAGGGTATCGGCAAACAATTCGCGGCCGATCAGCATGCGGCGGATCTCGCTGGTGCCCGCGCCGATCTCGTAGAGCTTGGCGTCGCGCCACAGGCGGCCGACCGGATATTCATTGATGTAGCCATTGCCGCCCAGGGACTGGATGGCTTCGCCGGCCATCCAGGTGGCTTTCTCGGCGGAGTACAGGATGGCCCCGGCAGCGTCCTTGCGCAGCGCGCGCACCTTGTCGGCGCTGTCGGCGCGGTCACAGGCCTGGCCGACCGCATAGACGTAGGCCTTGCAAGCCATCATGGTGGAATACATGTCGGCCAGCTTGCCCTGCATGAGCTGGAATTCACCGATGGCCTGGCCGAACTGCTTGCGGTCATGCACGTAGGGGACCACCACATCCATGCAGGCCTGCATGATGCCCAGCGGACCACCGGAGAGCACGCTGCGCTCGAAATCCAGGCCCGACATCAGCACGTTCACGCCCCGGCCCACGCCGCCCAGCACGTTCTCTTCCGGTACTTCGCAATCCTGGAACACCAGCTCGCCGGTGTGGGAGCCGCGCATGCCGAGTTTGTCCAGCTTCTGCGCGACGGAAAATCCTTTATATCCTTTCTCTACCAGGAAGGCGGTCATGCCGCGCGCGCCGGCTTCGAGATCGGTCTTGGCATAGACCACCAGCACGTCGGCATCGGGACCATTGGTGATCCACATCTTGCTGCCATTGAGCACATAGCGGTCGCCCTTCTTGTCGGCGCGCAGTTTCATGCTCACCACATCCGAACCGGCATTGGGTTCGGACATCGCCAGGGCGCCGATGAAGTCCCCCGAGATCAGCCTGGGCAGGTACTTGCGTTTCTGTTCTTCGTTGCCGTTGCGCTTGATCTGGTTCACGCAGAGATTGGAGTGCGCGCCATAGGACAATCCCACCGAGGCCGAGGCGCGCGAGATTTCTTCCATGGCGATGATGTGGGCCAGGTAGCCCAGTCCGGCGCCGCCATATTCTTCGCTCACCGTGATGCCCAGCACGCCCAGATCGCCCAGTTTCTTCCACAGGTCCATGGGGAACTGGTCGCTGCGGTCGATCTCGGCGGCGCGCGGGGCGATCTCGCTGTGGGCAAAGGCGGCCACTGCTTCACGCAGGGCGGCGATGTCTTCTCCGTGGTCGAAACTCAGGCCGGGCAGGTGGATCATGGGGGTCTCCTCGTGGGTGGTGGGGGCCGTGGTGGGCGTTCTTCGCGTTCTTGTCGGCGGGTGTCTGGATGATGTCTGGTTGATGTCGGGCTGGTGCGATCAGGCGGCCACCGCCTTGCGTCGGGGCTTGCTGCCGAGGGGCCTGGGCTTGCCATCGGTGAGCAACTGGCGGCACTCTTCCTCGTGGGCGGCGATTTCCGATAACGTCAATTCCAGGTCTTCGCGCTGCTGTTCCAGCTTCTCGCGATGCTGTTGCAGCAAGCCCAGGAAACGCTGCAGCTGCGCTTGCGTATCCTTGGGTGATTCGTACATGTCGATGAGGTCCTTGATCTCCGAGAGCGTAAAACCCAGGCGCTTGCCGCGCAGCGTCAGCTTCAGGCGGGTGCGCTCCCGTGCTGGGTAGACGCGGTGCCGGCCGCCCACGCCCTCGCGCTTGGGATTGAGGATGCCGTGGTCCTCGTAGAAGCGGATCGCACGCGGCGTGATGGCGAATTCCTCAGCCAGTTCGGTGATGGTGTAGGTGGGCATGGCGGTGTCGGATACGGTTGGTCTGGCACTTTACGTTAACGTAAAGTATATTGTGCCTTGCCGTCCAGCGGAAAATGCAGCATGCGCCGGGCGAGCGTTCTTTCCTTGTCGCTGGAGCAATATCCGGCGTCATTCTTGTCATCGTTGCGGCCCGGCTCATTTCACTGATGAATGCACTTGAATCCCAGCTTGATTACGTCTTTGGCGACACCCTGCCCGAACCGGGCCACGTCATGGAGGTTGCGCCCGGCGTGCGCTGGCTGCGCATGGGGCTGCCCTTTGCGTTGAACCATATCAACCTGTGGCTGCTGGCCGATGAGATGGACACGCCCAACGGACGCCAGCGCGGCTGGACCGTCGTCGATTGCGGCATCGCCACCGAGGACACCCGCCAGGCCTGGGAGAGGATCTTTGCCGATGAGCTCGAAGGCCTGCCCATCCTGCGCGTGCTGGTCACGCACTGCCATCCCGATCACGTCGGCCTGGCCGAGTGGCTGTGCCAGCGCTGGCAGGCGCCGTTATGGATGAGCACGGGCGAGTACGCCTTTGCCCGCGTGATGTCAGCGGCCTTGCCCGGCGCGGAAGGCACGGCGGCCACGCCGCATTTCCAGCGTCATGGATTGGCCGATCCGCAGACCATTGCCACGCTGCAAGGGCGCAATACCTATTACCAGGACCTGGTGCCGGCGGTGCCGCGTTCGTATCACCGGATGCAGGATGGCCATGCCGTGGCCATCGGTGGACGCGACTGGGAGATCATCACCGGATTTGGCCATTCGCCGGAGCATGTGTCGCTGTATTGCCGCGACTTGAATGTGTTGATCTCGGGGGACATGGTCTTGCCGCGCATCTCCACCAATGTGTCGGTGTTTGCCATCGAGCCGGAGAGCAATCCGGTGCAGCAGTATCTGGATTCATTGAAGAAGTATGCGCAGCTGCCCGCCGACGCGCTGGTGCTGCCCTCGCATGGCAAGCCTTTCAGAGGCTTGCACACGCGCATTGAACAGTTGAACGATCATCACCGCCAGCGCCTGGCCGAAGTGCTGGAAGCGTGCGCCACGCCGCAGACGGGCGTGGACATCCTGCCGGTGATGTTCAAGCGTGCGCTGGATACGCACCAGCTCTCCTTCGCACTGGGAGAGGCGGTGGCGCATCTGCACAAGCTTTGGTATGACGGCGCGGTGCGGCGCTTGGTGGGGGAGGATGGGGTGTATCGGTTTGTGGTGGTGTGAGTGCGGACGAGGCTAGTCGCGATTCCTGGAGAATAGACGCGCCAGCCAACCGCGTGATGCGGTGGTGCTGCTTTTCTGAGCAGCGTCGTTCTCGGATCCCGATGCATTTTCCTCTGCTGGCGTGTCCGGCGGCCACTTCTTCAGGCTGGCCGGCAGGCGCTGCAGGTCCGGAGGTGTAACGACGCCAGGGCGCAGGAGATCACCTGGGTACTGCGGGTGACCCACGCAAAGGCTATCGTCGATACCGAACAGCTTGGCCACAGCGACAGCCTCGACGCACCACTGGCCGAAATAAGCTCCGCCCTGTCTGTTGTGCTCGCCGTATTTGTACCAGAACGGTCTGTTGTAGAGGGCGGTGTCGGAGGAGAGCTTCTTGTTGGCGGGTGGGCGATCCAGATCGGCATACCAGGTGCTGACAAAGCGTTGCAAGGCATGAGCCTGCTGTTCTGGATCGCAGGTCACCACGTCGAGCAATTGTTGGTAGGGCTTGGGATGACATAGCGTCGTGCCGATCACGCGATTCTGCTGCCGGCTGGCGAGAATGGTATCGAGCAGACGATCCTTGCCTTCGTTGCCCATCAGGGCGATCAACCGCTTCCATCCATCTTCACCGAGGGGCGAACATAGCGCCAATCCGGTGATCCAGAAGCAGACGATGTAATGGTCCAGATTGGTGGACCAGTTGAACTTGCGCCAATAGTCTTCGCTGGACATGATTTCCAGATGCAGACGTTCGGCTTCCTCCCAGGCCGAGATCAGGTCGGGCAGGTGTTGCGTGACGACTTCTGCAGAGTCGCCTCTGGAGTAATGCATCAGCATCAACTCCAGATAATTGCTGACTATGGTGAAAGCATACTGCGGACGATAGCTGGGATTTCCGCTGGGGCGACCTAAGCGATCAAGCTGATCAGCGATGCTCTCGCCGCCGAAGTGAATCCACTTGTTCCAATATGCTTCGTCGCAAAAGGGAGCTCTGGTCACTTTATATGTCCTGAAATATGACTGACATGACTGACAACCAAGGAGCGAGCCTTGATGATGACCTCTGCTTGACTGCGATCACCACTGCTGGACGAGGATGGCTGTACAGGAATTCTTGTCACGGTACCGCACTGGTGCAACGAGAGAAACCTTCCTTCAACGCAGCGCCGAGTTCTGCATCGCCGCTGTTGGTGCTGATAAAGATGATCTCCGGGCCATCATTGCTGATGCCGGAATAGCCATCGATATTCTTGTGGTGCGTGGGTTTGATCTCGATTTTGGCCTTGTCTGCCGTAATCCAGCAGCACGCCATCTTTCTCATCATGGCCTTGCGATTCTTGTAGCCATGTCGCTGCATGATCAATGCTTGCCGTTCCTTGGCATTTTTTTGCACGATGCCTGATTTGAGAATTTCCTGAAATTCAGGCACCGTGACCTGTCTGCTCTTGGACAAGGCCAGTCGCAGGGCGCCGCCGAGCTCGGCATCGGTGGTCGTTGGCATCAATATCTGAGGGGAGAGGTCGGGGTCGGCAAAATCGAGCATACCTTGCGCCATCGTTATGATTTGGTACAGGTCACCATTGAAGTAGACCGTCGCTCTGAATGCATCTTCCATGATGTGGCTTTCGTTCCGGAAACTTAAGCTGTCTGCATTTCGTTGCAGGCCCGACGGCGGCTTCGCCGATGAGGTTGCGGCGATTGTACCGCAGCCTTTTCACCCCGTTGAACCCATGGCTTGCGCCTGCATCAGCAGCCACTGCCTGAAGCGCCGCACCGCGCTATCGTCATAACGATCGCCTGGCGTGAGCAGGTAGTATTGCCCCGCGCTGGGGGTGGGGCCGCCGAAGAGCCGGCGCAGGCGGTGTTGGGGATCGAAACTCTCCGCCAGCACCGACGGCACCAGCGCAATGCCTTCGCCATTCATCGCGGCCTGCAGCGCCACCGGATACTGACTGCATTCCATGCCGGCCTGTCGGGCGCCGAGGCGGCTGCCGTGCTGCTGCAGCCAGTGCGCCCATGCATCGGGACGGATGGCGGTATGGATCAGCCGGTGCTGGCTGAGGTCGGCCACGCTCCTGACCGGATGCTGCCGCCACAGGCGTGGATGGCAGAGCGCGACCAGGGCGTCCGGAAACAGCAGGTCGGCGCGCAGGTCGTGCCAGTCTACGGCCATGCGCTTCTTCAGCGGCAGACCCTGACTGGTCGTGCCGGGAAGATTGCCCACCTGTATCGACATATCCATCGTCGTGCGGCCAAAGTCCGCCGCGCCGGTGGCCACGACGATGCGCACATCGATCTCCTTGTTCTCGCGCCAGAACAGCTCCAGCCGTGGCACCAGCCATAACGAGGCCAGGCCGGGCAGCACGCCTATCGTCAGTGTGTGGCGCTGCCGCCGCGCATGGAGCTGCTCGCCCGCTGCGCAGATGCGCTCGAAGGCCTGGCGTATCTGCTGGAAGTACGCCGCTCCCGCTCGGGTGAGCTCGATGCGTCGGGTCAGCCGGACAAACAGTTTCTGCTCCAGATGCGCCTCCAGAATGCGCACCTGGCGGCTGACCGCGCTCTGGGTCACATGCAGTTCGTCGGCAGCGGCGGTGAAGGAGAGCAGTCGTGCGGTGGCCTCGAAGGCGCGCAAGGCGGTCAGGGGAGGGAGCTTGTTCATGGTGGGAGGAAGAATGGTGGGGCATTGCCATCAGCGCATGCATGAGTTGAAGGAATGCGTGTGCCATTATAGTCATTTGTCAGCGCCGGCCAGGCTCCCTAGACTTTGCGGATCTGATTACCAGGGAGACCAGGATGAACGTCGCCATTGCAGGTCTGGGCGCCATTGGCTGGGCTGTTGCCCATGCCATCGATAAAGGGATGCCGGGGATCACGCTCTCAGCGGTCGCCGTGCGTGATCCGGATGCAGCAGCTGAGCGCCTGCGCATGCTGGCGCATCCTCCGGCCTGTGTCGCGCTGGCTTCGCTTGCCGATTACGGCGACGTCGTGGTCGAGTGCGCTGGTGCTCATGTGTTGCGCGAGATAGCCGATCCCGTCCTGGAATCGGGCCGGCAGCTGGTGGCGATGAGTGCGGGGGGCTTTGTGTCTTCGCCGGCGCTGGCGTTGCTGTGGCAGAGATATCGTTCGCAAATCCACATCCCCAGCGGTGCGCTCGGCGGGCTCGATGCCGTGGCCGCCATGGCCGAGGGGCATATCGATACGGTGCGCCTGGTGAGCACCAAGCCGGCGGCGGCGCTGCGGGGCGCCCCCGGCTTGACGCAGCTGGGCATCGATCTGCAATCGCTCACCGGGCCGACCCAGGTCTTTGGTGGGACGGCGGCCCAGGCCCTCGAGCTCTTTCCCGACAACCTGAACGTGGCGGCGGCGCTGGCGCTGGCGGGCGCGGGCGCGCACCGCACCATGGTGGAGTTGTGGCTCGATCCGCATGCACGCACCAACCGGCATGAGGTTGAGGTGCAGGCCGACAGCGGACGCTTGCGCTTTTCCATGGACGCCATGCCTTCCTCCAATCCGAGGACGTCATCGCTGGCGGCGCAGTCGGTGCTGGCCTTGCTGCGCCGGCTGTAGCGGGGGCGCGCTGGCGCACTGGGACCGAGGAGCCCATGAAAAACGCCGGCCAGGCATCCACCTGGCCGGCGTTTGCGCCGGTGCATCTCGCTGGGCTGGCAGGCCGGGGCTTAGCCCGCCTTCTTCTTCAGCTCGCGCTCTTCCTTCTGCAGCTTGGTCTTGATGCGGTTGCGCTTCAACGGCGAGAGGTATTCGACGAAGACCTTGCCCTTGAGGTGATCCATCTCGTGCTGGATGCACACGGCCAGCAGTTCATCGGCATCGACCTCGAAGGCCTTGCCGTCGGCGTCGAAGGCGCGCACCTTCACGCGGGCCGGGCGTTCCACGCCATCGTAGATGCCGGGCACCGACAGGCAGCCTTCGTCATAGACGCGCTTGTCTTCGCTGGCCCAGACGATCTCGGGGTTGATGAAGACCTGCAGGTTCTTGCCATCGTCGGAGACGTCGATGACCACCACCTGCTCATGCACGTCCACCTGGGTCGCGGCCAGGCCCACGCCGGGCGCGGCGTACATGGTCTCGGCCATGTCGGCCACCAGCTTCTTGATGCGCTCGTCGAAGACGGTCACGGGGGCGGCGATCTTGTGCAGGCGCGGATCGGGGTAACGGAGGATGTTGAGCAGGGCCATACGCTGGTTCTCGGAAATCTTGCAATCGTTCTGGGTGGAGCAGGAGGACCGGGCCTCGTCATTTTGCGAGACGCCGGAGGATTCGTGTCGGGAATGTGTTTTAGATGTGGCCAGCCTGTACGGCTTCAAGCGCGACCGCGGCACAATCGTGGTCTGGTCCGCCGGGAATGCCTTGCGGCCACAGGTTGATCTCCCGATCAAGCTGAAAAAGTGTATCACAGCGCCGCAGAACGCCTCGGGGTGCGCGGCATTGCCACCATGCCAACTTCGACTGCCTTGCCTGACTTTCCTGATGATGATCCTGCCGACCTGGCCTGGTGGCTGCGTCTGTCCCTGGCCGAGGGCGTGGGCCCAGCCACGGCGCGCCGCCTGCTGGCGGCCTTCGGCTTGCCGGGCCAGCTCTGGCAGGCTGATGCCAGCGCCCTGGCGGCCGTGGTGTCGCCGGCCCTGGCCGCGCGCCTGCTGCGCGCTCCCACGCCGGCCGTGCGCGCGCAGATCGCAGCGACGCTGGCCTGGCTGCAGCAGCCCGGCCATGCCATCCTCACCCTGGCGGACTCCCGCTATCCGCCGGCCCTGCTGGACATCGCCGATCCACCGTTGTTGCTCTACCTGCGCGGCGACCCCGCCTGGCTCGGCGCCGAGGCGGTGGCCGTGGTGGGCAGCCGCAACGCCACCGCGCAGGGGATCGCGCATGCCAGCCGTTTCTCGCGCGAGCTTTCCCGCGCCGGCCTGAGCATCGTCTCCGGACTGGCCCTGGGCATCGATGCCGCCGCGCACGAGGGTGGGCTCGATGGTCCGGGATCGACCGTGGCCGTGATCGGTACCGGTATCGACATCGTCTATCCACGCCGCCATGAGGCGTTGGCAGCGCGCATCGCCGCTGCCGGCTGCATCGTCAGTGAATATCCCCTGGGTACGCCGCCGCTGGCATCCAACTTCCCGCGCCGCAACCGTCTCATCTCGGGACTGGCGCGCGCGGTGCTGGTGGTGGAGGCGGCGGCGCAGTCGGGCTCGCTGATCACCGCCCGCATGGCCGCCGAGCAGGGGCGCGATGTCTTCGCCATTCCCGGTTCCATCCATGCGCCGCTGGCCAAGGGCTGCCACCAGCTGATCCGCCAGGGGGCCAAGCTGGTGGAGACGACGCAGGACATGCTCGATGAGTTGCCATCACGGCAAGCTGTCCGGGTGGCCCATCCCTCACCGCAGAGCCAGGTCGACGACGATGCGATGACTTCCCTTGTCATGCAGGCAATGGCGCATGATCCGGTCGATATCGACACCCTGGCCGCCCGCTGTGGGCTGGAAGCGGCGGTCCTGGCAGGCTTGTTGCTCACGCTGGAGCTGGCGGGGCGCATCGAGTTGTTGCCAGGTGCGCTTTACCGCAGGTTGGAGTGAAGAAATTAGTAGCCGTCGCCGGCCAATTGCTGCCATACTGACCTTGGCTGACTTGTACATTCATAACCTTCGCGATAGAGTACGAACATGTTTGATGTCCTCGTTTACCTGTACGAAACCTACTATCGCCCTGATGCCTGCCCCGAACCGGAGGCCTTGGTCAAGAAGTTGTCCGCGATCGGTTTCGAAGAAGATGAAATCTCCCAGGCACTCGGATGGCTGACCGATCTCGAGGTCGCCAACCACGAATTCGCCGACAACTATCCCCGCCAGACCGCCTTTTCCTTCGGTACCCGCATCTATGCGCGCCAGGAAAGCGATGTGCTGGGGGTGGAAGCCATCGGTTTCATCCAGTTCCTCGAATCGGCCAAGATGCTCGACCCGATCCAGCGCGAGATCGTCATCGAGCGCGCGCTGGCCGCTGGCGAAGCACCGGTGGGACTGGAAAAGCTCAAGGTGATCGTGCTCATGGTGTTGTGGAGCCAGGGCAAGGAGCCGGATGGGCTGATGTTCGAGGAGCTGTTCCTCGACGAGGAAGACGCCGAACCGCGCCTGCTGCACTGAATTCCCCTGGGGAGCTGGCGCGTCTGCACCAGGACGGGGCGTTCCCGCAGAGTTGCAAATGGTCTGAAACACAGCAACGGCAAGCCTTGTGCTTGCCGTTTCATTTGCATCACGCTTATCATTGCCCCGCATTGGGCCGTTATTGGCTACTATATAAAAATTCCGTTGTCCACAGGCAATGAAGCGCCGGCAGATGTGCCGCCCTTGCCAGGATGACATGGTTGTTTCGGGAGATCCCGGCCCCAACTGGGCCAGACCGGCCCCGCAACAAGCCAGCAACCGACCTCTCTACATCGAGACCCATACTTATGAGCAAGACCCTCATCATTGCCGAGAAGCCCTCTGTCGCGAACGACATCGCGAAGACGCTCGGCGGCTTCACCAAGCACGATGAGTATTTCGAATCCGATCAGTACATCCTGTCATCGGCCGTCGGCCACCTGCTGGAAATCGCAGTCCCCGAGGAATACGACGTCAAGCGCGGCAAGTGGAGCTTCACCCACCTGCCCATGATCCCGCCGCACTTTGCGCTGAACCCGATCGCCAAGACCGAGTCGCGCCTGAAGGTGCTCTCCAAGCTGATCAAGCGCAAGGATGTGACCACCCTCATCAATGCATGTGACGCGGGCCGCGAAGGTGAACTGATCTTCCGCCTCATTGCGCAATACACCAAGGCCAAGCAGCCGGTGAAGCGCCTGTGGCTGCAATCGATGACCCCTGGCGCCATCCGCGAGGGCTTCGCCCATCTGCGTGACGACGAGGAAATGCTGCCGCTGGCCAATGCCGCGCGCTGCCGCAGCGAGGCCGACTGGCTCATCGGCATCAACGGCACCCGCGCCATGACCGCCTTCAATTCCAAGGAAGGCGGCTTCTACCTCACCACCGTGGGCCGCGTGCAGACGCCGACCCTGTCCATCGTGGTCGAGCGCGAAGAGAAGATCAAGAAGTTCGTCCCGCGCGATTACTGGGAAGTGCACGCCGAGTTCGTCTGCGCCGCTGGCATCTACAAGGGCCGCTGGCTGGACAAGGGGCACAAGAA
This sequence comes from Herbaspirillum seropedicae, assembly GCF_001040945.1. Taxonomy (NCBI): domain Bacteria; kingdom Pseudomonadati; phylum Pseudomonadota; class Betaproteobacteria; order Burkholderiales; family Oxalobacteraceae; genus Herbaspirillum; species Herbaspirillum seropedicae. The sequence continues at coordinate 5,363,880 of NZ_CP011930.1, read as the reverse complement.
GGACGAGGCCGATCCCGAGAAGCGCCCCGAGCGCCTGTGGAGCAAAGCCGCAGCGGACTCCATCGTGGCCGCCTGCCGCGACAAGCCGGGCAATGTCACCGAGGAATCCAAGCCGACCACGCAGATGTCGCCGGGCCTGTTCGACCTGACCAGCCTGCAGCGCGAGGCCAACTCGCGCTTCGGCTTCTCGGCCAAGAACACCCTGGGCCTGGCCCAGGCGCTGTATGAAAAGCACAAAGTGCTGACCTATCCGCGTACCGACTCGCGCCACCTGCCCGAGGACTACATCAACACGGTCAAGGACACCATGGAGGCGCTGGCGGAGAACAACAACTACCACCAGTTCTCCAAGCAGATCCTCAAGCAAGGCTGGGTCAAGCCCAACAAGCGCATCTTCGACAACACCAAGATCAGCGACCACTTCGCCATCATCCCGACCACCCAGGTGCCCAAGAACCTGTCAGAGCCGGAGCAGAAGCTCTACGATCTGGTGACGCGCCGCTTCATGGCCGTGTTCTTCCCGCCGGCCGAGTTCCAGGTGACCACCCGCTACACGGAAGTGTCGGGCCACCAGTTCAAGAGCGAAGGTAAAGTGATGATCAACCCTGGCTGGCTGGCCATCTACGGCAAGCAGGTCGAGGAAGACGACAAGGACAAGGAAGGCGGTGGCAACCTGGTGGCCGTGGCCCCTGGCGAGAAGGTCAAGACCGACAAGGTCACCGCCAACGGCCTGGTCACCAAGCCGCCCGCCCGCTACACCGAAGCCACGCTGCTGTCGGCCATGGAAGGCGCGGGCAAGCTGGTGGACTCCGATGAACTGCGCGAAGCCATGGCCGGCAAGGGCCTGGGCACGCCAGCCACGCGTGCGGCCATCATCGAAGGCCTGCTGAACGAAAAGTACCTGATCCGCGAAGGCCGCGAGATGATGCCCACCGCCAAGGCCTTCCAGCTGATGACGCTGCTGCACGGCCTGGGCGTGGACGAACTGACCGAACCCGAGCTGACCGGCGAGTGGGAACACAAGCTGGCGCAGATGGAGCGCGGCAAGATCAGCCGTGACGAGTTCATGCGCGAGATCGCGCAGATGACCCAGATCATCGTCAAGCGCGCCAAGGAATACGACAACGACACCATCCCCGGCGACTACGCGACGCTGAAGACGCCTTGCCCCAACTGCGGCGGCGTGGTGAAGGAAAACTACCGTCGCTTCGCCTGCACCAAGTGCGAATTCTCGATGAGCAAGGTGCCCGGTGGTCGTCAGTTCGAGATCGCCGAAGTGGAAGAACTGCTGCAGAACCGCACCATCGGTCCGTTGCAGGGCTTCCGCTCCAAGATGGGCCGACCGTTCGCGGCCATCCTGAAGATTTCGCGCGACGAAGAGATCAAAAACTTCAAGCTGGAATTCGACTTCGGCCAGGACCAGGCCGAGGGCGAGGGCGGCGAGCCGGTGGACTTCAGCGAGCAGACGCCGCTGGGCGCCTGCCCCAAGTGCGGCAGCGGCGTCTACGAGATGGGCCTGGCCTATGTCTGCGAGAAGACCGTGGCCAAGCCCAAGGCCTGTGACTTCCGCAGCAGCCGCATCATCCTGCAGCAGGAAATCCTACCGGAGCAGATGGCCAAGCTCTTGAACGATGGCAAGACCGACCTGCTGCCGGGCTTCATCTCGCAACGTACCCGCCGGCCTTTCAAGGCCTTCCTGGTGCGTGGCAAGGATGGCAAGATCAGCTTCGAGTTCGAGGAACGCAAGGCCAAGGCGCCCGCCAAGGGCAAGGCCGCTGCGGCCGATGCCGATGATGGTGCCGATGAGGCGGTAGCCAAGCCGGCCGCCAAGAAGACGGCGACCAAGACGGCTGCCAAGACCACCGCCACCAAGGCCAAGGCGGCAGCGGCCAAGAAGCCGGCGTTGCGCAAGGCGACGCCGAAGAAGGCGGCCGCTCCCGACGCCTGATTGTCGGCCGGCCGGAAACGACAAAGCCCTCGCACTTCACGGTGCGAGGGCTTTGGTTTTTTTTCGAACGATTTTCACCTGCTTCCCGTTCGGACTGAGTAGGCCCGCAGGGCCGTATCGAAGCCAGTCCTGAGCCTGTCGAAGGGGCGCTCCGTCGATCACAATTCGGCGCGTCTTCGATACGCGGCTGCGCCGCTACTCAGCCCGAACGGTGGGTAGGTCAGTCCTAACGGATGGTAGGCGCTTTGTCAGTGCTTGGTCAGTCGCTGTACACCACCGTCAACGGCGCATGATCCGAGAAGCGCTGCTCTTTGTAGATCGCCGCACTCACCGCCTTGGCCGCAATGCCCGGCGTGGAGACGTGGTAATCGATACGCCACCCCACGTTGTTGGCCCAGGCCTGGCCGCGATTGCTCCACCAGGTGTAGGCCTCGCCGGTGGTCTCGGGATGCAGGCGGCGGTACACGTCCACCAGGCCCAGCTGGTCGAAGATGCGCGTCATCCAGGCGCGTTCTTCCGGCAAGAAGCCCGAATTCTTCTGGTTGCTCTTCCAGTTCTTCAGGTCGATTTCCTTGTGGGCGATATTCCAGTCGCCGCAGATGACCACTTCGCGGCCGCTCTTTTCCAGTTCCATCAGGTGCGGCAGGAAGGCTTCCATGAAGCGGAACTTGGCTTCCTGGCGTTCCTCGCTGGAGGAACCCGAGGGCGCATAGAGCGAGATCACGGTCAGGTCGCCGTAGTCGCATTCGACATAGCGACCTTCGTCATCGAATTCGGTATTGCCAAAGCCGATGCGCACCGAATCCGGCTGGCGGCGGCTGTAGACGCCCACGCCTGAGTAACCCTTCTTCTGGGCATAGTGGAAATGGCCGACATAGCCGGCCGGGGCCAGGAATTGCTCGGTCATGTCGGCCGCCTGGGCCTTCAGTTCCTGCACGCAGACGAAGTCCGGCGCTTCCTTTTGCAGCCATTCGAAGAAGCCCTTCTTGGCGGCCGAGCGGATTCCGTTGAGGTTGGCGGAGACGATTTTGGGCATGGCGGTCCTGTTTGCTTGCTGCGGAAGATTGTTCAATAAGGCCGGTAGCATAACCGATAGGGTGAATCATTTAAAATGGCGGCCTGATGAAGGCTTTGCCGCCGCGCTGCCTTGCCCTCCGGCAAGCAGCTGTGGTCCGCGCCTTCCGTTTTGACTCTTCCCGGGAAATGCATTGTGAGCAACTTGAGACAGGAATTCATCGAATTCGCGGTATCGGCCGGCGTGCTGCGCTTTGGCGAATTCGTCACCAAGGCAGGCCGTACCTCGCCTTACTTCTTCAACGCCGGCCTCTTCAGCGAAGGCGCAACGCTGGCCCAGGTGGCCCGCTTCTACGCCCAGACCCTGCAGGATTCGGGCGTCGAATATGACATGCTGTTCGGCCCCGCCTACAAGGGCATCACCCTGGCCTCGGCCACCGCCGTGGCGCTGGCCGGCATGGGCCGCAACGTCCCCTTCGCCTTCAATCGCAAGGAAGCCAAGGACCATGGCGAAGGCGGCACCATCGTCGGCGCCAAGCTGCAGGGCAAGGTCGTCATCATCGACGACGTGATCTCGGCTGGCACCTCGGTGCGCGAGTCGGTGGACATGATCCGCGCCGCCGGCGCCACCCCCTGCGCGGTGCTGATCGCGCTGGACCGCATGGAGCGCTCCGGCAAGGATGGCGCGCTCTCCGCGCTGTCGGCGGTGCAGGAAGTGGCGCGCGAATACGATATGCCGGTCATTTCCATCGGCAACCTCAACGATCTCTTCGAGTACATCTCCAACGGCGGCGATGCCCGGCTGGCGCAATACAAGGATGCGGTGGCGGCCTATCGTACCCGTTATGGCGTCTAAACTGCGGTAAAGCAGGTCAATGAAAGACAAAAGGCTGCATCTTCGCGATGCAGCCTTTGTTTTTGCGGTTTGTGACGCTTTGTTGGATCGATGCGGGATTGCTTACAGCGGCCTGATCGCGCCGGCCACGTTGTGGCGTTGCAGGCGGTCATCCAGTTCTCCCACCTGGGCGGCCACGGCATTCTCGGTCTGTTCCACGCGCAGGTGGATATCGCGCTGCAAGGCGTCCAGGCGCTGCGCCAGCAGGGTTTGCTGCTCGCTCTGGCGCTGCTGCAGTTGCGCCAGCTCGGTCTTGAGATAGCCGCGCAGGTCATTGAAACGCGAATGCTCGGCCTGGTCGGCCAGGGTGCGCTGGGCTTCCAGCTGCTTGGTCAGGCGGCGGCTTTCCAGCATCACCGAGGTCTGCAGCGCCAGGATATAGAGCAGGAAGAACGCCGTCAGCACCACCACCACGCCCAGCATCACCAGCCCCACCGGAGCCTGGAAATCGGTGTAGATCAGCGACAGCGTGGAAGGCGTCGTGAACGCCGTCCAGTTGACGGCGGCGAAAATGGCGACCAGCGCCAGCAATACGATCAGCAAGATGGTTCGGAATCTCATTGCAGCCTCCTGTTTTCTTGTATGGGAAGTGGCAGGCGTCATCGCTTCGGTTGACGGCGGGGGAATTGCTGTGTGTGGCAATTTGGACCGCCAGCGAGGGAAAGATGTTCCTTCTAGTTGCTAAAACGATATCTTTGATGTCGTCCGGACAGAAAAAAAGCCGGCATGCAGCCGGCTTTCGGATAGGGGCAGGAGGACTCAGGCCGCGCTCAGGGCCTTTTCCAGCAGCTGGTGCAGTTCGGCGAATTGCGGTTCGCCGACATAGCGCTTGATGATGTTGCCCTGCTTGTCGATGACGAAGGTGGTCGGGGTCAGCTTGACGTCGCCGAAGGCCTTGGCCAGCGTGTCCTGCGGATCGAGGGCGACCTTGAAGGGCAGTTTGCGGGTTTCGGTGTAGTTCAGCACATAGTTGGGCGGATCATAGCTCATGGCCACTGCGACGAAGTCCAGGCCGCGGTCCTTGAACTTGTTGTACGTGTCTATCATCTGCGGCATTTCGCCGACGCAGGTAGTGCAGCTGGTGGCCCAGAAATTGACCATGACCACCTTGCCGCGCAAGTCCTTCAGGTTGACCTGCTGGCCATCGAGCTTGGTGAAGGTGACGTCAGGCGCGGCGTTGCCGGCATTGACCTTGAAGTAGGTGAAGGCGGCGATGGCGGCCACCACCGCCAGGGCGGCCAGCTTGATCATGAGACCGCTCTTGGAAGCGTTCGGCTGTGCTTGCATGGGGAAACTCCGGAAAAGCGATGGGCGCAAGCCCCTCGGACCGCCACATTATAGACCCCGTGGCGGCTTCCTGCGCGGTGCCGGCCCATATGAAAACCGCCGGACGGGCCGGCGGTTTGACTTGCATCAGGGGCTGTTGCCAGGAAACGATCAGCTGGTGGCCTTGTTCTCGCTGGCGGGCTTGCGCTGGTAATCCTTCAGTTCGTCTTCGCTGATGTATTCGAACAAGGTCACGACCTTGGTCACATCGGACACGCCGCTGGCGATCTGGGCCGCGCGCTGGCCTTCGCGCTGGGTCACGCGACCCATCATGTAGACGATGCCGCGCTCGGTGGTGATCTTGAAGGCGCTGGAGTAGAGCGTCTTGTCGTCCACCAGGCTGGCCAGGACCTTGCTGGTGATGAGCGCATCGTTGGAACGCGAACCGAAGCTGGAGGCCGGCATCACTGCCAGTTCGTTGTAGACCGTCTCGACGTTCTGGATGGCGCGGGTCTCGCGCTCGGCGGTCGCCTTGGCGGCTTCGTCCGGTACTTCACCGGAGAGCAGCACCTTGCGGTTGAAGGCGGTCACGTTCACGTGGGAGCCGGCGGGGAGGACTTCCGGCAGGCGCGATTCGCCCTTGACCACGATGGCCTTGTCTTCGGTCTGGGCGCCCAGCGTGCGACGGTCGGTCGCGGCGAAGGTGGTGGCCAGCGCGCCGCCGGCGAATACCGCGAAACAGCCTTGCAGGCTCAGCGCCAGCATGCCGCCCAGGGCCACTGCGGCCAACGGGCGGCGCAGGGTCGTCAACAGCGAAGGTGCTTCATTCATGTGCGTCATCTCCAAAAAGTGCGACGTCGATGCCGTCGCAGATGCAATGCAGGGTGACCAGATGCACTTCCTGGATGCGCGCGGTACGGTCATGCGGCACGCAGATATGCACATCGGCGTCGTTCAAGACCTTGCCAATCTTGCCGCCGCCCTTGCCGGTCAGCGCCACCACGCGCATGTCACGCTCGTGGGCCACTTCGATGGCCGCCAGGATGTTGCCCGAGTTGCCCGAGGTGGAGAAGGCCAGCAGGATGTCGCCGGACTGGCCGAAGGCCTGGACCTGCTTCGAGAAGATTTCCTGGTAGCTGTAGTCGTTGCCTACCGCTGTGAGGATGGAGGTATCGGTGGTCAGCGCCAGCGCCGGCAGGGGCAGGCGCTCACGTTCGAAACGACCCACCAGTTCGGCGGCGAAGTGCTGGCTGTCAGCAGCCGAACCGCCATTGCCGCAGGCAAGGATCTTGTTGCCATTCGACAGCGCGGTGAACATAAGTTCAATGGCCTGTTCGATCGGTTGCGCCAGCACGCTGGCGGCCTTCATCTTCAGGTCGGCGCTTTCCTGGAAATGGGCGAGGATGCGAGGATTTGTCATGATGCCTGCGATTATAGTTGAGACGCTCGGGGCCGGGCCCGCGCCTCTGGTGAAGAAAAATGTCCGTGGACCGGTCGCACATGATACGCCAGCAGCGCGCGATTGCGCCCGCCATGGCGTATTCAGGCCTCGATGGCGTTGCGCAGCCACTGCAGCTGTTGGCCCTCCAGGGTGACGACATCGAAGCGGCAGGGCGGCGTGCCGGCCTGCGCCTGCAGCCAGCGCTGCGCCGCCAGGATCAGGCGACGCTGCTTGGCCGGCGTGACGCTGGCGGCCGCGCCGCCATAGGAAGCGCCGGCGCGGGCGCGCACTTCGACGAAGACCACGGTGTCACCCTCGCGCATGATGAGATCGATTTCACCGCCCTGGCAGCGGTAATTGCGCTCCAGCAGTTGCAGGCCCTGCTGGCGCAGATGCGTCAGCGCCTGTTGCTCGGCCGCCTCGCCGGTACGCTGGCGCGAGGTGCGCGACCCCGAAGCATTGAGCGCCATGACGCAGTCGCGGCCTCAATACTGGTCGGCCGTGGGCACCGGCCAGCCATCCTGGTAGATGGCCTGGGTTTCCTGGCGCTGGAAATAGGTGGCGCCGCCGCTGACCATGTTCACGTTCAGGCGTCCCGTGACACCGTCCACGTCAAAGCCCGAGCGCTGCTGCGCGATGCCGTAGGCGATACGGTAGGCATCGATGCCCAGTGCATACAGGCGCGCCAGATCCGGGTTGGGGCGCTCGTTGTCGTTGATGGTCGGACGCGGGTAGCGGGCCACGGCCACGTTGTCGGCCTGCAATTGCCAGGGAATGTCGATGAGGCGCACGCCATCCAGTTCAGGCAGCTTGTCGTTGGGATTGTCACGCTTGAGCGTAAAGGGGTTGATCTGCGAAGTGCCATACAGCGGCAGCTCGGTGCCCACAGCGCTGCGCAACTGCACGGCCTGGGACGCGTCCAGCGCCAGGAACAGCAGCGCCGGCTTTTCCTGTTCCACGCGCTTGGCCAGTTGCGCCAGGCCGGGGGCGGAGAGGGCGTTGGAGGGCGTGCTCAGTTCCAGCGTCTCCACCTGCATGCCCAACTGGCGCGCGCGCAGCTGGAACGAGCGGGCGGCCCGCTTTTGCCAGGCCACGCCGGTGGAGATGGCGAAGATCTTGCCGGGCGCTTTTTCCTTCTCGACCCAGTTGGCGACCTGGCGGGCTTCTTCATCGATGGACAGTCCCACCGCCAGCATCTGCGCTGGCAGCTGCATCTCGCCTTCGCCGGCCATGTCCGGCTGGGCCAGGGCGATGGTGGGCTTGCTCACGCGTCCACTCTGCGCCACCGCCGTGACGGCGCTGCGCGAGAGCGGGCCGATGAGGATGTCAAAGCGCGCCGAGGCCTCGTCATAGGCGCGCTGCATGTCGGCCGCCGAGTCGCCCGTTTCGATGATGGAGAGCTGGATGTTGTCCTTCTGGCGCGAATAGGCCGTCAGCAGGCCGGTGCGTACCGCATCGGCGGCGGCCCCGAAGGCACCGCTGCGGTTGGGCAGCAGCACCGCCATGCGTACCGGCGCTGCGGCAGCCGGCGTGGCCGGCAGGCCCGCGGCTTCTGCCTGGGCTTCGGAGGAGCTGCCCGGCGGCAGGATCACTGCGCCGCCATTGCCTGCGCCCACGCCCGCAGCGGGCAGCGCGGGGGTGGCAGTCTGCGCCAGCAGGGGTACACTGTCGGCTGCTGTGGCGGTGTTCGGTGCGAGCGCCGCCCAGGACGCCAGCAAGCCAGCCACCAGGGCCGCTCGCGCGCTCATTTTCATCAATCCAGTGAACATCCCGCCTCCTCCAATGAATCAGAATTCCAGCGTTGCCGCCACCATCCTGCAAGATGCCGCCCAGCAAAACTATCCGGTGTCGGCATTATATGTGCTGGCTACGCCCATCGGGAATGTCTGCGACATCAGCCTGCGCGGCCTGCACCTGTTGAGCATCGCCGACGCCGTGGCCTGCGAGGACACGCGCAACACCAGCCAGTTGTTGCAGCGCTACGGTCTCTCGCGCCCGCTGCTGGCCACCCACGAACACAACGAACGCGAAGCCGCCGCCAAGATCATCGAGCGCCTGCACGCCGGGCAGCGGGTGGCGCTGGTGTCCGATGCGGGCACTCCTGCGGTGTCCGATCCGGGCGCGCGGGTGGTCGATGCGGTGCGCGCGGCGGGTTTGCGGGTGATCCCCTTGCCGGGCGCCTCGGCGGCGATCACGGCCTTGTCGGCGTCGGGCCTGACCGATGAGCGCTTCCATTTTGTCGGCTTCCTGCCGGCCAAGACGCGCCAGCGCGAGACCGCCTTGCAGGAATTGGTCGAGTTGCCGGCGGCCCTGGTGTTCTATGAAGCGCCGCATCGCATCGTCGAGACCGTGCAGTCGCTGTTGCAGGTGTTCGGTCCGCAGCGCCAGGTGGTGCTGGCGCGCGAGCTGACCAAGCTGTTCGAAGACATCCACCGCTGCTCGCTGGGTGAAGCGCCCGACTGGCTGGCGCAGGACGCCAACCGCCAGCGCGGTGAATTCGTGATCCTGGTAGAAGGTGCGCCGGTGACCGAGGGCGATGGCGCCGAGGCCGAGCGCGTGCTGCGCATCCTGTTGGCCGAACTGCCGGTGCGGCAGGCGGCGGCGCTGGCCGCGCAGATCACGGGGGTGAAGAAGAACGCGCTCTATGACCGCGCCCTGGCGATCCGCCAGGGCGCGCAGGAGGACGAAGAGGCGGGTGAGGACGAGGACGACGCCTGATCCCGCGGGATCGGGCGTCGACGATCAGCGCTCGACGATGAAGGGCGTACCCGCGCTGCGCTGGCGCACCAGCATGGCGGCATTCTGCGCCGCCGGACGGGTGGGGTAGGGGCCGGCGTAGAGGCGATAGAGGCCGTTGACCTGCACCGCCTGCATGCTGTCGACGATGCCCGAGAGGCTGGGCAGCAGTTTCTCTTTCGCCTGCAGGGCGTTGGTTTCCTGGGAATAGGCGCCGAATTGCAGGTAGTAGCCCGCTGTCAGCGGCACCGCCTGCGGCATCGCCGGGGAGGGCGCCGAGCCGCTCGCCACGGCATTGATGATGCCGCCGCCGCCGTTGAGACCAGCACCATTGGCTGCGCTGGTGGTGGACGCGTTGATCGGCTGCACCGCCGCCACGGTGGGTTGCGGCGGCAGGTTCTGGGTGCTCACGGAGTTGATCTCGACCGCGCCGGTGGACACCCCAGCGCCATTGTCGGCAGCCTTGTTGATCGGATCGGCCGCCGCCACGGCGGTGCCATTGCGGCGGGCATCGGCCATGCGCTGGGCTTCTTCGGGCAGGATGCGCTCGACTTCCAGCTCGCTGCTGCCGCTACCCAGGTAGCCCAGTTTCAGGGCGGCGGTATAGGACAGGTCGATGATGCGGCTGGAATGGAAGGGACCACGGTCATTGATGCGCACGATCACCTGCTTGCCCGTCTTCAGGTTGGTCACCCGGGCATAGGAGGGGATGGGCAGCGTGGGGTGCGCCGCCGTCATCTTGTACATGTCGTAGAGTTCGCCGGAAGACGTCTTCTGGCCATGGAATTTCTTGCCATACCAGCTGCCGATGCCGCGCTGGACGAAGGGCTGGTTGTCCGTGATGGGAACGTAGGTCTTGCCGAACACCGCATAGGGACGGCTGGCGGCCTTGGAGACCGGCTCCACCTGCGGCTCGGCATCGGCCACGTCCAGCAGGCCGTCGGGGATATGGTCGCCCGGGCCGTCGTCCTTGTAGTAGCCGCCGCGCCCGGAGCCCGCCGCCGGTAGCGCCGGTACGTTGGAGGGACGCGAGGAGCCGGCCTTTACCGGCGTCGGGGCCTGGACGCCGCCTTGGCGGCTGGCCGGGGGCGTGGTGCCGCAGGCCGCCAGCAGCAAGGGCAGCAGCAGCGCCGCTGCACGCAGCGCCGCTCCGGTCGGAGGGACCGCCGCGCGGCCCGGATGTTGGAGTGATGGTGTTCCCATTGGCTGTCCTTGTTCAACAGTCGATGTGCCGGATCGCCCACCGGAGTGGGGCCGGGATTGTCTGCAACGATACCAGAGTGCAACCTCCCCAGGCTGACAACCCGTCAGTGGGGCAAGTTCAACCGGTGACGCGCTTGGCCCTCTGCCGGGCCGATCAGCTCTGCACCAGCTTGCGATGGCGCTGGATGCTCATCAGGATGCCCGCGCCCAGCCCCAGCGTGACCAGGGCCGTGCCGCCATAGCTCATGAAGGGCAGCGGCACGCCCACCACTGGCAGGATGCCGCTGACCATGCCCATGTTCACGAAGGCATAGGTGAAGAAGATCATGGTGATGGCACCGCCCAGGAGGCGCGTGAAAAGTGTCGGCGCATTGGCCGTGATCATGAGGCCCCGTCCAATCAGCAGCAGGTACAGCACCAGCAGCACGATGTTGCCGATCAGCCCGAATTCTTCGGAATAGACCGAGAAGATGAAGTCGGTGGTCCGCTCGGGGATGAATTCCAGGTGGGTCTGCGTCCCCATCAGCCAGCCCTTGCCGGTCACCCCGCCCGAGCCGATGGCAATGGTCGACTGGATGATGTGGAAGCCCTTGCCCAGCGGATCGGAGGTCGGGTCGATCAGCATCATGACGCGCTGGCGCTGGTAATCATGCATGAATGACCACACCACCGGCAGGCTGGCCGCCCCGGCCACGAACAGGCCCGCCAGGATCTTCCAGGGCAGTCCGGCGAAGAAGATCACATAGAAACCGGCGGCCAGCACCAGCAGGCCCGTGCCCAGGTCAGGCTGGCGGATGATCAGGAAACCCGGGATCAGCAGCAGGATCGCCGCCACCACGAAGGCATCCCAGCGCAGCATGCCTTCGCGCTTCTGGAAATACCAGGCCAGCATCAGCGGCATGGCGATCTTCATGATCTCGGAGGGCTGCACCACCATGCCGATGTTGAGCCAGCGCCGCGACCCCTTCTTGATGATGCCGAACAGCGCCACCGCAATGAGCAGCGTCACCCCCACCGTATAGACCGGCACCGCCAGCCGCAGCAGCAGCTGGGGGGAGACGTTGGCGGCGATCCACATGACCACGAAGGCCACCAGGATGTTGCGCAGCTGGTCTTCCACCCGGCCGGGGAAGTTCATGCCGGCCGAATAGAGCGTCACGATGCCCACCGACAGGATCAGGAATACGATCAGCGACAGCGCGCCGTCGAACACCGTCAGGTGCGGCTTGATGATTTGCCACAGGGGCGGACGTTGCAGGCTCATGCCGGCTCCTCGTGCGTACTGCTTGTTGCGATGTCAGGGCGGACGCGACCGGGTCGACCGGCCGCGTCCGCGTTCAAATCCGGGGCGGTCTCATTCCTGCACATCCGGCTGGACCGTCGGCGTGGCGCCGTTGTCCTCGGAGGTCGGGCCTTCGACCGGCGTATCGGCGGTCACGGCCTCGGCGGGCGCGATCGACTTGATCGGTTCGTTGGGACGCTTGCCCAGCATGAAGTAGTCCATGGCCTTGCGCACCAGCGGCGCGGCTACGCCAGCGCCCCAGCCACCGTTCTCGACCACCGCCGCAATGGCAATGCGCGGCGCATCGGCCGGGGCAAAGCCGATATACAGGCCGTTGTCGTGGTAGATGCGCGAGAGCTTCTTGGAGTCGTACTTCTGGTTCTTGGCGATGTTGACCACCTGCGCCGTACCGGTCTTGCCGCCCGATTCATAGGGCGCACCCCGGAAGGCGGCGGCGCCCGTGCCTTCCTTGACCACGCCCACCATGGCGCGCTTGATGAAGTCGATGTTTTCCTGCTTCATCGGGATGCGGTAGCTTTCCTTGGGCACGGTCTCGGTGCGCTCGTGGGTCACGCCATCCTCGACGATCTTGACCAGGTGCGGCTTCATCACCACGCCGTTGTTGGCCAGGATGGCCGTGGCCTGCGCCAGTTGCAGCGGCGTAAAGCTGTTGTAACCCTGGCCGATGCCCAGCGAGACGGTGTCGCCGGCGATCCAGCGCTTCTGCTCGGGTTTGCGGAAGGCGGTGCGCTTCCACTCGGTGGAGGGCAGGATGCCGCGCTTCTCGTGCTCCAGGTCGATGCCGGTGATCTGGCCGAAGCCGAACGGCTTCATGAAGTCATGGATGGCGTTGACCCCCATGTCATTGGCCAGCATGTAGTAGTAGGTGTCGCAGGAGACCACCACCGAGCGGTACATGTCCACCACCCCGTGGCCACCTTCCTTGTCATCGCGGAAACGGTGGTTGCCCAGGATGAAGTAGCCGGGGTCGCGGATGGCGTCTTGCGGGCGGCGCTTGCCCAGCTCCAGCGCGGCCAGCGCCATGAAGGGCTTATAGGTCGAACCGGGCGAATACAGGCCCGACAGGGGGCGGTTCAGCAGCGGCCGGTCGGGGGACTTGTTCAACTCATCCCAGCTCTGCTGGTCGATGCCTTCGACGAACAGGTTGGGGTCATAGGAGGGCTGCGAGACATAGGCCAGGATGTCGCCGGTGGCCGGGTTGATCGCGACCAGCGCGCCCTTCTGGTCGCCGAAGGCTTCTTCCACCACCTTCTGCAGCTCGATGTCGATGGACAGGATCAGGTTCTTGCCGGGCGTGGCCGGCGTGCGCGAGAGCGAACGCACCGCGCGCCCGCTGGCCGAGATTTCCACTTCCTCGTAGCCGGTGGTGCCGTGCAGCTGGCTTTCGTAGCTCTTTTCCAGGCCTTCCTTGCCGATGTAGTCGGTACCGTTGTAGTTGGCCTCGTCGTCGGAATCGGCAATGCGTTCGGCATCGCGCTGGCTGATGCGGCCGATGTAGCCGATCACGTGCGCCGCCGTCTTGCCATAGGGATACTGGCGGAACAGGCGGGCCTGCACTTCCACGCCCGGGAAGCGATAGCGCTGGGCGGTGAACTTGGCCACTTCCTCATCGGTCAGGCGGGTGCGGATGGGGACGCTTTCGAAGTTCTTGGATTCTTCCTGCAGGCGGCGGAAGCGGCGGCGGTCGCGCGGCTGGATTTCCACCAGCGTGCCCAGCTCATCGATGAGGTCATCGATGTTGGTGCGGATCTTGGAAGGGGTGATTTCCAGCGTGTAGGCCGAGTAATTGCGCGCCAGCACCACGCCGTTGCGGTCCAGGATCAGGCCCCGGTTGGGCACGATGGGCACCACCGAGATGCGGTTTTCCTCGGCCTGGGCGGCGTAGGCGTCGTGGCGCACCACCTGCAGCCACAGAAAGCGCGCCAGCAGCAGGCTGAAGCAGACCAGCACCAGCACGCTCACCGCCAGCAGGCGTATGCGGAACAGCCTCAGCTCATGCGCGGTATTCTTGAATTCGGTCATGCTGCTTGCACCTGGTCCCTCAGATGGGACGGTTTTCGTCGCGGTCGACGGCGCGGCGTTGCGGCGCCAGCAGCAACAGGCTCACCACCGGCCACAGCAGGGCCGACACCACGCTCTCGCTGAAATAGAACCAGTCCGGCGACTTGCCCGTGACCAGCAGCTGGATCACCAACTGCACCGCCTGCGCCAGCAGCAACAGCGGCAGCACATGCAGGGCCTGGGTGCGCAGCGGGAACCACAGCACGCGACGGTGGATCATGATGGCGAAATACGACAGCAGGGTATAGGCCAGGGCGTTCTCGCCCAGCAGCGTGGCCTCGTTGACGTCCATCAGCAGGCCCATCAGGAAGGCCACGCTGATGCCCACCTTGCGCGGCTGGTGGATGTTCCAGAACACCAGCGCCAGCGCCACGAAGTCGGGCACCCCGGCCATCTGGCCCCAGGGCATCAGGTTCAGCAGGAAGGCCACCACCAGGCTGAACGCGATGAACAGCGGATTGGCCGGCAGCAGGATGTAGTGATTGTTCATCGGGTGGTTTCCTTGGCGGCCGGCTTGGCAGGGGCGGGGGCGGTCGTGGCGGCAGCGGCAGCAGGCGCGGCTGCCGCAGCGGCGCCGGCAGCGCCCTTGCGTTCCTCAGCCGGCTTGTCCTTGGGAGTGGCGTTGGCGTCGTCGGCGCTGGTGTCGCGGGTGCTGTCACGCAGCCGGCGCTTGAAGAGCTTGGCCGACTTTTCGTCCACCACGTCCGGTTGCGGACGCGGCGGCAGGTTCTGTTCCACCAGCAGGATCAGCAACTGGCGATGGCGGTCGATGCCGGCCAGGGGACGGCAGACGATGCGCGCGAAGGAGTCCGCCGAGCGCGTCTCCACCAGCGCCACGCTGGCCACCGCCAGGCCGGGCGGGTAGATGCCGTCGATGCCCGAGGTCACCAGCATGTCGCCCTTCTGGATGTCGGCGTTGGCCGGCATGAAGCGCAGGTCCAGCGCGCCGGTCTGGCCACGGCCATAGGCCACGCTGCGCAGGCCGTTGCGCAGCACCTGCACGGGAATGGCCTGGTCCTTGTCGGTCAGCAGCGTCACTTCCGAGGTAAACGGGAAGACCCGCGTCACCTGGCCCACGATGCCGACCTCGTCGATGACCGGTTGGCCGGCTTCCACGCCTTGCTGGGAGCCGCGGTTGAGGATGATCTTGCGGGTGAAGGGATCGCGCGCGTCGTAGAGGATCTCACCGACGATGGACTTGACCGGCACCTTCTGCTGCATTTCCAGCAGCTTGCGCAGCTGGGCGTTCTCGGCCGCCAGCAGGCGTTCCTGCTGCAGCAGCTGGGCGTTGACGATCTGCTGCTGGCGCAGCTCGCGGTTTTCCTTTTGCAGCGTGTTCAGCGCCACCAGTGAATCGGTGATGCTGGTGGCCGCGTCGCGCGGCATCATGGCGACCGTCTGGAACGGGTAGAGGGCCGTGGCCAGGGCCTGGCGTATCGTGCCCAGTACGTGCATGCGGGCGTCGACCACCAGCATCACGATCGACAGCAGCGCAAAGACGGTCACGCGGACCCGGGCCGAGGCGCCCTGCTTGAAGAGTGGTGGGATTTCCATGGCGTCAGGCCACCCGCAGGGCCGCGCGAGGCGGCTGCCGGCAGGCGGGATACTCACTTCCTGCGTCGACTACGATAACAAAAAAGGGAGCCGTCACGTCAGCCAGACCCAGCTCCAGCCGTGCCTGCGCCAAGGGCGGGAGAGGCTCCCGCAGCGGTGGGCAAGTCGGCGTGAACTGCGTCATATCGAACGTATCGGTTCCCCGGTGAACCCGGCGGTACATGGCCGTCGGTTATAACAGCGTAAAAGCTCAACCAGCGTAAAACGGTGCGCCAGAGGCGCAAAGGCCGGCGCAAGGCCGGCCTGAGCGACGCTCGGCTTATTCGGCCGAGAAGATCGAACCCAGCTTGTCCATACGGTCCAGCGCCATGCCCGAGCCGCGCACCACGCAGGTTAGCGGATCTTCGGCCACGATCACCGGCAGGCCGGTCTCTTCCATCAGCAGGCGGTCCAGGTCGCGCAGCAGCGCGCCGCCGCCGGTCAGCATCATGCCCTTTTCGGCGATGTCGGCGCCCAGTTCCGGCGGAGTCTGTTCCAGCGCGTTCTTGACGGCCGAGACGATGTTGTTCAGCGGATCGGTCAGGGCTTCCAGGATTTCATTGCTGGAGATGGTGAAGGAACGCGGGATGCCTTCGGACAGGTTGCGGCCCTTGACTTCCATTTCCTTGACTTCCGAGCCGGGGAAGGCCGAGCCGATTTCCTTCTTGATCGCTTCGGCGGTCTGTTCGCCGATCAGCATGCCGTAGTTGCGGCGGATGTAGTTGACGATGGCCTCATCGAACTTGTCGCCGCCCACGCGCACCGAACCCTTGTAGACCATGCCGCCCAGCGAGATGATGCCCACTTCGGTGGTGCCGCCGCCGATGTCCACCACCATCGAACCGGTGGCGTCGGAGACCGGCAGGCCTGAGCCGATGGCGGCCGCCATCGGTTCCTCGATCAGGTAGACCTGGGATGCGCCCGCGCCCAGGGCGGATTCGCGGATGGCGCGGCGTTCCACCTGGGTCGAACCGCAGGGCACGCAGATGATGATGCGGGGGGAGGGACGGAACAGCTTGGAGTCATGCACCATGCGGATGAATTGCTTCAACATCTGCTCGGTGACGGTGAAATCGGCGATCACGCCGTCCTTCATCGGGCGGATCGCCTCGATGTTGCCGGGCACCTTGCCCAGCATCTGCTTTGCTTCCTTGCCGACCGCCTGGATGGTCTTCTTGCCGTTGGGGCCGCCTTGCTGGCGGATCGCCACCACCGACGGCTCGTCCAGCACGATGCCATGGCCGCGCGCGTAGATCAGCGTATTCGCGGTGCCGAGGTCGATCGCCAGATCGTTCGAGAAATAACTGCGGAGAAATCCAAACATGAGTTGTCCTGATGCGCCCGGGTGGGGGCGCCTAGCTTTTTGATAAGGGGGAGTGTCCGTTCATGCCGGGGCGACGCGAAAAACCGGCGCCAGCAAGGCATTAATCCGACATTCTACCTTATAATTCCCGAGAAACCAGCAAGCCGGTTTGCCAAAAAATCTGGCATTCGGGGACCTCCCGGCCGCCATCCGGCGCGGGTTTGCCGTTTTTGCGCAGTCGCACCATGTCCTGACGGTGCCGCTCGCGCAAACGAACCAGCCCGACTGGCCGCCGTCGCGGAAAACTTCTTCCCGCCTTGCCGGCCACGGTCCTTCCAATTTCAACATCACGCGGTGTGCCCAGCGCGCCCTTTCGACCATGTCACTAAGCCTTTCCGACGTTAAACGCATTGCCAACCTGTCCCGACTGGAGCTCACCGAGGCCCAGGCCGACCAGACGCTGGAGAAGCTCAACGGCATCTTCGCCCTGGTGGAACAGATGAAGGCCGTCGACACCCGCGGCGTGGAGCCGTTGTCGCACCCCATCGCCGCCATCGAACCGGCGCTGGCGCTGCGCCTGCGCGAGGACGTCGTGACCGAGACCAATCGCCGCGACGACTACCAGCAACCCGCCCCGGCGACCCAGGACGGCCTGTACCTGGTTCCCAAGGTGATCGAATAAGCCCGGCGTAGCCCGCCACGCCTACGCCCGCTCCCCGGCACAGCCGACCAGCAAGACCGCAGCCTGACCTATTCCATGCATAAGCTCACCCTCAAAGAACTGTCCGCGCAACTGCAAGCGCGCAAGATTTCCGCCACCGAACTGGCGACCCTGTTCCTGGATCGCATCGACGCCAGCGACCTCAATGCCTTCCTGCATGTGGATCGTGAGCTGACCCTGGCACAGGCCAAGGTCGCTGATAGCCGTCTTTCAGACAATAATGCCGGTCAATTGACCGGTGTGCCTATTGCCCATAAGGACATTTTCGTCACACGAGGGTGGCGCACAACTGCAGGTTCGCGCATGCTCGACAATTACGTGAGCCCCTTCGACGCGACCGTGGTGGAGCAGTTCAATGCTGCCGGCATGGTCACGCTGGGCAAGCTCAACTGTGACGAATTCGCCATGGGATCGGGCAACGAGAACTCCTACTTCGGCCCCACCTTGAACCCCTGGGACAAGCGCGCCGTGCCCGGCGGCTCCTCGGGCGGTTCGGCCGCCGCCGTGGCCGCGCGCCTGGCGCCGGCGGCCACCGCCACCGACACGGGCGGCTCGATCCGCCAGCCGGCCTCGCTGTGTGGCGTCACCGGCATCAAGCCCACCTATGGCAGCGTCTCGCGCTACGGCATGATCGCCTTCGCCTCCTCGCTGGACCAGGGCGGACCGATCGCCAAGACGGCCGAAGACTGCGGCTTGTTGTTGAACGCCATGACCGGCTTCGATGAGCGCGACTCCACCAGCCTGCAACGTCCCAAGGAAGATTTCACCCGCTCGCTCAACGACAGCCTGCAAGGCCTGCGCATCGGCGTGCCCAAGGAATTCTTCGGCGCCGGCCTGGCCGCCGACGTGGAAGCGGCCGTGCGTGCGGCGCTGTCCGAGTTCGAGAAGCTGGGCGCCCAGCTGGTCGAGATCTCCCTGCCAAAGACCGAGCTGTCGATCCCGGTGTATTACGTGATCGCCCCGGCCGAGGCCTCGTCGAACCTGTCGCGTTTCGACGGCGTGCGCTACGGCCACCGTGCCGCCGACTACGGCAATCTGGATGACATGTACCGCAAGTCGCGCGCCGAAGGCTTTGGCGAAGAGGTCAAGCGCCGCATCCTGGTCGGTTCCTACGTGCTCTCGCATGGCTACTACGACGCCTACTACCTGCAGGCCCAGAAGATCCGCCGCCTGATCGCCCAGGACTTCCAGAACGCCCTGGCCGGCGCCAACCGCCAGTGCGACGTCATCATGGGCCCGGTCTCGCCCACCGTGGCCTGGGACCTGGGTGACAAGACCAACGACCCGGTGGCCAACTACCTGGCCGACATCTTCACGCTTTCCACCAGCCTGGCCGGTCTGCCTGGCATGTCCATCCCCTGCGGCTTCGGACAAGGCGAGAAGAACGGCAAGCGCCCGGTCGGCCTGCAGATCATCGGCAATTATTTCGACGAAGCGCGCCTCTTGAACGTGGCGCACCAGTTCCAGCAGGCCACCGACTGGCACCTGCGCGAACCGGCCTGAGCCTGCAGTCCAGCCCTCGTCACCAACAACAGCATTCGCAAGGACAACATCATGCAGTGGGAAGTCGTCATCGGCCTCGAAACGCACACGCAGCTTTCGACCCAATCCAAGATCTTCAGCGGCAGCCCGACCCGCTTCGGCGCCGAACCCAACACCCAGGCCAGCCCGGTGGACCTGGCCTTGCCGGGCGTGCTGCCGGTCCTCAACAAGGGCGCTGTGGAACGCGCCATCCAGTTCGGCCTGGCCATCGGCGCCACCATCGCGCCGCGCTCGATCTTTGCGCGCAAGAACTACTTCTATCCTGACCTGCCCAAGGGCTACCAGATCAGCCAGTTCGAGATTCCGGTCGTGCAAGGAGGCACCATGTCCTTCGCCGTCGAGAAGGATGGCAAGACCGAGATCAAGACCATCAACCTGACCCGCGCCCACCTCGAAGAAGACGCTGGCAAGTCGCTGCACGAAGACTACCAGGGCATGACCGGCATCGACCTCAACCGCGCCGGCACGCCGCTGCTGGAAATCGTCACCGAACCCGAGATGCGCAGCGCCGCCGAAGCCGTCGGCTACGCCAAGGCCTTGCACTCGCTGGTGATGTGGCTGGGCATCTGCGACGGCAACATGCAGGAAGGCTCCTTCCGCTGCGACGCCAACGTTTCCGTGCGTCCGGTCGGCCAGGAAAAATTCGGCACCCGTTGCGAGATCAAGAACCTGAACTCCTTCCGCTTCCTCGAAGAAGCCATCAACTACGAAGTGCGCCGCCAGATCGAACTGATCGAAGACGGCGGCACCGTCGTGCAGGAGACCCGCCTCTACGATCCGGACAAGAAGGAAACCCGCTCCATGCGCAGCAAGGAAGACGCGCAGGACTACCGTTACTTCCCCGACCCCGACCTGCCGCCGCTGGCCATCTCGCAGGAGTGGATCGAGCGCGTCAAGGCCACCATGCCCGAGTTGCCCGCCGCCATGCGCGAGCGCTTCGTGGCCGAGTATGCGCTGCCGGAATACGACGCCATGGTGCTCACGCAATCCAAGGGCATGGCGTCCTACTTCGAAGCCGTGGTCGCGGCAGCCGGCAAGGAACAAGCCAAGCCGGCCGCCAACTGGCTGATGGGTGACGTCGCCTCCACGCTCAATCGCGAAGACACCGACATCGCTGACGCCCCCGTGAAGGCCGCGCAACTGGCCCTGCTGTTGAAGCGCATCGCCGATGGCACCATCTCCAACAAGATCGCCAAGGAAGTCTTCGCCGGCATGTGGGAAGCCAGGTCCGACAAGGATTCCCTGGCCGATGACATCATCGAAGCCAAGGGCTTGAAGCAGATCTCCGACAGCGGCGCGCTGGAAGCCATCGTGGACCAGGTGCTGGCCGCCAATGAAAAGTCGGTCGCCGAATTCCGCGCCGGCAAGGAGCAAGCCATCAACGCCCTGATCGGCCAGGCCATGAAGGCTACCCGCGGCAAGGCCAACCCCGCGCAACTGACCGAATTGCTGCGCAAGAAGCTGAGCAGCTGACACCCGGCCTGAAGCGTTTCGCATGAGCCCCACGCATGGCAACAGGCGTGGGGTTTTTTCTTGTGCGCGCTTCTATGCGGACAAGACCAGTGGCCGCCCTCGCGCCCAGCGATTGCTGGAGAGCGAAAACGTCAGCGAACTGACCTGGTGGTACCAGCCCGCCGGGATGTAGAGCATTTCCCCAGGCTGCACTTCACAGCACACCAGCGCCGCCTGGCGGGCCAGCGGAAAGCGTTCCAGGTCGGGATGATCGGGATCGAAGGGCGAGCCGAACAGGATGGCGTTGGCTTCCTTGGGATAGAGATATTGGTCATGATGCGGTGGCGCCAGCCAGACGCGCTTGCTGCCCCAGACCTGCGCAAAGACATTGTCGTCATAGTCGCAGTGCAGCGGCGTGATGCAGCCGGCCGGACCGATCCAGAAACGCGGCGGTCCCATCTTGTCGAAGAAGTTGGGCCAGTGACACAGCCGATTGAGTTCACGTAATTCCAGGTTACCGAGATAGGGCGGCAAGCCGCTCTCGTCAGCGGCGGCGCGCTCCAGGTAATCGAGCAGCGTCATGTCCTGCATGGCGCGGTCCGGTGCGAAGGCGGTATTGATGTAGTCGCCCACGCGGGCCCGCACCGGCAACTGGCCGAAGTGCTGGCGCAGGTCCGGCAGCGTCATCGCCGCCAGCGGCCAGCGGCTGGCCATGCCCGACATCAGGAAGGGCAGCCCGGCAGCAGCACGCTGGCGGAAGGCCGCCGTCTTCAGCGGCCCCGTGCGCGGGATGGCGGCCAGGGCCGGCAAGCCCGCGCTGGCCGCACGGATGGCCTGGCGCATCTCCGCCACCGAAGCCACGCCCCGTATCCGGGCGTCCCGCTGGTCGCGCGCCAGCTTGCGCGCGGCGGCCTGCTCCTGGCTCAGCTTGGCAAGGTCGGGGCGCGGCGGGAGTGGGCGGGCGGGATGGTCGGGCTGGGTCATCGCGGTATTGTAGCGCCGGGGGAGCCGACGCAGAACGCATAAGGATATGCGTTCTTGTTCCTTGTCCGTCTGCCGCTGGGGAGAGTGTAATGGTGGCTTTCGCCACCCTCACCAGGACACAGGAGCCCCCATGTCGGCCGCCACGCTGGAACGCCCGCAAGATATCCATCAAGAGTTCGAGATCCATCGCTTCGACGCGCCGTTGGGTGCCGAAATCGTCGGCCTGGATCTGAACAAGCCGGTCTCGGCCAGTGAGCTAGCGCGCATCCGCAAGGCCTTGGTCGAGCACGGCGTGGTGGTCTTCCGTGACCAGCGCATCACGCCGCAACAGCATGTCGACTTCAGCCGCCGCTTCGGCCCGCTGCAGGTGCATGTGCTCAACCGCTTCCACCTGGCCGGCCATCCTGAAATCCTGATCGTCTCCAATGTGGTCGAGAACGGCAAGCCCATCGGCCTGGTCGATGCCGGCGCCGACTGGCACTCGGACCTGTCCTACATGCCCAAGCCCAGCCTGGGCGCGTTGCTGCACTCACAGGAACTGCCCGCCGAGCGCGGCGACACCCTGTACGCCAATACCGCCGCCGCCTGGGACAGCCTGCCGGCGGCCCTGAAGACCTTGCTCGAAGGCAAGCGCGCCGTGCACTCCTATGTCTACCGCTACGAACGCCTGCGCAAGCTCTCCCCCTGGCGCGCGCCCCTGACCCAGCAGCAGATCGATGAAGTGCCGCCGGTGGAACACCCGGTGGTGATCACCCACCCGGAGAGTGGCCGCAAGATCCTCTTCGTCAGCGAAGGGTTTACCTCGCACATCATCGGCATCCCGCGCGATGAAAGCGATGCGCTGCTCAAGGAACTGCACACCCACATCACCCGCCCCGAGAATGTCTACACCCACCGCTGGCAAGCGCATGACCTGGTGTTCTGGGACAACCGCAGCACCCAGCACTACGCCGCGATCACCCCCCAACACCTGCGCCGCACCCTCTACCGCACCACCGTCGAAGGCGACGTGCCGCGCTGAACGGCCACGGCCAGCACCTGCGCATCGTCCTCCAGGCGGAAGACGCTGACCGCATCGGTCAGCGAGGCAGCCTGGTCCTGCATGGAGCGCGCGGCGGCGGCCGCCTGCTCCACCAGGGCGGCGTTCTGCTGCGTGGTTTCGTCGATGTGGGTGATGGCCAGGTTCACCTGTTCGATGCCGTCACTCTGTTCCTGGCTGGCCAGCGTGATCTCGCGCACCACCGCGGTCACCCGCGCCACGCTCTGCACCACTTCCTGCATGGTGTCGCCGGCGCGCGCCACCAGCCGGCTGCCATCGTCCACCTTTTCCACCGAGTCGTCGATCAACTGCTTGATCTCCTTGGCCGCCGAGGCCGAACGCTGCGCCAGCGAGCGCACTTCGGAAGCCACCACCGCAAAGCCGCGTCCCTGCTCACCGGCGCGGGCCGCTTCCACGGCCGCGTTGAGCGCCAGGATATTGGTCTGGAAAGCGATGCCATCGATGACCCCGATGATGTCGGCGATCTTTTGCGAAGAGGCATGAATGGCGCCCATGGTGGCCACTACCTGGTCCACCACCGCGCCGCCCTGGGTCGCCACCTGCGAGGCCGAGGCCGCCAGCTCATTGGCCTGGCGGGCGTTATCGGCGTTCTGCTTGACGGTAGAGGTCAACTGTTCCATGGCCGAGGCGGTTTCTTCCAGCGAACCGGCCTGCGCCTCGGTACGTGCTGACAAGTCCAGGTTGCCGGTGGCGATCTCGCGTGAGGCCGTGTTGATGGTCTCGGTCCCCATCCGCACCCGGCCCACGATGTCGAGCAGGTTGCCATTCATGGTCTTGAGCGCGGCCAGCAATTTGCCGGTCTCGTCACGGCTGCTGCTGTCGATGCGGGAGGTGAGGTCGCCGGCGGCCACCGTCTCGGCGATGGTCACCGCCTGGTTCAGCGGCCGCGTGATGCTGCGCGTGAGCAGCCAGGCCAGCGCCGCTCCCAGCACGATCTCGATGGCGCCCAGCGCCAGCAGCATGCTGCGCCCGGAGCGGTAGTCGCGGTTGATCGCGGCGGCGGTCTGGTCGATCACCTGCTTCTGGAAATCGGCGTAGCGCAGCACGCCGTCGGCATAGTCATCCATCATCTTGACCAGCGTGGTATCGGTCATCTCGCGCGCGCGGGCGTCGTCGCCAGCCGTCTTGACGTCGAAGATGCTCTGGCGCGTGGCCCGATAGGCCGCGCGCAGCTTGCCGACTTCATCGAAGAGCCGCTTTTCTTCGGCATCCGTGATGGCCGCCTCGACCTCCTTCTGCAACTGGCTGATCCTGGCCGACTGCGCATCGATCTGCTTCTGGAAGTAGGCCTGGAAGGCGTCGTCATCGCTCTTCATCACAGCGAAGGTGCGCACGCCGTTTTCCTTGATGGCCGCATGCCACTGCACGGCATCGCGCTCCTTCTTCAGCGCGATGCGGGTCATGTCGTCGGTGGCGTCGCCGATGCTGCCCAGCCGCCAGACTCCGAGGGCGACCATGACCGCCATCAACATCAGCAAGGCAATGAAGCCGATGGCCAGGCGTACGCCGATCTTGAGGTTTTTCATCTTGTCTCCCCTTGTGTGAGGCGCCAGGCCATGGTGTGGAATTGTTGTGGGCGGCACCGGCGCAGGTGGCTGTTGCGATGGAAATCACCTTGCAGCCAGGTCAGCCTAACACAGCCATTGGATGATGCTGCACAACTGGGGAAGGCCCTGAGGAGACTGTTGTATTCGGGCAAATTGCCCAATGGCACCAGCGGCACCAGCGGCTCAAGCGCCCGCGCCGCCCTCCCAGCGCATGTCCGCATCGAGCGGATAGATCGGCCGGCGTACCTTCTTGATCGGGAACAGCCGGAAATTGGCGCTGGTCGGCCCGCCGCTATCCGAATCGCACTCGACCAGCGCACGGCTGATGGGCGCGAAGACCGGACGGCAATACATGCGCGACTTCAGGATCAGGAAGGATTGCTGCGCCGGGTCCAGCCCCAGGCTGGTGAAGACGCCCAGGTCATAGGGCTCGACCCGTTCCTCGGTGATGACGATGCGCGCCGCGCCGATATCGAAGAGCACGCTGCGCCCCATCTGCAAGTGCGATCCGGTATAGATCGGCCCGGTCACCGTGAAGCGGCCATCGGTGATGGCCACTACCTTGCCGGTATAGACCGGCGGTGTCTTGGTGATGCCCTGGGCCGCCAGATCCACCTTGTTGCCCACGGCCAACGTGACGGTTGCGCCGAGACCCGCCTCGACCAGTTGCGCCACCGCCTCGGGGTCGCTCACCGGTCCCACGGCGATGCCTTCCAGCCCTTCCTGCAGCGCCGCCTCCAGCACGTCCATGGTATTGCAGGTGCCGCCGGACATGACGTTGTCGCTATGGTCCAGCAGCAGCATCGGCCCCTGGCCCGGCCCTTGGCGCAATTGCCGGGCCTGCGCCAGTGACTGGGCCAATGGCGGGCTGTGATAGACGAAGTCGGCGCGCTCGGCCCAGATCTGCCGCGCGATACGCGCCGCCACCGCATCGGCCTGCGCCGCATCGTCCTCGGTCACCACCACCACCGACATGCCGGCATCGCGGAAGTCCGACAAGGGGAAACCCGCCAGCACCGACACCGCCAGCACGCCCGGCTCCTGCTCGGCGGCCTTGGCCGCTTCCACCGCGCGCTGCATGGCCGAGGCCGAGGTATTGCTGGTCAGCGTGGCCGACAGCATCGGCACCTGGCGCCAGGCCATGCGCGGCTGCGAGCGCCCGCGCAGCCGCGCCAGCAGCAGGCGGCCAGCGTGCTCGCCGGTCTCGAACATGTCGATGTGCGGATAGGTCTTGAAGCTGACGATGACATCGGCATGCGTCACCATCTTCTGCGTGACATTGCCATGCAGGTCCAGCGCCACCGCCATGGGCGTATGCGGGGCGACACGGCGGATGCGTTCCAGCAGCGCGCCTTCGCCATCCTCGGCGTTCTCGGCCACCATCGCGCCGTGCAGGTCCAGCAGGATGGCGTCGCAACCCTGCTCGATGGCGCGCACGATGGCGTCGCACATCAACGTATAGGCATCGGCTGCGACTGCCGCGCTGGGATTGGCCCAGGCTGCCAGTGGCGTGACGATTTGCGCGCCGGCTTGCTCGGCCAGTTCCAGGAACGCGCCCATGGCGGTGCGCGCGCCCTTCTGGTCACGGTAGGCGGCGTCGTCCCATTGCGGGGCGAAGGCTTCAAGGGGCGTGGGAATCGGCGAGAAGGTATTGGTCTCGTGATTCATGCGTGCAATGACGAATGTCGGTTTCATGATCAGTTTCCTGCATTAATCACAAATTACGCGCTGACTACGCCCGCGCTGGCCAGCATGGCCTGCAACAGCACGTTGCAGCCGGCTTCCAGGTGCTCGGGCCGCGCATCTTCGATCTCGTTGTGGGACACCCCATCCTTGCAAGGCACGAAGATCATCCCCGCCGGCGCCAGGCGCGCCGCATAGATGGCGTCATGCCCGGCCCCGGAGACCACGTCCATGGTCTTGTAGCCGAGTGCCGCCGAGGCGGCGCGCACCTTGTCCACGCAATCCGGATGGAAGGGGCAGGGCGGGAAGTAGGACACACGTTCCAGTTCGATGGACAGCCCCGTCTTCTTGCGCATGGCCTCCAGATAGGCCAGCAGGTCTTCATGCATGCGGGTCAGCGATGCCTCGCTGACATTGCGCAG
This sequence comes from Herbaspirillum seropedicae, assembly GCF_001040945.1. Lineage (NCBI taxonomy): Bacteria > Pseudomonadati > Pseudomonadota > Betaproteobacteria > Burkholderiales > Oxalobacteraceae > Herbaspirillum > Herbaspirillum seropedicae. The sequence continues at coordinate 5,337,706 of NZ_CP011930.1, read as the reverse complement.
GTCGATGGAGAATTTCACCTGCCCCGGAATCACGTTGCGGCTGTTGGGCATCACCTGCACCTGGCCCACCGTGCCGCGTCCATACGGCGCATAGCGGTGGGCGATGGCCACCACCTCCTGCATGATGTAGGTCGAGACCTGCAGTGCATCCTTGCGGATTTCCATGGGCGTGGGCCCGGCATGCGATTCAAAACCGGTCACCGTGCAGTCGTACCAGGACAGCCCCAGCACCGCCGGCACCACGCCGATGACGGTATCGGCATTTTCCAGCACCGGCCCCTGCTCGATGTGCGCCTCGTAATACGCGCCGATGGGGTGGTCGCCGCAGACCTGCTCGCCGATATAGCCGATGCGTTCCAGTTCATCGCGTACCTTCTTGCCCTCGACATCGGTGGCGTTGTAGGCATGGTCCAGCGTGAAGGCGCCGCAGAAGACACCGGAGCCCATCATCACCGGCACGAAGCGCGAACCCTCTTCATTGGTCCACACCGCCACCTCGATCGGGGCCTCGGTCTGGATGTTGTGCTGGTTCAGCGTACGCACCACTTCGATGCCGGCGAGCACGCCGTAGTTGCCGTCGAACTTGCCGCCGGTCGGCTGGGTATCGATGTGCGAGCCCGTCATCACCGGGGGCAATGCATTGTTGCGACCGGGGCGGCGCATGAAGATGTTGCCGATCTGGTCTACCACCACGCTCATGCCTTCGGCGCGCGCCCAGGAGCTCACCAGGTCGCGTCCCTGCTTGTCCAGGTCGGTCAGGGCCAGGCGGCACACGCCACCCTTGGCAGTGGCGCCGATGCGGGCCAGTTCCATCAGCGAGTCCCACAGGCGTGCGCCGTCGATGCGCAGGGTAGAGATTTGGGTGTTCATGTCCATCTTTGATTCCTTGTTTGGTTTTGGCGTCGGCGATCCTTCGATACGGCCTGCCGCCTACTCAGGACGAACGGGAGGATGGGCATCCATCACTGCGTTGGCAGAACCATCTCCAACCCGTTCGACCTGAGTAGCCGCGCAGCGGCGTATCGAAGGACACACCATCGTCACTCATGCCGCCAGATTCACGCCCAGATAACGGTCCTTCACACCTTCATCAGCCAGGAACTCGGCATTGCTGCCGTGATAGACGATGCGCCCCTGTTCGACGATGTAATGCCGGTCCGCCAACTGCGTACACACTTCCAGGTTCTGTTCCACCAGGATGATGGACATCCCGGTGGCCTTGATCTGCCGGATCTGCGCCACGATCTCGTCCACGATCACCGGGGCCAGGCCTTCCACGGGTTCGTCCAGCATCAAGACGCGCGGATGCGTCATCAGCGCACGCGCAATGGCCAGCATCTGCTGCTCGCCGCCCGACAGCTGGCCGCCGCCATTCTTGCGACGCTCCTTCAGGCGCGGAAAGATGGCATAGATCTCTTCCAGCCCCCAGGCCGATTCCTTGCGCGCGGCCATGGTCAGGTTCTCTTCCACCGTCAGCAGCTTGAAGATGCCGCGATGCTCCGGCACCAGGCACACGCCACGTGCGGCGATCTTGTAGGAGGGCAGGCCGCTGATGAGCTGGCCCTCGAAGAGCACCCGGCCCTGGACCGGCGGCACCACGCCGACGATGCTCTTCAAGGTCGTGGTCTTGCCCGCACCATTGCGGCCCAAGAGCGTCACCACCTCGCCCGCATCCACCTGCAGCGACACGCCCTGCAGGATGTGGCTCTTGCCATAGTAGCCGTGAACGTCTTCCACTTGCAGGATCATGCTTTGCCTCCGGTGATCATGCTGCCGAGGTAGGCCCGGCGCACGCGTTCATCGCTGCGGATCTCGGCCGGCTTGCCCTGCGCCAGGATCTGGCCCAGCTGCATCACCGTGATGCGGTCCGAGATATCCATCACGATATCCATGTTGTGTTCGATCAGCACCACCGTATAGTCGCGCCGCAATCCGTGGATGAGCTGCTTCATCTCGGCGATGTCGTCGATGCCCATGCCCGAGGTCGGCTCGTCCAGGAAGATCACCTTGGGTCGTCCGGCCATGGCCATGCCCACTTCCAGCCTGCGTTGCTGGCCATGCGAGAGTTCGGCGCAGGCGCGCTGCGCCACGGCCTGCAGCGACAGCCGCGCCAGCAGCTCATCGGCCAGCGCGCAGGCAGCGCTGAACTGTTCGGCACGCTTCCAGGGATTGAGCGCGGCCAGCGGCGCGCGTCCTTGCGCCGCCAGGCGCAGGTTTTCACGCACGCTCAGGTTGGGAAACAGACTGGTCACCTGGAAGGAGCGCGCCAGTCCCTTTTGCACCCGGCGATTGCCCGGCAGGTGCGCCACTTCCTCGCCCTCGACCAGGATGCTGCCCTCGGTGATGGGCGTGGTGCCGGTCAGCGTATGGAACAGCGTGGTCTTGCCCGCGCCATTGGGACCGATCACCGAATGCACGGTGCCCGCCTCGATGTCGAGCGTGATGCCGTTGACGGCGGTGAACTTGCCGTAACGCTTGGTCACGTTCACCGCTTGCAGGATGGGGCGGCTCATGAGTGTTTCTCCTTGGTTGCGGTAGCGGTAGCAGCCTGTGCCGATGCGCCCTTGTTGCCGCGCACGGCATCGATGATCTTCATGGCCAGGCCGAACAGGCCCTTCTGCATGTACAGGCTCACCGCGATGAGCAGCAGCCCCAGCAGCATCAGCCAGCGCGGCCACAGCGTGGAGAGCCAGTTGCCCACCAGCACATAGAAGCTCGCTCCCAGCACGGAAGCAAACAGGTTGCCGGTACCGCCGATGACGGTCATCACCAGGATGGCCTCGCTGGTGTGGTACTCGATGTTGGACAGTGGTGCGACACCCGTCATCATCGCGTGCAGCCCACCGGCCAGGCCCGTCACGGCGCCCGAGATGACGAAGGCCGCCAGCTTCAGCAGCCGCACGTCATACCCCAGCGCCGAGGCGCGGGCCTCGTTCTCGCGCACTGCCAAGAGCGTCTTGCCCAGCACCGAATCGACCACCCGCTGCAACAGCCAGAACACCAGCACGAACAGGATGGCCACCACCGTGTAGTACTGCCAGGACGAAGTGGTCGGCAAGAGCGTCAGCCCGAACAGCGCCAGCGGCGGACGCGGGATATCCAGCAGGCCGTTGTCGCCGCCGGTGACGTCCTTCATCGTATAGGCCAGGAAGTAAAACATCTGGGCAAAGGCTAGCGTGAGCATGACGAAGTAGGTGCCGCGCTGGCGTATCGAGAACCAGCCCACCAGCAGCGCCACCAGCGCGCCCCCCAGGGCCGCCAGCGCCAGCGCCGGCAAGAGCGCCAGCTTCAACTGCAGCAGCACCACCCCGGCGGTATAGCTGCCCACCCCAAAGAAGATGCCCTGGCCGAAGGACATCAAGCCGGTATAACCCAGCAGCAGGTTGCAGCCCAGCGCCGCCAGCGCGAACACCAGCACTTCGGTGGCCAGCGTGCCCGAGGGCAGCAGCAGCGGCAGCAACAGCGCGACGGCGGCGGCCAGCAAGGTGTAACGGAAATGCGCAATCTGTTTCATGGAAACCTCTGTGCAGAAAAGGTCAAAGCGCGTCAGGCCGCGCCGGGACGGCCGAGCAGGCCATTCGGGCGCAGCAGCATCACGGCGGCCATGGCCACATAGATCATCAGGTGCGCGCCCTCGGACCAGACCGTGCTCATCACGCTCTGCACGATGCCGACCAAGATGCCGCCGATGAGCGCCCCCCAGAAGCTGCCCAGCCCGCCGATGACCACCACCACGAAGGCAATGCCCAGCGCTTCCACGCCCATGAAGGGATCGGCGCCGCGTATCGGCGCGGCCAGGGCGCCGGCCAGTCCCGCCGTGGCCGCGCCCAGGGCGAACACCAGGCTGAAGATGCGGTTGATGTTCAGGCCCAGCAGCGACACCATCTCGGTCGATTCCGAGCCGGCGCGCACGATCGAGCCCAGCCGCGTCCCCTCCAGCACCCACCACAGCAGCAGCGCCATCACGGCGGTCAGGCCGATGACGAAGAGGCGGTACTTGGGATAGACGAAGCCGCCCCACATCACCACGCCCTGCAGCAGATCAGGCGGCGCGACATTGTTGCCCAGCGGCCCCCAGGTGGAGATCACCGCTTCCTGGATCACCAGCGCCATGCCCACCGTGAAGAGGATGTGGAAATGATGCGGCAGCGCATAGACATGGCGCAGCACGAAGCGCTCCACGATCCAGGCGAACAGGCCCACCACCAGCGGTGCGATCAGCAACGACCACCAGAAGCCCAGGCCCAGATCGGTGACCTGGAAACACAGATAGGCGCCCAGCAGGAAGAAGGCGCCATGCGAGAAATTGACGAAGCGCAGCAGGCCGAAGACGATCGACAGGCCCACCGCCAGCAGGAAGTAGAGCATGCCGATGCCCACGCCATTGGCGATCTGCAACAGATAGATGTTCATGGAACCTCGTGAGGGAACAAAGAAGCTCAGTCATACCTTGGTGACGCATTGAAGATCTCGACTACCGTTCGGACTGAGTAGCCGCGCCAGCGGCGTATCGAAGGCGTGGCTCCCGGCGCGATCAGGACGCCGCACTTCGATACGACCCTGCGGGTCTACTCAGTCCGAACGGGAGGAGGGGCGCGCCGAAAAGCCGCGCCACCTCCTTGCCGCTCCATCACAGCTTGCACTGCGTCTTCTCCAGCGGCAGGAAGGACTTGCCGGAGGAAACGATATCCGCATAGTCGTTCTTGTTGGCCATCTTGGCCTTGGCCTTGCCCTTGAGCAGGTAGTAGTTCTTGATGACCTGGTGGTCGCCCTTGCGGATTTCCTCGCTGCCGGTCAGGCCTTCGTACTTCATGCCTTCCATGGCCGCGATCACCGCCTTGGGATCGGTGCTGTTGGCCTTGATGATGGCGTCCAGGATGATCTTGGTACAGATGTAGGAACCGGCCAGGCTGTAGTTGGGATCGATCTTCAGGTTGTCGTTGACCAGCTTGACGAATTCCTTGTTGAAGGGCGCATCGATGGCGTGCCAGTACTGCGCGCCGAAATAGACGCCATCGCAGATATCAGCCCCCAGGGTCTCGAACTGTTCCAGCCCCGAGGCCCAGGCCATGAGGATGGTGCAGTTGTTCTTCATGCCGAAGCTGACCGCCTGGCGCAGCGTGTCCGAGGACTGCGAGCCGAAGTTCAGCAGCAGCAGCACGTCCGGCTTGGCCGCAATGGCATTGGTGAGATAGCCGGAGAATTCCTTTTCGGTCAGCGAGTGGTAGCTGTTGCCCACGTGCTCGATGCCCTTTTCCTTGAAGATGTTCTTGGCCGCCGACAGCAGGCCTTCGCCGAACACGTATTGCGGCGTGATGGTGTACCAGCGCTTGGCGTTGGGCATCTTTTCCAGCAGCGGACGCACGGTCTGTTCGATGGCGCCGAAGGTCGGCACCGACCAGCGGAAGGTGGCGCGGTTGCAGTCGCTGCCGGTGATCTCATCGGCCCCGGCGGTGGTGATGAAGACCGCGCCGGCCTTGTCGGCTTCCTTGCCCATGGCCAGTGCCTCGCCGGAGAGGATGCCGCCGGCGAAGAAGCGCGTGCCCTTCTCGATGCTCTCCTGCATCTTGCGCACGGCGGTGGCCGGCTTGCCTTCGGTATCGAGGTTGACGTAGCTGGTGCTCTTGCCCAGCACCTTGCCGTATTTCTGCAGGGCCAGCTTCATGCCCAGGTCGGCGAACTTGCCATTGGCGGCGAAGGGCCCCGACATCGGCACCGGACAGCCGAAGGCAATGCTCTCGGCCTGGGCGAAGACATCGTGGTAGCTCAATGCACCGGGTGCGGCCAGGGCGGACAGTTTCAGGAAATGGCGACGGCTGATCATGCTTGTTTCTCCCTCAAGGCGAATGATTGAAAGATGACATCCAAGGAAATGCGCAACACTGCATTACTGCCCGTCAACGCAAGTTCCATGCCTGTGCTTCCTGAAAAAATTAGGAAAGCAGGACATGGATGGATTGCATGGACGTGTGAAATCCTCCGCCAGGAACGGGCGGAAAAGCATCGATCGACAGGGCCGCACTGCCTTGCACAAGCGCCGCAAGCCAGCACGTGATGATGAAAAAACGCTGCAGCAGCGCGCCTTTGCGCCGCATGGCGTGAGCCATCATGGGCTCCTCCTGCCGCTCTTGCGAGCGTGTCTCCGAGTGTTTGTTTGCCGTTCTCCCGTGCTGCCGGAGTGTTTCCACCGGTCTGCCACGACGGTCTGGTTTTCTAATTTTTCTTGCTTTTGGTGCAGGCCCTCCGGTCACTTCCTGCGAGCTGGGAAGCCTGATGTTTCCTGCACCGCGCCTGACGTTTTCTGCACCAACAAGACCGATGCCGATCGGTCGTGCAGGTTCTTCATCATACGCACCCGCCAAAGAAAAACGGCATGAAAATTTCATGCCGTTGATCCTGTTTATTTCATCTGCGGGAATGCAAATTCCGCCCCGGCGCTGGCCGTATTGGGCCAGCGCTGCATCACCGCCTTGGCCCGGGTGTAGAAGCGCACCCCCTCCGGCCCGTACATGTGATGGTCGCCGAAGAGACTGCGCTTCCAGCCGCCGAAGCTGCTGAAGGCCATCGGCACCGGCAGCGGCACGTTGACCCCGACCATGCCCACTTCGATCTGGCGCACGAACTCACGCGCTACGCCGCCATCGCGGGTATAGACCGCCACGCCATTGCCATACTCGTGCGCATTGATCAGTTCCACCGCGCTGGCGATGTCCGGGCAGCGCAGCACGCACAGCACCGGGCCAAAGATCTCTTCCTTGTACACCGTCATCTCCGGCGTGACGTGATCGAGCAGCGTGCCGCCGACGAAGAAACCCTTCTCGAAACCCGGCACCTGGTAGCCACGACCATCCACCACCAGCGTCGCGCCTTCCTCCACGCCACGGCCGATGAGGCCTTCGATGCGTTCCTTGGCAGCTGCAGTCACCACCGGACCCATCTCGGCGCCGGCAGCCATGCCTTCGTTGATCTTCAGCTTGCGGGCGCGCTCGGCCAATGCGGCCACCAGTTCATCACCGGCACTGCCCACGGCCAATGCCACCGAGATCGCCATGCAGCGCTCGCCGGCCGAGCCGTAAGCCGCGCCCATCAGGGCGTCCACGGCCAGCTGCATGTCGGCGTCGGGCATCACCACCATGTGGTTCTTGGCGCCGCCCAGCGCTTGCACGCGCTTGCCCTTGGCCGAGCCACGGGCATAGATGTATTCCGCAATCGGGGTCGAGCCGACGAAGCTGATGGCCTTGACCTGCGGATGATCCAGCAGCGCATCCACGGTCACCTTGTCACCTTGCACGACGTTGAAGACGCCATCGGGCAGGCCGGCTTCCTTGAGCAGGTCGGCGATCAGCAGCGACGCCGAGGGATCGCGCTCGGAGGGTTTCAAGACGAAGCAATTGCCGCAGGCGATGGCGATGGGGAACATCCACATCGGCACCATGGCCGGGAAGTTGAACGGCGTGATGCCGGCCACCACGCCCAGCGCCTGGCGCATCGACCAGGCGTCGATGCCGCGGGCGATCTGGTCGGTGTATTCGCCCTTGAGCATCTGCGGAATACCGGCGGCGAACTCGACGATCTCGATGCCACGCGCCACTTCGCCCTGCGCATCCGAGAAGGTCTTGCCATGCTCGCGCACGATGATGCGGGCAAAGTCATCGGCCCGTTGCTGGATCAGGTGCAGGAAGCGGAACAGCACGCGAGCCCTGGTCAGCGGCGGCGTGTTGGACCAGGCCGGGAAAGCAGCCACGCCGGCCTTCACTGCGGCATCGACTTCGTCGCTCGTACCCAGCGCCACTTGCGCCACCGGCACGCCTTGCGCCGGGTTGAAGACATCGGCGTAACGTCCGCTCCTGGTATCGACGCGCTGGCCGCCGATGTAGTGTGCAATCTTTTCCATGAATCTTTCTTGCGTTGTGATGTGGGATCAGGCCAGCGTCTTGAGGATGGCCGCCAGCTTGCCGAACAGTTCGTCGATCTGCTGCTTGTTGATGATCAGCGGTGGCGACAGCGCGATGATGTCGCCGGTCACGCGGATCAGGATGCCGTCGTTGAAGGCGCGCACGAAGGCGTCATAGGCGCGGGCGCCGACGCGGCCCGGGATCGAGGCCAGCTCGATCCCGGCGATGAGGCCAATGGTGCGCACATCGATCACGTGCGGCAGGCCGCGCAGGGCGTGCGCCGCTTCCTGGAAATAGTCGGCGACCGCTTGCGCGTTCTCCAGCACGCCCTCGGTCTGGAACACCTCCAGCGAGGCCAGGCCCGCCGCGCAGGCCAGCGGGTGGCCGGAATAGGTATAGCCGTGGAAGAGCTCGATGCCGTCCGGGCCGTTCATGAAGGCATCGTGGATTTCCGGCTTCACGAAGACCGCACCCATCGGCACCACGCCATTGGTGAGGCCCTTGGCGGTGGTGAAGATGTCCGGTTCCACATCGAAGTAGTCCGATGCAAAGGGCGTCCCCAGGCGGCCAAAGCCGGTGATGACTTCATCGAAGATCAGGAGGATGCCATGCTTGGTGCAGATCTCGCGCAGGCGCTTCAGATAGCCCTTGGGCGGGATCAGTACGCCGGTGGAGCCGGCCACCGGCTCCACGATCACGGCGGCGATGTTGGAGGCATCGTGCAGGGTGACCAGGCGTTCCAGTTCATCGGCCAGGTGTGCGCCGTACTCCGGCTCGCCCTTGGTGAAGGCGTTCTTTTCCAGGTTGTGGGTATGCGGCAGGTGGTCCACGCCCGGCAGCAGCGCCGTGCTGAAGGTCTTGCGGTTGCCGCCGATGCCGCCCACCGACATGCCGCCGAAGCCCACGCCGTGATAGCCGCGCTCGCGCCCGATCAGGCGGGTGCGGGTGGCGTTGCCCTTGGCGCGATGATAGGCCAGGGCGATCTTGAGCGCCGTATCCACCGCCTCCGAACCGGAGCCGGTGTAGAACACATTGCCAAAGCGGTTGCCGGTATAGGCCTTCAAGCGCTCGGCCAGTTCGAAGGCGCTGGGATGGCCGAGCTGGAAGGACGGCGCATAGTCCAGCGTGGCCACCGACTTCTGCACGGCCGACACGATCTTGGGATGGGCATGGCCCAGCGGCACGCACCAGAGGCCGGCGGTGCCGTCCAGGATGGTGTTGCCGGCGTCATCGCGGTAATGCATGCCCTCGGCGGAGACCAGCATGCGCGGCGCGGCCTTGAAGTTGCGGTTGGCAGTGAAGGGCATCCAGTAGGCCGACAGGCTGGACGGATGCGTTGGGTCTTGGCTGGACATGGCAGGCACCGTGAAAAAGAGGAGGAATCCGGAGATCAAAATGACAGTGCTTGATTATTGCCATACAGTGGCCGTATTGTTAGCTACACTTTTGATTTTCGTTGGAAACTGTATTGGTCAAAGAGGCAAACTGTATTGCTTCACCCTGCGGGAGCCGGCGCCGCCGACAGTCGCTGTGTAACGCCCTCCGAGCCTTGCGCCGAGGCGAATATGTGGCGATTCAGCGCGGCGCAAGCAGTGGCGACGATGAGCAATACAGTTACCGATTTCTCCTTACACCTTGCCCCCTTGCAGCAATGCAGTGACCTGCAAGCATCACACTTTGTCCGAAAGGAAGACATGGCCAAGCCCGCCCGCGCCCCCCTGCAACTGGACCTCAAGCGCAAGACCAGCGCCCGTCTGGTAGAGCAGGTCGCCAATGGCCTGGCCGGCCTGATCGAAACGGGCGAGCTGCGCTCCGGCGAGCGCCTGCCTTCGGTACGCCAGTTTGCGCAGCACCACGACATCGGCTCCTCCACCGTGGTGGAAGCCTACGAGCAACTGGTGGCGCGCGGCATGCTGCAAGCCCGTCGCGGAGCGGGCTTCTTCGTCGCCGCCCGCGCTGGACAATCGGGCCAGCACGCCGTCTTCGTCCCCCCTGAACCGGTGATCGATTCAGCCTGGCTGCTGTCGGAAATGTTTGCCGACGAACGCGTGCCCATCAAGGCCGGCTGCGGCTGGCTGCCCGGCAAGTGGCTCAACGACGAAGGCCTGCACCAGGCCGAGCGCCGCATCATCCGCTCGCCCGGCGCGCAGCAGGTCGGCTATGGCCACCCCTACGGCTATGCCCCGCTGCGCCAGTTGATCACGCAGTTCCTTGGCCACTGGTCGCTGGAGCTGGGCATCGAACAGGTGCTGACCACCCACGGCGCCACGCAGGCGCTGGACCTGGTGATCCGCACCATGACCCAGCCCGGCGATACGGTGCTCATCGACGACCCCGGCTACTGCAACCTGATCGCCATGCTGCGCCTGGCGGGCTTGAACGTGATCGGCGTGCCGCGCACCCCGGGCGGGGTCGATACCGATGTGCTGGAGACACTGGCGCGCACGCACCACCCCAAGATGTTCTTCACCACCAGCGTCTTGCAGAACCCCACGGGCACGTCCTACACCCCGGCCTGTGCCATGCGCGTGCTGCAGGCGGCCGAGCGGCATGGTTTCTGGGTGGTGGAGGACGACATCTTCCGCGAACTCGGCCAGGCCACCGACCCCATGCTGGCGGCGCTGGATGGCTTGCAGCGGGTGATCTACGTGGGCAGTTATTCGAAGACCATCGCGCCGTCATTGCGGGTGGGTTACATCGCCTGCCAGCGCGAACTGGCGCGGCAGATCGTGCATACCAAGATGGTGTTGACGCTCACCAATTCGGAGATCAACGAGCGCCTGGTGCATAACGTGCTGACCGAAGGCCATCACCGGCGTCACGTGCAGACGCTCAACGCCACACTGCTCAGCGCCCAGGCCACGCTCAACGCCAAGCTCAGCGAAGTCGGTCTGACGCCTTTCACGGCGGCGCGCGGCGGCATGTTCAGCTGGGCCACCATCGAGGGTTGTGAACTGTCAGCGCGCGAGATCGCCGACCGGGCGCGGCAGAAGGGCATCTGGCTCGCGCCGGGGGATTTCTTCCATCTGTCAGCGCCGCACCAGACCAGCTTCCGGTTCAATGTCGGTTATGCTGACGTGCCGGAGCTGTTTGATTTCTTGCGGGGCTTGTAGGGCCGCGTAGTGCATTGCTGCGCACGCTACGCTCTGACCTTGACCTTGATCCGCGATCATCGGCGAGTCATCTCCGCATTTTCCCGAGGATTCCAACCATGACGTTTTCCGCACCAAGCCCCATCCGCGCCGTCGTCTTCGACTTCGGCGGGGTACTGTTCGACTGGAACCCGCAGTATCTGTACCGGCAGCTCATCGCCGACGAGCAGCAGCGCAATCATTTTCTTACCCACATCTGTTCGCCCGAGTGGAACGTGCAGCAAGATGGCGGACGCAGCCTGGCCGAGGCCACTGCACATCTGATCCAGCAACATCCCCAGCACGAAACGCTGATCCGCGCCTTCTATGACCGATGGGTGGAAATGCTGCGCGGTCCATTGCCGGAAGGGGTGGCGCTGCTGCGTGAATTGCATGCGCAGCAGGTGCCGCTGTTCGGCCTCACCAACTGGTCGGCCGAAACCTATCCGCATGCGCGCGACAATCACGACTTCATGCAGCTCTTCCGCGATATCGTGGTCTCAGGCCACGAGCGCTGCATCAAGCCCGAGCCGCGCATCTACCAGATTGCGCTGGAGCGCTATGCCCGGCATCTGCCCGGTCTCAAGCCTGAGGAACTGGTCTTCATCGACGATGCAGAGAAGAACATCCACGCCTGCCGCGCACTGGGCTGGCAGGGCGTCCATCACGTCGATGCGGCAGGCACCCGGGCGCAATTGCGCGCCCTGGGCCTACCGGTCTGAACCGGCCAGATTCGCAGCGGTCCGCTTAGAAGGTTTCCCATTCGCCGGAGGCGTCGGCAGCCTTGGGCGACGATGCTTCTTTCTTGACGGCATTGGCAGTATGGGCCGTAGCGGCAGCCTTGGGCGGCAGTGCGCGGGTCTTGGCAGCCCCCACCTTGGGTGCAGGATTGACGACCTTGGCGGGACGGGGTGAGACGGGGCGCGGCTGTACAGCAGTCCCGCCGCCGGTCTTGAAGACGCCCACCGCACTGCGCAGTTCGGTGGCCTGTTCCGACATGGCCTGGGCGGCCGCTGCGGCTTGCTCCACCAGCGCCGCATTCTGCTGGGTGACCTGATCCATCTGGCTCAGCGCCTGGTTCACCTGCTCGATGCCGGTGGTCTGCTCCGACGAGGCCGCCGTGATCTCATTCATGATGTCGGTCACGTTGCGCACGGCCTGCACCACTTCATTGATCGTCTGACCGGCTTCACCCACCAGATGCGTGCCGCGCTCGACCCGCTCGCCGGACAAGGTGATGAGGTCCTTGACGTCCTTGGCGGCAGCGGCGCTGCGCTGCGCCAGGGAGCGCACTTCGCTGGCGACCACGGCAAAGCCGCGTCCCTGTTCGCCTGCCCGGGCCGCCTCGACGGCCGCATTCAGGGCCAGGATGTTGGTCTGGAACGCAATGCCTTCGATGACCGTGATGATGTCGGATACCTTGCTGGAGCTGTCGGAGATCTCGTTCATGGTATCGATGACGCGACTGACCACCTCGCCGCCCTTGGCCGCCAGCGTGGAGGCGTTTTCCGCCAGGGTATTGGCCTGCCGGGCATTGTCGGAGTTCTGGCGCACCGTCGAGGTCAGTTCTTCCATGCTCGATGCAGTTTCTTCCAGGGACGCTGCCTGCTCTTCGGTGCGCTGCGACAGATCGGTGTTGCCCGTTGCGATTTCGTTGGCGGCTACCGAAATGGATTCACCCGAGGTCTGGATGCCGCGCACGATGGTGGTCAGCTGCTCGCGCATGCTGCCCAGCGAGGCCATCAGGCTGTGGCTGTCATTGGGTTTCAGCGGCACGGCCACGGTCAGGTCGCCTGCGGCGATCTGCTGCGCGACGTCGGCGGCTGCACCCGGTTCTCCACCGAGTGCGTTGATGATGCTGCGCGTGATCAGCAGGCCAGCGCCGATGGCCAGCAGGACCGTCAGCGCGCCGGCTGCGATCATGACGATCAGTGTCGATTTGCTCAGGGAGCGCACCAGCTCGCCACGTTCCTTGAGCAGGGACTCTTCGGCATCCACGAATTCCTTCTGCACGACCCGGAAGCGATCCATGAAGATCTTGTCATGGGTTGCGCCGAAATAGGTCTGCAGCGCCTGCTGGGAGCCGCTGGCGTTGGCTTCCTTTCTCAGCTTGATCAGGTTCTGGTCGATTTCCTCGATCTTGTTGCTCAGTTCCTGCATTTCGGCGAGCCGCTTCTGCTGGACCGGATTGTCCGCGGTCAGCGACTTGGCGTCGTCAAAGGCGACCTTGAAATCCTTGCGGCCGCCTTTGTACGGATCCAGGAAGGCCTCATTGCCCGACGCCACATAGCCACGGATGCCGGTCTCGATATTGACCATGTTGAGCAGCATGTCATCGGCCTTGCCCATGACCTGGTAGGTATGGATATTCATCGCACTGGCGTCTTCCAGCCTGTTGAAATTCAACAGGGACAAGCTGCTGCCCACCAGCGCTACGACGACGACGCACAGAAACGCCAACCCCAGTTTTCGACCCACGGTCATTGATCCAGACATTTTTCCACCCCTATACGAACCGGCCCCTCGCCGGTCATTGTTCAAGTTGCGCGCCATCGAAAGCCGATGGCGCAGAGAAGGTCGGCAGCTCCCCAGCTGCGACCATTGACATCAAGCCTTGCTACCGTTGCATCGCCTTGGACAGCGCTGTTCTGGCGACCGCCTTTGCAGCGCAATCCTCTTCGGTGCCTGCATCAAGCGCCAGTTCTTCAAAGGTGGTCGTCAGGCTTTCCACGATCTCCTGAAGCCTGCTCAGTTGATGAAGCAATGCTCTTGGGTCATCCGATGCAAGATGTCTGCCAGCGTCTTCAATATCCATGTGATTTCCTCGGAAAGGATGGGCGCACGGGATCTCATTTTCCCGTTCGCAACATCATTGATCTGCCGGTGTGATGCAGGTGCGCCGCCATTGCGCAGCGACGGAGCTCAGCAGCCAATATAAGTCTTCGATAGTGTTTTGTACCTAAGGATTTCCCGCAGAACCAATCTGCCGTTGAGAAGTGTTGCGAAGTGATGCAAGGTGCTGTGAGGTACGGTGAGAAGTGGCGAGATGTTGTGAGTATTGAAGGCGTCTCCAGGTGCGGCGGATGAATGCATTCTCACGTGTTCAGAAAGGCCAGCGCCGCAGGCGTTGAAGGCCTGCGGCTACTTCTCTGCGTCATCTTTGACCGCTCAGGCCACCGCAAAGACTTCGACCACGCCGCTCAGTCGCCTCGCCTGGGCCTGCAGCGCCTGCGACGCTGCGGCGGCTTCTTCGACCAGCGCCGCATTCTGTTGCGTGACCTGATCCATCTGCGAGATCGCGTGGTTGATCTCCTGGATGCCCTTGCTCTGCTCCGCGCTGGAGTCGCTGATGGCGCCGATGACGGACACCACCCGGTCCACGCTGGAGACGACATCGCTCATGGTGTCGCCGGCGCGATTGACCAGTGCGCTGCCGCTGGCGACCTTGTCCACCGAGTCATCGATGAGGGCCTTGATTTCCCTGGCGGCCGCAGAGCTGCGCTGCGCCAGCGTGCGCACTTCCGCGGCGACCACGGCGAAGCCACGGCCTTGCTCGCCTGCGCGCGCAGCTTCGACGGCGGCGTTGAGGGCGAGAATATTGGTCTGGAAAGAAATGCCGTCGATGACGCTGATGATGTCGACGATCTTCTTCGATGAATCTTCGATGGCGGCCATGGTCGTCACCACTTCCTTGACCAGTTGCCCGCTTTGCGAGGCCACCGCCGAGGCCTCGGCCGCGAGGCGGTTGGCCTCGCCCGCGCTGTCGGCGTTCTGCTTCACGGTGGCGGTGAGTTGTTCCATGGCCGAGGCCGTTTCTTCCAGCGAGCTGGCTTGTTCTTCCGTGCGTGAGGACAGATCGAGATTGCCGGAAGCGATCTGGCTGCTGGCCGTGGCGATGGCGTCGGTGCCGGAACGGACTTCGCGCACGATGCCCCGCAGTCCCTCGTTCATGGTCTTCATGGACATCATCAGGCTCTCTGGATGACGGGTGTCGGCCTTGACCTCGGTGCGCAAGTCGCCTTTGGCGATCTGCGCCGCCAGCCTGGAGGCGTACGCCGGCTCTCCGCCCAACTGGCGCAGCACGCTCCTGGTAATGAGCACGGCCGCCATCAGGCCGCACAGCAAGGCGATCACGCCGAGTGCAATGAGCAGCTTGCGGGCGCTGGCCGATACGGCAAGGGCCTCGTCTTTGGCCTCGTTGTTGAGCTTGTCTTCGAATGCGGAAAGCTCGGCCAGCGCCTTGCGTCGGTCGGCCTGCATCTTGCCCAGCGGGCCGGTCATGATGGGTTTCAGTTCTTCCGTCTTTTGCGCTTTGGCCAGGTCGATCATGTTGGACAGCCCAGGCGACAGTCCCGCGCTCATCTTCTGGATGGCGGCGAGGGCTTGTTTCTCGGTGTCCGTGGTTTCTTGCAGATCTGCGAAGAGCTTGGCCAGCGCAGCTTCCGACTGGGTGTAGAGGCCGATCTGGCGCTGCAGATTGTTGGCGTTCTGGTTCAGGTCTTCCGGGGTGAGCGCCAGGCCCGATGCCGCGCGAAGCCAGCGATTGTTCATAGGCGGCGGCGCGCATGGTGGAGAGATGATAGATCTCCACATTATTGACCTCGGTAATCGAGACCAATTGCCGATTCACCTCGGCGAGCTTTTTCAGGGCAATCCCGACGATCAGGAGGATTAGAAAGAGAACGACGCCAAAACCAAACTTGAGCCGCGACGATACCGTCAGACGCGTGAAATCCATACCACTCTCCATTGAGGATCTTGTGTTGTGAAATTGTGTTGAATCTCAGCCTCCACCTGAAGCGGCCCAAGTGCTGTCGACGTGGCATGGCGGGTCCACGGACAGCATCAGGTAACACGGGTGTTGATTCAATGGAGCCGGGCGATTCCTCTACGGATGCCGGTCGCCATAAAAGAAGGACAAGGACAACGCTGTGTTCTTTCTCCCGACCTGGCCTGAAGTTGGTATCGGGAAAGTCGCCCACTGTAGTTCAAAGGCGAGTTTTTGATTAGCGCGTAAAGTCTGAAAGGAGTCTTTTGAAAAACCGCCCAATATGGATACGCTGCCCGGTGGAGCGGCGTGCACCAAAAGAGATGGAGTGGCGCGTCAGGAAGGTGCGTTGCGGTGGCGGGGAAGTCTGCCGTGTGGCTTTGCGCCAACGCGGCAGATCGACTCGTTGAGGAAGGAGGGCGGTCTAGTCGCAGCGGCCGGTCTGCAGATCACACTGTGTCAGGCTTTTGTCAGCTGATCCGGATGATGACGCCCTCGTTTCATCGCGCAGATAGTTCGCCCACTGTTCCGGTTGGCCCAGCCAGCGTCCGGTATCGAGCACCTCCAGCGTATCGCCCCGTTGCAGCACGAAGGTGGGGAAGCCACGTCCGCCAACATAGTTCAGCAGTTCACGGCTGGCCTCGATGTGGTCGGCCAGTTCTTCCTGCTCGATGCGTTGCAGTTCGGCGCTGAAGGCGGCGGCTTCGATGCCTAGCGCCTGGGCCAGTTCGATCAGCGTGGCGGGCTCGGAAATGCGCCGTCCCTGTTGGTAATGCGCGCGCTGGATCGCTGCCAGCATGTCCAGTCCCGCCGCTTCGCCCCTGAGCGCTTGCACGGCCAGCACAGCAGCGGTCGGCGGGGCCGAGTCGAAGACGGCGTCGGTGTCTTTCAGCAATCCATGGAAGTAGGGCTCGCCAAAGACCTGGCCGGTCATCTGGGCGATACGGTGGTCATGCGGCATCACGTAATCGCGCAACTGGGCATCCACGCGCCTGCGATTGCGACCGGCCATCATGCCGCCGCCATGCGCCTGCACCGGCAGCACCTGGCGCGCTGCCGCCACCAGCGGCGCAGCGCCGTAGCACCAGCCGCACAGCGGATCATGGATGTAGTGGAGCACGGTGTCGTGCGCGGCGGCGGGTGTGGTCATGATGCGATGTCCTCTTGAATGAAACGGCACAGGGCCTGACGTTTTCTGCACCGTCAGGCCCGTGCTGCAATGATGCGATCCTGCTTCTCAGCCAAAGCGGATCAGTAGCCTACCGTGAAACGCGCGCGCACGTGCTTGGGCTGTTCCAGTTCGTCCAGCAGGGCCACGGCGAAGTCCTCGTAGGAGATCCAGCTCTTGCCATCGTCACCGACCAGCAATGCATCCTTGCCCAGGCGGAACTGGCCCGTGCGCTCGCCGGGCACGAACATCGCCGAGGGCGACAGGAAGGTCCATTCCAGTTCGGTCTCAGTGCGCAGGGCATTGAGGAAGTCACGGCCGCCGGCGGCTTCGGGCAGGTATTCGGCGGGGAATTCGGGCGTGTCGATCAGGGCTTTGCCCGGTGCGATTTCCAGGCTGCCTGCACCGCCCACGACGGCCAGGCGCTTGACGCCAGCGGCCTTCACGGCGGGCAGCAGATCGGCCGCGCCGAAGGTGGTGAAGCGGCCGCTGGAGATGACCACATCGGCGCCCTTGATGGCGGCGCTCAGGGCGGCGGCGTCCTTGACGTCGGCGGCGACCACGGTGACGCCGGTGCGCTGGGCGATCTTGCTGGCGTCACGCGCGATGGCGATGAGATTGTGGCCGCGGCGCAGGGCTTCGTCCAGGATGCGGCTGCCGACATTGCCGGAGGCGCCGATGAGTGCGATTTTCATGGTGTGTCCTTTCTGGGATATCAGGAGCGGCCATCATAGGATCGCTTTTGATTTCGAAAAATAGCATAATCAAACACAGTTTGTTTCTGAAATCGTTCAAATCATGAGGTGAGGGGATGGATCGCTTGATGGCCATGCAGGTGTTCGTGACGGTGGTCGACAGCGGCAGCCTGTCGGCGGCGGCCGAGCAACTGGATTTGTCGCGGCCGGTGGTCTCGCGCTACGTGGCCGAACTGGAAGACTGGGTCGGCGCGCGGCTGCTGCATCGGACCACGCGGCGGCTCTCGCTCACGCCCGCCGGCAATGAACTGCTGCCGCGCTGCCGCCAGATGCTGGAGTATTCGGAGGACATGCGCCACGCCCTCGATGCACCCGATGAAACCCCGCGCGGACTCTTGCGCATCACGGCCAGCACGTCCTTTGCCCAGACCCAGCTGATCCAGGCGGTGGTGGAGTATGGCCGCCGCTATCCGGGCGTGGCGGTGGACCTGCTGGCGCTGGATCGCACCGTGAACCTGGTGGAAGAGCGCATCGACCTGGCCATCCGCATGACCAACCGGCTGGAGCCCAATCTGATCGCGCGTCCGCTGGGCGTGTGCCGTTCTATCATCTGCGCCACGCCGGATTACCTGGCCCGTCATGGATTGCCGCGCAAGGTGGAGGACCTGGCCCTGCACAATTGCCTGACGCACTCCTATGTGGGGCGCAGCCTGTGGCAGTTCGATCCCAAGAAGAAAAAAGCCAGGAGCGGGAGGGGCGCTTCAGCGGCCAAGCCCCAGAGCGTCGCCGTGGGCGGCAGCATCAGCGCCAACGAGGTGACGGTGCTGCTGCAGGCGGTCTTGGCGGGGGTGGGCATCGGCCATATGCCGGCCTATACGGTGGCGCCGCTGGTGGCCAGCGGCCAGCTGGTGCAGCTGTTGCCGGACTACGAGCCCTTGCAGCTGGGCATGTATGGCGTCTATGCCTCGCGCAAGCACATGCCGGCGACCTTGCGCACGATGCTCGATTTCCTGGCGCAGCGTTTTGCCGGCCAGCCGTTCTGAGGGTCAGGGCGTGATGCTCAGCAGCTTGTGCACCAGTTCCGAGGAGGTGGCGGCGGCGAACTTGCGCATCAGTCGGGCGCGATGCATTTCCACCGTGCGCGGGCTCAGTTCGACCTGGCGCGCAATGAGCTTGCTGGTCTTGCCTTCCACCAGCAGCGCGGCGATCTCGCGTTCGCGCGGGGTCAGGCCGGGCGCGATGGGGCGCTTGGCGCTGACATCCTCGAAGGTCCAGATACCGGCCGCGTGCGGGTTGTCGCGATTGAGCGCATGGCCGGTGACGTGGCACCAGAACATTTCATCGTTGGAGCGCTTCATGATGCGCTCGTCGGAGTAGAAGCCCTTCTCGTTGAGGATAGGCACCAGGCGCAGGCCGGTGCGCTCGAATTCGTCGGCGGTGGGATAGATTTCCTGGAAGGAAGTCTGGCGCAGCGCCTCCACCTCGTAGCCGAACATCGCCGCCATGGCCAGGTTGGCCTGCTGGATGACGCGATTGTGCGAGACGCACATGCCGATGGGCGCGTGCATGAAAACCTGTTCGAAATCGATGGGAAGTGGCTGGGTCATGGAGTTGCGGCAAATGTTCGGCTGGTCCCTCGCACCTGGCGGGATCGCCGCACGGGCGATACCATGCTGCATTGCGCCAGGTATTTTTACCGTATTGTATGGCCTATTTCAGCTGCCCTATGATAATTGGCGCTATTTGGAACGTATCGGAGCCCGGCGACGCCCCTGTGCGTCGCGCAAGAGAAGCCCCTGCGCCCATCCCTGTTGACGCCGGCATGTCCGCCGGCCAGCTTGCAACCCTGCTCGCAAGACAAGAGCCGAAAGGAGACTCGTGAACAAAGTGTATCCAGACGCGGCCACCGCGTTGAAAGACATCGTCAAGGACGGCCAGACCATTGCGGTCGGCGGCTTTGGCCTGTGTGGCATCCCCGAGGCGTTGATCGCCGCCCTGCGTGATTCGGGCGTGCAGAACCTGACCGCCATTTCCAACAACGCCGGTGTCGATGGTTTCGGCCTGGGCCAGTTGCTCACTACCCGCCAGATCAAGAAGATGATCGCCTCCTACGTAGGCGAGAACAAGGAATTCGAGCGCCAGTACCTGGCCGGTGAACTGGAACTGGAATTCACCCCGCAAGGCACCCTGGCCGAGAAGCTGCGCGCCGGCGGCGCCGGCATTCCGGCGTTCTTCACCAAGACCGGTGTGGGCACCCTGGTGGCCGAGGGCAAGGAAGTGCGCGAGTTCGATGGCGAGCGTTACGTGATGGAGCGTTCGCTGGTGGCCGACGTGTCGCTGGTGAAGGCGCACAAGGCCGACAAGGCCGGCAACCTGGTCTTCAACAAGACCGCGCGCAACTTCAACCCCAACGTGGCCATGGCCGGCAAGGTCACCGTGGTGGAAGTGGAAGAACTGGTGGAAGTGGGCCAGCTCGACCCGGACCAGATCCACACCCCCGGCATCTTCGTGCATCGCATCGTGGTCAATGCCACGCCCGAGAAGCGCATCGAACAACGCACCGTGCGCGCCTAAGGAGACACAGAAAATGGCATGGACCAGAGATGAAATGGCTGCGCGCGCAGCCAAGGAACTGCAGGACGGCTTCTACGTGAACCTGGGCATCGGCTTGCCCACGCTGGTGGCCAACCACGTTCCCAGCGATATCGAAGTGTGGCTGCAATCCGAGAACGGCCTGCTGGGCATCGGCCCCTTCCCCACCGAAGACCAGGTCGATCCCGACCTGATCAACGCCGGCAAGCAGACCGTGACGACCATTCCCGGCTCGTCCTTCTTCAGCTCGGCGGACTCGTTCGGCATGATCCGCGGCGGCAAGATCAACATCGCCATCCTGGGCGCGATGCAGGTCTCGGCCAAGGGCGACCTGGCCAACTGGATGATCCCCGGCAAGATGGTCAAGGGCATGGGCGGCGCGATGGACCTGGTGGCCGGCGTCGGTCGCGTGGTGGTGCTGATGGAACACGTGGCCAAGGCCAAGGATGGCAGTACTTCGAAGAAGATCTTGAACGACTGCAACCTGCCGCTGACCGGCGTGGGCGTGGTCAACCGCATCATCACCGACCTGGGCGTGATCGACGTGACCCCGGGCGGCCTGAAGCTGATCGAACTGGCTTCCGGCGTGACCAAGGAAGAAGTGATCGAGAAGACCGAGGCGCCGCTGGATGTGAGCGAGCTCTGATGCGGCGCGAGCCTGCTGTCGTGCGATAGACAAGGGCGCCCCGGTGGCGCCCTTGTCATTTGCGCTCAGGCCTGGCTGCTGAGATGGACGCGGTCGCGCCCAGCCTGCTTGGCGCGATACAAGGCCGCATCAGCCGCATTGAGCACATCCTCCACGCGCCGGTGATGGTCGCGCTCCAGCGTCGCCACGCCGACGCTGATGGTCACCACTGCCAATGGGCTGGAGGTGTGCGCGATGTGGCGCTCGCGCACCGCGTCGCACAGGCGCTGCGCCATCATCTGCGCCCCTTGCAGGTCTGTCTGCTCCAGCAGCACCACGAATTCCTCGCCGCCGTAGCGACCGGCGCAGTCGGTATGGCGGGGCAGCCGGGCGGTCAGGGTGGCGGCCACTTCCTTGAGCACGGTATCGCCCAGCTTGTGGCCGTAGGTATCGTTGTAGGCCTTGAAGTAATCCACGTCGATGAACAGCACCGAGAAGGAAGCCCCCAGATTGCGCTGGCAGCGCTCCCAGGTGGCCTGCAGGGCTTCGTCCAGGGCGCGGCGGTTGAGCAGGTCGGTGAGGCCATCGGTGCGCGCCAGCGCTTCCAGCTGCCGCTCTGCAGTCACCCGGCGGCGCAGCTCCTGGCGCACATGCAGCAACAGCCAGGCCGTCAGCAGGCCGAAGATGGCCAGCGAGACCAGCACCGCATAGAAGGTCTTGCGCCAGGTCTTGAAGATGGCCTCTTCGGCATAGCCCACGAAGACGATCAGGGGCGAACCGGGAATGCGGCGGAAGGTATAGAGCCGACGCACGCCGTCATTGGTGGCGTGCGCGAAGAAGCTGCCTTCCTCCTCGCTGAGCATGGCGCGCAGGCGCTGGAAGTTGCCCGTCTGGCTGATGTCGCGGCCGATGATGGTCTCGCGGTAGGGCACGCGCATATAGGCGATCCCCTCATCGGAATACAGCGAGATGATGCCCTCGTCCCCCAGCGCCAGACCTTCGAAGAGTTCCCTGAAATACGCCAGGTCCAGCGCCATCACCACCACCCCGGCGAAGCTGCCGTCTTCGTTGGAGAGCCGCTTGGACAGCACCACCACCTGCAGCTCATTGCCCAGGCTGGCCTGCATCGGCCGCGAGACGTACAGTCCCACGGTGGGAGAATCGCGATGGGCGATGAAGTAGGCGCGGTCGGCATAGTGGGGCGCACCATTGCCCCGTCCCAGGCGCGAGCTGACCTGCACCCGGCCGTCGGCGTCGAGCACGGCCATCACTGCGATGTGACTGACGTTGGTGGTGCTGCCGAACAGGTAGGCGTAGCGTTGCGCGTCGTTGAGCCGGCGCGCCGACAGCGGATGCTGGAAGCGGTAGGCCAGGGTATCGAGCGAGAGCGACAGCATCTCCAGGTTGCGCGAGATGGCGCGCTGGGAGACGAGGGTGACGTTGCTGGCATTGCTCACGGCAGACTGGCGCGTCTGCTGGTAACTCTGATACAGCGTGCTGGCGCTGATGGCCATGACCATCAGGACCGCGATGGCCAGGATCACGACCAGGTAATTCTTCAACTGCTTGATTTTTGCGCTCCCCGCAAATTCCCCTGGGGCGTAATTAACGCATAGAAGCGGTGGACGATCCATGTTGATCGGCGGCAATGTGCATGGCTCGCAACAAAATGATGAACCGGGCTTGCGCGCTTCCTGTCAGATGGCTTACCTGCAGGCAGGCTTCATGATTAAATGCGAGCGCGCCTGCGCTGGCGGAGCCGGGCACGGCCCCGCCCCGCACGCTCACCATCATCCTATGCTCATGCCCCAAGGCCAGGAGGCTGTCTGAATAGCAAGACCACTGTCAAACGCGACCTCGTCATCCTGTGGGCCTTCATCGCCCTCATTGCCCTGGTGCTGGCTTTCCTGTTGTGGCAGCTCAGCCGCCAGGGCGCGTCTGCGCAGATCGGCCAGGCGACCGGCCAGGCCACCATCAGTTGCGCCGCCATGAGTGCGGGCCTTTCTCATGCGCTGGGTGCGGCCAGCACGCCAGGGCAGGATGCTTCGGCCCCCACGCCGGTCATGCAAGCCGTCATCGACCTGGCGCTGCGCGACCAGGCCGGGGTGGAGGGCGGTTTCTGGCAGGCTGGCAAGGGCGTGGTCGCCTATGCCTTCCCGACCTATGACGGCAGCGGCGTCAAGCGCGATCCACCCGGCGCGGAGATGGAGCGCATCGACTCGACCGCCCAGCGCGCGCTCGATAGCAAGACCACCATCACCGATGTGCGTCCCGGCCTGCGCGAGGCCGTGGTGTTCGCCGCCTGCCCCCTCAGTGTCACCACCGATGCAGCGCTGGCGGCCTGGACGCTCAAGCGCGTGCCCGTCATGAGCGCCGCCGTGCTCGACCAGTTGCTGGTGGCCATCGGCCTGCTGCTGGCCTTCGTGGTGATCACCGGCCTGTGGCTGGGCGCCACCCTGACGCGCTGGCGCAGCCAGTCCGAACGCCTGGCCGCGCAACTGGCCCACGCCGAACGGCTAGCCACGCTGGGCCGGGTGGCCGCCGGCATGGCCCACGAGATCCGCAATCCCATCGGCACCATGCGTATGAAAGCCGAGAACGCCTTGGCGGCCCCGCCCCAGATGCGCGAAGCGCGCGCCACCAGCGCGCTCGAGATGGTAGTGGCCCAGACCGAGCGCCTGGATGCGCTGGTGGGCAGCCTCTTGGCGCTGTCGCAACCCTTCCAGTTGCAGCGCCAGCCGCTGGACTTGGCGCAATGGCTGCCGCAGCGCCGCCTTGCCCATCTGGAGATGGCCGAGCGCCAGGGCGTGCGCATCCAGGTCACGCTGCCCGAGCAGGATGATCTGGTCACGCACAGCCTCGACCCGGCCCAGCTGGCGCGCGCGCTGGACAATCTCTTGCTCAATGCGCTGGCGCATTGCCCGGCCGGTGGAGAGATCGAGATCGGCGCGCGCCTGCGCAGTCCCGGGCGACTCTTTCTGTGGGTGGCCGATAATGGTCCCGGTGTGCCGCAAGACCTGCGCCAGAGCCTGTTCGATCCCTTCGTCAGCCAGCGACCCGGCGGCACCGGCCTGGGCCTGGTGCTGGTGCGCGAAATCATCCATGCCCATGGTGGCGAGATCATCCTCGCGCCCACTGCTGCGGGCGCACGTTTTGAAATGGAGTTGCCATGGCGCGCATCCTGATCGTCGATGACGACGCCGCCTTTCGCGGCAGCCTGGCCGAGACCGTCAGCGACCTCGGCCATGACGTGCTGGAAGCCGGCAGCACGGCCGCCGGCCTGAAGTTGCTGGCCGCCCATGCGGTGGATGCCGCCATCGTCGACCTGCGCATGCCGGACGAAGACGGCCTGGCCTTCCTGCAGCGCGCCCCGGCCATCGCCGCCATCCCCTGCATCATGCTCACCGCCTATGCCAGCGGCGACAACACTATCGAGGCGATCCGCCTGGGTGCGTTTGATCACCTGACCAAGCCGGTGCCGCGCGCGGCCCTGGTGGAAACGCTGGAACGCGCCTTGCGCCAGGGCGCCAGCACGCCGGCGGCGGCTTCCCCGGCCACGGAAGAGCGCAACCAGTTGGTGGGCGAGAGCGAAGCCATGCGCCAGGTGTTCAAGCAGATCGGCCGCGCCGCCACCAGCGACGCCACCGTACTGGTGCTGGGCGAGACCGGCACCGGCAAGGAACTGGTGGCGCGCGCCCTGCATCGCAATGGCGCGCGCGCCGCACGTCCCTTTGTCGCCGTCAATTGCGCGGCGATTCCGGCCGAGTTGATCGAGAGCGAGCTGTTCGGCCACGTCAAGGGCGCCTTCAGCGGCGCGACCTCGCCGCGCCTGGGGCGCTTCCAGGAAGCCGATGGCGGCACGCTCTTCCTCGATGAGATCGGCGACATGGAACTGGCCACCCAGGCCAAGATCCTGCGCGTGCTGCAGGAGCGCGAACTGACGCCAGTGGGCGGCAACCAGTCCGTGCGGGTCGATGTGCGCGTCATCGCCGCCACCCATCGCGACCTGCAGCACGAGATCACCCAAGGGCGCTTCCGCGAAGACCTCTGGTATCGCCTGCAGGTCTTGACCATCATGGTGCCGGCGCTGCGCGAGCGGCCTGGCGACATCCTCACCATCGCCGAGCACTTCCTGCGCCAGTTGGGCGGCGACGCGCCCAAGCGCATCAGCCCCGCCGCCGCCCGCCTGCTGTTGCAGCACGCCTGGCCGGGCAATGTGCGCGAGTTGCGCAACACCATGGAACGCGCCGCGGTGATGAGCCATGGGCTGTGCATCGAGGCCGAGGATATCGGCTTGTCCGCCCGCCCTCCGGCCGGTGCGGCCAGCGCGGCGAGCGCGCCGGCGATCGACTGGGATGGGCCGCTGGCGGTGGCACTGGCCGAGGTCGAGCGGGTGATGATAGAGCGCGCCTTGCAGGGAGCTGCCGGCAACCGCGCCGAAGCCGCGCGCCGGCTGGGAATCTCGCGCCAGCAGCTCTATCGCCGGCTGGAGGAAGCCGGCAAGTCCCACGACTAGAGACGGCGTTCCAGCAGCCAAGCTACCAAGGCGCAAGCACCGGCGAACAGGCCAATCCCCCAGATCGCGCCGCTACCCAGGATGCCTGCACCAGCCGCACTGCCCAGCGAAAAACCGAGATACAGGGTCGAGGTGTTGAGCGACAGCGCCACCGGCGCCTGGGCCGGTGCGCCCGCGCCGATCAGGCGCGCCATCTGCGCCGGGAAGAAAGCCCACACCGAAAATCCCCACACCACCACCGCCAGCAGCACCGGACCCAGCGCCAGCGGCGGCGGCAGCGCCGTGGCGGCGGCCAGCGTCCAGAACGACAGCATCAGCAACAGCAGCGATACCCGCACCACCCGCGCCGATCCGTAGCGGTCGTTGAGCGTGCCGCCCACGCTCACGCCCACCGCCGCAGCCGCGCCCCAGAGGCTGACGGTCAGGCTGATGCGACTCTCGCCAAAGCTCAGCACATGACTGAGATAGGGCGCGATATAGGGATAGGCGGCATACGCCCCCACCGACCAGAGCAGCGTGACGGCCAGCAGGCGCTGCACCTGGGGCTGTCCGATCACCGCCATGCGCTCGCGCAGCCCGGCCACGTGCAGATGCGCACCGGCCTGACGCGGCACGCCCAGCCAGATCCCCGCCACCGCCACCGCGCCCATGGCGGCCACGGCCAGGAAGGTCGCGCGCCAGCCGAAGGCGTGCCCCACCACCGCGCCCAGCGGCAGGCCCAGGGCGATGGCGATGGTCATGCCGCCGCTGACGATGGCCAGGGCGCGCCCGCGCTGTCCTGGCGCGACCATGGCTCCGGCCAGCGCGCTGGCGTTGGGCGTGTAGAGGCCCGCCGCCACCGCCATGAGCAGACGCGCCACCAGCAGTCCGGTAAAACTGCTGGAGCATGCCGCCAGCAGGTTGGCGGCCGTGAAGGCGGTCATGGCGGCGATCAGTACGCGGCGCCGATTCATGGCCGCCGAGAGCACCGTGCTGATGGGCGAGCTCAGCGCCAGCACCAGCGTGAAGATGACGACCAGGCTGGCCACCATCGGCACACTCATGCCGAAGTCGGCGGCCATGCGCGGCAGCAGCGGCGCGATCATGAAACCTTCGGTGCCGATGGCGAAGGTGCCCAGGGCCAGGAAGCCGGCGGTCAGCAGCGAGCCGGCCTGGGTGGGAGAGGCGCAAGCAGAGGGCGCGGAAGGCCCGAGGGGAGGGGGATTCATGGAGGATTCCTCAACGGCAGGGCGGCGCGCCGCCCCTCGCAACAAGGGGCGTTCGCCGCGTGGTGATCAGACTGGAATGGGATGGGCCATGAGCGCTGCATTGAAGCCATTGACCAGCGCGTGTTCCTTGGCGCCAGGGTTGTCGCGCAAGGGTTTGACGGCATCGACGATGATCTCTTCGTCTTCGCTGGCCAGCCTGGCCATGGTCTCGGTGATGAACGCGTCCAGCGGCATGGCGCGCGGGTCGCCGCTCTTCTTGACCAGGTCGGTATCGACCCAGGGCGGGGCGATCTCTTGCACCCGCACCGAGGTCTCGCGCAGCATGAAGCGCTGCGACATGGCGTAGGAGTGCAGGGCCGCCTTGGAGGCCGAGTACACCGCCGTCACCGCCAGCGGCACATAGGCCAGCACCGAGGTGTTGTGGAGGATGGTGGCGCGCGGCTGCTGCTTGAGCAGGTCGATCAGCGCCGAGGTGAGGCGGATCGGTCCCAGCAGGTTGGTGTCGAGGATGCGCCGGGCGACCTCGTCGTCGATGTGGCCGCTGGCGTCATCGAAGGGCATGATGCCGGCATTGTTGACCAGCACGTTCAGGCCAGGATAGCGCGCCTTCAGGGTGGCGGCAGCGGCGTCGATGCTGGCCGGATCGGCGACGTCGAAGGCGATGGCCTGCATGCCGGGATTGGCGGCCACCACTTCATCGAGCAGCGCCTGGCGGCGACCGCCGATGATGACGGTGTTGCCCAGCTTGTGGAAGGCCTCGGCCAGGCCGCGTCCGATGCCGGAAGCGCCGCCGGTGATGAAGATCGTGTTGTCGGTCAGTTGCATGATGGTTCCTTGGTGAAAGAGGGAGAGAGCAGGGGGGTATGTCCGGGGCGCATGCCGTTCTTCAGTGCGCGGCGCGGTAGCGCGGCGCCGGCGTATTGGCCGAGAGCCGGGCGATAAGGGCCTGGCGGGCCGCTTCATAGCCGGTCCAGGCGTCTTCCTCATGCAGCGAGGGAATGGTGACCAGCTCGCGGCGCTGGAAACCCACCAGGGCGGCATCGACCATCTGTTCGGCCGACATCACGATGGCCGGGTCCAGGTGTTCCACCGGCAGTCCGCCGATGGCCCAGAAGTCGGTCGCGGTCGCTCCCGGCAGCACCGCCTGCACCTGCACGCCCTGGGCGGCCAGCTCATGGTGCAGCGATTGCGAGAAGGCCAGCACGAAGGCCTTGCTGCCGCCATAGACGCCGTTGAGCACTTCCGGGGCCACGCCCACGATGGACGAGATATTGATGACTGCGCCCTGGCCGCGCGCCACGAAGCCGGGCACGGCCGCGTAGGTGAGGCGGGTCGGCGCGGTGACGTTGAGGGCGATCATGCCGGTCATGTGCTCCACATCGCTTTGCAGCAGCGGCGTGTGGGTGCCGATGCCGGCGTTGTTGACCAGCAGGGTGATGCTGGCGTCGCTGCGTAGCTTCTCTTCCACTTGCGCCAGCGAGGCAGCCTGGCCGAGGTCGGCTTCCAGCACTTCGACGCTGCGGCCGGTCTGGTTGGTGATGCGCTCGGCCAGGGTGTTGAGGCGGCTCCGGTTGCGGGCCACCAGGATCAGGTCATAGCCCAGGCGGGCCAGGCGATCGGCGTAGATCGCGCCGATGCCCGACGAGGCGCCGGTGACGAGGGCAGTGCCACGGTGGGCGGGGGTGTGCGGCTGGTTCATGCGGTTCTCCTTCGGTGTTGGGGTGTCGATGGAGTGCATCTTAGGCGGCTTGCGGACTTCCTGAATGACGTATATGGTAGTGTTTTAAGACATTCACATTTCTGATGGAGTCAGCACATGCACCACGTCGGCTATCTGCTCACTGAAGGATTCCAGGTCATGGGCCTGGCCACCCAGGCGGTCTTTGAATATGCCAACAAGGTGGCCGGTCACGAGTTCTACCGGCTGCACAACTATTCGGTCGGGGGCGGCGAGCTGGCCTCGTCGCTGGGCATGCGGGTGACCACGGCCAAGGCCGCTGCCACGGCCAGCATCGATACCTGGGTCGTCTGCGGCGTCGGCAATCCGCTGGAGTCGCCCGCCAGCGCCGAGGAGTGCGCTTTCCTGCAGCGCGCCGCCAAGAAGGCCAGGCGCATCGCCGGCATCTGCACCGGCGGCTTCGTGCTGGCCGAGGCGGGTTTGCTGGCGCGCCGCCGCGCCACCACGCACTGGGCGTTTGCGCGCGCGATGCAGGAGCGTTTTCCCGATATCCAGGTGGAAGACGACCGCATCTACATCGTCGACGGTCCGCTGTGGACCTCGGCCGGGATGACGGCCGGACTGGACCTGGCCCTGGCCATGGTGGGCAAGGACCTGGGCGAGGAAGCCGCACGCAGCGTGGCGCGCAAGCTGGTGATGCACCAGCACCGCGCCGGTGGACAGTCGCAGCATTCCGAGATGCTGGAGCTGGCGCCCAAGACCGACCGCATCCAGGATGCGCTGAACTATGCGCGGCGCAATCTCAAGCGCGCCCTGACGGTGGAAGAACTGGCGGAGCAGGCCAACCTGAGCGCGCGCCAGTTCACCCGCGTGTTCACCTCGGAGACGGGGCAATCCCCGGCCAAGGCCATCGAAGGCCTGCGGCTGGAAGCGGCGCGCCTGATGATCGAGCAGAGCCGCCATCCGCTGGAAGTGGTGGCGCGCGAGACGGGATTCCGGGATCGCCGCCATATGCGCGAGGTGTTCCTGCGCGGCTTTGGGGTGGCGCCGCAATCGATGCGCCGCGAGGGGCGCGCTTGAGCGGCGCGTTGGCGCATGGCTAGTGCGCCGCGCTGCTGGAAAACAGGTTGATCACCATCACCCCCGCCACGATCAGCGCGATGCCCGCCACGGCCGGCCAGTCCAGGCGCTGATGGTGGATCAGCCAGGCCGCCAGGGTGATGAGCACCAGGCCCACGCCCGACCAGATCGCATAGGCCACGCTGGTGGGCATGGTGCGCAGGGTCAGCGCCAGGCAATAGAAGGACACGCCATATCCCGCCACCACGATGAGGCCCGGTAGCAGGCGCGTGAACCCCTGCGAGGATTTCAGGGCGGTGGTGGCGATGACCTCGGCGACGATGGCGATGGCCAGGCTCAGGTAAGCGGACATGCGGGATACTCCTGTGGATAAGTCAATTGTCAGTGTCAGTGTCAGGGTCAGTGGCTGAGGGGCGCACGCCAGGCTGGTGAGGTGGGTAACGAGCGCGTACCGGCCGCGTACCCTGTCCGCCCACGGACGCCAGTGTGTCACGAAAGCGGACACACTGGCCTCGCCGAAAATCTCAAGTCGTTGATTTTAAAGGATTTCATGGCAGGCACGGGGTTTGCAAAAGAAGGGGAGCCCCCCTCACCTCAAAGGAGTTGTCATGACCCGATCCACCTTGTCCGCCCGCCCCCTGGCCCTGGCCGCCCTGTTGCTGGCGACCCTGCTGTCGGCCCACGCCCAGCCTGTGCCCCCCGGCCCCGGTCCTGGTCCTGCCGCTGGCCCCGGCCTGGCCCCGCCCGCGCCGCCGGCCACCTATGAGGCTGCACTGACGGCCCAGCCCCCGGTCATCGAAGGCCGCGTCACGCGCCTCTTGATCAATCCCTACGGCGAGGCCGATGGCCTGCTGGTGGGCGAGCGCACCATCATCAAGTTCCCGCCGCACCTGTCGCAGACCTTGCAGAACACCGTCAAGCCCGGCCAGTCGGTGCGCGTGTTCGGCCAGGGTGAAGCAGCCGGCGTGATCAAGGCCGACGCCATCGTCAACCTGGCCAATGGCCAGACCGTCATTGATCGCCCGCCCGCCTTCGATGCCAACCCGCCGCTGCCGCCGCACCTGCGCGCGGCCCAGTTGCGCCAGATGTCGGTGCGCGGCAAGATCGCCCTGGTCCTGACCGGTCCGCGTGGCGAAGCCAATGGCGTCATCCTCGATGACGGCAGCATCGTGCGCTTCGCCCCGGACAGCATCCGCACGCCGCTGGAACCTGGCGCGCCGTTTGCTGCCAATGGCCTGGGGACCCGCAACAACCTGGGCACCGCCATCGAGGCCATCGATGTCGGCGCCAGCACGCAGGACTTGCAGCCCTTGTACAGCCGGGTGCGCTGATAAATCCCATCCGCCCGGCGGTCCGGCCGATGCGTACGGACCGTCGAGCGGGCGCATCTTTCCTTCCTTGTTATATTTTTATAAAGAATAAGAACCATGTCGCCTAAAGTCCTTCCCATCGTTTTCCTGATCATCTCCAACGTCTTCATGACCTTCGCCTGGTACGGCCACCTCAAGTTCGAGAACCGGCCGCTGTATCTGGTGATCCTGGTCAGCTGGATGATCGCTCTGGCCGAATACTGCTTCGCCGTGCCCGCCAACCGCATCGGCCACAGCGTCTATAACGCCGCCGAGCTCAAGACCATGCAGGAAGTGATCACCCTGGTGGTGTTCTCGATCTTCTCGGTGCTCTACCTGGGCGAGCAATTCACCATCAACCACCTGGTCGGCTTCGGCTGCATCTGCCTGGGCGCCTTCTTCATCTTCAAGGGGCCGATAGGATGAACGCCAAAGCGGCTTCCCTGGCCTGGCTGTCGCGGCTCAATTTCTGCCTGGCCGACGTGCGCGACGGGCTCGGCCCCTTCCTGGGCGTGTTCCTGATGGGCCATGGCTGGGCCGCTGACGACATCGGCTATGTGATGACGCTGGGCGGCATCGCCGGCATGCTGGCCACCACCCCGGCGGGCGCGCTGACCGACGCCGTGCGCGCCAAGCGGCTGGTGGTCGGATTGGGATCGGTGCTGGTGGTGGCGGGTTCGCTGCTGCTGCTGATCTCGCCCAGTTTTACCGTCACCGCGATCTCGCAGGTCGGCACCGGCATTGTCGGCGCCATCATCGGCCCGGCCATCGCCGGCCTGACCCTGGGCATCGTCGGCCAGCAGGGCCTGCCTTCGCAGTTGGGCCGCAACGAGGCCTGGAACCACGCCGGCAATGTCTTCTCGGCCACGCTGGCCGGTGCGCTCGGTTATTTCTGGGGCTTGCCGGCAGTGTTCGTGCTCATGGCCGTGATGGCGGTGGCGTCGCTGCTGTGCCTGGCGCGCATCCGGCCTGAGGATATCGATCATGATGTCGCCCGTGGCCTCGATCCGCAGCGCACCGGCGGCAAGCCCGAGGCCTCCACCTGGCGCGTGCTGGCCAGTTCGCGCCCACTGATGCTGCTGGCGCTGGCGATGATGCTGTTCCACCTCGGCAATGCAGCGATGTTGCCGCTGCTGGGCCAATCGGCGGTCTCGCGCGGCGGCGCCGATCCGGCGCTCTACACTGCGCTTACCGTCATCGTGGCGCAGCTGGTGATGATTCCCACGGCGCTGTTTGCCGGCCGCTTCGCCGACCGCAAGGGCTACTGGCTGCTGATCACCATTGCGCTGCTGGCGCTGCCCTTGCGCGGCATGGTGGCTGGCGTATGGGATTCCCCCTGGGCGCTGCTGCCGGTGCAGATGCTCGATGGCGTGGGCGCAGGCCTGCTGGGCGTGGCCTTGCCGGGTTCGGTGGCGCGCATCCTGCATGGCAGCGGCCACATCAACATCGGCCTGGGCGCGGTGACCACCATCCAGTCCATCGGCGCGGCCATGAGCCCGGCGCTGGCCGGTGTGGTGGCGCGGCATTATGGCTACGGCGCCGCCTTCGCCGTACTGACCGGCATTGCCTTGCTGGCGCTGGCGGTGTGGGCCTGGCTGGCCGAGCGGCGCGATCATGCGCCGCAAGGCTGTCCGGCCGCGGCGGCGGTAAAGTAGACCTCCTATTGCTGCTTCTGGCGGCGCATCTGCTGGAAGTGGGCCGGCGACCATGGCCGCAAGGCCACGATCATGGCGCTGCCGGTACGCCGTTCCAGCGGCAGCGCCAGGTCCTGCTGATGGGCCGCCAGGAATTCGGCTGACAGCCGGTTCATGGCGCGCTGCACGGCGGCATTGCTTTCCTCGGAAAGCGTGCCGCTGACCATGATCATCTTTTCGCCCGGCTTGTCGAAATGCGAATTGAAGAAATCGTTGCGCAGCTGGGCGCGGAAATACTGCTGGATCGGCCCGCCCGGCAGCCACGAGAAGTCCGGCGCCACCCGCACGCGGATGCGGTTGTTGGGCAGCAGATCGAGAATGCCCAGCTTGTCCAGCCGCGCCAGCAGGCGGATGCATTCGGCCTGGGTCATGGCAAAGCTCGAGACGATTTCCTCCAGCGTCCACTGATGCAGGGCATGCACGGCCACCAGCAACAGCTTGGGATCGGCCACCAGCTTCTTTTCCTGTTCTTCCGTGAGCCGTGACGGCACCGGCTGCTCGGCCACCACCATGCGCGCCAGGTCGCTGATCTGGATGCCCAGCAGCGTACACACCTGATCCAGCCGCTCCAGCGTAAAGCTGCGCTCGGCAAAGATGCGCTTGACGCTGGCCTCGCTCAAGCCCAGGCCCTTGGCCAGCTGTGCATAGGTGATGCCGCGCGCCTTGAGCAGGTTCTTCAATGCATTGACCAGCGATTCGGCCTGGGCCATGACGATCCTCCTTGTTCCGCATATTCATCGATGATGGTCGGGTATTGTATTTCGATACCTGATGAAACAGGAATTGCGCTTTTCGATGACGCCCTCCACGGCGCTTGCTCCCATTGCTACATTGCGCCTGGCTGCTTCGCCGGGGTGGCGACAGTCAAGTAGAAATCCAACAACAAGGAGTTCATCATGAAAAGCCCTCTGCTGCATCGCCTGTCCCTCTCCTGCGTCCTGGTGGCCGCCCTGCTGGCTGCCCCGGCGTACGCCCAATCGCGCAACAGCAACGCCTCCACGGTATCGGTGGCGGTGTCGGTGATCGTGCCCGCCTACTTCATCTCCGAAGGCGGGCGCTACGTGGTCAAGGGCGTGGAAGCCTCGGCCGAGGGCACGGTCTATGTGCTGGAAAAGCTCGGGGAGGGCGTGCGCGCATCGGTGACCGTGGGCGCTAACGTCAGCGGTGCGGCCTCCATCGGCGTGGGCGAATCGGTGAGTTTCGTGACGACCGCCTCCGGCACGCTGCTGGTGGCCTCCGGCAAGGTATTGGCGATCATTCCCAATGCCTTGGGCAAGGCGCTGCTGAAGAACGAAAGACTGTCCTGATCGGCTCACCGGGAGATTCTCATGTCATTGCGTCCATTCTCCATCAAGCACCTGCTGGCCAGCCTGGTCCTGGCCCAGGGTCTTTGCGCAGCGCTGGCGGCCCACGCCGGCCAGGCTTGCGAACAGACCATCCCCGAGGCGACTGCCGTGCGGGCCCAGCTGGACATGGCGGTCAAGACCGTCGAGCGGCTCAACGCCAGCGGCGCCGACGTGGTCATCATCGGCCGCATCGGCCAGGACCTGAGCAAATACCAGCAACGCTATTCGCACCTGGCCATCGCCTACCGCGACGAGCAGCAATGGTATGTCGTGCACAAGCTCAACGAATGCGGCACGGCCGTGAGCAACCTCTACGAGCAAGGCATGGGGCAGTTCTTCATGGACTCGCCCTTCCTGCTGGAAGCCTACGTAGCGGTGCCGCCGCCGGAAGTGCAAGAAAAGCTGCGCGCGGCCATCGTCAGGCCCCAGGTCACCCGCATGCATGAACCGCAGTACAGCATGCTGGCCTATCCCTGGGCGAGCCGCTACCAGCAGTCCAACCAATGGATCACGGAAACCCTGGCCCTGGCGCTGGAGCCGCAGATCAGCAACCGCGAACAGGCCCAGGCCTGGCTCAGGTTCAAGGGCTATGCGCCGGATACCCTGCACCTGGGACCGATGACCCGCCTGGGCGGACGCATGTTCAAGGCCAACATCGCCTTTGACGATCATCCCAATGCCTTGCGCTTCAGCGATAGAATCGAGACCACCACGGCCGATTCGGTGTTCACCTTCCTGCGCAGGTCGGGCCTCGAAGCCAGCCATTTCGTGATTCAATAGCCGCCCTACGTTCAGTCTTGCCGGAACCACCCATGCGCCCCCATCCCTGCCTGCCCCTCGCCCTTGTCCTCGTCCTCGCACCCTGGTCGGCGCTGGCGGCGGGGGATGTGGCGGCCGGCCGCGCCGCCTTCGCCAAATGCGCCAGTTGCCATGCCGTGGGCCCCTCGGCGCGGGCCGGCTTTGGCCCGCAACTGAGCAATGTGATCGGGCGCAAGGCCGGTTCCACCCCTGACTTCAAGTATTCCCCGGCGATGGCCAACGCCGGTTTCGTCTGGACTGAAGACAAGCTGCGCGCCTTCCTCAAGGCGCCCAGCGATGTCGTGCCAGGCAACAAGATGCGTTTCTGGGGCATCGGCAGCGACAAGCAGATCGATGACATCCTGGCCTACCTGCGAACTTTCAAACCATAGGCACAGTCTCAAGGCGCAGGATCTTGCCCCTGCGGGCAGGCGATAACGACAACAAGAGCACCGCGCCATGTCCGAACTGTTCGTCATCACTACCTATTTCAATCCGGTCGGCTATGCCGCCCGGCGCCGCAACTACGACCTGTTCATGCAGGGCATGCGCGCAGCCGGCGTCACCTGCCTGACCGTCGAATGCGCCTTCGGCGATGCGCCCTTCGACCTGCCGCCCAGCCTGGACGTGATCCAGGTCCGCGCCGCCACGCTGCTGTGGCAGAAGGAAAGGCTGCTCAACCTGGGCGCTTCCTGGTTGCCGGCGCACTGCCGTTACGTGGCCTGGCTCGATTGCGACATCCTCTTCGACAACCCGCGCTGGGCCGCTGACCTGGTAGAGGCGCTGGGGCGGCATCGCATCGTGCAGGTCTTCGAGACCTGTACCCGGCTGGACCGCCACGGCCAGGTGGGCGCCCCGCCCGACCTGTGCCGCTCGTTTGCCAGCGTGATGGCCCGCGATCCCTCCACCCTGAACGCCGGCCGCTACGACCTGCACGGCCACACCGGCTATGGCTGGGCCATGCATCGCGAGATCTTCGATCAGGTCGGGCTCTATGAGGGAGCGATCTCGGGCAGCGCCGACCACTTCATGGCCCATGCCATCTTCAACGATTGCAATTTTTGCATCCGCAATGCGCTCAAAAACGACCCGCGCCAGATCGCCCACCTGCGCGAGTGGAGCGAGCGTTTCCACGCCGAGGTCGAGGGCAGGCTGGGCGTGGTGCCCGGCCACATCCGCCACCTGTGGCACGGCGATGCGGTCAACCGGCGCTACTTCCTGCGTATGCACGACATCACCGAGCTTGGCTACGATCCCTGGACCGATCTGGACCTGCGCCCCGGCCAGCCCCTGGAGTGGGCGCCCGGCATGGACAAGCCGGGCTTGCGCGATTATTTCGCGCGTTACTTTTCGAGTCGCCTGGAAGACGGCGTGGAGCTGGCCGCATGACATCCTCACCCCTGACCGACGCGCTGCGCGCCGAACTGCGCGCGGCCTTGCCCATCCTGGAAAGGGCCGATGACCTGCTGGGTCCGCGCCTGGGAAAGGTACGCAGCGCCATCGCCACGGCCGACCGGCGTCGGCGCCGCTACCGCATCCACCTGGTGGAACGGCAATTGTTGCCGGCCATCTCGCCGGCCACGCTGCAGCGCCTGCACGATACCCTGCCCGATTTCGTGGACGACCTGATCCGTTCCACCTTTGCGCAGCACCAGCGCCGCTTCATGTGGTTCGGCTGGATGGCCTGGTTCGCCGGAAAGCCCTACCGCGAGGCGCTCACCCTGATGCGGGTGCGCCTGACCCGCTATGTCGACCGCCAGCGCTTCGGCCAGCTCGACGCCATGCGCCGCGAACTGGATCGCCTGGACGGTGAACGGCGCGCCCTGTACGACGCCTCGCGCACCCTGCGCGCGCTGATGCGCCTGATCCGGCAAGCGCTGCGCGATGGCATCGACCTGGATCCGCAAAGCTGGCAGCAGTTGCGCACCCTGCTGGCGCAATTGCCGCCGCTGCAACCTCCGGCGGTACGGCGCACGCGACGCCAGGACGATGACGACGGCGCCGCCCTGTTCAGCTTCACCACCTCCAGCCAGGGCAGCAGCCTGTGGCGTGACATGGGCCAAGGCCGCGACCCGGACGCCTTCCAGGGCCAGTTCGACGGCGGCGGCGCCAGCGGTGACTGGGACAATGGCAAGGAGGGCAACGGCGACACCGCCGGGCCGGAAAGCAGGAGCGGCTCCCAGGCGAACCGCGGCAATGCTGCCAATGACATGGCCCCTGTGGCTGCGGCAGCCGGCGCCGTGGCCATCGCCACCGACGACAGCCTGGGCCTGTTTTCCTGACCCGCTTCAGGGTTGCGGCGGCAAGCCCATGCGCCGCCGCGCCAGATGGAGGGAGCCATTGCGCATGGCCCAGCGCAGCGGTTGCGCCGCCAGCAGCACCGAGTGCTGCAACAGGGCGCGACGCCAGGGCGGACGCGGAGCCACGCCCAGCATCTGCTGCGCCCAGGGTGGCAGCAGGTCCACGCCGCCGCGCATCATCAGCCGCGTCCACGGCTGTGCTACCGCATTGGGAGCGGGCGCATTCAATACCAGTTGCAAGGTCTGGCGCGTGCGTTCGTCGCAGCGCAGCTGCGCTCGCATGTCTTCGATGTAGCGGGCAATGGCTGCGCCCGAACGCGGCACTGCGCGCGCCCCCAGTGCTTCGGCCACACCGGCGATCTCATCGAAATACTGGTCCTGCCGCGCCGCTGGGAAAGCGGGATGGCGGTAACGCAGATAGCCCTGCAGGAAGCAATGCACCTCGGCCACATGGACCCAGGTGAGCAGGTCCGGATCGCTGGCGGCATAAGCCCTGCCGTCGGCGGCGACGCCATTCACGCCCAGATGGATCTGCTTCACGCGCGCGATCAGGCGCTCGGCATCGGCCCGGCTGCCGAAGGTGGTGCCGGCCACGAACTGCGCGGTGCGGCGCAGCCGGCCCAGCATGTCGGCCTGGAAGTTGGAGTGGTCCCATACCCCGGCCAGCGGCAGCGGATGCAACATCTGCAACAGCAGCGCGGCCACGCCGCCGGTGAGCATGGCGGTGAAATCACTGTGGACCTGCCAGGCCGCCGAGTCGGGGCCGAACAGGCCAGGGTCGCCTGGTGGCTGCAGGAAGTCCGCACTGCCGGGGCCGCGGCTGATGGACAGGACGGTGGCTTCGATGCGCTGGCGCAGGAATTC
Source organism: Herbaspirillum seropedicae (assembly GCF_001040945.1). NCBI lineage: Bacteria > Pseudomonadati > Pseudomonadota > Betaproteobacteria > Burkholderiales > Oxalobacteraceae > Herbaspirillum > Herbaspirillum seropedicae. Next base: position 5,299,999 of record NZ_CP011930.1, on the reverse strand, counting down.
CATGGTGCAGAAAAATGCAAAGGGAGGGCAGGGCAGTGTGCCATAGCGCCTGCATTCCTGCCGGGGCGACATGTGGACATTTTTCCGGATGTGCTTGCAGCCGGCGAGAAGACGCTCGCTGACATTCCTGTCAGAAAGCGCGGCGCCGAAAAGCCTCCTGCACACAGGCTGCCAGGCCGCTACAATAGCCACGCCGCGCGCTCCCAGAAGAACAACATCGGGACCGCAGGACGGCGCAATTCAGGGAACGCGGCCCGGCTACCGGGGAAGCACGCCAGGCCGCGCAGGACAGAACACAGTATCGCGGGAGAGGACGGCAGGCATCGCACGGGATGCCGGTCGTGGGCATGGGCAGCCGAAGCGCCTGGTCCGGCCTGCCCGTTTCACAGGGATAGCAGTTCATGAACATGGTCGCGCTGGCCTTGCGCCGCCCGTACACCTTCATCGTGATGGCCTTGCTCATCGTGCTGGCCACGCCATTGACGCTGAAGAACATGGCCACCGATATCTTCCCCGAGATCAACATCCCGGTGGTCTCCATCATCTGGAACTACAACGGCCTGTCAGCCCAGGAGATGGGCCAGCGCATCGCGGCCCAGAACGAGCGCGGGCTGACCACGGTGGTCAGCGACATCGAGCACATCGAATCACAGTCGCTGGCCGGGGTCTCGGTGATCAAGGTGTTCTTCCAGCCCAAGGCCAACATCCAGACCGCCATTGCCCAGGTGGTGGCCTCGGTGCAGACCCAGGTGCGCCAGCTGCCGCCGGGCATCACACCGCCCTTGGTGATCAAGTATTCCGCCTCCAGCATCCCGGTGATGCAACTGGCGCTGTCCTCGCCCACGCTGCCCGAGCAGACCGTCTTCGACGCCGCCGTGCAGACGCTGCGCCCGCAACTGGTCACCATCCCGGGTGTGGCCGTGCCCTATCCCTATGGCGGCAAGAGCCGGCTCATCTCGGTGGACCTCGACACCCAGGCCCTGCAGGCGCGCGGCCTGGCCCCCATCGACGTGGTCAATGCGATCAATACCCAGAACCTGATCCTGCCCTCCGGCACGGCCAAGTTCGGCGCGACCGAATACTCGGTCAAGATCAACGGTTCGCCCGAAGCCGTGGCGGGCCTCAATGAACTGCCGGTGCGCACCACCAATGGCGCCACCATCTATCTCAAGGATGTGGCCAATGTGCGCGACGGCTTCTCACCCCAGACCAACGTGGTGCGCCAGGACGGCGCGCGCGGGGTGCTACTGTCCATCCTCAAGAATGGCGGCGCCTCGACGCTGGACATCGTGGACAACCTGCGCAAGCTCTTGCCCACGGCGGCCCAGACCCTGCCGGAAGACATCAAGATCACACCGCTGTTCGACCAGTCGGTGTTCGTCAAGGCGGCCGTCACCGGCGTCATCAGCGAGGCCCTCATCGCCGCCGGCCTGACCGCTGCGATGGTGCTGCTGTTCCTGGGCAACTGGCGCAGCACGCTCATCATCGGCCTGACCATTCCGCTGTCCATCATGGCGGCCATCCTGATCCTGGCGGCGCTGGGCGAGACACTGAACCTCATGACCCTGGGCGGGCTGGCGCTGTCGGTGGGCATCCTGGTGGACCAGGCCATTGTCACCATCGAGAACATCGAGCGCCACCTGCACCTGGGCAAGCCGCTGCACGACGCCATCATCGTCGGCGCGGGCGAGATCGGTGTGCCGGCCTTCGTGGCTACGCTCTGTATCTGCATCGTGTTCGTGCCGATGTTCTTCCTCTCCGGGGTGGCGCGCTTCCTGTTCGTGCCGCTGGCCGAGGCGGTGGTGTTTGCCATGGCCGCCTCCTACCTGCTCTCGCGCACGCTGGTGCCCACGCTGGTGATGCTCTTGATGGGCAGCCATGGCCAGGTCGACAGCGCCAAACAGAGCCTGCTGCAGCGCCTCTATCGCGCCTTCGACAATCGCTTCGAGCGCGTGCGCCATGGCTATACGCTGGTGCTGTCGTCACTGCTGGCGCACCGGCGGCGCTTTGCGCTGGCCTTCCTCGGCTTCTGCCTGCTGTCCTGCCTGCTCTATCCCTTCCTCGGACGTGACTTCTTCCCCAATGTGGATGGCGGCCAGATCCGCCTGCACATGCGCATGCCCACCGGCACCCGCATCGAGGAAACCGCCCGCGCCGCCGATGAGGTCGAGCGCGTCATCCGCACCCTGATCCCGGCCTCGGAGCTGGAGACCATCCTCGACAACCTGGGCGTGCCCAATTCCGGCATCAACCTCTCCTACAGCAACGCCGGCACCATCGGCACGCTCGATGGCGAAATCCTGATGGCCCTCAAGGAAGGCCATCGTCCCACCGAAGCATTGGTCAGCATGCTGCGCGCAGAATTGCCGCGCCGCTTCCCCGGCATCGAGTTCTTCTTCCAGCCGGCCGACATCGTCACGCAGATCCTCAACTTCGGCCTGCCCGCCGCCATCGATGTGCAATTCACCGGCCCCAACATGGAAGCCAATGCGCGCCTGGCGGCCGAGCTGACCAAGCAGATCCGGCAGATTCCCGGCGCGGTCGACGCCCACGTCCACCAGCGCCTGGATGGGCCGTCGCTGGACTTGCGCATGGATCGCACGCGCCTGCAGCAGTTCGGCCTGTCGGCCTCCAACGTCGGCCAGAACCTGCTGATCGCGCTGGCCGGCAGTTCGCAGACGCAGCCGGCCTTCTGGCTCAATCCCAACAATGGCGTGGTCTACAACATCGCCGTGCAGTCGCCGCAATACCAGGTGGATTCGCTGGACGCCCTGCTCAATATTCCCGTGAGTCCAGGGGCCAACGCCAGCACCACGCCGCCGCAGTTGCTGGGCAACCTGGTCGATGTGCACGCCGGTCGCCAGATGGCGGTGGCCTCGCGCTACAACATCGCGCCGGCCATCGATGTCTATGTCAGCGTGCAGGGAACCGACCTGGCCAGCGTGGCCGGCAAGGTGAGCGCCCTGGTGGAACAGATCAAGCCCAAGCTGGCGCGCGGCAGCCAGGTAGTCATCCGCGGCCAGGTGGAAACCATGCAGTCTTCCTTCACCGGCCTGGGCGTGGGACTGGCCATGGCCATCGTGCTGGTCTACCTGCTGGTGGTGGTGAACTTCCAGTCGTGGATCGATGCGGCCATCATCATCGCCGCCCTGCCGGCGGCGCTGGCAGGCATTGCCTGGATGCTCTTCATCACCGGCACCACGCTGTCGGTGCCCGCCCTGACCGGGGCCATCATGACCATGGGCGTGGCCACGGCCAACAGCATCCTCATCGTCGCCTTTGCGCGCCAGCGCCGCGAAGAGGGCGCCACACCGCTGGCCGCTGCGCTGGAGGCAGGCTCCACCCGCATCCGTCCGGTGCTCATGACAGCGCTGGCCATGATCATCGGCATGATCCCCATGGCGCTGGGCCTGGGCGAAGGCGCCGAGCAGAATGCGCCGCTGGGGCGCGCCGTCATCGGCGGCCTCATGCTGGCGACCGTATCGACCTTGTTCTTCGTGCCGGTGGTGTTCGCCGGCGTGCATCAACGATTGGCCCGTCGCGCTGACCAGCGGCGCGCTCTTGCCGGTGGACCGGCGCATCAGGAGTCTTGAACCATGTCGCATGACCGTCATTCCGAACTCGGCATCCACCCTCTCTCCGAGGGCGAGCCGCAACAGCGCCAGCAAATGATGCGGCGCGCCAGGGTCGTGCTGGTGGTGGTGCTGCTCTTGCTGGCCGCAGGGGCGGCGCGCACCGTGATCAGCCGGGTCGCCAATGCACGCGAACTGCAGGCCGGCACGGCCGAGCGCGCCAAGATGTTCGTGCGGGTGGCGCCCGTGCGCAGCAGCGCCGAGGGCCAGACGCTGGCCCTGCCCGGGACCTTGCAAGGCTTTGTGCAGTCGCCCATCTCGGCGCGCTCGGGCGGCTATCTCAAACGCTGGACCAAGGATATCGGCGCCGAGGTCAAGAAGGGCGAGCTGCTGGCCGAACTGGATACACCCGAAATCGACCAGCAACTCACGCAGGCCCTGGCCGCGCGCGAGCAGGCGGCGTCCAGCATGGAGCTGGCCCGCAGTTCGATGGCGCGCTGGGAAGCGCTGCGCAAGAAGGATGCGGTCTCGCAGCAGGAACTCGATGAACGCCGCAGCGCCTTCGCCCAGGCCAGCGCCAACCTGGCCGCCGCCGACGCCAACGTCGGGCGGCTGCGCCAGGTGGAAGGCTTCAAGCGCATCGTGGCGCCCTTCTCGGGCATCATCACCCGCCGCAATGTGGATGTGGGCGACCTGATCGATCCGGGTGCCGGACGGGCGCTGTTCGTGTTGTCTCAGACAGACCCGCTGCGGGTCTATGTCAATGTGCCGCAGTCCTATGCCAATCTGGTCAAGCCGGGCCAGCAGGTCACGGTGACCCAGTCCGAGCTGCGCGGTCGCAAGTTCGAGGGCAAGGTGGCGCGCACTGCGGGCGCCATCGATGCCGCCACGCGCTCCATGCAGGTCGAGGTGACGCTCTCCAATGCCGACCACGCGCTGCTACCCGGCGCGTTCGTGCAAGTGGCGCTGCCCATCAAGCCCAGTGGCGCATTGCTGGTGGCGGCCGATACCCTGATGTTCCGCCGCGACGGCACCCTGGTGGCCGCGGTGGACCCGCACAATCAGGTGCGCCTGAAAAAACTCAGGCTGGGCCGCAACTTCGGCCAGACCGTCGAAGTGCTGGACGGCTTGCAGGGCGATGAACACCTGATCCTCAATCCCTCCGATGCATTGGCCGAAGGCGACCAGGTCGAGCCGACCCTGGAACAGCCCAAGGAGCCGGAAAAGCAGAAGGCCGCCTCATGAGGTCCCGGCAACTGCTGCTGGCACTGGCCTGCGCGCTCTCCCTGGCGGGCTGCGCCAGCGGCCCCGACTACACCCGGCCGCAGGTGGACATGCCCGCCGCCTGGACCTCGGAAGCCCCCTGGCGCAGCATGCAGCCCGCCGACGCCACCCCGCGCGGCCCCTGGTGGGAGCGCTTTGGCGATGCGCAACTCAATGCCCTGCAACAGCAAGCGCTGGCAGGCAACCAGACCCTGGCGATCGCCACCGCACGGCTGGCGCAGGCGCGCGCGCAATTGAACGTGACCGGTGCGGCCCAGACGCCGCAGGTGAACCTGAATGCACGGGCGGCGCGTTCGCGCATCTCGGCCAACCGACCACTGACCAATTACAACTCGCCCAACTTTTCCACGGTCCAGAATGATTTCGCGCTGGGCGCCAGCGTGAGCTACGAGGTGGACTTCTTCGGGCGGGTACAGCGCTCGGTGGAGGCGGCCGGCGCGGCGGCCGAGCAGTCCGCCGCCGACCTGGAAAACACCCGCCTGCTGCTCACGGCAGAACTGGCGACCAACTATTTCAACCTGCGCGAACTGGATGTGGAGCTCGATGTGGTGCGCCGCGCCATCGCCCTGCAGCGCCAGGCGCTCGAACTGGCCACCGCACGGCATGACCTGGGCGCGACCTCGGGACTGGACATGGCGCAGCAACAGGCCCTGCTGGACAGCACCCTGACCCAGATCGACCTGCTGGGCCGCCAACGCGCGCAGTACGAGCACGCCATCGCCACGCTCACCGGCACACCCGCGCCGGCGTTCTCGATCACGCCTTCCTTGACGCCCATTACGCCGCCCGCCATCCCCGTGGGTGTGCCCTCGGATGTGCTGGAGCGGCGTCCCGACATCGCCGCCGCCGAGCGCGCCATGGCCGCCGCCAATGCCCAGATCGGCGTGGCCAGCGCAGCCTACTACCCCAGCTTCATGCTGCAACCCTCGTATGGGGTGGACAGCCGCAACTGGGCCACGCTCTTCAACGCCCCCAGCCTGTTATGGTCGTTGGGCGTATCAGCCTCGCAGAGCCTGTTCGATGGCGGACGTCTGCGCGCTGGTGTGGATTTCAGCCAGGCCGGCTATGAAGCCACGGTCGCCTCCTACCGCCGCACCGTGTTGACGGCCATGCAAGAAGTCGAGGATGGCATCACTGGCCTGGCCGCGCTGGAGCGCGCCTATGCCCAGTCGCAGTTGGCCATCGCCAGTGCGCGCCGGGTGCTGGAGATTGCCAGCAGCCGTTATGAAGGCGGCGCCACGCCTTACCTGGATGTGATCACGGCGCAACAATCCCTGCTCAACAGCGAGCGCCAGGCCGCCCAGTTGATGGGGCAGCGCCTGCTGGTATCGGTGTTCCTGATCAAGGCCCTGGGCGGTGACTGGCAGAGCCGCACGCCGCCGGCAGAGGCCGCTGGGGCGGGGCCTTCCCGTCCATGATGATGCAACTGATATGCTGGCCTGACCAGTTGACCAGGCCGTTGCTGACAGCGCCGTCAGGCAGCCGGTCTAGCGCGGCAATTGCCCTAGAAAGGCCCGCATAATCGTCGAATCAGACCAATCCTGACCTCCCTAGAATCGCCGGTAAATCCCCCTATTTGCAAGCGAGACTACTGAGGCCGACATGACCTGGTTCAACAATCTGAAGATAGCCAAGAAACTCATCGTTTCTTTTGCCGCCGTCATCGTGCTCACGGTGATCCTGGGCCTGTTTGCCATCCGCGAACTGAAGGCGGTCAACCAGGCCTCCACCGACATGGCCACCAACTGGCTGCCCACCATCAAGGCCGCGCAGTCCATCCAGGCCTCGCTGCCGCGCATGCGCATCTCCGAATTGCAGATGGTCACGGCGGCTACGCCGGCCGAGCGCGAGGATGCGCTCAAGGCCATCAAGTCGCGCCTGGACATCCTGGCCAAGCAGCGCGCTGCCTACGAGGCCCAGATCTCGGAGGCCGAAGAGAAGGTGCTCTACGAGAAGTTCTCCAAGAGCTTCGCCACCTACCTCGAGATCGACAAGGAGCTGGCCCGCATTTCCGCCGAGGGCAAGGAAGAAGAAGCCCGTGCGCTCTTCAAGGGCGACTCCAACAAGACCTTCCGCAGCATGATCGAGAACATGGACGAGATCATCAAGGTCAACGATGCCGGCAGCAAGCGTTCCGACGACATGGCCGAGCAAGTCTATCGCTCCGCCACGCTGTGGATCATCGGCCTGCTCGCGGCCATCGTGGTGATCGCCCTGGGTCTGGCGGTGATGGTGGCGCGTGCAGTCTCGCGTCCGCTCAATGAAGCCGTGGCGGTGGCCGAGCGCGTGGCGCAGGGCGACCTGACCATGGATATCCGCGCCACCAGCACGGACGAGACCGGCATGCTGATGCATTCGCTGCGCGCCATGAACGACAGCCTGCAACAGATCGTCGGGGAAGTGCGCACCGGCACCGATACCATCACCACAGCCTCGCAGGAAATCGCCACCGGCAACCTCGACCTGTCTTCGCGCACCGAAGAGCAGGCCGGCTCGCTCGAAGAGACGGCCTCGGCCATGGAAGAACTGACCGCCACCGTCAAGCAGAACGCCGACAACGCCCGCCAGGCCAACCAGCTGGCGGCCTCGGCCTCGGACATCGCGACCCAGGGCGGCGCGGTGGTGGGCCAGGTGGTGCAGACCATGGAGGGCATCACCGAAAGCTCCAACCGTATTGCCGACATCATCAGCGTCATCGATGGCATTGCCTTCCAGACCAATATCCTGGCCCTGAACGCCGCCGTGGAAGCGGCGCGTGCAGGTGAGCAGGGACGCGGCTTTGCGGTGGTGGCCTCGGAAGTGCGCTCGCTGGCGCAGCGCTCGGCGTCGGCGGCCAAGGAGATCAAGCAGCTGATCGATGATTCGGTGGAAAAGGTGGGCGCGGGCAGCCAGCTGGTGGAACGCGCCGGCGCCACCATGAGCGAAGTGGTCGCCAGCGTCAGGCGCGTCACCGATGTGGTGGCCGAGATCAGCGCGGCCAGCAATGAGCAGAGCACCGGCATCGAAGAGATCAATCGCGCCATCACGCAGATGGATGAAGTGACCCAGCAGAACGCGGCGCTGGTGGAAGAAGCCGCCGCAGCAGCACAGTCGCTGCAGGATCAGGCCGCGCGACTGTCACAGGTGGTCAGCGTGTTCAAGCTCCAGCGTTGAAGGGAACTCGTCAGCCTGCTCATGCCGGCCCCGCCCTGATTGCATTGACCTGCCCCTAACGGGTTGAGGTCGTTGCGCCTTCGATACGTCCCTGACGGGACTACTCAGTCCGAACGGTAAGTAAAGGCGTGGCCCGCCGCGCCCCGATTGCATCGACCTGCCCGTTCGGACTGAGTAGCCGCGCCAGCGGCGTATCGAAGGCGCACGGTGTCTAGCGGGTTGAGGTCGTCGCGCCTTCGATACCTCCCTGACGGGACTACTCAGTCCGAACGGTAAGTAATGGCGCGGCCCGCCGCCCCCCGATTGCATCGACCTGCCCGTTCGGACTGAGTAGCCGCGCCAGCGGCGTATCGAAGACGCGCGGTCGGCGATGTTTAGTGGGCTGAGGTCGTCGCGCCTTCGATACGTCCCTGACGGGACTACTCAGTCCGAACGGTAAGTAATGGTGTGGCCCGCCGCGCCTCTCTCACGAGGGCGGCAGTTCGAAGCAGTAACCCACCCCATACACGGCCTGGATGGCATTGTGTCCGGGGAAGCAGGGTTCGAGCTTGCGTCGCAGGTTCTTGATGTGGGTATCGACGGCGCGATCAGTGACGGAGCGGTCGTCGTCATGCAGATGATTGAGCAACTGTTCGCGTGAGAAGACCTGGCCCGGTGCGCTGGCAAAGGTCTTGAGCAGGCGCAGTTCCAGCGGTGTCAGGTTCAGTGCTTCGCCGCGTACGCTGGCCTGGTGGCGCACATCATCGATGTGCAGCAGCGAGCGGGCCGGCGCTTGCGCGGTGCGCTGCTGCACCAGGGCGTTGCGGCGTAGCATCGACTTGACCCGCGCCACGATCTCGCGCGGGGAAAACGGCGTCTTGCCGATGTAGTCATCCGCCCCCAGCTCCAGGCCGCGCAGGCGGTCTTCCTCTTCGGCGCGGGCAGTGAGCATGAGCACCGGAACGTCCGAGAAGGTGCGCAGCTGGCGGCAGATTTCCCAGCCATCCATTCCCGGCAACATGATGTCGAGCAGGATCAGGTCCGGCCGTTGCGCGCGCACTGCGTCCAGCGCCGCATCGCCGCGCGCCACATGACGTGCGCTGTAGCCGGCCAGGGCCAGGTATTTCTGCAGCAGCTCGGCCAGCTTGGGCTCGTCTTCGACAATGAGGATGTCGGCGCTGGCCGGCGGCGCGAACTGGAACTCGGTCGTGGGGTCGCTCATGCGCTGCCCCGCTCGTCTTCCAGGCGGGCCGGCAACACCACCACCACCCGCAGTCCGCCCAGCGGCGAGGCGCTGGCGCCTATCGTTCCCTGATGCGCATCGACGATGCGGCGGCAGATCGCCAATCCCAGGCCCGCACCGCCGCTGGCGCGGTTGCGCGAGGCCTCGACCCGGAAGAAGCGCTCGAACAGGCGCGCCATCACTTCCGGCGGCACGCCTGGTTCGCTGTCGTCGAAGACCAGGTGCCAGTGCTGTTGCTGCAGGTGTGCATGCACCTGCAGGCGGCCGCCGGCATCGGTATAGCGCAGGCTGTTCTCGAAGAGGTTGCTCAACAGTTGTTGCAAGCGCGCCGCATCGCCATGCACCGGCATGCTGGCGGGCAGCTCGCAGCTCAGGCGCATGCCGCGCTGGCTGAAGCGGTCGCTATAGAGGGCCGCACTGTCGCGCAGCAGCGGGGCCAGATCGATATCGGCGCGGCGATAGGTGAGCGCGCCCGCGTCGGCCAGCGACAGATCATAGAGATCGCCGACCAGCTTGTTGAGATGTTCCACCTCGCTCTTGAGCGAGCGCAGGGTCTGCGCATCGGGTTGCAGCACGCCGTCCTCCAGCGCTTCCAGCTGGCCGTTGAGGATGGCCAGCGGCGTGCGCAATTCGTGGGAGACGTCCGCCATGAATTCGCGCCGCAGCTTTTCATTGCGTTCCAGCGTCATGGCCAGCTGGTTGAAGTCCTGCGCCAGCATGCCCACTTCGTCGCCCGATTCCACTTCCACCCGGATCGCGTAGTCGCCGCTGGCCAGCCGGTGGGTGGCGCGCGCTACCCGCGTCAGCGGCCGCGTGAGTACGCCGGAAATGCGCACCACCAGGAAGGCGGCCAGCATCACCGCCACCACCGCGATGATGATCTGCGCGGCGAACTGGCTTTGCTGGAAGCGCAGGTCGAGGGCGCCGATCACGCTTTCAAAGGGGGTCTGCGCCACCCAGCCGATGATCACGTCATCCTGCAGCAGCGGACGCAGGCGCGCGTCGGGGCCCACATTGGGATAGCCGATCACCGGCCTGCGGCTGGCATCGAGCAGGGAAAAACGCAGCGTCGCGCCGGTCAGGTCGGAGGCGGTGAAGGTCGGGCCGGCGCTGCGCGCGGCGCCGTTGTGCTCGACGATGGCCGGCTTCATCAACTCGAACCAGGCACGGGGATTGTCGCGGATGAAGTCCCAGCTGCCATGTTCGCGATAGGCCTGCTCCAGGCGCGGCACCATGTCTTCCATGCGCTGCTGGGCCTGCTCGTTGAGATAGCCCAGGAAATCGCGGTTGAAGATGTAGTGGCCCGCGCCATTGATGGCCGCGATCAGCGCCACGATCAGCGCCAGCATCGCGTAGAACAGCTTGAGGCGAATGTTGGCGCGATAGAAGAAGCGGTCGGACAGCTCCGCAATCGAATGGGCAAGGGACATGGTGGCGCGGGCGCAATCGGAATGGATCCAGACGAGAGCTTAACAAGATACGGGCCGCCGGTGTCCTGCCATGCCAGCAGAGCGACCCGGCTGTTGCAGGGATGACATGCCGCCGGGCTTGCTCATTTTTCCCTCACATTTGTTGTCTATGATCGACGGTCCGATAGCTCATTGCGCCCGGAACCCGCGCCCATGGCGGCTGGCGGGCGGGCAGAAAGCCACCCGATCATGCACCCCACTGCAAGCACACCGCGCCGCCAAGGGCGCACTTCCTCCGCCACGGCGCGCCTGGCGCTGTCCCTGATCCTGGTTGCCGTGCTGGCGGCCTGTTCGCGCTCGGGCGACCAGCCCAAGCCCACGGCGCAGGCCGAGGTCGGCTATGTGGTCGTCAAGGCGCAGCGCCAGGCGCTGACCACCGAGCTGCCCGGCCGCACCACGGCCTACCTGGCCGCCGACATCCGCCCGCAGGTGGGCGGCATCATTCAGAAGCGCCTATTCAAGGAAGGCAGCACCGTCAAGGCCCGCCAGCCCTTGTACCAGATCGATCCGGCCAGCTACCAGGCCGCCTACGACAGCGCCCGGGCCTCGCTGCTCAAGGCCGAGGCCACGCTGGCTTCCTCGAAGCTGAAGGCCGAGCGCTATGCCGAACTGAACAAGATCGACGCCGTCTCCAAGCAGGACAACGACGACGCCCAGAGCACCCTGCGCCAGAACCAGGCCGATGTGGAAGTGCAGAAGGCGGCCGTGCAGACCGCCGCCATCAATCTGCAATACACCAAGATCCTTTCACCCATCTCGGGCCGCATCGAGAAATCTGCCGTCACCCCCGGTGCGCTGGTGACGGCCAGCCAGACCACGGCGTTGACCACGGTGCAGCAGATCGACCCGATCTATGTCGATGTCACCCAGTCCACCGTGGACTTGCTGCGCCTGCGCCGCGAACTGGCCAGCGGCCAGATCAGGAAGAGCGGCGAGAACGCGGCCCAGGTCAAGATCGTGCTGGAAGACGGCTCTACCTATGAGCGGCCCGGCAAGCTGGAATTCACGGGCCTGTCGGTCGATACCGGCACCGGCATGATCACCCTGCGCGCGGTCGTCCCCAACCCGGATGGCGTGTTGCTGCCGGGCGCTTACGTGCGTGCAGTACTGGAAGAAGGCGTGGACGACCACGCGCTGCTGGCGCCGCAGAAGGCCGTCAGCCGCGACCAGACTGGTGCTGCCACGGCCCTGGTGCTGGGCGCCGACGGCAAGGTGCAGCAGCGCCTGGTGAGCGTGGCGCGTGCGGTGGGCAACAACTGGTGGGTCAGCCGGGGCTTGAAGGAAGGCGACAAGCTCATCGTCGACGGCCTGCAGAAGGTGCGCACCGGTGACGCCCCCCGCGCCATCGACATCACCGACAGCCTGCAGAAGGACCTGGCGCGTGAAGCCGCCGCAGCAGCAGCCGATCCTTCGCTGGGAGGGGATGCCGGCAAGGATAGCGCTCCAGCCTCGGCCACTGCCGCCCAGTCGAAGTAAGCGAGGCGCACATGGCACGTTTCTTCATTGACCGGCCCATCTTTGCATGGGTCATCGCCATCATCATCATGCTGGGTGGCATGATGTCGATCCGCTCGCTATCGCTGGAGCAGTATCCGGATATCGCTCCACCCAAGGTCAACATCAAGGCCACCTATACCGGCGCCTCGGCCAAGACCCTGGAAGACTCGGTGACGCAGGTCATCGAGCAGCAGATGAAGGGGCTGGACAACCTGCAGTACATGTCAGCCAGTTCCAGCTCGGCCGGCAGCGCCACCGTGTCGCTGACCTTTACCGCCGGCACCAATCCGGACGTGGCGCAGATGCAGGTGCAGAACAAGCTGCAACAGGTCACGGCGCGCCTGCCGCAGGCGGTGCAGAACAATGGCGTGACCGTCACCAAGGCGTCGACCGACATCTTGATGGTGCTGTCGCTGACCTCGGATGATCCGCGCATCACCAGCATCGACATCGGCGACTTCATCAGCAGCACCCTGACCGACCAGATCAGCCGCGTGGAAGGCGTGGGCGACGTCACCGCCTTCGGCACCAACTACGCCATGCGCATCTGGATCGATCCGGCCAAGCTGCAGAAGTATGCGTTGATGCCGTCCGACATCACCAGTGCGCTGCAGGCGCAGAACACCGAAGTGTCGGCCGGTGAGATCGGTGCGCTGCCGGCGCAACCGGGCCAGCAGATCAACGCCACCATCACCGCGCGCAGCAAGCTGACCACGCCGGATGAATTCCGCAACATCATCGTCAAGTCCTCCGTCGATGGTTCCGTGGTGAAGCTATCTGATGTGGCCCGCGTGGAGCTGGGCGGCGAGAGCTACCAGGTGGCCTCGCAGCAGAACGGCAAACCATCCTCGGCGCTGGCGATCCAGCTGGCCACCGGCGCCAATGCGCTGGCCACGGCGGACGCGGTCAAGAAGAAGCTGGCGGAACTGGAGCCCTACTTCCCGGCCTCCATGAAACTGAAGACCAATATCGCCTACGACACCACGCCCTTCGTGCGCGTGTCGCTGGAAGAAGTGGTCAAGACCCTGATCGAAGCCATCGTGCTGGTGGTGCTGATCATGTACCTGTTCCTGCAGAACATCCGCGCCACCTTCATCCCGGCCATCACGGTGCCGGTGGTGCTGCTGGGGACCTTCGGCATCCTCGCCATGTTCGGCTACTCGATCAATACCCTGACCATGTTCGGGATGGTGCTGGCCATCGGCCTGCTGGTGGACGACGCCATCGTGGTGGTGGAAAACGTCGAGCGCCTCATGAGCGAGGAAAAGCTCAGTCCCAAGGAAGCCACCCGCAAGTCCATGCAGGAGATCACCGGTGCGCTGGTGGGCATTGCCATGGTGCTTTCGGCGGTGTTCATCCCGATGGCCTTCTTTGGTGGATCGACCGGGGTGATCTATCGCCAGTTCTCCATCACCATCGTCTCGGCCATGGCCTTGTCGGTGATGGTGGCGCTGACCTTGACGCCGGCCTTGTGCGCTACGCTGCTCAAGCCGCATGCCGGCGGCCACGTGCAGCAGGGCAGGTTCTTCACCTGGTTCAATCGCAGCTTTGATCGCAGTGCGACCCGCTACCAGGGCGGCGTAGCCGGACTGCTCAAGCGCGGCAAGCGCGGCTTGCTGATGTATGCATTGATCGCGGTGGCGATGGCGGTGCTGTTCATGCGCCTGCCCACGTCCTTCCTGCCGGAAGAAGACCAGGGCGTGCTGATGGCGCAGATCCAGTTGCCCACAGGCGCCACTGCCGAGCAGACCGCCACGGTGGTCAAGACCGTGCAGGAATACTTCATGAACAAGCCCGAGTCGGTCGAGTCGGTGCTGGCCATCGTCGGAGCGGGAGTGGGCGGCAACAGCCAGAACGGGGCGCGCGCCTTCATTCGCCTCAAGGACTGGGAGCAGCGCACCGGCGCCGGCCAGTCGGCCTCCGAGCTGGTGCGTCGCGCCAATGCGGACTTGTCCAAGATCCGTGGCGCGCGCGTGTTCCTGATGAACCCACCGGCGGTGCGCGGCCTGGGCCAGAGTTCCGGTTTTGATCTGGAGTTGAAGGATGTGGGCGGCGTAGGCCACGATGCGCTGCTCCAGGCGCGTGACCAGTTCCTGCAACTGGCGCGCAGCAATGCCCTGCTGGCCAACGTGCGCACGACCGGCCTGGATGACACGCCGCAATTGCGCGTTGCCATCGACGACCGCAAGGCCGATGCGCTCTCCATTGCCACCTCGGACATCAATGCGACCCTGGCGACCGCCATGGGCGGCACCTACGTCAATGACTTCCTCAGCAATGGCCGCGTCAAGAAGGTCTATGTGCAGGGCGACTCTGCCTTCCGCATGCAGGCCGACGACCTGAACCGCTGGTACGTGCGCAACGCGGCCAGCCAGATGGTGCCGTTCGCCGCCTTCATGAGCAGCCAGTGGACCTATGGTCCGTCGCTGCTGGAGCGCTACAACGGCGTCTCTTCCTTCGAGATCGTTGGCGAACCGGCAGCCGGTGTGAGCTCTGGCACCGCCATGGCCGAAGTGGAAAAGCTGGTGGCGCAACTGCCCGCGGGCATCGGCTTCGAGTGGACCGGTTCGTCCTACCAGGAGCGGCTCTCGGGCAACCAGGCGCCGATGCTGTATGCGATCTCCATCCTCTTCGTCTTCCTGTGCCTGGCCGCGCTCTATGAGAGCTGGTCGGTGCCCTTCGCGGTGATCCTGGCGGTGCCGCTGGGCATCATCGGCACCGTGTTGCTGACGGGGATCTTCGGGATGTCCAATGACGTGTATTTCCAGGTGGGGCTGTTGACCACCGTGGGTCTGTCGGCCAAGAACGCGATCCTGATCGTGGAATTCGCCAAGCAGTTGCATGAATCCGGCAAGAGCCTGTGGGAGGCCACGCTGGAGGCAGTGCAACTGCGCCTGCGGCCGATCCTGATGACTTCGCTGGCCTTCATGTTCGGCGTGCTGCCGCTGGCCGTGGCCAGCGGTGCAGGTTCGGCCAGCCGTCGCGCCATCGGGACTGGCGTCCTGGGCGGCATGCTCTCGGCGACCTTGCTGGGCATCTTCTTCGTGCCCTTGTTCTACTACCTGATCGGCGCCTGGCTGGACCGCCGCGCCGCCAGGAAGCCGCGCCAGGACGACGATCACGCGATGCAAAAGGAGGGTGTGTGATGATGCAGCCCGTACAACGGAAATCCACCCTCTGGCCGCGCACGGCCATGCTGCTGGCCCTGACGGCGGCGCTGGCGGGTTGCGCCAACCTGGCGCCGGACTACACCCAGCCGGCGGCGCCGGTGCCGGCCAGCTGGACATCCCAGGCCGCCGCCCAGCCCGCGGTTGGCAGCGCCGGCCCGGCCGCCGGCGAGATCGACGCCGATCATCTGGGCTGGCGCGAATTCTTCCTCGATCCGCGCCTGCAGCAGGTGATTGCCGCCGCGCTCGACAATAATCGCGACCTGCGCGTGGCCGCGTTGAATATCGAGAAGGCCCGTGCGCAATACCGCATCACCGATGCCAACCGTTACCCGTCCATCTCCGCCACCGGCACCAGCAGCGCCAGCCGCACGCCGGCCGAGCTGTCCACCACGGGAAGTGCGGCGGTGTCGCACCAGCAGAGCGTGACGGTGGGCGTGAGCGCCTACGAGCTGGATTTCTTCGGACGCCTGAAGAACCTCTCCGATGCCGCCCTCGAAAGCTACCAATACCAGGTAGAGACCCGCCGCAGCACCCACATCAGCCTGGTGGCCGAAGTCGCCACGGCCTGGCTGACGCTGGCCTCCGACCGCGACCTGTTGAAGCTGGCGCAGGACACCTATGCCAGCCAGTCGCGCACCTTTGCGCTGAGCCAGCGCAGCCATGACATCGGCACCGTCTCCGGCGTGGACCTGGCCAGCCAGGAAGCCACCGTGGAGTCTGCGCGTGCTGACGTGGCGCGCTATGCCAGCCAGGTGGAGCAAGACCTCAATGCCCTGCGCCTGCTGGTCGGTGCGGATATCGACGCGGCGCTGTTGCCGGCAGGATTGCCCGACACGGCCAGCGTCTTGCCGGCCACGCCGGCGGGCCTGCCCTCGCAGGTGCTGTTGCGTCGTCCGGATGTGCTGGCGGCCGAACACACCCTGAAGTCGGCCAACGCCGATATCGGTGCAGCGCGCGCGGCCTTCTTCCCCAGCATTTCGCTCACGGCCAATGGCGGCACGGCCAGCCGCACGCTGGGCGGCTTGTTCAAGGCGGGCAGTGGCAGCTGGACCTTCAGCCCGTCGATCAACCTGCCCATCTTCAACGCCGGCAGCCTGCGCGCCAGCCTGGATTCGGCCAAGATCACGCGCGACATCGACGTGGCCAACTACGAGAAGGCCATCCAGACCGCCTTCCGCGAAGTGGCCGACGCCCTGGCCGTGCGCGCTACCCTGGACCAGCGGCTCGATGCCCAGGGCAAGGCCACGGCGGCCAGCGAGAAGGCGTTCCGGCTTTCCGATGCGCGCTACAGGAATGGCGTCGACAGCTATCTCACCACCCTGGTGGCGCAGCGTACGCTCTACTCGGCGCAGCAGACCCTGATCTCGCTGCGGCTGACCGAACAGAGCAACCGCATCACGCTCTACAAGGTGCTGGGCGGAGGCTGGAGCGAGCAGACGCAGCCGATGCAGCCGGGCGGCCAACCGTGATCCTTGCCCGCAGCAGCAGGGCATGAAAAAACGCCGCCACGACCTCGGTCCTGGCGGCGCTTTGCGAGGGCGGCGAGGGCAGGGCTCAGCGCATGCCCAGACGTGCGGGAGCAGGCGTCACATCGATGCTCTGGCTCTCGAGGTGAGCAGGATGCTGGCCTTCCATCTGCGCCGGGCTCAGCTTGAAGGCGCCCACCAGCTGGTTCAGGTGATCGGCCTGCTGGCTCATCGATTGCGACGCCGCTGCGGCTTCTTCGACCAGCGCGGCATTCTGCTGGGTGTTCTCGTCGAGGCGGGCGATGGCGGTGTTGACCTCGAGGATGCCATCGCTCTGGGCCTGGCTGGCCGCGCTGATCTCGACCACCACGGCGCTCACGCGCTGCACGCTCTCCACCACGTCCTGCATGGTGGCGCCGGCCTGTTCCACCAGGCGGCTGCCATCGGTCACACTGCTGACCGAACTGTCGATGAGCGACTTGATCTCACGCGCGGCGGAGGCCGAGCGCTGCGCCAGCGAACGCACCTCTGCGGCCACCACGGCGAAGCCGCGTCCCTGTTCGCCCGCGCGCGCCGCTTCCACGGCGGCGTTCAGGGCCAGGATGTTGGTCTGGAAGGCGATGCCGTCGATGACGCCGATGATGTCCACGATCTTGCGCGAAGACGCATCGATCTGGCCCATGGTATCGACTACCTGCTGCACCACCGTGCCGGCCTGGCTGGCCACGTCCGAGGCCGAGCCGGCCAGATGCTTGGCTTGTTGCGCGTTGTCGGCGTTGCGGCGCACGGCCTGGGTCAGTTCGTCCATGGCGGCCACGGTCTTTTCCAGCGTGTCGGCTTGCTGTTCGGTGCGCTCGGAGAGGTTCTGGTTGCCCACGGCGATTTCGGAGGAGGCGTCGGCGATGGCGTGGGTGCCGACCCGCACCTGTTGCACCAGCGAGGCCAGCTTGTCGCGCATCACGCGGATTTCATAGAGCAGGCTGGAACGGTCGCCCGGCGCCGTGTCCACCGGTGCGGACAATTCGCCGTGGGCGATACGGCCGGTGATCTCCACCGCGTAGCGCGGCTCGCCGCCCAGCTGGCCCAGGAGGCTCTTGCGGATCAGCCAGGCCGTGGCGATGCTGACCCCTAGGATGATCGCCGCGCAGGCCATGATGAGCCGCAGTGAACTGGCGAAGAGCGCGTCGGCCCGGTCGCCGGCGGCCTTGGTTTCACGTTGCACTACCTTGAGCAGCGCATCGATGTCTTGCACGATCTGGCGCCGCAAGGGGCTGCATTCCTTGACCAGGAATTCGCCATAGGCCTCCATCTGCCCGGATTCGCGGTACTTGCGCGGGCGCTTGAGTTCTTCGGCCATGGCCAACAGGCCAGCCTTGGCCTTCTCGAACTGGGCTTGGCCGGCCAGCACCGGTTCGAGCTGGCGCAGGGCGTCCAGGTAGAGCGCTTTCTGCTGGTCGAGCAAGGCCAGTTCCTTGAGGGCTTCGGCCTGGTCATGGAAGATATAGGCGTTGCGGGCGGCCAGGCCGGTCTGGTCCAGCGCTTCACGTGCTACATAGAGTGGCTCCAGCTTGGTGTCGGTGACGGTTTCCTGGTATTGCACGGCGGCCGAGATGGCGTTCATGCGCATCAGGGCGAAGGTGATGAGGATCAGCATCAAGACAATGACGATGCCGAAACCGAGACGCAATTGCGTCCCGATCTTCAATTTGCTCAGTTGATTCATGGACAGTCGCTACTTCTTGTATGAGTCCGGCTTCGCGGCGCAGCGGACGTGCGGGAACAGGGAGGAAAGCCTAGCCATGCCGCGCGTGCTGGGGGGACGGTGGAGGTCCGGCGACGGGGTTTTTCCTTGGACCGGCCATTCTAGGTGAGCTCTTCCGGGGCCTCCAGGTTTTTCGGGGCTTGACTCGGGTTTGTCGAGGATAAACGCAGTTGGCGTGGTTTTAATGAGAGAAGGGCCTCATTTGAGTCCCTTTTTCCGTGAGGATTGCGCGAGATTTTCCTACGCGAACACGGCTTCACTGCCCGCAAATCTGATTGACAAGCAGGAAGCCCGCAGGGAATAATCCGCCAAGTGATACGACGACGTACAAGGTGTCCGTTCAGCGTTCACATCCAGCAAGCATAACGATCAATAGTTTCAGGAGACAGGCTGCATGAGCCAGGACCAGGATGTTGCTGCGTGGCAGACCGCCCGTTTTTCCCGCCTTTTGCTGACCGGTGCAGCCGGCGGCGTGGGCAAGCAGTTGCGTGCGCGCCTGGCCAGCTTCGCCGAGGTTGTGCGGGTGGCTGATCTGGCCAGCGCCATGGCGGCGGTCGATCCCGCCGCGGCGCACGAGGAAGCGCTGGGGTGCGACCTGGCCGACCGCGCTGCGGTCGACGCCATGGTGGCAGGCTGCGAGGCCATCATCCACCTGGGCGGGGTCTCTGTAGAGCGTCCCTTCGAGGAAATCCTGGAAGCCAATATCAAGGGCGTCTTCCACATCTATGAAGCGGCGCGTCGACATGGCGTCAAGCGCGTCATCTTCGCCAGCTCCAACCACGTCACCGGTTTCTATGGCCAGGACGAGCGCATCGATGCGCGGGACATGAAGCGTCCCGACGGTTATTACGGCTTGTCCAAGTCCTACGGCGAAGACATGGCGCAGTTCTACTTCGACCGCTATGGCGTGGAAACGGTGAGCATCCGCATCGGTTCGATCTTCCCGGAAGCGACCAACCGCCGCATGCTGGCCAGCTGGATGAGCATGGACGACTTCGAGCAACTGCTGCGCCGTTCGCTGTTCATCCCCGACGTGGGTCACACCATCGTCTACGGCATGTCGGCCAACGCCAAGACCTGGTGGGACAACCGCTACGCCGCGCACCTGGGCTATGCGCCCAAGGACAGCTCGGAGATCTTCCGCGCCAAGGTGGAAGCGCAGCCCATGCCGGCGCCCGATGATCCGGTGCTCACCCTGCAGGGCGGGGCGTTCACGACCGCGGGCCCCTTCGATCCCCTGGCGGACTGATCTATCCACAAGGCTTTCGTTTGACCCTGGCAGTACCGTCGTACCTTCGCGTGGCATGAAGTCCCAGGCCGCGCGGCATGGCAGCACAGCACGCTACAGCTTGACCTGAATCGCAGCAAGGCAGCACCCGGCACACCGGGCCGCTCGCACGCAGCAGGATCGCGCCCGCGCCGCACCGATGTCCGGTTTCCTGAAACCTTGATGGACCCGGCAGCCCATGAACTTCTCTCTCGACTTCAGTCCCCTGGCGCCCTATTGGCCCGTGTTCCTGCATGGCGCCTGGCTGACGCTGAAGATGACCACGCTGGCGGTCATCGTGGGCGTCGCCATCGGCATCTTCGTCGCCTTCGCCAAGAACAGTCCCCATCGCTGGCTTGCGCGCGGCTGCAGCGCCTACATCGAGGTGGTGCGCAATACGCCGTTCCTGGTGCAGATCTTCCTGCTGTACTTCGGCCTGGCCAGCCTGGGCATCCGCATGCCGACCTTCGCGGCGGCGGTGCTGGCGATGATCATCAATATCGCCGCCTATGCCGCCGAGATCATCCGCGCCGGCCTCGATTCGGTGCCGCGTGGTCAGATCGAGGCGGCCCAATGCCTGGGCCTGTCGGTCTGGCGCATCCGCTGGCATGTGATGCTGCAGCCGGCCATCGAGCGCGTCTATCCGGCGCTGACCAGCCAGTTCCTGCTGATGATGCAGGCCTCGGCGATGGCCTCGCAGATCTCGGCCGAGGAGCTCACGGCCATTGCCAACACCGTGCAATCCGATACCTTCCGCTCGCTGGAAACCTATCTCGTCGTCGCTGCGCTGTACCTGGTGCTGGCGATCCTGGTCAAGCTGGTGGCCTACGCCATCGGTGAGACTATCTTCAAGCGCCGCCGCACCTTGCGCCGGGCCGCCGCGCAGGGGCGGCGCACACCGGTCTCGCGCCTGCCGGCCACCGATCCGGCGGCAATGGCGCCGCTGGCCCATGTACCCTATGTGCATCCTGCATCGCGGCCGGTGGCGGTCAATACGGCAGCTTCGCTGCGCATCGAAGGGAGCGCGTCATGATGGGTGGTTTCAGCTGGACCTATTTTTTCTTCATGGTGCAGTCGATCGGCTGGACCCTGGTGCTGTCTGCCTTGGCCTTCGTGCTCGGCGGCGCAGGTGGATTCCTGGTGATGCTGGCGCGCATCTCGCCGCACGCCTGGCTGCGGCGACCGGCCATCCTCTTCATCGAATGCGTGCAGGGCATTCCCTTGCTGATCCTGCTCTTCATCGTCTACTTCGGGCTGTCGGTGTATGGCCTGGTGCTGCCGGCGCTGGTGGCGGCGGGGCTGGCGATGATGATCTATACCAGCGCCTACCTCGGCGACATCTGGCGCGGTTGCGTCGAAGCCATGCCGCGTCCGCAGTGGGAGGCCTCGGAATGCCTGTCGCTGACGCGCTGGCAGACGCTGCGCCTGGTGATCATTCCGCAGGCCACGCGGCTGTCGCTGCCGCCGACCATCGGCTTCCTGGTGCAGTTGATCAAGATGACCTCGCTGGCCTCGGTGATCGGCTTTGTCGAACTGACCCGGGCCGGGCAGATCATCAACAATTCCATCTTCCAGCCCTTCCTGGTGTTCCTGCTGGTGGGCAGCTTCTATTTCCTGCTCTGTTATCCCTTGTCGCGCTGGAGCGCATCCATGGAGAGAAAGCTCAATGTCAGCCATCGCTAAACCCGAACCGGCGCCGCATCTGCGCCCCGTTGTGGCCTCCCGGGAGCCGCAGCCCGTCATCGTCAAGCTGGACCAGGTCTACAAGAGCTTCGGCGACAACCAGGTCTTGAAGGGCGTGTCCTTCGAAGTGGCGCGCGGCGAGATGATCGCCATCATCGGCGCCTCCGGTTCGGGCAAGTCCACCGCGCTGCGCTGCATCGACCGGCTGGAGACCATCGATTCAGGCAGCATCGAGGTGGCTGGCATCCGCGTCGATGATCCCCAGGTGGATCTGCACAAGCTGCGGCGCGAGGTGGGTATCGTGTTCCAGAGCTACAACCTGTTCCCGCACCTGAACGTGCTGGAAAACGTCATGCTGGCGCTGCGTCACGTCAAGCAGCAGGACAAGGCCGAGGCGCGCCGCGTGGCCCTGGCCGCGCTGGCTCAGGTCGGGCTCGACGAGAAGGCCAACGCCTATCCCGAGCAGCTCTCGGGCGGCCAGCAGCAGCGCGTGGCCATTGCCCGCTCGCTGGCGATGGCGCCCAAGGTGATGCTGTTCGATGAAGTGACCTCGGCGCTGGATCCGCAACTGACCGGCGAAGTGCTGCGGGTGATGGAAGACCTGGCTGCCAACGGCATGACCATGCTGCTGGTGACGCACGAGATGAACTTTGCCAAGCGGGTGGCCGACCGCATCATCTACATGCACCAGGGGCGCGTCTGGGAGGTCGGTCCCGGCGAGATGCTGGACCATCCTTACACCCCCGAACTGCAAGCCTTCCTGGCCGCCGACCTGTAGCGCATACGCTGTTCCCTGTACCGCCCATTCATACAATAACGGAGACGAAAGATGCAACACACCCCATTGCGCCGCGCCGCGCGCACCGCCATCGCTGCCCTGGTCCTGGGCCTGACCGCCCACGCCGCGCTGGCCGACCAGCTGGACGATATCAAGAAGGCTGGCAAGATCCGCATCGCCACCACCTCGAGCACGCCGCTGTTCGGCTACAGCGACGAGAAGTTGCAACTGGCCGGTTCCGACGTCGAGGCTGCGCGCCTGCTGGCGCAGGACCTGGGCGTGCAGCTCGACCTGATCCCGGTGGCCAATGCGGCGCGCGTGCCGACCTTGCAGGCCAACCGCGCCGATATCGTGGTGGGTTCGCTGTCGATCACGCCGGAGCGCCTGAAGGTCATCGACTTTTCCACTCCCTATGCCGTCATCAGCCTCATCATCGGTGCGCCCAAGAGCATGGTCATCAAGGATTACGCTGATCTCAACGGCAAGCGCATCGGCGTCACCCGCGCCACGCCCAACGATACGCTGACCACGCAGAACGCCAAGGGCGCCGAGATCATGCGCTATGAGGATGATGCGACCCTGATCACGTCGATGGTGACGGGCCAGGTGGATGTCTTCTCCAGCACGCCCTCCAACCTGCAGGAAATGCAGAAGAAAGCGCCGGGCAAGAACCTGGAGATGAAATTCGAACAGAAGGCCTTTGATCTGGGCATCGCCATCAACAAGAACCAGCCGCGCCTCAAGGAATGGATCGATGGCTGGGTCAAGACCAACATGAAGAACGGCAAGCTCAACGCCATCTACAAGAAGTATCACGGCCGCGACCTGCCGGCCGCGGTGCAGAACCCCGCGTAAGCGCCTGCTTGCGAGGCAGTGACCAACAACGCCGGGCGCAGCAGGGCCCGGCGTTGTTGCGTCATGCGCGTCATGCGTGAGGGCTAGCCGCCCTCGAAGATGCGCAGGCGCGCATGGCCGATGTGGGCGCGCATGGCGGCTTCGGCCCTGGCGGGCGAGCCTTCGGCGATGGCCTGGATGATGGCCTGGTGTTCGTCGTCGATGGTCTGGATGCGTTCGCCGTCCTGCGGCGAGCCCAGGTTCTGCGCCAGCTCCATGCACTGGCGGATCGGCCCCAGCGCATGTTCGATGGTAGAGATGAAGAAGGGATTGCGGGTGGCGCGGGCAATGGCCATGTGCAGCGCGAGGTCTTCGTCCACCCCGGTCTGGCCTTCCAGCTGTGCGCGCTGCAAGGCCTGCAGCGCGATGCGCATGGCCTGCACGTCCTCGTCCTGGCGCGCCGTGGCGGCAATGCCGGCTGCGCCCACCTCCACGCATTCGCGGAAGGCATAGTAGCGCTCCACATCATGGATGCTGGCGATCTGCGGACTGCCCTGCGAGGACAGCGTGGGCAGGCGCTGCACATAGTTGCCCGAGCCGCGCCGCGATACCACGATGCCTTCCGAACGCAACCGCGAGAGCGCTTCGCGCACCGTGGTGCGCGAGGCTTCATAGCGTTGCGCCAGCTCAACCTCGGTGGGCAGCTTGCGGTTCTCGCCCAGTTCACCGCGCAGGATGGCGGCGATGATCTGCCGGCAGATGTGTTCCGAGCGACTCAGGCGATGCGTGCGGCTGGCTGCCAGGGAAGGTGGGAGAGAATCTAACATGTACGATGACTGCTACCGTTGAGTTCGTTGAGAGACACTATGACCGAGGACGCCTGCCTGCGCAAGCGCTGACTGCCGGCTTCCCGGCGGGTGGCTGGAGCGCCCCGCAAAGCCGCACCGGACAGCCAGGATCTGCGCGATTTCGGTTGACTTCCGAGGCGCTCATCATTAGAGTTGTCCACCTGCATTCGGAATTAGTCCGACTAATTACAGGCTTACTTATACGACATCGTATAAATAAAGCGACAACAACGACAATGTGGAGACGGGTGTGACAACAGTTTCGCCAGATGCACGAGCTTCGCACCACCCCAGCCGTACCGCGCCCGCCTGCGTGACATCCACCGCCGACGCAGGGACGCGAGGGGCACAGCCGTCCTCGCCTTGACGATTGACGCTTAGCGTTGGGTGCTTAGCGCCTGGCGCTGACCGATTTGAAGAAAAATCCTTTTGGAGACGCCATGAAGTACGTAAGAGGAATCCGTTGGTATATGGTGACCCTGGTCACCCTCGCCCTGATCGTCAATTACCTGGCCCGCAACACGCTCTCGGTGGCCGCCCCGACGATGATGAAAGAGCTGGACATGAGCACCCAGCAATACTCCTACATCGTGGTGGCCTGGCAGATCTGCTATGCCGTCATGCAACCGGTGGCGGGCTATATCCTCGATGCGGTCGGCACCAAGATCGGCTTTGGCATCTTCGCGCTGGCCTGGTCGCTGGTGTGCGCAGCGGCCGCCTTTGCCACTGGCTGGCAGAGCCTGGCCTTCTTCCGGGCGCTGCTGGGCATCACCGAAGCGGCGGGCATTCCGGGCGGCGTGAAGGCCTCCACCGAGTGGTTCCCTGCCAAGGAACGTTCGGTGGCCATCGGCTGGTTCAACATCGGTTCGTCCATTGGCGCGCTGTGCGCACCGCCCTTGGTGGTGTGGACCATCCTGCACGGCGGCTGGAAGATGTCCTTCGTCGTAGTCGGCGCGCTGGGCGTGATCTGGTTCGTGCTGTGGATGCTGTTCTACAAGAGCCCGCGCGACCAGAAGCTGCTCTCGCCGGAAGAACGCGCCTACATCCTCGAGGGCCAGGAAAAATCGCCCGAGAAGGTGCAGCGTGAGAGCTGGACCAAGATCGTGCGCAGCCGCAACTTCTGGTCCATCGCCATCCCGCGCTTCCTGTCGGAGCCGGCCTGGCAGACCTTCAATGCCTGGATTCCGCTGTACATGGCCACCGAGCGCCACATGAACATCAAGGAAATCGCCATGTTCGCCTGGCTGCCTTTCCTGGCGGCCGATATCGGTTGCGTGCTGGGTGGTTACCTCAGCCCGCTGTTCCACAAGCACCTGAAGGTGTCGCTGTTTACCTCGCGCAAGCTGGTCATGCTGGTGGGCAGCCTCTCCATGATCGGGCCGGCCTGCGTGGGCTTTGTCGATAGTCCCTATGTGGCCATTGCGCTCTTGTCCATCGGCGGCTTTGCCCACCAGACACTGTCCGGCGCGCTGTATTCGATCACCTCCGACGTGTTCACCAAGAACCAGGTCGCGACCGCCACCGGCCTGACCGGCATGAGCGGCTACCTGGGTGCGACCCTGTTTACGCTGCTCTTCGGCATCCTGGTCACGCAGATCGGCTATGGTCCGCTGTTCGTGCTGCTGGCCGCGTTCGACCTGGTGGCCGTGGCCGTGGTGTTTGCGATCGCTCGCCCGCGTCCCGAGGCCATTGCCTAAGCGCAGTCAACGATTATTTCTCCAGTGGAGTTCCGCCTCGCCTCAGAGGCGGACGATGACAAGGCGGCCAGATCATGGCCGCCATTTTTTTTTACGCCGCGGTGCTTACAGCGCAGGGCGCGGCTGCGTCAGCCAGGCCTGCACCGAGGGACGCTGCCATTGGCGGCGGGCATAGTCTTCCAGGTGCGGCGGCACGCGATCGCCATGCAAGGCTAGCCGGTTGAGCATGAGCGCCAGATCGACATCGGCGATGCACCATTGGCCGAAGAGGCTATCGGCCCCGACGGGCAGCAACTGCCCGGCGAAATGGAACAGGCGCTGCGCCGCCGCGCTGGCCTCTTCCGAGAGCGCCGCCTTCTTCGCGCCATAGAACACCACCTGCGTATTCCTTTCTTCCCGGAGGGCCATGAGGTCGCTGCGCAGCCAGGCCTGGACCTGCCGTGCGCGGGCGCGCGCCACTGCGTCCTGCGGATAGAGGCGCGGGCCGGCAAAGACCTCGTCGAGGTATTCCGTGATTGCCGAGGATTCCGACAGCGTCAGCGCGCCATGCCGCAGCATCGGCACGCGCGAGGTCAGTGAGCGCTGGGCGTAGTCAGGCTCATGCTGCTGGCCGCGGTCGAGGTCGAGGGTATGCAGGGTGAAGGGCAACTGCTTCTCGCGCAGGGCCACGAAGACCGACATGGCGTAGGGACTGGCGAACTGGGCATCGACGTAGAGCTGCAGGACATCGTCCTCGGGCGTCGTCGGGACAGGGTGGGACAGGAGGGTAGGACTGGATTGCATGCTTGCCTCATGAAGAACAGTGGTTGGACAACCGTCGCGCCGGCAGGGTCGGGCGAGTTCTGGAAGCAATGCGATGCGATCCCATCCCGCCTGGCGATCCGCCGGACGGGACGTGGCATCCCCGTCAGCGGAGAGACCGTTTCTTGGTGTTCAGCCCGCACACGGCCAGGCCTGCCGCAGGGGCGGCGACAAGGTGTGGCAGTGGGGATCGCTTCTGCTGCATGGTCTGCATTGGCGCTGGGAGAAGTGGTGGGCTGAGCGACGATGGTAATCGAGATTGTCGGGGTATTGCTGTGGTGGTGCGCATAAACCACAGGACGCGCGCCAGAATCAGCCTTTCTGCAGGGGCGCAAGGCGGTCCCCTTTTATCCCCTTTTCTCGAACTACTTTGTTCCCCGCCAACTTGGCATTCATAACCAGCTTGGTTACCATGCGTATGGAAAAACATACCCCACATTACAAGCTTGCAGTCGTGAAGTCCCTGCTCAGGCAGGGGCAGGTCCGCAAAACGGCGACCGCTCTTCTCGGTGCGGCGGCACTGGGCATCGATGAAATGGAAATGGTGGCCGTCGTCGCATCGTTGAGCAGCGCAGATTTCTGCAAGAGCATGACCACCCGTGCTGATCACCGTATCTGGCAAGACGTCTATCGGCCTGCCACCCGCTACGGTGTCCTCTACGTCAAGTTGACCGTGCTTGATGATGTGCTGATCGTATCCTTCAAGGAGAGCTGACATGAAATGTCCCCATTGCGGAGGCGCGCACCTGATCCGCGACACGCGCGATCTGCCCTATGCCTACAAGGGCGAAACCACGGTCATTGCGACGGTCACCGGCGACTATTGCCCGCGCTGCGGCGAGTGTCTGCCGACCATCGAAGAAGAAGCCAGGATCTCGGCCGAGGCGCTGGCCTTCAATAAGGAAATCAACGCCGGGATGATCGATCCCGCCGAAATCATCTCTACCCGCGAGGCCCTGCAACTGGGCCAGCGCGAGGCCAGCCTGCTGTTCGGCGGAGGGATCAATGCCTTCAACCGCTATGAGGCCGGCAAGATCCAGCCGCCGCGTGCGCTGGTGCTGTTGTTGCGCCTGTTGCGCAAGCACCCGGAGTTGCTCAGTGAACTGCGCGCCGACGCCGGCATGAGCGCGCGTGGCCAGGCCGTCCATTCGGTCCAGGAAGCCGGCGCCGGCCGCTTGCGGACCCGCTCGCGCAAGTGAACAGGCCCTAGCGTATCTCCGCGCTATACCTGAACTTGCTCGCCGCGCCCCGCGACTGCCGCCACTCCAGCGGCTGGCCGTCCGAGCCGAAGGCGATGCGCTCTATCATCACCACCGGCGTCTTTTCCGTCAGGCCCAGCAGCTTGGCCTGGGCCGCCGTCACCGTCTCCACCGTCAAGGTCTCGCGCGCCGAGGCGACGATCAATCCGCATTCACGCTCATACAGGGGATAGAGCAGGTCGCCGAACTCTTCCGGCGCCTTGTCGGCCAGCGCCTTGAAGCGCTGCGCGCACAGGTAGATGTTCTCGGCCAGCACAGGCTGCCCATCCACCATGCGCAGGCGATGCAGTTCGATCACCTTGGCATGCGGCTTCAATTGCAAGGCCTCGGCCGCCTGCGCCGGCGCCTCCACCAACTTGCGGCTGACGATCACGCTCTTGGGCGCGAGCGGACGGCCATCGGCCGATTCGAAACGAAAGAAGCGGAACAGCGAATTGTCGAAGCGCGCCTTGCGCACGAAGGTGCCGCGTCCATGCGTGCGCTCCACCAGGCCTTCGGCCATCAGCGTTTCAATGGCGCGACGCACCGTGCCCACCGCGACCTGGTAGGTCTGGCTCAGCTCGGCTTCGGACGGAATGGGCTGGCCCGGCTGCCATTTCTGGGCGCGGATCTGGGTCGCCAGCAGATCACGTAACTGGAGATAAAGCGGCAGGCGCGCATCGACGCCGGTCTGGTCAAGCATGGTGCAACTTGGCTCGCAGTGATGGAAAGTCGTCCAGTCTACCCGCGCCGCGCGCCGCTCACAACGCTTGCAAGCCGACACGGCAATGTGCGTGGCAGCCTGCTCCCCTGCTCTTGTCGAAAACACCACGTCCGCCACCAGGGTTGTTGCACCGGCAGGCCTGTGTTATCTTCCGTCAACTCATATATATGTCTGTATGAGTCATCATCCACATAATTCAATCAGCTAAGTGTTGCTTGCGCTATCTTGCCCTCGGCGGCAGAGCCTGGGCGGCACGCCTTCAGCTTAGAGGACGAGACAATGTTTTCATGGTATCGGCAGGTCACTGCCAAGGAACGCAAGACTTTCTGGGCCTGCTTCAGCGGTTGGGCGCTGGACGCGCTGGACGTGCAGATGTTCAGCCTGGCCATCCCCGCGCTGATCGCTGCCTTTTCCCTCTCCAAGGCCGATGCCGGCCTGATCAGCGGCGCCACCCTGGTGGCCTCGGCCATCGGCGGCTGGTTCGCCGGCGCCCTGTCGGACCGCTATGGCCGCGTCAAGACGCTGCAGATCACCATCATCTGGTTTTCCTTCTTCACCTTCCTCTCCGCCTTCGCCCAGAGCTTCCCGCAACTGCTGGTGCTCAAGGCCTTGCAGGGCTTCGGCTTCGGTGGCGAGTGGGCGGCCGGGGCCGTGCTCATGGCCGAGACCATCCGCGCCGAACATCGCGGCAAGGCCATGGGCACCGTCCAGAGCGCCTGGGCGGTCGGCTGGGGCGGCGCGGTGCTGCTGTTCTCGGTGCTGTTCTCGCTGCTGCCGCAGGAGATGGCCTGGCGCGTGATGTTCGTCATCGGTTTGCTGCCGGCCTTGCTGGTGGTCTACGTGCGCCGCTCGGTGCAGGAAACCGACGCCTTCCTGGCCGGCCAGAAGGCGGCCGCCAGCAAGCCTGCGGCCAGCACGCTGCTGGGCATCTTCCGTCCGGACGTGCTGCGCCTGACCATCATCGGCAGCCTCCTGGGCGTGGGTGCGCACGGCGGTTACTACGCGCTGATGACCTGGCTGCCGACCTACCTCAAGACCGAGAAGCATCTGTCGGTGCTCTCCACCGGCGGCTACCTGGCCGTCATCATCGTCGCCTTCTGGTGCGGCTGCATCGCCAGTTCGCAATTGCTGGACCGCATCGGCCGCCGTCGCACCGTGGCGTTCTTTGCACTGGCCTGCGTGGCCACCGTGCTGTGCTACATCTTCCTGCCGCTGTCGGACACCCAGATGCTGGTCTGCGGCTTCCCGCTGGGCTTCTTCGCCGCCGGCATCCCGGCCAGCATGGGCGCGCTCTTCAATGAACTCTACCCGAGCGGCATTCGCGGCACGGGGGTGGGTTTCTGCTACAACTTCGGACGCGTGGCCTCGGCCGGCTTCCCGGTGCTGGTGGGCCACATGAGCGACTCCATGCCGCTGGGCCAGGCCATCGGCATCGACGCCGCCATCGCCTATTCGCTGGTGGTGGTGGCCGTGCTGATGCTGCCCGAGACCAAGGGCCGCAAGATGGAAACCTCCGCATGAGCCAGCCCTGCGCGACGCCCGCGACTGTGCTGCGCATCGACACGCACGCCCACGTCTTCACCCGCGACCTGCCGCTGGCCGATGTGCGCCGCTACGCGCCGACCTATGACGTCACCGTCGAGCAATACATCGCCCGTCTCGACACCCATGGCATGAGCCATGGCGTGCTGGTGCAGCCCAGCTTCCTGGGCAGCGACAACCGCTACCTGCTGGCCGCCCTTGCACGCTATCCGCAGCGGCTGCGCGGCATCGCCATGGTCGACGCCGACGTCAGCGAGCAGCAACTGCTGGCCCTGCAGGCCGGCGGTGTGGTGGGCATCCGTTTCAACCTGGTCGGTGGTGCGCCCGTGCCAGACTTCACGGGCGTCTGGCGTAGCACCCTGGCGCGTATTGCGCAGCTGGGCTGGCAGGTGGAGATCCATCGCGAGGCGGTGGATCTGCCGCGCGTGCTGCCCCCTTTGCTGGCCATGGGCTTGAAGGTGGTGGTCGACCATTTCGGCCGGGTCGACGCCGCTCTGGGCGTGGATGATCCAGGCTTTCGTTATCTGCTCTCCAGCGCTGCTGGCGGGCAGGTCTGGGTCAAGCTCTCGGCCTCCTATCGCAATGGCGGGGCCGAGCAGGGCCAGCGCTTCGCCCGCCAGGCCTGGCCCTTGCTGCGCGAGCATTTCGGAGCGCAGCGCCTGCTCTGGGGCAGCGACTGGCCGCACACCCAGCACGAGAGTCTCACCGACTACGGCCACAGCTGGCAGCAGTTCACCCAGCTGGTGAGCGATGAGGAGCAACGCCGCATCATCACGGGCCAGACAGCGGCCCAGTTGTTCGGCATCAACTGAACAGGGAAGGGCGCCGTCGCCAGACGGCCTCTCCAGAACCCGGTCCCTTGCATGGACCGGGTTTTTTGCTTTTTGCGGCGGCGCATGTCGAAACGCTAATGTTCCCGCCGCGTGAAATGGATACGACGAATTCAGAGAGGGAAGGGGTAACACCAATGAAATGGTTCATGGATCGCAAGATCGCCACCAAGCTGCTGCTGTCCTTTGTAGCCGTGCTGATGCTGATGAGTTGCCTGGGCGTCTTCTCGGTCTACCAGATGGACAAGGTCAACGACGCCGCCACCGAGATCGCCCACAAGTGGGAGCCCAGCGTGCGCATCAGCCTGACGCTGGAGAAGGTGCTGGCGCGGGTGCGCTCCACCGAGTTCCAGCACATCCTGGGCAATCAGGAGAGCATGGCCACGCTGGAAAAGGCGCTGACCGAGCGCTATGCCGAATTCACGCAGTTGCAGCAGGACTACCGCAAGCTGCCGTTGACGCCCGAAGAGACGGCCTCCTTCGATCAGGTCAGCAAGACCCTGGCGGCCTACCTGGTGGAGCATCGCAAGATCATTGCGCTGTCCCACGACAACCGCAAGGACGAGGCGCTGGCTCTGACCAAGGGCGATTCGCTGAAGGCCTACCGCGCCATCGACAAGCAGTTCGCCACGCTGCGCCAGTCCAGCATCGACCACAAGGAAGAAGCCAATACCCTGGCCGATCAGATCTATGACAGCTCCCAGCACTGGATCATCGGCCTGCTGCTGGCCGGCATCGCGCTGGGCCTGGCGCTGGCCATCGCCATTGCCCGGATCGTGTCGCAACCGCTGGCGCAGGCGCTGCAGCTGGCGCGCCAGGTGGCCGACAACGACCTCACCGGGCAGGTCCGCGTCCACAGCGCCGACGAGACCGGGCAACTGATGCAGGCCCTGAACCACATGACCCAGAGCCTGGGCAACATGGTGGCCGAGGTCCATCGCAGCATCAGCGTCATCGACACCGCCTCCGGCGAGATCGCCAGCGGCAACGCCGACCTGTCCGCGCGCACCGAATCGCAAGCCTCCAGCCTGGAAGAGACCGCCTCGGCCATGGAAGAGCTGACCTCCACCGTGCGCCAGAACGCCGACCATGCGCACCAGGCCAATGAGCTGGTGGCGACATCCTCGCGCCTGGCCGTGCAAGGCGGCGCGGTGGTGGACCAGGTGGTGCAGACCATGGGCGAGATCCGCACCGGCTCGGCGCGCATTGCCGACATCACGGGCGTGATCGATGGCATCGCTTTCCAGACCAATATCCTGGCCCTCAATGCCGCCGTCGAAGCGGCGCGCGCTGGTGAGCAGGGGCGCGGCTTCGCCGTGGTGGCGACCGAAGTGCGCAGCCTGGCCCAGCGCTCGGCAGCGGCTGCGCGCGAGATCAAGGCGCTCATCGAGGGCTCGGTGCAACAGGTGGCCACCGGCGCTGAACTGGTAGACCAGGCCGGCCAGACCATGCACGAGATCGTCGATTCGGTGGCCCGCGTGGCGACCCTGATGAGCGAGATCGCCGTGGCCAGCCGCGAACAGAGCCGCGGCATCGACGAGATCAACCACGCCGTCACGCAGATGGACGAGGGGACCCAGCAAAACGCCGCGCTGGTGGAGCAGGCCGCCGCCGCCGCCCACTCCCTGCGCGACCAGACCCGCCAGTTGGCCGCGCTGGTGGCGCGCTTCCGCCTGCGCGGGATGGCGCACGCCAGCTGATCCGGCCCCGGGGCGCGCCAGGGCGGCGCGTACGGTTTGTCGCCCCGAGAGAACAAATTGCCGCCGAGCTTGTCCTACCGCCCAGCGCAGGCAGCGGCTCATCGGGACGGGGACTCATAGGCTGACATGTCTGTTGTTCAACATTTCGCCGTCGGGGCGGCAGAAAGTCAGCATTGAAAAAGTTAATCAATCGCCTCTTGCTGGGCCTGGGCGGCCTGGCGGTCTTCTGGGGCCTGGGCATGATCAGCGGCAACGAACTGGCCAAGAGCAGCGTCCTCATGGCCACCGCCTTGCCCGGCATTGCCGGCCTGTTCCTGATCATTCCCTGGTGCCGTCGCAGGCCCGGCCTGTTCTCCACCGCCAGCCTGTTGATCATCGGCCTGTTCTTCCTCGATGCTGCGCTCAAGGGTTTCCTGCGCGATTATTTCGGCCTGCGGCCCAATCCCGTCCTGGTGCTGCAAGCCATCTTCAACACGAATCCCGCCGAGAGCAGCGAGTTCTTCCGCCACAACTGGCGCGACGTGGCCCAGGCCGTGCTGGCCTTTGTGGTGATGATGAGCCTGGCCTGGCTGGGCGAGCGCTGGCTGGCGCGCCGCGAGGCCCGGCAAGCGGCGGCGCCCTGGCGTGCGCGTGGCGTGGCTGGCGTGGGTCTGTTGCTGGCAGTGTTCGTGGCGCTGCATTTCAATCCCACCATGGCCAAGGAAAACCCGCTGCTGTTCTGGCCGATCCGCTATCTGGAATACCAGGCCCAGACCGAGCAGGCCCGCAGCATGGAACAGAATATCGCCAGCAACATGGCGCAGAGTGCGCAGTGGCAGGTCCACTACGCCGGCCCGCAGCGCAACACCCTGGTCTGGGTGATCGGCGAGAGCCTGAACCGCGCCAACATGTCGCTCTACGGCTATGAACGCCAGACCACGCCGCTCCTGGACGCCATGCGCCGGGACTTGCTGGTGTTCCGCGATGTGGTGTCATCCGAGCCGGCCACCATGGGCTCGCTCATGAAGATGCTCACCCCGGCCGACCTGGACGATCCGCACGCCTGGAGCCGTAAGCCGGACGTGGTGATGCTGGCGCGGGAGGCGGGCTTTCGCGTGATCTGGCTGTCCAACCAGGTGCCTAACGATGGCTGGCTGGGCGTGGTCAGCCGACGCGCCGACCAGCAGGTCTTCATCAACAAGGGCGCTGGCCGCGGCGAAAACAATTTCGACGGCAACCTGCTGCCGGGCCTGGAGGCCGCCCTGCAGGACCCGGCCCCGAAGAAGCTGATCGTGGTCCATCTGCTGGGCGCGCATCCCACATACGACATGCGCTATCCCAGCGATTACGCGCGCTTTGACGGCGTGCGCGACGGCGTCACGCAGAAGCTGGAGAACGCCGATCGCTCACCGTGGATACGCCAGCTGCGCAACGAATACGACAATGCCATCGCCTACAACGATTACGTGGTGGGCAACATGCTGCGCCTGACCATGCGCACCGCGCCCGAGGACAATGCCAGCCTGGTGTTCAGCTCGGATCATGCCCAGGAGGTGGGGCATACCCGCGACCATGCCGGCCAGTCGGCCTCGGACCCCAGCGGCTATGAAATCCCCATGCTGCTGTGGACCCGCTCCTTCATCGGCAAGAGCTCCGAAGAGCGAGCCCAACTGGAACACCGGCCCTACCAGACCGACCAGATGGAGCACACCATCCTGGGCCTGTTGGGTGTGCGCTCGGTGTACTACGATGCGCACCGCGACATCCTCAGCGACAGCTTCCACGCGCCACCCTTCCACGGCCTGCGCCGCATCAATGGCCAGCCATATCTGCCACGCACTGTGCCCTACAACCAGCCTGGATGACGCGCCGATGGCCTCTCAGGGACCGTCGGCAATCTCGGGGTCGACCAGCTGCGCCAGCAGTTGCAGCGATTCCTGCCAGCCGGCGTAGCAGAACTCCAGCGGGATCATCGGCGGTATGCCCTGCTGCACCACCGTCAGTTCGCTGCCGACCAGGCAGGCGGCAATGCTGATGGTGACCTTCATCTCGCCCTGCAGGTTGGGGTCGTCGAACTGGTCGGTATAGACGATGCGTTCATTGGGGACCAGTTCGACGTAGGTACCACCGAAGGCCTGGGTCTGTCCCGTACTGAAATTGGTGAACGACATCTTGTGCGAGCCGCCCACGCGTGCGTCCATGTGGTGGACCTTGCCGGTGAAGCCATGCGGCGGCAGCCATTTCACCATCGCATCAGGATCGAGGAAGGCGCGGT
This sequence comes from Herbaspirillum seropedicae, assembly GCF_001040945.1. NCBI lineage: Bacteria > Pseudomonadati > Pseudomonadota > Betaproteobacteria > Burkholderiales > Oxalobacteraceae > Herbaspirillum > Herbaspirillum seropedicae. Next base: position 5,265,208 of record NZ_CP011930.1, on the reverse strand, counting down.
AGACGCGTTCCGGCTTGGCCCGCAGGACGCGGTAGAGTTTGACGGTGTGCGGCTGGCTCATGGGTGCTCTCCTTCAGGGGCGCCCGGACGGGCGGATTCGACGTGCGGGAACAGGCGCAGCCTCCGCTGCCGGCGCGTCGAAGTCAAGCGCGACAGCAGCGCTGCGCGCCATGCGGCTCGGGTGGCTCAGGCAGGACAGTGGCAGACCACCTCGATGTTGTGCCCATCCGGGTCCAGCACGAAGGCGCCGTAGTAGTGCGGATGATAGTGCGCGCGGATGCCCGGCCCGCCGTTGTCGCGGCCGCCGGCGGCCAGTGCCGCCGCGTAGAAGGCATCGACCGGCGCACGCGTCTCGGCGCGGAAGGCCACGTGTACCGGCGGCTGGTTGGGCGTGCCACGGCTGATCCAGAAATCCGGCTTGCCGTGTTCGCCGAAGCCGGCCACGTCGGTATGGCCGGTCACCGAGGCCGGCAGCTCCATCACCAGCGTATAGCCGATGGGGGCCAGCGCGGCCAGGTAGAAGGCCTTGCTCTTTTCGAAATCGCTGACGGTCACGCCGGTATGGTCGATCATGGTCGGGTCTCCTGAGGATATCGATGAGCGCCGATCATAGGACTCGACGGCAATGTCGGTCAATGCCGCCGACGCCTGCGGCAAAGTCCCGTATGATGTTGCTTTCTGCCAAGGCCTCGTCCATGTCCACCCTCCCCGACATCTCTTTCCCGCGCCACGCCGTCGTCATCGGCGCCGGTGCGGTCGGCCTGATGAGCGCCATCCACGCGCTGGACCAGGGGCTGGAGGTCAGCCTGCTCGACTTCAATCCGGTGGGCAGCGAAGAGGCCGCCAGCTATGGCAATGCCGGCTGGCTGTCGTCGCACTCGGTGATCCCGCCGGTGGAGCCGGGCATGTGGAAGAAGGTCCCCGGCTACCTGATGGACCCCATCGGCCCGCTCTCCATCCGCTGGCGCTATCTGCCGCGCCTGACGCCCTGGCTGCTGCGCAACCTGGCCAGCGCCCGCCGAGAACGCATCCGCGCCACCGCCCGCGCCCTGCGCACCCTGGTGGTGGATGCACGCACGCTGCACCTGGACATTGCCCGCCGCGCCGGCGTGGCCCATCTCATCGACACCTCGGGCGTGCTGCACGTCTATCGTTCGCGCCAGCAGTTCGAGGGCGACGCCTTCGGCTGGAGCGTGCGGCGCGAGCTGGGCATACAGTGGAGCGAACTGGAGGCAGAGGCCCTGCGCCGACGCGAGCCCGACCTCGACCCGGCCTTCGGCTTTGCCGTGCAGGTCGACGAGGCCGGTCACTGCAAGAATCCCGCGGCCTACCTGCAGGCGCTGCAAGCCTATGCACTGGCGCGTGGCGCGCATCGCATCGATGCGCGCGCCACCGGTTTTCGCATCGAAGAGGGAAGACTCAAGGCGGTGCTGACCGAGACCGGCGAGGTCGCCTGCGACGCCGCCGTCATCTGCGCCGGCGCACGCTCCAAGGCGCTGGCCGCGCAGGCGGGTGATCGCGTCCAGCTGGAAAGCGAACGCGGCTACCACGCCCTCATCCGTGGCCACGAACAGGCCGCCCGCGCACGCACACCGATGATGCTGTCCGAGTTCAAGGTCATCGCCACGCAGATGGAAACGGGCCTGCGCATCGCCGGCCAGGTCGAGTTCGCCTCCTTCGAAGCTGCGCCGGACTGGCGGCGCGGCGAGATCATGCGCGACATCGCCCTGAAACTCTTCCCCGGCCTGCCGCGTGACTTGCCCGCCGCGGATGTCCGTTACTGGCTGGGCCGCCGTCCCAGCACGCCCGACGGCATGCCCTGCATCGGCTATGCCCGCGCCAGCAGCGACATCGTGCACGCCTATGGCCATGGTCACATCGGCCTGGGCTGTTCGGCGCGCACCGGGCGCATCGTGGCCCAGCTGCTGGCTGGACAGACGCCCGAGATCGACCTCGCGCCCTTCAGCCCGCAGCGCTTCTGATCGACTTCAGAAACGGATGTCGGCCACCGGCCTGATGCTGGCGCGCACGCCGTACGAACCCAGTCCGGCCAGCGTGGCGTGATGGTGCGCAATCACCTGGGCCACCGTCAGCACGCCATTGGGCGCGGTGGTATGGGCATCGGCGGCCAGCATGACCGGATAACCCAGCGCCAGCGCGCGCCGCACGGTGGACTCCACGCAATACTCGGTCTGCATGCCGCAGATCACCAGCGCCGAGATATGGCGCATCTTCAGCATGGCCTGCAGCTCGGTGTGATGGAAGGCGTCCGAGCCGCGCTTGGGCAGGTGCAGATCTTCCGGCTGCTGGTGCAACCCCGGCATCAATTGCCAGCCCTCGCTGCCGCGCTGCAAGGCGTCCTCATCCTCATGCTGCACGAAGATCACCGGCGCGCCGGCTGCGCGGGCCTGGTCGGCCAACTGATTGACGCGGTCGATGACGGCGGCGCTGTTCTCGACCGCGTCAGGGCCGTGGCACAGGGCGTGCTGGATATCGATGATGAGCAGGGCGGTAGGCATGGCAAGACCTGGCAGTGGAGGATCAAGCCGATAAGGGTAACTGATAAGCCGGCCGGATGCTCTTACGGTGACGCGGCCAGATGCTGGCGCAATTGCCGTCCCGCGTAATCCTGGCGGAATGCGCCGCGCCGTTGCAGCTCGGGGATCACCTGGTCGACGAAATCGTCGAAGCCATAGGGCAGATGCGAGGGAGAGATCACGAAACCATCGGCGCCATTGGCGACGATGATGGATTGCAGCCAGTCGGCCACATCGGCGGCGGTCCCGGCGATCTGCGGCGTCAGTACACCCTGCGCATAGAGCCGCCCGGCATCGGCCAGGGTCAGCTGGCGCTCGGCCGAGATGGCGCGCAGCAGCTTGAAGAGGCCCTGGATGCCGCTGACCTGCACGTCGCCCAACGGCGCATCCAGCGCAAAGCCCGAGAAATCCACATTCATGTGGCTGGACAGGGTGGACAGTCCCACCAGCGGATCGGCCAGGGCATTGGCCTGTTCCTGCAATTCCCGCGCGTGCTGGCGCGACTGGCCGACGAAGGGCATCACCGCCGACAGGATGCGGATGTCCTGCGGACGACGGCCAAACTGCTGCGCCCGGTTCTTGAGATCCCGATAGAAGGCTTGCAGTCGCGGCAGATCGGGCTGGATGTTGAAGACCACCTCGGCCCAGCGCGCCGCGAAGTCCTGGCCACGATCAGAAGAGCCGGCCTGGATGATCACCGGATGGCCTTGCGGCGAGGCCGGGATGTTCAGCGGACCGCGCACGCTGAAATGCGCGCCCTGATGATCGATGGCCGCCACCTTGTCGGCATCGGCATAGCGGTCCTGTTGCAGGCGCAGCGCATCGGGCTGCCAGCTGTGCCAGAGCTTGTGCGTGACTTCCAGGAATTCATCGGCGCGGTCATAGCGCACGTCATGCGGCAGGGTCTCCTTGAGACCGAAGTTGTCGGCCTCGCCCTGGTTGACCGAGGTCACCACATTCCAGGCGGCGCGGCCACCGCTGAGGTGGTCCAGGGTCGCGAATTCACGCGCCAGGCTATACGGTTGCGAATAGGTGGTGGAGCGCGTTGCACCCAGTCCGATATGCGAGGTGGCCGCCGCCAGCGCACCCAGGATGGGCAGCGGGTCCAGCCGGGTAGCGTCCTGGTCGCCTATGTAGAGGCCATGCAGGTGGCTGTCGCCATAGCGGGTGGAGACGGCCAGCCGGTCGGCAAAGAAGAGCAGGTCGAACTTGCCGCGCTCGAGCGTACGCGCAATGTGCAGGTAGTAATCCAATTCCAGGAAGCCGCCGCGGCGGCTCTGCGGATGCCGCCACAGCGCCTGGCTGTGGGCGGCATTGCCGGCGATGAGAAAGGCGGCCAGGTGCATGGCTCTGCCGGTCTCAGACCAGCACCTCCGGATAGACCTTGTCCTGCACCCGCACTGGATTCTTGATCAGGCCCAGCTTGAGGAAGGCGTCGGCGATCTGCTGTTGTTCCGCGACGATGCCGGCGTCCACCGCCACGGTGGTGTAGTTGCGCCGTTCGGTGGCCAGCCGCAGCACCTTGGGATCGACACCCAGTTGCGGGGCCAGCAGCTCGGCCGTTTCCTGCGGATGGCTCTGGGTCCACTGGTTGGTCTTCTTCAGTTCGGCAAAGACGGTGCGCACGATGTCCTTGTGCCTGTCCACGAAGGAGGGCACCGCCAGATGGAAGGTGCGGTTGTTGGACAGGCCAGTGCCGTCGCGCAGGATGCGCGGGCGCGTGGCCAGTTCCTGCCCGGCCAGGAAAGGGTCCCACAGCGTGGCCGCATCGACATTGCCGGACTGAAAGGCGGCGCGCACGTCGGCGGCATTGGTGACATAGACCGGTTCGATGTCGCGATAGCTCAGGCCGACTTCTTCCAGCGCCTTCAACAGCAGGAACTGCACATTCCAGCCGCGTCCGGTGGCCACTTTCTTGCCCTTGAGGTCGGCCACCGAGCGGATCGGTGACTCCTGCGCCACGAAGATGCCGATGCCTTTGGGATAGGGCTGTTCCGCACCCAGGTAGACCGCGTTCACGCCCGAGGCATTGGCAAATACCGAGGGCGTATCGGCGGCATGGCCCAGGTCGATGGCATTGGCGTTGAGTGCTTCGGTGAGCTGCGGACCGGCGGCGAACTCGAACCACTTCACCGACCAGCCTTGCGGCTGCAGAGCCTGCTCCAGCTTGCCGCTGCCCTTGAGGATGTTGAGGGTGTTGAATTTCTGGTAACCGATACGCAAGACCTTGTCCGCTGCAGCGCGTACCAGTGGTGTACCGCTGGCCAGCGCGCCCGCGGCCAGGCCCTGCAGCAGCAGGCGGCGTTTGTGCCTGGGTTGATGTGCGTCCATGGTGCTTGCCCCCTGATGGCTTGTTCAAAGTGCATCAGCGTAGTCGCCGCAGCGCGACAGGGGAAGGAAGCTTTCCGCACAAGCTCATGCGGCTTTTGCAGCAGGCCCGCGCAGCTTGCCCATCCATCGTGCCCGTCCCTCTTGCCATCCAGACACTGCGGCAATTTGTCCCATCCCGCCGCACCGCGCGTTTGGATAGAATAGGCAGTCCCGTTCACGTCCCTGTCTTTTCACCATGACCGCCCTGTTCGACCGCATCGAAAGCTTCCTGCGCAAGGCTTCCGGACTGCACATCGTGCTGGCCCTGTTGCTGGTGTGCGGCCTGCTGTGCTGGGCCGTGTGGGTCTGGGCCACCGGCGAGGGCCGCACGCCCTTCGGCATGCTGGACTTCTGCATCACCCCGCCGGCCAAGTAAGCCCGCTGCACGCCGGCCGCGAAGCGCCCTACAATGGCCGCTTCGCTGATATCTCCCGCACGCATGGCCAGCTCCCCCACCGTTTCCGCTTTCCATCCCCGCCTGACGCTGCAGACCCTCACCCGTGGCGACGGCCTGCTGGGCATGCGCGCGCATGGCCTGTTCGGTCCGCGCGGCGGCATGGTCACGGTGGCGCAGATCGACTGGGTCTATGGCCAGGGCGCACAGGGCTGGAGCACGCCCGCGCCCACCAGTCCCAACGGCGACCAACCCGACTACACCCCCGCCCACATCCAGCGCGACCACCAGGCCGAAGCCGCCGCGCTGGAAGACATCCGCGAGCTGGGCCTGCTGCCGCTGCGCGAGGACGCCCTGCAATGGCGCGCCCACAATCCCCTGCATGACGCCGGTCCCTTGTGGACGCTGGTGCAGGAAGAATTCTTCGGCGACTTCTGGGCCGATCAGGCTCCGCGCCTGCAGGCGCAGGGCTGGATCCTGCGCGCCCGTCCGGGCTTTGCCCATGAGAGCGTACCGGTGACGGCCTGGCGTTTCATCGTCAGCAGCCAGACCGGCGAAGTGATCAACCGCGAGGTGGCCGCGCCCCTCACGCCACGCGCTTTTTCCAGCGAAGTCTTCGATGGCCTCGACCCGAGCGGACGCTGGCTGCTTGCCATCGGCATCGAGGTCGAGGGCCAGTCCATGGATGTGGCGCCCATGGTGGCCGATCTCTTGCGGCGCGATCCGCGCTGGGGCGATGCACAGCAGGTCGAGCGCATGGACCCGCATGCGGTGATCTCCCTGCGCGCTCCCGGTGGCCGCCGCATCGACGCCATGGCCGGACCGCTCAAGGCGGTGGTATTGGCCTTGCTGGACCTGCTGGTGGACCTGGGCCGCAAGGACGGCCCATTGCGCCTGACGCCCTGGGACGCGCATCGCATCGACGGCCTGCAGGCCGCCCTGCAAGGGCTGGAGGGCGCCACACCCTGGCACATCAGCGGCGCGGACGGCCTGCTGGCGCTGGCGCGCCGCCTGCGCGCTGCCGGCAGCGTCGCGCCAGTGCCCCAGCCCGATGGCCTGGGACTGACATTGCGTGACTATCAGCGCTATGGCGTGGCCTGGATGCAATACCTGCGCACCCATGGACTGGCCGGCATCCTGGCCGACGACATGGGCCTGGGCAAGACCGCCCAGGTGCTGGCCCATGTGCTCATCGAAAAACAGGCCGGCCGTCTGGACCTGCCGGTGCTGGTGGTTGCGCCGACTTCGCTGCTGTTCAACTGGCAGCAGGAGGCGCGCCGCATCACCCCTGATCTGCGCGTGCTGCTGCTGCATGGCCAGGAGCGCGCCCAGCACTTCAGCGCCCTCGCCAGCGGCCAGGTCGATCTGGTGCTGACCAGCTATCCGCTGCTCTGGCGCGACCTCGACCAGTTGCTGCCGCAGCGCTGGCACATGCTGGTGCTGGACGAAGCCCAGACCGTCAAGAACGCCGCCTCGCGCAGCGCCGCCGCCGCCCGCCGCTTGCAGGCGCGCCATCGGCTGTGCATGACCGGCACGCCGCTGGAAAATCACCTGGGCGAGCTGTGGAGCCAGTTCCATTTCCTCATGCCCGGTTTTCTGGGCGATGCGCGCAGCTTTGCGCGCCTGTGGCGCAAGCCCATCGAAGAGCAGGGCCAGACCGTGCGTGCGCGCCTGCTGGCGCAGCGGGTGCGGCCCTTCATCCTGCGCCGGAGAAAGCAGGATGTCTTGCAGGAGTTGCCGCCGCGCAGCGAGATCATCGAACGCCTGCCCCTGCAGGGCCGCCAGCGCGAACTCTACGAGAGTGTGCGCATGGCCGCCGACAAGCAGGTGCGGCGCGCGCTGGAACGGCGCGGCCTGGGCGGCTCCCAGGTCACCGTGATGGATGCCTTGCTCAAGCTGCGCCAGGTCTGCTGCGATCCCTACCTGTTGAAGCAGGGCCGCATGCCCAAGGGGTTGGAGCGCGCCAAGATCGACTGGCTGTGCGACACCCTGCCCGCGCTGGTGGCCGAAGGGCGGCGCATCCTGGTGTTCTCGCAATTCACCGGCATGCTCAAGTTGATCGCCGCGCAGCTGGAGCCATTGCAGTTGCCCTACCTGATGCTCACCGGCGAGACCGAGCCCGCCGCCCGCGCCGATGTGATCGCCGGCTTTCAGCAGGAGCAGACGCCGCTGATGCTGGTGAGCCTGAAGGCCGGCGGCGTCGGCCTGAACCTCACTGCCGCCGATACCGTGGTGCTGGTCGATCCCTGGTGGAACCCGGCCGTGGAAGAGCAGGCCATCGCCCGCGCCCATCGGCTGGGCCAGCAGCGCCAGGTATTCGTCTACAAGCTGGTCATCGAAGGCAGCATCGAAGAACGTCTGCTGGAACTGCAGGCCCGCAAGTCGGCCCTGGCCGAAGGCATGCTGGGGCGCGACGATGCCACCACCGTCAAGTTTGGCGAAGAAGAATTACAGGCGTTGCTGGCCCCGCTGGGCGCAGGCATTGCCGAGAAGATCCTGGCCTGAGGCTCTGCGGCGTCGGCCTCAGCGCTTCAGTTCAGCCACCTCTTCCAGCGTGCGCCTCTCCGCATCCACCGCCCAGCGCAGCGCACACAGTCCGGCCAGCAAGGCCAGCACCGCTCCCACGGCATAGCCCGCCGCCACCGCCTGGCGGTCGCCGCTGGCAATCAACCAGCCCAGCAGGGCCGGTGCGATGAAGCCGCCTACGCCGGTGCCGATGGCGTAGAAGATGGCGATGGCCATGGCGCGCATCTGCAATGGAAAGACTTCGCTGGCGGTGAGATAGGCCGAGCTGGCCGCTGCCGAGGCGACGAAGAACACCGCGCTCCAGCACAGCGCCAGGCCCAGCGCATCGAGCCAGCCAGCGTTGAAGGCCGCGGCCGTGGCGGCTAGCCCCACGCCGGCCAGCAGGTAGGTGGCTGCGATCATGCGGCGGCGGCCGATGCTGTCGAACAGATGGCCCAGCAGCAGCGGGCCCAGTACATTGCCCAGCGCGAAGGGAAAGAGATAGAGCGCCACCCGCGTATCGGGCACCTGGAAGAAGCGCGTGAGCACCAGCGAATAGGTAAAGAAGATGGCGTTGTAGACGAAGGCCTGGGCCACCATCATCAGCGCCACCATCAGGCTGCGCGCGCGATAGTGATGCAGTAGCACCTGGGCAATCTCGCGCCAGGAGAGCAGGCCGACAGCCTGGCCGGGTGAGCGGGACGACTCGCCCGGCGCTGCTGTCGGCAGCGCCGGCAATGTCCCATGCTCGGCCATGACCTGCGCCTCGATCTCCCGCACCACCGCCTCGGCGCGCGCATGATGTCCATGCATGGCCAGCCAGCGCGGGCTCTCCGGCACATGCCGGCGCACCAGCACGATGGCCACGGCCAGCACCGCACCCAGCAGGAAGCACACGCGCCAGCCCATCACCGGCCCCAGCACCCGTTCATCCAGGATCACCAATGACAATCCCGCCCCCAGCGCCGCGCCGATCCAGAAGCTGGCGTTGATCACCAGGTTCACGCGGCCACGCACGCGCGCCGGCACCAGCTCATCAATGGCCGAATTGATGGCCGCATACTCGCCGCCTATGCCCAGCCCAGTGGCCAGGCGACACAGCGCGAACCAGAGGAAGTCGGTAGCGAATGCCGAGGCCAGCGTGGCGGCCATGTAGAGCGCTAGCGTGATCATGAAGAGTTTCTTGCGCCCCAGGCGGTCGGTCAGGCGGCCAAACACCAGCGCGCCCACGACTGCCCCTGCGATATAGAGCGAGCCGGTCCAGCCCACCTGGGCGGCATCCAGGCCCAGCGTGTCAGGCCGTTCCAGCACGCTGCCAATCGACCCTACCAGGGTCACTTCCAGCCCGTCGAGCACCCAGGCCACGCCCAGGGCGATGACCACGCGCCAGTGCCAGCGCGACCAGGGCAGGCGATCCAGACGGGCGGGCAAGGAAGCGGCAGCGGACAAGGGCATCTCCGGAAAAAGCGCCGATGCGGCGATAGCCAGCAGACCCCCCTCCAGCGCTGCGGTTCCTGCTGTAGAGCTTGCGCGCCGCGCCGGGTGTGATGTTTATCGCCTCAGTCATTTCCTGATGCACCGCATCACAGCTCGCCGCTACCATGCGTGCATTCAAAACGATATGAGAGTTGGGAAGAGCAATGGAGGGAATCGAGGCCATCATGCAGTACGCGATCTACGCAGCGCTGGGCGTGTGCATGCTGGGTCTGCTGGCGGCCATCAGCCTGTTCATCGCCGTGGAGCGCCGCTGGGAGCAGCGCAGCCTGCAGGAAGCAGAACACTTCAGCACCAGCTATCCTGTCCCGCTGCGCCGTCCCGACGACGGCCTGTCCCTGCATCCGTGGGAAGAGTTGCGCAACCGCATCGGTGAAATGCAGATCGTGGCCGAGGAAGGCGATCGGCCGGCCCCTTACAAGAACGTTGCCTGAAGTCCGGGGCCAGCCCCTGCGCTGTCAGCCTTGTCCCTTCTGCTGGCGATAAGCCAGCTGTGCGCGGCTGATCCCCAGCAAGCGCGCCGCCGCCGAGAGGTTGCCCTCTGCGCGTTCGATGGCCTCGGCGATCAATCTCCTTTCCATCTCCGGCAATGTCAGTGCGGCAGCCTCACCGGCGGCCTCTTGCCGCCATTGCCGCAGCACATCCAGCAATCCCTGCGCCGTCGGGTGCGCTACGGATTTCTCCACTGACTTCTCCACAGACTTGCCGGCCAGCATGCCGGTCTCTCCCTGCAAGGCCAGCGAGAGCACTTCATCGTTGAGCCGCTCGCCGCTGATGAACATGTGCGGCAGGTCCAGCGGATGGCCCTGCGCCAGGATCACCCCACGTTCGATCAGGTTCTGCAGTTCGCGGATATTGCCCGGGAAGCTGTAGTTCAGCAGCGCCTGGATGGCGCGCTGGGTAAAGCCGCGCACGGCGATGCCATGGCGCTGGCCATACAGTTTCAGGAAGTGGTTCATCAACAGCGGGATGTCATCGCGCCGCTCGCGCAAGGGCGGCAGATGGATGGGGAAGACATTGAGCCGGAAGAACAGGTCCTGGCGGAAGCGTCCCTCACGCACCGCCTGCGCCAGGTCTTCATTGGTGGCGGCCACCACGCGCACGTCCACCTTCACGGGCCGGGCCGATCCGACCCGTTCGAATTCTCCTTCCTGCAAGACCCGCAGCAGCTTGCCCTGCGCCACCAGGCTCAGCGTGCCCACCTCATCGAGGAAGAGCGTGCCGCCATCGGCCAGCTCGAAGCGGCCGGCGCGCGATTGCGTGGCGCCGGTGTAGGCGCCGCGTTCCACTCCGAACAGCTCAGCCTCGATCAGGGTCTCCGGAATGGCGGCGCAGTTGATGGCGATGCAGGCGCGTTTGGCGCGCTTGCCGATCTGATGCAGCATGCGCGCAAAGCGCTCCTTGCCGACCCCCGACTCGCCCGTGAAGAGCACCGTCGCATCCGTGGCCGCGACCCGGTTCAGCAGGTGGCAGGCGGCATTGAAGGCCGACGACGTCCCCACCAGCGCCGTGACCAGATCGGTGTCGTCGTCCTGCTCGCCAGCGCCTTGCGCACCGTCCTCGGCGCTGGCGTCGGCTTCGCTGGCCAGCATGCCGGAGCCGACGAAGTCCTGGGCGTTCAGATAGCGCAGGTCTTCCTCGGCATCGCTCCACAGCTCCGCCGAGCGACCGATGACGCGGCAATGCGCGGTCCCCATGGCGCGGCATTGCACTTCGCGGAAGATCACCAGATGGCCCAGCAGCGTGCTGACATAGCCGATCGCATAGCCGACCTGCTGCCAGCAGGAGGGTGCAGTGGCCACGCCATAGGCGGCCAGGTGTTCATCGGCCTCGCAGGAGTTGTGCCAGAGGAATTCCCCTTCGTAGCGCCCGGTCTCGGGATCATAGCTGAAGCTGACCGGCACCACCTTGACCAGGCCCTCCAGCGTATGCAGCCGCGTGCCGGCCATGAGGATGGTGGAGGGATCGGCGTCGGGCCAGCGCTCGCGCACCAGTTGCGCATCGCGTGCGCCGGAGATGTAGCCGGCGCGGGTGAGCAGGCCGCGCGCCTGGTCGATGCCGAGCTGGTCGATCAGCTCGCGGCGCAGCGTGCCCATGCTGCGGCTGTGGATGAGCAGCATGCGCTGGTCATTGAGCCAGATGCGGCCATCGCCGGGCGAGAAGAACAGGCATTCGCTCAGGTCGGCCAGGGTCGGATGGGCGTCCACGCTCCAGCGATCGGTGCCGGCCGAACTGAGTCCGCCGCCCTGGTGGCGCGCCATCTCGGCCAGGGATATACGCGGGGAAGAGGGCATGAGCAGGCTCCTGTCAGGGCGGACGACTTCATCAAATGATGAAATGCAGTGGACCCGATGGTTGAAGAATTTCAGCATTTGCGCAAGCTGCACCGCGTCATGCGCCTTGCCGGCGTGCAGCATGACGCCCACCCAAAACCCACTCCCGCCGCCTCCTACGCGACCTGCCCTCGTGCTGCAAAGCCGCATCGGCGGGCGCTTCCCGGTCTGGCACAGGCTTTGCAAAAAGACCCCTGAACCCGCGGGCAGGCAAGTGCTTCCTGCCGATGCCGGGCTGATCACAACAAAGGAGACCGCAGCATGCAGGCAAGTCCATTTCTCGATTCCGCGCAGTGGCAACAGCATTTGTTCCGTGGCCAATGGGTGGCCGCCGCGCAGGGCGCAACTGTCCTCGAACCGGCCACCGGCCGGCCCTTGACCCAGGTCGGACTGGCCAGCCCGGACGACGTCAGCGCCTCGGTGGAACTGGCGATTGCGGCGCAGGCCGCCTGGGTCGCGATGCCGCCGCGTGAGCGCGCCGACATCTTCCGCCGCGCCGCCGGGTTGTTTCACCAGCATTTCGACGAACTGGCGCGCATGGTGGCGCGCGAGACCGGCGGCGTGCTCTTCAAGGGCGAGCACGAGGTGCGCGAAGCCATCACCCTCTGCCATCTGGCCGCCGGCATGCCGCTGCAAGCCCAGGGCCAGCTGCTGCCCAGCACGCCGGGTCGCCTCAGCATCGCCCGGCGCGCACCGCTGGGCGTCATCGGCGTGATCTCGCCCTTCAATTTCCCGCTGATCCTGACCTTGCGCACGGTCGCACCGGCGCTGGCGGCCGGCAATGCGGTCGTGGTCAAGCCCGATCTGCGCACACCGGTCTCGGGCGGCTTCATGCTGGCGCGCATCTTCGAGCAGGCGGGTTTGCCCGCAGGTCTGCTGCATGTCTTGCCGGGCGGGGCCGAGACCGGCGAGGCGCTGGTCACCGCGCCGGGGGTGCCGATGATCGCCTTCACCGGTTCGCCAGCGGTGGGGCGGCGCATCGGCGAACTGGCGGGCCGGCACCTGAAGAAGCTGTCGCTGGAACTGGGCGGCGCCAATGCCCTGGTGATCCTGGAGGATGCCGATCTCGACGTGGCCGCCAGCCACGCCGCCTGGGGTGCGTGGCTGCACCAGGGACAGATCTGCATGGCCGCCAATCGCATCCTGGTGCATGCCTCGCTGGAAGAAGGGCTGCTGCAGCGGCTGGCGGACAAAGCGCGTCATCTGCCGGTAGGCGATGGCGCCAGCGGCCAGGTCGCGCTGGGACCGATGATCGACGAACGTCAATTGCAGCGCGTGCATGCGCTGGTGCAGGAGAGCGTGGCCGCCGGTGCGCAACTGGTGGCCGGCGGACGCTACGAACAGTTGTTCTACCAGCCCACCGTGCTGGGCGGAGTGCGGCCGGGCATGCGCGTCTTCGAGGAAGAGATCTTTGGCCCGGTGGCCAGCGTCATCCGTTTTGACAACGATGAAGACGCCATCGCCCTGGCCAACCGCCATGCCGGCGGTCTTGCCGCCGGCGTGCTGTCGCCCTCGGTGGGCCGCGCCATGGCGGTAGCGGCGCGGCTGCGCCAGGGCATGGTCCACGTCAACGACCAGACCGTCAACGATGAATGCGTCAACCCCTTCGGCGGTCCCGGCATCGCCGGCAATGGCGCCAGCGTGGGCGGCCCGGCCGACTGGGAAGAGTACACGCAGTGGCGCTGGACCACCATTCGCCAGCAAGCCATGCCGTATCCCTTCTGAGACCCGCAGGACGTATTCCTGAAAATCAACTAAATCATATAAATCATTATTCCAAGGAGACCAGCATGAACCTGCAAGACAAGACCGTCGTCGTCACCGGCGTTTCTTCCGGCATCGGCGCGGAGACCGCGCGTCAGTTGCGCGCACAGGGTGCGCGCGTGATCGGGGTGGACCGCAATGAACCGGCCATCAGTGTGGAAACCTTCGTCCAGGCCGACCTCTCCAGCGCCGAGGCCATCGACGCCATGGTCGCGCAATTGCCCGAGCGCATCGACGCGCTGTGCAATATCGCCGGCGTACCCGGCACGGCAGAGGCGCAACTGGTGGCGCGGGTGAACTACCTCGGCCTGCGCCACCTGGTCCAGCGCCTGACGGCGCGTCTCTCGCCAGGCGGGGCCATCGTCAATGTGGCCTCCATCCTGGGCGCGGAATGGCCGCAGCGGCTGGAGCAGCACAAGGCCCTGTCGCAGGCCGCCAGCTTCGCCGAGGGCGCAGCGTGGCTGGCGCAGCATCCGGTGGCGCAGGAACACTGCTACCAGTATTTCAAGGAAGCCCTGATCGTCTGGTCCATGACCCAGGCCCAGCCGATGTTCCTGCAGCATTCGGTGCGGATGAATTGCGTCGCGCCCGGCCCGGTGTTCACGCCCATCCTGGGGGACTTCGTGACCATGCTGGGCCAGGAGCGGGTGCAGAAGGATGCGCATCGCATGAAGCGTCCGGCCTATGCCGACGAGATCGCCGCAGCCATCGTCTGGCTGTGCAGCGATGACAGCCGCTGGATCAATGGCGTGAACCTGCCGGTGGATGGGGGACTGGCCTCGACCTACCTGTAGGCCGCCACCGATCCCAAGCGATAAAAAATAACAGGAGACAACACCATGAGAGAACACCGCAAGCACGCCGCCACCCTGGCGCTGGCCTTGCTGCCCGCGCTGGCCAGCGCCTACGACCAGCCCACCGTCAACATGGGCGGCACCAGCTTTTTCGACGGCGCCCCGCTGCCCGGGGGACCGGGCTTCTATTTCGTCGAATACCTCACCTACAGCAAGGCCACCAAGCTGGTGGATAACAACGGCAACCGCCTCGGCTTTCCGGCCACCCAGGACATCAGCGTCTTCGCGCCCGTCACCCAGTTCATCTACGTGCCGCCCGGCGCCAAGTTCGGCAACAAGCAGCTGGGCTTCCAGGTGCTGGTGCCGTGGGTGGCCAGCGCCAAGGTGGACGATGGCGCCAACAACGCCGTCCTGCGTGGCAATACCGGCATCGGTGACATCAGCGCCGGCGTGTCTGTGCAGTACGATCCCATCATGGGAGCGCAAGGCCCGCTCTATGCGCAGCGTTTCGAGTTGCAGTTCATCCTGCCCACCGGCGCCTATGACCGCAACGCCACCGTCAACCCGGGCAGCAATACCTGGGCCTTCGACCCATACTGGGCCGGCACGCTCTGGGCCAGCCAGAACCTGAGCTTCAGCTGGCGTCTGCACTACCTCTGGAACGCCCGCAACAATGCGCCCAGCGCCGCCTTCGGCAACAACGTCAGTTCCACCCAGGCTGGACAGGCGGCGCATGCCAACTTCGCCGCCGAGTACGTGCTCAATCCGACCTGGACCGTGGGGGCGGCCGGCTACTGGCTGCAACAGGTCACCGATACCAAGGTCAATGGCGCCGATGTCAGTGGACGCCGCGAACGGGTGGTCGGGCTGGGGCCGGCGGCGATGATGCGGCTGTCCGAGCGCGACCTGCTGTTCTTCAATGTCTACCAGGAGTTCGCCGTGCGCAATCGCGCCGAGAACAGCAAGTTCCAGATCCGTTACGACCATCACTTCTGAGCGCTGCCGGCTTGGCCTGCGGCTCTGCCTGCTTTCCTACAGCAGGCAGAGCCGTTGTCCGCTTAACGGCATGCGCCGCCGCAGCGATACTGCGCCCAATGATGGCACGCCCACGTGCCGCGACCAGAAGGGAGAGCCGTATCATGCCAGCCACCGATCCATCCAAGCCCGACCCGCACGCCAGCTCCGGCGTGGCCGAGCTGTTTCACCGTTTCAGCGAAGCCTGCGCCCAGGCCGTGGGCAGCTCCTGGACCTTCGTGGTGGCGCTGGGCGTGGTGCTGGCATGGGCCGTGACGGGACCGATGTTCGACTATTCCGACACCTGGCAATTGCTCATCAATACCGGCACCACCATCGTGACCTTCCTGATGGTGTTCCTGATCCAGAACGCCCAGAATCGCGACGCCCAGGCCACGCAACTGAAGCTCGATGAACTGATCCGCGCCCTGCAGGGCACGCGCAAGCAGATCATGGATGCCGAAGACCTGTCGGATGAAGAACTGTCCCGCCTGAAGAAGGAGTTCGAGCGCATGGGCGAACATCCCGACGATCCGGTGCGGCAGCGTCTGCGCAAGTCGCTGGGCCAGGGACCGAGGCCGCCGGTGGAACATCCGCCGCGTCATCTGCGCTCCGTTGCGCCGCCACCGGCAGCCGCTCCTTCGGCGAGCAATTTCCAGCCTTCCACCGGGCGCAGCCCGGGCAAGCCCGCCCTGCCGCGCCAGGTCCAGCACGAGGAATACAGCCAGCCCTTGCGCGCCAGCCAGCGCCAGTGGACATGAGCCGCGCAGCCCAGGCGATCATGCAAGCCTATCGGCTTGATAGTCCGCGGCGATTGTTCCACAAGCAGGAACACTCAATTCTCTCCAGCATGGTTTTTCTCCCGCACGCGCTTACGTAGA
This sequence comes from Herbaspirillum seropedicae, assembly GCF_001040945.1. Lineage (NCBI taxonomy): Bacteria > Pseudomonadati > Pseudomonadota > Betaproteobacteria > Burkholderiales > Oxalobacteraceae > Herbaspirillum > Herbaspirillum seropedicae. Next base: position 5,249,122 of record NZ_CP011930.1, on the reverse strand, counting down.
CTTCAGTCCATCGATGAACGACATCGCAACGCAAGAAACGATGTGGTTCTAGACAGTGGCGCCAGCCGACCGACATCCCGGCACGGCGCATCACTGAATGGCAATGAAACCAACTGAAGTCCCCCTCAACGCATACAAGGAGAAACATCATGTCCGCAAAGACCCTCATCGCCGCAGTCCTGGCCCTGTCCGCTTCGTCCATCGCTCTCGCCGAAGCCCCCTATCCGGTCGAAAAGCCTTTCGTCTCGCAGACCACCCGCGCCGCCGTGAAGGCTGACCTGGCCCGCGCCCAGGCGCAAGGCACCGTCAACCAGGTGGACTCGGTCTATCCGGTCGTCAGCAATGGCGCCGCCAAGAGCGAAGTGCAGACCGCCGGCAGTGTCGCCGCGTCGACCTACGCTGGCGCCTGATGCCGGGCTCTCCGATGCGTGCGCCGCACCCGGCCACGCATCGCGGTGCGCCCCGATCCCACCGGGTTGAGGCAAGCGCCCCAAGCACGTAAAACAAGAAAGCAAGAAAGAGGAATTCATCATGCTGCATCAACTGTTCTCGCGTAGCCTGTCCGTCTATCCACGGGTCTACCTGCAATTTGCCGCTCTGGTCGGTTTGCTCATTGCCGCCGAGTTCAGTTTGAGCACCCTGTCCATGATGCTGACCCAGCGCGCCGTCCATCGCGTCTCGCAAGGCGTGCGCCGCCGCCGTGAAGTCCAGCGTCGCCAACGCGATGCTGACACCAGCGGTAATTGCTGCGCCTGAATTTCGCACAAGTAGTTGATGCCTCAACAAGAAAGCGGCGCACCCACCGGGGTGCGCCGCTTTCTTATGTGGCCGATCAATGCGCGTGGCGCACCTCACTTCAGCTCAGCTCAGAGCCCACGCTCCAGCAACTGCAACTGTTCGCGGAAGGCGGGCTTCAAGCGATACAACTGCGCCGGACGATGCGCGCCGCTGCTGTCGAACTGGCCATCGACCGGGTCCAGCATGTCCATCTCGGTCATCTTGCGGCGAAAGCTCACCTTGTTGATGCTCTCGCCCATCAACACCTCATAGACCCGCTGCAACTGCGGCAGGGTAAAGACCTCGCCCAGCAGATGGCAGGGCAGGGAAGAATACTGGCTCTTGCTGCGCAGGCGTGAGACCGCCGTCTCGATGATGTCGCCATGGTCGAAGGGCAGGGGCGGCAGGCGGTCCACGCTGTAGAGGCGCACTTCATGGCGCTCGGCCTGGGCAATGGTGGCCGCCGGCACCAGGGCGTAATAGGCAATCGACACCGACCAGCCACGTGGATCGCGGGCCGCGCCGGAGAAGGTGGCCAGCTGTTCCAGATAGGGCGCGGCGATGCCGGTCTTGTCCAGCAGCACGCGGCGCGCCGCATCGCGGGCATCGGTATCGGTGCGCGCATGGATGTAGCCGCCGGGCAATGCCGCCACACCCTTGAAGGGCGCGTGTTCGCGCTTGAGCAGCGCCACTTCCAGTCCCTCGGCTGTGAGCGTGAGCAATACCACATCGACCGTACAGATCACCGGATCCATTTTTCTCCTCGCCTTGTCCAAGTCTGGAAGTCTAATGGTACTTAGTGTCATTGTGAATCTATTTGTTGCAATTTTCTAAATACATGCGCAACAGCGGGCCTGATTAAAAGAATTCCTCACGGGTTTGTTAGTTGCAAAATGAAATTAAGTGGTCTACACTGGCTTCACCGTAACCCGACGCACTCCGAAAGGTGGACACCATGAAGCGCTCCCTGCATCTCCTCGTGATCGATCCGCAAAACGATTTCTGCGACCTGCCGGCGTCCTGGCTGCCCGTGGACCCGGCCAGCGGTGGCGCGCTGCAACCGGCCTTGCCGGTGGCGGGCAGCCATGCCGACCTGCAACGGGTGGCCGGCCTGATCGACCAGGGCGGCGCAGGCCTGTCGGCCATCAGCATCACCCTGGATGCCCACCATAGGCTGGACATCGCCCATCCCACCTTCTGGCGGCAGGGCGACGGATCGGCAGTCACCCCCTTCACCCAGATCGAGGCCGCGCAAGTGCGCGCCGGCCTCTACCTGCCGCGCGATCCGCAATCGCTGCCGCGCGCGCTGGCCTATCTCGATGCGCTGGAAGCCGCCGGGCGCTATCGCCTCATGGTCTGGCCGGTGCACTGCGAGATCGGCAGCTGGGGCGCAGCGGTCCATGCCGATGTGCGCGCCGCCTACAACCGCTGGGAAGAACGTACGCTGGGCGTGGTCACCAAGCTGGGCAAGGGCAGCAATCCCTGGACCGAGCACTATTCGGCGGTCATGGCCGAAGTGCCGGACGACGATGATCCGGCCACCCAGCTCAACCGTGGCTTCATCGCCACCCTGGCCCAGGCCGACACGGTCTACATCACCGGCGAAGCTGGCAGCCACTGCGTGCGCGCTACCACCGAGCACATCGCCGCCAATCTCGACGCTGCCGGCCGCGCCCGGCTGGTATTGGTGACCGACTGCATGAGCCCGGTAGCCGGCTTCGAGGCGCAGTACCAGGACTTCCTGGCCGCCATGTCGCAGGCCGGCGTGCGCCTGGCCACCTCGGCGCAGGTGCTGCAGGAACTGCAAGCCAACGCCTGAACCGTTCAACCTCTGCAAGGAGTGCCCATCATGGCGCCCGTCGTCCGTAGTCTGCTGGAAACCGATCTCTACAAGTTCACCATGTGGCAGGCCCTGCTGCACAGCCACCCCGGCGCCCAGGCCGAATACACCTTCGTCTGCCGCAATCAGCCGGCCTTCCCGCTGGCCGAACTCAAGGAGGACGTGGAGCGCGAACTGGACCACCTGTGCTGCCTGCGCCTGCGCCCCGAAGAATTGGACTACCTGGCCCAGCTGCGCTACATGAAGAGCGACTTCATCGATTTCCTGGCGCTGTTCCGCTTCCAGCGCAAGTTCATCGAAGTGAGCACCGACGGTGACCGCCTGTGCATCGTGGCGCGAGGGCCGCAGGTGCATGTGATGGGCTTCGAGATCTTCGTGCTCTACATCGTCAATGAACTGTACTTCCGCCGTGTCGGCCATGCCGGCGCCCTCGACGAGGCAAGGCGCCGCCTGCAGGACAAGATCGCGCTGCTGAAGTCCTTTGCCAGCGAGCCTGCGGGCCGCCATCCCTTCGAATTCTTCGACTTTGGCGTGCGTCGTCGCTACAGCGGCGCCTGGCAGGAAGAAGTGGTGGCCACGCTGGCGCGCGAAGTGCCGCAGTATTTCAAGGGCAGCTCCAATGTGTGGCTGGCCATGCAGTACCAACTGGTGCCCATCGGCACCATGGCCCACGAATACCTGCAGTCCTACCAGTCCTTCGGCGTGCGCCTGCGCGATTTCCAGAAGGCCGCGCTGGAAGCCTGGGTGCAGGAATACCGGGGCGACCTCGGCGTGGCGCTCACCGACGTGGTCGGCATGGACGCCTTCCTGGCCGACTTCGACCTGTACTTCGCCAAGCTCTTCGACGGCCTGCGCCACGACTCCGGCGACCCCTTCGAATGGGGCGAGAAGGCCCTGGCGCATTACCGCAAGCTCAGGCTGGACGCCAACACCAAGCGCCTGGTGTTTTCCGATGGACTGGACCTGCCGCAGGCGCTGCGCCTCTATCGCCATTTTTCCGACCGCGCCATGACCGGCTTCGGCATCGGCACCAACCTGAGCAACGACACCGGCATCACGCCGCTGAACATCGTCATGAAGCTGTCGTCCTGCAATGGCCAGGCCGTGGCCAAGCTGTCCGATTCGCCGGGCAAGACCTTGTGCAAGGACGAAACCTTCCTGGCCTACCTGCGCCAGCTGTTCGGCATCGCCGCGCCGGCCCTCCCTGCTTGAGCCGCTGCGGCGGCAGAAAGGATGCATCATGCTTCGCATCGCCATCGCCCAATGCAACCCCACCATCGGCGACTTCGAGGGCAATCTCGCGCTGCACCTCGATGGCCTGCAACGCGCCGCCCAGGCCGGGGCCGACCTGGTGGTCTTCCCTGAACTGTCGATCTGCGGTTATTACCCCGGCGATCTGCTGGAAGAAGCCCGTTTCCTGGACCGCGCCGAAGCGACCCTGCAAGACGTGATCGACGCCACCCGCCGCCTGCCGGGTCTGACCGCCGTGATCGGCGCACCGCGCCGCAATCCCGGTCCGGGCAAGCCGCTCTTCAATGCCCTGCTGGCCGTGCGCGAGGGCCGCATCGTGGCCGAATACCACAAGCAATTGCTGCCGGTGTATGGCGTCTTCGATGATGGCCGTCACTTCGAGGCCGGCCCGGAAACCGCCTGCGTCTTGCCGCTCAAGGGCATGCGCGTGGGCTTCCTGATCTGCGAGGATGGCTGGAACGACGACCTGCGCAGCTACCGCGTCAATCCCTTCGAGAAGCTGGCCCAGGCCGATGCGCAACTGGTGGTCTCCATCAACGCCAGCCCCTCCGACGTAGGCAAGCGCAGCCAGCGCCACGCCCTGTTCCAGGCCGCCTGCCTGCGCCGCCAGATGGCGCTGCTCTACGTCAACCAGGTCGGCGGCCAGGACCAGCTGGTCTATGACGGCGGCTCCTTCGCCATGTCGCCCTTGCAAGGGCTGGCCTTCGAAGCCGCGCGCCTGGCCGAGGACTTCCAGGTGCTGGCTTTCGAAGGCGGACGCTTCCTGCGCAGCGATGGCGTGGGCGCGCCGCAGTGCATCGACCAGACCATGGCCACGCCCGAATTCCATCGCCGCCAGATCTTGCTGGGCCTGCGCGACTATGCGCGCCGCTGCGGTTTCGGCAAGGTGGTGGTGGGCTCCTCGGGCGGCATCGATTCGGCCGTGACCATCGCCCTGGCCGCCGAGGCGCTCGGTGCACAGAACGTGGTGGCGGTGACCATGCCGTCGGTGTTTTCCAGCGCCGGTTCGGTCTCTGATTCAGAGACGCTGTGCCAGGCCCTGGGCGTGACGCTGTTCCGCCACCCCATCGCCGACCTGGTGCGCGAATTCGAGGATGGCTTTGCCACCGCCTTCGGCGCACCCCTGCGCGGACTGCCGCTGGAAAACCTGCAGGCGCGGGTGCGCGGCGCCATCCTGATGGAATATTCCAACGGCTATGACGCCCTGCTGCTGACCACCGGCAACAAGAGCGAGATCTCGGTGGGCTATTGCACCCTGTATGGCGACACCAATGGCGGACTGGGCCTGATCGGCGATCTCTACAAGACCGAGGTCTATGCACTGGCGCGCCATCTCAATGCGCAGGCAGGTCGCGAGATCATCCCCGCCGCCATCATTGACAAGGCGCCCTCCGCCGAACTGGCGCCCGACCAGCGCGATACCGACAGCCTGCCACCCTACGAGGTGCTCGACGAGATTCTCAAGTGGCACATCGAAGGCAGCCGCCTGCCCGCCGATGAAGCGCAGGCCGCAGCGCGTACGGTGGAACAGCTCAGCGGAACCGATACCGGGGCTGCCCTGGTCGAACGCATTTGCCGCATGGTGGCGCGCAATGAATACAAGCGCCGCCAGTCGCCGCCCGTGATCCGCCTGCGCTCGCGCGCCTTCGGCAGCGGGCGGCAGATTCCCATTGCGGTGCGCTACTGAGGCGCGGCGTAGCGCTCCCGGACCCGATTGCCATTGAACCCTGTTGAAAAAATAAAGGAAGGCGCATGCCCATCTTGACTCCGCAATACGATGCCGCCGTGGTGATCGGCCGCTTCCAGCCCGTCCACAACGGTCACCTGCACCTCTTGCATCACGCGCTGGAACGCGCGGCCATGGTGATCGTGGTGCTGGGTTCGGCCTTCCACGCCCGCAACACCAAGAACCCCTTCACCTGGGAAGAGCGCGCCGCCATGATCGCCGGCGCCATGCCGCCGGGCCAGCGCGAGCGCCTGCGCTTCGTCGCCACCCGCGATTACTACGACGACCGCCGCTGGTCAGCCGAAGTGCGCCGCCAGGTCGCCGCCGAAGCGGGCAGCCAGGCGCGGGTCCTGCTGGTGGGCCATTTCAAGGATGCCTCCAGCTACTACCTGCGCCACTTCCCGCAATGGCAGCTGGAAACCCTGGAGCGCGCCGGTGACATCGACGCCACCGACATCCGCCAGGTCTGGTTCGAGGCCGACGATCTGGAAGTGAGCCTGGACGTGCTGGCCCCCATGGTCCCGCCCAGCGTGCGCCACTACCTGCGCGCCTGGTCGCTGCTGCCGCATTACGCCGCGCTGGTGGAAGAACATCGCCAGTTGCGCAAGTATCAGGCGGCCTGGGCCGCCGCCCCGTATCCACCGGTGTTCACCACCGTGGATGCGGTCATCCGCGCCGCGGACCACGTGCTGCTGGTGCAACGCAAGGGCTTTCCGGGGCGCGGCCTGTGGGCCATCCCCGGCGGCTTCCTGGACCAGCGCGAGCGGCTGATGCAGGCCGCCCTGCGCGAACTGGCCGAGGAAACCAACCTGGCCGTGCTCGACGTCACCCTGGAAGAGGCGCTGGTGGACGTCAAGATCTTCGATCACCCCGACCGCAGCGCGCGCGGGCGCACCATCACCCATGCCTATTATTTCGACCTGCGCCTGGAACACCTGCCCGAGGTCGAGGCCGCCGATGACGCCGCCCAGGCCGTCTGGACCCCCATCGACCAGTTGGCCGCCATGGAAGCGAGTTTCTTCGATGACCATTTCCACATCCTCGATACCTTCCTCAATCTCACCGGCACCGACTGAGTCCATGGCCACCGCATTGCCCGCCCTGATGCCGGCCAGCCTGCAGCGACGGCTGCAGGCGCGACTGCCCCGCGTGATCCAGCGCGAGCCCGATGAGGACGACGCCAGCCGCTGGCGGCATTGGGAGCTGGGCGGGCGCACCGTGCAGATCGCCCAGCCGGTGACCTTCACACCCTATGCCTCGGCGCGGCCCTGCTCGGCGCGCTGCCGTTTCTGTTCCGAGACGCTCAACGATGGCGGACCGCATGCGGCGGCGCTGCGTCCCGGCCTGCGCTACAGCGCGCAATTGCGCCAGGCGCTGGCGGCCTTGCAGGGCCTGCCGCTGTCGTGGTCGCTCTCGGGCCTGGAGACCACCGATGATGCAGGCTGGATGCTGTCCATGCTCGATGTGCTGCAGGAGCACGCCCGTCATTCGCCGGTGCAGGGCAGCGTGCTCTATACCAATGGCGCCGGCCTGGTCGGGTCACCGGGCGCGGCGCTGGTAGCGCGCCTGCAGGACTTTGGTCTCGGCTGGGTGGAGCTGTCGCGCCATCATCACGAGGCCGCCGCCAACCAGGCCATCATGCGCTTTCGCAGTGGGCAGGCAGTGGCCACGCAAGAGGGCGTCGAAGGGGTGCTGGCGCAACTGGCGCCGCAGCTGCCGGTCAAGCTGGTGTGCATCGTGCAGCAAGGCGGCATCGACGGCTTGCCGGCGCTCAAGGCCTATCTGCGCTGGGCGCAGCAACAGGGCGTGACGGCCGTGATCCTGCGCGAGTTCTCGCAGCTGGGTCCGCAGTATCGCGACAACGTCACCGCCCGCTATATCGGCGCCGCCCGGATCGATGTCGCTGAGTTGCTGGCGGCCTGCCTGGCCGATCCCGAATTCAGCGCCGAGGCGCAGTTGATGCACGCCACCTCCGGCTATTACTTCTGGAATGTATTGCTGCACTGGCGCGGCATGCAGCTCACCTTCGAAGCCTCGGACTACCTGCGTATGCACCAGCGTCACGCCAGCGGCCGGGTCTACAAGCTGGTGTTTCATGCCAATGGCCGCCTGTGCGGCGGCTGGAATCCCGATGAGCATGTCCTGCTGGAGACCGGGACTTCCGTGACCGCGCGTAGCCGCGCCGTGCTGCCGCTCATGCCCTCACCGTGGAGCCCGTCATGAACGACAACAGCTGGCTGCACCTCACAGCGCAAGACCCGGCATGGACCCTGCCCGCCGACCTGGCCGGCGTCGACCGCTTTGGCGCGCGCGATTGCGGCTGGGTGGAGCAGATGCAACCCTTTATCGCCCACCTGTGCCCGCCCGAGGGTCGGGTGCTGGACCCGTTCTGCGGCTTTGGCAGCACCCTGGTGGCGGCGCACAGCCAGGGCCGCGCGGGTATCGGCATCGAGGTCGATGGCAGCCGCGTGGCATTGACGCGCCAGCGCCTGCAGCGCCTGTCACCGGAGGCGGCGGAGCCTGCGCAGCAGCTCATCCACGGCGACGCCATCACCCTCCTGCCGCAGCTGCCGCCGGTGGATCTGGTGTTGAGCAACATCCCTTACTTCGGCTGCCGCTGGCCCGAGCAAGCCACAGCGGCGCAATCCGGCCAGCTCTACGCCATGCAGACCTATGCAGGTTTCCTGGGCATGCTGGAGCGCCTGCTGGCCGGCCTGCGCTGTTGCCTGCGCCCCGGCGGCTGGCTGGTGCTGTGCGCCGAGAACCTGCGGGTGGGCGAACATTTCGTGCCGCTGGCCTGGGACCTGGCGCGGCTGATGGCCGACCGCTTCAGCTTCGTCGAAGAGCGCATCCTCCTCTACGACCGCGCCAGCCAGCCTGCAGCCCCCGGCCAGATGCGCAGCAACCGCGCCCATGAATATGCGTTGCTGGCGCGTCATCTGCCCCCGCCCATCGACACGGCGCAGACCCTGGCCGTGCTGCAGGCCATGCAGAGCGCTCATCCTGGCTTTGTGGTCTATGGCAGCTTTGCGCGCTGGTTGCAGGGCCTGCCGCTGGCGCATGCACCAGCCGATGCCGATCTGCTGCTGCCGGATGACCCGCAACTGCTGGTGGCGCTCTGCCATTGGCTGGAGCAGCAGGGCTTTGCGCTCACTTGCTGGGGAGCACCGTTTTCGGCCGCCATGGCCGCCGCCGGCGCCGCCCTGTTGCCGCAGCGGCACTACCTGCGCGCCGTCCGGCTCGACCGTGACGGCCGGCTGGTCCGGCTGGACCTGTGCCTGCGCGACCAGCGCCATGACGCCGCCCAGCTTCTCCCGCAGGCCGTCATGCAGGCGGGCCTGCCGCTGATGCCAGCCGAGTTGGTCCAGGACGCCTCCTGATCTCCACGGTTTTGCCGCCGACTGTCTACCTCTGCCGGTGCTCCCTATGCCAAAATGGCATGGGGTGCTGCCCATGCCGTTTCGGTATAGTGGCTGACGTTCCAAGAGAAGGTCGCCGCCAGGCACAACGTGGCCGGCGCCAGAGACAAAGCCGCCGAACCAGCGCGGCAAGACAACAGGGGCAGGGCAACAATGGAAATCAAATGGGTAGAGGACTTCCTCTCCGTGGTCGAGACGCTCAACTTCAGCCGCTCGGCCAAGCTGCGCAATGTGACGCAGCCGGCCTTCGGACGCCGCATCCGTTCGCTGGAAACCTGGCTGGGCGCAGAGCTGTTCGACCGCTCTTCCTATCCCTGTACGCTGACCCAGGCCGGCGAATCCTTCGTCCCCATCGCCAAGGAAATGCTGAACCAGTCCATGCAGGCGCGGCTGGTGCTGCGCGGCCAGCTGGCCGGGGCCCAATCGGCGGTGCGCCTGGCCATGCCGCATACGCTGCTGCTGACGGTGTTTCCCAAGCTGCTCTCCGAGATCGAGAAATCCATCGGCGCCATCTCCACTACCGTGATGGCCGGCAATGTGCATGACGCCGTCATGGCCCTGGTGGAGCGCAACTGCGACCTGCTGCTGTGCTATGACCACCGCCAGCAGGGCATCGCCCTCGATACCGAGCGCTATGACGTGCTCTCGCTGGGCAAGGAGCCCTTGCGGCCCTACGTGAAGACCTTGCCCAATGGCCTGCCCAAGTATGTGCTGCCCGGCGCGCCCAATGATCCCCAGCCTTTCCTGAGCTATTCGCCGTATTCGTCGCTCTCGCGCATCGTCGAGAAGGCCCTGCATTCCAGCCCGCGCCAGGTACATCTGTTCCGCCGCTTCGAGACCGACCTGGCCGAGGGCCTGAAGAGCATGGCTGTCGAAGGCCATGGCATCGCCTGGCTGCCCGCCAGCGCCGTGGCGCGCGAGATCGCCGAAGGCAAGCTGACCCTGGCCATCGCCCCCACCGACAGCGAAGCGCTGGAGCAGGGCCTGTGGTGCGACGAGATGGACATCCGCGTCTATCGCCGCCTGGATGGCGCCAATCCCGACATCGACCGCATCTGGAACTATCTCAAGGCCGAACACGGCTAGCCGGTTTTCGTACCCAGTGAACCCATGAAGGATGTAGCAATGAAATTCCTGAGCAACCAGCAGATCAGCGAACTGCTGACCACCGAAGACGCCATCGCCGCCATGCGCGAGGCCTTCGCCGGCGCGGCCGAGGGCGCGCACCAGGGGCGCGTGCGCACCAGCGCTTCCAATGGCGTGATGCTCTCCATGATGGGCGCGGTGATCCCCGCAGCCGGCATTGCCGGCGCCAAGGTCTATACCACCATCAAGGGACAGTTCCGCTTCGTCATCCAGCTCTTCTCGACCGAGACCGGCGCACCGCTGTGCACCATGGAAGGCGACGCCATGACCGGCCTGCGCACCGCCGCCGCCACCGCTGTGGCCTGCGATGCGCTGGCGCGCCCCGACGCCGGCGTCCTGGCCGTGATCGGCACGGGCGTGCAGGCGCGTTCGCACATCCCGGCGCTGCTGCAGGTGCGGCCCTTCAAGGAAGTGCTGATCGCCGGCCGTTCCGGCCAACAGGCGCTGGCCGAGGAAGTCACCCGCACCCTGGGCGTGCCGGCGCGCATGGTCAGCATCGACGAGGCCGCCGCCCAGGCCGACGTGCTGGTCACCGTGACGCGCTCGGCCACGCCGCTGTTCGACGGCGAACTCTTGCGCCCCGGCGCCTTCGTGGCCGCCGTGGGCGCGTCCAAGGCCAATGTGCGCGAGCTCGACGATACCGCCATCGGCCGCGCTGCCGCGCTGTTCGTGGAGTGGAAGCCGCAGGCCCAGCAGGAGGCCGGCGACCTGGTCCAATGCGCGCCCGGAGTGTTCGACTGGGCCCAGGTGATGGAACTGGCCCAGGCCGTCGATGGCAGCATGCCCTACCAGCGCCGTCCCGACGACATCGTCATCTACAAGGGCATCGGCATCGGCCTGGAAGATGTGGCGCTGGCGGGCCTGGCCTATCGCAAGGCGTGTGCGCGATACGGCTGGTAAGCGTCGGCCGCATGCCCTGATGACAAAGGCGCTGCACAGCTTCTGCAGCGCCTTTGTCTCATTCTCTTCTTCTCTTCTTCTCTTCTTGTCTTATCCACCGCCGTTGCCGAGCTAGGCCGTCGCCTTTGTCCGCGCAGCCACCGCCGGCTTGGCCCGCAAGGCCGTGGCCGTGGCTACCAGCACGATGGCGATGCCGGTCACGGTCCCCAGCGTCACCGGTTCATCCAGCAACAGCCAGGCCCACAGCGAGGCCGTCATCGGCACCAGGAAGGTCACCGTGATGGCCTTGGTGGCCCCTTCGGCAGCGATGAGCTGGAAGAACAGCGCATAGGCGATACCCGTGCAGACCACTCCCAGCACCAGCACCGCCAACAGCGCCGGCAGCGTACCGGCCTGCAGCGCATGCGGCATCGATGGCGCGGCCAGGGGCAGCAGGCACAGGGCGGCGGCGAACTGACTGCCGGTGGCCAGCGCAATGGGAGAGATGCCGCCGGCGCGCAGGCGCGTGAAGGTGGCCGCAAAGCCATAGCTGACCGCTGCGCCCATGGCCGCCAGCACGCCGGCAATCACCATCGCATCGGCCGGGGCAGGGCCGATGCCCACCAGCACCGCCACTCCCACCAGGCCCAGCACGAAGGCGGCGCAGCGCACCAGGCTCAGCCGTTCGCCCATCAGCAGGAAACCGAACATGGCCGTAAACACCGGCGCCAGCGAATTCATCGTGGCCATGTAGGCCGAGGGGATGTGCAGCGCCGACCAGGCAAACAGCGCAAAGGGCAGGGCCGTGTTGAAGATGCCGATCACCAGGTAGGGCAGCCAGTTGCTGCGCCATTGCATGGGCACGCCGCGCACGCGCGCAAAGGCCAGCAGCGCCAGCGTGGCCAGGGAGGCCCGGCCAAAGGTGGTCAGCATGGGACCGAAGACCGGCGCGGCAATGCGCATGAGCATGAAGCTGGTGCCCCAGATGGCGGCCAGCAGGAGCAGCTTGCAGAGATTGGATGAGGACATGAGGGCAGGGCGCGCCCCAGGCGCAGCCAGGCAGAACCAGTCGGACCATGAGTCTAAACCCACTTGGGCAGGCCGTCCCGGTACAGTTGCTGTTACTGGACCGGGCCAGTTGCCGGACGCAACAGTCATACGCTTGCTGACGGGCCAACTGTACATGGCGCAGACAGTGAGCTGCTGCTAGCCTGTACAGTCATTTCATCAGGACATCAGGAGAACGCGCATGCTGAAGATCTATGGCCGGGACAGTTCCATCAACGTACGCAAGGTGCTGTGGGCCTGCGCCGAGCTGGGCATTGCCTTCGAACGCGAAGATTGGGGCGCGGGCTTTAGGCCCACCAGCGAGCCCGCCTTCCTGGCCATGAATCCCAATGCCATGGTGCCGGTGATCGAGGAGGACGGCTTCGTGCTGTGGGAATCGAACGCGATCATCCGCTACCTGGCCAACCGCCACGGCGGCGCGGCGCTCTATCCGCTGCAGGCGCAGGCGCGCGCCCGGGTGGACCAGTGGATAGACTGGCAGGCCAGCGACCTCAACCGTGCCTGGAGCTATGCCTACCTGACCCTGGTGCGCAAGTCGCCCGCGCATGGCAATGCCCAGCAGGTGGCGGCCTCCATCGCCGACTGGACCCGTTTCATGGAAGTGCTGGAGCAGCAGTTGCAGCACAGTGGTGGGTATGTGGCCGGGGCCGAGTTCACGCTGGCCGATATTTCCGTGGGCCTGTCGGTGAACCGCTGGTTCGGCACGCCCTTTGAGCATCCGCCCCTGCCGGCCGTCGCCGCCTACTATGATCGCCTGACCGAGCGCGATGGCTTCCGCCGCTACGGACGCAACGGCATGGCCTGATCGCCCTGGGCGCGGTACACTGCCGCCTTGCGCATGCCGCGCCCATTCCCGTCCTGCAGGTTCATCATGGCCACCCGTAAGAAAAAACTGCTCTTCCTTGCCGCCTTCCTGGGCTGTCTGTTGCTGGCCAGCGTGCCGCTGGTGTCCTTGCTGTTCTACTGATCACACCTGGCCGCATAAAAAAAAGCCCCGCGGTCAAAGACCGTGGGGCCAACACCAAATCCACCAGGATTCAGGGAGACATCAGATCGGCAGGCGCTGTCCAGGCAGGCGGGTATCGCAGGCCAGCGGGTGATGACGCCATTTCGCTTCAGCGAACAGATAGATCCCCAGCGAAGAAAGCACGACAGTCATCAGGACAGAGACAACGACGGTCAACAGGAAGGTGGTGAACATGGTGATCTCCTCAAGATGATTCCATCTTAGGAAATCTCCCCGGCGTTGGCTTTAGTGATTTTCCCTAGAAAGCGGGCGGCCCGCTCAGGGAATTCCTGAGCGGCCCTCCCCGCCTTCAATGCTGTTTCAATGCTGCTTCAATAACGTTCCAGCCAGTGCGCATACGGCGCCGGCAGCGTCCACGACGGACGCTCCACGCCCAGCTCCTTGGCTGCCTGGTAGGTCCAGTGCGGATTGACCAAGTGCGAACGGCCCACCATCACCAGGTCGAGCTGGCCATCCTTGACCGCCTGCTCAGCCAGCGCCGGCGTGCCGAAGCCCCAGGCCGAGGACACCGGCACGGCGGCTTCTTCGCGCACCCGCTTGGCGATCGGACCGAGGAAGGCCGGGCCCCAGGGGATCTGCACCTCGGGGATGGTGAAGCCGATGGTCACGCTGATCATGTCCATGCCACTGTCCTTGAACTGGCGCACCACGCCGATGGATTCCATCAGCGTTTCTTCATCGCGGCCATCGTATTCGAGCACGCCGAAACGCACCGTCAGGGCCAGGTGTTCCGGCCACACCTCGCGCACCGCGCGCAGGGTTTCGAGCAGGAAGCGGGCGCGGTTTTCCACGCTGCCGCCGTAGAGGTCGTCACGCTGGTTGGCATGCGCCGAGAAGAAGCTCTGCCCCAGGTAGCCATGGGCGAAATGCAGTTCCAGCCATTCGAAGCCGGCCTCACGCGCACGCACGGCCGCATTCACGAAGTCCTGGCGAACCCGGGCGATGTCGTCCAGGCTCATGGCCTTGGGGACCTTGGGCAGGCCACGGCCATAGGCGATGGCCGAGGGCGAGAGGGTGTCCCAGCCGCGCGCGTCATCGGCGGCGATGTGGTCGTCGCCTTCCCAGGGACGATTGGCGCTGGCCTTGCGGCCGGCGTGGCCGATCTGGATGCCAGGCACGGCGCCGGCGGCCTTGATGGCCTGCACCACCGGCACGAAGGCCTGCCCCAGTGCATCAGACCAGATGCCGGTGCAGCCCGGCGTGATGCGGCCTTCCGGCGAGACTGCGGTGGCCTCGACGATGACCAGGCCAGCGCCGCCACGGGCGATGCTGGCGTAATGCGACAGGTGCCAGTCGTTGACCTTGCCCTCCACGGCCATGTACTGGCACATCGGCGGGACGGCGATACGGTTGCGCAAGCTCACGTCCTTGAGCTTGAAGGGTTGGAACAGTGCGGACATGATCAGTTTTCTTGTCAGAGTGAAAAGGCATGCAGCGCGCCGGTTCATGGCCAACGGCTGCTTCGTTGGTTCGAATATATTCGAACAATGGAAGGGAGTATAACCCAGGGTGTATCATCCTGCAGATGCGTCCCTATAAACACCCCGCCACTGATGAGTTCGTGCTCGAGCGCGTGCTCTATGCCTTGAGCGATTCGATCCGCCTGGAGATCGTGCGCCATCTGGCGCGCGTGGAATGTGCGACCTGTGGCGAACTCGATGGCGGACGCCCCAAGTCCACCGTCTCGCATCACTTCAAGGTCTTGCGCGAAGCCGGGCTGGTGCGTACCGAGAGCAACGGCACCGCCCACATCAACACCTTGCGCAGCGCCGATATCGAACAGCGCTTCCCCGGCCTGCTGTCGGCCATCCTGGCCCAGCAGGACAAGCTGCCCAGCCGTCGCAAGAAGGCCGCCTGAGAAACACTGAGCAAGGCTGAGGTTCAGAGCTTGCCGGCGGCAATGTCGGCATCGACCGCCACGAAGGCCGTCGCCATCGCATACTGTTCCGCCTCCACCGAGGTATTGCCGCGAAAATCCTCGCACACCACGCGCCGGAAGGCCACTGGATTGTCATTGCGATGCAGCTGGTAATTGCCGACCCAGGTGCCGTCGATCTGTTCCGTGCTGCTGACCCGGATGAAGTAGCCGTGATGCTCGGCCACGTCATTGTCGAGCAGGGTATCGATGACGGCGCGGGCGTAGCCCACCGCCGTCACCTGCGCCGCCGCCAGCGACGAGAAGGGATTGCCGCGCAGGTGCGGCGCAGGCTCATCATCGATGCTGACCTTGCAGAGGACATCGCCGTTGCGCTGCTCGATGCTCTCTACGCTGATCTGCTTGCCGCGATAGGTGGCGCCGTAGTGGTGGGTCATGGGGCTGGGAGGAAGTCGGTATCAGCTGCGATAGTGCGGCCATCGTGCTGCCGGGTCAACTATCCTTGCATGTCAGTCACGTAAAAAGGACCGGCATGTTTCCATGCCGGTCCTTTCCTTGTTGCCTGCTGCCCTCAGGCGGATCGTCGTCAGTGCTGCTTGTCCATGCCTGCCCGCAGCTTGCCCACTTCGCGCTCGGACACCTTGCCGGCATGGTTGCCCCAGCCCTGGCGCACGAAGGTGGCCAGCGCGGCTGCTTCCTCGTCGGAGAGGCGATGGGCGAAGCCCGGCATGACCAGGATCGACGGCGCCTTCTCGGTGGACGGCGTGCGCGCGCCTGCCAGGATCACATGCAGCAAGGCGCTGGGATTCTCGGCATTGACCACGGTGGCGCCATCGAGCACCGGGAAGATGCCCGGCGCACCCCGCCCAGTGACGAAGTGGCAGGCCGCGCAATTGTCGAGGTAGAGCCGCTCGCCCAGCGTCAGGTCCTTGGCTGCGGTGAGCTTGCTGACCGTCGCGTCGACACCCTGGGGGATGACACGGCCACTGCCGCTGGAAGCCACCGGCGAGAGTGTCTTCAGGTAGGCCGCCATGGCCTGCAGATCTTCCCGTTTCAGATGCGAGGTGCTGTGCTCCACCACCAGGCTCATCTCGCCGGCCACCGATGCGGTCTTGTTGCGACCGGTCTGCAGGTAGTCGACGATGTCCTGCGCGCTCCAGTGCGGCATGCCGCGCAGCGAAGGCACGGCCCAGCCGTTGAGGTCGCCGCCCGAGAGGAACTGCGCCTGGCTGCTGTCGCTGGCCTTCTCGTTCATCGCAACGCCGCGCGGCGTGTGACAGCTGCCGCAATGGCCCAGGCCCTCGACCAGATAGGCGCCGCGCTTGATCTCGGCGCTCCAGCCATCCTGCTCCCTGAAGGGTTTGTCATTGGCGAAGAAGACATTCCACAGCTTCATCCCCCAGCGGATATTGAAGGGGAAGCTCATGCTGCTGGCCGGCGGCGTGCTGGCCACCGGTTGGACCCCTTGCATGAAGTAGGTGTAGAGGGCGTGGATGTCCTCGTCACTGACCTTGGCATAGCTGGGGTAGGGCATGGCCGGATAGAGTTGCGTACCATCGGCGCGCACGCCATGGCGTACGGCAGCGGAGAACTGCGCCTCGCTGTAGTTGCCGATACCGTGTTCCTTGTCCGGCGTGATGTTGGTGGAATAGATGATGCCGTGGCCGCTGTCGATGGCCAGCCCGCCTGAATAGGCCGGCTTGCCGGCAGCGCTGTGGCAGGCCATGCAGTCGCCCGCGCGCGCCAGGTATTGGCCGCGCGCCACCAGGTCCTGGTCGGCCGCCTGCGCTGTGGTCAACGTACCCAGAGCACCCAGCGACCAGGCCAGGGCGGCAAACAATGAAGTCAGTTTTTTCATGTCCTCTCCCCTTATGCCTGGACCAGCGGGCCGGGGTTCTTCAGATACTGCGTCTTGATGGCGTGCGCAGCCATGAGCGTGATGGCGCCGATGGTGGCCGTCGGGTTGGCCTGGAAGTTCTGCGGGAAGGCATTGCCACCAGGGACGAAGACG
Organism: Herbaspirillum seropedicae; assembly: GCF_001040945.1. Taxonomy (NCBI): domain Bacteria; kingdom Pseudomonadati; phylum Pseudomonadota; class Betaproteobacteria; order Burkholderiales; family Oxalobacteraceae; genus Herbaspirillum; species Herbaspirillum seropedicae. The sequence goes on along the minus strand of NZ_CP011930.1, from coordinate 5,232,102 downwards.
TTGTGCACATCCCAGGATTGCAGGTACTTGTTCAACGCCGAGTCACGCGGCGAATCGCCCATGATCGCGCCACCGACGTTGTGGGTGGAGACGTACTTGGTGATGTCCCAGTGCGAATCCAGGGCCAGGAAGCTTTCCGACATGTGGTCGGGATTAAGCTCCTTGGAAATCTTCAGCACGATGTCGCGCAGGTAGCGCTGCAGCTTCAGCTCGTTCTGACGCCAGTCGAAGGTCATGCGCAACAGCGGCTGGCCCCAGGGGTCCTTGTAGTTCGGGTCCAGGTCCAGGAAGTGCCCGCGATAGGACATGCAAGTGGTGGTGATGCTGATCTTCATGGAATGGTCGTACCAGTCGATCATGCCTTCCTTCCAGCCCCGGCCCCAGCTCGGCGTGCCCGGCGGCAGCGCGGTGCCGATCGGTGCGCCCGACGCCTGCGAGCTGTGGATCTTGGCGCCGCCGATGAAGCCCAGCTTGACGCCATCGTCGAAGTTGCCCGGCGAGATATCGTTGAACATTTCGCCCGTGGCCCCTGCGGTGGCGAAGGAATTGAAGTGCTTGTCCTTGAAGAACAGCGTCGCCCCGCCATTGGAGAGGAAGGCGTAGTTGCGGCCGATGACGCCGGTCTCGGTGATCGGGTCATAGGGCTTGCCGATCCCCGAGAGCAGCATCAGCCGCACATTGGCGAACTGGAAGCTGGAGAGGATCACGATCTTGGCCGGCTGGAACACCTCCTTCATGTTCTCATCGACATAGGTCACGCCGCGCGCGGTCTTCTTGTCGGCGTGCAGGTCCACACGGATGACATTGGCGTTGACCTTGTAGTCGAAGTTGGGCAGGCGCTTGACCACATCCAGGATGGTGGTCTGCGGCGAGGCCTTGGAGTAGTTCAGGCAAGGATACTTGCTGCAGAAACCGCAGTAGTTGCAAGGCGCGATCTGCGCGCCATACGGATTGGTCCAGGCCTGCGAGACATTGGCCGAGGGATTGGGGAAGGGATGGTAGCCCAGCTTGCGCGCCACGTCAGCGAACAAGGTGTTGTTGTAGGTATCGTGCAGCGCCGGCAGCGGATAGGGGTTCGAGCGCGGACCTTCGAAGGGATCGCCGCCCGGCTGGATCTGGCCGCGCAGGTTGCCGGTGGTGCCCGACAGACCGCAGACCTTGTCGAAGAAATCGTAGTGCGGCTCGATCTCGTTCCAGGTGAACGGGAAATCCTTGATGCGCATCTCCGGATCGAGATTGCTGTGCTTGTAGGCTTGATCCGCGTAGGTCTTGAGCTTGAGGTCGGTGGGCGTAGCGCGGATGAGCACGGCAGTCCAGTGCAGGCCCGAGCCGCCCACGCCGGTGCCGGGCGCAAAGGCGCCCCATTTGCGGGTGGGCAGCGCCTGTTGCGCCGTGTTGTAGCGCACCGTCAGGGCGGCGTCGCGCGGCGTGGCGAAGACCTTGTTGCGGGTCGCGTAACCGTACTGGTCGGCCGGCTTGGGATAGGCGAAGTCTTCGGGCGGACGGTCCGGGCCGCGCTCCAGGGCGCGCACCTTCAGGCCGGCCTGGGCCAGTTCGATGGCCATGAGGGAGCCGGCCCAACCGAGGCCGACGATGACGACATCGACGTCGTCGTTGGTGATATCAGGCATGAGTATTCAATCAGAGAGTGACAGGGAGGCAAGCAGTCCAGGCAGCGCCCTTCAGGCGCGTTTGCCCGACAGGCTGACCGGACCGAGCGGGTATTTCACGTTGTGCTGGTCCACCCATTCGGTGTAGGCCGCACGCGCACCGGGGAAGCCGATGGCGACCCAGGCCTTCATGTCCTTGTTGCCGCCGTACATGGGATCGGCCAGGTAGCCATTCTTGGTATCGCCCAGCAACTGCCCGAAGAATTGCGAAGGCCGCATCGACTTCTCGCCCAGCGCAGCGAAATCCACGCCATTCTTTTGCAGCGCCGTCAGCAAGGCGTCCTTGTCCTTGGCGTCCAGCTGCTCGAAGGGCTTGCCATGCTGTTGCTGGCTGATCTGCTGGGTCAGGGTGATACCGATGCGATAGACATCCTGCGGCGCATAGGGAATCTGGAAACCCAGCGTGGCCGGCGCATCCGGCTGATGCGGCCCCTGCTGGTAGATATCGCTGCCCAGGCCGGCATGCAACTGCTGGTCGATGAAGACCGGCACATTGGTTTCCAGCGCGCCCGGTCCGCGCCCTTCGGCGGGGATCAGGCGATCACAGGCGGCCAGGATGAAGAGCCATTGGGCAGGGTTGAAGAACACCGGCTTGTAGTGCTGCAGCTCGATGCCTTCCAGGCCATCGGCCTGGGCCTCTTTGAGCAAGGGAATCGAGACGAGAGGAACGGCCGCTGCGGTAGCGGCCAGGACGGCACGACGCGAGGGACTGAACTTGGAGGTCATGGTCAATACAGTGGAGGTGGATAGGAGACACCAGCGCCTGCCTCATGACGCAAGGTCATGCGTGACAGCAAGTCAATGGCGGGCAATGGGGAAATGGTCATGTGCCGGGATCGTGGAGTTCAGACAGCGCAACTCGTCTCCGGTCTTGCAGACATGCGAGGGCATGCTTGTTCTCCGTCGTGCTCGGCCAGGCCAGGCATGCACGGGAAGCCACTGACGGGCTTGCCGAATGGTAACACATGTATATGTCAGATGTCTTAACACAAGGGCGGTAACGTATGCGACTGTTCCACATCGGCTACACTGTGCCGCTGCGCTTTTCTTCTACGCCGTTCTATTTCTTTCTATCTTCTACATTCCCGACACCATGCAGATCCGCGACGCCGAGCTGGCCGACATTGCCGGCATCACCCCGATTTACAACGACGCGGTGGCCAACACCACGGCCATCTGGAACGAGACCCTGGTTGACGACCGCAACCGCGAAGACTGGCTGACCGCACGCCGCCAGAGCGGCTATCCCGTGCTGGTAGCGGTGGCCGACGGCAAGGTGCTGGGCTATGCCAGCTTTGGCGACTGGCGCGCTTTCGATGGCTATCGTCACACCGTGGAGCATTCGGTCTACGTGCACAAGGATCATCGTGGCGAAGGCCTGGGGCGGGCGCTGATGGAAGCCTTGATCGCCCGCGCCCGCGCGCTGGGCAAGCATGTGATGGTGGCCGGCATCGACGCCAGCAATAGCGGCTCCATCAACCTGCACAAGAAGCTGGGTTTTGAGCAGGTGGGCTATCTGCCGCAGGTCGGCACCAAGTTCGGCAAGTGGCTGGATCTGGCTTTTCTGCAACTGATGCTGGATGGGCGGACGGAGCCGGATCGTATTGGGGGGTGATGGCGACGTGGCGATGTGATTGAACCAGGACCAACGATCAAGCGGAACTGATCGTTCAGATACTCCAGACCTTGCCAGAGGCAGATCGGCCGATGGCCGCAGACGCAGGGCGGGAGCCTGAAAAAGCGGTTTGGTCAGAACCCCATATAGAACTTTATAATCGGGAAAAATTTCTAAACATCGGACTTACTGTGAACAAGCAACAACTAGCGGCAAAAATCTGGGCATCCGCCAACCAGATGCGATCCAAAATTGAAGCCAATGAATACAAGGACTACATCCTGGGCTTCATTTTCTATAAGTACTTGTCGGACAAATTGGAGCGTTTTGCAGTCAGCCAAGATTTCAGCAAAGAGGATATTCAGGGGCTTTCCGAAGATGACGAAGAAATCGTCAACTTCTTCAAGAGCAACCTGGGTTACTTCATCTCTTATCCCAATCTGTTTTCGACTTGGCTGGCATTGGGTGGCGATTTTGAAGTCGCCAATGTGCGAGTGGCACTGTCTGCCTTTAGCCGTCTCATTCACCCGAACCACAAGCGGCTATTTGACGGCATCTTCAAGACGCTTGAAACTGGCTTGAGCAAGCTGGGCGAGTCCGCAGCCAGCCAGACCAAGGCGATCAGTGCGCTGCTGCAGCTCATCAAGGACATCCCCATGGATGGCCGCCAGGGCTACGATGTGCTCGGCTTCATCTACGAATATCTCATCAGCATGTTTGCCGCCAATGCGGGCAAAAAAGCGGGCGAGTTCTACACGCCGCATGAAGTGTCCGTGCTCATGTCCGAGATCATCGCGCACCATCTCAAGGATCGCAAGACCATCCAGATTTACGACTCCACCAGCGGCTCAGGCTCGTTGCTGCTCAATATCGGCCAAGCCATCGCCAAGCACATGGTGGACAAGGACAACATCAAGTACTTTGCCCAAGAGCTGAAAGAGAACACCTACAACCTCACCCGCATGAACCTCGTCATGCGCGGCATCCTGCCCAGCAATATCGTTACCCGCAATGCGGACACGCTGGAAGACGATTGGCCGTACTTCGACGATCAAGACCCGGTTAATTCCTACAACCCGCTCTACCTCGATGCCGTCGTCTCCAATCCGCCGTACTCGCAAAAGTGGGACCCAGAGCACAAAGAGGCTGATCCGCGCTACGCCCGCTTCGGCCTTGCGCCCAAGTCCAAGGCCGACTACGCCTTTCTGCTGCACGATCTCTATCACCTCAAGCCGGACGGCATCATGGCCATTGTCTTGCCGCACGGTGTGCTGTTCCGGGGCGGTGAAGAAGGCGCGATTCGCAAGACTCTGATCGAAAACAACCATCTCGAAACCATCATCGGTTTGCCGTCCAACATCTTCTTTGGCACGGGTATTCCCACCATCATCCTCGTGCTGAGGCAAAAGCGTGAAAGCAGTGATGTGCTGATCGTGGATGCCTCCAAGGGCTTTGCCAAGGAAGGCAAGAACAACAAACTGCGCGCCTGCGATATCAAGAAAATCGCCGACGTCGTGACCGGTCGCCTCAATGTGCCGGGCTATAGCCGCCTCGTTCCCAAGGCCGAGCTGCAAGCCAAGGACTACAACCTTAATATTCCGCGCTATGTGGATTCGTCTGAGCCAGCGCAAAGCTGGGACCTGTACGCCTCCATGTTTGGGGGCATTCCACAAAGCGAGCTGGATGCACTGGCCGATTTCTGGACCGCCTTCCCCGCTCTGCGCACAGCTCTGTTTATCGACAATGGCACGCCCTATGTGGCGCCACGGGTGGAAGCGCTTGCCAAAGCCATCCGCGAACATGCCGACGTAATACGCTACGGCGGTGCATTCAACACCGCCTTTGCCGATTTTACGCCCTGGTTACGCGGCGCGCTGCTTGAAAAAATGCTTGCCCTGCAGATTCCACAGCAGGAGGCGCTCATCAGCGAAGAAATATTCGCCCGCCTCACTCCGCTGCCGCTTATCGACAAATATCAGGCCTACCAGATCCTTGACGATCACTGGCAACCGATTGCGGTCGATCTGGAAATCATCCAGACCGAGGGTTTCGCGGCTACTCGCGTCGTTGACCCTCATTACGTCATCAAAAAGAAAGATGGCAAAGAAGTTGAGGTGCAAGAGGGCTGGCGGGGCCGCATCATGCCCTTCGAGCTGGTGCAGATGATCCACCACAAGCGAGAACTGGATGCGCTGCGCGAAAAGGAAAACCGTCTTAGCGAAATCACTGCCTCTCTTGAAGAAACCCTAGAGAGTTTCAGCGAAGAAGACAAGGCCAACGACACCGTCAACGATGCCGGGGATAAGTTCGTCCCGGCTGCTGTGGCCAAAGAAGCGAAGCTCTTGCTCGCCGAGGTAAAGAAATCCGGCGATGTCGAGCCTGAATCTTATGAGGCAAAAATCATCCAGGTCGCCGAATGGTTCGCCGAAGAGAAAAATCTGAAAGCAGCCATCAAGAAAGAGGCCGAAGCTCTGCACCTCAAGACCAAGAAAACGATTGAAGGACTGACTGATGCGCAGGTCCACATTCTGCTAGAACGCAAGTGGATTACTCCTTTCATTGATGAACTCCACGGCCTGCCCGACCAGCAGATTGATACCTTAGTCCGCAAGCTCGAAGTCCTCGTGGAAAAGTATCGCATCACCTACGCCGACAATGCCCACGAGATCCAACAGGTCGAAACCACGCTGGCGGGCATGATTGAACAATTGGACGGGAGCGAGTTCGACCTTAAAGGCCTTGCAGAACTGAAAACTTTGCTGGCAGGGAATTGAGATGACGGCGCAAACTGGTCGCAAGTTGCCTGGAATTCGGTTTGGAGCGTTCAGTGACGATTGGGATGAAAGAGAGCTGGGTGAGCTGTTCCCAATTACATCTGCTGCACGTGTCCATAAAAATGAATGGACCAAATCGGGAGTCCCATTCTTCCGATCTAGCGATGTCGTCTCTCACTTCAAAGGCGAAGCCAATGTCAAAGCTTTCGTTTCCGTTGAACTTTACGAGGAGCTTTCCGCGAAGGTGGGGCGTATTAAAAAAGGCGACATCCTAATCACTGGTGGTGGCTCAATCGGTATTCCTTTTCTGGTCAAAAACGATGATCCGCTGTACTTCAAGGACGCAGATCTTCTTTGGTTCAAAATTCGTGAGGCGGTGGATAGCCACTATCTCTTCACCTTTCTTTCCTCGGCCCCATTTCGCCAGTACCTTAAAAGCATCAGTCACATTGGCACAATTGCTCACTACACAGTTGAGCAAGCTAAAGGTACACCTGTCATGCTCCCCCGCTATCCAGAAGAGCAAACGAAAATTGGCGAGTATTTCCGCGAGCTGGATAGTCTGATTGGGCTGCATCAGCGCAAGCATGACAAGCTGGCGGCACTGAAAAAAGCGATGCTGCAAAAGATGTTCCCGCAGCCCGGTGCGACCACTCCGGAAATTCGCTTCAAAAACTTCTCGGGGGATTGGGTAGAGAAGACTCTGGCGGAGCTTTGTGATCTATTTACAGACGGCGACTGGATAGAGTCAAAAGATCAAAGCCCAAGTGGAATCCGACTTCTGCAGACTGGAAATGTAGGCATTAACGAATTCATCGACAAGGCAGATAAAGCGCGATGGATTTCAATCGATACTTTTGAGCGTTTAAAGTGCGAGGAAGTGTTTGCTGGCGACATTCTGATCTCAAGATTGCCGGAGCCTGCTGGACGGGCGTGCATAGTTCCTAAACTTCTGCACAGAGTTATTACGGCAGTGGATTGCACGATAGTTCGAACGGCAAAGAACTGCGATCCTGCGTTCTTAGTGCAGCATTGCTCGCTGGATAGTTATTTTGAAACAGTTAATGATTTTTTAGGTGGCGGTACAAGGCAGCGCATTTCACGAAGTGCTCTTGGGAAATTTGTCGTCAAAGTCCCTGATTTTGAAGAGCAGAAAAAAATCGGCACCTATTTCCGCACGCTAGACGAGCTGATTTCCAAACACGCCTCCCAACTCCAAAAACTCCAGCAGATCAAATCCGCCTGCCTGGAAAAAATGTTTGTCTAAAAGGCTTACTGATCACCCATGACTACCTTTGCCAAAGAATCCGATTTTGAAGTCGCCTTGATCGATGTACTGCGCCAGCGCGGCTGGGGCGACGCGGATGTCATCAAGAATCCGACCGAAGCGGACTTGCTGGCGAACTGGAAGCAGATCCTTTTCGAGAACAATCGCGCCAAGGATAGCCTCAATGAGGTGCCGCTCACGGATAGCGAGATGCAGCAGATCATGGAGCAGATCACCGCACTGCGCACGCCGCTCAAGCTCAATGGCTTTATCAATGGCAAGACGGTATCGATCACCCGCGACAACCCGGCGGATTCGCTGCACTTGGGCAAGGAAGTGAGCCTGAAGATATACGACCGGTTGGAAATTGCGGCCGGGCAGAGCCGCTACCAGATCGCGCAACAACCGCGCTATGTGCGCGGCTCGCCGCTGCTCAACGACCGCCGTGGCGATCTGCTGCTGCTCATTAACGGTATGCCGGTGATTCACATCGAGCTGAAGAAAAGCAGTGTGCCGGTGAGCCAGGCTTACAACCAGATCGAAAAATATTCGCGCGAGAATATTTTCAGCGGGCTCTTTTCGCTCATACAGATCTTCGTGGCAATGGAGCCCGCCGAGGCGCTTTACTTTGCCAATCCAGGGCCAGACAGCAAGTTCAACAAGGATTACGCCTTCCATTGGGCGGACTACAATAACGAGCCTATCAACGACTGGAAGACCTTCACCGCCAGCCTGCTTTCTATCCCGATGGCGCATCAGTTGATCGGCTTTTACACCGTTGCCGATGAATCAGACGGTGTGCTGAAGGTAATGCGCAGTTATCAGTATTACGCTGCGCACGCCATCTCGGACAAGGTGGCCAAGACCGATTGGAAAAACCCGGACCGCCTGGGCGGCCACGTCTGGCACACCACGGGGTCGGGCAAGACCATGACGAGCTTCAAGTCGGCACAGCTCATCGCAAATTCTAAAGACGCGGACAAGGTAGTGTTCCTGCTCGACCGTATTGAACTGGGTACGCAAACGCTGCAGAACTACCGCAACTTCGCTGGCGATAGCAACGAGGTGCAGGCCACGGAATACACGGAAGTACTGGTCAAGAAGCTCAAGAGTGCTGACCCTGCTGATACGCTGATTGTGTCCTCCATTCAGAAGATGAGCCGCCTCAAGGATGAGGAGGATGGACTGAAAGGAGATGACCTGGAAAAGATGCGCGCCAAGCGCATCGTGTTCATCGTGGATGAATGCCATCGCTCCACCTTCGGCGACATGTTGATTGATATTAAAGAGAGTTTTCCCGGCGCGGTGTTTTTCGGCTTCAGCGGCACGCCGATTCATAAGGAAAACATCCGCAAGGACAACACCACGATCGATGTCTTCGGCGGTGAACTCCACCGTTACAGCATTGCCGACGGGATCCGCGACAAAAACGTCCTGGGCTTCGACCCCTATATGGTGATGACTTATCGCGACAAGGATGTACGGCAGGCCGTTGCGCTGGTAAAGGCCAAAGCTGCTTCACCCACAGAAGCCTTTGCCGACCCAAAGAAAAAGAAAGTCTTCAACCGCTACATGAATGAGGTACCGATGGCAGGACACCGGGATAGCTCCGGTGTTTATCAAAGCGGTATCGAAGACCATCTGCCTATTTCTCAGTATGAGTGCGACGAACATCGGCACGCGGTCGTTCAAGACATTGCCAATAATTGGGTCACTCTGAGCCAGGGTCATAAGTTTCACGCCATCTTGGCCACCAGCAGTATCCCAGACGCGATAATCTACTACCGGTTAATGAAGGCGCAGTGCCCACAATTAAAAGTCACTGCGCTCTTTGATCCGAATATCAATGACGACGACGGGGGATGCGATCCTGAGTTTAAGACTGCGGGTTTGGTCGAAATCATCGGAGACTACAACGCCACTTATGGGCAGACGTTCGACTTGGGCACGCACGCAGGCTTCAAGAAAGACCTGGCCGCGCGCTTGGCGCACAAAAGGCCCTATCAGCGAATTGAAGCTGAGCCCGAGAAGCGGCTCGATTTATTGATTGTGGTGAATCAGATGCTGACTGGCTTCGATTCAAAATGGGTTAACACGCTCTACCTCGACAAACTGTTGGCGTACGAAAACATCATTCAGGCGTTTTCACGCACAAACCGTCTGTTCGGGCCGGATAAGCCTTTTGGTACTATCCGCTATTATCGCAAGCCCCATACGATGAAGCGCAACGTCGCTGCCGCTGTGAAGCTGTATTCCGGTGACAAGCCGATTGGGCTCTTTGCTGATCGCTTGCCGATCAACCTTGAGCGGATGAACGCCTGTTTTGTCGAAATCTGCGCCATCTTCAGTGCAGCGGGCATTACGGATTTCTCTAAGCTACCCGACGATCTGGCTGCACGCGCAGCCTTTGCCAAGCAATTCAATCGGTTCAGCGCTATTTTGGAAGCGGCAAGAATCCAGGGCTTTACGTGGGAGAAATCAGTTTATGAATTTGGTGATGACGCCAAGATGCAAGTCACGCTGACTATCAGCCATCATCAATATCTGACGCTGTTGCAGCGCTACAAAGAGCTTGGTGGCGGTAGCGTCGGAAGTGGTGAGAGCATTCCCTTCGACATTGACAGCCACATCACCGAAATCGACACCGGCAAGATCGACGCCGATTACATGAACTCGCGCTTTGCGAAGTTTCTGAAAGTTTTGCATGGCGGGGACGAGCAGGCTAAGGAAGCCACGTTGGCCGAATTGCACCGCTCCTTTACGTCACTTTCCCAAGAAGACCAGAGAATTGCCGAGATTTTTCTGCACGACATCCAGCGTGGCGATGTGCAGATCGACCCCAATCGTACGTTTCGCGATTACCTTGCTGATTACCAAGCGCAAGCAAAGAACAAGGAAATCGAAGCCATCGTTGAAGGCCTTGGAATTGATGCGAGCAAGTTGCTGGCCTTGATGAACGCAAAAACGACCGACGTCAATTTGAACGAATTCGGCCGCTTTGATGCGCTGTTGGCAACGGTGGACAAGCAGAAGGCCAAGGCCTATTTTGAGGCGCAGGAAGGGAAAAGCATTCCTGCCTTTAAAGTGAATATCAAGACCGAAAACTTGCTGCGCATGTTTATCGTTCACGGTGATTTTGCGCTGGATGTGTCTAATGAGAAAACGTGAGACGAAATAGCAACGGGGACGGTGCAGGTTAAGAGATAGCCTCCCGCTCCAGCGGACATCCCTGCCATTCCTCCCCCACACATTTTTTTAGCAACATCACCGAGGCGACCTGGCCACCCAGGATACCTTCCGCCGGCTGAGCCAGGTTTGGGGGCTCAGCCGGGTTTCTCGGTCTGTCCCGTCTGTCTGAATCTTCAATCACCACGTTGGCTTCTAATTGATTCCTGGAGCACTCGAGCGCCAGGAATTCGTTACGGAATTTTCCATTGAAGCTTAAATTCATGATGGATCGGGGCGAAATCGAATCACCGACACAAGGATTTTCAACCCTCTGATAGCCTGAGTGCCATCAACCGTTGTGATGCTGCGCCTCACGCTTCTCACCTTCGTGCTTTTCAGCCTCATGCTTGTCAGCAGCGTGTTTCTGTTCCTCGTGCTTCTCCGCCTGGTGCTGTTGCGCCTCATGTTTTTCCACCTCATGCGCTTCGGCCGCGTGCTGCGCAGGCGGATGCGGCGCCGGTGCATGTGCTTGCGCCTCATGCTGTTGCATCGACGCGGCATGCGTAGGCATACTCATCTTCTCTTCGCGTTGCGGCGCTGGCTGCGCATGAGCGACCGGCGGCGTCATGTGTGCGGCGGGCGCTTCCTTGTTCTCCATCCGCGTCATGGCAGGCTTGGCCGCTTCCTTCTGCATCTGCTGCATCGGCGGCATCTTCCTCTCTTCCGCCATCTTCTTTTCCTCGGCCATCACCCTGGCGTCATGCTGCGCACTGGCGTGTTCCGGCGCAGCCGGCGCAACATGCTCGTGCAGCGCCGCCATCTGCTGTGGCGCCGGAGCGTGCGGGGTGGCGCCCATGCGGGCGTCGCTCGCCGTGAAGTGCGGCATGCTCATGGCCGCCGGGGCTGCCTGCACGGCTTCGCGGCGCTGGTCGACATTGTTGACGGTGACGCGACGGTCGACGCGGTTCTCGTTGACGACATTGCGGGTGTTGTTGACGTTATTAACGTTACTAACATTGTTGACGTTGCTGATGTTGTTGACCGTGCGGTTGTTGTTATTGACGATGACATTATTGGTGACGCGATTGATCACCGTGGTCGAATGCGACACATAGCTGGTGTTCTTGTACACCACCGCCGGCTGGTCCTGTTGCACCGGTCCGCCCCAGTGCATGCCCCAGTCATGCCAGCCCCAGTCGGAATGATGGCTGATGGCTTCGCCCACGAATACGCCCACGCCAAAGGACAGCGCGCCGACCACCACTTCATCGGCCACATGGCTGGGCGGGCGGTAGACATAGCCGGGATAGACCGGCACCGGTGCGCCATAGACCACGGCCGGGTCGTAGCGCGGTACATAGACGGTATCGGGCTGGCTGGATTCGATGACGATGGTCTGGGGCGGTGGGGCGATCACTGGTGCGCCGGCGTAGACCGGCTGCGGTGTTTCGTAGCGGACCGTGCTGGTGCTGCGTTCGGTGGTGGAGACGCGCAGCTGCGGCGAACTCTTCAGGTGGCCGGCTTGCTGCGCCTTCAGGCGCAATGCCTGGATGGCGTTCATGACGTCGTTGGGATCGTTGACGAAGGCATCGCCCAGGGCGCGCGTCCAGTCCGGATTGGCGGCCATCTGCGAGAGCACTGCCGGGAACATCGTCAGTGACTTCACGCTGACGTCCCAGGGTTGCTTGTCTTCGGCGGCCTGGAGGATGTCGCCCTTGAGCGCGCTGTTCTGTCCCAGCCACTGGTTGGCGGCGACCACCTGGTCCGGATAGGTGGCTCCGGCCAGTACCTGCGCCACCAGCTTGTCGGGGAACAGGGCGATGGGCGCGACCATCTGCGAAAGCTGCTCGGCGGTCGGCGGCGTGTAAGGCGGCGTGGCGGCGGCGGTGGGGGCGGTCGGCGCACCGGCGGCCGTGGGCGGCGGCGCATCCTGCTTCTGGCAGGCCGAGAGCGCCAGCACTGCACCGAGCAGCGAGGCCGAGACGATGATGGCGGAAGATCTGTTTCTTGTTGTCATGATGAAGTCCTCGATCCAAGGCAAAGCCCGGAAATGAGCTTGCGATAAGCTGGCTAACGGCACGCGGTGACGCCCAGTTGACCTTGCAATTGTGATGGGATGTAACAGCGCCGCTGGCTGGGCGCTGCGGGGCATTGTTAGGATTCGAGCACGGCATTGGTGAAAGGTTCTGAATCTCGCCTTTTCGAAATCGAGGATCGCGCCGTGCGGGAAACTGACAGAGCGCTGACTGCAAAGCCGCACCAGAAGCGCTCTAGCGGAAAATCGATGTTGTCAGCGATTTGCAAGGAAGGGAGAAAGGACGTGGGTAGCAATCGGCAATGAAGAAAGAAGGGAGAAGAAAGAAAACTAAGTTTTTAAAAGCAAACAGCGGTGTGATTTTCTAGCTGGAATCGCTCTGGAATTGACGTGATTCCGCTAGTGAGGTGTATGACATAAAATGATGCAATCTCCTCCTTTCATGAGTTCCATTCATCCTATGCTGGACCGCATCCACCTCTCCATCGTGCAGGAAGTCGAACGCCAGGGCTCGCTCACTGCCGCCGCCGGCGTGCTGCATGTCACGCAATCTGCGCTGAGCCACAGCATGAAGAAGCTGGAGCAGCAGCTCGGCACCGATATCTGGCTGCGTGAAGGACGCCATCTGCGCCTCACGCAAGCTGGCCAATACCTGCTGGCCGTGGCCAATCGCGTGCTGCCGCAACTGAGCCTGGCCGAGGAGCGCTTGCGCCAGTTCGCCCAGGGCGAGCGCGGCGCATTGCGTATCGGCATGGAATGTCACCCCTGTTACCAATGGCTGTTGAAGGTGGTCTCGCCCTATCTGGCGGCGTGGCCGGATGTGGATGTGGACGTGAAGCAGAAATTCCAGTTCGGCGGCATCGGTGCGCTGTTCGGCTACGAGATCGACCTGCTGGTCACGCCCGATCCGCTGGACAAGCCGGGCCTGGTGTTCGAGCCGGTGTTCGATTATGAACAGGTGCTGGTGGTGGCAAGCGATCATCCGCTGGCCGATGTCGATTACGTCAAGCCCAGGCAGTTGAGCAACGAGGTGCTGGTGACCTATCCGGTGCCGGTGGACCGGCTCGACATCTACACCCAGTTCCTGGCCCCGGCGGGCATCGTGCCGCGCCGTCACAAGACCATAGAGACCACCGACATCATGCTGCAGATGGTGGCCAGCGGGCGTGGTGTGGCCGCCCTGCCGCGCTGGCTGGTGCTGGAATATGCCGAGCAGATGGAGGTGGTGCCGGTGCGGCTGGGCAAGCAGGGCATTGCCAAGCACATCTACCTGGGCGCGCGCGAGAGTGATGTGGAGATCGATTACCTGCGCGCCTTTATCGACGAGGCGCGGCAGGCGCAGGCGTGAGCGTCGGGCGGTTCGCCTTCCGTTCGGACGGAGTAGCTGCGCAGTAGCGTATCGAAGCTTGTCCTGAGTCTGTTGATGGGGCGCGCCTGCGTGCAAGGGTTTGAGAACCTTCGATACGGCCCTGCGGGCCTACTCAGGCCGAACGGTAGTCAGGGTGTCTGAGCGAAACGTGACCGGTTTGCACTTAGTTCGTCTTTGTGACTTTGTTGAGATGCCGTGGCCGGTCCGCATCCATCCCGCGCGCCGCCGACAATTGCGCCGCCATCACGTAGAAGGCCTGGATCGCCACGATGGGGTCGAGGTCCGGCGTGGCCGCCACCGGCAAGGTGAGGTCGCGTTCCACCACATCCTCGGGCGCGGCCAGCAAGACCTTGGCGCCGCGTACCCGCATCTCGGCGGCCAAGGCCAGCATGCCCGCCTGCGAGGGGCCGCGGATGGCGAACATGAGCAAGGGATAACCCTCTTCGATCAAGGCTATCGGTCCGTGCTTGATTTCCGCGCCGCTGAAGGCCTCGGCCTGGATGGCGCAGGTCTCCTTGCACTTCAAGGCCGCTTCCAGCGCCAGCGGGAAGCCGATGCCGCGTCCCACGACCATGATCCGGTCGGCAGGCGTCAACGCCTGTACCGCATCGGACCAGTCACATGCGCAGGCGGCGCGCAAGGCGTCGGGCAACTGCGCCAGGGCGTTCAGCAGCGCGGCGTCATCCTGCCAGTGCGCCGTCAGCAAGGCGCTGGCGACCAGGCTGGCAATGAAGCTCTTGGTGGCCGCTACGCTGGACTCCACCCCGGCATGCAATGGCAGGCTCCATTGCGCCGCGCTGGCCAGTGGCGAATCGGCCTGGTTGACCAGCGCCACCGTGGTTGCGCCCTGGGCGTGGAAGTAGCGGATCGGCTCCACCACGTCCGGGCTCTGGCCTGATTGCGAGACGGCGATGGCCAGTGCATCGCGCACTTGCAAGGGTGCATGGTTCAGCGTGACCAGCGACATCGGCAGCGAGGCCACGATACGGCCCAGGCGCGCCATGATGAGATAGGCGCAATAGGTCGCCGCATGGTCCGAACTGCCGCGCGCCACCGTGACGATGTTGGCGGGTGGCGCGGCGCGCAGGCGCGCTCCCAGCGCGGCATAGCGATCCTGGTCGCGGGTCAGCTGCACGGCCACGTAATCGGCGGCGGAGCGGGCTTCCTTAAGCATCAGCGAGGTCAATCTCTTCTCCTTCCACATAGACAGCCTTGAGGGCGAACTGCCGGTCCAGCACCACCACGTCGGCATGGCAGCCAGTGGCCAGCCGGCCACGGTCGGCCAGGCCCAGGTAATCGGCGGCATAGGTCGAGGTGCGTAGCGATGCCTCGGCCACGTCCATGCCCAGCGAGATGAGGTTGCGCAGGGCCTGGTCCATGGTCAGGATGCTGCCGGCCAGGGTGCCGTCGTCCAGGCGCACGCCGCCGGCGCACTTGTGGACCACTTGCCGGCCCAGCGCATAGTCGCCATCGGGCATGCCGGCGGCCGCCGTCGAATCGGTCACGCAGAACAGGCGCGGGATGGAACGCAGCGCCGCGCGGATCGCGCCGGGGTGGACGTGCAGCAGGTCGGGGATCAGCTCGGCATACTGGGCATGGGCCAATGCTGCGCCGACCATGCCGGGTGCGCGGTGATGAAAGCCGCTCATGGCGTTGAAGAGATGCGTGAAGCCCGAAGCCCCATGCGCCAGCGCCGCCACGCCGTCGTCATAGCTGCCGTCGGTGTGGCCGATCTGCACCTTCATGCCGCGATGGGCCAGCTTGCAGACCAGCTTCAGGTGACCGTCCACTTCCGGGGCGATGGTGATGAGCCGGATCGGGGCCAGGCTGTTGAGATGATCGACCTGCTCGAGCGAAGCCTCGATGGCGAAGTCGGGCTGTGCGCCCAGCTTGCCGGGGTTGATGTAGGGTCCTTCCAGATGCACGCCCAGCACCCGTGCATGGCCGGGCGGGCGCGTATCGGTGGAGGTGCGGATGGCCTTGAGGGCGACTTCGAGTTCTGCCAGCGGCGCCGTCATGGTGGTGGCCAGCAGGCTGGTGGTGCCGTGCCGCGCATGCAGGCGCGCCAGTACCTGCACCGCGTCGCCGCCTTCCATGACGTCGCGCCCGCCGCCGCCATGCACGTGCAAATCGATGAAGCCGGGCAGGATGTAGTCGCCCTCGTCGATCAGGCGCGGTTCGCGCCGCAGCGGCCTGCCGTCGATGGAGCGGATGCGCTGGTCGAACACCATGCTGCCATGGGTCCAGCCTTGCGGGGTCAGCACGTTGCCGTGCAGTTCGGTCGGTGTGTTCATGCCGGGGTTTCCTTTGCTTGCAGGGCGCGCTGCGCCAGCAGCAGGGCGCCGTCGACCGCATCGGCCTGGGGCGCTACGATGCGCGCCTGCTGGCGTGGGTCCAGGTAGGCTTGCAGGGCCGCCGCCAGTCCGCCGCACAGGGCCAGCGGCAGGCGCTGCGCGGGGTCGAGGGTGGCGATCATCAGGCTGATCTCGGCCGCCGCCGCTTGCAGGATGGCGCGCGCGGCTTCGTCGTTGGCGGCCTGCGCCACCACGGGCCGGGCGGCGCGGGCAAAGGCGGCCTGGTCGGCCTGGGACAGCCAGTCCAGCAGGGTAGCACGCTCGTCACGGGCGGGCTGGCCTGGATGGGCGGGCAGTTCGGCGCGGCACAGCGCCAGCACGGCGTCGGCCAGCGGGCCGCGCGGGCTGCGGCCATCCAGCGCCAGCTGGGCGTGATGCAGGGCGCGCAGGCCCATCCAGCCGCCGCTGCCATCGTCACCGCTGGGGAAACCCCAGCCATCGACCACGCGGCGGCTGCCGTCGATATCCAGGGCCAGGCCGATGGTGCCAGTGCCCACCGCCACGATGGCGCCGGGTGCGCCGCCATGCGCGCCCAGCAGCGTGGCCACGCCATCGTTGACGATGTCCAGCGCGCCGAAGGCCGGGGCCATGGTGCGGAAATCGGCGGACCACTGCGCCACGTTCTCGCCGGCGATGCCGATGCCCACGGCCAATGCCTGATCGGCGGGACGCTTGAGTCCAGCGGCGGCGAAGCTTGCTTCGATGGTCCGGCCGATCACGCGCCAGGCGTGCGCCGCACCGTTGCGCAGCGCCGAGCCGGGACCGCTGGCCTGCCCCAGCGTCTTGCCGTGCAGGCTGGCCAGCCGCACCAGGGTCTTGGTGCCGCCGCCATCCACGCCGACCAGATAGGCGATGCCGTCCATGATCAGGCCTGACCGTGGCGGCGCGCCGCCTGCAGGTTGCCGGGCGTGCGCCGGCGCAGCGCCTGGCCTTGCGCATCGAAGAGGTGGAAGGCGTGGCTGTGTACCGACAGGGCGATCGGCTGGCCGATATCGACATTGCGGTTACCATCGCCGCGCACCACGATGTCGTGGCCGCCATCGAGTGTCACGTAGAGGAAATTGGCCTCGCCCAGGTGTTCCACCAGATTGACCACGCCGTGCAGCGGCTGGCCATCGCCCAGGCCTTCGCGGATCTGTTCGGCGCGCAGGCCCAACGTGACCGCAGCGCCGGGCGTCACGCCCAGCGGATCGACATCGGCCAGCAGACGCAGGCCGCCGGCGATCTCGACCTGTACGCCGCTGTCATCGCAGCGGGTGACCACGCCCTGGAAGAAATTCATCTTCGGCGAACCGATGAAGCCGGCCACGAACAGGTTCTGCGGCTGCTGGTACAGCTCCAGCGGCGTGCCGGCCTGCTGGATGCGGCCTTCGTGCATGACCACGATCTTGTCGCCCAGGGTCATGGCTTCGACCTGGTCGTGGGTGACATAGACGATGGTGGCGGCCAGTTGCCGGTGCAGCTTGGCGATCTCCAGCCGGGTCTGCACACGCAGCGCCGCATCCAGGTTGGAGAGCGGCTCGTCGAACAGGAACAGGCGCGGCTGGCGCACGATGGCGCGGCCGATCGCCACGCGCTGGCGTTGTCCGCCCGAGAGTTCACGCGGCAGGCGCTGCAGCAGATGGTCGATCTTGAGGATGGCGGCGGCATGGCGGATGCGCGCATCGATGTCGCTCTTGCTGTTGCCTGCCACCTTGAGGCCAAAGGCCATGTTCTTGTACACGTTCATGTGCGGATACAGCGCATAGCTCTGGAACACCATGGCGATGCCGCGCTCGGCGGGCGGCAGATGATTGACCACCTGGCCGCCGATGGCCAGCTCGCCGCCGCTGATCTCTTCCAGTCCGCACAGCATGCGCAGCAGGGTCGATTTGCCGCAGCCGGAAGGACCGACCAGCACGCAGAATTCGCCATCGCGGATATCGAGGTTGAGCCCGGCCAGCACATCGGCGCGGCCATCGTAGGTCTTGCGCAATTGCTTGATGTTGACGTGTGCCATGAAGTCTCCTTTGGATGCGGGGGATTATTTGACGGCGCCGGAGGTCAGGCCGCGGATGAGCTGGCGCGAGAAGGCCATGTACAGCAGCAGCACCGGGATGACCGCCATCGACAAGGCGGCCAGCACCGAATTCCAGTCGGTGGCGTATTGCCCGATGAATTGCTGCACGCCCAGCGTCACGGTGCGGGTGTCTTCGCCGGGGGCGAGGATGAGCGGGAACCACAGGTCGTTCCAGGCCGGGATCATGGTGAACACCGCCACCGTGGCAATGGCCGGGCGCAGCAGCGGCAGGATCACGCGGAAGAAGATGCTGAGCTCGCCCACGCCATCGCAGCGCGCCGCGTCCTTCAATTCACCGGGAATCTGGCGCATGAACTCGGACAGGATCATCACCGCCAGCGGCAGCCCTTGCGCGGTATAGACCAGCACCAGCGCGGTGCGCGTATTGATGAGATCCAGCGCCACCACCAGTTGCAGGATGGAGACCGTGCCCAGCCGGATCGGGATCATGATGCCGATGGCGATGAAGAAATTGAGCGCGCGGTTGCCGAAGAAACGGTACTCGGTCAGCGCCCAGGCCGCCATGGCGCCGAACAGCACGATCAGGAAAAGCGCCGCCACTGTGACCGCCAGGCTGTTGCCGAAGTAGAGCAGGAAGTGCGTGCCGGCCAGCACCTTCTGGAAGCCGGCGAAGGTCAGCGTCTCGGCAGTGGGCAAGGCCATCGGGCCTTCGAAGATGGCGTTGCGGGTCTTGACCGAATTGATGAGGATGAGCGCAATCGGAAACAGCGCGATGACTGCATACAGGCACAGCACCGTATGCACCCAGAGATGGCCGGCCTGGCCGAAGCTGCGTTGGATCAGCGTAGGTTTGCGCATGATGGTGGCGGAAGTGGAAGAAGTCGAGAGGGGAGAAGAGGCCAGCATGTCGTCCTCCCGCCGCTCACATGGCGTAGCGCGTCAAGCGCCGCTGCACCAGGACGAAGTAGGCGCCCACGCCGCCCAGGATCACCAGGAACATGAGGGTCGCCACCGCCGCGCCCATGGTCGGGCTGCCGATCTGCGCCTGGTAGCCGAAGAAGGTGCGATAGAAATAGGTGCCCAGCAGGTCGGAGGCATAGTTGGGACCGGCCAGCGCTCCCTTGACCGAATAGATCAGGTCGAAGGCATTGAAGTTGGCCACGAAGGTGAGGATGGTCACCAGTCCCAGGGTCGGATAGATCAGCGGCAGCTTGATCTGCCAGAAGATGCGCATGGCGCTGGCGCCCTCGGCATGGGCCGCCTCCAGCACTTCTTCGGGCACGGCCAGCAGGGCAGCGTAGATCAGCATCATGGGGATGCCCACGTACTGCCACACCGAGATCAGCGACAGCGTCAGCAGCGCCGTGGATTCCTGCCCCAGCCAGGGCGCGAACCAGTCGGCCAGGCCGACTGTGCCCAGCAGCTTCTCGCCCACGCCCCACAGCGGCGAGAGGATCAATTGCCAGATGAAACCGATGATCACCACCGACAGTAGCGTGGGCAGGAAGATCAGCGTGCGGTAGGTACGCGCGCCGCGCAGGCCCTTGAGGCTGAATAGCGTGGCCAGCAACAGGCCGATGGGATTCTGCAGGGCCATGTGGATGCAGAAGAACTTGACGTTGTTCCACATCGCATTCCAGAAGGCCGCCGACCAGTCGGGGTCGAAGAGGATGGTGCGATAGTTGTCCAGGCCCACGAAGCTGCGCACGCCCGCATCATTGGCGGTGTAGAAACCGAGGCGCAGGGTATCGAGCAGGGGCAGGGCGCTGAAGAGGGCGTAGATCAGCACGGCGGGGGCGAGCAGCACCGCCAGTTGCCAGGCGCGGATGGTTTTCATGGGTCTCCTGTTCCTGAAGGGGGAGCGCGGACATCTACTCCCGTTCGGACTGAGTAGGCCCGCGAGGGCCGTATCGAAGGCGCGCGGACGGAGCGCCCTTCGACGGGCTCAGGTCAGGTTTCGATACGCGGCATTGCCGCTACTCAGTCCGAACGGGTGAATATGACGTGCCGCAGTCAAACGGCCTTACTGCTGCGGCTTGTACCACTTGGCAAAACCGCTCTGGATCTTGGCCGCCGCATCCTGCGGAGTCATCTTGCCGTTCAGTACCTGGGCATTGACGTTCCACATCTCGTTTTCCATGCTGGGCGTGCCACGGTTGAGGATCTGCGAATTGACGCGGATGGTGGAAGCGCAGTTCTTGCGCCAGCCCATCATCTGCTTGGCAATCGGGTCCTTCACCGAGATCAGGTGATTGGACAGCGAGAAGAAACCGGTGACCTTGTTGGTATAGAGATCGGCAAACTCCTGCGAGCCCAGCCAGGCCAGGAACTTGTAGGCGTCTTCCTTGTTCTTGGACTTCTTGTTGATGCCCATGCCGATGTCGTTATGGTCGGAGATGTAGCAGGCATCGCCATTCTTGGGCACCGGCGGCGGGAAGGCGGCAAAGTCCATCTTGCCGTTGAAGTAGGCGATATCCCAGGAGCCAGCCGGATAGACCGCGCCCTTGCCGAGGGCGAACATGTTCTGGCTGTCGCTGTAGGTCTGGGCCGAAGCGCCCTTGGGCAGGTACTTGCCGAGCTTGGCTTCATAGTTCCAGGCAGCCACGAATTGCGGATCGGTGAACTTGGCTTTGCCGGCGATGAGCGCCTTGCGGCCTTCTTCACCCTTCCAGTAGTTGGGGCCGATGCTGGTGAAGAGCACCTGGTGCGATTCCCACTGCTCGGCGGTGCCCATCACCAGTGGCGCATACTTGCCGTTGGCCTTGACGGTGTCGAGCAGCTTGAAGAATTCCGCCTCGGTCTTGGGCGGCTCCAGGTTCAGTTCCTTGAAGATCTTGGTGTTGTAGAAGAATCCATGGATCACCGAGGCCATCGGCATGCAGAAGGTATCGCGGCCGTCGTCGGTCTGCCAGGCGGCCTTGGCGGCAGGGGCGAAGAATTCCATGCCGGGCTTGCCGTCCAGCTTTTCCAGATGGCCCTTGTTGTAGAGCGAGAGCGAGACGTCGAACGGGCGGCAAGCCACCAGGTCGCCCGCCGTGCCGCCGGCCATGCGCGCGGCCAGGCTGGAGTCGTATTCGGTGGGGGCGGTGGGCGAGAACTTGACGGTGATGCCCGGATTGCTGCGCTGGAAGGCCGGGATCAGCACTTCTTGCCAGAGCGGCAGGTCATCCACGCGCCAGCTTTCGATGGTCAGCGTACCGGCCTGGCTGGGCGCGGCGGCCAGGGAGCCCAGGCTCAGGGCCAGGGCGCAGGCGGCCAGCAGGGGACGGCGTGGGAAGGCAGGCAGGGCAGGCAGGGCAGAGAAGAGGGAAAAACCACCAGCCTTTTGTTCGGTCTGCATCATGGGTCTCCTTGGTGTTGTGGGGATCGCCGACGGCGGAGCGCGACGAAACGCCGTGACATTAGCAGCGCCGCCCATGTGATGCGAGCCTGGCCATGCGGACCTGGCGTATTCCTGCAAGTTGTTGATTCAAAAGGAAAAACAGGGATCTGCTAGCGGCCCGGCCATTACATATCCTTACAGGCCCTGCAGCATCGGGCGGGCCGTTTTCCTTCGTGACCGGGGGAGCTGGTGGCGCAGCATGCGGGCTGGCCTGTGGATAAGATAAGCAGAGCCAGTCTTACACTTCTTAACAAGAGCTAAACCGGGTTCATCGTTTTAAGGAAGTCCGGGACAGCTTCGACAGCTCAGCAGTGCAAGCTGCAAATTGCGCATTGGCAGGCACCCGGCTATAGTCTGTTCCGGTTTGGAGACAGGCACCCCCATGACAAGAACGAAACGGCCCGCGAATGCACGCACCGGCCCGGCCCGCTGCGGGCTGGCGGCGGTCTGCCTGTGCGCGCTGACGCTGTGGCTGGGCGGACTGCCGGCGCAGGCGCAGTCGCCGTCCTCACCTGTCCCGCCGGCGACCGCTACGGGTTCCCTGCAGGTGCTGCACTGGTGGACCTCGGCCAGCGAACGGCAGGCCATCAACGTAGTGGTCAACCAGCTGGCCAAACAGGACATCCAGTGGCGCGACGTGGCCATTCCCGGCGGCGCCGGCATGGGTGCGGCCAAGGTCTTGAAGAGCATGGTGCTGGCCAACCGCGCACCGGAAGTGACCCAGTTGAATGGCGTGGTCTTCGGCGAATGGGCCGATCTGGGCCTGCTGCTGGAGCTGGACAATGTGGCCGTACAGGGCAACTGGGAAAAGCAGATGTTCCCCACGGTCTGGTCGCTGCTCAACAATCATGGTCATGTCGTGGCCGCCCCGCTGGGCATCCACCGCATCAATTCGCTGTACTACAACGTCGCCGTCTTCAAGCGCTACAACCTCAGCCCGCCCAAGACCTGGGACGAGTTCGACCAGATCGTCAAGAAGCTGCAAGGCAGCGGCGTGGTCCCGCTGGCGCAGAGCGCCGAGGCCTGGCAACTGGCCACCCTGTTCGAGAACCTGGCGCTGGCCGAGAGCGGTCCGGCGTATTACCGCAAGCTGTTCGTGGAGATGAGCCCGGCCGCCTATCTGGATGCGCGCATGCTGCACATCCTCAAGCGCCTGCGCGCTCTGGCGGGGGCGATGGCCCAGCCGGTGCGCGAGCGTCCCTGGACCGAAGTGGCGCGCAGCATGGTCAGCGGCGAAGCGGCCATGCTCATCATGGGCGACTGGGCCAAGGGCGAACTCAATGCCTGGGGCATGGAAGTGGACCAGCAGTTCGGCTGCGCCCCCGCGCCCGGCACCGGCGAGTACCACCTCTACAGTACCGACACCCTGGCCATGTTCGCCGGCAACTACGCGCACCAGCCGATGCAGGAAACGCTGGCGCGGCTGACCATGTCGCCGGCCGTGCAGTCCGAATACAATAGGATCAAGGGTTCGATTCCCGTGCTGCGCGCAGCCGACCCGCACATGGACCGCTGTGCGCGCGATTCCTGGCGCACCTTCAGCAAGGGGCCGATGTGGCAGGCGCCCAGCCTGGTGCACCGCATGGCCACCGACGACACCACCAAGGACGCCATCGTGGCCGAGGTGCAGCGCTTCTTCATGGATCGCAGCATCAGCGAGGAACAGGCGCAGAAACGGCTTGCCACGATTGCGCGTACTCTGTCGCGCAATCGCAATGATTAAGAAATACGGAGATGGAGCAGCAAGATGACGCGCAAGATATTGATCGTCGACGATGACCAGAAGACCCGCACCCTCTTGAAGGCCTATCTGGAAAAGAACCAGTACGAGGTGCGGCTGGCGCACGACGGCGCCACCTTCCTCGCCGAATTCCAGCGCCTGGCCGATGAGCTCTCGCTGGTGATCCTGGATGTGATGCTGCCCGACACGGACGGCTTTGCGCTGTGCAAGGCGGTGCGGCGCAAATCCAATGTGCCGGTCATCATGCTCACCGCCAGCTCGGATGAGACCGACCGCGTGGTCGGCCTGGAGCTGGGCGCCGATGACTACATCGCCAAGCCCTACAGCCCGCGCGAGCTGCTGGCGCGCATCAAGGCCATCCACCGCCGCATCGGCATCGACAGCAGCGCCGCACCGCGCTACTACCGCTTTGCCGGCTTCTCGCTCGATACCGTGGAACGCACCCTGGTGGACAGCCAGGGCGATATCGTGCCGCTGACCGGCATGGACTACCAGCTGCTGAAGTATTTCGTCGAGCATCCCGGCGACGTGCTGGACCGCAATGTGTTGTGCGAAGAAACCCGTGGGCGCGACGCCGGCCCGCTGGACCGCTCGCTGGATGTGCAGATCAGCAAGCTGCGCCTGCGCCTCAACGATGGCGGACGGCAACCGCACCTGATCAAGACCGTGCGTGGCGCCGGCTATGTCTTCTCGGCTGACGTCAGTGCCGCAGCCGCCTGAGGCCTTCGCCCAGCCGGCCGCCCAGCCCGCTGCGCCCAGCCCGCGCGGGCGGCTGGCGGCCTTGCTGGACTGGCTGCTGCCGGATTCCCTGCTGGGCCGTCTGTCGGTGGTGATGATCTTCGGCGTGCTGGTCACGCAGGTGGCCGGCGGCCTGATCTGGGCCGTGCAACTGCGCAGCAAGTCCGAGGCCGAGACCCGCACCGCCGCGCAGCACCTGGCCCATAGCGCCGCCTCGGCCATCCGCTACTTCATGACGCTGCCGCCCAACTATCGCCCGCTGATGATCCAGCAGCTGCGCGAAATGGGGGGTACACGCTTCTTCATCAACGCCAACAGCAGCGCCGTGGCGGTCAAGTCGATCGGTGACAGTCGCCTGGCCAAGCTGGCCATCGACGTGGCTGCACAGACCCTGCGCGAAGACTTGCCCTTCCTGCCGGAAGCGCGCCTGGCCTTCGCCTGGCCGGATGGCTTGCCGGTGGCCAGTGATGGCCTCACCGTCAACGACCTGCCCGACAACTGGGTACAGCACATCCTGATGACCAAGCCCAACTCGGCGCCGGTGCTGGTGATCCAGATGCAGGTCGAGAGTGGACGCTGGATCTACCTGGCCGCGCTGATGCCCAATCCCTACTTCCTGGACAGCGATAATCCGCTCTGGCTGGACCGGCTGGTGCTGCAGGGTTTGTCGCTGGCGGCAATCCTTTTGCTGACCATCCTGGTGGTGCGCTGGACCACCCGTCCGCTGGCCGCGCTGGCCGATGCCGCCGAAGCCTTCGGCAAGGGCGAGACCGTGCCCAGCCTGCCCGAGACCGGCAGCCGCGAATACGTCAAGACCGCGCGCGCCTTCTCCGGCATGCGCGAGCGCATCAAGCGCTACCTGGAAGACCGCGAGCGTCTCTTCGTCTCCATCTCGCATGACCTGCGCACGCCCATCACGCGGCTGAAGCTGCGCACCGAGCTGATGGATGACGACGCCATGCGCACCGATTTCCATGACGATCTCGATGAGCTGGACATGATGGTCAAGGGTGCCCTGCAATCGGTCAAGGACAGCGATATCCACGAGAACCGCACCGAAGTGCGCCTCGATGCGCTGGTGCTACGCATGATCCGCGACGCCCGTCTGGCCGGTCACGAGATCGCCTTCACGCCTTCCGGCATCAATGTCATCGCCAAGCCGCTGGCCTTGAAGCGCGCCATCGGCAACCTGTTCGACAATGCCCTGTACTACGGCCAGAAGGTGGAGATCAGCATCCGCCCCTCGCCCGGCGCCGAGGGCGACCTGGTGGAAATCGAGATCCGCGACCACGGCCCCGGCGTGCCGGAAGACGCCATGGGCACGCTCTTCCAGCCCTATGTGCGGCTGGAGCATGGACGCGCCCAGAACAGCGGCGGCATGGGGCTGGGCCTGGGCATCTCGCGCAACATCGTGCAGGCGCACGGCGGCGAGTTGTTGTTGCGCAATCATCCGGAAGGCGGTCTGATGGCCACCATCATCCTGCCGGCGCGATAAAAAAATCCACGGGAACGGGCAAGAAGATTCATCGGTCAGACCGATCAATCGCATCAAAATCTGGCGTTGAACCTATAACTACCAGAAGCGTAGACTTCTGCAGACCACCCAGGAAGTGGCAGTCCCCCTCGATTCTTTCCGCAGAACATTTCTCCAAGGAGACCCATGAGCTATATCGCCGAACCCTCCCGCTACGATGGCCGCATGCCCTATCGCCGCACTGGCCGCAGCGGCCTCTTGCTGCCCGCCATTTCGCTGGGCCTGTGGCAGAACTTCGGTGGCGTCGACAACTTCGAGACCGGCCGCGCCGTGCTGCGCCGCGCCTTCGACCGTGGCGTCACCCACTTCGACCTGGCCAACAACTATGGTCCGCCAGCCGGCTCGGCCGAGGAAAACTTCGGCCGCTGGATGGCCAAGGATTTCCTGCCCTACCGTGATGAGCTGGTCATCTCCAGCAAGGCTGGCTGGCAGATGTGGCCCGGTCCCTATGGCGGCCCCAGCGGCGCGCGCAAGCACTTGATCGCCAGTTGCGAACAGAGCCTGAAGCGCATGGGGCTGGACTATGTGGACATCTTCTATTCGCACCGCGTCGATGCCGACACGCCGCTGGAAGAAACCATGGGCGCGCTGGCTCACCTGCATCGCCAGGGCAAGGCGCTCTACGTGGGCATCTCGTCCTATTCGCCCGAGCTGACCCGCAAGGCCGCCGCCATCCTCAAGAGCGAGGGCGTGCCGCTGTTGATCCACCAGCCCAACTATTCCATGCTCAATCGCGCCATCGAAGGCGGCCTGCTGCCGGCGCTGGAAGAACTGGGCGTGGGCTGCATCGGCTTCTCGCCGCTGGCGCAGGGTCTGTTGACCAGCAAGTACCTGGGCGGCGTGCCGGAAGGCGCACGCGTGACGCGCGCACCCTCGCTGCCGCAGCGCATGCTGTCGGAGGACAACCTGGCGCGCATCCGTGCGCTCAACGAGATCGCCAGCAAGCGCGGCCAGACGCTGGCCCAGATGGCCATCGCCTGGGTGCTGCGCGATGCCCGCGTGACCTCGGCCCTGATCGGCGCACGCACGGTCGAGCAGCTCGATGATTCGCTGGATGCGGTCAACAAGCTCGATTTCACCCAGGAAGAACTGGCCAGCATCGACAAGCACGCCACCGATGGCGATGTCGATCTGTGGAAGGTGTCCTCGTCGATCACCTGAAGCCGAGCGGCAGCGGCATCGTTTGGCAAGCCTGTACCGTCAGTCGCGGTACAGGCTTTTTTCATGAACGCTCGCCGGGTTCGGCGTCTTCCGCCCGCTCGGGCCGCGACCACATCCAGGCCGCCCCCAGCGCCATGCCCAGCGTGGCCAGCACGATCACCCAGTGGCGCTTGACGGTAAAGAGCATGATGACCAGGCACAGGCTCATCATCAGCGAGGCGCTGATCTTGGCGCGCCGCGCCACCACCCGGCCATGGCGCCAGTTGTGGATCATCGGGCCGAACAGGCGATGCTGTTCCAGCCAGCGCTGCAGGCGCGGCGATCCCTTGCCGGCCGCCCAGGCGGAGAGCAGCACGAATTCGGTGGTGGGAATGCCGGGAATGAAGATCGCCACGATGCCCACGCCCAGGCTGGCATAGGCCAGCAGCAGCCACAGCCAGCGCGTGCGCGCCGGGGCCAGGGTGCTGGGCGCGGAGCTGGCGCGCTGCTCGGGAGCTTCCATGGCGCGATCAGGCCAGCGCGAAGTGGCGGCGCAGCAAGGCGCCGAAGCGTTCGAAGGCGGCGCGAGCGCCGGCCAGCACGGCCTCCTGCACCTGCGGCGAGTCCCCGGCCTGGTCGAGGAAACCGACAAAGCGACGCCACACCACCGCGCGGCCTTCTGCATAGGCCGCCAGGTTGCGCGCGCCGAACTGCTCATCCAGGCCCAGGCGTTGCTGCACCTGCTTGAGCAGGAAGGCCGCGCCCAGGGTCGAGCCTTCGGAGACATACAGCCAGCCCAGCGCCTCGGGCATGCGCACCGTGGCCGTGGCGATATCGATCTGGCCGGGCACGGCACCCAGGTCGGCCAGGTCGGCCAGCGCGTCGGCCTCGCGACCGCGCACCTGCAGGTCGGGAACGGCGGCCTGCAGGGCAGGATCGTCGAAGAGATGTTCGACATCGCGCTGGAAATGGTATTGCGCGGCCACGAATTGCGCATAGCGCGCGCGGTCGGCGAAGGGCTGGGCCTGTTCCATCAGCGCATGCATCTGCTCGTGCAGCGCGGCGGTATCGGCCTTGAGGCGGGCCGACAGGGAAGGGGCGGGTGTGGCGACTGGTTTCATCGGTGGTCCTGGGCGGGTCATCAGACAGGCGTCAGCGGCCACGAAGGCGCAATGACGTGGCGGCTGGCGGACCCGGCCTGCAAGCAGGACGGAGGTGGCTGACTGCAGCGGGCATTTTAACGCAAACGGCCCGGCCCGCTTGCGCGAGGCCAGGCCGCTGGCGTAATGCGGGAATGCGGGGATGCCGGGATGTGCCTGGGCCTTACATCTTGAAGCCGCCCACCAGCACCGACAGCCGGTGCGCTTCATCCTGCAGCGAGCGCGCCGCGGCTGCAGCCTGTTCCACCAGCGCCGCGTTCTGCTGCGTGCCTTCGTCGATGTGGGTGATGGCCAGGTTCACTTCCTGGATGCCGCCGTTCTGCTCGGCGCTGGCATGGGCGATCTCGCTGACGATCACGCTGACGTCACGGATGCTGGCCACGATCTGTTCCATGGTCTGGCCCGCCTGGGTCACCAGCACGCCGCCATCGGCCACCTTGGAGACCGAGCTGTCGATGAGCACCTTGATTTCCTTGGCCGCCTGGGCGCTGCGCTGGGCCAGCGAGCGCACTTCCGAGGCCACCACGGCGAAGCCGCGTCCCTGTTCACCGGCGCGCGCCGCTTCCACGGCGGCGTTCAGGGCCAGGATGTTGGTCTGGAAGGCGATGCCGTCGATGACCGTGATGATGTCGGCGATCTGGCGCGAGGAAGCATTGATGGCTTCCATGGTCGAGACCACGTTGCCGACCACTTCACCGCCCTGGGCGGCGATCTTGGAGGCATTGCCGGCCAGCTCGTTGGCGCGGCGGGCGTTTTCGGAGTTCTGCTGCACAGTCGAGGTCAGCTCTTCCATGGCCGAGGCGGTTTCTTCCAGCGCGCCGGCCTGTTGCTCGGTGCGCGCCGAGAGATCCTGGTTGCCGGTGGCGATCTCGGTGGAGGAGATCTTGACGGTGT
Organism: Herbaspirillum seropedicae; assembly: GCF_001040945.1. Lineage (NCBI taxonomy): Bacteria > Pseudomonadati > Pseudomonadota > Betaproteobacteria > Burkholderiales > Oxalobacteraceae > Herbaspirillum > Herbaspirillum seropedicae. Next base: position 5,203,241 of record NZ_CP011930.1, on the reverse strand, counting down.
CGCTGCTGCGCCGCACGTCCTGCAGGATGCCGGTGATCTGGTTGACGAAGGTGTTGAAGGAGCGCGAGATCTGCGTGACTTCATCGCTGCCGTCTTCGGTCAGGCGCAATGTCAGGTCGCCATTGCCGGAAGACAGGTTGTCCATGGCGCGGCGCACGCGCGAGAGGCGCTGGAACACGGCGGTGGTGATCAGGCTCATGATGCCGGCTGCCACCAGGGCCACCAGCACCAGGGCGATGAGCGCCGAGCGCGAGGCATTGCGCAGGCCGGCGGTGACGTCGGCCTTGTCCATGGCCAGCATGAGGGTCCATTCGGTGCCCTTGATGGGCACGCCCTTGACCAGCTTGGCTGCGCCTTCGAGCATCACTTCGCTGGCCTTGTCATCCGCGGCCAGGGCGTTGAGTCGCTCGGGGGTGAGTTCGGCATTCCATTCCTTGGCCGGCTTGTTGACCCACTGGCCATCGGGGTGGGCCAGCATCAGGCCGTCGCGGTCCACCAGGAAGGCGAAGCTGGCCGGCGTCGGGTGGATCGAGCGCACCACATCGGAGACGCCATCCAGGAACATGGCCGCCGCCACCACGCCGGCGCGCTGGCCGTTCTGCATCACCGGTGCGGTGAAGGACACCATCGGCTTCTTGGTCGCAACGTCGGTGTAGGGCTTGGTCAGCACCGGCTTGCCCGCCGCCACGGCCTGCTTGTACCAGGGGCGGGCGGTCGGATCATAGCCTGCCGGCAGGCCTTCGGCGGCCGAGGTGAAAGCGGTCTTGTCTTCCTTGCCCAGGGTGGTGACGTAGAAGCCGCCGCTCTTTTGCAGCGTCTTGATGACAAACACCGGATCGGCGTTCAACACCCCATCGGCGGCGGCCACCGTCATGGCGGTGCGGGCGGCGACCCATTCATTGATGGTGGAGCCGAAGCCGCTGGCCACCGACTCCGCATTGCGTTCGATGGCGCGATCGTTATCGAGCTTGATGATGAAGAACGAGACCGTTCCGACCACGGCCAGGCTGGCGATGAGCAGGGTGATCGTATAGAACAGGATGCGTGCTTTGATGGAGTTGAACATGTGGAGTCCCTGATGACTGTGTCGTTGTGCTGCGCCGGCTAATTGTTGTGTTGACGTGATGGGGCCGGTGCATGAGTGTGGCCCTGGCGCGCAAGGCCGAAATGGTCGAATACAGCGGGATTTCACCGTCTAATAAAGGCTTGCCGGGGCCGGCGCGGACGCCTTGCATCGCCCGCAAAGCCTTGTGCGGCGCGGGATCGCGGCACGATGCGTGCCGTTGCAGTCATCTATCCGTAACAGCCTGATATCGTTTCCACTCTCAGGACAGCAGTTCGCGCAGCAGATCCTTGCGCGGACCGGCCTTGGGCTCGAAGGCCAGGGCCTGTTCCACATGCAGCAGGTGGTGTTCCATCAGTTCCATGGCGCGCTCGGTGTCGCCGGCGCGGGCGGCGGCGATGAAGGCGCGGTGCTCCTCGCTGGAGCAGGCGGCGTCGCGGGTGGACTGGTACAACATGGTGATGAGGGCGCTGCGGCCGGCCAGCTTTTCGAGGATGTCGGTGAGCACGTCGTTGCCCACGATGCGCGCCAAGAGGATATGGAAGTCGCTCAGGAGGGTGGAGCGCACCTGCATGTTGTCATCCGAGACAGCCTGGCGTTCCAGCTCCAGGTGGGCTTCCAGCCGGGCATAGTCCTCGGGCGTAGCGCGCGCGACGAACTCGCGCACCATGGCCGATTCCAGCGTGCGTCGCACGAAGAAGATGTTGCGTGTTTCTTCCACCGTGGGCTTGCTGACAAAGGCCCCCTTGTCGGGGATCAGGTCCACCAGCTTGTCCTTGGCCAGCATGACCAGGGCGGCGCGGATCTTGGTGCGGCTGACCTGGTAGACCCGCGCCAGCGCTTCCTCGGGCAGCTTGGCGCCGGGCGGCAGGCGTTGCGCCGCGATATTGGCGGCGATGTCGCTGGCGATGGCGTCGGAACTGTCGGGAGCGGGCGCGGAATCAGTCATGGCTGGCAGGGGTGGGTAGATAGGACGGGCGCGCAGGGGCGGCGCAGCACATTGTAACCATTGCAACTGGCCGCAACCATCCCCGCCGCCCGGCTCGCGATCATCCCAGCTGGGCCGGCTTGACGGTCACGCCCATGAGTTCGATGACCGGGTTTTCCTCCACCAGCGGCGCCACGCTCTCACCATTGAGCACGGCGCGGGCGCGCACCTTGTCGATATCCCTTTCCCAGCTGGCGATGACCACGGTGGCCACGCAATTGCCCAGCAGGTTGCCCAGCGCGCGGGCGATGCCGATGAACCAGTCGATGGACAGCACCAGCACCAGGCCCACCACGGGAATGGCCGGGATGGTGGTCAGCGTGGCCGCCAGGATCACGATGGCCGAGCCCGGCACGCCGTGCGCACCCTTGGAGGTCACCAGGGCGATGGCCAGGATGGCGGCCAGGTCGCCCATGGACAGGTGGGTATTGGTGGCCTGGGCGATGAACAGCGCCGCCATGGTCAGGTAGATCGAGAAGGCGTCCAGGTTGAAGGAATAGCCGGTCGGGATCACCAGGCCCACGGTGGATTTCTTGATGCCCATGTGCTCCAGCTTCTTCATGATCTGCGGCAGCACGCTGTCCGAGGAAGTGGTGGCCAGCACCACCACCAGCTCTTCGCGCAGGTAGCGGATCAGCTTGAAGATGGACAGCCCGCTGGCGCGCAGGATGCCGCCCAGCACCACCAGCACGAAGAAGATCACCGCACCGTAGAACAGCAGCACCAAGAGCGCCAGCTGCTTCAACGAACCGATGCCGTACTTGCCGACCGTGAAGGCAATCGCCCCCAGCACGCCCAGGGGCGCCAGGCGGATGAAGAAGGACATGCACTTGAAGAAGGCGTCCGACAGCGACGCCACCAGCGCCACCACGGGCGCGCCTTTTTCACCGATGAGCAGCAATGCGCAGCCGAAGGTCACCGAGATCAGCAGCACCTGCAGCACGTCGCCGGAGGTGAAGGCGCTCACGGCGGTGGCCGGGATCAGCTTCATGATGAATTCGGCAAAGCCGGTTTCCTTGACCTTGCCGGCATTGGCCATGTAGCCCGAGAGGCTGCTGGCGTCCAGGTTGCTGGGGTCGATGTTCATGCCCGCGCCCGGCTGCACCACCAGCGCCAGCACCAGGCCCAGCAGCAAGGCGATGGTGGTCACCACTTCGAAGTAGATGATGGCCTTCACGCCCACGCTGCCGACCTTCTTCAGGTCACTGGCGCCGCAGATGCCCTGCACCACCACGCAGAACACGATCACCGGGATGATCATCTTGATCAGCTTGATGAAGCCATCGCCCAGGGGTTTGAGGTTCTGGCCGAAGTCCGGCCAGAAGAGCCCGATGATGATCCCGCCGATCAGGGCAAGGACCACCTGCCCGAACAAGGATTTGAATAGTTTGCTCACCACTGTCTCCTGGCTTGTTTTCTTGGAAAGTATGGCCAGCGCAGGTGATTTTTTGATTCGCGTTGGCACGAAGCGACTATATTGCATACAATTTTTGAATACAATCAAAAAATCAGAAATTTTCGAGGCCCAGCCTTTCCGGTCCGGGCCGTCACCAGGAGACGCGATGAAAGCCGTTCCAGAGCCGTTCCAGCAGGCTGGCCGCCAGGCCATGCAGTGGGCGCAGCAATTGGCCCAGCACACCGAAAGCCCCGGCATGCTGACCCGGACCTACCTGACCCCGCAGCACCAGGCCGCCGCCGCCGCGCTGGCGCGCTGGATGGAAGAGGCCGGCATGCGCGTGCGGCGCGACAACGCCGGCAATGTCATCGGCCGCTACGAGGCCGCGCCCGGCCATGAAAGCGCTCCCTCCTTCGTCACCGGCTCGCACTTCGACACGGTGCGCAATGGCGGTTGGTACGACGGCAACCTGGGCATCGTCCTGCCCCTGGCGTGTATTGCCCGCTGGCATCGCCAGGGTCAGCGCTTTGCCTTTCCCATCGAGGTGATCGGCTTTGCCGAGGAAGAGGGCGTGCGCTTCAAGGCCACGCTCCTGGGCAGCCGCACCGTGGCCGGCACCTTCGACCAGGCGGTGCTGGAGAACCGCGACAGCGACGGCGTCACCATGCGCGCGGCCATCCGCGCCGCCGGGCTGGACCCTGACGGGATTGCCGCCGATGCCTGGCAGCCCGGTTCCATGGCGGCCTTCGTGGAAGTGCATATCGAGCAAGGTCCCTTGCTGCTCAATGAAGACCTGCCGGTGGGCGTGGTCACCGCCATCTCCGGCGCCAGCCGCTTCATGGCCGAGGTGCATGGCCTGGCCGGCCATGCCGGCACCGTGCCCATGCACCTGCGCCGCGACGCCGCCATGGCCGCCGCCGAGATCGGCCTCTACATCGAACGCCGCTGCAGCATCAAGCCGGAGCTGGTGGGCACCATGGGCCTCTTGGAGGTGGTGCAGGGCGCGGCCAACGTGGTGCCGGGACTGGCCAGCTTTTCCATCGACATCCGCGCCGAGGACGATAGCGACCGCCTGGCCGCGGTGGCCGACGTCAAGGCCGAGATCGACCGTATCGCCGCGCGCCGCCAGGTGCAGCTTGCATTGCGCCAGACCCATGAGGCCGCCAGCGTGCCGTGCGCGCCGCGTCTGCAGGCCGCGCTGGCGCAATCCATTGCCGCAGCCGGCTGGCCGGTGCGCCACCTGCCATCCGGCGCGGGCCACGACGCCATGGCCCTGGCCGGCCTGGCCGACGTGGCCATGCTGTTCGTGCGCTGCGGCAACGGCGGCATCAGCCATCACCCCGACGAGACCATGACCGAAGCCGACGCCGCCATTGCGGCCCAGGTCTTCAGCCACCTGGTCGAGCAGTTCCAGCCCTGAGCCCGGCGCCCAGGATCACCAAGAACAGAACCAGTCCCTACCTGCGAGCTCCCACACATGTCTACCATCACCATCGACGGATTCAACCTCACCGCCGCGCAAGTCGTCAGCGTGGCCCGCGCTCCCCACCTGAAGGTCGCGCTGGCCGACTCCTCCCGCGCCGCCTTGAAGCAAAGCCGCGACTACATCGAAAGCACCTGGATGCACGATGAAGCGCCCATGATGTACAGCTTCAACACCGGCGTGGGCCTGTTGAAGGACACCCGCATCAAGGTCGAGCACATCGAGCTGTTCCAGACCCAGCTGATCCGCGCCCACAGCGCCGGCATCGGCGAAGCTTTCTCCGAAGAAGTCAGCCGCGCCACCATGCTCCTGCGCGCCAACGCCTTCGCCTCGAACTACTCGGCCCCGCGCGTGGAAGTGGTGGACCGCCTGTTGGCCTTCATCAATGCCGGCATCCACCCCATCATGCCGCAGAAGGGCTCGGTGGGCGCGTCCGGCGACCTCGCACCGCTGGCCTATCTGGCGGCCGCCATCGCCGGCTTCGACGAGGCCGAGGTGATGTACCAGGGCCAGCGCATGCGCGCCACAGAGGCCATCGAACAGGCCGGCATCGGCCCGGTGAAGTTCGACCTCAAGGCCAAGGATGCCTCGGCCCTCATCAATGGCTGCACGGCCTCGCTGGCCGTGGCCATCCTGGCCGCGCATGACGCCCGCCACCTGCTGACCGACGCGTGCCTGTCGCTGGGCCTGACGCTGGAAGCGATGCGCGCCGAGATGTCGGCCTTCGATCCGCGCATCCAGCAGGCGCGTCCGCATGCGGGGCAGATCAAGACAGCCGAGGTGATCCGCACGCTCCTGCAGGGTTCCACCCGCACCACCCATGCGGCGCGCGCCGTGCAGCTGCCCGATGAGCTGCGCCGCACCGATATTGCTTACACCGCGCGCATCCAGGACGTCTATTCGCTGCGCTGCGCGCCGCAGGTGTATGGCCCGGTCTTCGATGCGCTGGACTATATCGACACCATCATCGAGAAGGAGACCAACTCCGCCACCGACAATCCGCTGATCTTCCACAAGGAAGAGGGCGAGGGTTTCGAAATCATTTCCGGCGGCAACTTCCACGGCCAGTACCTGGCGCAGGCCATGGACCTGCTGGCCATGGCCATCACCGATCTCGGCAGCATCTGCGAGCGCCGCATTGCGCGCCTGATCGACCCGACCCTGTCCTGGGGCCTGCCGCGCAACCTGATGAGCGGCGTGCGCGGCGTCAACACCGGTTACCCGGTGGTGCAGTGCTCCATGAGTTCGCTGGTGATGGAAAACCGCACCCTGTGCATGCCGGGCAGCGTCGACAGCATCCCTTCCAAGGGCAATAGCGAAGACCACATCTCCAATTCCACCTGGTGCGCCCGCAAGGCCATGACGGTGGTGCAGAACACCCAGTACATCGTTGGCGTGGAAATGCTGCTGGCCGCGCAGGCGCTGACCATGACTGAAGCGCTGCTCAAGGACTTCGTGCTGGGCCAGGGCACCCAGGCCGCCTATGCAGAGATCCGCCGCCAGATCCCGGCCTGCCTGGACGGCGACCGCTGGTTCCACGACGATGTGCAGGCCGCCCATGGCTTCGTGGTCAGCGGGTCGGTGCGCAATGCCGTGCTCGCCGCGATAGGGGAATTCGTCTGAACTTTCTCATGCAGTGATTCTTGGTTAACAAAAACTAAAGTCCACTCCAAAAACCGCCGTTCAGCATGTGCTGGCCGGCGGTTTTGTTTTGCCTGGCCATGTTGCTGCCAGGCATCAGGATATGCCTGATACCAACGACGCGAAGGGAAGAGGACACTACTGACCAACTATTTCTATTTCTATTTCAACGGGGGGAATGCAATGAAACTCAAGGACATCAAGATCAGCGTGAGGCTGGCGGTTTGCTTTGCGGTATTGATTGGGGTGATGTGTCTGATCACCGGCGTGGGGATGAAAAGCCTCTCCAGCATCAGCAAGTCCTCTGCGCTGATAGTGGAAGACCGCTACGAGAAGATCGCCCTGGCCGTCGAAATCCGCGACAACGTCAATGGCGCGGCGCGCAACCTGCGTAACGCCCTGCTGGGCCGCAACCTGGAAGAGGCGACCCGCTACCTCGATCGCAGCGCCGCCAACAGCGCCAAGACGACCGAGGCGCTGGGCAAGATGGAGAAGATATTGTCGACCGCGCGTGGTCGCGAGCTGTTCCAGTCCATCCAGGAGGCGCGCTCGGCCTACAACACGCCGCGCGACAAGCTGCGCGAGCTGATCAAGCAGCAGAAGAAGGAAGAGGCCGTCGAGTTGCTGTTTACCCAGGTGATCCCGGCCCAGGACAAGTATTTCCAGGTGCTCGACCAATTCGTGGCCTTCCAGAAATCGCTGATGGAGCAGAGCGTGACCGAAGGCCGCGACACCACCCAGTCCGCCATCGCCATGATGCTGGGCCTGTCGGCCGTGGCCATCGCCTTGTGCGTCATCGCCGCCTGGCTGGTCACGCGTTCCATCACCCGTCCGCTCAACGAGGCTGTCAGTGTGGCCAGCGCGGTCGCGGCGGGCGACCTGACCGTGCAGATCGGCGCCACCTCCAAGGATGAGACCGGTGCGCTCCTGGCCGCCCTCAAGTCCATGAATGACAGCCTGCACCGCATCGTCAGCGAAGTGCGCCAGGGCAGCGATACCATCAATACCGCTTCGGCCGAGATTGCCACCGGCAACCTCGACCTGTCCTCGCGCACCGAAGAACAGGCCGGCGCGCTGGAAGAAACCGCCTCGGCCATGGAAGAGCTGACCTCCACCGTCAAGCAGAACGCCGACAACGCCCGCCAGGCCAACAGCCTCGCCGCCACCGCTTCGGAAGTGGCGGTGCAGGGCGGCAGCGTGGTGGGACAGGTGGTGCAGACCATGGGAGAGATCAACGACGCTTCGCGCAAGATCGTGGACATCATCAGCGTCATCGACGGCATTGCCTTCCAGACCAACATCCTGGCCCTGAACGCCGCCGTGGAAGCAGCGCGCGCCGGTGAACAAGGGCGCGGCTTCGCAGTGGTGGCCTCCGAAGTGCGTACGCTGGCCCAGCGCAGCGCCTCGGCCGCCAAGGAGATCAAGGCCCTCATCGATGATTCGGTCAGCCGCGTGGACAATGGCAGCCGCCTGGTGGAACAGGCCGGCACGACCATGACCGAAGTGGTGGCCAGCGTGCGGCGCGTCACCGATGTGGTGGCCGAGATTTCGGCGGCCAGCAACGAACAGAGCGACGGCATCGAGCAGATCAACCACGCCATCACGCAGATGGATCAGGTGACGCAGCAGAACGCCGCCCTGGTCGAAGAGGCCGCTGCGGCAGCCCAATCGCTGCAGGAACAATCGACGCGCCTGTCGGCGACCGTCAGCGTGTTCAAGCTCAGCAGCCACGACACCCCGCATGCGGCCGCACCGCGCAAGCCTGCGCCGGCGCAGGCTGCGTCCAGGCCGGCAGCCGCCGCTACCGTGCGCACCGCGCCGTCCAAGCCGGCCGCTGTCCTGGCTTCCTCGGCTTCCCCGGCTTCCCCGGCTTCCACTACGCCCAAGGCGCTGCCGTCCAAGCCAGCCGCGCCAGCCAGCGCCAAGGCCGGCAGCAAGGCCATGGCGGCGGACGATGGGGATTGGGAACAGTTCTGAGGCCGGCAGGGGATGAACTCGCCGCAGTGCCGCGAGCTCATCCCCGTCATCCTGCCACCCCGTCACACCCGCAACTGCACCACACCCTGAAAGACGATTCTCACCACCAGTCCTGATCCCTGCGCCGGTGCATCCAGCGTCACGCTGGCCCGGTGCATGGCAGCGATCTCGCGCACGATGGACAAGCCCAGGCCGGTGCCGCCCGGATTGACGTGCTGGGTCGCGCCGGCTCGGTAGAAGGGTTCGAACACCTTCTCGCGCTCGGCCGCGGGGATGCCGGGGCCGCTGTCTTCCACTTCCAGCAATGCCACGGTGGGCTGCCCCGGACTGCTCTGGGCGCGTACCCGCAAGGTCACGTGGCCGCCAGCCGGGGTATAGCGGATCGCATTGTCCAGCAGGTTCACCATCAGTTCATGCAGCAGCAGGGCATTGGCCTCTATGCTGACATCTCCCTCTTCCTCGAAGGCCAGCCCGATCTCGCGTGAGACCGCCTGCTGCGACAGCTCCAGCGCCACCTGGCGCGCCGCATCGCTGAGCGAGAGCGGCATGGTCCCGCCTTCGGCCGCGCCATGTTCGGCGCGCGCCAGCGTGAGCAGGCGGTTGGCCAGGTGCACGGCGGCGTCGGTAGTGCGCGCCATGCCCTCGACCAGATCGCGCAGTTCGGCGGCGTCCACCTGCTCGCGGCGCAGTTCGCGCAGGGTCAGTTCGGATTGCGTCTTCAATACCGTCAGCGGCGTGCGCAGCTGGTGCGAGGCGTCGGCGATGAAGCGTCGCTGCGCGCTGATCAAGGCTTGCAACCGTCCCATGTAGCCATTCATGGCCTGCACCAGCGGACGCATTTCCTTGTGCACCAGCGCCGTATCGAAACCGGACAGGTCGGTCGGCGCGCGTGACTCCACCTCGCCCTTCAACTGCATCAGCGGACGCAGCACGAAGCGCACCGCGAACCACACCAGCAAGGCCGCCACCGTCACCAGCGTGCCTTGCCGCCATAGCGTGTCGAACAGGATCTTGCGGGTCATGCCATTGCGCCCTTCCATGGTCTCGCCGACCTGGATCAAGGCGATGCCGCGTATGCTGTCGTCATACACCGGTTGCAAGAGCGCGGCGATGCGCACCGGCTGGTCGTGATAGTCGGCCTGGTAGAAGCGCACCAGGGCTGGATAGACTTCCGAGCGCTTGACATCGGGCGGCACCGGCGGCAGGTCGTCGTAGCCGGACACCAGCTCGCCGTTCAGGCCAGTGACCTTGTAGTAGATGCGGCCCAGGTTGTCGGTCTCGAAGCTGTCCAGCGCCACATAGGGCACATCGGCCGTGACGTGGCCATCGACCACCGAGACCCGCTCGGCCAGCGCGCGGGTGGAGGCCAGCAGCGAACGGTCATAGGCCAGGTCGGCCACTTCCAGCGCGTTGTAGTAGACCGAGACTGCATCCACCGCCACCAGCAGGGTCAGCGGAATGAGCAGCCAGCGCACCAGCTGGCTGCGCAGGCTGCCCAGGCGGCGCGGCGTGCCCGCCATCACGTCGCCTGCAGCAGATAGCCCAGGCCGCGCAGGGTGGTGATGCCCACCCGTCCAGGGCCTTCGTGTTCCAGCTTCTTGCGCAGGCGATGGATGTAGATTTCGATGGCGTCCATGCTGGCGTTGTCTTCCAGCGTAAAGACCTGCTGGAACAGCTTTTCCTTGGGGACCGTATGGCCATGGCGCACGATCAGCGCTTCCAGCACCGCATGCTCACGGGGCGTGAGCGCCAGCAGTTCACCGCCATAGGTGAAGGTGCGCGATACGGTATCGAAACTCAGTGCGCCGCAACTGACGGTGACCGCTTCATTGTTCTGCGAGCGGCGCAGCAAGGCCTTCACGCGCGCCTCCAGCTCTTCCAGCTCGAAGGGTTTGGCCAGGTAGTCATCGGCCCCCATGTTCAGGCCGCTGACGCGGTCGGCCAGGCCGCCCCGGGCGGTGAGGATCAACACCGGCGTGCGGTTGCCGCGCGCGCGCATGCGCTTCAAGACTTCCATGCCATCCATGCGCGGCAGGGTCAGGTCCAGGATCACCAGCGCATAGTCTTGCGTGAGCAGCAGGCTGTCGGCGTCAGCGCCGTTGTGGGCGCACTCCACTGTCAGGTGGGCGTCGCGCATGGCCTTGGCCAGCCAGCGGGAAAGTTCGATATGGTCTTCGACCAGCAGGATGCGCATGTTGCGGCCTTTTGTCGTTGTCAGGGTGTTGCCTTGGTCTCCAGCGCGGATGCTAACAGATGGGCGTGGTGCTTTGAACTGCCCGCGCACGGTAACATCGGCGACTGCGGAAACTGCGTAGCAGCGATCCGACATTGAAAGCTTGGCTGAAAGCCGGCTGAAAGGCTTTTCTTGTACGATGCGCCCATATTAAAAAAATCACGTAGGAGACGCATCATGACCCTCATTCCCTCGCTACCGTTTTCTTGCCTGCCCTGAGCGCCATGCTGGCCTCGCGTTGGCGCAGCCTGTTGGCCGCATGCCTGCTGGCGTGCCTGGGCCCGTGCGCGCTGGCGGCCGAATGCATCGTGCCGGCCAAGCCGGGTGGCGGCATGGACGCCTCCTGCAAGCTGTTGCAGCGGGTCATGCAGGAAGAGGGCGAGCCGCGTTCGCTCAAGCTGAGCTACCTGCCCGGCGGCATCGGCGCGGTGGCCTGGAGTTCGGTGGTCTCGCAGCGCCGTGGCGGACCGGACACACTGGTGGCCTTTTCCGGCGGATCGCTGTTGGGACTGGCGCAGGGCAAGTATGGCAAGGCTGTTCCCGATGATGTGCGCTGGGTCGCCGGCATCGGTATCGATCACGGCATGATCGCCGTGCGCAGCGATGCGCCCTGGCGCAACCTGAAGCAATTGCTGCAAGCCATCCGCCGTGATCCGTCGGCCGTCACCATCGGCCTGTCCGGCACGGTGGGCAGCCAGGACTGGCTGAAGATGGCGCTGTTGGGGCAGCGCGCCGGCATCGTGCCGCGCCAGTTCCGTTTCGTCGCGCTGGAGGGGGGCGGCGATTCGTTTGCGGCCTTGCAGGCCGGCCATGTGCAGGTGATCTCGGGGGACGCCTCGGAGGCCGCCTACTTCATGGCCGAGGGCAAGGTCCGGGTGCTGGCGGTGCTGTCCGAACAGCGCCTGCCCGGCCCGCTGCAAGCCGTGCCGACGGCGCGCGAACAAGGGTATGAGGTGGTCTGGCCCATCATCCGCGGCTTCTACATGAGCCCGCATGTTCCCGAGGCTGACTACCAGCGCTGGGTGCGCTATTTCGACCGGATGATGGCTGATCCGGTGTTCCTGGCCCAGCGCAGCACGTCCGGATTGCAGCCATTCGCCATGACCGGCAGCCAGTTGTCGCAGTACATCAACCAGACCGTCACGCAGTACCGCAAGCAGTCCCAGGAGCTGGGCCTGGTGCGCTGACCTGCTGGGCCGCACACGCCGACAGGCGTGCTCTGCAGCCCGGCCAGCCCCAAGCCCTCATCATCATCAAGGAGAACCCATGTTGCACAAACGTCGCCTGAGCCTCGCGCTCGGCCTGGCCCTCGCTTTGCCCGTCACTTTCAGCGGTGTCGCCCATGCCGACACGCCGGCCGGCTATCCGGCCGATTACGCCAAGGTCATCGAAGGGGCCAAGAAGGAAGGCAAGGTCGTGATCTACAGCACCACCGACTCCAAGGCCGCTGAGGCGCTGATCAAGGACTTCAGCGCGCTGTACCCGGCCGTCAAGGTCGAGTACAACGACATGAACTCCACCGAAGCCTACAACCGCTTCATCTCCGAAGCCGCCGCCGGTGGCGCCACCGCCGACGTGATGTGGTCGGCCTCGATGGACCTGCAGGTCAAGCTGGCCGCCGAAGGCTATGCGCTGCCCTACAAGTCGCCCGAGGCCGCCGCCGTGCCGGCCTGGGCCAACTGGAAGGACACCGCCTACGGCACCACCTTCGAGCCCGCTGCCATCGTCTACAACAAGCGCCTGGTGGCCGAGTCCGAAGTGCCGACCAGCCATGCCGAATTCACCCGCCTGCTGGCCAGCAAGCAGGACAAGTTCAAGAACAAGGTCACCACCTACGACATCGAGAAATCCGGCGTGGGCTTCAGCCTCATGACCTATGACCTGAAGTACAACCCGCAATTCTGGGACTTCGCCAAGGCCATGGGCGGCGTGGCCGCGCGGGTGCAGTCTTCCACCGGCACCATGCTCGAGCGCATCTCCTCCGGTGAAAACCTTATCGGCTACAACATCCTCGGCCCCTACGCCCTGGTGCGCGCCAAGAAGGACCCCTCCATCGGCGTGGCCTTTACCAAGGATTACAACCTGGTGCTCTCGCGCGTGATCTTCATCAACAAGGCCGGCAAGAACACCAATGCCGCCAAGCTGTGGGTGGACTACATCCTGTCCAAGCGCGGCCAGACCATCATCGCCAACGATGCGCAGCTCTTCGCCATCCGCAGCGACGTGAGCGGCGCGACCACCTCGGCCGAACTGACCAAGCAACTGGGCGCGGCCCTGAAGCCCATGCCGGTGTCTACCGAACTGCTGGAATACCTGGACCAGAAGAAGCGCCTGGACTTCCTGAAGCAGTGGAAGGAAGCCACCAAGAAGTAAATTATTTACATCATTTACGGCATTTACATCATTTCCGTCGCGGATCGGGTAGCCTGAAGATCAGAGGCCCTCACGCCTTCGATACGACCCTGCGGGTCTACTCAGTCCGAACGGGAGGTTCGTTCATTACCTTGTGTCATTGCTTTGCGGAGTGCGGCCCTGGCCGTCTCCGCGGGCGGCGCGTCGGCGTCGTCCCGCCAGTCCTGATCCATCTGCCCACTCATGAGGCGCAACATGCAAACCACCACCACCCTACCGCGCAGCGAGCAAGCCCTGCCGGCCCGTCGCTTCCGGTTGAACTGGCCGCGCGGGCTGGTCGTGCTGCTGGCGGCCCTGGCCATCTTCGTGCCGCTGCTGCTGATCTTCTATCAAAGCTTCCTGTCGGCGCCTTTCTTCGCGCCGGTCAAGGAGCTGACCTTTGATTCCTACCGTTTCATCTTCGATGATCCAGACTTCCGCCAGGCCTTCGTCAATGGCCTCACCCTGGCCACCGGCCTGGCCCTGATCGCCGTGCCGCTGGGCGGCATGCTGGCCTTCCTGATGGTGCGCACCGACCTGCCCGGCCGCAGCTTCATCGCGCCCGCGCTGATGGTGCCCATCTTCGTCTCGCCCATGGTGATCGGCTTCGGCTACGTGGTCTCGATGGGGCCGGTGGGCTTCTATACCGTCTGGGTCAAGAACCTGTTGTCGGTGTTCGGCTTCGAGGGCGATCCCTGGAACATCTATTCCTTCACCAGCATCGTCATCATCGCCGGCCTGACCCACGTGCCGCACGTCTACCTGTACGCCTCGGCCGCGTTGCGCAGCCTCGGTTCGGATGTGGAAGAAGCCGCCCGCGTGGCCGGCGCTTCGCCGTTGCAGGTGGCGCTGAACGTGTCCCTGCCGATGATCATGCCGGCGCTGGCCTATTCGGGCGTGCTGGTGTTCTTCCTCGGTTTCGAAGTGTTCGGCCTGGTGCTGGTGCTGGGCGATCCGGAAGGCCACCTGGTGCTGCCGACCTATCTCTACAAGCTGACCAACAAGCTGGGCACGCCTTCCTACCACCTCATGGCCGCCGTGGCCGTGTGCCTGGTGGCGGTGACCATGCCGCTGGTGATGCTGCAGCGCTGGCTGCTGCGCTCGGCCAACAAGTACGTGGCCATCAAGGGCAAGGGCGCGCGCCAGAAGGCGCTGCCACTGGGCAAGTGGCGCTGGGTGGCCTTTGTGCTCATCGCCGGCTGGCTGCTCTTCACCGTCATCATTCCGCTCTCGGGCATCGGCCTGCGCACCTTCGTGTCGCACTGGGGTGATGGCGTGAGCCTGCTGGAAGTGCTGACCTTCGAGAACCTGTTGAACGTCTGGGACCAGCCCTCGCTGGTGCGCGGCATCATCAACACCGTCCTGATCGGCGTCATCGGCGGCGCCCTGGCAGTGGCCTGCTATACCGCCATCGCCCTGGCCATGCACCGCAAGCAGGACGGCGTGACCCGCTTCCTCGACTATAGCGTCCTGGTGCCGCGTGCGGTGCCGGGCCTCTTGGCCGGCCTGTCCTTCCTGTGGGTGTTCCTGTTCGTGCCCTCGCTGCTGGACTCGGCCTTGAAGGGCATCGACAACCCCATCGCCCTGTGGCTGGTGGACAGCTTCATCCCCGCCCTGCGCGGCCTGCGCTCGACCATCTTCTCGGTCTGGCTGGCCTACTCGGTGGTGTGGATGGCCTATGGCCTGCGCCTGATCAATACCGCCCTGCTGCAGGTCGGCCCGGAACTGGAAGAAGCGGCGCGCGCGGTCGGTGCTTCGCGCTCCCGCGTCACCCGTGACGTCACCCTGCCGCTGGTGCGTTACGGCCTGGTCGGCGCCTGGCTGATGGTGTTCCTGATCTTCGAGCGTGAATACTCCACCGGCGTGTACCTGCTCTCGCCCGGCACCGAAGTGATCGGCTCGATGATCGTGTCGATGTGGGCTGCGGGCGCGGTGGAACTGGTGGCGGCGCTGTCCTTCATCAACATCACGCTGGTGGCCGTGGGCCTGGGTATTGCGCTGCGCTTCGGCGTCAAGCTGCACGACTGATCCTCTCAACCGAATGGCAGGCGGTGGGGCGCAGCGCCCGCACCGCCTCAATGAGCAACAGCATCTAAGGAACCATCATGACCGAACTTTCCGTCAACGACCTGCACCTGGACTACGGTACCGGCGCGCACGCCAATCCCATCCTCAAGGGCGTCTCCATGGAGCTGCAACGCGGCGAAGTGGTGGCCCTGCTGGGCCCCTCCGGCAGCGGCAAGACCACGTTGCTGCGCGCCGTGGCCGGGCTGGAATCGCCCAAGGCCGGCGCCATCGACATCGGCAAGCGCCGCGTCTTCGATGGCGCGCGCAACTTCGAGATGCCGGCTGAAGAGCGCAACCTGGGCCTGGTGTTCCAGTCCTATGCGCTGTGGCCGCACAAGACCGTGGCCGACAACGTCGCCTATGGCCTGAAGCTGCGCAAGACGCCCTCGGGCGAGATCGCCACCCGCGTCAAGGCGGTGCTCTCGCAACTGGGCCTGGGCCATCTGGGCGAGCGCTATCCGCACCAGCTCTCCGGCGGCCAGCAGCAGCGCGTGGCCATTGCCCGCGCGCTGGTCTACAACCCGCAGGTGATCCTGCTGGACGAACCGCTCTCCAACCTCGACGCCAAGCTGCGCGAAGAAGCCCGCGCCTTCCTGCGCGAGCTGATCGTACGCCTGGGCCTGTCGGCGCTGATGGTGACCCACGACCAGGGCGAAGCCATGGCCATCTCCGACCGCATCCTGCTGCTCAACAATGGCCGCATCGAACAGCAGGGCACGCCGCAGAGCATGTACCAGGCGCCCAATACCCTCTTCACCGCCGAATTCATGGGCAGCAACAACAAGCTGGCCGCCGAAGTGCTCAGCCGCGAAGGCGAGCGCGTCACCGTCAAGCTCGACGGCGGCACCGCCGTGGCGACCCTGCGCGGGCGCAGTGATGTCCGTCCGGGCGAACAGCTCACCGGCATCATCCGCGTCGAGCAGGTGCGCATCTCCGGCGAGGCCAGCGACAACGCCATCCGCCTGCCCCTGTCCACCTGCATGTACCTGGGCGACCGCTGGGAATGCCTGTTCAAGGTCGATGGCGGCCCGGCTGGCAGCGTCGGCCTGCGCGCCTATGCGCCGCAGCGCCTGGACCAGGGCGAGTATTGGCTGTCCCTGCCCGAGCAGTCGCTGTGGGCGTTCTGATTCTGCGCATCTTCCTGCGCTCCTGAAGTCGGGGCGGACGGCCTGCACCGTCCGTTCCAGCTACCGCGCCGGCTCGCCGGCGCATTTCCAAGAAGACGCCGTCCCGGTCCATGCCGGGTCGCGGCGCACTCAACTTCTGCTTTCAACAAGGAGACCTCAGTGCAAAAGAAATACCTCGCGGCCGCCCTGGCCGCCCTGGCCGCCGCCGGCAGCGTCCAGGCGCAATCCAGCGTCACCATCTACGGCCTGGTCGATACCGGCGTGGAATACCTCAACAACGCCGGTCCCAACGGCGCCGGCAGCGTCACCCGCATGACCTCGGGCGCGACCAATACCTCGCGTATCGGTTTTCGCGGCACCGAAGACCTGGGCGGCGGCCTGAAGGCGCTCTTCCAACTGGAAAACGGCTTCAAGCTCGACAACGGCAGCTTTGATGGCGATGCCAACCAGCTCTTCAACCGCCAGTCCACCGTCGGCCTGGAAGGCGGCTTCGGACGCGTGGTGGCAGGCCGTTCCTACTCCACCACCTATGACTTCCTGGGGCCCTTCGATCCCATGGGCTATTCCGCCAACTACTCGTGGGCCACCACCGCTGGCGCCACCGGCAACCGCAAGGATGGCATGCCCACTGGCGTGTCCAACCTGGTGAAGTACCAGGGTGAGTTCAGCGGCGTGAAGATCGGCGCCATGTACGGCTTCGGCGAAGTGGCCGGCGAGACCCGCAACGGCGCCAAGTATGGCGTGGGCCTGGGCTGGGGCACGGGCCCGTTCAGCGTGGTGGCCACCTATGACCGCAACAACAGCGCCACCGCTACCAACACCCCCTATGACCGCGCCACCAGCGCCCACCTGGCCGCAGGCTACCAGCCCAGCGAAGCCTGGAAGTTCAACCTCGGCTATCGCTACTACAAGAAGTCGCTGGCCACCGGTGCTGCCGATCTGCGCAGCGATTTCTTCTGGGGTGGCGCTGCCTACAAGTTCACACCGGCCATGACCCTGATCGGCGCGATCTACTACCAGAACATCAAGAATGTGGCCAACGACGCCGATCCCATCATGTACTCGCTGCGCCTGAAGTACGCCATGTCCAAGCGCACCGACCTGTACCTGAGCACGGCCTATGCCAAGGCCAAGAACGGTCAGCTGGTCGGTCTCTCGCGTGATGATGCGGGCTATGGCAGCAGCCAGTTCGGCATGACCCTGGGCATGCAGCACCGCTTCTGATGTCTTCGTCCGGGGCGGCGGCCCGCGCCGCCCCGGGATAGTCTTGAGCCGTTATTTGCACGGCGCACCTGGTCTGCGGACCCGCTGCGCCGTTTTTTTTTCGGCGTGCTCAGGGCGTGCCCAGCCGCTCCAGCACACTCGCACCGCAGGTGGCGCTGGTGCAGTTGATCATGCTGCCGGACAGGGTGACGGCGACCGTGGCGATAAAGACCGCGCACACGAGGATGCGGCCCCACGGCACGCCATGTTTCTCGTCCGTCGCCTCGGCGGTCTGCAGCAGCAGCAGGGTGCCGGGATACTCGGCGCTCTTGACGCCCAGCAGGCAGGCGATGACGATGATGGCCACCAGTGCGAACAAGGCTGCAAACAGGCACACCGGCTGGCTCAGCATGGCCGCCACCGGTTGCATCCACAGCTGGCGCAGGGCGATCAGGCCGGTCAGCAAGGCCCCCAGCAGCGCCACGCCGTAGTGCGCGCTCTTGACGCCCTGGCAGAGATTCTTCATGAAGCCCATGCCGGTGAGGATGATGCCGGTGCGCTGCAGCATGCACAGTTCACAGGGCGGCACCCGCAGGTACCATTCCGTATAGAGCAGCGCCACCAGGCAATTGCTCACCGCCAGCAGGCACAGGCCATTGAGCACGAGCCCGCCCGGCATGACCGGCTCGCGCGGGGTGAAGACGATGGATCGGTTCACGACGGCCTCCCGGTCAGAGCGAAATCCAGTGCGGCACGCTCACATAGCGTCCGAACCACCACAAGGTCACCGCCATGGTGGCCAGCCACAGGGTATTGCTGAAGGTTCTCCAGCCCAGTGCAATACCGAGCACAGTCAGGAAGGCGAGAATGAAGGGAAGGTACAGGAACATGGCGAATGGCGTTCGTTCAGAAGTCGATTAGAGTGAAAGCTTTGTTCGCTATCGTAGCCCAGCGCCCTCTCGAAACTGCCCTGGGAGGCCTCGTAATAATTCGAGATTAGCTACCTTATTCGCGATATTCTTTCCCGCATGACACTTCTATCCACTGAGGAGACAGCAATGCAGCAACAAGTCAGCATCAAAGGGAAGACCAAGTCGGGGATCGCCCGCGTGGCCGTGGTCGGCACCGGCGTCATCGGCGCCAGCTGGGCCGCCTATTTCCTGGCGCAGGGCCTGGAGGTGAGCGCGGTCGATCCGATGCCGCAGGCCGAGCAGAAGCTGCGCGCAGCCATCGCGCGCCACTGGCCGAGCCTGCAGGCCTTGGGCCTGGCCGAGCACGCCTCCCAGGAGCGCCTGCGCTTTTACGACCAGCTCGAAGCGGCGCTGGAAGGCGCAGACTTCGTGCAAGAGAACGGCCCCGAGCGGGAAGACCTGAAGATCGACCTGTTCCGGCGCATGGATGCGGCATTGCCCGCGCAGGTGGTGCTGGCTTCCAGTTCCTCGGGCCTCTTGATGAGCAAGGTGCAGGCAGCCTGCCGCCATCCACAGCGGGTGGTGCTGGGCCATCCCTTCAATCCGCCGCACCTGATCCCGCTGGTGGAAGTGATCGGCGGTGCGCAGACTTCGCCGGAGGCGGTGCAGACGGCGCTGGATTTCTATGCCGCCATCGGCAAGAAGCCCATCCACGTGCGCAAGGAAGTCAAGGGACACATCGCCAACCGCCTGCAGGCAGCGCTCTGGCGCGAAGCCTTCCACCTGGTCGAGCAGGGCGTGGCCAGCACCGAGGACATCGACACGGCCATCGCCTACGGCCCCGGCCTGCGCTGGGCATTGATGGGGCCTTACCTGAACCTGCACATGTCGGGCGGGGAGGGCGGGATACAGCACTTGCTGGACCACCTGGGCGCTCCGATAGAAAGCTGGTGGGCCGACCTCGGCGCGCCCGCGCTCACCGATGCGCTCAAGGCGACCGTGCGCGCAGGCGTGGAAGAGCAGATGGCCGGCAAGACCTCCACCGACATTGCCGCCGAGCGCGACCAGTTGCTGGTGCAATTGCTGGCGGCCAAGAGCCGGGCCAGGGTGATACCCTGAAAACTAATTTTCTTGGGTCTTCTTCCCAAGGAGGGAGATCCAGAAAAGTTATAGAAACGGATATAGTGCTTACATTGGTGTTGCTCCACTACAGACCGTTCGTACTGAGTAGCGGCGCAGCCGCGTATCGAAGGCGCAAGCGGGGTAGCGTCTTCGATACGGCCCTGCGGGCCTACTCAGTCCGAACGGTTGGTGATGGATGTGGTCATTCTTTCATGCCCGTCCGACGTGAGGAGCATCAGACGCAGTTGGCGCTGCTTGTGTGCGCATCTTTTCCGGCAATGCTTTCATCTGCGCTTTGGCCGCGCCGGCTCTGTCTCGCGCCTCAGCGCCACGAACATTGACGTTGCGCAGCCAAAGACCGTTCGTACTGAGTAGCGGCGCAGCCGCGTATCGAAGACGCAAGCGGGGTAGCGCCTTCGATACGGCCCTGCGGGCCTACTCAGTCCGAACGGGGGTGACGGATGTTCTTCCGTCAATGCATCTCACCTGCGCTTGCGCCGCGCCGGCGCCATCTCGCGCATCAGCGCCACGAAGCGCTGCGCTCCCAGCCCCAGTGGCCTGTCCTTGCACCACACCACGTCCACCCACTGGCGCTGCTGGTTGCTGATGTTGTCGAAGTCGATCACCGTCAGCGCACCGGCCTCGATCTGCGCCTGCACCAGGCTCTGCGGCAGGTAGGCCCAGCCCAGCCCTTCGCGCACCAGCGACAGCGTGGCCAGGTGGTTGTCGGTGCGCCAGATCTGGCGCGCCAGGAAGAAGCGCGGGTCCGAGACGCGTGCATCGCGGCTGGCCACGGCGATCTGGCGGATGTCGTACAGGTCCTCATAGCGCAGCTTGCGCTTCTTGCGGCGCAAGGCCGGATGGTCTGGCGCGATCACCGCCACCAGCATCTCGCTGCTGAATTCCTGGAAGGCCTCGCGATCATTGCCGGCCGGACGCTCGAACACCAGCGCCAGCTGCGCCGTATCGTCATAGAGCATACGCATGGCGTCGGCCTGCGGCGAGGACAGCACCTCCACCTCCAGCGAAGGAAATTCCTGAGCCAGCACCGCCAGCGGCTTTGCCCAGGGCGCGGAGAGCAGTTCCGGCGCCACCGCCAGGGTCAGCTTGCGCTCCAGCCCCTGGTGCATGGCCAGGGCGTGCGCATCGAGCTGGCGCAGGGTGCTGGCCAGCAGGCGCGCATCCGGTTCAAGCGCACGCGCCATGTCGGTGGGCCGGGCGTCGCGGGCGGTGCGGTCGAACAGTTGCAGGTCCAGCTCGGCTTCGAGCTGGCTGATGGTCATGCTCACCGAGGAGGGCACGCGGCCCAGCTCGCGCGCCGCCGCCGAAAACGAACCGCTGTCGAGTACCGCGAGAAACACCCTGACGTTGTCGCTGGAGAAGGCCATGACGGTTTCACCTATCCATTTACCTATCAATAAAATTGAAAGAAGCTGATTTCTTCTATCAAAAATTAAACCATAGAATGACGCCATTCCCAAGGCCGCCATGGGTGCGGATGTGCTCGCAGCAACATTGATCAACACCGCCGGGCCAACGCCATGCGCCTTCCATCGTCCGGAGTTCATCATGCAAGGTTTCAAACGCAAACTGGTCTATGCCTGCCTGTTCGAGGCGCTGGCCATCGTCTTCACCACCGTCGGCCTGTCGGTCCTGGGCGGCCATGACAGCGGCCACGCCACGGCGGCTGCCGTGGCGTCCTCGACCATCGCCTTCGTGTGGAATTTCATCTTCAATGGCCTGTTCGAACGCTGGGAGGCGCGCCAGCCCCGGCGTGGCCGCAACTTCGCCCGGCGCGCCGCCCATGCCATCGGTTTCGAGGGCGGGCTGGTGCTGATGCTGGTGCCGCTGTTCGCCTGGTGGCTCGATATCAGCCTGTGGAACGCCTTTGTGCTGGACCTGGGCCTGATCGTCTTCTTCATGATCTACACCTACCTGTTCAACCTGCTGTTCGACCGCATCTTCGGCTTGCCCAGCTCGGCCATGCCGGCCCCGTCCGGCCAGGCGGCGCAGGTGCGCTGAAGAGCGCGGCGGCATCGGTGGCGGCAATGCCCTTACAATAAGGCGCTCCGCCATCCGCCATCCGCCATCCGCCAGGACCGCCATGTACATCCCCGCCCACTTCGCCGACAACGATACCGCCAGCCTGCACCAGCTGATTGCCGCCCATCCCTTCGGCGTGCTGGTCTCGCACACCGCCAGCGGTCTGGACGCCAACCATCTGCCCTGTCACCTCGACACCGCGCAGGGCCCCCTGGGTACGCTGCACCTGCACGTGGCGCGCGCCAATGCGCTGTGGCGCGAGCTGGCCGATGGCGACCCGGTGCTGGTGGTCTTTTCGGCGGGCGACGCCTATGTGTCGCCGAGCTGGTATCCCAGCAAGCATGAGGCGCACCGCCAGGTGCCGACCTGGAACTACAGCGTGGCGCACGCCCATGGCCGCGTCACCATCCGCGACGACGAGCGCTACCTGCGCGGCGTGGTAGCGCGCCTGACGCGCACCCACGAGGCCGGCGAGGAAAAGCCCTGGAAGATGTCGGACGCGCCCGCCGACTTTACCGATACCCTGCTCAAGGCCATCGTCGGCATCGAGATCGAGATCACGCGCCTGGAAGGCAAGCGCAAGCTCAGCCAGAACAAAGAGGTGCGTGATATCGAAGGCGCCGGCCACACCCTGGTGGCGCGCGGTCATGAGGCGCTGGGCCAGGCCATGCTGGCCGAGGCGCAGCGCAAGCAATCCTGAGGCCGGGTAGAATCCTGCCACGGCGCCGCCATCCGGGAGCGCCGCTCTACAACGAGGTCCAACATGGCTGCACTGGCCCCTTTGTCTACCATTGCCGAGCGCAGCGACTCGCTGGGTTGTTCGGCACGCAGCCTCAAGCATAGCCAGGAGCTGCAGGGCAGCGACTTCAGCTTCTATCGCAAGCGCGTCGAAGGCGAGGAAATCGCCCAGGTCGTCACACCGGCGTCGGACCGGGGCTTCCTGCTGGGCATCTCGCTGGCCCCGCATCGCCGCAGCATCTTCCGCGGCCGCCAGGGCGCCAAGTTCGAGTTCGCCCCTGGCGCTATCTATACCCGCGATTTCTCCGAAGACTATCGCGCCGACCTGCAAGCGCCCTTCGATTTCCTGCTGGTGGAAATGCCCTTGTCCTGGTTCGCCGCCGCCAGCGATGAGCTGCGCCGCCGCCGGGTCGCCGGCCTGGCCACGGTTACCGGCCAGCACGATCCGGTGCTGCAGCACCTGGCCTATGCGCTCACGCCGGCGCTGGCCAATCCGGACCCCGACAGCCGTCTCTTCATTGATCAGCTTGGCGTGGCCCTGGGCACCCATCTGCTGCAACGCTATGGCGGCGCACCCGCGCCCACCTTGCGCACCGCGCCGCTGTCACGGCTGCACGAAGAGCGCGCCAAGATGATGCTGCTGGAGAAGGTCAAGGGTAATGTCTCCATCCCCGAGATCGCCCGCGAATGCAATATGTCGGCCAGCTATTTCCTGCGCGCCTTCAAGGCCAGCACCGGCCATACGCCGCATCAGTGGCTCATGGTGCAAAGGGTGGAGATGGCGCAGCAGTACCTGCGCAGCACCCAGCTCACGCTGGCCGAGATCGCACTGGCCTGCGACTTCTACGACCAGAGCCATTTCAGCCGGGTGTTCTCGCAGGTGGTGGGCAGCACGCCCGGCGCGTGGCGACGCCGCCTGCGCTAGGCAGATCAGACATCACGGTACGCGCGGCAGGTCGAAACTGAAGAGGGCCCCGTGGGGTTGGGCGGCGGCCACGCGTAGGCGGCCGCGATGGTTTTCGATGATGGAGCGGCAGATCGCCAGTCCCATGCCCATGCCGCTGTCCTTGGTGGTGTAGAAGGCGTCAAAGACGCGCCGCATCGCCTCCGGCGCAATGCCCTCGCCACTGTCCTGCACCTTGACCTCGATGCGCTGCTCGTCGCAGCTGCTGGCCGTGATGCTCAGCACCCGGGCATGCTCGGGCATGCTGCTCATGGCTTCGATGGCGTTGACCACCAGGTTCAGCATCACCTGCTGCAGCTGCACCTGATCACCCAGGACGAAGGCGTCGGCGGGTGTCAGCGAAAGCAGCAAGGACACTTCGCGGCGTTCCAGTTCGCTGCGCGAGAGCGTGAGGATGTGGCGGATCACCGCATGCAGGTTGACCCGCTCGCACACCGGCGCGGCGTTGCGCGTGAGGTCGCGCAGGCCGCTGATGATGCCGCCGGCGCGCTGGCCTTCGGCGATGATGTCGCGCAGGCCCGTACGCGCATGCTCCAGGTCGGGCACGGGCCGGTCCAGCCAGCGCAGGCTGGCGCCGGCATTGGCCACGATGGACATGAGCGGCTGGTTGATCTCGTGGGCGATGGAGGCCGTCAGCTGGCCCACGGTATTGGCCCGCGAGACCCGCTCCATGTCGATCTGGGCGGCGCGGATGGCGTATTCGTTCTGACGCCGCACGGTGATGTCGGTGGCCGTCCCGACGTATTCGGTAAAGGTGCCGTCGCGCCAGATCGGCTTACCGATGCCCGACAGGTAGCGCACCTCGCCGGTGTCCTGGCGGCAGATGCGGTGCTCCACGCGGATGGTGCCGCCCATGGCCACGGCGGCATTGACGGTCTCGACCACTTCCTGGCGGTCATCAGGATGCATGATGGCCGCGAATTCCTCGTAGGTGATGCAGTTGCGGCCCGGCGCCAGTCCGTAGATGCGGCACAGCTCGTCGGAGCAGTACATCAGGTCTTCGCGCACCAGGTAGCGCATGCTGCCGGTATGGTTGAAGCGCTCGCCCTGCTTCAGCAATTCCTGGCTGGTGCGCAATTCCTTTTCGGCGCAGGTCAGTTGTTCGTTTTCCTGCAGCAGGTGGGCATGCGCCAGGGCGTTGGCGAGGGCGACGGCGGCATAGTCCGCGAACTGTGCAGCCAGCGCGCGCGTGCGCTCCGGCAGGGCCGCTTCCCATTGCAGATAGAGCGTCCCCAGCGCCTGCTGGCCGTGCATCAGCGGCAGCGCCAGCAGTCCCTGCAGTTCGTCTTCAGCGACTGCCCGGTTGCGCCTGGCGTCGAGGATGCTCTGGTCCTGGCACAGCGCTTCGGCCTCAATCAGCAGGCCTTCCGGGGTAGTGCGCACCAGCAGGCAATGGCGCGCGCCGGTCACTGCGCAGGCGGCGCGGGCGATGGCGGGCTTGAGCCGCAGCGGGTCGAGCAGTGCCGACAGTTCGCGCAGCGCCTGCAACAGGCGCGTGCTGTCATCGGGGTCGGCAGGGCCGGCGGGCAGGTGCGCATGGGCGGACAATCGGGGCTCCGGGAGCGGATGGATCAGGCCAGCATTGTGCCGCATTGCCGCCGCTCATGGGCGACCATACAGCAGGCAGGCCGTCAGCAGCGCCAGCAGGGTATCGGCGTCGACCGGCTTGGCCAGCAACGCGCCGCCCAGTGCGCTGGCGCGCTGCTGCTGGCGCGGCGTGACCTGGGCCGAGATGAACAGTAAGGGCAGGTCCGGCCGCGCCAGCGCCAGGCGCTCGGCCAGTTCGAACCCGCTCATGCAGGCCAGCTGCAGATCGATGATGGCGCACACCGCCACCGGCATGCAGTCGCTGGCCAGGAACTCTTCCCCGGAGGAAAACCGGCAACTGCGATACCCGGCCGAATCCAGCAGATTGCACAAGGCGGCGCGCACGCCGTGGTCGTCATCGATCACCGCGATGGCGCCATGTGATGACGGCATGTTCTCCCCCCCCCCGCTCGTCATGATGGATGGTCAATGCCCCTCAAGGCTCTTCTGGCGGCGGCGTCCCGGTGATCTTCGGCATGCATTCGCGATGGAACCACGAAGCCGTCAGCGGCTCTCCGGCCAGCTTGCGCCTGACGATGGGCACCACTTGCTCGCCGATGAGCATGCCCAGCAGGCCCAGCAGCGCGATGATGGGCGGCGCCGGCGATTGCACATGCAGGGCGGCGTAGATCAGGCCGGCCAGGATGCCCATGAACAGGGAGATCAGATAGGGTTTCATGCAGGCTTCCTCTCAACTGCCCAGCAGGTGCAGGCTGGCGGCCAGGCGTTCGCCCAGCACCATGCCCAGCAAGCCCACCAGGGCGATCCCCGGCGGGGCCGGCGAGCGCACCCGGAACAAGGCATAGACCACGCCGATCAGGATGCCGGCGCACAATGAAATCAGGTAGGCGGACATGGCCGTTTCCTCGTGATTCGTGATTCGTGACTTCTGAGGCCAGCGCGCCGACCCCGCAGGGAGCCGGCGCGCTGGCAGCTTGGCAGGCCGATGGATTACTTGGCCGGCACCGGCGCCAGGGTCTTCTGGTTGCCGTGCGGACGCTGGTCAGCCTTGTGCACCATGGTGTAGGCGTAGTCCACGCCCATGCCGTAGGCGCCCGAATGTTCGCGCACGATGTCCATGACGGCGCTGTAGGTCTCCTTGCGGGCCCAGTCGCGTTGCCATTCCAGCATCACCTGCTGCCAGGTCACGGGGATCACACCGGCCTGGATCATGCGCTGCATGGCGTAGTCGTGGGCTTCCTTGGAGGTGCCGCCGGAGGCGTCGGCCACCATGTAGATCTCGTAGTCGCCTTCGGCCATGGCGCACAGGGCGAAGCTGTTGTTGCAGACTTCGGTCCACAGGCCCGCCACGACGATCTTCTTCTTGCCATTGGCCTTGAGCGCGTCGCGCACCTTCTGGTCATCCCAGGAGTTCATCGAGGTGCGTTCCAGGATGTCGTGCTCGGGGAAGACCGACAGCAGTTCCGGATAGGTGTAGCCGGAGAAGCCCTGGGTTTCCACGGTGGTGATGACGGTGGGGATGTTGAAGACCTTGGCCGACTTGGCCAGGGCCACGACGTTGTTCTTGAGGGCTTGGCGGTCCATCGACTGCACGCCGAAGGCCATCTGCGGCTGATGATCGATGATGATGAGCTGGCAATTGGTCGGGGTCAGCACGTCGAGCTTGGTATTGGTGGTCATGATGGTTCCGTAGGTGGGATGGGTAGGGAGAACAGCGCCGGTCCGGCGGTCGGGGAGAGACGGCGCCCACCGGCAGGGCAGCGGGAGTCAGGCTGCCGGAGGCGATCATAGGCAAGCGGGCAGGGCGCTGCCATTATCTGTTCGTATAGCTAGACGCTGGCACGGCGTTTTTGCACACTGCCATCACCAATAAAAGCGTATGGGATGATCATCGCTGCCTGTGCAGCGGCGCGCACCATGTACGCAATACGCCCTCTTCATCGCCGTAATCGCCCTATTTGCCCTATTCCATGCCCGGAGCCTCCATGACGACCGCAGCCAGTGTGACCCCTGACCTGATCCTGTTGAACGGCAAGATCCACACCGTCGACAAGCAAAACCCCATCGCCGAGGCTGTCGCCATCGGCGGCGGCAAATTCCTCGAAGTCGGCAGCGCCGCCGAGGTGATGCGCCTGAAACAAGCCGCGACCCAGGTCATCGACCTGGGCGGCCGCACCGTCATCCCCGGCCTGAACGACTCGCACCTGCACTTGATCCGTGGCGGCCTGAACTACAACCTGGAGCTGCGCTGGGAAGGCGTACCCTCGCTGGCCGATGCGCTGCGCATGTTGAAGGACCAGGCCGCCCGCACCCCGCATCCGCAGTGGGTGCGCGTGGTGGGCGGATGGACCGAGTTCCAGTTCGCCGAAAAGCGCATGCCCACCCTGGAAGAATTGAACGCCGCCGCGCCCGATACGCCGGTCTTCGTGCTGCACCTGTATGACCGCGCGCTGCTCAACCGCGCCGCGCTGCAGGCAGTGGGCTATACCAAGGACACGCCCAACCCGCCGGGCGGCGAGATCGTGCGCGACGCCTCGGGCAACCCGACCGGCATGCTCATCGCCCGTCCCAACGCCATGATCCTGTACGCCACGCTGGCCAAGGGACCGACGCTGCCGCAGGAATATCAGGTCAATTCCACCCGCCAGTTCATGCGCGAGCTGAACCGCCTGGGCGTGACCAGCGCCATCGATGCCGGTGGTGGTTTCCAGAACTATCCGGACGATTACCAGATCATCAACAAGCTGGCCGCCGATGGCCAACTGACCATCCGCATCGCCTACAACCTGTTCACCCAGAACAAGGGCGGCGAACTGGCCGACTTCCAGAAGTGGACCGGCATGGTCAAGCCCGGTGACGGCGACGATTTCCTGCGCCACAACGGCGCCGGCGAGATGCTGGTGTTCTCGGCCGCCGACTTCGAAGACTTCCTGGAGCCGCGTCCCGACCTGGCCGAGGGCATGGAAGAAGAACTGGAGCGCGTGGTGCGCCATCTGGTCTCGAACCGCTGGCCGTTCCGCCTGCACGCCACCTATGACGAGTCGATCGCGCGCATGCTGGACGTGTTCGAGAAGGTCAACCGCGACATCCCCTTCGACGGCCTGCACTGGATGTTCGACCACGCCGAGACCATCACCGAGCGCAACATCGAGCGCGTCAAGGCGCTGGGCGGCGGCATCGCCATCCAGCACCGCATGGCCTTCCAGGGCGAATACTTCATCGACCGCTATGGCAGCGAGGCGGCCGAACACACGCCGCCGATTGCCAAGATGCTGGAGATGGGCGTGCCGGTGGGCGCCGGCACCGACGCCACCCGCGTGGCCAGCTACAACCCCTGGACCGCGCTGTACTGGCTGGTCTCGGGCCGCACCGTGGGTGGCGCCAAGCTGTATGGCGCAGCGGGCCGCCTGCCGCGCGAAACCGCGCTGGAACTGTGGACCGCAGGCAGCGCCTGGTTCTCCAGCGAGCAGGCCAAGAAGGGCCGCATCCAGGCTGGCCAGCTGGCCGACCTGGCGGTGCTGTCGGCGGACTTCTTCAGCGTCCATGAAGACGAGATCAAGGGCATCGAATCGCTCATGACCGTGGTCGATGGCAAGGTGGTCTATGGCGCGGGTCCGTTCTCGTCGCACGGCCCCGGTGAGATCCCGGTGCTGCCCGAGTGGTCACCGGTGGCCAAGGTGCCGGGTCATTACCGGGCCGTCGCCAAGACCGATGCCGCGCGCCAGAAGAAGGCCACGCTGCCGCATGCGTGCGTGGGTTCCTGCGGCGTGCATGGTCACGCGCATGATGTGGCGCGCAAGTCCAGCGTCCCGGTCTCCAACTTCGCCGGCTTCTGGGGCGCGTTGGGATGCAGCTGCTTCGCGTTCTGACAAGGGGCTGATCATGCAGACGCGTCATCCCACCCAACGCCAGGCGCTGCCGGTCCCGCCGCTGGACCTGGGGCTCTTGTTCCTTCGCCTGGCGGGCAGCTTCATGCTGTTCTACGTGCATGGCCTGCCCAAGCTGCTGCACTACGCACACGAACTGACGGTGATCGAAGATCCCTTCGGCCTCGGTCCGACCGTATCACTCTGGGCCGCCATCTTCGCCGAAGCGCTGTGCCCGCTCTTGATCGCCGCTGGCCTCTTCACCCGCCTGGCCTGCCTGCCCATCATCGGCGTGCTGCTGGTGGCCATGCTGGCCGTGCATCCCGACTGGAGCATTGCCGAAGGCCAATTCGGCTGGCTGCTGCTGGTGATCTTCACCGCCATCGCCCTGTGCGGTCCCGGCCAGTGGCGTGTAGGACATGGCATGGCTCAGCCGTAGGCACTAAGTTCTCTCCACGCAGTCCCTAAGTTTTGCCGGGACGAAAACTTAGTTTTTCGTCACCGCCTTGCCTGACTCTGCGCAAGGCGGTGCGTCCTGCACGGCATCCCTCATCCCTCACCCAAGGAGCACACCCATGAGCACCATCACCACCCGCGACGGCACCGAGATCTACTACAAGGACTGGGGCAGCGGCCAACCAGTCGTCTTTGGCCATGGCTGGCCGCTGGACGGCGACATGTGGGAATACCAGATGAACTTCCTGGCCGAGCGCGGCTACCGCGTGATCGCCTATGACCGCCGTGGCTTCGGTCGTTCCAGCCAGCCCTGGAGCGGCTACGACTACGACACCTTCGCCGATGACCTGGCCGAGCTGATGGAGCATCTGGACCTGCAGGGCGCGACCCTGGTGGGCTTCTCCATGGGCGGCGGCGACGTGGCCCGCTACATCGGCCGCCACGGCAGCAAGCGCGTGGCCAAGGCCGCGCTGCTGGGCGCGGTCACGCCCATCTTCGGCCAGGCCCCGGACTTCCCGCAGGGCGTGCCGGCCGAGGTCTTCGCCGGCATCAAGGAAGGCCTGCTCAAGGATCGCGCACAATTCATCAGCGACTTCGCTGCTGTCTTCTTCGGCACCAATCGTCCTGGCAAGGCTGACGCCGTCAGCCCTGGCGTCTTGGCGCAGACCTTCAACATCGCCATGCTGGCTTCGCTCAAGGGCACGCTGGATTGCGTGACCGCCTTCTCCGGCACCGACTTCCGCGCAGACATCAAGAAGTTCAACTTCCCCACCCTGGTCATCCACGGTGACGACGACCAGATCGTGCCCCTGCAGAGCACCGGCAAGCTGGTGGCCGAGATGGTGCCGGGCGCGCAACTGAAGATCTACAGCGGCGCGCCGCACGCCCTGTGCGCCACCCACAAGGACCAGGTCAATGCCGACCTGCTGGCCTTCCTGAAGGGGTGATCATGAGCCTGGATGCTACCCAACGCCAGCAACTGGAAAAGCGCCGCATGGCGCCGCTGGCCACGCCCGGCGTGCTGTCCGAACAGGCCCGCCAGGAAGTCGGCGGGGCATTGACCATGCTGCTGGCCGACGTCTTCGCCCTCTACCTGAAGACGAAGAATTTCCACTGGCACATGTCCGGTCCGCATTTCCGCGACTACCACCTGCTGCTGGACGACCAGTCCCAGCAGATCATCGCCATCACCGATGCGGTGGCCGAACGGGTGCGCAAGATCGGCGGCACCACCTTGCGCTCCACCGGTCATATCGGCAAGCTGCAACGGCTGTCCGATAACGACGCCGACTTCGTCACGCCCGCCGACATGCTGGCCGAGCTGCGCGAAGACAATCTGCGCCTGGTCGGTTTCATGATGGCCACGCATGAACTGTGCGACCAGCACGGCGACGTGGCCACCGCCAGCCTGCTGGAAAACTGGATCGACGAGGCCGAGCAGCGCGCCTGGTTCCTGTTCGAGTCGGGCCGCTCTTCGTTCTGAACGCAGGCCGGACTAGGTAGATGGGCAGGCCCGCAAGGTCCTGCCCATTTTGTTATTCTCCGTACTACCCGGATTTATTTTTCCCCGAAGCAAAACTAACAACGCCCGATGCAGGATTCTCCCTCCCGCTTCATGAAGCTCATTCCCCTGCAGCATGGCATGGCCCTGGTGCATGCCGCCCAGGCGCAGCCGCAGGCGCGCGTGCCGGCGCCGGTGATCGAGATTCCCGGGGCCGATGCCTGGTCGGTCATCGTCCAGCTGCAGGATTTCCGCGAGCACAAGCTCTGGCGCGGCCAGCGCCTGGTGCATGCCGGTGCGCACCGGCGCGGCGAGGTCGCGGTGACCGACCTGCGCGAGCAATGGCGTTGCCAGCATCTGTCGGGCTACGAAAACGTCCGCCTGCTGGTGCCGCGCACTGCCATGGAAGAGCTGGGCGAGGAGATTGCCCGCCCGGTGGGCGAATTGCGCCCGGTGCAGGGCGCGGCCGACCCGGTGCTGTTCCATCTGGCCCAGGCCATGCTGCCGGCGGCCCGCACGGCTGGTGCCGCAGGTGCTGCCAGTGTTGCCAGCGAGACGCTGTTTCTGGATTCCATGATGCTGGCCCTGACCACCCATCTCTGGCAGCGCTATGGCCAGCAGAGCTCGCGCCCGGCCAGCGCTGCGGGTCGCCTGGCCGGCTGGCAGGAAGCGCGGGTGCGCGACTTCATGCTCTCGCACCTGGCGCAGCGCCTGAGCCTGGCCGAGATCGCCGCCCAGAGCGGCCTCTCGCGCGCCCATTTCAGCCGCGCCTTCAAGCAGAGCTTCGGCCTGTCGCCACATGCCTGGCTGCAACAGCAGCGTATCGCCCTGGCGTGCCGCCTGTTGCACGAGGGTGGCAAGAGCATGACCACGATTGCCCTGGAATGCGGCTTTTCCGACCAGAGTCACTTCAGCCGGGTCTTCAAGCAGGTACAGGGGATGGGGCCGGCGGCGTGGCTGCGCCGGCGCAGCTGAGGCGCGCCCGGACCCTCGCCTTGGCCGGCAGGCGAGCGCGCTGAAATTGCCGAGCGCCGCCGTGATGTTATTGTTTATAATGATAAGCATTCTCATCAATGGCGATGCGCCCCTTCTTTCTCCTACTCGATGCCGGCCATGGAAGAGCTGCATGTGGATCCGCTTGAAACGCTCTATCGCGACCATCACGGATGGCTGCGCGCATGGTTGCGCCGCAAGCTGGGCTGTACCGAGCAGGCCGCCGATCTGGCGCATGACACCTTCCTGCGCCTGCTCGCCACCCGCGACGTGCTCTCCGCGCTCAAGGAACCGCGCGCCTACCTGGTCACTGCCGCCCGTCACCTGCTGATCGATCGCAGCCGCCGGCAACAGATCCGCCAGGCCTACCTGGACCAGCTCGAACGGCAGTTCGGGGCCTGCCCCGAACTCATGCATGCGCCCTCGGCCGAGACCATCCTGCAAGCCGTGCAGGCCATCGAGGCGCTGGGCCGGGCGCTGCAGGCGGCGCGCGCCGAGGCCGCCGAGGCCTTCATCCTGCATTACGTGCAGGGGCGCAGGCAGGAGGAGCTGGCCAGCCACTTCAACGTCTCGCTGCGCACCGTGCAGGGCTGGCTGGCGCAGGCGCTGATCCAGTGCCACCGTCATCTTGCAGCGCCGGGCGCATAGCATGAGGGAGCCGACAGCGCAGCCTGGCGCCAGCAGCGAGGATATCACCGCAATGGCGGCCGACTGGATCGTGCGCCTGTCCGCCGGCGACGCGGCCCAGCAACAGGAAACCGCCGCCGCCTTCGCCCGCTGGCAAGGCCAGAGCCGCCAGCACGCCCAGGCCGCGCGCGAATTGCAGGGCGTGCTGGCGCATTGCGAGGGCCTCTTGCACAGCGCCCAGGGCGATCCGTCGCCGCTGCTGGCCGGCCTGGAAGCGGCCATGGCGCCGTCGCCGCGGCCCGGTCGTGGCCGTCGCGCCGTGGCTGCGCTGGCGCTGGCCTGCTGCATCGGCCTGCCGCTGTGGCTGGGTTTGCAGGCCTATCCGGCCCGCTATCTGCTGGCCGACATGCGCACGGCCACCGGCCACTGGGATGCGCGCACCCTGGCTGATGGCTCGCGCCTGCTGCTCTCTGGCAGCAGCGCCGCCAATTTCCACTTCGATGCGCAGCGCCGCACCGTCGAGCTGGTCCAGGGCGAACTGCTGGTGGAGGTGGCGCGCGACCCGGCGCGGCCCTTCGTGATCCAGACCGCCGACGGCAGCATCCGGGCGCTGGGCACGCGCTTCCTGGTGCGCCGTGACCGGGCGGGCACGCTGGTGAGCATGCTGGAGTCGAAGGTGTCCATCCAGCCCGGCGCCGATACCACGCAGGCCCCGCTGGTGCTGGAGGCAGGGCAGCGCGTGCGATTGCATGGCGGCGCCGCCGGGCCGCTGGAGCACATCGATGCGGCGGCGCTGGAGCGCGCCTGGCGGCGGCACCAGCTGGTCAGCAACGCCCGTCCGCTCACCGAGGTGCTGGACGAACTCAATCGTCATCGTCCTGGCCGCATCCTCTACGACCAGGCGCAATTGGCAGGTCTGCACATGACCGTGGTGTTGCCGCTGGACGATACCCAGCGCGCCCTGCAATTGCTGGTGGATGGCGTGCCCGGCCTGCGGGTGCGGCAGTTCACGCCCTATCTGACCTATATCGATCTGGCGCCGGCCTCCTGAGCCGGCGGTTTTTTTCATTGCCTTGCGGGTTTGCCGTTCTGGCGCGTCATGTCCTGTGAAGTCCATCCAACAGGGCCGCCGCTGGCCCTGTGCCATCGATCATCCAGGAACGGAGAGGAAGACCAGCATGAGCTTGTTCAGGCGTACCCACATGTCCCCGCTATCGCGCCCGCGCGCATTGTCGCCACGATGGTGGCCGCTGGCCCCGGCCCTCATGGTCACGGCTGCACTGCATGCGCAGGCTGTGCAGCAGCGTTTCGATATCCCGCCCGGACCGCTGGAGCAAGTGCTGGCCCGCTTTGCCCAGGCCGCCGATGTGCCGCTGGCCTTGCAGTCGGGCAAGCTGCAGGGGCAGCACTCGCCGGGCCTGGCGGGCAGCTATAGCGTGCAAGCCGGCTTCGACGCGCTGCTGGCCGGCAGCGGCTATCGCATCGGCAAGACCGCCTCGGGCTATGTACTGGTGCCGGCCAGCGAGGCGGCGACGCCGTCCGCTGCCACCACCCCTGCGGCATCGGGCAGCCTGCCGGCCATCCAGATCAGCGCCAGCGCCGATCCTGGCGAACAGCGCTGGACGGCGCGCGACAGCGCCAGCACCACCAAGACCGCCACGCCCCTCATCGAGGTGCCGCAGTCGATCTCGGTGGTGACCGCCGAGCGCATCGCGGCCATGGGCGCGACCACCGCCCGCGATGCGCTGGGCTATACCCCGGGGGTGAACATCTCTCCCTATGGGTCGGATTCCCGTTATGACTGGATCAACCTGCGCGGCTTCGATGCCTACAGCCCGGGCTTCTACCTGGATGGCTTGCCGCTGCGCAATGCCAACAGCTTCGCGGTCTGGCGTACGGAGAACTACGGCATCGAGCAACTTGCCGTGCTGCGCGGTCCGGCCTCGGTCCTGTATGGACAGGCCGGGCCGGGCGGGGTCGTCAACGTGGTCAGCAAGTTGCCCAGCGCCGACGCCCCGCGTGAATTGCAGGTGCAACTGGGATCGGACCGGCGGCGCCAGGTCGGCGCGGATATCGGCGGCGCCATTGACGCCGACGGCAGGCTGCTCTACCGCGTCATCGGCGTGGTGCGCGATGCCGAACTGCCCGCCGGCGGGATGAAGAATGACCGCCTCTACCTGGCCCCTTCGCTGGTCTGGAAGATCAGCGCCGCGACTTCGCTGACCTTGCAGGCCGCGCTGCTGCGCGACCAGGGCGGCGTCTATACCCGTACCCGGCCGCTGGTAGGCTCACTGGTGCCCACCGCCATTGGCACCACCATTCCCAGCGAGCTGTACACGGGCAATCCGCACTTCGACCACTTCAGCCAGGACCAGGAGCTGTTCGGCTATCGCCTGGCGCATCGTTTCGACGAGCGCTTCGCCTTCACCCAGAGCGCGCGGGTGGGGCATATGAGCACCGATTACCGGGCCGTGCAGACACCGCGCTTCGCCACCCTCAATGCCGCCAATCCGAATGACCCGGTGAATTTCCAGAACCTCACCCGCAATCTCTTCGGCAGTCGTGAATCGGCCACCATGTTCAGCATCGACAACCAGTTGCAGGCCGACTTCAGCACCGGTGCAGTCCGTCACACCGTGCTGGCGGGGGTGGATTACCAGCGCAGCCGTTTCGATGCGGTCAGCTTCAGCGGCGGCAGTGCGCCGCTGCTCAACATCGCCGCGCCCAGCTATCCGAATGGACCCTTCGTGGTGCCTGCACCGTATAGCGATAACCGCGCCGTGCTCACGCAGACCGGGATCTACCTGCAAGACCAGATCAAATGGAACAATGGCTGGGAAGTGACGCTGGGCGGCCGCCATGACAGCGCCAGCAGTACCGTGGACAACCGCCTCGATGGCAGCCGCACCAGCAGCACCGATCGCAAGTTCACCCGGCGCGCGGCCGTGCTCTATCACGCGGCCAACGGTCTGGCGCCCTACCTGAGCTATACCGAATCCTTCAATCCCACGGCCACGGTCAATCCACTGACCAACCAGTCCTTCGGCCCCGAGACGGGCAAGCAGACCGAAGTCGGCCTGCGCTACCAGCCGCCCGGCACGAATGATCTGTACAGCGCCGCGCTGTTCGACCTGAAGCGCCAGAACTACATCAGCTACGACGCCAATTTCATGCCGACCCAGAAGGGCGAGATCGCCGTGCGCGGTCTGGAACTGGAAGCGGTGACCCAGCCCATGGCGGCGCTGCGGCTGACCGCCGCCTATAGCTACACGCCGCGCGCCGTGGTCACCGCCAGCAGCCGTCCAGCCGAGATCGGCAAGCAGGCCGCGGCTGTTCTGCTCCATCAGTTCTCGGTGTGGGGGGATCACCGCCTGGGCAATGGCGTGCGGCTGGGGCTGGGTGCGCGCTATGTCAGCGCCACCAGCGGCAATGGCGGCGGCACACCGGTCAAGGTGCCCGGCTATACCTTGCTGGACGGCTTGCTGGGCTATGACTTTGCCCGCTGGAGCCTGGCGCTGAACCTGCGCAACCTGACCGACAAGCGCTATCTGACCAACTGCGATACGACGGCGTCGATGTGCTACTACGGCGACCAGCGCAGCGTCCTCGCTACGGCCAGCTATCGCTGGTGAAGTCGGGTTCGAGAGCCGCCACGCCTCAGTCCGGCGTGCGCGTGCGCAGGCTCTCGAAGTCTGCGGTGATGGTCGGCAGCGCCGCTGCGCCATCGTTGATATTGGCGCCCCAGCGATAGCCCGACTCCCATTTCGACAGATGCACCACCGAGCCGGCCTTGATCTCGATGACCTTGGTGATGTCCGAAGTGGACCACGACTTGCTCGGGCCGCCACGGTCATCGTGGAAGCCCATGCCGAGCGTATGCGTGCCCGGCAGCAGGTGCAGCTGATACCGGCCGCCCGAATAGAAACCGCTCTCCTTCATGCGGCGCAAGGTGTTGACCGATTTGCCATCGACTGAGTGGATCTGGATCAGGCCATCGGTCGTGACCACCCCGACCTCATTGATAGGCTGGATGTCGCCGGGGTAACCGATGACCAGGTATTTGGAGTAGAGCACGCCCAAGGTGGGCGGGGCGTCGGTGTAGTCGTAGCTGGCGCAGCCGCCCAGCAGCAGGGTGGTGGTGGTGGCGAGGATCAGTGCGGCGGTCTTCAGTGACTTCATCGGTGTGAGGGTTCTCTTGGTCAGGGATGGGCTGGCCGGGAGGACTGTTTTATCTTTTCCACAGCCCTCTACCGCAAGCAAGCAGCGTAATTGTTTCCGTACGGAATTTTATACGCAGACGTTATTCCCGCTCAATAAGAATGTAAGCACTGGTGAAGATCGGCCGCAGCGCCCGCTTTGTCTTATCCACAGGCGAGGTAGAATCGTAACGCTGCGTGCCGGCCCCGTGCCTTGCCACGCCGATAACGATAATGACATCCACGCCATGACCCTCCAGACCACCGCCGCCCGGACGCCGACCGCGGAGACACCGCCCGCCGCCGCCAGGAAACGCAGCCTCTTTGCCGCCTGCAGCGCCCATGCCGTCCATGATGGCCTCACCGATGTGGTGTATGTGCTGCTGCCGCTGTGGCAGTCGCAGTTCGCCCTCAGTTACGCCATGGTGGGCATGCTCAGGGGGTCGTATTCCGGGGTGATGGCAGGGTGCCAGCTGCTGGCCGGCCGGCTGGCGCGGCGCTGGGGACGCAAGGCTCTGCTGGTGGGGGGAACCGCGTTGGCCGGCAGCGCCTACCTGCTGGCCAGCCTGGCCGGCCATGTCGGCTGGCTCCTGCTGGCGCTGGTGCTGGGGGGACTGGGCGCGAGCACCCAGCATCCGCTGGCGTCGTCGCTGGTGGCCGAGAGTTACGAGGACAGCGGCAAGGTCAAGCAAGCCCTGTCCAACTACAATTTTGCCGGTGATATCGGCAAGACCCTGATCCCTGGCCTGCTCGGCCTGCTGCTGGTCGTCGCCAGCTGGGAAGTGGGCACGGCGCTGGTCGGTCTCCTCGGATTGGCCGCAGCGCTGTTGCTGTGGCGTCTGATCCCCGCCGATACCGGCCAGGCTGCCGCCGGCAAGAAGAGCGGTCCGCAGCGCAGCGGCTCCGGCAAAGGTCTGTGGGCGCTGCTGGGCACCGGCACCATCGACAGCGCCGTGCGCATGGGTTTCCTGACTTTCCTGCCCTTCCTGCTGCAAGGCAAGGGGGCGGGCACGGCCGCCACCGGCGTGGCGTTGTCGCTGCTGTTCGTCGGCGGCGCCTTTGGCAAGCTCTTGTGCGGCTACCTGGGTGCGCGCATTGGCATGATGAAGACGGTGTGGGTGACCGAAGCGACTACGGCGCTGTGCATCGTGCTGGCGATCTGGCTGCCGCTGACCTGGCTGATGAGCTTGTTGCCGCTGCTGGGACTGGCGCTCAACGGCACCTCCTCGGTGCTCTATGGCGCAGTGCCCGAACTGGCCGAGGCCGGCAAGCGCGACCAGGCCTTTGCGCGCTTCTATACCGGCACCATCGGCGCGGGCGCGCTGGCGCCCATCCTCTTCGGCCGGCTCGGCGACCTCACCAGCATTCCCAGCGCGCTGCAGATACTGGCGGGGTTGCTGCTGCTGACCTTGCCCTTGTCGTGGTGCGTGCAGAGGGCGATCGAGCGCAATGCCGCGGCCTTGGGCGGCGGGCCTGGACAATGATGCGCCAGGCCGCCACAGCGCCCTAGCGCTGCCGCGCCGAACTGATCTGCAGCCGCTCCGCCGCCCGCACCAGGTCGGCCAGGGTCTTGGTCTGCATCTTGTCCATCACGCGCCGCTTGTGGACCTTCACGGTAATTTCGCTGATGCCCAGTTCGGTGGCGATCTGCTTGTTGAGCAGGCCGCCGATGGCCAGCTCCAGTACTTCGCGTTCACGCGGGGTCAGCGTCTCCAGCCGCGAGGTGCAGGCCGCGTGCTCGGTGCGGCTCTGCAATTGCCGCTCGGCGATCTGCAGCGCTTCTTCGACTGCGCCCAGCAGGCGCTCGTCCTGGATCGGCTTGGTCAGGAATTCATGCGCCCCGGCCTTCATCGCCTGCACCGTGGTGGGGATGGTTCCGTAACCGGAAATGAAGATCACCGGAATGGCGTCCCCCCGGCGCTCCAGCCGGCGCACCACCTCGAAGCCGTCCGAGCCGGGCATCTTCATGTCCAGCAGCAGGCAGCAGGGGACGGCTGGCAGGCGGGCCTGCAGGAATTCATCGGCTGAGGCAAAGCCGTGGGCCGCGTAGCCGGCCGAAGCCAGCAGGCGCAGCAAGGCGGTCCTGACCATGTTGTCGTCGTCGACGACAAATACTGTTCTTTCCATGGGAATGTCCGTCATGCTCTGTTGCGAAATCTGCGCAAGGCATGGCGTACTTGGGAGGGCGGCGAGACGCCCGGTGCCGTGCTTTGCAATGCAGCCTATGATCTGCATTCAGCCCGGCTTTGGATTGTACGAATGTGCTGTTTTTTGTAGAAAATGCGCCAGGCTCTGCCCTGGGCGCTCTTCGCCACCTTGATCTTGCCGCCCTGACAATCCCATCCGGACTTGTCTTATCCACAGGGATAATGGGCGGACCTTCATCGCGATGCTATGGTGGCGGCCTCCCCTTGAGTCCAATGACGCCCTAACAGCGAGCCCCCCCATGAATGCTGCCGCCCAACGCAACCGCCTCCAGTCTTCCACACTGGCCTTTCTCGCCGCCTATGTCGATACGCTGGGCTTCATCGCCTTGTTCGGCCTGTTCACCGCCCATGTGACGGGCAACTTCATCCTCATCGGCGCGGCGCTGGCCGACAGTTCGCAGATGTCCATCCTGCTCAAGTTCCTGGCCTTTCCCGCCTTCATCCTGGGCGTGGCGGCAGCGCGCCTGTTCATCGCCGCCATCCAGCGCCGCCAGGGCCGCGCGCTGGGCTGGTCGCTGCTGCTGCAGCTGGTGTTGCTGCTGGGCTTCATGGTGTGCGGCGTGGCCGCTGCGCCTGTGCAATCGCCCACGGCGGGCTGGGTGATGGCGGCGGGCCTCCTGGGCACGGCGTCGATGGGCGTGCATAGCGCCATCAGCCGGCTCTTGCTGGCGCATCTTGCGCCGACCTCGCTGATGACGGGCAACGTCACCCAGGTGGTGATCGATGTGGTGGACATGCTGCGCGGCGCGGCTGACGCCGGCACGACCGAGCGCTGCGTCAAGTTCGTGTGGCCGGTGCTGTCCTTCGGCGTGGGGGCGATCGCGGCGGCCTTTGCCTATCATGCGATCGGCTTTGCCGGGCTGATCGCGCCGGTGCTGATCCTGGTTGCGCTGATCGTGGCGGAGTTTCGTCAGCCCTTGCCAGCGGACTCCGCGCGGGGATGATCGACACGTCGCGGCGCTGGGGGATTGGTGGCGGCGTGTGCGGCCTTTGCTGAGTCAGCTGCTCAGCTTCGTCCGTACGGCCGGCCAATGGCTGCCGTCAATTGTTTCCGGTATCGGTGGTGAAGACCAGCCGATTACCAAAGGGATCGAGAATCGACATGTCCCGGCTTCCCCAAGGCGTTGCCTGGACCTCGGGGAAGTATCCGGAATACGGACGGCTTTTCAGTTCCTCGTACAGCGCATCCACGTCTTCCAGGGGAATGCGCACAGCGGAGCCGGGGCAGGCGTCCCCATGATGCTCCGAGAGGTGCAGCACGCAGCCGTCGCGGGAAATCTGCAGATACAGCGGCAAGTGTTTCTCAAAACGATGTTGCCAATCGATCCGGAAATTGAGCCAATCAATGTAAAAGGACAGCGCCTTTCCTTCGTCGAAGATTCTAAGGATCGGGATGGGAGAGTGGATTCTGTTCGGCATGTCGATGGGCGAGAATTTAAGGATGTCTTTCGCAAGCAAGCAGACGGCATCCGGATGCGGTCTCTTTATTGAATTGCTCTTTTGAAGTTTGCAATTACCGATGGACCCGAATGTTTTGCAATCGCTCCGAAATATATCGCAATGGCTTTCCTTGCACACCAAGATGGAATGGTAAGTGTGCTGAAAAATCTCGGTACTACCCAGCGCTTGATGCCCAGGCGACTGATTTCGTCGCCTAGTTCTGCAGAAGTTTTGAGAATCGACGATCCGGGATGAACCACAGAAGCGCCAGTATCACGTAGAGCAATGAGGCGCCCAGAGGCAGCCAGAAGGATGAAGCGATCGCCATCCCATATAGCAGGATCGACCACTTGTTCTTCCTGCTGTTTCCTATGGCGGTCGCCGCAAGCGGATGGTCTTTTACCGCATCGCGCAGCGTCAGCTTCAACCAGAGAAATGAAACGGAACACATCAGCAATACAACGCCATATGAGGCGACCGGCAAGCTATCTCGATGATGACCGGCAATCCATCCGGTCACGAAGGGAATCAGCGAGAGCCAGAAAAGCAAATTGAGATTGGCCAGCAGCACAGACCGATCTACCCGTTCGGCCATGCTGAAGAGATGGTGATGGTTGAGCCAGTAAATCCCCACATAGATGAAGCTGAGCAGATAACTCAATATCTGCGGCGCCAGGCTCAGCAGTGCATCCAGCGACGCCGAGTCCGGAGTGTGGAGCTCCAGAACCATGATGGTGATCGCAATGGCGATGACGCCATCACTGAATGCCTCGACGCGCGACTTGTTCATGTTTGTCCATGCAGATGCCTAGAGCAATCCGTCTCTGCAGTCTGGTCAAGGCGGCGCCTTGTTTCACCCTCTGCATCGATGCCTAGGCGTTGCGCGCACCGTATCAGCTCCTGTCCTGGTCGCAAATTGTCTCTGCGGATAATAGGCGCGTAGCCATGGTTGGATGATCCGGGCCAGCTGATAGCGCAGGTAATGGGGCGATCCCACCTTGGCGCCACGCAGTCCCCGGTTGCGACCTCATCGCGATGACGCCGACGCTGTTGTGCTTCCTGCCCGATTACCGCATCGGGCAGTGACGCGACCAGGCAATCAGGCCTGTTCGCCCAGCTTGTCCCACAGCGCCGCAGCATTGAAGTCGCGGATCACCGCATGCGCACCGGCGGCACGCAGGCGCGCCTCATCCAGGCCGCCGAGCATGCCGAAGGTCCAGATGCCGGCGCTGCTGGCGGCTTTCACGCCTGAGCTGGAATCCTCGAAGGCGACCGCTGCGCCGGCCTCGCCGCCCAGCAACTGCAGGCCGGTCAGGTAGGGCAGCGGATCGGGCTTGGCGCGCGCCAGTTCGTCGCCGATCACCAGGGTATCGAACTGGCCGGCCAGGCCGGTGGCCTTCAACATCAGCTCGGCATTGGCGCGCGGCGCATTGGTCACCACCGCGCTGCGCCCGCCGATGCGACGGATGTGCTCCAGCAGGCGCTCGATGCCCGGGGTGGGTTCGACGCGCTGGTCCAGCTGCGAGCGGAACAGGCTTTCCTTTTCTTCGGCCAGGGGAAGGTACTGCTCGGCGGGCATGCCCGGGAACAGATGGCCGAAGATCATGGCGTTGGAGGCGCCCATGATGTGGGTCTTGTAGTACTCCACGTCGATGTGCCGGTCCCAGCGCGCCAGGATGGTGTTGAAGGCGGCGTGGTGCAGGGCGTCGCTGTCCATGAGCGTGCCGTCGAGGTCGAACAGGAAATGGGTGATGGGCATGAGAGAGTGGGGTGAGCGCAATGGATGCAATGGATGCAATGGATGCAAAGAGTGAAGCGCCCATTCTATAAGACCCGGCGCGGATGTGCTGTGCCGTCTTTCCGCTACGCCGCGCTGATTTTTTCCATCTCTCCTACGTGGGCTGACGAACTGCGCCGATGGCGTCCTCGCTAGCACGCCCCTACAGTCTCATCGTGGCAATGCCCCCCGGCCCTGCGCTCGCCGCAGAGATCAATCCATCAAGAATCGCGAGGAGACTCATGACCACCTCAACCATCCATTCCCTTCCACCGGCCAGCGTCGAGGCCGTCAACAACAATGGCTCCGGCGTCTCCTGGGGCGCCATCCTGGCGGGCGCTTTCGCAGCGGCGGCGCTGTCCTTCATCCTGGTGATGCTGGGCTTCGGCCTGGGCTTTTCGTCGATCTCGCCGTGGTCCGGCGAAGGCGTCTCGGCCAAGACCATCGGCTATTCCACCGCCGGCTGGCTGCTCTTCACCCAGATCGCGGCGTCGGCCATCGGCGGTTTCCTGGCCGGTCGCTTGCGTGTGAAGTGGGCGGGCCTGCATACCCGTGAAGTCTATTTCCGCGACACCGCGCACGGCCTGCTGGCCTGGGCGGTCGCCTCGCTGGCCACGGCTGCGCTGTTGGGCTCGGCCGTGGGCAGCGTCATCTCGGGTGGCGCCAAGACCGTGGGCGCCGCCGGGGGTGCACTCGGAACCGGCGCTGCAGCGACCGCTGCGGCCGTGGGGTCGGAAGGTGCGCAACAGGCCGGCAACCTGGCCGATCGCGCCTCGGGTTACTTCATCGATGCCATGTTCCGTACCCCGACTGCGGGCGGCAGCAACAGCACCAACAGCAGCGCTGCACCCGCCGCGCCGGTGACCCCGGCCGCCGGCAGCGATGCCGCCACGGGTGCGGCCGCAGCTTCAGCACCGGCCGCACCGCTGGCCGCTTCGACCCCGGCCGATGGCCGTGAGCTGAGCTCGGCCCAGCGCATGGAAGTGGCGCGCGTGTTCGCCTATTCGCTGGCCAACCAGCAACTGGCCGATGGCGACAAGCGCTACCTGGGCCAATTGGTGGCGCGTCACACGGGCATGTCGCAAGCCGATGCCGAGAAGCGCGTGGGCGATACCTTCGCCGCCTACCAGCGCAACCTGGAGCAGGCCGCCACCAAGGCCAAGGAAGCCGCCGACGCGGCCCGCAAGGCCGCTGCCTACGCCTCGCTGTGGATGTTCCTGGCGCTGCTGTGCGGTGCTTTCATCGCCAGCCTGCTGGCCACCTACGGCGGTCGCCTGCGTGACCGCAACGAACTCTATGCCGAGCCGGTGCTGCGTCACGAAGTGCACGAGCATCGCGCCGGCGGACCCGAACACCAACTTTGATAGGAGACTGACATGGGCGCCATTCTGCTTTGGCTCTTGGGTATTCCGATTCCCATCATCCTGCTGCTGATCCTGCTGTTCTGAGGTCCCGGCGCAAGCGAAGGAAAATGACA
Organism: Herbaspirillum seropedicae; assembly: GCF_001040945.1. NCBI lineage: Bacteria > Pseudomonadati > Pseudomonadota > Betaproteobacteria > Burkholderiales > Oxalobacteraceae > Herbaspirillum > Herbaspirillum seropedicae. The sequence goes on along the minus strand of NZ_CP011930.1, from coordinate 5,159,806 downwards.
AAGGGCGGCCAGTGTGAACTGGCCGCCCTTTGTCGTGGGGCGCTACGCTATCGGCCCCGGGGCGGGGCAGGCATGGAGGCACATCCCGCTGCCTGCCGCGCTCCTGGTTACAGACCGAAGATGGTGGCGGTATTGGCGCTGTTGTACGCCACGTTCTGCAACATCAGGGTATAGGTCAGCGTACCCGGTCCGGCGCCATCCAGATCGATGCTCAGGCGCGTGTCGTTGGGATTGACGCCGGCCGAGGCCGTCACGAACCGTGAGAGGTTGGCCTGGGTGAGGCTCTGGTTGAACACCTCCACCTTGTCCACCCCCAGCACGAAATCACCGACGGTGGCGGCCAGGTTGTCGCTGCGGCCAAAGGCGCCGACGATCACCTTGTCCTGGCCGGCGCCGGTCTGGACAAAGCTTGCTGCGCTATAGTGGGTCGTACCGATCACGATGTCGTCATTGCCGTTGCCGCCGAAGATGTCGCTCACCGATTGCGCCGCCCAGTACCAGCCCAGCTTCAGGCCTTGCACCGCAGTGCTCTGCCCAGGCTCGTTGCCGCTGGCGCGCGAGGCCGTCACGGTCAGGTCGCGGTACAGGCCCGGCGCCAGTGATCCCGCCGACAGGCTGATCGAGAAGTCACCCGCACCCACCTCGTCGAAGGCCAGCACCTTGCCGCCCATCTCGACGGTCACCACGTAACGATCACTGTCGCGTCCGCCGCCGACCTTGCCGGAGATCACCGGACCGCTCGCAGAATGGCCCGAGATGTCCGAGGTGTCGAGATCATTGATTACGGCATAGCGGTTCTCCGAGGCGTTGAGCGCCTGCACGGCAGCGGGCGCCTGCTTGCTGCTGCGCACGGCGAGATCGGTGAGGGTCACGGGATCGCCGCCGCCCGCCACCGAGACATGTTGCGCCGTCCCGTTGACGGTATTGCCGGCCAGGTCGGTGTAACGCGCCACGATGTCATGCTCGCCCGGGGCCAGGCTTTGCGCCACCGTCAGGTTCACGGTCTTGGTGCCGCTGCCGAGGTCGGCCGCGGTCAAGACCTTGCGCGCCAGCATCGTGCCGCCCTCGAAGAGGGCCACCACGTCGCCCACGGCGGCGCGGCTGGCGTCGTAGCCGACCTGGAGGGTCGGGGTCTTGTTGGGCCGGTGAGTATCGATCTGGTAGAGCAGGCCGACATTGGCCAGGTCGTAGCCGGACTGGCTCTTGTCACGCGAGGTCTCGGAGCGGTACAGGTCGAGATGGTTCAGCACGAAGCTGCCCAGGTGGTTGAGGTAGACATCATCGGCCTGTCGGCCCGCCTGCCGCACCAAGGTGAAACTGAGCCAGCTGCCCAGCGCGTCGCTGCCTGCCTGCTGCATCACGGCCACTTCCTGTCCAGGGTTCAGCGGCTGGTTGAAGAGGGTGTAGCTCTTCAGGTTGGGGTTGCTGCTGTTGGGGTTGCCGGTGAGGGCGACGCCCCCCCATTCTGCCGAGACGCCGCGGATGGCGCCCAGGAAGCTGGCCGCGTTGGCAAAGCCCGAGGGCAGGTTGGTCAGGGCGACGCCTTCGCCCTTGTTCAGGTTGTGCGGGCTAGTGATTGGGAAGAATGGACTGCCGAAGATGTTCTCCATCTTCGCTACCCCGAAGGCCTTCTGCGTTTCCGCGAGCATGGTCGTGGTCAGCTGGGCCGGTACGGTGGTGTCCAGCGTCAGTGTCACGTCGCCCCGGGCCACGTTGCCGGCCTGGTCCGCGACTTCGACGGCGATGTTGCGCGCCCCGGCGGAGGCGAAGCGGTACTTGAGCGATTCCAGGATGGCCTTGACCTGCAGCCCATCCATCGGCGCGCCGCCGGTGCGGCTGATGGCGGCCTGGCCGGTGCTGGCCGCGTAATGCAGTTCCAGTCCGCTTACGCCGCCCAGGCTGCCGCTGAAGTCGATATTGCTGCGCGTGGCGAAGCGTTCATTACCCAGGATCAGGTCGTCGTTGCTGGCGTCACCGCTGCGGGGCAGGGTCAGGCGCAGGGAGCCGATGTCCTGGGCAATGGGGGCGGACATCTCGCCGTTGAACAGCTTGACGCCCGTGATGGCCTCGTCCAGCCTGACGGACTTGCTGCTCTGTATCTGGATGCCGGGGGTGTTGGCGTCCAGGTCCAGGACCGGCGCCCGGGTGTCGAGCACCAGCGTAGCGCGCGAGGTGGTGCCCGATCCCGTGGCCGTGACCAGGGTGATGTCCATGCTGCGTTCCAGACTGCCCGGCGGCGTGCCGCAACGGATCGCGATGCCTTCCAGGATGGCTTTGACTTCCGCAGGGGTGAGCAGGGCGCCGTCCTGCTGTTTTCTGATCACCGTCAGTCCGGGCTTGTCGGCCGGCAGGAACCAGAACACGCCAGTCACGCCGCCGATGTCGCCGTAGAAGACATTCGGGCGGGCAGGGCTGTAGCGGTAATTGTCGGACAAGAGGACTGCGTCCTTGTTGCCGTCGAGCCCATTGAAGCGCAGCTGGATTTCGGCCGTGGCCGAGGCCGGGGCCGCCACGTTGTCCAGGAAGCGTTCGCCCCCGGCCGCATCAAAGGCGAGCTTGGTGGGCGAGTTGATATAGCGCGTGTGGCTGGTCTGCACGCCTGCCTGGCGGGCGTCCAGATCCACCAGCAAGCCGCTGCCATCGGTCAGCACCGTGACCCGGTTCAGGTCGGCGCTGCGATGACCGCTGCCGTCGCCCAGGCTGATGTCGACACTGCGGCTCTTCTTGCCAGTGTCGAAGCCCAGATTCTGCAGGCGCAGGCTTTGCAGCACATTGCGCGCTTCGTCACCGGTGAAGGCGCTGCCATCGGTCTTGGTGAGCGTCACCGTGCTCTTTTTGGCGACGGTGGAGACCTTGTAGCTCAGCCCTGTCACGCCGCCGATGCTGCGGTTATCGACCTGCGCCAGGTTGTTGTTGATCCCCACGGCGCGATCCAGCAGCAGCGAGTCCACCGGCGACGCACCGGCATTGTCGGACACCAGTTCGATGAAGCGGATGTCGCTGGCCTTGGGCGTGGCCACCTGCGGCATCAGGGCGACGCCGCTCGCGGAAGACACATCGGCATTGCTGACGACGATGCTGCGGCTGGCCTGCACGCCATCGGTGAAGGCATCCAGATCCAATAGCGACGGGGCGGTGGTGACCATGCGCAGCTTGAGATCGGCCGCCTCGCTGATGCGGCCCTGGGCGTCGACCTGCTTGAGCTGGTAGCGCCAGGCGGCGTCGCGCGCGCCGTTGGCGTTGAGCACGTTCACGCCATCGAGCCGGCTCTGGTGGGTGGAGACGCCATTGTTGCGCAGCAGGTCATCGGCCACCTGGCTGGCGCCGCGATTGAGCGCCACCCACGCGCCGACCGTTTCCGGCGTCTGCGCCGGCTGGCTGGAGGGCGCTTCGCGGAACCACTCGCTGCTGTCGTTCTTGCGCGAGATCACATAGCCGCCGCCGATGGCCGACCAGACGAACCAGTCACCTGCTGCATTGCCGGTGCTGTAGACCGGTTTGCCCAGGTCGATGCTGACTCCGCCCTTGGCCAGGTAGGCGGCGCTGAAGGGAACGCCGCCGCCGTTGCCGTTGCGCAGGGCCAGCGCCTCGTCCGAGGACAACAGGGTATAGACCGCATTGGCCGTGGTGTTGCCGCCGGCCACGGTCTTCAGGCCGCTCACGGTCAGGCTGCGGTTGAGGTTGAAGCTGGCCTTGCCGTTGGCGTCGAGGTTCTTGCGCTCGATCTCCGTCCCGTCGTCGCGGGTCAGGACGGCGACGTTGCCGCGCCGTCCGCTGACCTCCAGCGCCACCGTCCTGTTGGGGCCGGTGGACGCATCCAGCAAGGCGGTGCCATCGCTCAGCGTCTTCAGGGGCGAGGTCACGCTCACCGTGGGCGCCTCGAAGCGGGTGGAGAGGTTCAGTTCCAGCACGTCGCTCACCGTGGTGTTGCCCGCCTTGTCGATCTGGCGGACCTGTACGCCCTTGGCGCCATCGGTATGGCCGCCGCCGTCGATGCCGCCCTTGACCCTGAATCGGTCGCCGCTGCCGGCGCTCCAGGTGGCGCCACGATCCTGGCTGTATTCCCAGCGCGCATCGGCGTCGAGGTTGGCGACTTTCACCGTGCCATCATCGGTGACGCCATTGACCGCGGGCTTCACCAGCGCCAGTGTCGCCTTGGCGGGAGCCTTGGTGTCCAGCGTGTAGCCGAACACCTCGCTGGGGTCGCTGGCGTTGCCTGCCGCATCCTTGGTCCGCAGGCGCACGTTCTTGCGGCCATCCGTGCCGCCGTCCTTCTCGCCCTTGATGCCCACGTTGATGTCGGTCCACGCACCGCCATCGAGACTGTATTCAAAGCTCGTCCCCGGTTCGGGCGGACCGCTGGGCACCACCCGGCCATTGCTGGTGATGCCGTCGGTCCTGTCGTCACCGGTATCGTTGGCCAGGATGGCGGGCGCGGGTTTGGCCGGTCCCTGCGTATCGAGCTTGAAGCTGAAGACGTCGCCGGCCTCGCTGACATTGCCGGCGCGATCGCGGCTGCGCAGGCGCACGTTCTTGTCGCCGTCGCTGCCGCCGTCCTTGGCGCCCTTGATGGCTTGGCTGATGTCGGTCCAGGCGCCGTTGTTGACGCTGTATTCGAAGCGCAGGTCGGCTTCGCTGGGCGTGGGCGCTTGCAGGCGTGCGTCGTTGGTGAGCAGGTCGGTCTGGAGCCGGCCGCTGTCGTTGACCAGCGTTGCCAGGCCTGGCTTGACCGGCGCGACAGTGTCGAGCTTCATGGTCAGCACCGTGCTGGTGCTGGTGTTGCCGGCCACGTCGGTCTGCCGCACGCGCAATTGCTTGTCGCCATCGCCATTGACGGTGAAGCGGTTGCCGCTGCCGGTGCTCCAGGTGGCGCCGCCGTCGGTGCTGTATTGCCAGGCGCTGTCGGCGTCCAGGTCCAGCACGTCGATGCGACCATCATTGGTGACGCGCAGCGCATCGTCGCCGCCGCTGTTGGCCACCAGCGCCAGGCGCGGAGTGCGCGGCGGCGTGGTGTCGAGCGTGAAGCTCAGGCGGCTCACGCTGCCGGGGTTGCCGGCCTGGTCCAGCTGGCGTACTTCCACGTACCAGTTCCGGGTCTGGTTGGGCGTCATGCCGGTGGGGCTGAAGCTGTTGCCGCTGCCGTTGCTCCAGTCGGGGTTCTCGCTGAAGTCGCTGCGGTTCAGGCGCCATTGCCAGGTGGCCTTGGCTTCCAGTCCGGTGACACGGATGGTGTCATTGTTGGTCACGGGCAGCGCGTTGACGGTGCCGCCTATCTTCTCCAGGGCGATGATCGGTGCGCCCGGGGGCGTGGTGTCCAGCGTCATGTTCAGCGTCTGCGCGGCGCTGCGATTGCCGGCGCTGTCGTACTGGCGCACGGTCAGGGTGTGCGCACCCTCTTGCGTGACCTGGACGCTGTTGCCCGAACCGGTCTGGAAGAGTGCGTTGTCGATCTGGTACTCCCACTGTGCGCCTGCGGCCAGACGGGTGACGTTGACCTTGCCCTGGTGGGTGACGCCGTCGGTGTCGGAACTGCCGGTGTCCTTGTCCAGGCTGAGCAGCAGGTTGGCCGGAGGCGCCACGGTGTCGATGCTCAGCTTGTGGGCGACCTTGAGCGAATCCACGCCGGTACTGGTATTGCGCGCCTGCAGCTGCAAGATCTTCTCCACGCCATCGGCGCCGTCGGCGTTCAGGCGGGTCCAGTTCTCGCTGGTGAGGGTGTATTTCCAGACCCACTTGCCGCCTTCGTTCTGTACCGTGATGCCGCTCTTCATGACGCTGCCATCGGGATAGAAGAGCGTGAGCACATCGTTCGCTCCGGCGCTGCCGCTCAGGCTCACGCCGGCCTGGCGTTCGGCCAGGTTGATCACATCGTCGCCGGCCACCACGTTCCAGGTCGGCACGCCGGCCACGCCCAGCACCAGCGCGCGCAACTGGCTGAAGGTATTGAGCTCGCTGCCGTTATCGGCCAAGGAGGCCAACTGCTGGCGCACCTGGACCAGCGTGCCGGCGTCCACGTCCAGGCCGATCAGGGCCAGGTCGGCCGATTGCAACTGGCCGGCGTCCCGACCTTGCATGGCCAGCGCCAGCTTGTGCGCCAGGCCGGCCAGCTGCTGGATTTCCGGGGCGGTATCGATGGCGCTGGCGTTGCGGCTGTCGATGATGGAACTGAGCAGTTGCACCGCATTGCCGGTGGCGCCGGATACGGTGCTGTCCAGCGCCTTGAGCGCGCTCATGTCCACGCCGATGCGCTCGAAGTCGGCCAGCTTGGCCAGGTTGGCAGTGGCCGTGTTGCCGGCCTTGCCATCGGCTTGCTGCAGCAACTGTCGATAGGTATCGACCAGTGTCTGCAGCGCTGCGAGGCTGGCGACCTGGCTGCCGGTGACGGCGGGCGTGGCCAGCGCGGAATTGATGGCGCCCACCAGCTGGGCGTCGTCCACTCCGCTCACGCCGATGTTCTTGTAGTCGGCCTGTGCGGGTGCGGTGTTGGCGGCGTCGTTGGCATAGTCGGTGATGCGCTGGGCGCTGCCCAGGGCGTTGCTGGCGCGGGTGGACAGGGCGGCCAGGGTGGTGACTTCGCTGCCGTCGTCGGCGCTCGCGGCGATGGCCGGCAGGACGATGCGCAACTGGTCGGCGCTCAGTTCGGGGCTCACGTGCAGGCGCTTCCATTCCTCCGCGCTGACCGTCTCGGGCTTGCCGGCGGCAATGCGGGTGACCCGGCTGACGATGTCGGCCAGGCTCTCGAGCTTGGCGACGGTATCGACTTCAGCGCGATTGCTGCGGTCGATGACGTTGCCCAGCAGTGTTGCCGCATTGGCGCGGGCGGCGTTGTCGGTGGCGGCGGAGAACTTGTTCTGCAGGGTCTTGACGCCGATGCGGCTGTAGTCGGCTTCGGTGGGCAGTGCGGCGGCGTTGCTCACGCCATCGGCGGCATTGAGGATGGCGGTATAGGAGCGCACCAGCGCGCCGACCTTGGCCCACGAATCCACGGCTTCGGCCCCCACCCTGGAGAGCGCATCGTTGATCGAGGCCAGCCGCGCGGCAGTGACCTCGGCCCCGGCGGCGCGCAGGTCGGGATGGTCGTACTGTGCCAGGGTCGGCGCCAGCAGCGCGGGGTTGGCGGGATCGATGGGGCTCAGGTGCTGGGCGAAGTTCAGCAGCGTCTGCAGCGTGCCCAGATCGAGCGCGACGATGGCGCGGATCTCGGCCAGGGTATCGACCACGCCGTCCACGGTCGCGGGGCGCAGCGAGGACGGCACATCGCGCAGGGCGTCGGCCAGGCGGCCCACGTTGTCAGCGGTGACGCCACGGATGCCGAGGGCGCTGAAGTCCTGCGCCGTCAACGGCGTGGCCAGGTTGACCCCGGCCGCATGCTGGGTCACCCGCTGCGCGGCGGCGGCGATGGTCTCCAGTTGCGCGGTGGTGGAGACTTCAGTGAGCGGCTTGCCATCGATGACCTGGCCCGTCACGCGCGCGGCGGCCTCGCTCAACGGGGTGGTCACGCCCAGCGCGGTGTAGTCGGCAGCGCTGGGCAGGGCGGCCCCGCTGCTGTTGCCGGCTGCGCCATCGGCCAGCGCGGCCACGCGGGCGGCGGCGTCCACGATGGTGCGCAGCGCGGCGATGGTATTGCTGCGGCTCGCCGGCAGGGTCTTCAAGGCGGCGTTGGCGAGCGTGAGCGTGGCCTGATGATCGGCGCCGGGGATGCCCAGGCGGTCGAAGTCGGCTGCCGTCAGCGCGGGATTGGCATCGTTGTCACCATAGACCGAAGCCTTCAGCAGGACCGCAGTAACGGCGCTGACCACGTTGTTGACCAGGGTCCTGAGGCCAGGGCCGTCATTGACCTGCTCCGGATCGCCAGTGGCGGCCACGGCGCGCAGGATGGCCGGCAGCAAGGCGGGATCGATGGTCCTGCCCATCAGGTCCGACAGGCGGGTCGAACCGTCGCTCTTGAGCAGGCCCAACCTGACCTGCTCCGGCGCCTGGTCGCGTGCGGCCTGGGCCTGTTGCAGCGCGTTCTGGGCCGCTGCCAGGGTGGTCTGCTTGGCCGGCTTGTCGGCGGCAGCGGCTTGATCATAGGCTTCCTGGGCAGCGATGACGGCGGCCTTGGCTTCATTGAAGGCCTTCTCGCGGACGGCCAGCAGCACGACCTGTTCGATCACGCGGGTGCTGTCGGAGATAAAGGTCTGGATGCTATCGGTGAAGTTGCCGGCTGCGTCGAGCTGGCGCACCTGCAGGCGCGCCTTGCCATTGCCTTGCAGGGTCTGGCCGATCAGTTGCAACTGGTCGCCGGCTTGCCAGCGCATCCAGCTCTCGGGCGCGAGCGCCAGGCGCTCGCCATTGGCGCGCAGCAAGAGCAGCGTGGTGCCATCGGTGCCGCTGCCGCCCAGCAGGCGCAGGTGGACTTCGGCGCTGGTCTCGAAGGACGTGCGCGGCATGAGGATCACGCCCGTCTGGCTGGAGACGCCGTCCTCGCTGCTCAGGCCGTCATCGCGGTTCTCGGTCATGGCCAGCCGCACCTGGGCCGGTGCGGTCTTGTCCAGTGTCAGGCGCAGTGGCGTCTCCAGTTCGCGCGCGCTGCCCTGGCTGGCGCCCGACTGGGCGGCGGTCAGCAGGATGCGCGCCTTGATCCAGACCGGTCCTTCGCTGGTGGTGAGATTGCGGGCCACGTAGCGGACCTGGCCGTTGCTGTCTGTGCCTTCGATCCTCAGATCGGCTGGATTGAACCATTCGCCATAGCGCGGCGCATTATCGGCGCCCGCGCTGGTAGCGACCTTGAATTCCAGACGTTCCTCGGGCTTGAGCACGCGGGTCAGCAGCACCCGCACGGCCGCGTCGGTGGTGATCTGGTCCTCATTGCCCAGCGGCGTGGTGCGCAAGGGATCGTTGCCGTCGCCGCCGTTGTAGAAGGTATCGTTGACCAATGCGATCTTGTTGGAGGCGAAGTCGGTCAGGCCGGGTGGGGTGCTGACGTCGATGCGTACGTCCGCATTGTTCTTCCACACGTCCTGGTTGGCGCGACTGTTGTCGCCATCGGTAACCGTGACCCGCGCTGTGACCGGCTGCTCGCGCGATATCTGCCTGAACAGGTCCAGCGCCGCCTGGTCGGCCCTGAGCACGGCGATGCCGTTGCTGTCGGCGGCGCTGGCCGGCAGCGTCACCGTCACTTCGCGGCCCTGCGCGTCATGGCCGACCAGGGTCACTTCGACCCTGGCCTGGGGCGGCGCCTTCACTGCCAGGCCGCCGTTGGCCAGTTCGCCTTGGTCCAGCACCAGCCTGCCATCGGTCGCGGGTGTCTGCCAGGGCGATGCGCCCGGGGTGGCGTTCTTGGTCAGGAGCGTGGGTTCGGGGAGGGCGACGCGGTTTTGCACCAGGTAATCGTTGACGCTGCCGCCATCGGGCAGTTTCTGCAGCACGTCCAGCAGCGCGCGCGCCTGCTGGCGCTGCTCGGCGGACAGGCTGCTGTCGTTGGCGCGGCTGGCGATGCGCTCGTTGAAGAGGTCGGATTGCGTGACGGTATCGCGCCACTTGAGCTTGTTCGGCTGGGTATCGCTGAACCCCAGGCTGTCGGCCAGCTTCTGGATCGCCACGCCCTGGTCGGGATAGCGGGTGGCGTCGGTCAGCTGGAGGTTGGCGATGGCTTTGAGGGCGATACCGTAGTGGCGGGCCGAGGTGTTGCTGCTGCGGGCGAAGGCCGGATTGATGGCGGCTGCGCCGTTGGCGTCGGTGACGGTGGTGGTGAGCACATCGCCGGAAGAGATGTTGACCATGAACAGGGCGCTGACCGCCGCATTGGCTGCCGCCACCGTGGGTGCGGTGACCTGGCTGGCGGCGCCCAGGTTGGTCTGGCCGCTCGCCAGGCCTGCCTTGAGTGCGGCCAGTTCGGTCAGCGCCGTGATGTTGATGGTCTGGTTGCCACCCTCGGCCTGCACCACCGAGCGCAGCACAGTGTCGCCGAGGTCGGCGATGCGCAGCGTGGCTTCGTCGGCGAAGTTGTCGGCCACGCCGGGCGTGCTGTCGCGCACCGCCAAGAGGATCAGGCCCTTGTAGCCAGGCACGTCCAGCACCAGCGAATAGCGGCCATTGATCACTGGGACTGGCTTGCCGATCATGCGGCCCTGGCTGTCGTAGGCGGTCACGGTGGCGTTGGTGAGCGGGCCCAGGGACGTGGCGCCGCCGAGCGTGGACAGTGCGGGGCCGCTACCGGCTGCTGGCGCTGCTGCTGCTGCACCCCCGCCGCCACCGCCACCACCGGCGGCGGCCAGCAAGCCCAGGCCGCCGGCGATCACCGGCCAGGAAAAGCTGCTGCTGCCGCTGCTGTCGGCTGCGCTGCCGGCGCTGGCCTCGGTCACGGAGGGTGTGGCGAGGCTCGACTTGATGGCCGTGCTGCTCGCGTCGCTGTGCTGGCTCACACTCGGGCTGTCGCTACTGGCCAGGGCGTCGGCGGGCTTGCCGTCGGTGGTCTCGGGCTTGGAGGCGGTCTGCTGCTCGTCGGTGTTCTCGTCGTTCTTCGTGGTCTTGCCCTTGACCACGCGCTTGATGCCATAGCGCTTGATTTCCTGAGGAGTGAGCGTCGCCGCGGGGGGCGTGTCGGGCGGGACTTCGATATGGTTCAGTTTCTCGAAGACCTCGCCCAGGGCCACGTCGCCGTCGGCGAATTCCAGGGTCAGTTGCGGCGTGTTGGCGGCGGCGGCTGCGCCCCTGCTGATGATGAGCTTGTGGCCGTTCTCCAGGATCAGCACCAGATCGAGGTCGATGGCGCGCACGTCGAGGATGTCGCGTTTCTTGATCGTACGCAGCAGGGCGCTGGCTTCGGTGAGGTTCGATACAGTAATGCTCATGATGGCTCTCCGTCGTAGAAGGCATGCCGGATCGCTTCGTCCGGCATGCATGTGGACTACGCCCACCGCAGACGCCGATACGCCAGGCCCGCCACCCCAGTGGCGCGGCACGACGATCAGTGCGGTGGAGACAGGGCTGTCCGGACGGAGGATCTTTTCCCGGAGCAGTGGGCGAATCCTGTCTCGGTGGAGGCGTGAAGAAACGATCTCCGCAGGCCGAAGCGTGAAACCTTGGCTTGCTTGCGCTGGGTCTCGCACATCGGTCTACGTGACCTCAACTGCCGCCACGGCGTAGACTAAAGGCGGCAATTCTGCGGGTCTGCTCCGCGTTGAACTATCGAATAAATGTGATTTATTCAATCAACAAGCACTTGTTTTGGCAGCCTTCAAAAGACGGTCGGAGGGTGCGGGAGATGAAGCAGAAGAAAGTGGCAGGCCATCAGAAATCGCATTGCCAGGGGGAATGTGCGGGCGCAGCCGGTCCCTTGCCGATACGCTGCCAATGCGCAAAAAAAACCGACGCAGGAGCACGGCTCCATGCGTCGGATGCCATTTGCTGGGAAGGGCGGACCGGCTTGCCGGTGCAGGCAAGTCGCCTCAGTCTTCCTCGACCCAGTCCACCACCGCGCCCAGCGAGCGCAGGTTTTCCACGAACTTGGGATGGGCGCGCCGGATCGGCAGGGCGTTGCGGATTTCCGAACGGCCTTCGATGCTGGCCGCCACCATGAACAGCGCAATGGCCACGCGGATGATGTAGGGACTCTCCACCGAGGCCGGCGACAGCGGCAGTCCGCCGAAGGTGATCAGGCGATGCGGGTCGCCCAGGAAGACGTGCGCGCCGAACTTGGAGAGCTCGCTGCTCCAGCCCATGGCGCCGTCATAGATCTTGTTCCAGAACATGGTATTGCCCTCGGCCTTGACGCCCAGCGCAATGAAGATGGGCAGCAGGTCCACCGGCAGGTAGGGCCAGGGCGCGGCTTCGACCTTGGTCAGGATATTGCTGGTGAAGGGCTTGACCACCTTCAGCGGCCCGTTCTGGCGGGTGTGCGACCAGCCGTTCTCATGCACCACTTCCACGCCGAACTTGGCGAAGGTGCGGTCGATCAGCGGGAACTGCTGCGGCGCGCTGTTGCGCACCCGCACCTGGCCGCCGGTGATGGCGCCCATGGCGAGGAAGGTGGCGATCTCGTGGAAGTCTTCATCGAAGCGGAACTCGCCGCCGCCCAGCGGGCCGCCGCCCCGCACGCTCACGCGAGAGGTGCCGAGGCCCTCGATCTGCACGCCCAGCATGGCCATGAAGCGGCAGAACTCTTGCACGTGCGGCTCGGAGGCGGCATTGGTGAGGACCGACGTGCCTTCGGCGCTGGCCGCGCACAGCACGAAGTTCTCGGTGGTGGTCACCGAGGCGTAGTCCAGCCAGTGGTCATTGGCCTGCATGCGGCCAGGGGTGCGGATGATGAGCGAATCGGGACTGCTCTCGACCTGCGCACCGAAGCGCTGGAACACTTCCACATGCGGATCGATCTCGCGCACGCCCAGGGTGCAGCCCTTGACGTCATTCTCCAGTCGCGCCACACCGAAGCGCGCCAGCAGCGGCGGCACCAGCATGATGGAAGAGCGCATCTCTTCCGGCAGGTGGTGCAGCTTGGGGTCGAAATGGGTATCGCGGTGATGCAGTTCCAACACCCCGCTGGCATAGTCCACCGTCACCTCGCTGCCGAGCACGCGGAAGATCTCGAGGATCTTCTTGACGTCGGTGATCTCGGGAATGCCGATCAGGCGCAGCGGCTGGTCGGTCAAGAGAGTGGCGCAGAGGATGGGGAGGACGGCGTTCTTGTTGGCGGAGGGGATGATGTCGCCGCGCAGCGGACGGCCGCCGTGTACGATCAGATTGGACATGGGACGAATGAAGGGATCAGGCAGACAAAGGCAATGGGACAGATTATGCGCCGCCAGCCCCGCGCCGGGGAAGGATTTTTCTGCCGGGTTGCCTGGCTGACATCACTGCCGGAAGGCCGCAGGGGCTGCACCAAAGTCCAAGTTTCCGTATCATGGCCCCTCTCTGGAAGAATGCACCCACCAAGCTTTGTAAGGTTTCTAAGGTTTCCGACGATGTTGAGCACGCTGCGGCCCCCCTACGGTCACGCCACCCCCCTGTTCCTGTCCTTGCTGCGCCGCGCCGGCGCAGTGGCCCGTCTGATGATGTGCAGCCTGCTGGTGCTGATGCTGGCCACCCTGGCCGGCAAGTTTTCCGAGGCCCAGGCGGCCGGCTCCAGCGCCGGCAAGCATCGCAGCGCCGCCACCGGCGCCAAGGGGCGCAAGCGCACGGTGCGCAAGAAGGCCAGCGCCGACAAGCCGGCCCGCACAGCGCGCTCGCGCCGTGCGCTGCGCCGTCCGGCGGCAGCGGCGGCGGTTGCGGGTACAGCGGCCACGGCAGCCACAGCGGCCACAGCCACCCCGGCCAGCGCGCCGGCCTCGGGCAAGCCGGAGCTGCTTGCGCGTTGCGGCTTTACCGAGGCCTCGCGCCGGCACATCTTCTCGCGCGGGGTCTATGTCCTCGATGAACAGACCGGCACGCCCCTCTTCGAGCGCAATGCCGATACCGTCGCGCCCATCGCCTCGGTGACCAAGCTGATGACGGCCATCGTCTGGCTGGACCAGAAGCAGCTGGCCATGGGCAACCGCCTGGAAGTGACCGAGGATGACCTCGATACCCTCAAGTTCACCCATTCGCGCCTGGGCGTGGGGGCCAGCCTGTCGCGCGCGGACATGCTGCACATCGCCCTGATGTCGTCCGAGAACCGCGCCGCTGCAGCGCTGAGCCGCGACTATCCGGGCGGCCGCCCGGCCTTCATCGCGGCCATGAACGCCCGCGCCCAGGCGCTGGGCATGAGCCATACCCACTTCGAGAACGCCACCGGCCTCTCGCCGGAGAACGTCTCCACCCCGCGCGAGCTGGCTGCACTGGTGCAGGCGGCCAACCGCTACCAGTTGATCCGCAATGACTCGCTGGACAAGCAGAAGATGATCAACATCGGCCGCGGCCAGTTGCAATACATCAACTCCAATCGCCTGATCCGCTATGGCCAGGTCAATGCCAGCGTGCAGAAGACCGGTTTCATCAACGAGTCCGGCCATAACATGGTCTTGCGCATGCTGGTGCATGACCGCCGTCCGGTGATCGTCACCATGCTGGGCAGCGGCAGCGCCGATGGCTCGCGCCTGGACGGCGTGCGCATCGCCAAGTGGCTCAACTGCTCGCTCAATTGAGCCAGCGCCGCTACAGGCTGTGCTTGTTGCGGCCGTCCTGCTTGGCGCGATAGAGCGCGGCGTCGGCGTCCTTGACGACGTCTTCGATGCTGCTGTGGTGCTCGCGCAGCAGCGAGGTCACGCCGATGCTGACGGTGAGGATGTCAAAGGGACTGCGCTCGTGCGGGATCTTCAGGCTCTGGATGGCGCTGATGATGCGCTTGGCCACATGGGTCGCGCCCACCGTGTCGGTGCCATTGAGCAGCACCACGAATTCCTCGCCCCCATAGCGTCCCGACTGGTCGGACAGCCGCGAGACCGCCGCGACGATGCAGCGCGACACCGCCATGAGCGCATAGTCGCCGGCCTTGTGACCATAGGTGTCGTTGTAGAGCTTGAAGAAATCCACGTCCACGAACAGCAGCGAGAAAATGGCGTCGGGGTTCTCCTCGGCCCTTTTCCAGGCGCGCGCCAGGGCTTCGTCCAGGGCGCGCCGGTTGAGCAGGCTGGTGAGCTTGTCGGTGCGCGCCAGCTCTTCCAGTTGCTGGTCCAGCGCGCTGCGCCGTTGCAGTTCCACGCGCACGCGCCGGATCAGGTAGATGCTGGCGATGCAGAAGCTGGCCATGAGGAACAGCACCGCATAGAGCATGTTGTACCACTCGCGGAAGATACGCGCCCCGGTGCGGCCGATGAAGACGGTCCAGCCGGTGCCAGGAACGCGCGCGAAGGTGTAGAGCCAGCGCGGCCCATCCTGTTGCGCGCGGGCGAAGTAGCTGCCCTGGGCCGGACCCGATGGAGAGAAGATGCGTTCGAGGTCCTCGGAGATGTTGAGCCGCGAGCCGATGAAGGCTTCGTTGTAGGGAATGCGCATGTAGGCCAGGCCATCGGCCGAATAGAGCGAGATGACGCCGTCGTTTTCCAGCGTCAGGCCCTGGAACAGATCGCGGAAGTAGTCGAGGTAGAGCACCATCAGGCTGATGCCGGCAAAGCTGCCGTCCGGCTGCGCCAGCCGCTTGGACAGCACCACCACTTGCATGCGCCGCTCCAGCCGTACCGTCAGGGGCGCAGAGATGTAGAGCCCGGTATCGCCCTGGGCGTGATGGGTCTGATGGGCCGTGAAGAAATCGCTTTGCGCATAGGGACCGGGCAAGATCTGGGACAAGGCCGCCGAGCCCACCACCAGCTCGCCGTCGGTATCGACGATGCCCAGCGCGGCGACATAGCGTGCCTCGATATTTTCGCCCAGCAGGAATTCCATCTTCTGCTGCAAGGGCATCTCGTGCAGCTGGGTATGCCGGTAGCGCCAGGTCAGGCTGTCCAGGGCCAGCGTGAGCAGCTCCACGTTGCGCGAGATGGAGCGCTGGGCAATGCGGGCGATGTTGGCGCCATGCTCGATGGCGGCGCGTTCGACCTGCCTGTGGCTCTGGTAGAGCACGGCGCAGCTGACGGTGGCCGTCATCAGCGCCAGCACCCAGATGGTGTATGTGAAAGTGCGTTTTAGCCGTTTGATTTTATTCCCCCTACCTTTTCTTTAACCAGGCTCTCGATAAACATCGCATAGGCCTTGGTGCTTGACAACGAAAAGGCAGAGGAGCAAAACGCTATGTCAATAACCCATAAATGCGGGCCGAGGATTCGCCCCAGAGGGCGTCCTGGTCACTGGGACAAAGCCGGGTGGCGGACCATTCGCGCACCACGGTCACCACGCGGGAATAGGAGGCGGCCAGCAGGCAGACCGGCCAGTCCGAGCCGAACATGAGGCGTTGCGGGCCGAACAGGTCCAGCGCCGTATCCAGGCATTGCACGATGTGTTCGAAGTCGCGCGTGCAGAGGCCGCGCAGCCAATCGGCTTCGGTCAGCAGCCCCGAGATCTTGCAGGCCACGTGCGGCATGGCGGTCAGTTCGCGCAACTCCTGGCGCCAGCGCTCGAAGGCGGCGCGGCCTTTGCGGAATTCCTTCAGGGCCGGTTTGCCGAGGTGGTTGAGCACTACCCAGTGCTGGTCATGGCGGGCGCAGAACTGGCGCAGCTGCGGCAGATGACGTTCATGCGCCAGTACATCCAGCGTATAGCTGCGTTCCTGCAGCCAGCGCACGCCCTGGTCCAGCGGCGCCGGGGTGAGCAGGGTGTTGGCGTCATCGTGTTCCTGCAACTGGTGGCGCAGTCCCAGCAACTTGTGACGGCCCCAGCGCTCCATCTGCTCGGCCAGGTCGGGCGCAGACAGGTCTTCCCAGCCGATGATGCCGGCGATGCGCTTGTCGCGCCGCGCCATCTCCAGCAGGAACGCGGTTTCATCGCGGCCCTGGCGCGCTTGCACCGTGATCGACGCATGCAGCCCCTGGGCCTCCAGCAGCGGCTGGAACTGATAGGGCAGGCGATCCTGCGCCAGCAGGTCCATGCCTGCGCCTATCCAGGGATAGTCTTCCGAGCGATAGCGCCAGAAGTGCTGGTGGGCGTCGATGCGCAAAGGCGTCTTGCACCGCCCTGCGGGCGGCGTTGGCATGCGCACTTCACGGTGCAGGGTCAGCATGTCAGTGATTGTGCCGGGGCAGGGTCTGGGCCACACCCTGGTACTTCAAGGCCAGTTCCATGCAGGCGCCGGTCTCCAGCTGGCCGACCGTGCTGCGATAGATTTCCTGCCAGGGCGTCTGGCTGGGCGGCACCGGCGGGATGCCCTCGCTCTTGCGGCGCGCCAGCTCTTCCTCGCTGACCAGCATGTTGCACTCGCCGGTGTTGAGGTCGATGCGCACGCGGTCGCCATCGCGCAGGTAGGCCAGGCCGCCACCGACGGCGCTCTCGGGGGAGGCGTTGAGGATGGAGGGGCTGTCGGAGGTGCCCGACTGGCGGCCATCGCCCAGCGTCGGCAGGGTCGATACACCGCGCTTGATCAGGGCGTCGGGCGGTTGCATGTTGACTACCTCGGCCGAACCGGGCCAGCCCACCGGGCCGGCGCCACGGATGGCCAGCAGGGTGTTCTCGTCGATCTTGAGCGCCGGGTCGTTGATGCGGGCGTGATAGTCGTCCGAACCATCGAAGACCACGGCGCGGCATTCGAAGATGTTCTCCTGGCCGGGCGTGCTGAGATAGCGTTCGCGGAAGGTTTCCGAGATGACGCTGGTCTTCATGATGGCGAAGTCGAACAGGTTGCCCTTCAACACCAGGAAGCCGGCGCGCTCGCGCAGCGGGGCGGCAAATGGGTAAATCATTTCCCGGTCGTTCGATGCCCGGCCCTGCAGGTTCTCGGCCATGGTCTTGCCGGTAGCGGTGATGCGCTCGGCGCGCAGCTTGCCGGCCTGCTGCAGTTCCCACATGATGGCCGGCACGCCGCCGGCGCGGTGGAAGCGTTCGCCCAGGTACTTGCCGGCCGGCTGCATGTTCAGCAGCAGTGGCACGTCGTAGCCGTACTTCATCCAGTCTTCCGACTGCAGTTCCACGCCCGCATGGCGCGCCATGGCCATGATGTGCGGCTGGGCATTGGTGGAGCCGCCGATGGCGGCATTGACCACGATGGCGTCGAGGAAGGCGTCGCGCGTGAGGATGGCGGAAGGACGCAGGTCTTCGTAGGCCATGCCGACGATGCGCCGGCCCGTCTCATAGGCCATCTGGCCGCGTTCGCGGTAGGGCGCGGGAATGGCCGAGCAGCCGGTCAGCGACATGCCCAGGGCCTCGGCCATGGCGTTCATGGTGGAGGCGGTGCCCATGGTGTTGCAGTGGCCGGACGAGGGCGCGGAGGCCGCCGCGATCTCCAGGAATTTCTCGTTGTCGATGCTGCCTGCCGAGAGCAGCTTGCGGCCCTTCCAGATGGCCGAGCCGGAGCCGACCAGTTCGCCATCCATCCAGCCGTCCAGCATGGGGCCGCCGGAGAGCACGATGGCGGGGATATCGACGGTGGCTGCGGCCATGATCTGCGAGGGCGTGGTCTTGTCGCAGCCGGTGGTGAGCACCACGGCGTCGATGGGATAGCCGTGCAGGATTTCCACCAGGCCCAGGTAGGCCAGGTTGCGGTCGATGGCGGCGGTGGGGCGGCGGCAGTTCTCGAAGATGGGATGCAGCGGGAATTCCATGGGAATGCCGCCGGCATCGCGGATGCCATCGCGCACCCGCTTGGCCAGCTCCAGGTGGATGCGGTTGCAGGGGCTGATGTCGCTGCCGCTCTGGGCGATGCCGATGATGGGACGTCCCGAGCGCAGCTCCTCGGCCGTGATGCCGTAGTTCATGAAGCGCTCCAGGTAGAGCGCGGTCATGTCGATGTGGTCCGGGTTGTCGAACCAGTCCTGGGAGCGGAAGCGACGGGGGGTGGCGTTTGGCTTGTTCATGGATTCCTCGGGGCCGAAAGGCGTGTGGATAGGTTACGCGCCCAGCCAGCCGGCATCGACGTAGTACTCGCGGCCGGTGCACTTGGCGCCGCTGTCGGAGGACAGGAACAGCGCCAGGGCAGCGACATCATGCGGATCGACACGGGTAGGCAGGCATTGCGCAGCCAGGATTTTCGCCTCTTCTTCGGGGGTGTGCCAGAGCAGGGTCTGGCGCGGGGTACGGATGGCGCCGGGAATGATGGCGTTGACCCGCACGCCATCGCGGCCAAAGTCGCGCGCCATGCCGTGGGTCATGCCTTCGATGCCGGCCTTGGCGGTCATGTACAGGGTCAGGTCAGGCAAGCCGAGATGCCAGGAGATGGAGCCGAAATTGAGGATCACGCCCTGCTTGCGCTCGCGCATGCCCGGCAGCACGGCCTGGGCGCAGAAGAACTGGTGGCGCAGGTTGACCGCCAGGCGTTCGTCCCAATAGGCGGGCGTGACGTCGGCGGTCTTGTGACGGTCATCATTGGCGGCGTTGTTGATGAGGATGTCCACCCCGCCCATCACCGTTTCGATCTCGGTGAAGGTGGCGCGCAAGGCTTCCAGGTTCATCAGGTTGCAGGGGAAGAAGCGCGGCGCGATCGGCGCATCCTTGAGCGACGCCACCAGCGCCTGCGAGGGCTCGGCGGCGATATCCAGGAAGCACACCTGTGCGCCTTGTCCGACGAAGGCTTCCACCAGGGCCGCGCCGATGCCGCTGCCGCCGCCGGTGATGACGACCCGCTTGCCGGCGAGGCTGCGATAGAGGGCGTGTTCGAATGCGGGGGTGGTGGCTGCGGTCATGCTTGGTACTCCAGAGGATAGGATGGGCCGCAGGTGCGGCCCGGAAAATTGATCAGGTCATTCGGAGAAGAAAACGGATGTCGTTTTCATCCCCTTCCGTTCGGACTGAGTAGCGGCATGGCCGCGTATCGAAGGCGCTCCTACGTTTGCGCCAGAGCGCCTTCGATACGGCCCAAGGGCCTACTCAGTCCGAACGGTAGTCAGTTTTTTGCGTCACGTCAGTCAGTCGTCCGAACGGTATTGAGGCCATCGCCTTGCCAGGTTCAACGGCCCGAACGGGTGCTCACATCGACCCACACCGCCAGCACCAGGATGCTGCCCTTGACGATCATCTGCCAGTAGGTGCCTACGTCCAGCATGGACATGCCGTTGTCGAGACTGGCCATCACCAGCGCGCCGATCAGCGCGCCATAGATGGTGCCGGAGCCGCCGCGCATGGAGGTGCCGCCGATGAAGCAGGCCGCGATCGCATCCAGTTCGCCCATGTTGCCCGCCGAGGGCGAACCGGCAGCCAGGCGCGCGGTGTTGACCAGGCCGGCCAGCGCGCACATCACACCCATGATGCCGAACACCCACAGCTTGACCGCCTGCACATTCACGCCCGACAGGCGGGTGGCTTCCATGTTGCTGCCCACCGAATAGATGCGGCGGCCAAACACGGTCTGCGTGCTCACGTAGCTGAACAGGCCCAGCAGCGCCAGCAACAGCAGCACCGGCACGGGGATGCCGTCATAGCTGTTGAGCGTGCGCACGAAGGCCAGCAGCACCGCACCGATGACGACCACCTTGAGCGCATCGCGCCAGAGCGCCGCCAGCGGCAGGCCATGGCGGCTGCGGTTCACGCGGCTCATCCAGGTCAGCGCGACCGCCAGCACGAACAGTGCAATGCCCAGCGCCACGCCCATCTGCGGCGGCAGGTAGCCCTGGCCGAGGTAGACCATGTTGTCCGACACCGGGGCGATGGTCAGGCCGCCGGTGATGCCCAGCAGGATGCCGCGGAAGGCCAGCATCCCGCCCAGGCCGACGATGAAGGAGGGAATGCCCAGGTAGGCGGTGAGATAGCCATTGAGCAGGCCCAGCGCCAGGCCGAAGCCCAGCGCCAGCACCAGGTTCAGCGCCAGCGGCAGGTGGTGGCTCACGTCCAGCAGCGCGGCGAGGCCACCCAGCAGGCCCAGCAGCGAACCCACCGACAGGTCGATTTCACCGGCGATGATGACCAGCACCATGCCACAGGCCAGGATGCCGGTCACCGACATCTGGCGCAACAGGTTGGAGAGATTGCGGGGCGTCACGAAGCCGCCATCGGTCATGAAGCTGAAGAAGCCCCAGATGATGGCGATGGCGATCAAGAGCGCAATGATCTTGTAACGGCGGAATACCTGCTTGAGGTCGGCCATGCTGGCCAGGGTGCTTGAAGTCATACCGGATTCACCTTGTGGTTTTTGTTCAGCCCGCCGCCGCACGGGGCGTGGCCTGTGGCACGGGTTGGTTGATCGCTGCGGCCAGCACGGTTTCCTGGCTCAGGTTGTCGTTGACGAAGTCGCCGCGCAGGCGGCCTTCGCCGATCACCAGCACGCGGTCCGACACGCCCAGCACCTCGGCCAGTTCGGAGGAGACCATGATGATGGCCAGCCCGGCCTTGGCCAGTTCGGAGATGAGGCGATAGATCTCGGCCTTGGCGCCGACGTCCACGCCGCGCGTGGGTTCGTCCAGGATCAGCACCTTGGGCTGGGCCAGCAGCATCTTGGCCAGCACGGCCTTTTGCTGGTTGCCGCCGGACAGGCTGGTGATGGGCAGGAAGGGCGTGGCGGTCTTGACGCGCATGCGGCCGATCTCGTCCTGGATGGTCTTGAGTTCAGCGCTGCCATCGATGCGGCTGCCGCGCGAGAAACGGTTGAGCACGGTCAGGGTGATGTTCTGGCCCACATCCAGATCCGGCACGATGCCATGGTGCTTGCGGTCTTCCGGCACCATGCACAGGCCGCGGCGGATGGACTTCAGGGGCGAGCTGGTATCGGCCGGCTTGCCCTCCAGCAGCACCTGGCCTTCGTAACGCCCGCGATAGGCGCCGAAGATGGCCGACACCAGTTCGGTGCGGCCCGCGCCGACCAGGCCGGCAATGCCCAGGATCTCACCGCGACGCACCGAGAAGGACACGTCATCGACGCGCTTGCGGCGCGGATTGTCGATGTCGTAGCAGGTGATGTTGCGCGCCTCCAGCACCACCTCGCCGATGGCGTGGTTGCGTTCGGGGTACATGGCGGTGATCTCGCGGCCGACCATCTGGGTGATGATCTTGTCCACATCCATCTCTTGCATTGGCGTGGTGGCGATGTGCTTGCCGTCGCGGATGACCGAGATGGTGTCGCAGACCTCGGCCACTTCGTCGAGCTTGTGCGAGATGTAGACGCAGGCCACGCCACGCGCCTTCAGGTCCTTGATGATCTTGAGCAGCACGCCGATCTCGGAGGCGGTCAGCGAGGAGGACGGCTCATCCAGGATCAAGAGGCGCGCATCCTTGTTGAGCGCCTTGGCGATTTCCACCAGCTGCTGGTGGCCGCCGCCATATTGCGAGACCGGCAGGGCCACGTTGATGTCGGGCATGTTCAGTTCGCGCATCAGTTCTTCGGCGCGGCGATACATGGCCGGGTAGTTCATGCGTCCACCGGGCAGGGTGATCTCGTGGCCCATGAAGATGTTCTCGGCCACCGACAGCTCGGGCACCAGCATCAGTTCCTGGTGGATGATGACGATGCCGGCGGCTTCGGTGTCGCGCACCGAATGGGCCTGCAGCGGCTTGCCATCCCAGAGGATCTCGCCCTCCCAGGTGCCGTGGGGATAGACGCCGGAGAGGATCTTCATCAGCGTGGACTTGCCCGCGCCGTTTTCACCGCACAGGCCCACGCATTCGCCGGGCCGGATCTTGATGTCGATGCCGTTGAGGGCGCGCACACCGCCAAAGCTCTTGACGATGCCTTTCATTTCTAACAGATACTCGGACATGCCTGTTCTTTCCAGTAAGTCTCCGGGGTCTGCGCGCGGAGGATGCGCAGACGGCGATGCCGGCTGCCACGGGGGGAGCAGCCGGCATGCTTGACTCAGGGATCAGCGGCCGTCGATCTGGGCCTGGGTGTAGAAGCCGTCATCGACCAGGACCTTGACGTTTTCCTTGGTCAGCAGGATGGGCTTGAGCAACAGGCTGTCGACCTTCTTGAAGCCGTTGTCATACTGGGCGTTGTAGGTCGGCTTCTCGTTGCGGGCCAGTTCCACGGACAGCTTGGCTGCCTCGGTGGCGATCTGCTTCAAGGGCTTGTAGACGGTCATGGTCTGGGTGCCGGCCACGACGCGCTTGACCGCGGCCAGGTCGGCGTCCTGGCCCGAGACCGGCACCTTGCCGGCCAGCTTCTGCGCCGCCAGGGCCTGGATCGCACCGCCAGCGGTGCCGTCATTGGACGCCACGATGGCGTCGATCTTGTTGTTGTTGGCCGTCAGCGCATTCTCGACGATGGACAGCGCCTCGGTCGGGTTCCATTCCTTGACCCACTGCTGGCCGACGATCTTGATGTCGCCCTTGTCGATGTAGGGCTTCAAGGCCTTCATCTGGCCTTCGCGGAACATCTTGGCATTGTTGTCGGTGGGCGAGCCGCCCAGGAGGAAGAAGTTGCCCTTGTTCTTGACCTTGAGGATGCCCTCGGCCTGCATTTCACCGACCTTCTCGTTATCGAAGGAGATGTAGGCATCGACGTCGGCGTTGAGGATCAGGCGGTCATAGGAGAGCACCTTGATGCCGGCCTTCTTGGCTTCCTTGATGGTGTTGGTCAGCACCGTGGCGTTGAAGGGGACGATGACGATCACGTCCACGCCGCGCGAGATCAGGTTCTCGATCTGGGAGATCTGGCGCTGCTCGCTGGCGTCGGCCGATTGCACGTAGACCTTGGCGCCCAGCTTTTCAGCCGCGGCGGTGAAGAAGTCGCGGTCACGGGCCCAGCGCTCCACGCGCAGGTCATCGATGGAAAAACCGATCTTGGGATTCTTGGCGTCGGCCATGGCGCTGCCGGCCACCATGGACAGGGTGGTCACGGTCATCAGCGCCAATACGGTCTTCTTCAGCATTGCCTTCATAGTCCAGTCTCCGATTTGAATTGAATTTGAATTGATTATGATTTTTGAAGCGGCGTTGTCCGGTGGAAAGAGTCATCCCCAAGAGTGATCCCTTTTGGGGCATTCGCTTCCGGAGGGCGCGTGGGGCCAAGCTGGTCCGGTGGGGGTCACGCCGCATGATGGTGCGAAGGGGATACTAGCCCCGCGCCAATCCAATCTACAATTACGAAATTCACCAAACGTCATAGTGATTCTTTTTGTTGCAGGAGCACATATCGGCCAGTACGGCGATGACTCGCTACAATTCCTCACCAGATAAAAAAACGGCGCGCCCGGCGACGCCGCCAGACAGGAGACAGAGCGTGGCAAAAGCACCCACGGTGCACCGGATTGCGTTGCTCTTCAATGGCAACAAGATCTTTGACCGCGAAATCATCGCCGGCATCGGCGAATACATCAGCAGCACCCGCGCTTCCTGGGACCTGTACCTGGAAGAGGATTTCCGCTGCCGCCCGCAGGGCATCGAGCGCTGGGCCGGGCACGGCATCATTGCCGACTTCGACGACCCGGTCACCACGGCCGCGCTGGAAGGGGTGCAACTGCCGGTGGTGGCCATCGGCGGTTCCTACGCCGATCCCTCCCAATACCCGGCCAATCGCCCCTATGTGGCCACCGACAACTACAAGATGGTCAAGCTGGCCTACGATCATCTGATCGAAGCCGGCCTGCAGCATTTCGCCCTGTTCAGCCTGCCCGAGTCCGATTGCAACCGCTGGGCCCAGGAGCGCGAACGCATCTTCACCGACCTGACCGGGGCCGACGGCATCGCTGGCCATATCTACCGGGGCGTGGGCACCAGCGCGCAGTCCTGGGATACCGCCGTGGAGCAGCAGATCGCCTGGGTGCGCAGCCTGCCCAAGCCGGTAGGCATCATTGCAGTGACCGATGCGCGCGCGCGGCAGTTGCTGCAGGCCTGCCTGTTCGCCGGCATTGCCGTGCCGGAACAGGTGGCCCTGATCGGCATCGACAATGATCCGCTGGCGCGGGTGTTGACGCGCATTCCGCTCAGTTCGGTGATCCAGGGCAGCGTGGAAATGGGCCGCACCGCTGCCCACCTGCTGCACCAGATGCTGCATGGGGCGCGTTTTCCCGACACCCGCATCATGGTGCCGCCGGTGGGCATCAATGTGCTGGCCTCCAGCCGCCACGAGGTGCGCAACCATCCGCATGTGATGCAGGCGCTGCATTTCATCCGGCAGTACGCCTGCCAGGGCATCAAGACCGACCAGGTGGCCGATTACGTGGGCATCTCGCGCTCCTCGCTGGAATGGTATTTCCGCCGCGAGCTGGGCCGTAGCGTCCACGACGAGATCCTGCGCTTCAAGCTCGACGCCGCCAAGCGCCTGCTGGAGCAGGCCGGCAGCCATGCCGCCGAGATCGCCGTGAGTTGCGGCTTTACCTCGGTGCAATACATGCACGCCGTCTTCAAGCGTGAACTGGGCTGCACGCCCAGGGAATACCAGGAACAATTCGCCGCCGGGCTGGAGCGCGCAGCCGCGCCTGCCGCCCGGCAGAAAAAGAAATCCGCAGGGACCACCCTACTAGAACCGACACGATGACGCACTTCACACTCTCCCACACCACCGCCGCCAACGGCGTCCAGCTCTACACCCTGCGCAACCACACCGGCATGCGCGTGACCATCAGCAACCTCGGCGCCAGCATGATCAACTGGTGGGCGCCGGACCGCTATGGCCGCGAGGCCGACGTCCTGCTGGGCTTTGCCGATGTGCAGCAGTACCAGCACAATCCGGCCTATTTCGGCGCCATCGTGGGCCGCTGGGGCAACCGCATCGCCGCTGGCCGTTTCAACCTCGACGGCGTGGCGCACCAGGTCGATTGCAATGAAGGGGAGAATCACCTGCATGGCGGCGTGGAAGGCTTCCACCGCCAGTTGTGGCAGGTCCAGCCTGATCCCGAGGGCTTGCGCCTGATGCTGGTCTCGCCGGCTGGCCAGGCCGGCTTTCCCGGCACGGTGATGGCCTCGGTGCTGTACCGGCTGGACGACGAAGGCCAACTGCGCATCGACTACACCGCCACCAGCGACGCCGCCACCCCCATCAACCTGACCTCGCACGCCTACTTCAACCTCAACGGCGGCGCCAGCGACATCCGCGACCACATCATCGCCATCGATGCCGACGCCTATCTGCAGGTCGATGCCAAGCTCATCCCGGTGGGCCGCGCCGAGGTGGCCGGCAGCGCCTTCGATTTCCGCCAGCCCGCGCCCATCGGCCCCCGGCTGGACTGGCCCGATCCGCAGTTGAAGCTCGCTGGCGGCTTCGACCATTGCTATTGCCTGCGCAGCGAGCGCGAGCCCGCCCCCGGCGAAGGCCGCATCGCCCAGGCCCTGCGCGAGGTCGCCACCGTCTATGAGCCGGGCTCGGGCCGTGAGCTGCGCGTGTCCACCACCGAGATCGGCCTGCAGTTCTACAGTGGCAACTTCCTCTCCGGAGTCGAGGGCCGGGGCGAACAGCCGTATGCCATCCATGATGGCTTCTGCCTGGAGGCGCAGTCCTATCCCGACCAGGTCAATACCCCCTTGTGCGAAGCCGTGATCCTGCGGCCGGGGCAGGTGTATCGGCAGACCACCGCTTATCGGCTGGGTGTGCGGGACTGACAAAATTCGAACAAGGCAGTGATAGATGACTGTTGCTGCTGACATCTCCCTTCTTCCTCCCTAGCCTCTTCCGATTGCGTGCTGCTCACGGCAGCGACGCAATCGCTCCCCTTCCCGTCACCCGGTGTTGTATCTACGCTCCATGCTGTTACGTCATGGGGCCTGGTTCGTCCGCAAGACTTGCATTGGGGCCATCCTTCAAATAACCTAACGGCTAGGTTTTATGAGAATCTGCACTTACCAAGGCTTGGTGGTTTCTCTATTTACGCGCAACGAACATTGCCCACCGCATGTTCATGTTGGTAGCGGGCGATGGGAGGCGCGTTACCGGTTCAGCTTCTGGCATAACGGCGTCGCCTTGTGGGATGTGATCCCCTTGGCTCATGCGCCCAGCGCTGCTTTGCTGGAAAAACTGCGCCAAGTGATCGAGGAGCCGGTCCATGTGCGGCGCGCGCGCCAGTGTTGGTGGCTCAGCCGCCATACCGTCTGCCTGGACAACCAGCAGTGGGATGCGCGGGCCGAAGAGATCGTCAGCCCGAATCAGTATCGGGTGGCGGCCATGGACATCCTATGGGCGCGCTACGATCCCTGGCATGACCGGACCTTATTGCAACTGGTGGGCCAGCGCGGCCCCTTGGAGATTGAACTATGACGACGATCAAGGCGAAGAAGCGGGACAACGAGCCGGTCACCGAAGAAGTGATGGAACAGGCCATTGCGGTAGGACGCCGACGCCGCGCTGCCTCCCCCCATGCCACGCAGGTGAGCTATCTGCCGCAATGGGAGGCCTTGGCGGTGCATTTCGCTGATCAGACGGCGATTCTTCTTCCCGTCGCCAATTACGCGGAACTGGCTTCGCTCACCCGCGCCGAACTGGGCCGGATCGAGCTCGGCTACGCCGGCAGCGCCTTGTGCCTGGAAGAACGCGATCTGCATGTCTCCATCGCAGGACTGGTGGCCGCCAGCACTTCACTGATGAAGCTGGCCTCTACCGTGATTGCTACCCGTAACGGCGCACGCAGCACTCTCGCAAAGACCCTGGCGGTGCGTGAAAATGGCAAGAAAGGCGGGCGTCCGCGCAAGTCTGGTGCGGCTGGATAGAAGCCGGCCGTGCATACGATGGGCCCGGCGCTTTCGGCGTGGCCCTGCATCGGAACTAATCCCCACCCCCCACAGCCCAACCAACCCGGGCTGCCTGATCCGCTTCATCAGGATCGGGCGCAATCACTGTGGCCAGCGTCTTTCCGGGCAAGCGCTGCCGCGACCATTGCCGCTGCCGTCGTGGATTTTTAGGCAGAAATCACCGAGCAATAGGTCTGTCCGGCAGCTTGCCGCTACGCCACACTATCCCGTCCCATGACAGGCTCCCCTTTATCGGCCTGTGCATCTTCAACGCCAGCTTACTCAGGAGATCCCATGCAAGTACACGCTTATGGCGCCCACGCGGCCGACAAGCCGTTGGAACACCTGCACATTACCCGTCGTGCCACCGGCGCCCACGACGTCCAGATCGACATCGCCTATTGCGGCATCTGCCACTCCGACCTGCACCAGATCCGTTCCGAATGGGCCGGCACCCAATATCCCTGCGTCCCCGGCCATGAAATCGTCGGGCGCGTGGCCGCCGTGGGCGCGCACGTGAGCAAGTTCAAGGTCGGCGATGTGGTCGGCGTGGGCTGTATCGTGGATAGCTGCCAGAGCTGCCCGGACTGCGACGAAGGCCTGGAAAACTATTGCGACAACATGGTCGGCACCTACAACGGCAAGACCGACGACGCCCCCGGCTGGACCATGGGCGGCTACTCGCAGCAGATCGTGGTGCATGAGCGCTACGTGCTCAACATCCGCCATCCGGAAGCCGACCTGGCCGCGGTTGCGCCGCTGCTGTGCGCCGGCATCACCACCTATTCGCCGCTGCGCCACTGGGGCGCGGGTCCGGGCAAGAAGGTGGGCGTGGTCGGCATCGGCGGCCTGGGTCACATGGGCATCAAGATCGCCCACGCCATGGGCGCGCATGTGGTGGCCTTCACCACCTCCGACTCCAAGCGCGCTGATGCCAAGGCGCTGGGCGCCGATGAAGTCGTGGTTTCGCGTAACGCCGAGGAAATGGCCGCGCATGCCAAGAGCTTCGACTTCATCCTCAACACCGTGGCGGCACCGCATGACCTCGACGCTTTCCTGGCGCTGCTCAAGCGCGAAGGCACCATGACCCTGGTGGGCGCGCCGGCCACGCCGCATCCCTCGCCCAACGTCTTCAACCTCATCCTGAAGCGCCGCTCGCTGGCCGGCTCGCTCATCGGCGGCATCCCCGAGACCCAGGAGATGCTGGACTTCTGCGCCGAGCACGGCATCGTCGCCGATATCGAACTCATCCGCGCCGACGAGATCAACACCGCCTACGAGCGCATGCTCAAGGGCGACGTCAAGTACCGCTTCGTGATCGACAACGCCAGCTTGGCGGCCTGATCGCATCCAATCCTCAGCAACCGTTCGGACTGAGTAGGCCCTCCTGGGCCGTATCGAAGGCGCGCATGATGTTGACCCGCAGGCGCGCCTTCGATACGCGGCTATGCCGCTACTCAGGACGAACGGGTAGGTGGCAATTAGCGGCAGAAGAACAGCGCGGATGCCAACTCGACGACAAGAATCTACTTCTCCAATCCTCTACAACCGTTCGGACTGAGCAGGCCCTCCTGGGCCGTATCGAAGGCGCGCATGATGTTGACCCGCAGGCGCGCCTTCGATACGCGGCCATGCCGCTACTCAGGACGAACGGGTAGATGGCAATCAGCGGCAGAAGAACAGCGGGGCATGCCAACTGCATGCGACAAATTGCCACATTCATTAATGTCGCATGCCAGTTTATTCTTGCCGCTCCTGATTTCCGTGCAGCATCGCAGGGGACGGCGGCGCTGGCTGCCGGGCGTTGCCGCATGCCCTCATTCCGACGACAAGACCAATGACATCCGTTGCAGCCCGACGCCGGCGCGCCCGCCGTCCTGATCACCTTCATCGCGTGCGCCCCTTGGTGCGCGCCACCGCCCTGGGCGGCCTGCTGGCCTTCTCCGCTGTACCTGATGCACTGGCCCAGTCCACTGCCAGTAGCGAGGACGCTGCGCTCACCCTGGGAACAGTAGAAGTCAGCGGCCGCCGCAGCGGCCCGCTGCAACTGCGCAATGTGCTGACCTCGGTCGACCTGATCGGTGCGGACCGCCTGCAGCAACAGCAGGTGTTGTACAACTGGGAGCTCTTCGCGCAGTCGCCCGGCGTGATGCTGACCCAATTCCGCCAGGGCAACGAGTCCGGCAAGCTGTCCTTCCGGGGCTTCAATGGCGAGGGCGAGGTCAATGCGGTCAAGCTGCTCATCGATGGCGTTCCCAGCAATGACAATGCCGGCGGCATGCCCTTCCTGGGCACGCTGTTCCCGCTGGACATGGCGGGCATCGAGGTCGTGCGCGGCACCAACGATGCACGCTATGGCCTGCACAACATCGCCGGCAACGTCAACATCCTCACCCGCCAGGGCGGCAACTACGACGAGGCGCGGTTGACCTACGGCAGTTTCAATACACGCCAGGTCCAGGTCGCCAAGGGCGTGGAAAACGGCAACTGGTCGCAGAACTATTTCCTCGGCTACGAAAAATCGGATGGCTACCGCGAGCATGCCCAGGCCGAGAACATCGCTTTTTCCGGCAAGTGGTTCTATACCAGCGATGATGGCCGTTACCGCACGGGCCTGAGCATCCGCCATGCCAACGCCTACGCCCAGGAGCCGGGCTATCTGACGGCAGAGGATGCGCGCGCCAATCCGCGTACCTCCTACGCCTATGCACAATCCGACGGCGGCAACCGCCAGCTCGATCAGGTCAGCCTGCACTTCGATGGCGATATCGATGACCAGCTTGCCGTCGGCGCCAAGCTCTACCTGAACCGCGTGCGCGACCAGCGCTGGCTGCGTTATTCCTCCACCACCTCGCAGCAGGAACGGCTGATCGATGAAACCCATTACGGGCTCATGACCACGGCCACCTATCGGCCACAGTGGAAGGCGCTGGAAGGGATGAATGATCTGGCTCTGGAGGGCGGATTCAACGTCGAGCGCCAGGAAGACCAGAGCCCGCGCTTCAACACCGTCAACAAGGTCCGGGTGACGCAGACCCGCGATCATCACTTCACCTTCGATACCTTCGGCGCATATCTGCAGGCGGTGATCAAGCCGGTGGAATCCTTCAAGATCATCCCCGGCTATCGGGTCGACAAGGTCGGCGGCAGCTTTAGCGATCCCTCACGTGGTGTGCGCTATGGCATCCAGGACTATGGCGTGATCAGGCAACCCAAGCTCAGCGTCGTCTACGCCCCCATCAAGCAGGCCAGCCTGTATGCCAACTGGGGCCGCACCTTCCAGGTCGGCGCGGGCGCGGCGGCCTACAAGTCCAACAACAACGATCTGCGTCCCTCTATCAACGATGGCTGGGAGAGCGGCGTGAAATTCACTCCGGTCGAGTGGCTCGATGGCCGCCTCGCATGGTGGGAGCAGCGCGCCTCGGACGAGGTCAAGCGCCGCCTCAACGATCCCACGGGCGATTCCGAAAACGTCGGCCGCACCAAGCGCAGCGGCGTGGACCTGCAGCTGAACCTGCGCGCCGGCAAGCGCACCACGATGTGGCTGGCCTACTCACGCCAGCGTTCGGAAATCATCACGCCCGATCCCACCGCCCCGGCCACCATCGGCAAGGAAATCGACCACGTTCCGCGTTACCTCTTCTCCGGCGGCGTCGATTACCAGGCCACCGACTATCTGAAGCTATCGACCTCGTTGAACGGGCAGGGCAGCTATTACCTGACGACCGCCAACACCGGCGGCAAGTTCGGCGGCTATACCCTGGTCGATGCAAGCGCCAGCTATCAGGTCTCGCCCACGCTGGCGCTGGAGTTGCAGGTCAAGAACCTGGCCAACCGCTACTACGAGTATGTGTGGATCAATGACCAGACCCGCCACGCACCGGGTGATGGGCGGGCGGCGTACCTGTCGGCCAAGCTGACGTATTGACAGCGTTGTGCAGCGCCCCATCAGTCACCGGCGGGGTTTCTTCTTCTTGGCCAGCAGGGCCAGCAAGGCGTCATTCTCCTGCTGCATCGTTTGCGACAGTTCCACCGCAAGGAACTCGATGAAGGCGCGGACCGCCGGCACCAGCCCGCGCCGCGAGGGAAAGACCGCATGCAATTGATGCGGGGCGCCGCGATACTGCGGCAGCACCACCACCAGCTCGCCGCGCGCGATGGCGCCGTGCGCCACATTGAAGGGCAGCAGCGCCAGTCCGACGCCGCCGATGGCGGTCTGCATCACCAGCTGCATGTCATCGGTGACCATGGCCGGTGCGTAGTCGATCTCGGCCACCTCACCGTCCGGTCCCTGCAGACGCCAGCGCTGCGCCTGGCCGGGCAGGCCGCCGGGGCCCAGGCCGCGCTGGCCCTGCAGGGATTGCACCGTATCGAAGGGACCGTGCGCACGTACATAGGCCGGGCTGGCTGCCAGCACCTGCTGGCTGGTGCCGAAGGTGCGCACCACCAGGCTGGAATCTTCCAGCGTGCTCCTGACCCGCATGGCCACGTCGAAGCCTTCGCCAATCACATCGACGCGCCGGTTGCTCAGTTCCAGCTCCAGCCTCACATCCGGGTGGGCGCACAGGAAGCGCGCCAGCAGCGGCGCCAGGAACACATGCGCCACTCCCATGGGAGAGCTGACCCGCAGTCGTCCGGCAGGGCGGGCGCCGGCATGCTCGGTCACCTCCACGGCGGCGCGCGCGGCATTGGTCATGGCTTCGCAATGGGTGAAGAAGGCCGACCCCACCTCGGTCACGCGCACCACGCGGGTGGAGCGTTGCAGCAGCCGCACCCCCAGCCGCTGTTCCAGCTCGGCCACGCGCCGGCTCACACGCGACTTGGGCGTGTTCAGCGCGCGCGCCGCCGCCGAAAAGCTGCCATGCACCACCACTGCGGCAAACAGGGCCAGATCATTGAGGTCTTCCATGAGGCCTCCGCCAGGAATAAAGCCCCGATTATAGATGGCTCATTGTCCTATGGATGGAACAATCTGGTGCGCTGGCGGTGGCTAGTGCAAGCCTTTCCTGCTCGGTATCGTGGCGCCTGTCGTCCCCTTACCGATTCCCGAAAGGACCTTGCCATGAAGATTCTCCATCTCGATTCCAGCATCCTGGCCGAGGCCTCGGCCTCCCGCGTGCTCAGTGCGGCCGTGGTCGAAGAGCTGCGCATCCTGCATCCCACCGCCCAGGTCAGCGTGCGCGACCTGGCCGCCGCTCCTATTGCCCATCTGGATGGCCCTATCGCCGCCGGTTTCCGCCAGCCCGGCGCAAACCACGCCAGTCCAGAAGTACGCGCCGAACAGGCGCTCTCCGAAACGCTGGTCAGCCAGTTCCTGAATAGCGATGTCATCGTGCTGGGCGTGCCGATGTACAACTTTTCCATCCCCAGCCAGCTCAAGGCCTGGCTGGATCGCGTGGCCCAGCCGGGACGCACGTTCCGCTATACCGAGAACGGCCCGCTGGGATTGTCGGGCGAGAAGGCCGTGATCATCGCCTCCACGCGCGGCGGCATGTATTCCAGCGGTCCGGCCGCCGTGATGGACCACCAGGAGGCGTACCTGAAGGCCTTCTTCGGCTTCCTCGGCATCGAACGCGTGCGCTTCGTGCGCGCCGAGCGGCTGATCAAGGGAGCGGAGCTGCGCAGCCAGTCCATGCGCGCTGCACTCGATGAAGTCCCGTCCGTGGTGGCGGGCCTGTTTGCCAACTGAAGGAGCGCCGCGATGATCTTCTCTGTCGTATTGACCTATCTCCGTCCCATCGAGGAAGTGAACCAGCACCTCGATACCCACAAGGCCTGGCTGGCCGACAACCTCAGGCAGGGACGCATACTCCTTGCCGGTCCCCTGGCCGCAGGCGGCGGTGGCCTGGTGCTGGCGGCCTGTGCCGATGAGGCCGAACTGGCGGTGATGATGGCGCAGGATTGCTTCATTGCCCAGGGCGTGGCCCGCTATACGGCGCACGCCTGCGAACCGGCGCTGGCCGCAGCGGCTTTCCCGGCGCAGTGGGCGCCGTCGGCGCGTTTCATCTAGAACGCATCTCACGCCTATTTATGAAATGGGTTCTAGCAGTCATGGCGCAAGCCATGATCAGCGCTTTTCACTGGCGCCGCATCGGCGCGCAACTGCTGGCACTGCTGGCGGGGACGGCAGCGATGTTGTTCCTGATCCCTCTGTCCTGCGCAGCGCAAAACATGATGAACGACAAGCACAATGCCATCGATATCGTCCTGGTCCACGGCGCCTTTGCCGATGGTTCCAGTTGGTCACAGGTGATCGCCCTGTTGCAGCAGAAGGGCTATCGCGTCACCGCCGTGCAGAATCCGCTCTCCAGTCTGGCGGATGACGTCAGCGCCACGCGCCGGGTGATCGACCGGCAGCCGCATGAGGTGTTGCTGGTCGGGCATTCCTGGGGTGGCGCGGTGATCACGGCAGCGGGCAATGCGTCCAAGGTACGCGGGCTGGTGTACCTGTCGGCGCTGGCGCCGGACAGCGGCCAGAGCGTGGCGCAGATGTTGCAGCGGCTGCATGCGCCGATGTCGGGAATGCAGCCCGACGCCGATGGCCTGATCTGGCTGGATGATGCTGCGGCCTATGCCCAGGTGATGGCCGGCGACGTCTCGCCTGAGCAGGTGCGCCACCTCGCCGCCGTGCAGCAGCCTATCGCCGCCGCGGCCTTTGGCGAGCCGCTTGTCCATGCCGCCTGGCGCGACAAGCCGAGCTGGTATCTGATCACCGAGGGGGACCAGGCCTTGCCCACGGCGGTGCAGCGCAAGCTGGCCACCCTCCTTGGGGCGCGGACGCGGCAGCTCATCTCCAGCCACATGTCGCTGGTGTCGCATCCGCAGGTGGTGGCCGATTTCATCGAACAGGCCGCCCAAGCCATCCAGGCGCAAGACCCGTCGCCTTGACCTGGAGTGCTTACCACCGGTGGCTGTAGCTCAGGTTGAGCACCGCCCCCGTCGCCGGCAGGCGGCTGGTGTTGTTGCTGTTGCGCATGAGCTGGCTGTAGGCCGGCAGGTAGTAGCGGTTGAGCAGGTTCTCGATGCCCAGCGTGACGGTGTCCTTGGGCGTGAGCTGGTAGCGGCTCACCAGGTCCAGCGTGGTATAGCTGCCGACCTCGCGTCGGCCAAAGCTGGTCTGGCCGTTGAGACGGTAGTCGCGCGCCGCATAGTAGCTGGCCTGCAGGCGGTTGCTCCAGTGGCTGCCGGGCTTGTATTGCAGGTAGGCCGTAAGCTTCATCGGCGGGATGCGATAGCCGGTCATGATCTGGTCGCGGTTGCTGCCTTGCGGGGTCTCGCGGCCCCACATCATGGTGAAGGTGCCGCCGCCACCCCAGGCCGAGTCGTCCGGCAGGTAGTCGGCGCTGGCCTCGATGCCGCGGATCTTTTCTTCGGTGCGGGTCAGGATCAGGCCATTGTTGAAGCTCTGCACATCCCCCAGCCTGGAGGTGGTGTAGAACAGCGCTGCCGTGCCCACCACATCGCCGAAAGCGCCGCGCCAGCCCAGTTCATAGTTGTTGGTCTTGACCGGTTCCAGCGCGGACGAGTTGATGTCGAAGGCCGGCGTGGCATTGCGGATCTGCACGCCGATATCCGGCAACTGGAAGCCCTGGCTGAAGGACGCATAGAACTCATGGCCGTTGACCGGCTTGAATACCGCGCCCAGATTGCCCAGCCAGGCGTCATAGGAAACCGCGCCACCGCGCACCGCCCGCGGATTGGCCGCGCGGCTTTGCGACAGCGGCACGAAATCATCATAGCTGGCGCGGGCGCGTTCATAGCGCAGTCCACCCTCCACCGCCCATTGCTGGTTGAACTTGTGGCGCAACTGACCGAACACGCCCACTGTGCGGGTGGTCAGCGGCGGCATGTACATGAGCGTGCCGGTGCGCTGGAAGACCAGGCCGCCGCTGGCGTCATAGGCGTTGGGGCTGAAGATGTCGTCGGGCATGTCGCTGCGTTCCTGGTTGAAATCCATCCCCCACAGCAGGCTGCTGCGTTCCGACAGCGGCGTATCGACGGTGGCGCGCGCGCCCAGCACTTTCGAGTTCTGCATCACCTGGTCCACGTTGTTGCCGCGCGTGGCCACCGCTCGCGCATCGAAGGGCGTGAAGCGGGTGAAGTAGTCGCGGTAGTAGAGCTGGGTCGAGAGGCTGCTGCCGAGCACGTCCTTGTTCTGGTAGTCCAGGCCCAGCAGGGTGTTGCGGATCTGGTTCTGGTCGGCCAGCTGCAGTCCTTCCAGTGGCCGCGCCACGGTGCTGCCGGCGGGCAGGCGCGCCACTGAAGGGTCGGAACCATAGCGGCTGTCCTGCTCGGCCACATAACGGCTGGCCGAGAATTGCAGGCGCTGGTCGCGGTCGATGCGCAGCCCCAGCTTGCCGCCCACGGTGTAGTTGTTGCTGTCGAACAGGTCGCCCTGGCTGGGCTCCGGCGCCAGCCGGTTGCCCTTGCCATCGAAGGAACCGCCCAGGTGCTGCAGGCCCAGGTTCACGGCATAGTCCACCGCGCCCGACGAGCCGGACATGAAATGCGTCACCTCGCCGCCGAGCCCATCGCTGCCCAGGTGCGAGAGCGAAGAGCGCATCGAGAAGCTGGTTTCGACATAGGGTTCGCCACCGGCGGGACGGGTGGTCACGGCGATGATGCCGCCGGCTGCGCCCGCGCCATAGATGGCGCTGCTGCCGCGCAGGACCTCGACCTTGTCGATGCTGCTCATGTTGAGCGTGGCCATGTTGCGGGCCGAGTCACGATTGGTGTTCAGGGGAATGCCATCGACCAGCACCAGCATGTTGCGCCCGCGCAGGGTCTGGCCGTAGTCGGTGATGGTGTGGCTGGAATCGGCCATGCCGGGCACGATCTTGCTGAGCACCGTGGCCAGGCTGTCCGAACCCTGGCGCAGCGCTTCCAGTTCCTGGCGCTCCACGGTGTTGCTCTGGCGGGTCGGCCGCACCAGCGGGCTGCTGGTGCGTTGTGCGTTCACTTCGATGGCTTGCAGGGCGGGGGCGGCGGCCTCGCTGCGGGCGGCGTGCGCAGTGGCTGCCGTCGCGCCTGTTGCGGCAGCCGCAGGCCGGACCGTGTAAGCGCCATCGGCCAGTCGCTGCGCCTGCAGTCCGCTGCCGGCCAGCAGACGGGCAAAGCCTTCCTCGACACCGTAGTTGCCCGACAGGCCGGGACTGGTCTTGCCCGCCAGCAGGCTGGCGTCGAAGGACAGCGCCACACCCGCCTGGGCGGCAAAGCTGGAGAGGGCGCGCGCGAGCGGGCCGGCGGCGATGGTGTAGGCCTGCACGGCGTTGGCGCTGGCGGGCGCTTGCGCCAGCACCGCTTGCGGGCTGGCCAGCGTGGCCAGTGCACAGGACAGCGCGATGGAAAGCGCCGGGCGCTTCAGGAGGATGCGGGGAGGCTTGTGATGAGGATGCATGAGCGTCTTTCGGTAACGGAGCTGGGGTCAGAAGTCAGGTCTTCACCTGATCTGCCGCACGAGATCCGGAAATGGCTCACGCTGTTGCAAAATTTTTTTATCTTTGTTATCCGGCCGGCGTGGCGGGCAGCACGCGCACCCAGTAGCGGGTCAGCTGTTGCACCCGTACCGGTAGCGTTTGCGCCAGCAGGCGCAGCACGCGGTCGGTGTCGGCCAGCGGAAATACGCCAGAGACCTCAAGCCCGGCGATGGCCGGATCGGCTTGCAGCAGGCCGCTGCGATAACGTCCCAGCTCACCGATGAATTGCGCCAGGGGCATGCGCTCGGCAATGAGCAAGCCCCGGCTCCAGGCCGCCTGGGTATCGTCGCAGGGGCGCGGGGCAGCGCTGCCGCTGCGGGTGAAGCGGGTCTGCATGCCGCTGGGCAGGACGGTCTGCTGCGCGCTGCTGGCCGGGGTGATTTCCACGGCGCCTTGCAGTACGGCGACCTCGACCGCCTGGTCGCGTTCGCGCACGGTGAAGCGCGTGCCCAGGGGCCGCAGGCTGCCTTGGCGCGTGGCCACCAGGAAGGGGCGCGGAGGTTGCTGCCGGTCAGGCGCGGTGAGCACCATGATCTCGCCGCGTTGCAGCCTCAGCAGCCGTTGCGCAGGGGTGAAGTCGAGCGTGATGCGGGTATCGGTATTGAGCCAGAGGCGGCTGCCATCATCGAGCTGCACCTCGCGCCGCTCGCCGATGGCCGTCGCTATGCGCGCGCCCTGCTCCGGTCCGGAAAGGGCGTGATAGGCCAGCCAGCCCGCCGGCCCCAGCGTGAGGGCATAGGCCAGCAGCTTGATGGCTTTGCGCCGGCCCGCGGGGCCGACCTGCTTGAGCGCGGTCGCGCCGCCAGGCGGGAGCGCCGCAAAGGTCTCCTGCAACAGCGCGGCCCTGGACCAGGCCCGCTCATGTTCGGGACTGCGCTGCCGCCACTGGGCCAGCTTGCTGCGGCGGGCCGCATCGAGCGGTCCCTCGTGCATTTCCATGAGCCAGGTGGCGGCTTCGGTCAGGATGGCCTCATCGATGCCATCGACCGCTCGGGCCGGGCTTCTCACAGCGCCGCCAGGCAATGGCGCAGGGCCAGCACCATGTGACGCTTGACGGTGCTCAGCGAGATGCCGAGCAATCCGGCAATGCTGGCATAGGGCAGGCCATCGAGCTGCGCCAGCAGGAAGACCTGGCGGGCACGGGCCGGCAGCTGGTCGAGGATGCGGTCGATCTCGCACAGGGTGTCCAGCACCAGCAGGCGTTCTTCGGCTGAGGGCTGGCTGGGTTCGGGCAGCGCCGCCAGCGCTTCCAGATAGGCCGTCTCCAGCTGGCGTCGGCGCAGATGGCTGGCCACCAGGCCCTTGGCGATGGTGGTCAGGTAGGCGCGCGGCTCGCGCAGGTCAGGCGGCGGGCGATGGCCCAGCAGGCGTACGAAGGTGTCCTGCGCCAGGTCGGCGCCCAGGTGGCGGCAGGCCAGCCGGCGGCTCAGCCAGGCCACCAGCCAGCCGTGATGCTCGCGATAGAGCCCACCAATCTCTTGATGCGCCTCTGCGGGGGACATGAGGATTTCCATTCGGACGCCGCACAGGGGCGGTCTGCTTAATGCGAATGGTTCTCACTATATATTGGAACAAATGTCGTGCGCAACAGCCCGCGTGCATGATGCGAGTGACGCGATATTGCCCTCTTGCAATAATCGGCTGCTATTGTTGAGCTGGCGGCAATAAGATGAAATGGCGTTTTCCGTTCATGGCGCCCGCTCTGCAACGGGCACGGCGGTCTTGCGGACCTTTGCCACCTCCGCCGCCGTGGTGGTCCCGCCGCGGTTGCCCCAGGCGGTCTGGATATAGGAAGTCACCTCCGCCACCTGCTGGTCATCGAGCAGTTGCGCATAGGGCGCCATCACCAGGCCGGCGGTGGCCGAGGCGGTGGAGGGCTGGCGTCCGCCCTGCAGGATGATGCGGATGGCCGAGGTGGCGTCGCTGGTCTGCAGCACCGGATTGCCGGCCAGCGCCGGGAAGGCCTTGCCGTAGCCAGTGCCATTGCTGCGATGGCAGGCCGCGCAGCGATCGAGATAGATGCGCGCACCCGGCCCATCGGGGCGGCCATCGTAGGCGGCCTGGGCGGTGGCGGAATCGTAGCGGTAGGGCGCGGCCTGCTGGCGCGGCGGCAGGCTCAGCAGATAGCGCGCCATGGCGTTGAGATCGGCATCGCTCATGTATTGCATGGAATCCTCGATGACGTCGTTCATGGCGCCAAAGGAAGCGGTGTACTGGTTGCGACCCGTGCGCAGGAATTCCACCAGGTCGGCCTGGCTCCAGCCGGCGATGCCGCCGCCATGCTCATTGCGCAGCGAGGGCACGCTCCAGCCATCGACCACCTGCCCGCCGGAGAGGAACAGCCTGCCGCCGTCTTCCTTGAGCGCCTTTTCCTGCATCGTCACCGCGCGCGGTGAATGGCAGCTGCCGCAGTGTCCCAGCCCTTCGACCAGATAGGCGCCGCGCGCCAGTTCCTGGTCACTGCCGGCGGCCGGCGTGTAGGGGGCCGGGGTGGGCGCAAAGACCTTGCGCCAGAGCGCCAGCGGCCAGCGCATCGACAGCGGCCAGGGGATGTCATTGGCGCGGTTTTCCTGCGCCGAGGGCGGCACCGCCTTGCTGAAGTAGGCATAGAGCGCCTGCATGTCCTCGTCGGTCAGGCGCGAGTAGGACGGATAGGGCATGGCCGGATAGACCGTGTAGCCGGCCTTGGTGACGCCGGTGCGCATGAGGCGGGCGAAGTCCTCGTAGCTCCAGTCGCCGATGCCGTGCTGCTTGTCAGGCGTGATGTTGGTGGAATAGATGGCGCCGATGGGCGAGGCCAGCGCCAGCCCGCCCGCGAAGGGCGCGCCGCCCTTGCTGGTATGGCAGGCCACGCAATCCCCGGCGCGCGCCAGGTAGGCGCCGCGCAGGATCTGCTGGTCTTCTGCGCTGGCGCTGCCCTGGGCGGCGATGCGCTGCGCTAGCGCGGTGTCGGCTGCCGGGGTGGCGTGCGGGCGCAGGGGCTTGATCTCGCGGTTGAGCAGGCGCGCGCCCACCGGCGGTTGCGGCGGGATCGGCACGCTCAGCGAAGGCTCGGCCAAGGCCAGCGGGAAAGCGGCGGCGCCGGCCAGCGCGGCAGTCAGCAACAGCGACGGGATGAGGATCAGTGGTTTCATCATCGTCCCCGGTTCAGGCCTGCACCAGCGGTCGCGGGTCGTTGAGGTACTGCTCACGGATGGCGCGCGCCGACCAGTAGGTCAGGGCCACCGCCGCGCCGGTCGGGTTGTAGCCGATGCCTTGGGCGAATACGCCCGAGCCGACCGCAAAGACATTGTGTACATCCCAGCTCTGCAGGTAACGGTTGACCACGCTGGTGGACGGGTCCGTGCCCATGGCCACGCCGCCGGCCCAGTGCGTGGTCTGGTAGCTGCGCAGGTCGGGCGCAGCGCCGAAGTCCTTGACGGTGACCTTGATTTCCCTGGCCTTCAGTTCATGCGCGATCTTCACCGCCTGGTCGGTGACATAGCGGCTCATGCGGATATCGTTGTCCTTCCAGTCGAAGGTGAAACGCAGTAGCGGCTGGCCGAAGGCGTCCTTGTAGTTGGGATCGAGATCGACATAGACATCGCGATAGACCATGTTGGCCCCATGCACATCGAAGGACATGGTGTTGAGATAGCTGTCCTTGACGGCCTGCTTCCAGGCGCGCCCCCACCTGGGCGTGCCGCTGGGCACCGCAATGCCGGAGATCGGCTTGGACCCGGACGGATTGCACCAGATCGGCGAGCCGCCCACGAAGCCCAGCGGGCCATGGTCCATATGGTCGCCATTGAAATCATCGACGGCCACGCCATTGCCGCCTGCGCCGATGAAGCCATTGATGTTCTTGCCCGGCTCGAAGAAGGCATTGATGGTGGACATCATCTGGAAGGCGATATTGCGCCCCACCGCGCCGGTATTGCTGACCGGGTCATAGGGCTTGCCGATGCCGGAGAGCAGGAACAGCCGCGCATTGTTGTAGGCAAAGGTGCTGGCGATGACAATGCTGGCCGGCTGGAAGACGGTGTCGCCGTTGATGTCCACATAGGTCACGCCGGTGGCCTTCTTGCGGCTGCTGTCCAGTTCGATGCGCAGCACATTGCAGCTGCTGCGCAGCTCGAACAGATTGCTCTGCCGCAGCGCCGGCATGATGTTCACGTTCGGCGAAGCCTTGGAATAGTTGTAGCAGGCATAGCCGGAGCAGAAGCCGCAGAAGGTGCAGGGCCCCATCTGGCAACCGTACTGGTTCACATAGGGCGCGGCGGCATTGGCCGAGGGCAGGGTGAATGGATGCAAGCCCGCCTGTTGCGCCGCCTTGCGGAACAGCGCCGCCTGGTATTGCTCCTTCTGCGCCGGCAGCGGGAAGTTATCGGAGCGGTCGGCCTCGAAGGGATTGCCGCTTTCATCGACCACCTTGCCGCCGACCCGATAGGCGGTACCGGAGGTGCCCATCATCTTTTCGGCGAAATCGAAGTAGGGTTCCAGTTCTTCGTAGCTCACACCCCAGTCCTGCAGGGTCATGTCCTTGGGGATGAAATTCTTGCCGTAGCGTTCTTCGTAATGACTGCGCATGCGCAGTTCCTCGGGCAGGATGCGCCAATGGCAGCCCGACCAGTGCAGCCCCGCGCCACCCACCCCTTCGCCGGGTTTGAACATGGCGATCTGGCGATAGGGGATGGCGCTGTCGCCGGTCTTGCGGCGGAAGGTGAAGGAGGATTTGTTGAGGTTCTGGAACAGCTTGAAGCGCTGCTGGTATTCCAGCTCATTGATGGTCTTGGGATAGGCGCCGTCCGGATAGGTATCGCGATAGACGCCGCGTTCCAGCGCCACCACGCGCTGGCCGGCCTCGGTCATTTCCTTGGCCATGATGGCGCCGGTCCAGCCGAAGCCGACGATGACGACATCGACGGGCTTCATGTTCTTGTTGGCCATGGGCTTGGTCTTTCTCGGTTGGGCAGTGCAGGGGAGGGCGGCGACCCAGGTCAGCCGCGCGAGATCGGCGGCAGCGGATAGGATTTGCCGTATTGGTCGACCCAGTCG
The DNA here is from genome assembly GCF_001040945.1 of Herbaspirillum seropedicae. Taxonomy (NCBI): domain Bacteria; kingdom Pseudomonadati; phylum Pseudomonadota; class Betaproteobacteria; order Burkholderiales; family Oxalobacteraceae; genus Herbaspirillum; species Herbaspirillum seropedicae. The sequence continues at coordinate 5,118,167 of NZ_CP011930.1, read as the reverse complement.
TAGTAGTCGGCCCGTGCGCCAGGGAAGCCGATCATCTTCCACGATCCCATGCCCCTGTTGCCGCCGTCGGTGGGATCGCAGAAATAGCCTTCGTGGACGTTCTGCAGCAGCAGGTTGAACAGCGCCGAGGGCGGGATGGTGGCCATCTTCAGGCTGCCCTGCTCGCCCTTTTCGAACTCGGCCATCATCTTTTCGCGCTGCTGGGTATTGAGTTCCACATAGCCATGTCCGTACTGCTGGCGGATGGCCGCATCGAATTCGGCCAGGCCCTTCTTGTACAGCTCGCGTGGCGGATAGGGCAGCTGGTAGCCGAATTCAGGGGGCGCGTCGGGCGTGAAGGGGCCTTGCATGTACCACAGCTGGCCCTGCCCATAGGGTGTGTTCATCTGGGCGTCGATGAATTCCGGCACCCCTGCCTGCAGCGCGCCGGGACCGGTGTCGTCCGCCGGGATGAGGGTGTCGGCCAGGGCGCTGAGCAGGGCGAATTCGTCGCGGTTGAAGAAGCTTGGCTGGTAAGGCTGGTCGGGGGATGGTCCCTCGGCCTTGGCCGTGAGGCTGCCGGCGGTCACGGCCAGCGCGGCAACTGGTGCGGCGGTGAGCGCGCCGCGCAGGAAACGGCGGCGATCGGGGGAGATGCTTATTTTTTTCATGGCGCGTTTCCTTGGAGGAAATCCGGAGCGTGAGCAAGGCCTTGCCTGACTCACGGCTGCGCCATCATGCGCGTGCTGAAGCGGAGGGGGGATCAGTGATCCTGCGCTTTTGCTGTCGGAAATGTCTGACGCGCCGACGACAGGGCTTGATACCCGGGAGGGATCAAGCCCTGCGATGCGGCAGTGCGAGCGGCCTCAGAAGCCCCAGCTCAACATCCCCACCAGCTGATTGCCCTGCTTGACGTCAAAGCGGTTGTAGCCGCCCAGGATGGCCTGCAGCGACCAGGTGATGGGCGAGTTGGGGAAGGGCGCCGACAGGCCCAGCGTCAGGTGGCGCAGGCCGCCGCTGCTGGGACCGTTGCCGGCAAAGCAGCCATTGACCGCGAACGCCTGTCCCGCGCCGCAGGCTGTTCCCGTGGCGGTATCGCGGGTGCCGAGGTACTTGCCTTCGCGCTTGTAGGTATAGGCGCCCAGGGTGCCGGTGAAGGTGATGTCATAGGGCAGCGGCTTGGTGTAGGCCAGGGTCCAGTAGGTGTCGCCCTTGTTGCCCCAGACCACGTCGTTGAGCAGGGTCTGGGCGTTCAAGGACAGCGCGCCCCAGGTCAGGCCCGCCTTGGTCTCCAGCGCATTGGCATGGCTGCCGTTGAGATAGTAGTAGCCGGTCATGCCCAGGGTATAGCCGAGGTCGCCGCTGATGTTGCCGGCGTAGGCGAAGTAGAGATCGTTTTCCACCGAACGCGGTTTCTGGAATTCGGTGATGCTGCGGTCACTGTAGGAATTGCCCAGCTGCTTGTACGAATAGTTGATGGTCGAGGCCCAGTAGCCAAAGCTCCAGCCGCTGCTGTGGACGAAGTCGATGCCCCATTGCAGCGCGGGCTGGTCCGATTCGGGCGCGTCGGCGCCGCTGTTGCCCAGCGGCTGCCCATTGCCATAGGTGGTGGTGACGCCGCGCAGCACGTAGCGCGAGGCCAGGTCGATGTGCTTGGTGATGGTCCAGGGACCGGCGGGCGCGGCGGCGGGGGCGTCCTCGGCCAGCGCTGGGGCGCAGGCCAGCAGGGCGGCAAGGGTGGCGCTGAAGGCGCCGAGGCGCGACAGGGAAGCGGTGTAGGTAGTCAAGGTTCTCTCCGTTGGGTTGGACTGGATCAGCTTGGATCAGTGTGAAAGCGAGGCACGAGCAGGGCCCGGCGGGTCCGTTGCCGGACCCGCGCAAGGCATTCTTGTGATGCTGGTACTGGGGGAACTACGGGCGCATGCGCGCAAACGATTTAGAGTTTTCCATCGGCCGCCATCTTCATGTAGGCCGGATCAAAGCGCAGCTTGACGTTCTTCTTGTCGCCGATCACCACGTTGCCGTCGAAGGCGATGCCGATGCCGTCGGCGCTCTTGACGTTGGGGCCGAGGATGCCGTGGTCAAAGCTGAACTTGGCGATGCGCCCCATGATGCCGGGCAGTTCCTTCTTGGTCGCGAACTCCAGCGCCGCCTTGGGCTGGTAGAACATGGCCGTGGCCGCCAGCTGCGCCTGGAAGCCGGCGAGGTCCGTGCCGGAAGCCTTGCCCATGGCGGTGAGCGCACGGGTGGCGCGTTCATCCTTGGCGCTCATGATGGCCATCATCTCGTACCACGCGCCGGTCAATGCCTTGCCGAAGGCGGGGTTCTCCTGCAGGGTCTTGGTGTTGACCACCATCAGGTCCATGATCTCGCCGGGCAGCTGCTTGGAGGTATAGACCAGCGAGACATCGGGCGAGGCCGCAATCGAGGACAGCATCGGGTTCCAGGTCACCGTGCTGGTGACGGCAGGCGTGGCGAAGGCGGCGGTGATGTCGGCGTCGCTGGTGTTGACCACCTTGACGTCACGCTCGCGCAGGCCGGCTGTTTCCAGCGCGCGCGCCAGCAGGTAGTGCGAGACCGAGAATTCCACCAGCTGCACCGACTGGCCCTTGATGTCGGCCAGCTTCTTGTTCTTCCCCTTCAGGACGATGCCATCGTTGCCATTGGAATAGTCGCCCACGATCAGGGCCGTGGAATCCACGCCACCGGCAGCGGGAATGGTCAGCGCATCCATGTTGGTCATGGTGCAGCCGTCGAACTTGCCGGCGGTGTACTGGTTGATCGATTCGACGTAGTCGTTCAACTGCACGGCGTTGATGGTGATGCCGTACTTCTTGCCCCACTTGGCCAGGATGCCCTGGGCCTGGGCTTCGCCCCAGGGCATCCAGCCGGCGTAGATGGAGGTGCAGACCTTGAAGTCGGTGCGGGGTGCGGCGTGGGCGGAGGAAAGCGCGCCCGCGAAGGCGGCCAGGGCGATGGCGGCGCCACCAAGGATTCGGGAAATGTTGTACACGGCGTAGGGTCCTCGAAGGGTTTATTGGAAAAAAGCCCGGGAGCGGCGCGGTCCTTGCGAACGCGTCATCTCCCGGGCTTTTCTCCCGCCGTGTAACCTCTTGCGAGGTCGACTGCTCTCGGACCAGACATCCGCAACAGCGAACCGGAACCCTAGCTGTCCATTGCAAATTGTGCTTACACAAGACCGGTATCACCGGCTCCCACTCGCTTTTCAGCAAGGTTCATGCCAATCCCGTGGCGAGGCCGGCGCGATGCGCGAGTGCGGATTTCGCTATTAATAGCAAGCCTGTCGGAAGCACGTTCGACGTGCCGGACATGAACGATGCTGGCGCAGCAGCGGCGCGCCAAATCGGTGCCGGCCTGCACCATGCTTGCGCTCGGCTTGTCCACGGCTTGCTGCGCGATTGTCTACGGCCCAGTACTGGAGCGGGTTTGCGCCCTGCGTGCAAGTGCGCGACGGCTTGGCCTGGAACTTGCATGCAAGATTGTCGTTCTCGCATAGGGCGAGCCAAGACGACTTGGGTCGAGCGCACAGGAGTACAGGAAGTGAGTGCGGCCTCGACAACCATCCCTGGACGGCCAGGCCATGTTCGCAGGAGTAGACCATGCCCATGACCCGATCAAGCGACGCTGCCGTTTTCCCCATCGCCTTTTCCAATGAGCTCGCACAGGCGCTGCCGCTGTGCGGCCGCATGCGCAGCTCGCTGCTGCTCATCGAAACCTTGGGCTATGCCTTGCGCTGGCTGCGCGGGCGATGATGGTATGGAATTTGCTGAAATCCACTGACATGCAGAGCAGCCCGCATCGCTGATCCGATGGCTGCGCAGGAAGTTCAAATAGCTGGCTAGGGTTCCGGTCTGCCGCAGGCAGATGACTGGTCCGAGAGCCGGCGACCTCGGTCGAGGTTACACGGCGGGACAAAAGCCCGGGAGAGAGTTGCACCACAGGTGCTGCGCTGCTCCTGCTTTTGTTCAACCCGACCGGAGTTACCCGTGATCGCTGTTCATCTCCCCAGGTCCCATCCGGCAGCCGCTGTGCTGCCTCCGTTCCCGTCCCGGTCAGTGCCGCAGGGAGGCGCGTCATGCGTTTCCTGAATCGCCATCCGGGCCGCTCCGGGCAATGGCTGCTCACGCTGCTGCCCTTCCTCATCCTGGCCCTGCTCTATGCCGTCGGCTCGGCCACGCGCCTGGCCGACAATCCCAATGACAAGCTCTTGCCCAGCCTCATGCAGATGGTCGATGCGGTGCGCCACATGGCCTTCATGGAAGACCCGCGCACCGGCGACTACCTGTTCTGGGCCGATACGCTGGCCAGCCTGCAGCGGGTCTTGCTGGGCCTGGGCATCGCCGCGCTGGCCGGGCTGGTGCTGGGCATCGTCAATGGGGTCTTCCCGGTATTGCGCGCCGGCTTCTCGCCGCTGCTGACGGTGATGTCCATGGTGCCGCCGCTGGCGATCCTGCCGATTCTGTTCATCGTCATGGGACTCGATGAATTGTCCAAGGTGATGCTCATCGTCATCGGCGTCACGCCCTTGCTGGCGCGCGACCTGGAACACACGGGCCGCGCCATTCCCGCCGAACTGCTGATCAAGGCCCAGACGCTGGGCGCCAACAGCTGGACCGTGGTACTGCGCGTGGCGCTGCCGCAGATGCTGGCGCGCCTGCTGGTCTCGCTGCGGCTGTCGCTGGGTGCGGCCTGGCTGTTCCTCATTTCCGCAGAAGCGATCTCGGCCACGGCGGGGCTCGGCTATCGCATCTTCCTCGTGCGCCGCTATCTGGCCATGGACGTGATCCTGCCCTACGTGGTCTGGATCACCCTGCTGGCCTGGCTGATGGACTGGCTGCTGCGCGCCGTGCACCGGCGCTTCTTCCCCTGGGCCGAAGGAGGCCGCGCATGAGCTATATCGAGATCCGCAACGTCTGGCAGCAATACGACCAGAACGTGGTGCTGGAACGCCTGAACCTGCGCGTGGAAGAGGGCCAGTTCTGCACCCTGGTGGGCGCTTCCGGCTGTGGCAAGTCGACCTTCCTGCGCCTGCTGCTGGGGCAGGAGCGTCCCAGCAAGGGCCAACTGCTGCTGCAAGGCCAGCCCTTTCCCGCCGAGCCCGACGCCACGCGTGGCGTGGTGTTCCAGCGCTACTCCGTGTTCCCGCACCTGAACGTGCTAGACAACGTGGCCATCGGCCTGGAGCTGCCGCGCTCTGCGCTGCTGGGCCGCCTGTTCGGCGGCACCAAGCGGCGCGCACGGGAGGAGGCGGCGCAGCTGTTGCATCGCGTGGGCCTCGGGCATGCGCTGGAGCTGTATCCCAGCAGCCTCTCGGGCGGCATGCAGCAGCGCCTGGCGATTGCCCAGGCGCTCATCGTGCGTCCCCGCGTGCTGCTGCTGGATGAACCTTTCGGTGCGCTCGATCCGGGCATCCGCAAGGAGATGCACACCCTGCTGCTGGACCTGTGGAAGGACAGCGGCCTGACCGTCTTCATGGTCACCCACGACCTCTCCGAAGGCTTCACCCTCGGCACCCGCTTGCTGGTCTTCGACAAGGTGCGCGTCGACCCGCAATACCCGCAAGCCTATGGCGCCCACATCACCTACGACATCGCCCTCAACGAGGCCCGCGCCCGCGAACAGGCCGGCAAGCTGGCCTCCCTCATCACTGCAAAGGAAAGCTGACATGAGCAAGGATCCCCTGGCCCTGCAAGCCAGACTCTACGAAGAAGTGCTGCCCGGCGGCGGCCATACCTCCTTCATCCTCAAGCGCGGCCAGTCGCTGCGCATCACCGACATCGAAGGCAGCGCCAACGTCAGCATGATGATGCTGAACGCCCAGCAACCCAGCGAACGGCTGAACCTGCCCGACACCCTCAAGGGCCAGCACACCGCGCGCCTGCAGGCCGGGCATTGCCTGTACTCCGACATGGGCCGCGTGCTGGCCGCCATCACCGACGATACCTGCGGCTGGCATGACAGCTTCGGCGGCGTGCTCAATGCCGAGGAAGTGCGCGAGAAATACGGCCAGGGCCGCTACCAGGAATTGCGCAACGGTTTCTATCGCAATGGCGTGGACAACCTGCTGGTGGAAATGGGCAAGTGGAACCTCGACCTGCAAGACCTGCTGATGGTGGTGAACCTGTTCTCGCGCGTGGAGGTGGATGCCGAAGGCGTCTTCCACTTCGTGCCCGGCAATTCCAAATCAGGAGACTACCTCGAGCTGGCCGCGCCGATGGACACGCTCATCATCCTGACGGCCCTGCAGCATCCCATGGACCCGCATCCGCACTATGCGCCGCGTCCGGTCCGGCTGGAATGGCTGCAGACGCACAGCGACGACAGCACCCATGCCTGCCGCCATGCGCGCCCCGAGAACGCGCGCGCCTTCCATAACACCGAACGCTTCCATCTCTGAGCCAGGGAGAATCTCATGCACATCATCGAAAGCCAGCGCGCCCCCGAACAAGCCGTGTTCCGTCACGTGATCCCGGCGGGCGAACCCTATCTCTTCAACCTCAGCGCCGGGCAGACCGTGCGCCTGCTGGACCTGGAAGGCAACCAGGCCATCGATACGCTCTTCTACAGCGCCGCCAATCCGCGTGAGCGCTACGATCCCCAGCGCACGCTGCGCCGCCAGAACCGCGCCTACCTGGGCGCGGGCAGCGTGCTGTATTCCAACCTGGGGCGTGCACTGGCCACCATCGTGGCCGACACCTGCGGCCGTCATGACACCTTGGGCGGGGCCTGCGCGCAAGAGAGCAACACGGTGCGCTATGCGCTGGAGAAGCGCTACATGCACAGCTGCCGCGACAACTTCCTGTGCGCCTGCCTGCATGATGGCCGCCTCAACAAGCGCGACATCGGCGCCAACATCAACTTCTTCATGAACGTACCGGTCACGCCCGAGGGCGGTCTCACCTTCGAGGACGGCATCTCCGCCGCCGGCAAGTACGTGGAGCTGTGCGCCGAGCAGGACCTGATCGTATTGATCTCCAACTGCCCGCAGCTGAACAACCCCTGCAACGGCTGGAACCCCACCGCCGCCGAAGTGCTGGTGTGGGACTAAGCCCGCTGCTTGCCCGTACGCAGCCCTGCACCTAGCCCTGCACCCCTCGCGGACGACCGCGAGCCGGTTTTCCGAATCACGGGACGACCCGGATTTCTAGGCCACTTGAATGTTCGACCATCTGCTCATCGCCAACCGTGGCGCCATCGCCTGTCGCATCCTGCGCACCTTGCGCACGCTGGACGTGACCGGCGTATGCGTCTATTCCGAAGCCGACCTGGGCAGCCTGCACGTGCTGCAGGCCGACCGCGCCATTTCGCTGGGCGAAGGCCCGGCCGCCCAGACCTATCTCGCCGTGGACAAGATCCTGGCCGCCGCCCGCGACAGCGGCGCCCAGGCCATCCATCCCGGCTATGGCTTCCTCTCCGAGAATGCCGCCTTCGCCGAAGCCTGCGAAGCTGCCGGCATCGCCTTCGTCGGTCCCACGCCTGCTCAGTTGCGCATCTTCGGGCTCAAGCACACCGCACGCGCACTCGCACGTGAACAGGGCGTGCCGATGCTGGAGGGCACGGATCTGCTGGAGAGCATCGACGATGCGCTGGCTGCTGCATCCCGTGTCGGCTATCCGGTGATGTTGAAGAGCACCGCGGGTGGCGGCGGCATCGGCATGCGCGTCTGCCGCAGTGATGCCGAACTGGCCGATGCCTTCGATTCGGTGCGTCGCCTGGGTCAGAACAATTTCAGCGATGCCGGCGTCTTCATCGAGAAATACATCGAACGCGCCCGTCATCTGGAAGTGCAGGTCTTCGGGGATGGCCGGGGTGAGGTGATCGCATTGGGTGTGCGTGACTGCTCGGTGCAGCGGCGCAATCAAAAGGTGCTGGAAGAAACCCCCGCCCCCAACCTGCCCGATGGCATGGCGGAAGCCTTGTGCGCGGCGGCCATCAAGCTGGCCAAGGCGGTGAACTACCGCAGTGCCGGCACGGTGGAGTTCGTCTATGACAGCCTGGCCGGACAGTTCTACTTCCTCGAAGTCAACACCCGTCTGCAAGTGGAACACGGCGTCACGGAGCAAGTGTGGGGTGTCGACCTGGTGCGCTGGATGATCGAGCTGGCCGCTGGCGACCTGCCGCCGCTGGCGCAACTGGCAGCCGGCCTGCAACCGCGTGGTCACGCGATCCAGGCGCGCCTGTATGCGGAAGACCCGGGTCGCCAGTTCCAGCCCTGTCCGGGCCTGCTGACTGCGGTCGATTTTCCGCCCGTCGATGGCCAGGCGCTGCGCATCGATACCTGGGTCGAGGCCGGGTGCGAGATCGCCCCGTATTTCGATCCCATGATCGCCAAGCTGATCAGCTGGCAGCCCACCCGCGAAGCGGCCCGCCTGGCGCTGGATGCGGCGCTGCGCGCGACCCTGCTGTATGGCGTGGAAACCAACCAGCACTACCTGCGCCAGATCCTGGCCGACGTTCCCTTTGCCAGCGGACAACCGTGGACACGCTGCCTGGAACAACTGGTCTATCGCGCCGATACGGTGGAGGTACTTGCGCCCGGCACCCAGACCACCGTGCAGGACCATCCTGGCCGCATCGGCTACTGGGCCGTCGGCGTGCCGCCCTCGGGGCCCATGGATGAGCGCGCCCTGCGTCTGGGCAACCGCCTGCTGGGCAATGCCGAGGAGGCGGCCGGACTGGAAGTGACCATGAGCGGTCCGATCCTGCGCTTCAATACCGCCGCCATGGTGGTGGTCACCGGCGCGGTCATTCCCGTGCTGCTCGATGGCGTGGCGCAGCCCATGGCCACCGTGCTGCACATCGCTGCTGGCAGTACGCTCAAGCTCGGCGCCATCAGCGGGGCTGGTGCGCGCAGCTACCTGGCCGTGCGCGGCGGCGTGCAGGTGCCGACTTATCTGGGCAGCCGCAGCACCTTCACGCTGGGCCAGTTCGGTGGCCATGCGGGCCGCGCCCTCGCCAGTGGCGACATCCTGCACCTCGCCCCGCTGGCCGCAGACGCCATGACCCAGGCCGGGCAGACCCTGCCTGCCGCCTTGTATCCCGCGCTGGAGGCAGTGCGCCAGGTCCGCGTGATCTATGGTCCGCATGGTGCGCCCGAATATTTCACGCCGGCCTACATGGAGACCTTCTTCGCCACCGACTGGGAAGTCCATTTCAATTCCAGCCGCACCGGCGTACGCCTGATCGGCCCCAAGCCGGAATGGGTGCGTGACAGCGGCGGCGAGGCGGGCCTGCATCCTTCCAACATCCATGACAATCCCTATGCCGTCGGCGCGGTGGACTTTACCGGCGACATGCCGGTGATCCTGGGGCCGGATGGTCCCAGCCTGGGCGGCTTCGTCTGCCCGGTGACCGTGATCGAGGCCGATCTCTGGCAGATCGGCCAGCTCAAGGCCGGCGACAAGGTCCGCTTCGTGCCGGTGGAGGTGAATACGGCGCGCCGCATTGCCCTGGCCGCACAAGCCGGCGTGGCCAGCCTGCAGCCTCAGCCGGTGGACTGGTCACCGGCGCCGCTGGCCTCGCCCATCGTGCTGGACCTGGGCCAGGATGAACGACGCCTGGTGGCGCGCCTGTCGGGCGACGCCAACCTGCTGCTGGAAGTGGGCAGCCCGCAACTGGACCTGGTGCTGCGCTTCCGCGTGCATGCCCTGATCACCGCGCTGGAAGAACAGGCCCTGCCGGGCGTGATCGACCTGACTCCCGGCATCCGCTCTTTGCAGGTGCATTACCAGCCGGAAGCCTTGCCCTTGCCGACGCTGCTGCAGACCATCGCCGGATTATGGGACGCCGTCTGCGCCAGTGAAAACCTGACGGTGTCGTCGCGTATCGTGCATCTGCCCTTGTCCTGGGATGATCCGGCCTGCCAGCTCGCCATCGAGAAATATATGACCACTGTGCGCAAGGATGCACCCTGGTGTCCCAGCAATCTCGAATTCATCCGCCGCATCAACGACCTCAAGGATATCGGCGCGGTGCGCGAGACGGTCTTCGACGCCAGCTACCTGGTCATGGGCCTGGGCGACGTCTACCTGGGCGCACCGGTGGCTACGCCGCTGGACCCGCGCCATCGCCTGGTCACCACCAAGTACAACCCGGCGCGCACCTGGACCGCCGAGAACTCGGTGGGCATCGGCGGCGCCTACCTGTGCATCTATGGCATGGAAGGGCCGGGCGGCTACCAGTTCGTGGGCCGCACCTTGCAGATGTGGAACCGTTACCGCGAAGTCGCGGCCTTCCGTGGCAAGCCCTGGCTGCTGCGCTTCTTCGACCAGATCCGTTTCTATCCGGTCACGGCCGAAGAATTGCAGACCATCCGCCGTGATTTCCCCTTGGGCCGCTTCGAGGTCGGCATCGAAGAGACGCAGCTGAATCTGGCGGACTACCAGGATTTCCTGCAGCGCGAAGCCGACGGCATCGCCGCCTTCCGCCAGCACCAGCAAGCCGCTTTCGATGCCGAGCGCCAGCGCTGGATCGCCAGCGGCCAGGCCAACTACGAGAGCGAGGAAAGCAGCGCCATCGCGCAGGAAGCCGCGCCTCTGCAGGACGGTCAGATGGCCGTCGATGCCCCCATCGCCGGCAACCTGTGGCAGGTCAAGGTCAGTCCTGGCCAGCGCGTGGCGCAGGGTGAGCTGCTGATGATCCTGGAATCGATGAAGATGGAAATCCATATCGCCGCGCCCGCAGCCGGCGTTGTCGCCGAGGTGCGCGTGCAGCCCGGCAGCCCGGTGCGCGCTGGCCAGTGCGTGCTGGTCATGGAAGACACGGAAGAGGAGGTCGCATGATCCATTCCTTCGACTTGCGCATCGATGCGCTCACCGCCGCCTATCGCAACGGCAGCCTGGACCCGCGCACGGTGATGCAGCGCCTGCGCGAGAGCGCTGCGGCGCTCAACCCGACCTACCGGCTCTACATCCATCTGTTGAGCCAAGCAGAGACCGAGCCCTACCTGCAGGCGCTGGAGCAGCAATCCCCGCACAGCCTGCCGCTGTATGGCGTGCCTTTCTCGATCAAGGACAACATCGACCTGGCGGGCGTCCCGACCACGGCCGCTTGTCCGGCCTTCAGTTACGTCCCGCGCGAGAGCGCTACGTTGGTGGCGCAACTGATCGCGCTGGGGGCGATCCCGGTCGGCAAATGCAACCTCGACCAATTCGCCACGGGCTTGAACGGCACCCGCTCGCCCTATGGCGCTTGCCGCAACAGCGTGCATCCGGACTATCCTTCCGGTGGCTCGTCCTCCGGCTCGTCGCTGGCGGTGGCGCTGGGCCTGTCCAGCTTTGCGCTGGGCACCGACACGGCCGGCAGCGGGCGCGTGCCGGCTGCGCTGAACAACCTGGTTGGATTGAAAGCGACCAAAGGCCTGCTATCCACCGCCGGGGTAGTGCCGGCCTGCCGCACGCTGGATTGCGTGACCTTCTTCACCGCCACGGCGGCCGAAGCCAGCCACTTGCTGGCCCTGTGCACGCAGTCGGGCCAGCCCGACGAGCGCGACGAATACAGCCGCGCCAACCTGCCGCACAATGACGCCTCGGCCTTCCAGCCGCCGCCTCAGGGCCTGCGCTTTGGCGTGCCGCGCCAGCTGGAATTCCTCGGGTGCAGCGAGAGCCCATCCCTGTTCGTGGAGGCACTGGCGCAGATGGAAGCCATCGGCGGCGTGGCCGTGCCCATCGATTTCAGTCCCTTCCTGGCAGCGGCGCGCCTGCTCTATGAAGGACCCTGGGTGGCCGAGCGCTACAGCACCATCGAAGCGCTGTTGCAGGAAAGGCCCGATGACATCCTGCCGGTAATTCGCGACGTGCTGCGCAAGGCGCCACAGTACAGCGCCGTCGATACCTTCCGCGCGCAATATCGCCTGCAGCAATTGAAGGCGGAATGCGACCGCATCCTGGCCACCGTCGATTGCGTGGTCACGCCCGCCTATCCACGTCCGGTGACGCTGGAAGAATTGCGCGAGCAACCGGTGCAGCGCAATTCCGACCTGGGCTGGTATACCAATTTCATGAACATGCTGGACTATGCCGCCGTGGCCACGCCCATGAACTTCATGAAGAACGGCCTGCCCTGGGGCATCACGGTATTCGGCCGGGCCTTCAGCGACCAGGCTCTGCTGGGCGTGGCCGACGCCTTGCAGCGCGCCCATGGGCGACCACTGGTCGGGCAGCGTCAGATCGAGGATCGTCGGCGGGCGGCTTGAGCGTGCGCCGGGGGCGTTCAGGCTTCCGGCAGGATCTCGGTCAGCGACAGGATGGCCTGCGCCACCTCGGCAATACGCCGGTTCTGGTTCATCGCATGCTTGCGCAGCAGGCGATAGGCGGCTTCTTCGTTCAAGCCCTGCTTCATCATCAGCACGCCCTTGGCGCGCTCGATGAGCTTGCGCTCTTCGAGGCTGTCGCGCACGGTGGCCAGTTCGGCGGTCAGGTTCTGCAAGCGCTCGGACTGGCTGCGCAGCATGTCGACGATGCTGTGGGCCAGGTGCGAGCCGACGCCGTCGGCCAGGGCCTGTTCGTCCAGCGGCGCGGAAAAGCCCGCCAGCGGGGTGAGCGGGTCCAGCCGGTCCTGCTGGCTGAAGAGCTGGTCCTGGTCATCCAGTTCCTGTTGCAGTTCGGTGATCTTGGCCTGGCAGCGCGCCTGGACGAACTGCGCCAGGTGGATCTCGATCTGGTGCAGACCATCGATGCGCGCCGAACAGCATTGGTACCAGGCGTCGGCCATCTCGGCATCCAGACCACGCTCGTGGCTGGTGAGCAGCTTGCGGCGCAGGCGTTCCAGCTCGGCCAGCGGCAGGCCGGCCTGCAGCGCCTGCCAGGGGGCGCGCACGTCTTCGGCGAAGGACTCGAAGCGGCGCAGCGCCTGTTCCTGCATCTCGATCTGGTATTCGATGCTCTGTTCCTGCTCGCGGGTAATCTTGCCGGTGGCAAAGGCAGCGGCCCCGGCGGCGCGCTCGCGGCCGGCGAATTCCTTGCCCTGCATCAGATTGAACAGCGCCACCAGCAGGCGCGAGATCTGCGCATCCACCGCCACATCGGCGGCCTCGAAGACCAGCGCCAGCAGTGCCCCGACCACGGTCTTGAAGCGCTCATAGCTTTCCGTGGGCGAACAGCGCAGCGCCGAAATCTCTTCGCGCAGCCGGGGCAGGCCCTCCAGCGCATGCAGTGCAAAGGCGATGCGCGTGTAGAGGCGCGCGCCGTTGGAGAGGGCATTGTCCTGTTCGATGGAATGCAGCCAGTCCTGGAACTCGGCGGCTGCGGCCTGGCTGTTGGCCACCCGCGCCTGCCGGGCAGCGGCGTCGCGCTGGCCGCCCGAGCCGAGATAGAGGTTGGAGAGGCCGCGCTCCTGCTGCAGGCAGTGGATCAGTTGGCCTACGGTCAAGACCATCTGGCAGGTGCGGGACAGGCGTTGCAGCTCTTCCACTTCGCAGCGGCGGGCGGTGATCAGGTAGGTCAGGACATTGCTCATGGACGCGCAGGAAAAGAGGGGCAGGGCAGGCTGGGGGGCAAGCAAGATGCATGCAACGCCCCGGTGTTCCGGAATTGTAATGGAATCAACCCGCCGCGCGCGCTGGTACGGGGCAGCGCTGCACGTCTTTAGCGCGCGATGTACCACTCATAGCGGTGATTCCAGGCCACGAAGAGATTCATGGTGATTGCCCCCGCCAGCGAATACAGCACCCGTTCCATCGGCAGGAACCAGGCCGCCGTGGCGAACAGCGCCAGGTCGAAGCCCATCAGCAGCCAGCCGGCCTTGAAGCCGGTGCGCTCCTGCACGTAGGCCGCCAGGATGCTCATGCCGCCGCAACTGGCCTGGTGACGGAACAGGGCGATCAGGCCGATGCCCACGCACAGCCCCGCCAGCACCGCTCCCACGGCGGGATCAAGGTGGCGATAGCTGATGTAGTTGCCGGCGATATTGGTCAATAGCGACACCGCCGTCACCGCCGCCAGGGTGCGCCAGGTGAAGGCTGCGCCCATGCGCAGCGCCGCCAGCAGGTAGAAGGGCAGGTTGATGAGGGTGAAGGCCAGGCCGAAGCTGATGCCGCTGCCATAGCTGACCAGGAAGGCCACCCCGGCGATCTGGCCGATGATCAGCCCCAGGCTGTGCAGCATGGACATGCCAAAGGCCACCATGACCACGCCAAAGAACTGGCCTTGCAGGTTGTCGATCCAGCTGTGGCGCACCGGGCTGGCGGCAGGGCCGCGTACGGGCGCGGGGGCGACGGGGGCGATGGGGCGGGAGGCCGAAGAAGCGGCCGTGGAAGTGGTCGAAGTGCTCATGGCGATACCAATCATCTATCGTGGATAACGAACGCGTCAGGCAAGAGCGACCCCGGCGGGTAAGCCGGTATCGCCCTCGCATCGCAACTGCCTGCTGTCGCTGACAGTCGCCGCTGGGGCGCATGGTAAAGGATTTGTTGCAGTGCGGCGACGTCCGGATGGGGGGCGCGGCATCCCTGCAACACTTTCGCTCAAGCAGGAAACATGCCTGTGGGCAAGCCGGCGCAGCACATCGCTTGCTGGCGCATCCTGGCTTGGGTGGCCCTTGTATGGATCTTGTCTTCTGGACCCGCCCCGAGCGGACTGGGTACAATGCCCAGGCACGTGCAAGAAGTGCAAGTGTTACGGGGAGACAGTGACACGCCTTTGCCAGGTTCCGGCGCAACAAGGATCAGCGAAGGGCCAGGTGGTAGCCGATACGCATGCCCAGTTCCGGCGCGTCATCGGAGTTTCGTCTCTCCAGCAAACGGAAATCATCGACATCATGGATTGGGTCCCAATACTCTTCGTCACCTTCAAGGTGATCGTGCTGTGCACCGGCATGTTCTATGCCATCAAGTGGCATTACGACCAGGGCAAGAAGGGCAGGATCAATGAGCGCCGCGCCGTGCTGCGCGCCAGCGGGCAGGTGGTCTTGATCTTCGTGCTGTCGCTGTTGCTGCTGGGCGTCGCTACCTTCTTCGTCAGCGAAATGTTCGGCCTGGAACTGATCTTCCCCTGATCCTTCCCCCTGCGGGTTTCGCCGGTCCCGGCGATCCCTGCCGTCCCCTCCGACTGATTTTCCATCATCCGCATAGTCGCGCCGCGCTCGCAGCGCATCTGCCGCGGCTGCGCGCCTCCTGGCCGCGACTGCCCCTTTTCCTCGTTTTACATGCCATTACGCCGATAGTGCGTGGACCGCCTATCTCCCTGCGCGCATAACGTCAGACACTCACATCTTGATAAAGGCGCGGTAGTGGATTCACCACGGGGGGCAGGGGGAAATGCTTGGCGTGACGGCCGCTGGCCAGTCGTGTGCAGATGGATGGCCTTGGTCTTCCTGCTGCTCTGGAGCTGGCCGGCCGCGCGGGCGCAGACGCAGACGCAGACGGTAAACGCCTTGCCTGACGCCCTGGTGGGCGTTCCCTATAGCGCCAGCTTCACACCCAACTGCGGCGGCTGCTACCAGACCCTTTATTCCTACGACAATTGGGACAGCGGATTGTTGGTGGGCGTCGGTCCTGGCTTCTTCGATCTCGTCGTCTCAGGAACACCCACCGTGGCCGGCACATCGACGGTCACGCTGGACTATTACGATGCGCGACGTCAGCTGATCGGATCGAGCAAATGGACCGTGACGGCGGTCGCGCCCACGCCCACTTCCATCTCGCTGGGCAGCTCATCGACCAGCCCTGCCTATGGCGCAGCGCTCACGCTCACCGCCAACCTGGCAGGCACTTATTGCCGGCAGCGGCACGGTGAGCTTCATGGACGGCGCGGTCACGCTGGGGACCGTGGCGGTCTCTTCCTATGCCGCCAGCCTCAACATCAGCACGCTTGCGCCGGGCAGCCATGCACTGACGGCCATCTTCGATGGCGACGCCACGAGCTCTGCGCCGCTCACCGTCACCGTTGCGGCGGCCACGCCCACGCTCTCGCTGGGCAGCTCCGCGTCCGCCATCAGTTACGGTGGCCATCTCCTCTTCAACGCCGCACTCAGCAATGGCTACGCGCCCAGCGGCAGCATCGAGTTCCACGAGGGCGGCGCTGTCCTCGGCGCCGCCACGCTATCGGGCAACACCGCCACGCTCTCGCTGGGCAATCTGACGGCTGGCGCCCACCTCATCACCGCCAGCTACGCCGGTGACGGCAACAATGCGGCGGCCAGTTCAGCCGCCTTGACGGTGAGTGTTTCTCCGCTCAGTCCGACGCTTTCCGTGAGTACCTCGTCCAACGCCATCGTCTATGGCGCAACGCCCACGGTCACGGCCACGCTCAACGGTGGACTCTCTCCCGGCGGAACGATCCTCTTCAAGGACGGCAGCGCCACCATCGGCACGATTGCACTGTCCGGCAACAGCGCCAGCTTGCCTCTGCCGGGACTCTCGGTGGGCAGCCACGCCATCAGCGCCGTCTACTCCGGCGACAGCAACCACAACAGTGCGACTGCGTCGGCCACCACCCTGACCGTGGGGCAGGTCAGTTCGACGGTAGTGCTCAACGCCTCGACATCGAATACCGCCTTCGGCACTCCCGTCACGTTGACGGCCACGGTGGGCGGCAGCTTGCCCAGCGGCACAGTCAGCTTCACTGACGGCGGCGTCGTGTTGGGCAGCGCCATCGTCTCCGGCGGCGTCGCCGTCTTCTCGACCCGCACCCTGGTCATCGGCACGCACAGCCTGGAAGCCCAGTATGGCGGCGACAGCAATAACGCCGCTGCCAGTTCCGCCGTCGCCACGGTCACGGTGACCCCACGCACGCCCGCACTGACGCTGTCAGCCTCTTCCACCTCGGTGAGCTACGGCGCCACGCTGATCCTGAACGCCACCCTCACTGGCGGGGCCGCCGCCACCGGCCTGGTCCGTTTCACCGAGGGCGGCGTCACGCTGGGCGCGACCAGCCTGTTGGCTGGCGCGGCGTCGCTGTCGCTGGGCAGGCTTGCTCCCGGCGCGCACATCATCAGAGCCAGTTACGCTGGCGACAGCAACCATGCCGCCGCCACCAGCAGCGCCATCACCGTGACCATCAACAAGGTCGCGGCCACGGTGACCCTGAGCGCCACGCCGGCCAGCGCCAGCCTGGGCAGTAATGTGACGTTCAATGCCGTCATCAGTGGCAGCAGCGGCAGTCTTCCCGGCGGCAGTGTGGTCTTCAGGGAGGGCGGGACTACCCTGGCCACGGTCAACGTGGTTGCTGGTGCGGCCAGTTTCAGCATGTCCACCCTGGCCCTCGGCAGCCACACGATCACTGCCCACTACAGCGGTGACAGCAACAACGCCAGCGCCAACTCGTCCGGTGTGGTCGTGGGCATCGGCAGGTCCACGCCGACCCTGTCGCTGGCCAGTTCAGCGAGCGCCCTCAACGAACAGGCGCCCTTGACGCTGACCGCCACCGTGGCGGGCGGCATAGCGCCCACCGGCACGGTCAGCTTCATGGATGGCGCAGCCATACTGGGTACGGTCAGCCTCTCTGGCCAGCGCGCCAGCCTCACCCTCAATACGCTGACCTTGGGCAGTCATCACCTCTCAGCCGTCTATAACGGCGACAGCAACAACAACAGCACCCGTTCGACCAGCGTGAGCGTGGCGGTGCTCAGCATCCGTCCCGCAGTGACCGGCGTGACGCCCGCCAGCGGCAGCGCATTGGGCAACACCCGGGTGAGTATCAGCGGCCTGCGCCTGGCAGGTGCGAGCGCGGTGAGTTTCGGCGGCAGCGCCGCGCCCATCGTCTCCAGCAGCGAGACCGAACTGGTGGTGCTCACCAGCGCGCATACCGCCGGAACGGTCGATCTGGTGGTGACCGCCGCCAGCGGCACGGTGACCGTGGCCGGCGGCTTCAGCTATGCCACGCTGGCCGACCCGGCCAGCAGCACCGCCGTCAGCGCCATGGTGCGCGCGCAGACCCAGGCGGTGCAGCGCTTCGCCACGGCGCATCTGGCCAACTTCACGCAGCGCCTGGAAGCCTTGCATGGCGAGGGCGCCGCCCCGTCCTCCTTCGGCCTCAGCTTCGGCCAGACCAATGATCCACGCCGTGAACCCTCCACCTGGGCGCGCGGCGGCGACATCGTCAATTATCGGGACAGCGAGCTGGCCTACCTGCGCGCCGGCTTGCGCAACACGGCGCTGGCAGCGTCCAGCACGGCCAGCACCAGCGGCGCGGACGATCAGCTGCCCGAGCTGCCGCAAGTCAGCGAAGCTGTTTCCCGGGGCGATATCGCCTGGTGGATCAGCGGCGCACTCGACCTGGTCAACCAGAAAGACAGCGCCGGCCAGAGCAGCGCGCGCCTGGCCACCTCGGGCGTGAGTGTGGGCGGCGACTACCGGATCAGTCGCACCCTCACGCTGGGCATGGGCGCGGGCTACAGCCTCAGCACCTATCGCGCCGATGATGACAGCGCCAGCAGCCGTAGCCAGGGCGTCATGGGCGTGCTCTATGCCAGCACCCGTCCGGCCGATGATCTGTACGTGGACGTGCTGGCCGGCTATGGCGTGCTGC
This sequence comes from Herbaspirillum seropedicae, assembly GCF_001040945.1. Lineage (NCBI taxonomy): Bacteria > Pseudomonadati > Pseudomonadota > Betaproteobacteria > Burkholderiales > Oxalobacteraceae > Herbaspirillum > Herbaspirillum seropedicae. Next base: position 5,099,703 of record NZ_CP011930.1, on the reverse strand, counting down.
GCTTCGATCTGTCCCGCTACATCGCCGATACCGGCGTCCTTGCCGCCGGCTCGCGCACAGGCCGCCAGGTGTTTGCTTCGACTACCATGGGTTATGAGTGGCGCGGCCAGGACTGGCTGGTCTCTCCCTATGTGCGGCTGGACCTGGCCCGCGCCACCCTGGACCGCTATAGCGAAAGCGGCGGCGCGGGTGCACTGAGCTATTTCAGCCAGTCCCTGCGCAACGATGCGGCCTACCTCGGCATGCGCGCACAGTTCGATGTGACCCTGCCCGTGGGGCTATTGACGCCGCAGGCCAGGGTGGCCTACCAGCGCAGCCTGCAAGCGGCGGGAACGGCGACCATGCGCTATGCCGATCCCTCCCTGTCCAGCCCGCTCTATAGCTACAGCGACGGCGTCCAGGACAGCAGGCAATGGCTGCTCACGCTGGGTGGACGGCTGCTGCTCAAGAATGGCCTGGCCCTGATGCTGCTCTACGCGCACAACGCCGCCAACGCCATGACGACCTCGCAGTCCCTGAACTTCCAGGTGAGCGGGCGCTTCTAGCCAGGCCGGGGAGGGGGCTGTGCGGAAACTAACTTTTTCCAGACATGGCGACCTGGCGGACCTCGAATCCCATCGCCCTGAGCTGGTCGATCACGCTGTCCGGACCCAGCATGTGCAGGAAGCCCACGCCGATGAAGGCCGGACCTGGCCCCGCCATGGCCTTGGCGATGCCGGCCGCGAATACCTTGTTACGTTGCTCGTAGTACTGCTGCTCGCCCTGGCATTGCAGTTGCTTGCACAGTTCCGCAATGCCGCCCATATCACCGCGTTCCCATGCCAGCGCCAGCGCGCTCAGGTCATCTTCGGTCTTGCCGCTCTCCACGTCGTCAAGATTGCGCTCCAGCGAAGCCAGCTGGGTCTGGCTGATGACGCGCCGCTGGTCCGATGGCTGCTCCAGTTCGATGATGTCTTTCCTTGTATAACGGGCAAAGCCAATCAAGGCGGCATCGATGGCAAAGTCAGCATACAAGCCGCGACGCCGGGCCGACAGCAGCGTGAGCGACGCCATCTTCGAGGCCAGGCTGGCGCCCTTGAAATTCTCCGGATCGGCGCATGCCTTGCGCAATTGCTGGTCTGTTCTCGCCAGCAATGATTGGTACAGGGGCGAAGACACATCGGCAGCTTGCTGCGGCATGGGCGCGAGCATCGTCGCGGCCATGCCGGGACGCGTGATATCCATTTCCACGACCACCGTGCGGGCCGAACGCAAGGCCTTGAGGATGGTGGGGCCAGGAAAATCCCATTCCAGCCTTGCCAAGTGGATGGTGCCGTAGAGGTAGGAAAGATGCCCATCCTTGCTGATTTCCCACAACGGCCCGCGGTCCGGCTGCGCGCTATGGGCGAGCCGTTTCATTTCTTCAGGCGAGACCTTGACCTGCGGCGGGCAGTCCTGCGGCACCGCTTGCGCCATCGCGCCTTGGGCGGAAAAGAGCAGGGCGCTGAGCAGGATGGCGCGGGTCCGGATGAGGTTCATGGTCGGCAGGTCTTCGGCAGGAACGATGGCTTCATCATAGAGAGCCCAGTTTAAAAAGAGCTGACAAATCGCCGACGTTTCTGTGACAAGACTGGTTCGATGAACAAGGACGTTTTCATAAGAACAACAGCAGCCATCCGGCGGCTCCCCGATCTCTGCGCGTGCTGACAGCCGGCCAGCGCCGGCCATGCCCTCAGAATTTCGCTGGCAGGTAGGCCATCAGCCAGTCGATGAAGACCCGCAGGCGATGCGAGACATGCCGGTTGTTCGGATAGACCACATGGAAGGGGTAGGGCGCTGGCCGCCATTTCGTCAGGATCTCGACCAGTTCGCCCCGCGCCAGGGCGGGCCCGGCCGCATAGCGGAAGGTCTGCACAATGCCCAGGCCGGCCAGCGCCGCCGCCAGGTGGGCATTGCTCTCATTGACCCCGATGCGATGCTCGGTCTTGATCTCGATCTTTTCGCCCTTGCGCTCGAAGCGGAAGGGAAAGGCGCGCCCGCTCTGCGGCGACAGATAGCTGATGAGGCGGTGGCCATTCTTGAGTTCATCCGGATAGGCCGGCACCCCGAACTGCTTGAGATAAGCCGGCGTGGCGCAGGTGACCATGCGCGCCTGGCCGATCTGGCGCGCCACCAGGGAAGAATTGTCCAGTGGCCCGCCCCGGATGACGCAATCGACGCTGTCGCCGATCAGGTCCACCGGCCGGTCGGAGACGCCCAGGTCGATGCTGATGTCCGGATAGCGCGCCAGGAAATCCGGCAGCGCCGGAATCAGCACATCCCGCGCAGTGGAGCCGCCGACATCGATGCGCAGCTTGCCGCGCGGATTGCCGCGCGCGGCATTGAAGGAGGTATCGATGTCTTCCAGGTCGCGCACCAGGCGGCCGGTCTTTTCGTAGTAATCCAGTCCCTCCGGCGTGACGCTCACGCGCCGCGTGGTCCGCTGCAGCAAGCGCACGCCCAGGTGCGCCTCCAGTTCCCGCACCAGCTTGCTCAAGGTCGCATTGGGCATGTCCAGCGAATCCGCCGCGCGGGTGAAATTGCCCGCCTCCACGACCCGGGCAAAGGCCCGGATGGCCAACAGTTGATCCATGGTCGCTTCCTCGCCGCCTTTTCATTATCTATGGATGTGCATAGTCATTTTCATTTTACACACTTTATCCATAAACGCCGGGTCGATAAAGTGCAGCCATGCCTTGCAGCCCACGGCGCAGAACGCCAACGACAGCGGCATGGCAGACCGAACTGAATGACACCCTCAACCTGAATCGAAAAGGAAACATCATGAACAAGCAACTCAATGGCAAGATCGCACTGGTCACTGGCGGCACTTCCGGCATTGGCCTGGCCACCGCGCAGGAACTGGCAGCGCAGGGCGCGCAAGTGTTCATCACCGGCCGTCGCCAGGCCGAACTGGATGCGGCCGTGGCCAGCATCGGCGCTGCCGCCACCGGCATTCGCGCCGACGCCTCGGTGCTGTCGGAGCTCGACACCGTCTATGCACAGATTGCCAAGAGCGCCGGCCGGCTCGACATCCTCTTCGCCAACGCAGGCGGCGGCGACATGATGCCGCTGGGGGCGATCACCGAAGAGCACTTCGACCGCATCTTCGGCACCAATGTGCGCGGCGTGCTCTTCACCGTGCAGAAGGCCTTGCCCTTGCTGGTCGATGGCGCGTCGGTGATCCTCACCTCCTCGACCACCTCGGTCCTGGGCACGGCCAACTTCAGCGTCTACAGCGCCAGCAAGGCCGCCGTGCGCAACTTCGCCCGCTCCTGGGCGCTCGACCTGAAGGACCGCGCCATCCGCGTCAACGTGGTCAGCCCCGGCCCGATCCGTACCCCCGGCCTGGGTGAGCTGGTGCCCGACGATGCCCGCCAAGGCCTGTTCGACTACCTGGCCAGCCAGGTGCCGCTGGGCCGCCTGGGCGAACCTCAGGAAATCGGCAAGGCCGTCGCCTTCCTGGCCTCGGACGCCGCCAGCTTCGTCAATGGTATCGAGCTGTTCGTCGATGGCGGGATGGCGCAGGTGTGATGGTGCAGACAGGCGCGGCCTGCCTGCCGGGCGGGGACGAAGGCTGAGGCAAAGCCATTGCCCTGGGACGAAGGAATCCGTCCCAGGTCACGCTATCGCATTGCGGATAGAGGCAGGATATGCTTCGGCTTGCCGCCAGGTGGCGATGTATCAGCCCTGTACCGGTTCGCGAATGGTCAGTATGGTGATGAAGCAGAGGATGGAACACACGGCCATGAAGATCCAGACATGGTTCCAGCTGTAGCTGTCCAGCAGGAAGCCTGCCGCCAGCGGTGCACAGGCGCCACCCAATTGACCCAGCGTATTGACCATGGCGCAGGCCATGGGATACACCTTCTTCGAGGTCATCCCCATCGGATACACCATGTAGGTCGAATAGCCGATGTTGAGCAAGATCCCCGTCAGCAGCAGCAGCGCGCCATAGAGCAGCGGGTCGGCGGGGGAGTTGATCAGGATGACCATCATGATGGTGGTGAAGAAGGCTGACATCATCATCGCGGGCTTTCTGCGCTTCTCCAGCCAGCGGTCGGTCATCGCCCCGCCCAGCAGGTTGCCGATCACCGCGCCCACCCAGGGAGCTGCGGCCACCATCCCCATGTTGGCGATCGAATAGCCTTTCACGCTGATGAGGTAGGTCGGAATCCACGCCAGCAAGACGTTGACGATGGCGGTCATGAAGAAATAGCCCAGCGCCGCTCCCATGATGTTCCAGGAGCAGAAGACGCCCTTGGTTGTCTCGATGGTGGCGACCTTGCTCCTGCGGATGATGCGGTCGAGCAGGGCGAAGTCGCGCGTCACGGCAGGGTCAGCATCCTGGCCGGCGGCAGCGCCCTGGCTATCGTTGATGTGCTCCAGTTCTTCCGCCGAGACGTGCGGGCTTTCCGAGGGACGGTTCTTCACCACCATCAGCCACACGACCGAGAGGATGACGCCGGGAACCGCAAAGAAGTAGAAGATGTGGCGCCACCCCCAGTAGTACATGATCACCGCACAGACCGGAGGAACCAGCACCGGGCCAAACTTGGCGGCGGCCAGGAAGATGCCGGTCATCGTGCCTTTTTCGCGCGCCGGAAACCAGTTGTTGATGGTCGAGGTGATGCCGATGGGCAGCGGGCCTTCGGCCAGACCCAGGCCGAAGCGGAAGATCTTCAGCGCCAGCAGCGAGGAGGCGGTGCCGATCAGGCCCGTGAAGACCGAGGTTGCCAGCATGGCCAGCGAGAAGACGCGGGGGATGCCAAAGCGCGTATAGGCCAGTCCCGAGGGCAGTTGCGCCAGGCTGTAGGCGAACAGGAAGATACTGGCCAGTGCGCCCGCTTCGGTATTGGACATCACGAATTCCTTGCGCAGGAAAGGAAGTGCGACGCCAAGATTGGCGCGGTCAGCCGCCGCGACGGTGTAGACGATGAAGATGAGTGCGCCGACGACCCAGCGGAAATGGGTCTTCTTTTTCGTGTGTTGAATTGCTGCTGCTTCCATGAACGTCTCCTTCAGCAATCTGGATTTGCTGTTATCTGTATGGGTCGGCCTGACGGTATCTCCAGGCCGCAGTGTCTTTGCTGCCGGTCTGGCGCCGGCTTGCAGCAGGGGGCTCAGACCATGCCGTATTGCTTCAGGATCGTGTCCAGTTGCATCAGCTCGACGGTGGAGGCGCCGTTCTCGATGGCTTCACGCATCTTCTGTTCCTTCTCTTCGCGCACCATGCTGCTGGCGATCGTCATCTCGACTTCAGACTGGGCCACTACGGCAAGGCCGTCACGGTCGCCGACGATGATGTCGCCGGGATGGATGAGCACGTCGCCAATGACGATGGGAACGTTGACCTTGCCCGGCTGATGCTTGCCGGTGCCCTTGATCGACAGGCCACGGCAGAACACCGGGAAACCCAGGTCGATGATGGTATTGGCGTCCCGCACGCAGCCATTGACCACCAGGCCGGCGATGCCCTTCTTCATCGCCAGCACGGTGAGCACGTCGCCCCATGGACCGGCTTCCATGAACGCCTTGGCGTCGACGACCAGCACATCCCCGGGCTTTGCCTGCAGCACGGCATAGTGCAACACCAGGTTGTCGCCAGGGCGCGCATCCACTGTCAGTGCCGGACCGGCCAGGCGCGAGGCCGGGTCGATCGGCTTCATGCCGTGGTCCAGGGCGCCCTTGGCCCCCTGCGCCTCGTACACGGTAGCGGAGCCAAGCGCGCGCAATTGCTGGATTTGTTCTTTGGTGATCATGATGAGTCCTGTGTGTGGAGGAGATGCAGCTCAGGTCGCTGCCGAATTGCGGAGGAGCCAGGCAAGGGCCTGCTCGACATCGGGCTGATCCAGCCCCAGAGGGTGTTTTTCGAGCAGGGAAGCGGTGGCGTCGAAGCGCTCTTCGACACCAGGTAGCACCAGCGAGGGCAACTGCTGCTGGTCGAGCTCGTTCCTGGCGTCGCGCACTTCGTGGGCGCGACGCTTTGCATGCATCACATGGGTGCGTACCAGCATGTCGATGAAGTCGCGCAAGGGGGTCTCGTCGATGTCCTTGAGCTGGTGATACAGCTCTTCCCGTACGCCCTGCTTTTCGGCGCTCATCAACAGTTCGACAGCCAGCGCTTCCATGCCCTTGGTGAAGATGCTGCGCAGGATCTTCAGCGAGATCGCGTCCCCTGGGTTGCCATCGGTGATGACCTGCACCCGCGCGCCAGCCGTCTCCAGCATTTCCTTGAATGCGCTGGCGGCTTCACCCGCGGCCAGCAGAGGCGTCTTTTCCCACTTCAGGGAAATGGCTCCCATGATCGCCACATCGATGTAGCGCAAGCCCGACTGCGCCGCCGATGCAGAGGCTTCCCGCTTGGTTTGCGGGCTGGCCGTGGTCAGGTCGGCAAAGCCGACGCCACTCTTGAGGAAAGGGGTCACTTGTCCCACCACGGCCAAGGCCTGCGAGCCCGTCACGCAAGAAAGCACCCACTGTACATTTTCGAGCCAATTCCCCGTTTTTTGATGGAGCGGGATACCCCACTGCGCAGCCAGTCCGGTGGCGCTGGCAGAAGGGAATGCCTCGCATAGGCTGAGCTCGTAGCCAGCGTCATAGAGGGCTTTGGCATAGCAGCGACCTACTTCGCCCATGCCGATGATTGCAATATGCATTGCGGTCTCCTGGTTTTGATTGCTTTTGGTCAGAATACAAAAAAAGAACAAATAAAGCAATCGTCGCCATCATGATCCGGTTAAAAATCCGAAATGGATACATTTTTGAAACAAGCGAGGGTATCGCTGGCGGCCCATTGGACGCGCTTGCGATGCGCCATATAGAATCCGCCCACGACATTTGAATCAGGAGTCACAACGGTGGAGCGCGGAAAGGAAAAGGTCTACGAGGTCCTTCGGCAGCGTCTGGTGGGAGGGCAATACAAGCCCGGAACCCAGCTCAAGGAAGAACCGCTGGCCCGCGAGCTGGGCGTGAGCCGCACCCCGGTGCGCACGGCCTTGAGGCGCCTGGTCGAAGATGGACTCGCCACCGCCGATGCCGGCCAAGGGATTCATGTGGCGGCCTGGAGTGATTGGGATATCGAAGAGACCTTCCAGTTGCGCATGTTGCTGGAGCCCTATGCCGCAAGCCTGGCCGCAGAACGTGGCGATGAGAAGATGCTGGCCCTGCTCAGGGAGAGCAACGAGAAAATGGCGCAGGCCATCAAAAGCGGCGGCCTCCATTCCGTGGAGAAGATTCAGGCGGCCAATAGCATCTTCCATCGCACGATACTGGAGTACTCGGCCTCGCCGCGACTGCGGGCAATGCTGGAGACCATCATCGACATGCCCATCATCGTGCGTTCATTCCATCTCTACGAGAAATCGGAACTGGAACAGAGCCTGCACCATCATCAGGATCTGTTGTTGGCCATGCAGGCGCGCGACGCAGAGCTGGCGCGCCAGGTGATGCAGCTGCATCTGCGCATGTCCTATCACCGCTTCATGCGCCGCCGCAGCCAGTACGAGGACATGGGCGCGCCTGACTAGAACCCATTTCATCAATAGGCGTGAGATGCGTTCCAGGATTTGTCCGCATCCCAGTGCTGCAAGGACGCCTCATGGAGGATGCGGATAAGCCGCTGTGCCGCCGGCGAGAGATACATGTCGCGCCGGTAGGTCAGCCCCATGCGGCGCAGCATGGTGGTTTCCTTGAGCACCACTTCGCGCAGGTGATCACGCCCTTCCGACAGGTTCAGCTTGGAGGCAAAGCCCAGCAGGTTGCTGCGCTCGATCAGCGGCAGGATCATGTTGAGCACCGTGGGCGTGATCTGGACCTTGGGGCGGGGCAGGTGGTGGCGGTCGAAGACATTGTCCAGCCACTGACGGCTCAGCACCGATTGCGCCGGCAGCACCCACTGGTAGTCCAGCAGATGGCGCAGCCGGATCTTCTTGTCGAAGATGGGATGTTGCGGGCTGGCCATGACCACCATCTGGTCCTGCATGATCTCTTCAGTATGGAACAGCTCATCATCCTGGATCATCGGACCCAGCACGATATCCAGCTCTCCCGCCTTCAGCCCAGCCAGCAGGGCGTCGTTCATGGACACCTTCAGGTCTATCGTGACCTTCTGCGCCTCGCCCAGCAACTGCTGGCACACCCCCGGCAGCACATGTTCGGCCAGCGTGGGCACGCAGCCCAGGCGGATGTTGCCTTCGCGCCCATGGGCATAGTCGCCGATCTCGCGGGCGGTCTCGTCCATCATCAGGCTGATCTGGCGCGCGCGGTTCAGCAGCGCCTCGCCGACGGCAGTGAGGCGAATGCCGCGACCGAGCCGTTCAAACAGCGGCGCCCCCAGTTGTTCTTCCAGGCGATCGATGCATTTGGTCAGCGCCGGCTGCGTCTTGTAGAGCCGTTCGGCGGCCCGTCCCACATGCCCTTCCTCGGCGATGACGGTGAAATACTTGAGATCGCGGAAGTCCATGATTCATTCCTGAAAGTTATTGATAACAAAATAAAAGCAAATATACATTAACTATTCGCGCACGTAGACTGCCCTCCAAAAGAACCCTCGCCCACGCGGCGATGACAACAACCTGGAGACCAGTACGATGCAAGACCTGCCTTCCCGGCGTGATTTCCTGCGGCGCAGCGGCCAGCTCGCCCTCAGCCTTGGCGCTGCCATGCACCTGCCGCACGCACTGGCCCAGGCCGACGCCTATCCGCATTCTTCCGGCAGCCAGCGCGCTGCGAGCCGCTTGCCCGACGATGCCTGTGATTGCCACATGCACATCTATGACCCGCGCTTCGCATGGGCGCCCGGGGCCAAGCTGGTGCATGCGCCGGCGACGGTGGCGATGTACCGCCAGTTGCAGCAACGGCTGGGCACGACGCGTAACGTGGTGGTCACGCCTTCTGCCTATGGCGTGGACAACAGCTGCACGCTGGATGCGCTGGCGCAGTTGGGTCGCTCGGCGCGCGGCGTGGCTGTGGTCAATGACCAGGTCAGCGACGCCGAGCTGCAGCGCCTGCACCAGGCCGGCGTGCGCGGTCTGCGCTTCAACCTGGCCGTGGGCTCGGTGACCACCGTGGAAATGATGGAGCCGCTGGCGCGCCGGATGGCGCCGCTGGGCTGGCACCTGCAGGCCAACATGCCCAATGAGGTCTTGCTGGCCCATCGCGCGATGCTGGCGCGGCTGCCGGTGCCGCTGGTGTTCGATCACTTCGCCCGCATTCCCTTGCAGGCCGATGCGACCCATCCGGTATTCGATTTCGTCACCGGACTCATGCGTGAGCGACGCGCCAGCGTCAAGCTCTCCGGCGCCTATCTCTACAGCAAGCGTGGCGCGCCTGACTATGACGATGTCGCGCCGCTGGCCCGCGCGCTGGTGCAACTGGCGCCGACGCAGCTGGTGTGGGGCAGCGACTGGCCGCACCCGACCGAGCAGCACAAGCCCGATGATGCGCGCCTGCTCGATGTGATGATTTCCTGGCTGGGTTCCGAAGAGATGGTGCGCACCGTGCTGGTCGCCAATCCCGCCCGCCTCTACCAATTCTGACGGAGCGCCCCATGTCGCAAGCATCCATTTCTCCCGCCGCCTCGGCGGTCGCCACCGCCGCGGTCAGCGAAGACGCCACCATGAAGAAGGTGATGCGTCGCCTCATCCCCTTCATCCTCCTGTGTTACGTGGTCAGCTACCTGGACCGCATCAACGTCGGCTTCGCCGCGCTGACCATGAACAAGGACCTCGGCCTGACACCCTCGCAGTTCGGTCTGGGCGCGGGGCTCTTCTTCATCGGCTACTTCTTCTTCGAGATTCCCAGCAACCTGGCGCTGCATCGCTTCGGCGCGCGCATGTGGATCTCGCGCATCATGATTTCCTGGGGTCTCATCTCGATGGCCACGGCCTTCGTGGTCGGTCCCAAGAGCTTTGCACTGGCGCGCTTCCTGCTGGGCATGGCCGAGGCCGGATTCACGCCAGGCATCTACCTGTACTTCACCCAGTGGTTCCCGGGCGCGTGGCGGGGCAAGGCGACGGCCTTCTTCCTGATCGGCATTCCGGTGGCCAACATCATCGGTTCGCCGCTGTCGGGCGCGCTCATGGAATTGCACGGGATGTGGGGCTTCAAGGGCTGGCAGGTCCTGCTGCTGCTGGAAGCCTTGCCCGCCGTGCTCTTGGGCGTGATGTGCCTGTTCCTGCTGCCGGACCGTCCGGCCAAGGCGAAGTGGCTCAGCGCTGATGAAAAGCAGTGGCTGGAAAATGAATTGTCCACCGAGCAGAACGTGCTGGCCGCCCGCCATGGCAACAAGTTGAAGGACGCCTTCACCAACTGGCGCGTGTTTGCCCTGGCCGGCGCCAACTTCTGCGGCATCATCGGTTCGCTCAGCATCGGCCTGTGGCTGCCGCAGATCATTCGCGAGTTCGGCCTGCCTTCGCACCAGGTCGGCCTGGTGGCGGCGATACCGTACCTGGTCGGCGCCGTGGCGATGACGCTGTGGGCGCGCCTGGCCAATCGCAGTGAGCGACGCCTGTTCTTCGTGGCCGGCGCCATCGTGCTGGCGGCGCTCTCGCTGGGCATCTCGGCCTTCCTGCATACGCCGCTCTTGAAGATGTTGGCCATCACCGTGGCGGTGGCGTCCATCCTGTCGTTCCAGGCGACCTTCTGGGCCATTCCCTCGGGCTTCCTGACCGGACGCGCCGCCGCTGGCGGCCTGGCGCTGATCGTCTCCATCGGCAACCTGGGCGGCTTTGTCGGACCGTCGGTGATCGGCTTCATCCGCGAAGCCACCCAGGGCTTTACCTATCCCTTGATCTTCGTGGCCGGCGCCTTGCTGCTGGGTGCTGTCATCACGCTGGCATTGGGCGATCCGTCCCGCGTTCCTCCCACTTCCAAGGAAACAGCATGAGCTTCTTTGCCCCGCCTCCCGTGGTCGAGGCCAGCGTCTTCACGCGCTTGCCCGAGCATTTCCGTACTCCCCGCAAGAACGCCTGGGGCGACGCCAACCGCGGCGGCCTGCCCATCGATTCCTTCCTCGAAGGTCCCTCCTTCGATCGCCAGGGTCGCCTGTACGTGACCGACATTCCCTATGGCCGCATCTTCCGCATCACCATGGACGGTCAGTGGGAACTGGTCACCGAGTACGATGGCTGGCCCAATGGCCTGAAGATCGACAAGACCGGCCGCATCGTCATCACCGACTACAAGCGCGGCCTGGTCCAGCTCGATCCCGATACCGGTACCGTCACGCCGCTGCTGGAGACGGTGGGCTCGGAAGGCTTCAAGGGTGTCAATGACCTGGTGTTCGGCCCCAAGGGCGAGATCTATTTCACCGACCAAGGCCAGACCGGCCTGCAGGACCCCACTGGCCGCGTCTACCGGCTCGCGCCGGATGGCCAACTGACCTGCCTGATCAATACCATCCCCAGCCCCAACGGCATCGTCTATGACCCGGCCCTGAACCACCTGCTGGTGGCGGTCACGCGGGCGCAGCAGATCTGGCGCATCCCGTTGCATCACAACGGCGTGGTCGGCAAGGTCGGCGTGTTCGCCAACCTGCATGGCGGCATGGCGGGTCCCGATGGCCTGGCGCTGGATGCGGAGAGCAACCTGTACATCGCGCACACCGGCTTCGGTTCCATCTGGCGGCTGTCCAAGTTTGCCGAACCGCTGCTGCGCATCCGCTCTAGCGCAGGCATCTCCACCACCAACCTGGCCTTTGGCGGGCCGGATGGAAAGAGCCTCTTCATCACCGAATCCCAGACCGGGTCCATCCTGCGCGCCGACGTGCCGGTGGCTGGTCTGCCCATGTATTCCCACGCCTGAGCGTGGCCGCTGTCTTCATTTTCATTAAAGGATCACCATGAGCACGCAACCTGATTTCATCCGCGACATCGAACGCGTTGACGCCTCCGTCGTCGCCAAGGCCGCACAATTCCCGGCTTCCATCCTGGCCGACGTGGCCGGCCGCCGCGGCACCCTGTGCAGCCGCGTTGCACCGCTGTCGCCGTCCATGCGCGTGGCCGGACCGGCGGTGACCGTCGAGGTCCGTCCGGGCGACAACCTGATGATCCACGCCGCCATGGCCATCGCCAAGCCGGGCGACGTGCTGGTCATCGATGGCAAGGGCGATGAGACCTGCGCGCTGATGGGCGAGATCATGGTCTCGCAGTGCAAGGCCAGCGGCCTGGCTGGCATCATCATCTATGGCTCCGTGCGCGACATCGAAGCCATCCGCGAAATCGGCTTCCCGGTGTATGCCGTGGGCGCCAATCCGAACGGCCCGACCAAGAACATCGCGGGCCGCGTGAACTGGCCCATCTCGGTGGGCGGCACCGCCGTGCAACCGGGTGACCTGATCGTGGGCGATGCCGACGGCGTGGTGGTGGTCGAGCGTGAAAAGGCTGGCTCGCTGTTGGAGGCGGCCGCCAAGAAGGTGGCTGACGAAACCAAGCGTCTCACCGAGATCCGTGGCGGCGGCCCGCTGCGTCCGAGCTGGCTGGAAGGCGCGCTGCGCAAGGGCGGCGTGCTGGCCGAAGGAGAATCGCTGTGAGTGCAGCCAAGAAGGAAGTGGTGATCGTCACCGGTGTCGACCTGGCGCAGGCGGCGGTCGAACTGCTGCGCGATTATGAGCTGGTCTACGCCGGCGCCAAGCCCACCGAGGACGACATGGTCAAGCTGGCCCAGCTGCATCAGCCGGTGGCCATCATCGTGCGTTATGGCGGCGTGAGCGCGCGCGTGATGGATGCGGCGCCAATCCTGCGCGTGATCTCCAAGCACGGCACCGGCATCGATTCCATCGACAGCCAGGCCGCGCAGCAACGCGGCATCGCCGTGAAAGCCGCCGCCGGGGCCAATGCGCCGGCCGTGGCCGAGCATACCTGGGCCCTCATCATGGCCTGCGCCAAGAACGTGGTGGGACTGGACCAGCGCATGCGTGAAGGCCACTGGGACAAGTCCACCCACAAGAGCCTGGAGCTGCAAGGGCGTACGCTCGGCCTGGTCGGCTTGGGCGCTATCGGGCGTCGCGTGGCGGCGGTGGCGGCGGCGCTGGGCATGCCGGTGCTGGCCCATGACCCGTATGCCAAGGAAGCCCCGCAAGGCGTGCAACTGGTCGATCTCGATACGCTCTTTGCGCAGTCCGACGTGGTCTCGCTGCACTGCCCGCTGACCGCCGAGAACAAGCACATGATCAACGCCCAGTCGCTGGCCCGCATGAAGGATGGCGCCATCCTCGTCAACACCGCCCGTGGCGGCCTGATCGATGAACAGGCCCTGATCGCTGCGCTCGACAGCGGCAAGCTGCGCGCGGCCGGACTGGACAGCTTCGAGAAGGAGCCATTCACCGCGCCCCATCCGCTGCAGCGCGTCGGCAATGCGGTGCTCAGTCCCCACATCGGCGGTGTCACCTCCGATGCCTATATCGCCATGGGGACGGGCGCAGCCAGTAACGTCCTGGCCGTGCTTGGCGCGTAGAGCACAAGGGACTGATCAACAATTACAATGCAATCGGCCAGCCGGCCAGACCGGCTGAGCCCTCCTTCCGAGAGAGACAAATGGAGACCATCCAGAACGAGAAGCGGCTCGAACAAGAGACCGTGCGCAAGGTCACATGGCGGCTGTTGCCCTTCCTGATGCTGTGCTACCTGTTCGCCTTCATCGATCGCGGCAATATCGGCATGGCCGCGCTGCAGATGAATCACGACCTTGGCCTGTCGCCCAAGATGTTCGGCTTTGCCAGCAGCCTCTTCTTCATCGCCTATTTCATCTTCGAAGTGCCCAGCAACCTGGCGCTGCAGAAGTTCGGCGCCCGCAAGTGGCTGGCGCGCATCATGATCACCTGGGGCCTGATCTCGGCCTGTACAGCGCTGGTGCAAGGACCGAACTCCCTGTACTTCGTCCGCTTCATCCTGGGTGCAGCCGAGGCCGGCTTCTTCCCCGGCGTGGTGCTGTACCTGACCTATTGGGTGCCCTCGGCCTACCGCGCGCGCATCGTGGCGCTGTTCATGGTGGCGATCCCGGCGGCCAGCTTCGTGGCCTCGCCGGTGTCGGCGCTGCTGCTGCAGATGGATGGCATCGGCGGACTGCGCGGCTGGCATTGGCTGTTCATGCTGGAGGGCTTGCCCACGGTGGTGCTGGGACTGGTCTGCCTGTCCTTCCTGACCGACCGTCCCGATCAGGCCCGCTGGCTCAGTGATGAGCAGCGCCAGTGGCTGACCGAGACCATGAACAAGGAGGCCGCCAGCCGCGCCGCCAAGCAGCACATCCCCTTGTGGAAGCTGTTCAGCCAGCCGCATGTGTGGGGCATGGCCCTGGTCTGCGCCTGCGCCTCGGCGGCGGGTTCGGTGTTGAACGTGTGGCAGCCGCAGTTGCTCAAGTCCTTCGGTCTGTCGGTGATGCAGACGGGCCTGGTCAATTCGATTCCCTACCTGATCGCCTCGGTGCTGATGGTGTGGTGGGGCCGTCATTCCGACCGTACCGGCGAGCGCCGTTGGCATACCGCCATTCCGCTCATGCTCATCGGTGGCGGACTGGCGCTGGCGTCGCTGGCCAATTCGCTGGCCCCGGTGGTGTTGCTGCTGACGATGGTGTTGATCGGCGCCTACTCCTTCAAGGGACCGTTCTGGGCCATGGCTTCCAGCTGGCTGGCTACGGGTTCGGCAGCCGCTGGCCTGGCGGGCATCAACGCCGTCTCCAACCTGATCGGCGGCGGCCTCATGGTCAACGTCTATGGCTGGGTCAAGGACGCCACCGGCAGCTATGCCATGGCCTTGTTGCCGATGGTGGGTCTGTCGGTGGTGAGCGTGGGCATCCTGCTATTCCTGTCGCGCAAGTCGCGCGCGGGCCATTGAACCCCAAGCCATGAACATGGCGGCGCCCGCCAGCGCCGCTGGAGACAAGCATGCTCGATAGAAGAAGCTTCATCGCCGGGGCCATGCTGGCCTGTGCCGGCGTGCGCAGCGCGACTGCGCAATCCGTTCCCAATTCCGCCGGCAGCCAGCCGCCCAGGCTGAAGGCCCCGATGCTGGCGTGCGACAGCCATCACCATATCTACGATGCGCGCTTTCCGGTCTCGCCGCATTGGCGCGGCGGACGTCCGGACGGGGCCACCGTGGCCGACTACCGGCTCCTGATGGCCAAGCTGGGCATTGCGCGGCATGTGGTGGTGCAGCCCTCCACCTATGGCAGCGACAATCGTTGCCTGCTGGATGCGCTCACCCAGTTCGGCGCGCAGGCGCGCGGCATCGTGGTGATCGACGACGATGTCGATCTCCCGCAATTGAAGGAAATGGATCGATTGGGTGTGCGCGGTGTACGCGTCAATTTCCTCTCTGCGCAGAGCTGGGGCGTGACCACCGTGGAACGCCTGCGCCGCACCGCCGAGCGCATCGCGCCGCTGGGCTGGCATGTGCAGGTATTGATGTCGGGGGCGCAGATCGCGCAGCATGAGGCCGTCCTGGCCGCGCTGCCTACGCAGGTGGTCATTGACCACCTGGGACGCATCCCGCAACCGGACGGTCTTGATCATCCTGGCGCGCAAGCGGTGCTGCGCCTGCTGGCCAAGGGCAATACCTGGATCAAGCTGTCCGAACCCTATGCCGACACCCTGCAAGGGCCGCCCGATTATCCCGACACCAGCCTGCTGGCCAAGGCCTATCTGCAGGCCGCGCCGCAACGCACCCTGTGGGGCAGCGACTGGCCGCACCCGACCGAGAAGATCAAGCCGGATGACGCCGTGCTGTTCGACCTGCTGGCCGCATGGGCGCCTGATCCGGCCTTGCGCCAGCAGATCCTGGTGAGCAATCCGGCAGCGCTGTTCGGCTTTGCCTGAGTGGGGCCATCGCCGCCACCGTCCGGTGGTGGCGGCGATGCGCCGATAGGGTCGGCCAGTCCTCAGACAATGCCGCTGCTGCTGCGCCCGGCCACCACCGGGCGTTCTTCGCGCTTGTGATCGCGATAGGCGCTGGCGCGATACAAGGCAACCGGATCGATGGCGCCGCCGCTGCGATAGCGGGCCATGGCCAGGATCGCGCTCACATCGGTGCGGAAGGCCTGCTTGAGCGTCTGGGCGGCCATCAGCGCATCGTTGTTCTTCTGGTGATGCGACAACGCCTGCGTATCCACCAATGCGGCCTGGAGATAGGCGCGCTGCACTTCCACCGCGCTGGTCATGAGGCTCTCGATGGGATCGGTGACGTTGTGCGATTGGTCCAGCATGTAGGCCGGGCGGAAGGCCTGGCCGTCGCGCTGGGCGGCGTCGCGCAATTCGTTGAAGACCAGGAACAGCTGGAAGGGATTGATGCTGCCCGAATCCAGGTCGTCGTCCCCATACTTGCTGTCATTGAAGTGGAAGCCGCCCAGCTTGCCGAATTGCGCCAGGCGCGCCACGATCATCTCGATGTTGGTGTTGGGCGCATGGTGGCCCAGGTCGACCAGGCACTTGGCCTTGGGCCCCAGTTCGGTGGCGCAGGCAAAGCTGGTGCCCCAGTCTGCGATGGTGGTGGCGTAGAAGGCCGGTTCGAAGAGCTTGTGCTCGATGTAGACCAGCCAGTCCGCAGGCAGCGCGGCATAGATGGCGCGCATGCTCTCCAGATAGCGCTCCAGCGCGCCGCGCAGATTGCTCTGGCCGGGGAAGTTGGCGCCGTCGCCGATCCAGACGGTCAGTCCCTTCGAGCCCAGCGCATGTCCCAGTTCGATGCAATCGATGTTGTGCGCCACGGCTTGCGCCCGCACTTCGGGGTCCAAGGCGGTGAGGCTGCCGAACTTGTAGCTGTGGGCCTGGCCGGCGGCATCCTGGAAGGTGTTGGAATTGACCGCATCGAAGTGCAGGCCATGCTGGGTCGCCGCCTCCCGCAAGGCGCGGGCATCGGTGGTGCGGTCCCAGGGAAAGTGCAGCGACACACCGGGGGTAACGCGGGTGAGCTGGTGGATGGTTCCGCAATCGTCGATCTTGTCGAAGACGTTGCGCGGCTCGCCCTGGCCGGGGAAGCGCGCGAAGCGGGTGCCGCCGGTGCCCACGCCCCAGCTGGGCAGGGCCACGGCAAACGCTTGCGCCTGGCCGGTCAGGGCTTCGATGTCGCAGCCGCGCCGCGATAGCACGCCGGCCAGCGCTTCGTAGTCGGATTGCAGTTGCTGGTGCGCGCGGGCGTTCTGCTCGGCGATGAATTGGGGATCGATACGATAGCTCATGCTGTCTCCTGCGACGACGCCATCCTTGGGCATCGTCATCATTGTTGAACGGATTGCTGAAGAGAGGGCCAGGGCTGCGCATCAGCGCGTGAAGGCCCCGGCATTGCCGGCATCGACGTTGAGGATGTTGCCGGTGCTCTTGGCGGACTTCTCGCTGGCGAAGAAGTAGACCGCTTCGGCGATATCCTCCGGCAACACGCTGCGCTTGAGCATGCTGCGCTGGCGATAGAATTCCTCGACGTCGTCGGCCTCGATCTTGTTGGAGGCGGCGCGTTCTTCCTTCCACTTGCCGTCCCAGATGCGCGAGCCGCGAATGACGGCGTCGGGATTGACGACGTTGACGCGGATGCCATGCGGCGCGCCTTCCAGCGCGATGCAGCGGGCCAGGTGGATCTCGGCTGCCTTGGCCGTGCAATAGGCCGAGGCTCCGGCCGAAGCCACCAGGCCATTCTTGCTGGCCACGTAGACGATGCTGCCGCCCAGGCCCTGGGTCAGCATGCTGGAGAAGGCGGCGCGGCTGACCAGGAAGTAGCCGGTGGCCAGCACCGAGAGATTGCGCTGCCACACTTCCAGGCTGGTGTCCTGCAGTGGCGAGGCCGAGGCGATGCCGGCATTGGAGACCAGCAGATCGATGCCGCCGAAACGCAGCGCCACGCTGTTGAGGATGGTCGTCACATCCGCTTCGCTGGTGATGTCGGCGCGCACCACGCCGATGGCGTCCGGGCCACCGTGCTTGAGCAGGCTCTGTTGCGCACTGTCGAGCGCGGATTGATCAATATCGGTCAGCATCACGCAGGCGCCTTCGGCCAGCAGCTGGCGCGCCACGGCCTGTCCGATGCCGCCGCCGCCGCCGGTGACCAGGGCAATGCGTCCGGCCAGGCTCTTGGGCTTGGGCATGCGCTGCAGCTTGGCTTCTTCCAGCAACCAGTATTCGATATCGAAGGCTTCCTGCTCCGGTAGGCCCACGTAGCTGTCCACGCCGTTGGCGCCGCGCATGACGTTGACCGCATTGATGTAGAACTCGCCGGCGATGCGGGCGGTGGCCTTGTCCTTGGCGAAGGACAGCATGCCCACGCCGGGAATGAGATAGATCACCGGATTGGGATCGCGCATGGCCGGGCTGTTGGGGCGGGCGCAGCGCTGGTAGTAGGCGGCGTAGTCCTGGCGATAGGCTTCCAGTGCGGCGTCCAGGCTGGCTTCCAGGGCGGCCAGGTCAGGCTGTTGCGGGGAGAAATCCAACACCAGCGGGCGGATCTTGGTGCGTAGGAAGTGATCCGGGCAGGAGGTGCCCAGCGCGGCCAGCGCAGCCAGGTCATTGCTGCAGACGAAGTCGAGCACGGCCTGGCTGTCATCGAAGTGGCCCAGCTTGTATTCACCCTTGCTGATCTTGCCGCGCAGCAAGGGCATGATGCGGGCCGCCAGCGCGGCGCGTTCGGCCTTCGGCAGCGCCTGGTAGCGCGCACCGCCGAAGGCCGGGGTGCGGCTGTTGGCGGCCAGCCAGGCATCGGCGCGGCGGATCACGTTGAGGGTGTTCTCGTAGCATTCGCGGGCGCTGTCGCCCCAGGTGAAGAGGCCATGTCCTTCCAGCACGATGCCCTTCAGATGCGGCTGGGCGCGCACCAGCTGTTCCAGCTTCAGGCCCAGGTCGTAGCCCGGACGCTGCCAGGGCAGCCAGCCCAGCTCACCTTCGAAGATGCGCGCCGTCAGGTCGCGGCTGTTCTTGCAGGCGGCGATGGCGATGACCGCGTCCGGGTGCATGTGGTCCACATGGCGGCGCGGGATGTAGGCGTGCAGCGGCGTATCGATGCTGGCGGCGCGGGCATTGAGGTTGTAGGTGCAATGCGGCAGGTAGCCCACCATCTCGTCTTCGTGCTCCAGGCCGCGATAGCGGCTGCGCAGGGCTTCCAGCTTGTCCATGTAGAGGGTGGCGAAGCCGTCCAGCTTGATGCTGCCCAGGTCGCCGCCGGACCCCTTGACCCACAGCACCTCCACCGTCTGTCCGGTCAGCGGATCGGGCATGGCGATCTTGGCCGAGGTATTGCCGCCGCCGAAGTTGGTGATCTCCTTGTCCGCGCCCAGCAGGTTGGAGCGGTACAGCAGCAGCTGCGGCTCGTCCAGGGTGGCGGCGTAGGCCTCATCCCAGGCCGAGGCGATGCGCGATTGGCCCGCCTTGGGGTGGGCGAGTCCGGTCGGTGAAGCGATAGTCATGGGGTCTCCAGTTCTGGTTATGGTTGCGCGCAATGGCGCAAGAATCCTGCTTGAACAGCATGGAGGCTAGTAAAAAGCAGCCAGCAATCAGAGTCAATCGATCTGCAATCAACTTTCTGATTGTTTGTAAATCAATCATCAAGTTGATTGATTGATTGTTGACTTGCTTTTTGGCGATCGCTTAGTCTTGCTCCATAACGAAAAACGCCGGACAAGGCGCCTGGCCAAGACCAGGGTTGCCGGCAATCATCATGGAGACAGAGATGATCAATCACAATCGCCGCAAGCGCCTGCTTTCGCTCCTGGGCGAGCATACGGCGCTCACCGTCGAGCAGTTCTGCCACTTGCTCAATGCCTCGGCGGCAACGGTGCGGCGTGATATCGCCTGGCTGGCCGAGCGCGACATGCTCACCCGCACCCGTGGCGGGGCCGAGCGCCTGGCCCAGAAGCGCAGCGCCTTTGCGCTCTCCGGCGAGACCTTCCAGGCCAGCCTGGCGCGGCAGCCGGCGCAGAAGCGCGCCATCGCCCGCCATGCAGCCGAGATGTGCGACAACGGTGAGACCATCATCATCAATGGCGGCACCACCACCTTCCTGATGGCCGAGTACCTGGCCCAGAAGCGCCTGAAGATCCTGACCAATTCCTTCCTGATGGCCGAGCGCCTGCTCACCACCAGCGAGAACCAGATCATCGTTCCGGGTGGCCAGATCTATCGTGAGCAGAACGTCATCCTCAGTCCCTTCGAGAACGACATCACCCAGCATCACTACGCCAGCAAGATGTTCATGGGCATCTACGGCGTGTCGATGCTGGGCCTGATGGAAGCCGATCCCTTGCTGATCCAGGCCGAGAAGCGCTTGCTGGGCCAGGCCGAACAGCTGGTGGTGCTGGCCGACAGCAGCAAGTTCTCGCGCAAGGCCGGCCTGATCCTGTGCGGCCTGAACCGGGTGAACTGCCTGGTCACCGACACCGGCATCTCGGACGCTGCCGCGCAGATGATGGAGCAGGCCGGGGTGAAGGTCGTCACGGTGGCGCCCGAGCACGAACGGCTGGCCCTGGTCGGCTGAGCTTCATCCGTAACAAGCACATCGCAGCTTGATTGCAACACGGCGCCTGCGCAGACAGGGCCGCAACTTACTCATCCAACAAGGAGACAAGACATGACCCGCAACACGTTCAATGCGGCCGCACGGCCTTTACGCGCAGCGTTGCTGGCCCTGGCCGCCGGCGCCATCGGTCTGATCGCCGCCGCCCCCGCCCATGCGGCCGAGAAGGTACGTATCGCCATGGTGGTCAAGAGCCTGGGCAACGGCTTCTTCGACGCCGCCCATGAAGGCGCCAAGGAAGCCGCGCGCGAACTGGGTGATGTGGAGGTCATCTATACCGGCCCGACCACACCGACCGCCGAAGGGCAGATCGAGATCGTCAATTCCCTGATCAGCCAGAAGGTCGACGCCATCGTCATCTCGGCCAACGACGCCAATGCGCTGGTGCCCATCACCAAGCGCGCCATGCAGCGTGGCGTGAAGGTGCTGTCCTTCGACAGCGGCATCGCCAAGGGCGGCCGCCTGATGCAGCTCAATCCCTCCAATGCCGAGCTCATTGGTCTGAAGCAGATCCAGATGGCCGCTGAGGCCATCGGCGGCGCGGGTGACGTGGCGATCCTGTCGGCCACCGCGCAGGCCACCAACCAGAACATCTGGATCGGCGAGATGAAGAAGGCGCTGGCCCGTCCCGAGTTCTCGCGCATGAAGCTGGTGGCCACCGTCTATGGCGACGACCAGTCCGACAAGAGCTATCGCGAAGCCATTGGCCTGTTGCGCAGCCATCCTGGCCTCAAGGCCATCATCGCGCCGACCACCGTGGGCATCAATGCGGCCGGCAAGGCGGTGGTCGATGAGA
Organism: Herbaspirillum seropedicae; assembly: GCF_001040945.1. Classification (NCBI taxonomy): domain Bacteria; kingdom Pseudomonadati; phylum Pseudomonadota; class Betaproteobacteria; order Burkholderiales; family Oxalobacteraceae; genus Herbaspirillum; species Herbaspirillum seropedicae. Next base: position 5,078,406 of record NZ_CP011930.1, on the reverse strand, counting down.
AGCTGGTCGGCAAGGTCTACGTGACCGGCCTGGGCCTGCCCTCGGAGATGGCAGGCCACGTCAAGAGCGGCGCGGTCAAGAGCTTCGCCATCTGGAATCCGATCGACCTCGGCTACGCCGCGACCTATGCCGCCTACCAGTTCGTCAAGGGCAAGGCCCAGGGCAAGGAAGGCGAGAGCATTGCCGTGGGACGCATGGGCAGCATCAAGCTGGACGCCGCAGGCGAGGCAGCCCTGGCGCCGCCCTTTACCTACGACGCCAGCAACGTGGACAAATTCGCCAAGATCTTCTGACGATCCGCCGCCAGCGGGAGCGCCCGGCGCTCCTTTCTTCCTCTGCTTACGCTCACGGTCTATTCATGTCTAGTCACGTCATGTCCATCCCAGGGACTGCATTGCATCCTCCCCAGGCGCCTGCGCGCAGCGCCATGCGCGCCGTCGCTGATGACAGCACCGCGCCGGTGCTGTCCTTGTCCGGCATCGGCAAACGCTTCCAGGGCGTGGTAGCGCTGCAGGATGTCGGCTTCACGGTGCGCCCCGGTGAAGTCATGGCGCTGCTGGGCGAGAATGGCGCGGGCAAGTCCACGCTGGTCAAGATCCTCACCGGCATTCATCAGCCCGACGAAGGCAGCATCCACCTGGGTGGGCGCGAAGTGCGCTTTGCCAGCGCCCAGGATGCGATGCGCGGCGGCATCACCGCTGTGCATCAGGAGACCGTGATGTTCGAGGAACTGAGCGTGGCCGAGAACATCTGGATCGGTCGCCAGCCGCTGTGCGGCACGCCCCGGCGCATAGACTGGCGGCGCATGGAGGACGAGGCGCGCGCCTTGTTCGCCCGTCTCGAAGTGGACCTGCCGGTGCGCGCGCGGGTCAAGGACCTGAGCGTGGCGCAGCGCCATTTCGTGGAGATCGCACGGGCCCTGTCGCAACAGGCGCAAGTGGTGATCATGGACGAACCCACCGCTGCGCTGTCGCACCACGAGATCGGCGAGCTGTACCGGATCATCGGGCAACTGCGTCGCGCTGGCACGGCGGTCATCTTCATCTCCCACAAGTTCGACGAGATCTATGCCGTGGCCGACCGCTATACGGTGCTGCGCGATGGCCGCTTCATCGCCAGCGGCGAACTGGCCGACATCACCGAGCAGCAACTGGTGGCCCTGATGGTGGGACGCGAGGTCGGCCAGGTGTTCAGCCGCGCCGCCAGCAACACCGAGGACCAGACCGCGCCGGTGCTGGAGGTCAAGCACTTGTCCCACCCCAGCGAATTCGATGACGTCAGCTTTGCCGTGCGGCCTGGCGAGATCCTGGGCTTCTATGGACTGGTCGGGGCCGGGCGCTCGGAGGTCATGCATGCGCTGTTCGGGCTGTCACCCGAGGCGCAGGGCGCCGTCTGGATCGATGGCCGCGAGGTCAAGCTGTGCTCGCCCGCCCAGGCCATCGCCCATGGCCTGGCCTATGTCCCGGAAGACCGCCAGCGCCAGGGCGCCTTGCTGTCCCTGCCGATCTTCCAGAACATCACCTTGCCGGTGCTGCCTGGCATCGGCTTCTTCCTGCGTCGTCATCGCCGCCGCGAGATCGACATCGCCCGCCGCCTGTGCGAACAGCTCGAACTCAAGGCCAGCCATTTCCACCAGCATGTGGCGCAGCTCTCGGGCGGCAACCAGCAGAAGGTAGTGCTGGCCAAGTGGTTGGCCACGCAGCCGCGCGTGCTGATCCTGGATGAGCCGACCAAGGGCATCGACATCGGCTCCAAGGCCGCCGTGCATCGCTTCATCGGCGAACTGGTGGCGCAGGGCCTGGCGGTGATCCTGGTGTCTTCGGAACTGCCGGAGGTGATGGGCATGTCGGACCGCATCGTGGTCATGCACCAGGGCCGCGTGCAACAGGTCTTCAGCCGCGCCGAAGCCAGCGCCGAGGCGCTGGCCGCCGCTGCCTCGGGCGGCCTGCACGCCGACGCTGCAACCGCAACCCTTGCCGGAGAGGCCACATGGCATTGAATTTCCTGACTTCCCTGCGCGCTTCCAGCGCCCCCGGCCGCGAGGCCGGAGAACCGCTATGGCAGCGCCGCGAACCCCTGCTGGCGCTGCTGACGGTGGTGCTGATCTTGCTGGTGGGCGTGCGCGCACCGGTGTTCCTCAGTGCGCAGAGCATGGACAACCTGCTCACCGACAGCGCCATCACCATCATGCTGGCGCTGGCGCAGATGCTGGTGATCCTCACCCGCGGCATCGACCTGTCGGTGGCTTCCAACCTGGCGCTGTCGGGCATGATGTCGGCGCTGCTGGCGATGCATTTCCCGGCGCTGCCGGTGGGCGTGTTCATCCTCATGGCGGTGCTGATCGGCTTGATGCTGGGACTGCTCAATGGCTGGCTGATCGGCTACCTGGAGTTGCCGCCCATCGTGGTGACGCTGGGCAGCATGAGCGTCTATCGCGGCATGGTGTTCGTGCTCTCGGGCGGCGCGTGGGTGTCTTCGCGCAACATGCCGGCCGATTTCATCGCCTTCCCGCTGGCGCGGCTGGGCGGCCTGACGCACCTGGTCTGGCTGGGCGCGCTGGCGGTGGTGGCGATCTGGTTCCTGGCGCGCCATACGCGCTTTGGCCGCGACCTCTACGCCATCGGCAACGATCCCGCCGCAGCGGCCTATGTCGGCATTGCCAGCCGTGGACGCTTGCTGTGGACCTATGGCCTCTCCGGCGCCATGGCGGGGCTGGCCGGTTATCTGTGGGTGGCGCGCTATGCGGTGGCCTATACCGAGATCGCCTACGGGTTCGAACTCACCGTGATCGCCGCCTGCGTGATCGGCGGCGTGAGCATCGCCGGCGGCGTCGGCCAGGTCAGCGGAGCCGTGCTGGGCGCGCTGTTCCTGTCGGTGATCAACAATGCGCTGCCGATCATGCGCATCTCGCCCTTCTGGCAGAGCGCCCTGACCGGCCTGGTCATCCTCTGCGCCGTGGTGCTCAATGCCCGCGGCAAGCAGGGCCGCCGCAAGCAGATCCTGCCCTTGCACGGGCAGAAGTCCGTCATTACCGGGAGTAGAGCATGAGCAGCATGAGCAGCATGAACGAGCCGGCGTCCCCGCCACGGTCCCGTTATCGCATCGACGAGAAGGCGCGCTTCCAGCCCCGCGACCTGCTGCGCCACTGGGAGGCCTTGCTGGCCATCCTGCTGGTGCTGGTGTGCGCGGTCAATGGCCTGCTGCTGCCGCATTTCTTCGATCCCTACAATCTCGCCGACAGCACCTTCAACTTCAGCGAGAAGGCCATGATCGCCTTGCCGATGGCCTTGCTGATCATCTGCCGCGAGATCGACATCTCGGTCTCGGCCATCATCGCGCTGGCCTCGGTGGCCATGGGCCTGGCCAACCAGGCCGGCGTGCCGCCGCTGGGGCTGCTGCTGGTGGCCATCGCCACCGGCACCGCCTGCGGCCTGCTCAATGGCGCGCTGGTCACGCGCCTGGGCCTGCCGTCCATCGTGGTGACCATCGGCTCGATGTCGCTCTTCCGTGGACTGGCCAGCGTGGTGCTGGGCGACCAGGCCTTTACCCAATACCCGGAGGTGCTGGGCGACTGGGGCCAGGGTTACTTCTTCGATGTCCTGCCGCGCCCCTTCGTGGTCTGGCTGCTGGCCGCCGTGGTGTTCGCCGTGCTGCTGCACGTCACCCGCTGGGGCCGCCGTCTCTATGCCATCGGCAATAATCCCGTGGCGGCGCGTTTCTCCGGCGTGGCGGTGGACCGCTACCGCTTGGCGCTGTTCGTGCTGACCGGTGCGATGGCGGGCCTGGCGGCCTTCTTCCTGACCGGACGCATCGGCAGCACCCGTCCGAACATCGCCATGGGCTGGGAGCTGGAGATCATCACGGTGGTCATCCTGGGCGGCGTGAGCATTGCCGGCGGCACGGGCAGCATCGGCGGCGTGATGCTGTCGGTGCTGGTCATGGGCATGCTCACCTATGGGCTGGCGCTGGCCAATATCCCTGGCATCATCATGACCATCGTGGTCGGCGCGCTGCTGCTGGCCACCATTGCGATACCGCGCCTGCTGCGCGGCCGGCAGGGGGCAGGACGCTGATGGAGCAGATCGCCTTCACCATGCAGCTGCGCCCTGGCTGCGCCGAGCAGTATCGCGCCCGGCATGACGCCTTGTGGCCGGAACTGGCCGTGCTGCTGCACCAGGCCGGCGTGCGCGACTACAGCATCTTCCTCGATGCCGACAGCGGCAAGCTCTTCGCGGTGCTGCGCAGAACGCCGGAGCATTGCATGGACAGCCTGCCGCTCAATCCCCTGATGCAGCGCTGGTGGACCTCGATGGCCGACCTGATGGAGACCTCGCGCAACCATCAACCGCTGACGCAGCCCCTGATCCCGATGTTCCATCTGCCATGATGCAAGCCGCCACCCATAACGCCTCGAGCGCCGTCGCCGCCGCCGTCGCCGCCATTGCTGTCTTCGACATCGGCAAGACCAACATCAAGCTGACCCTGGTCGATGAGCACGGGCAAGAGCTGGCCGTGCGACGTCGTCCCAACCAGCCGCGCCAGGACGGTCCCTATCCGCACCACGACGTGGCCGCCATCGAGGCCTGGCTGCTGGAGAATCTCGCCGCCCTGGCGCGCCAATGGCGCATCCGCGCCATCGTCCCGGTCACCCATGGGGCGACGGCGGCGCTGGTGGATGAGGCGGGCCTCGTGCTGCCGGTGGCGGATTACGAACACGACTTTGCGCTGCCGCCCGCGCATCGTCCCTACGAATCGCTGCGCCCGCCCTTCGCGCAGAGTGCCTCGCCGCTGCTGGGGATGGGCTTGAACCTGGGCCGGCAGCTCTACTGGCAGTCGCAGCGCTATCCGGACGCCTTCGCCCGCGCCCGTTATCTGCTGATGTATCCGCAATACTGGTCCTGGCGGCTTTCGGGGGTGGCCGCGGGCGAGCTCAGTTCGCTGGGTTGCCATACCGACCTGTGGCAGCCGGGACAGCAGTGCTATTCCTCGCTGCTGGCGCAATGCAACTGGACACCGCTGATGCCGCCCTTGCGTGCGGCCTGGGAGAGGCTGGGGCCCTTGCGTCCCGAGCTGGCGCAGCGCACCGGCCTGCCTGCCGATTGCGCCGTCCTGTGCGGCGTGCATGACAGCAATGCCTCCTTGCTGCGCTATCTGCGCGGCACTGGCGGCGGGCCGCGCATCGTGCTCTCCAGCGGCACCTGGCTCATCGCCGCCGCGCTCGATGGGTGCGTGAGCGGCCTACGGGAAGAGGCCGACATGCTCGCCAACGTCAACGTGCTGGGCGCACCAGTGGCCTGCATGCGCTTCATGGGAGGACGGGAATTCGCACAGATTGCCGGTGATGATCTCCCCTGCAGCGCTGAGCAATTGCAGGCCCTGATCGATGCGCAGGTCTTTGCCTTGCCTTGCTTTTCGGAATGCGGCGGCCCGTTTGCCGGACGCCGCGGCAGCATCGTCGGCCAGGCGCCGCAGCAGCCCGGCAGCCGCTATGCCCTGGCCACGCTGTACTGCGCGCTGATGACCGCGTATTGCCTGGATGCGCTGGACGCTCCGGGCGAGATCGTCGTCGAAGGCAGCTTTACGGCCAATCCGCACTTCGCAGCGCTATTGGCGGCGCTGGTCTCGCGCACGGTCTATCGCTCCAGCGATGCTAGTGGGACGACCCTGGGCGGGTGGCTGCTGGATCGATGGGAGCGCGCTCCGGAAACTGCCACGCTGCCCGCATTGTTGCCGGCCGAGCCGCTTGCGCTGCGCGGGCTGGCGGCCTATCGGGAGGATTGGCTGCGCAAGCTCGGTGAACTTGAGCGGGTAGCCGCGTAGGGATTCCCGATCAGGAAGGGATACGCGCCATCCGAAAAAAACGCCCGCATTACGCGGGCGTCAGTTTTTTCCTCATCAACGGTGCGATCTATCCGGATCACACCCCCGGTTCACATATCCAGGGCGGCGGCAGCAGGGCTGGCTTCTTTCTCCTCCGCCGGCGCCTCGGCCACGGTCGCATCCGTAGTCAGGATCAAGGACGCCACCGAGGCCGCATTCTGCAAGGCGGTGCGGGTGACCTTGGTGGGGTCGACCACGCCCAGTTCAACCATGTCGCCGTACTCGCCATTGGCGGCGTTATAGCCGAAGTTGCCCTTGCCGGAATACACCTTGGCCACCACCACCGAAGGCTCGTCGCCGGCATTGGCGGCGATCACGCGCAGCGGCGCTTCCAGGGCGCGCAGGACGATCTGGATGCCGGCGTTCTGGTCGGCATTGGCGCCTTCCAGCTTGCTGATGGCCGCACGCGCGCGCAGCAGCGCCACGCCGCCACCAGGCACGATACCTTCTTCCACCGCCGCCCGGGTGGCATGCAGGGCGTCGTCGACACGGTCCTTCTTTTCCTTCATTTCCACTTCGGTGGCCGCACCGATCTTGATCACGGCCACGCCGCCGGCCAGCTTGGCCACGCGTTCCTGCAGCTTCTCGCGGTCGTAGTCGCTGGTGGTTTCCTCGATCTGGGCCTGGATCGCCTTGACGCGTGCATCGATCTTGTCCTGGGCGCCTGCGCCATCGATGACGGTGGTGCTGTCCTTGCGCACCTCGACGCGCTTGGCGCTGCCCAGGTCTTCCAGCGCGGTCTTCTCCAGGCTCTTGCCGGTTTCTTCGGAGATGACGGTGCCGCCAGTGAGCACGGCCAGGTCTTCCAGCATGGCCTTGCGGCGGTCGCCGAAGCCGGGGGCCTTCACCGCAGCCACCTTCAGCACGCCACGCACCGAGTTCACTACCAGGGTGGCCAATGCTTCGCCATCGATATCCTCGGCCACGATGAAGAGCGGCTTGCCGGCCTTGGCCGTCATCTCCAGCACCGGCAGCAGTTCGCGGATGCTGGAGATCTTCTTGTCATACAGCAGCACCAGCGGATCATCGAGCTGGCACAGCTGCTTGTCCGGATCATTGATGAAGTAGGGCGACAGGTAACCCCGGTCGAACTGCATGCCTTCGACCACGTCGAGCTCGTTCTCCAGCGACTTGCCGTCTTCCACCGTGATCACGCCTTCCTTGCCGACCTTGTCCATGGCCTGGGCGATGATGTTGCCGATGGCCTCGTCCGAATTGGCCGAGATCGCGCCGACCTGCGCGATTTCCTTGTTGGTGGTGATGGGGCGGGAGATCTTCCTGAGCTCATCGATGGCGGCGGTCACGGCCTTGTCGATGCCGCGCTTGAGGTCCATGGGATTCATGCCGGCGGCGACATACTTCATGCCTTCCTGCACGATGGACTGCGCCAGCACCGTGGCCGTGGTGGTGCCGTCGCCGGCCACGTCAGCGGTCTTGGAGGCGACCTGCTTGACGACCTGGGCGCCCATGTTTTCCAGGCGGTCCTTCAATTCGATTTCCTTGGCCACCGAGACGCCGTCCTTGGTGATCACCGGTGCACCGAAGCTGCGGTCCAGCAGCACGTTGCGGCCCTTGGGGCCGAGCGTCACCTTGACGGCGTCGGCCAGCACGTTGACGCCCTTGACGATGCGGGCGCGGGCAGTGTCATGAAACTTCACTTGTTTCGCACTCATGTTAGGTCTCCACGAACTAGGGAATGGGAGGATCGGGAATGCGCCGCGTCAGGCGGCTTTCTTGTCCTGCGCAGCAGCAGGCTCGAAGACACCGAAGATGTCTTCCTCGCGCAGGACCAGCAGTTCCTCGCCATCGAGCTTGACGGTCTGCCCGGCGTACTTGCCAAAGAGCACCAGGTCACCGACCTTGAGCTGCAGGGCGCGCAGGCTGCCGTCGGGCAGCACGCGGCCATTGCCCACGGCCAGCACTTCGCCCTGCTCGGGCTTTTCGGTGGCGCTGTCGGGAATGACGATGCCCGAGGCGGTCTGGCGCTGATGTTCGATTCGCTTGACGATCACTCGGTCATAAAGGGGACGAAGTTTCATGTTCAATCTCCAGAATGGTCAATGTCACGTGAAGAAAAGAGAATCAGGGATCTGGCGATCCCGGCCTTGCAAATTCGGCGATGCAGGAAATAGGTCTCACTGGCGGCCTTATCAAGGCCCGCTTCGGACTCAATTTGTAACTGATTGTTACAGTCGGCGCGGCAGGATCAGCCGCGTAATGCGCCCCATGCGATAGACCGTCTGCCGCCCGCGCCCCTCGGTCGGCAGCGGCGCCACGGGACAGGGGCCGGCGCGTGCGCCATCGCTGGCCAGGGTTTCGTCATCCTGCGCCAGCTGCGACCACAAGCCGCCCTTGACCGGATGGAACAGCCAGCGCCAGTAGCCCCGGCGGGCCGCGAGCTGCATCGCATCGCGTCGCCCCTGCGGGGTCTCGTCAAGGGTGACGGGGTGATCCTCGTCCCCCTCACCGAAAGCCTGACGGCATTGCAGCGCCTCTCGGGGCGGCGCACCGATTTCATTGCAGGCGCGCGCGTAGGTGCGCCTGACATCCCAGGCGCCCAGCCGCCAGGCCAGCTGCAGCACCACTTCGTCGCGCAGCAGATCGGAATACCAGGGGCCGTCCACCTGCAGCAGTGAGCTGGGCACGGGCCTGGGCGGAATCGATATTCCCGGCAGGTGCAGCGGGGTGGCGCGTTGAAAACCATGCCAGTGGAGGAAGAGATAAAGCGGACTGTCCGCCGCATGGGCAGCGCTGACGCTGACCGCATAGAGCGGCAGCCGGATGGCCTCCATCTGGGCCGTGACGTCGTCGAAGATTTCCATCGATCAAATCTCCTGTAGCGGGACGGTGGCAAGGGTGTCGGCAACTTTCTTTATTTATTCTAGAAGTTGTCGAGTTGGAATTTCAATCCCTCGCGGTGGCGGGAGGATCGCTTCCATTCCACGGTTCTGCTGAACACATCTCTTAATTTTTTGCCGCTAATCAAAAGCACCGATCTGCACTAGAGTCTCATCCTTGCCTGGCCTAGGCATTCCCCCCAAACGGCCTGTGCCAAGACAGCATGCGGGTTTGCGGTGGCAGCGCCCGAAGTCCGGGGCCTCGCGCAACGCAATCACGAAACCGCAATGATAAAAAACGATGTCATGGATTACCTGCCGCGCATGGTGATCTTTTCCAGGGTAGTTGAAATGGGCAGCTTCTCCGGGGCGGCCAGCGCGCTGGGGCTGAGTTCCTCTTCCGTCAGCCAGCACATCAGCGCCCTCGAAGCCGCCATGGGGATGACGCTATTGCATCGGACCACCCGCAAGCTCAGTCTCACCGAAGCCGGGCAGACCTTCTATGCCAATTGCGCGCGCATCGTCGTGCTGGCCAATGAGGCCCGCCAGACCGCCGAAAACCTGCACAAGGAAGTGGTCGGTGAACTGCGTATCGCCACCTCCAGCTTCATGGCTTCCGAATATCTGGTGCCGGCGCTGGAAGGTCTCATCCAGCAGTATCCCAAACTACGCATCAATATCGACGTCAATGACCACAACGTCGACCTGATGGAAAAGGGCGTCGATATCGCCTTGCGCGCAGGCAAGGCGCCCGGGCCGGAGGATGTGTTCCTGGCCCCGCTGGAGTCCGTGCTGTGCGCAGCGCCGGCCTACCTGCAACGATCCGCCCCCATCCGCACGCCCGAGGATCTGATGGGGCATGAGTTCATGTTCTTTACGCCGCTGGGGTCGACCATGGAACTGGGCCTGCGTGACCGCCACGGACAGCAGGTGCAGATGCGCCTGACACCGCGCATCTCGGTGAACCACACCCATTCATTGCACAAGTTGACCTTGCAGGGACATGGCGTGGCGCGGCTGCTGCAGACCAAGGTGCAGGAAGACCTCGACGCCGGCCGGCTGCAACGGGTGCTGCCGGAGTGGACGGCCAATGGCTACTGTGCCTTCCTGTCCACCAACTACCGTGACCAGGTGCCGCAGAAGGTGCTGGTGTGCGTGGAGCATATTCAAGACTATTTCCGCCGCCGGCATCCGCTCAGGCAGGAGGGATGACAGGAGGGATGACAGGGGGGATGACAGGGGGGCAGCGCCGGCATGGGGCCAGGCCTTCCATTTTCCGTACGGCATTCATTACAAAGCTGTAATCACTGGGCAATCTTTTTGTACGCAGCCTCGCCGTAGAATCCACCCCGACGATTTTTCGCACTGACAGTGGGCCTGTCATGATGCATAATCGCCGCCGATGACTGGCATGTCGCTCGCCACGCGCGTCGCTAACGACCGGCCCGGTCGGCAGCCATCCTCCTTTTCTTCCCATGCGCGCACTGATTGTCCTGCTTGCTTTGTTGTTGCCGATGCAGCTCTCCTGGGCGGCAGTGGCGGCGTATTGCCAGGAAGAAGGCGAACGGATCACGACCCATCTGGGGCATCACGAACATCCGTCTGCAACAGCAGATGCGCCAACAGGGACCGAGAAACCAGCGCCCAGCGTTAGCGACGCTGACTGTTCACTGTGCCATTTTTCCTGCATCAAGTCGGTGGAGATCTGCCGCTTGAGCGTGGCCGTTCCGCTGGCTCCTCAGCAAAAGGCGCATCCGGCTTACGTCCACCATCCCGCCTCCCATATCGCCGAAGGGCCCGACAAGCCCAACTGGCTGCTCGCCGCCTGACTCGGCGAGACTGACCCGCACCCCCACGCGCTCTCGCCGGATTCCCCTTTTCATCACCGGAGAATTCGATGTATCGGCACAGCATTTTGCTGGCGCTCGGGCTGCTTGCAGCCGGCGTCAGCCATGCGCAGGACACTGCGCCTGCAAACACGGAACACCCCCAACCCCACACCGCCTCGTCTCTTGCCAGCGAGCCCCGCTTGCTGTCGCTGCCGGCAGCCATCAGCCTGGCGCTCGAGCAGAACAAGACCCTGGCCGCCGCCCGCAAGGAAATCGAGGCGGTCGAGGCCACCATCATCCAGGCGGGAGCACGGCCCAATCCTGAGTTCTCGGCCCTGATGGAGGACTTCCGCAAGTCCAGCCGCACCACCACCTACCAGCTCACCCAGCCCATTGAACTCGGTGGCAAGCGCAGCGCCCGCATCGAGGCCGCCCAGCGCACGCGGGAGATGGCCTTGCTGGACTACGCCGCCAAGCGCACTGAGATTCGCGCAGGCGTGATCGCGGCCTATTACGAGGTCATGGTCGCGATGGAGCGCCAGCGTCTGGCCAAGGAGTTGCTGGGACTGGCCAAGACCTCGGCGGACATGACCAGCCGTCGCGTCACGGCGGGCAAGATATCGCCGGTCGAGCAGACCAAGGCCAGAGTGGCCGAATCCAGTGCGCAACTGGAATTGCATCAGGCCGACAGCGATGTGCTGCTTGCGCAGAAGAAACTGGCGACGTTCTGGGGTTCGGTTGGAAATGCATTCCAGCTCACTGACGGCGGCGTCGAAAGCTTGCCAGCGCTCCCGTCAATCGCACAGCTGACCGAGAAGGTGGCCGCAGGTCCGGCGGTGCAGCTGGCGCAGCTGGAAGTGGAGCGCCGCCGCGCACTGGCGCGGATAGAGACCAGCAAGCGCACACCGGACGTAACTCTCAGTTTCGGTAACAAGCGTGACGAGTCCAATGCCAGAAACATGTGGGTGGTCGGATTCTCCGTTCCCATCCCCGTGCTGGACAGCAACAAGGGCAACGAGCTGGAAGCCTTGAAGCGCGTCGACATCGCCCGCGACGAGCTGTCCATCGTGGAGGTGCAGATGCAGAGCGAGGCCGCCCAGAGCTTCGAGCGCCTGCGCAACGCCAGGGAAGAAGCCGTCGCCTTGCGCAACGAGATCGTCCCCGGCGCACAAAGCGCTTACCAGGCCGCGCGCACAGGATTCGAACTGGGCAAGTTCGCCTACCTGGATGTGCTGGACGCACAGCGCACCTATTTCCAGGCCAAGGCGCAGTACTGGAAAGCGCTTTCTACCGCATTCCAAGCCGCCGCAGACCTGGATCGTCTGGCCGGCAATGAGACCCCTTCAACAGAGTGAGCACAACATGACCAGGAAGCAGAAATTCGCCATCGCGGCGATCATCGCCATCGCCGCCATCTTGTCGGGGATCAGCCTGATGCAGGCCGGCACTCCAGCCGGCGCAGAAAAATCCCCCGCACACCAGGAGGAGGGCGGCCACAAGGATAACGAGCACCACGGCGAAGAGAAAGGCAGCGAGCACAAGGACGCCGCAGAACACGGCGAGGGGGAGCACCACGACGCTGAGCCCTCCAGCGAAGAGGGCAAGATCGCGTTGAACCCTGAGCAGATCGCGACCGCCGGCATCGAGGTGAAGACCGCTGGCCCCATGATCTTGAACAGCAGCGTGCAACTGCCGGGCGAGATCCGCTTCAACGAAGATCGCACCGCGCACGTCGTGCCGCAGGTGGCCGGCATCGTGGAATCGGTCTCGGCCAAGCTGGGCCAGAAAGTCAGGAAGGGACAAGTTCTGGCGGTGATCAACAGCAGCGCCGTGTCGGAGCAGCGCTCTGAAATGCTCAACGCCGAGCAGCGCCTGGCGCTGGCCAGGACCGCCTATCAACGCGAGAAGCAGCTATGGGAACAGAAGATCTCCGCCGAGCAAGACTACCTGCAAGCCCAGGCCGCATTGCGTGAAGCCGAAGTGGCCGTGCGCAACGCCCAGCAGAAGCTGCGCGCCATCGGCGCGACGGCATCCTCCGGTGGCCTGAACCGTTATGAAATCCGCGCGCCATTTGATGGCGTCGTTGTGGAAAAACACCTGGGCCTGGGCGAGGCGGTCAAGGAAGACGCCAACGCCTTCCTGATTTCGGACCTCAGCAGCGTATGGGCCGAGATCATCGTCTCGCCCAAGGACATGCAGTTCGTCCGCACGGGCGAGAAGGTCACCGTTCGCGCCACCGCCTTCGACGCCAGCGCGAGCGGCAAGATCTCCTACGTCGGCTCCCTGATCGGCGAACAGAGCCGCACCGCCAAGGCCCACGTGATCCTGCCCAATCCGGACGACAGTTGGCGCCCCGGTCTGTTCGTGAACGTCGAGGTCGTGTCGGACGAGGCGCAGGTTCCCGTGGCGGTTTCCGCGGAGGCGCTGCAGACCGTGGAAGAAAAGAGCGTCATCTTCGTGCGCGTGCCTGGCGGCTTTGCGGCCCAGCAGGTCGTCACCGGACGCAGCAACGGCAAGTTCGTGGAAATCCGTTCCGGCCTCAACGCCGGCGACGAATATGCCGCCACCGGCAGCTTCGCCATCAAGGCCGAGCTGGGCAAGGGTTCCGCCGAACATAGCCACTAAGACCGGCGACTTCGAGAGAGACGATAATCATGTTTGAACGCATCATTCGCTTCGCCATCGAGCATCGATGGCTGGTCCTGCTGGCGGTGCTGGGAATGGGCGCCTATGGCGTCTACAGCTACCAGAAGCTGCCCATCGACGCCGTGCCCGACATTACCAATGTGCAGGTCCAGATCAACACCTCCGCACCCGGGTATTCGCCGCTGGAGGCCGAGCAACGCATCAGCTATCCGATCGAGACGCTCATGTCCGGCCTGCCCAACCTGGAGCAGGTGCGGTCCCTGTCCCGCTACGGCCTATCGCAGGTGACGGTCATCTTCAAGGATGGCACGGACATCTACTTCGCCCGCCAGCTGGTCAATGAGCGCATCCAGCTGGCCAGGAGCCAGCTGCCACCGGGCATCGATCCGGGCATGGGACCGATCTCCACCGGCCTGGGTGAAATCTACCTGTGGACGGTGGAAAGCCGGGACGACGCGCGCAAGCCCGACGGCACCCCCTATACCGCGACGGACCTGCGGGAAATCCAGGACTGGGTCATCAAGCCGCAACTGCGCCTGGTCCCCGGCGTGACCGAAATCAACACCATCGGCGGCTTCGCCAAGGAGTACCTGGTCGCACCGTCCGCGGAAAAGCTAGCCTCCTACGGCATGACGATGGATACCATCATCAAGGCGCTGGAAAAGAACAACAGCAACGTCGGCGCCGGCTACATCGAACGGCGTGGCGAGCAGTACCTGATCCGTGCGCCGGGCCAGGTGGCCTCGATCGACGACATCGGCAACATCGTTCTGGCCAACGTCAAAGGCGTTCCCATCCGGATACGCGATGTGGCCGAGGTCGAGATCGGACGTGAACTACGCACCGGTGCGGCCACCGAGAATGGCCGTGAAGTCGTGCTCGGCACCGTCTTCATGCTGATCGGCGAGAACAGCCGCAAGGTCTCGCAGGCCGTCGCCAGGAAGATGGAAGAGATCAACCGCAGCTTGCCCAAGGGCGTCGAAGCCGTCACCGTCTATGACCGTACGGTCCTGGTCGACAAGGCCATCGCCACGGTCAAGAAGAACCTGGTCGAAGGCGCCTTGCTGGTGGTGGCCGTGCTCTTCGTCTTCCTCGGCAACATCCGCGCCGCCATCATCACCGCAATGGTGATTCCGCTGGCCATGCTGTTCACGTTCACGGGCATGGTCTCCAACAAGGTGAGCGCGAACCTGCTCAGTCTGGGGGCGCTGGATTTCGGGATCATCATCGATGGCGCCGTGGTGATCGTGGAGAATTGCGTACGCCGGCTGGCGCACGCCCAGGCACACCATGGCCGCACCTTGACGCGCAGCGAGCGCTTCCACGAAGTGTTCGCCGCCGCCAAGGAAGCGCGCCGTCCGCTCATCTTCGGTCAGCTGATCATCATGATCGTGTACCTGCCCATGTTTGCGCTCACCGGCGTGGAAGGCAAGATGTTCACGCCGATGGCCTTTACCGTCGTGGCTGCCCTGATCGGCGCGATGATCCTCTCGGTCACCTTCATTCCCGCCGCCATCGCCTTGTTCATCGGCGAGAAGGTCGCCGAGAAAGAGAACATCTTGATGCTCTGGGCCAAGCGTCTGTACGAGCCGATGCTCAAGACGATCATGGAAAACAAGCCCGTCGTCCTCACCTTTGCCGGCGCGCTGATCCTTGTCTGCGGCGTCGTCGCCAGCCGTCTTGGCTCGGAATTCGTGCCCAGCCTCAATGAAGGCGACATGGCGATCCAGGCGCTGCGCATCCCCGGCACCAGCCTGAGCCAGTCGCTGGAGATGCAGAAGCAGATCGAGAAGACCTTGAAGCAGAAATTCCCCGAAGTGGAGCGCGTATTCGCCCGCACCGGCACGGCCGAAGTGGCGTCCGACCCGATGCCGCCCAACATATCGGATGGCTACATCATGCTCAAGCCGCAAGAGCAGTGGCCCGAACCGAAGAAGAGCCGCGAGGAGCTGCTGGAGGCGATCCAGGACGAGGTCGCGAAGATCCCCGGCAACAGCTACGAGTTCTCGCAACCCATCCAGCTGCGCTTCAACGAACTGATCTCCGGCGTGCGCAGCGATGTGGCGGTGAAGGTCTTCGGTGACGACATGAAGGTGCTCAACGACACCGCCAGCAAGATATCGGCCGTCCTCGAGAAGATCCCCGGCGCCACCGAGGTGAAGATCGAGCAGACCACCGGCCTGCCCATGCTGACGGTGGAGATCGACCGTGAGAAGACGGCCCGATATGGCCTCAACGTCTCTGACATCCAGGACACCGTCGCCACCGCCATCGGCGGCAAGGAAGCCGGCACGATGTTCCAGGGCGACCGCCGCTTCGGCATCGTGGTGCGCCTGCCGGATCAGGCCCGTACCGATCTGGAAGCCATCCGACGGCTGCCGATCGCCCTGCCGCCACAGGAGGGCGCCACGCGCGTGAGCTATGTGCCGCTGGGTGAGGTCGCATCCCTGACGATCGCCCCCGGCCCCAACCAGATCAGCCGCGAGGATGGCAAGCGCCGCATCGTGGTCAGCGCCAATGTGCGCGGGCGCGATCTGGGTGGTTTCGTGGCCGAGGCCGAGCGCCAGCTGCAGTCTGCGGTCAAGGTGCCCGCCGGCTACTGGACGACCTGGGGCGGGCAGTTCGAGAACCTGCAATCGGCCACGCAGCGCTTGCAGATCGTCATCCCGGTCGCCTTGCTGATGGTCTTCGTGCTGTTGTTTGCGATGTTCAGCAATGTCAAAGACGGCCTGCTGGTGTTCACCGGCATCCCGTTTGCACTGACGGGCGGCATTCTGGCGCTGGCCATGCGCGGCATCCCCATGTCGATCTCGGCCGCGGTGGGCTTCATCGCCCTGTCCGGCGTTGCGGTGCTCAACGGCCTGGTCATGATCTCCTTCATCCGGAGCCTGCGGGAAGAAGGGCGTACGCTGGATGCGGCCATTCATGAGGGCGCGATGACGCGTCTGCGTCCGGTCTTGATGACCGCGCTGGTGGCCTCGCTGGGCTTTGTGCCGATGGCGCTGGCCACAGGCACCGGCGCAGAGGTGCAGCGTCCCCTGGCCACGGTGGTGATCGGAGGCATCCTGTCCTCCACCGCGCTCACCTTGCTGGTGCTGCCGCTGTTGTACAAGCTGGCCCATGACAAGGACGAAGAAGACAATCCCGCAGGCCCGCCGTCGCGCCCGCCGTTCTGGAAGTTCTGGGTCAAGCAGTCATCCACCTTGAAGGGGAATCACCATGGTTACTGATACCAGGCGTTCTGTCCGGGTGTCGCTGCTGGTAGCATCAGCGATCTTGATGTCCGCATGTGCTGCTCCTGCACGTGACAGCGTGCCCTGCACGATCTTGCAGCAGTCCAGCACCTGCGTAGCGGTGCCGCTGCATGAGGATATCCATGAGGATGAGGCCAAGGCATTGGCGCCTGCGCCCGAGGGATGGGGCTATCTGTACGTGACGAGGCCGTATTCCCAGCAGCGCAGCATCAAATCGCGGATATTCGTGGATGACGCATTGCATGCAGAGTTAGGGCCGAAGACCTTTGCCCGGATAAAGCTGAGGCCGGGAACGCATACGATCAAGCTGACTGCGGAAGAGAGTGAGGCCGTATCGATCCCGGTCGAGATGGCAAAGGAGGCCTTCCTGGAATACCAGATCGTAGAGCACCTGTTTTCGGTCGAGCCGACCATCAAGCCGGTCAGCCGAGGACGTGCGCGAGAGTCGATGCGGCCGCTTGATCTGGTCGTCACCAACACCGACTGAGCGAATCTGATCATGGAGTAGGGGGCGCATTGTGCGCCCCTTTTTTTGGTCGATCCTCGGTGTCCTATCCCTCGCTCTTTTATAATTTTCGATCCGCCGCTATTCATCGTTGAGCTATTCAGGCAAGTCGATGAGATTCCGTCCCTGATAAAAGAGGAGTTGAATGAGTAAATTTCTGCAATCGATACATGACGGCCTGCCTCAATGGCTGGCCGACTGGTTCGATGTCCTGGTGCCGACCGCAGAGGTCATCCTCATCGTGCTCGGCGCGCTGGCGATCATGCGCGTGGCCAGGATGCTGATCGGCAGGCTGGCGCTCACCTACGGTTTTCCTAACAAAGCGGCCGCACTGACGCAGCGCGTGCTCGGGTTCTTTGTCTATGGGGGCGCGCTGCTGTGGGCGCTGGAGCGCATGGGTGTTTCCAGCGCCGCGCTATGGTCTGCCTTTACCGGATTTGCGGCAGTGGGTGCAGTGGCGTTCTTTGCCGCGTGGAGCGTGCTGTCCAACCTGTTCTGCGCCATTCTGATCTACACCACCCAGCCATTCCGGGTCGGCGATGTGATCGAGGTTCTCGAAGGTGGCGACAAGCCGGGGTTAAAGGGACGGGTGCTCGATATCAACCTGGTCTATACCACCCTTGCGGAGGAGCACGAGGGGGGCGAGACGACCTTGCAACTGCCTAACAGCCTGTTCTTCCAGCGGATCGTGCGTAGGTGGAGTGATGGGTCTGGGTCTTTGTTCTGACATCATCGTCGTTGCTGATGATTTCGGATCAGGCTGCGGGCATGGTTCGTTCCTTGCGGCTTGGGTTTCTTCGTCGGCCCACTGACGACACCCGCTGCGACGCGTCGGTTTGGGCAATGGGTGCTCGTATTGGGGATGGCGCTTGAGATTGTTGGCGCGCTGGTGCTCAGTGCAGTGGTGGCTACTACGCCCGCTGGGCAAGCGCCCGCCCTTTTTGATGTTGTGGTCGCGCTGTGGTTGATCGGCTTCGGCCAGGGGATCGCGGTTCCGACGCTGGTGCGATCGTTGATCGATTGTGCACCGACAGGCGGTGCCGGCATGGTGGCGGGGATTGTGAATTCCGCTTTGCAGATTAACGCTGTGCTTGGGGTGGCGGTTACTGGTAGCGTGTTTTTCAGTCTGGCTGGGGGCATCATACGCCGGCTTCCTTGGCGCAGGCTTTCAGTTGGGCAATGGTTTGTGTTGCCGTTAGCTTGATTGTGGCGGCGAGGTGATGGGCGGTGCGTGCGCATCAAGAGGTTGCAGTGGTGATATCTGAGTCGTGATTTTCATGAGAGGAGCATGGGCGAATTAGCGGCATGCTTGTTTTGTCAGATGCAGGCGTTACATGAAAATCTGATCAGCATGTATTGGCTTGCGGCCTAAGACCGTCCTCGGGTGCTCGGCAATTCCTACGCATCATTGGTATCCGGTGCTGCGGCGTGTAATACGCCTCAGCGGCCGGGGTCTTTCTAGGACCTACACATAGCGACTTGAAAATGACCAAGAGTAAAAAAGAAGCCGAAGCAGACTATGAGTGCACTCTCGATGGGCGACCATTTCCGAGCGAGCATGAGCGCCGTGAGCGTGAGGAAAGAAGGAGGCGCCGAACAGCGCATCGCCGGTAACGGTCTATAAGCCTGACGCCGGTCGCAATATGGTCGCGGCGGAGGAGGTTGCGGTGCCGGTACTGCCAACCGCTTCGCGCAATCGCAATTGAAGCGCATCTGCTCGACCATTTAAGGACGACCCAGCACCTCAAGGCGTATCACAAGTAGTCCTTTCAAGCCCGCACCTGTGGTTTTTTTCATGGTGGACGTAAAAGGTGTGGCACGAAGCCGCCTGTCCTGGCTGCATGCCCAAGGTCTCATTTTCCTTCTTGACACGGTCGACCACGCAATAGTAATGGTCGTTTTGGGTCCTCTGTCACAATTTCTTCATGGTGCAGTAGGGTCTTCTTCCGATCAGGCACCCATTAAAGTTGTGGAGTGGCAACGTATGCGGTCGTGAGGAATCATTAATGAATTTGTCCTTTCTTATAGGGACATGCAGTTCTGATGAAAAGAAGTCAAAAATTATTGCAAATTCTTGCCTAAGAATAATTAACAAAAGTGCCGTAGAACGGTAAAGTTTAGTTAAGTTGTAAGCTCGACATTGGGCATCAACGTGGGGACGTTGATGCAAATTCTGCAAGGGGAACTTCACGAATGACAGTGCATGTTGATGAGCATCAACCTGGTAGACATTTTGATAACTTATTGGGGCGTCGGAATGTTGATGCAAGGATAAAAAATTGTAGTGTTCACGAGGAGGGCCTGCCTCTGGTTTCGGCCCATTTCTTGTATCCGGCGTTCAAGGGCGGGAAGCCATCGGTTGCTGAGTTGGTGAAAATGCTCATGAGAGAAATTACCGGTTTTTGCGCCACCAAGCTGCAGCGTCGTAGAGCAAAAGAGAAAGATCGGCTGAGTACATATGACGCTCGCGAAACAGAAGACCTTGCCGACTGGGCGAAGGCTCTGTTCATCAAAACAAAGGAGTCCAGTAGTCGGTCAGGTGAAGGTGGGGAACTACTGCTTTACGTTTTCATTGAGCATTATCTGAAAGCACCGCTCGTGCTGTCGAAGATGCGCTTGAAGACATCGCCTTCAATGCCAATACATGGGGCCGACGGCGTTCATGCAATGTGGGATGAGCATGGCGAGCGGCTGACGATGTTCTTCGGCGAGTCAAAAATGCACGAGTCCTTTGCCAGCGCGATGTCAGACGCTGCCGAATCTATAAGCTGGCTTGCTAAGAATGCAGATGGGCGGATGGACAATGAGCTTCAGCTTACCAGTGGGAATATAGATTTAGACGGCTTCCCCGAAGAGCTGCAGGAGTACCTTCTTCGTTTTCTTCATCCTTACGATACAGATGAAGGTAACCGTCGTAGCGACAGATTTGCAATTCTGATTGGCTATGACTACGCCGCCTATAACAAATTGGCTAAAAAGGGTGTGGAGGAAGCGGAAGAGTATTTCAAAGAGCTCTATCGGAAAAGTCTAAGCCAGAAGCTACGCACTGCCCAATCTCACTTAGAAAGGCACGAGATTTCGCTGGCCGCCGTTGATTTATTTTTCCTTCCCCTGCCCGATGTGCAGTCGTTCCGGGATGAATTCAATAGGGAACTTCATGGGTAACTTCAATTTACAGTTGGCTCAGCGCGTAGCTAGCAGCCAGAAATTTCAGATTGCCTATGAGACGCTGCAAAAGGAAAGCCTAGCGTCCCTCTCGGGAAGAACTCCCAGCATCGATATAGGTGAGCGAAATAAGCTGTTGCGGTCGGCCCTCATACTGGCACAGTCTGGAAGCAAGCAATATTCGACATTGTCTCAAGATATCGTATACGCCCTCGCAACACTCCCCTTGGAGACCAGCCAGCGAGCTGTATGCGAGCACATCTTGGCAATGTTGGGGAATTTTCCGGCTAGCGACTTTCTAAAAGGGAACAATCTTGCGCATGGGAGGTTACCCTGGAATCTTAAGCTCAGTGAGGAGGTGCGGCGAGACGAGAATTATGTTTCGGTTCTCGGCAAAGAAATCTTGCTGACTGACTTCCAGGCCGATGTATGGGATGAGCTAAAAACGCAGCAATTCCTTAGCATCGCTGCGCCCACATCTGCTGGCAAGTCGTTCTTGATTCAACTCTATCTGAAGTCGCTTCTCGGTAATTCGGACCGCCTGTTAGACATAGCTTATGTTGTTCCAACGCGTTCGCTAATTCATGAGGTGCATGCATCCTTAATCAAGGCGTTCACGGGCTTCGAGAATCCTCCAGTAATCAGCAGTATTCCACGTGCAGACGAAAGATTGGCAGCGACCCAGTCGCGCATTTTCGTCTTTACCCAAGAGCGGCTTAGAACTGCAATGGATGAAGCCGACCTGGCATTAGATTGCTTGATAGTTGACGAGGCACAGCAAATCGCCGATGGCTCGCGTGGAATGCTCCTGTTATCGTGTCTCGAGGATGTAAATGAACGAGCACCCCAAGCGCAGATTTTATTCATAACACCCGGCTCACGAAGTGGTGCTTCTATTGGCTCGCTTATGGGATTAGGTGAGTTGCCATCTGTAGAGACTACTCTGCGTCCAGTGCGGCAAAATTTAATCTATGTGAACTTCAAAAGCGCGAAGAAAAAGCAGCATCTACAGCTAACGCTTCATCGCGAAAACCAGAAGCCATTAGCACTAGAGAATGTGGACTTGGAAGGAGAGCCGGTTTCAAATGCCGGAGCACGCTTCCTGACCGCTGTGATGACCCTTGGAGACGAAGGGCAAAATCTCGTCTACGCATCAGGAAAAGCTGCTGCCGAAAAAATGGCGGAGGCAATAGCAGCCGCCTTAGGCGGTAAAGACAATTTTGTTAAGCAGACAGAAGCTCTCCTTGAGCTTTCAGAATTTGTTAAGAAACACGTCCATCCTCAATATGCACTTGTCGATTCTATTAAGTCAGGTGTTGCCTATCACTACGGCAGTATGCCGACCACCCTCACGAAGGCTATTGAAGAATACTTTGCCAATGGCGCCCTTAAATATCTGGTTTGTACATCGACTTTGCTACAGGGAGTAAATCTTCCTGCTCGAAATATCTTCATCCGCAATCCAAAGAAGGGGATGGGAAAGCCAATGGGGCCAGATGATTTCTGGAATTTGGCTGGCCGAGCAGGAAGGTTGTCTAAGGACACACACGGCAACGTGTTCCTGATTGAATATAAAAAATGGGATAGGCAGCCAGTTGAAGAGGTGAGGCAAAAGGAGGTCACGCCTTCGTTGAGTAAAGCCTTCACCACTTCGCATACAGAAGTGATGGATTTCATACGTGACGAGAACCATGTTTCAGGTGCCAAGGATACGAATTTCGCTGAGAGTGTTTTTGCACGACTATTCATCGACGCAAAAGAGGGCGTCATGGAACAGACGATTGAGCGTGCGACGAGGGGGATTGCAATGGAAAGCGCCGTTTCCATAAGTGATGCAATCCGAGAACATCTGGACAAGGTCATGCTCCCCCCGGAACTATTGAAGCGCAATTCCTCTGTATCACCCCTACGACAGCAGGCAATGTTTGACGTCCTCTTAGCTGTGGTGAAAAGGGGAGGAACGGCACAGCTTGTGCCCCATCATCCGCTGCAGTCTGGTCAAGTCAAAGAACGTCTCGAGTCCATCATGGATTTGATTCACCGCCATTTAGAAGGGAAAGAGACCAATCAGCAATATTACTTTGGCTGGTTCGCCTTAAGTTGGATGCGGGGGAGTTCCTTGAGGGACATGATAGAACACCAAATTCAATATGAGCGTAGAAAGGCCGAGGTGAATGGTGACGAGGAGCCGGAACCAGGGAAAACCATTATCAAGGTGCTAGATGATGTGGAGAATAAGCTGAGGTTTCATTACGTGCGATACATCGGTTGCTACATTGATCTATTGAAGCATGCCGTCGGCGTGGTATCTCCTGACCGAGAGCTCGATGTTCCGCCTATTCCCTTATTTTTGGAGCTAGGCGCATGCAGTGGAACGATGATTGGATGCATGGAGCTAGGGCTATCCAGAATTGCAGCAAGAGAATTGACAGACCTGCTAGGGAAAAGTGACTTAGACGCTGTCGCTATCAAACGTAGGCTAATAAATCTAAAGGGTGCGAGTCTTAAGTTGTCTCCCATTATCGTTAGCGAGATAAAGCGAATTGGCTTAGAAACTTCGGCCTAAGGCCGAGAGTAGACCGGAGCATGGATTCGTGCCCTCAGAAACGAAAAGGCCAACCCGCGGAGGCTTGCGTTTTTGCTTAGGCATTCGGGGGGCGGACCGCTCCGGGGTTTTATATTCAAGTATTGCTAGTTGCTGATTTAAGAAGGCGAAGATGAAATGGCACGGTACGATCCTAAAGAACAAATTGGTGTCAATGCAGTTCAGAAAATAGTTTTGAAAGAACTCGGTTGGATTTTTCGTGAACAGCCGTTAGTTGATATGGGAATTGATGCACATATCGAATTGGTACAGGACGAGCCGACCGGGAAGTTAGTTGCGTTGCAAATTAAAACGGGGCCAAGCCATTTTGTCGAGCGTGAAGATGCATACGTGTTTCGAGGAAGCCTCACGCATCTAGAATATTGGATCAATCACTCTTTGCCGGTCATATTGGTTGCGCATTTCGATGAGGAAAATGAGACCTATTGGGTTCTCGTTGATGAGGGCAAGGTTCGTCGCGCGGGGAAGTCCTGGACCATCGCTATTCCTAAGGAAAATAAACTAGGTAAAAAAACACGCGCTGCTTTAGCGAAAGTTTTTGCTGGATCTCCTGCTCAGAATCGTATGCGAAGGTTGGCTATCGATGCATCGTTAATGCGCCATGTTAAGGCGGGCATGAAGGTATCTGTTGAACTTGAGGACTGGGTTAACAAAGGGTTGCGACGTGGCAACGTGACAGTGTACGTCTATGATAAATACGGACGCGAGACTTTAAGCAAAGAGTGGTTTCAGTATTACATGCACCGCCCAATGAAGGAGTTGGTCGAAACGCTATTTCCTTGGTCGGTAGCAAGCATCGATGTCGATTTTTATGATGAAAATTGTGAGGACAATCAAGATATCTATTCTGTCGTCTCTCGAATGGCCGACCATGACAATGGTTTTGAATATGAATCTGCTGGAGAGAAGGAGATTTATCCATACAAAAATGACAGTGGAGAAGTCGATTGTTATCGGCTGCAGCTTAGGCTAAACCAGTTGGGAAGAGCTTTTTTGTTGGTGTCGGATTATTTGGAGGGTGCAGAATGATTCGATGTCAGCGTATGTTCTTAGTCAGCAAGGCGCTCCCAAGTGCTCGCTCGACGACTTTACTGTCGGACTTTTCACTTGGCTAAGTGCAGAGGCGGTCAAATCTCGGAAGCCAAGAAGGAGCCTGAAGCGGATGTTTTTGGACTTGGGAGAGCTGGTATGCGAGGAGGAAAAATCGGCAGGCGGAAAGCAAACATAGGTCGAAGCCGAAGATTTTCAGTCCCAGAAATGAAAAACGCCAACCGGCGAGGGCTGGCGGTTTTGCTTAGAACATTCTTGGTGGCCCGGGGCGGAATCGAACCACCAACATAAGGATTTTCAATCCTAGAGCCGTACTAAAGACTTGTCTCAGACTTTAATTGCATATCTCTGACATTGATTGTA
This sequence comes from Herbaspirillum seropedicae, assembly GCF_001040945.1. Classification (NCBI taxonomy): domain Bacteria; kingdom Pseudomonadati; phylum Pseudomonadota; class Betaproteobacteria; order Burkholderiales; family Oxalobacteraceae; genus Herbaspirillum; species Herbaspirillum seropedicae. The sequence continues at coordinate 5,054,272 of NZ_CP011930.1, read as the reverse complement.
CGAAACAAAAGTTCCACCGCCCAGTCCCCTCACTCCACCGTAACCGACTTAGCCAAATTCCGCGGCTTATCCACATCCGTCCCCCTAGCCAATGCCGTGTGATACGACAGCAACTGCAGCGGCACCACATGCAAGATCGGTGACAACACCCCATAGTGCTCCGGCATACGGATCACATGCAGTCCCTCTGCCGAGCTGATGTGCGAATCACCATCCGCAAACACATACAACTGCCCACCACGCGCACGCACTTCCTGCATGTTGGACTTGAGCTTTTCCACCAGCGCGTCATTGGGCGCGATGGTCACCACCGGCATCTGGTCCGTCACCAGCGCCAGCGGGCCGTGCTTCAGTTCGCCGGCGGCATAGGCTTCGGCGTGGATGTAGGTGATTTCCTTGAGCTTGAGCGCGCCTTCCAGGGCAATCGGATAATGCAGGCCACGGCCCAGGAACAGGGCGTTCTCGCGGCGGGCGAAGGATTCGGCCCAGGCGACGATGGACGGCTCCAGCGCCAGCACGCTCTGCAATGCCGCCGGCAGGTGGCGCATGGCCTTGAGGTGCTCGGCTTCCTGTTCTTCCGTCAGCAGGCCGCGGGTCTGGGCCAGCGCCAGCGTGAGCAGGAAGAGGGCGGCCAGTTGCGTCGTGAAGGCCTTGGTCGAGGCCACGCCCACTTCCACGCCGGCGCGGGTGATGTAGGCCAGTTCGCATTCGCGCACCATGGCGCTGGTGGCGACGTTGCAGATCGTCAGCGTGTGCTGCATGCCCAGGCTGCGCGCATGCTTCAATGCGGCCAGGGTGTCGGCGGTTTCGCCGCTCTGGGAGATGGTCACCACCAGCGATTTCGGATTGGGCACGCTGTCGCGGTAACGGTATTCGCTGGCGATCTCGACGTTGACGGGGATCTTGGCGATCGATTCCAGCCAGTACTTGGCGGTCAGGCCGGCGTAGTAGCTGGTGCCGCAGGCCAGGATCAGGATCGAGTCGATCTCCTTGAAGACCTTGTAGGCCTTGTCGCCAAAGAGCTCGGGCATGATGCCGACCACGCCTTCGAGGGTGTCGGCGATGGCGCGCGGCTGCTCGAAGATTTCCTTTTGCATGTAGTGCTGGTAGGGGCCGAGTTCGACCGCGCTGGTGTAGGCCTGCACGGTGCGCACTTCGCGCTCGGCCGGGCGACCGGCGGCGTCGACGATCCAGACTTTCTGCAATTGCAGGTCGACGACGTCGCCTTCTTCCAGGTAGATGATCTGGTCGGTGGTGCCGGCCAGGGCCATGGCGTCGGAGGCGACGAAGTTCTGGCCTTCGCCCACGCCCACGATCAGTGGTGAGCCCTGGCGCGCGGCGACGACGCGGTGCGGTTCGTCGGCGCAGAACACGGCAATGGCGTACGCGCCGGTGAGGCGGCGCACGGCCTGTTGCACGGTGTTGAAGAGGTCGCCGTCATACATGTGGTCGACCAGGTGGGCGATGACTTCGGTGTCGGTCTGGCTCTCGAAGACGTAACCGACGGCCTGCAATTCGGCGCGCAGTTCGTCGTGGTTCTCGATGATGCCGTTGTGGACCAGCGCGATGCGGTCGCGCGAGAAGTGCGGGTGGGCGTTGTGCGTGGCGGGCGCGCCGTGCGTGGCCCAGCGGGTGTGGGCGATGCCGGTGAAGCCGGACAGGCCGCTCTGCGCGATCTGCTGCTGCAGTTCAGCCACGCGCGAGGTGCTGCGCGAACGCTGCAGCTTGCCGTCCACGTGCAGCGCTACGCCGCAGGAGTCATAGCCGCGATACTCGAGGCGCTTTAAGCCTTCGAGCAGGATGGGGGTGACGTTTTGCTGCGCAACCGCGCCGACGATGCCGCACATGGAATACCTCGTGTGAAAGAATGTGCATGCATATTAGGCGAGGGGGTGTGAAATATGATTTCTAAAAATAGTGACTAATGAATTAATATTGCTGACGTCAAAACTCATGAAATATTCATTAAAATTAGGTGCATATTTGAATGAATATTGCCCATCCTGATGACATTTGAACTCGACGACCTCGACCGCCGCATCCTGAAGGCCTTGCAGGCCGATGCCAGCCAGACCAACCAGGAGCTGGCTGCGCGGGTGCATGCTTCGCCGCCGACCTGCCTGCGCCGGGTCAAGCGCCTGGTTGAGGGGGGCGTGATTGCGCGGCAGGTGGCCTTGCTGGATGCGCAGAAGGTGGCGGCGGCGCTCACGGCGGTGGTGGAAATCACGCTGGATCGCCAGGGCGAGGAGGAGCAGCAGGCCTTCGAGGCGCTGGTGGCCGATGAGCCGGCGGTGCAGCAGTGCTATCGGGTTTCGCCGGGGCCGGATTTCGTGCTGGTGGTGCTGGTGCGGGACATGTCGTCCTATCATGCGCTGGCGCACCGGCTGTTTGCCTCGCAGCGCAATGTGCGCAATGTGCGCAGTTATTTCTCCATCCATCGCAGCAAGTTCGAGACGGCTATTCCCATCGATGACGCGGCCAGCTGAATCGGCTTGCAGCCTGTGCGCGGCGCATGCAAAGGGCCGAGATCGCGCGGGTTTGCGGTGGTTCTTCGGCCTTTGGCTGGCGTGGGTGGGCTTATGCTGTCGGTCTGCCCTATCGGGGCCATGAGCTTGATGTTGTCCTCATCCTTCTCACCTTTGCCTTTTTTGCCTGCCCATGAAAATCCTCCTGCTCAACGATGAGTTCTACACCACCGGCGCCAGCATTGCGATGCTGCGGCTGGCTGAGCGGCTGGTTCAGCAGCATGAGGTGATGGTGATGCCGCGCCGCGATGGCGAGGGAGAAATCCGTAAACAATTTGAGGCGCTGGGCATTCCCATCGTCCACAACGTCACTACCGTGGATGTGGTGGTGGCCAATACGCTCATGGCTGGCCTGCATGTGGCCGAGGCCGGGCCCAAGGTGCCGGTGGTGTGGTGGATCCATGAGGCCGAGGTGGGGCGCGACCTGATCCTGCGCTTTCCGGCGCTGGCGCCGGCTTTCCAGCATGCGTCGCAGATCGTTTTCCAGACCAGCTATCAGCAGAAGGTCTACCAGAGCTTCCTCTTCGATAGTCCGGCGAGCTGTCATGTGCTGCCGTTCTGGAATGACGCCATCTATCGGCAGGAAGACCTGGGCCCCAAGCCCAAGCGCGGCAAGCGCATCGTCTGCATCGGCACCATCGAGCCGCGCAAGCGCATGGAAGATACGGTCCTGGCGGTGGAGGCGATGCCGCCGGCCTTGCGCGAGGAGGTGGAGTGCGTCTTCATCGGCAAGTACCTGGAATTGCCGGAGCAGGCGCGCCGGATCGCCGATGCGGCTCCGCAGCGCTACCGTTTCCTGGGGGAGCAGGCCAATGACGAGGTATTGCGCTACCTGGCGTCGGCCGATACCTATGTGCTGGCCAGCTATAGCGAATCGCAGCCGCTGAGCATCTGGGAAGCCTTCGAGCTGGAAGTGCCGGTCTGCCTCTCGGACCTGGAAACCTATGGCCACATCGGCCTGCAGCATGGCCGCAATGCGCTGATGCATCCGGTCGGTCAGACCGCGGTGTTGAGCGCCAACCTGCAGCAACTGCTGACCCGTCCCACGCTGGCGCGGGAGTTGGCGCGCGCGGGCAAGAGCCTGCTGTTGAAGAACCTCACCCGCGACTGGGCCGATGAGTTCGAACGCATCATTGCCCGCGCCGCCATGGGCGCGGAACTCAGGAAGCTCGGCTATTGAGGCTGAGCTGCTGAACTTGAGCTGCTGAGGCGGCTTGCCGCCGCAGACCTTACTTCTTGATCTTCACCGGTCGCTGCCATCCCGGCAGGGACAGTTGCTTGGCGCGCGAGATGGTCAGCTGTCCAGCCGGGGCGTCCTTGGTCAGCGTGGTGCCTGCGCCCAGCGTGGCGCCCTTGCCCACGACTACTGGGGCGACCAGCTGGCTGTCGCTGCCGATGAAGGCCTCGTCCTCGATGGTGGTGCGGAATTTGTTGGCGCCGTCGTAGTTGCAGGTGATCACGCCTGCGCCGATATTGACCTTGCTGCCCACGTCCGCATCGCCCACGTAGGCCAGGTGATTGGCCTTGCTGCCCAGTCCGATGACGCTGTTCTTGACCTCGACGAAGTTGCCGATGTGGACCTCGTCGGCCAGCTCGGTGCCGGGGCGCAGGCGCGCATACGGGCCGACCTGCGCACCCGCGCCAACCACCGCATCTTCGATGTGGGTGAAGGCCTTGATGCTGGCGCCGGCGGCGATGCTGGCGTTGCGGATGACGCAGTGGGGGCCGATGCTGGCGCCTTCGCCGATGCTCACGCAACCCTCGAAGACGCAGTTGACGTCGATGCTGACATCGCGGCCGCAGTCGAGCGTGCCGCGCACATCGATGCGGGCCGGGTCGGCCAGGGTCACGCCGGCTTCCAGCAGGGCGGTGGCGATGTTGCGCTGGTGCACGCGCTCCAGCTCGGCCAGTTGCACCTTGCTGTTGACGCCCAGCGTCTCGGCGACGTCATCGGGCTGGGCCGAGACCACGTCCACGCCATCGGCCACGGCGGCGGCGATCACGTCGGTGAGGTAGTACTCGCCCTGGGCGTTGTCGTTGGACAGCTTGGCCAGCCAGTCACGCAGGCGGGCAGTGGGGGCGACGATGATGCCGGTGTTGACTTCGGTGATGGCGCGCTCGGCGGGGCTGGCGTCCTTCTGCTCGACGATGCGGGTGATCTTGCCGTTCTCGCGCACGATGCGGCCGTAGCCGGTGGGGTCGTCCAGGGTCACGGTGAGCACGCCCAGCTTGTCCTGACCGGCTGCGGCCAGCAGCCTTTGCAGGGAGGCGGCGGTGGTCAGGGGGACGTCGCCATACAGCACCAGGGTGGGGACGCCGTCTTCCAGGTGCGGCAGGGCCTGCATGACGGCATGGCCGGTGCCGAGCTGCGGTTCCTGGCGGGCAAAGGCCAGGTCGCGGTCGGCAAAGGCCTGCGGCACGGCGTCGCCGCCGTGGCCGTAGATCACGCACAGGCGAGACGGTGCGAGCGCGCGGGCGGTGTCGATGACGTGGCCCAGCAGGGGCTTGCCGGCCAGCGGGTGCAAGACCTTGGGAAGGGAGGATTGCATGCGTTTGCCCATGCCGGCAGCGAGGATGACGATGTTCATGGCGTAGCGGGGTTGGTGGACTTGCCGAAAAGGCAAAGTCTAGCATGCAGCCCCGGCGCTGCCGGGCTGCTTGTGGTCAAAAAGGAAGCTGAAGGGCATTTGCGCGTGTGCTCCGCCCTTTGAGGCTTGCATGGCTCATTAAGATGGCAGATTGCGGCTTGCTGCGCGTGTTTTGCGTCAGGGAAATCTTTTGGCGGCGGCGCAGCATCCTCACGGATAAGCGATAAGCGATTGGCGGCCCTGCGGTCGCGCCCTCTTTGGACATTGCATGAAGATTCTTTTGTTGAACGACGAGTTCTACACCACCGGCGCCAGCACGGCCATGCTGCGCCTGGCCGAGCGGCTGGTGCAGAACCACGAGGTGTCGGTCTTGCCGCGTATCGATGGCCAGGGCGAGATCCGCAAGCAGTTCGAAGCGCTGGGCATTCCCATCGTCAAGGACCTGGCCGGCGAGCCTGATCTGATCGTGTCCAACTGCATCCTGTCGGGTTCGCTGGTGGGCGAGCTGGCGCCGCGTTGCCCGGTGATCTGGTGGGTGCACGAGGCCGAGGTCGGCCGTGACCTGCTGCTGCGTTATCCGCAGATGGCGCAGGGCTTCAAGAGCGCCTCGCACATCGTCTTCCAGACCGAGTTCCAGCGCATCGTCTATGGCAGCTTCCTCTTCGACAGTCCGGCCATGGTGCATGTGCTGCCGTTCTGGAACGACGCCATCTACCGCCAGCAGGATCTGCAGCCCAAGCCCAAGGACAAGAAGCGCATCGTCTGCATTGGCACCATTGAACCGCGCAAGCGTATGGAAGACACCATCCTGGCCGTCAATGCCATGAGCAGCGCGCAGCGTGCCGAGATCGAGTGCGTCTTCATCGGCAAGTACCTGCAGCTGGGCGATGGCGCGCGCAAGCTGGCTGAAGCACTGCCGGAGCGTTACCGCTTCCTGGGCGAGCAGCCCAACGAAGAAACCCTGCGCTACCTGGCCTCGGCGGACGCCTATGTGCTGGCCAGTTCCAGCGAGTCCCAGCCGCTGACGATCTGGGAAGCCTTCGAGCTGGAAGTCCCGGTCTGCCTGTCGGACCTGGAGACCTATCGCCACATCGGCCTGAAGCACGGCGTCAACGCCATGATGCACCCGATGGGCAATATGGAGCTGCTGGCCTCGAACCTGCAGATGGTGCTCTATCACGACGATGTGCGCCGTCGCATCACCCGGGCCGGCAAGAGCCTGCTGCTCAAGAATCTCACCAGTGACTGGGCCGACGCCTTCGAACGCCTGATCTATCGGGTGCAGGCGCAGATCGCCGTCAAGCAGATGGGATTCTGATCCGCCCAGTACCTGATCCCCACATCCTTAGCCAACGTTTGCCCATCATGGATTTCAATCAACGCATCTCCGAGCTGCTCAACATCCGCCCGACCGTGCTCAATGCCGATGGCATCCTGCGCGAGTGCGTCCGTATCGAGCAGGACAATCCCTATATCCCTTCAGGTTTCCTGTGGGTGCTCGAGTACAAGCGTGGGCAGGTCAGCAAGCTGCGCGGCGACAAGCCCGGCGCGGTGGCCCATGCGCGTCGCGCGGTGGCGCTCAATCCCTACAACGAAGACCTGATCCGCGAATACCGCGACCTGGTCGCCAACGCCTCCACCATCAAGAACCTGGCCCTGATCATCAGCTGCAAGAAGTACGAACAGAAGGCCCTGAGCTTGCAGCGCCAGTACGAGGAAGCGGGGATCGAAAGCCTGATCATCTCCGGTCACGATACCGAGGCCATCAACCATCCACGCGCCGTGCAGGTGGCCGCGCCCGATAACTACGAGGGTCTGCCGCGCAAGACCGTGGCGGCCTGCACCTGGGTCTACGAGAACGTGGGTCGCAACGTCGGCATCCTCAAGGTGGACGATGACCAGACCTTGTTCGATCCGGTGCGTGCGCGCCAACTGCTGGACCAGCTGCATACCCTGAATGTGTATGCGGGTGTGCCGGTCTCGGGCACCACCCATGACCGCAATTGGCACTGGAACAAGTGCCAGGACAAGGCCCTCAACACCATCTCCTATGGCAAGCCCTTCTGGCGGCACTGGGCCATGGGCGGGGCCTATTACCTGGGCCCGGGGCCCTTGGAAAAACTGGTCATGACGATGATGCGTTTCCCCGGACTGTTCGATGGCGAATACTACGAGGACAAGCTGGTGGGCGACGCCCTCATGGTCGAGCAGGTGCCGTTGAAGGAACTGGCTGGCTACGAAGACTTCGGCCTGAGCCTGACGGCGCAGCATCGTTTCAATAGCTGAGCTGTACTGCACTCACTGATCTAGCTTGCGCCGGCCCTGTCGGCGCCATGGAAAAAGGCTCCCGCGGGAGCCTTTTTTCACGTCCATGCCGTGGTCTTCATTCCAGGCCGGCGCGGGCCCGCGCCAATTGCTCCTGGTAGAAATCGAAGATGTCCTTGACGATTTCCGGTGCGCGCAATGCGGCCTGGTAGAACAGTTCCTTGGCATCCTCGGGCATGTTGCAGATGGCCGCCAGGCGACCCAGCTGGAACACCACCGCCGGATTCTCGCCGTCGTTCTGCAGGGCTTCCGTGAGGACCTTGAAGGCTTCCTCGTAACGGGCTGCGGCAATGTGCTCCATGCCGATTTCCAGCGGGCTCATGGGCGCCAGCAGCGGCTGCGCGGCGGACTGCGCCGAGGCCATTTCACGTTCCAGCTGGGCCAGGTTCTGCAGGTACTGTCCATTGCCGGCGTCGCGCATCTCCGGCGAAGCCGCCAGCCATTTTTCGCAGAACGCACCCAGCTCGCGCACCGCCGACGAGTTCAGCGACAAGCCCGGCACCACCGCCAGCGAGGTCTTGCGCAGCATGTCGCGGTCGTTGCTGATGGTCAGGCCGCAATAGGCCGGACGCAGGCCTTCGCTGCTGAGCATGGTTTCCAGCTCGGCCAGGTTCCACTCGCGGATGTGGGTGGGATTGGCCGGCGGACCCATGTCGTGGGTACCGCGTTCGAGATCGCGCTCCGGGGTCGAGATCACGGCGACCTTGGCATGCACCAGGTAGGAACGGATCAGGGCCATCAGGCGGGTCGGGTTGACCAGGTGCTCGATCACGTCGGAATTGATCACCACCGCGTTTTGTAGCACCTCGGGCGGGAATTGCACGCCGTCGCTGTTTTCCAGGTCCACCTCGACCCAGTTGCCAAACGGATATTGGGCGCGGCAGTGCTCCAGGTTGCTGCCGAAGTCCATGCCGATGATCTGGAACTCGGGGTACATCATCGACAGCTTGCGCGCGCGTCCACAGCCGATATCGATGATGTAGCGGCAACCGTACTGGCGCGCCAGGGTGGCTGCCAGCGGATAGACCTCCGGTTGCCAGATGGTGCCGTCATCGTGGACGTCGGCGTAGTATTCCGGTTGAGTACGGGCCCGATATCCCGGTTTGATGAAGAAGCTTGCTGCTGTCACGATGGTTCCTATGAGAAGAACTTGAAAAGGAAGGGCTTTCCGGCGACGCTGCCCTGGGTCGGCTCACATCCTCGTGCTGGCCGTAGGTGCAAACGATTGTAGCAGTTCATGCCGCCTCTACACGACTGAAATCGGTCTCGACACCGTCTTCCAGCCAACGCAGGATCTGCTTGACCCGCAGCTCAGCCGTATGCAGGGTGAGCAGCTTGTGGCGGGCATTGCCGACCAGTCGCTGCACCAATGCGCGATCTTGCTGCAGGCGGCGGATCTGGTGGGCCAGGTGTTCCGGTGATTCGGGGTCGTAGAGCAGGATGTCCTGCTCGTCGGCGAACAGGGCGTTGGTGCGCGGCCGGCCCGGGATGGTGCAGGAGATGACCGGCTTGCCCGCCGCCATGCCCTCGTAGACGCGACCCGGGAAGCCCTGGAAGAAGGACGGCAGATTCACCACCGCCACGCCCTGCTGCAGGCTGCGCAGCCACAGTGCGAAGATATCCTGGCGCAATGTGCGCAGCAGTTGCAGATAGCGCTCCAGCACCACCGGCGTGGCCTGCAGGCCTTGTTCCAGCGCCTCGGTGGTGAGGGCTTGCAGACGGTCGAACAGGGCCGGGAATTCGGTCTGGTATTCCAGCGAAGGGCCCGGCTGCACCAGCAGGCCATCGAGCTGTGGATGCTTGAGCCAGCTCTGCCGCTTGCCATACAGCGCCCCGTAGAAGACCGCATAGGGCTGGGCTGGGCGGGAGGCGACCTGGATACTGTCGCGCGGCACCGTCTGCGGCCACCACATGGCCTGGACCTTGCCATCCCGGTTCAGGTCGGTGGCGTCCTGTTCGTCGGCCAGCAGCACGTGGGTCATGTAGGACAGGCGCTGCACCACGCGCTCCTTGCGTTCTTTGAGCTTGGGTTCGAGCTCGTACACATAGGGCTCGTATTGCAGCGACTCCATCACAAAGCCCAGGCGCACCGGCGCCAGGCCGCTGATCCAGGACAGGAACTGCTCGTCGTAGTCCGCATGGACCAGTTCGATCCAGACCTGGTCATAGGTCCGCTGGCCCACCATCTGGCGCAAGCGGGAGAGCCAGTTGCCGCGGCTGGTATTGTCCATGCGGAACATGCTGGGAATGCTGAGCACATCGGCGCCGCTCTGGCGCAGCGCTTGCTCCACGCCCATCTGGGTGGGATAGCCCAGGCTGCGCGCCAGGCGCCAGTCGGGGAACTCCAGGAAGATGAACAGGATGCGGGGAGTGGGAGTCGTCACGTCATTGACCTCATGCAAGAGCGGCGCTGGCTGCGCCGGCCTGGCGGGATTCGCGCAGGATCAGCGCACCCGCGCGGGCGAAATCGTCGGCCAGCAGGACGCCGGGGGGACAGTGGTCGCGTTCTTCGCGGCCATAGCCGGTGGCCACCAGCACGCAGCGCGCACCCACGGCCAGTCCGGCCTGTATGTCGCTGAGCTTGTCGCCCACCATCCATGAGCGCGAGAGGTCGATGTTCCATTCGCGCTGGGCGCGCAAGAGCATGCCGGGAGCGGGTTTGCGGCAATCGCAGTCACGCACCTGGCCATGCAGCGGATGATGCGGACAGTGATAGTAGGCGTCGATGCAGCCGGCGGCCTCTCCCATGCCGGCGTCGACCTGGGCGTGCAGGCGGCTGATGGCTTGCTCGTCGTAGTAGCCGCGCGCTACGCCGGCCTGGTTGGTCACCACGATATTGAGGAAGCCGGCTGCATGCAGCTGCATCAGCATCTCCACCGAACCTGGGATCCATTCCCAGTCTTCGTAGCGGTGCAGGTAGTTCTTCTCGACATTGAGCGTGCCATCGCGATCGATGAAGACGCAGGGGCGTGCGGGTTCAGACATTGCCGTACTTGGTGTTCTTGGTCATGGTGTAGCCCTTGACCAGTTCGGCGATGCCGCGGTCCAGGGAGAATTCGTTCTTGAATCCGGTCGCTTCGAGCCGAGATAGCCGGCACCGCCGGTGACGAGGATGTGGTAAGACATGATGGATCGTCCTTTGCTGAAGATCATTCGCCGAAGAGGGCCGCTTCCACGCTCTCGCACAGGGTATGCGCCAATACGATATGCAATTCCTGGATGGTGCTGGTGGCCTCGCCGGGGACGACGATGGCGTGGTCGGCCAGGGGCCGCGCCGGTCCGCCGTCGCGGCCGGTAAACAGGATGCTGGGCACGCCCATGGCGCGGCATTGCTCCAGCGCGCGCAGGATATTGGGCGAGCGTCCCGAGGTGGTGATGCCCAGGAAGATATCGCCAGCCACCGCCTTGCCGGCCAGCTGGCGCGAAAACACCTGCTCGTAGCCATAGTCATTGCCGATGGCGGTGAGGATGGAGCTGTCGGTGGTCAGCGCTTCGGCTGGCAGGGGCGCACGATCACGCGCCAGCTTGCTGACGAACTCGGCCGCCAGGTGCTGGGCATCGGCGGCCGAGCCGCCGTTGCCGGCGATGTAGATGCGGCGGCCATTGCGATAGGCCGCGATGGTGGCGGCCACGGCGGCGTCGAAGACGGCCAGGGTGGCGCTCTCCTGCATGAGCTGTTGCTTGGCGCGGATGGAAGCGTCGAGGTTGCGTTGCAGGCGCAGCAGTGGCGAGCTCATGGGGTCTCCTTTGCATTGAGTACGGTGGCGGCGCGGTGGTAGTCATCGGGGATGCCGATGTCGATGAAGCTGCCGTCGAATTCCAGTCCCACCATGCGCTGCCCGGCGGCGAAGGCGCGCGGGAACAGATCGTTTTCCAGCGACGTGCTGGCGCCGGCCTGCACGCCCAGGCTGGCCAGGGCGCGCGGGTGGATGCAATAGACGCCGCCATTGGCCAGGCATTCGTCGCCATCCTGGCTGGATTTGAGTTCGGTGATGCGGCCATCGGCAGCCACGCCCATGCCCAGGTAACGGCTGGTCTGGCCGGTGCGGAACAGCGAGAAGCACCAGTCGCTGTCCTGCTGCAGGGCGAACTGTTCCAGCGCCGGCAACTGCACGGCGAAGTAGGTATCGCCATTGAGCAACAGGAAGCGTTGGTCCGCCGGCAAGCGCTGCAGCGCCAGCAGCAGGCCGCCGCCGGTGCCCAGCGGTGTTTCCTCGACCACGTAGTCCAGTCGCGCGCCCCGGTACTGCTGGCCGAAGTGCCCGCTGATGGCCTCGTGCCGGTAACCCACGGCCAGCACGAAGTGAGCGATGCCCTGGGCGATCCAGTAGTCGAGCTGGTATTCGAGGAAGGGACGGCCCTCGATCGGCGCCATCGGCTTGGGCAGGTCAGGGACGGCGCTGCGCAGACGGGTGCCCAGGCCTCCGGCCAGGATGACGGCGGACTGTATCGTCATGGCTCAGACCGCGTTGAGGATGCGGCAGATGTCATCCACTTCGGCGTCGGACAGGTCGGGGAAGTTGCCGATGTAGAAGCCGTAGAAATGGATGTGCTCGGTCTGCGGGAATTGCAGGTAGTGGTCGGCCGGCACGATGCCCTTCAGGTAGGGCTGGCGCACCTGGTTGTCACCGCCGGCGCTGCCGCGGCGGAATTCGATGCCGTTGCTGCGCATGGTCTGCATGAGGCGCTCGACGAAGACGTCGTCGGCCTCGCGCAGCACCAGGTTGAAGGCGTAGTTGCTGGAACCCTCGGTCTTGAAATCGACGCGGTAGCGCTGGCTGTCGATCTGGTCGAGGAAACGCATCATGTTGGCGGTGCGGCGCGCGCAGTTGGCGTCCAGGCGCTTGAGCTGGCTGCGGCCCATGATGGCGCCGATTTCCGTATTGCGCACGTTGTAGGCCGGGAAAGCAAAGATGAAGTCCGGATTGAGCTGCGGATTGTCCTGGCGATAGCCCAGCTTCAAGTCGTCATCGGTCGCTTCGCGCACCATGCCGTGCGAGCGCAGCATGCGCACCTGCTGGTAGACCTCGGGGTCGTTGGTGCAGACCATGCCGCCTTCGATGGTGCTCATGTGGTGGGCATAGTAGAAGGAGAAGTTCGACATCCAGCCGAAGCTGCCCAGGCGTTGGCCGTTGTGGGTAGCGCCATGCGATTCGCAGACGTCTTCGATGAGCGGGATGTTGCGGCGTTCCAGCTCGGCCAGCAGTTCGTCGGTGAGCCCGTCGAAGCCCTGCACATGGGTCAGGAACACGGCGCGGGTGCGCTCGGTGATCTTGGCCAGGATCTGCTCCGGGGCCATGGCCAGCGAGCGCGGATCGATATCGGCGAAGACCGGCGTGAAGCCGTTCTGGATGACCGTGGCCACGTCGGAGATCCAGGTCAGTGGAGGCACGATGACTTCGCCGCCTTCCGGGTGGCGCAGCTTGAGCACGGCCATGCTCAGCAGGTTGGCCGAGGCGCCGGAGTTGACGAAGACGCTGTACTTCACGCCCAGCCACTCGGACCATTCCTTCTCGAAGGCGCGTACGTTCGGTCCGTTGGTCAGGATGGGATCGTCCTGGCGCAGATGCTCGATGACGGCATCGAGGTCTTCACGCAGGATATTGTTTCTCATCAGTGGGTATTTCATCATGCGGTTCCGTTATGCGAGGGTGAGGGAGAGCATTGCTTGTCGTTGTCGGGAAATCCCATGCGCCGGTCAGACGGCGCGGCCGGCCTTGTTCTGCACATACCAGGCGTAAGTATCGCGCAGTCCTTCGGCAAATCCCACCTGGGGGCGCCAGCCTTGCTGGTGCATGAGGCTGCTGTCGAGCAGCTTGCGCAGGGCGCCGTCGGGTTTGCTGCTGTCCCATTCCAGCCGGCCTTCATAGCCGACCACGCCGGCGATGGCTTGGGCCAGTTCGCGGATGGAAATGTCGCTGCCCGAGCCGACATTGAGGGGCAGCGTGAGCGCAGGCAATTGCTCGCGCATCATCAGCAGTGCGGCGGCGGCGATGTCATCGGCGTGGATGAATTCGCGCCGCGGCGTGCCGCTGCCCCATAGCGTGACGGCCTCGGCGCCATCCAGCTTGGCCTGGTGGAAGCGCGCCATCAGCGAGGACAGCACATGCCCCGACTTGGGGTCGAAGTTGTCATTGGGGCCGTAGGCGCTGTTGGGAATGAGCGGGATGAAACGCTGCTGGCCATACTGGCGGTTGTAGGCCAGGCACAGTTGCACGCCGGCCAGCTTGGCGATGGCATAGGGCAGGCTGGTCGGTTCCGGGTGGCCGCTCAGCAGCGCCGTCTCGGCCATCGGCTGCGCCGTTTCGCGCGGATACATGCAGGAAGAGCCGAACATCACCAGGCGCTTGACCCCGCAACGATGGGCCGCCTCCAGCACGTTGAGCGAAATGGCCAGGTTGGCGTTGATGAAGTCGGCCGGGAAGCTCTGGTTTTCCAGGATGCCGCCGACCTTGCCGGCGGCCAGCATGACGTAGTCCGGACGTTCCGCTTCAAAGAAGGCGTCGACCTGCTGCTTGTCGCGCAGCTCCAGCTGGGCGCGGGTGCGGGTGATCAGCTTGCGGTAGCCGGCCTGTTGCAATGCGCGCAGGATGGCCGAACCGATCAGGCCGGCGTGGCCTGCCACGAAGATGGAGGCGTCGCGCGAGGGCATGTCGGCCGGCAGCGCTGCGGGAGTGGAAAGCGTCATCAATTCAATCCAGTGGGGTTGTACATGACGATGCGAGTGCCGCCGTCATCGAACTTGAAGGGGACATGGATCAAGTGCTTCAGGCGTTCGCGCACGGCCGGCTGTTGTTCGGGCTTGACGAAGAGCATCAGGAAACCACCGCCGCCCGCGCCCATGATCTTGCCGCCGATGGCGCCTGCCTGCATCGCTTCCTGGTACAGGTAGTCGATTTCGCTGGTGGAGACCTTGTCGGAGAGCGAGCGCTTGCACAGCCAGCTTTCGTGCAGCAGCTTGCCCAGCTCATCGATGGAGGTATGCTCGCTTTGCAGGATGGACATGGCCTCATCGACCATCTCGCGCATGCGATGCAGCTGCGCCTGGCGCTGCTTGAGGTTGTCGATCTGCGATTTGGCCACTTCCGAGGCAATGCGGGAAAAACCGGTGAAGCACAGCATCAGGTGGCTGTGGAATTCATTGAGCCGCTCTTGCCGCAAGACCACCGGCGAGACCGAGAAGCTGCCGTTGCGATGGAATTCGATCATGTTGAAGCCGCCATAGGCCGCCGACACCTGGTCCTGCGAGCCGACATTTTCGGCCAGGACGTTCTGTTCGATATGGATGGCGGTGCTGGCCAGGTATTGCTTGGATGCATAGCGCCCCTCCAGCGCCGCCAGCGCATGCAGCATGCCGACCGTGAAGGAAGAGCTGGAGCCCAGTCCGGAGCGCGCCGGCAGGTCGCCGTCGTGATGGATTTCCAGGCCGCGCTCGCAGCCGGTCCAGCCGAGGATGCCGCGCACGGCCGGATGCTTGATCTCCTCGACCGTCTGCACGTTCTCGATCAGGGAGTGGACGATGCGGTGCTTGTGCTCGAAGAACGGCGGCAGGTGGCGACAGGTGATGTAGCAGTACTTGTCGATGCTGGTGGCCAGGACGGCCCCGCCATGTTCGGCATACCAGCCCGGATAGTCGGTGCCGCCGCCGAAGAAGGACATGCGAAAAGGGGTACGGGTGATGATCATTATCGTTATCCGTGCTGTTGGCCCTGCAGAAGGGATGGGCAGCGCCAGGCGCCGCCGCCGGGGTTCAGTCTCCGAGGATCTTGCGCGGTGGCCTGGTCATGCCTTGCATGCACGGCTGGGCGCCGTCGGGCAGGCCGAAAATAGCGGCGCCGCTCCGGGTCAGCCCATGCGGCAGGAGAGCGCGCCGACGGTCGGGATTGCCGGGCAGGACATCGATATTCTTTGCTTCTGGCACGTTGGATATCTCCTCATGGCGCTTGCAATGCCATCGGCCAGACTTTCCATCATGCATCGATTGGGCAAGGCAAAACGACTGTTCTCCGCCTGTTCTCCTTGTCGCAGCAGGGCTGCGGGAGAGGGGCATCCTGAGGAGTCTACGTGGATTGGCCGGATCGGATGGCGGGATTACAGGGGATTTTCCGGTCCACCTTTTGTATTAGCGTGCGCGCCGGGCAGGCGCATGGGCAGGGCGGATCAGGGTAGTGACAGCAGGCAATGCCGCGCGCCGATCGTTGCGATTTCAGGGAAAAAGCTCGGCCTGGCGCCAGTACACGCCTTGCCGGTCCTTGTCCGAGAGCAGGGGCGGGGCGGTCAGTTGCCAGTCGATGGCCAGATCGGGATCATCCCAGCGGATGCAGCGCTCATCCGGCGCAGACCAGTAGGCGGTGGTCTTGTATTGCACATCGGCAATGTCGCTGCGGACATGGAAGCCATGCGCGAAACCTTCCGGGATCCACAGCTGGCGGCGATTCTGCGCCGACAGGGTGACGCTGGCCCATTGCCCGAAACTGGGCGACTGGCGGCGCAGGTCCACCACCACGTCGGTGATCTCGCCCTGGATCACGCGCACCAGCTTGCCCTGCGGCTGGTGCAGCTGGTAGTGCAGGCCGCGCAGCACACCGGCTTTGGAGTGCGACTGGTTGTCCTGGACGAACTCCGGGCTCAGCCCCGTGAGGGCCTTGAACTGGCGCGCATTGAAGGCTTCGAAGAAATGGCCGCGCGCATCTTCGAAGACCGTGGGTTCCAGCACCAGCACGCCGGGGAGCAGGGTGGCGGCGATCTTCATGGCCTCGCTCCGGACGCATGGCGTGCCGCCAGGAACCACTGCACGGTCTGCCGCAGCCCCTGCCTGAAGGCGTGCTGCGGCGACCAGCCCAGCTCGCGCTGGATCTTGCTGGTGTCGACGGCGTAGCGGCGGTCATGGCCGGGGCGGTCTTGCACGAAGCAGATCTGGTCGCGGTACTGGCCTTGCGCCTTGGGGGCGAGTTCATCGAGCAGGTCGCACAGGGTCAGGACCACCTCGAGATTGGTCTTCTCGCTATTGCCGCCGATGTTATAACTCTCGCCCGGACGGGCGCGGGCCAGGACCAGTTCGATGGCGCGGCAGTGATCGGCCACATGCAGCCAGTCGCGCACCTGCTGGCCGTCGCCATAGATGGGCAGAGGCTGGCCGGCCAGGGCGTTGGTGATCACCAGCGGGATGAGCTTTTCCGGGAAGTGGAACGGCCCGTAGTTGTTGGAGCAATGCGTGATGAGGACCGGCAAGCCATAGGTGCTGTGAAAAGCCCGCACCAGATGGTCGGAAGCCGCCTTGGAGGCGGAGTAGGGGCTGTTGGGGGCGTACGGCGAAGTTTCGGTGAAGGGCGGCGCGTCTGCGGCCAGGCTGCCGAATACCTCGTCGGTGGAGATGTGCAGGAAGCGGAAGGCCGCCTGCTCAGCCGCTGGCAGCGTGCTCCAGTAGTCGTAGGCCGCGCTGAGCATGCTGAAGGTGCCGTTGACATTGGTCTGGATGAACACCGCCGGGCCGGCAATGGAGCGGTCCACATGGCTCTCGGCGGCGCAGTGGACCACGGCGCGCGGGCGGTGCTGCGCGAACAGGCGGGCAATGGCCGCGGTGTCGCAGATATCGGTCTGGCTGAACAGGTAACGCGCATCGCCGGCCACGCTGGCCAGGTTGTCGGGATTGCCGGCGTAGGTCAGCTTGTCGATGTTGAGCACGGCCTCATCGTGCGGGGCCGCCAGGAAATGCAGGATGTAGTTGGCGCCGATGAAACCGGCGCCGCCTGTGACGAAGAGCATGGTCTGGCGAGGCTTCAGGCCTTGAAGCCGTTCGGATTCATCTGCTGCCACTTCCACGAATCAGCACACATCGCCTCCAGTCCCAGCGTGGCTTCCCAGCCCAGCTTGCGCTTGGCTTCGGCGGGATTGGCGTAGCACGAGGCGATGTCGCCGGGACGACGCTCGGCGATGGCATAGGGCAGGGTCTTGCCGCAGGCCTTCTCGTAGGCCTTGAGCACGTCGAGCACGCTGTAGCCCACGCCGGTGCCCAGGTTCACCGCAAAGCATTGCGGCGCGTCCAGCGCTTGCAGGGCGGCCACGTGGCCGCGCGCCAGGTCCACTACGTGGATGAAGTCGCGCACGCCCGTGCCGTCGGGGGTGGGATAGTCGCCGCCCCAGATGTTGAGGCGCTCGCGGCGACCGATGGCGACCTGGGCCACGAAGGGCATGAGGTTGTTGGGAATGCCGCCCGGGTCTTCGCCGATCAGGCCGCTCTCATGCGCGCCCACCGGGTTGAAGTAGCGCAGCAGCGCGATCTTCCAGTCGGGATGGGCGCGGTAGTAGTCGCGCAGCATGTCTTCGATGACGATCTTGCTGCGGCCATAGGGGTTGCTGGCCGAGAGCGGATGGGCTTCGTCCAGCGGCAGGTATTGCGGATCGCCGTAGACCGTGGCCGAGGACGAGAACACGATGGTCTTCACGCCCGTGGCCTGCATCGCTTCGAGCAGTCGGACCGTGCCGACCACGTTGTTGTCGTAGTACATCAGGGGCTGCTCGACCGATTCGCCTACGGCCTTGAGGCCAGCGAAATGGATCACCGCCTCGCACTTGAATTCGCGCAGTACGCTTTCGAGCTGCTCGCGGTTGCGGATATCGCCCTTGACCAGGGAGAGCGTCTTGCCGGTGATCTGCTGCACCCGCTTGACCGATTCCGGGCTGCTGTTGCAGAAGTTGTCGAAGACGATGACCTCGTGGCCTGCCTTGAGCAGTTCCACGCAGGTATGGGAACCGATGTAGCCGGCTCCCCCAGTGACGAGGATATTCATGAGCGAAAGGTCTTGTTCAGGATCGGAAAGCGATGCGCGAGCGCGATCCCGCAATTATGTCAGACTCTGGTAGAAGGCAATCTGATTCTCGGACAGGGCGCGCAGGTCTTCATTGTTCAGGTAGCCGGCATACCATTGCGCGGTCAGTTCCAGCGCCGTGTAGAGCTCCATGCGCGGAATCCAGTCTAGGCGCTGGCGCGCCTTGGACGTATCCAGCCGCAGCACCGCTTCGGAGAGGGTGGCGCCGGCCTGTTCCAGGCGGACCTCGACGGGTTCGACATCGTTCTTCTGCAGCGAGTGGTTGAAGGTCGCGCAGAGCTGGCTCACTGTCTGCAGGTCGGTGTCGGTGGGGCCGAAGTTCCAGGCCTCGGCGTAGCTGGCGCCGTGTTCGTAGAGCATCTTGCCGATCTGCAAGTAGCCCGACAGCGGCTCCAGCACGAACTGCCAGGGCCGCACGGCATGCGGCTGGCGGATGGTGACGGGCTGGTCCGTTTCCAGCGCGCGGATGAAATCGGGGATCAGGCGGTCTGCCGCAAAGTCGCCGCCGCCGATGACGTTGCCGGTGCGCACGCTGGCCACGCCGACCGGACTGTCGGGATCGGCCGAGAAGAAGGAGCGCCGATAGGCCGCCGTCACCAGTTCGGCTGCGCCCTTGCTGCTGCTGAAGGGATCGTGGCCGCCCATGGGGTCGTCTTCGCGATAGCCCCATAGCCATTCGCGGTTCTCATAGCACTTGTTGCTGCTGACCACCACCACCGCGCGCACGCTGGGCGTGCTGCGCACGGCTTCCAGCAGATGCGCCGTGCCCATGACGTTGGTGGCGAAGGTGTCCAGCGGAGTCAGGTAGGAATGTTCGATCTGCGGCTGTCCGGCTAGGTGGAATACCACATCGGGCTGCACCGCCGCCATGGTCTCGGCCAGGTGCTTGGGGTCGCGCACATCACCGGTGGTGGTCTGCACGCAATTGTGCAGGCGCGCCAGGTGGAACAGGCTGGGGCTGGTGGGCGCAGGCAGGGAATAGCCGCTGACTTTCGCGCCCATCAGGTGCAGCCACAGCGTCAGCCAGCTTCCCTTGAAGCCGGTGTGACCGGTGATGAAAACGCGCTTGTCGCGCCAAAAGTTAGCCATCAGGCAGCCTCTTACACGTATGGCAGAGAGTCGTTCGGGTGCAGAGGAGCGAATGCGATGTTTCACGCGTATGGCCGGGCCATGCTCGTGGCCAGCCTCCCGGTATTTTTCGTGTCGGGATCACGTTTCCCTGCGAAACCTCGACTGCTTGGTTGTGTTTATCTTGATCCAGGCAGACCTGCCTCGCGGCATCTGACTGCGAATGACCCGATTAGAACATGCGGTTTTTGGGCTTCAAGCGAGGATCAGGAGGGTATTTGTCGTCCAATCCGGAACTATAGCCTGGGGGTAACAAAAATTTACGTCGAACGCTCCGTGCAGGCAGGGGAGGGGCGCTCAAAGCCGCTTGGGGAGCGGCTTTCCAGTTGATGAGGTGAGACGGTGTGTATCGTCTGGCCGCATCGCGCGTCATTGCATCAAATGTTGCTTCAGAGCAGGTTGATGACGGACTGGCCGTCTTCTACCTTGTCGTCGCGGTCAAAGAGGGTGTCGCCGCTGGCTTCCTTGCCCGGGCCTGGGGTGAAGTGGGTGAAGTCGAACAGGCTGCGGTCCAGCATGTGCGAGGGGGCGATATTGCCCATGGCGGTAAACATGCTCTTGATCCACAGCGGGTTGGTCTTTTCCCATTCATTCAACATCTCGCGCATGGCCTGGCGCTGCAGGTTGGGCTGCGAGCCGCACAGGTTGCAGGGAATGATGGGGAACTGCATCGCCGCCGCGTATTTCTTGATGTCGGGCTCGCGCACATAGGCCAGCGGGCGGATCACCACGTTCTCGCCATCGTCGGCGATCAGCTTGGGCGGCATGGTCTTGATCTTGCCGCCGTAGAACATGTTGAGCATGAAGGTGTGCAGGATATCGTCGCGGTGATGGCCCAGCGCGATCTTGGTGGCGCCCAGTTCCTTGGCCACGCGGTAGAGGATGCCGCGACGCAGGCGCGAGCACAGCGAACAGGTGGTCTTGCCCGGGGCGATCTTGTCCTTGACGATGCTGTAGGTGTCTTCTTCGACGATGCGGTAGCGCACGCCGATGCGTTCGAAGTATTCGGGCAGGATGTGCTCGGGGAAGCCCGGCTGTTTCTGGTCCAGGTTCACGGCGATGATCTCGAACTTCACCGGGGCCACCGATTGCAGGTAGCGCAGGGTGTCGAGCATGGTGTAGCTGTCGGCGCCGCCGGACATGCAGGCCATGATGACGTCGCCGTCGCGGATCATGTCGAAGTCGGCGATGGCGCGCCCGGTCAGGCGGCGGATGTTCTTTTGCAGCAGCTCGAAGCGGCGCGAACCGGGCGCGGTCACTTCGCTCTGGCCGGCGGGCCCGGAGCCGGCCTGCGCCAGCTCATCGGCTTGGATGGGATCGGACAGTGGCACTGCGGCCGCCATGTCGTTCATGGGAAATTCCTTCAATCGGTAGGCTGTTGCTGCCGCATCAACGCTGTTGCCGGCCATCAAGCGCGGGGCGGATGGCGTGACCACGGGGAGCGGGCGGAGGACCGGCATTTTCTCATGCAGCGCCGCTTCTCGCCATTTTCCTGATGCTTGCCGTGCTGCAAGCGTCGCGCGGACGCCTCAGCGCACACCCAGTTCCTGGCGCGCGCGCACCTGGCGCAGGGCGGCGATGAGAAAGTCCGAGAACGCCGCCACCGCCGGCGGCAACTTGCGGCCGGCCATGGTCTGCACCTGCACCGTGCGCTGGTGCAGTTCGCTCTCGGCCATGGCCACCAGGATCATGCCGTCTTCCTCGGCGCGCTCGTGGACGGTCAGGAAGCCGCCCAGGGCCACCGTATCCGGCGAGCGGGTGGTGAAGCGGTACACCGCGCCCAGCGAATGGCTGGTGAAGACCGGGGAGAACAGCAATCCGCGCATGCTGCAGGCGATATCGAAGAGCTGGCGCACGGTCGTGCCCACCTCTGGCAGCGCCAGCGGGTAGGGCGACAGGTCGCTCAAGGCCAAGAGCGTGCGCGAGGCCAGCGGGTGATCCCGCTTCATCAGGGCGAACACCGGCCCCGATTCGCGATAGGCGACGGCCAGGCCTTCAGCCGGCGCCAGGCTGTAGGTGACCGAGATATCGGCCTCGCCGTCGATGACCATCTGCGAAGCCCTGGCAGCGCCGACCACGTGGAGCTTGAATTGCAGGCCCGGGTATTGCTCGCGGAATTGGGCGGTCACGTTGGGCAGCAGGTCCCAGGCGAAGCCCTCCGAACAGGCCAGTGTGATGACGCCCTGACCCACCGCATGCAAGCCCCTGACCTCGGCCAGCACCTGTTCCATCTCCAGCAGGTTGCGGCGCGCATAGGCCATCAGCACTTCCCCGGCGGGCGTCAACACCATGCCGCGGGCGCGTCGCTCGAACAGGGGGACGCCGGTCTCTTCCTCCATCTTGGCGATCTGGCGGCTGACCGCCGAGACCGCTACATCCAGGCGTTCGGCTGCCGCCGTGAGCGAACCGGTGCGGCCGACCTGGTAGAAATAGCGCAGAGAGGTGCTTTGCATGGGAGAAGGTAATCAGGAAGATTTCACTTTATGACAATCCAGGTCGTTGTTGGTCAAAATGACGACAAGGTAGTCAGGGCAGGGCAAGCTCAAGAATCGCGCCGAATTGGCATGTTAATGCGGATCAGGCCCGCTTGTCGGGCTCCGTCGCCGTTAAATCAGGATAAATTATTTTCTAATTTAGTGAAGGCTCTCCTTCCAGGAGTTGATATTGTAGAAACGTTTTCGCAGGTCAGCGGGCCTTTCGATGCTGGCCGTCTCCCGCAATACCGGCAACTTCGCGTCGGCCAGCTTCTCCCTGATGGTCTGCGCCGCCGTCAGCCTGGATTGCGTCGGCGTGTGGCGCCTGCGCCTGAAAAAAACCTGTCACTGTTGCGCTAGGCGGGAAATTTTCTCCGCGCCGCGCTACCATGGCGGTTTTGCCGGCGCAGCGCGACCGTGTCGGCAGCAGCGTTTCCTTCATCTGACGAGGTCTTCATGTTTTCGCATCTCCCGCCCTATGCCGGCGATCCTATCCTGAGCCTGATGGAACAGTTCCAGCGCGACGAGCGCAGCAACAAGGTCAACCTTTCCATCGGCATCTATACCGATGGCAAGGGCGTCGTTCCGGTGCTGCCCTCGGTGCGCACCGCAGCGGCGGCGGTGGCGCAGGCCGATGCCCCGTATGTCTACCTGCCCATGGAAGGCCATGGCGCCTATCGCCAGGCCGTCGCCAAGCTGCTCTTCGGCGCGGACCTGCCCGCGCCCGAGCACCTGGCCATCGTCCAGACCCTGGGCGGTTCGGGTGCGCTCAAGGTGGGGGCGGACCTGATCGCACGCTTCTTCCCACAACCCACCATCTGGCTGCCGGACCCGACCTGGGACAACCACATCGGCATCTTCGAAGGCGCCGGCTTCAAGACCGAGCGTTACCCCTACTATGACGCCCAGACCAAGGGCCTGAACTTCGAGGGCATGCTGGCCAAGATCGACTCGCTGCCCAGGGGCGCGGTGGTGCTGCTGCATCCCTGCTGCCACAATCCGACCGGCGTGGACCCGACCCGCGCCCAGTGGGAGCAGATCGTCGAGGTGGTGGAAAAGCGCGGCCTGCTGCCCTTCTTCGACCTGGCCTACCAGGGCTTTGCCGAGAGCCTGGACGAGGACATCTGGCCGGTGCGCGAGGCCGTGCGTCGCCAGATTCCGTTCTTCCTCAGCAATTCCTTCTCCAAGATCTTCTCGCTCTACAGCGAACGCATCGGTGCGCTCTCGGTGTTCTGCCCGCAAGCCGGCCAGGCCGCCAACGTGCTGGGCCAGCTCAAGCTGACTGTGCGCCGCAACTACTCCAGCCCCCCGCGCAACGGCGCCTTGCTGGTGGCGCATGTGCTGGGCGATGACAAGCTGGCTGCGCAATGGCGCGGCGAAGTCGAAGAGATGCGTGTGCGCGTACGCGACATGCGCGTGAAGCTGGCCTCGCAATTGAAGAGCGCCGTGCCGGACCAGGACTTCTCTTTCCTGCTGCGCCAGAACGGCATGTTCGGCTATACCGGCCTGTCCTCTGCGCAGGTGGATCGCCTGCGCGAAGAGTTCGGCGTCTATGCCGTGGGTACCGGCCGCATCTGCGTGGCCGGCTTGAACGACAGCAACGTTGCACGCGTGGCCGAGACGATGGCCGAGGTGTTGCGTGGCTGAAGTGGCAGGCAAGGCCGTGGTGGCTGCGGCCGATGTACGTCACAGGAGCTATGAGGACGTGCTGGCGCTGGTGGCCGGTACGCTCTTCATCTCGCTGGGCGTGAACATGTATACCCAGGTGGGCCTGTTGACCGGCAGCACGGCCGGACTGGCCTTCCTGGCGCATTACCTGACGGGGCTGCCGTTCGGCGCGGTGTTCTTCACCATCAACCTGCCGTTCTATTACTTCGCCTGGCGGCGCATGGGCAAGCGCTTCATGCTCAAGACCTTCTGCGCAGTCGCGCTGGTGTCGGGATTTTCGCTGATGCATCCTTACTTCATCAGCTACGGCAAGCTGGACCTGTTCTACAGCGCCGTCCTGGGCGGCCTCTTGATCGGGGTGGGATTCGTGATGCTGTTCCGCCATGGCGCCAGCCTGGGCGGCATCAACGTGGTCACGCTGTTCCTGCAGGATCGCTATGGCCTGCGGGCGGGCAAGCTGCAGATGGGCGTGGATGTGGTGATCGTGCTGTGCTCGCTGTGGGTGGTCGCGCCCAAGGTCTTGCTGGCTTCCATTCTGGGAGCGGTGACGGCCAACCTGATCATCGCCCTGAATCATCGGGCGGGAAGGTATATGGGGATGTAGCGAGGGTGAGGCGGGATCGCCTGGGCTCCTTGGTCACCTTGATAATGCCGTTCAGTGCAGACTGAACGGCATTTCTCTTGGCGGCTTCAGGCGCTGAGCAATTCGGCGCAATCCGACCTCACCGGATAGGGCTGAATCAGCAGATCAGCCGGAAGGTTCAGGCCGGCGCTGAGCTTGCGGATCATGTCCAGGGTCAGCGGACGTACCCGGTTGAGGATGTCGGAGACGCGGCCGCGTGATCCCAGGTAGGGCTCCAGATCCTTGCGCGACAAACCGCGCGCCTCCATCACATGGAGCAGGAAGTCGATGGGATCGGGATCATCGATGGCGAAGTGCGCACGCTCGTAATGGGCGATCAGCAGCGTCAGGACATCGAGTTGATCGGCTTGCGCCGAGCGGGCCGGCGCGTCCCACAGACGCTCGGCTTCGGCCAGCGCGGCGCGGTAATCCTTGCGGGTGCGTATCAGTTTGAGTTGCATGGGCATGTGACATTCCTTCAGATCGTTTCGACATCGATGGCGTCGTATTGGCGATGTGTACCGACGAAGCGGATGTAGATCAATTCCTGGTCATAGCGCACGGCGACCACCAGGCGGTAATCGTTGCCCTTGATGTTGAACACCACTTTATTGTTTCTGGTGAAACTGGCGTTGCGGTAGGCCGCCTTGATATCAGCGGGTGTCTTCCAGTTCACCCGGCTGGCCAGCGCGTACCAGGCGCGCAGCGCAGTCTCCGCCGCAGGGTGGGCGGTCCAGAAAGTCCGTAAGGTGGAGAGGGCGATGATGCGCATCGACGCACCGTAGCATGCTACCACCTTGGGAGCGGCGCGGAAGTGGCAAACAGCAGGCCATTCTCGAAAAAATAAAACCCCGCAGCGGCGGGGTTCGGGGTTCGGGCAGGGCCAACGGCAGTGGGATCAGCCAACCGTCTTGATACGGAAGGTCTCCACCCCCACCGAATCGCAATCCGGATACACATCCGGCTTCTCCGTCGACACCCGCACCGCACGCACCTTGGGATGGGCCAGCATGGCCGTCATCACGTCGTCGCACAGGGTTTCCTGCAGGTGGATATGGCCACGGGCCATGCGCTGGGCGATGGTCGAGCGGATGAAGTCGTAGTCCACCACTTCGTCGAGGTGGTCGGCGGTGGGCGTGGTCTCGGCCAGCGGGACGTAGAGGTCGACGTTGATCAGGATGCGCTGCTCACCCTTCTTTTCGAACTCGTGCACGCCGATGTTGATGAACACCTCGTAGTTGCGCAGGAACAGGCGGCGGCAATCTTGCAGGGAAGGATGGGACAGGAAGAGCATGATCAGAAATATAAAGGTTATTTCGCCACGAACATGACGTCGCGCGAAAGGGGAAGCAAATGCTGGCCGCCATCGACCAGCAGGGTGGTACCCGTCACGGCCCGCGCCGAAGCGACGTAGCAGACCGCAGCGGCAATGTCCTCGGGCGTGCTGCCACGGCCCAGCGGGGTGACCTGGTGGGCTTTTCCGAACTGTTCCTCGGTCTGGTCGCCCGAGACCATGGTCAGGCCCGGCGCCACGCCCACCACCCGCACCTTGGGCGCCAGCGCCTGCGCCAGCAGGGTGGTGGCGCTGTGCAGCGCCGCCTTGGAAAGGGTGTAGGACAGGAAGTCGGGATTGGGATTGTACAGTTTCTGGTCCAGCAGGTTGATGACGACGGCCTGCTGGCCTTGCGGCGTGGCCTCGTACAAGGCCTGCGCCAGCAGCACCGGCGCACCGACGTTGGCGCTCATGTGGCGCAACAGGCGCTCGTTGCCGAAGCTGGCGGCGTCATCGTAATCGAATAGCGAAGCGTTGTTGACCACGCAGGAGATGCGTCCCAGCGGGGCGGCCTGGGGCAGCAGGCTGCGCACCTGGGTTTCATCGCCCAGCTCGGCCTGCACGGCCAGGGCGCGTCGGCCCAGGGTTTCGATCTCGCGCACCAGCGTGTCGGCTTCTTCGCGCGAGCGGTTGTAATGGACGGCCACGTCCCAGCCCGACTGCGCCAGGGCCAGGGCGATGTGGCGGCCGATGCGCCGTGCCGCGCCGGTGACCAGCGCGATGCCTGCAGAAGAGGGTGATGTCATGTTCCCGGTTTCCAATACGCCAGAACGCATCTCGCGACGATCGATGAAATGAGTTCTACTACAATACGGCCCATGCAACTGCAACTACCCGAACCAGGCGAGGACGCACAGGCCGCCTCGCACACCCTCCAGCACCAGATCGCCGGCGAGATCGCCGCGGCCGGCGGCTGGATCTCCTTCCAGCGCTACATGGAACTGGCGCTGTATGCGCCGCAGGTCGGCTACTACAGCGGTGGTTCGGCCAAGCTGGGCAAAGAGGGGGATTTTACAACTGCCCCGGAAATCTCGCCGCTGTACGGCGCGACCCTGGCCAGCCTGGCCGCCGAGGTGATCGCCGCCAGCCCGTCAGTGGACAATGTACTGCTGGAGTTCGGCGCCGGCACCGGCAAGCTGGCCCACGATATCCTGACCGAACTGCAAGCGCGCGCGGCCTTGCCGCAGCGCTATTTCATCGTGGAAATCTCGGCCCAGTTGCGCGCACGACAACAGCAGACACTGGCCGCCTTTGCGCCGCTGGTGCAGTGGCTCGATGCCTTGCCGGCAACATTTTCGGGCGTGGTGGTCGGCAATGAAGTGCTCGACGCCATGCCGGTGCGCCTGGCCGTGAAGGCCGAGCAAGGCTGGCAGGAGCGCGGCGTGGCGCTCGATGCAGAAGGCCGCTTGCGTTTCGAGGACCGCAGCGTGGACGACTTGCCGCTGGCGCAGATTCCCGATGCCCACGAATTGCCGCCAGGCTATCTCACCGAAGTCGCGCCGGTGGCCATCGGCTTCATGCACACGCTGGGCCGCATGCTGGCCAGCGGGCCGGGTGCGCTGGCGATCCTCCCGGACTATGGTTTCCCGGCCGCAGAATATTATCTGCACGACCGCGACCAGGGCACGCTGATGTGCCATTACCGCCATCACGCCCATACCGATCCCTTCTACTGGCCGGGCTTGCAGGACATCACCGCCCACGTCGATTTCACTGCCATGGCGGTGGCCGCCGTGGAAGAGGGCGCCGAAGTGCTGGCCTATACCAGCCAGGGCGCCTTCCTGCTCAATGCCGGCATCGGCGAGCTGCTGCTGCGCACCTCGCCCGAGGACAGCGCACGCTACCTGCCGCTGGCCAATGGCATGCAGAAACTGATTTCCCCGGCCGAGATGGGCGAGCTGTTCAAGGTGCTGGCCATTGGCAAGAATGTCGAATGGCCGCAGCGCATGCTGCGCCACGACCGTACCCACCGGCTCTGAGGAGAGGCGCATGATTCGCTGGATCGTCGTCATCTTTCTCTCGGTCATCGTCTTCTCGACGCTGTTGCCCTGGCTGGAAAAACTGGGGATAGGCCGCTTGCCGGGGGACTTGCGTTTCCGTTTGTTTGGCCGCATCTTTTCGCTGCCCTTCGCCTCGACCATCCTGATCTCGGTGGTGGTCTTCCTGCTGGCGAAGCTACTCTGAGATTGATCCAAGGAGCCCTGAGATGCGCGTATTGCTGGTGGAAGACGATCCCATGGTGGGCGAAGCGGTGCGCAAGGGTTTGCGCCAGGATGGCTTTGCCATCGACTGGGTGCAGGATGGCAAGTCGGCCGACGTGGCGCTGCGCACCGAGGACTACGCCATGCTGCTGCTGGACCTGGGACTGCCGCAGAAGGATGGGCTGGCGGTCTTGCGCACGCTGCGCGAGCGCGGCAATGCCATCCCTGTGTTGATCACCACGGCGCGGGATGCTGTGGCCGACCGCGTGGCCGGGCTCGATGCCGGCGCCGACGATTACCTGATCAAGCCCTTCGACCTGGAAGAACTGTCGGCCCGCATGCGCGCCCTCTCGCGCCGCCAGGCGGGGCGCGCCGAGAGCCTGGTGCAGGTGCGCGAAGTGATCTTGAATCCAGCGACCCATGAAGTGACGGTCAGTGGCAAGCCGGTCAACCTGTCGGCGCGCGAGTTCACGCTCTTGCAGGCCTTCATGGACCGCCCTGGCGTGGTGCTCTCGCGCGCGCAGCTGGAAGAAAAGCTCTATGGCTGGGATGACAGCATCGAGAGCAATGCCGTCGAAGTCCACATCCACGCCCTGCGCAAGAAGGTCGGCAGCGACTTCATCAAGAACGTGCGCGGCGTGGGCTATCTGGTGCCGGCATGAACTCGGTGCGCAACAAGCTGCTGCTGTGGCTGGGCCTGGGCCTGTTCTCCATCATTGTGCTGGCCGGGGTGGCGCTGTATTTCCAGGCGCGTGGCGAAGCCAACCAGATCTTCGATTACCAGATGCGCCAGATCGCCGCCTCGCTGCCGCGCCAGGCATTTTCGCCGATCTCGCCGGGCCAGCAGTTCCCCGAGCTGGAAGACGAGATCATGATGCAGATCTGGGATAGCCGTGGCGCGGTCATCTATCACTCGCATGCACGCGGCGCCATGCCGCGCCAGGCCGAACTGGGTTTTGCCAACGTCAGCGGGCCTAACGGCATGTGGCGCGTCTACAGCGCCCAGATCGGCAGTACCGTGGTGCAGGTGGCGCAGCCGCAGAGTGCGCGTGATGAGATCGCGGCGCAGATGGCGGTCAAGACGGTGGTGCCCTTGCTGTTGCTGTTCCCGCTCATCGGCGTGCTCTCGTGGGTGGCGGTCAGCCGTGGGCTGGCGCCGGTGCGCAAGGCGGCCGCCGAGGTGGCCGCGCGCGACATGAATTCGCTGCAGCCGCTGGCCGATGTGGGCATGCCGCAGGAAATCCAGCCGCTCACGCACGCCTTGAACGATCTGCTGGCGCGGCTCAAGCACGCCACCGAGACCCAGCGCGCCTTCGTTGCCGATGCCGCCCACGAATTGCGCACGCCCCTCACCGCCCTGCGCTTGCAGACGCAGCTGGCCGAGCGCGCTGTCGATGAGGAGGAGCGCCGCGCCGCCTTCGCCGATCTCAAGAACGGGCTGGAACGGACTACCCATCTGGTCCACCAGCTGCTCACGCTGGCCCGGCAAGAGCCCGATGCCATGAGCTTCACGCAAGTCGATCTGCGCGCCTTGCTGGGGAGCGTGGTGGGCGACCTGTCCTCGGTGGCCGAGCATGGCGGCATCGACCTGGGGTTGTCGGACCAGGGCGACGATGGCCGGCCCTTGCGCGTGACAGGCAATGCCGATGCCTTGCGCATCCTCTTCAACAACCTGGTGGACAATGCCTTGCGCTATACCCCGGCCGGCGGCGTGGTCGATGTCGGCGTTGATCTGTCCACAGCCGGATATTGCACGGTGGTGGTCCAGGATAGCGGGCCGGGCATCGCCGAGAGCGAACTGCCGCGTGTGTTCGACCGTTTCTATCGCGCCCAGCACAGCCAAGAGGGCAGCGGCAGCCGGGCCGCCTTCGGCAGCGGGCTGGGTTTGGCCATCGTGCGCCAGATCGCCGACCTGCATCGCGTGCCGGTGGAGTTGCGCAATACCGGCCATGGGCTGCAGGCGCGGGTGGTGTTTCCGCTATCGCCTGCGTGAGGGCGCTTGCTCCCGGAAAGGGAGCATTTAGCTGGGATGAATGCTCCTTTTTCCAGCGTTAAGCCAGCATTAAGTCAGCATTCATCCGGCCTTAAGTTTGTCTTAATTTTCACTGCTTAATCTTCACTCCAACGGTTGAGGCCGATACGCCGCCAAGTGCGGCGAGCCAGCCCCGACCATCGATTACCCGTTCGATCAAGGAGAAGAAGATGAGCCGTCGCATCGTTTTCGTTCGTAACACTTTGGCTGTCATGATTGCCGCAGTGGTCGGCGGCAGCTACGTCTATTTTCG
Source organism: Herbaspirillum seropedicae (assembly GCF_001040945.1). NCBI lineage: Bacteria > Pseudomonadati > Pseudomonadota > Betaproteobacteria > Burkholderiales > Oxalobacteraceae > Herbaspirillum > Herbaspirillum seropedicae. Next base: position 5,024,294 of record NZ_CP011930.1, on the reverse strand, counting down.
CGGCGCCGACCTGCCGTCGGCGCACGCGGCCGCGGTCAACGCCCCGCTGGTGGCGTCCAATTCCGCGCCCGCTGCCCCGGCCGGACCGGTGGTCGCGGCGGCCACCGATTTCTCGGGCATCGTGCAGCGCTATGGTCCGGCCGTGGTCAACATCAGCGTCACTGGCAAGGCGCGCAAGGTGGCCGATGATGACGACAATGGTCTCGACCCCAACGATCCCTTCTCCGAATTCTTCAAGCGCTTCGGCCCGCAACTGCAGATGCCGCAGCAGCCGCGCATCATGCACGGCCTGGGTTCCGGTTTCATCATCTCGCCGGATGGCCTGATCCTGACCAATGCCCACGTGGTCGATGGCGCCCAGGAAGTGGTGGTCAAGCTGACCGACCGCCGCGAGTTCAAGGCCAAGGTGCTGGGCATCGACAAGCAGAGCGATATCGCCGTCATCCGCATCGACGCCAAGAACCTGCCGACGGTGCAGATCGGCGATCCGTCCCGGGTCAAGGTCGGCCAGCCGGTGCTGGCCATCGGCTCCCCCTACGGCTTTGACAACACGGCCACGGCCGGGATCATCAGCGCCAAGTCGCGCAGCCTGCCGGATGACAACTACGTGCCCTTCATCCAGACCGATGTGGCGGTCAATCCGGGTAACTCCGGCGGCCCGCTGTTCGACCTGAACGGCCAGGTGATCGGCATCAATTCGCAGATCTACAGCCAGACGGGCGGCTTCCAGGGCTTGTCGTTCTCGATCCCCATCGACGTGGCCATGAAGGTGGAACAGCAGTTGGTCACGCATGGCAAGGTAACGCGTGGCCGCCTGGGCGTGTCGGTACAGGATCTGAACCAGGCCCTGTCGGATTCCTTCGGATTGAAGAAGGCCGAGGGTGCGCTGGTCAGCTCGGTGGAAAAGGGCAGTCCGGCTGACAAGGCGGGGCTGCAGGCTGGCGACGTGATCATCAGCTTCAACGGCCATGCCATCGACCATTCCGTGGATCTGCCGACCCTGGTGGCGGATACGCCGCCGGGCAGCACCAAGCCCATGGAAGTGATGCGTGCCGGCAAGGTGCGCACCATCAATGTGACCGTGGGCGAGATGAAGCAGGCCAAGAATGACGCCAAGGCCAGCAAGTCCGATGACCAGGGCCGCCTGGGCCTGGCGGTGCGTCCGCTGGACAAGGATGAACAGGCCCAGCTGGGCGGGCAGAAGGGCTTGCTGGTGGAAGACGTGAGCGGTCCGGCAGCGGTGGCGGGTATCCAGAGCGGGGACGTGATCCTGGCGGTCAATGGCACCCCGGTCTCCAGCGTGGCGCAGCTGCGCAAGCTGGCCACCGACGCGGGCAAGAACGTGGCCTTGCTGGTGGAGCGCGGCGACGAAAAGATCTTCGTGCCGCTGGCGCTGAATTGAGTCCGATGAGTTGAATTAGCTAAATGATTTAAATGATTTGTGTGGTTTTGTGTTTGGCAGTGAGTAGTACCGGTGAGCAGTAGGTAGTAAGCAGTAAGCAGTGAGTAGCAAGTAGTGAGCAGTAGCCTCGTAGTAAGTGGTAAGCAGTAAGCAGTGAGGGATTTGGCCGGATGCGCGCAAGCGTCTCCGGCCCTTTTTTATTGCGGCGGCGGCTCGCCGCGCCACTGGTCATGGCTGTGCTCGCGCTCCATGGCCTGGCGATCGCCGGCGAACATGGCTTCCAGTTCCTCGCGCGCCTGCACGGCCATGGACACCATCTGCGCCTGGTTCTTGTAATGCGGGTAGAGCGCTTCCAGGGTCTTGAGGTTATGGGCGCGGAACTTCATGGCCGCCTCGCGCGCGCGATAGGCGCCGAAGTCCAGCTGCTGCAACACCTGGCGGCCCATGTGCAGGGCGCTCTCGAAGGTCTCGCGCTCCAGCACCGTGACGCCGCGATCCATCAGGTCGTAGTAGTGGGTGACATTGCGGGCGCGGGCGGCGATCTGCAGGTGCGGGAATTCCTCGCGCACCTTGTCCACCATCTCCAGCGCTGCCTGCGCATCGTCGATGGCGATCACCAGCACGCGCGCCTTGTCCGCCCCGGCGGTGCGCAACAGGTCGATGCGGGTGGCGTCGCCATAGAAGACCTTGAAGCCGAACTTGCGCAGGAAATCGATCTGGTCCGGATCATGGTCCAGCACGGTCGCGCCGATCCCATTGGCCGCCAGCAGCCGCCCGATGATCTGGCCGAAGCGGCCAAAGCCGGCGATGATGACCGCATGGTCCTGGGGATCGATCTTGTCCTCGGGGCGGCGCTTGCCGCCTTCCATCCAGCGCACCAGCAGACGGTCATGCACCAGCAACAGCAGCGGCGTGACCAGCATCGACAGCGCCACGACCACCACCAGTAGCGACGAGGTCTCGGGCGTGAGCACCTTGGCCGTGACTGCTGCGCCGAAGACGATGAAGGCGAACTCCCCGCCTTGCGAGAGCAGGAAGGCAAAGAACAATTGCTGCCCGCGCGGGATGCCGAAGCAGCGTCCCAGCGCCCACATCACGCAGGTCTTGATGGCCAGGAAACCCAGGACCATGCCGAGGATGCGCCAGGGCTGGGCGAAGAAGACGCCGAAATCCACCGACATGCCCACGGCAATGAAGAACAGGCCCAGCAGCAGGCCCTTGAAGGGTTCGAGATCGCTTTCCAGTGCGTGGCGATATTCGGAATCGGCCAGTAGCACGCCGGCCAGGAAGGTCCCCAGCGCCATCGACATGCCCACCGATTGCATCAGCAGGCAGGTGGCAATGACCAGCAGCAGCGCGAAGGCGGTGAAGATCTCGCGCATGTCGGTCTTGGCGATGATGCGCAGGATGGGGCGCATCAGCACGCGCCCGCCGAAGATCAGCAGTGCAATCACCAGCGCCACCTGGCCCGCGTGCAGCCAGCCCTGTCCGCTGCCCTGGCTGGCCGCCACGCCCAGCAGTGGTACGGCGGCCATCATGGGGATGGCGGCGATGTCCTGGAACAGCAGGATGGAAAAGGCCGCGGAACCGGCCGGCGTGGCCGTGAGCTTGCGCTCGCCCAGGGTCGCCAGGGCGATGGCGGTCGATGAGAGCGACATCCCCAGTGCGCCGATCAGGCCGATGCGCCAGGGCACGCTAGCGGCCAGCGCCGCCGCCAGCAAGGCCAGCGAGACCGCCGCGACCTGGATGCTGCCCCAGCCGAAAATGGAACGGCGCAAGGCCCAGAGCCGCTTGGGGTCCAGTTCCAGGCCGATCAGGAAGAGCAGCAGCACCACCCCGAACTCCGAGAATTCAAGGATATGCTTGACCTCCGTGATCAGCCCCAGTCCCCACGGACCGATGACGATGCCGGCCAGCAGATAGCCCAGCACGGCGCCCAGCCCCAGGCGCTTGGCGATAGGCACGGCGGCCACCGCCGCGAGCAGATAGACGAGGGCGATGAGCAGTTGTTCATCCATGGGCAGTTCCAGTCGTGGGCGTGAAGAAGGGCAAGGGCAAAGGCAAGAAGGGGTGGAGCGGGCGCGGGCTCATGCTTGCAGGCCCGCCAGATAATGCTGCAGATGGCGCTGGAATTGTTCCGGCGGGATATGGTGTGCGCCATGCAGGATGAGCGGTTCCTGCCATTGCATGCCGCACAGCGCGGCAGTTTGCTGATAGGGCGGCAGGAAGTCGGCGAAGCGATGGCCGTGGCGGCCCTGGGGGCGGTAGGCGGCTTCCTCTCCGCCGGTGGTGGCCACCAGCCAGAAGCGCTTGCCGTGCAGCGCATGGCCGCCGTGGCCAAAGGCCCAGCCGCGGGTGAGCACGCTGTCCAGCCACTGCTTCTGCAGGGCCGGCATGCTGTACCAGTGGATGGGATGCTGCATCACGATCAGCTCGACCGTACCCAGCAATTGCTGTTCGTGTTCCACGTCGATGTGGAAGTCGGGGTAGTGTTCGTAGAGGTCATGGATCTGCACTTCCGGCAGGCGCGCGGCCGCATCGAGCAGCAGGCGATTGGTGCGCGACAGCTCGGCGGTGGGATGGGCGTAGAGGATGAGGGCCTTGGGCATGGGGAATCGGGCAAGGGAGAAACGAGCTGCAAAATTGGCCGGAACATGGGCGGGCTTGGTGTTGTCTGCTCTGGTGAGCGCAAGGAGTTTGCCACGAAAGCACGCGCCCGGCTTGTACGAAACTGCTTGCTACGGCGTCACGGCGTTTTGCCGGAAAGCGCCTGCCCGCGCGCAGGTGTCCAAAGCCCGGCAATGCGCTTATACTCAGCCACTCCCCGGATTCTCCGCCGCAGCCTTGCGCGGCTGAGGATGACGCTCGCCGCAGTGCCCCCTATTGACCCCTGATTGCAGCCATGTCCGACATCCAAGACTCCGAAGCCAACCTGCCGCCCGACCGACCCTCCACCCCGGCCCAGCCTGTCTCCGCCGACGCCTCTGGCACACCGGCCGCCTCGCAGACTCCTGCGCCGGCTGCTGCCGCTCCTGCCGCTCCGGCTCCGGTCGCAGCGGCGGCCCCGCCAGCCGTCCCGCCAGCCCAGCCCAGTCCCGAATCTGCGCCGGCCGGCCAGGCCCAGCAGGCTCAGCAGTCTGCCCACAGTCCCTACTCGGCCGTGCCGCCGCCGCATCACGCCGGCGATGCGCCGTGGGCGCAGACCTGGCGCTTCCTGACGGCGCGCTTGCGGCAACTGTCGGACAAGGCGGGTCGCCGTGTCATGCAGCGTACGCTCAAGATCGGCGTGTCGGCCCGCATCTTCCACCCCGAGGCGGGCGCCAAGGGGCTGCGCAGCAAGACCCTGCAATACCTGGAAGAATCGATCGCCCAGTGGGTCATGTCGCGCGACGTGCTGGTCTTCATGATCCCCACCGTCAATACCAACGGCCTGGTCCACCCCAGCAACATCCGCTTGCGCGACTACGCCAAGCATCTGGACGGACTGGTCCTGCAGGGCGGCGCGGACGTCTCGCCGCAGAGCTATGCGCAGTCGGCGACCCGTCCCGAATGGAGTGGCGACCGCGTGCGCGACATGTACGAACTGGAGCTGCTGCATGAGTTCATCGAGGCGGGCAAGCCGGTGCTGGGCATCTGCCGCGGTTGCCAGCTGATCAACGTGGCCTTCGGCGGCACGCTCTACCAGGACATCGCCACCGACGTTCCCACCGCCATCCCCCACGTCAACGAGCAATACGACAGCAATTACCACACCCTGCATTTCCCGCAGGGCTCGTCGCTGGCCAATCTGCTCAAGGCCGAGAACGCCGTGGTCAACTCCATCCACCACCAGGCCGTGCGCGACCTGGGCCGCGACCTGTCGGTGGAGGCGGTATCCGGTCCCGACCAGATCGTCGAAGCGATCCGCTACCGCAAGGCGCCCTTCGTGATGGGCTTGCAATGGCACCCGGAATTCCACCGCGCCGGCAGTCCCGAACTGCTCGATTGCACGCCAGTGCTCGACAGTTTCCTGCGGGCGGCGCGCGAGACCCGCTTCTGAGGGGCGGCAAGCCGCCGGCCATCGCGCGGAAAATTGCCTGAAACTAATGCCTGCATGCGCCATCGAACTGGTTTGCGCTGGCGCAAGCCAGCTGCAGGCAGCTATCCGCAGTGCTGCAGCCTAGGTAGAATCATTCATGTCCGCATTGCAGCATCTGTGGACAGCCTGCACTGACAGCACTGCCTGTCTTTTCCCTGAACCGGCTAAAAAGGAGAATTTGAATGCCTCAATCCCCCGCACTGAAGACCGTCCGCAACGACATGAAGACGCTGGTCAAGGACGCCCAGGCCCTGTTCGCCGAGGCGGCTGCCGCGACCGGTGAAAAGGCCGACGAGCTGCGCGCACGCGGCCTGACCCTGCTGGAAGCCGCTGCCGAAGCCGCCCAGAGCGCCCAGGCCGCCGCCATCGAGAAGGGCAAGGAAGTCGCCGCCAAGACCGATGACTACGTGCACGAGAATCCGTGGCGCGCGGTGGCCATCTCGGCCGGCCTGGGCCTGCTGGTGGGCCTGGTCATCGGTCGTAGCAAGTAAGCGCTGCAGCGATGCCCAATCCCCACAAGGAAGGCCAGGGCGCACCCGCCCCGGCCGCCCATCCCGGGCTGACGGCAGGCCTGCTGGGCCTGGCCAAGAACCTGCTCGGCCTGATCATCAGCCGTATTGAGCTGGCCTCTCTGGAGATGTCGGAGATCGGCGCCAACCTGGTGCGTTTCGCCGTCATCTTCGTCTTGGCGGCAGTGGGGCTGTGGTTCGCCATCGCCTTCTGGTCGGTATTGATCGTCATGCTCGCCTGGGATACCTGGGGCTGGAAGATCCTGGCTCTCCTGGGCATGGTGTTTACCGTGGCCACGGTCGGCCTAGTCTGGTATGCGCGTTCGGTGCTGTTGCAGGGCAAGCTGTCGCTGCCGCAGACCATGGCCGAGCTGCGCAAGGACCGTGATGCCTTGCTGTAAGCGTATTTTTCGAGGATAGCCATGCAGACAACAGACCAGGATCACGGCATGACCCACGAGGAGCGCAAGCGCAAGGTATTGGCGCAGGGCGCGCTGTACCGGCTGGGCGTGATGGAGGCGCGTGAAGTCGTGCGCGAGAACCTCAGCGCCGAATCGCTGGCCAAGGGTGCGCTGAGCCGCGTGGGCCATTTTGCCGTTTCCCTCTTCGGCGGCGGCAGGACGGTGCAATCCATCAAGTCCCTCACCGCGGGCGGTCTGGGCAACCTGAACCTGCAGACAGTGACGCCCTTGCTGATGACGGGCGCTTCCCTGCTGTCGCGACGCTGGCTGCGCAAGCCCCTGATGCTGGGCGGCGTAGTGGCCATGGTGGGCGGGCTGGCCTATTACTTCAGCCAGCGCGGCGCAGCGGCGGAGCAAGAGCAGCTGCCGCTGGAAGGACCGCCTGAACCGTAAGGCCATGGCGTGGCGGGCAGGATAGACACAAAGGCATCCGTTTTCCGGATGCCTTTGTCATTTGGACAAGCCCATCAGGAACATATTCGCCGCAAGTCGCTCTGAAGAACACCGGCCCAGGGCCTGGACAACAACATGAGAAGGCAGAAAGGACGTGACATGAAGAAACTTTCCATTGCAGCCATTGCCGGCGTACTGGCCCTGTCGGGCTGCGCCGATATGAGCCCCACCCAGCGCGGCACCGCGACCGGCGCGGGCATTGGTGCAGGCCTGGGCGGCATCATTGGCGCCGCCACTGGCGGCGGGGGCGGCGGACGCGCCCTGGGCGGTGCGGCCATCGGCGGCGCGATCGGCGCGGTGGCGGGCAACATCTGGTCCAATCGCATGGAAAACCAGAAGCGCGCCATGGAAGAGGCCACCCAAGGCACTGGCGTGCAGGTCTCGCAGACCGCAGACAATCGCCTGAAGCTGGAAATCCCCAGCGACATCTCCTTCGACACCGGTCGTGCCGACATCAAGCCCGAGATGCGCCCGGTGCTGGACCGCTTTGCCGCCACGCTGGTCGAGAACCCGGCCACCACGGTCACCATCGTGGGCCACACCGACAACACCGGCAGCGACGCCATCAACGACCCGCTCTCGCTGCAACGCGCCAGCCGTACCCGCGACTACCTGAGCTCGCGCGGCGTGGCGGCCAATCGCTTCAGCATCCAGGGACGCGGATCGCATGAGCCGCTGGTGGCCAATACCTCGGACGCCAACCGCGCCCGCAACCGCCGCGTGGAAATCTTCGTGGCCGAGCAGCAGGCTGCAGCACCGCAGCAGGCTCCGGCTGGCTACGCCCCCGGCAACTACCCACCGCCGCCTCCGCCCCAACGTTACTGAGGCAGTGATACGGCGCGGGAGCGCTAGCAACGAGCAATGAAAAAGCCCCGAGGCGACGCCATCGGGGCTTTTTCATGGGCCGGCCGGATTGGCCGGGTACGAATTACTTGGCTGCGGCGGCGTCAGCGGCGGGGGCTGCGCCCTCGGCGGGTGCGGCAGCCGGTGCTTTCACCTCGGGTTCCTTGAACTTGGCGCCGGACTGGTTGGCCATGTAGACGACGGTACGCTGGATTTCCACGTCATCCAGGTCGGGGTTGCCGCCCTTGGCCGGCATGGCGCGCAGGCCGTTGATGGCATGCGAGACCAGGGTGTCGTAGCCCTGGGCGATGCGGGCTTGCCAGGAAGCGGCATCGCCCACCTTGGGCGCACCGGCCACGCCGGCGCTATGGCAGGCGGCGCAGGTGGTCTTGTAGACTTCTTCGCCGGAGAGCAGTTGCTTGGGACCGTTGGCGTCGCGGAAGGTGAAGCCGTCGTCGGAGACCGGCTTGATGCGCGCGGCGATCATGTCAGGGGTCTGGCTGTCGGAACCGGCGCCGGTCTTGGGGCCATTGGTCACGTACTGCACCAGCAGCACGATGCACACGATGGGGACCATAAAACCTGCGACCACGGCTGCGATCAATTGTTTGGGAGTCTTGATTGCTGACTCGTGTTCATGCTGAGCTGACCTCATTGGCGTCCCTCCGTAATGGTTCCTCGAAATTGGGGCGGAAAACGTCGCTTCCCTTTGTATCGCCTGGCATTGCGTGGAACTAGGATCAGGCAGGGCTTTCATTGCGCTCTCTCGCCGAACTCTTGATTATAGTCACAATGCTTTCCGTTTGACACGGAAAAACCGCCAGTGCCATGGACGTGCCGATGGAAAGACGGTATCCTTCAGGCCTTCTCGGGGTTCGCCCCATCAGCGCGGCTGTAGCTCAGTGGATAGAGTATTGGCCTCCGAAGCCAAGGGTCGTGGGTTCGATCCCCGCCAGCCGCGCCATTTCATCCCGTCCCACTCCATCACGTCGTCGTCCGACTCAACGTCAAAACGGAAGGATAAGTCCGCCGTTTGGCAGCCTTATGCTTCCAATTCACTGTGGCATAAATGGGCGTCCACCTTCAATGCAGGTGCAAGGCGCGAGCCGGTCTTCTCTATCAACCAAGTGCCAGGCTCGATACAAAATTGCAAAAACAGCAACGTATTCTGCTGGGAAACAGTATGCAGGTGTTGGACGATAGATACCTTGCGCGATATCAATTCCTCACCATGGGTCTTGCCTGTTCTCTGGATGCCCGGCCGTAACTTCCGCTGCGCTGAAATGTAATAGAAAGTTGAGTAATCGTTGTTACCGTACATTTCATTACTTTTTAGAGCGCCAGTGAAATATTGAGACGGCATGACCGGCCTATAGTTGCTGCTCCAAATGCGACTCATTTCTATTGAGGAAATGAGTCGCTTCGAAGAATCTGCGAGGGAGCATTGTGACTTTCAGGCGTTTTGTTTCCGGGCTGGCGATAGTGTCAGCCCTGTTGTTGTGTGCGCATGCCTCGGCCCGCGTGGTGACCGACCTGGCTGGCCGCCAGGTCGAGCTGCCCGATCATCCGCAACGTGTGTTGCTGGGTGAAGGGCGCTTCGTCTTCGCCATGGCCTTGCTAGATCGGGAGAACCCCATCCAGCGCATCATCGGTTGGCAAGGCGAACTGAAGGCCCAGGATCCGTATGCCTGGGGCCAGTTGCTCAAGCGTTTTCCGCAAGCTGGCCAGGTGCCGCTGATCGGCAAGAGTTCCGAGGCCAGCGTCAGTCCCGAGAAGATTGTCTCGCTGCGGCCCGATCTGGCCATCTTCGGCCTGACCGGCCATGGTCCTACCCGCAACACCCCCATGTTGCGGGCGTTGCATGAGGCGGGCATTCCGGTCATCTTCATCGACTTCCGCGACAAGCCTCTGCTGCATACGGTGCCGAGCATGAAGCTGCTGGGCCAGGCACTAGGCCGCGAAAAGGAAGCCGAGCAATACATCGAGTTCTACCAGTCGCATCTGGAACAGGTGCGACAGATCGTAGCGCCGGTCCCGCAGGCTGAGCGTCCGCGCGTCTTCGTCGAGATGCTGGCAGGCGTCTGGCCGGCCTGCTGCCATACCACGGGCAACGGCAGCTATGGCGACATGGTGCAGGCGGCAGGGGGCGTGAACATCGTAGCGGGCCTGGTGCCGGGCGCGCTGGGCGATGTCAGCATGGAGTATCTGCTATCGCATCAGCCGGACATCTATATCGCCACCGGCAGCCGCTCCGAGCCGGGCCGCGACGGGCTGCTCATCGGGCCGGGCGCGACTGCGGCGCTGTCGGCATCGAGCTTGTCGGCATTGCTGGCGCGCCCCGGCATCCGCGAACTGGAGGCCGTGAAATCGCAGCGCGCCTTCGGCATCTGGCATGCCTTCTACAATTCGCCCTATAACGTGTTGGCGGTGGAGGCCCTGGCTAAATGGTTCTATCCCCAGCGCGCTGCGGCCCTCCATCCGGAAGCGACGCAGGCCGAGCTGTATCGGCGCTTCCTGAGCGTGGATGGCCAGGGGACCTACTGGACGGCGCCTGCCAAATGAGCCTCGCCAGTCTCGAGATAGCCAAGGCCGGGCGGGCACAGGCTGACGCCACCCAGGTCGATCCGGTGCGCGCCTACCGGCGTAGCATGCGCCGCCGCCTGCTCTTCACGGTCGCGTTGCTGGTGCTGATCATCGGGGCGGTGGTGCTGGATATCGCGACAGGTCCGGCCGGTATTGCCGTGCAGGACCTGTTGGCCACGCTGTTGCACGCCGATGCTGCGCCGGCCGGACTGCGGGTGGTGGTCTGGGAATTCCGCCTGCCCACTGCGGTGATGGCGTTGCTGGTCGGCATGTGCCTAGGCTTGGGCGGCGGGGAGATGCAGACGGTGCTGGACAATCCGCTGGCCAGCCCCTATACCCTCGGCATTTCAGCCGCAGCAGCTTTCGGAGCCGCGCTGGCGATCACTTTCAACTGGCGTTTCCCGGCGCTGCCTGCCGGCATGACCGTCTCGGCATGCGCCTGCGCCGCCGCACTCGCTTCGGTGCTGGTGCTGGAGCGGGTGGCGCGCTGGCGTGGCGGCTCCACATTGGGTGTGATCCTGTTCGGCATCGCCTTGGTCTATTCCTTTCAGGCGCTGATCATGCTGCTGCAATTCGTAGCCAGCGAAGAGGCCCTGCAGGGGATCGTTTTCTGGACGATGGGGAGCTTGGCGCGCGCCAGCTGGACCACGGTGGCGATCCTGGGGCTGGCGTTTGCGCTGGTGGCGCCCTTCTCGCTGCGCGACGCCTGGAAGCTCACGGCGCTGCGCTTAGGTGAAGAACGTGCCGCCAGCTTCGGCATCGACATGCCGCGCCTGCGCATGCTCAGCCTCTTGCGCATCAGCGTGCTGGCAGCGCTGTCGGTGTCCTTTGTCGGCACCATCGGTTTCGTCGGCCTGGTCGCGCCGCACATCGCGCGCCTGCTGCTGGGTGAGGACCATCGCTACTACCTGCCGGGCAGCGCCATGGCCGGCGGGCTGATCATCTCGTTGGCGTCGGTGGCCTCCAAGACGCTGCTGCCGGGCGTGCTCATTCCGGTGGGCATCGTTACGTCGCTGGTCGGTATCCCGCTGTTTCTCATCATCGTGCTGCGCCGCCTGCGGCGCGAATGAATATCACCCTGAGCGATGGGCTTCATGAAGAATCTGTTGTTTCCCCCGAATGCGCCGTCCAAGAGCGGCCAGCCACAGCCATGAATACCGCATCACTGTGCGTGGCTGGCCTGAAGGTTGCCTACGGCCGCCACAGCGTTATCCAGGGACTGGATCTGCCGGAGTTGACGGCTGGCTCGGTGACCGCCTTGCTGGGCCCCAATGGCAGCGGCAAGTCCACGCTGCTGCGTACGCTCGGCGGGCTCACGCGGGCGCAGGCGGGTAGCGTACGCCTAGGTCCGACCGAACTGGCGCAGGCGGATGCCGCTGCGCGGGCGCAGCACGTGGTCTATATGCCGCAGTCGCTGCCGCGGCCGGTGCATCTTTCCGTGTTTGAATCGGTGCTGGTAGCGGCCCAGGCGCTGCAGCGTACGCGCCCGGATACGCAGGAGCTGGAGCGTGTGCAAGCGCTGCTGCAGCATCTTGGTATTGGCCATCTGGCACAACGTCACCTGGATGAACTATCCGGTGGCCAGCGTCAGCTGGCGGCGCTGGCCCAGGCGCTGGTGCGGCGTCCCCGTGTGCTGTTGCTGGATGAACCGCTCTCTGCCCTGGACCTGAACTACCAGTATCTGGTGATGGATCTGCTGCGGCAGGAAACCCGCCTGCACGGCCTGGTGACGCTGGTGGTGCTGCATGATCTCAATACCGCCTTCCGCCACGTGGACCGCGCCTTGCTGTTGCACCAGGGCCGTTTATTGTGCGCCGGAGCAGCGCGGGAGGTGATCACTCCAGCCACCCTGGCGCAGGCCTATGGGGTCGACGGACGAATCGAGTTCTGTTCACAGGGGTATGGGCAGGTGCAGATCGATGGCTTGCTCAGCGTGGAATAAGAATCTCCACGCGCAGGCCTCCACCTGGTCGATTGACCAGTTTCATCACGCCACGGTGGGCTTGCACTACCGTGGCGGCGATCGACAGGCCCAGGCCGAATCCACCCGTGCCCGCATTGCGTGAACGCTCCAGGCGATAGAAGGGTTCCTGCACCCTTTCCAGCAAGGCTTCCGGGATGCCGGGGCCGTCGTCGTCGACACGGATGCACACCTGATCGGCATCATCCTGTAGTTGTACACGGGCGCGCTGCCCATAGCGCACGGCGTTTTCGACCAGGTTCTGCAGACAGCGTCTCAGACTACGTGGATAGCCTTGCAACGGAGCGGCGTGACCGCTGAGCGTGACCTCCCCGCCGACCTCGGCCTGGTCGGTGCGCAGGCTTTCGAGCAGGCTGTCCAGGTCAATCAATTGCGGGCGCTCCTGGACATCGATGTCTTGCACCACGTTCAGGGTGGCCGAGATCAGGGCATCCATTTCGTCCAGGTCCTTGCGGAATTTTTCCTTGCCCCGTTCGTCGGGCAGCATTTCCGTTCGCAGTTTCATGCGCGTGATCGGTGAGCGCAGGTCGTGCGATACCGCTGCGAGAAAGCGCGTGCGTTCGGCAATATTGTCGATGATGCGGCGTTGCATGGCATTGAAGGCTTGGGCGGCGGTGCTTACTTCCAGCGGGCCGTCAGTGGCCAGCGGCGCGCTGCGGATGTTGCCGCCCAGCTTCTCGGCCGCCTCGGCCATCACCTGCAAGGGTTTCATGGCAAGCCGCACGGCCATCCACGCGATCAACACCACGGCAAAGATGCGCAGGGCATAGATGCGCATGAAGTAATCGAACGCGGCGCTATGCGGGGCGGTGCTCATGCCAGCCTGGCCTTCCTCGATGTCGGCTTGCAGCCAGCTCCCGTCCTTGAGCGTCACCAGTACGCGAAAACGGCCATGGGGGAATTCATCTCGCAGCAGCGTCCACCAGGAACTCTCAGCGTTGGCATGCTGGTCGTCCAGCCCCAACTGAAGCATCTTCCACGGGCGCGGCCCGGCATGCTGTTGCAGCACTGTGCCAAACAGATCGACTACACCCTGGTCGGCGTGGGTTGTTGGCGATGACGCTGGAGCCAGCCCAGGCACAGCCAGGTCGGCGCGGTCGACCACGTCCGGCAGGGATAGCACGAACTGCGCCCGCGTCAATGAGTGCGCCAGTGCCTGGCGCTGGGTCGCCGGAGCATCATCGAGAATCAGCACGGCATCGGCCAGGTGCGCCGCTGCCAGTCGGGTCGGCATTTCCATGGCGGTGCCATAGCGCATGTCGTACCAGATGGTGCCGGTCAGCATCTGCGCTGCCAGCATTCCCGCCACCAGGATCAGGGCCAGCCGGCCTGACAGGGTTTGCGGCCAGGGCCGCCAGGCGCGGGGGCGGCGTGTGGCATGGTTCATGTGTCGTAGAGCACGTCGGCCATCAGCATATAGCCGGTGTTGCGTACCGTGCGGATCAGCGCAGGCTCGCGCGGATTGTCCCCGAGCTGCTGGCGCAGCCGGCTGATGCACACATCGATGGAGCGATCAAAGGGCATGGCTTCCTTGCCGTACACCGTGTTGAGCAGGAAGTCGCGCGACAGCGCCCGCCGGGGATGTTCCAGCAGGGCGCGCAGGACCTGGTAATCGGAGCCGCCCAGGGTGATGGTCACGCCGGACGGCGAAATGGCCTGGCGCGCCTGGGTATCCAGTTTCCATCCGGCAAAGTGGATGTGGGACACCCGATCGGCCTCCAGCTTTTCGGGGAAGCTGCGCGCGCGGCGCAGGATCACCTTGATACGCGCCAGCAGTTCGCGCGGGTCGAAGGGCTTGGGCAGGTAGTCATCCGCGCCCACTTCCAGACCGACGATGCGGTCGATCAGGGTGCCGCGCGCAGTGAGCATGACCAGCGGCGTATTGCGCTTCTTGCGCAGCTCGCGGCACAGCTCCAGGCCGTCTTCGCCGGGCATCATGAGATCGAGGATGATGATGTCAATGCGTTCGCTGCCCAGGATGCGCCACATCTCCTGTCCGCCGGCGGCGGTGAAGGGGCGGTAGCTGGCGGCCTCAAGGTAATCGGCCAGCAGATGGCGGATGTCGGGATCGTCGTCGACGATCAACACGTGATCTTGTTTTCCCATGAGCATGAGTTCTTGCATGTTGCCATTTTCCCGGTCCGTCTCCCGGCAACCGGCACGTATTTGTAATGCCAGGCAACGTAAGTGCGCGCCATTACATTGCATTACATTTGCTTCGGCTTTCAACACATTGGCGCTGCGTTGCCCGATATATATTCTTTATACAAATGAGAATCATTATAACTTGAGCTGCCTTCGCGCCGTGATCGTCACTGCGTGCGGCGGCTTTTCCTATCGGGGAATACTGAAACATGAAGCAAGGCAGTCAGCATGAAACGCGCGCGCGTCACGGTGCGCTGGATATCGAAACGCTGTTTTCCATTTACGGCAAGCTCTCCGCCGCGGTCGGCCTGAGCTTTGGCGCATTGGCTTCGGCCGCGCCGGCGCAGGCCGAAGACATGGCAGTAGCGCCGCCTGAAGACAAATCGGGACTCAAGGAAGTGGTCGTGACCGCACCGCGCGAAGCGCCCGAATACAAGGCGCAGGCAGTATCCTCGCCCAAGTTCACCCAACCGCTGCTGGACCTGCCGCAAAGCATCACGGTAGTGCCCAAGGAAGTGCTGACTCAGCAGAACGCGCAGAATCTCCAGGACATCCTGAAGAATGTACCGGGCATCACCTTCACCTCCGGCGAGGGCAACCTGGGTTGGGGCGACATGTTCACCATCCGGGGTTTTTCCTCGGAGCAGAGCCTGACGGTAGACGGTGTGCGCGATGCCGGCATGTCCAGTCGCAATGACACCTTCAATCTGGAGCAGGTGGAAGTGTTCAAGGGAACCGGTTCGATCGAGTCCGGTGTCTCGGCCATTGGCGGCTCGGTCAACCTGGTCAGCAAGGAAGCGCGCCTGGATGACTTCTATAACACTTCCTTTGGCGTGGGCAGCGCCGGCTACACGCGCTTCACAGCTGATCTTAACCACCAGCTCGACGCCACCAGCGCGCTGCGCCTCAATCTGATGAAGCAGCAGAACCACGTTGCCGAGCGCGACGTGGTGAAGTACGACCGCCAGGGCATCGCCGCCTCGCTGGGACTCGGATTGGGGACGCGCACGCGGATATTCTTCGACGTCTTTCATCAGGATGACGACAACATCCCCGACACCGGTTTGCCGATACAGCGCGGCACTGGCGGCAGCGTGATGCCTTACGTCAGCCGCAATGCCTGGTACGGTTCTACTACCTACACACAGCAGACCACGACCGATGCGCTGACGGCGCGAGTGGAGCATGACTTCAGCGATGCCGTGAAGATCCGCAACCAGACGCGCTGGGAACGCGCGGACAATCTATCGGTCCTGTCGCCGGCGCGCTTCAATGCAGCCAATTCCGCCGGCGCATCGTTGGGCACTTCGCTCGGCTATGCGGGCAGCGGTTCGCTCACCGCGGCCAGCGGCATCCTGTCCTACAGCGACTTCACCAATACCGCCAACCGCTACGGCGTCTTGCGCGGCAATGACTTTGGTACATCCAAGCGCTACACCATCCTCGACAACCAGAGCGACCTCTCCTTGAAGTTCGATACCGGCGCGATCCGGCACGAGCTGTCCACCGGTGTGGATCTGTATCGGGAAACTTATGGCGACCTGCCGCGCACGGTGGCAACACCCAGTGGCGCGTTAGGGTTCGACATGAGCAATCCGACCGTTTCCTCCGCATCGGTGGCCACCTTGAAAGGTGGTGCAGGCCTGGAGTCGCGCGTGACCAATGCGGGACTGTACGTGGCCGACACCATGAAGTTTTCCCCGCAGTGGCAATTCCTCACGGCGCTGCGGTATGACCGTTGGAAGGCGGTCACCTCGACCCGGGGCGCGACCACCGCCAGCAGCAGCGCCGGCGCGTTGAGCGGGCGGCTGGGACTGGTGTACAAGCCCCTGGAGAACGCCAGCCTGTACCTCACCTATGCGCGCGCGGCACAGCCCTCCGCTCTGGGGGCGACGACCAATAACGCCATCTACGGCAGCGCCAGTGCTTCGGCCTATTCACCGGCCGTGGCCAAGACGCGTGAGCTGGGCGGCAAGTGGGATGTCCTGAACAAGCGCCTGGCGTTGACCGGCGCGGTGTTCCGCACCGAGGTGACCGACTCGTGGGAATACGGCGATGACGAGACCTCCCCCGTGCGCGCCTTGCCGGCCAAGCGGGTCGATGGCGTCGAGCTGGGAGTGCAGGGTAACCTGACCGATGCATGGTCGGTCTTTGGCGGCCTCACGCGCCTGAAGAGCAAGCAGACCAAGGGCGCCAATGCCGGCAGCGAAGCCAAGAACGTGCCTGACTGGACGCTCAACCTGTGGACTTCCTACGAAGCCAAGCCAGGCCTGTTCTTCAGCTACGGTGCGCAGTACGTCGGCAAGCGCCGCTACAGCGACAACAAGTATGTCGGCGGCCTGAACAACTCCAGCAGTACCGTGTCCGGCCCCTCCGGAACCCGTCCGGTGTATGTGCTCGACCAGGAGAAGGCCCCCGCCTACTGGCTGCATAGCCTGGCCGCACGCTGGCGTGTGGACCGCCGTCTGGCGCTCAATTTCAATGTCGATAACCTGTTCAACAAGTTCTACTGGTCGCGTATCGGCTCTTCGCTGGACGGCTTCCAGCTCTACGGCGTGCCGGGGGCGGGGCGCACCTATACCCTCAGCGCTGACATCAGCTTCTGATGCTGGCCATGTCGCACACCGTCAGCGTGCGCCAGCTGGCGCAGGTGGAGCCCGCTCGGCTGGCCGCCATCGTGGCCGCGCACTCACCCGAGGCGATCGCCTGGTTGCGGGCGGCGGCCTCGCAAAGCGTGCCGCGCGCCCAGGCTATCCTGGGCCAACGTCTGCTCTTCGGCGAGGGCTGCGCGGCCGATGCCGGCGAGGCCGTGCACTGGCTGGAACTGGCCGCCCAGGCCGACGACCTGCATGCCATCAATCTCATGGGGCGCTGTTGCGAGCATGGATGGGGCCGGCAGCGCGACACGACGATGGCGGTGTATTGGTATCGGTTGGCAGCCTCGCGGGGGCTGGACTGGGGCATGTACAACCTGGCCAACTTGATGATGAGCGGCGCTGGCGTCGACGTGGATCGTGCTACTGCGCTGTCCTGGTACCGGCGCGCAGCGGACATGGGTCACGCCAAGTCCATCAATGTGCTGGGCCGCTTCTTCGAGGAAGGCTGGGAAGTCGCGACGGATCTCGAACGAGCCTTCGCTCTCTACCGCCAGGCAGCGCTGGGCGGCGATTTTCGCGGCCAGTTCAATTACTCCCGGCTGCTATTGGCGCGGGGTCAGCGGGCGCTTGCACTGGAGTGGTTGCGGCGCATTCCCGATACCGCGACGCCGGCGTTCCGCCACAACGTACGAGCTTGGCTGCAACGCTCCAGTGACGTCACCTTGCGTGCGTTGGCCGATGAGACTGTCTGGCAGGAGGCTGGCCAATGATGCTGCATCTGAAACAGGTATTGAGCACCGATGAAGTGACCCGCGCGCGGGCGTTGCTGGAACAGGCGCAATGGATAGACGGACGCGTCACCTCGGGCAGCCTGCCAGATACACTCAAGCAGAACCGCCAGTTGCCCGAGCAGTCGGCCAGCGCTGTCCCCTTGCAGCAGATGGTGCTGGCGGCCCTGCGGCGCAATACCTTGTTTTTCTCGGCGGCCTTGCCGCGCCAGATCGTCACGCCCATGTTCAATCGCTATGGTGCGGGCGGCGATCACCTGGGCGACCATGTGGACGTGGCCATGCGCTTCATGCCCGACGGGCGCCGGGTGAGAACCGACGTGTCCTGCACCTTGTTCTTGAGCGAGCCGGAAGAATACGAGGGCGGGGAGTTGGTGGTCGCTGACCACTGGGAAGATCGCCACATCAAGCTGCCGGCTGGCGACATGCTGCTCTACCCGGCCACCACCATCCACCGCGTCGAACCGGTGCGTACCGGGATACGCTATGCCAGCTTCTTCTGGACCGAAAGCATGGTCAGGGAAGGGGAGCGCCGACAACTGCTGTTTGATATGGACTGCCAGCTCATGTCCTTGCGCAGCCGCCTGGCGGCTGATGATGCCGCCGTGGTGGGCCTGTCCGCCACCTATCATAATCTGCTGCGGATGTGGACGTGTGGATGAGTATCGCCCCGCTGGTTTTTCCATGCGTCGGCCGCTACGTGGAGAGGTCCGTGTGCAGATCTGCGCGCCGATCCTTTCCTCAACGGGTTCGGGCGCCAGTCGCTCCCCGAGGCGGCCGGTGCGATTGAGGCCACGTGCTCAAGAGTCAATTTGTCGCCGACCGCGTCGAGCAGGTCAACTGACGTCTGTGCGTCCCGGGCTCAACGCCCCAGCCTCCACCCCAAACCGCGCAATATGCGCCGGCACCGGTTCGCCGCGCACCAGCGCCGCATACGTCTCACCAGCGGCAGGCGCAGACTGGATGCCATAACCACCCTGGCCGGCGGCCCAGAAGAATCCCGGCAATTCGCGGTCATACCCGCCCACGAAACTCCCGTCGGCCACGAAGGAACGCAAGCCCGCCCAGACATGCGCCGGGCGGCGGATCTCCAGTGTGGTGGCGTTCTGGATGTGGTCGATGGCAATGGCGATGTCCAGTTCCTCCGCCTGCACATCCTGCGGCGGCACCGGATCGGCGTTGGCCGGCGACCCCAGCAGCAACCCGGCGTCGGGCTTGATGTAGAAGGACTCATCGACCGGCATGAACATCGGCCAGTGCTCGCTGCCAGCCGGTGCTGCAAACGTGAACGCCGAGCGGCGCTTGGGTTGCAGCCCGATCGGTGCCGCGCCCGCCAAGCGGCCGATCTCGTCGGCCCACGCACCGGCGGCGTTGACGATCACGCCGCCCAGCAATTCGCCCTGGCTGGTGTGTACCCGCCAGGTCTGGCTGTCCTCGTCGCGTGTGATGGCTTGCACTTCTGCATGGCACAGCACGCGTGCGCCAGCCGCACGTGCGCCGCGCAGGAAACCCTGATGCAGGGCATGCACGTCGATATCGCTGGCATCCTCTTCGTAGACCGCGCCGATCAGGTCTTCATCGCGCAGCACTGGCACCATCGCGCGGGTCTGCTGTGCATCCAGGCGCTGCACCTTGTCCGAGACCGAGCGCACCAGGGCTTCATGCTCATCCAGTTGCGCGCGCTGCGCCGAGTTGGCAAAGAACAGCGCCCCGCGCGGGGTGAGCAGCGGATGTTCGGCGAAACCCTCGGGGGGATGATCGAAGAAGGCGCGGCTGGCGCAGGTCAGCGCCCGCACCTGCGGCGGACCATAGCTCTCCATGTAGAGCGCGGCCGAGCGGCCGGTGCTGTGATAGCCCGGCTGCGATTCGCGCTCCACCAGCAGCACGCTGCCATGCCGGGCCAGCCAGTAGGCGATGGAGGCGCCGGCAATGCCAGCGCCGATGATGAGGTAGTCGACGCGCGCCTGGTCACTCATGTGCTAGCTCCCGATGTTGACTTAGACGGCCGCCACGACGGCCACTTCCACATCCAGCCCCGGCAGCATCAGCAGCGCCTGGACGCAGGCGCGGGTGGGTGCATGGCCGGCGGGCAGCCAGGCTTCCCACACTGCATTGAAGGCAGCGAAGTGCTCGGGACTCGAGAGCCAGACATTGGCCGACACGATCCGCTCACGCCCGATGCCCTGGGCCTGCAGCTGTGCGTCGATCTTGGCCAGCACCTCGGCGGCCTGCTGGGCAATGGGCGCGCCGGCATGGTCCGGCACCTGGCCGGAAACAAAGGCAAAACCATTGGCGATGACCAGCTGGCTCATGCGGGCATTGGTGTTGAAACGTTCGATCTTGTTCATCGTGAGCGGCAAGGATTCTTGAGGTTAAACAATATAAATAATATGGATAATATAAAGCGACGCAGTGCGGTCAGACGGCTGGTCCGCCCGACTGCTCCGTCCCCTGGCCCTGCAATAGCGGCGGATCGGTGACGATGGAAGTGAGCGGGGCATGTACCGTCTTGAGTTTGGTCAGGTCGGGTCTTGGCCGGCGCAGCGTCTCGTTGCCGGCAAAGGCCTGTTCCAGCGCGGCGGCGCAGGCCAGCACGCGGGCGTCGCCACGGAATGGTCCGGTGACTTGCAGACCGAACGGCATGCCGCGATGATCGCGTCCGCAGGGCAGCGAAATGGCCGGATTGGTCGCCAGCGTGACCACGTAGGTCAGGGCCAGCCAGCGATAGTAGTTCTCCAGCGCCACGCCATTGACTTCCTTCAGGTACAGCTCGCTCCAGGGGAAGGGCGACACCGGTGTGGTGGGCGAGAGGATCAGGTCGTAGCGTTCGTAGAGTTGCTGGAAGCGGCGGAAGATGCGGGTCTGTTCACTCTGCGCCCAGGCGCAGTCGAGCAGGCTCATGGCCGCGCCCATCTCATAGTTGGCGCGCGTGTTCGGTCCCAGCGAAGCGGGATCGCGGCGGTAGGCGGCATCGAAGCCGGCCACGAAGGCTTCGGCGCGGATGACATCGAAGGCGCGGTGGGCTTCGCCCATGTCGACGTCGACCGGCTCGCACAGCTTCACGTAAGGGGCGATGGCGGCCATCTTGTCGCGGAACACCTGGCGGATGCCGTTATCGACGTCGCAGACACCGAAATCCTCCGTGTAACCGATACGTAACTGCGACAGATCCACCTGCGGCAGGCTGGCGAACTCGCTGTCACTGACCGCATAGCCCAGCGGGTCGCTGGCATGCAGACCCAGGGTGGCGCGCAATTGCAGCACGGTGTCGGCCACGTCGCGTCCCATCGGGCCGACCACTGAAATCGGTGTCCAGCCCAGCAGCTTGCGCTCGCTGGGCACCAGCCCCGGGGAAGGGCGGAAACCCACCACGCCGCACTTGGCGGCGGGGATGCGTAAGGAGCCGCCGGTATCGGAACCCGAACACAGCGGCAACAGATCGGTCGCCAGGGCCGCCGCCGAGCCGCCCGAGGAGCCGCCGGCATTGAGCAGCGGATTGAAGGGATTGCCGGTCGCGCCCCAGACGGCGTTGCGGCTGTTGGCCCCGGCGCCCATCTCCGGCACATTGGTCTTGCCGGCGACGATGGCGCCGGCGGCGCGCAGCCGCGCCACCAGGGCGTTATCCCGGGCCGGGATATTGCCGCGATAGAGCGGCGAGCCATAGGTGGTGAGCAGGCCTTCGGTTTCTTCCAGGTCCTTGATGCCGATGGGCAGGCCGTGCAGCAGGCCCAGCGGCTTGCCATCGATGACGGCCTGCTCGGCTGCGCGCGCCTCGCCGCGCGCGCGCTCGAAGCAGGTGGCGGTCACGGCGTTGATGTGGGGGTTGATGTCTTCGATGCGGGCGATGCAGGCCTCCAGCAGTTCGACCGGTGACAGTTGTTTGCTGCCGATCAGCTGCCGCAGTTCGACTGCGCTTTTTTCAACGAGCTTGTCTTGCATGGATGGTCCTTGTGGTGGATCAGGCGGGCTGCATCTGGCTGTCGCTCTTGTGGGTGCGGATGAACAGGCTCACCAGCACCGAGAAGAAGGCCGCGCCGATGAGGAAGCTGAACGCGTAGTCATAGTTGGCGAAGGCGCTGACCAGGAAACCGATCACCAGCGGCGAGATGAAGCCCGCCAGTTGGCCGCCCAGGTTGACCATGCCCACGCCGCTACCCACCAGCTGCGCTTGCAGCATCTTGGTGGGCAGGGCAATGCAGGTGGCCAGCACGAAGGACTTGAAGAAATAGGCCAGGCATTGCCAGGCGATGACGCCTTCGACGCTGGCCGCGCTGTACATGCAGTAGACGAACACAGCCGTCAGCAGGGAGCTGCCGATGAGCAGCAGTTTCTCGCGGCCATCGAAGAAGCGCACCATCACCCAGCCGCCGATGGCGGTGGACAGTCCGGCCATGATGTAGGGCAGCGGCAGCAGCAGGCCGACCGCCTTCAGGTTCAGTCCGCGCACCGTCATCAGGTAGGTCGGCATCCAGGTATCGAGTCCCTTGTTGATGATGGACAGGCCGAACCACACCGCCACGATCTGCCACATCAGCGGCATCTTCATCAGCGCCATGAAGGCCTGCTTGTTGATGGCGCCTGCACCACCCACGCCGGGGCGCACCGGTCGCACGCAGAACCAGTAGACCAGGGCGAACACGACGCCGGCAATGCCGATGTAGTGGAATACCGCGCGCCAGCCGTAATGCAGGATCAGCGGGGCGATCAACAGCGGCGCCAGCATGCTGCCGATATAGTTGGACGACATGAGCAGCGAGGACATCTTGGGGCGCTCGTCACGGCTGAAGTTCTCGGCCACGCCCTTGACACTGGCCGCCGGAAACGCGCCTTCGCCCACGCCGAAGATGAAGCGGATCATCACCAGGCTGGTGACCGACCAGGCCATGCCGGTGACGCCGGTGAAGAGCGACCAGAGCAGGATGGAGATGACGATCACCGGCCGCGATCCGTAGCGGTCGGCCAGCCAGCCGCCGGGCAGTTGCAGCAGCGAATAGCCGAGGAAGAAGCTCGACAGCAGGATGCCCAGATCTGAGGGCTTCAGATGGAATTCGCTGGCGATCTGCGTGGCCGCGAAGGTGATCGCGGCGCGATCGATGTAGGAGACACACCAGCCCAGATACAGCAAGACCAGCACCAGGTATTTGTACTTGCCCTTCCTTACCGCAGCATCCATGAAGCGATTCCTTCCGGTGCGACGACGGGCCTGCCCCGCCGATTCGTTGACCGATCCTAAGCCTGCATGAGGTTTGCAGCAAGTAGAAGTTTTCGAATAAGTCATTGCCGAATCGGCAAACCGTTCCGCGCCTCATCCCGCTGCGCAGCTATGCCGAGAGCGGCGATGAGTTCTACAATGCCGCCATGTCTACCATTCACACCCGCGTGCTGCAGGAGACTGCGGTGCGTTACTTCCTCGAGGTGGTGCGGCGCGGTTCCATCACCGAGGCGGCCAATACGCTCAATGTGGCCTCGTCGGCCATCAGTCGCCAGATCGCGCGGCTCGAAGCGGAACTGGACACGCCCCTGTTCGAACGCGTGGCGCGCGGCATGCGGCCCAATGCCGCTGGCGAGCTGCTGGCCGCGCATGCCTTGCGCATGCAGCTCGAGGCCGAGCGCATCGGCAATGAACTGGCGGCGCTCAAGGGATTGCGGCGCGGCGAGGTCAAGCTGGCCTGCACCGAGGGCTTCGCGCTGGAATTCGTGCCAGCCACCATTGAGCAGTTCTGCCGTCAGCACAAAGGCATCCGCTTTCAGCTCTCGGTGGGCAATGCGATGCACGTGGCCCAGCAGATACGCGAAGGCGCGGTCGATCTGGGACTGACCTTCACGATGGCGCCTGACGCCGACATCAAGGTCGAGTTTGCCCAGCGCGCACCCATCCTGGCCGTCATGCATCCAGCGCATGAACTGGCCCATCGCAAGCAGGTCAGCCTGTCCGAACTGGCGCCCTATCCTCTGGCGATGCCCAAGAAGACCATCACCATGCGCCGCCTCATCGATGCGTGCTGCAGCCGCCGCAATGTCTTGCTGGAACCCACGCTGGCGGCCGACTCCATCAGCGCATTGCTATGTTTCGTGATGGCCGGCCAGGGCATCGGTTTTTCTGCAGCCTTGCCGATCCGCAAGCTGGTGCGCGAGGGGAAGCTGGCGGCGCTGCCCATCCGCGACAAGGACATGAATACGCTGCAACTGGAAATCCAGTCCCTGGCGGGACGCACCTTGCCCGATGCAGCAAGGGCCTTTCTCAACGCCCTCATTGCGCGGGCAGCCGGACGGCATTGATGGGACGGACACGTCGGCGCGTTACTTTGTGGCGCACTATCGAGCCAGCCTGGGGTGTCGGCATGGGCGCTTGTGATAGCGTCATGGCTCGGGTGATCCCTGGTCCGTGCAAGGACGGATCCATCCCTGTCGACCATTCATTCAAAGAACGGCTGCGCTGTGCGGCAGAGGGTTTCGCATGAGGATTCTACTTACGGGGGCGTCGGGACAGCTGGGGCAGGTATTGCAGCCCATGCTGGCGCGTCATGGCGAGCTGCTGGCCCCTTCCAGTCGTGAACTCGATCTTGCCGACCGGCAGGCGCTGCAGTCTTTTCTCCAGCAGGCGCGTCCGGGGTTGATCGTCAATGCCGCCGCCTATACTGCGGTGGACAAGGCCGAGTCCGATGTGGCGCGGGCGGAGGCGGTCAACGCCCTTGCCCCCATGATCCTGGCGCAGCAAGCGCAGATGCTGGGCGCGCCGCTGGTGCATTTTTCAACGGATTATGTCTTCGACGGAAAGTCGGCGCGGCCCTACGTCGAGACCGATCCCACCGGCCCGCTCAACGTCTATGGCCGCACGAAGCTGGCGGGCGAACAGGGCATCGCCGCGCATTGTGATGCCTACTGGATCTTGCGTACCAGTTGGGTGTATGGATGCTACGGTAGCAACTTCCTCAAGACGATGTGGCGTCTCGCCGGTGAGCGGGAATATCTGACCGTGGTGGACGACCAGATCGGCGCGCCTACCTGGACGCATACCATTGCCGATACCCTGGCGCGCATGCTGGCGCATGGCGCGGATGCACAGCAGAGCGTGCGTGATACCACCGGTCTTTATCATCTGAGCGCCGGCGGCGCCACCTCCTGGCACGGATTCGCGCAACGCATCCTGCAATTGCTGCGCGCGCAGGGCGAGACCGCGCTGCTGGACCCGGCCCTGGTGCGGCCCATCGCCAGCGATGCCTATCCCGCCATCGCGC
Organism: Herbaspirillum seropedicae; assembly: GCF_001040945.1. NCBI lineage: Bacteria > Pseudomonadati > Pseudomonadota > Betaproteobacteria > Burkholderiales > Oxalobacteraceae > Herbaspirillum > Herbaspirillum seropedicae. The sequence continues at coordinate 4,999,216 of NZ_CP011930.1, read as the reverse complement.
AGCGGCCGCGCAATTCGCGCCTCGATACCGGGCTGCTGAGGCGGACGTTTTCCCTTTCACTGCCGACCTGGGAAGAAGCCTTGGAGCGCTGCCTGCACGCGCCATCGCTGCGGGATGGGCCGGGCCAGGCGTCGGGCACGCCGACGCCTGGCCTCTAGACAGGACAGGGACGCGGTAGCGTCCGCAGAGCCTGCGAGCAGGCTTACTTGCTCGCCGCCACGGCTTCCAGGATCACCTTGGCCACGTCAGCCGGACGCGATTGCTGCGGCACGTGGCTGGCCGGCAGTTCGGTGGTCTTGGCGTTGATCTGCTTGGCGAAGGCGCGCTCCAGCGCGGGCTGGATCATGCGGTCCTTGGTGCTGACGATGTACCAGCTCGGACGGGTCTTCCAGGCCGCCGTTTCCACCTTGTCGCCAAAGGCCTTCATGGCGATCGGACCTTGCGTGGCCGCCATCACGGCGGCCTGCTTGGCCGGCACGTCCTGGGCGAAATCGGCGGCCAGCGCAGCCGGCGGCAGGCTGGCGAAACCGGCCTTGTCCACCGACAGCTTGGCGATGCCCGGCGGCACCGGCAGATCCTTGCCCAGGTCGCCAGTGGCCTGGCCCGCATCCGGAGCGAAGGCGGCCACGTAGACCAGGCTGGCGACCTTGTCATGGTTGCCAGCTTCGGTAATTACCGTGCCGCCCCAGGAGTGGCCGACCAGCACGACCTTGCCGGGCTGGTTGTCGATGGCGCGACGCGCGGCGGCCACATCATCGGCCAGCGAGGTCAGCGGATTCTGGACGGCGGTGACCTTGACGCCCTTGGCTTGCAGCAGGGGGATCACCTTGGCCCAGTCGGAGCCATCGGCGAAGGCGCCGTGCACGATCACCACCGAGGCTTGCTCGGCCGGTGCTGCGCTGGCGGGGCCGGCGGCGCTGAAGGCGGCCGCGACGGCCAGTGCGCCCAGGGCGGTCTTGAGGTTGAAGAGGCGGGACGATGCTTGCATGATGTGCTCCTGTTGGAAGTGATGAGGGGGTGTCCTGTGACCTTGTTGATGTCAGCCAGGCCAGTATAGGAATGGGCATCCGGCCCCGGTATCGGTCAATTGACCGACCCGCTTGTGGCGGGCTGGATGTGCGCGCATTGTGGTCGAGCGCACCGGGCCCGCCCAGTTACACGAATGGTTGATTGCCCGTGCGTGCCGCTTACCGCTAAAGTGTCGGGATGCCCGACGCCATTCACCCTGCCGCCCCTGTTTCCTCGCCCACTGTTCCCGCCCAGGTGGCCGTGCGCGCGCTGGCGCTGGCTGGCGACCTGAGCATGGGGCAGCCGCCCGACCAGTCCGTGCGAGCGGCGCGTCTGGCGGTGCGGCTGGCGCAACTGCAGGGCGCCGACGAATCCACCGCCAGGCATGCGGCGCTGGTGTCCTTGCTGCGCTGGTCGGGATGCACGGCCAACGCCGCCGGTTTCGCCACGCTCCTGGGAGACGATGTCGGTGGGCGCGAGGCCATGTTGCGCCAGGGTTTGCCGGAGGGGCATCCGTTGAACTTCGCCAATATCGCGCCGCTGGCGCATATCCATTGCGAAGTGGCCGGCGAGGTGGCCGCCCTGCTGGGGCTGCCCGGCCCGGTGGAGATCGGCCTGCGCCATGTCTGGGAACACTACGACGGCAGTGGTGCGCCGCGCCAGCTCACGCACGAAGCGATTCCGCCGGTGGTCTATCTCACCAGCCTGGCCGGCGACCTGGAAATCCTCTCGCGCACCCATCCCGTTGCGGCGGCTTGTCAGATGATCTTGCAACTGGGCGGGGTCAAGTATCCCAACGCCATGGCCCAGCTGGCCGTGGCGCATGCGCCAGCGCTGCTGGCCGCGCTGGAGCAGGGCGGCGATATCGATGCAGACCTGCCGGCGCATCCGGTGGCGCTGAGCATCGTGGCCGAACTGATTGAATTGAAGCTGCCCTGGTTGACCGGCTACTCGCGCCGTGTCGCCGAGCTGGCAGTGCGCGCAGCCGCCCTGGCCGGCCTGGACCCAGAACAAGGGCAGCGGCTGGAACGGGCCGCGCTGTTGCACGGCATTGGTCGCGCCTCGGTCTCCAACACCATCTGGGAGCGGCCGGGACGGCCCAGTGCCGCCGACTGGGAACGTATCCGCCTGGCGCCCTATTGGACCGCCCGCGCCGGCGCACTGATTCCGGCCCTGCGCGATGAGGCCGAGCTCGCCTCCCGCCTCTATGAGCGTCTCGACGGCAGTGGTTATTTCCGCAATCTCGACCGTGACAGCCTGGCGATGCCCGCGCGCCTGCTCGCAGCAGCGGCGGCCCTGGCCGCCTTGTGCGCGCCGCGGCCCTGGCGCGGCGCCATGAGCGAGCCCGATGCATGCCAGCAATTGCAGGCCGACGCCCAGGCCGGGCTGTTCGACCCCCAGGCGGTCCAGTGGGTCGTGGCGGCTGCGGCCGGACAGGGTGGGGCGATGCCGTCGCTGCCCAGGCGCTTGCTCTCCGAACGCGAGGCCGAGGTATTGCGCCGCATCAGCCTGGGCGAGAGCAACAAGGAAGCTGCCCGCGCCATGCAGATCAGCCCGTCCACCGTGCGCACCCATGTCGAGAGCATCTTCCGCAAGCTCCAGTGTTCCACCCGCGCAGCGGCCACCCTGAAGGGCTTGAGCCTGGGGCTGATCTGACGCCGTAGTTCTACGGCAGGGCGAGCCTGCGCAGGACCTGCCCAGATGGGCGGCTCATTTTTGATCCGGTTTCGCTGTGCTGCAGCAATTCTTTCCAAAAGCGAGTCTAGTTGTCAGACGACAGGCGCTTTCCTGACAAAATGTCAGTTCGTCCTCGGTTGGATTGCGAGCGCCGCAGCGGCGGGCGTAAATCCTTGAATTTGCGGGATATTTTTCTGGCGCTTGCGACTCTTTTTGATTAAATTGGCGCCTGTTCAGAAAACGTTTACTCCAACTGAGTATTTTTTCATCTCCGTCCCGGGTTGGCCTGCGCCTGTCTCATCGGATGAGCGGATGAAAGCGGTGCAGGTCAGGCGCGTAGCAGCCCCATTTTCTGCTGCACTGCAAAAAATCAAACTGGCGGCTTATTTGCCACAAATGCCCCGCAAGTGCCTGAGATAAGGCCTTGATCTGGCTGCAAAAGGTTTGACTTACCAGAAAACGAACCTTTATAATCGCCGGGCTTTTAAGCTGCCGTCTGCTCGTAAAGAGTGCGGCGCATGCACGATATTGGATAGATATGCTGCGCATCATTCTCTTGCAGCTCGTAACCACGGTCGTCGTCACCCTGGTGGCGGGCATGCTGGGCGGACTTCCGGCGCTTTGGTCCGCATTGTTGGGAGGCGTCTGCTGTGTCGTTCCCAATGCCCTGTTTGCACTGCGACTTCATGTCAGTGCGCAGAAACCCGGTGGTACCAACCCGATGACGTTTTTCTTCGGGGAATTTATCAAGATTGCTACGACTTTTGCGCTCATGGGCGCGATCGTTTGGTTGTACCACGGTGTTCACTGGCTCGCATTTGTGCTGAGCTTCATCGTGGTGCTTAAGAGTTATTTCATTTTACTGTTTAGACACCGACCATGACCGTAGAAGCCGCAGAGCACGCGCCCACAGCCTCTGAATATATTGTCCACCACCTCGGACACCTCTCTACCCAGCACCAGACCAAGATCGTCGATTTCTCGATCCTGAACGTGGATACCATCTTCTGGTCCGTGTTCTGTGGCGTCATCGCCTGCCTCTTCATGTTCCTGGCCGCCCGCAAGGCGACCTCGGGCGTGCCGGGCCGTTTCCAGGCCTTCGTCGAGATGGTCGTCGAAATGGTGGAAGACCAGTCCAAGGCCATCGTCCACGGCGACCGTACCTTCATCGCCCCGGTGGCGCTGACCGTGTTCGTCTGGGTGGCCCTGATGAACTCGCTGGACTTCCTGCCGGTGGACCTGGCCTCCGGCATCCTGGGCCTGTTCGGCCTGGGTGAAATGCACCACCGCATCGTCCCCACCGCCGACCTCAACGGCACCCTGGGCATCGCCCTGGGCGTGCTGGCCCTGATGCTTTACTACAGCGTCAAGATCAAGGGCGCCGGCGGCTTCATCCATGAACTGTTTGCAGCACCCTTCGGCATCTGGCTGGCTCCGTTCAACCTGCTGCTGAACATCATCGAATTCGCCGCCAAGACCGTGTCCCTGGGCATGCGACTGTTCGGCAACATGTATGCAGGCGAACTGTTGTTCCTGCTGATCGCATTGCTGGGATCGACCGCGACCGCATTCGGCTTCATCGGCCATGTGATCGCCGGTTCTATCTGGGCAATTTTCCACATCCTGATCGTGTTGCTCCAAGCATTCATCTTCATGATGTTGACACTGGTTTACCTGGGCCAGGCGCACGAAGCGCACTAACACAAGGCTTGCAGTACCTGTTTTTCAGTTTGTTTTTTGGTTTTGTATTTAATTAACTTTTCTTAAGGAATTGTCATGACTGATGTCTCTTTCGTTGCTCTGGCTTGCGGTTTGATCATTGGCCTGGGTGCTATCGGCGCTTGTATCGGTATCGCGATCATGGGCGGTAAGTACCTCGAAGCATCCGCACGTCAGCCTGAACTGATGAACACCCTGCAAACCAAGATGTTCCTGCTGGCTGGCCTGATCGACGCGGCCTTCCTGATCGGCGTTGGTATCGCCATGCTGTTCGCATTCGCAAATCCGTTCATCGCCAAGTAATTCGCGCTTCATAGCCGATTCTCATCTGCCGGACGATTGGTTCCGGCACTCGTTATTCTGAGAAGGAAATTACCGTGAACTTAAATGCAACATTGATTGCACAGTTCGTGGTCTTCTTCATCCTCGCCGGCTTCACGATGAAATTCGTGTGGCCGCCGTTGATCAAGGCGCTCGACGAACGCGCCAAGAAGATTGCGGACGGGCTGGCAGCGGCCGACCGTGGCAAGGCCGATCTGGCCGCCGCCGAAAAGCGCATCCAGGGCGAACTGGCATCGGCGCGTGATGAAGGCCAGAAGCGCATCGGCGAAGCCGAGAAGCGCGCTCAGCTGATCATCGAAGAAGCGAAGAAGACGGCTGCTGAAGAAGCGGCCCGCATCGTCGCCAACGCCCGTGCTGACGCCCAACAGCAAGTGAACCAGGCGCGTGAAGAACTGCGCGGCCAGGTCGCAACGCTCGCCGTCAAGGGCGCGGAACAGATCCTCAAGCGCGAAGTGAATGCGGCTGCCCACGCCGACTTGCTGAATCAACTGAAGACAGAGCTGTAATATGGCCGAACTCGCAACGATCGCTCGTCCTTACGCCGAAGCCTTGTTCCGTGTGGCCAAGGCAGGCAGCCTGGCAGCCTGGTCCGATCTCGTCGACGAGATGGCCCAGGTGGCGGCGCATCCCGAGGTGCAGGCGCTGGCGCAGAATCCTTCCGTATCGCATGACAAGCTGGCAGAAGTGTTTGCCGCCGCCGTGAAGACCCCGCTGTCCATCGAGGCGACCAATTTCGTCAAGACGCTGGTCGACAATGGCCGTCTGGTGCTGCTGCCGGAAATCGCCCAACAATTCCACGTGCTCAAGAACACGTCGGAAGGTTCGGCCGATGCCAACATCGTCAGCGCCTTCGAGCTCAGCGACGCCCAGGTCAAGGATGTGGTCTCGGCACTGGAGAAGAAGTTCGGCCGCAAGCTGAACCCCTCCGTGACGGTCGACAGCAGCTTGATTGGCGGTGTGCGCGTCGTGGTCGGCGACGAAGTGTTCGATACCTCCGTGCGCGCGAAGCTGCAGCAGCTGCAAGCTGCTCTGGCCGCGTAAGTGCCTCTGGCTGGCTAAGCGAAAGAACAATTTTTAGGAGTTAGTATGCAACTCAACGCATCTGAAATCAGCGAGCTGATCAAGAGCCGGATCCAAGGCCTTGGCGATACCGCTGAGATTCGCAATCAGGGCACGGTCATTTCCGTGTCCGACGGTATCTGCCGTATCCATGGTCTGTCCGACGTGATGCAAGGTGAGATGCTGGAATTCCCGGGCAACACCTTCGGCCTGGCGCTGAACCTGGAGCGTGACTCGGTGGGCGCCGTTATCCTGGGCGAATACGAACACATTTCCGAAGGCGACGTCGTCAAGTGCACCGGCCGTATCCTGGAAGTGCCGATCGGTCCTGAACTGAAGGGTCGTGTCGTCAACGCACTGGGCCAGCCGATCGACGGCAAGGGTCCGATCAACGCCAAGCTGACCGCCCCGATCGAAAAGATCGCCCCGGGCGTGATCGCCCGTCAGTCCGTGTCGCAACCGATGCAGACTGGCCTGAAGTCGATCGACTCCATGGTGCCCGTCGGCCGTGGCCAGCGCGAGCTGATCATCGGTGACCGCCAGACCGGCAAGACCGCTGTTGCGATCGACGCCATCATCAATCAAAAGGGTCAGAACATGACCTGCATCTACGTTGCGATCGGCCAGAAGGCGTCGTCGGTCAAGAACGTGGTGCGCGCACTGGAAGCGCACGGCGCGATGGAATACACCATCGTCGTGGCCGCGACCGCCTCCGAATCGGCCGCGATGCAATACGTGTCGGCCTACTCGGGTTGCGCCATGGGTGAATACTTCCGCGATCGCGGTCAAGACGCCCTGATCGTCTATGACGACCTGTCCAAGCAAGCCGTGGCCTACCGTCAGGTCTCGCTGCTGCTGCGCCGTCCGCCGGGCCGTGAAGCCTATCCTGGCGACGTGTTCTACCTGCACAGCCGTCTGCTGGAACGTGCTGCCCGCGTGAACGCCGACTACGTCGAGAAGTTCACCAACGGCGAAGTCAAGGGCCAGACCGGTTCCCTGACCGCACTGCCGATCATCGAAACCCAGGCGGGTGACGTGTCGGCCTTCGTTCCGACCAACGTGATCTCGATCACCGACGGTCAGATCTTCCTGGAAACTTCGCTGTTCAACGCCGGTATCCGTCCTGCGATCAACGCCGGTATCTCGGTGTCGCGCGTCGGTGGCGCTGCCCAGACCAAGGTCATCAAGGGCCTGTCCGGCGGTATCCGTACCGACCTGGCGCAGTACCGTGAACTGGCTGCCTTCGCGCAGTTCGCTTCCGACCTGGACGAAGCCACCCGCAAGCAGCTGGACCGCGGTGCGCGCGTGACCGAACTGCTGAAGCAGGCTCAGTACACCCCGCAATCGATCTCGATCATGGCCGTGACCCTGTTCGCCGTCAACAAGGGCTACATGGACGACGTCGAAGTGAAGAAGATCCTGGCCTTCGAGTCGGCTCTGCACAACTTCATGAAGACCAGCCACGCTGAGCTGCTCAAGAAGATCGAAGACACCAAGCAACTGGATAAGGATGCTGAGGCAGCCCTGGCAGCCGCCATCGCTGACTTCAAGAAATCCGGCGCGTACTAATTCTTACTGAAGCTATAAGGAGTCTTACTCATGGCTACAGGTAAAGAGATACGTGGCAAGATCAAGAGCGTAGAAAATACGAAGAAGATCACCAAGGCGATGGAAATGGTCGCGGCATCCAAAATGCGCAAGGCGCAGGACCGGATGCACGCAGCCCGCCCGTACAGCGACAAGATCCGCAACATTGCGGCCAACCTGTCGCAGGCCAATCCGGAGTACGTGCACCCGTTCATGGTCCAGCAGGATACGGCCAAGCGCGTTGGTTTCATCGTCGTCACGACCGACAAGGGTCTGTGCGGCGGCATGAACACCAACTCGCTGCGCCTGTTGACCAACAAGTTCCGTGAACTGGAAGGCGAGGGCAAGGCTATCGAGACCGTCGCCATTGGCAACAAGGGTCTGGGTTTTCTGAATCGCATCGGCGCCCGTGTGGCCGCCAACGTGACGCAACTGGGTGATACGCCGCACCTGGAAAAGCTGATCGGCCCCGTCAAGGTGCTGCTCGACGCTTACCAGGAAGGCAAGCTGGACGCGGTGTACCTGGTGTACACCAAGTTCATCAACACGATGAAGCAGGAAGCCACCCTGCAGCAGCTGCTGCCGCTGACCAGCGACAAGCTCAAGGCTGACGAGGGTGCGCACTCCTGGGACTACATCTATGAGCCCGATGTGCAATCCGTGGTGGACGAACTGCTGGTGCGTTACGTCGAAGCGCTGATCTATCAAGCCGTCGCCGAGAACATGGCCTCCGAGCAATCGGCGCGCATGGTCGCGATGAAGGCCGCCAGCGACAACGCAGGTAGCGTGATCGGCGAGTTGAAGTTGGTCTACAACAAGACTCGTCAGGCCGCGATTACCAAAGAGCTGTCGGAAATCGTCGCCGGTGCGGCTGCGGTCGGCTGATCAGCTGGCGTAGCGCAGCGAAACAGAATTTAAATTTTATCTATTGAAGGAACGAAAATGGCTGATGGCAAAATCGTTCAGTGTATCGGCGCTGTGGTGGACGTGGAGTTTCCGCGCGATGCGATGCCCAAGGTTTACGATGCCTTGAAATTGGAAGGTTCGGATCTGACCCTGGAAGTCCAGCAGCAGCTGGGCGACGGCGTGGTCCGTACCATTGCGCTCGGTTCGTCGGACGGTCTGCGCCGCGGCCTGACCATCTCGAACACCGGCAAGCCCATCACGGTGCCTGTCGGTACCGCGACCCTGGGTCGCATCATGGACGTGCTGGGCAACCCGATCGACGAATGCGGTCCGGTCTCGCACGAGCAAACCGCGTCGATCCACCGCAAGGCTCCCGCCTACGACGAACTGTCGCCCTCGCAGGAGCTGCTGGAAACCGGCATCAAGGTGATTGACCTGGTCTGCCCGTTCGCCAAGGGTGGTAAGGTCGGTCTGTTCGGTGGCGCCGGTGTGGGCAAGACCGTGAACATGATGGAGCTGATCAACAACATCGCCAAGGCGCACAGCGGTCTGTCCGTGTTCGCCGGTGTGGGTGAGCGTACCCGTGAAGGTAACGACTTCTACCACGAAATGGCAGAAGCCAAGGTGGTGGACCTGGAAAACCCGACCAATTCCAAGGTCGCCATGGTCTACGGCCAGATGAACGAACCGCCGGGCAACCGTCTGCGCGTGGCGCTGACCGGCCTGACCATCGCGGAAGGCTTCCGTGATGAAGGCAAGGACGTGCTGTTCTTCGTCGACAACATCTACCGTTACACCCTGGCCGGTACCGAAGTGTCCGCGCTGCTGGGTCGTATGCCTTCGGCCGTGGGCTACCAGCCGACGCTGGCCGAAGAAATGGGCCGCCTGCAAGAGCGTATCACCTCGACCAAGACTGGCTCGATCACCTCGATCCAGGCCGTGTACGTCCCTGCGGATGACTTGACCGACCCGTCGCCGGCAACCACCTTCGCCCACTTGGACTCGACCGTCGTTCTGTCGCGTGACATCGCCTCGCTGGGTATCTACCCCGCCGTCGATCCGCTGGACTCGACCTCGCGCCAGCTGGACCCGCAAGTGGTCGGCCAGGAACACTACGAGACCGCACGCGCTGTCCAGGGCACCCTGCAGCGCTACAAGGAACTGCGTGACATCATCGCCATTCTGGGCATGGACGAACTGGCTCCGGAAGACAAGCTGATCGTCGCACGTGCTCGTAAGATGCAGCGTTTCCTGTCGCAGCCCTTCCACGTCGCCGAAGTGTTCACCGGTTCCCCGGGCAAGTACGTTTCGCTGAAGGACACGATCAAGGGCTTCAAGATGATCGCCAGCGGCGAACTGGACCACCTGCCGGAACAAGCGTTCTACATGGTCGGTACCATCGACGAAGCAATCGAAAAGGCCAAGAAGATCAACTAAGACTGACCACGCCGTGGTCGATATCCGGTGCAGCACCGGAGCTGACCATGGCAGGTAAGTAATCATTGATTCATTGGCGCCGCCCCTGTTCGCAGGGGCGGTCAATCGACTAGGAAACGACATGGCACATACTATTCACGTGGACGTGGTCTCGGCGGAAGAGGAAATCTTCTCCGGCGAGGCTGAATTCGTCGCGTTGCCGGGCGAAGCGGGTGAACTGGGTATCTATCCCCGTCACACCCCGCTGATCACGCGCATCAAGCCAGGTGCTGTCCGTATCAAGGTCCCGGGTCAGGCGCACGAGGAATTCGTGTTCGTGGCCGGCGGCCTCTTGGAAGTGCAGCCCGACGCCGTGACCGTGCTGGCCGACACCGCCATCCGTGGTGCCGACCTGGACGAAGCCAAGGCTGCTGAAGCCAAGCGTCTGGCCGAGGAAGCGCTGGTCAACCGCGACTCCAAGATCGACCACGCCGCAGCCCAGGCCGAACTGGCCGCCGCCGTGGCACAGCTGGCAGCGATCCAGAAGTTGCGTCAGAAGCGCTGATCGCTCGGCGTGTCCTTGCCTCGGCAGGGACGATAGCAGTAAATCAAAAGGCAGCCTCGGCTGCCTTTTTTCTTGTCCGTGCGGGTCGCAGCGGCAGCGATGAAGCGGTGATGGAGCAGCAGTGCAGTCCGCGCATCACTGGCTGGCCACGCATCTGATGACAAAGGCTGACCCGCGCACGACCAAGGCCAAGCTGCGGCGCAGCTCATCATTAATCTGCATCAACCGAACTGCGTGCGCGCCTGCCGCCTTCGCGCTGATCGGGTAAAGTGCATCCTTCGACACGCCAGTGCGAGGTTCATCCGCTGGTGTAAATCATTTAGTGCATTTGCCCATCACAGCAGGAGCAGACATGTCTTCAGCCGTTGCGCCCTCGTCCACTTCCTCCCTTCCTTCGCACGTTCACGGCAAGCCCATCATTGCCGTGGTCGGCCTGTCCAATCGGCCCGAGCGCGCCAGCTTCGATGTGGCGGCGTACATGCAGGCGGCCGGCTATCGCATCGTCGCCGTCAATCCCATGTATGCCGGACAGACCATCTTGGGCGAGCATTGCCACGCCTCGCTGGTGCAGGCCAGTGCCGCGCTGGCTGGCGAGGGCTTGCGCATTGCCATCGTGGACTGCTTCCGCAAGTCGGCCGACATTCCGCCGGTGGTCGAGGAGGCCATTGCCATCGGTGCTGATTGCGTGTGGATGCAGCTCGACATCGTCCATGAAGAAGCCGCTGCGCGCGCACGCGCGGCCGGCCTGAAGGTGATCATGGACAAGTGCATCAAGATCGAACACGCCATGGGGCAGTCCCACGGCGTGTTGTAACCTCCGGGACTGGCGCAGGCCGGTCCTTTCCCATAACGATAAAGCGAGACAACATGGCAAAAAAGATCGGCCCGCAATTCATCGTCCATCCCAAATTCGTTCTCAAGGAAACCGAAGCCAGCACCAAGCCGCTCTCCAGCGGCGACAAGGAAAAGGATCGCGCCAACGTGCAGCGCCTGTCCGGTTTGATCGGAGTGCAGCAGCAGATGCTCTACGCCGGCCACAAGCACAAGGTGCTGGTGGTGCTGCAGGGCATGGATACCAGCGGCAAGGATGGCACCGTCAATGACGTGTTTGCCGCCGTCAATCCGCAGGGGATCCGCATCAGCAACTTCAAGGGACCCACGGCCATCGAGCTGGCGCACGACTACCTCTGGCGCGTGCATGCACAGGTGCCGGTGGCGGGAGAGATCGCCGTATTCAACCGCAGCCATTACGAGGATGTGCTGATCACCCGCGTGCACGACTGGATCGACGACAAGGAATGCCAGCGCCGCTATCGCCAGATCAACGACTTCGAACGCATGCTGTGGGAAACCGGGACGGTGGTGTTGAAGTTCTTCCTGCACATTTCCAAGGCCGAGCAGAAGTCGCGCCTGCAATCGCGCATCGACGACCCCAACAAGCATTGGAAATTCGATCCCCAGGACCTGGCCGAGCGCAAGTTCTGGGATGCCTACCAGACGCGCTACCAGGAAGTCCTGCGCGCCACCAGCACGCTGCATGCGCCCTGGTACGTGGTGCCGGCGGACTCCAAGACCCATCGCAACCTGGTGGTGGCCAATGTGGTCCTGGAGACACTGCAAAAGCTCAAGCTCAAGTTCCCCGATCCCAAGCCCGAACTCAAGAATCTCAAGTTCGACTGAAGCCGGGACCGGGCCAGCCAGGCTCAGCTTACTTGAGCCACTTGTCGAAGATCTGCTGATACTCGCCAGTGGCCTTGGCCAGGTGCAGCCAGGTATCGACATAGGCCTTGAAGGCGACATCGCCGCGCGGCAGCAGATAGGCCTTCTCGGCAAATTGCAGCGGCTGGTCCGGCGTGACCGGGCACAGTTCGGGATGCAGCTTGGATTGCCACAGGGTCTCGCTGGCGTCGGTCACCATCACGTCGGCCTTGCCATCGACGATCTGCTGGAAGATGGTCACGTTGTCCGGATGCAGCGTCAGCGTGGCGCGCTTGTAGCGGGCCCGGGCGAAGCGTTCATTGGTGCCGCCCGGATTGACGATGGCGCGCGTGCCGGGCTGGTCGATCATGTCGAAGTTGCGGAATTTGTCCTTGTCGGCGCAGCGGATGATGGGCGCCTTGCCGTCGACCATGGTCGGTTCGGAAAAGGCCGCCTTGCGTGCGCGGTCCAGGGTGATGGAGACCCCGCCCATGGCGATGTCGCACTGGGCGATGAAGTCATTCATCAGGTTGCTCCAGGTGGTCTTGATGAATTGCGCTTCCACGCCCAGCGACTTGGCCAGGGCCTGGCCCAGCTCCACGTCCATGCCCTCGAAGCTCTGGTCGGGCCGGTAGTAGGTGAAGGGCTTGTAGTCGCCCGTCATGCAGATGCGCAGCTTGCCCGCCTTGATGACCTGGTCCAGGCGGGAGGCTGGCGCTGCGGCGGCGTCATCGGCCAGGGCCGGCGACAGTGACAGGGACAATGAAAGGGCGGTCAGGCCGGCCAGCAGGGCGGCGCGGATGAAGCGAGTCATGCAATCTCCTCGTGGATGGGTGGGGCGGCGGTTTTCTTGTTGATCTGAAGATGGGGAAAGCCGGCTGCATGGACATTCATGCAGTGCGCAGATCATAGCAAAAGCCGCGCCGGCCGCCGCCGTTTTGCCTTGCCACGACTTGCGTCAATGTCCGCGCAGGCCAACAGCGACAATTAGCCGGAAAGCCGAGGTCGCAGGATGCGATAATGCCGCATTGCCGTCAGATCGTATTGCAGGCCGACCATGTCTTCCTCTTCTATGTCCACCTTCGCTCCGCTCAAAAACGATACCTTCCTGCGCGCCCTGTTGCGCCAGCCCACCGACTACACCCCGATGTGGCTGATGCGCCAGGCCGGCCGCTATCTGCCCGAGTACCGCGCCACGCGCGCGCGCGCCGGTTCCTTCATGGGCCTGGCCACCAACCCGGATTACGCCACCGAAGTGACGCTGCAGCCGCTGGAACGTTATCCGCTGGACGCCGCCATCCTCTTCTCCGACATCCTGACCGTGCCCGACGCCATGGGCCTGGGCCTGTACTTCGCCGAGGGCGAGGGGCCCAAGTTCCAGCGTCCCTTGCGTGACGAGGCCGCCGTCAAGGCGCTGCGCGCGCCCGACCTGGGCAAGCTCGACTATGTCTTCAAGGCGGTCACCCAGATCCGCCGCGAGCTCGATGGCCGGGTGCCGTTGATCGGCTTTTCCGGCAGTCCCTGGACGCTGGCCTGCTACATGGTCGAAGGCGGTGGTTCGGATGACTTCCGCCTGGTCAAGAGCATGCTCTACAGCCGCCCCGACCTGATGCACCACATCCTCAGGACCAATGCCGACGCCGTCGCCGCCTATCTCAACGCCCAGATCGATGCGGGTGCGCAAGCGGTGATGATCTTCGATACCTGGGGTGGGGCGCTGGCCGATGGCGTCTACCAGCAATTCTCGCTGTCCTATATGCAGCAGGTGGTCAGCCAGCTCAAGCGCGAGCAGGGTGGCCAGCAGGTGCCGGTGATCGTCTTCACCAAGGGCGGCGGGCTGTGGCTGGAACAGATCGCCGCCATCGGCGCCGACGCCGTGGGGCTGGACTGGACCGTCAACCTCGGCCAGGCGCGCCAGCGCGTGGGCGACAAGGTGGCCTTGCAGGGCAACCTCGATCCCAACGTGCTCTTCGCCGGCGACGACGCTATCCGCGCCGAGGTGCGCAAGCTGCTTGAGTCCTTCGGGCGTCCGGGCGCGGGCAGCGGCCATGTGTTCAACCTCGGGCACGGCATCTCCCAGCACACCCCGCCGGAGGCGGTCACGACCTTGGTCCAGGCTGTGCATGAATTCAGCCGCGCCTTGCGCGCCTGAGTTTGCGCGTATCTGTCGTTATCTGTTCGCATTTGTGCGCGACGTCAAAACAATGTGAACGTTCTTGCATACCTGGCCCGACTTATGCACATACCGGCCAGTTTTCCAATTGAGAATAAAATTTATTGGCATTGGAAAACTGCAGCCGAAATGATGTTCTAAGTCATTGATTTTATTAGGGTAATTTTACCGCCGGCAGGGGGCGGATGAGCTGAAAGCCGCGGCTGCCGTGACTCTCGGACTTGTCAAGCCCCACTTGTCAACAAAGTTATCCACAGGGCGTGTGCATAAGACGTAAAACCGTTTACAAAACCGTTGTTTACCGGCGTGTTTGAAGGTTTACTTTAAGTTTGTAGGACAAGCGGCGACATTTCCGGCCAGAAAAGCCGATCATTTTTTGTCGGCGAGCTCTTGACAAATCGATAGCCGACCGGAATCGGAACGTGACTTATACACATGAAAAGCGTTTGAAGTCTGCGCAATCCGCATGAGCAAATTTTTTTTCCGATGATCGAGGCGCGCTTGCAAGTCATTGATTTTAAAGGGCTAATTTTTTGACCCGGATTTGGGCATCTTGCTGGAAGCCGCATCCAGACTGCATGAGGGCATGTCAAGAGGCACTTGTCCCCAAAGTTATCCACAGGCGGTGTGGATAGTTCGAAAAATGGCGATTAAACCGAGGCTTAGCCCGCTTATTCAGGATTTACATTAAGTTCGTGGAACAACGCATCCTCCAGGTCGCTCTCGATACCCCCCTGCACACGGTCTTTGACTATGCCTGGCAAGCCCAGGCCGAGGGGGAGCTTGTGCCCGCCATTGGCCAGCTGGTGGTGGTGCCGTTTGGCCGCCGCGAGGCGGTCGGGGTGGTGGTCGGCCATGTGTCGCAAAGCGCGCTGGAGCAGGGCAAGATCAAGCAGGTCATCGCCGTGCGTCACCAATTGCCGCCGCTGTCGGCCCATTGGCTGGCCCTGTGCGGTTTCGCCGCCGATTATTACCAGCGCCCGCTGGGCGAGGTGATGTTGCCCGGGCTGCCCAAGAACCTGCGCGCTCTCAGCACGGTAGCGCTGGACAAGGCCCTCAATGCCCTGGGCCGTCTGAGCGCGCCGAAGAAATCCAAGGCCCGCTCCAAGGCACGCGCCCATCCTGAAGACGAGGCGCGGCAAGAGACTGCGGCGGCCGACGCCACCCCGGCTGATCCCATGCAGTTCGCCCAGGCGCCCGCCCTCAACGCCGCCCAGCAGGAGGCGGCCGACGCCATTGCCGCCGCCCATGCGTTTGCGCCGCTGCTGTTGTACGGCGTCACCGGCAGCGGCAAGACCGAGGTCTATCTGCAAGCGGCAGCGGCCATCCTGCGCCGCGCTGCCGAGAGTGGCGAGCGCGCCCAGATCCTGGTGCTGGTGCCGGAAATCAATCTCACGCCGCAGCTCGAAGGCAATATCCGCGCACGCTTTCCGCACCTGAACGTGGTGGCGCTGCACAGCGGCCTGGCCGAGGGCGAGCGCGCCCGCAACTGGCTGGCCGCGCACCTGGGGCAGGCGCAGATCGTGCTGGGGACGCGGCTGGCCATTCTCGCTTCGCTGCCAGCGCTCAAGCTCATCGTCATCGATGAAGAGCACGATCCTTCCTACAAGCAGCAGGAAGGCTTGCGCTACTCCGCTCGCGACCTGGCCGTGTGGCGCGCCCACCAGCTCGGCATCCCGGTCGTGCTGGGCTCGGCCACGCCGTCGCTGGAGACCTGGCAGCACGCCCAGGCCGGGCGCTACCGCCGGCTGGAACTGCGCCAGCGCGCTGCCCGCGAGGCGGTGCTGCCCACCGTCAAGGTGATCGACCTGGAGCGCGACAAGCCCGTCGACGGCCTGACCGCGACCCTCATTGCCGCCGTGCGCAAGCGCCTGGAGCAGGGCGAGCAATCGCTGCTGTTCCTGAACCGGCGCGGCTATGCCCCGGTGCTGGCCTGCGACGCCTGCGGCTGGATCAGCAATTGCATGCGCTGCGACGCCTTTATGGTGGTGCACCGCCCCGAGCGCCGCCTGCGTTGCCACCATTGCAGCCTGGAACTGCACATTCCGCGCGCCTGCCCGACCTGCGGCAACGTCGATCTGCAACCCTTGGGACGCGGCACCCAGCGGGTCGAAGAGGGCTTGCAGGCGATCTTCCCCGAGGCCCGCGTGCTGCGCATCGACGCCGATTCGACCCGCCTGAAGGGCTCGGCCCAGAGCGCATTCGACAGCGTTCATCGGGGCGAGGTCGATATCCTGATCGGCACCCAGATGGTGGCCAAGGGCCATGACTTCAAAAAGTTGACGCTGGTGGGTGTACTTAATCCCGATACCGCGCTGTTCTCGCATGACTACCGTGCCAGCGAGCGCCTCTTCGCCCAGCTCATGCAGGTGGCCGGGCGCGCCGGCCGGGCTGGCCTGTCGGCCGATGGCAGTTCGGGCGAGGTGCTGATCCAGACGCGTTATCCCCATCATCCGCTGTACCAGGCGGTGATCCGTCATGACTACGACGGTTTCGCCGGTGAGCTGCTGGAGGAGCGTCGCCAGGCGCACTTCCCGCCCTTCATGTACCAGGCGCTGCTGCGCGCCGAAGCGCGCGAGCTCGACACCGCCATGGCCTTCCTCAAGGACGCCGCCACCCTGCTGGAGGCGCCGGCCATCACCATCAACGAACCGATCCCGATGACGCTGATGCGGGTGGCCAATGTGGAGCGGGCGCAATTGCTGATCGAATGCGCTTCGCGTCCGGTGCTGCAGGCGTTTCTCAAGCAATGGCTGGCTCTGTTGCGGCAGGTGAAGACACGGGCGCGCTGGTCGCTGGAAGTCGATCCGGTCGATATCTGACCGGTGCGGACCAGGCCTCGATTTTGTTGTGATTCCGGCATCTTTATCCTGAGGGCGGGCTTGCTCCGACGCAAGCTGCTTGCCGGGGCAGCCAACATGGTGCGCCTAGCCGGTATAATCTCGGCTGCTCAACCAATTGCAAGCGATCCCTCCGCGCGGCGCGGCACGCCAGACCAGCGCCCCGGCCGCTTCCGCTTTACCCCTCATTCCCATGCTCGCACAACAGAAACAACGCATCTCCGACCTGTTCTCGTCCGCCTTGCAGCCGCTGCTGGCTGAGAGCGGCCTGACGCCGACCATCACCTTGGAGCGTCCGCGCGATGCCTCGCACGGCGACGTCGCCTGCAACATCGCCATGCAGCTGGCCAAGCCGCTGAAGAAGAATCCGCGCGAGCTGGCCCAGGCCATCGTGGCCGCCGTCATGGCCGACCCGGCCCGCGAAGACCTGGTGGAGTCCGTCGAGATCGCCGGTCCCGGCTTCATCAACCTGCGCGTGGCCGCCGCCGCCAAGCAGGCCGTGGTCAAGGTGATCCATGAACAGGGCGAGGCTTACGGCCGTGGCAGCGCCGGTGCTGGCAAGAAGGTGCTGGTCGAGTTCGTCTCGGCCAATCCCACCGGTCCGCTGCATGTGGGCCATGGCCGCCAGGGCGCGCTGGGCGATGCGCTGTCGTCGCTCCTGGAAGCGCAGGGCTATGACGTGCTGCGCGAGTTCTACTACAACGACGCCGGCGTACAGATCGCCACGCTGGCCACCTCGGTGCAGGCGCGCGCGCGCGGCTTCAAGCCGGGTGACGCTGAATGGCCCGAGTCGGCCTACAACGGCGACTACATCGCCGACATCGCCCGCGACTTCCTCGACAAGAAGACCGTCTCGGCCAGCGATGGCGAACCCGTCACCGGCAGCGGCGAGGTCGACGACATCGAATCGATCCGCCGCTTCGCCGTGGCCTACCTGCGCCACGAGCAAGACCTCGACCTGCAGGCCTTCGGCGTGAAGTTCGACAATTACTATCTCGAATCTTCGCTCTACGCCGACGGCAAGGTCGCCGCCGCCGTGGATGCGCTCATTGCCGCCGGCAAGACCTATGAGCAGGATGGCGCGCTGTGGCTGCGCACCACCGACTATGGCGACGACAAGGATCGCGTCATGAAGAAGACCGACGGCACCTATACCTACTTCGTGCCCGACGTCGCCTATCACATCAACAAGTGGCAACGCGGCTACGGCAAGGTCATCAATATCCAGGGCAGCGACCACCACGGCACCATCGCGCGCGTGCGCGCCGGCCTGCAGGCCGCTGGCGTGGGCATTCCGCAGGGCTATCCCGACTACGTGCTGCACAAGATGGTCACCGTCATGCGCAATGGAGAAGAGGTCAAGATCTCCAAGCGCGCCGGTTCCTACGTGACCCTGCGCGACCTGATCGAATGGTCGGCCGGCGAGCCGGTCGAGGGTCAGGAACGTGACCTCACGCGCGGCCGCGATGCGGTGCGCTTCTTCCTCATCTCGCGCAAGGCCGATACCGAGTTCGTCTTCGATGTCGACTTGGCGCTGGCGCAGTCCGATGAAAATCCGGTCTACTACGTGCAGTATGCGCATGCCCG
Organism: Herbaspirillum seropedicae; assembly: GCF_001040945.1. Classification (NCBI taxonomy): domain Bacteria; kingdom Pseudomonadati; phylum Pseudomonadota; class Betaproteobacteria; order Burkholderiales; family Oxalobacteraceae; genus Herbaspirillum; species Herbaspirillum seropedicae. Next base: position 4,980,639 of record NZ_CP011930.1, on the reverse strand, counting down.
CATCTGCACCGTGCTGGGCAAGTCGGGCGTGGACGAAGAGGCGCTCAAGAGCAGCGCCGACCTGTCGCTCTTGACCGCTCCGCGCGAAGCAACGCTCTTGGCCAAGCTGGCCGAGTACCCGGACATGCTGGCCCATGCCCTGCAGGAACTGGGACCACACCAGGTCGCCTTCTACCTGCGCGATCTGGCAGGCGAACTGCATAGCTACTACAATGCGGAACGCGTGCTGGTCGACGATGTCCCAACCAGGTCCGCGCGTCTGGCGCTGTTGTCCGCCACCCGCCAGGTGCTGCGCAACGGCCTGGCGCTGTTGGGCGTATCGGCTCCGGCCAGAATGTAAAACAAGCAGCTAAAGAGAAACGTGAAACCGTTGAACGCGAAATATCACAAGCAGGCCGGCGGCACGCTGCTCGGTCTGATCCTGGGTTTGATCGTCGGCCTGGGCATCGCCGTGGGTGTGGCGCTGATGATCACCAAGTCGCCCATCCCCTTCGTCAACAAGGTGGCGCGTCCCGAACGCGCCGATCCGACGCCGGCCCAGGCGGCCGATCCCAACCGTCCGCTCTACGGCAATCGCGACATCGCCCGCGAGGCCGCGCGCGACCAGCAGCAGTCGCAGACGCCGGTGCCGCCCAATACCGCCGCCGCCCAGCCGGTCCCGCCCGTGGCGCCGACGCCGCAGGCTACTGCGCCGGCCGCCAAGCCCGACAGCAAGGCGGCGGACGCCAAGCCCTCGGCCAGCACGCCACCGGCCACCGCGTCCAAGAACGACACCAACGACGACAAGTGGACCTACTTCCTGCAGACCGGCGCCTTCCGCGACCAGGCCGATGCTGAAAGCGCCCGCGCCAAGCTGGCCCTGCTGGGCTTCGAGGCCAAGGTCACCGAACGCACCGCTGACAGCGGCGTGCTGTACCGGGTCCGTATCGGTCCCTTCGCCCATGCCGAGGCAATGAACCGTACGCGCAGCAAGCTGTCCGACAACGGGGTCGATGCCGCCATCGTGCGCATTCCCAAGTAATCCGATTTCACCGTGGATGCCGGCGGCTGGGGATGGCCGGCCGGCACGACGGTGTGCAGGCCGGCAGAGGCCGGCCCGACCGACTATCCATCAGAGAGGGTAATACCATGCGTTTCCATCAAAAGCTGCTGGCTGCCGTCAGTTTCGGCGTGCTGGCCTTCACCGCCAGCGTTGGCGCCTCGGCCTCCCCGGCCAATCCGCAGGCAGGCACCGACTACCGTGTGCTGGAGCAGGCCCAGCCCACCGATTCCGGCAACAAGGTCGAGGTCACCGAATTCTTCTGGTTCGACTGCCCGCACTGCGCCGCCTGGGATCCCTCGCTGACGGCCTGGGTCAAGAAGCAGGGCGACAAGATCAGCTTCAAGAAGGTGCCGGTCGCTTTCCGCGACAGCTTCGTGCCGCAGCAGAAGCTCTACTACACCCTGGAAGCCATGGGCCGCGCTGACGAGCTGACCCCCAAGATCTTCCACGCCATCCACGTCGAGAACCAGCGCATCAATACCGACAAGACCATCCTCGCCTATATCGAGAAGGCCGGCATCGACAAGCAGAAATTCCTCGACCTCTACAATTCCTTCGGCATCCAGACCAAGGCCCGCCGCGCAGCCCAGCTGCAGGAAGCCTACAAGGTCGACGGCGTGCCGATGATCGCCATCGATGGCCGCTACGTGACCTCGCCGGCCGTGGTCGGCGTGGCGCTGGCCAACCAGCCTGAGTCCATGCAGCAGGCCGCTGCCCTGCAGGTGATGGATCACCTGGTGGCCAAGGCCGCCGCCGAGAAGGCCAAGAAGAAGTAAGCAGGACCCTTCGTCGACGGTCCGCGTCCGCGAGGTCGCGGACCGTTTTCATTTGCACGGCGCCGGTGTGCTCTGCTGGCAAGCTAAAGGAGTTGGCATGACATCCCTTCCCATCGTCGGCGCTTCGCTGCGGGTCTTCCTGACCGGCGCTTCCAGCGGCCTGGGCATGGCCCTGGCGCGCGCCTATGCCAGCCAGGGCGCAGTGCTGGGGCTGGTGGCGCGGCGCACTGCCGAGCTCGAGGCCTTGCGCGCGGCCCTGCCGCATGCTGAGCGCCATCGCGTCTATGCGCTCGACGTCACCGATCACGCCGCGCTGGCCGCGGCGGCCACCTCCTTCATGGATGAGTTTGGCGGCGCTGATGTGGTCATCGCCAATGCCGGCATCTCGCAGGGCACGCTGACCGAATTCCAGGAAGACCTGGCGGCCTTCGAGCGTATCCTGGCGGTCAACGTCACGGCCACCTTCGCCACCTTTACGCCCTTCGTGGCGCGCATGAAGGCCTCGCCTGAAGCCCAGCGTCGCCGCTGTCGCCTGGTCGGCATCGGCAGCGTGGCCGGTATACGCGGCCTGCCCGGAGCAGGCGCCTACAGTGCCTCCAAGTCAGCCGTCATCAGCTACTGCGAATCGCTGCGGGTGGAATTGCGCGCCTCCGGCATCAAGGTCGTGACCATCGCGCCCGGCTACATCGATACCCCGATGACCCGCGTGAACACCTATCGCATGCCCTTCCTGATGCCGGTGGAGCGCTTTGCCGCGCGCGCCGTGCAGACCATTGACGAGGGCGTGAGCTATCGCGTCATTCCCTGGCAGATGGGGGTAGTGGCCAAGCTGCTGCGCATGCTGCCCAACTGGCTCTACGATATGGCCTTCGCCCGCGCCCCGCACAAGCAACGCAAGCCCTAACCGTCGCGGCCCGCGCCGCACCTGGAGTTTTTCATGAAGATCATTTTTGCCGGTACCCCGGAGTTCGCCGCCGTCGCCCTCGAAGCCCTGTATGCCGCCGGCCACGAGATCACGCTGGTGCTGACCCAGCCCGACCGTCCCGCCGGGCGCGGCATGCAGTTGCAGGCGTCGCCGGTGAAGCAGTGCGCGCTCAAGCATGGCACGCCGGTGGCGCAGCCGGTCTCGCTGCGCCTGGATGGCAAGTATCCCGAGGTGGCGCAGGAGGCGCATGCGCTGCTGCGATCGACGCCGCATGACGTGATGATCGTGGCGGCCTATGGCCTGATTCTGCCGCGCAGCGTGCTCGACATTCCGCGTTACGGCTGCATCAACATCCACGGCTCGCTGTTGCCGCGCTGGCGTGGCGCCGCCCCCATCCATCGCGCCATCGAGGCCGGCGATGCCGAGACCGGCATCACCATCATGCAGATGGAAGAGGGCCTCGACACCGGTCCCATGATGCTCATCGAAAGCCTGCCCATCAGTGACGAGGACACCACCGGCAGCCTGCATGACAAGCTGGCCGCGCTGGGCGCCAAGATGATCGTGGAAGCCATGGAGAAGCTGGAGCAGGGTACGCTGCCAGCCACGCCGCAGCCGGAACAGGGCGCCAACTACGCCGCCAAGATCGCCAAGGAAGAAGCCGCGCTGGACTTCAGCCAGAGCGCCGAGCAGCTGGCGCGCCGCATCCGCGCCTTCAATCCCTTCCCGGGCGCGACCGGCCGTTTCGGCGACACCGTGGTCAAGCTCTGGAAGGCGCGCGCAGTCACCGTGGCGCAGCAGGGTGAACCCGGCCAGGTGCTGTCGGCCGATGCCCAGGGCGGCATCGTGGTGGCCTGCGGCGAAGGCGCGCTGCTGCTGACCGAATTGCAGAAGCCCGGCGGCAAGCGCCTGCCGGCGGCGGAATTCCTCAAGGGTTTCCCGATGGAAGGCGGCCGCCTGGCCTGAGCTGCGCTGATCCGTTCGCCTCAGGCGTAGGGCTTGAGCACATGCGGCAGATGCCGCCAGAACAGTTCCTCACCCAGATGCACGCGCGCCTGCCAATCATCGGCGGCGTCATCATTGGCGCCGTCGGTGATGAACTTGAAGGCGCGCCACGGCACGCCGAAGTGCTTGCACACGCGGGCGATGGCAAACAGTTCCATATCCACCAGATCCACCTTCTGCTCCAGGAGCCACTCGTCGGCAGCCGTCACGAAGCTGTCGCCGGTGCCGCAGAGCACGCCGGAATAGCCCGATTCCAGCCGGGCCGGCTGCTGTTCCTGGTTCACCAGTGGCGTCACCCCGCGCGGCGCCAGCGGCATGGCCGCCATGTCGCGCTGGATCACGGCGGCCACTTCCAGCAGTCCATCATGCGAGGGATCGATCTTGCCGGCCGTACCGAAATTGATGACCGCGCGCGGCCGATGGGCCAGGATCGCCGCCGTGGTATGCAGGGCGGCATTGACCTTGCCGACGCCGCAATAGACCACCTTCACATCGGCCGGGGCGGCGGCGGCGTTGAGTTCGCTTTCCAGGGCGGTCAGGATGAGAATGGGTTGCTGATCTGGCATCTGTATAAATAGTTAACGGTTTGCAACGAAGCACGGTCCGCAAAGGCTGCCCGGGGGCGGGAGAGCGGTGCTTTGGCGTATAATCGGGCTCACTTTTCGCCTGTCAAACCGGTCCATGTCTGGCCGGTTTTTTTATCCGCAACTGCGTTGCTCGCGGTGGCAGGCTCTGCATTGTTGCCGTAACCAGAGAAAAACGCCAGATGAAGCCGAACGAACTGTGCCAGACCGAATTGCTGCTGCGCGACCTGATGTCGCAGCGCATCCTCATCCTCGATGGCGCCATGGGCACCATGATCCAGCGCTACAAGCTGACCGAAGAGGATTATCGCGGCCAGCGTTTCGCCGATTTCAGCGTTCCCGGCAAGGACCTGTTCGTCAAGGGCAACAATGAACTGCTCTCGCTGACCCAGCCGCACATCATCCAGGAAATCCACGAGCAATACCTGGCCGCCGGCGCCGACCTGATCGAGACCAATACCTTCGGCGCCACCAGCGTGGCTCAGGACGACTACCACATGGCGCACCTGGTCTACGAGATGAACGTGGAGTCGGCCCGCCTGGCGCGCGCCGCCTGCGACAAGTACGCGACCCCGGACAAGCCGCGCTTCGTGGCCGGCGCCCTCGGCCCTACGCCCAAGACCGCATCGATCTCGCCGGACGTCAACGACCCTGCCGCCCGGAATGTGACTTTCGATCAACTGGTCGCTGCCTATCTGGAGCAGACCCGCGCGCTGGTCGAAGGCGGCGCCGACGTGCTGCTGGTCGAGACCATCTTCGATACCCTCAACTGCAAGGCCGCGCTGTTCGCCATCGATACCTTCTTCGAGGAAAGCGGCCAGCGCCTGCCCATCATGATCTCGGGCACCGTCACCGACGCCTCCGGCCGCATCCTCTCGGGCCAGACCGTGACCGCCTTCTGGAACTCCATCCGCCACGCCCGCCCGCTGACCGTGGGCCTGAACTGCGCGCTGGGTGCGGCGCTCATGCGCCCTTATGCGGAAGAGCTGTCCAAGATCGCCGATACCTTCGTCTGCATCTACCCCAACGCCGGCCTGCCCAATCCGATGAGCGACACCGGCTTTGATGAAACGCCCGATGTCACCTCGGCCTTGCTGAAGGAATTCGCCGAGAGCGGTTTCGTCAACGTCGCCGGCGGCTGCTGCGGCACCACGCCGCCGCACATCAAGGCCATTGCCGAGACGGTGGCCAAGATCGCTCCCCGCAAGGTCCCCGAGCCCACCCACGAGATGCGCCTGTCGGGCCTGGAGCCCTTCACCATCAATGACGATTCGCTGTATGTGAACGTCGGCGAACGCACCAACGTCACCGGCTCCAAGGCCTTCGCCCGCCTGATCCTCAACGAACAGTACGACGAAGCCCTGGCCGTGGCGCGTCAGCAGGTCGAGAACGGCGCGCAGATCATCGACATCAACATGGATGAAGCGATGCTCGATTCGGTCGCCGCCATGACGCGCTTCCTCAACCTGATCGCCTCCGAGCCCGACATCGCGCGCGTGCCCATCATGATCGACTCTTCCAAGTGGGAAGTGATCGAGGCGGGCTTGAAGTGCGTGCAGGGCAAGTCCATCGTCAACTCCATCTCGATGAAGGAAGGCGAGGAAAAATTCCTGCGTGAAGCCAAGCTGTGCCGCCGCTATGGCGCCGCCGTGATTGTGATGGCCTTCGACGAAGTGGGCCAGGCCGATACCTTCGCCCGCAAGATCGAGATCTGCGAACGCGCCTATCGCCTCTTGGTGGACAAGCTGGACTTCCCGCCCGAAGACATCATCTTCGACCCCAACATCTTTGCGGTCGCAACCGGCATCGAGGAACACAACAACTACGCGGTCGACTTCATCGAAGCCACCCGCTGGATCCACCAGAACCTGCCCTACGCCAAGATCAGCGGCGGTGTCTCCAACGTCTCCTTCAGCTTCCGCGGCAATGACCCGGCGCGCGAGGCCATCCACACCGTCTTCCTGTATCACGCCATCAAGGCCGGCATGACCATGGGCATCGTCAATGCCGGCATGATCGGCGTCTATGACGACCTGCCGGCCGAGCTGCGCGAGCGCGTGGAAGACGTGGTGCTGAACCGCCGCGAAGACGCCACCGAGCGCATGATCGAATACGCCGCCACCTTGAAGGCCGGCGACAAGAAGGAAGAAGCCACCCTGGAATGGCGCAACCTGCCGGTCGCCAAGCGCCTCTCGCATGCGCTGGTGCACGGCATCACGCAATGGATCGTGGAAGACACCGAAGAGGTGCGCCAGCAGATCGCCGCCGATGGAGGCCGTCCCATCCACGTCATCGAAGGTCCGCTGATGGATGGCATGAACGTGGTCGGTGACCTGTTCGGCCAGGGCAAGATGTTCCTGCCGCAGGTGGTCAAGTCGGCGCGCGTGATGAAGCAGGCCGTGGCGCACCTGATTCCCTTCATCGAAGAAGAGAAGCGCCAGCTCGAGATCGCCACCGGTGAAGTGGCCAAGCCCAAGGGCAAGATCGTCATTGCCACCGTCAAGGGTGACGTGCACGACATCGGCAAGAACATCGTCACCGTGGTCCTCCAGTGCAACAACTTCGAAGTGGTCAACATGGGCGTGATGGTGCCCTGCGCCGAGATCCTGGCCAAGGCCAAGGAAGAGAAGGCCGACATCATCGGCCTGTCGGGCCTGATCACCCCGTCGCTGGAAGAGATGGCCTACGTGGCCAAGGAAATGCAGCGCGATCCGTATTTCGCGGGCCTCAAGATGCCGCTGATGATCGGCGGCGCCACCACCTCGCGCGCCCACACGGCCGTCAAGATTGCCCCCAACTACGAAGGCCCGGTGGTCTATGTGCCGGACGCCTCGCGCGCCGTCTCGGTGGCGCAATCGTTGCTGGCCGACGAGCAGAAGACCCAGTACGTGGCCGAGCTCAACGCCGACTACGAACGCATCCGCGAACAGCACGCCAGCAAGAAGGCCGCACCCATGCTCTCGCTGGCCGCCGCCCGCGCCAACAAGACCAAGCTGGACTTCGCCCCGGTCAAGCCCAAGTTCATCGGCCGCCGCCTGTTCAAGAATGTGGACCTGGGTTTGCTGGCCAACTACATCGACTGGGGTCCGTTCTTCCAGACCTGGGACCTGGCCGGCCCCTATCCCGCCATCCTCACCGATGAAGTCGTGGGCGAAGCCGCCACCAAGGTCTTCCAGGAAGCCCAGGCGATGTTGAAGAAGATCATCGATGGCCGCTGGCTCACCGCCAATGGCGTCATCTCGCTGTTGCCGGCCAACACCGTCAACGATGACGACATCGAGATCTACACCGACGACAGCCGCAGCCAGGTCGCCTTCACCTACTACGGCCTGCGCCAGCAGACCGAGAAGCCGGTGGTGGACGGTGTGGCCCGCCCCAACCAGTGTCTGTCGGACTTCATCGCGCCCAAGGAGTCGGGCGTGCAGGATTACATCGGCATGTTTGCCGTGACCGCTGGGCTCGGTATCGAGAAATACGAGAAGCGCTTCGAGGATGCCCACGATGATTACTCGTCCATCATGCTCAAGGCCCTGGCCGACCGCCTGGCCGAAGCCTTCGCCGAATACCTGCATGAGCGCGTGCGCAAGGACCTGTGGGGCTATGCCGCCGACGAGAACCTCAGCAGCACCGACCTGATCAAGGAAAAATACCTCGGCATCCGCCCCGCGCCCGGCTATCCGGCCTGCCCCGAGCACACCGTGAAGGCTGACGTTTTCCGCACCATGCAGTGCGATGAGATCGGCATGCAGCTGACCGAGTCCTACGCCATGTTCCCCGGCGCCTCGGTCTCGGGCTTCTACTTTGCGCATCCGCAGTCGAAGTACTTCGTGGTCGGCAAGATCGGCGAAGACCAGGTCGTGGATATGGCAGAGCGCCGCCATGTGCCCAAGGAAGAACTGGAGCGCTGGCTGGCGCCGAATCTGTAAATGATTTACGCAATGACCGTCCGGCCTGGGGCCGGACGGTCAGTTTGAATCGTGTGCCTGTTGCCGCTTGTTCTTGAATTCCGCCGCCGTCCTGCTATCATCCACGCCCGCCGTTCCGTAGCCTTGCTTTAGCCATGATCGATTCCGCTGACCACGTCACCCATGCACTGCCCGTGACCGTGGCCACGCGCCTGCACTTCTCCGACGGCAAGACGCGCGCCATCTTCACCGTGGACCTGGTGCAGGACCTGCTGGGCGACTGGGTGCTGACCCAGGCCTGGGACGGCGCCGAAGGCCGCAGCGCGGTACGCCGCGTGGTGGTGGCCGGGCATGAAGAGGGTTTGCTGATGCTGCAGAAGATTGCCCGTCACAAGGAGCGATTGGGTTTTCGGCCGGTGCATCTTTATCACGTGGGCTGAGGCTGCCCGGCTTTCTATAGAACGCCGCTCGCTGCGCCTGCTTACACGGTAGGAACAGTACCGCCGTCTATTCGATATTCGGTCCCGGTGATCGACGCGGATCGCGGGGACGCCAGGAAAGCGATCAAATCGGCGACCTCTTGTGGCTTTGCGGGGCGACCCACGGGAATTCCTCCCAGCCAATCCATGATGATCTTCTTGCCGCCCTCGTAGTCTGTTCCGGCGTGTGCAGCCGTGCGCTGCGTAAATGCGACCGAAGCCTCGGTCTCGATCCAGCCAGGTGCAACGCTGAGGACGCGAACACCCTTGGATGTCACCTCTCTTGCCAGTGACTTGCTGTAGGTCGTGAGGGCGGCTTTTGCAGCGGCGTAGGCGGTCGTTGATTCGGGCAAAGGCAGCACACGCTGGATAGAGCTGACGTGAATGATGACCCCCGACCCTTGGGCCAGCATGTTGGGCAGCAGTGCACGATCCATGCGTACGGCAGGCATCAGGTTCAGATTGAATTCGGCGAACCAGTGCTCATCACTGATTGCAGCGAAGCCACCGCCGGGTGTCTTTGATCCGCCGAGCGCGTTGATCAGGATGTCGACGCCGCCCCAATCCTTCAAGACTGTCTGGGAAAAGTGACGCGTGCCCTCCGCTGTGGACAGGTCAGCAGCGACGTAGGTGACGCCCTCGACAGACTGCAGAGGCAAGCTACGAGCCGATGTCGCCACCCTTGCGCCTGCTTGCGCAAGGGTTTTCACGACTGCTGCGCCAAGGCCCTGCGTGCCGCCGGTAACCACAGCCCGCAGGCCGTTGAGGTGAAGGTCAAAGCTCATGTCGTGATCTCCAACGATGCGATCAGGCCACGTTCCAGGCGAAAGCGATAAGACATGACAATCGGGCTGCCAGGGAAGTTGCCGGTGACGTTGGCGCGCACGAGTTGGACGCTGTCCTCCCGCTCGATGGCGAACGGCAAGCTCGTCGCACGGTACTTGGCCCATGCCTTGGCCAAGAAGGTCGTGATAGCGTCGACTCCCGTATAGGTGTGACCGTCATCCTTCATGACAGCGTGCGCCGTGAAGCACTGTGCCAGGGCTGCAGGCTCATGTTCGGCCGCGAAGTACGCGGCGATGGGTTCAGGTAGAGGCAAGGTGTTCACGTTGTTGGCTCCATGCGATCAGTAAAGGCATTAGGATGCGCGTCAGGCTGAATTTAGTGAATATCATATAATCGTCATGGTCTATGTAGCAGGAAATACATAATGCGTGGATCCGAATTTAACGAACTCAAAGCATTCGTGGCCGTTGTGGAGCGCCAGAGCTTTGTCCGGGCGGCAGAGCATCTGGGTCTGTCGCCCTCGGCGCTCAGCCAGACAATCCGGCAGCTCGAAGACCGTATCGGCGCACGCCTTCTGAATCGCACGACGCGAAGCGTCGCGCCATCGGCCAATGGAGAACTGCTCTACAGGCGTGTGGCTCCGCTATTTCGGGAAATGGCTGCGGCTGTTGCTCAAGCAAGTGAGGCCACAGGGCAGATGAGCGGCAGGCTACGCATCAACACCCTGGGAATTGCTGCGAGAACCATCATCGCGCCTCGGCTTGCGCGCTTCCATCAAGCGCACCCTGACGTGGTTCTCGACATCGTGGTGGACGATACGCTGACGGATATTGTGGCTGGCCGCTTCGATGCGGGTATTCGCGTGGGTAACAGAGTCGAGAAAGACATGGTAGCTATCCGCCTCACGCCGGACCTGAACATGGTTGCCGTGGCATCGCCAGACTATCTCGCCCGTCGAGGGGTACCGCGGTCCCCTAAAGATTTGCATGACCATACATGCATCAACTGGCGTCTGCAGATGGACGGCAGGCACTATCGCTGGGAGTTCAAGAAACGAGGTCAGCAACTCGAGGTTGCGGTGGACGGTCCCATCATCACGAATCATGCTGACATCGGCATCGCTGCAGCACTTGGTGGGCTTGGCATTGCTTATCACTTCGAACGCGATGGCGTGAGTGAACTGTTGAGCCAGGGACGACTGGTTCAGGTCTTGGCGGACTGGTCGATTTCGCGCCCAGGCTTGTTCCTCTACTATCCTAACAGGCAGCATCGGCCAGCCCTTCTCGGGGCGTTCATCGATTGTCTGTTAGACCGAAAGCTGGTCGATCAACCCGAGAACGCATCTCATGCCCATTGATGAAATGAGTGCAAAGGAAGTTTGACAGGGCAGAATGTCTTAGACTTTTTGCGTTGTCACCGCGATGAGCACTGAGAAGACAGTGATGCCCCAATAAAATTAATCCGGAGACCCCCATGCCCCCTACCTCACCCCCGCAGTCCCCTCCCGCCGACCGCCACCAGATCGACTCCCCCTACGCCGTAATGCGCCTGTGCATCACCATGGTCTTGATGGTGGTGGGGGCCAGCGGCATGTACGTGATCGCCGTGGTACTGCCCTACGTGCAGGCACATTACTACGTCGACCGCGGCCTGGCTTCGATGCCCTATACCCTGACCATGCTGGGGGTAGGCGTCGGCGGCCTGCTCATGGGCCGCATGGCCGACCGCGCCGGCATCACCCGCCCGCTGTTCCTGGGCGGGCTGTGCCTGGGCGGCGGCTTCATTGCCGCCTCCTACGCGCCCGATATCTGGACCTTCATGGCCGTGCATTGCCTCTTCATCGGCCTCTTGGGCACCTCGGCCACCTTTTCGCCGCTGGTGGCCGATACCTCGCTGTGGTTCCGCAAGCGGCGCGGCATCGCCGTGGCGGTCTGCGCCAGTGGCAATTATCTCGGCGGTGCAATCTGGCCGCCCATCGTCCAGCACTTCGTCGATAGCGTGGGCTGGCAGCAGACCTATATCGGCATGGGCATTGCCTGCAGCCTCATCATGTGCAGCCTGGCCCTGCTGATGCGCGCGCGTCCGCCGGCCCAGGACAGCAGCGCTGCCAGCGCCCGTCCGGGCGGCGGTCCGCGTCCCTTCGGACTGGCACCGGGCTCCGCGCAGCTGCTGCTGTGCGTGGCTGGCGTGGCCTGTTGCGTGGCCATGGCCATGCCCCAGGTGCATATCGTGGCCTATTGCGGCGACCTCGGCTACGGCCCGGCGCGCGGCGCGCAGATGCTGTCGTTGATGCTGGCCTGCGGCGTGGTCAGCCGCCTGGTCTCGGGCGCCATCTGCGACCGTATCGGCGGCCTGCGCACGCTGTTGCTGGGCTCCATGCTGCAAGGCTTGTCGCTGCTGCTGTTCATCCCCTTCGACAGCCTGGCCTCGCTGTACCTGATCTCGGCCCTGTTCGGCCTGTTCCAGGGCGGCATCGTGCCTTCCTATGCCATCATCGTGCGCGAGTACTTCCCCGCCGCCGAGGCTGGCCAGCGCGTGGGTGCGGTCATCATGGCCACCATGTTCGGCATGGCGCTGGGTGGCTGGGTGTCGGGCAAGATCTTCGACATGACCGGCTCCTACCACGCAGCCTTTGCCAATGGCATCGCCTGGAACCTGCTCAACCTGGCCATTGCCCTGTTCTTGCTCACCCGCGTGCGCAGCCTGCATCTGCGCGCTGCCTGAGCTGGCGCGTGCGGTCGTGGTTGGCAGCGTAGCGGCTTTCGGCTACGCTGCCGGCTCAACCGATCAATGCTTGCTACCCGCGCTCAACCGCCATGTTCATCCTCTTTCTCAAGGCCGTCGTCCTGATCCCGGTCACGCTCTTGCCCATCCTCAATCCCCTGGGCATCGCACCGGTGTTCGCCAACCTGCTGGGCAATGTCAGCCGCAGCACCGAAAAGCGCATTGCGCGCCAGGTCGCCATCAATTGCTGGTTCATGCTGGTGGCGGCCATCTTCATCGGCTCGCACGTGCTGACCTTCTTCGGCATCTCGCTGCCCATCGTGCGGGTAGGCGGCGGGCTGCTGGTGGCGGTATCGGGGTGGAAGCTGCTCAATGACAACAGCCAGGACAGTTCCATCCCGACCCAGGTCGCCAAGACCTATGACGAAGACCTGCCCGATGATGAGATCAAGGCGCGCAGCTTCTATCCGATGAGTTTTCCGCTGACGGTGGGGCCGGGGACCATCGCCGCCTCCATCACGCTGGGCGCCAATACCCCCACGCGCCTGCTGGACTGGGTGATTTCGGTCGGTAGCGCCGCGCTGGGCGCGGCCCTGACGGCGCTGGTGATCTTCCTCTGCTACAACTATGCGCACAAGCTGGTCCATCTGATGGGCCGCCTGGGCACCATGGTGGTGCTGCGGCTGTCGGCCTTCATCCTGCTGTGTATCGGCATCCAGATCTTCTGGTCGGGCATGTCGGCCTTGCTGGCCGAGGCGGGGATCAGTGGGGTGGCGCCGTGAAGATTGAAGAGGTCGGGATTTCAGACTCCCGTTCGGACTGAGTAGGCCCGCCAGGGCCGTATCGAAGGCGCACTGCAGGCGGTGCGCCTTCGATACGCGGCTGCGCCGCTACTCAGTCCGAACGGGCGGAGATGAACCAGCAGTCGATTATCTCAATGATTAAGAATTAAGAACGAAGAATTAAGAATAGAAAAACGGAAACTAAGTTTTTCCACAGCAAACACTAACTATTTCAACCAGCCCAGCTCATCCAGCGCATCCTGCACCAACTCCAGCCTGAGCACCGGATTGTCCAGCGCCAGCAGGCTCTGCTTGAGTTCCACGCTGATGGGCATCATCTCGGCCCAGCGGTTGGCCACCCAGCCGCAATCATCGAGCCGGTAAGGCGCGGCGATGGGCACCTCGCTGTCCGGCAGACCCTGGCGCAGCACCGATTGCAGCAGGTTCTCCAGCGCCTGGGCCGTGTTGCCCAGTTCTTCCGGGATGCTCACCACACGGTCGCCTTCCATCATGTCCACCTGGGCAGTCCATAGCCCATGCTTCTGCTGCTCGGCCTGGACGATGCGAAAACGCTCGCCGCCCAGGCAGGCAATGCGCATGAGGCCGGGTGAGGGCGTGCTCCATTCCTGGATGTGCGCCAGCGTGCCCACGCCAACGAAGCGCTCGCTCTGCCCGGGGCGGCGCACTTCCGCGCCTTGCGTGAGCGCAACCACGCCAAAGCTGCTGCCTTCGGCGATACACTTGCCTATCATGTCCAGATAGCGTACTTCGAAGATCTGCAGCGGCAGCCGCCCTTCGGGAAAGAGCGTGCTGGCCAGCGGGAACAGCGGGATGGTCTGGGCCGAGATCGGCGGGCGCGGGGTGGCGGGGGCGGCGGGCATGGTCACTCCTGGAAGCGCTCAGTCATGAACGCAGAGCATACCGGTTCTCGGCCACGCATTCATAGCGCTGCACGATGTAGCCATTGTCGTCCACGCTTTCGAGATAGACGTCGAACTGCCACAGCCGCGCCATGTGGCGCAGCACTTCATTGGTACTGTCGCCCAGCGAGCGGCCATCGCTGCGGAAGTGACGCAGGGTCAAACTGCGATTGCCGCGCGTGTTGACCGACCAGACCTGGATGTTGGGCTCGCGGTGGTTGATGTCGTACTGCCGCGACAGCGCCTGGCGCACGTACTGGAAGCCGCGCTCGTTGTGGATGGCCGAGACCTCGATCTCGCTGCGCGACTCGTCGTCCAGCACGGCGAACATGCGCATGTCGCGCATGAGCTTGGGCGAGAGGTATTGCGCGATGAAGCTCTCGTCCTTGTAGTTGCGCATCACGTATTGCAGGGTATCGAGCCAGTTGCGTCCGGCGATGTCGGGGAACCACTCGCGGTCTTCGTCGGTAGGATTTTCACAGATGCGGCGGATGTCGCTCATCATCGAGAAGCCCAGCGCATACGGATTGATGCCGTTGTAATAGGGTTTGGTGATGGGCGGCTGGAATACCACATTGCTGTGCGAATGCAGGAATTCCATCATGAAGCCATCGGTCAGGCGGCCTTGATCGTAGAGGGTGTTCAACAGCGTGTAATGCCAGAAGGTGGCCCAGCCTTCGTTCATCACCTGGGTCTGGCGCTGCGGATAGAAATACTGGCCGACCTTGCGCACGATGCGGATGACCTCGCGTTCCCAGGGCTCCAGGAGGGGCGCGTTCTTCTCGGCGAAATAGAGCAGGTTTTCCTGCGGTTCGGAGGGGAAGCGGCCCTCCACGGCGGCGGCCGTCATTTCCTTTTTCGCTGGCAGGGTGCGCCACAGTTCGTTCACCTGCGATTGCATGTAGGCCTCGCGCTCGCGCTGGCGCGCTTTTTCCTGCGCCAGCGAGAGGCGTTGCGGACGCTTGTAGCGGTCCACGCCATAGTTCATCAGCGCATGGCAGGAGTCGAGCAATTCTTCCACCCGCTCGAAGCCATGGCGCTCTTCGCACTCGGCGATGTAATTGCGCGCATACACCAGGTAATCGATGATGGCGCTGGCATCGGTCCACAACTGGAACAGGTAGTTGCCCTTGAAGAAGGAGTTGTGACCATAGGCCGCGTGCGCGATGACCAGCGCCTGCATGGTCATTGTGTTCTCTTCCATCAGGTAGGCGATGCAGGGATCGGAATTGATCACGATCTCGTAGGCCAGGCCCATCTGGCCGCGTTTGTAGTCACGCTCGGTGAGCATGAAATGCTTGCCATAGGACCAGTGCCGGTAATTGACCGGCATGCCGTGCGAGGCATAGGCATCCATCATCTGCTCGGCCGAGATGATCTCCAGCTGGATGGGGTAGATGTCCAGTTCGTAACCCTTGGCCACGCGTGCGATTTCCTCGTTGTAGCGCTCGATGAGCTCGAAGCTCCAGTCCGAGGGGCAAGGCAGCGGGTCATGCTTGAAGCGGCTGTTCATGCGTGCACCTGCTTTTCAAAGAGTTCGCGGAAGACCGGGTAGATCTCGGCGGCCGATTGCACCTTCTTCATGGCGAAGTGCGGGTGCGATTCGATGAGCTGCATGTATTCGGTCCACAAATTCTGTTCCGGCTCGGCTACCTGGATGTAGGCGAAGTAGCGCGTCAGCGGCAGGATGGCCGACTCCAGCAGTTCGCGGCACTTGGGCGAATCGTCGTTCCAGTTGTCGCCGTCCGAGGCTTGCGCGCCATAGATGTTCCACTCGCTGGGCGAGTAGCGCTTGGTGATGATGTCGTGCATCAGCTCCAGGGCGCTGGAGACCACGGTGCCGCCGCTTTCCTGCGAATGGAAGAAGGTGTTTTCATCGACCTCGTCGGCGCGCGTGTGGTGGCGGATGAAGACCACTTCGATGTGTTCGTAGTTACGCGTGAGGAAGAGGTAGAGCAGGATGAAGAAACGCTTGGACAAGTCCTTGCGCTGCTCATCCATGGAGCCCGACACGTCCATGACGCAGAACATCACGGCGCGGCTGGATGGCTGCGGCTGGCGCACGCGGTTCACATAGCGCAGGTCGAAAGGATCGATGAACGGAATGCGCAGGATGCGGGCGCGCAATTGCCGGATCTCTTCTTCCAGCAACTTGATGTCGGCGCGATGTTCATCCGGCTTGCGCTTCATCTCGGTCAGCGCTTCCTCGGCGGCATCGAGCTGCCGCTGCAGCGGTCCCCCCAGGGCGATGCGGCGACCCAGGGAGGAACGCAGCGAGCGCACCACGTCGATATTGTTGGGCGAACCATCGACCGAGTAACCGGCGCGCTGGTTCTTCCAGTTGGGGACCTGCAGCAGATTGGTTTCCACCAGGCGCGGCAGTTCCAGGTCCTCGAAGAAGTAATGCATGAATTCTTCGCGGGTCAGTTCGAAGGTGAAATCGTCCTGGCCTTCACCATCGTTGCTGGCGCTGCTGCCGCCGCCCCCGCCGCTGCCGCCGTTCTGGCGCGGGATGCGGTCACCCTGCAGATAGTCCTGGTTGCCCGGATGCACGGCTTCGCGCTTGCCGCCCTTGCCGTGATGGAAGAAGGGCTCCGAGACATCCTTGCGCGGGATGCTGATGCTCTTCGATTTTTCCAGGTCGGTGATGCTGCGGTCGCGCACCGCGTCCGCCACCGAACGTTGGATATGCCCTTTGAAGCGCCGCAGGAAGCGCTCCCGATTGGCGATGCTCTTGTTCTTGCCAGCCAGCCTGCGGTCGATGATCTGATGCAGCACTCGGTTCTCCTGCTAGTGGTCGGCGGTGCGCCAGGCGCACGGCGCCGAAGGGTCGCTGCACGCATCGCCGCGCCAGCGGCGGGCGATGCGCAACAACGGCGCTTACGAGGACTTGCGCACGCGCAGGTACCACTCGCACAGCAGGCGCACCTGCTTGGGCGTGTATCCCTTGCTGACCATGCGATTGACGAAGTCTTCGTGTTTCTGCATTTCCTCGGTGGAGCCCTTGGCGTTGAAGGAAATCACCGGCAACAGGTCTTCGGTGTTGGAGAACATCTTCTTCTCGATCACCACGCGCAGTTTTTCATAGCTGGTCCACAGCGGATTCTTGCCTCCGTTGTTGACCCGTGCGCGCAGCACGAAGTTGACGATCTCGTTGCGGAAGTCCTTGGGATTGCTGATGCCGGCCGGCTTCTCGATCTTTTCCAGTTCCGCATTCAGGGCCGCGCGGTCGAAGCTCTCGCCGGTGTCGTGATCGCGATACTCCTGATCCTGGATCCAGAAGTCGGCGTAGGTGACGTAACGGTCGAAGACGTTCTGGCCATATTCCGAATACGACTCCAGATAGGCCGTCTGGATTTCCTTGCCGATGAACTCGGCGTAGCGCGAGGCCAGCGTGTCCTTCACGAAGGAGAGGTATTTCTGCTCGGTCTCCTGCGGGAACTGTTCGCGCTCGATCTGCTGTTCCAGCACATACATCAGGTGCACCGGATTGGCCGCCACTTCGGTGGTGTCGAAGTTGAACACGCGCGAGAGGATCTTGAAGGCGAAGCGCGTGGAGATGCCGTTCATGCCTTCATCGACACCGGCATAGTCGCGGTATTCCTGATAGGACTTGGCCTTGGGGTCGGTATCCTTCAGGTTCTCGCCGTCATAGACCTGCATCTTGGAGAAGAGGCTGGAGTTTTCCGGCTCCTTCAGGCGCGTCAGCACCGAGAACTGCGCCATCATCTTCAGCGTGCCGGGTGCGCAAGTGGCCTTGCCCAGCGACGAACTGCGGATCAGCTTTTCGTAGATCTTGATTTCTTCGGACACGCGCAGGCAATACGGCACCTTGACGATGAAGATACGGTCCAGCAGCGCCTCGTTGTTCTTGTTGTTGCGGAAGGCCTTCCATTCCGATTCGTTGGAGTGGGCCAGGATGACGCCATCGAAGGGGATCGCGCCGAAACCTTCAGTGCCCTTGAAGTTGCCTTCCTGCGTGGCCGTCAACAGCGGGTGCAGCACCTTGATGGGCGCCTTGAACATTTCCACGAATTCCAGCAGGCCCTGGTTGGACAGGCACAGGCCGCCCGAATAGCTGTAGGCGTCGGCATCGTCCTGGGAATACTGCTCCAGCTTGCGGATGTCGACCTTGCCCACCAGGGTGGAGATGTCCTGATTGTTTTCATCGCCCGGCTCGGTCTTGGAAATGCCGATCTGGCGCAGGATGGACGGATAGCGCTTGACCACGCGGAACTGGCGGATGTCGCCGTTGTACTCGTGCAGGCGCTTGACGGCCCAGGGGCTGAGGATGGGTTTGAGATAGCGACGCGGGATGCCGTACTGCTCTTCCAGGATGGGGCCGTCTTCGTCGTAGTCGAACAGGCCCAGCGGGGATTCGTTGACCGGTGAGCCCTTGATGGAATAGAAGGGCACCTGTTCCATGAGCTGCTTGAGCCGCTCGGCAATGGAAGACTTGCCGCCGCCGACCGGGCCCAGCAGGTAGAGGATCTGCTTCTTCTCTTCCAGGCCCTGGGCGGCGTGACGGAAGTAGGAGACCACTTGTTCGATCACTTCTTCCGCGCCATAGAATTCCTTGAAGGCGGGATAGACCTTGATGACCTTGTTGGCGAAGATGCGCGAGAGGCGCGGATCTTCCCGGGTATCGACCTTTTCCGGCTCGCCGATGGCCATCAGCATCCGTTCGGCAGCCGATGCGTAGACCGCCGGGTCGTTCTTGCAAAGATTCAGATACTCTTCAAGCGATAATTCTTCTTCTCTGGTCTTGTCGAACCGGCTTGCAAAGCTGCTGTAGATATCCATACCACCTCCGTCGCTCTCAAAAAAGTACGAAACAGATTCATATGTCTGGACTTGCCATCTGCGGTTATCAAAGAACGCGTCGGTGACTCTGGGTTGCGTCATTGCCGGTGTGTTCTTTGAAAGCCGTAGCATCAACAGCGCGATGCAGAGATCTTTGCAGATCGTGTTTTTATTCTATTCCTTTTTTCTCTTCCGCTTTGCTTCACCTTAGTGAGCCCCTAACTGCAGTATGGTTCATTCCGACCCTGCATTTCGAGACAGCGCAGCGGGACAAGCTGATCCTCCTCCTGATCGTTCAATGTGCAGGTGCTGGTTGCGGTTGACGTCACGGTGCGCCATTTTCGCGCAGAGCGCTATCATGAAAAACCTGATGCACACCGCCCTGAAACCCGCAGACACTGTGCGCCCCCATTCTCTGCCGGTCCTGCGGCCTGTGCACCCGGCGTCCCTTGCGCAGTGCACGGCGTCCTTGCAGGACAAGCCCTGATGTCCTTATAGCTGGAATCGTGCCAGGCCGGTATGACTTCTTTGCTCGCGCCGTGGGGATGGCGCAATTATTTTGTAACGGCGCGCTATGGATGGCGGCGGTGTTGCTGATCTGCCTCATCCCTCTGCCTTGCCGGCTGCTTGCGCAACAACGTGCAGCGCCGCTGAAAAAATGCTTTAGATGATTTACGCATTTGCTTTTCCGTGGCCGCCTGTTCCTGTCGTGCCGCAGTGCCGGGTGAGGGCAGGATGAGAGGTGGGACGGAAGATGTCTGGATGGCAATTTTCGGGCCCAGCCTTTGGGCCGGCATGGCAATTCCGCCACGCTCTCGCCTCAAATGCCGCCATGGGCTGCCGTGCCGCCCCGGTAAAGCGCATAAGTCATTGACAGCTAAGTAGAAAATGCAGTCTAATTCAGGGTTCACCATCTGAAGAATTGCGCGCGGTGCCGACGCAGTGCTGTTTCAGTTGCTCACCGGTCGATTACCCAGGTATCCCACCGGGAGGCGGCAGAGGCCAACAAATGGTGTCAGCGATGCAGGGGCTGCCGGCTTATTGGGCGGCAGGGCATCGGTGATGCGGAACAGGCACACCGAAAGCGGTTCCAGAATTCCGATTTATTTTTGCTGTTTGCTCCAAGGCAGCCCAACTTAGCGAGTCCAACATGAAACGTACTTACCAACCTTCCGTCGTGCGTCGCAAGCGTACCCATGGTTTCCGCGCCCGTATGGCAACCCGTGGCGGCCGTGCCGTGATCAACGCCCGTCGCGCCAAGGGCCGCAAGCGTCTGGCTGCAGTTTAAGCCAGCGCATCTGCGCTGCCGTTTCGTGTGACGGACGTCCGTTTACCGCTTCCAGCACGTCAAGCAGGCGACTTCCCACGCGATCGGCGAATCGTTAAAACGGATGAGTTTTCATCCGTTTTTCGTTTGCGCCCGGTGCATCGTACCGAGCATTTCGTGTTGTATGCGCGCCGCAACAGCCTGACCCAGGCTCGCCTGGGCGTGGTCGCCGCCAAGCGGCTGGCGCCGCGTGCGGTGACCCGCAACACGATCAAGCGCGCCACCCGCGAGCTGTTCCGCCAGGCCGAGCTGCCCGCCGTGGACTGCATCGTGCGCCTGTCGCGGCCGGTCAATGCCAGGCGCGACCCGGCCCGCAGCGCCGCCCTCAAGGCGATGTTGCATGCCGAACTGAGGCAGTTGTTCGCTTTCTTGCCGAACGCCCCCGCGTTCGCCAGGAAATAGCCAGGAAATAGGAAGTGATGAAGACGCCTTTGCTCCTGCTGTTACGTGCCTACAAGCTGGGAGTGAGCCCGTTCCTGGGGCAGAATTGCCGTTTCTATCCCAGCTGTTCCGATTACGCCGCCGAGGCGGTGCGCGTGCATGGCGCCCTCAAGGGCAGCCTGTTGGCGGGCAAGCGCCTGTGCAAGTGTCATCCCTGGCATCCCGGCGGGCTGGACCTGGTGCCTGGTTCGCCGGAGGCGCGTGCGCATGCGATGGCCCAGTCTGGCGGCGCTTCCTCGTCCGATTCGTCTGGTTCGTCCAAATCCCCGCTTCCTTCGTCGCAGCCTGTTGCTGCGCGGGTTTCTCCCCCTGTGGCCGCTGACGGTTGCAGCCACTCCTGAACTCATCAATACGCATATGGATATCAAACGTACCGTCCTGTGGGTTGTATTCTCCTTCTCCCTGCTGCTGCTCTGGGATGGCTGGATGCGCCATAACGGACATCAGTCGATGTTCTTCCCGTCGGCCAACCCGACTCAGGAGCAAGCCGCCGCCAATCCGGCCGCGCCCACTGCCAGCCCGACGGGCTCCCCGGTTCCGCAGGCAGGCACGCCGGCGCCGGGCGCCGTGCCGGGGGCTGACGTCGCCGCCACCGCCACCAAGGGCGAAACCATCGTCATCACCACCGATCTGGTCAAGGCCAGCATCGATACCGTGGGCGGTGAATTGAAGCGCCTGGAGCTGCTCAAGCAACCCGACGTGGTCGATCCGACCAAGAACGTCGTGCTGTTCGATTCCGAACCGGGTCACATGTACCTGGCCGAATCGGGCCTGATCGGCGGTCCCTTCCCCAACCACAAGACCATCTTCACTGCCCAGGCCGGCCCGCGCACGCTGGACAATGGCAATGAGATCCAGCTTGTGCTGGTGGCCGACCAGGGTGGCGTGAAGCTGACCAAGACCTATACCTTCAAGCGCGACAGCTACCTGATCGACGTCAAGCACACCGTGACCAACACCACCGGTGCGGCCATCAATCCTTCGCTGTACCTGCAGCTGGTGCGCGACGGCAACAAGCCGGGCGGCGAATCGCATTTCTACAGCACCTTCACCGGTCCGGCCGTCTACAGCAACAGCGAGCACTTCGAGAAGCTGGACTTCGAGAAGATCGCCAACGGCAAGCAGCAGCACGTCAACAAGACCGACAATGGCTGGATCGCCATGGTGCAGCACTACTTCGTGTCGGCCTTCATCCCGCCGCAGAACGCGCAGCGCGACGTCTTCAGCAAGAAGGTGGGCGACAACCTGTACGCCGTGGGCTCCATCCTGCCGCTGGGCACGGTCGCGCCCAACGCCAGCGTGACCATGGACAGCCAGCTGTATTCCGGCCCCACCGTCTCCAAGACCCTGCAGGCGATCGCCCCGGGCCTGGACCTGGTGCGCGACTATGGTCACCTGACCGTGATCGCCGAGCCCATCTTCTGGCTGATGACCCATATCCACAACATCGTCGGCAACTGGGGCTGGACCATCATCCTGCTGACCGTGCTGATCAAGCTGATCTTCTTCCCGCTGTCGGCGGCCAGCTATCGGAGCATGGCCAAGATGAAGGCGGTCTCGCCCAAGATGCAAGCCATCCGCGAGCGCCACAAGGGCGATCCGCAGGCCATGAACCGCGAGATGATGACGCTCTACAAGACCGAGAAGATCAATCCGCTGGGCGGCTGCCTGCCCATCGCGATCCAGATCCCGGTGTTCATCGCGCTGTACTCGGTGCTGCTGGCGTCGGTGGAAATGCGCGGCGCGCCCTGGCTGGGCTGGGTGCATGACCTGACCGCGCCTGACCGCCTGTTCGGCACCATCCCGTACTTCAACATGCCCATCGGTCTGTTGCCCATCATCATGGCTGCTTCGATGTTCCTGCAGACCAAGCTCAACCCGACCCCGCCGGATCCGGTGCAGGCCAAGGTGATGATGTTCATGCCGCTGGTGTTCTCGTTCATGTTCTTCTTCTTCCCGTCCGGCCTGGTGCTGTACTGGGTGACCAACAACATCCTCTCGATCGCGCAGCAGTGGGTGATCACCCGCAACATCGAGAGCGGCAAGACCAAGTAAGACCCACAGGTCTGCCATCAAAGGAAAAACCCGTGGAATCCACGGGTTTTTTTTCGGTCGTAGCGGGCAGGCAGGTTTACCATTGTCAGGCTGGCCCATCCCGAAGGGGGATGCGGCGAGCTTCCATCACAACAAAAAAGCAGACGCAGATGACTTTCGATTCTTCCCCCATCGCCGCCATCGCCACCGCCCCGGGACGCGGCGGCATCGGCGTGGTCCGCCTTTCCGGCAAGAACCTGGCGCCGGTGATCCAGGCCGTGTGCGGCCGCGCCAGCCTGGCGCCGCGCCATGCCACCTACTTGCCCTTCCTGAACGAAGACGGCAGCGCCATCGACCAGGGCCTTGCGATCCACTTCCCGGCGCCGCATTCCTACACTGGCGAAGACGTACTGGAACTGCAGGGCCACGGCGGCCCGGTGGTGATGCAGATGCTGCTGGCGCGCTGCGTGCAGGCCGGCAGCGAGATCGGCCTGCGCCTGGCCGAGCCGGGTGAATTCACCCAGCGCGCCTTCCTCAACGACAAGATCGACCTGGCCCAGGCCGAGGCCGTGGCCGACCTGATCGAAGCCACCACCGAGGCAGCGGCCAAGTCGGCCTCGGAGTCGCTCTCCGGCGCATTCTCCAAGGTCATCCACGAGCTGGTGGACCAGGTCACGCGGCTGCGCATGCTGGTGGAAGCGACCCTGGACTTCCCCGAGGAAGAGATCGACTTCCTCAAGCAAAGCGATGCCCGTGGCCAGTTGGCCACCATCCGCAGCACGCTGGAAGAGGTCTTCAAGCACGCCGCCCAGGGCGCCCTGCTGCGTGACGGCCTCAATGCCGTGCTGGCGGGCAAGCCCAACGTGGGCAAGTCATCGCTGTTGAACGTACTGGCCGGCTCCGATGTCGCCATCGTCACCCCGATCGCCGGCACTACCCGCGACAAGGTCACCCAGACCATCCAGATCGAAGGCATGCCGCTGAACATCATCGACACTGCCGGCATCCGTGAGGCGGGTGACGATGGCAGCGGTCCGGACGAAGTCGAGCGCATCGGCATCGAGCGCACCTGGGCCGAAGTGGCCAAGGCCGACGTCATCCTGCACATGCTCGACGCCGACCGTGGTCCGACCCTGGAAGATGAAAAGATCACCTCCCGTTTCCCCGACGGCGTGCCCATCATCCGCATCTGGAACAAGATCGACCGCTCCGGTCACAAGGCGGCGGTGGACAAGATGCCCGACGCCACCCACGTCTACCTGTCGGCCTCCGAAGGGCAGGGCGTGGACCTGCTGCGCGCCGAACTGCTGCGCATCGCCGGCTGGCAACAGACGGTGGAGTCGCGCTACCTGGCGCGTGAACGCCATCTGCTGGCGCTCAAGGCGGCCGATGAACACCTGGCCCACGCCGCCGCCCATGCGGCGCTGGACAACGAGGCCGGCGAACACGCGCTGGACCTGTTTGCCGAAGAGCTGCGGCTGGCACAAGAGCGCCTCTCCAGCATCACCGGCAAGTTCACGCCGGATGACCTGCTGGGCGTGATCTTCTCGCGCTTCTGTATCGGCAAGTAAGCGTCAGTTCGCGGGGCATCCTGACAAGAAGTCGTCACTAAGCGACAAATTGGCAACGGATGTTACAGCGTGTAAAAAGCTTGGAGGTGGCGGCGGGGGATGGTTATTCTGAAGGTCCTCCCCCTCCAATTCATCACCCCTGAGAATTGGATTTAACCCGCCGCCGCAAGGTGCGCGGGTTTTTTTATGCCGGTAGCGTGGCTCCGGCCTGCTCTGCAGGAAACATGCTGCGCTGCTAATATGCCTGCTGCCTGAATCTGTCCTTTCACTTATTTCACAGGAAAAAGAGCATGTCCGCCAATCCGCGTAACGCCGACTATCCCATCGATCCGCAATTCCTGAACCGCTGGTCCCCGCGCGCCTACAATGGCGCCGAGATTTCCGAAGAAACCGTGCTGACCTTCCTGGAAGCCGCGCGCTGGGCGCCGTCGGCCTACAATGCCCAGCCCTGGCGCTTCGTCTACGCCCGTCGCGGCACGCCGGCGTGGGACAGCCTGCTGGGCCTGTTGAACGAATTCAACCGCAGCTGGTGCGCTAACGCATCGGTACTGATCGTCGTGCTGTCGCGCACGGTGATGCTGCCGCCGGGCGCGACCGAAGTCGTTCCTGCGCCGACGCACTCCTTCGACACCGGTTCGGCCTGGGGCTACCTGGCCCTGCAGGCTTCGCTGTCGGGCTGGCACGCCCACGGCATGGCCGGTTTTGACAAGGACAAGGCGCGCACTGAACTGAATGTGCCGGCCGAGTTTTCGGTGGAAGCCATGGTCGTCATTGGCAAGCTGGGTGACAAGTCCATCCTGCCGGAAGGCCTGCAAGCCCGCGAAGTACCGAGCCCGCGCGAGCCGCTGTCCAAGCTGGCCTTCGAAGGCAAATTCAAGGCGTGACGGCTGGCCGTAAAATATTTCGCAGTTTTATAAAAAAGGCCTAGCTTTTTGAAAAAGGCTCTCCTATAATAGCGTTCTTTCAGCAAGCAACGACAGCTGAAGCGGTTTTAGGAGTGGTAGTTCAGTTGGTTAGAATACCGGCCTGTCACGCCGGGGGTCGCGGGTTCGAGCCCCGTCCGCTCCGCCAAATAAAACGCCTCATTCGCAAGAATGGGGCGTTTTTGTTTTTGCGCTTTGGCTTGCGTTCGTCCTGAGTAGCGGCAGCGCCGCGTATCGAAGGCGCGCATACCGTCAGCGCGTCTTCGATACGGCCCTAAAGGGCCTACTCAGTCCGAACGGGGTCCGATTGAGTAGGCGAGCAAGATATCGGCCCTTTTTCAGCAAGGGCAATCAATCACCCTTTGCCCTTACCCCCCGACAACTGCTCCACCACCTGCCGCGGCGCCTCGGCATAGTGCTTGAACTCCATCGAGTAGGTCGCGCGCCCCTGTGACAGCGAGCGCAGCGTGGTCGAATAGCCGAACATTTCCGACAACGGGACTTCAGCACGCACCAGCTTGCCGCCGCCCACCATGTCTTCCATGCCCTGCACCATCCCGCGCCGTGACGACAGATCGCCCATCACGTTGCCCATGAATTCCTCGGGCGTTTCCACCTCGACCTGCATCATCGGCTCCAGCAGCATGGGGCCGGCGCGCTTCATCGCTTCCTTGAAGGCCATGGAGCCGGCCATGCGGAAGGCGTTCTCGTTGGAGTCGACGTCGTGGTACGAACCGAAGGTCAGCGTGGCCTTCACGTCCACCACCGGGTAACCCGCCAGCACGCCCGCTTTCAACGACTCCTGGATACCCTTGTCGACCGCCGGGATGAATTCGCGCGGCACCACGCCACCCTTGATGGCATCGACGAATTCATAACCCTTGCCGGCGGGTTGCGGTTCCAGCTTGATCACCACGTGGCCGTACTGCCCCCGTCCGCCGGACTGCTTGACGAACTTGCCCTCGACATCTTCCACGGCCTTTCGGATGGCTTCGCGATAAGCCACCTGCGGCTTGCCCACCGTGGCCTCGACGTTGAACTCGCGCTTCATCCGGTCCACCAGGATTTCCAGGTGCAGCTCGCCCATGCCCGACATGATGGTCTGGCCCGATTCCTCGTCGGTATGCACGCGGAAGGATGGATCTTCCTGCGCCAGGCGATTCAGGGCGATGCCCATCTTTTCCTGGTCGGCCTTGGTCTTCGGTTCCACCGCCTGCGAGATCACCGGCTCGGGGAAGATCATGCGTTCCAGGATGATGGGATGCTCCGGGTCCGACAGCGTGTCGCCAGTGGTCACATCCTTCAGGCCCACGGCGGCGGCGATGTCGCCGGCGAACACTTCCTTGATCTCCTTGCGCTCGTTGGCATGCATCTGCAGGATGCGGCCCAGGCGCTCCTTCTTGCCCTTGACCGGGTTGTAGACCGTGTCACCCGAATTGACGATACCGGAATACACTCGGAAGAAGGTCAGCTGGCCCACGAAGGGATCGGTCATGATCTTGAAGGCCAGCGCCGAGAACGGTTCTTCATCCGAGGGATGGCGTTCGATCTCGCTGTCGTCCTCGCCATGCCCGGCAATGGCCGGCACGTCCACGGGTGAGGGCAGGTAGTCGATCACCGCATCCAGCATCGCCTGCACGCCCTTGTTCTTGAAGGCGGAACCGGCCAGCATCGGCACGATCTCGTTGGCCACCGTGCGCAGGCGCAGGCCGCGCTTGATGTCGTCCTCGGTCAGGGGATTGCCGGAGAGGTATTTCTCCAGCAATTCCTCATTGGCCTCGGCGGCCTGCTCGACCATGAGGTCGCGCCAGTGGCGTGCGGTGTCCTCCAGCTCCAGCGGGATGTCTTCATACTTGAACAGCACGCCCTGGCTGGCTTCGTCCCAGATGATGGCCTTCATCTTGACCAGGTCGATCACGCCCGAGAAATGGTCTTCCGCGCCTACCGGAATCTGGATGGGAACAGCCTTGCCCTTCAGGCGTTCCTCGATCTGCTTCTGCACGCGGAAGAAGTCCGCGCCGATGCGGTCCATCTTGTTGACGAAGGCAATGCGCGGCACCTTGTACTTGTTGGCCTGGCGCCAGACGGTCTCGGACTGCGGCTGCACGCCGCCCACCGAGTCATACACCATCACCGCACCGTCGAGCACGCGCATGGAGCGTTCCACCTCGATGGTGAAGTCCACGTGGCCAGGGGTGTCGATGATGTTGATGCGATGCTCGGGGTAATTGCCGGCCATGCCCTTCCAGAAGGCCGTGGTGGCGGCCGAGGTGATGGTGATGCCGCGTTCCTGCTCCTGCTCCATCCAGTCCATGGTGGCCGCACCGTTGTGCACTTCGCCGATCTTGTGGTTCACACCCGTATAAAAAAGAATGCGCTCGGTGGTCGTGGTCTTGCCCGCGTCGATGTGGGCGCTGATACCGATGTTGCGGTAGTTTTCTATTCGGGTCTTGCGGCTCATGGCATGTCCTTTCGATGGGTGCCGTCAAATGCTTGGTTCAGTTCAGGGTCAAGCGTTCAATATGTTGGTCAGATGACAGAGTGTCAATTTCGCTCATTACATTCTTATTTATGTAATGAGCATTAGATAATAGGAATGTCATCGTCAATATTCAAGGGCTGGCGATTTATTTTTGTAACGCTGATTAAAATAAACTACACTGCATGACGACACCATTACCGCCAGGGGTAATACCCCGCAAAGGAAACCGATGATAAGAACCCGCGGCCGCCCGCGCAGCTTCGACCGCGACCAGGCGCTGCAACAAGCCATGCAAGTGTTCTGGAGCAAGGGCTACGAAGGCACCACCATGGCTGACCTGACCGAGGCCATCGGCGTGAAGGCGCCCAGCCTCTATGCCGCCTTTGGCGACAAGGATGCGCTCTTTCGCGAAGTCGTGGAGGTCTATGCCCGCACCGTGAGCGCAGAACCGTTGCGCCTGTTGCAGGCCGGCAAGGGTATCCGCGAAGACTTGCAGGCTATGCTGCGCGCCAGCGTGCGCATGTATTCGGGCAAGTCGACGGTGCCAGGCTTGCCGGCTGGAAAGGGGTGTATGGTCGTGATTTCAGCCATCAACTGCGCCCCCGAGAACAGTGAGCATAGCGACGCCCTCTCGCAACGTCGGCACAAGCGCCGCAATGAAATCCGCGCCCGGTTGTTGCAGGCGCAGCGCGAAGGGGAAATCCGGGCCGATGCCGATGTCACCGCCCTGGGGGATTTCTACACCAGTTTTCTCAACGGGCTGGCGCTGGGGGCAAAGGACGGCGTCTCCAGTGCGCGCCTGGCCGCCACACTGGGGCCGGCCATGCTGCCGCTGGAGAGTGTGCTGCTGGGCGCACGCTGATCTCCGGCTTTACCAAACCTGGGCCTTGCGGCAACATTCGGGTAATTTTCACTTTGGCTCCGGCCTTCCACCGACAACATGAAACCTCTGCGTTACGCCGTCATCGGCGGCGGCATCAATGGCCTGGCTGTGGCCCGTCAACTGCTGCTGGATGATCCCGACGTGCGCGTTACCGTCTTCGAAAAGGAAGAGGCGGTGGCGCAGCACCAGTCCAGCCACAATTCCGGCGTGGTGCATGCCGGGCTGTACTACGAACCTGGCGGCCTGAAAGCCACCTTGTGCCGGCGCGGCGTGGAGCTGGTCAAGCGCTATTGCGAGCAGAACGCGCTGCCCTATGACGAGTGCGGCAAGGTGGTCGTGGCGTTGGGTGAGGAAGAACTGCCGCGCCTGGAGGCCATCTATCGCAAGGCGCTGGCCAATGGCGTGCCGGATGTGGAGATGATCGACGCGGCGCGCCTGCGCGAGATCGAGCCCAATTGCGTGGGCCTGCGCGCGCTGTATTCGCCGCGCACCGCCATCGTCAGCTATGGCCAGATCGCCCAGCGTATGGCGCAGGAGATCGAGGAGCGCGGTGGTACGATCCGCCTCAATGCGTCGGTGCGGCGGGTCATCGAACGGGGCGACCAGGTCCATATCGAACTCCAGAGCGGTGAGATGCATCCCGAGGCATTCGATTCGGCCATTGCCTGCAGCGGCCTGCAATCGGACCGCCTGGCGCAGCAGTCGGGTGATGCCGCCACCCCGCGCATCGTGCCGTTCTTCGGCCAGTATTACGTGATCGACGAGGCCTACAAGTCGCACGTCAAGGGCCTGATCTATCCCGTTCCTGATCCGCGCTTCCCCTTCCTGGGCGTGCATTTCACCAAACGCATCGACGGCCAGATGACCATCGGTCCCAACGCCTTCATCTCGCTGGGCCGCGAGAATTACCACGGCGACCGGTTCAGCCTGCGTGACATTGCCGACTACCTGTCCTATCCCGGTTTCTGGAAGTTCGCCAGCCGCAACGTGCCGGCGACCTTGCGCGAACTCAAGACCGTGGTCAGCGAGCGCATCTTCGTGCGGGAAGCCGCCCGCTATGTGCCGGCGCTGGCCGAGGTGGGCGTTACGCCGGCCGTGCGCGGCATCCGTGCCCAGGCCATGGAAAGCAATGGCCGCCTGGTGGATGACTTCGTGATCCGTCAGAGCAGCCGCGTCACCCACATCCGCAACGCACCCTCACCGGGCGCTACGTCGTCGCTGGCCATCGGCGAACATATCGTGCGCAATCTGATCCGGCGCGATTGAGCCGATAAAAAACGCCGCGACGGTCGGCCCGTCGCGGCGTTCTGATCCTGCATCAACAGGAATGCGCAGCGCCGCTCAGGCAGCCTGCGCCAGTGCGCCGTCGTTTTCCCTCAATTGGCCACCCAGTGCATCGACCAGGGCGGTCAGCAGCTTGGCCAGCTCACCGGTCATCAGCATGAAGTCGCCGTCGAAGCGTTCATCGTCGTTCTTGCCGGCGATCTCGCTGTCTTCCTTGAGCACATCCAGCGGCGCGATGCGCTTGACCGACAGGTTTTCGGTCAGCACGAAGGAGACCTTGTCGGCCCAGGTCAGCGCCAGGCGCGTACATTGCTTGCCGGCTTCGATGTGGCGGCGGATGTCCTCGGCCTCCAGCGTATGGCGCACGTAGCGCACGGTGGCCTTGCTCTCGGCGGTGGAGCGCAGCTCGGTATCCTGGTCCACGGTAAAACCGTTGGGCGCTTCGTCGCTGGCCAGCCAGTCGGTCATGGCCGCTGCCGGCGACATGACGGTACGCAGCGTTTCCAGCGGGAACTTGGGGATGGCCTTGAACAGCAGCTTCAGCACTTCCTCGGCCTTGGAGGGCGAGCCGGCGTCGACCAGCAGCCAGCCATTGACCGGATCGATCCAGACCCAGGTGCTGCGCACCACCGAGAAGGCGCGCGGCAACAGCTCATCGGTGACCTGTTCCTTCAATTCCTTGGTCTGCTTGCGACCGGGCGGGAAGCCTTGCTGTTCTTCCAGCTCGGCAGCACGCGCCTTGGTGACCTGGTTGATGACGGTCGAGGGCAGCAGTTTCTTCTCGGTATCGAGTTTCATCAACAGCTGACGGTTGACCACGTGCACCAGCTTTTCATTGTTGCGCGGCGGTACCCAGCCCTGGCTTTGCATGTCCAGGCTGGAGCAGGCGGTGAAGGCCTGCGGTGCGAGATGGGATTCGAGTTCGTCGGCGCTGATGGCCCACGGTGCGGGCAGACGATAGATCTGTAGATTCTTAAACCACATAAGCTTCCGGGGCAGGGGGCAAAAAGGGAGATTCTACACGTCCGCTCCTGTGCAAGCGATGTCGGATTGTCCATGCCGGGACTTAAATTTTCCACTCCTGCAGTACGGCAACTTGCTCAGGAAGCAAAGGGCAGTTCCGCCTGCACAGCATGGCTTGCGGCGGCCTGCTCATCCTTCTTCGACAGCGCACCCACGCGCACGCCCAGCAGGCGCAGTTTCTTGTCCAGTGGCACGCGCTTGAGGCATTCGCCTGCGGCCTGGCGGATGGCGGCGGCGTCGCCGGTGGGCGAGGGCAGGGTGACATCACGGGTGACGCCACGGAAGTCGGCGTACTTGAGCTTGATGCCGATGGTGCGTCCGACATAGCCCTTGCGGTCCAGGTCGGCAGCCAGCTTCACGCACAGCGCGGTAAAGATCTCCGACAGTTGCGCCCGGTCGGCGCGCGCATGCAGGTCGCGCTCGAAGGTGGTCTCGCGGCTGATGGACTTGGGTTCGGAATAGGTCTGCACGGGCCGGTCATCGACGCCCTGCGCCACGCGGCCCAGCCATTCGGCATAGCTGCGGCCAAAGTGGGCGCGCAGCAGGTCCGGCGCTGCACCCGCCAGGTCGGCCACGGTGTCGATGCCCAGCGCGCTGAGCTTTTCGGCGGCCTTGGGGCCGATGCCATTGATCTTGCGCACCGGCAGCGGCCAGATGCGGCGTTCGATGTCGGCGGGGGTGAGGATGGTCAGGCCGTTGGGCTTGTCCAGCTCGGAAGAGATCTTGGCCAGCATCTTGTTGGGCGCCACGCCGATGGAGCAGGTCAGCGAGGTGGCCGCATGCACGGCGTCCTTGATCTGCCGCGCCACCTCAGGGGCGGTGTCGGACCAGGCCGAGAGATCGATGTAGATCTCATCGATGCCGCGGTCCTCGATCAGCGGTGCAATGTTGCGCACCGCTTCCTTGAACAGCCGTGAGTATTTGCGATAGGCCTCGAAGTCGGTCGGCAGCAGGATGGCGTCCGGCGCCAGCTGGGCCGCCTTCATGATGCCCATGGCCGAGAAGACGCCCAGGGCGCGCGCTTCGTAGGTGGAGGTGGTGACCACGCCGCGCCCGGCATAGTCGCGCATGCGGAAATACTGGCGCGTGCCGTCGGGCAGCTCCACCGGACGGGTGGCTGAACCACCGCCGATGACCACAGCCTGCCCGCGCAGGTCGGGATAGCGCAGCAGTTCCACCGAGGCATAGAAGGCGTCCATGTCGAGGTGGGCGATGCGGCGGTCGTTGGCCATGGTCTTGCTGGGTGTGAGGACTTAGTAGTGGGGCGGCTTCTCGTTGGCCGCGGCGCGGTCCTGGCTGGTGTCGGACAATTCCTTGAAGCGCTTGGCCAGCGCATGCAGCAGCATCTCCAGCTCCTCGATCTTCTTTTCCTGGCGATAGACGGTGCGGTTCAGTTCTTCCACCAGGTCTTCCTGGTGGGCGATCTTCATCTCGATGTCGATGAGGCGGTCTTCTTGGTTCATGGTTGTCTTTCTTCTTGCGAGGCGTTCAGGCCAGCCTGTTGGCCCTCGGCCTTGAGCCATTGCACCACGCCGTGGCCGGCGGCATGTCCGGTGGCGAAGCAGGCGGTGAGCAGGTAACCGCCGGTGGGGGCTTCCCAGTCCAGCATTTCGCCGGCGCAGAATACGCCGGGCAGGGCGCGCAGCATCAGCGCATCGTCGAGGGCTTCGAAGCTCACGCCGCCAGCGCTGCTGATGGCCTCGGCAATCGGGCGGGGACGCAGGACCGTCAGCGGCAACGCCTTGATGGCGCGGGCCAGCTTGTCCATGTCGGCGAACGTGTCCTTGTCCAGCAGCTCGCGCAGCAGCCCGGCCTTGACGCCCTTGAGATGCAGGCGGCTTTGCAGATGGCTGGAGAGCGAGCGCGCCCCGCGAGGATGAGACAGTTCGGCGCTGACCTTCTCCAGCGTCCAGTCTGGCAGCAGGTCCAGGTACAGGCGCGCCGATCCTTCGCTGGCGATGGTCTCGCGCAGTGCCGAGGAGAGGGCATAGACCAGGCCGCCTTCGATCCCCTGCGCGGTGATGATGAATTCGCCGCGCCGGTTCTGCATGCCGCCACTGGGCAGCGCCACGCTGGCTACCACCGGCTTGACCGGCGCACCGGCAAAGCGCTCGCGGAAATGCTCGCTCCAGTCCAGCTCGAAGCCGCAGTTGGCCGGCAGCAGTGGTGCGACTTCGACCTGGCGCGCCTGCAGCAGCGGCACCCAGCTGCCATCCGAACCCAGGCGCGGCCAGCTGGCGCCGCCCAGGGCCAGCACGACTGCATCGGCGCGTACGCTGGTTTCACCGTCGGGATGGGCCAGGCGCAGCGTCCCGTCTTGCTGCCAGCCCAGCCAGCGATGGCGCATGTGCAGGCGCACGCCGGCTTCGCGCAGGCGGTGCAGCCAGGCGCGCAGCAAGGGCGCAGCCTTCATCTCGCGCGGAAAGACGCGGCCGGAGCTGCCTACGAAGGTCTCGATGCCCAGGTCATGGATCCATGCGCGCAGGCGGTCGGCGTCGAAGCGGCGCACGAAGGGGGCGACCTGCTCGCGACGCTTGCCGTAGCGCGGCAGGAAATCCGGTTGCGGTTCGGAATGGGTGATGTTCATGCCGCCCTTGCCGGCCAGCAGGAACTTGCGGCCAGCCGAGGGCATGGCGTCATAGACGTCCACGGCCAGGCCATGGGCGGCCAGCACCTCGGCCGCCATCAGCCCGGCCGGGCCGGCGCCGATCACGGCCACGCGCTTGCCGTCGGTGGCGGAGGGAGTAGGGGTCTGCATTTGTGTCATGGGCGGGATGATACCGCCGGCCTGCGGTGAGCGCACGCGCCAGCTGCGCTGGCGGGCGAGGTGATGGGATCAGCGGCGGTGTGGCGCGCTGTACTTGCTCTCCAGCCGGGCCACGACCAGCGCCAGGCAGATGGTCATGGAGAAATACAGCACGGAGATGGTGATATACGGTTCCCAGTAACGCGCATAGGTGCCGGCCACGGTCCGCGCGGCATAGGCCAGCTCGGCCAGGCCGATGGCCGAGACCAGCGAGGAATCCTTCAACAGCGTGATGGCTTCATTGCCCAGCGGCGGCAGCATGCGGCGGAAGGCCTGGGGCAGCACCACATAGCGCATCGTCAGGCCATAGTTCATGCCCAGGCTGGCGGCGGCATAGGATTGGCCGCGCTCGATGGACTGGATGCCGGCGCGGAAGATCTCAGAGATATACGCGCCCGCATTGAGCGACAGCGCCACAGTGCCGGAGAGGAAGGCGCCGTAGTCCTGCTTGATGGTGCGCGCCAGTTCGCCCGTGATCAGCAGGCCATGTTCCTGCTGCACCAGCACCGGCATGACCGCGAAGTGGATCAGCATGATCTGCACGAACAAGGGCGTGCCGCGGAAGAAGGCCACGTAGAAGCCGGCCAGCCAGCGCATGCTCTTGAGCGGCCATTTCCAGGGACCATGCTGCACCTCGGCCAGCCGCAGCATTCCCACCAGCAGGCCGATCACGGTGCCGATCAGGATGCTGATCAGGGACACCTGCAAGGTCATGAGAACGCCCTTGGCGAACAACGGCGCATAGCCTTGGATGATGCTCCAGCGGAAATCCATGTCGGACTCGATTGGTGGGAGTGGGTGGAAAAATCAGTTTCTGCAAAGACAGGACGGCGGCATCCCGCCGCCGTCCTGGTGGCAGGCGGGGCGCGTGGCCCGGCCTGCCTGGTGCCTGCCTATTTCTGCTTGCCTGCCGGCTTACTTGCCGAAGTATTGTGCACTGATGGCGGCGAAGCTGCCATCGGCCTTCATCTCGGCCAGACCCTTGTTGATCTTGGCCAGCAGTTCCGGATCATCCTTGCGCACGGCGATGCCGTAGTCTTCCTTCGGGAAGCTGGGGTCGGTGACGGTGCGCAGCTTGCTGTTGGGGTTGTTGGCGATGTAGTTCTTCACCACCGGCTCATCAGCCACGACGGCATCCACGCCGCCGCTTTCCAGTTCCTTCAGGGCCAGCGGGGTGGAATCGAAGCGCTTGATCTTGGCGCTGTTCTTGCCCAGCACCTGCTGCACCAGTTCGTCGCCGGAGGTGGCGCTCTGGGTGCCCACGGTCAGGGGCTTCAAGTCTTCCATCTTGCTGACCTTGGTGTCAGCGGCCGGCAGGGCGATGGTCTGGGTGGCCACGAAGTAGGGCTCGGAGAAGGCCACCGACTTCTTGCGCTCGTCGGTGATGGTGATGGCCGAGATCAGCAGGTCGCGGTCGCCCTGGGCCAGGAAGTTGAAGAAGCCTTCGAACGGGGTCGGCACGAACTTGACTTCGATACCGATCTTCTTGGCCAGCGCCTTCATGATGTCGATGTCGAAACCGACCACGTCCTTCTGTTCGTTTTCCGAAGAGAAGGGGGCATAGGCCGACTCCACGCCGACCACGTACACGCGTGCCGGTGCGGCGGCCTGCGGCGCGGCAGCGGTGGCGCTCTTGTCTTCCTGCTTGCCGCAGGCGGCCAGGCCCAGCATGCCGACGAAGCCGGCGGTCAGCGCCAGCGCGCGGGCGTGGCGGGTGAACATCTTGATCATCTTGTGGATTTCCTTGTCTGGAATGGTTGGGCGGAACAGGCCTGGTCACGCGGCTTGTGCGGCGACCAATATTGCTCCGGTGAAACGCGGGGATTTTTTTGCAGGCCGCATTGTAAACCGTCCAGGGGTGGTGGCGGGCAATGGCGCGTCAAAAAGGGGCAGGAAAAGGTGGAAAGCGTGGCGTCTGTGCAATTTTCAGGACGGATATGCGCAAATGTTGCCCTGTTTCGAACAGCCGCGCTGACTGTCAGCCATAGGACGCCGTGGCGAGGCTGGAAATGAGGCTGCACCCGCAGGCCGCACGATGCCCTTGCAGGGCCACCATGCGGTCACCGATCAGGTAGGTCGGCGCACCCTCGATGATCGGAGTGGTGCCATGCCCTTCCCTGGGACAACTGACCAGGTCACCAACACGGGCGATGCCGATACCGTGGAGGGTGTGGGTAGGAGAGGCGGAGATCACTTTGCCGCCATGGGAAGTGGAGTCGCCGAGACGGATGATGGGCAGTGGCATGCGTGGCTTTCTTTGGGAGGGGATACGATCAGAAGGCGCCGGGGCGTGTGCGTAGCGTCGGAAGGACCTTGTCCCACAGGTGGATGGCTTCGGCTTCGCTCAGGCTGGGGGTGAAGATGGGCGGCGGATAAGCATGTTCGTCGGGATCCTCGGGATCAGGTTCGGGTTTGCGCGTGCCTACATTCATTCCCACCTCGATCGAAGGATTGGTGGCGCCATCTCCCCGGCGTGTATCTTCGTAGCGGAATTCGAGTGCAGGAATCTTGGTATGTTCATCCGGGGCCATATAAAGCACCTCTTGTCCGGGGAGCTCGCGGTAGATCCTGCCGCTTCTGATGAGGCGTCCACCGTCCGTCTTCCAGATGGGCGCAAGGAATTTCATCCGGTCCAGCAGCGTATCGGCGTCGCGTGGGCCGGATAAGGTCGCTAGCGTGAAATACACATCGTCGACCTCGTTCAGATGATAGAAGAACCGGATGCTTTCGGCGCTTGAAGCGGGGCCCTCGACAAAGCCATTGAGGATGCAGATGCCTTGGCCAGAAGGGATTTCGTTGCCGCGGGGGCGGGTGCGGTGGTAGACCTTGAGCAGGGTGGCCATTCTTTCGGGGACGGTACTTATCACAGTTCCAGCGGGAAGTTTCTCCTTGGAATAATGCCTGTCTCGCGCATCAATTTTCATCTTGATCTGATAGCCATCACGCCAATCCATGAGTTCGAGGATACGGAAGACGTTATTGAATTCGCTTTCGGCGCGATTAAAAATGACACCACGTCGATTGGGTAGTGCAACTATTTCCTTTAGCGTTGCAGTCCTGGGTTCGACGAGAAGGGTTTCCGACTCAAGCACTCTCTTTCTTGCCTCCAGCGCCCGTTGGAATTCCGTTTCTGACTGCGCTTTGATATCAATGGTGACCCCGTCGATTTCTTGCCCCCCCTCGGTGTTGAGAACGAAGCTTTCCGGCAAGTCAATCAGATAGCGTCCAAAACATCTCGGAATCATTTTTTCGGTAATCGCGTTCATTTTCTGAGTTTCCTTCGCGGTGAGCTCTGGGGTTCCACGGTGGTATAAAAAAAAAGCAGATAGAATCAAAGCGAGTAATACGCCAGTTGAGACAAGATATTTATTTCTCATAAATTTTTATTCGTAGTCGAGCGTTGTGCCTTTAACCGCCTGGACGATCTGAACGATGGCGCGAAGAGTAAATTCTCTGGCGATGTCTGAATCTTTATAAGCAGACTCATGCCCAACTGAAATGCGAAGCAGCGATTTCATGCCAGGATGTTCTTTGGGCGCAATGCCAGAACGATGAGGAACCGTGCCGTCACCGTCTTCGTCGGGCTCGCTGATTCGAAATACTTCGTTAGGTGCTATCTGTCCTGCGCTCATTCCGTGAGGGTAAAGTGCGGTCCTTGTTTCTCCCAATTCACCGTAGAAGTTTAGTTTGGCATCGAATACATCTTTATTCGGTCGCGGGATAGGCGGACGTCTGGGTGACTGGAAAGTTGTTCGCCACTGCACCGTTCCATAAGCCTTGAAGTGACGATCACTGCCGAAAAATGCATAAGTGTTAGGGTGGTACTCCCCGGTGATTTCCTGATGAAATGTCTTGACTTTGCTATTGATGACGTCAGAAAAGTCAGCCCAGTCGGCATCAATTTCTCGCTTCTGGCTTGCTGAGAGCATCGTTGTGCGAGGAGTGATCAGATGGTCCTCGCACATGCTCCACCATCGCCCACGGACAGTGTAGATCTCGTAGTAGGGGTCGTTATTGCGCGGCAAACTGACCACAGTGCTTCCACCATCAATCCTGAGCCAGCCATTTCCGTATTCCGGTGTTGGCAGCAACTGTAATGGGCCTGGTGCACTGGATAACACCGCAGTCATTTCCGCCGCATCTTCTCCCAATACTTTGGTCGCCAGCCATCCGCCTTCCGTTCCCGATTTGAATCGTCGATAGACAGCGGCTGCACCGATAGCGGGCATGACACCGTGGACGATGCCCAGGATCTTGTCCGACATGCCGAGTACTTCCGAGCAATAGCGCGCCACAAGTCCGCCCATGGAGTGGGTCACCAGAATCACTTTCTCGCAGCGCTTTTTCTCCTTCTTGTATCGTGCGATTACACTGTTGATTCGCTCACGTAACTGCTTGGCTGATGCATCATTGCTGTCCAGCCAGTTGTAGCCAAATGCATGTACAGGGAATCGATAACGGTAGCTGAGTGCGACCTCTGCCTTTAGCAGGGCTTCGTCGCTTTTCATTGACCCCAATGTTCTACCGATCAGCAAATCGCGATGGCCGCCTTTGGTATTGGTGAAATCGTTCAATGCGTTCTCAAGCCAGACCAGAAAGTCACCGTAGCTCATTGCCCCGACTTCGCCCCAGCCGCGCCGTTTCAGTTCCTCTCCATGTTGGGCTGTCCCGCTAGGTCTTGTTCCATCGTCGTCAACAACCATCTTTTTAGGGGTCAAATATCGCTTTCGCTTGGCAGGTCCTCTAGTGAGCCACATCAACATGGAGAATTCACTATCCAGCCGCCACCGAACCCCGTCCGCGTCTCCAATCCCCTTCAAATTACTACCCATCACACCCGGCACAAAGATCACCGGAATGACACGATCCGGAATCATGTGGCAGACCGCATAGGAGTCATCAGGACTGCTGAGCGTGGACTTCCATTCAGGATTGCCCTTCTTGTCAAAGGTCGCTGTCAGCAAGCGTTCACTCTTGTTTTTGCTCATGATGGAGGTTGTCCTTCTGGAAGGATGCGCAGGGAAGTGTTCTCGACGAACAGGCTTTTCTGCAGGCCGGTCTTACCTTGTGCGTCGGTCACGCCGCGTACTTTGGTACCATCGCCGCGGACGATTTCAAAGCGCCTGTTCTTGACAGGAGATTGGTCATACGGCCACCTCAGGACGAACTCTTCGTCGAATGGCAGTGCTGCCGACGACTTGTTCATTTCGTAGGCCAAGGTTGTGGGGCCCGGCATTGCATGGGTACCCGCCTTGGCCTCCCATGCTCCTGATGTCCCTTGTGTGATTCCCGATGCGTTGAGCCGGATGAAGGAGCCTCCTGCCGTAATGAGCACTTCTTCTTTGGCGCGAATCTCCACCCGCCCGCTCGCCGACAGCAGCCGCGCCACCTTCTCGGCAATCAGTTCCAGATCGTCGCTCTGCGCCTGCACCTCCACCTTGCCCTTGGCGGAAAACAGCTTGATCCCGGCCTTGAAGGCGAACAGGCTGATCTTCTCGGCCACGCTGGCCAGCAGGCTTTTGCCGACAGCGATGCTGGTATCCGCTCCCGATGACAACGTAATCTCGCCACCAGCATGCGTATGCACGCCTTTGGGTGTCGTCAGGCCGATGCCGTCCGGCGAGGCCGCCAGCAGAATGGCCTGCTGGAAACGATTGGCCTGCGCCTGCGACGGATCCTCGTAATCTGCCTGCGTGGCATCGATGAAATCGCGCAATGCTTCCTGCCCTGCCAAGGGTTCTGCACCAGCTTTCGCTGCCGTCTCCGACAGGGTCCGGCTGAGGTTGGCGCCGGACTTCAACTGGCCGGTAGCCTCGCGGGCATCGAGTTGCGTTCCCTGTGCGCCTGGCCTTCCATAGGTGCTGATGTACAAGCCCTTGTGTGTGACGATGGCGCCGTAGGCATCGGTGCTGAGCGCGAAGCCGCTGCCAAAGAAGCTGCGACGCTCATTGCCCGTCTGGCTGACCAGATGCCCGAGATTCAATTGCGCATGGGTATTGGTGCTGTAGAGATGAATCCGGTTCTGCTCAGGGGTGTCGTCCATCACCATCTGGTTGAAGCCGGTACCGCCGAATTCCTTGGACTTCACACCCGAGAGCCGCCCGTTGGTATGCCACTGCGGACGCTGTTCCGCATTGAACAAGCGTCCTGTCACGACCGGGCGATCCGGGTCGCCATTAAGGAAGGAGACAATGACTTCCTGCCCGATGCGCGGCACCTGGATGGCGCCCCAGTACTGGCCCGCATTGGGATAGCTCACACGCACCCAGCAGGACGCCGCCTCGTTGCCGGGATTGATCCGGTCCCAGCGGAACTGGACCTTGATGCGATCGAGGTGATCGGTATAGACCTCTTCACTGGCAGGCCCCACGACGATGGCCGTCTGCGGCAGCATGACCGGCCTGGCATGCGCCCGCGCAGGGCGAAACGGCAGCTTGCGGCGCTGTACTTCGAAGCGATTGAAGCAATGGCCCGTGTGCTCGTTGTCCGTCTCGGCAACCTGCCGTTCGCGCCGGATTGACTCCTTGAAGGCCATCAGCGCGCCTTTCAGGCTGCCCGGAAAATCCAGCGCCTGATGTGACAGGGGAAGGTTGTTCTCGACGAACCAGTCGATGGCCAGGATGACGAACTGGCGTTCCCTGTCGGGCTCTGCCCGATGCTGGGGATGTTCTTCCAGCCTGAACCAGCGCCCGCACGCCAGATTGCGCACGCCAGAGACGGCAGAGTAGCGCTGCATGGAAGACTCCCACTGTTCCACTTGCAGGTCGGCCTGGCGATTGCCCTGTTCCTGCAGCCTGAAACTGTAGGCGCCGGTGTACTCATACATCTCCAGCTGTGCGGGAAGCTGGCCGTATTCGGGCATCACCTGTTCTTCGGCCTCTTTCTTCATGCCGGGCGATTTGTAGTCGTCGCTGCGGCCCCGCCACCCTTTGGAGGAGAGCGTGCGGCTTGCGCTCCAATGCAGGATCTTGTCGAGTTCGTCGCGAGGGGCCGCACCGTGGAAGGCAATTCCTTGCTGCGGCAAGCCGGGCAGGTTCCACGTATTGTCGGTGATGACCAGAACATGGCCGCTGCCATCTTCCCGCTGCTCGTGATGGGCGAACCAGCCTTCTTCTTCCATCAGGCGCTGGACGAAATGCCAGTCGGTTTCGTACTGGGTGCAATAGGGTCGGGGCGTATAAGGGCGCTCCAACTGGAAACGGTAATGGCCACGCGCTTGCGGATGGTTGTTGAAGACGTCGGCGAGAATGTCCTCGGTCCTCTTGTCCTGCCAGATCCGCGCGTCTTTGCGAAAGCGCAGGAAATGCAGCCACGGAGAAAGCGAGAGCTGGCAGAAATCGAGCTCGCCGTCACTGCCCAGGCGCTTTGCGGTATGCACGTAGCCATGCAGGGGGAGGGTGTCGCCGTCATGCTGCCTGATCCACAGAGTGACTGGCTGCGCAATCAACTGCTCCAACGCGATACCGGTGTGCGTGGCCAGCAGATCGATGGTGACTTCGTAGCCGTCATTGAGTCGCTCGGTGGCGACGAGCCGTTGTGGCAGCAGGATATCTGGCCCGAGTGACGAGTCCAGCTGGAGCAGCCGGCGATGCTGCGTGATGCGCGCTTGGGAGCGTCGTGAATCATTCGGCGAGGGGGAGGGCATGCGATGCGGCTTCCAGAGAGAATTCGCGCAGTCCGGACCATGCCAGTGAACAAACAGGAGAAAAGCGCAGGACTTCTTGCGAAGTGCGCGTGCCCGGCTTGAAGGAGGAAGCCCCGGATGCGGCCAATGCCTTTGAGTTCATCGGTGCAGCAGAAGCCTCGGGCGACGAAGGCGACAGTCTCCGATGCACGAGGCGCTTTCTCAATGGAAGAACTTCTATTTTTTCCGCCAAATTATTTTGGCAGTGTCGAGTGGCAGCCCACCCGTTGTGAAGCAATGACGATCAAACGGATGGATACAGCGGGGTAAAGGAGGCCGCCCTGTCAGTCCCCGATACGGCGGGTGCTAACTTTGTTCCGGCGTATTGCGCGGTTTCTGCAGCAGCGCCTTGAGATTGGCCAGGCGCGCCTGCGGCGTGATCTTCTCGCTTTCCTGCGGCACGGCCTCGCCTTCGTCCAGGCGCATCTCCTTGACGAAGCGCGAGATCTGGCACTCGATCACTTCCTTGGCGCGCTTGCGGCGCTTGCACCAGGACAGGTGCAGCGAGCGCTGCGCCCGGGTGATGCCCACGTACATCAGGCGGCGCTCTTCTTCCACCCGTGCAGCGGCTTCTTCGGGCGGCGTATCGGGGTCGCCCTTGTGCGGGAGGATGCCTTCTTCCACGCCCACCAGGAACACATGCGGAAACTCCAGCCCCTTGGAGGCATGCAGGGTGGACATGCGCACCGCATCCTGCTCTTCGTCGCGCCCTTCGAGCATGCTCATCAGCGCCACCATCTGGGTGATTTCCAGCAGGTTCTTTTCTTCGCCTTCGCCATCGCGGCCACCGCAGGCGCGTTCCTTCAACCAGTTGATGAAGTCCACCACGTTCTGCCAGCGCGCCTGGGCGGCGCGTTCCTCGAAGCTGTCGTAGAGGTAGAACTCGTAGTTGATCGCTTCCATCATGTCGTCCAGCACCTTGCCGGCGTTCTCGCCGCTGCCCGACGGGCCGGGCCGGGTGGCGCGCGACTCCAGGGCGTTGATGAAATCGCAGAACTTGCGCAGCGGCAGCAGCTGGCGGTCGGTCAGCTTGTCTTCCAGGCCGCCCTTGTAGACCGCCTCGAACAGCGAACACTGCCATTGCCCGGCCAGCGTGCCCAGCACCTCCAGCGTGGCCTGGCCCACACCCCGGCGCGGCGTGGTGACGGCGCGGATGAAGGCAGGGTCGTCGTCCTGGTTGGCGATCAGGCGCAGGTAGGCAATGATGTCCTTGATCTCGGCGCGGTCGAAGTAGCTCTGGCCGCCCGACATCACGTAGGGAATACGTTCGCGCCGCAGCGATTTTTCCAGGATGCGCGCCTGGTGGTTGCCGCGATAGAGGATGGCGTAGTCGGCAAACTTGGCGCGCCGCTCGAAGCGGTGCGCCGAGAGCGTGATGGCGATCTGGTCGGCTTCGGCTTCTTCGTCATCCATGGCCATGACCGTGATCGGATCGCCCAGGCCGTGCTCGGACCACAGGGTCTTGTCGAACAGCTTGGGATTGTTGGAGATCACCGCGTTGGCCGCCTGCAGGATGCGCGTGCTGGAGCGGTAGTTCTGTTCCAGCTTGATCAGGTGCAGGTTGGGGAAATCCACCCCCAGGAGTTTCAGGTTCTCGATGGTCGCGCCGCGCCAGGCATAGATGGCCTGGTCGTCATCACCCACGGCGGTGAACATGGGTTTCTTGCCGATGCCGGTGACCAGCAGCTTGACCAGTTCGTACTGGCAGGTGTTGGTGTCCTGGTATTCGTCGATCAACAGGTAGCGCAGCTTGCGCTGCCAGCGGTCGCGCACTTCCTCGTTGCTGCGGAAGAGCTCCACCGGCAGGCGGATCAGGTCATCGAAATCGACCGCCTGGTAAGCCTTCAAGGTCGCCACATAGCTGCGATAGATGCGCGCGGCCTGGGCTTCGTCCTCGGTGCGGGCGTTCTTTTCGGCCAGGTCAGGATCGACCAGGCCGTTCTTCCATAGCGAAATCGAATTCTGTACACCCCGGATGATGGCCTTGTCGGTGGTCACCGCCAGTTCTTGCACGAGGGAAAAACAATCGTCGCTGTCCATGATTGAAAAGCGGTCCTTCAGCCCCAGATGCTGGGACTCCTGCCGCAATATCTTCACGCCCAGCGAATGGAAGGTCGAGACCGTGAGGTGCTTGGCCTGCTTGGGGTCCTTGAGCAGCTTGGCGATGCGTTCCTGCATTTCCAGCGCGGCCTTGTTGGTGAAGGTCAGCGC
This sequence comes from Herbaspirillum seropedicae, assembly GCF_001040945.1. Lineage (NCBI taxonomy): Bacteria > Pseudomonadati > Pseudomonadota > Betaproteobacteria > Burkholderiales > Oxalobacteraceae > Herbaspirillum > Herbaspirillum seropedicae. The sequence goes on along the minus strand of NZ_CP011930.1, from coordinate 4,937,239 downwards.
GGCGATGTTGCGCGATTCGTAACCGCAGTTCTCGATCAGGTGGGCGATCTTCTGCGTGATCACGCGGGTCTTGCCCGAACCGGCGCCGGCCAGTACCAGGCAGGGCCCGGCCATATAGTGGACGGCTTCGCTTTGCGGCTTGTTCAGGCCGAAGGAGGGGGCGGACATACGGATGGGATCGGCGGCGGCAGGGGAAGGAAAGAGGCGTCATTGTAGCAGCCCGGCCCCACCCACCGGAGGCCCTGTGGGACAATGCGCGCATGGGGCCGCCTGGGGCGGCCGGACTAAGCGAGTGCAATCATGAAATTCAATCACCTCATCCAGATCAACGATCCGCTCAACCCGCTGATCGATTCCCTGACCCGCGAACAACTGTGGCGCGGCCTGGTCATGCGCGCCGAGTCGCCGGGCCTGTTCATGCCGCACCTGGACGACTGCCGCCTGTCCGAGAAGAGCCTGGACAGCGTGCGCCGCGAACTGCGTTATGGCGAGCTGGTCATCATCGACAAGGTGACTTACCTGCCGCAGATCCAGGTGCTCTACGAAGTGCCGGCGCAGGGCGAGATCCCGCCCTCGCGCATGAGCATGACCATCGAGGAGCCGCAGGCCGAGGTGTTGTTCGTGCGCTTCGAGTACGACGATGGGCAGCCTGAGGATGTCACTGGCGAAGAGGCCTTCTATGACAACTTCCGCCGCTCGGCCTACCAGGAAGCTGATATCGATACGGTGCGCATCATCCGCGAACTGACCCAGCGCGGCGAGCTGCATTGAGTCCGACAGGCGTTGTCCTCACGTAAAAAAGCGCGGGCCATCTGGTCCGCGCTTTTTCGTTATGGAGGGAACATCAGGCCAGCAGCCGCCCCAGCGCGCCATTGACCAGCGCTCCGCCCACCACCAGCCAGGCAAACAGCACCGCGCCCAGGATCATCGGCTTGATGCCGGCGCTGCGCAGCGCCGAGAGGTGGGTGGACAAGCCCAGCGCGGCCATGGCCATGGCCAGCATCAGGGTGTCGGCCTGCAGCAGCAGCTGGTTCAGCGCAGCGGGCAGGGGGAAGAAGGAGTTGAACACCACCACACCGATGAAGGCGAAGGCGAACCAGGGAATCGACAGCTTGTTGTGCTGGTGCTGGTGACCCGAGGTGGTGGGCGCGGCCTTCATCGACAGCATCAGCAGGAAGGGCGCCAGCATCATCACGCGGACCATCTTGGTGATCACCGCCACGTCGGCCGTATGCTGGTCGATGGAGCGGGCTGCCGCCAGCACCTGGGCCACTTCATGGACGGTGGAACCGATATAGACGCCAAAGTCCGGCAGGCGCAGGCCCCAGGCCGGTTCGGCCTGCAGCGTATGCAGCAGCGGGTAGAGGAAGATCGCCAGCGAACCGAAGATGACCACGGTGGAGACCGCCACGGTGACCTGCTCGCTGCGCGCACGCAGCACGGGTTCGGTGGCCATCACCGCCGCTGCACCGCAGATCGAGCTGCCGGCGCCGATCAGCAGGGCCGCATCGCGGTCCAGCTTCAAGACCTTGGTGCCGACCAGCCAGGCCAGCCCGAAGGTCGACAGCAGCATGGCCGCGTCGATCACCACGCCAGCCAGGCCGACGTGGGCGATGTCCTGGAAGGTCAGGCGAAAACCGTAGAGGATGATGCCGGCGCGCAGCAGGGTCTGCTTGGAAAAGCGCACGCCCTCGCCGCAGGAGGCGCCCAGGCGCGGGTAGATCGTATTGCCCAGGACGATGCCCAGCACGATGGCCACCGTCAGGGCCGAGAAGCCGTGGTCCTGCAGCCAGCCGATGTTGCCCAGGCTCATGGCGGCCCAGGCGAGAGCGCCGGACAGGGCCAGGCCGGCCAGGGCCGGATGCAGGGGGGATGTTTGGGTTGCCGTGCGCATCTTACTCTCCACGCGATGAGGTGCTGTCGATGGCTGCACTGTACGCGTGGCGGCTATAAAAGAAAAACGCGTTATTTTGATAATATCTACCTGTTTAATTGGTAGATCGTGTTGTCTTCCCGGAGCGCAGGACATGAAAATCACATTGAGGCAGTTGCAGATCTTCCTGGCCGTGGCGCAGTCCGGCTCGACCACCGCGGCGGCGGACCTGGTGGCCTTGTCGCAATCGGCTGCCAGTGCGGCGCTCAATGAGCTGGAGCATCTGCTGGGGGTGCAGTTGTTCGATCGCGTCGGCAAGCGCCTGGTGCTCAATGACAGCGGCCGCCAGCTGTTGCCGCAGGCGCGCCACATGCTCGACGCCGCGCAGACCATCGAGCGCCAGTTCAGTGATCCGGAGGCGGGCAGTGAATTGCATATCGGCGCCTCCACCACCATCGGCAGCTACATGCTGCCGGCCATGATCGCGGCCTACCGCAAGGATCACGCGGGTGCGCGGGTGCGCGCGCTGGTGGCCAATACGGCTGACATCGTCGATGCGGTGGTCAATTTCGAGGTCGATGCGGGTTTGATCGAGGGGCCTTGCCACGCCGATGATGTCGAGGTGGAGCCGTGGATGATGGATGAACTGATCGTCGTGGCGGCACCCCGTCATCCGCTGGTGAAGTCGGGCCGCAAGATCACCCTGAAGCGGCTGCGCGAAGCCGAGTGGCTGCTGCGCGAGGCCGGCTCCGGCACGCGCGAGGCGGTCGAGCATGCGCTCATTCCCTATCTGCACCATCTGCCCTCGTCCTTCGAGTTCGGCAATTCCGAGGCGATCAAGCGCGCCACGGCCGAAGGCTTGGGGATCAGCTGCCTCTCGCGCGCGGTGGTCGAGGACATGATCGAGTCGCGCAAGCTGGTCGAGCTCGATACGCCGCTGCCGACCCTGCGCCGGCATTTCTACATGGTGGTCAGCCGCCACCGTGCCCCTTCGCCCAGCCTGGGCGCGCTGCTGGGTTTCTGTCGCGCCTGGGCGCAGCGCCAGCAGCCGGGTTGAGAGGGCGTTCCAGCGTTCGTCAGAGCGGCTCGAACACGCCCGCGCTGCGGTTCTTGGCGACCTTGTTCCAGGCAAAGATGCGTCCATTCATCGCCACATAGACGCCCGCAGGCAAGACCTGCGCCACGCCACAGGCGAAGCCGAAGTTGAACAGCGCATCCGAGTTGGCGATTTCATAAGGGATCATCGCACCGGTCAGCACCACGGTCTTGCCGGTCAACGCCTGGCCCAGCACCTGGGCGGTCTGCTGCATGGTGTCGGTGCCGTGGACGATGACGATGGCTTGCTGTGACGAGGCCTGGCAGGCGGCGAGCACGCGCTGGCGATCGCCGTCCTGCATTTCCAGCGAATCGAGCAGGGGCAGGATTTCCAGGGATACCTCCGCGGTAATACGGGCGCGGGCGATGACGTCGGGCAGGTGGCTTTCGCCAAAGCCAAGCTGCCCTGCGATTTCGTCGTAGTGCTTGTCGAAGGTGCCGCCGGTGGCGATGATGCGCAGGCTCATGGTGGTTCCGTTTCCTGGAATAAAAATACCGTCCGCTATCTTACACGGACGGCATGCGGTCTTGCTGCGCAGGATGGCAGGATCAGGCGGCCAGCAGGGCCTCCACCTGCGGGGGCGGTGCAGCCCCAGTGTCTTGCGGCACCAGTTCCAGTGCGTTGGCGTGAGGCACGCTGCCATCGACCACCCAGGCAAACAGCCGATCGACTGCAATGGCCTGGATCAGCAGCTGGCCGCCATTGGCCTTGATCACGTGCGAGACCAGCATGGATTCCCCTTGCAGTGCAAAGGGCGTATGGATGATCTGGGCCTGGCCGAATTGCGGCACGGCGTGCAGTTCATCGGCCAGCAGGCCGATGGTGTGCGCACCATGCTGCACGATCATGACCTGGCTGCTGCTGGTGATGGCCGAGCGGGTGCCACGGATCAGGAAGCCCAGGTCGAAGACCCAGATGAAGTCGCGGTGCTGGCCCTCGCGCTCCAGTCCCAGTATGCCGATCTGTTCGGGGCGGCTGCCCATGGAGGTGGGCAGTACCTCGCTATAGGGAACCGCTTCCATCACGTGAACTGCGGCGATGGCAAAGAGACTGTGGTCGGAGAAGAAGGTGGCGTATTCGAGATCCTCGCCGTTGCGGTTCACGGCGACGTCCTGTTCCAGCTGGAAGGCGCTGCTGCTGTTGGACGTACCGCCTTCGTTGATCGCACCGAAGCATTGGAACACCACGGCAATCACGTCTTCCTGATAGCCATCACTGGTCTTGAATTCGCGGTAACCGCTGGAGGCGCTGGTGGCGACGATGGCGTACTGACCGTCATGCAAGGTGACGCCGGAGCGGTGCGCGCCATGGTCCAGTTGCAGCATGGTCGCATCGATCTCCAGAGTGCCCCCGACCGGACGGGCGGCGTCGGTGCTGGACAGGATGCGCCCATCACGGCTGACATAGAAGGCGCTCATGCGCTGCTTGCCCGACAGGCCCGCGACCAGCATGTTGCGCAATTCCGGTTCAGCATCGAAGACGATGCCAATGCCGCCCACCACTGCATCCTGGTCCAGCGCGCGGATGGCGGCGTGATAGATGTAGGTGTGACGGCCGTCATACAAATTGCTTGGGCCGAACGGGCTGACATGGTATTGCTGCGCGCTGCGCAGCGTGCTGACCGCCTCCAGTGTGGTCTGATCGATGTGGCTGCCAAGCACGCTCTCCAGCGCATCGCCGGTGCTGGCCACGATGCGGCCGTGGCGGTCATAGACAAAGAGGCGCGTATAGACCGTATAGAGCCTGTTGATGGCGGCCAGGATGCTGCTGATCTTGGCGCTGTCATCGGCGCTGACCTGGTCTTGCGCCAGCATGCTGCGCAGCTCCGGCGTGAGCGCCCACCAGCGGCAGTCATCGGAGCGTTCGTAGAGATTGCGATCCAGCAGGTCCACCATCAGGCTGGTGGTGAACTCGGCATCGCGCATGCTCGACACCAGTACGGTCTGGTAGAGATCGTGGATCGACTGCGCGAACAGTTCGTTGCTGCGATTGCCGGTCTCGCTGATCTGGTCGAGGATGGTCTTGAGCTTGATCATTTCACCACGCTGGCCGGCGGTCATGACCTGGCCATTCCAGACGATGCGCTGGATGGTCTTGGCGGCGGTCATGATGTCGTGCAGAGGCGGACAGAAGGAGTGCGCGTGCGCAAGCAGTCCTTCGGCGACCTCGGGAGCGAGTTGCGAAAGGGTGTCGCTGGCGCTGTCGTTGAAGGCCACGTCCACCGGGATCATCACCTGCCCCTGCCAGCCGGTCGGGCCGGGATAGCCCTGGTAGCCTTCCGAAGCGAAGGTGCGCACCAGATACTGGCGGCCGCTGTGCATCATCAGGCGCGGCTGGCCATCGATGTTGACCGGGACCTCGCTGCCGGGCGGGATCCATAGCGCATCGGCGCTGGCAATGACGCGGTTCTCGCCATCGAGCAGCAACATGTTGCTGCGCCCTTGCGGATCGCCGTGGGCGGCGAAGATGCCGGCCATCTCCTCTTCGAAGTGGAAGCACAGGCAGAGCACGCCAATGACTGCACCAGTTTGGGGATGGTGCATGCGGCGCGAATACACCAGCGCACGTTCCTTGGCCGGCCGCAGGTCGGTGGCGCGGAAGGTCTCGACATACGTGTCGGACTCCAGGGTTTGCCGGATCAGCGGATCGGCGCTGTGTTCCAGGGGCGTGGTCGGGTCGATCTGCACCAGCACGTTGCCCTCGGTATCGAGCAGGATGATCTCGTCATAGACGGTGTACTTGTTGCGATACTCGCGCAGGCGATAACGCGTGGCTTCCACCGAGTCGGTGAGGCCGGCCACGAAGTTGCACAGTTCCCGGTCGGTCGCCAGGAAGCCCACATCGGCGGTGCGTTCGAAGAGGTTGCGCACCACGATGTCGATCACGTAGCGCGCCTTGGTGCCGATCTCGGCCAGCACGTTGCGCACCTTTTCGTGGGCGAGACTGCTGACCAGTTCCCGCTCCAGGCGTGAGAAGCCGGAGCGGGTGGCGGCCATGGTCGGCAGGATGCTCTTGGCTTCGGCGGGGCAATTCATCTTGGCCGAGGCCTCGATGATGCGCCACATCTGGTTCAGCTCCTGGAGCGACTGTTCGCAGCGGGCAACGTCGCGCATGTAGGGCAGGAAGGTTTCGGTATGGGTTTCGGGGGGGAGGATTCTGTCTTTGTCTGTGGCGTTGTGCGTGGTCATGGTTGGCATCCCTCTGATTTGTCGCAGGTTCAACGCAGCTCGATGTTGGAATTTCCGCCATCGGTTGCTTGTTATGGTTTGTTATATTTTTTTGTTGCGATTTTTGATCAGCAAGTTGCATGCCAGTGTGCGCAAGCCTTTGCGGCGAATGATTCTCTGTCGGGTGGTCGGCAGACTAAATTTTTATACTATTTCGGTGCCGGGAGCTTGGCGGAGGGGCAGGGGGGCTGACCAGTCAGGGAACAATTCGGTGCGTATCGATTGCAGTGGGGTAACTGGTCATACCACGAGCTGTTCCCGGGGCGGGAAATGCAATTTCATCGGGCCGCTTATAATGGTGCGCATATGAAACCACTGGCACCCGGCACCGTCATCTTTCATCGTCATCGCGGCTATGGCGTGATCGTGCTCGTCAACTTGTTGACGGGATGGATTTCTGCGCGCTTCGGCAGCGAAGTGCGCACCCTGGACCTGAACCTGTCCTCGGATGAAGTCCAGCACGCCGACGGTACACCCATCCTGTTCCGTCGCACGCCACCTGATCGCATGCCGCATGCACGCCTGATGGAGATGGTGCGCGAGCTGCACCGGGCCGGTTACCAGAAACTTTACCTGTACAGTTGGCCCAAACCGTCCGGACTGCACTGGCGCTGGCATCTCTTCGGCGGTCCGCGCAACTGGATTGAGCGCCCATGGCGCGAGGGCTGGTATGGCTCGGGAGCGGACTACAACTTCAATCCGGTCATGGGCTGGGGCGATGTGCCTTCCTCGTCGCCGCAGGAGCTGGCGCGTCTGCTGGCGCAGTTCGATCCGCAGGGACTGGCGCAGGCGCTGGGCGAAGACCAGGAGCACGCCAACTGGTTCGAGCTGGTCTGCGCCACGCTGCTGCCCGACTATGCCTTCAGCCTGGGCTGGCACTACAACGGCGCCATGCCGGAGCACCTGCCGGTGATCCCGGTGCGGCGCAATGTGCCTGACTATGCCGGGCCGCCATTACCCTGGCCGCCCGGATGGCGGCAACTGTGGAAGGGCGCGGGGCCGATGCCCCAGCAGGCCTACAACCCGCCTGTGCGCACCATCCACCGCATCACCCCAGAGCCTCAGGATTGAGGACATGGGTGGGCGCGCCGGCCGCGTAGGCCACGATGTTCTGGAAGGCGGCGCGGAAGTACAGCTCATAGCCATCCTTCTCCACATAGCCCAGGTGCGGGGCAGCCACCACATTATCCATCTGCAATAGCGCAGACTCCACCGGCAGCGGTTCGCGCTCGTAGACGTCCAGCGCAGCCAGGCCGGGGCGGCCTGCGATGAGCGCGGCTTCCAGCGCGTCAGGCTCGACCAGCTCGGCGCGGCTGGTGTTGACGAAGCAGGCGGTCGCTTTCATCCGCGCCAGGTCGCTGGCCTTGACGATGCCGCGGGTGGCGTCATTGAGCCGCAGATGCAGGCTCAGCACGTCGGCCTGGGCGAAGAATTCTTCCTTGCTGGCGGCGGCCTGGTAGCCATCCTTGATGGCTTGCTCGCGGCTGGAGTCACGGCCCCAGACCAGCACCTGCATGCCAAAGGCCCGGCCATAGCCGGCCACCAGCCGGCCGATCTTGCCATAGCCCCAGATGCCCAGCGTGCGGCCCTTGAGCGCCGTGCCGATCAGGTTGTGGTGGGGCGTGGGCGAGACCTGTTGCCAGGCGCCGGCGCGCAGGGCGCTGCAGTATTGCGGCACGCGCCGCATGGCCGCCATGATCAGCGCCCAGGTCAGCTCGGCCGGCGCCGTCGGGTCACCCACGCCTTCGACGATGGCGATGCCGCGCTCGGTGCAGGCGGCCACGTCGACATGGCCGCTGACCTTGCCGGTCTGCGACACCAGCTTGAGCAACGGCAGCTTTTCCAGCAAGGGACGGGTCAGGGCAGTGCGTTCGCGGATCAGCACCACGGCGTCGAAGGGCGACAGCCGCGCCGCCAGCTGGCCGACGCCGCGGATGGTGTTGTTGAATACCTTGACGTCGTGGCCGTCGAGCAGGCGGAAGCAATCGAGGTGACGCACTGCGTCCTGGTAGTCGTCGAGGATGGCGATCTTCATCTGGGTCTCCGTGGCGGGTAGGGGGCCGGGCGTCGTCCGGGTAGGTCGGCGACGCATCGGCGTCATCATAAATCGATTGTGGACGGGTGGCGCGCCGGCGTCATGAAATGACATGGCACTCGCATCTGTAGGAGGAGTGGAGGGCAATGAATGCGCCGTCCGCTGTCAGACGATGTCAGCAGAATGACAACCCTTGTTGCTGAGCGGGCCAGATGAAAAATTCTGTTCGATTTTTGTCAGTGATATTCATATGGTGAATGACGAAAACCCCGCTATGCCGCGCAGATCCAGTATCGATGCGGTTTTCGCTGGAAATGCTGTTATGCGCCATGGTAATGAAAAAACAGATTTTTTTTGATTTGTAATTACCTACTACATAAGTCGGGTATTTTTCGCTACAAATTTTAGTAAATTCCCGGCAATGGGGGTACAATCCCTGCCACTTTCCTGCACTCTCGCCTGTCGAAGAGTGCGTAATGCCCGCCGCCAGCATCGGTGACGGGCAGGGCGGCAAGGCCTCTGCGAGGTCGCCGCCATCGACAAGACCGCCGTATTGCTGGCTGGTGGCGTGTTTATCCCGCCGGTTCCAAGCAACGACGATCCTGCCGTGCCAACCGAATTCATCAACTTGTGGCATTGGAGGTAGCATATGAACCAACCCCTCATGGCAGGCATTCCCGCAGTGAATGCTCCCGCCCACGTCAAACACCAGAAACTGATCAACTGGGTCGCCGAAATTGCCGCGCTGACCAAGCCGGCTCGCATTTACTGGTGCGATGGTTCCCAGGAAGAATATGATCGCCTGTGCGCCGAGATGGTCGCCGCTGGCACCATGAAGAAGCTGAACCCGGAAAAGCGTCCCAACAGCTACCTGGCCTGCTCTGATCCGTCCGACGTGGCGCGCGTGGAAGACCGCACCTTCATCTGCTCGCAGAACAAGGAAGACGCCGGCCCGACCAACAACTGGACCGATCCGGCCGAGATGCGCCAGACCCTCAACGGTCTCTTCGACGGCTGCATGGCCGGCCGCACCCTGTACGTGGTGCCGTTCTCGATGGGTCCGCTGGGTTCGCCCATCGCCCACATCGGCGTGGAACTGTCGGATTCGCCTTATGTGGCGGTCAACATGCGCATCATGACCCGCATGGGCAAGGCCGTCTATGACGTGCTGGGCACTGATGGCGAGTTCGTGCCTTGCGTGCATACCGTGGGCGCACCCCTGGCCGCTGGCCAGAAGGATGTGGCCTGGCCGTGCAACGCCACCAAGTACATCGTCCACTATCCGGAAACCCGCGAAATCTGGTCCTATGGTTCCGGCTATGGCGGCAACGCGCTGCTGGGCAAGAAGTGCTTCGCCCTGCGCATCGCCTCCACCATGGGCCGCGCCCAAGGCTGGCTGGCCGAGCACATGCTGATCCTGGGCGTGGAATCGCCCGAAGGCAAGAAGCACTATGTGGCCGCAGCCTTCCCCTCGGCCTGCGGCAAGACCAACTTCGCCATGCTGATCCCGCCCAAGGCCTTCGGCGGCTGGAAGGTCACCACCATCGGCGACGACATCGCCTGGATCAAGCCGGGCGCCGACGGCCGCCTGTACGCGATCAACCCGGAAGCCGGCTACTTCGGCGTGGCCCCGGGCACCAACGAAAAGAGCAACTACAACTGCATGGCCTCGGTCTCGGCCAACACCATCTTCACCAACGTGGCGCTGACCGATGATGGCGACGTCTGGTGGGAGGGCATGACCAAGGAAGCCCCGGCGCACCTGATCGACTGGCAGGGCAAGGACTGGACGCCGGAGATCGGCAAGGAAACCGGCCGCAAGGCGGCGCACCCGAACGCCCGCTTCACCGTGGCCGCGACCCAGAACCCGGTCATCGACCCGGCCTGGGATGATCCGGCCGGCGTGCCGATCTCGGCCTTCATCTTCGGCGGCCGCCGTTCCACCACCGTGCCGCTGGTGACCGAAGCCCGCAACTGGGTCGAAGGCGTCTACATGGCGGCCACCATGGGTTCGGAAACCACCGCTGCGGCCGTTGGCCAGCAGGGCGTGGTGCGTCGTGACCCGTTCGCCATGCTGCCCTTCGCCGGCTACAACATGAGCGAATACTTCCAGCACTGGCTGGACATCGGCAAGAAGATCGCCGCCTCGCCCGCCGAGCTGCCCAAGATCTACTGCGTGAACTGGTTCCGTACCGATGCCGATGGCAAGTTCGTCTGGCCCGGCTTCGGCGACAACATGCGCGTGCTGAAGTGGATGCTGGACCGCATCGAAGACCCGCAAGGCGTCAAGAGCGGCGGTGTCGAGCACCTGTTCGGCATCACTCCGCGTTTCGAGGACCTGCAATGGGAAGGCCTGGATTTCAGCGCCGACCAGTTCGCCACCATCACCTCCATTGACAAGGCCGCCTGGCTCAAGGAACTGGAGCTGCATGCCGAACTGTTCGACAAGCTCAAGCACAAGCTGCCGGCCGAACTGCAGGGCGTGAAGGACAAGCTGGAGAAGAAGCTGGCAGCCTAAGCTGACCGGTTCGGAGTAGACAGAAGCGCCTGCCGCAGCGATGCGGCAGGCGTTTTCGTTTGCGCTGCGGGTGAGCTCTCAACCCGGCATCAGCAAGGTCAGCGGCATGAGCGCCGCGCGCAGCGCTTCAGGCAGCGCCACCGGACGGCGGCTGGCGCGGTCCACGTACACATGCACGAAGTGGCCCCGCGCGGCAGCGCTCTCTTCCCCGGCCTTGAAGATGCCCAGCTCGTAGCGCACGCTGCTGCGCCCCAGATGCGCCACGCGCACGCCGACCTCGATCAGGTCGGGGAAGGCCACCGAGGCGAAATAGTTGCACTGCGTTTCGATGACCAGCCCGATCACTTCCCCGTGTTCGATATCCAGTGCGCCCTGCTGCACCAGGTAGTGGTTCACGGCGGTATCGAACCAGCTGTAGTAGACGACGTTGTTGACGTGGCCATAGACGTCGTTGTCCATCCAGCGCGTCGGGATGGCGTGGAAATGCAGGAAATCGGCGCGACGGCCGGGTTGGGGACGGGGTTCGCTCATCGGGTCATCGAAGTCAAGATGGATCGGCTTGTGCGCCTGCACAAGAACGGCTTGCTTGCAGTAACATTGCTCCCACTTCCGATCGCGCCCGCCGTGGCGTGGCCGGAAGTGTTCCATCTTAAGCGATCACGGTCAGATGTTGGCCAGCGCCGTGCTTGCATCCGCGCCAGCCGACGCCATGTACTCCGGGTGACCGCGCCGTTTTGCGGTCACCGGCGCTGCCGATAGCCTGATCCTCAAGATCGATAGTTAATTCCAATCAAAAACATTGATTAAATAAAATTGATCTATTTTGTTTGGCGTTCTACTATTCAACCCATCGCTTCACTCAACCCCCCTTTTAAAGGAAATCGACAATGTCCCTGATCAACACCACTATCAAGCCGTTCAAGGCAACCGCTTACCACGATGGCAAGTTCGTCGACATCACCGAAGCCACCCTGAAGGGCAAGTGGTCCGTCTTCGTGTTCTACCCGGCCGACTTCACTTTCGTGTGCCCGACCGAGCTGGAAGATCTGGCCGACAACTACGCTGAATTCAAGAAGCTGGGCGTTGAGATCTACGGCGTGTCCACCGACACCCACTTCGCTCACAAGGCATGGCACGACACCTCGGAAGCCATCAAGAAGGTGCAATACCCGCTGGTGGGCGACCCGACCGCTACCCTGGCGCGCAACTTCGAAGTGCTGATCGAAGAAGAAGGCCTGGCCCTGCGCGGTACCTTCGTGATCAATCCGGAAGGCCAGATCAAGGTCCTGGAAATCCACGACAACGGCATCGGCCGTGACGCTTCGGAACTGCTGCGCAAGGTCAAGGCTGCCCAGTACGTCGCATCGCACCCGGGCGAAGTCTGCCCCGCCAAGTGGGAAGAAGGCGCCGCCACCCTGAAGCCGTCGCTGGACCTGGTCGGCAAGATCTAAGCCCGAGCAAGCAAGACGTCGCGCCGGCAACCCGGCGCGACTGCAACGATCCCCCTGTAGTACCCGTCCCGACCGGCTCTCCCCCGGGCAAGCGGCCGACCCTCACAAGGGCTAGGCCGTGGTCAGGACGACTTTGAATCTCTCAACGAGGAAGTAATCATCATGCTGGATGCCAATCTCAAGACCCAACTGAAGGCCTATCTGGAAAAGGTCAGCCACCCGATCGAGATCGTCGCGTCGCTCGATGATGGCGCCAAGTCGCGGGAGATGCAGGAACTCCTGCAAGACATCGTGCTGCTGTCGGACCGCATCAAGCTGGTCGAGCAACGCGGCGCCGATGCCCAGGGACGTACCCCGTCCTTCAAACTGAACCGCCCCGGGACCGATATCAGCGTCGAATTCGCCGCGATCCCGATGGGCCACGAATTTACCTCCCTGGTGCTGGCGCTGCTGCAAGTGGGCGGGCACCCGGTCAAGCTCGACGACAAGGTCATCGAGCAGATCAAGAACCTGGACGGCGACTATCGCTTCGAGACCTACGTCTCGCTGACCTGCCAGAACTGCCCGGAAGTCGTGCAGGCGCTCAATGTGATGTCCATCATCAACCCGCGCATCCAGTCGGTGACCATCGATGGCGCGCTGTTCCAGGGCGAAGTCGAGCAACGCCAGATCATGGCCGTGCCGACCGTCTACATGAATGGCGAGGTGTTCGGCCAGGGCCGCACCGGCGTGGAAGAGATCCTCGCCAAGCTCGATACCGGCGCCGCTGCCCGCAAGGGTGAGGAACTGAGCGCCAAGGAGCCGTATGACGTGCTGATCGTCGGCGGGGGGCCCGCCGGCGCGGCGGCCGCCATCTACGCCGCTCGCAAGGGCATCCGTACTGGCGTGGTGGCTGAGCGTTTCGGCGGCCAGGTGCTCGATACCCTGGCCATCGAGAACTTCATTTCGGTGCAGGAAACCGAAGGCCCGCAATTCGCGACCGCGCTGGAACAGCACGTGAAGGCCTATGACGTCGACATCATGAACGTGCAGCGCGCCGAAGCACTGGTGCCGGGCGACAAGCTGATCGAAGTGAAGCTGGCCAATGGCGGCGTGTTGAAGGGCAAGACCGTGATCCTGTCCACCGGTGCGCGCTGGCGCAATGTCAACGTCCCGGGTGAGCAGGAATACAAGAACAAGGGCGTGGCCTATTGCCCGCACTGCGATGGTCCGCTGTTCAAGGGCAAGCGCGTGTCGGTGATCGGTGGCGGCAACTCGGGCGTGGAAGCGGCCATCGACCTGGCCGGCATCGTCGCCCATGTGACCCTGATCGAATTCGCTGCCGAACTGAAGGCCGACGCGGTGCTGGTGCGCAAGTTGAAGAGCCTGCCCAATGTGACCATCGTGACCTCGGCGCAGACGACCGAGATCACTGGCGACGGCCAGCGCGTCAATGGCATCAGTTACAAGGAACGCGAGACCGGCGAGATCAAGCACGTACCGCTGGAAGGTGTGTTCGTCCAGATCGGCCTGGTGCCCAACACCGAATGGCTCAAGGGGACGCTGGCCTTGTCCAAGCACGGCGAGATCGAGATCGACGCCAAGGGCCAGACCTCGATTCCGGGTGTCTTCGCCGCTGGCGACGTGACCACCGTGCCTTACAAGCAGATCGTCATCGCCGTGGGCGCAGGTGCGACGGCGGCGCTGTCGGCCTTCGATCACCTGATCCGCTCGTCGGCTGATGACGTGGCGCCGGCTGCGGCCAAGGAAGCAGTGGCCGCCTGAGCCATACGCCAGCCGCACTAGTAGCAAGAAACAAAAAACGCCACCGGTTGAATCAGCCGGTGGCGTTTTTGTTTATATCCTTTTCTTGTGAGGCGCTTGCCGCTGGCCAGACCAGCGCGGGGCATAAAAAAACGCCATCGGTTGATCCCGATGGCGTTTCCTTGAAGCAGTACCGCTGGCAGCTTACTTGAACATCAAGCGCAGCGAATCCCAGGCGCGTCCGATGAAGCCGGCCGGGCCGACGGACTCCAGCGCCACTACCGGCAGCTCGGTCACGGTCTTGTCGTCGATGGTCACCTTCAGGGTGCCGACCTTGGCGCCTTCGGCGATCGGGGCGATCAGCGGATCATTGCGGTCCAGCTTGGTCTTGACCTTGTCAGCCGTGCCCTTGGGGATGGTGATGTAGACGTCGTTCTTGAAGCCCACCTTGATCTTGCCCTGCGAACCCTTCCAGACATCAGGCGTATCGACCGGCTGGCCCTTGGCGTAGAGCTTGACGGCGTCGAAGTTCTGGAAGCCCCAGTTCAGCAGCTTCTGGCTTTCCTGCGTGCGGACCTGGTCGGACACGGTGCCGATCACCACCGAGATCAGGCGGCGCTCGCCGTTGGGCACCGGGCGGTGGGCCGAGGTGATCAGCGAGTAGCCGGCGCTGGAGGTGTGGCCGGTCTTCATGCCATCGACCGTCGGGTCCAGCCACAGCAGGCGGTTGCGGTTGGGCTGGGTGATGTTGTTGTAGGTGAACTTCTTCACCGAGTAATAACGCTTGTAGTACTCGGGGAAATCGTTGATCAGGTTGCGGCACAGGATGGACAGGTCACGCGCGGTGGTATAGGTGTCCGGGCTGGGCAGGCCGTGCGGGTTGCTGAAGTGGGTATTGGTGAGGCCCTGGCGCTGCGCTTCGCGATTCATCAACTGCACGAAGGCGTCTTCGGTACCCGAGACGGCTTCGGCCACGGCCACGGCGGCATCGTTGCCCGAGACCGAGATCAGGCCGTAGAGCAGGTTGTCGATGGAGACCGGCTTGTTGGGTTCGATGAACATCTTGGAGCTGCTCGGATCGACCTTCCAGGCGTTGACCGAGACGCTGACTTCCTGCTCCAGGCTCAGGCGCTTGTCGCGCAGGGCGGCGAAGGCCAGGTAGGCCGTCATCAGCTTGGTCAGCGAGGCCGGTTCCACGCGCGTGTCAGGGTCGCTCGAGGCGATCACCTGGTTGGCCGAGGCATCGAGCAGCAGCCAGCTCTTGGCGGCCACGGTCGGCGGCGGCAGGCTCTGGGCGGAAGCGGTGAGGGTGGAAATGGAAAGGACGGTTGCGGCGAGCGCCGCGAGAAGCTTTTTCATCGGTGCCTAAGAAAAATTGCCAGCACGGGGGAACATCGTTGCTGTGGGTTTGAAAAGAGATCGAGGCCGGGCGGGTCAGTCTGTGAGGACAGCGTGGCGCAGGCGCGCAAGGGGCCTGGCTGCTGCTCGCCCTGAATTATAAACGTCATGCGGCTTCGTTCCCAATTGAATGGATCTTCACCCCAGGAAAATCCCCTCACGAAGCCGGCATGCCGGCGTTTGCGTCGTCACCTGCCGGTTGCCGTATTCAGGCTGGCAACTGGGCCGGGCGGCGATGCCAGCTTTGGACCACGACGTTCTTGATATGTTGCAGTTTGCGATGGAAAAAGTGATCCGAGCCTGGAATCACCACCACCGGCAGCTCCTGCGGACGCGCCCAGTCGAGCACGGCGGAAAGCGGAATGGTGTCGTCCTGCTCGCCGTGGATCAGGATGGTATCGGCCGGGGCCGGCGGCATGGGCCACTTGCCGGCGGCCGTGCCCACCAGCACCAGGCGTTCGGCGGCGCTGGCGGGGTCCTGTTGCAGCAGGCGTTGTTGCAGCTGGGCCTGCACGAAGGTGCCGAAGGAAAAACCGGCCAGCGCCAGCGGCAGGTCGGGATACTGGCTGCGCATGTGCTGCAGCAGCAGGGCCATGTCGTCGGTCTCGCCGGCGCCATGATCATGCACGCCCTCGGACTTGCCCACCCCGCGGAAATTCATGCGTACCGCCACATAGCCCAGCGCCAGGAAGGTGCGGGCCAGGGTCTGGGCCACCTTGTTGTCCATGGTGCCGCCGAAGAGCGGATGCGGATGGGCCACCAGGGCCAGGCCGACGGGCGTGGAAAAGGTCTCGGGATCGGGCAGGTCGAGCGCGCATTCGAGCGCGCCGACGGCGCCGGTGATCATGAAATTCTGGGTGTGTGCATTCATGGCTTGCGAAACATGTACTGGGAAGAGGGGAGAAGCTGGAAACTCAGATCTTGAGGCGATCCACGACCTTGCCACCGACGATGTGGCTGTCGATGATCTCGTCGATATCTTCCTTGTCCACGTAGGTGTACCAGGTGCCTTGCGGGTAGATGACCACGACCGGGCCTTCCTCGCAGCGCTCCAGGCAGCCGGCCTTGTTGATGCGGACCTTGCCGGGCGCGGACAGGCCCAGTTGCTTGATGCGTTTCTTGGCGTGTTCCTGGGCGGCCTGTGCGCCCTTGTCGGCGCAGCAGGTGCGTTCGCCCGGCTGGCGCTGGTTCAGGCAGAAGAAGACGTGGTGTTCGTAGTAGGGTTGATCGCTCATGGGGATGACCGGTGGAGGTTGGCGACACGCCGGCCGGGGCTGGCCGGCAAAGCGTCAATGATACACCCCGGTCAGCTTTGTTTCCGGTAGAGCACCCAGAGCGCCAGGAAGGGCCAGATCACCGAGAGGAACTGCGCGGCGCCATCGAAGTTGAGGAACTTGCCCTGCACCCAGGTCTCCAGCGTGGAGAGGTAATAGGGATTGGCCGGCACTGCGTTGGTGACCACCAGGCTCAGGAACAGCGCCAGCCCGGCTACGCGCCGCTGCGCCGTGGGCGGCGCCCAGGACAGGCCGGCAATCATCATGGTCCCCAGCATGATGCCGCCCACGGCGCTGGGCGAGATCCAGACGAAGGCATTCTGCGGAGCGAAGAAGAGCGCACAGGCCAGCGACTTGGCCGCGATGCAGGCCAGCAGGTAGAGCGCCACCAGCCGCCGGCGCGGCGCCTGGCGGCGCAGGAGCTGCAGCACCAGCAAGGCTGCGCCGGTCAGGCCGCAGGCCGTGACGATGACGTCGGCCAGCCAGTATTGCTCGGCGCTCAACTGGGCATTGTTGAGCCAGGTCGTGGCCAGGTCGATGGGCGTGTCGAGCAGGTCCGAAAAGAATCCCGACAGCGGCGGCACCAGGTTGCCCAGCCCGAACAGGTGGTTCTGCGGATAGATCAGCGCCAGCGGCCACAGCCCGGCCACGGCCAGGCCACGGCTGGCTTCAGCGGGAAACCAGCGCTGCCGCGCCAGCAGGAAGCGGCTCTCGTGCAGGAAGGTGCGGCTGCAGGCCGCTCCCAGCAAGGCGCCCAGCGTCACGCCGACGGCATTGGTGAGCAGGTCCAGGTTGGAGGGCACGCGCGTGGGCAGGTAGGTCTGGCCAGCCTCCATGCAGGCCGACAGCAGCACCCCGGCCAGCGTGGCCGGCAGCACCGCCCACCATGGGCGGATGTGCGGATGCATGGCCAGCACCAGCAGCAGGCCCAGCGGCGCATAGCCGGCCACATTGGTCCAGACGTCGAAACCGGTCCAGTAATAGGGCAGGCGCGCCCACAGGTAGTCGAAGGGCTTGATGCCCAGGTCGCGCCAGCCGGAGAAGGGATACCAACTGGCATAGACGATCAGCAGTGCATAGACCAGCAGGCTCACGCGCGCAAAGGCCGAGCCCGTGCTGGCGCCGGGCGGCGCGGCGGCAGGGGCGGCGGTGGGGGAGTCTGGCGGGGCTGGCATGGGCCAGAGGGTAACCGATTTCGCCCATGGTTGCCGGTGGGCGGAGCGAATCGGGCGCACCCAGGGCGCACTCAGGCCGCCCGCAGCGCGCTGCCTGCCTTACAATGCGCGCTATGACCATGACTTCTCCCTCGCCCACCGGGCCGCTCCCCTCGCTGGACGACTTTGCCGCGATGGCCGATGAACATACCCCGCTGGTGCGTCCCGAACGCATCGGCATGCTGCTGGCCGGTTCCGACAGCCAGGGCCAGCAACGCATCGATGTCGAGGCGGTGGCCTGCACCGGCTCCACCAATGTCGACCTGATGCAGCGCGTGACGTCGCTGACCCGTCCGCTGTTGCTGGTGGCCGACCGCCAGACCGCAGGCCGTGGCCGTGCTGGCCGTCCCTGGCGTGCTGCGCCCGAGGATTCGCTGACGTTTTCCCTGGCCTGGCGCTTCGAACGGCCCATGCATGCCCTGCTGGGCTTGCCGTTGGCAGTGGGCGTGGCGCTGGCCGAAGCGCTGGAAGTGTTCGGCGTGCGGCCCCAGTTGAAATGGCCCAACGATGTGCTGCGCGAGGGCGCCAAGCTGGCCGGCATCCTGATCGAGACGGCGTCCGATGGCCGCCGTGGCGATGCCACCTGGGCCGTGATCGGGATCGGGCTGAACCTGGGCGTGCCGCAAGGGCTGGAGCAGGAGCTGCAGCGCGCCATCGCCGCTGTCCCCGAACTGCGCAAGCCGCCGCGCGAGACCGTGCTGGCCATCATCGCCAGCGCGCTGGCCGAGGTGTTGACCGAATTCGAACAGCGCGGCTTTGGTGCATTCGTCCGCCGCTGGGAAGCCTTCCATGCCTATGCCGGCCAGGCGGTGAAGATCGTCGACAACGGCCGTCTCTTGCATGAAGGCAGGGCGGTGGGGGTGGATATGATGGGCCGCTTCCTGCTCGATACCGAGGCCGGGCAGGTCGCGGTGATGGTCGGCGACCTGTCCTTGCGCCTGCAGGACGGATGATGCTGCTCATCGATGCCGGCAACACCCGCATCAAGTGGGCTGTGCCGTCGGACCATCCCCAGCGCGAGGGCCGTTGGCGGCAACAGGGGGCGGTGGCGCGGGGAGAACTGCAGTCGCTGGCGCAGGCCTGGGCCGCGCTGGACAGGCCGCAGCGCATCTGCGTCTCCAATGTGGCCGGGCCGGCCTTGCGGGAGAGCCTGCAGCAGCTCCTGCAGCAGGTCTTCGGTAGCGGCCCGGTGATCGAATGGTTTGCTTCCACCCTGGAGCGCGCCGGGTTGCGCAATGGCTATCGTGATCCCGCCAGGCTGGGCTGCGACCGCTTTGCCGCCGCCATCGGCGCGCGCGCACTCTACCCCGACGAGGAACTGCTGGTCGCCACCTGTGGCACGGCCACCACCATCGACGTGGTCAGCGCCCAGGGTGTCTTCGAGGGCGGGATGATCCTGCCCGGGTTTGGCACCATGGCGACCTCGCTGGCGCTCAATACCGCCCAGTTGCCGCAGATCGATGAGGTCACGCCGCTGGCCGGGATCTTTGCCGACAATACGGTAGAGGCGATCGTCTCGGGCTGCATCGCCGCCCAGGTGGGCGCGATCGAACATGCGCTGGCGGCGCGTGAGCGCGCCCATCCCCATACTGCGCGCCGCTGCCTGCTGGCCGGAGGCGCGGGGCTGGTGCTGGCGCCCTATCTGGTGCTGGGCGAAACGCCGCTGGAAAAAGTGGATAATCTGGTGCTCATCGGCTTGCATACGGCCATGAACCATGCGGGCTGACGCAGGTCCATCGATGCAAGAGAATCAACACAGGCAAGGAAAGACAAGGCGCGGATGAAGCTGAAACTGCTTTTTTGGCTGTTGCTGGTGGGTAATGTGATCCTGTTCGGATTGCCGCGCGGCTATTTTGGCGCCAATGCCACCGAGCGCCGCGAACCGCAGCGCCTGGCCGAGCAATTGCATCCGGAACTGCTCAGCGTGCTGCCGGCCAATAGCGAGAAGCTGGCCTCACAGACGCGCTCGCAGGCGCCCGCCGCTGCTCCCTCTGCCTCCGCTGCCGCGCCCGCTGGCGCCGACCCGGCGGCCGCCGCCAATGCCGCCGCGCCGGCGACCCAGCCGCCTGCCGCCCAGGTGGCGGCGGTCACGCCTTCCTGTACGGAGGTGGGCAATTTCACCGTCGCCGATGCCAAGCGCTTCTCGGAACAACTGGCCAGCCTCAATCTGGGTGACCGTGTGGCGCAGAAGCTGACCCAGGACGTGACCAGCCATATGGTCTACATCCCTCCCCAGGATGGCCGCGAGGGCGCCGAGCGGCGCATTGCCGAACTGCGCCGGCTGGGTATCGGTGATTTCTATGTCCTTCCTGACAGCTTCCCCAATCCGGCGCTGCGTTCGGGCATCTCGCTGGGTATCTTCCGCACCGAAGAGGCGGCCAAGGCCTACGTGGGCCAGCTGATCTCGCGCGGGGTGCGCAGCGCGCGCATCATTGCGCGGCGTTCCGGCGCTGGCAAGCAGGTGTTCCAGCTGCGCGACCTGAGCCCGGAAGCGCGCACCGCCCTGGACAACATCAAGAGCGCCTTCCCCGATCAGGAAATCCGCGCCTGCAGCGCCTGAGCGCGGCGACGTTGCCTGGATCGCACACGCCGCATGTTGCGCTGCGAAGCCGGGCGGCTTTCCATGTAAAATCCCGTCCCTAAACGCATCCCCATCCCATCGACCCACAGGACATTGCCATGACCACCGACCTGACCAACGTAGCCCCCCAGATCAAAGCCGAAATCCTGGCCGAGGCGCTGCCGTATATCCGCAAATTCCACGGCAAGACCATCGTGGTCAAGTACGGTGGCAATGCGATGACCGAGGAAAGCCTCAAGCACGGCTTCGCCCGTGACGTGATCCTGTTGAAGCTGGTGGGCATGAACCCGGTGGTGGTCCACGGTGGCGGCCCGCAGATCGACGCCGCGCTCAAGAAGATCGGCAAGCAGGGGACCTTCGTGCAGGGCATGCGCATTACCGATGAAGAAACCATGGAAGTGGTGGAATGGGTGCTGGGCGGTGAAGTGCAGCAGGACATCGTGATGCTGATCAATCACTATGGCGGCCAGGCGGTGGGCCTGACCGGCAAGGATGGCGGCCTGATCCGCGCGCGCAAGATGCAGATGCCGGACAAGGAACATCCCGGCGCCTTCCTGGACATCGGCTACGTGGGCGAGATCGAGGCGATCAACCCGGCGGTGGTCAAGGCGCTGCAGGACGACGCCTTCATTCCCATCATCTCGCCCATCGGCTTTGGCGACGACGGCCAGGCCTACAACATCAATGCCGACGTGGTGGCCGGCAAGATCGCCGAGATCCTGCATGCCGAAAAGCTGATCATGATGACCAACATCGCCGGCGTGCAAGACAAGGCGGGCAATCTGCTGACCGACCTGTCGGCCCGCGAGATCGACGAGATGTTCGCCGACGGCACCATCTCCGGCGGCATGCTGCCCAAGATCTCCTCGGCGCTGGATGCGGCCAAGTCGGGCGTGAACACGGTGCACATCATCGATGGCCGCATCGAGCACTCGCTGCTGCTGGAAGTGCTGACCGAGCAGGCCTTCGGCACCATGATCCGTTCGCACTGATCCATCCAGACCGGCAGGACAAGCAAAAAGGGATGAGCATGCTCATCCCTTTTTGCATGGGGGGAGCACACGCTTAGCGCGCGCTGGCGCGACCGATCAGTAGAGTTGCCGGACCTGCAAGCCTTGTTTGGCCAGCAAGGCCGGTACGCTGTCGGGCCCCGTCAGATGAAGGATGCCGATGCCAGCCACGGCCTTGTCTTGCCGTCGCAGCAGGGCGGCGATGCCGGTGGCCAAGCCTGGGTTGCGATCCCGCAGCAGGTTCTTCAGGGTGAAACGGCTGGTGAAGCTGTCGTCTTCCTGCAGCTCACGCAGCGCGCTGGCGAGGCCGGCGCTGTCGGCATGCCGCCAGGCGTCTACCAATGTATCGATGCGGCGGTTCAGGTGGCTGTCCTGCAGCTCTTTCAAGGTATCGTCCAGGAACTGCGCCTGCTGGGCGTCGCTGAGCTGGCTGAACAGGCGCATCTGGCGTTCTGCACTCTCCAGTTCCAGTATCTGGCCGCCATGGGCGCGCACGCTGGCAGCCAGGTGGCTGTCCACCGCCAGTGCGCTCTGGTAGCCGTGGCGGGCATATTCCTGCACGGTCAGGGCCAGGGCCAGCATCCACGGACGCAAGTTCTGCACGCCTTGCTCCGGCAGACCCAGGCGCTGCAGGGTCGCCATGGTGCGCTGGCGCAGCGGGGGCGCCAGCTGGTCCAGCAGATGCTGGCCGGGCGGATAGAGGCCATGGCGCTGGGCCGCTTCCTGCATGGCCGCGGCATTCTGCGGATCCAGCTCCAGCGCCAGCACCGGGGCGGCGGCCAGTGCCTGGCGCAGCCGGGGTTCGAGCGGATAGAAATCGGGCGCGCCCACATGGATGGTGCCGAACAGCAGCAGCGTGTGGCGGCCATCGGAGACTTCATAGAGCGCTCCGCGCGGCGGGGCCTCTGTGGTGGTCTCGGCAGCCTGCGCCGGAGAAAGCCAGTTCAGGCAGGACAGCCAGGTCAAACTCACTATAATCAGTCGTTGCATCAATCCGGTCACTGCTGGCCTTTCATTCCTTGCTTGCTCATGCGCCCAGCGACAGCATCGCTGTGCGCACCTTCGATTTATGGCGTCCAATACTACACCGCTCTGGCTGTTCGACCTCGACAATACCCTGCACAACGCCTCACACGCGATCTTTCCGGCCATCAACGCCAACATGAACCGCATCATCCAGCGCGTGCTGGAGAAGGATGGACTGCCCAGCGACGAGGCCGCGGTCAACCATATGCGGCGGCATTACTGGAAACTCTATGGCGCGACCCTGCTGGGATTGGTGCGCCATCACGGCGTGGGCGTGGATGAGTTCCTGCATGAGGCGCACCTGTTCGACGATCTGACCGGCATGGTGCGCGCTGAGCGCGGCATCGGCCGGTGGCTGGCGCGCTTGCCGGGCCAGAAGATCCTGCTGACCAATGCACCGCGCCGCTACTCCCGCGAGCTGGTGCGCCATCTGGGATTGCACAGGCATTTCTCGCATCACATCGCCATCGAATCCATGCATGTGCATCGCCAGTTGCGGCCCAAGCCCTCGCGCCTGATGCTGCGCAAGCTGCTGGCGCGCCACAAGGCCACGCCACGCCGTTGCATCCTGGTCGAGGATACGGTGGACAACCTGAAGACCGCACGGGAGCTGGGGGTGCGCACGGCCTGGGTCACGCAATATCTGCGCGGTAGCCAAGCCTTGTTGGGCCACATCGGTGGGCAGCGCGTGTTGAGCCGCCGGCCCGCGTTCGTCGATGTGAAGGTGCGCTCGGTACGGCAGTTGCCGCGCCGGCTGGCGGCGCTCGGGGCGGTAAGGTAAGCGCTCGGTCAGCTCAGTCAGCGCAGTCGGCGCACCAGCCCTTGATGGTCAGTTCCACTTCGTGGCTCTGGAAACCCTTGCCCAGCGTCCTGCGCAGCGCCGATTGCAACTGGGCGGCAGTGGAGTGGTGGCCTTCGGCAGGGGGAAGGACGGTGGCCAGGAAGTCGGTGCCGTCGCTGGCATCCAGGCAGAACACGCGGTTGCAGCGGGTGCATTTGAAATGGCCGTGCTGGTGCTGCTTGCCATGGCTGTGATCATGCAGGCCATGCTCGGCATGGTCAGCGCCGGCGCTGTAGCGGAAGATGCGGTCGTCGCTGGAAATCTTGTGCGCCAGTCCGGCTTCGGTCAGGCAGTCCAGGGCGCGGTAGAGGGTTACCCGGTCCATGTCAGCAAAACGGTCCTGGATGTCCTGGTGCGAGGCCGCGCTGCGCGTTTCCAGCAAGGCCCCGAGCACATTGACCCGCGCCTGGGTCACGCGCACGCCGGCTTCCCGCAGTTGTGCCTCGGCCAGGGCGGCCATGGCGGCGGCCTGGGCATTGCTGCTGGCGGGAGTGGCGGTGGCTTTGGCTTTCATGGTGGGCATGGGCTGGGGCATTCAGGGGGAAGGGCGGTGGCTTGCGCTTCCTAGGATAGCGGGACGTCCTATTTTAGCCCATGCCGTCCTTGCTTTCGCGCCGCGCTTGCCCAGGCCCTCTACTTGCCGCCGTTCTTGCGCGCCCTCGGATGGGCCTGGTCGTAGACCTGGGCCAGGCGTTGGAAATCCAGCGCCGTATAGACCTGGGTAGCGGTGATGGAAGCGTGGCCCAGCATTTCCTGCACGGCGCGCAGGTCGCCCGAGCTTTGCAGTACATGCGAGGCAAAGGAGTGACGCAGCATATGGGGATGGACGTCGCTGGCCATTTCCAGCGCCCGGCCGTGGGCCTTGAGCCGCAACTGCGCCACCCGCGGCGAGATGCGCGCGCCGCGTTCATTGAGGAACAGGGCGTGGCTGTCGGGCCCGCCGTCGGCCTTGCGCAGCCTGGCCCGCAAGGGCAGCCAGTCGGCCAGGGCAGCGCGGGCGGCCTGGCCCACCGGGACCTTGCGCTTCTTGCCGCCCTTGCCGGTCACGGTCACTTCGGCTTCTTCCAGGTCGACCCAGCCGGCAGATTCGTAGCCGCCCTCGCGCACATCGGCCACATCGATTCCCACCAGCTCCGAGACCCGCAGGCCACTCGAATACAGCAGTTCGAACATGGCCCGGTTGCAGGCCGCCAGGGTGGAATCGGGATCGCGCACGGGATCGGGCTGGGAGACCAGCCGGATAGCGTCATCGGCGGCCAGGGCCTTGGGCAGGGGTTTGCTTTTCTTGGGGGCCTTGACGCCATCGACCGGGTTGGCCGCGAGGTCCATCTGCATCGACAGCCAGCCGAAAAATCCCCGCCAGGCCGACAGCTTGCGTGCAATGGAGCGGGCGTTGAGGCCACGCGCATGCAGGCGGGCGGCGCATTTGCGGATCTGTACCTGGGTCGTCTTGCGCAGGTCGATGTCGGCATGTTCCTCGCCGGCCGGGGCCAGCAGGGAGCGCAGCTCCTGCAGGTCGCGCCCGTAGTGTTCGACGGTATGGTCCGAGAGCTTGCGCTGCGTGCGCAGGAAGGAGAGATATTGTCCGATCAGGCCTGTGGTCGCGTTTTCCACGTTGTGCTCCATGAGACGGGACGCGCGGAACGAGGGCAGGCCCGGTTGCGTTTCAGCGCAGCAGGCAGGCCAGCGCAGCGCTGCCGGTTTCGCCGATGCGGGTCAGGAAGTCGGTGCCCATGTCGGAGGTGAAGCGGTTGGGATCGGGGGAGCCCAGCACCAGCAGGCCGAAGGCTTCCGGTGCAGCGCCCACGCGCAGCGGCAGCATGGCCACCGACTTGACGGTGGCGGCGTCGTCCAGCCAGGTAGCGGCCTCGAAATCCTTGTTGGGACCGCAGAAGGGCGCCGACAGGCCATTGGCGAAGATGCGCGCATCGTCCGTGACTTCCTGCACGGCCCAGTTGTCCGCATGGGCGGCGCCCAGGTTCCACAGGCGCACCGTCACTTGCGGGACGTGGAAGATGTCCTGCAATTGCTTCACCAGCACGGCCGGCAGATCTTCGGCATCGCGGGTCAGCAGCAGGGCGCGGCTCCAGGCCTGGAACTTGTTGGTGATTTCGTCGTTTTCCTGGGCGATGCGCATGAGCTCTGCCATGCGCAATTCCTGTACGCGGATCTTCTCGCGCAGGATTTCCATCTGCCGTTCCTGCAGGGAGACGGCGCGGCCCATGACCGGGCTGGTCAACTTGACGGTCGAAAGCAGTTCTGCGTGTTCCTCGAAGAAGTGAGGGTGTTCCAGCAGGTATTCGGCGATCAGGTCGGAATCCAGTTCGGTGGTCATCTTGAAATTGTCGAGGAAAAAAGTGCGGGCCGGCACAGCGCCTGGCTGGCAGGCCGGAAGTTGGGCGAGATTATCCTCGCTATCGGACAGGCTGACAATCGCTGTTGCAGTCCGGAAAGAGAAACGGGCTTGCATGATTGCTCATGCAAGCCCGGATCGGTTCAATTCAGGTTGTTGCCGGTATTTGCATACCGGCTTCAGGTCCTGGAATTAGAACTTGTGACGGATACCGGTGATGATAGCGGTCTGGCTAGCATCGGAGCCGGTTGCGCCGCCGGTGACACCCGGGTTCTGGATGTCGCTAGCGCGCATGTTCGACACGAAGGCGTACAGGTCAGTACGCTTGGACAGGAAGTAGTCAGCACCCAGGCTGATCTGGGTCAGCTTGCCCTTGGTGTTCACGCCGTTGAAGGTTGCACGGGAGTGATCCACGGCAGCCAGCAGCTTCAGGGAAGGCGACAGGCTGTAAGCGGTACCGATTTCGTAGGTGTCAGCCTTCTGAGCGTTGGCCAGGGTTGCGGTAGCAACGGTCGGAGTACCCTTCAGGTCTTGCTTGACGCGCGAGTAGTTGGCGTACACGCGGGCCGGGCCGAACTGGTAGGAAGCCACCACGTTCAGGCTCTTCAGAGCGGTGTTGCCAGCGACGCCCAGGGCGGTGTTGGCGTTGGTAGCGCCAGCAGCCGGGATCAGGCTGGTGTCGGACGGGGTCGAACCGGCCTTGGATTGGTAGTAGTTGATGCCCAGACCCAGGGGACCGTTGTCGTACTTACCACCGATGCCGTAGGCTTGACCAGCAGAGGTCTTGCCAGCTTGTTCGCCGAAACCGTAGATCAGGTTACCGGTGAAGCCGCTCAGGTTGGCGGTGGTGTAGCTCACGGAGTTGTTGGTGCGGGTGCCTTGCAGACGGTTCAGGGACGAACCGGAGTTGGCAACCACGCCGCCGAAGTCAGCAACAGCGGTGTAAGCGGAGATGGTGTCAGCGAAGTCGGTTTGACGACCCAGCAGCACGGTACCGAAGCCACCGGACAGACCGACCACCGACTTGCGGCGGAACAGGTTGGACGAGGTCACGGCGTCGGAGCCTTGCAGGCCGCCGTCATCGCTGGTGAAGCCGGTTTCCAGATTGAAGACTGCGGACAGACCGCCGCCCAGATCTTCAACGCCCTTGAAACCGATACGGGAACCTTGGATCACGCCAGAGTTGATGCCGAACTTGCTACCGGTAGCAGCGTTACCGTTTGCATCGGTGTAACCAACCTTGCTGGAGTATGCGATACCGGTATCAACGATACCGTAGATAGTAACGGAGCTTTGTGCTTGAGCAGCACCTGCGAACGCGCCGAGGACGGCCAGTGCCAGCAGAGATTTTTTCATTTGACATCCTTCTATAAAAATAGTCTTGAGGATCCGTACTTCTGGTCGGATGGTGAGACATTAAGGGTTCTCATTTGGCGTGGCCGTAGATTGGTCACGTGGAGGCGGGAAATTTGGTTGAAAGCGTCAAACAGCACAGCTAGTGTTGTTTTTTTCAAACGTTTTCGAGGGCGCATCGGTCCCTGAAGGGAAATCAGGCTTGCAACCCGTCACTTATTATCGGCTGCAACTGCAGAAACTTGATCCGACGCGTCTCGTCAATGCATTTGTTGTTAAAACGATGCATTTCGTTGGATTTCGAGACAATTTTAAAAAAATGTCGATTGTGGGGCATAATTTTGGCTTTCTGACCGATCGTGGAGAGCTGATGGCCAATCGCGAAGACCTCGCAATCATCCGCGCCGCGCGAGCCGGACAAGCCGCCGCGCAACTCACCCTGGGCAAGCGTTACCTGTTTGGCGGCAATGGTTTGCCGCAAAGCCTGAGCACGGCATTCCACTGGCTGGAGCGCGCTGCGCGCCAGGAACTGGCGGATGCCTGGATGCTCATTGCCGAGCATATTCCCTATGAAGTTGTCGTCACGCTCACCCGTCCGCAGGAAGCGGCGCAATGGTATGAGCGCGCTTTTGAGGGCGGCATGACCAAGGCGGGGCTGGCGTTCGCTCGCCTGGTGCTGGAAAGTGCAGGCGAGCCCGGCGCCGAACTGAAGGCGCGAGCGATACGTGTGCTGCAGGTAGTGGCGCGCGAGGGTGATCCCGATGCGCAGTGGCTGCTGGCGCGCCAGGGCAGCCAGCCTGCCGAGCCCGCCGCCAGTGCCGCTGTGGCGGCGCCCGCGCCCGCGCCGGACCTGCCGCCCGAGGATCTGCAGCAATGGACGCAGAAGGCCGCTGACGCGGGGATCGAGCAGGCGCAACACGCGCTGGCCGACGCTGCCTGGCAGCAAGCCGACCTGATCCAGTTCCGGCAGCGCGCGCAGCCGCTGGCCGACAAGCTGCTACGCCAGTACGAAGCGCTGGTGGCGCAACTGAATGGGCCGGCCGAGGCGCTGGCCACTGCCCTGGGGCCGCAGAATATCGTCCTGTTGCGCCGCCTGGCCCAGGTTCACCTGGGTGAGAAGCGCGCCGACCTGCAACAGGCCCAGCAATTGCTGGAGCTGGCCGCGCTGGCCTGCGACCGCGATGCGCAACTGGCGCTGGGCCTGTTGTATGGACGCGTGGACGAACAGGGCGTGCGCTGCTTCCCCGGCCTGGGTTCGGCCAATTACAAGAAGGCCATCCGCTGGCTGACCCTGGCTGGCGAGCAGGGGATGGCGGCGGCCTGGTACGTACTCTCGCGCATCTATCTCAAGCCCGAGTTTTCCCAGCGCAACCTGGCCGATGTGCAGCATTACCTGGAACGGGCGGCCGAGATGGGCCATGTCGCCGCCCAGCTGGAATGCGGCATCGGCGCCTGGCGCAATCGCCGGGACGAGGCCGGCAACGATGTGCGCGCCTTGTACTGGTTGCAGAAGGCCGCCAGCCAGGGCGACGAGCAGGCGCAGGCCTTGCTGGACAAAGTGGCCGACCGTCCGCAGGCGGCTGCCTGGGCGGTGCTGGCGCGTGCCCAGCTCACCCGTGAACAGGTCAATGCCCATCCCTTCCTGGCCGCGCGCATCGAACTGGCGACGCTGTTCGGTCTCACCCGTCCTGAGGCTCTGCTGATCGACCTCAAGCAGGCCGATCGCGGTCATTGCCTGATGGTGGATATCCGCAGCCAGTACGCACGCAGCAAGCGTCGCCTGATCATGGTCGAGAACGGCGAGCAGCGTGGCGCCCTCAATCGCATCGGCCGCCTGTTCGAAGACGTGGACTGCGGGCCCAGTGGCCCCGAAGGCAACTATCGGCAGCGCCTGTATCGCCTCAAGACGGTCCTGCCGCAGTCGGACGAGGAAGAAGAGCGCGAAGAACGGCAGGATCTGGCCGCCTGAGTCCGAAGGCTGCCGGAAAGAAAAACGGCTTGCTCGGTCATCCGACCAGCAAGCCGTTTCTTATTGCGCCTGCAAGGGCGCTTCAGAGCTGATCAGGCAGCTCGATCTCGCCTTCGTACACCGAGACCGCCGGGCCGGTCATCATGACCGCTTCGCCGGGGCCGGCCCAGGCGATGTTCAGTACGCCCCCATGGGTCTGTACGGCCACCGGCGAATCCAGCAGGCCCCGGCGGATGCCCGCCACCACGGCGGCGCAGGCGCCGGTGCCGCAGGCCAGGGTTTCGCCGGCGCCGCGTTCATAGACCCGCAGGTTCACATGGTGGCGATCCACCACCTGCATGAAACCGGCATTGACGCGCTTGGGAAAGCGTTCATGACGCTCGATCAGCGGCCCCTCGCTCAGCACCGGGGCTGCTTCGCTGTCCTCCACCACCTGTACTGCGTGCGGGTTGCCCATCGAGACGACCGAGATCCAGGTGGTCTTGCCGGCTACATCCAGCGGCCACAGCGTGTCCTCGGCTTCGTTGCGGTGTTGCAGGCCGTGGCTGTCGAAGGGGACGTCGGCCGGGGTGAGGATGGGAGCGCCCATGTCCACCGTGATCTGGCCATCGTCTTCCAGGCGCGGTTCGATCACGCCCGACATGGTTTCCACACGGATGGCGCGCTTGCTGGTCAAGCCCTTGTCGGTGACGAACTTGACGAAGGCGCGTGCGCCATTGCCGCACTGTTCCACTTCGCCGCCATCGGCGTTGTAGATGCGATAACGGAAATCGACACCTTCGCCACGCGCCTTCTCCACCACCAGCATCTGGTCGGCGCCAATGCCGAAGCGGCGATCCGCAATGAATTGCCATTGCGCCGGGCTGAGGGAGATCGATTGATTGATGGCGTCGAGGACGACAAAGTCGTTGCCCGCGCCATGCATCTTGGTGAATTTGATTTTCATGGACACATTATAAGAGAGGCGCCGGACCCACGGGCTCAGGCGTCGTCGCGGCCGTAGACGTCGGGTTCGCCGGGCGGGCGGGTCTTGAAGCGCTTGTGCGCCCAGAAGTATTCGGCCGGATGTTCGCGCACGCGGTCTTCGATGAAAGCGTTCATGCGGCGGGTCGCAGCGACGATGTCCTCGCCCGGATAGTCGGTCCAGGCCGGGTAGTAGGTGGCCTTCCAGCCCTTGTAGTCGGGCAGGAAAGTGCATACCACCGGCACTACGGCAGCGCCGGTGGCCGCAGCGATGCGGGCGGTGGCAGTGAGGGTGGCGGCAGGCACGCCGAAGAAGGGGACGAACTCGGCATCGCGGATGCCGAAGTCCATGTCGGGCAGCATCAGGAAAGGCAGGCCCTTGCGCATGGCGCGGATGATGGGCTTGACGCCTTGCTCGCGCGCCAGCAGCGTTGCCGGGCGGAAACGCAGGCGGCCTTTGAGCAGGGCGCGGTCGATGACGTCGTTGCGCTGCTTTGTATAGATGGTGCAGGCCGAATATTCCGAAAACACGCCCAGGGTCGCTCCGGGGATTTCCAGGCAGACAAAGTGCGGGGCCAGCAGGATGGTGGGGCCCTTGGCAAAGGTGTCCAGCGGCATGCCCGGTTCGACCTGGATGAGCCGGCGCAGGCGCGAGATCGGCGCCCACCAGAGGATGCCGCGTTCCAGGGCGCTGCGGGCGAACAGGCGGAAGTGCTCACGGGCAATGCTTACGCGCTCTTCTTCGGTCTTCTCGGGAAAACACAGCCGCAGGTTGGTCAGCGCGATGTGACGCCGGGGCCGCATATAGAGATAGAGCAGCGAACCGATGCCCTCTCCCAGTCGGCCCAGAATGGGCAGGGGCAGCCAGTGCAGCAGCCACATGATGGCCAGCAAGAGTCTCATGCCGCGGCCTCCCCCGGACGGCTGACCCCCGGCGGGGTCTTGTAGCGGTTGTAGCTCCAGATGTACTGGGCCGGGCAGCGCGCGATCAGGGCTTCCATGGCGGCATTGATGGCCTGGGCCTGTTGCTCGGGGGTACCGTCCAGCGCTCCCTCGAAGGGAACGAAGTGGATGGCATAGCCGCGCCCCCAGGACAGTCGTTGCGCATAGGTCAGCAGGAGGGGCGCGCCGCTCATCTGCTGCAGCTTGGCCGACAGCGTCATGGTGTAGGCCGGCTTGCCGAAGAAGCCGGCCCAGACGCCTTCGCCGTTCTGCGGCACCTGGTCGGGCAACAGGCCGATGGCCTGGCCGGTCTTGAGGGCTTTCAACAGGATGCGCACGCCCGCCAGGTTGGCCGGGGCCAGATGCAGGTTGGCGCGCGCGCGGGCGCCTTCGATCAGGGGCTTGAGGGCGGCCTTGCGCGGCGGACGGTAGAGCACGCTCAGGCTGGTGTGGCGGGCCACGACCTGGGCCGCGATCTCGAAGCAACCCAGGTGAGGTGTCAGGAAGATGACCCCGCTCTTGGTCGCCAGCGCCTGCTGGACCAGCTCCCAATTGACGATGCGCGCAGTACGCAGCACCCGGCGGGGACTTGCACACCAGATGAAGGGCAGCTCGAACATGCCCTTGCCCGCCTCGCCCACGGCCCGGTACAGGCTGGCGCCATGCCCGGCCAGCGTGATATTGCTGCGCAGGCGTCGTCGATAGGAGGGCGAGAGCAGGAACACCAGCCAGCCCACCACCACGCCGATGGCATGCAAGGCTGGCAAGGGCAGGAAAGAGAGCAGGCGGAATAAAGAAACGAGCATACTTGCCGATAACGGTTGGGCGGGGTGCGTCCGCCGCCAAATTGCAGAAAATTGCAAGAGGCGTAAAATAGCACAAGCCGTCGAGTTAATGACAACTTGCGAGACGGGGTACAAATATCGCTAAAGCGTCGCAGGCACGACTAACGATGGGCCGCGACATTTGCTAAATCGTTTTCAGTCAGAGGCTTGCAATGTCCAGCGAATATCTCTTTACCTCCGAATCCGTCTCTGAAGGCCATCCCGACAAGGTTGCCGACCAGATCTCGGACGCCATCCTGGATGCCATCTTCACCCAGGACCCCCAATCCCGCGTCGCCGCCGAGACCCTGTGCAACACCGGTCTGGTGGTGCTGGCCGGTGAAATTACCACCCGCGCCAACGTCGACTACATCGATGTGGCCCGCGAGACCATCAAGCGCATCGGTTACGACAATGCCGACTTCGGCATCGACCACAAGAGCTGCGCCGTGCTGGTGGCCTACGACAAGCAATCGCCCGACATCGCCCAGGGCGTGGATGAAGGCCGTGGCGTGGACCTCGAACAAGGCGCCGGCGACCAGGGCCTGATGTTCGGCTACGCCTGCAATGAAACCCCGGAACTGATGCCAGCCGCGATCTACTACGCGCACCGCATCGTCGAGCGCCAGTCGCAACTGCGCAAGGATGGCCGCCTGCCCTGGCTGCGTCCGGACGCCAAGTCCCAGGTCACGCTGAAGTACGTGGATGGCAAGCCGGTGGCCATCGATACCGTGGTGCTGTCGACCCAGCACTCCCCGGAGATGGACCAGAAGGACATCCACGAAGCCGCCATCGAAGAAATCATCAAACCGGTGCTGCCGGCCGAATGGCTCAAGAACACCCGCTACCTGATCAACCCCACCGGCCGCTTCGTCATTGGCGGCCCGCAGGGCGATTGCGGCCTGACCGGTCGCAAGATCATCGTCGACACCTACGGCGGCGCTGCGCCCCACGGTGGCGGCGCCTTCTCCGGCAAGGACCCGTCCAAGGTCGACCGTTCGGCCGCCTACGCCGGTCGTTACGTGGCCAAGAACATCGTCGCCGCCGGCCTGGCCGAGCGCTGCCAGATCCAGGTGTCCTACGCCATCGGCATCGCCAAGCCGACCTCGGTCATGGTGACCACCTTCGGCACCGGCAAGATCAGCGATGAAAAGCTGGCCCAACTGGTGCAGGAACACTTCGACCTGCGCCCCAAGGGCATCGTCCAGATGCTGGACCTGCTGCGCCCGATCTACGCCAAGACCGCCGCCTACGGCCACTTTGGCCGCGAAGAGCCGGAATTCACCTGGGAGCGCACCGACAAGGTCGCCGCCCTGCGCGCTTCGGCCGGTCTGTAATCAGGGCCATCCGGCGCGGGCCGGTGATGGGCGAGGGAAACCCGATTTCCCCGCCTGTTCGGAGGATTGACTAACGCCTATCCCGCGCTACAATGCTGTTCCCGTGGCTTCAGGGCCACGCACCGTATCGACGTTGGCGTTGCGTCTGGTACATGAATCTCACAATGCCTCACCGCTGCAAGGAGCGTTGCGACAGGGACATCCCCTGCCAGGCTTGAAGCGGTGAACAGGCGCACGTCGCCTGGCAACCGCGCTCACGTTACTTTTTTTCTGGCTTTTTCATGAAAGGAGGGCGTGAACAGCGCCATTGCCATGACTACCAATCCTACCCAAGACTACATCGTCGCCGACATCAAGCTGGCCGACTGGGGCCACAAGGAAATCAAGATCGCCGAAACCGAAATGCCGGGCCTGATGGCGATCCGCGAGGAATTCGCCGCATCCCAGCCGCTCAAGGGCGCGCGCATCACCGGTTCGCTGCACATGACCATCCAGACCGCCGTGCTGATCCAGACCCTGGAAGCACTGGGCGCACAGGTGCGTTGGGCGTCCTGCAACATCTACTCGACCCAGGACCACGCCGCTGCCGCCATCGCCGCTAACGGCACCCCGGTCTTCGCCATCAAGGGCGAAACCCTGGATGAATACTGGGAATACACTCACCGCATCTTCGAATGGACCGACGGTGGCTATTCCAACATGATCCTGGACGACGGCGGCGACGCCACCCTGCTGCTGCATCTGGGTTCGCGCGCCGAGGCCGACATCTCGGTGCTGGACAAGCCGGACTCCGAAGAAGCCGTGTGCCTCTTCAACGCCATCAAGCGTTACCTGGCCAAGGACGCCAGCTGGTACTCCAAGCGTCTGAAGGAAATCAAGGGTGTGACCGAAGAGACCACCACCGGCGTGCACCGCCTGTACCAGATGCACAAGGAAGGCAAGCTGGCCTTCCCGGCCATCAACGTCAACGACTCGGTCACCAAGTCCAAGTTCGATAACCTCTACGGCTGCCGCGAATCGCTGGTGGATGGCATCAAGCGCGCCACCGACGTGATGATCGCCGGCAAGGTCGCCATCGTGGCCGGTTACGGTGACGTCGGCAAGGGTTCGGCCCAGGCCCTGCGCGCCCTCTCGGCACAGGTGTGGGTCACCGAGATCGATCCGATCTGCGCCCTGCAGGCCGCCATGGAAGGCTATCGCGTGGTGACCATGGATTACGCCGCCGAACACGGCGACATCTTCGTCACCTGCACCGGCAACTACCATGTGATCACCCATGAGCACATGAAGAAGATGAAGGACCAGGCCATCGTCTGCAACATCGGCCACTTCGACAATGAAATCGAAGTCGCCGCCCTGAAGCAGTACACCTGGGAAAACATCAAGCCGCAGGTCGATCACGTGATCTTCCCCGATGGCAAGCGCATCATCCTGCTGGCCGAAGGCCGCCTGGTCAACCTGGGTTGCGCCACCGGCCATCCGTCCTACGTGATGAGCTCGTCCTTCGCCAACCAGACCATTGCGCAGATCGAACTGTTCGTCAACACCAAGGACTACCCGGTCGGCGTCTACACCTTGCCCAAGCATCTGGATGAAAAGGTCGCCCGTCTGCAGCTCAAGAAGCTCAACGCGCAACTGAGCGAACTGACCGCAGAACAGGCTGCCTACATCGGCGTGAAGGTCGAAGGCCCCTACAAGCCTGAGCATTACCGTTACTGATCCCTGTGCGGGCCGGCCCTGTGCCGGCCCGGCAGTTTCAGCATCGTCCGCCGCCCGTGCACTTGTGCACTTATGCACTTGCATTGCCGTTGCCGGTGATGCAAGCTCTGCGGGTGGCGTCATCATTCCCCGACGGGGTCGAAAGGATTTTCCGTGCGTCTGCTGCTGACCTGGCTCATCAATGCCCTGGCCTTGCTGGCCGTTCCCTACCTGATGCACTCGGTGCAGGTCGACAGCTTCGGCTCGGCCCTGCTGGCCGCGCTCATCCTGGGTTTCGTCAATACCATCGTGCGCCCGGTGCTGGTCGTGCTGACCCTGCCGGTGACGGTGGTGACGCTGGGCCTGTTCATCCTGGTCATCAATGGCCTGATGTTCTGGGTGGTCGCGCAACTGGTGGGTGGTTTCCATGTGGCCGGATTCTGGTCGGCTGTAGGCGGCGCGCTGCTCTATAGCATCGTCTCCTGGGCGCTCTCGACGCTGTTGCTGAAATCGGGTCCGAATCAATGAGTACAAGTACACATAATTTCAGTATCGAATTCTTCCCGCCCAAGACCGCCGAAGGCGCGGAAAAACTGCGCGCCACCCGGGCCCGGCTGGCCGCGCTGCAACCCAAGTATTTCTCGGTGACCTTCGGCGCGGGTGGTTCCACCCAGCAAGGCACGCGCGACACCGTGCTGGAAATCGTCAGCGAAGGCCATGAAGCCGCGCCGCACCTGTCCTGCATCGGCAGCTCCCGCGCCAGCCTGCGCGCCATCCTGGAAGACTATCGCGCCAATGGCATCAAGCGCCTGGTGGCGCTGCGCGGCGACCTGCCCAGCGGCTATGGCGCGATGGACCAGGCCTCCAGCGAATTCCGCTATGCCAACGAGCTGGTCGAGTTCGTCCGCGCCGAGACCGGCGACTGGTTCCACATCGAAGTGGCGGCCTATCCGGAAATGCACCCGCAGGCCCGCTCGCCCCAGGACGATGCGCAGAATTTCGCGCGCAAGGTCAAGGCCGGCGCCAACTCCGCCATCACCCAGTATTTCTACAATGCCGACGCCTACTTTCGCTTCGTGGACGAGGCGGCCCGGCTGGGCGCGACCGTTCCGGTGATCGCCGGCATCATGCCCATCACCAACTACTCGCAGCTGATGCGTTTCTCGGACATGTGCGGCACCGAGATTCCCCGCTGGATCCGCCTGAAGCTGGCCAGCTATGGCGACGATACCGAATCGATCCGCGCCTTTGGCCTGGACGTGGTCACCCAGCTGTGCGAACGGCTGCTGGCCGGCGGCGCACCGGGCTTGCATTTCTATTCACTCAACCAGGCCGGGCCGACCCAGGCCATCTGGCAGCAACTGGTGAAGTAAAGAGACAGGGCAGGCAAGCCTCCAGGAAGCCGGACTCACACGTGGTCCGGCTTTTTTTATTGTTCAGTCAGCATCGGTCAGGATGGCCTCCATCGGCACGTCATGCGCCTGCGCCTCAAAGGCCGCCAGGCCGAAGCGGTAGCACACACCCACCGCCCGGGGGCGGGGTAGGCCCGCCAGGGTACGGTCATAGAAGCCGCCGCCATACCCCAGCCGGAAACCGGCGGCATTGAACCCCACGCAAGGAATCAGCAGGGCCTGCGGCCGGATCTCCGGCGCCGAGGGTAGGGGCGCCAAGGTGCCCAGCGCATCCTTTTGCAGCGCATCGCCCGGCTGCCAGGCGCGAAACAGCAGCGGCGCGTCCTTTTCCACCACCACCGGCAGGCACAGGTGCACGCCGCGCGCGGCCAGTGCGTTATAGGCTGCAGCCAGGTCGGGCTCGCCCCGGATCGGCTGATAGACCGCCAGACTGCTCACGCCGGCCCGCATCGTCCACTCCAGCACGCGTTGGCCGATGCGGGCATCGGCAAGCTCGCGCTCCTGGACGTCCAAGGCTTTGCGGCGCGCCAGCAGCGCTGTGCGCAACTGCTGCTTGTGCAGCACAAGACTGGCTGTTTCCGACGACGGGGCAGGGGTGTCGCGTGCTATGCTTGGGTTCATTATCTGTTTCATCAATCTGTATGAAGAAGCTTGCATGAGTATGCGTCCGAAGAATCATCCGTTCAAGCAGCGCCTGCGCGCGCTGGTCGCCTCCATGGCGCTCCCCCTGGCCCTGGCAGGCGTGGCCGCGTTCGCCCTCGCACCCGCTGCCCAGGCGCAGAAGCGTCTGGCTGCGGACGCCGCACCCGACGACATCTTCCTGGCCTTGCGCCAGGCCGCCGCCACCGACAATGCAGCGCTGGCGCAAGACCTGGCGTCGCGCCTGTCGGGCTATGAACTGGCGTCCTATGTCGATTACTACCGCCTCAAGCCGCGCGTGCGCGACTACAGCGCCAGCGAGCAGGAGATCCGTGATTTCCTGGCCCGCTGGGACGGCCAGGCCATCGTCGATCGCCTGCGCAATGACTGGCTGCTGGCCTTGGGCAAGACCGGTAACTGGGCCGTCTTCGATGAGCAATATCCCAAGTTCGTGCTCAACGACGATACCCAGGTCAAGTGCTTCGCGCTGAATTCGCGCGCCCTCAAGGGCGAGAACGTGGCCGAGGAAGCGCGCGCCCTGCTCACCAATCCCAAGGATTACGGCCAGGGCTGCAGCGACCTCATCGCCACCCTGGCGCAGAACGGGCAGTTCAGCCAGGCCGATGTGTGGTTCCAGATCCGCCAGGCCGCCGAGAACGGCAACGCCACCGTAGCCCGTCGCGCCGCCGTGCTGGTCGATAGCGGCGATGTCAGCGTGACCCAGGTGATGGACCGTCCGGCGCTGATGCTGGCCAAGGGGCCAGGCAAGGGCGTGGCCAACCACCAGCTCTACATCATCGCGCTGGGCCGCATCGCCAAGAGCAATCCGGCCCAGGCCGCCACCTATCTCAACGACGCCGGGCGCAACCTCACCTCGCAGGAAGCCGCCCAGGCCTGGGCGCAGATCGCCCTGGCGGCTTCCTACAAGCTGGCGCCGGAAGCCTCGGATTACTGGCGCCGCGCCAAGGATACGCCGCTCACGCAAGACGCCATGCAGTGGAAGGTCCGCATGGCCCTGCGTGATGGCGACTGGAAGACCGTGCGCAGGACCATCGAAGCCATGCCCGCGCCGCTGCGCAGCGATACCGCCTGGGTCTACTGGCTGGGCCGCGCACTCAAGGAAGACGGCCAGCATGACGCCGCCCGTCGCCTGTTCGAATCCATCGCGCCCAACTTCAGCTTCTATGGCCAGCTGGCGCTGGAAGAGCTGGGCCAGAAGATCAC
The DNA here is from genome assembly GCF_001040945.1 of Herbaspirillum seropedicae. NCBI lineage: Bacteria > Pseudomonadati > Pseudomonadota > Betaproteobacteria > Burkholderiales > Oxalobacteraceae > Herbaspirillum > Herbaspirillum seropedicae. Next base: position 4,899,238 of record NZ_CP011930.1, on the reverse strand, counting down.
CATTCCACCCGGCCCGACCCCGCCCGGTGCGGGCGAAGTGGCCCTGTATTCGCAGAATGCCGGCTTCAAGCGTTCGCTCAAGTTCTACCAATTGAACCTGCGCTTCGAAGCCATCCGCGAATGGAACTGGGAACTGCGCAACATGACCGACCGTCAGCTGCTGGCCGCGGCCGAATACGCCCGCCAGAATGATGTGCTGGACCGCATGGTCAACACCTCCGACCGCACCAAGAGCGAGTTCGATTTCACCCAGCGCTTCCCCGCGCCGCACCTGCCGGAGATGAACGCCGCCACCAAGCCGCTGGGCATGGAGAACGCCTGGGTCTATGGCCTGATCCGCCAGGAATCGCGCTTCATCAAGTCGGCCCGCTCGCATGTGGGCGCGTCCGGGCTGATGCAGTTGATGCCGGCCACCGCCAAGTTCGTCGCCCGCAAGATCGGCATGAGCGAATTCACCGCCGACCAGGTCAACGACATCAACACCAACCTGCTGCTGGGCACCAGCTATCTCGACATGGTGCTGAACAACCTGGAAGGTTCGGAGACCCTGGCCACCGCCGGCTACAATGCCGGCCCCGGCCGTCCGCGCACCTGGCGTGCAACCCTGCCCAGGACGGTGGAAGGAGCGATCTTTGCGGAGATCATTCCTTTCAATGAAACCCGGGGCTATGTCAAGAACGTGATGTCCAATGCGACTTACTATGCGGCCATGTTCGAGAACCGTCCGCAATCGCTGAAGCAACGCATGGGGACCGTGGCGCCCAATTCCAACGTCGCCACCGACCTGCCCTGATTCCCATGCCCGCCTGGCCGCGCCTCTCGCATGGCGACCAGGCGGAAATCGGAGAGTGACAAATGGCATTCAAGAAGATCCTCGTCATCGGTGGTTCCGGCTTCATCGGCACGCGCCTGGTGGAGCTGCTGGGCAGCAGCACCGATTACCGTGTGATGGTCCCCACGCGCCGCTACGAGCGCGCCAAGCACTTGCTGGTATCGCCCGTGGTCACGGTGGTGCAGGCCAATATCCACGATGATGCGGCCCTGGCGCGTCTGGTCGCCGAAGCCGACGTGGTCATCAACCTGGTCGGCATCCTGCAGTCGCGCCCGGCACGCGGCGGCGCAGCCTATGGTCCGGATTTCGAGCGCCAGCATGTGCTGCTGCCGCGCCGCATCGTCGCCGCCTGCGTGCAGCAGGGGGTGAAGCGTTACCTGCACATGAGCGCGCTGTGCGCCGATGCCAAGGGACCGTCGATGTACCTGCGCTCCAAGGCGGCCGGTGAGCAGGAAGCCTTGTCGGCGCCATCGCTGGACGTGGCCATCTTCCGGCCCTCGGTGGTGTTCGGCGAGGGCGACAATTTCCTCAACATGTTCGCCGGCCTGAACCGCATGTTCCCGGTGATCCCGCTGGGCAGCCCCGATGCGCGCTTCCAGCCGGTCTACGTGGGCGATGTGGCGCAGGCCTTCGTCAATGCCCTGGCGCTGCCGCGCCTGGGCGGCAAGGTCTTCGAACTGGGCGGGCCCAAGCAATATACGCTGCGCGAACTGGTGCGCCTGTCCGGCTGGTACAGCGGCCATCCGCGTCCCATCGTCGGCCTGCCTGATGCGCTGGGCTGGCTGCAGGCCTTCGCCCTGGAACACCTGCCGGGCAAGCTGATGAGCCGCGACAACGTCGCTTCCATGCAGGTGGACAATGTGCTGCACGCCCCCCTGGCCGCCGAACTGCGGCTCACGCCCAAGTCGGTGGAAGAGGTGGTGCCTGGCTACCTCTGCCCGCGCAGTCCGCAACAGCAGTTTGATCTCTTCCGCAGCACCGCGCGGCGCTGACGGCTATCTCCCTCGCCGCGCCTTCCGATCCTCAAGAAACGAGCCCACATGCAAGATACTGAACTTGATCCGGTATTGTCCGAAACGCTGCAAAAAGCCGGCCGCCATCTGCCCACGCTGGTGATCGCCAACAAGAACTACTCGTCCTGGTCCATGCGCCCATGGGTCGCCATGGTGGCCTTCGACATTCCCTTCAAGGAAGTGCGACTGTTGCTGGACCAGGCCGACACCGCCGCCGAGATCGCCCGCTACACCGGCTCGGGCCGGGTGCCGGTGCTGCTCGATGGCGACATCGCCATCTGGGATTCGCTGTCCATCTGTGAATACCTGGCCGAGCAATTCCCTGACCGCCACCTGTGGCCGGCGCGCACCGATGCGCGCGCCATTGCGCGCAGCATCTGCGCCGAGATGCATTCCGGCTTCACCGGCCTGCGCAGCGCCATGAGCATGGACATCCGCGGGCGCTACCCGGGCCAGGGCCGTACGGCCGAGGCGCAGGCCGATATCGCCCGCGTCTGCGAGATCTGGGAAGAGTGCCTCTCGCAATTCGGCCACCATGATTTCCTCTTCGGTGATTTCTCCATCGCCGACGCCTTCTACGCCCCGGTGGTGATGCGCTTCATCAGCTATCAGGTGCCGCTGGCCCCGGCGCTGCAGGCCTATGCCGACCGCGTGCGCGAACACCCGGCCGTGGCGCGCTGGATCGCCGAAGCGCTGGCCGAGAAGGAAATCCTTCCGGACCACAAGTGAGGCGCCGCCGATGAAGACCTACACCGTCGGCGGCGCAGTGCGCGACGGCTTGCTGGGCCTGCCGGTGAAGGACCGCGACCACGTGGTGGTGGGCGCGACGCCGGAGCAATTGCTGGCGCTGGGTTTCCGCCCGGTGGGCAAGGATTTTCCGGTGTTCCTCCATCCGCACACCCAGGAGGAATATGCCCTGGCCCGTACCGAGCGCAAGACCGCGCCGGGCTACAAGGGCTTCGCCTTCCATGCGGCCCCCGATGTGACCCTGGAAGACGACCTCGCGCGCCGCGACTTGACCATCAACGCCATTGCGCAGGATGAAGATGGCACGCTGGTCGATCCCTATCACGGACGCGCCGATATCGCCGCGCGCGTGTTCCGCCATGTCTCCGACGCCTTCATCGAGGACCCGGTGCGCATCCTGCGCGTGGCCCGCTTTGCGGCGCGCTTCGCCGATTTCACGGTGGCCCCCGAGACCAATGCGCTCATGCAGCGCATGGTCGAGCAAGGCGAGGTCGATGCCTTGGTGCCGGAGCGCGTCTGGCAAGAGCTCTCGCGCGGTCTGATGGAGCAGAAGCCTTCGCGCATGTTCGAGGTCTTGCGCGCCTGCGGCGCACTGCAGCGCATCCTGCCTGAGCTGGATGCGCTGTGGGGCGTACCGCAGCCGGAGAAGTGGCATCCGGAAATCGATACCGGCGTTCACGTGATGCTGGTGGTGGACTGGGCGGCGGCGCAGGGCTTTACCTTGCCGATCCGTTTTGCCGCCTTGATGCATGATCTGGGCAAGGGGACCACGCCACCCGAGATGTGGCCGCGTCACCATGGCCACGAAGCGCGCAGCGAGCGCCTGGCCGAACAGGTCTGCGCGCGCCTGAAGGTGCCCGGCGAATGCCGCGATCTCGCCCTGATGACCGCCCGCGAGCACGGCAACGTCGGCCGCGCCTTCGAGATGCGCCCGGATACGCTGGTCAAGTTCTTCTCGCGCTGCGACGCCTTCCGCAAGCCGCAGCGCTTCATCGACATGCTGCGCGCGGCCGAATGCGATCATCGCGGTCGCACTGGCCTTGAGCAGCAGCCCTTCCCGCAGGCCGCCTACCTCGAAGGCGCGCTGCAGGCGGCGCAGCAGATCGATGCTGGCGCGATCGCCCAGGCGCAGTCGCAGCCGCAACGCATTCCCGAGGCCATCCAGGCGGCACGTACCGAGCAGGTAGCGGCCTTCGTCGCCCAGCACGGTGCGCAGCAGCCATGAGCAAGGAGCGACGATGAGTAATCCTCTGGCCCGGCTGCTCAAACGCCTGCGCGGCAGCAAAACGGAGCAGGACGAGCGACAGGAAAAGCCGCACGTGTTCGTCAAGGAATTGTCGCCACGCTCGCGCCGCCACCTGCTGCGCCACTTCCTGGCGCTGGAAGAAAAGGATCGTCTGCTGCGCTTCGGTTCCAAGCTCTCCGACGACATGGTCACGCGCTACGTCGAGGGCATCAATTTCGAGCGCGATACCGTCTTTGGCGTCTACGACCGTCGCCTGCGCCTCTTGGGCGTGGGACATCTGGCCTTTGCGCCCAAGGAAGCCACGCGCATCAGCGGTGCGACCATCAAGCCGGTGGTGGCCGAGTTCGGCGTGTCGGTCTCGGCGGCGGCGCGCGGACTGGGTGTAGGCACGCGCCTGTTCATGCGCGCCGCGATGCACTGTCGCAATGCCGACGTCGATACGCTGTACATGCACTGCCTCTCGTCCAACAAGGTGATGATGCACATCGCCAAGAAGGCGGGCATGGAAATCCACCGCGACTATGGCGAGGCCGACGCCTACCTCAAGATCAAGCCCGCCAATTCGGCCACGGTCTTTCAGGAAGCCCTGGAAGAGCAGGTCGCCATGCTGGACTACATCGTCAAGGCCAACTTCAAGGCCTTGCTCAAATGGGGCGCACGCGTGACCGGCATCGGCGCCAGAAAGAAGGACGACGGCGCACCGCCTCCGGCCGCCTGACGCGCTTCTTGCGCAAGCGCACATGACCATCCGGGCGAGGGGGCGCATAATATGCGCCTCACTTTGATAACGGGTATGCCATGAGCACCAATCCCAACACCGATGATTTCTTCGCCACCGTCGCCACCAAGTCCGATAGCGGAGCCTTGCGCGGCGACTACAGCCAGGCCGACGCCAACTACGTCGTGGCCCAGAACTGGGAAGGCTACACGCCGGCCCAGCACGCGCTGTGGCGGCGTCTGTACGAGCGCCAGGCCAGGCTGATTCCGGGGCGCGCCTGCGATGTCTTCATCGAGAGCCTGAAGGCCCTCGACGTCTCGCAAGGCATCCCGCGCTTCGACCGCACCACCGACGCCCTCTACAAGGCCACCGGCTGGCAGCTGGTCGCCGTGCCGGGTCTGGTGCCGGACCAGACCTTCTTCGAACACCTGGCCAACCGCCGTTTCCCGGTCACCGTATGGCTGCGCGAGGAGCATGAGTTCGACTACATCGTCGAGCCCGACCTGTTCCACGACTTCTTCGGCCACGTACCGCTCTTGTTCAATCCGGTCTTCGCCAATCACCTGCAGGAATACGGCAAGGGCGGCCTGAAGGCCCTCAAGCTCGACGGCCTGGCCTACCTGGCGCGCTTGTACTGGTACACCATCGAGTTTGGCCTGATCCAGAGCGAGGCTGGCCTGCGCATCTATGGCGCGGGCATCCTGTCCTCCGGCGGCGAAGTGGAGTATTGCCTCTCCAGCGACAAGCCGCGCCGCGTGCCGTTCCAGGTCGAGCGCATCATGCGCACGCTCTACAAGATCGATACCTACCAGGAGACCTATTTCGTCATCCGCGACTTCGAGCAACTATTCAACGATACGGCGCCCGACTTCACCCCCTTCTATGAACGCCTGAAACAGCAGGAGCCCTTGCCCGCCAACGCCCTGCTGGCGGGCGAAACGAATCTCGCAGCCAACCACCTGGTCTGAACCCGCACCACCTGGCGGCTGCATCGAATAATCTCTAGATCGGCAATCAGTTTGCTGACTTCCAACGACAGGGGTGACGCAAGTCAAGAAGGCTGCCTATGGGCCTGCGGACAATGAAACGCTTCATTGTCCGCCACCCAGGAGCCCGCCATGTCATGCAAGCCCATCCTCAGCATTCTGTTGTTCGCCGCCAGCGCTCAGTTCACCTCGCCCGCCAGTGCCGCTGGCCCCGAGCCGATTACCCCTATCCAACCGGCCCAGGTCCGTAATCCCGCCATGGTGGAATTGGGTAAGCAGCTGTTTTTCGATCCGCGCCTGTCCAAATCCGGTTTCATCTCCTGCAATTCCTGCCATAACCTTTCCATGGGGGGAACGGACAACCTGAGGAGCTCCATCGGCCACAACTGGCAGCAGGGGCCGATCAATTCGCCCACGGTGCTCAATGCAAAATTCAATGCCGCCCAGTTCTGGGATGGCCGCGCTGCTGATCTGAAGGCCCAGGCCGGTGGTCCGGTCGCCAATCCCAAGGAGATGGCGTTTTCGCATGCGCTGGCGGTGGAGGTATTGCAGTCCATTCCGGGCTACGTCGCGGCGTTCAAGCAAGCCTTTGGCAACCAAAAGCTGGGCATGGAAGAAGTGACGCAGGCCATTGCGGCCTTCGAGGAAACCCTGGTCACGCCCGATTCCCGCTTCGACAAATGGCTCAAGGGCGACCGGCGCGCGCTCACGCGCAAGGAGCAGGAAGGCTACCGGCTCTTCAAGGAGTCCGGTTGCATCGCCTGCCACAATGGCCCCGCCGTGGGCGGCAATTCTTTCCAGAAGATGGGGTTGGTGGCGCCCTACCAGACCAGCAATCCGGCGCAGGGACGCGCCGACGTGACCGGCAAGGAGGCCGATCGTTTCCACTTCAAGGTGCCGACCCTGCGTAACGTCGAGCTGACCTATCCGTACTTCCACGATGGCGGCGCCGCCACTCTGGCCGAAGCGGTCGATACCATGGCGCGCATCCAGTTGGGCCGGCAGTTCAGCGCCGACGAGAACGCCAAGGTGGTCGCCTTCCTCAAGACGCTGACCGGCAAGCAGCCGCGTTTGCAGTTACCGGTGTTGCCGCCCTCTTCGGAGAAGACACTGCGGCCGCAACCCTTCGATCATCCCTGAAAAGTCGCCGGCAAAAAAAAAGCGGATCTGACAGGGGGAGCCAGATCCGCGAGCTAGTGGTGCTTTCAACACTAGAGGGGAGGAACCTTGCACAGTAACGGATACCAATCAATCGCTGTTCAAGTGAGGTCTATTAAACGTCAGTGCCGAAGCTGGTCCAATGGCTTTTACTGGATGTTACATTCACGTCTTGCTTGTAACACTTGAGCTGGCTGCAGCTCTTTTTTTTCAGCCGGAAATATTGTTGTTTTTGTCTTTCCGGCATTTTCTTCTCTACCCGGGCATCAACGCCGCAGGACTTGCGGAAAGTGTTTCCTGCATGCCAAAAAAACCCGAAAACCCTGCTGCGGCGCGCGTAGCAGGTGGCTCACCCTTGTGCTAACTTGAAGTACAACCTGAAGAAGACCCGGCCCACAAGGCTGAGGTGTTCCCCATCCCGACAGAAAAGTCTGCCGGGAGCATGTGCAGGCAAAAACAAGATTTTTGGCACGGAGACCACATGAACGCACCCCTACCCGCCGGGCAGCGCCTGCTGCTGGACGATGTTTCCCTGGACGACAAGTACACCCTAGAACGCGGCCGTGTCTTCATGACCGGCATCCAGGCGCTGGTGCGCCTGCCGATGCTGCAACGTCAATACGACCAACGCGCCGGCCTCAACACCGCCGGCTTCATCACCGGCTACCGCGGCTCACCCTTGGGCGCGGTCGACCAGACCGCCGAAAAGGCGCGCAAATACCTGGAAGCGAAGCAGATCAAGTTCCACCCCGGCATGAACGAAGACCTGGCCGCCACCAGCGTATGGGGCACGCAGCAGGTCAATCTGTTCAAGGGCGCGCAATACGATGGCGTGTTCTCGCTATGGTATGGCAAGGGGCCCGGCGTGGACCGCTGCGGCGATGTCTTCAAGCACGCCAACATGGCCGGCACCTCCAGGCATGGCGGCGTGCTGGTGATTGCCGGCGATGACCACGCTGCCAAATCCTCCACCGCGGCTCACCAGAGCGAACACATCCTCAAGGCCTGCGGTATTCCGGTGCTCTATCCATCCTCGGTGCAGGAGTATCTCGACTACGGCCTGCATGGCTGGGCCATGAGCCGTTATACCGGCTTGTGGGTGGCGATGAAGTGCGTGACTGACCTGGTCGAGTCGGGCATGTCGGTGATGATCGATCCGGAGCGCGTGCAGATCCAGCTGCCGGCAGATTTCGAACTGCCACCCGATGGCCTCAACATCCGCCAACCGGATACCGTGCTAGGTCAGGAAGCACGGATGATCAACTACAAGTGGTATGCCGCGCTGGCCTACGCGCGCGCCAACAAACTGAACCGCATCATCTGGGACAGTCCCCGCGCACGCATCGGCATCATCACCGCCGGCAAGTCCTACCTCGATACGCGCCAGGCGCTGGAAGACCTGGGCATCGATGAACAGGCTGCACGCGACATCGGCATCCGCCTCTACAAGGTCGGCATGACCTGGCCGCTGGAAGCCGAGGGCGTGCGTGAATTCGCCCAGGGCCTGGATGAAATCCTGGTGGTCGAGGAGAAGCGCCAGATCCTCGAATACCAGTTGAAGGAAGAACTCTACAACTGGCGCGACGACGTGCGTCCCCGCGTGGTCGGCAAGTTCGATGACACCGGCGAGTGGAGCGGTTCGCAGCGCGAAGGCCACGGCAACTGGCTGCTGCCCGCGACCTATGAATTGAACCCGGCGCAGATCGCCCGCGCCATCGCTACCCGCATCTCGCGCTACTTCGCGGGACACCCGGTGGAGCAGCAGGTGCGCGCCCGCGTGGCCTACCTGGAAGCCAAGGAAGCCACGCTCAACATCAGCAGCAAGCCTGATCCCGACAAGGACCGCATCCCGCATTTCTGCTCCGGCTGCCCGCACAATACCTCCACCAAGTTGCCCGAGGGCAGCCGTGGCCTGGCCGGCATCGGTTGCCATTACATGGTGACCTGGATGGACCGCGAGACCAAGCTGTTCACCCACATGGGCGGCGAAGGCGTGACCTGGGTCGGCCAGGCGCCCTTCACGGATGAAAAGCATGTCTTCGCCAATCTGGGCGATGGCACCTACTTCCACTCGGGTTTGCTGGCGGTGCGCGCCTCGGTCGCGGCCAAGGTCAACATCACCTACAAGATCCTCTACAACGACGCCGTGGCGATGACCGGCGGGCAGGAGTTCGATGGACCGCTCGACCCGGCCATGATCTCGCGCCAGCTGGCGGCGGAAAACGTGCGTCCCATCATCGTGGTCACCGACGAACCGGACAAGTATCCAGTGGGGACCCAATGGGCCGAAGGCGTCACCATCCGCCATCGCAGCGAACTCGACGCCGTGCAGCGCGAGCTGCGCGAACAGCCGGGCGTGTCCGCCATGATCTATGACCAGACCTGCGCCTCCGAAAAGCGTCGTCGCCGCAAACGCAATGCCTATCCCGATCCCGCCAAGCGCGCCGTCATCAATGAGGCCGTGTGCGAAGGCTGCGGCGATTGCAGCGTGCAATCGAACTGCCTTTCGGTAGAACCGCTGGAAACCGAATTCGGTCGCAAGCGCCAGATCAACCAGTCGTCCTGCAACAAGGATTATTCCTGCGTCAATGGTTTCTGCCCCAGCTTCGTGACGGTGGAAGGCGGGCAACTGAAGAAGCCGGCCCGCGCCCAGGCTGACGTCGGCCCGGCCCTGCCCAGCCTGCCCGAGCCGGTGCTGCCGGGCTTGGCGCAGCCCTATGGCATTCTGGTCACCGGCGTGGGCGGTACCGGTGTCATCACCATTGGCCAGATCATCGCCATGGCCGCCCACGTCGAAGGACGCGCCTGTTCGGTGCTGGACATGAGCGGCCTGGCGCAGAAGGGCGGCCCGGTGATGTCGCACGTACGCGTGGCCGAGGATGCGGCGCACATCCATTCGACCCGGGTGGGAACCGGCATGGCCGATCTGGTCATCGGCTGCGACGTGATCGTCACCGCCAGCCGCGATGCACTCTCACGCATGGGTGAAGGACGCACGCACGCAGCCGTCAATTCGACCCAGATGCCGACAGCGGCCTTCGTGCGCAATCCGGACTGGCAATTCCCCACCGCCTCCAGCGAGGGCGAGATTGCGCGCGCCTGCGGGCGTGACAACCTGTCGCTGGTCGATGCCGGTCGCATCGCCACGGCGCTGATGGGCGACGCCATCGCGACCAACATGTTCATGCTGGGCTATGCCTGGCAAAAGGGCTGGGTGCCGCTGTCGGAAGCAGCGCTGCTGCGCGCCATCGAACTCAACGCATTGCAGGTCGAGTTCAACAAGCAAGCCTTCGCCTGGGGCCGGGCTGCCGCCCATGACGTGGCGTTCGTGCTGGCCGCAGCTGGCCGCAATGGCATGAGCGCGCAGGTGATCGAGTTCAAGCGCACGCCCACCCTGGATGAACTGGTGGAGCGCCGCGTGGCCTTCCTGACCGACTACCTGAACGCCGCCTATGCGCGCAGCTATCGCGATTTCGTCGAGCAGGTGCGGGCGCGGGAAAGCGCCTTAGGCGAAGCAGGCCGTGGCCTCAAGCTCAGTCGTGCGGTGGCCAGTTATCTCTTCAAGCTCATGGCCTACAAGGATGAATACGAAGTCGCCCGCCTGCATGCCGATCCGGCCTTCCGGGCCAAGATCGCCGGCATGTTCGAAGGTGACTACAAGTTACGCTTCCACCTTGCCCCACCGCTGTTGGCCAAGCGCGATGACAAGGGCCATCTGCGCAAGCAGGCCTTCGGCAGCTGGATGATGCCGGTCTTTGGCGTGCTGGCCAGGCTGCGCTTCCTGCGCGGCACGGCCTTGGATCCCTTTGCTTATACCGAGGAGCGCCGGCAGGAGCGTGCGCTGATCACCGAGTATCGTGCGACGCTCTCGCGCTTGCTGGATCGGCTCACGCCCGAGAACCTGGAGCAGATCACCGCCGTGGCCCGCATTCCGGAAGAGATCCGCGGCTATGGTCACGTCAAGGAGCGCCATCTGAAGGCCGCCATGGAAAAGCAGGCAGCCCTGCTGGCGCAACTCGGCCAGGCAGCGGCACAAACTCAGCCGCAATCACCGCCAGGAGGCGGCCAGCAAGCTGCCTGAACGCAGCCGGCGGGTCAGCCCAGGCGGGCGCCGCTGACCCGCTCGATGCCGGCCAGGTCGCGCCAGCTTTGTACTTCGCGCCAGCCACCGCCGGTGAGCAGGGCGCGTACGGCGGCAGCCTGGTCGTAGCCGTGCTCCATCAGCAGCCAGCCGCCGGCCTTGAGATGGGCCGGTGCGCCTTCGATGATGGTGCGCAGGTCCGACAGGCCATCGGCATGGTCGGTGAGCGCATCGACGGGTTCGAAGCGCAGGTCGCCTTGCGAGAGGTGGATGTCGCCGGCGACGATGTAGGGTGGGTTGGAGACGATCAGGTCGAATGCTTGGTCTGCGTCGAGCGCGCCATACCAGTCACTTTCCAGCAGCCGCACGCGCACCTGGTGCGTGCTGGCGTTTTCTCTTGCGATGGCCAACGCGGCGGGGCTGGCGTCCAGCGCCGTGACCTGGGCGTCCGGGCGCGTATGGGCGATTGCCACGGCGATGGCGCCGGAGCCGGTCCCCATATCGAGGGCGCTACCGCCCTGGGGCAGCCGTTCCAGCGCCAGCTCCACCAGCAGTTCGGTATCCGGGCGCGGGATCAGCACGTCCGGCGAGACGCGCAAATCCAGTCCATAGAATTCACGCTGTCCGACGATGTAGGCGATGGGCTCGCCGCGCAGACGCCGCGCCAGCAGCGCTGCGAGCGTCTCGGCTTCGGCGGCGCTGAGCTGGCGCTCGGACTGGGTGATGAGCTGCACCCGCGTCAGGCGCAGGGCGTGGCATAGCAGGATGCGGTTTTCCAGCGGGTCCAGCGGGGCGGTCTTGAGCACCGTGGCCAGCGTGCAGCCCGCATAGGAGGGCAGGATGGGCATTACTTCCAGATCGTGGTGCGCGGCGCCCGGCGCAGCATCTGCACGATCAGCACCAGCGCCAGCACCGCGAACCAGATCAGCGACCAGGTCGGGATCTGCAATCCGAAGACCGGCGGCCAGGGCGCCGAGCAAAAGCCGTCAGCGGTAAACATCTGCGGCCACAGCTTGGCCGTGGGCAGCTGGTTCAACGCCGTTTCCAGCGGATCGGTGGTGCAGGAGACGCCCGGATGCGCCTTCACATATAGATGCCAGATCGCCGTGCCCGCGCCGCCCAGCGCCGCCAGGGCGGCCAGGGCCGCGCTGGCGCGCCGCGCCGCTTCCGGCAGGAAGGCGCCGATCAGCGCAAAGGCCGCTACCAGCACGAACATGTAGCGCTGGATCACGCACAGCGGGCAGGGCTGCATTTCTTCCACGATCTGCAGGTACATGGCAAAGCCCAGCAGGGCGATGCAGACCAGGGCGACCAGCAGGAAAACCGGTTTGGATGATTTCATGTTCTTTCTCTGTCTTTTTCGTCAATGGAATAGCCCCGACCGCCAGCCAGGCCATGACGGGATTGTAGTAGACACCCGTCCCGGCTGCATCTTGCCCCCTCAGGCAGTACCGCTGGGTCCGCGTACGAGTCTCTGAACCGCTGTCCCCCCCTTGGTTCCTGGCTTCAGTCGTCGCCCAGTTGCGCCAGCAGCTCGGCCTGGTGCTCGGTGATCAGGGCATTGGTCAGTTCATCGAGGTCGCCATCCATGATGAAGTCCAGCTTGTAGAGCGTCAGGTTGATGCGGTGATCGGTCATGCGTCCCTGCGGGAAATTGTAGGTGCGGATGCGCTCGCTGCGGTCGCCCGAGCCGATCAGCGACTTGCGCGTGGCCGCTTCCTCGGATTGCTGTTGACGCAATTGCACGTCCTTGATGCGCGCGGCCAGCACCTTCATGGCCTGGGCCTTGTTCTTGTGCTGGCTGCGATCATCCTGGCATTCCACCACGATGCCGGTGGGCAGGTGGGTGATGCGCACGGCCGAATCGGTCTTGTTGATGTGCTGCCCGCCGGCCCCGGAGGCGCGGTAGGTATCGATGCGGATGTCGGCCGGGTTGATTTCCACGTCACCGACCTCGTCGGCCTCGGGCATCACCGCCACCGTGCAGGCCGAGGTATGGATGCGGCCCTGGGTCTCGGTGGCCGGCACGCGCTGCACGCGGTGGCCGCCCGACTCGAACTTCAGGCGCGAGTACGCACCCAGGCCCACGATGCGGGCGATCACTTCCTTGTAGCCGCCCAGTTCGGATTCGGACGCCGACACGATCTCGACCTGCCAGCGCTGACGCTCGGCATAGCGGGTGTACATGCGCAGCAGATCGCCAGCGAACAGCGCTGACTCGTCGCCGCCCGTGCCCGCGCGGATTTCCAGGAAGATGTTGCGCTCGTCGTTGGGGTCCTTGGGCAGCAGCATCTTTTGCAGGTCCAGCTCCAGGCCTTCCATGCGCGCCTTGGCGCCGTCGATCTCTTCCTGGGCGAAGGCCTTCATGTCGGGATCGGCCAGCAGTTCCTGGGCCGTGCGGATGTCTTCGGCGGCCTGCACATATTCGTGATACAGCGCCACCAGCGGGCCGAGTTCGGCATGTTCGCGGGTCATCTTGCGGAAGTTGTCCATGCTGGCAGTGGCGTCTTCCTGGGCCAGCAGGCTGTTGAGCTCTTCCAGCCGCTCGGCGAGCTGGTCGAGTTTGGCGAGCATCGATGGTTTCATGGCTATTCGAATCCGGTAACAAGGGAAGGACAAGGGAGGACAGCGGCGGCCGGCAAGTTGCGGCGCAGGGGGCCGGCCACGCGCGGTGGCCGACGAGAGGGGGAATCGCTAACGCTTGGCGCGGAACAGCTGCGGCAGCAGCGCCGCCAGCTGGCTGCGCTGCTCGCCCTGGGCGTGGTGCAGGGCCTGTTGCGGGCCGTGCAGGAACTTGGCGGTCAGGCCGCGCGAGAGCGCATCCAGCACCGCTTCCACATCCTCGCCCTTGGCCAGCATGCGGCGGGCGCGTTCCAGTTCGGCCAGGCGCAGGGCCTCGCCGGTTTCGTTGAGGTCCTGGATCAGCGGCACCATGGCGCGGCTGTCGATCCAGTGCATGAAGGACTGCACCCGCGTCTCGATGATGGCTTCGGCCTGGGCCACCGCCGCCTGGCGGTTTTCCACGCCGGTCTGCACCACCGAGGCCAGATCGTCCACGGTATAGAGGAAGACGTCGTCCAGACGGCCGACTTCGGCCTCGATGTCGCGCGGCACCGCCAGGTCCACCATGAAGATGGGTTTGTGGCGACGCGCCTTCACCGCCCGCTCCACCAGCCCCAGGCCAATGATGGGCAGCGACGAGGCCGTACAGGAGACCACGATGTCGAACTGCGCCAGCTGCGCCGGCAGGTCGGCCAGGCGGATGGCCTTGCCGTTGAAGCGATGGGCCAGGGTTTCGCCGCGCTCCATGGTGCGGTTGGCCACGGTCAGGGTCTTGGGATTCTGCGCCGCGAAGTGGGTCGCGCACAGCTCGATCATTTCACCTGCGCCGATGAAGAGCACGTTCTGGCCCGAGATCGAATCGAAGATGCGTTGCGACAGCCGCACCGCTGCCGCCGCCATGGACACGCTGTGCGCGCCGATCTCGGTGGTGCTGCGCACTTCCTTGGCCACCGCGAAGGTGCGCTGGAACAGCTGGTGCAGGTAGGTGCCCAGGCCGCCGGCGGCATCGGCCTGGCGCACGGCGTCCTTCATCTGGCCCAGGATCTGCGGCTCGCCCAGCACCATCGAGTCCAGTCCGGAGGCCACGCGGAAGGCGTGGCGCACGGCGTTGTCCTGGGGCAGGGAATACAGGTAGGGACGCAGATCGGCGTAGGGGATGTGGTGATAATCGGCCAGGAACTGCGCGGTGCGGTCGATGGCGAACTCTACGCCATCCTTGCCGGCTGCCGCAGCCGCATACAGCTCGGTGCGGTTGCAGGTGGACAGGATGGCGGCTTCGCCCGAGGCCACGATCTTGTCGTGGCCGCCAAACCATGCGCGCGCCGACGCCACCGCCTGGCCGATCTGGTCAGCGGGGAAAGCCACTTTCTCGCGCAGCGAGACCGGCGCGGTAGTGTGGTTGAGTCCGACGGCAAGCAAATGCATGGAGTACGCGGCAGCAGGGCCGTTGAGCAGGGATGGTGCAGATTCGGGCGGAAAAATGGACAGATTCAGCCCCGGTTTTGGGAACAATTATACTCTTTGCCCGATTTCCGGTTGGGGCCGGTGCGGGAGAAAGCATCGTGGTCCCTGATATGGATCAGTGTTGCCCCCCGCGTCATGGCGCTGCTGCAACACCCTGCGGGGCCTCAGTCCAGCCGTTCAAGCTGGTAGCCATAACCATAGACGGTCGCCAGCCGGTAGCCGTGGCCAGGTTGCAGGCCGAGCTTGGTGCGCACCCGCGAGACATGGGTGTCGATGGTGCGGGTGGGCAGTTCGGGCTCGGCGCCCCACACCTTTTCCTGCAGGAAGGCGCGCGACAATGGCCGGCCCAGGTTCTGCAGGAACAGCAGCGCCAGCTCGGCCTCCTTGCGGGTCAGGCTGGCCTCCAGCTCCGGGCGCTGCGGATGCGTTACGCGCAGTCGCGCCAGGTCCAGCAGGAAGCCGCCGGCCGCGATGACCCGTGTCTGGGCCTCTGCCGGCTCGGCGGTGCGCATGAGCAGATCCATCCGCAGGGCCAGTTCCTGGCGTCGCAGCGGCTTGACCAGCAGTTCCTGCGCGCCCGCCTGGCGCAACGCCCACAGCCAGTCCTGGTGCGCCGGCGTGGCCAGCAGCAGCACCGCCGGTGCCGGCCCCGTCGCCAGTGGCGGGCGTAGGCGGCGTACCAGTTCGACCAGTTCATCGGCCTGCGGCAGCAGGTCATCCAGATCCAGCACCAGCAATTGCGCCCCGTCGGCGCTCAGCGAGGTCAGCTCCTCAAGGCTGGTGCAGTGCGTGCAGTCATGTGGATAGCCCAACTGGCTGACCAGGCTCACGGTATCGGCATCGGAACTGAGCAGGCCTATCTTCATGGCGGCAGGCGCGGGCAAGGGAGAGGAGCAATAACGGAAATCACCGGAGTAAGGTCAATAGCGGCAGACAAAGCAAAGGGCAGCCGGGGCTGCCCTTGCCAGAGATCACGCCACCGCGCAGGCAGCCTCAGGCGGCCGGGACGTCGCTGTCGGGCAGCACCACGTTCACGTCCAGCACCTCCAGGTTGCCCTGGCGGTCCAGCGAGATCTTGATGTCGTCGGCGTTGACCTTGGTGTACTTGGAGATCACCTCGATGAGTTCCTTGTGCAGCGCCGGCAGGAAGTCCGGCCCCTGGCGACCATTGGATCGTTCGCGGGCGATGATGATCTGCAGCCGCTCCTTCGCCGCCACCGCGCTCTTGGGCTTGCTGGGGAACAGGAAAGAAAGCAGGGACATGTCACTTACCTCCGAAGATGCGCTGCAACAGACCCGGCTTTTCGTAGGTGGTGAAACGCAGTTCGACGGTCTCGCCGAGGAAGCGCGACACCACGTCCTGGTAGGCCTGGGCCACGTCGGTATCCTTCAGGTGGATGGCCGGAGAGCCCTGGTTGGACGCCTGCAGCACCGATTCCGACTCCGGGATGATGCCGATGAGCGGAATGCGCAGGATTTCCTGGACGTCGGTATAGGACAGCATCTCACCGTCTTCCACGCGCTTGGGCGAGTAGCGGGTAATGAGCAAGTGTTCCTTGACCGGCTCGCCGCCGGCGGAAGCGCGGCGCGACTTGGCCTGGATGATGCCGAGGATGCGGTCGGAGTCGCGCACCGAGGACACTTCCGGGTTGGTCACCACCACCGCTTCGTCAGCAAAGGTCAGGGCCATCACGGCGCCATGCTCGATGCCGGCGGGGGAGTCGCAGATGATGTAGTCGAAGTCCATCTTGGAGAGGTCGTTCAGCACGCGCTCCACGCCTTCTTCGGTCAGGGCGTCCTTGTCGCGGGTCTGCGAGGCCGGCAGGATGAACAGGTTGTCGCAGTGCTTGTCCTTGATCAGGGCCTGGTTCAGCGTGGCTTCCTTGTTGATCACGTTGATCAGGTCGTAGACCACGCGGCGTTCGCAGCCCATGATCAGGTCCAGGTTGCGCAGACCGACGTCGAAGTCGATCACGGCCGTCTTGTGGCCGCGCATGGCCAGGCCCGATGCGAAACTGGCGCTGGACGTCGTTTTGCCGACGCCGCCCTTACCCGAAGTCACAACGATGATTTTTGCCACGAAAAACTCCTTAAGAAGAACAGTACGCCGGCTTGGTCCGGCTGGATTCGTTTGAATGCTTTAAATGATTTACACCAGAGTCTTACCACGACGACATCGGCAGCACGTCGATACGTTCGCCTTGCAGGCGCACCTGCACCTGCTTGCCCGCCAGCTCCGGAGCATGACCGTTCTCGAAGGTCCGATAGACCCCGGCAATGGAAACCAGTTCCGCTTCCAGCGATGCGGCGAAGATGCGCGCCGCGGTATTGCCCGAAGCGCCGGCCAGCGCACGCCCGCGCAGCGGCGCGTAGACGTGGATGCAGCCGTCGGCGATCAGTTCGGCGCCATTGTTGACCACCGCCAACACCACCAGGTCAGCGCCGCGCGCATAGATGCGCTGGCCGGCGCGCACCGGGGTGTCGATGACCACCGTATTGGCGGCCGGTGCCGCAGCAGCGGGCTGGGCTGCCGCAGTGGCAGGGGCGGGCGTCGGGGCGGCGGCCTGGACCGGCGCCGGTTCCGCTTCCTGGGCGGCGGCTTGCTGGGCGCGGGCATTGGCCGCGCCAGCCCCGGCCACGGCCGAGGTATCGATGGCCAGGCCATGGGCGACGATGCCCTCGTGCAACGCTTGCGGAGCATTGCGCACGGCCACGGTATTCAAGCGGAAGCGCTTGAACAGCGCCACCACGGCGCTCCAGTCGATGCCTGCGGCAGCGTCGGCCTCCAGCGTGCCGATGTCGAGCACGGCGAATTCGTCCTCGAAGAAATCCGCCACCCCGCCCGTCATTTCCTTCAGGGCCTGTTCCAGCGAAGTCGGATCGGTTTCATGCAGAATTGCCGAAATGGCAACCACTGTGGAAATTTTTATTTCGATCGGTTTGCGCGCTTTTTGCATAAATCCTGTAGTTCAATGCGGCGGAAAGTGAACGAAAACGCCATTCCTCCGCCCGGTTTGGCTGTGCATTATACAGGCAGGATGCGGCTGTGATAGCGCTGGAGCGGGGTTTTCGGCGTGCTCGGATCAGGCTTGTTTCGACGCAGCCGCGGCGTTTGTTGGAATATTGCAGTGTTGCAAGCAAGGCAACCGGAAAAATTTATTGTAAATAGTATCGCTACGCGATACATTTGGGCAATGATCAAGAATTTCCGACACAAAGGGCTGCAACGTTTCTTTGAGACGGGCAGCAAGGCTGGCATTCAGGCTGCTCATGCGGGCAAGCTCAGGCTGCAGCTGGCCGCGCTGGACCAAGCCACCCAACCGGAAGATCTTTCTGCGCCCGCATGGGCGCTGCATCCACTAAAAGGTGAGCTCAAGGGGCTATGGGCGATCACCGTCAACGGCAATTGGCGGCTGATATTCGCTTTCGAGGGGAAGGACGCGGTACTGGTGGATTACCGCGACTATCACTGACAATCAATGGAGGTCCAACGTGAATCGCATGTTCAACCCACCTCACCCTGGCGAGGTGTTGAGGGAATACCTGGGTGAAATGACCGTGACCGAAGCCGCCATGCGGCTTGGCGTCAGTCGCGTCACCCTGCAACGCATCGTCAACGGCGCAGCTGGCATCTCGCCGGATATGGCCTATCGCCTGGCGGCTGCCTTTGGCACCAGTCCCGAACTGTGGGCCGGGATGCAGCTGCAATACGATCTGCATGCCGCCAGCAAGCTGGAGCGCCCACCCATCGAGCGCATCACTGCCTGAGCACAACAAAAAACCGCCGACGCTGCAACGCGCCGGCGGTCTTCAACCAACATCCATTCATGCATCAGGCGCGCCAAGCCGCGCCCGCAAGCAGCCGGAGATCAGCCCGGCACCTTGCCATCCACGCCCTCGACGTAGAACTTGATGCCATGCAGGAAGCCGTCATCAGCCACGGCGTCCTTGCCCAGCACTTCCTTGCCGGCATTGTCCTTGATCGGACCCTTCCAGATCGGCGCGGAGCCATCGACGATGCCCTTCTTGCGCTCTTCCACCAAGGTCTTCACGTCAGCCGGCAGTTCCGGATTGAAGGCGGCCAGGTCGATGCCGTTTTCCTTCAGGCCGATCCAGCTGGTGCTGCTCTTCCACGAGCCATCCAGCACCGCCTGCACGCGCGCGGTGTAGTACACGCCCCAGTTGATCACAGAGGCGGCCAGGTGGGCCTTGGGGCCGAAGCTGGTCATGTCGCTGTCCCAGCCGAAGGCGTAGACACCCTTTTCCTGCGCGGTCTGCACCACGGCGGCCGAGTCGGTGTTCTGCATCAGCACGTCCACGCCTTGGCCGATCAGGGTGGTGGCGGCTTCACGTTCCTTGCCCGGATCGAACCACTTGTTGACCCACACCACGGCGGTGGTGGCCTTGGGGTTGACCGAACGCGCGCCCAGGGTGAAGGAGTCGATGTTGCGGATCACTTCCGGAATCGGCACCGAGGCCACCACGCCCAGCTTGCCGGACTTGCTCATCTTGCCCGCGACCACGCCGGCCAGGTAAGCGCCCTCATAGGTGCGCACGTCGTATTGCGCCAGGTTGTCGGCGGTCTTGAAGCCGGTGGCGTGTTCGAACTTCACGTCCGGGAATTCCTTGGCGACCTTGAGCATGGCTTCCATGTAGCCGAAGGTGGTGCCGAAGATCAGCTTGTTGCCATCGGTGGCCAGCTGGCGGAACACGCGCTCGGCGTCCGCTGCCGACTCGGGGATGTTTTCCACGAAGGTGGTCTTGACCTTGTCGCCGAATTTCTCTTCGACTGCCTTGCGGCCCTTGTCATGCGCGAAGGTCCAGCCGGCGTCGCCGACCGGGCCGATGTAGACGAAGGCGACCTTCAGCGGATCGGCGGCAGGTGCAGCGGCAGCCGGCGCAGCAGCGGGCGCGGCGGCCGCAGGTTCTTCCTTCTTGCCGCAACCGATCAGGGTTGCTGCGGCCAGGGTGGCGAGCATCGTCAAGGATGCCCTGCGCGAAATCTTCATTGTGTTCTCCCTCAAGGTCAGTGGATAAATGCAGTTGCTGCTACAGAAAACGATGCGATCACATCCAGAATGTCAGGATGCGCCCGGACGGAAGGGCTTGCCCAGCGAGGCCGGCATGTTCAGGCGGATCCAGTCGGGGTTGCGCGAGATCAGCGCCAGCACCACGATGGTGGCCAGATACGGCGCCATCGACAGGATCTGCGAGGGTACCGTCACACCCATGCCTTGCAGGTAGAACTGGGCGATGGTGACGCCGCCGAACAGCAGCGAGCCCAGCAAGACCCGTGCCGGACGCCAGGTGGCAAAGGCCGTCAGGGCCAGTGCGATCCAGCCGCGTCCGGCCACCAGGCCCTCGACCCACATGGGGGTATAGACCAGCGACATGTAGGCCCCCGCCAGGCCGCAGCAGGCGCCGCCGAACAGCAGCGCCAGATAGCGGATGCCGCGCACCGAATAGCCCAGTGCATGCGCCGATTCGGGCGACTCGCCCACGGCGCGCAAGACCAGTCCGGCGCGCGTGCGATAGAGGAACCAGATGCTGGCCAGGCACAGCGCGAAGGCGACATAGCTCATCCAGTGCTGGTGGAACAGCGCCTGGCCGAGGAAGGGAAGATCGCCCAGCAGCGGCACTGACGTCGACTGCGCCGGCAGCGCCAGCCCGACGAAGCGCTGACCCACGAAGGCCGACAGCCCCGCGCCGAAGATCGACAGCGCCAGCCCCGTGGCGACCTGGTTGGTGGCCAGGCGCAGCGCCAGCCAGGCGAACAGCGTAGCCATCAGCATGCCGCAGACCGCGCCCGCCATGAAGCCCAGCAGCGGGCTCTTGGTGGTATAGCCGACCGCAAAGCCAGCGATGGCGGCCACCAGCATCATGCCCTCGGCGCCCAGGTTGAGCACGCCGGAACGTTCGTTGATCAACAGCCCGATGGCCGCCAGCAGCAGGGGCGTGCCGGCATTGATGGAGGCTGCGATGAGAGGAGCGAGTTGTTCCATGTCCTGTCCTGATTCCTTAGACTTTCTTGTTCCACGCCAGGCGGTAATCGATGAGCGTATCGCAGGCCAGCAGCAGGAACAGCAGCATGCCCTGGAACACACCCGTGATCGCCGAGGGCAGCCCCAGGCGCGACTGCGCCAGCTCGCCGCCCAGGTACAGCAGCGACATGATCAGTCCGCCCAGGATCGCGCCGATGGGATGCAGGCGGCCGATGAAGGCCACGATGATGGCCGCAAAGCCATAGCCCGGCGACACCGAGGGCAACAGCTGGCCGATCGGACCGGCGATCTCGAAGGCTCCGGCCAGTCCGGCAAAGGCCCCCGAGATCAAGAGCGACACCCACAAGGCCGAGCGCGCCGAGAAGCCCGCGTAACGCGCCGCATGCGGGGCCACGCCACCGACCATGAGGGAGAATCCACGCAGGCTGCGCATCATGAAGATGGCCATCAGCACCGCCGCCACGATGGCCACCGCAAAGCCGATGTGCAGGCGCGTGCCCGATATCAGCGTGGGCAGCATGAACTCGCTGGAGAACACCTTGGACTGCGGGAAGTTCATGCCATTGGGATCCTTCAGCGGGCCGTTGACG
Organism: Herbaspirillum seropedicae; assembly: GCF_001040945.1. Taxonomy (NCBI): domain Bacteria; kingdom Pseudomonadati; phylum Pseudomonadota; class Betaproteobacteria; order Burkholderiales; family Oxalobacteraceae; genus Herbaspirillum; species Herbaspirillum seropedicae. The sequence continues at coordinate 4,877,839 of NZ_CP011930.1, read as the reverse complement.
GCCCACATCAGCAGCAGCTGCGCTACGTAGGTCAGCATCAGCGAGACCAGGATTTCATTGGCATTGAACTGGTCGCGCAGGAAGGCCGTGATGGCCGCCCACAGCGCGCCGCCGATCACGCCGGCCACGATCATCAGCACCAGTCCCATGCCGCCGGAGACGCCATGGCCCGGCACATCCAGCCACACCAGCATGGCCCCCGAGCACAGCGCGCCGACGGTGAATTGACCCTCCGCGCCGATGTTCCAGATGCTGGCGCGGAAACACACCGCCAGCCCCAGCGCACACAGGATCAGCGGCACCGATTTCAGCAGCAGTTCGCTGATGGCGCGCTTGCCATTGAAGGGATCGATCAGGAACACCTTCAGCCCCGCCAGCGGATCCTTGCCCAGCGCCAGGAACAAGAGCGCACCGAGCAACAGCGTGGCGACGATGGCGATCACCGGTGACAGATAGGTCATGGTCCGGGACGGCGCACCGCGCAGTTCCAGACGCAAGGGGAAGCTCAAGCGCTCAGCCATTGCCCACCTCCGTACCCTTGTCCAATGCCGCCGGTTCATCCCACAAGCCACTCATCCACACACCGACCTGCTCGCGCGTGGCCTGCTCGATGGGAATGGAAGGCGACAAACGCCCCTTGGCGATGACATGCAGGCGATCACATAATGCGAATAATTCGTCAAGTTCTTCCGAGATCACCAGCACGGCACAACCTTCCTGTTTCAGTTTCAATATTTCGCCGTGGATCTGCGCGGCCGCGCCCACGTCCACCCCCCAGGTCGGCTGGGCCACCACGAAGACGGCGGGTTTGCGTTCCATTTCGCGGCCAACGATGAACTTCTGCAGATTGCCGCCCGAGAGGCTCTTGGCCGGCGCATCGGGACCGGCGGCCTTGACCTTGAAACGCTCGATGATGGAGGCCGCCGCACGACGGGTAAATCCGAAATCGATCATGCCGCGCTTCACATAAGGCGCCTTCTGGTGCGACAGCAGCATATTGGCGGTGAGCGACAGGGTCGGCACCGCGCCGCGTCCCAGGCGTTCTTCCGGCACCAGGCCCAGGCCCGCCGCGCGGCGCGGGTTGGGCGAGAGGTCGCCCACGGCCTTGCTGCCCAGCATGATCATGTGAGGGGCGGCACGCTGGTCTTCCCCGGACAGCGCCGCCAGCAGCTCCTGCTGGCCATTGCCCGAGACGCCGGCGATGCCGACGATTTCCCCGGCCCGCACTTCGCATTCGATGTCCTTGAGTTCGGTGGCAAACAGATGCGCCTTGGGCAGCGAGAGACGATTGACGTGCAGCTTGCGCTCATTGCGCATGGACTCCGGATTGCGTTCGCGTTGCAGGCGCACCAGTTCGTCGCCGATCATCATGCGCGACAGGCTGGCGCTGCTTTCATTGCGCGGATCGCAGTTGCCGGTCACACGGCCACCGCGCATGACGGTGGCGCTGTGGCACAGCGCGCGGATCTCGTCGAGCTTGTGGCTGATGTAGAGAATGCTGCAACCCTCGTCGGCCAGGCGACGCAGGGTGACAAAGAGTTTTTCCACCGCCTGTGGTGTCAGTACCGAGGTCGGTTCATCCAGGATCAGCAACTGTGGTTCGGTCAGCAGGGCGCGCACGATTTCCACGCGCTGGCGCTCGCCCACCGACAGCGTATGCACGTGCCGCTGCGGTTCCAGCTCCAGGCCGTATTTCTCACCGGTGCGGGTGATGCGCTCGGCCAGTTCCTTCAGATCGGTCTTGGCGTCCAGGCCCAGGGCGATGTTTTCGGTCACGGTGAGCGTGTCGAACAGCGAGAAATGCTGGAACACCATGGCAATGCCCAGCTTGCGCGCCACCTGCGGGTTGGCGATCTGCACCGCCTCGCCGTTCCAGCGGATCTCGCCGGCATCGGGCTTGACCGCGCCGAAGATGATCTTCATCAGGGTGGACTTGCCCGCGCCGTTCTCCCCGAGCACGGCGTGGATCTCGCCGGGCGCCACCGCCAGGCTGACATCGTCGTTGGCCAGCACGCCTGGATAGGCCTTGCGCACATGGCTGATTTCAAGACGGAGTGGAACTGCGCTCACGTGATTTCCCTGTGGTGTGATGTATCGTCATGTCGGATTGCAAGGCGGTCTGCGCCGGCGCTGGCCTGCCGCCAGAAGCGCACCCCAGGCGGCTTGCACGCGCGACATGATAGTCAAATTGGGCCGCGCCGCATACCGCTTTTGCAGGGTTTTCCGCCGCCACTGTGGCGCAAAGACCGATTTATCTCATTTTCCACGGTGCGCCCAGCCGGTGGTGCGCTTCTCGATGATGGCGAAGAGCTCGTACATGGCCATGGCCATCGCACCGATCACCACCAGTCCGGCAAAGGCCAGCGGCATCTTCATCGAGGAACCGGCCGACACCAGCAGGTAGCCAATACCCTGGTTGGAGGCATTCATCTCGGACACAGTCGAGCCCACGAAGGCCAGCGTGATGGCCACTTTCAGCGAGGCAAAGAAATAGGGCATGGAGCGCGGCAGGCCCACCTTGAGCAGGATATCCATGCGGCGCGCGCCCAGCACGCGCAATACGTCTTCCAGCTCAGGTTCCAGCGTGGCCAGGCCGGTGGCGATGTTGACCATGATGGGAAAGAAGGAGATCAGGAAGGCCGTGAGGATCGCCGGCCCCGCGCCGATGCCGAACCAGACCACCAGCACCGGCACGAACGCCGCCTTGGGCAAGGCGTTGAAGGCGGTCATCAGCGGATAGGCGGCGGCGTACAGCATGGGCGACGAGCCGATCACGAAGCCCAGCGTCACGCCCACCACCACGGCAATGGCAAAGCCCACCATGGTGACCCAGAAGGTCGAGAGCGCATGTTCGGTGATCGGGCCGGCATAGTCCACCATGGCCTGCAGGATGGAGCCCGGGCTGGGGAAGATGAAGTCCGAGACCTGCCACACGCTGCAGATGAATTGCCACACGCCCAGGATGACCAGCAGCAGGAACCAGGGCGCCAGCGTGGTCGCAGCGCGGTTGAGTTTGCCTTGGAAGGGAGTTTTCATGAGTTTCCTTGATCGGGCTGCGGTCTTCAGGTATTGCGCACGTGGCCGATGTGCTCGCGCAGTTCGTGCACCAGCGCATTGAAGCCGTCGGTATAGGTGGTCTCCAGCGGGCAGGGGCGCGGCAGCGGATTTTCCCGCCGCACCACGATGCGGCCGGGGCGCTTGCTCATCACGTAGATGGTGTCGGCCAGGAAGGCGGCTTCGCGCAGGTCGTGCGTGACCAGGATGACATTGAAGCGGCGCTCCGCCCACAGGTCGCGCAGCACGCACCACAGCTCTTCACGGGTAAAGGCATCGAGCGCGCCGAAGGGCTCGTCCAGCAGCAGCATCTTGGGTTCGTGGATCAGCGCGCGGCAGATCGAGGCGCGTTGCTGCATGCCGCCCGAGAGCTGCCAAGGGAACTTGTCGGCATAGCCGTCCAGGCCCACGGTCTTCAAGAGACTGAGGGCGCGTTCGGTGTACTCGGCCTTCTTTTGCTTGAAGTCGCGCCGGTAGGGCTCGACGATCTCCAGCGGCAGCAGCACATTGTCCAGCGTCGTGCGCCAGGGCAGCAGGGTCGGCGCCTGGAAGGCCATGCCGACGAACTTGAGCGGTCCGGTGACGGTCTGGCCATCGATGACGACACTGCCGCGATTGGGCTGCTTCAGGCCCGTGGCCAGCTTCATGAAGGTGGACTTGCCGCAGCCGGACGGGCCGACGATGGCGATGAATTCGCCTGCGCGGGTCTGCAGGTCGATGTCTTCCACCGCAAACTCGGCGGCGCCATCATAGGCCAGGTAGACGTGGCGGAAATCGACGAAGGGTTCGCTCATGAATGCATTCAGGTTGGGGCTACCGGCCCCGGCTGGCCGCGCTGCTTCCGGCCTGCCGGGGATGGATAGGTATAAACGATATAAATGAAATAAAGGATTTACTTGGGGAACACGTCCAGCTCGGCCTTGGTCGGCAGGAAGCTGCCGTTCCAGATCTTGTCGGCATTCACGCGGGTCTTGGTGCCATAGGCGTCCGAGACCTGCGAGGCCATGAGCGTGAGGCGCGGACCGTAGACCTGGCCATAGCCTTCCGACTTGGCGTGGGGCGTGGCGATGGCGCTGGCGATGGCCAGCTTCAGGCGGCGCAGTTCCAGCTTCTCGTCGATGAGGCCATCACGTTCCTTCAGCACCTTGATCGCCGCTTCCGGATGGGCCATCACATCGCGGCTGGCCTTGGCGAAGGCGCGCAGGAACCCCTTGATGGCCTCCGGCTTGTTCTTGACCATGGTGTCCGACGCGATGATGGTATTGCCGTACAGGCGCACGCCATAGTCCGGATACATCATCACGTTGATGTCTTCATCCTTGATGCCGCGCGCATTGAGGTTCAAGAGCGAGGTGAAATAGAAGCCGGTGATGGCGTCCACATCGCCGCGCGCCAGCATGGTTTCGCGCAGCGGCGGGTCCATGCTGGTCCATTGCGCCTTGGAGGCATCCAGTCCATTGGCCTTGGCAAAGATGGGATAGGCGCGGCGGCCAGCGTCGAACACCGGCGCGCCCAGCTTCTTGCCGGCCAGGTCGGCCGGTTTCTTGATGCCGGATTTCTTGAGCGAGAACACGGCGGCCGGCGTGTCGTTGTAGACCATCATCACCGCCACCGGCTTGCCCGGTGCATCGGGATTGTTGGCCGTGAATTCCATGAGCGCGGCCATGTCGGCAAAGCCCATGTCATAGGTGCCCGAGGCCACGCGATTGACCGCATTGCCCGAGCCATTGCCGGCATCGATGGTGACATCCAGTTTTTCCTGGGCGAAGTAGCCCTTGGACTTGGCCACCAGGAAGAGGGCCGCCGGACCTTCGAAACGCCAGTCCAGCTGGAACTTGATGCGGGTGTCCTGGGCGAAGGTGGACGAAGCCGATACCAGGCCCAGCAGCAGTGCCGCCGAGCAGCCGAGGAAGCGGAAAGAACGCATGGGGAGATCTCCCGAAAAGCGATTTGATTTAAAAAGAGGGTGGAAACCGCAATGCGCACATGCCAGGCCGATGGCGCCATCGCGCATGCGGCGCATTCCGGTAAGGCGGTTCCCACCGAACACAGACTCAAGACCACGTCCCGGCTAGAAGGAGTCGCCGGGCCGCGTACAGCGGGTGATACAGACCGGCTACAGCAGCCGGTGCGCGCAGGCCAGCGCCCGGATGGGCGCGCCGGCCTGCGCTTGGGCGCTGGCCCGGGGGCGCAGCGCGCAAGCCGATCTCATGCGATCAGAAGCGATGACGCATGCCCAGGCCGAAGGAAACGGCGTTGCTCTGGGTGGAGATCTTGTCGTTCATGACGATGGCGTACAGGTCGGTACGCTTGGACATGAAATAGTCGTAGCCCACCGAGGTGGTATTGCGCGACACATCGCCACCGGCCAGCAGGTCGCCGGTGCGCTTGGTGCGGGCAAAGCCGGCCAGGATGGAGCCATTGCCCACCGGCGCCGACAGGCCCAGGCTGAACAGCTTGTCCTTGGCTTGCGGATTGCCGGCGGTGGTGTCCTTGCTGTTCTGGTAGGTGCCGTACAGCTTGACCACCTGGAAGTCGTAGGTCGCGCCCAGCATCCAGGTCTTCTGGCGGGTGATGCTGGAGAACGGCGAGGTGGCGTCGATGATGGCCGCGCCCGAGTTCGGGTTGCTGACCTGGGCATCGAAGTACAGGCCGGTCAGGGCCAGGCCGCCGTTGAAGTAGAGGGCGTTGACGCCAATGTTCTTCTTGCCGCTCTGGCCAGCGACTTCGCCGAACTGGTAGTGGACGTTGGCTTGCAGGCCGCCGAACTTGGGCGTGGTGTAGATGACTTGATTGCTCCAGCCGCTGTCGGCAGCGTTGGCCTGGGTCCAGGTGCGCGAGCCGAAGTTGCCCGACGGGGTGTAGACGTGCAGCACCAGCGGCGAGAAGGTAAAGGAATCGCCGAAGGGGTTGAACAGCACGGTGGGCAGGAAGCTGGGCGCCAGGCCACGGCCCAGCGAGACACGACCGAAGTCGCCGGCCAGGCCGACGTTGGCGTCGCGCGAGAACAGGTTGTCTCCGCCGAAGCGGCCATAGGCGCCGGTATCGGCCTGGAAGAACGAGGTCAGGGCGAATTCGGCCCGGAGCCCGCCGCCGAGGTCTTCAATTCCCTTGAAGCCGATCCACGAGGTGGTCATGCCGCCGGAGCCGACCGTGGCCTTGCTGCCGGTGTCGCCGCTGTTCTTCATGCTGCCGACGTAGGCGTCCACCAGGCCGCTGACGGTGACCGACGATTGCGCCATTGCGCTGCCCGCCACCATGCAGGACGCCAAGGCCAGTGCCAAACGAGTTTTCTTCATTACGCTCCCCTGTTGAGAAAAATGGGCGCCGGGCGGACTGCCCGGCGGTTCACCATGTTTCGCATGGCTGGCGGTGTTGCTGCTCTCCCGTGCCGCTGGCCATGCGAATTCAGGCAGCATGTTTAGCAGATATCGTGCCAATGCCATCCTGGCGAATAAAAGGTTTTGTCCGTGTTGTTCCGTGGCGTGAGTGCGCAGGGTGGGCTGGTGGGTCGCAGCATTGCAGGCAAGGCCTGGCGCGGTTCTTCGGGATGCCGGGCAATGCCAGTGCTGGTGCGGCTTTGCGGGCGGCATGGGCGGTGCTGCCGGCTGGCGGTGGTGGTGGGAGATAGGGCGGGGCGGCCGGGCTTCGACAATCGAGGGGCGTTGCATGTCGCCAACGTCAGCTCATTTTGTTGACAATGATTTCTGCGCATTTGCGACAAGTTGGTGCTGGTCTGCACTGAATTGGCCGCCTGCACTAAAAGCGATGCCGGCCGGCGGGCCGTGCCAGTGGCGGCTTGTGGCTTATCTGGCCGGGCCACTGTCGGGTATCAGCGTTGGCGAATATTGTTGACAGGCTTTGTTGGTATTGTGCTCGATCGGCTGTGCGTGGCTGGCGAGCTTGCATGCGCAGAAGGAGCCTCACCCGGCATCATTTATGCTAGAACCCGTTTCATCACCAGACAACAACCTAGAGGACGTATTTCGGACATGGAAGCCTATATTCTTGATTGGCTCAATTTGCTGCTGCGGTGGCTGCACGTCATTACGGCCATCGCCTGGATCGGCTCTTCCTTCTATTTCGTCTGGCTGGACAACAGCCTGGTGGCGCCCACTGATCCGGAGTTGAAGGAGAAGGGGGTGGGCGGGGAGTTGTGGGCGGTGCATGGCGGGGGCTTCTACAATCCGCAGAAGTATCTGCTGGCGCCCAAGGTCTTGCCGGAGCATCTGCACTGGTTCTATTGGGAGTCCTATAGCACCTGGCTGTCGGGCTTTGCCTTGTTTTCGCTCTTGTATCTGTTCAATGCCAATGTGTTCCTGCAATGTGTTCGATATGTCGGCGTCGATGGCGGGTGGGGCGGCGATTGCCTTCCTGATCTTCAACTGGCTGATCTATGACGCGATCTGCAGCACCATTGGCGATCGGCCGGGGGCGGATCGGCTGGTCAATCTGCTGGTGGGCTTGCAGGTGGTGGTGTCGGTGTGGGCGGCCTGTCATCTGTTTTCGGGGCGGGCGGCTTTCCTGATCAGTGGGGCGTCGCTGGCGACGATCATGAGCGCCAATGTGCTGGTGTGGATCATTCCTGGGCAGCGCAAGATGGTGGCGTCGATGCGGGCGGGGCAGGCGCCGGATCCGATTCATGGCAAGCGGGGCAAGCAGCGTAGTGTCCATAACACTTACTTTACGTTGCCGGTGCTCTTTGCGATGCTGTCCAATCACTACAGCATGACCTATAACGCGCCGCATAACTGGGTGGTGCTGTTGGTCATCATGGCGGCGGGGGCGTTGATCCGGCAGTTCTTTGTGTTGCGGCACAAGGGGGTCTATAACTGGTGGTATCCGGGGATTGCTGTGGGCTTGCTGCTGGCGGTGATTGTCTGGATGAGTCCTTTGATGCAGGCTAGGCCGGTTGTGGTTGCTGCTTCCTCTTCCTCTTCCTCTTCCTCTTCTTCCTCCGAGGGAGGGGCGTTTGCTCAGGTGCAGCAGGTCATTCAGGCGCGCTGCATCCAGTGTCACGCGGCCCAACCTACCTTGATGCCTGTGCCAGGTAAAGGCGTTCTGCTCGATTCGCCTGAACATATCTCTCAACATGCTCAGCAAATCTATCAACAGGCTGTTGTGCAGAAAGCTATGCCTCTAGGGAATATGACCCATATTACCGAGGAGGAACGGGCTGTTATCGGGAAATGGTTCGAGGCTGGGGCTGCTGTTAAATAATTATTTATCTAATTATTTTCTGGTTTGTTGTTTTGCTTGGGGTGGGCTATTTGGGCTTGGGTTTTTTTGTTGCGCTCCTGGGTAGTCTGCACGGGATTTCTTCCTGCGCTCTAGCTTAATTCTTATCTTTCTCCGGTCGGAAGGACGCGCCGGGGGCGGCCCGGCAGCCGCTCACTTTTCTTGTCTCGCCAAGAAAAGTAAGCAAAAGAAGGCGACCCCTAAGATCCAGCCCTCCTTCGGAGGGTCCCCGCCACAGTGGAGCAAAAAGTGGGAAAAATAGAGTCGCTTCGCTCCGACTATTTTTCTGATCCACTTTTCGCTCCACTGCGGCGGCTGGCTCTAAGGGGAAAAACCTGAACGGGCTCGCCTTCGGCCTCGCACTTCTCCTACTCGCCTTCGGCTTCGGCTTGGGACGGTGCGCCTTCGATACGTCGCTGCGCGCCTACTCAGTCCGAACGGGGGGAAATTATTTAGAAGAAAAGCAAAGGTAGGAAAGCGAAAGAGAAAGCGAAAGAGAAATACAAAACTGAAAAGTACGGAAAGTATGTGATCGAAGAAAGCCGAAGCGCCAGCGAGCCCCCGGCGAAGCCGAAGGCGAGCCGGACCAGCCGTCCGCTTCTGACCCGCCGCGTCAGCGCGCATAAAAACGGATCAGAAAAATAGTCGGAGCGAAGCGACTCTATTTTTCCCGTTTTTATGTGCGCTGACGCGGGGACCCTCCGAAGGAGGGCGGGGCAGTAGCGGTCGCCTTCTTTTGCTTACTTTTCTTGGCGAGACAAGAAAAGTGAGCGGCTGCCGGGCCGCTCCCGGCGCGTTCTCCCGACCGGAGAAAGAAAATAATTAAGCTAGAGCGCAGGAAGAAATTCCGTGCAGACTACCCAAAGGAGCCCACCCCCATCTCCTACCGTAACCGAAAACAAAATCAGCGCTCCGAATAAGGATGCACCTTCCTCCAGTGCTCAGCGATATCAATGCGCCGACAGATCCAGACCTTGTCATGCGACTGCACATAATCGAGGAAACGTTGCAGAGCCCGGAACCGCCCAGGCCGTCCCAGCAAGCGGCAGTGCATCCCGATGGAAAGCATCTTGGGCGCCTCTTCTCCCTCCTCGTACAGCACATCGAAGCTATCCTTCAGGTACTGGAAGAAGTGCTCACTGGTATTGAACCCCTGTGGCGTAGCAAAGCGCATATCGTTGGAATCCAGCGTATAAGGCACCACCAGATGCGGCGCCTTCACCCCCGCAGCCGTTTCCACCTCCGTCCAGAAAGGCAGATCATCCCCGTAGTAATCAGAGTCATAGACAAAGCCGCCATGCTCCACCACCAGCTGCCGCGTATTGGGTGAATCCCGCCCCGTGTACCAGCCCAGTGGCGCGCTCCCCGTCAGCTCACGGAAGATCTGCACCGCCTCGCGCATGTGAGCGCGCTCGGTCTCGATATCCATGCTCTGGTAATGAATCCAGCGCAAGCCATGACAAGCGATCTCATGCCCCAGCTCCACAAACGCCTGGGTCACCTCGGGAGAGCGCTGCAAGGCCATCGCCACACCAAACACCGTCAACGGCAAGCCACGCTTCTCGAACTCGCGCAGGATGCGCCACACGCCCACGCGTGAACCATATTCGTAGATCGATTCCATCGACATGTGCCGCGCCGGATAAGCCGCAGCCCCCACGATCTCGGAAAGGAACTGCTCGGACGCCGCATCGCCATGCAGCACGCAGTTCTCGCCGCCTTCTTCATAGTTCAGGACAAACTGCAACGCCACCCTGGCCTGCCCGGGCCAGCGTGCGTGCGGGGGATTGCGGCCATAGCCGGCCAGGTCGCGTGGATAGCTCTGTTGCTGTGACATAGGGTCTTCAATAGCCTCAATAGGCCCAATAAGCGGTCAAGAATAAAATACGCAGCGCCTGCGCCCGGCGCTGCATCGGAAATCAACTGCGCGCAAACTCGCGCAGCAAGCCATGGTAAGCCTTTGGCAAAGGCCTTGCCAGCTCGCCCCGCTTGGCCGTGCCCAACCCCAGCGCCACCAGCGATTCGGCCAGCTTGACCGCAGCGGTCACACCATCGATCACCGGCGCGCCAATGTCGCGCCCGATCGCGGCACAGAGCTCGGCCATGCCAGCACAACCCAGTACGATGGCCTCGGCGCCATCCTCGGCCAGCGCGCGCCGGCATTCGTCGGTGATGCGCGCGCGGGCGTCGGAGGCGGGGTCTTCCAGCTCCAGTACGGCAATCTCGCAAGCGCGCACATTGCGGCAGAAACGCTGCATCCCGTAACGCTCGGCCAGATGCCAGGCCATGCCGCTGGTGCGCGCCAGCGTCGTCACCACCGAGAAGGACGGAGCGATCAGGCTGGCCATGTGCATGGCCGCTTCGGCAATCCCGATCACCGGCCCCTGCGCCAGCTCCCGCGCGGCCGACAGGCCGGGGTCGCCGAAGCAGGCGATGACGTAGGCGTCGTAACCATCCCGCTCCCCACGTTCGATCTCCTGCAACAGGCCGGGAACGGCCAGCGCTTCGTCGTAGTGGCTTTCGATGGAGGCCGGCCCCATCTCGGGACTGACGCCGGTAACCTCGGTTCCCGCTGCTGCGACCTGGCGGGCGCAGGCAGTCATGGCTTCGGTCATGGACCAGGTGGTGTTGGGATTGATGAGCTTGATACGCATGTCTTTTCCTTTAATACGATGCCGCCGCGCTCAGCCTCAGCCCTTGCGCGCAAACATCAGATAGAACAGCGCGCCCAGCGCGGCGCCGATGAACCACGAGAAGTCGGCGGCGGCGCGCAACTGCGGCAGCATCACGCAGGCCACGCAGACCGCAGCGGCCAGCACCAGCGCCTTGACCGCGTCGCGGTTGACGCCGTTGGTGTACCAGTAACGGCCTTCGGGTCGCATGGTGTAGAGGTCTTCCACCTTGACCTCGCGACGTTTGATCAGGTAGTAGTCGGCCAGCAGGATGCCATACAAGGGACCGATGAAGCCCCCCAGCACATCCAGCGTGTAGTGGATCACTTCGGGATTGCCGAACAGGTTCCAGGGCGTGATGAAGATCGACGCGGTCGCGGCCATCATGCCGCCAGCGCGCCAGCTGATGCGGCTGGGCGAGAGGTTGGAAAAGTCGAACGCGGCCGAGACGAAGTTGGCCACGATGTTGATGCCGATGGTCGCCGTCAGGAAGGTCAGCGCGCCGATCACCGCGGCGGTGGTGCTGTCGATGCGCGAGACGGTTTCCACCGGATCGGTGATCAGCTCACCAAAGACCGCAATGGTGGCGGAGGTGGTCACCACGGTGACAATCGAGAAGGCCAGGAAGTTGACCGGCAGGCCCCAGAAGTTGCCACGCTTCACATCGGCAAAGGTGTGGCAGTAACGCGAGAAGTCGCCGAAGTTGAGCATCGGCCCGGAGAAGTAGGACACCACCAGCGAGATGGCCGTGATCATCACCGATACCGCTGCCCAGCCGCTGTACTTGATCTCGCCCAGGTTCAGGCCGACGTTCTGCCAGCCGGCCTTGTAGATCATCCAGCCCGCCAGGATGAACATGACCACGTAGACCGCAGGACCGGCGAAGTCGATGAACTTCTTGATGGTCTCCATGCCGTTCCAGAACACCAGCGCCTGCAATACCCACAGCAGCAGGAAGCCGCCCCAGCCCAGCGCGGACAGGCCCGCGAAGGAATGCACGTGGACATCGGCATAGGGCTTCAATTCAGGGAAGAACTTCAGCACCACCACCACGAAGGCGGCCGAGGCCAGGTAGGTCTGGATGCCATACCAGGCCACCGCGATGAGGCCGCGGATCATGGCCGGCACGTTCGCGCCCAGGACGCCAAAGGACAGCCGGCTCATCACCGGATAAGGCACGCCATGCGCCTGGCTGGGACGCGCCACCAGGTTGCACAGCAGGTAGACGATGCTGATGCCGATCAGCAGCGAGATCAGCACCTGCCAGCTGGTCAGGCCCAGCGCGAACAGGCTGCCAGCGAAGACGTAGCCGCCCACGCTGTGCACGTCGGACATCCAGAAGGCAAAGATGTTGTAGGAACCCCAGGTCTGTTTTTTGAGCGGGGCAAGGTCTTCATTGGTGAGGCGGGCGTCATCGGCGCCGGCCAGGTAGCTGCTGGCTGCGGGGGAAGAGTCGGTAGTCATGGCCGGTCTCCATCAGAGAGAGAGGTTGGGTGAAGCGAACCGCATCCGGCGGCAGCCGGGCAGTTCGATGGACTTCCTGCATGCTCTTGGCGGCATGGTGGTGGTCACACGGTCGGTACTGCTGCGAGCCGCGCGACATAGCCCTTCTGTTTCCAGTTTCTTTCTATCTCCTGACTTTCCCGGTGGCGAAAAGTCAGCGTGCGCGCCGGCCTGTGGTTACAGTCCCTTGCCAAGCACGGCACGCAGATCGAATTGGTCATCCGCATCCGGCCGTACCCGGTCCTCGCACAAATGCAAGTGGTGTGCCATATGCGCCTGGGCGGCCTTGATATCGCCTTTTTCCAGGGCTTCCAGCACGGTTTCGTGTTCGTCGAAGGAGCAGGCGTTGTGGCCCGGCGCCTCCGTCTTGGCGATCATCAGGGTGGTGCGCGATACCAGCTTGCGCAGCGTCTCCACCAACAGGGCATTGCCGGTCAGCTCGGCCAGGGCCAGGTGGAACTGCGCGGACAGCCTGATCCAGCGCGGCCGGTCGCCATTGAGGTAGCAGTCCCGCTCTTCTTCCACCATGCGCCGCAAGCCCGCGATCTGGCGCGTACCGGCGGTGTGGCCCAGCTTCTCCAGCACCGCATGTTCGAGGATGTTGCGCAACTCGAACATGTCACGCACCTCGGCCGGCGAGGGGCTGGCGATGAAGGCGCCGCGATTGGCTTCCAGGTCCACCATCCCTTCGGCGGCCAGCCGCGCCAGCACCTTGCGCACGGTATGACGGGCCGTGTCGTAGATCTGGCACAGGGTCTGTTCGGTCAGCTTGGTACGCGGCGGCAGCCGGTGTTCCATGATGGCGTCATAGATGTCCTGATACATCCTTTCCTCCACCGCCACGGCGTTGTCGCGCTCACGCGCAGGCGCGCGGGCAGGAGTGGCGGGGCGGCTGGCTTTGCTGGCTTTGTTCATGAGGCTCGTGCTCTACGGATTCAGGTTGGAAGAGGCATGACTGGTCAACAAGCGACTGCATGGATCGTCGACAATCCGGAAAGCGATTTGCAACAAAATGGGGCTCATTCTGCACCAAAAAGAAGGGGCGTGTCCCGCTTTGGGTCACCGTCTCCCCAGGTTTCGGTGCTGCAATGCAGCGTCCTTCCTGGGGTATCGCCCGTTTTGCCAATAGACGGCAGGCTGTTGCGTTGCGTAATCTTATTTCCAGAAATTGTCGTCAATCTGCGCCGAGGTTTGTCGTCTTGCCCGGTTGGGTGGCGCGTTGGCAATCCTGCCATTGCATCATGCAAGAAACGTGCTTGGGGGGATGGTTGACGGAAAAGCAAAACGCCCGGGTGGGCCGGGCGTCTTGGGTGCAGCGTAGGACGTGGGCGCTTCAGTGCGCGGCAGCGTACTGCTCCAGTTCCTGGTGCAGGGTGGCCTTGTCTTCATCGGCGAGGAAGCAGGCGTCGATGCCATTGCGGGCCAGTTGCAGCACCTGCTCGCGGGAGAGGTCCAGCGCACGGGCCACGGCGTGGTAGTTGGCGTTCATGTAGCCGCCGAAATAGGCCGGGTCGTCGGAATTGACCGTGACAGCCAGGCCGGCGTCGAGCAGGCGGGCCAGGTTGTGCTCGGCCATGTCCTTGACCACGCACAGCTTGAGGTTGGACAGCGGGCACACCGTCAGGGGCGTGCGCTGTTGCGCCAGCCGCTGCATCAGGGCCGGGTCTTCCTCGCTGCGCACGCCGTGGTCGATGCGTTCCACGTGCAAGGTGTCGAGCGCCCCGATGACGTAGGCCGCCGGGCCTTCCTCGCCGGCGTGGGCCACCAGGCGGAAGCCCAGTTCGCGGCAGCGGGCATAGACGCGCTCGAACTTTTCCGGCGGGTTGCCGCGTTCGGACGAATCCAGTCCGATGCCCAGCCACAGGTCGGCGTATTGCTCGCGCAGCGGCAGGGCCGCTTCCAGCGTGGCGAAGGCGTCTTCTTCGGAGAGATGGCGCAGGAAGGACATGATCATCACGCTGCCAAAGCCATCGCGGCGGCGCGCATCGCGCAGGGCAGCGGCGATGCCGGCGAACACGGTGGCAATCGGAATGCCGCGTTCGGTGTGGGTCTGCGGATCGAAGAAGATCTCGGCATGACGCACCTGGTCGGCCTGCGCGCGGGCGATGTAGGCGGCCGTCATGTCATAGAAGTCCTGCTCGGTGCGCAGCACATTGGCGCCAGCGTAGTAGAGGTCGAGGAAGGATTGCAGGTCGCTGAAGTTGTAGGCAGCGCGCAAGGCTTCCACCGAGGCGTAGGGCAGGGCGATCTGGTTGCGCTGGGCCAGCGCGAACATCAGTTCGGGCTCCAGCGTGCCTTCGATGTGCAGGTGCAATTCGGTCTTGGGCATGCCGGCGATGAAGGCATCCAGCGCAGCGCCGGATGCGGAGGAGGGAGTGACAGCAGTGTTCATGGCGACGACCCTTCAATATTGGCGAGAACGGTAAAGACAAGGGAGGCAGGCCGACTGCCTTGGCGCATCGCACCCCTCCCGGACCCGGCATTATCCCGCAATTCGGGCCCGCCCCTCCAGCGCGCGCCGCCAGGCTGAACCATTGAGGCGCATTGCGCTCTGAGCTACAGCCCGGCCGGAGAGCATCCCGCCAGATGGGAGGAAGGTAAAGATTCGATGATTTTTCGCTGCTAGCCGCAAAGGCATGATTAAATGCCAAGCTTCTTGGGGGAAATACATGCGCAAGACGATCAGGGTTTCAATGCAGTGGATGCTGGCGGCCGCCACGATGGTCAGTGCTGGCGGTTGTTCGATGATGCCGTGGAGCGAGCAGGAAGATCCCACGGTGATCCCGTTCAAGACCGTGCTCAGCGGTTCCTACCAAGGGTTCGTGAAGAACTGGGACGACCAGCGCCAGCCGGTCTTCTGCACCCTGATCCGCAGCCGCGCCGAGTGGGACGAGTGGATGCAGCCGGCCCCCACCATGGGCGACCGCCGCCCCACCGGTCCCTCGTCCGATCACTTCGAGCGCAAGCAATACCTGTTGGTAGCGCGCACCATGACCGCCCCGGATGCCGCCGAACGTCCCCACGTCTTCACGCCGCTGTCGGTGCGCCTGCGCGACGGCACGCTGCGGCTGAACTACCTCTATCGCGCCCCGGCTTCGGGGGCTTCTTATCGGATCAAGGATTACCTGATGGTGTCCATTCCCAAGGATCGGTATACGACTGGGCCGGTGGTGTTCTATGAGAATGATCGGAAGGTGTGTGAGATAAATCGCTGAGGCGGTTGCCTTCGTAGACTTCGACCAGCCTCACCAGTGCATCCAGCCGATCTCCCTCCGGCGTGTCCAGCGTGGCGTACATCAGCGTATCGATCTCCGCGAGCGTGGCGCGATAATCGGCGTCGCTCTTGATTGGCTTGATCTCCATGATCTTCTCCCTGAATCGTCTGTGCATCGAACCGGGAAGCCATCTGCATTAAAAGAATAAGCACAGCGTCCCACGGCGCAAGCACCATAACAGCCGCCCCCCCACGCAATGCACACCCGCCAAAAAAAACACCCCAGGCCCGGAAAATCTTCCAGACCTGGGGTGTCATCCCGCCACAGCACTGCAGAACCACAGCATGACAGGAGCGCTGTCAGCAATATCCTCAA
Organism: Herbaspirillum seropedicae; assembly: GCF_001040945.1. NCBI lineage: Bacteria > Pseudomonadati > Pseudomonadota > Betaproteobacteria > Burkholderiales > Oxalobacteraceae > Herbaspirillum > Herbaspirillum seropedicae. The sequence continues at coordinate 4,861,782 of NZ_CP011930.1, read as the reverse complement.
GCCCCCTGCGTCATCCCAATGAACTGCTGCAATTCCGGCGTCTTGGGATTGCCGAACAGTTCCTCCGGCGGGCCGATCTCATGGACCTTGCCCTGGTGCATGAACACCAGCCGATTGCAGACCTCGCGGGCAAAACGCATTTCGTGGGTGACCATCAGCAGCGTCATGCCTTCCTTGGCCAGCCCGCGCATGACGGTCAGCACTTCGTTGACCAGCTCGGGGTCCAGCGCCGAGGTGATCTCGTCGCACAGCAATGCCTGCGGACTCATCGACAGCGCGCGGGCGATGGCTACGCGCTGCTGCTGGCCGCCGGAGAGCTGGTCGGGGTAGGCGTCGAACTTGTGGCCCAGGCCGACTTTTTCCAGGTTGGCCTTGGCCGTCTTCATGGCCTCGGCTTCGCTGACGCCCTTGACGATCATCGGCGCGATCATCACGTTGCGCCCCACCGAGAGATGCGGGAACAGGTTGAACTGCTGGAAGATCATGCCGACCTTCAGGCGCAGGTTGCGCAGTTCCAGTTCGCTGGCGCCCAGCTTGGCGCCGGCCACGCTGATGTTGCCTTCGTCGATGCTCTCCAGGCCGTTGATGCAGCGTAGCAGCGTGGACTTGCCCGAGCCGCTCTTGCCGATGATGGCGATCACTTCTCCGGGTTCGACGTCCAGGCTGATGCCCTTGAGGACTTCGTTGTCGCCGAAGCGTTTCTTGACGTTGTCAATGGCGATGAGCGGCATTGTATTTCCTTTCTAGAGACTGGCTGTACTTGGACAGCGGCCAGCAAAGCACGAAGTAGAAGGCGCCCACGATGGCGAACACCGTGAAGGGGCGGAAGGTGGCGTTGGTGATGACGGTGCCGGCCTTGGACAATTCGATGAAGCCGATGATGGAGGTCACCGCAGTCGACTTGATGATCTGCACGCCAAATCCCACCGTCGGTGCAATGGCGATACGCAAAGCCTGCGGCAGCACGATGTAGCGCATCTGCTGGAAGTAACCCATGGCCAGCACCGAGGAGGCTTCCCACTGCCCCTTGGGAATGGCTTCCACGCAGCCGCGCCAGATCTCGGCCAGGTAGGAGGCGCTCCAGCACATCAGCGCCAGGCCTGCCGCCAGCCACGCTGGCACTTCGATGCCGAACAGCGCAATGCCGAAGAAGACCAGGAACAATTGCATCAGCAAGGGCGTGCCCTGGAACAGTTCGATGTACAGGCGTGCTACCTGGCGCAGCCAGTTCTGGCGCGAGGTGCGCATGAACAGGATGACCAGGCCGAGCGCGCCGCCGAGCACGAAGGTGACCAGCGACAGGACGATGGTCCAGCGCCAGGCCAGCATGAGGTTGCGGACGATGTCCCAGGTGGTGAAAGAGATCATGCGGTCCTCCGGGCGGTGATGAAGTAGTGGCCGATCAGGCGCAGCACCTGGCGCAGCAGGATGGCCAGCACCAGGTAGATGGCGGTGGCGACGATGTAGGCTTCGAAGGCGCGGAAGTTGCGGCCCTGGATGAAGTTGGCGGCGAAGGACAGTTCTTCCACGGCGATCTGCGAACACACCGCCGAACCCAGCATGACGATGACCACCTGCGAGGACAGCGCCGGCCAGATCTTCTGCAGCGCCGGCCGCAGGATGATGTGGCGGAAGATCTGCATGCGCGACATCGACAGCGATTGCGCGGCCTCGATCTGCCCGCGCGGAATGGCCTGCACGCCAGCGCGGATGATCTCGGTGCTGTAGGCGCCCAGGTTGATCACCATGGCCACGATGGCGGCGGTGATCTCGCTGATGTGGATGTCCAGCGAGGGCAGGCCGAAGAAGATGAAGAACAGCTGCACCAGGAAGGGCGTATTGCGGATGATCTCCACATAGCCGCTCACCACCGGCTTGAGCCAGCCCGGCCCCTGGGTGCGCGCCCAGGCGCCGAAGATACCCACGGCCACGCCGAGCACGCCGCCGATGGCGATGAGCTCGATGGTGGTCGCTACACCTTTGACGATGACGTCGGTGTAGTCGAAGGTGGAAAGGAAATCGAATTGATAAGCCATGATGTCGTGTCTGCCCTGCCTTGGAAATGCTGCGTTTGCCGGGTGTCCGCCTGCGTGCCGCCTTGGTGAAACTGTATTGCTGCTGTGTTGCTACTGTATTGCTACCGTCATGCCAGTGATCGGGGCCAGCTTGCGACCGTATTGGAATACGCCTGTCACTGTATTGCCGCACACCCTTGCAGGTGTGCGGTCACTGCAGCAATTTACAGGCCAGCCGGCAGCGGCATGCCCAGCCACTTCTGCGAGATGGCGCTGAGGCTGCCATCCTTCTTGGATTCGGCCAGGATGGCGTCGACCTTGTCCTGCAGCTTCTTCTCGCCCTTGTTCAGGCCGATGAAGCAAGGCGAATCCTTGATGAGGAACTTGGTCTCGGGCTTCTTGGGCGGGTTGCGGGCGATGATGGCGGCTGCCACCACGTTGCCGGTGGCGACCAGTTGCACCTGGCCGGAGAGGAAGGAGCTGATGGTGCTGTTGTTGTCTTCGTAGCGCTTCACGGTGGCCGAGGCCGGCACGATCTTGGTCAGTTCCAGATCTTCCACGGAGCCACGGGTCACGGCAATGGTCTTGCCGGCCAGGTCGGCGGCGCTCTTGACCGACAGGTCAGCCGGACCGAACACGCCATTGAAGAAGGGCGCATAGGCGGCGGAGAAGTCGATCACCTTTTCACGCTCGGCATTCTTGCCCATGCTGGAGATGACCAGGTCGACCTTCTTGGTGGTCAGGTAGGGGATGCGGTTGGCGCTGGAGACCGGGATCAGTTCCACCTTCACGCCCAGCTTCTTGGCGATCAGGGTGGCGACGTCGATGTCCAGGCCCTGGGGCTTGAGGTCGGCGTCGACCGAGCCGAACGGCGGGAAGTCCGCCGGCACCGCCACGCGCAGCGTGCCGTGTTTCTGGATATCGTCCAGGGCGTCGGCGCGGGCGACCGAAGCAGAGAACATCATGGCGCCGGCCATCAGGCCGAGCAGGAGTTTGGTCAGTTTCATAGCAGTTTCCCTTGGGTTGACGACGTTGATGAGTGGGCTTGCGCATGCTGCCGGCGCTTACAACGGCCCTTTGCCTGGCGGGCGCACGGTCTTGGCATCGCTCGCAGCCCCCTGCCGCGATACCGAGGCCAGCGCCTGTCGCAGCGGTTCCAGCGGATCGCTGCTGCGCACTTGGTTGAGCCCTGATTCCACATGTTGCAGGTGGTCATGCATCAGTTGCTCTGCCTGTTCCAGATCGCCGCGTTCCAGCGCCTCGACGATCAGGACATGTTCCGAACAAGAATCCTCTGCCTGCTCCGAGGACTGGTGCAGCATCGCCGTGAGGGTGGTGCGCGCGGTCAGGTCACGCAGCGTCTCGGCCAGCAGCGAGTTGCCCAGGCATTCGGCCAGGCAGACATGGAAGTCGCCCAGCAGGTAGCTGCGCGCCCCCACATCGGCTCCGGCAATGGCCGCTTCTTCCCGGGCGATGTGCTCGCGCAGCTGGCCGATGGCGGTATCGCCCACCGGACGCAGGCGCGCCTGGCGCAACAGCCCCAGCTCGATCACCCGGCGCGCCTCGAAGGCTTCGCGCGCCTGCGCCGGGGTGGGCTCGATGACGAACCAGCCGCGCCGCGCGCTGACGGTGACGATGCCGCGCGCCATCAGGTGCGTCAGGGCTTCGCGCACCTGGGTGCGCGAAACCTTGAAGAGATCGGCCAGCTGCTGCTCGCCCAGGCGGGTTCCCGGCGCCAATTGCTTGGCGAGGATGGCCTCGGTGATGCGCACGGCGATCTGCGACGACGACTTGAGGGAAGGATTGGTGCTCATGGCCTCTCATCAGCAAGTTGTGTGCCACGCTGATATACAAGATTGGCATACAACATCTGGCAACGATTATTGGCGGCCCAGGCCTTGTCTGGCAAGGCTTGCGCGGGCCAGGCGGAGCTCGCATGCGGCGCTGCAAACGGGCGGGTGGCCCCGGGCTGGGGCGCTGCCTGTGGCCTTTTGGTGCAGACCGGGGCGGACGTTCATGCACCTGTTTTGTGCGAAGTATGAAAAATTGTGGTCAGATGCCGACACTGGGCTCGTTCATTGCGGTGAATTGGTTGTTATTGTTTTGTCAACTATATAAACTCACGCGAACTCACTCTAGATGACTCTAACTCACTCAAAGTTGTCAGAATGTGCAAAAAATTGGGCAAAGGAAAACTTTACCCAGTGAATCTCGTTAGAATTTGATACAAATTGCTAACACTTCTCTTTAAGCGGTATCTGGCCTGTTTTTTCCTCTTTCTTTTGCCAGGGGAACGCCGGATACCGGTCCTGCAGGCCCCGTGGTTTCATGCGGCTTGGCGATCAGTCATCAAGGAGCGCGCATGGCGGCGGCGATGGGCAACAAGAAAACAGTCATCCGGCCAAGCTCGGCCTGGCGCATGGTGCGCACTTTCGTCTGGACCCTGGCGGCGGCGGCCGCTGCGCTGCTGACCGGCTCGGCCCCCGCCCAGGGCACGGCGGCGACAGCGCCGGCACCCACTTCGGCGGCCTTCTATTACGGCGTCAATCCGCCGCTGGCCGACTTGCAGGCGTTCGACGTGGCCGTGGTGGAACCGGAGTTCGTCCGCAATCCCGCTGCACGCACCCGTGCGGCGGCCGATGGCATGCACCAGCTGTTCGCCTATGTGTCGCTGGGCGAAGTCCAGCCCTCCCGTCCTTATTACAAGCAACTGCCGCCGGGCCTGCTGCGCGGCGACAATGCCGCCTGGGGTAGCCGGGTGATCGACCAGAACGCCCCGGGCTGGCGTGACTTCTTCCTCGACAAGATCATTGCCCCGCTGTGGGCGCAGGGCTGGCGCGGCTTCTTCCTCGATACCCTGGATTCCTACCAGCTCTTTGCCAAGACCGACGCCGAACGCGCCGTGCAGACCCAGGCCATGATCGCGACCCTGCGCGAGTTCAAGCGCCGTTATCCCGAGGCCAAGCTGATCCTCAATCGCGGCTTCGAACTCCTGCCCGAGATCGCGCCGCTGACCTATGCGGTGGCGGCCGAATCGCTGTATCGCGGCTATGACGCTGGCCGTCGCAGCTATGGCCCGGTCAAGGACAATGACCGCGCCTGGCTGATGGGCCAGATGCAGACGGCGCGTGAGCGCTATCACCTCCCTGTCATCGCCATCGATTACGTCGATCCCCAGCAGAGCGGCGCGCGTGCGCTGGCTCGCGAGACGGCGCAGAAGATCAGCGCCGACGGTTTCATTCCCTGGGTGGCCGATGGCGGCCTGGTGTCCATGGGCGTGTCCAGCGTCGAGCTGGTGCCGCGCAATGTCCTGGTGCTGCTGGACGTGGCCGAGGGCGACGACTTGCATACCACTGAGGCGCAGCGCTTCCTGGGCATCCAGCTCAATCACCTGGGCCTGCGCTACGAGTTCCGCGATGTCGGTCGCGAAGGCCTGCCCACCGAGCCGCTGGCCGGGCGTTACGCGGGGGTGGTGACCTGGTTCCGCAGCGGCACCAACCATCAGCGGCTGGGACCATGGATAGGCCAGCGCATCAAGGAGGGCGTGCCGGTGGCCATCTTCAGCGCCTTCGGCTTCCAGATGACCAAGCTCAGCGCGGGCATGCTGGGCCTGACCAGTTTTTCCGCGCCAGTGCCGGAGCAACTGGATGTGACTCACTACGATCCCGAATTGATGGGTTTCGAGACGCGTCCGCGCGTGGACCGCACCCAGCTGGAGAACGTGCGCCTGAGCGATCCCGCCGCGCCGGTCCTGCTGCGCATGAAGGATGGCCGCGACAACACCTATGACGCCGCCGCCATCACCCCCTGGGGCGGCTTCGCCCTGGCGCCCTTCGCCATCACCACGGCGCCGGTGATCGACCCGCCGCGCTGGGTGCTGCAGCCTATGCTCTTCCTCAAGCGCGCGCTGCGCCTGCCCGATATGGCCGTCCCCGATGTCACCACTGAAGGCGGCCGCCGCATCCAGACCAGCCACCTCGATGGCGATGGCTTTCCCTCCAAGGCCGAATATCCGGGCTCGCCCTTCGCGGTGGAAGTCCTGCAACGCGAGATCTGGGACCGTTACCGCTTCCCCGTCACGGTCTCGGTGGTGGAGGGCGAGCTGAGCCCGCAGGGTGTCTATCCGCAGCTCTCGGCCCAGACCACGGCGCTGGCGCGCAAGATGTTCACGCTGCCCTATATCGAACCGGCCAGCCATTCCTTCTCGCATCCGTTCAACTGGGCCGACGCCATGCATGACACCCGCACCGCCGACATCACCCAGATGGATGGCGATGCCTCGCGTACGCTGGAGATTCCGAACTACAAGTTCAATCTGCAGCGCGAGATCAAGGGGTCGATGGATTACATCAACAACACCCTGCTGCCGCCCGGCAAGAAGGCCGAAGTCTTCCTGTGGACCGGCAACTGTGTGCCGCCGCCCGAGGCCATCGCTCAGACCTACCTGGACGGTTACCTGAACATGAACGGCGGCGACACCATGATCACCAAGAGCCGCAACACCTGGACCGACATTGCCGCCCAGGGCGTGCGCAAGCAGGGCTGGTACCAGGTGTTCGCGCCCAACCAGGACGAGAATGTCTATACCGGCAACTGGACCGGCCCCTTCTACGGCTTCGAGCGCGCCATCGAAAGCTATGAGCTGACCGGTGAGCCGGTCCGCTTCAAGGCGGTCGATATCTACTACCACTTCTACGCCGGCACCAAGCCCGCCTCGGTGGCGGCGCTGCACAAGATCCACCGCTGGGCGCAGGCGCAGCCGTTCACGCGGCTGTATGTCTCGCAATACATCCGCAAGGTGATCGATTTCGAAAACACCAGCATCGCCCGCACCGCTGACGGCGCCCTGGTCTATCGCACCGGCGCACACCTGCGCACCTTGCGCCTGCCGCCTGGCACGCCCGACTATGACCTCAGTGCGCCCGGCATCGCCGGCATCGCCCCGGGGCCGAGCGGACGCTACCTGATCACCTCGGCCGCCGAAGTGCGCCTCAAGCCGCCGGCACAGCCTGCCGCGCAGGCCTTGCCGATGCTGCTGGAAGCCGGCGGCCAGGTCGGCGACTTCCAGCGCAGCGTCAATGGCAACCAGGTCGAGCTGCGCTTCAGCCTGCTGGCCAACGGGCCTTCCACCTTCAGCGTGGCCGGTGCACGCAGCTGCAGCGCCTCGGCCGATGGCGCGGCCCTGCCTGCGGGCAAGTCGGTCAGCATCACTGGCCAATCCTGGTTCAAGAATTTCACCGCAAAGTCTGCAGTTCACCAATATGACATCGGCTCCTCAACCGCCAAACTCGCGACAACACGGCACCTGGTACTCGTTCAATGCACCTTATGAACGACTGAGGCTGTTTTCGCCGTGGACGATCGCCGGTTTTGCGCTGGCGGTCGGGACCGTGTTCGCCCTGGTCTATCCCAAGGTCTCGCTGCAGCAGCGCCTGGAAGTGGCCAATGCCAGCGGCCGTGGTGACCAGTTGACCATCGAGTACCTGAAGGTCTTCCTCAAGGCCAAGCCGGGCAATACCGCGCTGCGCGCCGAACTGGTCAAGCAGATGATCGACCTGGGCCAGTTCGCCGAGGCGCGCCAGCAACTGGCCTTCCTGCAGATGGGGACCGACCCGGCTGCACGGCTGGCGGCGGCCTGGCTGGAATACCGCATCCGCCAGCAGGAAGCCTTTGCCTTGCCGGCGACGTCGCCCGAGCGCACCCGCCTGCTGGCCGAGCTGCGCATCCAGTTGCAGCAGCTCATGACCTATCCCCTGAGCGCACAGCAGTGGCTGGGCCTGTCCCAGGACGCCCTGGCGCTGGGTGACGTGGAAGCGGCGCGGGTGGCGTTTGAGCGCCTGCTGGCCGAGCGCTCCACCCGCGACTTGCCCTATGGCGAAGCGGTGCGCCTGGGCCAGCAGAGCCTGGGCATGGGCGATTACCGCAGCAGCGCCTCCTTCTACCTGCTGGCGATGCAGCATGCCGGCTCGCTGGAAGCGCGCCGCGACAATTTCATCACCGCCTTGCGCAACCTGCAGGCCGGTGGCCTGTACCAGGAAGCGCTGGAGGTGGCCGACGCCAACCTGGGCCCATTGGCCAACGACAAGGCCACGTTGCTGTTCCTGACCCGGCTGGCGCAGGCGGCCAACCGGCCCGAGGCGGCCGAGCGCTATGTGCGCCAGTTGCTGCAGTTGTCCATGGGACGCGCCGCCGCCACGCTGGCGCGGGCAGGGCAGGGGAGCGCCGCGCTGGCCACTGTGCATTTCCAGCAGATGAGTGAATTCACCCGTTCGCTGCGCCTGACCCGGGCCTTGCTGCAGCAGCCGCAGCAGCCGCATCAATTGCAGCAGCGCATGCAGATGGCGATGCGCCAGGCGCGCGTCATCCGCGTGGCCGCCGCCGATCCCTCGCAGCCGCCAGCGGCAGAGGTCAACGCCAGCCGCGAACTGGCGCGCCTGCCCTTCGATGACGAGATCTACACCCTGGCCTACAACGTCTTCCTGGGCAATCGCAACCTCACCGATGCGCGTCTGTTGGCACAATCGGCGGTGCGCCAGCGTCCCGATGACGCGGCTTGGCGCAAGCGCCTGGCCGAGGTGTCGGAATGGAGCGGCGTGCCGGAACAGGCTACCCCGCACTGGCTGGCCTATGCGCGCCTGACCAATGACGAGGCGGCCTGGGACAATGTCATGCGCATCGCCGCTGGCACCTTCGAACAAGACATCCTCACCGAAGCCTTGCAGCACAAGATGCAGGTGGAGCCGGGCGACCCCAAGTGGGTCAACCTGCTGGTGGCGCAGTACGAAAACGTCGGCCAGCCCGAGCGCGCCGCCGCACTGCTGGAAGCGCGCCTGCGCCAGAACCGGACAGCCGCCGCCAACGCTAATGCCAACGCCGCCACCGAACGCAATGGCGAGATGGATGCACTGGCCAAGCTGTACCTGCGCATGGGCCGCGATGATGACGCCAACGCTGTGCTGGTGCGCCAACGCCAGGAATTCGGCCCCTCGGCCGCCAATGCCCTGATGGCCGCCAACCTGCTCTACCTGCGCGGGCGCGGCGAGCAGGCGCTGGAACTGCTGCGCCAGGCCGCGCCGGTGGCGCCGCCCGGCAACGCCGACTTCTGGCGCACCTATGCAGAACTGGCGCGCTACCTGGGCCTGGATGAAGAGGCGCGCCGGGGCTATGACCAGCTCCTGGCCACCAACCAGGCCGCCGAAGGCGACATGAGCAACCTGATGGTGGTGATCCAGGAGCACGAACCGCGCGCCGCCGCCGAGCTGGCCGAGTTCGGTTTCCGCCGTACCAGCGTGGCCAACTTCGCGGTGCAGGCGCTGACCTACCGCATGCGTCTCAATGACCTGGACGGCGGCCAGCGCTTCCTCGACAGCATCACCCCGCAGCAGAATGCGGCGCTGGAAAAGTACGTCCCTTACCTGAGCGTGCGCTCGGCCTTCCGCCAGATGAAGCACGACTATGCCGGCGCGCGCGCCGACATGCGCCTGGCCTTGTCGCTCAGTCCGCGCTCGGCCGAGGTACGCGCCGAGATGATCTGGATCCTTATCGCCACCCGTGATACCGAACTGCTCAACCGCGCGCTGACCCTGTGGGCTGCCGACGCCGAGAATGCGCCGCAACTATGGGGGCCGTTTGCCGCGGCCAACATCTCGCTGAACCGGCAGAACGTGGCGTTGCACTGGTTCCGCAAGTCGGGCTTTCCCCAGAACGATTACCTGTGGCTGCTCAGCTATGCCGAGGCGCTGGACGCCAGCGGCCAGCCTGACCTGGCGTGGCGCATCCGTCGCCGCGCCTGGATCGAGTTGCGCGATCCGGCGCGGCTGCGCAATATCCCGCCGGCCCAGCTGCGCGAATGGCGCGATCGCCTGGCCGCGCTGGCGCCGCTGTTCATGCCGGCCGACGCCAGCAACAAGGTCATGCGCGCCCTGCTCGACAGCGACGTGACGCGCCTGGTGCGCTCTGATGCGGCGCCGCCGCCGGCCGATGGTCCGGCCCTGCTCAAGGACATGCAGGCCGCTGCCCGCAGCGACGCCCGCCAGCACGCCCAGGACCAGGACGTGTCGGCGCGCCTCATGGACGGACCGGCGGCGCTGTTCGCCCCCACTGGCGACACCGGCCAGCGCCCGCGCGACGACGCCCGGCTCTCGGCCAGTGCGCGCGAGCTGGCCTTGGCCTATGCGATGAACCAAGGCGACTCCGACCTGGCGCGCACCTGGCTGGCCACGCGCTTTGCCACCCAGCTGGACAAGCCCTTGTGGGGCGAGCTGGCCATGGCGCTGGGCAATGATGACCGCCAGGGCCTGAACCGCCTGCTCGACAACCTGGCCGACTGGCTGCCCATGTATGACCGCATCGAAGCCGCTCGCGTGGCCGGCCGGGTGCCGTTGGCGCAGACGCTGGCCTTCGACCAGCTGCAACGCCTGCCGGGCGACGACGAGTTGCATGCCCGCCTCACCGGCCTGGTCACCGATGACCCGGCCAAGTTCAGCGCCGGCTACACCGCCACCCGCGAGTTCCCGCTGGCCACCAAGCTCTTTACGCTCAGCAGTGGCGTGAACCTCACGCCTGGCACGCGCCTCGACTTCGGTTACATCGAACGACGCCAGAGTGTCGACGACAGCACCTTGCTGGGCGATGTGCCGGCGGTGGACCGGCTGTATTCCTTTACCCTGCGTCGTCGCATCGAGGAGGGCTTCGTCAGCGCCGCCTTGCAGCATCGCCAGGCGATGACCAGCTTCAATGGCCTGCGCCTGGAATTCTCGCGCCAGCTCACGCCCAAGCTGACCTTGTCGGGCAATGGCGGCATCAACCTGAGCGCGACCGACTCGGCCTTCATGCGCGTGGGCGCCAAGCGCGATGGCGGTGAGCTCAACCTGAATGTGCAACTGAGCCGCACCGAATACCTGCGCCTGGGCGGTGGTCTGCAACACTACGCCAGCCAGTCCGGCACCTCGCTGGGCCGGGGCCGCACCCTCAATGCCGAGGTCGGCACGCACTTCCGGGTGGAGTATCCCAACCTGACCCTGCGCGCTTTCGTCAACGATGCCAAGTTCACCGACTACGGCAACAGCGACAGCCTGATCGCGCGGCTGGTGCCGGTGGGAACGGACCCGGCCAGTTTCCGCTACATGCCGCTGGATTCGCGTTCCTGGGGTGCAGCGCTGGGCGCGGGCACGGTGGTGGAAAACGCCTATACGCGGGCCTGGCGGCCCTATGCCGAGTTTGGCATGACGCGCACCTCCGACATCGGCTGGGGCCGCAACCTGCGCGCCGGCATCGCCGGCAGCGTGGTCGGGCAGGATGTGTTGTCCATCGGCGCGCAGAGCACCGCCGCCACGCCCAACAATCCGCAGCGCGGGTTTGAATTGAATGTGCTGTACCGATGGTTCTACTAGCCTTCAACATGAATCGCAGCAAGACCTCTTTACCTTATCGCTAACCATTGCATGACACGGTGACCAAGATGAAAAAACTGACCTTCTCCTGCCTGCTGCGCCTGGGCGCGGCTGCCCTCCTGGCCCTGGGCCTGGCCGCCTGCTCCACCACCGACATCGGCAACGCTCCCACGCTGCCGGCCAATGCGCGCTGGGGCCTGCTGCCCTTCGCCAATCATACCGAGACGCCGCAGGCCGGCCTGCGCGCCGAGGCGATTGCCGAAACCATCCTGCGCACCAACGGCATGACCGAGCTGCAGCACTATCCGGCCTCGCTGAACAATGAAACCCTGTTCGAGCCGATGGACCGCAAGCAGCTCGACGCCGCCCTGCAATGGGCGCGCAGCGAAAACATCGCCTATGCCCTGAGCGGCAGCGTCGATGAATGGCGCTACAAGGTCGGCATCGATGGCGAGCCGGCCGTGGGCATGACCTTGCAATTGATCGAAGTGGCCACCGGCAAGGTGGTGTGGGCCGCCGCTGGCGCCAAGAGCGGCTGGAGCCGCGAGGCGCTCTCGGCGGTTGCGCAGAAGCTGGCGCGCACGCTGCTGGCGCCGCTGAGTGCTACGATCTCCGATACCACGCCTGCCGTCCCGGCGACCGGTGCGCCCGCGACCTTCAACGGCGGGGCCTGATGGGCCAGCGATGAGGATGATGACGTGAGCGATACTCCAAGGCAGGGCCGCGGCGCCGGGCCCCAGCGCCCCTGGGCCGCTGGCATGAGCACCGCCCTGACGGCCGGCCAGAAGCGGCAGAAATTCTGGTCGCGCTTTTTCACGCGCTTCGATACCGATAGCGGCTCTCCGCGCAAGGCTGTCTTGCGCATCATCGAGACCGTAGCGCTGGTGCTGGCCGCGCTGCTGTTCGCCCATTGGGTGGCGCCCGAGGACCCCATGGGCATTCGTGCCCAGTTTCCCTGGCTGTGGCTGGTGCCGGCCATCCTGGCCATGCGCTACGGCAGCACCCTCGGGGTGGTGGCGGTGGCGACCATGATGGCGGGCTGGTATCTGCTGGTGCATGGCCACCAGGCCAGCGAAGCCGACGCCGTGGCGGCCGCCGCCCAGGCCTTCCCGCAGTCCTATTTCCTGGGCGGGCTGGTGCTGACCCTGCTGTGCGGCCAGTTTGCCGAAGTCTGGAACGCCCGCAGCCGGCGCTTGCGCGCCATCAATGCCTACCTGGATGAGCGCCTGACCATGCTCACCAAGAACCACTTCCTGCTGCGCCTGTCGCATGAGCGGCTGGAGCAGGATCTGCTGTCCAAGCCGCTGACCCTGCGCGAGTCGCTGGACCGCATGCGCGCGCTCACGCTCACGCAGATCCTGCTGGACCCGTCGCGCATGCCCGCGCCAGACGCCTTCCTGCAGATCCTGGCGCAAAGCTGCCAGGTCGCCTCGGCAGCGGTCTATGTGTGTGACGCCGCCGGTCACATCACCCCTGAGCCGGCCGCCAGCGTAGGCAAGGTCAGCGAACTGGCCGCCGACGATGCACTGGTGCGCTACTGCCTGGCGCAGCGCAAGCTCGGGCATATCCAGACCGAGAGCCTGAACCAGAACCTGCGCAACCAGAGCCGCTATCTGGTGTGCGCACCGCTGCTCAATTTCGATGGCCGCCTGTTCGGCTTGCTGGTGGTGGAACAGTTGCCGTTCGTGGCGCTCAACGAAGATACGCTGCAGCTCATGTCGGTGCTCATCGACTACTACGCCGACGGCATCGAGGTCGGCGGCACCGCCCGTTCCATCCTGCAGCAACTGCCGACCTGCCCGCCGGAGCTGGCGGTGGACGTGGTGCGTCTGCATCGCTTGAAGCGCAGCACCGACATCGATTCGTCCCTGGTGGCGCTGGTGTTTGGCGACGACGAAATCTCGCGCGACATGTTCGACCAGATCCGTCGCCTCAAGCGTGCCGCCGATGTGGTCTGGACCTACAAGGCCGGGGGGCGCAATGTGTTGATGACGCTCTTGCCGCTGGCCGGCGCGGCCGCCGTGGACGGCTACCTGATGCGGGTGGAGGCGGCCTCGCAGGCGCAGTTCGGCGCCAAGTCGCTGGCCAACTATGCGGCCATCCATACCGCAGCCATCGGCGGCGACGAGCCGTCGCGATTGCTGCCCAACCTGGTGGAACGCTGTGCTGCTTAAATTCTCCCTTGCCGGCCTGAGCTTCGAGGTCGCCTCCATTGCCTTGCTGCTCAATGGCGGCAACGGCCTGGCCGTGCTGGGCGGCTATCTGCTGCTGCATATGGCTTCTTCGGCCCTGTTCGCGCTGGCCATCGCGCTGGTGGCGCCGCAGCGCTACCAGCGGCCGCGCGCGGGCTTGCTGGGCTATCTGTTCTGCTTCAATTTCTTCATTCCGGTGGGCGGTGCGCTGTGCATGCTCTCGGCCTTGCTGGTGGCCATGTTCTGGCCCAAGGACCAGACCGAGGATTACTTCGACACGGCCCAAGCCCCCGCCTTCGTGACGGTGCGCCGGCGCGAGGGCAGCGGCTTTTCCGGCAATCGTGTGCGCGCCCAGCTGGGCAATGTGGCCACGCCCCTGGACAAGCGCCTCAATGCCCTGGTGGCCATCCAGAGCACGCCCACGCGCGCCAGCGGCGCCTCGCTGCGCAACCTGCTGGCCGACCCGGCCGATGACGTGCGCCTGCTGGCCTATGGCATCCTGGACAGCAAGGAAAAGAAGATCACCCAGCGCATCGTCGATATCCGCCACCATCTCAAGACCGTCTCCGATCCCGAGACCCTGGCCGTGCTGCACCAGCAAGTGGCCGAGCTGTATCAGGAACTGATCTACCAGAATCTGGTGCAGGGCGACCTGCTGCAGTATGCCTGCACGCAGATGCGCGAGCACGCGCGCGCCGCCCTGGCCATCGATGAAGGGCAGCCTGGCCTTTGGTTCATGCTGGTGCGGCTGGAGCTGATGAGCGGCAATGCACCCGGCGCCGCCGAGGCCTTGCGGCAGGCCCACGAGCATGGCTTCTCGCGCGTGCGCCTGCTGCCCTACCTGGCCGAGCTCAGTTTCCTGGAACATGACTACGACCAGGTGCGCAAGCTCTTCATCGAGATGCAGTACGACCCCAGTGTCTCTTCGCAGCCGCAACTGCACCGCTATTGGCGGCATGGCCGGCGCACCATTGCCAACCGGTCCGACTCCTTGCCGCGAGCCCGTTCATGAGCCCAGTCACTTTTTCTTCCCCGGCCCCGGCCGATGCCGATCGCTACCAGCGCCGCGCCGACTCCTGCGATGTCATGCTGCTGCTGGAGGGCACGTTTCCCTATGTCAGCGGCGGTGTCTCCAGCTGGGTCAACCAGATCATCCGCGGTTTCCCGCATCTCCGCTTTGGCCTGTGCTTCATCGGCAGCCGGCGCCAGGACTATGGCGCGCCCAAGTATGCGTTGCCGGACAATGTGGTGCATCTGGAAACCCACTACATCCACGAGAACCTGTCCGCCACGCAGGTCGTGCGCTCGCGCGGCGACGCCCAGGCCTTCGCCATGATGGACCAGCTGCACGGCATGTTGCGCGCCTATGATCGCAGCGACAGTACTTCGCATTCGGCGCTGGCGGCCCAACTGGCCGAGCTGATCCCGATGATGGCCGACGGCGGCAAGCTGGACCAGGACGCCTTCCTGTTCAGCAAGCAGTCATGGGACTACCTGACCGCGCAATACCGCACCTTCTGCACCGATCCCTCCTTCGTCGATTATTTCTGGACCGTGCGCATCATGCACCAGCCAGTCTGGACGCTGGCGCGGGTGGCGCGCCAGCTGATTCCGGCACGCTGCTATCACACCGTCTCGACCGGTTATGCGGGCTTCCTGGGGAGTCTCATGAAGATGCAGACGGGCCGTCCGCTGATCCTCTCCGAGCACGGCATCTACACCAAGGAACGCAAGATCGACCTGTTCCAGAGCGAGTGGATTCGCGACAACCGCAATGTCTTTGAAAAGGACGCCTCGCAGATTCCCTACTTCCGCGAAATGTGGATACGCTTCTTCGAGGCCCTGGGACGGATGTGCTATCAGGCCTCTAACCAGATCGTGGCGCTCTACGAGACCAACCGCCTGCGCCAGGTCATCGACGGCGCGCCGCCGGAGCGCACCCGCAATATCCCCAATGGCATCGACCTGCCGCGCCTGTCGGCGCTGCGCGCGCAGCGCAGCGAGAAGATTCCGCCGGTCCTTTGCCTGCTGGGTCGGGTGGTGCCGATCAAGGATGTGAAGACCTTCATCCGCGCCATGCGCACGGTGGTCAATCAATATCCCGAAGCCGAAGCATGGATCGCCGGCCCCGAGGATGAAGATCCTTCCTACGCCGCAGAATGCCACGCCATCGCCGAGGGGCTGGGCCTGCTCGACAAGGTCAAGTTCCTGGGCTACCAGAAGATCGATGAGTTGATGCCCAAGATCGGCCTGGTCGTGCTCTCCAGCATCAGCGAGGCGTTGCCGCTGGTGCTGCTGGAGGGATTTGCCGCGGGCGTGCCGGGTGTGGCCACCGATGTCGGTTCATGCCGCCAGTTGATCTACGGCCTGTCCGAAGAAGACCAGGCGCTGGGCGCGGCGGGCGACGTGGTGGGCATCGCCGAACCGCAGGCGCTGGCGCAGGCGGCCCTGAAGCTGCTGACCGATCCGCAGCGCTGGTATGCCGCGCAGGCCGCCGGCATCGCCCGGGTGGAGCGCTACTACACCCAGGAGATGATGTTCGGCGCCTACCGCGAACTGTATGACAATGCACTGGCAGAGCAGGGCGCGGCGGCCACGGGTGCTGCTGCCACTGCGCTGCGTTGCCCGGTGCAGCACTGAGCACTGACAAGGAAGAACATGGCCGGTATCGGTT
The DNA here is from genome assembly GCF_001040945.1 of Herbaspirillum seropedicae. NCBI lineage: Bacteria > Pseudomonadati > Pseudomonadota > Betaproteobacteria > Burkholderiales > Oxalobacteraceae > Herbaspirillum > Herbaspirillum seropedicae. Next base: position 4,845,509 of record NZ_CP011930.1, on the reverse strand, counting down.
TCGAACTGCGCAAGATATTGAAGCGCGACAGCCTGCTCTCGTTGATGCAGGCCTATTCCTATGCGGCGCTGATCAGCTCCGGCCCCTGGATCATGTCCATCGTCGGCATTCTGGTCATCGGCATGCTGAGCTATACGGTGATCACGCCCAAGAACGTGATCGTGCAGTTCCAGGTCAGCATCACCTATGTGATTTCGCTGTCGCTGATCTTCACTGGCGTGTTCCAGCTGGCGCTGACCCGCTTCGCCGCCGACCGTCTGTTCGTCAAGGACAACCATGCCATCCTGCCCAACTTCCATGCCGTCTCGCTGACCGTGACGGTGGTCGGCGGCGTGCTCGGGCTGGCGGCGGTGGCCTTCCTGTTCCCGCACCAGAGCGCCCTGTACCGGTTGTTGCTGCTGGCGGCCTTCATCATCATGTGCAATATCTGGATTGCCACCATCTTCCTCTCGGGGATGAAGCAATACCAGGCCATCTTCTGGATCTATGCGCTGGGCTATACCATCACCGTGGCAGCGGCGCTGCTGTTGCGTCCGCTGGGGCTGGAAGGCTTGATGGGGGGATTCGTGATCGGGCAGGCGGTGCTGCTCATGGCGATGATGGCGCTGATCCTGCGCAATTTCCCCTCGGACCGGTTCATCTCCTACGAATTCTTCGACCGGCGCAAGCTCTATCCTTCGCTCATGGCCATTGGCCTGCTGTACAACCTGGCGATCTGGATCGACAAGGCCATGTTCTGGTACACCGCCGAGACCAGCCAGGCCATCATCGGTCCGCTGCGCGCTTCGGTGATCTATGACTTGCCGGTGTTCCTGGCCTACCTTTCGATCATTCCGGGGATGGCGATCTTCCTCTTGCGCATGGAGACCGACTTCGTCGAAGACTATGACGCCTTCTACGAAGCGGTGCGCAGCGGCGCCTCGCTGGAAACCATCGAGAAGCATCGCAACGGCATGGTGGAAACGGTGCGCCTGGGCCTGTTCGAGATCATCAAGATCCAGGCCATCGCCACCCTGGTGGTGATGGTGGCGGGGGAGTCCCTGCTCAAGTGGCTGGGTATTTCCACGCTATACCTGCCGCTGCTGTACATCGACGTCATCGCCGCCAGCCTGCAGGTGGTGCTGCTGGGCGTGCTCAATGTGTTCTTCTACCTGGACAAGCGCCGCATCGTGCTGGGCCTGTGTACGGCCTTCGTGGTGCTCAACGTCGCCTTCACCGCCATCTCGCTGCAACTGGGGCCGACCTTCTACGGTTTCGGTTTTGCGCTGGCGGTGTTCGTGGTGGTGCTGGCGGGCTGCGTGCTGCTCTCGCGCAAGCTGGAATTGCTGGAATACGAGACCTTCATGCTGCAGTGAGCGCCGCCGCGCAGCGGCCTGCTCCTGCCTTGTCCAGCCTTGCCCTTTCTTATCGGGGCAGTTCCTGCGACTGCCACTTCTTCCACAGGCGCCGCGTGTGCGCATGGCCATCGCGCGTCTGGCCCGCCAGGAAGCCGCGCACCCAGGCGATGCTGGGGGCTTGTCGCGTCTGTCCTTGCTGGAGTTGCTGCAGCAGCGCATCGGCCACCACCAGGTCGTTCTGCTGGCCCAGATGGTCTTGCAGGCGGGCCAGCGCCTTGAGGTAGGCGCGGCTGTTCTTCTCTCCATAGAGGGCCTGGAAGAACTCGACGTCGTAGCGCATCTTCTTGGCGGCGATGCGGGTGCGATGGCGGGCGCGGTCACTCTCTTCCAGATGCGCGCCGCGCTTGCTCAGGCGTTTCTGGTCCCGTTGCAGCATCTGGCGGGCAAAGCGCGCCAGTGGCTGCGCCAGCGCTGACGGGGCGGCCTGGTCCTGCTCCTGGCCTTGATTTTCGCGCCATCCGCGCTGCAGCAGCCAGCGATTGAATTGCAGCACCAGCACGGTATAGCGCGGTGATGCTACTGCATGCACCGCCAGCGCATGTTCCTTGCCAGCCTGGATCAGGGCGGCCTTGCGCACCGCGTCCAGATCGACGCCGGCCGCCGTGGGCATTTCCAGCAGCGGCAAGGTCTCTGTGGCCAGCACATCCCAGTCGCGGGCAGTGCCGATGGCTTCGGCGATCCACTCGAATTCGCTCTCCAGCGCAGCGGGCAGGGTGATCACCTGACCAAACAGGGTGAAGGCCGAACGCAAACGGCGCAGACCCACGCGCATCTGGTGTAGACGCTCGATGTCGCCGCTGTCCTGGTCGGCGATATCGTTGGCCTGGATCTGCGCAACGCAGTTGCCGATGACGGCCAGGAAGGCTTGCTCCAGCGGCATCTTGCGGGTCAGTTGCAGGGGCTGGGCGCGCGTGGCCGAGGAGCTTGCTGCCGCGTCGCCTTGGCGCGCCTGATGGAACAGCGTGTAACCGCGCTGGGCCTTGCTCTGGATGCCGATGCGCAGGGGCAGGTCCTGCAGCAGCCGCAAGGCGAAGCCCAACAGCGAGGTGGCCTCGCCACTCTTGAGTTCCAGCTCGATCTCGCAGACCTCCGTCTGCAAGGCGCCGTGCTCCACCGTTCCCCGGTCCAGCACGCACTCCACTTCGGCGCCATCGTCCAGCTTCAGGTCCCACACCATGCGCTGGATGCGGGTGCTGAAGATGGGCGTGAGGCGGGCGGCGGTCTGTCTGGAAAACACCTTCCTGGCCCAGGGCGCGTCACTGTCGACCAGTTCGCGCAGTACCGCCAGGTCAGGCTGTTCGCCTTCCACCAGCGACTCCCATTCATGGCGCTGGTGCAGGCCGCCGCTGACACCGCCGCCGGCCTTGAGGGTCTGGATGTATTCCTTGCCGGTGCGGCGCACGCGCAGGCCGGCATCGTTACCGCGCAGGAGCAGGTCGGGCGTGTCGAAGTAGGTGCCGATCTGGTCCTTGATGCGCGGTGCGGCCAGCGCATAGCGCTTGATCAGTGGATGGCGGATGAAGGCCTGGGTGTGGGCCGGGGCGATCAGCAGTTTCAGTTCGGTTTCCATGAGGCTTGCCGTGTCGGTTGGAAGTAGGGCGCCGCTGCGTGGGCAGGCGGCACGGAGGGGGGAGGAACCGCAGGGGGCGCCTGCCGTTGTGCCTGCCGTTGCGCCATATAGCGCGCGGGCGGCTTGCCCAGGGTCTTCCTGAACATGGTGATGAAGGCGCTCACCGAGTCATAGCCCAGGTCTTGCGAGACGCGTTGCACCGAGCTGCCCGAGGCCAGCCGCTGCAATGCCAGCATCAGGTGGATCTGACGCCGCCAACGGCCGAAGCTCATACCGGTCTCGGCCTGCACGAAGCGTGCAAAGCTGCGTTCGCTCATCGCGTGACGCTGCCCCCATTGCGCCACCGTTCTGCGATCAGCCGGATGCTCGGCCAGGTGGCGCGCGATGGCGCGCAGGCGCGAATGCTGCGGCGCCGGCAGGTGCAAGGGCAGGGCGTGGCGCTGGCTGTGTTCCAGTTCCTCCACCAGCACCGCCGCCAGCCGCGCGGTGCGTTCGTGCGGGGCGTAGTCCTGGCGCTGCTCGGCCAGGTGGCAGATCATCTGCACCAGCAGGGGCGACAGCGCCAGGGTGCAGCACTGCTCCGGCATGCTGGCCGCCTGTGGGGCGATGAAGAGGAAGCACAACTGGCCATCCAGCGTGACGCGGTTGCTGTGCGGCACCCCCGGCGGAATCCACACCGCCGACTGCGGTGGCACGATCCACATGCCTTGCGCCGTCTCGCAGGTGACCGCGCCGCGCAAGGCCACCACCAGCTGGCCCTTGCGATGGCTGTGCAAGGGCGTTTCGCGCTCGTCCTGGCTGGTGTGGACGCGCAAGGCCGTGACCGCGGCGTCGAGGCGGTCCGGATCGTGTTCGACCAGGCTGGCGTAGAGAGTGGCCATAGAGGGTCCGGGTTGACCGTTTTTAGCAATATCCTGGCATTGTAGCCAAATACGCGCAGGCCGCGACTGGCTAAGCTGGGGGCTTATCGTCCCAGATCAAACTCCGCCCAGATGACGCTTCCCACGCCCGCCACCCATCCCCATGGGGTCAGCCCTGTCCCTCGCAGCCTCTGGCTGATCGCCGGCATCCTGCTCATTGCCGCCAACCTGCGCGCCCCGGTCACCGCGGTGGGCCCGGTGATGGGCGTGCTGCAACAGACCTTTGCATTGTCGGCCGGCGCGGCCGGACTGATGCTGACCTTGCCGCTGCTGTGCTTCGCGCTGGTCTCGCCGCTGGCCGCGCGCACGGCCCGCAGCCTGGGGCTGGAGCGCACCCTGCTGCTGGCCCTGCTGTTGATCGGTGCCGGCATCCTGTTGCGTTCGTCCGGCACGGTGGCGGGCTTGCTGGCAGGGACCTGCATCATCGGCTGCGGTATCGCCGGCGGCAATGTGCTGTTGCCCAGCCTGCTCAAGCGCGACTTTGCCGACGACCTCACCCGCATGACGGCCATTTACGCCCTGACCATGAACAGCGTGTCAGCCCTGGGGTCGGTCTGCGCCGTGCCCCTGGCGACCCGCCTGGGCTGGGCCTGGGCGTTGGCGGCCTTTATCGCCCTGCCGCTGGTGGCGATGCTGGCCTGGTTGCCGCAGTTGCAGCGTGATACCCGTCCGGCCAACGTCCCTGCGCGGGCAGCGTCGATATGGCGGCAGCCGCTGGCCTGGCAGGTGACCTTCTTCCTCGGGACCAATTCCCTGGTGTACTACGTGGTCACGGCCTGGCTGCCTTCCATCCTCGCCGCCAATGGCTATAGCGCCGTGCAGGCCGGCAACCTGCATGGCTTGATGCAATTGGCCTCGGCCTTGCCGGGCCTGCTGCTGGTGCCGCTGGGCCCGCGCATCCGCGATCACCGACCGGTCGCGGTCAGCATGTCGGCCGCCACCGTGCTGAGCCTGGTCGGCCTGATCGCCTGGCCGCAGGCATCCCTCGTGTGGGTGCCGCTGTTTGGCTTCGGCACCGGCGCGGTGCTGATCCTGGGTCTGGCCTTCGTCGGCACGCGCGTGTCGACGCCACCGCAGGCCGCAGCGCTGTCGGCCATGGCGCAGAGCGTGGGATATCTGCTGGCCGCTACCGGGCCCATCGTGATGGGTCGCTTGCATGACGCCAATGGGGGATGGACGCCGGTGCTGGCCTTGTGCGCCGGCGGGGCGGTGCTGATGGGATGGCTGGGATGGCTGGCCGGGCGGCCGGGGCGGGTGATCGGGGCGTCGGCCAAGTGACGAAAGTGAGGTGATTCATGGTGCGCAGCCATCTTCGCTGAACAGGCGTAGCTCGCGCAGTCGAGGGGCGCGGCAGTGCTGGTAAAAAAAGCCGGGCTGTCGGATCATGGGAGGCTTTCCGCCACCCTTGACCACACCTTGACCGCCCATCATGAATGACTCGCTGTTCGCCCCGGTGGATCTCTACTGCGAACGGCTCAGCCCCGCGTTCTGGGCTGAGCCCGTCAATGCCTTGTCGAACCTGGGATTCATTGTCGCGGCCTATTGCGCGTGGCGTCTGCTGAAGTCGCGGGGAATGCGGACTTCCTCGACGGCCGGGATTCTGGCGCTGATGATCGCCGTGATCGGCATCGGCAGTTTCCTCTTTCATACCGTGGCCGTGCGCTGGGCATTGCTGGCCGATGTCATTCCGATTTCCCTCTATCAGGTGCTGTTCCTGGCGTTCTATCTGCGCCAGGTGGCGCGGCTGTCCTTGCCGGTGGTGGCGGCGTGGCTCCTGGCCTTCTTTGCGACCTCGTACGGGATCGGGGCGCTGCCTGATCAATGGCTCAATGGTTCGCTGTCGTCCTATGGTTCGGCCTGGCTGTTCATCGCCGGCCTTGGGGTGTATCACTGGCGCCCAGACAAGCATGAGCCGATGACATTGTTGCTGGCCTTGGGCGTGTTCACGCTTTCGCTGGCGTTCCGCTCGGCGGATATGGCGGTGTGCCACTACGTCAGTATCGGCACCCACATGTTCTGGCATCTCTCCAACAGCATCGTGCTCTATCTCACCACACGGGCGTTCATCGTGAATCTGCAGCCATTGCAGCAGTCCGGCGGCGAGAAAGGATGACGCCCATGTCGCATCATGGCGTGCCGGACTTGCCGGCCCGCACGCGCGCCACGCGCGCGCCTTCGAGCGTGCCGCCCTTGTAAGGCACCCGCCCCGACGGCACCACCACGGCCGCCTTCTGCACATGACCTTCCTGGTCATCGAAGAACATGTGCGCGCCAAAGGCCTGCAGCACTTCGGCCTTGTTCAGACCACCCAGGAAGAAGGCCTCATCGACGGTCACATTCCAGGTCCGCAAGGTATGGATCACACGCTGGTGCGCCGGGCTGTTGCGCGCCGTGACGATGGCAATGCGCACCGGACATTGCGCCGGCGGAAACTGTTTCTGGATCGCCGACAAGGCCAGCAGCAGCTTGGCGAACGGGCCTTCCTTCATGGCCTTCTTGCGGTGCCGCTGTTCGTGGCGGGCAAACGCTTCCAGTCCCTTCTCCGCAAAGATGCGCTCGGACTCCGCCGAGAACAGCACGGCGTCGCCGTCGAAGGCGATGCGGATCTGCTTGTCCGGCGCGCTGTAGTCCAGCGGGGCGGCGTACAGCTGCGCAGCGGCCACGCCGGCGTCGATGGCTTCCTGCACGTCGCCGGTATCGCGGGAGAGGAACAGGTCGATCTTGAAGGCTTGCAGATAGGGCGCGGTGGGCCCGCCACCGGTGAAGGCGGCGCGGCTGATGTCGAGCTTGTGGGCGGCAATGGCGTTGAAGGCGCGCAGCCCGGTGTCGGGCGTGTTGCGCGAGATCACCACCACTTCCACCAGGCGGCGATCCGCAATCAGCTCATTGAGCTGCAGCAGCGCCTTGACCAGCGGAAAGGCCGTGCCGGGCTGCAGCGGATCGTTCTCGTGGTCGCGCTGGTATTGCGCATACGCGTCCACGCCTTGCTGGTCGTAGATGGCGTTCTCGACTTCGAGGTCGAACAGGGCGCGGGAAGAAATCCCGATGACCAGCTTGTCGGAGAGATCGTAGGGCATGCGGCACATCCATGGCAGGAAAGCCATGATTGTAGAGCCCCCGGCACGCTGGCGCAGCCTTGCCGCAGATATTCGCATTCTTGATGTCTGCAGCGAATCAGACGATATATCACTCCAAATGCATTCATCTGCTTCCAATTTTTATCAAATGAGGCTGTTACTCCGCGTAAAGACAAAAAATCGGATTGCCGGCCTCAAAATAAATTTGTATGATGACCGGATAACTTTACGATAACGACCGCGAGACAGCATGTTTCAGAAGATCCCCGCACAGGCGCTCAGCGACACTGTAGCCAGGCAATTGCTGGAGAACATCGATGCCGGTGCTTTCCCCCGAGGCAGCAAGCTTCCCACCGAAGCGGTGCTGGCCCAGCAATTCGGAGTGAGCCGCACGGTAGTGCGCGAAGCCATCGCCCGACTGAAGCATGAAGGCGTGGTCGAACCGCGCCAGGGCAGCGGTGTGTTCGTGACCGAGCAGGCAGGCATCAAGCCTTTGCGCATCGATTACACCGAGGTCAGTTCACCCGAGGCCGTGTTGCAGATCGTCGAGCTGCGTCGCGCCATCGAAGCCGAAGTCGCGGCGCAGGCGGCCAAGCGTCGCAGCGCTGAAGACCTGCAGGCCATCGAGGCGGCGCTGGCGCAGATCGGTGTGGATGTCGCGGCAGGCGGGGATGGGGTGGCGGCCGATGTGGCCTTCCACCGCGCATTGGCCCAGGCTACGCGCAATCCCTACTTCATCAAGACGCTGGAGTTTCTTTCCCAGTATCTGGAAGCGGCCACGGCGGTGACGCGCGGCAATGAAGCGCGCTATGAGGATTTCTCGCGCCAGGTCCGTGAAGAACATGAGGCCATCGTCGAGGCCATCCGCGCCGGCGATGAGATGGCGGCGCGCAATGCAGCCCAGACGCACATGTTCAATGCAGCGCGGCGTTTGAGCCAGGGGCAATTCTGAACAGGATCGGCCCAGGATTGAACGGCAGTAAATGATCTAAATGATATAAATGATTTTTCAGATTTTGAAGATTTGGAAAATTTAGAAGATTTAAGCGATTTACGTAACTTGAAATTCCGACGCCGGCCCCTGCCGGCGTTGCATCATCAACCCGGCGCAAGGTCCTGCCATCACCATCGGGCAGCGGCGCCATCAATGCGGAGGCAATTATGTCCAGGAATGTAGGTGTGATCGGTTTGGGTGCCATGGGTTATGGCGTGGCCAGCTCGCTGTTGCGTGCCGGCTTCAACGTGCATGCCTGCGACGTGCGCAAGGAAGTCCTGGACAAGTTCGCCGCCGCCGGTGGCGTGGCCTGCGCCAATCCGGCCGAACTGGCTGGCAAGGTCGATGTGGTGATCACCCTGGTGGTCAACGCCGCCCAGACCGAGACGGTGCTCTTCGGTGACAACGGTGCGGTGTCTGCGATGAAGCCGGGCAGCGTCGTCATCTCCAGCGCCACCGTGGCGCCGGACTTCGCCATCGAACTGGGCAAGCGCCTGGTCGAGAAGGGTCTGCTGCTGCTGGATGCCCCGGTCTCCGGTGGCGCCGCCCGCGCCGCTTCCGGCGAGATGACCATGATGACTTCCGGCCCCGCCGAGGTCTACGCCAAGATCGAAGACGTGCTGGCCGGCATGGCCGGCAAGGTCTACCGCCTGGGCGATACGCACGGCATCGGCTCCAAGGTCAAGATCATCAACCAGCTGCTGGCCGGTGTGCACATCGCCGCTTCCGCCGAAGCCATGGCCCTGGGCCTGCGCGAAGGCGTCAATCCGGATGCGCTCTACGAAGTCATCACCCACAGCGCCGGCAACTCCTGGATGTTCGAGAACCGCGTGCCGCACATCCTCAGCGGCGACTACACCCCGCTGTCGGCCGTGGACATCTTCGTCAAGGACCTGGGCCTGGTGCTCGATACCGCCCGCCGCAGCAAGTTCCCGCTGCCGCTGTCGGCGGCTGCCCATCAGATGTTCATGATGGCGTCCACCGCCGGTCATGGCGGCGAGGATGATTCGGCCGTCATCAAGATCTTCCCCGGCATCGACCTGCCGCCGGCCAAGGCAAAGTAACAGCGTCGTCCCTGCATCTGAATCGAGGAGTTTCCATGTCCACATCCCGTCCCTTGCTCGGCTGTATCGCCGACGACTTCACCGGCGCCACCGACCTGGCCAATATGCTGGTGCGCGGCGGCATGCGCACCGTGCAGACCATCGGCGTGCCCGCCGAGATGCCTGCCGTGGCTGCCGACGCCTTGGTGATTGCGTTGAAGTCGCGCACCGTCCCGGCTGCCGAGGCCATCGCGCAATCGCTGGCCGCGCTGCGCTGGTTGCAACAGCAGGGCTGCACGCAGTTCTTCTTCAAGTACTGCTCCACCTTCGACTCCACCGACGCCGGCAACATCGGTCCGGTCACCGATGCGCTGATGAAGGAACTGGGCGTGGACTTCACCATTGCCTGCCCGGCCTTCCCGGAAAATGGCCGCACGATCTATCGCGGCTACCTGTTCGTGGCCGATGCGCTGTTGAACGAATCGGGCATGGAAAACCATCCGCTCACGCCCATGACCGACGCCAACCTGGTGCGTGTGCTGCAACGCCAGACCGAGTCCAAGGTCGGCCTGGTGCGCTATGACACCGTGGCGCGCGGCGCTGCCGCCACGCAAGAGCGCTTCACTGCGCTGCGTAGCGAAGGGGTGAAGATGGCCATCGCCGACGCCGTCTCCGACAAGGACCTGTTCACCCTGGGCGAAGCCTGCGCCGAGTTGAAACTCATCACCGGCGGTTCCGGCGTGGCCCTGGGTCTGCCGGAGAACTTCCGCCGCGCCGGCCTGCTCACGGCCGTGGGTGAAGCCGCGCAACTGCCTAAGGTCGATGGCCTCTCGGTGGTGCTGGCCGGTTCGGCCTCCAAGGCCACCAATGCCCAGGTGGCCGAGTGGAAGGCCAAGCGTCCTGCCTTCCGCATCGACCCGCTGGCGCTGGCCCGTGGCGAAGACGTGGTGGCGCAGGCACTGGCCTTTGCCGATGAACGCATCAAGAACGAACCGGTGCTGATCTACGCCACCGCCACCCCCGATGAAGTCAAGGCGGTGCAAAAGGAACTGGGCGTGGCCAAGGCCGGCCATCTGGTCGAACAGGCCCTGGCGTCGATTGCCGCCGGTCTCAGGCAACGCGGTGTACGCCAGTTCGTGGTGGCTGGTGGCGAGACCTCCGGCGCGGTGGTGCAGGCCCTGGAGGTGCGCGCCCTGCGCATCGGCCCGCAGATCGATCCGGGCGTGCCGGCAACCGCCACCCTGGATGACCAGCCGGTGGCCCTGGCGCTGAAGTCGGGCAACTTCGGCAGCGTGGACTTCTTCGAGAAGGCGCTGCGCTATCTTGACGGGAAGACCGCATGAGCCGCAACACCAACGAAAGCGCATTGCGCGAAGAGATCTGCCGCATCGGCGCCTCGCTCTACCAGCGCGGCTACACGGTCGGATCGGCGGGCAACATCAGCGCCCGCCTGGAGGATGGCTGGCTGATCACGCCGACGGACGCCTGCCTCGGTTTCCTCGATCCGGCCGCCATCGCCAAGGTCAATGCGGCAGGTGAATGGGTCTCGGGCGACAAGCCCTCCAAGACCCTGGTCCTGCATCGCGCCATCTACGACAACAATCCCGAGATGCATGCGGTGGTGCATACGCACTCTACGCATCTGGTGTCGTTGACCATCAATGGCGTCTACAGCGAGCAGGACGTGTTACCGCCAATTACGCCCTATTACGTGATGAAGGTCGGCCACATCCCGCTGATCCGCTATGCCCGCCCGGGCGCACCGGAAGTGGCCGAGCAGGTAGCCAAGATCGCCACCCAGGTGCGCGGCGTGCTGCTGGAGCGGCTCGGCCCGGTGGTGTGGGAAAGCTCGGTCTCCAAGGCCGCCTTTGCATTGGAAGAGCTGGAAGAAACCGCCAAGCTCTGGCACCTCGCCGGTGGTCGCGCCACGCCGCTGGAAGAGCCCGCGCTGGAGGACTTGCGCGCCACCTTCAAGGCGCGCTGGTAGCAGCAACGGCGCCAACCAGGCAGCTTCAGCAACCCTAGCAAGCCCCAGCAACAACGCGTCATGGCGGTCGCATACAGACCGCCATGCCCCGCTTGCGCCCAACGGAAGGTGGTGGGCGCAGGCGGCACCCAAGCCGGCAGCAGACCGGCCCGTCAATGCCCTGCGTTCGCCTCTTCCAGGAAAAGGCGCGGACGCTGCGATTGAATCCACAAATTGCCCGTCAGACCACGGGCGCCAAGCAACCAGTGGCTGTACCAACAGCCGCGCCACTCTTAGGGAGATGTAACACCATGACCACCGCAAGCACTACCGGCGTCGGCCTCGACGTCAACGACAAATCCAAGGACGGGCTGTACAAGAAAGTCTTCTGGCGCATCATGCCCTTCCTGATGCTGTGCTACGTGATCGCTTACCTGGATCGCGTCAACGTCGGCTTCGCCAAGCTGCAGATGTCGCAGGACCTGGGCTTTTCCGAGACCGTCTTCGGTCTGGGTGCGGGCCTGTTCTTCATCGGCTACTTCCTCTTCGAAGTGCCCAGCAACATCCTGATGCACAAGGTCGGCGCGCGCATCTGGATCGCCCGCATCATGATCACCTGGGGCATCCTCTCGGCGGCCTTCATGTTCGTCCAGAACGCCACCCAGTTCTACATCCTGCGTTTCCTGCTGGGCCTGGCCGAGGCCGGTTTCTATCCCGGCATCATCCTCTACCTGACCTACTGGTTCCCCTCGCACCGCCGCGCCAAGGTGATCGCGGTCTTCATGTCCGGTATTCCGGTCGCCGGCATCCTGGGCAACCCGCTGTCGGGCTGGATCATGGACGCCTTCCACCAGAACGGCGGTCTGGAAGGCTGGCAATGGATGTTCCTGATCGAAGCCATTCCGGCCGTGCTGATCGGCGTGGCGACGGTCCTGTACCTGGACAACGACGTCAAGAGCGCCAAGTGGCTCAATGACGAAGAAAAGGCCAGCCTGCAAGCCGACATCGACGGCGACGCCAAGGGCAAGGAAAGCAAGCACGGCTTTGGCGCCATCGTGAAGGATGCGCGTGTCTGGCTGATGTGCCTGATCTACTTCTCCTTCGTCATGGGGCAGTACGGTCTGACGCTGTGGATGCCGACCCTGGTCAAGGCCACCGGCGTGAAGGGCAATCTGGAAATCGGTCTGCTGTCGGCCATCCCGTTCGGCTGCGCCATCATCGCCATGAACCTGATCGGCCGCAGCGCCGACCGCATGCGTGAGCGCCGCTGGCACCTGGTGATCCCGGCCCTGATGGGCGGCGTGGGCTTCGTCGGTGCGGCGCTGTTTGCCGACAATACCGCAGTCTCGATCGCCTCGCTGTCGCTGGCTGCCGCTGGCGTGCTGACCTGCGCACCACTGTTCTGGTCGCTGCCCACCGCCTTCCTCTCGGGTGCGGCTGCTGCCGTCGGTATTGCCGCCATCAACTCGGTGGGCAACCTGGCCGGCTTCGTCAGTCCCTACCTGATTGGCTACCTCAAGGACCTGACCCACAATAACGCCACCGGCATGTACATGCTGGCGGTGATGCTGGTGGTGGGTTCCATTGCCACGCTGGCGACCAAGCCTGGCATGGTCAACAAGTAAGTCGATGTCCCGTCCAAAGCCCGCATGCCTGTGCCTGCGGGCTTTGACGTTTTCTGCACCACGGCCGGTGTGGACGCGCCCGAGCGGGTTCGCGCTACACTGGTCCCCTCGTTACCAAGGAGAACCCGATGCTGCGTTTTGCCGCTAACCTGAGCATGATGTATGTGGAACACGATTTCCTGGACCGCTTCGCCGCCGCCGCCAAGGATGGCTTCTCCGGCGTCGAGTTCCTGTTCCCCTATGACTACGCGCCTGAAGAGATCAAGTCGCGCCTGGAGGCCAACGGCCTGACCCAGGCGCTGTTCAACGCGCCCCCGGGCGACTGGGCCGCCGGTGAGCGCGGTATCGCATCGCTGCCGGGTCGCCAGGACGAATTCAAGCGCAGCATCGAGACCGCGCTGAAGTACGCCGCAGTGATCGGCAACCAGACCCTGCACGTGATGGCCGGCCTGATCAAGCCGGGCCAGGATCGCGCCCAGCATCGCGCGGTCTATCTGGACAACCTGTCCTATGCCGCCCACCAGGCCGAGTCCGCTGGCCTGACCGTGGTGATCGAGCCGATCAACACGCGCAACATTCCCGGCTTCTTCCTCAATCGCCAGGATGATGCGCAAGCCATCTGCGCCGAAGTGGGTGCGCCCAACCTGAAGGTGCAATTCGATTGCTACCACTGCCAGATCGTCGAAGGCGACGTGGCCGTGAAGCTCAAGCGCGACATGCCCGGCATCGGTCACATCCAGATCGCCGGTGTGCCCGAGCGCCATGAGCCGGACGTGGGTGAGCTGAACTATCCGTATCTGTTGAAGCTGATCGATACCCTGGGTTACCAGGGATGGATTGGTTGCGAGTACAACCCGGCCGGCGCCACCTCGGCTGGGCTGGGGTGGTTGAGGGCGCTGGCGGAGCAGGGTTTGACGACGCTGAAGAAGTGAAGGCCATGCCGCGCTCAAGCGGGCGCAGGCGGACGCATGACAATGCCACCCGGTGTAGAGCCGGGTGGCATTTTTTATGCGCAGATGATCAGCCCGGGAGCCGACTGCGCGTCGCTGCGGTCTTGGTCGTCCGTTTGGTCGTTACAGGCGGTTTCGGCGCCATCTTGGCCTGGACGGGACGGCCGGGCGTGGAAGTCATCCTTGCCCTCTTCGTGGCGGCAGACTTTTTCGATGCAGTTTTTTTTGCCGTACGTGCAGACTTTGCAGGAGTGATGCTCAGCCGGATATCAAGCGCTCCCAGCAGTTGCAAGACGGTGCTCAACCGGGGGTGTGCGCCCGGCTTCAAGGTCTTGTACAGACTCTCGCGGCCCAATCCTGCCTTGCTGGCGATGTCGGCGACGCCGCGTGCGCGGATGACATCATTGAGGGCGGCCATCAGAAAGACCGGATCGTTTTCGGCAAGGGCTATTTCCAGATAGGCGGCTATCGCTTCGTCACTGTCCAGATACGTCACAGGATCAAATGCCGAAACCTGCAGATCCTTGGTGCTGAATTTTCGGGCTGTCATGGTGGCTCCCTAAATTTCCATTCAAAGGGATGGTCTCTTGAGTTGCTGCCAGAGTTCTCTGGCCATCTTGATGTCACGTGCCTGGGTAGATTTGTTTCCGCCGCAAAGCAAGAGATAAGTGGTTCCTCCTTCGCGTGCGAAGTAGACCCGATATCCCGGCCCGATATCTCTCGCCATTGTATCTAGTTAGATACGGATGGTTATGGGTGAGCTGATTTCCGAAGCCCAACATCGTCGGATGACGAAGATGCAAAGAGGGAGTGCTTGCCGTGGTAGAGCGCGTCAGGCAAGCTCAGAACAGATCAATCTCCCCACCCACCGGCTTGGCCTGCAGCCTGGAAGCATATTCACGCTCACGGCTGGTCAGGTCGGCGCCGGCCTCCTTGATCTTCTTGACCAGCACCTTGCCGGTGCGCGGGAAGAAGTGCACCTTGCGCGGCCAGATGTCATTGAGGTCTTCGGCCACCACACGGATCTTCTCTGCCGAGAGGAAACTCCTCACGAAGGCGGCGTTGCGCTCGCCCACGTTCATTGCATTCATGCCGCGCAGCACCGCGCCGCCGCCAAAGACCTTGCATTCCAGGTTCTCGCGTCGTGCGCCGGCCTTCAGGACGTCGTTGATCAGCACTTCCATCGCATAGGTGCCATAGCGCATCGATGCCGATACCGGACTGTCGGCCTCGCCGCCGCCGTCGGGCAGCATGAAGTGGTTCATCCCGCCTACGCCGCTGACGCGGTCGCGCAGGCAGGCCGAGACACAGGAGCCCAGCACGGTGACGATCATCATGTCCTCGCCGGTATAGAAATACTCGCCTGGCAGGATCTTGGCGGTCGCGCAGTCGAAGGCCCGGTCGTGATAGACGTAGGATGCGAAGTTTTCCGGCTTGTTGACAACGGTCTGCATGGTGCGCCCCTGACGGTTCTGGTCTGCGTCCCTGTGAGAGACGGTGATTGTTATGTCCAGGGGCATTGTCAGCCCGCCATCGCTTTGTGGCTATCGGGGAATTCCCTAGCCGGAAACAGGCGCGCCGGCGGGCGTGAATGAGGGATATCCGCAATCGTCACCGATATCCTCGCATGGTACGCTGCGCCCCCTCGACATGACCCGATCCCGGTCCGCTCTGACGGAGACGATTTGTACAGGCATTCCCCAAATGCCGGAGACAGGTATCGGACAGGCAGTTGAATCCGGCAGGCATGGCCCAGGCAAACGACCTGGCCCGTGCGCCGTGGCCCCGCGCGGCCACGCCCGGTCGTCCTTGCGGCGCGTGTTGCGCGCAGGCAAGGCACGCGGCGTCTCGTCTCGCGCCTGCTCTCCACCAGCAGGCGTGGTCCGATGCGTCTCGCACCGGTTGTCCGACTCCCCGCTGATGCAGGGGAGGCAGCCCTCTCTCCATCACAAACGGATTAGACAATGTTGAAAAAAACCTTCCTGGCCTTGCTGGGATTCGTAGTTGCGCTGGCCACCGCGCCAGCCTCGCAGGCGGCCGACGTCAAGAAGGTCGACGTGCTGCTGGTCGGCGGCGGCATCATGAGCACCACCCTGGCCGTCTGGCTCAATGAGCTGGAACCGGGCTGGTCGATGGAAATGATCGAACGCCTCGATGGCGTGGCCGAAGAAAGCTCCAATGGCTGGAACAACGCCGGCACCGGCCACTCCGCCCTGGCCGAGTTGAACTACACCCCCGAAGACAAGGATGGCAAGATCCAGATCGCCAAGGCCATCGAGATCAACGAAGCCTTCCAGATCTCGCGCCAGTTCTGGTCGTGGCAGGTCAAGAGCGGCGTGCTGAAGAACCCGCGTTCCTTCATCAACACCACCCCGCACATGAGCTTCATCTGGGGCGATGACAACGTCACCTACCTGAAGAAGCGCTACCAAGCCCTGCAGGCCAGCCCGCTGTTCGCCGGCATGCAGTATTCGGAAGACCACGAGCAGATCAAGAAGTGGGTGCCGCTGATGATGGAAGGCCGCGACCCACAGCAGAAGCTGGCCGCCACCTGGACCCCGCTGGGCACCGACGTCAACTTCGGCGAGATCACCCGCCAGTTCGCCGCCTACCTGCAAGCTCGTCCCAACTTCGCGCTCAAGCTCTCCAGCGAAGTGCGCGACATCACCCGCAACGCTGACGGCACCTGGCGCATCGGCTACAAGAACCTCAAGGATGGCAGCACCACCGAGACCGACGCCAAGTTCGTCTTCATCGGCGCGGGCGGCGGCGCCCTCAAGCTGCTGCAGAAGTCCGGCATCCCCGAGGCGCGCGACTACGCGGCCTTCCCGGTCGGCGGTTCCTTCCTGATCACCGACAACCCCGCCATCGCCGAGCGCCACCTGGCCAAGGCCTATGGCAAGGCCTCCGTGGGCGCGCCGCCGATGTCGGTGCCGCACCTCGACACCCGCGTGCTGGACGGCAAGCGCGTGATCCTGTTCGGCCCCTTCGCGACCTTCTCGACCAAGTTCCTCAAGCAAGGCTCGCTGTGGGACCTGTTCTCGGCCACCACCACCCATAACGTCTGGCCGATGGCCCGCGTCGGTATCGATGAATACCCGCTGGTGGAATACCTTGCCGGCCAGCTGATGCTGTCCGACGACGAGCGCTTCGCGGCCCTGAAGGAATACTTCCCCAATGCCAAGAAGGAAGACTGGCGCCTGTGGCAAGCCGGCCAGCGCGTGCAGATCATCAAGCGTGACGACGTCAAGGGTGGCGTGCTGAAGCTGGGCACCGAGATCGTTGCCTCCGCCGATGGCAGCATGGCTGGCCTGCTGGGTGCCTCGCCGGGCGCGTCGACGGCTGCGCCCATCATGCTGTCGGTGCTGCAGAAGGTCTTCAAGGACAAGCTGGCCACACCCGAATGGCAGCAGAAGGTGCGCCAGATCGTTCCCAGCTATGGCACCAAGCTCAATGACCATCCTGACCAGGTCGCCAAGGAATGGGCCTATACCAGCGAAGTGCTGCAACTGGCCCCGCCGCCGGTGATCGCACCCAAGGCGACCGGCAAGGACGCCGCCAAGGGCAGCATGGAAAAGCCCAAGGCCAACGCATCAGCCGATATGGCGCTGTAAGCAGCAGCCCCACGCAGCAAGCCACAAGTGGCTTGCAAGCGATCAAAACGCCAGGTCTCGCGCCTGGCGTTTTTTTTGATGTTTTCGCATTTTGATGCCGACAGGCCTTTCTGCCGGGGCCGATGCTGTGGTCTTTCTGATAATCTTCATCCTTCGCCAGCGCGCAAGGCGCAGGTGCTGACAAAGGGGATGAGATGTTGCAGATCGGAATGGAGGCGGGAGCACGTCATGGATAGATCGGTACTGGGTTTCCTGCTGCCGCAATGGCAAGCCGCAGGAGAGGGCGGGCTGCAACTGGTGTTTGCGCTGCTGTTCGTGCTGGCGCTGATCCTCATGCCCTGGCTCGTGCGCCGCGCAGCGACACCGGCGCAGTGGCAACAGCGATGGGCCGCCCTGAGCGCGGACCCGCAAAGCCTGCCCTCATCGATCACGCCCGAGCAACTGAGCCAGATCGTGGCCACCGGCCCCGAACGCTGGGCGCGGCTGGTGCCTGGGCTGTTGCTCATGGCCGGCCTGCTGGGGACCTTCATCGGCCTGGGGCTGGCGCTGGGCGAAGCTTCCGGCGCACTCGATGGCGCCCAGGCGCCGACGGCGCTGGCCGCCGTGCTCGACACGCTGGGGGCCAAGTTCCGCATTGCCGCCTGGGGCATTCTCAGTTATCTGATCCTCAGGCTCTGGTGGGCGGCCAGCGCGCATGAGCAGGCCAGGCTGGCCTGGAGCGCCGCCGCCTTGGGCGCCTTGGCCGCGCAGGCGGTGCAGCGCCAGGTGCAGCAGGAGCAGGCGCAGCAGCAGCGCCTGATCGAGGCCATCAGTCACAACGGCCAGGCCCTGCTGGCGGCGCAACAGGCCGAGGCGCAACGCGCCCACGTGCGCCATGCAGAGCTGGTGGATGCCTTGCAGCGGCAGGTCGCGCGATGAAGGACACGCAGGGCGAATGGGTAGTCGTGGCCAACCTGATGGCCGCTGTAGCGGCCGTGCTGACGGTGTTGCTGGTGGTCGCCCGGGCAGGTGGTCCGGCTGCTGCGCAAGCGGGCGCAGTCCAGGCGCGGCCCCAGGCTGCCGCAGCTGCCCCGGTACCGTCGCAGCCGCCGCCGCTGGCACCGGCTGCGGTCGCGCCCGCAGCTGCGCGCGCGCCGGCCCCGGCTGCATCAGCGCCGCAGGAGAGCACACAGGGGCCGGGCCTGACAGTGGTGTTGCGCCAGGTGCAGACGGTGTTTGCGCAACAGGGGGCTGCCAGTCTGGTGGCGGTGGATACCGAGGCCGGCAAGATCACGTTGAAGGAAGGCGCGTTCCGGCGCGGCAGCGCCTGTGTCGAATCCGAGGCCAAGGCCGCCTTTGCCCAGGTCGAGGAGCGCATTGCCGAGTATCTGCAACAGAACCCGGCTGGTCGCATCTACGTCGAAGGTCACACTGACGACAAGCCCGTCAAGGCTCCGGTCACGGACGTACGCGCCTTCTGCACGGTCTACGACGACAACATCACCTTATCCGCTGCCCGCGCCCGTCAGGCGCGTCTGCTGCTGGTGGGGCGCAGCAGCCCGGAGGCGGCGCGCCGCGTGATCGTGGCCGGCTATGGCGATTCGCAGCCCTTGCCGGGGCTGGCGGCCAGTGACGAGCGCAACCGGCGGGTGGAGGTGAGGTTTGTCAGTGGTGCGCAGAAACCCTAGCGCTGGGGTGTCCGGCGATCTTCATCGCCAATGAAACACCCAAAAAAAACGCCAACCCGAGGGTTGGCGTTTTCGTGACTGCCGCAGATGTTGCCGATTCAACTGGCCAGGCCCAGCGCTTGTGCTTCTGCTTCCTGTTCCAGGTAGACCCAGTCGACGATTTCGTCGGAGGGCGTATAGCCGGTGACCAGCTTTTCCATCATCAGGCGGATGACTCCTACGTCATTCACATTGAGCGCCATTTCCAGCGCACTGAGCCTGGCTTCCAGCTCGGCCCAGGGGATGAACTCCTCGTGCGCCTTCATGATCCGCGAGTGCGAGGTAGGCTTGGGGTTGTCGCCGATCAGCAGTTCTTCATACAGTTTTTCACCCGGGCGCAATCCGGTGATCTCGATGGCGATATCGCCTTCCGGATTGAGCTCATCCTTGACCGTCAGGCCGGACAGCTCGATCATGCGCCGCGCCAGGTCCATGATCCTGACTGCCTGGCCCATGTCCAGGACAAAGACGTCGCCACCCTTGGCCATCGCACCGGCCTGGATCACCAACTGCGAAGCCTCGGGAATGGTCATGAAGTAGCGGGTGATGTCGGCGTGGGTCAGCGTGATCGGACCGCCATCCCGGATCTGCTGCCGGAACTTGGGCACCACCGAGCCGGAAGAGCCCAGCACATTGCCGAAGCGCACCATGCTGAACTTGGTGCCAGGGCTGGTGGCCGCGATGGCCTGCAGCACCATCTCGGCCAGGCGCTTGCTGGCGCCCATGATATTGGTGGGGCGCACCGCCTTGTCGGTGCTGATGAGCACGAAGTCGGCCACGCCATTCTCGGTGGCAGCCTGGGCCGTGCGCAGCGTACCGAGGACATTGTTCTTGATGCCTTCGGCCGGGTTGTGCTCCACCAGCGGCACGTGCTTGTAGGCCGCAGCATGATAGACGGTATCCGGATGCCAGGTCGACATGATCTCGCGGATGCGTTCGCTGTCCTGCACCGACGCCAGCAGGGGGACCAGCACGATGTCACGGTCGGCCAGTTTTTCTTCGAGCTGCTGGTGGATGGCGTAGAGCGCGAACTCGCTCTGCTCGATCAGCAGCAGCTTGCTCGGACCGACCGCCAGGATCTGGCGGCACAGTTCACTGCCGATGGAGCCGCCTGCACCGGTGACCATGACCACCTTGCTGCGTACGTTCATGGCCAGCAGGATGTGGTTGGGCATGACGGGTTCGCGGCCGAGCAGGTCATCGATATCCAGCTCGCGCAGATCGGAGACGTTCACGCGTCCCTGGGCCAGATCGGTCACGCTGGGCAGCGTGCGTACGGCCACCCGGGCGGTGCGGATCTGCGCCAGGATTTCATTGCGGCGCTTGCGGCTCAGGCTGGGCATGGCCAGCAGTACGTTACTGATGCTCAGGGTGGAGGCCAGGCTGGACAGGTCGGCGGGGTTGTAGATGGGCTGTCCATTGAGGACATGGCCGTGCAGCCTGTCGTCATCATCGAGGAAGCCGACCACCTGCATCTCATGGCTGCTGGCCATGGCGGCGACCAGCTGGCGTCCGGTGCTGCCGGCGCCGTAGATGAGTACCTTGGGGCGGCTGGCTTGCTTGAGGATGCTCAGGTACTGGTCACCCAGCCATACGCGCGCCAGGGCACGCGATGCACCCACGAACAGCAACAGCAGGATAGGCTGGATGATGCCCACCGTGCGCGGCACACCCGGCACGCTGATGGAGGTGAAGATGGAGGCATACAGCAGACCGTAGATGCCCACCGCCCGCGCCACTGCCAGCAGGGCTGGCCAGCCGCTGTAGCGAAAGATGGCGCGGTACAGCCCGGAGACGATGAAGATGGGCAAGGCCAGCATGACCGAGGCGCCGGCTGCCCACAGGGCAGTGCCTGACAACGCCACGAATTCGCCCAGGCGGAGGTAGTAGGCCAGCCAGACGGTCAATACACACAGGCCCATATCTACTGATACGGCGACCAAGCGCTTTGTGGCCCGGGGCAATGCCAGTATGGGTATGGCCAGTTTGAAGAGAGGTTGTTTCATGGCGTGCTGTTCACAGAGTCCTGAGCCGTCGAAGTTGTCGATTTATTTTTAATGTGACACACCGTGCCGTGCCAATACTTTCAAGGCTGTCATCCAGAGAATCTTCAGGTCGAACAGAAACGACCGTCGCTGAAGATATTCGGCATCGAGCCGCACTTTATCTGGGATGGGCAACTCATCGCGGCCATTGATCTGCGCCCAGCCAGTCAGTCCTGGAACCAGCTCGTGCACACCTTGGCTGGTTCTCAACGTGATCAGATCGTCTTGATTAAATAATGCTGGACGAGGACCGACCAGGCTCATGTCGCCGCGGAGGATGCTCCACAATTGGGGCAGCTCATCCAGGCTTGACTTGCGCAGGAATGATCCAATCGGTGTCAGCCATTGCGCTGGATCCTCAAGCAGGTGGGTCGCCACAGCCGGCGTATCAATGCGCATACTACGGAATTTCGGCATCTTGAATATGCGGTTGTGGCGCCCGACGCGCTCACTCCAGTAGAGCGCCGGACCTGGGGAGGTCAGGCGCACAGCCAACATCACCATGACAATGGGAATGGCAAGCAATACCGAGGCAACCAGGGCCACTGCAAAGTCGAACAGACGTTTCATCTCTGAATCCCCGGTGCCCAAGGGCTGCGTTTGCAGCCACCTTTCCTACCGCTCAGCAGGGAACTGGTTGCAAAGGAACTCATGGTTCAGGAAGGCTTGCGCCAGACAGTGCGATTGACGTAGTCGGTGTAGCTGAGCACGATACGCAGAATCTTCTTCGATACCGCCAGCGCTTCGTAATCCTCGACGGCAGCAACCACGCGCGAACCGCGCTGGTGCTGTGCGATGATCACGGCTACGGCATCCAGAACGCGGTCTTTCTTGAGGCCAGCCATGATCAGGGTGCCAACGTCCATGCCTTCCGGGCGCTCATGTGCGTTGCGAATAGTGACGGCGGGAAGGTTCAGCAGGGAACCTTCTTCAGTGATGGTGCCGCTGTCTGAGACAACACACAGCGCTTCCATCTGCAGCTTGACGTAATCGCAGAATCCGAATGGTTTGAGGAACTGGATGCGGCTATCGAGATTGCCGATATTGAGTGCGTCCAGACGCTTTTGGGTGCGCGGATGCGTGGAAACGATGACCGGGACCTGGTATTGCTGTGCCAGGGCGTTGAGGGTCTCCACCATGTCGATGAGATTCTCGGGCGTGTCCACGTTTTCTTCCCGGTGAGCGCTGACGATGAAGTAGCGGCCCTGTTCCAGTCCCATGCGCGACAGGATGTCAGAGGACTGGATCTTCGGCATGTAGTGGTCCAGTACTTCACGCATGTGCGAGCCAGTCTTGATGATGGTCTCGGGGCGAACACCTTCGGCAATCAAGTAACGGCGAGCATGTTCGGTCAGTACCAGGTTGATGTCGCTGAGATGGTCCAGTACCTTGCGATTGAGCTCTTCGGGAACGCGCTGGTCGAAGCAGCGATTGCCCGCTTCCATGTGGAAAACAGGAATCTTGCGCCGTTTCGCAGAGATGACCGCCAAGCATGAATTGGTGTCTCCATAAAGCAGCACGGCATCTGGCTTCTCCTTTTCCATGACTTCATCGGATTTTTCGATGACGCGGGCAATGGTCTGTGCCGCGTTAACGCCTACAGCTTCCAGAAAATGGTCAGGCTTGCGGATCGCCAGATCTTCAAAGAACAGCTGATTGAGTTCGTAGTCGTAGTTTTGTCCGGTATGAACCAGAATATGTTGGGTGTGCTGATCCAGTTCCGCGATCACTCTGCTCATCTTGATGAGTTCAGGGCGCGTTCCAACAATGGTCATGACTTTAAGCATTGAGTTCTTCCTTGATAAAATCCAGCCCCAGTAACAGTTGCTTGATTTGTTCTACATTGAGGCGGCGGGTGTTGTGCGAAGTGTAGTCATCAAACAAGGAAATATCCTGATCTCCCTCGCTGAAATACTTCGCATAGTTGAGGTCTCGGTTGTCGGCAGGGATACGGTAGTAGTCGCCCATATCTTGTGCATGTGCCATTTCTTCGCGTGAGATGAGCGATTCGTAAAGCTTCTCTCCGTGGCGGGTGCCAATGGTCTTGACCACGGTATCGCTGGAAAACAGTTCCTTGAGCGCCGATGCCAGATCTGCAACAGTGGAGGCGGGCGCTTTCTGGACGAAGATATCTCCTTGCTGACCGTGCTGGAACGCATATAACACCAGGTCCACCGAATCTTCGAGTGACATGAGGAAGCGCGTCATGTTCGGATCGGTGATCGTGATGGGCTTCTCAGCCTTGATCTGTGAGACGAACAGGGGAATGACCGAGCCGCGGGAAGCCATGACGTTGCCATAACGGGTAGCGCAAAATACAGTCTCGCCTTGCCGCTGCGTTCGTGCTGCTGCGACCATGACTTTTTCAGCCATGGCTTTTGAGATTCCCATGGCATTGATCGGATAGACCGCCTTATCGGTGCTGAGCACTACGACTCTGCGTACTCCGCATTCAGAGGAAACTCTCAGGACGTTTTCGGTGCCGATCACGTTGGTCTTGACCGCCTCCATTGGATAGAACTCGCACGAAGGCACCTGTTTCAGCGCAGCTGCGTGAAAAACATAATCAACCCCCTTCATGGCGGCACGGAGGCTGTCCGGGTCGCGGACATCGCCGATATAGAAGCGCAGTTTCTCGTTGTTGAGGGCGATGCGGAGGTCCTCTTGTTTTTTCTCGTCGCGGCTGAACACGCGGATTTCACGGACGCCGGTGTTAAGGAAACGATTGAGCACGGTCTGTCCGAAGGAGCCAGTGCCCCCGGTGATCATCAAAACACTGTCGTCAAACATTGGATTGCTTCCTGGAAGTGTGGTCTTCGTACATTGCCTCTATCAGTACCGGCCAGGCTGGTGCCCGATATCCAGTCGCTGCCGCAAATTTGTCGGCATTCAGGCTCCGGTCAATCCGGAACTCTTCATCGACTGTGATGGCAATGTCCCTCTTGTAAACGCGTGCGATTGTCTGTAACAGGCTGAGTTTATCGATGGGGCTGGCGCCAACATGATATAGCCCCTTCAGTGAGGAATCCGGGATGACGATATCCCTCACCACGCGCGCGAATTCTACCGTTGGCAATCCTGAGAAGATGGCATGCCGGAATCCCTTGCACTGGGTCTGGGCCAGGAACCATTCCAGCAGGCCGAATTGAGTGCCATGCTCGTGTCCGATGGTGGAAGTGCGCAGGGTGAGCGCATTGCCAGCTGTCACTTCGCCCAGCGCTTTGGTCCTGCCATATACGTCAGTGGCGTCGGGCGTGTCCTGCTCCTTGTAGTTGCCAGCGTCGCCTGAAAACACGCAGTCCGTGCTCACGTGGATCAGCCGCGCATCGGCGATGTCGCACAGTTGAGCAAGACGATGCGGGAGCAGGGCATTCATGGTAAGGGCTGGGATGTGGGCATTGCCCTCGGGCAAATGCTTCGTCAGGCCCGCGCAGTTCACCACGACATCCGGGCGCCTCTGGGCAAAGAGACGTTCCATATGATCTTGGTTGCTCAGGTCGATGCCTGTCACAACCGGTGCCCCAACCTCAAATGTCTTTGCGCGCACGATTGCACAGACTTCCCATCCGGGACGTTGCGATAGGACGTGGAACATGGTGCGGCCGATCATGCCGCTGGCGCCGAGAACCAGTACTTTCATTTTTTTACTTTCATCATCTTGGTCAAATGACCAACTAAGTCATCCACTAATTGCTCATGGTCGAAATTCTGACGGTAGTATCGCTTGCCGTTTTCGCCAAGTTGATCACGATCAGCTTGAGACATCGCATGCAGTCTCAGGACCGCGTCCGCCATAGCGGCCCCGTCTTCGGCTGCAACCGCGATTCCCGCGTTGGCTTCCTGCACGATCCTTGCTCCCTCTCCGTTCATTGATGCGATGATCGGACGACCCACGGCCATATATGCCTGGATCTTGTTGGGAACGGTTTCAGCAAAAATCTTCCGGTCGGCTAGCGTAACCAGCAGGGCGTCGGCACGGGACAACAGGTTTGGCATCGCCTGGACAGGGAAGCGCCCCGCCAGGAACAGATTGTCCAGTTCCCGCTCTTGGATCTGTGTACGCATCCATTCGAGCTCGCTTCCCGAACCCAGCACCACCAGCCGGATGTCGCGATGTTCCTTCAGGCGTTGCGCTGCGTCGACGATGACGTGTACCGCCTGTGCCGCGCCCACATTGCCTGCGAAGATCACGCGAAAGCCTTCATCCAGGGCGGGAACATCCGGCTTGAGTCCGCTCTGCGGGTCGCAGAAGGAAGCATCCACGGAGTTGGGATAATAAACAATCTCCGCCGAAGGTGAAAATCGTTGTATGGAGCCTCTGAACGGTAGCGAAGATACCAGGATCAGATCGGAGCGGCGATAGATCAGCTTCACCACCCACTCGACCATGCGGATGGCAAGGCGGTTGCGGACATAGCCCGTGGCCTCGAGGCTCTCCGGCCATAGGTCCTGAACATAGAGTACCACCGGGATGCGTTTGAACCAGCCGATGAGCAAAGCCGGAAGCGCTTGCAGCAACGGGGAGGGAGCATACACGAAGATGACGTCGCTCTTGATACGGCGGAGTTGCCAGGTACCTGCGATTGCGGCCGACAATATGAACGACAGATAGTTGAGGGCTAGGCGACTTGCGCTTCTGAACCCACGCGGAAACAACGGAACCCGGAAAATATTCGCACCTTGCCAGGATTCCCGTACGCAGCCTCTGGCCTTATATCCTTCGTATATCTTGCCTTCGGGATAATTGGGTTTGCCGGTGAGTACATCGACATCAATGCCACGTTGGACGAGCGACTCTGCCAGCTCGTTGATGCGAAAGCCTTCAGGCCAGAAATATTGAGAGACGATCAGGACACGCATAACTGTTTTACTGCTTTCTTTCGTCTTTTGATCGCAGTCGCCGATAAATCGCCACCATGGTGCTGGCGCTGCTTTCAATGGAAAAATTACTAATCGCCCAGTCGCGCGCCTGGCGGCCCAGTGTCTGACGCAAGACATGGTCCTCGGCAAGCCGTTGCAGTGCATCGGCAATTAGCTCGGGTTCGGGAGAAGGGATGGCAAGACCGGTATGTTCGTGCAACACGGCGTCAGGCAACGGGTCTTTGACGGCCACGACACTGGGGATGGAATAGAACGCTGCCTCGAAGACGGGGCGGCCCGCAGCATCCAGGTGCGACGGGAAGCAGAGAATATCCAGCGTCGGATAAAGAGAACGTACGTCCTTGACGAATCCGAGTAGCTGGACATGTTTTTCCAAACCGTAGTCGTGGATCATTTGTTCAAGGTCCGCCCTTACGTTTCTTGCAAAACCGAGCTTGCGCAGGACCCAGGCCCGCAGGCCTTTCAGGTTCCGGGCATTTTCTCCCGCTATGACACATTCGATGGCAACGCCCCGATTCTTCAGGATACGCATGGCCTCAAGCAGCTCGTAAATTCCCTTAAGGGCGATCAGAACGCCCATGAATCCCACCCTGACTGTGCCGCGGGCGCCTTGTGCTGCTCCGTCGAGGTGCTTGCCAGCATCGACACGCAATCCGTTGTGAACGATCTCCAGGGACAGATCGCGACCAAGTGTTGCCGCTACGGTATGATCGATTGGAACGACCGCGTCGGCATGACGTGCTAACCAACCGTTGACGAGCCGCGTACGCCAGTTACCGGGAGGGGCGCATTGCAGCGAGCGCACGTGTATCACCATAGGCCGCCTGAAGATCTTCTTGGCGATGATTCCAAGAGGCAGCAGGGTTATTTCATTGACGTGAATGACATCGAACTGCTCCCCGCGCATGCGCCATAGCGTCCATAGCGATCCTGGCAGGAACAGCAGCTCGCGCAAGAGGATGATCCAGCGTAGACGGCGATAATGTCCGTATCGAGTATTGTCAAACTGGCTTAGACCGCGAACCGGAACCACTGACATGCCAGCATCGGCGAATGCACTAGCTGCGCTGCCGCCGGGAGTCAGTACGGTGCCGTCAATCGCGGATTGACGCATCAGGCTGAATAGTTCGATGAGGCTCTTGGAGGCGCCGCCATAGGCGCCCGCGGGGTGGAGATAAAGAACGCGCAAGGAAAACCCTAAGCAAAGAGACCTAGTTCAGGCCTTTGTACCAACGAATGAAATTGATCCAGCGCCACACTTGCCAGGTGTAGGGACGTTTGCCAGCGAGGATCTGCTCGAAGTGTTCGCATATCGCCGCTTGATCAAGAAAAGGCAATCCCGTATCGTCGGCCAGCCACTGGCGGACGGTGTCTGCCATACTGAACATCCAGGCTTTTTCGGGAGTGGCAAAACCGATTTTGTCCCGGCGGTCCAGCACTGCGTCAGGAACGATGCCGCGCATTGACGCGCGTAACAGGGCCTTGGTTTCTCCGCTGGGGGAGACAAGATATTCTTCAGGTTGGCGCAGCATGAATTCAACCAGTCCGGTCGTGAGGAAGGGGACGCGACTTTCGACGGAGAAACGCATCGAATTGCGGTCACCGTGCCTTAGAAGTCCCAGCAGTCCACGCTCGGTCAAGGATTGCGCCAGGAATGCCATCATCCTGCGCCCGTGATCGGGTGCAATTGGCTGGGCTTGCGGATAGCTCAGGCGTACACCTGCTTCGCGCAATGGCCCAGGGCGGATCCAGTCAGGGATGTTCTGCATTCCGTTGAGGCGGCGCAGAATGCTGTTGAATTGCCCCGAACTGCCTGCGCCGACCAGGCGTTTGAGACCCTCAATCGGGCTTCTTCCAGGCCAGGCGGCCCAATTGCGCAGGAACGTCAACGCCTGGACATAAGCACCTTTATCCAGCAGACTCAGCATCCGCTGTCCTGGATAGCCGTTATAGCCGCCCATCATCTCGTCGGCCCCCTGACCATCCAGCGTGACAGTGACGCCGTTTTGCTGTGCCAGCTTGAAAACGCGATATTGCGCATAGATGCTGGTGCTGCCGAAGGGCTCGCCCTGAGTGTCGATGAGACTCTCCAGATCATGGGCAAGCTCCTCTGGTGTTACGTGTACTTTGTGCGCTATTGCGCCAACATGCTTATTGACCAGGTCCACCCAGTGTTCTTCAGATACGGCGCTTTCGCTGGCGACGAAACTGAACGTATGGATCGGCAGATCGGGTTCGATCTGCCGCATGGCGCACACGATGACTGACGAGTCAATACCTCCCGATAATGCCGCGCCCAAAGGGACGTCGCTGCGCAGATGAAGTTTCACACTCTCCAACAACAGCTCGCGCAACTGCATGCTGGCTTCTTCGAAGGAGCTTGTGGAATCCTTGATGATTGAGGGTTTCCACCAGCATCGCGGCAACATGGTGCGAGCCTGGTCCAGAGGCACTTCGATCATGTGCCCCGGACTGAGACTGGAGAATTCGCTGAAGAACGTTTCGTTGCCGAAATCGTATTCGCCGTGCACCAGATAATCGTAGGCACGCTGCCAGTTCAGTGCCGGCGAGCATGGGGCCAGCGCACGCATGGCACGGGTGTCCGATGCAAAGTAGAAGCCTTCTCCCGTGGACGCGTAAAATAACGGCTTGATGCCGAATGCATCGCGCACCAGCGTGCAGGTCCGGAGCTGGAAGTCGAACACGGCAAAGGCGAACATGCCGGTAAGACGTCGTAGCGCCGCCTCTCCCCATGCCTCCCATGCAGCAAGCAGGACCTCGGTGTCGGACTGAGTATGGAAATTCCTGCCGGCACGTGCCAGTTCTTCCCGCAATTCAATGTAGTTGTATATTTCGCCGTTGAAGATCAGCCCGTAGCGGCCATCTGGCGAGTACATCGGCTGGCTTGCCTGTTCAGACAGATCGATGACCGACAGGCGAGTCTGGCCAAGCAGAGCGCTGCCGCCGGCGGTATCGTGACGGTGGTAATCCTGATGATTGGGGCCGCGCTCCCGCATGATCTGCAAGGCGCGCTCCATCCTGATGTTGGACTGTAGGTCGGAGTTTTTCCAGAAACTGCCAGCTATGCCGCACATAAATAGTCGAGTTCAGTTGTTTTCGCGGGCCGCAATTATCCGGTATTTCCGAAGAGCATGCGGATGATCAGCATGGCGACCCATACACCTATCAGCCAGACGAAGGTGCGTCCACGCATCAGTGTTGGATTGACGAAGATAATAAAGGGTGAGAACAACGAAATAAAAACGCGCTTATCGATAGTCTGTTCAATTGAAGCGTACATGATCAACAGCCCAATCACGCCCATCCACAAGCGAGGAATGTAGGTGTGGCGATATTGCGGCCAATGCAGAGCCAATGTCATCTGTGAGAAGACAAGGAACATGGAGAACGAGCCAAATATCGTCAGGCAGGCCTCCAGATAACTTCCGTTGTTGAGATGAAAATTCAGGCTTGCCAGCGGATTGATATTGGCTAGGGTGATCAGCGTGAGAGGGGTGCTTGTTTTTATTAAATGAATGTTGCCCTCTGATAGTGCCATGTCGATTCCGGGATGCTCGGTCGCATACAAATGGCGCATGAACAGGAAGAAATACGCCACCAGTATGACGGAGATCCTAAGCGGGAAAAAGAGCAGCAGTGCCTGGGGACGAATCAGTACGAGCGGAAACTGGGCGAGATACCTGCGAATCAGGCTGCCGGAATCAGCATAGGCCACCGCCAGCAGGACAAAAAGGAAAATCATTCCATCGCGCAAGAAATGCCCGTTCAGAAAGGTGAAGGCGAGATAGAGGAGTACAAAGGGCCGATATCCATGCTTTCGCACCAACATGGGTTGGAAGAGCAGGAATGCTGCCAGAGAGAGCGACTTGTGAAGCACCGCCACCCAGAATGGATCGCTCACAATGAGGAAGTAGATCCGCACCAGCAGTGAGAACAGACCGTACCTCAGTTCCGCCATGATGGCACCGCGTGCACCATAGGAAAGATACAGTCCCTCGTCATTGCTGAAGAGCGCGGAGGACGGATCCCGGATGGGTAGCGACGAATAGAAGGCGTATGCCAGGCCGAGCATGGCCAGGCATAACATCAGCCAGAAATTTTTTTTGCGCTGTTCAAGCACGTAATGCTCCGATGATATGTTCTACCCCAGAGCCGTTCCTGAAGTGCGTCTCAGCAAAGTCGCGTCGAAACTGAGAGCCGGATCGGATTTCTTCAAGTTGTGAGAGCGCGTGTTTGATCGTTTCCTCTAAGCGCTGCACATTCTGTTCGAATGAGTCGCCCAGTCCTGCGCTGATGCCCAGGCGGGCATCTTGCTTCAAAAACGCGTAGGGAGGAAGCTCACTGTAGAGTGGCATCGTGCCAAGCGCCAGGGTTTCCAGAACCGTATTGGATAGGCCGTCATAGTCCGGTACGCTGATGCATAGATCGGCTTGAGCTATTTTCTCCCACAGAAGATTCTGCGGCGGCGCTTCCAGAACCTCGTCTGCGGCACTGAGGTCGTCCAGCGTAAAGGTAGGATTGAAGCGTACGTAGATGAAGCGGAAGCGTTGACCTTCCTTCTTGAGTCTGGCGACAGCGGCGAAGATGGCCTGAATATTGTATTCACGCTGTGTTGCGCGCGGGGAAATGAGAACCGGCTCAGCCTGGCGAGGCGGGAAAGGAACGGTGAACAGCTCATCTTTCAGGCCCCAGTTCACGATTACACAGCGCCCGGGTTGAGCTTGACCTAGCTCGACAGCGAGCTTGCGCTGAGCCTCATTGCGGCAGACCACCAGGGCAGAGCGCCGCAAGATAAGGGTAATGAGCCGGACGCGCAGGCCGGTGAAATCGACATTGAGTTCAGAGCCTTGCAAGATGGAAACCGCGTGTACTCTGCGCAGCAGCAGTAGCAACCACAGTACTGGACTGTAAGCGCCATGCAGGAGAATCTTTGCTGGCGCTGGAGATAGCAGGATCCTGATCATCACACAGGCGCAGGCAATCAGGAATCGCAACGTATCAATCCGTTTGCGACGACCAGTATCGAGCACTGTATGCGACGGCTCGCCGAGCAACTCCTGGATACGGGCGACCCGTTGGCGAAACAGGACGGAGTCGAGATTGCCGACATAGATAAGACGCTGATGCCGAGAGGTCACAGAGCTTCCTTCACGTCAGCCTCTGCCTGTTGGGTGCGGAACCATAGCTCCAGCCAGAGCAGCAGCCAAAGCCGCGTTGCTTCCTTTCCACTCTGGCGGTGCCGGGCCAGCGTTGTTTCAAATATGCCGGGGGCCACATATCCGGACGCAACTGCCACGCTGTGTTCGAACAGACTGGCACCGTACTCCCCCAGCTCCCCTTTGAACCATTTGTCCAGAGGGCTTGCGAAACCCATCTTCGGGCGATAGACGACATCCCTTGGTACGTGCCGGGCGGCGATTTCCTTGAGCAATGCTTTGCGGTTTCCCCACTTCAGCTTGGTGTGATCGGGCAGACCCCAGGCGAATTCCAGCAGGCGCGGAGTGAGGAAGGGTTCGCGTACTTCCAGCGATGCCGCCATACTGGCGACATCCACTTTTGCCAGCAGGGCGTCGGGGAACTGAATCTGGATATCATCGTAAAGCAGGCGTTGCACGATGCTGGCCTCGGGACGATTTGTCGCCTTGCCGACACGTGCGGCGACCAGTTTCTCCATGTCGAGGGCCGGCAGCAGGTTCGGACCTGCGACCTGCTGGAGATGATTGAACCAGCTTTCCGAATTCGTATATCCCGATCCGGCTTCGGCCAAGGACAAGGTGTTCATCGCGTCCAGGCGCCGTCCGAGCCGGCCTAGACGGGAAGCCACGGCCGGCACGGCATGGCGCCTCAGCCACGTGGGAACCAAGGCGCCATAACGCGCGGCATAGACGCCTGCCTGCAGGCGCCAGTAGCCGCCGAACAGTTCATCGCCGCCATCGCCACTAAGGCAGACCTTGGCATGCTGGCGCGCCAGCCGCGATACCAGATAGGTCGGTAATGCCGATGCGTCGCCGAAAGGTTGTCCATATTGGCGGACCAGATGAGGCAAGGCGTCGATGATATCGTCGCAAGTGACAATATGGACGTGCTGCTCGATACCCAGATGCTTTGCGACGGCCTCCGAGTAAGGCAATTCGTTGTACTGGACTTCAGCGAATCCAATCGAAAAAGCCTTGACCCGCTTATTGTGCCGAGCGGCCAGGGCAGCGATCAGTGATGAATCGACACCGCCGCTAAGGAATACGCCGACCTCGACATCAGCGTCCAATGTGCGCTGGACACTGTCGTCCAGAATAGACTCGACTTCGGATAGCGCATCTGCCCAGGCGATCGGCTTGGGCGACGTCCGGGGGAAATCCCAGTAGCGGCGCTCTTCGATACGTCCATCAGCATGCGCCAGCAGCCAGGTGGCCGGAGCAAGCACACGCAGGCCGGCCCAGCCTGTATGCGTGGCCGGTATGAAGGTGTGGGAAAGATGGCAGGCAATACCCATCGGATCAAGCGGCAATGGCCCCGTTGCGTGCAAGACGGCCGATGGCGAGGAGCTGAAGGCCAACCCTTGGTCAGTCCGGGCATAGTACAGCGGCTTCTCGCCCATGCGATCACGCGCCAGGAACAAGCTGCCTGCCTGGTCATCCCAGACCGCGAGGGCGAACATGCCCTCCAGCCTGGCTATTACGTCGGTTCCCCAAGCGTTATAAGCCTGTAGCACTACTTCCGTGTCGGACTGACTATGGAACACCTGTCCCATGGACTCGAGTTCAGCACGCAGTTCGCGCCAGTTGTAGATTTCGCCGTTGAAGACCAAGGTATAACGACCATCGGCGGTGCTCATGGGGCAGTGGCCGGCAGAACTGAGGTCGCGGATTGACAGACGCCGATGCACCAGGCCAATGGATGGTGCGACGTGAATGCCTTCGTCGTCCGGGCCACGGAATGCCATGGAGGCAGCCATGGCGCGCAGTACCGATACGTCGGGCAATGCAGCCTGGTTCATCAGGATGCCTGCTATTCCACACATAAGTGAATCTTTCTCATACTTGTTGATTGTTGTGCGCGTTGACCGTGGTTAAGCCGCGATCAGATCAAGCCATTGACGCGCCAGTCCGCGGCCGTTATAGCTATCGAACCAACGGAGTCCTTCTTCGCCTAGCCTGGATCGCAACAAGGGACTGTCTCCAAGTTGCAGCAGCCAGCGTGTCAGATCTTCCTGCGTGCGGACGGCACACATTGGTGGTGGTGCCGAGCCGTAAAGAGACTGGAATTCACCGTCGTCAAAAACAAAGCCCTGCACCAGAGGCTTTGCACACGCCATGATCTCGAGGGCTGTGCCGCCCCAGATCATGCGAGGCATGGAATAAAATTCTCCGATTCCTACGTCGCAGGCATTGATGACTTCCAGCAGTTGCATGCGCGGCATACGTTCTATCCACAGTACGCTCTCCGAGATCCCCAGCTCCTGGCAGAGCAGTCTTGAATTGGTTGCGTCGGTACCATAGTCCAGCAGGACAAGTACTGAGCGCACATGCGGACGCTGTCGCTGGAACTGCGCGAAGGCATGAATGATCCAGTTGTTATGCTTCGAGTACCTGAATTCCCATTCGTCGTCCTGGAAATCCCCGGTATTGCACCAGCGATGTCGAGCATGCGAGATGAAGCGCAGGTCGTAATGACTCAATTGGTCCAGCAGCGCAGACAGTTGCGGAGGGTAGGTCGCCGGTGACGCTTCCTTGTAGAGCATCGGCAATTGCATGAGAAGGGGGGAGATTCCCATTTCTGCGAAGACCTGCGCCGTGTAGCCGATGTCGCTGGAAACGACATGCCTGGAGGCCCGTATGCCAGCGATCTGTTTGTCGCGCACACGGAGAGCGCCAGCGCGCTTGAGCCGGTCTTGCCCCTTCATCAATGCAGTCACGTCAGGGTCGCCGACCCATTCGACACCAGAAGAATATGGGTAGAACACGTCCAGACGGCGCCCTGCCGACATCAGCAACGCAGGTGCTATTCCGGAGCCGACCAGGCGATCATAGGGGCGCAGCGTTCTATCCAGGCGGGAAGCAGAGAGCGGGCGGGTTAGTTTGGGGTGGGGATTGCCGCGCGCTACGGACAGCATGTGCTTCGCCCAGAACATGAGGTTCCAGGGAAACTCGCTTCCGATTGCCGAGATGAACCGGTTGGGAGCATCAAGCTGTCGAATGCGCGCAGCCCAGCGGCTGAGGTCCCAGGTGTCGCTTTCAGGTGAAAAATGTGCCAGGGCGCCGATCCCATCATCGGCCATGAGCAGCAACTCAGCGTCTGCACCCAGATCCAGCAGGTGGCGCAACAACGCGAAGTTGTTATTGTTCATGTTTCCAATAAGACCGATTTTCATTCGGAGGGATGTACTTTACTAGATGGAGTTTTATTTGTCGGCGCGTGACAGCATGGAGGCGATGCGCATCTTTGCCGAAGAGCTCAGTTGCCTGCGCCAAAAGTAGACACACAACGCCGTGCTGGCAAGCAGGTAGAGCGGCGCGACACTCCACGATCCTATCCATCTTGCCAGGATGCCGTGCGCGACAAGGCCAGTGATAAATGTACAGGCAACCACTTTGACGACCCAGTCATAAATCCAGGGCAGCGGATAGACGCGCTGTGCCAGCCAACTGGCTGTAACGGAACGCAGGATCTGCGCCACCATCATTGACAGCGCTGCACCGGCCAATCCCAGCAATGGAACCAGAAGCAACATCGCACCGGCGATGGCGGCGATATAGATCAGGTGGGGATATACGCTACGCGAGGTTCGTTTCGACAGCCCGATGCCGATCTCCGTCACCCAGCTGATTGACTGTACTGCGGTTGCCATGGCCAGTGGAAACACCACCACGGTAGCGCCAGCATAACGTTGCGAGGCCAGCAGGGTCAGCAGGGGCGTAGCCACGCTATCAAGCATCATGGTCAAGACGCAGACCAGCAGCGAGAAGAAGCCCAGGACGAGGTTGTAGGTCTGTGCGGCATCCTGCTCGCGATGAATCGCTGTTGAGAAAGGGGCCCAGGCCGTCTGGAAGGAGCCAATGACGAGGGTCAGCAACATCGCCAGTTTGGAACCGGCCGCATACAGTCCAAGTCCTTCCACACCCAGCAGCTTTTCCACCGATTGACGTTCCAGCATAGGAACCGCTGCACCCAGCATGCAGATGATGCCGATAGGAAGCGCGAAGCGTAGCAAATCCCTGGCAAGATACAGACTCCTTGGCCGCACCAGCCAAGTGCGGACCATGAACAACCCTAGCACGCCGAATAGCATGTTGGTGATCAGGTTGACTACCAATACCGTCTCCGTGCTGACATCGAACAGGAAGACGGCGATCGCCAGGCCACTTGCCTGCGCCGCTGAATATCCGATCGACATGATCAGGAAGGCCCGTCGCGAAAAAGTCCACTTCAACAGGTTTTGAGCGAAGTTGACCGCCAACGTGAATGGCACCTGCGCGAGGACGATATTGAAGTAGCGTGTTGAGCCGTCGGCAGTCGAGACCAGTGCCGCGACCCGACCGGACAGCAAGAATAGAATCACGACGGCGCCGAGACAGACGACAGCCTGGATCACCAGAGATTGCGAGATGACCTGCTTGCGCTGCTCCAGGTCTTCATATTCATAGAAGAAACGTCCGACCGCCGAATCCTGTCCGAAGATCAGTGTGGTTACCAGGAAGCCCGCGAGCACAAGGAACAGGTCCAGCGTGCCGTATTCGGCCACCGACAAGTGGCGCGCAACCAAAGGAAACGTGATCAGAGAGAACGCGCGACTGACGGCCATGGCTCCGCCATAGACGACGGAATCCTTGAACAGGAAGGAGAGACGTTCGTGTTGGGCAAGCTTGGCGGGATTGATGATTTTCAAGGGGGGATGCTCAGACAACGAAGATGCCGGCGCGAGGAGGCCGGCAACATCGTTCAAGGACTGCGAGGATATGTTTCGTAATTCGCGTTGATGCCGAGAGCCGGCTTCAACAGTATCAACGCGAGTTGATGAGTTTGACGATATCGGCCGCGCTACGGATTTCGTTGGACTCTTGTTCGGAGAACTTGACGTTCAATTGTTCCTCGATCGTCAGCAGCACCGTGAATACATCGAGGGAATCAATGCCGTTCTGCTTGAACGTCTTTTCGGGATCAAAGGCCGAAATATCCTGGGCCAGGCCCGACTCTTTGATGATGTTGATGATGGTTTCAGTGGTTACCATGAGTTTTCTCCGTTCTTTGGCAAATGCAGCTGGCCCACGACAGGCCTACGCCGAAACCGCACAGCAGGATGCGCTGTGCGATGGTGTTATGCAGTTCTTTAGCTAATAGCAAGGGAATCGATGACGACACCGTATTGCCGGTGTCGTTGATGTCGATGCGGACCTTTGCCGAATCCAGTTTGAGTCGCTTGGTCAGTGTTTCAACAATGTAGCGACTGCCTTGATGGAATAGATAGACGTCGATATCTTCACGGTCCAGCCCCGCCTTCTCAAGTGTGGCCGTGACGCTCCCCGGGACCACAGTTGCTGCGAAGTTGAATACGTCGCGGCCATTCATGTGCAGGCGGCCATCGCGCTCGTGAAGTGACCCGGTGGCGTCGCCTTGTGATCCGAAGTCGAACGAGGCTGGTACCAGCACCGGGTCGGCTCCCACCAAGGTAGCGGTGGCCGCGTCGCCAAAAAGCAGGACGGTGTTCTTGTCTTCGGGGTCGACGATCTTGCTGTAGGGATCGCAGGTGATCAGCACACCCTTCTCCAGTCCGTTGGCTTGCATGAACGAGGTCAATACCGAAAGACCATAGACATATCCGGAGCAGCCAAGCGAGAGGTCGAAGGTCGCGCACTGTTTTGGCAGCGCTGCACGCGCATGCAGCAAGCCAGAGACGTGGGGCAGGCGGGAATCTGGATTCTGGGTCACGACGATCATGACCTGGATTTCATCGCGCACTACCTTGCCTTGGCGCAGCAACTGTTCCAGGGCCTCAAAGGCCATGTCGCTGGTTTCTTGACCCGGCGAGCGCGTTGTACGATGGAGCACACCGATCTTGTTGGCGAGGAAATCTTCTGTTACGTCGAACCGGCTTGCAAGATCGAGATTGGATTCCCGTCCGGAAGGCAGATATACCGCGATGTCCTTGATTCCGATAGCCATGGCGTCACACGATGCTGAAGTAGATTTCACCAACCTTGGCCCCATCGCGCATTGCTTCGCAGCGCGTCAGTTTATTGTTGAAGTTGGACTTGAATGCCAGTGTGCGAAAACCTTTTGCATCCGGGGCATAGTGCTCGAAGCGGGCGCGGACGAATAGCCATTTGCCGTTGAGCTCTGGAAAGAGCGCTTTGTGCAGCGCCTTGGTCATGGAGACCCACAGCTCCATGTCCGTAAAAGGCAGATCGATGTCGAGAGCACAGGTCCGCTGGTCAGTATCAATACTCATCCGCTCGATGATGTCTTCTTCAGGATAAGGATGGCGCTCGACAATCTCTGTCCCTGTCTCGACCACGAAAGCCTGGCGGCGTACGCCGTCGATACTGTACTGACATATCGCCACAGGATCCATGGCGCTCCCCTGATCGTCATTGATCAGTTCCACTGCGCGACGGGCCAGTCGATGAAACGCGACATCAATCTGCGCAACTCGGGTCGTTTCCGCACCTGCGCACAGCGCTTGAATTACCGCGTCGAATATGTCGGGTCCCTGAATATAATCACGCT
Organism: Herbaspirillum seropedicae; assembly: GCF_001040945.1. NCBI lineage: Bacteria > Pseudomonadati > Pseudomonadota > Betaproteobacteria > Burkholderiales > Oxalobacteraceae > Herbaspirillum > Herbaspirillum seropedicae. Next base: position 4,807,979 of record NZ_CP011930.1, on the reverse strand, counting down.
CACCTTTGAAGGACAGCGTGAGTGGGTATCGTTGGATGCTCATTAGCGTCCCCATTTGAAATTGTGTACGAATTGCGCCAGCTTCTGCAGCCTGATCGCTGGTAGCGTAGCGACTGTCTGGCCCGGAAGTACATCATGATTGACGAGAGCCCCCATACCTACCGTTGCGCCGGCTCCGATACGTACTCCGTCCTTGAGCGTGCAGTTCGCCCATAGCTTAGCCTCATCTTCGATAACGACGCTTCCACTTAGGTGGCTGCGCCCAGCGATCTGGCAACGCATGCCAATCACGCTGTTGTGCCCGATGTTGACCTGCGGACCGATATGGGTGTTGTTGCCGATGACAGTATCGTCTATGGTGCCACGTCCCACTGCGCACAAGGCGCCGATCTCCACGTCATCGCCAATGCGCACATTGCCGAGATGGCGCACATTGCGCAATTGTCCATCGGCCGTCTCGAAACTGCCCAAGCCTTCATTGCCGATCACGGTGCGGGCGCCGATGCGGCTGCGGGCCCCGATACGTGAGCCACGGCCAATTAATGCTCCGGTCTCGATACGCGTGTTCTCACCGATCTGCACGTCATCTTCGATGATGACGCCCTCGCCTATGCTTACTCCTGGAGCGATGGTCACCGAGTTTCCTATCAGGGCGCTTGATGCGATGCCGGGCACAGTTGGCGCCAGCAGTTGCTCCACGATGTGCGCGTAAGCCTGGCGCGGATGGGGGGTGATGATGACACTGATCCCCTCTGCCTCGCCGGAAGGTGTTGCAGACGCCAGTACCAATATCGGACGGGGTAGATGTCGAGCATCCCAAGCGTTGATACGGAAGCTGAGGGTGCCGGCACGAGGAATTGACAGGGACGAGACCCCCCTGATGACCAGATCCGGCCCGCTCAGCGCGACGCCGAGAGCGCGGGCAATATCAGACGCGCGCAATTCATTCATAGAAGTGCTTGTCGAAATAGGTGTCGGAGTGGATCAGCAGATAAATCAGTGGAGGCCGCTCGGTAACATGTTCGCCGAAGCTGCGACGGTCGCCGTCCCGGAGAATTCCGTTCTCATAACATTTCCAGCGCGTCCATTCAGAGTCGCTGACATAAAGTGAGCGATTGAAAAGATTGAATCGTTCACCGTTGTCGTAGGCTTCGTACTTCAGCCCAAACTCATCGGGTGTGTGATTCTTCCAGAAATCAAGGTTGTTCAGCCCGGTCATCCCACCGTGGCTGGCGACGCCTTGAATGTCGATGTCCAGCATGCGATTGAGGATATCGATATCACGCCGCAGGCACGCCGATGCGTCTTCATTCCAGATGGCCGACTGATCTACGATTTCGCTGTGGTAGCCGATTTCGTGGCCGCTATCACGGATCGCCTTGAGTACGCGGTAGTTTTCAAAGGAGAATGGATTGTATTCGGGCGCATGCAGGCGAACAAAGAACGAGGCCTTTATGCCAAGACGGTCATATATGTCCCTAAGACGATGCGCCTTTTTCGCCGAAAAATCGATGTCTACTCTATTGACCACTGTCAGTGGAGGAAGCAAGTCCTTCTCGCGGGCATATTGCTCACAAGTGAGGAATGCATAGCCAGCATCGAGAGCTTGCCGGTATTGGGCTTCGAGCTTGGCAAATGTAAATTCGAATTCCGCCTTCATGCCAGGGTAGCCTCTAGCTCTTTTGTTTCGGGGAAATGCACCAGGATGCCATTCCCCTGCTTCTGGTAAACCACCATACTGCCAAGTGCCACCGCCGACGCCCCAGCTTGCTTGACCACCTTGCGGATATCGGAGAGGCTGCCGGCTCCGCCATGCGCGATCACCGGAATGCTGACCGCATCGGTGACTTTCTTGACCAGGTCTATGTCAAAACCGGACCACGTTCCCTCGCGGTCAATGGCTGTCAAAAAGAGTTCACCAGCGCCCAGCCGTTCCGCTTCTTGCGCCCAGGCGACGGGGTCGCGCCCGGTATTATGCCGGCCGCTGTGGCTACGCACCGTCTGGCCCCCGAGCACGCCGCCCTTTACGTCGACGGATACGACCACGGCCTGACTGCCGTATTCGGTAGCGATCTCGCTGATGAGGCTCGGATTTTCCAGGGCGTGGGTATTCACTGCCACTTTCTCGAACCCGATACTGAAGACTGAACGAGCATCGTCCAGGCTCCGGATCCCTCCGCCATAGCCGAGTGGCATGAAACACTCATTGGCAATATCAGCGAGCAGTTGAAGGTTTGGCCCTTTCTTTTCGCGCGAAGCTGCGATGTCGAGGAAAAAGAGTTCGTCCACTTCGAGTTCGTTAAAGATTCGGACCGTATTGCAGGGGTCTCCCACATAATCAAACGTAGAAAACCTCTGGGTCTTCACTAGACTCTCATGTTGCAACAGCAGCGCTGGAATAACTCGGGTACGCAGCATATTCAGAGCTCCGCGAAATTCTGTAGGATTTTCATGCCAAAGCGATGGCTCTTTTCCGGGTGAAATTGCGCGCCATAAATATTGTCACGGCCAATCGCCGAATCGAACTCGACTCCATACTGCGTACGCATCAGCGAATGCACAGGATTGTCGACCTTCACGAAATAAGAGTGCACGAAGTAGTAGCGTGGCTCGATGCCTATATCGTTGGTGAGCGCACTTGGCGTGGCGGGATGCGCTACATTCCAGCCCATATGGGGCACTTTGAGACCATCAATTCGTGGGAAGCGTATAGCCTCCCCGTCAATCCAGCCAAGGCCGGGCAACTTGCCTTCCTCGCTGGAGCGCGTGAGCAACTGCATCCCCAGGCAAACGCCTATCACAGGAACACGCTCTATCAGCGCTTTGTGGTCCAGTGCTGCACGCAGCCCTGGAGTCTCATTGATTCGATGCATGGCCGCATCAAAGGCGCCGACACCCGGGAGCACCAGCTTCTCCGCATCCCGGACGGCCTCGGGATCGGATTCGATACGCGCCTTGACCCCGATACGCTTGAACATGTTCAGCAAGGAGCCAAGATTTCCCATTCCGTAGTTGACGATGGTAATCATGTGGGAGCTTTGGCCGGGAAACAGTACTTGAGATAGAAGCTCATCGGGACGAGATTCGCCTTGGCAAGCATGTAGAAGAGCGGTCGCAGGCGCTCGAACCGTTTCTTATAGGTGGGATATTGTGTCCAGTTCTTGGCTGGCGCTTGCATGATCTGTTCATACACCTTATCGCTCAGGCCGAGACGCTTTTTGAAATAGCTGACCAGTTCATCTTCGACCAACGGCGGCGAGTTATATTCGGCCCATGCTTGCTCTCGCGACATGTTGCCGTTTCGCGCACGCGCCGAAAGCGTATTGTTGCGCATGTCGCCACCGAATTTTTGCGGCAGGTAGACGCTGTGATAGAAGGCGGTCATACGGTTCTCCAGATGATGTCCACCGTAGTAGCGCCATCCGAATGTTTCGGAGAGAAATTTCTTTGCGTCTTCCTTGGAGTAATTTAGATACCAAAGCGGCCGGATGAATTTCACCTGATTGAACAATGCCGACTTCAGGAAGCGCGAAAACGTCATCAGCGGATATGTCTTCATCGGCATGGATCCGAACTGCTGGTGAATAGCCTGGATATAGCGTCCGTCAAAATAGTTTCGTCCCAGAGGAGTGATGCCCTCTTCAACGAACGAGTGGCCCTCCAGAATGTACTTGATCGAATACTTGGCCGCCACCTTGCGCAGCAGATAGGCATAACCCAGGTCGGTTGATGCCTCAATTTCTGCGACGCCGGAGAGAAAGAACGACCGGAAGATGTCATCTGCCTCCTTGTTGGCCACCACGTGGGTATATAAATCCACACCCAGGCCGTCGAGGACCTTGTGGATATTCATGGTGGCAATGGCGGAGTTCCATGTATTGTCATAGTGCACCGCAAGCGGTCGCAAGCCCCATTGCTTGGCGAGGTGGACAAGGTAGGATGAGTCTGTACCACCGCTCACGCCGACGATGCAATCATATTGCTTGCCTCGCCCATCGCGGCGAATATCATCGAGAATGCGGGCAAACTCGGCTTCACCTTTCGGACGGCCCGTACCGTACTGATTGATCAGGCTCTCTACCTGGCGGCAATAGTTGCATACGCCTTGATCATCGAAGTGGATGGCAGGTACCCGCTCATCGTAGATGCAGCGAGAGCAGATTTTAAGATCGACTTGGCTGATATCAGGATTTTGCAGCACGTTCAACTTTCTTCTGGATGAGGGACCGGCCCACGCAAGCGGGCCGGGCTGCCCCATGCCTTCATACCTGAGGGAATATCCCGATTGACGAAGCTATTGGCGCCTATCACGCAACCGTCACCAATAGATACTCCCTTGCTGATGATTACGTTGGGGCCGATATAGCAGCGGTTTCCGATGCGAACAGTTGCGCGCTCAGGTCCCCGTTTCCCACCGCTGACAGCCCACTGTACAGTATCGTGGGTGTATATCTGTACCCCCGCGCTGACAGAGCAGTATGCTCCGATTTCCAGGCCACCTGATCCGTCAAGTACGGTAAATGGGCCGATCCAGGTATGGGCTCCTACCTTTACATTTCCCAGGATCAGCGCGCTGTCATAGACGCTGCTCCCCTCACCGAATCCAAGAAGGCGGGCTTTTTCCCAGCGGTCTACGATATAGTCGGCGAAAGGCAGGGCCCGATTCCACTGGTTCCGTACTACCTCCATTTCGCGGGTGAACAAAGCCCGTAAATCAGAAATGAGATCTGACGGCTGGCCCATATCGGGAGCAGATGGCGTTGATGAGTCTGCGGGGGTGTTTGAGGTGCTCATAAAGAGGCTTTCATCCACTCATCCACGTTCAGTAGAGACCAGATCAGTAGTCTACGATTTTGCTCGCCCTTCAGATGCTGCTCGACCAAGGGTCTGACGGCGCCATAGTCAAGCACCCCATAGATATCGGAGTTTTCGTTGAGCAGTGTGCGTTTCACGAATTCAATGCTGTCGCCCTTGAACCAGCTGGCGTCTGGCGAGGAGAAACCTTGTTTCTCCGCCTTGGTGACGTCGTCGGGTATATAGCGGGCCATCATGTCCCGCAGCAGCTGCTTGCCGTCGTTGGTCTTCTGGAAGAAGGCCGTTTGCTTGTCGCCGACATCGTTTTCGTTGATGCGCAATACCTCTGCGAGATTATTGAGCTTGAGGTTCACAGGGCATTGCATCGCAAAATCAACCAGATCGTTATCCATGAATGGAACACGGCTCTCCAGCCCGTGCGCCATGGAAAGCTTGTCTTCCACCACGAACAGTCCGTGCAGGAATGTCTTCGCTTCGAAGTAGAGTGAATGGTTGATATAGTCTTCGGGGCGATCCAGCGCATTGTCGTGAGTGGCGAACACGTCACGGAAGATGTCGCGCGTCCATACTCCGTCGACCTGCTGCTTCACCGGAGCAAACATCTGCTTCAGGTGCCGGTTATCTACCAGTCGCTGCCAGTAAAGATAATACTGATCAATATAATGTTCGAAGTCCTGGCTCATGGCAGCGCGGTAATAGCGCCACGGATAGCCGCCAAAGAGCTCGTCCCCGCCGCTACCAGACAAGACCACTTTGACGAACTTGCCAGCCAGTTTTGCCGCGTAGTAATTGGGATAGCTCTGTCCTACCCGCGGTTCCTCCAGGTGCCATGCAAGTCGTGGGAGACAGCGCTCCATATCGCCGGCCTTGAGCACCATCTCATAGTGCTCAGTCTTGAACCGTGCAGACATGGCTTCGGCCTTGGTACGCTCATCAAAGGCCAGCTCGATGCCCGAGGCGGAACTCAGATCGAAGCCGCACGTGAAGGTCTTCAGATTCGGGAAGGACTTTGCTGCGATTGCGGTGATCGATCCGCTGTCCATCCCACCGCTAAGATATGCGCCCAATTCGACGTCACTGACCAGTTGTCGGTTGACTGCCTGCTTGAAAAGGCGGTCCAGTTCCTCCAGATAGGCTTGCTTATCAGCTGCAACCTCTGGTTCGCGGAAGCGGTAGTCCCAATACCTGAATAGTTTCAGATCGTTCTGGCCTTGCTTGAGAACTGCATAATGGCCGGCGGGGAGAATGCGTACATCTTCCAGCAGCGTACGATCAGTGAAGATGTTCTGGAACGTGAAATACTCGAGCAGCGCCGGCAGATCCAGTTTGCGCTGGAATGCTGGTACCGCTGTGATGGCTTTCTGTTCTGATCCGAAAGCCAGGCAGCCTGCCTGACGCGCATAGTAGAGCGGCTTGATACCATAACGATCTCGCGCCAACAGGAGCTCGCGCTCTTTGCGGTCCCAGAGCGCCAGGGCGAACATGCCGTTAAAACGAAGCAGAGCGTCACGTCCCCAGCACTCTAATGCATGCAGGACCACTTCTGTGTCGGTCTGCGAACGGAACCAGTAGCCCAAGGCTTCCAGTTCGGTGCGCAGCTCGCGATAGTTGTAGATTTCCCCGTTGTAGGTCAGCAGAAACCGATGATCGGTGCTGATCATCGGTTGATGCCCGGCCGAGGACAGGTCGATGATGGACAGCCTTCGATGCCCCAGCCCGACATTGCCCTCAATCCAATGTCCTTCGCCATCGGGGCCGCGATGCATGATCGCGTTGGTCATGCGCTTCAGCACCTCGGGCGCGACGGGGCTGCCGTCGAAATTGATCAGGCCAGTGATGCCGCACATCAGATTTGACGGCCCCGTACCTGCTCGATCACGAAGTCCTGTTCCGCCTGCGTCATGCCATGGAACAGCGGAAGCGAGATGCTGCAATCATTGGCGGCCCAGGCGTTTGGGAAGTCAGCGGGCTTGAGTGCGTACTTCTCGCGATAGAAGGTCAACATGTGAACCGCGTGCGTTGCAGGTCGGGTCGAAATACCTGCTTGCTGAAGCGAATCCATCCAGGCATTGCGCGCGGCATTGATGCGTTCGATGGAATCGGTGTTGACGGGTTCGGGCTGGAACAGGCAGGGATAGCTCTGGTAGCCGTGTTCCAAGCCATCCACATGCGCTGGCGTACGGAGCCAGGAGAGGTCTGCGAACGCTGCATCATAGCGCTCGGCCAGGCGACGGCGCTCTGCGATGATGTCGTCGGCCCGTTCCATCTGGGCTGCGCCCAGTGCCGCCTGGATATCAGTCATGCGCTGGTTGTAGCCAGCGTCAGGGTGGTCTGCCAGCAGATAGGGGCGAGCGCCCAGATGCCGCTGGAGATCGGTCATGGCGGCGCCGTGGTCACGCAGGCGACGCAGCTTCTCGGCCAGGGCGTCATTGTCGGTCGTGATCATGCCGCCTTCCCCGGTGGTGATGGCTTTGCGGGGATGGAAGCTGAAGCATCCGGTATCGCCCAGTACGCCGACGTGCTTGCCGTGGTAGCGGCTGCCGAAGCCGCATGCTGCGTCTTCCACGACCCACAGGCCATGTTGCTTGGCCACATCGTTGATCTGATCCATCTCTGCAGCCAGGCCGAACAGATGGACGGGCAGGATCGCCTTGGTGCGGGAGGTGATCTTCGAGCGCAAGGCTGCGACATCCAGATTGAACGTATTGAGGTCAATGTCGCAGAAAACGACCTTGCCACCCAGGTGTTCGATCACATTGGCTGTCGCGATCCAGGTGAAGGCGGGAACGATGGCCTCGTCTCCCGGACCGAAACCCAGCGCAGCCAGCGACAGGTGCAGGGCAGTTGTACAGGACGTGACGGCGATGGAGTGGCGTGCGCCGGTGAAGGCCGACCATTTTTCTTCGAATTCGCGGACCTTGGGCCCCTGGACCAGCCAACCGTTGGACAGCGGCGCCAATACACTCTGGATCTCGGCCTCGGTCAGACTGGTACGTGCGATAGGGACATTCATCTTGGTAGGAGTACTCATGCGGGCAACCCCACTGCTTGGCGACGTACGGCGACTTCTGCCTTGTGATTCGCGCGCCATTCAATAAGGCGTTTGAGGCCTTCGCGCAGGTCGATGGTAGCCGTGAAGCCAATTTCGGACGAGGCCTTCTTGGGGCAGCCGATGCGGTTACGCACAAGGGTGGCCTGGCTACGCGGGGCGAAAGTGATGGGCTTGTCGCAACCAGTGATTTCCAGGAGCAACTCGGCCAGTTCCTTGAGCGAGGTGCGCTTGCCGGTGCCGACGTTGTAATACTGGTCAGCAGTTTCTGCCTTCATGGCGCATACGTTGGCAAGGCCACAGTCTTCCACTGCGACGAAGTCGAACGCTTCCGATCCGTCACCCATGATGGTCGGGCTTTCCCCTTTGTCGATAGCGTCCAGCATTTTCATGATCACAGCGATGTAGGCGCCGTGGTAATCCTGGCGTGGGCCGTAGACATTCATGTAGCGCAGGCCAACGTAGTTCAGGCCATAGCGATGATGGAACGAACGCAACATGGTCTCGCCGGCGATCTTGGTTGCGCCATAGAAATTCTTGTTGTTGTACGGGTGGTCTTCGTCCATGGGTTCGCGTACTGCGTCGCCATAGACCGAGGCAGACGAGGAATAGACCAGTCGCTTGACGCCCTTTGCCACGCATGCTTCCATGACATTGAAGGTGCCGCGTACGTTGACATCGAAAGCGCTGCGTGGGTATTCGTGGCATTGCAACAGCCAAAGCGCTGCAAGATGGAAGACGCCGTCCGCGCCTTCCAGGGCGGATTGCAGGATGTCAGTCTGCATGATGTCACCACCCACATCGTAGATCTTGACGCGCGGGTCTTTCAGCGCGTTTTGCAGATTTTCGCGGCTGCCGCGCAGGAAGTTGTCATAAATCAGGATTTCCTTGACATCTTCTTTTACCAGGTGATCCACCGTGTGGGAGCCGATGAGGCCTGCTCCGCCGATAACAACGATTTTCTTACCAGTCAAATCCATTTGACGTATCCCTTCAATAAAGTGTGATCACGAAGTTGGCGCTACTCACAGCGCGCCAGAGAAGGCTGAACTGCATCCGGCCGAATTTATATGCTGCGCAGCGCAGCAACGATGGAATCTTGCGCGGTGTGCTCAAGATCCGGTGACATCGGCAGCGACATTACCCGGGCGGCAAGTTGATCCGCTACTGGAGTCTGGTCGGGATCGCCGAGATGCCTGTACGCTGGTTGTCGGTTCAGCGGGACCGGGTAATGCACCGCGGTTGGAATTCCTGCATTCTGCAACGCTGCCTGCACTGCTTCACGATTGTCGAGCAGCACAGTGTATTGAGCAAATACGCTGTCGCGGTCCGGGCGCTGTTGGATGCGCGCGATTCCTGCCGCATCGAGGAGCGAATTGTAGCGGCTGCCCAGGGCAAGGCGTTGTTCAATCTCCCAGTCAAAACGTTCGAGTTTGGCTAGTACAATGGCACATTGCAGGGTATCCATGCGACCACCTACGCCAACGCGCGTATGGACGTAGCGCTGACTCTGCCCGTGGACGCGGATTTGACGGCAAGCGAGGGCGATTGCATCGTCATTGGTAAAAATCGCTCCGCCGTCTCCATAGCATCCCAACGGCTTGCTTGGGAAGAAACTGGTGCATCCTATGCTGGACAGATTCCCGCTCTTGCGTCCCTTGTAGGTCGCTCCGAAGCTCTGCGCGGCATCCTCGATGACGGGGAGATTGCCGTGGCGCGCCGCAATGGCGTTGATTTCGTCCATATCCGCAGCCTGGCCGTACAGGCTTACGGGCATGATTGCTTTTGTCTTGGAGGTGATCCTGGCTTCGATCAGGCGGACGTCGATATTGCCCGTATCCGGCTCCACATCCACGAACACCGGCTTGGCGCCCAAGAGCACCATGACTTCAGCGGTGGCAACGAAGGTGAAAGGAGTGGTGATGATTTCATCGCCGGGCTTGATGTCGAGCGCCATCAGGCTAATCAGGAGCGCCTCTGTACCGCTTGCAACGGTAATGCAATGTTTAGCCCCGGTATATGCTTCCAGCGCAGCTTCCAGCTCTCGAACTTCTGGCCCCATGATGTACTGACCGTGATCCAGCACTTTCTGAATGCGCGAATTGATCGCATCCTTCAGGGCGCGATATTGGGATTTAAGGTCGATGAAGTCGATCTTTTGGCTCATAGTGGCTCGCAGAAGGAATCGCTGATTTGATATCGGGAATTGCATTCGGTGCAGATGGTCACGCTCTCCGCGGTGGATAGGCGTTCGCCGCAACGGCACATCCAGCCGATGCGTCGTGCTGGCGTTCCGACCATCAGCGCATAGGCTGGCACGTCACGCGTTACCACCGCGCCGGCGCCGATGAACGCATATTCGCCTATCTCGTGCCCGCAGACGATGGTGGCATTGGCACCGATGGATGCCCCGCGCCTTACCAGTGTGCGACGATACTCGTGCTTGCGGCTGACTGCCGAGCGCGGATTATTGACGTTGGTAAAGACCATGCTGGGCCCGCAGAAAACGTCATCTTCCAGGGTGACTGCATCATAGATGGAAACGTTGTTCTGTACTTTGACATTGTTGCCGATCAGCACGTCATTGCCGACAAAGACGTTCTGGCCGAACGAACAGCGCTCTCCGATGCGAGCCCCGGAACAGATGTGCGCCCAGTGCCATATTCGTGTTGCTTCACCGATCTGCGCGCCCTCATCAACGAGCGCAGTTTCATGAGCGTGATAGGTCATAGATCAATATTCCAGTGGAAGGGATACCGTTGTTCCATCGCGTGCCGACAAGTAAGCAGCGATGAGCAACTCCAGTGACTTCAGCCCTTCACGGCCGTCGGTTTCGGGGGCAGCCAATCCGCGCATGACGTCGATGACGTTCTTGTAATAAAGAGGATGACCGAACCCGTAGACCGAGGTGGTCTCGTAGTTCGCCTCCTGGATCTGATGATCATAGTCTCTGGGTTCTTCGAATTGCCACAGCTGTATGTCATTGACTGCCACGCCGCCTACCCGTACGGTACCTTTCTCGCCCAGGATGGTGATGCTGCCCTCCAGGTTTTTTGGGTAGGTCAGCATGGTGACGCTCATGGAACCCAGTGCCCCGTTGCGCCATTTGACGTTGAGTACCCCGGTGTCCTCGACCTCGATGTCCCGGGTGGTGCTCATCATGGCCTGGACTTTCTCTACTGGGCCGATAAGCCAGTCCAGCAAGTCTACATAGTGGCTCGCCTGGTTCATGAACGCTCCGCCATCGAACTCCCAGGTTCCGCGCCAGCCGTTGCCCTGGTCGTAATATGACTGCGGGCGTGTCCAGAAGACGTTCAGGTGGACCATATGAATCTTGCCGAAGCGCTTCTCGGTGACGGCGCGCTTGAGCAACTGAAGCGTCGTATTGCGACGGTTCTGTTTGACCACAAACAGGTGAACGCCGGCCTCATCACATGCCTTTACCATTCTCACGCCATCTTTCCAGCGTGTGGCCATGGGCTTTTCAGTCATGACGTGGATACGATGCTTGGCCGCCAGCACGGTCTGTTCCGGATGGCTTCCGCTCGGGGTGCACAGCGCTACCAGATCAAGTTGCTCTTTTTCGAGCATTTCTTCCATGGTGCTATAAGCCGGAACATTGTACTTTTCCGCATGTTCGGCCAAGGTGACCGGATCGATATCGCAGATAGCAATCAACTCCATCTCATCAGCGTGTTTCTCGATCGAACCAAAATGGTTCTTCGATATGCGACCGCAGCCGACGATACCGATCCTGATTTTCCGGTCTGTAATCTTGGGATAATTATTCATTAACTTTTTCTCCGCCTATCGGTTTTCTACGCTTTGATTGCGCAGTTGCTGTACGTACCAGTTCATGGATTCCTTCAGGCCACGTCCGATCCTGTGGCTAGGTTCATAGCCCAACAGGCGCCGGCCCTTGCCGATGTCGGCTAGGGAATGTCGGACGTCTCCTGCTCTGAACTCCCGGAAGATGGGCTGAGCGTCCCTGAGATGAGGGAAGGTGGCACTGAGATTGTCTCGCAGGAACTGGTAGAGCTCCTTGAGCGTCGTGCGATCACCCACAGCCACGTTGTAGACTTGATTGGCCGCCTCATCCTGGAGCGTGCATGCAGCCAGCAGATTGGCCTGGACTGCATTGTCGACGTAGCAGAAATCCCGACTTGTTTCGCCGTCGCCGTTAATGTAAATCTGCTCGCCCTTGATGGCGGCGGCGATCCACTTGGGAATCACCGCCGCGTAGGCGCCATCAGGGTTTTGCCGGCGTCCAAAGATATTGAAGTAGCGCAAACCTATGGTTTGCAAGCCATAGGTCCGCGCGAACACGTCGGCGTAGAGCTCGTTGACGAACTTCGTAACCGCATAGGGGGAGAGTGGCTTGCCGATCCGGTCTTCTACCTTGGGCAGACCAGGATGGTCACCGTAGGTCGAGCTGCTGGCGGCGTACACGAAGCGCTTGACGCGTGCATCTCTCGCAGCAACCAGCATATTCAGGAAACCGTCGATATTGTTCTGATTGGTGGTGATCGGGTCTTCAATACTGCGCGGAACGGAACCTAGGGCGGCCTGATGCAGTACGTATTCAACGATATTGCTGCCCAGAGCCTCGTGGTGCATGGCTGCGCGGCAATCGTCCAGCTTGCGGATGTCGCCCTCCACAAAGCGGAAATTTGCCCACTGCTCAGGAGTCACCAGCGCTTTGACTTCATCAAGGTTGTGTTGGAAACCGGTACTGAAGTTGTCCAGGCCAACGACGCGCTGGTTCAGCTTGAGCAGCGTCTCCAGCAGGTTGCTGCCAATGAATCCAGCCACACCCGTGACCAGCCAGGTTCGCGGGGTCAGGGGAAGTTCTTGCTGCAACGTCTCGTAAGCGCTTGTCATTACAGCCTCAAATCTGATTCAGTCGTGCTGAGCACATATTTCAGGTCGTATAGGACAGTGCTGGTCTTGCCGAGGGCGCGGATCGCTTGCGCACCCATTTCCTTGAATTGCTGGTGAGCCACTGCAAGGATGATGGCATCGTAGCTTCTGGGGTGAGGGGCAGCGATCGGAGTGATGCCGTACTCATGCTCGGCTTCTTCCGTTGTGACCCAAGGATCGTAGACGTCGACCTCACAGTTATAGTCCTTGAGCTCGGCAACAATGTCGACGACTCTGGTGTTGCGCAGATCCGGACAGTTTTCCTTGAAGGTAAAGCCCATCACCAGCACCTTGGCGCCCTCGACCTGTATGCGCTTCTTGGTCATCGCCTTGACCAGTTGCGCTACGACATAGGTCCCCATGCTGTCGTTGAGTCGCCGTCCTGCGAGGATGATTTCGGGGTGATAGCCAATTGCCTGGGCTTTGTGCGTGAGGTAATAAGGATCGACACCGATGCAATGGCCGCCCACCAGGCCGGGGCGGAACGGCAAGAAATTCCACTTGCTGCCGGCAGCCTTCAGGACGGCCTCCGTATCGATCCCCATCTTGTTGAAGATCAGGGCAAGTTCGTTAATGAGTGCGATGTTGAGATCGCGTTGGGTATTTTCGATGACCTTGGCGGCCTCCGCGACCCTGATGCTTTCAGCCTTGTGTGTGCCAGCGACAATGATTTCGTTATACAGAGCGTCGACTATATCGGCTACTGCCGGCGTGGATCCCGATGTTACCTTCTTGATCGTGGTGACCCGATGCTCCTTGTCGCCAGGGTTGATGCGTTCAGGGCTGTATCCGCAGAAGAAGTCCTCATTGAACTTCAGGCCGGAGTGCAGTTCCAGTACCGGTACGCAGTCCTCTTCGGTACATCCAGGGTAAACGGTGGACTCGTAGATCACGATGTCCCCCTTTTTCAATACCTTGCCAACTGTTTCACTGGCCTTTATCAGGGGGGGTAGATCGGGACGCTTATATTCGTCAATAGGGGTTGGGACCGTGACGATGTAGCAGCTGCATGTCCGCAAGTCCTCAAGACTGGTAGTAAAGGAAAGTTTTGTCGCGGCGGAGAGTTCTTCCGGAGTTGTTTCCAGAGTAAAGTCATTTCCGCTCTTTAGTTCATCAATGCGGCGCTGATTAATGTCGAAGCCGATCACCGGGCGCTTTCGGCCGAATTCGACCGCAAGCGGGAGGCCAACGTAACCAAGGCCGATGACGGCCAACTTGATATTTGCAGAAGTCATGAGAACTGTCGTCTTTTTCAGTTCGAGAAAATCAAGCCCCAGACGTCTCTTGGAGCGGTGCGGCCAGGCTTGAAAGGTCGAGATTGATGCGTAGGGACTCGTGAGGCTGCCATCCCGGCCAGCCTTTGCTAACCGGAGAGCTAGTTGCGGTGCGACCAGGCTTTTGATTCGACAGCGAGAGCAGAGTGCTAGTGCTCCGGGCAGGCTACCGCAGTGCTGTGGTGCGGTCAGCAAGCGCGATGGGTGGGCCTCACAAGTAGGGCAGCGTTCCAATGGAAGCTGATCAAGCGTAGTGTCTTTTGAGACGGGCTAGATTGTGCCACATTTAATGCGGGTTTTAAAACTCGCCCAATGAGAATTTAATGTGCATTTCCGGCGGTTGATACGCTTGCAACTCCTAATCCTTCGCATTGGCCTTTGAAGCATTACGCCAACTTAAAATATCTGCGCCCAAAGCAAAAAGCCCGACCTCTTCAGGTCGGGCTTTCGGATCTTGGTGGCCCGGGGCGGAATCGAACCACCGACACAAGGATTTTCAATCCTCTGCTCTACCAACTGAGCTACCAGGCCAAGACGGACAAGTATAGACGCTTTAAAAAATTATGCAAGTCCTTTTTGAAAAATAGTTTTCGCCACCCCGTTTATAATCGCCAGCATGACTACCCACGCACACCCCAATTCCTCTTCGTCGGCCGGGGCCGGCACTGATATCTGCATCGTCGGCGACGGCGCGGTCGGCAAGACGGCGGCGCTGGGGCTGGCGCAGGCTGGCTTCAAGGTGACGCTGCTGGCGCCGCCGCCCAAGGCTGCGCCGCCCGATACGGCCAGCTGGGATGTGCGCGTCTACGCCCTGAACCATACCGCCCAGCGGCTGCTGTCGTCGGTGCGCGTCTGGGATGCCATGGAGGGCGAACGTATTGCTGCGGTCGACAACATGACCGTCCACGGCGACGGTGTACCCGACAAGGCCCGCCCAGGCCTGCTCAGTTTCGATGCCTACGCGGCGCGTACCGATGCCCTGGCCTGGATCGTCGAGGATCGCAACCTCGACCAGGCCCTGGACGCGGCGCTGCGCTTCGCGCCCAACATCCGCGTGGTCCAGGGCCGCGCCACCGCGCTGGCAGTGCTTGGTGAAACCGCGACCCTGACGCTGGAATCCGGCCAGTCGCTGTCGGCCTCCCTGGTGATTGGGGCTGATGGCGCCAATTCCTGGGTGCGTGGCCAATGCGATATCGGCCTGGATTACCGCGCCTACGGCCAGAACGCCATCGTCACCAATTTCTCCTGCGAATTGCCCCATCGGGGCGTGGCCTATCAGTGGTTCAGCCCGACCGAAGGGGTGATCGCGCTCTTGCCGCTGCCGGGCAATCGCGTCTCTCTGGTCTGGTCGGCGCCGCAGGCGCTGGCGGATCAACTGCTCAAGCTCCCGCTCTCGGCCCTGGCCGAGCGCCTGGCCCAGTGGGCCGCACCGGTGCTGGGCGCGCTCACGCCGCTGCAGCCGGAGGTGGCCAAGGCCTTCCCGCTGCGGCTGATCAAGCCGCATGCAATGATTGCGCCGCGGGTGGCCCTCATCGGCGATGCTGCCCATGTCGTCCACCCCATGGCCGGCCATGGCATGAACCTGGGCTTTGGGGATGTGGCCGCGCTCATCGATATCCTGCTCAAGCGCGAGCCCCAGTACGACTGCGGCGATGAGCGCTTGCTGCGCCGCTACGCCCGCGCCCGCAAGGAAGAAGTGCTGCTCATGCAGATCGCCACCGATGGCCTGCACCGGATCTTCTCGACCGAGGCCGAACCGGTGCGCCTGGTGCGTAATCTCGGGATGAGCCTGCTCAACCGCCTGCCCGTCCTGAAACGCCGGCTGATTGCCCATGCGTTGGGGCAGTAAGCCGCGGCGATTTCAGGTAAGGTAGGGCTCCTGGCCAAGCAAGAGGGCATCGGGATGGCATCGATGCCCGGCTTGGCCGGAAAACACCTCCCCCTACATTGTTGAAAGACATCTGCAAGTCCAGTGCTGGAGCGGCTTTGCGGCCGATGCCTGAAAGATTGGATGCGCGTTTGATTTGAATCAGGACGAGTATGAAAAATTTTTTGACCGCAGGTGCGAGCTCCTTGCGCCATCTGAGCATGGCAGCATTGCTGCTGGCCTCCACCGTCGTGGGCGTGAGCGCCCATGCGCAAGCCGAGGCCGCTGAGAGCACCGAGGCCACCATCAAGAAGCTGATCGAGCCGCGCCTGGGCAAGGATGCCAAGGTCGACGCCGTCACCAAGACGCCCTATGCCGGCCTCTATGAAATCCAGATCGATGGCGACGTCATCTATACCGATGCCAAGGCCCAGTATCTCTTCATCGGCCGCGTGGTCGATTCGCAGACCTACCGCGACTACACCAAGGAAAAGATCGAGTCGCTGAACCAGATCCCGTTCTCGGGGCTGCCGCTGGACAAGGCCATCAAGACCGTCAAGGGCAATGGCAAGCGGGTGATCGCCATCTTCGAGGATCCCAACTGCATCTATTGCAAGCGCCTCCACAAGACGCTGCAGGAAGTGGACAACATCACCTATTACACCTTCCAGTACAACATCCTCTCGCCGGACTCCATCGTGAAGTCGCGCAACATCTGGTGCGCGCCCAATCCAAGCCGCGCGTGGAGCGAGTGGATGGTCAACGGCAAGGAAGCGCCGGCTGCCGCCACCTCCTGCAATGCGCCGCATGAAGACGTGCTGGCGCTGGGCCAGAAGCTCAAGGTCACTGGCACGCCGACCATCTTCTTCACCGATGGCTCGCGTATCCCCGGGGCGGTCGACGCCAAGTCGCTGGAACAGAAGCTGTCTTCGCTGAAGTAAGCGAATCAAGAAAAAAGGGCGCTCGCATGGCGGGCGCCCTTCGTCTATCTGCGTGACCGCCGTGGGTAGGTACTCACTTTCCGGTATGCAGTTCCATCATGGCCTGTTCGAACTTGCCTTGCACCAGCAGGGGAATGACGTTGAGACTCTGGTCCAGTGCTTCGTTGATCAGGTTCTGTTCTTCCTTGCGCGGCCGGTGCAGCACGAAGTCGGCCACCGGCTGCTGCAAGCCCAGCGTGCGCGGATGGCCGATGCCCAGGCGCAGGCGCCAGTAATCCTGGGTGCCGAGGGCGGCGGTGATGTCCTTCAAGCCATTGTGGCCGCCCGAGGAGCCGCCTTTCTTGATCTTGGCCGCACCCGGCGGCAGGTCCAGCTCGTCGTGCACCACCAGCACTTCGTCCGGATTGATCTTGTAGAAGCGCGCCAGCGCGCCCACCGACTGACCGGAGCGGTTCATGTAGGTCTGGGGTTCGAGCAGCCAGACTTCGCTGCCGGCAATGCTGGTCTTGCCGGCCAGCGCATTGAAGCGCTGCTCGCGCGCCAGGCGCACCGGGCCGGCGAGGTTGTCGACCAGCCAGAAGCCGGCGTTGTGGCGGGTTTGTTCGTATTCGGGGCCGGGATTGCCGAGGCCGACGATGAGACGGATGGACATAATGCAACAATGAGGGGACGCGCGAGGCTGAAGCGGCGATTATCGCGGCTTTGGCGGCTGCCGTCCAATCCCCGCCGGGCCCGATGGCGCCTGCTCCGACGGCCTTCCCGTGTAATCTGGCAATGTCAAGATTGGCGCGGGTGGCTGAATTGCGTATCATCCATCGCTTGTTTTTCCTCACCGCATCACTGCGTAATTGCTTAACTGTTGACTGGGTTTCACCATGCTGCCTTCTATCGAACAACGACTCGCCCTTGAACTCGCCGCCAAGCCGGTTCAGGTCGCTGCCGCCATCGCCTTGCTGGACGAAGGTGCCACCGTTCCCTTCATCGCCCGCTACCGCAAGGAAGTCACCGGCGGCCTCGACGATGTCCAACTGCGCCTGCTGGAAGAACGCCTGCGTTACCTGCGCGAGCTGGAAAGCCGCCGCGCCGCGATCATCGCCTCCATCGAAGAGCAGGGCAAGATGACGCCCGTGCTGCTGGACGCCATCACTCACGCGGAAGACAAGACCCGCCTGGAAGACCTCTACCTGCCCTACAAGCCCAAGCGCCGCACCAAGGCCCAGATCGCCGCCGAAGCCGGCCTGACCGAACTGGCCGATGCGCTCTTGAACGATCCGACCCTGAACCCGGAAGAAGAAGCGGCCAAGTTCATCAAGCCCGCCTTCACCACCGACAACGGCGACAACCCCGGTGTGCCCGATACTAAGGCTGCGCTGGACGGCGCCCGCCAGATCCTCATGGAGCGCTTCTCGGAAGACGCCGAACTGCTGCAGAGCCTGCGCGAATACCTGACCGAGCATGGCGTGGTCGAATCCAAGGTAATCGAGGGCAAGCAGGATGCCGGTGAGAAGTTCGCCGACTACTTCGATTACTCCGAGACCTATTCCACCATCCCCTCGCACCGCGCACTGGCGCTGTTCCGTGGTCGCCGCGAAGAGATGCTCAACGTCATCCTGCGTCTGGACAGCGAAGAAGAAAAGCCCAAGTGGGACGCCCCGCACAACCCCTGCGAAGGTCGCATCGCCTCGCGCTTTGGCGTCTCGAACAAGGGCCGTGCCGCCGACAAGTGGCTCTCCGACACCGTGCGCTGGGCCTGGCGCGTGAAGGTCTTCATGCACCTGGAAACGGAGCTGATGACCAACCTGCGCGAGAAGGCTGAAGCTGAGGCCATCAACGTCTTCGCCCGCAACCTGAAGGACCTGCTGCTGGCCGCGCCGGCCGGCCCGCGCGCCACCATGGGCCTGGACCCGGGCCTGCGTACCGGCGTCAAGGTCGCCATCGTCGACGCCACCGGCAAGGTCGTGGCCACCGACACCATCTATCCGCACCAGCCGCGCAATGACTGGAACGGTTCGCTGCACACGCTCTCGCAACTGGCCGAGAAGCATAATGTCTCGCTGATCTCGATCGGCAACGGCACCGCCTCGCGTGAAACCGACAAGCTGGCGCAAGACCTGATCAAGCTGCGTCCGGAATTGAAGCTCACCAAGATCGTGGTCTCCGAAGCCGGTGCGTCGGTGTATTCCGCTTCCGAATTCGCTTCCAAGGAATTGCCGGACCTGGACGTGTCGCTGCGTGGCGCGGTCTCGATTGCGCGGCGCCTGCAGGATCCGCTGGCCGAGCTGGTCAAGATCGATCCCAAGTCCATCGGCGTGGGCCAGTACCAGCACGATGTGAGCCAGTCGCAGCTGGCGCGTTCGCTCGACGCCGTCGTCGAAGACTGCGTCAACGCCGTGGGCGTGGATGTCAACACCGCTTCCGCGCCGCTGCTGGCGCGCGTGTCGGGTCTGAATGCGAGCGTGGCGCAGAGTATCGTCTCGTACCGCGACATGAAGGGCATGTTCAGTTCGCGCGCGGCGCTGCGCGAAGTGCCGCGCCTGGGTGAGAAGACCTTCGAGCAGGCCGCCGGCTTCCTGCGCGTGATGAATGGCGAGAACCCCCTGGATGCCTCGGCGGTCCACCCCGAATCCTATCCGCTGGTGGAAAAGATCCTGGCCGACATCAAGAAGGACGTCAAGAGCGTGCTGGGCCAGACCTCGCTGTTGAAGGGCCTGTCGCCGGCCAAGTACGCCGATGAGAAGTTCGGCGTACCCACCGTCACCGACATCCTCAAGGAACTGGACAAGCCCGGCCGCGACCCGCGTCCTGAATTCACCACCGCCACCTTCAAGGAAGGCGTGGAAGAGATCAAGGACCTGCGCCCCGACATGATCCTCGAAGGCGTGGTCACCAACGTGGCGGCCTTTGGCGCCTTCGTCGATATTGGCGTGCACCAGGATGGCCTGGTGCACATCTCGGCGCTGTCCAACACCTACGTGAAGGATCCGCACACCGTGGTCAAGGCCGGCCAGGTGGTCAAGGTCAAGGTGCTGGAAGTGGACGAGAAGCGCAAGCGTATCGCCCTGACCATGCGCCTGAACGACACCGCCCCGGCGCCGGGCGCGCGCAACGAACAGCGCGGCGACCGCACTGATTCGCGTCGCCTGTCGCAGCACCAGAACCAGCGCGGCCGCGAGCAGGCCCCGGCCAACAATGCGATGGCGGCGGCGTTTGCGAAGTTGCGTGGATGATTTGATCGGGTGACCGGTTTTATCGCGGTATCCGCCCTGCGGATGCTGCAGCGAATTGAGGTGACATGAAGATGGCTGCTCCTTGCGGAGCGGCCATTTTTTTTTGCTCCCGTTCACAAGCTCAATTCTCGTGCATTCCTGTTCTCAAACTATTTTTAGTTGTTCTAGTTAAAGCGCGTCATTTCCATGCGCTTGCAGCTTGTTTCATTACGATAGCTGCCTTTCGGGTCCACCCCGGATGACAAGAAGAGGCCTCCCTCGATTGCATCTTCGTGGCAGCGATCCAGATCATGGAAAGGAAAATGCAATGCGTTTTCGGACGAATTACCAACTGAAATATCCGTCGCTGCTCCTGGCCTGCCTTGTGGTATCAATATCACTGCAGCTCTTGGTTGCGCTCTTCGGTCAGAGCGTCTACTGGTGGGAAGAAAAGTTGACATCGCTGGCCATTTCCCTTCTGACTGACATCGCCGTTTTCCTGCATTACCGATTCCCCACTCGCCCCGGCGCCATTGTTCTTCAGGTGCTCGTTGTGTTGTCTTTGTTATTGCTCATCGGTTCGTTCGTGCTGGTCACCTTGCTGTTTTCTTCGAGCTCGTCTAATAGCCTACTATCGATTCAATTTATCGCCATCATCATGGCCCTGTTGGTCTTTCATGGACTCCTTCTTGTTTCTTTTCATGTCAAACGCGTGACCGAGCAAAGCATGGTCGAAGAGAACAGTAAGCCTTGAGCACACTATGTGCCCCTCTCTGCACCGGCATATCAATATTTCCTTTCTCTCGAACGAGATGGCGGCTACGGCCATATTGATGGCAAGTATCAATTCATTACAGGAGCCTGATTTGG
The DNA here is from genome assembly GCF_001040945.1 of Herbaspirillum seropedicae. Taxonomy (NCBI): domain Bacteria; kingdom Pseudomonadati; phylum Pseudomonadota; class Betaproteobacteria; order Burkholderiales; family Oxalobacteraceae; genus Herbaspirillum; species Herbaspirillum seropedicae. The sequence continues at coordinate 4,787,037 of NZ_CP011930.1, read as the reverse complement.
AATCAACACCCGTGTATCAACTTACTCATCGCCGCCTGCTGAAGGCCTTGCTCGCCCTCATTACCATCGGCACCTTCAATTCCATAGTGCGCCTGATTGCCAGTTCGTACGGCGCGTCGATAGGTGTTGAACTTCTGGTGCTCGTCGTAACTGCCCTTATACCGTGGGTTCATTATCTGTATCCCAGCGGCATCGGCGCCAAGGTGATGAAGCTGCTGAGCGTGGTCCAAGGCGTGGTCAGTGCGGTCCAGCTCTTTCTTGTCTTCGAGCCGGAATTCCAGTTTTCCAGTGGGCCGGGAACTTGGCTGTTGTTCTTCGGTGCCGAGATCCTCTCTCTTGTCATTCACTACCTGATGTTCAGGGCGTCCAACGTCCATAGGGAGAACAGTGGGTCCAGCGAATCCGTCGAATGTCTCGATGGCGTTCTCAAGGACAAATAAAAATCGGCCGCCCGTGGGCGGCCGTTGGCAGCATTGACGTCCAGCCATGCGCCGGCGCGCATCAAGCGCTGGTGCTGATGCGCGTCTGGCTCACCGAGATCGAGATGCTGACCGTCGTCTCGCTGGCCACCACGGTCCCACCCTGGCCATCGTTCTGGCCCTGACCTTCTTCCGTGTCCGGCTTGGCGCCCTTGACCTTGTTGATGAAGTCGTTCAGGGACTTCTGCACCAGGTCATAGGTCTTGTCGATGTTGTCGGCGATATCGCCTTGCAGCACGCTGAGGCTCTCCAGGATGCCGCGCGCTTCCTTGAAGCCTTGATCGACGCCCTTGAAGATGAGCTTCATGTAGTCGTCGATGTTGCTGCTGTCATCCTTGTCCGGATTGTTTTTCTTGAACAGGTCGAACATGTTGGTGATGAAGGAGACGATGCGGCCCGCCGTCGCCTCGGGGGTATTGTCCTGCGAGGCCGTATTCTGGATGGCGTTGTCGCCCAGTTGCGGGCGCAGCACATCGTTGATGTTCTCGATGGCGGTCTTGTAGACCAGCGAGAGCGGATCATTCTGCGTCTGCAGCGAGACCTCCAGCGAGGCCTGCACGATGGACAGGTTGAACTGCGCCTTGGCGCCGGCTTCGGTGAGCAGGTTGGCCTTCTTGGCCTCGGCGATCTTGTCGCTCACGGCCGGGCTGGCAGCATTGGCCGACTGCCTGTCGGACTCGCTGGTGGAGCCAGCGTTGACGCTGGGGAGCTTGGTGCTGGGCAGCAGGGACTTGGTGTCCACGCCGTTGTTGTTGCCGATAGCCATGACGATCTCCTGGAAAGAAAGAGGACCCGGGCAGCAAAAGGGGGAAGAAGGGTCCGCTGGCGCGGCAGCGTCGCATGACGTTCACGCCATTCCTGCATTACGGCGGCTGCGAAGCCGACTTGATATTGACAGAAATTTACATCTGCCAGTTTCGCCGTGGCGGGTCTTGCCGTCCTGCCATTGCATCTGTGCAATCGGCCGAAAAGCCTTTGCCAGAAAGGCTTTGCGGCGATGCGGTGCGCACCGTCTCGTCGCTGGCGACGAGAAAATAATTTTCAGAAAAAATGTAACGAAATGTCGGTGCGGCGAAGGATGAGCGCATTACATTGCATGCCTGCAACGAAAGCGGCTTGCGGAAAACGCAGCGTATCGGAACGCTGCGTTCAGTGCCGCCGGGAGAGCTGGCGCACGCGGCGGCTCATTCCATCACGAACAAGCGGCGGTGCTCGCGGATGGCGTAGCGGTCGGTCATGCCGGCGATGTAGTCGGCCACCTTGCGCGCCTGCTTGTCGCTACGCAAGGCGTCGTCGACAATGCCGTGGACCTGGTAGTCCGGCGGCAGCAGGTTGGGCTGGCCGACGAAGGCCTCGAACATCTCGGCGATGATGCGGCGCGCCTTGGCCGTCATGCGGTTGACCTGATAGTGACGGTAGAGCTTCTCGCGCAGGAATTTCTTCAGGACGGCCGCCTCTGCCGCCATCGGATCGGAGAAGGCGATGAGCTGCGGTGCATTGCGTACATCCTCGATATCGCGCGGGGCGATTTCGGCAATGCGGCTGCGCGAAGTCTGGATCAGGTCGACGATGAGTGCATTGATCATGCGTCGGACCGTCTCATGGATGACGCGACGACCGGTGATGCCGGGATAGGCTTGCTCCACCTCGCGCAGATGGCGCGCAAAGAAATCCACCTCGCTCATCAGTTCCATGGTCAGCAGTCCCGAGCGCAGGCCGTCGTCGATGTCGTGGTTGTTGTAGGCGATTTCGTCGGCCAGGTTGGCCAGCTGGGCTTCCAGCGAGGGCTGCTTTTTCTCCAGGAAGCGCAGGCCGATCTCGCCGAGCTGGCGGGCATTGTGCAGCGAGCAGTGCTTGAGGATGCCTTCGCGTGTCTCGAAGCTCAGGTTCAGGCCATCGAACGCACCGTAGTGCTGTTCCAGCTCATCGACCACGCGCAGGCTCTGCAGATTGTGTTCGAAGCCGCCGTGATGCTTCATGCAGTGGTTCAGCTCATCCTGGCCGGCGTGGCCGAAGGGCGTGTGGCCGAGGTCATGGGCCAGCGAGATGGCTTCGACCAGGTCTTCGTTCAGTTGCAGGTTGCGCGCGCAGGAGCGGGCGATCTGCGCGACTTCGATGCTATGGGTGAGGCGGGTGCGGAACAGGTCGCCTTCGTGATTGACGAAGACCTGGGTCTTGTATTCGAGCCGGCGGAAGGCCGTGGAATGGACGATGCGGTCGCGGTCGCGCTGGAACTCGCTGCGCGATCCGGGTGGGGTTTCACTGAAGCGCCGGCCCCGCGAACTTGCCGAGTGGGCGGCATAGGGAGCGAGATGGTCGGGCGCTTCAGTGTGCATGTCATTCTCCAGTGCAGGCCGCCAGGGTTTGCAATAGCAAGTCCTGCGGCACGTTGGTGATCAGGGGGCTGCCCAGCGGCCGGATCAGGATGAACTTGATCTGGCCGCCTTCGTTCTTCTTGTCCACTTCCATCAGTTCCAGCCAGCGCGCCACGCCCAGGTCCGGCGCCACCGTGGGCAGGCCGGCCGCAGCCGTCAACGCACGCACGCGATCACGCGCGCCGGCGTCGATGTAGCCAAGGCGATGCGACAGGTCGGCCGCCATCACCATGCCGCAGCCGACGGCTTCGCCGTGCAGCCATTGGCCATAGCCCAGGCCGTTCTCGATGGCGTGGCCGAAGGTGTGGCCGAAGTTGAGGATGGCGCGCAGGCCGCCTTCGCGCTCGTCCTGGCGCACCACCTCGGCCTTGATCTCGCAGGAGCGCTGGATGGCGTAGGCCAGGGCGGCGTCATCCTTGGAGACCAACTGGGCGATATTGGTTTCGATCCAGTCGAAGAAGGGGGCATCGATGATGGCGCCGTGCTTGATCACTTCGGCGATGCCGGCCGACAGCTCGCGCGGCGGCAGGGTGTGCAGGGTGGCGGTGTCGGCGATGACGGCCTGCGGCTGGTAGAACGCGCCGATCATGTTCTTGCCCAGCGGATGATTGATGCCGGTCTTGCCGCCCACCGACGAATCCACCTGCGACAGCAGGGTCGTGGGGACTTGCACGAAGGGCACGCCGCGCATGTAGGAGGCCGCCGCAAAGCCGGTCAGGTCGCCGATGACGCCGCCGCCCAGGGCGATGAGCGTGGTCTTGCGATCACACTTGTCGGCCAGCAGGCGATCGAAGATCTTCATCAGGCTGGCCCAGTTCTTTTCTTCCTCGCCATCGGGCAGCACGATCTCGGTCACCAGTTTGCCGGCGGCGCGCAGCGGCTGGGCGACCTTGTCCAGGTAGAGCGGCCCGACCTTGTCATTGGTGACGATGGCCACGCGCTTGCCCTTGACGTATTGCGGCAGCAGGCCGGCGTCGTCCAGCAGGCCGCGGCCGATGTGGATGGGATAGCTGCGCTCGCCCAGGTCGACGTTGAGGGTGATGGGCGCGGGGGCGGAAGCGGTGTTCTGGTTCATGCGGGCAAGAGTCGGTTCGGCGCTGGCCGCGCCATGGAAAGTCTGGGAGGTGTGGCTGGTCGATACCACCACCGCGCCATCGGCAGCGCTGGTCACCAGTGCGCTGCTGCGTTCGATGACGATGGTTTCGTCGGCGGCCGGCGCGCTCTGCCAGCTGCTTTCCGGAGGCGACAGCTCGAGATGGCTGATGATGGTCTGCACCAGGAATTGCACGTTGGGCCGGTTGGTCTCGATGACGAAATCCGCCACATCGCGGTACAGCGGGTCGCGCTGGCGGGAGAGCTCTTCGAGCTTGCGGCGCGGATCGGCGGTCTGCAGCAGCGGGCGGTTCTTGTCGCGACCGGTGCGCTGCAGGATCTGATTGATGCTGGCGCGCAGGTAGACCACCGTGCCGCCCTTCTTGAGATTGTCGCGATTCTCGGCACGCAGGATCGCGCCACCGCCGGTGGCCAGCACGATATCGGGCAGGGCGGTCAGTTCGCGGATCACCTCGGCCTCGCGGCGGCGGAAGTTCTCCTCGCCCTCGATCTCGAAGATCACCGGAATGGTCGCCCCGGTGCGTGCTTCGATCTCGTGGTCCGAGTCGATGAAACGCTTGTTCAGCTTCTTGGCCAGGGCCCGGCCTATGGTGGTCTTGCCGGCTCCCATCAGGCCGACAAGGAAGATGCTTCCAGTCATATCTCAGAATTGTGCGCTGTGCGCCACTGGCAAATGTCCATGGTGCTGCGCATCTGCCGGCGCAGTCACCCGAGCCCGGCGGGCGAGGTCCGGGCCGCTGGCCGGCGGACTTGCCGCCCGCCAGCACTGGCCTGGAACAGCGATTTTACCGTCCTTGCCCGGCTGCCGGGGAAAAAATCCCGGCCGCCCCCCGCGCGGGGCTCAATATGGGCGCGGCGGGGCGACGATGCGCGGGGTGAGGAAGATCAGCAGTTCGGTCTTGTCGCGCACCTTGTTGCGGCTGCGGAAGAGCGCTCCCAAGAGGGGAATCTCGCCCAGCAGCGGCACCCGTGTCTCATGCTCGTTGTCGGTCTGGGTATAGATGCCGCCGATGACCACCGTGCCGCCGTCTTCCACCTGCACCTTGGTCTTGATGTGCTTGGTATTGATGGCCAGCCCGCCCGGCGTGGCGCTGCCACGGCTGTCCTTGTTGACATCGACGTCCAGGATCACGTTGCCGTCCGGGGTGATCTGGGGCGTGACTTCCAGTTTCAGGTTGGCCTTCTTGAAAGCGGTGGCGGTCGCGCCGCTGCCTATCGATTGCTGGTAGGGAATTTCCTCGCCCTGCTCGATCAGGGCGGCCTGCTGGTCGGCCGTGACCAGGCGCGGGCTGGAGACGATTTTGCCGCGTCCCTCCGCTTCCAGCGCAGACAGTTCGACGTTGAGGAAGCGCTGGGCGGCGGCGTTGAAGAGGGTGAAGGCAAAGCTGCCCGGCGCGCTGCCGGCAAGGGCTCCTGCGCCCAGGCCCAGCGCCGGTTCGCGCAGGTAGGTGCCGGCCGCCGGCGGGGTCTGGCCGCTCAGTTCGCCTACGCTCGCATAGCTGTTGCCGAGCGCCGCGCCCTGGGTGCGGGCGGCCAGTCCCAGCTTGACGCCCAGGTTGCGGGCAAAGCTGTCGTCGGCCTCGACGATGCGCGCCTCGATCATGACCTGGCGGGCGGCGATGTCGATACGCTCGATCAGCTTGCGCACATTGGCCAGTGCGGCCAGGGTATCGGTGACCAGCAACTGGTTGGTGTGGCTGTCGATCATGGCGCTGCCCCGCCGCGACAGCAGCGAAGCACGCCGGTTGGCCTGGGGCGTGCCATCTTCGCCCAGCCCGAGGGCGCGGCGCAGGTTGTCGGCGCGCTGGTAGTTAAGCTGGAAGGTCTCGGCATGCAGGGGTTCGAGGTCGGCCAACAGCGCCTTCTGTTCCAGTTCCTGGCGTTCGCGCGCAGCCATCTCTTCACGCGGAGCGATCCACAAGACCCCGCCACTGCGCTGCAGCGCCAGTCCGCGCGCCTGCAGGATCATTTCCAGCGCCTGCTCCCAGGGCACGTCCTTGAGACGCAGGCTCAACTGCCCGGTCACGGCGTCGCTGGCGATGATGTTCAGTCCCGTGAAATCGGCCAGCACCTGCAGGGCGGTGCGCACCTCGATGTTCTGGAAGTTCAGCGACAGCCTGGCGCCCTGGTAGTCCTTGTCCGGCGCGATCCGGTGCGGATCGGCGCTGACCGGCAGCACATCGATGCGCAACTGCTGGCCGCGCTGCACGGCCTGGTAGCGCCACAGGCCTTGCGCGTGGATGGCCAGCCGCACGCCATTTTCGTAGGGATAGGCCTGGTACTGCGTGACCGGCGTGGCGAAATCTCCCACCTCGACCTGGCGGGCTGAGCCGGTGGGCAAGGTGGTTCCGCCGATGTCGACGATCAGCCGTTGCCCTTGCTGGCGGACCTGGACCACCGGGGCGGTGCTGCCCAGGTCTATGTCCAGCCGGCCTTCCCCGGCGCTGCCGCGCTGGAAACCGATGCCGCCCAGCGCCGTGGGCGCTTGCGGCGGCAGCGGCGACAGCGCTACCTGCACTTGCTCATCCTGCACCTGCAACTGGTAATGCAGCGGTCGTTTCAGCGTGGCCAGCAGGCGCAGGCGCTCACCATCGCTGGCCAGGGTGACACGCTTGAGCAGGCCGCTGGCGGCAAACTGGCGGGCCATGCCTGCGGCCAGCGTGGTGTCGGGCAGGTCCAGCACCAGTTGTGGCGGGTCGAGCAGCTGGAAATGATGAATCTGCGATAGCGGAAGTGTCTGGTCCAGGCGCAGGGTGAGGGTGGTGGCTTCGTCGCGCGCCTCGATGTCCAGCGCATGCAGGCGGGGACCGGCGAGGGCGGGGGCGCTCAGTATCAGCACGCCCATCAGGAGCAAGTGGCTTCTCATCGTCTCGCTCCCCGCCGTGGCGCGCCACGTCTGGCAGCTAAGGGCTCCAGCTGTGGTGCCGGGCTTTCCAGCGAGAGAGTCTGCCTTGTCCCCTGGGGATCGGCGATCTCGATATGTGTCTCGCTGATGGTCAGCAGTTGGCCCTGTCCGTCGGGCAGTTGCTGGCCGGCTTGCAGGCGGTGGGTGGCGCCGCCGATGTCGATCAGGGCCAGCATCAGATCCTGCTGGCGTAGCGTACCCAGCAACCTCGGCAAGGGCGCGGTGGGCCGGGGCGAGGGGACGGGCTCATCGTCTTCCTCCTCGCTGGCGTCGCGGCGCACGCGCTGTGGCGGGCGCTCGACAGCGGTGGCAGGCGGCGCGGCCGCGTCTTGCCGTAGCCGGAAGGGATCGACGATCTCCACGTCGGGCAGTGGCGGGGCGGGCGTCTCGCTGGCGGCTTGGACCAGTGACGCTGGGGGAGCAGCACCAGCCTGGCTGCTCAACTGGCGCGCACCGGCCAGCCACTGGCGGGTGCTCGCCAGTTCATCGGGCAGAGGACGCAGGAGGTAAGCGAGGCCCAGCGCGGCCAGGATCAGGAGGGGCAGGAGCAGCGACAGCAGTGTCATGAGGATTCTCCTTGGAGGGGACGACAGGGGGGAGGAAGACCTGGGCGTTCATCCTGAGCGCCGTGTCAGCGGGGCGGGCATCGATGACGATCTCCAGGCTTTCCAGCAGCAAGGGCAACGGCGGCTGGCTGACCAGTTCGACGAAGCACAGCAGTCCCGCGTACTGGCCGCGCAGGCTGATGGCGGCGCGTTGCCGGTCGGGATTGGGCTGGAAGCTTTCCAGCGCCAGCGCGCATTCGGCGGCGCGGCGCGCCAGCTTGGCGTGCAGCAGGTCACCCTCGGCCTGGGCGGCGCTCCAGCCTTGTTCCTGGCCCTGGTGCAGTTGCATCTCCAGCGTACGCTGCTGGGCGATCAGGCCGGCCAGTTGGGCCGATTGCCGCAGGGCTGCCTGCAACTGGATGCGCAGGGCCTGCTGGCGCTGGCGTTCTTGCAGGCGGAGATCCTCCAGGTCCTGGACGGCCAGCAGCAGGCCGCTGCCGGCGCACAGCAGGGTGATTGCCAGCAATAGCAGCACCTGGGCCCACTGCGGCCAGTGCGCCGGATGCCCGCGTAACAGGGGCCGCCTCATGGGGGCGACGCCGCGCCGGCAGCCAGCAGCGGAATGGACAGGCTCCAGGAATAGCCCTCGGCGGCCGCGCTGGCCTGGGTGCGCAGGTCCAGCAGATGCGCCCCCTCCAGGCCGGCGGCGGCCAGCGCCCCCTGCAGCTCCTGGATCGCCGCCATGCTGCCGGCCCGGCCACGCAGTTCGGCATGATCCTTCTGCAGCGTCAGTCGTTCCAGGTGGACGAGCGGAAGGCTGGCCCGGGCGACGCCCCTGAGCAGCAGACCGGCCTGGGTGCGGCGGCGCGCCAGCTGCTGCTGTTGCGCCAGTCGTTGCTGCAATGCGCTGATGCGTGTCTGCAGTTCTGCCGCCTGTCTGGTGGCCGACGCCAGGGCTTGCGCTTCCTGCAGCAGCAAGGCGTTGGCCGCTGCCAGCCGGCCCTGGTGCAGATGGATGCGCAGACCCGGCGCCATCGCCAGCAGCACGCCCAGCAGGGCGGCGGCGCACAGCCAGCCATGGAAGCGCTGTTCGCGCCTGCGCCGACGCAGCGCCGGCGGATGGGCAAAGTCGATTACGCTGTTCATGCCAGCCCTCTCCAGGCCAGCGCAATGGCCAGGTGGAAACTGCCTACTGGGTTTGCCCCTGGCAGTCGCGCCGATGGCGCCAGGATCAGGTCAGCCGGGAGCGGCGCAGGCAGGGCGCGCAAGCCGGCATAGCGTGCGAATGCAGCGCGCAGCATGGGCAGGGCGTCATGGGTCGGGAGTGCGGCAGGATGGCAGTCCAGCAGCAGCCGTTGCGGCTTGGGCCTGAGCAAGGGGGCGAGTTCGGCGAGCAGCGCAGTCGGGCCGGCGACGGCAGGACGCCAGCGCAATCCCTGGGCGGGTGTGTCGCCGTAGATCAGCCAGCTGTCATCGGGATCCAGATGCAGCAGGGCGTCGTGGGCTGCGCTGGCGGCTGGCCGCAGGAAGTCGCCCAGGCATTCATCCTCGGGCGGCAGCGCGGCCAGTGGCCGGTGCAGCGCTGCGGCCAGCGCCAGCCGGTCTTCCACCGCCAGCGAGGAGGCGGCCCAGGCCCATAGGCTCACATCCTGGCCGGCCCGGGCAGGGGCGACGCGATAGTCCATCACGTGGTCGGCGGGGGCCAGGCCGTAGGCGCTCATTTCGGCGCGGACCTGCGCCAGCCTTTCCCAATCGCTCGAGCCGGCGGGCAGGACCAGCCGCTGCACGCTCAGGCAGGTGCGCGGCATGCCCAGCACCAGCGCTGCCTGGGCGGGACAGGCTGGGTCCAGCAGCGGACGACAGGCTTGCACCACTGCGTCGAGATCGGTGATCTGGCCGTCCTGCAGCAACCCGTCGGGCAACGCAGCCTGCGCCAGCCGCAGCACTTCGCGCTGACGTCCACGGCGGCGCGCCAGTGCCAGCCGCAGCCGCTGCGGGGCCAGGTCGAGGCCGATGCACAAGCGCGGGCGCAGGCAGCGAAGGGGAGTCCAGGTCATGGCGCTGACCTCATCGTGGGAAGGAAGGGGGATTGTCAGATGGGCAAGCCGATGCGGGAATCGCCAAAACTTGAGAAAGCGGCCCAAATCACGGCAGTACGGCCTATTCCGCCAGGGCGGCCCGGAACCCGGCCTGAGCGGGTTTGGTCTATTTGCAACACCCGCCCACGCGGCCCACAGGGGCGAGCCGCTATAATGCGGGCTTGTTTCTTCCAATCCGGCTCCGGCCTGCTTTAACGCTTATTTCGAATGTCTTCACCTTCCAACGGCGGCGGTCCACGCAAACCGGGCCCGGCTGCCAAATCCCAAGCCGATTCCGCGGCCGATTCCCCGGTCGATCAGGCAGCCCAGAAAGCACCGCGCAAGCGTATGCACTGGTCGCTGCGCATCCTCCTGGGCTTGGTCGGCACGATCTTCGGCCTGGCCGTGATGGTGCTGCTGGGCGTGACCTTCATCGTCGCCCTGACCTATCCCAAGCTGCCCGACCTCGATACCCTGACCGACTATCGTCCCAAGATCCCGCTGCGCATCTTCTCGGCTGACGGCGTGCTCATCGGCGAGTTCGGCGAGGAACGGCGCAACCTGGTGCATTTCAAGGACATCCCCGAGATCATGAAGAAGGCCGTGCTGGCCATCGAGGACGACCGTTTCTATGAACACGGCGGCGTCGATTACCAGGGCATTGCCCGCGCCACCTTCTCCAACCTTTCCGGCGGCGGCGGCGGTGCCTCGACCATCACCCAGCAGGTGGCGCGCAACTTCTTCCTGACCAGCAACGAGCCGACCTTCCTGCAGAAGGCCACGCGCAAGTTCTTCTATGAAATCCCGCTGGCCTGGAAGATCGAGAACAACCTCACCAAGGACCAGATCCTCGAGGTCTACATGAACCAGATCTATCTGGGCCAGCGCGCCTATGGCTTTGCCTCGGCCGCCCAGATCTATTTCGGCAAGCAGTTGAAGGACCTCACCATCGCCGAGGCGGCGATGCTGGCCGGCCTGCCCAAGGCGCCCTCGGCCTACAACCCGGTGGTCAATCCCAAGCGGGCGCACGCACGCCAGCAGTACATCCTCTTGCGCATGCGCCAGCTGGGTTACATCACCGACGCGCAATACCAGGCCGCCAAGGATGAGGAGCTGCGGGTCAAGGGCGACAGCTCGGCCTTCGGCATGCATGCCGAATACGTGGCTGAAATGGCCCGCCAGCTGGTCTATGCGCAGTACAAGGACGAGACCTATACCCGCGGCCTGAATGTCTTCACCACCATCACCAAGACCGACCAGGATGCGGCCTACATCGCCCTGCGTCGCGGCATCATCGACTACGAGCGCCGGCACGGCTATCGCGGACCGGAGGGCTACATGGACCTGCCCGAGAACGCCACCAAGGATGCCGTGGAAGATGCAGTGGAAGTGGAGCTGGCCGATCACCCCGATAGCGACGACATGGTCTCGGCCGTGGTGCTGGAAGCCAAGCCCAAGGAAATCACCGCCATGCTCTCCACCGGCGAAGAGATCAGCATTTCCGGCGCCGGCCTGGGCTTTGGCGCCAACCTGCTCTCCGACAAGGCGCCGCCGCAGAAGAAGATCCGTCGCGGCGCCATCATCCGCGTCTTCCAGGATGGCAACAACTGGATCATCACCCAGATGCCTGAAGTGGAATCGGCCTTCGTCTCGGTGAATTCGCAGGATGGCGCGATCCGCTCCCTGGTGGGCGGCTTCGACTTCAACCGCAACAAGTTCAACCACGTCACCCAGGCGTGGCGCCAGCCGGGCTCGTCCTTCAAGCCCTTCATCTATTCGTCGTCGCTGGAAAAGGGACTGTCGCCGGCCACCATCATCAATGATGCGCCGCTGACCTTCACCCAGACCGGCGGCCAAGTCTGGCAGCCCAAGAACTACGGCGGCAAGTTCGAAGGTCCGATCTCGATGCGCCGGGCCTTGCAGAAGTCGATCAACCTGGTCTCCATTCGCATCCTGGAGCGCGTGGGTGTGAAGTATGCGCAGGAATACATCACCCGCTTCGGTTTTGATGCCGACAAGAACCCGCCCTACCTGACCCTGGCGCTGGGGGCCGGCAATGTCACGCCCTTGCAGATGGTGGGCGCGTACTCGGTGTTTGCCAACGGCGGCTACAAGATCAATCCCTACCTGATCACCAAGGTCACCGACAGCAATGGCGAGGTACTCTCGCAGGCCAAGCCGGCCACCGCCGATGATGAATCCAACCGCGTCATCGACGCCCGCAACGCCTTCATCATGGACAGCATGCTGCGTGACGTGGTGCGCCATGGCACGGCGGTCAAGGCGCTGTCCCTGAAGCGCACCGACCTGGCCGGCAAGACCGGCACCACCAATGATTCCATGGATGCCTGGTTCGCCGGCTACCAGCCGGGGCTCACCGCCATCGCCTGGATCGGCTACGACCAGCCCAAGAGCCTGGGCGACCGCGAAACCGGTGGCGGCCTGGCCCTGCCGGTGTGGATCAGCTACATGTCCAAGGCGCTCAAGGATGTGCCCAACGTGGATCGCAAGGTGCCGGATGGCCTGATCGAGTCGGGCGGCGAATACTACTATGCCGAGTTCCCGCCCAGCGCCATGGTGCGCGACCTGGGCATGGGCGACCGCAGTGGCCTGACGCCAGAGGAAGAGAAGGCCAAGACGCAGATGAAGAACGAGCTGTTCTGATTTGATCTGATCTGATTTGATCTGCCACGGCCGAATGGCCGCCAGAAGGAAACGATTTATATTATTTCCCTCTGCCTGCACTTCATGAAAAACCGCCGCTTGCAAGACCGGCGGTTTTTTCTTGGGCGCTGCGCACGCGTCAGTGCGATTCAGGGCCTGTTCATGAACAGGCCCTGGTTCTTTCCCGCCACGTAATGGCTGATGCTGCGCATGGCCAGCATGGTCAGCACTTCATCCTGCTCCACGCCGTAGTCGCTCAGCTTGACGATGACCGTGCGCGTGGCTGGGTTGACGTAGATGTACTGGCCGAACACGCCGATAGCCGAGAAGTCGCGGTCATCGGCATTGCCGGGCGGAATCCACCAGCCGTCGCGGTAGTCCAGCACCTCGCCATGGTTGACCGGCTGGCGCGGCTCGTGAGCCCATGAGGGACTGACGACCTGCTGGTCGCCGACGCGTCCGCCGTCCAGATACAGCAAGCCCAGGCGGGCGAAGTCGCGGGCCGTGGTGTTGAGACAGCAGAAGGCCTTTTCCACGCCGTGCTGGCCGCTGTCGACGCTCCAGCTGGCATCCTGCTCCATGCCCAGCGGTTCCCACAGGACCTGCTGGGCGAAGTCGGACAGGCGCATGCCGGTCGCGTGCGCCAGTACGCGCGAGAGCACCAGCGTGTCGACGCTGCGGTATTCGAAGCGCGAGCCCGGCGCAAAGCGCAGGCCGCTGCGGCGGGCGATGAAGCGGTGCAGGTCGGTGCTGACGAACATGCGCACCACCGGCGAGGCCAGCGAGCCGCCGTAGTTCTCATCGACATCGATGCCCGAGCGCATGTCCAGCAACTGGCCGATGGTGATGCCGGCGTAGGCCGGCGCGATCTCATCGCTGTTCAGATAATGACCAATGGGCTCGTCCAGCGAGCGGATCTTGCCTTGCTGTAGGGCCACGCCGGTCAGCGCCGAGACGAAGGATTTGGCGACCGAGAAGGAGGTGAAGCGCGAGTTGGCGTCATAGCCGTCGATGTAACGCTCATAGACGATCTTGCCGTCCTGGATCACCACGAAGGCGTGGGCGGAGGTGGTCTTGAGGAAGTCGATCACCGGCAACTGGCTGCCATCCTTCCAGGGAACGCTGATCTCCAGCGCACGCAAGGCCATGGGCCATGGGCGCGGATGCGTCGAGCGGGCGATGCGATTGGCCTCGAACACCTTGTAGCTCTGGCTGCGCGGAGTGATGTCGAATTGCAGGTCGACCAGGGCCGGCAGGCTGGGCAGGTCGGCGATGCGCCGGCCGATTTCGGCGCCGGCCAGCAGCACCAGCAGCGCGGCGGCGCTGCGGGTGAGCAGGGTGGTGGTGCGGGCGTGGGGCATGAGGCTCGTTCTTGTCGTGGTGAGCCTATTGTGCCCGATCAGGCGGGGCTTTTGCGCGCTGCGTATTGTTGATAGCCACGGGCGCGCAGTTCGCAGGCGGGGCACTTCCCGCAGCCGTGTCCCCAGTCGTGCAATGCGCCGCGCTCACCCAGGTAGCAGGTATGCGTATCGGTGCGGATCAGGTCGACCAGCGGCGCGCCACCCAGCAATTCGGCCAGCGCCCAGGTGCCGGCCTTGTCGATCCACATCAGCGGCGTCTCCACCTTCAGCTGGGTGGCCATGCCCAGGTTCAGCGCTACCTGCAGGGCCTTCATGGTGTCATCGCGGCAATCCGGGTAGCCGGAAAAATCGGTTTCGCACATGCCTCCCACCAACACGTTCAGGCCGCGCCGGTAGGCCAGGGTGGCGGCGACCGTCATGAACAGCAGGTTGCGGCCCGGCACGAAGGTATTGGGCAGGCCGTTGTCCTGCATGGCGATCTCGACATCGCGGGTGAGGGCGGTGTCGGAAATCTTGCCGATCAGCGACAGGTCGATCATGTGATCCTCGCCCAGGCGGGTCTGCCAGTCGGGAGAGAAGGCGCGCATCCTTTCCAGCAGGGCCGGGCGCACCGCCAGTTCAATGGCGTGGCGCTGGCCGTAGTCGAAGCCGATGGTCTCCACCCGCTGGTAGCGCGACAGGGCCCAGGCCAGGCAGGTGGTGGAATCCTGGCCGCCGGAAAACAGCACCAGGGCGCTCTGCGTGTTCAGGGTAGGGGCCAGCGAAGGGGATGGGGAGGAGGTGGACATGGCGGCAAAGAGAAGAACGGTGAACCAGAAGGGCAAGCGCACGGGGCCTGGACGGCATCGCTACCGTCCAGGCCCCGTGCGGGCTGTTGGCAAGCTTAGTTGGTTTTCTTGAGCGAATCCAGCGTCTGCTCGATATAGTCGCCATCCGGATCGGTGAACTTCAGGCGCACCGGGTACCACTCCATCTTGGGCGCCAGCCAGATATCGAGCTTCTGGCCCTGGTCGTCCGGCGGCGGGGCGCGGAAGAGGTGCAGCGCTTCGGTCTCGCCCTGGGGCGTGCGGATCTTTTCGCGGCCCACCACCTTGAAGGTCCACTGCTCGGCGTCGCGCTGGCCGGCCACGAAGAAATTCCACTCCGAACCCGGCTTCATCTTGGCCGCGTTGGCGCGGGCGATGGCGACGAATTGCCAGGTGATGCTGGTGCGGTCTTGTTCGCCGCCCTGCAGCGGATAGCTCTCGGCGGACTGGGTGAAGGTGATCTTGTTCTGTTCGCGGTTGAAGGTGGTGGTGGAGGGCTCGCGGCGCAGGCGTTTTTCCACGAAGCGGTCCGGTGCCAGGCCATAGGCATCCACCGCGCCTTCGCTGGTGGCTTCCAGGATCTTGCCCAGCAGCATTGCCCGGGTCTCGCTGGTGACGCTGTAGCTGGTCTTGCTCTGGGTCCACTTCACCAGGCCTTGGCCCTTGACGTCCAGGCCGCTCTGCTTGGCCTGGATGGAATAGTTCAGTTCAGCCGAAGGCGGCAGGTTGTAGGCGCGCTTGTCTACCGGGTGCGGGCCATCGGTGGCCCAGGCGGGCGCGCAGGCGGTCAGCGCGGCCAGCGCCAGCGCGGGAAGGGAAGCAGGGGAGAAACGGTTCATGGCGGTCTTTTTTAAAAGTCTCTGTGGATAAGTTAGAGGCAGCCATCACGGCGCCATATTGCTGGTGCGACAAGTGCCCGGCCCGGCGGTTCTGCTGCGTGCTCACGTAATTGTGCGTAATTGTTTCCGATTTTGACAGCGCCTGCCAGATACGGCAGGCCTCACCGGCGCAGTTCCGACAGGCTCAGTTCCGTGACATCGCCATTGGGCCGGGGATCGGTATAGCGCAGCCGCGCCGGATACCACTCGTGCTGGGGCGCCAGCCAGATATCGATGCGGTCTTCATAGGCGCCGGGCTTGGGTACGCGCACCACGTGCCAGGTCTGCAAGGTGCCGATGGGGAGCTTGATGGCTTCCTCGCCGATGACCTGCATGCGCCAGACCTCGCCATCACGCACGCCGGCCACGAACAGGTCGATCACCGCGCCCGGCTGGAATTGCGCCGGATCGCCCCGACCGATGGCCGCCAGTTGCCAGATCAGGCTGCCGCGGTCCTGTTCGCCGCCACGGCGCGGATAGCGCGTCTCGGAGGCGGAAAAGCTGATGCTGTCGCCGTTGCGGTTGAAGTGGGTATTGGTGGCGGAGCGGAATTTCTTCTTCTCCGTGTAGAGCGTGGGCGATACGCCCCAGGCGTCCAGTTCTCCTTCGCTGGAGAACTTCAGCCAGGTCACCCAGATGGCGGTGACTTCGCCCTCCAGCCGGTAATGCTGGCCGCTGTTGCGCCAGTCCAGGCTGGCCGATCCATAGCTGGGCTTCTGGTCGATGGTGCCGGTGACGTCGTAGTCCAGCACGGCGCTGGGTGGCGCATCGGTACGGTATTGCTTGCCGGTGGTATCGGCGAGAACAGGTTCGCTCTTGTCGGCAGCGCTGGCGCGAGCAGCCTCGCCTGCTGCGCTTGCCTCACCAGCGGCGCCGGGCGCGGCTGGCATGGCATGGGGCGCCTCGGGGGCGGCGGTGTAGAGGGGTTCGACGGTCTCGCGGATGGGTTCGTCGGGCGGATCGATGCTCGGCTCGGGGGCGGGCCGTGGTGCGCGTGCCGGGCGTGTGCGCCCCTTATATACCTCCCCCTGCTGGTAGGCTGGGGGCGGCGTCTGGAGTTGCACCGTGAGGACGTTTTCCGACGCTGGGGTGTTCATGGCGATGATGTGCCGCCGCCCCCAGCCTACCAGCAGGGCGTGCAGCAGCAGGGTCAGCGTGATCAGGACCAGCAGGCGCGGCCAGCGCCGGGGTGGGTGGGAAACATCGGTCATGCCGGCAGTGTATCGGATCAATCCGGCAGTGTGGCGTGGCCGCGCGTACCGGGGCGGGGTTTCCAAACAACGTACAATGCGGCTTTTGTGCTGCACCTGCTGACGCAACGATGAAATTACGCCTGTCCTCCCGTCTTCTGTCCCTGGCTCTTGCCATCACGCTACCCCTCGCGCTGTCACCGGCCCGCGCCGCTGCGCCTCTGGCGCCGATCCGCATCGGCATGATCGATGGCCTCTCCGGCCCCTTCGCCAATGCCGGCGAAGCCGTGGTGCGCAACATCAGCTATGCCATCGAGCGCGTCAACGCACGCGGTGGCGTGACGCTGCCCGATGGCAAGCACTTGCTGCAACTCTCCACTTTCGATAACAAGCTGGGCGTGGAAGATTCGCTGGTGCAGTTCCGCCAGCTCACCGATGAGCGCATCCCCTTCCTGATCGAGGGCAACAGTTCGGCCGTTGCCGCCGCCCTCATCGATGCCGTCAACAAGCACAACCAGCGCGAGCCGGATCGCCGCGTGTTGTTCCTGAACTATTCGGCAGTGGACCCGACGCTGACCAATGAGAAGTGCAGCTTCTGGCACTTCCGCTTCGACGCCAGCGCGGACATGCGCATGCAGGCGCTGACCGAAGCGATCAAGGCCGATACCGCCACCAGGAAGGTCTACCTGATCGGCCAGGACTACAGCTTCGGTCGCCAGGTCGCCAAGGCGGCGCGCGAGCAACTGGCGGCCAAGCGCCCCGACATCGCCATCGTCGGTGACGAGTTGCACCCCATCGGCAAGATCAAGGACTTCGCTCCCTACATCGCCAAGATGCGCAGCGCCGGGGCCGACGCTGTCATCACCGGCAACTGGGGCAATGACCTGACGCTGCTGGTGAAGGCCGCCCGCGATGCGGGCTTCAAGGCCAAGTTCTACACCTTCTATGCCAACAGCCTGGGAGCGCCGGCCGCCATTGGTGAGGCCGGCGTGGGCGTGGTGCGGGCCGTGGCCGAATGGCATCCCAATGCCGGCGGCAATCCGGGCTCGCCCAGCGATGCCTATTACCAGGCCTTCCGTCAGCGCTATCCCCAGCCCAAGGATGATTATCTCTACCTGCGCATGCAGGTCATGATCGACATGCTGGCAAAGGCCATCGAAAAAGCCGGCAGCGCCGATCCCAAGGCGGTTGCATATGCCCTGGAAGGCGCGCAATATCAGAGCGCCTTCCACTCGGCCACGATGCGCGCCCAGGACCACCAGCTGATCCAGCCGCTCTACCTGATGCAGATGCAGCGCGCCGACAGCGGCGGCATCCGCTTCGACAATGAAGGCAGCGGCTACGGTTTCCGCACCGAGCGCTTCATCCCGGCCGAGCAGACTGCGCTGCCCAGCAGTTGCCGGATGCAGCGGCCGCCGCGCTGAGGGCCGGCGCACAGATTTGCAGGACACAACAACAGGAGCGATCAATGCTGAACCAGGACAAGATGCCGGGCGCAGGCTCGGTGGGCGACACCCTCGAATTCATGAAGAACATGTGGAGCAGCATGGGCGCACCTGCCATGGCCACGCCCTCGCTGTCGGTGGAGGACATCAACAAGAAGATCGGCGACCTCAAGACAGTGGCCTCCTGGCTGGAGCTGAACCTGAACATGCTCAAGGCCACCATCCAGACGCTGGAGGTGCAAAGCGCGACCTTGTCCACCCTGCAAGCCATGAGCGCCATCATGGCCAGCCAGCAGGCGCCGGCCGACGACGCCGCCCCTGAGGAGGGCAAGGCCGCGTCGCCCTTCCCGTTCGGCTTCCCGATGTGGCCGGGAGCAGGAGCGTCGCAGGCGGCCGACGAGGAGCCGGCTGGCGCCCAGGATGTTGCTGAGGAGCAAGAAGAGCCGCAGGACGAGCTGCAGGAAGAGGCCGCCGCCCCAGCCGGAGAGGCCGATGCGCCTGCCGCTGAGGCGCCCGACCTGCAGGCCGCCATGGCCAATCCCAATGCCTGGTGGAATCTCCTGCAGGACCAGTTCAAGCAGGCCGTTGGCAATGCCCTGGCCGGCGGTCAGCCTGAGCAGGAACCGCTGCTCAAGCCGGCCAAGCCGCCCAAGGCCCCCAAGCGTAGCGAAAATAAGACAGTCGCCGCCAAGCCCAAGGCCGCGCCCAAAGTCAGGCCGGCAGGCGCTCCCAAGGCAGGCAAGGCAGCCAAGCCGGCGCCCAAGAAGCCACCGGTCAAGAAAGCGCCGCGCAGCGCCGCAAATACGAGCGCGCCGGGCCGGACGGCTGTTGTACAATCCCGGCAAAACAAGAAGCCAGCCTCCCGCAAGCCAACCTCCCCCTGATCATCGCCACGGCAGAGCCTGGCCCCCGGGCGCGTTCGCGCCGGGGTCTTGTCACACTGCCGAAACCTGGCGGTTTTAGGATGCTCAGGGAAAATCTTGTTAAAATCAAACACTTAACGCATATAGGCCCATACTGAGATGCTGTACCCAGAATTGTTCAAATCGCTAGAGCAGGTCCGTTGGAATATGGATAAGGATATTCCCTGGGACAAGTTCGACGCTTCCTTGCTCACCGACGAACAGGCCCAGACCATTCGCATGAACGCGATCACGGAATGGTCCGCGCTGCCGGCGACCGAGATGTTCCTGCGCGACAATCGCGGGGACAGCGATTTTTCGGCATTCATGTCGGTATGGTTCTTCGAAGAGCAGAAGCACTCGCTGGTGCTGATGGAATACCTGCGCCGCTTCCGCCCGGACATGTGCCCGACCGAAGAAGAGCTGCACAACGTGCGCTTCGAGTTCGATCCGGCGCCGCCGCTGGAAACCCTGATGCTGCACTTCTGCGGCGAGATCCGCCTGAACCACTGGTACCGTTGCGCCGCCGACTGGCACACCGAGCCGGTCATCAAGCAGATCTACAAGATCATCAGCCAGGATGAAGCCCGCCACGGCGGCGCCTACCTGCGCTACATGAAGAAGGCCCTGAACGAAGTGGGCGACAAGGCCCGCGCCGCCTTTGCCAAGATCGGCGTGCTGATGGCCTCGGCGCGTCGCACCGAAAAGCCGTTGCACCCGACCAACCTGCACGTGAATCAGGCGCTGTTCCCCAACGACACCGTGCAAAGCCGCCTGCCGGACCCGGAATGGCTGGAACGCTGGCTGGACAACCAGATCAAGTTCGATGGCGAGTGGGAAAAGAAGGTCGTCGACCGCATCCTGCACAATATGTCGCTGTTGTTCGAACGCACCTTCAGCAACGTCCAGGAACTGAACCGCTACCGCAAGGAAGTGACCCAGCGCATCCTGCCGTCGGGCGCCGCCGCAGCCTGAGAGGGAAGCGTCCTGCACCGGCATTAAGGCAGTAAGGCAGTACAATCACCAAAGCCGCAACCTGAGGTTGCGGCTTTTTTCATCCTGCAATTCCCCGTTTTCCCGACCCGATCCCGATCAAGATGGCTGACTTCGAATCCAAACTCTGCACCCGCGACGAACTCCAGCAGCGCGTGGCCCAACTGCCCAAGCCGGTGGTGATGACCAATGGCGTGTTCGACATCCTCCATCGCGGCCACGTGACCTACCTGGCGCAGGCCCGCGCCCAGGGCGCTGCGCTGGTGGTGGCGGTCAATACCGACGCTTCCGTCAAGCGCCTGGGCAAGGGCGACGACCGTCCCATCAATACCTGCGACGATCGCATGGCAGTGCTGGCGGCGCTGGAATCGGTGGCGCTGGTGGTTCCCTTCGATGAAGATACGGCGCTGGAAGCCGTGCAGCAGGCGCGTCCGGAGATCTACGTCAAGGGCGGCGACTATGACATGCACGCCATCCCCGAAGGCCAGGCCGTGGCGGCCTATGGCGGCCAGGTGCTGTCGATCGCCTTCGAGCACGATCGCTCCACCACCAAGCTGCTGGCCAAGGTGCGCAAGCTGGCCGGCTGATCGCAGGACGCAGGAGCCGCAAAGAACAAGGCCGGCAGGAGCATCGCTCGCTGCCGGCCTTGGCGTTTCAGGAAGCGGCTGCGGCAGCCGGGCCTGTTCAGTGGTGCATATGCTCCTTCATGTCCTTCATGCCATCCTTGCCGGCGGCAGCCGCCTTGCCGTCTTCGACGTTGAAGGTCACCTCGACCTTGCCGGCCTTCTCGAAGGTCAGCGTGGCCGGCACCTTGTCGCCTGCCTGCAGCGGCTTGGACAGGCCCATGAGCATGATGTGGTAGCCATTGCCCGGTTGCATGGCGATCTTCTGGCCGGGCTTGACCTCGAGGCCGCCATCGACTTCGCGCATCTTCATCACATTGCCTTCCATGGCCATGGTGTGGATTTCACCGGACTTGGCTGCCGGCGAGGACACGCCCACCAGGCGATCGGCCGTAGCGCCCTTGTTCTCGATGCTCAGGTAGGCGCCGGCAGCCGGTTGGCCGGGCACGGTGGCGCGTGCGTAGGGATGGCCGATCTCCAACTGGCCCAGCTTGTATTCATGTGCCTGCGACAGGGGCGCGGCCGCCAGCAGAGCGGTGGCCAGGGCGGCGCCGGCAGCGCGTTGGAAGAAGTGGTGCAGTTTCATCTTGTGTATCCTTTTGGTGCGGGTGCAGCGACCCGTGCTGATCGTTCAGGCCGGGATGGCCCGTATGCGGAGGGAATGGCGCAGCAGGATCAGGCCGGTGGCGCGCGCGCCCGCGCACTGCCCGGGGCAAGACTGGCCGAGCGCAGCGGCCCGGCGGGGCGCACCAGTGGATAGCTGGTGCCATCCGTCACCGCGGCCAGCCGCGCCTGCGAGGCATCGCTGGCCACACCCACGCCCAGGCTGCCGCAGCACAGGGGGCAGTGGCCGCTGGCCAGGTGCAGCGGTGCATTGCCGGGCAAGCCATTGCCCACGCTGCAGATGGCCATGGCCGGAACGTCGCGCACCGTGCGCGCCAGCGCCTGTTGCCACCAAGGCGCGGCGGCCATGGCCAGCATCAGCGACAGGCCCAGCCACACCTGCAGCCAGGGGCGGCGGACGGTAAGGCGGCGCAGGGAAGGGCGGGAAGACATGGGGCCTGATTATAGCAACCGGGATCGTCAGGCTCATTGACCTGCCTCCCTGCTCTGTACAGGAACAAATGCGAGCGTCCCGCCACACCGTCCTTGCGTTCCGGAAAGCCGCACCGGCGCTCGCCATTGGCCGGCCGGGTAATGGCGCCATGCAAATTGATTGTTCAGGAGCGCTAGGCTAGACTTAGCGTCTTTTCGGGTATTCCATTCATTTTTTCCAAGGGAGAAGACTGCATGTCCTACAACAATAAGCTGACACTGCGCGCCATGGTGGCCGCCCTGTCCCTGGCAGCTGTCTGCTCCGCCCCGGCCATGGCCGCGGACAAGTCGGTCGCGGTGACCGCCATCGTTGAACATCCGGCCCTGGACGCTGTGCGGGATGGCGTCAAGGACGAGTTGAAGGAAGAAGGCTTCGAAGCCGGCAAGAACCTGAAGTGGGAATACCAGAGCGCCCAGGGCAATACTGGCACCGCCGCCCAGATCGCCCGCAAGTTCGTGGGTGACAAGCCCGACGCCATCGTGGCCATCGCCACTCCCTCGGCCCAGGCCCTGGTGGCCGCCACCAAGAGCATCCCGGTGGTCTACTCCGGTGTGACCGATCCGGTCGCCGCCCAGCTGGTGAAGGACTGGAAGGCTTCCGGCACCAACGTCACCGGCGTGTCGGACCTGCTGGAACTGGACAAGCAGGTGGACCTGATCAAGCGCGTGGTCCCCAACGCCAAGCGCGTGGGCATGGTCTACAACCCGGGTGAAGCCAACTCCGCCGTGGTGGTCAAGGCCTTGAAGGAACTGCTGGCCAAGTCCAACATGACCCTGGTGGAAGCCGCCGCGCCCCGTTCGGTGGACGTCGGTTCGGCCGCCAAGAGCCTGATCGGCAAGGTCGACGTGATCTACACCAACACCGACAACAACGTGGTCTCGGCCTATGAAGCGCTGGTCAAGGTCGGCAACGACGCCAAGATCCCGCTGGTGGCCTCCGATACCGACAGCGTCAAGCGTGGCGCCATCGCCGCCCTGGGCGTGAACTACTACGACCTGGGCCGCCAGACCGGCAAGGTGGTCGGCCGCATCCTCAAGGGTGAAAAGCCGGGCGACATCCCCTCGGCCACCAGCAGCAAGCTGGAACTGTTCGTCAATACCGCCGCCGCCCAGAAGCAGGGCGTGACCCTGTCGCCGGAACTGGTGAATTCGGCCAAGACCGTCATCAAGCAATAAGCGATACCCGCGTCGATCCCGCTTTCAGGCGGGATCGGCGCATCTGGCGCCGCCCCCAGCGCGCCCACTATAAACAGGCTGCCCGGCGACCACCAGGCCGAGGCGCCGACCACCCATGAATGAGGAGATGAACATGCTGGCCCTATCCAAATCCCTGCGCGCCATCGCCGGTGCGCTGGCGCTGAGCGCTGTGTGCGCCTCGGCGCTGGCCGCCGAGAAGGTGGTCGCAGTGACATCCTACGTCGAGCATCCTGCGCTGGACGCGGTGCGCGACGGCACCAAGGATGAACTGGTCGCCGCCGGCTTCGAGCCGGGCAAGAACCTGAAGTGGGAATTCCAGAGCGCCCAGGCCAATGCCGGCACCGCCGGGCAGATCGCCAAGAAGTTCGTGGGCGACAATCCCGACGTCATCGTGGCCATCGGCACCCCGTCGGCCCAGCCCATGGTGGCGGCTACCAAGACCATCCCCATCGTCTATTCGGCCATCGCCGATCCGATGGCCGCCCAGCTGGTGAAGGACTGGAAGCCGTCCGGCACCAACGTGACCGGCATGTCGCACATGCTGGACCCGGTCAAGCAGGTCGAGGTCATCAAGCGCGTCGTGCCTGAGGCCAAGCGGGTCGGAGTGGTTTACAATCCGGGCGAAGCCAATTCCGTGTCGGCCCTGAACAACCTCAAGGGCGAGCTGCAGAAGGCTGGCCTGACCCTGGTGGAAGCGGCCGCGCCCCGTTCGGTGGACGTGGCTCCGGCCGCCAAGAGCCTGATCGGCAAGATCGATGTGATGTACACCACCACCGACAACAATGTGGTCTCGGTTTTCGAATCGCTGGCCAAGGTCTGCAACGATGCCAAGCTGCCGCTGATCGCTTCCGATACCGGCAGTGTCAAGCGTGGCGCAGTCGCAGCCCTGGGGGTGAACTTCTACGACATGGGCCGCCAGACCGGCAAGCTGGTGGTGCGTATCCTGAAGGGCGAGAAGGCGGGCGATATCCCTTCCTCGCCGGTCAAGAACCTGGAACTGTACGTCAACACGTCGGCCGCGCAGAAGCAGGGCGTGACGCTCTCGCCTGAATTCCTGAAGTCGGCGACCAAGGTCCTCAACTAAGGCCTGGGTCGCCCCGGCAGACGTGCACCGCCGGCTTTTCCATCACCCGTGGGAGGGCCGGCGCAACGCAGAAGACATTCGGCATTGGCGTACCGCGCCGTGCCGAATGTGTTTTTTAAGAAAGTCCTTTTATGTCGCTGTATACCCTCTTGGGCGCCCTGGAAATCGGCCTGATTTTCAGCCTGGTAGCCCTCGGAGTGCTGATCTCCTTCCGCATTCTGGTCTTCCCTGACTTGACCGTCGATGGCAGCTTCCCGCTGGGCGGCGCCGTCGCCGCGACCATGATCGCCGCTGGCTACAATCCCTTCCTGTCCACCTTCATCGCGCTGCTGGCCGGCGCCCTGGCCGGTTTCACCACCGCCTGGCTGAACGTGCGCCTGAAGATCATGGACCTGCTGGCCAGTATCCTGATGATGATCGCGCTGTACTCGATCAACCTGCGCGTCATGGGCAAGCCCAACGTGCCGCTGATCTCGGAGCCGACCATCTTCACCATCCTGCAGCCCGACGCGATCCCCGACTACGTGGCCCGGCCGCTGATCCTGCTGGTGGTGGTGATTGGCGCCAAGCTGCTGCTGGACTGGTTCTTCTCGTCCGAGATCGGCCTGGCCATGCGCGCCACCGGCGCCAATGCCCGCATGGCGCGCGCCCAGGGCATCGCCACCGGCCGCGCCACCCTGGCTGGCATGGCCCTGGCCAATTCGCTGGTGGCCCTGGCCGGTGCGCTGTTTGCGCAGACCCAGGGCGGCTCCGACATCTCCATGGGCATCGGCACCATCGTCATCGGCCTGGCCGCCGTCATCATCGGCGAGAACATCCTGCCGGCGCGTCGCCTGGTGTGGACCACGCTGGCGGTGATCCTGGGCGCGATCCTGTATCGCTTCTTCATTGCCCTGGCGCTCAACAGCGACTTCATCGGCCTGCAGGCGCAGGACCTGAACCTGGTCACGGCCGTGCTGGTGATGCTGGCGCTGGTGCTGCCCATGGGCAAGCGCAAGCTGAAACTGCTGAAGAAGGGAGCCTGAGATGTTGAAAGCCACCGATCTCAAGATCACCTTCAATCCCGGCACCCCCATCGAGAACCCGGCCCTGCGCGGCCTCTCGCTGGAAATCCCGACCGGCCAGTTCGTGGCCGTGATCGGCTCCAACGGTGCGGGCAAGTCCACCTTCCTCAACGCCATCTCCGGTGACCTGCTGGTCGACACCGGCAAGATCGAGATCGACAGCACCGATGTCACCCGCAAGCAGGCCTGGGATCGCGCCGGCATGGTGGCCCGTGTGTTCCAGGATCCGATGGCCGGCACCTGCGAGGCGCTGACCATCGAAGAGAACATGGCGCTGGCGATGGCGCGGGGCCGTCGCCGCGGCTTCAACTTCGCCATTCGCGGCAAGATGCGCGAGCTGTTCCGCGAAAAGCTCTCCATCCTCAACCTGGGGCTGGAAAACCGCCTCACCGACCGCATCGGCCTGCTCTCCGGTGGCCAGCGCCAGGCGGTGAGCCTGTTGATGGCTTCGCTGCAGCCTTCGCGCATCCTGCTGCTGGATGAGCACACCGCCGCACTGGATCCCAAGACCGCTGCCTTCGTGCTGGAGCTGACGGCCAAGATCGTCTCCGAGAGCAAGCTGACCACCATGATGGTGACCCACAGCATGCGCCAGGCGCTGGACTATGGCGACCGCACCGTGATGCTGCACCAGGGCCGCGTGGTGCTGGATGTGTCCGGCCCGGAACGCGCCGGGCTGGATGTGCCGGACTTGCTCAAGATGTTCGAGCAGACGCGCGGCGAGAAGCTTTCGGACGACGCCCTGCTGCTGGGCTGATCGGCCCTGCCAACGAAAACGGCTCCCTCGGGAGCCGTTTTTTCATGGGCGCAACTGCTCTTCAGCTACCACCCTCATAGCCATTCTGCCGCCATGCCTCATACACCACCACCGCCACCGTATTGGACAGGTTGATGCTGCGATTGCCCGGCCGCATCGGCAGGCGGATGCGCTGGCTCGTGGGGAAGGATTCGCGCCGCTCCGGGGCCAGGCCGCGGGTTTCGGAGCCGAACACGAAGGTGTCGCCCGGCCGGAAGGCCAGGCCCGCAAAGGGCGTGGAGCCATGGGTGGTCATGGCGAACATGCGCGCTTCGTCGAAGAGCGGTTCCTGGCGACGGTGCGCCAGGAACTGGTCCCAGTCCTGGTGGACCTGCATGTTGGCGTATTCGTGATAATCCAGTCCGGCACGCCGCATCTTGGCGTCATCCAGCGGAAAGCCGAGCGGCTCCACCAGATGCAGTTGCGCGCCGGTATTGGCGCACAGGCGGATGATGTTGCCGGTATTGGGAGGGATCTCCGGCTCGACCAGGACGACGTGGAACAAAAAAAATCTCCTGCAGAAAAAGGATGGCCGGCCCGATTCAGACCGGCAGGGTGCGCGCAAAGACCAGGTTGGTCACGCGCCGGGCGCCGTGCCGCTTGAGCACGATGGCCACTTCATTCAGGGTGGCGCCGGTGGTCATGACGTCATCGACGATGCCCACATGCAGGCCGCGTACCTGGTCCATGGTCGCGAAGGGCAGGGCAAAGGCGGAGCGCACGTTGCGCGCACGCGCACCCACCGGCAGGGCTGATTGCGCTTCGGTTTCCTTCTTGCGCTCCAGCAGTTGTGGCTGCAAGGGCAGGCCCATCAGTTGCGACAGCGGCTTGGCGATTTCCAGGGCCTGGTTGAAGCCGCGCTCCTGCAAGCGCGTGCGCCCCAATGGCACCGGGGCCAGCAAGCTGGGCATGGGCAACGCCACATCGCTGCCCGGCACCGGGTTGCGGCGCGAGGCATCATGGATCAACCGCGCCAGCAACGGCGCCAGGCGCAGGTCGCCGCCGAACTTGAGGGCCAGCGCCAACTGGTCGGACGGGGCGAAATAGTCGGTGGCGACGATGGTGGCGTCGAAGGCCGGGCGGTCCTTGAGACAAGCGCCGCAGCGCAATTCCTTGCCGGTGACCGGCATGGGCATGGCGCACTGGATGCAGCGGCGGTGCTGGCGGGTATAAAAACGCTTGTGGCAGGGCGCGCAGAGAATCTCGCGGCCTTCGGCTCCGCATAGTGCGCAGGCGCTCGGCAGCAGGGGCGGCACCCGCGCCAGCAGGCGCTTTAGCCAGTGGGGACCGCTGTTCTTCTTGGGCGCAGGCGCGGCTGCACGGCGATAGCCGGCGCTGCTGGTGCCTTTGGCGGCCGCCGCCGCCGCGGTGGCAGGCTTGGCCGGCGAAGTGGCCTGTGACGAGGCCTGTGACGAGGCCGGTTTCGGCGATGTGCGATCCATGCGTGGTGCGCCCGGTAAAAATGGATTTCGACTAAACTACGCGCATTATCGCATCAGCTCCGGTGGAGTTGCTGCGTTTTGGTTCAAACGGTTCCCACCGGTCCTTCTACCCGTCTGTCTCCCATGTCCCTGCCGCCGCCTTCCGCCAGCGCCAAGCTGAGCGCTCCCATCGACCTCCCCCTGGTACGCCGCCGCTTTGCCCATCCGCAGCGCGTGGCCGAGTCCGATTTCCTGCGGCGCGAGGTATCGGCGCGCATGCAGGAGCGCTTGGCGCTGGTGAAGATCCATCCGCGTGAAGTGCTCGACGCCGGCTGTGGCGAAGGTGCGGACCTGCCGGTCTTGCAGAAGCGCTACCCGGAAGCCCAGGTGGTCGGCCTGGATGGCGCCTATGGCATGCTGGCCGTGGCCGCCGAGCATCAACGCGGGGCGCAGTCGGCGATGAACCGCCTGTTCGGCTCGATCAACAAGTGGCTGGGTTCCGGTCCTGCACTGAGCGGTCCCGAGCTGGCCTGCGCCGACTTTGCACGGCTGCCGCTGGCGGCCAACGCGCTGGACCTGGTCTGGTCCAACCTGGCCCTGCACTGGCACCCCCAGCCAGACCGCGTCTTCGCTGAATGGCGTCGTGTCTTGCGGGTAGAGGGCTTGCTGATGTTTTCCTGCTTCGGTCCCGATACGCTGCGCGAAGTACGCAGCGCTTTCGAACGCATTGATCTTGCACCGCACACCTTGCCCTTCGTGGACATGCACGACTTCGGCGACATGCTGGTCAATGCCGGCTTTTCCACGCCAGTCATGGATATGGAGACCATCACCGTCACCTATGACACTCCGCAAAGGCTGCTGGAAGATGTGCGTGCCTGGGGCGGCAACCCGCTGGAGACGCGGCGGCGCAGCATGATGAGCCGCGACCAGTACCAGCGCCTTTTGGCCGCCTTCGAAGCCATGCGCAAGCCCGATGGCAAGATCCCGCTGACCTTCGAGATCATCTATGGTCATGCCTTCCGTCCGGTGCCCAAGACCACGGCAGCCGGCGAGAGCATCATCCGCTTCGATCGTCCGCCGCGCTAGTCAGATGGTCAGGAAGCTGACCAGCCCGCCCTGGCGTTGCGTCATCGTGACGCTTCCCGGCCCTCCAGCGCCGCCCCGCGCGCCTCGCAAGGCCGCCCCCCTGGCCGTTGGTGGACTCAGGCGGACCGCCAGGGGCGGCTCTGCCCACGCCTCTATGGGCAATGCGGCGGTGCGTGCTTGATCCATGTCGACGTTAGCCCTTATACTCAAATCAGGAAAAAAATACACTGCAAGAAATTCCAGCAAGAACAAATAGCAAGAATAAATAAAAACCGCAAAACGGATAGCCACGGATAGCGCCCCTGTCGGGCAGATCGAGCCAGCCGTACAGGACCGATTGCCGCATCCAGTGAATCCCGCTGCGGATCGAAAGAGAGACACGCTCGACCCAATCCAGGTGGCGAGGTGCTATGGAGACGCGGGAATGGATATTGAAGCGCAATTGTTCGATTGCGCCACGCCAGTTGGCGTGGGTCTTCGCAATCCTTTGTACGGTTTCACTGACAGTCGCACTGGGCTTCACGCTGCACGGCGCCTGGATCATTCTGGTTTTTTCATTCATTGAGTCAACGGCGGTGGGCGCGGCCATGCTGGTCTACGCCCGTCACGCCACGGATCGCGAAGTGGTAAGGCTGGCCGACGAGGGCCTGGTCGTCGAGGTGACGCAGGGTAGTCGGTCCAGCCGCAGCACGCTGCACTGGCAGGGCATGCGCATTGACTATCCTGTGGGCCGCCAGGCGCTGGTGGCCCTGGAGAGCCGGGGGCAGCGCGTGGAAGTGGGGCGGTTCATGAACGAAGGCCAGCGCCGCGAGTTCGCCCGCGAACTCCAGCGCGAACTCTCGGCCAGGACCGGCGCAATGGCTGCAGTCTCATTCTTATAATTTTGGGCTTTAGAGGAAATCCATGAAACTTGCGAAGCGCCTTCAATCCTTGATCCTTGGTGCCTCGCTGCTGGCGGCCGGCTTGCCGGCCTGGGCAGTGGTGGACAGTCCGGGGGGACCGGCCGTGTTGCAGATGAATTTCCAGCCCCCGGTGACCAAGATCGCCGAGCAGATCTATGACCTGCACATCCTCATGCTCATCATCTGCCTGGTCATCTTCGTGGCCGTGTTCGGCGTGATGTTCTACTCCATCATCAAGCACCGCAAGTCGGTTGGCCACAAGGCCTCCACCTTCCATGAAAGCACGGCGGTCGAGATCGCCTGGACCGTGGTGCCGTTCCTGATCGTCATCGGCATGGCCCTGCCGGCCACCAAGACGGTGGTGGCGATGAAGGACACCTCCAATGCCGACCTCACCATCAAGGTCACCGGCATGCAGTGGAAGTGGGGCTATGACTATCTCAAGGGCGAAGGCGAGGGCATCTCCTTCCTCTCCAACCTGGCCACGCCGCGCGAGCAGGTCACCGATCCCTCGCTGAAGAAGAACGACAACTACCTCATCGAAGTGGATAACCCGGTGGTCGTACCGGTTAACAAGAAGGTACGCATTGTTACCACCGCCAATGACGTCATCCACTCCTGGACCATTCCCGCCTTCGGCGTGAAGCAGGACGCCATTCCCGGCTTCGTGCGCGACACCTGGTTCCGCGCCGAGAAGATTGGCACCTATCGCGGCCAGTGCGTGGAGCTGTGCGGCAAGGACCACGCCTTCATGCCCATCGTGGTCAACGTGGTCAGCGAAGACGATTACAAGCAGTGGGTCGATGGCAAGAAAAAGGAAATGGCCGCCAAGGCTGATGATCCCAACAAGACCTGGACCGTGGACGAGTTGAAGCAACGCGGCGAGAAGGTCTATGCGGCCAATTGCGTGACCTGCCACCAGGCCAACGGCAAGGGTGTGCCGGGGGCATTCCCGGCGCTGGACGGCAGCCCCGTGGTCAACGGTCCCAAGGATGGCCAGATCCACCTTGTGCTCAACGGCAAGAACGCCATGCCGCCCTGGAAGGGTGTGTTGAACGACACCGAGATCGCCGCCGTGATCACCTACACGCGCAACAGCTGGTCCAACAAGGCCCAGGAAAACATCGTGCAGCCCGCCGAAGTGCTGGCCGCCCGCAAGTAATCGTTTGGAGAACCGGACATGACTACCACTGTCGATCACGCCCCCGATCATTCGCACGATCACGGGCATGGGCATGCACATGACGACCACGCGCACGATCATCCGCATGGCTGGCGCCGCTGGCTCTTCGCCACCAACCACAAGGACATCGGCACGCTCTACCTGTGGTTCTCGTTCACCATGCTGCTCTCGGGTGGCGTGCTGGCGCTGTTGATCCGGGCCGAGCTGTTCCAGCCGGGCCTGCAGTTCTTCCGCCCCGAATTCTTCAACCAGTTGACCACCATGCACGGCCTGGTGATGGTGTTCGGCGCGATCATGCCGGCCTTCGTGGGCTTCGCCAACTGGATGATCCCGCTGCAGATCGGCGCCTCCGACATGGCCTTTGCGCGCATGAACAACTTCTCGTTCTGGCTGCTGCCACCGGCCGCGTTGCTGCTGGCCGGCTCCTTCCTGGTGCCGGGCGGCGCCACAGCCGCCGGCTGGACGCTGTATGCACCGCTGTCCACCCAGATGGGACCGGGCATGGACATGGGCATCTTCGCCATGCACATCATGGGCGCGTCGTCCATCATGGGCTCGATCAACATCATCGTCACCATCTTGAACATGCGCGCCCCTGGCATGACGCTGATGAAGATGCCCATGTTCTGCTGGACCTGGCTCATCACCGCCTATCTGCTCATCGCCGTGATGCCGGTGCTGGCCGGCGCCATCACCATGACGCTGACCGACCGCCACTTCGGCACCTCCTTCTTCAACGCTGCCGGCGGCGGGGACCCGGTGATGTACCAGCACATCTTCTGGTTCTTCGGCCACCCCGAGGTCTACATCATGATCCTGCCGGCCTTCGGCATCGTCTCGCAGATCATCCCGGCCTTCGCGCGCAAGCCGCTGTTCGGCTATGCCTCGATGGTGTACGCCACCGCCTCGATTGCGATCCTGTCCTTCATCGTCTGGGCGCACCACATGTTCACCACCGGCATGCCGGTGACCGCGCAGCTGTTCTTCATGTACGCCACCATGTTGATTGCGGTGCCGACCGGCGTGAAGATCTTCAACTGGATCGCCACCATGTGGCGCGGCTCCATGACCTTCGAGACGCCGATGCTGTTCTCGGTGGGCTTCATCTTCGTCTTCACCATGGGCGGCTTTACCGGCCTGATCCTGGCCGTCACCCCCATCGACATCCAGATGCAGGATACCTACTACGTGGTGGCCCACTTCCACTACGTGCTGGTGGCCGGCTCCCTGTTTGCGCTCTTCGCCGGTTACTACTACTGGGGCCCGAAGTGGACCGGCTTCATGTACAACGAATGGCGCGGCAAGTTCCACTTCTGGGCTTCGCTGATCACCTTCAACATCACCTTCTTCCCGATGCACTTCCTGGGTCTGGCGGGCATGCCGCGCCGCTATGCGGACTACCCGGCGCAGTTCACCGACTTCAACATGATCGCCTCCATCGGCGCCTTCGGGTTCGGGCTGTCGCAGGTGTACTTCCTGTTCTTCGTCGTGATCCCGTCGATCAAGGGCGGCAAGCAGGCCGAGGCCAAGCCCTGGGAAGGCGCCGAAGGCCTGGAATGGACCGTGCCCAGCCCGGCCCCCTTCCACACCTTCGAAGAACCGCCGGTGGTGAAGTGATCCGCTGTGGATAAGATAGACAAGCAAGCACTCGTGAAGCAAAGGCCGACGCCATGACTGCACGCAAGAAACCCAACAACCTGCGCACCGGCCTGCTGCTGGGGCTGGTGGCGCTGGCCTTCTTCATCGGCATCTTCATCAACCGCATCTGGTTTGCCCAATGAGCCAACACGATGATCCGCTGCAGGACCAGGAAGAACGCGGCCTGAACCGCGTGATGCTGCGCAAGCTGCTGGTGGTGGCGGTGTTGATGTTCGGCTTTGGCTACGCGCTCATCCCGGTCTATCGCAAGATCTGCGAAGTGACCGGCGTGAACTTCCTCACGCCCAAGGACGTGACGGTGGAAGCGCCCGCCAATACCCAGATCGACAAGTCGCGCACCATCACCGTGGAGTTCGACGGCAATGCCCAGGGGCCGTGGCGTTTCCGCCCCACGGTGACGAGCATGCAGGTCCATCCCGGCGAGATGACCCAGGTGACCTACGAAGTGGTCAACACGCAATCGCGCAACGTCGATGCCCAGGCCATTCCGAGCTACGCGCCGCAGCAATCGGCGGCGTTCTTCAAGAAGGTGGAGTGCTTCTGCTTTACCCAGCAGACGCTGGGGCCCAACCAGGCCAAGCAGATGCCGGTGGTGTTCTATATCGATCCGAAGCTGCCCAAGGACGTGACCACTATCACGCTGTCCTATACCTTCTTCGAGATCAATGGCAAGGACAAGACCGCAGGCTGAGCAGGAGTGCTCTGCAAGGAGGCAGTTTGACAGATGAACTGAAGCAGGCCGCGCAGCGCAGGGCCTCGTTTGGGGCGACGATGAAGGCGGTGTTCTGGTCCTTCTTCGGCGTGCGCAAGCGCAAGGATTATGAATCGGATGCGGCCAGGTTGAATCCGGTCCACGTGATCATCGCCGGCATCCTGGGCGCTGCCTTGTTCGTGGCGGTGCTGGTGATCATCGTCAAGCTGGTGGTGGGCAGCGCAACAGGGCAATGATCAGCGCGCTTGGCCGGATAGATGATCAGCTTGATCGAGTAGCAATTTATTTAGTCATTGAAGACCTGGAAGTTAGTTTTGTCTTTCCAAAAACTAAGGAAAGCCAAAGCGTGCAGGACCAGGCCACAACCATCGGATTTCGTACCGGGAGAAGAACATGAGTTCTCAGCAAGCCAAGGCGCCCCACTATTTCGTTCCAGGCCCGTCACGCTGGCCGATGATGGCGGGCATTTCCATGCTCATCACCATGATCGGGGCCTCGGCCTGGGTCAATGGTGTGTCGTGGGCCCCTTATGTCAACATCCTCGGCATCCTGATGGTGCTGGTGGTCTTGTACTACTGGTTCGGTGACGCCATCCGCGAGTCCGAGTCCGGCCTCTACAGCGAGCGCATCGATCTGTCCTACCGCTGGAGCATGAGCTGGTTCATCTTTTCGGAGGTGATGTTCTTCGCGGCCTTCTTCGGTGCGCTGTTCTACGCCCGCAGCATCACCATGCCCTGGCTGGCCGATCTGGACCACAAGCTGATCTGGCCGGACTTCGCTGGCCAGTGGGGCAATGTCGGCCCGGCCGGCACGGTGGAAAACTTCACCACCATGGGACCGTTCCCCATCCCCACCATCAACACGCTGCTGCTGCTGACCTCGGGCGTGACGCTGACCATCTCGCACCACGCCATGCGCGCCGGCCATCGCACGCAGACGGCAGTGTGGCTGTTCCTGACCATCCTGCTGGGGGCGGTCTTCATGGGCTTCCAGGCCTATGAATATATCCACGCCTACAGCGAGCTGAACCTCAAGTTGAGCTCGGGCATCTATGGCTCGACCTTCTTCATGCTGACCGGCTTCCACGGCTTCCATGTGACCATGGGCGCCATCATGCTGTCGGTGGTGCTCTATCGCGTGCTGCGCGGGCACTTCACGCCCACCCATCACTTCGCCTTCGAAGGCGCGGCCTGGTACTGGCACTTCGTGGACGTGGTGTGGCTGGGCCTGTATGTGGTGGTGTACTGGCTGTAAGGCTGCCGCTGCCGGCGTTGCCGTCCCGCGAAAAAGCCGCACCGAGGTGCGGCTTTTTCATGCGGCCTGGCCGGGGAGGGGGCTCAGCGGATGCCGGTGGGCTGTATCCAGCCCAGCTTGTAGCTCAGCAGGATGAACAGGAACAGCGCCACCGAAAAGCCTACCCGCAAGGTCAGCGCCTGTACGGTGCGGTTGCTCTTGCCCTTGTCGCGCATGAGGAAGATCAGCGCCGAGGCCAGGCTGGCCAGGATCAGGATGAAGGCGATGGCGACGACGATTTTCATGGCGGCAGATTTCCTGTCTCGGTAGCGCAGCTTGCGGTATGCTGCGGTGGATTGCCTGGATTTCTTAGTTTTTGTAGTGCGTTTTCTTAGTTCATTGTAAGTCCAAACTAACTAATGCCAACCAGATTCCGTTTCCGGATCATTCCTTTCTGCGCCATGCTCATCGTGGCCGCCGCCGGCATCGCACTGGGGCAATGGCAGACCCATCGGGCGCAGGAAAAGCAGGCCCTGCAAGCGCGCATGCAAGCCCGCGCCGCCGAGGCGCCCTTGTCTGCACTGCCTCCTGATGATCAATCGCTGCAGGATGAATTCCGCCAGGTCAGCTTGCGTGGTCAGTTCATCCCGCAATGGACGCTCTATCTGGAAAATCGTCCCCACCAGGGCGCCGTCGGCTTCCATGTCCTGACCCTGTTCAAGCCGGAGGGCAGCGCGCAGGCCGTGGTAGTGGCGCGTGGATGGGCGCCGCGTGACGCCGTTGATCGCACCCGGGTGCCACAGTCGCCGCCGGCCCAGGGGACGACCGAAGTGCAAGGCCTGCTGCGCCGGGATGCCGGACATGTCCTGCAACTGGGACAGGCCGATGCACCCAGGCCCGGCGCCATCCTGCAGAATCTCGACCTGGCGGCCTTGGCGCAGGCGTCCGGGATGCCGCTGTCGGGCTTTGTGATCGAGCAGGGCGGGGACGTGAGCGACGGGTTGCTGCGCGACTGGCCCGCGCCCTCGCTGGGCATCGACCGGCACCGAGGCTATGCCGTGCAGTGGTATGCACTGGCGGCGATGGCTGTTCTCTTTTTCATCGTGACAGGATTCAGACGTGGCCGTAACGACAAAACCTGATGCCCCCAGCAAGACCGATCCGGGCGAGGCCGCTCGCCGCCGCCGCATGGGCCGCTGGAAGATGCTGGCCGTGGTGGCGGTCTGTGCCGCGCCGATGATCGCGTCCTATCTCACCTATTACGTCATCAAGCCGCAGAGCCGCAACAACTATGGCGCGCTGATCGATCCGCGCCAGTATCCGATCCCCGACCTGGGCAGCCGCGCCATCGATGGCAGCCCGGCCACGCTGGCCGATTACCGGGGCAAGTGGGTGATGCTGCAGGTCGATGGCGGTGACTGTGCTGAACCCTGTCGGCAGAAACTGTTCACCCTGCGCCAGCTGCGGCTGATGCAAGGTAAGGAGATGGAGCGCATCGAGCGGGTCTGGCTGGTGACGGATCGCCAGCCCATCGAGACGCTGCTCCTGCGCGAATACGACGGAACCGATATCCTTAGGGTCGATGCCGGCAAGCTCAGGTCCTGGTTGCCGGTGGATGCCGGGACCTCGGTAGAGGACCATATCTACCTGATCGATCCGCTGGGCAACCTGATGATGCGTTTTCCCAAGGACCCTGATCCCGGCAAGATGAAGAAAGACATTTCCAAGCTGCTGCGGGCCTCGTCGATAGGATGAGGGCCGCAGCGGGCGCTGTGCGATGACGTAAGTTTGATTCAAGATGACTGCAACGATGCTGATACAACTGGGCCTGACCGGGCTCGTGGTGGCCCTCATTCCGCTGGCCGTGGTGTGGCGCGCCCAGGGCGCGGCCAACAAATACCGCAAGCTGGTGTGGGTGACGCTGTTCTTTACCTTCGACCTGATCATGTTCGGCGCTTTCACGCGCCTGACCGACTCCGGCCTGGGCTGTCCCGACTGGCCGGGCTGCTACAGCCACGCCAATCCCCTGCTGGCGCATGAACACATCAATGCCGCCCAGGAAGCCATGCCCACCGGGCCGGTCACCTGGGCCAAGGCCTGGATCGAAATGACCCACCGCTATTTCGCCATGGCCGTGGGCTTCCTGATCATCGTGCTGATGGTGGCGGCGTGGTGGCGCTGGATCAGATCGGGCAAGACCGAGTTGCAGTTCCGGCCCTGGTTCCCGACAGCGCTGCTGGGCTTTGTTTGCCTGCAGGGCGCGTTTGGCGCGTGGACCGTGACGATGAAGCTGCAGCCCATCATCGTCACGCTGCATCTGCTGCTGGGCCTGAACCTGCTGGCCATGCTGACCTGGCTGGCCGCGCGGCAGGAGCCGCACCTGCCGGTGTCCCCGGCCGGCCGCGCGCTGATCGTGCCGGCCACCCTGGGCGCTGCGCTGCTGGGCTTGCAGATCGCGCTGGGCGGCTGGGTCAGCACCAATTACGCCGCGCTGGCCTGTACCGACTTTCCCTTGTGCGACGGCAAGCTGGTGCCGGACATGGATTTTGCGCATGGCTTTACGCTCTGGCGCCACCTGGGCATGACTTCCGGCGGCGACTACCTGCCTTTCCAGGCGCTGACGGCGATCCACTGGGTGCATCGCAGCTTTGCCTTTGTCGTCATCTTGTATGTTGTATGGCTGGCACACCGCGCCCTGCGTGAAGAAGGGCTGCGCAAGACCGGCCGCTGGCTCCTGACCGTGCTGGGTTTGCAGCTCTGTACTGGGCTGGCGACCATCTATCTGAACTGGCCCCTGGCCATTGCCGTGGTCCACAACGGCGGCGCGGCGCTGCTGGTGATCCTGATGGTCATGTTAAACTACAAGGTCCGTTACGCACCCTCCGGCCAGGCCATCGCTGCTCCACCAGCCACCGCCCGGCCCGTCACGCCATGACCACATTGACCGCCCAACCCAACCGCATCGCCCAGTACTGGGCACTGACCAAGCCGCGCGTGACGCAGCTGGCGGTGTTCTGTGCCGTGATCGGCATGTTCCTTTCCACGCCTGATCTGCCGGACTGGCACAAGGTCATCTTCGGCACGCTGGGCATCTGGTTGCTGGCCGGCGCGGCCTTCGCCATCAACTGCCTGGTCGAGCGCGAGATCGATTCGCGCATGGCCCGTACCGCCCGCCGCCCCATGGCGCGGGGCGAGATCACGGTAGGCCAGACCCTGGTGTTCTCGGGTGTGCTCGGCGGCCTGGGCATGTGGGTGCTGTACAACCTGGTCAACCCGCTGACCATGTGGCTGACCTTCGCCACCTTCGTCGGCTACGCCATCATCTACACCATCGTCCTCAAGCCCGCCACCTCGCAGAACATCGTCATCGGCGGCCTGGCCGGCGCGATGCCGCCGGCGCTGGGCTGGGCGGCGATGGCCAACGACGTGCCCATGCAAGCCTGGGTGCTGGTGATGATCATCTTCATCTGGACCCCGCCGCACTTCTGGGCGCTGGCCATGTATCGCCGCGATGACTACGCCAAGTCCGGCCTGCCCATGCTGCCCATCAC
Source organism: Herbaspirillum seropedicae (assembly GCF_001040945.1). Taxonomy (NCBI): domain Bacteria; kingdom Pseudomonadati; phylum Pseudomonadota; class Betaproteobacteria; order Burkholderiales; family Oxalobacteraceae; genus Herbaspirillum; species Herbaspirillum seropedicae. The sequence continues at coordinate 4,749,694 of NZ_CP011930.1, read as the reverse complement.
CCATGGCATGGACGTGACCAAGCTGCACGTGCTCATGTACACCATCGCGCTCTTCGCGGTGAGCCTGCTGCCCTTTGCCATCGGCATGAGCGGGCTGATCTATCTGGGCACGGCGGTCGTGCTGGGAGCGATCTTCTTCTGGTATTCGTGGCAGATGTACCGTCGCTACACCGACCTGATCGCGCGCAAGGCCTTTGCCTATTCCATCGTCTACCTGTCCATCCTGTTCGCGGTGCTGCTGGTGGACCACTATTTCCTGTTCCGTAGCTTCTGAACCCATGAAAAGATTCCTCTCGGCCCTGCTGCTGGCCGGATGCGCGACCTTGCTGGCCGCCTGCGGGCCGTCCAAGCCTGAGCTGAAGTTCAACAATACCGATGTCACCGGGCTGGACTATGCCAAGGACTTCGCCCTGACCGACCACACCGGCAAGCCGCGCACCCTGGCCGATTTCAAGGGCAAGGTGGTGGTGATGTTCTTCGGCTACACGCAATGCCCGGATGTCTGCCCGACCACCATGGTCGAGATGTCCAATGTGATGAAGGAACTGGGGCCGGATGCGGACAAGGTGCAGGTGCTGTTCGTGACCGTCGACCCCGAGCGCGATACCCAGGAAGTGCTGTCGCAATACGTGCCAGCCTTCGACAAGCGTTTCCTCGGCCTGCGCGGCGACCAGCAGCAGACCGAGAAGGTCGCCAAGGAATTCAAGGTGTTCTACCAGAAGGTCCCGGGCAAGCAGCCGGGCAGCTATACCATGGACCACACCGCGGGCAGCTACGTGTTCGATCCGCAGGGCCGTATCCGCCTCTTCGTCAAGCACGGCCAGGGGCCGCAGACGCTGGCGCATGACATCAAGCTGTTGCTGTCCTGATGGCTTGAAACGATATCAATCGTCTGGTTGGTCTGGATAACAAGAAAGGCGCCCTCGGGCGCCTTTGTTGTTGGTACTGCCGACTCGTACTGAGCCGCCAGGAGCCGATCAGGAATAGGCCTGAAGCGAGGTCTTCATCTTCTTCAGCGCCACCGCCTCGATCTGGCGGATACGCTCGGCCGAGACGCCGAACTCGTCAGCCAGCTCGTGCAGCGTCGCCCCGGAGCCATCGTCATTGGCCAGCCAGCGGGCCTCGACAATGCGGCGCGAGCGCTCATCCAGCTTGGACAGTGCGGCTTCCAGGCCTTCGGACTGCAGGCGGTCGTACTGCTTGGCCTCGATCACGCGGGTCGGCTCCGAATTGTCCGACGACAGGTAGGCGATGGGCGCGAACTTGTCATCTTCATCATCGGTGGGCGATTCCAGGGCGATGTCGCGACCGGACAGACGGGTTTCCATCTCGATCACTTCCTCGCGCTTGACGTCCAGGGTCTTGGCCAGGGCCTCGACCTGGGCCGGCGTCATCGCGTCCAGACCTTCCTTGTGGCTGCGCAGGTTGAAGAACAGCTTGCGTTGGGCCTTGGTGGTCGCCACCTTGACCAGGCGCCAGTTCTTCAGGATGTACTCGTGGATCTCGGCCTTGATCCAATGCATGGCATAGGACACCAGGCGCACGTTCTGGGCCGGGTCGAAGCGCTTGACGGCCTTCATCAGGCCGATATTGCCTTCCTGGATCAGGTCGGCGTGCGGCAGGCCGTAGCCCAGGTAGCCACGGGCGATCGAGACCACCAGGCGCAGGTGCGACAACACCATCTTCTGGGCGGCGCCCAGATCGTTCTTTTCGCGCAGGTCGCGGGCCAGCTTGACCTCTTCCTCGTGGGTCAGCATGGGCAGGCGGTTCACTGCCGAGATATACGCGTCGATGTTGCCCAGGCTGCCGGAAAAACCCAGCGCGAGTGCATTGGACTCGGCAGGCATGAGTGCAGTTTGTGCAGACGCAGTTTTCATGGATTCTCCTTGGTTCCTAACGGAAACAGTGTGAAGCGGTAGAGTCGCGCACCAGAGCCAGACTGGTCTGTGCTGCGACGCGATTTGATGCATGACCCCAAAAGTGGAGCATTTCGATAAGGTATTCTAGCACTCGTCACCCAGGAGTGCTAATAGCATGAAAGTGAAGGTTCAATAGCGACAAGCTATTGCTCTTCCGATGACCATTGCATTCTTTCCCCTCCATATTAGTCGTGTTCGGGCGACAAAAGTTGCGATCCGGGTCAACCGCGGCCCAGAAACTTGTAACAAATTTTGTGGCGGAAAAGGACGGGCGGGGATGAGGGGTGGCGAGGCCATGTCTGCCACCCACAGTCAGCAAGCAGACTCGTCAACAGACGAGAATATCCCTGCGAAGAAGACGGTCGGGCAGGCGAATTATTGTTGCAGCGCAGTTCGAACGCTAAAATTTCCCGCCAGAAAGTCCAAAGCCCGCTGCTGCGGGCTTTGTCCTCAATTTACAGGGGCACGACCGGTTGCCCGGAAAACCCCTGTCTCTATGCGTCGAAGTATAGCACTCTGCGTTTTGCGCTTTCAACCCATATGCAGAAACACTTCTCGACGCCGCGTCTGGCGGCCCTCGATAGCTTCTTTGTCACCACTTCGCACCGCGACGCGCTGGGATGCTATGCCTGGAACCAGGCGGTCAGCGCTGGCTTTCTGCCACTTCTGGCTGATGTCGAGGTTTCTCTGCGAAACGCTTTGCATCGTGCTTTATCCCAGTATTTTCACGCGGTCGACTCATCAGACTGGATGATGCCCCGGCCCAATCCGGCCCACGGCATCAATCCTGCGGCTCCTGTTCAGTTGCCGCCTGTCCACAAGCTCACGCCCAAGGCGCGCGAAGATGTGGTTTCGGCAATGGGAAAGATCAAGGCTCGCAAGCCGGCTGGCTACCTCGTGAGCCCGGATGATGTCGTCGCAGCCTTGCCCTTTGGTTTCTGGGAAGTGCTCATTGCCGGGCTGGCCCATCGGTCCCAGCCGCCCGGGTTGCAGGCGGCAATTCTGGCCGCGGCTTTTCCCTACGCGGCTGACACGGCGACTACGCCCTACGGCAGTCAGGATTTCAGGATGCGGTTGGTCAAGCTGCTCAAGAGAATCCGCGACATCCGCAACCGCATCGGTCATCACGAGGCATTGTGGAGCACACCGGAGTTCAATGTGTTCGGTGTACTGGGACACATCCCCCGCCGGCCCCGGCACACCGTGAACAGCCTGCGCAAGTTTGCGGAAAAGCTCTCCTGGTTTGGCGGCTGGATCGATCCGGGCATCTCGGCTTATATGCAAAACAATGACCACTGGTGGTCACTGCAGGTCCTGCTTCAACGGCAGGCGCTGGCAACTTATCGCGTGCTTGGGGGCGCAGTTGGCACTTACCGCCGTCTTCTGGAGGCGACCCGCACACCGGCCAATGGAACCATGCCTACGCTGCGCACACGGCACAAACGGCACAAACGGCGAATTGTCGACCGTTACTATTTCTGATGGGGATGCGGGTAGTTACGCTCAAGCCCCACGCGCCATCTGCCTGCGCACCGACAACATGGCCCCGAACAAGCCCAGCAATGCGCTCACTGCCAGCAGCAGTCCGATGGCCATCGGGCTGGGCAGGGCCAGCTGGAATTCGGAGGCATACAGATGGGCGAAATCCAGGATGGCCGCATTGAGCGGCTGCTGCGCCGCCACCACCAGCCCCAGCGCCACCAGCCCGGCGCACACGCCCAGCAGGGCGCCGGTGTAGTAGAAGGGACGATAGATGAAGGAATTGGTCGCCCCGAACAGGCGCGAGACCTCGATCTCATCGCGTTGCGTCATCACCTGCAGGCGGATGGTGTTGAACACCACCGCCACCACCACCGCACCCAGCGTGATGCCCAGGAACAGCAGCACCAGCCGCAGGATGCGCAGCAGCGCCGCCAGCCGCTTGACCCATTCGGAATCGATCTGCACCGTATCCACGCCGGCCTGCTTCTGCAACTGCTGGGCGATCTGATCCACCCGGCCCGCATCCATGGCGTTCTGGAAGCCCGGCAGGCGCAGCACATAGCTGTCCGGCAGCGGGTTGCTGCCCAGCGTGTTGAGCACATCGGCCAGCCCGGTCTTGCTCTTCAAGGCATCAAAGGCCTTTTCGCGCGGGATGAATTCGACCTTGCCCACGGTATTGCTGTCCTTGAGCACCTGGCTGATGGTCTTGCCCAGGGCCTGTGCGGCTTCGCGGCTGGCGTCGGGCTTCATGAAGATGCTGATCTCGGGTTCCACCGACATCTGGTCCGAGATCGGACGCACATTCTCCAGCGCCGACAGCCCGGCAAAGGGCAGGGCCAGCGCAATCGACACCACCAGCACGTTCAGCAGGAAATTGCCGGGCGAGCGCAGCAGGTGGCGCAGGGCGTCGCCGATGGCGGCGAAATGCTGTCGGAGCCAGTTCATGGCGACACCTCCACGGGATTGGCCACGCCGTTGTGCCAGCCATCGACGATGCGGCCACGGTCCAGGTAGATGATGCGATCGGCGCCGGTCAGGAATTGTTCGTCATGGGTGGAGATCAGGCAGGTCACGCCTACGCCATGGAAGGATTTCAAGGCCGCCAGCACCTTGTTGGCATTGGCCCGGTCCAGGTTGGCGGTGGGCTCGTCGGCCAGGATGATCTGCGGACGGTTGACGATGGCGCGGGCGATGGCCACGCGCTGCTGTTCGCCGCCGGACAGCTCCATCGGCTCGCACATGGCCTTGCCCAGCAGGTCCACCTTGTCCAGCGCGGCGCGGGCGCGCCTTTCGGCGTCCTGGCGCGAGGAACCGGTGACGATCAGCGGCAGCATCACGTTGGACAGAAGATTGCGGTCCAGCAAGAGTTTCTGTTGCTGGAAGATCAGCCCCAGGTTGCGCCGCAGGTAGGGCAGGCCGGACGCCTTGAGTCCGCCGATGTCGGTGCCGTTCACCGCGAGCTTGCCCGCGGTCGGACGCTCGATGGCGGCGATCATCTTCAGCAGCGTCGATTTACCCGCGCCCGAGGGACCGGCCAGGAAGATCAGCTCGCCCTTCCTGACCGACAGCGTGATGTCGCGCAGGGCATAGACCTCGCGCGCGTATTGCTTGGAAACCCGGGTAAATTCAATCATCGTTTCAACTCAGGAGGGCGTCGACGAATTCGGTGGCGTTGAAGGCCTGCAGGTCTTCGATCTGTTCACCCACGCCGATGAAGTACAGCGGCACCGGACGGGTCTTGGCGATGGCGGCCAGGATGCCGCCCTTGGCCGTGCCGTCCAGCTTGGTCACCACCAGGCCGGTCAGTCCCAGCGCATCATCGAAGGCCTTCACCTGGGCCAGGGCATTCTGGCCGGTGTTGCCGTCGATGACCAGCAGCACTTCGTGGGGCGCTGAGTGCATCGCCTTGCCAATGACCCGTTTGATCTTCTTGAGTTCATCCATCAGGTGCAATTGCGTAGGCAGACGGCCGGCGGTATCGACCATCACCACATGGGTGCCGCGCGCCTGCGCCGAATGCACCGAGTCATAGGCCACCGCAGCCGGGTCACCGGACTCCTGGGCAATCACCTGGACATTGTTGCGTTCGCCCCAGACCGCCAACTGTTCGCGGGCGGCGGCGCGGAAGGTGTCGCCTGCGGCCAGCAGCACCGACTGGCCATGCGCCTGCAGATGCAGCGCCAGCTTGCCGATGGTGGTGGTCTTGCCGGCGCCGTTGACGCCGGCGATCATCATCACCAGCGGTTTGTCGCGGCCCAGCACCAGCGGACGCTGCAGCGGCTGCAGCAGTTCGATGAGCAGGGTGCGCAGGGCCGTGCGCACCTGGGCGGCTTCGGTCAGGCGTTCAGCCTTGACCTTCTTCTTCAGTTCGTCCAGCAGCCACTGGGTGGCCTCGACGCCGGCGTCGGAGACCAGCAGGGCCGATTCCAGCTCTTCGTAGAGATCCTCGTCGATGCGCGCGCCGACGAAGAGCGTGGTCAGGTTGCTGGAGGTCTTGGACAGGCCCGCCTTCAGGCGCGACAGCCAGGAACGCTTGGCTTCGGGCGCCGGGGCCGGGGCGGGGACGATCTCGGCTTCCTCGGCTTGTTCGGTCACCTCGGCCACAGGCTCGACGGCGGCGACCGGGGCAACCGGGGCAACCGGAGCAGCAGGCGTAGGAGCAACAGGCGCGACAGGCGCCGCCGGAGGCGTCACCGCCGGTGCGGCAGCAGCAGGGGCCGGCGCCGCCGGGGCGGCAGGTTGGGGCGCGGCTGGCGGCGCCGGTTCGGATTGGGGCGGCAGCGCTGGCTGCGCTTCCGGTTTGGGTTTTCTCTTGAAGAAACTGAACATCGGGTGGCGATAGGCTGGATTCGGGCTGCGGCCGGGCGGAAAGGCGGGATGGGGGCGGGCGTGGCTACCCTGACAACCGCAGGGGACAGGTTACAATGCCCCATCCCCAAGACCCGCGCGTGGCCGCCAGGGTCAATGAATCCAGCATTTTATCAGAGCACAGCCCATGAAATTGAAGATCAGAGCCCTCCTGGCCAGCGCGCTGCTGGGCCTTTTCGCCAGCAGCCCGATGCTGGCCCAGGCCGAGCCGGCGCGCCAGTTCGTGCTGGGCAATGGCATGAAGGTGATCGTCAAGGAAGACCGGCGCGCCCCCACGGCGGTGCAGATGGTCTGGTACAAGGTGGGCGGCATCGATGAAGTCAACGGTCTGACCGGCGTCTCCCATGCGCTGGAACACATGATGTTCAAGGGCACCAGGAACCACAAGGTCGGCGAGTTCAGCCGCCTGGTGGCCGAACTGGGCGGCCAGGAAAACGCCTTCACCGCCAATGACTTCACCGCCTACTTCCAGCAGATCGAGAAGAGCCACCTGGAAAAGGTGATGGCGCTGGAAGCTGACCGCATGGCCAACCTGCAGTTCGACGCCGCCGAGTTCGCCAAGGAAATCCGCGTCATCATGGAAGAGCGCCGCTGGCGCACCGACGACCAGCCCATGGGCCTGCTGAACGAAGCCCTGAACGCCGCCGCCTGGACCGCCCACCCCTACCACCACCCGGTCGTGGGCTGGATGGACGACCTGCAGCACATGAGCGTGCAGGACATCGCCGCCTGGTACCGTCAATGGTACGCCCCCAACAACGCCACCCTGGTGGTGGCCGGTGATGTCGACGCCCAGCGCGTGCTGGCGCTGGCGCGCAAGTATTTTGGCAAGATTCCCGCCCGCCGCTTGCCCGCAGGCAAGCCCCAGAACGAGCCGCAGCAGCTGGGCATGCGCCGCGTCACCGTCAAGGCCCCGGCCGAGAATCCCTATGTGGTGATGGCCTGGAAGACGCCGGCCCTGCGCCAGGTTGAGCAGGACCAGGACGTCTACGCCCTGGACGTGCTCTCGGCCGTGCTGGACGGCTATGACAACGCCCGCCTGAGCGCCAGCCTGGTGCGCACCGGCGGCAAGGCCACTGCAGTGGGCGCCAGCTACAGCGGCGTGGCGCGCGGGCCGGTGCTGTTCACCCTGGAAGGTAGTCCCGCCGAGGGCGTCACGACCGCGCAGCTCGAGGGCCTGCTGCGCGGCGAGGTCGAGCGCATCGCCCGCGAAGGCGTGTCCGAGCAGGAGCTGCAGCGGGTCAAGACGCAACTGATCGCCTCCCAGGTCTACAAGCGCGACTCGGTCTTCGGCCAGGCCATGGAAATCGGCATGATGGAAACCGCCGGCCTGGGCCAGCAGAACATCGACCGCATCATCGAACGCTTGAAGAGCGTCACGGCAGCCCAGGTGCAGGCCGTCGCGCAACAGTACTTCCAGGACGACACCCTCACTGTCGCCACCCTGGTGCCGCTGCCGCTGGCGGGCAAGAAGCCCGCGCCGCCGCCGGCCGGGCTGCTGCATTAACGTTTCCGGAGAGAACCATGCCTGTCATCGTCATCGCCAACCCCAAAGGGGGCGTGGGCAAGACCACCCTGGCCACCAACCTGGCCGGTTACTTCGCCAGCCAGGGCCACGGCGCGCTGCTGGGCGATATCGACCGCCAGCAGTCCTCGCGCGCCTGGCTGTCCATCCGGCCCGAGCAGGCGCGCCCCATCGCCACCTGGGACATCAACGAAGACTACGTCGCCAAGCCGCCCAAGGGCACTACCCATGTGGTGCTCGACACGCCCGCCGGCCTGCACGGCTGGCGACTCAACGACGCCCTCAAGATGGCCGACAAGATTCTGGTACCGCTGCAACCCTCCATCTTCGACATCCTCGCCACCCAGGATTTCCTGCGCCGTCTGGCCGATGAAAAGGCGGTGCGCGCCGGCGAGATCGATGTCGGCATCGTCGGCATGCGCGTGGATGCGCGCACCCGTTCGGCCGAGCAGCTGCAGCGTTTCATCGAGGGCCTCAAGCTGCCGGTGCTGGGCTACCTGCGCGATACGCAGAACTACGTGCAACTGGCCGCGCATGGCCTCACGCTCTGGGACGTGGCCCCATCGCGCGTGCAGCGCGACCTCGACCAGTGGCAGCCGGTGCTGGACTGGGTGGGCCAGACCAAGGGCGGCCCCAAGGCTGACTCCAAGGGCGACTGAAGCGCCCGTCCAATCCTCGATCTCCATGAAAAAATTTCTCTGTCTCCTGATCCTGCCCCTGGGCCTGCTGGCCAGCCTGCCGGCCGCCGCCGCCCTGGCCATCCAGTCCTGGACCCAGCCCGACGGTGCGCGCGTGCTGTTCGTTCCCAATCACGCCATTCCCATGCTGGATGTGAGCGTGCAGTTCGACGCCGGCCAGCGCCGCGACCCGGCCGGCAAGGCCGGCCTGGCCGAACTGACGGTGGCCAGCCTCACCCGCGGCGTGACCGACGCCAGCGGTACGCTGACCGAAGCGCAGATCCTGGACGGCTTTGCCGACGTCGCCGCCCAGCAGCACGACGGTGCCGGGCAGGACCGCGCCGGGGTGAGCCTGCGCACGCTGTCTTCGCCGGCCGAACGGGAGGCCGCCTTGACGCTGCTGGCGCGCATGCTGGCCCATCCCAGCTTCCCGCAGGCCAGCCTGGAACGCGACCGCGCGCTGGCCATTGCCAATATCAAGGAAGAACTGACCAAGCCTGAAGTCATCGCCGAAAAGGCCTTCATGCATGCCGCCTACGGCAGCCACCCGTATGCGATGGACGCCAGCGAAGCCAGCATGCAGGCCATCACCCGCGAGGATCTGCAGGCCTTCCACCGGGCGCACTACGTGGCCAATCGCGCGGTCATCGCCCTGATCGGGGATATCAATCTCGAGCAGGCGCGCGCCATTGCCAGCGCCCTCACGCGCGAGCTGCCGCAGGGCGCGGCCTTGCCCGCGCTGCCGCCGGTGGTGGCGCCCAAGGGCAGCGAAGAGCGCATTGCCCATCCCGCCTCGCAATCGCACATCCTCATCGGCGCGCCGGCCATCCAGCGCGGCGACCCGGATTTCTTCGCGCTCACGGTGGGTAACTACGTGCTGGGCGGCGGCGGCTTCGTCTCGCGCCTGACCGATGAAGTGCGGGAAAAACGCGGCCTGAGCTACAGCGTCTACAGCGGCTTCTCGCCACTGGCCCAGCCCGGGCCCTTCCAGATCGGCCTGCAGACCAAGAAGGAACAGACCGCCGAAGCCCTGCGCGTGACCCGCGTCACGCTGGACAAATTCATGCAGGAGGGCCCCACTGCCGCCGAGCTCAAGGCGGCCAAGGACAACCTGGCCGGCGGCTTCGCCCTGCGCATCGACAGCAATGCCAAGCTGCTGGAGAACCTCTCGGTGATCGGCTTCTATGGCCTGCCGCTGGATTACCTGGATCACTGGATCGAACGCATCCGCGCCGTGAGCGTGCAGGACGTGCGCGCAGCCTTCCGCAAGCATGTGCATCCGGAAGAATTGTCCACCATCATCGTCGGCGAAAGCGCCCCCTAGACCCTTCATCCCCTAATCCCCCAAGTTGCAGGCAGCAAGGAATTCCATGAGCAAGAGCAGTCCCTCCCGTCCCGGCGGCAAGCCGGCCAAGCCCGGCAAGCCCAGCAAGCCCGCCAATGGCGGCCCGCACCAGGTGCGCATCATCGGCGGCCAGTGGAAGCGCACCCCCTTGCCGGTGCTGGACGCCGAAGGCCTGCGGCCCACACCGGATCGGGTGCGCGAGACCGTCTTCAACTGGATCACCCATCTCATCGATGGCAACTGGGAAGAGGTGTCCTGCCTGGACCTCTTCGCCGGTTCCGGCGCACTCGGCTTCGAAGCTGCCAGTCGGGGCGCGCGCCGCGTGGTCATGGTCGAGCACAGCGGCCCCGCCGTGCGCCAGCTCGAAGCCAACCGCGACAAGCTCAAGGCCGCCACCCTGGCCATCCTGCGCGGCGACGCCTTGGCGGCGGCGCAGAACGCAGCACAACGCGAGCCGGGCGGCTTCCAGCTGGTCTTCATCGATCCGCCCTATCACCAGGGCTGGCTGGAAAAGGTGCTGCCGGCCTGCCAGCAACTGCTGGCGCCCACAGGCCTGGTCTATGCCGAAGCCGAGTTCGCCCTCGACGGCGCCGACGCCCCCGCATGGATGCAAGCCTGGGAAGTGGTGCGCGCCGACAAGGCCGGCATGGTCTTCTATCATTTATTGCAACGCAAAAGCGGCGCAGGAATTGAGGCATAATGCGGCTTCTGATTGAATAGCCGGTGAGGAGACACCATGGTCACAGCTGTATATCCGGGGACATTCGATCCGCTGACGCGTGGGCACGAGGACCTGGTCCGCCGCGCTTCCGGATTGTTCGACAAGCTGGTCGTGGGCGTAGCCGACAGCAAGAACAAGAAGCCCTTCTTTTCGCTCGAAGAGCGTCTGTCGATCGCCAACGAAGTGCTGGGTCACTATCCCAATGTCCAGGTGGAGAGCTTTTCCGGCCTGTTGAAGGACTTCGTGCGCCAGAACAATGCCCGCGTCATCGTGCGCGGCCTGCGCGCCGTGTCCGACTTCGAATACGAATTCCAGATGGCCGGCATGAACCGCTATCTGTTGCCGGACGTGGAGACGCTGTTCCTGACCCCGTCCGACCAGTATCAATTCATCTCGGGCACCATCGTGCGCGAAATCGCCCAACTGGGCGGCGATGTGTCCAAGTTCGTGTTTCCCTCGGTCGAGAAGTGGCTGAAGGAAAAAATCGCCAAGCAGTGAGGCCAGGCGGAAAACATGATGTTTCAAGCAAGTGAGGGTGGCGTATGGCGCTGATGATTACCGACGATTGCATCAACTGCGACGTCTGCGAGCCGGAATGCCCCAACGAGGCCATCTACATGGGGCCGCAGATCTACGAGATCGATCCTGACAAGTGCACCGAGTGCGTCGGCCACTTCGAGGAGCCCCAGTGCCAGCAGGTCTGCCCGGTGGCCTGCATCCCCTTCAACCCGGCCTGGCGCGAAAGCCGCGAGCAGTTGATGGAAAAGTACGAACGCCTGCAAGCCGAGGCCAAGCGCTCTTGAGGCCGGCCCGGCCCCACCCCGTCCCGATGCCGTCCGGCGCCCTGCCGGACGGCATCTTGCATTTGTAACGGAAGAACATGCAAGTCCTGCCCAAGTCCGCCGTCGCCGCACTGCTCGTCAATACCACCATCTGGGGCCTCTCCTGGACCGCTACCCGCGCCCTGGAAGGCATGGGCCTGCATCCGGTCTGGACCACGGCCGCCATCTTCGGCCTGTGCACTCTGCTGCTGGTGGCGCTGCGCTACCGCGACCTGCCGCAACTGTGGCGGCATCCGGCGCTGCTGTGGGTGGGACTGGCCACGGGCCTGACCAACTCCACCTTCAACGTCGCGGTCGCCTATGGCGATGTGGTGCGGGTGATCCTGCTGTTCTACCTGATGCCGGTCTGGACCGTGATCCTGGCGCGCCTGGTCTTGCACGAAGCCATCACGCCGCGTTCGCTCACGCGCGTAGCGCTGGGCTTGAGCGGCGCCTTCATCGTGCTCTACCAGCCTCGGCTGGGGCTGCCGCTGCCGCAGAGCCTGCCGGACTGGATGGCCGTGGCCGCCGGGCTGCTCTTTGCCATCACCAATGTCTTGCTGCGCCGCTTGCAGGGCCTCTCCGACAGCGCCCGCGCCGTCGCCATGCTGGCCGGCAGCGGCTTGCTGGCGGGCGTCCTGGGGGTGATGCTGGCGTTGGCCGGGGCGATTGCCTGGCCGCTGCATGTGCCGGCCACGGCCTGGCCGCTGGTGGGGGTGTGGGCCTTGCTGTTCCTGGTGTCCAACCTGTGCCTGCAATATGGCGTGGCGCGTCTGCCGGCGACCATCACCTCGGTGATCATGCTGGCCGAAATCCTGGTGGCCAGCCTGTCGGCGTGGTGGTTCGGCGCGGCTGAACTGCGGCCGCAGGACCTCATCGGCGGCATCCTCATCATCGCCGCGCCCTGGCTGGTGCGCGATTCCCGCCCGGTAGCGCAGAGCGCCTGATTGGAACGCATCTCACGCCTATTGATGAAATGGGTTCTAGTCGCCCGCCGCCAGCATCACGCGGTTGCGGCCGGCTTCCTTGGCCTGGTACAGCGCCTGGTCGGCGGCCTTGAGCATGGCCTGCTTGACCTCGGCCGCAGGACGGCTGCGATCCGGCGGGGTGAGCGCGGCGGCGCCAATGGAGGCGGTGATCTTGAGCGGATCGCGTGAGCCCTCGATCATCACCCCCCGGCTGCAGACGCCGGCGCGAATGCGCTCGGCGATGCGGGCCGCATCTTCGCGGGTGGCGTGCGTGAGCAGGACCACGAATTCCTCTCCCCCAAAGCGCCCCAGCGCATCCGACAGGCGCAGTTCCTTCTTGATGCGCGCAGCCACTTCGCGCAGCACATCGTCGCCGCTCTGGTGGCCGAACTGGTCGTTGACGCGCTTGAAGTGGTCGATGTCGATGAACAGGCAGGACAGCGCCGAGCGATCGCGCTGGCTGCGCGCCACTTCTTCCTGCATGCGTTGCTCGATGTAGCGACGGTTGTTCACGCCGGTGAGCGGATCGGTCAGGCCGATGTGCTTGAGGCGCTCGTTGTTGATGACGTTTTCCAGGCAGACCGCCGCGATGGTCGCCAGGCGTTCGATGAAATCGGTGGCCAGGCTGCGCGTGAAGCGCTCGCCATAGGCGCTGCCCAGCGCCAGGTAGCCCAGCAGCCGATGCTGGCGCACCAGCGGCAGCACCGCCACGCTCACCGGCTCGTAATGCGGAAACAGCGGCCCGTGCAAGGCCGCGACATAGGGCCCCAGGCGCGGCTTTTCGTCGGCCCGCGTCAGGTCGTCGTCGGGGAAGGCCAGCGCCTGCTTGAGGAAGAGCAGCTTGGGAAATTCGTTGATGCCGATCTGCAGGTCACGCAGGATGCGCTGGATGGCGTAGTCGCCATCGATGAGCGAGAGCGTCACCGTCTCCAGGCTGAACACCCCCGGCATGACGGTGAGCATGACCTCGATGAGTTCGCGGAATTCGCTTGCGCCGATCAGCTTGAGGTCAAAGGCCTGGTGGCGTTCGATGATGGACTGGTTGATATGGGCCTGCTGCAGCAGGTCCTGCAATTCGGCGCGTAGCTGCTCGTTGTCGGCAATCAGTGCTTCACTATCGATGGCGGATCTCATGTGTCTTGTGCATTTTCCGGCGTATGGCCGGCCCCTCGCCCAAACCGGTGGTACCGGTCTCCCTGCGGTTGCGTCTTGCTCAGGCGCAACCGGACTGCAATGCGACTATATCGGCAGCAATGGCGCGAGCTTGAAGCCGCGTGCGCCGCGTCTGCCTGCCATGTTCCTTGCAAGAAACGTTCCCAGCCCCGTGGACGCGCCTCAGGCGGCCTGCGAGGCAAAGAAGCGCTGGCCCATTTCTTCCAGCCCCAGCGTGCGCAACACTTCCTGCAGACGCTCGGCCGGACGGCGGCGCGGCAGGTCGCGATATTGTGCAATGATCAACTCGTTCTTCATCGAATGCTCCCAGCCCACCAGCTCGGTCACGCTGACCTTGTAGCCGTGCGCTTCCAGTTGCAGGCAGCGCAGCACATTGGTGACCTGGCTGCCGAATTCACGCGTGTGCAGCGGATGACGCCAGATCTCGGTGAGCGAGTTGGCCAGCGACTTGCCCTTGTTGCGGTTCAGGACCGAAGCGACCTCGGCCTGGCAGCAGGGCACCAGGACGATGAAGCGCGCCTCTTTGGCCAGGGCGAAATGGATGGCGTCATCGGTGGCGGTATCGCACGCATGCAGGGCGGTGACCACATCGATCTTTTCCGGCAGGCTGGGCGAGCTGATCGAATCGGCCACCGACAGATTGAGGAAGGACATGCCGCCAAAGCCCAGGCGCGAGGCCAGTTCCTCGGACTTGCGCACCAGCTCTTCGCGGGTCTCGATGCCATAGATGTGCGGCGCGCCGGGCAGTCCCTTGAAGAACAGGTCGTAGAGGATGAAGCCGAGATAGGACTTGCCCGCGCCATGGTCCACCAGGCTCACATCGGGATGCTGCTCCAGCACTTCCTGCAGCAGCGGTTCGATGAACTGGTAGAGGTGATAGACCTGCTTCAACTTGCGGCGGCTGTCCTGGTTGAGCTTGCCATCGCGGGTGAGGATGTGCAGTTCCTTCAACAATTCGATGGACTGGCCCGGACGGATCTCATGCGCCTGCGGGGCGCTCTCTGCGGCGGGTTTGCCCCGGTTCGGCTGACGGCCGGGGGCGCTGGGGGCTTGCTTGCTCATGGTGCTGCACTGGCGAAGGGCCGGCGCTAAAGGCCGGCGGGTTGGTATCGGGGCAAGATCGGCATCCATCGGTCCGAAGAGTCTGTTGATGCGGAAATGAACGATGGAAAGCGGAGCGTGCCGTGGCCGGGCATTTTACCCGATCCCGATGTCAATCTCGTGAAGTGCCGCCGTCGCGCGGGGCGTGTTGCCAGCCTGCCAATGCCCGGGCGGGAGGCCCCGATGGCAGGCCGATGGCAGGCGTGGTTCAGCGGCCGCTGAAGACCGCGGCGCGTTTTTCCTGGAAGGCCGCGATGCCCTCCTGGCGATCGGCGCTTGCCGCCATCAGGGAAAAGGATTTGCGTTCGAACAGCAGGCCCGCTTCCAGCCCCAGCTCGAAGGATTGCAGCATGGCTTCCTTGGCCAGACGCACCGCCAGCGGTGATTTCTGAGCGATGCTGTGGGCCAGCGCCAGTGTGCGTTCCAGGGTAGCGTCATCGTCCACCACCTCGGCCACCAGGCCGGCCTGCAGGGCCTGGTCGGCACTGATGAATTCGCCGGAGAGCACCATCTTCATCGCCAGCGGCTTGCCCACCGTGCGGATGAGGCGCTGGGTGCCACCGGCGCCGGGGAGGGTGCCCACATTGATTTCCGGCTGGCCGATCTTGGCCCCGCGAGCGGCAATGGCGATGTCGGCATGCATGAGCAACTCGCAGCCCGCGCCCAGCGCATAGCCATTCACCGCCGCCAGGATGGGTTTGGGGAAGCGGGCAATGGCGCGCCAGTACTGCGCACGCACATCGAGCTGGGTGGCGATGGCGTCCTTGTGGATCATCTCGTTGAGATCGGCCCCGGCGGCAAAGGCTTTCTCGTTGCCGCTGATGACGACCACGCGCACGCTGTCATCTTCCTCTGCGCGCGCTAGCGCGGCGACGATCTCGCGCAGGCTCTGGTTGCGCAAGGCATTGCGCAGCGCTGGACGGTTCAGGGTCAGATGCAGCACATGCTCGCCATGCCGCGCCGCCAGCAGGTCTTCGTAAGCCACGGTGTCCTGCATCACGCCACCCGCTCGATCACCAGCGCGATACCCTGGCCCACGCCGATGCACATGGTGCACAGCGCATAGCGCCCACCGCTGCGCTCGAGCTGGTTGATGGCCGTGGTCACCAGCCGCGCACCGGAAGCGCCCAGGGGATGACCGATGGCAATCGCACCGCCATTCGGATTGACGTGCGCCGCATCGTCGGGCAAGCCGAGATCGCGCATGACTGCCAGGCCTTGCGCGGCAAAGGCTTCGTTCAATTCGATCACATCCATCTGCGCCAGCGTCAGGCCGACCTGGGCCAGCACCTTGCGCACCGCCGGTGCGGGGCCGAAGCCCATGATGCGCGGCGCCACGCCGGCCGTGGCCATGCCCAGCACGCGCGCACGCGGTTTCAGGCGATACAGGTCGGCCGCCTTGGGCGAGGCCAGCAGCAATGCGCAGGCGCCGTCATTGACGCCGGAAGCGTTGCCAGCGGTCACCGTGCCATCGGGGCGCACCACGCCCTTGAGCTTGGCCAGTGTCGCCAGGGTGGTATCAGGGCGCGGATGTTCGTCCGTAGTAACCACGAGCGGATCGCCCTTTTTCTGCGGGATCGTCAATGGCGCGATCTCGCCAGCAAAGAAGCCCGCTGCCTGTGCCGCCGCCCAGCGCTGCTGGCTGCGCAGGGCGAAGGCGTCCTGGTCGGCGCGGTTGATCTGGAAATCGGTGGCCACGTTCTCGGCCGTCTCCGGCATGGAGTCGATGCCGTACTGCGCCTTCATCAGCGGATTGACGAAGCGCCAGCCGATGGTGGTGTCGAAGATGGCGGCGCTGCGCGCAAAGGCCGATTCAGCCTTGCCCATCACGAAGGGCGCGCGCGTCATGCTCTCCACGCCGCCGGCAATCATCAACTGCACTTCGCCGGACTTGATGGCGCGTGCGGCCATGCCCACCGCATCCAGGCTGGAGCCGCACAGGCGGTTCACGGTGCTGCCCGGCACGGCGATGGGCAGGCCCGCCAGCAGGCCGGCCATGCGCGCCACGTTGCGGTTGTCCTCGCCGGCCTGGTTGGCGCAGCCATAGAGGATGTCCTCCACGCGGCTCCAGTCCACGCCGGGATTGCGCTCCATCAGGCTGCGGATGGGCGCGGCGGCCAGGTCGTCGGCGCGCACCGCGCCCAGTGCGCCGCCATAGCGGCCAAAGGGGGTGCGGATGGCGTCACAGATCAATGCTTCCATGTGCTGTCTTTCTGTCTTGGTGGAGGAGTGGGCTCAGGCGGGAAGGGCGGCGGTGCTGCCGGCCTCGGCCTTCTTGCGGTTGTCGATCACGCGCTTGGCCTTGCCCACCGAGGTGCGCTCGATCATGCCCGCCGGCACCACCGTGACCTTGGTCGAAATGCCCACATAGGTCTTGATGCTGTGTTGCAGTTCCTTCTCCAGCGCCTCCACGTGTTCATTGGAGACATCCTCGCGCAGCTCGGCGAAGACGCTCATGCTGTCCATGTGGCCATGGCGTTCGATCTGCAACTGGTATTGCGGCGCCAGTTGCGGCAGCTTCAGGATCAGTTCCTCGATCTGGGTCGGGAACACATTCACGCCGCGGATGATGAGCATGTCATCCGAGCGCCCGGTGATCTTGCCGATGCGGCGCATGGAGCGCGAGGTCGGCGGCAACAGGCGGGTGAGATCGCGGGTGCGGTAGCGGATCATCGGCAGCGCTTCCTTGGACAGCGAGGTAAAGACCAGTTCGCCTTCCACGCCATCGGGCAGCACTTCGCCGGTATCGGGATCGATGATCTCGGGATAGAAATGGTCTTCCCAGATCACCGGACCATCCTTGCTCTCGATGCATTCGCTGGCCACGCCCGGCCCCATCACTTCGGACAGGCCATAGATGTCCACCGCATCGAGGCCGGCGCGTTGCTGGATTTCGCGACGCATCGCATCGGTCCACGGTTCCGCGCCGAAGATGCCGACCTTCAGCGAACTGGAAGCCGGGTCCATGCCCTGGCGCTGGAATTCCTCGATCACATTGAGCATGTAGGAGGGCGTGACCATGATGATGCTGGGCTTGAAATCCCGAATGAGCTGCACCTGCTTCTCGGTCTGCCCACCCGACATGGGGATGACGGTGCAGCCCAGCTTTTCGGCGCCATAGTGCGCGCCCAGGCCGCCCGTGAAGAGCCCATAGCCATAGGAAA
Source organism: Herbaspirillum seropedicae (assembly GCF_001040945.1). NCBI lineage: Bacteria > Pseudomonadati > Pseudomonadota > Betaproteobacteria > Burkholderiales > Oxalobacteraceae > Herbaspirillum > Herbaspirillum seropedicae. The sequence continues at coordinate 4,731,930 of NZ_CP011930.1, read as the reverse complement.
TCTGCACGATGTCACCACGCCGTCCGCCTGCTGCGCGAATGGAGCGCGCCACCACGGTCGCCCAGGTATCGATATCGTTCTGCGTATAGCCCACCACGGTCGGCTTGCCAGTAGTGCCGCTGGACGCATGCACCCGCACCACCTGTTCGCGCGGCACGGCAAACATGCCGAAGGGATAATGATCGCGCAGGTCCTTCTTGGTGGTGAAGGGGAAGCGGGACAGGTCCGACAGGCTCTTGAGGTCATCGGGATGCACGCCGGCCTGGTCGAAGGCATTGCGGTAGTGCGGCACATTGTCATAGGCGTGCCTGAGCGACCATTTCAGGCGTTGCAGTTGCAGGGCTTGCAGTTCATCGCGGCTGGCGGTCTCGATGGGTTCCAGCTCGCCGGGTTGGGGAATGCGGATGGTCATGGTGTCTCCAGTCTCTGTTGATGTTGGTGTTGTTGTTCTTGCCAGCGGCTTACTGCGCAGCCTGCAGGCCGCTGATCACTTCGCCCCTGATGCGATAGGACTTGCCCCGGAACAGCGCGATGGTCTTGCCATCCTGATTGCTCACGGTGATGTCGTACACTCCGGTGCGCCCGGCCAGCGAGCGCTCCTGCGCCTCGGCGATGAGCATGTCATTGCGCAGGGCGGGGGCGACGTACTCGATGCTGCAACCCGACGCCACAGTGTTGAGATTACGGCTGTTGCAGGCAAATGCAAATGTACTGTCGGCCAAGGCGAAGATGAATCCGCCATGGCAGGTGGCGTGGCCATTGAGCATGTCGCTGCGCACCAGCATGCTCATGCGCGCGCGGCCCGGGGCAATCTCCAGGATCTTCATCCCCAGCGCCTGGGAAGCGTTGTCGCGCGGGTACATCGCCTGCACCGTGGCTTCGGCCAGGGCCTGCGGGTCCATCTCGGTCGATGGGAATGGCAATGCGGTCTCACTCATGGAATTTCCTCCCGGAAGCGTACAAACGTTGGAGCAGGGGCGAGATGCGATAACGGTCTTCGCCATAGGTGGCGCAGAGGTGATGCAGCACCTGGTTGACCGTGTCGATGCCGATCTCATTGGCCCAGGCCAGCGGGCCGCGCGGATAATTGACGCCCTTGCGCATGGCCATGTCGGCGTCGGCGGCGTTGCATACCCCCTGATTGACCGCATCGGCGGCCTCGTTGACCAGCATGCAGACGGTGCGCATGACCATCATGCCCGGCACGTCCTGCATGGGTGAGAGATCGAGGCCGCAGGCCTGCAGCACGCCCGCCACTTCTGCATAGCGCTGGGGGCGGCACTGGTCGGCCTTGGCCAGGGCCAGGCGGGTCGCATCGGCGTAATCCAGCGCCAGGTCGACCAGCACCAGGTCGGGCTCCTGGTGCTCCCAGGCGCGCAGGGTGGCGCTGCGGCCATCGGTGATGCACAGGCATGCTGCGTTCACCTTCATCAGCAATTGGTCGGGGCGCGCCGGATGACGTTGCACCTGGCCTGGATAGCGCGTATGGATCATCTCCACCAGCGGATGGTCACCGTACAGTTGCGGCGTGGCCGTCGGCTTTGGGTAGTCCCGTTCGGTCTCGGGCCGCGGCGCCCCGGCGGCCTCGCCGTAGCGATAGAAACCGCGCCCGCTCTTGCGACCCAGATAGCCAGCATGCACCAGTTCCTGCTGGATCAGCGAGGGTGTGAAGCGCGGATCATTGAAGTAGGCGTGGAACACCGACTGGGTGACGGCAAAGTTGACGTCATGCCCGATCAGGTCCATCAGCTCGAACGGTCCCATGCGGAAGCCGCCGGCCTCGCGCATGACCGCATCGATCGTGGCTGGCTGCGCGCCGCCCTCGTGGAGCATGCGCAAGCCCTCGGCGTAGTAGGGGCGGGCCAGCCGGTTGACGATGAAGCCCGGCGTGGAGCGCGCCATCACCGGCGTCTTGCCCCAGGCCAGCGCGGTGTCATGCAGGCACTGCGCCAGCGCGGCATCGCTGGCCAGGCCGCTGATGATTTCCACCAGCGCCATCATCGGCACCGGGTTGAAGAAATGCATGCCCACCACGCGCTCGGGATGCTGCAACCCGGCCGCGATCTGGGTGATGGAAAGCGAGGAGGTATTAGTGGCCAGGATGCAGCGCGTACTGACGATGGCTTCCAGCTTGCCGAACAATTCATGCTTGGCCGCCAACTGCTCGACGATGGCTTCGATCACCAGGTCCGCTTGGTGCAATTCCTCCAGCGACTGCGCCACCGAGATGCGCTGGCTGGCCGCCTGCGCCAGTGCCGGCGTGAGCTTGTCCTTGCTGACCAGCTTGTCGAGATTGGTACAGATGGCGCCGATGGCCTTGCCCGCCGCGCCTTCGCGGCTGTCGTAGAGCAGCACAGGATGACCGGCCACGGCCGCCACCTGGGCAATGCCTGCGCCCATGGTGCCGCTGCCGATGACGGCCACGAGGGCGCTGCGGGACAGGGCGTGTGGATACTTGCGGTTGTTCATGTCATTGTCCTGTGAACTGTGGCGCGCGCTTTTCCAGGAAGGCCGTCACGCCCTCGCGGTAATCGCGGCTGCGGCCCAGGGCGCGCATGGTGTCGCGTTCGAGGTCCAGCTGTTCGGGCAGGGTGTGCGCCGGGCTGGCGTACAGCGTGGCCTTGGTGGCGGCCAGTCCCTTGGTGGGAGCACGGGCGAAATGGGCGGCCATCGCGTGGGCTTCTTCCATGAGCTGGTCGTCGTCGACGCACTTCCAGATCAGGCCCCAGCGCTCGGCCTGTTCGGCGCTGATCTTCTCGCCCAGCAGCGCCATGCCCATGGCGCGCGCCGTGCCCACCAGGCGCGGCAGGAAGTAGGTGCCGCCGGTGTCAGGGATCAGCCCCAGCTTGCAGAACACTTCCACGAAGCTGGCCGAGCGCGCCGCCAGCACGATGTCGCAGGCCAGCGGCAGATTGGCCCCGGCCCCGGCCGCCACGCCATTGACCGCACAGATCACCGGGAAGGGCAGCGCGCGCAGCGACTTCACCAGCGGGCCATAGTATTTGTCGATGGACTCGCCCAGGTCGACGCCATCGTCGCCGGGTTTGACGGCCCGGTCGCCCAGGTCCTGGCCGGCGCAAAAGCCGCGCCCGGCGCCGGTGAGCAACAGCACCCGCACGCTGGGATCGGCTTGCAGCGTGGCGATGGCGTCGCGCAGTTCCAGGTGCATGGCCACCGTGAAGCTGTTGAGCTTGTCGGGACGGTTCAGGGTGATGACGGCGATGCCGTCACGGTTCTCTAGGAGGATGGATGGGGAACTCATGGCAGGAGATCTCGGGAGTCAGGGGATCAGGCAGTAGTGGTGGAGGCGACCGGTTCGCGGGTCTGCACGACGCGGTAGCGTGCGGCGACGAAGTCGGCATCGGTCAGCGTGCAGTTGGCTGCGGGATTGGCGCCGGTGCCGTGGTAATCGCTGAAGGCGGCCGATTGGTTCACCAGCACGCCGCCGGTCAGGTTCAGCGACAGCGCCACGCCGGCATCGGCGGCAGCGTGTTGCAGCCCTTGCCGGAGGGTGGCGTCGGTGGTGTAGGCCGACAGGGTCAGCGCACCCTGGTCGGTGGCGATGCGCTGGGCCAGTGCGATGGCGGTGGCGGTGTCATCGACCGGCACGATGAAGCTGATGGGGCCGAAGTATTCCTCGGTGATGGCTTCATTGCGGCGCGCCAGCATCACCAGCGGCGTGCGCACGCGCGCACCGGGGAACTGCGGATGGACCAGCGCCGTGCTCTCCAGCAGTACCTGTCCTTTGCCGCGGGCCAGCTCGATGCGCTGCAGCACGGCCTCGTTCTGGATCGCGCCCAGCAATTCCACCGCCTTGGCGCTGTCGGTGGTCAGGTGCGCCACGGCCTGCACGATGGCCTGGCTCACTTCCACGAAGCTGAGCTGGCCTTGCGGCGTGCGCACGCCATCCCTGGGGATGTAGATGTTCTGCGGCGTGGTGCACATCTGCCCCGAATACAGCGCCAGCGACAGCGCGATGTTCTGCACCATGCCGGCCAGGTTGTCGGTACTGTCGATGATGATCTGGTTGATGCCGGACTTCTCCGTCAACACCCGGGCCTGGCGCGCCCGTTCTTCCAGCCAGTCGCCATTGGCGCTGCTGCCGGTGAAATCGATCAGCCCGATCTCGTGGCGCAAGGCCAGCGTGCGCGCCAGGCCGGTATCGCTCGCGTCGTGCGCGGCCAGCGTGACCACGTCGGGCGCAAAGCCGGCCTCGGCCAGCACTTCACGCGCCACCTGCACCGTGATGGCCAGCGGCAGGATCGCGCCCGGATGCGGCTTGACGATGACTGCGTTGCCCGTGGCCAGATTGGCGAACAGGCCGGGATAGCTGTTCCAGGTCGGGAAGGTGCAACAACCGATCACCAGGCCGATGCCACGCGGCACGATGCGCCAGGTCTTGCGCATCACCAGGGGAGCATGCTTGCCCTGCGGCTTTTCCCATCGCGCTTCGGCCGGAATCAGTTGCAGCTGTTGCCAGGCGCAGGCGATGGCTTCCAGCGCACGGTCCTGCGCATGCGGGCCGCCGGCCTGGAAGGCCATCGTGAAGGCTTGGCCGGTGGTGTGCTGGACGGCATGCGCGATCTCGAAGCTGCGCGCATTGAGCCGCTGCACGATCTCCAGCGCCACGCCTGCCCACACCTGGGGGCCAGCCTCGCGCCAGCTGGCGGCGGCCCGCTGCATCGATGGCAACAGGCGGTCCAGGTCCGGGGCGGGGTAGCGAATGCCCAGCGGGGGACCGTAGGGAGACACTTCTGCGCCGACCCAGCGGTCGCCGCCGGCCTGCTCTGGGGTGAAGAGGAAGGGGCGCTCCAGCCTGGCTTCATAGGCGGCCCGCCCAGCCTCGGCCGCACCTTCGCCATAGAAGCGCGGGCTCGGTGATTCGTTGTAGGGACTCCAGTAGCCGCGTTGCTGCAGGGCGCTGACGGCCTGCTCCAGCGTGGCGCGATGGCGGTTGAAGAAATCGGTTGGCATATGTTCTCCCTGGTGCGGCGGCTCAGTTGTCCTGGTCAAAGTCCAGCAGCAGCTTGTCGCTGACCGGGAAGGACTGGCAGCTCAGCACGAAACCGCGTGCGATCTCGTAGTCTTCCAGCGCGTAGTTGGCATCCATGTCCACCTTGCCTTCCACTACCTTGCAGCGGCAGGTGGCGCAGACGCCGCCCTTGCAGGAGTAACGCAGGTCGATGCCATGCTTCAGGCCGGCTTCGAGCACCGATTCCTTTTCCTTGTCCATGGTGAAGACGTTGTGATAGCCATCGACGATGACGGTGACTTCGCATTCCTGCTTGCCCACCACCGTACGCGCGGCGTGCGCGCGCGGCGGTGTGCTGGCGGCGAACAGTTCGGTCTTGATCTGTGTCTTGGGCAAACCATGCGCCTGCAAGGATGCGGCTACGGCCTGCACCATTTCTTCCGGCCCGCAGAGGAAGGCGGCGTCGACATCCTTCAGATCGATCCAGGAGGCGAAGAAGGCGTCGCACTTGGCGCGGTCGATGCGGCCATTGAACAGCTCCACATCCTGCTGCTCGCGGCTCATCACGTAGACCACATTGAAGCGTTCCAGGTAGGCATCCTTGAGGTCGGTCAGCTCTTCCTTGAAGATCACCGAGGACGAGGCGCGATTGGCGTAGACCAGCGTGAAATGGCTGTGCGGCTCGCTCAAGAGCGTGGTCTTGATGATCGACATCATCGGCGTGATGCCGCTGCCGGCGGCAAAGGCCAGGTAGTGCTTGCGGTTGCCGGCCTCCAGCGGCACGTTGAAATGGCCCATGGGCGGCATCACGTCGATACGTTGTCCTGGGACAAAGGACTCATTGGCCCAGTTCGAAAACAGCCCGCCGGGGGCGCGCTTGATGGCCACGCGCAACTGTCGCTCCTGCACGGCCGAACAGATCGAATAGGAACGGCGCAGGTCTTCGCCATTGATCTCGGAACGCAGCGTCAGGTGCTGTCCCTGCTGATAGGAAAAGGTGTCTTGCAGTTCGGCCGGTACGGCAAAGGAGACCACGATGGTGTCGCGCGTTTCCTGCTTCACGTCCGAGATGGTCAGTGGATAGAATTTGCTCATGATGTTGTGCCTTTTTTCGGGGTCATCGAGCCGGGCTCAATGGCCAATGTCCAATGTGCAATGTCAATGCGCCTTGAAATAGTCGAAGGGTTCGCGGCAGTCCTTGCACTGGTACAGCGCCTTGCAGGAGGTGGAGCCGAACTGGCTCACGCAGACCGTGCGGGAGGAACCGCAGTGCGGGCAGTCCACCTGGGCCGCGGCATGGTGCTTGAGCTGGATGCCGCGAATGTCGATGACCTGCTGGGCCGGCGGTGCAATGCCGTACTGGCGCAGGTTGTGGCGGCCCTTTTCGCTCATCCAGTCGGTGCTCCACGCCGGCGCGAGCTGGATGCGGATGGCCACCTGCGCCAGGCCTTTTTCCTGCAGCACGGTGGTGATGTCCTCGGCGATCACGCCCATGGCGGGGCAGCCTGAATAGGTCGGGGTGATCACCACGGTGCAGCGGGCATCCACAGCACCGGCAGCCTCGATCTCGACCTCGCGCACGATGCCCAGGTCCACCACCGAGAGCACCGGGATCTCGGGATCGGGCACGGCCTCCAGCCAGTCCCAGATGCGCGCCTTGAGCGCATCCGGTCCGGCCTGCAGGGCCAGTTGCGCCTCGCTCACCACTGCGCTCCCGGATAGGCGCGCTGCAGGAATTGCATCTCCGCCAGCAGATAGCCCAGGTGTTCGGTATGCCGGCCGGCCTTGCCGCCGCTCTGCATCCACAGTCCCGCAGGCGGCACCTTCAAGGTCGCTTCCAGCAGCACGTCGGTGACATGCTGGGTCCACTTCTGCTGCACCTCGCCCAGCGCAGTCGCCACACCCTGCTCTTGCATGGCCTGGTCCAGAGCATCGGCGACGAAGAGCTCGCCGGTGTACATCCACAGCGCGTCGATGGCGGCCTGCATGCGGCGATGGCTGTCCTCGGTGCCATCGCCCAGGCGGATCATCAGGTCGGTGCTGCGGCGCACGTGATAGGTCACTTCCTTGAAGCATTTCTGCGCGATCTCGGCAATGCGCGCGTCGCTGCTCTGGCACAGGCCTTCGAGCAGGAAGTAGTGCCAGACGTCGAAGAGGAACTGGCGCGCCAGCGTGTCGGCGTAGCTGCCATTGGGCAGCTCCACCAGCAGCAGGTTGTGGAACTGGTGGGCGTCGCGCAGGAAGGCCAGCTGGTCTTCGTTGCGGCCCTGTCCTTCCAGCTCGGCGGCGTAGGAGAGCCACAGGCGCGCCTGGCCGATCAGGTCCAGCGAGACATTGATCAGGGCCATGTCTTCTTCCAGCGCAGGGCCCTTGCCGCACCATTCGGTGAGGCGTTGCGAGAGCACCAGGACGTTGTCGCCCAGGCGTCGCACGTAATCGGTTTTCTGTGTCATGACGATCTTCCCCTTACAGGTTCTTCAGCTCGGCCGGCATGGGGAAGAAGGTCGGGTGGCGATACACCTTGCTGTTGGACGGCTCGAACAGCGGGGCCTTGTCGCCCGGGCTGGAAGAGACGATGTCGGCGGCGCGCACCACCCAGATGCCCACGCCTTCATTGCGGCGGGTATAGACGTCGCGGGCGTTGTTGATGGCCATCTCGCCATCGGGGGCGTGCAGGCTGCCGACGTGTTTGTGGGCCAGACCGTGCTGGCTGCGGATGAAGACTTCCCAGAGAGGCCATTCCTTGCTCATGATGGTGTTCCTTGTTGGCGGGCCGCCATGCTGCGGCCACTGGCATTGTTGTGAGATGAAGCGGTTCGGAAATTGCGGTCTGGCCTTCAGGCCGCCTTGCGCGTGGCGCGCTTGTCGGCATGCGCCACCAGCGCATCGCGGAACCAGGCGCCGTCGTCGTAGGCCTTCTTGCGCGTGGCCAGGCGCTCGCGGTTGCAAGGGCCATTGCCGCGCAGGACATTGTGGAATTCGTCCCAGTTGATTGCGCCGAAGTCATAGCGGCCACGTTCCTCGTTCCACTTGAGATCGGGGTCCGGCACCGTCAGGCCCAGGTATTCGATCTGCGGGATGGTCTGGTCCACCATGCGCTGGCGCAGTTCATCATTGGAAAACAGCTTGATGCGCCACTGCATCGATTGCGCGCTGTTGACCGATTCGGCATCGGAGGGACCGAACATCATCAGCGCCGGCCACCACCAGCGGTTCAGCGCATCCTGCGCCATCTGCTTCTGCTCGGGCGTGCCGCGACACAGCGCCAGCATGATGTCGTAGCCCTGGCGGGCGTGGAAGGATTCCTCCTTGCAGACCCGCACCATGGCGCGCGAATAGGGACCATAGGAGCAGCGGCATAGCGGGATCTGGTTGATGATGGCCGAGCCATCCACCAGCCAGCCGATGGCGCCCATGTCGGCCCAGCTCAGGGCGGGATAGTTGAAGATGCTGGAATACTTGGCGCGGCCGGCGTGCAGTTCGTCCAGCAGGTCGTCGCGCGACACGCCCAGGGTCTCGGCGGCGCTGTAGAGATACAGGCCATGGCCGGCCTCGTCCTGGATCTTGGCCATCAGGATGGCCTTGCGCTGCAGTGTCGGCGCGCGCGTGACCCAGTTGCCCTCGGGCAGCTGGCCGACGATTTCCGAGTGGGCGTGCTGCGAGATCTGGCGCACCAGCGTCTTGCGATACGCCTCCGGCATCCAGTCCTTGGGTTCGATCTTCACGCCCGCCTCGATGCGGGCCTGGAAGGCGCGTTCTTCGGGCGACATGTCGTCCAGGCCGCGCACCTTGGACAGGCCGGTTTCTACCATTTGTGCGTACATGCTGCTTCTCCATCAAAAGGTTGCACGCTGAGCGACGGGCGAACGAGGTCCTGGCCGCATTGGCCCGCTTCAGGTGGGTGTATCCAAAAACTAAAAGACGTCTCGGCGGCTGGCCCTGCTAGGCCCGCCGCGCCGCAATCAGCGGTTCGACGAAGGGGGCGGCCAGCGCTGGCCGGTTCTCTTCGATCTGGGACAAAGGGCTGACTTCGCGCAGGCTCGCCAGGCAACGCACGGTCAGGTCCTGGTAGGTGCGGGTGCCGGCCTGCTTCCATGCCATCTCATCGGCCGTCAGCTCGCGCACTACCTTGGCCGGCAGGCCCGCGGCCAGCGTGCGCGGCGGTATCTGCATGCCAGCGCGCACGAAGGCGCAGGCCGCCACGATGGCCTGTTCGCCCACCACGGCTTCATCCATGACCACCGCGTTCATGCCCACCAGCGCATCGCGCCGCACGGTGCAGCTGTGGAGCACGGCACCGTGGCCGATGTGGCCGTTCTCTTCCACCACGGTGTCATGGCCGGGGAAACCGTGGATCACGCAGGTGTCCTGCACATTGGCGCCACGTTGCAGCACGATGCGGCCAAAGTCGCCGCGCAGGCAGGCCGTCGGACCGACATAGCAGTCCGGACCGACGATGACGTCGCCGATCAGCACCGCCGTGGGATGAACGTAGGCGCTCGGGTCCACCACCGGGATCACGCCTTCTATCGAGTAACAAGGCACCGCGTCTCCTTTTGCAGGTCCGCCCCTTGGACGGCCTGCCTTGTCGTTGGCAACGTTGCAGGGGCTGCTTTTGGTCGGGGATGGCCGGAAAAAAGCATTTGCCTGTCGCTGTTTTTTAGGGAATAATAATTTCGACCGACCGGTTGGTCAATAATGTTTTCGAAGTTTTTTCTGACCGTGTCAAAGATGCATCGCAACGGAGCTGGGCAGGGCGGCTGTAACGTGCAGAGATGGCCGATGTTTCTTAAGAGTTTTGATTTACGGCACAATCATGACTTTGCAGAAATATCGAAGAGGACGTGCATATGCCCAGGAAGCGTGCGGCGGGATACGACAACCAGCGCGAGACCATCGTCGAACAGGCCGCGGCCTTGTTTGCGCGCAATGGTTTCGTGGGCACCTCGATGAACGAGGTGGCCCTGGCCTGCGGCCTGTCCAAGGCCTCGCTGTATCACTATTTTGCCGACAAGCATCAGTTGCTGATGCATATCTGCGAAGACCACATCGACCGTCTCTGTGCGCTGGTCGATGAGGTGGCGCAGCAGGATCTGGCGCCGGAGCCGCGCTTGCGGCTCTTGGTGCAGCGTTTCGTGGAGGAGTACCGCGACGCGCAGAACGAGCATCGGGTGCTCACCGAGGACGTGCGCTTCCTGGAACCGGGAGACCAGAAGCGCATCCTCAACGGCGAGCGCAAGGTGGTCAAGGCCGTGGCCGACGCCATGAGCGCGGTGCGGCCCGAGCTGGATCGCAGCCGCATGGCCAAGCCCTTGGCGATGCTGCTGTTCGGCATGATCAACTGGATGTTCATGTGGTTGAAGCCCGATGGCGAGCTCACCCATGAACGCATGGCGGTGGTCGTGTCCGATCTGTTGTTCGGTGGTATCGGCGCCGTGGGCCTGGACGGCGCGGGAAAGAAGAAACGATGACGTGAGCCCTTGATCGGTAGCGTCATTGCAGGCATGCAGCACCACAATGACAACATCATCAAGGAGACCTTCATGCAGTTTGCTCGCCCCTTGCTCGCGCTGGCACTAGCCGGCTGCGCGCTCGTCGCACGCGCCGACATCAATGTCGGCGTCACCGTTTCCACCACCGGTCCGGCGGCTTCGCTGGGCATCCCCGAGAAGAACACCATCGCACTGCTGCCCACGACCATCGCCGGGCATAAGGTCAACTACATCATTCTCGACGACGCCTCCGACACCACGCAGGCGGTCAAGAATGCGCGCCGCTTCGTGTCCGAAAACAATGTGGACGTCATTGTCGGTTCTTCGGTGAGCCCCAACTCGATCTCCATGATCGAAGTGGCCGCTGACGCGCAGACCCCGATGATCTCGCTGGCCGCTGCCGCGCGCATCGTCGAGCCCATGGATGCGAAAAAGAAATGGGTCTTCAAGACGCCGCAGAACGACATCATGATGTCGCTGGCCATCGCCCGCGACATGGTGGCGCGCGGCTATCAGCGCATCGCCTTCATCGGCTATTCCAATGCCTATGGCGAGGGCTGGTATGAGGAATTCAAGAAGGCCGCCGGCCTGAAGAAGCTGGAACTGGTGGCCAATGAGCGCTTCGCCCCCACCGACAGTTCGACCACGGCCCAGGCGCTCAAGCTGGTGGCGGCCAAGCCCGACGCCATCCTCATCGCCGCCTCCGGCACGCCCGCGGTGGTGCCGCAGCGCGCCCTGAAGGAGCGCGGCTTCAAGGGCCAGATCTACCAGACCCACGGCGTGGCCAATGCCGACTTCCTGCGCGTGGGCGGCAAGATGCTGGATGGCACGCTGCTGCCGGCCGGCCCCGTGCTGGTCGCTGCGCAACTGCCGGCCTCCAATCCTATCCGCAAGGTGGCGCTGGACTACACCACCAAGTATGAAGCGGTACATGGCAAGGACAGCGTCTCGCTCTTCGGCGGCTACGCCTGGGACGCCGGCGTGCTGCTGCGATGGGCCATCCCCGTGGCCCTGAAGGGCGCCAAGCCGGGCACGCCGGAATTCCGCGCCGCCCTGCGCGATGTGCTGGAAGCGACCAAGGAAGTCACGGGCGTGCATGGCGTCTACACCATGTCCTCTACCGATCACCTGGGGCTGGACCAGCGCGCTGCGGTGATGGTCAAGATCGTTGATGGGGCTTGGCAATACCAGCCCTGACCACCAAAGACGAATCCGCTCGCGCGCCGCAGACCGTTCGACCTGAGTAGGCCCTAGGGGCCGTATCGAAGGCGCTGCGGAGGTCGCACGCCGGAGCGCCCCTTCGACGGGCTCAGGACAGGCTTCGATACGCGGCTGCGCCGCTACTCAGGTCGAACAGCCGGTGGTGCATGTCGAATCTCAGCCAAGCGGCATTGAACCATCCGCAAGCGGCTCTCCACCAGCCGCTGCCTCAACTTGCAACTGCTCATCCCTTACCCCTATCAGGAGTCCCCGATGACCGCCCATCCACCCCTGCTACAGAGTTTCATTGCCGGCCGCTGGCTTGGCCAACGCCCATCCCAAGCGCTGCACAGCGCGGTCAACGGCAGCGCCGTGGCCAGCACCCATGAAGAGTCCATCGATTTCGGCGAAGCGCTGGAACACGCCCGCAAGACCGGCCTGCCTGCGCTGATGGCGCTGGACTTCCAGCAACGCGCCGCGATCCTCAAGGCCCTGGCCAAGTACCTGATGGAGCACAAGGAAGTCCTGTACGCGGTCTCCGCCCATACCGGAGCGACCCGTGCCGACAGCTGGATCGACATCGAAGGCGGCAGCGGTACGCTGTTCACCTATGCCAGCATCGGCGCCAATGAATTTCCCTCATCCAACCTGGTCCACGAAGGCCCGGCCATGCGGCTGGGCAAGCAGGGCCGCTTTGCCGGCACCCACATCCTGGTGCCGCGCGGCGGCGTGGCGGTCCACATCAACGCCTTCAACTTCCCGGTCTGGGGCATGCTGGAAAAATTCGCCCCCACCTTCCTGGCCGGCATGCCTTGCATCGTCAAGCCCGCCACCGCCACCAGCTACCTGGCCGAGGCAGCGGTGCGGCTGATCCAGCAATCGGGCCTGCTGCCCGAAGGCAGCCTGCAACTGGTCATCGGCAGCACCGGCGATCTGCTGGAGCGCCTGCAGGCGCAGGACGTAGTGACCTTTACCGGCTCGGCCGATACCGCCGCCAAGCTGCGCGCACACCCCAATCTGATCGCCAACTCCATCCCCTTCAATGCCGAAGCCGATTCGCTGAACTGCGCCATCCTCGGCCCCGATATCACCGCCGACGATGAGGAGTTCGATCTCTTCGTCAAGGAAGTGGCGCGCGAGATGACTACCAAGGCCGGCCAGAAGTGTACGGCCATCCGCCGCGCCATCGTGCCGCGTCGGCACGTCGATGCAGTCGCGGAAAGACTGGCCGCTAGGCTGTCGAAGATCGTGGTCGGCGATCCTGCACTGGAAACGGTGCGCATGGGGCCGCTGGCCTCGCGTGCGCAACAGCGCGATGTGGAAGAACGCGTGGCCTTGCTCAGGCACAGCGCCGACCTCATCCTCGGCGCCGGCAGCGCCTTCGCACCGCAAGGCCAGGGCGTGGGCGAGGGCGCTTTCTTCGCGCCCACGCTGCTGCTGGCCCGTGATACCGCCGCGGGCAGCCCGGTGCATGAAGTGGAAGCCTTCGGTCCGGTCAGCACGCTCATGCCCTATGACGATCTCGACGAAGCCCTGGCCCTGGCCGCACGCGGGCGCGGCAGCCTGGTGGCCAGCCTGGTCACGCGCACGCCAGCGGTGGCCGCGCGCGCCATTCCGGTGGCCGCTGCCTGGCACGGCCGCCTGCTGGTGCTGGACCGCGAAGCCGCAGCGGAATCCACCGGCCACGGTTCGCCCCTGCCGCAACTCAAGCACGGCGGCCCCGGTCGCGCCGGCGGCGGCGAGGAACTGGGCGGCTCGCGTGCGGTGAAGCACTACCTGCAACGCACAGCTGTGCAGGGTTCGCCGACCATGCTGGCCGCCGTCGTGGGCGAGCACGTGCGCGGCGCCCGGGTGCGCGAGTCAGGTATCCATCCCTTCCGTCATTACTTCGAAGACCTGCAGATCGGTGATTCGCTGACCACCCATCGCCGCACCGTCACCGAAGCCGACATCGTCAATTTCGGCTGCCTCTCCGGCGACCATTTCTACATGCACTTCGACGAGATCGCCGCCCGCCAGTCGCCCTTCGGCAAGCGCATCGCGCATGGCTACTTCGTGCTCTCGGCGGCCGCCGGCCTGTTCGTCTCGCCCGCGCCCGGCCCGGTGCTGGCCAACTACGGGCTGGATACGCTGCGCTTCGTCAAGCCGGTGGGCATTGGCGATACCATCTCGGCGCGCCTGACCTGCAAGCGCAAGATCGACCGCAACAAGAAGGATGCCAATGGCCAGGGCCAGGGCGTGGTGGCCTGGGATGTGGAAGTGAGCAACCAGGAGGGCGAGCTGGTGGCCTCCTACGACATCCTCACGCTGGTGGCCAAGAAGCCCCTGGAATGAATGCTGTGGGCCAGATCATGCGCCAAATGATCTAAAAAATATAAAAGGTTCAGCAAGGACCAACGACATCCACGGCCAGCCGCAGCACAGACTGCGGCAGCCGGAACGAACAGGAGGAGACATGGATACAAGCATTTTGACCGTGCTGATCCAGGACGGCATCACGACCGGCGCGATCTATGCGTTGCTGTCGCTGGCGCTGGTACTGGTGTTTTCAGTGACGCGGGTGATTTTCCTGCCGCAGGGCGAATTCGTCGCCTTCGGCGCATTGACGCTGGCGGCCATCCAGAATGGACAGGCGCCCGCTACGGCGCTGTTGCTGCTGGCCCTGGGCGCCGTGACCCTGGCCGTCGAGACCGGCAGCGCGCTGCGCTTGGCGCAGACGCGTGCGCGCCTGCTGCGCCGCCTGCCGCTGCTGCTGGCCACGCACCTCGGCTTGCCCTTGGCGATCCTTGCCTTGACGCGCTGCCTCGACCTGCAGGCGCTGGCCATGCCATGGCAGATCCTGCTGGCGCTGTTGATCGTGGTGCCGATGGGGCCGATGATCTACCGCGTGGCCTATCAGCCGCTGGCGCACTCCAGCGTGCTGGTGCTGCTGATCGTCTCGCTGGGCGTGCATCTGGCCATGGTTGGCCTGGGCCTGCTGATGTTCGGTCCCGAGGGAACCAACACCAGGCCATTCACCGAGATGCAATTCAATCTCGGCGAGAGTCCGGTCTCGGGCCAGAGCGTGATCGTGCTGATCACGGTGGCCGCGCTCATTGCCGTGATCTATGTCTTCTTCGAACGCACGCTGACCGGCAAGGCCTTGCGCGCCACCGCCGTCAATCGGCTCGGCGCGCGCCTGGTCGGGGTGGGCATCAACCAGGCCGGCAAGCTCTCCTTCGGGATGGCCGCCGGGATCGGGGCGCTGTGCGGCATCCTGATTGCGCCTTTTACCATCGTCAACTACGAGTCCGGTTTCATCATCGCGCTCAAGGGCTTTGTCGGTGCGATCTTCGGCGGCTTGGCCAGCTATCCGATTGCGGCGCTGGGGTCGGTATCGGTCGGCCTGATCGAAAGCTTCTCGTCCTTCTGGGCCAGCGCCTACAAGGAATTGATCGTCTTCACCGTCATCATCCCCATCCTGCTGTGGCGCTCGCTGACCAGCCACCATATCGACGAAGAAGCCTGAGGACGCCGTCATGACTGCATTCATATCGCATCGCGCCGCGCTGCCGGCCTTGTTTTTCGCCATCGTGCTGGCCCTGCCGCAACTGGGCCTGCCGCCGTTCTGGGTGACGCTGCTGTCCTACGTCGGCCTGTATGCCATCGTCGCGCTCGGCCTGGTGCTGCTGACCGGCGTCGCCGGGCTGATCTCGTTCGGCCAGGCCGCCTTCGTCGGCATGGGCGCCTACACCACCGCCTATCTCACGACGCAATTCGGACTCTCGCCCTGGATCGGCCTGCTGGCCGGCATTGCGTTGACCGCATGCTCGGCCTTCCTGATCGGCTCGCTCACCATGCGCATCTCTGGCCACTACCTGCCGCTGTCCACGATCGCCTGGGGCCTGTCCTTGTACTACCTGTTCGGCAACCTGGAGATGCTGGGCAAGCATGACGGCATCAACGGCATTCCCGTCATCACCATCGGCAGCGTTGAATTCGGCAATGGCGCATCGATGTACCTGTTGATCTGGGTGGTGCTGATCCTGGCGCTGGTCTCGGTGGTCAATTTCCTCGATTCGCGCGCGGGTCGCGCCGTGCGCGCCCTGCGCTTCGGCACCGTGATGCCCGAAGCCATGGGCGTGGACACGGCCCGCCTGAAGATCGTCATCTTCGTCTATGCCGCCGTGCTGGCCGGCATCTCCGGCTGGCTCTACGCCCACCTGCAGCAGGCCGTCAATCCCACGCCATTCGGCCTGAAGTACGGCATCGACTACCTGCTCATGGTGGTGGTCGGCGGCGCTGGCCATGTCGCGGGGGCGATCCTGGGCGCGGGCCTGCTGGCGGTGCTGAGCAACTTCCTGCAGGAGTGGCTGCCGGGCGTGCTCGGCACGGGCGGCAACTTCGAGGCCATTGTCTTTGGCATCGCCCTGGTGATCTTCCTGCAGTTCGCCAACGAAGGACTGTGGCCGCGCCTGCAGGCGCGCTTTGGCCGTCGCCGGCCGCGCCCGCTGCCCGCTGACGCCGCGCCTCTAGCGCAGATGGCCAAGCCCGCGCGGGGCGAAGTGATCCTCGACGTCGAGGCGGCGCGCAAGCAGTTCGGCGGACTGGTTGCGGTCAATAATGTGAGCTTCTCAGTCAAGGCCGGAGAGATCGTCGGCCTGATCGGGCCAAACGGAGCGGGCAAGTCCACCACCTTCAACCTCGTCACGGGCGTGCTCTCCGTGTCCAGCGGCAAGCTCCTTTATCGCGGCCAGTCGCTGGCGGGATTGTCGTCCCGCGACATCTCCAGCCGCGGTATCGCCCGCACATTCCAGCACGTGCGGCTGGTGCCGGGCATGAGCGTGCTGGAGAACGCCGCCATGGGCGCATTCCGGCGCGGCCAGTTCGCGCCGCAGCGTGGCATCCTGGCGAGCCTGTTGCGCGCCAACCGCAGCGAGGAAGCGCGCATCCTCAGCGAAGCGCGGCGGCAGCTGGAACGCGTCGGCCTCGGTGATCTGGTCGACCGGCCTGCCGGCAGCCTGGCGCTGGGGCAGCAACGCATTCTGGAAATCGCCCGCGCGCTCTGTTGCGATCCGGCCCTGCTGCTGCTCGATGAACCTGCCGCGGGCCTGCGCCTGAAAGAGAAGGAGGCGCTGGCCGCCTTGCTGGACAAGCTGCGCGGTGAAGGGATGGCGGTGCTGCTGGTCGAGCACGACATGGACTTCGTGATGCAATTGACCGACCACATCGTGGTCATGGAATTCGGCGCCAAGATTGCCGAGGGCACGCCGGCCCAGATCCAGGTCCACCCGGCCGTGCTGGAAGCCTATCTGGGAGGAGCCCAATGATGACCGCCGCCACCGTGATGCCCCATGCCAGCGCCGAGCCCGAGGTGCGCGCTACCACTGCGCCGGTGCTGCTGGAAGTCAGCGGCCTGTCGGCGCGCTATGGCAAGGTCGCCGCCTTGACCGATACCGCGCTATCGTTGCGCGCCGGCCAGATCGTGACGGTCATCGGCCCCAATGGCGCGGGCAAGTCGACCCTGCTCAACGCCATGATGGGCGCGCTGCCCAGCGGCGCAGCGGCCAGCGGCAGGATCGCCTTCCAGGGCGAGGACGTGAGCCAGATGGAGGTGGAAGAGCGGGTCGCGCGCGGGCTCTCGCTGGTGCCGGAAAAGCGTGAATTATTTACCACCATGACGGTGGAGGACAATCTGCTGTTGGGAGCCTACAAGCGGCATCGCAATGGCGAGTCGGGCTATCTGGACCAGCAGGATTTCGTGTACACGCTGTTCCCGCGCTTGAAGGAGCGGCGCAAGCAGGCTGCCGGCACGCTCTCCGGCGGCGAGCGCCAGATGCTGGCGGTGGGCCGCGCGCTGATGGCCAAGCCGCAGGTGCTGATGCTCGATGAGCCTAGCCTGGGATTGGCGCCGTTGATCACCCGGGAGATTCTTTCCATCATCAGCCAGCTGCGCAGTACGGGCGTGGCGACCTTGCTGGTGGAACAGAATGCACGGGCGGCCCTGCAGGTGGCCGACTACGGCTATGTGCTGGAGATGGGGGAGATCGTCTGCGCGGGCCCGGCGGGGGTGCTGGCAGAGGATAGCCGGATCGTGGAAAGTTACCTGGGGGTGGGCGGGAACCGACGGAGTTGATTCAGCGCAGCGTGAGCTCGTAGCTTGTGCTGCGACCGCCTGCGGCAGAGCGTTGCAGCAGATCCAGCGCAACCAGTTCGTTGAGATCGCGCAGGGCAGTGTCGGAAGAGCATTTCGCCAGAGCCGCCCATTTGCTGCTGGTGAGTTTGCCCTCGAAACCATCCAGCAGACGATTGAGCACTTTGACCTGACGGACATTGAGTGGCGTACCGGCGATTCTTTGCCAGAAGCGCGCTTTCACCAGCACGGCATCCAGCGTGCGATGGGCCTGGTTCACCGCTGCCAGCAGCATCTGCAGGAACCACAACAGCCAGGGGGTGACATCCATGTCGCCCTTTTGGGTGCGTTCCAGGATGTCGTAATAGGCCTTGCGTTCGCGCTGGATCTGCGCCGACAGGCTATAGAAGCGCTGGGGGCTGCCATCGGCGCGGGCGAGCAGCAAGTCGCCGACGGCGCGCGCGATGCGCCCGTTCCCATCATCAAAAGGATGCAGGGTGACGAACCATAGATGCCCCAGGCCGGCGCGCAGCAGGGCAGGCTCGGCGGGCTTGGCGGTATTGATCCAGTTGAGCAGGCGCGTCACTTCGCGCGCCAGCCGTCGGGCAGGGGGCGCTTCATAATGGACTTTCTGACGGTGCAGTGGTCCGGAGACCACCTGCATCGGTCCCTGGGCGTCATCGCGCCAGTCGCCGACGATGATTTCGCTCAACCCCGAATAGCCGGTCGGGAACAAGGCCGCGTGCCAAGCGAAGAGACGTTTGGCAGTCAGTGGCTTGTGATGATGGGTGGTGGCGTCGAAGATCATGTCCACCACCCCTTCCACGTGCCGGTCCACTGGCGCCAGCGCGCCGATATCGACGCCCAGGCGGCGCGCCACGGAAGAGCGCACCGAGGCCAGATTCAACTGCTCGCCCTCGATGGCGCTGGTTTTCAGGACGTCATCGGTCAGGGCCAGCAGGTTGGCTTCGTCGCGCAACCCGAGTCCTACATCGGCCAGCCGGCCCAGTAGGACACCCTGGGCATGGCTCACCTGGGCCAGTGGCTCGGCCAGGATGTTCAGGTCGTAGCGCCAATGGGGCCAATCGGGAGCCTGCCAGAGGTAGGTATAATCGCCGCTATTCATGCGGTGATTATGCGGGGGATTCGCCGCACAGACAAGGGGCTGCACAGCGGACCTGGTGGACAGGAACTTCTTGATGCGCTCCCCAAACGGGAACACCTTCGTGAAAAAAGGACGCTCCGGGAGCGCCCTGTGTTTTGATGGAACGGAATCAATCTGCGGTCTGCAGGGTCTTCCCCGCCCGTCCGCGCTGCTGCCACAAGGCATACACCCCCATCGACACCACAAAGGTCAGCGGCGCCGACAGCGACTGCCAGAAGCCCGCCATCTCCATCAGCACAAAGCCCAGCAGCACGCCGCAGAACCAGGCGCCCAGACCGCAGCGGTTGATGCCAGGCGCACCGTCTGCGGCGGCGCCATGATCGCCCACGGTGAGGATATGCGCCAGCGCCACGCCGACCCAGGCCACCACGAACACGCCCTGGTAGGCCAGGGCCTTGAGCAGGTAGGAGAACACGTCCGCCAACATCAGCGCATAGACCACTGCACCGACGACAATCGCCCACACCAGGCGCGATGCATGCAGGCCCAGCAGGTTGCCGAAGAAGGCCTGCATGTTGACCGTGGCCAGGTAGTAGTTGGCGGTATTGATGCGGGTCTGCGTGACCCAGACGAAGAGCAGGCCCCAGAAGCCCATCAGCTTGAGAATGGCCATCACCACCGAGACCTCGGACAGGGGGCCATCCTGCGGAATGCTGCTGGCCAGGTAGATGCCGGCTGCGCCATTGAGCAGGATGGTGACCAGGTAGAAGGGCATGCCGAAATTGAAGCGGCCATGATAGGTCGCATCTTCAGGCTTGCCGAAACGGGCATAGTCGAAGGTGAACATCATCAGCACCCATACGCCCATGTAATACGTGAAGCAACTCCACCAGCCATCGGCCGGCGGCATGGCCGGGCCGAAGTCCAGCCACTGCGGCTGGTAGCCATACTGGCTCACCGCCAGCACCAGCGCCATCAGGAGGCCCAGCAGGTAGAACGGCAGCAGCACCCCATTGAACTTGTCCAGCCAGTGCTGCACGCTGCCGAAGACCAGCGGCACGCTGTAGAGCACCACGATGAGCGCGGCCACCGGATAGAGCAGCGTGGGATAGAGGTGATGCAGCGCCACCGCGATGACCGACCCCTCGAAGACGGCGTAATAGATCGCCGTGGAAAAGAAGATCAGCGTGGCCAGCGAGGCGCCCAGCCGTCCGAACAGGATGCGCGAGAACAAGGCCACCGAGAGCCCGGTGCGCATGGCGTAACGGCTGATGCAGGCATTGATGAGACCATAGCTGATGACCGAGAGGACCATCCCGATCAAGGCGTTGCCTGCGCCATAGGTCAGCGCCAGCGATGCACCCACGACGATGTAGAAGATCGCGCTGCAGACGGCCCACCAGGCCATCGTCAGCGACAGCTTGCCCATGCGCGCGCTGGCGGGCAGGCTGTGGGTGGAGAGATCGATTTCCTTGTTCTGTGTTTGTGATAGACCGGCCATGTCAGTTTCTCCAGAGACGTGAAGCGGTGAGTCGATGAGGCGGATGAGTCGATGAGGCGGATGAGGCGCAACTGCCAAGACGAACGGCGGCAGCGACAGGCGCGTCCTGCCCCGACGAGTGCTGGCAGGCGCCCGGCCGGGAACTGGGCATCAAACGGTTTGATGCGGCGGGTGACGGGCTCAGTTGTCCAGGAAGCTGGCCAGACGCTGGATGCGCTGCTGGTACTGGCGTCTGGCCTCCAGCGCCTGCTCCAGCGTCACGCGGACGAACTGCGCCTTGTGGTTGGGTTGCAGCTGGCCGATCAGATCGAGGTCGGCGCTGATGACGGTGCCGATGGTGGCGTAACCGCCGCCGGAGACAGCATCGCGCAACAGCACGATGGGCTCCAGGCCGCCGGGGATCTGGATCGAGCCGATGGGATAGCAGGCGTCGACGATGTTGGAGGGATCCGAGCCCGCGCCGAAGGGCTGTTCGCGCGGCCTGAATTGCATCGCCTGGCCACCCTTGAAGCGGTAGCCGATGCGGTCCGCTTCCGACCCGACGGTCCAGGTGTCGTCAAAGAAGCGCTCCACCGCCTCATCGGTGAGACGGTGTATATACAGCCCCGGCACCACGCGCAGCGTGGCTTCGCGGTCGTACACCGGCACCAGCGACAGCGGCAGGGTGCGGCCTTCGATGGCCTTCGGCGATGCGCGTCCCAGCGGCAGTTCGTCGTCCTTGGCCAGCTTGCGTCCCTGCCACCCGCCCAGCGCACCCAGCGCATAGGTGGAACGGCTTTCCAGCACCACCGGCACATCGATGCCACCGGCGATGGCGAGATAGCTGCGTGCGCCCGCTTTCGGATAATCGAAGCTCAGGACCTGGCCGCTGCGCACCATGAACGCGGTATCGAGCGGGCGTTCACTGCCATCCACACGCGGCTGCATGCGCGCTCCGGTCACGGCGACCAGAGCGTCAGACCGGAATTCCAGTTGCGGCCCCAGCAGGCTGCATTCCAGCGCGGAGGTGCTGGCGTGATTGCCAACCAGCAGGTTGGCGCTGCGCAGGGCGTACTGGTCCAGGGCCCCCGAGGGCGGGATGCCCAGATGGTAGTAGCCTTCCCGGCCACCATCCTGCACCGAGGTCGCCAGGCCGGGCTGTTTCACCTTAATCGTCATGGAGGGCCTCCTTGAGAGCGTGGATGCAGGCCTGGGGATCGGCCTGGAAGGCATCGAGATCGAAGCGGACTGCGCGGATGCGCAGATCGAAGCGACCGGCCTCGACCTCGACAATGGCGGCGTCATACGCCGTGCGATCGATGGGCTTGAATTGCACGATGTCGCCGGCGCGGAAGAACACCATCGATTCCCGCAGATAAGGCAGTCCCTGTTGCGGATCGTAGATGGGGGCGGGCGTGACACCGAACATCTGGTAACCCCCGGCGCCGCGTACCGAGTAGATGCAACCGAAGCAACCGCCGTGTCCCAGTGTCAGCTTCGGGGTGTCGGTGCGCGGGCGCAGGTATTTGGGGACTTGCAGTTGCCGGTCCTGTTCCACCATCTGGTACATGAAGGGCAAGCCCGCCACGAAGCCGACCATGGAGACGAACCACGGTGTGCCGCTGTGCGCCGCGATGAAGGCTTGAGTCTCGTCGTAGCCATTGATGCGCGCCGCGTACTGCAGGTCGGTGGAGGAAGGATCCTGGTGACGGTCGCGGAAGCGCGATTGTGTTTCATTGGTCCAGGGATCGTCATACAGCACAGGCACTTCGATGATGCGCGTGTCGATGCGGCGCTCGGCGGTGGTGCTGCTCTCCAGCGCCTCGAGTTGTTCCAGCAGGGCGAGCGGATGGATCAGGTCGGGATTGAAACGGATCTGGAAGGAGGCATTGGCCAGGCATACATCCAGCACGCCGGGCAAGGCTAGTTTCTCCACGGCGCGGGTGATGGCCATGGCGCGGAAGAATGCTTCCAGTGACATCGATTCGGAGACCTCCGCAAAGAGGTGTTCGTCGCCCGCAATGCTGTAGCGGATGGGCGTGACAGGCGTGGTCTGCAGGCGATTCATCTCAGGCCTCCTCAAGTTGCTTGGCGCGGGTGTCTGTACGTTCGGCCAGCCAGGTCTCCAACGCTCCGGTATCGAAGCGGGCGGACTGCACGCGGGCATCGGCCAGCAGCCACTGATGCAGTGACAATGTGGTCGCCATGCCCGTGATGCGCGTGGCGAGAACTGCCGCCTGGGCGCGCGCGATGGCCTGTGCGCGGTCCTTGCCATGGACTACCAGCTTGGCCAGCAGCGAGTCGTAATAGGGCGGGATGCGATAGCCCGCATAGAGATGGCTCTCCACGCGGATGCCCTCACCCTGCGGCCACTGCAACTCCGCTACGGTGCCGGGGCAGGGGAAGAAATTGCGCTCGGGATCTTCGGCATTGATGCGCATCTCCAGCGCAGCACCCTGCATGCGGATGTCGGATTGCTGCAGGCCCAGCGGTTCGCCGCCGGCGATGCGCAGCATGGCCTGCACCAGGTCGATGCCGGTGATCATCTCGGTGACGGGATGCTCGACCTGGATGCGGGTATTCATTTCGATGAAGAAGAACTCGCCGCTTTCGTCATCGAACAGATATTCCAGCGTGCCGGCGCCGCGATAGTGCAGCCGTTCGGCCAGGCGTACGGCGCTGTCGCACAGGGCCTGCCGCTGTGCGGGCGTGAGGGCGGGCGAGGGCGCTTCTTCGAGGACCTTTTGGCGACGGCGTTGCAGCGAGCATTCACGTTCGAACAGATGAACGGCACGCTCGCCGTCTCCCAGGATCTGCACTTCGATGTGGCGCGCGCGGCGGATGAAGCGCTCCAGGTACACCGCTGCGGATCCGAAGGCGGCCTGGGCTTCGGCCTGCGCCAGCGGAAATTCCCGCGCCAGTTCGGTAGCATCGCGCGCCATGCGAATGCCGCGCCCGCCGCCGCCTGCCGAGGCCTTGATCAGCAGCGGATAGCCGATTTCGTCGGCACAGGCCAGTGCGGTGGCGAGATCCTCCAGTTCGCCCGCCGAGCCCGGCACCACCGGCACCCCGGCGGCGGCCGCGGTACGGCGCGCTTCGGCCTTGTCGCCCATGCGGCGGATGGTATCGGCCTGCGGTCCCACGAAGATCAATCCGGCAGCGTTGACGGCCTCGGCGAAGGCGGCGTTTTCGGAGAGGAAGCCATAGCCCGGATGGAGGGCATCAGCGCCGCTGTCGCGTGCGGCCTTGAGCAAGGCGTCCACATTGAGATAGCTGCGGTCGGCGCGGGCCGGGCCGATGCGCTGGACTTCGTCGGCCATGCGCGCGGCCAGCGAATCGGTGTCGGCGTCGCTGCAGGCGGCCACCGTGGTGATGCCCAGGGCTTGCGCGGCACGGATGATGCGCACCGCGATCTCGCCGCGATTGGCGATGAGGAGTTTGCGCAGGGAAGTCGTCATGATACCGGCCTCAGTCTGCGGTCTCGATCACGGCGACCAGCTGGCCGGGTTCCACCGGGTCGCCGTTGCCGACGTGGAAGGCCTGCAGCTTGCCGCCGTGTTCAGCCTGCAATTCCGTAAATTGTTTCATCACTTCGATCAGGCCGATCACCCTGCCAGCCTCGATGAGCTCGCCTGCCTCTGCATAGGGTGGGGCATCGGGACTGGACCGGCGATAGAAAGTGCCGGGCAGGGGGGATTGCACTTCGTGGACTGCCATGACTTTTCTCCTTCGTAATGAATGGGGGGATCAGCGCGGCGCGGCAATGGCGATGTCGGCTGCTTCCAGGCTATTGCGCGTGGCCTGCACCAGCGCCAGCGCGCCGGGGGTATCGCTGTGGATGCAGACGGAGTCGAAGGCGATGGGGATGTCGCGTCCTTCGACCGTACGCACCACGCCTTCGCAACACGCCCGCAGCACCTTGGCTGCCACCTGGGCCGCATCGAGCGCGCCGACGCGGCGGGTGAAGACGATGGAGCCGCTGTTGTCGTAGTCGCGGTCGGCGTAGAACTCGCAGACCACCGCCTGCTGCAGTTCCTGCGCCACGCGCCAGACCGCCGAACCATGCATGCAGAAGAGAAGCAAGTTCGGGTCCAGCTGGCGCAGTGTCTGCACAAAGACGCGGGCGGCCTCTTCATCACGGGCCAGGTGCATGTAGAGCGCACCGTGCGGCTTGATGTGCTGCAGGGGCAGGCCGTTGAGGCGGGCGAACTCGCGCAGGGCGCCGAGCTGATAGAGCATGTCGTTGACCAGTTCGATGGCCGGCGCGTTGAGATGGCGGCGGCCGAAGCCGACCAGATCGCGAAAGCCGGGATGCGCACCGATGGCCACGCCGTGTTGCCTGGCCAGCTCCACCGTGCGCCGCATGGTGTTGGGATCGCCCGCATGAAAGCCGGTGGCGATGTTGGCTGAACTGATCAGGGGCAGGATGGCCGCATCGACGCCATCGCCGATGGTCCAGGGGCCGAAGCCTTCGCCCATGTCCGAATTCAGGTCGACTGTTTTCATCTGCTGGTCTCCCGTGCTGTCGGAATCAGCACGTGAAATCGAGTATAGAAATCGTCAACGGTATTGGACAGATGTATTATCAGAGGGCTTGATATCGAAAAATCCGATAGCTTATGAAGGGCGTCAGAGATGGCCATTACCCTCCGGCAGATCCGTTATTTCGTGGCCACTGCGGAAGTGGGGCAGATTTCGCAGGCGGCGATCCATCTGCACATTTCGCAATCCTCGGTCACCAGCGCCATCCAGGAACTGGAGGCCTTGCTGGGGGCGCCGCTGTTCATCCGTTCTCCGCAGGGGATGATTCTCACCGACAGCGGGCGGCATTTTCTCAATCATGCGTATTCGATCCTGCGCAGCGTGGACGACGCGATGAAGAGTCCCTTGCCCGACAACACGGCCAGCGGCAGTTTGCGGGTAGCGGCCAGTTACACGGTGCTGGGGTATTTTTTGCCGCACCATCTGCAGCGGCTGTCGCAGTCCTATCCGGGCATCAAGATTCACGTGCATGAGAAGGAGCGCGCGGAGATCGAGCAGAGCCTGGTGGAGGGCGAGATCGACATGGCGGTGGTGCTCACTTCCAATCTGCGTCACCGCGAGATCGCCTATGAGACCTTGTTCGGGTCAGTACGCCGCCTGTGGCTGCCGGCGCGTCACCCGCTGGGCGAGCGCACGGCGGTGAACCTGGCCGAGGTGGCCAATGAGCCCTTCATCCTGCTGACGGTGGACGAGGCTGACAAGACGGCGCTGCGCTACTGGAATCAAAGCGGACGCAAGCCCAACATCATCATGCGCACCAGTTCCATCGAGGCGGTGCGCAGCATGGTGGCCAATGGCTCGGGGGTGGCGATTCTGTCGGATCTGGTGTATCGGCCCTGGTCGCTGGAGGGATTGCGGATCGAGACGGTGCTGCTGATGGATCACGTGCCGGCCATGAATGTGGGGCTGGCCTGGCGCAAGGGAGTGGAGTTCACGCCGGCCATGGAGGCGGTGCGGGAGTATTTCAGGCAGTCGTTCCTGGCGCCGCAGTTGAGTAGCGGCAGGCGTTGAAGCAGGGACGGGAGCGCGCAGAGAAGAGCGTGGAGGAGAGCGGCTGGGGCGCGTGAGCAGCCATCGGCGTGCTCACGGCGCAAAGGCGGGGCCGTTACGCCCCGCCTTTGCATGCAGGATCAGAATGAATGCCGGATACCCAGCATGGCCACGAACTGGCCGCTGCCGCTGGAGGGCGTGCCGTTCTGCGAATCGCCCACCGAGGCCACCGCATTGACGATGCTGCTGCCCACGCCGCCAGCGCGCAGCGTCTGTCCGCTGGCGCGCTGGTAGGCCTGGATCGCATAGAGCGCGGTGCGCTTGGAGAGCGAATAGACCTCTTCCAGCGAGAGCTGGTTGTACTTGGCCGGCGAGGAGATGCCGTTGCGCGCCTTTTCGGCGGTGTAGCTGTAGCCGGCGGCCAGCACCAGCGCCGGGCTGACGTTGTAGCTGCCGATGAGGCCGATGGTATTGAAGACAGCAGTCTGGCTGAAGGCCGACAGCGCGCCGGCCTTGTACTGCACATTGGAATAGTTCAGCCCCAGCATCAGGTCGCCCCGGGTATAGCGCGCTGCGGTGGCCAGCAGTTGCGTGCTGTCGGCGGACGCATAGCCGGCATTGACCGGCGAGTTGTTGGCGAAGCTGCCGACGTTGCCGAAGCTGCCGGCGGTATTGCCGTTGGCCAGGTTCTTGAGGCGCGTATAGCCGGCGCTCCACGAGAAGGCCTGGTAGTCATAGCGCAGGGCGGCGCTCACGCTGGAGCCATTCGCTGCGCTGCCGGCCTGCTCGCCCATGCCGTATTGCACGCCCGCCTGCAGACCGCCCAGTGTGGGCAGGGTGTAGGTGATGGAGTTGTTCATGCGCAGCGTGGTATCGAGCGCGTCGATGTCGCCCGGGTGTGCGCCGGTCGCACCGGTGAGCACATTGGTCGGGCCCAGCGCGCCGACGTACTGGAAGTAGGGCGTGTACTGGCGACCCACGGTGACCTGGCCATAGTCCTTGCTGGACAGACCGACATAGGATTGGCGGTTGAACAGCACGCCAGCAGTCGATTGGGCGCCGGTATCGGCATTGAAACCATTCTCCAGCCGGAACAGGGCCATGTTGCCGCCGCCCAGGTCTTCCGTGCCGGTCAGGCCCAGCTTGCTGGCCGCCAGCGCGCCGGAGTTCATGTAGGTATTGGAGGCGCCGCCCTGGTTGCTGCTGTAGGCCAGGCCGAGATCGACCGTGCCATAGAGCGTCACGGACGATTGCGCCCACGCGGGCAGGGCGATGCCGGCAGCCAGCAGCGCCGCGCAGAGGCGGGCTGGCTTGAAGGCGGATGGTTGACGAGCGATGTTCTTGGCGTGCATGTGAGTCTCCTGGTGTTGTTGGGGTGGGGTGAGGGCGTCGTCAAGGCAGAGGCATCAGGTCGACAGCGCCAGCGTCAGACGTCGCCAGCCCTGGCTGCGCTGTTCGCTGACGATGCGCGCCTGCGTTGCCCGCACGGGGCGCTGTTCGCTCGCGGGCAGGAAGATGTCGATGGTCTCGGCCGCCACTGGCAGGCGGTCTTCGCGCCCTACTTCCAGCGTCACGGCAGCGGCATCGGAACGCGCGCGCACTTGCCAGCGTCCTTGTTCGCCATCGCGCCAGGCCTGGCTGTGGCCATCGTCTTCGACACAGGCGCCGCTGGCTTCGCCCTGTTCCTTGTAGGGGACGACCAGGAAAGCGCGTTCATCGGCACGCACGTCGAACTGTTGCTGCGCCACGTTCATCGGGATCACAGCCCCTTCTCGCAGCAACATCACCGGTTGGTCCCAAGGGGCAGGCAGGCTGATCTCTTGACCGCCTTCGTAGCGTTCGCCGCTCCAGTACGACACCCAGCGCGCACCCGAGGGCAGGTAGACGCGGCGCTCGGTCTGACCCTGCTCGACCACGGGCGCTACCAGCATGGCGCTGCCCAGCATCATGTCGTCGCACTCGTCCAGGCAACGGCGGTCATGCGGGAACTCGGCAAAGGTCGGACGCAGCACCGGCTGGTAGTCCTGGGTCGATTGCCACAGCAGTTCGTAGAGGTAGGGGATGAAGCGGTAGCGCAGCTTGATCAGCGCCGCGATCTGGGCGGTCACCTCCGGATACATCCAGGGTTCGTTGACGGTCTTGTCGTCGTTCCACGAGTGGATGGAGAAGCGTGGCATGAACACACCGAAGGCGACCCAGCGCACCAGCAGTTCCGGCGCCGGCGCCGGACCCGAGAAGCCGCCGATGTCATGGCCGATGTTGGACACGCCCGACAGCGCCAGACCCAGTCCCATCTTCAGGTTGTAGCGCAGGGTTTCCCAGGAGGTGTAGTTGTCGCCCGACCAGGTCTGCACATAGCGCTGCATGCCCGCGCCGCCCGACCGCGACACCAGGAAGGGACGTCGTTGCGGCGCTGCTTCCAGCTGCGCCTGGCGCGAGGCCTGCATCATCAGCATGGTCTGTAGCACCTTGGCCTGGCGCACCGGATATTGCTGGCCGAAGCCGTGGGCGTAGGCGTCGCCGGTCCAGACTTCGAATTCATTGTTGTCGTTCCAGGTGGCGCTTACGCCGTAGTCCAGCAGGGCTTGCTTGACGTTGGCGCGCCACCAGTCCAGCGTGGCCGGATTGGTGAAGTCCAGGTAGGCGCCCACCTCATCCCAGAACTGCACCCACGCCGGCTCGCCCTGGCTGTCGCAGATCAGCAGACCGGCCTGGCGGGCCTGTTCGAACTGCGGATGGTCGCGCAACAGGCAGGGCTTGATGTTGGCGCACAGGTGGATGCTCGCATCCAGATAGCTGCGCACGAAGCCGTGCGGGTCGGGGAATTTCTCGGTATTCCAGTGGAACACATAGCGCTTCGGGCCGATCGAGGTGTAGCCGGAAGAGAGGTGGAAAGAGTCGCAGAGAATATCGTGTTCACGGCATTTGGCAATGAACTGGCCCATCTGCACCTGGGCGTCGGGCGCATCGGTATAGCTCATGGTCGAGCCGGAATAGCCCAGGCCCCACTTGGGCATCCAGGCCGGACGTCCGGTCAGCCAGGTGAAGCGGCGGGTCGCGGCCAGCGGGGTGCCGGGCGAAGCGATGAAGTAGTAGTCGAGATCGCCATGCGGGGCCGTGAAGTAACGGTAGTGGCCGTGATAGTTGTCCAGCTCGCGGCCCATGTCGAAGCGGCAGTCGGACAGGGTATCGTAGAAGAGGCCAAAGCCCGCGCCCGTCTTGGGCAGCCAGGTGATGTAGAAGGGGATGTGCTTGTAGAGCGGATCGGTGTTGCGGGCACTATAGCCCATGGCATCGATATTGCGCATCTCGTAGGATTGGCCGGCGCGATTCATGTCGCCGGCGCGCTCGCCCAGGCCGAAATACATCTCCTCAGGCTGGCGGCGCAGGTAGTGGTAGACCTGCTCATCCCAGTAACCGAAGTTGTACGCCTGGGTCGGGCGATCGGCCAGCACGCTCTGCCACTGTCCTTCTTGGCGCAGCTCCCATTGGCAGAAACCACCCTCCAAGGCGATGCTGAGGCGGATCAGCGCGGTCTCGATCTGCAACTGGCCGGGCGTGGTCCGCAAGGCGAAGGACGGCAGGGCAAAGCCGCTCAGGTCACGCCGGTCGCGTCCTTGCAGCGGGACATCCTCGGCCCCCGGCGCTACGGCCCAGGAGGCCGGGCCCTGCAGCTTGCCCTCGGGCAGCACCAGCACGCGGATGATGTCTTCTTCCAGCACGAACAATTCGATGACCGCGCCGGTATCGGCCTTCAGGCACAGATGGTTGCCCTCGGAGGACTGGAGCGCAAAGCGCGGGGGATGCAGCATGGACATGATAGGAACCTCAGTTCTAGACAGATGATTGCAGCGAGCGCGCCGCGCGCTCTTCGGTGGACTGGCCGCGGATCAGGATGATGAGCAGCACCGCACCGATCAGATCGAACGCGCCCAGCATGCCGAACAGCGGACCATAACCGACGGTATCGGCCAGCGCTCCCACCAGCAGGGAGAAGCCCAGGCCGCCGATCCACGCCGACATGCCGGCAAAGCCGCTGGCGGTGCCGACCTCTTCAGGATCGAACACATCGGCCGAGAGCGTATTGACCAGGCCCGAGATCATCTGGTGCGCAAAGCCGCCGACGCAGAACAGGGCAATGGCGACATAGGGAGAGGCCACCAGGCCCACGCAGGCCGGACCGATCATCATCACCGCGCCCAGCACCACGCCGCATACGCGCGACCATACCAGAGGGATGCGGAAGCGGTTGATCAGGAAGGGCGACAGGTAACCACCGGCCAGCCCGCCCAGGTCCGCCGCCAGGAAAGGCAGCCAGGCGAACATGGCGATGGACTTCAGGTCCAGGTGACGCTCGTTGACGAAGTAGAGGGGAATCCAGAAGCTGAAGGTCTGCCATGCCGGCTCGGCGAAGAAGCGCGCCAGGGCGATGGCCCAGAAGCGGCGCGAGCGCACCACATCCTTGACGGGACGCTTGCCCCGGACCGCGCTGACAGGGCGCAGCTGGCCGCTGATGATGGTCTCGCGTTCGCTATCGGAGAGCGCCGCATGGTCACGCGGCGAGCGGTAGAACGCGAACCACAGCGCCGCCCAGACGAAGCCGAGGATGCCGGTCACCACGAAGGCGGACTGCCAGCCGTAGCGGATCTGCAGGAAGATCACCAGCGGCGGGCCAGCATCGCGCCCAGCGACGTGCCCGAATTGAACCAGCCCACGGCGACCGATTTTTCCTTGTCGGGGAACCACTCGGCCACAGCTTTCATCCCCGAGGGAATCGCCGCCGCCTCGGTCAGGCCCATCAGCGCCCGGAAGCCAGCCAGCGAGAGCCAGCCCGTGGCCCCCGCATGCAGCACCCCGGCTACCGACCAGAGCACGCCGAAGAGGGCAAAGCCGATGCGCAGACCGATCAGGTCCACGATGAAGCCGCAGACTGGTTGCATGATCGTATAGCCGACCTGGAAGGCCGCCACGACGTAGGAGTATTGCTGGGTGCTCATCCCCAGTTCGTCCTTCAGGGTGGGGGCCAGCACCCCCAGTGAATTGCGCGCCAGATAGTTGGTGATCGTGCCCAGGCAAACGAGCACGATGATCCACCAGCGCAAGCCCTTGATCGTTTTCAAGATTTGTCTCCTGTTGAGGGGGGTACTTTTTGTTGTTGTCCTTGTATCGGCTTCAGTACTGTTCCGGGATCAGGGTGGGACAGGGCTGGATGACGGCAAGGATTTTGGTAGCGCTACCAATTGTAATTGATGGGGATGGTAGCGGTACCAAAACGGCTTGTCAAGGGTGCGTCGGGAGAAATGCCGGCGGGTGATCTTTAGCGAAGAGGGGAAGGCTGTGCGGCCAGTGAGCGTTATACAGATGCGTCTCCCCTTGCTGACGGACTTGCTGGTGGACGAGGCTTGGCGCGACGCTGTGGGGTTCAGGCAATTGCCTGTATGCCTTTCTTTTCCACCACTGTCAGCAAGCGCAACGCTGGCCCACCGGGTTTCTGGCTACAGTATTTCTTGTTCATGATGGTGTACCTCGGTCAATTGCCCTCTGTCGATCAATGCGGCGAGCTGCTCTTCCGGTAGCCGCAGCACATGTCGTGCCGCTTTTTGAACGCAGCCTCTTCGCCATCATCGATGTTGCCGCGATCGTTCTTTGCGAACTCATAGACAAAAAACGCTCGTAGCGTCGTGCGATACAGGATGATGGTGCGAAAGCCGTCTGACTTTCCTTGTCCAGAGCGTGCAACGCGCTGCTTGATGACGCCGCCGCCAAGGTCCGCATCAACGAGCCCTCGCTCGGCTCGCACAATGGTGTCGGCTGGTAAGGTGGCGACTGCGCAGAATGAGGGTCACTAGCGGTGAAAATAAAAAACCCCCGAAATTATTCGGGGGTTTGTTTGGAGACGTGGCTTGAACGAACCCGGATAGCCCGATATTCGGCCGTCAGTTTTTTCGGTCAGACGTTACCAACGCACCCGCGAATAGCAGGGGCATAGACATCTAAATAAGTCGTTGATTTTACTGGAATAACGTACTTTCTACTAATGTCTATCGTGCGAGACCGAAACCCCCCCCGGAACATCGAAATGTCTACAGGGGGATTCTCTATTAAGGGCGCAATGATGATGGTGGGGGCTTGAGTTCGTCAAGTTCAGCCTGCAGGTCGGCGATGTCTTGAAGTGATTCCATTAGTTTTCGTTCGGCACTAAGCAGTTTGGATTGAGATTCACTCAATTGAGTTTTCAATGTTGCAACTTCTTCTTTAAGGGTTAGCTTCGCTTCTTTAACCTTGGCCCCAATTACTCGTCTTTTGGAGTCCTGACCTTTGGTGAGTTCCACATAGGCTTCGATTTTTCGTATGACGGCGGGATATCTATCTGGCTTCAGAGCTGTGGGGTGATTCCCTGCTTCTTTGGCAACATTAATGTGGTTTACGGGCGAGCCCTTTGTCAGAATGACTGGCTCGTTGAATGCGAGCCGTTTTGCGGATTCGAGGTACTTGCGGGCGGCTGGCCCATCCTCAGGTCCAGGAGCGAATAGTTGTTCAATCTGCTGTGAGTTCAAGATAATTCCTGCATGCGCTAATTTCCATTTGTAGCGCTTCATAGCGCCTAGTGCCGGGTTGGAATTGCATTTGCTGTATCACGTAGTTAGCGAGCAAGTCCGCGACGAATTCGCGTTTTGCCTTGTCGAGCTTTGCGTCTTGGCAAGGCTTGCCCCCGTCTCCGCCTGCGCATCGAGCAATAGATTCGATGCCGCCATACTGACAATCCCCGCGCGTTACGCATCCGCCTAGTGTGGTTCCACGGAAGCTGATTTCGTCTCTATTGGCAGCCGCTATGAGTTTCTTATAGTCGCTTTCTGATATCAGATGTATCTCTTTGTCTTGCTCGAGTGAATTGCCAGCCGGCGAAACAAACCTATCTTCAACCGACGCTTTCAGCTGCTTTGCAAGGACAAGGTAGGCTGAGGAAACAACCATTGCTTGGCGCGTTTCATTAATTCGAGCACTGGAAAAGTGCTGCCGGTAGTATCTCGTTTGATAGATGACGAGATGTTTCAAAAGGACTTGGATAGATGTTTCAGACAGCAGACCACTGGCATACATGTTGATACCGCCAGTGCGACGCAGTTGGTGATAGCTAAACGGCCACGGTTTGCCAACGGCGAATGCACCTTTCTTATCCAGGTTCGGCGTGAAGCGTCGTGCGTGTACCAAATCCTCTTCGGTCATCTTGAGAACATCAGGGTCGAATAATTTGGTGTGTGCGGCAATTATCTGCGCATAAGACTGCACGCTGCTCCGGTAGTTGTGGACTTTCCCTTTACTCCTAGATGATGACCATGGCTCAGTCGGGGGGCTAAACAAGAGGGGATTGGAGGTCAGTGCCTTGTTGGACGGTGATGTCGCATCGACCACGGCCGTCATACGCATGCGAGCCACCGCGTTAGCTGCTTCGACGGCGACCGCTACATGCGGGCTGGTAGGCCAACGCGCATCGTTGTCCGGGTCCGTTTTAGTTGTTTCGCCACAGATAATGGGAATCGGGCCTACAATCGGGTCTCGCTCCCAGATGAGGCAGTCAGACCTCAACGCCCCCAATTCTTCTTTTCGTTGGAAAGTGAATGCTCCAATGTAGGGTAAACAGACAGAATTTATGAGATTCAGGTACGAACAGAACATCTTGAGCGATGTAACTCCTTCATCCGTCTCATCATCATCGATGTCCGCAGCTACCCACTTAGCGAGCAAGCCGGCAATTTTGAATCTTTTGGCGGTGTCGTGGAAAGTGCCTCGGTAGAATCCCAATCTAATCGCCTTACTGATGCTTTTTTTGCTTGGTTTGGTGAACGGCATTTGTGCTCCATTAGTCTTTTCGATGGCTGCTTGCAAAGAGCCAAAGTTGTGGACGTAAGCATCAAGACAAAATTCGAAGCATTGGGCAATCTTCTCCTGATTGGCCAGGAAATCATCAATGCATTCCCGCTGACGATTCAGCGTATAGATATAGAGGCGTGGCGGAATGTAGGCGACTTGTTCCGTATCTTCGCGTGCTCCGGTTGCCGTACTATTCGCGAAGACCTCCGCCAATTTGGCGATGTCCCTGCTTTCTAAAATTGCAAATCCGAGCTCTTCTTTCGATTGGAGGAGGCGGTCAAGAATTAGAATCAACCGTTCTCTTGAGCGAGCATTCCGTGTCACCTTCGCAAGGGATTTCCACACCGTTGGAAATCTGCCTAAATCGCGAACGCGGATGCCATTGTCTTCGCAGAAGCTGACAACTCTGCGAATCAGATGAAAGTCGAGTTTCAGCACGTTTGCATTGGTAATCCCATGAGGTCCATAAATCATTGTGGTCACAATCAGCCTTAGGTCCCATTCGTTCTCGGCGCTGATTGGCTCGGTGCGCATTCCACCTGTTGAGCCGTGTATATCTCGATTGAAGTGTATCTTCATCTTCTTACCGTGAAAGGGCGTCCAATCCCAAAATGCGTCACCCCACAGGGAAATAACATTGCCATCAGCGTCCTCCACAACTGGCCAGTCTGGTGGTGGCGGGAATGACGGTAGCCTGTAGCATCGTGCTGTTGGAGACGCTGATGGTAATTCCATCTTCATCACAAAGATGTCTTTAGCGTGTTTCATCGTCTTCCTTCCAAAAAATCAATGAGGTCTCCATAGTCAGGGTGATATTCGCCAGCGCCGACCAATACATTGGCTTCGTCAACCCATTCCTTCCTGGTTTTGTTGGAATCCTCAAACCACTTCAAACGCGAATCAATTTTTTCCAACGTCAAACGTGCAGCAACCGGCTTGTCCGCTTTCTGGATGTACAACGTGGCCTTAGAAATTTCAATCATCTTGAGATGCCTGAAAGTGGCGAGAGACCAAACATATGCAAAAATATCAATATCGCGATGGGACTTACACCAAAGGCATCCTCCCTTCTTCATGCAATCTGGCTCTGGTGCCTCACTAGGGGCTTCGTCGTTCTTTTGGGGTTCTCCAACACAGCTACCGGGGCCGACTGCTGGTTGAGGTGATTGGTTATCCTTCTTCGATGCGAAGCGTGCTTCATCGGCGTGAGGGTCGTACTCGGCCCAGAAGTTGTTGCTCTCGGCAATCGCTCGCTGCAAGCTTGGCTTGTGATAAACCTGAATGAGAGTCTCTTTCGTATGCTGGGCCATTTCAGCTGTCACTTCTGGCGAGCCGGACTCATGAAGAAGCCAATTTACGCGAGTGTTGCGCAACATCCGTGGGCCAACAAAGGGGATGTCGAGTTCAGCGCAGATGTTGCGGAGGCGCCAGCCGGTGAATCGGAATCCATCGCCGCGGCTTCTGGTTGGGAAGAATGAGAAAAGTCGATTTGACTCAGGGAAAAATCGTCTACGCCATGCTAAGTAGCGTTCAAAGTGGGATTTGTAGTCTTTGAAAATTTCAAACAGTACAGCGCCGCCGCGGCGGTTTTTATGGTCTTTCACCTGGTAGCCGTCTAAGTGGCTAACGTAGAAGAAGTGCCTGAGTTCTGCGTCTACTGCTTGTTTGGTGTTTATGCCAGTCTGAGCGATGAACATCTCCAACTCGGCCTCAATTCGAATACTGGCCATCATTTGCCGCGTGATGGAGATGGTCGACCCCGCCGCGATAGAATGGTCAAGTATGGGGTTTCCGAGGACAAAGCTCTTGCCTGTCCGAAGTTTGATTTCGACGGGGACAGGCGCTGTTGTAATGACGTCGATAGTCAAGGCATCGCAAATATCTTGCAGCATATGCCCGAATTCGAAAGTGTCTGAAAGACTTTGTTTTTCAGCTTGAACACCTACGGCTGATTTCCGGCGTTTGAGTGCCCGAAGTCCAGTATGCTGCAGGATATTGGTAGCGCGATTGAATATTGTGTCGATAAGCGAACCGAGGGACGACGCCATCGTATGGCCAGAGCTATGTGAAAAGCCGTAAGTTCCACCTCTATTTCGTTTGGTTGCAGTTCTACTTGTTCGAACTCGATGAACCATTGATGCTGCCCATTCTAAATAGCACTTCTCTAGTGTCTCCAAGGTCAAAAATAGACCGTCTTCGTCTACAAATTTAAAGAAGGCCCTGATGACGGAGATTATGCTTAGAGTCCCGCTTCGAGGCTTGCCTGCTGCAGTCAGCTCACAGATGTGTTCGTGAAGCACTGTGACTAACTCCAACCGCTCCATCATTGGTTTCCCGAGCTTGCCATCCTTGATAGCCGCTTGAACGCGTCGCGCGTGTTCTGCAGCGCCGCCACGGTACATAAAAATATTGAAGTCCCAAGGGACATCTTTGCCAGAAAATTTGACGTGCTTCACCGTCAAGTCTGGTAGCGCAGTTGAGTCAAGCACTTGTCTGCCCCCAGTCTCGGCCTCGAATGCCCGTGAAGAGTTCGTTGAACTTGCTAGCAGCTTCAATCTTGGCCTTGGTGGTTTCCAAGAATCGGATATATCGCCACGTTGTGGACTCGTATTTATGGAACATGGCGCTTTTAACCTCCGAAAGGACTGTCGCGGTATCGAGCCCCGAGGTCATTAGTTCCCTTGTCAACCACGTGCCAAAAGTCGCACGCGTTTGATGGAATGTGAATTTGCGCATGAATCGCAAGCCTGCTTCACAGCAGACATCTCGCAAACCACTTATGAGGCGAACCACGGTTTTCACCGAATACGGCTGACCAGACCGGGTGAGGAATAGAACGTTCTTATGCTCTGGCTTAGCAAAGCGCTCCCGAAGAAGTCGCCTGGTAGATGACGCGTAGTCTATGAGCTCCTTCATCAGTGCCTCAGGTATCCATAGAGAGCCGGATACAGAGAACTTTGTAGCAATGCCTGTCCCTGGGCCGGCAGGCAGACGCAAAATTCCTTCTGTGTACGGGTCTATGCTCGCAGTTAGAAGACTATTGACTGTCAGAGTGGTAATCGTCCCAATCCGTGCGCCTGAGAAAAAGCCAGTGGATAGCAGCAGGTGTAGCTCCGAGGTGGCATTTGCTGCGGTGTATTGCAGCAGCCGTGTCATATGGTCTGCCGAGAGCGGAAGCAGCCCATCTTCCAATGTGCCGCCGACGCGTTGCTTGTTAGGGATACTCAGGTCAGTTGTGCGAGTCACGAAGATACGCAGAAATCCCGCGTTGTCGTAGATTGGCATGGCGATTTCACGGTCACGCCACATCTTGTTTTGCGGATTGATGAAGCCTTTCTCTTGAACAAATCGATAGAAGTCCACGACGACATTCATGCAGTTCGTTACTGTTCCGGGCGATAGAATCCCTGTCTCACGTTGGTCAATGAGATGTCCGCGGAATATCTTCAGTATCTGGTCTTCTCGCCGCCGAGGGAAATGTCGCCAATCCTTTTTTTCTTTCTCGACATAGCTTGCGAAGTATTGGATATGCTTCATCTTCCGATGAACGGTTTCAATTTTCACATTCCCCGGAGCAGCCATTTCTAGGCAGTACAAGTTTGCTTCGCTCCAGCTGCTGCCGTTCTTCCAAAAAATCTGCGGCAGCTTGGGAATCGGTTGATTGGCGCTAGAGCCGTAGACGAGGCGCCCATCTGACCCGAGCGTCAGTTCGTAGAAGTTGTATTGGAATTCCTGCAGACGTGCCATGACTTTAGCGTCCTATTTTGATACGGTACTTCGGCGCCGTTTGAGTCTTGCTAAATCTTTTGAGAACTGGTTGCCGTAATTTGGTCAGAATGTCGCGGCTCAGCTCTGCTTTCACCAGTCCCTGCTGCTTTGCAAACTTGTAGAGCTTAAAAACGGAGTGCAACATTATTGCTGCGGTATAGCGGGGAATCTCGGAAGACTCCACTAGCTGCTTCTCGTTAATACGGACAGCATTCGCTCCGTCTTTCGAAAAATGAGACCATCGAATTCCTTGGTTCTCAAGGAGTTCAGCGTATCTTCTGAACGCACGCATCAGAAAGTGGATGGGGAGCATTCTGTGTTGTTCCACCACAGCCAAACGTTCCGCCCGTTCCGTAGTGCCGACCCATGACCGGCCATTCTTCCAAATAATTTCTGGAAGCCTGCCGTTATCCTTGTGGGGGGAGTCAGATTTTAGCCAAGCCATCGCGACCTCTTTCAACCGAGACCGTGGATGGAGGTGAGACTATGGCTCGCCTTGAATATGCTTGCGGTGATGTGGGCAGCCAGGATGACCAACGTGGCCCCTGGTGGTGTATGAATGCGGGACTTCTTATCTGTCTTCTGAACCATGATTCAACTCTCCTTTCAGCGTTAGTACCCTCTCATAAATAGCGCTGCTCCCGCCGACTTGCGTCGATGGGGGAAAGTTGAGTTTCAAGGTTAGGCGTGATGCCCTTAATTCAAAATATCAAGAATATCTTTTCGCATCAAGAGGTCGTAGGCGTGAATTTCACCCACCCGTCAGACCATGATTTCGTCGCTGCTCTTTCAATTTTCGCGATGTATAAAACAGAAAAAGAAATCCGCAACTTCTGTTTATAAAATTTATTACAGGAAAAGCCAATTCTGCAATTTTTAGGGGGGGCAAAGCCACTTAGGTCCTACGAGAATTTATGAAAAATAATCCGGAATTTCATCGCGCGACTGTCTCATTTTGATAACAAGATGCTCCATACGGGTGAAAAAATGCCCGGCCGTGCCGGGCAAATTCGTCGGTGAAACATGTTGTACTCAGAACGTGTCGAGTTGTAGTTCAATCCATCGCTTGATGTCGGTGAGCTGTTTTTTGTCCAGCCGTTCGCCCTCGTTGAATAGCATGCCGGCGAACTTCGACTGGATAACTTCGGTGGTAGAGCCGCTCCCTTCAAGGCCGTTGATTCCTGGGATGCCATCGTCCGTTAGAACACGGCGCCCATGCCTATCTAAGAACAGGTCTGGGGTAATACCATTTGCGTTTCTCTTCATGCAGTTACATCTCCATTGTGGGTGGATACGCTTCGGTAATCACTTCCGAAGAACTTTCACGACGATAGCAGGCGTTCCAATCTGTTTACAAGTGCGGCATTGGCTGAATAGATGTTTGTGTTTTGAGCACCGGCTTGGTAATCTACGCCAAAGGGCCTCTCCAGCCGACTCGTGAGGCCGCCCTCCAAGTTTTTCTTGGACTAGCAACCGCTAGGTAAGAGGAATCGGACCCGATGTACCAGAAGCCCCGCTAGTCGGGGCTTCTACCTTCTCGGCTATCCGGAATTTCGTGCAGAAACGGCTTGCACCGATTCTTTGGGGTGCCATCAGAAATCAAGCTCGCCGAGCTCGGCTTTGCTGAGCGGCCGAATGCGTTGAGTGAGCTCGCGAGCCCGCAGTGCAGCCAGGGATGGGTCGAATTCCTGCAGCAAACTCAAGAGTGTGAGGCCAGGTGCGATGGCTTCTAGGAAGCGCAGGATTTTCGACTGCGTACGGCGGACGTCACCCTTTTCAGTGAGTGCGGCCGTCGAGCGGGCCATACCGGCGCGCAAGGCAGCATCGGCTTGCCGCATACGACGCGCCTTGTGCAGCCTGGCAAGCTTTTCACCAAGCTCGCGCGCTTCCCTCACCCTGGCAGGCGTCAGTAGAGGTGCTTCATTTTGCTTCATGTCCGCAATCACAGACGCAAGACAGATACCACAAGCCTCTGACGTTACAGTTGTATTAGCCTATTGGCCTGACCGGTAGCGTAGGTAGCGATATTGGCTACCAGCTTCCGCTCTGCGTCCAGATAGCAGGCGTCTGCGGCCAGCGCCGGCGCCATCTCTATTACTGCCGCTGCGATACCCGTCAACTCGCCCATGACATCCTCAATTGGAATTCCTGCGACCTGGGCAAAAGCCGCTAGGTCAGCGACTCCGACCTTCTCAGCGAGGAACTGGTCACCGAAGGCCATCGCCATCTCTTGGAGTACCTTCTCGCCGTAAACCTGGACAGATACCAGGTCATAGAACGGCGCAGGCATGATGCCGTTGGCTGTCTGGCGGAAAGAGATGTTTTTGCCATGCGCGTCCGAGTTGCCAATCAGCAGATTGAATAGTGCCCACCGAACGATGAGCAACTTGGCGGCCGACGCATCTTCGAAATGTGGTGCTAATCCAAAGAGCCTTTTAAAATCGATTCCATAGCGCCTTTCTGGAGAGCGGTTTTGATGTCCCCCGAGGCATTCGTACTTATACCAACTGGGCAGTTCCAACGCCTGACACCCATCGATGATGTGAGTCCTCTCGACCCGCCCTGGCTGCAAGACGTCGGTACCTGGAGCGTATGTCCGGTCGAAGCGGTCGATAAGTAAGACCGCCTCCGGAGCTCTATGGATTTTTACATGCGGCACTGAGAGACCCACTGCAGCTGCCAACGACATGCAGAAGTGCTCGTTGGCGACCAAGTGCGGTGTCCTTTCTCCTTGAGGTTCAGGCTTCAAAATATGCGTTGAAGTGAGCGAGCCGCCGGCCAAGAACAGCCTCTCGTCGTGGAAGATGACTTGGAGCTTGTCCTGAACGCCAGCTAACGACTGGTGCCAAGCCCCGTGCCACTGCGCAAAGGGAACGCCGCGGTGGCGGGCATGGATACGCTCCGAAAGCTCGTCATCGTCGATTTCCCGCAAATATGGTGCTTGAGATGACGGCAGCGCAGACGTGCCGCTGTGAAATAGAAAGCTTGCGGCGCCGGCTGGTTCAGCTCCAAAGAGGTAGGCCATGGAGAAAACGTTGTCGGCGTTGAGTCGGCTGTGTTTCATAATAGCCATCCGGGCGTCGCCTTCTGGGAATAGGTTCATCATGAAGTTGGCTGTTGCACTCGACTTGAATCTGCCCTGACTCAACGCAAAGTGAGGCGACAGTGGGAAAGTCTCTGTGGAGAGCTGCCAGTGGGCGTAATAGTAGAAATTAAAATCTGAACTCTGTATGTCGCAGCGGATGTTTCCAATGGCCTGTGCATAGCTGGCAACCAGGAGATGACGTATGGGGTCCATTATTGTTGTGGCTCAGCGCGCCATTTATATTTAGGTTTCATAAGTCTTTCGAAGCTTGTCCATGGCAATCTGCACTTTCGTCTTCACTTTGGGCTCCGCTGGCACGAACTCCCCATACGGGCTTTCAATCCCTCTGAGAGCTACCTTGGGACAAATAAGCATCTCGCAGTCGGTCGCATCGAGAATTGTCACCAAGAGAGTGATGCTGTAGTCAGCCTCGCCGTTCAATACGCCTGCCACGATGTGTGGCTCTAGCCCACTACGGTGGACGAGCTCCTCTTCAGATATATCCAGCGTCCCGCATGCGTCTAGGAGATAGTTGGCGATATCCGCGGTGGTTCTCATCGGAGAAACCTCGCTTCGTGATTGACAGCAACGAAATAGAATCCGGGGTATCGCTGCACCGACTGTCTACACGCCCAAGAGAACAGGTCCACAGCTATCGACGGGTCACCTGACTCGAAGTACGCGACCAAAGACATCACGTAGTCGTTCCGATTTACCTCGTAGAACGTTATCGGATAGTAGCCCTTCGCCAGCAAGGGAATGTTCATAGCGAAGCGAGCAGTTCGCTCTATGCCGTCTTCGAAACATAATAAGTGGGACAGATGTAGCCACAAGAAGAATGAAGCCTCGAATGGGTTTCTAATGGCAGCCGCCTTCTCAATCACCAGGTCCAGTAGCTTCTTCGGCTCCTCGATTTCATCAGCAGAGCTAATAGCGTGTGTGAACATTGGCGCGGGGTTGCCCGCCATGCTGTCCCCTGACCTGCCTACGGGCTCCTTTAGGGCGGTCTGAATTTCTCTTACAGTGCTTACGTCAAGCCTCAACTTATGGTCGCTCAAGAAGAGGATGTCGAACGCGCGCTTAAGACCGACTAAAGCATCGGATTCTCTGGTGTGGGGGTGTTCGCAGCCCGTGAGCAGTTTTTCCGCACCTCTACGGGTGTAGGAAGTACCTTCAAGTCTTACTGAACCCCATATCATGTCAAGCCTTACGTTCCTGTATAGAACTCTCATAACTTCTTTGCTACAGGGTTCCGGCGCTGCTTCAAGCTTCCGAAGTTTGAATTTCACAGCAGTGGGAAGGAGTTGGGTCTGATTCGGGACGTACTCTTCCAAATATGCAGGGTTGTACGAAACCTCAGAGCGAAGATATTGTTGTAAATCCATTTTTGCGATTTGACGTTCAGACTTGCGTGACCATACAAGTTCGTTGTCCGGGACAAGTTTCTCGAAATCCGAAAGAGTTATGAACCCAAGCTCAGCGTGAATCACTCTTTTAAGGCAATCATTCACTACGTCATCCCTGGACTTTCCCCGAGCCAATGCCATTGCTTGTCCAAGTAGCGATATGTCTAATTTTATTTCTATCGAATCTCTCATACGCCAACCCCTTCAGAGTACATGCCGAAATATTTTTTGACCGTGTGCCGATTCGACCATTCGTAGGGGGCTACGGCAGTCGGGACATTCCCTGTTTCATAGAAGCTGAGTATCGCCTTCTGATGG
Organism: Herbaspirillum seropedicae; assembly: GCF_001040945.1. NCBI lineage: Bacteria > Pseudomonadati > Pseudomonadota > Betaproteobacteria > Burkholderiales > Oxalobacteraceae > Herbaspirillum > Herbaspirillum seropedicae. The sequence continues at coordinate 4,689,588 of NZ_CP011930.1, read as the reverse complement.
TCACTCGAACTGATATCGATGAATTGCATCGAAGCGCATCTTGTTCGGAAAAACGGCATGTTCCAGCACTCAATGGAACTGGTTGACCAGTGTGGTTCGATGGAGATGTTGGCTGTCATGCGCTAAAGCATGAGTGTTTTCAGAACACAGGAAAAGGGGTTTGGAGAAATAACAAATCTTGGGGCATTTCTTAAGCGGCAGCCTCATGCCCGTATTGAGCGCCATGAAGGTTTAGAGGACTGTTCTTGCCGTTGATGGCTATCACTTAACGTCGCAATTTTTCCACTTTGCACTTACGCTTTCCTAATTTTCATATTGGTCTATGATTGTCGCGAAGATATGACGTTGTCCTATGGCGAAGAAAAATGGCACATCCAAAGATAGAAATTGCGGGAAAGTTCGAGGCGCTATGGAAGTGGCTATCAGGTCAGCCGAGCTTGAAGGATATCGACCTATCGGTGGTTCAAGCGCGGGCCGAAGTGATGTCCCTCACTGTACATTCCCTCGAGATTCAGAAGGTGGGGAGTTTTTGGCTTACACCTGCCATTGTGCTGTCGACAGAAGAGAATACAGCCTGCTTCCCCCTTTATAAGATTGGGGAGGACCCTGATTGGGTTGTAAACCTGGGGCATATGAATCGCGTGGCCGCATTGTGGGAGAAGATGGAATGGTTTTCTCCGCTATGGGTCGCTCAAGACAAGATTGGTCCACTTTTGAAAGATGTCATGAACTGCGACCGCGAAAGCGCGCTTCGACAGTTCGAATATCACATGTCGACCATCTACACGGTAGGTTTTCAGGCCGTGTGTATCGCGCAGCTTCTACCGAAATCCCGAATTTTGGCGGAGTTCGTGCCATTAATCCGAGAGGCATACCTTGGTTTTTATAGCGGTAGTCGGGCATCAAGCATTGCCGCGTTAATTCCAATCTTCGAGGGGGCAATTAAGCGCATTGCTGGGGCCGGAAATGATGCCCAGATATTGCATGAAATCGACAAGGTCGTGGACCGAGCTATCGACCTCGCTGCCAAGCTTCATTTTGATGAACAATGGGTGCCCAGCGACTATAGAGAGCTCAGGTATCTTTTCAGCCAAGATGAAAGAGTCTTCATATTTGAGACTTTTCGGCGATGGTTGAAATCATCGTTCTTTCAAGACACTAGGAAATACGATGGGCTGACTTGGTTAAATCGCCATCTCTTTGCTCACGGGATGTCGTCAAAGTGGCAGGATAGCGCCAACTTCATGCGATTGGTCGTTGCAATTTCGACCCTCGGCGTAATTGAGTCGTGGCATGACAATTCAAACCAGGTGTCGTTGTTCTTTCCAGTCGCAGATAAGGACGGAGAGCTGCTGTGGCAACAGGCTTTGCTGCGACTTCGTTTGCAGGAAATTCTGGTGCTTCATGAAGTTAATATATTCCATCAGCAAGGGCGCTTGGTCCCAGAATTGCCAACGGACGATGGTGTCATGCTCCGCGCGGCAGTTCTGACTGAGGATTGTATTAAGGACGTAGTTCGACCATTGAGAGATGCAGGCTGGTCTGTGGACATGGATGAGCCAGATGAATTGGCCATGTACGCCCTCGCTCGCGCAAAAAGTGGTGAAGAGACATTCACGGTGGCCTTCCTTTATTCCTGCGACAGTGATAACGAACTGTATAAAGAGCTAGCGTCAAAGGCCGATGCCATTGTGTATCGTGGTCCGCCTTATAAGCAGAGGTCTTTTGCACAAGGCATCAACGTGCATGTCGGACCAGCGGCCGGCTGGCTGCCGCCACGACCCCAGCGTAGTCCGGGGTAGATGAAAGTATCCGAAATTCGATGTTCTATTTGTCTCCAGCTAAAGTGGGCATGGCTGGAATGGCGGACTGGAACTTACTGGGGGAGATGTAGTGAACATAAAAAAGCGGCATCACTTCGTGCCAAAAGCATATCTTAGGGCTTTTGAGAGTAGCGACGGCAAAGTTCTTGTCTATCGAAAAGACGAACCAGGCAAGATTTTGCGGGTGAACCCGGACGGAACTGGTTTTGAGCGCTACTACTATTCCCAGCCTACTCCCGAAGGCAGCATCGACCATAACAGATTGGAGGATATGTTCTCGGTCATAGAGGGGAAATGGCCGCCGGTCGTCGAGCGCATGGGGCGTCGCGAGAATGTGAATGAAAGTTTGCTCGATATCTTTGAATTTATCCTCTTGCAGCGCGTCAGAGTGCCTGCAAGCAGGGACGCTACTGAAGCGAAGTTGGCGGCTCAGGTCAAGGCAACTTTCAAGCACTTGCTGGCCAAGGGTTCTATCCCTGCTCCGCCGGAGTCATTGCGTGGCCGCTTAGATGAGGTCCTGGTGTCCATTGACCCTCACAAGTCGATTCATGGAATGGTGGATGACATAAATGCCGCGAGGGATGTCTTCGACCGGATTGGTTTGAGTGTTGTCCACAACATGACTGATGTCCCATTTCTGACGAGCGACAATCCCGTAATCTGGCTCGACCCCTCTATACATCCAGATGACATTGAGCCGTATGCGATTAAGAAAGGCGGGCCAGTTCTTCTTCTGTTCCCTATCAGCCCATCTCTCCTCATATTGGGTTCGACGGACTATAAAGAGATATTTTCAAAGCATGGCCTTCAATATTCAGAGACTCGAGAGGATGGCTGGGTCCGCCAAATCAATGAGACAGTTTGCCGTTTCGCTTATAAAGCCGTCTATGCTTCTTCGCCTGGTCAAGAAGACTTGATTTCTCGCTTCACTGGGATGTCCCCTGTTTGGCGCCAGTCAGGAGCAAAAGGGAAGTTGGTCTTTGGCGAAAGAACGGCTAAGCCAAAATGGAAGCCGAAATCTGAAGAGTGAAGCGGTTTCGGCCGCGACCCCGGGCAGGCATCATCAAGTCTGTTGGATAGCGAGGTCGCATCTTTCGCGACTCCCTCGTGGCATTGGCCGCCAGCTAAGCCTCGGATGCTGAGGCCTGCCTCGAGGCAGGACATTCACTTTCTTCCTCATGCTTCTTCCGATACCTGTACCGGAAATCGTTGTTCCAGCTCATGCATCTTCGTACTGAGGTCCATCGCATAGGTCTTGAAGGTTAGGCTGGCGCCGCTGAATTTGTAGGTCTTTTTGACGTCAACGAGGAAGCTCATTTGAGCTTCAACAATGGACCTCCCCTGAAGATATTCAACAAGGTCTATAGTTTGGAAATGCTCGTCGACCCAGAACCGCAGCGATGGGAGAGCGCCTCGGTCAATCGAGCCGCGCGTTAAGACGTTCTGCAATTCATGTGCTTGCCGAACGGGATGGCCGCCGATTGTATAGCCAGAGAACATACGATTTGCCGTAATAATGGCAGTATGAATCTTCGTTGTCGGCGCGACTTTCCATCCGAGGTTAGCGAACAACTGTGCTTGATTAGCTGCAACGCTTAGATGCGTGAGGCGTAAATCGAGTTGCGAGGCGGCCTTCGTGAGATGCGTATAACTCGACCGAAGCTCGTGCGCCGAACATGGATGGTAGGAGTTTTTGCACTCGAAGATGAAGAGTTCATCATCTCGCCAGCACACGATATCTGTTTCCAGTTTCCCCGGTAAATTCACATTCTGCTTGGCTAGGAATCCGGCGTCCACCAGAGCCTGCTCCACTGCTAATTGCATCGGGTCGTCGACAAATTGTTCTGCTGTCCGAAGCCGGTTGGCTACTACGATATTCCGAATGAGATTTGACATGGCGACAATGGCCGGCGGAACAACATAGTGGGTGCCAATCTTGATGAATGGCCGATATTGGATATCCACAAAGCCGTCGTTCGCATCCAACGTCAGTAAGGCGATTACGGGTTCGACCTTTTCCTCTGGTAGGATTTTTCCCAGTACCATTACCAGTTGCTCATGATTGAACACCGTAATGGTCGAGCGCAGCGCCAGTGCAAATCTATTCTTTTCATCGGCGATGGTTTCTAGTTTTTGGGAAAAGACTGCATCGACTAGCCTGAACAGGCGCTGAGCGCGCACAACCTCGATTGCCGCTAGTTTCTCCGTGATTTCTACCGCTGAGCCAGCATCTGGTTCGAAAACATCAATTCCCGTTCCGTACAGCATCGCCACTTCCTCCATGAGCAGTCCACTTCCTGTGAACAGCTCAAAGAATTTTTCGTGCATAGGTAATTCAAAGACCAATCGAGTTATTGGGTCTTTGCGTAGTTTCACCAGCTCTCCCATGCCGACCGAAAAGGCTTGTTCTACTAGCTCCTTCATTGTTGGGCGTGGTGCTTCAGCGCTAGAGAAGTGCTCTCGGGCCAGTATCTTCCTGACTTGCCACTGCAATTCAGTCTGGATATAGCCCAATCTAATGCACTTCTCCATGTCCGCATCTACGGCAGAAATTGTTACGTCAGTGCCGATAGCTATTGCTTTGTAAGGCAGGCAATCTAGGAGCGACTCAGCTTCGCGGAATTCATCTAGCTTGGCAGCGTCAGACAACAAGGACGCATAGATATTCGCGTTAGTCCGTGATGCTTGCTCGTCCACGTGCATTGCGATGGGGGCCACGTCACCAATTTCCTCCTTGTAGAGGGTGAATAGCAGCGAGAAGGCGGAGGCCAGATGTTCTAGCGTCCAATAATGGAAGTCGTCTGAGTCGAGGCTCAAGTCGCCTGGATATTGGCTTGAGAATCGGTAGTTAACAATTGAGAGAAGGGATTTGAGGACGACCCTCTTACGTACTTCCATCCGTTGCAGTAGGCTGGCCCTCATTCGTCGCACTGCTGGGCCAATTGCGTAGAGCGCTAGGACTGATTCTAGGTATTCTCGCCACTCTGATTTGAGCGAAAAGATTGGGGCGACCTTCAAAGCTGCCTCCGCAATTTTCGACAGCCCGGCTGTTTGAAAGCCATACTTTGAAGAGCGGAGGTGCCCGTTTCGCCTCAACTGTGAAATGGTCCAATTGGCATCGGCACGCATCATCACCATTAGGGTGGCAATCGCATCGTGACGTTTGTTTTTCTGGATGTGCTTTGTCAGTACACCCAGCAATTCAAGCATCGTGCTACCCGGAATCTTCAGCGGTGGGATTGTCGCCACCGCGTCAGTTATCTGTTCGATTTTTTTGAACTGCATCAGCCTGTTGATGTGGTTCTGAATTTCGGTCTTGTCCATTTTTATTTGATATAGAAAACCATAACAGGCCGAAACCGGCTATTTGCTCTCAACGCTTCTTCGTCGCTGAGCACAAGCCAAGGTGCGTTACGCCATCATTCGCTTTGAGCTTCATGCCATACTGATATGACAATACAGCAACTCGGGGGATAAGTGGCGACAGGTGTGACTTTGGATTGCGAGAGCTTCGATTCTGCGTTGGCAAGTCTTGGTCGGATTTTCAATGCGTCGCCAGACTGTATAAGCGCGTTTCTCACCCTACCCGAGATAGGCGCCTTTTACGATAGCAAATGGCGAGAGATGCTGGATTTGAAAGACTACCTGTATTCGGTTGTAATTGACCACTTTGGTAGACCAGCGCTGCTAGATGAGATTTTTTGGTTTCATGGAACACGTGTGCTCCCAGGCAGCACCTTTTCCGATGGAATTCTTCCGCTAGGCGTGGTCCTGCCGCAGATAAAGAAGGTACTTGTTAGCGTGATTCCGGATACCGAGACTAAGCAGAAACTACGCAAGGTGCTGGAGTCCAATGGCGTAGGAGAATATCTCTATTCGCTGAAGGCGAACGATTCGGAGCATTGGGGGCCTTATGCGATGCTCGTTCGAGATGCCTTGTTTTCTCCTGATGACACACATCAGCACGACTATCTTGGATTGCCTGAAATCGTCGCCGACATCTGTTCTGGCTTTGAACGCAGCACGCGCATCAATCTTACTAGTATCTTTTCCGAAGCATTAAGGCCCGCTATCGTGAAATTTAAAGGCCATTCTGATGACGACGAAGGGTGTATTGCTTCTGCTATCAGCTATGTTTATACGACAATTCACGAAGGTGGGCCGACGGATAGCTGCATGTGTTGTTTCAATGGCGAAGGCCTTCAAGTGCCTGCAACGGATATCGTCAAGGTGGAATTTGTTGACGTCAAGAGCTCATGACTTCGCGCTGAGCGAAGGCTCGTCGCTCTATAAATATTCAGACATTGCCTAATTATTTGGCAAATCCGGAAATCCCAGTTGGAGTCGAGGATTTGATGGAGGCAAACTGAGTTATCCACAGCGTTTTCCAGCCAAATCAGGGATAACTACAATCGGTGTTCTTGACGACCGCTTGACACCTAGCTTGTGGCTGACTAATCTTCCGGCTAGGCTTCCTGGTCCCAACTTGTCGTCGAGTTAAACAGGGTGAATTGCTTCAAAAAATTTCTGACTTTCAATCATGGGTCGGTGCGTAATGACGAACTCCGGCCGCACAACTGATTGAGGTGTATCTATGGCGAGCATTCCGCTCTCTACCAAGGCCGTTAAGGCCATCAAAGCCGACCTGACCAAATGGTTCGATGAGTGCAAATCCTCTCATCTGTCGGAGGCAATTGCGTACTCTCTTGGCTTCAATACCAACGCCGCTATGCTGAAGGAAATCGCCAACCAAGGTGATGACCCCATGTTCTTTTTCGTATGCGAAGAGCGTCTCACGGCGCGTCTCAATGAGTTGGGATATGCAATCGAGGAAGGCTTTTACTTCGATACCGAGGACATTGAGGGCATGCGTGAAACGGTTTGTTTGCACTCATTCGATATCGAGTACAAAACAAAGCGTCAGAAGGCGTGGAGAAATTTGATGGTCGCCACTGTTAACGAAGCATTGCGGCGGCGCATTTTCTCGCTCCGTCCTGGTGACAATCGATGGTCAGGACATGACGAGAGGGGCGCGCGCGCGCCCCTCCGCCTAGACTTTGATTTTGTGCTGCCCACGGGCGATGCTGCGCGAGCCAGCGTCGAAGATATCGGTTTCGATGAGATTTCTGTAGACGTGGTGGTAAATCCCCGGAAGCAGATTGTTTTCTCGGGGTATTACGCGAGCCTCAAAGAGTGTGATGCAGCTGGTTCTACGTGGTTGGAAAGGCAGACCGGCGCTTGGATTCAATCGGCAGTGGATTCTTTCAAGTGCAGCAGGATTTTGGAGAAAAAGCTTCTTGCAATGGAAGTCGAGCCGCTTGGATATGGCGATAAAGGCCGGGTGAGGATGTAAAAAATGCCGGCCACAAGCCGGCATTCTTTCATCAACAGAGATGGATATCAGTTCAATTTGATTTTCATCTCGGCTCGCTGGTCCAGTGAGCCAATCTTCTAAGCATAGGTGCCGAACAAGCCAAAGAACTTTGGCTTGCTGGTCGCATTGTGAGAGATGATGGTTGCATTCTTCGGCAAAACAACCTCCAGGGTCCCATCAATCTTAATTCCCAGCTTGGACAATTCTTGAACATCCTTGGCCGCAAGCTTCGGCGAGGCAATTGTGATGACACCGTCCTTTCCCTGGGTTACGGAGAAGATATCCATCATCTTCATGTTCTCGCCGGCTTTCTTCTTCGCTAGCAGCTTCAGTTGGTAGCGGCCCTGGCCCAAGTATTCTGCTGACTGCACCATCGGGTCTTTCTTCATCTTCGTGGCCTCAGCCTTCAGCCCCTCTTCATCTTTCTCGCGCAAAGAACCCTTTTGCTTTTCCTCCGCTGCGGCCATTGCATGCACGGCCGTGCCATCGTAGCTAAAGCTGTAGTCACCATTTGCAGCGAAGTCGGCCTCGACCTTGAAGGATTCTGGAATCAAACAGCCGGTAAGCAGCACAGCGCTAGCTGCCAGTACGGACAACAACTTCTTGGACATCTTCTCCCCTTATTGTGACGTTTCTTAATGGCAATCAACGATGAGGTGGCTGAACCATTGCTGTTTGTCAATTGTGTTTCAGGTGGGCTCGCCGCTCAGGCATCGAGAATGGCGATATGCTTATCCACCGATTCATTTTCAATCCCGTTAATCCGTTGTCATACTAAGTTGGTGCCAAAGCGAACATGCTTGAAGATACTGAAGAAAATCGATACGTCGAATATTTACAGAAGCAACTTGTTACCGAGGGAAGTGAAGATTTTTTAGAAGAGCAATCGAAATGGCTCAGAGAAAATCGGCATACTCTGTTTGCGAATAAAATTGGCAATCACTCTGTCGATACAAGCTTAATGAGGTTTATGGAGTGGACTGTCCAGGACTTGTCCACTCAGGGACCTTACCAGGACGTGTTCGGAAAGAGGATTTTCGAGCCGTTGCTAGAAAAGCTTCTCAAGCTGGCCGAAGAGCACAAGATTGCCCCAAAACTACCGATATATTTCTCCACCTCTCCTGCTGTAGATGCTTCGCCGGCAGCGGTGCCCTCAAGCGAAAGGCATCTGCTATTTGCAGGTCAGGGTACTTACTCATTCTGTAATTACTGGGGGAAAATATATACGTTGTCGTTGCAGCAGCTCGCAGGAGTGTGCCGCAGAAAGCATACGGCGAAATACGTTCTTCCGAAGCTTGTTCGAAGGGGCGTGATAGGAAGTGCGACGTCTTTAGCATGGCGATACGCAACACGCGGAAGCGTATTGGGCATTGGGAAACTGGCGATTCCAGATAAATTGAGTGACGCAAGAATGCTTATGGTCACTGCTATGGAGGTCTTTATTTTGGGCCACGAAATTGGCCATTTCCTGCTGCAAGAAGATTTTCCTGATACGAATGGCACTCCTCCTGATTGGTCAGAGAAGGATGTGGAATTACATTGCGACGTAGTCGGGCTAGCGCTTTGCACAAGTTTCGGTAAGCAGGAGGGAAATCCATTCGCTTACCAATTTATCGGTCCACTTTTGTTTTTCAGTGCAATGGAGGTGTGTCAAAGAGTTTCGCGGCTTATTGGTACCCGGCAATTTGAGGAAAGTTCTACGCACCCTTCGCATGCAGAGCGAATTCAAAATATTTTTGATTTTGTGAAGACAATCAAAGGGCGACCGCGGATACGTCCAGTCTTAAGAGACTGCCTTCGGCTCTCCAAAGCACTCGAATTCGGTGTGCTTGCAAATATTGTTCACATCGCCAGTTGTAGCAGATAATCAGCCCGGTCGCACGGACGTTGTCAGAAAAGCGTTTCGATTTCTGAATTGCCCTTTGCCGTGAGATTTTTTTGGCAGATGGTCTACTTTTGGGTCAGAGCTACGTTTTCGTCAGGTCGGCAGGGTGGTTCGCGGTATCGCGCTCGAGACATCAGCTGGCCTGATTAATGTTGGGTCTGCATCATTCCTGTCGCGGCCCGGTATGTTCCAAGTAGCGTCCCCAAGCTTGGTTCATCGAGTCAAATTCTTTCTCATAGACCCCTTCGGCAAAGGACGTCACTTTCTCAACTGCGGCTGTAGCGCTCACCATCACCATCATTGCCGTGAATAGGACCGCGATGGTCACTCTATCCGAGCTTTTTGAAAATATAGTCATCCCGCCGTCTTTTTCCATGTGTCTGTCTGTCAGCATCGTCAGGTCCCAATGCGCCATGCTATTCAACTGCTGGTAGCTGGCGTAGTAGTGGGAGAGATTCGCATCCTCATGTAACTTGATGAGGTCGCCTAATTTTTTGGCACGATAGCCTTGCTTATACAGTTCGTCGTATCTAACTTTCAGCTCTTTTGTATATTCCGCAATTCGTTGCTTGCTGCCAGCGGAGATGAATGGGTCCTCTGCTAGCGCCTCCTGTACCTTTAGCTGCCCTTTCACTTGGTCGAAGGTCATTTGGGCCAAGTAGACGGAATCTCGGTTGAGCATGGTTAGGTGCACAAAGGATTCGAGCATTGCCCGAATATGGAGGCCCGAGTGCGCCGAGAGGTCTCGGCGAACTAAAATGATTGCGGCCTGGAAGCTCTCGCAGATATTGAGAAAAAGGGCCGCCTTGACCCGTTCGGTCGATTCTTGCGGTGGTCTCATTTTTTCCACCAGGTTCATGACAGACATTCCGATGAGTTCAGAAATGCCGTGAGCGAATGAGGCTTCTTCGGCTTCTTTCAATTTGGGCGAATTCGATGTGTTCATTGATGTCTCATATGCTGCGGAAAAGAGAGCCTTCCTCTTGCGCTATCCATCTGGCGTTGATGTCAGACAGGAGCCGAGGAGTGCTACTTGCGGCTGTAACGAAGCCGAAGGTTGCGCCAAATAGGGCTTGGACAATCAGTAGATTATTGTCTGGTGAGAGTGAAATGCGGCAGTCGAACTGGTTAGCTAAGTTGATTCCGCTACGCACGGTCGGTATCGATTCAGAGCGGAATTGAGCTGCATACATCAGTGCGGGAATTTCACCATGCTCAAGCAATGTCGCATTGGTGAACCAATTGAAAAGAATATCTCCATCAACTGGAAATGGCCGTCCGGTTGCTCTATAGAAAAGGGCCTTCGTCAGCTTGCGTGCCAAAACAATTACAGCATCGTCTGCGCGGGCCGGAACGTTCACAACACCAGAATGCCGTCGAAGCTGGCCAGGGGCAGGAGCCATGTTGAGACGTCGCATTGCATTCCGCGCCTGCCTCGTGGAGACATTGAACATGTTCAATAGAAAGCCATTTCCTTGATTGTGGACGTTGAGCATTAGCCCAGGAATTCTTTCGTCCGCCCCCCTTTCTGGATTCATGGGGTCCATGCGCGCCAACAGGGCGACTATTGCATCGTCGTTTGAAGTACCGTTGTTACACGGTTCGCACGATGGAAATACAAATCCTTCTGGCCAATGCTTATGATTGAAGAGCGCCCGGGGCGGGCAATGTTCCTCGGTTGTCGTTTCGCGTTCTCCGCCGCAGAAGATGCAACGTGGGTGCTCTTGCTTGAATGCATTTTTTCGTTGTTTTGATTGACCCATTGCATCACCTGTTTCGCAAAATGAGACATCCGAAACACTCACCCCGAGGTCCGTAGTTCCCTATGAGTGCAGTGCCTTGCCATGGCCTTTATTCTAATGCCGGTCACCGCCTGATTCCTTGAAAAAGCGCTCGAGAGAGGTCGGAGGGGGGGAGAGGCTCGATGCAGAGCCAAGCCTGTAAGAATTCCGCGTGCCCTTGTGCAGTTTGCTTGCTTTCGATTCCCCGAAGAACCATGCGGCTGCCCTTGAATGCATCGACTTGGGCGTCTAGCAACTCGAGCAGCACTTCTCCACTTTCTTTCTGAAGGCGGGCGATTCTCGTTGACCGGCCGCGAGTATCGTCACTGTTGGTGATGACGAGGTCTCCAATGAGTCGTGGTTGGTCGCCCAGCAGCTCGCGCTTCACCTCGATACCGTTCTGGCGCATTTGAATTACGAAGAAGTCCATGCCCACCTCGCTTGGGGGAGCTGGTCCCAATCAGTGGTGTAATGAGGGGCCAGCATTTCGAAACGAGCCTCCCAGCGGTGCGGGCCCACGCCTGACCACTTCGAACATGCTGATGTAGCCGCTGGGATGGGCGAACGGCGACGACGCAGGCTTGACAGAGTGTCATATCAAGCGGTGCGCGGCGCCTTCCGACAAGGTGAACCGGTTGCTCCCCATCAGCGTTTCACAAGAACTCCCACATTCAAATTGCGCTCCGCGACACAAGTTGCGTCGTTGGTTGGTTCCGGCCAACGGGCTGGTAGCTGATGTCCGAACAACAGTATCTCGATGCCAAATTGCGGCAGCAGATTATAGCGGATGAGTGGAAAGTGCAGACTACTAGGGGCGCGAAGTAACGGCAGGAGCGCACCGGCATGGCCTCCGATGTTTTCGCCGCCTCCGCACGACGAAGTACCTTGGGTAATTTGGGCGGCAAGGAAGCTATCAACTATATGTGGTGCTTGAAGAAGTCACCCTCCGGAATAACGTAGCTCTGGGTGGATTTTACGTAACCGCAGAAGAAGCCAAACGCTTTGTCTTTGGCCACGTCGCTAGGCGAGAATGTTTCCGGTGTAAATACTACTGCGCTTGATGGAAGAATTATCCCCACATGAATAAATGCAGCGGTGACGAGCTCAGAGCAAAAATAAACTCCTCGGTCACTTGCAACTGCTGGCGCTGTCCCCTCAAAGTGCTCACGAATTCGCTTCATTTGGTCATTTTGGTAACCTTCTTTTCGGCTGTGGTACCTCATTAAGCCTGTCTGGTTGAAGCCTTTGTTTATGTTCTGAGCCGCAAATTCGTGCAGCGAGTTCAATCTGGTTTCGTCCCAGAGCTCACTGGTATCGTATTCTCTAAGTACCGCGATGTGGTCATAGTCGTCGAGGAGCCGCTTTGCCGAGACCACCTTCACACCCGAGTTGGACGCTTCGAGCACTTGTCCGTCCCGTAAAGCTATTGCTGCGTGGGAGTAGCCAGTCTCACCTGCTGTATCTTCTCCAGCAGTCATGTGCGAATAGCAAAGCAAAACGTCTCCAGCCTGAATGTCGCTGATTGTTAAACTCACAAATGACTCCATGTTTGATGTTTGATATTTGACAAAATACGACCTCCATAGCGTCCGGCTGAGCAACATATTCTCACCATGTGTGCTGTGGCATCAAGACTTTTCCATTGATTCACAATTACAGGGGCTGACATCTTCCCCAATTACTGCATGAGCATTTCGGGGGGAATATGCAAGCAGCGTATTGATGTCTACTTGCGGCGAAACTCCAAGTTGGTCAATGTGCCCCTTGTTTGCAAACACGCGGTAAACCAGCACGGATTGCGTCAAGTCCAAATATTGCAGCAAATCTTCGCGACGGATGTATAGGCCACTGCGCTTCTCCGCGGAAGTTTCAAAAACCACTAGCTCGCCAGCTGAATTCAACCAGCCGCGCTGATGGTCCCAATGAAGTTTGAGCGTCCTGATGATGTCGGGTGATGGAACGTTGAGGCTTTCGGCGCGGCTTTCCCACGAATAGTCATAGTCCCACTCGTTACCTCGCAGAAGCGTAACCATCGCCAACGATGTTCCATTTCGCCCCAGGTACATATAACCCTCATCAGCGAGTTGAGAGTACACATCGCCATCGGGATACTCAGCGAAGTAGCCTTTGTATGGATGGCAGTCATGTTGCCCAAGTCTTTCAAGCTCTTGGCGTGTGTTCCTTGCTTCTAGGCCGTCGGCCCTTGCAAACATGGCTTTGTAAAACAAATCGACATTGAGATAATCGCCACTCCACGATGACTCATGTGGATTTTTGTCGTTATCTCTGGCGCTGAACCACAATGGAACCCATTCGGATTTGTCGTTTGCGATTCGCAAGAGACAATCTTGATGCGGTGAGAAGTCTCGAGCCTTCACCCACGCGATGGTATCGCTGGTGCGCTCTGGGAACGCATAGCGGCCACCTTCGATAATTTCATCGGGATATGACTTCGCGGGAGCGATATCGCGAACATCGGTGAGGTCCACCTTACGCACATCCATGGACCAGGAGCGGTCTGGGGAGAACACCTCGTCGGAATATTTGGACTCGACAGAGACGTTGTCCGCCAGGATTCCAAGAAGCCTATGGAGCGCAATCCAATAATATTTCTTCCCTAAACGTTCGGCGTATCCCTCCCGGGCGCGACCGGAGCCGTATTCTCTCGCGAAGAATCTATCAATCTGAAGTCCTCGGTTCTCCTTCCCTGGATAGCCGAAGAGAAACGCCTGACTCATAATCCAGCATGCGATGTTCTCACGGCTAATCCCTGCAGCTTCTAAATTGAAGTTGAATATCTTGGATTCAACTTGATATCGCCAGAAATCAGGCGCCAGTCCACTATCCCAGAGCTTCATGTTGTATGGCATATCCTCAAGAAGCGGCTCGACATCTGCCATCTTGGGCCAGACCGTTGGAAGCGACTGTTTTACACCGGAAAGCGAAACAACCAATGTTTCATCTAATGGGCATTGCTTACGAATCGCTTTCGCAAGTTGTTGAACCGTCTCGCGAATCAGAACATTCGGCGAGTCAACCCAACCATTACGCACCACTGCTTCCAGTGCTCGAATGAAGGACGCCTCCTCATCGCGTTTCAAAAGGTATGCGCTATAAATGGCTAGACATACGTATTCTTTGATGTAGTCGTCATCTATCGCAGCGAATGAGTTTGCAAGCCCCTCAGCCAATGCTGGCTCAAATTCCAGAATTCGAGCCATTCCCTTTGCAGACAAGTCGCGAATCCGACGGTCGCTACACGAGGTAAGCCATCCCAGGGCGTGAACTGCCAGGCGCCTACTATCAGCTGGCCAGATAGATATGTTCGCTTTCAAGGCAGAGTTAATCAGAGAGCGTGCAGCAGCATCCTTCTTGAAAGAATCATGCGCCGCATACGTCAAATTCACATCTCGTTCAACTAAGGTCTGCTTTCCGAAGAAGTCCGCCCACCAAAGCTCCGCGTTCAACGGATGTCCCGGTACTAAGCAAAGGCTGAAAAACGCCTCGAACACATCCAGCCACAGTCCCTCTGTGCGCAGCGAATTGTGGATGCGGAAATTTGTATCCTCGTCGAAGCTAGCCCTGGACCGAGATGTCAGAGAGCTGACGTATGCTCTATGGGCGCGCTCGCTAGGGAGCCCCAGTTTTGGCGAGGTAATTTCAATCGAATAGCGTTCTGGGAGAACAGCTGCTATCGCTTCGAGTAACCCAGCTTCGCTATCATCGATTTTTGCGAGGTAGGTAGCGAGCGCGGCGACATCTAGTTGACCGGCACCGGCATTTTCTTCCAGCAGCCGCAAAGCACGGAGTGTGTCGCCATAGCGCTCAAATCCCATACGAACGGACGTTGCATCATTGGGATGAATCGTGACAATGACCAGATTCTCATGCTCCATCTCTTTCAGAAGCGATTCAGCACTGGCCTCGGCACCAATAATAGGTCTAAGCGCGTCAACGCAGTTCTCCCAAGTCCTTTCTGGCCCGGGCCTCTCATTAAGGAGTCGCGACAGAGCCATCGCTGAGGAGCGAACCACGTTCCTCGGATTCACGTATTGAAGCCGCTCTCGAACGCTCGTATCACAATGATTCAGATGACTCTCAATTAATGAAGTGAGGCCTGGTAAAGACAGGTCTAGTGTATGCCGACCCTCGGCAACCAATGTCTTGCATGTCAGTTGCAGGAAAAGAGGGTTGCGCAGTTCTGGTGAGAATAGGGGAGTGATTTCGGCATCAAGCCCGTAATACTTGGCAAATGCTTGGAGCGCAGCAAACTCCTTTCCTGCGAACCCGACATGCTTGAATTCCAGGCCTTTAAAGGTCGTATCCATGACCTGGCTTAAATAGGTATCTCTCGCAGAAACGCATATTTTGATTCCAGGATACGGCTTGAGCGACTGGATGAGTGCAGGCAGATTTCCCTTCCACCGGCGTCTTTCGGTGGACTCATTGAGCGCATCAATGAATATGACGAATGGCAGGCCGGTATGCTCGGCAGAGGATTGTAACGTCTCGAACAGCTCATCCTGTCCCATATTGCTGCCATAGCCAAGTTTGGAACGAAGGACCTCCCAAGGTTCTTTGCCATCGAAATTTTCGCCAAAGACGACCAGCGACATGCCCCCGCGTTTCAAGCGCCTATTTGCGGCGCTGATAATTGCATGAGTCTTCCCGATGCTGGCCGAGCCAGTGAGAAGAAGAGAGCTCACCGTGCTGGCGCGAAATTCACCAGATGTCAGTACACGCTTTAATTCGTTGCACACCTTTTCGTATGTGCGAGCGCTGTCCATTCCTTGCGCAGGAAATGATACGTTGTACTCAGCATGAAATTGACGAAAGCCAGGGGTATCGGAATTTGGGCCGTGCTGTTTGAAGAAAGCAGTTTCCTGCAGTGACCGATGTTCGCTGAGTAGCGGTGAGAGTTGCTCGAGCAACTCAAGCGTGCGAGAGCTGGCGACATCTGACTTTCATTCTCAAGAACATTCAGGAGCGCGAGCAATTCGTCCAAAAGCGCCGCGGTCTTGGTCCTATCCTCTTCTGGCAGGATTTGAAGTGATTCTTCTCCGTAGTCGTGCGTTGATTGGAGTCTTGAAATATGAGGTTCAAGTGATTCATTGACCCACGTATGGTAATCACCGATACCGCTAAATATATCTAAGACCGTATGAGCGTGAGTTTCAATATCAAGGTCTGCCGTATATCGCGGCCCTGCGAACTCAATTGCTTGCTGCAAAAGATGGCCGATTTGGTGAGAGGTAATGGTTGTCTCATCAAACCAATACCTTCTAACACCACCATATATATCAATTTCTTGAAGCTGACTTTGTATGGAGGCAGCAGTCGCTAAGATGATTAGAAGAGGTCGACCACTTTCAGCAGCTGCCGATTCAACTTTGGTCTTCCATTCCTCAAAACGCTCCGCTTGACTCTTTCCTCGCTTGCCGGCTGCCACGCGTCCTGTGAGGTCGAACGGAATGTAGATGTGATATTCAGCTAGCGTCGGATGGTTGCTGAGCGCGGCTGAAAGGGAGTCCGCAATTTGCGTAAGCTCCGGCGCATCTAGCTTAAAGAAGTATTTTGCCTGGACGCCAATGACCGTGTCAGTTGGGGTTCGGAAGTATGCTTCAACGCCGCCATCTCCACCATCTCCACGGAGGCTGATGAAACTGGAGTTTGTCGGGATTTTGGCGCATTTCCTAAATAGCTGAACACTTAGTGCTTCGAAGCTATCACGTTGGCTTGTCGGGGTACTGCGGATGTTCTTGAAATTAATAGTAGTCAATGACGCCCCCTAGCGTTCGAATTGATATTCTCGGCGGGCTATCATCCTAGTCTGTCTGACGAAGATAGAAGCACCTTCCGTCTCTATATTATCTTGGTTGCAGCACGGACATGCTTGCGTCCGCCGAAGCACGAACTGCTGACCAGTAAAGCGGAGGAGGGCAGACATCGGCCCTCCATCCACTATGCTGTTTTCTGAAGTTCGGCTACCAGCTCGTCCTTCTGTGCACCAGCTAAAGTGTTGCGCTGGAGCTCCAGTGTTTTGAGCAGATGCCCATAGGTCAACTCAATGCCATCTAAGAGCGTGTACCAGTTAAGTACGTAACGTTTCATTCGCTTGTCCTCCGCAACCAAGCCAAGCTCTCCACGATGTATCTGGTTGTCGAGGCGGCTTTGAATTTCCGTGTCGGCATTCGAGATTTTTCGACCCACTAGTACCAGTTCGAAATGCATATGCTCGCTTGCAAATGCCGGGTGCTTCTTGATGATGTCGGCGTAATCCTCAAGCTGGCGGAGATGCTTCTTGTTGAGAGCAATGCCAGGACGCTTTATCTCAATGATGATGCAGCGGAAATACTGTTGATTGCGAGAGTCTAGTGCGGGCAGTTGACGATAGAGGAACAAGTCTGTTTGGCGCTGAACACCAGGTATATCGGCCTCTTCCTCAACGTCATCTTCATCAATCTTATTGGCATTCTTGAGCTGCGCGCGAAGGTTTCGGGCGACGGATGAAAAAGTGTCTTCCTCGGCGCCAATGGTTTCGTATTGATTGCCGAATAGCCAGGTGTTGTTTTCGATGATTTGCTGCAGGTCCGGAGTTTCCAAGACCTCGCGGTAGTGGTCGTTCATGAGCAGACGCAGCTGGTCGACCGCAAGCTGGCGACGCCGCAGAAGCTCGATGGTGCTGATGATGTGTTCGAGTCGAGTATGTTGCAACTGCTGAGCCAATGTCTTCAAGTTCTTATCATCGAGTTCTAGTACCTCTTTGATGATTTCAAATAGCGCGTCGTTCTCATTCGACACCGACAGGCGGTCCAAGAGACGAACCATCACTTTCTTTTGTTTCTTGTTCAGAGACCCCATCAGGGTCGGGTCCGACATATAGACTGCTCTGACCAGATTTCGTGCGTTTGTCTCCCGCCACGCCACATAGGGTGCCGGCATTCCTGGATATACAGGGAAGACTCCCGTTTCTTCGTATTTCTGGATTTCTTCCTCTACGTATAGGCGTAGGAAGTCTTCATGAATCGCATCCACAATTTCGCGGAGCGGATTCTCCAACTCCCTCCAGGGCTCGGAGTCCGCCGACACCGAATCCGGCGACAGGAGGTCTTTGCCTGACTCTCTGAAGTTGTCAGCCCATGGAGATTGAACATAGACGCTGACGTAGAAGTTCGACTTGAGATTGAAACTGCTCAGTTGCTTGTGACGAATCGTGCCTTTGGAATCGAGAAGATAGATGTACGACTTTTCAGATGTCGGCCTGTCATCCCAACGAATGACTTTGATGTCGAACTCTACGCCGCCGGCATTCGCCTGTTTCTCTGTCAGGTCGTGCTTAGGTACCTTCACTTCCTCGCCGTTAAGCGAGATGCGCCTCTCTTTATGCAGAGCCAAATACCAGCCGAATTCAACTGAGAATTTTTCCTGGAGAGTCGATACTTTGGGTAAATTCTTATGGAAGTTGGTCAGTTCTACGTACGTACCTGTTTTATATCTGGCCAACGCATGATGTTGACTCGCACTTCCGATTATTTCGCCTTCGAAGTGTTTGATGTTTTTTGCGGAAATTTGAATGACCGCATCTTTATCGCTTACTTTCGTCCACCACGTTGCTCGTTCGGCCACGATGTGGAAGGAAAGCCGGCCGCGGCCATGAGAACCATGGAGCCCGGCATCGCCTTTCTTATTTGAATCGTTGAATCGTCCGAAGTTGTCCGAGATGTTGTCGATATTGATGCCGTCGCCGTTGTCTAGGACAGTCACCACATCTGTTCCGCCGAGCTCCGTATCTTCGATATGAACAGAAACTTGGTGTGCACGAGCATCTAATCCGTTCCAGACAAGTTCAAACAGCGGTTGCCATAGTTCAGCGCTAACGAAGTGCTTTTTGATGCCGACGTCGCTGATTTCCGCTGTTCCAGAGAGATTTTTCAGGGGCATGTGTCGAATATTCTTGAATGTGGTCCGCCCAGAGTCGGCGTTCGAAAACTCCAACTTGCAAGCTTAACATCTCAAGAAAGTTTTTTGCCTGGCCTGAGAATGCCACAGCACCGATTTAGCTCGTGGGTTTCTTCTTGGATGATGGTTGACGAACGCGCTGCCGCTGCTTCGGCACAAATACTTTCACTACCTCGCGGCTGTACTGCGGCAGTGCCTCAAGTAGCCTAGGGTATCGACCCATAGCTGAGATGACTACTAAGAATGTGCGTAGCGAGGTTCCATTACCTAGCTCCAGATTTCTAAGTGCACGCACGCTGATGCCAGCGCGTTCTGCCAATGTTCTTTGGTCCAGCTGCAGTTCGTCGATGCGATAGCGCCTTATGTTATCGCCAACTTCCGCTTCCAATTCCTCTGCTGAGGCTTGGCTGAGGGCAAGCTCTGTTGTGGACATCCAACTTCTCCGGATGATTTATCAAAATATTTAAAAGGCAGGCCAATGCCTGTAATAAGTCGTTCAATTCAGTAGCGGCAGTAAGTTGCCGGTCCGGGCAGCCAGGGTGTGTGCGCGGGGGCTGCTTTGCTCTCCAAGTTCTGTTGCCGTTGCGGGCAGGCGCTGAAACAATCGCGGCATGAGCCAAAGAATCAAAGACATCTTCGCAGCGATTCATCGCCCACCGGAAACAGGCAAACGCGTTCTAGCGCTTTCAAAGGGAGACGCAGAACGAATTCCTCTTCTGCCCGGCGTCGCCATGATTTCAATCGTCGACGCGGACTCCGCTCAAGCAGTCCTTCCACCATATGAATTTCTCTTGAGGCTCAGTTTTAGT
This sequence comes from Herbaspirillum seropedicae, assembly GCF_001040945.1. NCBI lineage: Bacteria > Pseudomonadati > Pseudomonadota > Betaproteobacteria > Burkholderiales > Oxalobacteraceae > Herbaspirillum > Herbaspirillum seropedicae. The sequence goes on along the minus strand of NZ_CP011930.1, from coordinate 4,669,957 downwards.
GATGTCGACTTCTTGGCGCATAACCTCTCCGACAGAGCTCAAAAGAAACTGGGAGAGGCGATGACGAAAGCACAGGGTTTGGAAGTAAATAGGTTCGTTCGGGCGCTACCAGAATCGATACACACCGTGATAGTTCACTGCGGAGCCGGAGTATCTCGCTCTTGCGGTGTCGCGTCAGCTCTCAATGCCATCTATGGATTTGAAGTAGAAGAGCAGAGATTGAAAGGAGCCAATCAGAGCGTAAAGAAACTGCTCATCGAGGTCGCGAAGAACCAGAGCCGGTCAAAAGACAATCGCAGGGCCAAATCGAAAGTCCTTCGATGCGCAACCAAAAAAGAATGACCGTTAGTATATCTAAATTATCTATCTTGGGATATCCCAATTTGGGTCATGGAGTATTTCTATTCAAACTGTCGGCGCAAATTCTGGAGCGCCGATGGAATCAGAAAAATATAGGTATCACGAGAAACTCTTCCTGAAGCAGTTGCGGGAGGCGCGAGAGTCGGCGAATGTAAAGCAGACAGAACTATCGGAAGCTCTTGGCGAATACCAAAGTTATGTGAGCAAAGTCGAAACAGGCGAGCGCCGTTTGGATGTAATCGAGCTTATTGCCTGGTGTGAAGCGCTGGGAGTTGAGGCTGATGACTTTGTGAAGAAGCTGCGTCAAAAGCTTGAGGAAGCTGGGGAAAAAGAGGGATTGCCTGAGCTCAAACAGCGAGAGAAGTAATCAAGAAACAGCTTAGACTCGCAATGAGGAAATGCTGGAAAACGGCCTAAAACTTGGTAATAAAGAAATATTTTATGTCTATGGCCCGCAGAGAAATCTTGCGGGCCATTTCTTTTTTTTGCTCTGGAAGAGCACTTTCAAACTGGCCTATCACTGCCTTCAAATCTACCAGTTTAAAAAATCCCTTGTGGATAACTTTGGTGTAAATGTCTATACCTTGTTATTCAAGGGTGAATGTCTATAAGGATTATGTACGGGTGAACAGGAAATTCATCACATCCCCATCCTTGACCACATACTCCTTGCCTTCAGCCCGCATCTTGCCCGCTTCCTTGGCCCCAGCCTCACCCTTGAAAGCAATGAAATCCTCAAAGGCAATGGTCTGCGCACGGATGAAGCCGCGTTCGAAGTCGGTGTGGATCACGCCAGCCGCTTGCGGGCCAGTCGCACCCACCGGCACGGTCCAGGCGCGCACTTCCTTGACGCCTGCGGTGAAGTAGGTCTGCAGGCCCAGCAGTCGGAAAGCCGCGCGGATCAGGCGATCCAGGCCGGGCTCTTCCATGCCCATGTCGGCCAGGAAATCGGCCTTGTCGGCGTCGTCCAGGTCGGCGATCTCGGCTTCGATGGCGGCGCAGATGGCGACGATGGGGGCGTTCTGTTCCTTGGCGTAGGCGGTCAGCTGGTCCAGCAACGGGTTGTCGGTGAAGCCGCTGTCAGAGACGTTGGCTACGTACATCGCCGGCTTGGCGGTGATCAGGCACAGCGGCTTGATCAGCAGCATCTCTTCAGCATCCAGGCCCAGCGCGCGTACCGGCTTGGCTTCGTCCAGCGCCGGCATGATGCGTTCCAGCAGGGCCACCAGCTTGGCGGCGTCCTTGTCGCCGGAGCGGGCCTTCTTCTGCTCGCGGTGGATGGCCTTTTCAACCGTGCCCATGTCGGCCAGCGCCAGCTCGGTCTGGATCACGGCGATGTCGTCCAGGGGGCTGACGCGACCGGCCACGTGGATCACGTTGGGGTCTTCGAAGCAGCGCACCACGTTGACGATGGCGTCGGTCTCGCGGATGTGCGACAGGAACTGGTTGCCCAGGCCTTCACCCTTGGAGGCGCCCGCCACCAGGCCGGCGATGTCCACGAACTCGACCGTGGCCGGCAGGATGCGCTCGGGCTTGACGATCTCCGCCAGCGCCTTCAGGCGCGGATCCGGCACTTCCACGATGCCCACGTTGGGCTCGATGGTGCAGAACGGATAGTTCTCGGCGGCGATGCCAGCCTTGGTCAGCGCGTTGAAAAGAGTGGACTTACCAACGTTGGGCAGACCCACGATGCCGCATTTGAGGCTCATGACAGATTCTTCCGAAAGCAAAACCGCCATTGTAGCAAGCCGCAGGCCCCAACCCTATGCTTATGGTCTTCGGTTTGCACTGCAGCAGATGAGCTGTTGCAAATGCTTGCCTATTTATTCTCCTTACCGCAGGAAAATTACCTATTTGGAATTATTTCGTTGTGTACACGCGACGGAATGAAAATTTTCTTCCCGAGGCAATATTTAACTGACTGAGTCGTCATTTAGTTGGTTGCCGGAAATAGGGAACATCTTCGGCGAACCCGTCGTTAATTTGTGAAAATCGAGGCTTTCTGCAGCGTGCCATTTACACGCTGTATTGCCTTCTTGAAAGCGATTTGTAAAATTTGCTCTACAATGTCGCTTTTCCAAAGAACACACAGAATCCCCTTGCCTAATATCGTAGAAATCCGCGATCTGCATTTCCGCTATGGCGACCGGCCTATCCTGTCCGGCCTCCATATGGATTTCCCGCGCGGAAAGGTGGTGGCGGTGATGGGCGGTTCCGGTTCGGGCAAGACCACCATCCTGCGCCTGATCGGCGGCCAGTTGCGTCCGCAGCAGGGCAAGGTGGAAGTGGATGGCGAAAACGTCCCCGACCTGGCCACGAAGCAACTCTTCCTGCTGCGCCGCAAGATGGGCATGCTGTTCCAGAACGGCGCCTTGTTCACCGACATGACGGTGTTCGACAACGTGGCCTTCCCGCTGCGCGAGCATACCGATCTGGACGAGACGCTCATCCGCGACCTGGTGCTCATGAAGCTCAACGCCGTGGGCCTGCGCAATGCCGCTTCGCTCAAGCCGGCCGAGATCTCCGGCGGCATGGCGCGCCGCGTGGCGCTGGCGCGCGCCATCGCGCTGGACCCGGCGCTGATCATGTATGACGAGCCTTTCGCCGGCCTCGATCCCATCTCCATGGGCGTGACCGCCAACCTGATCCGCCGTCTCAATGACGCGCTGGGTTCGACCTCGATCCTGGTGTCGCACGACGTGAACGAGTCCTTTGCCATCGCCGACCATGTCTATTTCCTGTCGGCCGGCAAGATCGTGGCGCAGGGCACGCCCGAAGAACTGCGTTCTTCCACCGACCCCTACGTCAGGCAGTTCGTGCATGCCGAGGCCGATGGTCCGGTGCCATTCCACTATCCCGGCAAGTCGCTGGCCGAGGACCTGGGCCTGGGAGGTGGCGCATGATCGCCGGTCTCGTCAGCGGCCTGGGCCGCAGCCTCCGCGAATTCGTGGTGGGCGTGGGCTTTGCCGGGCGCATGTTCGCCAGCATGCTGGGTTCCTCGCTGGGCCTGCTGCGCCGTCCGCGCCTGATCACCGACCAGATCCATTTCATCGGCAACTATTCGCTGGTGATCATTGCCGTGTCGGGCCTCTTCGTGGGCTTTGTGCTGGGCTTGCAGGGCTATTACACCCTCAATAAATACGGTTCCGAACAGGCGCTGGGCCTGCTGGTGGCGCTGTCGCTGACGCGCGAGCTGGGCCCGGTGGTGACGGCGCTGCTCTTCGCCGGTCGCGCCGGTACCTCGCTGACCGCCGAGATCGGCCTGATGAAGGCGGGCGAGCAGTTGTCGGCCATGGAAATGATGGCCGTGAACCCGCTGCAGCGCGTGGTGGCGCCCCGCTTCTGGGCTGGCGTGATCGCCATGCCGGTGCTGGCGGCCATCTTCAGCGCTGTGGGCGTGATCGGCGGCTATGTGGTCGGCGTGCTGCTGATCGGCGTGGATGAAGGTGCGTTCTGGTCGCAGATGCAGGGCGGGGTGGATGTCTGGAACGATATCGCCAATGGCGTCCTGAAGAGCGTCGTGTTCGGCGTGGCAGTGACCTTCGTGGCGCTGTTCCAGGGCTATGAGGCCAAGCCGACGCCCGAGGGTGTGGCGCGCGCCACCACCCGGACCGTGGTGATCGCTTCGCTGCTGGTGCTGGGCCTGGACTTCCTGCTGACCGCGCTGATGTTCAGCTGATCGCGGCAAAGAATGTAGTGCGCCCGGGCTTGGGTGCGACAATGAATAAAGAGGGTTGAACTATGCAACGTAAATCACTGGATGCCTGGGTTGGAATCTTCGTCCTGCTGGGCGTGGCGGCGCTGGTGTTCCTGGCGCTCAAGGCCGGCAACATGAGTTCGATGTCCTTCGGCCAGAAGACCTATACCATCAAGGCCAGCTTCGACAATATCGGCGGCCTGAAGTCGCGTGCGGCCGTCAAGAGCGCCGGCGTGGTGGTGGGACGGGTGGATTCGATCCGCTTCGATGACCAGACCTTCCGCGCCGTGGTGTCGCTGAACATGGACGAGAGCTACAAATTCCCCAAGGACAGCTCGGCCAAGATCCTCACCTCGGGTCTGTTGGGAGAACAATACATCGGCATCGAGCCGGGGGGCGATACCGCCAACCTGGCTTCGGGCGATACGATTAAGATGACGCAATCCGCTATCGTGCTGGAGAACCTGATCGGTCAGTTCCTCTATAGCAAGGCGGCAGAGGGAAAGGATGATTCCAAATGAACAATAAAACCATCAACGCTGCCTACGCCAGCCGTCTGGGCGCCATCGCCCTGGCGGCTGCGGTCATGACCGGCTGCGCCAGCACCAGCAACAATCCCAACGATCCGCTGGAAGGCTTCAACCGCACCATGTTCAGCTTCAACGACACCGTCGACAAGGTGGCGCTGAAGCCGGCGGCGCAAGCCTATGACGCCGTCGTCCCGAGCCCGGTCCAGCGCGGCGTGGGCAACTTCTTCGGCAACATCGGCGACCTGTGGTCGTCGGTGAACCAGCTGCTGCAAGGCCGTATCGAGCAGGGCGTCTCGACCTTCATGCGCGTGGCCATCAACACCACCTTCGGCCTGGGCGGCGTGCTGGACGTGGCGACCGAAGCGCGTCTGCCGCGCGAGAAGTCCGATTTCGGCCAGACCCTGGGCAAGTGGGGCGTGGGTTCCGGTCCCTATGTGGTGCTGCCGTTCTTCGGCCCGTCCACGCTGCGTGACACGGCCGGCATGCCGGTGGATCTCTACGGCGACCTGTGGACCTACAAGCGTCCGACCCGCTGGCGCAATGTGGGCACCGTGGTGCGCATCGTCGACCGCCGCGCCCAGTTGCTGGATGCGTCGACCCTGCTGGAAGATGCTGCGCTGGACAAGTACGACTTCGTGCGTGACGCCTACCTGCAACGCCGCCAGAGCCAGATCAACGGCGCCGGTGGTAGCGGCAAGGACAGGCCGGAAAACGCCATCCAGCCCTGATCGCCGGAGGCTGGCAAGCAAGACCGACATGTTGCCTCTGTGGCCATGGCGGTCTTGAAAAGAACCTGATTTGCACAATCTGTAACACCTGTGCCCATCTGTGACCGGGCGGGAACCCCCGCCCCCGGCGCACTTCGAAGAGATGACCGTGTCTCGTCCGCGCTTCCGGGTGCGCGGGGACGGCCTCTCCTGCTGACTCGAATGGAACAAGACTTATGAAGATGCTCAACAAACTTTTCGCAATCGCTGCCTTCGCCGTTCCCGCCCTGGCCTTCACCGGCGCCGCCTCGGCCCAGGAAGCCCCGGATGCGCTGGTCAAGCGCATCAGTTCTGAAGTGCTGGATACGGCCAAGAACGACAAGGACATCCAGTCCGGCAACAACACTCGCATCATGCAACTGGTGGAAGAGAAGATCCTTCCCTACGTCGACTTCCAGCGCATGACCCAGCTGGCGGCCGGCCGCTACTGGCGCCAGGCGACTCCGGATCAGCAGGCCCAGCTGGTCAACGAGTTCCGCAGCCTGCTGGTGTTCACCTACTCGGGCGCACTGTCCCAGGTGCGTGACCAGAAGATCGTCTTCAAGCCCCTGCGTGCAGCGCCTGGCGACACCGAAGTGGAAGTCAATTCGCAGGTGATCTCGGATCGCGGCGGCGAGCCCATCCAGCTGAGCTATCGTCTGGAAAAGAAGGGTGATGGCTGGAAGCTCTACGACGTCAACGTCCTCGGCGCCTGGCTGGTGGAAGCCTACAAGGGCACCTTCTCCAACGAGATCAACAAGGGCGGTATCGACGGCCTGATCAAGGCGCTGTCGGACAAGAACAAGCAACTGGCCGCCCGCGGCAACGGCAAGAAGTAACCTGACCTGACCCACTGGAAAGCGCACCATGTTCAAGCCCGGCGCCTCGCTGACTTTCACCAATGCCAGTACCGTCCTGCGCGAGGGCCTGGCGGCCATCGCTGCGGGCCAGACCGGCATCGACGTCAGCGCGGTCGCTACCGTGGATTCCTCGGCCGTGGCCACGCTGCTGGCCTGGCGTCGCGCCGCTGCCCAACGCGGTGCGGCGCTGGACTTCGGTGCGTTGCCGGCCAATCTGCAAAGCCTGGCCGACCTCTACGGCGTGACCGCCTTGCTGCAAGGCGTCGCCGCTCCCACTTCCGCCACCGACCGACATCACTGATCAGGTCGCGTCCCTGGGCCGCACGGCCCGGAAAATCGAATTCCCCTATAATCGAAGGTTTTTGCAGGCGCCCACGCTGCTTGGCGTGGCGGATTCCCATCCGCTGGAGGCAGCGCCCCGGCCGCCGGGCAAAACCGATCGCTATCCCGATAGCACCAACGACAACACGGCTGCGTGATCATCCCTCTTCCAGGCAGGAGGAGGGCGGCGCGGCCAGGGCGAGGTGGACAGTGGACCCGCAGGGCTTGCTGTTTCCTTATTTCCTTCTGGTAACAGACGCAATTAACGAATCGAACGGGCGAGGCAATGGCCGCTCTGCAAATCAATGACATCAAGAAACGCTACCAGTCGCTGCAGGCGCTGGGCGGCGTTTCGCTGGCGATCGAGGAAGGCGAATTCTTCGGTCTGCTCGGACCCAATGGGGCCGGCAAGACCACGCTGATCTCCATCATCGCCGGCCTGAACCGCGCCGACTCCGGCACGGTCACCATCCACGGCCACGACGTGGTCAGTGACTATCGCGCTGCCCGCATGAAGCTGGGTGTGGTGCCGCAGGAACTGGTCTTCGATCCCTTCTTCACCGTGCGCGAGACGCTGCGCATGCAGTCCGGCTATTTTGGCCTGAGCAGCAACGACAAGTGGATCGACGAGGTCATGGAGAACCTGGACCTCACCAACAAGGCCGATACCAATATGCGCGCGCTCTCCGGCGGCATGAAGCGGCGCGTGCTGGTGGCCCAGGCGCTGGTGCACAAGCCGCCCGTGATCGTGCTGGATGAACCGACCGCCGGGGTGGACGTGGAGCTGCGCCAGACCTTGTGGCAGTTCATCGGTCGCCTCAACCGCGAAGGCCACACCATCGTGCTGACCACGCACTACCTGGAAGAAGCCCAGGCGCTGTGCAACCGCATCGCCATGCTCAAGTTCGGCAAGGTAGTGGCGCTGGATTCGACCGAGGGCCTGATCCGCCGCATTTCCGGTTCGCAGATGGTGCTGCGCCTGAAGCGCGGCAGCCTGCCGGAGGGATTGAAGTCCCTGGTCACGCATCCCGAAGAACTGTTGTCGGGCAACAAATATACGCTGCGCGTGAACGACTACCAGGAAGTCGAGCCCATCCTGGCCGCACTGCGCGCAGCCGGCGCCGAGATCGATGATCTGCAATTGCAGCAGGCCGATCTGGAAGACGTCTTCATCCAGATCATGGGAGATGAAAAATGATCGGTTTCCGCACCCTGTTCTACAAGGAAATCCTGCGTTTCTGGAAGGTCGCCACCCAGACCATCACCGCGCCTATCGTCACGGCCTTGCTGTACCTGCTGATCTTCGGCCACGTGCTGCAGGATCGCGTTCAGGTCTATCCGGGCGTGAACTACACCGGCTTCCTGGTGCCGGGCCTGGTGATGATGAGCGTGTTGCAGAATGCCTTCGCCAACAGTTCGTCTTCGCTGATCCAGTCCAAGATCACCGGCAACCTGGTCTTCGTGCTGTTGACGCCGCTGTCGCACTGGGAGCTCTTCGGCGGCTATGTGCTGGCTGCCGTGGTGCGCGGCCTGATGGTGGGGGCCGGGGTGTTCGTGGTCACCGTGTGGTTCGGCCATCTGGACTTCGTGGCGCCGCTGTGGATCCTGGTATTTGCGCTCTTGGGCGCAGGCATCCTGGGGACCATGGGCCTCATCGCCGGGATCTGGGCCGAGAAGTTCGACCAGCTGGCGGCTTTCCAGAATTTCCTGATCGTACCCCTGACCTTCCTGGCCGGCGTGTTCTATTCGATACACTCGCTGCCGCCGTTCTGGCAGGCGGTATCGCATTTCAACCCGTTTTTTTATATGATCGATGGCTTTCGCTATGGCTTCTTCGGCCAGTCCGACATTGCCCCCATGACCAGCCTCGGCATCGTCGCCGTGTTCTTCGTGGCGCTGTCCACCCTGGCCGTGCGCATGCTCAAGAGCGGCTACAAGCTGCGTGCAGGTTCCCATTGAGCCCGCTGCACGCCGCCATCTCCCCCATTCCCGTGAAGAGCCTCAACATGCTACCCACTCCTGAACTCGTCAAAAGCTATATCGCCGCCGGCCTCGATTGCCAGCACCTGGAAGTGGAGGGCGATGGCCAGCACTTCACCGCCGTCATCGTCGCCGAAGCCTTCGCCGGCAAGCGCCTGATCCAGCGTCACCAGCTGGTCTACGCCGCCTTGGGCGACCGCATGCGCGAGGAAATCCACGCGCTGTCGATGAAGACCCTGACCCCCGAAGAATTCCAGAAATAAGGCAAGACGATGGACAAGCTTTTGATCCGTGGCGGCAAGCGCCTCTCCGGCGATGTCACCATTTCCGGCGCCAAGAACGCCGCCCTGCCCATTCTGTGCGCGGCGCTGCTGACGGCCGATGACCTGGTGCTCTCCAACGTGCCGCACCTGCAGGACGTGGTCACCATCACCGGGCTGATGAAGCAGATGGGCCTGCGCGTGCAGGAAAACGGCGACCAGATGGTGCTCAACGGCAACGACATCACCCGTCCGGAAGCGCCCTACGAACTGGTCAAGACCATGCGCGCCTCGATCCTGGTGCTGGGCCCGCTGCTGGCCCGCTTCGGCCAGGCCAAGGTGTCGCTGCCCGGCGGCTGCGCCATCGGTTCGCGTCCGGTGGACCAGCACATCAAGGGCTTGCAGGCCATGGGCGCGGAGATCCACATCGAAGGCGGCTACATCTACGCCAAGGCCAAGCGCCTTAAGGGGGCGCGCATCGTCACCGACATGATCACCGTCACCGGTACCGAGAACCTGTTGATGGCCGCCGTCCTGGCTGACGGCGAGACCGTGCTGGAAAACGCCGCGCGCGAACCCGAGGTAGGCGACCTGGCCAACCTGCTGGTCAAGATGGGCGCGAAGATCGAAGGCATCGGTACCGATCGCCTGGTCATCCAGGGCGTCGAGCAACTGCATGGCGCCTCGCACGAAGTCATCGCCGACCGCATCGAGACCGGCACCTTCCTGTGCGCGGTGGCCGCTACCGGCGGCGACGTGACCTTGCGTCGCACCCGCGCCGGCCTGCTCGATGCGGCGCTGGACAAGCTGCGCGACGCCGGCGCCATCCTCACTTCCGGCGAGGACTGGATCCGTATCCAGATGGCGCGCCGTCCCAAGGCAGTGAGCTTCCGCACCACCGAGTATCCGGGCTTCCCCACCGACATGCAGGCGCAGTTCATGGCCTTGAACTGCATCGCCGACGGCACCAGCCACGTTACCGAGACCATCTTCGAGAACCGTTTCATGCACGTCCAGGAGCTCAACCGCCTGGGCACGGCCATTGACGTGGAGGGCAATACCGCCATCGTCACGGGTGTGGAAAAATTCATCGGCGCACCGGTCATGGCGACCGACCTGCGCGCCTCGGCCTCGCTGGTGATCGCCGGCCTGGCGGCCCAGGGCGAGACCGTGGTGGAACGCATCTACCACCTCGACCGTGGCTATGATCGCATGGAAGCCAAGCTGTCGGCCATCGGCGCTGATATCCAGCGTATCAAGTAAGTTTACGGATTCGAGAAAAGCACAACATCATGACCCAACAACTGACGCTGGCGCTGTCCAAGGGCCGCATCTTCGAAGAAACCCTGCCCTTGCTCAAGGCGGCCGGCATCACCGTGTCGGAAGACCCGGAGTCCTCGCGCAAGCTGATCCTGCCCACCAATGATCCCGACGTGCGCGTGATCATCGTGCGTGCTTCCGACGTGCCGACCTACGTGCAATACGGCGCGGCCGACTTCGGCGTGGCCGGCAAGGACGTGCTGCTGGAACACGGCGGCGAAGGCCTGTACCAGCCCATCGACCTGAACATCGCCAAGTGCCGCCTGTCGGTGGCCGTGCAGGAAGGCTTCGACTACGCCAATGCGGTGCGCCAGGGTGCGCGCCTGCGCGTGGTGACCAAGTATGTCAATACCGCCCGCGAGCACTTCGCCGCCAAGGGCGTGCACGTGGACCTGATCAAGCTGTATGGCTCCATGGAGCTGGGACCGCTGGTGGGCCTGTCCGACGCCATCGTCGACCTGGTCAGCACCGGCGGCACCTTGCGCGCCAACAAGCTGGTGGAAGTCGAGCACATCATCGACATCTCCTCGCGCCTGGTGGTGAACCAGGCTGCGTTGAAGTTGAAGCGCGAGCGCCTGCAGCCGATTCTCGATGCCTTCGAGAAGGCGTCCAAGGCCAAGTAATCCATGACCACGACCCCAGATTTCCTCGCAGAGCAGGTGAGACCATGAGCATTGCCATCCGAAAACTCGATTCCGCCGATGCTGGCTTCCGCGACCAGCTCTCGGCCGTGCTGGCCTTCGAAGCCAGCGAAGACGAGGCCATCGACCGCGCCGCGGCCACCATCCTGGCCGATGTGAAGGCGCGCGGCGACGCCGCCGTGCTGGAATACACCCAGCGCTTCGACCGCCTGCAGGCCGCTTCCGTGGCGGCGCTGGAGATCGGCAAGGACGCGCTGCAAGCCGCGCTGGCCGGCCTGCCCGAGGCGCGTCGTCATGCGCTGCAGACCGCCGCCGACCGCGTGCGCGCCTATCACGAGCGCCAGAAGAAGGAATGCGGCTCCGATGGCTTCCTCTATCGCGAAGCCGATGGCACCGAGCTGGGCCAGAAGGTCACGCCGCTGGACCGCGTGGGCATCTACGTGCCCGGCGGCAAGGCGGCCTATCCGTCGTCGGTGCTGATGAATGCGATTCCGGCCAAGGTGGCTGGCGTGCAGGAAGTCATCATGGTGGTGCCCACGCCCGATGGCGTGAAGAATGAGTTGGTGCTGGCCGCCGCCGCCATTGCCGGGGTGGACCGCGTCTTCACCATCGGTGGTGCGCAGGCTGTGGGCGCATTGGCCTATGGCACCGCGACCATTCCGCAGGTGGACAAGATCGTCGGCCCCGGCAATGCCTATGTGGCCGCGGCCAAGCGCCGCGTGTTCGGCGTGGTCGGCATCGACATGATCGCCGGTCCCTCCGAGATCCTGGTGATCTGCGACGGTGCCACCGATCCCGACTGGATCGCCATGGACCTGTTCTCGCAAGCCGAGCACGATGAACTGGCGCAATCCATCCTGCTGTGCCCGGATGCGGACTACATCGCCAAGGTCGAGGCGTCGATCAACCGCCTGCTGGACGACATGCCGCGCAAGGACGTGATCCGCACCTCGCTGACCGACCGTGGTGCGCTGGTCAAGGTGCGCGACATGGCCGAAGCCTGCGAGATCGCCAACATGATCGCCGCCGAACACCTGGAGATTTCCGCGCAGGAGGCGCAGCAGTGGGCCGACCAGATCCGTCACGCTGGCGCGATGTTCCTGGGCCGTTTCTCGTCCGAATCGCTGGGGGATTATTGCGCTGGTCCCAATCACGTATTGCCGACCTCGCGCACGGCACGCTTCTCCTCGCCGCTGGGCGTGTATGACTTCCAGAAGCGCTCCAGCATCATCCGCGTATCGGAAGAGGGCGCCCAGACGCTGGGCAAGATCGCCGCTGAACTGGCCTATGGCGAAGGCTTGCAGGCGCACGCCCGCTCGGCCGAATTGCGGCTGAAGAAGTAAGAGGATGAGTTCCGCCACCGACTCCCTTGCAGGCGCCGGCTGGCTGGACCGCGTATTTTGCGAAGATGCGCTTTCCGCCGTGGGCGGCCTGGCGCGCATCCCCGATGGCAGTGTCGATCTGATGATCGCCGATCCGCCCTATGGACTGGGCAAGGACTACGGCAACGATTCCGACAAGCTCGATACCGCTGCCTACCTGGCCTGGACCGAGCAATGGGTCGATGCCGCGCTGCCCAAGCTCAAGCCCAATGGCAGCCTCTACATCTTCCTCACCTGGCGCAATTCGCCGGAGATCTTCGTGATGCTCAAGCAGCGCATGACCATGATCAACGAGATCATCTGGGACCGCCGCGTGCCGTCGATGGGCGGCAGCACCCGGCGTTATTCGTCGGTGCATGACACCATCGGTTTCTTCGCCCGCGCCAAGGACTATTTCTTCGACCTCGACGCCATCCGCATTCCCTACGACGCCCAGACCAAGAAGGCGCGCTCGCGCTCCATCTTCGTGGGCGCCAAGTGGCTGGAGATGGGCTACAACCCCAAGGATGTGTGGAGCGTCTCGCGCCTGCACCGCGAACACAAGGAGCGCGCCGACCATCCCACGCAGAAGCCGCTGGAAGTGGTGGAACGCATGGTCAAGGCCTCCTGTCCGCCGGGCGGCGTGGTGCTCGATCCCTTCATGGGCAGCGGCACCACGGCGGTAGCGGCGCGGCGCTGTGGACGGCATTTCACTGGTTTTGAACTCAATCCCGATTATTGCGAACTGATCCGCCAGCGCCTCGATGCCCTCGCGCCAGCCCACCAAGACGATGAAGCCCTCCGTACCCAAGCCTGAGCCTGAGTCCATCGACCAGTTGATCGCCAATGTCATCCGCCCCGTGGTGCGCGGCTGGCAGTCCTATCACGTGCCGTCGGCGGAGGGGATGGTCAAGCTCGACGCGATGGAAAATCCCTACCTGCTGCCCGCCGAACTGCGCGAGCAACTGGCGCAACGCCTGGCCGCGCTGGAGCTCAATCGTTACCCGGTGCCTTCGTACACGGCCCTGAAGGCCGCCATCTGCAAGGGCCTGGGTGTGCCGGCGGGCTACGATGTCCTGCTGGGCAATGGTTCGGATGAATTGATTACCCTGCTGTCGGTGGCCTGCGCCCAGCCGGGCCGGACCATCCTGGCGCCGGAGCCGGGCTTCGTGATGTATGGCGTCTCAGCCAAGATGGCCGGGCTGGAGTACGTGGGCGTGCCCCTGTGCGCTGACCTGAGCCTGGACCTGCCGGCCATGCTGGCGGCCATGGAGGCGCACAAGCCCGTCATCACCTGGCTGGGATACCCCAACAATCCCACCGGCACGCTCTATGAGATGGCCGATGTGCTGCGCATCGTCGAAGCCGCCGCACCGTACGGGCTGGTAGTGGTCGACGAGGCCTACCAGCCCTTTGCCGCCTCCACGCTGATGCCGGCATTGCCGCAGCACAACAACCTGGTGCTCATGCGCACCGTCTCCAAGCTGGGACTGGCGGGCATCCGCCTGGGCTACCTGTCGGCGGCGCCGGCGCTGTTGCGCGAATTGGACAAGGTGCGTCCGCCCTACAACGTCAATGTGCTCACTGAAGCTGCGGCGCTGTTCATGCTGGAGCATCTGGACGTACTGCAGGCCCAGGCCGCACGACTGCGCCAGGCGCGCAGCGCCCTGGCGGCCGAACTGGCGGCGCTGGACGGGGTGCAGGTGTTTCCCTCGGCGGCCAATTTCCTGCTGATCCGCGTCCCGGACGCCGATAAAGTCTGCGCCAGCTTGCTGGCGCACAGGGTACTTGTGAAAAATGCCGGTAGAATGCACGTATTGCTCCAAAACTGTTTGCGCATTACCGTCAGCTCGGATAAAGAAAACGCCATGTTCCTGGCGGCCCTGAAGACGGCGCTGCGCGAGCTGTAGAGCTGCCAGCAAGGGCCAGGCCCAGGCCAGCACAACGCATTACCCAACGATAGAACTCCGTCTTACCCTGACCATGTCTACACCGAGAACCGCGGAAGTCGTCCGCAACACCAACGAGACGCAAATCCGCGTTGCGATCAACCTGGATGGCACCGGCCAGCAGAAGCTCGATACCGGCGTCCCCTTCCTGGACCACATGCTGGACCAGATCGCCCGCCACGGTCTGATCGACCTGGATATCCACGCCAAGGGCGACCTCCACATCGACGCCCACCATACGGTGGAAGACGTGGGCATCACCCTGGGCATGGCCTTTGCCAAGGCCATCGGCGACAAGAAGGGCATCCGCCGCTATGGCCACGCCTACGTGCCGCTGGATGAAGCCCTCTCGCGCGTGGTCATCGACTTCTCCGGCCGTCCCGGCCTGGAATACCACATCCCCTTTACCCGCTCCATGATCGGTTCCTTCGATGTGGACCTGACCAGCGAGTTCTTCCATGGTTTCGTCAACCACGCGCAGGTGACCCTGCATGTGGACAACCTGCGCGGCGTGAACGCCCACCACCAGGCCGAGACCGTGTTCAAGGCCTTCGGCCGCGCGCTGCGCATGGCCGTCGAACTTGATCCGCGCGCTGCTGGTACGATTCCGTCGACCAAGGGCAGCCTGTAAAAACGCAGGGTATCGCTAAATCATCTGGTTTTCCGGTGCGCGAGCGCCGTTCAATGTCGCCATGAATAAAATTGTTGTAGTCGATTACGGCATGGGCAACCTGCGCTCGGTGGCGCAGGCGCTGCGCCATGTCGCGCCTGAAGCCGATGTGCGTATCTCCGGCGAAGTCGCCGATATCCGCGCCGCCGACCGCGTGGTCCTGCCCGGCCAGGGCGCCATGCCCGATTGCATGCGCAGCCTGCGCGAATCGGGCGTGCAGGACGCCGTCATCGAAGCGTCGCGCACCAAGCCCTTGTTCGGTGTATGCGTAGGCGAACAGATGCTGTTCGACTGGAGTGAAGAGGGCGACACCCCCGGCCTGGGCCTGCTGCCCGGCAAGGTGGTGCGCTTCGACCTGGAAGGCATGCGCCAGGATGATGGCTCCCTGTTCAAGGTGCCGCAGATGGGCTGGAACCATGTCCACCAGACCAGCCGCCATCCGCTCTGGGAAGGCATTGCCGACAACGCCTTCTTCTATTTTGTCCACAGCTACTACGCGGTGCCGGCCGAGTCCGCCCATGTGGTCGGGCAGACCCCGTATGGCCGCGACTTCGCCTGCGCCGTGGCCCGCGATAATATCTTTGCAACCCAGTTCCACCCGGAAAAAAGTGCCTCGGCGGGTTTGCAGCTGTATCGGAATTTCGTACACTGGAAACCTTGATTTTTGTCTTTCCGGCAAGAATCAGCCTGCTGAGCTTCGACAACCCTTCTTTTTACTGACTAGTCATCCCCTAGCCATGCTGCTCATACCCGCCATCGACCTGAAAGACGGTCATTGCGTACGCCTCAAACAAGGTGATATGGACCAAGCCACCGTTTTCTCCGAAGATCCGGCGGAAATGGCCCTGCACTGGCTCAAGCAGGGCGCGCGCCGCCTGCACCTGGTGGACCTGAACGGCGCCTTTGCCGGCAAGCCCAAGAACGAGGCGGCGGTCAAGGCCATCCTCAAGGCGGTGGCCAGCTTCGCCGAAGAAAACGAAGTCGAGGAAATCCCGGTGCAACTGGGCGGCGGCATCCGCGATCTCGATACCATCGAACGCTACCTGGACGACGGCCTGTCCTACATCATCATCGGCACCGCTGCGGTGAAGAACCCCGGTTTCCTGCATGACGCCTGCAGCGCCTTCCCCGGCCAGATCATCGTCGGCCTGGACGCCAAGGACGGCAAGGTCGCCACCGACGGCTGGAGCAAGCTGTCCGGCCACGAAGTGGTGGACCTGGCGCAGAAGTTCGAAGGCTATGGCTGCGAAGCCATCGTCTACACCGACATCGGCCGCGACGGCATGATGGGCGGCGTCAACATCGAAGCCACCGTGCGCCTGGCGCAGGCGGTGACCATTCCCATCATCGCTTCGGGCGGCGTCCACAACGTGGGCGACGTCGAGGCGCTGTGCCGCGTCGAGGATGAAGGCATCGAAGCCGTCATCTGCGGTCGTTCCATCTACGAAGGCACGCTGGACCTGCGCAGCGGCCAGGATCGCGCCGATGAACTCACGCGCGAACTGGAAGCCAACCGCCTGTCCGGCAGCAAATAACATGGCCCTTGCAAAACGCATCATCCCTTGCCTGGACGTGACCGCTGGTCGCGTGGTCAAGGGCGTCAATTTCCTGGAGCTGCGCGATGCCGGCGATCCGGTCGAGATCGCGCGTCGCTATGACGAGCAGGGCGCTGATGAGCTGACCTTCCTCGATATCACCGCTTCCTCCGATGGCCGCGACCTGATCCTGGACATCATCGAAGCCGTAGCCTCGCAGGTCTTCATCCCCCTGACCGTGGGTGGCGGCGTGCGCGCGGTGGAAGATGTGCGTCGCCTGCTCAATGCCGGCGCCGACAAGGTCGGCATCAACACCTCGGCCGTGACCAATCCGCAGCTGGTGGCCGACGCCGCCAGCAAGTACGGTTCGCAATGCATCGTGGTGGCCATCGACGCCAAGCGCGCCGGTGACGGCAAGTGGGAGGTCTACACCCACGGCGGCCGCAAGGCCACCGGCCTGGACGCGGTCGAATGGGCGCGCAAGATGGCGCAACTGGGCGCGGGCGAGATCCTCTTGACCAGCATGGACCGCGACGGCACCAAGAGCGGTTTCGACCTCGACCTGACCCGCGCGGTCTCGGAAGCGGTCAGCATCCCCGTGATCGCCTCCGGTGGCGTGGGCGGCCTGCAGGACCTGGCCGACGGCATCACCAAGGGCAAGGCCGATGCGGTGCTGGCCGCCAGCATCTTCCACTATGGCCAGCACACCGTGCAGGAAGCCAAGCGCTTCATGGCCGACCAGAACATTTCCATGAGGCTGGCATGAGCATCAGCGCCAAATGGCTCAACAAGGTCAAATGGGACGAAGTCGGCCTGGTGCCGGTGATCGCCCAGGAAGTCGGCAGCAATGATGTGCTGATGTTCGCCTGGATGAATCGCGAGGCGCTGGCGCGCACCGTGGAGATCGGCCAGGCCGTCTACTGGAGCCGCTCGCGCAAGAAGCTGTGGCACAAGGGCGAAGAATCCGGCCACTTCCAGAAGGTCCACGAGATTCGCCTGGATTGCGATGAAGACGTGGTGCTGCTCAAGGTCGAGCAGGTGGCCGGCATCGCCTGCCATACCGGACGTCATTCCTGTTTCTTCCAGAAATTCGAAGGCAGCGCCGACAGTGGCGAGTGGGTCACCGTCGAGCCGGTCCTGAAGGACCTGCAACCCGGCGCCGGCGGCGGTCCTGCAGCGACTGCGGCCGAGCCGGAAGCCAAGCCCAAGCGCGTGCGCAAGAGCATCCCCAAGCCCGTCGACAGCGACAAGACCCCATCATGAGTGAAACCCTGAAGCGCCTGGCCGAGGTCATCGAGTCGCGCAAGCTGGCCAATGGCGGCAATCCAGAGAAATCCTATGTCGCCAAGCTGTTTTCCAAGGGCGACGACGCCATCCTCAAGAAGATCGGCGAGGAAGCTACCGAAACTGTCATGGCCGCCAAGGATGCCCGCGTCTCTGGCGACAAGTACAAGGTGCTCTACGAATGCGCCGACCTGTGGTTCCATTCCATGGTGCTGCTGGCGCAGTTCGACTTGAGCCCGCAGGATGTGCTCAACGAGCTGGCCCGTCGCGAAGGCCTCTCCGGCCTGGAAGAAAAGGCTGCCCGCAAGGACTGATCGGCCACCGGTCTTCCCATTTCCCCCTTGTTTCCCCAGGAGTACGGCTTTGGATAATTGCATTTTCTGTAAGATCGCTGCAGGCCAGATCCCCTCGAAGAAGATCTACGAGGACGAGGACCTGATCGCCTTCCACGACATCAACCCGGCCGCCCCAGTGCATTTCCTGATCGTGCCGCGCCAGCATGTGGCGACTCTGGCCGATTGTGGTGAGCAGCATGCCGCCGTGCTGGGCAAGATGCTGGCCCTGGCGCCGCGCCTGGCCGCCGAGCAGGGCTGCGGCTATGGCCTGGACGCCGAGGGCAAGCCCAGCGGCGGTTTCAAGACCATCATCAACACCGGACCGGATGGCGGCCAAGAGGTGTACCATCTGCACATGCATGTCATCGGCGGCCCGCATCCGTGGCGGGTACGGTTCGTGCAACAATAAGGATTCGCCAGCCCGGGGGCTGGCCGGTTTCACACTTGTACACAGGGCAGGGATGTCCGCTTAGGAGAAGAGAATGGGTTCGTTCAGTATTTGGCATTGGCTGATTGTTCTGGTGATCGTGATGCTGGTCTTCGGCACCAAGAAGCTCGGCAACATGGGTTCCGACCTGGGCAAGGCAGTCAAGGGCTTCAAGGATGGCGTCAAGGGCGCAGAGGAAGAGAAGAAGGACGCGGCCATCGACGTGCAGGCCAAGGAAAAAGACAAGTCCGGCACCTGATCAGGCAGCGCCCGGTGCGATATTGTGCCGGGCCGCACCGTTTTGCTGTCCGCGCCTGGTGCGGACGTCCAGTCTCCCGGGCAGCTCTGCTGCTCTTGTCCTTAAAGTCCACACAAGCCCATGATTGATATCGGCCTTACCAAGCTGGCCTTGATTGGCGTGGTCGCGCTGGTCGTGATCGGCCCGGAACGCCTGCCCAAGGTGGCGCGCATGGCCGGCACGCTGTTCGGCCGCGCCCAGCGCTACATCAACGACGTCAAGTCGGAGGTCAGCCGCGAGATGGAACTCGACGAGCTGCGCAAGATGCGCCAGGACGTGGAGTCAGCCGCCAGCGAGGTCAGCGGCAGCATCCACAAGAGCATGGCCGAGACCGAAGCCTCGCTCAATGACGCCTGGAACGGCGGCGATGACGCTTCCGGCTCGGACAGCGCCGCCGCCGGCAACTGGACCCGTCAGCCCGATCCCTCGCTGCTGGCCATCAAGGCCAAGGCCTTCCGCCGCAAGAAGCTCTCGCGCACCACCGGCGTGCCGGCCTGGTACAAGCACCAGAGCGGCCACAGGACCCGCGTGATCTCGGCGTCGGCCCGCGTGGCCAAGTACCGTCGACCGGTGGGCGCGGGCAAGTCTGCTGGTTTCTTCTAGTTTCTTCTAGTTCTTCTCATCTGGCGCAGCGCGTCCCACTTCATCAGAATGCTCCAATTCCATGGCTGAAGAAAACACCCAGGCCGAAGACACCTTCATCTCACACCTGATCGAGCTGCGCAGCCGCATCGTCAAGGCGGCTGCGGTGGTGCTGGTGGTGTTCCTGTGCATGATGCCCTTCGCGGCCCACATCTTCGATGTGCTGGCCGCACCGATGATCCACGCGCTGCCGGCCGGCAGCAAGATGATCGCCACCGGCGTGATCACGCCCTTCCTCATCCCCATCAAGGTCACCATGCTGGTGGCGGTGCTGGTCTCGCTGCCCTGGGTGCTCTACCAGCTGTGGGCCTTCGTCGCGCCGGGTCTCTACACGCACGAAAAGCGCCTGATCGCACCGCTGGTGATCTCCTCGTCGGTCTTGTTCGTGGCCGGGGTGGCGTTCTGCTACTTCTTCGTCTTTGGCGTGGTCTTCCCCTTCATCAACAACTTCGCGCCCAAGTCGGTCTCGGTGGCGCCGGACATCGATAGCTATGTCGATTTCGTGCTGACCATGTTCGTCGCCTTCGGCGTGACCTTCGAGGTGCCGGTGATCGTGATCGTGCTGGTGCGCATGGGCCTGGTCCCGCTGGCCAAGCTCAAGCAGGTGCGCCCCTATGTGATCGTCGGCGCCTTCATCATCGCCGCCGTGGTCACCCCGCCCGACGTGATGAGCCAGCTGATGCTGGCCGTGCCGCTGGTGCTGCTCTACGAAGTCGGCCTGCTGGTGGCGCCCATCTTCGAACGCGCCACCCAGGCGCCCGCCACCGAAGCGGGCAGTTCCACCTCGGACTGATGCCGCCGCTGCCGATGCAGCAGGGCAGGCCGGAACCGGCCTGCCTGTCTACCTTCCCACCCGCGCCTGTCGTCCCTTCGCGCATCACTTCTACCGAGCCATTCCATCGCCCCTTGCTGGCCTGACTGTCGCTGACGGTTGCAGAATTGCCGCAAATCCGCTAACCTGTCTGACAGGTAGATAAGTATGTCTGCCTGCCTTTTTTGTCCGATTGCCCGTCAGGGCGATCCGGGCGCTGGGTATCGACAATAAGAAATTGACTGGAGACAACAGATGGCAAATGCAAGCCAGGGCAGTGCTGTGCAGTTTGACGGGCTGTACAAGAAAGTGACGTGGAAAATCCTGCCCTGGCTGCTGCTGGGCTATGTGATTGCCTACCTCGACCGGGTCAACGTGGGCTTCGCCAAGCTCTCCATGCTGAGCGACCTGGGCATGTCGGAGGCGGCCTATGGGCTGGGGGCGGGTATCTTCTTCCTGGGTTATTTCATCTTCGAAGTGCCCAGCAACCTGATCCTGCATCGCGTGGGCGCCAAGATCTGGATCGCGCGCATCATGATCACCTGGGGCATGATTTCCTCGCTGATGGCCTTTACAGCCCCCATCGCCCAGTGGTTGGGCGTGAGCAATGAAACGGTCTTCTACACCTTGCGCTTCCTGCTGGGGGCCTCGGAGGCGGGCTTCTTCCCTGGCGTGATCCTCTACATGACCTACTGGTATCCCGCGGCCATGCACAGCCGCGTGATGGCGGTGGTATTGCTGGGCAATCCCTTTTCCTACATCCTCGGCGGTCCCATCAGCGGGGCGCTGATGCAGTTCATGGGCAGCGGCGACTCGCTGGCCGGCTGGCAATGGATGTTCGTCATCGAAGCGCTGCCGGCTTGTTTGCTGGGTATCGTCATCCTGTTCGTGCTCTCCAATGACATCGCCAGCGCCAAGTGGCTGGCGCCGGAGGAAAAGGCCGAGCTGGCCCGTCGCCTGGCCGCCGAGAACAAGGAAAAGGTCAACGTCCCGCTCAAGAGCCTGTACGCCTTGCCCATCCTGTGGTTCCTGGCGCTGGTGTATCTGCTGATGATGATCGGCAGCTACGGCATCAATTTCTGGGCGCCCACCATCATCCGCGACGCGGGCGTGAAATCGGTGCTCGACATCGGCATGATCTCGGCCATTCCCTACATTCTCGGCGCGACCGCCATGGTGTTCATCACCCGTCATGCCGAGAAGGCGGGCAAGCATCGCAGCTATTCGGTGGCGGTCTCCATGGTCGCCGGCCTGGCCCTGGTGCTGTGCACGCTGTTCCCGCACAACATCTACATCACCCTGGCGGGCATCGCCATCGCGGTGGGCGGCAGCCTGACCTCGATTGCCTTGTTCTGGGGCTTCCCGGGCGCCTACTTCACCGGCGCCACGGCTGCCGCAGGGATCGCGATCATCAATTCCGTGGGCAATCTCGGCGGCTTCGTCGGGCCTTACCTGCTTGGGGCATTGACCACTGCCTTCGGCTCGCCCCGTTACGGCCTGATGATGCTGGGAGGCGCCTTGTTCCTGGCCGGTGTGCTCATCGCGCTGGGCGGCCGCAAGCGTGGTCCCGCTGCGGTGACGGCCAGCGCCTGAACGGCGGCAGCCATGCTGTGACCGGCCCGGGTCGGGCCGGGCGGGATGGCGATCACGATGACGATGGAAAGAAGAACGATGGATGTGATCAGCAAGTTGGAAGCCATCGTCGGCAGCAAGCATGTGCTGACCGGCGATGCGCAGACCCGGCGTTTCCGCCAGGGATTGCGCTATGGCGGTGGGGAAGTCCTGGCCGTAGTGCGTCCGGGACGGTTGCTGGAGATGTGGCGCGTCTTGCAGGTCTGCCATGCGGCCAACATGGTCATCATCTGCCAGGCCGCCAATACCGGCCTGACAGGCGGCTCCACGCCGATTGCCGAGGGCTATGATCGCCCGGTGGTGTTGATCAATACCATGCGCCTGACGCGCCTGGAACTGCTCGACCAGGGGCAGCAGGTACTCTCCCAGCCCGGCGTGACGCTGGACCAGCTGGAACGCCGTCTCAAGCCCCTAGGCCGCGAGCCGCACTCGGTGATCGGATCGAGCTGCATTGGTGCTTCCATCACTGGCGGCATCTGCAACAACTCGGGCGGCTCGCTGATACAGCGCGGTCCCGCCTATACGCAGTACGCGCTGTTTGCCCGCATCGATGAGCAAGGCCGGCTGGAACTGGTCAATCACCTGGGGATCGACCTGGGCGAGGATCCTGAGCGCATCCTGCAACAGCTCGACGCCGGTCACATCGATCCGGCGCTGGTGCATCACGTTCCCGGCCAGATGGCCTCGGACCGTGAATATGCCGACCATGTGCGCGATATCAGTTCGCCCGTCCCGGCGCGCTTCAACGCCGACCCGCGTCGGCTCTACGAAGCCTCGGGCTCGGCCGGCAAGATTGCCGTGTTCGCATTGCGGCTGGACACCTTTGCGGCGGACCAGGTCACCCAGGTGTTCTACATCGGCGCCAACGATCCTGCGGTGCTGGAAGACCTGCGCCGCCATATCCTCTCCAATTTCCGCGCGCTCCCCATTGCCGGCGAATACATGCATCGTTCCGGCTACGACCTGGCCAGGAAGTACGGAAAGGACCTCTTCCTCTATATCCGCAAGGCTGGTACCGACAAGGTGCCGCTGGCCTTTGCGCTCAAGAGCCGCTTCGACGCCCTCACCGAAAAGCTCGGGCTGGGACGCAGCCTCAGTGATCGCCTGCTGCAGGCCCTGGCGGACCGCTTGCCCGCGCATCTGCCGCCGCGCCTGGAGGATATGCGGGACCGATACGCCCATCATCTACTGCTCAAGATGGGCGATGAGGGCATCGAGGAGGCGCGCGCCTATCTTCATGCGATATTGCCGACGGCGCAGGCCGGCTTCATCGAATGCGATGCCGAGGAGGCCGGCGCGGCCTTCCTGAACCGTTTCGCCATCGGCAATGCAGCCAATCGCTACCGGGCCGTGCATCAGGACACGGTCGAAGACATCGTCGCCCTCGACGTCGCCCTGCCGCGCAATACCTATGACTGGTTCGAAGTGTTGCCCAAGGAGCTGGCCGAGCAGATCGAGTTCACGATGTATTGCGGGCACTTCTTCTGCCATGTGATGCACCAGGAATACCTGGTCAAGAAGGGCCGTGACTGCGACGCCGTCAAGCAGCGCCTGCTGGCCATGCTGGAAGCGCGTGGGGCGCGTTATCCGGCTGAGCACAACTTCGGCCATCTCTATCATGCCGGACCTGAGGTCGAGCAATTCTATCGCCGCCTGGACCCGACCAATTCCTTCAATCCCGGCATCGGTCTGACCAGCACGCGGCAGCACTGGGGCCAGTCGTGCTGCCCGGCGCACGCGGCTTCAGAACACAGCAGGACGGCCTGCTGAGGGGGTATGGGCGCAGCGCTCAGTCGTAGCGCTTGTAGGCATCCACGTAGTGGATATCGACCAGCCTGCGCGCCGCTGAGGCATTGCCGTTGATGATGGCTGCGGCGATGTTCTGATGGTTCAGCAGCACCGAATCCCATTCCTGCTGGTTGCGGGTATGGGAATGGACCGAGCGCGTGGAGTCGAACAGGATGGGGCTGATGCCGCTGATGATGGCCGACAGCAGGGGATTCTGGGTGGCCTGCCCGACGGCTTCGTGGAAGGCCGCGTCCAGTGGTGAAAAGGCTTCGACATTGCCCAGCGCCGCCGGCATCTGCGCCACGATGGCGTTGAGCCGGTCGATGTCGGCAGGCGTGCGGTGTTCCGCCGCCAGCACGGCGGCCTGGAGATCCAGGCTATGGCGCACTTCCAGGATCTGGATCGGGGTGATCTGCTGGGTGGCCAGCCCATGCTGCGCCAGGTTGGAAAAGGGCACCTTGGACAAGGGCAGCACGGTGGGCGACTTGCCGCTGGAGACCGCGATCAGTCCCCGTCCGGCCAGCGCATTGGTGGCTTCGCGCACGGTGGGGCGGCTCACGCCGAAGAGCCGGGTCAGCTCCCCCTCGCTGGGCAGGCTTTGGCCCGGCTCCAGCTTGTGCTCAGCGATGTAGCGCACGATGTGGTCGGCGATCTGGTCCGAAATGCGCACCTGCTGCAATTGCAGGTTGGGCGGCGTCTTCTTGCTCGTCATGGGCTCAGTTGCCCGCACGGATCAGCGCGGCGCTCATTGCTCCGCCTCGTCCTGGACCAGCGGAATATCCCGCAGCCACTGCACCAGCGGATAGGCGTCCTTGAATCCTTCCAGCACGCGCTTGCCGAGGTCGGCCGGAATCTTCTTGCGGATATCCTCTTCGCTCCAGACGATGAAGCTCTTGAGTTTCACGTACTCGATATTGGGCGTGTCCGGATCAAATCCCTTGGGCGGGCGCTGCAGCTTGCCCTCGTCCTGCAGGTCGCCATAGGTCGCCACCAGCTTCTTGTTCTTGCGCATCTTGGTGAAACCCGCAGCATCTTCCACCACCCGATTGCGGATGGCCCGCAGGCGCGGCGTGGGCGGCATGTATTCGCCGCCGGCGATGAGCAACTGGCCCGCTTCATTGATATGGAAGTAGTAGGCCGGACCACCGCCCTGGCTGGGCTTCTTCAGTCCGCTGGCCGTGATGGCGGCGGAGAAGTGCGTCTTGTAGGGGCGCTTGTCATGCGAGAAGCGCATGTCGCGGTTGATGCGAAACAGCGCCTTCTTCGGGTTGCAGCCCGCGATGGCCGGGTCGAACTTGCTGATCTCGGCGATGAGCTTGATGGTCAGCGCCAGGAATTCCTCGCGCAGGATGTCATAGCGCGGCTTGTTCATGACGAACCAGGCGCGGTTGTTGCTCTCGGACAGTTCCCCCAGGAACTGGATCAGGTCACGCACGTGCATGGGCTTGGCTCTCCTGGCTCATTCTTCGTCGGCATCCTCGTTCTTGGGCGGCGGCGGACGCTTGCCCACGGTGATGTTCAGCTTGGTTTCCTGCGACTTGCGCAGCACCGTCATGGCGATCTGCTGGCCTGGCGTGAGCTGGGCGATGACATTGAGCATCTCGGTGGTGTCGGCCACCGGCTTGTCGTCGATGCTCACCAGGATGTCGCCCGGACGCATCCCGGCGCGATCAGCCGGTCCGCCCTTGAGCACGCCGGCGATGATGGCGCCGGTCTTCTTGCCCAGGCCGAAGCTCTCGGCCAGTTCCGGCGTGATGTCCTGCGGTTCCACGCCGATCCAGCCGCGCACCACCTGGCCGTGGCTGATGATGGCTTCCATCACCGTCTTGGCCGTGGACATGGGAATGGCAAAGCCGATGCCCAGGTTGCCGCCGGTACGTGAATAGATCGCCGTGTTGATGCCCAGCAGGTTGCCGTTGGTATCGACCAGCGCGCCACCGGAGTTGCCGGGGTTGATGGCGGCATCGGTCTGGATGAAGTTCTCGAAGGTATTGATGCCCAGGTGATTGCGGCCCAGTGCCGAGACGATCCCCATGGTCACCGTCTGGCCCACGCCGAAGGGGTTGCCGATGGCCAGCACGACGTCGCCCACCGAGCTGTTCTCCGGATGGCCCAGGGTGATGGCGGGCAGGTTGGGCAGGTCGATCTTGATGACCGCCAGATCCGTCTCGGGATCGATGCCGACCACCTTGGCGCTGGCCTTGCGGCCATCGGCCAGGGCCACTTCGATCTTGTCGGCCGCTTCCACGACGTGGTTGTTGGTGAGGATGTAGCCTTGCGGGCTGACGATCACGCCCGAACCCAGGCTGGACTGCTTGTCATCCTGCTGCTGCTCGTCGAACTGGTCGCCGAAGAACTTGCGGAAGAAGGGATCGTTCTGGAACGGGCTCTTCTGCGGCCGCGCTTCGGTAGTGGTGAAGATGTTCACCACCGAGGGCATGGCCTGGCGTGCAGCATGGCGGTAGGAGTCGAGGGCGGGCGCGTTGGGCGTCGCTTCCTGCATCTGTACCGTGGACTGGGCCGGCCTTGCGCGCGAACTGGAGGAACCGGACAGCCAGTCCGGCTTCAAGGTCGCTACAATGAACCACAAGGCCAGACCGACCGTCACGGTCTGGGCAAACAACAGCCATAAACGTCGCATAAAAGAATTCTTGGTTTTGATTTGAAATCGGATAGAGGAAGAAATGACCCGCCACATCAACAGGGACGAGTTCTCAGCATATCTGGGACAGACGCTTAACGCCGCGCAATATCGCGATTATTGCCCAAACGGCTTGCAGGTGGAAGGGCGCGCCACGGTAGGGCGCGTGGTCACTGGCGTTACCGCCAGCCTGGCGCTGATCGAAGCCGCGCTGCAATGGCAGGCGGACGCCATCCTGGTCCATCACGGTTACTTCTGGCGCGGCGAGGACATGCGCGTGATCGGGCAGAAACAGCGGCGCCTGAAGCTGCTGCTGTCCAACGACATCAACCTGTTCGGCTATCACCTGCCGCTGGATTCACATCCTGAACTGGGCAATAACGCACAACTGGCGCGGCGACTCGACTTTGACGCCACCGGTCGCTTCGGTGACAACGACATCGGCTGGCTAGGGCGCTGCCACGCACCCTCGGTCAAGACCGCAGCTGACCTGGCGATGCTGATCGAAAAGCGCCTGGGCCGCATGCCCTTGCTGATCGGCGATCCCCAGCAAGCCGTCGGCCAGGTCGCCTGGTGTACCGGCGCAGCGCAGGGCATGCTGGGCGAGGCCATCGAAGCGGGCGCATCGGTCTACATCAGCGGCGAAATCTCCGAGCCCACCGTCCATCTGGCGCGCGAGACCGGTACCGTCTATCTTGCCGCCGGCCACCATGCCACCGAGCGCTACGGCATCCAGGCGCTGGGCGAGCATGTGGCGGCCCACTTCGGCATCGAACACCGCTTCATCGATATCGACAACCCGGTGTGATGCAGGGCAGGGCTCAGCCCTGCTTCTTGAGCGAATCGCGGATTTCGCGCAGCAGCAGCACATCTTCCGGGGTCGGCGCCGGTGCGGCCGGTGCAGCTTCTTCGTGCTTGCTGGCCAGGTCGCGCGCTTTGTTGATGGCGCGCACCATCTGGAAGATGATGAAGGCCAGGATCAGGAAGTTGATCAGGATGGTCAGGAAGTTGCCGTAGGCAAACACCGCGCCCGCCTTCCGGGCCTCGGCCAGCGGCAGCCCGTAGGCCTGGCCGTTGAGCGGCAGGTAGTAATTGGCGAAATCCAGGCCGCCGAAGATCTTGCCGACGATAGGCATGATAATGTCTTCCACCAGCGAGCTGACGATCTTGCCGAACGCACCACCGATGATCACGCCGACGGCCAGGTCGACCACGTTTCCCTTGATCGCGAAAGCGCGAAAGTCCTTGAGCATGCTCATCCCTGGTTTCTCCTTTGACAATTGCAGTTTACATATGAGGCTGACTTACAACGGGTTATATCCTGCCCGCCTTGAAAAGTAAATCGGACAGGCGCTGACGCCGCAGCGCAAGATAACCGACAAAAAGAGCAGATTGACAATGGGTTGCGCTGCGTCAAATGTTCATTTTCACAAGTCTGTACCATACCCGCCGTTAGCTACAAAACCCTATTCAGCTTATATATAATCAAAAAGTTGCATGAGGGTCACTTAGAAGGTCCACGCTAACTTACATTTGGAGATTGGGGTCTTTATGACTGACGAGAATCAGGTCGACGCGAGTCGACGAGGTTTGCTTGTTGCGACTTGTGCGGCCGGAGGTGTAGCGGGGTTGGCCACCGCTGGAGCATTTGTCTCCACCCTGCAACCTTCTGAACGCGCCAAGGCGGCAGGCGCACCGGTTGAGGTGGATATTTCTTCACTTGCTCCCGGTGAAATGCGCACCGTCGAATGGCGCGGCAAGCCGGTCTGGATTCTCAAGCGTACGCCCGAGATGGTCGATTCCCTCAAGAAGACCGACGGCGAGGTGGCCGATCCCAACTCCAAGCGCACCGATTTCTCCGAGACGCCCGACTACGCCCTGAACGAATGGCGCTCCATCCGCAAGGACATCCTGGTGGTGGTGGGCATCTGCCCGCACCTGGGCTGCTCGCCGAGCTCGCGCTTCCAGACCGGCGCCCAGCCCTCGCTGCCGGACAACTGGCAAGGCGGCTTCCTGTGCCCCTGCCACGGCTCCACCTTCGACCTGGCTGGCCGGGTCTACAAGAACAAGCCGGCGCCGGACAACCTGCAAGTCCCGCGCTACATGTTTGAAGGCGACAACAAGCTCGTCATCGGCAAGGACGAGAAAGGGGAGGCCTGATCATGGGAGCATTCCACGAAAAGAAGTTGCCTGACGATGCACCCGTCTCGGCCAAGGCGCTGAACTGGGTGGATTCGCGTTTTCCGCTGACGGCCACCTGGAAAGCCCATCTTTCCGAGTACTACGCTCCCAAGAACTTCAACTTCTGGTACATCTTCGGCTCGCTGGCGCTGCTGGTGCTGGTGATCCAGATCGTCACCGGCATCTTCCTGGTGATGCACTACAAGCCCGACGCCACCCTGGCCTTTGCCTCGGTCGAGTACATCATGCGTGACGTCCCCTGGGGCTGGCTGGTGCGCTACATGCACTCCACCGGCGCCTCGGCGTTCTTCATCGTGGTCTACCTGCACATGGTGCGCGGCCTGCTCTACGGCTCCTACCGCAAGCCGCGCGAACTGGTGTGGCTGTTCGGCGTAGGTATCTTCCTGTGCCTGATGGGTGAAGCCTTCTTCGGCTACCTGCTGCCCTGGGGCCAGATGTCCTACTGGGGTGCGCAGGTGATCGTGAACCTCTTCGGCGCCATCCCCTTCATCGGCCCGGACCTGTCGCTGTGGATTCGCGGCGACTACGTCGTTTCCGACGCCACCCTGAACCGCTTCTTCTCCTTCCACGTGATCGCCATTCCCCTGGTGCTCATCGGCCTGGTGGTGGCGCACATCATCGCGCTGCATGAAGTGGGCTCCAACAACCCCGACGGTGTGGAGATCAAGGAAAAGACCGACGAGAAGGGCGTGCCGCTGGACGGCGTGCCGTTCCATCCGTATTACACGGTGCACGACATCTTCGGCGTGTCGATCTTCCTGATGGTGTTCTCGGCGGTGGTGTTCTTCGCCCCGGAAATGGGCGGCTACTTCCTGGAGTACAACAACTTCATTCCCGCCGACTCGCTCAAGACCCCGCCGCACATCGCCCCGGTCTGGTACTTCACGCCGTTCTACTCCATCCTGCGTGCGACCACGGCTGACTTCATGGGCTGGCTCATCGCCGGTGTGGCGGCCTATGTCGCCCTGCTGGTGTTCAAGTCGCGCCTGTCGAGCAAGCTCAAGATCGCCGCCATCGTCATCGGCCTGGCGATCATCGGCGGCATGCTCATCTTCGACGCCAAGTTCTGGGGCGTTGTGCTGATGGGCCTGTCGGTGGTGATCCTGGGCGGGCTGCCGTGGCTGGACAAGTCGCAGGTCAAGTCGATCCGCTACCGTCCGAGCTGGCACAAGTACGTCTACCTGGTCTTTGGCATCGCCTTCGTCATCCTTGGCTACCTCGGCGTGCAACCGCCGACGGCCATCGGCACCACCGTTTCACAGGTGTGCAGCTTCATCTACCTGGGCTTCTTCCTGTTGATGCCCTGGTGGAGCGCAGCCGGCACCTTCAAGCCGGTGCCTGATCGCGTCGTCTACCATCCGCACTAAGCCAGCCGCCAAAGGACAAGAACATGACATTGCTGAAGAAAGTGATTGCCGCGCTGGCGTTGCTGCCGGCGCTGGCCTGCGCCAGCGAGGGGACCTTCCCGCTGGACCATGCACCTGACCGCACCAAGGATGTTTCCTCGCTGCAAAACGGCGCCAAGCTGTTCGTCAACTATTGCCTGAACTGCCACTCGGCCTCGTCGATGCGCTACAACCGCCTGCGCGACATCGGCCTGACCGAAGACCAGATCAAGAACAACCTCATGTTCAGTGGGGAAAAGGTCGGCGACCTGATGAAGATTTCCTTGTCGCCGCAAGACGCCAAGGCCTGGTTTGGCGCCGCGCCGCCGGACCTGTCGGTGATCGCCCGCGCCAAGGCATCGGAGGCGGGTAGCGGTCCGGACTGGATTTATACCTACCTGCGCAGTTATTATACGGACGACAGCCGCCCCACCGGCTGGAACAACATGCTCTTCCCCAACGTCGGCATGCCGCATGTGTTGTGGGAATTGCAAGGCATCCGCAAGGCCAAGTTCGTCGAGGAGAAGGATCCTCATGATGCCAGCAAGACCATCCACAAGTTTGCCGGCTTCGAGCAGGTCAAGCCCGGCAAGATGACGACAGCGGAATATGACAACAATGTCGCCGACCTTGTTGCTTATTTGCAATGGATGGCCGAGCCGGCGCAGAACACGCGCAAGCGTCTGGGCGTCTGGGTGCTGCTTTTCCTTGGCATCTTCGCAGTATTGGCGTGGCGTTTGAACGCGTCCTATTGGAAGAACATCAAGTAAAAACGTACAATCACGTATCCGCGCAGTTTTTGCGGAATTGCGTATCGGGGTGAGCGTTATGCGTCTCGCCCCCCTTTTGTTTTTAGGGCTCTGAAAAAATGATGGTTCTCTACTCGGGCACGACCTGCCCATTTTCGCAACGTTGCCGCCTCGTCCTGTTCGAAAAGGGCATGGATTTCGAGATCCGCGACGTGGACCTGTTCAACAAGCCGGAAGACATTTCGGTCATGAACCCCTACGGCCAGGTGCCGATCCTGGTCGAGCGCGACCTGGTGCTGTACGAATCGAACATCATCAATGAATACATCGATGAGCGTTTCCCGCACCCGCAACTGATGCCGGCCGACCCGCTCATGCGCGCCCGCGCGCGCCTGATGCTGTTCAACTTCGAGAAGGAACTGTTCGTTCACGTCCATACGCTGGAAAACGAAAAGTCCAAGGCTGCCGAGAAGAGCCAGGAGAAGGCCCGCAACGAGATTCGCGACCGCCTGACCCAGCTGGCGCCCCTGTTCCTGAAGAACAAGTACATGCTGGGCGACGAGTTCTCCATGCTGGACGTGGCGCTGGCGCCGTTGCTGTGGCGCCTGGACCACTACGGCATCGAGCTGTCCAAGACCGCCGCTCCGCTGATGAAGTATGCCGAGCGCATCTTCTCGCGTCCGGCCTACATCGAGGCGCTGACCCCGTCCGAGAAGGTGATGCGCCGTTAAGCGTCATCCGGAGCAGGCCGCGCATCGGGCCCCGAGCCTGAGCAGGCCTGTTCCGCCAGCAGTCCGATTTGCAGTTCCACCCCGGCCCAGCCGGCAGATGCGGGCATGCCGCGCATCGCACACGACACAGTCATGCAAGAAGTCTCCACCAAGCCCTACCTGCTGCGCGCTATCTACGAATGGTGCACCGACAACGGCTATACGCCGCACATCGCCGTGGTCGTCGACAGCCGCACACGTGTGCCGATGCAGTTCGTCAAGAATGGCGAGATCGTCCTCAACATCAGTTTCGAAGCCACCAGCGGCCTGAAGATGGAGAACGACAACATCCACTTCAGCGCCCGTTTCGGCGGCGTGTCGCGGGACATCCTGATCCCGGTGGAAAACGTCATCGCCATCTACGCCCGCGAAAACGGCCAGGGCATGGCCTTCGAGGCCCCCGCGCCCGCCACTGCCGAAGCCGTGCAGGAGTCGGACGCGCCGCAGGAACCGGAGAGCAGCGCACCGGTACTGTCGTCGGTGCCGGTCTCTGAGCCGGAAAAGAAGTCCGCCGACAGCGAGGAAAAGGGCGATGATGATCCTGAACCACCGAAAAAAGGTGGTCGTCCTGTACTGACCCGTATCAAGTAGGCTATAATCGCCGGCTGAAGTTTTGCTGGCTTAGCTCATCTGGTAGAGCACCTGACTTGTAATCAGGGGGTGGCGGGTTCAAGTCCTGCAGCCAGCACCAGTATCTAAAAGGCCTACCGCTCGGTAGGCCTTTTTATTTTGCTTCGCAATTTTGCCCTTAGCGCATGTTGCTTGAAATCAATCGTATTTTCTCAATGTCGCTTCTGACGCAGTTGAGGTTGGTCCCAGTGGGGCGCAGCATTCTATTTCGCGTACTTGAGAGGAAATGCAATTGGCTCAGGAACTGTTCATCCCAGCATGGAAAGTTGGTCGACTGAAAAAACGGTTGACGCTGTGTAAAGCAGAAACTGACCTATTACAGACGTCAGCCAAGTCACGAAGTCAGTGGCGAGACAGGGGGGGGGCTCGTTCGCAGCACAACAAATTCTCTCGCGTCAATCGCGCAATTGCTCACGTTCAAAATCGTCTGATCCCTGAATGTTCAGGCCAGCATTCTCCGCCGCTTGAATAATCTCTTCCAATTGGTCCGCCAGCACGAGCAATGCGTAATAAGCATCGTCTCCGAAGTCGAGATGGAGCAAGCGTAACCCCCGCGGTTTCACCCAGGAAGAAAACTCTACTAGCGCATGCGGAACGGTCGCGTTCGTTCCGCTTTCCATATTCCAGGTTTCGGTAATCCCGGCCGCAGTCAGCAGTTCATTCGCCTGCCACTCCACTTCTTCAGTTGCTTTCCAATCGACTTGTAGTACGACCCACTGGCCCCGCCGCTGTCCGTCGTCATCAAGTATGCCGTTTTGGATTGCGTCGCTCGCCGTATCGCCGGGCCCTAGGTGCGACATAACCGATGTGGCTAAGCGTTGGCTTTCCTCAACTCCTAATTGCGCAGTTATTAGTCTAACGAAACGCCCTAGCGCCTGTTTATTCTGTTTTGATACAGAAAAATCTTCTTTGAAAATTTGTGCGTCCGAAAGGATTTCTTCTTCCCCACGGTCGGCCCCCGTGGGGAGGTCAAGTCCCGTCCCCAAAGTTTACTTAGCAGTTTGAGCATTGATAGTCCGTTAACGGTTGTGTGATGCGTAGTGCAGGAAGTCTGCGTCTGGCCGATAGAAGAGTCCTCTGGATGGAAAGAAAAACGAAAATCAACCGAGAACCGATGGCTAGACATGAGCAAGCAGGTGATTCAGCTAACTAGCCGCAGTAATTCCTGCTCAAGGCTCTGTAGTTGATGTGCGCCTTTAATATCATCACCTTGCTTATATGAAGAATAAGCATCTTCAAGGCCTAGTTTTAAGTCGGCAAGTAAGCTCCGGTCGGCAAGTCTTGCTGAAGCCAATTGGAGACCTTGGCGTAGTTCAGAAAACGCAGTTTCCAAGGTTAGCTGCTCGTCCTCGTCGAGATAATCCTCTTTAGGGAAATTATCTGGAGCATGAACGATCACCTGCGATAGAAAATCAATCATTCCCTCAAAGTCTTTCACCCACGTCATCATTTTTCCTCTTTGCTCTCCACCCAAAAGATCTGCCCGGTTGAATGGCAGCTTCTGGCCGATTGCTGACATCAGGGACTTTAGCAAACAATCGTATTGTTCAACGAAAATTCCGTTCCACAATTTTCAAACGACCGCGCCCATACAGCGCGTTAGGCCAGCGGATCATTCTGGCCAGGATGCGCGACGCAGACGCGGTTGCGTCCTTCTCTCTTGGCGATGTATAGCGCATGATCGGCAGCATTGAGCACATCCTCCATGCGCTGATGTGGCGCGCGGTTCATGGTGGCAACGCCGATACTGACGCTGATCACCCCCAGCGGACTGCCCGAGTGAGGGATCCCTCGGTTGTATATTGCCTCGCACAGCTGCTGCGCCATTCGCAATGCACCGTGTTCATCGGTCTGCTCCAGCAGCACTACGAATTCCTCGCCGCCATAGCGGCCTGCCAAGTCATTCTGACGCTGAAGATGTTCTCGTAGAACCGCAGCCACTGCTTGCAGGACGGTGTCACCCATTTCATGGCCATAGGTATCGTTGTAGCGCTTGAAGTAATCCACATCGATGAACAGCGTCGAGAAACCCGCAGTGGGACTGCGCTGGCTACGCTGCCAGACAGCGAGCAACGCTTCGTCGAGGCTGCGCCGGTTCAGTAGGCCCGTCAGGCCATCAGTACGCGCCAGGTCTTCCAGTTGCTTTTCAGCGGCCACGCGCTTGAGTAGCTCCCTGCGCACCAGCATCAGCAACACGCCAGCCAGTGCGGTGAAGATGATCAGCAACAACAGCACGGAATAGAGTGTGTCGTACCAGGTCTTGAAGATGAAGCGCTCAGAACGCCCGAGAAGGACAATCAAGGGGGCGTCTGGAATACGCCGGAACGTATAGAGGCGCTCAACGCCATCGGTATGGGCGCGCGCGAAAAAGTTGCCGTCATTGTCGACGAGCATCGCGCGCAGACGCTGGAAGTTCGGGTTGTTGGTGATTTCACGACCAATGGAGGACGGGTGATAGGGCACCCGCATATAGGTCACGCCGTCATCTGAATACAAAGACATGATGCCGTCCTCGCCCAATGTCAGCCCGGTGAACAAGTCGCGGAAATAGCTCATGTCCAGCGCCATCAGTACGACGCCATCGAACGATCCGTCCTTGCGGGACAGGCGCTTGGACAGGACAACTACCGGTAGCTCGTTGCCTAGATTGGCCTTGATGGGACGCGAGATGAACAGGCCGGCGTCGGCGCTGTCCCGATGCACGGTGAAGTAGGTGCGTTCAGAGTAATTGACGACGACGCTCGGTGAAGCGGAGCGACGCGAGGTCACGCGCACATAGCCATCGGCGTCCAATATGGCCAATGCGGTGATATGGTGCGCGGCGGCGGTGCTGCCGAAAAGGTAGTTATAACGCTCCTCGTCGCTTGCGTGTGTAAGGTCCAGCGGATGCTGATAGCGGTACGCTAGCGTGTCCATGGCCAATGAGAGGATTTCCATGTTCCGGGAAATGGCGCGCTGGACAATGAGCGTGACATTGTTGGCCTCGGTGATCGCCGATATGCGGGTCTGCCGGTAACCCTCGTATAGCGAAGCTCCGCAGATGCTAAGAACCATCATGATGATGAGGCCCAGGATGAGCGCCAGATACTTCTGCAACCGCCCCATTTTATTCCCCCCCGTCGAACATGAATGCACTTTACGCACAGATCCCAGGAACGAAATGGTTCCACAAGCGATTACATATCACGCAACAGCTCGCGTGTGGCCGTTTGTGTACCTGCAGCCTTCTCAACGGGGCTTTCCAGGTTTCAACCGGTGAATGCAACATGCCAAGGCTATGCGAATATCAGGAGTGTTGCAATGGGACTCCGAACTAGGATCATCTACATCGATAGTCAGAAGGAACTGATGTGGGATTAACGCGCTACCCGGGATATGACGCTGCGCGCTTCGCCCGTGCTCAGGGTAGAGTAATGGTCAGATTGGCAGTGCGCGGTGCCAATTTGACGATATCTGAATAGCCGGCCAGCCCATTTTCGGTGTCGCTGATAAGCATCCAGCGCACTCCCAGATAGGCGAACAAGGTGATCAGTGCGAACAGCGAGATCACCACCCAAAGCGGAACGTCATTGCGCAGCTTGTTGATGACAGCGTCGGGCCTCTCCCAGTGAGGCGCGAAGCCGGCGCTCTTGCCCTTGAGATGGGCGATTTCGTCGCCCAGTCGGGCTGTCAGATAATTCAGTTTCTCAGGACCTTCCAGCGCATACTTTCCCTGAAATCCTAGCAGCAGGCACATGTGAAAAACCTCTAGGGCCTGGATGTGTGCATTCCCGTGCAACCGCAGCTCTTCCAATTTATGGAAGAAATTCTCACCCGCCAACTGGTCGCCGAACATGGTCAACTGCAAGGGGCGGCGTTCCCAGGCAGGGCGGATTCCAAATTTGGAGCGCAGGATGATCTCATCGACTGAAGCGCAAAAAGCATATTTCGCAGCATAGATATCATCTGGAGAGGCATTGATCTTCTTGGCATTGCGTTCGACTTCGCCTAGAAACTTCTGCATCTTGCTCTCGAAGGAAACGTCGTCTACGGGCGTACCGCCGTTCTTGAGCATGAAGAGTGCGTAAAAACCGTCGTAAATCAAATCCAGTAGTGAGCGCGCATTGATCGGAGCACCTGTCGTCACCGGCATCTGAAGAGGAGTCGGATCAAGCAGAGAAGGGGGGGAAGTCATGTTCATTGTGTTACCGCCAGCAGTTCAAGTTTAAGTTCGCGGATGCCGGAAGGCACATAGATGCATAGTGATTGGGCTTGCAGCATCCGTTCATACATGGGGCCCTTGCTTTCGAGGGTGAAGTAATACGTATCAGGACGTACCGGCAGAGCAGCCGGCACTTGCGGCGAATGCACTAGCTTGACTCCGGGTAGCGCGGCGAGTACGAATTTTTCGACATCGTCGGGCGCGCCGACCTTGAAGCGCAATGGAACAACATCGACCAGTTCGATGGCGGGAAGGTCGGCGTTGACTGCAAGATAGAAGTTGGTCTTCTCATTGATCTTGCCTGAGTCCAGCATGCCCATGTGGTAAGAAGGCTTGCTCTCATGCAGCACGATGGCGAAGTAACGCGAGGAGATAACGGTGTCGAGAAGTTCGCGAATGATGCCATCCAGCCGAGCAAACGGCGGGCCCGGATCGCGATGTTCGTACGGAGGCAGGTCCGCCAGCATCAGGCTGCGCGAGAACGTCATCAGCGAGCCCGCCAACGCTAGCAATTGTTCATACAGACGCTCGGGATGCAGCAAGGGATTATTCAGATAGTGTGAAAGCCGGGCATAAGCGGTGCTGGCGGTGTGGAGCAACCAGAAAGAGGTGATGTCGCCAGAACGGAATTCCACTACGTTCTTGCTCGGCTCGCGATGATGGCCATACAGTGCGCTAACCTTGGCCTGCAAGGCATCCATAAGACGGCGCAGGCGCTGGAATAACAGTGGCGCTGCGTGGACTGACAAACTGGGAGCGACGAAATCAGGGTCTAGTTCGAATCCTGATGAACTAGACCGGCGCAGCCTCACGATGGGGATGCATACCAGGGAGTCGCGCGGTTCGCTCTCTGATGCGAGGCGGACCGCTTTCTTCAGATAGCTCAATTCGGCCTTGGCGGCGTCGGTAAACAGATCGGGTGTCTCGATATTGTGCTGGATGTAACGGCTCGACTGATGATTGGCCACGCCTGAGGCGAAATTGCTGCCGAAACTTTTCAGCACGGGAAGCGCAGCGTAGAAGGTGACGGATTGTTGCGATAGCGGAATCTCGGTCAGCTCGATAGGATCGGGCAGGTCGTCTCCATCCGGGGCCTTGTAGATCTCTCCGTCCTGAAAGATCGCGGACAGTTCCAAGATGCGTAGCGTGTTGTTGTTCAAGGAATCATGATCCACCTTGAGAGAAGAGATGCCCCAGCAAAAGGGATTGAGCGTGAGCGCCGTCTGGTGCAGGCGCGCTTCGTGGTAGTGGTCCTGGCGTTGGAAGTGTTGTGGCCTCAGGAATAGACCTTCGCCCCATAGGACCTTGTTGGACTGGTTCACTTTGATTTCCTCTTCATTATGATTGTCATGTCACGATGTTTCGTGAATTGCCCTTTCAATTTCAAGGACACTGAACTGGGGCCAGCGTCAGATCTTTTTCTAACGGCTTGCCTTGCGTATCAACAGCCGCCGCACCCTTACCCAAGGTCAGCGAGCAAGATTGCACGCCGACGGTAATGCCGATTTTCTCCGCTTCATCAGCCTTGAAGGCAATGCGCCAGCGCTGCTGGGCTGGATTGACGAAAAGCGCGACCACGCCGATGTAGCCCGCTTCATAACTTACCTTCTCGATAATTTCATAGCGCTGATCTGGCACCAGCGTGATCTCCTTTACCTCCATTAGGTCAGCTCCCAAGGCTTCCTTTTCTTTCTGCGTACTCAGAAAGGTGTCGTATGAAGCCTGTTGGAAACTTATGTTCTGCTTCAGCTTGTAGATTTTTACGACTAAGGCCAGCGGACGCTGCTGCGGATCAAGATTGAGCGCCCTGGAGGCATGCAGCTTGATAGGGATGCTTCGAGGTTGTTTCATCGCATCAGGGACTTCCGGTGGCTCTGCTTTTTTCAGGCCAAGTGCCTCGAGGGTGGATCTTGCCGCTTGCGCGACCGAGGAAGCAGCGCCGACGGCGGCACAACCGGATAGGGAAAAAATGGCGATTACCGTTGCCAAGTGATTAGTCAGTTGGTTTTTCAACTCTGCCCCGTATGTTATTTGGGATTTTTGATGCGCGACTTCTCGCGTGCCGAAAAAATTTTAGGAAGTCTTTACAGATTGTGGCGCTGCATTTTCTGTTGACGGTTCATGCGATACATTTGATCGGGCCTTAAGTTCAAATTACTTAAAACTATTAAGTCGAGAAAAAATGATAGTTGTAGTTGGAACGTGGCTAGTAATAGCTTCCGGGTTTCAGAAGCATCAGTTTCACTCCGAAAAGTACCGTCTCGGACTATTCGGAGTCTAAAAATCAGGAATCTCCGGAATTTTTCGGTCTCGACAAATTCTCTTGCGCGAGCTCGCGCAAGATTTTCCTAATCTCAAAAATATAAGGAGTGGTTTCCAATGCGTGCGAGCAAATTGAACGTAGGTCTGATCGTTTCGGCGATGCTGGTCTTGGCGTTGGGTGGCTGCACCAACATTCAGCCTAAGTCCAATCCTGGCGATGACGCCAAGAACGCGCTCGAAAGCGGATTGGCCCAGGCCAATGCCGCGCACGCCGAGGGTAAGACTGATGAGGCCGTGTCGGTACTCAAGGCAGTGGCAAGTCGCTTCCCCGCTGACAAAAATCCATGGATACGTATTGCGCAGCTCCGATTTGATGCGGGCGATTACAGCGATGCCATCGTCAACGCGCAGGAAGCGCTCAGGCGTGATCCCGGTGATAAGGTCGCCAACGGTGTCGTTACTCTCTCTGGTCTGCGTTTGGCAGTGAAATCATCGGGGGATCTACGCGCACAGAATGCGCTGAACGGTACGCTTAAAGCCGAGGCGCAGGATCTGACCAAGATCCTGCGCGAAAACCTCGGCGAGAACAATTTGGTGCCGCAGCCCAAAGCTGTGACACCTCCTCGAGCGCGTGGCAAGGCAGCGCGTAAGACAACGTCGGCTTCGGATACTGAGAGCGGTAATGGTAGCGGGCCCAATCCGTTCGGCAATCTGAAGTAAGGCGAGTCGACGGGTGCACGTTGGCGCACCAGTCTTTCAAGCAGCCTCAGACGATGGGGCGCGTCATCCAATACAGCAGCGGAGTAATCATGGCTAAGAAAGAAAGCATTCAGAAGAAACTGCAAAAGGTGCGTCCCCCGCGCGTGCAGATGACCTATGACGTCGAGATTGGCGACGCCATCGAAAAGAAGGAGCTGGCCTTCGTCACCGGCGTGATGGGCGATTTCGGTGGAAACTCCGAGCTGCCCCAACCGCGTTTGAAGGATCGTAAATTCATCAACGTCGATCCAGACAATTTCGACGAGGTGATGAAGGGAATAGAACCGCGCGCGGTCTACCGCGTACCCAACGAGCTTTCCGATAAAGGGGGCGAGTTTGCAGTGGAATTGAAGTTTCGTTCAATGGAAGATTTTCGTCCCGAGTCCGTGGTACAGCAGGTCGAGCCGCTGCGCAAGCTGCTGGAGGCGAGAACCAGGCTAGCCGATCTGCGCAATAAGATCGCCGGCAACGAAAAACTGGAAGACATCCTCAACGACGTTCTCAACAGTACCGAGAAGCTGGCCGAACTTAGCAAGCAAACCAACAAATAAAAGAGATCCCATGTCCGCTCAAGCCCATATCGAAGCCGCAGCAAGCGCTGCGCCTGCCGCTGCTGGCAGCACCCTTCTGGATGACATTGTTGAACAGAGCAAGGTCGCCAAGTCATCTTCCGAGCATGATCGCGCAAAGGACTTGATTTCCGAGCTCGTCAGCCAGGTTATGGAAGGAACGGTGGTCGTATCGGAGAACCTGTCCGCTACCCTCGATGCGCGTATTGCCGAACTGGATCGACTTATTTCCAGCCAGGTTAGCGCCATCATGCACGCACCGGAGTTCCAGAAGCTTGAAGGTAGCTGGACCGGCCTGAATTATCTGGTACGCAATACCACTGTGGGCGAGAACCAGAAGATCAAGATCCTCAACGCAACCAAGAAGGAATTGGTCAAGGACTTCAACTCGGCGCTGGAATTTGACCAGAGCGCCATGTTCAAGAAAGTCTACGAGGAGGAGTTTGGAACCTTTGGCGGCGCCCCCTTCGGGGCCTTGCTAGGTGATTTCGAAATCACT
Organism: Herbaspirillum seropedicae; assembly: GCF_001040945.1. Classification (NCBI taxonomy): domain Bacteria; kingdom Pseudomonadati; phylum Pseudomonadota; class Betaproteobacteria; order Burkholderiales; family Oxalobacteraceae; genus Herbaspirillum; species Herbaspirillum seropedicae. Next base: position 4,629,843 of record NZ_CP011930.1, on the reverse strand, counting down.
CGGCAACCTGAGGACATGTACTTCATCGAGCAGATGTCGCGCATCGCCGCTGCATCTCATGCGCCTTTCATTACCGCAGCGTCACCGGAACTCTTCGGCCTGGAAAGCTTTTCCGAGCTTGGCAAGCCACGTGATCTGTCGAAGGTCTTTGATACGGTCGAATATGCCAAATGGAAATCCTTCCGCGAATCCGAAGATTCGCGCTATGTTGGCCTGACCTTGCCGCGCTTCCTCGGTCGCCTCCCCTTCAACCCAAAGGATGGAACGACGGTGGAAGGATTTAATTTCGTCGAAGATGTAGATGGTACAGACCATTCAAAGTACCTGTGGTGCAACGCAGCCTATGCCTTCGGTAGCAAGCTGACCAAGGCTTTCGAGGACTTTGGTTGGTGCGCCGCGATCCGGGGCGTGGAGGGTGGTGGCTTGGTCGAGGATCTCCCTACCCACACGTTCAAGACCGACGAAGGAGAGGTGGCGCTTAAATGTCCTACAGAAATCGCTATTACCGATCGTCGCGAAAAAGAGCTGTCGGACTTGGGGTTCATTTCGCTGGTTCATTGCAAGAATACAGACTACGCCGCCTTCTTTGGCGCGCAGTCGGCCCAGAAACCTAAGAAGTACAACTCGGACGCCGCTAACGCCAACGCGGTTCTGTCGTCGCAGTTGCAGTACATATTTGCTGTCTCGCGCATCGCTCATTATATGAAGTCGATGATGCGAGACAAGATTGGCAGCTTTGCTGCCGCTTCTAACGTCGAAGACTTCCTTAATCGCTGGATCGCGCAATACGTGCTGTTGGACGACAACGCCACGCAAGAGGCAAAAGCGCAATTCCCGCTGCGCGAAGCTTCGGTACAGGTGTCGGAAGTGCCGGGACGACCAGGCGTTTATCGCGCTGTGTCGTTCTTGCGTCCGCATTTTCAGTTGGATGAACTGTCCGTGTCGCTCAGGTTGGTTGCGGAGTTGCCGCAGGCAGGTAAATCTTAACTTTTTTTCCTCTCTCATCTTTACAGGATAAATTATGGCAATTGACGTCTACATACAAATCGACGGAATCAAAGGTGAATCCACTGATGATCTGCACAAGGATTGGATCGAATGCAAGACCGTTGATTGGGAAGTCCTTCAGCCGAAGTCGGCAACAGCATCGACTGGTGGTGGTCACACCGCTGAACGGTGCGAACACAAGGACATCGTGTTCACCAAAGTGGCTGATCTGGCGTCGCCGCTGCTGTTGCAAAACTCGTCCTCGGGCAAGACCATTCCCAAGGCAAAATTCGAGTTCATGCGGGCCGATGGTAAGGGCGAGCGGGTTCGCTATTTCGAAATCGAACTGACCAACGTCATGATCAGCAGCGTGAAGCCGTCTATTGAGTCAGGTGAGATCCTGAACGAAACTGTCGGCCTGAAATACTCCACCGTGAAATGGAAGTATACCCAGCAGAAGCAGGGTGGCGGTACTGCCGGCAACACTTCGGGTGGTTGGGACTTGTCAACCAATAAGGTCATTTAAGGTGATCTTGCGCTGAACGGATGAGTTGTTCCTAAAAGAACAGCCGTTCATAAGGAGCTATGACGTCCGCCGGCTTTCCGGCGGACTTCCCTCTCCAAGTCCAACCAATGCGAGAAAGCATATGAAAGGCTTTGCGCCCAGCTTGTTTGACAAGCTGATGAGTGAGGGGCCACGTGCCTCTGTGGGTGCTGTCATCAACCGTCTGTCAATAGAGGAACTCAAAGATGTCGTGGCACGTGACCTCGAGGCAATGCTCAATACGCGCTCTGTCATAGCTGAGGCGTCGTTGGAGCAATTCCCGGAATGCAGCAACTCCATCATCACCTATGGCCTCAACGATTTCGCTGGAATGAGCCTGGCAAGCCTTGATGACCGCAGTGCTATATGTCATTCCCTGGAAGAAGCCATCACGCGGCATGAGCCACGATTGCGCGGCGTGAAAGCAACGCTGGAAATTCAGGACGGTTCCATCAATCGACTCAACTTCGCCATCAGTGCCTTGCTGGTGGTTAACGCTGCGCGTGAGACTGTCAATTTTGATGCGGTGCTGCAGCCTTCGACATTGCAGTATTCCATCAGCAAGTCGCGAACGACACGCATAGGAGTGTAAGTGCAAGAGCTTCTGCCATATTACGAGCGCGAGCTGAGCTTTCTGCGCCGCTACTCCCGGGATTTCTCCGAGCGTTACCCAAAGATTGCGGGCAGCTTGCTGATGGCTGGCGAGATCTGTGAGGATCCTCATATCGAGCGCATGATCCAGTCCTATGCGTTGCTCAATGCACGTGTCTCCAAGCGTTTGGATGATGATTACCCGCAGTTCACCGAGGCCTTGTTCGAGGTCCTTTATCCGCATTATCTTCGTCCCTTCCCGTCCTGTTCGATCGCCCGCATGGATTGCGCGGAATCGGCGGAACAACTGACCAGTGCCACCATCATCCCTAGAGGTACGACGTTATCTACCCGACCGGTCAAGGGCGTGGTTTGCCAGTTTCAGACAGTTTATGATGTCCCGGTCGCTCCTATCTGTCTGACGCACGCGGTCTTCTCGCCGATCATTGACGCACCCGAAGCAGTGGTATTGCCGACTTCGGTGACGTCCTCCCTCTCCATCGGCATCGCAACGGCGGGGGAGCAGCTGGCCTTGGCCAAGCTCGACCTGGTCTCGCTGCGCGTTTTTATAGATGGCGAGGCATCTTTCTGCGCCGCCCTGCGAGACAGCTTATTTATGCGCAGCGCTGCCGCCTGGATCGAGTTGCCGGGCAGTCGGCGTTGGGTTCCCTTGCCCGCGATCCCTTTGGCTGAGGTCGGATTCGCCGATGAGGATGCGTTGATCGATTTTCCTTCACAGTCTCATCCGGCATATCGCCATCTGACCGAGTATTTTGCCTTCCCCGAAAAATTCAATTTCTTTGATATTGACCTGTCGGCCATCCTTGCGGTCCTGCCTGCGGACAGCAAAAGTTTCATCCTGCACCTGGGACTTTCCGGTCTGCGGGCCGATTCTCATATTGCCAGGCAGCTTGGGGGAGTTAGTGCCGCCAATTTGCTGTTGGGTTGCACACCAGTGATCAATCTGTTCAGCCAACGCGGCGATCCAATCCGGCTGACGCATGCTGGTGCTTACTATCCAGTATTACCCGATGGCCGGCGAGCCTTCGGTTACGAGGTGTATTCGATTGATTCGGTGCAACTAGTACGGGAGACGCCGCAGGGCGAGTCCATCACAAGCTTTCGCCCCTTCTACTCGCTGCGTCATGGCCAATCGCCCGAGAGTGATGGTCATTACTGGGCCATGCGCCGTGACGAACTGATTGCATTGAAGAGTCCTGGCTATGAAACCGAGATATCCATCGTTGATATCGATTTCGATCCCTCCAAGATTGAGACCGATACTTTAAGCATCGAACTGACTTGCACCAACCGGGATCTTCCTGCCTTGCTGGCCTATGGCCTGCCTGGCGGTGATCTGAGCCTGGAGGGCGGCGGCGTGATCCGTACCGCTGCCCTGCTGCGCAAGCCGACATTGCCATCCCGCTTCGAGCGAGGGCGCGGGGCCCAATGGCGGTTGATTTCGCAACTGTCGCTGAATCATCTTTCCCTCATGCGCGTCGGCCTCGAGGCCTTCCAGGAAATGCTGACGCTCTATGATCAGTCCAATTCACCTATCTCACAACGGCAGATCAGTGCCATTGCTGCCATTGACCATCGACCTGCAACCGCATGGCTGCCTGGGAATCCGTTTGCCAGCCTTGTCCGCGGAATAGAGGTCAAGCTGACCGTTGATGAGGAAGGTTTCGTGGGAAGTGGATTGCACGCCTTCGCGGGCGTGATCGATCGCTTCATGGGCTTGTACGTGCACGCCAACAGCTTTTCGCAGCTGACCGTGATATCCAAAAGAACCGGAGAGGAATTGCTCAAATGCAGGCCACGCAGCGGAGATTTGAGCCTAGCGTGATCGAGCGGCTGTTCGCCGTTCCTCACCGCTTCCAGTTTTTCCAAGCCGTGCGCATGATCGAATGCTGGTTCAGGCGCAATGGTGTGCCACACGAGCGTGCCGTCAGCGACTTCGTGCGCTTTGCCAATCGTACAGTACTGGGATTTCCTGCCAGCGAGATCGAGGCCATCGATACTTACCCGTCACGCGAGGGTGAGGCGATCTCGGTCGATAACATGGAGCAGGCGTTACGGTGTGGGCAGATGAAGTATGTCAGGATCACACCGACCTTCATGGGTTTTCTCGGAAGTAGTGGCTCCCTTCCCGCGCATTACACCGAACGTGTTGCGCGTCATCAGATTGAACACCGCGACGAAGGACCGCGTGCATTTCTGGACGCGTTTTCCACTCGTTCACTAGCCTTGTTCTACCACGCATGGAACAAATATCGGCTGACGTTTCACTACGATGTAGGTCGTCGCGACACATTTCTGCCTTTGCTGCTTTCGCTCTCCGGGCTCGGCTTCCATTCGCTGCGCCAGCGTTTGCAGGATGGGACTGGCAACGGGGTGCGCGATGAATCCTTAGGGTATTTTGCAGGTGCCTTGCGCCATCGCCCACCCTCTGCACTGTACATGCAGAAGGTGCTGGGCGAGTATTTCTCGGTGCCGCTCCAGATCGAGCAGTTCATCGGCTACTGGTACAAGGTTCCGCGCCAGCATCAGACTGTGCTTGGATCGACCAACTCCGTGCTTGGGAAGGCGATGGTGGGCGAACGTGTCTGGCAGCGCGACCTGCGCATGCGGTTGCGCATCGGTCCCGTTGCTATAAGAGATTTCGAGAAGTTCCTTCCAGGCAAGGAGGTTTCCGTGGCCTTAGCTCGCATGTTGGGCATGTTTAGCGGATCCACGCTTGAGTATGAAGTGGAGGTCGCACTACTTGCTCAGGACGTTCGCGGGATGACACTGGGGAGCATGCGTGAAGGCGGGCGCCTGGGATGGGATAGTTTCGTCGCTACCGCTCCCGAAACTCGTGATCGTGCTGATCTCCGCTACGAAATCTCTGTCCAGTGACATGAAGGAAAGTCCTAACAACCTCGACGGCCGCCATGCCGTCGCCACGACAAGCAAGAAGGAAGAGCTGCATGGGAATCAATCTCAGATCATTAATTTGCAAACTCAATGAGACCGCACGCCTGGCTACCGAACGCGCCGCCACGCTGTGCGTGTCATGTAGCCATTATGAAGTGGACCTGGAGCATCTCTTTCTGGCCTTGCTTGAGCAACCGCAGTCAGACTTCAGCCTGATCGCGCGCCGAAGCGGCATCGATACCGATGGCCTGCAAGCCGATCTGGAGCACGAGATCTCGACCTTCAGAGAGGGCAATGCGCGTACTCCTGTCCTGTCTCCGCACCTGCGCACGTTGTTCGAGAACGGATGGCTCATTGCCTCGCTGGAGGAAAGTAATCCTTCCGTTCGCAGTGCGCACTTGTTGCTGGCGCTGCTGACTCAAAGCGATTTGTCGCAGCTTGCGTATCGTGGATCGAAGCTATTTGCCAAATTCAAGATCGATGAAATCAAGCACAATTTGCACAGGCTTACCGAAGGATCCGTGGAGTCGGCTGCAATCGGCAAGACAGGTCAGGGCGGCGACAGGGAGAGTGGTGGCGACCCGATGGGCGAACTCAAGCAGCTTCGCATCGGCAAGATGACTGCGCTGGATCAGTACACTACGCAGCTAACGCAACGTGCCCGCGATGGCAAGATAGATCCGGTCATTGGCCGCGATGCTGAGATCCGGCAGGCAGTCGATATTCTGCTCCGCCGTCGGCAAAACAATCCGATCCTGACCGGCGAGGCTGGCGTGGGAAAGACCGCCGTGGTGGAGGGGCTGGCCCTGCGTATCGCCCAGGGCGATGTGCCGAAGCCCTTGCAGGGAGTTGAGATCCATACCCTGGACATGGGCCTGCTGCAGGCGGGGGCTAGCGTCAAGGGTGAGTTTGAGAGTCGCCTCAAAACCGTGATCGATGAGGTCAAGAAGAGCGCATATCCCATCATTCTCTTCATCGATGAGGCGCACACCATGATTGGCGCCGCTGGCCAGGCCGGCCAGAGCGATGCAGCCAACCTGCTCAAGCCGGCCCTGGCGCGGGGCGAGCTACGCACGATCGCGGCAACCACCTGGAGCGAATACAAGAAATATTTCGAAAAAGATGCCGCGCTGGCCCGACGGTTCCAGGTCATCAAGGTAGAAGAGCCGGGCGAGGATGTGGCCTGCGCGATGCTACGTGCCATGGTGCCTCTCATGGAGCAGCATTTCGGAGTGCGCGTCTATGATGAAGCCGTCGTCGAAGCCGTCAGGCTTTCGCACCGCTATATCAGCGGACGTCAGCTGCCCGACAAGGCCATTAGTGTGCTCGACACGGCCTGCGCCAAGGTGGCGCTCGGGCGGGATGCCACTCCCGCACTACTGGAAGGTGTCACCCGACGCCTTGAGCGCCTGGATACGGAGATTTCGGCGCTCAGGCGTGAGGCTGCCAGCGGTTCGCAGCATGAGGAGCGACTGGCGTCGCTGCTGGATCAGCATGTTTGTGCTGTAGCCGAACGGCATGATTTGCAGTTGCGCTGGGAGCAGGAGCGTGAACTCAACGAACGCATCCAGCAAGCTCGTGCCACTCTGGAAAATCCCGGTACGGGAGACGCCCGAGGCGGTAACGTGGACGCCGCTCGGGCGGAGCTGAAGCAGTTGTTGGATGAGCTCAGGCAACGCCAGGGTGACGCGCCGATGGTGCCGATCCAGGTGGATGGGCATGTGGTTGCCGAGATCGTGGCCGCGTGGACCGGAATCCCATTGGGTAAGATGGTCAAGGACGAAATCCAGACGGTGCTGGATCTGGACGCATTGCTGCAAGAGCGTGTTCTAGGGCAGCCGCAGGCTACTTCAGCCGTGGCGCAGCGTGTACGAACATCTCGGGCCAATCTGGATGATCCCGGCAAGCCCAAGGGCGTATTCCTGTTTGTGGGGCCGTCTGGGGTAGGCAAGACCGAGACAGCGTTGGCGCTGGCTGATGTGCTCTACGGTGGCGAACGCAAGTTAATCACCATTAACATGAGCGAATACCAGGAAGCCCATACGGTCTCTGGCCTGAAGGGTTCGCCGCCCGGCTATGTCGGCTATGGTGAAGGCGGTGTGCTGACCGAGGCCGTACGCCGCAATCCCTACAGTGTGGTGCTGCTCGACGAGGTCGAGAAGGCCCACGCGGATGTCCTGGAGCTATTCTTCCAGGTCTTCGACAAGGGAGTGATGGATGATGCCGAAGGACGCGAGATTGATTTCAAGAACACCATCATCATCCTCACCAGCAATGTGGCTTCCGCGCAGATGATGCAGGCTTGCTTGAACAAGAGCCAGGAAGAATTGCCTACCCCTGAAGAACTTGACACTCTGATTCGACCACAGCTGATCAAGACCTTCAAGCCGGCATTTCTCGGGCGCTTGAAGGTCGTTCCCTATTACCCGATTGCCGACGTCGTGCTGGTCGAGATCATCAAGCTCAAGCTAGCGCGTATTGCCAAGCGTGTTGCCGAGAATCATAGGGTCGAGTTCAGCTACGACAAGGCGCTCGTCGAGGCTGTGCTGGGGCGTTGCACCGAGGTGGACTCGGGCGCACGCAATGTTGACAACATCCTTAGCGGAACTCTTTTGCCTGCGGTTGCCGAAAGTGTGCTGGTGCGCATGGCCGAAGGTGTGGAGATTCGCCGTATTAAGGTATCGGCCAGCAAGAAAGGTGATTTCAAGTACACCATCCAATAGATGTGCCGAACAGGATTCGCGCACCTAAGAAAATAACTGATCGGGACCGCTTCCTCATGAAACTACCGACCTTGAAATCCGCGCTGGGCACCAAGCTGCCCACTACCGTCATCGACGTGCTGCTCAAGCCCATCAGCAATGAGCACCCCGGCGGCGAAGACCTGTCCTTCACAACCGACCTGGACGCTATTGCCCAGGCGAGGCGTTTCGATGACCCGACCTTGGACCAAGGGGAATGGGTTACCGACATCAAGGAAGCCGACTGGAGTTTCGTCGAGCAGCGTTGCGCCCAGCTCATCGAAACCCGTAGCAAAGACTTGCGTCTGGCCGTCTGGTACGGCGAAGCGGCTTGCAAGACCCGTGGCCTGCGCGGCTTGGGGGATGGATTTCTGTTGATGGCCGGTCTGTTCGATCAGTTCTGGGATCATCTCTACCCGCTTTCGGAAGATGGCGACCACGACCGTCGCGTTGGCAACCTGACCTGGTTGTTGTCTCGATCGGTGCAAATGTCGCACGAGATCCCGCTGACCGAGGGACGCGGTAGCGCCTTCTCCCTGTTCGATTTCAACAGCGCCCGCACCCGTGCCGCCAATGCCGAGCGCATCGTAAACGAAGGCGGCCTGCCGGAAGAGGGCGTCAAGCTAGCCGTGATGGAATCGGCCCGCAAGCGCAGCTCGCACGCGTTCTATGAAGCTATGCTGGAAGATGCCCAATACTGTCGCCATTGCCTTGAGCAACTCGAGAATATCGTGGACCACCGTCTTGGTGTCGATGGTCCCGGCTTCAGTGCCGCACGTGAAGCAACCAAGCTGGTACATGACACCATTGTCCGTTTCGCTGCTGAGACCGGGCTGCGTTCGGCGGTTTCAGCAGAGAGCATCTTGATTGACGGGGACGATGCCGCAGTGGCTGCACAGTTGACGGGATCCGGTGGCTCCGCCTCAGCCGTGCTTCAGCATCAAGGGCCGATCCGTACCCGAGCTGAAGCCATCGGGCAACTGCGGGCCGTAGCTGAGTTTTTCCGCCGCAGCGAACCGCATAGTCCGGTAGCGCATCTGGCTGACAAGGCCGCGCAGTGGGGGGAAATGCCCTTGCATGCCTGGCTCAGGACCGTGATCAAGGACGGTGCCGCCTTGTCTCATGTCGAGGAATTACTGGGATTGCAGGCGCCACAGCAGGATTGAGCATATCCAAGCATGAGGCCAGAAGAAAAGGAACCGGTTCGCAGCGGTTCCTTTTTCTTTGGGAGGAAGTCTGCAGTCCCTGTTACTTGGCGATCCGGAACTCGATCCGGCGATTCCTGGCGCGTCCTTCGGATGTGGCATTGGATGCCACAGGGCGATCCGGACCTTGGCCAGACGTGGTCAGAAGACTGTCATCGACGCCCTTGGTGCTCAGGTAAGCCTTGACCGCATCTGCGCGGGCCAGAGAAAGCGAGATGTTGCTTGCTCGCAGGCCTTCGTTGTCAGTATTGCCGATGATCTCGACGCGCCTACCTTTGAGCTGCAACATGGTCGCAGCGATTTCATCGAGGATGCGCTTGCCTTCAGGGGTGAGCGTGGCGCGCCCGCTCTCGAAGGACACAACGCGATTGGCCAGGGTGTTGTCCAGCACTCCTTGTTCAGACGTTGAGACGCGCAAGCCATTGTTGATGATATAGGATGAATTGAGGCTGGTGGCCATGTCGCTGGCGATCTGCTGGCGTTGCGCTTCATGGGAGACTTCACCCGAGATGCTCACGTTGGTGCCGTCGATCTTCAATTGGCCCTGTCTGACCGCCTTGAGGTTGGGTGAGATCAGTTTCTGCACATGGTTGTTCCAGTTGGCGGGCAAGACCACCGGGCCGACCGAAATCTGGTCTACCACCCGGTCGTGACCGTAGAGTTCGCGCAGGCGCGTCAGCGCTGCTGCTTTGCTGGCTTCGTCCGGGACAGTTCCGGTGACCAGAACCTGGCCCGGTGCTGGGGTGGCCACGGGCGGGGCGAGGTTTTGCGCGTCGCTTGTGGTGCAGGACAAGCAGACCGCGCTCAACGCCAGCCGATAGAAAAGGGAGAGAATGTTCGTCTTCAAGATTCAGGCTCCAGTGAAAGCGTCGTGGAATGAGTCGATGGCCGATCTGAGCGAGAGCTCCGGATGGGCCAGGTAGCTGGAGAGTTTCTGAACGCCGTAGTTGCCGCCCACATGCTCTTCGACCCACTCAGCATCGTCAAACGATATGTTGTGTTCTGCGCCGGCCACGGTATCCATGACTGAATGTAAGGTCCGTGGAGACGCGCCTGAGAAGCCGAGGAACATGCAAGGTTGCTCCTCCATTCGCGTGAGGAACAAGGACAACTCAAAATCGGCGCGTGTCAGGAATGGCGTGATCAGGTGCATCCAGAAGCTGGCGACCAGGCCTCGGTACATCGTGTCGTGAGGCAGCGGCAAGATCAGGTTCTTGTCGAGACGGCTGGATGTGCTGACCATCACCGGGTGTAACAGCAACCCAAGGGCTAACAACAACTGGCGCAGATTACCGTTGAAGCCGGCGTCGGCCAGCATCTGCTGCAGCGAGCCGGTGGTATGAAGCTCCAGAAAGTCCGTAAATGCCGCGCCGTAGCCGTAGCCGTTGCTGTCGATGTCGAGTTCCACCGTAGTCGAGGCCATGGCTTGCAGGGACTGGCCGGGATCTGGCGTAGTCAGCACTTCCTGGATTTGCGACTCCATACGCGACCAAAGCCTTGCAAGAATCAGGGGACTGTTGCCGACGAAGGCGACCGGGTCATCAATATCGAAGGCGCTCATCGAGATGAAAGGGAAGCGTCGCTGCGACTGGTCGCTGCTGGCGCGCAGATGGCCTGCCACGGCTCGCCGGCTGCGCGGTCCCATGACGACGAAATGCAAGGGTTTGACGCCGTCGTAGATGATCTTCCATCGCGCATCACGTGAAAGTAGCTCCATGGCCTGCGCCAGCCAGTTATCCAGCAGAGTGATCAGGGCCGCTTGGTCGGTTGCCTTGATGAAGTCTCCCCGAGCTGGAATTTTGCCGAAATAGCCGATCTTGATATGGGTGCCGGTTGCACTCATTGCGTAGCCCCTGTCGTGGTGGTTAGCGTCTGTGGTTGTGCTTGCAGCGCCGAGCCGCCGCCTGCAATGGTTTCGGGCAACTTCAGTCCGCGCAGGCCGGCTGTACCGCGTGCGGTACCACTGCCGTTGCCGGAGACTTCGGCGCTGCTGATGATCTTGAGGCTCACCATCACCGTAACGCCTTCATTGGTCCATGACAGCTCAAAGGCTCCGTTGTCCTTGCGCTTGCGCTGGGCAGTGTTTATCAGACGCTCCAGTCCAAAGCGTCCCGGCTGGCTGGCCACTTCCACCGTGCGCCCGTCATAGGTCACAGCAGTCACCCGCGCGCCTGGTGAGCCCTGCGGGTTGGGCCAGACGAAGTTGACCCACTGGGCCTGAGTGTTGCGGTAGCGCAGTTGCTGGCCATCGATTTCGATGGTGTATTCCAGCGCGCCCGGCGCTGGCTGGGGTTGAATCTGGAACACCGTCTGCGCATCCCCTGCGCCGCCACCGGCGCCGGTACTGCCGTGGGTACTGATCCAATCGGCGAAGCTGGTGGTGATGGCAGGCGAGAGGGTGATGCCCATGTCAGCCCACTTGCGCGGAGACAGGGTGTCACCCCGGCGCACCACCAGTGGTCCCATGGCTGTGGTCACGAACTTCGAGATGGCGCCGCTCTCACCGAAGACGGTGTTGATCTCGCCGCTGTTAGCCTCGATCTTTGAGCTGGGCGAGAATGGATACTTGGTCGCCAAGTTGTTCTGGAATGGCTCGTAAACCTGAGCCCGCCAGATCTTGTTGAGCTCACCTTCGGTCGGGTGTACCAAGGCATTGAAGCCCTGGACCAGCGGACGTACCAGCAAGGGCCGTAACGTGGTCTTCTGCTGATCGTTGAGGCCGGGTAGCATTTCCTCGTCCACGAACTTGAGTGCGTCTGACAGCTCCGAGCCGCTGCCGTCCAGCGTCTGCTGCATCAATTGTTTGGCGCCAGGACCGGTATCACCCTGGTTCTTGATGGTGTTAAGGCGGGTACGCAGCTTGGAGAGATTTTCCATGTAGCCGCGCATGAGCGAATTGCCCTTGTCCTTGCTTACCACCAGTCGTGCCACGCCTGCAAACTCGCGGGCCACCGGTCCCATCGGGATGGCGGCGCCGCCATCGGTATTGAGCTGTGGCGGAGCAGGTGGCGGGGCCGGGGAGCGACGCAAGACAGTCTCCTTGAACCACCCGCTGAGCCCTCTGCTGGCGGTGGCCAGCCCGGAGCCGATGAGCGAAGGGTTGTCCCACGAGGTCTCATCGTACACCGTGCTGATGACCTTGTTGATCGGAGAGGTCAGCGGGTCGCCCAGGCGGTTCATGGCATTGGTAGCGTCGTCGAGATTGTGTAGTTCGACGATACTCACGCCTTGAAGGAATTTCTGCCACTCGCGGGCGTATTCGCTCTTGTACTGCGAGACCAGGGCTTTCTGGATCTGCTCCGGACTGCCTTCCAGCGTCAGGTCCTCCTTGGAGGATGTCTTGAGCACCCAGTCGGCGCTCTGCAGTTCCTTGTTGGCGGCTTCCTTGAAAGCGTCCTCCACGAACTTCTCCCAGGCGTTGCGGGTGAAGGTGCCGGGGATGGCGTAGCTGCCCATGACCAGTTCGCGGTCCTTGTCGCCGACGATACGCGCCACGGTCATGGAGGCAAAGCGGGTCGCAGCACGTGCCTTGACATCGGCATATACGCGCTCACGGGCCGGCATGCCACGCACCACGTGGCGCAAGTTCTCTCGGGTCTGGTCGACCAGCGTCAGCTTGTTTTCCGTGGTCGGCCAGGACGGATCATCGATCTGCTCCAGCGAGAAGCTGATAAGTCGCTCGGCGCTACGGATCATCTGTTCGCGCGGCATGGTGCCACGGTTGGTTTCCAACCAGCCACGCCAGAAGCGGGTGATCTGGTCGTTCAGATGACTGGCTTCGGCGCGCGACTTGTCCGATAGCATCAGGTAGGTCTTGAGCGCATTGTAAGCATCTTCCACATTGGTAGCCGAGCTGTCCTTGTAGGTCCGCAGGGCGTTGCCAGCATGGATGTTGTTGTCGCCAGTTGTCGCGAGGCTATCGGCTTGAGGCGGCCTCGACATCGGTTCCAACTTGCTGGAATTGGCATTGACTTCGATCAGGTAGTTCTCGATGCTGGAGGCTACCGGCTTCAGCATGATTTCCTTGATCCCGGCAAAGTATTCCTCTCGTAGCTTGCGTTCGAGAAGGTCGCCCTGATACAGTCCGAGGTCAATCGAGACTGGGCGATGAGAGCGATAGCGGTCCAGCTGTTCGATGCGATCTTGCAATATCTCCAGTGCCTCGAAGCGTGATTGCAGATCCAGACGTTTTTCTTGCAGCTTGATGGCCTTGTCCATGTCGGCCTGCACATTGGCCACCAACTGTCGATTGCCCATGTAAGACCAGCTCCAGCCGCCCAGTAGCGCGCCCAGCATGGCCAATGCGGCGAAGAAAGTGAGATAGCGCATGCGGATCTTGTTGCGACTGGTGTACTGCGCCACCAATTGCTTGTCGGCGAAGATCACTTGCTTGAACAGGTTATGCAGGAAGAAGCCTTGCTTTGAGAGGACTTCGCGTTGGGGTTGATCTTCCAGCGTCAGTCCGAAGCGATCAGCGATACGCTGCGCCGAGGCGCCCAGGGTAGCTCCTTCCTGAAGAGCACTGGTGAAGTAGAAGCCGCGAAAGACCGGTTTGAACTGGAAGGGATTTTCTTCGAACAAGGTCGTCACGAACGAGCGCAGGACGCCCTTGAAGGCCGAGAATTCCAAGGGGAAGGTCAGTACGCCCGGCGCCAGATTCTCGCCACGCTTGACGGCCATGTTGGCCAGGCTCATCTCCTTGAGGCCGGCATAGAGTTCATCGAAGCGCTCGTCGAAGAAGTTGCTCACTTCCTGTCCGCTGTGCTTGCGGTCGTAGGCCAGGGTCGCACCCCAGACGCGGTCGCGTTCGCCACGTTCGCTATCGAGGAAGAATTCGTTGAAGCCGGTAATCAGGTCGGTCTTCGTGAAGACCACATACACCGGGGCAAAGACTTCCAGCTTTTCAGTCAGCTCTTGCACACGCTGGCGCAGGTTCTTGGCCAGATTGATGGCGAATTCCGGACGATTGCCGGTCAGTTCTGCAATGCTGACGGCAATGATGATGCCGTTGATCGGCGCCTGTTTGCGATAGCGCTTTAGCAAGCCAAGGAAGCTGAACCATTCACGGCGGTCTTCCTCGTACACCGAATAGCGCCCGGCGGTATCGAGCAGGATGCCATCGGTGGTGAAGAACCAGTCGCAATTGCGTGTCCCGCCGACGCCGTGGACGATCTTGCCGCCCTTGTCGGCGAAGGGGAACTGCAGTCCGGAATTGGCGATGGCAGTACTTTTGCCAGCCGCCGGATTACCGATGACCATGTACCAGGGAAGTTCGTACAAGGCTGCTGCGCCCGACTTCTGTCCCAGTTTGGAAGTCTTGATGGTGTTGATGGCTTCCAGCATACGCTGGCGTAGGGCGGCCACGTCGTCGTGGCGGGCTGCCTCGCTGCCCACAGGCAGCGGCTGGGCGGCTTGCTGTTCTAGTACATTTTCCAGCTTGGTCGCCGCGCGCTGTGCCTTCCAGCGCTGGTAGCGCCGCAATGCCAGCCACGCTAGCAACAGCGCGCAGAACAGCACTGCTGGCCAGATCGGGGCTAGTTCCAGCTGCTCCGCGCCGATGAAAAGCACGGCGGCCAGCGCCATAAATCCTAGGAGAGTGAGAACGCGCGTGTCGCTGAGAATTTTCCAGAGTCGTTGCATGATGTGAGCGCTTGGGGTGAGAGTTTTTGTTCTGCGGTCCCTGAAACAGTTGCTGATCAGAGGCCGAGGGTGCTGCGGTCGTAGCCGGACTGAAACAGCTATAACTGCGAGCTGTGCCGATCGCCGCTACTGGCGATCAGCCGAGACAGATCGGACCACTCCGCTACCCTTTGTTGACGCGGTGGCCTCTGTCGAGATTTTTGCAGCGGGTTGCTGGCCTCGGTGGCCAAGGCGGAGCGCCATGCGTTAGCTACCATGGCTCGAGGCCATCGGCATTGCGGCGGCGGTTCTGGTTCACCTGGCAACACGGCGCAGATCGGCGCGCTGACAGTCGCTTTCAGCGCGTTCCAAGCCCTGGCCGCGCCCCACGGCAGCCGGAGAAACCCGGCTGGAAGCATCGGTAGTAGACAAAAAATGGCGTCACCGCGATCCAGCCGGTGATTGATGCCGAACCAGTAGGCGATGAATATCACCCAAGTGACCAAGAAGATTGCGGCGCTCAACAGGCTCCGCATTATCTGTCTGCTCATCAGCGTTTGCTTTATGTGTTTTTATTATTATTATTGTGAGCCCTACCCCTGTCGTGATGTGCTGCTCTGCATAGACAGTCGTGGCGACCTAGCCGTAACCTCCGATGCTGATTTCGCCGCGCGGGCGCTTGTCCTCCCAGATGGTTGGCCTGCTCATGGTATATCCCCCAATATTTTTTACAGCCTGACTTTCGTCGGATTACTAGAACGCATCCGCGTCGCGAACTACTTCTTCATCACTCCCGGCATACGGTATTCGGTATGGCCGAAATCCATCAGCTTCCACCGGCCGCCCCAGGTCAGTCCTACCGATTCGGCGACCTCGCCGTAGAGGCGATAACCGGCCATGGCCCATGGATCCTTCTCACTGATCACCAGCTTGCCGTTCCTGACGAAAGCACAGTCGCCGGCCAGGCCGTATTGATGGTAGCTCTGGAAGGCCGCTGCGTTCGTGATACCGCCGCCCATCCCGGCCAACATGTTCTGCCGCTGCGGACTCCGGTAGCCCTCAATCAGCGCCATCTCGTAGCCATGCTTTTCCTTCATGATCTTGAAAACCAGGAGCAGGCGTTGGGCGTATTCAGGATTGAGCAGTTGCCAGTTGCGGCTGGCATCGACAAGCATCGGACGGACTTGTACGACTTCAGCGGTGGTGAACATGTCTGGCGGCAGCGGAGGCGGTGCTACGAGTTGCTCGCCCTTCAAAAGTTCCGCGATCTGAGAATTGGTCGCCCGCTGGGTATCGTCGAATCCTTGCAACATGGATTTGCCGGCTAATAGAAGCGCAACGATGGCTGGGCCGATCAACAAGGCAACGATGATTGATAAGACTAAGTAATTTTTGCGTACATAGTTCAGTCTTGATGTCAGTGAGCTACGGATGTTCGATGTGACCTCGGCAATCATCTGGTCTCCCCTGTCGTTGTAGCGTTCCCAGCGGTTCCGCAGACGGGAACACCGGGTTTGCAGGAAACGCAGCGTCTGCGCTCTACCGGAAGGAAACAGCAGTAGCCACATCGCCAGGCCGCTGACCAACAGGTAGGTGGCAATAAGCAGGAACACCACGTCGAATCTCCTTTTTTCTGGCTGGTGCCGGTGTGAAACAGAAATGGCGAACACCGGCACGGTTCTGCCGCCTGCGCCTTGATGAAGTGATCGTGCCGGATTGCCAGCAAATGGAAATCAATAAGATCTAAAAATTGCACATAGCCTGATGGTGCAGGCATACCACGTTATCGCCCCGAAACGAGCGACACCCGTATTTTGGAAGTGGAAGCGAATGCTCGCATCCGACGCTTCAGCACTTATTGAAGTTCGTCCACTTAATTCGATTTCTGATGGGGGAGAACAAGGTCTGCGGAGTGGGACGGGCAGGGTGCGGCGCGTGTTGGCCGTTATGCTTCTGTTGTGGGGAGGTAGGGAATGCCGGCGATCATGCGTCCGTCCGTGCAGTTGGTGGCGAAGATTTTCGCCTAGCGGCGCCATCGCTGACGCCGCCATAGTCTGCTGCTGATGACTATCTACTCTTAGCCCTCGACTTGTGGCGCCGGCAGCAAGGACAATTCGCGCCCGGGCAGAGTCTGAGTAACACGGTGATCCTCCATCTCCAGAATGTCCATCGCTTCCTGCCGCAGCTTGAACACATTCACCGCACGCTCCAACTGCCGCGCCTGCTCCTGCAGCGACTGCGCTGCCGCCGTTGCTTCTTCCACCAGCGCGGCGTTTTCCTGGGTGCTCTGGTCCATATGGCTGATGGCCTGGTTGACCTGCTCGATGCCCAGGCTCTGCTCGCGGCTGGCGGCGCTGATCTCGGTGACCACGTCAGTCACCCGGCGCACGCTCTCCACCACCTGCTGCATGGTATTGCCGGCGCTCATGACCAACTGGCTGCCGTTCTCGACCTTGCTCACGGAATCATCGATGAGCTGCTTGATCTCCTTGGCCGCCGATGCACTGCGCTGCGCCAGGCTGCGCACCTCGGTGGCGACGACCGCAAAGCCGCGCCCTTGCTCGCCTGCACGGGCGGCCTCGACTGCGGCGTTCAGGGCCAGGATGTTGGTCTGGAGGCGATCCCATCGATCACCGAGATGATGTCGGCAATGTTGAGCGAGGAGCTGCGGATTTCCTCCATCGTCGTCACCACCTGCTTCACCACCTCGCCACCCTCGGCCGCAATACCGGACGCGGCACTGGCCAGTTGATCGGCCTGCAGGGCGTTCTCGGCGTTCTGCTTGACGGTGGAGGTCAGCTCTTCGGTGGCGGCAGCGGTCTGCTCCAGCGAGCTGGCCTGCTGTTCGGTGCGCGCCGACAGATCCATGTTGCCCGTGGCGATCTGGCTGGAAGCTGCCGCGACAGTGTTGACGCCGGTGCGCACGGTCGCCACGATGGTGACCAGGTTGCGATTCATCTTGGCCATCGCCGCCATCAGGTGGCCGATTTCATCGGTGCTGCTGGTGTCGATCTCGCGGGTCAGGTCGCCTTCGGCAATCGTTTCGGCCAGCTCTACCGCTTCGGCCAGGGAGCGGGCGATCTTGCGTGCGATCAGCAGGCCCATGAGGGTCACCACGGCAATGACTGCCGCGCTGATCAGGATGGCATGCAGTCGCGCCGCCGCCATGGTCTCCTGCGCCCTGTGGGCGCCGGCTTGGCTGATCTTCTCGTTGTAGGCGCGCAGTTCGGTCATTGCCTTGTTCAACCTGTCGATCACGGGCTGATTGTTGGCCAGCAGGGCGCGCGCTTCATTCCACTGGCCTGCGTTGGCCAGCTTCAGCGCCTCGGCGAGTGACTTGTCGAACTCCTGATAACTGACACGGACCGCCCGGAGCAACTCCTTGTCGGTGGCGTCGGCAAGCTGTTCCTGTTCATACTTTTGCAGGGCGTCTTCGACTCTTTTCTTTGCACTGTTGAAGCTGCTTTCGATGGCGCCGCGATCGACCGACTCGGTCAGCGCAAGATAACGCCAGGTCGCAATACGCATGCCGTTGATGCCCTGCGTGATGGTGGAGAGGCTCAACAGGCTCGGCACCACGTTCTCGCTGGCGAAACTGGCGTCGGCGTACGTGCGGTTCATCTTGACCATGTTGGCGCCGGCGAGGACGACGCAGCCGATGATCACGGCGCCGATGAGGATATACAGCCGGTTGACGATGGAGAGTTTCATTGTTCTTGTTGCCCCGAAGTGATGAGTTGCAAATGGCCGCCGTGCCCCCGTGCTGCCCTGCAGATGCACTCGAGATTCGTGCTCTCACGGCAAACGGCAGCAGAAAGAAGTCAGGTCAGGTAGCCTCGGCTGCGGTTGCAGCTGGTCAGCCTGCATGAAAGCAAAATAAGTGCAGCTTCCCGCTGTTAGAGAGATTTGGCAGTATATAGAAACAGATCACTGCTGATTAGCCGCACATTGACGAACAGTGTGCTTACCATTTCAGGGTAATTGTTGGTCACATGCAATGCCGGGGATAGTCAAACCGCCGTCTTCATGTGGTCTGACCATTTGACATCTTCATACCTGCTCTCTAGAATAAATCGTCATACAACTTGACCTCTGCAGGCATGCGCCTGCCAGGCTCGAGCGGTTCATAAAGCAAAAACAAAGTAAAAAGCAGGAAAACGCGGATGTGCAGGATGTCCGCTTTGAAAGCCAACAACGGAGACAATATGAACGCATTTGTACGGCGCCGCGGCGTCGGGCTGCAGCTCGCGGCCATCGCAGCCAGCACCATCCCCCTCATGCTCGCCGCTGGCTCTGCCAGCGCCCAGGTCGCCACCGGCGACACCTCGCAAGCCAAGATTGCGCTGTCCAACAACTATGCTGCCAACGCCTGGCGTCAGTCCATGCTCAAGACCTGGGCGGCCACCGCCGATGATGCGGTCAAGCGCAAGCTGGTGGCGGCCGCGCCTGCCTTCACCACCTCCGAGAACCAGCCCACCGAACAGGCCCAGCAGATCCAGAACCTGATCCTGCAGGGCTACAAGGCCATCGTGGTGGATGCGGCGTCTCCCACCGCTCTCAATGGCACCATCAAGAAAGCCTGCGCTGCGGGCGTGGTAGTGGTGTCCTATGACGGCGTGGTCACCGAACCCTGCGCCTATCGCGTCACCTTCGACTTCCGCAAGATGGGCGAGCGCCAGATCGATTACCTGGCCGAGCGCCTCAACGGCAAGGGCAACATCCTCGAAATCCGCGGCCTGGCCGGTGTCTCCGTGGATGGTGAAATCCATGCCGGCATCATGGATGGCCTCAAGAAGCATCCGGGCCTGAAGGTAGTGGGTTCGGTCAATGGCGACTGGGCCCAGACCGTGGCGCAGAAGGCCGTGGCCGGCATCCTGCCGACCCTGCCCAAGATCGACGGCGTGGTCACGCAGGGCGGTGACGGCTTCGGCGTGGCGCAAGCCTTCAAGGCCGCCAACCGCGAGCTGCCCATCATCATCCTGGGCAATCGCGAAGATGAGCTGCAATGGTGGAAGACCCAGATCCCCAGCGGCTACAAGACCTATTCGGCCTCCAACCCGCCCGGCGCGGTGACGGTGGCCTTCTGGGTGGCGCAGCAGGTGCTGGCCGGCAAGAAGATCCCCAAGGATGTCGATATCGTCGCGCCGCTGCTCTACCTGACCGCAGAGCAGTTGCCTGAGGCCCTGGCCAAGACCCCGCAGGGCGGCGTGGCCGACATCGGTTTCTCCCAGGCCGATACCGTCAAGCTGCTCGACGCACCCAAGTCCAAGTAAGTCCAGCCCCGCCGCCGGTGGTGACCGTCCCGCCGAGGGCGGCGCACCGGTGTTGCGGGGGCATCCACTGCATCAGAACACAGGTGATCCATCGTGAACGCCAGTCATCCCCCCTCGGCGGCCTTGTGCAGCCTGTCGCACATCCGCAAGTCCTTTGGTCCGGTCAAGGCGCTGCAAGATGTCAGCCTCGATATCCTCCCCGGCCAGTGCTGGGGCCTGGTCGGCCATAACGGCGCGGGCAAGTCCACCCTGATGAACGTGCTGGCCGGGGTGCTGGCCAGTGATGATGGCCAGATCGTCCTGGATGGGCAGGCCCAGCCCGCCTACACCACGCAGACCGCCTACCGGCTGGGCGTGCGCTGCGTATTCCAGGAGCTCTCGCTGTGCCAGAACCTCAACGTGGCCGAGAACCTGTGCGTGTTCCATCCCTCCTTGAAGGGGTGGGGCTGGCGTCGCCGGGCGCGGCGGCTGGTCACGGAAAAGCTCGATGAGATATTCCCCGGCCATGGCATCGATCCCGACCGCATCGTCGGCGAACTCAGCATCACCCAGCGCCAGATGGTGGAAATCGCCTGCGCTTTCGTGGTGGTGGATGCACCGGTGCGCCTGCTCATCCTCGATGAACCGACTTCCAGCCTCGATGCACAGACGGCAGCCCGCCTGACCGCCTATATCCGCCATCGGCTTGAGGATGGCATGAGCCTGGTCTTCATCTCGCACATGCTGGGCGAGATCTTCGACTGCTGCAATTACATCGCGGTCATGCGCGATGGCCAGCTGGTGCTGAGCGACCAGAGCGCCAACCTGAGCCGCGAAGCGCTGGTCCACGCCATGGGCCACGCCGACCAGAAGCAGATCGAGCGCCAGGTCGAGCAGCAGGTCGAGCACGCCGACTCCACCGCGCAAAGCCTGCTGGAGATCGCCTTGCCGGCGACTTCGGCGGTGTCCACCCTGGCCGTGCGGCAAGGCCAGGTGATTGGCCTGTCGGGGCTGGCGGGGCAGGGCCAGACCGAGATGCTGATCCAGCTCTTCGAACGCTATCGCGGCAAGATGCGGGTGGCCTTCGTGGCGGGGGATCGCGCCCGCGATGGCAACTTCCCCTTGTGGAGCATCCTGGGCAATCTCAGTATCCGCGAGCTGCCGCACCTGGCGCGCGGCGGTGTGGTGGACCG
Organism: Herbaspirillum seropedicae; assembly: GCF_001040945.1. NCBI lineage: Bacteria > Pseudomonadati > Pseudomonadota > Betaproteobacteria > Burkholderiales > Oxalobacteraceae > Herbaspirillum > Herbaspirillum seropedicae. The sequence goes on along the minus strand of NZ_CP011930.1, from coordinate 4,608,795 downwards.
CGCCGCCGAGCGCGAGCTGGGCCGCCAGTGGCATGAACGCGTGGCCATCCGCACGCCCGACCTGAACAACAACATGTTGTCACTGTCGGGCGGCAACCAGCAGAAGGTCTTGTTCGCCCGTGCGCTGTCCTCGGACGCCGAGCTGATCCTGATGGACGATCCCATGCGCGGCGTGGACTTTGGCACCAAGGTCGACATGTATCGCCTCATCCGCGCCGAAGCCGCGCGCGGGCGCAGCTTCGTCTGGTACACCACCGAGAACGACGAGCTGGAATACTGCGACGCCACCTATGTCTTCTACCAGCAGCAGGTCACCCTGAAGCTGGCCCGTCATGAGCTGTCGGAGGAGCGCATCATCGCCGCCTCCTTCGGCAATGCCCGCGCCGCCGCCGATGCCGCCGCTGCGCCCCTGGAAGGAGCCCGAGCATGAGCGCCACCTCTGCCGCCACCGTCACTGCGCAGCGGCGCATGGGCGTGCTGTCCCGCCATGAGATCCAGACCCTGCTGCTGCCCATGGCCACCCTGGCCGTGGTGCTGGCGCCGATCTTCTGGATCAACCCCAACACCATGAGCTACTTCGGCCTGGGCCTGCTGCTGAACCTGGCCGTGCCGATGATCCTGGCCAGCATGGCGCAGTTGTGCATCATTGCTGTCAATGACCTGGATCTGTCCATCGGCGCCTTCATCAGCCTGGTCTCCTGCATCGCCGTGACCTGGCTGCCCGAGCGCCCCGTGCTGGGCGTGGCCGCACTGGTGGCCTGCGTGCTGCTGTATGCGGCCATCGGCGCGCTGGTCGAATTGTTTGACCTGCCCTCCATCGTGGTGACGCTGGGCCTGTCCTTCGTCTGGGGCGGCTGGGCGCTGATCCTGCTGCCCATGCCGGGCGGGGCCACGCCGCAATGGATACAGGATGTGATGAACCTGGCCATTCCCGTCATCCCCACGCCCATCGTCTACGCCGTCCTCATTGCCCTGTGCGCGCACTGGTTCCTGATGCGCTCCTCCACCGGCGTACGCCTGCGCGGAGCGGGAGGCAATCCCAAGGCCATCGTGCGCAGCGGCGGCTCGGTGGTGCGCGCCAAGGCCTTGATGTATGGCCTGGCCGGCGTCCTGGGCATCCTCTCGGCGCTGACCCTGGTGGGCATCACTACCTCGGCGGACGCCAACATCGCCCAGCGCTATACGCTCATCTCGATTGCCGCCGTGATCCTCGGCGGCGGCAGCTTCATCGGCGGCAAGGTCTCACCCATCGGGGCCACCCTGGGGGCGATCACGCTCGGTATCGCAGCGTCCTTCCTGTCCTTCCTCAACATCGCGCCCAAGTGGCAGATCGGCCTGCAGGGGGCGATCCTGATCATCGTGCTGTCCATGCGCATCCTGCTGTCGGCACGGGGAGAACGTCAATGAGCCGCCTGCGCAGCACGCTGGAACAGCGTCCCTGGGTCTGGTCCTTCCTCGGCGCGGCCTTGCTGTGGCTGGCCACGCTGGCAGTGGCGGGGCCGGACGCGGCGGTCAACATCGGGCTGTCGGCGTTTTCCTTCGGCGCGCTGATGGTGCTGGTGGGCCTGGGCCAGATGCTGGTGGTGACCACCGGCCCGGGCAACATCGATCTTTCCATTCCCTCCACCATCGCCCTGGCCGGGGCGCTGGGCTTGCGCACCATGGGTGGCGAGGACGGCGGCATCCTGCTGGGCCTGGTGGTCACGCTGGGCGTGGGTGTCGGGATCGGCCTGGCCAATTACCTGTTGATCAGGCTGTTGCAGATTCCACCGATCATCGCGACGATGTCTTCGTCTTTCATCCTGCAATCGCTGGCCATCCACGTGGGCCAGGGTTTGAAGATCACGCCGCCGCAGTTGCTGGCCAGCTTTGCCACCGGCTGGTTGCTGCATGTGCCGCAGCTGGCCTGGCTGGTGCTGGCCGTGGCGCTGGGCCTGGCCTGGATCCTGGGGCGCACCCTGTTCGGGCGCTTCCTCTCGGCCGTCGGGCAGAACGCCCGCGCCGCCTGGCTGGCCGGCATCGGGGTGGAGCGCATCCGTTGCCTCTGCTATGTGCTGTGCGCGGTGTTTGCCGCGTTGTGCGCCTTGCTGATCGCCGGCTTTTCCGGTGGCGCATCCCTGGACATGGGCAATGAATATCTGTTGATGTCGGTGGCCGTGGTGGTCATCGGCGGCACCAGCGTCACCGGTGGCCGGCCCAGTGTGGCGGGCATCTGGGGCGCGGCGCTGTTCCTGTATTTCACCAATACGCTGTTGAACGTGGTCGGCCTGTCGGCTGGCGAGCGTTCGGTGCTTTCGGGGCTGATCATCATCGCGGTGATCGTGTGCTCCGGCCGCCGTCGCCAGTATCGTTGAGGCGATCCAACCTGATGATGAGGAAATCCAATGTCCCTGCCTGAGACTCCCTTCCAGCACTTCGATGCGCGCTTTCGCCGCATGGTCATCGACACCGCCCAGGTCGATTGCCTCTACACCGGCTGCCGCTGGGCCGAGGGCCCGGTGTGGCTGCCTGCCACCCAGGAGCTGATCTGGAGCGATATCCCCAACAACCGCCTGATGCGCTGGTCCGAGGGCGCGGGTGCGGGCGTGTTCCGCCAGCCTTCCAACTTCAACAATGGCAATACGCTGGACCGTGAAGGACGCATCGTCGGTTGCCTGCATGGCGGGCGCGCCGTGGTGCGTACCGAGCACGACGGCAGCATCACCACGCTGGCCTCGCACTGGCAGGGCAAGCGGCTCAATTCCCCCAATGATGTGGTGGTGAAATCGGATGGTTCGATCTGGTTCACCGATCCCGACTACGGGATCAACAGTGACTACGAAGGCTACCAGGCGCAGAGCGAGATCGGCGCCTGCAATGTCTATCGCATCGATGGCGACAGCGGCGAGATCAGCATCGTCGCCAGCGACCTGGAGCGGCCCAACGGACTGGCGTTTTCCACTGACGAGCGTCGTCTCTACATCGCCGATACCGGATTGACCCACCGTGCCGGTGGACCGCATCACATCCGCGTCTTCGACGTGGTCGATGGCATCAGCCTGAAGGTCGGGGAAGTGTTTGCCACCATCGATCCTGGCCTGGCAGATGGATTCCGCCTCGACGCCCAGGGCAATGTCTGGACCTCGGCCGGCGACGGTGTGCATTGCTACGCGCCCGACGGCACGCTCCTGGGCAAGATCCTCATCCCCGAGGTGGTCTCCAACGTGGTCTTTGGCGGACCGCGTGGAAACCGTCTCTTCATCACGGCCACGACCTCGCTGTATGCGGTGTACCTGGCCGTCAATGGCGCCCAGCGCCCCTGAGCAGGAGGGCCGGGCGCGCTCGTAGCGGCGTTGTCAGGCCATCTGCCCGCCGCCCAACCGGAACACGCTCACCGATTCGGCCAGCCGGCGCGCCTGCGCCTTGAGCGCTTCCGTGGCGGCGGCGGCTTCTTCCACCAGGGCGGCGTTCTGCTGGGTGACCGTATCCATCTGGGCGATGGCCTGGTTGACCTGCTCGATGCCCGATTCCTGCTCGCCGCTGGCGGCGCTGATCTCGCTCATGATCTGGGTGACGTCGCGTACGCTGCGCACCAGTTCCTCGATGGTGGCCCCGGCGGCCTGCACCAGCTTGCTGCCGGCGGCGATCTTTTCCACCGAATTGCCGATGAGGTCCTTGATTTCCTTGGCCGCCGTGGCCGAGCGCTGGGCCAGCGAGCGCACCTCCGCAGCTACCACGGCGAAGCCGCGTCCCTGTTCGCCGGCGCGGGCTGCTTCCACGGCCGCGTTCAGCGCCAGGATATTGGTCTGGAAGGCAATCCCGTCGATGACCGAAATGATCTCCTCGATCTCCCGCGCCGAGGCCTGGATTTCATCCATGGTGCCCACCACGTCCGAGACCACCAGGCCGCTGCGCGAGGCCACTTCCGAAACCGAGCCGGCCATCGCATTGGCCTGGCGCGCATGATCGGCATTGCGCCGCACGGTGGAGGTGATCTCCTCCATGGCCGCCGCGGTCTGTTCCAGCGAACTGGCCTGTTCCTCGGTGCGGGCCGACAGATCCAGGTTGCCGCCAGCGATCTGGGTGGAGGCGGTCACGATGGTATCGCTGCCTTCGCGCACGCCGCCGACCACCTTTTGCAGGCTGGCATTCATCTCCTTCAAGGCTTGCAGCAGTTCGCCAGTCTCATCCTTGCGCGTGACCACGATGCGGCTGCCCAGATCCCCCGCCGCGACGGTCTTGGCGATGCGCACCGCCTCGCGCATGGGCTGGGTGATGGAGCGTGTGGCCAGCACCGCCAGCACCAGCGCCAGGATCACCACCAGCGCACCCACCGCCAGGCTCAGGGACTTGCCGGCGCCGATGGCCGAGGAAATCTGTTCGCCGGTGCTGCCGGCATTCTCGCGCGCAATGGCCAGCAAGCCCGAGAAGCCCGCGCCCAGCACCTTGTCCGCGCCGCTGATGGCCGCATCGACCTCGCTGGGGCTGGCGCCCGCCGCCTTCATGGCCTGGGCCTTGGCCAGCGCCTCGCGATAGCGACGCTCGCCGTTGCTGATCTTCTCCAGCAGCGCCTCTTCCTTGGGATTGTCCACGCCCAGCTTGCGATACTGCTCCATGAGCCGGACGATGGCGTCCATGTCAGCCAGGAAGTGGCGGTCGTAGTCTTTGCCACGCACCACGTAGTTCTTGAAGTTCTGCACGCCGTCGCCCAGCTTGATGTAGCCCTGGGTGGCGTAGTCCTGCTTGCCGAGCACGGTGCCTGAAAAATCGTTCCAGTGCCGTCCGATCTGGGTCAGGGTGAGTGTGGATGCCACGATCAGCGCGCATGTCAGCAGCGTGACCAGCATGAAGGAACCGCCCAGCCTGGTGCCGATTTTCATTTCCTGCTCCCTGTAAATTATTTATAAGATTTTTTTGCAGTAGTGATTCTGACTGATCCTCATGCAGACAAAACCCCGTAGAGACCGCCAAAAGCCGTCCAGATCGGGCTTTCGGGACCGATTCTTACGATTGTTGCAATACAGCATTGCGGCCACGACGGTTTTTCCGGAAAGAGGAGGGCGATAACATTGCTGCATGGGAATGAAGCATTGATAAGCGATATGCATGAACGCATGTCCGCTGGCATTCCAGGAGCAGATGATGAAGAGCAGCATGAAAAAACTCGGCCTGGCCGCCGCCCTTTCCGTGGCCGTCTTCAGCGCCCACGCGGGCGAGCAGGTGCAGGCGAAGACTGAGCCGGCCACCACCCAGACAGCGACGGCCAGCGCCCATCAGGGCGGTCTCACCCGTGCCCAGGTACTGGAAGATCTGAAGCGTTACCAGCGCGAACACGCCAATCCCAGCTACGCCGAGCTGGTCTTCCTGCGCTGAGGCAGGAGCGCGCAGGGACAGTGCAGGGACAGTGCAGGGACAGTGCAGGGACCTATTGCGGCAGGAACATCTTCTGCAGCAGCCCGATCAGCTGGGCGCGTTCCGCGTCCGAGAGCATCTCGGTGGCCTTGAGCTCCAGCTCGATGGCCGTCTGTTCGGCCTTGGTGCACATGCGCAGGCCCGCTGTGGTCAAGGCCAGCACCTGCGAGCGCCGGTCTTGCGGATTGCGCTGGCGCAGCACCAGGCCGCGCTGCTCCAGGCGGTCCAGCAGCGTTGCCAGGTTGGGCGGGGAAACGTTGATCGCCTTGGACAGGCGTTTCTGGTTGATGTCGGGATTGGCCTTTAGCAGGCTCAGCACCGTGAAATCCACCGGCCGCAATTCGAACTTGGCCATGCGCTTTTCAAACAGCGGCATGATGGTGATATAGGCGCGGCGGCAGTTGTAGCCGACCAGGCTCAATAGCAGCTGCTGGTCCAGCGGCGCGCTGGACGCCGCATCGTCGTCGGAGTCGAAATCAGCTGGCTTCTTGGGCAGCATGGTGATCCAGGTCGGTGGGAAGAGGCGGCAGCCCGGTGGCCAGGCAAGCTTCGATGACGCTGCTCAACTGCTGGACTTCCGCAAACACAAAGGCGAAATGATAGCACGCGGCATCCCGCTTGCCGCCGTACCAGAGCGGGTCCTGCGCCATCGCCGAGAGCGCGCGCCGCCCCGCCCGCAGCCACATCCAGCCCAGCGCGACATGGCCGCACAGGCGCAGCATCTCGTCGGCCACATAATAGGGCAGCGCGGGCGCCTGCGCCGCGGCGGCAGCAATGCGCGAGGCAAAGATCCTTAATTTATCCACAGCCTCGCCCAGCAAGCGCGCTTGTTCTCCAAGCCCTGACGCCTCTGCAATGTCAGCGCGCACAAGCCCGAGGAAATCGTCCAGTCTCCGGCCTTCGTCGCCCAGCACCTTGCGCATCAGGAAGTCGATGGCCTGGATCTCGTTGGTCCCCTCATAGATCATGGTGATGCGCGCATCGCGCATGAACTGCTCGATGCCGGTCTCGACCACATAGCCATGGCCTCCGAAGACCTGCAGGGCGCGGCTGGCGCACTGGAATCCCTGATCGGTGAGGAAGGCCTTGATCACCGGCGTGATGAATTCCAGACGCTCGTGGTGTCGGCTGCGCAGCGCCGCCTCGGGATCATGCTCGGCCAGATCCAGCAGAAGTCCCGCCCAGCAGGTCAGCAAGCGCGCGCCCTCGATGCGACAACGTTGTTCCATCAACAGCTTCTGCACCGCCGGGTGATGCACGATGAGGTCGTTGCCGGAACTGCCCGGCGCGCGCGACTGGCGGCGCTCGCGCGCATAGGCGCTGGCGCGCTGGTAGGCAGCCTCCGCCAGTCCCAGCCCCTGCGCACCCACATGCAGGCGCGCCGCATTCATCATCACGAACATGGCGGCCAGACCCCGTCCGGCCTCGCCGACCAGCCAGGCCTGCGCCTGCTCGAAATGCAGGCTGCAGGTGGCGCTGCCATGGATGCCCATCTTGTGTTCGATGCCCGTGCAATGCACGCCGTTGCGGCTGCCATCGTCCAGCACACGCGGCGCCAGGAACAGCGACAGTCCCTTGCTGCCAGCAGGCGCATCGGGCAGGCGGGCCAGCACCAGGTGGACGATGTTCGGCGTCAGGTCATGCTCACCGCCGGAGATGAAGATCTTGTCGCCGCTAAGGCGATAGCTGCCATCGTCCTGTGGCACGGCGCGCGTGCGCAACTGGCCCAGGTCGCTGCCGGCCTGGGCCTCGGTCAGGCACATGGTGGCCAGCCATTCACCGCTGGCGATCTTGTCCAGGTAGCGCGCCTGCAAGGCCGCTGAACCGTGTGCGGCCAGGCAGGCATAGGCGCCGTGCAGCAAGCCGGGATACATGGTCCAGCCGTGATTGGCAGCACTGAGCATTTCATAGAGCGCGCAGTCGAGCACATGCGGCAAGCCTTGGCCACCATGCTCGGGCGCACAGGCCAGGGCCGGCCAGCCGCCGGCGCAGAATTGCGCGTAGGCGCGCTCAAATCCGGGCGGCGTCGTGACCGTTCCATTTTTGAAACGGCAACCCTCGCGATCGCCAATACCGTTCAATGGCGCCACCACATCGGCGGCGAAGCGTCCAGCTTCTTCCAGCACCTGCATCATCAGATCGCCATCGATCTCGGCGTGCGCCGGCAGGGCGCGCAGGACCTGTGGCGCTTGCAGCACTTCGTCGAGCACGAAGGCGAAGTCGCGCAGGGGAGGGGCATAATGCATGGTCATCACCCGCGCTGCCTCAGTTCAACAGGTAGGCGTCGTACACGACCGCATTGCCCAGGCGCATCGCATAGCCCACGCCCATGGCGCGGTTGAGCCAGTCATATTTCTTGGATGCAGTCTCGAAGTTCATGAACAGGCGGAAGGTATAGCGCGAAGGATCGACCGGCTTGCCCTTGGCCACCTCGGCCATCACCTCCGGCGGACCGTAGCGCACGCCACGGGTTTGCAGGTAGACCAGCTCGCCGTCGTCCAGCTTGAGCAGGTAGCGCGTATCGATGAGGGCCAGGCCGTCGGCGGTCACGGTCTGCCAGTCAGCACCGTTGTTGAGGATCTCGCCATTGATCAGCGGGCCCTTGAAGCTGCCGCCGGTGATCGGGATGATGCGGCGGCGGCCCAGGTCGGAAGTCTTCCCCAGTTCCCATATCGGCGCCACCAGGTCCACCGAGAAGCGCGCCAGGAAGGCCAGCTTGGGTTGCGGCGGCGTCAGCGTGGTATTGTCGGCGTCACTGGCTGCATGCGCCTGCAGGCTCAGGATCAGTGCGGCCAGCAGCAGGAAAAGCTTCTTCATCTTGGTCTCCTCGTGTGATGTGTTTTTGTCATGCCATGGTGCAGAAAACGCCAAGGGCTCAGGAAGCCGCCACCACCTCGGCCTGCGCCTTCTTGCCAAATCCCAGGTAGGCCTGGATCACCTGCGGATCGCCCGCCAGCTGCGCAGACTCCCCTTGCAGGGTGACCTTGCCCAGTTCCAGCACATAGCCGTAGTCGGCGGTCTGCAAGGCCGCGCGCGCATTCTGTTCCACCAGCAGCACCGAGATCCCCGCCGTGCGCAATTCGGAAACGATATGCAGGATTTCCTTGACGATGCGCGGCGCCAGTCCCAGGCTGGGTTCATCCAGCATCAGCAGTTGCGGCTTGGCCATCATGGCGCGGCCGATGGCCAGCATCTGGCGCTCGCCGCCCGAGAGCGTGCCGGCCTGCTGGCTGCGCCGCTCCTTCAGGCGCGGGAACAGGTCGAAGACGGTGGCCAGCTGGTCCAGCGGTTGCGCCTGCCGCAAGCGCAGCCGGCGAAAGCCGCCCAGCAGCAGGTTGTCTTCCACGCTCATGGTAGAGAACAGTTCGCGCCGCTCCGGCACCAGGGCGATGCCAGCCATCACGCGCTGTTCCAGGCTCCAGCGTTCCACCGAGCGGCCCTGGTAGCGCACCGTTCCCTGCGCCGGCAGCACGCCCATGATGGCGTTGAGCAGCGTGGACTTGCCCGCGCCATTGGGGCCGATGACGGTGGCGATGCTGCCGCGTTCCAGCTTGAGATGGATGTCGTGCAGCGCCTGCACCTTGCCATAGCTTGCGCGCAGCTGCGCGACGTCGAGGACCAGTTCACTCATTCGATTCCACCCAGGTAGGCTTCGATCACGGCGGGATGCCGGGCGATCTCTTGTGGCGTGCCTTCGGCGATCTTGGCGCCGAATTCCATCACCACGATGTGGTCGGTCAGTTCCATGACGAATTCCATGTCATGTTCCACCAGCAGGATGCTCATGCCATCGGCGCGCAATTCCTGCAGCACCTTGGAGAGGGCCTGCTTTTCCAGGTGGCGCAGCCCTGCGGCCGGTTCATCGAGCAACAGCAGCAGCGGATCGCAGCACAGGGCGCGGGCGATCTCCAGGATGCGTTGCTGGCCCAGCGCCAGGTTGCCCGCCTGTTCATGCATCAGATGCTGCAGGCCGACGCGATGCAGGGCGCGTGCGGCCTCATCCAGCAGCGCCTGTTCTTCGGCGCGTTCCAGGTGCAGCATGGCGTTGACCGTATTCTTCAGGAATCCTTGCTGGCTGCGCATGTGCGCGCCCAGCGCCACATTCTCCAGCACCGTCATGCCCGGCAGCAGGCGTACGTGCTGGAAGGTGCGGGCAATGCCCAGGCGGGCGATGGCCCGCGCCGGCAGTCCGGCGATATCGCGGCCATTGAAGCCCACGCGTCCGCCGCTGGCGTGCAAGAGGCCCGTCACCAGGTTGAAGGTGGTGGACTTGCCCGCGCCATTGGGCCCGATCAGGCCGACGATCTCGCCCGCCTTGACCTTGAAGGACACATCATTGACCGCCACCAGTCCGCCGAAGCGCTTGTTGATCTGGTCCACCTCCAACAGCGGCGCCCCGCGCGCCACGGCGGCGCGCTTGTCCATCGCCGTCGCATGGGCCACCCGCAGCGGCGCCGGTGCAGTCGGGAAAGCGCGCAGCCACAGCGCCCGCACCCACGGCCACAGGCCGCCGCCTGCGTACTTCAGCAACAGGATCAGGATCAGGCCGAAGACGATGCTCTCATAACTGCCGCCATCGCCCAGCAGCGCCGGCAGCAGCACCTGCAACTGGTCCGACAGCAGCTTCAACACGCCCGCGCCCAGCAGCGCACCCCAGATATGGGCAATGCCGCCGACCACCACGATGAAGAGATACTCGATACCCATCGCCAGGCTGAAGGGCGAGGGATTGACGGTGCGCTGCATGTGCGCAAAGAGCCATCCCGAGACCGACGCCAGCAGCGCGGCGAAGACGAAGATGAGGATCTTGTAGCGCCCCGTATCCACGCCCATGGCCTCGGCCATCGACCGCCCGCCCTTGAGGGCGCGGATGGCGCGGCCCGCACGCGAATCCAGCAGGTTCAGCGAGACCCAGGCCGCGGCCAGCACGATGGCCCAGATCAGGTAGTAGAGGTGGCGTTCCTTGGCCAGGTCCAGTCCCGCCAGTTGCAGTGCAGGGATGCCGGAGATGCCGTCGTACTTGCCCAGGAAATCCACCTTGCCGAACAGGAAGTACAGGCTGATGCCCCAGGCGATGGTGGCCAGCGGCAGGTAGTGGCCCGACATGCGCAGCGTGATGCGGCCCAGCACATAGGCCGACACGCCGGTGATGAAGAGGCCCACCGGCAGCGTCAGCCAGGGCGACACGCCATGCACGGTGGTGAGATAGGAGGTGGTATAGGCGCCCATGCCGACGAAGGCCGCCTGGCCGAACGAGGTCATGCCGCCGATGCCGGTCAGCAGCACCAGGCCGATGGCCACCAGCGCGTAGAGCCCGATGTAGTTGGCCTGGATCACCCAGAACTGCGGCGTGGGCAGCAGCGGGAACAGGGCCAGCACCACCAGCAGGGCGTAGAGAGGGATTCGTTTGTTCATGCTCATTCCTCGTCCTCGTCATGCGCTGGTATGACCAGCGAGCGCCACAGCAGGATGGGCAGCAGCGCCAGGAACACGATCACCTCCTTGAAGTCGCTGGCCCAGAAGGAACTGAAGGATTCCAGCAGGCCCACCAGCAGCGCGCCTCCTGCGGCCGCCGGAAAACTCGCCAGCGCACCGATGGTGGCGGCGACGAAACCCTTCAAGCCGATCAGGAAACCCGAGTCATAAAAAATGGTGCTCATCGGACCGATCAAGACGCCCGACAGAGCACCGATAAACGCTGCCACGGCAAAGGACAATTTGCCAGCCAGCGTCGTGGAGATTCCCATCAATCGCGCCCCCAGACGATTCACCGCCGTGGCGCGCAGCGCCTTGCCATACAGCGTGCGCCCAGAGAAGAACCACAGCGCCACCAGCAGCGCGGCCGCGGCCGCCACCACCACCACGGTCTGGGCGCTGAGCGTCAACGACGCCAGGTTCCAGCGTTCATCCCAGAAGGCCGGCGTGCGGAAGCCCTCCGCACCGAAGAACACCAGTCCCAGGCCGGTCATGGCCAGGTGGATGCCGACCGAGACGATCAGCAGTTGCAGCACGCTGGCATCGGCCATCGATTCATAGACCACCTGGTACATCAGCGGCCCAAGCGCCGTGATGAGCAGCAGCGTCAGCAGGACCTGCACCGGCAGCGCGAACTGCTGGGGCGCGGCCCACCACACCAGCGCGGCAATGACCAGCGGCACACCCAGCGTGCCCAGCAGCGCACGCGGCAACAGCGCCGCCTGGCCGGCGCGCAGCAGTGAGGCGGCCTGCATGCCCGCTGCACAAAGCGCCAGCACCAGCAGCAGCCACAGCGGGCCAGGGCGCTGTCCCTGTTGCAGCATGGCCAGGGTGAGCGCGCCATAGGCGACGAATTCCCCCTGCGGAATGAAGAGGATGCGGGTGACCGTGAAGACCAGCACCAGTGCAATGGCGATCAAGCCATAGACGATGCCGTTGGTCAGGCCATCCAGGGTCAGGATGGCGGCAATGGAGGAGTCCATGTTTAGGGTGTGGTGCAGAAAACGTCAGGCTGGAAAACGGCGGCGCAAGCTGGAGACCTTGCGCCGCCGCGCGGACAGGACAGGACGGATTACGGATTGACCGCCTTCCAGTTGCCGTTCTGGATGGTCAGCATGATGCGGGCATCGTCACCCAGGCCGAAGTGGTCCTTGGGCGAATAGTTCAGCGTGCCCTGCGTGATCTGGATCGGTCCCGAGGTTTCCAGTGCTTCCTTCAAGGCAGCGCGGAAGGCGGGCGTGCCGGGCTTGGCCTTCTTCAGCGCTTCCGGCACCACCTTCTGCAGCACCAACTGGGCGTCATAGGTATGCGCCGCGAAGAGATTGCGGCTGCCCGCGCCGAACTGCTTTTCGTAGCGGGTGACGAAATCCATGGCCAGCTTCTTGGACGCATTGCTGTCCGGCAGTGCTTCGGGCACCACGGCAGGACCGGAGATGACGTAGGCGCCTTCCACATCCTTGCCGCCCAGGCGGATCAGGTCGCGCGAGGCGGCGCTGTGGGTCTGGAAGATCTTGCCCTTGTAGCCGCGTTCGATCAGAGCCTTGTGCGGCATGGCCGCACCGCTGCCGGAAGCCACCACCAGCACGGCGTCCGGATTGGAGCTGACCACGCGCAGGGCTTGCGCAGTGACGCTGGTGTCCGCGCGGGAGAACCGCTCCACCGTGCCCATCTTCATGCCCGCCGCAGTGGCCAGGCGCTGCACCTCCTTGAGCCAGTTCTCGCCATAGGAGTCCGAATAGCCGAGGAAGCCGATGGTCTTCACGCCCAACTTCTTCATCTGGTTCACCACGCCACCGGCCATGACCGCAGTGGACTGCGGCAGGCGGAAGGTCCAGGCATCCTTGCCCTCGGCGGTCTCGATGGGCGAGATGGCCAGCTGCACCGTCTGGGTCTCCAGCGCCACGTCGGCAATGGCCAGGGTGGGCGGGACGGCGGCCGAACCGATGATGAGGTCGACCTTGTCCTCGGCCACCAGGCGGCGCGCATTCTTGCTGGCCTGGGTAGGATCGGTGGCGTCATCGAGGATGATCATCTTGACCTTTTCGCCCGCGATGGTCTCGGGCCACAGCGCAAAGCCGTTCTTGGCCGGAATGCCCAGGCCCGAGCCCGGACCGGTCAACGACATCACCACCCCGATGGTCAGTTCGGCATGCGCGATGCCTGCACAGGCCAGCATCGCTGCCAGCACACCTGCCTTGATTGCCAGTTTCGTCTTCATCTCCGTCTCCTTTGTATTTATGTATCGAATGCTCGATTTATGACGGGCAGGGCTTATGTGTCCTGCCTCGGTTGCTGCTGAATGTTGCTGATTGCTGCCGGTTCGCCTGCACCGCGCGCCGCCGGTGCATTGACTCCCGTTCGGACTGAGTAGCGGCGCAGCCGCGTATCGAAGACACGCCGAGATACGCCGAAGATGCGCCGGAGCGTCTTCGATACGGCCCTTGCGGGCCTACTCAGTCCGAACGGGAGGAGGGTTGCTGTTCAACTGCACATCTCCCTGATATCTGCCGGAATGGGAATGGCCTTGATGCGCGCAGGATCGTCCGGATGACGAATGGCAAAGACGCGCACATCCCGTCCTTCGCACAGCAGCTCACCATCGCGCTTGATCTCATGCTGCATCACGAAGGTCTTGTCATTCCATTCGACGATGCTGGAATGCACCTCTATGCGGTCGCCATAGGTGGCCGGCCGCACGAAGCGCGAACTGATGTCCACCACGGGCGTGCCAATGATGCCGCGCGTCTTTTCGGTATCGCGCCAGGGCGGCACGCCACATTCATGGAAGAAGTTGCGCGAGGCCGCGTCATACCAGCGGAAGAAATTGGGAAAGTAGACGATGCCGGCCGGATCGCAATCGCCGAACTCCACGCGCACTGGATGAATGATGGTTTTGCTCATGCGTGCTCCTCGGTGCTCAACGCGGTGCCAGGCGCAATGCGCCATCGAGTCGGATCACTTCGCCGTTGAGCGAAAGATTGGTGGCGATATGCAAGGCCAGCTGCGCATATTCCTCTGCCTTGCCCAGGCGCTTGGGGAAGGGGATGGACGACGCCAGCGATTGCTGCACCTCTTCCGGCAGCTTGTAGAGCAGCGGCGTCAAGAACAGCCCCGGCGCAATGGTGACCACGCGGATGCCGTATTGCGCCAGGTCGCGCGCCAGCGGCAGGGTCATGGCGGTGATGCCGCCCTTGGAGGCAGCATAGCCGGCCTGCCCGACCTGGCCATCGAAGGCGGCTACCGAGGCGGTAGCAACGATGACGCCGCGCTCGCCCTCGGCCAGCGCTTCTGCGGCAGCCATGCGAGCGGCGGCCAGGCGGATCACGTTGAAGGTGCCGATCAGGTTGACGTTGACGATGCGGCTGAAGTCCTCCAGCGGCATCGGCTTGCCATCCTTACCCACCATGCGCTTGGCGCCGCCGATGCCGGCGCAGTTGATGAGGATGCGCGGTGCGCCGTTGGTTTGCTGGGCTGCCTGGAGTGCGGTCTCCACCGAGTCGCTGTCGGTGATGTCGCAGCGCACGGCGTGGCAGCGCAGTTCATCGGCCAGGGCCTGGGCCGCTTCCATGTTGACGTCCAGGATGGAGACACGCGCGCCGGCCTGTACCAGCTGGCGCACGGTCTCTGCACCCAGTCCCGAGGCGCCGCCGGTGACCAGGGCGGCTTGTCCTTGCAGTTGCATGAAGTCTGTCCTTGTTCAATGAGACTATCAGTGGGAAGCCGAGGGATTTTCCAGCAGCAGCGCAATGCCCTGGCCGCCGCCGATGCAAGCCGACGCCACGCAATAGCGCGCACCCCGGCGATTCATCTCGCGCGCGGCGGTGATCGACAGGCGCACGCCGGTCGCCGCCAGCGGATGACCCAGGGCAATGGCGCCGCCGTTGACGTTGAGGCGTTCGCGATCGATGCCCAGCTCACGTTCCACCGCCACGATCTGTGCGCCTTGCGCTTCGTTGATCTCGAAGCAGCCGATGTCGGCCACCGTCAGGCCGTTGCGTTCCAGCAGGGTGCGGATGGCCGGCACCGGGCCGATGCCCATGATCTCCGGCGGCACGCCCGCGACCGCCGCTGCGACCACACGGGCCAACGGCGCCTTGTCGTTGCGGCGTACGTAATCGCCGGAAGCGACGATAGTGGCGGCCGCCGCATCCACCAGCGCCGAGCTGTTGCCGCCGGTCTGCACGCCATCCGGATAGAGCGTGCGCAGCTTGGCCAGCACTTCCACCGGGGAGGGGCGCGGATGGGTATCGGCGGCGGCCTCGCTGAGCTTGCCCTGCAGCTTGATGTGGCGGTCGTTGTAGCCGTCGAGGCGGAAGGTCTCGTTGACCACCGGCACGATCTCGCCCGCGTGGAAGCCCGCCGCTTGCGCCTTCAGGGCGCGCTCGAAGGAATAGGCCGCGTATTCATCGACCTCGGCGCGGGTGATGCCGTACTTCTTCGCCAGGTTCTCAGCCGTCTGCGGCATGGTGATGCCGGGGGCCGGATCGACCAGCGCTTCCCACATGTAGTCCTGGAATTCCACCGGTGCACCCAGCTTAAAGCCGCTACGATGACCGAAGGCGGCAATGGGATTGCGCGTCATCGATTCGCTGCCCACGATCAGCGCCGCCTCGGTATAGCCGCGCTCGATCTGGTCGCCGGCCTGGCGGATCAGTTCGAAGCCGGTGCCGCAGATGCGCTGGACCATGATGGCCGGCGTGCTGATCGGCACCCCGGCATACAAGCCGATGTGACGCGGCAGCATGTACTGGTAGGCGTCGCCGGGGGCCATGTTGCCGGCCACCACCGAGCCGATGTCAGCCGGGTCGATGCCAGTGCGCGCCAATACCTCACGCGCCACCTTGATGCCCATGTCGGTGGGCGAGAGCTGGCTGAAGCTGGTGCAGTAATCCACCATGGGCGTGCGCACGCCGCCGACGAGCCAGATGTCCTTGAAGCTGGAGTAGAACGCTGCTTGTGCCATGTCTGATGCTTCCTCAATGAGCGGGTGAGAGCGCAGGCTGTACGGTCAGCACGGCTGGATCGGTACCCGCGTAAAGTGTCTCCACCAGGGCGGCGCGATGGGTCAGCACCGCACGCTGGTTGATGGAGCCCTTGTCGGTGATTTCGCCGCGATCGAACGAGGGCGGATCGACCAGCACCAGCGCCCGCGTCACCCGGTTGGAGCTGCCGGTGGCGTGGCTCTGCAGGCGATCCAGCACGCCCTGGAAGAAGTCCCGCACCGGCGCCGCATTGAGCACCTCGGCGCGCGACGCCTCTGCCGGCAGGCGCGCCAGCTGGCGGCAGCGCTCGATGTTGGGGACGATCAGCATGCCGATTTCCTTGCGGTCCTGGCCGGTGATGACGGCGTCCTGCAGATAGGGCGCGCCTTCATGCGCGATCAGTGCGCGCAGCGGACCCACGCTGACCCAGGTGCCGGTATAGAGCTTGAAGTCCTCGGCCACGCGGCCATCGAACATGAAGCCGCGATCCGGATGGGCCGGGTCCAGCCAGCGCACCGCATCACCCGAGCGGAAGTAACCCTCCTCGTCGAAAGCCTCGGCGGTCTGCTCCGGTGCGCGCCAGTAACCGGGCGTGACATTGGGGCCGCGATAGCGGATCTCGATCTTGTCGCCATTGGGGACCAGCTTGATTTCCATGCCCGGCGTGGGAATGCCGATCTGGCCGGCCTGCACCTCCAGATCGGCCACGAACAGCGCCGAGGGCGAGGTCTCGGTCATGCCCAGCCCGCAGCACATGACGATGCGCTCGCCGCAGGTCGCTTCCGCAGTGGCGTGCAGCTTGTCCCACACCGGTTGCGCCAGGGCCGCGCCGGCATAGAACTGCATGCGCAGCCGGCTGTAGAATTTCTCGCGCAGGGCCTGGTCCTTCTCCAGCGCGTGGGCGATGCCTTCCCAGCCGACCGGCACGTTGAAGTACACGGTCGGGGAAATGTCATGCAGGTTGGCCAGGGTGGTGGCCAGGCCCTGCGGCGTGGGCTTGCCCTCGTCGATGTACATGGTGCCGCCGTTGTAGAGCACGATGCCCACGTTGTGGTTGGCGCCGAAGGTATGGTTCCACGGCAGCCAATCGATCAGGATGGGCGGCTCTTCGCCCAGGAAGGGGAAGGTCTGCACGATCATCTGCAGGTTGCTGCACATCATGCGCTGGGTGTTGATGACCGCCTTGGGCATCTTGGTCGAGCCCGAGGTGAAGAGGAACTTGACGATGGTCTCGGGACCGGTGGCGGCAAAGGCGCGCTCGACTTCGTCGCCGGCGCGGGTGGCTTCCAGTTCGGCGTAGAGCGTGCATTCGCGCCCGGCCGGCGGTGCTTCGGTGACGACGAATTCGATCTCCGGAGCGACCGCATTGACGGCGGCGGCGAACTTCTCGCCATGGGCGGCGAAGATCAGCCCGGGGGTGAGCAACTGCACCGCGTGGCGCAGCTTGGCGTAATCCTTGGACAGCAGCGAGTAGGCCGACGACACCGGCGCATACGGCACGCCCGCATAGTGGCAGCCCAGCACCAGCATGGCGTGC
This sequence comes from Herbaspirillum seropedicae, assembly GCF_001040945.1. Taxonomy (NCBI): domain Bacteria; kingdom Pseudomonadati; phylum Pseudomonadota; class Betaproteobacteria; order Burkholderiales; family Oxalobacteraceae; genus Herbaspirillum; species Herbaspirillum seropedicae. Next base: position 4,591,410 of record NZ_CP011930.1, on the reverse strand, counting down.
TCGAGGTCGTTCTCGGAGAGGATCAGCAGCGGGCGCTCCGCCGACAGACCCCGCTGCAGCAGCGCCTGGCCGATGCGGCGCGCGCTTTGCAGCGCCTGGCCGTAACTGATGCGACGCCATTGTCCATCCTGGTCACGGCGGGCCATGTAGGTGCGATCGGGATCGACCGTGGCCCAGTGGATCAGTTTGTCGGTCAGGCGTGCCGGATAGGCGTCCAGCGGCTGGCGGGTCTTGACGATGGAGACGCCGTCGGCGCCCGGCACGACGTCAACGCCGCCGATGCCGAACCTGAAGCTGCGATAGCGAGGTGGAGTGTTCATACATGTCTCTGTGGTGTGATTCTCCCGGTCAGTGCCGGGAGATGTGTTGTTATCTGCTGCGCTGTATGACTGACTTGCTCGATGCTTGATGCCTGCTGCCCGATCGGCTGCGCGCTCGAGGCGCTCAAGGATCAGACTGGCTTGACCTTGTTCTGCTTCAGGTCGAGGAAGGCCGCCAGCCGTCCCTTGGTATCGGGATCGCTGCCGGCCACGGCGGCCATGAGCGATTCGGTCATGAGGCCGTCCTGGATCGATTGGTCATGGATGCGCGGCAGCACATGCATGACGCCATAGTTGGTCATGGGCGCATTGCGGGCGATGCGTTCGGCCAGTTCGCGCGCCTTGTCCATGCCGGCGCCGGCGTCCACGCTGTATTGCGGGATGCCGGCCTGATGGCCTTCTTCCGCCGAGAGCACGCGTCCGGTCAACATCATGTCGGTCATGCGCGCCACGCCGATGAGGCGCGAGATCCGCACCGAACCGCCGCCGCCGACGAAGAGACCGCGCTGGCCTTCCGGCAGGCCATAGAAGGTGCTCGGTTCGGCCACGCGGATATGGGCTGCCGCCGCCAGTTCCAGGCCGCCGCCGATGACAGCGCCATGCAGCACCGCGATGACCGGCACGCGGCCAAAGGCGATCTGTTCGAAGGCGGCGTGCCACATGCGCGAATGGTGCAGGGACTCGGTGGTGTCGCGCTCGCGCAGTTCGGACAGGTCCAGGCCGGCGCAGAAGTGCTCGCCATGGCCCCGCAGGATGGCGACCTTCACGCCCTCGGGCAGGTTCTCGAAACAATCGCGGATGGCGCGCACCAGCGGATCGTTCAAGGCATTGCGCTTGGCGGCGCGGTTGAGCGTGATCTCGGCGATCGCGCCATGCTGCTGGATGTCAAGGAGCTCGCTGTGCTGGTTCATTGTCTCTGGTCGTTGGCTTTGATTGTTCTGATGATGCTGGAGGTCGCCCGTCGTGGCGTCGTCACCGGTCTCGAAATTAGTTATAAGTTAGAACTGTTTTTCAGTATAAGTAAATGTTCGGTAAACGCAAGCGCCATCTGTGTTTTTGTCTGTGCGATAAAAATAAAACCGGGCGGTAGCCGAACAAAAAAAGCAGGGCTGCCATGTTGCGCCGCATCGCATCGACGGCCTTGCAGAGGTGAAGGCTTGCGTCGGCCCGCGTGGCTGGCGCAGGCGCAAACAAAAACGCCGGTGTGCGCTGCATCACCGGCGTTTCCGTGGAGTAAGGAGGGGCGTTTATTTGCCGGTGTCCTTCATGTTCTCGAACTTGTCGAACTCGACGTTGTAGGCTTCATTGCCGATCTTCTCGACCTTGCGCACATAGACCGTCTGCACGATGTCGCGCGTGGCCGGGTCGATGGCGATCGGGCCGCGCGGGCTGGTGAACTTCATGGTCTTGAGGATGGCCATGGCGCGGTCGCCGTCGATCTTGCCGTTCAGTTTCTTGCTGACCTCGTAGATCGCGTTCATGCCATCATAGGCCGCCACCGCCATGAAGTTGGGCCGGCCAGCGCCCGGATTGGCAGCGGCAAAGCTTTTCAGGAAGGCCTTGTTCTCCGGCGAATCATGCGCGGCCGAATAGTGGAAGGTGGTGATCACGCCCAGCGTGGATTCGCCCATGGCGGGCATGACGTGGTCATCGGTGAGATCGCCCGTGGCGATGACCTTGATCCCGGCCTCGGCCAGTCCGCGCTCGCGATAGCCCTTCATGAAGGCAATGCTCTGCTCGCCGGCCGGCACGAAGATGAACACCGCCTCTGGCTTGGCGTCCTTGATGCGCTGGATGTAGGGCGCGAATTCAGGATTGCGCAGCGGCACCCGGATCGATTCCAGCACCTGGCCGCCACCGCCCAGCAGATTGGTCTTGAAGGCGGTCTCGGCGTCGATGCCCGGGCCGTAATCGGCCACCAGCGTGACCACCCGCTTGATGCCGTTCTTCAGCGCCCAGGTCGCCATGGGGCCGGAGACCTGCGGCAGCGTCATCGAAAAGCGCGCGATGTAGTTGGACTTGGTGGTGATCACCGAGGTGGCGGCGTTCATGATGATCATCGGCTTCTTGGCCTGCTCGGCGATGGGCGCCACCGCCAGCGCTTCGGGCGTGAGGCCGAAGCCGGCCAGGAAGTCCACCTTCTCGCGCACCACCAGTTCCTGCGCCAGGCGCTTGGCGATCTCCGGCGAGGGACCGGTGGTGTCCTTGATGATGATCTGGATCTTCTTGCCCGCCACCTGGTCGCCGTGCTGCGCCATGTAGGCCTTGATGCCGCCTTCCATCTGCTTGCCGTAGTCGGCGAAGGGGCCGGAGAAGGCGGCGATGAGTCCGACCTTGATGGTTTCCTGGGCTTGCGCCAGCGACGCCAGCAAGCCGCCCGATGCGGCCATCACGGCCAGCAGTGCAATCTTCTTGAACCTCATGTTTCAGTCTCCTTTGTGATTGTGTTGTGTAGCAATGAGTGAGCGGTTCTGCTGCCGTCCTGATTGTCTCATCGCCGGTCCGACTGTTGCAGACGGACGACGCATCGATTTCCCTTCCTTGGCTCGCCTTGTTGACAAAGCTTCGGTGCGGACAATAGTATCGCACCATCTGTTCGGTTAACAAACCGATGTGCGATAACCGAACGGCTAATAAAAAGTTATAAAAAATAAGCAAAGAGACGCTTCATCCTGCGACGCCTGATTTGTGGTGTCGATCAATCCGTTTTCTTGACGTGACGCCCCTGGCGTTGCGGTAGCAAGCATGCCGATGGCCTGGGCCATGGGGCGGGGGCTTCCTTTGGCCCGCGCCTGCCATGTCGCTCGCCTTGGTACCGTGGTATTCGCAACAGGCAATATCAGCAGCACCAGAAGGCGTGGGCGTACCCAAGCCCACCCGGCAGGCGAGCAGCGAATCGCCCGCGCGTCATGAGGAGGGACGCGCAGGCAGCAGACCAGCCACTCATCTTTCATTGAAATCAGGAGGAGACAGTAATGACAAGAAAAATCAGCTTGCACGCAGTAGCCTTGGCCGCTGCCTTGTGCGCCAGTTCGGCCATGGCGCAGAGTTCGGTGACCATCTACGGCATCATCGATACCGGCGTGGTCTATACCACCAACGCCAACGCCAACGGCAACTCGGTCTTCAAGATGCCTTCGCTGACCGGCAGCTTCCCGTCGCGCATCGGCTTCAAGGGAACCGAAGACCTGGGCGGTGGATTGCAGGCGATGTTCGTGCTGGAGTCCGGCTTTGCGCCTGACACTGGCGCCATGGGCCAGGGCGGCCGCCTGTTCGGACGGCAATCCTATGTGGGCCTGAAGAACAGCTGGGGCCAGCTGATGCTGGGCCGGCAAGTCAACATGACCTATCTGTCGCAATTGAAGACTGATGTCATGGGGCCCAACCTCTTCGCCATCGGCAGCATCGACGCCTATCTGCCCAATGCCCGCAGCGATAACGCCATCGGCTACCTGGGCAACTTCAGCGGCTTCACCGTCGGCGCCACCTACAGCTTCGGACGCGATGCCGCCGGTCCGGCCGGCCCTGCGGCCACCAACTGCCCGGGCGAAGTGGCCGGCAACAGCAAGGCCTGCCGCCAGGTCACGGCCTTGCTCGGCTACGATGGCAAGGGCTGGGGCGTGACCAGTTCCTATGACATCCTCTACGGCAATACCGGTGCATCCAATGGCATGACCAGCAGCGACAACACCGACCAGCGCGTGACCCTGAACGGCTACTTCATGCTGGGCGACGTCAAGATCGGCGGTGGCGTGGTGGACCGCCGCACCCGTGCAGCGGCCAATACCAATACCGATTCCGATCTCTACTACCTGGGCGTGAGCTATCCGTTGAGCGTGGCGCTGGTGCTGGATGCGCAGGTCTCGCGCCTGGATGTGAAGAACAGCCCCAACGATGTGACCCTGTCGGTGGCGCGCCTGACCTACAACCTGTCCAAGCGCACGGCCGTCTATGGCTCGCTGGGCTACATCAAGAATGGCGGTACTTCCAGCGTCGCCCTCGATGCGGGCGGCACGGTCGGTGCAGGCAAGAACCAGCTGGGCGTGATGACGGGCATCCGTCATACCTTCTGATAGCGTGGATGTCTGCGCGTCTGAGCTGAAACGCTCTTGAGGAGGATGGCGCACCCGGAAGCCAGCGAGGGTGCGCCGACATCCGCAGTATCGCAAGGGCAGTCGCTGCCCTTGCCTTCGGTCCGGCTGCCGCAAGGGGGCCGGACCGGTTTTTTCAGGGCAGCAGCACCGACAGTTCCTGCGCGCCGCGCAAGAGCACGGGAAGGATTTCCTCCTCCATCTGCGCCACCGAGACGCGCGCGGCCTGTGCGCCTACATTGAGTGCGGCCAGCACATTGCCCGATGCGCCGCGCACTGGCACGGCGATGGAACGCAGGCCCACTTCCAGCTCTTCATCGATGACCGCATAGCCATTGGCGCGCACGCCGGCCAGGATATCGCGCAGGCGTTTCTGCGACACCACGGTCTTCTCGGTCAGGGCGCGCAGCTTGACCTTGTCGAAATAGGCCTTGAGCTGATCCTCCGGGAGGTGCGCCAGCATGGCCCGGCCCAGCGACGTGCAATAGGCCGGCAGGCGGCTGCCGGTATTGAGCGCCACCGACATCACCCGCGAGGCCGCCGAGCGTGCCACATACAGCACTTCATGGTCGTCCAGCACCGCCAGCGAGCAGGACTCGCCCAGGGTGCGGCTGATGTTGTTCAGATAGGGCTGTGCCGAAACGGTCAGCGGGGTGGACGACAGGTAGGAGTAGCCCAGCGTGAGGATCTTGGGGCGCAGCGAGAAGTTGTTGACGTCCGAATCGGCATAGCCCAGCTGTTTCAGGGTATGCAGGCAGCGCCGCACGGCTGCGCGCGGGATGCCGGTCTTCTGGCTGATCTGGGCGATGGTCAGGCTGCGGCGCGAATCGCTGAAGGCGCGGATCACCGCCAGCCCGCGCGCCAGCGAGGTCATGAAGCTGGGATCGGTGAGGGCGTCGATCTCTTGGGCAATGGTCAGCTCGCGTTCGGCTTCAGCTTCGGCGGCCGGCTCGGGCGCCGGCTTGCGGGCCTTGCGGACGGGCTCGGCGGCAGCGCGCTTGGGCGCGCTCTTGCGGGGCTTGGCGGCGGGAGTGGTGGGCATGGGCGCGGATGGGCTCAGGTTGGAGTTGGACAAGAGTGCGTCAGGATTCTAACGGTTTGTGCGGCAAGCGAACACATCCTGCGGGTTTTTCTTGACGGCCGTCAAGCCGGATCGCTAAACTCTTTTTGTGCGAAAATCAAACATTAGTTCGGTGATCGAACATCGCGGTGCAGAAAAAGTCAACCCGCGCATGGCCGCCCACACCGACGCAGACGAGCCCGTAACCCGCCTGGCTGCACCTGGTGAACACGTGCGACGGGCATCCAGCAGGCGCAGTTGCACGCGCCGCATCTAAAGTGAGAGCAACGTGATCAATAAAATTTCTGACTCCCTGGAGCAGGCGGTGGCCGACATCCATGACGGCGCCACCATCATGATCGGCGGCTTTGGCAATGCCGGCATGCCCTCGGCCCTGATCGATGCGCTCATCGCCCAGGGCGCGCGCGACCTGACCATCGTCAACAACAATGCCGGCAACGGCGAAACGGGCCTGGCCGCATTGCTCAAGACCAAGCGCGTGAAGAAGATCGTCTGTTCCTTCCCGCGCCAGAGCGATTCGCAGGTGTTCGACGCCCTCTACCGCAGCGGCGAGATCGAACTGGAACTGACCCCGCAGGGCAACCTGGCCGAGCGCATCCGCGCCGCTGGCGCCGGCATCGGCGGCTTCTTCAGCCCGACCGGCTACGGCACCATGCTGGCCGAAGGCAAGGAAACCCGCGAAATCAATGGCCGCCATTACGTGCTGGAGTCGCCCATCCATGCCGACTTCGCGCTGATCAAGGCGCTGCGCGGCGACCGCTGGGGCAACCTGGTGTATCGCAAGACGGCGCGCAACTTCGGTCCCATCATGGCCATGGCCGCCAAATGCACCATCGCGCAGGTGAGCGAAGTGGTGGAGCTGGGCCAGCTCGATCCGGAAAACATCGTCACGCCCGGCATCTTCGTGCAGCGGATCGTGCAAACCAAGGAGGCACAGCAATGAAGCGCTTTACCCGCGAAGAGATCGCCGCCCGCGTGGCGCAGGACATCCCTGAAGGGGCTTACGTGAACTTGGGTATCGGCCTGCCCACCAAGGTGGCCAACTACCTGCCGGCGGACAAGGAAATCTTCCTGCACAGCGAAAACGGCGTGCTGGGCATGGGCCCCGCGCCCGCTCCCGGCGAGGAAGACGAAGACCTCATCAATGCCGGCAAGCAGCCGGTCACGCTGCTGACGGGCGGCGCCTATTTCCATCACGCCGATTCCTTCGCGATGATGCGTGGCGGCCATCTCGACATCTGCGTGCTGGGCGCCTTCCAGGTCTCGGCCAAGGGTGACCTGGCCAACTGGCACACCGGCGCGCCCGACGCCATTCCCGCCGTCGGTGGCGCCATGGACCTGGCCATCGGCGCCAAGCAGGTGTTCGTGATGATGGACCACCAGACCAAGACTGGCGAAAGCAAGCTGGTGGAGGCCTGCTCCTATCCGCTCACCGGCATCGGCTGCGTCAACCGCATCTACACCGACCTTGCCGTCATCGACGTGACCCCGCACGGCCTGCAGGTGCGCGAGATCGTCGAGGGGCTGTCCTTCGACGAACTGCAGAAGCTGACCGGCGCGCCGCTGCGCCCGGCGGCCTGAGCCCGCCCGTTCTATCGACCTTATTGTTGTCATCGCTGTGAGGAATCCATGAAAGACGTATTTATCTGTGACGCCATCCGCACCCCCATCGGCCGTTATGGCGGCGCGCTCAAGGACGTACGCGCCGATGATCTCGGCGCCGTGCCGCTGCGCGCACTCATGGAGCGCAACCCGCAGGTGGACTGGAAGGCCGTCGATGACGTCATCTATGGCTGCGCCAACCAGGCCGGCGAAGACAACCGCAACGTGGCGCGCATGTCGCTGCTGCTGGCCGGCCTGCCGCAGGAAGTGCCGGGCAGCACCATCAACCGCCTGTGCGGCTCCGGCATGGATGCGCTGGGCACGGCCGCGCGCGCCATCAAGTCCGGCGAGACCCAGCTGATGATCGCCGGCGGCGTCGAATCGATGACCCGCGCGCCCTTCGTGATGGGCAAGGCTGACAGCGCCTTCTCGCGCCAGGCGGCGATCCAGGACACCACCATCGGCTGGCGTTTCGTCAATGCGCTGATGAAGCAGAAGTATGGCGTCGACGCCATGCCCGAGACGGCGGAGAATGTCGCCGTCGACTTCAAGGTCAGCCGCGCAGACCAGGACCAGTTCGCCGTGCGCAGCCAGGCCAAGGCCGCTGCCGCGCAAGCCAATGGCACGCTGGCGCAGGAGATCGTGCCGGTGGTGATCCCGCAGAAGAAGGGCGACCCCATCACCGTGACCCAGGATGAGCATCCGCGTGCGACCAGCATGGAAGCGCTGGCGCGCCTGAAGGGCGTGGTCAAGCCCGACGGCAGCGTCACTGCCGGCAATGCCTCGGGCGTCAACGATGGCGCCTGCGCCTTGCTGCTGGCCAGTGCCGAAGCGGTGGAAAAGTACCAGCTCAAGCCGCGCGCCCGCATCCTGGGCATGGCCACGGCTGGTGTGGCGCCGCGCATCATGGGCATGGGCCCGGCCCCGGCCAGCAAGAAAGTGCTGGCGCAGCTAGGGATGACTATCGACCAGATGGACGTGATCGAACTCAATGAAGCCTTCGCCTCGCAAGGCCTGGCCGTGCTGCGCGAACTGGGCGTGGCTGATGATGATGCACGTGTCAATCCCAACGGCGGCGCCATTGCACTGGGCCATCCGCTGGGCATGAGCGGCGCGCGCCTGGTGACCACTGCCACCTACCAGCTGGAACGCACCGGTGGCCGCTACGCGTTGTGCACCATGTGCATCGGCGTGGGGCAGGGGATCGCGATGGTGATCGAGCGCGTGTGATGGGCCGATGATGAAGATCACCAATGTCTTCGTGAAAATTGATCAAGCATAAATTGAGGCGGACGCAGCAAAATAGGGAAATAATTTATATCCATTACCAAGCGGCCACAAAAAACAGAGCCGCAGGCCAGAAGGAGACAACCCGCATCATGCATCTGCATCATGAAGGCGCGCCGTATACGCGCGCGCCCATTCCTCGCCCTTGCTGCCGGGGAGACGCCTCATGCTAGGCAACTTCCTCGGCGTCCTCTTCGATGGCATTGCCTACGGCAGCCTTCTCTTCCTCATCAGCGTGGGCCTGTCGGTGACGATGGGCATGATGAACTTCATCAACCTCGCGCACGGCGCCTTCGCCATGCTGGGCGGCTATGTCTGCGTGACCCTGCTCAACGGCATGGGCGTCCCCTTCCTGGCGACCTTGCCGCTGGCCTTCATCGCCGCGGCCATCGTCGGCCTGGTCCTCGAGCGTTCGCTCTACCGTCGCCTCTACAAGGCCAGCCACCTGGACCAGGTGCTGTTTTCCATCGGCCTGACCTTCATGGCCGTGGCCGGCGCGACCTGGCAGTGGGGACCGACCCAGCAACCGGTGGTGCTGCCGGATTGGCTGCGCGGCCAGATCTCGTTGCTGGGGCTGGAGGTGGGGGCGTACCGGGTCTTCCTGATCGGCGTGGTGGTGATCGTCACGGTGGCGCTGGGCCTGCTGATCGAGCGCACCCGCTTCGGTGCGCAGATCCGCGCCTCGGTCGATAACCAGGTCGCTGCCGCTGGCCTGGGCATCAATGTCAGCCGTGTGTTCAGCCTGACCTTTGCGCTCGGCTCGGGACTGGCCGGTCTCGGTGGCGGACTGGGCATCGATGTGCTGGGACTGGATCCGACCTTCCCGGTCAAGTACATGGTCTACTTCCTGCTGGTGGTGGCCGTGGGCGGGGCCGGCACCATCAAGGGGCCGCTCCTGGCCGCGCTCATCCTGGGCGTGTTCGACGTGGCCGGCAAGTATTATGTGCCGGAGATCGGCGCCTTCGTCATCTATGGCCTGATGGTGGTGCTGCTGATCCTGTTCCCGGCCGGTCTGATGCGGAGGCGCGGATGAAGAGCGTCAATACCCCCAATACCCCCAACCCGTCGGCCATGCAGCCTGTGCTGCGGCTGCCCAATGACCGCTGGACGCTGCTGGAGATCCTCTTCTGGCTCTTGCCGGTGGCGGCCTATTTCATCTTCCCTGATTACCTGGTGCTGATCAGCCAGATCATGATCGTGGGCCTGTTTGCGGTGTCGCTGGACCTGATCCTGGGCTATGCCGGCATCGTCTCGCTGGGCCATGCCGCCTTCTTCGGCCTGGGCGCCTATACAGCGGGCCTGCTGGCCGTGCATGGCTGGGGCGAGCCGATCACCGGCCTGCTGCTGGCCGCCGTGGTGGCGGCGATCGCCGGTTTCCTGGTGAGTTTCCTGGTGGTGCGCGGGGCTGACCTGACGCGCCTGATGGTGACCCTGGGCATCGGCCTGATGCTCTTCGAGGCAGCCAACAAGGCGGCCTTCATCACCGGCGGCGTGGATGGCCTGTCCGGCATGGTGATGGGCAAGATCTTCGGCGTCTTCGAGTTCGACCTCAATGGCCGCGTCGCCTATGGCTACAGTTTTGCGGTGCTGTTGCTGCTCTTCGTGATCCTGCGGCGGCTGGTGAATTCGCCCTTCGGCCTGGGCCTGCGCGGCATCCGCGAGGGTGGCCGTCGCATGCCGGCCATCGGTGCGGACGTCAATCGTCGCCTGGTGGTGATCTTCACCGTGGCGGCGGCGGTTGCCGGTGTGGCCGGTGCGTTGCTGGCCCAGACCACGCAGTTCGTCGGACTCGATGTGCTGGGTTTCCCGCGCTCGGCCGAGCTGCTCATCATCCTGGTGCTGGGCGGCACCGGCCGCCTCTATGGCGGGCTGGTCGGGGCGCTGGTCTACATGCTGGCGCAGGATTACCTGTCCGGGCTCAACCCGGCCTACTGGCAATTCTGGATCGGCCTGTTGCTGATCGTGATCGTGCTGTTCGCACGCGGCGGGCTGCTGGGGGGATTGGCCGTGCTGCGTGACAAGTTCTTCAAGGGAGGTCGCGCATGAGCAAGCAAGCACATCAGGCCGATACCACACTGCGCACCGAAGGCCTGAGCAAGCGTTGGGGCAGCTTCGTGGCCAACAGCGACATCTCGCTGACGTTTGCGCCCGGCGCGCGCCATGCGCTGATCGGGCCCAATGGCGCGGGCAAGACCACCTTCATCAACCTGCTCACCGGCGGCTTTGCGCCCAGCAGCGGCCGGGTCTGGTTCGGCGGCGAGGACATCACCGCGCTGCCCCAGCATGCGCGCGTCAAGCGCGGCATGACCCGCACCTTCCAGATCAATACGCTCTTCGCCGGCCTCACGGTGCTGGAGTCGGTGGTGCTGGCCATCCAGGAGCGGCGCGGCCTGCAATACAAGTGGTACCAGACCGTGGCCAGCCAGACCGAGGTGGTGGACGAAGCCATGGCCTTGCTGGCCTCATTGAAGCTGGCCCAGGAAGCCAACAGCCTCACCCGCAACCTGGCCTACGGCAAGCAGCGCCTGGTCGAGATCGCGCTGGCGCTGGCGACCCAGCCCAAGGTCTTGCTGCTGGACGAACCGGCGGCCGGCATTCCCTCGGCGGAAAGCCGCGAGCTCTTCGAGGTGATCGCGCAATTGCCGCGCGAGGTCACCATCGTCTTCATCGAACATGACATGGGCCTGGTCTTCCGCTTTGCCGAACGCATCACCGTGCTGGTGGGCGGCAAGGTGCTGGTGGAGGGAACACCCGCCGAGATCGCGGCCGATCCGCGCGTTAAGGAAGTCTATCTGGGGGAGGCCGAACATGCCTGAGTTGCTGGCACTGGACAGGGTAAGCGCCGGTTACGGTCAATCCATCGTCCTGGAAGACGTGTCCTTCACGATGCAGGAAGGCGAGAGCCTGGCCCTGCTGGGACGCAATGGCGTGGGCAAGACCAGCCTGCTCATCACCCTCATGGGACTGACCCGCCTGCATGGCGGCAGCATCCGCTGGCGCGGCGGCGATATCGCCCGCGTGGCCACCCACAAGCGCGCCCATGCGGGCCTGGGCTGGGTGCCGCAGGAGCGCTTCATGTTTCCCTCGCTGTCGGTGGAAGAACACCTGACGGTGGTAGAGCGCGGTGGCAAATGGGACCTGCAAAAGATCTATCAGATCTTCCCGCGCCTGCACGAGCGCCGCCACAACATGGGCAACCAGCTCTCGGGTGGCGAGCAGCAGATGCTGGCCATTGCGCGCGCGCTGATGGTCAGCCCCAGCATCCTGCTGCTGGATGAACCGATGGAAGGGCTGGCCCCCATCATCGTGCAGGAACTGCTGAAGGTGATCCGCCGCCTGGTCAGCGAGGAGGGCATGTCGGTCATCGTCGTGGAGCAGCATGCGCGCATGGCGCTGTCGCTGACCCAGCGCGCCATCGTGCTCGACCGTGGTCGCATCGTGCATGCCTCGGACAGCCAGAGCCTGCTGGCCGATGGCGACAAGCTGGACCGGCTGGTCGCGGTGGCTTGAGCCGCCGTAGCCTGCGCCCACCGGAGGATGGTCCGCAGTTAGGGGAGCTAGCACGAGCGCTGCTGGTCCGCTGCGCCGTCGCGCGGTCGGTGGGCATGGGCCGCATCCTGCTGGCGCAGGCGCGTCCATTCTTCATCGCCGCGTCCGATGATGGTGTCCGTGCGCGGCCAGGCCATCAGATCGAGTACGCCGCCGATGGTGGTTTCATGCGGTCCCTGCAGATGCAGGACCTTCAGCACGGGGCGCGTGAGGTCCGCCGGGTTCTGGCGGATCACCACCCCTGATACGCCCGATTCCAGCCGCACTAGCGAACCCACCGGATAGATCCCCAATGTCTTGACGAAGGCCAGCAGCAGGCGACGGTCGAAGTGGCCCTCCCAGCGGGCCATCTGCGAGATCGCTTCAGCCGGATCCCAGCCATGCTTGTAGGGCCGCTCCGAGGTCAGGGCGTCATAGACATCACAGACCGCCGTCATGCGCGCATACAGCGTGATCGACTCGGCCGGCAGCGCATCGGGATAGCCGCGTCCATCCAGGCGCTCATGGTGATGGCGGCAGACATCGCTGGCATAGGCCGGCATGTCCGGCGTCTGGATCAGGTATTGGTAGCCCAGTTCCGGATGCCGCTTGATCAGGGCGAATTCTTCTGCGGTCAGCTTGCCGGGCTTGTTGAGGATCTCGTCATCGATGAAGGCCTTGCCTACGTCATGCAGGTAGCCGCTCAGTCCGGCTTCGCGGCAGGCCGCCTCGCTCAGTCCCAGGGTGCGGCCCAGGCCGATCACCAGCGCGCAGACCGACACCGAATGCAGGTAGGTATATTCGTCATTGAGCTTGAGCCGCAACACGCTGAGCAAGCCGTTCGGATCGCGCAATACCGAGCAGGCGATCTCTTCGACCAATGCCACGCACTGCGGCAGTTCCACCATCTTGCCCATGCGGGCGGCGTTGAACATCTGGCGGGTGACTTCGCGTGCATGCTCGCGCAGGGCCACGGCGCTGGCGCGATCGGCGTCGGCGCCGGCGTGCGTGGCGGCGCTCTGGTCGGGGCTCGCCGGTGCGGCGGCTGCCTCGGCTTTCGCCGGCGCCGCGCCTGCCACATCCCGCCCGCGTGAGACATCGATCCAGCAATAGGCAATGCCGCTGGCGCGGGCCTGCTGCAGATCGCTCTCGCGGCTGAGCAGGAAGCGCGTCTTCCAGAACGGGTGCGCCAGCCAGCTGGCCTCGAAACCGCAGAAATACATTCCGAGGACCAGGTCCCCGACCTTGATTTTCTTGAGCATTTTTTTATCTGTCGGAACCTGCACAAAAAGTCCCGACGGCTGGCTGGTGAACAAAGGCCGGGCCGGCAGGGCGGGGCGCGTGGGCCTTGCAGGGCCGGCTGGCCGCGCGGATTTCGCGCTGGCCTGGCCGGGCCGTTGCGGCTGCGCTTGTGGTGGAGCGTCGCCGCGCAATGCTGGAATGTATCCATGCGGAAACTGCCTCGCGTAATCATACCTTTATCAGTTTTTTTGAAAATCCATTAACTACGAATAACGTTTATTCGATATTGGAATTGGTATCCGTTTTCAGGCGCGGTATGTTCGGCATCTTTCATCTGGGGAATGGAGGAGAGATGGCCAATTTCGATCTCAACCTGCTGCCGATCGCCTTGGCGGTCTTCGAAGAGCGCAGCGTGAGTGCGGCCGCAAGAAAGCTGGACATGAGCCAGCCAGCGGTGAGCGTGGCGCTCAACAAGTTGCGCAGCGCGCTGGGGGACCCGCTGTTCGTGAAGACCGGCCGCGGCATGCAACCTACCCCGCGGGCGGTCAGCCTGATCGGGCCCACCCGCGAGATCCTGCAGCGGGTGCATGCCGAAGTGCTCTCCAGCGACCAGTTCACCCCGGCCACCACCACCAAGCGTTTCGTGCTGGCGCTCTCGGACATTGGCGAGTTGATGCTGCTGCCGCGCTTGCTGGAGCGTATCCGCGATGAAGCGCCACACGCCTCGGTGGTGACGGTGACGATGGCGCCGGCCGAGCTGGTGGCGGCGCTGGAGAGTGGCGAAGTCGATCTGGCGATCGGATATTTTCCCGACCTCAGGAACAGGAATTTCTTCCAGCAGCGCTTGTTCTCGCAAGATTTCGTCTGCCTGCTGCGCGCCGGGCATCCCTTGCCGGCGCAGAAGATCAGCCTGGAGCACTATCAGGCGGCAGGGCATATCGTGGTCAAGGCCGAGGGACGCGACCAGCCCATGTGCGAGCGCTTCCTGCTCCGCCGCAAGATCCGGCGGCGGGTGGTGCTCTCGACGGCGCACTTCATGGCCATCCCCTTGCTGGTGGCGACTTCCGATCTGGTGGCCACGGTGCCGCGCGCCTTCGGTGAGTTCGTCGTGCGCTTTGCCGGGATCCGGCTGGTCGAACCGGGCTTCGAGATGCCCATGCTGGACCTGAAGCAGCACTGGCACCGCAAGTATCACAAGGATGCCGGCAATGCCTGGCTGCGTGGCCTGGCGGCCGCCCTGTTCCCTGCCGGCGCACAGCGTGTGCTGTGTCAGTCTTCGTCGCAGCGCTCGTCCTGCAACCGGGCCAGCGGTGCGCGGCTCTGAGGATTGTTCAACTGCACCAGCTTGTCCAGCAAGGCCATGAACTGGCGCTGCTCGGCCTCCTCCAGCGGAGCCAGGATCCGCTTGCGCAGCCGCTGCAGGCCCGGGGTCAGTTCTTCCAGCAAGGCTTCGCCGGCCGCCGTGGTGCGCAGCGCACGCTGGCGGCGATTGTGCGGGATCACCTCGCGCAGCAGCAGGCCTTTTTCTTCCAGCCGGGCGCAGACCGTCGCGCCGGTGGAGGTATCGATGGCCACCAGTCCGGCCAGCGTCACCTGGTCGATGCCGGGGTGATTGGACAGCATGCGCAGGATCGCATACTGCACCGGCGTGACCACTCCGCCGATCTCGTCATGGAAGATCGAGACCGAGATCTGTTGCGCCCGCCGCAACAAGTGGCCGGGATGCTCGTAGAGATCGGTCAGAGGGCTTTCGTCGCTGTGGCTGGGAGGTCTGGACATGGTGGCAAGGATCAGTGCATGGGTCTGGTAGGCGCGGTCGTCGCCGTTGCGCTTGCCCGGCGTCAATTGATGCGGCGCGCAATGGAAACTGCAAAAAAACTGCGAAAAAACCGCCGTGACGAGTTTACTTGCAGCGCCGATTGGCGGATACTTTTCTCATACATTCAGTGTACTGAATATTAAAACAAAAAGCCAAGAGACCCGACAGGATCTGGATCAACAGAACTGCGGAATGATCGACACAGAGTTCGATACAACGAGAGACCGAAGACTGATCAAGGCGCCGGCTGTGGCTGCGCGCCCATTGAGGAATTCACCCAAGAGGAGACCGTCATGTTCCCCAAGAATGCCTGGTACGTCGCCTGCACACCCGACGAAATCGACAGCAAGCCCCTGGGCCGCCAGATCTGCGGCGAGAAGATCGTGTTCTATCGCGGCGCCGGAGGCAAGGTCGCGGCGGTGGAGGATTTCTGCCCGCACCGCGGCGCGCCGCTGTCCCTGGGCTTCGTCCGCGAGGGCCAACTGGTCTGCGGCTACCACGGCCTGGAAATGGGTTGCGACGGCAAGGCCATCAGCATGCCGGGACAGCGGGTGCGCGGTTTTCCCTGCATCCGCAGCTATCCGGTGGAAGAACGCTACGGCTTCATCTGGGTCTGGCCCGGCGACAAGGAACAGGCCGACCCGGCCCAGATCCATCATCTCGAATGGGCCGACAATCCGGAGTGGGCCTATGGCGGCGGTCTGTATCACATCAATTGCGACTATCGCCTGATGATCGACAACCTCATGGACCTCACCCACGAGACCTACGTCCACGCCTCCAGCATCGGTCAGAAGGAAATCGACGAAGCGCCCGTCAATACCCGCGTCGAGGGCGAGCAGGTCATCACCAGCCGCTTCATGGACAACATCATGCCGCCGCCATTCTGGCGCATGGCCTTGCGCGGCAACGGCCTGGCCGATGATGTGCCGGTGGACCGCTGGCAGATCTGCCGCTTCTCGCCCCCCAGCCACGTGATGATCGAAGTCGGCGTGGCCCATGCCGGTCATGGTGGTTACGAAGCCGGGCCGGAACACAAGGCCTCTTCCATCGTGGTCGACTTCATCACCCCCGAGACCGAAACCTCGCACTGGTATTTCTGGGGCATGGCGCGGCATTTCCGTCCCCAGGACAAGGAGTTAACCGACACCATCCGCGAAGGCCAGGGCAAGATCTTCGGCGAGGACCGCGAGATGCTGGAGTTGCAGCAAGCCAATCTGCTGCGCCATCCCGAGCGCCGCCTGCTGGCGCTCAACATCGATGCCGGCGGCGTGCAATCGCGCAAGGTGCTGGACAAATGGCTGGCGCGCGAAGCCGGCGATGGCCAGCCCGCAGCAGCCTAAGGAGCGGCCATGACGACATTGCAGGTCAAGGTCGCGGCGCGCCGTGAGGAAGCCCACGACATCATCGCTCTGGAGCTGGTCGCCGTGGATGGCGCAGCCTTGCCGGCCTTCACCGCAGGCGCGCATATCGACGTGCATCTGCCGGGTGGACTGGTGCGCCAGTATTCGCTGTGCAATGCCCCGCACGAGCAGCACCGCTACCAGATCGGCGTGCTGCGCGATGTCAATTCGCGTGGCGGTTCGGTGGCGGTGCATGAGGCGCTGAAGCTCGGCGACATCCTCACCATCAGCGCACCGCGCAACCAGTTCGCCCTGGTCCCCGCGCAGCACAGCCTGTTGCTGGCCGGCGGCATCGGTGTCACCCCCATCCTCTGCATGGCCGAGGCCTTGGCCGCTGCGGGCGCTTCCTTCGAGATGCATTACTGCGCCCGTTCTCCTGCGCGCCAGGCGTTTCGCGAACGCATTGCCGCATCGGGATTCGCGGCCCGCGTGGTCCATCATTATGACGACGGCGAGGCGGCGCAAAAGCTCGATCTCGATGCGCTGCTCGCGCAGGCCGATCCTGCCACGCATCTGTACGTCTGCGGTCCCGCCGGCTTCATCGCCCATGTCGTCGATACCGCCCGCGCACGCGGCTGGCCGGAAGCGCAGGTGCATTTCGAATACTTTGGCGCCGCGCCGGTCAAGGCCGATGGCAATGGCGCTTTTGAGGTCAAGCTGGCCAGCAGCGGCCAGGTCTACACCATTCCTCCCGAACGCACGGTCATCCAGGTGCTGTGCGAGCATGGCGTAGACGTGCCGGTCTCCTGCGAGCAGGGCATCTGCGGTACCTGCCTCACCCGCGTGCTGGAGGGCGAGCCTGATCATCGCGACCAGTACCTCACCGATGAAGAACGCGCCGCCAATGACCAGTTCACGCCTTGCTGTTCACGCGCCAGAAGTGCCTTGCTGGTGCTGGATCTGTAGTCGATGCCGTACGCTGTAAATCATTTATACCAATTAGAACGAGAGGAGACATGATGAGCGAGATGATCAACACCCGGCGTCGCCAGGTGATGCTGGCAGGGACTGCGCTGGTCGCAGGGGGAGCGCCCATGCTGGCGCGTGCAGCCGATGTGCTGAAGGTCGGTCTGATCGTGCCCATGTCGGGGCCGTTTGCCTCTACGGGTCGGCAGATCGAAGCGGCGGTGAAGCTGTACCAGCAGAAATATGGTGACAGCGTGGCCGGGCGCAAGGTAGAGATCGTATTGAAGGACGATGGCGGCGTCTCGCCCGATGTGACCAAGCGCCTGGCGCAGGAGCTGGTGTCACGCGAGAAGGCGCAGGTGCTGATGGGCTTCGGCCTGACGCCGCTGGCATTGGCGGCTGCGCCCATTGCGACGCAGGCCAAGGCGCCGATGATCGTGACCGCAGCGGCGACGTCGATCATCCCGCAGCGCTCGCCCTACATCGTGCGCACCGGCTTTACGCTGGCGCAGGTGACTGCGCCGCTGGCCTCGTGGGCGGCGAAGAATGGCATCAAGAGTGTTGTGACCTTTGTCTCCGATTACGGGCCGGGGCTGGATGCGGAGAAGGTGTTCGTGAAGACCTTTGGTGAAGCCGGCGGGAAGGTGATGGAGAGTGTGCGGGTGCCCTTGCGCAATCCGGACTATGCGCCCTTCCTGCAGCGGGTCAAGGACGCCAAGCCGCAGGCTTTGTTTGTCTTTGTGCCTTCCGGTGAGGGGGCGGCGGTGCTGAAGCAGTTCACCGAACGGGGATTGGCGGCGGCGGGGATTCGTCTGATCTGTACCGGCGATGTGCTCGATGATGACCTGATGGCGGGCATCGGTGCTGCGGCCAAGGATGTGGTGAGCAGTCATCACTATTCGGCGGCGCATCCTTCTGCGGCCAACAAGGAGTATGTGGAGGCGATGGCCAAGGCGAACAAGGGGATGCGGGCCAACTTCCATTCCGTGGGGGCTTATGACGGGATGCATCTCTTGTATGAATCCCTCAAGAAGACCGGGGGGGATGCGGATGGGGACAAGCTGCTGGCGGCGATGAAGGGGATGAGCTGGGAGAGTGTGCGGGGGCCGGTTGCCGTCGATGCGGCGACTCGGGATATCGTGCAGACCGTTTATATGCGCAAGGCTGAGTTGCGTGGGGCTGAGTTCTATAACGTGGAGTTTGATCAGGTGGAGAAGGTGCGGGATCCTGGGGTTTGATTTTTACGTTGTGGGTTACCGCCGGTTTGTTGTTTTTGGCGGCGGATTTTGTTTTGTGTTTTGGGTAGTCTGCACGGGATTTCTTCCTGCGCTCTAGCTTAATGCCTATCTTTCTCCGGTCGGGAGGACGCGCCGGGAGCGGCCCGGCAGCCGCTCACTTTTCTTGTCTCGCCAAGAAAAGTAAGCAAAAGAAGGCGACCCCTAAGATCCAGCCCTCCTTCGGAGGGTGCCCGCCGCAGTGGAGCAAAAAGTGGGAAAAATAGAGTCGCTTCGCTCCGACTATTTTTCTGATCCACTTTTCGCTCCACTGCGGCGGCTGGCTCTAAGGGGACAGGCCAGACGGGCTCGCCTTCGGCCTCGCACTTCTCCTACTCGCCTTCGGCTTCGGCTTTGGCTTGGGACGGTGCGCCTTCGATACGTCGCTGCGCGACTACTCAGTCCGAACGGGGGGAAATTATTTATAAGTAAGAAAAACAAAAGAGCGAAGACCTACACTGAAAAGTACGGAAAGTATGTGATCGAAGAGAGCCGAAGCGCCAGCGAGCCCCCGGCGAAGCCGAAGGCGAGCCGGACCAGCCGTCCGCTTCTGACCCGCCGCGTCAGCGCGCATAAAAACGGATCAGAAAAATAGTCGGAGCGAAGCGACTCTATTTTTCCCGTTTTTATGTGCGCTGACGCGGGGACCCTCCGAAGGAGGGCGGGGCAGTAGCGGTCGCCTTCTTTTGCTTACTTTTCTTGGCGAGACAAGAAAAGTGAGCGGCTGCCGGGCCGCCCCCGGCGCGTTCTCCCGACCGGAGAAAGAAAATAATTAAGCTAGAGCGCAGGAAGAAATCCCGTGCAGACTACCCAAAACGGTAAAACATCAAATCCCATCAATAAACCCACAAACCAGTTCAGCAAACAAAGCAGGCTGCTCAACCGCACTGACATGAGAAGCCCCGGCAATGACTGCCAGCCGCGCGCCAGAGATGCCGTCCACCAAAGCCTGCGCCATGGCCACAGGCGTCCCCTGATCCAGCTCCCCCGCAATCACCAGCGTCGGCACCCGGATAGACCCAAGTCGAGCCGCAGTATCCACCGTCCCGACCGCATGACAGCACCCCACATAGCCCACCGCATCGGTCGTGACCAGCCGCTGCCGATAACGCGCCACAGTAGCCGCCTGTGCAGAGCGGAAACCCTCATGGAAATAGCGCCCCATGACCGCATCGGCAATCACCTCGATCCCCTCCGCGCGCACCGTCGCAATCCGCTGCTGCCAGGCCTCGCGCGCCGCATCCGGATAAGCCGAGGTCGTATTGGCCAGCACCAGCGCCCGCACCAGCCCAGGATGCCGCAAGGCCAGCTCTTGCCCCACCATGCCGCCCATGGACAAGCCCACCCACACCACCGGCCCGCTATCGAGCTCACGCAAGAGCCGCGCCGCATCATCGGCCAGGTCAGCCATGCTGTAGAGCCCATCGGCCTTCTCCGAGCTGCCATGGCCGCGGTGATCATAGGCAATCACCCGGCAATCGGCTGCCAGCTGATTGGCCAGTCCATCCCACATCATCAAGTCAGTGCCCAGCGCATGCGACAGCACCACCGTATGACGCGGCGCCTTGCCATTGCGCGGCTCGCGCACCGTGTAATGCAATGCCGGTGAAGACGCGGTACGGCCCTCGCGACCCACGCCCGGATGCACGCTCGCAGCCGGCGCTTGCGGCGCCACTGCGTAACCGATCTGCTCGCCCACTTCACGCAGGATCTTCTGCGCGTGCGTGAAGGCGGTATTGCCTGCCGGGACGCCCGCATACACCGCAGCCTGGATCATGACTTCCTTCATCTCGTCGGGCGTCAAGCGCGTGGCCGGATCAGCGGTCAGACCGGCGCGCACGTGCAGCTCGAATTCTTCCCAGCGGCCCAGTGCAATGGTGATGGCCAGCACGATGATGCGGCGGGTCTTGTGGTCCAGGCCGGGACGGCCCCAGATCTCGTTCCAGGCGAAACGCGTGATCAGGTTCTGGAAATCGGCATTGAAGTTGGTGGCATTGGCCACCGAGCGGTCTACCCATTGGTCGCCCAGTACGCTGCGGCGGTTGCGCATGCCGCGCTCGAAATCGTGGTCCAGCGGATCGTAGCTCATGATGTGTTCTCTTGGTCTCGGTGTAGTGATTGGAGGTGGAGAATGCAGCGGCTCACTGCGCCAGCAGTGTGCGCAAATGCTCAAGCTGCCCTTCGGCGATGCGGCGGGCGGGGCGGGTGGCCTGCACCGGATCGAACAGGCCGCGCAACATGGGCAGGTCGATCTCCTTGCGCAGTTGCGCATCGGCCTGCACGGCATCGACCAGTACATCGACCAGTTGCGCGCCATCGGCCACGGCCTTGCGTGTCAATTGTTCCAGCAGGCTGTGCGCACGCGGACGGCCGATCACGCCGGCCAGGGCGATGGAAGCGGACTCGGCAAAGACCAGGCCCTGCAGGGCATCGATGTTGCGCAACATGCGCGGTGCGTCGATCACCAGCCCGGCAAAGGCATCGTTGAGCGCCCGCAGCGCGCCATGCACGCCCAGGAACAGCGCCGGCCATTCGGCCAGTTCGGCCTGCCAGTTGCCCAGGCCGCGTTCGTGCTGCTGCGACATCGCAGCCAGCAGGGCGGCTGCCTGTTGCGGAGCGCGTGCAGCGGCGGCCAGCGCGATCATGGAAGACACCGGATTGCGCTTGTGCGGCATGGCCGAGGAACCGCCACGGCCATTGCCGGAGGGTTCGGCCAGTTCGGCGATTTCTCCTTGCGCCATCAACGACAGGTCGGTGGCGATCTTGCCCAGGCTGCCGGCCAGCACGGCCATCTCGGCGCCCAGGCGGATCCATTGGTCGCGCTGGGTATGCCAGGCCGCCTCGGGGGTCTTCAGTTCCAGCGCGGCGGCCATGCGGGCCGCCACTGCCGGGCCTTTCTCGCCCAGTACCGTCAGCGTGCCGACTGCGCCGCCCAGTTGCAGCTGCAGGGCGCGTTCGGCCAGCGCCTGCAATTGCGCCCGCGAGCGCAGCAGCGGCGCGGCCCAGTTGCAGAACTTCAAGCCCAGGCTGGTGACCTGCGCCGGTTGCATCAGGGTGCGCGCCAGCACCGGTGTGTCGAGATGCGATTGCGCCAGGTCCAGCAGGCGGCGCGAGAGCTGCTCCAGTTCGCCCTCCACCAGGCGCAGCGCTTCTCGTGTGACCAGCACCATGGCCGTATCGAGCACGTCCTGGCTGGTGCTGCCCCAGTGGACGTGGGTGGCAGCTTCTTCGCTGTAGAGGGCGACGGTGCGCTGCAATTCCTTGACCAGTGGGATGGCCAGGGCGCCGGCGCGGCGGCCGGCGACGATCAGGGCCGGGATGTCATAGAGCGGGGCGCGGCAGACGCTGGCAATGGCGCGGGCGGCAGCGTCGGGGATGACGCCTTCGGCGGCCTGGGCCTCGGCCAGCACTTGCTCGAAGCGCAGCATGGCTTGCACCACGGCCTGGTCGTCGAACACCGCGATCATCTCGGAAGTGGTGAGGAAGCTGTCGAAGATCGAAACGCTCATGAAGTCTCCAGTGCTTGCCCGCCCGGCGCGATCCAATGCAAGCGGGATCCGACAGGCCATGGCCTGTGGATCCCCAGGATCGTCACGCCGGATCGGGCGTTCAGATGTAGTCGAAGAATACCGTCTCGCGTGCGCCTTGCATGTGGATATTCCACAGGTAGCTGCCATCGGGCTGCTTGCGGGCGATCAGCGTGTCGCGGCGGTCGGCCGGGACTTGTTCGAGCAACGCCGATTGCGCCAGCGCCGGATCGTCTTCCAGGAACACCGCGGTGAACTGGTGCTTGACCAGGCCGCGCGCAAACACGGTCACGTAGGCCACCGGCTTGCCGGCCGGCGCCTGCGGCTGCGAGATCGAGAAGGCGAAGCCGCCTTCTTCATTGGTGGGCACGCGGCGATAGCCGGGGATGGCGTGCGCGCTTTCCACCGGGGCGCTGCCGGGCAGCCAGGCTTCGGCCCAGGCGTCATTGATGGGGACGCCGTCGCCGTCGAGGATGGCGCCGTTGATCTTGACCTGCGGCGCGCTGCTGTCCACGCGGGAGGTCAGTTCCACGGCCCAGGCCCAGGCTTCGTGCGGGAAGGGGCCGATGGTTTGCGAAGTGGTGATGTTGCTCATGTGGTCTCCTGCCTCGTTCTCAGATGCCCATGGGCGTGGCGTTGCGGCCGCGCAGGACGATATCGAATTCATAACCCAGCATCTTGTCGTCGACCGTTTCTTCCAGCGAGAAACGCGAGATCAGGCGCTGGCGCGCGGCTTCGTCGGGGATGCTCTGGAAGATCGGGTCGTAGGCGAACAGTGGGTCATTGGGGAAATACATCTGCGTCACCAGGCGTTGCGCATACACATTGCCGAACAGCGAGAAGTGGATGTGCGCCGGACGCCAGGCCTTGTGGTGATTGCCCCAGGGATACGGACCTGGCTTGATGGAGACGAAGCGGTAACGCCCGTTATCATCGGTAAGCATCTTGCCGAAGCCGGTGAAGTTGGGGTCCAGCGGGGCGTCGTGCTGGTCCTTCTTGTGGAAGTAGCGGCCAGCGGCATTGCATTGCCAGACTTCCAGCAGGGAGTTGCGCACCGGCTTGCCATCTTCATCGACCACGCGGCCGGTGACGACGATCTTTTCGCCCAGCGGCTCGCCCTTGCCTTGCTTGGTGAGGTCCATGTCGTGCGGCAGGATCAGCTTGGGCGAAGCGAACAGGTTGGTGCCGGTGGCGATCTCGTCGCGCACGCGCAGCGGCGCTTGCGTGGGGCCGCGTTTGACGGTGGACTTGTAGGGGGGATAGATCAGTTCCGGATAGACACCGGGTTCGATGGCATCGAATTGCATGAGGTCTCCTCAGGTCGGCGGTGATGACGCGGCGGCGTCCTCGGATTCCTTGCCTGCCGGAATGTGCGATGGGCGCGCCGTGCTTGGGTGTGGACAGATAGTAGGCAAGCAATGCGCTGCTCTCAAGGCCAATGCAGCGCAGCATATGCGCCCTGCGCACGCTTTGTGCGAGAATCGCACAAATGGCCGATTTTCTGCTGCAGACGGAAAACGGCGCAGGTCAGCGTGTTTGAGTCAGCTTGTTTTATCCACAGGGCAGGGAAGGAAGCATGCAAGAAGAGCGAATCGATGAAGAGCCAGGAGATGCCGACGAGGGGCCTCTCAAGCGCGACCTGGTCGCCGGCCTGGAAAAGGGCCTGCAGGTCATCGAAGCCTTTGACCAGGAGCGCTCGCGCCTGACCATTGCCGAGGTGGCGCAGTTGACGGGTCTCACCCGCGCGGCCGCGCGCCGCTATCTCATCACGCTCACGCACCTGGGCTACATGCGGCACGACAACAAGACCTTTTCTCTCACGCCCATGGTGTTGCGCTTGGGCCAGTCCTACCTGCATTCGGCGCGCCTGCCGCGCATCGTGCAGCCGCTGCTGTACCGGCTGGCCTACTCGCTGGGCGAGGCGGCTTCCTGCGGGGTGCTCGATCATGACCAACTGGTCTGTGTGGCGGCGGTCAGCGCGGGTCAACTGGTGTCGACCACCTTGCAGCCCGGCACGCGGGTGCCGGCCTACTGCACCGCCAATGGCCGCATCCTGCTGGCCAACCTGCCGCCGGCGCAGCTGGATGCCATCCTCGCCCGCGCCCAGCCGGAAGCCATTACCGCCCATACCATCACCGATGTCGAACGCCTGGGACTGGAAATCGCGCGCGCCCGCGTGCAGGGTTATGCGCTGGTGGACCAGGAACTGGAACTGGGTCTGCGCACCATGGCCGTGCCGGTGCGCAATTTCCGTGGCGAGGTGGTGGCGGCGATGAATATCAGCGTGCATGCGGGACGGATGAAGCTGGAAGACATGGTGGAACGTTGTCTGCCGGCGATGCTGAAGATACAGGTGGAATTGGGCGCGCTGCTGTGATGCCTTCCTGGCGCCTGGTCGCCATCACAAGAGCGGCTTCGATACGGCCCTGCGGGCCCACTCAGCCCGAACGGCAGGAGTGTGGCGGCGTGGCGGGGATAGCGGGAATTCATTCCTCGACGTGGGTGCGGCGATATTCCTTGGGCGTCACGCCCATGTGGCGCTTGAAGAGCCGGCTGAAGTAGGCCGGGTCCTGGAAGCCCAGCTCGTAGGCGATGGTGGCCACGCCCGAGGGCACATAGGTGAGCTTGCGGCAGGCCTCCAGGATCAGCCGCTGCTGCGCCAGGTCGAAGGCGGAGTGGCCGGCCAGCTTCAGGCATAGGCGGTTGAGGCGGCTGGGCGTGATGCGCAGCTTGTCGGCATATACCGCGACCTGCCACTGCTGCTTGAAATGCTGCTCCACCAGGGCGCGGAAGCGGCTGAACAATTCAAAGTCGCCGCGCCCGGTCAGCTCGGCCGAGCGGTGGTCTGCCTCCAGCCGCACCAGCAGCAGCATGACGCTGCGCGCCAGCCATTCCAGCATCAGCGTGTGGCCGGTGCGGGGGGCGGCGGATTCGGCGATGAGCAGGCGCAGCAGGGTTTCCATGCGCTCGCGCAAGTCCGGCGCGCGCCCCAGTTCGATGGCCATGGGCCGCAGGAACAAGGGCGAGAACAGTTCGCCATGTCCTTCGCCCGCTCCGGCTGAGAAGACCACGTGCGGGTCTACCGTCAGCACGAAACCCACCGCCTGTTCCGAAAAATCGAAGCCATGTACCAGAGAGGGATGGATGGTGAGCACCACCGGGCCGTCGTATTCCCAGACCTGTTCTTCCATCAAGGCGCTGACATGGCCGGACATTAAAAAAAGTACCTGAAACAGGCCGGCATGGGTGTGCGGTGCAATATGCCAGTCGTGCACGCGGCTGCGTGTCTCGATCAGTTCGATATGGACAGACTCGGCGTCCTCCGGCCTGGAAGCCTCGCCATACAAGGAGAATTGCGGCACGTCGCTGGTGCGGGGTTTGCTGCGAGGCAAGGGCATGAGGGTCTCCATCCTGTGCGCGGGGCTCGGGTCTTGTTGTCGTGCGCTGTAAAAATAGTACAAGTATTTGGCGGGATCATCCATTTTTTATTCACCGTCCGGCAGCTAAGATTCCTGCCAGATCAAGAAAAAACAAATGACCTCTTGCCGTTTCCGGGCCTCATGCAATCGGGCGTGAAGAGCGGAGACGGCATGTGATCCTTACCCGGAGACCTCCACCATGCGTACCCAAGTCGCCATCATTGGCGCCGGCCCCGCCGGCTTGTTGTTGTCCCACCTGTTGCACCTCAAGGGCATTGAATCGGTCGTGCTGGAAACGCGCAGCCGCGAGGAAATCGAATCCACCATCCGCGCCGGCGTGCTGGAACAAGGCACCATGGACATCCTCACCGAGACCGGTGTGGGTGAGCGCATGAAGCGTGAAGGCGCGCTGCATCACGGTATCGAGCTGGCCTTCGGTGGCCGCCGTCATCGCATCGACCTGACCGAACTGACTGGCCAGGCCATCACCGTCTATGCCCAGCATGAAGTCATCAAGGACCTGGTGGCGGCACGCCTGGCGGCGCAGGGGCAGTTGCTGTTCAGTGTCAGCGGCACCAGCATCGAAGGCGTCGAGACCGACAAGCCGCGCGTGCGCTTCATGCACGAGGGCGAGCAGCATACGCTGGAGGCCGATTTCATCGCCGGCTGTGATGGCTTCCATGGCGTCTCGCGCCCGGCCATTCCCGACAGCAAGCGCCAGGATTACCAGCGCATCTATCCCTTCGGCTGGTTCGGTGTGCTGGTAGAAGCGCCGCCCTCTTCGGATGAGCTCATCTATGCCCAGCATGAGCGCGGTTTCGTGCTGGTCAGCACACGTTCGCCCACAGTGCAGCGCCTGTATTTCCAGTGCGATCCCAAGGACAGCGTGGACAACTGGAGCGATGACCGCATCTGGAATGAATTCCACACCCGCCTGGAAAACGGCGATGGCTGGCGTCTCAAGGAAGGCAAGATCTTCCAGAAGGGCATCATCGGCATGCGCAGTTTCGTGTCCACGCCGATGCAGCATGGCCGTCTGTTCCTGGCCGGCGATGCCGCCCACATCGTGCCGCCGACCGGGGCCAAGGGATTGAACCTGGCCGTGGGCGACGTCAAGCGCCTGGCCCAGGGCATCGACGACTTCTACCGCAGCGCCAGCGAGGCAGGCTTGGCTTCCTACACCGAGCAGGCCTTGAAGCGCATCTGGCGCGCCGAGTATTTCTCCTGGTGGATGACCAGCATGCTGCATACCTTCGAGGATGCCTCACCCTTCCAGCGCCAGATCCAGCGCGCCGAGCTGGAGAACGTCGTCAATTCGCGGGCGCTGTCGACCGCACTGGCGGAAAACTACGTCGGCGCATTCTGAGGCGCGGCGCGGGGCGATGGCAGGGCCGCTGGATCGCCCCGGAATGCCTGCTTGCGCCGGGCCTGCTGGCGTCAGGCCAGCGCCGGATAGGTAAAGCCGATGAAGTGCACCGCATTGAGCGCGAAGTGCAGCACGATCGCCGCCTCGATGCGGCCGGTGCGCTGGAACACCCAGCCATAGCCGGCCCCGGCCACGGTGGCCAGCGCCGCATAGGCCAGCCCGCCGCCCAGGTGGGCCGCGCCGAATAACACCGCCGACAAGATCAACGCCAGTACCGCGCCGCCGCGCAGCCCCTGCCAGGCCTGCTGCAGGCGATGCTGGAGCACGCCACGGAAGAAGGCTTCTTCGGCCACCACCGTCAGCAACAGGTTGATGGCCAGGAATGGTGGCGTGAAGCCAGGCCATTTCAGGTTGGGGCTGATCAGCCCGATGAGCCAGCCCAGGCCCATCACCAGGGCGATGGTGACCAGACCCGGCAGCAGCGTCAGGCGCAACGCGCCCTGCCATTCCCTCCACGCATGACAGCGTGGCGCCAAGAGGGCGAGCAACAGCAGCCCGGCCACACCCTTGTCGAAGTTGGCATACAGCATGAAAGGCCGGGCATCGGCCGTGATATGCGTGGGTGGCACGACCAGCGTATTGATGAAGCCAGGCCAGCGATGCAGCGCCATCAGCAGCGCCAGCAAGAGCGCCAGCATCAGGAGGCAGCGGCGTTGCCATGCGTGGAGCGCATGGGTCGATCCCCATGCCAGCGTTCCCAGTACCACGATGCCCAGCACCGCGACGGCCTTGAGCTGGCCGTCGAGCCAGCCCATGGTCACGGCCAGCAACAGCAGCGGCATCCAGGGTGGAACGGACAGGCGGGTGAGGCGGAGGGCGGGCAGCCAGACGGCACAGATGGCCAGCATCAGCACGATGAAGGAAGGCATGGGCGAAAAGACGGGTGGCGGCAAAGCCGGTGTTTTAACATGACGACCATCGCGGCGGCCAGCCCCGGCATCGAGGATGCAGCAGGATGCGCAGTTTCGGTCAGGATTTGTGCCGCCAATTCTTGCACAGTACGTCCCGTGAACCGAGGACACGATGAGTGACGAACGCAAAAAAGCCTATCAAGCCCGATTCGAGCGCGTGCTCGACCATATCGAAGCGCATCTCCATGCACCGCTGGAGGTGGAGCAGCTGGCGAACGTCGCGCATTTTTCGCGGTTCCATTTCCAGCGGCAGTTTGCCGATTTCACCGGCGTGGGGGTGGCGCGCTACATCCTGCTGATGCGCTTGAAGCATGCCAGCCTGCAACTGGCCTTCCAGCCGCAGCGGCGCATCATCGACATCGCCCTCGAAGCCGGTTTCGAAAACCCGGAATCCTTTACGCGCGCCTTCAGGAGCGCCTTCGGTCAGTCGCCTTCGCAATTTCGGCGCGCACCGGACTGGCCATCCTGGCACGAGCGTTTCGTATTCCGCATCCCTGAAAGGAAAGTGGACGTGCAAGTCGAAATCACCCATGTCGAACCCATCCGTATCGCCCTGCTGGCCCATCGCGGGCCGGTCAATGGGCTCAATGCCACGGTGGCGCAATTCATCGCCTGGCGCAAGGCGTCGGGCCTGTCGCCGGTGGAGCGTTGCCGCACCTTCGGCCTGGCCTGGGACAATCCCGATACCACCCCGCCGGAGCAGTTCCGCTTCGGCATCTGTGGCGAGCTCGAAGGCGATCTGCCGGGCAATGCCCAGGGCGTGGTGGAATCGCTGATCCCGGGAGGACGCTGCGCGCGCGTGCGGCACGTCGGTGCGCATGAGCGGTTGGGCGACAGCATCTATCCGCTGTATCGCCAGTGGCTGCCGGAGAGCGGCGAGGAGCTGCGTGATTTTCCGCTCTACTTCCACTATCTCAACCTGCTGCCCGACACGCCGCCGGGCGAGCTGTTGACCGATATCTACCTGCCGCTGAAGTAGGCGCAGGCGCTGGGGGCGTTGCCCTGGGGAAATTCCGGCGGGGGCTCAGGAATTTCCCGATGCCAAGGGCGCGGGCAGTCCTGTAAAACGTTTGCTATTGCCGTGGCCGATCACGCCATGGCCGTTGCGGTACGACAGGATTTGCCTAGCAGAATGAGTTTCCCCAGCATCATCATGATCGATCCCAGCCCGGAAGCGGCTGAGCTGGCGCGGTTCGCCTTGTGGCGAGCGGGCCTGCATTGCGCTTTCCGCGCCTGCCAGGACGTGGCCACGGCGCGCCGCTGCCTGTTGAGCGGCCGGCGCAGCGGGGATTGCGCCACGCCCAGCCTGATCCTGCTGGAGTCCGACATGGAATGCGGCGATGGCCTGGAACTGTTGCGCGAGTTGCGCGCCAGCAGCCATCTTGCAGAGGCGCCGGTGGTGGTTTTTCCTTCCCATGACACCGAAGGCGAACGCGAGGCGCTGGATGCGGGCGCCACCGCCTACCTGCCCAAGCCCATCGATGGCGAGCGCTATGCGCGCTGCGTGGTGGAAATGGTGGAGCGCTGGTGCGATGTCAGCGAGGCTGCCGCGCCGGTGCAGGAAGCGCTGACGCGCGAGTCACTGGATGGCTTGCCCGGTCATCCACGCCGTCGCCGCGATGACCTCGTGGCGCCCGGGGGGAAACGCTGGCGTTTATCGTAGGCGCCGTAGTGCTTTCCTGACCAGTGCCTACCCACTATCCACTACCCACTACCGACTACCGTTCGACCTGAGTAGCGGCGTAGCCGCGTATCGAAGGCGCGCCTGCGTATCTGCTTCGACCACCAGCCTCAAAAGCGCCTTCGATACGGCCCAAGGGCCTACTCAGTCCGAACGGCTTCTGATGATGGCGAGAACAGCTTGTTGGCAAAATCGCCGCTACCGGCTTGTCCGGAGCGGCGATTTTTCTTGGGCACAATGTGATTCAACGTAATTCAACGTGATCCATTGTTACTTGATGGTGCAGGCGTCCATTCTTTACCGCCCAGCATCGCCCATGCTCATCGGCGCGTCTTGATCTTGGGCGTGGGCAGGGCGGTCTTGTACTTGATCTGCTTGAGTGCAAAGCTGGAGCGGATGTTCTTGATGCCGGGGATCTTGGTCAGGTGATCGACAATGAAATGTTCCAGCGTCAGCAGGTCGGGCACCACGATGCGCAGCAGGTAATCCTCATCGCCGGTCATCAGATAGACTTCCATCACTTCATCGAAGGCGCTCACCGCCGTCTCGAACTGGGCCAGCGCTTCGGCGCCCTGGCGCTCCAGGATCACCTTGACGAAGACGTTGACCTTCAAGCCCAGCAGGTGGGGATCGGCCAGCGCCACGTAGCGCGAGATGATGCCTTCCGATTCCAGCCGCTTGACCCGGGCCAGGGTCGGCGAGGGCGAGAGATTGATGCGGCTGGCCAGCTCCAGATTGCTGATCGAACTGTTCTCCTGAAGGATGTTCAGGATGCGCAAATCGGTGGTATCGAGTTCCATTATCGAAATTTAATTCTGTCAGTTTCAGTTTTGCAGCACTGGATGCTGAATATTGTAAGGCAACTTCCTGTTTTAAGTGACTCATGCGGGAGCATCCGGCGTATCGTAGTCCGGTAGTCCCATAGTCCCATCATGCAAGCAAGCCCTCAACCAAGACCAGACCGAAAAGGCGTCGGGCGCTAGGAGACGGATGGCGCGGCCTGTGTTTTACCGGCTTTTTGTCTCTTTGCATAGCAGCGATTGCAGTGGTTGCAGTTTTTGTGCCTACCGCGATGCGCCGGCCCGGCGCGCACAGACAGGAGAACAGGAAGTGGACATGTCCCGCCCCAGTGACAGCGATATCGCGCGCGATATCGACATCGATTCCCAGGAAACCCAGGAGTGGCTGCAAGCCCTGCAAAGCGTGCTGGCCGAGGCGGGGCCGGAACGTGCGCGCTTCCTGCTGTCGCGGCTGTCGGCAGCGGCCCAGCAATGGGGCGTGAACTGGCGTGATGCGCGCAATACCCCCTACGTCAACACCATCCGGCCCGAACAGGAGCCGCCTTTCCCCGGCGGCTCGGACGCCCAGGCCATCGAGGAACGCATCGCCAGCATCATGCGCTGGAACGCGCTGGCCATGGTGGTGCGCGCCAA
This sequence comes from Herbaspirillum seropedicae, assembly GCF_001040945.1. Lineage (NCBI taxonomy): Bacteria > Pseudomonadati > Pseudomonadota > Betaproteobacteria > Burkholderiales > Oxalobacteraceae > Herbaspirillum > Herbaspirillum seropedicae. The sequence continues at coordinate 4,560,460 of NZ_CP011930.1, read as the reverse complement.
CCGCGCCTATGGCGAACTGGGCGGGCATATCGCCAGCTTTGCCTCGGCCGCGGACCTGTTCGAGGTCGGCTTCAACCATTTCTTCCGCGCCCGCGATGAGCAGTTCGCCGGCGACGTCGTCTATTTCCAGCCGCATTCGGCGCCCGGCATCTATGCGCGGGCTTTCCTCGAAGGCGCATTGAGCGAGGATGACCTGGCTTACTATCGCCGCGAGATCGAGGCCAAGCGGGTGGGACGGCAGGGCTTGTCGTCCTATCCTCATCCGTGGCTGATGCCGCAGTTCTGGCAGTTCCCCACCGGCTCCATGGGCATCGGCCCCATCAACGCCATCTACCAGGCGCGCTTCCTGCGCTACATGGAGCATCGCGGCCTGTTGCAAGACCAGGGCCGCAAGGTGTGGGGCGTGTTCGGCGATGGCGAAATGGATGAGCCCGAGTCGCTGGCCGCGCTCTCGCTGGCCTCGCGCGAGAAGCTGGATAATCTCATCTTCGTGGTCAACTGCAACCTGCAGCGTCTGGATGGTCCGGTGCGCGGCAATGGCCATATCGTCGATGAGCTGGAAACGCTCTTTGCCGGGGCTGGCTGGAATGTCATCAAGCTGCTGTGGGGCTCGGACTGGGACGGCCTGTTCGCCCGCGACAAGGACGGCGAACTGGTCGATGCCCTCAACCGCACGGTGGACGGGCAATTGCAGACCTTCGCCGCCAACGATGGGGCCTTCAACCGCCAGCATTTCTTCGGCCAGACGCCGGGTACGCGCGCCATCGGCGCCACCCTCACCGATGAGGAAATCAATCGCCTGCGCCGGGGCGGCCACGACATGAAAAAGATCTATTCGGCCTATCAGGCTGCGGCCCGGCATCGCGGCCAGCCGACCGTGATCCTGGCGCAGACCAAGAAGGGCTATGGCATGGGCGCGGCCGGTGAAGGCAAGATGACCACGCACCAGCAGAAGAAGCTGGATGAAGAGAGCCTGCTGCAATTCCGCGACCGCTTCAAGCTGCCGCTGAGCGATGAACAGTGCCGCGCGCTGGCCTTCTACAAGCCGGCCGATGACAGTCCCGAGATGAAGCACCTGCATGCGCGCCGCGCCGCCCTGAGCGGTTACCTGCCGCGCCGTCAGGCGGGCCAGGCGCGACGCGCGGTGCCGCCGCTGGCGGCGCACAGCAAGTTCGCGCTTGAAGCCGATGGCAAGGAGATGTCATCCACCATGGCGCTGGTGCGCCAGCTCGGCAACCTGTTGAAGGACAAGGACTTCGGCCAGTACGTGGTGCCCATCGTGGCTGACGAGGCGCGTACCTTCGGCATGGCCAACCTGTTCCGCCAGGTCGGCATCTATTCGTCGCAGGGACAGCTGTATGAGCCGGAAGATATCGGCTCCATCCTCTACTATCGCGAAGCCAAGGATGGCCAGATCCTCGAGGAGGGCATCACCGAAGCCGGAGCGATTTCCTCCTGGACCGCTGCGGCCACTGCCTACTCGGTGCATGGCACGCCGATGCTGCCCTTCTACATCTATTACTCGATGTTCGGTTTCCAGCGCATCGGCGACCTGATCTGGGCCGCGGCGGACCAGCGTGCACGCGGCTTCCTGATCGGCGCCACCTCGGGGCGCACGACCTTGGGCGGCGAGGGCCTGCAGCACCAGGATGGCAACAGCCTGGTGACGGCAGCCTCGATTCCCAACTGTGTTTCCTACGATCCGGCCTATGCGTATGAGCTCGCGGTGATCCTGGATGAGGGCATGCGCCGCATGATGGAACGCGGTGACGACGTGTTCTACTACATCACCGTTACCAATGAGAACGAGGCCCAGCCCAGCCTGCCTGAAGGCGTGCAGGACGGCATCCTGCGCGGTCTCTACTGCCTGGCGCGCAAGCCGCAGGCGCAGGCGCGTCTGCTGGGTTCCGGCCCTATCCTCAAGGAAGCCGTGGCCGCGGCAGCGCTGCTGCAACAGCACTGGCAGATCGAGGCCGAGGTCTGGAGCGTGACCAGCTATACCGAGCTGGCGCGCGATGGCGTGGCGGCACAGCGTGCGCAGCGCCTGGCGGGCAGCGCTGCGTTGCCGTATGTGACGCAGCAGTTGCAGGGCAGTGCTGTGCCGGTCATTGCGGTGAGCGACTATATCCGCACCTTGCCCGAGAGCATCCGCGCCTTTGTGCCGGCACCGTATGTGACGCTGGGGACGGATGGGTTTGGCCGCAGCGATACGCGGGTGAACCTGCGCGACTTCTTCGAGATCGATGCGCGCTGGATTGCTTACACGGCCTTGTGCGAAGTGTGGGGTGATGATCGTGCGCGGCTGCAAGAAGCAGCGCGTACATTGGGCATCGATACGGCCAAGCCCTTGTCGTCCACGGTATAGGGCGATAGATGAACGGCGGCTGGCCGGATTGAAAATCTCTCATCTGGCCCCGCTGCGTGTTTGCTATAGTGAAAACCGCCTGTGCATCACAGGCGGTTTTTTTTATCGGCCCGTGATGCACCCCGTCCATGAGCCACATTGAGGAGTACACCCGATGGCAGCACCCCAAGCACCCAAACGCATCGCGCTGGTCACCGGCGCAGGTTCCGGCATTGGCCGGCAGATCACCTTGGCGCTGCTGCGCGAAGGCTATGGCGTGGCCCTGGCCGGACGCCGCCAGGACGCCCTGGAGGAGACCGTCAGGCTGGCCGGCGAAGACGGCCCCAATGCGCTGGTCGTGGCCGCCGACGTGACCGACCCGGCGTCGGTCAAGCAGCTCTTCGCCAAGACCCGCGAGCGCTTCGGTCGTCTGGATATGCTGTTCAACAATGCCGGCATCTTCGCGCCGCCCGTGTCGCTGGAAGAGCTGAGCGTGGAGCAGTGGAAGGCAGCGGTGGATATCAACCTGACCGGCGTCTTCCTCTGCTCCCAGGAAGCCTTCCGCATCATGAAGGACCAGTCGCCCCGCGGGGGCCGCATCATCAACAACGGTTCCATCTCGGCGCATGCACCGCGTCCGTTCTCGGCCTCCTATACCGCGACCAAGCACGCCATCACCGGCCTGACCAAGGCCACGTCGCTGGATGGCCGCGCCTACGATATCGCCTGCGGGCAGATCGACATCGGCAATGCCTCCACCGACATGACCACGCTGATGAAGAAGGGCACGCTGCAGGCCGACGGCTCCACCAAGGTCGAGCCGACCATGGATGCCGAACATGTGGCCCGCGCCATCCTCTACATGGACAGCCTGCCGCTGGAGGCCAATGTGCAGTTCATGACGGTGATGGCGACCAAGATGCCCTACATCGGGCGTGGTTGATTCACGATGCCAGGGGCCGCGATAGGCCAAAAGAAAAACGCGCCGCCAGGAGAATCTGCGGCGCGTTTTTTATAGCGTGTGTATGCGGCTTCAATCCGCTCCACCTTTCATGCCCTGCCACTCCGGCGTGAGCTGCATGGAGATCCCGAACATGTCCAGCACGCGCCCCAGCGTATGGTCCACCATCTCTTCCATGGAAGCAGGGCGCTGGTAGAAGCCGGGCAGGGGAGGGAAGATCACGCCGCCCATCTCGGTGACGGCGGTCATGTTGCGCAGGTGCGCCAGGTTGAAGGGAGTTTCGCGCACCATCAGGACCAGGCGGCGGCGTTCCTTGAGCACCACATCGGCTGCGCGGGTGATGAGGTTGTCGGACAGGCCATGCGCCACGGCGGCCAGGGTCTTCATCGAACAGGGCGCCACCACCATGCCGGTGGAAGCGAAGGAACCGCTGGCGATGCAGGCGCCTACATCACGCACGTTGTGCACCACGTCGGCCAGCGCTTCCACATCCTTGCGCCGCATGTCCAGCTCCTGGTGGAGATTGAGCACGCCGGCTTCAGAGACCATCAGATGCGTTTCGATCTGGCCATGCTTGCGCAGGTGTTCCAGCAAACGCACGCCGTAGATGGCGCCGGTCGCGCCGGTGATGGCGACGATCAGGCGCTGGCGCGGCCGGCTGGAAGAAACGCTCACGGGAGCTTCAGGCGCGAAAAAGATCAGCCCTTGATCAGGGTCTGCAGTTCGCCCGAGGCGTACATCTCGCTCATGATGTCGGAGCCGCCGACGAATTCACCCTTGATGTACAACTGGGGAATGGTGGGCCAGTTCGAGTATTCCTTGATGCCCTGGCGCACGTCCGGGCTTTCCAGGACGTTTACGGTGACGATGTTCTCGGCGCCGCTGGCCTTGAGCAGCTGGATGGCCTTGCCGGAAAAGCCGCATTGCGGGAATTGCGCGGTGCCCTTCATGAACAGCACGACAGGGTTTTGGGTCACGGTTTCTTTGATCCAGGATTGGACGTCGCTCATGGCTATGCCTTTAAAAATGGGATTGCCGACATTATAGGGAAAAGCCGCCGCGTGCGTTGGAGTCGGACGGGCGACTTGTCTTGCGGTTGGTGAAATATTGTCTTCGGGAAATGCTTTGTATCAAAATCATTTTCCTGATCCGAAGGGCTGTGGAAAAGATAAGGTCGCCATCGGCGCCTTCAAGTCGAAGCCCACCGCGAAGCCCACCGACGAGGTAAATTATTTATATCCTATGCGGATTTTCTACCGGGCAATGATCGCCGGTGCGGGGACATGAATGAAAAAGGGCGCTTGCGCGCCCTTTGCTCATGAAAGCTTGAAGATCAAGGCATCATGCCGCGCCGGCGACCGCGTCGTCCGGGGCTTCTTCAGGCAGGCGCTTGGCCATGGAGTGATGTTCCTGCAACTTGTCCTTGTGCTTGATGACCTGGCGATCGAGCTTGTCGATCAGGGCATCGATGGCTGCATAGAGGTCGTGCGCAATGCTTTCCGCATGTAGATCCTTCCCCTTGATGTGGACGTTGATTTCCGCTTTTTGGCGCTTTTCCTTTTCTGTGAGTTTATCTACGCTCAGGATCACGCTGACGTCGATCACGTTGTCGAAATGGCGCTTGATACGGGCCAGCTTGCTTTGCACGTATTCCCGGATGGCGGGGGTCAGTTCGAGGTGGTGTCCACTGATGGTCAGATTCATACAAGACTCCTATCGTGAAGTCACTGGAGGTTCGTGCAATTCATCCTTGCTGCAGCTGTACCACGGGCACGGTCTTCGTGTCGGATGGCATGGGCATCAGCGGGATGCTTGCCGGAACACAGCAACGGTACTGCAGAAAAACTGAGGAAAAACTCAGAGGGACTTGCGGAGATTGACTGGCGGAATCTTCAACACTTCGCGGTATTTGGCGACTGTGCGTCGCGCGACCACCATGCCTTGTTCTGCCAGCATATCCGCAATCTTGCTATCGGATAATGGGGTCTGCGGGTTTTCGGCTCCTATCAACTGTTTGATCAGCGCCCGTATCGCGGTGGAGGAAGCTTCGCCTCCGGTTTCAGTTGCGACGTGGCTACCGAAGAAGTACTTCAACTCAAACATGCCATGCGGTGTGAGCATGTATTTCTGAGTTGTCACGCGAGAGATAGTGCTCTCGTGTAGACCCAGTGTATCAGCAATTTCACGTAGCACAAGGGGGCGCATGGCGACTGCCCCATGTGAAAAGAAGTTTCTTTGACGTTCCACAATGGCCTGCGCGACGCGCAAAATTGTATCGAAACGTTGCCGCATGTTCTTGATGAGCCACTTGGCTTCCTGCAACTGCGAGGATAGCGATCCTTCGCCCTTGGCCTGCTTGAGCGCGCTGGCGTACATGGCGTTGACGCGCAGCTTGGGCATGACCTCATGGTTGAGCATGACCTGCCAGCCGTTCTTTGTCTGTTTGACAATCACGTCCGGCACGACATAGTCGGAGGCATCGCGCGCGAATTCCGCGCCGGGGTGCGGACGGCACTGGCGGATCACGGCCTGCGCTTCACGCAGGTCTTCGTCATCGCAATCGAGCGCCTTCTTGATCTTGTTGAAGTCGCGCTGCGCAAACAGCGGCAGGTAATCTTCCACGATCTTCAGCGCCAGCCGGCGCGTGACGAAGGGCACCTTGGGCAGGCGGCGGATCTGCAGGGCCAGGCATTCGCCAGCGCTGCGCGCACCCACGCCCGCCGGGTCCAGGCTTTGCAGCAGCTTCAGCGAAATGGAGAGTTCTTCCAGGTCCACGCCCAACTCTTCGGGCAGGCGCGCGAGGATGTCTTCCAGCGGCTCTTCCAGATAGCCGCTGTCGTCCAGCGCATCGGTGAGCAGTTCCAGCAGGGCGCGGTCGCGCTGCGTGCGCGCCGTCACGCGGATCTGTTCCAGCAGATGTTCGCGCAGGGTGATTTCGTGCGCTTCCAGCTGGGGGCGGGCGTCTTCGTCATCGGGCGACTTGCCGCTGCGGGCCACATCGTCGAAGCTCCAGTCGGAGTCGCCGCTCACGCCCTCGGGGGCGGTGTCCTGGTACTCGAAACTGGATTCGCCATCGGCCGCTGCGGGAGCGGCTTCGCTGCTGGCCTCACTGCCGGTGGTCTCGCTCACGCCGCTCGAGGGGGCCGCCGAGACGGCGCCATCGGCCAGCAGGCGCACCGAATTGTCGAGCGCGTCGTCGAGGCGTTCCAGCAGGGGATTGTCGGTCAGTATCTGCTCCAGCTCCTGGTGCAATTCCAGCGTCGACAGTTGCAGCAGTCTGATCGACTGCTGCAATTGCGGCGTCAATGCGAGATGCTGCGAGGTACGTAACTGGAGCGACTGTTTCATCTTTCTTTCTGGAAGCGGCGTGGCCCGCTGGTTGCAATGCCGGTGTCCTGGTCGTTTGCGCCTGTGCCTGGGTTACATGCGGAAGTGCTCGCCCAGATAAACGCGGCGCACTGATTCGTTGGCGATGATCTCTTCCGGGTTGCCGCTGGCCAGCACGGTGCCCTGGTTGATGATGTAGGCGCGATCGCAGATGCCCAGGGTCTCGCGCACATTGTGGTCGGTGATGAGCACGCCGATGCCGCGTTCCTTGAGGAAGCGCACGATGCGCTGGATCTCGATCACGGCAATCGGGTCGATCCCGGCAAAGGGCTCGTCCAGCAGCACGAAGCGCGGATCGGTGGCCAGTGCGCGGGCGATCTCGACGCGCCGGCGTTCACCGCCCGACAGCGACAGGGCCTGGCTCTCGCGCAGCTTCTCGATCTGCAATTCGTGCAGCAGGTTGTTCAGGCGCCCTTCGATCTCGTCGCGGGAGAGCGGCTTGCCGTCTTCCTGGCGCAGTTCCAGCACGGCGCGGATATTGTCTTCCACGGTCAGCTTGCGAAATACCGACGCTTCCTGCGGCAGGTAGGACAAGCCCAGCGTGGCGCGCTTGTGGATGGCCAGGCGCGAGATGGGCTCTCCGTCCAGATCGATTTCGCCGCCATCGGAAGGCACCAGACCGACGATCATGTAGAACGAGGTCGTCTTGCCAGCGCCGTTGGGGCCGAGCAGGCCGACCACTTCGCCGCTGCGCACCTCCATGGAAACGTCGCGCACCACCTGGCGCGCCCCATAGCTTTTCTTCAGGCCGCGCACGACCAGCGAGCTTGCTGCCATCTTACTGATCCTTTCCGGGCTGGGTGGGCTGCGGGGTAGCAGGCTGGGCGGGCTGGCCCGGCTGCGCCGGCGGCGGATTGCGAGGCTGGATCACGGCCGTGATGCGGCCCGCGCCCGGCTTGCTCTGGCCGCTGGCAGTATTGTTGACCGAATAGAATTCGGCGCGGCTGTCGTAGGAGATGAACTCGCCATTGACTTCGTCGGTGATGCGCTTGCCATCCATGCGCTGGATATGGGCGCGCTGGAACAGCTTGGAGACTTCGGTCTGTTCCGAGTATTCGATGCGTTCGGCCTGGCCTTCGATCCACAGGTCGGGGCCGCCGTCACGCTTCTGGCGGAAGGTCGCCAGCGAGCCGGGGGCAGCGTAGAGCACGGCGTTTTCATAACCGTACTGGTCGGTGGTGAGCACCACGCGGCCGGCCTTGATGATGAGGGTGCCGCGGGTCATGACGACGTTGCCGGTGAAGGTCTTCACCTGGCGCACGTCATCGTAGACCATCTGGTCGGCTTCGATGTTGGTGGGCTTGGTGGTGTCGGCCTTCTCGGCGCGCGCCACGCCACTGAGGGCAGCCAGCATCAGCAACGGAAGTAGCAATGAGCGTTTCATAAAATCCTGTCTGGTCGGGTCTTGGCGTTATTGTTCTGACGGAATATCGGGGGGCGCGAATCAGTATGGTCAGCGTTTCTTCGGCGTCGGTTCGTAGTAGCCGCGCACATTGCCGAACAGCTGCACGACCTGGGTCGCATTGTTGGCCACCATGCCGACCCCGTTGAGGCGGGTCGTGCCCATGGTCATGGCCACCGGCTTGTCGGTCTTGACGATCTCGTCATCCGGCAACAGCAACAGGTAGTCCGAGACCACCTGCATCTGTTCGCGCCCCTTGTAGGGCGCGCGGATGGCGTTGGCGTTGCCGTACATGTGGATCTGGGTCTGCTCATCGGTGACGCGCGCGGTATCGGAATAGAGCTCCATGGGCGGCTTGCCCTGGTCCAGGTTGTGGACCACCGGCTTGGTGATCTCGAAGGAATCGTCGGTCGGGTAGTGCACCATCTTCACGCCCGACATATCGTAGCGCGGCAGGCCGTTCGGCCCCATTTTCACGTAGCTGAAGTTTTCCAGATAATAGTCGGGCTTGCCGCGCGGACGTTGCGCGGCCTGCTGGTCGCCGGCCGCGCGCATGGACTGCAGCACCCACAGGCTGCCCAGGGCAGCGCCGATGAGCAGCACCAGGATCACGCCGATGCGGATGCGGTCGGCCGCACGTTCGCCGCTGCGCCCGCTCATGCCAGGTACGGCGCCAGCGCCGCCTCGTAGTTGCCCTGCGCGGCCAGCACCAGGTCGCAGATCTCGCGGACGGCGCCATTGCCGCCGCTGGCCTGGGTCACGTAGTGGCTGCGCAGCTTGACCTCGCGGTGGCCATTGGCCACGCAAGCCTTAAAGCCCACCCGCGTGAGCACCGGCAGGTCGATCACATCGTCGCCGAGATAGCCGCATACATTGGCGTTGAGGCCGGTATGCTGCAACAGCTGCTCGAAGGCCTGGCGCTTGTCATGCACGCCCTGGAACACATGGGCGATGCCCAGATCGCGCGCGCGCCGCAGCACATAGGGCGACTGGCGCGCCGTGATGATGGCTGCGGCGGTGCCGAACTGCTGCATCAACTTGATGCCATGGCCATCGAGCGCGTTGAAGCGCTTGAAGGCCTCGCCGTCTTCGCCATAGAACAGACCGCCGTCGGTGAGCACGCCATCGACGTCGAAGATCATCAGGCGGATACCGGCTGCCTTCTCGAGGGCGGCTGCCGGCAGGGTGCTGGCGAAGGAGGGCGCGGTCATCAGATCACCTTGGCGCGGGTCAGGTCATGGATGTGCAGGGCGCCGGTCAGCACGCCCTGGGCATCGGTGACCAGCAGCTGGTTGATGCGGAATTCTTCCATCAGCTGCACCGCGTCCACGGCGAGCTGGTCCTGGTTCACGGTGCGCGGATTGGCGTGCATGATCTCGGCGATGCGGAACTGGCTGAAGTCCTGGCCGCGTTCGAGCAGGCGGCGCAGGTCGCCATCGGTGAACACGCCGATGGGGCGGAAGTCCGCATCCACCACGGCGGTCATGGCCATGCCCTTGCGCGTGATCTCCATGAGCGCCTGCGACAGCGAGACATCCGGGCTCACTGCCGGAATGGCGTCGCCGCTGCGCATGACGTCGCGCACATGGGTGAGCAGGCGACGGCCCAGCGCGCCACCGGGGTGGGAGCGGGCAAAATCTTCTTCCAGGAAGCCGCGCGCATCCAGCAGCGAGACCGCCAGCGCATCGCCCATGGCCAGCGTGGCCGTGGTGCTGGCGGTGGGGGCCAGGTTGAGGGTACAGGCTTCCTTGTCCACGCCCACGTTCAGATGCACGTTGGCCATGCGCGCCAGGCTGGAATTGTCATTGCCGGTCATGGCGATGATCACCGCGCCCATGCGCTTGACGATGGGCATGATGGCCATGAGCTCGCCCGTTTCCCCGGAATTGGAGATGGCGATGAACACATCATTGGGCGTGACCATGCCCAGGTCGCCATGGGCGGCCTCGGCCGGATGCATGAACAGCGAGGGCGTGCCGGTCGAGGCCAGGGTAGCGGCGATCTTGCGGCCGATATGGCCGGATTTGCCGATGCCCGAGACAACGGCGCGGCCATTGCACTGCAGCAACAGGTGGACGGCCTGGGCCAGCGGTTCGCTGGCGTCGTCGCCAAGGCGGTTCTTCAGGGCCAGGATGGCATCGGCTTCGATCTGCAGGGTCTGGCGCGCCAGTTCGATGGCGCGGCGGGCGGCCCCGGCCGAAAAAGATGCAGGCGTGGTTTTGTCATCGGTTACACTCATAACCGAAGTATAAACGAATTAGCAAAGCAAAAAACTTGCCAGACAACTGGCCAGATGTAAGGAAATGCTGACATGCGAACCCGCGGCAACCCGCCGCATCGCAGCGCAGCAGCGTGCCACAGGGGATTGCCGGCCAGCGGAAGCCGTGGACGGCGACAGTGCGGAGGTCGTCCGGGAGGCGTTGCGAAAATGGTGGCTACCCAATGGTTGCATGAAGCAATATGCTTCCGACCTGGACTGGCGATGAAGTAAAGCGCTTCATCCCGGTGCGTGCCGCCGGCAGGCGCAAGGGGGGCGATGGCGGTCGCGCTACAGACAAAATAATTATCATCGTTACAAGAAACTGAACCAGACATGTTTTCCGGACTGGAACTGACCTTATTCCTGCTGGCTGCCGCAGTGCTCGGCGTGGTGGCCTTCCGCATGATGCAATTGCCGCCGATGCTGGGGTACCTGGTAGTGGGCATCATCATCGGTCCCCACGGCCTGGGCTTTGCCGAGGACAATGAAACCACCCACGCCCTGGGCGAGTTCGGGGTGGTGTTCCTGATGTTCTCCATCGGCCTGGAATTTTCGCTGGCCAAGCTCTCGGCCATGCGTCACATCGTCTTCGGACTGGGCGTGGCGCAGGTGGCCACCACGATTGCGGCCACCATGGTGCTGGGATGGGGGGCGGCGACCTTCCTGCCGCAGTTCTTCAACATCAGCTGGCAGGCGGCCTTTGCCTTGGGCGGCGCGCTGACCATGTCGTCCACGGCCATCGTCTCCAAGCTGCTCACCGAGCGGCTGGAGCTGGAGACTGAACACGGTCGTCGCATCCTGGGCGTGCTGCTGTTCCAGGACCTGGCGCTGGTGCCGCTGTTGATCGTCGTGCCAGCGCTGGCCAACGAGTCCGGCAACATCATGGTCACGCTGGGCTGGGCCGCAGGCAAGGCCCTGGTGGTGCTGGCACTGCTGCTGTTCTTTGGCAGCAAGCTCATGCGCGGCTGGTTCCGCATCGTGGTCAAGCGCCGCTCGCAGGAACTGTTCATGCTCAACCTGCTGCTCATCACCCTGGGCGCGGCATGGATCACCGAAAAGGCCGGCCTGTCGCTGGCGCTGGGCGCCTTCATCGCCGGCATGCTCATTTCCGAGACCGAGTTCAAGCACCAGGTGGAAGAAGACATCAAGTCCTTCCGCGATGTGCTGCTGGGTCTGTTCTTCATCACCATCGGCATGCTGCTCAACGTGCGCACCGTGATCGACCACTGGTTCCTGGTGCTGTTGCTGCTGACCGGACCGGTGTTGCTGAAGTTCGGCCTGATCGCGGCGCTGGCGCGGCTGTTCGGGTCCACGCCCGGGGTGGCGCTGCGGGTCGGCCTGGGGCTGGCGCAGGCGGGTGAGTTCGGCTTCGTGCTGCTCAGCCAGGCGGGCGGCCTCAAGCTGGTCGATCCCATGCTCATCCAGGTGATCCTGGCGGCGATGGTGTTGTCCATGCTGGCCACGCCCTTCATCCTGGCCAAGTCCGACGCCATCGTCATGAAGTTCTCGGCCAATGAATGGATGCTGCAATCGCTGGCCCTCACGCAACTGGCCACGCGCACCATGGGGGTACAGAAGCACGTGATCATCGCCGGCTTCGGCCGCAGCGGCCAGAGCCTGGCGCGTCTGCTGGAAGAGGAAGGCATCGCCTACCACGCCCTCGAGATGGACCCCGAACTGGTGCAGGACGCCCGCAATGGCGGGGCCAATGTCTCCTATGGCGACGCCGCCCGCCGCGAGAGCCTGGTGGCCGCCGGCATCCACCGCGCTGCTGCGCTGGTGGTGACCTATGCCAGCACGCCCTCGGCGCTGAAGGTCTTGCACCATGCCGCTGAACTGGAGCCGGAATTGCCGGTGATCGTGCGCAGCCACGATGATGCCGATCTGGAAAAGCTGCTCGCCGCCGGCGCCACCGAAGTCGTCCCCGAGGCGCTCGAAGGCAGCTTGATGCTGGCCTCGCATGCGCTGGTGATGCTGGGCGTGCCGCTGCGGCGCGTGGTGCATCGCGTGCAGGATGCGCGGGACGAGCGCTATGCCTCTCTGCGCGGCTACTTCCACGGCATGTCCGATGGCGAGGCCGACGGGGTCGGCATGAACGTGCGCTTGCAGGCGGTGACCCTGATCGGCGGCGCCAGCGCGCTGGGCCACACCCTGGCCGAGATCGACCTGCGCGCGCACTGCGGCGCCGAGGTGGCCAGCCTGCGGCGCAACAAGCAGCGTATCGAACCACCTGAACAGACCGTCTTGATGGCGGGCGACATCGTGGTGTTGCGCGGCAGTTCGGAAAGCCTGTTGCGGGCTGAGAAACGCCTGCTGAGCAAATAGCCGGACAGCGTCGGCCTGTCAGGAAAGGTCAGCAAATGTCAGCAAACCTACTGCGCTCTTGAGTGATACTCCCATGGTCATCCACATCACGACCATAGGAGAGGGCGTTGAACAAATTCTCGATCAAGATTCGGCTGATTCTGGCGATCAGCTTTCTGACCATCATGCTGCTGGCCTCGGGTATCGTCGGTCTGGTCTCGCTCCATTCCACCAACGAGAAGATGCGTTCGCTCTATGAGGATCGGCTGGTCGCCTATGCCTACCTGGAGCAGATCGAGTCAACGCTCGAGTCGGCTCGCTCCGGCATCTACGGCATCATCACGCTGGACTCCAGCGAAGGCTGGGATCCCAACGAGATCGACCGGCGCCTGGATCTCCTCGTCAACAACCTCAAGACGGTAGAGCCCGTCATCAGGAGCTACCAGGCCACCTACCTCACGCCGGAAGAATCCACGCTGCTCGAGCGTCTGCTCAAGCAGCGCCAGCACTATGCCGACGAAGGCGTGATGCCGGCGGTGGAGTCCTTGCGCAAGCGCAGCTTCCAGGGCGCTGACGATATCTACAGCGGCGCCATGCGCAAGCAATGGGACGCCGTCCACCAGACCCTCTCCGACCTGAAGGAACTGCAGATCAACGTGGGGCGCGAACTCTACGAGCATGAACAGCAGCGCTACCGGCAACTGATCCTGATGGCCTTGTTGGCCATGGGCGCAGGCTTGATCGTGGCCGTGCTGGAGGCCTGGCTGCTGGTGCGCGCCATCTCCCAGCCGCTCACGCAAGCCGTGGGCATTGCCCAGGCCGTGGCAGGCGGCGACCTGAGCCGGCAGATCGAGGTGCGCAGCCAGGACGAGACCGGCCAGCTGATGCAGGCGCTCAAGGACATGACCCAGCGACTGTACCAGATCGTGGCCGTGGTGCGGCAAGGCACCGAGACCATCACCATGGCGTCCAAGGAAATCACCAGCGGCAACCTCGACCTGTCGGCCCGCACCGAGCAGCAGGCCGGTTCGTTGGAAGAGACCGCCTCGGCCATGGCGCAGCTGACCTCCACGGTGAAGCAGAACGCCGACAATGCCAGCCAGGCCAATCAACTGGCGGCCTCGGCGTCGGAGGTGGCGGTGCGCGGTGGCGAAGTGGTGCGCCAGGTGGTCGATACGATGACCTCGATCAACCAGTCCTCCACGCGCATCGTCGATATCATCGCAGTGATCGATGGCATCGCCTTCCAGACCAATATCCTGGCGCTCAACGCCGCCGTGGAAGCGGCCCGCGCCGGTGAGCAGGGGCGCGGTTTTGCAGTGGTGGCGTCCGAAGTGCGCTCGCTGGCCCAGCGCGCGGCGTCAGCGGCGCGCGAGATCAAGGACCTGATCGACGATTCGGTGGAAAAGGTCGGCAAGGGCAGCGCCCTGGTGGACCAGGCCGGGAAGACCATGGAAGAAGTGGTGACCGCAGTGCGCAAGGTCACTGACATGGTCGGCGAGATCAGCTCGGCCAGCCAGGAGCAGAGCCAGGGCATCCAGGAGATCGACCGCGCCATCGTGCTCATGGACAGTTCGACCCAGCAGAATGCCGCGCTGGTGGAACAGGCCGCTGCGGCCGCACAGGCGCTGGAAGATCAGGCCGAGAAGCTCAGCCTGGCCATGAGCGCATTCCGGCTGGGCGGCGCGCACAGCGCTGAACGCCTGGGCGCGCCGCCCGTGGCCGCTCAGTCCTCCAGCGGCAAGTCTTCGGAAGCGGCCGAACGGGTGCCGGCCAGCGGCGGATTGCTCGCGCCGTGATAGGCGAACACGGCTGAACACTTGACCTGGTCGCTATCATTGCGGCCAGCCGCGTGGAACAGCCCGCTATGGAACAGCACCACGTCGCCCGGCTCCAACGACAGCGCGATTCCCTGCGCGAACAGGGCCTGGTTGGCGGCCACGTCGGGCCGCAGGAAGTCCAGTTCATCCATCTGCTCCGGCTGCAGCTTGAGCTTGTGCGAGCCGGGGATGAACTTGAGCGCACCGTTCTCTGGCGTTTCCGCGCCCAGCGCCAGCCATACGGAAATCAGTTCATTGCGCGGGAAGGACCAGTAACGGATGTCGCGGTGCCAGCCAGTGGCCGTGCCAAAGGCGGGGTGCTTGGTCATGACGCAGTTGTGGTGCGCCAGGGTGATGCAGACCGGCTCGTCGAACAATTGGTGCAGGATGGCGACCAGCGCGCGGCTGCCGGCCCATTCACGGTAGACCGGGTCGCGCTGCCAGGCCGCGCGCAGGCGCCTGGCAGTGCGACCACCCTCGGCCTCCAGCGACGCGGGCGCGCCTTCGTAGCCGACCTCGGCTTCGTATTCCAGGGGCGCAACGGCGCGTTGCAGGTGGTCCCGGGTGACGGCAAGCATGCGCTCGCGCAGATCGGCAGGGACCATGCCCTTGAGCAGGAGGTAGCCTTGTTCGCGGAAGAAGGCGACCTGGGTGGATGAGAGCGGCTTGGACATGGAAGACTTTCGGGGTTGCACGGCAGCCCCCTCCCGATGGAGGAGACAGCCTTCATTGTGCGCCGGATGGCGGCCAGGTGCATGACTGTATGCCAAGGCCGGCGGCGCGCAAGATACAGATGCAGGCAAAATCTGTATCGTTTGCGCGCGCGCAAGTCCGGACTTCTTTTTTTACTTCGACTTCTTCTTCAACAGCGGCGCCAGGTACTTGCCGGTGACGCTGGCCGGGTTCTTCGCCACCTCCTCGGGCGTGCCGGCGGCCACGATACGACCGCCGCCCGCACCGCCCTCGGGGCCCAGGTCGATGATCCAGTCGGCGGTCTTGATGACATCCAGGTTGTGCTCGATGATGGTCACCGTATTGCCCTGGTCGCGCAGGCGATGGATCACCTTGAGCAGTAGGTCGATATCGTGGAAGTGCAGGCCGGTGGTCGGCTCATCCAGGATATAGAGCGTGCGGCCGGTATCGCGCTTGGACAGTTCCAGCGACAGCTTCACGCGCTGCGCCTCGCCGCCCGAGAGGGTGGTGGCGCTCTGGCCAAGCTTGATATAGCCCAGGCCCACATCCAGCAGCGTCTGCAGCTTGCGGGCGATCAGCGGCACGGGTTTGAAGAACTCGTGCGCGTCTTCCACCGTCATGTCGAGGATCTCGGTGATGTTCTTGCCCTTGTACTGCACTTCCAGCGTCTCGCGGTTGTAGCGCTTGCCGTGGCAGACGTCGCAAGGCACGTACACGTCCGGCAGGAAGTGCATCTCCACCTTGATCACGCCATCGCCCTGGCAGGCTTCGCAGCGGCCGCCCTTGACGTTGAAGGAGAAGCGCCCGGCGCTGTAGCCGCGTTCCTTGGCCATGGGCACGGTGGCGAACAGATCGCGGATCGGCGTGAACAGGCCCGTGTAGGTAGCCGGGTTGGAGCGCGGGGTGCGGCCGATCGGGGCCTGGTCCACGGCAATGACCTTGTCGAAGTGTTCCAGTCCGCCGATGGCCTCATGCGCGGCCGGTTCGGTCTGCGAGCCATACAGGTGACGGGCCGCTGACAGGTACAGGGTATCGTTGACCAGCGTCGACTTGCCCGAACCGGACACGCCGGTCACGCAGGTCAAGAGGCCCACCGGCAGTTCCAGGTCGACGTTCTTCAGGTTGTTGCCGGTGGCGCCGCTGATGGTCAGCATGCGCGATTCGTCGCAGGGGGTGCGCTTCTTGGGTACCGCAATTTCCAGCGAGCCATTGAGATACTTGGCCGTCAGCGACTTCTTGTTCTTGAGGATGTCCGGCAGTGGACCATGGGCGATCACGTCACCGCCATGCACGCCCGCGCCGATACCCATGTCCACCACGTAGTCGGCGGTGCGGATGGCGTCTTCATCGTGTTCCACCACCAGCACGGTGTTGCCGATGTCGCGCAGGTGCTTGAGCGTATCGATGAGGCGGTCGTTGTCGCGCTGGTGCAGGCCGATGGAAGGTTCATCCAGCACATACATCACACCGGTCAGGCCCGAGCCGATCTGCGAGGCCAGGCGGATGCGCTGGGCTTCGCCGCCGGAGAGCGTATCGGCGCTGCGTTCCAGCGAGAGGTAGTCCAGGCCGACGTTGTTGAGGAAGGTCAGGCGCGAGACGATTTCCTTGATGATGCGGTCGGCGATTTCCTTCTTTGCTCCGGTCAGCTTCAGGGTCTCGAAGAAGGACAGGGTCTCGCGCAGGGGCGTAGCGGCCACTTCATAGATGGCGCGCTGCTGCTTGCCGCTGCCCACCTTCACGTAACGCGCTTCCACCCGCAGGCGCGCGCCATGGCAGGACGGGCACTGCTTCTCGTTGATGAACTTGGCCAGCTCTTCCTTGACCGCCATCGAATCGGTTTCGCGATAGCGGCGCTGCAGGTTGTTGACCACGCCCTCGAAGGTGTGCTCCTTGACCACGGTGCGCCCGCGCTCGTTGACGTAGGCAAACGGAATGGTCTGGCGGCCCGAGCCATAGAGCACAGCTTGCTGGGCCTTGTCGTCGAGCTGCTCGAAGGGCACATCCAGGTCGAAGCCGTAGTAGGCAGCGATGCTGGTGAGCATCTGGAAATAGAACTGGTTGCGGCGATCCCAGCCCTTGATCGCGCCCGAGGCCAGCGACAGGTTGGGGAAGGCGACGATGCGCTTGGGATCGAAGAACTCGATATGGCCCAGGCCATCGCATTCCGGGCAGGCGCCCATGGGGTTGTTGAAGGAGAACAGGCGCGGCTCCAGCTCCTGCAGCGAATAGCCGCAGATGGGGCAGGCGAACTTGTTGGAATACAGGTGCTCCTTGCCGCTGTCCATCTCCAGCGCGATGGCGCGGCCATCGGCCAGGCGCAGCGCGGTCTCGAAGCTCTCGGCCAGGCGCTGCTTGATGTCCGCCTTGACCTTGACGCGGTCGATGACCACGTCGATGGTGTGCTTCTCGGTCTTCTTGAGCTTGGGCAGGTCATCGACTTCATACACCTTGGCCGTGCCGGTGCCGCTCTGGATGCGGAAGCGCACGAAGCCCTGGGCCTGCATCTCTTCGAACAGGTCGGCATGCTCGCCCTTGCGGTTGGCTACCACCGGCGCCATGATCATCAGCTTGGTGTCTTCCGGCAGCGCCAGCACGGCATCGACCATCTGCGAGACCGATTGGGCCTCCAGCGGATGTTCGGGGTGGTCGGGGCAGTAGGGCGTGCCGACGCGGGCGTACAGCAGGCGCAGGTAGTCGTGGATCTCGGTGACCGTGCCCACGGTGGAGCGCGGGTTGTGCGAGGTCGCCTTCTGCTCGATGGAAATCGCCGGGGACAGGCCTTCGATCATGTCCACATCGGGCTTTTCCATCAGTTGCAGGAACTGGCGCGCATAGGCCGACAGCGACTCCACGTAGCGGCGCTGACCCTCGGCATAGAGCGTATCGAAGGCCAGCGATGACTTGCCCGAACCGGACAGCCCGGTGATGACGATGAGCTTGTTGCGGGGGAGGTCTAGGTTGATATTCTTGAGGTTATGCGTGCGCGCGCCGCGAATGCGAATTTCTTCCATGGATGCCTTCAGCTAGGGGTTTCCTGCCCCCGCGTGCAATGACGCCGTGCGCGGAGCAGCGGTGGGACAACATGTAACTATAACAGGACTGGGCAGGGCCCACAGGCGCGGCCACAGTGGCAGAAATCCCATGTGGGAACGGCTGCCCAAAATGAAAGCACAGCCATGAAAAAAGCCGGCGCGAAGCCGGCTTGCGCAGTGTCGCCAATGGCGGCCGTCAGTCGGCGCGCCGGTAGACCTTGAGCAGTTGCCCATCGTCACCATCGCGGCGGCCTTCCCAGAACAGTTTCCACTGGCCCTGCGGCAGCGGCGTATTGCCTGGTGTTTCCAGCAGCACCCAGCGGCACTGGGTCTGATAGACGCCATCGATGGGCTGATGCAGGATGCCGGTGTAGTAATACAGCATCGGCGCCTCGGATTCGCCCAGGTTCTCGCTGGCCATGCAGTCGCCGTCCTGCCATTGGGCGGCGATCTGCTGCTTCAGGTCGGTATAGACAAATTCATAACTCTTGCCATAGTCGGCCCAGGGCAAGAGCAGGGTGAAGGCCAGGCCCCACATCAACGTGATGCCGGCAAACCAGCTCAATGCACCGCGCCACTGGCCGGCCAGGCGCAACTGGCCCAGACCCCACAGCCACAGGACGCTCATGCCGACAGCGGCAGCCAGCGCCAGCGGTTGCAGGGGCGTGACGAAGTTCAGCGGCAGCCACTGGCCCATGAAGTCGATCCAGTGATGATCCGCCGCCGGCAGGGACGAGACCACGTAGATCGCCCAGATCGCCGCCGCCAGCACACCGAAGGCGATGCGCGAGAACCAGTCCCAGCCCAGGTGGAAGGCATTGGGCAGCCGCGCGATGGCGCGCGCGCCCAGCAAGGCCAGCGGCAGCAGCACCGGTAGCAGATAGAGCTGGCGCGCCGTGGCCGAGCTTTGCAGCACCGCCAGGCTGATGGCCGCGAAGGCCAGCGGCAGCGCCACGCGCGGCGAGCCGGTCTGACGCCAGTCGCCGGTGGCCAGCGCCAGCACGGCCAGTACCGAGCCCGGCAGGGCGAAGCCGATCAGGGCGCGCAGGATCACCGTGTGATCGTTGTCCGAGCCCAGCTTATAGACCGAGAAACCGAAGAAGCGGCCGACGTTGTTGTCCCAGAACCATTCCATGAACAGCGGCACCGAATGCTGCGCCAGCAAGGCCGGCCAGACCACGAAGAAGGGCAGCGACACCAGCACGGCTGCGCCCACCATCTTCCAGTACGACAGGCTGCGGCAGGGGCGCACCAGCACGCCCACGGCCATGGCCGTGGCGGCGAAGGTCAGCGGCACGAACAGGCCCTTGGTCATCTGGGTAATGCCTACGCCCAGGCCGAACCAGAAGGCGGCCGACCACGACGGGGCGCGACGCTCTTCATTGAGGGCGATGGCCAGCAGGCCATAGATGGCCATAGCGCCGCCGGTGACCAGGGCCACATCGGTGAACATGTCGTGGGCGTGCTTGATCATGCCCGGGGAGCCGGCAAACAGGGCCACCGTCCCCAGCACCGGCAGGCTCAGCACCCGGCGCTCGTTCCACATCAACTGGGCGATACGCGCCACGAACACCAGCGTGACCAGGTTGTAGAGCACGCTGGCCAGCCGCGCACCCTCGTGGTAGGGCAGCAGCGGGTAGAGCAGCTTGGCCAGCAGCATGGCCGTCCAGTAATACAAGGGCGGCTTTTCCATGAAAGGCTGGCCCGCATTGGTGGGGACCAGGTACTCACCCGAGACCAGCATGTGATGGATGACGCCGAAGGTATAGGTCTCGTCCTGCTTCCAGGGACCGTGTCCGAAGATGCCCGGCAGCAGCCACGCCAGGCCGGCTAAGACCAGCAGCAGCCAGCCGAAGCGAGCGAAGGTGGCCCGTTCACCGTAGGTCGATGCGGGCGTTGCGCTAACAGATGGGCCTACCTTGTTGATGGCGGGCGATTTGATCAAGAACATACTGGACACTGAATGCGAGCCAACAGAGGGCCCGCGGGAAAAATTGCAATATGGAAAACCGCGGCGACGTAGCACGAGCGTCTTGCTCGCTGCGTCGAACAGGGTCTTCTCCCCCTCGATACACGTGATCGGCTTATTTTTCTTGGCGGGGTATGTTGCTTTGCGAAAAGTCAATCGTTGACGCCGCAAGCTTTTATAGGAAATGGCAGGAAAAATGAGCAGTTCGATATTTTGGCATAAAGAATCTACTCACTGACAAATTTGTCAGTTCATGTCGTCATAATTCTTCCATGGTTAACCTGTCGTCCCTTGAAGTGTTGGTTTGACGCACCACAATTCACTGAGAACAATCGACCGGGCGGTCCTAGCTCAACCTGACGGCGGGCTGGCCGATGCTGTTACCATAGCGTCTTTGCTCGCCAGTGCCGCCCTCATGAAAGGCGGCGCGGCCGCCAACGCCAGTCTTTACCTGTATGTCTCACGCCACGAGTTCATCCGCACAGCCCGCCAAAGCCGGCATGTCGCGCGCCGAAGTGCGCGCCAGCGCCTCCCTGGCTTCCATCTTTTCCCTGCGCATGCTGGGTCTGTTCCTGGTCTTGCCGGTCTTTGCCGTGCACGCCCACAGCCTGCCCGGCGGCGACAACGACACCCTGGTCGGCATCGCCCTGGGCATCTACGGCCTGGCCCAGGCCTTCGGCCAGATCCCCTACGGCATCGCCTCGGACCGCTATGGCCGCAAGCGCATCATCGTGATCGGGCTGCTGCTCTTCGCGCTGGGCTCCTTCGTCGCCGCCGCCGCCACCAGCGTGATCTGGCTGCTGGTGGGGCGGGCCTTGCAGGGTTCCGGCGCGATCTCGGCGGCCATCACGGCCTTCATCGCCGACTCCACCCGCGAAGAGCACCGTACCAAGGCCATGGCCATGGTGGGCGCGTCCATCGGCGTGACCTTCGCGGTCTCGATGGTGGCCTCGCCGCTGCTCTACAAGTCCATCGGCATGGGCGGCATCTTTGGCCTGACCGGCGTGCTCTCGCTGATCGCCATCGCCGTGGTGGTATGGGTCGTACCGGCCGCGCCGCTGGTCCAGGCCCGGCGGGTGCCGCTCAGGGAAGTGCTGCGCCATGGCGAGCTGATGCGCCTGAACTTCGGCGTATTCACGCTGCACCTGACCCAGGTGGCGATGTTCATGGTGGTGCCCGGCGCGCTGGTGCAACTGGCCGGCCTGCCGCTGGGTGAGCACTGGAAGATCTACCTGCCGGTGGTGCTGGCGTCCTTCGTATTGATGCTGCCGCCGGTCTTCGTGGCCGAGAAGTATGGCCGCATGAAACAGGTCTTCCTGGGCGCCATCGGCCTGATGTTGCTGGTGCAGCTGGGCTTCTGGGCGGTGCTGTCCCATCCGCTGGGACATTGGTGGATGCTGGTGGCGCTGCTGTTCCTGTTCTTTGTGGCTTTCAACATCCTGGAAGCCTCGCAGCCCTCGCTGGTGTCGCGCATCGCACCGCCCGCCGCCAAGGGCGCCGCCCTGGGCGTCTACAACACCCTGCAGGCGCTGGGACTGTCCTGCGGCGGCGCCCTGGGGGGATGGATCAAGCAAAATGTCGGGATTTCGGAGGTCTTTGCGTTATCGGCTGTGGTCACGCTGACCTGGCTTATAATCGCGGCTAACATGAAAAACCTGCCGCGCCGCTCTGCGCCGGCGGCGGGTGCAACAGCCTAAACGTATTCAGGAGAAACAATGGCATCGGTCAACAAAGTCATCATCGTCGGTAACCTCGGACGCGATCCGGAAACGCGCTACATGCCCAATGGCGAAGCCGTCACCAACATCGCCGTGGCCACGACCGAGAGCTGGAAGGACAAGAACACCGGCGAAAAGAAGGAACTCACCGAATGGCACCGCATCACCTTCTACCGCAAGCTCGCTGAAATCGCCGGCCAGTACCTGAAGAAGGGTTCGCAGATCTACGTCGAAGGCCGCCTGCAGACCCGCAAGTGGCAGGACAAGGAAGGCGTGGAGCGCTACACCACCGAAATCATCGCCGACACCATGCAGATGCTGGGCAGCCGCCAGGGCGGCGGTGGCGGCGGCATGGATGAGGGCGGCTATGGTGGCGGCGGTGGCGGCAGCTACGGCGGCGGCGCTCCGCGTCAGAGCGCCGGTGGCGGCGGTGGTGGTGGCAGCAGTGCTCCGCGCCAGCAGCCGGCCCAGCGTCCGGCGCCCAACTTCTCGGATATGGATGACGATATTCCGTTCTGACGCCATGCATGAGAGGCTACCCGCATAAGGTAGCCTGCGCTTCCCAGGCAACCCCTCGCTTCCTCCCGGAACGAGGGGTTTGTCATTTTGGCCGGGTGCGCGGGATATCTGAGGCCAAACGCTAACTGCACGCCTCCTGCCGTGCATTGGCGCTGCCCGGCGCAAAGACCTCCACCGCCTGCCACCGCTCCTGATAGCGCAACAAGGTATAGCGCGGATGGGCATTGGCGCCGGTGGCGTCGAAGCTCAACGTTCCATGCAGCCCTGCATGGCGCATCCGGTGCAGCGCGGTGGCGATCTTGTCGCCATTGTCGCTGCCAGCCTGGACAATGGCGGCGGTCAGCACGCTGGCGGCATCGTAGGCGTAGAAGGAGTACGTGGTGGGCGCGGCGCCGAAGCGGCGCTGGTAGGTTTGCGTCACCACTTTCCATTGCGGGCAATGGGGGCGGGCGATTTCGTATTCCAGCACATGCAGGCGCAGTTCCAGCGGCGCTGGGAGGCTCAGGTTGCTGGCGCCGCCGGTGAGCAGGAGGCGCGCCGTCGTGCGGGTCCGGTTGGCTCCGTCGATGAAGGCCCGCGCTTGCGGATACAGGCCCACGAAGACGATGACATCGGCCTGGTGCGCTTCGGCCGCCTTCAGCGCGGCATGGAAGTCGGTGCTGCGGCGACCCACCTGGTAGCGCGCCAGTGCGATCTGCTGGGCGCTGCCGCCCAGGTTCTCGACCAGCGTGTCGGCCAGTGCGCGGCTATAGGCCGCGTCGCTCTGGATCACGAAGATGCGTCGTCCCTGCAGCGAGCGCGTGGCCACCTCGGCCAGCGTGGCGGCCAGCTCGCGGGTGCCGCCCACGACACGGAAGGGCATACGGTTGCCCATGCCGGTCCATTGGCTGCTGGTGGCGGTAAAGCCGATCTGCGGAATCTGTGCGCTTTCATAGATCGCGGCAGTGGCCAGGGCGGCATCGCTGCTCCAGGGGCCAATGACGCCGGCGACCTTTTCCTTGACGTAATAGCGGGCGATATTGACGGCGAAGTTCTCGTTGCCGTGATCGTCCTGCGGCAACAGCTCAAAGCGTAGTGGCGAGCGTCGCTTTGCCGCCAGCGCATTGGCCTCGTCGATGGCCAGTTGGGCGCCCTGCAGCGCGCTCTGGGCGATCGGCTCGGACAAGCGGCCGGTGAAACCCAGTGCAATGGTCTTGCGCTCCTGCGCCCATCCGGCCTGCATGAACGCCCACAGCAACAACACGCCCGCCAGCACCCGCCTTGCTCCGGATCTGCGCATGGTGTCCCCCCCTTGGTCCGCCGAGTTTGTCTGACCCCTCTGATGTTCGTGATTTTTGTGAGCTTTGTGAGCTTTATGTGCTCATTCTTCCAGCCAACTGCCTGAAGAAAATATACACATCATTGCTCAATGAGGCCAGCGCACTTCGAAGCAAGCGCCGCCCAGCTCTGAGGCGCGGCAATCGGCCGTACCATGATGCGCGCTGGCAATGGCGCGCACCACGGCCAGCCCCAGGCCGCTGCCTTTCTGCTGGGCGTCGCCGGCGCGCGCGCCACGGTGGAAGGCGTCGAAGATCATCTGCGCATCGCTGGCGGCAATGCCGGGGCCGCTGTCTTCCACGCACAGGCTGTGCATGCCGGCGAGGCTGCGCGTGCTGATGCGCAGGGGCCCTGGAGAGGCGTGCTGCAAGACGTTTTCCAGCAAGGCCAGCAGCGCCTGGCGGATACGCACAGGATCGCAGCGGCTGCGCTGCACGCCAGTCTCCAGCAGCAGCCGGAAGCCCTTCTCCTGCAGCGCCGGTTCGCAGGCCTTGAGCACGGTCATGATGTCGGCCTGCAGATCGGTCTCCTGCAGCTGCACGCGCAGATGGCCGCTCTCGGCCAGGCCGACGATGCGCAGGTCCTCGATCAGCCGGCCCAGGCCTTCGACCTGGGCCAGCAGGCTGGAGAAGAGCGCCGGTTCGGGCTGGAACACGCCGTCCGACAGCCCTTGCAGGCGGCCGCGCAAGATCGTCACCGGCGTGCGCAGTTCATGGGCGATGGCGGCGTTCCAGAAGATGCGTTCCTGCTGGACGCGCTCCAGCCGCTCAGCCATGGCATTGAAGTCATTGATGAGCTGCCAGGCCTCGTCCAGCGGTTGCCGTTCGGCGGCGGCACGCGCCGACAGGTCGCCCTGCGCGACCCGACGCAGGCTGGTAGCCACCGAATTGAGGGGCGTGAGGATGCGGCGCGACAGCCGCACCGCCACCCACAGCGCGATGGACAGGCCGATCAGGGTGGTGACCAGGATCCAGCCCCACTCCACCGGCGAGGGCAGCCAGCTGTCCGGCGCTGACATGGCTGTGGGGAAGAAGATGAACATGGTCGAATAGAAGGCATACGAACCCAGCAGCACCATGAGCATGATCGCCACCGCCAGGACCACGACCGCGGTGACGATCTGGCGCGCCAGTCCTTTGCTGCGCCAGATCGAGAAGAAGGTCCCGTGCTTCACCAGCCTCTCCTCAACTGCCTTGCTGGAAGCGGTAGCCCACGCCGCGTATGCTCACCGGGATGCCGGCGATGCCCAGGTCTTCCAGCTTCTTGCGCAGCTTGCTGACGTGGCTGTCCACGGTGCGTTCCAGCGTATCGCCTTCGGGCAGGCAGGAGGCCAGCAGCTCGGCGCGGCTGAACACGCGGCGGGGCGCGCGCGCCAGCTGGGCCAGCAGCTTGAATTCGGTCAGGGTGAGCACCAGGGTATGGCTCACCCCCTCGATCTCGGCCACCACCTCGTGCTGCTCGAAGTCGATCACGAATGGCGGAACACGCAGCACCTGGCGGTCATCGCGCTCTTCGCGCGGCAGGCTGCGGCGCAGGACTGCCTCCACCCGCGCCACCACCTCGGCCGGGTTGAAGGGCTTGACCACGTAATCGTCGGCGCCGATGCGCAGGCCCGTCAGCTTGTCCACGTCCTGGTCCAGGGCGGTGAGCAGGATGACGGGGGTATTGTCGCGCTGGCGGATTTGCGACAGCACCTGCCAGCCATTGACCTGCGGCATCTGGATATCCAGCAGCACCAGGTCGGGCTTGAGCGCCAGATGCAGCTCCAGCGCCCGCGCACCATCGGCGGCATGCACGCTACGCATGCCATTGCGGGCCAGGTAGGCGGCCAGGATCTCGGCGATCTCGGGCGCATCCTCGGCAATGAGGATCAGGGCGCCAGCCGCTGGCGGCGCTGTGGTCGGGGCCGGTTCACCGGTGTGCATGGGGGACAATCTTTCCTTCTCCATCAAAACTCCATCGTTGTATCGCGCAATCATCACGCTCATCGCCCAGACTCCGCCTTCGCTCGCGATTGTACTGTCGGCCTGCCCTAAGGGGCAAAAATGCTGTCATCCCGCCGACCCGGCGCGCATCGCCTGCCCGACTGATGGAGTTTCTGCATGCCTCGTTTTTTCATTGACCGTCCCATCTTTGCCTGGGTGGTCGCCTTGTTCATCGTGCTCTTCGGCGTGATCGCCATGAGCCAGCTGCCCATTGCGCGCTATCCCTCGGTCGCCCCGCCGACGGTCTCGATCAACGCCACCTATCCGGGCGCCACGCCCCAGACCATGAACGACGGCGTCATCAGCCTGATCGAGCGCGAGCTCTCGGGGGTGAAGAACCTGCTGTACTTCGAGTCCTCGGCCGATACCTCGGGGACCGCCCAGATCAGCGTCACCTTCAAGCCCGGCACCGATCCCGAGCTGGCCCAGGTGGATGTACAGAACAAGCTCAAGGCCATCGAAGCCCGCCTGCCGCAGACAGTGCGCCAGAACGGCGTGACGGTGGAGTCGGCCGCTTCCAGTTTCCTGCTCATGGTCAGCCTCACCTCGGTGGATGGCCGCTATGACGAAGTGCGCCTGAACGATTACCTGGCGCGCAACATCGTGGAAGAGCTGCGCCGCATGGAAGGTGTGGGGCGGGTGCAACTGTTCGGGGCCGAACAGGCCATGCGCATCTGGCTCGATCCCTTCAAGCTCAATGCCTATGGCTTGACCGTGACCGACATCAGCACGGCCATCAGCCAGCAGAACGCCCAGATCGCGCCGGGCCGCCTGGGGGATGCGCCGGCCGTACGCGGCCAGCAGATCGCCATGCCGCTGACGGTCCAGGGGCAATTGCAGTCGCCGGCGCAGTTCGCCGCCATCGTGCTCAAGGCCAAGGCGGATGGTTCGCGCGTGTTGCTGGGCGATGTCGCCCGGGTGGAGCTGGGTGCGCAGTCTTATGCTTTTGCCAATCGGGAGAACGGCAAGCCCGCGGGTGTCGCCGCCGTGCAGCTCTCGCCGGGAGCCAATGCGGTGCGCACTGCGGCGGCCATCCAGGCGCGCATGGAAGAGCTGCGCCCCAGCCTGCCGCAGGGCATGGCCTTCTCGCTGCCCTACAACACGGCGCCCTTCGTCAAGATCTCGATCCAGAAGGTGGTGCAGACCCTCATCGAGGCCATGGTGCTGGTGTTCCTGGTGATGTACCTGTTCCTGCAGAACGTGCGCTATACGGTCATCCCGGCCATCGTCGCACCGATCGCGCTGCTGGGGACGCTGGCGGTGATGCAGCTGGCCGGCTACTCGGTCAACGTGCTGACCATGTTCGGGATGGTGCTGGCCATCGGCATCATCGTCGATGACGCCATCGTGGTGGTGGAAAACGTCGAGCGCATCATGGCGCATGAAGGCCTGGGACCGCGCGAAGCCACCATCAAGGCCATGGGCGAGATCACCGGTGCCATCATCGGCATCACCCTGGTGCTGACCGCCGTCTTCATCCCCATGGCCCTGGCCGGCGGCTCGGTGGGCGTGATCTATCGGCAGTTCTCCGTGGCCATGGCGGTATCGATCCTGTTCTCGGCCTTTCTGGCCCTGAGCCTGACGCCGGCCCTGTGCGCCACGCTGTTGCGCCCGGTCCCGGCCGGTCATCACGACAAGCGCGGCTTCTTCGGCGCCTTCAACCGCGCGTTCAACCGGCTCACCGCCCGCTATGAATCGGCACTGGGCCGGCTGATCGCACGCGGTCTGCGCATGATGCTGGTGTATGCCGCCCTGTCGGGCTTGCTGGTGGTGGGCATGCAGGCCTTGCCTTCGGCCTTCCTGCCGGAAGAAGACCAGGGCTATTTCATGACCTCCTTCCAGCTGCCGGCTGACGCCACCACCGAGCGCACGGCGCGCGCCGTGGATCAGTTCGAGCGTTATCTGAAGGGGCGCGAGGATATCGGCGCGAACCTGTCGGTGCTGGGATTCGGCTTTTCCGGCTCAGGCCCGAACGCGGCCATGGCCTTTACCGAACTGAAGGACTGGAAGGAGCGCAAGGGCTCCACTTCCGCCGCCGAGGCCATGGCGGCGCAGGCGGCCATGGAGTCCGGCGTGGATGGCATGGTCATGAGCCTGCTGCCACCGGCCATTGAAGAACTGGGCAATTCCTCCGGCTTCGCCATGCGTCTGCAGGACCGCGCCAACCAGGGCTATGCCGCGCTCAAGGCGGCCGAGGCCCAGTTGCTGGCGCTGGCGGCCAAGAGCCGCAAGCTCAGCGGCGTCTATTCCGACGGCCTGCCGGCAGGCGCCAGCGTGCAGCTGGAGATCGATCGCCACAAGGCCGCTGCGCTGGGCGTGTCGTTCTCCAGCATCAGCGATACCTTGTCGGCGGCCATGGGGTCCTTCTATGTCAATGACTTCCCCAACGCCGGGCGCATGCAGCAAGTCATCCTGCAAGCCCAGGCCAGCGCGCGCATGCAGCTCGAGGATGTGATGAAACTGTATGTGCGCAACCAGAGCGGCGGCATGGTGCCGCTGGCCGAACTGGTCAAGGCTTCCTGGCGCGAGGCGCCCACGCAGTTGCAGCGCTACCAGGGCTTCCCGGCGGTGCGCATCTCCGGCAGCGCCGCACCGGGCGTGGCCAGCGGCGAAGCCATGGCCGAGATGGAAAGACTGGCGCAGCAGTTGCCGCCGGGCTTTGCCGTGGCCTGGACCGGACAGTCCCTGCAGGAGCGCCTGTCGGCGGCGCAGGCGCCCATGCTGATGGCCTTGTCCATGCTGGTGGTGTTCCTGGTGCTGGCAGCGCTCTACGAGAGCTGGAGCATCCCGCTCTCAGTAATGCTGGTAGTGCCGCTGGGCCTGGTGGGTGCGGTCGCGGCGGTGATCCTGCGCGACATGCCCAATGACGTCTTCTTCAAGGTGGGCATGATCACCGTCATCGGCCTGTCCGCCAAGAACGCCATCCTGATCGTCGAGTTCGCCCGCCAGCTGCGCAGTGAAGGCATGGGGCTGGTCGAGGCGGCGATCAAGGCCTCGGTGCTGCGCCTGCGCCCCATCCTGATGACTTCGCTGGCCTTTGCGCTGGGCGTGGTGCCGCTCATGCTGGCATCGGGCGCCAGCGCCGAGACGCAGCGCGCCATCGGCACCGGCGTCTTCGGCGGCATGGTCAGCGCCACGGTGCTGGCGGTGCTGTTCGTGCCGGTGTTCTTTGTGCTGGTGCTGGGTTGTGCGCAGCGCCTGGCGCGCAAGGGGCGATGATGTGCCCGCGCGCCGACCTGCGCCTGTATGGCAAGCGCCTGCTCAATGACCGCGAGCAGGTCCATCACGCGCAGTATCGCGGGCATGACATCCGCGTCATCGCCGTCCAGGGGCACAATGGCTGGAGCCTGGCCCTGCGCATCTTCCATGAAGGCAAGCGGCTGGTGCGGTATCGCCAGGACAGCCCGCTCTACCTCGACTTCGAACATGCGCGCATCGCCGGCCTGCTGCGCGCCTATGAACTGATCGAGCGGCGGCTGGCGGGCTGAGTTTTTTCCTTTTCCGTCAGCGTTGCGTCAGCAACTGAGGCCGGCCCGCCACAGCGCGGGCCGGCTCTTGCATTTTCTTCATCGGCCTTGCGCCACACCGTTTTCTTCCGCCCTACAATCGTCTGCACTGATGCAGCGGCCCTACCGGGATGGCGCGACCTAGCTGCCAATTTGGGTTAAAGAAAAAAGCCGCACCTCTCTAGAATGCCATCACCCCTCACGCTGCCCGCCGGGCGCGGAAGACGCCGATGATCGCTTGCCTCGCTGCAAGCACGAGACGATCAAGGCGATGACGAGACGCAAGTGTTTTTAGATAAGGTAAGGGTCCGATGAGCCAGGTCGATTGCACTACCCAAGACAAAGAAGAGAATGCGCTGCGCAAGAACGCCCTGGGCGTGGGTTTCATCATCTTCTTCGTGGTCTCTGCCGCCAGTCCGCTGAGCGTCATCGCCGGTGGTTTTCCCATCGGCATCATGCTCGGCAATGGCGCCGGCACACCGGCCTTGCTGGTGCTGATCCTGCTGTTGCTGCTGGCCTTCTCGGTGGGCTACACCACCATGGCGCGCCATGTCACCAATGCCGGTGGTTTCTATGCCTTCTCCAGCGCCGGCCTGGGCGGCATCGCCGGCGGCGTGGCCGGGGTGCTGGCCATGTTCGCCTACAACATCCTGCAGATCGGACTCTATGGCATGTTCGGCGGCGTGATGTCGGCGACCTTCTCGGACATCTTCGGCATCCATCTGGCCTGGTGGGTCTATGCCGCCGTGGCGATGTTGAGCGTGGCCATCCTCGGCTATCGCAACATCGACCTGTCGGCGCGCCTGCTCTCGGTGGTGGTGGTAGCCGAGTACCTGGCGGTGCTGGTGCTGGATTTCTGTATCCTGCGTTCGGGCGGCGACCGTGGCGTCAACCTGGATTCCTTCTCCCCCGCCAACGTCATGAGCGGCACGCCTTCCATCGGCCTGCTCTTTGCCTTTGCCGCCTTCATCGGTTTCGAAGCCACCACCATCTATGGCGAAGAAGCCAAGAACCCCAAGCGCGCCATCCCCATCGCCACCTATACCTCGGTGCTGCTGATCGGCGGCTTCTACGGCATCTCGCTCTGGTCGCTCATCATCGGCGCCGGCAGCGACAAGGTGGTCAAGCTGCTCGAGGGCATGCAGGATCCGACCGCCTTCATCTACCTGATGTCGGATCACTATGCAGGACCGGGATTGACAGCCGTCATCCGCATCCTCTTCGTCATCAGCATCTATGCCGGCCTGCTGGCCTTCCACAGTTCGGCTGCGCGCTACTTCTACGCCGTGGGCCGCGATGGCCTGCTGCATCGCCTGCTGGGCACCACCCACCGCACCTACCAGAGCCCGCACATGGGGTCGGCGCTACAAAGTGCGATTGCCGCCGTGGTCGTCACGCTCTTCGCCGTCTTCGACGCCCATCCCATCCTGCACCTGTTCGCCTGGTTCTCCAGCCTGGCCGCGCTGTGCCTGATGCTGCTCATGATCATGACCTCGGCCGCCGTGATCTGCTATTTCCGCCGCCGCCCCGAGGCCTGCAACAGCGCCTGGCGCGTGCGTATCCTGCCGGCCGTGTCGCTGCTGGCGCTGCTCTACATTCTCAGCACCGCCATCCTGCATTTCGATGTCCTCACCGGCGCCAGCCGCTCGATGTCCTATGCCTTGTGTTCGATGATCCCGCTGGCCATCGTGCTGGGCGTGATGCTGGCCACGCGCCTGCGCCGCTGCGCACCCCTGCGCTTCGCCGCCCTGGGCAGCCACAAACTGTAAGCGCGCCCAACCGCGTCGCCACAAGAAAGACGGGCCTTGCAATTCAATATTGCAAGGCCCGTTTTTTTCATCGCTGCCTCCACAGCAGCGTGCGTTCACTCCAGGTAGTGACGGCGATAGCGATGGCGCAGGCTGGTCAGGATCTCATAGGCATTGGTGCCGGCCTGCACGGCCAGGGCGTTGATGTCTTGCTGCGCATCCAGCACATCGAAGAGCAGGCCAGGGCGCAAGCGCGCCGGATCGATGGCGCTGAGGTCCACGGTGATGCTGTCCATCGAGACACGCCCGATCAGCGGCGCCTCGACTCCCTCCAGTCGCAGCACGCCGCGATTGCTGGCGCTGCGCAGATAGCCATCGGCGTAGCCCAGTGCGATCGTGCCCACGCGGGTCGGGCGGCTGGCTTGCCAGGTGTGGTTGTAGCCCACCGATTCGCCGGCCTGGAGCTCGCGCCACTGGATCAGCGGCGCCTGCAGGCGCAACACAGGGCGCATGGGATTGGGCCCCGCGCCGCCCGGATGCACCCCGTACAAGGCCGCCCCTGGCCGCACACAGCCGAAGTGGAAATCCGCACCGAGGAAGATGCCCGAGGAATTGGCCAGGCACCCGGCAATCTCTGGCCAGTGCCGACGTATCGCCACGAAGCGTTCCAGCTGATGCTGGTTCAGCGGATTGGCGGTTTCCTCGGCGCTGACCAGGTGGCTCATCAGGAAGGTCGGCGCGATGCCCGCCAGGCCCGCGCGCGATTCGGTCAGCTGCGCCACTTCTGCCGGCGCCAGCCCCAGCCGCGCCATGCCGGTATCGACCTGTAGCGCAGCGGCCAACGGGAAGTCCAGTTGGCGCGCATAGCCTTGCCAGCTGCGCACCTGCTCCAGGCTGTTGAGCACGGGCGTGAGGCCGTAATGCAGACAGAGCAGTTCATCCCCCGGCAGCGTTCCGTTCAGGATGTGCAGCCGCGCACCCTTGGGCCAACGGTCCGCCAGCGTCTGCTTCAGGCTCACGCCCTCGCTGACCAGGGCCACGAAGAATTCGCGGCAACCGGCGTCCAGCAGCGCGCGCACCACCATGGTCGCCCCCAGTCCATAGGCATCGGCCTTGACCACCGCACCACAGCGCGCCGGCGCCACCCGTGCGGAAAGCGTCTTCCAGTTGGCCACGATGGCGGGCAGGTCGATAGTGAGCGAGGCAGTGGGTTGAGTGGACATGTCAGCAGCAGGGCAAGGATGAAAAAAGGACGCAGCGCAGCTCGCGCCGCGTTGCGTCCATCAGGAGAGAAGAGGGCAAGGCTCAGGAAGCCAGCAGCACGGTCACGGTCTTTTCTTCGGTGTAGGCCAGTGCACCGGCCAGACCGCCTTCGCGTCCCATGCCGCTGTCCTTGATGCCGCCCCAGGGCAGGTTGGCGTCCAGCGGGCTCCAGCAATTGACGCCCACCGCACCCACCTTCACACCCGCAGCCACGCGATGCGCGCGCGCCAGGTTGGTGGTCCAGACCGTAGCGGCCAGTCCGTACTTGGAATCATTGGCCAGGGCGATGGCTTCTTCTTCGGTATCGAAGCTGATGATGGTGCCCACCGGCCCGAAGATTTCCTCGCGGGCAATGCTCATGCCATTGTTGGCATCGGCAAAGATGGTCGGCTGCACGAACCAGCCCTTGTCCGGACGCGAGACGCCGCCGGCCAGCAGCGTGGCGCCCTCATCCAGGCCTTGCTGGATGTAGCGGTTCACGCGCTCGAACTGGGCCTTCTTGGCCACTGGCCCCATGCGCACACCCGGCTGGCTGGGATCGCCCACCGTGATGCCGGCGGCGGCCTCGGCCAGCGCCTTGGCAAAGCGCTGCGCCAGGCTGCGCTGCACCAGGATGCGCGAACCCGCCGCGCACACCTGGCCCTGGTTGACGAACAGGCCCAGGGTGCAACCGAAGAGTGCATCCTCGAAAGGCGCGTCATCAAAGACGATCTGCGGACTCTTGCCGCCCAGCTCCAGGGTCACGCGCTTGAACTGCTCACCGGCAATGCGCTGGATCGCGCGGCCGGCCTCGGGGCTGCCGGTAAAGCTGATCTTGGCCACATCGGGGTGCTCGCACAGGGCGCGTCCGACGCTATTGCCATAGCCGGTCACCACATTGATCACGCCATCCGGGAAGCCTGCCTCCTGCGCCAGGCGCGCCAGGTGCAACGCCGACTGCGGAGTTTCCTCAGCCGGCTTGATCACCACCGTGCAACCTGCCGCCAGCAGCGCCGCGACTTTCCAGCTGGTGATCATCAACGGCGCATTCCACGGCAGGATCGCCCCGACCACGCCGATCGGTTCGCGCACCGTATAGGACAAGGTGGGCTTGCCCATATAGCCAGCGGTGGGAATGGTGCGACCTTCCATCTGGTTGGCCCAGCCGGCCGCAGCGCGCAGATGGCTGATGGCATTGGGCACATCCATCATGCGCGGCTCCATGGGCGAGCGGCCGATGGCGCGGGCATCCATGTCGGCCAGCAGATCGGTATCACGCTCGACCAGCGCCGCCAGCTTGTGCAGCAGTTGTCCGCGTTGCAGGCCCGAGAGCTTGCTCCAGGCCCCGCCTTCCAGTTGCGCCTTGGCCGCAGCGACTGCGCGCGCCACATCGGCTGCCGTGCCTTGCGCTGCACTGGCGTAGATTTCCTCGTTGATGGGATTGACCAGGTTCATGCGCTGGCCGTCGGAGGCCTCGGTGGCCTCGCCTGCAATAAAGTGCTGAAGATGGAGAGACATGCTCATTCTCGTGTTGGCGGTTGTCGAGGGATACGGCGTGCGGCAGCTTGCGCGCCGCTTACGCAGGGAGTTACGCAGAGGCGCCTGCATGCAGCCAGAATGTAACGATTGCAGGGCGGCGCAGTTAGCCCAAATGAGCAATTCGGCGCAACCGGGCAGCGAGGTATTGCTGCACGGGAATGATCGCCTGCCCAATAGTTGCCCGGTCTGCATTGATGTTGTGCATAAAAAACTAAAGTTGCACTATTTTGAAAAGCGCATCACCAAAGCTTGGAAAATTGTAAAAGTATTTGCTAAATTTTGGCTTTGAGATAAATTTGCACAAAATAGAGAAGCAAGAAGACAAACAGGCAGAAGCCACACGGCCCCCAGACCCGATGCCATCGTGGTTCTTGATACCGATGTCGGCCACACGCACAAAAACTAAAAATGCAGGCACGTTAAATGCATGGAGATAGAGCCACGCTAGCCGGGAGCAAGCGGGGTTCACTTGGAGAGAGACCATGTTGCAAAGCATTCACCGTTTTCAGGACGTACATGTGCATGCCGCCGCCATTGGCGCATGGAAGCAGACCTATGCACAGATTTCCGCGGGCAAGCTGGAGAGTTCGCTGATGCAGTTGTCGACCCGGCGTTGCCACGCCTTCCGCGAGCGCATCAACAAGCGCGTCGTGCAGCATGGCGAGGCGCCCAGGGACCAGATCTGCTTTGCCTTCCCCATCGCCGCCCCGGGCGCAGCGCACGTGCAGGGACGCGAAGCCGATGACAAGAGCATCCTGTTCCTGCAGGGTGGCGAGGAGTTCATGTTCCACATGCCCATGGACACCGACCTGCTCTCGCTGACCTTCGACCGCGACCTGTTCGAAGAGCATCTGCACCAGATGCCCGATCCCGACCGCATCGCGGCCTTGCTCAAGCAGCCCGTCATCAAGGTCCCGCCCAAGGGATTGCGCGCCTGCCGCGAGCGGCTGCTGACGCTCTTTTCGCATGCCATGCTGCAGTTCGACGATGGCCCGCGCCAGGCCGATATGCCCAGCGTGCAGACCCTGCAGCGCGAGCAGGCGCTGGAGTCCTCGTTGCTGGGCGAGCTGCTGGGTTTGCTCTGTGCCCCCGACTGCGACCCCGTGCGCCAGATGAGCACCACCCGCAGCTATATCGTCGAGAAGCTGCACCGCCAGACCATCGTCGACGCCGCCAATGTGCCCAGCATCTTCGAGGTCTGCCAGCGCCTGCAGGTGAGCCGGCGCACGGTGCAGAACAGTTTCCAGACGGTGGCCGAGACCACGCCGTTGAATTACCTGCGTTGCGTGCGCCTGAACGGCGTGCGACGCGAGCTGTTGTCCACCACCCACCAGGAAGCCTCGATTGGCGACATCGCTTCACGCTGGGGATTTTTCCACCTCAGCCATTTCGCCGAGGATTATCAGGCCTTGTTTGGGGAGTTGCCGTCGCAGACGGCGCGGCGTGTGCCGCAGAAGATATTCCAGTAGGAACGCCTGTCACCAGGTCAGGGACGCCGGTCGAGGGACCGGCGTTTTTTTTGCGTGCGCTTCAGCCCGCAATCCGCGCCGTAATCTTGCGCGCCGCATCCGTAATCAGCCCGGACAGAAACTCCCGATTGAAGGCATTGACCCGTTCCGTATTGCCGGCCAGCGTGATGCTGCCCAGGATGCGCTGCTTCTCATCGAAGATGGGCGCGGCGATGCCGGTCTTGCCTGCGTCCAGTTCGCCTTCGCTGACGCAATAGCCATCCTTGCGGATCTTCAGCATCACCTTCGAGAAATCGCGCCAGTTGCT
This sequence comes from Herbaspirillum seropedicae, assembly GCF_001040945.1. Lineage (NCBI taxonomy): Bacteria > Pseudomonadati > Pseudomonadota > Betaproteobacteria > Burkholderiales > Oxalobacteraceae > Herbaspirillum > Herbaspirillum seropedicae. The sequence continues at coordinate 4,524,938 of NZ_CP011930.1, read as the reverse complement.
GCCCACCAGCCGCAGCTCTTCGGCGCTGGCGCCATCGAAATGCTTGCGCAGCTGGCGCGGCAGCAGATAGGCCAGGATCACGCGCGCGGTGGCGCTGTGGAACAGGTCCATGGGCGTGCCGCGCCCGAAGTTCAGGCGCGCATCATTGCTGCCCGACTCTTGCAGGATGGTGATCACCGTCGAGCCATACAACTCGCTGATCAATAACTCCAGCCCGGTCTGCGCCACCAGGTCACCGACGATGTCGCGGCTGGCCGAGAGCAGCGGGTCGAACTGCGTCATGTGGCGATCCAGTTCGATCACCTTGGGCCCGACCGCATAGCCGCGCGGCATCTTCACCAGCAGACCAGCATTGCCCAGCTCCCGTACATAGCGATAGGCGCTGGCCGGGGTGTAACCCAGCTGCGCACAGATGAGTTCGATGTCGATGACGGGTTGGCTGGGCTTGAACAAGGTCAGGACTTCCAGCATGCGGCTCAGGCTATTCATGGTCTAGGGCAGTGAAGACGACAGGGCAACAGGACGACGGGGATAACAGGGACAACAGGGGCATCAGGGAGGCCAGCGGCTGGCTATTGTACGGCCACCCACGTCGCGGGAACGCGCGGCGGCAACCAATTGCCGATTTGGGCTCAAGCCTATTGCACAAATCTCTTATATTCAAAATCAAGCAATAAATCATTAATCCGGAAAGCGGAATTATGGACAAATTTCGTCTATACGAGAATACATGATTTTATTTCGGATTGATTGCGATGCCGCAAACCAGCCAGCCGCAGCGGCCTGGCTGGTCTGTTCAACCTCGTAGAAGCGCCTGCGCGGCGCTGGCCGCTGGCGGCAAAGGAAGAGAAATGACCCGATACACTGGAGCGCACGCCTTATGGGCCGGTCTGCTGGACCAAGGCGTGGACACCTGTTTCGCTAACCCCGGCACCACCGAACTGGACCTGGTCCGTGGCCTGGAGAGTTTCCCCAAGCTGCGCTGCGTGGTGGCGCTGCAGGAAAACGTCTGCACCGGTGCGGCCGATGGCTATGGCCGCATGCTGGGCCGTCCGGCCAGCACCTTGCTGCACCTGGGGCCGGGCTTTGCCAATGGCATCGCCAACCTGCACAACGCCCGCCGCGCCCGCACCCCCATCGTCAACATCATCGGCGACCATACCAGCTGGCACCTGCCCTACGACGCGCCGCTGAGCTCGGATATCGAATCGCTGGCGCATCCGGTCTCGGGCTGGGTCCACCGCATCACCGGCACTGCCGACATCGCTGCGGCCGCCGCAGAATCGGTGCGCCAGAGCACCGCCGCTGGGGGGCAGGGCAGCACGCTGATCTTCCCGGCTGATTTCCAGTATGCGGACATGGCGGAGGCGAGCCCTGCTGCGGCCACTGAAAAAGACACCGGGCAAGCCGACGACTACCGTGCGGATCAGGCGCTGGCGCGTCTCCAGGGCGCGCAGCGGGTGGTCTTCCTGCTGGGCGGCGGCGGTGAAGAGAGCGGCCTGGGCGCGCGCGCCCAGCGCGCCGTGGCGCGCATCGCCGCGCACATCGGATGCAGTGTCTACGCTGAAACCTTCCCGGCGCGCGCCGAGCGCGGCCAGGGTCTGCCGTCCTTTGATCGCCTGCCTTATTTCCCCGAGCCGGCTCGCAAGGTCCTCGATGACGCGGACCTGGTGGTGCTGGTGGGGGCGCTGCCGCCGATCACCTACTTTGGCTATGTCGGCCATCCCAGCGCCCTGGTGGCGCCGGAGCGCCTGCTGACCATCAGCCTGCCGGGCCGTCCCGCTGCCGGGCGCGTGGAACAACTGGCCGATGCGCTGGGTGCGCCGGCCTATGTGACGCCACAGCACGCGCTGCCGCCGCTGCCCGAGGGCGAGCTGACGCCGCAGAAGATCGCCGCCGTGCTGGCCCGCGAGCTGCCGGAGCGCGCCATCGTGTCGGTCGAGGGCGGCACTTGCGGCTATCCCTTCTATGCCGTCTCGGACGCGGCCCGTCCGCATACGGTGCTGACCAATACCGGCGGGGCCATCGGCCAGGGCTTGCCGGTGGCGCTGGGGGCGGCGGTGGCTTGCCCGGACCGTACCGTGGTCGGCCTGCTCTCGGATGGCAGCACGCAATACACCATCCAGACCCTGTGGTCGCTGGCGCATGAAAACGCCAGGGTGGTGGTGCTCATCGCCGCCAATCACCAGTACGCCATCTTGCGCAACGAACTGCGCCGCGACGGCGCCCCCCTGGGGGAGCGCGCCGCGCAGATGACGGCGCTGGACCATCCGCGCATCGACTGGGTGGGACTGGCGCAGTCCTATGGCGTGCCGGCTTCGCGCGCCGAGACCGCGCAGCAATTGCAGCAGCAGCTGCAGGCGGCCTTTGCCGGCACGGGGCCTGCGCTCATCGAGATGGCGCTGTAAATCATTTTCCTCATCACAGGCATGACCTGGCATTGAACAAGGAGCAAGCATGGAATTGAAACTGCAAGGCAAGGCCGCCGTCGTCACTGGCGGCAGCCTGGGCATCGGACGGGCGGTGGCCGAAGCGCTGGCGCGTGAAGGCGTGCGCGTGGCCATCGTGGCGCGCAGCAAGGGCAAGCTGGAAGAAGTGGCCAGTGCGCTCAGCCAGAGCACCGGCACCGAAGTCATCGCGGTCGCTGCCGACGTGAGCAATACCGAACAGGTGGAAGCGGCCGTGGCGCAGGCGGCGCAGCATTTCGGCCGCATCGACATCCTGGTCAATGGCGCGGCCCATCCGGGTGGTCTGGTGCGTTCGGAAATCCAGCATGCCAGTCCCGAAGGCCTGCTCGAAGACATCAACATCAAGGTGGTCGGCTACATGCGCTTTGCCAAGGCGGTCGCCCCGCACATGCGTGCTGGCGGCTATGGCCGCATCATCAATATCGGCGGACTGACCGGGCGCGGCAGCAAGCAGCTGTCCGGCATGCGCAACGTGGCCATCTGCCATCTCACCAAGACCCTGTCGGACCAGCTGGGCCCGGACGGCATCACCGTCAACGTGATCCATCCCGGCGTGGTCGAGACGCCGCACATCCACGAGCTCTATGAGAAGGAAGCCAAGCTGCAAGGCCTCACCCCCGAACAGGTCGAGCAGAACTATGCCAAGGCCACACCGATCCGCCGCGTGCTGCAGGTGGAAGAGATCGCCGACGTCGTGCTGTTCCTGGCGTCGCCACGTGCGGCGGCCATCACCGGCGAATCCATTGCGGTGGATGGCGGCATCACCCGCGGCATCTATATCTGACCCGCTACCGACATATTGAATGACTGAAGAGGACACCATCATGCAAGGAACCATCCTGGTCGGCACCGCCGGCCAAGGCATCGTGCGCAGCGTCGACAATGGCGCGACCTGGCACCGCCTGGGCCTGAAGGAAGCCATCGAATTCGACGGTGTGGTGCGCAGCCTGGCCGTCGATCCCTCCGATCCCGCACGCGTGCTGGCGGGGGCTGATGCGGGCATTTGCCTGAGCACCGACGGCGGCGCGCACTTCAAGCGCATTGCCTCGCCGGCGGATGACCAGACCGTCTGGTCGATCGCCTTCAGCCCCAGCAATCCCAAGCTGGTCTTCGCCGGCACCGGCGCACCATCGCGCGCCCGCATGTATCGCTCGCGCGATGGCGGGCTGTCGTGGCAACAGCTGGACGTGGAACTGCCGGAATTCTGCTCGGGCGTCCACAAGCCGCGCATCCTGACCATCTTCGTACGTGCCGATGCGCCCCAGGAAGTCTGGTTCGGCGTGGAAGAGGGCGGCGCCTGGCGCAGCAATGACGAAGGCGACACCTGGACCCGCATCGATACCCCTGGCCGCGGCATCAACAATTCCGACATCCACGCCATCACCGTGCTGCCCGCGACCGCTGATGCGCCGGTCAAGCATGTGGTGGTGACCGTCAACTCCGTCTGCGAGAGCACCGACGATGCCGCCAGCTTCACGGCCAAGGCCTCCAAGGAACGCTTCGACGGCATGTACTACACCCGCACCATCCAGGCGCTGGACCCAGAGGGCAATCAATTGCTGCTGGCCATTGGCGATGGTACGCCCGGCACGCGCACGCGCATCTACCGCTCCGAGGATCGCGGCCAGAACTGGCAGGCCAGCGTGCTGCATACCGCACCCAATTCCACGGTGTGGGCCTTTGGTGGCCATCCGTCGGACCCGCAACTGCTCTTCGCTGGCACTAAGTACGGCTACCTGCTGCGCTCTACCGATGGCGGCCGCAGCTGGTACAAGGAATGGCGCGACTTCAGCGAAATCACCTCGGTGGCGTGGACGCCCTTCGTGGCGCCGGTGCACGCCCATCCGCAATCGATCGACTAGACAAAGGAGGGCGTCATGTCCGCAACCGCCACCCCCGCCGCTAGCGCAGCTTCGGTGATCAAGCCGCGCATCCGCCGCACCCACCTGGCCTTGTTCGTCAAGGACCCGCATGGTTCGGCGCCCTGGTACGAAGACGTGCTGGGCATGACGGTCACGGCCCGCGCCGAGCGCTGGGTGTTCCTGTCCTTCGGCAAGAAGCACCACGACATCGCACTCATCCGTGTGGAAGAACCCAGCCAGGCCGTGCGTGGCGAGGTCAACATGCAGCACTACGGCCTGGAGGTGGAGGGCGACATGGAGGAATTCCGCCGCCTCTACGGCATGTTGCTCGCCAAGGGCATCGAGATCTTCAAGATCACCGATCACAAGGTCGGCTACGGCATCTATTTCCACGACCCCGACGGACACCGTTTCGAATTCTTCTTCGAGACCGCGCACGACGACGAAGAAGGCAAGCGCCTGCTGGGCCAGTACAACGCCCCCAGCGACAGCTTCCATCTGGACCCGCTGTAAGGCCGCGCCAGCTATCCGCTTGCCTGCATCCCATTGCACTGTATTGCATCGTTCAAAGGACATTCCATGAAGAGCCCCAATTTCGCCAACTTCCACATCCGCAAGTGGTTCCTGCAAATCGAAGACACCCTGGCTGGCGAGAGCGGCAAGGAGGCCGATGGCGCGCCGCTGCGCAAGATCGTCATTGCCGCCTGCCTCCACAATCCCTTCGCTGGCAAGTATGTCGAAGACCTGTCGTCCTGGATCGAGCCTTCGCCGCTGCTGGGCCAGGAATTCGCCCGCCGCATCCGCGAGGCGGCCCAGGGCCAGGCCATCGAGAGCTATGGCAAGGCTTGCCTGGTGGGCGTGGATGGTGAATACGAACACGGCAATGCCTTGCTGACCAACCCGGCCGCCAATCCGGTGCGCGAGGGCGTGGGCGGGGCCAAGTCCTGGGTGCCGTCGACGGGCAAGCGCGGTGGCCCCGGCACCATCATCGATATCCCCTTGGCGCACAAGGATGCGCTGTATGTGCGCTCCCATTACGACACCGTCAGCGCCCAGTTCAACGATGGTCCCAACCGCGACGAAGTGGTGCTGATCTGGGCCTTCGCCACCCGTGGCCGCCTCAACGCCCGCCTGGGCGGGCTGAAGGCTTCCGAGGTGAAGGGGCAGGACGGCCTGGTCTGAGGACCCTGGGCGCATCCGCTACGGAGACCATCATGCAGCGCAGAGATTATTTGCTGACCCTGTCGGCCTTGAATTTCCACATCACCGAATGGGGTGATCCGCAAGGTTTTCCGCTGCTGCTGCTGCACGGCATCCGCGGCTATGGCGAGACCTTTGGCGACCTGGCGCAACGGCTGCCGCCAGGCTACCGTTGCATCGCCCTGGACCAGCGCGGGCGTGGGCAGAGCGACTGGGACGCCGGCGCCAACTACTACACCGACGCCTACGTGGCCGACGTGGAAGCGCTGGTGGCGCGCCTGAACCTGCGCCAGTTCGACCTGCTCGGCCACTCCATGGGCGGCATCAACGCCATCGTCTATGCCGCCCGCCATCCTGCCAAGGTGCGTCGGCTCATCATCGAGGACGCCGGCCCCGGCGCCTTCGAGAACAGTCCCGGCGCCACCCGCATCCGGCGCGAACTGGCCACCACGCCCAGCCACTTCGCCAGCTGGGACGAGGCCAGCACCTTCATGCGCGCGCTGCGTCCGTCGGTCACCGAAGAGGCGCGCCAGCAGCGCCTGCACAACATGCTCAAGCCAGCCGCACAGGGCGGCTATACCTGGCGCTATGACCACGTCGGCATCAGCAGCACGCGACTCTCGCCTGACCTCAGCCGCGTGGTCGACCTGCGGCCGCACATCATGGCCCTGATGTGTCCCACGCTGGTGGTGCGCGGCGAGCGTTCCGACTACCTGTCGGCCGAGATGGCCGCCGAGATGCGCCAGCTCAATGCGCGCATCCTGACCAGCACCATCGCCGACGCCGGCCACTATATCCACGACGACCAGCCGGAAGCCTTTGCCGAGGTGGTGCGGCAATTCCTGGCGCAAGAACAACACGAGACGGTAGAGGAGAATCCATGATCCACGAACTGCGGACCTATACGATGGTGCCGGGCGGGGTGCGCGACTACGTGCGCATCTACAACGAATGTGGCCGCGAGCACCAGGTGCGCATCCTGGGCAATCTGGTGGCGATGATGATTCCCGAGAGCGGCGACCTGAACCAGCTGGTCTACCACTGGGCCTTCGACAGCCTGGAAGAGCGTTCGCGCCGGCGCACCGCGCTGCTGGCCGATCCGCAGTTCGCCGAATTCCGCAAGCAGGTGCGCGGCCTCTTGGTGCAGCAGGAAAGCCGCCTGCTCACCAGCGCCCCGGCGCCCATGGGCGGGAGCGCTTCATGAGCGCAGTGGGACAGCAGCCGGCCGTGCCAGCGCAGGTCATGCAAGCGCAGGTGCTCATCGTCGGCGCCGGCCCGGTCGGCGTGACCCTGGGCAATCTGCTGGGCACCTATGGCATCTCGACCCTGCTCATCGAGCGCAATCTCGATGTGCTCGATTATCCGCGCGCCGTCGGCATCGATGACGAAGCGCTGCGCACCTTCCAGTCCGCCGGCATGGCCGACGCCATCGTGCGCGACGTGATCCAGAACGTGCCCATGCGCATGTACACCGCCGACCGTCGCTGTTTCGCCGAGATCCAGCCGACCACGCGCGAGTTTGGCTGGTATCGCCGCAACCTGTTCTCGCAGCCGCTGGGCGAGGCGACCTTGCGTCTGGGTCTGCGCCGTTTTGAACATGTCAGCCTGCGCTCGGGCGTCGAGCTGCTGGACCTGGTGCAGGACGAAGCGGGCGTGCAGGCGAGCATCATCGATGAGCATGGCGCGCAGGCCACGCTGCGCGCGCAATACGTGGTGGGTTGCGATGGCGGCCGCAGCACCGTGCGCGAGAAGATCCTCAAGCTGCCCTACGAGGGCAAGACCCATCCGGCCAAGTGGGTGGTCATCGAGTGTGATGGTGATCCGCTGGATGCACCCTATACGGCGCTGCACTGCGAGCCGCAGCGCCCCTATGTCTGCCTGGCCCTGCCCTATGGCGTGCGGCGCTGGGAATTCATGCTGTTCCCCGGCGAGGATGGCGAGCAGATGCTGGCGCCGGAAAAGGTGCGCGAGCTGCTGCGCGAACATGTGCGCGATGTCGATGCGCTCAACATCATCCGCGCGCGGGTCTATACCCACAATTCGCGGGTGGCGGGTTCGCTGGTGTGCGGGCGCATCTGCCTGGCCGGCGACGCCGCCCACATCACGCCGCCCTGGATCGGGCAGGGGCTCAATGCCGGCCTGCGCGATGCCTTCAACCTGGCCTGGAAGCTGGCCTGGGTGCTGCAGGGCCGGATGAAGCCCGAGCTGCTGGCCAGCTATCACGAGGAGCGTCACGCCCACGTGAAGGCCATGATCGACCTGGCCGATCTGTTCGGCGCGGTGCTGTCGCAGAAGAACCGCCTGCTGGCCTGGTGCCGCGACAAGTTCTTCCTGGCCATCAAGGATATTCCGCGGGTGCGTGACTACGTGCTGCAGATGAAATTCAAGCCCATGCCCAGCTTCAGCAGCCAGGCCGTGATGCAGGACGATGTGCGCAATCGCAGCGATCTGGTGGGACGCATGTTCCTGCAATCGCTGGTGGAGAACGGTGCGGGCGAGGTGATGCGGCTCGATGACCTGTGCGGCGGCCGCTTCGTGCTGCTGAGCTGGCGCTGCGATGTGCTGGCCGCGGCCGAACCCGGCTTGCGCAGCCGCATGCAAGCGTTTGGCTGCGATTACCTGCAGGGCGTGCGTTCGCGTTCTGGTCCGCGTGGGCAGGTGCTGGCCGGCGCGGGCGTGGTGATCCAGGACTATGAGAACAAGCTCAATGCCTGGTTCAAGGAAAAGGGCGTGGACTGGGTCTTGCTGCGTCCCGACCGTTTCATCGCCGCCGCCGGCCGTGCCGGGGATGCGCCGGAGGTGGTGGCGCGCTACCTCGACCAGGTCGCCGCCTAGGCCGCCTCTTTTTGCCATTTTCAAGGTGATACCCATGTATCCAGATCTACAGCTCTATATCGATGGACGTTTCCATGGCGTCGAAGGCCGGCGCTACCAGGAGGTGCGCGATCCGGCCACCGGCGACGTGCTGGGCCGCCTGCCCTGGGCCGAGCGCGCCGATATCGAGGAGGCCATCCAGGCCGCCCACCGCGCCTTCCAGCAGTGGCGCCAGGTGTCGCCGCTGGAGCGCTCCGACATCCTGCGCCGGGCCGCCGCGCTGGCGCGTGAGCGTGCCCAGGCCATGGCGCCGGCCATCACCATGGACAACGGCAAGCCGCTGGCCGACGCCGTGGCCGAGATCATCAATGCCGCCGAACACCTGGACTGGCACGCCGAGGAAGGCCGCCGCCTGTATGGCCGGGTGGTCGGGGCGCGTCATCCCGAGGTGCGCCAGTTGGTGGTGCGCGAGCCGGTCGGTGTGTGCGCGGCCATCAGTCCCTGGAATTTTCCCTTCGGCCAGGCGATGAAGAAGGTCGCAGCCGCGATGGCGGCCGGCTGTACGGTGGTGCTCAAGGGACCGTCGGAGTCGCCTGCGGCCATCGTGCTGATGGCGCAGCTGTTCCATGACGCCGGGGTGCCGGCGGGTGTGTTCAATATCGTCTCGGGGGTGTCGTCGGAGATTTCGCAGCACCTGATCGAGTCGCCGCTGGTGCGCAATATCTCTTTCACCGGCTCGGTGCCGGTGGGCAGCAAGCTGGCCGCGCAGGCGGCGCTGCACATGAAGCGCATGAGCATGGAGCTGGGTGGTCATGCGCCGGTGCTGGTGTTCGATGACGCCGAGGTGGAGCCGGCCGCTCGTCTGCTGGCCCGGCTGAAGACCCGCAATGCGGGCCAGGTCTGCGTCTCGCCGTCGCGCTTCTATGTGCAGAAGGGAATCTATGCGCGTTTCGTCACGGCCTTTGCCGAAGCGCTGCTGCAGATCAAGGTCGGCCCCGGCCATGAACCCGGCGTGCAGATGGGACCGTTGATCCACGGTCGTCGCTTCGAAGCGGTGCAGGGCCTGATCGACGACGCCCTGGCCCAGGGCAGCGAGCTGGTCACGGGCGGCGCGCGCCTGGGCCAGCGTGGCCATTTCTATGCGCCCACGCTCATTACGGGCGTGCCGCCATCGGCGCGGGTGATGCAGGAAGAACCCTTCGGCCCCATCGCCGCGGTGACGCCCTTCAGCCAGGCGGAGGAAGCCATCGCCATGGCCAATGCCTTGCCGCTGGGACTGGCTTCCTATGTCTTCACGCAATCGCTGGACACGGCGCACCGCGTCTCCCGCGACCTGCAGGCCGGCATGGTCAACATCAACCATTCGGGCATGGCGCATCCCGAGCTGCCCTTTGGCGGCATCGGCGAGAGCGGCTTCGGCAGCGAGGGTGGGGTGGAAGGTTTCGAGAGCTTCCTGGTCACCAAGATGATCAGCCAGATCACCCACGTGCCAGCCTGAACAACGCGCATCCAAGCAGGGGGGAAGGAACATGAGGCAGTGGTTCGCGGGGTTCAGCATCGCCGCCAGGTTGCGGCTGGCCTTTTGTCTGCTGTTGCTGATGCTCATCGGCATGGCTGTCTTTTCCTATGACCGCATGAGCCGCATCAATACCCAGGTCGATCAGCTGGGGCGCATCAATGTCCCGGCCATGGAATCGGTCTCGGGCATCCGCATCGGCATGGCGCAATACCGCATGGGCGTGACCCTGTCACTGCTGCCCGATGATGGCAGCGGCGGCAAGGCCGCGGAAGAGGCCAGGCGTGATGGCCTGGCCTATGCCGAGAAGTACCTCCAGATCCTGGTCGATTTCGCCAGCAATGATGACGAACGCGCCACCAGCCGGCAACTGGTGGCCAGCTGGAAAGCCTATCGCGAACTGGCCGGCAAGGCCGTGGCCCTGGCCCAGGCCGGCCAGTCGTCGGAAGCCCTGATGCTGGCCGCCGACAGCGCCCAGCCGTATGAGCAGATGGCCAGCATCCTCAAGTTCATCAGCGATTCGGTCTCGCAGGAATCCGCCGCTTCGGTCGTCGATGGCGAGCAGGCCTATCGCTCCGCCTGGCGCGCGCTCTTGGCCGTGAGCGTGGCGGCGCTGCTGTGTACGCTGGGGCTGGCGCGGCTGTTGATCCGTGGCATCGCCACACCGTTGCGGCGGGCGGTGGAGGCGGCCAACCGCATTGCCGAAGGGGCGCTCGACCAGGACATCGTCGTCCACGGACGTGACGAGATCGCGCAACTGCTCTCGGCCATGCAGCGCATGCAGCATGCGCTGGTGGGCATCGTCGCCGGGGTGCGGCGCGAAGCCGAGCACGTGGCCACGGCCAGCGTCGAGATCGCTTCCGGCAACGCCGACCTGTCGACCCGCACCGAGGCCCAGGCCGCCGCACTGGAAGAGACGGCCGCCACCATGAACGAACTCAACGCCACCGTCCAGAAGAATGCCGACGATGCCCGCGAGGCCAGCAGCACGGCGCAGCAGGCCAGCGCCGTGGCCTTGCAGGGCGGACAGGTGGTGCAGCAGGTGGTGCAGACCATGCGCGGCATCGAAGACAGTTCACAGCGCATCTCCGAGATCGTCGGCACCATCGATGGGATCGCCTTCCAGACCAATATCCTGGCCCTCAACGCCGCCGTGGAAGCGGCGCGGGCGGGCGAGCAGGGGCGCGGCTTTGCGGTGGTCGCCACCGAGGTGCGCTCGCTGGCCCAGCGCAGCTCGCTGGCCGCGCGCGAGACCAAGACCCTGATCCATGAATCGGTGGCGCGCATCCAGGCCGGTGCGCGCCTGGTGGACCAGGCCGGGCAGACCATGGAAGAGATCGTGGCGGCGGTGCGCAGCGTCTCGGCCATCGTGGCCCAGATCAGCCAGGCCAGCCTGGCCCAGAGCGGTGATATCGCCGAGGTCGAGGGGGCCATCCGGCAACTGGATGACGCCCTGCAACAGAATGCCGCCCTGGTCGAGCAGAGCGCGGCGGCCAGCGAAAGCCTGCGCCAGCAGGCCGGCAACCTGCTGGGGACGGTGTCGGTATTCCGCATCGCCGCCGGCCCTGTGCCGGAGACGCTCCCGGCGGTGGCGTCCGGCTTGCCCTTGCTGGCGCAATGACATGATTTCTGGTGGTTGGATGTGAGTCCACGGCGCTTGACTGTGCCTTTGATGACGGCCTAGGCCGTCATTTTTTTTGGCTTTTCCCGGGGCCGTTTCTCCGTTGCTCCGTTTCTTCGTTTCTTCGTTTCTTCGTTTCTCGCCGGGGAAGAGCGCCACCGCCTGTCGCCAGGCCGCACCGATATCGTGCGCCACGGCCAGGATGGCGGGCCGGCGCAAATTATTTCCTTCCCCGTCCGGCTGCTCTTGATGACTTGCTCATTTGGGCTAATGGCTAATCCGGCGCAAGGGTTTTAATCCAGTCATGCCGCAAGGAGCAGATTGTCCGCTTCCTGGCGGCGCGGTTCCCGGTATCTCGCTTGCCGCTGGCGCAGGCGGACACTCTCCCGAAAACGCTATGGAAAGGTAATTGTATGATCGAAGCAGAACTGGAGTCGCTCAACTTCACCGACGCTCCCAAGATGGTAACGCCCACCTACCCCGGTCCCAAGACCGCGGCGGCGCTGGAACTGTCGGCCCGCACCGAATCGATGGCGCGCGGCGGCGGCCGCATGCCCATCGCCATGGACCAGGCCTTCGGCGTGACCTTCAAGGACCCGGACGGCAATACCTTCATCGACCTTTCCGCTGGCGTGGGCGTGAGCAGCGTGGGGCGCTGCAATCCGCGCGTGGTCGAAGCCATCCGCAAGCAGTCCGAATCGCTGATGCACTCGATGGAAGTCAACAGCTCCAAGCGCACCGAGCTGGCCGCCAAGATCTCTGAGATCATGCCCGATGGCCTGCGCGGTGATTGCATCACCTTCTTCACCCAGGGCGGCAGCGATGCCCTGGAAGCCGCCGTCAAGTTCGCCAAGCGCGTCACCGGCCGCCACCAGATCATCGCCTTCCACGGCGGCTACCACGGCATCTGGAACGCCTCCAATGCGCTCACCACCGGCACTGCCTACCGCAAGGGCTTCGGTCCCTTCATGGGCGGCGTGATCCACGCCCCGTATCCCTACGCCTATCGTTTCCCCTTCGACACCAGCCACAAGAGCGCCGAGCAGATCGCCGGCGAGTACGTCGATTACCTGCTCAACACCCCCTATACCGCGGCCGATGACGTGGCCGCCGTGATCGTCGAGCCGGTGCAGGGCGAGGGTGGTTACGTGCCGCCGTCGCCGGAGTTCCTGCAGATCCTGCGCAAAGCCTGCGACCGCAGCGGCGCACTGCTGATCGTCGATGAAGTGCAGGCTGGCGCTGGCCGCACCGGCAAGATGTGGGCGGTGGAGCATTCCGGCGTGAAGCCCGACATGCTGACCTTCGGCAAGGGCATCGGCGGCGACATGCCCATGGCCGGCCTGGTGATGCGCTCGGACCTGGCTGCCAAGATCCCCGACGGTTCGCAGCCCAATACCTTCGCCGCCAATTCAATCTCGGCGGCGGTGGCGCTGACCAACATCAGCATCCTGCAAGACCCGCGCCTGGACCTGGTCAACCGCGCCCACACCCTGGGCCTGGAAGCACAGGAACGCATCCGCAGCTTCAACAGCCCCTGGGTGGGCGAGGTGCGCGGACGCGGCCTGATGATCGGCATCGAGCTGGTGGAGAACCGCGAAACCCGCGAACCGCTCTCGCGCGAGAAGCTGGGCAAGCTGATGGATTACGTGGTCGGTCATGGCGTGCTGATGATTCCTTGCGGCCGCTATACCAACGTCATGCGCGTGATGCCTTCGCTGACCATTCCGCGCTCGCTGATGTTCAAGGGGCTGGACATCTTCGGTGCGGGTCTGGCTTCGCTGTGAACCTGAAAAGCAGGATACCGGGCCTCGGCCGGGCATCCTGCCTGATTCCTCATCAATCGCAACAGGCTTGAGTCAATTGGAGAAAGTGGTCATGAAGAGAACGATCCTCGGTTTGTCCATCCTGGCGGTGGGCGCGACGCTGGCGCACGCTGCTTCGGTGCAAGATCTGGGCACTACCCTGACACCGCTGGGCGGCGACAAGGCTGCCGGCCAGGGCGTGCCGGAATGGAAGGCGGAAAACGTGGAACTGCCGGGCTGGTCCTACGGCAAGCTGCGCAAGGACTATTTCAAGTACAAGGATGAAAAGCCCACCGAGGTCATCGATGCCTCCAACGTGGACAAGTACGCCGACCATCTCACGCCGGGACAGGTGGCCCTGATCAAGCAGGTCAAGGGCTACAAGATGGATATCTATCCCACCCACCGCTACTGTGCGGCGCCGGACTTCGTGGTCGAGAATACCAAGAAGAACGTGGCCGACGGCAAGATCGGCGCTGACGGCTGGAGCCTGGCCGAAGCCAATGTGCCGGGCATTCCCTTCCCCTTGCCCAAGACCGGCCTGGAAGTGATGTACAACAGCAAGATGCGCTATCGCGGCCTGGGCGTGGACTTCCCCAATACCATCACGGCAGTCTCGCCGCGCAAGGGCAGCAATGAGTGGATCAAGGCCAGCCAGCAGTTGACGCTGTTCTATCCCTCCAACGTCAAGGGCAGCACCAAGCTCTCCACGCTGGGCGGGGTCGAGTTCTACACCTACGTCGCCTATTCTTCGCCCACCGCACTGGCCGGCCAGGCGCTGACGGTGACCACCTACCTGAACCGCCCCGGCGCCGAGACCTTCTATTATTTCCCTGGCCAACGTCGCGTGCGCCGCATGCCGTCCTATGCCTACGATGCACCGCAGATCGGCATGGAAAACCAGTACACCATGGATGAACCGACCGTCTTCAACGGCACCATGGACCGCTTCGACTGGAAGCTGGTCGGAAAAAAAGAAATCTATATCGCCTACAACAGTTTCGGGGCCAACAACTTCAAGGCCAATTTCGACGACATCGCCAAGCCTGACTTCGTGGCCGAGAACGCCCGCCGCTACGAGCTGCACCGCGTCTGGGTGGTGGAAGCCACGGTCAAGCCGGGTGTGCGCCACCTGGCGCCCAAGCGCACCTTCTATGTCGATGAGGATAGCTGGAACCTGGTGCTCTCCGATGACTACGACGCCCAGAACAAGCTGTGGAAGCACCGTGAGGGCTACATCATTCCGGTCTATGAGACCGGCGCCTGCGACCTCTCCGGTTTTGCCCAGTACAACCTGGCCGAAGGCCGCTACCTGATGGATTCGCACTCGGCCGGCACCGGCAAGGACATCCGCTGGGAGACCGAGGCCAAGGACAATCCGCGCCTGCGTGACAACTTCTACAGCGCCGACAACCTGCGCGCCATCAGCGACCGCTGATGCCAGCGTAGCGCTCTTTGACATACCTTGACGGGGAAGGGAAAACCATGAAGATGCAATTGCGTAAGAAGCTGCGGCGCACGGGATCGGCGCTGCCAAGGATGTTGCCGGTGGTGTTGCCGTTGATGGGGGCCTGTCTGTATTCGGGCAACGCCCAGGCCTTTACCTTCGAGACCGAATCGGTCTCGGGCAACTTTGACTCCACGGTCACGCTGGGCGTTGGCATCCGTGCCGCCAAGCCGGGTTGCAGCAGCATCATCGGCACGGTCAACGGCGGCCAGCCCTCCGGTCCGACCGGCGCCGGTGCGCCGGCGGGCTGCGCCGATTCGCTGTCGCAGTACAACGACCAGGGCAACCTGAACTACGACCGGGGCAGCGCCTTTACCACCTATCTCAAGGGCACCCACGAGCTGATGCTGAAGCTGCCGGACGATTTCAAGTTCCTGGGCCGGGTGAGCTGGATGCGCGACTTCGCCGCCGCCACCAGCACCACCGGCTACGTCAGCGGCGGCGGTGGCAGCACCTTCCCCGGCAATGCGTCCGGCCAGGTCAGCAACAAGACCCGCTTGCTGGATCTGTGGGTGAGCAAGGAGTTTTCCATCGGTGACCAGCGCGCCCGCCTGCGTGTCGGTAACCAGGTGGTCAACTGGGGCGAGAGCCTGTTCATCCCGGGCGGTATCAACCAGACCAACGCGCTGGACCTGATGCGCCTGTCGCAACCGGGTACGCAGATGAAGGAAGCGGTGCTGCCGGCGCCGATGGTCAACTTCGCTACCGGCCTGGGCAAGGGCTTCAGCATCGAGACCTATCTGCAGCAAGGCTGGCAGCGCAACTACTTCCCGCCGGTGGGCAGCTACTGGTCGATTGGCACCATCGGCAACGGCGCACCGGAGCTGGGCGTGCCGACCACCAGCACGCCGCGTTCCAGCGGCCAGTATGGCGTGGCGCTGCGCTATAGCCCCAAGGACAGCGAGATGAACTTCGGCCTGTACCTGATGAACTACCACGACAAGTCGCCGGTGATGTCGACGTCGACCTCGTCGTTGTCGGGCTTCGGCTATTCCTACCTGCAGGACCGTAAGATGATCGGCGCCAGCATGAACTTCCCGGTGGGTAACTGGGCGGTCGGCACCGAACTGTCGTATCGCCCCAAGGATCCGATCACGCTCAACACCTCCACCGCCGGCAACAGCCCCACCACCAACGGCACCGGCTGCCTGGCCAACGGCAATTGCTATGTCGAGACCGCCAAGTACCAGCTGGCCGTCACGGGCCTGCTGAGCATGACGCCCAGCGACAACCCGACCATCCTGAAGGCGCTGGGCGGGGCCGATACCGCGACCCTGATGGCCGAAGCAGTGGGGATCTACTATCCCAACATGAAGAGCGCCTACCAGGGCATCCCGGTGGCGGCCGGCAACTGGGGCTGGGGTTACGACACCTCCGCCAACGCCCGCGCCACCGGCGCCGGTACGCCGCCCAGCGTCGGTACCGCGCTTTCCTATGGCTACAACCTGGACTTCAGCTGGGTCTACGACGGCTCGCTGATCCCGGGCTGGCAGGTGGTGCCGGAGATCTTCTACTTCCAGGCCTTGCATGGACGCACGCCCAACTTCGCGGGCACCTTCATGCAGGGGGCGAAGTCGGCCAACTTCATCGTCAGCTTCATCCAGAACCCGGCCAAGTGGCAGTTCTCGCTCAACTACGCCATGTTCTGGGGCGGCGACACGATCTTCGACCAGCCGCTGCGGGGTCGCAATTTCGTGGGCGCTACCGCGACCTACAACTTCTGATCCCGGTCGGACTGCGCCCTCTCGGAGGGCGTAGTCCGTTCCGGTCGTGTCATGTCTTTCCTGCTGGACTAGGATCACTATGCGTTTTCTCAACGGCTTTCTCAGCCTGGCGCGCCTGGAGGCGCTGGCGTTCCGCGCGCGGGTCGCCATCCTGCTGGCGCTGCTGGCCTTCACAGCGCTCATGGCGGTGTTCTCGCTGCAGCTGCGCATGGACGCCGGCTTCGAGAAACAGATTCCCTCGGACCATGAATACGTCGCCACGCAGCATCAGTACCGCGACGAACTGTTCGGGGCCAATCGCTTGAACATCGTGCTGCGCGCCCGCCACGGCAGCATCTGGACCAAGGAAGGGCTGACGCGCCTGAACGCCATGACCCAGGCCGTCATGTTCCTGCCCAACGTCAATCGCCTGGGCGTGCAGTCGCTGTGGACGCCCAATACGTTCGTCAACGAGATCACCGAAGAAGGCTTTCGCGCCGATCCCGTCATCGCGGGCACGGTCACCCCGGAGAGCCTGACGCCCGAGGTCATCGCCAGCATTCGCGACAGCGCCAACAACGGCGGCTTCGTCGGTACGCTGGTCTCGCGCAAGCAGGACAGCGCCATGATCATTGCCGAGATCAATGAATTCGACGCCAACGGCAAGAAGGTCGACTACCTGGCCTACAACAAGCTCTTGAACGACTTGCGCGCCAAGTACGAGAACGCCGACTTCGAAGTGCAGATCATCGGTTTTGCCAAGCAGATTGGCGATGTGGCCGATGGCGCCCAGGGTGTGCTCAAGTTCTGCATCATGGCCTTGCTGCTGACGGCGCTGGCGGTGTACTGGTATTGCCGTTCGCTGCCCTTTACGCTCTTGCCCATCGTCTGTTCGCTGGTGTCGCTGGTATGGCAGTTCGGTACCTTGCACCTGCTGGGTTACGGGCTGGACCCATTGGCGGTGCTGGTGCCTTTCCTGGTGTTTGCCATTGGCGTGTCGCACGGGGTGCAGCAGATCAATTACATCGTGCGCGGCATCGCCGCCGGCATGGGCTGCGAAGAGGCGGCGCGCGCCAGCTTCCGTGGCCTGCTGGTGCCGGGCGTGCTGGCGCTGGTGACGGCCTTCGTCTCCTTCATCACGCTCACGCTCATTCCCATTCCCATGGTCAAGGAGCTGGCCATCACCGCCTCCATCGGCGTGGGCTACAAGATCATCACCAACCTGGTCATGCTGCCGCTGGCGGCCTCGCTGCTGAAGGTCAACAAGGCCTATGCCGACGCCGCCATGCGCGCCCAGCAGAAGCGTGCGCGCTGGCTGCAGGTGTTTGCCCGCGCGGCCCATCCGCGCAATGCCCGCGTGATCGTCGTGGTGACGCTGGCGCTGTTTGCCGCCTCGGTCTGGTACAGCAGCGATCGTCTGGTGGGCACCTTGCAGGCGGGGGCGCCCGAGCTGCGCGCCGATTCGCGCTACAACCTCGATGCCAAGTCCATCTCGGACAACTATGACACTGGCCTGGACTGGCTCTCGGTGATCCTGGCCACGCCCGAGAATTCCTGCGACAAGGTGGCCTTCGGGCGCTACCAGGAACAGTTCGATGCGGCCATGCGCCATGTGCCGGGGGTGATGTCGGTGAGCTCCTTCGCCGAGCAGATGAAGATCTACAACGAAGGCTACAACGAGGGCAATCCCAGCATGTATTCGGTGCCGCTGGACCCGGCCAACTATGCGGCGCTGGCGGTGGAGATCGGGCGGGTGCGCGGCTTCCTCTCCAAGGATTGCAGCATGCTGGCCACCCACCTCTACCTGACCGACCACAAGGCCTCCACCATCAACGGCATCATCGCGGCGGTCAAGCAGTATCGCGCCGCGCATCCCCTGCCGGGCCTGACCATCCGCCTGGCTGCGGGCAATGCGGGCGTGATCGCGGCTGTCAATGAAGAGGTGGAAAAGTCGGAGCTGCCGATGATGCTGTATGTCTATGCCGCCATCATCGTGCTGGTGTTCGCAGTCTATCGCGACCTGCGCGCCGTGGTGGCCTGCTGCCTGCCGCTCACCGTGGCCACCTTCATCGGCTATGCCTTCATGAAGCAGCTGCAGATCGGGCTGACCGTGGCGACCTTGCCGGTGATGGTGCTGGCCGTGGGCATTGGCGTGGACTATGCCTTCTATATCTATAGTCGTCTGCAGATGCACCTGGCCGCTGGTGAAGCCATCGCCGTGGCGCTGGAGAAATCGATCCAGGAAATCGGCGTGGCGACCATCTTTACCGCCATCACGCTGGCCATCGGTGTGGCGACCTGGTCCTTCTCGCAGCTGAAGTTCCAGGCCGACATGGGCAAGCTGCTGGCCTTCATGTTCATCGTCAACCTGATCATGGCCATGACCGCCTTGCCGGCCTTTGCTGTGGTGCTGGAACGGATGTTCCCGCGCAAGGGCAAGATCAAGGTCAACAGCATGATGAACCATTGAGGCGGCAGGGCAAATGATGATGCACGGGAGAATCGATGTGATGAACGTCTGGAAGACATTGCTGTGGCTGGCGCTGGCGGGTTGCAGCACGCTGGCGGCGGCGCAGGGAATGGAGCCGGTGCCGGTGCGTGCTGCCGTGGCGGATCGCTTTGCCGATCGCGCCATGATGCTCGATGCCGCACTGGCCGGCGAGCGTGTGGTGGCGGTGGGGGCGCGCGGCGAGGTGATCCTCTCCGACGATGGCGGCAGGCAATGGCGGCAGGCGCGCCAGGTGCCGGTGGATTTCACGCTGACCGCGGTGAGCTTTGTCGATGACAAGGAGGGCTGGGCGGTCGGACATGGCGGTGTGGTGATCCATACCGCCGACGGCGGCGAGACCTGGCAATTGCAGCGCAGCGCCACCGATGTGGACCAGCCCTTGTTTACGGTCTATTTCCGCGACCGTGAGCATGGCTGGGCGGCGGGCCTGTGGTCCTTGCTGTTGCAGACCGAGGATGGCGGCAAGACCTGGACCACCCTGCACCTGCCAGTGGCCGCAGGCAGCAAGCGCAGCGACCTGAACCTGCTGCGCTTCTTCCCTGGCAGCGGCGACACGCTCTACCTGGCCGCTGAGCAAGGCACGCTGTTCCGCAGCACCGATGCGGGCCAGCACTGGGACATCCTGGCCACTGGTAGCAAGGCATCGCTATGGAGCGGGGCGGTGGCGCAGCCGGCGGGGGCGCTCATCGTGGCCGGCCTGGGCGGCAAGCTCTTGCGCAGCACCGATGGCGGCAGCCAGTGGCAGACCGTGGCGCTGCCCACCAGTGGCTCCATTACCCGCGTCCAGGCCACGCCTGGGCTGCTGACAGCCGCTTCGCTGGAAGGCAAGATCCTGCAAAGCCGTGACGAGGGCGTGAGCTGGCAGGTCTTGTGGAGTGCGCCGCAGGGCTTGACGACGATCCTGGTGAACCGCCTTGGGCAGGTGCTGCCCTTTTCCAAGGAGGGCGTGCTCAAGCCGGTTGAAGGCGTGGCGGCCAAGCCTTGAGACGCTGCGCATCGTCTTTTGCACAAAAGATATAATCGATATAAATGATATAAACGATATAAATAATTTCAATTTTTTGATTGATAGATGACCATGAAACTCCTGCATCTCGACACCAGCATCCTGGGTGAACATTCCGTCAGCCGCCAGCTTTCGGCCGATATCGTGGCGCATCTGCGCAGCCTGCAACCGGACCTGGAGGTGATCTATCGCGACCTGGCCGCTGCTGCACCCCGGCACTTGTCGGCAGAGCACCTGGCCGCCTTCGGCGGGGCCGAGGTGGACGATCCGGCCTTGCGCGCCGACCTGGCGCTGGGCCAGGCCTGCCTGGACGAATTGCTGCAGGCCGACCTGCTGGTGATCGGCGCGCCGATGTACAACTTCTCGCTGCCCTCCCAACTGAAGGCCTGGATCGACCGCGTGGCCGTGGCCGGCACTACCTTCGCCTATACCGATGCCGGTCCGGAAGGCTTGCTCAAGGGACGCCGCGCCTACATCGCCTCAGTGCGCGGTGGGCAATATGCGGAGGGCACGGCCGAGGCGGCGCTGGATCACCAGGAGCGTTATCTGCGCGACCTGCTGGGCTTCCTCGGCATCGTGGACGTGAGCGTGGTGCGCGCAGAAGGAGTGGCCATGGGCGACGCCGAGAAGGCGCAGGCGCTGGCTGCTGCTGCTGAGCGCATTGCTGCGCTGCGCATGGATTAAACTGGCGCCGCATTTGCGCAGAAGAGGGAAGATCATGCTGAAAAACACCGCCGAGCGTTTCGGTTCCATCGCCAAGCTGTTCCACTGGTCCATGGCCGTGGCCTTCATCCTGGCCTACATCGTGGTCTATTACGTGATCTGGTTCATCGATCCGGAGACCAGCATCAAGCCGGCCCTGTTCGGCATCGAACCCAATGGCGCGCTGGTGATTCCCTTGCTCAATATCCACTGGGTGCTGGGCGTGAGCATCGGGGTGCTGGTGGTGCCGCGGCTGGTCTGGCGCCTCATCAATGTGGAGCCGGCGCCGGTGCCGGGCAGCGCCCTGGAGCACCTGCTGGCGCGGCTGGCGCACTGGGCGCTGTACCTGTTCATGATCGTCATGCCGCTGACGGGCTATCTCAATACCTACGATCCGACCAATTTCGGCCTGTTCATCATTCCGGCCTTCCGCGAGACGGCGCTGTTCGCCTGGATCGCCAACACCTGGCAGCTCACGGCTGAACAGGTGGAGACGCCCATTTTCGCGGTCCACAAGTTCCTCGGCGACTGGGTGGTGTGGGTGGTCGTGGCCCTGCATGTGGCGGCGGCGACCTTCCACCATCGCGTGCGCAAGGACGCGACCTTGACGCGCATGCTGCCGGCGGCCTGGGGTGGCCAGGCCGGGCAGAAGCGTGACTGAGTGCGGCTGATGCGCCGCTGAGTGCTTGGCTGAGTGCTTGGTGCAGCGCTAGCTCAGGCCCCGACGGGCGGCGCGAAATCGCCGTCCTTGCGCGCAGCGGCATCGGCCGTGGCGGGTTGTGACGGTGCGGCGCTGTTGGGCGTGTGCTGCTGGGCGGGCGGGGCGACCATGCTGCTTTCCTGCGCGACGGCTTGCATGTCTTGTTCACCCAGGGTGCGCGGCATGCCGGCGTCGGTCTCGGTGCGGCGGCGACGGTTGATGTCGTCGTACTGGCGCTTCACGGGTCGGGCGCAAGCCAGCATGGCCAATGACCCGGCAGCCAGCATGAAGAGGGAGAGCTTTTTCATCGCGGCTCCTGTGCTAGAGGTAGAGGGAAGGGGAGCCTTGATTATCGCCAGCGGGGCGGTTTGCGCATGTCGGACGACGGCGCAATCGCTCGTCGGTGAGCGCGAGAAATGGAGGATGAGCTGGAGAGGATGAGCTGGGCGCTGATGCGCAAAACAAAAAAGGGCCCATCTTGCGATGGACCCTTTTTTTACTACATATGGTGCGGCTGGCAGGAATCGAACCCACGACCCCTTGGTTCGTAGCCAAGTACTCTATCCAGCTGAGCTACAGCCGCGAAAGAACGAGATTATAAGGAGCTTTTCTAAAAAGTACAAACATTTTTTCGAGGGCAGGTAAAAAAATCTTTCAAGCGCTTCCACACCCTCAATACACCTCGCGCGCAATGAAGGGATGGTACTGGAACAGCCAGGTCTCGCTCAGCGCTTGCCCCTGGTGGCGCAGGAACAGCCGCAGCTCAACAGGCTCTTCTCCTTCTGCGGTGAGATCGAACTGCGCGCGCCAGTGGCCGGGCACGCCGTTGGGCAGGGCTTCCGTATAGACATAGGAAATGCTGCCGCGCGAGGCGCTGATGACGGCCTCGGGCTTTACCCCGAAAGGCAGGGCTTGCAGCGGCGGCCCCTTGAACTCGACCATGAACTTGCGCACCTGCGGCGGGCGCGGCTGTCCCGGCTGGCCGCCGCGTCCCAGCCGCGTGGCTACGCAGCGCGCCAGTGCGCTGGGGAAGGGCGTCTCGCTCTGCCAGTGCAGGCGGTAGCGCAGCTGATATCGGTCCCCGGCCCGGGCGGCAGCCTTGGGCACCCACATGGCGACGATGTTGTCGTGGATCTCATCGTCGGTGCGCAATTCGATCAGTTGCACCTGGCCTTCGCCCCAATCTCCCAATGGCTCTACCCAGAGGCTGGGGCGGCGCTCATAGTGGACGCCGTCGAGGTAATGGTCGAAGTCGCGGTCGCGCTGCATCAGTCCGAAGCCGCGCGGCTGGCGGTCGGCGAAGCTCGAGGCGATCGTGCGCGGCGGGTTGTTGAGCGGTCGCCACAGGTGTTCGCCTGCGCCGTTCCAGATGGCCAGGCCGTCGGAATCATGCACTTCCGGCCGCCAGTCCACGCCGGTGCCTTTCACCGTTTCCGAATACCAGTACATGGAGGTGGCCGGGGCCAGCCCCAGTCGTTCCACGTCGCGGCGCAGGAACAGCTGCTTGTCGATCTCCATCGTCACGCCCTGGCCGCGCTGCATGGCGAAGCGGTAGGCGCCGGTGATGCTGGGGCCGTCCAGCAGGGCATAGACCACTACGGTATCGCTGCCGGGCGCGCCAGGCTCAAAGAAGAACTGGGTGAAGTCGGGGAATTCCTCGCTCTTGCCGGCCACGGCCACGTCGATGGCCACGCCGCGCGCGGACAGGCCGTATTGGTAGAGGTCGCCGATGGCGCGGAAATACGAGGCTCCCAGGAAGGCCACCCAGTCGTTCTTGCGCCAGTCCTTGACCTGCTGGTCGCCCAGCCGGCTTTCCTGGAAGCGGAAACCGGCAAAGCCGCTGCCGGGCGGCAGGGCGTGGGCGGGACTGTCGGCGGGCATGTCGAAGTAGTCGTCGCGGTAGCGCAGCTCGCGCGCCTGGGTCGGTGCGGTGGCGTCGCCCGCTCCCTCCAGCAGGAACATGCGCACCGGGACGCGGAAGAATTTGCCGAGGTGGAAGAAGGTCAGCGGGAAGGGGCCTGGTCCTGTGGCGAAGGCGGCCCTGTCGGGCTTGAAGCGTATCTTGCCGTGGGCGTCGTAGTCGATGCGGTCGAGGATGGCGGCCGGCGCGGCGGCTGCTGGCTGGTAGGGCGTGCTTGCCATCTGGCGGGCGCGTTCGATCAATTGCGCGAATGAAAAGGGCTGGGGTGCGCTGGTCTCTATGCCCTGCGCGGCCAGTGCGCCGGACGGCAGGCCCAGGGCGGACAGGGCGGCAGCGGTGGCAGTGGCGCCCGTGGCGCAGAGGAAGCGGCGGCGGCTGGTCATCATGTTCTCCTGTGGTCGTGCGCGCCGGGGTGGCCGGATAAGTTGACGCTGGTCGCTGGTGGATTCCAGTGAACTCTACAGAGTGAACGTGGACGAGCTTGGTTCCACCCGGCCTCCCCCCGAGCTGTCCCCAGGCGCCGCCCAATAAAAAGCCCGCTGCACAGGCAGCGGGCCGGGACCAGCAAGGTGATGCGTCAGGCGCGCGCAGCGCCTGGCCGGATCAGTACTCCCAGAACATCTTCTGGATTTCCTTGGTGTCGGTGGTCTTGGTCAGGGCCAGCATCAGCAGGATGCGGGCCTTCTGGGCGTTGAGGGTGTCGGAGACGACGAAGTCCAGCTTGTCGTCGTCAGCTTCGCCATTGCGCGCCACGATGCCTTGGCCCACGCGGCTGGAACGCACGATCACGACGCCCTTCTTGCGGGCTTCGGTCAGCGACGGCACCACGGTGTTGTTCAGGCTGCCATCGCCCACGCCGGCGTGGATGATGCCCTGTGCGCCAGCGGCCACGAAGGCGTTCAGTGCGATCGGGTTCATGTTGGCGTAGCCGTAGACGATGTCCACTTGCGGCAGCTTGTCCAGGTTCATGATGTCGAACGGGGTGTCGACGGTGTTCTTGCGGGTGGACTGGCGATAGAAGTACGGCTTGCTGCCCTGGATGTAGCCCAGGAAGCCCAGTTCAGGCGTCTTGAAGGTATCCAGGGTGGAGGTGTTGGTCTTGGTCACTTCGCGGCCAGCATTGATCTGGTCGTTCAGGGTCACCAGCACGCCCTTGCCGATGGCTTCCTTGGAGCCGGCCAGCAGCACGGCGTTGTACAGGTTGATCGGGCCGTCAGCGCTGATGGCGGTGGAGGGACGCATCGCGCCCACGATCACCACCGGCTTCTTGCTCTTGACCACCAGGTCCAGGAAGTAGGCGGTTTCTTCGATGGTGTCGGTGCCGTGGGTGATCACGATGCCGTCCACGTCGCTCTGCGCCAGCAGGGTGTTGACGCGCTTGCCCAGCTTGAGCCAGGCGTCGTTGTTCATGTTCTCGCTGGCGATCTGCATGACCTGCTCGCCGCGCACGTTGGCGACCTTCTTGAGCTCGGGAACGGCGGCGATCAGGGCGTCCACGCCGACCTTGGCGGCGGTGTAGCCGACCGTGGTGGTGGTGGTCGCGCCGGTGCCGGCGATGGTGCCGCCGGTGGCCAGGATCACCACGTTGGGCAGGTTTTGCGCTTGCGCGGCCGCGGCGGCGACCAGGCAGAGCAGGACCAGGAAGGGTTGGAAGATTTTTCTGATGAGCATGTGTGCCTCTGACTGTGGATTGGATATTGTTTTATGGACTGCGCCAGCCGGTCTGATCCGCTATTGCCCTGGATGGATGAGCCGTTCCACGGCGCAGCGCCCACACGATAGCACTGGCTCGCGTGAGGATCAAAGGTTTTTTTAGGGGATGAGAAAGCTGCACCGGGAGCGGGATTGCCTGCACCTCGATGAGCCTTTGCGGCACCATTGCAGAGCGTGCCGATGCTGTCTGACTCGCAACTGACGGGGGGCTGACGGCGCTCCCCTGTGCTCCCCTGCGACCCTGGTCTTGCACTGCCGGAGAAGTTGCACTCTCGGGTAAGATGGTGCTGCGCACAGCAATTCCGATGAATGACCGGCCACGACCGGCCGCGCCGTGCCAGCGCACGCCACACCGGGTACGGCGCGCGGCGATGATGGAGAATCATGATGTTTGCCACCGAAAAATTTACCGACCCCGACGCCGCCTATGCGCGCGTGCTGGAGATCTACGAGCACAACACGGCCATCCTGCGCGATGCCTTCCGCCAGTTCTCCAGCGGACAGCCCATGGATCAGCAGCGGGTGCGGGCCTGCTATCCCTTCGTCCGCATCACGACCGAAAAGTCCACCCATACCGATACCCGGCAGTCCTTCGGCTTCGTTGCCGGCCCTGGCTGCTACCAGACCACGTTGACGCGTCCCAAGCTGTTCCATCAATACCTGCTGGCGCAGTTCCGCCTGATCTTGCAGAACCATGAAGTGCCGCTGGAGGTGGGCGTGAGCGACATGCCCATCCCAGTGCATTTCGCCTTCCCCGAGGGCATCCACGTCGAGGGCAGCCTGGACCCTGAACACCTGCGCACGCTGCCGGATCATTTCGACCTGCCCGACCTGGCCACCATGGATGACCGCATCGCCAACGGGACCTATGAGGTGGACAACGGCGCCTGGCGCGAAGGGCCGCATCCGCTGGCGCTGTTCACGGGGCCGCGCATCGATTATTCACTGCATCGGCTGCGCCATTACACGGCGACCTCGCCGGATCAGTTCCAGCGATACGTGCTCTTCACCAACTATGCCTTCTACGTCGATGAGTTCGTGCGCCTGGGCCGCCGCCTGATGGAGCCCACCGACGATCCGGACGAGCTGGCCTATCGCCGCCAGTACACCGCCTTTGTCGAGCCCGGCAATGTCACCACCTGGAGCGCCAATCAGGAAGGCGCCGAGACCCGCGCCGCTTCCGGCGTGGCGCCGGCGCGCCAGCCGCAGATGCCGGCCTATCACCTGCAGCGGGCCGATGGCAGCGGCATCACCTTGGTCAATATCGGTGTGGGCCCCTCCAATGCAAAGACGGTCACCGACCACGTGGCGGTGCTGCGTCCGCACGGCTGGCTGATGCTGGGCCACTGCGCCGGTCTGTCGGCCTCGCAGCGCATGGGCGACTACGTGCTGGCGCATGCCTATGTGCGCGATGACCATGTGCTGGACGACGACTTGCCGCTATGGGTGCCGATCCCGGCGCTGGCCGAAGTGCAGCTGGCCTTGCAGGACGCCGTGGCCAGCATCACTCGGCTGGATGGCTATGAGTTGAAGCGCATCATGCGTACCGGCACCGTGGCCTCGGTGGATGATCGCAACTGGGAACTGCGCGACCATCGCACGCCGTTGTTGCGCTTCTCGCAGAGTCGCGCCATTGCGCTGGACATGGAGAGCGCGACGGTGGCGGCCAACGGCTTCCGCTTCCGCGTTCCCTATGGCACCTTGCTGTGCGTGTCGGACAAGCCGCTGCATGGCGAGATCAAGCTGCCCGGCATGGCCAATACCTTCTACGAGCAGCGCGTGGCGCAGCACTTGCAGATCGGTATCCGCGCGCTGGAGCTGTTGCGCAACAATGGCATCGAGCAGGTCCACAGCCGTAAGTTGCGTAGCTTCGCCGAGCCGGCCTTCCGCTGACGCTCTGCTTCTTAGTGGTCGCTGACGGTAACTGACGCCCGCACCCCATCGGGGTGGCGGGCGTTATTTGTTGGTGGACGCAGGATTCAGTGGATGGGCAGGCGGTGGGTGCGAGTGAGCCGATAGTAGAGCGCGGCGCCGATGATCAGGGTGATGGCCGCCACGCACAGCGAAGGCGTGAAGGAGCCGCTCGCATGGACCAGCGAAGTGGCCAGCGGCGGGCCGGCGATCTGGCCGATGCCGTAGGCGGCGGTCATCAGCGCCATCAGGCTGCTGGCCTGTTCGCGGCGCAGGCGACGCGCCTCCCGCATGCCGAACAGGGTGATGGCCGTGAAGGGCAGCCCCAGCAGCAGGCAACTCAGTGCAAAGCCCCAGGCGTTGGGGAAGAGGATGGAGAGCAGCACGCCGGCCGCCTGCATCAGGTAGGCCGCCGTGAGCAGCAGGCGCTGGTCGGTGTGGACCGAAAAACGGGTGGCGCTGAAGGCGCCGGCGGCCACCGATAGCCCGAAGATGGGCCAGAAGTAGTCGGGCCAGGCCGAACCCGGCAGCGCCTGGCGCGCGATCACCGGCAGGAAGGTGGCGGTGATGATGTAGCCGAAGCCGGCGATGCCATAAGCAATGACTTGCACGGTGACTTCCCGTTTCTGTCGGGGGGACTCCTGTGCGCTGGCATCGGTGGTGGTCGTCGCGGCGCTGGCCTGTCCCTGCCCGGCGTCGAAGCGGAAGGTCTGCCAGACCAGGGCGGTCAGTCCCAAGGCGATGATGCCGTAGGCAATCCAGCCGCCTGCGGCCACCCAGCCGGCCGAGATCATCGGTCCGGTCAGCAGGCCCGTGAGCGCAATGCCCAGGCCGGGACCGCAGAAGATCACGCCGCCCAGCTCGGGACGCTGCAATTGCGTGAGCTGATGCAGGCACCAGCCTGCGGTGTAGACGAAGACGTAGGCGCTGGCCACGCCCGAGAGGAAGCGCATCAGCAGCCACAGCCAGTTCCATTGCAGCAGGCCCATGCCCAGCGTGAGCAGGATGGTGGCCACCAGGCCGATGCGCAGCATGCGCACGCCGCGCTTGCTGCGATGCACCGCACAGGCCATGGCGCCGACGAAATAGCCCAGGTAGTTGGCCGTGGCCAGCCAGCCACCCATCTGCAGGTTCAGGCTGCCTTCGTGCAGCATCAGCGGCAGCAAGGGCGTGAAGGCGAAACGCCCGATCCCCATCGCCACCGACAAGGCCACCATGCCGGCCAGGCAGACCTTCCAGGACAGGCGGTTGCGCTGCGCCGGCGAGCGCGGCAAGGAAGAGGCTGGGGCGGTGGAAGACTGGTGCATGGCGAGGTGGGTATGAACAATGAGCGACTATGCTATCGTGTTTCATTCATTCGAAAAAATGAATAATAAGGATGAATCCATCTTTATTGGAGATAGATATGGAACTGGCCGAACTGGAGATCTTTCGTACCGTGGTCGCCGAGGGCGGGGTCACCCGCGCGGCCGAGCGGCTCAACCGGGTGCAATCCAATGTGACCACGCGCATCAAGCAACTGGAGCAATCGATGGGGGTGCCGCTGTTCGTGCGGGATCGCCGCCGCATGGTGCTGACCGCTGCCGGCGAGGCGCTGCTGGACTATGCTGAACGCATCCTCGACCTGGCCCAGGAGGCCAGGCAGGCCGTCGCTCCGCAAAGTCCGCGCGGACGTCTGCGTATCGGTTCCATGGAGAGCGCTGCCGCCAGCCGTCTGCCGGGGCCGCTGGCCGAGTTCCACCAGCGCTGGCCGGAGGTGCGGCTGGAACTGTCCACCGCGCCCACTGACGTGCTCATGGCCCAGGTGCGCGCCTGCAAGCTCGATGCGGCGCTGGTGGCCGGGCCGGTGAGCGATCCGGCCTTCGACGCCACGCCGCTGTTCCGGGAAGAACTGCTGCTGGTCACGCCGCGCAGCCACCGGCGCGTGCGGGCGCCCGAGGAGGTGATGCTCGATACGCTGATCGTCTTCGAACAGGGGTGTGCCTATCGCCGTCATGCCGAGGCCTGGTTTGCCGGTCACGGGGCCGGCCGCCAGCTGCCGCGTACGCTGGAGCTGGCCTCGTATCACGCCATCCTGGCCTGCGTGTCGGCTGGGGCGGGCGTGGCCGTGGTGCCGCGCTCGGTGATTGCCATGCAGATGGAGCCCCATGGCTTCGCCACCCACTCGCTGGGCCGGGATGGCCGGATCACCACCTTCCTGATCAGCCGGCGCGAGCGTTACAGCGCCTCCTTTCTGGCCCTGCGTGCTTTACTTATGGCGAGCGTTTGATATATTTGATTCAGTGAGGCGGTTGCGAATATGAGTTTTTTTGCAGCATATCTACAGGATATGAACAGGGTGTAACCATTTGTAAAAAGCGCTGCCTCGGACCGCTGATTTTCTTATATTGAAGTTCCCCCTCCATTCTCCCCCCCCGAGAATGGGATTTACCCCACGGACAGCAATGGACGTGGGGTTTTTCTTTTCTCCAGACGCTTTTCATTTCCTCGTTTGCCCGCTTCCCGCCTGGGTTTGCGGCGCATCAATGCTTGCCGTCAGGGTTTTGTCAACTTGAGGGCGTGGGTCTTGTCCTGTTGTGCGGGAATGCATTCTCACACTGGTCTGATCACGGTATCTGTTAAGAAACGGCCGGCCATTTGTTACAGACGGCACAACCATTGTCCTGCTGTTTTGCTGCTCAGCGGCTACTGCCCACGATGAGATTGCCGCGCGCGGCCGACTGGATGGCCAGCACGGCGGGATGGGTCAGCTTGCGCTGCACCGAGATGGCGTAGAACTGTTCGCGGATGGCCTCCGTGCGGCCGATCTCCACCAGCCCGTATTGCTTGCGGATCTGCGCCGCAATGGCGGCGGGGGCGGCGAAGATGCCTGCGCCGGCGTCGCCGAAGGCCAGCAGCAGGGCGCCGTCATCGAATTCGCCGGTGATCCGCGGGCGGATCTTTTCCTTCTCGAACCAGCGCAGCAGGCGCGGGCGCACGGCCGCGTCTTCGCCGGGCATCAGGAAGGGCGCACCGTCGAAGCTGCCGGGGAAACCCTTGCGGTAGCGCCTGGCCAGCTCAGGGGTGGCGAAGAAGCTGGTGTCGCATTCGCCCAGCAGGTGGTGGTAGCCGCGCACGTCGACATTGGGCGGCATGGGACTGTCGGCGATGATGATGTCCAGCTTGTGCAGCGCCAGATCGGCCAGCAGCACGTCGAGCTTGCCTTCGCGGCAGATGATGCGGATCGGGTCTTGCATGGCCAGGGCGCTTTCCAGCAGCAGGTAGGCAATCGCCTTGGGCACCGCGTCGGCCACCCCCACCCGCAGTTGCAGGGCGCGGCCGCCCGGGCGCAGGCGCAGCGCCTCTTCCAACTCCTCGCCGATGCTGAAGATGCGTTCGGCATAGTCGAACACCATGCGGCCTTCATCGTTGAGTTCCAGACGGCGGCCCACGCGGCGAAACAGGGGGTAGCCCAGGCTTTCCTCGAACAGGCTGAGCTGGCCGCTGATGGTCTGCGCCGTCAGGTGCAGCCGCTCGCTGGCGCGCGCCACGCCGCCGGTCTTGGCGACGGTCCAGAAGTAGTGCAGGTGCTTGTAGTTGAGACCGGCCATCGGATTCCTTTTGCGCAAATCGGATACTTCGGTTTTTCCGATGGATTATCTCAGAATATTCGAATTTTCATGCGTATCGATTTCACCTAGAGTAGCGCCATTGTCCGCTGCATGTCGCATCGGCGCTGGAATGACCACTGACATGAGGAGAAGCCTGATGAAATGTCCCGTCTGCACCTCTCAGCATCTGCTGATCTCGGAACGCCAGGGCATCGAGATCGACTATTGCCCGCAATGCCGCGGTGTCTGGCTCGATCGCGGTGAGCTCGATAAGCTCATCGAGCGTTCGGCGACCGCCACGGCGGCGCCGGCGCCGGCCCAGCGTCCGGCAGCGCCTGCGCAGGAGCTGCGCTTCGGACATGGCGGCTACGAGCGTGGCGAGCATCACGGGCAGCGCCATCATCACGGTGGCTATGGCTACGATGCCAAGCGCAAGAAGAAAGGTTTCCTGGGCGAGATCTTCGATTTCGATTGAAGAGGTCACCGGAAGCCATCAACACCAAGCTGGATAGATAAAACAAAGAAGAGAGGTCAATCGTGAATGGCGTAGAAAGCTTTGCCAGCTGGCCCATGTGGGCTGGTTTCATCCTGTTCGTGCTGGGTATGCTGGCGGTGGACATGTTCGCCCTGGGCGGCCGCAATGCCCATCGTGTGTCGCCCAGGGAGGCGCTGGGCTGGTCGGCGGTGTGGGTGTCGCTGGCCTTCGTGTTCGCTGGCCTGATGTGGTGGTATCTCGATGCCCACGTGGGGCGCGAGTTCGCCAACCAGAAAGGGGCCGAGTTCCTCTCCGGCTACCTGATCGAGAAGGCGCTGTCGGTGGACAACATCTTCGTCTTCCTGATGATCTTCAGCTACTTCGCCGTGCCGCCTGAAATGCAGCGCCGCGTGCTGCTGTACGGCGTGGTCGGCGCCATCGTGATGCGCGCCGTGATGATCCTGCTGGGCGCCTGGATGATCGCGCAGTTCAGCTGGATCCTGTACGTGTTCGGCGCTTTCCTGGTCTTTACCGGCGTGAAGATGCTGATCTTCGCCGACAAGGAAGCGGACCTCGGCGACAACCCGTTGCTGCGCTGGCTGCGCGGCCACCTGAAGATCAGCAATGACTACGACGGCGAGAAATTCACGACCCGCGTCAATGGCGTGCGCTACTTCACCCCGCTGATGCTGGTGCTGCTGCTCATCGAGATTTCCGACGTCATCTTCGCGGTGGACAGCATTCCGGCCATCTTCGCCATCACCAAGGACCCGTTCATCGTCTTCACCTCGAACATGTTCGCCATCATGGGTCTGCGTGCGCTGTACTTCCTGCTGGCTGATTCGGCAGAACGTTTCCACCTGCTCAAGTATGGCCTGGCGCTGGTGCTGCTGTTCGTGGGCTTCAAGATGCTGGCGTCCTACTGGTTCCATGTGCCGGTGGTGTGGTCGCTGTCCATCGTGGGCGCCATCCTGGTGGTCTCCATCATCGCCAGCCTGGCGCTGAGCAAGGACAAGAAGAAGGAAAACAGCGCCGCCTGATCGGTACTTGTCAACAATTCAACGTGGGGCTTGTCCGGCCGGAGCAATCTGGCCGGTTTTTTTTCGCCCGGATTGCCTCCCAAATCGTCACTCAACATTTTTCGTTATTCCGATGCCAAATTGGCATGGTGGTGCCAGGATGCTTTTATTGGGGACGGAGTGCATTAGAATGTGCGCTCCTTTCTTCAGGTTGCTAGCGTATCGGTCATGGCCCGCCTTCCCCGTCTCGTTGTCCCTCATCAACCTCATCACATCATCCAGCGTGGCCATGATGGCCTGATCGTGTTTCGCGATGCCGACGATCATCTAGCCTTCCTGGGCTGGCTCAAGGACGCCGCGCGCCAATTCAAGGTGGCCGTGCATGCCTACGTGCTCATGCCCGATCACCTGCACCTGCTGGCCACGCCCAGCGACGATCAGGGCCTGGCACGGATGATGCAGTGGGTAGGGCGGCACTATGTTCCCTATTTCAACCAGAAGCATGGCCGCAGCGGCACCCTGTGGCAGGGGCGTTACCGCGCCACCGTCATCGATCCGGATCTGTATCTCTTGCCGGTGTGCCGCTACATCGAGCTCAATCCGGTGCGCAGCGGGCTGACCGTGAGCCCCGGCGATTACCCCTGGTCCAGCTACATGCACCATATCGGGGCCAAGCAGGATGGCTTGATCACGGATCACCCGCAGTATTGGTCGATTGGCAACACTCCCTTCGACCGCGAGATCGCCTATCGCCAGCTCACCGAAGAAGGCCTGCCGGCGGCCGAGGTGCAACGCATCACCGACGCTACCCTCAAGGGCTGGGCGCTGGGATCGGATGAATTCAAGCATGGCCTGGAGCGCGTGACGCGGCGACGGGTCAGTCCGGCCAAGCGCGGCCGGCCAGCATTGGGCGTGACCGACATTGACGCCGAGGATGATGCCGAACAGCAAGAGTAACTGCTGCTCCTGAAATAATCCTTTGGAATCAAATACTTGGATGCGCTTGCTTTCACTGTGTCCCTAATTTAAAAATCCTGAAAATTCTAGGGAATTTAATTACACTCCGACCCCATTTATTTTCATTGAACTATTGGGTGCAGTGCACTATTCTTCAAATCCTTACTGTCAAAGTGGTGGAGTACCGTTATGCACGCGCAAGGCCTTTACGACCCAGCAAATGAACATGACGCCTGCGGCGTCGGTTTCATCGCCCACATCAAGGGCAAGAAATCCCATTCCATCGTGGACCAGGGCCTGCTGATCCTGAAGAACCTGGATCACCGGGGTGCAGTCGGTGCCGACCCTTTGATGGGTGACGGTGCAGGTATCCTGATCCAGATCCCTGACCAGTATTACCGTGAAGAGATGACCAAGCAGGGCGTGGACCTGCCGCCGCCCGGCGAATACGGCGTGGGCATGGTCTTCCTGCCCAAGGAAAACGCTTCCCGCATCGCCTGTGAACAGGAAATCGAGCGCGCGGTGCTGGCCGAAGGCCAGATCGTGCTGGGCTGGCGCGATGTCCCCGTGGACCGCGACATGCCGATGTCCCCGACTGTGCGTGAAAAGGAACCGGTCATCCGCCAGATCTTCATCGGCCGCGGCCCGGACGTGATGGTCACCGATGCGCTGGAACGCAAGCTCTACGTGATCCGCAAGTCTTCCGGCCACGCCATCCAGGCGCTGAACCTCTTGCACGGCAAGGAATTCTTCGTGCCCTCGATGTCGGCCCGCACCGTGGTCTACAAGGGCCTGCTGCTGGCCGACCAGGTCGGCGTGTACTACAAGGACCTGCAGGACGAGCGCTGCGTCTCGGCCCTGGCCCTGGTGCATCAGCGCTTCTCCACCAACACCTTCCCGGAATGGCCGCTGGCCCACCCGTACCGCCTGATCGCCCACAACGGTGAAATCAACACCGTCAAGGGCAACTTCAACTGGATGCGCGCCCGCGAAGGCGTGATGCAGTCGGCCGTGCTGGGTGCGGACCTGAAGAAGCTGTTCCCGCTGATCTATGAAGGCCAGTCCGACACCGCCAGCTTCGACAACGCACTGGAACTGCTGGTCATGGCCGGCTATCCGCTGCCGCAGGCGATGATGATGATGGTGCCCGAAGCCTGGGAAAACCACACCTCGATGGACGACAACCGTCGCGCCTTCTACGAATACCACGCCGCCATGATGGAACCGTGGGACGGCCCCGCTGCGCTGGCCTTCACCGACGGCCGTCACATCGGCGGTACGCTGGACCGTAACGGTCTGCGCCCGGCACGCTACATCGTCACCGATGACGACCTGGTGGTGATGGCTTCCGAATCGGGCGTGCTGCCCATTCCCGAATCCAAGATCATCCAGAAGTGGCGCCTGCAGCCGGGCAAGATGTTCCTGATCGACCTGGACGCCGGCCGCATCATCGACGACAAGGAACTGAAGGACACCTACGCCAACGCCAAGCCCTACAAGCAGTGGATCAACTCGGTGCGCGTCAAGCTCGATGAGTTGAAGGAAGAGCCGCGCCAGCCCTCGTCGTCCCTGAAGCTGCTGGACCTGCAGCAGGTCTTCGGCTACACCCAGGAAGACGTCAAGTTCCTGATGGCCCCCATGGCCAGCGGTGGCGAGGAAGCCATCGGTTCCATGGGCAATGACTCGCCGCTGGCGGTCATGTCCAACAAGAACAAGCCGCTCTACAACTACTTCCGCCAGTTGTTCGCACAGGTGACCAACCCGCCCATCGACCCGATCCGCGAAGCGCTGGTCATGTCGCTGGTGTCCTTCATCGGTCCCAAGCCCAACCTGCTGGATACCAACAACATCAACCCGCCGATGCGCCTGGAAGTGTCGCAGCCGGTGCTGGACTATGACGACATCGCCAAGCTGCGCAACATCAGCGCGCACAGCGGCGGCAAGTTCAAGTCCTACGAACTGAACATCTGCTATCCGGTCGCCTGGGGCAAGGAAGGCATCGAAGCGCGCTTGGCATCGCTGTGCGCCAAGGCCGTGGATGCGGTCAAGTCGGGCCACAACATCCTGATCATCTCGGACCGCAAGGTCGATGCCGAGCAACTGCCGATCCCGGCCCTGCTGGCCACCTCGGCCATCCACCAGCACCTGGTCAGCAAGGGGCTGCGTACCTCCACCGGCCTGGTGGTGGAAACCGGCTCGGCCCGTGAAACCCATCACTTCGCCCTGCTGGCAGGTTATGGCGCCGAAGCGATCCACCCCTACCTGGCGATGGACACCCTGGCCGACATGGCCAAGGGTCTGCCGGGCGACCTGTCGCCGGAAAAGGCCATCTACAACTTCCAGAAGGCAGTCGGCAAGGGCTTGCTGAAGGTCATGTCCAAGATGGGCATCTCGACCTACATGTCCTACTGCGGCGCGCAGATCTTCGAAGCCATCGGCCTGTCCAAGGCGCTGGTGGACAAGTACTTCAAGGGTACCGCCTCCAACGTCGAAGGCATCGGCGTGTTCGAAGTGGCCGAGGAAGCGCTGCGCCTGCACACCGCCGCCTTCAGCGCCGACCCGGTGCTGGCCAACGCACTGGACGCCGGTGGCGAATACGCCTTCCGTATCCGTGGCGAAGAGCACATGTGGACGCCGGACGCGATCGCCAAGCTGCAGCACTCGACCCGTTCGAACAGCTACAACACCTACAAGGAATACGCCCAGATCATCAACGACCAGTCCAAGCGCCACATGACGCTGCGCGGCCTGTTCGAGTTCAAGATCGACCCGTCCAAGGCGATCTCGATCGATGAGGTGGAACCGGCCAAGGAAATCGTCAAGCGTTTCGCCACCGGCGCCATGTCGCTGGGCTCGATCTCGACCGAAGCCCACGCCACCCTGGCCATCGCCATGAACCGTATCGGCGGCAAGTCCAACACCGGTGAAGGCGGTGAAGACGTCAACCGTTATCGCAACGAGTTGAAGGGCATCCCCATCAAGCAAGGTGCGAC
The DNA here is from genome assembly GCF_001040945.1 of Herbaspirillum seropedicae. NCBI lineage: Bacteria > Pseudomonadati > Pseudomonadota > Betaproteobacteria > Burkholderiales > Oxalobacteraceae > Herbaspirillum > Herbaspirillum seropedicae. Next base: position 4,488,949 of record NZ_CP011930.1, on the reverse strand, counting down.
CCTGGCGTCGGAAATCGGCAAGGAACATATCGAAGTCGATATCCCGCTGCTGGAAGGCGACTCGCTGCGTTCGCGCATCAAGCAGGTGGCGTCGGGCCGTTTCGGCGTTTCCGCCGAATACCTGATCTCGGCCGACCAGATCCAGATCAAGATGGCCCAGGGCGCCAAGCCTGGCGAAGGTGGCCAGCTGCCCGGCCACAAGGTCTCGGAATACATCGCCAAGCTGCGCGTGTCGGTGCCGGGCGTGGGCCTGATCTCGCCGCCGCCGCACCATGACATCTACTCCATCGAGGATCTGGCGCAACTGATCCACGACCTGAAGAACGTCAACCCGCGTGCTTCCATCTCGGTCAAGCTGGTCTCCGAAGTGGGTGTCGGTACCGTCGCTGCCGGCGTGGCCAAGGCCAAGTCGGATCACGTGGTGATCGCCGGTCACGATGGCGGCACCGGTGCCTCGCCGCTGTCCTCGATCAAGCACGCTGGTTCCCCGTGGGAACTGGGCCTGGCGGAAACCCAGCAGACCCTGGTCCTGAACGGCTTGCGTAACCGTATCCGCGTGCAGGCTGACGGCCAGATGAAGACCGGCCGTGACGTCGTCATCGGCGCCATGCTGGGCGCGGACGAATTCGGTTTCGCCACCGCCCCGCTGGTGGTCGAAGGCTGCATCATGATGCGCAAGTGCCACCTCAACACCTGCCCGGTGGGCGTGGCTACGCAAGATCCGGTGCTGCGCGCCAAGTTCTCCGGCAAGCCGGAACACGTGGTCAACTTCTTCTTCTTCATCGCCGAAGAAGCACGCCAGATCATGGCGCAACTGGGTATCCGCAAGTTCGATGAGCTGATCGGCCGCGCCGACCTGCTGGACCGTTCCAAGGCCATCGCCCACTGGAAGGCCAAGGGCCTGGACTTCAGCCGCATCTTCCATCAGCCCGAGTCGAAGCTGCCGGTGTACCACACCGACCACCAAGACCACGGCCTGGACAAGGCGCTGGATCACAAGCTCATTGCACAAGCCAAGACCGCGCTGGAAAAGGGCGAGAAGGTGTCCTTCATCTCCCCGATCAAGAACCTCAACCGCACCGTCGGCGCCATGCTCTCGGGCGAAGTGGCCAAGCGTTACGGTGACGAAGGTCTGCCGGACGACACCATCCACATCCAGCTGCAAGGTACCGCAGGCCAGTCCGCTGGCGCCTTCCTGGCCAAGGGCGTGACCCTGGACCTGGTCGGCGAAGGCAATGACTACGTTGGCAAGGGCTTGTCGGGTGGCCGTATCATCGTGCGTCCCAACACCGAGTTCCGTGGCCGTGCGGTGGACAACATGATCTCCGGCAATACCGTCCTGTACGGCGCCATCAGCGGCGAAGCCTTCATCAACGGCGTGGCCGGCGAGCGTTTCGCTGTGCGTAACTCCGGCGCCACCGCGGTGGTGGAAGGCACCGGCGACCACGGTTGCGAATACATGACCGGCGGCACCGTGGTGGTGCTGGGTAACACCGGCCGCAACTTCGCTGCCGGCATGTCGGGCGGCATCGCCTACGTGTATGACCCGGAGGGCGATTTCGCCGGCAAGTGCAATACCTCGATGGTCAGCCTGGAGAAGGTCTTGTCCGACACCGAGCAGGAGCAGACCCTGGGCCGCGACATCTGGCACAGCCTGCAGCGCGGTGGCGAACGCCAGACCGACGAAGCCATCCTGCGCGGCTTGATTGAACGCCACTTCAAGTACACCGGCAGCACGCGTGCGCGCTACCTGCTGGATAACTGGGCGGCGTCGCGCGCCAAGTTCGTCAAGGTGTTCCCGACCGAGTACAAGCGTGCGCTGGCCGAACTGGCCGCCGCTGCCCAAACGAAGAAGGAAAAGGTCGCCGCCTGACCCATCGTCAGGCAGTGATCGGACTAATCAATCAAGCACGCCGGCGGGCGTGGCGCCACCCAGAGTGAGAGCGCAGCCCGCCGCATCCTTAGCGAGAATGTGAGAGGAAAATGGGAAAAGCAACCGGTTTCATGGAATACCAGCGCCTGAAAGAGGCCAGCGAGGCGCCTGCCGCGCGCACCAAGCATTACAAGGAGTTCGTCCTGCACCTTAGCGACGCCGACGCCAAGATCCAGGGCGCACGTTGCATGGACTGCGGCATCCCCTTCTGCAACAACGGCTGCCCGGTCAACAACATCATTCCCGACTGGAATGACCTGGTCTATCGCGGCAACTACAAGGAAGCCCTGGACACCCTGCACCAGACCAACAACTTCCCCGAGTTCACCGGCCGCATCTGCCCGGCGCCCTGCGAAGCCGCCTGCACCCTGGGCATCAACAATGACGCCGTGGGCATCAAGTCGATCGAGCACTTCATCATCGACAAGGGCTGGGAAAACGGCTGGGTGGTGCCGCAACCGGCCGCCATCAAGACCGGCAAGAAGGTCGCCGTGGTCGGTTCCGGTCCTGCCGGCCTGGCCGCTGCCCAGCAGCTGGCGCGCGCCGGTCACGACGTGACCGTGTTCGAAAAGAATGACCGCGTCGGCGGCCTGCTGCGTTATGGCATCCCCGACTTCAAGATGGAAAAGTCGCACATCGACCTGCGCGTGGAACAGATGAAGGCCGAAGGCGTCACCTTCCGCACCGGTGTGTTCGTCGGCAAGGACTTCCCCGAGACCGTCAACAACTGGTCCAAGGAAACCGTCACCCCCGAAGAACTGAAGAAGGAATTCGATGCGGTGGTGATCGCCGGTGGCGCCGAGTCTCCGCGTGACCTGCCGGTGCCCGGCCGCGAACTGAAGGGCGTGCATTTCGCCATGGACTTCCTGCCGCTGCAGAACAAGGTCAATGCCGGCGACAAGCTGAAGAACCAGATCATGGCCACCGGCAAGAACGTGGTCGTCATCGGCGGTGGCGATACTGGCTCTGACTGTGTCGGTACCTCCAACCGTCACGGCGCTGCCTCGGTGACCCAGTTCGAACTGATGCCGCAACCGCCCGAGTCGGAAAACAAGCCGCTGGTCTGGCCCTATTGGCCGATCAAGCTGCGCACTTCTTCCTCGCACGAGGAAGGTTGCCAGCGCGATTTCGCCGTGACCACCAAGCGTCTGGAAGGCAAGGGCGGCAAGGTCGAAAAGCTGATCGCCGCACGCGTCGAGTTCAAGGACGGCAAGATGGTCGAAGTGCCCGATTCGGAATTCGAGATCAAGGCTGACCTGGTGCTGCTGGCCATGGGCTTCGTCTCGCCGGTGCAGCAGGTGCTGGATGCCTTTGGCGTCGAGAAGGATGCCCGTGGCAATGCCAAGGCCACCACTGATGGTGAAGGCTGCTACAAGACCTCGGTGGACAAGGTCTTTGCTGCCGGCGACATGCGTCGTGGCCAGTCGCTGGTGGTGTGGGCGATCCGCGAAGGCCGCCAGTGCGCTCGCGCAGTGGACGAGTTCCTGATGGGTTCCTCGTTGCTGCCGCGCTGATCCGGTTGGATGGCTGCAAACGATTTATATGATTTAGATGATTTGAATGGTTTGAATGATTAGAACGCTTTAACGGTTAAACGGTTAGCTTCATTTGACCCTGGACCCGGGCCGACGCAAGTCGGTCCGGTTTTTTTTCGTCCATGGCAGGCGCGCCATGTGCTGCGGCGGCGAGTGTAAAATGGGCCATCGCCGCCTGCCGGCACCATCCCTACCGCATATCGCAATGGCAACCCCGATCCGCTACCGCATCACCTCCCTCGATCCCGCCTCCCACCTCTTTGACGTCAGCGTGACCGTCGACACGCCAGCGGCCGAGGGACAGGTCTTCTCGCTGCCGGCCTGGATTCCGGGCAGCTACATGATCCGCGAATTCGGCAAGAACATCGTGCAATTGCGCGGTGAATGCAATGGCCGCAAGGTCGGCGTGAAGAAGCTCGACAAGCACACCTGGCAAGCCGCTCCCTGCAAGGGAGCACTGACACTGCACTACCAGGTGTATGCCTGGGATCTGTCGGTGCGCACCGCGCATCTGGACCGCACTCACGGCTTCTTCAATGGCACCAGCGTCTTCCTGTGCGCACATGGCTTCGAACAGGGTGAACACGTGGTGGAACTGGTCCGCCCCGAAGGCGAGGAGTTCAAGCGCTGGCGCGTGGCCACGGCCATGTCCGAGCTCAAGGCCAAGCGCTATGGCTTCGGCACCTACGTGGCGCAGAACTATGACGAGCTGATCGACCACCCGGTGGAGATCGGCGATTTCGCCCTGGCCACCTTCCAGGCGCATGGCGTGCCGCATGACGTGGTCATTACCGGTCGCGTTCCCAACCTGGACCTGGCGCGCCTGTGCGAGGACCTCAAGAAGATCTGCGAAGCGCAGATTGCCTTCTTCGAGCCGCGCAGCAAGCGTGCGCCCATGGATCGCTATGTCTTCATGACGCTGGCCGTGGGCGATGGCTATGGCGGCCTGGAACATCGCGCCTCGACTGCGCTGATCTGCGCGCGCGCCGACCTGTCGGTCAAGGGCAAGCCGGAGCAGACCGATGGCTACCGCACCTACCTGGGCCTGTGCAGCCATGAGTATTTCCACACCTGGAACGTCAAGCGCATCAAGCCGGCGGTGTTCGCACCCTATGACCTGCGCCAGGAGAACTACACCTCGCTGCTGTGGCTCTTCGAGGGCTTCACCAGCTATTACGACGATCTGTTCCTGGTGCGTACCGGCGTCATCGATACCGACAACTACCTCAAGCTGGTCGGCAAGACCGTCACCGGCGTGCTGCGCGGCACGGGCCGCAAGAAGCAGAGCGTGGCCGAGTCCAGCTTCGATGCCTGGGTCAAGTATTACCGCCAGGATGAAAACGCCAGCAACGCCATCGTCAGCTACTACACCAAGGGTTCGCTGGTGGCGCTGGGGCTGGACCTGACGATACGCACCCAGACCCGTGGTCGCCGTTCGCTGGATGATGTGATGCGCGGTCTGTGGGTACGCTATGGCCGCGACTTCTACGAGGGCAAGCAGCAGGGCGTGCCGGAAGACGAGATCCTGGCCATCATGGAAGAGTTGAGCGGCGCGGACCTTAAGCGTTTCCATGACCGTCACATCCGTGGCACCGAGGACGTGCCGTTTGAGGATTTGCTGCCGGCCTTTGGCGTGGCCTATGAAGCCAACGTCCCGGCCGACGCCAAGCCCTGGCTCGGTGCGCGCATCGGCAAGGAAGGTGGCGACGCCAAGCTGGCCGCCGTGTATGAGGGCGGTCCGGCGATGCTGGCGGGCCTGTCGGCCGGCGACAAGCTGGTCGCCATCGATGGCCTGCGCGTGCCGGCGTCGGGACCGGATGGCTTGCTGGCCCGCTATCGACTCAATGACACCGTGCGCATTCACGCCTTCCGCCGCGACGAGTTGATGGAGTTCAGCGTCAGGCTCAAGGCCGATACCGCTCCCCAGGTCAGCCTCCAGGCGTTGGCCAAGCCGGTGGCGGCGGCGCGCCAGCGGGCGGCCTGGCTTCATGAGGGCAAATAAGCCCGCCTGGCGAAATACCTCGCTTTTTCGCTTCTCTTTTTTGGAGAGAATTGCGTTAGGGAAAATTTCTTGTAGGATGAGAGCCCTGCGGAAGCTGTACGGGCGCTGAAAGACCTCGTCGAAGGTCTGGCGCATGTGCAATTTCTGCCGTCCTGATGAGTCCAAGCTCATCCGTCTTTCATCCACAAGGAGAGGTATGAATAATCTGAATATCCTGGAGTTGGGTCTGATCGCGGCGGCGGCCCTGCTGCTGATCGCGATCTTCATCATTGCCGTCACCCTGCGGCGCGTGGTGCCGACCAACATGGTGCACATCGTCCAGACGTCGCACTCCAGCACCCCTTATGGCCGTGGCAAGCCAGCCGGCAACACCTATTACGCCTGGCCTAGCTGGGTGCCCAAGCTGGGTATCACGGTGACCGAATTCCCGGAAAGCATCTTCCAGGTCGCCCTGAACAACTACGAAGCCTATGACAAGGAGCGCCTGCCCTTCGTCATCGACGCCGTGGCCTTCTTCCGCGTCGACAATGCCGAGACGGCCGCCCAGCGCGTGGCCACCTTCGACGCCTTGCACACCGACCTCAAGGCCGTCTTGCAGGGCGCAGTGCGCCGCGTGCTGGCCACCAATGCGCTGGAAGACATCATGCAGTCGCGCGCCGAGCTGGGCGCGCAATTCACGGCGGAAGTGCAGGAGCAGATTTCGCAATGGGGCGTGCTGCCGGTCAAGACCATCGAATTCATGGACCTGCGCGATGCCAATGGCAGCAATGTCATCAACAATGTGATGGCCAAGGAAAAGTCGCGCATCGACATGGAAAGCCGCGTCAAGGTCGCCGAGAACCAGCGCCAGGCCGAGCTGGCCGAGATCGACGCCAAGCGGACCGTGGAAGTGCAGCGCCAGGATGCGGCCCAGCAGATCGGCCTGCGCACGGCGGAAAAGGAAAAGCAGGTCGGTATCGCCAACGAGCAGGCCCAGCAGGAAATCAAGGCGGCCGCCAAGACCACCACCGAGCGCGATATGGACGTGAAGAAGGTGCAGGAAGTGCGCGGCGCCGAGATCGCCCGTGACGTGGCGGCAGTGCGGGCCGAGCAGGAAAAGCAGGTGGCCGTGGTCAATGCGGATGCGCAGAAGCAGGTGCAGGTCATCAATGCCGACGCCCAGAAGCAGGCCGTCACCACCAAGGCCGAAGGCGACCTGGCCGCCGCGCTCAAGGAAGCCGATGGTATCCGCGCCCGTGGCGAGGCGGCAGCCGCTGCTGAGCAGGCCATGCTGATGGCGCCAGTGACTACGCAGATCCAGCTGGCCAAGGAAATCGGCGCCAATGCCGGGTACCAGCAATACCTGATCACCATCAAGCAGGTCGAGGTGGGCCGCGATGTCGGCCTGGAAATGGCGCGCGCCATGCAGCATGCCGACCTGAAGGTGATCGCCAACGCCGGCGACATGCAGCAGGGTGTGGCCAGCCTGGGTGACCTGTTCACCCCGGCCGGCGGCACCAAGCTGACCGGCATGCTGGCGGCATTGAGCCAGACCCCCGAGGGTCGACAGTTCCTCGATCACGTTACGCCCTTGCTGGCCAAGGGCGCCACGACCGGCGCGCTGGTGGGTGCGGCTTCGGGTAGCGCGACTGCCGGTGCAGTGGCGGGTGGGGCGGCGCAGAAGTGAGGTCGATGAGCGCGGCGCGCAGAAGCTCGCGCCGTCGTTCCTGCTCCACAATGAAAAAAACCCGCAGGCTTGCGCTTGCGGGTTTTTTCTTGAGGCGGAAAAAGCGGATTACTTGGCTTCTTCAGCGCCGCCAGCAGCAGCTTCACCTTCAGCGGAGACTTGACCGGCCGGCACGGTGGCGGTGGCGATGGTCAGGTTTTCCTGGGTCACGGCGGTCACGCCGTTGGGCAGCTTCAGGTCAGCCAGGTGGATCGATTGACCGACGTCCAGCTTGGCCAGGTCGACTTCGATGAACTCAGGCAGGTTCTTCGGCAGGCAGGTCACGTCCAGTTCGGCAGCGACGTGGCTGATGATGCCGCCGTGCAGCTTGACGGCCGGCGAGACTTCAGCGTTCACGAAGTGCAGGGGCACCTTGGTGTGCAGCTTCTGGGAAGCGTCCACGCGCTGGAAGTCAACGTGCAGGACCAGTTGCTTGTAAGCGTGGACTTGGAAGTCACGCAGCAGCACTTGCTCGACCTTGCCTTCGATTTCCAGGTCCAGGATGGACGAGTGGAAGGTTTCCTTCTTCAGGGCGTGGTACAGCGCGTTGTGGTCAACAGCGATGTTCAACGGGGCAGCGGTGCCACCGTAGACGATACCCGGGGTTTGACCCGCGCGACGCAGGCGGCGGCTCGCTCCGGTGCCCTGTTCTTTACGCGGAAAGGCGATCACTTTCATTTGATAACTCCAATGTTGGCGGGACTCGTCGTTGAATCGATCAAGCGACGGTTGCCCCGTGAGGTAAATATTCCCCGCGACCAGGGAATACGGAAAAACCTTGCTACGACTACAACACAACAACGCCGCAGCGAGGCGAATGCAAAATCTTATTCAGCAAACAGCGACATCACCGAGTCACCCTTGGTGATGCGCTTGAAGGTCTCGGCCAGCAGGTCGGCGCAGGTCAGCTGACGCACCTTCGGGCAGCCGCGTGCAGCCGGCGACAGCGGGATGGTGTCGGTGACCACCAGTTCATCCAGGGGCGAATTGGCAATGCGCTCGATCGCCGGACCCGACAGCACCGGGTGGGTACAGTAGGCCACGACCTTCTTGGCGCCACGTTCCTTCAGGACTTCAGCGGCCTTGGTCAGGGTGCCGGCGGTGTCGACCATGTCGTCCATGATGACGCAGTTGCGGCCTTCGACTTCACCGATGATGTTCATCACTTCCGAGACGTTGGCCTTGGGACGACGCTTGTCGATGATGGCCAGGTCGCAGTTCAGGCGCTTGGCCAGCGCACGGGCGCGCACCACGCCGCCGACGTCGGGCGAGACCACCAGCAGGTCTTCGTAGTTCTTGTTGACCAGGTCGCCCAGCAGGATGGGCGAAGCGTAGATGTTGTCCACCGGGATATCGAAGAAGCCCTGGATCTGGTCTGCGTGCAGATCCATGATCAGGACGCGCTCGACGCCGGCTTCCTGCAGCATGTTGGCCACGACCTTGGCCGAGATGGCCACGCGCGCCGAACGCGGACGGCGGTCCTGGCGGGCATAACCATAGTAGGGGATGGCGGCGGTGATGCGACCGGCCGATGCGCGCTTCAAGGCATCGACCATGATCATGATTTCCATCAGGTTGTCATTGGTCGGTGCGCAGGTGGACTGCAGCACGAAGACGTCCTTGCCGCGAACGTTTTCATTGATCTCGACCATGACTTCGCCGTCGGAGAACTTGGAAACATTGGCCTTGCCCAGCGGGATACCGAGTTTCTCAGCGACGCCGCGCGCCAGTTCGGGGTTGGCGTTGCCAGTAAAAACCATCAGGTTTTCAAGTGCCATGTGGGTATCCCTGAATGCAATCGTTAAAAAGTCGAAAAGCCGACAATGCTTGACTTGGTGGTCTCACATTGACGGCTTATTTTTCTGACTGGACCCGGGCCTGAACGAAAGGCCTGTCCGAATTAAATGGCAGGGGAACAAGGATTCGAACCTTGGAATGCCGGAATCAAAATCCGGTGCCTTAACCAGCTTGGCGATTCCCCTACGCAACTTGCTGTTTGCCGTGCCGGCGCGCTCATCATCAGGCGCTGCGTCTTCGTCAAACCAATTCTCAATTCTCTTTACGACTGCACTAAATGGGCGAGAGGATGTTCCTGCATCGCTTTGGCTTTCCAGCCGATCCAGCGCGAAGGCAATGTCTTGAGCACTTCGTCTGCCTGATGTTCGTGTTCGAATGCACAAAACACACAGGCGCCAGATCCGGTCATTCTTGCATTCCCGAATTTGCCCAGCCATTCGACTGCTGCTGCAACTTCGGGGAAATGCGCGGTTGCCACCATTTCCAGATCGTTTTTCCCGAAGCTGGAAGCAACTTGTTTCGTCGCATCAGGAAAGTCCGTTATTCTGACGGGTTGCGTATCCCTTGTCAACAACTTTGAAGAAAAAATTATCGAGGTTGGAACAGATACGCCCGGTTCGATCACCACATACCAGCAATCCGCGGTACGCAGCACCGACAACTCTTCGCCCACACCTTCTGCGAATGCATTGCGGCCGAACAGGAAGAAGGGAACATCAGCGCCGAGCTTGAGGCCCATCTCCATCAGCGAGGCGCGATTGTAGCCGCATTTCCATAAATGATTCAAGACCAATAAGGTCGTCGCCGCATCGGAAGAGCCGCCGCCGACTCCACCGCCCATGGGCAGGACCTTGTGCACGGTGATGTCGGCCCCCAGCTCCGGGCGGCCTGCGGCGTCGCGCAGGAGATGCGCGGCGCGGATCACCAGGTCGGACTCGGCGGGCACGCCCAGCACTTCGTTGGTCCTGATGATGCGTCCATCGTCGCGTACCGCGAAGTCCAGGGTGTCGCAGCGGTCGATGAGCTGGAAGGCTGATTGCAGCAGATGATAGCCATCCGGACGGCGGCCGGTCACATGCAGGAACAGGTTCAGCTTGGCCGGCGCCGGGCAGGCGGTGAGGATGGTGGTCATGCGCAGTGCGGATTGTTCGGTTGAAGGTGAAACGTGATGCCGGATGAAGAGGAATCAGGGCTTCTTCCAGTTGTCGATAGCAATGCGGATCGATACCTTGCCGGCCTGCGTGGTGCTGCGCACGAGGTCGATGCGCTTGGGGCGCACCTGGCCACTGGCGGCATCGCTCTCCCAGTTGGCATAGGTGACGCGCCAGCCATCGCGGGTGGCGAAACTGGCGTCGTTGTCGCCGGCCTTGGCCACGAAGGGCTTGCCGGCGGCATCGATGCCGCTGCCTTGCAGCCACTGGCGCATGCCCGAGACCGGCAGCGGCCAGCCCAGCGATTGCGCCGCCAGCGCATCGACGTCAGTGGCCACCTGCGGCGCGCGTCCCGACTGCACCAGCGTGGCGATGCCGGGCTTGACGTTGATGGTGGCCACCGTCTGGCCCAGCGGCGAGAACATCTCCAGGTTCAGCTCCTGTGCGGTCTGCTTCCAGAAGAAGCTGCCGTGCAGCGATTGCGGACGATCATCCTGCTCGTACTGCACCGAGATGCGGCCATCGATCTCGATGCTGTTCTGGTAGGCGGGCGCCGTCGCATTGGTCGGCACGGCATCCTGCGAGACTGTGGCGCAACCGGCCAGCAGCGCAACCAAGGTCACCAGGCAGGCCGTGTTGGCCTGCATCAGCAAGCGGCTGCGACTCATGGCTTCACATTGAGCCGCGTGAGCGTGCTTTTCAGGACTTCGTTGGCGGGATCCTTCTGGGCGACGTCACGCCAGATCTTGCGCGCCTCGTCCTGCTTGCCGCGGGTCCACAGCACTTCACCGAGGTGCACGCCGATCTCGGCGTCGGGGCGCAGGCCATAGGCGCGGCGCATCTGCGTCTCGGCCTCATCCAGTCGGCCCATGCGGAACAGCACCCAGCCCAGGCTGTCGGCGATGAAGGCATCCTCGGGCGCCATCTCGGCGGCCTTCCTGATCAGTTCCAGCGCCTCGGGCAGGCGTACATTGCGATCGGCCAGCGAATAACCCAGCGCGTTGTAGGCATGCTGGTTGCCGGGGGCCAGCTTGATGACCCGACGCAGGGACGCTTCCATCTCGTCGTACTTGCCCAGCTTGTCCAGCACCATGGCGTAGTCGTAGAGCAGGTCGGTATTGTTGGGGAAGCGCTCCAGGCCGGCCTTGATGACATCGGCGGCCTCCTGGTTGCGGTTGGCGTCGCGCAGCAGGGCCGATTCGGCCTGCAGCAGTTGCAGTTGTTCACCGTCGTTGGTCGATTCCGATTGTGCCGCTTCCAGCGCCTTGCGCGCCCCTTCGATATCGGACTTGCGCGCCAGCAGCTGGGCGCGGCGGACCTGGATGTTCACATAGCCTTCGGTGCCGGGCTCGCCCCGGTCCAGGTAGCGCAGCGCGCCATCGATATCACGGCGCTCCTCGGCGATGCGCGAGAGCAGCAGGATGGCCTGGCTGGGATCGCGGTCTTCCTCGGGCATGGCCGAGAGCACCTGCAGGTAGCGCTGCAGATAGTACTCGGCATCCTTGAGCTGATCGGTCTGGGCCGACAGCACGCCCAGGGCGAACAGCGTGGTCGGGTCTTCGCCGTCTTCCTTGAGCAGGGCTTCGAACTGGGTGCGGGCGTCCTTGTAGTCCTTCTGCTCGACCAGGGTGCGGGCATAGGCTACGCGCACTTCGCGCGCATCCGGATACTTGCGCAGGAACTCGGTGACCAGCTTGGTGGCTTCCTTGTTGTCCGGCGCGACCTGGGCGGCGGTCAGCACGGCCAGTTCGGAATCGGGCTTGATCTTCATGGCGGCGCGCGCCTCGCGCTGCGCATAGGTGGTGTCGCCCACGCTGAAGGCGCCCTGGGCCAGGGCCAGGTGGGTTTCCATCAGGTCGCCGTAGGGCTGGCTGATCTTTTGCAGGATGGCGAAGCTGGCCTGCTTGTCCTTGGCGCGCACCAGCAGGCGCTGGATCTGCAGCAGCATCGGCCCGCGCGCCTGCGGGGCGGCGTCGGCCAGGCGCTGGGTCAGCAACGGTTCGATCTCGTCCACGCTGTCCGAGAGCATGATCAGGCCCAGGTAGTTCTGCAGGGCTTCATCCGAATGCGGGGCCAGTTCGGTCCACAGGCGCACCGCCACCAGCGCTTCGCTGGGCTGGCGCGCCGTCACCGCCATCTCGGCGGCGCGCTTGGCCAGGCGCGGGTCGCGTGTCTGCTGGGCGGCCGCCAGCATGGTCACGTAGGCCGGCTGCCATTGGCCGCGCTGGAAGGCGATCTCGGCGGTGAGCACCTTGTAGAGGATGTCCTCGCTCAATTCGACGGCGGGCAGCGCATCTTCCTGCTGCTGGACCTTGGCCTTGGGCGTCTTCTTGCGGGCGGCCGCCTTGGCCGAAGCGCTCTTCTGGTCCTGGGCCGCCGTGGCATTCGCCTTCTCGCCGGACGGCTGGAAGCTCGCGCAGGCCGTCAGCAGCAGGGAACTGGTGAGGAGGGCGATGGTTTTTTTCAAGATGTCATCCTGATGTTTCGGAGGGTTCGATTTTACGCGTAACAACTGCGGCTATGCTGACAGCGCAGTGTAATCCATCTTTGACAAGCCGCCTTGTGCAGCTTGCAATGTCTGCACCAAGGTCTTGTTTTCGGCATCTGCATTATCATATGGGCCTTCCCGGCAATGCTTGCCAGTTGTCCCGTCAAAACAGCCAGATGCCAGAATTACCAGAAGTCGAAGTTACCCGCCGCGGTGTTGCACCTCACCTGGAGGGGCGTACCGTCAGCGGCGTCGTCATGCGCCATAGCGGCCTGCGCTGGCCCTTTCCGGTCGGCCTGGAGGCCTTGCTGCGCGGGCGCGTCATCCGCAGCACCGGTCGGCGCGGCAAGTACCTGCTGATCCATTTCGACCATGGCACGCTCATCGTGCACCTGGGCATGTCGGGCCACCTGCGCATCCTGCCGCCGGGCATCGCCCCGCAGAAGCACGATCACTTCGATCTCGAAGTCGGCGGACAGGTCATGCGCATGACCGACCCGCGCCGCTTTGGGGCCATCCTCTGGCACGACCTGGCCGACGGCGCGGTGGAAGAGCATCTGCTGCTGCGCAGCCTGGGGCTGGAGCCGCTGGAAGAAAAATTCACTGCCCGCGAGCTGTTCAGGCAGACCCGGGGCCGCAGCGCTCCCATCAAGCAAGTATTGCTGGCCGGCGACATCGTGGTGGGCGTGGGCAACATCTATGCCTCGGAAAGCCTCTTCAAGGCGCGCATCCATCCCAAGACGGCGGCCGGCAAGATCAGCCTGCCGCGCTATGAACGCCTGGCCCAAGCCATCCGCGAGACCCTGGCCGCCGCCATCGAGCAGGGCGGCAGCAGCTTGCGCGACTTCATTGCCGTCAATGGCCAGTCGGGGTATTTCCAGCAGAATTACTTCGTCTACAACCGTACCGGCGAAGCTTGCCGCATCTGCGCCACCCCGATCCGACAGATCAAGCAGGGGCAGCGTTCCACTTTTTATTGCGTGAGCTGCCAGAAATGAAGGGTGTCGTCGAATCACGGCGCAAGGCGCCAGCCTCGGCCGAGGCCGGGCAGTACGAAGATCCATCCTTCTCGGCGGCGGTCATCGCCTGGCAGAAGCAGCATGGCCGCCACAAGCTGCCCTGGCAGAACACCCGCGACGCCTATCGCGTCTGGCTCTCCGAGATCATGCTGCAGCAGACCCAGGTGGCCGCGGTCATTCCCTATTACCAGCGTTTCCTGGAACGCTGCCCGGATGTATTCGCCCTGGCCGCCGCGCCCAGCGAGGATGTCATGGCCTTGTGGAGCGGGCTGGGCTATTACACCCGGGCGCGCAACCTGCACAAGTGCGCCCAGCGCGTGGTGGAGCAATATGGTGGGCGTTTTCCGGATGATCCCGACCTGCTGGCCGACCTGCCCGGCATCGGCCGTTCCACGGCGGCGGCCATTGCGGCGTTTTCCTATGGGCGGCGCGCCGCCATCCTGGACGGCAACGTCAAGCGCGTCTTTGCGCGGGTGTTCGGCATTGATGGTTATCCGGGCGCCAAGCCCATTGAAGACAAGCTCTGGCTGCGGGCCGTGGCCTTGCTGCCCGACCAGGATATCGAATCCTATACGCAAGGCCTGATGGACCTGGGCGCAACCCTGTGCGTGCGCGGCAAGCCGGCCTGCGAGCGCTGTCCGCTGGCCGGGCGCTGCGTGGCGCTGGCGCAGGACCGCGTGGCCGAACTGCCGGTCAGCAAGCCCAAGAAGGCGGTCCCGGAAAGAGAGACGGTGATGCTGGTCATCACCCATGGCGAGGATGTCTTGCTGGAGCAGCGTCCTGACAGTGGCATCTGGGGCGGGCTGTTGTCGCTGCCCGAGATCGCCGTGGGTGGTGCGGCGCAGTTCGATACTGCCGTGCGCACGCTGGTGGCCCCCTACGGCGAGCTGCAGGGTTGCCGCAAGCTGCAACCGTTCTCGCACGTCTTCACCCACTTCAAGCTGCATGTGGCGCCGTTCCAGGTCGCCATGCAGAGCCGCAGCCAGCGCATCGCCGAGGGCGCACTGGTCTGGTATCCGGTGGCGCGGCTGGGCGAGGCGCCCCTGCCGGCCCCGGTCAAGAAACTACTGCTGGGGGCTTTGCGCAGCGACGACCTGCTGGCGACGGTCTAGCTGGCGGTGGCGGCACACCACCTGTTCGGTGGCGCGGAAATGGCTGGCCAGGCGCTCGGCCAGGTAGACCGAACGGTGCTGGCCGCCGGTGCAGCCGATGGCCACGGTCAGGTAGCTGCGGTTGTCGCCCTTGAAGGACGGCAGCCACTTTTCCACGAAGCGACGGATATCGTTGAACATCTCCGCCACCTCGGCATCGGCATCGAGGAAATCGATGACCGGCTGGTCGCGTCCGGTCAAGGGGCGTAGCGCCAGGTCATAGTGCGGATTGGGCAGCATGCGCACGTCGAAGACCAGGTCGGCATCCAGTGGAAGGCCGTGCTTGAAGGCGAAGGATTCGATGAGCAGCGTCAGCGGCGAGCGCTCCAGGTCCACCAGGTCCTTGATCCAGCCGCGCAGCTTGTTGGAACTCAACTGCGAGGTATCCATCACCAGCCCGATCTCCTGCATGTCGGCCAGCATTTCCTTCTCGAGTTCGATGCATTCGGACAGCGTCAGGCGGTCGCTGGGATTGCCGCCCGGCAGCAGGCGGTGTGACAGCGGGTGGCTGCGACGGGTCTCGGAAAAGCGGGTGATCAGGGTTTCGCTGGAGGCGGTCAGGAAGAAGACCTTGACGTCGTGGCCGTCGGCGCGCAACTGGTCGATGTCGTGGCGCAGGGTGGCCAGGGAATCGGCGCTGCGCGCATCGGTGGCCACGGCCAGCCTGCTGGCGCCTTCCTGGATGCGGGTCTGCACCAGGTCGCACAGCAGGGACGGTGGCAGGTTGTCGACGCAGAAATAGCCGGCGTCTTCGAGCACATGCAGTGCTACCGATTTGCCGGAGCCGGAGATGCCGGTGATCAGAACGATTCGCATGCCGACAATAATAACGCATTGCGCAAGCTGCTCGCAGAGCGCGCATCCATTCCCGGCGGACGGGATATCGAGGGCGCTTATTCGCCGTTCATGGCGCGCCGCTGGCGCTCGATGAATTCCTTGAGGGTATCGATGCCGCGCAGTTGCAGGATGGTGTTGCGCACGGCGGCTTCCAGCAGCACCGCGATGTTGCGGCCCGCCGCCACGGGGATGACCACCTTGCGGATGGGCAGGCCCAGCACTTCTTCATATTGCGCATCCAGCGGCAGGCGTTCGTAGTTCTCTTCCAGGGTGCTGCGGCGGACCAGGTGGACGATCAGCTTGAGGCGCATCTTGCGGCGCACGGCGGTCTCGCCGAAGATGGCCTTGATGTCCAGCAGACCCAGGCCGCGCACTTCCAGCAGGTTGGCCAGCAGCGGCGGGCAGCGGCCCTCGATCATGTTGGGAGCGATGCGGGCGAATTCGACCGCATCATCGGCCACCAGGCCGTGACTGCGCGAGATCAGTTCCAGGCCCAGTTCGCTCTTGCCCAGGCCGGATTCGCCGGTGATCAGCACACCCACTCCCAGCACATCCATGAACACCCCGTGCATGGTGATCTGCTGCGCCAGTTTCTTGGACAGGTACACGCGCAGGTAGTCGATCACCTGCGCTGCCGGCAGCGGCGTGGAAAACAGCGGGATGTTCTTTTCGTCGCAGACCGCCAGGATATCGGGCGGAGTGGACAAGCCCTGGGCGATGATGAAGGCTGGCGGCTCGCCGGTCACCAGTTCGGCGGTCTGGTAGGCGCGCGAGGTGTTGGAGAGCCGGTCGTAGTATTCGATTTCCTGATGGCCGAAGACCTGGATGCGGCCAGGGTGGATCAGGTTCAGGTGGCCGACCTGGTCCGAGGCCGAGACGGCGTCGCCGGAGATGAGGCGCTCACCGCCGGGGAAGCCGGCGAACCATCCCAGTTGCAGGGATTCGCGGTTTTCTTCGTAGAGCTGCTGGATCGACAACGCGGAATAGGTGGGCATGGAGCTCCGGTCTGACTGGCGTGGCGGTGAAGGGAAGAGGGCGGCCTCAGCCGGCCTTTTCCATCGAAGTCTGCCAGGTCACGATGCGGGCGTGGACCACGGCAGGATCGGGTTCATGGGTGAGTTCATTGCGGAAGGCGTCGTCGGAGAACATCTCGGCGATTTCCGACAGGATTTCCAGGTGCTGCTGCGTCACATGGTCGGGAATGAGCAGGAACACCAGCAGCTTGACCGGCTGGCCATCGGGCGACTCGAAGGGAATCGGCGCGGCCAGCCGCATGAACAGCGCCAGCGGCGCCTTCAATCCCTTGATGCGTCCGTGCGGCACGGCCACGCCATGCCCAAGCCCGGTGGAGCCAAGGCGCTCGCGAGCAAACAGGTTTTCGGAAACGGTGGAGCGGGCGATGCCGCTGTTGTTTTCGAAGGTCAGGCCGGCTTGTTCGAAAGCTCTTTTTTTGCTGGAGACTTCCAGATCCAGAACAACGTTTTCTGGAGACAGGATTTTTGCAAGATTAGTCATGACGCTCAAGGAATTGCTACAGGCTGAAGCTTTGAGCTGGATTATAGGCCTGTTTGGGAGGCAGGTAACGCTTTGAAAGCGCCGAACAGGAGGTGAATTCGGGCCGAATGAAGGGAATTGCCGCAAGATGCGCCATCTGCGGCGATGATGCGCGGAAACTTGTTGCCAATCAAGTCAGTTTCCGGTGTTTTTTGAGGATTTTTCTAGAAAAACTTCGAGAGCCCAGTGTATGCAAGCGGACACACGGGCGGCGGCACAGCGGGGTGACCCCCGCCATGCCCGCTGATATTACATTTCGATGCGGCCGAAGATCAGCAGCACGTCGCCGTTGTTCTTGTTGGCCGACAGGCGCGGCACGTAGGCGAACATGATCTTGCCTTTCTTGGTGCCGATGGAAGCCAGCGGCAGCGGCACCGGGAAGGGGACGCTGTGGAAGTAATCCTGGCGGCTCATCAACATGGCCGTGCCGCCCAGCCCGACTTCCAGACCGGTCTTGGCGATCGGGAAGACCCATTCATAGGCGTAGCCGGCCATGTACTGCGGGTGGCGATGCGAATCCTTGAGCACGAAACCGTACAAGGATTCATCGTCGCCCTTTTCATTGCGCAGGGTCTTGCCGTAGCCCAGGCCCCAGGCATGTTCGTTGAGCTCGTTGAGCTTTTCCTTGGTGTAGGTGCCGCGACCGTGGTGGGCGACGCCGGACAGATAGAGCTCGCTTTCGCCCTGGTTCCAGATGTTGGCGGCGTGGTCCTTGGTCTGCTGCCACAGGCTGTACTGGTTGTCTTCGGCGTGCGCGACGGGAGCCAATGCAATGGCGGCGGTGGCGACCATCGCCAGGCGGCGCCAGGCGCGCAGTGGCGAAGCAGGGGTCGGGGTGCGCGGATGCGAGGAGGTGGTGGTTATCATATTTATTGTCAACTACAGGCTAAAGCCCCACGGCTGCGCTAAAGCGGAGCAGGAGCGTGGCGATGGGCAGGATTGCTAAAAAAACGATGGTGGGACATCGCACGGCCAGGCAAACTCATGCATGGGCCATGCAGGATTGACAGGGATTGTGCCAAAAGTTTCCCGTTATCCTTCATATTGCAGAAGGGCAAGATGTTACCAAATATGCGGCACGGCGGCAGTCCGCCAAAGGTGACAAACGTGCTTTTGCAAGATTTGCTAACAATTTTGTGACGGTGTGCGGCCCTCAACGAGGCCGCGCACCGGCAACGGGCTACTTACTGACCAGGGTTTATTGGCGCGCGTTGCGCAACTGCGAAGGCGGCTTGGCGCTGGAGAAATTGCTGCGCCAGGGATTGATGTCCAGCCCGCCGCGCCGGGTGTAGCGGGCATATACCGCCAGCTTCTGCGGTTTGCAGTAGCGCAGGATGTCGGTGAAGATGCGTTCCACGCATTGTTCGTGGAACTCGTTGTGCTCGCGAAATCCGATGATGTACTTCAGCAGCCGCTCCTGGTCGATGGGCGCGCCCACGTACTGGATCTGTACGCTGCCCCAGTCAGGCTGGCTGGTCACCGGGCAGTTGGACTTGAGCAGGTGCGACACCAGGGTTTCCTCCACGGTGGCTTCCTCGGTATTGGCGCGCAGCTGGCTGCCGTCCGGATGAGCGCCGCTGGCGGCGGCTTCGATCTCCACATCCAGCCGGTCCAGCAGCAGGCCGGAGAGTTCACCGAACTGCAACTGGCCGAACTGCGCCGGTTCGGTCAGCGCCACCTGCACCTGGGCGCCGGCGGCGGCGGAGAGGTCGGTGCGCATCTTGTCGATCAACTGGTCGGCGCTTTCCAGGCGCTCCTGGTTGAAGGAATTCAGATACAGCTTGAAGGACTTCGATTCGATGATATTCGGTGAATCGGCCGGCACCATGAAGGTGGCGATGGCGATCTGTGGCTTGCCGCGCAGGTTCAGCCAGGAAATCTCGTAGGCCGTCCAGAGATCCACGCCGAAGAAGGGCAGGGTGCCGCTGATCTGCAATTCGGCGCGCTTGGGTGCGCGCGGAATCGGAAACAGCAGGCTGGGGTCGTAATGGGTCGGATATTGCGAACTCTTGCCCAGCGGCGAGCTCTCTGGCGAATGGCTGGCGGGGGATGCGGACGGGTTGGTGTGGTCCATGTGGATACTCCTGCGGTGCTGCTGATGACGTTCAGTGATGCTGCCGCGGCGCGCCGCCACTGGGGTGGCGCGCCGCGTCGGTCTTAGCCGAGGAACAGCTTGTACAGCGGGTTCTTGCTTTCGTCCCAGTGACGATAGCCCAGTTGTGCCAGGAAGGCGCGGAACTCCTTCATTTCCTTCTTCGGCACCTGCAGGCCGATCAGGATGCGGCCCACGTCCCCCCCCTGGTTGCGGTAGTGGAACAGGCTGATGTTCCAGCCCGGGTTCATGCTGGAGAGGAACTTCATCAGCGCACCCGGACGCTCCGGGAATTCGAAGCGATACAGCAACTCGTCGCCGGTCAGGTCACTCTTGCCGCCGACCAGGTGGCGGATGTGGACCTTGGCCAGTTCGTCATGGGTCAGGTCGAGCACGCCAAAGCCGGCCTTCTCGAAGTTGCGAGCGATCTTGCCGGCCTCGTCGGCTGCCGACACCTGGATGCCGACGAACACGTGCGCCGCCTTGGCATCGCTGATGCGGTAGTTGAATTCGGTGACGTTGCGCGGCCCCACGGTTTCGCAGAAACGGCGGAAGCTGCCGCGTTCTTCCGGAATGGTGACCGCGAAGACCGCTTCGCGCGCCTCGCCCGCATCGGCCATCTCGGCCACGAAGCGCAGGCGGTCGAAGTTCATGTTGGCGCCGCAGGCAATGGTGATGAGCGATTCACCCTTGATCGGCTTCTTGCTTGCCTTGGCGCGTTCCACGTAAGCCTTGGCGCCAGCTACCGCCAAGGCGCCGGCAGGCTCCACGATGCTGCGGGTATCCTGGAAGATGTCCTTGATGGCGGTGCAGACGGCGTCGGTGTCGACGATGATGACTTCGTCCACCAGTTCCTTGGCGATGCGGAAGGTTTCTTCACCGACCAGCTTGACCGCCGTGCCGTCCGAGAACAGGCCCACGTCCGGCAGCGCCACGCGGCGCCCGGCTTTGAGGCTGCGCGCCATGGCGTCCGAATCGGTGGTCTGCACGCCGATGATCTTGATGTCCGGGCGCACTGCCTTGACGTAGGAAGCTACCCCGGCAATCAGGCCGCCGCCGCCGATGGCCACGAAGATGGCGTGGATAGGGTCCGGATGCTGGCGCAGGATTTCCATGCCCACCGTGCCCTGGCCGGCGATCACGTAGGGGTCGTCGAAAGGATGGACGAAGGTCAGCTTCTGCTTCTTTTCCAGCGTCAGCGCGTGTTCGTAGGCATCGGTGAAGGAGTCGCCGAAGAGCACCACCTCGCCGCCGCGGGCCTTGACGGCGTCGATCTTGACCTGCGGGGTGGTGGTGGGCATGACGATGACCGCCCGGCAGCCCAGGCGCGCGGCCGACAGCGCCACACCCTGGGCGTGGTTGCCGGCGGAGGCGCAGATGACGCCGCGCTTGAGTTGCGCCGGCGTCAGGTGGGCCATCTTGTTGTAGGCGCCGCGCAGCTTGAAGCTGAACACGCTCTGCATGTCTTCACGCTTGAAGTAAATTCGATTATCAATCCTTTGCGACAGCGTATTCGCCAGTTCCAGCGGGGTTTCTTGGGCGACGTCGTAGACGCGGGCGGTCAGGATCTTTTTCAGATAATCGTTACTCATGTTGGTCATCAGTGAAGTGAAGTCAGGCGAGCAGCAGCGGGTTCAGGCGCGGTCATATCGCAATCAGGTAAAGGGAAAAAAGGCTGGGTAAGCCGCTTGGGATTCCTGCTGGGCCGGGTCGGGTGATAGCCGATCGGGGCCAGGGGAACTGGACATTATAAAGGAGCCGGGGGCGGCGTCGGCAAGCGGACGTGGCGGGCGGGGGAGAGTGAACCTTCCTTCGCTTCTTGAATTCAGGCCCGGCGGCACCAGCTAGAATGCACGCTGTGCCATTCTTCAGACAAAGTGTGAGGGATGGCGACTCGCCTGGCTGCGGCCAGCCCCTTCAATCCATCTTCCCGCCTGCATGATCGAATCCGCCGTCCTCTGGCTGCTCAACATCCTCGCCATTCCCACGGTGGGCCTGACCTCCGTCTTCCTGATCAGCTTCGTCTCGGCGACCTTGCTGCCGCTGGGCTCGGAGCCGGCCGTCTTCGCCGTCATCAAGGCCAGCCCGGACATGTTCTGGCCGGTGATCCTCATCGCCACGCTGGGCAACACCCTGGGCGGCATCGTCGATTACTGGATGGGCTATGGGGCCAAGCAGGCCTTCGCCAAGGAGCGCTCCACACGCTGGTTCCACTGGCTGGAACGCTTCGGCGCCAAGACCATGCTGCTGGCCTGGCTGCCCGGCATAGGCGACCCCATCTGTACCTTGGCAGGCTGGCTGCGCCTGCCGTTCTGGCCCTCGGTGGTGTATATGGCCATCGGCAAGTTCATCCGCTACGTGCTGATGACCTGGCTGCTGCTGAATGTGCCGGATGGCTTCTGGCACCGTGTGGGTGACTGGCTGGCGTAGATGTCGGCCAGCAGAATGCAGGACGGCGTCGCCAGGGCGCCGTCGTCGTCTGCAGGGCCGGCGTGGCAATCAGCCAGCCAGGGTCGGGGCCAGGCTTTCGACCAGGCGGATGGCCAGGAAGGTGGCCGTCACGCCCAGTACGGCGAAGTGGCGGGTCTTCAGTGTCATGGCCAGGCCGGTGTCTTCATTGAGGATGGCGGTGTGCATGGTGAGCTCCTTGGTATGTGGATCCGGCCTGCTTCAGGCCTTGCATTGGGCATAGTCGGCCAGGGTGATGGCCAGGTTTTCCAGGAATTCGGTCATCAGGGTCTGCAACATGGGATCCTCCTCGTGGGAATGGGTTCAGGGCATTCCCCTGATGTCTGGATGAATTATAGATTTTTGCAATCAATTATAAGAAATTGATTGTATTTATAAATTCAATTGGCAGAGCCTATCGCCGCGCTAGTCGCTGCAAACGTCGCCGATCAGCCTCACAAGGCCCCGCTAAGCTCATGCAAGCCCGTCCAAAACGGGCGCAGGCCATCGCGAGTTTTGCCAATAGGCTAAAATGCACCTCCGGCAGCAGATTTACCTCATACATCGATGAACGCCCCCGCACAGATCCAGGCCTTGCTTACAGACGCGCCGCATGGCGCCACGCCCCCGCGCTTGCGCGAAATCCCGTACAACTACACTTCCTTCTCCGATCGCGAGATCGTGATCCGGTTGTTGGGCGAAGAGTCCTGGTCCCTGCTGGACGAGCTGCGCGGCAAGCGTCAGACGGGGCGTTCGGCGCGCATGCTGTATGAAGTCCTGGGTGACATCTGGGTGGTGCGCCGTAATCCCTATCTGCAGGATGACCTGCTGGACAACCCCAAGCGCCGCGCCGCGCTGATCGAAGCACTGAACCATCGCCTGGGCGAAGTCGACAAGCGCCGCCTGGCCACCGACCAGGCCGAGGCCGGCGACGCCGAGGCCCAGCGCCGCAGCGCCAGCGTGGAAGCCTTGCTGAAGGCGGCCAAGAAGGCCATTGCCGACTTCGCCGAAGAATTCCGCCAGACCTATGATTTGCGCAAGCGTGCCACCAAGGTGTTGGGCCGCTTTACCGCCAAGGACAACATCAAGTTCGATGGCCTGTCGCGTGTTTCGCACGTGACCGACGCCACCGACTGGCGCGTCGAGTACCCCTTCGTGGTGCTCACCCCCGACACCGAGGACGAGATGGCCGGCCTGGTCAAGGCCTGTATCGAACTGGGGCTGACCATCATCCCGCGCGGCGGCGGCACCGGTTATACCGGCGGCGCCATTCCGCTCACGCCCATGTCGGCCGTCATCAACACCGAAAAGCTGGAGCAACTGGGCGCGGTCGAGATGGAAATCCTGCCCGGCCTGGACAAGCCCTACGCCACCATCTACTCGGGCGCGGGCGTGGTCACCAAGCGCGTCTCGGATGCGGCGGAAAAGGCCGGTTTCGTCTTCGCGGTGGACCCGACTTCGGCCGAAGCCTCCTGCATCGGCGGCAACGTCGCCATGAACGCCGGCGGCAAGAAGGCCGTGCTGTGGGGTACCGCCCTGGACAACCTGGCCAGCTGGCGCATGGTCGATCCTCAGGGTGACTGGCTGGAAGTGACCCGCCTGGACCACAACCTGGGCAAGATCCACGACGTGGAAGTGGCGCGCTTCAAGCTGGAGTGGTCGCACCCCGGCGAAAAGGGCCAGAAGACCGAAGTCTTCAAGACCGAGATCCTGGAAATCTCCGGCAAGAAATTCCGCAAGGAAGGCCTGGGCAAGGACGTCACCGACAAGTTCCTCTCCGGTCTGCCCGGCGTGCAGAAGGAAGGCTGCGACGGCCTGATCACCTCGGCCCGCTGGATTCTGCACAAGATGCCCAAGCAGACCCGCACGGTCTGCCTGGAGTTCTTCGGCCAGGCGCGCGATGCGATTCCCTCGATCGTGGAAATCAAGGATTACCTGGACGCAGAGACCAAGAAGGGCGGCGCCATCCTGGCCGGCCTGGAACACCTGGACGAGCGCTACCTGCGCGCGGTCGGCTATGCCACCAAGTCCAAGCGCGGTGTACTGCCCAAGATGGTGCTGATCGGCGACATCGTCGGTGACGACGAGAACGCCGTGGCGGCCGCCGCCTCGGAAGTGATCCGCATGGCCAACAACCGCGTGGGCGAGGGCTTCGTGGCCGTGAGCCCGGAAGCGCGCAAGAAATTCTGGCTGGACCGCTCGCGTACCGCCGCCATTGCCAAGCACACCAACGCCTTCAAGATCAACGAAGACGTGGTGATCCCGCTCAATCGCATGGGCGAATACACCGACGGCATCGAGCGCATCAACATCGAGCTGTCGATCAAGAACAAGCTGCAACTGCTGGCCGAACTGGACAGCTTCTTCGTCAAGGGCAACCTGCCGCTGGGCAAGAGCGACGACGCCGAGGGTGACGACATCCCCGCCGCCGAGATGCTGGAAGACCGCGTCCACCAGGCCGAAAGCCTGCTGGAGCAGACCCATGCGCGCTGGTCCTACCTGCTGGCCAACCTGGACAAGCCGCTGGGTGAAGCCAAGGGCGAACTGGCCGCACTGGGCCTGGAAAAGATGCTGCCGGTATTCGAGCAGCGTCTGGTCGACCAGCCCGAAGCCGCCGTCTTCCACGTGGTGCAGGACCGCACCGTGCGTATCTCCTGGAAGCAGGAAGTGCGCGCGCAATTGCGCCAGATCTTCTCGGGCGCGGCCTTCAAGCTGATCCTGGAAGAATGCCAGGCCATCCACAAGCGCGTGCTGCGTGGCCGCGTCTTCGTGGCGCTGCACATGCACGCCGGTGACGGCAACGTCCACACCAACATCCCGGTCAATTCCGACCATTACGAAATGCTGCAGGATGCCCACGTCGCCGTGGCGCGCATCATGAAGCTGGCCCGCTCGCTCAATGGCGTGATCTCGGGCGAGCACGGCATCGGCATCACCAAGCTGGAATTCCTGACCGAAGACGAGATCGGCGAATTCCGCGAATACAAGAAGCGCGTAGACCCCGAAGGCCGCTTCAACAAGGGCAAGCTGCTGAACCTGCCCGGCATGGAAGCGGATCTGTCCAATGCCTACACGCCGTCCTTCGGCCTGATGGGCCACGAATCGCTGATCATGCAGCAGAGCGACATCGGCGCGATTGCCAGCAGCGTCAAGGATTGCCTGCGCTGCGGCAAGTGCAAGCCGGTCTGCTCGACCCACGTGCCGCGCGCCAACCTGCTCTACTCGCCGCGCAACAAGATCCTGGCGACTTCGCTGCTGGTGGAAGCCTTCCTCTACGAAGAGCAGACCCGCCGCGGCGTTTCCATCAAGCATTGGGAAGAGTTCGAGGATGTGGCCGACCACTGCACGGTCTGCCACAAGTGCGTCACGCCTTGCCCGGTCGATATCGACTTCGGCGATGTCTCGATGAACATGCGCAATCTCTTGCGCAAGATGGGCAAGAAGTCCTTCAATGCCGGCACCAATGCGGCCATGTTCTTCCTCAACGCCACCGATCCGGCCACCATCAACGCCACCCGCAAGGTGATGACGCAGTGGGGTTTCAAGGCGCAGCGCCTGGGCAACGATCTGATGAAGAAGTTTGCCAAGAAGCAGACCCAGAAACCGCCCGCCACCGTCGGCAAGCCGCCGGTGAAGGAGCAGGTGATCCACTTCATCAACAAGAAGATGCCGGGCAACCTGCCCAAGAAGACCGCGCGCGCCTTGCTGGATATCGAGGACGACAAGATCGTCCCCATCATCCGCAATCCCAAGACCACCACGGCCGATACGGAAGCGGTGTTCTACTTCCCGGGCTGCGGTTCGGAGCGCCTGTTCTCGCAAGTCGGTCTGGCCACGCAAGCCATGCTGTGGAATGTCGGCGTACAGACCGTGCTGCCGCCGGGCTACCTGTGCTGCGGCTATCCGCAACGCGGGACCGGCGACTTCGAAAAGGGCGAGAAGATCATCACCGACAACCGCGTGCTGTTCCATCGCATGGCCAATACGCTGAACTACCTCGACATCAAAACCGTGGTGGTGTCCTGCGGTACCTGCTACGACCAGTTGCAGGGTTATGAATTCGAGAAGATCTTCCCCGGCTGCCGCATCATCGACATCCACGAATATCTGCTGGAGAAGGGCGTCAAGCTCGAAGGCGTGACCGGTACCCGCTACATGTACCACGATCCCTGCCACAGCCCCATGAAGCAGCAGGACCCGCTGAAGACCGTCAACTCGCTCATCACCACGATAGATGCGCAGAAGATCGAGAAGAACGATCGCTGCTGCGGCGAGTCGGGCACCTTCGGCGTGTCGCGTCCGGATGTCTCGACCCAGGTGCGCTTCCGCAAGGAAGAGGAAATGCGTAAGGGCAGCGACAAGGTGCGCGCCGACGGCTTCACCGGCGACGTCAAGATCCTGACCTCCTGCCCGTCCTGCTTCCAGGGCCTGTCGCGCTACAACGAGGATGCCGGCACCACGGCCGACTACATCGTGGTCGAGATGGCGCGTCACCTGCTGGGCGAGAACTGGATGCCGGAATACGTCGAGCGCGCCAACAATGGCGGCATCGAACGCATCCTGGTGTAAGCCATGAGCGCATCTGTGGTTCCCGCCTGCGAGCTGTGCGCCGGAGACGGCGGCGAAGTGCTGTGGCAGCACCCGGTTTTCCGGGTGGTGCTGGTGGACGAAGCCGATTACCCGGGCTTTTGCCGCGTGATCTGCCATGAGCACGTCAAGGAAATGACCGACCTCGCCCCGGCGCAGCGCACCTTGATGGCCAATGCGGTGTGGGCGGTGGAAGCTGCCCTGCGCGAAGTCATGCAGCCCGAGAAGGTCAACCTGGCTACGCTGGGCAATATGACGCCGCACGTGCACTGGCATGTGATCCCGCGCTTCACCGACGACCGTCATTTCCCCAGCCCGGTGTGGGCTGAGCCACGCCGGCCCGCTGACGCCGCCAGCATTGCAGCACGTCGCGCACGGCTGCCGCAGCTGCGCGAGGCGGTGCGCCGGCAGCTCGATGCGGCGGGTTTGACGGCCTGATCTGCACCTGCAGTCCCGGTCTGGAATGACCTGGCCGGGCTTGCGTTTCCTCTCACGAATTTCACAAGGGAGAGCCCATGAGCGCCCCGTCTTCTCCGGTTCCCGTTTCCTTCAAGGTGCGCAAGCTCTCGCGCGTGGTCGAAGTCGAGTTCGATGATGGCGTGATGTATGCGCTGCCTTTCGAGCTCATGCGGGTCTATTCGCCCTCGGCTGAAGTGCGCGGCCACGGTCCCGGTCAGGAAGTACTGCAGACCGGCAAGCGCGAGGTGGAGATCCACGGCATCGAACCGGTCGGCAACTACGGCGTCAAACCGCTGTTCTCGGATGGCCACGCCAGCGGCATCTTCACCTGGGATTACCTCTACCAGCTCGGTCGCGACCAGGCCGCGCTGTGGGAAGCCTATCTGCAGAAACTGGAAGCCGCCGGTTTCACGCGGGACAGCGGGCGGGATCATCAGCCCGAGGCGGGCGGCGGCCACGGTTGCGGTCATGCGCACTGAGTCTCAAGCCCTGCTGCTGATCCAGGGCAAGCTCTGCGCTGGCCCGTCTCTTATAATGTCGTCTTCATTGTTACAGGCCTAGCCATGACCAACACCACCCATTTCGGTTACGAGACCGTCAAAGAAGAAGAGAAGGTCCGCAAGGTCGCGGAAGTGTTCCATTCCGTCGCCGCCAAGTACGACGTGATGAACGACTTCATGTCGGCGGGCCTGCATCGTCTCTGGAAAGCCTTCACCATCGCCCAGGCCGGCATCCGTCCTGGCTTCAAGGTGCTCGACATTGCCGGCGGCACGGGCGACCTGTCCAAGGCCTTTGCCAAGCAGGCCGGCCCCAGCGGTGAGGTCTGGCATACCGACATCAATGAATCCATGCTGCGCGTGGGTCGCGACCGTCTGCTCAACCAGGGCATCGTCACCCCCACCATGCTGTGCGACGCCGAGAAGCTGCCCTTCCGGGACAACTACTTCGACCGCGTCTCGGTGGCCTTCGGCCTGCGCAACATGACCCACAAGGATGCCGCCCTGGCCGAGATGCGCCGCGTGCTCAAACCCGGCGGCAAGCTGCTGGTGCTGGAATTCTCCAAGGTCTGGGAGCCGCTGAAGAAACCCTATGACGTCTATTCCTTCTCGGTCCTGCCATGGCTGGGCAAGAAGGTGGCCAACGACGCCGACAGCTATCGCTACCTGGCCGAATCGATCCGCATGCACCCCGACCAGGAAACCCTGAAGCAGATGATGGAACAGGTGGGCCTGGAGCGCGTGCAATACTTCAACCTGACTGCCGGTGTGGCCGCGCTGCATACGGGCATTAAGATGTAAGAAATGCTGGGCGCAGCGGCATTAAGACTGGCTTAATTCTGCCCGGCGACAATGACCGCTCCGAATCGACGGGCTTGCTTTTTCCTTGGTCGCCCGCCATCTCGGCATCATCCACAAGAGGCAAGCCCATGAAAAAACTCCTGCTCGCACTGCTGCTGTCGATCACCTCGCTGTCCCTGATCATGTCGCCCGCCGAGGCCAAGCGCCTGGGCGGTGGCGGCTCCTTCGGCAAGCAATCGTCCAATTACTCGCGCCAGGCGGCACCGTCCTCGCCATCCTACAGCCAGCCTTCGGCCACCCCGTACCGTCCCTCGACGCCGGCCGCCACGCCGCAAAGCGCACCCATGCCCAAGCCAGCCAGCCCCTGGCGCAATGTGCTGGGCGGCGCCTTGCTGGGCTTTGGCCTGGGCGCGCTGATGTCGCACTTCGGCATTGGCGGCGCCATGGGCGGCCTGCTGGGGTCGCTGCTGACCATCGCACTGCTGTGCGCGGCGGTGATCTTCCTGATCCGCATGTTTGCCCGCGGCCGTGAGGCGCAGAACAATAATCCGGCCTATGCCACGCCCATGCCGGGTGTGAGCCCCATCGGCAGCGCTGCCGGCGCGACCCCCGAGATCGGTTCCGGACTGCGCGACATCAACCCGCCGCCGGCCCTGCAAGGCAATGCGTATGGCGCTGCGGCCCAGCCGGCGCAGATCCAGCAATGGGGCATTCCGGAAGGGTTTGATACGGCCGGCTTCGTGCGCAATGCCAAGACCTATTTCATCCGCCTGCAGGCGGCGTGGGATCGCGCCGATGTCAACGACATCCGCGAATTCACCACCCCCGAGATGTTTGCCGAGCTGCGCATGCAATTGACCGAACGGGGCGCGGCCCCCAACGCCACCGATGTGGTCCAGCTGGATGCGCAATTGCTAGGCATCGAGACCATGGCCTTCGATTACCTGGCCACGGTGCGCTTCCAGGGACTGATCAAGGAAGCCCCGGATGTCTCGGCCGAGCCCTTCGCCGAAATCTGGAACCTGTCCAAGCCGCTCAACGGCAGCGGCGGCTGGGTGCTGGCCGGCATCCAGCAGGTGTAGCCGTTAGCTGATAGCGGTGCCGGATCAAGGAACCCGCCTGGTGCGAACCTTGCCTGCCCGCCAAGCTGTTACACTTGAAACCGCCCGGCTTTTGCGGGCGGTTTTGTTTTTGCGGCGCTGATTGCCTGGCTGACCGCGTTTTGACTTTGTCTTTGTCCTTGTTATTGAACCTGGCCTAACCCGCCTTTGGAATCCATGTCCGTGCTGCCTGATCCCGCCACGTTGGCCCTCGACCCGATGAAACCCGCCGCAGCGGCGATCAACCATCTGCTGGCGCAGGAGCCGTGGGCGCGCAACACGCTCATCGCCCATGCCGGCAAGGTGGCCTGCATCGATACCGGCGTCATGCAACTGCGCCTGAAAGTGGCCGGCGATGGCTACCTGCAGGATGTGCCCGCCGATGCGCCGGCCAATGTCACTATCCGTATCAAGCTTTCCGACCTGCCGCTGATTGCCGCCAACCGCGAGCGTGCCGTGTCCTACGTCAAGCTGGAAGGCGATGCCGATTTCGCCAATGCGATCTCGCAACTGAGCCAGACGCTGCGCTGGGATGCCGAGGATGACCTGTCCCGCGTGGTCGGCGATGTCGCCGCCACCCGCATCGTCTCCGGCGCACGCGGCCTGTTCGAGGCGGCCCGCAGCACCGGCCGCAAGCTCACCGACAACCTTGCCGAGTATTTCCTGGAAGAACAACCGATGCTGATCCGCCCCCGCCAGTTGCAGGACTTTTCCGCCGACGTCGTGCGCCTGCGCGATGATCTGGAACGCCTGTCCAAGCGCATCGAGAAGCTGGAGCGTCGCTGATGCTGCTGCGTTCCATGCGTCTGCTCAAGATCGTCCGCGTGGCCATTCTCTATGGCCTGGATGAAATCATCGCCTCTGAATTCGCGCCGCCGCGCATTGCCCGCATCATCAACCGCATCTTCTTCTGGCGCGACCTGTCCGCGCCGCGCGGTGAGCGCTTGCGTCGTGCGCTGGAAGACCTCGGTCCCATCTTCATCAAGTTCGGCCAGGTACTCTCGACCCGGCGCGACCTGATGCCGCCGGACATCGCCAACGAGCTGACCTTGCTGCAGGATCGCGTGCCGCCCTTCGATTCCGAACTGGCGGTCAAGCAGATCGAGAAATCGCTGGGCGCGCATCCCGACCTGCTCTTCGCCACCTTCGAGCGCACTCCGGTGGCCTCGGCCTCGATTGCCCAGGTCCACTTCGCCACCCTGAAGGATGGCAAGGAAGTCGCCGTCAAGGTGCTGCGCCCGGGTATGCGCGACATCATCGACCACGATATCGGCCTCATGCACGTCGCCGCCGACTGGCTGGAACGGCTGTGGGCCGATGGCCGCCGCCTGAAGGCCAAGGAAGTCGTGGGCGAGTTCGACAAATATCTGCACGACGAGCTCGACCTGATGCGCGAAGCCGCCAACGCCAGCCAGTTGCGCCGCAACTTCGCCGAGTCCACGCTCTTGATGGTGCCGGAGATGTACTGGGACTATTGCTCGCCCTCGGTGATCGTGATGGAGCGCATGCATGGCATTCCCATCTCTCAGACCGAGCGCCTGCGCGCCGAGGGTGTGGACCTGTCCAAGCTCTCGCGCGATGGCGTGGAGATCTTCTTCACCCAGGTGTTCCGTGACGGCTTCTTCCATGCCGACATGCACCCCGGCAACATCCTGGTGTCAGTGGCGCCGGAGAGCTTTGGCCGCTATATCGCGCTGGACTTCGGCATCGTCGGCACGCTCAACGATTTCGACAAGGATTACCTGTCGCAGAATTTCCTGGCCTTCTTCCGCCGCGACTACAAGCGCGTGGCCGAGGCCCACATCGAATCCGGCTGGGCGCCCAAGGATACCCGCGTCGATGAACTGGAAGCGGCGGTGCGCGCCTGCTGCGAACCGATCTTCGATCGGCCGCTGAAGGACATTTCCTTCGGCCAGGTGCTGCTGCGCCTGTTCCAGACCTCGCGCCGCTTCAATGTGGAAGTGCAGCCGCAGCTGGTGCTGTTGCAGAAGACCTTGCTCAACGTCGAAGGCCTGGGCCGTCAGCTCGATCCCGACCTCGACCTGTGGAAGACCGCCAAGCCCTATCTGGAGCGCTGGATGAGCGAGCAGATCGGCTGGCGCGGTTTCGTCGAACAGCTGAAGGTGGAAGTGCCGCGTTACAGCCGCCTGCTGCCCGAGCTGCCGCGCCTGGCGCATCAGGCGCTGACGCGCTACACCGAAGGCGACAGCCAGCCGCAGAACACCGAGCTGATCCGCAAGCTGCTGGCCGAGCAGCGGCGCACCAACATGTTCCTGGGTGTGATCGTCTATTTCGGCGGCGGGCTCATCGGCGGCGTCATCGTGATCCAGCTGCTGATGCACTTCCTGAAGTTCTATTGATATTAATATTTATATTAATATTTTTATTGATATAAATAATTTAGGGAATATAGATCATTCTCCTGATGCAAGCGCCGGCACATGCCGGCGTTTCGCATGGAGCATCCAGAAAGCAGAGGCGAAAACAACGTGGCAACCAACGACAATAGCCTGACCGACGCACGCGTGCGCATGTTGCCCTACATCGTGGCGGCGACCTTCTTCATGGAATATCTGGACACCACCATCATCGCCACGGCCCTGCCGCAGATGGCGCAGTCATTCGGTGTCGGACCCAACGAACTGAGCCTGGGCATGACCGCCTACATGCTCACGCTGGCGGTCTTCATCCCCATCAGTGGGTGGGTGGCGGACCGCTTCGGTTCGCGCACGGTGTTCGGCATGGCCATTGCCATCTTCACGCTGGCGTCCATCCTGTGCGGTTTTTCGCAGAACGTCTGGGAGTTCACCGCCGCCCGTGTGCTGCAAGGGCTGGGCGGGGCAATGATGGTGCCGGTCGGGCGCATGATCGTGGTGCGCAGCACCGGCAAGGACAGGCTGATGAAAGCCATCGCCACCATCACCTGGCCGGCCATCGTGGCGCCGGTGGTGGGGCCGTCCATCGGCGGTTTTATCACCACCTATGCTTCGTGGCACTGGATCTTCCTGATGAACGTGCCATTTGGTCTTGCTGCCTTCACTGCGGTGATGATGGTGGTGCGCAATGAACATGGCGTGAGCAAGCGACCGCTGGACCTGGTCGGCTTCCTGCTCTCGGGCGCGGCGCTGACCTCGCTCTTGTATGGCACCGAAATCGCCAGCCACATGGAATCCAACATCAAGGTGGCGCTCGGCTTCGTGGCGCTGGGCGTGGTGTTGGGGTATGGCGCTTGGCGTCACATGCAGCGCATCGAACATCCGCTGCTGGATTTTTCCAACTTGCGCATTCCGACCTATTCGGTGACGGTGCTGACCGGTTCGCTCACGCGTATCGGGGTGGATGCCGTGCCTTACCTGATGCCGCTGATGTTCCAGATCGGTTTCGGGCTCACCGCCTTCCAGTCGGGCTTGCTGTTGCTGGCGACCGCGCTGGGCAACCTCGGCATGAAGGCCTTCACCACGCGCATCCTGCAGCGCTTCGGTTTTCGCAGCGTGGCGGTCAACAATGCCGCCATCGCGGGTGGCCTCATCATCGCTTGCGGCCTGTTGACGCCCGCCACACCGTTGCCGGTGATCCTGGGCGTGATCTTCTGTTACGGCTTGTCACGCTCGATGCAGTTCTCGACCTTGGCCACGCTGGCCTATGCGGATATCAGTGATGCCCGCAAGTCTTCGGCCAGCACGCTCTGGAGCGTGGCGCAGCAGATGACCATCGGCATGGGCATCGCCTTCGGCGCGCTGGCCTTGCGCATTGCTGCGGCCCTGCGTGGCGAGGCGATCGACGCCAGCGGTGCGCATTTCACCCTGGGCGATTTCCAGTGGGCCTTTGCCATGGCCGGTGTGGTGACCCTGATCTCGGTGATCGGTTATCGCGGCCTGGCGCGCGACGCCGGCAGCAACATCGGCGGCGGCATGCGGGCCGCGCCGGGCAAGCGCTGAACAGGCCCTAGCGCTGTGCGGAAAAGCGCTCGGCCAGGCGCTCGCGGCGGAAGTGCTCCACCACGAAGTCGACGAAGACGCGGGTCTTGGCCGGCAGTAGCCTGGCTGCCGTGAAGTAGAGCGAGAGCATGCCGGTGTCGACATACCAGTCCGGCAGCACCCGCACCAGCGTGCCGCCTTCCAGATACGGCAGCGCGTGCGGCATCGCGACCAGGGTGATGCCCAAGCCCGCCTCGGCCACCTCGCAGGCGGCATTGGCGTCGCTCATCGTCATGCGTTGCTGCAGCGTGACCGGGGCCTGCTGGCCGCTGCGGTCGCGCAGCGAGAAGGGCCGCACGCGGCCGGTCTGCGGCGAGCGGATCAGGATGCCGGCATGCTCGGCCAGATCGGCCGGCGAGTGCAGCGGTGGGTGCGCATCCAGGTAAGCGGGCGACGCCAGCAAGACCCGGTGCGCCGGCGCCAGCTCACGCGCCACCACGCCGGGTGAGAGCTCGGTGCCGCCGGCGATGGCGGCGTCGAAGCCTTCGCTGATGAGATCGACCGGGCGGTTCTCGAAATGCCAGTCCGGCTGGATGCCCGGATATCTCCCCAGGAATTCCCCCAGCAAGGGCACGATGTATTGCCGCCCGAACCCCGTCCCCATGCTGACCTTGAGCGTGCCAGCCGGCTGCCCGCCCGCGCTGGCCAGGTTGGCCACGGCGCTGCGGATGGCTTGCAGGCCGCCGCCCACTTCCTGCAGGAAGCGTTCGCCCGCCTCGGTCAGCGAGAGCTTGCGGGTGCTGCGATGAAACAGCCGCACACCCAGCGAACTCTCCAGCCGCGCCACATTCTTGCCCACCGCCGCCGAGGTCAGGCCAAGCTGGCGCGCCGCCGCCGAAAAGCTGCCGGCGTGGGCCGCAGCGACGAAGCATTCGATGCTGGTCATGGTTTCCATCGCTCGATTCTAAACCAATGGTTTAAAAAGAAGATAGGGATTGCCGGCTAGTCAGCACATAATCCAGCGCCGATACTTGCTTCAACCCGGACGCACACAGCCGCCCGCAGCACACCCAGGCGCAGGCCGACGGGGCCAATCCATCACCTTCAAGGAGCAAGATCATGAGCAAGCAAGACCAACAAGCCGCCGTTTCCACCTCCACCCTGGTTTCCAAGGTTGCCTTCGTGCAAGGCGGTTCGCGCGGCATCGGCGCGGCCATCGTACAGCGCCTGGCCGCCGAGGGCGCGACCGTTGCCTTCACCTATGTCAGTTCGCCGGACAAGGCGCAGGCGCTGGTCTCCAGCGTGCAAGCCAAGGGAGGCCGCGCCCTGGCGATCCAGGCCGACAGCGCGGATGCTGCCGCCCTGCAACAAGCCATCCGCCTGGCCGCCGAGACCTTTGGTCGCCTCGATATCCTGGTCAACAATGCCGGCGTGCTGGCCATGGGCCCGCTGGACCAATTCAAGCTGGAAGACCTGGACCGTACCCTGGCCGTGAATGTGCGCAGCGTCTTCGTCGCGACCCAGGAGGCCGCGCGCTACATGGGCGAGGGCGGTCGCGTCATCAGCATCGGCAGCACCAATGCCGACCGCATTCCCTTTGCCGGCGGTGCCGTGTATGCCATGAGCAAGTCGGCGCTGGTCGGCTTGACCAAGGGTCTGGCCCGCGACCTCGGTCCGCGTGGCATCACCGTCAACAACGTCCAGCCCGGTCCGGTCGATACCGACATGAACCCGGCCAGCGGTGACTTCGCGGCCTCCCTGACGGGTTTGATGGCGCTGCCGCGCTATGGCAAGGCCGAAGAAATCGCCAGCTTCGTGGCTTATCTGGCAGGTCCGGAATCGGGTTACATCACCGGTGCCAACCTGATGATCGATGGCGGTTTCTCGGCTTGATCGCTGCTCAGGTCGTCACTCTCGGGACGTAAAAAAACCTCGCTCCGGTTTGCACCGGGCGAGGTTTGTTCGTGCGTGCGGCAATCAGGCGAACAGGCGCGCCAGCTCTACGCCCGGCTCCGGCGCACGCATGAAGGCTTCGCCAACCAGGAAGGCATGCACGTCGGCATCGCGCATGCGCTTGACGTCGTCCGGCGTGGCGATGGCCGATTCGGTGACCACCAGCTTTTCCGGGGGGATGCGCGGCAGCAGGTTCAGCGTGGTGTCGAGTGTGGTCTCGAAGGTGCGCAGGTTGCGGTTGTTGATACCCAACAGGCGGGTCTTGAGCTTGAGGGCTGCGTCCAGTTCAGCCTGGTCATGCACTTCCACCAGCACGCTCATGCCCAGCTCGTGGGCGCAGGCTTCCAGGTCGGCCATGAGGCCATGGTCCAGCGCGGCCACGATCAGCAGGATGGCGTCCGCGCCCCAGGAGCGCGCCTGATAGATCTGGTAATGATCCATCATGAAATCCTTGCGCAGCACCGGCAGGGCGCAGGCGGCCCGTGCCTGCTTGAGGTAGTCCGGCGAGCCCTGGAAGAACTGTTCATCGGTGAGCACCGACAGGCAGGCCGCGCCATGTTCGGCATAGCTCACGGCGATCTCGGCGGGCTTGAAGTCGGGACGGATCACGCCCTTGGAGGGCGAGGCCTTCTTGACTTCGGCAATCACGCCGGCCTGGCCGTTGGCGATCTTGCCGCGCAGGCTCTCTTCGAAGTTGCGCAGTTCGGAACGCAGCTCGCTGTCGGTTTCGACATCGCGGCGCAGGCTGGCGAGGTCGCGCTCTTTCTTGGCGATGCGCACTTCCTCGGCCTTAACGTCGAGGATCTTGTTGAGGATGTCGGACATGGGGCTCCTGTCAGGTATCGAATATCGAGTGTCGGATGTCGGCTCAGTGCTTGCCACCGAGCTGGCGGGTCACCTGGACGAACTGGTCCAGCTTGGCGCGGGCCGCGCCGGAGGCGATGGTGGCGCGCGCCGTCTGCAGGCCTTCGGCAATCGAGGGCGCAACACCGGCCGCATACAGAGCGGTGGCGGCATTGATGACTACGATGTCGTGTACCGGACCGGGTTCCCCGCGCAGGGCTTCGAAGATCTTTTCCTTCGATTCGGCCGCATTGCTGACCTGCAAGTTGCGGCTGGCAAACATGGACAGGCCGAAGTCTTCCGGATGGATCTCGTACTCGCGGATCTCGCCATTGATGAGCTCGCCCACCATGGTGGCGCCGCCCAGCGTGACTTCATCCAGGTTGTCGCGGCCCCAGACCACGATGGCGTGTTGCGCGCCCAGGCGTTGCAGCACGCGCACCTGGATGCCGACCAGGTCGGGGTGGAACACGCCCATGAGGATGTTGGGCGCCCCCGCCGGATTGGTCAGCGGACCGAGGATGTTGAAGATGGTGCGTACGCCCAGCTCCTTGCGCACCGGCGCGGCGTGCTTCATGGCGGCGTGGTGGTTGGGGGCGAACATGAAGCCGATGCCGGTCTGGGCGATCGATTGCGCCACTTGCTCGGGTTGCAGGTTGATGTCCGCACCGAGTGCCTCGAGCACGTCGGCGCTGCCGGACGAGGACGACACGCTGCGCCCGCCATGCTTGGCCACGCGCGCACCGGCCGCCGCGGCCACGAACATGGAAGCGGTGGAGATGTTGAAGGTGTGTGCGCCATCGCCACCGGTGCCGACGATGTCGAGCAGGCGCGAGGTGTCGGCCATCGGCACCTTGGTCGCGAATTCGCGCATGACCTGGGCGGCGGCGGCGATCTCGCCGATGCTTTCCTTCTTCACGCGCAGGCCCATGGTGAGGGCAGCGATCATGACCGGCGACATCTCGCCGCTCATGATCTGGCGGAACAGCGTCAGCATTTCATCGTGGAAGATCTCGCGGTGTTCGATACAGCGCAGCAGCGCTTCTTGGGGAGTGATGGGCATGTCTTGTCTCTTGTGATGTGATGGTCTCAGCCGTGGGCGCTGCCGCTCAGGAAGTTCTTGAGCAGGGCGTGGCCGTGCTCGGAGAGGATGGACTCGGGATGGAACTGCACGCCTTGCAGGTCGAACTCCTTGTGGCGCACGCCCATGATCTCGCCATCATCGGTCCAGGCCGTCACTTCCAGGCAATCCGGCAGGGTGGCGCGTTCGATGGCCAGCGAGTGGTAGCGGATCACCGTATAGGGCGAGGGCAGGTCCTGGAAGACGCCTACGCCGGTGTGGGCGATCTTGGAGGTCTTGCCATGCATCACCTGCTTGGCGCGGATGATGTTGCCGCCGAAGGCTTCGCCAATGGCCTGGTGGCCCAGGCACACGCCCAGGATGGGCAGCTTGCCCGAGAATTCCTTTAACAGGTCCACGCAGATGCCGGCTTCCTTGGGGCTGCAGGGGCCGGGGGAGAGGCAGATGCGCTCGGGGTTCAGTTTCCTGATGTCATCCAGTGTGATCTCGTCATTGCGGATGGTCAGCACCTCTTCGCCCAGTTCGCCGAAGTATTGCACCAGGTTGTAGGTGAAGGAGTCGTAGTTGTCGATCATCAGCAGCATTTAGATTTCTCCGTCCAGGCCATCTTGCACTTGTTCAGCAGCGCGCAGTACGGCGCGCGCCTTGTTTTCGGTTTCTTCCCATTCCATTTCCGGCACCGAGTCGGCCACGATGCCGGCGGCCGCCTGCACGTACAGCGTGCCATCCTTGATGACGCCGGTACGGATGGCAATGGCCACATCCATCTCGCCACCGAAGGAGAGATAACCGCAGGCGCCGCCATAGATGCCGCGCTTGGTCGGCTCCAGCTCGTCGATGATTTCCATGGCGCGCACCTTGGGCGCGCCCGAGAGGGTGCCGGCCGGGAAGGTGGCCTTGAGCACATCCAGGTTGGACATGCCGGGCTTCAAGATGCCCTCGACGTTGGAGACGATGTGCTGCACGTGGGAATATTTTTCGATCACCATCTGGTCGGTGACCTTGACGCTGCCGGTGGTGGCGATGCGGCCGATGTCGTTGCGGGCCAGGTCGATCAACATCACGTGTTCGGCGATTTCCTTGGGGTCGGCCAGCAGTTCGCGCGCCAGCTGCTCATCGCGTTCGATGGTGGAGCCGCGCGGGCGGGTGCCGGCCAGCGGACGGATGGTGATCTTCTTCTGGCCTTCGCCGATGGATTCGTTGCGCACCAGGATTTCCGGCGAAGCACCGACGATCTGCATGTCGCCGAAGTTGTAGAAGTACATGTAGGGCGAGGGATTGAGCGAGCGCAGCGCGCGGTACAGCATCAGCGGCGAATCCACATAGGATTTCTTGAGGCGCTGGCCGATCTGCACCTGCATCAGGTCGCCGGCCATCACGTATTCCTTGGCGCGGGCCACGGCTTTCAGATATTCGTCCTTGGGGAATTCGCGAATGGTCTCGGTACGCACCGAACCGGTGGTCACCGGCGCATCGGCCGGGCGGCGCAGCATGGCGCGCAGGTCGCGCAGGCGCTGGCGGCCGCGGGAGAAGGCTTCCGGCTGGGTGGGATCGGCATAGACGATCAGGTAGAGCTTGCCGGAAAGGTTGTCGATGACGGCCAGTTCTTCGGTCAGCAGCAGTTGGATGTCGGGCAGGCCCAGCGTATCTTTGGGGGCGCTGTCTTCCAGGCGTTTCTCGATGTAGCGCACGGCGTCATAGCCGAAGTAGCCGGCCAGGCCGCCGCAGAAGCGCGGCATGCCGGGGCGGATCGCGACCTTGAAGCGGGATTGGTACTGGGCGATGAATTCCAGCGCATTGCCTTCGGCGGTTTCGATGACCACGTCATTCTTGAGCACTTCGATCTGCTTGCCGCTGCAGCGGATCTTGGTCGAGGCGGGCAGGCCGATGAAGGAATAGCGGCCGAAGCGCTCGCCGCCCACGACCGATTCCAGCAGGAAGGTATTCTTGCCGGTGTGGTGGCTCTGGGCCAGCTTGAGATAGAGCGTCAGCGGGGTTTCCAGGTCGGCGAAGGCTTCGGCGATCAGGGGGATGCGGTTGTAGCCTTCGGTGGCCAGCGATTTGAATTCGAGTTCGGTCATGTTTCACTCCAGACCGCCATTGTAGGGCACGCGGGCCTGCCCACTGGCGGTGTGCAGGCGCAATGCGCGATGCACACGATGACCGTGGACAGCGGCGGACTCTCGTCAGCGGTGTCGTTAAGGAAAATACGGGGGGATGCGGGTACTACAACAAACGACCCGGCACGCAGGTGCGGCCAGGTCCAGGCGTCATTTACAGAGCCTGGAATTGCCAGCGTCGCCACAGCCAGGCCTCAGGGGCGGCTGTCGGTTGAGCGGTTCGTTTGTTGTTACGAAACATTGATGTGGGGTCGCGGTTGGATCTTCGGTCTATCGACCGGCAGGCTGACAGGCTGTCAGTCCACCGAGATTTGCTGCGCTGCTTCTACAAGCGTCGAAACTATACCATCCGAATCGACGTCGTGTATAGATTCTCCGTGGTTGTATCCATACGGAACATTGAGGACCCGGCATCCCGCCGCGCGGGCCGCCTGGGCGTCGTTGCTGGAGTCGCCGATGGCCACCACCTGTGCCGGCGCGAGGGCGAAATCCTGACACACCTGCAGCAGCGGCATGGGATCGGGCTTCTTCTTGGGGAAGGAATCGCCCCCATAGACGATCTCGAAGAAATCGCGCAGGCCCTTCTTCTGCAGCAGCGGTACGGCAAAGGCCAGTGGCTTGTTGGTCACGCAGGCCAGGCGCAGGCCCTTGTTGCGCAGGGCTTGCAGACCCTCGAGCACGCCCGGGTAGAGCGAGGAATAGTCGCCGTTGATGGCCAGGTAGTGCTCGGTACAGGCTGCCAGCGCCTGCTGGAAGTATTGTGCGGCCTCGTCTTCGGCGTAGTCCACGGCCAGTACCCGGCGGATCAGGTTCTCGGTACCCTTGCCGACGAAGTTGACGATGGTTTCCTGGGACAGGGGCGTGAGACCCAGGTCGTCACGCATGCGGTTCACCGCCACATGAAAGTCGGCGGCGGTATCCAGCATGGTGCCGTCGAGGTCGATGATGGCGGCCTTGATATTGGTCAGCTTGCTCATATGCCAGGGAAACCTTGTGGTCTGTTCGTAGGAGGGCAGGCCGATCAGACCTGGGCCAGCTCGGCGCGCATGGCGTCGATGACGGCCTTGTAGTCTGGTTTACCGAAGATGGCCGAGCCGGCCACGAAGGTGTCGGCGCCGGCGCGTGCGGCCGCGGCGATGTTCTCGATCTTGATGCCGCCATCGACTTCCAGGAGGATGTCGCGGCCGGACTCATCGATGCGGCGGCGCACTTCGGCGATCTTCTTCAGGGCTTCGGGGATGAAGGACTGGCCGCCGAAACCGGGGTTGACCGACATGATCAGGACCATGTCCAGCTTGTCCATCACGTGATCCAGGTAGTGCAGCGGCGTGCCCGGGTTGAACACCAGCCCGGCCTTGCAGCCATTGTCGCGGATCAGTTGCAGCGAGCGGTCGATGTGCTCGGAGGCTTCCGGGTGGAAGGTGATGAGGTTGGCGCCGGCCTTGGCGAAATCGGGAATGATGCGGTCCACCGGCTTGACCATCAGGTGGACGTCGATGGGAACTTGCACATGCGGGCGGATCGCCTCGCACACCAGCGGGCCGATGGTGAGGTTGGGGACATAATGGTTGTCCATCACGTCGAAGTGGATGAAATCGGCGCCGGCGGCGACGACATTGCGCACTTCCTCGCCCAGGCGGGCGAAATCGGCGGACAGGATGCTGGGGGCGATACGGTAGGTCGGCATGGCTGTAGAGAAAGGATGGCTGAATCGACGGCGACGCCTGCGCCTGGGGCGCGGGCGGCAAAGGCGCTATTCTACCTTGTCACGCGCCGCTGACGAGCTTGGCTGGCGTAGCGGCTTGCGCTGGGTGCGGAATTCGTGTGCAATCGGGGGTGGCTGCCTCGATGCTTCATCGATGGGCCGCCAGCCACATTCACAAGACAGGAAATTCCATGGCAGCGTATGAGTTCACGGTGACGGTCAAGACCCAGTACCTGGAGGAGCAATCCGATCCATCGCGTTCGCATTACGTGTTCGCCTATGCGATCACCATCGTCAATACCGGCACCGTGCCGGCGCAGCTCATTTCGCGCCACTGGGTCATCACCGACGCCAACAACCACGTCGAGGAAGTGCGCGGGCTGGGCGTGGTGGGACATCAACCCTTCCTGCAGCCGGGCGAACAGTTCGAATACACCAGCGGCACCTCGCTCAAGACGCCCCAGGGCAGCATGCACGGCGAATACTTCTGCGTGGCCGAGGATGGCGAACAGTTCGACGTGCGCATTCCCGAATTCGTCCTCTCGCTGCCGCGCACCCTGCACTGACATGCCGGGTTTGGCGCAGGCCAGCGGATTTTTCAGCGCGGTCCGCTGTCTGTGGTCTCGCGCGCTTGCTTCTGTTGCTTGGCCACGGGCCTGCCATTTTTTTCCTTGCGGCCCGAGAACATGGTCCACCAGACGATGAAGACCAGCACGAAGAAGGCGGCGCAAGCCTCCAGGATCAACCACAACATGAATCTGTCTCCGATGTCATTGAATCGTTTCACCAAGCTTTCTTCGCTCCGGCGTCTCAGTGTACCCGCGATGGCCATCTCGGTCGCGGTCCTGCTGGCGGCCTGCCAGACCACCCCTGTCACCACGCCCGGCGTGAGCCAGCCCTCACCCCGCCCGACGGCCCAGCCCGGTCCGGCCATGCGCGCCACCAGCTTCTCGCAGTTGCCAGGATGGAACAATGACGACCTGCGCGAGGCCTGGCCGGCAGTGCAATCGTCCTGTTCGGTGATGATCCGCAAGCCGGAGTGGCGCGCCGCCTGCGCGGCGGCCCAGCAGGTCAATGGCAGTGACCTCGGTCTGCTGCGTCAGTATTTCGAGACCTACTTCACGCCTTACCAGCTCTACAACCAGGACGGCACCGATACCGGCTTGGTCACCGGCTACTATGAGCCCTTGCTGCGCGGTTCGCGCCGGCGCAGCGGCCCCTACCAGACACCGCTGTACCAGGCCCCCGACGACTTGCTGACCATCGACATGGCCAGCGTCTATCCCGAATTGAAGAACCTGCGCCTGCGTGGCAAGGTGGTAGGCCGCAAGGTCGTGCCTTACCCCACCCGGGCTGAACTGATGCAGGGCAATGCGCTGGCCGGCAAGGAAATCGTCTGGGTGGATGATCCGGTGGAGGCCTTCTTCCTGCAGGTGCAGGGTTCGGGCCGTGTCTACCTGCCCGAATCGCGCGAAACCATTCGCCTGGCCTATGCCGATCAGAATGGCCGTCCTTACAAATCCATCGGGCGTTATCTGGTAGACAAGGGTGAGATGGAACTGTCACAGGCCTCGGCCCAGAACATCAAGGCCTGGGTCCAGGCCAATCCCGCACGCAAGGAAGAGTTGCTCAACGCCAACCCCAGCTATGTCTTCTTCAAGGAAGAGAAGCTGCCTGATCCCTCCAAGGGGCCCAAGGGCGCTCAGGGTATCCCGCTGACGCCGCAGCGCTCCATCGCCATCGATCCGCAGCATGTGCCGCTGGGCGCACCGGTATTCCTGGCCACGACCCTGCCCAATAGCGATCGTCCTCTGCAGCGACTGGTGGTGGCGCAGGATACCGGCGGCGCCATCCGTGGGGTGGTGCGGGCTGATTACTTCTGGGGCTTTGGTGACGAGGCCGAGGATCGCGCTGGCTCGATGAAGCAGCGTGGGATGATGTGGGTGTTGCTGCCCAAGGGAATGACGCCGCCTTCGGGTAATTGATCGACATTTCTTTTTGGAAATAAAAAAGCCTGATCTCATCCGGGATCAGGCTTTTTTGCGTCGTAGGTACCGCTGCCTTTGCTTAGCGCAACACCAGCACCGGAATGGTCGAATGGGTCAGCACCTTTTGCGTCTTGCTGCCCAGGAAGATGCGCGAGAGTCCGCTGCGACCGTGCGACGCCATGAAGATCGCGTCGCAGGCGTGCAGTTGCGCCGCCTTGATGATTTCCTCATCGGGATTGAAGGACATGACGATCTCGGTCTGGCAGGGGACGCCAGCCGCTGTGGCGGCATCGGTGATTTTCTTGATGTGCTGCTGGGCCAGGGTCTTGACGTTCTCTTCATAGAGCGCCGGGTCGATGGCCATGGAGCTTTCGGCCAGCGGCGAGAAGGGGTAGGGTTCGGCCACCGTGATGCCGATCAGGCGCGCACCGCTGTTTTTGGCATAGTCCACCGCCGTGGCAATGGCCTTGTCCGAGCGTTCGGAGCCGTCGGTGGGAACGAGTATGGTCTTGAACATGGTGGCCTCCTTATCTATGTAGATCAATGATGCGCCCCAGGGGCGCTGATGGGATGACTCAAATATAGTCTTGCACCGCCGGGCCTGCATGAAATTATGGACAGTCATTGCGCCAGGTCGGACTTCCTCCCGATTTTTGCCTTATTCTTGCGGTTCGCCATGACGGATTGCTGCCACGCCGTCACTGCCACCCGATTCATCGATAAGAAGGAGACCCTATGAGCTACGAAAATATCCAGGTCGAAACCCACGAGAAGGTCGGTCTGATCCGCCTGCACCGTCCCAAGGCCCTCAATGCCCTCAGCGACGGCCTCATGACCGAGCTGGGCGAGGCCCTGCTGGCCTTCGATGCGCAGGAGGAGATCGGCTGCATCATCATCACGGGCAGCGAAAAGGCCTTCGCCGCAGGCGCCGATATCAGCGCCATGGCCGGCTATGACTATATGGATGTCTTCAAGGGCGAGTTCATTACCCGCAACTGGGAAACCCTGCGCCGCATCCGCAAGCCGGTGATTGCGGCGGTG
This sequence comes from Herbaspirillum seropedicae, assembly GCF_001040945.1. Taxonomy (NCBI): domain Bacteria; kingdom Pseudomonadati; phylum Pseudomonadota; class Betaproteobacteria; order Burkholderiales; family Oxalobacteraceae; genus Herbaspirillum; species Herbaspirillum seropedicae. The sequence goes on along the minus strand of NZ_CP011930.1, from coordinate 4,445,145 downwards.
GCCGGCTACGCGCTGGGCGGCGGCTGTGAGCTGGCGATGATGTGTGACTTCATCATTGCCGCCGACAACGCCAAGTTCGGCCAGCCAGAGATCAAGCTGGGCATCGTGCCCGGCGCCGGCGGCACCCAGCGCCTGCCGCGCGCAGTGTCCAAGGCCAAGGCCATGGACCTGGCTCTGACCGGGCGCATGATGGATGCCGAGGAGGCCGAGCGCGCCGGGCTGGTCTCGCGCATCGTGGCCGCGGACAAGCTGCTGGAGGAAGCCATGGCTGCAGCGATCATCATTGCCGAGATGCCGCGCCAGGTGGCCATGATGGTGAAGGACTCGGTCAATCGCGCCTATGAAACCACGCTCTCGGAGGGGATGAAGTATGAGCGGGCGCTCTTCTATAGCTGCTTTGCTACCGAAGACCAGAAGGAGGGGATGAAGGCCTTCCTGGAAAAACGCCAGCCAGTATTCAAGCATTCCTGATCGATCGCCGCGCTCAATAATGGCCGCCCGGCAGGGCGGCCATTATTTTTTTGTGCAGGGGAATATCCCGCCTTTGCCCGCAAAGCCTTGTGTGGCTTGGGTTTGCTGCTGATCAAGAGGAGGTCGCCAGGGCTATCTTCTAAATTATTTCAATTATTTTTCAAAAAGGGCTTGCACAGCCGATGGTGGGTTGCTATAGTTCGCCCCCTGCTGACGCGACACACGAAGCGAAGTTGAAAAACAGAGCGACGGAGGTCGGCGAAGCAAAGAGTAGTGAAGCAGTTTGTAGGGCGTTTTAAATGGAAGTAGTCAAAGCGGCAGTTAAGCGAAGACGAAAAAATTTAAAGCGAATCGCAAAAAAGTAGTTGACGCGATAAACAAGCTGCTACATAATCTCGTTTCTCTGCTGCTGACGAACAAAACGATTCGCAGCGATGCAAACAGCGCCAAGCGCGTTTGCGGCAGACAAGATCTTTAAAAATTAACAGCCGATAAGCGTGGGCGTTTAATGAAGTGCGACAGAACTTCGGTTCTGGAAACTTTAAATATTAAATGCTCACAAGAAATATAGGTAAGTTCGCAAGAAATTACCTGTCAGTATTTTGAGAGAGCGATGCCCTTCGGGGTAGCCAGAAATGGCACAAAACAGAGATTAAACTAAAGAGTTTGATCCTGGCTCAGATTGAACGCTGGCGGCATGCCTTACACATGCAAGTCGAACGGCAGCATAGGAGCTTGCTCCTGATGGCGAGTGGCGAACGGGTGAGTAATATATCGGAACGTGCCCTAGAGTGGGGGATAACTAGTCGAAAGATTAGCTAATACCGCATACGATCTACGGATGAAAGTGGGGGATCGCAAGACCTCATGCTCCTGGAGCGGCCGATATCTGATTAGCTAGTTGGTGGGGTAAAAGCCTACCAAGGCGACGATCAGTAGCTGGTCTGAGAGGACGACCAGCCACACTGGGACTGAGACACGGCCCAGACTCCTACGGGAGGCAGCAGTGGGGAATTTTGGACAATGGGGGCAACCCTGATCCAGCAATGCCGCGTGAGTGAAGAAGGCCTTCGGGTTGTAAAGCTCTTTTGTCAGGGAAGAAACGGTTTTGGCTAATATCCAGAACTAATGACGGTACCTGAAGAATAAGCACCGGCTAACTACGTGCCAGCAGCCGCGGTAATACGTAGGGTGCAAGCGTTAATCGGAATTACTGGGCGTAAAGCGTGCGCAGGCGGTTGTGTAAGACAGATGTGAAATCCCCGGGCTCAACCTGGGAATTGCATTTGTGACTGCACGGCTAGAGTGTGTCAGAGGGGGGTAGAATTCCACGTGTAGCAGTGAAATGCGTAGATATGTGGAGGAATACCGATGGCGAAGGCAGCCCCCTGGGATAACACTGACGCTCATGCACGAAAGCGTGGGGAGCAAACAGGATTAGATACCCTGGTAGTCCACGCCCTAAACGATGTCTACTAGTTGTCGGGTCTTAATTGACTTGGTAACGCAGCTAACGCGTGAAGTAGACCGCCTGGGGAGTACGGTCGCAAGATTAAAACTCAAAGGAATTGACGGGGACCCGCACAAGCGGTGGATGATGTGGATTAATTCGATGCAACGCGAAAAACCTTACCTACCCTTGACATGGTCGGAATCCTGAAGAGATTTGGGAGTGCTCGAAAGAGAACCGGCGCACAGGTGCTGCATGGCTGTCGTCAGCTCGTGTCGTGAGATGTTGGGTTAAGTCCCGCAACGAGCGCAACCCTTGTCATTAGTTGCTACGAAAGGGCACTCTAATGAGACTGCCGGTGACAAACCGGAGGAAGGTGGGGATGACGTCAAGTCCTCATGGCCCTTATGGGTAGGGCTTCACACGTCATACAATGGTACATACAGAGGGCCGCCAACCCGCGAGGGGGAGCTAATCCCAGAAAGTGTATCGTAGTCCGGATTGGAGTCTGCAACTCGACTCCATGAAGTTGGAATCGCTAGTAATCGCGGATCAGCATGTCGCGGTGAATACGTTCCCGGGTCTTGTACACACCGCCCGTCACACCATGGGAGCGGGTTTTACCAGAAGTGGGTAGCCTAACCGCAAGGAGGGCGCTCACCACGGTAGGATTCGTGACTGGGGTGAAGTCGTAACAAGGTAGCCGTATCGGAAGGTGCGGCTGGATCACCTCCTTTCTAGAGTGCGCACGAAGTTAAGCGTCCACACTTATCGGCTGTAATTCAAAGAACAGTTATTTGGTGAAGCGCGGTCTGTGGCAAACGTCACTGACTGGCTACTGATACTGATCCAAGCGGGTCTGTAGCTCAGCTGGTTAGAGCACCGTGTTGATAACGCGGGGGTCGTTGGTTCGAGCCCAACCAGACCCACCAAGGTTTCGGGGGTTTAGCTCAGCTGGGAGAGCACCTGCTTTGCAAGCAGGGGGTCGTCGGTTCGATCCCGTCAACCTCCACCAAGAAATGTCAAACCTAAGTCAGCGTTCAAGTTGGCGTAGTGATTTAGGTTTGATCTTTTACGATCAATGGCTGTTTTTGTTCTTTAACAATCTGGAAGAAGTAAAGATTCATTTAAACGATCGCCAGGACTTCGGTTCTTGCGAAAGTAAAAATGGGTGTGATTGTATCAATCAAAGTATTACGAAGTGATCTTAGCAATTAGAAGACTTACTTTGGAATACGGCAAACGCTAAAACTCAACGCTTCTTTATAACGCTCTTGCAAAAGAGGCTAACGTTATAGGAACAAGCGAATAAGTGCACATGGTGGATGCCTTGGCGATTACAGGCGATGAAGGACGTAGTAGCTTGCGATAAGCTGCGGGGAGCTGGCAAACAAGCTTTGATCCGCAGATTTCCGAATGGGGAAACCCGGCCGTAAGGTCATCGTTATCTGAATACATAGGGTAACGAAGCGAACGTGGCGAACTGAAACATCTAAGTAGCTACAGGAAAAGAAATCAACCGAGATTCCCAAAGTAGTGGCGAGCGAAATGGGATCAGCCTGCAAGATTTAGCATCAACGATAGCAAAACGGAATGGAAAGTCCGGCCATAGTGGGTGATAGCCCCGTATGCGAAATCGATGGTGTGGAACTAGGCTTGCGACAAGTAGGGCGGGACACGTGAAATCCTGTCTGAACATGGGGGGACCATCCTCCAAGGCTAAATACTCGTAATCGACCGATAGTGAACCAGTACCGTGAGGGAAAGGCGAAAAGAACCCCGGAAGGGGAGTGAAATAGATCCTGAAACCGTGTGCATACAAACAGTAGGAGCCTCGAAAGGGGTGACTGCGTACCTTTTGTATAATGGGTCAGCGACTTACATTCAGTGGCAAGCTTAACCGAATAGGGAAGGCGCAGAGAAATCGAGTCCGAATAGGGCGTTCAGTCGCTGGGTGTAGACCCGAAACCAGATGATCTATCCATGGCCAGGTTGAAGGTGCGGTAACACGCACTGGAGGACCGAACCCACTAATGTTGAAAAATTAGGGGATGAGCTGTGGATAGGGGTGAAAGGCTAAACAAATCTGGAAATAGCTGGTTCTCTCCGAAAACTATTTAGGTAGTGCCTCAAGTATCACCATCGGGGGTAGAGCACTGTTATGGCTAGGGGGTCATCGCGACTTACCAAACCATTGCAAACTCCGAATACCGATGAGTGCGAGCTTGGGAGACAGACGCCGGGTGCTAACGTCCGACGTCAAGAGGGAAACAACCCAGACCGCCAGCTAAGGTCCCAAAGATTGGCTAAGTGGAAAACGAAGTGGGAAGGCTAAAACAGTCAGGAGGTTGGCTTAGAAGCAGCCATCCTTTAAAGAAAGCGTAATAGCTCACTGATCGAGTCGTCCTGCGCGGAAGATGTAACGGGGCTAAGCCAGTCACCGAAGCTGCGGATATCCGTAAGGATATGGTAGGAGAGCGTTCTGTAAGCCTGTGAAGGTGTCTTGTAAAGGATGCTGGAGGTATCAGAAGTGCGAATGCTGACATGAGTAGCGATAATGCGGGTGAAAAGCCCGCACGCCGTAAGCCCAAGGTTTCCTGTTCAACGTTCATCGGAGCAGGGTGAGTCGGCCCCTAAGGCGAGGCAGAGATGCGTAGCTGATGGGAAGCAGGTTAATATTCCTGCACCGTCGTTAGATGCGATGGGGGGACGGATCGCGGAAGGTTGTCCGGGTGTTGGAAGTCCCGGTTTTTGCATCGAAGAAGGCTGTTAGGCAAATCCGGCAGCGTAATTCAAGGGTGTGAGACGAGCGAACTTGTTCGCGAAGCAATCGGAAGTGGTTCCAAGAAAAGCCTCTAAGCTTCAGTCTAACGAGACCGTACCGCAAACCGACACAGGTGGGCGAGATGAGTATTCTAAGGCGCTTGAGAGAACTCGGGAGAAGGAACTCGGCAAATTGGTACCGTAACTTCGGGATAAGGTACGCCCAAGTAGTTTGACTGGCCTGCGCCAGAAGGACAAAAGGGTTGCAATAAAATGGTGGCTGCGACTGTTTAATAAAAACACAGCACTCTGCAAACACGAAAGTGGACGTATAGGGTGTGACGCCTGCCCGGTGCTGGAAGATTAAATGATGGGGTGCAAGCTCTTGATTGAAGTCCCAGTAAACGGCGGCCGTAACTATAACGGTCCTAAGGTAGCGAAATTCCTTGTCGGGTAAGTTCCGACCTGCACGAATGGCGTAACGATGGCCACACTGTCTCCTCCCGAGACTCAGCGAAGTTGAAATGTTTGTGATGATGCAATCTACCCGCGGCTAGACGGAAAGACCCCATGAACCTTTACTGTAGCTTTGCATTGGACTTTGAACCAATCTGTGTAGGATAGGTGGGAGGCTTTGAAGCAGGAACGCTAGTTTCTGTGGAGCCGACCTTGAAATACCACCCTGGTTTGTTTGAGGTTCTAACCTTGGTCCGTTATCCGGATCGGGGACAGTGCATGGTAGGCAGTTTGACTGGGGCGGTCTCCTCCCAAAGTGTAACGGAGGAGTTCGAAGGTACGCTAGGTACGGTCGGACATCGTGCTAATAGTGCAATGGCATAAGCGTGCTTAACTGCGAGACTGACAAGTCGAGCAGGTACGAAAGTAGGACATAGTGATCCGGTGGTTCTGTATGGAAGGGCCATCGCTCAACGGATAAAAGGTACTCTGGGGATAACAGGCTGATTCCTCCCAAGAGTTCATATCGACGGGGGAGTTTGGCACCTCGATGTCGGCTCATCACATCCTGGGGCTGTAGCCGGTCCCAAGGGTATGGCTGTTCGCCATTTAAAGTGGTACGTGAGCTGGGTTTAAAACGTCGTGAGACAGTTTGGTCCCTATCTGCCGTGGGCGTTGGAAGTTTGAAGGGGGCTGCTCCTAGTACGAGAGGACCGGAGTGGACGAACCTCTGGTGTATCGGTTGTCACGCCAGTGGCATTGCCGAGTAGCTAAGTTCGGAAGAGATAACCGCTGAAAGCATCTAAGCGGGAAACTCGCCTTGAGATGAGACTTCCCGGGAACTAGATTCCCCTAAAGGGTCGTTCGAGACCAGGACGTTGATAGGTCAGGTGTGGAAGCGCAGTAATGCGTTAAGCTAACTGATACTAATTGCCCGTGCGGCTTGTTCCTATAACATTAGCTCTGTTATAGACAAGTTGAGCATATATTGTGTTTGCCCTAGTGCATCACACCCCAGAATCTAAAATACTTCTTCCAGTTTGGGTTGGTTGCTGCTCCAGCGAGAGCAACTGACTTTACAAGTTATGCCTGATGACTATAGCAAGTTGGTACCACCCCTTCCCATCCCGAACAGGACCGTGAAACGACTTCGCGCCGATGATAGTGCTGCAACCAGTGTGAAAGTAGGTCATCGTCAGGCTTGTTACTCCCAAGAACCCTCGTTACGCAAGTAGCGAGGGTTTTTGCTTTTCCGCGTCCGTATTCTTTGCGCTGGCATTTAAGTTACGTTTCCATCTCCATCTGCGTATCCGTCTCTCAGCCATCGCTGGCATTTCAATCCCTTGGGTTATACACAGCCAAGATTGCCACTACGATTCTTCAAGCATGCCGGTGACTCACATCGATATTAGTGTTTTCGCATGGGATCGGCTGGAAAGCCTGATCCCCAGGCCTGTCCAGAAGTCCAATAGTTAGACTTATGCACAACGCGGATACGCAGCCGCCTCGGCAGTTAATTTATGCACAGGCGAAAATCCGGTCTTTCGGATCAAGCTTTCATTGACTGGACCTGGACCATCGAGCGTACCATCAAGCACCCAGGCAGCCATGCCGCGGAAAATCCAGACAATAAAAAAGCCGGCAAAGCCGGCTTCTTCATTTTCACTGCTTCAAGGTTCTGTCATCAGAACTTGTAGGCCACACGCGCCACAGCAAAGTTCACGCCGCCGTTAGGCTGCTTGATGCCGCCGTTGGAGAAGTGTTGCAGGCGGATGCCCAGGTCCAGACCATTGCTGAACACATAGCCAGCACCGATGTGGTCGCCGAACTGGAAGGCGGTGGACAGCACCTTGTCGTTGTTGCGGTAGAGCTTGGAGAAGAGGTGCACGCCGATGCCGGCTTCACCATAGAAACCCTTGCCATCATCACGCTGGAAGCGCAGCACCGGAGTCAGGCCCAGGTCGACCAGATTGCCGCTGTCATTGGTGTTGTTGTAGTGGTTCATGCGCCAGTTGGCCAGCGACAGATCCCAGTAGCCACCGATATGGGTGCCGTTGGATTGCCAGAAATTCCAGTTCGGACCCCAGTTGAACTGGGCGCCCAGACGCACCAGCTGGGTGCTGTTGCCAGTACCGTACTCCAGCGACATGCCGTCGATGGCGTAGCTCGGGGATTGGACCGCAATGGCGGCCACACCAGCGAATGCGATCTTGGCGACCAGGCTCTTCAGTTTAGTCATGGATTGTCTTTCAACGCGTAAATAGTTTTGAAGGATATCTTTGCAGGGATTCCGTGCGGATCTTGATGTCCGCGATAGGGCGCTATTTTCTCACAATCGTACAGAATGCATACTCGCGTGTCCGATTTTGGCGTCATCGAAGTCATGGTCCACAACAAGGTCCGGCCCATTATGGTCGATAGCTGTATTCCAGCTGTCCCGGCACGTCCACCCGCACCGCCAGCACGCACCCCGACTCGGGATACTGCGCCAGTTCGGCCGGGCTGCGGCCATTGCGACCGGTGGTGATGTAGAGCGTGCGCAAGTCATCGCCGCCAAACGCCACCATGGTCGGACAACGCGCCGGCAGGCGGATTTCCTGGAGGATCTCGCCCTGCGGCGACAATCGCAAGACCCGGCCGCCCTCGAACATCGCACACCAGTATGCGCCCTGGCTGTCCACGGCGGCGCCATCGGGACGGCCGCCATAGTCCGGGGCGCTCTTGTCGCTGTCGAACTGGCGCAGCAGACGACAATTGCTGGTCGCGCCCGTGGCCAGGTCGTAATCGTAGAGGTTGATGCGGTGCGCCGGCGTGTTGGCGTGATACATCAGCCGCTGGTCCGAGCTGAACGCCAAGCCGTTGGAGGTCACGACCGCGTGATGGGCGTCGCGCAAGGCGTTGCGTTCGAAGCAATACAGCGTGCCGCCATCGCGGTCACGTGGTTCGTAGATGGTCCCGCACCAGAAACGGCCCGAGGCATCGCAGCGCCCATCGTTGAACCGGATGCGGCTGCTGTCGTAGGGGGCGGCCAGCAGCAAGGTGAGCGCGCCGGTATCGGTATTGAGGTGGAACATGCCCGTGCGGATCGCCACCACCAGCCCGCCTTGGGCGTGGCGGACGATGCTGCCGGGTTCCTCCGGCAGGTCCCAACGCTTGTGCTGGCCGCTCTCGGGATGGAGCCGATGCACTGCCTTGCCGGGGATGTCGATCCAGTACAGGGCCGCCTCTTGTGCATGCCACAGCGGCGATTCGCCCAGCAGCATCGGTTCCGGGAAGGCGACGGTGACAGCGGCGGCAGAAGGGGAGGGAACGGACATGGGCAGCAACCTGATCGGAAGGAAAGCGCCTATTATGCCGCTGCGCCGTTGATTGATAAACCTGATCAGCCCGATCGCAGACGCACCGGCCCAAACAGGAACGGCATGCCGCAGCATGCCGTCCGTTGTCCCCGTCGATGAGCTTAGTTGGACCAGCCGCCGTCGATCATGTGGATGGAACCCGTGGTGAAGTTGGACTCGTCGGAGGCCAGGTAAAGCGCCAGCGCCGCCACTTCCTCGGCCTTTCCGATGCGCCCCATCGGCTGACGGCCGACGAAGGCGGCGCGCACTTCCTCTTCGCTCTTGCCGGTTTCCTTGGCCTGGGTGCTGATGCGCTGGTTCAGCGAGGGCGATTCGATCGTGCCCGGGCAGATGGCGTTGCAACGGATGCCTTGCGCCACGAAGTCCGCCGCCACCGACTTGGTCAGGCCGACCACTGCCGCCTTGGATGCGCCATAGGCAAAGCGATTGGCGACGCCCTTCACGCTCGAGGCCGCCGAAGCGATGTTGACGATGGAGCCCGCCTTCTTGGCCAGCATGCCCGGCAGCACCGCGCGGATGGTGTGGAACATGGCCTTGGCATTGAGGTTGAAGGAAAAGTCCCAGGCCTTGTCATCGCATTCCAGGATGTTGCCCGCCGCCACGTAGCCGGCGCAGTTGAACAGTACATCGATGGTCCCGATCTTGGCCACCAGCGCCTTGATGGCGGCGTCATCGGTGACGTCCAGCAGATGGGTTTCCACGCCGGCGATACCCGCCAGTTCGTCCAGGTGGGGCTTGCTGATGTCGGTAGCGATCACGCGCGCACCTTCGCGCGCAAACAGCTCGGTGGAGGCGCGGCCAATGCCTTGGGCCGCAGCGGTGATGAGGACAGTCTTGCCGGCGAGGCGGCCAGTGGATGCGGACATGCTTGTTCCTTTGCGGTTAAATGAGTTTGCGGTCGGCCAGATTTTTGAACAGCGCCGTCAGGCCGAAAGTCCACGGCGCCGTCTGATCGCTGAAGTTGACCGTATTGACCAGCGCGCCCAGTTTGGGCGTGGAGATCGTGACAATGTCCGCCACCTGATGGGTGAAGCCCTGGCCGGGACCGAAACGGTCCTGGGTCGGGGCGAACATGGTGCCCAGAAACAGCACCAGTCCATCCGGATACTGGTGGTTGGGGCCGATCGCATGTTCCACCAGCTGCAGCGGATCCCGGCTGATCATGGACATGGAGCTGCTGCCCTTGAGCGTAAAGCCTTCCGTACCATCGACCCGCATTGTAAGTTCGGCGCGGCGCACATCGTCAATTGAAAAGTTTGCGTCGAACAGGCGAATGAAAGGCCCGACGGCGCAGGATGCGTTGTTGTCCTTGGCCTTGCCCAGCAGCAGGGCGCTGCGGCCTTCGAAGTCGCGCAGGTTGACATCGTTGCCCAGCGTCGCGCCCACCACCTTGCCGCGGCTGTTGATGGCCAGCACGATTTCCGGTTCCGGGTTGTTCCAGGCTGATTTCGGATGGATGCCGACCTCGTCGCCCAGACCCACCGAGGACATCGGTTGCGCCTTGGTAAAGATTTCCGCATCCGGGCCGATGCCCACTTCCAGGTATTGCGACCACACGCCCTGATCCAGCAGCACTTCTTTCAAGCGCGCGGCCTCGGGCGAGCCTGGCACTACGCTGGAGAGGTTGTCGCCGATGACGGCGGTGATGGCCTTGCGCACCGATTCGGCCTTGCCGGCATCGCCACGGGCCTGTTCCTCGATCACCCGTTCCAGCATGCTGGCCACGAAGGTCACGCCGCTGGCCTTGACCGCTTGCAGGTCGATGGGCGCCAGCAGCCAGGGCCGCGAGGTATCGCGGCCGGCCGCATCGGCGTTATCCAGCAGCTCTTGCAGCGTGGCGATGCGCGTCATGTTGGTGGCCGAGCGCACGGCGGCCGCAGGATTGTCCAGCTCCAGCAATTCGCTGGAGGTGGCGGCGATGAGGGTCAGGTCATAGGCGCCATCGGCATCGATCCTGACCAGCACCGGACCCACGCCCGGTTGCCAGATGCGGCCGATCAGCGTGGCCTGGGCGTGGTCTTCAGGCAGATGCGCCTGGAGCGAAAAGGTGTGTGCCATGTTCTTGATTCCTTATGTGGGAGGCGGACCCGGACTACACGGGAAGCGGGTGTCGCCATGATGGTTCTGTTCTGCAGGGGGAGACGGGTAAGACGGGTAAGACGGACAAGACCGACAAGATCGATAAAAGGTAGCCCAGCCGCAACCGGGCCCCGATGATCTGGATCAGGTCAACTCAGGTATAGACACCGATATGCCACGGCACGAACTCGTCCTGGCCATAGCCATGCAGCTCGCTCTTGGTCTTCTTGCCCGAGGCGGTATCGAGGATCATCTGGAAGAAGCGTTCGCCAATCTCCTGGGGCGTGACGTTTCCGTCGGCAATTTCGCCGCAGTTGATGTCCATGTCTTCTTCCTGGCGTTGCCACAATGCCGTATTGGTCGCCAGCTTGAGCGAAGGCGCCGGTGCGCAGCCATAGGCCGAACCGCGGCCGGTGGTGAAACAGATCATGTTGGCGCCGCCCGCGACCTGGCCGGTGGCGGAGATCGGATCGTAGCCCGGGGTATCCATGAAGACGAAGCCGCGCGCAGTGACCGCCTCGGCATACTTGTAGACATCCACCAGATTGGTCGTGCCGCCCTTGGCGACCGCACCCAGCGACTTTTCCAGGATGGTGGTGAGCCCCCCGGCTTTGTTGCCGGCGGAGGGGTTGTTGTTCATCTCGGCGTCGTTCTTGGCGCAATACTCTTCCCACCAGGCGATGCGCGCCAGCAGCTTCTCACCCACTTCCGGCGAGACCGCACGGCGGGTGAGCAAGTGTTCGGCGCCATAGATTTCGGGCGTCTCGGAAAGGATGGCCGTGCCGCCATGGCGTACCAGCAAGTCCACCGCCGCGCCCAGCGCCGGGTTGGCGGTGATGCCCGAATAGCCATCGGAACCGCCGCACTGCAGGCCCAGGGTCAGGTGCTTGGCCGATACCGGTTCGCGCTTGATGTCATTGGCCTTGGGCAGCATCTTCTTGATCTTCTCGATCCCCAGCGCCACGGTCTTGGCGGTGCCGCCGGTGCCCTGGATGGTGAAGGTATGGAAGTATTCGCCTTCCTTCAGGTTGTGGCTTTCCATCAGGCCCGAGATCTGGTTGGTCTCGCAGCCCAGGCCCACCACCAGCACGGCAGCGAAGTTGGGATGGGTGGCGTAGCCGGCCAGGGTGCGGCGCAGGATCTGCAGCGGCTCGCCCTGCGAATCCAGTGCGCAGCCCTGGCCGTGGGTCAGCGCCACCACGCCATCGATGTTGGGATAGTCGGCCAGCACTTCTGGATGGATGTCGCGGCGGAAGTAGTCGGCGATGGCGCGCGCGGCCGTGGCCGAGCAGTTCACCGAGGTCAGCACACCGATGTAGTTGCGCGTGGCCACGCGGCCATCCGGACGCACGATGCCCATGAAGGTGGCCGGGGTGGCGACGAAATCGACCGGCTTCACGTCCGCGCCGAAATGGTGTTCACGCGAGAACTCGGCCATGGCCAGGTTGTGCGTGTGGACGTGCTGCCCCGGCGCGATGTCCTGGCTGGCCGTGCCGATGATCTGGCCATAGCGCTTGACCGGTTCGCCAGCGGTGATGGCGCGGGTGGCCATCTTGTGGCCGGCGGGGATGAGGCCCTGGACCTTGAGGCCGCCTTCGTCCTGCAGCACGGTGCCGGAAATGAGCTGCTGGCGGGCGATGACGACATCATCGACCGGGTTCAGGCGGATGACGGGAGAGTGTGCTTTCATGTTGATCTCGGTGAGAACGTGGGTGCTACGGGCTGGCCGCAGACGCGGCGGGCGCATGCCGCACCCGGTGGGGCGCGGCATGCCGGAAATTACTTGGCGGCGAACTGCGCCAGGTCAGGCATGGGGCTGCCCACCCATTGCTGGTAGATGCCGGGCAGCTTGCCGTTCTTCAGGTTGGCGCTGATCCATTCGTTGAGCCACTTCTCCAGTGCCGGCTCGCCCTTGCGCAGGCCGATGGCATAGGGAATGTCCTTGATGGCGAACTTGGTTTCCAGGTTCTTGGACGGGTTCTGCTTGGCAATGGCCGAGGCCAGCGAATTGGGTGTACACAATGCATCGACCTGGCCCGAGATGATGGCTGCGGTCACGGTGGCGTCGTCATCGAAGCGCACGATGTTGGTTCCCTTGGGCGCGATCGGGGTCAGCAGAGAATCCTGCATGTTGCCGCGGACCACCGCGACGCGCTTGCCGACCAGGTCGTTGAGGCTCTTGATGTTTTCACCCTTGGGGGCGGCCACCACGAATTGCGATGCGCCATACGGCTGGGTGAAGGCCACCACCTTCTGGCGTTCCGGCGTGATCGAGAAGGAGGAGATCACCATGTCGGCCTTGCCGGTCATGAGGAAGGGGATGCGGTTGGGGCCGGTGACCTGCACGATCTCCAGTTCCACGCCCAGGTCCTTGGCCAGCAGGCGCGCGGTTTCCACGTCCGAGCCCTGCGGTTCCAGCTTGGCGTTGGTCATGCCGAAGGGCGGCGCGCCCAGGTCGATGGCGACCAGTACCTTCTTGCGCGCCTTGATGTCGGCCAGTGCATCGGCATGCGCGGCCTGGGCGAAACAAGCCAGGCCTAGCACGACAGCGGCGGCTTTTCTGGTGAAGCTGAGCAGTTTTTTCATTGAAGTCTCCTGAGTGGTTGTGTGCTGCTGCTGAAAACAAGGGGCATGCGAACCGGATTCACAGATCGCTGGATACGAACTTCTGCAATTCGGCCGTCTTCGGATGACTGAACAGTTCATCCGGCGGCCCGATCTCCCACACCTGGCCCTGGTGCATGAACACCAGCACGTCGGCCAGCTTGCGGGCAAAGGCCATCTCGTGCGTGACCAGCACCATGGTCATGCCGCCACGCGCCAGGTCTTCCATCACCTTGAGCACTTCGGCGGTCAGTTCCGGGTCCAGCGCCGAGGTCACTTCATCGAAGAGCATCAGTTCCGGCGCCATCGCCAGCGAACGGGCAATGGCCACGCGCTGCGCCTGGCCCCCCGACAGCTGCTCGGGATAGGCATCCTTCTTGTTCTCCAGGCCTACCAGCTGCAAGACCTTGTGGGCGATGGTCTTGGCTTGCTCGGTCGACATCTTCTTGATGGTGGTCAGCGCCAGGGTGATGTTGCGCTCCACGGTCAGGTGCGGGAACAGGTTGTAGCTTTGGAAGACGATGCCGACCTGCTTGCGCAGCTCGCGCAGGTTCAGCTTGTCCGGATGGTGGATGTCATGGCCGCAGACCTGGATGTCGCCGGCGTCCACCTTTTCCAGGCCATTCAGGCAGCGCAGCAGCGTGCTCTTGCCCGAACCGCTCTTGCCGATGATGGCCACCATCTGGCCCTTCTGTACATCCAGCGACACGCCGTTCAACACCTTGTTGCTGCCGAAGCTCTTGTGCAGATCCTTGATCTTAACGATGGCTGACATTCAATTTCCTTTCAAAGTGCTTGGACAGCGCCGACAGCGGGAAGCACAGGCAAAAATAGATGAGGGCGACACAGCCGAACACGGTGAACGGCTGGAAGGTCGAGTTGTTGATGATCTGGCCGGCGCGCGAGAGATCGACGAAGCCGATCACCGAGGCCAGCGAGGTGTTCTTGACGATCTGCACCATGAAACCCACGGTAGGCGGCGTGGCGATCTTGACCGCCTGCGGCAGGATCACCTTGGTGAGCTGCTCGAAGCGGTTGAAGCCCAGGCATTCCGAGGCTTCCCACTGGGTCTTGGGCACCGCCTGGATGCAGCCGCGCCAGATCTCGCCGAGGAAGGCGGCGCAGTAGATCGCAAAGGAAATGCCGGCCGCCACCAGCGGGGTAAGCTTGAAGCCGGCGATAGCCAGTCCGAAGTAGGCTACGAACAGGATCACCAGCAGCGGAATACCCTGCACCACCTGGATATAGCCGCTGGCAATGCCGCGCAGCACGGCATTGGGCGAGACCCGCCACAAGGCGATCACGAAGCCGGCCACACCGCCGAAGACGAAGGCCACCAGCGACAGCACCACGGTCCAGACCGCCGCTTGCAGCAGGTACTCCACATGCAGGAAACTGAATGCGTTCATCGCCGCTCCTTACAGGTTGGTGCCAAGCTTGCGCTTGCGCACGAAGGCGATCTGGCTGATTGCCCAGAACGCGCCACGGAACAGGAAGGACAGCACCAGGTAGGCCACCGCGATGACCGCATACACCTCGAAGCTGCGGAAGGTTTCCGACTGCACCAGGTTGGCGGTGGCGGTCAGTTCTTCGGCCGAGATCTGCGAGGTGATGCTGGAGGCCAGCATGAGCAGGATGAACTGGCTGGTCAGCGAGGGATAGACGCGCTCCACCGCCGGCAGCAACACCACATGCCAGTAGACATGGAAGCGCGACATGCCCAGGCATTCGGCCGCCTCGATCTGGCCGGGATGGATGGAGTTGATGCCAGCGCGCATGATCTCGGTGGTATAGGCGCCGACGTTGACGGTCAGCGCAATGACTGCGGCGGTCTCTGCCGAGAGTTTCCAGCCGATGCTGGCCAGGCCGAAGAACACCAGGAACACCTGCACCAGCAGCGGCGTATTGCGGATGATCTCGACATAGGCCAGCACCAGGCCGCGCACCAGCGCCAGCCGGCTCTTGCCGGCAATCGCACAGAGCGTGCCGACGGCGAAGCCCAGCACGATGGACAGCGCCGAGAGCTGTATCGTCAGCCAGGCGCCCATGAGCAGGCGATCCCAGTTGGCGAAGACGCTCATGAAATCGAAGGTGTAATTCATCGGCGCTCCGATGATCCAGAGCCGGGGGAAGGGTGATGCATCAGCATGAGGGTGGTCTCCTTTGCAGTTTTCCTGGGTCGGCCTCTTGTTGTGTGACCTCGGGGTCAGGGCCTTGGCATGATTGCCTGGGTGCTTTGCGCCTTGCGGCGCGCCTGGGTCGGGTTACAGCGGCTTGACGCCACCCGGCCGGAATGCCGACTTCACGTGCGCGATGCCATTGACCAGCGGCGCGCCGAAGTCGGGAATGCTGATCTCGATGCTGTCGCCATCCTCGGTGCGCACGCTGTAGGCGAAGGACAGGTTGGCCGCGCCCATGTAATGCACATGCACATCGCCGGCATGCAGCAGATGCGAATACTTGAAGTAGTGATATTCGAGGTTCTCTATGCTGTGGCACATGTTGTCGGGACCGGTCAGGAATTCCTGTTCCCAGATCACGCGGCCATTGCGGCGGATGCGGGTCATGCCCACCAGGTGCGCCGGCGGCAACCCCACCAGCAGCTCGGGGCCGAAGGAACAGTGGCGCAGCTTGGAGTGGCCCTGGTTCCTGCGCGGTCGCGGTATTGAATCAGCCTCACCGGGTCTCCTTGTCTGTCCGCCATGTCGGTTCTGGTCAGCCAGGCAGGCGGCTAGCAGGCGATGGGCATTCGCAGGCGGCAGGAATGCCGGTGCGCGCTTGCCATCGCTCCTGCCAACGTCTCCTGAGCTTTTTTCACGCATCGCCTTGGCAGGTCGATAGATGCGCTAGCATTGTGGTTTTTCCGGACTGACTATAAGAGGCGAGTGCAGCGATGTCTAATGAGCTTAATTCATCGGGTGATAACCGACTCGGCGAGGGCGCCAGCGAGCTGCCCTCGGTGGGGTCCATCGTCAGCCGCCTGCGGTTTCGCCAGGTCGCCTTGCTGACGGCGCTCGACGAGCAGGGCTCGCTGCACAAGGCCGCCGAGGTCATGCACATGACCCAGCCGGCGGCCACCAAGGCCTTGCATGAAATGGAGGATGCGCTGGGGGTGACGCTGTTCGACCGCTCCCCGCGTGGGATCGAGGCCACTGAGCTGGGACGCTGCGTGATCCGCTACGCGCGCCTGATCCAGAGCGACGTGGCCAACCTGCGCGATGAATTGCAGAACATGATCAGCGGTCGCGGCGGCCGTCTGGCCATTGGTACCATCATGGGAGCAGCGCCCTTCGTCACCCGCGCGCTCTCGCGCCTGCGCGAGATCCAGCCGGAAGTCTCCATCGAGATCAGCGAAGACACCAGCGCGCGCCAGCTGCTGCTGCTGGACCAGGGCCGCATCGACCTGATGATAGGGCGCTCCTCGGTCAGCTCCCAGCCCAACCTCTATCATTACGAAATGCTGCGCGGCGAGCCCATGTGCATCGTCAGCGGCATCGACCATCCCCTGGCCACAGCCCAGAAGGTGCGCCTGCAGGAACTGGCCGAGGCCTCCTGGATCCTCTATTCGAGCAACATGCCCATGCGCATCTGGATCGAGCACGAGTTCAAGCTGGAGGGGGTGAAGGTGCCCGGCAACGTGATCGAGACCGCCTCGCCCTTCGTCACCATCACCCTGCTGGCGCAATCGAACATGGTGGCCGTCATGCCGCTGGACATCGCCCACTTCTTCGCCGCCAAGCAGATGCTGGGCATCCTGCCGGTGAACCTGAAGACCCGCATCGAGCACTACGGCATCGTCACCCGCAAGAACACCACCCTGTCTTCGCTGGCCAAGATGTTCATCCAGATCCTGCGCCAGCAAAACTGAGCGGGCCTTGCCTTGCCTTGCATGGCCATGCGCTGAGCTGTTGCTTCCTGACGTTTTTTTGCAGTCTGGGGTTTTCCCCGATGTCGTAGTAAGGCGATTTCCTGTTAGCCTTCGTCTGCGGTCGGGGTGGCCGCGCTCTCTCCGGTTGCTCTTCATGATTCTGCATTTCCTGCGTGGCCCTGTGCGTCACGCTGCCTTTCCTGTTCTTGCTTCTTCCTGCATGCGTCACATCCTGGGGGCGGCCTGTGTGGCCGGCGCAGCCTTGCTGGCTGGATGCTCGGCACAGCAGCCGGCGCCGCTGGATGCCAGCGCCAGGCAGGCCAAGCAGGCTAGGCTGGACCAGGCCTTGGCGCTGTTCTCCAGCAATCCCGCCGGGGGCCTGCCGGCAGGCTGGGAGCCGCTGACCTTCACGCGCAAGAAGATCCCCACCGAATACCGGCTGATTGATGAGAATGGCCGCAGCGTCCTGCACGCCTGGGCCGATCGCGCCTCCTCGGGACTGCGTCATCCGGTCGATATCGACATCAACAAGAAACCCTGGCTGAGCTGGAGCTGGAAGACGGCCGGCCTGATCCCCACGGCCGACCTGCGCTATCGCGAGACCGATGATTCA
The DNA here is from genome assembly GCF_001040945.1 of Herbaspirillum seropedicae. Taxonomy (NCBI): domain Bacteria; kingdom Pseudomonadati; phylum Pseudomonadota; class Betaproteobacteria; order Burkholderiales; family Oxalobacteraceae; genus Herbaspirillum; species Herbaspirillum seropedicae. Next base: position 4,427,482 of record NZ_CP011930.1, on the reverse strand, counting down.
CCGGTACGCATCGTGCTGGCCTTCGATGGCGACCATGACAAGCTCTCGCTGATGGACACCATCCTCTTCGACACGGCCAAGCTGCTGACGGGCCATGAATTGCCCTATGCCACGCTGATGTATGTCTGGGACAGCAAGGCCGAAGTCGGCACCGTGATCGCCAATGGCCGCACCGGCCGCATCCAGATGATGGTGGCCGAAAGCGGCCCGGCCCATGTGGGACAGTGGCGCCGCTACCAGCGCAACGTCGCCGAGGACTACGAACGCATCTTTGGCGAAAAGCCCGGCCGCCTCGTCGGCGTGGGCGTGCTCACCGATACCGACAACACCAGCCAGAAGATGGAAGCCTGGTATGGCGACATCCGCCTCATGCGCGACCCCGACCACAGCATGCCGGCACAGTGATGTCCGCCCGACAAGCAAATAGCCGCGGGAAAAAGTTCAAAGGCCTGCCGACAGCGTATGTCGGCAGGCCTTTGTTGTCTCGCAGTCATGTCGCCTTGCGGTTGCGCCTAGCGATCAGACCCCGCGCCACCAGGCAGCCACATGGCCCCAGAAGCCCTTGGGACCTTCGTCGAAGAGCCAGGGCTTTTCGCGCTTGAGCTTTTCCATCATGTCCTGTTCGGCCTTTTCGGACACATTGCCGTAGGCCCGTCCCAGTTTGAGCAGAGTGCGCATGGCCCCCAGCTTCTCGCGCGCCACCATGCCCGAGGCGTGTTCGATGGCGATATGGGTCTCGCGCAGTTCCTGCACCATGGCGTGGGCCAGTTGCGAGGCCGGCGTCTTGAGACGTTCCTGCACCACCGCGATGCTAGTGGCCGAGGCCTTGATCTGCGCGGCCAGCACGTCGACCTGGCTTTCATCGCCCTTGGCCTGCTTGATGATGGCCATGGCCCAGGCCTTGGAGGCGGCCACCAGCTCGTCTGTTCCCCAGTCGTGACGCACCGCGATCCAGAAGCCGTAATTGGCGGCCTGCTCGATGAGGATCTGGACCACGTCCGGGAAGTCCTTGTCCATGGCCCGGCGCGCCCAGGCATACTGGCCCGAGAGCATCAGGTGCTGCACGGCTTCTTCGGTAAGGAAATTGCTGTTCTCCGACAGCTTGGCCAGCAGGTAGTTGTCGAAGGAAGGCTTCACGAAGCCCGAGTCGATCTTGGTGGAAAAGCGGACGAAGTTCTGGTAATCGCGCTCCAGCGAATCGTAGATTTCGTCCTTGAGGATGAGTTTGATCTGTTTCATGAGGCTTTCCCTCGGCCCGTAGCCGATGTTGTCGTTCCGGCATCGGATGGCCGGAATGCTGCTGTCTGGTCGATGCGTGATGCCATCGGGAAACTTGTTAACGGCGCGCAGACCGGGAAACTTTATGTCTGATCAGCTCGCCAGTACCGCCAACAGCGCCAGCAGGGCGGGCAGGCCCTGGACATAGAGAATGGTGCGCTTGGCGGTGAGGCCGCCATAGATGCCGGCCACCAGCACGCAACTGAGGAAGAACAACTGCACCGAGCGGTCGCCGGTGCTCAGGCTCCAGAACAGCCCGGCGGCCAGGAAGCCGTTGTAGAGCCCCTGGTTGGCGGCCAGCACACGGCTGCTTTCGGCGGCTTGGCGCGATTGGCCGAAGGCCTTCAGGCCCAGGGGTTTGGTCCACAGGAACATTTCCAGGATCAGGATCCAGACGTGTTCCAGGGCGACCAGCAGGATCAGGATGGTGGCGAGCGTGTGCAAGGTTTCTTCCTTTTTCATTATTTCGGCGGAGCTGTGTGCCGCTCTCCCCTGTGTGCTCGCCATCATGCCTGAAAGCCGCCGCATCGCCAATACAAGGGAATGTGTGCCGAGAACGGTGCGGCTGGTGTATTGGCAACCTCGTCTTCAGCGGTTAGAATGCGCAGCGCGGGCGCGGCAGGGCGCCCGTTTCCGCGAAAGCCGATGCATCTGCCCAGTGATCTGCCCAGTGTCACCTTCTTTTCGAACCCAGCGTTTCACCTTGACCGTCGTAGCGGAAAACGACTGATGAAAGGAAACGTATGTGGTCTTCTCACTATCCCCACTCCACGCATGGCGTCATGGCAGGTTTCGGCCCGGCCTTGTGCAACAGTGATTTCTTGCGACGCTATGGCAAACGGCTATTGCGCACCGCCCGCAGCGGCAGGAACTATGAAGCTCTCCCCATCGTGCGCCGCATTGTGACCATGTCGGTCACGCCTGAGTTGTCGGTCAGTGAGCTGTTTGCCTTGCGGGAAAGTCTCCAACTGAAACATCTGCTGCACACGCTGGCGCGTGAAATCGGCTTTTCCTGTTGGGAAGCATGTGTCAGGCAGATCGATGCACGGCCCGCTTCGTTGCTGGACCGTTATCGCTTCGAGCTTGGCCAGTTCTGTGACTTCCAGACCAACTGGTTTCCTGATATGGAAGTCGCACAGCACTGGCAGCGTCAGCACGGAGGCTACCTGATCGCATTCGGTCGGCAGGTCGTCGCTATCCTTCACTGATCGATTGCCGTCAACGAGGCAGGGGGGCACTGCCTCGGCGATTCAGGTCCTGTTTTCGGGCTTGCTTTATCGAAAGAGATGTCTCAGCCAGCCGCACCCGGTCAGTGGTGCCGATGGGTCGCAGGTCGTGGTCGAAATCGACGCTGGGATTGTGCTGGTTGCACGGTCCCAGCCCATGGCCGGCTCGGCGTCGGCGCCGAACTCTCCGGTCAGTACCTCCACCGCGAAGGTGGTTTCACTGGCGTGATTGCGACCAACTGCCAACTGCGCGCTGTGCAATTTCGTTCAATACAGCGTTCCTGTGCCTGTCTAGCATGCGCTTTTTTTACAGCGGACATCTGCACAGGAGGCCCCCCATGTTTTCTTCCGAATTCCTGCTTCTGGCCAGCGCCCATCTGCTGGCGCTGGCCAGTCCTGGTCCTGATTTCCTGCTGCTGGTGCGCGGCGCGCTGCGCCATGGACGCGGCTATGGCCTGGCCGCCAGTGCTGGCATCGCTGCGGCCAATGGCTTGTATATCGCGCTGGCCATCGCCGGCTTCAGCCTGCTGCAGCACAGCCCGGCCCTGCTGGTGGCCATGCAATGGCTGGCCAGCCTCTATCTGGCCTGGCTGGGATGGATGTTCATGCGCGCCAGCCTCGAACCAGCGCCATGGCCTGGGTCGGCGGGGCGTCAGGCCGCAGCGGCCTGGCGTGGTGTCGGTGCGGGCTTCCTGTCGGCCTTGCTCAATCCCAAGAACGGCCTGTTCTATTTCGGCCTGTTCACGCTCATGGTGGAGGCCCATACCGGCCTCCCGCGCAAGCTCTTCTATGGGGTGTGGATGTTCGGCGCGGTGCTGGCCTGGGATGCGGGACTGGTCTGCCTGATGGCGCAGCCGCGGGTGGCGGCGCTGCTGGACCGGGCCCTGCCGATGGTGGAGCGCGTGGCCGGACTCTTGCTGATGGTGGCGGCGGCGGCGCTGGCTGTCACGCGCAGCGCCTGAACGCTCAACGGCGCGTGTACTGCAGCGGCGTGGCCGCGACCCGTGACTTGAAGGCGCGATGGAAATGGCTCTGGTCGGCAAAGCCGGTGTCATAGGCGGCGTCGGCCGCACTGGCGCCTTGTTGCAAGAGGGTGCGGGCCTGGCGGATCTTCATGTCCAATTGCAGGGCGTGCGGGGTCATGCCATAGCGGCGACGGAACTGGCGGATCAGCTGGTAGCGGCCCATGCCCGCCACCTCGGCCAGTTCGTCCAGGCTCACGCTGCGACGGCAATGCTGCTGCAGATGCGCGTAGGCGCGTCCGAGGCCGTGGGCGTCCTCGGTGAGGGGCGCGGCATCGTGGGCGCAGGCTTCGGCGCACAAGAGCATGATTTCCTGCAGGCAGGTGATGACCTCGGCCACACGTTCGCTGGCATCGTGGTCCAGCGCCAGCGTCATGCGGTCGAGCAGTTGCACCGCTTGCGGCGAACGCAGCACCTGCGAGCGCATGCGCTCAGGCAGGCCGCGGGTGGCCGGGGTTTCGGCCAGCAGCGTGGACAGCCAGCCGTGCTCGATGTGGAACATGCGATAGCTCCAGCATTGCAGGTCGGCCGGGTTGCAGCAATGGACGTCGCCGGCGCGCACCAGCACCACGTCGCCGGGCGCGATGGGCTGGCTGTGCTCGGCCAGCGCAAAGATGCTGTGGCCGGCATCGACGATGCCGATGGAAAAGCTGTCGTGCGTATGCGGGGCATAGCAGGACAGGCTGCCGGTGGCGCGGCGTCCTTCGAGAAAGGGCAGGGCGGGGTCGCGCCAGAAGTGCTGGAGGGCGGGCATGTGTGGGTCTGCGCGGGAGTCGTGATGAGGCATTTTAAGATAAAGTAGCTGCTGTGCCGTTGTCGGCTTGTATTGCTGGTCCTCTGTATCTCCGACCTCTGGTCTTTTTGTCCTTTTGTCCTTTAGTTCTGTAGTCCTGCATTCCCGCATTCATCCTTTTCCTCTCGCCGATCCTGCCATGACCACCACCATCGTCCGCGCCGCTTGTCCTCACGATTGTCCCGATACCTGCGCCTTGCTGGTGACCGTCAAGGACGGCGTGGCCACCGAGGTGCGCGGCGATCCGGCGCACCCGCCCACTGCGGGTGTACTCTGCACCAAGGTCTCGCGGTACGCCGAACGCACCTACCATCCGGATCGGCTGCTGCACCCGATGCGTCGCGTAGGCAAGAAGGGGGAAGGCAAGTTCGAGCGCATCAGCTGGGACGAGGCCATCGCTACCATCGCCCAGCGCCTGGGCCAGATCGCCCTGCGCGATCCGCAGGCCATCCTGCCCTACAGCTATGCCGGCACCATGGGCCAGGTGCAGGGTGAATCGATGGCCGGACGATTCTTCCACCGCCTCGGCGCCTCGCAGCTGGAACGCACCATCTGCGCCTCGGCCGGCGGCGCGGGCTATCGCTACACCATCGGCGCACGCGTCGGGGCGGACCTGGAACAGGTCGACCATGCCAAGCTGATCCTGATCTGGGGTGGCAATCCTATCGCCTCCAACCTGCACTTCTGGACCCGCGTGCAAACCGCCAAGCGCAATGGTGCGCGCCTGATCGCCATCGATCCCTATCGCTCGCTCACCGCCGAGAAATGCCATCAGCACATCGCCCTCTTGCCCGGCACCGATGCAGCGCTGGCGCTGGGGATGATGCATGTGCTCATCAGCGAAGACCTGCTGGACCATGACTACATCGCCCGCCATACCCTGGGCTTCGAGCAGTTGCGCGAGCGCGTGGCCGAGTGGACGCCGGCGCGCACCGCCGAGGTGTGCGGCATCAGCGCCGAGGAAGTGCTGAACCTGGCGCGGGAATACGGCCGCGTGGCCTTGGCCGGCGAAGGCGTATTCATCCGCGCCAACTACGGCTTGCAGCGCGTGCGTGGCGGCGGCATGGCTGCGCGCAATGTGGCTTGCCTGCCGGCGCTGGTGGGAGCGTGGCGCCATCCCGCAGGCGGTGTGCAGATGTCGGTGTCGGACAGTTTCCCCAAGGATGCGGCCGCATTGAGCCGGCCCGACCTTGCCGCCGGCCATGGCAAGCCCGCCCGCGTCATCAACATGAGCACCATCGGCGATGCCTTGCTCCATCCGGCGTCGGCGGACTTCGGTCCCAAGGTGGAAGCGCTGATCGTCTATAACTCCAATCCGGTGGCGGTCGCGCCGGAGTCGGCCAAGGTGGCCCAGGGCTTTGCCCGCGAGGATCTGTTCACGGTAGTGCTGGAGCATTTCCAGACCGATACCGCCGACTACGCCGACATCCTGCTGCCGGCCACTACGCAGCTGGAACACATCGACGTGCATGCTTCCTATGGTCACGTCTACATCATGGCCAACAACGCCGCCATCGCCCCCATGGGCGAGGCCAAGCCCAATACCGAGATCTTCCGTCGGCTGGCGGCGGCCATGGGCTTTACCGAGGACTGCTTCCAGGACAGCGATGACCAGCTGGCGGCCGTGGCGTTCAAGCGCGATGATCCGCGTAGCGCCGGCTACGACTGGGAACAGTTGAAGCAGAAGGGCTGGCAGCGCCTGGCCGTGCCGGTCGCGCCCTTTGCCGAAGGCGGGTTTGCCACGCCCTCGGGCAAGTGCGAGTTCTACTCCGAGCAGATGAAGGCGGCTGGACTGGATCCCTTGCCTGCCTACATCCCGCCTTATGAATCGGTGGCCAGCAATCCGCAGTTGGCGGCCAGGTATCCCCTGGCAATGATCTCGCCCCCGGCGCGCAACTTCCTCAATTCCTCCTTCGTCAACGTGCAGAGCCTGCGCGATACCGAAGGCGAGCCGCACCTGGACATGCATCCCCAGGACGCCGCCGCGCGCGGGATCTCCCAGGGTGACATGGTGCGCATCTTCAATGACCGCGGCAGCCTGCAGGCGCGCGTGCGTGTGACCGACAAGGCGCGTGTGGGGCTAGTGGTGGGCTTGTCGATCTGGTGGAAGAAGTTTGCCGCCGATGGCAAGAACGCCAACGAAGTCACCAGCCAGCGCCTGACCGACATGGGCCATGCGCCCACCTTCTACGACGTGCTGGTGCAGGTGGAAAAGCTGCCGGCGCAGGGCCTGCTGGCGGGCTGAGCTGCACTTCACAGGCGCTACAATGTTGCCGCCAGGCAGTGATTCCAGCCCAGGCGGCCGGCCACGGCGTATCATGCCGGGTAGCGCTCTTGCCATCGAGGTCAACGGGTCGGCTGGCCCGGCGGCTTTTTGCAAAATATTGCCGTTCCAGGCTTAAAAAGCTTGCTCGCCGGGCCAATGCTGGATAGCATCTGCGTTAAATAAAAAAACACTCGTGCTTTTTTTGCTGTGCGCGCCAAGCGGAGGCCTCGTTCCCCCGCCCAGCCCCAGCGCACGTTATCCGGAGACTGAGGACACACTATGGAAAGATTCTGGCTTGCTTCCTATCCCGCAGGCGTTCCTGCCGAGATCGACCCTGGCCGCTATGGGTCATTGGTGCAGATGATCGACGAAGCCTTCGTCCAGCATGCCGACCGCCAGGCTTATGTCTGCATGGGCAAGTACCTCAGCTACCGTGAACTGGATAGTCTCTCCCGCGCCTTGGGCGGCTGGCTGCAAGGCCTGGGCCTGCAGAAGGGCGCGCGCGTGGCCATCATGATGCCCAACGTGCTGCAGTATCCGATCGCCATTGCCGCCATCCTGCGCGCCGGTTACACCGTGGTCAACGTCAATCCGCTCTATACCGCGCGCGAGCTGGAACACCAGTTGAAGGACTCCGGCGCCGAAGCCATCTTCGTGCTGGAAAACTTTGCCTGCACCCTGCAGAAGGTGGTGGCCCACACCAACATCAAGCACATCGTCGTGGCCAGCATGGGCGAGCTGCTGGGCGCGCTCAAGGGAACGCTGGTGAACCTGGTGGTGCGCCACGTCAAGAAGCTGGTGCCGGCCTGGTCGCTGCCCAACGCCATCACCTTCAGCCAGGCGCTGTCGCAGGCGCGCGGCAAGACCTTGCAGCCGGTCACGCTGACCCACGACGACATCGCTTTCCTGCAGTACACCGGCGGCACCACGGGCGTGGCCAAGGGCGCGGTGCTGACCCACCGCAACCTGGTGGCCAACGTGCTGCAGGCCGAGGAATGGCTGACCCCGGCGCTGAAGGCCGGCAAGCCCATCGACCAGCTGGTGTTTGTCTGTGCGCTGCCGCTGTATCACATCTTCGCGCTGACGGTGTGCAACATGCTGGGCACGCGCGAAGGGGCGCTCAACCTGCTGATCCCCAATCCGCGCGACATCCCCGGCTTCGTCAAGGAGCTGGCCAAGTACAAGGTCAACACCTTCCCGGCCGTCAACACGCTCTACAACGCGCTGCTCAACAATGCCGATTTCGCCCGGCTCGATTTTTCCGGCTACCGCTGCTGCGTAGGCGGCGGCATGGCGGTGCAGAAGAGCGTGGCCGACAAGTGGAAGAAGCTGACCGGCTGCCCCATCATCGAAGGCTACGGCCTGTCGGAAACCTCACCCATCGCCAGCGCCAATCCCTGCACCATCGACGAGTACACCGGCACCATCGGCTTGCCGCTGCCCTCTACCGAATTCGCCATCCTCGACGATGACGGCCAGCCGGTGCCGCTGGGCCAGCCCGGCGAGATCGCCATCCGCGGACCGCAGGTGATGCCGGGTTACTGGCAGCGTCCGGACGAGACCGCCAAGGTCATGACGCCGGACGGCTTCTTCAAGACCGGCGACATCGGCGTGATGGACGAGCGCGGCTATACCAAGATCGTGGATCGCAAGAAGGACATGATCCTGGTCTCGGGCTTCAACGTCTATCCCAATGAGGTCGAAGGCGTGGTGGCGCAGCACCCGGGCGTGCTGGAATGCGCCTGCGTGGGCGTGCCGGACGAGCACACCGGCGAGGCCGTCAAGCTCTTCGTGGTGCGCAAGGACAAGACCTTGAGCGCCGCGCAGCTCATGGACTACTGCAAGGAGCAGTTCACCGGTTACAAGAAGCCCAAGTACATCGAGTTCCGCGATGAACTGCCCAAGACCAATGTGGGCAAGATCCTGCGCCGTGAACTGCGCGACGAGCCGGCCAAGGCGCAGCAGAAGCAAGCCGCCTGAACCTGAACGTGGAATGACAAGGCCGCTGCCGGAGTGATCCGGCGGCGGCCTTTTTTCTTGTTCTCCCGTGAGGAAAAACGAAGGCTCAGTCCGGCACTGGCGAGATCACGCCGGCGCCGCTGAAATGCGCCTGCAGGTTGTTGAAGGCCAGGTCCGCCATGGCCGTACGCGTGACCAGGGTGCCGCTGGCCATATGCGGGGTGAGCACGACATTGTCCAGCGCCGCCAGTTCGGCCGGCACATTGGGCTCATCGGCAAACACATCCAGCCCGGCGCCGGCGATGACGCCGGTCTTGAGCGCGGCGATCAGCGCGGCTTCATCGACCACCGAGCCGCGCGCCACGTTGATGAGGAATCCCTTGGGGCCGAGCGCTTCGAGCACCTCGGCATTGACCAGTGCGCGCGTGCCTGCGCCGCCCGGGGTGATCATCACCAGGAAATCGACTTCCCGGGCCAGCGCGGTGATGCTGTCCACGTAGGTGTAGGGAACGTCCTTGCGTGAGCGGTTGTGATAGGAAATCTGCATGTCGAACGCCGCCGCGCGCTTGGCAATGGCCTGGCCGATGCGGCCCAGGCCGACGATGCCCAGGCGCGCTCCACTGACCTTGGTGGTGAAGGGGAAGGGCCCTTTCTTCCACTCGCCACTGCGGGCGAAACGGTCGGCGCGCACCACGTTGCGGGCGGTGGCCAGCATCAGCGCCATGGCCAGGTCCGCCACATCGTCGTTGAGCACGTCAGGGGTGTGGGTGACGTGGATGCCGCGTTCGCGCGCGGCCGGCACATCCACGCCGTCATAGCCCACCCCGAACACCGAGACGATCTCCAGCGCCGGGAAGCGCGCCATGAACTCGCGGCTGACCTTGGCCTCGCCATTGGCGGCGATGCCGCGTATCTGCGGCGCGATGGCGGCCAGTTCGGCTTCGCTGTGGGGTTGCAGGATCAGGTTGTGGCAGGTGTAGTGCTGCTGCAGCAGGTCCAGCAGATGCTGCGGCAGGCGGGCGACGATGAGGACGTGGGGGCGGTTGTTGGTAGTCATGGTCAGATAAGGGAAACGGTGGCGGTGACTGAGCGGGATGGAACGATATGCCGCGTATATGCCACGATACGCAGCACGCCCGCCCTGCGGGCTGAAAATTTTTCATCCCGCAGGCCGGCCCGTTACAGTACCGGGTTCAGCCCGGCTTCACGGCTGGGGTCCAGCGGCGGCAGCGGGCGCGGCTTGCGGTTTTCATCGGTGGCCACGTAGGTCAGCGTGGCTTCGGTGACCTTGACGATCTCGGTCTGCAGGCGATTGCGTTCGGCATAGACCTCGACATTGACGGTGATGGAGGTATTGCCCACCTTGACGATATCGGCGTAGAAGGACAGCAGGTCGCCCACGAATACCGGATTCTTGAACAGGAAGGAATTGACTGCAATGGTCGCCACCCGGCCATTGGCGCGGCGCGTGGCCGGCAGCGAACCGGCAATGTCCACCTGCGCCATGATCCAGCCGCCGAAGACGTCGCCATAGACGTTGGCGTCGGAGGGCATGGGCATGACGCGCAGTTGCGGCGCCTTGCCCGGTGGAAGTTCGGGAACGGTGGATGACATGGAAGGCTCCTTCGTAGGTGAGCTCCGGCGGCGCGCCGGGATGGCTCTTATAATTCGGGTTTGCGCCCGCAGGCGCGGCAAGGGCCTAGTGTATCGGATGTTGCGCTCCTGCTGTCTTGCGATGCCTACCTTCCTTCCCAGTCATCTGCCCAATGCGCCGCTATCCGAATTCCTCGTCCTCGCCCCAAGCCCCCATCCAACGCCAGCGCGGCGACTGGGAAGTGGTCAGGACGCTGCTGCCCTATCTGTGGACCTACAAGTGGCGCGTGCTGCTGGCGCTGGCTTTCCTGGTCGGGGCCAAGCTGGCCAATGTGGGCGTGCCGCTGGTGTTGAAGCGGCTGGTCGACGCCATGACCATCACGCCCACCCATCCGCAGGCGCTGCTGGTGCTGCCGCTGGGCCTGCTGGTGGCGTATGGCGCATTGCGCCTGGCGACTGCGCTCTTCACCGAATTGCGCGAACTGATGTTTGCCCGCGTCACCCAGCGCGCCGTACGCACCATTGCGCTGCAGGTGTTTCGTCATCTGCATGCGCTGTCGCTGCGCTTCCACCTCAACCGCCAGACCGGCGGCATGACGCGCGACATCGAGCGGGGCACGCGAGGTGTTTCTTCGCTGGTGTCGTACACGCTCTTTTCCATCCTGCCGACCTTGATCGAGATCGCCCTGGTGCTGGCTTATCTGATCACGCATTACGATGTCTGGTTCTCCGTCATCACCGCTGGCGCGCTGGTGTGCTACATCCTCTTCACCATCACGGTCACCGAGTGGCGCACGCATTTCCGGCGCACCATGAACGAGCTGGATTCGCACGCCAATACCCGCGCCATCGATTCCCTGCTCAACTACGAGACAGTCAAGTATTTCGGCAACGAGGAATTCGAGGCGCGCCGCTATGACGAAGGACTGCAGCGCTATGAACGCGCGGCGGTGAAGTCGCAGAGTTCGCTGTCGCTGCTCAACACCGGCCAGTCGGCGATCATCGCCATCGCGGTCACGCTCATCCTGTGGCGCGCAACAGTGGGCGTCATCGATGGCAGCATGACCCTGGGCGACATGGTGCTGGTCAATGCCTTCATGATCCAGCTCTACATTCCGCTGAACTTCCTGGGCGTGCTCTATCGCGAGATCAAGCAGAGCCTGGCCGATATGGAACGTCTGTTCTCGCTGCTGGAAGAACATCGCGAAGTGGCCGACAGCGCCGATGCAAAGCCCTTGAAGACACAAGGAGCGAACTTGCATTTCGATCACGTTGATTTCAGCTATGAACGTAATCGCCAGATCCTCTTCGATGTCGATTTCACGGTGCAGGCCGGCACCACCACGGCGGTGGTGGGACATAGCGGTTCGGGCAAGTCCACGCTGTCACGGCTGCTATACCGTTTCTATGATGTGGATGCCGGCGCGATCCGCATCGACGGCCAAGACCTGCGCACGGTCACGCAGGCCTCGCTGCGCCAGGCCATCGGTATCGTGCCGCAGGATACGGTGCTCTTCAACGACACCATCGAATACAACATCGCCTATGGCAAGCCCGGTGCGACCCGCGAGCAGATCGTCGCTGCGGCCAAGGCAGCCTATATCCACGACTTCATCGAATCGCTGCCGGACGGCTATGCCAGCATGGTCGGCGAGCGCGGCCTGAAGCTGTCCGGTGGCGAGAAGCAGCGCGTGGCCATTGCCCGCACGCTGCTCAAGGACCCGGCCATCCTGATCTTCGATGAGGCCACCTCGGCCCTGGACTCGCGCGCCGAGCAGGCGATCCAGCAACAGCTCGAAGAGATCGCCCGTGAGCGCACTACGCTGGTCATCGCTCACCGTCTTTCGACCATCGTCAATGCCCAGCAGATCCTGGTGCTGGACCATGGCCGCATCGTCGAGCGCGGCACCCATGCCGGACTGTTGATGGCCGGCGGTTTGTACGCGCAGATGTGGCTGCGCCAGCAGGCCGGCGCGGACGAGGAGGGCGGCTCCCCTGCGCCGCTGCTGGAGGCGGTGGCAGCGCCAGCCGAGCCGGGCGCCGAACCCAGCGTCATGCTGCCTGCGCAGCAGCGCTGAACGCGGGCAGCTTGCGCCGGCGCGGGCGCAGCGGCACAATTCGCCATTCGACCTAGAACGGGAAGTGGGCGGGCAATGGAAAGCAAATGGCTTGAGGATTTCGTCTCCCTGGCGGAAACGCGCAGTTTCAGTCGCTCGGCGGAGTTGCGGCATGTGACGCAACCGGCCTTTTCGCGACGCATCCAGTCGCTGGAGGCCTGGCTGGGCACCGACCTGATCGACCGCACCTCCTATCCCACCCGCCTGACCGCCGCCGGCGAAGTCTTCTACGAGCAGGCCGTGGCCATGCTCGGCCAGATCAACAACACGCGCGCGCTGTTGCGCGGCAAGCGTCCCACCGCGCAGACCACCATCGACTTTGCGGTGCCGCATACCCTGTCGCTGACCTACATGCCGAAGTGGTTGAGCGCGCTGGAATCCGGCTTTGGCGCCATCAATACGCGCCTCATCGCCCTCAATGTCCACGACGCCGTCATGACCATCGTCGAAGGCGGCTGCGACCTGCTTCTCTGCTACCACCACCCGCGCCAGCCGGTGCAGCTCGATAGCAGCCGCTATGACATGCTGACCATGGGCACGGAAACCTTGCGTCCCTATTCGCGCTGCGACCGCAATGGCAAGCCCGATTACGTTTTCCCGGGCAGCGCCAAGGCTCCCGTTCCCTTCCTCTCATACACCAGCAACGCCTATCTGGGACGCATGGTCGAGCTGATGATGGCCGATACCAAACGCCCGCTGCACCTGGACAAGCACTATGAGACCGACATGTCGGAGAGCCTCAAGATGATGGCGCTGGAGGGCCATGGGGTGGCTTTCCTGCCGGAATCCTCGGTGGTACGCGAAGTACGTAACCGCCAGTTGGCGCGCACCGATGTGCCCTCCGGGGAATGGGAAGTGGAAATGGAGATTCGCCTCTACCGCGAACGCCCCACTGCGCAGCGCGCTGGCAAGGCGCTGGTGGCGCGCTTGTGGGAGTATCTGGTGGAGCTCGATGCGCAGCGCCAGGAGGGGGGCAAGGGGAGTGCGCGCACGTCCGGTGGCAAGGCAGGACGTGCCGCCGAAAAGGGCTGAATACGCCAAAAAAATCCTTGTTGATCACCCGCAATCCCGTATAGGAAGTGGGTTCTGCATGGTTATGCATGGCATGCATAGTTACATGCTCACAAAGCATTAGCCTAGGATTGGCCGGCTGGCTACGATGGCGGCGCTGAATCGGACAGGCACGAATTTCCAGCAGGCGCAGGAGGCGTCGGGCTGGCATGGCGCGCCTCCGTGCCATGCGCCGCCTTGCCTCAAGGCAGGATTTGCGCGCAGGTGATCACGGAGTAACATGCCCTGGCGAACGTCGGAATTTGGAAGCCTATATTTGTCCTCAACAGCGCGGCAACCCAAAGGAGCGATTGCATCATGTCGAACGTACCTAATCACGAAGTGCCTTCCTATCTCGTCCCGCACGGCATCGGTCCGTGGGGCGTCTATCTCGAACAGATCGACCGCGTCACGCCCTACCTGGGCTCGCTGGCGCGCTGGGTCGAAACCCTGAAGCGTCCCAAGCGCATGCTGGTGGTCGATGTGCCCATCGAGCGCGACGACGGCACCATCGCCCACTTCGAGGGCTACCGTGTTCAGCACAACACCTCGCGCGGCCCCGGCAAGGGCGGCGTGCGTTTCCACCAGGACGTGACGCTGTCGGAAGTCATGGCGCTGTCGGCCTGGATGACCATCAAGAACGCGGCCGTGAACGTGCCCTATGGCGGCGCCAAGGGCGGTATCCGTGTCGATCCCAAGACCCTCTCCCGCGGTGAACTGCAGCGCGTCACGCGCCGCTACACCAGCGAGATCGGCATCATCATCGGCCCCAACAAGGACATCCCGGCGCCGGACGTGAACACCGATTCGCAGATCATGGCCTGGATGATGGACACCTATTCCATGAACCAGGGCAGCACCTCTTCCGGTGTGGTCACCGGCAAGCCCATTTCGCTGGGCGGCAGCCTGGGCCGTCATGAAGCCACCGGTCGCGGCGTCTTCGTGGTGGGCTGCGAAGCCGCTGCCAAGCGCGGCCTGGATATCAAGGACGCCAAGGTGGCGGTGCAAGGTTTCGGCAACGTCGGCGGCATCGCTGCACGCCTGTTCGCCGAGGCCGGCTCCAAGGTGGTCGCGGTGCAGGATCACGTGACCACGGTGTTCAACGCCGGTGGCCTGGATGTACCGGCGCTGCAGGCCTACGTCGCCAAGAACGGCAGCGTCAAGGGCTTCGCTGGCGCCGATGAGATCACCGATCGCGCCCAATTCTGGTCGGTCGATTGCGACATTCTGGTGCCTGCTGCACTGGAACAGCAAATCACCGAGGCCAACGCCAACCAGATCAAGGCCAAGATCATCCTGGAAGGCGCCAACGGCCCGACCACGCCGGCAGCGGACGACATCCTGCGCGACAAGGGCGTGCTGATCGTGCCGGACGTCATCGCCAATGCCGGCGGCGTGACTGTCAGCTACTTCGAGTGGGTGCAGGATTTCTCCAGCTTCTTCTGGACCGAAGACGAGATCAACCTGCGCCTGACCCGCATCATGCGCGAAGCCTTCGCCGCCGTCTGGCAGCTGGCCGACGAGAAGAAGGTGTCGCTGCGCACCGCAGCCTTCATCGTGGCTTGCACCCGCGTGCTGCAGGCGCGTGAGATGCGCGGCCTGTATCCGTAATTCCATCACGCAGCACCCCCGGGCGACCGGGGTGACCCGGCCCAAGACGATCCGATAGAAGATCGTCGGCCGATTGAGAAGGTCAAGGAGGAGACGTGGTTGCAGTGCATACGCGCACCGCAGGCCGGCTGGCCTTGCGGCGCACACTGATTCAGGACGGACCCGGCATGTGCATGCCGGGCGCTGCCGCATGTGCGTCCGGCGCATGCGAGCGGCCTGATCGCATGCGTCTTCCTGGTAGTGGTGTCCATCGCTGCCGATCGTTGTTCTCCAGCCTTCCATCCCGCATTACTGACCGCCTCGCCAGCCTGCCTGGGGCGCGGTTTTCCGGCAGTCCTGCCCTTGTTCCCGCATTTCTCCATCCGCTGCGTTGCTTGCGCATGTCCTGTTCGTCTGGCGCCACCTGGTATGCGTTGCGCGCATGCGTGCAACCAGGATGTTCTGGCATGGATATTGCTCGAAGGAATCCCGTTATCGCTGCCGTATGGCGATATTGGTTTGCCTCGGTGCGTGCGGGCCAAGGGTGTTGATGAGGCGCCTGGCGACGCCTCGGCCTGATGAGGGTTTTTGCGGATTGCATGACCCGGGGGCAGATGGCGTACAATGCGCCCGCCGAGTTGCGTATGAGTAATGTGCCAGCAGTGGGTTCGCCGTGGGGGTGGTTTTTAGCAAGTGGACGACCAGGGGCGGGCAGACAAGGCTGGTAAAGCAGAGAGTTAAGGCAGAAAATAGGCATCACGGCAGAGAACAACAACAGGCTTTTCAATAGAGCCGACGGCCTTTTCCACGGGCGGTTTGCGCTGTTTCGGGGAGAGGCCTTTTGATACACTACGTAAAAAATTTTTCCAGGAGGTCACACAATGAAGTTATTGAAGCTAGCAGGGGTGTTGGTCGGTGCAAGCGTGCTGATGAGCTCGGTTCACGCTGAAGAATTCACTGGTCGTCTGAAGAAGATCAAGGACTCCGGCACGCTGACGCTGGGCGTGCGCGATTCGTCGATTCCGTTCTCGTATCTGGATGACAAGCAGTCCTACCAAGGCTACTCGATCGACCTGTGCCTGAAGGCCGCCACTGCGATCCAGAAGAAGCTGGGCCTGACCTCGCTGAACATCAAGATGGTTCCGGTGACCTCGGCCACCCGTATCCCCCTGATCGCCAACGGCACCACCGATATCTCCTGCGACTCCGCGACCAACAACCAGGAGCGCTGGAACCAGGTGGCCTTCTCGGTGACCGAATTCGTGACCGCCAACAAGTTCCTGTCCAAGAAGGCAGCCAACCTGAAGACGCTGGAAGACCTGAAGGGCAAGACCGTGGTCTCGACCTCCGGCACCTCCAACCTCAAGCAGATCACTGCGCTGAACGCCGAACGCAACCTGGGCATGAACATCCTGGCTGCCAAGGATCACGCCGAAGCCTTCCTGATGGTGGAAACCGGCCGTGCCGCCGCCTTCGTGATGGACGACATCCTGCTGTCCTCGCTGGCGGCCAACTCCAAGGCTCCTGGCGACTACCAGGTGTCCTCGGAAGCCCTGTCGGTGGAGCCGTACGGCCTGATCCTGCCCAAGGGTGACAAGGAGTTCAAGACGGTCGTGGACGATGCGCTGACCGTGGTCTACAAGGGCGACGACATCAAGAAGATCTACGCCAAGTGGTTCCAGTCGCCGATCCCGCCCAAGGGTGTGAACCTGAACGTTCCGATGAGCCCGCAGCTGCAGGCCGTGCTGGCCAAGCCGACCGACTCCTACGATCCGGCTGCCTATGCTGTCGTGCCGGAAGCCCAGAAGAACATGGGCAAGAAGAAGTAATCGGCGTATTGCCTGGTGCAATCTGACGAAACGGGGGCCTGTCCCCCGTTTTGTTTAGCCAGCGCCGCTGCGCTTGCCTGGGGGCAAGATCGTCGGCGGCGCCTGGCGACCGAACACAAAACAAGCGGCGCGGCATTTGCCTGGTGACCGCGCCCGACAGAACACAGACTTCGATACACAGACGAGGCCATTTATGCATTACAACTGGAATTGGGGGATCTTCTGGGAGATGTCTCCCGATGGTATCCCCTACATCGACACGCTGCTGGCGGGCCTGAAATGGACCCTGGCCACTGCGGCCTGCGCCTGGATCATGGCACTGATCCTTGGCACCATCTTCGGTACCCTGCGTACCACCACCAAGCCCTGGGTCGTGCGCATCGCCAACGGCTACGTGGAACTGTTCCGCAACATTCCGCTGCTGGTGCAGATGTTCCTCTGGTACTTCGTGATGCCCGAGCTGCTGCCGGCCTTCATCGGCGACTGGATCAAGAGCCTGCCGGACGCTTCCTTCGTGACCGCGACCCTGGCGCTGGGCTTCTTTACCTCTTCCCGCGTAGCGGTGCAGGTGACCACTGGCATCCAGGCGCTGCCGCGCGGCCAGCGCATGGCCGGTGCGGCGCTGGGGCTGACCCCGGTGCAGACCTATCGCTATGTGCTGCTGCCGATGGCTTTCCGCATCATCATCCCGGCGCTGACCAATGAATTCGCCGCCATCATCAAGAACAGCTCGGTGGCGCTGACCATCGGCTTGGTCGAGCTGACCGCTGCGACCTATTCGATGCGTGAGTTCACCTTCCAGACCTTCGAGGCCCTGACCGGCGCCACCATCATCTACGTGATCATTTCGGTCATCGCGCTGTTCATGGCGCGTCTGCTGGAAAAGGTCACCGCCGTACCGGGCTACATCACCGGCGGCAGCACCAGCGCAGGAGGGCATTGATCCATGTTCAGCAATTTCGATTTCGACGTCATCCAGCGTTCCTGGTTCTACCTGTTCACGACCGGCCTGAAGTTCACGCTGATCCTGACCTTCTCGGCCATGGCCGGCGGCATCATCCTGGGTACGCTCTTGGCGATGATGCGCCTGTCGTCCAACAAGCCGCTGTCCTTCATCGCCACGACCTACGTCAACCTGATCCGCTCCATTCCGCTGGTGCTGGTGATCTTCTGGTTCTACTTCCTGGTGCCCTTCATCGGCGCCTGGATGATTGGCGCCTCCGAGCCTATCCAGGTCGGTGCGTTCCAGTCGGCCCTGATCACCTTCATCCTGTTTGAAGCCGCGTATTACTGCGAGATCATGCGTTCGGGCATCCAGTCCATCCCGCGAGGCCAGGTGTTCGCCGGCTATGCGATCGGCATGAACTACTGGCAAATGATGGGCAACGTGGTGCTGCCGCAGGCCTTCCGCAACATGACCCCGATCCTCTTGACGCAGACCATCGTGCTGTTCCAGGACGTCTCGCTGGTCTACGTGCTGGGTTCGGTGCCGGACTTCGTGACCAGCGCCTCCAAGATCGCCCAGCGTGATGGCCGCCTGGTGGAAATGTACCTGTTCGTGGCCGTGGTCTACTTCGTGCTCAGCTTCGGTCTGTCGACCCTGGTCAAGCGCTTCCAGAAGAAGATCGCCATCATCCGCTAATGCCTTTGACGGCCGCCGCCCGTGCGCTAATGCGACAGGCTGGCGGCCAGTGAATCCAGAATTCAGAAATCCAGGAGAATCAAATGATCGAACTCAACAATGTCAGCAAGTGGTACGGCAGCTTCCAGGTCCTGACCGACTGCTCGACCTCCGTCAAGAAGGGCGACGTGGTGGTGGTGTGCGGCCCGTCCGGTTCCGGCAAGTCCACGCTGATCAAGACCGTCAACGGCCTGGAGCCGTTCCAGAAAGGCACCATCACCGTCGATGGCGTCTCGGTGGGCGACCCCAAGACCAACCTGTCCAAGCTGCGCGCGCGCATCGGCATGGTGTTCCAGAACTTCGAGCTGTTCCCGCACCTCTCGATCCGCGAGAACCTGACCATCGGCCAGATCAAGGTGCTGGGCCGCTCCAAGGAAGAGGCCACCGAAAAGGGCCTGAAGTACCTGGACCGCGTGGGCCTCTTGGCGCACAAGGACAAGTTCCCTGGCCAGCTCTCCGGCGGCCAGCAGCAGCGTGTGGCCATTGCCCGTGCACTGTCGATGGACCCGATCGCCATGCTGTTCGACGAACCGACCTCGGCGCTGGACCCGGAAATGATCAATGAAGTGCTCGACGTCATGGTCGGCCTGGCCCAGGAAGGCATGACCATGATGGTCGTGACCCACGAAATGGGCTTTGCCCGCAAGGTCGCCAACCGCGTGGTCTTCATGGACAAGGGCGTGGTCGTCGAGGATTGCGCCAAGGACGAGTTCTTCGCCCAGCCGCGTTCGGAACGCGCACGCGACTTCCTGGCCAAGATCATCACGCACTGATCGCGCCAGCCTGTCCTGCAGCAAGGGCCGCTCCGGCAACGGGGCGGCCCTTGTCGTTTGGGCTATATCAAAAGCGGGCAGGGCGGGCGCGCCGGGGTGCTTGACGGCTACGGTAGAATGTCGATCCTGAAGACATCGCGGCTGGCTCTCCACAGCCCGCATCCGCCGGGATGCCTCGCCTGATCCGTCATCCTCGGACCGACACCCACACCAAGACCGAAAGATCCGCAATGAGCAACGTACTGACCATCACCCGCCCGGACGACTGGCACCTGCACCTGCGCGACGGCGCCACCATGCAGGACGTGTTGCCGCACACCGCCCGCCAGTTCGCCCGCGCCATCGTCATGCCCAACCTGAAGCCGCCGGTGACCACCACCGCCCAGGCTGGCGCCTACCGCGAGCGCATCCTGGCCGCGCTGCCGCAAGGCATGTCCTTCGAGCCGCTGATGGTGCTGTACCTGACCGACAATACCCCTCCCGATGAGATCCGCCGCGCCAAGGAAAGCGGCTTCGTCAAGGCGGTCAAGCTCTATCCGGCCGGCGCCACCACCAATTCGGATGCCGGCGTGACCGACCTCTCCAAGTGCTACAAGACCCTGGAAGTGCTGCAGGAAGTAGGCATGCCCTTCCTGGTCCACGGCGAAGTCACCGATCCCGAGATCGACCTGTTCGACCGCGAGGCCGTCTTCATCGAGCGCATCATGAAGCCGCTGCGCCAGGCCATGCCGGAACTGAAGGTGGTGTTCGAGCACATCACCACCAAGGAAGCGGCCGACTACGTGCTGGCCGGCGAAGGGCCCACCGCCGCCACGATCACGGCGCACCACCTGCTGTTCAACCGCAACGAGATCTTCAAGGGCGGCATCCGTCCGCACTATTACTGCCTGCCCGTGTTGAAGCGCGAGACCCACCGCAAGGCGCTGGTGGCCGCGGCCACCTCGGGGAATAACAAGTTCTTCCTCGGCACTGATTCGGCCCCGCACGCCAAGGGCGCCAAGGAACACGCCTGTGGCTGCGCCGGCTGCTATACCGCGCTGCATGCCCTGGAGCTGTACGCGCAAGCCTTCGACAGCGCGGGTGCGCTGGACAAGTTCGAAGCCTTCGCCAGCTTCAACGGCCCGGACTTCTACGACCTGCCGCGCAATACCGGCACCGTCACCTTGAAGCGCGAGACCTGGTCCATCCCGGCTGAACTGCCCATGGGCGAGGCAACCGTGGTGCCGCTGTCGGCCGGTGAACAGATGAACTGGAAGATGGTCTGAGCGCATAGGCGCATCGACCCTGTTCCTCCGTCCCCGGCGGCGAGCTGGCCGGGATGTCCTCAATAGCAAGAGAAAGGCGAGCTGTATGCAATTCGTCGATGAACTGATTAGCGATTTCGACAAGGCCCTGCGCGTGATCAACGGCGTGGTGTTCGAGAGTCGTCCCAATCCGGGACGCGGTCTGCCGGATGGTGTCATGAGCGAGGCCGAGAAGCGCCACGCGGCCGGGCTGATGCGGGTCAACAATGTCGGCGAGGTGTGCGCCCAGGCGCTGTACGACGCCCAGGGGCGTTTTGCGCAGAAGGCCGAGATCAAGAACGCCTTTGCCCGCGCCGGCATCGAGGAAGAGGATCACCTGGCCTGGACCGCCGAGCGCCTGCGCGAGCTGGGTTCGCACACCAGCCTGCTCAATCCGCTGTGGTATGGCGGCGCCTATGTGCTGGGCAGCATTGCCGCCCGTCTGGGTGATGCGCGCAACCTGGGCTTCGTCTCCGAGACCGAGCGCCAGGTCGAGCATCACCTCATGGGCCATCTGGACAAGCTGCCGGCGCAGGACAACCGCTCCCGCGCCATCGTCGACCAGATGCGCATCGACGAGATCGAGCACGGCCAGGCTGCGCGCGACCTGGGTGCAGCCGAGATGCCGGCGCCGGTCAAGGGCTTGATGAAGGCCATGGCCAAGGTCATGACCACGGTGGCTTACCGCATCTGAGGCAGGGCCTGGCGGGACATGAAAAAAGCGGCCTCGGCCGCTTTTTTCGTGAGCGCTGCGCCGCTTACTGTTGTTGCGCGGCTGCCGAGGAGGTGTCGGTGAGGTCGTCGATGATCTCGAAGGAGTGCGTCATCTCGGCAGTCTTCTCCAGCATGATCGAGGCCGAGCAATACTTGTCATGGGACAGCTTGATGGCGCGCTCCACCACGTTGGGCTTGAGATTGCGGCCCCGCACAGTGAAGTGGAAGTGGATCTTGGTGAAGACCTTGGGGTCGGTATCGGCGCGTTCGGACTTGAGGGTCACGTCGCAGCCGCGTACGTCCTGGCCGCTCTTGCGCAGGATCACCACGACGTCATAGGCGGTGCAGCCGCCCGTGCCGGCCAGCACCACTTCCATCGGACGCGGCGCCAGGTTGCGGCCGCCGCCGTCGGGTGCGCCATCCATGGTCAACAGGTGGCCCGAGCCCGTTTCAGCTGTGAAGGTCATGCCGGACAAGCCGGTCCAGCGCACTGTGCATTCCATCTGTATCGTCCCAATCGGTTGAGTGAAGGCCGGTATTGTAGCTTTGGATCGGCCGGGGCGCAGCGGCGGCTGGGGCGAGGAGGGTGGGCTGAGATTGGATGGCAATTTTTGCGCCGCAGAAAAATTGTCGGTTAGACATTCATTTTCTGCTGTGTTTTCATCAGCCCAGCTCTCTGTAACCCAAATGTGACGCCGCTTTCAGACAGTTACAATTTAGAGGCCACAATCTTATTGCAACGCACAAAGCGCTTTGCTATATTCAATTCAACGGAAGTTTTTGCAGCACGTAACGATGTCTCCTCCACCCTCCTCAATGGTGTGGATTAAACCCGGAACCACAGTGTCCGGGTTTTTTTTGTCCATTTTTCGGCTTCCTGGTGTTGAAATTGTCCAGCAGGAAACGAAAAGCTCGAAGCAATCGGCCCAGGCGCACCGTTCCCGCCACAAATCCCGCGAAACCTTTTGACGCTAAGTCCTTGAAAAGGCTATACTTGCGGGCTTTCCCATGCGCTCGGGAAGATAAAAGGATGAGTCCGCGAAGCGAAACACCAAGGACAGCAGGCATCCGCCGGCTGGCCCGCATGAGCGGAACCGCCATTTGAGCGTTTATACATTGATAGAGAAAGTCAAACATGAAGACCTTTTCCGCTAAAGCCCATGAGGTTCAGCGCGAGTGGTTCGTGATTGACGCGACGGACTTGGTCCTCGGACGTGTTGCCAGCGAAGTGGCACTCCGACTGCGCGGCAAGCACAAACCCGAATTCACTCCGCACGTCGATACCGGTGACTTCATCGTCGTCGTCAACGCAGGCAAGCTGCGCGTGACCGGAACCAAGGCCACTGAAAAGACCTATTTCCGCCACAGCGGTTATCCGGGCGGCATCTACGAAACCAACTTCCTGAAGATGCAACAGCGTTTCCCCGGCCGTGCGCTGGAGAAGGCCGTCAAGGGCATGCTGCCCAAGGGTCCGCTGGGCTACGCCATGATCAAGAAGCTGAAGGTCTATGCAGATGGCAACCATCCGCACGCCGCGCAGCAACCGAAACCCCTCGCCCTCTAAGGAACAGACATGATCGGTAACTACAATTACGGAACCGGCCGTCGCAAGAGTGCAGTGGCGCGTGTTTTCATCAAGGCAGGTTCGGGCAACATCATCGTCAATGGCAAGCCCGCCGCTGAGTACTTTTCCCGTGAAACCGGCCTGATGGTGATCCGTCAGCCGCTGGAACTGACCGGCAACGTCGAACGTTTCGACATCAAGGTGAACGTCCACGGTGGCGGCGAATCCGGCCAGGCCGGCGCTGTTCGCCACGGCATCACCCGCGCCCTGATCGACTACGACGCCGGCCTGAAGTCGGCTCTGTCCAACGCAGGCTTCGTCACCCGTGACGCGCGTGAGGTCGAACGTAAGAAGGTTGGTCTGCGCAAGGCACGTCGCGCAAAGCAATTCTCGAAGCGTTAATCGTTTCTTGCATTACGGAAAGCCGTCGGCATCCATGCCGGCGGCTTTTTGCTTTTCTCGCCGCAGTGCTGCCGAGCTTGGCCCGGGGGCAATCGCTGCGATAATTTCCATTTTTTACAGGAATAACTTCCCGGCCGGAAATCAGCGGGAAATATTCTCCTGCTAGAATTGAACGCTTTCCAGCGTGTATTTTGCACGCGCGTCAGGCGCAGGCCGCCACGGCGTATTTTCTTCGCCATTTTTCGCAAGGACCAGACATGATCAAGGTAGGTATCGTTGGCGGAACCGGGTATACCGGCGTCGAATTGCTGCGTATTTTCGCTACCCACCCGGAAGCCCGGGTGCAGGCGGTGACCTCGCGCAAGGAAGACGGCATGCCGGTGGCCGAGATGTATCCGTCCCTGCGTGGCCGTGTGGATGTGGCCTTCTCCTCGCCTGACAAGGCCAGGCTGACCGACTGTGACGTGGTCTTCTTCGCCACCCCGCACGGCGTGGCCATGGCGCAGGCGCCTGAGCTGGTGGCAGCGGGCGTGAAGGTGATCGACCTGGCTGCCGATTTCCGCATGCAGGACGTGGCCGCCTTCGAGAAGTGGTACAAGCTGCCGCACAGCTGCACCGATCTGTTGAAGGAAGCCGCCTACGGCCTGCCCGAACTGAACCGCGAAGCCATCCGCAAGGCGCGCGTGGTGGGCAATCCGGGCTGCTACCCGACCACCATGCAACTGGGCTACGCCCCGCTGCTCAAGGCCGGCGTGATCGACGCCTCGCACCTGATCGCCGACTGCAAGTCGGGCGTCTCCGGGGCGGGCCGCAAGGCCGAGCTGAGCCTGCTGTTCTCGGAAGCTTCTGATAACTTCAAGGCCTACGGCGTTTCCGGCCACCGTCATTCGCCCGAAACCATCGAGCGCCTGTCGCACCTGACCAGCGACAAGGTCGGCCTGCTGTTCACGCCGCACCTGGTGCCGATGATCCGTGGCATGCATTCCACCCTGTACGCGCGCCTGACCAAGGAGATCGACAACGCCGCCCTGCAGGCGCTGTTCGAAGACGCCTACAAGGACGAACCCTTCGTCGACGTGCTGCCCTTCGGCGCGCACCCCGAGACCCGCACCACGCGTGCCTCCAACATGCTGCGCCTGGCCGTGCATCGTCCTGGCGACGGCGATACCGTGGTGGTGCTGGTGGTCCAGGACAATCTGGTCAAGGGCGCTTCCGGCCAGGCCGTGCAGTGCATGAACCTGATGTTCGGGCTGGATGAGACCACTGGCTTGCAGCAAGTCCCGGTTCTGCCGTGAAGTACCGCCTATTGCGTCGGCGCATGACGATCTCGGCGCCGAAGATGACCATCAAGCGGCATCTGCCCTGGCCGCTGATGGCCTTGCTGTGGGCTGTGGTAGTTGCCGTAGGCGCGGCGGCGGCGGTGTGGACCTACCAGCTGGGCCGCAATCACTTGCCCGGCCTGCAACTGCAGGGCGACGCCAGTGAACAGGTCGAGCAGCTGAGTGAGCAGGTCAAAAAGCTCAGTGCCGAAAATGAACGCTTGCAATCGGCCTCCAATGCGTCGCAGAATGAACTGAAGATTGCCCAGTCGGCCCAGGCCCAGCTGGCTACCCAGGTCAAGAACCTGGAAGCCGAGATCAACCGGCAGAAGGAAGATCTGGCCTTCTTTGACAGCCTGCTGCCCACCAACCTGGGTGCGCCTGGTATCACCATCCAGCGCTTCAAGGCCGAGCAGGCAGCCCCCAACCAGCTGCGTTATCGGGTGCTGGTGATGCAGGGGGGCGGCGGTACGCAGCAATTTGCAGGAAACCTACAACTAAGTGTCAATATTGTGCAGGGCGGCAAGAGTGCTATCATCAACTTTCCGGAAAGTAATTCGACCGACCTCGCGCGTTATCGGCTCGCATTCAAGTATTACCAGAGGGTGGAAGGTTTGCTGAATATTCCTGAAGGGGCGTCCATCAAGTCGGTTGCAGTCCGAGTTCTCGACCGAGGCCAGGTACGTGCCCAGCAGTCGGTAGATCTGTGAGGTGATTCCATGTTTACACGCAAGACCAAAAGCACGATCGACAGCCTGATTGGCATGTCAACATCCATCAAGGGCGACGTCGGTTTCAAGGGCGGCCTGCGCATCGATGGCCACATCAACGGCAATATCAACGCCGAGACCGGACAGCCCAGCGTGCTGGTCATTTCCGAGCATGCCAAGGTGGTCGGCCAGGTGCATGCGGCGCACCTGATCGTCAACGGCGAGATCATCGGCGATGTCCATTCCAGCGAACTGCTGGAGCTGCAACCCAAGGCTCGCATTACCGGGAATGTCTATTACAAGGCGCTGGAGATGCATGGCGGCGCGCTGGTGTCGGGCAAGCTCAGTCATGACCAGGCCGAAGAGGCTCCGGTACTGAAGCTGGCTGCATCGTCGGAAGCATGAAAATCCGCAAGGGCTTATAATGACTTTATCGATCCCGTATTGATCCGCCTCAAGCCCAGCAGGAGCCCGAAATGAATGCCGTAGCCGAACTGCAACAAACCGACATGCCCGCCCCGATCAACTTCAGCGACAGCGCAGCCGCCAAGGTGGCCCAGCTGATCGAGGAAGAAGGCAATCCCGACCTGAAACTGCGCGTGTTCGTGCAGGGTGGTGGTTGCTCGGGTTTCCAGTACGGTTTCACCTTCGATGAAATCGTCAACGAAGATGACACCACCATGAGCAAGAACGGCGTCCAGCTGTTGATCGACTCGATGAGCTACCAGTACCTGGTGGGCGCCGAGATCGACTACAAGGACGATCTGGAAGGTGCGCAATTCGTCATCAAGAACCCCAACGCCACGACCACTTGCGGTTGCGGCTCGTCGTTCTCGGTGTAAGCGAGCCAGTTTTGCGGTCCGACGCACGGTTGGGCCAGATGAAGAAAAAGGACGCCATGGCGTCCTTTTTTTTGCCTGCGGCCCAACACGCATGGGCCGCAGCGCTTTTGCTGCAAGTCAGCCCAGCTCGCTGAAGGCGCGTGCTGCGGCAGCGACCGTTTCTTCGATGATGGCGTCGCTGTGCTGCGCCGAGACAAAGCCGGCTTCGAAGGCCGAGGGCGCAAAGTACACGCCAGCGTCCAGCATCTTGTGGAAGAAGCGGTTGAAGCGTTCCTTGTCGCCCTGCATGACCTCGGCGTAGCTGGTCGGCACCTTGGCGTCGAAGTACAGGCCGAACATGCCGCCGATGGCGTCGGCGGCAAACGTCACGCCAGCGGCCTGGGCGGCGGCGGCCAGGCCATCGGCCAGCTTGCGGGTCTGGGTGCTCAGGTTGGTGTAGAAGTCCGGTTGCTGGATGATCTTCAGGGTCGCCATGCCGGCGGCCACGGTGACCGGGTTGCCCGACAGCGTACCGGCCTGGTAAACCCCACCCAGCGGCGCCAGATGCTTCATGACCTCGGCACGGCCGCCAAAGGCCGCCACCGGCAGACCGCCGCCGATGACCTTGCCCAGCGCCGTCAGGTCGGGGACGATGCCATTCAATTCCTGCGCGCCGCCGCGCGCCACGCGGAAGCCCGACATCACTTCATCGAAGATCAGGATGGCGCCGTATTCGGTACACAGGCGGCGCATGGTGCGCAGGAACTCGTCCGAGGCGCGCACCAGGTTCATGTTGCCGGCCACCGGCTCCACGATCACGCAGGCGATCTCGTTGCCGGCGGTCTTGAAGGCTTCTTCCAGTTGCGCGGCGTCGTTGTAGTCCAGCACCAGCGTGTGCTTGGCGAAATCTTCCGGCACACCGGCCGAGGTCGGGTTGCCGAAGGTCAGCAGGCCGCTGCCGGCCTTCACCAGCAGGGAGTCGGCATGGCCGTGGTAGCAGCCTTCGAACTTGATGATCTTGTCGCGCCCGGTCGCGCCGCGGGCCAGGCGCAGTGCGCTCATGGTGGCCTCGGTGCCGGAGGAGACCAGGCGGATCTGCTCGATGGACGGCACCAGCTTGATGATTTCCTCGGCCATCTCGATTTCCGCCTCGGTCGGCGCACCGAACGACAGCCCGCGTGCCGCGGCTTGCTGGACCGCCTGGATCACTTCCGGATGGGCGTGACCGACGATGGCCGGGCCCCAGGAACCGATGTAGTCGATGTAGCGCTTGCCTTCGGCATCCCAGAACCAGGGGCCTTCGGCGCGCTCGATGAAGCGCGGCGTGCCGCCTACCGAACGGAAGGCGCGCACCGGGGAATTGACGCCGCCCGGCGTGCTCTGTTGGGCGCGGGCGAAGAGGGAAGCATTGGTCTTGGTCATGAGCTTGCGGGAAACGGGTCCAGGTTCAGTTCAGTTGAGGGAAGGGGGCGCGTCCAGATCGGTGGGATCTTCGGATTCGCGCGCCCAGAAATAGCGGTCGGGCACCAGCTTGCCCATGCCGATGCGCTGGGCATTGGCCAGCGCGGCGAGCGTGAATTCCTGCGCTTCGGCCGCCGCCAGCGGTACTTCCAGCCCATTGGCCAGCATCGCCGCCATGGCGGCCGACAGCGTCGTGCCCGCGCCCACGAAGGAGCCCGGCAGGCGTTGCCAGGCGTCCTGGCGCACCAGGCCGGACTCGTCGAAGAGGGAATTGGCGATTTCCTGCAGGTCGGTCTGGGTGTTGGTCACCAGCAGGTACTCGCAGCCCATCTCGATGATGCGCATGGCGTCGAGCATGAGCGCATCGCCCGGCACCGGCTCGCGCCAGGTCTCGGCCAGGCGCGCCAGTTCGCCGGCTGACGCCACCATCAGGGTGGCCTGGGGGATGAGCAGCTCGCGGATGGCGATGAGGCGGTCGTCCTCGTCTTCCTGGTTGGCCAGGGCGCTGGTGAAGGGATCCAGGATCAGCGGCACGTCCGGGTAGTCGGAGACGATCTCGGCGATCACCGAGATGTTCTCGATGCTGCCCACGTTGCCGACCTTGAAGGCCGCCACCGCCATGTCTTCCAGGATGACGCGGGCCTGGTCGGCGACCCAGTCCACTTCGACCACCTGCACGTCTTCGACGCGGGCGGTATCACCGATGAGCAGGGACGTGATCACCGACAGCCCATGGCACCCCATGGCGGCATAGGTGGCAAGGTCAGCCTGCACGCCGGTGGCGCCGACCGGGTCGGCAGCGCCGAAGCTCAGAATGAGGGGAGGAGTTTGGTTTTGCACGGCGACTAGATTAAGATAGCTGACTTAGCATTTTACTTGATTGATTTTAGGGATAGTCAGCCGTGACCAATAGCCAAACCGAATTCAAAACCTGGATGTGCCTGATCTGTGGTTGGATCTACGACGAAGAAGCAGGCCTGCCGGACGAAGGTATCGCCCCCGGAACGCGCTGGGACGACGTGCCCATCAACTGGACCTGCCCGGAATGCGGCGCCCGCAAGGAAGACTTCGAGATGGTGGCGATCTGATCGCCTGACCCTGCAGGCCCTGCCGGCGCTGCCTTCGCGGCCCCGGCAGTGGCCCGGAAGTGCCGTCCTCCGTGGTGTCTTCCTGCCTGATGGAACATCACTCCCATCCCCTTTTTTCTTCAGTTATTGAATTTGATTTATATCAAATTTGAAACTCGTCGTTTTTTTTCATCATTTTTGATATTGGCAGGCATCAATCTCTTTGCTGTGTAGCAAAGATGCGGGTGTTTCTGGGTAGAATCTCAGCACGAGCAGCACAAGCTGGGCAGTGCCGGAACACAGACGCGGGGGCGTCTCCGATCCTCTCCCAGCTTGCCCCTATCGACACCGAGGCCTGCATTCCCGGATGAGCCGTATCGCCACGTCGCGATCGCGCCATTCCGGTCGCATACGACGGGCCATGCATCCACAGTCCAAAGAAACACAACGGCCCAGGCCGAGGTGGGGGACTGGTTTGACTTACCGTTCCGAGAGGCGGGCATGCCCCATACCAAGGATTTCGTCATCAACACGCAGGCCGCTGCGTCGTCTCCATCCATGCGGTCCCGCGAAAACCTGCAGAGCTTCCAGGCTTCCCTGATCGAACGCATGCAAGCCTGCGACCATGAGAGCCAGAGCTCGCGCCGTCTGGCCGTGGCCATCGGCGCACAAGCCTGCCTGATCCCCTTGTCGCATACCAGTGAAATCGTTCCCCTGGATGGCCAGTCCCTGACCCCGGTGCCGGCCACGCGGCCGTGGTTCCTCGGCCTGCTCAACCTGCGTGGCAACCTGGTCGGTATTGCCGACCTGGCCGCCCTGTCCGGCGCGCCGGCCCAGTCCACCGGCCCGGGCAGTCACGCCCTGGTGCTGGCGCCGACCCTGGCGGCGCAGTGCGGATTGCTGATTTCTGCGGTGCTGGGTTTGCGCGATATCTCAGAAATGACACCAATCTCGAAAAATGACGATGACCGAATCGAATTGCCGACCGTTAACGGGCGTTATAAAGACAAGGGCGGCACCTGTTGGGATGAACTGGATCTGGCGGCACTGGCAAAGCATGAGGCATTTCTGCAAGTGGGGCGCTAGTGTTGCGCTCTCTGCAAGGCCGCGACCGAACAATGCCAGCATCGTCACCACAGCATCAGGAAATAAGAAGGATTGGAGCACCGGCCATGAAACTGATCTTGCCCACCCGATCGAAAGAGCGGGCTCAGGCCACCTCTCCCAGCGCGTCCAATTCTTCCAACGCCTCTGCCGGGCACGCCCGGATCGAGATCGGGCCGCGCATGCGCCTGCCTTACCTGCACCGCTTCGCGCTGCGCACCCAGACGCGCATCCTGCTGGGCATCCTGGCGCTGTCCTTGGCCGGTCTGTTCCTGTTCCTGTGGCTGGGCTCGCGCCTGTACATCCACGCCACCTTGCAGACCCACATCGCCTCTGACCTGGTGATGCACTCGCAGCGCCTGGGCAAGGCCGTGCCCAACGCCATCCAGGGCAATCCCGAGGCCTTCGTGCAACTGGCCCAAAGCCGGGTCGAGTTCAACCGGGGGCTGTTGCTGCTCACCAGCGGCGGTACTTACCAGGGCAACACCATCGGCCTGCCGGAGCCGGCCATGAAGCCGGCGTTGGAGAGCATCACGCGGCTGTGGCGACGCAGCGACCTGGCCGCCGAGAACATACTCGCGCTGCAAAAGGAACTGACCGGATTTGGCGCCACCCTCAAGCGGCTCAACCAGTTGCTGCCGGTGATGCTGGACCTGAGCGAGCAGATTTCCATGCTGCAGTCGCAAAGCCGTCCCACGCCGCGCGAGATGAACGCGGCCAGCCAGCTGGTGATGCTGACCCTGCGCCTGGGCCGCAGCGCCAACGAATTCCTGACCTCCGAGGGCGTCAATCCGGAGACGGCCTTCATGCTCGGCAAGGACATCACGGCCTTCGGCGACCAGCTGACCAGCCTGCGCGACGGCAATGAGATGCTGCGCCTGCGTCCGGCCAGCGATCCCGACCTGCGCGAAAAACTCGACGAGCTTGAACGCGTCTTCGCCCAATACCAGCCGCAGATTGCCGGCATCCTCGGCCATCTGCAGAACTTCATCGCCGCCAAGCAGGCCGAGCGCCTGGTCTTCGTCGAGAACGAGACCTTGAAGCGCCAGCTCACCGAGCTCCAGGACGACTATCGGATTGCCCTCAAGTCGCGTTCCTGGACCTTCTGGGCCATGCTGGTCACGATGGTCATGGCGCTGTTGAGCGCCATCGGCATCGCCCTGGTGCAATTGCAGAGCAGCCGCAACAACGCCGCCGCCGCCGAGGCCCGCCGCCAGCAGGCGGAACTGCAGCGCCAACTGGCCCAGCAGGAGGAAGAGAAGGCCATGCGCGTCAATCATCTGACCCAGACCGCGATCCTGCGCCTGATGACCGAACTGCAGAAGGTGGCCGACGGCGACCTCACCGTACGCACCACCGTCTCCGACGACGTCACCGGCGCCATTGCCGACTCGGTCAACCACACCGTGGAGGCGCTGCGCGCGCTGGTGGAACAAGTGACCCAGATGGCCTCCAAGGTGTCGCAGAGCTCGGAGCAGGTGCGCGGCACCACCACCGAACTGGGCGCCGCAGCCCGCGCCCAGGCGCGCCGCATCCAGCGCATCGCCCAGGCCATGCTGGAGATGTCGATGCAGATCACCGGCATTTCGGTATCGGCCGACGAATCGGCCGACGTCGCCCGTCACGCGGTGCTGGCTGCGGAACGCGGCGAGCGGGCGGTGGAGAATGCGATCAAGGCCATGAACGGCATCCGTGAACAGATCCAGGAAACCTCGGGCCGCATCACTCGGCTGGGCGAGTCCTCGCAGATGATTGGCGAGATCACCGAACTGATCTCCGACATCACCGAGCGCACCAACGTGCTGGCGCTCAACGCCGCCATCCAGGCAGCCTCCGCCGGCGAGGCCGGACGCGGCTTCTCGGTGGTGGCCGAGGAAGTGCAGCACCTGGCCGAACGCTCCAGCGCCGCCACCCGCGAGATCGGCGCGCTGGTGCGCATGATCCAGGCCGATACCCGCGATGTCGTGGTGGCCATGGACAAGTCCACCACCGGCGTGACCGAAGGCGCCGTGCTCTCGGACGCGGCCGGCAGCGCCCTGGCCGATATCCGCAGCGTCTCCGAGAAGCTTGCCGAGCTCATCCAGGGCATGGCCGGTTCGACCCGCGAACAGGCGGTCTCGGCCAACGGCGTGGCGCAGCAGATTCAGGGCATCCTGACCGAAAATGACATCATCGAGCAAAGCCGGGAGCAGGTATCGGCGCTGTATGAAGAGCTGTGGGCCGCCGCGCGCCAGCTGGAAAATTCGGTGTCGCGCTTCCGCGTGACGGTGTCCTGAACTGCTGTTCTTGTCGATGCACTGCGCTTTGCCCTCCCATCCGTCCTCCGATCCGCCCCCTGATCTGCCCGCTAACGACGCGTTGCAGGAAACCTTGCAGCCCCTGCTGAAGATCCTGCGCCAGCAGGGCAGCAGTTGGCGCGCCCGGGTCGACAGCGGCCTGGTCTGTCCCGCGCCACCGCTGTACCTGCGCACGCTCACCGCAGTGCGCGACTGCACCCGCAGCGCCGGCGCGGCCGACCTGGAAGCCTGCGCCAGCGCCATCCTGCGCGTGCTGGAGTGTGCGCAACCGCCCGGCCAGGGGCTCGACATCCCGGCGCTGGACATCATCGAGCGTGCCGTCGCTGCACTAGCCCAGCGCGGCAGCAACCGGGTGGCGCTGGAAGAGCTGGCCGCGCTATCGCAGCCGCCGCGCATGCGCAGCTCGCCCGCCGCCCGCGATACCGCGCCTGCGCCCTGGCTGGCGCCGCGTGAGCAACAATGGGAGGGGTTGCAGGACGAGCTCGACCAGGCGCTGCTGCCGGTCTTCCTGGAAGAGGCGCAGGAACTGATGAGCAGCATCGGCGAGGGTCTGGAGGCCTTGCGCCAGGGCGTGGCCGATGCCGAACTGGCCGGGCTGGCGCGGCCGCTGCATACGCTCAAGGGCAGCGCACGCATGGTCGGGGCGCGGCGTCTGAGCCATTGCCTGCACCAGATGGAAACGGCGCTGCGCGGCGTGCAGACCGGCATCGAAGGTGTTCACGATCGCAGCAGCGCAACGCTGGCCGCACTGGAAACGCTGCTGGGGCTGCACGACCTTGCACTGGACCATTTCGCCGCACTCACCCAGGCCGCCCTGCTGCTTTCGGCCGATGGCGGCGCGCGTGCACCGGTGCTGCCGGCGCCACTGATCCGCATCCGCACCACGGTGCTGGACAAGCTGCTCAACCAGGTCGGCGAGGTCTCCATCGCACGGTCGCGCCTGGACAATGAGGTCGGCAGCCTGCAATCGGAGAGCAAGGCGCTGGGCGAGCAGCTCATGCGGCTGTCTGGAGAGCTGCGCCAATGGCTGCGTCAGAGCGGGACGCAGGCGCAGGATGGCGGCGACGCCGCGGCCGCCATGCAGGCGCTGGCGCACAGCCTTGCGGCCCGCCTGGAGCAGGCCAGCCTGCACCAGCGGCGGCTGCAGGAAGGCGTCAGCAGCACCCGCGAGGGCTTGCGCCAGCAGGCCGCGCATACGCGCGAGCTGCAGCAGGAGCTGATGTATGCGCGCATGGTCAAGTTCAACAGCATGGAAGTGCGCATGCAGCACCTGGTGCGCCAGGTCGCCGCCGAGACCGGCAAGCCGCTGGCGCTGGACCTGTCCAACTGCCGCCTGCAGATCGACCGCGCCATCCTGGAGCGGCTGATGGGGCCGCTCGAGCATCTCTTGCGCAACGCCGCCGTGCATGGCATCGAGAGCGCCGAGCAGCGGCTGGCCGAGGGCAAGCCTGCCGTGGGGCGCTTGACCGTACAGGCCACCCACGAAGGCAATGAGGCCGTCATCCGCGTCAGCGACGACGGGCGCGGACTGGATCTGGAAGCAATCCGGCAGAAGGCCCTGGAACTGGGCGCCGCCGGCCTGGCCGAGGCCAGCCAGGCGCGCCTGGCCGATCTGATCTTCCAGCCCGGCCTGAGCACCTCGCCGCAGGTCTCGGCACTGGCCGGTCGCGGCATCGGCATGGATGTGGTGCGTTCGGAAGTGGCCGCGCTGGGCGGCTGGATGCGGGTGCATTCGCAGCCCGGGCAGGGCGTGCAGTTCACGCTGTATCTGCCGCTGTCGCTGGCGGTCCAGCATGTCTGCCTGCTGCGCCATGGGCAGCAGCATTTCGCCATTCCTTCCATGCTGGTCGACAGCATCGTGCAACTGCGCGGCCCGCAGGCCCGCCAGGCGCTGGCGGAACGATCACTGGAGCATCAGGGCTCCCGGCTAGCCCTGCATCCCTGGCATTGCCTGCTGGATGAAGCCCCCGAGCCCGCCGGGGAGGGCAGCGATTCGGCCTATGTCCTGCTCATCAAGCGCGATGATGGACTCATGGCCGTGCTGGCCGACCATGTCAGCGGCAATCGCGAAGTGGTGGTCAAGCCGGTCGGTCCGCAACTGGCCACCCTGGCCGGCGTGGTCGGCGCGACCGTGCTCGGCGATGGCCAGATCGTGCTGATCATCAATCCGCTCTTGCTGGCCGGCGCTGGCCGCACCGATGGCATGGCGGTTGCGCCGGGCGTACAATAGCGGGCTTTGGGCGCAGGCCGGCAGCGCCCGGCAATGACGAGAGGCCTGTCATCGACTCCACACTCATTTCCATCCTGCTGGCCACGACCCTGGCCGGCGCGGTCAGCATCACCGCGGCTGCGGTGTTTTCGTTCGCCCTGTTGTCGAAGATGGTGGAGCGCCTGGTCAGCCTGTCGGTGGGCATCATGCTGTCCACCTCGCTGCTGCATGCGCTGCCTGAAGCCTTCGAGTCCCAGGCCGAGCCCCATACCCTGTTTGCGGTGCTGCTGGGCGGCCTGCTGGCCTTCTTCCTGCTGGAAAAGACCGCCATCCTGCGCCACTCCCACCATCACGAAGATGACGGCCACGGCCATCATCACGGTCATGACAAGAAAGAAGCCGGCAAGGCCGGCTGGATGATCCTGGTGGGCGACGGCCTGCACAATTTCACCGATGGCATCCTCATCGCCGCTGCCTTCCTGGCCGATCCGCACCTGGGCCTGGTGACCGGCCTGGCCATCATCGCCCACGAGATCCCGCAGGAGATCGGCGACTTCATCGTGTTGCTCAATGCCGGTTTCTCGCGCACCCGCGCCTATGTCTACAATCTCATCTGCAGCCTCATGGCCGTGGCCGGCGGCGTGCTGGGCTATTTCATGCTGGAGCGCGGGATGCAGTGGATTCCCTTCGTGCTGGTCTTTGCCTCCTCGGGCTTCATCTACATCGCCGTTTCCGATCTGATGCCGCAGATGCAACGCCGCGCCACGCTGCGCGAGACGATTCCCCAGGTGATCCTGATCGCCGCTGGCGTACTGATCGTGCTGGCGCTGACACACCAGGCGCACGCGCACTGAATTCGTCCTGGCCGGTCCTGGTCGGTGTGCTGCGGCGCTCATCGACAGACTGGCGCAGCACCCAGCGCATGCCGATGCTGAACACGAAGCCAACGAGGCCAAGGAAGAGGACGAGGTCGTCGAGCACAGGCCATCCTTTCATCAGGGCGCACCCGGGATGGGCGCTGCAGATGGCTTTACTGTAGGCTGGCGCTGCGCCCGGGGCCAATATCAAATGGGGCGGCGCGCCATCTCAAAACGATATGGTCGAGTGCATCGACCAAGGAGGGCAGGCATGATTTCCATCCGGCAGTTGCGTTATTTCGTCGAGATCGTCGAGGCGCGTGGCTATACCCGGGCCGCCGAGCGGCTCTTCGTGGCGCAGTCGGCGCTGAGCCGGCAGATCAAGGAGCTGGAGGCCGATCTCGATGTGGTGCTGCTCAGACGCGAGGCCAAGACCTTCGAGCTGACCCAGGCCGGCCAGGATTTCTATGAGCGCAGCCGCAAGATCCTGCTCGACCTGGACCGCGCCGTGGCCCAGGCCCGCACCATCGGCAAGGGCGAGCATGGCGCCCTGCGGCTGCTGCATTCCAGCTCGGTGCCGTTGACCGCGCCGCTGGGACCAATGTTGAACGAAGCGCTCAAGGCCTTTCCCGGCATCTCGCTGGAAATCTCGCAGGCGCCGTCCGAATACCAGGCCCGCGAGATCGTCGAGGGCAGCGCCGATATCGGCCTGGCGCGCCTGCCCATCCTGCGCGCCAATCCCAACCTGGCGAGCACGGTGCTGTATCGCGAACGCCTGGTGGCGGCGGTGCCGGCCGGACACAGGCTGGCGCAGCGGCAGGAAGTGGAGATCGCCGAATTGCGGGATGAATTCTTCGTGACGGTGCCGCATCGTGATCGCGGCGGTTTGAGCTACTTGGTGGCCGAGCGCTGTATCGCGCATGGCTTCTATCCCCGCGTGGCGCGCGCCACCTCGCGCAAGAATTCGCTGCTCAGCCTGGTCAACGCCGGCTTTGGCATCGCCGTGGTGCCGCAGAGCATGGCCAGCACCTCGCTGGCGGCCGGGGTCAGCTTCCCGGCCCTGAAGGATCCTGATTTCCACTCCGAAGTGGCCTTGCTGCGCCGGCGTGATGCGCCCGCCATGGTCGGCCAGTTCGTCGAGGCTTTCGTGGCCCGCCTGCACGAGGCGGGCCTGTCCGCTCCGGCCCCCGGCTGAGGCCGAGGGCAGCGGATCAGCTTCCGGTGGCGACCGGCCGCTGCGGATTGGAACTCCATTCGCTCCACGATCCCGGATACAGGCGCGCACCAGCCAATCCGGCCACTTCCAGCGCCAGCAGGTTATGGCAGGCCGTCACGCCCGAGCCGCACTGCATCACCGCTGCCTGCGGATCGCCCAGCAGCGTCAGCCATTCCTCGCGCAGTTGCGCCGCCCCCTTGAAGCGGCCATCGGCTTGCAGGTTGTCCTTGAAGAAGCGGTTCTTCGCGCCCGGGATATGGCCTCCCACCGCATCCAGCGTCTCGTTCTCACCGCGGAAACGATCCGGTGCGCGGGCGTCGATCACCTGCAGCGCCTGGGTCTTGATGTTCTCCACCAGCGCCTGGGCATCGACGGTCTGCACCAGCGAAGTCAGATCCTGGATGCTGCCTGGTGTGGCTGGCGCCGGCGTCTCGGCGCTGAGCGGCTCGCCGATGGCCTGCCAGGCCGCCATGCCACCGTCCAGCACGGCCACGTCGCTGTGGCCGATCCAGCGCAGCAGCCACCACAGGCGCGCGGCGAACATGCCGCCATGGGCGTCATAGGCCACTACCTGGGTGTCATTGTTGATGCCCAGTGCGCGCATGGCCTGCACGAACTGCTGGCGGTCCGGCAGCGGATGGCGGCCATGGAAGCGGCCCGCGGCATCGGTCTTGGGGCCGGAGAGCAGCTCATCCAGATGGGCAAAGCGCGCCTGCGGCAGATGGCCGGCGGCATAGGCCTGGCGGCCGAAGTCGGGATTGGCCAGGTCGTGGCGGCAATCGACGATCACCAGGTTGATATGGGCGGCGCGCGCCTTCAATTCGCTGGCGCTGATGAGGGTTTGGTAGATCATGGTTTCTCCTTGTCTTGGATGCGGCAATGGATGACGCAGGTCTGGCAGGCCTATACCTCGGTGGCAATGGGATCGACCTTGGGCAAGTTGCGCGCGGCGATCTGGCTGCTGCGATGGTTGTGATAGGTCGCCAACAGGCCACTGGCCAGGATGACGCCCATGCCCAGCCAGCCGAGCCAGCCCGGTGCATCGTTCCAGACCAGTACGCCAAACAGGCTTGAAAACACGATGCCCGTATATTGCAGGTTGGCCGTGACCAGCGTATTGCCCAGCCGGTAGGCGCGGGTCATGGCGATCTGCGCCAGCGTGGCGGTCAAGCCTATCATGATCACCAGCGCCGCGCCCTGCCACGAATGGCTGTGCCACAGCGGCACGCGGCCAGTGGCCACGCTGCCCACCAGGCCGGCCAGTACGCCGGTCAGTGAAAAGTAGAACACCACGCGATATTCCGGTTCCCCCAGCAACCCCAGCTTGCGCACCTGCAGGTACACCAGCGCCGAGAGCACCCCCGAGAACAGCGAGATCGCCCCGCCCAGCAACTGGTCGGCGTCCAGCGAAGGACGCATCAGCAGGGCCACGCCGATGAAGCTCAGCACCACGGTGGCCGCCAGGCCCCACTCGAATTTCTTGTTGCCCTGCCACCAGGCCGCCGCAAACAGCATCACCGCGATCCAGATCGAGGACATGTAGTTCAGCGTCGTGGCCGTGGCCACCGGCAGCAGGCTGAAGGAATAGAACCACAGCCACAGCGAGATCACGCCCACGCCGCCACGGATGAGGTGGTCGCGCGGGAAGGGCGTGCGGAAGGTGCCGCCGCGCACGCGCACCAGGGCGGCGATCACCGAGATGCCGATGAGGCCCCGGCACAGCACGATTTCAGACGTGCTGTAGTAGTCACTGGCGAGCTTGACGCACACGCCCATGATGGAAAACAGGAATGATGCGACAAGCATCCAGAGCGATTGCATGGTGTCCGATTCAGGAGAGTAGGGCAGGAGCAGGGAGACAGGCCGCAGCACAAGCAACAACGGCAGCAACGGAGTGAACCGTTGCTGCCGTCATTGTCCCGCTGCGGGCCGCGCCAGCCGGGGAGGCGTCGTGATGGTCTTGCAGGTTGCTTGCGTGGTCGTTCTGCCGCCTTGCCTGCCTCTGCATCTGTTTCCCCTGCTGGCCCTTGGCCTCTTTATGGTGTGGTGGCTGTGCCGGGCGGCACCTCCAGTTGCTTGCGGTACCACTCGTGGAAGTGCTGCATGCCGTCTTCCATGGGCGACTGGTAGGGCCCGACTTCACTGGTGCCGCGATCCATGAGTATACGACGGCCGGCATCCATGCGCAGGGCGATCTCGTCGTCCTCCACGCAGGTCTCCATGTAGGCGGCGCGCTCGGCTTCCACCAGCTCGCGCTCGAAGAGGGCGATCTCTTCCGGATAGTAGAACTCCACCACGTTGGTGGTCTTCTGCGGACCGGTCGGCCACAGCGTGGAGACCACCAGCACATGCGGATACCACTCCACCATGATGTTGGGATAGAGCGTGAGCCAGATCGCGCCGAACTTGGGCGGCTTGCCATTGGAGAACTGCAGCAGCTTTTCCTGCCACTTGGCATAGGTGGGCGAACCGGACTTGATCAGGCCGTGGTTCACGCCCACGGTCTGCACGCTGTAGTCGCGGCCGAACTCCCACTTCAGATCGGAGCAGCTGACGAAATTGCCCAGGCCCGGATGGAAGGGCTCGACGTGGTAATCCTCCAGGTAGACCTCGATGAAGGTCTTCCAGTTGTAGTCGCACTCATGCACTTCGGTGTGGTCGTACAGATAGCCGGAGAAGTCCAGGTCGCGCGTCACGCCCAGGTTCTTGAGCTTGTCGGCGATGTCGACGCCATTGGCCTCGAACAGCAGGCCGTTCCAGCTCTGCAGCGGTGTCTTGGACAAGTTCATGCACGGTGTCTGGCCGAAATGCGGCGCACCGATCAGTTCACCCTTCAGATCATAGGTCCAGCGATGCAACGGACAGACGATGTTGCTGGCATGACCGCGGCCGTCGAGCATCTTGGCCTGGCGATGACGGCAGACATTGGAGACCAGCTCGATCCCCTGCGCGTTGCGCACCAGCATGCGGCCTTCGTTTTCCCACGGCAAAGTGGAGTAGTCGCCCGCTTCGGGCACCATCAGCTCATGGCCGACGTAACGAGGTCCTTGCTGGAAGAGTTGTTTCAGTTCCCGCTGATAGAGCGGTTCGTCGAAGTAGACGTGGACTGGAAGTTGCGCGTTTGAACGCGCCAATTTGGCAAAAGTAGCAAGATCGGACATTTCCGCCCCCAAATTAATTTGCACCAACCTAAGGAAGAAAATCCGCAAAAACCTATGTTCAAATAATATGAAGAGGAAATTTTGGACAGAACCGTGGATTATGCCACAAAACCCCTATAAGGGGCCGGGTTTTGTGGCCAAAATGCCAGCATTTTGGCCGAATTTACGATCCCGGCCCGAAATGTTTCGTGCAATGCGGCGTCAAATCCACGCCCCCGATTGACTTGGGATTCGCCGGTTTGTTCTAAAATAACGGGTTAGATTTTTGAATGGGTCGATATGCCTAGAACCTCTGCCACCGCATCCGCCGCCTCCGCTGCTTCCGCTCCCCTGCCAGCCTCCTTCGAACAGGCCATGCAGGAGCTCGAACAGCTCGTGGCCCAGATGGAAGCCGGCGAACTGCCGCTGGAAGCCTCGGTGGCCGCCTACAAGCGCGGCTCGGAACTGGTCAAGTTCTGCGCTGCCCAACTGGACAAGGTCGATACCCAGGTCAAGCTGCTCGAAGGCGACATGCTCAAGCCCTTCCAGGCCGCCGATATGGATGGGGAAGAAGGATGAGCGCACCAATGGCTGCCCCCGGCGTCGTAGCCGCACCGGCATTCGCCCAGTGGATGGGCCAGGTGCAGAGTGGCATGGAAGAGGTGTTGAACCGTTTCCTGCCGTCCGCCTCGGTGGTGCCGGCGCGGCTGCATGAAGCCATGCGCTACACCGCCATGGATGGCGGCAAGCGCGTGCGCCCGCTGCTGGTGTATGCCGCCGGCGAGCTGTTCGATACGCCGCGCGCGCTGCTGGAGCGCGCCGCCGCCGCAGTCGAGATGATCCACGTCTATTCGCTGGTGCATGACGACATGCCCTGCATGGATGACGATGCGCTGCGCCGTGGCAAGCCCACCGTGCACATCCGATACGACGAGGCCACCGCACTGCTGGTCGGTGACGCCCTGCAGGCGCAGGCCTTCGACACCCTGGCCGCGCCGCTGGAGAGTGAAGCGGGCAGCGCCGACGCCGGCCTGCCGGCACGTCAGCTGCGCATGGTCAAGCTGTTGGCCGAGGCCGCCGGCTCGGTGGGCATGTGCGGCGGCCAGGCCATCGACCTGGCCAGCGTGGGCATGACCCTGTCGCTGGCCGAACTGGAACAGATGCACCGCCTGAAGACCGGCGCCCTGTTGCGCGCGGCCGTGCTGCTGGGCGCGCTGGGCGGCAAGGCGCTGACGGCCGCCGAAAGCGCGGCGCTGGACGATTACGCCCGCGCCATCGGCCTGGCCTTCCAGGTGGTCGACGACATCCTCGACGCCACCGCCGACTCGGCCACGCTGGGCAAGACCGCCGGCAAGGACGCCGCCGACAACAAGCCGACCTATGTGTCCATCCTCGGCCTGGCGGAATCGCAGGCCCTGGCCGGCAGGCTGCAGGCCGATGCGCATGAGGCGCTGGCCCCGTTCGGCGGGAAGGCGCGCCGCCTGCGCGAACTGGCCGACCTGATCGTACAAAGAAAGACTTAAGCGACGTAACCCCAGGCATGAAGACGGACCGCGCCCCATGCCAGCTTCCGGCAAGCGCGGCCTTCAGACCCCAACACGGTAACAAAGATGCTCCTCAACACCATCAACGACCCGGCCGACCTGCGCCGCCTGTCCCGCCACCAGCTCAAGCCCCTGGCTGAAGAGTTGCGCGGTTTCCTGCTGGACTCGGTGTCCAAGACCGGCGGCCACCTGTCGTCCAACCTGGGCACGGTGGAGCTGACCATCGCCCTGCATTACGTCTTCAACACCCCCGAGGATCGCGTGGTCTGGGACGTGGGTCACCAGACCTATCCGCACAAGATCCTCACCGGCCGTCGCGAGCGCATGGATACGCTGCGCCAGCAGGAAGGCATTTCCGGCTTCCCGCGCCGCATCGAGAGCCAGTACGACACCTTCGGCACCGCGCACTCCTCGACCTCGATCTCGGCCGCCCTGGGCATGGCCCTGGCTGCCCGTACGCAAGGCTCGGACCGCCACGCCATCGCCGTCATCGGCGATGGCGCCATGACCGCCGGCATGGCCTTCGAAGCGCTCAACAATGCGGGCGTGCATGAAGACGTCAAGCTGCTGGTGATCCTCAACGACAATGACATGTCGATTTCGCCGCCAGTGGGCGCGCTGAACCGTTACCTGGCGCGCCTGATGTCGGGCAAGTTCTACGCCCGTGCACGCGACGTGGGCAAGTCGGTGCTGCCCGGTCCCGTGCTGGAGCTGGCCAAGCGCCTGGAAGAGCATGCCAAGGGCATGGTGGTGCCGGCCACCATGTTCGAGGAATTCGGCTTCAACTACATCGGCCCCATCGACGGCCACGACCTCGACTCGCTGGTGCCGACGCTGCAGAACCTGAAGCACCTCAAGGGACCGCAGTTCCTGCACGTGGTCACCAAGAAGGGCCAGGGCTACAAGCTGGCCGAGGCCGATCCGGTGCTCTACCACGGTCCCGGCAAGTTCAACCCCAGCGAAGGCATCAAGCCCAGCGCCGGCGGCAAGCTCACCTATACCAAGGTCTTCGGCGACTGGCTGTGCGACATGGCCGCTGCCGACGACAAGCTGGTCGGCATCACCCCGGCCATGCGCGAAGGCTCGGGCATGGTGGACTTCGAAAAGAAATTCCCGAATCGCTATTACGACGTCGGCATCGCCGAACAGCACGCCGTCACCTTTGCCGCCGGCATGGCCTGCGAAGGCATGAAGCCAGTGGTGGCGATCTACTCGACCTTCCTGCAACGCGCCTACGACCAGCTGATCCACGACGTGGCCCTGCAGAACCTGGACGTGACCTTCGCCCTGGACCGCGCCGGCCTGGTGGGCGCTGATGGAGCGACCCACGCCGGCAATTACGACCTGGCCTTCCTGCGCTGTATTCCCAACATGGTGGTGATGGCGGCCTCCGACGAGAACGAGTGCCGCAAGATGCTCTCTACCGCCTATCAGTATCCCGGTCCCGCCTCGGTGCGCTATCCGCGCGGCGCAGGCATCGGCGCCGCAGTGGACCAGACGCTGGAGACCCTGCCCCTGGGCCGTGGCGAGATCCGCCGCCAGGGCAAGAACGTCGCCATCCTGGCCTTCGGCAGCCTGCTGGCCCCGTCCCTGGGCGCGGGCGACAAGCTCAATGCCACGGTGGCCAACATGCGCTTCATCAAGCCGCTGGACGTGGAACTGGTCAAGCAACTGGCCGCCTCGCACGATGCCCTGGTGACCGTGGAAGAGGGCTGCATCATGGGCGGCGCCGGTGCGGCCGTCTCCGAGGCGCTGGCAGCGGCCGGCATCAACAAGCCGATTCTGCATCTGGGACTGCCGGACCGCTTCATCGACCATGGCGATGCCGCGCAACTGCTGGCCCAGTGCGGTCTGGACGCCAATGGCATCGCCGACTCCATCGCCCAACGATTCGGCAAGGATCAGCCCAAGCTGGTGGTCAACAATGGCTGATCAGCTGACACCATCTGTATAAGTCAACGCTAAAGATATAAATTAAATAAACAAAATAAATAAATAAATAAGCAAACGCCCCGCCGGTTTCCCGCGGGGCGTTTGTTATTTGTTATTGGGCGAGGGAAGGGCGGATCAGCGTTCCCGCCCCTTCTGCCACAATACATCCTGTCCGCCCGCCTCACGGTTGAGCACCCGCGCCAGCACGAAGCACAGGTCCGAGAGCCGGTTCAGATATTGCCGCGCCGGGGCGTTCACGCCGGCCTCGGCCTTTTCCAGCATCACCACGCTGCGCTCGGCGCGGCGGCATACGGTGCGGCACACATGGGCCAGCGCTGCCGTACGAGA
Organism: Herbaspirillum seropedicae; assembly: GCF_001040945.1. NCBI lineage: Bacteria > Pseudomonadati > Pseudomonadota > Betaproteobacteria > Burkholderiales > Oxalobacteraceae > Herbaspirillum > Herbaspirillum seropedicae. The sequence goes on along the minus strand of NZ_CP011930.1, from coordinate 4,384,317 downwards.
GCCGCCGGGGAGGATGAATTCCTTCAGCGGGGGCAGGGTGGCGTTGTACTTCTCCAGCAGAGCGTCGAGCCGCGCCAGGTGGGCATCGGCCAGCACCGTGTAACCGGGGATGCACAGTTCCCCGCCCAGGTCGAAGAGGTCATGCTGGATCGAGACCAGCTCCTCGCGCAGCGCGGCCGGCAGGCTCTCGCACAACAGCAGGCCCAGCTGCGAATTGAGTTCGTCCACATCGCCCAGCGCCTGGATACGCAGGTTGTCCTTGCCCACCCGGCTGCCATCGCCCAGGCCGGTGCTGCCATCGTCGCCGGTACGGGTGGCGATCTTGGAAAGTCGGTTGCCCATCATTGCTCCTTGTTGATCGGGGCAGCTTAAGGGCAAGCCTCGCTCAAGGCAAGCGCTTCCCACCCGCTGCGAGCGCGACCGCATGGGACGGAAAATGGCGTAAACAATTCACTTGATTTGCCCAGCGAGCTAGCTTGGGCCGGGACATTTGCGCAAACTCTAGCCCGCAAGAGAGTAAAATTCATCGATTGGATCAGTGGTCAGTCCACTGGAGCGGCAGGGGATGCCGCTTCACCGGCCCTGCATCTCCCACCCATAAGACCGAGAACAACGACCGAGACACGAGACACCTGAGAGAAACCGCATGAATCACCTAGTTGACGCCCGGAAACTGAAACGGCCCGTACCCCAGGCCCTGCTTGACGAACTCAAGGCCCTGTTCGGCGACCGTTGTTCCACCACCCTGGCCATGCGCGAGCACCATGGCCGCGACGAATCCTCCTACGATCCCATGCTGCCCGACGCCGTGGTCTTCGCCCACAGCACCGAGGAAGTGGCGGCCTTCGTCAAGCTGTGCAGCCAGTACGACACCCCCATCATCCCCTACGGCGCCGGCACCTCGCTGGAAGGCCATGTGCTGGCCCTGCAGGGCGGCGTGACGGTGGACCTGTCGCAGATGAACCAGGTGCTGGCCGTCCATGCCGAAGACCTGACCGCGACCGTCCAGGCGGGCGTGACCCGCAAGCAGTTGAACCAGGAGATCAAGGATACCGGCCTGTTCTTCCCCATCGATCCCGGCGCCGATGCCTCGCTGGGCGGCATGGCCTCGACCCGCGCTTCCGGCACCAATGCCGTGCGCTACGGCACGATGAAGGAAAACACTCTGACCCTGACCGTGGTCACCGCCCAGGGCGAGATCATCAAGACGGGTACGCGCGCCAAGAAGTCCTCGGCCGGCTACGACCTCACCCGCGTGTATGTCGGCAGCGAAGGCACGCTGGGCATCATCACCGAAGTGACCGTGCGCCTGTATCCGCAGCCCGAAGCGATCTCGGCGGCGATCTGCTCCTTCCCCACCGTGGCCGATGCGGTCAACACCGTCATCCAGACCATCCAGATGGGCGTGCCGCTGGCGCGCGTGGAGCTGCTCGATGAAAACGGCGTGCGCGCCATCAATGCCCACGACAAGCTGAGCCTGCCGGTCAACCCGTTGCTGCTGTTCGAATTCCACGGCAGCGAGAACGGCGTCAAGGAACAGGCCGAGCTGGTACAGGATATTGCCAAGGAATTCCACGCCCTCGGCTTCGAATGGGCCACCCGCCCCGAAGACCGCACCCGCCTGTGGACCGCCCGTCACAACGCCTACTTCGCGCTGCTGCAATTGCGTCCCGGTGCGCGCGCCATCTCCACCGATTGCTGCGTGCCGATCTCGCGCCTGGCCGAATGCGTGCTGGCCACCAAGGCCGACTGCGAAGAGCAGGGCCTGACCCACGCCATCATCGGCCACGTCGGCGACGGCAACTTCCACGTACAGATGATGGTGGACCCCAACGATCCCGCCGACATCGCCCGTGCCGAAGGCGTCAACCAACGCATGGTGGCGCGCGCCATCGGCATGGATGGCACCTGCACCGGCGAGCACGGCGTGGGCTTGCACAAGATGGACTTCCTGATCCAGGAGCATGGCGAGGGCGCCATCGCCGTCATGCGCGCCATCAAGCATGCGCTTGATCCCAAGAACATCATGAATCCCGGCAAGATCTTGCGCTGGGAGCAGTAAGTGTTAGCTTTTGGCCGAAGAGCGTGCTTGCCGTTGAGATCAATACTGCCCGTTCGGACTGAGTAGCGGCACGGCCGCGTATCGAAGGCGCGCCGTCTGTGCGGCTGCGATACGGCCCCAAGGGGCTTACTCAGTCCGAACGGTCGCTCTTGTGTTCTGACGGAGCCGCTCCCGTTAAGCAGCACCCGTTTGTTAGTTTTCATCAGTTTGTTGGTTGAACAAGCAGCAGGAATCCACCACCCATGGCCACCCGCCTACCTCCCGTCCATGCCCTGTCCGCCTTCGAAGCGGCAGCCCGCCACAACTCCTTTGCGATTGCCGCCGAGGAGCTGTGCATCACCCCGTCGGCGCTGTCGCACCGCATCCGCCTGCTGGAAGAATTCGTCGGCGAGCGCCTGTTCTATCGCGATGGCCGCTCCATCGGTCTGTCCGAATTCGGTCGTCGCTATCTCGACGTGGTCCGCAGCGCCTTGCGCACGTTGACCGATTTCCCCATGCCGCACCGCAATGCCGCCGTGCAGCCCAAGATCAAGGTGATGCTGCCGCCGACCTTCGCGCGTCACCTGCTCATGCCGCGCATTGCCGACTTCACCCAGCGCCATCCGGAGATCGTGGTGGAGCTCTACCTCTCGGTGCCGCTGTATGACCTGTCCTTGTCGGAGAGTGATGTCGAGATCCGCTTCGGCGCCGGCAACTATCCCAACATCATCACCGAGAAGCTGTTCGAGGAACCCGCCTTCGCCGTGGCCAGCCCGGCCTACCTGAAGACCCTCCCGCCGATGAAGTCGCCCGCCGACCTCAAGCAGGCCACCCTGCTGCGCTCGGCGCTGGAACCCTGGCAGCCCTGGTTCGAGGCTGCTGGCCTCAAGGACTGGGTAGAGCCCTCGGCGGGCTTGCGGGTGGATGACCTGGGCCTGTTGCTGGAAGCGGTGCGCCATGGCTATGGCGTGGGCCTGACCCGCCAGCACTTTGCCGAAGAACTGCTGGCGCGCGGCGAGATCGTGGAACTGTTCGACATCCGCCTGCGCACCCCGCCGCACGCCTATTACGTGGTCTACGAGCGCGCCGTGCGCGAGCGGCCCGAGGTCGATACCTTCATCAGCTGGATGCAGAACGCCTTCCGCAACATCTGACGCGCTTTTGCCTCACCTGGCCTTGCTTGGCCGCTTCCGGCCGCCCTGAAAATAATTCACGGCGGCCGGCAATTCTTTTCAGTGGGCCGCCGGGCAACACGGCGCCGTGCAGGCGGGCAAAATTCGTTACACTTGTCGGACTGAAAAAGCCCGTCCCAGGCGGGCTGACAACAAACGAGACAGCGTGCGCCGTGTCATCGGATGCAAGAGGGACGTCCACACCCACGCCTGCCTAGCCAACCGCCGAGGTCCAGCATGAATGCTCCAGTCCAACCGTCCTTCGCGCCGGCTCGCCAGCGTGAAGTCGTCGATGCCCTGCGCCGGGTCGTGCCCGCGCACTGCGTGCTCTGCGACGAGGAAGACACCCGTCCCTACGAATGCGACGGCCTGGCCGCCTACCGCCAGTTGCCCATGGTGGTGGTGCTGCCCGAGAACGAGGCCCAGGTGGTGGCCATCATGAAGACCTGCCACGCGTTGCAGGTGCAGATCGTGCCGCGCGGCGCCGGCACCGGCCTCTCTGGCGGGGCCACCCCGATTGCCGATGGCGTGGTGGTGTCCACGGCCAAGTTCAACCAGATCCTGCAGATGGACAAGTATTCCCGCACCGCCGTGGTCCAGCCCGGCGTGCGCAACCTGGCCATTTCCGAAGCGGCGGCCCCGCACGGCCTCTATTACGCGCCGGACCCCTCCTCGCAGATCGCCTGTTCCATCGGTGGCAACGTGGCCGAGAACTCGGGCGGCGTGCATTGCCTGAAATACGGCCTGACCGTGCATAACGTGCTGCGCGTGCGCATGGTCACCATCGAAGGCGAGGTGGTGGAGCTGGGCAGCGGCGCGCTGGATGCGCCGGGCCTGGACCTGCTGGCCGTCTTCATCGGCTCCGAAGGCATGCTGGGCGTGGTCACCGAAGTGACCGTCAAGCTCGTGCCCAAGCCACAGGCGGCGCGCGTGATCATGGCCTCCTTCGACGATGTGGTCAAGGGCGGCAATGCGGTGGCCAACGTGATCGCCGCCGGCATCATTCCCGCAGGCCTTGAGATGATGGACAAGACCAGTTCGCGCATGGTGGAACCCTTCGTCAAGGCCGGCTATGACATCGACGCCGAAGCCATCCTGCTGTGCGAATCCGACGGTACCGTGGAAGAAGTGGAAGAAGAAATCGGCCGCATGACCGACGTGCTCAATGCCAGCGGCGCCACCGCCATCGCCTGCTCGCAGTCGGAGGCCGAGCGCCTGCGCTTCTGGTCCGGCCGCAAGAACGCCTTCCCGGCGGCAGGCCGCATCTCGCCCGACTACTACTGCATGGATGGCACCATCCCGCGCAAGAAGCTGGCGCAGGTGCTCTTGGGCATCGCCGAGATGGAAAAGAAATACGGCCTGCGCTGCGCCAACGTCTTCCATGCCGGTGACGGCAACCTGCATCCGCTGATCCTCTTCGATGCCAACATCGCCGATGAATTCCACCGCGCCGAACTGTTCGGCGCCGAGATCCTGGAGCTGTGCGTGGAAGTGGGCGGCACCATCACCGGCGAGCATGGCGTGGGCATCGAGAAGATCAATTCCATGTGCGTGCAGTTTTCGCCCGCCGAGCGCGAGACCTTCTTCAAGCTCAAGCGCGCCTTCGACCCGGCCTTCCTGCTCAACCCGGACAAAGCCATTCCCACCCTGCATCGCTGCGCCGAGTACGGCAAGATGCATGTGCAGCGCGGCCAGCTGCGCTTCCCCGATCTGCCGAGATTCTGACCATGCAAGAGCAAGCACAACAAGACCTGGACGCCGTGCTGGCCTCCTTCCGCGAACGCATCCTGGCTGGCCGCCCCCTGCAGATCCGCGGCGGCGGCACCAAGGACTGGTATGGTCAGACACCGTCCGGCGAGCTGTTGGATACGCGGGCCTATAGCGGCATCATCGATTACGAGCCCACCGAGCTGGTCATCACTGCCCGCTGCGGTACGCCGCTCTCCGAGATCGATGCTGCGCTGGCGCAGCACAACCAGATGCTGGCCTGGGAGCCGCCGAGTTTTGGCGGCGCCGCCACCGTAGGCGGCATGGTCGCTGCCGGCCTGTCCGGGCCTGCTCGCGCCAGTGCCGGGGCCGTGCGTGACTTCGTGCTGGGCGCCGTGCTGATGGATGCGCAGGGCGAGCCACTGCACTTCGGCGGACAGGTCATGAAGAACGTCGCCGGCTACGATATCTCGCGCCTGCTGGCAGGGTCGCTGGGCACGCTGGGCCTGATCCTGGAGGTGTCGCTGAAGGTCTTGCCGCGCCCCATCGCCAGCAGCACCCGCGTCTTCGAGATCAACCAGGAAGGCGCACTGCGCCTGTTGAACCAGAGCGCCGGCCAGCCGCTGCCGCTGGTGGCCAGCGCCTGGGTCGGCAATGTGCTGACGATCCGCCTGTCGGGCGCGCAGGCCGCCGTTGATTCAGCCATCGCCAAGCTGGGCGGCACCGAGTTAAGCAATCCTGACGATTACTGGACCGACCTGCGCGAGCAGACCCATCCCTTCTTCGCCGATGCAGAAGCGCCGCTGTGGCGGCTGTCGCTGCCCTCGGTGGCCGCACCCATCGACCTGCCGGGCCGCCAGCTGATCGAGTGGGGCGGTGCGCAGCGCTGGCTGCGGCCAGAGGGCAATGTGGACGCCGTCACCATTCGCGCCGCCGCGCTGGCCGTGGGCGGTCACGCCAGCCTGCATCGCGGCGGCGACAAGGCCATTGGCGTCTTCCATCCCTTGCAGCCCGCAGTGGAAACCCTCCATCGCCGCCTCAAGCAGCAGTTCGACCCCCAGGGCATCTTCAACCCTGGCCGCCTGTATGCCAGCTTGTAAGCGCTCCCTCTAGCCAGCGATCATCATGCAGACCAACTTAGCCGATTTCATCCGCAACACCCAGGCCGGCCAGGAAGCCGACAGCATCCTGCGCTCCTGCGTGCATTGCGGCTTCTGTACCGCCACCTGTCCCACCTACCAGTTGCTGGGCGACGAGCTGGATGGACCGCGCGGCCGCATCTATCTCATCAAGCAGGTGCTCGAAGGCAAGCCCGCCACCGCCGCGACGCAATCGCACCTGGACCGCTGCCTGACCTGCCGCAACTGCGAATCCACTTGCCCCTCCGGCGTGCAGTATGGCCGCCTGGTCGATATCGGCCGCAAGGTGGTGGAAGAACAGGTGCCGCGACCGCTGTCGCAGCGCGTGATGCGCACGGCCCTGAAGGAGCTGGTGCCGCGCAAGTGGATTTTCCGTCCCGCCATGAAGGCCGGACAGATGTTGCGTCCGCTGCTGCCCAAGCTGTTGCAGAACAAGGTGCCGCTGCCGCAGGAGGCGGGCGCCTGGCCCACGCGCACGCATGCGCGCCAGATGCTGTATCTGGAAGGTTGCGTGCAGCCCTCGATGTCCCCCAACATCAACAGCGCCACCGCGCGCGTGCTCGATGCGCTGGGTGTGCAATTGTTCGCGCCGCCCAAGGCCGGCTGCTGTGGCGCGATCCGCTATCACATGAATGACCAGGAGGGCGGGCTGGAAGACATGCGCCGCAACATCGACGCCTGGTGGCCCTACATCGAGGGACGCGATGGCATCCGCGCCGATACCATTGTCATGAATGCCTCCGGCTGTGGTTCCACCGTCAAGGAGTATGGCCATCTGCTGCAGCACGATCCGGTCTATGCCGAAAAGGCGCGCCGCATCTCCCACATGACCCGCGACATCAGCGAAATCCTGCCCGAGTTCGAAGAAGCGCTGAAGCACAAGCTCAAGGACTTCAACGGCAAGCGCGTGGCCTATCACCCGCCCTGCACGCTGCAGCACGGCCAGAAGATCCGCGGCAAGGTCGAGGGCATCCTGCGCGCGGCCGGCGTGGATGTGCAACTGTGCGCCGACAGTCACCTCTGCTGCGGCTCGGCCGGCACCTATTCGATCCTGCAACCGGAGCTGTCCTATCGCCTGCGCGACAACAAGATCAGCAAGCTGCAGGCCACCGATCCCGACATGATCGTCACCGGCAACATCGGTTGCGTCACGCATCTGCAATCTGGCACCGACACGCCCGTGCGGCACTGGATCGAATTGCTGGACGCCGCTCTGCAAGCGCCTTCCTGACGATTTGCTGACGAGCTGACCAGGCCGCATCCGGCCTCCGGGAAAGCGCCAAAGTTTCTCGCAACACAACACCAGCCCCGCTTTGCGGGGCTTTTTTGTGAGCATTTTGTTCACACTAGAGGCATTTTGACCCTATTTTTTCGAAGCGGCTTGACGGCAGGGGGCATAAGTCAATAAGCTTCGTGCTTTTTTCCGCTTGACGGGAAAAAACCGGTCCTAGTTTCTCATCAGAAACGGACCAATACCGATAATCCATAGCACCGGCGTCCCTGTCTTTTGCACCGGCCGACGTCATCCGCAAGCCACATCATCGTCCTCTCACCGGCGCATGCGCCGATGGCGAGCGAGGGCAGGAGAACACATGAAGAAACGCATTCCACAAGCCGCCTACATCTTTGCAGCCATGCTGCTGGGCATCCTGGTCGGTTATCTCATTTTCAGCCACAACGACAAGGCCCAGGCCAAGGAGCTGGCCGGCTACATCTCGATCGCCTCGGACCTGTTCCTGCGCCTCATCAAGATGGTCATCGCACCGCTGGTGTTCTCGACCCTGGTGGTCGGCATCGCCCACATGGGGGACGCCAAGTCGGTGGGCCGCATCTTCGGCAAGTCGCTGGCCTGGTTCTTCATCGCCTCGCTGGTGTCGCTGGCGCTGGGCATGATCATGGCCAACCTGCTGCAACCGGGTGCGGGCGTGGCGCTGCCCTCGCCGGACGCTGCCGGCGCCGGTCTGGCCACCAGCAAGTTCACGGTCAAGGAATTCTTCAACCACCTGGTGCCCAAGTCCATCGTCGAAGCCATGGCGCAGAATGAAGTGCTGCAGGTGGTGGTGTTCTCCATGTTCTTCGGCATCGCCCTGGCCTCGCTGGGCGAGCGCGGCAAGCACCTGCTGGCGGTCATCGATGACCTCTCGCACACCATGCTGAAGATCACCGTCTACGTCATGAAGTTCGCCCCGGTGGCGGTGTTCGCCGCGATGGCTGCGACGGTCGCGGTCAATGGCCTGGAGATCCTGGTCAGCTTCGCCGTGTTCATGCGTGACTTCTACTTCTCGCTGGTGCTGCTGTGGGTGATCCTGATCGCGGTGGGCTTCATCTTCCTGAAGAAGCGCATCTTCCACCTGCTGGCCCTGATCAAGGAAGCCTTCCTGCTGGCCTTTGCGACGGCCAGCTCGGAAGCGGCCTATCCCAAGCTGCTCGATGCGCTGGACCGCTTTGGCGTCAAGCGCAAGATCTCCAGCTTCGTCATGCCGATGGGGTATTCCTTCAACCTCGACGGTTCGATGATCTACTGCACCTTCGCTACGCTGTTCATTGCGCAGGCCTATGGCATCCACATGCCCATCTCCACCCAGATCACCATGATGCTGGTGCTGATGCTGACCTCCAAGGGCATTGCCGGCGTGCCGCGCGCTTCCCTGGTGGTGATCGCCGCGACGCTGCACCAGTTCAACATTCCGGAAGCGGGCCTCCTGGTGATCCTGGGCATCGATACCTTCCTCGACATGGGTCGTTCGGCCACCAATGCGGTGGGCAACTCGATCGCTTCGGCCGTGGTGGCCAAGTGGGAAGGCGGCCTGATGACCGAAGAAGAAGCGGCCCGCGCCGAAGTCGAGATCGAACAGGAAGCCGAAGCCAAGCTGCATACCGAAGCCTGATTTCGGTACTCAGTTCAAGCGTTGAACAATGCCGCCCGGTGATGAGCCGGGCGGCATTTTTCATTCTGGCGAGGGGATCACTGTCGTTCGCTTGCCGTTCCAAAGCGACCCGCCACCAGTTCGTCTTTCCAAAGCGACCCACCACCCGTTCGGACTGAGTAGCGGCGCAGCCGCGTATCGAAGACGTGCATGCAAATGCGCAGCCGCCAGCGCGCTGCCTTCGATACGGGCCTGTCGGCCCTACTCAGGCCGAACGGGGCGTGGCGGGTGAGGCCGAACGGGCCGTGGCGGGTGAGGCCGAACGGGAGCCTGACGAGTACCGCAGGATCAGGCCGGCAGCGGCTCGGATTGCTTGACCGCAATCCATTCCTGCAAGGTGATCTCGATGGTGATGAAAGAGAGATTGGCCCCGCGCACGAAGCGCCCGGCAAAGATGCGGCCCTCGGTATCGGCCACCACGCCCTGCAGCGGATGCGCGCTGGCCGGACCATCGGCAAAGCCGATCTCGCCGAAGACATTGAGGATTTCCACACCGGGGCCGTTGACCTCCATCTCGCGCAGGCCGGTCGGCGTGGCGTATTGCAGATGGGCGTCGATGAGGCTGCCGATGGCGCCGCGCACGATGGCCTTGTCCATGCCGTGCTGGCGGCACAGCGCTTCCACGCTTTCGGTCAGGTCCTGGTTGGGTTTGAGCCGGGCCATCACCAGCTTGCCGAGCTGGCCCTGTTCTACGTGGATGTGGTCGTCGAGGAAATCGCTGTCATGGGCGGGGAGCGTCATCATCATTCCATGGGTGTCGGATGCAATAGACTGAAGTGCGTCTCTTCATCGCTGTTGACGACGAAGGCGCTGCGAGAGAACAGGCACAGGCGCAGGATGAGCGGATCGTCGCCCACCTCCACCGTGTCGAGCAGCAGATGGCCGCCATGCAGCGTGCCATCGCCATCGATGAAACCTGAGTGGCAATGCAGTAGAACCTTTCCATCGGCGTTCTGGCCGATGGTGATGGCGCCCGTCACGAAGCTGATGACGCCTTCCAGCACGTGCGGTGGTCCATAGTCATAGGGCCGGCTGGCGTCGCCGGTCTGTTCGATGCGGTGGTAATGCAGGCGCCGCGCGGTCCCGCCACACAAGCGGCCCACACCGCCGCGCTGGCCATAGCGCGCCAGCACCCGCCGCAAGGCCGGGCCGACCAGCGTGCCGGCTTGCAGCGTGATGCGCAATTCCTCGGCCGGATCGGCCTCCAGGTCCAGCGTGCGCGGATAGCTCGGCTGGCCTGCATGCAGGAATTTGCGCACTTCGAGGAAGCCGGCGCTGGCCATGGAGGGGCCTGGTCTGCTGGAGAGTTTCATAGGCGATATTCGCCTTGCTCTTCCAGCAGCGCCTTGATCTGTTTCTTGACGATCTTGCCGTAACCCGACTTGGGCATGCTGTCCCAGTAGATGAAGCGGCGCGGCCACTTGTACTTGCCGATACGCGACTCCAGATGCGCCAGCAGGGCCTCGCCGTCGACCTGCTGCCCGGCCTTGCAGACGATCACCGCCAGTCCGCTCTCGCCCCACTTGGGATCGGGCACGCCCAGCACCGCCACCTCCGACACCGCCGGGTGCGTCAGCAGGGCTTCCTCGATCTCGCGCGGATAGACGTTGGAGCCGCCCGAGATGTACATGTCGGATGAGCGCCCCGTGATGTAGAGGAAGCCATCCTGGTCCACATGTCCGAGGTCGCCGGTGTGGAACCAGTCATGCTTGAAGGCCTTGGCATTGGCCTCGGGATTGTTGTGGTAGCCCATGAACACCGCCGGTCCGCGCACGCAGATCTCGCCGGTCTCGAAGGGCGCCAGTTCCTGGCCATCGTCGTTGAGGATGGCGATCTGCATGCCAGTGCGCGGCATGCCGCAAGTGCCCACGCGCGCCTGCGGATGGGCGTCATCCTCGAAGTGCAGATAGGGCGGCAGGAAGGTAATGTTGCCGGTCACCTCGCCCAGGCCGTAGTACTGCACCAGCACCTTGCCCAGCTTCTTCAAGGCATAGACCTGGTCGGCGCGATACATGGGCGCGCCGGCGTAGATCACGTGTTTCAGCGAGCTGTGGTCATAGCGATCCACCGACTCATCCTCGACCAGGATCTTGACGATGGTGGGCACGGTGAACAGGTTGTCCACCCGGTATTTCTCGACCAGCTGCCAGGCTTCCTCCACCACCAGCCGCTCGGAAGAGAGCAGGATGCTGGCCGCGCCGCGCGCGGTATTGATGACCGCATGCACGCCCGCGCCGTGCGACAGCGGCGCCACCACCAGCGAGCGCGACTGATGCGTCAGGCCCGGCATGAGATCAGCTAGATGATTGGTGACCACGAAGGCCATCTGCCCATGCGAGAGCATGCCCGCCTTGGGATGACCGGTGGTGCCGGAGGTGTAGAAGAACCAGAGCGGATCGTCGTAATCGACTTCGGCTTCGCGGAAGGCCGCGCCGCTGCCTTCACGCACCAGCGCTTCGTAATCCAGTTCGCCGGCGCGCGCATCGGCCAGCGCCACCACATGTTCCAATGCGGGCGAGGCGGCCTTGACGGCATCGACATACTGCGCGAAACCACGGTCATACAGCATCACGCAAGCGCCGCTGGACTGGCCGAGATAGGCGGCCTCGGGCGGCGTGATGCGGAAATTGGTCGGCACCCAGACCACGCCCATCTTGAAGGCGGCCCAGGCGCTCTCGAAGATCTGCTGGTTGTTGCGCGAGTGGACCAGCATCTTGTCGCCCTTTTTCACGCCGCGCCGGGTCAGCGCGTGGGCCAGCGCATCGACGCGGGCATTGATCTCGCGCCAGGGGATCAGGCGGTCGCTGCCATCGGCGGCGCCTTGCGCCAGGATCAGTCCCGGTTCATCCGGAAAACGGCGCGCCACATCCGACAGCAGGCGGCCCAGGTTCATGACTTTGCTTAACATCGTCTCACTCGTCCCGATTTTTCTAATGGAAATTGGCGTGCTGCTTTTTGTTTTTCTTATTGATCTTCTCAAGCCCGTTCGGACCGGGTAGACCTTTGCAAGGCCTACTCAGGTCGAACGGAAAGCAAGGCATCAGCTTACTGAGCGCAGCGGCAATCAGTTCACCCGCTCCAGAATGCTCACATAGTTGGCCACCGCCGCGCCGCCCATGTTGAATACGCCCGCATAGCGCGCATTGGCGATCTGCATGTCGCCCGCATCATGGGCCGCCTGCATGGCCGCCATCACGTGCATCGACACGCCGGTAGCGCCCACCGGATGCCCCTTGGACTTCAGTCCGCCGGACGGATTGACCGGCAGCTTGCCATCCTTGGCGGTGATGCCTTCGGCGATCACGCGCGCGCCCTGACCGTGCGGAGCCAGGCCCATGGCTTCGTATTCCAGCAGCTCGGCCACGGTGAAGCAGTCGTGGGTCTCCACCAGGGAGAGATCATTCAGGGTAAGGCTGGCGTCGCCCAGCGCTTTCTTCCAGGCCAGCTCGGCCGCTTCGAAGCGGGTCGGATCGCGGCGCGACAGTGGCAGGAAATCATTGACGTGGACCGCTGCGCGGAATTGCACGGCGCGCGGCATCGCCTTGGCCACATCGGCGGCGCTGATCACCAGCGCGGCGGCCCCATCGGAGATGAGCGAGCAATCGGTACGCTTGAGCGGGCCGGCCACATAGGGATTCTTGTCGGAGACATTGCGGCAGAACTCGAAACCGAAATCCTTGCGCATGTGGGCATAGGGATTGACCATGCCGTTCTTGTGGTTCTTGGCCGCGATCATGGCCAGCGCATCGGACTGGTCGCCGAAGCGATCGAAGTAGCTCTGCGCGATCTTGCCGAACACACCCGCAAAGCCGCCCGGGATGCCCGCCTCTTCCTTGGCATAGCAGGCCTTGAGCAGCACCTCGCCCACCTGTGGCGTGGCCAGCTCGGTCATCTTTTCAAAGCCGATCACCAATACGTGTTTCGACTCGCCGGCCTTGATCGCCTGCAAGCCCGAATGGATCGCCGCCGAACCGGTGGCGCAGGCGTTCTCCAGGCGCGTGGCCGGCTTGAAGCGCAGCTGCGGCAAGGTGTTGAGCACCAGCGAAGAAGGGAAGTCCTGGTACAGGAAGCCGGCATTGAAGGTGCCGACGTGGACCGAATCGATGTCTTCCGGTTGCAGCCCGGCGTGTTCGATGGCGGCCTTGGCGACCTGGCCGATCAGCACTTCCGGATCGATGCCGTCGAGCTTGCCGAATTGGGAATGATGCCAGCCGGTGATGCAGGGTGAGGATGCAGAAGCAGTCATGGTGTGTCCTTGAGTCCTTGTGTCCGTCTTAGACGAGGTCGATGGAGCATGGTCGCTCCGTTTCACACAAGGGCAATATGCAAAATCGGTGCCACGCGCAGGACCTCGTTCACCACCCCATGCAGGCGGTCGTGCGGGTCCCTTGTCCTGACATCGCGCAGCCGGAGATGGCGAAACCACCGCCAGGCCGGCCTGCATATTGCCCGTCTCCTGAGAGGGCCGGCGCAAAGCCGCGCCGGGTCTCGCTTTGTTGTTGATGTTGATGCGTGCTGATGTGATCGGTAGACGGCCCCGGCATGCAGGAAAAAGCAGGAAAGGGCAGGGCGCGGCCACCGACGGCATGAAGATAGCACGTACTTTACGTTAACGTAAATCATTGCACCGCAACACGGTTTTGTTGCCCTCCATCATCCTGGGACAGCGCAGACAGGTGTCGACATCTGCGACAGTGCGGCGACAGTCCATGCGACAGGTGTCGCAGCATGCCGGCATGCAAATAAATACCCGCTGCCCGCTTTGCGCGCTTGTACAGGCCTGCCCTTATCGCAGAGAATACAGGCGCAGTGCCGATAACGATGAGGGACATGGTCACGCCGCCGGGGGAGCTTCGGAGGCTTGGCATCCAAATTGCTCTATCGATGCACAGGCAGTGTTGACAACCCGGGACAGGGAGCTGCACGCCCGATCCAGCAAGCCCTGGCAGCGTCGGATTCAGCAACATCAAATACAAACAGATAAACAGGAGACAAGCAGATGGCACAATCCACTGGCAAGATCACGCGTCGCAATTTTCTGAAGACCGCCTCGGTAGCCTCGGCCGCCGCCGCGACCGGCCTGGTATCGACGTCGGCCCATGCGGCCGAGTTCACCTTCAAGTACGCCAACAATCTGCCGGTCACCCACCCGATGAATGCGCGCGCCAAGGAAATGGCCGCCGCCATCGCCGAACAATCCAAGGGCCGCATCGAGTTGCAGCTCTACCCCAACAACCAGCTGGGCACCGACACCGACATGCTCTCGCAGGTGCGCGCCGGCGCCATCGATTTCTTCACGCTCTCGCCGCTGATCCTGGGCACCCTGGTGCCGGCCGCGCAGATCTCCGGCATCGGCTTTGCCTTCAAGGATTACAGCCAGGTCTGGCCGGCCATGGATGGCGAGCTGGGCGCGCATGTGCGCAAGCAGATCGAAGCCAGGTCCACCCTCTTCGCGTTTGAAAAGATCTGGGACAACGGCTATCGCCAGATCACCAACAGCACCAAGCCCATCAAGGTCGCCGAAGATCTCAAGGGGATGAAGCTGCGCGTGCCGCCCAGCCCGCTGTGGACCTCGATGTTCAAGGCCTTCGATGCGGCGCCGACCTCGATCAACTTCGCCGAAGTCTATTCGGCCCTGCAGACCAAGATCGTGGAAGGCCAGGAAAACCCCATGGCCATCATCTCCACGGCCAAGCTCTATGAGGTGCAGAAGTACTGTTCCATCACCAATCACATGTGGGACGGTTTCTGGTTCCTGGGCAACAAGAAGTCCTTCGAGCGCCTGCCCAAGGACCTGCAAGAACTGATGACCCGCATCATCAACGAAGCCGGTGTGAACCAACGCGCCGACGTGCGCAAGCTCAACGATTCGCTGGTCGATGAAATGAAGGGCAAGGGTCTGGCCTTCAACAATGCCGACGCCGATTCCTTCCGCGCCAAGCTGCGCGCCGCCGGTTTCTATGCCGAGTGGAAGAAGAAGTTCGGTGACGAGCCCTGGGCCTTGCTGGAGAAGTACACCGGCAAGCTGGCCTGAAAGGCCCTCTTGCCGGGCCATGGTCCCATGCGTACACGACTGCACGTGTACATGAGTGCATGAGTCCATGAGCCAATGAGCGGGAGAGGTCGCCGCCGTCTGGCTGGCTGGCTGGCTGGCTGGCGCGTCTCCCGCCCTGAATCCATTTCGCTGGAGCTTGATGATGGAAGCTGCAATGACTTACCGCGCCCCGGTCAACATGAACCCGGTTGCGCGCGCGCTGGTCGCCCTGAACCGCATGGTCATGCACCTGGTCGGCGCGGTGGCCGCCGCCCTGGTGCTGGCCGAGACCGTGGTGCTGCTCACTGGCGTGATCTACCGCTACGCCCTGCACGATCCCCTGGTATGGTCCGATGAACTGGCCTCCATCCTCTTCATCTGGCTCTCCATGCTGGGGGCGGTGCTGGCGCTGGATCGCGGCGAGCACATGCGGCTCACCGCCATCATCAACAAGTGTTCCGAGAAAGGGCGCATCTGGCTGGAAACGGTGGCAGCGCTGGTGGTCTGCATCTTCGTGCTGATGGTGATCCATCCCGCCGTGGATCATGCGGTGGAGCAGATGCCCATCACCACGCCCGCCCTGGAAATCCCCGATGGTCTGCGCGCCGCCGCCTTGCCGGTGGGCGCCATCCTGATGCTGCTGGCGGCGGTCTCGCGCATGGCCGCGATGACGACCATGCGCCTGCTGCTGTCGGCCCTCGCCGTGGTGGCCGTGATCGGCGGTGCGCTGTGGCTGGCCAAGCCCATGCTGCTGGGCATGGGCAACTACAACCTGATCGTCTTCTTCGTGCTGCTCATCGGCGTGTGCGTGGCCGGTGGCATTCCGATTGCCTTTGCCTTTGGCACCGCCACCATGGCCTACCTGGCGCTGGCCACCACGGCGCCGCTGATGATCGTGGTCAGCCGCATGGATGAGGGCATGTCCAGCCTGATCCTGTTGTCGGTGCCGCTGTTCGTGCTGCTCGGTTCGCTGTTGGAGATGTCGGGCCTGGCCAAGACCCTGATCGACTTCATGGCCGCGCTGCTGGGCCACGTGCGCGGCGGTCTGCAATACGTGCTGCTGGGCGCGATGTTCCTGGTCTCGGGCATCTCCGGTTCCAAGGCGGCCGACATGGCGGCCATTGCCCCGGCGCTGTTCCCCGAGATGAAGAAGCGCGGCTCCAAGCCGGAAGAGCTGGTGGCGCTGCTGTCTTCCTCCGGCGCCATGACCGAGACCATTCCGCCCAGCCTGGTGTTGATCACCATCGGCGCGGTCTGCAGCGTCTCGATCACGGCGCTGTTCATCGGCGGCCTCATGCCAGCGGCCATCGCCACCATCGCCATTGCCGTGGTGTGCTGGATGCGCGCACGCCGCGAGCCGATGCCCGATGTCAAGCGCGCGCCGCTCTCGCTGATCGTCAAGACCCTGATCGCCGCCATTCCCGCGCTGGCGCTGCCCATGCTGATCCGCGTGGCGGTCATCGAAGGCGTGGCCACGGCCACCGAAGTGGCCACCATCGGCGTGGCCTATACGGTGGTGGTCGGGCTGATCATGCACCTGTTCATGCGGCACCTGAGCTTCAAGCGCCTCTACCCCATGCTCATCGAGTCGGCCGCCCTGTCGGGCGCGATCCTGCTCATCATCGGCATGGCCACCGCCATGGCCTGGGCGCTCACGCAGTCGGGCTTCTCGGCCAAGCTGGTGGCGTTGATGCAGGGCGTGCCGGGCGGTGGCGTCGGTTTCCTCTTGATCACCATCGTCATCTTCATCGTGCTGGGCAGCTTGCTGGAAGGCATTCCCGCCATCGTGCTGTTCGGGCCGCTGCTGTTCCCGGTGGCGCGTTCGCTGGGCGTGCATGACGTGCACTATGCGATGGTGGTGATCCTGGCCATGGGCATCGGCCTGTTTGCACCGCCCTTTGGCGTGGGCTTCTATGCCGCCTGCGCCATCGGCAAGGTGTCGCCGGATGGTGTCTTCAACCGGGTCTGGGGCTATCTGGCGGCGCTGGTGGTGGCGCTCTTGGTGGTGGCCTTCGTGCCCTGGATTTCCATCGGTTTCCTCTGATCCCCTCAATAGTCTTGCGAGCGATCGGGAAGCCTCCATGATTGACCTGCCAACGACGAATTAAAAACGGCGGCCCCTTTCCCTCTTCCGGGGCCGCCCACATCCACGGAGACAATATGAATCGCAATGATAGCGGCGCCCGCGTGGCGCTCGTGACGGGCGGAGCCATGGGTATCGGCGCCAGCATTTCGCAACAACTGGCCGCCAAAGGTCACACGGTCCTGGTGGCCGACATCAACCTGGACGCCGCCAGCAAGACCGCCGACGCCCTGGTGGCCGCCGGCCATCGCGCAGCGCCGCTGCAGATGGACCTGGGCAGCCCGGAGTCGATTGCCGCCGCCTTCGCCCATATCGAGAAGGACTATGGCCGCTGCGACGTGCTGGTCAACAATGCCGGCGTGGCGCGGACCTATTCCTTCCTCGACTATCCCCTCGAGAACTGGTTGCAGACCATGAACGTGAACGTGACCGGAGTGCTGCTGGCCGGCCAGCATGCTGCGCGGCTGATGGTGAAACAGCAGTGGGGACGCATCGTCAATATCTCTTCCATCTCGGGCATCCGCGCCGGCGCCGGACGCACCGCCTATGGCACGTCCAAGGCAGCCGTCATTGGCCTGACACGACAGATGGCCATCGAGCTGGCGCAGTACGGCATCACCGTCAACAGCGTCGCTCCCGGGCCGGTCGATACGCCTATGACCCAGGCCATGCATTCGGAACAGACCCGTGAAAGCTACTACCGCCTGGTTCCCATGCGCCGTTACGGCACCACCGATGAGATCGCCTCGGCCGTCTGCTATCTGGCGGCGGAAGAATCAGCCTACATCACCGGCCATGTGATTCCAGTCGACGGCGGCTTCGTCGCCGGCGGCGTGCTGGAAATCTGAGAGGGCGATCATGGACAAGCTCATGCAAGGCAAGGCCATCATCGTCACCGGCGCAGGTTCAGTGGGCGAGGGCTGGGGCAATGGCAAGGCCGCCGCCGTGCTGTACGCCCGCGAGGGTGGCCGGGTGCTGGCGGTAGACCGCAGCATCGAGGCCGCGTTGCAGACCCAGGACATCATCCGCAGCGAAGGCGGTGTCTGCGAAGTGCTAGCCGCCGACGTCTCGCGCAACACCGAGGTCAAGGCCATCGCTGAGGCTGCCATGGATCACTTCGGGCGGGTCGACGTCTTGCACAACAATGTCGGCATCGCCGATGTCGGCGGCCCGGTGGAGACCAGCGAAGAGAGCTGGAACAGGCTGGTGGCGGTGAACCAGACCAGTCTCTTCCTGACCCACAAGCATGTGTTGCCCATCATGGAAAAGCAGAGGAAAGGCGCCATCGTCAACATCTCCTCGCTGGCGGCGCTGCGCTGGATCGGTTTTCCCTACCTGGGCTATACCGCGACCAAGGCAGCCATCCTGGCCTTCACCAAGAACGTGGCGATGCAGTACGCGCCCATGGGCATCCGCGCCAACTGCGTCTTGCCCGGCATGATGGATACGCCGATGATCCGCGAGCCCCTGAAGGCTTCCTACGGCGGCGACATTGAACAGATGCGGGCCAAGCGCAATGCGCAATGTCCGATGGGTTTCATGGGCGATGCCTGGGATGTGGCGCATGCCTCGCTGTTCCTGGCTTCCGATCATGCGCGCTACATCACGGGGCTGGACATGATCGTCGATGGCGGCCTGTCACTGCGTTGCGCGGGATGATGTCGCTGCATTGAAAGTTGTTTGTTGATCGCAGCCAGGCGGGCGTGGAAGCCGACCTGCTGCGGTTTGATGCCCGGGCGTCCAAGAGCGTCCGGGCTTTTTTTCGTGCTGATCAGATTGACCGCGGTAGGTGTGCTCAACTTTAAATGCTTGGGATTTATCGCAGTATTTCAACAGACGTGAGCATGTCGTCATGCAAACATCTGCGTTTTTCTTTTCAGCCTGCACTGGTCAAGCGCCGGAGGGACTGATGATTCAACAGGAACGCAGCGATGTTGACATGCAACTATTGCGACAAAAGAGGCTTGCTGATCTATCCGGTCCGCTATGCCGTGGCCAGTCCTTATGGCGCTCAGGCTGTGCCGGCGCTTTCCGGCAATTTCAGAATCGAAGGCGCACCCCAGCAGATCGGCGAAGCACGTTATACCTTGCGGGCTTTAAGGCCCGGCTATCTCTATACCTACGACGAGCGTCGCGCACGGCTCAAGGCCTACGTCGTGATGCCTACCGGGCATCTGTGGAATTTTCCGCTTGAATACACCCCTCCCCATCCGGGACGGATACCCTTCTCCTGCATTGACCCTGGAGAAATCGTACGGGCCTATTGTGTTGACATCGCCCATACGCCCAGCGATCCTGCCACCCGCTTTTGGATAGGCTGGTCCAATACGACATGGACCAAGGCTTTGCAAAAGAAAGTCAGCGAAACGAACTGGCGCAAGAAGCACATGCAATGCATCGATGTGGCGGCCATGCTGGCCGGCACGGCGCCCCATACGGGAGAGTTCAACGCCAGCAAGCAACACGTGGCTCATTTCGCCGCCGATGTGAGCGAGATGGCCAAGGCCTTTTCATTCAGCAATACACCGCCTGCAGAGGAGAACAAGCGTCACGCATGGGCTGGCAAGATGGCCGACATCATGACTGCCCAGGCGCCGCATCACAAGGGTTACGTGGTCGCCGTCAATGATCCGGTGGGCGTCGCCAATGACCTGAGCGAGTTGTGCGTTCCGGGTCTTGCGGCCGGCTTTGACGAAAAGCTCTACCAGGCCAAGACCATCGCCGACCTGCTGACGATGACCGAAAAGGGCGTACGGCAGGAGGCACGCAACGCTATCGCTTTTGACGCCAAGGTGGCGCAGATGTCGGAGAACTACCCAGACGGTGATACCTATGGCAGCCTGAAGACCGTGTGGGGCGTCATCAAGGCTGGCGGTCCTGCACGCTACGTCCGCAAGCAGAGCGAGAAGCGAAAGAAATATGGTGCTGATCAGGCGGCGCGCCAGCAGGCGGCCGAAGATGAGGCCTGGCATGAATTGACCCATGATGATGGCAAGCCGACGCTGGACCAGCAAAAGCTCAAGGCGTTTCCCGCCATCTATGACGCTGCATTGAAGGCATTCGAGCCCCGCTTTCTCAAACTGGTGACGGCCCATGTCGCATGGCTCAAGAGCGAGCAACTGGCCAACTGGATGGAGGGCGTACATGACGTCAACGACATTCGCAGCGGTCACGCCTACAGCGAGTCGCTGGCGCAATGCATCGGCAAGGCGGTTGCGTCGCAAGCCTGTCAGGATCAGCTGGCGCTTTGGCTGTCTCGGAGCCGTCTCTCCGATCCGGGTAACCTTTTTGGACGCGCACTTCTGTACAACCAGGAAGACCTGATTGCCGCGACCGAGTCGCAACTCAAGGGCAGTGATATCCAGTTCGAAAATATCCTCAATCTCTACAAGGGGGCAGTAGCCCGGCTTGATGTCACCCCGTACGCACCGCAGCTGATCGACCGCCTTGCACTGACGACGGCCAATGTGATCGGTAAGAGTCTCAGTGATGCCAGCCAGAGCGTGGCGCGTTCTCTGGCGATGATCCACCTGCATCTGCTGGCGGGCGTGACGATCAAGGCGAGCAACATGAGTGCTGCTGATGTGTCGCGCTGGGCGATTGAACAGGCTAAAGCCCAAGGCATCGAACTGAAGACAGATCGGCAGCAGACCAGGCGTGATGCGTATCACCAGGCCAAGGGGGCAGTCAGGAGTTCGGCAATGGGGCGGCGCATGATTGCTTACGAACTCGATATCGCCAGCTTGGAACGGGAGGGGCGCATCGCCGCAGGGAGCATCAAGGGCATCTCCATTCCCGATATCGCGCTGGCACAGAAGTGGCTGGGATCCTCGGTGCCAGCCGAATTCAAGCTGGGGGTGGCGACCACGCTCGTGCAGATGCTGGCGTTGAACTTCGCGATGGATGATCTGGCCCACAATGACCAGTTCAATGAACGGGAGACGCAGGTCAAGGCAGCTGTGGCGGCTGTGAGCTTGACGGCCACCCTTGTTGAAACGGTGGCGGTCAGTGTGCAGAAATCCGTGGGGCATCCATCGGGGGCGTTTATTTATGGACAGTGGGCGATCGACAAGAAACTGGGAAAGATCATCCAGGGGGCCCGTCTGGCAGGTATGGGGGCAGGCATCCTGGCGGGCGCTTTCGATATTGCCGTTAGCGCTCGCGTGGCATTTGGAGAAAAAAAACAGCTCCTTGGTTGGTTGTATCTAGCGAATGGAACGCTTTCTGCTGGAATTTCCATCGCTGCCTACAGCACTATCGGCGGTATTTTCTGGCCATTTCTTGTTTCGTCTTTTTTGGTTTCGATAGCGATAGCGCTCGTGAACGACAGTGCGCTAAAAACTTGGATATCCCGTTGCGAATTTGGTCTTGGAGAAAAATACGGATCATTCGAAGGACAGTTAAAGGCATATCGTGACTCAGTGGAGGCCTAGACATGGATGAGCGCATCTTTCAATTTAAAACTGGTCGCCCCATTCCTGAATGGGATCTGAAGCATCGCTTATCCATCAACAATCCGGTTGGTCCCGAATGCAAGGACACCAGCACCATCTTCCGGATCAATTCAACCTTCATGGATGTAACAGACCAGCCTTTCAGAGAAAGACAGTGGCTGGCAGGCGCCGTCCTGGTCTCTTGTTTGGGAGTGGTCGGGGGAATGTGGAGCTACTACCTGACGAGAGTACTTTATCCGGATGCCGGTGGAATTCTGGGTGACCTGTATTGCCTGGTCATTACGTTTCTGTTTGGCTACTTCGCTTTCCGGCACGGAAGAGACGAATTTTTTTCACTTAAGCGCCGTCCCATCCGTTTCAATCGCAAAGAGAAAAAGATCTACGCTATTCGGCGTCGTCGATTCTTCGCCAAGCCAGGTCAAGGCGATATTACTTGGGAAGTCCCTTGGGATGAAAATGCGATTTTCTGCATTCACCGAGGATCTTCCAACCATAAGAACACCTATCACATCCGTCACTACGAGGTAGATGAAGAGGGTAACGTCGTCCGTGCCTTTGCGATTGGTCGCAAGTGGGAGCAGAAGGAAAATCTTCAGGGCCTCCTGTCACAATGGAATTATTGGTGTTGGTACATGAATCGAGGACCGGAGGATTTGCCCAAGCCTCCCTTGTTTTTCTGCGAACGCGAAAGCGCTATGGAAAGCTTCCTTTTTTGTCTCTATGACTTCGGTGCCAGTGCCGGTGCCGCGTATCGCATTGCAATGATGCCCTTCATCTTGCTTCTGACCAGTCATCGCTTGATGGCACTTTGGACCTGTCGCGATCCGATCTGGCCTGCGGCTGTTGAAAAAGTCAGCGTTGTGCGACCTGGTGATCCCTTTGATGAGCCAAGCGGCTCAACTCCTGTGGGATGGGGCGACACCCTGCTCGCCATAAACCGTAACGAGTATCCGTATGATCCCCAAAAAGAAGTGAACGAATGGCTGGGAGAAAAGGATCCCGCTGTCAACGCGCTGCTGTGGAGCGAGGATACTCCGCCGAATTGGCGTATGAACCATGGATGAACGTGTCTTTCGATACAAAGCCGGCGAGCCGATTCCAGAATGGGATTGGACACATCGCTTACCCATTGATCAGCCTGTTGGGCCAGAGCGCAAGGACACCAGTACGATATTCCGGATCAACTCAATCTACATGGACGTTACTGATCAGCCGTATCGGGAGCGACAGTGGCAAGCTACTGGTGTCCTTATTGCTTGCTTTGGAGCGGCATCAATTTTATGGTTTGCAGTCTTCATGTTCCGAAATCCTCCTAAGGAATTCGTTATCACTCTACTTTTTCTCTGGCTTGTCGTCTTCCTCAGTTTCGTCTTGTTTGTTTATATTGCAGTGAAGTTCGGGCGCGATGAGTTCTTTTCCTTAAGCAGAAAGCCGATCCGTTTCAATCGAAAAGAGAAAAAGATTTACGCCATCCGTCGCCGCCGCTTCTTCGCTGAGCCGGGACAAGGAGACATCACCTGGGAGGTCCCGTGGGACGAAAACGCCATCTTCTGCATTCATAGAGGATCGGCCAACCACAAGTACACCTATCACATCCGTCATTACGAAGTGGATGAAGACGGTAACGTTGTCCGTGCCTTTTCGATCGGCCGGAAATGGGAAGGGCAAGAATGCCTCGATGGCCTGCTGTCGCAGTGGAACTACTGGTGCTGGTACATGAATCACGGCCCGGAAGAATTGCCCAAGCCACTGCTTTTCTTCAAGGAAAAAGAGGACATGCTGGAGAGTTTTCTGTTCTGCATGTACGACTTTGGGATGCGCGCCAGTGCGGCTTATCGGACAACGATGATGCCGTTTATTCTGTTCATGACCTGCCTTCGCCTGATAGCCCTTTGGACTTGTCGCGATCCCATCTGGCCAGACTATGTCAGCAGAGTCAGCGGTATCAAATCCGATGATCCCCACGATGAACCTCGCGGCAGCACCCCCATAGGCTGGGCCGAGACGACCCACGCGATCAATCGCAAGGATTATCCCGATGGCGATAAAAAAACAATGGAAAACTGGTGCGGTGAAAAGGATCCTGTGACCAATGCCCTTTTATGGGCAGCTGAAATTGCACCAAACTTCATTAAACATGGATGAACGCATCTTTCAATTTAAAGCTGGTCACCCCATTCCCGAATGGGATCTGAAGCATCGCTTACCCATCAACAACCCTGTTGGTCCGGAGTGCCAAGATACAAGTACCGTTTTCCGGATCAATTCGACTTTTATGGATATAACAGACCAGCCGTACAGAGAACGACAGTGGCTGGCGGGAGGCGTCCTGGTTTCTTGTTTAGGGGTGGTCGGGGGAATGTGGAGCTACTACCTGACGAGAGTACTGTATCCGGATGCCGGCGGAATTCTTGGTGACCTCTATTGCTTGGCCATCACTATTCTGTTCGGTTACCTCGCTTTCCGGCACGGAAGAGACGAATTTTTTTCGCTTAAGCGCCGTCCCATCCGTTTCAATCGTAAAGAGAAGAAACTCTACGCCATTCGGCGTCGCCGGTTCTTCGCCAAGCCTGGTCAAGGCGATATTACATGGGAAGTCCCTTGGGATGAAAACGCCATATTCTGCATTCACCGCGGATATTCCAATCACAGGAACACCTATCACATCCGTCATTATGAAGTGGATAAAGAAGGTAACGTGATTCGTGCCTTTGCGGTCGGGCGGAAGTGGGAAGGGCAAGAATGCCTCGATGGCCTGCTGTCGCAGTGGAACTACTGGTGCTGGTACATGAATCGCGGTCCGGAAGAGTTGCCCAAGCCACTGCTTTTCTTCAAAGAAAAGGAAAACATGCTGGAGAGTTTCTTGTTCTGCATGTATGACTTGGGGATGCGCGCTAGTGCGGCGTATCGCATTAGCATGATGCCTTTCATTTTGCTCTTGACCAGTCATCGCTTGATGGCCCTTTGGACCTGCTGCGATCCTGTCTGGCCTGAGTATGTCAAAAAAGTCAGCGTTATCGCCCCCGACGATCCCTACGATGAGCCGCGCGGAAAAACACCGGTAGGATGGGCTGAGACAACCCACGCGTTGAACCGCAGGGAATATCCCGACGGCGATAAAAAAGCAATGGAAAACTGGCGCGGTGAAAAGGACCCAGTGGCCAATGCCCTTTTGTGGGCAGCTGAGATTCCTCCGGACTTGATGAAACATGGATGAACGTGTCTTTCGATACAAAGCCGGCGAGCCGATTCCGGAATGGGATTGGACACATCGCTTACCCATTGATCAACCTGTTGGGCCAGTGTGCCAGGACACGAGTACGATTTTTCGGATCAACTCTACCTATATGGATGTAACAGACCAGCCATTCAGAGACAGACAATGGCAATCCGGAGCGGTCCTCATTGCTTGCTTTGGAGCGTTGTCATTCTTATGGCTTGCCGGATTCATGCTCCTTCATCCACCTGAAGAATTCGCTATCACTTTAATCCTCCCTTGGCTTGTCGTTTTTCTCGGTCTCGGTTTGTTTGGCTACATCGCGGTTAGGTTGGGGCGCGATGAATTATTTTCCTTAAGCAGAAAGCCGATTCGTTTCAATCGAAAAGAGAAAAAGATTTACGCCATCCGTCGCCGCCGCTTCTTCGCTGAGCCGGGACAAGGAGACATCACATGGGAAGTCCCCTGGGACGAAAACGCCATCTTCTGCATTCATAGAGGATCGGCCAACAACAAGTACGCCTATCACATCCGTCATTACGAAGTGGATGAAGACGGTAACGTTGTCCGTGCCTTTTCGATCGGCCGGAAATGGGAAGGGCAAGAATGCCTCGATGGCCTGCTGTCGCAGTGGAACTACTGGTGCTGGTACATGAATCACGGCCCGGAAGAATTGCCCAAGCCACTGCTTTTCTTCAAGGAAAAAGAGGACATGCTGGAGAGTTTTCTGTTCTGCATGTACGACTTTGGGATGCGTGCCAGTGGGGCTTATCGGATAACGATGATGCCGTTTATTCTGTTCATGACCTGCCTGCGCCTGATAGCCCTTTGGACTTGCCGCGATCCTGTCTGGCCAGACTATGTTGGCAGAGTCAGCGGTATCGAGTTCGACGATCCCCACGATGAACCGCGCGGCAGTACTCCCATAGGCTGGGCCGAGACCACTCACGCGATCAATCGCAAGGATTATCCCGATGGCGCAAAAAGAACAATGGAAAACTGGCGCGGCGAGAAGGATCCAGTCTTGAATGCATTGCTCTGGGCAGCGGATATACCTCCCCTGGAAAATGGAACGCCCAAGACCAAGACCGCTCGTCCTTAGACCAAAGCGCCCTATGTCCGGTCATTGATTCCCCGGCTGCATCCTCCCCCACACCTCCACCGCCGTCTCCGCAAAGGTGCGGATGCAAGGATTGGTGTTGTCCTTGTTCCAGATCACCGCCACCTCCACCATCGGTGCGCCGATGAGGGGCTTGAATACCGTGGTGTCCAGGTGCATGGCCTGCATCGAGGTCGGCACCAGGGCCACGCCCAGGCCTTCGCCGACCAGGTTGACGATGGTCTGCTGGAGATTGGTTTCCAGCACGATGCGCGGGCGGAATCCGTGCAACTGGCAGTGCTGCTGGATCAGGTCATACACCACAGGAGCGATCATGCGCGGGATGCTGATGAAGGCGTCCTCGGCCAGTTCGGCGGCCGAGATGGATTGCCGGCCTGCCAGCCGGTGATCGCGCGGCAGCACGGCCAGCAGCGGTTCGGCATAGATGGTGTGGCTATCCAGCCGCCGGCAGTCTTCGGGGCGATACATGATGCCCACATCGATCTTCTCGTCCTCGATGTCGGTGGCCAGCAGGTTGGGGACGTATTCGGTCAGGCGCATGTCCACCTCGGGATAGGCGGCCGAATAGTGGCGCGTCACCGAAGGCAGGATGTTATAGGCCGTGGACATCATGAAACCGACCTTGAGCGCACCGCTCTTGCCGGTACTCGACGAGGATACATTGCGCTTGGCGCGCTCCAGCGCCTTGAAAATTTCTGTGGTGTCGCGATAAAAATATTTGCCGGCGGCGGTCAGTTGGATGGCCCGTTTGCTGCGGTCGAACAATTGCGCCCCCAGCTCCTTCTCCAGCGCCGCAATCTGGCGCGTCAGCGGCGGTTGCGAGATATGCAGCAGTTCCGCCGCGCGGCCGAAATGCAGGGTTTCTGCTACGGTGCGGAAATAAGTGAGGTGTCTCAACTCGATCATTTGATACCTTCAAGGTATTGATTCTGTCTGTACATTGTATTGGAAGTCATGGGATTGTCTGGCTATTCTTTGCCGCAGACGTGCCATTGCGACATGTCTCCGGGCCGCCCACAGCGCGATCCCGCGTATAAAGAGCCTGCCCCGAGGGAAGCCGGCTCGACAAAAAAGCAGTCCAAGACAGGAGACCATCATGCCGACCACCCCGGTAGAGCAGCCCTTGGCCGAGGCTGAGGCGGACAGTGACGTTCGCACCAGCACTGCTGCCCGTTCCGCTTCTTCCCGCCATGCCCCGCGTTATCGCGACATCGACCAGCTCGCCGCTGGCGATGCATGCATGCACGACCTGATCGAGCGCGGCAAGCGCCTGATCGATCGGGGCATCCCCGTGCTGATCCTGGGGGAGACCGGGACCGGCAAGGAATATCTCTCACGCGCCCTGCATGACTACAGCGCGCGCCGCCGGGCCAGCTGGATCGCCGTCAATTGCGCCTCCATCCCGGAGAGCCTGGCCGAGAGCGAACTGTTCGGCTATTGCAAGGGGGCGTTCTCGGGCGCGCTGCCAGGCGGCATGAAGGGCAAGGTGCAGCAGGCCGATGGCGGCACGCTCTTCCTCGACGAGATCGGCGACATGCCCTTGGCCTTGCAGACGCGCCTCTTGCGCGTGCTGTCCGAGCGTGAAGTGATTCCGCTGGGCGCGCGGCACCCGGTGCCGGTGGACGTGCAACTGATCTGCGCCACTCACCAGGATCTCAAGACCCTGATCGCCGAAGGCCGCTTCCGCGAAGACCTCTACTACCGTGTCGCCGGGGGCGTGCTGCGTCTGCCGGCGCTGCGCGAACGCAGCGACCGCCGCCGCCTGGTGATGCAGATGATCACCGAGGAGCTTGGCCGACCGGCCGATGACAGCGTCATCGAGGCGGCCGCGCTGCAACGGCTGCTGGCCTATCCCTGGCCGGGCAACCTGCGCCAGATGCATGCGGTGATCCGCTACAGCTGTGCGGTGATGAATGGCGGACGCATCGAAGTGCGCGACCTGCCCGAGGAATTGATGCAGTTCCAGCCTGCTACGCTGGCCGAGGTGCATCCGATCACCCGCACAGCCCAGATCCGTCCCTTCACGTCACGAGCCGAGGGGGAAGCAGGGCGCGAGCGTTCTTCCGGCGATCCGTACCGGGATGAGCGTACGCGCGTCATCGATGCCTTGAATGGCAGCCGCTGGAACATCTCCGCCGCCTCGCGGCAACTGGGGATGTGCCGCGCATCGCTGTACCGCAAGCTGCGGCAGCTGGATATCCCGCATGTGCGCGACCAGGCCATGCCTGCGTATCCGGCCTACGCCGTGGCCTGAACACAGGTAAATCTTATTAATGATATAAATTATTTATTATGGGAAATTCATGAAAGTCTTCTACGACAAGGATGCCGACCTCTCGCTGATCAAGAACAAGAACGTGACCATCATCGGTTACGGTTCGCAAGGCCACGCCCACGCCCTGAACCTGAAGGATTCCGGCGTGAAGGTCACCGTCGGATTGCGCCGTGGCGGTGCTTCCTGGTCCAAGGCTGAAAAGGCCGGCCTGAAGGTGGCTGAGGTCAACGACGCCGTCAAGGACGCCGACGTCATCATGATTCTGCTGCCCGACGAAAACATCGGCCAGGTCTATGCTGAAAACGTCGCCCCGTTCGCCAAGCAAGGCGCCACCGTCGCCTTCGCCCACGGCTTCAACATCCACTATGGCCAAGTCGTGCCGCGCGCCGACCTGGACATCATCATGATCGCCCCCAAGGCCCCCGGCCACACCGTGCGTTCGACCTACAGCCAGGGTGGCGGCGTGCCGCACCTGATCGCTGTGCACCAGGACAAGTCCGGCAGCGCCCGTGACCTGGCCCTG
Organism: Herbaspirillum seropedicae; assembly: GCF_001040945.1. Lineage (NCBI taxonomy): Bacteria > Pseudomonadati > Pseudomonadota > Betaproteobacteria > Burkholderiales > Oxalobacteraceae > Herbaspirillum > Herbaspirillum seropedicae. The sequence continues at coordinate 4,355,625 of NZ_CP011930.1, read as the reverse complement.
TCGTACGCGACCGCCAACGGCGGCGGCCGTGCCGGCATCATCGAAACCAACTTCCGCGAAGAAACCGAGACCGACCTCTTCGGCGAACAGGCCGTGCTGTGCGGCGGTACCGTGGAACTGATCAAGGCCGGTTTCGAAACCCTGGTGGAAGCTGGCTACGCCCCTGAAATGGCCTACTTCGAGTGCCTGCACGAACTCAAGCTGATCGTCGACCTGATCTATGAAGGCGGCATCGCCAACATGAACTACTCGATCTCCAACAACGCCGAATACGGCGAGTACGTGACCGGCCCGCGCGTGATCAACGCCGAAAGCAAGGCGGCGATGAAGAAGGTGCTGGAAGACATCCAGACCGGTGAATACGCCAAGAGCTTCATCCTGGAAAACAAGGCCGGTGCACCGACCCTGATGTCGCGTCGTCGTATCAACGCCGAACACCAGATCGAAATCGTGGGCGAGAAGTTGCGCGCCATGATGCCCTGGATCAAGGCCAACAAGCTGGTCGATCAGAGCAAGAACTGATCAGGAGCTGATCAGGAATTGAGCTGCAGGGAAGACGCCACGGAAGTCATTTCCGTGGCGTTTTGCATTTCCTTGCCGCACTGCCGCCCTCCACGCGATCGGCATCGGCAATGAAAACACAGTTGGGCCATCGCCTTATGCGGCCAGCAGCGCCTCGATGTCGGCGACGATTTCTTCCGGACGGGTCTGCGGCGCATAGCGCTTGAAGACCTTGCCGTCCCGGCCCACCAGGAACTTGGTGAAATTCCACTTGATGGCCTTGCTGCCCAGCAGGCCCGGGGCTTCCTTCTTCAGGTACTGGAACAGGGGATCGGCCTGGTCGCCATTGACATCGATCTTGGCAAACAGCGGGAAGCTCACGCCGTAGTTCTTTTCGCAGAATGCGCCGATCTCCTCGGCATTGCCGGGTTCCTGCCCGCCGAACTGGTTGCAGGGGAAGGCCAGCACTTCCAGTCCGCGTGCATGGAACTGGCGATGGATGGCTTCCAGCCCGTTGTATTGCGGGGTGAAACCGCACTTGCTGGCGGTATTGACGATGAGCAGCACCTTGCCGCGCAACTGTTCCAGCGGCAGCGCTTGTTCATTGGCCAGGCGGGGCTGGAAATCATAGATGGTGGTCATGCAGAGTCCTCCTTGCTGTTCCGTAATGGAATCTGGATGGCCGCCATTCTAAACCGCCATGCCAGGGCCTGCTTGAGGCTCCTGCCCCAGGTGCTGGCGCAGTGTCTGCGCGCTGATACGGCCTTGCTGATGCAGGCGCTGCAGGGCGGCTTCCAGCGTCTGCATGCCTTGCGCCGCGCCGGCCTGCATCAGCGACAGCAATTGCGCGCTGCGACCTTCGCGGATGAGATTGCGCACGGCCGGCGTGGCCACCAGCAGTTCGTGCGCCGCCACCCGGGCGCGGCCATCGGCGGTGGGCAGCAGGGTTTGTGCAATCACTCCTTGCAGCGACTCGGCCAGCATGGCCCGCGCTGGTTCCTTCTCGCCCGCCGGGAAGACGTCGAGCATGCGCTCCACGGTGCGCGCCGCCGAGGCGGCATGCAGGGTTCCCAGCACCAGATGGCCGGTTTCGGCGGCGGTGAGCGCTAAGCGGATGGTGTCGGCGTCGCGCAGTTCGCCCACCAGCAATACGTCGGGATCGGCGCGCAAGGCGGCCCGCAGCGCGGCGGGCAGATCCGCCGTGTGGGTGCCCAGTTCGCGCTGGCTGATCAGGGCGCGTTGCGGCGTGTGGATGAACTCGATCGGGTCTTCGATGGTCAGGATATGCAGGGCGCGGGTTTCATTGAGGTGGCGGATCATGGCCGCCAGCGTGCTGCTCTTGCCCGCGCCGGTCGGGCCCGTCACCAGCACCAGCCCGCCTGCACGCTCGGCCAGCTCGGCGCAGAGGGGCGGTGCGCCCAGTTGCGCCAGGGTCGGCGGTTCGCGGCCCAGGTGGCGGATGGCGACGGCAGGTCCGCCCTGGCGCAGGAAGGCATGGACGCGAAAGCGCCCCAGCGCGGCCAGCTCGATGGCGAAGTCGCATTCACGCCCCTGGGCGTAGCGCGGATGCAGGGCCGCAGGCATGAGCGCCTGCAGCCATTGTTGCAGCTGGGGGCCGGTGGGGGCTTGCAGGTTGACCCGGCGCAGCGCCCCGTGGACCCGCAGCAGGGGCGGCATGCCGGCGCATAGATGCAGGTCGGAGGCCTGATTTCTGACGGCAAATGCCAGTAGCACGGCAATGTCCATTTATAATCCTTGCGAGGATTACATCGTCAATCATCGTCAATCTGTTTATTTCCCCGCAGGCTAGCCCTCCCGGCCCCGGATTATGTCGTCAATCGCACAGAACTTACAACACGTACAACAGCAGATCGCCGCCGCCGCCGAGCGCGCCGGACGGCCCGCTGGCGCGGTGCAGCTGCTGGCTGTCTCCAAGACCTTCGGCCCGCAGGCGGTGCTGGAGGCGGTGCGGGCAGGGCAGCGCGCCTTTGGCGAGAACTACCTGCAGGAAGCGCTGGAGAAGATCGCGGCCCTGCCGCTGCTGGCGCCGGATGTGCCTCTGCAATGGCACTTCATCGGCCCCATCCAGAGCAACAAGACGCGGCCCATCGCCGAGCACTTCGACTGGGTGCATTCGGTGGATAGACTCAAGATCGCCCAGCGGCTCTCGGAGCAGCGGCCAGCCGCGCTGGGCGCGCTCAATGTCTGCCTGCAGGTCAATATCAGCGGCGAAGACAGCAAGAGCGGCCTCGATCCCGCAGAACTGCCTGCGGTGGCCGCCCAGGTGGCGCAATTGCCGGGCCTGAAGCTGCGCGGCCTCATGGCCATCCCCGCGCCCAGCGAGGACGTGACGCAGCAGCGCGCCGCCTTTGCCGCGGTGCGTAGCCTGTTGGCGCAATTGCAGGCCCAGGGGCTGGCGCTCGATACTCTTTCCATGGGCATGTCGGCCGACCTGGACGCGGCCGTGGCCGAAGGGGCCAGCATCGTGCGCATCGGCAGCGCCATTTTCGGCGCGCGGCACTACGCCTGAATTTTTCAATCACATAGCAGCAGCGCAAGCACACACAAGGAGCAGAAGTGAAGATAGCGTTTATCGGCGGCGGCAACATGGCAGCGGCCTTGATCGGCGGACTGGTCGGCAAGGTCGCCGCCGCCCAGGACATCCACGTGGTCGATCTCAATGCCCAGGCGCTGGCCTCGCTCAAGGACCGGTTCGGCGTCTCGGTGGCGCCAGCCATGGATGGCGCGCTGGCCAGCGCCGACGTAGTGGTGCTGGCGGTCAAGCCGCAGCAGATGCGCGACGTGGTGGGCAGCCTCAAGCCCTTCATCGGTGCGCAACTGGTGGTGTCGATCGCCGCGGGTATCCGCATGGTCGACCTGTCGCGCTGGCTGGATGGCCATGAAGCCATCGTGCGCGCCATGCCCAACACCCCGGCCCTGATCGGCAAGGGCATCACCGGCCTGGTGCCGCATGAGAAGGTCTCGACCTTGCAGCGCGCGCAGGCCGATTCCATCCTCAAGGCGGTCGGCCAGACCCTGTGGCTGTCCGATGAAGCGCAGATCGATGCCGTGACGGCAGTCTCGGGCAGTGGCCCGGCGTATGTGTTCTACTTCCTGGAAGCGATGGAGCAGGCCGCTGCGCAGCTGGGCCTGTCGCCTGCCGAGGGCCTGGAACTGGCCAAGGCCACCTTCGAGGGTGCGACCGAACTGGCGCGCCGCTCCGAGGAATCGGTGGCGACCCTGCGCGAGCGCGTCACCTCCAAGGGTGGCACCACCTACGCGGCCCTCACTAGCCTGGAGCAATCGGGCGTGAAAGACGCCATCGTCAAGGCCTTGCAGGCAGCCGCCGTGCGCAGCAAGGAACTGGGCGACGAATTCGGCAAGGCCTGATGGGACAGTTCCACCGAACCACCGCGCTGGCGGCGCTGCCGCTGGCCCTGGTCCTGTTGCTGGCGGGCTGTGCCTCCACCGCCGACAGCGATGGTTACTACACCGTCAAACGCGGCGATACCCTCTACAGCATCGGGCGCGACTTCGACCAGAGCCCGGCCAACCTGCGCACCTGGAATCGCCTGCGCAATCCGGACGACCTGGAAGTCGGCCAGCGTATCCTGGTGCGTCCGCCTGTGGGTGTGGTGGCGCGCACCGGCGCGGGGCAGAGTCCGCGTCCGGCGGCGTCTTCCTCGCCGTCGGCATCGGGCTCGGGCTCGCGCAAGCCCGCGCCCAGCCGTCCGACCGCCAAGCCGGCGGCCAAGCCCCAGGATGACGACGCGCCGGCCGGCGCCGAGGCCAAGGTCGACTGGAGCTGGCCGACCGCCGGCAAGTCCGCCCCGAGTGCGGACAGCTACAAGAAAGGCATCGACATCATCGGCAGCGAAGGACAGTCGGTGGTGGCTGCCGCTGCCGGCAAGGTGACGTACGCCGGCCATGGCATCCGTGGTTACGGCAACATGGTCATCATCAAGCACACCCCGCAGCTGCTGTCGGTCTATGCGCACAACAAGACCATCCTGGTCAAGGAAGGCCAGACCGTCACCCGTGGCCAGCAGATCGCCACCATGGGCAACAGCGACACCAACAAGGTCAAGCTGTATTTCGAGATCCGCCGCAATGGCAAGCCGATCAACGTGATGGCCGTGCTGCCGGCGCGTTGAGACCGGCGCAACAGAGAAGAGAGTCAGGACATTCGATGGCCAAGCTGGAAGACATCGTCAGGAAACAGAAGCCAGGCGCGACCTTCGTGATCAGCGCCCAGATGCTGCAGATGAGCCCGCGCGAGTTCGACGCGCTGGCCCAGGTATGGGACGACGAAGGCGGCCCCGGCTTCAACGTCGCCGCCGTACCGTTTCGCGTGGTGGTGGAGGATGAGTTCTTCATCAGCCGGGTGACGGTGGTGCGGACCACGGCTGAGGTCTAGGGCCTGTTCATCAACATGGGCTCCAACGCCTTTTTCTGAGCGCAAAGCCTGCCTGCTCACTCGATCCGATCCCGTTAAGCAATCTCACTGAGTTCATGCCTCGTATTCATGCGAGGCATTCGCCCTAGCTTCGTCCTTTTGGTCGGAAATCTTGTATATACAAATAGAATTCTGAACATCTTCTTTCCTCGCAAAATGGCATGAATTATGGCTTTTAAGAGGGTTGAGTGAAATGGTCTTGATGTTCGAGCGATTGTTATGTATATACATGATGAGGTGAAAGATGGGGGCTTTGTCTATCTCCCTTGGGGTGCGCGCCAAGCTGAACAAGAAAGTGCCGCCGGTCAGCGAAGAGGAGATTGCTGAGTGCTTCGTCAACAAGTGCGGCGTCAATCTTCTGGATGAGCGCGAAGATAATCAGACCGATCCGCCGACGCTGTGGTTTATTGCCGAGACGCACGCCGGTCGGCTGTTGAAGATCGTTTATGTGTTCAAGAATGGGACGCGCCACCTCAAGACGGCTTACGACCCTAACGAGATCGAAATTGCGATCTACGAGAAGTATGGAAAATGAGGCGCGTCGTTTTGGCGTCGCTATTTGAGGAGAAGCGAATGACAGCTCCGAAGAAGATCAAAGGTAGTGTTGAAAACTGGGAATCTGGCACCTTGGGCCGGGATGCGCGCTACGTCAAGCGTGCATCGGCAGAGTTGGAGCGGGAAATTGATGAGGCCCAAGGCATGCAAGCGATCTCCATCCGCCTTGATCGCGACCTGATCGAGACCTTCAAGCAGATCGCCCGCATCCACAATATCGGTTACCAGCCGCTAATGCGCGAAGCCCTGCGGCGCTTCGCCGATGCTGAGATCAAGGCGATTCTGAGCGCCGTGGCCAATGCCAGCGACAAGAGCGTCCAGCAAGGCGGCAAGCACACGGTGGAAATCAAACTCGATGATCTACAGCGTCACGTCGCATGAGCTCCCAATGGCCCTGGCAGCCTGGCTGATGCGCTGGCCGCCTTCGATTCATTCCCGCCGCTGCAAGCGATAGACCACCGTCTCCAGGGCGCTCAAGCCACGTTCCAGGAACTTGGGTTCCTTGTCCAGGATGTCGCGCCGGTCGATGGCCTGGGCTTCGCTGTGCGGGGCATACAGGCGCAGCACTTCTTCCTCGCTCACCGAAAACGGCGGGCCGTCCATCTTCTGCTGGTCGTATTCCAAGGTAATGAGCAGGCTGCGCGCCTGGGCGGGCAGCCTGCCATAGACCTCGGTCACGTAGCGCGCACGCATGGCCGGGGGCAGGGCGATCAGGGCGGCGCGGTCGTAGGCCCCGGCGCAGGCGGCCAGGGTCGCCTCTTCCAGCGCGAAGATGTCACCGCAGATCAGTTCGATGTTGCCGGCCACGTAATGACGGCCTTGCGCGCTCTCATGCACCAACGGAACCAGCTGGTGCTCGCTGAAGAACTGGGTGATGGCCAGTTCCGACAACTCCACACCCAGCACGCGATGGCCCTGTTCGGCCAGCCACAGCATGTCCAGCGACTTGCCGCACAGGGGGACCAGCACGGTGCTTCCGGCGGGCAGCGCCAGTGACGGCCAATACTTCTGCAGCAGCGGCGTCACCCGCGACTGGTGAAAATGGGTGCGCCCGTCGCGCCAGCGTTCCAGCCAGAATTCTGCTTCCATCTCGTCTCCCGTAGCCGTGCGTGAGCGCCTCAGCGCATCAGGTAATCCAGCGCGACGCCGGCGAAGATCGCCGCGCCCAGCCAGTTGTTGTTGTTGAAGGCCGCGAAGCAGCGCATACGGTCGCGCTCGCGGATCAAGGTGTAGTGATACACGGCGAAGCCGCAGGCCACCAGCATGCCGGCCGAAAACCACAGCCCCAGTCCGTATTGCAGGCCGACCATCCAGATCAGCGCCAGCGCCACTGCGTAGCACAGCATGACCGCGGCCACGTCGTAGCGGCCGAAGGTGATGGCTGAGGTCTTGATGCCGATCTTGAGGTCGTCGTCGCGGTCCACCATGGCGTACTCGGTGTCATAGGCCACCGCCCAGAAGATGTTGGCCACCAGCAGCACCCAGGCCGCCAGCGGCACCGTGCCGGTCACGCTGGCAAAGCCCATCGGGATGCCAAAGCCGAAGGCAATGCCCAGGTAGGCCTGGGGAATGGCGAAGAAGCGCTTGAAATACGGATAGGTGCCGGCAATGATGACGGCCGCCACCGACAGCTGCAAGGTGAGCGCATTGAGCGGCAGGATCAGCAGGAACGATACCAGCGCCAGCACGCCCGCCACCATCAGGGCTTCCCACGACTTGATCTTGCCGGAGGTCAGGGGGCGCTGTTCGGTGCGCTTCACATGGCGGTCGAAGTTGCGGTCGGCATAGTCATTGATGGCGCAGCCGGCGGAACGCATCAGCACCGTACCCACAATGTAGATCACCAGGATGCGCCAGTCCGGCACGCCGCCTGCTGCCAGCCATAGCGCAATCAAGGTCGGCCACAGCAAGAGCAGGATGCCGATGGGTTTGTGGGCGCGCACCAGCAGCGCGTAGAGCCTGAGCCTGTCCATGGAATGTCCGCAAAATCGAAAGTCCGCATTATAATTCGCGTGACCGTTTTAGCACTGTCGTGCTTTTATTGGCCTGCCTGGCAGGCTGCTGACAAGGTGCAAAGGCTGGAGTGCGCAAGACGGTATGAGCTGTGTTCCAATCCACCGCTCTTATAAAAAAGTAATAAATTTTTTCGAGACATTCCCTGTTTGTGCTGCATTGCCGCGTGCAATTCCTTTGCCCTGGGCGGGCAGGGCGGCTAATGTAACGCGGCTGTCATGGAGCGTTGTTAGCATCAAAACCCATTTTTTCGAGAGGTCCCCTCTGATGAACATGATGAAAACGCTGATCGCGACCGGTGTCCTGGCGACGATCACTTCCTCTGCCTTCGCCGCTACCGCGATCACCTGGTGGCATTCCATGACCGGCGCCCTGGGCGAGCGCGTCAATGCCCTGGCCGACGACTTCAACAAGACCCAGGGCGATTACAAGATCGTGCCGGTCTACAAGGGGACCTACGACGAATCGATGTCGGCGGCCATCGCCGCCTATCGCGCCGGCAATGCGCCCGCCATCCTGCAGGTGTTCGAAGTGGGCACGGCCACCATGATCTACGCCAAGGGCGCGGTCAAGCCGGTCTATGAAGTCATGCACCAGGCCGGCGAGAAGTTCGACCAGAATGCCTATGTGCCGGCGGTGGCGGGTTACTACTCGACCCCCAAGGGCATGATGTCCTTCCCCTTCAACAGCTCCACCACCATCATGTTCTACAACAAGGACATGTTCGCCAAGGCTGGCCTGGACCCGGAAAAGCCACCCGTGACCTGGCAGGAATTCGTCGGCATGGCCGCCAAGATCAAGGCCAGCGGCGCCGCGTGCGCCTACACCACGACCTGGCAATCCTGGGTGCATTTGGAATCGTTTTCAACCTGGCATAACGTCGAGCTGGCGACCAAGAACAACGGCTTCGGCGGCCTGGACGCCCGCCTGAAGATGAACAGCCCCCTGCACGTGCGCCACATCGAGAACCTGTCGAACTGGGCCAAGCAGGGCTACTTCACCTATGCCGGTCGCAAGGACGAGGCCAACGCCAAGTTCAACGCGGGCGAATGCGCCATCATCACCGGCTCGTCCTCGGCCTATGCCGATATCCGCAAGAACGCCAAGTTCAAGTTCGGCGTGGCCACCCTGCCGTATTACAACGATGTGCAGGGCGCACCGCAGAACACTGTCATCGGCGGCGCCTCGCTGTGGGTGATGAACGGCAAGAAGGCCGACGAATACAAGGGCGTGGCGAAGTTCTTCAGCTATCTGTCCAAGCCGGAAGTGGCCGCCAAGTGGCACCAGGACACCGGCTACCTGCCGGTCACCAAGGCTGCCTACGAGCTAACCAAGAGCTCCGGCTTCTATGAGCGCAATCCAGGCACCGACGTGGCGGTCAAGCAGATGATCGTCAAGACCACCGAGAAGTCGCGCGGCCTGCGCCTGGGCAACTACGCCCAGGTCCGCACGGTCTTCGACGAAGAACTGGAAAACGTCTGGACCGGCAAGAAGAGCGCCAAGGACGCCCTGGACTCGGCCGTCAAGCGCGGCGATGAACTGCTGGCCCGCTTCGAGAAGGCCAACAAGGGCAACCAGTAATTCCTTTTGGTAAGGTGCTCCGTCCCGCCTGAACGCGGTGACGGGGCAGGAACCGGCGATGTGCTCAGTGATCGCGGAGCGCAGCGCCGGCTTCCATTTGACCATGTCAGGAAGCTGACATCCGCTTCCGATTCATCCAACTTCTGCGGCCAGGCGATCCCTGGCTGGAACGATCGTGGAAAAACGCGCGCGCTTCACCTCGAAGTGGTTGCCCTATCTGCTGGTGGCACCGCAGATCATCATCACTTTGCTGTTCTTCTTCTGGCCTGCGGTGCAGGCGTTGTACCAGTCCATGCTGTTGCAGGATGCCTTTGGCGGCTATTCCGAATTCGTCTGGTTCGACAACTTCAAGACCCTCTTCGGCGATCCGACCTATCTGGAATCCTTCCGCACCACGGCCATCTTCTCGGCGCTGGTGGCTTTCTTCGGATTGGCGCTGTCCTTGCTGCTGGCGGTCTTCGCCGACCGCGTACGCCGCGGCGCTTCGATCTACAAGACCTTCCTGATCTGGCCCTATGCGGTCTCGCCGGTGGTGGTCGGGGTGCTGTGGATGTTCCTGCTCAGTCCCTCGCTGGGCATCCTCTCGCATGTGCTGAGCTGGCTGGGCCTGCCGTGGGACTACATGATCAATGGCACCCACGCCATGATCCTCATCGTCATCGCCGCCATCTGGAAGCAGATCAGCTACAACTTCCTGTTCTTCCTGGCCGGCCTGCAATCGATCCCCAAGTCGCTCATCGAAGCCGCTGCCATCGATGGCGCGGGGCCGGTCAAGCGCTTCTTTACCATCGTCTTCCCGCTGATCTCGCCGACCACCTTCTTCCTCTTCGTGGTCAACGTGGTCTATGCCTTCTTCGATACCTTCGTCATCGTCGACGCCACCACCCACGGCGGTCCTGGCAAGGATACCGAGATCCTGGTCTACAAGGTCTTCTCGGATGGCTTCAAGGGCGGCGACCTGGGCGGCTCGGCGGCGCAATCGGTGGTGCTGATGGCGCTGGTGATCCTGCTGACCGTGGTGCAGTTCAAGTACGTTGAAAAGAAAGTGCAATACGCATGAAGGCCGACCACATGAATGATCTTTTCTTCTTCCCCAGTGCAGAGGTGAGCGCATGATCGAACGCCGTCCCATCCTCGATTTCCTCAGTCACGTGGTGCTGGTGCTGGGCGTGCTCATTGTGTTCTTCCCGCTCTATGTGGCTTTCGTGGCCAGTACCCAGAGCGCCGAGCAATCGGCGTTGTCGCCGCTGTCGCTGGCGCCGGGCGGGGAATTCATGAACAACTACAGTACCGTGCTCTTCAAGGGCGCCGCCGGCCAGGTCACCGCCCCGCCGGTGCTGCACATGCTGTGGGTGAGTCTGGCCACGGCGCTCATCATCGCCATCGGCAAGATTTCGATTTCGATGCTGTCGGCCTTTGCCATCGTGTATTTCCGTTTTCCCGGGCGCGGCCTGTTCTTCTGGATGATCTTCGTCACCCTGATGCTGCCGGTCGAGGTGCGCATCACGCCGACCTACCAGGTGGTGTCCGACCTGGGCATGCTCAATAGCTATGCCGGCCTGAGCGTGCCGCTGATCGCCTCGGCCACGGCCACCTTCCTGTTCCGCCAGTTCTTCCTGACGGTGCCCGACGAGCTGGCAGAAGCGGCGCGCATCGATGGGGCAGGGCCGCTGCGCTTCCTCAAGGATGTGCTGTGGCCGCTGTCGCGCACCAATGTCATTGCGCTGTTCGTGATCATGTTCATCTATGGCTGGAACCAGTACCTGTGGCCGCTCATCATCGCCACCGACACCAGCATGTATCCCATCGGCATCGGCATCAAGACGCTCATCTCCGGCGGCGATTCGGCGGTGGAATGGAACCTGGTGATGGCCACCATGATCCTGGCCATGCTCCCACCCGGGCTGGTAGTGGTGGTGATGCAGAAATGGTTCGTCAAGGGCCTGGTCGATTCCGAGAAATAATTTATATCATTTACATAGTTAGAGACTGACAACCATGGCAGCAATCCATCTCAAGCAAGTGCGCAAGACCTATGGCGCGGGCACCAAGGCAGTCGACGTGATCCATGGCATCGACGCCGAGATCGCCGATGGCGAATTCATCGTCATGGTCGGCCCCTCGGGCTGCGGCAAGTCCACGCTGCTGCGCATGGTGGCCGGTCTGGAAGAGATCAGCAGCGGCCAGATCGTCATCGGCGATCGCGTGGTCAATGACCTGGAACCCAAGGAGCGCGACATCGCCATGGTGTTCCAGAACTATGCCTTGTATCCGCACATGACGGTGTACCAGAACATGGCCTATGGTCTGAAGATCCAGGGACTCTCCAAGAGCGAGATCGACGCGCGTGTGCAGCGCGCCGCCGCCATCCTCGAACTGGGCGCGCTGCTGGAGCGCACGCCGCGCCAGCTTTCCGGCGGCCAGCGCCAGCGCGTGGCCATGGGGCGCGCCATCGTGCGTAAGCCGGCGGTGTTCCTCTTCGACGAACCGCTATCCAATCTGGACGCCAAGCTGCGTGTGCAGATGCGCCTGGAAATCCAGAAGCTGCATGCCAGCCTGCGCACCACCAGCCTCTATGTGACCCACGACCAGGTCGAGGCGATGACGCTGGGGCAGCGCATGATCGTGATGAACCGTGGCGTGGCCGAGCAGATCGGCACGCCCGCTGAGGTGTATGCGCGCCCGGCCACGACCTTCGTGGCCAGCTTCATCGGTTCGCCGCCGATGAATCTGCTGCAGGGCAAGCTGTCCGCCGATGGCGCCAGCTTCGAGGTCAGCAAGGGGAACGCCTCCGATATCCTCCGCCTGCCCCAGCCGCTGACCGGCGCGGCCGGCCAGGAGCGCATCCTGGGCGTGCGGCCGGAGCACCTGCTGCCCATCCTGGATGGCTCGGCGGCGCAGCTGTCACTGGAGGTGGAACTGGTCGAGGCGCTGGGCGCGGAACTGCTGGTGCATGCCCGCTGCGGCGGACAGGCCCTGGTGCTGCGTTGCCCGGCCAATGTGCAGGTCAGGACGGGTCAGCGCATCGGGGCGTCGTTCGGGGCGGGGGATGTGCATTGGTTTGATGTGAAGAGTACCCGTCGCATTGGCTGAGCTTTTCTGTATTGCGTAAGCAGAAGCGACACGGGCCTCGCACTGCGAGGCCCGTTTTCCGTGCTCGGACGATGCCGGGTCAGGTCGTGGAGGCGGTCTCGTCGGTGAGCATCTGCACCCCATTGAGCTTGCAAGCCAACACCGCCTGATGCACCGCATCGATGGCAGCCTGACGGGTGAAGCTCTTGCGCCAGGCGATGACCACGCGACGCGAGGGGGCCGGGGCGACGAAGGGGACGTAGCGCACCATGCCGTCGCGGGTGTCGACATCCGGAATGGAGGCGCGCGGCAGCACGGTCACGCCGATGCCTGACGACACCATGTGACGGATGGTTTCCAGCGAAGACCCCTCGAAGGTGCGCGCAATGCCATCGCCATTGGTGGAGAAGCGCGACATCTCCGGGCAGACTTCCAGCACCTGGTCGCGGAAGCAGTGACCATTGCCCAGGAGCAGCATGGTCTCGCTCTTGAGTTCGCGGGCGTCGATTTCCTTGCGCTCGGCCCACTTGTGCTGGCGCGGCAGGGCGACCATGAATTCTTCATCGTACAGCGGCAGCACGTTGAGGCCATGTTCAGGGAAGGGCAGCGCCATGATGGCGGCGTCGAGCTCACCCTGGCGCAGCAGTTCGATCAGGCGCGTGGTGAAATTCTCCTGCAGGATCAGCGGCATCTGCGGCACCCGCTCTATCATGGTCTTGACCAGCGAGGGCAGCAGGTAGGGGCCGATGGTATAGATGATGCCCAGGCGCAAGGGGCCCGAGAGCGGGTCCTTGTTCTGGTTGGCGATCTCCTTGATGGCGGCGGTCTGCTCCAGCACGCGCTCGGCCTGGGCTACGATCTGCGCGCCCAGCGGCGTGACCGACACCTCGGTGCCGCCGCGCTCGAAGATGACCACGCCCAGCTCATCTTCCAGTTTCTTGATGGCCACCGACAGCGTGGGCTGGGCGACGAAACAAGCTTCTGCTGCATGGCCGAAATGCTTTTCCCGGGCCACGGCCACGATGTATTTGAGTTCTGTAAGTGTCATGCTGTTATGCCGGAATCGTTTTCGGGACTATAGCGTATTTTCGCCCGCCAGGTTCTGTGCGGCATCATGGCGCTTTCCCGCCAGTTGGCGCAGGATGGCGGGACATGCGCCTGTCCGGGCGGGCTTCGATTCCGATGTTAACCGCCTGTCATGTCTTGGTCACAATGGGCAGGTATGTTGTCACGCACTTTTCAGGCGAAGAGGAGTGCCGCGTTCGCCACTTTATCTTGGATACGAGGACATGATGGATAAGGAAGAACTGGTCAAGCGCGTCCACCGTGAGCTGGCCGATAGCTATGACGAAGAAATGGAACTGGAGCTGGAAGACCGTACCATAGATCCGGTCACCGGCGAATTCTCCAGCGCCCACGGCGAGGAAGAGAAGGAGTATCGCCGTCTGTATTTCCGTGAGCTGTTCCGGCTGCAGGGCGAGCTGGTCAAGCTGCAGGACTGGGTGGTGCAGACCGGTCACAAGGTGGTGATCGTCTTCGAAGGGCGCGATGCGGCCGGCAAAGGGGGCGTGATCAAGCGCATCACCCAGCGCCTGAACCCGCGCGTGGCCCGCGTGGCAGCCTTGCCCGCGCCCAACGACCGCGAGCGCACGCAGTGGTATTTCCAGCGCTATGTGTCGCACCTGCCGGCAGCCGGCGAGATCGTGCTGTTCGACCGCAGCTGGTACAACCGCGCCGGCGTGGAGCGCGTCATGGGCTTTTGCTCGGATGAACAGTACGAGGAGTTCTTCCGCTCCGTGCCCGAATTCGAACGCATGCTGACCCGGGCCGGCATCCAGGTCATCAAGTACTGGTTCTCCATCACCGATGAAGAGCAGCACCTGCGCTTCCTCTCGCGCATCCACGATCCGCTCAAGCAGTGGAAGCTGAGCCCCATGGACCTGGAGTCGCGCCGCCGCTGGGAGGAATACACCAAGGCCAAGGAAGTGATGCTGGAACGCACCCACATCCCCGAAGCCCCCTGGTGGGTGGTGCAGGCGGTGGACAAGAAGAAGGCCCGCCTGAACTGCATCCATCACCTGTTGCAGCAGATGCCCTATGCCGAAGTGCCGCATCCGCCGGTGCTGCTGCCGGAGCGCGAGCGTCATGAAGACTACGAGCGCCATCCGGTGCCGGACTCGATGATCGTCCCCGAGTTCTATTGATGCTGCAGGCTGGCGGGCTCACCCGCGCCCCAGGCAAAAAAATGGCCGGAGATATGTCTCCGGCCATTTTCGTTTGGCGTTTGGTGTCTGGTGTTCGGCGCTTCCCGCTTGCCGTCAGGACAGGCCCGAGCGCCCGGCTCAGTCGAAGTACTTGGAAATGACTTCGCCGAAAGCCTGTTCAGCCGACATGCCATTGAGCATGAGCTTGCTGATCTCATCGGAATGCTGGTTGATCTCATCGGGCAGCATGTGGCGGTTGGCCTTGAAGTAGGCGTACTTCTCGCTGTCCACCGCTTCGCGCGCACGGGCGGCGGCGGTGGTCGGGCGGGCCGTGCCGCCGGCGCTGCGGGCCGAGGCGGCGCGCGCCGAACGCGGGGTGCTGCGGGTGCCGCTGCCACCGGTGGCGACGATGCGCTTGATCTGGTCCAGCGTGAAGATGGGCGTCACGTTGCCGGGACCGAACTCGCTTTCCTCGGCGCGGTGCAAGTGGTGATTGCCGTCGAAGGCCATCTTCTTGTCGAAGCTATTGATCACTTCGTAGTGCGGCTTCTGCACCGAACCGAACATGCTGAAGTGCACACGGTCGCCATAGGACGTCATCTGGGTGATCACGCCGTTGAGGAATTCGGCCTTGATCGCTTCCACGTTGCCATGCCAGCGCTTGGTTTTGCTTGAACTCAAAATAACTCTTCCAATGAAGCAGGCGCGTCCTGGGCCGAAACGAAACATCGGGGCAGCTCAGCTGCCAGGGCGCGCAAATTAAAAACGGGGGATAGAGGCAATATTATCCTCCTCTGAGCGTCTTCTTGCATGACCGATGCTGACTTTTTCTTCATGTACTGTCGGCCTTACCGAAATTTGCTCTATTTTGGCGAGGGTTTACGGTTGTTTTCGAAGAAATTGCTTGAAAAGAGCTTAGCCTATCGCCATATGTTTGCTTTATGGCAATCCTTCGTATTCTTTCGGTCCCCGTTTCCCCTCCCTCGAAAAAGGCTGTCCATGCGTCGTAGCTATGTCGGAGTCGCTGTCTTTCTGGGCCTGCTGGCGGCCCTGCATGTCTGGATCGGCTGGCAGCTGCTGCCGGCGCTGAGCACCCAGGCCGGCTGGATCACTCTGGGCGGCGTCGTGCTGGCGCTGTCCTTCCTGCTCATGCCCATCGCCCTGGTGGCGCCCTACCTGAAGCGCCAGGGCTTGCCGGAGGTCTGGTCCGACCGCCTGTCCTGGGCGGGCATGCTGGCCATGGGCGCGTTTTCCTCGGCCTTGCTGGCTACGCTCCTGCGCGCCATCGCGCTGGCCTTGCTGCCGTGGCTGCCGCTGTCGCCCATCCAGCGGCACGAGATGATCGAGCTGACCGCCTGGCTGGCCCTGGCGCTGACGGCGGTCGCCACCGTGATCGGCTACCTCAACGCCCGCCGCACCGCCGCCGTGGTCGAGGTCAGCGTTCCCATCGCCAACCTGCCGGCGGCGCTGGAGGGGTTCAGCATCGTGCAGATCAGCGACATCCACGTCGGCCCGACCATCAAGGCTCCCTACCTGCAAGCCATCGTGGACAAGGTCAATGCCCTCTCCCCGGACGTGGTCGCCATCACCGGCGACCTGGTCGATGGCAGCGTGCGCCAGCTGGCCCCGCATACCGCGCCGCTGGCGCAACTGCGTGCGCGCCATGGCGCTTACTTCGTCACGGGCAATCACGAGTACTACTCCAACGCCCATGAATGGATCGAGGAAGTGCGCCGACTGGGCCTCACCGTGCTGATGAACGAACATGTGGTGCTGCGCCATGACGATGCCGGCCTGGTGCTGGCCGGGGTGACCGACTACACCGCGCATCACTTCGATCCAGCCCATCGCAGCGATCCGCATGCGGCCATCGCCGATGCGCCGGATGGCCATCCGCGCATCCTGCTGGCGCACCAGCCGCGCAGCGCCCAGGCTGCCGCCGAGGCGGGCTTCGATCTGCAGTTGTCGGGCCACACCCATGGCGGCCAGTTCTTCCCGTGGAATTTCTTCGTGCCGCTGCAGCAGCCCTATGTGGCAGGGCTGAAGCGGCTGCAAGGACTGTGGGTCTACGTCAGCCGCGGCACCGGCTATTGGGGACCGCCCAAGCGCCTGCTGGCGCCCTCTGAAATCACGCGTGTACGCCTGACGGCGCGCTGAGCCTGTCCTGATCGTCTTCGGCGCGCGCCAGCCGGCGCATCGCCTGGGGCGGTTGGCCGAACAGGCGCAGGCAGGCGCGCCGCATGCGGTCGGCGTCGCCGAAGCCGGTGGCGCGGGCAATGCTCTCCAGCGTGTCCTGGGATTGCTCGATGCGCAATCGCGCCGCTTCGGCGCGCATCTGCTCGATGGCGCGTGCGGGTGTCTGGCCGGTCTCGGCAGCGAAGGCGCGGTCGAACTGGCGGCGGCTCAGGCAGGCCACCTCGGCCAGCAGGTCTACCGTGAGCGCCTGGTGCAGATGTTCACGCGCAAAACCGAGTGCTCGGCGTATGCGCTCCGATCCTCCATCCATCTCCTGCAAGGCCGAGAACTGCGACTGCCCACCCGGGCGGCGATGATAGACCACCAGTTCGCGCGCCACTGAGCGCGCCAGTTCCACGCCATGATCGTCTTCGATCAAGGCCAGCGCCAGGTCGATGCCGGCCGAGATGCCCGCTGACGTCCATACCGCACCATCGCGTGAGTAGATCCGGTCGCTGTCCACCTTGACCGCCGGATGCATCTGCTGCAACTTGGCGGCCATGCGCCAGTGCGTGGTGGCGCGCTTGCCATCGAGCAGGCCGGTGGCGGCCAGCACGAAGGCGCCGGTACAGATGCCGGCGATACGGCGCGAGCGCGCCGCCGCACGCAGCACGTGGCGGCGCAGCGCCGGCGAGACCAGGCCCTCGCGCGGCGCACCGCCGCCGGCCACGATCAGGGTATCGAAGCTGGTGCGGCCAATGCGTTCGGTATGGATCAGCGCACCGGCGGAGCTGCGGATCATGCCGCCAGGTTCGGAGTACAGCGTGAGCCGGTACAGGGTCTTGCCCGCGAGCCGGTTGGCCGCGTCGAAGGCCGACAGCGGACCGGTGAAGTCCAGCATGCTGCAATCGGCGAAGATGAGGAAGGCGGTCTCGCGCAGGGGCATGGTGCAGAAAACGTCAAATGGCCTGAATGGACGGAATTATGACATTCAAGCCATGACGCTGCACAGCACACTGCACGGCATGACCACCTCCGGAGTCCGCCATGCAAGCTGCCGCCCCTGTCCTCCCGCGCCCATCGCCCTCACCCTCACCCCATCGCTGGAAAGTCCTGGCCGCCGGCGTGGCCGCCAATGCCAGCTTCTCGGCGGTATTCTCGGGCATCCCGGTGACCTCGGTCGTCTTGCGCAGCGATTACCGGCTCAGCAATACCCAGCTGGGCCTGGCGCTGGGTCTGCTCAGCCTGGGCGTGGCCCTGGGCGAGCTGCCCTGGGGTGTGCTCACGGACCGCTGGGGTGACCGCAAGGTCTTGCTGGCCGGACTGCTGGGCGCCAGCGCCGCACTCGGTTTGCTGATGCTGTACGCCCTGCCTGGCCAGGGTGCGGCCAGCTTTGCCTGGTTGTGTGCGGGCCTGATGCTGGCCGGTCTCCTGGGGGGCAGCGTCAACGGCGCCAGCGGACGCGCCATCATGGGCTGGTTTGGCGAAGGCGAGCGCGGGCTGGCCATGAGCATACGCCAGACCGCCGTGCCGCTGGGCGGCGGCCTGGGTGCATTGCTGCTGCCTACGCTGGCCGCGCAGGCCGGCTTCGGCGCGGTCTTTGCGGCCCTGATGGCGGCCTGCCTGGCCAGCGTGGGCCTGGTCTTGCGCTGGCTGCGCGAAGCCCCGGTCGCGCCTGCACACGGCGCAGCGCCGGTCGTCGGCGCCGCCAGCATGGCCTTGCGCAGCAAGCTGGTGTGGCGCCTGGCCCTGGGGATAGGCTTGCTGTGCGCGCCGCAGGTGGCGCTCTTGAGCTTTGGCGGCATCTTCCTGCAGGAAAGCGCACAGGCCAGTGTGCTGGCCATCAGCGTGCTGCTGACCCTGGTCCAGCTGGGCGCGGCGGCAGCTCGTATCGCCAGCGGGCGCTGGACCGACCGGCGCGGCCAGCGGCGCGATTACCTGCGCGGCTGTGCGTTGGCCAGCGCCGCGCTGTTCGGCCTGCTGGGCGTGCTGGCGCCGCTGCTGGTGGCGGCCGGCGTGGTGGTGTCGGCCTGGCATGGCGTGGCCTATACCGAGCTGGCCGTCGTGGCCGGGGCAGGGCAGGTGGGCACCGCGCTGGGGCTGGGCAATAGCTGCGTGTTCCTGGTCTTCTTCCTGGCCGCCCAGGCGATTCCGCCCTTGCTGCACTGGCAGGGATGGCCGGCGGTCTGGCTTGCTATCGCGGTGGTAGCGTTGCTGGTGTGGCCCTTGTTTCCGCCCGAGGATCGCGCCAGGCATTGATGGCGGGCGCAGGGCAGCGGAGGTGAAAAAGACCGGTCTTAGACGACCGGTCTAATTTTTCGTTAGAATAGTCGCCATGCGAGAACATTACGGCGAAAACAAACGCAACATCCTCATGGCCGGGCGCGCCCTGATTGCCCAGAAAGGCTACTCCAGCGTCGGCCTGTCCGAGATCCTGGCGGCGGCGGCCATTCCCAAGGGATCGTTCTATCACTACTTCGGTTCCAAGGAGCAATACGGGCGCGAGCTCATCGAGCACTACGTGGCCGGCTACCTGGAGTCGCTGGAGCGTGTGCTGGGCGACCCCGCCCATGGCGCCAGCGCCCGCGAGCGCCTGCTGACCTACTGGGGCTACTGGCTGGAAAGCCAGTGCTGCCAGGAACTGGAGCAACGCTGCCTGGTGGTCAAGCTCTCCGCCGAGGTGGCCGACCTCTCCGAGGATATGCGCCAGGCCCTGCACCAGGGCACCCAGGCCTTCATCGAACGCATCGCCGCCTGCATCGCCCAAGGGATAGCAGAAGGCTCCCTGCATACCGTGCTGCATCCGCTGGCCACGGCCACCATGCTGTACCAGCAATGGCTGGGCGCGAGCCTGCTGTCGCGCCTGAGCCGCGACCGCGCTCCGATGGAGGCGGCCATGCTGGTCACCCGTCGGGTGCTGGTGCTGCCTGAGGCCGGATGAGGCGGGCTGAGCTTGGCTGAGCCGCGCCTACATCTTCCGACGAACTTCAACAGGAAAGGATTCCCCCATGACAAAGACGACTCCCCAGACCAACCGCCGCATCGTGCTGGCCTCGCGCCCCACCGGCGCGCCCACGGCCGACAATTTCCGCCTCGAAGAAGTGGCCGTTCCGGCGCTGGAAGAAGGGCAACTGCTGCTGCGCGGCCAGTGGCTGTCGCTGGACCCCTACATGCGCGGCCGCATGAGCGATGCGCCGTCCTACGCACCGCCGGTGGAGATCGGCGGCGTCATGACCGGTGGCGTGGTCTCGCGGGTGGAAGCCTCGCGCCATCCTGAATTCAAGGAAGGCGACCTGGTGATGGCCTACACCGGCTGGCAGGAATACGCCGTCTCCGATGGCACGGGCGTCAACAAGCTGCCCGCCGGCTTCGCCCATCCCTCGCATGCATTGGGCGTGCTGGGCATGCCCGGCTATACCGCCTATGCCGGCCTGATCGACATCGGCCAGCCGCGCCCTGGTGAAACAGTCGTCGTGGCTGCAGCCACCGGCGCGGTGGGGTCCCTGGTCGGCCAGATCGCCAAGCTGCGCGGCTGCCACGTGGTGGGTATCGCCGGCGGTGCGCAGAAGTGCGAAGCGGCGGTCAAGGAGCTGGGCTTCGACGCCTGCATCGATCACCGTGCTGCCGACTTCCCCGAACAACTGAAGGCCGCCTGTCCGCGCGGCATCGATGTGTATTTCGAGAACGTCGGCGGCGCCGTGCTCGACGCCGTCTTCCCGCTGTTGAACATCCACGCCCGCGTGCCGGTGTGCGGCCTCATCGCGCACTACAACGGCGGCACGCTGGCCACCGACAGCGCCGCGATCCTGCGCCGCACGCTGACCCAGCGCATGCGCGTGCAGGGGTTCATCATCTTCGACTACTACGTCAACCGTCCCGACCTGCACGCCGCCTTCCAGCAGGAAGTGGGCAACTGGCTCAAGCAAGGCAAGCTGCACTATCGCGAAGACGTGGTGCAAGGGCTGGAGAATGCGCCCGAGGCCTTCATGGGTCTGCTGCAAGGCAAGAACTTCGGCAAGCTGGTGGTCAAGCTGGACTGAACGCCTGCCGCCTTCCGGGCCACCATCCCGGCAACCCGGCGCGGCGGTGATCCTGCCGCGCCCACAAGGACCCATTCATGATCCCGTTTTCCGTCCTCGATCTATCCCCGATCAACCAGGGCAGCACCGCCGCCCAGGCCTTCAACAACAGCAAGGAACTGGCGCAGCGCGCCGAAGCGCTGGGCTACCACCGCTACTGGCTGGCCGAGCATCACAACATGCCCGGCATCGCCAGCGCTGCCACCGCCCTGGTGATTTCGCATGTGGCCGCCAACACCCGCAGCATTCGCGTCGGTTCCGGCGGCATCATGCTGCCTAATCATTCGCCGCTGGTCATTGCCGAGCAGTTCGGCACGCTGGAGTCGCTCTATCCCGGCCGCATCGACCTGGGCCTGGGTCGCGCTCCCGGTTCTGACCAGCGCACCGCGCGCGCCCTGCGCCGTCACATGGGCGGCGATACCGCCGACACCTTCCCCCAGGACGTGCAGGAACTGCAAGACTACTTCGACGATCCCGCCGATTACCAGACCCTGCGCGCCGTCCCCGGCGCCGGCCTGAAGGTGCCGATCTGGCTCCTGGGTTCCAGCATGTTCAGCGCCCAGCTGGCTGCCGAACTGGGCCTGCCGTTTGCCTTCGCCTCGCACTTCGCGCCGGGTTTCATGAAGTCGGCGGTGCAGATCTATCGTGAACGTTTCAAGCCCTCGGCCACGCTCAAGAAGCCCTATGTGATGCTGGCCCTGAACGTCTTCGCCGCCGATACCCAGCGCGAGGCCGAGCGCCTGTTCACCTCGCTGCAGCAGCAGTTCATGAACCTGATCCGTGGCACGCCCGGCCAGTTGCGCCCGCCCGTGGACGATATCGACGCCTTGTGGCAGCCGGGCGAGCAGGCGCATGTGGCGCGTTCGCTGGCCTGCGCGGTGGTGGGTGATCGCCAGGCCGTCCAGGATGGGCTGCAAGCCTTCATGGACGAGCATGCGCCCGACGAGCTGATCATCACGGCGCAGATCTTCGATCACGCCGCGCGGCTGCACTCCTTCGAGATCGCCGCCGAAGCGCGCCAGGCCTTGCGCGAGCCGGTCACGATCTGAGGCCCATCGCGCTGCCGCCACGCTGCCGCAGCAGCGTGGCCTGCGTCTTTTCTGCATCCAATCCCCATCAAGCGCCCATCTTATTCCCATCATTGGCGCCGATAATGGCAGGCTCTGGTCCGCGCATGAGGCGCGGACGGCATCAAGAGGAGCCTAAGCTTGGACGCACCGCACCACCCCGATCTCGTCACCCTGGAGCGCTTGCAGGAAAGCGACCTCGCCGAATTTGCACGCGCCCTGCAAGAGGCCTTCACCGCGGGCGCGCAGGAAGCCTTTGGCCAGCCGCAAGACGAACTGATCCCCAGCGTGGAGGATGTCTATGCTTCCTGCCAGGCCGCCAATGCGGTTAGCTATCGCCTGCTGCGGCAAGGACAGCCGGTCGGCGGCGCGGTCCTGATCATCGACGCCCACAGCGGACACAACAGCCTGGATTTCTTTTTCATCTCCCCGCAGGCGCACGGGCGGGGCCTGGGCACGCAGGCCTGGCAGGCCATCGAGCGGGCCTATCCGCAGACGCGGGTCTGGGAGACCCACACCCCTTACTTCGAGAAACGCAACATCCATTTCTACCTCAACAAGTGCGGCTTCAAGATCGTGGAGTTCTATCACCACCAGCACCCCGGGCCGCATCGGGACGAGCAGTCCGGCCCGGAGATGCTCGATGAGATGTTCCGTTTCGAAAAGCGGATGGACCACCCTGACTGAGGGGTTGCCCCGATACAGGTATCATCCAGGCCTTCGCAGCACGATAAAAAACACAAGAGCATCGGGAGACAAGCATGTTGTACAGCAAGACCTGTCTGGGCGGGATGGTCAGCGCCCCGCATCACCTGGCCGCGCAGGCCGGCGCGCAGATCCTGCGCCAGGGCGGCAATGCGGTGGAGGCCATGGTCGCCGCCGCCGCCACCATCGCGGTGGTCTATCCCCACATGAACGGCATCGGCGGCGACGGCTTCTGGCTCATCAGCGAGCCGGGCCGCGCCCCGGTGGCCATCCGCGCCTGCGGACCCGCGGCGGCCTTGGCGAACAAGGCCTTCTATGCCGAGCGCGGCTACCGCGCCATGCCCACCCGTGGTCCGCATGCCGCCTTGACGGTGGCGGGCGCGGTCGCGGGCTGGGCCGCGGCGCTGGAGCATGCCCAGCGGTTTGCCAGCGGCTTGCCGCTGCCGGTGTTGCTGGCCGACGCCATCGGCCATGCGCAGGCGGGCATACCTGTCACCCGCTCGCAGCACGAACTCACGCGCGACAAATGGAGCGAGCTGAAAGACCAGCCAGGATTTGCCGCCACCTATGCCGCCGACGGCGTCCCGCCCCAGGGCAAGGTGCTGAAACAGTCAGCGCTGGCGGCCAGCCTGTCGCGCCTGGCCGAGGCCGGACTGGATGATTTCTATCGCGGCGACCTGGCGCAATCCCTTGCTGCTGGCCTGCAAGCGGCCGGCAGCCCGTTGCGCCGCAGCGATCTGGAAGCCTTCCGCGCGCAAGTGGTGCAGCCGCTGATGGTGCAGTTAAGTTCAGGTCGCGTCTACAACCTGCCGCCGCCGACACAGGGCGTCTCGGCGCTGATGATCATTGGCCTGTTCGACCGCCTGGGCGTCACCCAGGCCGACGGCTTCGCGCATCTCCACGGCCTGGTGGAAGCCACCAAGCGCGCCTTCATCCTGCGTAACCAGCACGTCACCGATCCGGCCCACATGCGCGTGGATGCGGCGCAGTGGCTCCTGGCCGGTGCGCTGGACCAGGAAGTGCGCCACATCGACATGCAGCGCGCCGCTCCCTGGCCGCATCCGGCCCGCCCGGGCGACACCATCTGGATGGGCGCAGCCGATGCCCAGGGCCGCGTGGTCAGCTACATCCAGAGCATCTTCTGGGAATTCGGCAGTGGCGTGGTCGTGCCGGACACCGGCATCGTCTGGCAGAACCGCGGCGCCAGCTTCACCCTCGACGAGGGCGTCAACCAGCTGCAACCGGGCAAGCTGCCCTTCCATACGCTGAACCCCTCGCTGGCGCAGCTGGACGATGGCCGCACCCTGGCCTTCGGCACCATGGGGGGAGAAGGGCAGCCGCAGACCCAGGCCGCGGTCTTTACCCGTCACGTGCTGTTCGGCCAGAACCTGCAGGCCGCCGTCAGCGCGCCCCGCTGGCTGCTGGGGCGCACCTGGGGCGATGTCTCCACCAACCTCAAGCTCGAAGGCCGCATCCCCGAAGCGACGATCCAGGCCCTGCGCCGGGCCGGGCATGAGGTGCAGGTGGTGGATGACTATGCCGACATGATGGGCCATGCCGGCGCAGTCTGCGTGCATCCCGACGGCCTCATCGAGGGCGCGACCGATCCGCGTGCCGATGGCGTCTGCGCCGGCCTTTGATCCTCCAGTCGGAGCGTTGTCTTTTTGCATTTCCCGCATTGCGGGAAAAATGTCGGCATCCCTTTGTGCTGGCCGCTCCAGATCTTTTGTTGGCTGATGCGGAAGCGGAGTATTGGTGATTTTTGCCTCTTGGTAAAAATTTCTCGTACTTTTTCTGGAAATGCGATGAAAAACCATAGGTGTTCTGGCAAGATGCCGAAATACCTAGAACGCATTTCATAAATAGGCGTGAGATGCGCGATGCGGTTCACCGGGGAGCCGTCATGCATCCAGCCGTATTGCTGCAGTTCGTACCAAGCGTATCAATTGAATAAGAAAAAAGCCCCATCTCCGCCGAACCTGTCGTCATTGATCACGCTGGGGGTGGTTGTCACTGTGCTCGTCACGACCGTGTCGGTGCTGATCCTGGTGGATCAGTTCACCCGCGGTTACGCGCGTTCGGAAGTCGAGACGCGCCTCAAGCAGCTGGCCTGGCAGATGCAGGATGCGCTCGAGCGCGGCATGGCCGAGCGCGAGATCGATATCCGCCTGCTGGTGTCGCGCCCCTCCATCCGCCAGGCCCAGGACCCGGCGCACATACGGGCGGTGCTCGAGGAGTTGCAGCGCAACGTGCCGCACTATGCCTGGATCGGCATGGCCAGGCCCGACGGCACCGTGCTGGCGGCCACCAAGGGCCTGCTGGAAGGCATGAGCGTGGCCGAGCGGCCGTGGTTCCAGCAAGGCCAGCAGACTGAGTACGCCGCCGACTACCATCCAGCCGTGCTGCTGGAAAAGAAACTGCCGCCGCAGTCCGACCCCTGGCGCTTTGTCGATCTCTCCATGCCGGTGCTCAACATGCAAGGCCAGATGATCGGCGTGATGGGCATGCACCTGTCCTGGGGCTGGGCGCGCGAGATCGCCTCCAAGCTGCTCAATCCCACCAGCAGCCGCTATGACGTGGACGTGCTTATCGTGCGTTCCGACGGCACCGTCATCCTCGGCCCCAAGGACATGGAAGAGACCAAGATCGATACGGCCAGCTTCCGCGCCGCGCAGCATTCCAGCGCAGGCGGCTCGCTCATCGAGACCTGGCCGGATGGCCGTCGCTACGTCACCGGCTATGCACGCACCGGGCAGGGCGGCGAGATGAAGCTGAAGTGGACCGTCATCGTGCGCCAGCCCGAGACGGTCGCCCTGGAAGCCTTCCGTGATCTGGAGCGGCGCGTCATCGTGGTCGGTGCGCTGGCCGGCGCGGTGCTGGTCTTGCTGGCCTTCATGCTGACCCGCCGCCTGGTGGCGCCCATCAATGCCTTGTCGGCGGCGCTGGAACAGCGCGCCGCCGGTCTGCAGGAAGTCGAGATTCCGCTGGTGACCAGCGTGCGCGAGCTGCAATTGCTGTCTTCCGCCCTGGGCACCATGGTCGAGCGCGAAGAGCGCTACCTGCGCGAAATGCGTTCGCTCAACGAGAGCCTGGAAGAGCGCGTGGTCGAACGCACCAGCCGCCTGCACGAGACCGCGACGGCCCTGCAGCAGGCCCTGGACCAGCAGCAGACCAACCAGATCCAGCTGGAAGAAAGCGCCGCCGAGCTGCGCGCCATCCTGGAAAACGCCCAGGACGCCTTCATCGCCGCCGACGAACACGGTCACATCGTGGAATGGAACCGCCAGGCCGAGCTCTTGCTGGGTTGGCCGCGCGATACCGTCATGGGACGCAGCATGGCCGAGCTGATCATCCCCTCCGACATGCGGGCGGCGCACAACCACGGCATGGCGCAGTTCCTCAAGGACGGCACCAGCGTGGTCATCAACAATCGCATCGAACTGCAGGCCCTGCATCGCGATGGTCATGAGTTGCCCGTCGAGATCACGGTGGGCCATGTCAAGCGCCAGAGCGGCCATCTGTTCATCGCCTTCCTGCACGACATCACCGAGCGCCTGGCCTTCCGCGACCAGATGCGTGAGCTGGCGCTCACCGATGTGCTGACCAGCCTGCCCAACCGCCGCGCCTTCAGCGACCGCCTGCCCGAAGGCATGATGCGCGCGCGCCGCGCACACCAGTTGCTGGCCTTGTTCTTCATGGACCTCGACGGCTTCAAGGGCATCAATGACCGCTATGGCCATGAGGCCGGCGATGAACTGCTGGTGGAGTTTGCGCGCCGGCTGCAAGCCTCGGTGCGCGATGTCGATACGGTGGCGCGCCTGGCCGGCGACGAATTCGTGGTGATCCTGGAAAACCTCCAGAGCCAGCAGGACGCCATCATGGTGGCCGAGAAGATCCTGCATGCCATCCGCGAACCCTTCGAGCTGACCCATTCCACTGTCCACATCTCCAGCAGCATTGGCGTGGCCGTCTACCAGCCCGACCTGGACGGCGAGATCGGCCCGGAAGAACTGCTCTCCATGGCCGACAAGGCCATGTACGCCGCCAAGCGCCTGGGCAAGAACCGCATCGAACTGGGGCGCGTCGGCGATTTCTGATTTGCTCGGCGTGTCGCTGCTGCTCACAACACCTTTCAGTTACTCCGTCCCGTTACTCGTCCCGTTACTCGTCCCGTTACCTTCCCGTTACCTTCCCGTTACCTTCCCATTACCTTCCCGTTACGCATTCTTGTTATTCCTCCTGGTTTTTCCTTCCCGTTCGGACTGAGTAGCCCCCGCAGGGGGCGTATCGAAGGCGCGCCGTCGATCGTTCCCGTCCGCATTCCCTGGTGACGCCATCTCCGGTGTGTCTTCGATACGCCCCTTCGGGGCTACTCAGTCCGAACGGGAGGTGGGATTTTTCATCAGTCGATACGTTTCTTTCATTTCCTGCGCCGGCTTGCCTTCGATACGCCCCTTCGGGGCTACTCAGTCCGAACGGGAGGTGAGATTTTTCATCAGCCCCTGCGTCCGCCCCATCTCTTGCGCTGGCGAGCCGAACCGTCTCATTTACGTTTTGTTTACGCTCCTGCGCGAAACATTTACCGGGATTTAATGCTGCTTTCCCTATCGTTCGACTGTCTCCGCTTCCGTCCCCGGAAGAGAGCGCAACAACGTCAACAATGGAGTGGGAAATGTGGCAAAGCGATTTTCTCTACATAGGCATGCTGCTCGTCTGCGGCCTCTCGATGTGGGCCTTCATCGCCCTGTGCAGCCGTCTGGAACGGCAGGAAGGGGAGCAGAAATGAACCTCATGTATGCGCTGGGGCTGGCGGTTTCCGTCGCCCTGTTGCTGTACCTGGTCTACGCCCTGATCAAGCCGGAGGATTTCTGACATGGACAGCAACAACTACTACCAGCTCGGCCTCTACCTGGCGGTCCTGCTGCTGCTTTCCCTGCCGCTGGGCTGGTACATGGCCCGCGTGATGGAAGGCAAGTCACGCGTCAACCGCCTCTTCGGCGGCATCGAGCGCGTCTTCTACCGTCTCTGCGGCATCAGCCGCGAACACGAGATGGACTGGAAACAATATGCCATCGCCGTCGTGCTGTTCAACTTCATCGGCGCCATCGCGGTCTACCTGTTGCAGCGCCTGCAGCAATGGCTGCCGCTGAACCCGGCAGCGCTGGCCAGTGTCAGCCCGGACTCCTCCTTCAACACGGCGCTGAGCTTCGTGACCAATACCAACTGGCAAGGCTACGCTGGTGAATCCACCATGAGCTACCTGACTCAGATGGCTGCGCTGGCGCTGCAGAATTTCCTGTCGGCGGCCACCGGCATCGCCATTGCGTTCGCACTCATCCGCGGCTTTGCCCGCCACAGCAGCAAGGGCATCGGCAACTTCTGGGTCGACATGACGCGCAGCACGCTCTATGTGCTGCTGCCGCTGTCGGTGGTGTTGGCGCTGGTGCTGGTGCAGCAGGGCAGCATCCAGAACTTCCGCGCCTACCAGGACGTGAAGACCCTGGAAGTGACGCACTACACCGTGCCCAAGCTGGACGCCGCAGGGCAGCCGCTCAAGGACGCCAAGGGCGAACCGGTGACCGAAGCGCAAAGCACCGACAAGCAGACCCTGCCCATGGGGCCGGTGGCCTCGCAGGAAGCCATCAAGATGATTGGCACCAATGGCGGCGGTTTCTTCAACGCCAACTCGGCCCACCCCTATGAGAACCCGACGCCGCTCTCCAACTTCCTGCAGATGCTGGCCATCCTCATCATTCCGGCGGCGCTCTGCACCAGCTTCGGCGTGCTGGTGGGCGACCGTCGCCAGGGTTGGGCCATCTTGGCGGCGATGACGCTGCTGTTCGTGGTCATGACGCTGGTGCTGATGTATGCCGAGTCGCAACCCAATCCCATGCTGGCTTCGCTGCACGCCTCCGGCCCCGGCATGATGGAAGGCAAGGAAACCCGCTTCGGCATCCCGGCCTCGGCGCTGTTTGCGTCCATCACCACGGCCGCTTCCTGCGGTGCCGTCAACGCCATGCACGACTCACTCTCGCCCTTGGGCGGACTGGTGCCGATGCTGCAGATGCAGCTGGGCGAAGTGGTGTTCGGCGGCGTCGGCTCGGGCTTGTACGGCATGCTGATCTTCGCCGTGCTGGCGGTGTTCATCGCCGGCCTCATGATCGGCCGCACACCCGAATACCTGGGCAAGAAGATCGGCGTGTTCGACATGAAGATGATGTCCATCGCCATCCTCATGACCCCGGCCCTGGTGCTGATCTTCACGGCGCTCTCGGTGATGGTGGAGGCGGGCCTGGCCGGCATCGCCAATCCGGGTGCGCACGGTTTCTCCGAAATCCTCTACGCCTTCAGCTCGGCGGCCAACAACAACGGCAGCGCCTTTGCCGGACTCTCGGCCAACACGCCGTACTACAACATCACCACCGGCATCTGCACCTGGCTGGGCCGCTTCGGCATCATCGTGCCGGTGCTGGCCATGGCCGGTTCGCTGGCCGGCAAGAAGCGCCTGGCCGCCACCTCCGGCACCTTGCCCACGCATGGCCCGCTGTTCGTGGCGCTGCTGATCGGCGCGGTGATCCTGGTGGGGGCGCTGACCTATGTGCCGGCGCTGGCGCTGGGACCGGTGGTCGAGCACCTGCAGATGATGGCGATGTAAATGATTGGATGGATTGCGCCGGGCATGGCGCCCGACGCAGCAACCCGCAACGGATACCCTTATGACTACCCCTTCCAGCAATACCTCCGCCAGCGCAACGGTCACGCCTGAAGCCATCCCTTCGGCCGCCCAGACCGCGCGCTGGATGTTCGATCCCAAGATCGTCAAGCCGGCCCTGGCCGATTCCTTCCGCAAGCTCTCGCCGCGCGCGCAGTGGCGCAATCCGGTGATGTTCGTGGTCTACCTGGGCAGCATCCTGACCACGCTGCTGTTCATCCAGGCCGCCGTCGGCCAGGGTGAGGCGCCGGCCGGCTTCATCTTCGCCATCGCCGCCTGGCTGTGGTTCACGGTGCTCTTCGCCAACTTCGCCGAAGCCCTGGCCGAAGGCCGCAGCAAGGCCCAGGCTGCCGCCCTGCGCGGCGTCAAGAAGAGCGTGATGGCCAAGAAGCTGCGCCGCGCCGACCACGTCCGTGGCGATGGCATGCAAGTATTGGCCAGCCAGTGCGAAGTGGTGGAAGGCGACAGCCTGCGCAAGGGTGACCTGGTGCTCATCGAAGCGGGCGACACCGTGCCGGCCGACGCCGAAGTCATCGAAGGCGTGGCGACCGTGGATGAAAGCGCCATCACCGGCGAATCCGCCCCGGTGATCCGCGAATCCGGCGGCGACTTCTCGGCCGTCACCGGCGGCACCCGGGTGCTGTCGGACTGGATCGTGGTGCGCGTCTCGGTCAATCCGGGCGAAGCCTTCCTGGACCGCATGATCGCCATGGTCGAAGGCGCGCGCCGCCAGAAGACCCCCAATGAACTGGCGCTGACCCTGCTGCTGGTGGCGCTGACGCTGGTGTTCTTGCTGGTGACGGTGACCTTGCTGCCGTTCTCGATCTTCTCGGTCAATGCCGCCGGGTCGGGCTCGCCGGTCTCGGTGACGGCCCTGATCGCATTGCTGGTGTGCCTGATTCCGACCACCATCGGCGGCCTGCTCTCGGCCATCGGCGTGGCCGGCATGAGCCGCATGATGCAGGCCAATGTGATCGCCACCTCCGGCCGGGCGGTGGAAGCCGCCGGCGACGTCGATGTGCTGTTGCTGGACAAGACCGGCACCATCACCCTGGGCAATCGCCAGGCCGCAGCCTTCATGCCGGCGCCGGGCGTCACAGAGCGCGAGCTGGCCGATGTGGCGCAACTGGCCTCGCTGGCCGATGAAACCCCGGAAGGCCGCAGCATCGTGGTGCTGGCCAAGAACCGCTTCAACCTGCGCGAGCGCGAGATGGCCAACCTGGGCGCGGAATTCATCCCGTTCTCGGCGCAGACCCGCGTCTCCGGCATCGACCTGGGGCACCGCCGCATCCGCAAGGGCGCCGCCGACGCCATCCGCAAGCTCACCCGCGCCGCCGACCAGCGCCTGCCGGCCCAGGTCGAGAGTGATATCGAATCCATCGCCCGCCGTGGCGGCACGCCCCTGGTGGTCATCGAATGGCATGCCGAGGCGGCCATGATCAACCAGGGCGCACCGATCCGCATCCTCGGCACGGTGGAGTTGAAGGACATCGTCAAGGGCGGCATCAAGGAGCGCTTTGGCGAGCTGCGCCGCATGGGCATCAAGACCGTCATGATCACCGGCGACAACCGCCTGACCGCTGCCGCCATTGCCGCCGAGGCCGGGGTTGATGATTTCCTCGCCGAGGCCACGCCGGAACAGAAGCTGGCCCTGATCCGCCAGCACCAGGCCGAGGGCAAGCTGGTGGCCATGACCGGTGATGGCACCAATGACGCGCCCGCACTGGCCCAGGCCGACGTGGCCGTGGCCATGAACAGCGGCACCCAGGCCGCCAAGGAAGCCGGCAACATGGTCGATCTGGATTCCAATCCGACCAAGCTGATCGAGATCGTCGAGATCGGCAAGCAGATGCTGATGACACGCGGCAGTCTCACCACCTTCAGCATCGCCAACGACGTGGCCAAGTACTTCGCCATCATCCCGGCCATGTTCGTGGGCAGCTATCCGCAACTGGGCGCGCTCAACGTGATGCACCTGGCCAGCCCCGACTCGGCCATCATGTCGGCGGTGATCTTCAATGCACTGGTGATCGTGGCCCTGATTCCGCTGGCCCTGCGCGGGGTGCGCTATCGCGCCCTGGGTGCAGCCGTGCTCCTGCGCCGCAACCTGCTGATCTATGGCGTGGGCGGCCTCTTGGTGCCTTTCGTGGGCATCAAGCTGATCGACCTGCTGCTGAGCGCCTTCGGCCTGGTCTGAACTTGATTTCCTGATACCCGTTTCTCAAGGATAGTCACATGAACACCTCCACACCCCATCCCCTGCGTCCCGCCATCACGCTCTTCATCCTGCTGGGCGTATTGCTGGGCGGCCTCTATCCCTTGCTGGTGACGGGCCTGGCGCAAGCCTTCTTCCCGCAGCAGGCCAATGGCAGCCTGATCGAACGCCAGGGCCAGGTGGTCGGCTCGGCACTGATCGGCCAGAACTTCACCAGCCCGGCCTACTTCTGGGGCCGGCCTTCGGCGGCCGGGACCTTCCCCGACAATGGCATGGCGTCGGGCGGCAGCAACCTGGGGCCGACCAATCCGGCCCTCAAGCAAGCCGCCGAAGAACGCGCCAAGGCCCTGCGCGAGGCCGATCCGCAGAACCGCCGCGACATTCCCATCGACCTGCTGACGGCCTCGGCCAGTGGCCTGGACCCGCACATCAGCCCGGCCGCCGCCGACTTCCAGGCCGCCCGCGTGGCCCGTGAGCGGGGCATGACCGTGGAGCAGGTGCGCGCACTGATCCGCGTCAACAGCGAGGCGCCGCAATGGGGGCTGTTCGGTGAACCGCGCGTGAATGTGCTTAAGCTCAATCTGGCGCTGGATGCGGCGGCCCCCTTGCCCAAGACGGATGCCAGACAATAGGATCACCCTCCGACCCGTTCGCCCTGAGTAGACGCGCAGCGTCGTATCGAAGGGTACGCCGACTGCTCTGCATGAGTCGGCAGCGTAGCGCCCCCTCCTTCGACAGGCTCAGGAGCGTCTTCGATACGCGGCTGCGCCGCTACTCAGTCCGAACGGCAATGGAGAGGCCCGCCGCAGCCGGTGCTACGTCTAGGTAGCACCGGCCTTTTGCCACTACAATGCTCCAACCCCGATAACCCCGACATGACGACCCGCCCCGATCCCGACGACCTGCTCGAACGCGTGATGCGCGACGAAGAGCGCCAGGCGCGCGGCCGCCTGAAGATCTTCTTTGGCTTCTCGGCCGGCGTGGGCAAGACCTTCGCCATGCTGGAAGCGGCCCAGGCGCTGGCTGCGCAAGGGGGGGACGTAGTGGCCGGCGTGGTCGAGACCCATGGCCGCGCCGAGACCGAAGCGCAACTGGCTGGACTGGCGCGCCTGCCCATGCGCATGGTGGCCTACCGCGACCGGCAACTGCCGGAATTCGACCTGGACGCCGCCCTCGAGCGCAAGCCCGGCGTGATCCTGGTCGACGAGCTGGCCCACTCCAACGTGCCCGGTTCGCGCCATGCCAAGCGCTGGCAGGACATCGACGAACTGCTGCGCGCCGGCATCGATGTCTACACCACCCTCAATGTGCAGCACATCGAGAGCCTCAACGATGTGGTCGGCCAGATCACCGGTATCCGCGTCTTCGAAACCGTCCCCGACCACGTCTTCGACGAAGCCGACGATGTCATGCTGGTCGATATCCCGCCGGACGAATTGCTGGCGCGCCTGCAGCAGGGCAAGGTCTACCTGCCCCAGCAGGCCGAGAAGGCCGGACGCAATTTCTTCCGCAAGGGCAACCTGATCGCGCTGCGCGAGATCGCCCTGCGCCGCACCGCCGACCGGGTCGACGCCGACATGCGCCAGTATCGCGCCGACCGTTCCATCGCCCAGCTGTGGCAGGCGCGCGAGTGCATCGTGGTGGCCATCGGCAGCGGCTCCGGTGAAGAACGGCTGATCCGCGAAGCCGCGCGCCTGGCCGCCAAGCTACAGGCTCAATGGCTGGCCGTGCATGTGGACCTGCCCGGTCAGCGCCAGGCCATGGAGGCGCGCGAACGGGTGGTGAGCTACCTCAAGCTGGCGCACTCGCTGGGCGCGGAAACGGCCAGCATCAGCGGCGAGGAACTGGCCGCGGCCCTGCTGCAATTTGCCCGCAGCCGCAATGCCGGCAAGCTGGTGATCGGCCAGGAAGAGGGCGGTCTGCGTCGCCTGCTGCGCTGGCCGCGTGGCACGCTGGCCCAGCGCATCGCCCGCAGCGGCGGCGAAATCGATCTCTACACCATCGCCCGCAGCCGCACCCGCCATCAGCACGAACCCGCCAGTCCCGATAGCGCCGCCAGCGCCGCCGAAGCCCTGCTCACGCGCCGCCGCCGCACCCGCGGCACGCTGTGGGCGGTGGCCAGCTGCGCCATCACGACCACGCTGGCCTTCCTGCTCGATGGCAAGCTGCACCCGGCCAATGTCATCATGCTCTACCTGGTGGGCGTGATGCTGGTGGCGATGCGCTATGGCCGTGCCGCCTCGGCGCTGGTGTCGGTGCTGTCGGTGCTGTCCTTCGATTTCTTCTTCGTCGATCCGCGTTTCTCCATCACGGTCTCCGACGCGCAATACCTGCTGACGCTGGCAGTGATGCTGGCGGTGTCGCTGTTCATCAGTTCGCTCGCTGCGCGCCTGCGTCGCCAGGCCAGCGTGGCCATGCAGCGCGAGGCGCGAGCGGCCAATCTCTACATGCTGGGCAAGGAATTGTCGGCGCTGCTGACGCTGGACCAGATCCTGGAGATCGGTCGCCGTCACCTGGCCGCCGTGTTTGGTGCGCGCATCGCCTTCTTCCTGCCCGACAGCGCCGACCAGTTGCGCCTGGCCGAGCCCGAGCAGGACAGCGGCGCTGCGCATGTCTTCAGGAACGTCGACGCCGGCGTGGCGCAGTGGGTCTATGACAATGGCCAGGCCGCCGGCAAAGGCACCGCCACCTTGCCCTCGGCAGCGGCGCTGTACTTGCCGCTTACGGCCACCATGCGCACCCGCGGCGTGCTGGCCTTCGCCATCGAAGCGCCCAGCGAGGAAGAGCGCCAGCTTGCCGCGGCGCAACTGGCGCTGCCCGAGAACCGCCAGATGCTGGAGATCTTCTGCTCGCAGATCGCCATGGCCATCGAGCGTCTGCACTATGCCGAGGTGGCCCAGGATGCCTTGGTGACGATGGAGTCCGAACGCCTGCGCAATTCGCTGCTCTCGGCCATCTCGCATGACCTGCGCACGCCGCTGACCTCGCTGGTGGGCAGCGCCGACGTGCTGGCCGCCAATGCCCGGCTGGACGACGACGCCCGCGCCATGGCCCGCACCATCAGCGAACAGTCGCAGAAGATGGTCGGCCTGATGAACAACCTGCTCGACATGGCGCGCCTGCAAGCCGGCGTGGTCACGCTCAATCGACAATGGAATGCGCTGGAAGAACTGGCCGGCTCGGCCCTGCGCCTGCTGGCCAAGGCGCTCGAAGGGCGGCAGGTGGACACCCGCATCGCGCCTGAGCTGCCCTTGCTGCGGGTGGACGCCGTGCTGCTGGAGCGCGTGCTGGCCAACCTGGTGGAAAACGCCATCAAGTATTCGCCGCCCGGCACGCCCATCGGCATCAGCGCCCACGTCGAGCACGGCGATGGCGCGCCCCAGGTCAAGGTCTGCGTGATGGACCAGGGACGCGGTTTCCCGCCGACCATGACGCAGCACGCCTTTGAGAAATTCACGCGGGGCGACAATGAATCGGCCACCCCCGGCGTCGGCCTGGGGCTGGCCATCTGCCGCGCCATCATCGAGGCGCACCAGGGCCGCATCTGGATCGCGCCGCAGGAAGCCGGGCAGGGCGCGACGGTCTGCTTCACGCTGCCGGTGGAAACCCAGCCGGCCCCGCCCGAGGAATAAGGACACACCATGCAAGAACACGCAGGCAACATCGTCTTCATCGAGGATGATCCGCATATCCGCAAGCTGGTCAGGAGCGCCCTGGAACAGGAAGGCTTCGTCGTCCACGAAGCCAAGAGCGCGCGTGAGGGCGTCACCGAAGCCGGCACCCGCAAGCCCGACCTGATCATCCTCGACCTCGGCCTGCCCGATGGCGATGGCAAGCAGGTCATCAGCGAGATCCGCAACTGGAGCAGCGTACCCATCGTGATCCTGTCGGCGCGCACCCAGGAATCGGAAAAGGTGGAAGCACTCGACGCCGGCGCTGACGACTACCTGGTCAAGCCCTTCGGCATGCCCGAGCTGCTGGCCCGCATGCGCGCGCAGTTGCGCCGTCATGCGCGCGCGTCCAGCGCGGGCCAGTCCAGTGGCCGCTACCGGCTCGGCGATGTGGTGGTGGATCTGCCAGCGCGCAGCGTGAGCCGTCATGGCGAGGCGCTGCATCTGACGCAGATCGAATATCGCCTGCTGTCCACGCTGCTACGCGATGCCGGACGCGTCATCACGCACCGCCAGTTGCTGGTGGCCGGATGGGGCCCTTCGCATGCGGAAGACGGCCATTACCTGCGCATCTACATGCAGCGCCTGCGCCAGAAGCTGGAGCGCGATGCGGCCCAGCCGGTGCACATCCTCACCGAGATCGGTGTCGGTTACCGGGTGGCCGATGTGGTGGCCGAATGAGGATGCCGCGGTAAGGCGTCAAGGCCAGTTCAGCAGCGGCAGCGCCAGCACCACCATCGCGATGCAGCCCAGGTTGAGCAGCAGGCGCTGGCGCTTGAGCACGAAGGAGAGCAGCCAGGCGCCGGCCAGGAAGACGATGAAATTGGCCAGGTATTGCTTGCCCGCGGCGGCCACCGGCAAGTCCGGCGCATCGGCCAGGCCCGAGAATTTCCAGGCGCAGACCAGCGCGGCCAGCACGGCGCAATTGAAATAGGTATTGACGGTGGGGAAGCTTTCTTCCAGGTGATCGGAGACGTCCACGCTCTCGCATTGTCCTTCGCGATAGCGCGCCTCCAGCCAGTGTCGCTCACCGCGCCAGCGGTACAGCGTAGCGCCGTCGTCAACGCTCTGCTGGGCGTGGGGGGCGCCCAGGCGCGAGGTCAGGAAGTCCGGCGCGGTGTTGCGCCATTCGGCCGTCTGGGCCGCACGGAAGCGCTGTTCCAGCGCGCGCGCCTTGCGCCGCCGGCCCAGTTGCTTGAGGGCCAGCTGGGCCAGGGCCAGTGAATTGAACAGGTAGATCCATTGCAGGATGGTGGCGTAGTCGGCTTGCATGGGCAGCTTGTTGGAATGGACAGCGATGAGGATGCCGCATCTTGCCGTCAGCGTCGCCGATTGTCCAGTCCATGTGGGATGCCGGACGGGGTGTTCAGGTGGGAGCCGCCCAGTTGGGTTTGCGCTTGTCGAGGAAGGCGGTGATACCCTCCTGCGCCTCGGGGTCCATGATGTTGCAGGCCATGACCTCGGCGGCATGGGCATAGGCGTCCGGCAGGGCCATCATCTGCTGGCGGTACACCATGGCCTTGCCGCGTGCGATCGAGATGGCGGGCTTGCTGCAGATCTCGCGCGCCAGTGCCTGGGTGGCGCTGTCGAGTTCCTGCTCTGGCACGGCCTGGTTGATGAGGCCCCAGGCGGCTGCGGTGGCGGCGTCGATGAATTTGCCGGTGACCAGCATCTCGAAGGCGCGCTTGATAGGGAGGTTGCGTGTGAGCGCTACTGCGGGCGTGGAGCAGAACAGGCCGACGTTGATGCCGGAAACGGCGAAGCGGGCGCTCTCGGCTGCAATGGCGAGGTCGCAGGTGGCGACCAGCTGGCAGCCTGCGGCAGTGGCCAGGCCTTGTACCTTGGCAATGACGGGGACGGGAAGTTCGCGCAGCGATTGCATCAGATGGCTGCATCGATGGAACAGGGCTTCGTAGTACGTCTGTTGCGGTGTGGCTTGCATCTGGCGCAGGTCGTGGCCGGCGCAGAAGGCTTTGCCGTTGGCGGCCAGGATGACGCAGCGTACTGTGCTGTCACTCTTGATGTCGTCTAGCTGGGCTTGCAGGGCTGTGAGCATTTCTTCAGAGAGGGCGTTGAAATG
Organism: Herbaspirillum seropedicae; assembly: GCF_001040945.1. Taxonomy (NCBI): domain Bacteria; kingdom Pseudomonadati; phylum Pseudomonadota; class Betaproteobacteria; order Burkholderiales; family Oxalobacteraceae; genus Herbaspirillum; species Herbaspirillum seropedicae. The sequence goes on along the minus strand of NZ_CP011930.1, from coordinate 4,318,539 downwards.
CTGGGGGCGGTTTAGCGTCAGGGTGGTGATGCCTTGCTGGTCTTCTCTCTCTAGGATGTCGGGGTGGTGGTCTTTCATGTTTTTTGTCTCCTTGGTTTTTGTGGGTGTTTTATTTTAGTCCGGGGTGGTCTGCGCGGGATTTCTTCCTGGGTAGTCTGCACGGAATTTCTTTCTAGGTAGTCTGCATGGAATTTCTTTCTAGGTAGTCTGCACGGAATTTCTTCCTGCGCTCTAGCTTAATTCTTATCTTTCTCCGGTCGGAAGGACGCGCCGGGGGCGGCCCGGCAGCCGCTCACTTTTCTTGTCTCGCCAAGAAAAGTAAGCAAAAGAAGGCGACCCCTAAGATCCAGCCCTCCTTCGGAGGGTCCCCGCCGCAGTGGAGCGAAAAGTGGGAAAAATAGAGTCGCTTCGCTCCGACTATTTTTCTGATCCACTTTTCGCTCCACTGCGGCGGCTGGCTCTAAGGGGAAAAACCTGAACGGGCTCGCCTTCGGCATCGCACTTCTCCGACTCGCCTGCGGCTTTGGCTTGACTTCGGAGCGCCTTCGATACGTCGCTGCGCGACTACTCAGTCCGAACGGGGGGAAATTATTTAGAAGAAAAACAAAGGCAGGAAAGAGGAAGAGGAAGAGGAAGAGGAAGAGGAAGAGGAAGAAAAAACTAAAAAGTACGGAAAGTATGTGATCGAAGAGAGCCGAAGCGCCAGCGAGCCCCCGGCGAAGCCGAAGGCGAGCCGGACCGGCCGTCCGCTTCTGACCCGCCGCGTCAGCGCGCATAAAAACGGATCAGAAAAATAGTCGGAGCGAAGCGACTCTATTTTTCCCGTTTTTATGTGCGCTGACGCGGGGACCCTCCGAAGGAGGGCGGGGCAGTAGCGGTCGCCTTCTTTTGCTTACTTTTCTTGGCGAGACAAGAAAAGTGAGCGGCTGCCGGGCCGCCCCCGGCGCGTTCTCCCGACCGGAGAAAGATAAGAATTAAGCTAGAGCGCAGGAAAGCATTCAGTGCAAATAACCCAGCCCCTAAAAAAACAAATCAAAACTCTCTTGCGCAACGAGAAAATAAAAATAATTTATCGACTATTTGCACATTTGCCCTTTAGCCAACGCACTTGCCGACCGTAAACATCGAAGGGGAAACCGGGGACCGTCACGACTTGCGACCAAGCAAGGACAGCAAGTGCAAGGGCAAGGAAGAGCAAGCGCACCCGCGCCACCCCACCTATTAGTCAGCATAGTCAGCCCACTTCCTGACATCCTGACTTCCTATAACGACCACGCTCAAGTCCAAGATGAACAATCTCTCACTGAAGAAAAAACTCTGGCTTCCCCTGGTGTTTTCATGGATGGCCTTGCTGTTCCTCTCCGTCTGGCATGCCTACCAGACCCGCGACCTCCAGATCGCCGAACGCGAGCGCGGTCTGCAGGATGTCACCGAAATGGCCTACACCACCATCGCCGGCTACGCCAAGCTGGAAAGCGACGGCAAGCTCAGTCGCGAAGACGCGCAGAAAGCCGCCATCGCCCGCATACGCGACCAGCGCTATACCGGCGACGGCTACGTCACCCTGGTGGATGCCAACTCCGTCATCGTCATGCACCCCATCAACAGCAAGCTCGATGGCCGCAACATGCTCGACTTCAAAGACGCCAAGGGCAACGAACTCTACAAGATGATCGCCGCCACCGGCTCTTCAGGCGCCGGCAAGGGCTACCTCGAATACTGGTGGCCCCGCCCCGGCAGCGACCAGCCCAGCCCCAAGATGGGCTTCGTCAAACGCTTCAAGCCCTGGAATTGGGATCTGATCTGCAGCGTCTACTCCGATGATATCCAGGCCGACTTCCGCCGCGCGCTCATCCAGGCCGTGGTCGTGCTGATCGGCCTGGGCGTGCTGCTCTCGCTCATCGCCGGCATGGTCTCGCGCAATATCTTCCGCTCCATCGGCGGCGAACCCGGCGAGGCCGCCGAGATGGCGCGCAAGATCGCCGCCGGCGACCTCACCGGCGTCATCCATACCACCCAGGGCGATGAACACAGCCTGGTCGCCGCCGTGGCCTATACCCGCGACCGCCTGGTCGATACCGTACACGGCATCAAGCAGGCCACCGAATCCATCAAGACCTCGGTCGATGAAATCGCCACCGGCAACATGGACTTGTCCAACCGCACCGAGCAGCAGGCCGGTTCGCTCGAAGAAACCGCTTCCACCATGGAAGAACTGACCGCCACCGTCAAGCAGAACGCCGCCAACGCCCAGCATGCCAACCAGCTGGCCTCGGGCGCGGCCCAGGTCGCCATCCAGGGCGGCGAGGTGGTCGGGCAGGTGGTGCAGACCATGGAATCGATCAATGCGTCTTCACGCAAGATCGTCGATATCATCAGCGTCATCGATGGCATCGCCTTCCAGACCAATATCCTGGCCCTGAACGCGGCGGTGGAGGCAGCGCGCGCCGGTGAGCAGGGACGCGGCTTTGCGGTGGTGGCTTCGGAAGTGCGGTCGCTGGCCCAGCGCTCGGCAGCGGCGGCCAAGGAAATCAAGCAGCTCATCGATGACTCGGTGGGCAAGGTCGATGCCGGTACCCACCTGGTGCAGCGCGCCGGGCAAACCATGCAGGAGGTGGTCTCCAGCATCCAGGGCGTCTCCACCGTGGTCAGCGAGATCGCCACGGCCAGCCATGAACAGAGCTCGGGCATCGAACAGGTCGGTGAGGCCATCACCCAGATGGATGAAACCACCCAGCAGAACGCCGCCCTGGTGGAACAGGCCGCCGCGGCCGCGCAGTCGCTGCAGGACCAGGCCGACAAGCTGGTGCGCCTGGTGGGCGTGTTCACGCTGGAGCGTGGCCGCACCGCGCCCGCCGTTACGTCCGCCCAGCCTTTGCTGCAGTGAGACCAAGGGGGGCAGACGGCCCGGAGGAACGGGCTGTTGCAGGGCTGCATGCTGCACAAAAAAGAATCAGCAGTATAAATATTTATAAAATTGATTTTAGGCAGTATTAAATGCCGCCGAAGACGGTTTTTAGCCGTCAATACGGCAGCACTATTTGCACTCTCTTCTCTACCATGAAGGCCGTTTGGATGCGCTGCAACATGCATCGGAACGGCCTTTTTTCATGGCTGCTCCGGCTGTCGCGCTCCTGCCACTTTCCTGGAGTCCGAGATGTCCACCGCCGTCGCTACCCCTACCGTACCCGCCGCTGCCGCCCGCCCGGCTGCGCTCTCGCCTGCGCCTGCGTCGATGAGCCGCCTGTTCCTGGTGTGCGTGGTGCTGGCCATCTGCATCTGGGGCGGCAACTGGCCGGTGATGAAGTTCGGCAGCCAGTTCATTCCGCCGCTGTGGTTCGCGGCCAGCCGCTTCCTGTCGGCGGCCATCCTCAGCTTCGTGATCGCGGTCGTGCTGGGCAAGCTGCGCCTGCCGACCCGCCAGGAATGGCCGGTGGTGGTGGGGGTAGGGGTGCTGCAGATGGGCTTGTTCACGGCCCTGGTCACGGGCGCGCTGCATTTCGTCATGCCGGGCCGCGCCTCGCTGATCGCCTACGCTACCTCGATCTGGGTGGTGCCGGGGGCGGCGCTGGTGTTGAAGCAGAAGCTGAGCCCGCAACAATCGCTGGCCACCGTCTGCAGCTATGCCGGGATGGCCGTGATCGTGCTGCCGGCGCTGCTGCATGCAGACCTGCACAGCATGATCGGGTATCTGATGCTGGGCGTGGCTTCGCTGTCGTGGGCCATGAACATCCTGCAGATCAAGATGAGCCCGGGCGTGAAGCTGGACTTCGCGCTGTTGCCCTGGCAGACCCTGGTGGCGGCCTTGCCCTTGTCCCTGCTGGCCCTGGCCGTGGATGGCGCCCCCAGCTTCCTGGCCGATCCGCATGCCTGGGGCGTGATCGCCTACACCGGCCCGCTGGCCACGGCCCTGACTTTCCTGATCGTCTTGCAGATGACCCAGCGCTTGTCGCCGGTCACGGTGTCGGTGTGCATGCTGGGCGTGCCGGTGGTGGGGCTGACGCTGTCTTCGCTGGTGTTCGGCGAACGTCTCTCGTCCGATCTGGTGCTGGGCATGGGCTTGCTGTGCCTGGGCCTGGTGCTGCCGGCGCTGCCTTCGTTGGGCTTGCGTCGCCTGGCGACCAAGGGTTGAAGGCCCTTTCAGCGATCCTTGAGGTAGCGGGCGATGCGCTCGCCCAGCAATTCACGCAGGGCGCGCACGGTCGGTGAGACGCACATGCGGTGCGTGCAGACCAGGTGCAGCGGAGAAGGCTCGCCCTCATAATCTTCCAGCAGCGCTTCCAGCCTGCCGTTGCGCAGGTCGGCCAGCACGTCCAGGCGCGACTTGTAGGCAATCCCCCGGCCATTGACGGCCCAGCGGCGTACCAGCTCGCCATCGTCGCAGGTGCGGTCGCCGCTGACCTGGACTTGCACCGGTTCGTCGTCCTTGAAGAAATTCCATTGCGAATGCAGGGTGTCCGAGAGCACATAGCGCAGGCAGTTGTGCTGGCGCAGGTCGGCCGGGCTGCGCGGTCGGCCATGCCGGGCCAGGTAGTCGGGCGAGGCGCACAGTACGCGGCGATTGTCGGGGGCCAGCGGCAGCGCCACCAGGCTGGAGTCGTCCGGCGCGCTGTAGCGGATGGCCACGTCTACCGGCTGTCGGTACATATCGGCGACGCGATCACTGACATGCACCTGCAGGCTCACCGCCGGATGCTGGGCCTGGAATTCATCGAGCCACTGACCGATCAGGTTGCGCCCGAAGTCCGACGGCGCCGACAGCGACAGGTTGCCGCCGATCACGCGCCGACCATGGGCCACGGCGTCGCGTCCGGCATTGACCTCGGCCAGCACATTGCGGGCATGCTGCAAGTAACGCTCGCCGTCGGGCGTGAGGCGCAGGCTGCGGGTGGAGCGGGCCAGCAGGCGCGCGCCCAGTTCGCCTTCCAGGCGTTTCATGGCGGCGCTGGCCACGGCGGGGGTGACGTCGTGCTGGCGCGCAGCGGCAGAGAGGCTGCCGTTGTCGGCGGCGCAGACGAAGATGGCGAGGTCTTCCAGGCGGATCATGATGAGACTGGATAGCAAGGTAGCGGATGGAAAAACCACCGTTCGGACTGGGTAGGGCCGCAGGACCGTATCGAAGGCGCAGGTCGCGTCGATTGAACGGAAGCAGCACCTTCAATACGCGGCTGCGCCGCTACTCAGTCCGAACGGGAGGAGCGAGTCGCATGACGTTAGCTGCGCTATTGTACTTTCATACTTTCAATTATTTTTTGAAAATGTTTCCGCTGCACTGGGCTGTTTCGGCATGCTGTTCTGGCCGATGATGTCAGGCAAGCCAACCGTCTGCCCCTCTTTGCTGCGGTTCCCTATCATCGACCTCAAGGAATTATCATGAGCCTGCTCCAAGCCGCCCGCAAGCGCCACTCCACCAAGGCCTTCGACCCCTCCCGCAAGATCCCCGACCACCTCATCGCCGAACTGCGCGAGCTGTTGCGCCTGTCGCCGTCGTCGGTGAATTCGCAGCCCTGGCATTTCGTGCTGGCCTCGAGCGAGGCCGGCAAGGCCCGCATCGGCAAGGCCGCTGAGGCGGGCTATCCCTACAACCTGAGCAAGATCCTCAATGCCTCGCATGTGCTGGTGCTGTGCGCCCGCACCGCCATCAGCGAATCGCATCTGGAAGCGCTGCTGGAGAAGGAAGAAGCCGATGGCCGTTTCGTCAATGCCGAAGCCAAGGCCGGCCAGCGTGGGTCGCGCCTGCTCTACAGCAACCTGCATCGCTATGACTTGAAGGATGCCCAGCACTGGATGGAAAAGCAGGTCTACTTGGCCCTGGGCACCTTGCTGCTGGGCGCGGCTGCGCTGGAAGTGGATGCGGTGCCGATGGAAGGCTTCAATGCCAAGGTGCTGGATGAAGAACTGGGCCTGCGCGAGCAGGGCTTGACCAGCGTGGTGCTGGTGGGCCTGGGCTACAGCGGCGCGGATGATTTCAATGCCAAGCTGCCCAAGTCGCGCCTGGCTGCCGAGACTGTCTTCACCGAACTCTGAATGTGAACAGGCCCTAGACCAGGTTGATCAGCGCATTGGCCGCCTGCTGCAAGGCCGGCAGGATGCGCGCCAGCGTCTGCTCGCGCGCTTCGGCGGCCATGGGCAGGCTCAGGCTCAGTGCGCCGATCACCTTGGCATGGCGATTCTTCAGCGGCACCGCAATGCCGCGCACGCCGGTCTGCAATTGCTGTTCCACCACTGCATAGCCAAGCTGGCGGGCCTGCGCGATCAAGGCGTAGAGCTGATCCGGATCGGTGATGGTGTGCGGCGTGAAGGGCGTCATGGCGCAGGTGGCCAGCCAGTCGCGTACCTGTTGCTCGGGCAGCGCGCTCAACATGACGATGCCGGGCGAGGCCAGTTGCGCCGGCACCCGCGCACCCAGCACGAAGCCGGTGGTCATCACGCGGGTGGCGCCGTTGCGGGCGATGAAGACCAGGTCCCAGCCGTCGAGCACGCTGGCATAGACGGCCTCGCCGGTCTGCCCGGTGATCTGTTGCAGGAAGGGTTGCAGGATGCGCGGCAAGGGCGCCGAATCGAAATACGACCAGCCCACCTTGAGCACCCGTGGCGTCAATGCAAAGGTCTTGCCTTCGCTGTGCAGATAGCCCAGGTGTTCCAGCGTCAACAGGTAACGCCGCGCCGCCGTGCGTGAGAGCCCGGTGCGCGCGGCCACCTGGGCCGAGGTCATGCGCTGGTTGTCGAAGTCGAAGGCTTCCAGGATCAGCAGGCCCTTCTCCAGGCCGGCGATCCAGTCGCGCCGCGACAGGCCGCCTTCGGTGGGCTCGCACACCTCCCTGCTGTCGTCGGCGGGGCCGTTCTTGTCCCGTTCGTTCATCCCTGATCCTTCGTCCTCATACCCACATCATCAACGTATTGGCCGTAGTCTGCAGCGCCGGCACGCCGCGTGCGATGGCTTCCTCGCGCGAGCAGGCGGCGATGTTGGAGGTCACGCTGAGCGCGCCGATGACACGGCCATTGCGGTTCTTGACCGCAATGGCGATGCCGCGCATGCCCATCTCGAACTGGTTCTCGGTGATGCCATAGCCCTGCCTGCGCATGGTCAGGATCTCCTGGAACAGCGCGGCCTTGTCGGTCATGGCCATGTGGGTGTGCGGGATCAGGTTCACGCGCTCCAGATAGGCCTGGATCTCGGCATCCTCGCGCATGCCCAGCAGCACCCGGCCAGCCGTGGTGGTGTAGGCCGGCAGGCGGGTGCCGGGTTCGAAACCGGCATTGACCAGTTGCGCCGCCGTCACCCGCGTCACATAGACGATCTCGTCGCCATCGAGCAGGGAAAAGTTGGTCGATTCCTGCAATTGCTGCGTCAGCCGCTGCAGGAAGGGCACCACCGCGCGCGGCACCCGCGCTGATTCCAGATAGGACTGGCCCAGGTTGAGCAGGCGCGGCATGAGCCAGAATTTCTTGCCGTCGGAGGCGGCCATGCCGGTGTGCACCAGCGTCAACAGGTAACGCCGCGCTGCGCTGCGGGTCAGGCCCACGCGCTCGGCAACTTCGCTGGCGCTCAGCTGGGGCGAATCGCTGTCGAAGGCGGTGATGACGTCGAATCCCTTCATCAGGCCTTCGATCAGATCGCGCTTCTGGATGTCCAGGTCTACCGGGCTTTGGTCGATCATCGTAAAAAAAACCGAGAAATGAGTGATTGGCGAACAAGTTGCGCGATTATCGCACGTTTGACCGATTTTCGACCTTTTTGAGGGGGTGGGCCTTGGCTATACTCGCCACCGAGACAAATCATCGGGATCATGATGAACACCATAGAAAACAATCCTGTCCCCACCAATCCGCTGGGCATCGATGGCATCGAGTTCATCGAATACGCCACCACCGAGCCGCTGGCGCTGGGGGCGGTACTGGAGCGCATGGGCTTCGAACAGGTCGGCCGCCACCGTTCACGCGAGGTGGTGCTCTACACCCAGGGCGAGATGAACGTGATCGTCAATGCCGACGCCACCGCCTGGGCCGGTTTCGACCATGAGGTGCAGGCCACCAGCCTGAGCGCCATCGCCCTGCGCGTGCGCGACGCCAACGAGGCCTACCGGCGCGTCACCGAGCTGGGCGCCTGGGCCATCCCGACCCGCGCGGGGGCGATGGAACTCAATATTCCGGGCGTGCATGGCTGTGGCGATTCCATCATCTATTTCGTCGATCGCTATCGCGACTTTTCCATCTACGACGTCGATTTCAAGCCTGCCAGCCAGGAGCGCCGCCAGACCAGTGCGCTGGCCGGCCTGCATTTCTTCGGCCTGGTGCAGGCGGTGCAGCCGGATCGCCTGCGCGAGTGGATCGACTTCTATTCGACCCTGATGGGTTTTTCGGTCCTGCCGGAAGGGCAGTTCTTCGGCATCCTGCCCAAGGGCAGCCTGCTGGTCTCGCCCTGCCGCCAGTTCTACATCCAGCTGGTGGAACCGCCCGCCGGCACCGAAGACATCCATTGGGAAGAAGAATTGCTGCGCCTGGGCCTGGGCACGCCTGATGTCTTGCAGGCCGTGCGGCAATTGCAGGAACGCGGCGTGGTCTTCGTCGATCGCGCTCCCACCCAGATCAGCGAGCGCGGTGCGCTCACCCAGCTCTACAAGGGCGGCGTCAGTTTCGAACTGGTGCGCAGCCAGAAAGAAAAGAAATAAACCTATGAAGGCAATCACAGGCACCACCCGCATCTTCCCCGTCATCGGCTGGCCGGTCGAACAGGTGAAGGCCCCGACCTTGTTCAATGCCTATTTCGAGCACCACGGCATCGACGCCCGCGTGATCCCGTTCAAGATCGAACCGGAGCGTTACTGCGAGGCGGTGCGCATGTTCATGAAGACCGAGAACGTGGGCGGCATCTTCGTTTCCATCCCGCATAAGCCCATGACGCTGGAGGCGGTCGAGCAATCCACCCTGCGCGCCCGCGTGGCCGGGGCCTGCAATGCGGTGTATCGCGATGCCGACGGCGTCATCTGGGGCGACCTGATCGATGGCGAGGGCTTCATCCGCGCCCTGGCGCGCACTGCCGCCGATCGTCCGCTGGTGTGGAACCAGACCCGCGCGCTGGTGGTCGGCACCGGCGGTGTGGGCTGCGCCATCGTGGCCTCGCTGGCGGCCCAGGGCGTGGCCGAGATCAGTGTCTTCGATACCAACCGCGCTGGCGCAGAAGCCTTGCTGGCGCGCGCTGCAGCCGCCTTCCCGGCCACCCGCGTGGGCTTTGCCCAGCCTGATGCGAGCGGCTTCGATCTGCTGGTCAACTGCACGCCGCTGGGCATGCATGTGGGCGACCCGATGCCCTTCGCGCTGGAGGGCGTGCGCCGCGACGCCATCGTCGCCGACTGCGGCATGAAGATCGAAATGAGCCAGCTGCTGGTGCAGGCGCAGGCGCTGGGCTGCCGCATTCAGAAGGGCAAGGAAATGCTCATCGAGCAGGCCCCGCTCTACCTCGAGCTGTTCGGCTGGCCGGGCGTGTCCGCAGACGACTTCCGTGCATTGGAGGCATTGTGAACCTCGACAATTTCGGCATGGATACCATCACCCTGCCGGGTGGGCTGGAATCCAAGTTGCAGGCTTCCCGGGCCGCCGGTTTTTCACAGTTGATGCTGTGGTCCAAGGACCTGGTGGGCTATCCCGGCGGGCTGGAAGCAGCAGTGAAACTGGTGCGCGAGAGCGGCGTGCGCGTGACCGGCATCCAGGTCATGCGCGATTACGAAGGCCTGCAAGGCACCCTGCACGACTACAAGATCGACGTCGCCAAGAACCTTTTGCAGATCTGCAAGGCGGTCGGTGCGCCGCTGCTGCTGGTGTGTTCCTCGACCTCGCAGCATGCCAGCGGTGACACCGCCCACATCGCCCGCGACCTGCGCAAGCTGGCCAACCTGGCCGTGCCGCTGGGCATACGGGTGGGTTTCGAGGCGCTGTCCTGGGGCCGTCATATCAACCAGTACATGCAATCCTGGGAAGTGGTGGAGATGGCCGATCACGCCAACCTGGGCGTGGTCATCGATTCCTTCCACATCCTGGCCAACCGGGGCACGCTGGAAGACCTGGACGCCATCCCTGGCCGCCGTATCGTGATGGTGCAGCTGTCGGACTTCATGTGGCGCGAGATCCGCAGCCCCGAGGAAAGGCTGGAGACGGCGCGCCACCTGCGCGTCTTCCCCGGCGAGGGCGAGCATTCGGCTGAACTTTCGGACATGGTGCGGCGCCTGCATCGCGGCGGTTATCGCGGCGACTACAGTTTCGAAGTCTTCAATGACGACTACCTGCAGATGTCGCCGGCCGTGGTGGCCGAGCGCGCCCGACGCTCGGCCAAGTGGGTCACCGACCAGGTGTTGCGGCGCGGCCTGCGCGTGCGCGAACCGGCATTTGCCTAGAAGCAGAAATCCGGAAAAATCCGGCAAGGACAATAACAAGAACCGTCGGCATGCAACAGCGCGCACTGCGCATGCGCATGACCGTGACTACGATCAACCTAGAGGAGACGACATGAGCACCTGGCCCCCATCCAGCTGATTGGCGCAGCGTAGACCGCTGCCGCAGCGCCTTGCCCTCTTTCCCATCAAGCAGTTCCGACCGCCAGGCCCGCGCTGGCCGGGCAGCGCTTGCGCTGGCAAAAGCAGAACGACAGAACAACACAACAGAGAAGACCGAGACATGACAAAGCCATCCATCCGCACCCCCGTGGCCATGGGCCTGCTGCTGGCCGCCAGCGGCAGCGCGCTGGCCCAGAGCGCCAGCAACGTGACCCTGTACGGCACCCTCGATCAATACCTGGGCTATATGCGCAGCAGCAGCGGCAAGAGCCTGTGGGCGCTCAATGACGGCGCCATCCTGCGCAGCCGCATTGGCCTCAAGGGATACGAAGACCTGGGCGGCGGCTACGCCACCACCTTCACACTGGAAAACGGCTTTTCCGCCGATACCGGCGCCCAGGCCGATGGGACGCGCCTGTTCGACCGCCAGTCCTGGGTCGGCATCAAGACGCCTGCGGCCGGCGAGTTCCGCATCGGCCGCCAGAACAGCGTGCCCTTCTTCATCGGCGGCGCCATCGACTATACCGAGCGCACCACCTACGGCTCCATCATCAATACCTTTGGCGTGCCTTCGCGCTTCGACAATGACCTGTCCTGGAAGTCGCCGCGCTGGGCGGGCCTGCAGATCGACCTGCACTATGCGATGCCGGAGACCGCCGGCGAAGGCCTGGGCCGGCGCGGCGTCTATCAGCTCGGCATCGACTACATCAACGGCCCCTATCGCGCGGGCTATGCCGGCCTGATGGCCAAGCCCAATGCCGGGGGGCTGTACGACAATGCGGTGCAATACCATAATGTCTACCTCAACTACGACTATGGTCCGGGCAAGGTGTACCTGGCCTATGTGCGTAGCAATAACACCACCGCCAACACCAACGGCAACAATGCCGCCACGATACTCAACAATGTCAGCAATCCCAACAACTTCTTCGCCGGCAACGACGCCAACGTCCAGCGCTTCTACAACGTCTACCAGATCTCGGCGGACTATCGCCTGACGCCGCAGCTGCGCATCGGCGCGCTCTATGGCGTCATGGTCGATACCTCCCACAAGGAGGGCGGCGCGCAGGGCGGCAACGTCGGCGCGTACTACGACCTGTCCAAGCGTACTACCCTGTACGGCTTTGCCAATTACATGAAGAACCAGGCCAATGCCGGTTGGCGCTTCAGCGGTTCGGCCGGTCCGGGCAGCAACCTGGCCGGGGCCGACATCAACGGCAAGAGCCTGGTCGGCCTGCAGATGGGCATCCTGCATCGCTTCTGACCTCATCCCCGCAAGCCGGCCCGCTCCACCCAGGGCGGCTTGCCCAGCATCACCGGAATCACCAGACGGAGACACCATGCAATCCACGCAATCCAATGCACATCACCAGCAGAGCAAGAAGGCCGCCGCCAGCGGCTGGATCGGCTCGGCGCTGGAATACTATGACTTCTTCATCTACGCCACGGCGGCGTCGCTGATCTTCCCGCAACTGTTCTTCCCCAAGGGCGACCCCACCACGGCCATCATCGCCTCGCTGGCGACCTATGGGGTGGGCTATGTGGCGCGTCCCATCGGCGCTTTCGTGCTGGGCCACCTGGGCGATACCCATGGCCGCAAGAAGGTGCTGCTGTGGTGCATGTTCCTGATGGGTTTTTCCACCATCGGGGTGGGGCTGTTGCCGACCTATGACCAGGTCGGCCTGTGGGCGCCGGCCTTGCTGGTGATCATGCGCCTGGCGCAGGGCTTTGCCGTGGCCGGCGAGATTTCCGGGGCCAGCTCCATGATCCTGGAACACTCACCGTTCGGACGGCGCGGCTATTTCTCCAGCTTCACGCTGCAGGGCGTGCAGGCCGGGCAGATCCTGGCCGCCGCCGTGTTCCTGCCGCTGGCGCACTACATGCCGGCCGAGCAGTTCAATGTCTGGGGCTGGCGCATTCCCTTCCTGCTCAGTTTCCTGGTCATCATCGCCGGCTGGGTGATCCGCCGCACCGTCGATGAGACGCCGGTCTTCAAGGCCGCCGACAAGGAAGAACTCAAGCGCCGCTCGCCGGTGGTCGATGCCTTCCGTGACTGCTCGCCCAATATGCTGCGCGTGGTCTGCATGGCGCTGATGAATGTCATCCCGGTGGTGGCCACCATCTTCGGGGCGGCCTATGCGGTGCAGCCGGCCTATGGCATCGGCTTTGCCAAGGATGTCTACCTGTGGATTCCGGTGGTGGGCAATATCGTGGCCGTGCTGGTCATTCCCTATGTGGGCAAGCTGTCGGACCGCATCGGCCGTCGTCCACCCATCATCGTGGGTTCGCTGCTGGCGGGCCTGTTCGCCTTCGCCTACCTGTACGCCATCAGCATCCGCAATGTCGAACTGGCCTTCGTGATGTCTATCCTGATGTGGGGCGTGGTCTACCAGGGGTATAACGCGGTCTTCCCCAGCTTCTATCCGGAGCTGTTCCCGGCCCGCGCCCGCGTCTCGGCCATGGCCATCGCGCAGAACCTGGGCACGGCCATCACGGCCATGCTGCCGGCGCTGTTCACCGCCGTCGCCCCGCCGGGATCGAGCAATATCTGGCTGACCGTGGGCAGCATCGCCTTCGCCATCACGATCGTCTCGGCCCTGGCCGCGCTGTCGGCACGCGAGACCTACCGCATCCCGCTGGAGAAGCTGGATGACCCCAACGCCCAGCCGCTGCCGCGCAACGAGTATGACCGTCTGCGCGCCGAGGCTGAAGTGGCGGGGCGCTACGCCAAGTCCTGATCCGCGCAAGCCGTACCATCCGCACAAAGAAAAACCGCTGTTCCTTGCAAGGGGAACAGCGGTTTTCTTATCCTCCCCAAATTGCCCGCATTGAATCAGCAGGAAAACTGCTAACCCAGGTGGCGTCTCACCCAGTCTGCAACTTGGTTCTCTGACAGGTCACCGGCCGCAACGGACAACATGAAGTTGATCGCCTCGACCTGCTCAAACACAAGAGTTTGGTTGTTGAGCATAAGGAAAAGACGACCCATCACCCATGCGGTGCGCTTGTATCCATCGCTGAACCCATGACTGGTAGCGAGACCGTAGATATAGGCCGCTGCGAGATCGGCAACGTCTGGCGGCGGTTTACCGTAAGAGTCGAGATTTCTCGCCCGATTAAGCGCCGACTCAACTGCGTTAAGGTCCCGGATCCCTGCCAAACCACCATGCACAGCAAGCTGCTTATCGTGGACCGCGAATAACGTTTCGCGTAGAACCCACTGCCAAGTCATTTAGCAAGCACGCGCAGTATCTCGCGGTCGTCATGCATGATCGACTCGGCCAGCGTCATCTGCCGCTCAAATTCGGGGTTGTACGGCGTAATACGCATTGCACCATCCGGAGCCTCGGTGAGGTATAAGGTGTCGCCTTTCTGAACGTTCAGAATGCGCTTGGCCTCTTTGTTCAGAATCAGCCCTTCTGATGCACCTACGGTTGTCACTTTGAATGTGAGCATGATGACTCCTCCTTCTATATAAGTTTTATTATATACCTGGAATTCGTGACGTCAAGCTTGTCTTCCTGTTCCCGGCCCGCGCCCGCGTCTCGGCCATGGCCATCGCGCAGAACCTGGGCACGGCCATCACGGCCATCACGGTCATGCGGACCTACCGCATCCCGCTGGAGAAGCTGGGTGACCCCAACGCCCAGCCGCTGCCGCGCAAGCCGTACCATCCGCACAAAGAAAAACCGCTGTTCCTTGCAAGGGGAACAGCGGTTTTCTTATCCACAGGGGAAACGCTATTTCCAGTCGTGTTCCGGATCAGGCCGTTTGCGCAAGGCCACCATCAGGCCCACCAGCAACAGCAGCACGAGCACCGCGACGGCCACGCCCATGCCGATGCGCGCCATCAGCAGCAGCGGCGAACGCGGCCCTCCCTGGCGGATCACTTCCACGTCCTCGGCCTTGACGGTGGCTGCAGGCTTGCCATAGTACTTCAGCAGGTAGTTGGACAAGGCCGCCACGTCCGCATTGGAGAGCTTGTTGAGCGCATTGGGCTGGTCGCCGAAGGGGGGCATGAAGACATGGCCGCCTTGCTCCGTCTCGCGGTCTACGCCGTAGAGGATGGTGGCGATGAGGTTGTTGGCATTCACGCCTGCGGTGGCGGAGTTGCGGAACAGGCTGGGATAGTAGCCGTCGCGGCTGCCCTGGCCATTGTAGCCATGGCAGGAGGCGCAGCTGGCCGAGAAGATGCGCGCGCCACGGATCTCTTCCGGACTCTCGGCGCTGAGCGTGCGGCCACGGAACTGCGCCAGGGCGTTACCGGCCTTTCCCTGGTCGAAGCGGCTGCCGCTGCCTTGCGCATCGCCAGTGGCGATGGCCGGACGATCCTTGATGTACACGGCAATGGCGCGCAGGTCTTCCTCGGTCAGCCTGGAGAAACTGTGCGTGATCGCCTCGGCCATGCTGCCGGCAGCCTGGGCGCGGCCTTCCAGGCGGCCCGTGCGCAGGTAGGCGACCAGATCATCCTGGCTCCAGCTGCCGATGCCGGCGCTGGGATGGGAAGTGATATTGGGCGCGTACCAGGGGCCGACCTGGGCGCCGGCGAGTTGCAGGTCGGGCTTTTCCTGCATCAGCCAGCCGCGCGGCGTGTGGCAGGTGCTGCAATGCGCCGGACCTTCGGCCAGGTAGCGGCCACGCAGCCATTGCGCCGAACGCTGCGGCTGTGGCGGCAGCGGCTGCTCCTTCAGGAAGAGCGCATTCCACGCCTTCATCGACCAGCGCAGGTTCATCGGGAAGGGCAGGTCGGTCGGGCGCGTGGCCACATCCACCGGGGCCACGCCCTTCATGAAGTAGGCATACAGCGCCTGCACGTCGGCGTCGCTCAGGGCCGCATAGGCGGTGTAGGGCATGGCCGGATACAGGTTGGCGCCATCGGCGCGCACGCCCCGGCGCAGGGCCGCCGCAAATTGTTCCTCGGTGTAATTACCGATGCCATGCGTCTTGGAGGGCGTGATGTTGGTGGCGATGATCTCGCCCACCGGCGAGGCAATGGCCAGGCCGCCGGCCATGGGTTTGCCGCGCGGTGCGGTGTGGCAGGCGATGCAGTCCGATGCGATGGCCAGGTAATGGCCGCGCTCGATCAGGGCGGCCTCGGGGGAGATGGCCGGTGCGGGCGCTGGCGCAGCTGCGGATGCCGTTGCGTCGGCGCTCGGGGTGGTGTTGCTGTCGGTGGTTTGCGCCAGGGCAGAACCAGCCATCAGCGCGGCCAGCAGGACGGTCAAGAGAGTCTTGTGCATGTTCGGCCTCAGGCTTTCTGCAATTGACGCAGGATGGCGTCGGCCGCTTTGAGGCCCAGCGCCGCCATGCTGATGGTGCTGTTGCCGCAGGCCGTGCTGGGCATGGCGCCGCCACCGGGCAGGTACAGGTTGTCATGGTCGTGGGCGCGGCAGTCGGGATCGACCACCGAATTGGCCGGGTCCAGGCCCATGATGGTGCCGCCCATGATGTGCTTGCTCTGGGCGAACTTGGGGCTGACCTTGATGTCGGTGGCGCCCATGGCCTCGGCGATCTTGCGGCCGATCGGCAGCGAATAGAGTTCGGCCGACCGGCGGGTGTAGTCGCCCACGTCATAGTGGATGGCGGGACGCGGCAGGCCCAGCCAGTCCTTCTTGCTGGAGAGCGTCAAGCGGTTCTCGGCGTCGGGTAGCACTTCGTGCGCCAGCACGATGTCGGCGGTGCAGGCGGTCATGCGGCGGATTTCTTCATCCAGCGCCTGGCCTACCAGACCCTTCTTGAGCGCGGCGAAGGTGACGAAGCGGTTGCGCGCGAAATTGTTGTAGCGGAAGTAGGCGCCGGCGTGTTCGGAGCGGAACGCGCCCTGCGAGGTTTCCATGATGCCGCTGTTGACCACCGGACCCACGCCCGACCAGTAGGGTTCGGACAGGGTCAGCGTCATGGTCAGCTGCGGGTGGTCCATCATGTTGCGGCCGACCTGGTCGGAGCGGTTGGCCAGGCCGTGCGGGTTGCGGCTGTTGGCCGACATCAGCAGCAGCTTGGGGGTCTCGATGCCATTGCAGGCCAGCACGAAGATCTTGCCGGTGATGCGGTGGCTGAGCTTGTTGGCGTCGAAATAGTTGACGGCCTCGACGCGGTCGTTGGCATCGGTATCGACCCGGTAGACCACGGCGTCGGTGAGGATGGTAGCGCCCTTGGCTTCCAGGCGCGCCAGTGCGGTGGCGGCGTCGTACTTGGCGCCGACCGGGCAGACCGGCACGCAATTGTTGTTGGCGCAGCAGGCCGGACGGTCGTCGTAGGGCATGCCGCTGTTGCGCGCCTGCGCCGTGGGGATGTTGCGATAGCCCAGCGCCTGGACCACTTCGGTGAAGCGTTGCTCGCCGGGGCTGAAGGGCAGGGCCGGCATCGGATAGGGCGCCGAGCGTTGCGGCGGCCATTGCAGGGCCGGGTCCGACGGGCCGCAGATGCCCAGCTGGTGTTCGACGCGGGTGTAGTAGGGCTCCAGCACGTCATAGCCGAAGGCCCAGTCGCGGCCTACGCCGTAGAGGCTGTGCAGGCGCATGTCTTCGGGCGTGAGGCGCCAGCAGGTGCCGGCCCAGTGCCAGGTGGAACCACCGGCGTAGCGGATGAAGGTCTGGGCGTACTTGTCGGGGCCGGACAGTTCCAGGTAGTGATCGTCCGGGTTCTCGCTGGAGGGCATGGGATGCGGCGCCCAGGGACGCGGCGGATAGCAGGAGGACGGATCGCCCTTGAGCGCCAGCGGCAGGTTGCGGAAGTTCTCCACCACCTCGGCGCGCGCCACGCGCGGACCGGCTTCCAGCATCCGCACCGGGATGCCGGCGTTCAGCAGTTGCTCGGCGATCAGTACGCCCACCACGCCGGTGCCGACGATGACCACCTCGGCCTTGTTATTGCTGTTCATACGATGATTCTTCCAGGTTGCAGGGTTCAGAAGCGCGGCATGTCAGCCAGCGGCACGGTGCGCTGGGACCAGCGGTTGGGACCGCTGAGGCCATAGGAGGGAATGGCCACCACGTCCAGCGTGGTCTGGTAGGTCAGCGCTTCTTCATAGGTAAAGACGGCGGCGTCGCGCTTGGCCGAGGAACAGCCGGTGTACCAGGCGAAGATGATCCACTGGGCCAGCGCCTGTTGCGGGCCGGCCGGGATGTCGGCATAGAAGTCCTCGACCTTGCGCGCCTGCTTGCTCTGGGCCAGGGCCAGCAGGGTGCTCATCAGTGCGTCCAGGCCGGCGTGCTCGCGCGCCGCCACTTCCAGCATGCGCGCGCCGATGGCGGGATTGAGGCGGTGATTGACCAGCAGTCCGGACAGGCGCATGAAGGGCGCCAGCTGCGGGCTGTCGGCCGCAGGGATGGCCCAGGAGGGCAGGCTGGAGAGCGCGACATAGCTGCCCAGGATGCTGACGCCGGTCAGCATCAGGCTGCGTCGCGACATCGTCACGTTGTTGGAGAGTCGTTTCATTGGCGAGTCCTGCATGTGCTTGGCGCGGAAGTCAGCCTGGCGTGAGGGGCCTGCCGTAGCCAAGACGATGCGTCTTGTGGTCGGGAGAAAGGGGCGGCAAAAGCCTGGAACGGTGCGCATCCTAACAGGGTTTGCCTGAACTTTCAGGCGCTGTTGCAGAACGGCATCTGCGCAATGGCTGCGCTTGCCGTTTCGTCCATGCCTGCTGCGGCATGGCTGGTCTGCTACGTAATTGGCCCTCTCTTCCGGCGATTGAACGCAAAAGACGCTGGGGATAATGTTGCCCGAACCTCATGTCGACTCGCTGCCGATGCAGCAGCGGGGACAAGCGGGTCTTTCAATCAGGGGGGCAGCAATGATGGGATGGTTCAAGAATCTGAAGATAGCCAGGAAGTTGCAGTTGGCGTTTCTGGCTGTGCTGGTATTGATGGCGATCCTGGGGATCTTCTCCATCTCCCAGTTGGCCAAGGTGAAGAACGCCTCCTCGGAGATCTCCACCGACTGGATGCCGGCGCAGAAGAAGCTGGGCGACCTCAAGCTGTATTTCGTGCGCCTGCGCGGCACCGAATCGCAACTGGCCATCTATGACGGCGATGTCGAGGCCATGAATGGCCTGGTCTCGCGCAGCCAGGCCATCCTCACTGGCCTGGACAAGACCATGAAGGATTACGAAGCCAGCCTGGACAACGTCCCCGAGCGCGAGCTCTATACCAAGGTCGCGGGCCAGATCGGCGAGTTCCTGGCGGAGCACAAGAAGATCGTGGCGGCCTTCCTGGCGCGCGACAATCCCCAGGGGCGCGATCTCTTCCTGGGGTATTCCAACAAGCTCTATCCACAGATCCTGGGCGACCTGGAAAAGCTCATCAAGATCAACCAGGACGGCGGCAATGCCGCCACCGCTGATGCCGACGACACCTTCAGCAAGTCGCGCGTAGGCGTGCTGGTGCTGCTGGCGGCGGCGCTGGCCATCGGCATGGGCCTGGCGCTGTACGTGGCCCGCATCATCGCCCGTCCCTTGCAGGACGCCGTGGACATCGCCCGACGCGTGGCCGAGGGCGACCTGGGCGCGCAGATCCAGGTCCAGAGCAAGGATGAGACCGGCCAGCTGATGCAGGCCCTGGACACCATGAACGAAGGCCTGCGCAAGGTGGTAGGCCAGGTGCGCAGCGGCACCGACAGCATCGCCACGGCTTCTACCGAGATCGCCACCGGCAACCTCGATCTCTCGCGCCGCACCGAGCAGCAGGCCACGGCCCTGGAAGAAACCGCCTCGGCGCTGGAAGAACTGACCTCCACCGTCAAGCAGAACACCGACAATGCCCGCCAGGCCAACCAGCTGGCCATGGCGGCCTCAGGCGTGGCCGCGCGCGGCGGCGGCGTGGTGGGGCAGGTGGTGGAAACCATGGAAGCCATCAACGAGGCCTCCAATCGCATCGTGGAAATCATCAGCGTCATCGATGGCATTGCCTTCCAGACCAATATCCTGGCCCTGAATGCGGCGGTGGAAGCGGCCCGCGCGGGTGAACAGGGACGCGGCTTTGCGGTGGTGGCCTCGGAAGTGCGTTCGCTGGCGCAGCGGTCGGCCTCGGCCGCCAAGGAAATCAAGCAGCTCATCGACGATTCGGTCAGCAAGGTCGGCGCCGGCACATCGCTGGTGCGTCAGGCCGGGTCCACCATGTCGGAGGTGGTGGAGAGCGTCAAGCGGGTCACCGACGTGGTCTCCGAGATCTCGGCGGCCAGCACCGAGCAGAGTGTGGGCATCGACGAAATCAATCGCGCCGTCACGCAGATGGACGAAGTCACCCAGCAGAACGCCGCCCTGGTCGAAGAGGCCGCCGCGGCCGCGCAATCGATGCAGGAACAGGCCTCCCGCCTGGCCGCCACGGTCAGCGTATTCAAGCTGCGCTGAGTCGGCAGGCTCAGTCTGTGCCTGGCGCCGTCGGCGGCAGGTGGTCGCGCTGGCGTTGCAGGAACTGCTCGTCGGCGGCCTGCCGTTGTGTGGGCGGCAAGACCGGCTTTTGCAGCAGCTGCGCGCGCAGCTTTTCGCGCAATTCGCTAAAGACATCCATTTCCAGCAGTGCCGTGCGCTTGAGCAGCTTGTCCAACTGCTTGCGCAGGCTGGCCTGCATTTGCACCTGCATGAGCGCGGCCTGCTCCTGTCCATCAGGCAGGGCCGCCAGCACGCTTTGCTGCAGGTGCTGATCGCTTTGCTGGCGCGCCTGTTCCGACAGGGTCACGATGCTGGAGGCGGTCGGGGCCGGCGCACCTGCCGCGTCTGCGGCCAGGGGCGCAGCGCCGTCCTTGCCGGCGGCCGGGATGGGGGAGGGAGGTAGGGAAGGAATATGCATGGCGGCGTCGCCCATTGATGAGATTGCCATGCATATCGACGCCCTCCGGCGCCGACTTGGGCGATGTCAGGAAGTTTGTTTGGCGCGGGTATGCAACTTTCGGTCTGTATGACAACCATAGTCATCACAGGCGCGAACGTATAATCACATGAAAAGTCACCTCCTTCGCCACTACGAGACCAGGCATTCATCCACATGAACGAGCAACCGCAGTCCCTTCCGCCAGCCCCGACGGGTGGGCGGCCCAGCCGCATTTCCCTGCTCAGCACGGGCATCGCCGGGTTCGATGAGATCCTCGGCGGCGGCTTGCCGGCCGGCAGCCTCTATCTGATCCAGGGCCTGGCCGGCAGCGGCAAGACCACGCTGGCCTCCCAGATCGGCTGGGCGCAGGCGCGCGGCGGCAACCAGGTGATGCTGCTCACGCTCATCGCCGAGTCGCATGCCAAGATGCTCAATCATGTGAGCAATTTCGACTTCTTCGACGAAAGCCTGGTCGGCGACCGCATGCAGATGTTGAGCGGCTATGCCGCGCTGGCCAGCGAGGGGCTGCGCGGTCTGCTGCGCATGATCAGCGCCGAACTGAGCCGGCACCGTCCGGCCATGCTGATCATCGATGGCTTCCGCTCGGTGCGCGATTCCGGGCCTTCGGACCTGAACCTGTCCGAATTCATGCATTCGCTGAATGCCCTGGTCTTCACCATGAATTGCACCACGCTGCTGCTCTCGCCCGTGGAAGGCAACCTGCCCGAGTCCGAGAACACCCTGGTCGATGGCGTCATCGAACTGAGCCAGTACGAGTCCGGCATGCAGCTGGTGCGCGAGATCAAGGTCTTCAAGCTGCGTGGGGCCAACCATTTGCTGGGCAAGCATGTCTTCGAGATCAACCAGAGCGGGGTCGAGATCTTCCCCCGCTTCGAGGCCACCGCCACCCGCGCCGGCAAGGTGCCGGGCACTTCCGATCGCTATGTCAGCGTGGGCATCCCGTCCTGGGACAAGTGCATCGGCGGCGGTGTGGTCAGCGGTTCGCTGACCTGCCTGTTGGGCAGCCCCGGCGTGGGCAAGACCCTGATGGGCCTGCATTTCATCGAGCAGGGCTTGAAGGATGGCCAGCAATGCCTGATCCTGGGCTTCTATGAATCGCCCGAACGCCTGCTGGCCAAGGCGCGCAAGGCGGGCATGCAGCTCGACGCCCATATCGACAGCGGGGCCCTGCAGGTGATGTGGCAACTGCCGCTGGAAATGCTCTGCGACGACCTGGCCAAGCGCATGCTGGACGACATCGCCCGGCGCGGCGTGACCCGCCTGCTCATCGACGGTGTCGATGGCCTGCGCAGCATCGTAGTGCAGCCGCAGCGCATGCGTCCCTTCCTGGTGGCGCTGACCAATGAACTGCGCGCGCGCGGGGTGACCACCTTCATCACCGAGCAGTTGCCTTACTTCCGCGAGTCTCGCCCGCAGGTCGATCCCAGTTCTTCGCAGCTCTATGAAAACATGATGCTGCTGGAATACGTGGTCAAGGACGACGTCAACCGCCGCCAGATTGCCGTGATGAAACTGCGCGAGAATGGCTATGACGGCGCTGCCCGCCTGATGAACATCTCCGACGCCGGCATCGAGATCGATGGCCTGGTGTCGCCCGCCAGTACCCCTCTGGTGGATGGACGCTGACCATGTCCACTGCGTCAGCGCTCCCGCAGGCGGCCTTGCCGCTGTTGTTGATCGTCGATGACGAGGTCGACATCACCGACACCTATTCCATGCTGCTGGAGCTGCACGGCTATCGCGTCATCACTGCCTGCCACGGCGCCGATGCGCTGGACAAGGCCCGGCAGCACTGGCCCGACCTGGTCATTTCCGACTGCATGATGCCGGTGATGAACGGGCTGGAGCTGTGTGCAGCGCTGCGCCGCCTGCCGGGCGGGGCGCAGTTGCCGGTGATCCTGTGCAGCGGCGCGCCGGAGCGCCACGATCTGTCGCAATCCAGTCACAACCTGTTCCTGCGCAAGCCGGTGTTCTTCGATCGCCTGCTCGAGGAGATCGGGCGGCTGCTGCCTGGCCGTCCCTGATTCCCTTTCCGTATTTTCCTTTCTTCCTCCTCTGTCGCGCCTCCCTTGGCCGTGCGACCCCAGATTGTTGGGGACGGGCAATGTTGTCAGTCTCGTCAGGAATTTCCTGATACCGCGATTGGTCGCCAACCATCACTATCCTTCACAAGAAGTCACCTGGTCTGTCAGGCCAGCGCTGAGCCCAGTACAACGTGCGGGAGGGGGAAGAAGATGTCCAGAAGCAAACAGAAAACCGTGCTGGTGGTGGAAGACCACCCAGATTCGCGCGACTTGTTGTGCGAGATCCTGGCGCACAAAGGCCTCTCGGTCATGGCCGCCAGTGATGGCGTGGAGGCCATCGCCCTGATGCAGTCGCAAGCGCCTTCGCTGGTCTTGACCGACCTGCGCATGCCGCGCATGGATGGCATGGAGCTGGCGCGCTACATCAAATCCGATGAGCGCTTTGGCCATATCCCGGTGGCGTTGATCAGCGCCAACTTGCCCGCGGCGAACGCCCGCGTGCCGGAAATCTCGGCCTTTCTGCTCAAGCCCTGTTCCGTGGATCACCTGTTGACCACGGTGACCCAGTTGCTGCGCTGAAAGCCGCTGCAGGCGCAGGTTTCAGTTGTAAGGGGTCTGCGAGGTTTTATGATTTTATGCGCAGATATTTTCTGTATAACGTTGTGATTATGGAAAGCATCTCCGTGTCAGCAAGCTGACCCGGATGCACGTACAACAGTACGGGGGATGCTCCGGCAATCATAAGAACAGCTCCGTCCGGAACACTACAGTCATGAAAGTACTCATCGTTGAAAGCGATCTCGACTGGCGCAATTCGCTAAGCGCCCACATGGGGGATCTGGGTTACGAGACCTCGGTCTGCGCTACCCTGGGCCAGGCCCGCGAAGTGCTCAGGGGTCGCCAGCCCGATATCCTCCTGACCGACGTCGGCTTGCCTGACGGCAGCCTCTTGCCGGAACTGGCGTCGCTGCGGCAGCACTTTCCGTCCATGGGCATTGTCGTCCTCACCGCGGCCCAGCGCATGGAAGAACGCATCCGCTGCATGAGCGATGGCGCGGACTACTATCTGGCCCGGCCAGTGAAGCTCGAAGAAGTCTCGGCCACCCTGACCGCGCTGGCGCGGCGCATGAAGACCGTGCCGCACCAGAGCTCGCCGCAGTCCGAGAAGTGGGCCTTCAACCGCCGCTCCGGGCGGCTCTCCAGCAACGGTGTGACCGCCCTGCAGTTCACCGACAAGGAAAGCACGGCCCTGGCCGCGCTGCTGCAAAGTCCCAACTATCCGGTCTCGCATGGCCAGTTGTTCGACCTGCTGCGCTCCGGCGGCGAGGAATACGACGCCCACCGCATCGACGCCCTGATCTACCGCGTGCGCCAGAAACTGCGCTCCCTGGAGGAGTCGCCTATGCAGATTCGCAACATCTATGGCGAAGGCTTCCTGATGCTGCGGCGCAATTCCTCGGTCGATATCGTATTGGAACCCTGAGCGCACTGCGCTCGTGACAGGGTCTGCCCACCGGGCGAGTGCAGAGGCTCGCCCGGCTTTGCTTCGTCCTCCGTCAGCTCGCATTGGCGCGGGACCCGCCCCGGCCGATGAATGCCGATGAATGCCGATGGCCAGGCTGCCTGATCCCGCTGCTCTTCCCATGCTGCCCACGGCGACAAACGCCGCAAGAAATGCTGCAACGCGAAAGTTCTGCCGCTTTCAGGTATCATTTAGTCAGGTTTCGACGCTAAATCGTAGTTCTTCGCTTTACGTTTTCCGCTGATTCTGTCCTTCGCCGGCGCTTCGCCCGCGATCACCCGTCCCAGAAAAGATCAGGCAGGCCCTCCGGCCCGCTGCACCGCCTTGGCGTTCGCGCCCGGCCGGTGCGGGGCGGGATATTGCCCTTGCTTCGACTGAACCAACATGACCACTTCTGCTGAATTTACCGGGGCCTTGAACGAGTCCCAGCATCGCCCCCTCTCGTCCTCCGACTACAAGACCCTGGGCCTGTCGGCCCTGGGCGGCACGCTGGAGTTCTATGACTTCGTGATCTACGTCTTCTTTGCCGCCGTGGTCGGCAAGCTGTTCTTCCCGGCCGACATGCCGGAATGGCTGCGCATGCTGCAGACCTTCGGCATCTTCGCCGCCGGCTACCTGGCGCGCCCGGTGGGCGGCATCATCATTGCCCACTATGGCGATGTGATCGGACGCAAGCGCATGTTCACGCTCTCCATCTTCCTCATGGCCGTACCTACGCTGGTGATCGGCCTCTTGCCGACCTATGCCAGCATTGGCGTGGCCGCGCCCATCCTGCTGCTGTTGATGCGCACCCTGCAGGGCGCGGCCATCGGCGGTGAAATGCCGGGCGCCTGGGTGTTCGTGGCCGAGCACGTGCCGGCCAACCGTTACAGCTTCGGCGTGGGCTCGCTGACCGCAGGCATCACCGGCGGCATCCTGCTGGGTTCCTTGATGGGCATCTTCATCAACAGCGCCTTCGAACCGGCCGAGGTGGCCGGCTATGCCTGGCGCATTCCCTTCATCCTGGGCGGTGTGTTCGGCCTGGTGTCGGTCTACCTGCGCCGCTACCTGGAAGAGACGCCGGTATTCCGCGAACTGGCCGCCCGCCGCAAAGAAGCCAATGAACTGCCCTTGAAGACCGTGCTGCGCGAGCACCGCGCCGCCAGCGTGCTGACCGCCGGCATGACCTGGTGCCTGTCCGGCGCGGTGGTGGTGGTGATCCTGATGACGCCGTCCTACCTGCAGACCGTGCACCACCTCTCGCCCAAGCTGGTGATGCAGGCCAACTGCGCCGGCACCCTGATGCTGACCATCGGCTGCCTGGCCATCGGCTGGCTGTGCGACCGCATCGGCACCCGCGCCAGCATGATCATCGGCTGGGGCGGCCTGGGCCTGTCCACCTGGTGGTTCTATGGCCAACTGCCTGGCTCGCCGGAGTCGCTGGTGTGGGGCTATGCCCTGGTGGGCTTGTTCGTGGGCAGCATTTCGCTCACCCCCATCGTCTCCACCCGCGCCTTCCCGCCGCCGGTGCGCTTTACCGGCCTGTCCTTCGCCTACAACATGGCCTACGCCGTCTTTGGCGGCCTCACGCCGGTGCTGATCTCGCTGTGGATCAAGGCCGACCCGCAAGGTCCGGCGCTGTATGTGATTGGGCTGTCCATCCTGGGCGTGCTGCTGGCCTTCGTGCCGATGAGCAGCAAGGGCTACCGGGCCTGATCGCTCCCTCTCCCGCAGGCTCAGGCCCGGTGACCGCAAGGCGCCGGGCCTTGTCTTTTTGCGCGCCTGGTCCGTACAATGCCGCCCATTCCGGGCGACAGCCGACACGACCACGACTTCGACCATGCCCTTCGCCTTCCTGCCCGAGCGCTCCTGCAGACGCATTTGCCGGGGCTTGTCCTGGATGCTGCTGGCCTTGCTGCTGGCGGCCTGTTCCCGCGCTCCCGCGCCGGGAGCGCGCCTGCCCCAGGACGCCTACATCTGGCAGCGCCAGTGGACGCCGGCGCTGCGCACTGCGCTGTCGGCTTCCCATGCGCATGTGGCGCGCTGGCACGTGCTGGCGGCGGAACTGGGCGCATCCGGGCGCTGGATCGACATCGATCCGGATGTCGAGGCGCTGGCCAATACGGGCCGGCCCTTACTGATGACCGTGCGCATCAACGGCCAACTGGCGCGCCTGGACGCCGCCGCCATCCAGGACCATCTGCTGGAACGGCTGTCGGCCTGGCGCCGGCGCGGCCTGCAGCCCGCCGCGCTGGAGATCGACTACGATTGCGCCACGGCGCGCCTGCCGGAATACATCGCCTTCCTGCGCAGTCTCAAGGCGCGGGTGGCCCCGCTGGACCTGGCCGTGACCGCCTTGCCGACCTGGCTGTCCAGCCCGCAGCTGGCGTCCTTGCTGGCGGTGGCCGATGAATCGACCTTGCAGGTGCATGCCGTGCTGGACCCGCGCCTGGGCCTCTTCGACGCCCGTCTGGCCCAGGACTGGCTGCACCAGTACGCCCAGCGTACGCGCCGCCCCTGGCATGTGGCGCTGCCGGCCTATGGCGCGCGGGTAAGCTGGGATGCGCAGGGCCGCATCGCTGCCGTGGAGAGCGAACGCCCGCTGCTGGCCGGTGGCCTGGGGAACGAACTGATGGTCGACCCGCAGGTGATGGCGCGCTTCGTGGCGCAACTGCAGGCCTCGCCGCCAGCGGGCATGGCCGGCATCACCTGGTTCCGCCTGCCGACCGGCGATGATCGCCGCGCCTGGAGCCTCTCGACCTGGATCGCCGTGCTGGAAGGCAAGCCCCTCAAGCCCGGGCTGCAGGTGCAACTGGTCGCCGGGCAGGGCGGCAATACGCCCAGCGACATCCGCCTGAACAATGAGGGCAACGCCGATGTGTCCTTGCCCTTGCGTGTCCGGATCAAGGTCCGGGCAGGCGATGCTGCATCAGCGGGGAACGTCTGCAGCGGTGACGGTATCAATGGCTACACGCTGGAAAACGATGCCCAGGGGCGCTACCTGCGCCTGGGCCAGGCCGGCCTGCTCCGCGCTGGCGCCAGCCGCACCATTGGCTGGCTGCGCTGCGCCGAGGGCGGGGCCGCGCCGGATATCACACTGGAAATGGGATCCTGATGAAACAGATGCAGCACTCGGCCAACAGCAGCATGGGCCGCATGAAGAAACTCGCCTATGCCGCCAGCGGCCTGCTGGTATTGGGCGCAGCCACGGTGGTGGCCTGCGGCCCGGACTTCCCGATGCAGTTGCTGGACGACCGCGTCGGCGCCCTGCGCAACACGCCGGCCAATTCCTTCGCCTGGGAAGCCGCGCATCTGGTGACGCCCGCAGACAAGCTGCAAGCCGATGAAGGCAGCGGCTACGAGCAAGCGGTGGGTCAGCCCGATGATCCGCGTTCGCTGCGCATGATTGAGAAGGGCCGGCTGGATGCGGCGCAGTGGACCGCGCTGCAGGCCATGCGCGCCGCCGCCGATGGCGAGAGCGCCTACGCGGCCGGCGCGGCCTTGCCGCCGGCCATCCGACTCTACACCGCCGCCGCCCAGGATTTCCGCGCCAATGCGCTGGCCGCGGCGCGCCAGCGCTTCGAGGCCGTGCTGGCGCTGCCGCCGCAACAGGCCAGCGAACGCGCCGTGTGGGCGGCCTACATGCTGGGTCGCCTGCACGCCATCGAGGGCAGGCGCGAGCAGGCCATCGCCAGCTTCACCAAGGCGCGCGCCCTGGCGGTGGCCGGCGCTGCTGATCCCATGGGACTGGCCGTGGCCAGCTATGGCGAGCAGGCGCGGCTGATGCTGGTGGGGGAGGCGGGATCGTGCAACTGGTCCGATTTCAATGAAGGCCGCGATTGCGCCCAGAGCATCGCCCCGGCGGACTTCAAGCAAGCCATCCATCTCTATGCCGAGCAGGCCGCGCGCGGCTCGGCCAGCGCGCAATCGTCGCTGGAAGCGCTGGCCGCGTGGAACCTGGGCAATGCTGAAAGAAGCGCAGCGCTCATCGATGACGCCGTGGCGCAGAGGCTGCTGGTGGCCTATGCCCTGGCGCGCCTGGGGGATGTGGGCGAGGGGCCCCAGGCCGGCGGCTACGACTACGATCCCACTGCGCCCACCAGCGGTTCTTCCGGGTACGCCGATGCGGCGCGCAGCGATACGCTCAAACCTAGCCCTATCCTGGTGAACCTGATCGATGCGCTCAAGCGGCGCGGGCTGGAAAAGATCGACGGCGCTGATCGTGTGGCCGCACTGGCCTATCGCACGGGCCGCTATGAACTGGCGGCGTCGCTGGCGGGCCGTCAGGACACGGCGCTGGCCTGGTGGGTGCGCGCCAAGCTGGCGCTACGCCGGGGTGATAACGAGGCCGCCGTGCAAGCCTATACGCGCGCCGTGCAAGCCTTCCCGCGCAACGACGCCAGCCTGGAGCCGGGCAACGCCAATCTGCTCATGGGCGAACAGGGCGTGCTGACGCTCTCGCGCGGCCAGTACGTGGAGGCGCTGGCGCAGTTCCATCGCGCCGCCAGCGAGACTGCGCGGCAGTCGGGCAATGGCTACTTCGGCATGTACGGTTACTACAATGACCTCGCCTATGTGGCCGAGCGGGTGCTCACCGTCGATGAACTGAAGACCTACGTGGACGCCCATGCGCCGGCGTCTCCCATGCCCGCGCCCGAAGCCGTGGCCAAGGCGGTCCAGCAGCAGCAAGGCCGGCAGTCGCGACGCTGGGCGGCGGTGGGCCTGTCGGCCATCACGGTGGAAGACAACCTGCGCCAGTTGCTGGCGCGGCGGCTGGTACGCGAGGGCCGGGTGGAGGACGCGCTGGCCTACTTCCCGGATGAGCGCGACGAGCGCTTCGTGCAGAGCAGCTACGACGCCGAGGGCCGCGAAACCCCGGACGCCTGGCGCTTGCGCGCCAAGGCCCGCGACTATGGCCGGGCGCTGGAA
The DNA here is from genome assembly GCF_001040945.1 of Herbaspirillum seropedicae. Classification (NCBI taxonomy): domain Bacteria; kingdom Pseudomonadati; phylum Pseudomonadota; class Betaproteobacteria; order Burkholderiales; family Oxalobacteraceae; genus Herbaspirillum; species Herbaspirillum seropedicae. The sequence goes on along the minus strand of NZ_CP011930.1, from coordinate 4,289,708 downwards.
CGCGGCCAGCATGCCTGGCGCGCCAACAGCCGCGCCCAGGGCTGGTATGAGGCGGCCCTGATCGCGCGGCGCCAGGGCATGGAAATCATGGGTTACGAACAGGGACCGGATTTCGCCGTCTATGGCGGCAGTTACCCCGGCGGCGCCGGACGCGGCACGGGCATGTATGCAGACGAATCAAGACCCGTTCCGGACAACCCGCAAGCCCGCGCCCAGGCGGATCTGCCGGGCCCCCTGGTGACCGATGGCGAGCGCCAGCGCTATGCCGCCAGCGAGGCCAAGCCCTACAAGCGCTTCCACTACCGTGACGTGGCGGCGGACTACGTCATGAAGGCAGCCGACGCCTTGCCGCCGCGTTCGCAGGCCTTTGCGGCGGTGCTGTGCCAGGGGGTGAATTTTGTCTACTACGATCAGCCGCGCGCAGAGCAACTTTATCGGCGCTACGTGAAGGAGGGAGCAGCGGTGCCGTTTTCGGCGGACTTCGGGCAGAACTGCGTGGAGCCGGATTTTGCCGCCGCAGCGCGGTTCCCCTATGTCCAGGCGTGGCGCGGCGCGCGGGGCTGGGTGGCGCGGCATCGCGCCGTCAGTGCGGCGCTGCTGCTGGCAGCGATGGTGGGAGGCGGATTCGGCGTGGCGCAGTGGCGCCGCCGCCGACGTGTGAACAAGACTAGTTGACCAGCTCGCGCTTGAGTTCGGAAATCAGTGCGGGATGCAGCGCGCCGCCGCACAGGAAGGCCGGCCACTGTCCCTTGACCAGGTCCATTTCGCGTTCGTCACGGCACAGCAGGATCACCGGCACGTCGGCCAGCTGCTTCTGTGCCTTGAGGTAATGCGCCAGCCGCAGGCCGCTCATGCCTTCCATGGCCAACTGGGCCAGCACCACGTCGGGCCGGTCCAGGGCGATGTGCTCGATGGCGTCGCTGCCGTTGCTGGCGATCTGGATGTCGATGTCGTTGATGGCCAGCCACTCGGTGAGGGCGCGGCTGACTTCGGGCTGGGCGGTGGCGATCAGGGCGGTCTTGTGCATGATGGACTCTCTGCAAGTCATAGGACAAGCTCATCATGCACTGGCGGCAACATGGCCGCCATCGGGGTTTTCCTGAGCCTGCCTAGGCCATGCTGCTCATGGCTTCGCAGCTTTCAGCGCAGCGCTGGCAGGCCGCTGCGCATTCCTGCATGCCGTCGTTGTCGTTGCAGCGGGCCTGGCACTGGCGGCAGAGGGCGGCGCAGACGCCGCAGATCTGGCGGCAATACTGCGAGCCGGCCAATTGCCAGTTGGCCGACAGCTGGCACAGCTCGGCGCACTCCAGCAGCATCCGCACGTCGTCCGCGGCAAGCTCCTGCGCCGCCGGCGGGCTGATGCCGAAAGCCGCCTTGCGACAGGCTTCATGACACTGTTGGCAGGCCTGCATACAGGTCAGCATGGAAGACGAGGACGAACTCATCTGCTGGCTGGACTGGCCGACATTGCCGGTATCGAAAACGGTCTGGGTAGTGGTGCTCATGGTGGTTCCTTGTAGGGATTGCGGCGAGCGATGTCTGCAGACATGCTCAGGTATTGACGATCTCCCCGCCATTGGGATGCAGTACCTGCCCGGTCATGTAGGATGCGCCCTCGGTGGCCAGGAAGACATAGGCCGGCGCCACCTCATCGGGTTGTCCCGGGCGGCCCAGCGGCACGTTCTTGCCGAAGCTGGCGACTTCTTCGGCGCTGAAGCTGGCCGGGATCAGCGGCGTCCAGATCGGACCGGGCGCCACCGCATTGACGTGGATGCCTGCCGAGGCCAGCTGTTGCGACAGCGACCGCGTGAACGCGACGATGGCGCCCTTGGTGGCGGCATAGTCGACCAGATGCTTGCTGCCGCGATAGGCCGTCACCGAGGTGGTGTTGATGATGCGCGCGCCGCGCGTGAGGAAGGGCATGGCTTCCTTGACCATGTAGAACATCGAGAAGATGTTGGTGCGGAAGGTGTGCTCCAGCTGCGCCTGGGAAATCTCCTCGATGCTCTGGGCGGGGTACTGCTGGGCCGCATTGTTGACCAGCACATCCAGTCGTCCATAGGCATCCATCACGGCGCGCACGGCGCTACGGCAGAACTCGGGCGAACCGACATCGCCGGGCAGCAGCAGGCAAGGAGCATCCAGCGCCTGCACATCCTTCTGGGTCTGGCGCGCATCCTCTTCTTCATCCAGATAGACGATGGCCAGGCGCGCCCCTTCGCGGGCGTAGGCCAGCGCCACGGCGCGGCCGATGCCGCTGTCGCCGCCGGTGATCAAGGCCACCTTGCCCGCCAGGCGCCGCCCTGGCTCGCCGGCCGGAGCGCTGTGCGGGCGCGGCTCCATCTGTTGCTCGCTGCCGGGCTGGTGGGATTGGTGCTGGGCTGGAAGGGCGTCGATTTCGGTTTTGCTCATGCTGTCCTCCATGGAATGATCGTTCATGGTAGAAGCGGCGCGCGCCGGGGTCTGTAGTCCCGCACCCTGATGTGGGTGCAGTGGCTCACTGACGATGATGACGGAGAGGCTGAAGATGAGCCGGTGTGGTGGATCAAGCCGGCGCTTCACAGCTTTTTCCCGATCTGACGAAGGGGACGCACACCCCAACAAATTTGATCGTCCATGCCTGAAATGAAAAACGGCCCACCGAAGTGGGCCGTGTTCCATATCATCTGTCCTGTGGGGGAGGCTGACGCCCGCGTGTCCACAAGCTCACCGAAAAATGGTAGCACACGCACCAACAATTAGGAAGATGGAGCATGAGCAATGTCTTGACGATAGCGCAGATCCACAACATCACCTGCGCGCTCTCGGCAGCACGGTTGGCCACCTTTGAGGACGCGGCCGGTTTTTCGGCCACCACCTGTGCAGTAGAAAAATACAGTTGGCATGCTTTGATGTCGGCGGCTTTCTTTGCATCGCTCCATGTGTGCGAGGTCAGCATGCGTAATGCCGTGGACAACGCGCTTTGCGCCGTCTACGGACAGGACTGGCCATGGAATCGCAATTTCGAGCGCAGCCTGGCCAATCCCGGTGGACCCCATTTCCAGCCTCGAACCGAGCTGCAGCGCGCCCGCGCCAAAATGCCCATCGGCGCTACGGGCAAAGTCATTGCCGAACTCAAGTTTGCCTTCTGGTGCCACATGTTCACTGCGCGCTACCAGGGCCGCATATGGGATAGCCAGGTGCTGCCGTGCTTTCCCCATTTCCCTCACCCGACGCAGCCTGCGCTGGTGCGACAGACCATCCACGCCGAACTTGAATGCCTGCGGCGGTTCCGCAACCGGATTGCGCATCATGAGCCCATCCTGAGCGATCCCTTGCCGCACTTGCAGGCCAGCATCCAGTCACTGATTCATTGGCGTTGCCCAGATCTGGCGCACTGGCATGGGACTTGGGAAACCGTCACACGCTACCTTCGGATCAAGCCGTGACCAACTGCGAAGCTTGTTCACCACCGAATGAAACTGTGCGTCTCGCCTGATCCCCAGTTTGTCGCTCAACAGCGTCACATTGTTGTCACAGCAATGAAATATGATCCGCCCTCTATCCAAAACATCACGACGCGGGCGAGCACTGTGGAAAGTCATTTCAGTCTGACTCCGGCGACAGGGAGCAAGTTGTTCCAACCGACAGCGGGGGCGCTGGCGGTGCAGGTGCCGGTCGTCCAGTTCGATCAGAACAATGCTGCAGTGCTGGAGATCTTCGACCAGCACAAGGAGCTGGTCAGCCTGCCGGTGGTGGAACAGCAGCGTCCCATCGGGCTCATCAGCCGGCATATCTTCATGTCGCAGATGTCCAAGCCCTACCATCGCGAACTCTATGAACGCAAGAGCTGCATCGCCTTCATGGACAAGGATCCCCTCATCGTCGACGCCGACACGCCCATCGAAACCCTGGGCGCGCTGGCCGTGGCCTCGGGCGACAAGACCCTGGCCGACGGTTTCATGATCGTCGAGCAGGGCCAGCTCAATGGCCTGGGCTCGGGCCTGGCCCTCATGCGCGAGCTGGTGGACCTGCAGGTGGAAAAGAATCGCCAGGTCATGCAGAGCATCGATTACGCCAGCGTGATCCAGCGCGCCATGCTCAGCGCCTCACGTGCGGCCATGGGAGCGGCGCTGCAGGATGCCTGCCTGATCTGGGAGCCGCGTGACGTGGTCGGTGGCGACTTCTACCATTTCGAAGAGCATCCGCAGGGCTGGTTCGCCGCCGTGGCCGATTGCACCGGCCATGGCGTGCCGGGCGCGTTCCTGACCCTGATCGCCTCCTCGGCGCTCAAGCAGGCGCTGGAGCTGCACGGCCCGCGCGATCCGGCGCGCCTGATGCAGGAAGTCAACCGCAGCATGAAACGGGTGCTGGGTCAGCATGGCGCGCAGGACAAGCCCTCGGAATCGGATGACGGCATGGACGCTTGTTTCTTCTGGTTCGACAGCGCCAGCCGCACGCTCACCTGCGCCAACGCCAAGATGGCCCTGTTCCTGCTGCCCGCGGCAGACGAGCAGGTGCAGACCGTCGAGGGCAAGCGCGTCGGGCTGGGCTATGTCGATACGCCCGAGGACATGCAATGGACCAACCATTGCCTGCCCGTGGCCGATGGCGACATGGTGTTCGTCTGCACCGATGGCATCATCGACCAGATCGGCGGCGCCAAGCACATTGCGTTTGGCAAGCAGCGCCTGCGTCGCACGCTGCTGGAATACCGTCGCCTGCCGCTGGCCGAACTGGGCCGCACGCTCATGGATGTGCATCGGGATTACCAGGGCGCGCAGCGCCGCCGCGACGATATCAGCTTCTTCGGCGCTCGCATCGGCGGCGTCTTCTCCAGCCAGCATGAGGTACAGGCATGAACGGCATCCAGCAACAGTGGACTGAACTCCACAGCTACGTAGCGCGGCGCGACATCGTGTTCTACTACGTCGGTTATTTTTCCCAGACCATCATCGCCGCCATGGCCGAAGCGGTGAAGCTGCGCGCCGAGCACACTGGCGCAGTGGGCCAGACGCGGCGCAAGCTGTTTTCTTCCTTCATCGAGATGGCGCAGAACATCGTCCACTATTCGGCCGACCTGCACGAGAAGGAAGGCAAGGTCACCGAGCCGTCCATGCGCCACGGCGCGGTCTTCATCACCCAGACCGACGAACACTACTACCTGCACTGCGCCAATCCGGTCGATGCCGACATGGCCGAGAAGCTGCGCGTCAAGCTGGAGCATCTGCGTTCGCTGACCAACGAAGAGATCAAGTCGGCCTACAAGGAAATGCTGCGCGCCGAGACGCCCGTCGACAGCAAGGGGGCGGGCCTGGGTTTCCTGACGGTGGCGCGTGACGCCAGCGCTCCGCTGGAATTCGAATTCTCTGCCCCCCAGGCTGATGGCGCACAGACCTTCTACCTGCGGGCCACCATCTGAGGCGGCCTGCGCGACGGCCCAGCCTATTCCGGACACGACATCATGGACAATCTTTTCATCGCTGCCAGCGCCAGCTCACCCGAGGTGGACTTCCGCTTCGAGCAGCGCCAGCTTTCGCTCAAGGGCGAATCCTATCCCGAGAATGCGGCCCAGTTCTGGGGCGAGATCATCGCCACGCTGCGCCGCTTCCTGGCCGATGATAGCGCCGACGCACCACTCACCGTGAACGTGGCGCTGGCCTACTTCAACAGCTCCAGCACCAAGATGCTGTTTTCCCTGTTCGACGCCCTCAATGAGAAAGCCGAGGCGGGCACCGAAGTGATCCTCAACTGGTACCACGACGAGGACGACGACACCATCTTCGAATTCGGCCAGGAGCTGCAGGAAGATTTTCCCGCCCTGGTGTTCCACGATCACGCGGTATCGAACGGATGAGCAAGGTCGATCTCTTCGAACAGGAAGCACTGGCCCTGCAACGCGCCAACGACGTGCTGGCCATGGCCGCGCCGGATCCGAGCGCCTACCGCACGGCGCTGCAGGAGCTGGTGCAGCACTACGGCCAGCTGATGCGCCAGAGCCGCCGTCTCATCTCGCGCAGCGACCGCACCGAGCGCGAGCTCAACCAGCTCAATGCGCGCTTGCAGCAACTGAGCGACGAGCTGGATTACAAGGCCCGGCACGACAATCTCACCGGCGCACTCAATCGCGGCGCGGTGTTCGAGCGTGCCCACCAGGTGTTGCAGAAATCGCCGATGTCGCTGGTGGTGCTGGACATCGATTTCTTCAAGCGCATCAATGATGAATTTGGCCATCCCACCGGCGACGCGGTGATCCGCGAGCTGGTCGCGCGGCTGCGCACGACGGTCGATGGCGTGGGGGTGATCGGGCGGGTGGGCGGTGAAGAGTTCACCATCCTGCTGCCCGGCATGGCGCTGGAGCCCGCAGTGGTGCTGGCCGGACGGATACGGCAGGCGATTGCCGGCGAGCGCTTCGGCTGCCTGCCGGCGCGGCCGGTGACCTCCAGCTTCGGCGTGGCCTGGGCCACCGCCGGCAGCGATTTCGAACAGGCTTATGCGCGCGCTGACCAGGCCCTGTACCAGGCCAAGCGCAGCGGGCGCAATCGGGTGGAGTCGGAGGAAACCGTCACCGGCTGACACGCCGGGACGGCAGAGGGATGGCCAGTGCGGCCAGCAGGACCAGCACGGGCTTCCTTTAGTAGCGCGTCATCGCCGCCACCAGTTCGGCCAGCGAACCAGCGTACATCTTGCGCATGACCTGCTGCCGATGCGCCTTCACGGTGCGTTCAGAGGTGCCCAGTTCAGCGGCGATCTGTTTGTTCAATCTCCCCTTGACCAGCAACATCAGCACTTCGCGCTCGCGTCGCGTCAGCGTCGCCAGGCGGGCCTGGTGTATCCGGCGCTGCTGTTGATGCGGGGCGCTTTCATCGTAGGGCATGAGCGCTTCGCGAAAGGCCGCCACCAGTTGCTGCGCGACTTCGGGTTCTTGCTGCGCGCTGCTTTGCCCGAGCGGCGCCGCCCCCGGCTGGTTGCCCGTGATGACGATGAGGGGAATACCTTCTTTCTTTTCATCGAGCAGGCTGCGCAATTGGGGAGCATCCATATTCCGCATGTTCACTGCGAGCACCAGTCCTCCGGGACCGGTGGCGGTGGCGTGCTCGAGAAACTGGTCGGCCGAGCGATGATGCGCGACGTGGAAACCAGCTTCTTCCAGAAGGCGCCCCAGCGGGCCACCCAGGCTATCGTCCCCACCGACGATATGGGCGAGATGTGCATTGGTCATGTGCGATTCCTTGACTGAGACAGAACATTCGAAGAGGGAGGCCTTATCCGCTAAGGCGAACCGGAGTTGCCTTTGCTCCGGCTAGGCGGAACATGCGGAAAGGCGGAATGAAGTGTCGCCGTGTCGTCGAAAATAGTCGATTGGTCAGGTAAATAACGCATGAAATCTCGAATGAATTCCAACTTTACCTAGAAGAAGTTCGATAAATGTGGCGGGAACGCCCCTGCGGACGTGACCATCGGGGCAGCAGGCGGGGAGGGGAGGCAGAAGGGAAAGACAGGGGGGCAAAAGGAAAAGACGGCGATCAGAAGGGAAAGACGGCGGAGCAGAAGGGGAAGACGGAAAGCACAAGGCAAGGACGGCCGCAAGTGTCAGTGCGGCCGTGAAGGGCAAGCAGGAGGCGGCTCAGGCCGCGTCATTGAACAGGGGCAGCTCGGCAGCAAACACCTGCGCCCGGCCATTGGCCTTGGCGGCGTACAGGTTCTTGTCGGCCAGGGCCAAGAGGGCAACCGGGCTGGCGTTGTGATCGGGCGCAATCATGGTGGCCACGCCTATGCTCAGGCTTACCCACGCCGAGGTGTCCGAGCGGGCATGCGGCAGGTGCAGGCGGGCGACCGAATGGCAGACTTCCTGGGCCTGCCTGATGGCCTGTTCGCGTCCGGTCATGGGCAGGATGCAGGCAAATTCTTCGCCGCCATAGCGCGCCACGCAGTCATAGCTGCGATGGAAATTGGAGCGGATGGTGTGCGCCACTTCGGCCAGGCAATGGTCGCCGGCCTGGTGGCCATAGTGGTCGTTGTATTGCTTGAAGTGATCGATATCGATCAGCAGCAAGGACATGGCCTGGCCGGAGCGCTTGCACAGCTCCCACTTCTCGGCCAGTTCGCTGTCGAACTTGCGGCGGTTGAACAGGCCCGTGAGCGAGTCCGTCACGGCGATATTGAGGTAGAAGTCCGATTGCAGCTTCAGGGTCAGGTGGGTCAGCACGCGCGCCTTGAGCACGGTGCCGTTGATGGGTTTGCTGATGAAGTCCACGCCGCCCACCTCGAAGGCCTTGACCTCGTCTTCCTCGCTCTTGAGTCCGGTCAGGAAGATCACGGGAATGCCCAGCGTGAGGGTGTTCTGCTTGAGCCGTGCGCAGGTGTCATAGCCGTTCAGGCCGGGCATGTTGACATCCATCAGGATCAGGTCCGGCGTCACCCTCTCGCTCAGTTCGATGGCCTGCAGGCCGCTGGTGGCCATGAAGATCTCGTAGTCTCCCTTGAGCAGGGCGTTGACCAGGCGGATGTTGATGGGCTGGTCGTCGCACAGCAGGATCCTGGGGCGGCCGCCGCGCAGGGTGGAGAGTTCTTCCAGTATCTGTTTCAAGTCGCATCTCCAAAGTGGTGATCGAGACAGGTCAGCGCAGCCGCGAAGTCCAGTTTCTCGATCAGCCTGTTCAGTTGCCGGTAGGGCTCCTGTTGCGTCAGCCCATGTCGCTTGCCGAGGGTTTCGATCAGGTCGAGCGCCTCCAGATTGTTGGACAATAGCAATTCGCGCAGGCGCTGCCTATCAGGAAAATCGGAAGCCGCAACCGTGGCAAGCGCCGCAGCTGCCGGCCCCGCATCGCTGGCAGGGGGACGCAGCGCCTGCATGACCAGCCGTTGCCGCACCAGCATGGCGTCGTGCTGGCAGGCGTCCATCTCGGTGCGGCAGCGCTCCAGCCAGTCCAGGTCCGGCGTTCGCCCGGCCATGGCCTGGCGGCAGCGCTGCTCCAGCGCGCCGAAATAGGCCGCCAGGCCGCGCGCACCGATGGTGGCGGTCACGCCGCGCAAGGCGTGGCTGGCCTGGGCCAGCGCTGCCATCGCTTCCTGCGCCTGCTCCGGGGACATCGCCAGCGCGGCGCAGTATTGCGCCAGGAGCCGCTCCAGCTCGGGGCCGGCGGCATCCAGGGTGGTGCGATAGATATCGCTGGCCTGCTGGAAGCGGTGCAGGATGGAAGAATAATCTTCCACGCTCAGGCGGTCGTCGGCCAGGTCCTGCGGCACAGCCTGGGGGGCGGCTTCGGGGACCGGACGCTCATGGTGCAGATGGGCCAGCAGCACCGGAATCAGGGTGGCGATGTCGATAGGCTTGGCGATGTGCCCGGCCATGCCGGCTTCGATGCAGCGCTGCTTGTCTTCCGGCGAGGCATTGGCGGTCATGGCCAGGATCGGCAGGCCGCGCAGCTCATACTGGCCGCGGATGCGGCGGGTCGCTTCGATGCCGTCCATGCCGGGCATCTGCAGGTCCATCAGCACCAGGTCGAAGTGGCGCGCTGGATCGCAGGCCATGGCCACGCCCATGCTGCCACTGTCGGCGCAGGTGACCTGCGCACCGGAGAGCGCCAGCAGTTCGCTGGCGACCTGGCGGTTCACAGGATTGTCTTCCACCAGCAGGATCTGCACGCCCTGCAGGCACTGCGCATCCGGCGCGGAGCGCGCTGTTTCAGGAGCACGGGAGCCGGCTGTGTGGCTGGCTGCCTGCAGCGGCTGCGGTCGGGCAGCGTCGTCGGCGGCAGCCGGGCCCAGCACGCTGTCATCGTCGACCGCCAATTGCAGGTCGAACCAGAAGCGGCTGCCGCGGCCAGGCTCGCTGCTGACCTGCAACTGACCGCCCATGAGGCCGACCAGGTGCTTGCTGATGGCCAGTCCCAGCCCGGTGCCGCCATAGCGCCGGGTGGTGGAGGCTTCGGCCTGGGTGAAGGCGTCGAAGATGTCGTCGAGGCGGTCGGCGGCGATGCCGATGCCGGTATCGCTGACTTCCACCCGCAAGGCCACGGTGCGTCCGGGCAAGGGGTCCAGGCGGGTGAAGTGCACATCGATGTGACCCTGGTGGGTGAACTTGAGGGCATTGCCGGTCAGGTTCACCAGCACCTGTTGCAAGCGATGGGCGTCGCCCACCAGGCGGCGCGGCAATTGCGGATCGAGCGCGATGTGCAGGCTCACGCCCGCTTGCGGCGGGCTGCCCGCCAGCACGGCGGCCAGGTTGTGGCCGAAGCGCTCCAGCTCGAACGCCTGCAGGTCCAGCTGCAACTGCTTTGCATCCATCTTGGAAAAATCCAGCAAGTCATTGAGCAGGTTCAGCAAGGACTTGGCCGAGATCTCGGCCTTGTCCAGGTAGTCCTGCTGGGCCGGCAGCGGCTGGGTGCGCTGCAGCAGCTGGATCATGCCCAGTACGCCATTCATGGGCGTGCGGATCTCGTGGCTCACGCTGGCCAGGAACAGGCTCTTGGCCGAGTTGGCCTGTTCGGCCTTGAGACGGGCATCGACCAGGTTGTTCTCGAATTCGATGCGCTGGGTGATGTCCAGATTGATACAGATCACCCGCACGGGCCTGCCCGCACCGTCGCGCTGTACGTAGGCGCGCGCCTGCACGTAGCGAATGCCGCCATCGTCGCGCACCACGCGAAACACCGGTTCATGGTCCCCATCGACGGCGAGCCCAGCCCGCAAGGTTTTTTCGACATAATCCACGTCGTCCGGGTGAACCCGTCGGCGCCAGTCGGCATAGGTGCTCACCCGCGGCGCCCCACCGCGATCGCCGAAGCCGTAGATCTCGGCGACCTGGGGGTTGTATTCCAGCACGTCGCTGTCCTTGTCCCAGACCCATACGCCCAGCTTGGCCACTTCGGCGGCCAGCACCAACTGGTCGCGCGCAGCTGCCAGGGCGGAGGCCTGCTGGCGTTGCAGGCTCACGTCCAGGGCGATGTAGAGATAGCCCAGGTGGCGCTGGCGATGGTCGAACATCGAGGTCTGCTGGCGCGCCACCGGCAGGGTCGCGCCGTCATGGCGGCGGTAGAGCAGCTCGGTATGGCTGTCCTGGCCCGGCAGGGCGGCTTCGGGCCGGGACGAGAAATGCTCTTCCTTGAGCTTGCCCACGACGTCCTCGGCGCGGTAGCCCAGCATCTGCTCGGCGCCGCTGTTGAACAGTGTCACCAGGCCCTCGGTATCGGTGGCGATGATGGCCACGCCCTTGGCCGAGCTGAGCACGTTGTTGAGCAGGGTGTTGGCGTCCTGCACCTGGTCCAGCAGCGACTGGTTCTGCGCCAGCGTCTCGGAGAGCTGGTTGCGGTTGTGGGTGATCTCGGTGACGTCATGGGCCACGACATAGAAGCCGGTCACCTCGCCCAGGTCGCCGATCTCGGGAATGTAGGTGGTGAGCATGTGCCTGGCGCCCAGCACCGGATCGTCGACGCTACGCTCGAAGGTCTGCTGCGCGCCGGCCAGCACGCCCTTAATATGCGGCAGCGCCTTCTCGAACAGCGCCGGGCCCACCAGGTCAGGCATGTAGACCCCGTTGAGCTGGCCGGCTTCGCGCTGGAAGGCGCGCTCGTAGGCGGCGTTGGCGAAGTGGTTGATCAGGTGGCGGTCCCAGTAGGCCACCAGCGAAGGCATGACGTTGAGCACGGTCTGCAACATGGTCTTGGCCTGATGCAGGGCCTGGGTGCGCTGCTGCACCGTCCATTCCAGTTCTTCGTTGATGCGCTGCAATTGGCGCTCGATGTTCTTTTCGTGGGTGATGTCGCGCAGCATGAAGGCCTTGCCCACCGCGCGGCCAGCCCGGTCATGCAAGGCGAACACCTGCGCCGAGGCGTAGCGCACCGGCGCACCGTGCAGGCTGACGATATGGGGCGTGGTTTGGCCGCTCGCGTCGGACGCCGCGCGCGCGTCCAGTTCGCGCAGGTCGGGATGCTGCGCCAGGGGCGTGTTGAGCGCCTGCGCCGGGCTGGATGGCAGATAGTCGGCCGCGCCGCGGTTCCAGGAACTGATGCGGCCCAGGGCATCGGTGGTGACGATGGCGTCGGGGGAGCTGTCCACCACGGCGGCCAGCAGCGCCTGGGCTTGCTGCAGCTTTTCCTCGCGGCGTGAATAGGTCTGGTAGGCCAGCGCGATCACCAGCGCCAGGACCAGCAGGCTGCCGCAGGAGAGCAGCATGGCGCGGTCGCTGACGAACTGGTGCGTCTGGCGGTAGTCCGTCGAAGGACGCAGCTGCAGCTTCCAGGTCCTGCCATACAGCGAGAGGGCCGAGTCCAATCCGCTGTCCTGCGCCAGCGCATCGAAACCGTCGCTGCGGAACAGTTCGACATTGTCCCCGTCCGCCGCCGCGTCTTTGATCAGGACTTCCAGCGCGTGCGTCTTCCAGCGCCGGCTCAGTTCGGAAATGATGTCGTGCACCGACAGCGGCGCATAGGCCCAGCCGATGATCTTTTCCTGACGTTCATGCAGAGTGGGCGGCGTAACCGAGCCGGCATAGATGGGCAGCAGGAACAGATAGGCATTGGCCGACGCCCCGTCTTTCTGCACCAGGTGGATGGGCGGGGTCAGCTCGGCCCGGCCGGTGAGCATGGCGTGGTCGGCGGCGGAGCGGCGTGCCTGCGAAGAGGCGATGTCCAGCCCCAGCGCCTTGCGGTTGGCCTCTATCGGTTCGATGTATTCGATCACGTACAGCTCGCCCGGATTCTCGGCGAGCTGGGTGATGGACGGAAACAGCATGCGTCCCTGGCGCACCTGCTGCTCATAGGCTGCGCGCGCGGACAGCGGGACATGGCGGATGAAGCCGAAGCCGCCGGCCCAGGGGAATTCCGTGGCCAGGTCGCGGCTGTCCATGTAGCGCAACAGGCGCTCTCGCGTGAGCGCATGTTCGCCGATGGCCAGGATGGCGCCGCGCTCGCCGCGCAGGCCATGTTCATAGCGGCGCAGCAGGGATTCGATGTCGTCGCCGATCCAGCGGCTGTCCACGGCCAGGCTGTCATGCAGTTCGCGCTCGTTCAGGTAGCGTACGGTGGCCGCGCCGGCGAGCATGAACAGCAAGGTGATGAGCAGGAAGACGACGGTGTTGCGGGTGACTCTGGTCATGGTCGACGGGTATCTCTCTTGTCTTGGTTTTCTGATGCGTTCGCCTCCCCCCAATGCGAACATGGCCCTGGGGCCATAGCATCCGCCCGACGACGCTGGCGGACAATCAGGAAATTCCCGAGCCTGCGGCTGGCCGCCAGGCCCGGGACTGCGGCGCAGCGGGTTCAGTGCAAGACGATCCTGGCCTTGAGCGGCATCTCATCGAGCTGCTCGAAGCGGCGCAGCCTTGCCAGCAGCGCGTCGTCGAGCACATGGTCCTTGTTGAGCAGCAATACGCCAGACTTGGTGCGCAGGTCTTCGGCCAGTTTCATGCCCACCCGCAGTTCCTGCGTGGCCAGCAGGCGGGTCTGCTGTTCCAGGGCCATCTGCTGTTCTTCCATCATGGCAATGAAGCTTTCCACGACCAGCGGATCGTAGCGATGGCCGGCGTGGGCGCGCAGCATGGACAGGGCTTTTTCGGGCGAGGCATTGAGGCTGGTGATGCCGCCATTGCACAGGCCCTCGAAATCGCGCACCACCGCCAGGATGCGCGCACCCAGCGGAATGGCGTCGCCCGACAGGCTTTCCGGTACGCCGCGGCCGTCGTAGCGCTCGTGCTGGTGGCGGATGATTTCGCCCGACTCCGCCAGGCTGGGGATGGGCGTCAGGAGCATCTGCCCCCGCACCGGATGCCACAGGAAGCGCTGCACTTCATCGCTGTTCATCTTTTCGATGGGCTTGCGCACCAGTTCGTCGGGCAATTCCAGCTTGCCGATGCCGTGCAGCATGCCGGCCATCATGGTGTCGCGGGCATGGTGCGTGGTCATGCCCATGCGCAGCGCCAGCTGTTCGCACCAGCGCGCTACCCGGGCCGACTGGCCCGTGGCCAGCCCGGCGCGCAGCTCGCTGATGTCGGAAAACACGCGCAGCATGGAGAGGAAGGACTTTTGCTCTTCTTCCTGCGCGCTCTCCAGGAACATCACGGTCTGGCGCAGTTCCTCGGTGCGGGATTGCACCTGGCGTTCGAGCTGGCGATTGAAGTCGGCCAGTTGCAGGTTTTGCTCGCGCACCTTGCGTTCCAGCGCCATCTTCTGCTTGCGCAGCTGCTGTTCTTCCAGGGCGTGGGCGACGATGAGCAGCAGTTCGCGATCATCCCAGGGCTTGGAGAGATAGTGGTTGATGCCGCCATCATTGATGGCCGAGATGGTGCTGCCGATCTCGGAATAGCCTGTCAGCAGGATGCGCATGGTGGACGGCCATTGCTGGCGCACCTTGGCCAGGAACTGGGCGCCGTTCATGCCGGGCATGCGCATGTCGGAGATCACCAGGTCGACCTCGCTGGCCGCCATCATCTCCAGGGCCGCTTCGGCGCTGGTGGCCATGATCAGGCGGTAGCCCTGGGGCCGGAAGGTGCGCTTCAAGGCCGAGAGGATGCTCTGTTCATCGTCCACCAGCAGCACGCAGGGCGGCGGCAGGGCAAAGGGATCGGCCTGTTGCAGGGTGTCGATTTCATGGCTGTGGATGGCACTCATGATGCTTCTCCTGAGGTTTCCGTGGCGCTGGATTGCGCCAGGACACTGGCTGGATCGATGGGCAACTCGATCGTGAAGGTGGTCCCGCAGCCTGGTGCGCTGCTGACCCGGATGTCACCACCATGCTTCTTGACGATGCCATAGGACAGCGACAGTCCCAGGCCGGTCCCGCTGCCCACGGGCTTGGTGGTGAAGAAGGGTTCGAAGATGCGATTGAGGTTTTCGGGTGCGATGCCGTGGCCGGTGTCGCTGATGCTCACGCTGACCTTGTCCCCTGCGCGCGCGGTGCAGATGGTGACGGTGCCGCGTTCGCTGATGGCCTGGGCAGCGTTGACCAGCAGGTTCATGAAGACCTGGTTCAGTTCCGAGGCCAGGCACTTGACCAGCGGCAGTTCACCATATTGCTTGACGATGCTGACCTTGTACTTCAGCTCGTTGTTGGCGATGTTGAGAGTGCTGTCCAGGCCGCGATGCAGGTCGGTCATCTGCCAGTTGCTCTCGCCGATGCGCGAGAAGTCCTTGAGCGATTGCACGATGTTGCGCACCCGTTGCAATCCTTCATTGGATTCGGCCAGCAGCTCGGTCACGTCTTCGCTGAGGAAGGCCAGGTCGGCGCGCGCTTCGAAACTGCGCAACTGTTCCTGGGCCATGGCCGCAGGCAGCGCGCCGCCCTGCAGGCACTGATGCAGCTGGATGCCTTCCAGCAGCGTGGCCACATAGTTGCCCAGGGTATTGAGGTTGGCGCTGACAAAGCCGATCGGATTGTTGATCTCGTGGGCCACGCCCGCGGCCAGCTGGCCGATGGAGGCCAGCTTTTCGGATTGCATCAGCTGCGCCTGCGCCATCTTCAGCTGTTCGATCAGCTTGCGCTGTTCTTCGGCCTGGCGTTGCAGGGTGTCTTCCATTTCCTTGCGGCCGGTGATGTCGGTCATCAGGCCGATGACTTCCTGGGGCGTGCCGTCAGGGTCGCGGATCAGGCGCAGCGTATCGTGCATCCACAGGTAGCTGCCATTGCTGGTGCGGAAGCGGTATTCATAGATCTTCTGGTCTTCCACGAAGAGCATGGCCAGGCTGGAGAAGATCTGGGCGGTGTCGTCGGGATGGATGTGGTTGAACCAGAAATTGGGATCATCGAGCATCTCGCAGGGTTCGTAGCCCAGCACCCGCGAGGCGTTCTCGCTCACGAAGGTCAGCCGGAAGTCGCCCGAGGGCACGCTGCTGTAGATGATGGCCGGGGTATTGCCGATGATGTGGCGGTAGCGGGCGTTGGCCTTGATCAGGGCGCAGAAGTCGGGAGCCTCTTCCTTGGCTGCGGGCAGAGGGCAGACCTGACTGACCTCGAATACGTCGCAATGTCCCATGATCGGCTCCCCTTGCTCTCTCGCTGACGGCTACGTTGGCCTGGCTTGGCTCATCCTCTCTGTGGAAACCTTGAGCACTGGAATCATTAAAACACAAAAAAACCAAATAAACCAAAAAAATGATTCCGCATAGATATAAATAGTTAATTCGTTGCGCCAGTCCAACTTGTTCTTGCCTGGATGGCATCTCGCAAGATCCGCCTGGGAAGCGGATCTTCGCCTTCCTTGGCCGGCTGAACGGGGCGTTTCGCCTAGCGCCCCCGGTCCTCGCGAGGCCATGGGGGATCGATCGATAAATGTTTAAATTGATTTATTTGTTTAATGCGGGTCTAATGATGAGTATCCGGCGAACGCATTCGCCTTGAACCTGCCCGTCCTGCGCCGTTCCGGTCGCCAGCGGGCAGCCATCGGAGGACGGGGTGAGCAACAAGAACAGGATCGTGGCATGGACCATCGTGGCCACGGCAGTGGCGGCCATTGCACCGGTGGCGGCAATGATGTGGCTGTCGCGCCAGGCCGTGGCGCAGGCCGAGCATGAACGTCTGGCGCGCTATGCCGAGAGCGTCATCGCGCGCGCCGCGCACAGTTTCGACGAGACCCAGCGCTCGCTGAAGTCTTTGTCGCCTTTGCTGCTGTTGCCCTGTTCGGACGAGCACATTGCCCAGATGCGCCTGATCAGCGTCAATTCCCGCAGCATCGAGGAGATGGGCTATTACGAACATGGCCAGCTCAAGTGCACCTCCTGGGACAGCAGCGTCGGCGCGCGGCGGCGCCGGCAGGCCGAGCCGGTCTTTACCACGGCCGACGGTGTCGAGGTGGCGCTGGACCAGCGCTCCTTCGTCGCTGATGGGCCCACGATGCTGTCGATCCAGTATGGCGCGCACAGTGCGCTGGTGCATCGCCTGCGTTTCGTGGACGTGGTGCTGGAGAAGGGCGTGCATGTGGTGCTGGCGCGCAATGGTTTCGGCCCGGTGGCGCAGTATGGAGGCCCGGTCGCAGCGGGCGTCGCCGAGCATGCGCTGGACGGACTGGGCAGGCAGGACGTGGACGGTTTCTTCATCTCCACCGTCAGCCGCGATGGCTGGACCGCCGCGGCCATCGTCGATGGCGATCATGTACTGGAAGAGATGACCGGCCAGCAGCGTTGGTTCCTGCCGGTCGGCATCCTGCTGGGCATTGGCCTGGTGATGCTGGTGCTGCGGGTCTCGCAGGCCCGCCTGTCACCGCTGGCCGACCTGCAGCTGGCGGTGAAGAAGAAGGAATTCATCGTCCATTACCAGCCCATCATCGAGATGGCCAGCGGCCGCTGCATCGGCGCCGAGGCGCTGCTGCGCTGGCGGCGGCCCGATGGCAGCATCGTGCGGCCTGACTTCTTCATTGCGCTGGCCGAGGAGAGCGGGCTGATCCTGCCGTTGACCGATCTGGTGGTCGATACCGTGGTCAGGGAAATGCGCGACACCTTGCGCCAGGACCGGGCGTTGCACATTGCCATCAATGTCGCCGCCCAGGACATGAAGACCGGGCGCATCCTCGAGGTGGTCAGCCAGGCCCTGGCCGGCAGCGACATCCGCCCCGAACAGCTGTGGATGGAAGCCACCGAGCGCGGCTGCATGGATATCGCCTCAGCCAGTCTGACCCTGGCGCGCGCCCGCGAAATGGGGCATTCGATGGCGCTGGACGACTTCGGCACCGGCTATTCCAACCTGCAATACCTGCAGGGCTTGCCGATGGATGCGCTCAAGATCGACAAATCCTTCGTCAGCACCATCGGCACCGGCGCGGCCACCAGCGCCGTGATCGATCACATCATCGCCATGGCCAAGAGCCTGAAGCTCTACATCGTCGCGGAAGGGGTGGAAACGCTGGAACAGGCCGCCTACCTCGCCGAGCGGGGCGTTGACTTCGCCCAGGGCTGGCTGTTTTCCCGGCCCTTGCCGGTCGAGGAGTTCGTCGCCTTCTATTGCGCCACGCTGGCCGACTATGGCAGCGGACCGGAAATCATCCGCGGACCGCAGCCGGCATCGACTGACAGCCCGGCAGCGCTGGACGCTTGAGCCCCTTCCGCCGCCTCAGCCACCTCAGCCACGTTAGCCACTTCAGCGCCCGCAACTGTGTGTCCTTCCTGCTGGCGCAGCGCCAGCGCCAGTTCCTGATCCATCGCCGACATGTGGCGGATGAGCATGTGCGGGATCATCCCCATGACAATGTCCGCCAGCGGCGCATTGCCTTCTTCCAGGTAGGGACGCAGCCGGTGCAGCAGCGCCAGCAGCTCGGCATGGTCGCGCCGGTGCGCCTTGAGGGTGGGATAGTCGATCTCGTCCATCATCAGCTCTTCCTGCCGGAATCCTTCTTCAATCTCGTCCACCAGCGCCCCATAGGCTGCGCCGAAGCGCTCCTGCGGCACCAGCATCAGCGCAGCCACGCCATCGAGCACGTGACGATGTTCGGCATCCATGGCCGCCAGCAAGGCGGGAATACGGGGGGAAAGGTCGGCCTCTGACATGGTCTGGCTCCCGGAACAGGATGTGACCGCAACGCCGGTCGCTGGCGGAGACGCTCAGGAGGAGGGCCCGGCGCCTGGGCCGGGTGAAGGAACGTTCACTTTCATTCTAAGAGCTTGAATTCGAAGGAGTTTGAGATAGCGCAAGCCGGTCAGGATTCCTTCATCCTGCGCGGCAAAGACCACATCACACCGACAACAACAACGACAACGCCGCCAGCGAACTGGCGGCGTCGGGGCGGCCGACAGGCTGGTCGGCCGTGCGCTTGTAAAAAGCGCCGTCACTGGCTCTGCAGTAGGGGCTGTCAGGGGGGCAGCACCTGGCGCAGCATTGCTGCCAGTTCCGGCGGGGAAAACTTGGCCACATACCCATTGGCGCCCACCGAACGCACATGGTCTTCATTGGCGGAGCCGGTCAGCGATGAGTGGATCACCACCGGCAGTTGTTTGTATTGATCCGAAGCCTTGATCTTGCGGGTCAGCGTGAAGCCGTCCATCTCCGGCATTTCCAGGTCGGTCAGCACCATGGCCACCTTGTCGGTGAGCGGCTTGCCTTCCTGGGCGGCGGCCTGGGACAGCTGTTGCAGCTTCTTCCAGGCCTGCAGGCCATCGGTTTCCATGATGAAGGGCAGGTTGAGGTCCTTCAGGCATTGCTCGATCAGGGCGCGCGCCATGCGCGAGTCGTCCGCGGCCAGCACGACCGCGCCCGGCTTGAGCTTCAGTTCGGCCGCGCCAGGCGGGGCGGGCTGCATCTGTTCCTTGACCGGCGAGACCAGGTTGAGGATGTGTTCCACATCCAGCACCTGCACCAGCCGTCCACCGTCGACTTCCGAATCCAGGCGGGCGATGCTGGTGACCAGGCTGCCCGGCGAGTGCGAATCGGCCGGCAGCACCTGGCTCCAGTCCAGGCGCACGATCTCTTCCACCGACTCCACCGCGAAGGCCTGGGTGTGACGGGCGAATTCGGTGATGAGCAGGATGTTGTTGCCGTGGCCGGCCTTGCAACCGGCCACCGCCGGCAGGTCCACCACCGACATGACCTGGCCGCGGATATTGACCATCCCCATCATCGGCGAGCGCATGCCAGCGGCGGCGGTGATGTCCATCATCGGGACGATCTCGCGGATCTTGAACACGTTGATGCCATACAGTTCGCCGGGCTTGTCAGTGGAACCGTCGGGCGTGCCCAGGCGGAACAGCAGCAGTTCGAACTTGTTGGTGGAGGTCAGGTTGGTACGTTCGTCGATTTCTTTTTGGAAGGAGTCCATGGTTTTCTCTCTCTTCAGAATTGTTCCCAGTCGCCCTGCTCGGCGCTGGCGCTGGTGTTGCTGTGGGCGGGACGGGCCATGACCTTGCTGCGGGACTGGGCCAGGGCCGGGCGCGCCGGTGTGATATCGCGTTCAGGTTGGGCCGTCGCAGCGGCGCGGCTGACCACCACCGGCACATGCTGCGCGTCCAGGCGGAACACGCTGACCGTTTCGCTCAGGCGGCCGGCCTGCTCCTGCAGGGCCTTGGCGGCGGCGGCAGCCTGTTCCACCAGGGCGGCGTTCTGCTGGGTGTTTTCATCCATCTGCACCACGGCGTTGTTGATCTGCTCGATGCCTTGGGTCTGTTCGGCGCCGGCTGCGGTGATCTCGGCCACGATGTCGGAGACGCGCTTGACGCTGGCCACCACCTCGTTCATGGTCTGGCCGGCCTCGTCGACCAGCTTGCTGCCGGTATCGACCTTGGCCACCGAGTCGTCGATGAGCGCCTTGATCTCGTGGGCCGCCGCAGCGCTGCGCTGGGCCAGGGTGCGCACCTCGGAGGCCACCACGGCGAAGCCGCGGCCCTGTTCGCCGGCCCGGGCCGCTTCCACTGCGGCATTCAGGGCCAGGATGTTGGTCTGGAAGGCGATGCCGTCGATGACGCCGATGATGTCCACGATCTTGCGTGAGGAATCATTGATGGCGCTCATCGTCGCGACCACCTTGCCCACCACGGTGCCGCCAGCCTGGGCCACCTCGGAGGCGTTGACCGCCAGCTGGTTGGCCTGGCGGGCGTTGTCGGAGTTCTGGCGCACGGTCGAGGTCAGCTCTTCCATGGCCGAGGCGGTTTCTTCCAGCGCGCCGGCCTGCTGTTCGGTGCGCGACGACAGGTCCATGTTGCCGGTGGCGATCTCGGCCGAGGCGGTGGTGATGGTGTCGGTGCCTTGACGCACTTCCCGCACGATATTGAGCAGGTTGCCGTTCATCTGCCGCAGCGCTTCCAGCAGCTGACCGGTCTCGTCGCGGTGGGCGGTGGGGATGTCGGCCGTGAGGTCGCCGGCGGCCACTTGACGGGCGATGTCCACGGCATTGGCCAGCGGACGGGCGACCAGTCGGGCGATCCACCAGGACAGGGCCATGGCCAGCACCACGCAGGTCGTCACCAGCGCCAGGATCGCCATGTTGGCCTGACCGTAGATATGGTCAGCGTCGGCGTCGGAGAGGGCGGCGCCCTTGCTGTTGACTTCGCTCAGCTCGCCGATCTGCTCCTGCAGCTTGCGGTACACAGGCGTCGAGGTGCTGTTCATCAGGGCGTGTGCAGCCTGCTTCTGATCCTGCTCGAACAGGGCGCTCATGCGCTCGTGGGCTTCCTTGTAGAGGGCGATGTTGCGCTCGATCTCGGGGTACAGCTCTTTTTCGCGCGGTTCCGAGACCAGCTTGCCGTAGCGGGCGACTTCCTTGAGCAGGGTGGCCATCTGCTTGTCAGCGCGTTCGCGCGAGGCCTTTTCTTCCTGCTTGTCGGCGGTCAGCAGTTGCTGCATGTCGAAGCTGCGCGAACGGGCCAGCGCCAGGCTCATCTTGGACAGCGCGTCAATACTGGGCAGCCAGTTACGCGCGATGTCGGTGGAGCTCTTGTTGACGGCGGCCAGCTCAAGGCTGGAAAAGCCGCCCAGGCCGATGATGAAGACCAGCACCACCAGGAAGGCGGCGTTGAGCTTGTGAGCAATCTTGAGATTGTAGAACCAGTTCATGATGATGACTCCCCCTGAGTCTTGCTGAAGGCATTTCTATGCCTGATGGAGTCATCATAATCACGTACTACAAATAAATCAAATAAAACAATTTAAGCAGTTGCATTATTTATTTGCTGAATTTACTTTTTTACGACTTTTGTAGCCATTTTTCCACAGTCTGCATCAGCCCGACCTGGGTGAAGGGCTTGCTCAGGTAGTCGTCCATGCCGGCGTCCAGGCAACGCTGGCGGTCGCCCTCGATGGCGCTGGCGGTGAGGGCGATGATGGGAGTGCGGGGCAGACCACGCGCTGCTTCGTGGGCGCGGATCTCGGCGGTGGCCTGGTAGCCGTCCATGATGGGCATCATGCAGTCCATCAGCACCAGGTCATAGTGGCCAGTCCGGATGGCTTCCACCGCCTGCAGGCCGTTTTCCACTTCCTGCAGGATGCAGCCCTTGCGGGCCAGCAGGATGCGCAGCAACTGCCGGTTGATTTCGGTGTCTTCGGCCATGAGGATGCGCGCTCCCGCCAGCAGCGAGGGGAGTACTGTCGCCGACGCATCGACATTGGATGGCGGCTGGGGAGCGTTGTCGGGGGGCATGAGCGTACCCGGCGCCTCGGCGGCAGGCGGCAAAGCCGGCGCTGTCGTCGCCAGCGCGGTAGCGGGCGCAGGTGCAGCCGCCTCGCTCACCGGTTCAGGCGCCGGCGTGCTGGCCTCGGGACAGAGGATCTCGAAACTGAAGCGGGTCGATTCGCCCGGAATGCTCTGGCAGGCAATGGTCCCGCCCATCAGTTCGACCAGGTTCTTGCTGATGGCCAGGCCCAGTCCGGTGCCGCCAAAGCGGCGCGAGATCGAACTGTCGGCCTGGGCGAAGGGGCGGAACAGCTGTTGCAGCGCCTCCGGCGAGATGCCGATGCCGGTGTCGGTGATGGCGAAGAACAGCCGCCAGCGGCTCGGCCCGCTCTCATCCTGGCGCGCCGACATGCTCAACTGGACATGGCCGGCCTGGGTGAACTTGATGGCGTTGCTCAGCAGATTGCCCAGCACCTGTTTGAGCCGCGCGGGATCACCCACTACGCTCAGGTTCTCCGGGCAATCCAGGTGCAGGTCGAATTGCACATCCTTGCGCTGCAGCGAAGGGCGGTAGAGATCGGACAGTTCCTGCACCAGCCGCACCGGGTGGAAGGCCACCATTTCCAGGTCCAGCTTGCCGGATTCGATCTTGGAGAAGTCGAGGATATCGTTGATGATGCGCACCAGCCCGCCGGTAGCGCCGTGGATGCTGTCGGCATAGTCGCGCTGCTTGCTGCTCAGGCCCGATTCCATCAACAGTTCGGACAGGCCCAGGATGCCGTTCATGGGGGTACGGATCTCATGGCTGACCATGGCCAGGAAATGCGACTTGGCCTCGTTGGCGTGGTCGGCCTCTTCCTTGAGGCGCGTGGCCAGCAGGGCGTCCTCTTCGCGCCGCCGCACCTGGCGCCAGGTCAGCACGAAACCGCCGATCAGTCCGACCAGGCTGATGGCGGCCACCAGCATGAGCGGATACATGGATTCCATCCACTCGCCGAAATAGACCTCGTCGGTGACGCCGATTTCCAGGTACATGGGCCAGTTGCGCACCGGGCGATGGATGCCCAGCCAGTGCGACTGCATGAACACGTGCGACTGGCGGCCCTCATCGTCGGCCGGCATGCTGGGATGCAACTGCGCCAGCGGCGTGATGCTGCGTCGCTGGCCCTGCTCCGGCAGCAGGTCGGTGGAGGTCAGGGTCTTGCCGTCCTTGCGCGCCAGCACGATGGAGAAGGGCTTGTCGCGGGTGACGTTGTCAAAGAAGGTCTCGAAGAAGGCGCAGGGCAGGCCGATGACGATGATGGCCAGGAGCCGCCCCTGGCGATCGTTGACGCGGCGGCTGACGTAGAAGGTCGGCACGCCGCCCGCCCGCGAGAGCACGGTCTCGCCGACGAAGTCGGCGGTGGAGTCGGAGCTGCGATGGTGGAGGTAGTAGTCGCGGTCGGTGAGGTCGATGGGCGGGGCCGGATATACCCGCGACAGCGCCAGGATGCGGCCCTCGGCGTTGGCCACGCCGATGCCGCTGATGAAAGGCAGGCCGCGGATCTTTTCGCGCATGATCTGCGAGAACTCGACGCTGCCCACATGCCGCTGCAATTGTTGCTGGTCGGTCGGATTGGCCTGTTCAATGTCGGCCTGGATGCTGTCGATCACCAGCCGCGCCGAGGACATGGTCTGGGCGGTGTTCTCGGCCAGCACGGTGGAAAGCGTGGAGAGGTCGTTGCGCCAGTCATTGAGGCTGGCGCGATAGAGCAGCGTGCCGGAAACGATGACCGTGACCGTCAGCAGGATCAGCAGCAGTGCGCCCACCGTCAGGGCGGAGATGCGCATGCGCGGCGTCTTGCGCTGATCGTTGGGGAGGGGTTCGTTCATGTCGTCAACACACGCACAGCACAGGGTGGGCTCAGGCGGGGCCTGCCGACTGCGCGTAGCGCCGGATCTCTTCCAGCGCCTGCTCGAAAGAGGCTTGCAGCTGCGTCCATTGTTCCGGCGCCGGCAAGCTGCCGGCGCGCGCGGCCGCTTCAGTCTGCTGCAGCTGCTCGGTGAGCGCGCGGGCGTTGAACAGGGCGCTCATGCCCTTGAGCGCATGGCTCTCGTGGCGCGCCGCCTCAGCCTTGCCCTCGCCCACGGCCTGCGCCAGCCGGGCGAAGATCTCGGGGGCGCTGTCGGCAAAGGTCCGGGCCAGCGACGCGACCGTGCGGGCGTCTCCCCCAACGGCTT
Source organism: Herbaspirillum seropedicae (assembly GCF_001040945.1). Lineage (NCBI taxonomy): Bacteria > Pseudomonadati > Pseudomonadota > Betaproteobacteria > Burkholderiales > Oxalobacteraceae > Herbaspirillum > Herbaspirillum seropedicae. Next base: position 4,265,485 of record NZ_CP011930.1, on the reverse strand, counting down.
GCAACAGCGCGCTGGGATCGATGTGGCGATATTGGTGTGGGTCTTGGCCCGGCTGCACTATTGCTCCCCGCTCTTGTAGTTTTGGGTGACTGCTACTTCGGCTCTTGTAATGGCAGAGTGAAGCTAAATGTAGAACCTTGGTGCTGTTCCGACTGTAGCACGAGTTGACCGCCCATGAGCATGACCAGACGCTGGGCGATGGTCAATCCCAGCCCTGCGCCCTCCTGGCTGCGCCGCGGACTGTCGTCGGCCTGGGTGAATTTCTCGAATATGTCATTCTGCTGACTGGCGGCAATGCCGATGCCGGTGTCCTTGATGCGCATGGTCAACTGCTGCGGCCCGCTGCGTTCGACCTCGACCATGACGCGGCCATGGTCGGTATAGCGCACCGCATTGCTGATGAGGTTGTCCAGCACGCGCTGGATCTTGCGCTCGTCACAGACCAGGATCTGCGGGACATCCTCGCCGATGCGGCACTCCAGTGGCAGGCCCTTGGCCTGGGCTTGCGGGTAATGGCGGGCGATGGCCTGGCCGACCAGTTCGCGGATGTTGGCTGGATCCAGGTGGACGGCGACCCGGCGGTCTTCCAGTTCGGTCACTTCGAGGATGGCGTTGACCAGGTCCAGCAGCCGGTTGCCGCTGTCGTGGATGGCCACGGCGTATTGCGCCAGGGGCGATTCGCCCAGCTCTTCGCGCAGGGCGTCGGAATAGCCGAGCACGCCGTTCAAGGGGGTGCGGAATTCATGCGACATGTTGGACAGGAAGCGCGACTTGGCCTGGTTGGCCTGCAGCGCCTCGCGCCGGCTGCGCACCAGCGAACCGGCCAGCCAGAGCAGCACCGCATTGAAGACCAGCACCGCCACCGACAACAGGGCGGCCAGCATCAGGGTGCGTTCGCGCTCGCGGTAATACGGCGCCAGCCTTTCCTTGAGATCAATGCCCACGGCGGCGAACAAGGGATAATCGCGCAGCTTCTGGAAGGCGTACAGGCGTTCGCGACCATCGATCTTGCTGACGGCTTCGATGGTGCCGCTGCCCTGGGCCAGCATGGCCGCATAGACCTTGCCACCAGCGACCTGTTCGCCCATGGCGTCCATGTCGCCGGTGCGGCGCACGCGCGCCACGCCGTCGGCCCCGACCAGGGTGATGACGCCGTGATGGCCGACGTCGATCTGGTGGTACAGCCGGGTAAAGTATTGCGGGTCCATCGACACCACGACCACCCCGCCAAAGCCGCCATCGGGGCGGTTGATGCGGCGCGTGATCTGCAGCGACCACTTCTTGGAAACCCGGCCCAGCACGGGCTTGCTGATGAAGAGCTGGTCCTGGCCGCCTTGCATGTGGACCTGCACATGTTCGCGGTCGGCCAGGTTGACGGGCGTGAAGGGCTTGCTGGAGAGCACCACGTCGCCCTGGGCGTCGACGATGGAGAAGAGGTTGTAGACATTGCGCGCCACCAGGCCGTTGTCGATCTCGGTGGCCAGGTTCAGGGCATTGCCGCGCTCGGCGTAGCGGTAGCGCAGGTAGAGCGCGGCCTGGTCGGCCGCCTCGATGGTGCGGTAGGCGTGTTCCAGGAACAGGCGCGAGAGCGACTGGGCGTCGCGGCGCGCATCGTCGAGATAGTTATTGCGGCTGTTCTGCAGCTCCTTGAACGCCCCCAGCCACAGCCCGCAGATCAGCAACAGCGAAAACAGCGAGAGGGCTACGCGCAGATCGATGCGCGCAAACCGGAGCGGGAAAGATTGTTGTTTCCGGTCATCCATGAAGCACTCTGGCCTTCGCCGTTGGTTTATCGGGCTTCGCGCTCCCTGCGGGCACAGCAGGCACGCATGTAGCCGCGCAGTTCATCGAAATTGATCGGCTTGGGGAAGAACACCACCCCCGCCGGAATACCGCCGCGCTGCGCCATCTCGTCCTTGTCCAGGCTGCTGGCGATGGCGATGCTGACATCGCGCAGCTGCGGATCGTTGAGGATGGTCTTGACGACTTCATAGCCATCCATGCCTTCCATGACGATATCGGCCAGCACCACATCGGGCTTGCTGCGCGCGATTTCCAGCAGCGCCTTGTACCCATTCTCGCAATAGACCAGGTCCAGCGGCAGCCCCCATGAGGCCAGTGCCTTGGCGTACAGCTCGCGCTGCAACTGGTTGTCCTCGATCACCAGCACGGCGGTGCGGCCATTGCCGGCGCGCTGCGCGACGTGACTGCGGCCGTGTTCACCGGCATCGCCAGCGCTGCCAGGCGTAGCCTTGTAGGCGTGCACGGCGGTCAACGGGATGCGGCGGTGGCCGCCCTTGGTCTTCCAGGCTTCGATGATGCCGGCTTCCACCAGTTGCTGAACCGAGGACACCGAAATGCCAAGGATGTGGGCCGCTTCTTGCGTGGTACACACCTCGGGGCTGCTAGTCTTTGCGGTTTTCATAGCTCTATTATCAGTGTTTTACACAAATAAATCAAATTCATTAGATAGAATTTAAATTCAATATAATCGTTTTTCTTCAAAAACAACAGTGCCGAGGAGAGATTTCCCGATGACGGGACGACACTTGTGCTGGATGGAACTTTTTCTTTGCATTATGCAGCGATTTCGTGCGACTTCGTCAGTTTCTGTTATTTTTCAGCCGCCTGCGTCGGCTCCCGCGACGCCCGCCGCCGCCTCAGAGCTGGTCCAGGCGTTCGCGCAGGTGAGCCGCGCGTTCACGCAGGCGGGCCAGTTCCTGCGTATCCATCTTGCGTAGCTGCTGGTAGGCCATGCCCATGCGGGCGTTCTTGCCGAAGCGCTCCTGGTGGCGCAGGAAGAAATCCCAGTAGAGGGCGTTGTAAGGACAGGCGTCCTCGCTATGCCTCTGCCTGGGGTCGTAGGCGCAGCCCTGGCAATAGTCGCTCATGCGCCCGATATAGGCGGCGCTGCTGACATAGGGCTTGGTGGCGATGATGCCGCCGTCGGCCCACTGGCTCATGCCCAGGGTGTTGGGCAATTCCACCCATTCGAAGGCATCGATGTAGACGCCCAGGTACCACTGGTGCAGGGCCTTGGGATCAAGGCCGGCCAGCAGCGCGAAATTGCCGATCACCATCAGGCGCTGGATGTGATGGGCGTGGGCGCTCTGCAGGGACTGGCCGATGGCCTGCTGCAGGCAGCGCATGCGGGTCTGGCCAGTCCAGAACCAGGCCGGCAGCGGCAGTCCATGGTCCAGCACATTGCGGTCTTCATAGCCGGGCATCTGCGACCAGTAGATGCCGCGCACGTATTCACGCCAGCCGATGATCTGGCGCACAAAGCCTTCCACCGCCGCCAGCGGCGCCTGGCCCTCGCGGTAAGCTTCTTCGGCGCGCCGCACCACTTCCAGCGGATGCAGCATCTTCACGTTCAGGGCGAACGACAGCAGCGAATGGAACAGCCGCTGGGCGCGGCTGCTCATGGCGTCTTCAAAGTCGCCGAAGCAGGGCAGGGCATGGGTGATGAAGTGTTCCAGGTGCGCCAGCGCTTCTTCGCGGTTCAGCGGCCAGCGCAACTGGCTGGCCTGGGGATCGCCGAAGGTCGGCACCGCGCAGGCCTGCAGCATCTCCCAGAGCGCACTGTGATCGTGCGGCTGGCGCCAGTCGGCCGGCTCGGCGGGCGTGCCGGGCCAGCGTTTGCGGTTGTCGTGGTCGAAGTTCCACTGGCCGCCGGTCGGGCTGCCGTCGGCTTCCAGCAACAGTTCGAAGCGCCGCCGCATCTGGCGGTAGAAATGTTCCATCAGCCACTGCTTGCGGCCGCTGAAGAGGCGGGGCAGTTCGTGGCGATCGGTGAGGAAGTGCTCGCTGTCGGCCATGGAGGTTTGCAGCGGCTGTGCTTGCGCCCACTGCCGCAGCGCCTCATCGACACGCCACTCGTCGGGGGCCTGCCATTGCACCTGGCTGGCCTGGTAGTGCCGCGCCAGGGCGCTGAGATTGTCCACCAGCGACTGGCGGTTGCTGGGGTCGTCGAGCCGGATGTAGCGCACCCGGTGGCCGCCAGCCTTGAGACGCGCGGCGAAGTCGCGCATGGCCGCAAAGAGGGCCAGGACCTTCTGCGCGTGGTGCAGTACATAGTCGGTCTCGCTGCGTACTTCCATGAGCAGGTAGACCACCTGGTCGTCACACTGGTCGAACCAGGAATGCCGGGGGTTCAACTGGTCGCCCAGGATCAGGCGCAGCGTGGCGGCCCGGGGCGGGGCGGAAGGGTCCTTGCTCATGCCTGTCCGGAATCAGGAAAGCGGCGGCCATAGCGCCCCAGCACCTGCCAGGCCAGCAGCTTGAGCAGGCAGGGCAGCAGCGCATAGACCAGCGGCAAGCTCACGCTGGGACCCTGGCCCGGGCGGTAATCCAGCGCCGCCAGCAGCGGCAGTGCGATGCCGGAGAGCGCCAGGGCCAGCTTGCCCAGCATGGTGAGGATGCCGAAGGCGACGCCCACGGCCTGCGCCTGCCGCACCGAGCGCGCCAGCAGCACCGGCGGCAGCAGCAGGTCGGCCCCCAGCGCTGCGCCAGTGGCCAGGCATACCGCCAGGAAGGCCAGGCGATCACCCGGCCCCAGCAGCGCTGCGCCGATGAAGCCGGCCACCGAGAGCAGCATCGCATAGCGCCAGCAGGCCACCGCGCCGACGCGGCGCGAGAGCGCGCCCCACAGCGGCAAGCCCAGCGCCGCGGCGCCGAAGTAGGCCGCCAGGAACAGCCCGGCCAGCCGGCCCTGCTGCAATTGATCCTCGATGAAGAACAGCGCCAGCGTGGCCGCAATCGCTGCCGACAGGGCATTGAGCAGGTAGGGCGGCAACAGCGTGCGGAAGGCGGGGGTCTCCCACAGGCCGCGCAGGGCGCTCTTCCAGTGATGGCCGTCGGCCTGCGGCGGCGGCGGGTTCTGCCGCAGCAGCACCAGCAATGCCAGCCCCAGCAAGGCGGCAAAGCCGGCGCAGTAGAAGGTGATGCGCGCATCGATCTGGCTGGCTTCGGCCGCGAGGATGGCGGCCGGGATCACGCTGGCCACGATCACCCCGGCCAGTCCCGCCGCCTCGCGCCAGGCGACGGCGCGCAAGCCCTTCTCCGGCAGTCGCGACGCCCACGACAGGTAGGCGATGCTGAGCATGCTATGCGCCCCGTAGGCCAGCACCAGCATGGCCACCAGCCACAGCATGGCGGCTTGCGGATCATGCGGCGGCTTCCACAGGCAGACGAAGGCCACGGCCAGCACGGCGCCCGCCATGGCCATCCAGCGCTTCTGGCGCTGCGCCGAGCGATCCAGCAGGTGGCCGAACACGGGGTCTTGCAGCATGTCCAGCAGGCGCGCACCGAACAGCACCCAGCCCAGCGGCGCCAGCGCCAGGCCGACATGGCTGGCGTAGTAGGCCGGGATCTGGACGAACAGCGGCAAGGCCGCCATCGCCAGCGGTGCGCCCAGCAAGCCGTAGGCAGCGTCCTGGCCGCGCCTGGCGGCAGTGCTCAAGGATTTTCCCCCAGCAGGCGGCGCCGCAGGCCCTCGTCGCGGCTGGGCTGGCCCAGCCAGATGTTGAAGAAGGCTTTCGCCAGCTCGGGGTCGGCGATCTCGGCCAGTTGCTTGTCGCGGTCGTAGAGACGCATGCCGCGCCCCGGCAGGTACAGGCCTACCAGCTCATCGCCATCGGCCACATCGACGAAGGCGCGCACCAGCTCTTCCTTCCAGCGCGCCAGCGTGGCCGCGGCGATGGGCGTGGGACTCATGCGCTGGATTTCCTCGACGGAGGTGCTGGCCAGCTTGTCGCGGCTGATCTTGACCTTGTAGTCCAGCTGCAGGGCAAAGGGCTGGCTGGGATCCAGCGGCCGCTGCCTCGCCCACAGGGTGGCCTGGTAGATGCGGAAACCCAGCCAGGTCATGGTACCGCTGCCGATGGGCTGGGCCGCAGGCAGGGCCTCGCGCCAGGACGCCGCAGCGTGGCCGGGCAGCGCCGCCAGGGCGGTGGCCAGCAGCAGCACGCACGCGGCCAGGCGTGCGGAACGCATGCGCAGGAAGACGGAGGGGCAAGCGGAGAGGCAAGCGATGGACATGGGAACGACTCCTGGTGAAATGGCAGCCATGCGCTAGCTTAACCTCAATCGCAAGGGTTTGCTACTGATCGGTATTATTATTTACCGAAAGGTATTTTTCGGCGTCGCAGCTCAGCGCGTCCATTTCCGCTCGTAGTCCATCTCTTCGAAATGCTGTACCAGGAAATCGATGAAGACCCTGACCCGGGCCGGCAGATGCTTGCGTCCCTGATAGGCGATGTTGATGCTCAGGCGGGGCAGGTCCCATTCGTCCAGGACCGGCACCAGGCGGCCCGCCACGATGTCGTCGTAGATGATGTAGTTGGGCTGGATCAGGATGCCCAAGCCCTCCAGGGCGGCGGCGCGGATGATCTGGCCATCGTTGGACTGCATCAGGCTCTTGATTTCCAGCGTGCGCTGGCTGCCGTCGCGTCCGCTCAGATGCAGACGGTTGGGCTCCTTGGCGTGGCTGTAGACCAGCAGGTCATGCTGGGCCAGATCATCCAAGGTGCGCGGCGTGCCGCGTGCGGCCAGGTAGCCTGGCGCGGCCGCCAGGATGCGGCGGGTGGTGGCCAGGCGGCGTACGGCGATGTTGGCGTCGGGTTCGAATTCGCGGGTGCGGATGGCCAGGTCGATATCGCTGTCGAGCAGGTCCATGTAGCGGTTGGCGGCGATGACCTCGAGCCTGACCTCGGGATAGCGCTGGTGGAAGCGCGGCAGCAGCGGGCTGATGTGCTTCATGCAGAAGGACAGCGACGAGGTGATGCGCAACGTGCCGCTGGGCGCCGCGCTGGCGGCGTTGACCTGTTGCTCGGCCTCCTTCATCTGCGTGAGCGCCGCCTTGCAGTGGCGGTAGAAGTCCTCGCCAGCACGGCTCAGGCCCAGCCGGCGCGTACTGCGTTCCACCAGGCGCGCGCCCAGGCGCTGTTCCAGGGCCGCCAGCGCCCGGCTGGCGGCGGCATTGGACAGGCCCAGCGCTTCGGCCGCGCGGGACAGGCTGCCCAGTTCGGCCACCTGGACGAACAGTTCGAATTGACTCCAGCGATCCATGCCAGCTCCTGGCCCGAAGTGGAAAACAGTTTTCCGATTTGTGCATATATCCGGGCGCAACTGCCCTTTATATTACCGTTCACCGGAAAAATAATGCATCCTGCCAAGGAGGAGACCATGCTCAACCTGAACGAAGACACCATCACCCAAGCCGTCCTGTCCCGCCACGCCTGGCTGACCGACCAACGCCTGCGCGAGATCATGACCAGCCTGGTCCAGCATCTGCACGCCTTCGCCCGCGAGGTCAAGCTGACCGAGAAAGAATGGTTTGCCGGCATCGATTTCCTCACCGAGACCGGGCAGATCTGCTCGGACCAGCGCCAGGAGTTCATCCTGCTTTCCGACACCCTGGGCCTGTCCACCCTGGTCATGGCGCAGCAGAACCACAAGCCCGCCGGATGCACCGAGGCCACCGTGTTCGGCCCCTTCCACGTCGAAGATGCGCCGCAGTACCCGCTGGGCGCGGATATCGCCAATGGCGCCAAGGGCGAGCCCTGCTTCGTCAGCGGCAGCGTGCGCGGGCGCAATGGCCGGCCGCTGGCCCATGCCCGCATGGAAGTCTGGCAGGCCGATGAAAACGGCTTCTATGACGTGCAATACGCCGACCTGGACCAGTACCGCGCCCGCGGCACGCTCTTCACCGACGCCGAGGGGCGCTATCATTTCCGCAGCATCCTGGCCAATCCCTATCCGATTCCCCATGACGGTCCGGTGGGACGGATGCTGGAAAAGCTGGGTCGCCATCCCTGGCGGCCGGCGCACCTGCATTTCCGCATCCAGGCCGAGGGATATGAAACGCTCATCACCCACGTCTTCCGGCGTGACGACGTTTATCTCGATTCGGACGCGGTCTTCGGCGTACGCTCCACCCTCATCGCCGACTGGCCGTGCCATCCCGCCGGCACGGCTCCCGACGGCACACAGTGCGAGCAGCCGTTCTATACGCTGGACTATGATTTCGTCCTCAATCCCCTGCGCAAGTAGGCTGACGACGTCACGCACGCCAACGACCAGCCTTCGCGCCTACTGAGCCCACCGAGCCTATCGCCATGCAAGCCTTTACCTATACCAGCGCCGCCGCCCGCGTGATCTTCGGCCACGGCAGCCTGCAGCACCTGGTGCGCGAGACCGAACTGCTGGGCGCGCAGCGCGCCCTGGTGCTGTGTACGCCCGGTCAGCGCGCCGAGGCCGAACGCGTGGCCGCCCTCATCGGTGCGCGCTGCGCCGGCATCTTCGACCAGGCGGTGATGCACGTGCCGATAGAAACCGCCCGCCACGCCCGCGAGGTCGCCCGCGCGCTGGGCGCGGATTGCGCCATCGCCATCGGCGGCGGCTCCACCATGGGGTTGGGCAAGGCCATTGCGCTGGAGTCGGAACTGCCTATCCTGGCCATTCCCACCACCTACGCGGGCAGCGAGATGACGCCGATCTATGGCCTCACCGAGGCGGGACGGAAGAAGACCGGGCGCGATGCCCGGGTGCTGCCGCGCACGGTCATCTACGATCCCGCGCTGAGCCTGGGGCTGCCGCTGGACCTGTCGGTCACCAGCGGCATCAACGCCATGGCGCACGCCGCCGAGGGTCTGTATGCGCCCGACGCCAATCCCATCATGTCGCTACTGGCCGAAGAAGGTCTGCGCGCCCTGGCCGAAGGTCTGCCGCAGCTGGCCGCGCGCGCCGACGATATCGACGCCCGCAGCCGCTGCCTGTATGGCGCCTGGCTGTGCGGCACGGTGCTGGGCAATGTGGGGATGTCGCTGCATCACAAGCTCTGCCATACGCTGGGCGGCAGCTACAACTTGCCACATGCGCAGACGCACACGGTGATCCTGCCGCATGCGCTGGCCTATAACGCTGCCGCCGCCCCGCAGGCGATGCAGCGCATTGCGCGCGCCCTCGGGGTCGAGGACGCCGCGCAGGGCGTCTATGCGCTGGCGCGCGCCTTGCACGCCCCGCTGTCCCTGAAGGAACTGGGCATGCCCTATGAGGCCCTGGCGCAATGCACCGAGATCGCCTTGCAGAATGCCTATGCCAATCCGCGTCCCTTGCAGCGCGAAGCCCTGCATGCCCTGCTGGAGGATGCCTGGCATGGGCGTCCGCCAGCGGGCGGGCGCGACTGAGCCAGTCTTAGGCCTGGCGTGTGCAGGGGCGTCTAGGGCTCGTTGGCAGCGATTCCCATCCACATCCGCACAGAGCGCTGGCCTGCGCGGCCCGCCATGCTGGCGCGGAGGCACTTCCTTTCCCTTCCCTACGCCGATAACTCGCATTGCTTGTCGTTATCGCATCAAAGCTCGTCCCTATCAGGAATTCTCCTAAATCCTTGCCGCAGGGCTTCGTCTATAGTCGGTTCCGACATAGATTGATTCTCACTGAATTCACTTCTATCGAAAACTCGTATTAATGATTAATTCGGAGGGAACATCCATGAGTGGATTCAAGAACATGAAGATCGGCACCAAGCTGTCACTGGGGTTTGCTTTGCTGCTGACGCTGACGATCATACTGGCCGGCATTTCGCTGTTCAGCATCAACCGGCTGACAGGCTCCATCAAGGCCGCAGACGACGTCCAGGTCGAGCGGCTCCTGCCGTTGTACCTGGCGCGGGAAGCGCTCGACCAGACCGGCCTGGCGGCGCGTAATGCCTATGTATTCCGTACCGAGGCCGACGCGCAGAAAGAGCTGGCCATCGTCGATGAGCAGAAGCAGATCTACCTCAAGGCCCTCAAAGACATGGAACCGCATTTCGTCGGCCACAAGGGATTTGACAAAGTGCGCACCGGCCTGCTGCAGATGGCCGAAGAACTGAAACGGCCGCGCATCTACCGGGAGAGTGGCAAGATGGAAGAGTTCCGCGACTTCCTGGTCAACGAATGCAGCCCGCTGCGCCGCCAGATCGTGCTGGATATCAACAAGGTCATCGAAGAGGCCGATGCCGACAACATCAAGGCGCATCAGACGACGGTCGATATGGCGGCGATGGCCTCCTCGCTGGTTGCCGTGCTGACCGGCATCGTGGCTGTCATTTCTGCCCTTGTCGCATTTGTCATCACACGCAGTCTGCTCAAGCAACTGGGCGGCGAACCGGCCTATGCGGCTGACATTGCCCAGCAGATCGCCTCAGGGGATCTCACTGCGGATGTCGACGCCAAGCCGGGCGACACCACCAGTCTGCTGTTCGCCATCAAGAAGATGCGTGACAACCTGGCCGCCATCGTCGGAAAGGTGAGGGAAGGAACGCACGCCATCGAGCAAGCCTCGGCCGAAATTGCGACCGGCAACATGGACCTGTCTTCCCGCACGGAACAGCAAGCCGGCGCGCTGGAAGAGACGGCCTCGGCCATGGAAGAACTGATGTCGACGGTGAAGCAGAATGCCGACAATGCCCGCCAGGCCAGCCAGCTTGCGGTGTCGGCTTCGGACGTGGCCAGCCAGGGCGGGCAGGTGGTGGGGCAGGTGGTCAGCACCATGGAAGGCATCAATGCTTCCTCGCGCAAGATCGTGGACATCATCAGCGTCATCGACGGCATTGCCTTCCAGACCAACATCCTGGCCTTGAATGCGGCGGTGGAAGCGGCCCGCGCCGGCGAGCAAGGTCGCGGCTTCGCGGTGGTGGCCTCGGAGGTGCGCAGCCTGGCGCAAAGAAGCGCCACGGCGGCCAAGGAGATCACCGACCTGATCAATGATTCGGTCGGGCAGATCGAGCAGGGCAGCAGCCTGGTGGGGCAGGCCGGTGCGACCATGGAAAACGTGGTCACCAGCGTCAAGCGCGTCACCGATGTCGTGGCCGAGATCTCGCACGCCAGCCAGGAGCAGAGTCATGGCATCGCGCAGGTCAATCTGGCCATCACGCATATGGATGAAGCCACCCAGCAGAATTCGGCCCTGGTCGAAGAAGCTGCAGCGGCAGCCAACTCGATGAAGACGCAAGCAGAGCAGCTGGCGGGACTGGTGTCCACCTTCAAGCTCGCTCATTCGCCGGCTCCGGGTCCGGTCTCAGCGGTGGTCGGCGCGATGGGCCGGCGTGCCAACCTGCCGGTCGGGCGATCGCTGGCGCTGAAGTGAAGTAGCAAGGAAGGAAGCAAAAGAACGGCCGCATCAGCGGCCGTTCTGTTTTTGCAGAGCGTGCTGCCGGGCGCAGGACGCATGGAACCGCACGGCAGTCCTAGCCTTTCAGCAGATATCAATCCACCTCGGGCCGCAATTCATCCTGGAACTGGGCCACCTGTGATCCACGCACCGAGCAGCCGATGCGGCTGCCAGGGAAGGCGGGGTCGCGCGAGGGTTCGATGACCAGGGTGCGTTCACCCAGCACATTGGCTTGGCCGCGGTAGTAATCAAAACGGGTGGTGCGATGCCAGCCGCCGCGATCGAAGATTTCCATGCGCACGTAGTTGCCGTTCAGTTCGCGGCTGGTGCGCTTGAAGTTGGGAATGGCCGCGCCCAGGATCCTGGCCAGCTGTTCCGGCGTGGAGGGGCTGTAGAAGCCCCAGCTGATCTTCTGCGGCTGGCCGTTGATCTCGACGCTTTCGTCATAGTAGGCGCTCAGGGTCTGGCCATAAGCCAGGGCGCTACCGGCAGCGGCGACGCGGTCGCGGCCAGGAGTGCGGCGGTCAGGCACGTCGATGCTGGCGATCTTGCCCTTCCTGGTGACCACGAAGGCGGGCGACAAGGCTTCCGGGAACTGGCCCAGGGTGGCCGCAAAGCTGGCGTCGCAATTGGCCAGGGCCTTGAGGACGTTTTCGAACGGAGCGCGCTGGTCGATGACCGCCGCGCCTTGCGCCTTGCTGATGACTTCGTTGCGCTGGGCCGCCTGCTGCGCCTTGATTTCCAGCCGCTGCTGCTTGATCTGCAGCTTGGCCATGCGCTCTTCCGGCGTGGAGCAGGCGGTGGTCAACAGGAGGGTGGCGGCTGCAAGCAGCCAGGTGCGTGATGCGGACATATGGTTTTCCCCTTGATGTGTCAGCGTGGTTGTGTGTTCTTGTGTATTGCTGCCGTGTTGCTGCTGCTGTATTGCTACCTGGTTGCTACTAGCTGGCTACTGTGTTGATGGCGTTTGCCCGGAAGATGGATCAGCCGCTCGAGCCGCGGCCCGCGGTCCATTCCAGCAAGGCCTCCAGCGCGATCTCTTCGCTGCGGTGCTGCCCGGCTTCCGCCCTGCTGCAGATGCACAGGTGGTAATGCGGCTGTCGTTCATGATGCAGCGTGGGCGGCACGCTGGCGGCGAGTGCATGGTGCTCTCCGGCGTGGTGACGGTATTTGTATTCGGCCTCCTTGGCGCACCACAGGCGATAGAAGGCGTCTTCCCTGGATCCGGCGTCGTCCTTGGCCTGCAGCGCCAGCCAGGACAGCTCTGCCGGCGTGAACGCGTGCCCGGCCAGCGTGGCCAGATCGCGTCCAGCCAGTGGCGCTTCGATATCCACGCCGATTGGCGTGCCCATCCCGATGGCGCAGGCGATCCAGCCACGGCTGTGCGAGAGGCTCACGGCGGGCTGTGCGACGCCATCGGCCAGCACTCCGGCGATGCGCACGATGGGGGCATAGCCGGGCCGCTCTTCGACCTCGATCTCTTCCAGACGGCCAGCGCTGCCCTGCATCAGCGCACGGCGCATCAGCAGCCGGCCGAGCAGGAATTCGCAGGCGCGTGGCGCGCGCCGGAAACCCTGCAGGCGGCTGCGTTCGCTGGGTGACAGCAGCGCCGCCAGGTGCGCCGGGATGGCTGCGCGCCGGCCCGCCTGGACCATGCGGCGGCCATCCACGATCCAGGCCAGGCTGGAGGGCATTGCCGGCTTACTTGCCCAGCTTGACGATGTCGCCCTTGAGTGCGACCCCGGCCATGGTCGCGCCGGCATGGCATTCGAATTCGGTGGCGCTGGCCATCTCGTTCTTCTTGTAGTAGCTCACGATGTTGACCACGCCATTGCCGCCCAGCTCCTTGGCCTTCTTGTGCAGCTGCACCAGGCCCGAAAGGAAGGCCCATTTGCAGGCTTCTTCATCGCTCTTGCCGAAGGCATTGGTCTTCATGTTGGTGACATCGGTAGAGATCTTTTCCAGCACGGCCGGGTGCGGTTGGCCGGCGAAATAGAACTTGACCGAGCCATCCAGGACGCCTTCCTTGTCCTTCATGCTGCTGGCGCTGTCCAGTGGCAGCAGGTGCTTGGTGTCGCGCGCCTGGGCTGGCAGGGCGGCGCTCAGCGCGAGGGTCACAGCAAGGGCGAGGGAGGAGGTCTTCATGGCTTTGTTTTCCTTGTGATGGGTGGAGACAGGGGAACTGCAAAGCAGGCCCGGTTCAGGGCCAGCGCTTGAAAATGAGCGAGGTGTTGATGCCACCGAAGGCAAAGTTGTTCGACATCACGTACTCGCACTCCAGCGCCCGACCATTGCCGGTGAGGTAATCCAGTTCGCCGCAGTCGGGGTCGGGATGCTGCAGGTTGATGGTCGGGGCGAACCAGCCGTGGCGCATCATCTCGATGGACAGCCAGGCTTCCAGCGCCCCGCAGGCGCCCAGGGTGTGGCCCATGTAGCTCTTGAGCGAGCTGATGGGCGTGGCCTTGCCGAATACGCGCGCGGTGGCCTGGGTCTCGGCGACGTCGCCCTGGCGCGTGCCGGTGCCGTGGGCGTTGATGTAGCCAATGGCCGAGGCGGGCAGGCCGGCATCGTCCAGCGCCATCTGGATGGCGGCCTGCATGGTGGCGGCATTGGGATTGGTGACGTGGGCGCCGTCGCTGTTGGTGCCAAAGCCGACGATTTCGGCATGGATGTGCGCGCCACGCGCCTGGGCGTGTTCCAGGTCTTCCAGGATCAGGCTGCCGGCGCCTTCGCCCAGCACCAGGCCGTCGCGGTCGCGATCGAAGGGGCTGGGCGTGACCTGGGGCGTGTCGTTGCGCACGCTGGTGGCGTAGAGGGTGTCGAACACCGCCGCTTCGGTGGCGCACAGTTCTTCCGCGCCGCCGGCCACCATGGCCAGCTGGCGGCCGCTGCGGATGGTCTCGTAGGCATAGCCGATGCCCTGGCTGCCCGAGGTGCAGGCGCTGGAGGTGGTGATGATGCGGCCGGTGATGCCGAAGAACACTCCCATGTTGACCGGCGCGGTGTGGGCCATCATCTTGAGATAGGTGTTGGCGTTGATGTCGCGGGTATTCTTTTCGGCGAACATCATGGCGAAGTCGGCAATCGCGTTAGGGGTGCCGGCCGAGGAGCCATAGGCGATGCCCAGTTGCCCGCTCTTGAGCAGGGGATCGTCCAGCAGCCCGGCATCGGCCAGCGCCCACTCGCTGGCGCGGGTGGCCATCAGGGCGACCCGGCCCATGCTGCGGGTGGTCTTGCGGTTATAGCGTTCGGACAGCGAAAACTCCGCCGCCGGTGCGCCCAGGCGGGTGTGCAGGCCGACGTATTCATCCCATCCCGGCATGCGTTGCACGGCGTTGCTGCCGGACTTCAACTGCGCCAGCGCGCTATTCCAGTCGGTGCCGATGGGACTGATGCCGGCCATGCCGGTGACGACTACCCGGCGCTCGGTGCGGGCACGCGTCATGCCAGGCCTCCATTGACCGAGATCACCTGGCGCGTGATGTAGGCCGCATCCGGCGACATCAGGAAGGCCACGGCGGCCGCCACTTCCTCGGGCTTGCCAGCGCGGCGGGCGGGGATCAGCTTGAGGATCTCATCGATGGGGGCGTCTTCGGTCATGTCGGTATCGATCAGGCCGGGGGCGACGCAATTGACGGTGATGTCGCGCTTGGCCAGTTCCAGCGCCAGCGCCTTGGTGGCGCCGATGACGCCGGCCTTGGCGGCGCTGTAGTTGACCTGGCCGCGATTGCCGATCAGTCCCGACACCGAGGCCAGGGTTACGATGCGGCCCGCCGCACGTCGGCGCACCATGGGCATGACCAAAGGATTGAGCACGTTGTAGAAGCCATCCAGGTTGGTGCGCAGCACGCTGTCCCAGTCTTCGCCGGGCATGGCGGGGAAGGCGTTGTCGCGGGTGATGCCGGCATTGCAGACCACGCCGTAGTAGCAGCCGTGCTGTTCCACATCGGCCAGCAGGACTTGCGCGGCCTGCTCGCGATTGGCCACGTCGAATTGCAGCACGCGGACCTGGCGGCCCAGCGCGGCGATCTCGGCCGCGACCTGGTCGGCGGCGTCGCGCCGCGCATGGCAGTGCAGGACGATGTCGTATCCTTCGCGCGCCAGGCGCAGCGCGATGGCGCGGCCAATGCCCCGGCTCGAGCCGGTGACGAAAATGCTGTGTGCTCCCGTTGTGGTCATGCCATGCCTTCTTGAAGATAGTGTGTTGCATCGTGCGGCTGGAACACCGACACGGTGGCTTGCGCCAGTTCTTGTTGGGTTGCCAGGTCGGTGATGCGGCAGTCGAAGGACCCCAGTCCGTTCTCCGCCTGCAGCAGCAACTGCACCGACACGCCCAGCCGCAGGCCGGTGACAAACTCCGGTACCGAGCAACTGTAGCGCCGCGCGCCCAGCAGGAAGCCGATCTTGGCGCGGCCGCCCTGGCGCAGTTCCTGGTAACCGGCCCAGGCAGCGATGCTCTGGGCCATGTATTCGATGCCCACCCACGCGCCCACACCGCTGCCGGTGTGGAAGAGGCTGTCGGGGCGGATCTCCAGCTCGGCCTGCAGCTGTTCTTCATTGACCGCCACTACGCGGTCGATGAGGATCATGGGCGCGGCGTGCGGCAGCAATTGCTCGATCGGCGGGATCGTTGGCAGGGTCGGGCTCATGCGTTCTCCCCGCGCGAAAATACCAGCGCCACGTTGCTGCCGCCAAACGCAAAGGAATTGGAGAGCACATGCCGCAGCGGCCGTCCCAGCCGCTGTCCGACCTGGACCGGCGCCAGCGCCGGCAGCGCCGGATCGGCTACGCCATCCCACAGATGCGGCGGCAGCAGGCCGTCCGGGTTGTCATCCTGCATCAACAGCCAGCACAGTCCGGCTTCGATGGCGCTGGCCGCACCCAGGGTGTGGCCGGTGAAGGGCTTGGTCGAACTCACCGGCACCTCCAGGCCGAACAGCGCCTGCACCACCTTCGATTCCATCGCATCGTTTTGCGGCGTGGCCGTGCCGTGCAGGTTGATGTAGTCGATCTGGCTCGCGGTGAGGCCAGCGCGACGCAGGGCCTGGCCGATGGCCAGTTGCGCGCCCCGGCCTTCGGGGTCGGGCGCGGAGATGTGATAGGCGTCGGAGGACTCGCCCCAGCCGCTCAGTTGCACCGCCGCCGGTTCACGCGTGAGCAGGAACAGGGCCGCGCCCTCGCCGATGTTGATGCCCTGGCGATGCAGCGAGAGCGGATTGCAGCGCTGCGCGCTCACCGATTCCAGCGCGGTGAAGCCGGCGATGGTGAATTGGCACAAGGTATCGACGCCGCCACAGAGGACCGCATCGCACAGCCCCATGTTGAGCAGGCGCGCGGCGCTGGCGATGGCCTTGCCGCTGGAGGCGCAGGCGCTCGATTGCACATAGGCCGGACCCGTGGTGCCCAGCGTCAGTTGCAGCGCGGTGGCGGGCGAACCCAGCTCCTGCTGGCCGTAGTGATAGCCGGGCGGGAAACTGCCGCTGGCTGCGCGTGCGGCAAAGGCGGCTTCGCCTTCGGCGATGCCGGAGGTGCTGGTGCCGAGCACAATGCCGATGCGCTCTGCGCCATAGCGCGCGATGGCGGCATCGACCTGCACACGGATGCGTTGCAGCGCGGCCAGGGCCAGGCGGTTGTTGCGGCTGCGTTCGCGCAGCGGCAGGTGGTCGTCCTCGGGAAGGCGCGTGTCATCGGGCACAGCGCCCAGGGCCAAGGGCTCGCCATGGGCATCGAGGTAGCGCGCATCGGCGCGCAGGCCGCTCACGCCGGCCAGCAGGCGCGTGCGGATGGCGTCATGCGCGCTGCCGAGCGGGCAGACCATGCCGAGGGCGTTCAGATAAAGGCTCATGCGTGTGGCGATGTCATTCAGAGGTCACCACTGACTGTATCGTCAGCTTGTAGTGGTAACGCAGATTGTTCAGGATCACTGTGCCGCCCCAGCGTCGCTGGTCGGGATAGTCGATCACGGCAATCTTTTCGCCGTGGAGCAGGAGAGTACGTTGAGCCTGGGCTTCGCGCAACTCCCATCCCTCGGGAAGCGCCTGGCGGATGGCCTCGGCGGGCCACAGGGTCAGTTGCACATCCTGCAACACATCTTCGCCCTGTACCTGGCTGGGCAGCAGGGCATGCCGCCACACCTGCAGTTGCCGCCCGTCGAAGTGCAGCGACATGACACGCTGGCCGAACGCCAGGCCGACCAGGTCGAGATGCTCGGCATCGATTTCCAGGGCGGTATCGAGTTCGTCGATGCGGCTGCCGCGCTCCACCTTCAGGTGCTGTTGCAGACTGATGCTCTGTCCCAGGGCGGCCGGCGCCAGGCGCAGCGACAGCCGAGCCGACGGCCGGGTATCGGGCGTAACCGGGCTGGCGCAGCCGCCCAGCAGCAGGATCATGGCGGCGCTGGCGGCGGCCAGCAGGAGGGTGGGCTTCATGCGGATTCCTTGTCCGGCTGCGCGTCTGGCGTAGCGTGCGCGGCAGGGCCGGGATGGGTGAACAGCGGGGCCAGCAGCCACACCAGCAGCATGCCGCACAGCATGGTGAGACCAAAGGCGTGCAGCGGCGGGCTGTGGCTCAAGGCCAGCAAGCCGAAGGACAGCAGCGCGCTGGCTGCCGACAGAGCGACGGTTAGCCAGGCATGCGGACGCTGGTCCCGGGATGATTCGAGCAGGAAGATGCCATAGTCCACGCCCAGTCCCAGCACCAGCAGTCCGGCCAGCACGTGGAACAGTTGCAGCGGCTGGCCCAGCCAGCCGAACAGGCCCAGCGTCAGCAGCGAGGCCAGCAGCGGCGGCGCCAGCGCGCGCCAGGCGCGGCGGCGGTAGCGCAGCGCCAGCAGGGCGAAGATGGCGGCGTAGGCGCACAGCAGCGCCCAGCCCATGTAGATCCGGTATTGGCGCAGCACCGACGAGATCTCGCCGACCTTGTCCACCCATTGCACCCCTGGCATCCCCTCGGCGACGGCGGCCAGCTGGCCGAGCTGGCGATAGTCGGTCAACCCGCGCAGGGCGACGATGCTGGCGAACTGGCCGTCCACCTGGCCCAGCCACAGGTGCCGCGAGGCTGCCCCGGCCGGGGTGGCGAGGAATTCCTCGGGCGTGATCGGCTGGGTCTTGTCGAGCATGCGCTG
Organism: Herbaspirillum seropedicae; assembly: GCF_001040945.1. Classification (NCBI taxonomy): domain Bacteria; kingdom Pseudomonadati; phylum Pseudomonadota; class Betaproteobacteria; order Burkholderiales; family Oxalobacteraceae; genus Herbaspirillum; species Herbaspirillum seropedicae. Next base: position 4,247,208 of record NZ_CP011930.1, on the reverse strand, counting down.
GCGCAGCGCTTGCGCCCACTGCGGGCTCTCGCCGATGGCTTGTGCGGTCAGCGTGACGGCGTCGGGCGATTCGCCCTGGGGCTCCAGCAGCGCTCGCCGCAGCAGGGCCAGGTTGTCCTGCTGGCGCTGTTGCGAGGGCGCCCAGTTGGACACTGCCTGCACGCCAGTGATGAGCTTGCGCTGCACCAGCGCTTGCAGCTTCTCGCGCAAGGCTTCTTCCTGTTGCAGCACGGCCTCGGCCGATGCGCCGCGCACCAGGTAGAACTGCACCGGCGCGGCCAACTCCAGCAATTGGCTGATGCGCATCTGATCCTGCAGCAATTCGGGCGGACTCTTCTGCAGGGCGCGGATGTCATCGCTGCTGTGCAGGCGGGCGACGCCGGCGATGGCCAGCCCGATCAGCGCCACCGCAGCGGGCAGGACCAGGTGCCAGGCGAAGCCGCCCAGCAGGTCGGGCCAGCGCGCGATGCTCTGGCCGAAGCCTTGCGCACGCGGCGTTGCGCAGAGGGTCTGCGGGCCGATCAGCTGCGGGAACCAGCAGGCCACGGTCAGCCAGGCAAACACCAGTCCCAGCGCCGAGAACACGGCCATCTGCTGCAAGCCGGGGAAGGGCGTCAAGGCCATGCCGAGATAGCCGATCAGCGCCGCCAGCAGCATCAGCGCCAGCCCCGGCAACAGACGTCGCAGCAGGGTGGCCGAGTCCTGCGTAGCCGGCGCGGCCAGACGCGCGCAGAGGAAGTAGATGCCATAGTCCTGGGCGATGCCGATCAGGCTGGCGCCAAAGACCAGGGTCAGCAGATGGATCTTGCCGAACACCAGCATGCTCACCGACAGCGCACCCAGACAGCCGACGGCGATGGACAGGGCGATGTAGAGGATAGGCTTGAGCGAACGGAAGGTCAGCCACATCAACAGCAGGATGCCCAGCAGCGAACCCGCGCCGATGGTGGCGCTTTCGCTGCTGGCCTGGGCGCTGGCGGCGGCGGCGTGCAAGACTACGCCGCCGCTGACGACTTCGCCGGCCTGGGTGCGCGCGGCTCGCCGCGCCTGCGCCAGCAGCGGCACCACCTGCTCCTGCGCCTGCATGGAGAAGGCCGGGGCCTTCAACTCCAGCAGCAGCAGGGCGTAGCTCACGCCATCGCGTTCCACGAAGAGCATGCCATCGCGCGGGCGCACCGGCGTCTCCCTGGCGCGCTCCTGCACCCAGTCGCCGAAGAGTCCGAAGGGATCATCCTGCCAGGCGCCCAGGCGGGGGCCGCCAAAGGCGCCGTACAGGCCGCCCAGGGCGCGCTGGTTCCACTGCTGCGCCGTTGTCGTGGCCAGTTGGGCGCGCTGGGCGTCGCCCAGCAGCAGGCTGCGGCTGCGGTCCAGGCTGCCCAGCCACTGGCTTTGCCATTGCGCGCTGTCGTCGTTGATGGGCGCGACCAGGTCGGCATGCGCATGCAGGACCGTGAGGTAAGCCTGTGCGCCAGCCTGGGCGCGCTTCCAGTCGCGGTCGCCGACCAGCACCACCAGCTTTTGCTGGGCCGAGTCGACCATGTGGGAGAAGGCCTGCTGGCGTACGGCGTCCTTGCTGCTGGCGCCCGGCAGCAGCGCCAGGATGTCGGTGTCGGGACTGGCGCGCTGGCCCAGCCACAGCCAGGCATTATGGCCGGCCACCAGCAGCACGGCCAGCAGCCAGGCCAGCGCCAATAGTCGCGGCAGTCGCTGCAGGTGGCGGGCCGGCTTAGTCAAACAGCGCTCCTTCTTCTGCCGTCATCGCGCCCTCTCCGGTCTTGATGGCGGAAAAGCTGATGTCGGTGCGGTCGCCGCTGGCTTCCTTCATGCTGACCTTGTCCACATAGCTGGCCCCAGCCAGGCTGATGTCGCCGATAGCCTTGGCCAGCGCCGGCTGGCGCGCCTTGAGGGCGACCTGCCAGTGGCCGTCGCGCAGGCTGCCGTCGAGTTCGAAGAGCTGGTCAAGCTGGCTCAGGTCACCCGCCAGCAGCGAAAACAGGACGCTGTTGATCATCTTCACCACCGGTTCCTGCTGCGCATCGAGCTTCATGGCCACGCGGCCATCCTGAATCTGCACGATGGCGTCGCGGGTGATGCGCAGGGTGCTGGGAAACGGTTGCAGCGTCTGCCACAGGATGCCGCGCCCCTTGAGGACGCAGAAGCGGCCATAGGCCTGCAGCGGCTTCTTGATGCCGGTCAGCTGCTTGGTCTGGTCGAAGCGTCCGCACATCACGGCCGGCTTGGCCAGGGTGGCCTGGATCTGTTGCACGGGCGCGGCGGCGCGGGCGGTGGGCAGGAGCGCCAGCAAGGCCAGCGAGCAGAGGAGGGAGCGTGTGTTCATGGGGCAGGAGGCGTCAGTCCGAGCTTGTGCCACAACACCGGCGGCGATACGAAGCACATCTCGTGGTTGTTCATCTGCACCGCCACCTGGACGGTGGAGGCGCGGGTCAGGCGGGCGCCGCTGGCGGCGTCGCTGATGAGGTAATCGATGCGCAGGCGGTTTTCCCATTCGACGATGGCCGCCTTCACGCGGATGCGCTGGCCGAAGCGGGCCGGCGCGGCATAGCGCAGGTGCAGGTCGATCACAGGCCAGCCATAGCCGGATTGCTTCATGGCCGGATAGTTGTAGCCGATGCCGTCGAGCAGGGCGCAGCGCGCGGCTTCCATGTATTCGACATAACGGCCATGCCAGACGATTTCCATCGGGTCCAGGTCATAGAACTGGATCTGCAATTCGACTTCGCCGCGCCAGGGCGAATTGGCCAGGGTGAGCTTGCCCGCAGGCAGGACGGTCTCAGTCATACAGGCTCCAGGCCTGGGCGCGGATGCGCTGCAGCAGCAGGCGCAGGTCGGGTTCCAGCATGCGGTCTTCGGCGACCACGGCGATATCCTCGGACAGCGCCGCCTGCATCGCGGCCAGGCGGCCTGCCGGCAGATCCTGCAAGGGCGTGTCGCCGACCTGCTGGCGCTGGCTGCGCAGCCATACGCCCTGGCGCACCGTGATCAGCAGCGCGGCGGCGACCTGCTCGGTCAGCTCCAGCACACGCAGGCAGTCGCGCGCGGCAATGGTCCCCATGCTGACCTTGTCCTGGTTGTGACATTCGGTGGAGCGCGAGAACACTGAGGCCGGCATGGTCAGCTTGAGGGCTTCGGCAGTCCAGGCCGAGGCGCTGATCTGCAGCGCCTTCAGACCGTGGTTGATGGGTGCGCGCGCACCCTGCGCGCCGGACAGGTTGGCCGGCAAGCCGTTGTTGTAGCGCTGGTCCACCATCAGGGCCATCTGGCGATCGAGCAGGTCGGCGACGTTGGCCACGGCGGTCTTCATGCTGTCCATGGCGAAGGCGATGTGGCCGCCATAGAAATGGCCGCCATGCAGCACACGCTCGCCGTCCGGGTCGATCAGCGGGTTGTCGTTGGCGCTGTTGAGTTCGTTCTCGATGAACTGGCGCAGTGACGGCAGGGCGTCGTTGAGCACCCCGATCACATGCGGCGCGCAGCGCACCGAGTAGCGATCCTGCAGACGCTTTTCATTGCGGTGCGCCTGGCCGCAGGGCAGGTCGCGCTGCAGCCAGGCCGCCACCTGCTGCTGGCCCGGATGCGGCTTGGCCGAGAACAGGGTGGCGTCGAAATGGTGGGCGTTGCCATCCAGCGTGAAGCTGCTCATGGCCGTGATACGGGTGGCCAACTGGCACAGGTAGCGGGCGCGGTCGAAGGCCAGGCAGGCCAGCGCGGTCATGACGGCGGTGCCGTTCATGATGGCCAGGCCTTCCTTGGGACGCAGGCGCAGCGGCGTCATGCCGGCGGCCGCCAGCGCCTGGGCGGCGGGCACGGTGGCGCCCTCGCGCCAGACATCACGTTCACCGCACAGCACGGCGGCCAGGTAGGACAGCGGGGTGAGATCGCCACTGGCGCCCACCGAACCCTCGCAAGGAATCTGTGGCAGCAGGTCGTGCTGCAGCAGGCCGGTGATCTGTTCCAGCAGCGCCACGCTCACGCCCGAGAAACCCTGGCACAGGGAGTTCAGACGAGCGGCCAGGATGGCGCGCGCCTGCTCCGGCGTGAACAACGCACCCAGGCCGCAGCCGTGGTAGGTGTAGAGGTGATGCGGCAATTCCGGCACCAGCTCGGGCGGCAAGGTGACCGTGCAGGAATCGCCATAGCCGGTGGTGACGCCATAGATGGTGCCATCTTCGCGCAGCAGGCGGTCCAGGAAGTCCGCGCCGCGTGCGATGCGCGCGCGGAAGTCGGGGGCGTCGTGCAGTTGCGCGCTGCGCTCGCGCCGCGCCAGCGCAACCACATCCTCGATGGCAAGCGGCTGGGCGCCGAAGCGGATGGGGGTGCTGCTGGCCGAAGAAGTCAGGTCAGTGTGAGGCATGGTGTTCGTCCAGGGCCGAATCGGCCCAGAAATCATAGAAATTGAACCACTGGTAGGGCGCTTGCAGGCAATGTGCTTCCAGTCGTATTGCGTAGGCGGCGGCCAGCTCTGCCAGGACCTGGTCGCGCTGCTTGCGGGGCAGGATGATCTGCTGGCGGAACGCCTCGAAGCTCACCTCCGCGCCCTCGGCGCTGCGCCGCGAAAACATCAGGTAGACCGGGCATTGCAGCAGCGCCGCCATGACATAGGGGCCGATCGGGAACGGCGCATTCTTGCCCATGAAGGAGGCATGCGCGACCCGTGGCTGGGGCGAGACCGGGACCCGGTCGCCGGCAATGACCACGAACTCGCCCTGGGCCACTTTCTCGGCCAGCACGATGGCGGTGGCCGGCGACATCTCGGTGACTTGCATCAGGTTGAGCTGGCTGCCCGGATCGAGCTGGGCCAGCATCTGGTTGAAGGCCTGGGCATGACGGGTATGGACCAGCACCGTCAGCTTGAGCGCGGGATGCTGGCGGCCGATCACGCGGCACAGTTCGAGGTTGCCCAGATGGGTGCAGATGATGAGCCCGCCCCGTCCGGCGGCGATGGCGTCGGTGATGTGGGCGCTGCCGTGCAGCTGGACCCGCTCCACCGGGAACAGGCCACCCCAGAGCAGCATCTTGTCGAGCAGGCTTTCCCCGAATGCGGCGAAGTGACGCAAGACCCCGGCGATGCCGGTCCGCAGCGGCAAGTCCGGGCGATAGCGCCGGACCTGCTCGAGGAAACGGCGCGAAGCACAGCGGGCCGGACCATTGACGGCGATGTACCAGCACAGCACCGGATAGAGCATGAGGCGGAAGGGCAGCCGGCCCAGCAGGCGATAGACCGCAAACAGCAAGCGCATGCCGGCCACGAAGCTGACTTCGTTGATCTGCGCCCAGTGGCGCGTGCGCGAGGGGGCGCTCATGGCTTGCGTCCGCCCACGCCCACGCCCAGGCGGCGCCAGCAGCTACGCCCCAGCAACAGCGGCGCGCGCAGCAGCATACCCAGGAACAGGCGGGCATGCATGCGCGAGATCAGCACGTTGTCCAGCCAGACCTGGAAGTGCGAGACACCATCGGCCGGATAGCGCACCCGCGTGGCCAGGTTGTGCACGCGCAGGCCGCGCCAGTAGAGACGGACCAGGATCTCGGTGTCGAAATCCATACGGCGGCCGATGGTGGTGCGGTCGATCAGCTGCAGCGTCGGCGCCAGCGGATAAAGCCGGAAGCCGCACATCGAATCGACGATTTCCAGCGAGAGCGTATTGATCCACACCCACACGTGGGTCAGGTAACGGGCGTAGAGCCGCCCCTTGGGGACGCTCTCGTCGTAGACCGGCCTGCCGTTGATGACGGCTTGCGGAGCCGCCTGCGAAGCGGCCAGGAAACGCGGGATATCGGCGCTGTCATGCTGGCCGTCGGCGTCGATCTGCAGCGCGTGCGTGTAGCCGGCGGCGGCGGCGTGGCGCAGGCCGGTCATGACGGCGCCGCCCTTGCCCTGGTTGTGGGGATGGACCAGCAGGGTGGTCGCTTGCGGGTCGGCCGCAGCCAGTTGGCGCAGCACTGCGGCGCAGCCCGGACTGCAGCCATCGTCGACCAGGATGCAGGGCAGGCCATGGCTGCGCACGGCGGCCACGACCGCGCCGATGGCGTGCTCGTGGTCAAACACCGGGATCACGACCACGGTGCGGTGGGCGACCGATGCGTTCATGCCGCCCCCAGCAGGAAGCGTCCGCTGGCATGCTGGCCGCCCTCGGAATGCAGGCGGAAGGACAGCTGCGACTTGCCCGCCTCGAATTGCAGGTCCAGCAGCACGCGCATGCCCGGCGTGATGACGCGCTGGAACTTCAAGGCCTGCAGCCCCAGGAAGTGCGGCGGCAGGTCGAAGTAGCGCCGACCCAGGGCAAGCGACCAGTCGGTCTGCACCACGCCCGGAAGGATGGGCGAACCGGGGAAGTGGCCCCGGAAATAGAGCAGGTCGGCAGGAATATCCAGCGCCAGTTGCACATGTTCGCTGCTGCGTTCAAGTTCGCTGACCTGCGGCAGGGTCGGGGCGCTGACTACGGGAGCGGCCGCGGGGCTCTCCAGCAGCGCAGTCAGCGCCGATAGCGTGACCTTGCCTTGCGGGTTCACCGGCAGCGCCGGCAGGTAGCGCCACAGGCGCGGCAGGGCGATGGATTCGATGGCGCCGGCCAATACGGCCTTGAGGGCCGTATTGAGCGCCAGCTTGCCTTGCGCGGCGAGCATGGCGTGCGCGGGCGCACTCGGGACGACGAAGGCGGCGATGAACTGGCGCGCCCGGCGGCCCTGGTGGACGATCACGCGCACGTCTTCCACCAGCGGACTGGCGTTGAGCAGTTGCTCGATGCGGGTCAGCGAGATGCGTTTTTCTTCCAGCTTGACGATGCGGTCGCTACGTCCACGCAGTTCGAACTGTCCTGGCTGGCCTGGCACCAGCGCGGCGCGGTCGGCCATGCCGAACCAGGCGCTATCGGGCAGGTGGGGCGAGCGTACCTCCAGCTCGCCCTCGGCGCCCAGCCGTACCTCCACGCCTGGCATGGCTTGCCAGTGTTCCTGACGCTGCAAGGGATCGGTCTGCGGCTGACGCCAGGCGATACCGCCGGTCTCGGAGCTGCCATAGATTTCCAGCGGGCGTTGGCCCAGCAGGCGCGCGCTATCGGCGGCAGCTTGGGCCGGCAATGGACCGCCGGAGGAAAAGATGGCGCGCAGCTGGCGCGCATCCGGCTGGGCGCCCTGTTCGGGCAGGCGTTTCAGATGCGCCGGGCTGGACAGCAGTATCCACGGGCGCGCGCCGGCCATGCGCTGCAGGTCTTCCGGGAAGAAGGCGCTGCCCGCGTGCACCGGACGTCCCGCGCACAGCGCCCACAAGACCTTGAAGAGCAAGCCGTAGATATGCTGGTGCGAGACCGTGGCGATGACCTCGGCCTCGCCCACGATTGCGCCGAAGAGCGCCTCCAGCGTAGCCACTTCATTGGCCATCTGGCCCAGTTGCTTGGGAATGGCCTGGGCCAGACCGGTACTGCCTGAGGTATAGACCACCAGTCCGCCAAAGTCGGCGCGCAAGGTCGGCCAGGCGTCGGGCGTATCGCCTTCCGCTGCATCGCCGGCAGGGTGCAAGGCCGGACAATGCGCCCCGAACTCGCCGAGGAAGGCATCGACCTCACCTTGCAGTTGACGGCAGGTGTCGGGCAGGGCGTCGCTGGGCAGGTAGGCCGTCTTGCCCGCCAGCCAGATCGCGAACAGGGCCGCCGCGAACTGCAGGGTGTCGTGGTGGAACAGCGCCATGCGCTGTCCCGGTGTGGTCTGCACGAGGTGCTGCCAGCGCCGCAGCTCGGCGCGCCAGGACGCGTGCGTGACCGCCACACCATCACGCCAGCCGATCACGTCTGCGCCGGCAAAGGCCAGGAACGGCAGTTGCAGCAGGTCCAGCCGTGGGGCGGCCGTCATTGCGGACGCCTCACGCATGATGCTGGCGCCGTACATACAGGCGCACCAGGTATTCGCCGGCAAACAGCAGGCCCATGGCGATGTAGGAAATGACACCGGTGTACATCGACCATACCGCAGGCGAACACCACAGGGCCGTACCCAGGGCGATGCTGCCATTGATGGCGAAGAACAGGCACCACACCTGGGTGACCCGGCGCGTATAGGCGATGACGAACAGCGGCAGGTCCGGCGAACCCAGCCGCGCCATGCGTTCGATCACGGTGGGCGGCTTGTAGAGGCTGTAGCCGAACAGGGCCAGCATGCCGGCGCTGATGGCGACCGGATAGAGCTTCAGCGGCAGCAGCGCATTCCAGTACACGGCCGGTGCGGCCAGCGCCAGGGCGGCCACGCCCATCCAGCGCAGGGGGCCGCCGGTGCGGGTGGCGAACAGGCGCACCACGGCGATGAGCACCAGGGACAAGGCCAGGGTGCGTGGCTCGAGCTTGCCGTGGGCGTACCAGATCAACAGGGGATAGAGCAGGATCAACAGCGGACCGGCCAGCGTGGCCAGCCTGGGCATCGCGGGAGGCTTCATGCGCTCACGCGTGCGCTTGTTCGCGCATCAGGGTCGCCAGGATCTCGACGACGTCCTGCACCGTGCGCACGCTGCGGAAGACGTCGGGCTGGATGCGCTTGCCGGTGGTCTGGTTGAGCTTGACCACGATGTCGACGGCGTCGATGCTGTCGATGTCGAGATCGGTGTAGAGGTTGGACTGGGGCGTGATGGCCGCTTTGTCGATCTCGAACATCTCGTGCAGCATATCGACGATCCACACGGTGATTTCGTCCTTGGTCATGTCAGGTGTCAGAGTGGTCATGATGTGCTTCTCTTGCTAATGGCTGGGAGGGGGCGTCAGGGTGCGTGCAGCGTGGAGGCTGCTCAGGCCGTGGCCTGGTGGCTGGCCACCAGGGCAGCCAGCGCCTGCACCGAGGCGAAATGCTTGCGGGTTTCTTCGGAATTGGCCGAGAGCTTGATGCCATAGCGCTTCTGCAGGCTCATGCCCAGTTCCAGCGCGTCGATGGAATCCAGGCCCAGGCCATCGCCGAACAGGGGCGCGGCGCTGTCGATGTCCTCGGGGGCCAGGTCTTCCAGGTCGAGGGCCTCGATGATGAGTTGCTTGATATCTTGTTCCAGGTCTTGCATCGCCTAGTTCTCTTTCATGAAGTACTGTTGCAGGTAGGTCGTCAGCTGCCGGGCGGCGAGCGTGGGATTGTCGGCAGGGTGCGGCTGGCCGGCGCCGATGATGTGGTCCAGGTGAAGGTCGTCGCCGATCTGCAGGCGGAAGTGCGCGCGCCTGGCCGGCACCTGCCACCATTTCTCTCCCTTGGAGAGGGTCACCGGCGTGCAGCGGATGCGCACCGGCGTGATGGGGCAGCCGCAGCGCACCGCCACGTTGGCGGCGCCGCGCTTGAGGCTGATCTGGCCGTCCGTGGGCGTGCGGGTGCCTTCGGGGAAGATGATGAGATTGCCACCGCTGCGGATGGAGCGGATGCAATCCTCGATCAGGTCCGGTCCCTGGTCATTGCTGATGTAGCCGGCGGCGCGGATGGGGCCGCGGGTAAATGGATTGCGCCACAGGGCGTTCTTGACGATGCAGTCGGCGTGGCGCACGAAGGCCATCAGCAGCACCGTGTCGATGAGCGTAGGGTGATTGGCCAGGATCAACTGGCCATTGCGGTTCAGGCGTTCCAGGCCCGAGATTTCATAACGGATCACACCGCAGATTCGCATCAGTTCGACGAAGGCGCGAAACGCCAGGCGGATGATATGGCGCGCCCACAGCACGCGCTGCTGCGCGTCGCGCACCAGCAGCTGCAGGATGGGGAAGACCACCAGCCGCAACAGCAGGCCACCCAGGCCGAACAGCGCAAAGCACATGCCCGTGGCCAGGATGCGCCAGCCACGGTCGATCAGCGCGAAGACCCGATCAAGCATGCCGCATCCATTGCCAGCGGCGACCGTCGGCGTGGCGGTGCAGGGTGGAGGCGTCCGCATCGAGGAAGAAGCGCAGCACGGCGGCAGCGCCTGCAGCGGCGTTGTTGGCGTGGGACGCCACGTCCACGTCCCCGCCCGCTGGCGCCTGCTGCCATTGCAGCGAGAGCGTGGGCAAGGCGTCCTGTTCATCGGCCGCCTGGATCAGCCAGGACCAGCCGCAGGGTTCTTCCTGTTCATCGGCGAAATCGGCAAACATCGTCGGCAGCGGCGCATCGGCGACCACCACCAGGACCTGCGGCGCGCCATCGGCCAGCAGGCCGCAGGCTTCGATGACGGCGTGTTCGACCGTGCTCTGGCCGGCGGCGATGGCCACCGTGTTGGCCGCGCTGCCGCGGGCGATGGAAAAGAGGCCGGCGTTGGCGTTGTGGACCGACAGGCTGAAGGCGGTGGGTGACATCGGCGCGGCTTCGGCCAGGGCCATCTGCAACTCCACCGAGCGCGCGCATTCGCCATGGCGCGAGGCAAAGACGACCGGGATGTCGAGGTCCGAGGCGGCGGGACGGGCGTCGTGGGAGGGATGGGACGCCGCAGCGGTCAATGCGCCGTAGGCCGTTTCCAGCGCCAGCTTGCCCACCGGACTGGTACGCCGCCGCAGCATGGGCGGCATGGCCTTGACCGCTGGTTCCCCCGAACCGGCCGTCTGGCGATCACCCCTGATCCATTGTTGCCAATCGATGGCGGATTCGATACCCGGAACCCATTGCGCATGCGCGGCAACTGAAAAACTGACATCCCCTGAATACATATCGTCGAAAGCCCCGAGGCTTCTTTCTGGCGGTGTTATCTACCGGATTCCCCTGCTCCCCGGTGCATGCCGTTATGCCCTTGCACTGGAGGAGCATCAGGGAACATGCCGTTTTCTTTTTTATTGACGGCATTTATCCGGGCGTCTTGAATGTTACATTTTGTAAGACCCGGCAATGGTACGACAAAACCCTCTTCAAATAACACGATTTTTTCACCGGGAAACGCGGAAAGCCACGTCCAGGGGGCTTATGCGCAATGTAATCGTTGCCGATAGCTTACGTTTTGTTCATCTGAGGGCAGATGAGGGCGCTTTTGAGTGTGTACCTGATTCTCTAACAAATGATTCAAGAACGGCATGGAGCGCATCGCCCCGATCGCAAACTTGTTCATTCGATAAGCTTGGATGCTCAGTCAGCGTTGTGACGAGGCGCCGCGATCTTGGCGGGCCGCTAGGGATGTCGGGCCAGAAAGACGAAACCACCAGAAACCTGCTTGGCGCCGGTTGCTGGTGGTCGTGATGTTGGTGGAGCCGGCGGGAATTGAACCCGCGTCCAGAAGCACTCTACAGACAGTTCTACATGCGTAGTGCAGCCAATTGGTTTTAATCCTGGCGACGCGGACGCACACGCTTCGACAGGACGAGTTACCTTGGATTTAATGACGTATCAAGTAACCCGATACGCCACGATTCCCTGTAAATGACTCTACCGCTGTTGCCAGCACACCCCAGGGAAGAAGTGCTGTAGAGCTAGAAGTTTCTTAGGTTTCTAGGTGCGATTTACGCTGCGAGAGCGTAAGATTCGTCGTTTGCATTTAAGCAGTTCCGGATGGATTAACGAGGTAACCAGTCCTCGGCATGCCCTGTTCCGCTTTGCAACCCCTGTCGAAACCAAGTCGGCCCCGTGGTGTTGAAGCTTCGCAAATCCCGCTGGGCGCATGAACTTGCGTATTACGCTTGCATCTCGAAAGATGCGCCCGCCAGTGCGGCGGGAGGTCAATTATAACCTACTCCCTATGGTATGGGCAGCGCCGGCCTTTTCAAGAGCCGGCGGCGCTCATTGTATCGTCAGGTCCACTCGCGCCTTGGGCTCCTTGTCGGGGATGCCCGCGCCGTCCAGCTTGGGGGCGATCAGGAAGATGCGCGCAGGTTCGATCACGCTTTGCTCCTGCAGGTAGTTGCGGACCTGGTCGGCGCGCCGCTGCGCCAGGCTGCGCAGGTCGTCGGGGCTGACCTGGGTGTGCTCCAGGATCAGCTTTTCCATCTCGGCCGGCGGCAGCGAGCGGGCCAGGCCGATCATGTTGCGGGGCTTGTCGAACTTGGCTTCCTTGTAGGCGCGTTCCAGGTATTTGCTGCGCTCGACGTCGGTCAGGCGTACCGGGCCGGATGGCTGGCCTTCGCGGGCGATCAGCTCGGCCCGCTTGTAGCCGCGCATCTGGCGCTCCAGCGCTTCCTTGCGCAGACCCTGGTCGTCGACCTGGGGATCGACGCGACCCATGATGTCGAGCTTGATGCCGGGGCGCTCGTGCAGCACGTAGCCGAGCGCATCGAGCTTCTTGCGCACCTCGGCATCGATCTCGGCCGAGCCGGCGGGGAACTCGATGTAGCGCAATTCACCGATGTTCTCGTCGCTGCGGAACATCGAGCCGATCAGCGCAAAGGGCGAGGTCACGGCCTTGGCGATCAGGTTCACGAACACCCGCACGATGATGCCGCCCACCGAAAACTCGGGATCGGAGAGCGAGCCCGAGATGGGCAGGTTCAGGTTGATGTTGCCGTTACGGTCCTTGAGCAGCGACACCGCCAGCATCACCGGCAGATTGGTGGCGTTGGGGCTGTCGACCCGTTCGCCGAACGTCAGTTGCTCGATGCGCAGATCGTTCTGGGCGACCAGCTTGTCGTTCTCGATCTTGTACTGCACGTCCATGGACAGCTTGCCCTTGGTGATGGGATAGCCGGCGTACTTGGCCGAGTAGGGCGTCAGGCGCGGCAGCTGCACGCCGTTGGCGCTGGCCTTGAGGTCCAGGTACATGGGCTTGAACAGCGGATTGAGCGCGCCCGAGATCTGCAGGGGCGCGTCGTTGTCGATCTTGCCGCTGATGTTCACGGGGGCGGGTTGCGGCTTTTCGGAAGAGATCTCGCCGATGCTGCCGGCGAGGCCTGTCATGTTGGCGGTGTAGTTGGGTTTGACGAAGTTGTCGGTGTAGTTGATGTTGCCGCCTTCGAGCACGACCTGGCCGACCCTGACGATGGGGGCGTCCGCGCGCGCTGCCGGGCTGGTGACCGGTGTGCTGGAGACGCTCTTGCGGCTGCTGTCGCGGCGGTTCTCCTTGTCGTCCTTCTTGCTGTCGTCGGTGATCGAGCCCTGCGGCTGGCCGTCGGCCACCAGGATGTCCTGCAGGTTCAGGCGTCCCTTTTCGGAAAGGATGGCGCGGGCGTAGAAGCTGTTGAGGGTGACCTTGTCCAGCGCGATCTGCGCACGCCCGCCCAGCTTGGCGTTGATGCCGGCCAGGGTGAGGGTGCGCCAGCGCAGGAAGTCGGTGGAGGTGAGCTTGTCCTGCATGCGCAGGTTGGCGATAGCGGCGTTGCCTTTGTAGTCGAGCGCGAACTTCTGCTGTTGCAGCGGTAGCGTCAGCGCCAGCTTGCCTTTGGCGCTGAGCGCGCCATTGCTGATGCTCACGTTGAGGATATCGGTGAAGTAGCCCTGGACGGGAGCGATGGGCAACTCGCGTAGGTCCAGGTCGAGATCGGCATTCTTGAGGTGCGGCGCGATCTGGCCGGTGATGTCGGCGCTGCCGTTCTTGTCCAGGCGCGCCTGCAGCGTCAGCGGCATGGCCTGGTCGAAAGTATCGGTGACGTTCTGCACACGCAGCTTGAGCGATTCGACGCTGATGGGCTGTGTGCTTTTGCCCTCTGGGGTGAGCTGCAGGCTGGCCAGTTCCACGGTGCTGTCGTCGAGCTTGAGGTGGCCGTCGCGCCATTGCAGGGTGCTGTTGCCCGAGAGTTTGCCGGCCAAGCCGCTCACCGGCGCGCGGTGCAGGTAGTTGCGATAGCCGGCCAGATCGATGCCGGCCAGCGTCAGCTTGCCGGCCACGGCCGGCTTGAGCGGCGCGACCTGCCCTTCGAAACCTAGGCGGCCATGGCCATTCTCGATGGCCGTGACTTTCAGGGTGGCGGGCTGGGCGTTCGCTGCGGTGGACAGTTGCGCGGCGTCGATCTCGATGCCGCTCAGCTGCACATTCTGGGCTGGCGAGGCGTTGGCTTCGTCACGCCAGTTCACGCGCCCGTCGCGCACGTTCAACTGCTGCAATACGATGGCCGAAGCTTGCGCGGAGGTCGCTGCCTGGCTGGCCGCGGTGCGCTTGCCTGTGGCAGGAGCAGCCAGGGCGCGCACCCAGTTGATCTCTCCACGGCCGTTCATCGAGGCCCAGATCTGCGGCTGTTCCAGGGTCACCTGGCTGATCTGGCCGCTGGCGGCGAGCACGTCGAACTGGCCCAGCTTGACGGCCAGTTGCCGGGCTTTGAGCAGCGGCGCCTTGGCGCGGTCGGCCACGGCGATATCGTCCAGCACCACGTCGCCTGCCAGCGTGATGGTGGGTTTGTCTTGCTGGCGATTGAAGCCCAGGTCCAGGCGTGTGCTGAGATGGCCGCTCTGGAGCAGCACTGGCAGCTCCATCGGGACGAAGGGCAGGTAGGACACCAGGTCCAGGCGCTCGATATCGATGGCGAAGGCCGATTCGAGCGTGCTGCTGAAGGGCTTGCTGCGGCCCTTGAGGTGCAGGGGCGTGCCGTTGATGGTGGCCGACAGTTGCGGCTGGACGAAGCTGTCGATGTTGCCCGGCAGGTTGGAAATGAAGGGCAGGCCGACTTGCAGGGCGGCGATGTCGATGGTCTTGCCGGTGAGCTTGTCTTCAAAGTGGATCGCGCCATCCTGCAGCTGCACGTTGGCCAGCGAGAAACGGGCCTGGCCTTCGCTCTTGGGCTGGGCGGCCAGGCGTTCGAGGATGTCGGAGAAATTGTAGTGGCCGCCCTGGTCGGCATCGATGCGCTGCACCCGCAGTTGCGGCTTGCTCAGGCGCACTTCATCCAGCACCGGCGCCAGGCACAGCAGCGAGGCCGAAGAGGCGTCCACCAGCAGGGACTGGACGGCCAGGAAAGGGGTCTTGCCGTCGGCTTCGTAGAGGGTGATGTCGGAGACCTGCAGCGCCAGGCGGAAGGGATTGAAGCTCACCGCGCCGACGTCCAGCTTGCGGCCCAGTTGCGCTTGGGTCTGCTCGACGGCCAGCTTGCGTACCAGCGCGGGCAGGGCGGCCCAGCTCAGCGCGGCCAGCGCCAGCAGGACCGCCAGCATCCACGCCAGCCACTTCAGCGGGCGGCGCAGGCGTTGCCATGCAGGTTGCTTGGTCAGTGAGGCGAGGCCCGGCTTGCTCATGAGGTGTTTCCCTTGTCGATGCCGGCGCTGCTGCGCCCGGTGGGCAGCGTGACCGTTCTGATCGTGATTGTTCTGGTTGCCGACGCGGCGTGACTGCAGCCGTCATTCTAATGCGATGGCGCGCCGCTGTGAGGGCGGCGGCCAGCAAGAGGACGGTACTGAGAGGAGGCGGCGACGACCAGGGTTCCCTGGCCGCACGCGCGGAAGGGGTCAGTCCAGCAGGGTCAGGATCTGCAATGGCGCATGCAATAGCGCATCGGCCTCCCATCCCGCAGGTTCGGTGTGGCCGCAGTAGCCCCAGGCGGCGGCGATGGTGGGCATGGCGGCGGCCTTGCCTGCCTGGATGTCGCGCAGGTCATCACCGACGTACCAGCAATCCTCGGGCGTCAGCTGTAGCCGGCGGGCGGCTTCCAGCAGCGGGGCGGGGTGCGGTTTGGAATGCGGCGTGGTATCGCCGGAGACGATGCAGCCGGCATGACCCAGGCCGATCTGCGGCGCCAGTACATCGGTGAAGCGGGCTGCCTTGTTGGTGACGATGCCCCAGGCGATGCCGCGCGCTTCCAGCTGGACCAGCAATTCAGGGATGCCGTCGAAGAGGCGGCTGTGGGTGGTCATGTTGGCCTGGTAGCGATCCAGAAAGCGCACGCGCAGTTCCTCATACTCATCCTCGCCCGGACGGATGCCCAGGGCTGCGCCGATCAGTCCGCGCGCGCCGGCCGATGCGACCGGGCGCAACTGCTCGTAGGGAGCGTCTTCCAGGCCGCGTTGCTGGCGCAGGAAATTGGCGGCAGCGGCCAGGTCGGGGGCGGTATCGGCAAGCGTGCCGTCGAGGTCGAACAGGATGGCGCGCGGAGGGCGTAAGGGCATGGCGGAGACAATGAAAACGAGAGGGAGGGAGGGGCATCAGGACTGCCGCTCATGCAGAGCGGGCAATCCTGATGCTGGTCAGCCAGATCAGGCCAGCTTGGTGCAGGCCACCAGGTAGTTGACGCTGGTATCGTCGTTGAGCGAATAGATCTTGGTCAGCGGGTTGTAGCCCATGCCCTTGAAGCCGTCGATCTGCAAGTCGGCCTGGCGGGTGTAGTGCGCCAGTTCGGCCGGGGTGATGAACTTGGCGTAGTCGTGGGTCCCCTTGGGCAGCAGGCGCAGCACGTATTCGGCGCCGATGATGGCCATCAGGTAGGACTTCATGTTGCGGTTGAGCGTGGAGAAGAACAGCTTGCCGCCCGGCTTGGCCAGGGTGGCGGCAGCGCGCACGATGGCTGCGGGATCGGGGACGTGCTCCAGCATTTCCATGCAGGTGACCACGTCGTACTGGCCGGCTTCGCGGGCGGCCATGTCTTCGGCGGCGATCTTTTCATAGCGCACCTGCACGCCCGATTCCATGCTGTGCAGGTCGGCCACTTTCAGGGCCTTGTCGGAGAGGTCGATGCCGGTGACATCGCCGCCCTTGAGGGCC
The DNA here is from genome assembly GCF_001040945.1 of Herbaspirillum seropedicae. Lineage (NCBI taxonomy): Bacteria > Pseudomonadati > Pseudomonadota > Betaproteobacteria > Burkholderiales > Oxalobacteraceae > Herbaspirillum > Herbaspirillum seropedicae. Next base: position 4,230,671 of record NZ_CP011930.1, on the reverse strand, counting down.
ATCGATTCGGCCAGGATGCCGCCGCCACAGCCGATGTCGATCACCTTCTTGCCGGCCAGCGGGGCGCGCGCATTGATCCACTCCAGGCGCAGCGGGTTGATTTCATGCAGGGGGCGGAATTCGGAACCCGGGTCCCACCAGCGATGGGCCAGTTCACTGAATTTCTGGATCTCTTGGGGATCGGCGTTCACGTTCGCCTGGGGTGCGGTGGTCGTATTCATAGGGCCTAATGATAGCCCAAAGACGCCATCGAAGTTGGCCGCGCCAGATCAAGGCGGCTTCTGAAACCATCTTGAAGCGCAAACGAAACAGGAATAAAAAAACCCCGCCGAAGCGGGGTTCATTGAGCCTTGTAGCGTCAATCGATTACTTGCGGGTACCCACAACTTCGATTTCCACACGACGGTTCTTGGCGCGGCCAGCAGCGGTCTTGTTGTCGGCGACCGGTTGCGACTTGCCCTTGCCTTCGGTGTAGACGCGGTTGGCTTCGACGCCCTTGGAGACCAGGTAGGCCTTCACGGATTCAGCGCGGCGAACCGACAGCTTCTGGTTGTAGGCAACCGAACCGATCGAGTCGGTGTGGCCGACAGCGATGATGACTTCCAGGTTGATGGCCTTCAGGTTGCCAACCAGTTCGTCCAGCTTGGCCTTGCCAGCCGGCTTCAGGGTTGCCTTGTCGAAATCGAAGAACGCGTCAGCAGCGTAGGTGACCTTTTCCGAGGTCGGAGCAGCTGCAGCAGCCGGAGCGGCAGGAGCAGCAGCAGCAACCGGAGCCGGTGCGGGCGGTTCTTCGCACGGACCGTTCACGTAAGCGGTTTGCCAGCACAGACCGTAACCGCTGCGGGTAACGACGTCACGACCATCTTGCAGGTACAGGCTGTTCGGACGAACCTTGATGTCCTTGGTTTCCTGAGCAGTTGCCGACAGAGCGATGGCTGCGGACGCAGCAGCGAAGACGAGTTTTGCTAATTTGTTCATGTTTCTCCTCTCGGGTGAGATATCCGCAGATAAACTGCGCTACAAGATTACGACATCAAAAAATGAATAATATCATGTGTTCAGGTCGTCACAGGCCCTTGTTCCATGGGGCTTGCAATGAACTTAGCCGCCATTCTGCCACACGGATTGCCCTTGAGCGATGCTTGCCAATTGGTCCAGACAACGTTTTTGGGACTGTGTTGTTTCTTCGCAACGGGATATTTTCGGGCTGTTTTTGTTCCATCAGGGGCCGAAAAACTTCGCTTTTTTTAAGAATATCCTTATTTTTCATACAGTTCGGCCATTTTCGTTGCGGCAAGTAGTTGCCTTTTTCTCCCGGGTATTGTCTCGCCTGTGGGGCTCCCCTAATGTCGCAATATTTCTTGATGAGGTCAGCGGAAGTTCGCGAACGCGGAACTTTCTTCCCGGTGCGGTTTGCCGGTGGGCATCAATATCCGGCCGGAAAGACGAATGGTCGCCTGCGCAGGTCATCCTGCCCCTTCTAATATATATAGGCGTTTTATGGCGGCAGCACGGCTGCTCTCGCGCGCCGGGAGGGCGGTGGCGCGGTCTGGGGCGCTGGCTCGAGGCGGCTGGCGGGCGCGCAAACGGGGTTTTGGGGGCTCCGGCGTGCTAGAATGTGCTGTTCTGATCATGTCCAAGGGCAAGGCCCGCTCGGTGTGATTTTTTTGACCGAGAAACATCTTTCGACTCTCCAATGGATCAATTCGCTAAAGAAACCATCCCCATTTCCCTCGAAGAAGAGATGCGCAAGAGTTACCTCGATTACGCCATGAGCGTGATCGTGGGCCGGGCACTGCCGGATGTGCGCGATGGCTTGAAGCCGGTGCACCGCCGTGTCCTGTATGCGATGCACGAGATGAACAACGTCTGGAACCGCCCGTTCGTGAAATGCGCGCGCGTGGTCGGCGAAGTCATGGGTAAGTACCACCCGCACGGCGACGCCTCCATCTATGACACCCTGGTGCGCATGGCCCAGGACTTCTCGCTGCGCTATACCCTAGTCGATGGCCAGGGCAACTTCGGTTCCATCGACGGCGACGGCGCGGCTGCGATGCGTTATACCGAGTGCCGCCTGGACAAGATTTCCAATGAACTGCTGGCCGACATCGAGAAGGAAACCGTCGATTTCGTGCCCAACTACGACGGCAAGGAAAAGGAACCCTCGGTCCTGCCGACCCGTATCCCCAACCTGCTGGTCAACGGCTCCTCCGGCATCGCCGTGGGCATGGCCACCAACATTCCGCCGCACAACATCACCGAGGTGATCAATGGCGCGCTGCACCTGCTGGCCAACGAGCAATGCACCATCGATGAACTGATCGAGCTGGTGCCGGCGCCGGACTTCCCCACCGGCGGCATCATCTATGGCGTCTCGGGCGTGCGCGATGGTTACCGCACCGGCCGTGGCCGCGTGGTCATGCGCGCCAAGACCCACTTCGAAGAGTATGGTCGCGAAGGCCGTATCGCCATCATCGTCGATGAGCTGCCCTACCAGGTCAACAAGAAGGCGCTGCTCGAACGCATCGCCGAGCTGGTGCGCGACAAGAAGCTCGAAGGCATCTCCGACCTGCGCGACGAGTCCGACAAGTCGGGCATGCGCGTGGTCATCGAATTGAAGCGCGGCGAAGTGCCGGAAGTGGTGCTCAACAATCTGTACAAGCAGACCCAGCTGCAAGACACCTTCGGCATGAACATGGTGGCGCTGGTCGATGGCCAGCCGCGCCTGCTGAACCTCAAGCAATTGCTGGAATGCTTCCTGTCGCACCGCCGCGAAGTGGTCACCCGCCGCACCGTGTTCGAACTGCGCAAGGCGCGCGAACGTGGCCACGTGCTGGAAGGCCTGGCGGTTGCGCTGGCCAATATCGATGACTTCATCGCCATCATCCGTGCCGCACCGACCCCGCCGATCGCCAAGGCCGAACTGATGTCGCGCGCCTGGGATTCGTCCATGGTGCGTGAGATGCTGGCCCGCGCCGGCGAGGCCAATGAAGGCGGCATCGAAGCCTTCCGTCCGGAAAGCCTGCCGGCCCATTACGGCATCCAGTCCGATGGTCTCTACAAGCTCTCCGACGAACAGGCCCAGGAAATCCTGCAGATGCGTCTGCAACGCCTGACCGGTCTGGAGCAGGACAAGATCGTCAACGAATACAAGGACGTGATGGCGCAGATCGCCGATCTGCTGGACATCCTGGCCAAGCCGGCCCGCGTGACCGCCATCATCACCGACGAACTCAACGCCGCCAAGAACGACTTCGGCATCGGCGCCAAGGACGAACGTCGCTCCACCATCGAGCACAACGCCACCGACCTGGCCACCGAAGACCTGATCACGCCGCAGGACATGGTGGTCACACTCTCGCACACCGGCTACATGAAGTCGCAACCGGTTTCCGAGTACCGCGCGCAAAAGCGCGGCGGTCGCGGCAAGCAAGCCATGGCGACCAAGGATGACGACTGGATCGACCAGCTCTTCATCGCCAATACGCACGACTACATCCTGTGCTTCTCCAACCGTGGCCGCCTGTACTGGCTGAAGGTGTGGGAAGTGCCGCAGGGTTCGCGCAATTCGCGCGGCAAGCCCATCGTCAACATGTTCCCGCTGCAGGATGGCGAGAAGATCACGGTGATCCTGCCGGTGTCGGGCGCCAACCGCAGCTTCCCGGATGACCGCTATGTCTTCATGGCCACCAGCCTGGGCACGGTCAAGAAGACCCCGCTGTCGGACTTTTCCAATCCGCGCAAGGCCGGCATCATCGCAGTGGACCTGGATGAGGGCGACTTCCTGATCGGCGCTGCGCTGACCGATGGCCAGCATGACGTGATGCTGTTCTCGGACGGCGGCAAGGCCGTGCGCTTCGACGAAAACGACGTGCGCCCGATGGGCCGTACCGCCCGCGGTGTGCGCGGCATGAACCTGGAAGAAACCCAGCAGGTCATCGCCCTGCTGGTGGCCGAGAACGAACAGCAGTCCGTGCTCACCGCCACCGAAAACGGCTTCGGCAAGCGCACTCCGATCACCGAGTACACCCGTCACGGCCGTGGCACCAAGGGCATGATCGCCATCCAGACCAGCGAACGCAACGGCAAGGTCGTGGCCGCCACGCTGGTGGATTCCACCGATGAGATCATGCTGATCACCACCGGTGGCGTGCTGATCCGCACCCGTGTCTCGGAGATCCGGGAGATGGGTCGCGCCACCCAGGGTGTGACCCTGATTGCCGTGGAAGACGGCACCAAGCTGTCCGGCCTGCAACGCGTGGTCGAGTCCGATGTGGAAGATGCAGTCGAAGGCGACAATGCCGAGGGCGCCGGCAGCGAGGCTCCTGCCGCTGGCGAGTAAGTAGCAAGTCCTGGGCGGTGGGCAACGCGCCTGCCGCCTTTTTTGATGGCGAACGCAGAAATGGTCTATAACTTTTCCGCCGGTCCGGCGGTATTGCCCAAGGAAGTGCTGCAACAGGCAGCCGACGAGATGCTGGACTGGCATGGCAGCGGCATGTCGGTCATGGAGATGAGCCATCGCGGCAAGGAATACATGTCCATCATCGAGGCCGCGCTGGCCGACGTGCGCGCGCTGATGAACATTCCGTCGAACTACAAGGTGCTGTTCCTGCAGGGCGGGGCCATCGCCGAGAACGCCATCATCCCGATGAACCTGGCGGCGCTGCGTTCGCCGGCCGGCAAGCACGAAGTCGGCGTGGCCGACTACATCAACACCGGTTCCTGGTCGACCAAGTCGATCAAGGAAGCGGGCCGTTACTGCACCGTGAATGTGGCCGCCTCTTCGGCCGACCGCAAGTTCGCCAGCATCCCGGCGCGCGCCGACTGGAAGCTCTCGCGCAATGCCGCCTACGTGCACATCTGCAGCAACGAGACCATCGACGGCGTCGAATACCAATACACACCGGAAGTCGCGGCCGACACCGACGGCGCACCGCTGGTGGCCGACATGTCCTCGCACATCCTCTCGCGCGAGGTGGATGTGTCGAAATACGGCGTCATCTACGGCGGCGCCCAGAAGAACATCGGTCCGGCCGGCGTGACCATCGTCATCGTGCGCGAAGACCTGCTGGGTCACGCGCTGCCGTTCTGCCCCTCGGCCTTCGACTGGAAGATCGTGGCCGACAACGATTCCATGTACAACACCCCGCCGACCTACGCGATCTACATCGCCGGGCTGGTGTTCCAGTGGATCAAGCGCCAGGGCGGGGTGGCGGCGCTGGAAGCGCGCAACATCGCCAAGGCCCGCCTGCTCTACGGCTACCTGGACAGCACCGATTTCTACAGCAACCGCATCGCAGCGGACTGCCGTTCCCGCATGAACGTGCCGTTCTTCCTGCGTGACGATGCGCTCAATGACACATTCCTGGCCGGCGCCAAAGAGCGCGGCCTGCTGCAGCTGAAAGGCCACAAGTCGGTCGGCGGCATGCGTGCATCGATCTACAACGCGATGCCGATCGAGGGCGTACAGGCCCTGGTCGATTATCTGAAAGACTTCGAAAAGCAGCACGGCTGAGGCCTGCACCTCTGCGGGCGGACAGCCCGTGCGGTGCCGGCCATGGCCGTGCGCCTAGCCAACGCCATGCCACGCCATGTGCGCCGCAGGCCGGTCTTCGCGCCGGCGCGCGGCGAGCAGACTGAGAAAGACCAAGATGAGTGACGACAAGTTGCTGCCCCTGCGCCAGAAGATCGATGCCATCGATGCGCAGATCCTCGACCTGCTGAACCAGCGCGCCCGCGTCGCGCAGGAAGTGGGCCACGTCAAGGCCGAGACCAATGCCCCGGTGTTCCGCCCCGAGCGCGAAGCCCAGGTGCTGCGCCGCGCCGCCGACCGCAATCCCGGTCCCTTGCTGGGCGCCGATATCCAGACCATCTTCCGTGAAGTAATGTCGGCCTGCCGCGCGCTGGAAAAGCGCGTGGTGGTGGCCTACCTCGGCCCTGAGGGCACCTTCAGCGAACAGGCGGTGTACCAGCAGTTCGGCCACGCCATCGAAGGCCTGTCCTGCGTCTCCATCGATGAAGTGTTCCGCGATGCCGAAGCCGGCACCGCCGATTTCGGTGTGGTGCCCATCGAGAATTCTTCCGAAGGCGTGATCAATCGCACCCTCGACCTGTTGTTGCAGACCACCCTGACCATCAGCGGTGAGGTGTCCATCCCCGTGCATCACAGCCTGATGACCGCCAGCGGCAAGATGGAGGGCATCACCCGCATCTGCGCCCACTCGCAGGCGCTGGCCCAGTGCAATGCCTGGCTGAACCAGAACTATCCGTCCATCGAACGCCAGGCCGTCGCCTCCAATGCCGAGGCTGCCCGCATGGCCGGTGAAGACCAGAGCGTGGCCGCCATTGCCGGCGAGATTGCCGGGCAGAAGTACAACCTGCAGACGGTCAACGCCCACATCCAGGACGATCCGCACAACCGCACCCGCTTTGCCGTGATCGGTCGGCTGCGGACCGCGCCCTCGGGCCGTGACCAGACTTCCATCGTGCTGTCGGTGCCCAACAAGGCCGGCGCGGTCTACAATCTGCTGGCCCCGCTGGCGCGTCACGGCGTGTCGATGACGCGCTTCGAGTCGCGCCCGGCGCGCATGGGGGCGTGGGAATACTATTTCTATGTCGACCTGGAAGGTCACGAGCAGGATGAAAAGGTTGCCCAGGCGCTGGAAGAGCTGCGCCAGAACGCCGCCTTCTTCAAGCTGCTGGGTTCCTATCCGCTGGGCCTGTAAGTGCCGGCCATCCCGATCTCCATCCAGCCAGAGTCCAACGTGTTCAAGAAAGTCGTCATCTTCGGCGTGGGCCTCATCGGCGGCTCCTTCGCCCTGGCCCTGCGCCGCGCCGGCCAGGCCGCGCATATCGTCGGCGTGGGCCGCTCCCTGCAGAGCCTGGAACGCGCCCGCGAGCTGGGTATCATCGACGCCGTGGCCACCGATGCGGCCAGCGCCGTGCAGGGCGCTGACCTGATCCTGGTCGCCGCGCCGGTGGCGCAGACCGGCCCTATCCTGGCCTCTATCGCCCCGCACCTGGAGCCGCAGGCCATCGTCACCGATGCCGGCAGCACCAAGAGCGATGTGGTGGCGGCTGCGCGCATGGCGCTGGGCGATCGTATTGTCCAGTTCATCCCCGCCCATCCGATTGCCGGACGCGAGAAACATGGTCCGGAAGCCGCGCTGGCCGAGCTGTACGAGGGCAAGAAGGTGGTGATTACCGCCTTGCCCGAGAATGACGCCGCCGACGTGGAGATCGTCGCTGCCGCCTGGCGTGCTTGCGGCGCGGTCATCCACCGCCTCTCGCCGCAGGAGCATGACGCCGTGTTCGCATCGGTGAGCCATCTGCCGCATGTGCTGGCCTTTGCGCTGGTGGACGACATCGCCGCCAAGCCGCATGCGGCCACGCTGTTCCAGTACGCAGCCAGCGGCTTCCGGGATTTCACACGCATTGCTGCGTCCTCGCCCGAGATGTGGCGCGATATCACGCTGGCCAACCGCGATGCGCTGCTCACCGAAGTCGATGCCTATCTGCTGCAGTTGCAGAACATCCGCGCCATGATCGCCGCTGGCGATGGCCCCGGCATCGAGAAGATCTATGCCAGCGCCCAGCATGCGCGCCAGCAGTGGGCGGCCGCCATCGAGGCGGCCGAGCGCAAGGCGTCCTGAATCAACAGTCCCTGCAGCCCCTTAACAGCCCTTAACGCTTATATGTTTGCCGCTCTGGCGGCCCGATTCATCCACAGAAAACCATGACGATGAAACAGCCTTCCTATCCCCGCCATATCGACCTGGCTCCGGTGCATCACGTGCAGGGCACGGTCAAGCTGCCCGGCTCCAAGAGCATCTCCAACCGCATCCTGCTGCTGGCGGCGCTCTCGGGCGGCACCACCCGCATCTTCGACCTGCTGGCCTCCGACGATACCCTGGTCATGCTGATGGCCCTGCAGACGCTGGGCGTGAAGTGGGAGCAGATCGAAGGCACCCAGGATTACATCGTCCACGGCGTCAACGGCGTGTTGCCGGTGCACCAGGCCGACCTCTTCATGGGCAACGCCGGCACCGCCATCCGTCCGCTCACGGCCGCCCTGGCCGTGCTGGGCGGCGACTACACGCTGCACGGCGTGCCGCGCATGCATGAGCGTCCCATCGGCGACCTGGTGGATGCCTTGAATGCGGTGGGCATGCGCATCGACTACACCGGCAATCCGGGCTATCCGCCGCTGCATATCCGCCGCGGCCAGCTGACTTCGTCGCGCATGAAGGTGCGCGGCAATGTCTCCAGCCAGTTCCTGACCGCGCTGCTGATGGCCGCGCCGCTGATGGCGCGCGAAGAAGCCATGCAGATCGACGTGGTTGGCGAACTGATCTCCAAGCCCTACATCGAAATCACCCTGAACCTGATGCGCCGCTTCAGCGTGGAGGTCGAACGCGACGGCTGGCAGCAGTTCATCATCAAGCCGGGCCAGCATTACCGCAGCCCCGGCAGCATCCATGTCGAAGGCGATGCCTCCTCGGCCTCCTACTTCCTGGCGGCCGGCGCGATCACCGGCGGCCCGATCCGCGTGGAAGGCGTGGGGCGCGACAGCATCCAGGGTGACGTGCGCTTCGTCGAGGCGCTGGAGCTGATGGGCGCGACCATCACCATGGGCGAGAACTGGATCGAGGCGTCTTCCAATGGCCCGCTCAAGGCCGTCGATGCCGACTTCAACCACATCCCCGATGCCGCCATGACCATTGCCGTGGCGGCCCTGTATGCCGACGGTCCCAGCACCCTGCGCAATATCGCCAGCTGGCGCGTCAAGGAAACCGACCGCCTGGCCGCCATGGCCACCGAACTGCGCAAGCTGGGCGCGCAAGTGGAAGAGGGCGCCGACTACCTCACCGTGACGCCGCCGGCCGAGATCGGCACGGCCACCATCGACACCTATGATGACCACCGCATGGCCATGTGTTTCTCGCTGGCATCGCTGGATGGCGCATTGCGTCGCGGCAACCGTGTGCGCATCAATGATCCCAAGTGCGTGGCCAAGACCTTCCCCGACTATTTCGATGTCTTCAAAAAGATTGCCGAGCAAACCTTGATCTGATACACCCTGTGCATTAGGCAAAAACTACTAAATTATTTGTTCATTCAGGGTTCAGGCCATGGAAAAACCAAAGATACCGGTCATCACCATCGATGGCCCCACCGCCTCGGGCAAAGGCACCGTGGCGCAGAAGGTGGCCCAGCAACTGGGTTTCCACTATCTCGACTCGGGCGCGCTGTACCGCCTGACGGCCTTGTCGGTGCTGCGCCGGGGCATTGCGCTCAATGATGAGCACGCGCTGGCCAAGGCCGCCGAGCACCTGCATTGCCATTTCGACGGCGCCCACATCTTCCTCTCCAATGAAGACGTGACCCAGGCCATCCGCGCCGAGGAAGTCGGCAACACCGCCTCCAAGATCGCCGCCCTGATCACGGTGCGCCAGGCTTTGTACGGCCTGCAATTGTCATTCAGGAAACCTCCCGGCCTGGTCGCCGATGGCCGCGACATGGGCACCGTCATCTTCCCTGGCGCCCGTCTGAAGGTATTTTTGACCGCTTCTGTGGAAGCGCGCGCCACAAGACGCTATAAGCAATTGATTGACAAGGGTTTTTCTGCTAATATCGAAGACCTCTCCAGAGATTTGAAGGAGCGCGACGAACGCGACATGAGTCGCTCGTCAGCCCCCTTGAAGCCTGCGGAGGGCGCATATCACCTGGATACATCCGACATGACCGCTGACGAAGCGGTGCAGCAGGTACTCAGCTGGTACGCTGCCCTGGGGCACTGAAAGCCGCCTGCAAAGGCGCTTTCCAGACCCGCAAGGGGCAAGTCCTTGTTGTACCCGTAGTTGTACCCGTAGTGCCATTGGTGCCCGGCAGATGCAAAGTCTGACGGGTGTTGATAAACCTAACCCAGTACCCATGTCGTCGGCGGCAACGCAGGCGGCAGTGCAAGTCGGCATGATTGCATCACACGGATACCGGCCAATCTTTCTTACTTTCTTTTATGTCTACCACTACCGTTATCGCTGCAGGTGTTGATACCTCCAGCGAATTTGCTGCTCTGTTCGAAGAATCGCTGTCGCGTCAGGACATGCGTTCGGGTGAAGTCATCTCGGCAGAAGTCGTGCGCCTGGATCACAACTTCGTGATCGTCAACGCCGGCCTGAAGTCCGAAGCTTTCATCCCTGTTGAAGAATTCAAGAACGACAACGGCGAAGTCGAAGTCAACGTCGGCGACTTCATCTCCGTTGCGATCGAATCCCTGGAAAACGGTTTCGGCGACACCATCCTGTCGCGCGACAAGGCCAAGCGTCTGGCATCGTGGCTCTCGCTGGAAAAGGCGATGGAGTCTGGCGAGATCGTCACCGGCACCGTCAATGGCAAGGTCAAGGGCGGCCTGACCGTGCTGACCAACGGCATCCGCGCCTTCCTGCCGGGGTCGCTGGTCGACACCCGTCCGGTCAAGGACACCACCCCGTTCGAAGGCAAGACCCTGGAATTCAAGGTCATCAAGCTGGACCGCAAGCGCAACAACGTGGTGCTGTCGCGCCGCGCCGTGATCGAAGCCTCGATGGGCGAAGAGCGCGCCAAGCTGATGGAAACCCTGAAGGAAGGCACCGTCGTCACCGGTATCGTCAAGAACATCACCGACTACGGTGCGTTCGTTGACCTGGGCGGCATCGACGGCCTGCTGCACATCACCGACCTGGCATGGCGTCGCGTGCGTCACCCGTCGGAAGTGCTGTCGGTTGGCCAAGAGATCACCGCCAAGGTCCTGAAGTACGATCAAGAGAAGAACCGCGTCTCCCTGGGCGTGAAGCAACTGGGCGACGATCCGTGGACCGGTCTGTCGCGTCGCTACCCGCAAGGCACCCGCCTGTTCGGCAAGGTCACCAACCTGACCGACTACGGTGCATTCGTGGAAGTCGAACAAGGCATCGAAGGCCTGGTGCACGTCTCCGAAATGGACTGGACCAACAAGAACGTGGCCCCGAACAAGGTTGTCCAGCTGGGCGACGAAGTCGAAGTCATGGTTCTGGAAATCGACGAAGAGCGTCGTCGTATCTCCCTGGGCATGAAGCAGTGCAAGCCGAACCCGTGGGACGACTTCGCCATGAGCCACAAGAAGGGCGACAAGGTCAAGGGTTCGATCAAGTCGATCACCGACTTCGGCGTCTTCATCGGCCTGCCGGGCAACATCGACGGCCTGGTGCACCTGTCCGACCTGTCCTGGACCGAAGCTGGCGAAGAAGCCGTGCGCAAGTTCAAGAAGGGCGACGAGCTGGAAGCCGTTGTGCTGGCCATCGACGTGGAACGCGAGCGCGTTTCCCTGGGCGTGAAGCAGCTGGAAGGCGACCCGTTCAACAACTTCGCTGCGCTGAACGACAAGGGCGCGATCGTGACCGGTACCGTCAAGTCGGTTGAGCCCAAGGGCGCTGTGATCCAGCTGACCGACGAAGTCGAAGGCTACCTGCGCGCTTCCGAAATCTCCCGCGACCGCGTGGAAGATGCCGGCACCCACCTGAAGGTTGGCGATTCCGTCGAAGCCCTGGTCATCAACATCGACCGCAAGGCACGCAGCATCCAGCTGTCGATCAAGGCCAAGGACAACGCCGAGACCCAGGAAGCCATGCAGAAGATGTCGGCTGACTCCAACGCTGCTTCGGGCACCACCAGCCTGGGCGCGCTGCTGAAGGCCAAGCTCGACAACAAGAACTGATCTTCCGCTCACGATGACAAAGTCGGAGCTGATCGCCCGTCTGGCTGAGCGTTATCCGCAACTTGTCGCCAAGGATGCGGATTACGCGGTCAAAACCATCCTCGATGCCATGGTCGACGCTCTCGCGACCGGCCAGCGCATCGAGATCCGTGGTTTTGGCAGCTTTGCGCTCAACCGCCGTCCGCCGCGTATCGGCCGCAATCCCAAGTCTGGCGACAAGGTGATGGTCCCCGAAAAACGGGTGCCCCACTTCAAGCCGGGCAAGGAATTGCGCGAGCGCGTGGATGCGATGGTCGGCCAGCCAATCCGCGAGGATTGAACCGGCTGGGCCATCCGGGAAGTACAGTCTTGCAGTATCGGGCAGTCCTGGTTGACCGCCCCCGACCGGCAAACCACCTGCGCAAGCGCGTGGCGAGCCGGTGTAAAGGCAGGTCAACAAAATGAACGGCATCTTTGGATGCCGTTTTTTTTCACGTACAATCCCGCTTTGACTCGGAAAAGCACGGGAAAAGGGCCCAAATTCGCGGCCAACGCAGTGAACTTGCGCTTTCATCCCTACCGCGATGCGGTCGGACTTGCCTTCCGGGCCTCACAACGACCCGCCAGAAAGGATTACGCCATGAAAATTATTTCCCGATTGATCGCGGCCATCCTGTTCGTCTTTTTCTTCTTCTTCGCGCTGCGCAACACCCAGGAAGTGACCCTGCATTTCTTCCTCGGCTATGAGCGCACCGACCCGCTGGTGCTGGTGCTGCTGGCCTTCTTCGTCGTCGGCGCCGTGCTGGGCGTGCTGGCCATGGCCCCGCTGGTGCTGCGTCACCGCCGCGAAGCCGCGCGCTACAAGAAGGCGCTGTCGCAGATCCAGAAGCAGCAGGAAGAGATCGCCCAGGTGCAGGCCCAGCCGCCCCAGCCTGACAGCGTGATCACCGCGCAGCACATCCTCTAATCGTCCCCCTCTCTTTATGGAATTTGAATTTTGGTGGTTGCTCGGCATCCCGGTCTTCTTCGGCCTGGGGTGGATTGCCGCGCGTGTGGATATCAACCAGTTGCTCTCCGAGTCCCGCACGCTGCCGCGCGGCTACTTCAAGGGACTCAATTTCCTGCTCAATGAGCAACCTGACAAGGCCATCGACGCCTTCATCGAGATCGTCAAGCTGGACCCCGAGACGGTGGAGTTGCACTTTGCGCTAGGCAACCTGTTCCGCCGCCGTGGCGAGACCGAACGCGCCATCCGCGTGCACCAGAACCTGCTGGCGCGTCCCGACCTGCCGGCGGAACATCATGGCCATGCTCTCTATGAACTGGGCCAGGATTACCTGAAGGCGGGTCTCCTGGACCGCGCCGAAGAAAGCTTCAACAGGCTCATCGATACCCAGTACAGCGCCCAGGCCGGCCGCGCCCTGCTGGAAATCTACCAGCGCGAGAAGGAGTGGGAACGCGCCATCTCCGCCGCCGAGATCCTGCAAGCCACCGGCGCCGGTGGCCGCCAGCGCGAGATCGCCCAGTTCTATTGCGAGCTGGCTGCCGATGAGCTGGTGCGCACCAATACCGAAGCCGCCATGGCGCTGCTGGAAAAAGCCCTGGCCGCCGACCGCAAGAGCGTGCGCGCCACCATGCTCATGGGTGACGCCCTGCGCGCCCAGGGCGACATCGAAGGTGCGCTGGAAACCTGGCGCCGGGTGGAACACCAGAGCGTGCCGCATACCGCCCTGGTGGCGCAGCGTCTCATGGATGGCTATGTCGCAGTGGGTCGCGTGCAGGAAGGCATCAACCTGCTGCGCGCCTACCTGGCCGAAGCCCCCTCGATCGACCTGCTGGAAGTGGTCTTCAAGGCCGTGCTCGAAGTCGATGGCGTGGACGCGGCCAACCTGCTGGTGAGCGATGAACTGCGCCGCACCCCCACGCTGCTGGCCCTGGACAAGTTCCTGGAGGCGCGCATGATGAACGCCCCCCAAACCGCCCGTTCGGAACTGTCGGTGGTCAAGACGCTGGTGCATGGCTATACGCAGAAGCTGGCCCGCTACCAGTGCAGCCACTGCGGCTTCAAGGCGCGCCAGTTCTACTGGCAATGCCCTGGCTGCAGCCGCTGGGAAACCTATCCGCCGCGCCGCACCGAAGAACTCAATGTCATGAACTGAGGCTGCTGGCTGGCCTTACTGCGTACTGTACTGAAGAACCTGGAAACACCATGAAAATCACTATCATCGGCACCGGCTATGTTGGCCTGGTGACCGGCGCCTGTCTGGCCGAACTGGGCAACGACGTGTTCTGTCTCGACGTCGATCAACGCAAGGTCGACATCCTCAACAATGGCGGCATTCCCATCCACGAACCCGGCCTGGAAGAAGTGGTGGAGCGCAACCGCGCGGCCGGTCGCCTGCAGTTTTCCACCGATGTGGCCGCCAGCGTGGCGCATGGCGATATCCAGTTCATCGCCGTGGGCACCCCGCCTGACGAAGACGGTTCTGCCGACCTGCAATATGTGCTGGCTGCAGCCCGCAACATCGGCCGTTACATGGAAGGCTTCAAGGTCGTGGTGGACAAGTCCACCGTGCCGGTGGGCACCGCCGACCGCGTCAAGGCCGCCATCGCCGACGAGCTGGCTCAGCGCGGCAAGACCGAGCTGAGCTTCTCGGTGGTCTCCAACCCCGAATTCCTCAAGGAAGGCGCCGCGGTGGAAGACTTCATGCGCCCCGACCGCATCGTCATCGGCCACGACCAGAGCCCCGAAGGCCTGCACGCCCAGACCCTGATGAAGAAGCTCTACGCCCCCTTCAACCGCAACCACGAACGCACCTACTGGATGGACGTGCGCTCGGCCGAATTCACCAAGTATGCCGCCAACGCCATGCTGGCCACGCGCATCTCCTTCATGAATGAACTGGCCAACCTGGCCGACAAGGTCGGCGCCGACATCGAATCGGTGCGCCACGGCATCGGTTCGGACCCGCGCATCGGCCACAGCTTCCTGTACGCCGGCTGCGGCTACGGCGGTTCCTGCTTCCCCAAGGACGTGCAGGCGCTGGAACGTACTGCGCGCGACTATGACCAGTCGCTGCTGATCCTGCGCGCCGTCGAACAGGTCAATGACCTGCAGAAGCATGTGCTGGGCAAGAAGGTGGTGGCGCGCTTCGGCGAAGATCTCGCCGGCAAGCATTTCGCGCTGTGGGGCCTGGCCTTCAAGCCCAACACCGACGACATGCGCGAGGCTTCCTCGCGCGTGCTGATCGGCGAACTGGTGCGTCGTGGCGCCACCGTGGCGGTCTATGACCCGGTAGCCATGAAGGAAGCCTCGCGCGTGCTGCAGCTGGACTTTGCCGACGACGCCGCGCTGCTGCAGCGCATCCGTTTCGGCACCTCGCCCATGGATACGCTGCAGGATGCCGACGCCCTGGCCATCGTCACCGAATGGAAGGCCTTCCGCAGCCCCGACTTCGAGCGCGTCAAGGCGACGCTGAAGAACCCGGTCATCTTCGATGGCCGCAATCTCTTCGATCCGCAGCTCATGGCCGACAGCGGCATCGAATACTATGGCATCGGCCGTTCGCTTCTCGCCCGTGGACAATAACGTGAACAAAGACCTCGTCTCTGCCTGGAGCAACGCCCGCATCCTGGTGGTGGGCGATGTGATGCTGGACCGCTACTGGTTCGGCGAAGTCAACCGCATCTCGCCCGAAGCCCCGGTTCCGGTGGTGCGGGTCGAGCGCAAGGAAGAGCGCCTCGGGGGCGCGGCCAACGTGGCGCGCAACATCGCCAGCCTGGGCGCGCAGACGGCGTTGCTGGGCGTGACCGGCGACGACGAACCGGCCCGCGTGATGGACGCCATGTTGCGCGAGATGGGCATTGCCAGCCATCTCAACCGCGATCCCAGCATCTCCACCATCGTCAAGCTGCGCGTGATCGGTCGCCAGCAACAGCTGGTGCGCATCGATTTCGAGGAAGCTCCCACCGATACCGTGCTGCGCGACAAGCTCACGCAGTTCAATACCCTGGTGGCCGACTACGACGTCATCCTCTTCTCCGACTACGCCAAGGGCAGCCTGGTCAATGTGGCCGAGATGATCGCCACCGCCCGCAAGCTCGGCAAGCGCATCCTGGTCGATCCCAAGGGCGATGATTTCCAGCGCTATGTGGGCGCATCGTTGCTGACGCCCAACAAGTCCGAGCTGGTGCGTATCGTCGGCCAGTGGAAGAACGAGGACGATCTCACCGCCCGCGCCCAGAAGCTGCGCGCCGAGCTGCAGCTGGAAGCGTTGCTGCTGACCCGGTCGGAAGAGGGGATGAGCCTGTACCGCGATGGCGAGGTTACGCACTTCCCGACCATGGCGCGCGAGGTGTTCGATGTCTCCGGTGCGGGCGATACCGTCATCGGCACGCTGGCCGTGATGCTGGGGGCTGGCGCATCGCTGGTGGAGGCCGTGACCATGGCCAACCGCGCCGGCGGCATCGTGGTCGGCAAGCTGGGCACCGCCACCGTCACCCGCGAGGAATTGCTGGGCTGATTTGAAGCCGGTTTTCTAGCTGATTTACTGTCAACAGGCCGCCTGCGGCGTCGTTGAGCAAAGGCAGTGCATCCTTGGATGTGCTGCCTTTTTGTTTTCCATCTCAACTGCATAGTCGAAAGGAAGCAGCATGTTCAGGAAATCCCTGTTGTTCATTCTCGGTTTCATCTTCTGCACCGGGCTGGCCATGGCCCAGGTCGATGTCAACAAGGCCGACCAGGCCGCTCTGGATGGGGTGCGCGGCATCGGGCCCTCGATGTCCAAGCGCATCCTGGAGGAGCGCCAGAAGGGCGGCGCCTTCAAGGACTGGGGCGATCTGGAAAAGCGCGTCAAGGGCATCAAGGACAAGAGCGCAACCAAGCTCTCGGGTTATGGCCTGACCGTCAACGGCCAGTCCAGGCCGGGCGCCGAGGCTGCGGCGACCACGTCGTCCAAGCCGGGCAAGGGCCCGGCCCGGGAAGCCAAGCCCATG
This sequence comes from Herbaspirillum seropedicae, assembly GCF_001040945.1. Classification (NCBI taxonomy): domain Bacteria; kingdom Pseudomonadati; phylum Pseudomonadota; class Betaproteobacteria; order Burkholderiales; family Oxalobacteraceae; genus Herbaspirillum; species Herbaspirillum seropedicae. The sequence goes on along the minus strand of NZ_CP011930.1, from coordinate 4,213,963 downwards.
GCGGCCGAGCCCGGCGGCAACGGCAAGTAAGTCCCGCCGGATAAGACCGGCCAAGCGCGCCGGCGAGATGGCAGGGCAGGGCAAGGGGGCCGCCATCCCGATCAGGTTTTGCTGCGATGCCGCGCCTGCCGCCGTGTTGGGGTGAGCATCACAACAAATTCTTGTTTCTCAAAAAATTTGAGGTTAAAGTGGGCCGATTGCAAGCCGCAAATCAGGGCAAAACTCTCCACCGTGCGCCTACGAATATGAGAATCGCCGAGCTACCCGCCAATGAAGCTGCCCGCATCGACGCCTTGCATTCGCTGCGCATCCTCGACACTCCCCGCGAAGAACGTTTCGACCGCCTGACACGCCTGGCCCGTCGCCTCTTCGACGTGCCCATGGCGGTGGTGACGATGATCGACGTCAACCGCCAGTGGTTCAAGTCCTGTGTCGGGCTGGGCGACGCCACCGAGACCTCGCGCGAGGTTTCCTTCTGCGCCCACGCCATCCTGCACGAAGAGATGACCATCGTGCCCGATGCCACGCTGGACCCGCGTTTCTCCGGCAATCCGCAAGTCACCGGCGAACCCTTCATCCGTTTCTATGCCGGCTGCCCCATCAAGAGCGAGAGCGGTTTCACGCTGGGCACGCTGTGCCTGGTCGATACCGTCCCGCGCAGCTTCGACGCCGATGAGCGCGCCCTCCTCAAGGACCTGGCCGCGATGGTCGAGCAGGAGCTCACCGCGGTCAGGATGGCGACCATCGATGAACTGACCGGCATATCCAACCGGCGCGGCTTCGATGCACTGGCCCGGCATGCGCTGGCCAACAGCCGACGCATGGACTGGCCTGCCTGCATGCTGTATTTCGACCTGGACCAGTTCAAGCAGATCAACGACCGCTTCGGCCATGCCGAGGGGGACGCCGCGCTGGTCGATTTCGCCGCGCTGCTGTCTTCCAGCTTCCGCGAATCCGATGTGATCGCCCGCCTGGGCGGTGACGAGTTCGCCGTTTTCCTGACCAATGCTGACCTGGCCGAATCCGATACCGTGCTGGCCCACTTCGCGCAGTCCGTGCGCGAATTCAATGTGCTGCGTCCGCGCCCCTATGCGCTGGCCTACAGCGTCGGTGTGGTGCAGTATGATGCGGCCCGCCATGCCGATCTGGCGGCCTTGCAGCACAGCGCCGATGCGCTCATGTACGAACGCAAGAAAACCCGCCGCGCCCAGGCCGGATGAACGATGCAGGCGATGGCGGCAAGGCAAAGGCGATACGGGCGGCGAAATAGCTTAAAATGCCCCCCTGAGCCAAAAAGCCGACAGCAGCCACCTCATGTCCTATCAAGTTCTTGCCCGTAAATATCGTCCCCGCAGCTTCGACACCCTGGTAGGCCAGGAGCACGTCGTGCGCGCGCTGACGCACGCGCTGGAACAGCAGCGGCTGCACCACGCCTATCTCTTCACCGGTACCCGCGGCGTGGGCAAGACCACGCTCTCGCGCATCCTGGCCAAGTCGCTCAACTGCGTCGGTCCCGATGGCGCGGGCGGCATCACTGCCGCCCCCTGTGGCGTGTGCGAAGCCTGTGTGGCCATCGACGCCGGGCGTTTCGTCGATTACATCGAGATGGACGCGGCCTCCAACCGCGGCGTGGACGAGATGGCGCAACTGCTGGAGCAGGCCATCTATGCGCCCTCCAACGCCCGCTTCAAGGTCTACATGATCGACGAAGTGCACATGCTCACCAACCACGCCTTCAACGCCATGCTGAAGACGCTGGAAGAGCCGCCCGAGCACATCAAGTTCATCCTGGCCACGACCGACCCGCAAAAGATTCCCGTGACGGTGCTCTCGCGCTGCCTGCAGTTCAATCTGAAGCAGATGCCGCCCGGCCACATCATCGGCCATCTCGACAACATCCTGAACCAGGAAGGCATCGAGTTCGATGCGCCGGCCCTGCGCCTGTTGGCGCAGGGCGCTTCCGGTTCCATGCGCGATGCGCTCTCGCTGACCGACCAGGCCATCGCCTATGCCGCCGGCAAGGTCACGCTGGAAGCCGTGCAGGGCATGCTGGGCGCGCTCGACCAGTCCTACCTGATCCGCATCCTCGATGCGCTGGCGGTGCAGGATGGCGCAGCCCTCCTGGGCGTGGCCGACGACATGGCCACCCGCAGCCTGTCCTATAACGCCGCCCTGCAAGACCTGGGCACGCTGCTGCACCAGATCGCCCTGGCCCAGGCCGTGCCGGCCGCGCTGGCCGACGACCTGCCCAATCGCGAAGATATCCTGCGCCTGTCCGGCCAGTTCAGCCCGGAACATGTGCAACTGTTCTACCAGATCGCCGTGCATGGCCGCAACGAGCTGGGCCTGGCCCCGGATGAATACGCCGGTTTCAGCATGACGCTGTTGCGCATGCTGGCCTTCCGTCCGGTCAGCGCCAGCGCCACTGCGCCCATACCGGCCGCCTCGTCTGCACCGGCTGCCGCAGGTGGCCGACCGACCGCACCGCGTCAGGCCGCGCCGCTGATGGCCCCGCAAGTGGCCGTGACCAGCGCCCCGGTCAGCCGTACCCAAGCCGCCACCGCGCCAGCGCCGGCCGCTCCTGCGGCTGCGGTCCCTGCCGCATCCGCTCCCGCTGCCGCCCCGTCGGCGCCCGTCCAGGCAGCCGCGCCGGCCGCACCCACTTCTGCCCGTGAAGCCGCCCTGATGGCCTTGCGTGGCGGCAAGGGGGGCAAGGCCCCCGCGCGGCCAGCGGCTCCCGCAGCCGCCACGCCCGCGCCTGCACCGGCTGCAGCCCCGGCCCCGTCCGCACCGCCTGCACCCGCCGCCAGGGCCGAACGCGCCGCTGCGTCGATGCCGCCGGACATGCCCGAGCCGCCGCCTTTCGATGCGATTCCGCCATGGGAAGAAGAGACCGGTGCCGCCTCGTCCATGCCGCCGCCCATCCCGATGGCCGAGGTCGCTGAAAAAAAAACTGAGCCCGCCGCCGTAGCGCCGCCCGCCGCACCCGCGCCGCAGCGCCCGGCCGCCACCCCCGCGCAGCAGCAGGAAACCGCCCGCATCGCCGCCGAACTGGGCTGGGACGGCCACTGGCCGACCCTGGCCGCCAGCCTCGCCTCCCTGCGCGGCGTGGCGCACCAGATGGCTTTCCAGAGTGAACTGGTGCGCTGCGAGCCGCTCAATGGCGGCAACGTCTGCTTCCACCTGCGCATCCCGCTGGAAACCCTGCGCTCTTCCGGCAGTGTCGAAAAGCTGACGGCAGCCTTGAGTGAACGCTTCGGCAAGGAAATCCGCGTCGAGACCGAGATCGGCGCCGTCGCCGACACCGCCAATGCGGTCGCCGAGGCCGAGCGCGCAGAACGCCAGCGCCAGGCCGAGCACAAGATGAAGAACGATCCTTTCGTGGTGACCATGATGCGCGAATTCGGCGCTTCCATCGTGCCAGGATCGATCCAGCCCCGTTGAGTCGCCGGCCTGCGGGCCAAACGCGATAGAATCCCGTGAATTGAAACAAGGAGCATGAGCATGATGAAAGGTCAACTGGCAGGTCTGATGAAGCAAGCACAGGCCATGCAGGACAACATGAAGAAGGCCCAGGAGCAACTGGCCAGCATCGAGGTCGAGGGCCAGTCCGGCGCCGGCCTTGTGAAGGTGGTGATGACCTGCAAGAACGACGTGAAGCGCGTCTCCATCGACCCGTCGCTGCTGGCTGACGACAAGGACATGCTGGAAGACCTGGTCGCCGCCGCCTTCAACGACGCCGTGCGCAAGGCCGAAGCCACCGCCCAGGAAAAGATGTCGGGCGTGACCGCCGGCATGCCGCTGCCGCCGGGCTTCAAGATGCCGTTCTGAGGCTGGCTGCACCCCGGGGCAGCGCCCTCGGGGCAGACCAGACCGCGCAGGAGAGTGGGTTATGATGGAATGCAGGATTGCTTAGTGGAGGCTCCATGTTCATCGTCTCGATCACGTATACCAAGCCGGCAGGCGACATCGACGCCCTGCTGACCGCGCACAAGAAATTCCTCAACCAGCAATACGCCGAGGGCGTGTTCCTGATGTCGGGCCGCAAGGTCCCGCGCACCGGCGGCATCATCATCGCCGACTGCGCCGATCGCGCCGAGATCGAAGCCATCATGGAATCCGATCCCTTCTTCATCGGCGGCGTGGCCGAATACGAGATCATCGAATTCGTCCCCTCCATGACGGCCGAGGCGCTGGAAGCTTTCCGCTATTCCGTAGACCGCAATTGAAAACGCCCTCCAGTCTCACCGTCCTGACCGACTCGCTGCGCCGGCTTCCCGGCATCGGCCCCAAGACCGCGCAGCGCATGGCCTACCACCTGCTGCAGCACGACCGCGACGCCGCCGCCGACCTGAGCCAGTCGCTGGCCAAGGCGCTGGACACCATCCGTCACTGCGCCCTGTGCAATACCTTCACCGAGCAGGTCGTCTGCGAGACCTGCCAGGACAGCCAGCGCGACCACACCCAGCTGTGCGTGGTGGAGTCGCCCTCGGACCAGGTCATGATCGAGCAGACCCTGACCTTCAAGGGCCTGTACTTCGTGCTCATGGGCCGGCTCTCGCCACTGGACGGCATCGGCCCGCGCGACATCCACCTGGAAAAACTCATCACCCGCGCCACCGATGGCGTGGTCAGCGAAGTGGTGCTGGCCACCAACTTCACCAACGAAGGCGAAGCCACCGCCCACTACATCAGCGAAACCCTCAAGGCCCGCGGCCTGAAGGTGAGTCGCCTGGCGCGCGGCGTGCCGGTGGGCGGCGAGCTGGAATACGTGGACGCCGGCACCATCGCCCGCGCCATGCTGGACCGTCGCACCACCTGAGTCTGGCCGGAATCGTTTTCAGATGAAAAACTTGCAGGCAAGTCGTCTGCAATGACGGGCAAAATGCGCGACATCAGGCGCATGCTGCAATAGAATGACGGCTGCCGGCTTGCACGTACGACGTCAGGCGATCTGGCGGCGCCAGCCCAGTCTACCGACCCGCGCGCCGCCGCATCGCCAGCCGTGCAGGGTGCAGATGCATCCGCCCGCAGTCAGGACACTGGCCTCCCCACCCACAAGAGCCAGGTCCCACCCCATCGATCAACAGGAGAACACCGGATCGCTCCCTCAGGCGGCCGGTGCAAGCACGATGACCACAGGCACATCCAAGCCCGGCCCGCTGGCCGGCATCAAGGTACTGGAACTGGGCACGCTGATCGCAGGACCGTTCTGCTCGCGCATGCTGGCCGAATTCGGCGCTGACGTGATCAAGGTCGAAGCGCCCGGCAATGGCGATCCGCTGCGCCAGTGGCGGGTACTGAAGGACGGCACCTCGCTGTGGTGGTCGGTCCAGGCCCGCAACAAAAAGAGCATCACCCTGAACATGAAGGACGAGCGGGCCCAGGAGATCGCCCGCAAGCTCGCCCTGGAAGCCGACGTCATCATCGAGAACTACCGCCCCGGCGTGCTGGAGAAATGGAAGCTCGGCTATGAGGACTTAAAGCAGCTCAATCCCGCCACCATCATGGTGCGCCTGTCCGGCTACGGCCAGACCGGGCCGCTGCGCGACCTGCCGGGCTTTGGCGCCATCGGCGAGTCCATGGGCGGCATCCGTTACGTCTCCGGCCATCCTGACCGCCCGCCGGTGCGTATCGGTATTTCCATTGGCGACTCCATCGCCGCGCTGCACGGCGTGATCGGCGCGATGATGGCGCTGCGCCATCGCGACGTCACCGGCGGACGCTGGAACGGCAAGCAGGGCGCCGATTGCGTGGCAGGGCAGGGGCAGATGGTGGACGTGGCCTTGTACGAGGCCGTCTTCAACATGATGGAATCGATGGTCCCCGAATTCGATTTCGCCGGCGTGGTGCGCGAGCGCACCGGCGGCGCACTGCCGGGCATCGTGCCCTCCAACACCTACACCACCGGCGAGGGCATGAACATCGTCATCGCCGGCAATGGCGACGCCATCTTCAAGCGCCTGATGAGCGCCATCGGCCGCGAGGACATGGCCAATGATCCCGGCCTGGCGCGCAACGATGGCCGCGTGCCCCGCACCGAGGAAATCGACGCCGCCATCCAGCAGTGGTGCAGCACCCAGACCATCGAAACGGCCCTGGCCACGCTGCAGGCCGCCGATGTCCCGGTGGGCAAGATCTATTCGGTCAAGGACATGATGAACGACGCCCAGTTCCTCGCGCGCGACATGTTCGAGCAGCACCAGTTTGCCGATGGCACCCCGGTCAAGCTGCCCGGCATTACGCCCAAGATGTCCGAGACTCCCGGCCAGACCAAATGGCTGGGCCCGGAACTGGGCGCGCACAGCGATGAAATCCTGCAATCGCTGGGGTATGATGAGGCCCACATCAAGATGCTGCGGGACCAGGGCGTGGTCTGAAGCAGTGCAGCAAGGCGACGGTGATCTGCCCGGGGTCCCGTACGAGCATCATCACAACAGGCAGCACCCCCATCCACGACACGGAGGAGACATAATGAAATTGAGCTGGAAGCAATTGCTGATCGCCGCTGGCCTGTTCCTGGCCGGCTACTTTTCCTTCAACGGCAGCGCCGGCGCGCAGGCGCTGGAAAAACCCAAGGTCTCCATCGCCGTGGGTGGCAAGAACCTGTTCTACTACCTGCCGCTGACCATTGCCGAACAGCTCGGCTATTTCAAGGATGAAGGCCTGCAGGTCGAGATCTCCGACTTCGCTGGCGGCGCCAAGGCGCTGCAGGCCATGGTCGGCGGCAGCGCCGACGTGGTCTCGGGCGCCTATGAGCACACCATCAACATGCAGGCCAAGAACCAGCCCATCGTAGCCTTCGTGCTGCAGGGCCGGGCGCCGCAGATCGTGCTGGCGGTCAACAACAAGACCATGCCCAACTACAAGACCGTGGCCGACCTCAAGGGCAAGAAGATCGGCGTCACCGCACCGGGCTCCTCCACCAGCGTCATGGCCAGCTATGTGCTGGCCAAGGCGGGCCTGAAGCCCAGCGATGTCTCCTTCATCGGCGTGGGCGCCGCAGCCGGCGCCATCTCGGCCGTGCGCTCGGGACAGATCGATGCGATCGCCAACCTCGATCCGGTGATCTCCATGCTGGAGCAGAGCAAGGAAATCAAGACCATCGCCGATACCCGCACCCTGAAGGACACTAATGACGTCTTCGGCGGCCCGATGCCAGCGGCCACCCTGTATGCCCCGGCTGCCTTCATCCAGAAGTATCCCAACACCACGCAGGCCCTGACCAACGCCATGGTGCGGGCGCTGAAGTGGATCCAGAAGGCCGGTCCCTCCGACATCATCAAGGCGGTGCCGGAGAGCTACCTGCTGGGCGACCGCTCGCTCTACATCGATGCCTTCATGAAGGTGCGCCAGGCCATCTCGCCGGACGGCTACTTTCCGCCGGGCGGCCCGGATACCGCGCTGCGCACCTTGAAGGCCTTCGAGCCTTCGCTGGCGGACAAGCAGATCGACCTGTCCAAGACCTTCACCAACTCCTTCGTCCAGAAGGCCAACGCCAAGTACAAGTAAGCGCGGCGCTCCCCGTTGATGCGCAGCCATTGCAGCGACCGCAGATGCCCGGCAACGGGCATTTGCGCATCTGGGCGCTGCCATCCTCTTTCCGTTGATCCACCGTGGCCCCACCGGCCCGCATTGCCATGACGCCAGCCCTCCAGTTCGACAACATCACCTGCACCTTCGTCTCCAAGGACGACCGTTCCCAGCGCTACACCGCCGTGGCCAATACCGATCTTGCGATTGCGCCGGGCGAATTCGTTTCCGTGGTCGGTCCCACCGGCTGCGGCAAGTCCACGCTCCTGAACGTCGGCGCCGGCCTGCTGCAACCGTCCTCGGGCAGCGTCAAGGTCTTTGGCGAAGAACTCAAGGGCATCAACCGCCGCGCCGGCTACATGTTCCAGGCCGAAGCGCTGATGCCCTGGCGCAGCGCCCTGCAGAACGTGATCGCCGGCCTGCAATATCGCGGCCATGAAGAAAAGGCCGCCGCAGAGCTGGGCGAGCAGTGGCTCGCGCGCGTGGGCCTGCAAGGCTTTGGCGACCGCTATCCGCACCAGCTCTCCGGCGGCATGCGCAAGCGCGTGGCGCTGGCGCAGACGCTGATCCTGGACCCCGACATCATCCTCATGGACGAACCTTTTTCCGCCCTGGACATCCAGACCCGCCAACTGATGGAAAACGAAGTGCTGGACCTGTGGAATGCCAAGAAGAAGGCCGTCCTCTTCATCACCCACGACCTCGACGAAGCCATTGCCATGTCCGACCGCGTCATCGTCCTGGCCGCCGGCCCCGGCACCCATCCCATCGGCGAATTCAGGATCGACCTGCCGCGCCCGCGCGATGTGGCCGAGATCCGCATGCACCCGCGCTTCGTCGAACTGCACCAGCAGATCTGGGACGTGCTGCGCGATGAAGTGCTCAAGGGGTATCAGCAACAGAAGCGCGCCGCCTAAGCCGCAGCGGAAAAGACAGCGAAAAGATCAGGGAAGAGAACCAGCACCATGTGGAAATTATTTAAACCGAATCACAAGAACATCCGTTTCTGGCAGTTGATGGTATTGGCCATCGTGCTGGTGGTGTGGCACGTCGCCACGCGCAATCCGCAGACCGCCTTCTTCTTCGGCGAACCGCTGAAGGTGGCGCAGCGCATCTGGGAATGGTTTACGGTGGGCAGTGGCTCGCTGGAGGTGGGTATCGGCGACACCACCTTCTTCACGCTCAGCTTCCCCGCTGAAATCTATTCCCACCTCTTGATCACCCTGACCGAAACCGTGCTGGCCTTCGTGATCGGCACTGTCTTCGGCCTGGCCATCGGCCTGTGGCTGGCGCTCTCGCCGACCGCCTCGGCCATCCTCGATCCCTATGTGAAGGCGGCCAACTCCATGCCGCGCGTGATCCTGGCGCCGATCTTTGCGATGTGGTTCGGCCTGGGCATCTGGTCCAAGGTGGCGCTGGCGGTGACGCTGGTGTTCTTCATCGTCTTCTTCAACGTCTACCAGGGCGTCAAGGAAGTCAGCCCGGTGGTGTTGGCCAATGCCCGCATGCTGGGCGCCAATGCGCGCCAGCTGCTGCGCACGGTGTACCTGCCTTCGGCCACCTCGTGGGTGTTTTCCAGCCTGCATACCTCCATCGGCCTGGCCTTCGTCGGTGCGGTGGTGGGGGAATACCTGGGCTCGGCGCGCGGCGTCGGCTACCTGATCCTGCAGGCCGAAGGGACCTTCGACATCAACACCGTCTTTGCCGGCATCGTCGTGCTGACCATTTTTGCGCTGGTGCTGGACCTGGCCGTGGGCGTGATCGAAAAGCGGCTGATGAAGTGGCAGCCCAAGAGTGGCGAGACCGAAAAGCTCTGAGCCGAGGCGACCCATGGCGCGAGCAGCCGGCCGCCATTTCGCGTAGGCTCTGGGCTGTCATCGTCCAGCGAGTCCTCCCATGAGCCAGATCCTGACCGGGTTAGCGTTGTCCACCGAGCCCATCGAGTCCACCGGGTCCACCGGGTCCACTGACCCCGCCGCCGCCCTGCCAGCGCTGGCGCAGCTCCTGCGTCGCCATCGCCAGGTGGTGGTGCTGACCGGGGCCGGCATCAGCACTGCCTCCGGCATCCCCGACTACCGTGACGACGCCGGCGTACGCCGTGGACGCCTGCCCATCCAGGGGGATGAATTCCGCCGCAGCGCTGCGGCGCGCCAGCGTTACTGGGCGCGCAGCATGCTGGGCTGGCCGCGCCTGGCGCAAGCCGCACCCAATGCCGCGCACCGGGCGCTGGCGCAACTGCAGCAGGCGGGCTACCTCGGGGCGATCGTGACGCAGAACGTCGATGGCCTGCACCAGCAGGCCGGCAGCGGCGAGGTCATCGAGCTGCATGGCAGCATCCATGCGGTGCGCTGCCTGGCGTGCGCCAGCGTCTATCCGCGCACCCAGATCCAGCAGGAACTGGCGCGCTGCAATCCAGCCTTCACCCACCTCCAGGCCGCACCCTTGCCTGATGGCGACGCCCAGCTTGAACCAGAGGCCGACGCCGCCTTCCATGTGCCCGATTGCCCGGCCTGTGGCGGGGTGCTGCAACCGGATGTGGTGTTCTTCGGCGATGGCGTGCCAGCGGCCCGCAGCGCCCAGGCCGAGGCCGCCGCGCGCGCCTGTGACGCCATGCTGGTGGTGGGGTCGTCATTGATGGTGTTGTCGGGCTTTCGGCTGCCGCGCATGGTGGCCGAGGCGGGCAAGCCGGTGGCGGCGATCAACCGCGGCGTGACCCGCGCCGACGCCTTGCTGTCCCTCAAGCTCCAGGCGGACGCCGAAGCCGTGCTGCCGCGCCTGGCCGCGCTGCTGGGCGCGCCGTCCGCCTGATCGACCACAGCACCAGCAAGGCCGTGGCCACGGCCAGCAGCGCCGCTGCCGCAAAGGCGTGGGCAAAGCCCTGGGCATAGGCCTGGCGCGCCAGCATCACGGCAGCCTGGCCGTGTTGCGGCAGCAGGGCTGCGGCCTGCGCCAGGTCACCGGCCATGGCGCGTTCCACGAAGGCGGCAGCGCTGGCTGAGGCATCCAGTGCTGCCAGGGCGTTCTGCATGGCGTGCCGCGCCGTGTCGGCCAGCACCGCCCCCAGTCCCGCAAAGCCCGCCAGCACGCCCGTGAAGCGCGCCGTGGTGCTGATCCCCGAGGCCATGCCGGCGCGTTCACGCGGCACATTGCCCATGATGGCCTTTTGCGTCTGTCCATTCAACAAACCGCCGCCACTGCCCAGCACCGCCATGCCCAGCGCGGTCCAGGCGGCGGCCCCGGAGAGCGCCGCCTGGATCATCAGCAGGTTGCCCAGCGCCGTCACGCCCAGTCCCAGCGCCAGCATCTGCGGTGAGGATAGCCAGCGGGCCAGCCGGCTGCCCACCTGCGGCAACAGCAGCATGGCCAGCGCAAAGGGCAGCATCGCCAGTCCGGTCTGCCAGGCGCTCAGGCCGCGTGCGTTCTGCAGGAACAGTGGCAGCAGCGACGCCATCACCTGGGCCGACGCGGCATAGGCGAACATGGCCGCAACCGCCGCCACGAAGCCGGCGTGACGGAACAGCGACAGCTCCAGCATCGGATGCGCAGCGCGACGCTGCCAGGCGATGAAGAGCACCAATAAAAGAGCGCCACCCAGACCGCGGGCGACGCAAGCAACGCTGGTCCACCCGTGTTCCGGCCCGGTGATCAGAGCCCAAGTCAACAGGAAGACCGCGCTGGAGGAACTGAGGATGCCCAGCGGGTCCAGCGGACGCGGCAAGGGATTGCGCGACTCCGGCACATGCCGCCACACCGCCACGGCCAGCAGCAGGCAGGCCGGCAGGTTCACGGCAAAGGCCCAGCGCCAGCCCAGCAGGGTATTGACCACGCCGCCGATGAGCGGGGCCAGCACCATGGTCAGGCCCATGATCCCACCCCAGAGCGCCCAGGCGCGCTCGCGCTGGTCTTCGTCATGGAAGGCGTGGCCGATCACCGCCAGCGCCGGCGCCAGCAGGAAGGCCGCACCCACGCCCTGCAAGGCGCGCGCCCCATACAGGGCCTGTGCGGAGGGGGCCAGCGCGCAGGCCAGCGAGGTCAGCGCAAAGAGCGCGATGCCCCCGAGCAGCACGCGCCTGCGGCCATAGCGGTCGGCGGTGGCGCCGGCCGGCAGCAGCAGGGCGGCAAAGCAGAGGACGTAACTGCTGACCACCCATTCGATCTGGCTGAAGGACGCACCCAGGTCACGCGCCACCGTGGGCAGGATGATGCCGACCACATTGGTGTCGAGCACCGTCATGGCGCAGCCGAATGATCCGGTCAGCAGGATACGGCCAGCGGAGGTGGACAGGCGCAGGGACATGGCGGCAGGGTAAAGGCTAAAGGGCAAGAGGAACGGGCCTTCATTGAAACAAGATCCATGATTCGCTTCAATCATGGATTTCAAGCACTTGATTAGGTATAAGCTAATCAAGTCATTCCAAGTCCATTCCCTTTTGCCGCCATCGCCAAGGAGCCCTATACGATGGAATTGCGACACCTGCGTTATTTCCTCACCGTTGCCGAGGAACTGCATTTCGCCCGCGCCGCCGAGGTCCTCGGCATCGCGCCGCCCACCCTGAGCGTACAGATCCAGCAGCTGGAACGGCAGTTGCAGGCGCAACTGTTCGTGCGCGGCAAGCGCGCCATCGCGCTGACCTCGGCCGGCGAGGATTTCGTGGTCCAGGCGCGCGCCGTGCTGGCGCGCTTCGAACAGGCCATCGATGCCGGTCGTCGCGCCGGGCGCGGCGAGATGGGGCGGGTGGAAGTGGGCTATGTCGGCTCAGCCGTGTTCGGCGGCATCCTGCAGCAGCAGCTCAGCGCCTTTCGCCAGCGTTGGCCGCAGGTGCTGGTGCATGCACGCGAGTGGCCGATGCTGCAGCTGGGTGCGGCGCTGGAAGAGGGCAAGCTCGATATCGCCTTCGTGCGCTTGCCCGTGCCGCTGGGGCAGACGCTGCAATCGCATGTGCTGCTGCGCGATCGCTTCTGCCTGGCCTTGCCCACGGATCACGCGCTGGCCAGCAAGCCGGGCGCGATCCGTTCGCGCGCCCTGGCCGGTGAAGACTTCATCCTCCCCGAGCAGGAACTGGGCAGTCGCGAAGTGTGGCGGCGCGGCGGCTTTGCCCCGCGCAGGGTGAGCCGGCCCGGCGGGCTGCTGGCGGTGCTGGCCGAGGTAGCCGTGGGAGCGGGCGTGGCCGTGGTGCCGGGCGTGCTGACCACGGTGGTGAACCTGCCCAACGTCAGCTACCGGGCGCTCGCCGGGGCCGCGGTGGTGTCGGAGGTGGCGGCGGTCTATCGCCGCTTCGAACGCGCCCCGGCGGTGCGTAACATGATCGCCGCGCTGCGCGCCAGCAAGCCGGTGCAGGTGCAGGCCGCTACAATGGGCTGACCCGGCAGCGCCGGGACTGTTGATGACTCCGACAAGAAGATGTGCCGATGGCTTTTTTCCAGATAGCGTTGTTGATCGTGCTGGGCCTGCTCACGCTGGGGCTGGGCCTATGGGGCGGCTTGGCGCTGTGGTTCCAGCTGCCGGGACCGGCCTGGGGGCGTATGCTGGCCAGCGGCCTGTGGTGCTGCATGGCCCTGTCGGCGTATGCCGCGCTGGCGGGTGCGCCTGGCCACTGGCGCTGGGCGCTGCCGGCCTTTGCGCTGGCGACCCTGGCAATGGCGGTATGGTGGCACGGCATCCGCCCCAGTCATGAGCGGGAATGGGCCGACGATGTGGCGCGCATGCTGGCGCCGCAGGTGCAGGGCGATATCGTGCGGCTGGAGAATGTGCGCAACTTCGACTGGCGCACCGAGACCGACTACGACATCAGCTGGGAATCGCGCCAGTACGATCTCGCTCAATTGGTCTCGGCGGACCTGCTGCTGTCCTACTGGATGGGGCCGGCCATTGCCCATACGCTGGTATCGTTCGGGTTTGCCGATGGCAGGCGGCTGGTGTTCTCGCTGGAAATCCGTCGTGAACGCGGTGAAGCCTTCTCGGCCCTGGGCGGATTCTTCCGCAAGTTCGAAACCGTCATCGTCGCCGCCGATGAGCGCGACATCATCCGCACCCGTACCAATGCGCGTGGCGAAGATGTCTATCTCTACCGTCTGCAGTTACGTCACGACCAGTTACGTAAAGTCTTCCTCGGCTACCTGGAGCGTGCCTCGCAGTTACGCCAGCATCCGCGCTTCTACAACACCCTCACCAGCAATTGCACCACCATCGTCTTCGAACTGGCGCGCCGTCTCTCGCCCGCGCTGCCGCTGGATTACCGGCTGCTGCTGTCGGGCTACTTCGCCGATTACGTGTTCGACCATGGCGTGCTCACGCCGGGCTATTCCTTCGCGCAGTTGCGCCAGGCCGGGCGCATTACCGGGCGCGCCCTGGAGGGCAGTGCGCAGGGCGACTACAGCCGCCTGATCCGCCAGGGCGTCCCCGGCGTCACGCCGCTGGAGCTGGGCCAAGACCCCCTGCAGCCCTGAAAAGGCAATGGCTCCGTCATGCGGAGCCATTGTCCTGATGCAGCACGGCCGGTTCGGGCCGGGAGAGCTCAGGCCGATTGCAAGGCCTGCTCCAGATCGGCCAGCAAGTCATCGATATGCTCGATGCCGATGGACAGACGCACCGTATCCTCGGTCACGCCCGCCTTTTCCAGTTCGGTGGGCGAGAGCTGGCGGTGGGTGGTGGAGGCCGGATGCGTGGCCAGCGACTTGGCGTCGCCAATGTTGACCAGGCGCGTGAACAATTGCAGCGCATCCTGGAAGCGCGCACCGCCCTCGCGGCCATTGGCCACGCCAAAGGTCAGCACGCCCGAAGCGCGGCCCTTGAAATACGTCTGCGCCAGCGCATGGTCGGGATGGTCTTCCAGGCCGGCATAGTTGACCCAGCGTACTTTCGGGTGACGCTTCAGGTACTGCGCCACGGCCAGGGTATTGGCGGTGATGCGGTCCAGGCGCAGGCCCAGGGTCTCGATGCCTTGCAGGATCTGGAAGGCATTGAAGGGCGAGAGCGCCGCGCCCATGTTGCGCAGTGGCACCACGCGTGCGCGGCCGATATAGGCCGCTTCGCCCAGCGCCTCGGTATAGACCACGCCGTGATAGCTGACATCCGGTTCGTTGAGGCGCTTGAAGCGTTGCTTGTGCTTGGCCCAGGGGAACTTGCCCGAATCCACGATGGCCCCGCCCAGGGTGGTGCCATGGCCGCCCAGGTACTTGGTCAGCGAATGCACCACGATGTCGGCGCCATGTTCGAAGGGACGCAGCAGGTAGGGCGTGGCGACCGTGTTATCGACGATGAGGGGCACGCCATGGCGATGCGCGATGTCGGCCACGGCGGCGATGTCGGTGATATTGCCCAGCGGATTGCCGATGGATTCGATATAGATGGCCTTGGTGCGGTCATCGATCAGTGGCTCGAAGGAAGCCGGCTGGCGCGGATCGGCAAAGCGGGTCTGGACGCCATATTGCGGCAGGGTATGGGCGAACAGGTTGTAGGTGCCGCCATAGAGGGTGGAGGCGGAGACGATATTGTCGCCGGCCTCGGCAATGGTCTGGATCGCGTAGGTCACGGCCGCCTGGCCCGACGCCAGCGCCAGCGCGCCGATACCACCTTCGAGGGCGGCCAGGCGTTTTTCCAGCACGTCCTGGGTGGGGTTCATGATGCGCGAATAGATATTGCCCTGGACCTTCAGGTCGAACAGGTCGGCGCCATGCTGGGTATCGTCGAAGGCAAAGGCCACGGTCTGGTAGATCGGCACGGCCACGGCGCGGGTGGTCGGATCGGGATCATAACCACCATGCACGGAGATGGTTTCGAATTTCCATTGCGGGTTGTCTGGCATGTCGTCTCTCTTATCGTTGATGGAATGCGGGAAGGGCAAGGCGCACCCGAGAAGCTAGCGCGAGCATGGAGCCAGCGCCAAGCAATAATTTCTCATAAGTATATGCGCTGTGCCCGTCGCGACGATCCGACGGGACTGTCAAGGCCAGCCAGCGGGCCTTAGCGCAGCATGCCGCGGGTCTGCTTGGGCAATTCCCCGAAGCGCTCGCGATAGTAGGCCGAGAAGCGGCCCAGATGCCCGAAGCCGAACTCGAAGGCGGTGTCGGTGACGTTGGCGCCGGGATGCGTGAGCAGGCGTTCGCGCACGGCATCCAGGCGGATGTTGCGCAGCAGGTCCATCGGCGCCACGCCGTATTGCTGGTGGCACAGCGCATTGAGCGTGCGTACGCTCACGCCGGCCGCACCAGCCAGGTCGGCCAGCGCCAGCGGTGCGCACAGGCGGCTGCGGATGTAGCGCTCCAGCATGTCCAGGCGTTGCAGCTTGCCCGCGCCCACCAGACTGTCGGCGCATTGGCTGGCGCCGCGCTGTGCGCCGCTCGGACTGGTCACAGGCTCGACCGTGCTGGTCAATTGCGACAGCAGGAACTGTACGGCGCTGCGTTCGAAGTGGCGCACCCATTCGCCCTGGCCTTGGCCTTGCCCTTGCTCCGGCAGGGCCAGCACGCGCAGCAGCGACTGGATCAGCAAGTCCCAGTAGGGTGCGGCCTGCGGCGGCAACAGCAATACCGACGGCAGCTCCAGCGGAGCGCTCTGGCCGGCCGCGCGCAATTCCTCGAACAGCGCCAGCGGCACCTTCAGGATCAATTGTTCGGAACCGGCTTGCCACCACAGCCGCAGATTCCGTTTTGGTGCGATCAGCGCGGTGTGGCCTTGCGGGATGCACACTTTGCGGCCATCCGATTCGATCTCGGCACTGCCCGAGAGCGTCATGTGGACCAGCGCGAAACCATTGAACAGGCGCGGGCGCACGATCACCTCGGCGCCATACTTGAGCATGAAGATCTGCAACTGCTGGATGGCAGCCTTGAACAGTACCGTATCGACATCGTCACCCTTCCAGAACAGGTCATGTTCGGACAGTTCATTGGCGACCTGGGCGTGACAGTCGACCTTGCGGCTGGACTGGAAGACGCGGCGACGATACAGGGGCTCCAGACTGAGCGCGTGGACAGTGTTGAGCATGTTAACCTCTTAACGCTGCCCGTCCGCACAGTGCGGGCGGCGGAGGGGCGGTGATACCGGGTAGGGGTGCTGCTGCCGGCATGCGACGCATGCGCCGCGATGCCCTGCACCTTCATGGACTGTGCAAACGCAGTGCGCGCTGCCTGCTTTCCCTCAGTCAGCGGCGACGGCGTTCACTGTCAGGAAGTTGCAAGTTTCGTGCCCGGGTGCGGGCGTCGTCGGGGATGGGCAGGCCAAAGGACGCCTGCGTGGGCGGGTTGATGCATGTCGGTCTCCTCTACGGTCTTCTGGACGGACCCTGCTGCCGTGGACGCGGGCCTCGTTGCTCTGGACGCGTGGCTCTCTGGCCCGCTGGCCTTGGATTCTATGCCCTTGGCGCAAGAACGTACAATATCAAATCTGCATCATGGTATGCCTCGGAGGTATAGTGGAACTGCGTCATCTCAAGTATTTCAATGCCGTCGCCAGCACGCTCAGCTTCAGCCGCGCAGCCGAGTTGCTGCACATCGCCCAGCCACCCCTGAGCCGGCAGATCCGCCAGCTCGAGGAGATGCTGGGGGTAGAACTGATCGACCGCGCCTCGCGCCCGATTGCGTTGACCATGGCGGGCAAGTTCTTCTATGAACAGACCTTGCAGGTATTGTCCCGGCTGGAACAGATCGAGGAGGGCACGCGCGTGATCGCCCGTGGGCGGCAGCACTGGTTCAACATCGGCTTCGTGCCTTCGGCCCTGTATGGTCTGTTGCCGGAGATGATCAAGCGTTTCCGCACCGAGATGCCGGAGATCGAGATCGGTTTTTCGGAAATCGTGACCATGGAACAGGTCGAGGCGCTCAAGTCCGGACGCATCGACGTGGGCTTCGGGCGCTTGCCCATCAGCGATCCCGACATCGTCTGCGAGACCATCGTGGAAGAGCCGCTGGTGGCGGTGTTTCCGCTGGGGCATCCGCTGCTGGCGCGCAACAAGGTGACGCTGGCGCAACTGGCGGCGCAACGTTTCATCCTCTACCCGGCGCGACCGCGTCCCAGCTATGCGGACCAGGTGCTGGACATCTTTTCCAGTCGTGCATTGCGTCCGTCCATCGTCAAGGAAGCCAACGAGATGCAGACCGCCATTGGTCTCGTGGCAGCCGGTGTGGGCGTGACCCTGGTGCCGCGTTCGGTGCAGGGTTTGCATCGTTCGGATGTGGTGTACCGGCCGTTGTCCAACAAGGGCGTGCATTCGCCGGTGATCATGAATTTCCGCGCCAATGACCGGTCGTTGCTGCTGGAAAGACTGCGCACCACGGCCGCGACGATTGCGCGCTTGCATGCGCAGGAATATACCTGATCGATATGGCGTACTCGCTGGTCTTTGGACCGCGGGCCTTTGCTCAGTCTTGCCTCACCTCCTCCCGTTCGGACTGAGTAGCGGCGCAGCCGCGTATCGAAGGTGCTCCGAAGGTGTTGCGGGGGTGCAGGCATGTGCGTCTTCGATACGGCCCTGCGGGCCTACTCAGTCCGAACGGGAGTCGAGATTCGATAGGCCGGAGTAGCGTACATTGGGTCCGCAGGCTCTTGCTCAGTCTTGCCTCACCTCCTCCCGTTCGGACTGAGTAGCGGCGCAGCCGCGTATCGAAGGCGCTCCGAAGGTGTTGCGGGGGTGCAGGCATGTGCGTCTTCGATACGGCCCTGCGGGCCTACTCAGTCCGAACGGGAGTCAGGAAGATTCGATAGGCGGGAGTAGCGTACATTGGGTCCGCAGGCTCTTGCTCAGTCTTGCCTCACCTCCTCCCGTTCGGACTGAGTAGCGGCGCAGCCGCGTATCGAAGGCGCTCCGAAGGTGTTGCGGAGGGTACAGGCATGCGCGTCTTCGATCCGGCCCTGTGGGCCTACTCAGTCCGAACGGGAGTCCTGCTGATCAGCATGAGATCAGATCAAGGTCCGATCGCTGCCCGACCGTCTCAAGCCGCCAGCCGCGGCCGATTGATATCGGCCTTGGGCAGGTCAGCCTGTTCCGGCAGCAAGTTGAAGTTGAACTCGATGGCATAGAAGGGCGCATCGACTTCATGCTTGCGGATCTCGGCTGGGTCGGTGACGTGCTTCAGTTCCGGCACCAGGCCCTCGCGGGTGGCGAAGGCGAAGTCATCCCACAGGTACGGATCGCCCGCAATATTGATCTGCGTGGTCAGCTTGCGATAGCCCGGCACGGTGACGAAGAAGTGGATGTGCGCAGGACGGCTGCCATGACGGCCCAGCTTGGTCAGCAGGCGATCGGTCGCGCCACCTGGCGGCACGCTGTAGCCGACCGGCACGCGGCTGCGGAAGCGATAGCGGCCTTGCTCGTCGGTACGGATGGA
The DNA here is from genome assembly GCF_001040945.1 of Herbaspirillum seropedicae. Lineage (NCBI taxonomy): Bacteria > Pseudomonadati > Pseudomonadota > Betaproteobacteria > Burkholderiales > Oxalobacteraceae > Herbaspirillum > Herbaspirillum seropedicae. The sequence continues at coordinate 4,195,105 of NZ_CP011930.1, read as the reverse complement.
GCAGCGCAGGTTGAACGGGCTCTGGTCCGGATCGAAGAAGGAATAACGGCCCAGGTGGTTGGCGTGCCAGACTTCCACCAGCGCATTGGCCAGCGGCTTGCCGTGCTCGTCGAAGACCTGGCCTTGCATGAAGAGGGTGTCGCCCGGTTGGGGGTCCTTGTCCATGCGCGCAAAGCCCTTCTGCTCGGGTGCGCCCGAGACGTACAGCGGTCCTTCGATGGTGCGCGGGGTGCCGCCCTGCACGCCACGGCGCGCTTCGGCTTCATCCATGCGCAGGTCGAGGAAATGCTCGAAACCCAGGCCGGCGGCGATCAGGCCGAACTCGCCGGACTTGCCGGCCGAAGTCAGATAATCCACGGCAGCCCAAAATTCTTCCGGCTGCACATCCAGTTCTTCAATCGTATAAAACATGTCGCGCACGAGGCGGTTGACGACGGTCTTGACACGCTGGTTGCCCTCCGCGAGTTCGGTGCTTTCGATTTTTTGCAGTACGGCGTCGATGGCTTTCTTGTCCACTTTGTCTCTCCTGTCTCTGGTTGGATATGTGTGGGGTGGGGCGGTCCGTCCGGTCTCGGGCTTGCGCCTTCAGACCAGCGAGACCAGCGGGGTCTTGCGGTCGCGGCGCAGGGCGTTGACGCGATCCTCATCCAGGGTAATGCCCAGGCCGGGACCGGTCGGCAGTTCCAGGGCGAAGTCACGATAACGCAGCGGCGTGGCCAGGATTTCTTCGGTCAGCAGCAGCGGGCCGAACAGTTCGCTGCCCCAGGCCAGCGTGCCAAAGGTGGCGAACAGCTGGGCCGACGCCATGGTGCCGATGGCGCCTTCGAGCATGGTGCCGCCATACAGCTCGACCTGGGCGGCGCTGGCGATGGCGGCCACCTGCTGCGCACCGGCCAGTCCGCCGGACTGGTTGATCTTCACGGCGAAGACATCGGCGGCGCCCGCGCGCGCGAGCTGGTAGGCGTCTTGCGGGCCGTGCAGGCTTTCATCGGCCATGATGGCGATGCGGTTCTTCTGGCGCAGGCGGCGCAGGCCGTCGTGGTTGCTGGCGGCGATGGGCTGTTCCACCAGGTCCACACCGGCGTCGGCCAGCCATTGCATGCCCAGCATGGCCTCGGTCTCGGTCCAGGCCTGGTTCACATCCACGCGCACGCTGCCACGCTCGCCCAGGGCGCGCTTGATGGCGGCCACGTGGGCGCAATCCTGCTGCACCGTGCGCGCGCCGATCTTGAGCTTGAAGAGATTGTGACGGCGCTGGGCCAGCATCTTCTCGGCTTCATCGATATCGCGGGCGGTGTCGCCGCTGGCCAGGGTCCAGGCGATGGGCAGGCTGTCGCGCACGCGCCCACCGAAGAGCGTGGACAAGGGCACGCCCAGGCGGCGCGCCAGCGCATCCGAGAGCGCAGTCTCGATAGCGCACTTGGCGAAGCGGTTGCCTTGCACGTGTTCATCGATGTGGTGCATGCGGGCGGCGACCTGGTTGGCATCCGCACCCAGCAGCAAGGGCGTGATGTAGGTGTCAATGTTGACCTTGATGCTTTCCGGGCTTTCTTCGCCATAGGCCAGGCCGCCGATGGTGGTGGCCTCGCCCCAGCCGGCCACGCCATCGTTGCCGGTGATGCGCACCAGCACCAGGGTCTGGCGATGCATGGTGGTCATCGACAGACGATGCGGGCGGATGGTGGGAACGTCCAGCAGCAGGACCTCGACGGTTTCGATGGAGGTGGCGGGGAGGGTGGGATTCAAGATGCAGTCCGTGGAAAAGGGATGGCGAAAGCTGACAATGTCTGACCTGGGAGGAATGATAGAAACAAAGCGGTGCTGGTGTCCAAGACCGATTTGGGCATGCTGCATACCTTTTGGGTATAACGAAGCGGCTGTGCAAAAAACGGACAAGACTGGTCGGCAAGTATGCAAATGGCGGATATCCGTCCTCGGGCGGTCTGCCTAAGATGGCTCATCGTCCAGGCCCCACCTGGCATCCAACGATGAGGACCGCAGCATGAATACATCCACTCCGCTTGAACAGCAAGGCTATGCACCGCTGGTGCAATTCCCCCGCACCGACGGGGCGCGCACCCCGTACAAGGTATTCAGCTCCAGGGAGGTCTATGACCTGGAACAGGAGCGCATCTACCGGGGCGAAACCTGGAGCTTCCTGGCGCTGGAAGCCGAGATTCCCAACAATGGCGATTACAAGAGCACCTTCGTGGGCGATACCCCGGTCGTGGTCACCCGCACCGAGGATGGCGCCCTGGCGGCCTGGGTCAACAAGTGTTCGCACCGGGGCGCAATGGTCTGCCGCACCCCGCGCGGCAATGCCAGCTCGCACAGCTGTGCTTACCATCAATGGAGTTTCGATTCGCGCGGCAACCTGCTGGGCGTGCCGTTCCGCCGGGGCCAGAAGGGCGCTACCGGCATGGCCAAGGACTTCGATCCGAAATGCCACGGCCTGCGCCAGTTGCGCGTGGACAGCTACAAGGGCCTGGTCTTCGCCACCTTCAGCGAGACCGTGGAAGCGCTGCCCGACTACATCGGCGCCGAGATGCGTCCGTGGATCGACCGCATCTTCCACAAGCCCATCGTCTACCTCGGCTGCACGCGCCAGTATTCCAAGTCGAACTGGAAGCTCTACCTGGAAAACGTCAAGGACCCGTATCACGCCAGCCTGCTGCACCTGTTCCACACCACCTTCAACATCTTCCGCGTGGGCATGAAGGCGCGCTCGCTGGCCGACAAGCATCACGGCCTGCACAGCATCATCACCGCTACCAAGAATGAAGTGGAGACGGCCGATGCCTACAAGCAGCAGGAGATCCGTTCCTTCGACGAGGGTTTCTCGCTGCAGGACCCGTCGGTGCTGGGCCAGATCAAGGAATTCGAGGAGCTGACCACCAACCACATCCAGCCCATCTTCCCGCAGCTGGTGGTGCAGCAGATCCACAACACGCTCGTGGCGCGCCAGTTGCTGCCCAAGGGGCCCAGCAACTTCGAGCTGGTCTTCCACTTCTTCGGTTACGAAGACGATACCCCCGAACTGCGCGCGCTGCGCATCAAGCAGGCCAACCTGGTGGGGCCGGCCGGCTACATCTCGATGGAAGACACCGAGGCCACCGAACTGGTGCAGCGTGGCACGGCCCGCGATCCCGATCAATGCTCGGTGATCGACATGGCGCGCGACAACCCCGACCAGGAAGACACATTGATCACCGAAAGCCTGATCCGCAAGTTCTGGATGGGCTACCAGAAACTGATGGGCTTCCCGTCCATCGAGAAGGCATGAGCGAGGCAAAGCAGATGCAAAACACGGAACAGATGAGCTTGTGGTTCGAGCTGCACCAATTGCAGGAACGCTACGTGCATGCGCTCGACAATGACCGGCTGGAGCAATGGCCGGAATTCTTCACCGACGATTGCCTGTACGAGATCGTGCCGCGCGAGAACGCCGATGAGGGCCTGCCGATCGGCATCATCTATTGCGACAGCAAGAAGATGCTGCACGACCGCGTGCTCTCGCTGCGCCACGCCAACATCTACGAGGCGCATACCTATCGCCACATGAGCTCCGGCCTGGTGTTCACGCAGAACGCCGATGGTTCGGTCGATGCGCACTCCAGCTATGTGGTGGTGCAGACGCTGCAGAACGGCGAGTCCTTCGTCTATCAGGCGGGACGCTATGAAGACCGCGTGGTCAAGACCGAGGCCGGCTGGCGCTATGCCCGTCGCCGCGTGATCTACGACACGTTGCGCGTGGCGACCCTCTTGGCCACCCCGATCTGAGGCGGCCATGAGCGAGTGGTTCGATGTCGGCCATGCCGATGATTTCGCCGAGGGCGAGGTGGCGGCAGCCCGAGCGGGCGGCCAGGCGGTGGCGGTGTTTCGCCTGGGCGAGGAAATCTTTGCGCTCAAGGACTTGTGTACCCATGGCAATGCCAAGCTTTCCGATGGCTATGTGGAAGATGGCTGCGTCGAGTGTCCGCTGCACCAGGGCCTGTTCGACATCCGTAGCGGCGCACCGCGCTGTGCGCCGGTGACGGAGGCGGTGCGCAGCTTCCCGGTGCGCGTGGTCGCGGGCCGGGTCGAGATCGGGGTGGGCGGGGAGGGCGGTGGGGGCGATGTGCTCACCGTCGCGAGCCCCGCACCAGCAGCGCAGCAAGTACAGGCCACCCTGGAAAGCCTCACCCGCGCCGCCCCGGATGTGGCCATCCTGCGTCTGCGTTGTGCTGCTCCGCTGTCGTATCGCGCCGGCCAGTACATCGACCTGCTGCTGGAAGATGGCCAGCGCCGCAGCTATTCCATGGCGACCTATGCCAAGGACGGCAGTGATCTGCTGGAGCTGCACGTGCGCCACCTGCCCGGCGGACTGTTCACGGACCGCCTCTTCAACGGTATGCAGCCGGGTCAGCAGTTCTCGCTCGAAGGACCCGCCGGCAGCTTCTTCATGCGCGAGGGCACGCAGCCGCTGATCCTGCTGGCCAGTGGCACAGGATTTGCTCCGGTCAAGGCGCTGGTGGAAGAAGCCATCGCCAGCGGCAGCACCCGTGCGATGCGCTTGTACTGGGGCGGTCGCCGTGCAGCCGATCTGTATCTCGATGCCCTGTGCCGTGACTGGGCGGCGAGCCTGCCGTGGTTCGACTACGTGCCGGTGCTCTCGGAGGCCGATGCGACCAGTGGCTGGAGCGGTCGCACCGGCCTGGTCCACCGGGCCGTGATGCAGGATGTGCCTGCGATGCAGCAATATCAGGTCTATGCCTGTGGCGCGCCGGTCGTGGTAGAGTCAGCGCGGCGCGATTTCACGGCCGCCTGCGGGTTGTCGGAGACGGCGTTCTTTGCCGATGCCTTCGTTTCCAGGGCAGACCTGCGGAAATAGTTTCCGGGTCGTTGCGCGTGATGCTCCGGTGTCATGCGCGACCATGCGCGCCAGCTTCACGGCATTGCAGCTTCACACCGAATTCAAACCATAGAACCTAGAGGGGAATCCAGGCATGAATCGACTGAGCAAAGTGGCAGGTGCGGTAATGATGGCGATGGCGGTGGGCGCAAGCCTGCCCGCCCAGGCGGCCGATGTGGTGAAGGTGGGCTTCCTGACCACGCTGAGTGGTCCGGCCAGCGCGCCGGGCGTGGATGAACGCGAGGGCTTCATGCTGGCCTTGAAGACCCTGGGTAACAAGCTCGGCGGCGTGCCTGCCGAAGTCATCGTGGTGGACGACCAGTTCAGTCCCGACGCCGCCAAGCAGGGCGCGGACCGTCTCATCAAGCGCGAGAAGGTCGATATCCTGAGCGGCTTCGTCTACTCCAACATCCTGCTGGCCGTGGCGCCTGCCGCTTTCGCCAGCAAGACCGTGGTGGTCAGCGCCAACGCCGGTCCGGCACAACTGGCCGGTGCGGGCTGCAACCCGTATTTCTTCAGCGCCAGCTACCAGAACGACGCCGCTCATGAAGCGGCTGGCAAGCTCATGGCCGACAAGGGCTACCAGCGCGTGGCCATCATCGCCCCCAATTATCCGGCGGGCAAGGATGCTTCGGCTGGCTTCAAGCGCTTCCTGAAGAAAGATCCCGCCGTCGAACTCTTCCCCAAGCTTGGTCAGCTCGATTTCGCCACCGAGATCGCCCAGCTGCGCGCCGCCAATATCGATGCCCTGTATTTCTTCCTGCCGGGTGGCATGGGGGTGAATTTCGTGAAGCAATATGCGGCCGCCGGCATGGACCCCAAGATCGTGCGCGTGATGCCCGCCTATGACGCCGACCAGCAGATGCTCTCCAACGGCGACCTCATCGCTGGCGTGGCCAATACCGGCCAGTGGTCCAGTGACCTGCCCAATGAGCAGAACCGCGCCTTCGTGGCGGCCTACCTCAAGGAATATGGTCGTCAGCCCTCGATGTTTGCCTCCCAGGCCTATGACGCGGCCATGCTCATCGATAGCGCCGTCAAGGCCGTCGGCGGCAAGGTCGAGAACCGCGAAGCCCTGATCGCGGCGATCAAGACGGCCAACTTCAAGTCGGTGCGCGGTGGGTTCAGGTTTGCGGCCAACCATTTCCCGATCCAGAACCAGTATGCCCGGGTAGTGACCAAGGGCGCCGACGGCAAGTACGTCAACAACATGACGCAGACGGTGCTGACGGACCACGTCGATGCCTATGTCGGCCAATGCAAGATGCCATGAGGACGGTGCACCTTGGGTAATCTGATCTTCGAGCAGGTGCTCAACAGTCTGCAGTTCGGCGTCATGCTGTTCCTGATCGCATCAGGATTGACACTGATCTTTGGCGTGATGAACTTCGTGAACCTGGCGCACGGCAGCTTCTTCATGATCGGCGCCTACGTGGCGGCGGTGGTGGCCGGCGCCAGTGGTTCCTTCTGGCTGGGTCTGCTGGTGGCGCTGCCGGCCACGGCTGCACTGGGTTTCCTGCTGGAGTGGGTGGTGTTCCGGCGGCTCTACCAGAAGGACCACATGGTGCAGGTGCTGGCCACCTTTGCCTTCATCCTGATCTTCAATGATGGCGTGCGCATGATCTGGGGGCCGCAGCCGCTGCCGCTGAACATGCCGGCGGCCTTTGCCGGTCCGGTCAATTTGTTCGGACTGCCGTATTCCAGCTATCGCCTGCTGGTGATGGCGGTGGGCGTGGTGGTGGCCATTGCGCTGTACTTCCTCATCAATCGCACCCGGATCGGCATGTGGGTGCGCGCCGGCGCCAACAACCTGGAGATGGTCACGGCCATGGGCATCAACATCCGCCTGCTGTTCCGGCTGGTGTTCAGCTTCGGGCTACTGCTGGCGGCGCTGGCGGGCATCATGCTGGGGCCGCTGGTGGCGGTGCAGGCCGGCATGGGTGACGATGTGCTGATCCTGGCTTTCGTGGTGGTGGTCATCGGTGGCATCGGTTCGGTGCCGGGCGCGGCCATCGGCGCGCTCATCGTGGGGGTGGTCGATACACTGGGGCGCAGCTTGCTGCCGCAGCTGTTCGCGCTGTTCCTCAGCGCCGATGCGGCGGCCTCGGTCGGTCCGGCGCTGGGCTCGATGATGATCTATCTGGTGATGATCGCGGTGCTGTTCTGGCGACCCAGCGGTCTGTTCCCTGCCCGTACCTGAGGAGTTCCATGCAACGTCTGTTCATTCCCCTGTTGCTCGTCCTGGCGCTGCTGTTGCCTTTGCTGGCGCAGGCCAGCGGGATGGAGTACTACATCGGCGTGCTCACCCGCATCCTGATTTTTGCGATGGTGGCGGCCAGCCTCAATTTCATCCTTGGCTACGGCGGCATGGTCAGCTTCGGCCATGCGGTGTTCTTCGGTCTGGGCGCCTACGTCACGGCCATCGCCAGTTTCCATGGCGTGACCAGCGCCTGGTTGATCTGGCTGCTCGCCGCGCTGGTGACGGCCCTGGTGGGGCTGGTCATCGGCGTGATTGCACTGCGCACGCGGGCGGTGTATTTCATCATGATCACCATGGCGCTGGCGCAATTGTTCTACTACTTCTTCGTGGGCTTCCGGTATTACGGCGGTGACGATGGTTTGCAGGTGACGGCGCGTCCGCTGCTGGGCTTCGGTCTCGACATGAGCGGTGACAACGCCTTCTACTGGGTGGTGCTGGCCTGGCTGGCGGCCAGCTTTATCTTGCTGCAGCGGCTGCTGGCCTCGCGCTTCGGGCTGGCCTTGAATGCGATCCGGCAGAACGAACGGCGCGCCCAGGCCATTGGCTATCCGGCGCTGCGCTACAAGCTGGCGGCCTTCGTGATTGCCGCCGTCATCGCGGGCATCGCCGGCAGTCTCATCGGCATGAGCAATCTCTTCGCCAGTCCCAAGCTGCTGCACTGGTCACAGTCCGGCATCCTGCTGGTGATGGTGGCGCTGGGCGGGGTCGGCTATTTCTACGGCGGCCTGTTGGGGGCAGCGGCCTTCCTGTTGCTGGAAGAGGTGCTGTCCACCCATTTCGAATACTGGCAGATCTATGTCGGCCTGATCCTCTTGCTGGTGGTGATGGTGGCGCCGCGTGGCGTCAGTTCACTGGTCAGCATCGGCAAGACACTCAAGCAGGGAGAGCAGCATGGTGCGTGAACCGGCAGCCCTGGCGCTCGTGGTCAAGGGCCTCAAGAAGAACTACGGTGGCCTCGCCGCCACGCGCGATGTGGATCTGGAGATTGCTGCCGGCCAGGTGCACGCCATCATCGGCCCCAACGGGGCGGGCAAGACGACCTTGCTGTCGCTGCTCTCGGGGGCGCTGGCGGCCGATGCGGGCGAGATCCACCTGTTCGGCCAGCCCATGCATGGCCATGCCGAGCAGGCCCGGGTCGCGGCAGGACTGGTGCGTTCGTTCCAGATCACCAGTGTCTTCGATGAACTGAGCGTGCTGGAGAATCTCCAGGTCGCCGTGCAGCGCGGCCAGCATCGCAGCTATGGTTTCTTCCACGCCAGCGCCGGTGATCGCGCTGCACGCGAGGCGGCGATGACGGTGGCGCGTCGGGTGGGCCTGGAGAAGGTGGTGCATCAATTGTCCTCACAGCTCTCGCACGGCGCCCGCCGTCGCCTGGACGTGGGGCTGGCCATCGCCTGTAGTCCGCGTGTGCTGCTCATGGATGAGCCGATGGCCGGCATGGGGCATGAGGAGTCCGGCGACATGATCGCGCTGATCCAGTCCCTCAAGGAGGAGCTGACGGTGGTGCTGGTGGAACATGACATGGAGGCCGTCTTCGCCCTCGCCGACCGCATGACGGTGCTGGTACAGGGGGCGGTGCTGGCCACCGGCAGCGTGGACGAGATCCGCGCCAATGCCGAGGTCAAGCTGGCCTACCTGGGCGAGGAGGAAACGCAATGAGTGCTTTGCTGGAAGTGGAAGGCCTGACCGGCGGCTATGGTGCGAGCCAGGTGCTGTTCGGGATCGACATGCAGGTCAGGGAAGGCGAAGTGGTAACCCTGCTGGGCCGCAATGGCATGGGCAAGACCACCACGCTGCGCACCATCCTCGGATTGAATCGCCCGACCGGCGGCGTGGTGCGCTTCCGTGGTGAAGCCATCCACAGCGCCAGTGCTGACGCCATTGCCCGCCGCGGCATGGCCATCGTGCCGGAAGGACGGCAGATCTTCAAGAACCTGAGCGTGGAAGAAAATCTTTCCGCCTTCGCGGCGCGCCGCAATGGCCGCGACAATCCGTGGACACTGGAAAAGATTTATCAACAGTTCCCGCGCCTGAAGGAGCGCCGCCACAATGGCGGCGGGCAGCTCTCCGGCGGCGAGCAGCAGATGCTGGCCATCGGCCGCGCGCTGATGACCAATCCGCATCTGTTGATCCTCGACGAAGCCACCGAAGGCCTGGCGCCGCTGGTGCGCGAGGAAATCTGGTCCTGCCTGAAAGCCCTGCGCGAATACGGCCTGACCATCATCGTCATCGACAAGTACATCAAGCGCCTGATCGGCTTTGCCGACCAGCACACCATTCTCGAAAAGGGCAAGGTGGTCTGGCAGGGCGATTCGGCGCAGCTGTCGGTGCAGACGGAATTGTGGGATCAGTATCTGAGCGTCTAGCACCTGGCTTCTCCGGGCAATGAACAATGAACAATGAGCCATTAACTCGTGGTTAATGCTGTGGCAATCAGCCTTAAGGAAAATTGAATGCTTCATTCCGGCATCAGCATCAGTACGGACACCCGTCGCGTCCTTTGTCCCGTCGCCGAGTGCGAGGCGGGTTACAACCTCAAGGCGGCCTTCCCGGATTTTCCCCAGGTGCTGCAGCAGTGGCAGCAGGCCACCGCCGCCATTGCCGATACGCTGCTGACCGAGTCCGACATCTCCTATGGTGACGCGCCGCTGCAGCGTTTCGACTTCTATCGTGCAGAGGGCGCGCAGCGGCCCTTGCTGGTGTTCATCCACGGCGGCTATTGGCAAGGGGGCGACAAGCGCGATATCGGCTTCATTGCTGCGCCTTACGTCAAGGCGGGCATCAGCGTGGCAGTGATCAATTATTCGCTGGCGCCGCAGGCGCGCATCGAGGATATGGTGAAGGAGGTGCAGGCCTGTCTTTCCACCATTGCGCAGCAGGCCGAGCGTCTCGGCATCGATGTGGATCGCATCTCGCTGATGGGGCATTCGGCGGGCGGTCATCTGGCGGCCTTTGTCGCCGCGCAGCCGGGGAGGATGCCGGTACAGGCGGTGTTCGCCATCAGTGGTGTATTCGATCTGGCGCCCTTGATCCCGACGTCGCTCAACAAGGCGCTGACGCTGGATCAGGTGCGCGCCGATGCGCTCTCGCCAGTGTTGCAGACGGGTCCGGCGCAGACCCGCGTGCACACCATCATCGGTGAACTGGAGACCTTGCAATTCCACCTGCAGGCGGCGGTGATGGCCAATTGCTGGCCGCAGGTGGTGGCGCATCATGTGGTGCCTGATACGCATCATTACACGGTGCTGTTCCCGCTGGCCGATGCGGACAGTTCCGTGTGCAGGGCGGTGATTGCGGAAATGAACAGCGCAGGCCGGCGCTAGGGCAAGGCCTGCGCAAGGACGAGGGATCAGGAAGCCTGCGAGGACGACAGCATGCGCTCCACATACCGCGCAATCAGATCGATCTCCAGATTGACCTTGCTACCCGCCTTCAGATGCTTGAACGTGGTCACTTCCACCGTATGCGGAATCAGGTTGATGGAGAAGCGGCAGGCTTCAGCCAGGTCTTCCACGCGGTTGACCGTCAGCGACACCCCATTGACCACGATCGATCCCTTGTAGGCGAGGTACTTGCCTAGCGCCTTGGGCGCATCGACGATGAGTTCGCGCGATTCGCCCACCGGCTCGAAGGAATGCACCTGGCCCAGGCCATCGACGTGGCCGGAAACGAGGTGGCCGCCCAGGCGCTCGGCCAGGGTCAGGGCTTTTTCCAGGTTGACTTCTCCGGGGGCGTCCAGGCCGGCGGTCAGGCGCAGGCTTTCACGCGAGACATCGACGGTGAAACCGTTGGCGGTCTTCTCGACCACGGTCATGCAGGCGCCGTTCAGGGCGATCGAATCGCCCAGTCCCACATCGGCCATGGGCAGGCTGCCGGCGTCAATGGTCAGGCGCACGCCAGCGTCCGGGCCGGCGGCCAGAGGGGTGACGGAAGTGATGGTGCCGATGGCGGCGACGATTCCTGTAAACATGGTTCAGTCCTGAGACGAAAATCTAAAAAAGAGAAATCCAAACGCGATCATTCGAAACGAGCAAGGATACGCAAATCCGCCCCGACCTGCTTGACCTCATGGAAACGGATGCCGATCTTGCCCGACAGGTCTTCCAGCGGCGGCAGCTCGAACATGTTGCGGCCGTCGCCGATCAGGGACGGCGCCAGGTAGACCAGCAGTTCATCCACGCAGCCTTCGCGCAGCAATGCGCCATTGAGCCGGGCGCCGGCTTCCACGTGCAATTCATTGATCTGGCGCTGGCCTAGTTCGCGCATCAGGCCGGGCAGGTCGACCTTGCCCTGCTCATTGGCCAGCAGGATCACCTCGGCGCCCTCGGCTTCGAGGGCGGCGCGCTTGTCGCGGTCGTCAGTGGCGGTGAAGACCCAGGTGTTGCCGCCCTGGATCACCCGCGCCTCGGGTGAAACGATGAGCTTGCTGTCGATGACGATGCGGCGCGGCTGGCGCGGGGTCTCGATGGCGCGTACGGTCAGTTGCGCGTCGTCCTTCTGGATGGTGCCGATGCCGGCCATGATGGCGCAGGCGCGGGCGCGCCAGATGTGGCCGTCGTCACGGGCGGCCTGGCCGGTGATCCACTGGCTCACGCCATTGTGCAAGGCGGTCTTGCCGTCCAGGCTGGCGGCGCTCTTCATGCGTACCCAGGGGCGGCCGGTGCGCATGCGGTGCAGGAAGCCGATATTGATGTCGCGCGCTTCTTCTTCCAGCAGGCCGCAGCTGACCTCGATGCCGGCGGCCTGCAGGCGCGCCAGGCCCTGTCCGGCCACCATGGGGTTGGGGTCGGCGATGGCCGCGACCACCCGCGCTACGCCGGCACGGATGAGGGCGTCGGCGCAGGGTGGGGTGCGGCCGAAGTGGCTGCAGGGTTCCAGGGTGACGTAGACGGTCGCGCCGCGCACGTCGTGGCCACGCGCGGCGGCGTCGGCCATGGCCTGGATCTCGGCGTGGTTGCCGCCGGGCGGCTGGGTGAAGCCGGCGCCGATGATGCGCTGGTCCTTGACGATGACGCAGCCCACACGCGGATTGGGCGTGGTGTCGAGCATGCCGAAGCCGGCCTGGATCAGGGCCAGCGCCATGGCCTGCTGGTCGTTCTCGATCTCGAATTGGTAGAGCGGTTCGGTGATGGAAGTCATGGGCGATAGAGAAAGCTGCCCAGGCAGGCCCGGGCGATGCCCGCCAATATACACGCCTTTGGCCGGGCGGCAAGACCGGCTCAGTCAAGCTCGGCCTTGCTGCACTGGGTCTCCCTGGCGGGATTGCAGACCCGCGCGCGGCCCAGGAAATTGATCACCACCACGCGACTGCGCCCGTCGCTGCTGAAGTGCCAGCTGCCGCGGGTGAGCGGTTGGCCATTGGGCTGGTAGCCCAGCACTTCGCCGCCGGCGGTATGGGCCACGCTGATGCCGGCGGGCAGCGCCGGCTCGCGCCGCAGCACGCGCTGGCCGACCTCGATCTGCCATCCGCGCTCCCAATGCAGGCCGTCGCTGGGGCGCATCTCGGCGCGGCGGGCGTGGCGCAGCGCCTGCGCACGCGCCAGGCTCACGCCGTGGAAGAACTGGTTGGCGGCGGCGACCAGCCGCTGTTCGGCCGCGGCCTGCTGTAGCGCCGGCACGCCTGCGGCCAGCAGCAGGCTGACGATGAGCAGCACCACCATCAGCTCGATGAGCGTGAAGCCGCGCGCGTCCATGCGCTCACCAGCAGTCCGGTCCATCGGCGCTGCGGCCGCCGCGACTGTCGGCGTGGAGCCGGCCGCAGGCGCTGTCGCTGAAACCGGCATGGACGCCGGGGCCGCCCGGGGTGGCCGTCACCAGCACGCAGCTGTCCAGCGAGGCGCCGTCGCAGGCGCGCGCCGAGAGGGCGTAGGCGCTGGTCTGGGGCGTGCCGCCGGAATACCATTTGAAGTCGTCGCTCTCGCCCGGCACGCCCTGGGCGGGCTCGAAGGCCTGGTAGCGCTGCTGGTAGGCGAACTGGCGCTCCTGTTGCAGCAGCACTTGCAGCAGGGCGGCGCGGCCTTCGGCGCGGCGCGCTTTCAGGACGGCGTGCTGGTAGCTGCTCCAGCTCAGTCCGGCCAGCACCATCACCACCAGCAGGGCGGCCATCAGTTCGGTCAGGGTGAAGCCTGGCTGGCGGTGAAGCCGGCGGATCAAGAGGAAAGGGGGCGGGAAGGGTGTCATGCTCACTCCATGTCGGGAAGGAAAAGCGGGCGCCAGGCCAGGGTGCGGCAACTGGCAGGCGCTGCGTGCGGGTCGGGATGCCGCACCAGCGCCTGCAGCGCCACCTGCGCGCCATCACGGCCATAGCCGATGGCGTTGAGGCGGTACAGCGCGGTGGTCGTGTCGTCAGCGCCGGTGGCGGCAGCGCCGTCGGTCAACTGCTCGATCAGGTAGCGCGGTGGGCTTATACCCGGCAGAGCGGGGAAGCGGCGTCCGGTGAACTGCCCGTACTGCGCCGAGATGGCCTGCGCGCCATGCAACTGCGCGCTTTGCCAGGTGCTGCGGTGCGCGCGTCCCAGGCACCAGCCAGCGCCTGCCGGGTCGTGGCGGCAGCCTGCCTGCGGTGCGGCGGCATCCTTGCTGGGCGCACGCCCCTGGCGCAGGTCGAGGCAGGCATCGTCCAGCGCGGCCTGGGCGGCCAGATGGGCCTGGGCGTGTTCGGCGTGATTGCGGGCAGCCTGCTCGGAGAGCAACAGCAGCGAGGTCGCCGCTGCGCCCAGCAACAGGATCAGGCTCAACAGGGTGAGTGCAATCATCAGGGTGGCGCCGCGCTGGCGCGTGTGCTTCATGGGCCTGCTCCAGGCGAGCGCAGGTTGCGCAGCAAGACCGTGGCGCGGAAGACGGCGCGCCGCCTGTCCTCGCCGGGGGCGGCGTCCACGGTCCAGCCGGGCGGGGTCGGCGGGGGCGCGGCCAGCAGTTCGTAGCGGCGTGGACTGACGACGTCGCGGGGCCGTTGCCGCTCGCCGCGCACCAGCAGCGCGATCTGCACCAGCACCACCTGGGACCACTGCGCCGCTGACATGTCGGAGGCATCGCGCCATTGATCGGGCGCGCCGTCGCTATCGCTGTCGATGGCGTAGCGCAACTGCATGGCTTCCACGCCTCGGGCGATGGCGTCGGAAGTCCACACGCCATGGCGGCCCTGGTAGCGGCAACGCAGTTCGGGTTCGCCGCTGGAACCGGCGGCGATGTAGTAGATCATCCAGTGACGCGCCGACTCTTCCAGAGGGCCGGTGGGCGCGGGCGCACCGCTGCAGTTGCCGACCTGAGCGCGGCTGGCAGGCGCTGCGCCGAACAGGCCCAGCATCAGCAGGTCGCTGTGATGCAGGCCATCACCGGTGCTGCCGCCGAACTGGCCGGTTGCCGGATCATGGAGTTCGGCCTGGCGGCTGTCGTCCACTCCGCGCAGGCCGGCGGCTAGCGCCGGTGGCTGGCGCAGGTCTTCCCAGGGCAGGTGGCCGGCCTGGCGCAGCGCTTGCTGCAGGTGATCCAGCACCAGGCGGCCGGTCTCGTTGACGCGGCTGGCGTCGTCGATGTCTTCGTAGCTCTCGCGCGCCTGTTGCAGCAGCACGCCGGCGGCCAGCACCACCAGCAGCCCCACGGCCAGCGCCACCATCAGTTCGACCAGGGTGAGGCCGGCCTGCCTGCGTGGAGACGATGGCGCGCGCATCAGTGGCCCAGCGCCAGGGTCAGCATCGGCAGCGCGGCTGCGCTGGCTGTCCCCGGTCGCCGCCAGGAGAGCCTGAAGATCACCGGCGCAGCGGGGGTGTGGTCACAGGACCAGCTTTGTTGCGGCGTCTGGCCGCCATCACGGCAGACCGCCACCCGCGCGCCGGGAAACCCGCGCACCAGGCGTGCGCTCCAGTCGGCGATGGCTGCGCTGGCGAAGTCGGCGGCGCTGCATGGGGTGTTGCTGCAGGCGATGTGCGAGCCTGGAGCGCGACCACCGTCGAATGCAAACAGGGTGGGATCGGCCATGCCCGGGGCCGGTGCCAGGGCGGCGCGCAATTCGGCCAGTTCCAGCGCCATGAGGGTAGCGCGGGCGTGCAGGGCGCTGTCGTGGCTGCTGCGCAGGGCATGCAGTTGCAGCATGACCATGGCCAGTGCCCCGGTCCCCACCACCAGCATGGCCACCAGCACTTCGATCAGGGAAAAACCGGAGACTAGGGCTGGCGCGCGCATGCGGCATTCCTCCATGGAAAGCCGCGAGTGTAGGCAAAAGCGCAAAGCGCCTCCAGCAGGAGGCGCTTTCAGTGGTCCACTATCGAAAAGTTCAGAACGAGGAGCCGGGCTGCTTCAGGAATGCGCTTTCCTCGGCGCTGGAGGCGCGCCCCAGGATGCGGTTGCGGTGCGGGAAGCGGCCAAAGCGCTCGATGACGGCCAGGTGTCGGCGGGCATAGTCGGCATAGCCATCGAAGGCCGGCTTGTCCTCGCCCTGGGCCGCCTTGGCCAGCGCGCCCATGAGCTGCACCACGTAGTGCTGGTCGTCGATGTCTTCGGAATGCTCCAGCGGCAGGTAGAGGAAGACGCGGGCGATGGCCGGCAGTTCCTGCTCCACGCCCATGGCCAGGGCCAGATGGGTGCACTGGCGCGCCAGTTCGTCGAAGGCGAAGGCTTGCGGGGTGTCGCGGTAGATGTTGCGCGGCAACTGGTCCAGCAGCAGCACCAGGGCCAGCAGTGAACGCGGCGTATCGGCCCAGTCGCTGAGCCGGTTGGCGGCGGCGTCCTGCACCAGCGGCTCGAAGCGCGTGCGGCACAGGGCGTCGGTCTCGGGGTTCTTGCTCCACCACAGGGCTTTCTGGCGTTCGGCCACCTGGTGCGCCGGCAGGCGGTCCCAGTCGGGGCCGAACCAGAAGCTGAGCAGCTCCTCGGCCTGCGGCTGGAGGCTCATTGCGCCACGACCGTGATCTGCACGTCACCCAGGCTGACCTTCTGGCCAGCGGTGATCTTGCAGGTCTTGCGGCTTTCGGGCTTGCCGTCGACCCGCACATGCCCCTCGGCCACCAGCTGCTTGCCGGCGCCGCCGCTGTCACACAGGCCGCAGAGCTTGAGCAGCTGGTTCAGTTCCACATAAGGGTGGTCTTGCAGGGGGAAGGTGATCTTTTGCATGGGCTTTCTGTCCTGGACGGTGCCCGGGGCAGGCCCGGGCGGAGCGGTACGGTACGCCGGTCAGGACGATTTGTCCAGGCCGTGTTCCACAGCATACACCGCTATCTGCACCCGGCTGGAGAGCTGCAGCTTCCTGAGCAGGTTCTGCACATGGATCTTGACGGTGCTTTCGGCCACTTCCAGGCTGCGCGCGATTTCCTTGTTGCTCTGGCCGCGCGCTATGCAGACCATGGTCGCGCGTTCGCGTGCGGTGAGCTTGTCGGTGGGCTCGGCGGCGCTGGCGGCGGGGTTGCCGGCCCCAGCCCGCAGTTGCATGACCAGCTTGGCGGTCATGGATTCGGAGATCACCGGTTCGCCCGCGGCGGCGCGCTTGATGGATTGCACCAGGTAGTCGGCCTCGATGTTCTTGAGCAGGTAGCCGCGCGCGCCATTGTGCAGGGCCGTGGTGAGGTCGTCGGCTTCTTCCGAGACCGACAGCATCAGCACGGCGGTCTCGGGCAGGTCCTGCACGATCAGCTGCATGGCTTCCAGGCCCGACAGGCCGGGCATGTTCAGGTCCATCAGCACCACGTCGGGACGCAGCTGCAGGGCGCGCTTGACGCCGTCCAGCCCATCGACGGCCTCGCCCACCACGTCGATGTCGGGGTGCCGTTGCAGCAGCAGGCGGATGCCGCTGCGAAAGAGGGTGTGGTCATCGACCAGCAGAATACGGATTGCCATCTTCTTTCCTGTCTGTGCGTGAGATTGCCGGCTAGGCCACCAGCCGTTCCTGGCGCAGCAGCGTCAGGGCGATGCGGGTGCCGTGGCCGGGCTGGCTGTCGATCTCCAGGTTCGCCCCCAGCCGTTCGGCGCGCTCCTGCATGATGCGCAGGCCTACGTGTTCCAGCCCCTTGGCGCGGGCCGATTCGAGCGTGAAGCCGTGGCCGTCGTCGGACACGGTCATGCGGAAGTCCTGGCGGTTGTCCACGCTGATCTGCACCTGTTGCGCACGCGCATGCTTGCGGATGTTGGACAAGGCTTCCTGCAGGATGAACAGCACCTGCAACTGCTGTTCCGGCGCCAGCGGCGGGCCGTCGCCGGTGAGCGTGATCTGGCCCTGCAATCCGCTCTGGCGTTGCAGCTTGTCGAGCGCCTTGCGCATCTCGGAGTCGAGATTGCTGTCTTGCAGGCGGGTGCGGAAGTTCAGCAGCAGCTCGCGCACGTCTTCGTAATTCTCTTGCACGCCGGTGCGCAGCAGGGGCGCGATGTCGCGGATCTCGTCGAGGCGGTCGCGCGCCAGTGAATCCTCCAGCATCTGCACCTGCAGGTTGAGGAAGTTGAGGCCCTGGGCGATGCTGTCGTGCAAGCCCTGCGCCAGCAGGTTGCGTTCGTTGGCGATGGCGAATTCCTTTTCGCGGGCGATCAGGCGCTGGTTCTCGATGGCCGAGCCCAGGTGCCGGCCCAGGGTTTCCAGCAGGCGACGTTCATCGGCGCTGATCTCGCGGGGGTGCGAGAAGTGCAGCGAGAAGCTGCCGATGACCTGTTCGCGCACCAGGATCTGGAAGATGCCGATGGAGCGCGCCCCTTCTTCCTTGCAGCGGTAGCGGCGGCGCTCACCCAGTTCGTGGAAGTCACGCACGATGATCACGCCTTGCTGCGTGGCCGAGCCGCACAGGCAGTCATCGACCTTGAGGCAGCGCTCGGCTTCGATGATGGCCTCGGATACCCCCTCATGCACGGTCAGGTGGAGATGACCGCGTTCGTCGAGGATGCGTACCGTGCCGCCATCGGCCTGCAGGCGCGCCATGATGCGTTGCAGGAAGCCGCCGCACAGCGCCTCGATGGCGTGCGCGCCGGAGAGGAAGCCGGTGACTTCGTAGAGGGTGCTGACTTCGTCGTTCTGTTCCTGCAGCTGCGCGGTCTTCTCGGCTACGCGCTGTTCCAGGGTGCGATGCACGCTGCGCACATGGTCGGCCATCTGGTTGAAGGCGCACGCGAGCTGGCCGAATTCATCGGCCGACTCGATGGGCAGGCGCACGTCGAGGTCGTTCATGGACATGCGCGCAATGCCGGCCTGCATGCGCCGCACCGGCCCGACGATCCAGAGGTAGAGCAGGTAGAGCACGGCAATGCTGGCCGCCAGCGCCAGGAAGATCAGTGCGGTCTGGCACAGGCGCAGCCAGGTGGTCTTGCCGGCCAGGTCGGCTTCCACCAGGGCGACCAGCAGGTTGATGTCATCCACGAAGTCGGGCAATTCCTGCAGGTACAGCGTGATGGCCTGGCGGCGCAGCACCGGATCAGCGGTCTCAAGCGCAGCGCGTGCGTGGACCTGCATGCGATGCGTCCAGCCATCTTGCACGCGCAGCAACTGTTCGTGGATGGGACCACGCGGCGGCACGAAGCTGGGCTGGCCACCCTGGCCGCTCTGGTCGCCTTGGCCGGTATGCAGGCTACGCAGGATCTGGTCGAAACGTTCGATCTCCGGCAGCACCGCACTGTCCCGCTGGTGCATTTCCAGCGCCAGTCCCAGCTGGTAGGAGCGCATGCGCAGGCTGCCCGCTTCATTGATGACGGTGCCGCCGCCTTCCAATTGCCAGGACAGCAGCAGGGTATAGCCGATGGCCGTCATGGTCAGGCCCAGGCCGATGAGGGTCATCAGCAGGATGCGGAAGGTCAGGCGCTTGTGCGGGGGCAAGGGCGCGAAGGGAGCGGCGGCAGGGTCCATGAGGGTACTCGGGGCGGGAACGACAGGCAGTCTATGCCCATCGTTGCCAGCATGTATGGAAGCCAAGTCAATGTTTCTTAAAAAAGCAGCAGAAAGCCTGGGAAACTGCAACAGGCAGTCCGGCTAGCCACCCGTCTGTGACATGAAACGCACGATCTTCTGTGGCGCCTCGTTGAATTCATGGCGTTCCGGCTTCAGTTCGATCGCTGCGCGGATGGCGCTCTCCAGGCCGGCATCGTCGATCCCGGCGCGCAGCAGGGGACGCAGTTCGAATCGCTCTTCCTGCCCCAGGCAGAGGTAGAGCGTGCCATCCACGGACAGGCGCACGCGGTTGCAGGTGGCGCAGAAGTGCTGGCTGATGGGTGAGATGAAGCCTATCGTGCTGCGCCCATCGGGCGTGCTCCAGTAACGCGCCGGCCCGCCGCCCAGCTCGGCGGCCAGCGGACGCAGGCCGAAGCGCGCCACCAGGGCCTCGCGCAGCGGACCCAGTTCCAGCGCCGGACTGCTGCGTCCGGTCGCGCCCATGGGCATGGTTTCGATCAGGCGCAGGATGAATCCATGCTCGAAGCAGAACTGCGCCATCTGCGGGACTTCCTGCTCGTTGACGCCGCGCAGCAGCACCATGTTGATCTTGATGGGCGCAAAGCCGGCGGCCTTGGCCGCTTCTAAGCCGCTCATCACGCTGGCCAGGCTGTCGCGTCCGGTGATGCTTGCGCTGCAGGCGCGGTCCAGGCTGTCCAGACTGACGTTGATGCGCTGCACGCCCGCCGCGCGCAGGCTGGCGGCATGCTTGTGCAATTGGGTGGCGTTGGTGGACAGCGACAGCTCATCCACACCCGGCAAGGCCGACAGTTGCGCGGCCAGCGTCGCTAGGCCGCGTCGCAGCAGCGGTTCGCCGCCGGTCAGCCGCACCCGCCCGGCGCCCAGCCGGGCGAAGGCGGCGACGACGCGACTGATCTCATCGAAGCGCAGCCAGTTCTGCGGTTCCTCGAAGCCGGTATGCCCCTTGGGCAGGCAATAGCTGCAACGAAGGTCGCAACGGTCCGTCACCGATATCCGCAGGTAGCTGATGCGGCGGCCGAAGCGGTCTTGCAGCACGGCAGGCGGATGCGTGGAGGCGGCCATGATGCCTCAGCGCGGACGCACCAGTTGCCAGGCGCGACCGAGGTAGCCCAGCGTGGCAAAGCCGCTCCACACATGCACCAGCCGGGTGAAGGGGAAGATCACGAACAGCGTGAGCCCCATGAAGAGGTGCAGCTTGAACAGCAGCGGCGCCCCGACGATGAAGCTGGCCGCATCACCTCGGAAGGTGACGATGTGCTGCGCCCAGGTCATCAGCAGCACCATCATGTGGCCATCGCGGTGCTGCGCCGATTCGGCGATGGTGGACAGGCCCAGGGCCAGCGTCACCAGCAGCCATAGCAAGAGCAGCTTGTCACCGGGGCGGGTGACGGCGGCGATGCGGGCGTCGGTGAGGCGGCGGTGGATCAGGATCAGCAAGCCCGCCAGGCAGAGCGAACCGAACAGGCCGCCAGCGGCCATGGCCACCAGTTGCTTGAAGCTGTGCGTCACGCCCAGCGCGTCCCACACCATCACCGGCGTGAGCAGGCCCACCAGGTGACCGAAGAACAGTCCGAGCACGCCGACGTGGAAGAGGATATTGCCCAGCCGCAGACGGCCCGCATGCAGCAGCTGGGAAGAATCGCTCTTCCAGGTGTACTGCTCGCGCTCGAAGCGCACCAGGCTGCCCAGCAAGAACACCGTCAGGGCGATGTAGGGGTAGATGCCGTAGAGGAATTGATGCAGGTAGGTGGTGAAGTTCATGAGAGTCTCCCCGAGGTCTGGCCGGCGCGGACCTCCGCGGGCCTGGGATGGAAATGCAGCGGCTGCACGCCGCTCATGTTCATGTTCGCCATGGCCGGCCGCAGCAGCGGCTCCACGCCATCGGCGCCGGGGCCGAAGACTTCCATGGCCTCGTCCATGTCGCGCACCGGTGGTTCATCCTGCTGGCGCGGCGCGATATCGGTGAAGCGGGTCAGCAGCAGCAGGGCGCTGGCGTAGAGGCTGTCGCGCTGTTGCAGGCGCTGGCCCAGCGCAGCCAGCACATGGATGGCTTCGCCCAGCAGGGCGCTGGCGGTGTCTGGCTCCAGCAGGCTCAGGAATTCCAGGAACAGCGGCACGTAGTCGGACAACTCCGCGCTGACCGGTTCGAAGCCATGACGGCGGTATTCTTCCAGCAGGTCCACCATGGCCTGCCCACGGTCGCGGCTCTCGCCGTGGATGTGTTCGAACAGGTGCAGCGACAGGGCGTGGCTGCGGTCGAAGGTATCGACATAGCTTTCCTGCAGGTGCAGCAGCGGCGTCTGGCGCAGGTGTTCCAGCAAGTCCTGCAAGGCTGCCTGATGCGCCGGTTCGGCTTGCAGCGCCTGGCTGATCTCGGGCAGGGCGTCGATCAGCTCGGGCTGCGGATAGCTCAGCAGTGCCGAGAGGATGCGGTAGATGGGTTGCGGCATGATCATGGTCCCTTGGTTCGGTGTCATTCGGTGAGCGGGGTTTTCTTGCGCGACTTGGGCATGTCCACGAAGATCACGCTGCCCTGCGGCTTCTTGCCGAACAGGCTGCCTTCGGACGCGCCGCCGGAACAGCCATTGCCGAAGCTGAAGCCGCAACTGCCTTTCTCGTTGAAGCTGTCTTCCACCATTTCCTTGTGCGAGGACGGCACCACGAAGCGGTCTTCGTAGTTGGCGATGGCCAGGGTCTGGTACATGTCTTCCACCTCGGCGGCAGTGAGTCCCACCTGTTGCAGCAGGGCCTCGTCACGCTGGCCGTGTATGGTCTCGGCGCGCTTGTAGGCGCGCATGGCCAGCAGTCGTTCCAGGGCGCTCAAGACCGGCGCTTCCTTGCCGGCCGTGAGTAGGTTGGCCAGGTAGCGCAGCGGGATGCGCAGCGACTTCACGTCCGGGATCATCCCTTGCATGCCCATCTGGCCCGCTTCAGCGGCCTTCTGGATGGGCGACAGCGGCGGTACGTACCAGACCATGGGCAGGGTGCGGTATTCCGGATGCAGCGGGAAGGCGATCTTCCATTGCATCGCCATCTTGTACACGGGCGACTTGCGTGCCGCCTCCAGCCAACTCTCGGCGATCCCCTGGCGGCGCGCCTCGGCGATCACGGCAGGATCATGCGGATCGAGGAAGCAGGCCAGTTGGGCTTCGTAGAGATCCTGTTCGTTTTCCACGGCGGCAGCGGCTTCGATCTGGTCGGCGTCGTAGAGCATGACGCCCAGGTAGCGGATGCGGCCCACACAGGTTTCCGAGCACACCGTCGGTTGGCCGGCTTCCAGGCGCGGATAGCACAGGGTGCATTTCTCGGCCTTGCCCGAACTCCAGTTGAAGTAGATCTTCTTGTAGGGGCAGCCGGAGATGCACATGCGCCAGCCCCGGCACTTGTCCTGATCCACCAGGACGATGCCGTCATCCTCGCGCTTGTAGACCGAGCCCGAGGGGCAGGAGGCCACGCAGGCCGGGTTCAGGCAGTGTTCGCACAGGCGCGGCAGGTACATCATGAAGGTCGATTCGAAGGTGCTGTGCATTTCCTTCTGCACGCCTTCGAAGAGCACGTCCTGGCTGCGCGCGCTGAATTCGCCGCCGAGGTCGTCTTCCCAGTTCGGGCCCCAGCTGATCTTGTCCATCTTCTTGCCGGTCAGCACCGAGACCGGGCGCGCCGTGGGCGGGGTCTGCATCAGCGGGGCTTTCTGCAGGTGCTCGTAGTCGTAGGTGAAGGGCTCGTAGTAGTCATCGATGGCCGGCAGGTTGGGATTGGCGAAGAGATTGGACAGGATGCGCATCTTGCCGCCCTGGCGCGGTTCCAGCTTGCCCTCGGCGGTGCGCTGCCAGCCGCCTTGCCATTTCTCCTGGTTTTCCCATTGCTTCGGATAGCCGATGCCAGGCTTGGTCTCGACGTTGTTGAACCAGGCGTATTCGACGCCGTCGCGGCTGGTCCAGACGTTCTTGCAGCTGACCGAACAGGTGTGGCAGCCGATGCACTTGTCCAGGTTGAGCACCATGCCCACTTGTGCGCGTATCTTCATGATGCAGTCCTTTCTTCCAGAGAGCCTTGCAGCCAGTCCACCTTGTTCATCTTGCGCAGGACGATGAATTCATCGCGGTTGCTGCCCACCGTGCCGTAGTAGTTGAAGCCATAGGACAGCTGCGCGTAGCCGCCTATCATGTGGGTCGGCTTGAGCACGGCGCGGGTGACCGAGTTGTGGATGCCGCCGCGCTGGCCGCTCAGTTGCGCGCCGGGCGTGTTGACGATCTTTTCCTGGGCGTGATACATCAGGCACATCCCGCCCGGGATGCGCTGGCTCACCACCACCCGCGCTGTCAGCGTGCCGTTGCTGTTGAAGACTTCGACCCAGTCGTTGTCCACCAGCCCGGCGCGCCTGGCATCGTCTTCCGAGATCCACACATGCGGTCCGCCACGGCTCAGGGTGAGCATGCGCAGGTTGTCCGAATAGGTGGAGTGGATACCCCACTTCTGGTGCGGCGTGAGGAAGTTGAGCACGATCTCCTTTTCACCATTGGGATGGCGGTTCAGCATGGGCGCGACCGTCTTGGTATCGATGGCCGGCTTGTAGACGCACAGGCCTTCGCCGAAGTCGAGCATCCAGCGGTGATCCTGGTAGAACTGCTGGCGTCCGGTCAGGGTGCGCCAGGGAATGTATTCATGCACATTGGTGTAGCCGGCGTTGTAGCTCACCTCTTCGGATTCCAGTCCGGACCAGGTCGGCGCCGAGATGATCTTGCGCGGTTGCGCCTGGACGTCGCGCAGGCGGATCTTGTCGTGCTCGCGTCCCACCGCCAGATGGGTGTGGTCGCGCCCGGTGATCTTGCCCAGGGCTTCCCAGGCCTTGACCGAGACATGGCCATTGGTTTCCGGCGCGAAGGTGAGGATCATCTCGCAGGCATCGATGGCCGTGTCCAGGCGCGGACGGCCCTGGCTCACGCCGGCTTCGGTGACGCGCTTGTTCAAGCCGGCCAGTTCGCCCACTTCATGTTCGGTATTCCAGTTGATGCCCTTGCCGCCGTTGCCCAGCTTGTCCAGCAGCGGGCCCACCGAGGTGAACTTCTTGTAGATGTCGCGGTAGTTGCGTTCCACCACCACGAAGTTGGGCGCGGTCTTGCCGGGGATGAGATCGCATTCGCCCTTCTTCCAGTCCTTGGGTTCGAAGGGTTGGCCCAGTTCGGCGGGCGTGTCATGCATCAGCGGTTGCAGGACGATGTCGCTGCGGGTGCCCAGGTGCTCGCCGCCGATCTCGCTGAACTTCTTGGCCAGGCCCTTGTAGATTTCCCAGTCGGTCTTGCTGTCCCATAGCGGTTGCACGGCTTCGCTCAAGGGGTGGATGAAGGGATGCATGTCGGAGGTGTTGAGATCATCCTTTTCATACCAGGTCGCGGTGGGCAGCACGATGTCGGCGTACAGGCAAGTGGTGCTCATGCGGAAGTCCAGCGTCACCAGCAGGTCCAGCTTGCCTTCGGCGGCCTGCTCGCGGTACTTGACCTCGCTGGGGCGGATGGCCTCAGCGGCATCATCGAAGAGGGCGTTCTGGGTGCCCAGCAGGTACTTCAGGAAATACTCATGGCCCTTGCCTGAACTGCCCAGGATGTTGGAACGCCAGACGAACATGTTGCGCGGGAAGTTCTTGGGGTTGTCGGGGTCGTCGCAGCTCATGTTGACAGCGCCCGACTTCAGCGCCGCCTTCAAATAGTCCTGCGGACTCTGGCCCGCCGCCTGGGCGGCGTCGCAGACATCCAGCGGATTGGTTTCCAGCTGCGGCGCCGAGGGCAGCCAGCCCATGCGTTCGGACTTGGCGTTCATGTCGATCATGCTCATGGCGGCCAGCTTGTCGTGGTCGGCGGTGGGCGCGACGATCTCGTCCAAGCCCAGCTTTTCATGCCGCCACTGGCTGGTGTGGGCATAGAAGAAGCTGGTGCTGTTCATCTGCCGCGGCGGACGCACCCAGTCGGTGGCGAAGGCCAGCGGCGCCCAGCCGAACTGCGGACGCAGCTTTTCCTGGCCGACGTAGTGGGCCCAGCCGCCACCGGACTTGCCGATGCAGCCGCACATCATCAAGAGGTTGATGATGCCGCGATAGATCATGTCGTTGTGGTACCAGTGATTCAGCGCCGCGCCCAGGATGACCATGCTGCGGCCCTCGGTATCGTGGGCGTTCTGGGCGAACTCGCGCGCCACCTGGATCACCAGCTCGCGCTTCACACCGGTGTGCTTCTCTTGCCAGGCCGGGGTATAGGGCAGGTCGTCGTCGTAGGAGCGGGGGACGTCGCCGCCCAGGCCCTGGTCCACGCCATAGTTGGCCATCATCAGGTCATGCACCGTGGCCACCCGTGCGGTGCTGCCATTGGCCAGGCGCACGTGACGCACTGGCACGCGGCGCTCCAGCAATTGCTCGGCGTCGTCGCCGCCGAAGTAGTTGAAGCTCACCGCCACCACCTCGTCATGCGCCTCGACCAGCGAGAGCAGCGGATCGATCTCGCGGCCGGAATGGCCGTCGCGGCTTTCCAGGTTCCAGCGGCCGACCTTGGCGCCGTCATTGACCTGGCCTTCGCCCCAGCGATAGCCGATGGAACCGTTGGGGGCGACGATCTCGCCGGTGGCGGCATCGATGGCCAGGGTCTTCCAGTCGGCATTGTTGGCTTCTTCCAGCTGGCCCGGCAGTTGCGAGGCGCGCAGCAGGTGTTCCGGCAGGTAGCGGCCATCGCGCTCGACCAGGCGCACCAGCATGGGCAGGTCGGTGTATTGCTTGACGTAGGAACGGAAGTAGGGCGAGGGACGTTCGAGATGGAATTCCTTGAGGACCACATGCCCCATGGCCATGGCCAGCGCCGCATCGGTGCCCTGGCGCGGGGCCAGCCAGATATCGCCGAACTTGACCATCTCGCCGAAGTCCGAGGAGACCGCCACCGTCTTGGTCCCCTTGTAGCGGACCTCGGTGTAGAAGTGGGCGTCGGGCGTGCGGGTGAGTGGCACGTTGGAGCCCCACACCATCAGATAGCCGGCGTTGTACCAGTCGGCCGATTCCGGCACGTCGGTCTGCTCGCCCCAGACCTGCGGACTGGCTGGCGGCAGGTCGCAATACCAGTCGTAGAAGGACAGCGGCACCCCGCCGATGAGGCTCAGGTAGCGCGCCCCGGCGGCATAGGAGACCATGGACATGGCCGGGATGGGCGAGAAGCCGACCACCCGGTCCGGGCCATATTCCTTGATGGTATGGGCATTGGCGGCGGCGATGATCTCGTTGGCGGTCTCCCAGTCGGTCCGCACGAAGCCGCCCAGCCCGCGCACGGACTTGTAGTGCTGCGCCTTGGCGGCGTCGCCCGTGATGGCGGCCCAGGCCTGGACGGGTTCCATGGTCTTGCGGGCTTCCTGCCACAGCTTCATCAGGCGGCCCCGGATCATCGGATACTTCACCCGCTGCGCTGAATAGACGTACCAGCTGTAGGAAGCCCCACGCGGACAGCCGCGCGGCTCATGGTTGGGCAGGTCGGGACGGGTGCGCGGGTAATCGGTCTGCTGGGTTTCCCAGGTGATCAGGCCGTTCTTGACATAGACCTTCCAGGAACAGGAACCGGTGCAGTTCACCCCGTGTGTGGAGCGCACCACCTTGTCATGCTGCCAGCGGCTGCGGTAGGCGTTTTCCCATTGGCGGTCTTCATTGACCACCGCCCCATGGCCGTTGGCGAAGGTGGACTTCACCCGCGACATGAATTTCAATCGGTCCAGAAAATGACTCATCGTGAATCCTCGGTTGCGTGGGTGGATACCCACCTGCGTTGACTGATGAAAGTGTAGGAAAGCGGCGGCCTCGCGCCTATTCGCCGAGTTGGCGGCCGGCCCCTGCCAGCAGGAGGAGGCCGCCTAGTTCGAAAGAACTAGAACGCATCTCACGCCTATTTATGAAATGGGTTCTGGGCTCAGCACGGCATGGGCGCGTTACGACGCGCGTAGTACCACCAGGTGATGGCCATGCAGCTGGCGTAGAAGGCGATGAAGACATACATGGCCATGTCCGGCGCGCCGGTCATCTTGATGGAGGTGCCGAAGCTCTGCGGGATGAAGAAGCCGCCATAGGCCCCGATGGCGCCCGAGAAGCCCAGCACGGCGGCCGATTCCTTGCCCGCGTCCAGCCGCGCCTGCTGCTGCGCGGCCTCGCCCTGGCCCTGTACGGCGCGCTCGCGCTCGGTCTGGAAGATCACGGGGATCATGCAGAAGGTGGAGCCATTGCCCAGGCCCGTGAGGATGAACATGCCGATGAAGGAGGCCAGGAAGAGCATGAACTGGTGCGTATGCAGCGCCGGCAGGATGCCCAGCAGGATGATCAGGCCCATGGCCAGGAACACCCAGAAGGTCACCCGCGCACCCCCCACGCGGTCGGAGATCATGCCGCCCAGCGGACGCGCCAGCGCACCGGCCAAGGGGCCCAGGAAGGCGTATTGCGCCACCGCGATCTCGGGGAACTCGGCCTTGATCAGCATGGCGAAGGCCGCCGAGAAACCGATGAAGGAGCCGAAGGTGCCGACGTACAGCCAGCACATCAGCCAGTTGTGCTTGCGCTTGAAGATCACCGCCTGGTCGGCCAGCGAGGCGTGTGCGGAGGCGATGTCATTCATGCCGAACCAGGCTGCGACAGTTGCGGCAATGATGAAGGGGACCCAGATGAAACCGGCATTGGCCAGCCAGAAGCTGCTCTCCAGGCCGCTCTTGGGATCGTGGAAGAGGAAGCCCTGGCCCGACACCGCGCTGCCGAACATGGCCGAGGCAATCACCAGCGGCGTGACGAACTGCACCACCGACACACCGAGGTTGCCGATGCCAGCGTTCATGCCGGTGGCGTAGCCCTTGCGCGCCTTGGGAAAGAAGAAGCTGATGTTGGCCATGCTGGAGCTGAAGTTGCCGCCGCCCAGCCCGCACAGCAGCGCCAGGCCCAGCAGGGTGGAATAGCGGGTGGTGGGGTCCTGCAGCGCCAGGCCCATGCCGATGGCCGGGATCAAGAGGCTGGCGGTGGAGATGGCGGTCCATTTGCGGCCGCCAAAGACCGGCACCAGGAAGGAATAGAAGATGCGCAGCGTCGCCCCCGACAGCGCCGGCAGGGCGGTCAGGAAGAACAGCTGGTCCTTGCTGAAGTGGAAACCAGCCTTGTCGAGGTTGGCCGCCACCACGCTCCACAGCATCCAGACCGCGAAGGCCAGCATGAGGCAGGGGATGGAGATCCAGAGGTTGCGGCGGGCGATCTGCTCGCCTTGCTTGTGCCAGAAGTCCGGGTTTTCCGGCTCCCAGCGTTGCAGTACGTGGTTCATGATGGGTGTCCTTGAGAGAGGGAAGTCAGGCAGCGTCAGATGTGACCGGCGCTGCCGGGGCGACCGATGATGTCTGCGGGTATTCACGGCGGAACTGGAAATGCATCCACACCAGCGAGATGCAGACCGTGCCGTAGAGCAGCATGAAGCAGGAGCTGCGTACGCCCGTCAGGTCCAGCGCGAGGCCAAAGAGGATGGGCAGGATGAAGCCTCCCAGTCCGCCGGCCAGGCCGACGATGCCGGAGACCGCACCGATGTTGCTGCTGTAGTCGTCGGAGATGAACTTGAACACCGAGGCCTTGCCGATGGCCATGGCCACGCCCACCACGAACAGCAGGATGGTGAACAGCACCGGATTGAGGCCGATGTGGAAGGCTTGCGGGCCGCCCACGGTCTGGATGACGAAATCGGTCTGTGGATAAGACAACAGGAAGAAGGCCACCCAGCACACCCACATCACCCACCAGGTGACCTGATAGGCGCCGAAGCGGTCGGACAGCCAGCCTCCGAGGGCGCGCAGCACGCCGCCGGGCAGCGAGAAGCAGGCCGCCAGCAGGGCGGCGTGGCGGATGTCGAAGCCGTATTCGGTGACGTAGTACTTGACCATCCACAGGCTCAGGCCGACATAGCCGCCGAAGACCACCGAGTAGTACTGGCAGTAGCGCCAGACGCGCGGATCGCGCAGCATGCGCACCTGGTCCATGAAGCGGGTGTCGGAACTGACCTGGTGGCTGGGATCGGTGGCCGAGCCTAGCCAGAAGATCAGGGCCGCGGCCAGCATCAGGCCAGCGTAGACCTGCGGCACCAGCGTCCAGCCGGCGCTGGCGATGAGCACCGGCGCGATGAACTTGTTGACCGCCGCCCCCGAGTTGCCGGCGCCGAACACCCCCATGGCCAGCCCCTGGCGTTCCTTCTTGAACCAGCGCGCCACGTAGGGCGTACCGACCGAGAAGGAGCCGCCGGCCAGGCCCACGAACAGGCCCAGCACCAGGAAGTGCCAGAAGGCATGGGCATAGGAGATCAGCCAGATCGGGATGACGGTGCTGAGCATGAGCAGGAAGAAGACGATGCGCCCGCCGTAGCGGTCGGTCCAGATGCCCAGCGGCACACGGATGAGCGAGCCGGTCAGCACCGGCATGGCGGTGAGCAGGCCGAATTCGGTTTCGTTGAGATGCAGGGCGTTCTTGATCGGGATGCCGATCACGCCAAACATCATCCAGATGGTGAAGCAGACAGTGAAGGCCAGCGTACTGGACGCCAGCACCCCGTTGGCCTTGCGCGGGTCGGACATGGAGCCTCCTGCGGATGTTGATCGATGGCTTCAGCTTAGCGATCAGGGCAGGCGGGCCATATCGGTCCGTCGGTGAGGCGGGGGAAGGGAGAAGGAGGAGGGGAGCTGCCGGAAGGACTAGTTCTTTTGGCTAAGGGAGAGGCGCTGACACTACCGTTCGGACTGAGTAGCGGCATAGCCGCGTATCGAAGACGCACGGGAGTCAGGCCTTCGATACGGCCCTTTGGGCCTACTCAGTCCGAACGGGAGGGACAAGAGCAAGGAAATGGGTGAGCACTTCCAAGTCCGGCTTCATCGCGCTTTTCAGTCGCTCGCCAGCGTCTGCTGCGCCTTGTCCAGCCAGGTCGAGAGGCTGTCGGTGAGGTCTTTCTGACTGAAGGAGCAGCTCTCTTCGGTAAAGAGGCTGCCTGCTTCCAGGCGTCCCAGCAGGTCTTCGGCGACCTGCTGGTAACGCGGCGGCAGGGCGTTCATCACGTCGCTGCGGGCGCGCCAGGCGCTGCACAGATCGGCGATGCTGGCGCGGCCGGTGCGCAGGTCGTCGAGCGCTGCGCGCATGAGGGCCAGTTGCGGGGCGGCGGGGTGGCTCATGATGGGCTCCCCGCTCACGCGCGCGCGGCGATGACGAAGAGGGCAATCACGCTGAGATAGCCGATGATCCACACCGCCGAGCGCGCCGAGGGTTTGTCGCTCAGGTACAGCGCCGTGTAGAGGATGCGCGCCGCAATGAAGACCAGTGCGGCGATGTCGATCTGTCCCTGGGGCGCGCCGACCTGCTGCGCCACCAGCACGGCGGCGGCAAAGAAGGGGAAGGCTTCGAAATGGTTGCGGTGGGCGTAGTCGGCGCGGCGACGCACGCCGGTCTGCTTGTCCAGCCAGGCGCGCGGTTCGGCATTGTCGAAATCGCGGCGACCATACTTGGCTACGGCAATGGTCAGCACTGGCATCAGGCCAGCGATCAGGATGCACCAGTAGGATAGGGTCATGCGTTGCGTCTCCTCGTTGTGATGTCAGGCAATCAGAAAATCAGAGTTCCTTGGCGGCGAAGGTATTGCAGGCGCTGACCTTGCCTTCGCTGATGCCGCGCTTGAACCAGGTCATGCGCTGCGCGGAGCTGCCGTGGGTGAAGGAATCGGGCACGACCACGCCGCGCGCCTGCCGCTGCAGGGCGTCGTCGCCGATGGCGGAGGCCGCATGCAGGGCCGATTCGATATCGCCTTCTTCCAGGATGTGGCGGGCCTGGTTGGCGTGATAGGCCCAGACGCCGGCAAAGCAGTCGGCCTGCAGCTCCAGGCGCACCGACATGGCATTGGCCTGCTTCTCGGTGGCGTTGCGGCGGGCCGCATCGACCTTGTCGGAGATGCCCATGAGATGTTGCACGTGGTGGCCCACTTCATGGGCGATCACATAGGCCTGGGCAAAATTGCCGGAGACCTTGAAGCGCTGCTTCATCAGTTCATAGAAGGACAGGTCGATGTAGACCTTCTGGTCGCCCGGGCAGTAGAAGGGGCCGGTGGCGCTCTGGCCGGTGCCGCAGGCCGTGGGCGTGCTGCCGGAGAAGAGCACCAGCTTGGGCCGCACGTATTGCTTGCCGTTGGCGGCGAAGATCTTGTCCCAGGTGTCTTCGGTATCGGCCAGCACGGTGGCGACGAAGCGCGCCATCTGGTCGTTGGGCGAAGGCTTGTGCGCCGGGGCCTGCTGCTGCACCGGGGCGGGACTGCCGCCGGAGAGCAGGCTGAGCATGGTCAGCGGGTTGATGCCCAGGAAGTAGGACGCCACCAGGGCCACTGCCACCGTGCCCAGGCCGATCGAGCGGCCGCCGAAACCAAAGCCGCCACCACCGCCATCCTCGCCGCGCCGGTCTTCCACGTTGTCGCTTTCGCGATTGCCTTCCCATTTCATGATGTCTTCTCCGGTGCTGCTGTCTGCAATGCCGGGATTGTAATGGATGCCATGGGGCCGCGGCTTGTCAGGCGTTGTCTGACGGGGGCAGACTGCACTGTCCGATTCCACCGGCTGAGCTGGCGGGGTACGCTGAGCCCGCAGCCTGGCCGCTTGGCGCTGCCGGTATTGCGTGCCACACTCCCGAGAACCCAAGAACGACAACAGCACAGGAGGCGACATGATCATCTGGCTCATCCTTCTCATTGCCAGTGCGCTGGCCCTCATGATGATGCGCGCCAGCGCCTGGGCCTGGCTGGCGGCGGAGGCGGTGCTGCTCTGGCTGGGCGCGCGCCTGGCCGAGATCGAATGGCCGGTGCTGGTGCTGCTGGCGATCCTGTTCTTCACGCCTACGCTGCTGGTGGCCATCCGGTCGGTGCGCCAAGCGCTGATGACGCGTCCCGCCCTGGATATCTTCCGCAAGATCATGCCGGCCATGTCGGCCACCGAGCGCGACGCCATCGAGGCCGGCACGGTGTGGTGGGATGCTGAACTGTTCTCCGGCAAGCCGGACTGGTCGCGCCTGTTCGCGTTGCCGGCGCCGCGCCTGACCGCTGAAGAACAGGCCTTCCTCGACAACGAGGTCGAGCAGTTGTGCGGCATGGTCAGCGACTGGGACGCCACCGTGAAGACCCAGGACCTGCCGCCCGAGGCTTGGCAATTCATCAAGGACAAGGGCTTCCTGGGCATGATCATCCCGCGCCAGTACGGCGGCAAGCAGTTCTCGGCCTACATGCATTCGCAAGTGGTGATGAAGCTCGCCTCGCGCAGTTCGGCGGCGGCCATTGCGGTGATGGTGCCCAATTCGCTGGGGCCGGCCGAACTGCTGTTGCACTACGGTACCGAAGTCCAGAAGAACCACTACCTGCCGCGCCTGGCCCAGGGACTGGAGATTCCCTGCTTTGCCCTGACCAGTCCCTATGCGGGCTCGGATGCGGCGGCCATTCCCGATATCGGCATCGTCTGCAAGGGCGTGCATGAGGGGCGCGAGACGCTGGGCTTCCGGGTCACCTGGAGCAAGCGCTACATCACCCTGGCGCCGATTGCCACCGTGCTGGGGCTGGCCTTCCGGGCCAGCGATCCGGACGGCCTGCTGGGCGGCGAGCGCGAAGCCGGCATCACCTGCGCCCTGATTCCCACCGATCATCCGGGCGTGGTCACGGGGCGCCGCCATTGGCCTCTCAATGCGGTCTTCCAGAATGGACCGACCGAGGGCAAGGACGTCTTCATCCCTATGGAATGGGTCATCGGCGGCGTGGCCCAGGTCGGGCGCGGCTGGCGCATGCTCATGGAATGCCTGGCGGCGGGGCGGGCCATTTCGCTGCCTTCTTCCAGCGTCGGCTTTTCCAAGATGGCCGTGCGCGGCACCAGCGGCTATGCCGCCATGCGCCGCCAGTTCAAGATCGAGATCGGCAAGTTCGAAGGCGTGCAGGAAGCGCTGGCGCGCATGGGCGGGCATCTGTACATGATGGACGCCACCCGGCGGTTGTCGGCGCTGGCCGTGGATGCGGGCGAGAAACCCTCGGTCATCTCGGCCATCTCCAAGTATCACATCACCGAGCGCGGGCGCATGGTGGTCAATGACGGCATGGACGTGATCGGCGGCAAGGGCATCTGCATGGGGCCGGGCAACTTCCTGGCGCGGGTGTACCAGCAGATCCCGATTGCCATCACGGTAGAAGGCGCCAACATCCTCACGCGCTGCCTCATCATTTTCGGGCAGGGGGCGATCCGTTGCCATCCCTATGTGCTCAAGGAACTGGCCGCGGCCGCCGATGAAGATCGCGAGCGCGCCGTCCAGGAGTTCGATCGCCTGCTGTTCGGACACCTGTCCTTCGTGGCGGCCAATGCAGCGCGCAGCCTGGTGGGCGGGCTCAGCGGCGGCTGGCTGTTGGCGGCGCCGGCGCAGGCTGCGCATGCCACGCGCCGCTATTACCGGGCGGTGGTCCACCTGTCTTCGGCGTTCGCCTTACTGACCGACGCCAGCATGGCGGTGCTGGGCGGCACGCTCAAGTTCCGCGAGCGCATCTCGGCGCGGCTGGGGGATGTACTCTCGCAGCTCTACCTGGTCTCGGCGGCGTTGAAGCGCTATGAGGACGAGGGCCGGCAAGAGGCCGACCTGCCCTATGTGGACTGGTCGGTGCAGGAGGCCTTGAACCGGGCCCAGGAAGCCATCGTCGAGGTCTTGCACAACTTCCCCAATCCCTTCGTGGCGTTCGCGCTGCGGCTGGCGATCTTCCCGCTGGGCCTGCCGTACCGCAAGCCCGCCGATGTGCTGGGCACGCACGTGGCCAAGGCCATGCAGACCCCAGGCGAAAGCCGCGAGCGCCTGCTGGCCGATGCCTACCTGCCGCGCGCGGGCGATCCGCTGGCCTGCGGTGAACAGGCCTTTGCGCTCACGCCGGTGGTGCAGCAGCTGGAGCATCGCCTCAAGCCCGACATCCGCGAGGGCAAGCTGCCGCCCATGCCGCAGAGCCTGCTGGAGCTCACCGCCTGGAGCGCGCTGGCGCTGGAACGCGGGCTGCTGTCGCTGCAGGAGAAGGAGGCGCTGGACGCCTTCGCCCTATACGGCCATCAGAGCGTCGCGGTGGATGATTTCGCCGCTGACTTCGACCGCGCCGAGATGGTGGCGCAGGTCGCGGCGCAGTCCTCCTGATACCGCAGCCCTGGGCGATGCGCTATCCTGCCGGTTTTCTGCACCCTCCACAGGATCAAGCATGAGCGCGCAACCCCGCATCTATATGGCCGGCCCCGATGTCTTCCAGCCTGACTATGCCCGGCACAAGGCGCGCATCAAGCAGTGGTGCGCCGAACTGGGCCTGGTGGCGCTGTGCCCGGGCGATGATGAAGTCAGCGGCGAAGACAAGGCCGAGGTGGCCCGTCGCATCTACGAAATCAACATCGCCTTGATCGACTCGGCCGATTACGTGGTCGCCAATGTCTGCGACTTTCGCGGCCACGAGCCGGATTCCGGCACCGTCTTCGAGATCGGCTATGCGGTGGGACGGGGCAAGAAGGTCTGGGGCTACAACACGCCCGCGCAGGATCTGCTGAGCCAGGTGCCGCAGGGCGCACCCGGCTACTGCCGCCAGGGTATGCTGATCGAAGACTTCGGCCTGCCGCGCAATCTCATGCTGGTCCATGCCGCCGAACTGGTACAGGGTGACCTGCGCGACTGCCTGCAAGGGGTGGCGCGCTGGCATGCGGGCCAGCGCTGAAGCGGGCGCGTCAATGAGCCTGCTGGCTCTTCATCTTCATTGCAGCGGTACCCGTCCCATCAGATAGAACTCGTCGTTGGGCCGCATGCTGGTCACATTGGCCAGCCGGTTCGACATGCCGAAGAAGGCCGCGATGGCGGCCATGTCCCAGGCGTCTTCCTCTTCCCAGCCATGCTTGCGCAGCGTGGCGAAATCCTCTTCGCCGACTGCCCAGGCGCTGGCCGACACCTTCATCGCAAAGTCCAGCATGGCCTTCTGCCGCTCGCTGATATCGGCCTTGCGGTAGTTGATGGCGACCTGGTCGGCCAGCAGCGGATCCTTGGCGCGGATGCGCAGGATCGCCCCATGCGCCACCACGCAATACTGGCACTGGTTGGCGTTGCTGGTGGCCACCACGATCATCTCGCGCTCGGCCTTGGTGAGCCGGCCGGGTTTGTCCATCAGGGCGTCGTGGTAGGCGAAGAAGGCGCGGAATTCATCAGGCCGGTGCGCCAGCACCAGGAATACGTTGGGAATGAAGCCGGATTTTTCCTGGACTGCCAGGATGCGGCTGCGGATGTCTTCCGGCAGGCTGTCCAGGTCGGGGATGGGGAAGCGGCCGATGGGTGCGCTTGGGGCGGCGGGCTGGGTCATGCGGGTCTCCTGGTGGCGTTTGTTGTGGATGCGGCATGAAGAAGGTAGCACTTTTGCGCGCCTGGCAATGTCACCGGGCTGACGGTGAAGCTTTTTGCTTCACCACATTGCCCCGATGCAATGAAAATATTATTAAGATATATCTTGAAATGCTGCTGATTAAGATATATCTTGGCTATATCGATCGACACGCAGCGTGCGTCAGTCGCTGCCCCAACCACCCGACACGAAGGAAACACACCATGTTCAAGCATCTGTTTGGCCATCAAGGCCAGCCCGGCCACGGCCCCAAGCACCAGCGTGATGACCGCCCGCACCATGGCGGCGGCATGTTCGACGACGATGAGCAGCGCGGTCCGCGCGCGCATCATGGTCACCACGGCCCCCGCGGCCGCGAGGGCGGCGGTCGCGGTGCGCGCATGTTCGAGCAGGGCGCATTGCGCATCGTCATGCTGCACCTGTTGCAGGAAAAGCCGCGCCACGGCTACGACATGATCAAGGCCATCGAGCAGCTCGTGGGCGGCGGCTACAGCCCCAGCCCGGGCGTGATCTATCCGACCCTGACCCTGCTGGAAGAAATGGGCTATGCCTCGGTACAAGGCGAGGACGGCGGCAAGAAGCTCTACACCCTCAGCCCCGAGGGCCAGGCGCACCTGGAAGAGAAGGACAACGTGGCGGCGCTGCAGCAGGTGCTGCGCAAGTTCGAACTGCGCCGCCAGGAGCGTCCGGACGCCGACTCGCCCGAGCTGCAGCGCGCTGTGCAGAACTTCCGCATGGCCCTGCATACACGCCTGGCCAAGGGCAAGCTGGCCCGGGAAGAACTGCATGCCATCATCGACATCATCGACCGCGCCGCCGTGGCGGTGGAACGCGTCTGAGCGCTGGTCCAGCGCCATCCTGACAAGAGAAGGAAAAGGAAGGAAAAGAACATGAGAGAACACCGCTACCGCATCACCCTGGAACACCTGGCCACGGCCTCGGAAGGGCAGACGCTGCATGAGCCCATCCGCTTCGAGGCGGGCAATCATGATGACCTCTTCGGCATCATCGCCCGGCTGCGCGGCAATGGCCAGTTCGACAGCGACACCAGCGCCCAGCTGGCGCTGGGCCTCAAACTATTCAGTGAGGTGATGCTCAAGAACCGCCAGCATCCGCTGTTCGAAGAGATCCAGCCGGCCCTGCGCGCCTTCATCATGAAGCTCAAGTCGCAGGGCAAGCCGGCCGCGCAGTAGAGACGACCGGTTTGGGCCTGCCTTACTGGTTGGCGGGCGCGATCATTTCCGCATAGTCATAGAGCGCGCCCAGAATGTCCTGGGTGCGTTCGTCGTCCGCTTCTTCCTGCAACTGGTCGATCTGCTCGAACAGTTGCGCAATCGTACGGGCTCCGCCAGCGCCCTCGAACAGGCGCGCGGCGCGGTGCTCTTCCCAGTGCTGCGCTTCCTCGGGGCTCAAGGTCTCGGGGAAGCTGCGGGCGCGATAGCGGAACAGGATCTCATTGAGGCGGGCGTCGTCGAAGGCCACGCTGGCCGTGGCCAGGGCTTGCGGCGAGAGGGCGCGCAACTGGTTCAACTGGCGGCGGTCGCCGTTGCCGATGAAGCCGCCGTACAGGTCCTCATCCACATCTGCCGGGCCTTCGCTCTCGCGCTGGTAGACCTCGCTCCACAGCCTCGTCAGGTCGGGCAGGGCGGCGGCCTTGTCGGCGTGGCGCAGGGCAGCCTCGACATCGATGTCGAGTTCGGCGGCGCGCTCGGCGGAGAGGGTCTTCAGGCTGCCCACCACCATGGGGGACTTGTTCAGATGGATGCTCTTGACCGGCAGGCGCTCCACGCCCTCGGGCAACTGGTCGCGCTTGCTGAAGAGGCGTTCGCGCACGGTGGCCGCGTCCAGGGTCGCCAGTTCGCTGGGGTCATGGCGCAGGTCCCAGGCGATGACTTCGTTCTTGTTGGTGGGATGCATGCCCAGCGGCCACATCAGCGCCAGGCAGCCATGCGCGACCGGGAACATGCCGGAGGCGTGCAGGAAGGGGCGCGGCACCGGCAGGCCGATTTCGGCGGCGGCCTTGTCCTTCTTGTACAGGGCCAGGGCGAAGTCGAACAGGCGCGGATTGTTCTGGCGGATCAGGCGCGCCAGGGCGATGGTGGCGCGCACGTCGGAGAGCGCGTCGTGGGCCGCCTCGTGAACCAGGCCATTGGCCTTGGACAGATGTTCCAGCTTGAAGCTGATACTGCCGTCGTCCTTCTTCGGCCACTGTATGCCCTGCGGGCGCAGCGCATAGGTCAGCCGCACCACGTCCAGCAGGTCCCAGCGGCCGCAGCCGTTCTGCCATTCGCGGGCGTAGGGATCGATCAGGTTGCGCCAGAACATGAAGCGGGTGACTTCGTCATCGAAGCGGATGGTGTTGTAGCCCACGCCGATGGTGCCGGGTTCGCCCAGGGCCTGTTCGATCCGGGCCGCGAATTCATGCTCGGGCAGCCCGTGTGCCAGGCAGTGCTGGGGCGTGATACCGGTGATCAGGCAGGACACCGGGTCGGGCAGGTAGTCCGGCGCGGGCTTGCAGTAGATCATGATGGGCGCGCCGATCTCGTTGAGTTCGGCATCGGTGCGCACGGCCGCGAACTGGGCGGGACGGTCGCGGCGCGGCACGGCGCCAAAGGTTTCGTAGTCGTGCCAGAGGAAGGTGTGGTTGGACATCGCAGCGGGCTTCTAGGGGAATCGCGCGATTATAGAGCCTTGCAAGGCGCCTTGCGGCGAGATCGCCCCTGGCGCCGGTGGCGCAGGGGGGATCAGGGCGGTATTCTCGAAGGACTTGGACGGTCCCGTCCAGGGCGGGGCAGATCTACTGCAAGGGCGCGGCGTCGCGCTTGAGGACCTTGCGCATGGCCTCTTGCAGGGTGCCGCTGCGCATCGGTGCGGGGCCGCCCGCGAACTGGATGTTGTCGATCACCCAACCGCGCGCATCGCGCGCCAGCACGACCTTGTCGGTCCATTTGGCCGGCGATTGCAGCTTGGCGTCGCTGAAGATCAGTTCCACGGCGCAGCTGGCTTCGCGTTCCTGCGCTTCGCACTGGACGATGCGGAAGGTCGAGGCGCCGTTGGGGTTGGTGGTGAAGAGATCACCTTGCACCAGCGCCGGCAGCGGTTCATCGTCCGCACGGGACGCGGCCTGGGTCACGCGGGCTTCCTCTGCCACTGAGACATCCTTGAGGAGGTCGAACAGCGGCACCGACAGGAAGCGGCGGAAGGTGATCAGTTCCTTGAGCGTGAGCGCGCCGCTGGGGCGGGTGGAGGCATGGGTCTGGTAGAACTCCTTGACCAGTTCCTTGGCCGCGCTCTCTTCATTGGACGAGCAGGCCGCCAGCAGCAGGCTGGTAGCGAGCACGAGTATCTTGCCGATCCGCTTCAATCCATCTCTCCCTGTGCCGTCCGCTGGAGCGGGCGGCTTGTCATCGGTTTTATCTGGGGTTCTATATCTGGCCGGGCTGCTTGCCATGGCGCACGCACAAAGGGACGGCGCGGCAGACTGCCGCCCGTCCATCGAGCTGGCGGTCCTGCCTGCCGGGCGCCGCTGAGCGCTGGCGGGCCGCCGACCAGCCTGTCAGGTGCGATCTTACGCGTTGCACCTCATCCGGAAGCCAGAGAACACATCGCCAAAAAGCCGCCAATTCCGCCCTCGCCTGCCCGGGCCGGGCGGGGCGAGCCAGGCCGTCTCGCGGCCTACTGGACCTGGCTGATGGCGTCGGCCAGGGTGTCGGTCAGGTATTCGCGTTGACTGGACTGGTCGTTGCCGATGAACTCGATGTCATCGATGCGCCATTGCTGCCCTTCGCGCACCAGCAGGATCTTGTCCTTCCAGGATTCATCGGCGCCGTCCTTCTGGTAGCGGAAGGCCACCTCGCAGGTCGAGCGCTGGGCGTCGCTGTCGCAGGATTGCACCGCGAAGGAGGTCGCGCCCTCGTAGAGCGAGGTGAACAGGTCGCCTTCCACCAGCGGCGCGGCCTGCGGGCCGGCGGCGGCATGGTAGCGCGCCTCGGCCGCCTCGGCCTGGGTCAGCAGGGCCTGCAGGGCGTGGCTGAGCAGCGGTTCGAATTGCTTGAGTTCGTCCGCCGAGGGTAGGCCGGGGGCGTGGTTGTGCAGATGGATGCGGTAGAAATTGCCGATGACGTCGGCCTGGCGCTGTTCATCGCTGCTCTCGCTGTTGCAGCCGGAAAGCGCGAGCAGCACGCCCAGCGCACAGGCGAGGGCGCGCAGGGCGGCCAGGGCAGGGAGGGGCGAGCGGAGGGAGCGGGGCAGTGTGGTCATCCTGGTCATCCTGGCGCCCGGATGAACGGGCGCTCTTGTCGTG
The DNA here is from genome assembly GCF_001040945.1 of Herbaspirillum seropedicae. NCBI lineage: Bacteria > Pseudomonadati > Pseudomonadota > Betaproteobacteria > Burkholderiales > Oxalobacteraceae > Herbaspirillum > Herbaspirillum seropedicae. Next base: position 4,155,343 of record NZ_CP011930.1, on the reverse strand, counting down.
GCGGCGCGGGTCACAAAACGTGCGGCAGTACACGTCCTGGGTACGCGCTTAGTCTGGGCGCCGCCACAAACGTTCCGCGGCGGCGTGCTGGGCCGCTGCGGGGAAGCGGTCAGGGGGGCTTAGTCGGAGCCGCTCAGCAGGGCGAAGTGCTCGACCTGCGGGGCGCCGGCGAAGAAGGGGCCGACAATGCCGCGCCATTCGGTGAAGGCGGGCGATTCACGGAAGTCCACGGTGTGGTTTTCCAGCGTTGCCCAGCGCACCATGAGCAGGTAGCGCTCGGGCGATTCGACGCCTTTCTGGACCTGATGGCCGAGATAGCCCTTGGACTTGGCGATGGTTTGCGCGATGCCGCGCTGGATGGCTTCGTCGAACTCGGCCTGCTTGCCGGCTTGGATGCGGATGTCCGCCAGTTCCAGGATCATGTGGGTCTCCTTAGTCTTGAGAGGGCTCCCCGGCGCCGTGGTGCGCCGGTCGGGGCTGCCCGATTATCACATTTTCGGACGCAACAGGCGTTCAATAGAATTTGCGGGGCCGTGAAAAGGGTTCAAGCGAGGCGGGGGCCAGCCTTCATTCGACCACGATGGGCGCACGTTCGAGCTTGTGGGCCATGTCTTCCAGGGTGATTTCGATGGCGCGGGTGCTGATCATGATCTCCCACAGCGAGACCAGCAGCGACAGCACCAGCAGGAACAGGCTCAGGCCGAACAGCACTTCTGCCGCGCGGTTGCGGTCCACGAAGATGAGGAACATGGAAATGGCGCACATGATGAAGCTCGACACCCCCAGCGCCTGCATGTAGCGGGTCAGCACGATGCGCTTGCGCAGGTTGAGGATCTGCCGGATCACCAGGCCGCGCTCGTCGTTCTGGCCCTGGTGCTGCAGATTGCGGATCAGTTGCGCCAGCACCAGGAAGCGGTTGGTGTAGGCCAGCAGCAGCAGCGAGGTGGCGGGAAAGAGCAGGGCGGGCGTGGTGAGGTTGATCATCGACATGGCGGAACGAAGGCGGGAGCGAATTCTAACCTTTCCCGATCCGCAAGAAACATGCCTGTGAGGAGGCGGCCCCGTTTGCGCAAACGCCTGTTCCGTTTTGGGGCAGGGGCCGGGTTTGCCGATGTTTTTTGCACCGTGCAGCGGCAGCAGGCGGCGGGGCCGAATTGTTTTACGGATTTTTTTTTGCGGCGGCGGGCGGCAGCAATTGTTATTTGTGCGTCCGCTCAATACACTAGCCCCCGTTTCGTCTCCACGTCCATTCATCAAAACAAATCCACAACGAAAGGGATCTCCATGTCGGGTTCGTATTTCCCCCAATGGCGGCTGCGCCAAAGCACCAACGACGGCCAGGGCGCCGTGATTGCCGCCGATGAGCGGCTGCCGGCCCCGCAGACCCTGGCCATGGGTGTGCAGCACGTGGTGGCCATGTTCGGCTCGACCGTGCTGGCGCCGCTGCTCATGGGCTTCGATCCCAACCTGGCGATCCTGATGTCGGGCGTGGGTACGCTGCTGTTCTTCCTGCTGGTGGGCGGACGGGTGCCGAGCTACCTGGGATCGAGCTTTTCCTTCATCGGCCTGGTCATCGCCGTGACCGGCTATGCCGGTTCCGGTCCCAACACCAACCTGGGCGTGGCGCTGGGCGGCATCATCGCCTGCGGCGCGGTCTACGCCGTGATCGGCCTGATCGTCGCTGGTGTGGGCACGCGCTGGATCGAGTCGCTGATGCCGCCGGTGGTGACCGGTGCGGTGGTGGCGGTGATCGGCCTGAACCTGGCGCCCATTGCCGTCAAGGGCGTCTCCGGCAGCAGCTTCGATAGCTGGATGGCGCTGGCGACCATCCTCTGCGTGGGTGGGGTGGCGGTGTTTACGCGTGGCATGCTGCAACGCCTGTTGATCCTGGTCGGCCTGCTGCTGGCCTATGTGCTGTATGCGGTGCTGACCAATGGCCTGGGCCTGGGCAAGCCGATCGATTTTTCCACCGTGGCCAATGCCGCCTGGTTCGGCGTGCCGCACTTTGCCGCCCCGGTATTCCACGCGGGCGCCATGGCGCTGCTGGCCCCGGTGGCCATCATCCTGGTGGCGGAGAACCTGGGCCACATCAAGGCGGTGTCGGCCATGACCGGCCAGAACCTGGATCGCTACATCGGCCGCGCCTTCGTCGGCGACGGTCTGGCGACCATGCTCTCGGGCAGCGTGGGCGGCACCGGCGTGACTACCTATGCCGAGAACATCGGCGTGATGGCCGTCACCAAGATCTATTCGACCCTGGTCTTCGTGGTGGCGGCAGTCATCGCCATCCTGCTGGGCTTCTCGCCCAAGTTCGGCGCCGTCATCCTGACCATTCCTGGCGCGGTGCTGGGGGGCGTGTCGATCGTGGTGTTCGGCCTCATCACCATCTCGGGGGCGCGCATCTGGGTGGAAAACAAGGTGGACTTCTCCAACAACACCAACCTGATCGTGGCGGCCGTCACCCTGGTGCTGGGGGCAGGCGACTTTACCCTCAAGCTGGGCGGCTTTGCGCTGGGCGGCATCGGGACCGCCACCTTTGGCGCCATCATCCTGCACGCCTTGCTCAAGCGTCGCGCTTGATACTGCGACGGCTTGTCGGGCTGATAACAGCCTGACGCCCGTCTGACACCCTGTGCAGGCCGGTCCTTCGGGACCCGGTCCTTCGGGACCGGCCTTTTTATTGGATGACAGGCTGCTGACAAGGGGTAGATTTCCGTTGAGCAATCCTGATTTGCTGTCTATACTCTGCGGCGTCGCAGCGTAGCTTTTGAGTGGAAATCGCGCCACAACGGCCCTGGGGAAGGAGCCGGGACGCGCCGCTGCCTTTCACCGGGCCTGGCCTGGTTTTCAGGGAAAACACCGCATGAACTCTGCCCTCCGCCTGCCAGCGCTGCTGTGCATCGCGATGCCTTTGCTGTCGGCCTGCAAGCCTGAGTCCGGCAAGAAGGATTACGCCTACTTCCGCGCCAATATCGAGGAGGCCAAGTCGGTCTCCGACCAATGCCAGTTGAACGGCACTTCCGGCATGAACGAGGCCCAGATCCGGGTCTGCGGCGCCGCACGCGAAGCCTGGGGCAACCGCAACTTCAACTACTGATCCGGCGGGTGCGGGCAGGCGCCGTCACGGCGCTGTCACAAATCTGTCAAAGACGGTCGTTAGAATGCCTCGTTCTTGAAGCTTCCTACTGACCTGGCCGCACATGCACAATCCGCCGGACACCCCGCAAGCCCTGCACCTGCTCTATGAGCCGGCCGGATTCATCTGTGCATTCCGTTTCGAAGAGGGGCGCGCGCGCCAGATGAACTGGAACGACCTGGTCGATTACCGGCCCGTCGAGCCCGCCTTCACTTGGCTGCACGTGAAGACCGCCGATGTGAAGATCCAGCACTGGATGCAGCACCACAGCGGTATTCCCGACTACATCACCGAATTCCTCCTCAGCAGCGATACCCATCCCGGCCTGCATGCCACGCCCGACGGCGTCTATGGCACGCTGACCGACATGAAGATGGAGATCGGCGACACCGGCACCGAGAAGGGTGCGCTGCATTTCTACCTGGACCGCACGCGCCTGCTGACGCTGCGCACTCAGCCGCTGTTGTCGACTAACATGCTGCGCCAGAAGGTGCTGGACGGCGGCGACTTCGACAATCCCATGGACTTGTTCGCCGAGCTGCTGCGCTGCCTGGCCGATGGCTTCAATGCGCGCCTGGACAAGCTCAATGACAAGGTCGATGACATCGAATTCTCGGTGCTCTCGGACCGCCGTGCGGAAGACCGCAGCGAGCTCTCCGGCATCCGTCGCCAACTGGCCGAGCTGCGCCGCTATATCGCGCCGGAGCGGCGCATCCTGGCGCAATTCCATCGCCTGCGCCCGTCCTGGGTGCCGCTGGCGGCGCTGGAAGACCTGACCCATGCGCTGGACGAACTCAATGAATTGCACTCCACCGTGGAAGCAGTCTATGAACGCGCCAAGCTGCTGCAGGAAGAGATTGCCTCGCAGATGTCGGAACAGATGAACCGCAACCTGATGGCGCTGTCGATCCTGACCGCATTGCTGATGCCGGCCACGCTGGTGTCGGGGATCTTCGGGATGAACGTGGCGGGGCTGCCGGGCCTGCATGACGAGGCCTCGTTCTGGATCGTGATGGGGGTGATGGGCGGCCTCGGTGTGGCGACCGTGGCCTTCCTGAAGTGGATGAAGATATTCTGATCTCTTCTGATGCGCCACCGCAGCCGGACAGCTGCGGTGGCGCTCATGCGGGCTGGACCTCAGTCGCGGGTCGCCATGGCCTCTTCGCTTTCGCGAATGAGCTTGTCGATATCCAGGTTGTCCACCGCTTCCACCTTCAGCGACAGCGGGCGCCACAGTGAATACAGCCACAGGCCGATGCAGCACATGGTGCCCATGAAGAGCGTGATGAAGGCCGACAGGAACAGGCCGATGAAGGGCGAGGCGATCAGGCCGTCGTAGCCGATCAGGTGCTTGCCATCCCAGGTGATGGTTTGTGCACCGAACAGCGAGAGCACGCCCATCAGCGTCGAAAACGGCACCAGCGAAAACGTGGTACCCACGGCCAGCAGCTTGTAGATGGACGACATCGACAGGCGCTGGATCTTGATCTGCTCGAACATGAGCCTTCCCCTTGCTCTGCTGGCGGCGGCTGCCGCCCAGCTGCGCCTTCCCATGGCACGGACGGCTGGCGCGCTGCCGCCCGTGTGGCCCTGTGGCCGAATTCCCCTGGCCGGACCCTCCCGGGTCCGACTTTACCTGTTCAGGCTTACTTGCCCCAGCTGTCCTTGAGTGTCACGGCGCGGTTGAAGATCGGCTGGCCGGCGGTCGAATCGACGCGGTCGGCCACGAAGTAGCCGTGGCGTTCGAACTGGTAGATCTCGCCCGGCTGGGCGGTCTTGAGGGTCGGCTCCAGGTAGGCGGTGATGACTTCCTTGGAGTTCGGATTCAGGGCCGCCAGGAAGTCCTTGCCCCCCGCGTCCGGATGCGGGTCCGAGAACAGGCGGTCGTACAGGCGCACCTCGGTGGCCAGGGCGTGTTCGGCGCTGACCCAGTGCAGGTTGCCCTTGACCTTGTAGTTGGAACTGCCTTCGGTGCCGCTCTTGCTGTCTTCGAAGTAGTTGCAGTGCACGGCGATGACGTTGCCGTGTTCATCCTTGTCGCAGCCGGTGCATTCGACCACGTAGCCGTAGCGCAGGCGCACCTTGTTGCCGGGGAAGAGACGGAAGTAGCCCTTGGTTGGTTCTTCCATGAAGTCTTCGCGCTCGATCCACAGTTCCTTGGTAATCGGGAAGTGGCGGTGCGCGGTGTCGTGTTCCGGATGCGCGGGCGGATAGACCGGGGCGCTGCAATCGATGGAGACGCCTTCGGGGAAGTTGTCGATGATCAGCTTCAAGGGACGCAGCACGGCCACCGCGCGCGGGGCCTTGGGGTCGAGGTCTTCGCGCAGGGCGCCTTCGAGCACGCTGAAGTCGATCCAGCTGTTGTTCTTGGAGGCGCCGGTGCGGTCGCACATCAGGCGGATCGCCTCGGGCGTGTAGCCACGGCGGCGCAGGCCGACGATGGTGGGCATGCGCGGGTCGTCCCAGCCGGAGACGATCTTTTCATCGACCAGCTGGCGCAGCTTGCGCTTGCTGGTGATGATGTAGGTCAGGTTCAGGCGGGCGAATTCGTATTGATGGGGCAGCGGCTTCTTGAAGAAGCCTTCCTCGGCCAGCTGTTCCAGCAGCCAGTCGTAGAACGGGCGCTGGTCTTCGAATTCCAGGGTGCAGATGGAGTGCGAGATGTTTTCCAGCGCGTCTTCGATGGGATGCGCGAAGGTGTACATCGGGTACACGCGCCACTTGTCGCCGGTGTTGTGGTGGGTGGCGTGGCGGATGCGGTAGATGGCCGGATCGCGCAGGTTCATGTTGGGGCTGGCCATGTCGATCTTGGCGCGCAGGATCATGGAGCCGTCCGGATGCTTGCCGTCGCGCATTTCCTCGAACAGGCGCAGCGATTCCTCCGCTGGGCGGTCGCGCCAGGGGGAATTCTTGCCGGGTTCGGTCAGGGTGCCGCGGTTCTCGCGCATCTGCTCGGCGTTCTGCTCGTCCACGTAGGCCAGGCCCTTGCGGATCAGGGCCTGGGCGCAGGCGTACATGACGTCGAAATAGTTGCTGGCGTAATACAGGTGCGACTTGCCTTCATGCTCCCAGGAGAAGCCCAGCCACTTGACCGAGTCCAGGATGGTGTCGACGTATTCCTGTTCTTCCTTCTCGGGATTGGTGTCGTCGAAGCGCATGTGGCAGCGGCCGGCGTAGTCAGCGGCCAGGCCGAAGTTCAGGCAGATCGACTTGGCGTGGCCGATGTGCAGGTAGCCGTTGGGTTCGGGCGGAAAACGGGTCACCACCTGCGGCAGGGCTTCGCCTTCACGGTTGCTGCGCTGGGCGTAGACGCCCGAGACCAGGTCGGATTCGATGATGCCGCGCAGGAAATTGGTGGAGGGGGCAGGGGTATGTCCGTTTTTCAGTTCGTTGCTCATGAGATGAATCGGGGGAGGGGGCCTGTTTATTCAGATGGCCTGCATTTTACCTTACGCGCCCGGTTTCATCGGCCTGTGCGCCCGCTCCAGGCGCATTTTTTGCCGCCAGTGGCGCGCGGGCTGCCGTTTTCTTGTTACAGATGATACGGCTCTGCATGACATGTCATGGTCTTGCGCTGGCAACCTGCCTGCGTGGATGGGCGTTTTGCCCGGTCCCGTAATCAAATTGAATCTGGGAGAGATCATGAAATCGTGGCTCAAGCTCATCGTCGCCGCCGCTGTCGCAGCGGCCACCTTGTCGGCCTGCGTGGTGGTGCCGGCCGGGCCGCCGCAGCCACATTACTACCGCCCGTACTATGGGCCAGGCTACTACTATGGCCGTTGAGGTCGGCGGTCCTACATCTGCCTGAACAGCGGGGCGAACAGCCGGCTCACCGCCAGCCTCTCGGGCCGGCCACGCAGTTGCAGGGAGAGCTTGCCGGCCTCGTCGCGCACGGCGGCCTCCACCTTGCGCACCTGGACCACGGTGCCTCGGTGGATCTGCCAGAACTGGCCCGGGTCCAGCTGCGGGATCAGTTCGCGCAGGCTGGTGCGGATGAGCGCCTGGCCATCGGCGGTGACGACGTTGACATACTTGTCGGTGGCTTCGAAGTAGATCACCTCTTCCACCGGGATCAGGCGGGTGCGGTTGCCGACGGCGGCGCGGATGACCTCCAGACGGGCCGGCGGCGCAGCCGCGACCGGGCTGTCGGCGCTGACCAGCTGGCGTAGTTGCGCCAGGGCCTGTTCCAGGTGCAGCTCCTGGCTGCTGGCGGCGCGTTGCGCCAGCAGTGCGCGCAGGCGCTGCACGGTCTTGCCCAGGCGCTCTTCGTTGACCGGCTTGAGCAGGTAGTCGATGGCGGCGCGCTCGAAGGCTTCCAGCGCATGCTCGTCATAGGCTGTCACAAAGACGATCAGCGGGAAGGGCTGCCGCTGCGGCCATTGCTCGGCCAGCTCACGCGCCACCTCCAGTCCGCTGTGGCCGGGCATGCGGATGTCCAGGAAAAGCACGTCCGGCAGGCTTTCCAGCGCCATCTCCAAGGCTTGCACGCCATTGGCCGCCAAGCGCGGCGTTTCCAGTTCCGGCCAGCAACGTTGCAGGGTGTTCTGCAGGGCGCGCGCCAGCAGGGGTTCGTCTTCGGCGATGAGGGCGGATACGGCCATGCTGGATGCTCCGGGGCTTACAGCGCGGGCGAGCGGCCCGCTTTGCCGCTGCGGTGGGCGCTCTTGAGCGACTTGAGCGGGATGGTGATCTGCGCCATCGCGCCGGCGGGGACGTTGTGGGTGATGATCAGCTCGGCCAGCGGGCCGTAGAGGGTGGACAGGCGCTCGCGGATGTTGTCCAGCCCGAAATGCATGCCGATGACCGGTTCCTTCTGCGCGGGCGGTTGGTTCAGGCTCACGCTGGTGGGCAGGCCCACGCCGGTGTCGAGCACGCTCAGCACCAGCATGTCGTTGTGGACCGCTGCGCGTACGGTGCAGTTGCCGCCGTCCACCTTGGGTTCCAGGCCATGCTTGATGGCGTTTTCCACCAGCGGCTGCAACAGCATCGGCGCCAGGCGCAGCCGGCCCAGGTGCGACGGCAGTTGCAGGGTGTAGGACAGGCGCAGGCCCATGCGCAGCGACATCAGGCCCAGGTAGGCCTTGATCAGGTCGAATTCCTGTTGCAGCGAGCAACTGTCGGCACGCGAGGCCGACAGGGTGGTGCGCAGGTATTGCACCAGCTGGTTGAGCATCAGCTCGGCCTGCAGCGGATCGGTGCTGATGAGCGATTGCAAGGTAGCCAGGGTGTTGAACAGCATGTGCGGTTCGATCTGCGCCTGCAGCGTCTGCAGCTGGGCCAGCACGGCATGCTTCTCGACTTCGCTGGCGTGGGCCTGGAGGGTGGCCATCTTCTGGCGATTCCAGAAGAACACCGTGGCGCCAAAGCAGACCAGGAAGGTCAGCACCATGACCGCAATGATGTTGTCGCTGTGCTCGGGCACCAGGCTCACCACGGGCTGACCCAGCAGCAGGGTGGCCAGCACCCGTCCCAGCAGCACCGCCAGCGGCGCCAGCACGGCCAGCAGCACGGCGAAGCCGAGCTTGTTGGGCTCATCGTCCCCCCAGATCAGCAGGCGCGCGCCATTGATCAGCAACATCGCCAAGAGGCCGATGCACATCGATATCTGCAGGTTTTCATAGAAGCCGTCGCCGATGCGCAGCAGGTAGGTCACGGCCAGCGCGCACATCAGGTTGATCAGCAGCGTGGGCAGCAGGGCGCGGGCCAGCTCGCGCAGCAGCAGGATGATACGGGGCGAAACGGAAGTGTCTGGTGAACTCATGCGTGTGGTCTGGGAATGCGGGCGGGCCGCCGAGGGCGCAAGTCCGTCAGCGGCGGCGCAGTTCGCGCGCGATCATCGCCTGCCTGATGCCGGCGGGAAAGCGTGCGAATACGCTCAAGGCGTGGAATAGTACCCCGATTCCCCAGCCAAGTAGAGGCCCCAGGCTCCACCAATGGTCTTGACGGTCCAGCAGATTGAGCAGGACCAGCCCGGCATTGACGGCCAGGTAGAGCGCCAGGTGGCGCAGGAAACCCAGTTGCCGGGCCACACGGCGCTCGGCGCAGGCGTAGTCAGGATCGGTCGGGGTGGGAGCGATGTCGGGCATGATGATCTCGCTGGGCAGTGAAGGAATGGGGCCAGCATGCCTGTGCGCGCCCGCCCGCGCCAGCGAGCTGCGACCGACGGTCGGTCCGGGGCGGTGGAATGCTTGTGGCCGGGCGTGAACTGCTCTACCTTATGCGGCCATCGGACTTTCCTTCACCTGGACGGAGAACATCATGTGGCCCTATCCCAAGATCCTGGCCCATCGCGGCGGCGGCACCCTGGCCCCGGAAAACACCCTGGCCGGCTTTCGCGCCGGGCTTCAATACGGTTATCGGGCGGTCGAGTTCGACGTCATGCTCACCCGCGACGAAGTCCCCATCCTCATGCACGACCCGGAGCGCGGTCGGACCCTGCCCGGCAGCGGCAAGATCGCCGAGACCGACTGGGCCGTGTTGCGCGAACTCGATGCGGGCACCTGGCGCGATCCGGTCTTTGCCGGCGAACGCCTCTGCACGCTGGAGCAGGCGCTGGACTTCTGCCAGGAGCACGGCATCTGGATGAACGTCGAGATCAAGCCGGCCACGCCAGCGGCCGCCCGCCGCACCGCCGAGCTGACCGCGCAGGCGGTGGCGCGGCGTTTCGCGAGGGACGCGGGCGCGGCGCTGCCGGTGCTGTCTTCGTTCTCCTTCGAGGCCCTGCTGGCGGTCCAGGAAACGGCGCCGCAACTGCCGCGCGGCTTCCTGGTGGAGGTGATCCCGGATGACTGGCAGGCGCGGCTGGCGCAATTGCAGGCCGTGGCGCTGCACACCAACCACAAGCATCTCACGCCGGCCCTGGCGGCCGCCGTCAAGGCGGCCGGCTACGGGCTGTTCTGCTACACCGTCAACGAGACGGCGCGTGCCGCCGAGATCACGGCCTGGGGCGTGGACGCCTTCTGCACCGACCGCATCGATCTGATCCCGGCCGATCCAGGCTGATCCCAACGGTTCACCGTTCATCGCGCAGTTTGGAAATGAACCGGAAATGATGCTCTTACCGGCGGACTGAATCGCCGCGCGCTGGCTATGATTTGCACACGGGGAGAACAACTGGAGGGCAGTCGACAGTTGTTGTCAACGTGGCGCAAAAAGTTTGCGTTAAGGATGCACAAGGCCGGCGCCAGTGAGCACGCCGGTGGACTTGTGGAAGCACACAACACTGAGAGATAGAGGAAAACGATGAAGATCAACAAACTGCTGGCTGCCGTACTCGTCGCCGCCTTCGCCATGCCGGTCATGGCACAGCCCGCACCTGCCCCGGCTCCCGCCGCCGAAGCACCGGCCGCCAAGCCCGCGCCCAAGAAGCACAAGAAGCACGCCAAGAAGAAGCAGAAGAAGCACAAGAAGCACGCCAAGAAGGCCGCGCCTTCGATGCCGATCAACAAGGGCGCCTGAGTCCGGGTCTCCCTGCCAACCGGTTTACCGGAAGGGACGGCTGATACTGTTAAGGGATGCGCGCGCAGGGTATCGCGCAGCGCCATCAGCCGAACCTGTAACCCGTCGGGTCACCCCGGCGGGTTTTTTTTCGCCTGGGCCCAGTGCCGGCCTGCGATACCGCCGGTATCGCCGAGATCGGCCGCGCTGGCGAAGGCGGCCTAATGGCGCCCGGATCACGTATAATCGTTGGTTCGCAATCGTTTTTTGCACCGACCATCATCCGGGTCCGGCTGGCGCTACTGTGGCGGCATCTGGCCCATTTATCCGTCTTCGAACATGAACTCAGCCGAAATTCGCGACAAGTTTCTGAAATTCTTTGAATCCAAAGAACACACCATCGTCCGCTCCTCCAGCCTGGTGCCGGGCAATGACCCGACCCTGCTGTTCACCAATTCGGGCATGGTTCAGTTCAAGGACGTGTTCCTGGGCACCGACAAGCGCAACTACGTGCGCGCGGCCTCCGTGCAGCGCTGCCTGCGCGCCGGCGGCAAGCATAACGACCTGGAAAACGTCGGCTACACCGCGCGTCACCATACCTTCTTCGAGATGCTGGGCAACTGGTCCTTCGGCGACTACTTCAAGCGTGAATCGCTGAAGTGGGCCTGGGAGCTGCTGACCCAGGTCTACGGCCTGCCGGCCGACAAGCTCTGGGCCACCGTCTACCAGACCGACGACGAAGCCTACGACATCTGGACCAAGGACATCGGCCTGCCGCCGGAGCGCGTGGTGCGCATCGGCGACAACAAGGGCGCACCCTATGCCTCGGACAACTTCTGGCAGATGGCCGAGACCGGTCCCTGCGGTCCCTGTTCCGAAATCTTCTACGACCACGGTCCGGACGTTTGGGGCGGTCCCCCGGGCAGCCCCGACGCCGACGGCGATCGCTACATCGAGATCTGGAACAACGTGTTCATGCAATTCGACCGCCAGCTCGACCCGGCCACCGGCGAATACACCCTGACCCCGCTGCCGGCCCCTTGCGTGGATACCGGCATGGGCCTGGAGCGCCTGGCCGCGATCCTGCAGCACGTGCACAGCAACTACGAGATCGACCTGTTCCAGGCGCTCATCAAGGCCGCCGCCCGCGAAACCGGCGAGACCGATCTGTCCAACGCCTCGCTGCGCGTGATCGCCGACCACATCCGTGCGACCTCCTTCCTGATCGTCGACGGCGTCATCCCCGGCAATGAAGGCCGTGGCTACGTCCTGCGCCGCATCATCCGCCGCGCGCTACGTCATGGCCACAAGCTGGGCCAGACCAAGCCCTTCTTCCACAAGCTGGTCAAGGACCTGGTGGTGCAGATGGGTGCGGCCTATCCGGAACTGCCGGAAGCCGCCGAGCGCGTCGAGATGGTCCTGAAGCAGGAAGAAGAACGTTTCGGCGAAACGCTGGAACACGGCATGAAGATCCTGGAAGCCGCGCTGGCCGCCAACACCGGCAAGCTGGATGGCGAAACCGCCTTCACCCTGTACGACACCTACGGCTTCCCGCTGGACCTGACCGCCGACATCTGCCGCGAGCGCAATGTCGAGCTGGATGAAGCGGGCTTTACCGCCGCCATGGAACGCCAGAAGAGCGCCGCCCGCGCCGCCGGCAAATTCAAGATGGCCGCGGCCATCGAATACACCGGCGACAAGACCCGCTTCGTCGGCTACGAATCGCTGGCGCAGTCGGCCAAGGTGGTGGCCCTGTACGTGGCCGGCAGCCCGGTGCAGAAGATCGAGGCCGGCCAGGACGCCATCGTGGTGCTGGACACCACGCCGTTCTACGCCGAATCCGGCGGCCAGTGCGGCGACGCCGGTGCGCTGGAAGCGGCCAATGGCCTGTTCGCCGTGGCGGACACGCAAAAGATCCAGGCCGAGGTGTTCGGCCACCACGGTCAACTGATCAAGGGCAGCCTGGCCGTCGGCGACGCCGTCCAAGCCAAGGTCGATGCCGACCAGCGCGCCCGCACCATGCGCAACCACTCGGCCACCCACCTGATGCACAAGGCCCTGCGCGAAGTGCTGGGTTCGCATGTGTCGCAGAAGGGGTCGCTGGTCGATGCCGACAAGACCCGTTTCGACTTCAGCCACAACGCCCCGATGACCGCCGAGGAAATCCGTCGTGTGGAAGAGATCGTCAACCGCGAAGTGCTGGCCAACGTGGCCACCGGCGCGCAACTGATGGGCTACGACGACGCCATCGCCGCCGGCGCCATGGCGCTGTTCGGCGAGAAGTACGGCGACCAGGTGCGCGTGCTTTCCATCGGCACCTCCACCGAACTGTGCGGCGGTACCCACGTGACGCGTACCGGTGATATTGGCCTCTTCAAGATCGTCTCGGAAGGCGGCGTTGCGGCCGGCATCCGTCGCGTCGAAGCTGTCACCGGCGAAGGTGCGCTGGCGCTGGTGCAATCGCTGTCGAGCCGCGTGGCCGAAGCCGCTGCGGCGCTCAAGACCCAGCCGGAAGAACTGCTGCCGCGCATCGGCCAGGTGCAGGATCAGGTCAAGGCGCTGGAAAAGGAACTGGCTTCACTCAAGTCCAAGCTGGCTTCCAGCCAGGGCGACGAGCTGGTCAACCAGGCGGTCGACATCAACGGCATCAAGGTGCTGGCGGCCACGCTGGAAGGCGCCGATGTGGCGACCCTGCGCGAGACCATGGACAAGTTGAAGGACAAGCTCAAGACCGCCGCCATCGTGCTGGGCAGTGTCAAGGATGGCAAGGTCAGCCTGATCGCTGGCGTGACCGCTGATGCGACCGCCAAGGTCAAGGCTGGCGAGCTGGTCAACTTCGTCGCCCAGCAGGTCGGCGGCAAGGGGGGCGGTCGTCCGGACATGGCCCAGGCGGGCGGCACCGAGCCGGCAGCCCTGCCGGGCGCGCTGCAAGGCGTGGCGGGCTGGGTCCAGTCCAAGCTGTAATCTTCATTGGCCCTCGGTCCGGAGCGCGCATGAGTCAATTCAAGTTCTGCCCGGTCTGCGCAGCATCGCTGGAGCTGCGCGCCGATGAAGGCGAGGCTGGGAAAGTCCGGCTGGCCTGTCCCGATGGTCACTGGACGCATTGGGACAATCCCTTGCCGGTCTTGGCCGCGTTGGTCGAAATCGACGGCAAGATGCTCACTGCACGCAACGCCGCCTGGGCCGAAGGGCGCTTTGCCCTGATCACCGGTTTCATGGAACGCGACGAAACGCCCGAACAGGGCATCGCCCGCGAACTGAAGGAAGAGACCGACCTGGACGCCCAGGAGATCGAGCTCATCGGCGTCTATGAATTCATGCGCAAGAACGAGCTGATCATCGCCTACTACGTCAAGGCGAGCGGCTCGATCCGACTGTCGCCGGAACTGGTGGAATATCGGCTCACCGAGGCGGCCGACCTGCGTCCCTGGCCGGCCGGCACCGGCCATGCGGTGGCAGACTGGATGCGTCGGCGCGGGCTGGACGTCCAGTATGTCGAGTTTGCCGGCTCCAGTACGCCGATCGCTACCCCGCAGGTGCTGAAGTAAGCCACCGGCAAGAGGCAAGACGCCACGTTCCGTTCGGGCGGAAATTGATTGCTTTTGCACAAGCCTAGTGCGGCGAAAACAACATAACTTGTGCAATGCATCAAGTCGGCGCATTTTGCAGTAAAATCGTTTTCGTCGTGATCCATTTTGAGTCGATGTAATGGCCATTCAATTTCACCGGGAACTCGATGCGCGCGGTCTGAACTGTCCGCTGCCCATCCTCAAGACCAAGAAGGCCCTGGCCGACATGGCCAGTGGACAGGTGCTCAGGGTGACCGCCACCGATACCGGTTCGGTGCGCGATTTCCAGGCCTTTGCCAAGCAGACCGGCAACGATCTGCTGGAGCAGTCGCAGAATGATGAGCACGAGTTCATCTTCTTCATGAAGCGCAAGTAATCCATTCCTGTTCCGTCCAATGCCGCCCAGGTCCTTGCAACCAGGCCGGAGATGAAAAAACCCGCAGCTCGTCCGAACTGCGGGTTTTTTATCGTCCTGCGCCAGCCTGCGCTCAGAATTCCGGATGGAAGCTTTCTGCCCGGGCGATGGGCCAGAACTTTTCATAGACCCGATAGCGATAATTGCCGTCCAGCAAGTCATTGGGCTGCAGGTATTTCAGGACGTTGGACATGAGCTGGATTTCATGGTCGTTGATGCGCCGCACGATGTGATGCGGGCGCAGCGCCGAGGTATGCGGCAGGCCGGCCGCCTGCACCAGCTCCTGCAGCGCGTGCAGGGTGCTCTGGTGGAAGCGGAAGACGCGCTCGGCCTTGTCCGGCACCACCAGGGCGCGGGCCCGGTCGGCGTTCTGGGTGGCCACGCCGGTGGGGCAGCGGTCAGTGTGGCAGCTCTGCGACTGGATGCAGCCCAGCGCGAACATGAAGCCGCGCGCCGAATTGCACCAGTCCGCCCCCAGCGCCAGCGTGCGCGCCACGTCGAAGGCGGTGATGATCTTGCCGCTGGCGCCGATCTTGACCTTGTCGCGCAGGCCAATTCCCACCAGCGTGTTATGCACCATGACCAGCCCCTCCTGCAGCGGCATGCCGACGTGGTCGACGAATTCCAGCGGGGCCGCGCCGGTTCCGCCTTCGGAGCCATCCACGGTGATGAAGTCCGGCACGATGTCGGTCTTCAGCATGGCCTTGGCGATGCCGAAGAATTCCCAGGGGTGGCCCACGCACAGCTTGATGCCGACCGGCTTGCCGCCGGACAGGCCGCGCAGCTTCTCGATGAATTCCAGCAGACCGATGGGGGTGGAGAAGGACGAGTGCACGGCCGGCGAGATGCAGTCCACCCCCATGGGAATGCCGCGCGTGGCGGCGATTTCCGGGGTGATCTTGGCGGCCGGCAGCACGCCGCCGTGGCCGGGTTTGGCGCCTTGCGAGAGCTTCACCTCGATCATCTTGATCTGCGGCGATTGCGCTTGCGCCGTGAATTTCTCGTCGTTGAAACTGCCATCGGCATTGCGGCAGCCGAAGTAGCCCGAGGCGATCTGCCAGACCAGGTCGCCGCCGAATTCGCGGTGGTATTCGGAGACCGAGCCTTCGCCGGTGTCGTGGGCGAAGTTGCCTTTCTTGGCGCCCTGGTTGAGCGCCCGGATGGCGTTGGCCGAGAGCGAACCAAAGCTCATCGCCGAGACATTGAAGACTGACATCGAGTAGGGCTGGGCCCGGTCCGCCCCGACGATGACGCGGAAATCATGGCTGGCGATCTTGGTCGGCGACAGCGAGTGGCCTATCCATTCATGGCCGGCCTGCTGCATGTCCAGTTCGGTGCCGAAGGGGCGGCTGTCGACCTCGGCCTTGGCGCGCTGGTAGACGATGCTGCGCTTCTTGCGCGAGAAGGGGCGGCCATCCATCTCGTCTTCGAAGAAATACTGACGCAGTTCAGGCCGGATGGCTTCGAACATGAAGCGGAAGTGGCCGATGATGGGATAGTTGCGCAGTACCGCATGGCGTTTCTGCAGCAGGTCATGCAGGCCCACGGCCGTGAGCGCCAGCGGGATCAGCCCCCAGCCCCAGCCCAGTTGGTGGCTGGCGGCCAGCGCCAGCAGTATTGCGGTGAGAACGAGTGCAGCCCAGAAGGCCAGATAGCGGTTTGCCCACATAAGAGAGTCCGATGGTTGTCATGGTCGAGCCGACGCTGACGTGCTCACAGCCCTGGCGACAGCTCATCCGGATTCTAACGCCTTGGCCCAGAGGGCGGGCGCGTCGAACTGAGGGGTGTTTCCGGTCGATTTGCGGACGGGCTGAGGATGGACGCGGTTTTTACGGCAGTGGCATCGTTATTGCTTCATTGAATCATCCACCCAGCCGCCGCGGGGATTCGGCGTCCGGGTTCATCGACTTACCACCACACACTCCGCCTGCCCGCCTGGCGGGGCGAGACATTACATGTCGTTATGAAAACAGCTGCCTCACCGGCTTCTTGCCGCCCGGACCCGGACCAGAACAGGGCCGTCGTGGCCATCCCGCGCTCGCCGCGGCTCTTGGAAACCCTGCTGGTCAACCTCGATGGCGTGGTCTATCGCTGCCGCGACGACGCGCAATGGACTATGGAGTTTGTCAGCGAAGGTTGCCTGGCGCTGACCGGTTATCTGCCGGAAGACCTGTTGCTGAACCAGCGCCTGTCCTTCCTGGAGCTGACCCATCCCGAGGATCGCACCCTGGTGCGCAACCATGTCGACGCCTGCATGCGCGAGCGTCGCCGCATCGATATCGAATACCGCATCGTGCGGGCCGATGGCGCGGTGCGCTGGGTGTGGGAGCGCGGGGTGGGGATCTACAACGCCAACGGCCAGGTAGAGGCGATAGAGGGCTTCCTGCAGGACGTGACCGAGCGCAAGGAGGCGGCCCAGGCCCTGCAGGAGGCTGAGCGGCGTTATCGCAGCATCTTCGAGAACGCCATCGAAGGGGTGTTCCAGACCACGCCCGACGGCACCTATATCGCGGTCAATCCGGCGCTGGCGCGCATCTATGGCTACCACTCCCCGGAAGACCTGATCGTGGGGCTGCGCGACATCAGCCATCAGCTCTACGTGGAACCGGAGCGCCGCCAGGAGTTCATGCGGCTGATGGAAGAGCAGGGCTCGGTGTCCAATTTCGAGTCGCGGGTCTACCGCCGCGACGGCGAGATCATCTGGATTTCCGAAAACGCCCGCGCAGTCTATGACGAGGCCGGCAAGCTGAGCTGCTACGAAGGGACGGTAGAGGCCATCACCGAGCGCAAGGCCCATGAGGCCGAGATGCGCCACCAGGCCACCCACGACGCCCTGACCGGATTGCCCAACCGCAACATGTTGCACGAACACCTGCAGCGCGCCTTGCGGGTGGCGCGGCAGAAGGGGGCGCTGACGGCCGTGGCCTTCGTGGACCTGGACCAGTTCAAGTTCATCAATGACAGCCTGGGGCACCAGGTCGGCGATGAGCTGCTCAAGACCGTGGCGCAGCGCTTGCAGGCCTGCCTGCGCGAGGCCGACATGGTGGCGCGCCAGGGCGGCGACGAATTCGTGCTGGTGTTGCAGAACCAGACCGAGGGCGAAGCGGGCATCGCCGAGGTGATGCAGCGCATCCTGGCGGCGGTGGCGCGGCCCTGGCAGGCCGGTGACCGCGAGTTCCAGGTCACCGCCAGCATCGGCGTGAGCCGCTATCCGGCCGACGGCAAGGATGTGGAAAGCCTGCTCAAGCACGCCGATTCGGCCATGTATCGGGCCAAGGAGCAGGGGCGCAACAATTTCCAGTTCTTCGCGCCGTGGATGGACAGCCAGGTCAGCAATCGGCTGGAAATGCTGATCAACCTGCGCCGCGCACTCGACCAGGACGAGTTCAAGCTGTACTACCAGCCCAAGCTGAGCCTGCAGGACGGCCGCTTGATCGGCGCCGAAGCCCTGATCCGCTGGGAGTCGCCGCAGCAGGGCATGGTGCCGCCGGATCGCTTCATTCCCTTTGCCGAGGAGGCCGGGCTGATCGTGCCCATCGGCGAATGGGTGCTGCGTACCGCCTGCCGGCAGAACCAGGCATGGCAGCAGGCTGGGCTGCCGCCTATCCCGGTGGCGGTGAACCTGTCGCCGCGGCAGCTGAACCAGAGCCTGCCCGATTTCGTGGCCGGGGTGTTGGCGCAGAGCGGACTGGCGGCGTCCTGGCTGGAGCTGGAGATCACCGAAAACGTCGTCATGAAGGATGCCGAGAAGAGCGTCGCCACCCTGCATGCCTTGAAACGCCTGGGTTTGCAGATCTCGGTGGATGACTTTGGCACCGGTTATTCCAGCCTGTCCTACCTGCGCCGCTTCCCGGTCGATGCACTCAAGATCGACAAGTCCTTCGTGCGCGACATCGTCCGCGACGCCGACAGCGCAGCCATCGTCAAGGCCATCATCTCGCTGGCGCATATCCTGAACCTGCGCGTCATCGCCGAAGGAGTGGAGGATGAGGAACAGCATGCTTTCCTGAAGGAAAATGCCTGCGATGAAGTACAGGGTTATTACTTTGGCAAGCCCATGGAGGTCGCGGTATTTACCGCCTGGATGAGCGAGCAGGCGCAGGCAGGTCAGGTCCTGTCATGCAAATAATTGTCCGCAGGCTGCAACAGGCTGCATCGCCGGATTTGTTTGTGCTACACTCCGCGCAGTACTTTTTTAAGCCTTGCGCCCCATCGCCGCAGCCTGTGCGGCCAATAACGGAACCATGACGCAAGGCCGGTAGTTGAAAAGGTGCAGGTCGGCCGTCCGCAACCCCGCGACAAGACGGCTTTGCGAAAGCGCGATACCTCCGCGACGCCGATTTGCCCGGGTCTTAGATTCCAGCTCATTCAATCTCCAAATACCGGAAGGCAGCGCCGCTGCATCCAGCATTGCGCCAACACTGCGCCAGACTTGCCGCACCTGGCTTGTCCGAGGGCGGAGTCGTCGCAGGCATGGCGGGCTGGAGCCAAGCTGCAAGCCGAACTTTTGTTAACAACAAGACGCACAAGAGTGGTACATGAATATTGCTGAGGCCAAGAAAGTCCTCGAAACTGCATTGCTGTGCACGCATGAGCCCCTGTCGATCAATGATCTGAAGAAGCTGTACGTCGATCCCGAGAGCGAGGAGAGCAGCGACATCAATGCCGAGATGATCCGGCAGATGCTCGACGAACTGCGCACCGAATGGGCCGACAAGGGCGTGGAAGTGGTCAGCCTCTCGACTGGCTGGCGCTTCCAGAGCCGCAAGGAAATGAAGGTCTACCTGGAGCGCCTCAATCCCGAGAAGCCGCCCAGGTACACCCGGGCCA
Source organism: Herbaspirillum seropedicae (assembly GCF_001040945.1). Taxonomy (NCBI): domain Bacteria; kingdom Pseudomonadati; phylum Pseudomonadota; class Betaproteobacteria; order Burkholderiales; family Oxalobacteraceae; genus Herbaspirillum; species Herbaspirillum seropedicae. The sequence continues at coordinate 4,135,956 of NZ_CP011930.1, read as the reverse complement.
CGCTGGAAACCCTGGCCATCATTGCCTACCGCCAGCCGGTGACGCGCGGCGACATTGAAGACATCCGGGGTGTGGCGGTCAATTCGCAGACCATCAAGATGCTGGAAGAGCGCGGCTGGATCGAATCGATCGGCCATCGCGACGTGCCGGGACGGCCGGCCCTGTTTGCCACTACCCGCAAGTTCCTGGATGACCTGGGCCTGAGTGCGCTGGAAGAATTGCCGCCGCTGCAGCAGGTCAGCGGCGAAGCGGCAGCCCAGGGCGCCCTGCTGGAGCTGCAGGCGCTGGAAAGCGGCGTGGCCGCGCTGGCAGAGCAAGAGCAGGGACAAGAGCAGGGACAAGAGCAGGAGCGGCCTGCCGATGAGCAGTCCGGAGAGGACGATCAGTCAGCCCAGGCGCCCCAGGACGAGGCGGAACTGCAAGACAGCGCCGCAACCCAAGCGACTGAATCGGCAGAGGCGACACCATCGCCTGAAACTGTTGACCAAGCCCTCGCCGAAGTGAACGCGGCAGAGCAAGAAGCCGTCGGGCAAGCCGAGGCAGCGGACGTCCACGGGGATGAGGACGCCGCCGCAGCAGCACCCAGCGAGGCAGACGATTCTGCGCAAACGCATGAACCATTTGAGCAAGACCTTGCCGTAACAGGCACAGACGCCATCGAAGCCGCCGATGCAGAAGCGACAGGCGAGCATAACGACACCACCGAGCGGGCCGAAGAGCGGGAAGACGACGCACGTCCGCCACATCAAGATTCGAAGAATGAAGCCAACTAGTTCCAAAGACGACACCCAGGTCGAACTTGCTGCGGCCGACGCCGCTGCCGCCGATAAGCCGGTGAAAAAGCGCACCCGCAAGACGGCGGCCAGCGCCGATGCGCCTGCTGCTGCGCCCGCGGCGGCCGAAGCGGCCGATACCGCTGCGCCTGCGCCCAAGAAGCGCGCCGTGCGCGCCAAGAAACCAGCGGCTGACGAAGCGGCGGTAGTGGCCGAGGCGGCTGCAGCTCCGGCGCCGGAGAAAAAGCCGCGCGCCACCAAGCCGCGCGCCAAGAAGGCTGAAGAGCCGCAAGTGGCCGAGGCTGCCGCGCCTGCGCAAATGAGCCTGGACATGGATGCACCGGCCAAGGCCAAGCCGGCCAAGACCGCCAAGCCGCGTGGCAAGGCCAAGCCGGTCGAGGCCGAGCAGATCGCTGCCCCGGCGCCGGCCGAGCTGCCCAAGGTGATCGTCACGGTCGGCGACGAGGTGGTGGCGCCGCCGGTGCTGCTGGATGCGCCCGCCGATCCCAATCGCAACAAGCCTGCCCGCCGTGGCGTGCGCGGTCCGCGCGCACTGCGCAACAATCGTGCCGCGCAACGCGCTGCCGCCAGCGCCGAGGGTGGTGTTCCCGGCAAGGCCGATAACGGCGCTGCACCCGAGCAACAGCCGCGCGGCCAGTTTGGCAAGGGCCATGGCCAGGGTGGCCAGAATGCTCAGAACGGCCAGGGCCAGCAGGGCAAGAAGAATTTCGACAAGAACGGCAAGAAGCCCAAGGCGCCGCAACTGGGTCTGCGCGCCGCCGAGCCGGTGGACGATATCTTCTCCTACGTCACTTCCGAAGCCTATGACCGCGACGAAAACCCCAAGGGCGGCGCGCGCCAGCCGCATCAGATGCGCGGCAAGAACGGCCGTCGCGACCTGACCGCCGAGGACGATGCTCCCAAGCTGCACAAGGTGCTGGCCGACGCCGGCCTGGGTTCGCGCCGCGACATGGAAGAGCTGATCGTGGCCGGCCGCGTCTCGGTCAATGGCGAGCCCGCCCACATCGGCCAGCGCATCCTGCCCACCGATGCCGTGCGCATCAACGGCAAGCTGATCCAGCGCAAGGTGAGCAAGCGCCCGCCGCGCGTGCTGGTCTATCACAAGCCTGCCGGCGAGATCGTCAGCCATGCCGATCCGGAAGGCCGCAATTCCGTCTTCGACCGCCTGCCCACCATGAAGGCCGGCAAGTGGCTGGCGGTGGGCCGCCTGGATTACAACACCGAAGGCCTGCTGCTGTTTACCACCTCCGGCGACCTGGCCAACCGCCTGATGCACCCGCGCTACAACATCGAGCGCGAGTATGCCGTGCGCACGCTGGGCGAGCTGGAAGAAGGCATGCGCCAGAAGCTGCTGTCCGGCGTGGAGCTCGATGACGGCCCGGCGCAGTTCTCGCGTATCGCCGATGGTGGAGGCGAAGGCGTCAACAAGTGGTACCGCGTGACCATCGGCGAAGGCCGTAATCGCGAAGTGCGCCGCATGTTCGAGGCCGTCGGCCTGACCGTCTCGCGTCTGATCCGTACGCGCTACGGCGCCATGACCCTGCCGCAGACCCTGCGTCGCGGTCGCTGGGAAGAGCTGGAAGAAAACGCCGTGCGCAACCTGATGGCGGCCTGTGGCCTGGAAAAGCAGGCCGGCGAAGGCAAGTCCGGCAACGGCGGCCATGCAGGCAAGGGGCAGGGCAACGGTAATGGCCCGCGTGGCAATGCGATGCAGAACAAGGGGCCGCAAAAGGGCCGTGGCGGCAATTACGGCAACCAGGGCGGCAACTACGGGAATCAAGGCGGCAACTATGGCAACCAGGGTGGTGGCTATGGTGGCGGCAACAAGGGTGGTCAGCCCAAGAGCCGCCAGCCCGATCCGCTGCAGACCGCGCTGGGCTTCCCCGATGCCGGCCAGCGTCGCAACAACCGTCCGCAACGCGGCGGCAACAGTGCGCCCAACTTCATGCTCGGCGGTTTGCCGGGCATGAATCGCCGTCGCGGCGGTCGCTGAGCCTGCGAGACTGCGCTTGCCTGCACATTTCCGGCAGGCAAGCGCGATCGCGTAGCGTGCGCTTGATGGGCTGATGAGTCTGCGTCGATGAGGTTTTTTATGAACGTTTTTGACGTTTTGGACTCATTTCGGCCCATTCTGGAATTGCTGCCGATACCTGAATCGGTTATAATGTGTTAGTTAAACGCAACCTGCCGCGAATCGCATATGTGATAAATCATTGATAGATCCGCCTGCGCCATGAACGATGGAAGTACGGTGGTTCGCGTGATGTGTGATCTCGCGTTGCGTGAGATAACAAAAGATGGGCAGATGCCCATTTTTTTTTTGCTGATCAATTTTAGATGTCTGCTTGCCCCCGCTGGCAAACCGGCATCCTGATGGAGAAATAGTCTTGCAATTGCTGGAGCTGATCGAATCCACCCTCTCGGGCCTGGGCTACGAACTGGTCGAGTTCGAGAAGGCGCCGCGCGGTCTGGTGCGCGTCTTCATCGATTTCCCGTTCGACCCTGAAGCAGAAGAAGCGCGTTCGATCACCGTCGAGGATTGCGAGAAGGCGACGCATCAGCTGTTGCACGTCTTCACCGTTGAAAACGTGCTCTATGAACGTCTGGAAGTCTCCTCGCCCGGGCTGGACCGCCCCCTGAAGAAGTTCTCGGACTTCGTGCGCTTCGTCGATTGCGAAGCCGTCATCAAGCTGCGTGTACCGCTGCCCGGCACGTCCAACCGCAAGACCTACGAAGGTGTGCTGCGCGAGCCCGAGGGTGAGGAACTGGTATTGGAATTTGAAGCAAACGATGGGTCGGCCGCCGTGTTGAATTTCACGCTGGCCGATGTGGATAAGGCACACCTGGTGCCGCAGGTCGATTTTAGGAGTCGCAAAGGATGAGTCGCGAAATTTTGTTGTTGGTCGATGCGCTGGCGCGCGAAAAGAACGTCGATAAGGAAGTCGTCTTCGGCGCCCTGGAGCATGCGCTCGCGCAGGCTACCAAGAAGCGCTATGAAGGCGAGGTCGACATTCGCGTCTCGATCGACCGTGAAAGCGGCGAGTTCGAATCCTTCCGCCGCTGGCACGTGGTGCCCGACGAGGCCGGCCTGCAGCTGCCCGACCAAGAAGTGCTGCTGTTCGAAGCCAAGGAACAGTTCCCCGATATCGAAGTCGATGAGTACATCGAAGATCCGATCGAATCCGTCGAGTTCGGCCGCCGTTTCGCCCAGGACACCAAGCAGGTCGTCCTGCAGCGCATCCGCGACGCCGAGCGCGAGCAGATCCTGGCGGATTTCCTGGCCCGTGGCGACGCCCTGGTGACCGGTACCATCAAGCGCATGGAGCGCGGTGACGCCATCATCGAATCCGGCAAGATCGAAGCCCGCCTGCCGCGCGACCAGATGATCCCCAAGGAAAACCTGCGCATCGGCGACCGCGTCCGCGCCTACATCCTGCGCGTGGACCGCAGCGCCCGTGGTCCTCAGGTGATCCTGTCGCGCACCGCGCCGGAATTCATCATGAAGCTGTTCGAGCTGGAAGTGCCGGAAATCGAACAAGGCTCGCTGGAAATCAAGTCGGCCGCCCGCGACCCGGGCGTGCGCGCCAAGATCGCCGTCTACACCGCCGACAAGCGCATCGACCCCATCGGGACCTGCGTGGGCATGCGCGGTTCGCGCGTGCAGGCCGTGACCGGCGAACTGGGTGGCGAGCGCGTGGACATCGTGCTGTGGTCGGAAGACCCGGCGCAGTTCGTCATCGGCGCGCTGGCCCCGGCCAACGTCACCTCCATCGTGGTCGATGAAGAAAAGCACGCCATGGACGTGGTGGTGGATGAAGAGAACCTCGCCATCGCCATCGGCCGTGGCGGCCAGAACGTGCGTCTGGCAGCCGAACTGACGCGCTGGCAGATCAACATCATGACGGCCGAGGAATCGGCCGACAAGTCGGCGGCCGAGACCGCGCTGATCCGTACGCTGTTCATGGAAAAGCTCGATGTTGACCAGGAAGTGGCCGACATCCTGGTCGAGGAAGGTTTCTCGACCCTGGAAGAAATCGCCTACGTGCCGATCAACGAGATGCTCGAGATCGAATCGTTCGACGAAGAGACCGTCAATGAGCTGCGCAACCGCGCCCGCGACGCCCTGGTGACCGAAGCGATCGCCTCCGAAGAAGGCCTGGAAGGCATGGAAGAGGAGCTGATCAACTTCGAAGGCCTGGACCGTGTGCTGGCCGGCAAGCTGGGCCTGGCTGGCGTGAAGACGCTGCCGGCCTTCGCCGGCCTGGCTTATGACGAATTCGGCGCGATCCTGGCCCTGCCTTCCGAGCGCGCGCGCCAACTGATTGAAAATGCATTTGAAGATGTGACCGACGATGAAATGAAGCTCATCGATTCCAAATACGATGAGCGCGCCAAGGCCCTGCAGGCCAAGGCATGGAGCGCTGTCGAAGGCCGCTGAAAAGCGGAGCGTCTCCACATCATCTGCCGAGCCACATAGAAAAGAGGACTGAATGGCGAGTAACAACGTTGCCCAATTTGCCACCGAGCTTAAGATGCCTGCTGACCTGCTGCTGACCCAGCTGCGTTCGGCCGGGGTCGAGAAGAGCTCTGCATCCGATTCCCTGTCGAAGGAAGACAAGGACCGCCTGCTTGAACACCTGCGCCGTTCGCGCGGGGCCGCGCCGGAAGGCGAGAAGAAAAAGATCACGCTGACCCGCAAGGAAACCACCGAGATCAAGCAGGCCGATGCAACCGGCAAATCGCGCACGATCCAGGTGGAAGTGCGCAAGAAGCGCACCTTCATCAAGCGTGACGAGCCCGGCGTGGAAGAGACCGCAGCGCGTGCTGCGGCGCCTCAGCGCGACCCGGCCATCGAAGCGCAGGAACGTGAGCAGGAAGAGGCTCGCCGTCAGGCCGAATTGAAGGCCCAGCAGGAGCGCCTGGCGCAACTGGAGGCCGAACGCGCCGCCCAGGCCAAGGCAGCCGAACTGGAACAGCAACGCGCCCGCGAAGAAGCCGAAGCCGAAGCCAAGCGCCAGGCTGCTGAAGCCGCCGCCGCTGCTGCCGAAGCCGAAAAGGCCAAGGCCGCTGCACCGGCTGCCGCTGCTGCCGCGCCGGCTCCGGCGGTCGATCCGGCTGCCGAAGAAAAGAAGCGCGCTGCCGCCGAAGAAGCCAAGAAGAAGGCTGAAGCCGCCGCCAAGGAAGCCGCTGACCGTGCTGCCGCCGCTGATCGTGCGCGCAAGGCCGTGGAAGACGAAGTGGCGCAGATCAAGGCCATGATGAATGCGCCGCGTCGCGTCATCAAGGCGCCTGAGCCTGCTCCGGCCGCCGCCAAGACCTCCGAAGGCACGCTGCACAAGCCGGCCACCGCTGCCAAGCCGGGCGAGAAGAAGGATGACAAGAAGCCAGCCGTGGCCGCAGACAAGAAGTCGATCAAGTCGGCCAATGTCTCCTCCACCTGGCAGGATGATGCCAAGAAGCGTGGCACCGGCGGCATGAAGTCGCGCGGCGCCACCGGTGGCGGTGGTCGCGACGGCTGGCGCGCCGGCCCCAAGGGCCGTCGTCATTCGCATGGCGATGACCAGCGTGAAAGCAACTTCCAGGTGCCCACCGAAGCGGTCGTGCATGATGTCTACGTGCCCGAAACCATCACCGTGGCCGAAGTGGCCCACAAGATGGCGGTCAAGGCGTCCGAGGTCATCAAGCACCTGATGAAGCTGGGCCAGATGGTCACCATCAACCAGGTGCTGGACCAGGAAACGGCGATGATCGTGGTGGAAGAAATGGGCCACCGCGCCCACGCCGCCAAGCTGGACGATCCCGAAGCCTTGCTGGTCGAAGGCGAAGAACACGGCGACGCGGAAGCGCTGCCGCGCGCACCGGTGGTCACCGTCATGGGTCACGTCGACCACGGCAAGACCTCGCTGCTGGATTACATCCGCCGCACCAAGGTGGCCTCGGGTGAAGCTGGCGGCATTACCCAGCACATCGGCGCCTACCACGTGGAAACCCCGCGCGGCATGATCACCTTCCTGGATACCCCGGGCCACGAGGCGTTCACCGCCATGCGTGCCCGCGGCGCCAAGGCCACCGACATCGTGATTCTGGTGGTGGCCGCCGACGACGGCGTCATGCCCCAGACCAAGGAAGCGATTGCCCACGCCAAGGCCGGCGGTGTGCCGCTGGTGGTGGCGATCAACAAGATCGACAAGCCGGGCGCCAACCCCGACCGCGTCAAGCAGGAACTGATCGCCGAAGAAGTGGTGCCGGAAGAATACGGCGGCGACGCCCCGTTCATCCCCGTCTCCGCCAAGACCGGCGAAGGCATCGACTCGCTGCTGGAAAACGTCCTGCTGCAAGCCGAAGTGCTGGAACTGAAGGCCCCGGTCGAAGTGCCAGCCCGTGGCCTAGTGATCGAAGCCAAGCTGGACAAGGGCCGCGGCCCGGTGGCCACGATCCTGGTGCAGTCCGGTACCTTGAAGCGCGGCGACGTCGTGCTGGCCGGTTCGGCCTACGGTCGTGTGCGTGCGATGCTGGATGAAAACGGCAAGAACATCGCCGAGGCAGGCCCGTCCCTGCCGGTGGAAATCCAGGGCCTGACCGAAGTGCCCTCCGCCGGTGAAGAAGTGGTGGTCATGACCGACGAGCGCAAGGCGCGCGAAATCGGCCTGTTCCGCCAGGGCAAGTTCCGCGACGTGAAGCTGGCCAAGCAGCAGGCCGCCAAGCTGGAAAACATGTTCGACCAGATGACCGAAGGCGAGGTCAAGAACCTGCCGATGATCATCAAGACCGACGTGCAAGGTTCCCAGGAAGCGCTGGTGCAGTCGCTGCAGAAGCTGTCGACCAACGAAGTGCGCGTCCAGGTGGTGCATGCCGCCGTGGGTGGCATCAGCGAAAACGACGTCAACCTGGCGGTCGCTTCGAAGGCGGTCATCATCGGCTTCAACACCCGTGCCGACGCCTCCGCACGCAAGCTGGCCGAAGCCTCGGGCGTGGACATCCGCTACTACAACATCATCTATGATGCGGTGGACGAGGTGAAGGCCGCGATGTCGGGCATGCTGTCTCCGGAAAAGCGCGAACAGGCGCTGGGCCTGGTGGAAATCCGCCAGGTGTTCGTGGTCAGCAAGGTTGGCTCGATCGCCGGTTGCTACGTGCTCGAAGGCCTGGTCAAGCGTGGCTCGCAAGTGCGCCTGCTGCGCAACAACGTGGTGGTGTGGACCGGCGAACTGGACTCGCTCAAGCGCTTCAAGGACGACGTCAAGGAAGTCAAGTCGGGCTTCGAGTGCGGTTTGTCTCTCAAGGGCTACAACGACATCGAAGTGGGCGATCAGCTCGAGATCTTCGAAGTCCAGGAAGTCGCCCGTACCCTGTAATGCAATACGCCGGCGTATCGTTCGCGATGCGCCGGCCTCACTGGCAAGATCCGTCGCAGCAACGCGGGAATCCTCCCGCCACGCCCTCGGCGGATTGTTTTTTTAAAGCATGGCAAAACACAGCAAATCCATTCCCGGACGCGGCTTGCGCGTCGCCGACCAGATCCAGCGCGACCTGTCGGAGTTGATCGCCTTCGAGCTGAAGGATCCGCGAGTGGGCATGATCACCATTACCGAAGTGCAGGTCACGCCGGACTACGCGCACGCCAAGGTCTTCTTCACCACGCTGGTGGACAACCCCGAGGCGATCAAGAACACCCTGGCCGGCCTGCGCAAGGCGGGCGGTTACCTGCGCACCCAGCTGGGCCGCAGGCTGACCATCCACACCCTGCCGGAACTGCATTTCGTGCACGACAACTCGACTGCACGCGGCATTGAAATGTCGCGCCTGATCGACGAAGCCAACGCTACCCGCGCCAAGGATTCGGACGACGAGGCTTGACGCCTGGCCGCGCTATGCGGGCGGCGGCGCCGGCTGCGTGCGCAGTCTTGCAGTTTTCTTCATTTTCTTCACACCGGTCTGCATCTTCCTTCATCGGAGCGTGAGGCCGTTCTTGCCGTTCTTGCATTTCATGGCCGACGATACGACGGCGGATACCATGTCCGCTCCTCCTGATACTGCGCAACCGCGCGCCAAACGTGGCCAGCCGGTCCGCACGCCACGTCTTCCGCGCGTGCCCGTGCATGGCGTGCTGTTGCTGGACAAGCCGGTGGGCCTGTCGTCCAACGACGCGCTTATCCGCGCCAAGCGCATGCTCAATGCGCCCAAGGCGGGCCATACCGGCACGCTGGACCCGTTTGCGACGGGGCTGTTGCCGCTGTGCTTCGGCGAAGCCACCAAGTTCTCGCAGGACTTGCTGGAAGCCGACAAGACCTACGAGGCAGTGGTCCACCTGGGTGTGCGCACCGATACCGGCGACACCGAAGGGCAGGTCCTCAGCGAGCGTCCCGTCGAGGTCAGCGTGGAGCAGATCGAAGCGGCCATGGCGCAATTCCGTGGCCCTATCAGCCAAGTGCCGCCCATGCACTCGGCCTTGAAGCGCGACGGCAAGCCCTTGTACGAATATGCGCGCGCCGGCATCACGCTGGAGCGCGAAGCCCGCAACGTCACCATCCACGCGCTGGAATTGCTGAATTACCAGGCGCCGATGCTGCGCATCCGCGTCACCTGCAGCAAAGGCACCTACATCCGCGTGCTGGGCGAAGATATCGGCGAGGTGCTGGGCTGCGGCGCGCACCTCAATGCGCTGCGCCGTATTGGCGTGGGTCCGCTGACGCTGGAGGGCGCGGTCACGCTGGAGAGCGTTGACGCCGCCGGTGAGCTGGAAGCCCGCAAGGCCCTGCTGTTGCCGGTGGATGGCCTCTTGCGCAGCTTCCCTGCGGTGCAACTGAGTGATGAGCTGGCGCGCCGCTTCCTGCACGGCCAGCGCTTGCCGCTGGGCAAGGAAGGCGTGGCTGTGCCCCAGCAGACTGGTCGCGTACGCGTCTACCGCAGTTCCGATGCTGCCTTGCTGGGCACCGGACTGTTGCAGGAATACGCCATCCTGGCCCCCGAACGGCTGGTCTCCACCGCCTGAGGACAGATAGCGTCGAAGCGGCTTGCAGCGCGACTTCCGGGACCGCCCCGAAGCAGCGGCAAGCCGTTGATAACACAGGTTTTTCCAAAGTTCATGCGTCGCAACATGCTATAATGCGCGCCTCCCGAGAATCGGCATTCCCAACCACATTCACCATGTCAAACAATATCCGCGCAATTCGCAACATCGCCATCATCGCCCACGTTGACCACGGCAAGACCACCCTGGTGGACCAGCTGCTGCGCCAGTCCGGCACCTTCCGTGACAACCAGCAAGTGGACAACCGCGTGATGGACTCCAACGACATCGAAAAGGAACGCGGCATCACCATCCTGTCGAAGAACTGCGCGGTGGAATACAAGGGCACCCACATCAACATCGTCGACACCCCAGGCCACGCCGACTTCGGCGGTGAAGTCGAGCGCGTGCTGTCGATGGTGGACTCGGTGCTGCTGCTGGTGGATGCCCAGGAAGGCCCGATGCCGCAGACCCGCTTCGTGACCCGCAAGGCGCTGGCCCTGGGCCTGAAGCCCATCGTCGTCCTGAACAAGATCGACCGTCCGGGCGCACGCGCCGAGTGGGCCATCAACGCCACCTTCGAACTGTTCGACAAGCTGGGTGCGACCGAAGAGCAGCTGGACTTCCCCGTGATCTACGCCTCGGGCCTGAACGGCTACGCCAGCCTGGATCCGGAAGCGCGCGAGGGCAACATGGAGCCGCTGTTCGACGCCATCCTGAAGTACGTCCCGGCCCGCAAGGATGATCCGGACGCACCGCTGCAACTGCAGATCACCTCGCTGGAATACTCCTCCTACGTCGGCAAGATCGGCGTGGGCCGCATCCTGGCCGGTCGCGTCAAGGGCGGTCAGGACGTGGTGTGGATGAATGGTCCGGACGACAAGCCGACCAAGGCCCGCATCAACCAGGTGCTGACCTTCAAGGGCCTGGAGCGCGTGCTGGTCGATGAAGCCCTGGCTGGCGACATCGTCCTGATCAACGGTATCGAGGAAATCGGCATCGGCTCCACCATCTGTTCCCCGGATGCGCCCAACGGCCTGCCGATGCTGAAGGTCGACGAACCGACCCTGACCATGAACTTCATGGTCAACACCTCGCCGCTGGCTGGCCGCGAAGGCAAGTTCGTCACCACCCGCCAGATCCGCGACCGCCTGGAAAAGGAACTGAAGTCCAACATGGCCCTGCGCGTGGTGCAGGCCGAGAACGACGACTCGACCTACGAAGTGTCGGGCCGTGGTGAATTGCACCTGACCATCCTGATCGAAAACATGCGTCGTGAAGGCTTCGAGCTGGCCGTCTCGCGTCCGCGCGTGGTGTTCCGCATGGTCAACGGCGTGCGCGAAGAGCCGTACGAGAACCTGACCGTCGACGTCGAAGAGACCCACCAGGGCGGCGTCATGGAAGAACTGGGCCGTCGTCGTGGCGACCTGCAGAACATGGAACCGGACGGCAAGGGCCGTGTGCGCCTGGAATACCACATCCCGGCGCGTGGCCTGATCGGCTTCCAGGGTGAATTCATGACCCTGACCCGCGGCACCGGCCTGATGAGCCACGTCTTCGATGACTACAAGCCGGTTGACACCACCAAGGGCGAACTGGCCGGCCGTCGCAACGGCGTGCTGATCTCCCAGGACGACGGCGCCGCCGTGGCCTACGCACTGTGGAAGCTGCAGGATCGCGGCCGCATGTTCGTCAGCCACAACGACCCGGTGTATGAAGGCATGATCATCGGCATCCACTCGCGCGACAACGACCTGGTGGTCAACCCGATCAAGGGCAAGCAGCTGACCAACGTGCGCGCTTCCGGTACCGACGAAGCCGTGCGCCTGGTGCCGCCGATCGAACTGTCGCTGGAATACGCAGTGGAATTCATCGAGGACGACGAGCTGGTCGAAGTCACCCCGAAGAGCATCCGTCTGCGCAAGCGTCACCTGAAGGAACATGAGCGCAAGAAGGCCTCGCGCGAAGAATCCATCTGATGCGGGAGGGCGGCCTGGCAGAAGCGGGGCACCCGGGAGACAGGCTGGGAGGTGTTGATATGAGGTTTGTGAATAACTGATATCAGCACAATAAAGCAGACAGCCATGATGCACTGCCATATAGTTACACCTGTCTCCTCCAATTTCCTCCTAAAGAATTGGATTCAAGCCCGCAACTTCGGTTGTGGGCTTTTTTTTTGCCGTTCTCCGGCAAGCCAGCGCGCTCGCCCCTGAGCGCCTGCCAGGCAGGTGGGACCTGAATCACTTTGTTGCTTTTCATCTCTGCATGAGATGAACGTTTGTCCAAAATAGTTTGTGTTGCGCTGTTTTTGTGCATTGCGAAATGACGGCTGCCGGATTGTGGTGCAGAATCGAGTCCGCTGTACGAAAAATCCTATCTCGAAGAGGATAGAGGGGACACCAGCCCGCAACGCGCAAGCCTTGCGGGCTTTCTATTTGCCGCCACGGCTGGAGCCCGAACGCTTGCCCGTCTGCCGCGCAGCGCAGACCGTTGTGCCTGGCTCGTCCGCAGGCAACCAAGAACCTTGAAGCATTTCGTCAGCTTATGAAGAAAGCCTTGCCTCCGCGCACGCTGTCTGTTGCGCCCATGATGGACTGGAGCGAATTAGGCCTAGATGTCCTATCGGTAATGGGTTGCTAGTGTTTTTTGTCCAATTTATGTCCACTACGCGCAGAATTTGCATAGTCGGAAGGCCTGTAGGCACACGGGGCGGGATTAGAAAATCAAACTGGAAGGTGCTGGACAGGCGCGGCGGTTACCAAGGCGGGGATAAGCGTCAGAAGTCCGCTTCTTGCCGATAAGCGACATCTCGGCTATGCCGAAGTCAGTTTGATGCTATCGCTGTAGAGGAGTCCGATGTTGGATAATAAGGATTGCCTCCAGCAATCTGACCTCGATTCAGGCAGCAACGTCTCTACCGACGGCAAATTGGCCCCACGTTCGTACATGAAGACGGCACCATGAGTGACATCGGTCTCTAGCGCCAGCGCCTCTTGAGAGAGCCTGCGCGCCTGCCTCGCTTCTCGGATGCGCTCACCAATGCCTACGGCAGAATGGTCTCACATGGCGCCGCTCACCGGCCCAGGCTTGCCACCTGCCGCGCCCGAACCTCGTCCAGCAACTCTGGATGGCGGTCGAGCACGCCGAGCAGCTTCACCAGAGAGACAGGCGGCTTGACCTAGCCCGTCTCATAGCGCGAAAACGAATTGATGCCACCGCCGAAGATCTTGCCAGCCTCGTGCTGTCCCAGACGCAGTTTCTTGCGCACGCGCTGGATGGGGAACGAATCGACTGTCCAGGCATTCAGCTCGCGCGGGAAATCGCGCATGAAGAGGCCGTATCAGGAGGAGGAAAGATGGTGCTCCTGCCCGCCTACTTCATGATTTCGGCTGCGCTGGCCCAAGCCATCTCACGCGCGTTTTCTGCGCCGATGAACCGCATCATCCGGGGGACATAGCCATTCATGATTCGCTCGCAGGATGAGTCGCTCCACCTGACCGTCTTTCATTGCCTTCCGGAGGGAGCCACGTGGTCATACGAAAGGCGGCCATTCGCTCATTCAAGTCCGGCCAACGGACTCGATTCTTCAAGAATCCATTGTGCGAACGCCTTGAGAGGCTCGCTGCCAAGTTGCAACGGCTCAGGGAGCACAAGGCAAAACGTCTTGGAGATGCGGCTGTCCTGTGGCCATGGCGCGACCAGACGGCCTTGCGCCAATTCCGTTTCCACATACAGGCGCGGCACCAGCGCTACGCCGAGACCAGCCAATGCGGCCTCGATGAGCATTCCATGCAAGTCATAGCGGGGACCTTGCGCAGAATGGCTCAGGCTGATTCCGGTCTGCGCGGCGTAGCGCTGCCAGGCATCGTGATTCTGACGCCGGTGCAGGCGCGGCAAAGCGTCCAGGGCGGGGACTCCGCTCGTTCCTGCTACCAGGGCGGGATGGCACACCGGCACCAGCACCTCGTCAAGCAGGGAATAGGTCTGCATCCCGGTCCAGGCCGGATGTAAGAAATGAATCGCTGCATCCAGGCCACTACCAGGCAGCAGGAACGGCTCCATGCGTTCAGAGAGATGCACCGTGATGTGCGGATGCAGGGCAGCGAAGCGCGGCAGGCGGGGAATCAGCCAGCGCATCGCAAACGTAGGGCTGACCGCGATATCCAGGCTGGCTCCGTTGGGAGGTTGGGACATCAGATGTTGGCTGTCTCGGTCCAGGCGCTCCAGCGTTTCCCGGACGTGGCTGGCATAACGTTGGCCATGCGGCAGCAAGCGCACGCGGTTGCCGATCCGCTCGAACAGTGTCACTCCCAGAAACCCTTCCAGGCGGCTGATCTGGCGGCTGATGGCACCTTCCGTCAAGGCCAGTTCTTCCGCGGCACGCGCAAAGCTGCCGTGACGCGCCGCGGCCTCGAATGCCATCAGTGAGCTGTTGCTGGGAATTCTGCGCCGCATCGTGTTCCTTGACCGGGTTGATCACGACAGCTTTACTTTTTGTCAGTGAAGCTTGCCTAAATATCGATTTATTGGCCGGGATGGGCTGCCTATCATGACAACTCCTCAACCAAGCAGGCTGCCACAAGGGTGGCCGTGGCCCATCATCATTATGATCTATACCGTCGAATGCAGCTTCGCCGACCCCATCAGCGAAGCAGAATGGAACGATTTCTACAGCCTGGAAAAGTTGCCCGCCCTCATCTCCGTGCGCGGCTTTCACACTTCGCAGCGATTCAGGGCTTTGAGCGAACGCTGCCCGGTTTATCTCGCGCTGCATACCATTGACCATCACGACGTGCTTCTCTCTGACGAATACCGGCGAAAAGGCGGTGGCAATTTCGCTCGATGGCAACAACACATCACTGACTGGCATCGCAATCTCTATGAAACATCGGGTACTGCGCCTGCGGTGCGTAGCGGGGAGTACCTGCTGCTCAGTGCGCGTGGCCCCGACCCCTTGATAACGATGGGGCTATCGCCATCGATCCTGCATGCCGTCGCCCTGGAAAAATCCCCGGAATGGAGATGGATGGCGGTCCTGCCCGATCCCGCCGACATCAACGGTCTTGCCCTGCCCGAAGGACTGCATCTCTATGCTCCGATGACTGCGCAACTGCGCAGCAGTAGCGAGCCGGCCATCGTCAGCGCGAGCTAGCACGATGCCCAATCTCACTTTCTACATCCGCCAGGACCAGATGCCCGCGGCGCAATCCCTGGATCGGCTCACCGCGCGCTGCGCACAGCTCTGCACGAAGATTCTGGAGGCGCTGCCCGAGAACATCCACATCATCTACGTCGCGGTCGGTCATGGGACGGGCCATCCTGCGTTCGTCGACATCCGCTATCGGATGTCGGCAAACAGGACGCCGGCCGTCCTGGAAGAGTTCATGCAGCAACTGGACAAGGCCATCCAGGACCATACCGGACTGCTGACGCGTATCCGCTGTTTCGCCTATGCCGCGCAGTCCATCAGCGCAAGGCATTGATTCCTACCCACAGCCAACGAAACGAAAATGCATTTCCCCACTAAGCAAATCGGTGATTTCTCTGTCACCGCCATCAGTGATGGCTTTCTCAGCGCACCTCTGGAGCTGCTGTCCAATATCGATCCCGCAGAGGCGACCAGGCTTCAGCATGCGGCAGGGATGAGCGACCCTTCTGCCATCCATATCAATTGCTACCTGATTCGCAGCCCGACGCAAACCGTGTTGGTCGATGCCGGCGCCGGTGGCTTCAAGCAATGGGGCGGCCGATTACAGGACAATCTCAAGCGGGCCGGAGTGCTGCCTTCCGACATCGATACAGTCCTTCTGACCCATGCTCATCCCGACCACATTGGTGGCCTGCTCGATAGCGCAGGAGACCGCGCCTTTCCCGATGCGGAGTTGGTAGTGCAGGGGCAGGAACTGGACTTCTGGGAGAACGACGCCAATTTCTGCCGCGCCAGCGAGCGGGCGCGCGGAAATTTCATCTTCGCGCGCCGGGTATTCGTCAAGTATCGGGACAGGCTGCGCACCTTCGCCGGCGGCGAGGTCCTTCCCGGCATTAGCGCCCAGCTGCTGCCTGGACATACCGACGGACATTGCGGCTATCACATCAACTCAAATGGGCAGGGTCTGTTGATCTGGGGCGACATCGTGCATTTCCCGCACCTACAGATCGCTCGCCCCGACGTCTCCATTGCATTCGACCTCGATCCGCATCTGGCGACGGCAACCCGGGTTCATTTGCTGGATATGGTGAGTGCGGACCAACTGCTTATCGCCGGTATGCACCTCGGTGAAGAAGGCTTCGTCCAGATTGTTCGCACAGGAAAGAGTTATCGGGTTGTTGGCAAGCGTTGATAGCCCTGATGAAGATCGAGCTCATCAGAGTGAGCCAAGTTTAAAGCTGACGGCGGCTGAATACTTTCCGAAAAGGGCGATCCAGTATCTTGGCAAGTGCCATCGACATGTCCGATGAGGCAGCTATAAACGGATATTTGGTTCCAGCGATCAGCAAATAGATGGAGCAGCTACTCCCCACCTTTCTAGCATTAGGGCATCACCATCGTGCTGGAGGCAGAACGCCAAGCTGGCGTTGGAAGGGGGGGCTCCACAGCTATGTGATGGAATCCGGCCTGATCACCGTAGAACGCAGAGCCTGGCGGATGCTGGATGATCCGCGGCTCAAGGCGACTTAGTTGCGGGAATAAGCCGAGGTAAAAAAATCATTATTCGATTTGATTGGGTAAGTCGGAGTAACCCCTTAGCCCTTCATTTCGACAGGCAGCTAGGCGGACCGTCGTATAAACAAGGACGTCCGTTCGATAACGGGGAGGCTCACTTAGCGATGATCCGCCACAGGAAACAGCGCAATCCATGTTGCCTCGCTTGCGGGATGGCCGCTTGCCATCTGGTCCCACCTTCCATCGTCTTCCGAAGGCGGCCATTCGCTCATGCGCCCCTCGTGTCCCAGCCTACGTGCGGCTGCCGCGAGTTGGGTTGCGGTTCAAGAAGGAATTTGGAAATATCCCAATTGCTACCTATATTGGTAACATTTAGGATAATTTCGGTATAGAATGGCATCATGCATGGAAACACCTACACCGTTGAAGAAGTCGCCCGGCAACTCAAATTGCACGTCAAGACAGTGCTACGCCATATCAAGGAGGGCCGCCTACGGGCCTCCAAGATCGGCAAGTCCTATCGGATTTCCGGTCCGGACCTGAATGACTTTGCCGGGTTGGCGGCGCCAGTCGCGAACCAAGGCGAAATTGCGGCACGTACCACGAGCATCGTAGAGGTACCCGGGATATCGGCCGAATTTGCCAGCCGCATCGCAACCAACCTGCAGGCTTTGCTGAACAGCCGGAGAGGGCACGGTCAGCCCATGCATCTTGATACCGCCTATAACCCGCTGGAAAGCCATCTGAAGATCATCCTGGTTGCTTCGCCCAGAGAGGCCGCATCGGTGCTGGAGGCACTCGACTCTTTTCTTGGCGCGGCGCAATGACGCCGATATTCAGGACGCGTGATGCAGAGCGCCTTGCCCTGGCACGCTATCGCGATCTGCTGGACGAGTGGCCGGTCCCCCATAGCCACTGCATGGTGCCAAGCGGCATCGGGGAAACCTTCGTCCTTTCCTGCGGCCCGTCCGACAGGCCGCCGCTGGTGCTGCTGCATGGCGCCCAGGCCAACGCGGCAAGCTGGCTGGCGGACGCAGCGACATGGGCGCGGCATTTCCGCGTCCATATCCTTGACATGCCAGGCCAGCCTGGATTGAGCGCCCCATCCCGCCTGGTTCCCACCAGTCACGCGGCCTTATGCTGGCTCGACGACGTGATGGATGGGCTTGGAGTGGTGAACGCCTCGTTCGCCGGCATTTCGCTGGGTGGCTGGATGGCACTGAGCTACGCAGTATCGCGTCCAGGGCGGGTAGCGCAACTGGTGCTCATCTCGCCCGCCGGCATCGGACGGCAACGGGCATTCCTGCTTAAAGCCTGGCCCTGTTTGATGCTCGGGCAGTGGGGATTGCGCAGGATTCGCCGCATGGTGATCGGGCCTGTTGCCGGTACGCTGTCGCCGTTCCACGCCAAGCTTGCCTCGCTGATGGAATACATCGGCCTGCATGCGCGTATTCAACCTATCGTGCTACCCAGGTTCAGCGATGCTGCTCTGGGTTCCCTGGCCATGCCAGTCATGGCCGTGCTGGGAGGAAAAGACGTGCTGCTTGATTCGGCCCACACGCGGGTGCGGCTAGAACGGTGCGTGCCGCACGCCTGCATACACTGGAGGCCAGAGGCCTTTCACTTCATCACCCGTGAAGCAGAAACCATCCAGGCATTTCTTCTCGCGCCTGACGCGCGCGGCATGCCATGAGAAGCGTGATCATTTCGATGGGCCCGGTCCGAATACTGCATTGCCCGGCCCAGGAAGGGCGTATTGCCAGCGAAGGTGATACGGACTCCCTGCTCAGTGCCGCATGGGAGCACTGTGTGCAGCTGGTGGCCATCGATGCCAGCTGCCTGGACGAATCCTTTTTTCATCTGTCCTCTGGATTGGCGGGCCGGCTTGTCCAGCGCTTCGTGAACTACCGCATGCCGCTCGCCATTCTCGGCCAGCTCGGCCGCCATCTTGATGCCAGTCGGGCGCTTACTGACTATGTCCGAGAATCCAATCGCGGAAACACCGTCTGGTTTCTCGACCATTTTGCGGACCTGGAAAGCCGGCTGGCCTCCAACGCACTTGCACCGCCCCGGCCATCGTGGTGACACGCGTTCGGCTGAGGCGAGAAGCCATAGCGGGCACCCGTCACCGATGAAATCAATTCTTTTAATCATGCTGAAGAGGTAGAAATGCGCAAGACAAGGATGTTCGCGGCCCTGATCGCAGGCGGGATTATCTCGACCGCGGCGTCGGCACGGACGATATGCACCATCGTGGCCGACGCGTCGGAGAACGGTTCCATCGTCCAGAGCGGAGATTGCACCAGCCGCTTCACACCGGCCTCCACCTTCAAGATCGCCATCAGCCTGATGGGCTTCGATGCCGGCGTCCTGCAGGACGAACATACGCCGGCCTGGCCCTATCAGCCGGAATACCCTGACTGGGGCGGCGCTGCCTGGCGCCAGCCCACCGATGCCAGCCGATGGATACAGTATTCGGTAGTCTGGTTTTCGCAGCGTGTAGCGCAGCAGCTGGGGGCGACGCGGTTTCAACGCTATACGCGCGATTTCCGCTATGGCAACCAGGACGTGTCGGGTGAACCGGGCAAGCGCAATGGCACAAAGGGAGCATGGATCAATTCATCGCTGCGCATCTCGCCTTTGGAACAGATCGCTTTCCTGCGCAGGCTGGTGAACCGGCAACTACCGGTCAACGCACGCGCGTATGAGATGACCGGCAGGATCACGCGCATCACGGCCGCGCCGGACGGCTGGGAGATCCACGGCAAGACCGGCACCGGTTCACCGGGTTCCGATGGGCGCTACGATCCTGCGCATGCTTATGGGTGGTTCGTGGGCTGGGCGATCAAGGACGACCGGAAGCTCGTGTTCGCCCGCCTTATCCAGGACGATCGTCCGACCCAGCCCAATGCTGGCCTGAGGGCTCGTGACGGCCTGCTGGACGACCTTCCGGCGTTGACCGATCATCTCGCAGGTCGACCGCGATGAGCATCGCCCAGCGCAATGCGCGTATCGATGTCCTGCGCGGCGTATCCATATTGCTGGTGTTGTTCCATCATTTCAACATCGCCTACCCGCTCAAAGATACCGTGCCGGCAACGATTTTTGCTACCCCCGTGGTGCAGGCGATCGCTCGCAACGGCAACTATGGCGTCACCATTTTCTTCGTGATTTCCGGCTATCTGATGACGGCCAACACCTTGCGTCGATGGGGGCGGCTCGACGCCATCGATGCGAGGCGCTTCTACGCGCTGCGCGCGTGGCGCATACTGCCATGCATGTTCTTGCTACTGGCAATGGTGTCGCTCCTGGCCGCGCTGGGCGGGACGCTCTTCCAGAACCGCGGATTTGGCGAGCCGCCGCTGCCGATGTGGATGACCGCCCTGGCCAGCCTCACCTTCTGGATGAACGTACTGATTGCGCAGCATGGCTGGGTGAACTATCCGCTGGGTGTGCTTTGGTCGCTTTCCGTGGAGGGGGTGTTCTATCTGGCGTTTCCGGTGGTCTGCTTGACGTTGCGCAGGCCGCTCTTCATCGGTGCGTTCTGCCTGCTGTTCATCGTGGCGGGCCCCTTATACCGCTTGGCGCACCAGGGAGATGAAGGTGGCTTTCTGTATGCGTACCTGGCTTGCTTTGACGGCATTGCCATCGGCTGCTGTACGGCGATCCTGGTTGCACGAGGCACGCATCCGTGGATCTCAACGCGCTGGCTGCAGTGCATGACGATCCTGGCGATGGCATTGCTCTATCTGTGTTGGCCGATTTCCCGTAGCAATGTACTGGGCGTGACTGCGATGGCGCTGGGAACCGCTCTGCTGCTGGCCGGCGCCTCTGGAAAAACTGTAGCGGCAAGGTCCGCGGGATACTCATTCCTGGCGTTCTGCGGTGGCCTTAGCTACGAAATCTACCTGTTTCACCTGATCGTCCTGGGCCTAATGCGCACCGCAATCCCTCCCATCACCGCTTCATCGGAGGTAAAGCTGGGACTGTTGGCCGGATATCTTATTTGTTCGTTAGGGGTAGCCTGCGCCGTAGCTCGCTTTTTTTCGCGTCCCTTTAATCCCCTTGCGCGTGAATGACCGTATCTGGCCGATTGCGGCGCTTACGAAATTGCAATGCCCTATGTCTCGACACTGCTCGCGAACCACGTCGACACTAGATTGACCGCTGGGCCCGAAATTGCAAATGAAGCAGCGGGTAAGGACGTCCTTGACCGTCCTGTTCCGATCGCCCTGTCTTGACGAAGCCCAAGTGCAAGTAAAACGCGGATGCTTGTTCATTCTGTTCGTTGACATCCGTCGTCAGAAAAGGCGATAAGCCTAATGCGTATTCGACAAGGCCACGGCCGATTCCTTTGCCATGATGAGCGGGATCGATAAACAACGCCTCCATGTGCGAGTCGTTCAACAACATGAAGCCCAACGGTCTGTCGTTCTCGTCGACGGCTAATAGCAGTGGAGCATCTGGAAGAAAATCCCGGACTTCACCGGTAATTTCCGCATAGTCAGTCGGACTCAAAAAATCATGCGTGGCCAGCACGGCGTTGCGCCAGATTTCCAGCACTCGATCACCATCCTCGCGGTGTGATTTTCTAATGTTTATCATATTTTTTAGCTAAGAGTCGGCGCTATCGAGCTAGTGCTGACGAAATCAATATCGAATTCCTCACGCTCAAATTCATCCGGCGGCTCCCAAAGTGCGCTCGCGATTTCGAATATGTGAGCCGGCACAAGCATTGAGAATGTGGGACCTTTCTCCTCATTCCTTCGTCGGACGCGTTCGCGTCGAAGTTCCAGAGGGGCATCAAGCACTTGGATACGAAGTGAAAATCCTTCCTCTACGATTCGCCGGCAAAATGCCATTCGAGGTAATTGTTGGATCAAGCCGAGCTCCAGTACAACATCTCGCCCTGAATCCAGTATTTTCTGGCTATGAATCCAGATCAGGTCTAACAAGCGTTCTTTGCGCTGGACATACCAAGGGACAAAATCACCTTCGGGGCGATCAGGACTAAATAGCCTGGCGAACCACTCGTCGAGGGCAATATGTATACCTCCGATATTTTGCGCCAAGACGGTGCTAAAGGTGGTTTTTCCAGCCCCGACAGGGCCTTCAATGAGATGCACTTGATTCATTGCGTGAGATTCATTAACGGGATACGCATTGTATGAGGACAATTGAATGCCTCAAATTGGCCGATTGCGGACTTCAGCATTTCTCTACACGGTAGTCTAAGACTTCTCTCAACACAATCATCGACGCGCCGCGGCTTTTTTCTGAGGTTTAAATGTCCCGGAATTGGGCATCGTGAGCAACTCTGACGTGGCACTATCAAATTTCATCACAAGGAAATCTAGCATGGCCCGCACACGAGGAGGCATGTACTTCGTTGCATGAAACACCGCATACACACCGGCTTCCTCGATGCCATTCTGAACCAGGAGCGGAGTAATTTTTCCGTTCCGAATGTCGTCGACGGCATCCCAGATTGTTGATTTGCTCGCAGAATTGACCCTCTCCATCTGACCCACCTTCCACCGCCTTCCGAAGGCTGCGACGCGGTCGTACGACCCCTTGTAACCTAACTCCTTAAGGTCCAGGAACATCTGTTTCAGGGTTCGTCTTTGCTTGCGAGATTTGACTGCCTCAGCGCTCAACCAGGCGGTGAGTTGGGGCGCGAATTCGTCCAGCGAACTCGATGATTTCCTGCTGGGATAGGAAGGTTCAATCGCCTCCGTTCGAATGGAGCGACGAACAGTGTTTCGGGAAATGTCGAGCCTGCGGGCGATTTCCCTAATCGATATGCGGTCTCTGATGTACCAGCGTCGAATGATTCCAAGTAGGGCCACGTCTATCACTCCGTTCTCCTGCTCGCTGTCATGAGCAGGATTGTGGTCTAAACATGGGTCAACTTAGGATGCAAATTTCCGGGGAAAGTGGGCCGGTTTTTAGTGCAATTCAACAGCTCTGGCATTGTTAGCTTCCCAAGATGCCGTTTCAAGGTTGCTAACACGGCCTTTTTGTTTTTGCCCAACGGTTTGACCTGGGTCTGCTCTTCTGTATATCGGTCTATCGCGGCCCCGAGGGTCTTGTCTGCTATGATACGCACGTCCTGAAATTTGAGCGCCCGCATGTCGGCTTCCTGCCGCGAAGCCCAGTCTTGTGCCTGCGGCTTTGTGTCGAACATCTCGCTCTGCGCGGGAAATCCCTTCCTCCGAATCCTCGCACGCCAACGCTTGCCAATTTTCTGGAATGTCGCCATCTGATTTTTGTCCAATGGCGAATGATAAACCATTTATTTTCGTGAAATATCGTGAAGTCTGAAGTGGCCAATAAGGCGGTGGAAAGCCGCGTCAGTGCTGGAAATAGCCCGAGTTTACCGCCTCGAACGCTTTCGGTCGCCCCCATGATGGACTGGACCGACCGCCACTGCCGCGTCTTCCATCGCCAGATCACGCGCCACACCTGGCTCTACACCGAAATGGTCACCACCGGTGCGCTGCTGCATGGGGACGTGCCGCGCCACCTGGATTTCGACGAGCAGGAGCATCCTGTGGCCCTGCAACTGGGCGGCAGCGAACCCGCTGACCTGGCGCACAGCGCCAAGCTGGGCGAGCAATGGGGCTATGACGAGATCAACCTGAACTGCGGCTGCCCCTCCGAGCGGGTCCAGAAGGGCGCCTTCGGCGCTTGCCTGATGGGCGAGCCGACGCTGGTGGCCGATTGCGTCAAGGCCATGCGCGATGCGGTCTCCATCGACGTGACCGTGAAGCACCGTATCGGCATCGATGAGGTCGAGTCCTATGATTTCGTGCGCGATTTCGTCGGCCAGATCGCCGAGGCTGGCTGCCAGACCTTCATCGTGCATGCCCGCAATGCCATCCTCAAGGGCCTGAGCCCCAAGGAAAACCGTGAAATCCCGCCGCTGAAGTACGACTACGCCTACCAGTTGAAGAAGGATTTCCCGTCGCTGGAAATCCTCATCAACGGCGGCATCAAGACCCTGCCCGAGATCGATGAGCACCTCAAGCATGTGGACGGCGTCATGCTGGGCCGTGAGGCCTATCACAACCCCTACCTGATGGCTGGCTTCGATGCCCGCTACTACGCTGCTCTTGAGGGCGGCCTGCAGCGCAGCCGGGCCGAGGTGATCGAGGCGATGTTGCCTTATATCAAACGCCAGCTGGAGTTGCATGGCGACAATGGCCGGGGCCTGCGCTTGAACAGCATCACCCGGCACATGCTGGGCTTGATGGCCGGCATGCCGGGAGCACGCGCCTTCCGCCAGACCTTGTCGGATTCCAAACGGCTGGCGCTGGGCGACCCGGCGCTGCTGCTGGAGGCATTGCAGCGCACCCAGGCTGCACAGGCAGCGTTGCCGGCATAATTGGCGCAATTGGCCAGCGGAGCAGGCCCGCAATCCTTTAAAATAGCGGGTTCCAACAGGGAAAAGAGCGTGAACATGCCACTTGCAACAACCGAAGAAATCGTCGCCGAACTCCGTGCCGGCCGCATGGTGATCCTGGTCGATGAAGAAGACCGCGAAAACGAGGGGGATCTGGTCCTGGCGACCGACTTCGTCACGCCCGAAGCCATCAATTTCATGGTCACGCATGCGCGTGGCCTGGTCTGCCTGACGCTGACCGAAGAACACGTGGACCAGCTCGACCTGCCGTTGATGGCCACCCGCAATGGCACGCCCTATGGCACCAACTTCACCGTCTCCATCGAGGCCGCTGAAGGCGTGACCACCGGCATCTCCGCCGCCGACCGCGCGCGCACCATCCAGGTGGCCGCCTCCAAGGGCGCCAAGCCGTCCGACCTGGTGCAGCCGGGCCACATCTTCCCGCTGCGCGCGCAGAAGGGCGGGGTGCTCATGCGCGCCGGTCATACCGAAGCCGGCTGCGACTTGACCGCCATGGCCGGCCTCACGCCCGCGTCGGTGATCTGCGAGATCCTGAAGGAAGATGGCACCATGGCGCGCCTGCCGGACCTGCTGGAGTTCGCCGAGAAGCACAAGCTCAAGATCGGCACCATCGCCGACCTGATCCATTACCGCAGCCGCAACGAAAGCATCATCGAACGCGTGGCCGAGCGCGAGATGCAGACCGCCCACGGCGCCTTCAAGGCCATCGCCTACCGCGATACGCCCTCCGGCGGCGCCCATCTGGCGCTGGTGCGCGGCGACATCCAGCCCGGCCGTGAAACCCTGGTACGGGTGCACCAGCCGGTGTCGATCCTGGACCTGCTGGACGCCGGCGTGACCACCCATTCCTGGAACCTGGCCGCTGCCATGAAGGCCGTGCAGGAAGCCGAGTCCGGCGTGATCGTGCTGCTCAATTGCGAGGAGTCGGCCCAGCAGATGTTCGACCAGTTCGGCGCATTGAACAAGGTCGGTACGCCCGAGGCCGCCAAGCCCAGCCGCGCGGACCGCATGGACCTGCGCACCTATGGCATCGGCGCCCAGATCCTCAAGGATCTCGGTGTGTGCAAGATGAAGCTCCTGGCCAGCCCGCGCAAGATGCCGTCGATGACCGGCTTCCAGCTGGAAGTGACCGGTTACCAGGCCCGTGAAGGCGCATGAGCGCTGCGGCAAGAAATCAAGCAATTACGCAAGTCAACCTATCGAGAAGGAACAGCCATGACCATCGGAACCTATGACCCAGACTTCAATGGCGAGAGCTTGCGCATCGGCATCGTGCAGGCGCGTTTCAATGAAGACGTCTGCCACGGCCTGCTGGCCGCCTGCCTGGCCGAGCTCAAGCACCTGGGCGTGGCCGACGAGGACATCCTGCACGTGACCGTGCCGGGCGCGCTGGAAATCCCGCTGGCCCTGCAGAAGATGGCCGAGACCGAACAGTTCGACGCCCTCATCGCGCTGGGCGCGGTCATCCGGGGCGAGACCTATCACTTCGAGCTGGTCTCCAACGAATCCGGCGCGGGCATCACCCGTATCGGCCTGGACTTTGGCGTCCCCATCGCCAATGCCGTGCTGACCACCGAGAACGACGAGCAGGCCGAAGTCCGCATGGCCGAGAAGGGCGCTGACGCTGCCCGCGTGGCCGTGGAAATGGCCAACCTGGCCATCGTCCTGGAAGAGCTCGGCCAGGTCACCGAAGAAGAGTAAGTCCCTTTGCGCCGCGTCCGGGCTCCTGCTTCCGGACACGGCCCGTGCCGGCCCGGGGCCGGCATGTGCATTCATCAGTATCTGTCATAGTCATTCAAGGCTCCGGCCGCATTCATCATGTCGAACAAAACTCAACACGCCAATTCGAACAAGAACCGCACCCCGCGTCACCGCGCGCGCGAGTTCGCGTTGCAGGGCTTGTACCAGTGGTTGCTCAACCACGAGGACGCGGGCGCCATCGAAGCCCATATCCGCGAGGCGCACGGTTTCGACAAGGCCGACGCCGAGCATTTCGATACGCTGCTCACCGGCGCCATCCGCGATGCCGAGAAGCTGCGCGCCGGCCTCGCGCCGCTGATCGACCGTCCCATCAAGGAACTCTCGCCGGTGGAACACGCTGCCCTGCTGATCGGCGCCTACGAGCTGCAGAACCATATCGAGATTCCCTACAAGGTCGTCATCAACGAAGCCGTGGAGCTGACCAAGTCCTTTGGCGGCATCGATGGCCACAAGTACGTCAATGGCGTGCTGGACCGCTTCGCTGCCCAGACCCGCGCTACCGAAGTGGAAGCGGCGGGCCGTCGCTGATCGATGTAGCCCGTCCTGCGGGACGGGCTGGCTGGTTGTTGCTGTGCCGATGTACCGCGTTGTACCCGCGTCCCATTGTTCTCCCTGTTCTTCTCCCTGTTGTCCGGAATGAGTGCATGAACCTGAATCAACTGGCTGCACGCCTGCAGCACATCGCCCCCTTCCATGTCATGGAATTGTCCAAGAAGGCTGCCGTACTGGAGCAGCAGGGGCGTCACCTGATCCACATGGGCATCGGCGAGCCCGATTTCACCGCGCCGCCCGCGGTGGTCGAAGCGGCCACCCGCGCCATGACCGAGGGCAAGATGCAATACACCTCGGCCACGGGCCTGCCGCAATTGCGCGCGGCGATCTCGGATCACTACCGCAGTGTCTACGGCCTGGAGATCGCGCCGGAGCGCATCGTGGTCACTGCCGGCGCCTCGGCCGCCTTGTTGCTGGCCTGTGCGGCGCTGGTGGAGCGCGACAGCGAAGTGTTGATGCCAGACCCGAGCTACCCCTGCAACCGTCACTTCGTGGCGGCCTTCGAAGGGCGCGCCAAGCTCATCGCCAGCGGGCCGGAACATCGTTTCCAGCTGTCGGCGCAAATGGTGCGCGAGCATTGGGGCAGCGCCACCCGTGGCGTCCTGCTGGCCTCGCCTTCCAACCCCACCGGCACCTCCATCCTGCCCGACGAATTGCGCGCCATCGTGGGCGAAGTGCGCCAGCGCGGCGGCTTTACCATCGTCGATGAGATCTACCAGGGATTGTCGTATGAGGGCGCACCGTTCTCGGCGCTGTCGCTGGGCGATGACGTGGTGGTCATCAACAGCTTCTCCAAGTATTTCAACATGACCGGCTGGCGCCTGGGCTGGCTGGTGCTGCCGCCGGCGCTGGTGCCGCAGGTGGAGAAGCTGGCGCAGAACCTGTTGATCTGCGCATCCTCCATCGCCCAGCATGCGGCCGTGGCCTGCTTCACCCCGCAGACCCTCGCCCTGTATGAAGAGCGCAAGGCCGAGTTCAAGCGTCGTCGCGACTATATCGTACCGGCGCTGGAAAGCCTGGGCTTCACGGTGCCGGTCATGCCGGATGGCGCTTTCTATGTCTATGCCGATTGCAGCGCGCTGGCCGATGATGCGGATCAACTGAGCCTGGACATGCTCAACGAAGCAGGCGTGGTGCTGGTGCCGGGCCTGGATTTCGGGCCCTTCACGGCGCGCCGCTATATCCGCCTGTCCTATGCGACCTCGATGGAGAACCTGCAAGAGGCCGTGGCGCGCCTGCGGGTGTTCTTCGAGAAGCGCCGCAAGGCCGCCTGATCCGCACTGGCGCACTAGAGCACTTCTATCTCTTCTCTATATATAAGCAGGTCAAAAAAAAAGGAGCCCGAGGGCTCCTTTTTCGCGTCCTGAATACCGGTAATATTCAAATCGCAACACGCTGCCCTTACAGGGCGGCGAGCTGTTCTTCTGCCTTGGGCTTGGCGGCCGCGGCCACGTTGTTGCTGGCCGGCTTGGGCTGCTCGGCACTGGCCGACACACCGGGGGTGGGCAGCTTCACGGTGGCAGTGGTGTAGATCGAGACGTTCTTGCCCATGGCGACCTGCTTCAGGTTCTGGTACTCCGAGAGCACCTTGATGCCATAGCCGCCGTCATTGGCCATGTCAGCCGCGCCGACGTAGCTCTTCAGGCCAGCTTCGACCGAACCGCCACGGGTGACGTATTCCTTCAGGATCTGCGAACCGACGCGGATATTGGCCACGGGGTTCAGCGCTGCCTTGATGCCGCCCAGTTCCTGGAACTTGTCGTGGTGGACCTTGGCCATCACCTGCATCAGCCCTTGTGCGCCCATCGGGCTTTCAGCGAAGGGGTTGAAGCGCGATTCGATGGCGATCACCGACAGGATCAGCAGCGGATCGAGCTTGATGTCACGTGCCGTCAGGTAGGCTGCCGAGACCAGCATGTCGGCCGCGTCGGTGGCCACGCGATAGCGCTTGGCCAGCCAGTTGGTGACCAGCTTCTGCTGGCGCGGGGTGCCCAGCAACTGGCGTTGTTCGGGCGTGAGCTCCTGGGCTGCCATGGGCGCCGTCTGGACTGCCGTGGCGGCGGCCGCACCGGCCATTGCGCTGACGGTCGCGACCGGCGCCGTGGGCGCCATCAGGTCGGCCAGGACCGGGGTGGACGGCGCATCGGCTTCCTGCACCTCGTCGGTGCTAAAGGGCGACATGCTGATCAGGCGGTCAGCCAGATCAGGGTTGAAGAACATCAGGCCCAGTACGAACAGGGCGGCGATACCCAGGATTGTCAGCAGACGATGGGCGATACCAAAGAAACGGGCAATACGCGCGTTGCCGGAGAGATTCCGGAGCGAGACGCGCTGAAGCATCTGCGAGGTGCCTGATAAAGGCGCCTCGGTGGCTTGGTTGGACATTGAACCTCCTGCGTTATTGCGGCAAAAACAGGGCGCGCCTGGCCAAGAAGTGAAGACCAAACGGCTGTGCTGTCGTCGCTGCAATCTATTCGTTACCGTCGCAAGGCGTTACGGCAAGGCCATCCGCGAGGCCTGCTGGCCCTGCCGTCGGATGGCAGTGTTTCGGGGAGTAGGGCTGACGCCCTGGATGACACTTCTTTGAGTTACTGGGACCCCGTGTCCCTGGATACCTTGCTTGACTTGACTGTTTTACTGCAAGCCTCTACGAGCTCATGGCTCTGCTCTTCGGTTGAGAGTGGGCGCATTGTAGAAGCCACTTTATATCGAGTCAATACTATTAAAATAGTTCTTTATAACTTTTGTGTCTCATATTGCGCGTGGCCTTTCCTCAAAAATCAATAGAATCAAGCGTTTGCCGGGAATAGCTAAGCCGGCTGTGATGCAAAAAGAAATTTGTTAAAAAGTATGAAATACACTGATCTACGCGATTTTATTTCCCAGTTGCAACAAAAAGGGGAGCTCAAGCGTGTTTCTCACCCTGTTTCCTCGCATCTGGAGATGACCGAGATCTGCGATCGCACCCTCCGGGCGGAAGGTCCGGCGCTTCTTTTTGAGCATGTCGATCAAAAAAATATCCCGGTGCTTGCCAATCTTTTCGGTACACCGCACCGTGTGGCGCTGGGCATGGGGGCCGACAATATCGGCGAGCTGCGCCGCATCGGCCACCTGCTGGCGCGTCTGAAGGAGCCTGAGCCGCCCAAGGGCATCAAGGATGTGCTCGATCTCGGTTCGCTGGTGAAGTCGCTGTGGGACATGGCGCCCAAGGAACGCGGCTCGGCGCCTTGCCAGGACGTGGTGTGGGAAGGCAAGGATGTGGACCTGTCGCGCCTGCCGATCCAGCATTGCTGGCCGGGCGACATTGCGCCACTGATCACCTGGGGCCTGGTGGTCACCAAGGGGCCGCACAAGAAGCGCCAGAACCTGGGCATCTACCGCCAGCAGGTGCTGGGGCCGAACAAGGTCATCATGCGCTGGCTGGCCCACCGCGGTGGTGCGCTGGATTTCCGCGAGCACTGCATCGCCAATCCGGGCAAGCCCTATCCGGTCGTGGTGGCGCTGGGCGCCGACCCGGCCACTATATTAGGTGCGGTCACGCCGGTGCCGGACAACCTGTCCGAATACCAGTTTGCAGGCCTCTTGCGCGGCAGCCGCACCGAGCTGGTCAAGGCCATGGGCAGCGAGCTGCGCGTACCGGCCTCGGCCGAGATCGTGCTGGAGGGGCATATCTATCCGGATGAAAAGCATGCCTCCGGATTCGAGCATGCTTTGGAAGGTCCCTATGGCGACCACACCGGTTACTACAATGAGCAGGACTGGTTCCCGGTCTTCACCATCGACCGCATCACCATGCGGCGCGACGCCATCTATCACTCCACCTATACCGGCAAACCGCCCGATGAACCGGCCGTGCTGGGCGTGGCCCTCAATGAGGTGTTCGTGCCGCTGCTGCAGAAGCAGTTTGCCGAGATCACCGATTTCTATCTGCCGCCAGAAGGTTGCAGCTACCGCATGGCGGTGGTGCAGATGAAGAAGTCCTATGCCGGGCACGCCAAGCGGGTGATGTTCGGAGTATGGAGTTTCCTGCGCCAGTTCATGTATACCAAGTTCATCGTGGTGGTGGACGAGGATGTGAATATCCGCGACTGGAAGGAAGTGATCTGGGCCATTACCACGCGGGTCGATCCGGTGCGCGACACCGTCATGGTGGATAACACGCCCATCGATTACCTCGATTTCGCCTCGCCCATCAGCGGCCTGGGCAGCAAGATGGGGATCGACGCCACCAATAAATGGCCGGGTGAAACCAGTCGTGAATGGGGTACGCCCATCGTCATGGACGAGGACGTTAAGAAGCGTGTGGACGCCATCTGGCAAGACCTGGGCATCTGATGTTCCAGGGGCGGCGAAATGCGTAAATGGTTTACGTATTTCGCGCGGCAGCGCCGCTCCTGCTTGCCCCGAATGAATTAGCTGGCCCGGTCGGTGTGATTTGAGATACAATTCACCCCGGCGGGCCCCTGCGCATTGTGGCATGGTCAACCTGGTCAGGTCGGGAACGAAGCAGCCACAGCCATTTCCCGCAAGTGCCGCAGACAAGGCTCGCCTCCTTCCGTTTTTATCTCCGCAGTTCTCCCGCAGTACCTTTCCCCCGTAGCAGCGCCCATCCAGTACCAGCCGCCGCGATTGCTCCGCCAGACCGGCCGACGCGCATGGCAGCACATCGGCCTTGCATTGAAGCGGCCAGGCTTACTGCTGTGTCGCCAGGCGGTCCGCCAGGATGGCCGAGACCCCGGTGAAGGCCGGATACTCCGCCGTGATCACATAGGTGGGAATGGCCTTGGTGAGCACGGACATGCGTCCCTTGTTCTCGAAGCGCGCCCGGAAGGGCGAACGGGCGAAGTAGTCGCCCAGGTGCGGCACTACGCCGCCGCCGATGTAGATGCCGCCCAGCGCGCCCAGCGTGAGCGCCAGGTCGGCCGCCACGGTGCCGAGCATGCTGCAGAACAGCGCCAGCGTTTCCTGGCAAAGCGCATCGCCATGCTGGCGTGCGCCTTCCACGATCTGCGCTGCGCTCAGCTCGGCAGCGGGATGGCCATCGATGGCCAGCAAGGCGCGATGGATCAGCTCCAGTCCCGGACCCGAGACCAGCCGTTCGGCCGACACATGCTCATGGAATTGCCAGGCATAGGCCAGCACGGCGGCCTCACGCGGATCCGCCGGGGCAAAGGCCGCATGGCCACCCTCGCTGGCCAGCGGCAGCCAGTGACCGTCGGCATGCAGCAGTCCGCCCACGCCCAGTCCGGTGCCGGCGCCCACCAGCCCGATCGGTGCTCCCGGCTTGGGTGCGCCGCCGCCGACCTGTTGCAGCTCATCGGCGCGCAGTTGCGGCACGGCCATCGACAGGGCCGTGAAATCATTGACCACCAGCAGCAATTCGAATCCCAGCAATTGGCGCGCCGCTTCGATGGAGAAGGCCCAATCGTGGTTGGTCATCTTGATCTGGTCGCCCTGCACCGGGTTGGCGATGGCCACCACCGCATGGCGCACCGGCGGGTGGCCTGCCAGCTTGAGGTAGGCCTGGACCGCATCGGTGAATTCGCCATAGTCAGCGCCGCGCAGGATCTGTACCTGCTCGATGCGGCCGGGGCCGGTTTCCAGTGCAAAGCGGGCATTGGTGCCGCCGATGTCGGCCAGCAGGCGCGGACCGTCAGCGTGCAGTCCGGCAGGGGAGGTGGGAACGTGTTGCATGTTGTTATCCTTGTGTTCTTGGGGCTGGCGCAGCGGTGCGCCCGGCCATCGTGATCGCCAGTGTGGTCGGTGAGGAGATGAACCTCCCTTCAGGTTATGAGGGGAGGCGGCGCTTCAGGTTCCAGCGCCGGGCCGCATCACGCCAGCTGCTGCTGCAAGGCTGCCCGAACGCGCGCGATGACCTCGTCCCATTGTCCGGCGGTGCGCTGGCCGAAGATGGTCATGCCGCCGTACCAGGGGCTGTCCTCGCGCTCCACCTGCCAGCGCCAGCAGCCGTTGTGGCGATTGAGCAGCCAGACCGGGCGGCCCAGCGCCCCGGCCAGGTGGCAGACCGAGGTATCGACCGTGATGAGCAGGTCCAGATTGGCCAGCAGCGCGCCGGTTTCGGCAAAGTCGTGCAGTTCGGGCGAGCAGTCCCGCACCAGGCTTGCCAGCGGATGGGCATGCAGTTGCGCTACGGCGTCCTGGCCGACCTGCAGGGAATAGAACTCCAGTGCGGCATGCTCGCGCGCCAGCTCTACCAATGGCGCCAGCGTGGCGAAAGGCAGCGAGCGCTCGCCATCGATGCGCACCGCATCAGGATGGGTCTGGGCCGAACTGCCTGCCCACACCAGGCCGACGCGCAGGGCGCGGTTGCGCGGCAGGCGCTGGTGCCAGGCGGCCCAGCTGGAGGCCTCCGGCAGCAGGTAGGGCGCACGCGGAATGTCGGCTTCGCTGAAGGTCTTGCAGGCCAGCGGCAAGCTCATCAGCGGGCAGTGGAAGTCGAAGGGCGGACGCATGAAATGATCGGTGCCGATGACCTGGGTCACACCCGGCAGTCCGGCCAACTGGCGCGTGAGCGCTGGCTGCACTTCGAGGATCACGCGCGCTCCGCGGGCCGCCAGCAGCGGCGCGTAGCGCACGAACTGCAGAGTGTCGCCAAAGCCTTGTTCGGCGTGCAGCAGGATGGTCTTGCCTTCCAGCGGCTGTTCGCCCAGCCACAACGGTTGCATGAACTGACGCTGCTGGCCGCGCATCTGCTCGGTCGCCCAGCGTGTCTCGAAACCCTTCCAGCCATTGACGAAGTCCCCCTGGCGCAGTTGCATCAGGGCCTCGTTCCAGGTCGCCGAGCCGGCATCGGGCTTGAGGGCCTTGGCGCGGCGGTAGCTTTCGCTGGCTTCCTCGAAGCGGTACAGCTGTTCCAGCGTCGAGCCGCGGTTGAACCACAGGTCCGGCGCGCGCTCGTCCAGCGCCAGGGCGCGATCGTAGGCCTGCAGGGCTTCCGCCGGGCGTTGCATCTTGAAGAGCACGTAGCCACGGTTGGAAATCGCCTCGAAGAAGTCCGGCTGTACTTCCAGGGCGCGGTCATAGGCGCGCAGGGCCTGGTCGAGCTGGTTGCCGTCCTTGCAGGTATTGCCGAGGTTGAACCAGGCCTCGATGAAGTCGGGGCGCAGCGCGACAGCGCGTTCGTAGCTTTCGCGGGCGTCGCCGTAGGCGTAGCTGTCGTGCAGCACGTTGCCGCGCTGGAACCAGGCGTCGGCATTGTCGGGCGCCAGCGCGGTGGCGCGTTCCAGATCGGCCAGCGCCTCGCGGTTGCGGCCCAGGCGGCGCAGCGCGGCGCCGCGCGCGAGCAAGGCCTCGACGAAGTCGGCGTTGACGGTCAGGACGAGGTCGTAACGGGCCACCGCCTCGTCGTCGCGGCCCAGGTGGGCCAGCGCGCCGGCATGGTCGAAATAGGTGTCCAGGTGATCGGGATTGAGTTCAATGGCCTTGGCCAGCTGGGCTTCGGCGGTTTCCCAGTCTTCCTGGTGCAGCTTGAGCATGCCATACAGGTAGTTGGCTTCGAAGTGCCGGGGCAGCTTCACCAGCACCTTCTTGTAGAGTTCTTCGGCCGGGGCCAGTTGGCCTTTTTGATGCAGGGCGAGGGCTTTTTGCAGCAGGATCTGGTTAGCGTTGGCTTGCTGACGCATGGTGTTGTTCTGTTCTGGGTAAGAAGGCGGGTAGGCGGCAGGGCCGGCATGAAGCTGAAACGCATCTCATGCCTGTCGATGCAATGAGTTCTTGCCAGTGTCCCAAATTCGCCCGTTTTTAGCCAGTGGATTACAGGCCGAATTGCCACCTATATCTGCGCTCGAGGCGCGTGCGCCGGCCCGCAAGCGGGACGGTGACTTTTCTTTTACACTACGACGATGTCAGACAACTTGGTGTTCATCGTTGTCTGACGATCTGTGCCGGTACCAACAACAAACATTTTCGCCACGACGGAGTCTTCCTGATGAGCTTTGCCATTCCCGCCCCCGCCCAGGCCACGGTTGCCGTGGTCGGCGGTGCAGCTTTCCCGGTTCGCCGCATCTATTGCGTAGGGCGCAATTACGCCGCCCACGCCCGTGAAATGGGCCACGATCCGGACCGCGAGCCGCCGTTCTTCTTCATGAAGCCGGCTGACGCCGTCGTGCCCACCGACTCCGTGGTGCCGTATCCGGTCGCCACTTCCGACTATCACCATGAGATCGAACTGGTGGTGGCGCTGGCCAAGGGGGGGCGCAATATCCCGGTGGAACAGGCGCTGGAACTGGTGTTCGGCTACGCCGTGGGCCTGGACATGACCCGCCGCGACATCCAGAGCCAGGCCAAGAAGCTGGGCCGCCCCTGGGACATGGCCAAGGGTTTCGACCAGTCCGCCCCCTGCGCGCCCATCGTGCCGGTGGCGCAGGCTGGCCACCCCGACCAGGGCGCCGTCTGGCTCAAGGTCAATGGCGAAGTGCGCCAGCAGGGCGACCTGGCGGACCTGATCTGGAGCGTGGCCGAGACCATCTCCTATCTGTCGGGCCTGGTCGAGCTGTTCCCGGGCGACCTGATCTTCACTGGGACGCCTGAAGGCGTGGGGGCTGTCGTCAAGGGCGACAAGCTGCAAGGCCATGTTGACGGCTTGCCGGACATCAATATCACCATTGGCTGATCACAGCACGAGCCCCGTGGCAGCGCCCTTTGCAGACGTTTTGCCACGGCTGGCCGGGCCCGGACACCAAACTGTCATGAAGTGCAAGGAGATGCGGCGTATAATACGCAGTTCCGGGCAATTGGCAGCAGCTGGCCCGGTCAGCATCTTTGCATCATTCGAAGCGCCCGGCCGTGCAGGTTTGGCCGGTTCGCCCGTAACACATCAACACAGAAAGCAATCAGAACCCGTGCGCATGCACCCCATGCACCGGAGCCGCCAGGGCGGCTGCCGCGGCGCTGTCGCACCGTTCGCAATACACCATGTCCGACACCACGTCCGCGTCCGCAGCACCGGCTGCACCCGCCGTCCGCTTTGAAGATTTCGGCCTTTCGCCCGACATCCTGAAGGCCCTGGCCGAACAAGGCTACGTCCACCCGACCCCGATCCAGGCCCAGGCCATTCCTGTGGTGCTGCAAGGCCGGGACGTGATGGGCGCCGCCCAGACCGGTACCGGCAAGACCGCCGGCTTCTCGCTGCCCATCATCCAGCGCCTGCTGCAGCACGCCAGCCATAGCGCCTCGCCCGCCCGCCATCCGGTGCGCGCCCTGATCCTGACACCCACCCGCGAACTGGCCGACCAGGTCGCCGACAACGTGGCTGCCTACTGCCGCTTCACCCCGCTGCGTTCCACGGTGGTCTTCGGCGGCGTGGACATGGCCCCGCAGACCGCGATCCTGCGCGCCGGCGTAGAGATCGTCATCGCCACGCCGGGCCGCCTGCTGGACCACGTGCAGCAAAAGACAGTGAACCTGTCGCAGACCCAGATCCTGGTGATGGACGAAGCCGACCGCATGCTGGACATGGGCTTCCTGCCGGACCTGCAG
The DNA here is from genome assembly GCF_001040945.1 of Herbaspirillum seropedicae. NCBI lineage: Bacteria > Pseudomonadati > Pseudomonadota > Betaproteobacteria > Burkholderiales > Oxalobacteraceae > Herbaspirillum > Herbaspirillum seropedicae. Next base: position 4,100,251 of record NZ_CP011930.1, on the reverse strand, counting down.
CGCATCATCAACCTCTTGCCCAAGCAGCGCCAGAACCTGCTGTTCTCGGCCACCTTCTCGCCGGAAATCAAGAAGCTGGCCGCCAGCTTCCAGAACAACCCGGTCACCATCGAAGTGGCGCGCAGCAATGCCACGGCCGAAAACGTGACCCAGACCATCTACAAGGTCGAGGAAGCGGCCAAGGCCGATGCGGTCAGCTTCATCATCCGCCAGCGCGAACTGAAGCAGGTGATCGTCTTCTCCAATACCAAGATCGGCGCTTCCCGCCTGGCGCGCACCCTGGTGGCCGAAGGTGTGAAGGCCTCGGCCATTCACGGTGACAAGACCCAGTCCGAGCGCATGGCCGCGCTGGAAGCCTTCAAGCAGGGCCAGATCGAAGTGCTGGTGGCCACCGACGTGGCCGCGCGCGGGCTGGACATCGCCGAGCTGCCCTGTGTGATCAACTACGATCTGCCCTATAACGCCGAAGACTATGTCCACCGTATCGGCCGCACCGGCCGTGCCGGCGCATCGGGCGATGCGATCTCCCTGTTCTGCGACAAGGACGACCGCCTGCTGACCGATATCGAGAAGCTGATCAAGAAGAAGTTCGAACGCGCCGAGCTGACCGGGTTTGCCCCGCGCGCGCGTCATGAACGCAGTGATCGTGCCGAGCGTGGCGAACGAAGCGAGCGGGGTGAGCGTAGCGATCGCGGCGACCGTAGTGATCGTGGCGAGCGCAGCCGCAGCAGCCGCGAAGGAGGCGCTGCGCCGATGCGCCGCGAGAAAGTCGATCCGTGGTTCCTCAAGCCCTACGAACCGAGCGCCGTCGAGACCGTCTCCACCAAGCCGGAACTGGCCAAGAACAATCGTCCCAAGGCCAAGGTGGCGGCGCTGCTGGGCGGCATGCCCAAGCGCTGATCTTGCTCTTCAACGGGGGCCGAAACGCGCTTGCCAGCCGGTGAGCGCGAGGGCCCAGAATCCCTCCCTGTCACGGGCGGCGCCCGTGTCCAGTCCCAGGAAGGCGGCCGCCTGCTGCAGTGCTTGCAGCGGCTGGTTCAGGTCCAGCGCCTGCGCGCCGTTCTGCTTGGAAAACTTCTCTCCGGTTTCATTCATCAGCAACGGCACGTGCAGATACCGCGGCGTCGGATAGCCCAGCAGGCCTTGCAGGTAGATCTGTCGTGCTGTCGAATCCAGCAGGTCTGCTCCTCGCACGATGTCGGTCACGCCCTGCTCGGCGTCATCCACCACCACGGCCAGTTGATAGGCCCAGAAACCGTCGGCCCGCTGCAGCACGAAGTCGCCCACCTCGGCGGCCAGGTGCTGCGCCTGCGGACCCAGCCAGCGATCCTCGAATTGCACCAGTTCACCTGCCTGGCCCGGGTCGGGCACGCGCAGGCGCAGCGTGCGCGCCTGCTTTCCTGGCGCCAGGCCATGGCGGCAGGTGCCAGGATAGAGGGCTGCGCCGTCGCTGGCGGTACCCACCCGTGAATCGGCAATTTCCTTGCGGCTGCAACCACAGGGGTAGGCCAGTGCGCCCAGCCGATCGCGCGCCAGCTGGTAGCGCGCCTTGCGCTGGCTCTGCACCAGCACCGGGCCGTCGGAACGCATGTCCAGCGCTGCCAGGGTGGCGATGATGTCCTGTGCAGCGCCTTGCACGGTGCGGGTTTCGTCGATGTCTTCGATACGCAGCAGCCAGCGGCCAGCATGCACGCGCGCGTCCAGATAGCTGGCCAGGGCCGCCACCAGCGAGCCGGCATGCAGCGGGCCGGAAGGCGAGGGCGCAAAGCGGCCGACATAGGCGTGGCAGCTCACGCTGGCCCCCGCATCGGTACCGGTCCGATCAGCGACTGGCGTACATGCGGCTGCGCCAGGTGCTGGATGAACCATTTCAAGGATTTGCCCTGCTCAGCCTTGGGCCAGGCCACCATGAAGTTGTCATTCGGCTTGGCCGCCAGCGTCTGCTTTTCCACCAGCGCGCCCGAGGCCAGGTAGGGCTCGGCCCAGATACGCGGCAGATGACCGCAGCCCAGGCCGGCCAACTGAGCTTGCAGCTTGTCGGCCACGGTGGCTACGGTCAGCGTCTCCTGGCCGGACAGCAGGCCCATGGTCAGGGTGGGCAGCGACTGGCTGTTGTCGCCCACCGCAATGGCCCGATGGCTGCGGACCAGTTCGGCGGAAAGCGGTTCTTCGACCCCGGCCAGGGGATGCTGCGGGGCTACCACGAACACCCAGTCCACCGCCCCCAGTTCCTGCATCTGGAAGCGGCCGCTGGTGCGCACCACCTCGGGGCCGTCCAGCGTGACGCCGATGACCAGGTTGGCGCGCCCCTCGATGAGCTTTTCCCAGGCGCCGGTGAGCACCCCGGGAGTGAAGCGCAACCGTGTGCCGGACTGTTCGCGATCGAAGGCGGCGATGATGGGCAGCATCTTGTCGAAGGGAATCAGGCTGTTGAGCACGATGTGCAATTCGGTCTCGCGACCGGTCGCCGTGCGCTTGACGCGCTGCTCCAGGTCATTGGCCGCCAGCAGCAGATGACGCCCTTCCTGCAACAACTGCAGGCCCGCCGGTGTCAACTGGGCGCGGTGGCCACGGCGGTCGAACAGCAAGACGTCGAGGTCGTCTTCCAGCTTGCGCACGCTATAGGTCAGCGCCGAGGGCACGCGGTCCAGCGCCACCGCGGCCGCGGCAAAGCTGCCCTTGCGGTCGATCATGTCCAGGATCAGCAGGGATTCGAGGGTCAGGTTCACGAGACTTCCACTTGTTTAAATTTTTTGAATGAACACTACGGATTTTAGACCTTATCTGCGAAAAAGATAGCAACTATAGTGACGCCATCGACAAACATTTTGTACAAACCAATTCCGGTGCGTACCTTACTGAAGAAAGAGGTGTTGACATGATGGAAATTCGCAAAGCGAACGATCGTGGCCACGCCAACCACGGTTGGCTGGATTCGTATCACAGCTTTTCATTCGCGGACTACTATGATCCCAGGCACATGGGCTTCGGCCCCTTGCGCGTGATCAACGAAGACCGCGTGGCCGCCGGCCAGGGCTTCGGTACGCACGGCCACCGCGACATGGAGATCATTTCCTATGTGCTCGAAGGCGAACTGGCCCACAAGGACAGCATGGGCAATGGCAGCGTGATCCGTCCCGGTGACGTGCAACGCATGAGTGCAGGCACGGGCGTGCGTCACTCGGAGTACAACCACTCCCAGGACGGCACCACGCACTTCCTGCAGATCTGGATCATGCCTGACCGCGCCGGCGCTGAACCGGGTTATCAGGAGGCGCACTTCTCGGCGGCTGACAAGGACGGCAAGCTGCGTCTGGTCGCCTCGGCCGATGGCCGCGACGGTTCGGTCAGCATGAACCAGGACGCCCAGCTGTATGCGGGCCTCTTCGACGGCGCCCAAACCGCCGAGTACACCCTGCCGCAAGGCCGCCTGGGCTATGTGCATGTGGCTCGCGGCAAGATCAGCGTCAATGGCCAGGCCCTGGAAGCCGGCGACGCCGTCAAGCTCAGTGCGGTCGACCGCATCGAGATCGGCGGTGGCGACAAGGCTGAAGTGTTGTTGTTCGACCTGCCGCGCTGAGAACTTCAGCGCCCGGATGTCGTAGGCAGTTTGCAGTAGCCCCCTCCGCCGGTACCGATCACACCGGCGGTTTTTCCCGTGTTACCTCACTCTCTAGAGAAGGAATTTCGTCATGACCAAAGTTGCCATCGTCTATCACTCCGGCTACGGCCACACCAAGAAGCAGGCTGAAGCGGTACAGGCTGGTGCTGCCGGCGTTGCCGGTGCCAATGTCGAGCTGATCGCCATCAGCGCCGAAGGCACCATCACCGATGAACAATGGGCCAGCCTGGATGCGGCCGACGCCATCATCTTCGGTTCGCCGACCTACATGGGTACCGTGTCCTGGCAGTTCAAGAAATTCGCCGACGCCTCCTCCAAGCCCTGGTTCAGCCAGAAGTGGAAGGACAAGGTCGGCGCCGCCTTCACCAACTCGGCCACCATGAACGGCGACAAGCTCTCGACCCTGCACTACCTGTTCACGCTGGGCATGCAGCACAGCATGATCTGGGTCGGCACCGGCCTGATGCCTGCCAACAGCAAGGCCGCGCAACGCAACGACATCAACTTCGTCGGTTCCTTCTCGGGCCTGATGGCGCAAAGCCCGTCGGATTCCTCGCCGGAAGAGGGCCCACTGCCGGGTGACCTGGAAACGGCCAAGCTGTTTGGTGCGCGCGTGGTGGAAACGGCGGCCCGGTTCAAGAAGTAATCTTCATTTGGTATATCGAAGAAGTGAAGATGTAAAAAAGCCGACCTCACAAGGGTCGGCTTTTTCCTGGCCTGGGCGGCGTGGCGATCAGGCTGCGGCGGAACTGGCTTCCTGCGCCGCCTGCTGCTTGCCGGCGCAATGGGGGCAGGACTTGCCCGGGACGTAATCCGGCGAGAGCTGCTCGCGCGGAGTGACCACGGCGCGGCAGGCGAAGCATTGCGCGGTCTGGGTTTCCTTCAGTTCCGGGCTCAGCGCGGTGCGGTAGTCGAAGACGAAGCAATCGCCCTGGTAGTGGGCGCCGCCGACGTCTTCGAAGTACTTCAGGATGCCGCCTTCGAGCTGGTAGACATGGTCATAGCCGATGTTCTGCATATGAATGGCCGCCTTTTCGCAGCGGATGCCGCCGGTGCAGAAGGTCACCACGGTCTTGCCTTCGAAATCGGCCTTGTGGTCTTCGATGACCTTGGGGAATTCGGTGAACTTGCTGATGCGGTAGTCCACCGTGTTGTCGAAGGTGCCGACGTCGACTTCAAAGCCGTTGCGGGTATCCACCATCACCACCGGACGGCCCTCGTCATCATGGCCCTGGTCCAGCCAGCGCTTGAGGTCCTTGGGCTCCACGAAGGGCGCGCGGCCCAGTTCCGGCTTGATCAGCGGATGCTTCATGGTAATGATCTCGGCCTTGAGCTTGACCAGCATGCGGGTGAAGGGCTGTTTCTCGGAATAGCTTTCCTTGACGATCAGGTCGGCAAAGCGCGCATCGGCGCGCAGCCAGGCCAGGAAGGCGTCGATGTCGGCGCGCAGGCCGGCCAGGAAGAGGTTGATGCCTTCCGGGCTCAGGATCACGGTGCCGCGCAGGTTGTGCTGTTGGCAAAAGGCCAGGAATTGCGGACGCTTTTCAGCGGTGTCGTCGAAACTGACGAATTTGTAGGCGGCAATGTTGACGTAGGGTGTATCGGGGGACTGCATGGTTCGTTACTCAGCTCTAAGTCTTTGAATTGTCAGCATTATATACGGGCGGGCAGGGCGTCCGCAGCTATTTGGCGGGCTGCGCCCCCGCGCTGTGGCGCTTCTCTGATGCAGATCAAGGCAGCCCGTCTCGATCCGGTGGCCGATTTTGCGTAAATCATTCACAACAAAGTCCAATTTCCTGACAAAAGCCGAGCTTGCGGCAGGGGCGGCCGTGCCAAGGTCCGGTAAAATGTCGCCCCATGACTACCCCGCAATTTGTACACCTCCGTATGCACTCGGAGTATTCCATCGTGGACGGCCTGGTGCGTATCGACGACATCGTCAAGGCCGCTGCCAAGGATGGCCAAGCCGCCCTGGCGGTGACCGACCTCGCCAACCTGTTCTGCATGGTGCGTTTCTACAAGGAAGCGCGCGGCAAGGGCGTCAAGCCCATCGCCGGCTGCGACCTGTGGATCACCAACGATGCCGACCGCGAAAAGCCCTTCCGCCTGCTGGTGCTGATCAAGAATCGTCACGGTTACCTGCAACTGTGCGAAGTATTGTCACAAGCCTGGCTCAATAACCAGTACAAGGGCCGCGCCGAAGTGCGCATGGAATGGCTGGACGCGCTGCGCCACCAGGAGGGCGGCAATGGCTTGATCGCCCTGTCCGGCGCCGCCATGGGCGACATCGGCCAGGCCATCGACAACGGCAACCTGGCCCAGGCCGAAGCCTGCGCGCGCCGCTGGGCCGAGATCTTCCCCGGCGCCTTCTACCTGGAACTGCAACGCGCCGGCCAGGCCAACATGGAAGTGCAGGTGCGCCAGAGCGTCGCCCTGGGCGCCAAGCTGGGCCTGCCGTGCGTGGCCACGCACCCGATCCAGTTCCAGAGCCCGGAAGAATTCATCGCCCACGAAGCCCGCACCTGTATCGCCGAAGGCGAGATCATGGCCAATGCGCGCCGGGTCAGGCGTTTCAACGAACAGCAATACTTCAAGTCGCAGGCCGAGATGGTCGAGCTGTTCGCCGACCTGCCGGGCGCCGTGGCCAACACCGTGGAAATCGCCAAGCGCTGCAACCTCGTGCTGCAACTGGGCAAGCCGCAACTGCCGGATTTCCCCACCCCGGATGGCATGACCATCGACGACTTCCTGGTGGCCCAGACCAAGGCCGGGCTGGAAGTGCGCTTGAAGGAACTGTTCCCCAACGAAGCCGAGCGTGAGAAGCAGCGTCCGCGCTATGAGGCGCGGCTGGAGTTCGAGAACAACACCATCATCAAGATGAAGTTCCCGGGCTACTTCCTGATCGTGGCGGACTTCATCCAGTGGGCCAAGAACAATGGCGTGCCCGTCGGCCCTGGTCGCGGTTCCGGCGCCGGCTCGCTGGTGGCCTATTGCCTGCTGATCACCGACCTGGACCCGCTGCGCTACAACCTGCTGTTCGAACGTTTCCTGAACCCCGAACGCGTCTCGATGCCCGACTTCGACATCGACTTCTGCCAGGAAGGCCGCGACCGCGTGATCCAGTATGTGAAGGATCGTTACGGCAAGGAGGCGGTCTCGCAGATCGCCACCTTCGGCACTATGGCCGCCAAGGGTGCGGTGCGCGACGTGGGCCGCGTGCTCGACCTGGGCTACAACTTCTGCGATGGCATCTCCAAGCTGATCCCCTTCAAGCCGGGCAAGCTGGTCACCCTGGCCGACGCCATCGAGGAAGAGCCGCTCTTGAAGGAACGGCTGGAGAACGAGGAAGAGGTCAAGCAGCTGATGGGCCTGGCCCAGCAGGTCGAAGGCATTGCCCGTAACATCGGCATGCACGCCGGTGGCGTGCTGATCGCGCCCGGCAAGCTGACCGATTTCTGCCCGCTCTATACCCAGGGTGGCGACTCCGGCGTGGTCTCGCAATACGACAAGGACGACGTGGAAGCGGTCGGCCTGGTGAAGTTCGACTTCTTGGGCCTGACCACGCTGACCATCCTCGACCGGGCGGTGCGCTACATCCGCATGCTCGATCCAGCCATGGCCGATTTCGATCTGGCCAAGCTGCCGCTGGACGACCGGCCCTCCTACGAACTGCTGACCAAGGCCAAGACGGTCGCCGTGTTCCAGCTGGAAAGCCGCGGCATGCAAGGCATGTTGAAGGATGCGCGTCCTGACCGCTTCGAGGACATCATCGCGCTGGTGGCGCTGTACCGTCCGGGTCCGATGGACCTGATCCCCGACTTCTGCAAGCGCAAGCACGGCGAAGCCTTCGACTATCCTGACCCGCGCACCGAGGGCATCCTCTCCGAGACCTACGGCATCATGGTCTATCAGGAGCAGGTGATGCAGATGGCGCAGGTCATCGGCGGCTATTCGCTGGGCGGCGCCGACTTGCTGCGCCGGGCGATGGGCAAGAAGAAGGCCGAGGAAATGGCCAAGCACCGTGAACTGTTCCGCGAAGGCGCGGCCAAGAACGGGCTGGACCAGGCCAAGGCCGATGAAATCTTCGACTTGATGGAAAAGTTCGCCGGCTACGGCTTCAACAAGTCGCACGCGGCCGCCTATGCGCTGCTGTCCTATTACACCGCCTACCTGAAGGCCCATCACCCTGCCGCGTTCATGGCCGCCAACTTGTCGCTGGCCATGGAAGATACCGACAAGGTCAAGATCCTGATCGAAGACGCGATCGATATCTGCAAGCTGGCCATCCTGCCGCCGGACATCAACAAGTCCGACTACCGCTTCATGCCGGTGGGCGAGCCGGGCAAGAAGGCCACCCAGATCCGCTATGGCCTGGGGGCCGTCAAGGGCGCCGGGCAGAACGCCATCGAAGCCATCCTGGAAGCGCGCAAGAGCGGTCCCTTCAAGGACCTGTTCGATTTCGCCAAGCGGGTGGACAAGAAGCAGATCAACCGCCGCACCATCGATTCGCTGATCCGGGCCGGCGCCTTCGACTGCTTCAAGGTCGACCGCGCCGTCCTGCAGGCCTCGGTCAACCTGGCCTGGGAAAGCGCCGAGCAGGCCGAGAAATCGGCCAATCAGGTCAGTCTCTTCGGCGGCGATGACAGCGATCTGGAAGCGCCGCTGGAATACGTGCAGGTGCCGCCCTGGAGCGACAAGCAACGCCTGACCGAAGAGAAGGGCGCGCTGGGCTTCTATCTGTCCGGCCACCTGTTCTCGGCTTACGAAAAGGAAGTGCGCCGCTTCGTGCGCACCAAGATCGCCAGCCTGGAACCCTCCTGGGAGCCGCGCAGCCTGGCCGGCATCATCACCGGCGTGCGGGTGCAGATGACCCAGCGCGGCAAGCTGGTGATCTGCACGCTCGACGATGGCACGGGCGTGATCGAGGCCACGATCTACAACGAATTGTTCGAACCCTTCAAGCACCTCATCAAGGAAGATGAATTGCTGGTGGTATCGGGCAAGGTCTCGGAAGACCGCTTCAATGGCGGATTGCGGGTGGCTGCCGACAAGGTGATGGACCTGGGCGCGGCGCGCATCCAGTACGGTGTGCGCATGGTGGTGTCGATCAACAAGGCGATCGACCCCAACCACCTGCGCGACACCTTGTCCGCACATCGGCAGGAGCAGGGGCTGCCCTTCGTGATGCGCTACCAGCAGGCCGATGCGGCCTGCGAGGTGGTGCTGGGCGACGCCTGGCGGATCAATCCCAGCGATAGCCTGCAGTCGACGTTGGTGGCTTCGTTTGGCAAGGAAGCGGTGGTGGTCGAGTATTGATTCGGCCTTGAAGTTCAAGAACTGCGGCGCAGGACCTTACGACAAGAGACCGGGGGAGGGTCCCGAGGTCCAGCGTGCGCAGAGGATGGCAGCTCATGGCAGCTGATCGGAACCAGCGAGGGAGCTTGACCCTCGTCAATTCAAACTAAAACAGGATGTTACTTAGATGGGCAGCTTCACTTCGTTCTCGGTTTTTCTCTTTTCGGCCATTTCCCTGATTGTTCCCAGTGGTTTTTCGGTCGGTTCGGTGCTGCTGGCGTTGGGTAGCCTCACCTTGGTCAACAAGTCGGTGCGCACCACCCTGAATCGTGAGGACAGGCTGATCCTCGCCGTGCTGCTGGCCTACTTCGCCGTCACCGTTGCCATGCTGCTGCTGCACCACGAGAGCGGCAAGGAATATGACCTGCCGCTGCGCTTCTTCCTGGCGGCAGCCGCCTTGCTGCTGCTGCGCGCCTATCCGCCCGCACCAGCGGCCTTCTGGTCGGGCCTGATCCTGGGCGGCATCGGCGCGGGCGTGTTCGCAGGCTGGCAGTATTTTGCCCACAACGTGCGCGCCACGGGCTACACCAACGCCATCCAGTACGGCGACATCAGCTTCATCATCGGCATCCTGTGCCTGACCGGCATCACCTGGGCGATGCAACAACGGGCCGCGCGGGCGTGGGTGGCGCTGTTGATCGTGGGCGGCGTCATGGGCCTGATGGGTTCCCTCTTCACTGGCAGCCGCGGCAGCTGGGTGGCCTTGCCGATCTGCTTGCTCATCCTTTGCGTGTACTACAGCCGCTCCATTCCCGCGCGTTATGTCTGGGGCAGCCTGGCCGCGCTGGTGGCGGCCATCGCCATCGTCTTTACCGTCATGCCGAGCACGGACTTCCGCGCGCGGATATCGCTGGCCTTTTCCGAAGCCTCGACCTACATGCAGAAGAAGGATGCCGACAGCTCCATCGGCACGCGCATGGAAATGTGGCGCGCTGGCGCCATGGCGGTGGCTGAAGCGCCAGTGCTGGGGATGGGCAAGGCGGGTTTCGTGCAGTGGGAGACCGGCCAGATCGAAGCCGGCAAGATCAACGCCCTCATGTCTGGCAACAACCACGTCTACAACGAATGGCTGGACGCCCTGGTCAAGCGCGGCGTCCCTGGTCTGCTGGTCCTGCTGGCCCTGTATTTCGTGCCGTTGAGGCTGTTCATCGCGCGCCTGAAGTCTGCGCCTGAGCAAGCCAAGCCCTATGCCCTGGGTGGCGTCCTGCTCATCGTCAACTACATCGGTTTCGGTTTTTCCCAGGTGTTCCTGGCCCATAACTCGGGAGTGATGACCCTGGGCTTCACCATGGTCATCCTGTGGGGCATGCTGCGCGGGGAAGAGTCGCGCAGTTGATCAGCGGCGCAGCTTCCTGCGCAGCGCCGTCAGCAGGAAGCGGGCGTTCCAGTACAGGCCGCAGGCATAGTCGCCGCGCTTGATCAGGAAGCGCGCATAGACGCGCATTTCCTTGTGGTTCAGCGGCGCCGCGTCCAGGGGCAGGTCGGACCAGGCTGACAAGGTGTGGTAGCGCAGATAGAGTTCGCGCGCCGCATGGCCGCTCCAGTCTATCCACGGCTTGACCAGGCCGGCAAAGTGGATGATGCGCGCATCACCCACCGGGCTCATGGTTTGCCGGCCTTGCTTGAGGTCGGCGATCATGCTGTAGATGTAGTTCCACTTCACCGGGATATAGCGCGCCTGCCCGTCCAGGACGATGTTGAGCGCGTCCTGGTCATTGAAGGTCAGTTTGTCGGGGTTGGAGACCAGCGCCCGGATGGCGGCTTCGCTGACCTTGTTCTTTTCCCATTCGGGGATATTGATGTAGAGCATGCCGGCGTTGAAGTAGCGCGGATGCTTCAGTCCCAGCACCGAATAGCGGCCATCGCGACCGGTCGGCGCTTCCCAGCCCACATCATCGACCACCAGTGCATTGGTGCCGTCCAGATCCATACCCATCAGTTCTTCCAGGCTGCCCACGCAGAGCATGTCGGCGTCCACGTAGAGCACGCGGTCGGTCTGGTCCTTGAGCGTGGCTGGCACGATCAGGCGCGTGAAGGTCGACAGCGAATAATAGGACTTGGCGATCATCTCCCCGAACTCGGCGAAGGTCTCTTGCGCCACCAGATGCGGCACTACCTTGATGTTGGGGTTCTCTTCGATGCTGCGCATGCGGCGCGCATTGTCGTCCGAAATGGCGAAGGCGAAGACGTGGAACACGAAGCGACGGCCCGGGTTATTGGCCACCATCGAGGCCAGCATGGCCCCCATCGCCCGGAAGTAATGGTTATCGACGCAGAAGGCGATATGCCAGGCCGCATCGGCGGCGGTCGTGGAATGCGCTGGATTCTGGAGCATGGATGCGGACGAGGTCATGGTGCAGGTACGGCTTTCTTACTTGGCGGCGCGCTTGCCGAGATAGCGCAGATACCACTTCAGGCTTTCCAGCGGACGCCCCTGGCGATACATGAAGCGCGAATGCATGCGCAATTCCTTGGTATTGCGCGGCTCCTGGTCCAGCGCCATGTCCGCCCAGGGCGAGATGTCCAGATAGCGACGGAACAGCGTGCAGGCCTCATGCCGGCTCCACGCCGCCCACGGTTTCACGGCGCCAGCGAAGTGCACGAAGATGGCCTTGCCCACCGGCTTGAGGGCGAACTTGTTGACGTTCAGGTCGTGGATCAGGTCGTACAGGTAGTTCCACTTCGGCGAGACATAGCGGGCGCGGCCATTGAGGACGATATTGAGCGCGTCCTGGTCATTGAAGCGCATGTCGGTCTTGCTGTTGAGCAGGGCGTCGAGCGTCTTGGGCGTGATGTCCTCGGCCAGCCACTTGGGGATGTTGATGAAGATGACGCCACCGTTGAAATACTCCTTGTGCGCCAGCTCCAGCGCAGCCACACGGCGTTGCAGCGTCACTGGCGCGTCCGGCACCACCACCGCGATGTCCTGTGAGATGTCCATGTCCACCAGCGCATCGAGGCGGTTGAAGCACAGGATGTCGGCGTCCAGGTAGAGCACGCGGTCGGTGACCTCGGCCAGCACCGTGGGGATCACCAGGCGCGTGAAGATCGACAGCGAATAATGGGAATGCCCCAGGAAGTGCGAGAACTGGGTGAAATCGTTCAGGTCCAGCAGGTGCAGCTCGGTCTTGACGCGATACATGGCTTCCAGTTGCTTCAGACGCCGCTGGTGGTCTTCCGACACCTCGAAGGCCAGGACATGGAAGGTGAAGTGCTGGTCCGGATTGTTGGCCACGATGGAGGCGATGGTGCCGCCCATGGCGCGGAAATAATTGTTATCGACGCAGAACGCGATATGGAAGGAGGGCTTGCCGTTGCCGGGGTGCGCCTTGATTTCTTCTTGGGTGGGGACGTTCATCAGATGGCTTTCATGACTTGTTCGACAGAGACCGCCTTGACCCAGTCGCGGCGGCCCGGCGCGGTGATGACGGTGCTGTGGGCGCGATCGACCGGCACCCACTCTGGATTCTTCTGGCGCATCAGCGCGATGACCGGCACATGGACCGCATTGGCCAGGTGCATCACCGCCGTTTCCACCGAAATGATCAGGTCGCAGGCAGCCAGCATGGCGGGCAGCTGGAAGAAGTTTTCTTCGGCGCTGAACAGTTCAGTGCCTTGCAGGCCATAGCGGCCGATCACCTCACGGGCGTGGGCCAGTTCCTGGGGCACGGCGTTGACGATGACGCGGGCATCCTGCCAACCCTCGCGCTGCTGCATGGCCTGGATCAGGTCGGCCACATGCTCCAGCGGCCAGCAGCGTTTCCTGGTCTTGGCATAGGGGTTGATGAAGACCAGCTTGCCGGTGCGCGGCGCGAACTGCCAGGCCGCCAGCTGGTCTTGCGCGTACTGGCGCCATTGCGGCGGGATGTCCACGAAGGGGAAGCGCGCCTGGCCGGTGACTTCCAGCCCGCTCAGTTGCCGGAACCAGTGTGCATAGACGTCGCTGATGTGGTGCTCAGGCTGACTGCTGCGGTAAGGCGGCATGACCGCATCGAGCTTGCGGTAGGCCAGCAGGTGATGCGGTTGCAGCAGCGAGACCTTCTTCTTCATGCCCACCACCCAGCCCTCGGGGCTGATCTCGCGGGCCAGGCCGGCGTAGAGGTGCGGGCGCAGCGTGGCCAGCGAAACCACGATGGGGTAGTGCTCGGCGCGCGCTTCTTCGATGCTGTCGCGGTACAGCGCCGGGCTGTAGGTGCGGGTATAGACCTTGGCAAAGAAGGGGCAGGCCGCCGTCCAGTCGTAGAGCGCGTACTTCTGCAGATGCGGCCACTGGCTGCTGTCGGCGGTGCGGCGTACTTCATCGACCCACAGGTGGACCTTGAGGTGAGGATGCTGCGCGGCGAAGGCCTTGAAGAAATTCTGCAGGTAGGTGAAGTCGCCAAGGGCGAGGTGGGCGATGAACAGGATCTTGTCCGATTTCTTCAGCAGGTCGGCGGGGATCAGGGTGGCTTGCGTGCTCATGTTCAGACCGAGGCTTGTTGGGAGAACTGCAGGCGGTACAGGTTGGCATAGACGCCTTCCTGTTCCAGCAGCGCCTGGTGGGTGCCGATCTCGGCGATCTGGCCGTGGGCCAGCACCACGATGCGGTCAGCGCGTTCGATGGTGGAGAGGCGGTGTGCAATCACGAAGGTGGTGCGGCCCTGCATCAGCCGATCCAGCGCGGCCTGCACGGCGCGTTCGGATTCGGTATCCAGCGCCGAGGTTGCTTCGTCCAGGATCAGGATGGGGGCATCCTTGTAGATCGCCCGCGCAATGGCCACGCGCTGGCGCTGGCCGCCCGAGAGGCGCGAGCCATTGTCGCCCAGGCGGGTTTGCAGGCCTTCGGGCAGCCCGGCCACCACGTCGGTGAGGTGGGCGGCCTCCACGGCGGCCTCGACCCGTGCCGGGTCCGGATTGGCATCGCCGTAGGCAATGTTGGCCGCCAGGGTGTCATCGAAGAGCACGGTATTCTGGTTGACCATGGCGATCTGCTGGCGCAGGCTTGGCAGCGAGATGGTCTCGATGTCGCGGCCATCCAGGCGGATCTCGCCGCTGCTGCAGGAGTAGAAGCCGGGGATCAGGCTCACCAGCGTGGATTTGCCGCCGCCGGACATGCCCACGAAGGCGATGGTCTCGCCAGCTTCAACATGCAGGTTGATGTTCTTCAGGGCCAGTTGTTCATGGCCGGGATAGGCGAAGCCGACCTCGACGAAATCGAGCTGGCCGGTAGCGCGCCCGGCCAGGGCCTCGCCGGTGATGCGCTCGGTGGTCTTGTCGATGAGCTTGTAGACTTCTTCGGCGGCGGCCATGCCGCGTTGCAGGGGGCCGTTGATTTCGGCCAGCTGCTTCAAGGGCGTCAGCAGCATGAGCATGGCGGTGATGAAGGAGACGAAGCCGCCCACCGTGATCTGGCCATTGCCCGACTGGATCAGGGCCATGACGATCACTACGGCCACGGCAGTAGCCGTCATCAGCTGGGTGATCGGCACCGTGGAAGAGAAGGCCGCCGTCATGCGCATGGTGTAGCTGCGCAGGTTTTCAGCGCGGCGGTTGAAGCGTTCCTTCTCGTAGTCCTGGCCGCCGAAGATCTTGATGACCTGCTGCGCGCGCGTGGTTTCCTCGATGACCTGGGTCATCTCGGCGTTGACCGCCAGCGAATCGCGGTTGAGTTTCTTCAAGCGCTTGCCAGTGGTGCGCACCACCAGGGTCACCAGCGGCAGCAGCACCAGGGTGACGATGGTCAGCACCCAGTTCAGGTACAGCAGCCAGGCCAGCAGGCCCAGCACGGTCAGTGCCGAGCGCAGGATGGAGGTGAACACCTTGGTGACCATGTCGATGATCTGCTGGACCTCGAACATCATGGAATTGATGACCTTGCCCACTGTATTGGTGGCATAGAAGTGCAGCGGCAGGTCCAGCATGCGGGCGAACATCTGGCGGCGCAGCTCATTGAGGATGCGGGTCGAGACCCAGGTCATCATGTAAGAGCTGGTAAAGGTGGCGATGCCGCGGATGAAGAAGATGCCGATCACCGCCACCGGCACCAGCCACAGCGAAAACGCCGGCTTGCCCACGAAGCCCTTGTCCAGCAATACCTGGAAGATATAGGGCACCACCGGTTCGGTGGCCGCAGTGACGATCATGGCAATGAACGCGACCGCCAGGCGCTTCTTGTAAGGCCAGTGCAGCGCGGCGAGGCGTTTCATGTTGTTGGACAGCATCCGGGAATCCTTGCTTGCAGGTAATGCGGGTGACGAAAAAGAGAGATTATGCCGTGTTCGCCGGATGGACGGCCTGTTCCTGGCACAGGGCCCACAAGATTGAACACAGGAAGGCGTACAGCATCACCCCGTTGTTGTGTGTCAGGAACGCCTGCGTCAGGCCAAAGGCCAGATAGGACAGCACCATCATGACCCCGGCGCTAGCCGCCAGGCGGGCTTCATACCCCGCTGCAAGGCGCCGCTGTCGGTGAAACAGCCACAGCGGCAGCAGATACAGGACCAGCAGGGCGGCCAAGCCGGGAATCCCGCGCTTGACCAGTGCATCCAGGTATTCATTGTGCAGGTGGGTGTGTTCATCCACCGAGGGGGAGGCCTGGCCTTGGCTTACCATCTCGTGCTTGGCGTCGATCATGCCCTGCTTGCCCCACCCGACCAGCAAGTGTTGGGGCGCCAATTGCATGCCGATACGCCACATTTCCAGGCGGGTACCCACGGATGAGTCTGCGTCGGCCCGCTGGACATAGTCGTTGGTCTCCGCCAGTGCCAGTCGCAGGCGAGCGGACAAGGGGGACTGCGGCAGCAACGCCAGGCAGACCAGCATCGCCAGCGAACCGGCGCCCAACTGCAGCACCAGGCGAGCATAACCGGCACGCAGGAGCAGCCAAGCCGCCAGGGTAGCGCAGACTGGCAAGGCGAGCCAACTGCCACGGCTGCCGCTGAGAATACTCGCTGTCAATCCTAGGATCAGGCCCGCCGCATGCATTAGCTTCCAGCGCAACGGTTGTTGGAGCCGGATGGCGCGCGCCAGGCCACATGCTGCCAAGATGGCCAGCAGGGCGGCAATGTTGCCGTACTGGATGGGATTGGTACTGCCACCAGGCCTGGCGGCGCCATCGGCCAGCCACTGCCAGAGGCTCAGCAAGCCTGCCCCGACCGCTCCGATGGCCGCGCCTGTCCATAACGCGCCCGGACGCGGCGGGTAGGCCCTTAGCAGCAACAGCGCCGGGATGGCCAGGAGAAAGCGCAGCGGGGCATCATATTCACGCCCAGGTGCTTGATGTACCAGGTTCAGCCCGGCATTGACGAAGAAATAACTTAGCAGCGCCAGCATGATGAGCCAGTCTTCGCGATACAGAATCGCGCGTGGCTTGCCCTTGCGTAGCAGGACTGCTGCGCCGAGCATCAGCATGAGGGACCCCAGCGAGAATCCGCTGGGGACGACCAGAGAGAGTGCCACGAGGAGGAAAACGGCGAGAGAGCTGTAGAAAGGCATGGAAGGCAATGGCGCGTGACCGGCTTGAGCGGCAAAGTGCGCATTGTAATGCATGCGAAATCTGACACAAACTGCACGTCTGGTGTGTATTTTTTGAATTGCGTTCTTCCTTGATCAGCGCCAGCAATGCGCTATTGATCAAGGAATGCGCAAGCCCGTCGGTGAAAAGCTTGCTATGGCGCTGGCTGGGAGGGCTCGTGTCACATCAGGATGATGTCGTACTGCTCCTGCTGATAATCACTCTGCACCTGCAAGGAAATCGGCTTGCCGATGAAATCCCCCAGCATGGCCAGATGTTGCGATTCCTCTTCCAGGAACATGTCCACCACCACCTGCGAGGCCAGGATGCGGAACTCGCGCGGGTTGAACTGCTTGGCCTCGCGCATGACCTCGCGCAGGATCTCGTAGCACACCGTGCGCGGGGTCTTGACCTGGCCGCGGCCCTTGCAGGCGGGGCAGGTCTCGCAGAGGATGTGGGCCAGCGATTCGCGGGTGCGCTTGCGGGTCATCTCCACCAGCCCCAGCGTGGAGAAGCCCGACACCGAAATCTTGGTGCGGTCGCGCTGCAAGGCCTTGCCCAGCTCGGCCAGCACGGCCTGGCGATGCTCCGTGCTCTCCATGTCGATGAAGTCCAGGATGATGATGCCGCCCAGGTTGCGCAGCCGCAGCTGGCGCGCGATCGCATGCGCGGCTTCCAGGTTGGTCTTGAAGATGGTGTCGTCGAAATTGCGGCCGTTGACGAAACTGCCGGTGTTCACGTCGATGGTGGTCATCGCCTCGGTCTGGTCGACGATCAGGTAGCCACCCGACTTCAGATCGACCCGCCGCCCCAGGGCGCGCTCGATTTCCTCTTCCACGCCATACAGGTCGAACAGGGGACGCTCGCCCCGGTAATGCGTCAGCTTGGTCAGCACCGAAGGGGTGTAGATGGCGCCGAACTCCTGCAGCATGTGGAAGTTTTCGCGCGAATCGACCTGGATGGTGGCGGTGTGGTCGCCCACGAAGTCGCGCAGCACCCGCTGCGCCAGCGACAGGTCCTGGTGCAGCAGCGTGGGCGCGGGGTTGGTCTTGCCCTGCTTGACGATGGTGGCCCAGGTCTTGCGCAGGTATTCCACGTCCATCTGCAGGTCGGCGTCGGAGGCGTCCTCGGCCATGGTGCGGATGATGAAGCCGCCTTTTTCTTCCGGCGGGAGCAGGGCCTGCACCTTGCTGCGCAAGAGTTCGCGCTCGGCTTCGTTCTCGATGCGTTGCGAAATGCCGATGTGCTTGTCCTGCGGCAGGTAGACCAGCATGCGCCCGGCAATGGAGATCTGCGTGGACAGCCGCGCACCCTTGGTGCCGATGGGGTCCTTGATCACCTGCACGGTGATGCTCTGGCCATCGTGCAGCAGTTTCTCGATGGGGATGGCCGGTGTGTTCTGGCCATCGTGCGAACGGGCTTCCCAGATGTCGGCCACGTGCAGGAAGGCAGCGCGTTCCAGGCCGATGTCGATGAAGGCCGATTGCATGCCCGGCAGCACCCGCACCACCTTGCCCAGGTAGATGTTGCCGGCCAGGCCGCGCGAGAGCGTGCGCTCGATGTGCAGTTCCTGGACCGCGCCTTGCAGGATCAGCGCCACGCGCGTCTCCTGCGGGGTGATGTTGATGAGGATGTCTTCGCTCATAGGATTCGAACGCCCGCTTGTTGTAGTAGTTGAGCCGTCTCGAATAGCGGCAGCCCCATGATACCGGAATGGCTGCCTACGATATTGCTGATGAACACCGACGCCAGTCCCTGGATGCCGTAGGCGCCGGCCTTGTCATAAGGCTCGACGGTATGGCAGTAGGCGGCGATGGCCTGTTCTGTGAGCGGCGCGAAGCTGACGTCGGATTGCTGCACGATCTGCCAGACCTGGGTTTCCACGCCCATCGTCACGCCCACGGCCACGCTGGTCAAGACCTGGTGGGTGCGGCCGGAGAGCAGGGAGATCATGCGCACGGCCTCGTCGTGATCGGCGGGCTTGCCCAGGATCAGGTCATCGACCACCACGGTGGTATCGGCCGAGAGCAGCGGGCGGTGCGGCAACTGGCGCAGGATCATGGTCTGCTGGGCGCTGTCGAGCTTGGCGCGGGTCACGCGGGCGACATAGTCCATCGGCGCTTCACCGGGCAGCACGCTCTCGTCGACTTCCTTGTCCGAGAGCAGCAGTTCGAAATCGATGCCGATCTGGCGCAACAGCTCGCGTCGGCGCGGGCTTTTCGAGGCGAGGTAGATTTTCTGATCCGCTGGTTTCATGGAGCCATCAAGTCAAAAGCCGGCGCATTGCACAGGGCGCCGGCGGTGGACGATTTCAGGCGCGGTGATACGGATGGTTCTGCGTAATCGACCACGCCCGGTACAGTTGCTCGGCCAGCATCACCCGCACCATGCCGTGCGGCAGGGTCATGCTGGAGATGCGGATGAGCGTATCGGCGCCGGCCTTGAAGCCGGGATCGAGGCCATCGGCGCCGCCGATGACGAAGGCCACGTCGCGGCCATCCTGCTGCCACTGGACCAGCTGCTGCGACAACTGCACCGAGGTCCAGTCGCGCCCGCGCTCGTCCAGCGCGATCACGCGCGCGCCCTTGGGCAGCGCGGCTTCGATCTTCTCGCGCTCCTGCGCCATCACGGTTTCCGCTGTGCGGCTGCCGGAGCGTTCGACAGGTTTGATTTCCTTGAGGATGATCCGGCATTCCGGTGGCATGCGCTTGGCATACTCCTGGAAGCCGGTTTCTATCCACGCCGGCATCTTGTGGCCGACGGCGGCGATGACCAGCTGCATCAAGCCTTGCTGGAACGCTTGGCGGCCGGCTTCTTGGCAGTCTCGCTCTTGGCCGGGGCCACGCGCACGGTCTTGCCGGTCGGGGTCTTGGGCGCTGCCGCCTTGCGGGTGGTGGCGGCCTTGGGGGCGGCAGCCTTGCCGGCGGCAGCCTTGCCGGCGGCCGTGCCACGGGTGGTGGTGGTCTTGGCGGCGGTGGTCTTGGTACCCGTGGTGCGGGTGGTACGGGTCGTGCCGGTGGCGGCGCGGGCGCCGCTGGTGGCCGAGGTAGTGCGGGGCTTGCGCGCCGGCTTCTTCGGTGCGTCCTCGTCGTCGTCCAGGGCCTGGCTGGCTTCGACGGCTTCGGCCTGGGCGCGGGTGCGGCGGGTCTTGGGCGCCGGCGCCTCGTCGGCGGCGGCGCGCTTGGCGGCGGCCGAGGTGCCGGTGCGCTTGGCCGCACCCAGCTTGACTTCCTTGTCGCCCCAGATTTCTTCCAGGCGGTAGTAGGTACGGATGGCCGGCTGCATGATGTGTACGATCATGTCGCCCAGGTCCACCAGCACCCATTCACCGGTGTCTTCGCCTTCGACGCTGACGACGTTGCCGCCCTTGGCCTTGACCTTGTCGCGCACCGAGGCGGCCAGCGCCTTGGTCTGGCGGTTCGAGGTGCCGGAAGCGATTGCCACGCGGTCGAACAGGCTGGTCAGGTGGGTGGTGTCATAGATGCGGATTTCTTGCGCCTTGACGTCTTCCAGCGCGTCCACGACCAGGGTTTGCAGTTTTTTGATGTCCATTGGATTAATTTCGGTACAGATGTTGTTGTTCGATATAGTCTAGCACCCTGCCCGGGATCAGCGAATCGGGTCGGGTGCCGCGTTGCAGCTGGGCACGGATTTCAGTCGATGAGATATCGACCGCCAGCCCGAGGGCCAGGTAGCCGTATCCGTGCGTGGTGCTGCGGATCTCTTGCGGCGCAGCGTTGCGCCGCTTGAATTCTTCCCTCACGGCCGGCGGCACGTGGGCGTCGGCCAGCTCGAAGCCGGGCCGGGAGGCGGCGCACAGGTGCGCCAGGTCAAACAGTTCCTGCCAGTGTTGCCAGGTATCCAGGTGTTGCAGCTGGTCCGCACCCATCAGGAAGACGATGGAGACCTGCGGTCCCAGCTCGGCCCGCAGGGCGCGCAGGGTGTCGATGGTATAGGTCGCGCTGGCGCGACGGATTTCCTGCTCATCGATGACCACTGGCACCTGCTGGCGGTCGAAGGCGCGCCGCACCATCTCCACGCGGTCCGCCGGCCTGGCCTGCAGACCATGCTTCTGCCAGGGATTGCCGGCCGGAATGATGCGCAGCTCATCGGGCTGCAGCAATTGCACGAAATGTTCGGCCAGGCGCACATGGCCATTGTGCACCGGATCGAAACTCCCGCCCAGCACGGCAATGCAGCGCTGCGCCGCAGGCGGCGCCATTACAGCCATTCCTTGTGGACCAGGAAGTCCGAATACAGCGCGGCCTCGGGGCTGCCGGGCTCGGGATGCCAGTCGTAGCGCCATTTCACCAGCGGCGGCATCGACATCAGGATGGATTCGGTGCGTCCTCCCGATTGCAGGCCGAACAGCGTGCCCCGGTCGAAGACCAGGTTGAATTCCACGTAACGTCCCCGGCGATAGGCCTGGAAGTCGCGTTCGCGCTCGCCATACGGCGTATCGCGGCGCGCCGCCACGATGGGCAGGTAGGCGGCCAGGAAGGCGTCGCCCACGCTGCGCTGCATGGCAAAGGCCTGCTCGAAGGGCAGGGCGTTGAAATCGTCGAAGAAGATGCCGCCCACGCCGCGCGGCTCCTTGCGGTGCTTCAGGTAGAAATAGTCGTCGCACCATGTCTTGAAGCGCGGGTAGAGCTCATCCCCATAGGGCTGCAGCGCATCGCGGCAGGTGCGGTGGAAATGGCGGGCGTCGTCCTCCACGCCGTAGTAGGGCGTCAGGTCCATGCCGCCGCCGAACCACCAGACCGCTTCTTCACCCTCGGCATGGGTGGTGAAGAAGCGCACGTTCATGTGTACCGTCGGCACGTAGGGGTTGCGCGGATGCAGCACCAGCGATACGCCCATGGCTTCCCAGGCGCGCCCGGCCAGGTGCGGGCGGTTGGCTGCGGCCGAGGGCGGCAGGTTCTTGCCCATCACATGGGAGAAGCCAACGCCGCCGCGCTCCAGCAGATTCCCTTCTTCCAGCAGGCGCGAGGTGCCGCCGCCGCCTTCGGGGCGTTCCCAGGAGTCCGACAGGAAGGATTTGCCATCGGCGGCTTCCAGAGCCGCGACGATGCGCTGTTGCAGGTCCTGCAGGTAAGCCTTGACGGCTGCGGTGTTGGTGGAGGCGTTGGAATGGGTGGTCACGGACGGTCGCTCTGATGCACGGTTACTGGACGGAAATGCGTTCCAACCGGGCATTGTACCTTGCCAGCCCCTCGCTGGGGCGGCAAAAGCCGGTCCGAGGCCTGCCGCGGACCGGTGTTGTGGGGCCTTAGCCTCAGCTTTGCGGCGGTTGCGCCAGCGGCACCGCGACCTGGTAGGTGGCGGGGGCCGGCCAGCCTTCCTTGAGGCAGACCTCGGCGATGGCGTTCTGCACGTCGTTGTAGACCTGGCCGAAATTGGGCGTGGGAGCGTGGACGCGCAGGGCGATCAGGGTGCCGGTGGCATTGAATTCCTGGATCACGATGCCCGGCGCCGGCGTCTGCAACACATTGGGGATGGCCTTGATGCGCTCGCTGAGCTTGGCGATGGCCTGCTGTGGATCGACGCTGTAGGCAATCTGGCAACGCAGGTCGGTGCGGCGGGTGGCGTTGACGTTGTAGTTGATGATGTTTTCCGAGAACAGCTTGTTGTTGCCGATGATCACGCGCAGGTTGTTGTCGGTGGTGATGATGGTGGTCACCAGGCCGATATCGGAGACGGTGCCAGTCTGGCCGGCGGCGGTGATGTAGTCGCCCACCTTGAAGGGGCGCAGCACCACCAGGAAGATACCGGCGGCGAAGTTCGACAGCAGGCCCGACCAGGCCACGCCCAGCGCCACGCCGACCGCGCCGATCATGGCGGCAAAGGAGGTGGTGGGGATGCCGCACACTTCCAGGATGCCCATCACCAGCAGCACGCGCAGGATCACGTGGATGGCCGAGCTGGCGTAGTTGATCAGGGTGGTCTCGAACTGGCGCGCAGTCAGCACGCGGCGCACGATCCGCGAGAGGGTATTGATGAACATGCCGCCGACGATCCAGATGACGATGGCGGCGATCACCTTCAGGCCGAAGGGGACCAGGTAGAGATTGATGAGGGTGTCGAAGTTGAGCAGATGGTCAGACATCGGATTTCCTTTTCTTCTGTTGTTGCGGGTCGTTGCCAGTCGTGGCGGGGCGGTGCTGCTTAGTCCGCCGCCACGGCGTTTTGTTGCAGGACGGCCCGGTTCCAAAACAAAGTCCCCCGCAACACGCGGGGCGTTGCGGGGGACGTCGGTGGCGTCTCGCCTGGCTTAGCGCTTCAGTGCGCGCCAGCCGATGTCGCGGCGCATCTGCGAACCGGCGAAGTGGATCAGGTCGGCGGCGTCATAGGCATGCTTCTGCGCGACCTTCACGCTGTCGCCCAGGCCCACCACGCACAGCACGCGGCCGCCGGAGGTGGTCAGCTTCTCGCCATTGAGGGTGGTGCCGGCATGGAAGGTCACGCAATCGGCGGTTTCCGCCGGGATATCGGTGATCAGGTCGCCCTTGCGCGGTTCTTCCGGATAGCCATGCGCGGCCATGACCACGCCCAGCGCGGTGCGGCGGTCCCATTCCAGCTCGATCTTGTCCAGCGTGCCGGTGACGGCATGTTCGAACACGGTCAGCAGATCGGTCTTCAGGCGCGCCATGATGGGCTGGGTTTCCGGATCGCCCATGCGGCAGTTGAATTCCAGCGTCTTGGGATTGCCCTCGGCATCGATCATCAGACCGGCATACAGGAAGCCGGAGAAGGGGATGCCATCCTTGGCCATGCCCTGCACGGTCGGGATGATGATCTCGCGCATCACCCGCGCATGCAGCGCCGGGGTCACGATGGGCGCGGGCGAGTAGGCGCCCATGCCGCCGGTGTTGGGGCCCTGGTCATTGTCTTGCAGACGCTTGTGGTCCTGGCTGGTGGCCAGCGGCAGGATGTTCTTGCCGTCCACCATGACGATGAAGGACGCTTCTTCGCCGGCCAGGAATTCCTCGATCACCACGCGCGCGCCGGCGTCGCCCAGCTTGTTGTCGGAGAGCATCATGTCGACCGCCGAATGCGCTTCTTCCAGCGTCATGGCGACCACCACGCCCTTGCCAGCGGCCAGGCCGTCGGCCTTGATGACGATGGGCGCGCCCTTGCTGGCGATGTAGTCATGGGCGGCGGCCACGTCCGAGAAGGTCTGGTATTCGGCCGTGGGGATCGCATGGCGCTGCATGAAGGCCTTGGCGAAGTCCTTGGAGCTTTCCAGCTGCGCCGCTTCCTTGGTGGGGCCGAAGATCTTCAGGCCCCGGGCGCGGAAGACGTTGACGATGCCGGCGGCCAGCGGGCCTTCCGGACCGACCACGGTCAGCGCCACATGCTCCTGCTCGACGAAGTCGGCCAGGGCTGCGGGATCGGTGATGGCGATGTTCTGCAGGCGCTCGTCGAGCGCGGTGCCGCCATTGCCGGGAGCGACATAGACCGTCTGGATGCGCGGCGACTTGGCAATGGCCCAGGCCAGGGCATGTTCACGGCCACCAGAGCCGACAACTAGGATTTTCATGGGATTAGAGGAAATAAGGGTGGCGAAATGTGAGAACGATGTGAATTATTCTTCGATCACGGCATTGGTATAGAGCTCCTGGGTGTCATCCAGGTTCTCCAGCGCGTCGAGCAATTTCTGCATCCTGACGCCATCCTCGCCCGCAAACACGGTTTCGGTGGAGGGCTTCATGGTGATCTCGGCCACTTCCGCCTTGAAGCCGGCGGCTTCCATGGCGGCCTTCACGGCGGAGAAGTCGTTGGGGGCGGTCAGCACTTCGATGCCGCCTTCCTCATCGGTGATCACATCCTCGGCGCCGGCTTCCAGCGCAGCTTCCATGACCGCGTTCTCATCCGTGCCGGGGGCGTACATGAGCTGGCCGCAGTGCTTGAACAGGAAGGCCACCGAACCCTCGGTCCCCATGTTGCCGCCGAACTTGGAGAAAGCGTGGCGCACTTCGGCGACGGTACGGACGCGGTTGTCGGTCATGCAATCGACGATGATGGCCGCGCCATTGATGCCGTAGCCTTCATAGCGCACTTCTTCATAGTTCACGCCATCCAGGGCGCCGGTGCCGCGCTGGATGGCGCGGGTCACGTTGTCCTTGGGCATGTTGGCGTCGGAGGCGCGGTCCACGGCCAGGCGCAGGCGCGGGTTGGTGTCCGGGTCGCCGCCGCCCATGCGGGCCGCGACGGTGATTTCCTTGATCAGGCGGGTCCAGACGCGACCGCGCTTTTCATCCTGACGGCCTTTACGATGCTGAATATTGGCCCATTTGCTGTGTCCAGCCATGTTGAATCTTTCCTGCGAGGGTGGTGGGGCAGAACCGTCCTGTTGCAGCGATCCGGGGCGTTCCGGCCAGGCCGGCGCGCGCAACCGACGGATCGGCGCAGATCAGGGCCAGGCTCGGACAGGACCGATAATGCACTTCCTGCCGCCAGGTTCTGACTATAATCGGGCGGGCATTTTACCATACCGCCTCTTCGTGATTTTTTGCCTTCAAGGCCGAGTTGACATGATTCATCCTCTTCCCATCGCCACCCATTCCGGCGGGCAACTGTGCCTGCTGCCGCAACTGGCCAACCGCCATGGCTGCATCACCGGCGCCACCGGCACCGGCAAGACGGTCACCCTGCAGGTGCTGGCCCAGGCGCTCTCCGAGATCGGCGTGCCGGTCTTCATGGCCGACGTCAAGGGCGATCTCTCCGGCCTGGGCAAGGCCGGCAGCGCCTCGCCCAAGACCGCTGCGCGCCTGGCCCAGCTGGGCCTGCCCGAGCCCGCCTGGGCGGCGGCGCCGGTGGCCTTCTGGGATGTCTATGGCGAGCAGGGCCATCCGGTGCGCGCCACCGTCTCCGACATGGGGCCGCTGATGCTGGCGCGCATGCTCAACCTCAACGACACCCAGCAGGGCGTGCTGCAACTGGTGTTCAAGATCGCCGACGACCATGGCCTCTTGCTGCTGGACACCAAGGACCTGCGCGCCATGCTGCAGCACGTGGGCGAGAACGCCGCCCAGTTCAAGACCGAATACGGCAACATCTCGGCGGCCAGCGTGGGCGCCATCCAGCGCGGCCTGATCGGCATCGACGAGCAGGGCGGCGACCGTTTCTTCGGCGAACCCATGTTGAACATCGAGGACTGGATGCAGACCGACGCCCACGGACGCGGCGTCATCAACATCCTCGCCGCCGACAGGCTGATGAACGCGCCGCGCCTGTATTCCACCTTCCTGCTGTGGATGCTCTCGGAGCTGTTCGAACACCTGCCCGAGGTGGGCGACCTGGACAAGCCCAAGATGGCCTTCTTCTTCGACGAAGCCCACCTGCTCTTCGACGAAGCCCCCAAGCCACTGCTGCAGAAGATCGAGCAGGTGGTGCGCCTGATCCGCTCCAAGGGCGTGGGCATCTATTTCGTCACCCAGAATCCGCTGGATATTCCCGACACCGTGCTGGGCCAGCTCGGCAACCGCGTGCAGCACGCCCTGCGCGCCTACACCCCGCGCGACCAGAAGGCCGTGACGGCGGCCGCCGAGACCTTCCGCCCCAATCCCATGCTCAATACCGCCCAGGCCATCACGGAACTGGGCGTGGGCGAGGCGCTGGTGTCCTTCCTCGATGAGAAGGGCCGGCCCAACATGGTCGAGCGCGGCTACGTGCTCACGCCGGCCTCGCAGATCGGCCCGCTCAGCCAGGCCGAACGGCGCGCGCTGATCGCCTCCTCACTGGTGGCGGGCGTCTATGAACAGGCCATCGACCGCGAATCGGCCTATGAACGCCTGAAAGGGCGTGCCGTCCAGCAGCCGCCAGCCGCTCCTCAGTCTGTGCCGCAATCCGCGCCTGCGCCATCACCGGTGGATGACAATGCCTGGGGCGCCTCGGCCGGCCGCAGCGCCCCGGGACCCGCCAGTCCCTCGCGTCCCAGCGGCGGCACGCGCATCCCGCCGCAGCAATCGCAGCCGCAGCCTCAGCCCATCCCGCAGCAGGGCGAGGGTGGCGGACTGGGCGATCTGCTCAAGGATGCTGCCGGCGGCATCTTCGGCAACGGCGGCAACCGCCGCAGCGATTCGCCCTTGCAGGCCATGGTCAAGTCGGCGGCGCGCAGCATCGGTTCGCAGGTGGGGCGTGAGCTCATCCGCGGCGTGCTGGGCTCGCTGATGAAGAAGCGTTGATGAAGAAGCGCTGATGCGCTGCGCCCCGGTGGCCCGGGCGCAGCGCCGTGACAAGGTTTACAATCGCGGCCATGATTGCCGCCACTCCCCATCCCACTCCGCGCCAGGCCTTCCTGGGCGGGCTCCTGCTCGCCATCGTCGGCGCCGTCTTCTTTTCCGCCAAGGCCATCGTGGCCAAGCTGATGTATCGCTATCACGTCGATGCCGTCATGGTCATCACGCTGCGCATGGTGTTTTCCTTCCCCATGTTCGCCGCCGTGGCGCTGTGGAAGGCGCGCACCCAGCCGCCGCTGGGACGGGGCGATGGCTGGCGCATCGTGGTGCTGGGGCTGATGGGCTATTACCTGTCGAGCTTCCTTGATTTCCTCGGCTTGCAATACATCTCTGCCGGGCTGGAGCGGCTGATCCTGTTCCTCACGCCTTCCTTCGTGATGCTGATCGCCTTTTTCTTCTTCAAGCGCAAGTTCGGCTGGATCGAATGGGCGGCCTTGCTGGTGTCCTACTTCGGCACCGTGCTGGTGTTGCAGCATGACCTGCACGTCGGCGGCAGCGATGTCATCCTCGGCAGCGCCCTGGTGCTGGGCTCGGCCTTCAGTTACTCGATCTACCTGATTTCCTCGGGCGAGCTGGTGCGGCGCGTGGGCGCGGTGCGGCTGGTGGCCTATGCCATGTGCGTCTCCAGCGTGGCCTGCGTGATCCAGTTCTTCGTGCTGCGCGCCCCCGCCGATCTGCTCACCCAGGTGGCGCCGGTGTACCAGCTGTCACTCTTCAATGCCGTGTTCTGCACCGTGCTGCCGGTGTTCCTGACCATGGTGGCGGTGGCCCGCATCGGCGCGCCCACGGCGGCCCAGGCCGGGCTGGTGGGACCGGTCTCGACGCTCTTCATGGGCGCGGTGCTGCTGGACGAGCCCATCACCGCCCTGCAGCTGGTGGGTACGGCGCTGGTGCTGGCGGGCATGTGGCTGCTGTCGCGCAAGAAGCGCTGAGGCGTTCTATACTGCCTCACCCGAAGTGAATTTCCAGGCTTGAAACTGACTGCGAACAAGGAGACCCAGATGGCAAAAGCAATCCGCATGAGCAAGACCGGCGGCCCCGAGGTAATGGAATATGTGGACGTCGAGGTGGGGGAGCCGGGCGCGGGTGAAGTGCGCATCCGCCACGCCGCCGTCGGCCTGAACTTCATCGATTGCTATTTCCGCGCGGGCCTCTATCCGCAACCCCTGCCCGCCGGCCTGGGCCAGGAGGCTGCCGGCACCATCGAGGCAGTCGGCGCGGGGGTGAGCGGCTTCAAGGTGGGCGACCGCGTCGCCTATGCCGGCCGTCCCAATGGCGCCTATGCCGAAGAGCGCGTCATGCCCGCTGACATCCTGGTCAAGCTGCCCGACGCGATCAGCTTCGATACCGCCGCCGCCATGATGCTGCAGGGCATGACCGTGCAATACCTGCTGCGCCAGACCTACGCGGTGCAGCCGGGCGACACCATCCTGTTCCACGCTGCCGCCGGCGGTATCGGCCTGATCGCCTGCCAGTGGGCGCGTGCGCTGGGGGTGAACCTGATCGGCACCGTCAGCAGCGATGAAAAGGCCGCCCTGGCCCTGCAGCACGGCGCGGCCCATGTGATCAACTACAAGACCGAGAACTTCGTCGAGCGCGTCAAGGAGCTCACCGGCGGCCGCGGCGTGCAGGTGGTCTATGACTCCATCGGCAAGGATACCTTCCTGGGCTCGCTGGACTGCCTGCGTCCGCGCGGCATGATGGTCAGCTTCGGCAATGCCTCCGGTCCGGTGGCGCCGTTCGGCGTGTCCGAGCTGGCCTCGCGCGGCTCGCTGTTCCTGACCCGTCCCTCGCTGGGCAACTACACTTCCACCCGCGCCGAACTGGATGCGACCGCTGGCGACCTGTTCGACATGGTCCTCGGCAACAAGATCAGCATCGAGATCAACCAGCGCTATGCCTTGAAGGATGTGGCCCAGGCCCATGCCGATCTGGAAGGCCGCAAGACCACCGGTTCCACCATCCTCATTCCCTGAGCCCGCCCATGGACCAGCCATCCCGCCCACCGGAGCGCGCCAATCCCATGGACCATCCCCCGGAGCAGCCCGCCGGGGCCGATGGCTCGCCCAAGTTCGGTCGCCTGCTGCTGGTGCTCATCAGCGCGGTGTTGCTGATCGTCGTCATCACCTTTGCCAGCGAAGCGTATTTTTCCTAGTCTTTTATCGAATTAGTTCGGCATCGATCTCGCAAGATATCGGGAATTCATGAAGACTATGCGTCATTAGCGCATTTTTACCGATCCAGGCCGTCAAATGCCTCCTTGGCGTGGGCAGTGAACTGTTCTTTCACTGCACCACGCCCAGAGAGAACATTTTTGCCAGGAGAGGGAGATGGGATGGAACTGGTGCCACCGCCTGCGCGGTTGCCTGGGGCTTGCAATGTCGCTGCTGGCGGTGGGGGCCGCCGCCGAAGACGGAGTCAGCGCGACCGAAGTGGTGCTGGGGCAGTCGGCGCCTTTCTCGGGACCGGCCAGCGATCTGGGCCGGGATTTCCTGGTCGGTGCGCAGAGCTATTTCGCCATGGTCAACGCCAAGGGCGGCGTGCATGGCCGACGCGTGCGGCTGTTGAGCCTGGACGATGGCTATGAGCCCGAGCGCACTGCCGCCAATACCCAGCAACTGATCTGGCGCGACAAGGTCTTTGCCTTGTTCGGCTATTCCGGCACGGCCACCACGCTGGCGGCGCTGCCCGCCATCCGCGAGGCCAACGTGCCGCTGTTTGCTCCGGTCTCCGGGGCGCTGGCCTTGCGCGAGCCCTTCAATCGCCTGATCTTCCATGTGCGCGCCAGCTATGCCCAGGAGACCGACTTCCTGCTGCGCCAGCTGCAAGGCACCGGGCGCCGCAAGGTGGCGGTGTTCTACCAGAACGATGAGCTGGGCAAGAGCATGCTGGAGCAGTTGCGCCTGCGCGCCCTGGTCTATGGGCTGACCCTGGTCGGCACCGCCGCCGTGGAGCGCAACAGCGATGCCGTGGAGGGCGCGGCCCAGGCCTTGCTGAAGGTCAAGCCGGACGTGGTGATCCAGGTGGTCTCCTATCGGCCGGCGGCAGCGCTCATTGCGCGCATGCGCCAGGCGGGCTACCTGGGCGGTTTTTCGCACTATTCCTTCGTAGGCAGCCTATCGCTGTCGGCTCGACTCAAGGAGTGCGGGATAGGGGCGGAGATCGCCCAGGTCGTGCCTTTCCCCAACAAGGCGCGCCTGCCGCTGGTCTATGAATACCGCAAGGCGGTGGCCCAGCATCCGGGCGCGGTGGACAATTTCCTCAGCCTGGAAGGCTATATCGCCGCCCGCACCCTGGTCGAAGGCCTGCGCCGTGCTGGCCGCGCCCTGACCCGGGAAGGCTTGATCCGGGCGCTGGAGACGATTTCCCCGGCCAACTACGATGGCGGCGGCTTCAGCCAGCACTTCAGCCGCACCGACCACAGCGGCTCGGACTTTGTCGACCTCACCGCCATCGGCAGCGGCGGGCGCTTCATCAACTAGCGGTGGCCAGCCTCAGTCCATCGGCTGGCCGTCCTTGTCCACCTTGATGCGGACCTGGCGCGTCACCCCGCTGGGGCCGGGGAAGTCGTCGAAGGCGGCGCGCACCATGGCCGGCATGGCTGCGGCGAGTCCGGCGCGGCTGCCTTCACTGTCCACCACCACATCGAAGAGCTTCTTGCCCCCGCCGGCCTCGGTAATGCCGATCTGCAACCGGCGCAGGAACACCGGATAGCTGGTGCTTTGCATCGGTCCGCCATACCAGAAGGGATCATAGAACGGGCCATAGGGGCCGTAGAAGCCGAACGGGCGCGGGCCGAAGCGCCCCCAGCCGGGCGCGGGGCCATAGAAGAAGGGATCGTAGGCGGGCCGCGTGACCACCACCTGTTCCGTATTCATGCCATAGCTGAAACTGACCTGCAGCTGCGCCTGGCGCGCCTCCTTGGCCTCGGTGAAGCCCAGGAACTGCAGTTCCTG
This sequence comes from Herbaspirillum seropedicae, assembly GCF_001040945.1. NCBI lineage: Bacteria > Pseudomonadati > Pseudomonadota > Betaproteobacteria > Burkholderiales > Oxalobacteraceae > Herbaspirillum > Herbaspirillum seropedicae. The sequence goes on along the minus strand of NZ_CP011930.1, from coordinate 4,069,585 downwards.
GCGGATCAGGCTGGCGTAGTTCTGGTATTCCAGGTTGTTTTCCTGTTCCTTGGTGGGCGCGAAGGCGTAGGGCTTGTCGTTGTAGGACGGCGTCCAGGCGTGGAAGGAGGTGACATTGTTGTCGATCACCGTGGCGCAGCCCGAGAGCAGCAGGGTGGCCAGCGCGAGCAAAGGGTAAATCCAGCGTTTCATGAAGGAACTCCAGTCGGAAAAGGCGGCGCCAGGCCGCAGTGCTAGGACCGTGCTGTGGGCATTTCTATCCTGCCTGCCCCGGTCTGGTGCGCACCATGGCCTCCATTGTAGTGCGGCAGCGTCCTGCGTGGTCTGGTGCGAACCATGGCCGCGCAGTCTGGTCTGTGACAGAGGCAGGGGCAAATCCATCCGCTGTCGGCGGGATGATTGGTAAAATCAGGTTTTTGCTGCACCTGAATTAGCTTGCGACTGCCGTCGCGTTCACTTTTCATCTCCATTTCCGTTTCTATTTCCCTTCCGGACAGGCCTCCATGCGCACCGATACGCCCCAGACGATCTACCGTAAAGACTACGCCGCCCCCCATTACCTGGCCGACACCGTCGAAATGGGTTTCGACCTCGATCCCTCTGACACCCGTGTGGCCACCCGCATCACCATGACCCGCAATCCGGCAGCCAAAAGCCGCGATCTGGTGCTCTTCGGCGAAGAGCTGGAACTGGTGGCCCTGCGCCTGAACGGCAAGCTGCTCACCCAGGCCAAGGGGGACTTCCGCATCGCTGGCGGCGTGCTGACCATCCCCGCCGCGCCGGCCAAGGTGGTGCTGGAGATCGAGACCCTGGTGCATCCGGATCGCAATACGTCCCTGATGGGCCTGTATGTGTCCAACGGCAATTTCTTCACCCAATGCGAGGCCGAGGGCTTCCGCAAGATCACCTATTTCCCCGACCGTCCGGACGTGATGGCCAAGTTCACCGTCATGCTGCGCGCCGACAAGGCCCGTTATCCGGTGCTGCTGTCCAACGGCAACCTGATCGAAGAGGGGGATCTGCCCGACGGCCGCCACTACGCCAAGTGGGAAGATCCGTTCAAGAAGCCCTCCTACCTCTTCGCCCTGGTGGCCGGCAACCTGGTCTGCCAGGAAGAAACCGTACGCCTGCATTCGGGCCGCGATGCGCTGCTGCAGGTCTGGGTGGAAGAGGGCAACCTCGACAAGACCCAGCACGCCATGGATTCGCTCAAGAACAGCATCACCTGGGACGTGCAACGCTTCGGCCTGGACCTGGACCTGGACCGCTTCATGATCGTCGCCGTGGGGGACTTCAACATGGGCGCCATGGAAAACAAGGGCCTCAACATCTTCAACACCAAGTACGTGCTGGCCAATCCGCGCATTGCCACCGATGTCGACTTTGCCAACATCGAAGCCGTGGTCGGCCACGAATACTTCCACAACTGGACCGGCAACCGCGTCACCTGCCGTGACTGGTTCCAGCTCTCGTTGAAGGAAGGCCTGACCGTCTTCCGCGACCAGGAATTCTCGGCCGACATGATCGGCAGCGACAGTGGCCGCGCCGTCAAGCGCATCGACGACGTGCGCGTGCTGCGCCAGGCGCAGTTCCCGGAAGACGCCGGCCCGATGGCGCACCCGGTGCGTCCCGACTCCTATGTCGAGATCAATAATTTCTACACCGTCACCGTCTATGAAAAGGGCGCTGAAGTTGTGCGCATGTACCAGACCCTGCTGGGCCGCGACGGTTTCCGCAAGGGCATGGACCTGTACTTCGAGCGCCACGACGGCCAAGCCGTGACCTGCGACGATTTCCGCGCCGCCATGGCTGACGCCAACGGCCGCGACCTGTCGCAGTTCGAGCGCTGGTACAGCCAGGCTGGCACGCCCCAGGTACAAGCCAGCGTGGACTACGACGCCAAGCGCAAGACCCTGACCCTGACGCTGGAGCAAAGCTGCCCGCCCACGCCCGGCCAGAAGAAGAAACAGCCCTTCCACATCCCGGTGGCCGTGGGCCTGCTGGATGCCCAGGGCCGTGACCTGGCGCTGACGCTCGAGGGCGAGAAGAAGGCCGGTCCCACCACCCGCGTGCTGGAGCTGACCAAGGCCAAGCAGAGCTTCCGCTTCGTCAACGTCGAGCAAAAACCGGTGCCTTCGCTCTTGCGCGGCTTCTCCGCACCGGTACTGCTGCAATACGACTACAGCGATGCCGAGCTGGCCTTCCTGATGGCCCATGACAGCGACGCCTTCAATCGCTGGGAAGCCGGCCAGCGCCTAGCCACCCGTCGCCTGTTAAACCTCACCGTGGCCGTGCAGGCCGCGCGCCAGTCCGGGCATGTGGTCTCGGTCGATACCGTGCTCAACAACCTGGAGCACGACGGCGCCCTGGCCAACGCCCTGCGCGCCACGCTGCGCGACGAAGCGCTGGACCCGGCCTTCCGCGAACTGGTGCTCACGCTGCCTTCGGAAACCATGATCGCCGAACAGATGGAGATCATCGATCCGCACGCCATCCACGTAGCGCGCCAGTTCCTGCGTCGCTCGCTGGCGCGTGAACTGCGCGAGGACCTGCTGGCCGCCTACCACGCCAACCAGACCCCCGGCGACTACAGTCCGGACGCCGCCTCGGCTGGCCGCCGCGCGCTCAAGAACGTGGCGCTGTCCTACCTGGCCGAGCTGGATGATGAACAAGCCATGACCCTGGCGCAGCAGCAGGACCAGCAGGCCAACAACATGACCGACCGCCTGGCCGCACTCTCGGCCATCTTGAACAGCGCCGCGCCCGGCAAGAGCGAGGCGCTGCAACGCTTCTACGCCGAATTCGAGCAGGAAGCCCTGGTCATCGACAAGTGGTTCACCCTGCAGGCCACCGCCCGCAACGCGGATGTGAACACCGTACGCACCCTGGCCGAGCATCCCGCATTCACGCTGAAGAACCCGAACCGCGCGCGCAGCCTGATCTTCAGCTTCTGCAACGGCAATCCCTCGGCCTTCCACGCGCCCGACGGCAACGGCTACAGCTTCTGGGCCGAGCAGGTCATCGCCCTCAACGCCAGCAACCCGCAGGTGGCGGCGCGCCTGGCGCGCAGCCTGGACCGCTGGCGCAAGTACAGCCCGGCCCTGCAGGAAAAGATGCGCCTGGCGCTGCAACAGGTGGCGGCCGCGCCCAAGCTCTCGCGCGATGTGGCCGAAGTGGTCACCAAGGCGCTGGCCAACTGATCATCGATATTTTTTATATTGTTTATATTTTTACCATCCGATAGGCAAGGAAGACCATCATGAAACGCATCAGTCTTACGCAACACCTGATCGAGCAGCAGCGCTTGCACAACAAGATCCCGTCCGAACTGCGCCTCTTGATCGAAGTCGTGGGCCGCGCCTGCAAGTCGATCTCGCACGCCGTCGGCAAGGGCGCGCTGGGCGAGGTGCTGGGCAGCGCCGGCAGCGAGAACGTGCAGGGCGAAGTGCAGAAGAAGCTCGATGTGATCTCCAACGAGATCCTGCTGGAAGCCAACGAATGGGGCGGGCACCTGGCGGCCATGGCTTCCGAGGAAATGGAAACCATCCACCGTATTCCCAACCGTTATCCCAAGGGCGAATACCTGTTGATGTTCGATCCGCTGGATGGCTCTTCCAACATCGACGTCAACGTCTCCATCGGCACCATCTTCTCGGTGCTCAAGGCGCCCGAGGGCATGACCGAGCCGACCGAGCAGGACTTCATGCAGCCCGGCACCAGGCAGGTCGCCGCCGGCTACGCCGTGTATGGCCCGCAGACCGTGCTGGTGCTGACCACTGGCGACGGCGTGCACTGCTTCACCCTGGACCGCGAAATGGGCGCCTGGGTGCTGACCCAGAAGGACATCAAGATTCCCGAAGACACCAAGGAATTCGCCATCAACGCCTCCAACCAGCGTCACTGGTTCCCGCCGGTCAAGCGCTATGTGGATGAAATGCTGGCCGGTTCCACCGGTGTGCGCGGCAAGGATTTCAACATGCGCTGGATCGCCTCCATGGTGGCCGACGTGCATCGCATCCTCAATCGTGGCGGCATCTTCATGTACCCGGCCGACGCCCGCGAACCCAACAAGCCCGGCAAGCTGCGCCTGATGTATGAAGCCAACCCCATGGCCTTCATCGTCGAGCAGGCCGGCGGCGCGGCCACCGATGGCACCCGGCGCATCCTCGACATCCAGCCGGAAAAGCTGCACCAGCGCGTGGCGGTGTTCCTGGGTTCCAAGAATGAAGTGGACCTGGTGACTTCCTACCACCAGCAATAAGCTGCAATCAGCCGCCCTAGGACACGGCGCCCGAGGGCGCCGTTTTCATTGGCGCGGCCAGGCGGACCTGGTTGCGTCCCTCGTGCTTGGCTTCGTAGAGGGCGGCATCGGCAGCGCCCAGCAACGCCTGCACCGAGCGCGCAGCGCTGGGCAGCAGTTCCAGCGCACACACGCCCACGCTCACCGTCACCACCCCGACCGGATTGCCGCGATGGGGCAGTTCCAGCGCCTGGATGCCTGCCCGCAGTTTCTCGGCCACCGCGCAGGCGCCCTCGGCGTCCGTGCCCGGCAGCAGCATCGCCATTTCCTCGCCGCCATAGCGCGCCGCCAGGTCGCCGGGCCGTCGCTGCCGCTCCTTGAGCACGCCCGCTACGCGGCGCAGGCATTCATCGCCGGCCTGGTGGCCATAGAGATCGTTGTACTGCTTGAAGAAATCGACATCGATCATGATCAGCGCGAGCGCCGCGCCACTGCGTTCGGCCCGCTTGAACTCGGTCTCCAGCATGGTATCCAGGTGACGCCGGTTGGCCAGCCCCGTCAGTCCATCCTGATGCGCCAGCATTTCCAGCCGATGGTTGGCCATCTGCAATTCACCCATGGCCTGCAAGGCCCGGTCTTCGGCGCGCAGGCGCAATTCGATCTGGCCGACCAGACGCCAGCCAAAGACCCCGATGATGGCCAGCAACAGCAGCACGGCCGCGCCATAGACGAAGGTCTGCTGTTTCCAGTCAGCCAGCGCCTCTTCGCGCGCCAGCGTGACCACCAGCACCAGCGGATACTTGTCCACGGCCTGGTAGGACAGGAAGCGCTGCCGCGCATCCAGTGGCGACACCACCTCCAGGTAGCCGAACGGACTGTGCGGCAAGCCTTCCAGGAACAGCCGTCCCTGGCTGAAGTCGCGATTGATGTAGCCGGGATCGAAGGGCATCCGGGTCAGCAGCGTGCCATCGCGCAGCAGCAGTGCGATGGAGCCGCCCTTGCCGATCTCCACGGTGCGGTACAACTGGTTGAAGTGGTTGATATCCAGCGTGGCCAGCAGCACGCCCGCGAAGCTGCCATCCGGATGATTGAGCCGGCGCGACATGGGGATGATCCAGCGCCCCGTGCTGCGGCTGAGCAAGGCTTTTCCGACGTGCGGGCCGACGTCATCATGGTCGCGATGCCAGATGAAATAGTCGCGGTCGCTGTTGTTGGCGGGCGCCAGGGGCGGTGCGGAAGAGGTCAGCAAGCGCTTGCCGTGTTCATCAAAGACATACAGCCCATCAAGCTGGGGCATCTCGGAGGAGAGCCGGCGCAGCATCGGCATCAGGTCCACCAGGCGGGCGTGGGCAATGCCGACGCTGTCGATGCGGTCGCTCATGTCCAGCAGCAGTCCGTCGGTGGCCTGCAACACATCGTAGGCATGGCGCGCCAGCGCCTTGGCGACGTTGCCGGAATAGCTGCGGTTGTTTTCCAGTTGCACTCCCCGCGCCGTCATGCTTTGCCACAGGTGGCCACCGGCGATGGCGGCACAGATCAGGACGACAAACAGCCGGGCCCGCCGCGCGACCGAATGACGCGCGTGCGAGCCCGCTTTTGCCAGTAGCGGATGCATATGGTTTTCTCCCCCTCCAGGTGACCGGTCTCCCTCTCCAGGGAGCCGCCTTGAAGCCAGTATAGGAAGAAGGCGAGGGCGTCAGCGCCGCGAAGAGATCGCGAAAAGCCGCCTTGTTTGGCGGCTAGCGCGGCGTTTGTCGCATCAACTTGGCACTGTGCATAGCAGTAAGCAGCACCGCCAGCCAGATCGGCACATAGGTGCCCAATTGCGCCAGGGGTAGCGACTCCCCCAGCACGGCGATGGCGACCAGCACCAGCAAGATCGGCTCGACATAGCCCAGCACGCCGAAGAGCCCCATCGGCAAGAGCTTGCCGGCCCGCAGATAGCAGGCCAGCGCCACCATGCTCAGCAGCCCCAGGCCAGGCAGCAGCAACAGCATGGCCGGGGTGCGCAGGGTAGTGGCCAGCGTGTCCCCGAGCGCCACGGCGATCAGGGCGGGCAACGCCAGGATCAGCAATTCGACCGCGAAGATCATCAGCGAGTCCAGCTGCAGGCGTCGGCGCAGGATGAAATAGGGGGGATAGCCCAGCGCCACGGCCAGGGTGGGCCAGGAAAAGCTGCGCGTCATCCAGATCTCATGCGCCACGCCGATGCAGGCCAGCAGCACCGCCAGCCGCTGCAGCAGGTTGAGCCGTTCGCCATAGAGCAGGCGGCCCACCAGCACCATCGACAGCGGCAACAGGAAATAGCCCAGCGACACCTCCAGCGCCTGGCCATTGACCGAGCCCCACAGGAACAGCCATTGCTGGAAACCCAGCAGAGCCGCCATCAGCAGGAGCAGCAGGCAACGCCCCGGGCTGCCCAGCAGCTCGGCGCAGGCCGCCCGCAGGCGCGACAACTGGCCGCGCCAGGCGATCAGCGCCAGCACCGCCACGGCAGTGGCCAGGATGCGCCAGCCGAAGATGTCATTGCCGTCCAGCGGCGCCAGCAGGCGGGTATAGCCGGAGAGCAGCGCGAACAGCGCCGAGGCCAGTACCGACAGGCCGACGCCGCGGCCGATTTCGTGATGATGCATTGCAGACATTACGCAGATCCAGTGTGTACGGTGGTCCGGGCGGATGGGTTCCCGCGCAGGCAAAAAGCGCCATTCTAGGGCAAGCAGGCCGAACGGGTGGGTCTGGCCTCGTGGAGAGATTGATCGCAGCAAGCACGAAGGTCGATATCCGGTTTGGCCTGTCGCGCCAAACAGGGTTATGCTTGGCAGCAGAACGATATTGCAGAATTGCGATCACAGCGCGATTACAAGCAAACCGATACGGGGGGAGGGACCATGTTCAAACTGCTGTCCGCTTACGCACTGTCGCTGGCCGTCATGATCGCACCTGCCGCCGGCGCGGCCGAATGCACCAGGCTGGTGGTGTCGGCCGATTCCGATTACGCCCCCTTGCACTGGTATGACGGCAAGCACCTCACCGGCGCCAGTATCGAGATCGCCACCCGCGCGCTGGAGGCCTTGAACATTCCTTTCGAGGTGCGCTACGTCGGTCCCTTCCACCGCGTGCTCAAGGCCGCAGAGAGTGGCGAAGTCGCCATGATCGCCTCGCTCAAGATAACGCCCGAACGCCAGCAATACCTGGCCTTTACCTCGGTACCGCTGTTCGTCAATCCCATTGCGGTCTTCGTCGCCCGTGACCGCCGCTTCGCCTATGGCGGCTGGAAAGATCTGGTCGGCAAGCGTGGCGCCATCACGCTGGGCAACCAGTTCGGCGGCGGCTTCGATGAGTTCATGCGCGACAACCTGATCATCGAGACCGCGCAAAAGACTTACATGAATTTCACCAAGCTCGATTCGGGACGGATCGACTATCTCCTCACCGGCTATTACAGCGGCATGATCTATCTGAACCAGACGCAGCAGCAAGACCGCTTCATGCCCTTGCGTCCCTTCGTCAGTGAAACTGACAACTATCTGGCCCTGAGCAAGGCCAGTCCCTGCATCAAGCACCTGGCGCGCATCAACGCCCAACTGGAAACGATGCAAAAACGCGGCGAGCTGCGCGCGGTGCTGCAAAAATTCGAAACCGATCTGCGCATCGAGTCCACTGCGGCCATTCCCCCCTTGCGTTAAGCACCGTGATCGGTATGAGGTTTGGTGTGTTTTGTGCCGTCGGGAAATTTAATCGGCGCATCTGGGAACTCGCGTCCTGTCCACGGACTCTGTGAATACTCGTGTTTCTGCGGATGAGCTCTGCCGAGGCGAGACGGTCGGAATTAAACAACAACAAAGCCGCGTCGCGAACGAAATCAGTTAGAAAAAAAACGCAGCCTCATTAGAATTGCCGCTCTACAAGATTCGCAACGGTGCGGATCGGCAGCGTAACGAAGCGCTGGCGGGCAAACCATCACAGGGATCAATGACGATCCTCCACCTAATTCAAAGAACAAGCCCATGCGCTCCTTGATCAATCATCTCCGATTCTCACGCAAGTTCGCCCTGATCGGCGCACTCGCTTTTCTCCTGTTCATCGTTCCGACCACCTTGCTGGTGCGTAGCAACCTGCAAGACCTGGCCATCGCCGAGCGCGAGCAGCTGGCGGTGGAGCCGGGGCGCGATCTGCTGCTGATGCTCAAGCAGATGCAGCAGCATCGCGGCCTGTCGGCGCTCTATCTTTCCGACACCAATGCAGGCGCAGCTGACCGCGCCGAGCGCCAGAAGCAGGTGGAGGCCACGCTGGAACGTGTACGCACCGGCATCCTGCCGCTGCAGGACAAGGAGCTGATGGAATCGCTGGAACGCGTCGCTTCGCAGTGGCGCGCACTGGCGCAGGCCGTCTCCTCCAAGGCCATCACCGGCGCCCAGAGCAACCTGCAGCACGCAGAACTGATCGCCCTCGAGCTCGACCTCATCGATCAACTGGCCAACAGCTCCGGCCTGGCGCTGGAGGCCGAAGCAGCGCTCTTCTACGTGCAGCGCGCCGTGATGAACGAACTGCCGCAACTGACCGAAGCACTGGGCCAGACCCGGGCGCGCGGTGCGGTCATGCTGGGCCGAGGCCAAGCCAGCGCGGAAGAGCGCGCCCGTCTGGAAAACCTGGCCGATCGCGCCCGCCGCAGTTATGACAGCGCGCGCAAGTCGCTGACGCTGGCGGCTGGCCGGCATGCCTTGCCGGCCAATCTGGAACGCGCCCGAGCCGAGGCCCTGAAGGCCGCCGAAGAAGGCTTCAAGCTGGCCGACAGCGCCATCATCCGCGCCGACAACCTGAGCATGCCGGCGCCTGAATGGGTCGCCACGATGACGCGCATCATCGATACCCAGTTCGTGCTGGTCAATGCTTCCTTCGACCTGATGCGCGATGAGCTGCAAGCCAAGATTCCGCGCGTACGCAATGAGCTGCTGATGCTGTGCGCGCTGCTGGGCCTGCTGGCCGCGGCCGCCCTGTGGGTGATGGTGGCCATCACCCGCGCTACCACCAGCGCCATCAACGACGCCGTGCGCCTGACCGAAGCGATCTCTGCGGGCGACCTGACCCAGCATGTGCAGATCAACGGCAGCGATGAAGTGGCACGCCTGCTCACCGCGATGCAGGCCATGACCGCCCGCCTGAGCACGGTGGTCAGCAGCGTGCGCAGCAATTCCGAGAGCGTGGCCACGGCCAGCGCGCAGATTGCGCAGGGCAATGCCGATCTGAGCAAGCGCACCGAGGAACAGGCCAGCGCCCTGCAACAGACCGCCGCTTCGATGGAAGAACTGGGGTCGACCGTAGCGCAGAATGCCGACGGCGCGCGCCAGGCCGGTGACCTCGCGCGTGAGGCCGCGCACGTGGCCGGTCAGGGTGGCCAGGTGGTGCAGCAGGTGGTGCAGACCATGCAGGGGCTGCATGCCAGTTCGGATCGCATCAGCGACATCATCGGCGTCATCGACGGCATCGCCTTCCAGACCAATATCCTGGCCCTCAACGCCGCCGTGGAAGCGGCGCGCGCAGGTGAGCAAGGACGCGGCTTCGCCGTGGTCGCCACCGAAGTGCGCAGCCTGGCCCAGCGTTCGGCGACCGCTGCGCGCGAGATCAAGGAACTGATCACCGCCAGCGTCGAGCAGGTGGGGCAGGGCACCCAACTGGCCGACCAGGCCGGCAAGACCATGGAAGAGATCGTGACCTCGATTCGCCGCGTCAGCGACATCATGGTCGGCATCAACGCCGCCACCGCCGAGCAGAATACGGGGATTGCCCAGGTCGGCCAGGCCGTCACCCAGATGGACACCACCACGCAGCAGAATGCCGCCCTGGTCGAAGAAAGCGCGGCAGCGGCCATCAGCTTGTCCGGCCAGGCGCGGGAACTGGTGCAGGCGGTGGCAGTATTCCGCCTGGGGCAGCGCGCCGTGACAGTGTAAAAAACCTCGACTGCGCCTGCATTGCCGAAGCGGAAATCAGGCGCAGCAGGTCTCTTCAGGAAATGCCGTGGTGGTCCACTTTTCTAATAAAACCTGTTTTTTGAAATGCATCATAAAAATAGGGAAGTGACGCAAAACCCCACCGGTAAAGGCTTGTGGAAGACATCATAAAAATGGTAACAGATGTTACTGTCGGAGAATATTACATGATGGGCAGGAGTGCAGAGGCCCGAAAAGACAAGTAGCTGATTTTCAAAGAGCTTGTTTGAATGGCATGTTTTATGCGTGAAGATATCCATCGCCACACCGCCATCCCCGTCAATACTCTTTGAGAAAACCAACATGTCTTCGTTCAAAAGCACCTTTGCCAGCCTGGCGTTTCTGGCCGCTTTCAGCACCTGCGCATCGGCGACCATCGTTACGCAGTCCGCTACGGTGGACCGTTACGATCGCAGTGCTTCCCGAGGAATCAAGGATGAGCGCGTGCTGGGTGTTTTCATCACGCCGGGAATCCGGACTTTCACAGCTGTAACTGGCCGCTCCCGCACCTTTGACCAGGGCTGGGGAGCCTCTGATCCGGCGTCCAATTATCTGTACGTCGCCCTCAGGCAGGGTAACCGGAATCTATGGACCGATACCTTCGCAGAGGGCGTGCGGGAGGGAACGAGGCAACCGCTGCAGGACTATCGGACCTCGGTGAGCAAATTGAGCGACCTCAACGCCGCCCTGCGCGCCATCGACTGGTCGCGCAACCCCATTGTGGAGCTGCAACTGCGCGCGCATCCGGCTCCTTCCCGTGGTCAGGAGCTGCACTCCGTCACCCCGGTCCTGACTGTCAGTTCGCGTCAGGCTGAGGTCCCCGAACCAGCCTCCAGCGCCATGCTGGGGATCGGACTGTTGGGGGTGATACTGGCGCGGCGGCGTAGGGATGCCTCGGCAGCCTGATACGTGGCCCTTGCCTGGAAGGAAGACGCTTCTCGCGCGGGTCGTTTTGCGTGCGCAGCTTGGCAGACAGACAATGTTGCCGCTAAGAGAAAAGGCCCGCACGAAAATGCGGGCCTCTGGGTGACAGTGCGGAGTAAGGCGGATCAGCGATAGAACGGTTCGACCTGGCCCTTGAGCTTGGTCATCATCGGATTGCCCTTGCGGTCCAGCGCGCGGCCGGCGGGAATCTTGATCCAGCCTTCGCTGATGCAGTATTCGCTGACGTTGTTGAATTCCTTGCCATTGAGCTTGATGCCCACGTCGAATTCAAAGATGGCGGCGACGTAATGCGGGCTGCGCGGATCGACCGAGAGGCGGTCGGGGAAGCTGGGGCGTTGTGCGGTATCGTTCATGGCCGCGATTATCGGATATCTGCCCGGCCAAGACAATCCTTTCGGCGCTGGCCGCCCCTCTGACAGGCGCCGCCGCCTTGGCAGTCCCGTCGTCCTACCCGGATGGCGGCGTTCTCCGACAGCAGCGCTGGCCCCTGGCTGATAGCGCTGCCGGCGCGAACATCGCATGCTGGGCGCAATGTCCATTTGCGCGAGGAAGTATGCAAGCCACCCTGGAAGAAATGCAGGCAGCCGCATCGGCTTCCCGCCGATATCACCCCAACAGTGATCCCCACCACGACCCCCACGGCGCCGGGCTGTTGCCGGCGCGCATCTATGCGCAGTTGAATGTGGCCGAGCCCGATGCGGCGGCGTTGGCCCAGGCGCGCCGCTATCTGGTGACGCAGCTGGAGGCGACGCAGGCGCTGCCCTGCGAGCTGCCCCCCGCGGGCCAGGACATGGCCGCCTGGATGCAGGCCCGCGCCGCCCAGGTTGGCGTGGCCTATGAGGCCTATCTGCAGGAACGCCGCGCCGGCGCGCCGCGCCAGTATTTCTCGGGGCGCGCCCATGCGCTCAATTTCCTGCTGCGCGTGGCGCCCACCAAGCTGGTCGATGGCGCTTGGCTCTACAGCGCCGTGAAGCACTGGCGCGATCCGGTGTTTCGTCCCCTGATCCTGACCTATCTGGAAGAGCTGGGCGATGGCGAGGTCGCCATGAACCACGTGAGCCTGTATCGCAGTCTCCTGCAGGCCCATGGCTGCGAGCAGGCCGACTGGCTCTCGCAGGCGCACTATGTGCAGGGAGCGCTGCAACTGGCGCTGGGCTGGCACGGCGACGAATTCATTCCCGAGATGTTCGGCTTCAACCTGGGTTACGAGCAGTTGCCGCTGCACCTGCTGATCACGGCCTACGAACTCAACGAACTCGGCATCGATCCCTACTATTTCACGCTGCACGTGACCATCGATAACGCCGCCAGCGGCCACGCCCGCAAGGCCGTCGACGCAGTCCTGGAGGCCGCCGCGCAATGGCCGGACCGGGAAGAATTCCTGCAGCGCATGCGGCGCGGCTACCTGCTCAATGAACTGGGGGCGAGCACGCTGGGCGTGATCGGCTCCTTCGATCTGGACCAGGAAGTGCAACGCGTGCTGGCCGACAAGGCCGCCTTTGGCCGGATGATGCATTCGGATTACTGCCGCATTGGCGGCAAGACCGTCAATCAATGGCTGGAGCGCCCCGAGGGCATGCGCGATTTCCTGGCGGCGATGGAACAGGGCAAATGGATCCTGCGTGGCGAGCCGGCCGGACACAGCCGCTTCTGGCGACTCATCGATGCGCCGGGCGGCGAGATGTTCGGCGTCTTCAATGGCTATGAAAAGCAGGTCATCCGCGAATGGATCGAGACCGGCTGGGACGACGCACCCCGCCAGCCCAGCTTCCGCGCGCAGGCGCGCGGCCGCCAGGGCGTGGCGGAGCAGCCGGAGCAGCCGCACCAGGAGGCGCCTTCCCACCTGGACGCGGGGCTGGACGCCTTGGTGGCGCCATTGAGCCCTGCTTGTCATCATCTGCCGCCGGGGCTGGAAGCGACCCGCCTGTTCAGCCAGTGCTACCGCACCCGCTGCATCGTCTGAGAGGGGGAGCGCCCGGGCTCGGCTATAATGTCGCCTTCCCGGACGTGGGGCGCGCTGCGCGCCTTGCCACGGCCTTGTCAGTGAAACCGCCAGCCGCGTAGGCTGGCCGCAGGAGAAACCATGAACAACCGCTCTAGAAAACGCCTGATCTACCGCCGCCACCGCATCGGCCTGTTGATCGCCGCCATCGAATCGCTGATGGCGCTGGAAGAATCGATGCTGCAAGCCAAACAGGCCGCCTGAGCCGGCTTTGCCTTGTCATCCCGAACCGGCCGCTGGCCGGTTTTTTCATGCATGTTGCCTCCTCGACAGGGGCCGAGTAAATCTGCCCTGTTGCGGCGCAATGATTTATACTCACAGAAGACCTTATCGTCGCTCACCGGGCCCTAGAACGCATCTCACGCCTATTTATGAAATGGGTTCTAGTTGCACCGTGCCCCGGGAACACGATTGCGTTGAGTCCGGCCCAGCCGGGCTGCTGCACATCCGTGGTACGTAGTTGAGTTCGAATCTCGATTGATCCAGCCAGGAGCAAGCATGCCGCAACGATATGACGAAAGTACGGCCGATCTGAAGGAATTGATGACGGCCACCCCCATCAGCCCTGAGGTCCACGCCGCCAACCGGCGCGCCAAGGTGGACCGGCGCAGGCTTATCGAAGATGTCCGGGAAGACGCCCGGCAAAAGGAAGAAGAACTGCTCTGATGTAACGCTGCCCCCCAGCGCTGCTGTCCCGCATCCAATCGGCTGCCGTTGCGCAAAGCAACGGCGGGTGCGACCCCACCTCTGTCACTCCCCTTGATTGTTGTTATTGCAAGCCTGTTGTCAGGCTGCTGGCTCAGGCCGCCTCGAGGAAGGCCTGTAGCGCACGATTGAACGCGGCGGGATGCGAGACGTTCATGCCGTGGGATGCGCCGGCGATGACGTGTTCTTCGGCCGTCAGGATCCATTGCGACAGCGCCGCGATGTTGTCGCGATACATGCGCGGGCTTTTCTCGCCGCCGATCAGCAGGGTCTTGCAGCGCAGGGCGGCGGCATCTTCTTCGGTATAGGCCGGCAGCGCATCCTTGAATTGCAGCGGCAAGGTCGCGGCATTGGCCGAGGCCATGGCGCGGAAGCCCGCCGGACTGCGGCTCCAGGCTCCCGCCACGCTGACCGAATCCACGAACATCTCCAGCCCTTGCTCAGTCTGGCCTGCCTCGATCAGCTCGGCCACCCGCGCGCGCAGGGCCTGGGTGGCCGGCGGCAAGGCCGCCTCGGCGGCGCTGTCCGATTGCAGCGGACCGCCTGGATCGGCTAGGGTCAGGGTGCGTACCAGATGCGGATGCTGGCGTGCCGCGTGGAAGGCGACGCAAGCCCCGCGCGAGTGCCCCACCAGATGCACCGGGCCTAGGCCCAGCGCGGCGACCAGGTCTGCGACCTCCTCGGCGTGCGCGGCCCACGAAAATTCCTTGGATGCGCCCGCCTCATCCTGCAGCCCCGGCCAATAGTGGCTCAGGCTCACGGAGATGCAGTGGAAATGGCGCGACAGCGCCGCCACCTGGCCCTTCCAGTAACGGTAATCGCACAGCGAGCCGTGGACGAAGACCAGCGGTTCGCCGCTGCCCTGGCTGAGGAAAGGGATGCGGCTGCCGCTGCGGGTAGTCAGCAGGCGCAGGTCAGGATCGGCAAAGAGGGTGGCGTCGGTACGTGCATTCATGGGGGAAAAATTCCTTTGAGCGCACTATGCCCGAGGATTTAATCCAAGAAAATCGCGTAATATTTATTGTTGCTATCAATTTTTCTGATACTCATGAAAACTCTCGACCTGGATGTGCTCGCCATGATCGTGGCCGTGGCCGACACCGGCAACTTCAGCCGGGCGGCCGAACTGGTGCACCGGACCCAGTCCGCGGTGAGCATGCAGATCAAGACGCTGGAGCTGGCGCTGGGCAAGCCGCTGTTCCTGCGCAAGCCGCGCAGCGTCGTTCCCACCCAGGACGGCGAGGTCTTGCTGACCTATGCGCGGCGCATGCTGACCCTGCGCGATGAGGCCTGGGCCGCGGTGGTGCGGCCTGATGTGACCGGGCGCGTGGTCATCGGCGTGCCGGATGACTATGCCTCGTCGCTGCTGCCCTCGATTCTCAAGAAATTCTCGGCGACCTATCCCAAGGTGGAAATCCAGGTGGTCGGCCTGCCCAGTTCGGCGCTGGCGCCCATGGTCAAGGACGGTACGGTCGATCTGGTGTGCGCGACGCGGGTCAAGGGCATCTCTGGTGAATTCATCCGTTTCGAACCGATGGTGTGGGCCACCGTCCCCAGCGCCAGCGATCTCTGGCGCGAGCGGCCTTTGCCCATCGCCGTGTTCCTGCCTGGCAGCGTGGCGCGCGAGAACGCCATCCGCAGTCTGGAAAAGGCCAGGATAGGCTATCGCACCTCCTATGAAAGTCCCAGCCTGATGGGCCTCTTGAGCATGGTCGAAGCCGGCCTGGCGATTGCGCCGCTGGCGCGCTGCGCAGTGCCGCCGCACTTTACCTTGCTCGATCATGCACACGGCCTGCCCGATATCGCGCCGCTGGAAGTGGTGCTGGCGCGCAGCACCAAGTCCAAGCGTCCGCCCTGCGATTTCCTGGCCGAGAAGATCATGGCCGAATTGCGCCGCTGAGCGTGCTGCCTATGAGCTGCCTACGCGCAGCCTAAGCGCTGCGGGTGGTGTCGGGGCGCTCCAGCAGCAAGACCTGCATCAGCGCATGCAAGACCTGCCCGGCCAGCCGGTCGAGCAGCGCCTGGTGATCGGCATCGTATTTCTTCAGCAGGCGCTGGCAATCCTTGTCCGCCCACATCCATGCACCGTTGCGGCCGTTGGCTGAGAGATGGGCGCGGGCCTCCTGCGGCACCGGAGCGATCTGGTCCTGCCATTCCCACAGATAGGAGGGCGGCTGCGCGCGCGTATAGGGCAAGGAAAACACCTCGGCCACCAGGCGGTCATGACGCATCGTGAAATCGATGGTCTCGCGCCGCCGGCTGCCATCGGGCAGGGGATACCAGGCTTCGATCCAGCAGTGGTAATCCCTCAGCTCGGACAGCCTGCGCGCGCGTCGGCGCGCTTCCCGTCCCGGCTGCAACACCACGTACAGGCCACCGCCACAATCGATGATCTCGCCGCCCGACACGGCCTCGTAGGGATGGTCGAGCAGCACGCTCAAGACGCGCGCGCCGACCAGCGCGTAGTCGGCGCAGCGGCCCAGCGTGCCGCGGCTCAGGCCCGCCTCGGCGGCGGCCTGTTCCATGACGGTGTTGAGGGCGGTGTCGATCAGGTCGCGCATGGCCGGCGCGACCGGCACGCTCAGGACCGGCCGTTTGGGCTGCGACGAGCTGTCATTGCAGGCGGCAGCACGGGCAATCAGCTTTTCCATGACCGTCACCCTCAGCGCAGGCTGACCAGGGTCTGCAAGACCGTGTCCTGCACCTTGATGGTCTGCGAATTGGCCTGGTAGACGCGCTGCGCCACGATCATGTTGACCAGTTCCGCTGTCAGGTCGACGTTGGACTGCTCCACGGCCCGTCCCTGCAGCGCGCCAAAGGCGCCGGTGGTGGGCGTGCCGACCAGCGCACTGCCGGCCGCCTCCGAGGCCTGGTAGAGGTTGTTGCCGATCGGCTGGAGACCGTGGGGATTGGCAAAGTTGACCAGCACGATCTGGCCCATCACCCGGGTCTGCTGGTTGCTGTAGGCGCCGATGATGCTGCCATCCTTGCCGATGCTGAAGCTGGAGAGCGTGCCCGGCGGCATGCCGTCCTGGCTCTGGGCCAGGTTGGCGAAGGCCGAACCGGTCTGGGTCGAGCCGGCATAGCCCAGTGCGATCGGGCCGGGGAAGGTCGCGCCGCCCTTGGCCAAGGTACTCAGGTTGAGCGACATGCCGGTGCTGGCCGTGAGCGCGCCAGTGGCGTCGAAGCGCAGCGTGCCCAGCAATTGCGGGCCGGTGGCGGGCGGCGCATTGATGATGGTCTTGCCGTCCAGCGTGGCATAGACCGACCAGGTGGTGCTGGGCGGCGTGCCCGTGGCGGCGCCCTTGACGTAGAAGGTCTGCAGCGAATAGGGATTGCCCAGGCTGTCATAGACCGTGGCGCCGGTGGAATTGCTGTAGCTGTTCGGATTGGCGGGATCGAATGGGCTCACGGTGGGCACGCTCTTGCGCGAATCCAGGTTGACCTTGGTGCTCACGCGCGTGGTGGCGGTGGCCGGCAGGGTGGCGGTATCGATCTTGAGCGGCACGGGATCGCCGCCGTTGGTCCCGGCCGGATAGCCGGTGAGGTAGGCGCCGTTCATGCTGGGATTGATCAGGTAGCCGTCCTTGTTCAACTGGAACTGGCCGTTGCGGCCATAGCGCGGCGACTGGTCAGTCAGGCTGGCCGCCATGCGGAAGAAGCCATCGCCATTGATCGCCACGTCCAGCGCGTTGTTGGTGGTGGCGATATTGCCCTGGGTGAAGGCCTGGCTGACGTTGGCCACGGTCACGCCTATGCCTACCGGAGAGTTGCCGGAGCGGTTCATGGAATTGGCGTAGGCGTCGGCAAACTGGACTTGTCCCTGCTTGAAGCCTACGGTGCTGGCGTTGGCCACGTTGTTGCCGATGACATCGAGATGCTTGCTGGCGCCGTGCAGGCCGCTGAGCCCCTGTTGAAAACTCATGCTGGTTACTCCGTTCTAGGGTCGTGGTGATGCCGCTATCGGCTCAGGGCCGGCGCAGGCGCGCCAGTTGCTGGGTCAGGTAGTTCTGCGAGGCTTGCATCTTCGATAGCGTCACGTTGAGGCGATTGAACTGGTTGGTGTAGCTGTCGCGCAGGTTGGCCAGCCGCGCCCGGGCGGCGGCCTGCTGGTCGGACACGATCTTGAGACTGCCCTGCAGGCCGCGGGTCTTGCCGGCCAGCAGCCCCTGCTCGCCCAGCACCTTGTCGAGCAGCGAGCGAGTGCGCGCCACCAGGCCCTCCTTGCCCGCGAACAGCTGCGCCACCGCCTCGAAATTGCGCTCGCCCGCCTTGGCCAGGCGCGCGCTGTCCAGGTCCAGGGTGCCGTCCTTCTTGAAGCCCACGCCGATGGCCGTGAGCGATCCCAGGGCGTTGCCCGGCATGCTGGCCAGCACCGCGTTGCGCAGTTCTCCGGTGAGGGCGCGCACCATCGATTCGCCGGCCAAGAGGCCTTGCTCGCCCGCCTGGCCACGGACCTTGGCCGGCGCTTGCCGGGTCATCTCCGCCATCGCCTTGGCCAGCGTGTTAAAGGCATTGACGAAGCTGTTGACAGCCGCGCCCACGCCGCTGCTGTCATTGCTGATGGCCAGGGTGAGCTTGTCGGTGGCGGAGGTGGTCTTGTTCAGGTTCAGGGTCACGCCGGAGATGGCGTCCTTGATCGTATTGCTGGTCGCAGTGATGGCCACGCCATCGATGCTCAGTCGCGCATCCTGCGGCTTTTGCAACTGGCCCATGGCGCTGGCGGCCAGCACGGCATAGTCGCCGCTGCCGCGCAGGCTGACCGGATCGCTGCCGCTGGCGCTGAGCACCAGGCGTTCAACGGCCTTGTCGCCCTGGCCTTCGCGCTGCACGGTGGCGCTCACGCCGGCCTTGGCTTCATTGATGGCGCGGGCCACATCAGCCAGGCCTGGCGCGGCGCCGGCAGTGGCGCTGGCTGGCTTGAGGCTGATCGTGCGGGCGCCCACGCTCAGGTTCACCGCACCCTGGCTGAAGCGTTTCTCGGGCGTCACCGAGGCCGTGCTGGCGTTGCCGGACGGGTCCGACGAAAACACCGCGAAATCGCCCGTGCCGGAGATGCGCAGCGCATTGTTCGCACCGCTCTCCTTGGCTGTCAGCACCAGGTGTTCCTGCTTGCCATCGCTGACGATGGAGGCGTTCACACCGGCTGCGGCGGCATTGATGGCGTCGCGTACTCCCGCCAGGGTATTGCTGGCCGGCTTGATGAGCGTCGTCGAACCGCTGCCGGCCTTGATGGCCAGCACGCCCAGGTCAAAGGTGCTGCCCGGCGCAATGCCGGCCGAGCTCAGCTTGTGCGACTGCGCCAGTTGCTCCACGCTGATGGCGTAACTGCCCGGCGCCGCGCTGGTGGCGTCGCGCGCCGCCTGGGTCTGCGTCATGGCGCCGGGGCGGCTCTGCTGTGCATCGAAGCTGATGGCCGAGAGGCTGTTGTTGGCGCGCACCTTGAGCAGGTTGGCCGTGCCGGCGGTATTGGATTCCAGCACCAGATGATCGCCGGCGTCATCACGCACCACGCTGGCCGTCACCCCGGCGCGGGCGGCATTGATCGTATCGCGCAGGCCGTTGATGGTGGCGTCGGCCTTGAGGGTGATGAAGTGGGGGCTGGCCTCGCCGACCTTGATGGCCACGGAGTCGCCGGCCTTGAACAGATGGCCGCTGGCAAAGCCGGCCGACTTGATGATCTGGGCCTGGGCCTTGGTGGAGGCGTCGCTATTGATGTCGGCGCTCACGGCGTCATTGCCGCTCTTGCCGTCGCTGCTGCGGCCGGTGTTGCTGACGGCCGCTTTCTGGGCGCTGAACTTGGCCGCCGTCAACTCGGCCAGGGCGTTCTGGTAGGTCGTCAGGGCAGTGCCCAGCTTGCCGTAGGCCGAGATCAGCGCATTGAAACTGTCCGCCTTGCTGGCCAGGGGCGTCAGGCGCGACTTGCTCTCCACCGAGACGAGCTGGTTGACCAGGTTGGCCACATCCAGCGGGCCTGCCGAGGTCGAAATGGATCCGGTCGAAGTTGCCATGCTGCCTCCTTCGGGAGATTCAGTGGATCGGGCGCACCAGCGCGCAGCGCATCGCCAGCGCCGCCTGCTGCGTCAGCGCCAGGCGTTGACGGGCTTCGGCGCGCTTGCGCGAGGGCAGGGCGTTGATGTCGCTGACGGCCTCGTCGCAGGGCAGCTCGTAGTCGCCGTCGCTGCGTCGGGCCGCGCCCAGTTCCTGCCAGAAGGCGTCGTAATCGGCATGGACGTGTTCGCGCCGGCAGTGATGGCGCGCTACCCGGTGGGCATTGCTGACCAGCACCACGCGGGCGCAGCCATGCGCCACGCCCAGCGCGCGCACCAGGCGGATCATCAGCGCCTTGGGACGCAGGCCGAACAGGTCACGGGTGGCATGACGCACCCGCTCGCGGGTCTGCTGGCCGCGCGGACCTTGCAGGCAACCTACGCGCAGCTCCCAACCATTCTCTTGCGCGCAGACGCTGAAGGCGGTGGAGAACAGGTGCTGGTCGCCGTGATAGAGATGCAGGGCCAGTTCGCCCTCCAGGGTCAGGCTGTCGATGGCCGCCAGCCGCACCTCGTAGCGATCCCCCGACTTGCCCGCAAAGCAGGCCACCGGGACCGCTTGCCGCGCCGCCCGCAGGACCAGCGGGGCCAGCCCCTTGCGGATGATGAAGTCATAGTGGCTGGTGAGGAGGGCCAGGCGCTCGGCGCGGCTCAGTTGCAGCGACTGGTAGGGACGATAGACCTTGTCCAGCAGGCGCGGCGCGGCTACGGCCAGGGCGCGATGGGTGGCGCTGAGGTTCCAGAAATCCAGCCAGCGCCGGGTCAGGGCGGGATGCAGCAGATAGCGGCTGGCCAGCTTCACCTGGCGCGCCAGCCTGGAGCCCAGCGCGCGCGGATGATCGGGCGCACTCCACAGATGGACCGGGCGCGCAGCGGACGCCCCTTCGCCCGGCGTGCGGGCGGGCTGGGCTGGCTGGATACGCTGGACAGGGGCGGCCAGCCAGCCGGCGCTCATGCGCAGCTGCCGGTAGCACAGGGCGATGCCAGGCCAGACCAGGTAGAAGCCCACGGCGAACAGCAACAGGCTCAGGCAGGCCAGCAGAGGCTCCTGGGTATCCAGCAACAGCCCGTAAGGGCCGGGATGATGAGGCAGACTGAGGGAAGTCATGATGGATCGTCTCCTTGCACGATGAACACAGAGAAATCGTTCTCTCTGTCTTGCTTGTGCAACGGGCCGGCCAAAATGACGGTCTGTTACAAATTTTTTTCGCAGGCCCCCGGCGGGGCGGGGCCCATCAGAATTCGATGATGTGGGTCAGCGTGAGGGTGCGTCCCGGTTCCACCCCGATCAGGTTGGTAGCGAAGTCGCTGAAGAGGCGGCGGTCGAACAGGTTGCGTATGCCCAGGGTGGTGCGGCTGCCGGGGCGGCGATAGTAGAGGCTGGCGTCGGTGCGGGTCTGGCCGCCGATGCGCACCTGGGTGTCGGCGTCGCTGACGGCGGTGTAGCCGCTGCGCGCGGTCATGCCCAAGCCGAATCCCCAGCCGCGCCATGCCTCGGACTGGAGGTCATAGGTGCTCCAGAGGCTGGCCCGGTGATGGGGGAACTGCCCCAGCCGGCTGTCCTGTTCCGGCCCCGGGGCGGGATGGAACAGGCTATAGCTGTAGCTGGCGATGAGGTTCCAGCCGCGCGCCAGGCGGCCCGACAGGTTCAGCTCCAACCCCCGGCTCACCGCCGAGGGCAGCAGGACATAGCGGTTCAGGGGCGCGCTGGCGTCGGCAAAGACCGATTGCAGCACATTGGTATGGGTGGCCCGAAAGAGCGCCGCCGTGAACACCGCACGCCGCTCCAGCAACTCCAGCTTCAGGCCGATCTCGGCCGACCTGCCCGTGGTGGCCGGGGCCGAGTTGATGCCGGGCCGGCTGCCGTTGAGGCTGGAGTCCAGCAGCACCTGGCCGGGCGTGAAGCTGCGGAAGTAGTTGGCGTAGAGCGTGGCGTTCTGGCTGAGGCGATAGGCCAGGCCAAGGTTGTAGACCGGGACATTGCGCGGCGGCGAGGTATCGCGCAGCACGCCATCGGCATCCACATCCGAAGAAAAATTGTTGCGCTCCCGCTCGTAGCCGGCATTGATCAGCGCGTACCAGCGCTGCCAGGTGATCTGGTCCTGCAGGTAGAGGTTGGAGGTATAGATGGCGTCATCGCCCCCGGTCAGGCTGGGCTGGCCGCTCAGCGGCGGCAGCGCTGCCTGGGAGGGCGGCCAGGGGACATTGACGGCCACGCTGTTGTCACCATCGCTGTAGCTGCGCAGCCGCGTGCGCGAGAAGCTGGCGCCGGCCATGATGCGGTGCTGCCATGGGCCACTGACGATCTTGTACGAGACATTGTTGTCCAGGCTGATGCTGTCCGTCTGCAGCAGGGACTGGTCGGCCACGCACACGCCGGTACCGGCATCCAGGTCCACCGGCGCGCAATTGGTGTAGCCCGCCGCACGGTAGCGCAGCCGGTTGATCCTGGCCCGGCTGGTGAAGCGCCAGTCTTCGCCCAGCGCCTGTTCCCAGCGATAGAACAGCTCGGTCTTGGTGGCCAGGCTGCGGTCGTCGGCCCGGCCCCAAGGGGCGCTGCGCAGGTCCGGGCCGGGGCCGTTCTCGCCCAGCAGTGCGCTCTGGTAGCCGCCGAAGGGTGTGCGCGCCACCTGATGGCTCAGGCCTGCCACCACGGAGGTGCTGGCGTCCTTGTAGCCCAGGGAAGGAGCGAGATAGAACTCGCGCGCGCCGTCGTAGCCATCCAGGGTGCGCTTGTCGTGCGTGACCGAGACGATGGTGCGATAGGTCCAGGCGCGGTCCGCCGACAGGCTGCCGCCGAGGTCGAGGGCGCTGCGGCGGTGGCCGCGCTGGTCCACCTCCAGGGTCAGCTCGCGCAGCGTGTCGGCCACCGGCTGCTTGGTCACGATGTTGACGGAGCCGCCCGGCTCCATGGGGCCGCCCACGATGATGGAGTCGGCCCCGCCCAGCACTTCCACCCGCTCGATGGCCGCCGTGGGCACATCCAGCGAGGTGATGGCGCGCGAACCCGAGACCCGGCCATTGGTGGCATTGACCAGCGAGACCAGGTCGCCCCAGCCATCGCGCATGACCGGCGCGACGAAGCTGCGCACGTAGAGCGTGCCGGCCTGGTCCACGCCATCGCCGCGACCATAGGCGACCGAACTGATGTTCTGCAGGCTGCTCACCACCGATTGCGACTGCTGGCTCTCGATGAGGCCGCCGGTGATTTCCTGAAGCGATACCGGGAGCGAAGACAGCGGCATCTCATTGCGCGTGGCCAGCCGGCTTTCGGTGGCCAGAAAACCGCTGTCGGCATAGCCGTGGCTGGTGTCGCCCGCATCGCGTTGGCCCGAGCGCAGCACCGGCGGCAGCGGTGGATTGTAGTGTTCGGGAGTGGCGGGGTCGGCGCTCAGGGCAGCGGGTACGCTGGCGCGCAGCACGCCGAATGAGCCATCGGGATGGCTGACCAGTTCCAGCGGACTGCCCGCCAGCGCTTGCCGCAGGGCCGCCTCCAGGGTGAACCTGCCCTGTACGCCAGCGCAGTTGAGCCTGGCCGCTGCCGCCGGGTCGAACAGCACGATACCCCCGGCCGAGCGCGCAATGGCTACCAGCGCCTGTTCCATCGTCCCCGCCGGGACCTGGAAATCGAACAGCGCCGCCTGCGGCTGGACCAGGCCGGCCGCAGCGGCCTGGACGGTGGGCGCGCAGGTCACGGCCAGCAGCGCCGGCGTGGCAGCCAGGCAGTGCGCCATCAGGCGGGCAAGGCGTCGCGCGGGCATGGGAGGGCTGATGAATGGATGAGAGGTCAGGAGCGGCCGCTGATGCTGACCCAGTAAGGACTGACCCGGTTGACCGTGATGGGCAGCGCGCTGGCCAGCGCCGACAGGGCGCGGTCGGTGTCGTCCAGCGGGAAGGCGCCGCTGATGCGCAACTGCGCCACCGCCGGGTCCAGGCGCAGCAGCCCCTTGCGATAGGGCCGCAAGGCCGCCACCACTTCCTCCAGCGAATTGTCGGAGGCGGTGTAATAGCCTTCCACCCAGGAATTCTCTGCGCCACCGGCGGCACGCGGCGCGCCGATCTCGTCCTGGTCGAACCAGGTGCGCTGGCCTGCCGCCAGCGTGGCGTGCTGGCCATTGCGGGTGCTCAGCAGCGCCGCCGCCTGCTGCGCCACGAGATCCGTGCGCAGTGGCTGCAAGCCCAGCATCAGCGTGCCCGCCGTTGCACTCACGCTGCCATGGACCGTCTCGATGGAAAACGGCAGCGCATTGGCCGCTGCGATCTGGACCTGGATTTCACCCTCCAAGAGGCGTACCTGGCGCAGCACGGGCGAGATCAGATGGTCGATGGCGCTGCGCGCATTGAGGGTGATGATGCTGCCATCGGCCAGCGTGGTGCGCTGGCGCTGGCCGGTGCCGGTGTGCAGGTCGGCGGTGAGCGCAGCGACCGGCGTGACGCGGTCCAGCAGCGCAGCCGCGCCCACCGCCAGCCCGGCCAGCGCAGCGATGCGCTTGAGCGCCTTGCGGCGCTTGCTCTTCTGTTGCAGGGTGTTGCGCAAGATCACCGGCGCTGCACCCACCTGGCGCGGGACGTCGAATTGCTGCACCGACTGGCTCAGGTTGGCGTAGGCCATCGCGTGGCGCGGATCGGCCGCCTTCCATTGTTCAAAGGCGGCGCGCTCGCCGGGCGGCAAGTCGCCTTGCTCCAGCTGCAGCATCCATTCGATGGCCTGCTCGACGATCTTTTCATCCTTGCCCATGCCGTGGTCTATTCCAGCGGCGCGAAGCCGGCGGCCTTGTAGCATTGCAGCAGGCCCTTGGCCACATAGCGCCGCGCCACGCTGGGCGTGATGCGCAATTGCGCGCCGATGGCCTGGTAGGTCAGGCCATCGAGCTTGTAGAGCAGGAAGGCGGCGCATTCCTTGGCCGAGAGACCGGCCAGCGCCTGGTCCATGGCGCGCAGGGCCTGCAGCAGTTGCAGCTGGTCTTCCGGCGAGATCGCCTGGACATCGCCGCTCACATGGGCCAGCGCCTGCAGGCAGGCTTCTTCCAGGTCGCGGCGACGCCACAGCTCATAGACGATGCGGCGCGAGATCGTCGTCAGCAAGGCCCGTGGTTCCCTGACTTCCTGCGGTGGCGGCGAGTGCAGCAACTGCGTGAAGGTCTCCGCCGCCACATCCTCGGCCGTGAAGGCGTCACCGACGCTGCGCCGCAGGCGCGTGCGCAGCCAGCCATGATGCTCGATGAAAATGGCTTCGATCCTGCTCATGGCAGGGGGATGGTCGGATATCGGATAGGAACTCATCTGGCAGCTTGCAAATAAATGCGAGTCAAACTTGACTGACGGCGTCTGTGCCATGAATCTGGTCTCATCACCAGCCCATGGACCCCGCGCCACAGAGTACGTTGGGAATTATAAGAGAAATTCTCATCTGTAAAAATATTCCTGCCCAGGCCCGCCGGCAAGCGCAAGGGAAGGCATTTGAGCCAGGCCGGAAGCGGAAATTCGGGCGGTCGGATGTTTTGTCGTGTGAGCAGGAATGCAAGGATTTTGTGCGGAGAGTGTGGAGGACGTGTGGAGGTGTCAGTGTTTTGTCAGTCATTCTGCCTGCCTGTCAGCGTTCGCGACGCAGCGAAAATCCCCCATAAAATTGCGAGTCAGTTTTGCTTGATGTCAAGATTTCTGCACATTGCCCAGCGACCGCAAAGGAATGCTAAGGCATTCTTGATGCTGGCAAAACTCTGTTCGCGTGCGCAGGTTTTCATGTCGGACCTCCTAGAATCAAGCTGCCATTCGGGCATAGAAAAACAGGAGGGGAGCATGAAAGACCGATTCATCATCGTGGCCTGTGCGGCCGCCGTATTCTCCAGTAGCACCTGCAAAGCGAACCAGGACATCCTGTCGGCCGATAACCAGATAGCGCTCCAGTACCTGTCCGGAAATATCGATTACACCGAAAAGCGCGACGGCAAGAATGACACCGTCCTGGATACGGAGAGAGGCACCGTGCCCGGAGGCGCCATCACAGCGGTGATCATGCGTGATCTTTGGTTGGGCAACGACTACCTGCAGTTTTCCTATGCCCGCAAACGGGGCCATACCCATTACGTGGGCGCGTTGATGAGCGGTGGCAATTACGGCTCGGTCACGGCGAGCTCCGGTGCGGTGCTGACCGATTACAACCTGCGGCTCGGCAAAGCCTTCACGCTGCACCCTAGTCTGCTGCTGACCCCGTTCGCCGACATCGGCCACCATGAATGGCAGCGCGGCGTCAATGCCGGCGAGACCTATCGACATGGCTCGTATGGCGTGGGCCTCATGCTGCAGGCCAACGTCATGAGCAAGATGGTGGTCAGCGCCACGGCCATCCTGGCGCGCACCGTGGATGCGCACATCGATGTGGCCAACAGCGACTCGGCCCAGGCCAGCAATGCCTTCTCCACCAGCCTGGGCAATTCGCAGCTCTACAAGGCCGCCCTGTCCATTGACTACGCCCTTACCCCGGCATTGCACGCCAGCGCCGGCGTGGACTACTACGCCTTCAGGTACGGGCGCAGCGCCAACGTGCGCACCGCCAACGGACTTGCCTACTATGAGCCCAAGAGCGATTCGCGCTATGTCAGCTTTGCCGTTGGAGTGGGTTACCGCTTCTTCTGAGGTGGATGCGTGGCGGTCTGCTCCCCGCGCCGGCTCAGGTGGCAGCTGCGTGGGGATCCGTTGATGGTCTTCTATTTCGCGGCGGTCTGATCGTCATTTTGGCCGGCGCGGAACATGCGGCGCGCCGCCTCCAGCGCATCTTGCTCGATGTATTTACGGTTTTTCAAGAACATGGTGGCCACCCCTATGCAACCAACGAGAGCCAAAATGGCAAATATCAGACAGACGATATACATGACGCTTTTCCCCCCGGATGGCGTTCGACGTTTCATACAGACTAGCGTCGGCGGAAATAAAGGAAAGCGGGAAATGCCGGCAATCTGATCTGGAACAAGAAGACGCCGTACTTGCCGGGAAATTTCCAGATGTGAACTGGCGATTACGTGAAAATTTGAGTGGATTGACGTTCTGATGTTGGTGCTTTCTCACATTTCCTCGCGTTTTGCTTTCTCGTCGATCACGTCCCAGCTTGATCACGTCGTCGGCGCGCATCCGCTTGAACAAGCCTATCCAGAATCGGCAAATCGGCGCTGCCATGCATCGCTGGGCGCGCTCGCAGAAGGTCATCGGCAGGGGGGAGCACCAGGGTTTGCGCTGAAACGCAGGCTGCGGGAGCAGGCAAGCCTGCATCGGGCCACCGGAGGAAGGCTGCAGGTTTGCCAAATCGGGCTACGTCCGTGCGGAAGGGGAACGCAATAATGTGTGCACACCCTATCCTCACCGATATGTTCCGACCATGACCTCCAATCGTTTCCGTTCCCGCCCCCTGCTCAAGGCGGCGCTGACTACGCTCACCGCCGCCGGTCTGTCCACTGCCTTGCTGGGGCCGCTGCCGGCAGCGGCCCACGGCGCGGCCGCTCATATGCTGCCCTTGAAGAAGACCATGGAAGACTTCGGCGCCACCGTGCGCTGGGATGCCTATGCCGGTTTGTGGACCATCCAGCGCAACAGCGTGACCGTGCGCGTCAAGCCACGCGCCACGACGGCGCTGGTCAACGGCCAGAGCGTGAAGCTGCCGGTGCCGCTGGTGATGAAGGGCGGCCAGCCCTATGTCTCGGACGAATTCATCAATACCGTCTTCGCGCCCAGCCTGGACAAGACCTTCCAGATCGAGGCCGTACCGCATCCGCTCAATCCGCTCAGTGCCGATGAGATCAATGCCGCGCTGGAGGTGTTGAAGGCCAGCGGACGCTGGCAGCCCAACTATCGCTTCACCGAGATCACCCTGGCCGAACCACCCAAGGAGCAGGTCTGGAAGTTCGCCCTGGGCGAGCGTGGGCAGACCATTGCGCGACGTGCTGATTTCACCCTGCTCGATGGCAGCAAGGTCATCGAAGGCACGGTGGATCTGGGGCAGCGCAATGTGACGCGCTGGGAGCCTAAGGAGGGCGTGCATGGCATGGTGCTGGTGGATGATTTCGCGACCGTCCAGAACGCCATGGAGAGCAGCCCCGAATACGCCCAGGCCCTCGCCAAGCGCGGCATCACCGATATCAAGAAGGTGGTGGCCACACCGCTGACCGTGGGTTACTTCGGCGGCAAGGACGCCCTGCAGGAAGACGCCCGCCTGCTCAAGGTGGTCAGCTACCTCGATGTGGGCGATGGCAATTACTGGGCGCATCCCATCGAGAACCTGGTGGCGGTGGTCGATCTGGTGCAGAAGAAGGTCATCAAGATCGAAGACAATGGCGTCATTCCCGTGCCGATGAAGCCCACCGGCTATGACGGCAGCGGCCGCGCCCTGGTGCCGCCGCCCAAGCCGCTGGACATCAGCGAGCCTGAGGGCAAGAACTACACCATCACCGGCAACACCCTGCGCTGGCGCAACTGGGAGATGCACTTCAAGCTCGATTCGCGCGTGGGCCTGATGTTCTCCACCGTCACCTACAATGACCACGGCAAGAAGCGCCAGATCATGTATGAGGGTTCGCTGGGCGGCATGATCGTGCCTTACGGTGATCCGGATGTGGGCTGGTATTTCAAGGCCTATCTGGATTCCGGCGAATATGGCATGGGCACCCTGACCTCACCCATCGAACGCGGCAAGGACGCCCCCGACAACGTCGTCCTGCTCGACGCCACCCTGGCCGATACCAGTGGCAAGCCACGCACCATCCCGCGCGCCATCGGGGTATTCGAGCGCTATGCCGGCCCCGAATTCAAGCACCAGGAATACGGCCAGCCCAATCTCTCGGTGGAGCGGCGCGAACTGGTGATCCGCTGGATCAGCACGGTGGGCAACTACGACTA
Organism: Herbaspirillum seropedicae; assembly: GCF_001040945.1. Taxonomy (NCBI): domain Bacteria; kingdom Pseudomonadati; phylum Pseudomonadota; class Betaproteobacteria; order Burkholderiales; family Oxalobacteraceae; genus Herbaspirillum; species Herbaspirillum seropedicae. The sequence goes on along the minus strand of NZ_CP011930.1, from coordinate 4,040,770 downwards.
CATCTTCGACTGGGTCTTTGCCGAGAACGGCACCATCGGCATCAATGCCGGCGCCACCGGCATCGAGGCCGTCAAGGGCGTGAAGTCTTCCACCATGCGTGACGCCAGCGCCGCCGAGGATACCCGCTACGGCACGCTGATCGATCACAACATCGTCGGCACCACGCACCAGCACATCTACAACTTCCGCCTCGACCTGGATGTGGATGGCCAGAACAATTCGCTCACCGAAGTCGATCCGGTGGTATTGCCCAATACCCCTGGCGGCCCGCGCAGCAGCACCATGCAGACCGTGCAGCGCACCGCCGAGACCGAGCAGCAGGCCGCGCAGAAGTTCGATGCCTCGACCATCCGGCTGTTGAGCAATCCCAACAAGTTCAACAAGGTCGGCAATCCGGTGTCCTACCAGTTGATCCCCTATGCGGGCGGCACCCATCCGATCGCCAAGGGCGCCAACTTCTCGCCGGACGAATGGCTCAACAAGCGCCTGAGCTTCATGGACCGTCAGCTGTGGGTCACCCGCTATGACCCGCAGCAGCGCTTCCCGGAAGGCAAGTATCCCAACCGCTCGCATGAAGACACCGGCCTGGGCGCCTTCGTCAAGGACAACCAGTCCATCGTCAACCAGGACGATGTGGTCTGGCTGACCACTGGCACCACCCACGTGGCGCGGGCCGAAGAGTGGCCCATCATGCCGACCGAATGGGTGCACGTCCTGTTGAAGCCCTGGAACTTCTTCGACGAGACGCCCACCCTCGGACTGAACAAGAAGAAATAAGGCTTTCCCAAGCTTGTCATCATTGACCGCCTGCGCCCCGGCCCGGCGGTCTTTTTTTTGAAAAAAGGAGACTCCATGCACATCGCATCCAACATCATCGGCGGCCAGCTGCGCGCAGGCAGCCGCCAGCGCGATTCCCACAATCCCGCCACTGGCGCGGTGATGGGCCGCTTTCCCCAGTCCGACGCCATCGAAGTGGCCGCCGCCGTGGCCGCCGCGCGCCAGGCGCAGCCGGCCTGGGCCGCGTTGAGCCTGGTGCAACGGCGCGAGTACTTGAATCGCGTGGCCGACGCCATCGCCGCCAACGCTGAGCGCCTGGCCACGCTGGTGACGCAGGAACAGGGGCGTCCTCTGGGCGGCGTCGGTCCGGACCAGGTGCCGGGATCGCGCTTCGAACTGTGGGGCTGCGAAGCCTGGACGCGCGCCACCGCCAGCCTGGAACTGGCCCCGGAAGTGGTGTTCGAGGACGAGACCCGGCGCGATGAACTGCACCGCAAGCCCTATGGCGTGATCGCCGCCATCGCCCCCTGGAACTGGCCGCTGATGATTTCCATCTGGCAGGTCATTCCCGCCCTCTATGCCGGCAACACCGTGGTGCTCAAGCCTTCGGAATACACCAGCGTGTGCGGTCTGGAACTGGCCCGCGTGGTGGCCGACGCCTTGCCGCCGGGCGTGCTCAATACCGTCAGCGGTGATGGCAGCGTGGGCGCGATGCTGGTGGAGGATGGCGACGTCAACAAGATCATGTTCACCGGCTCGGGAGCGACCGGTGCGCGCATCGTCGCCGCTGCGGCGCGCAACCTCACGCCGACCACCATGGAGCTGGGCGGCAATGATGCGGCCATCGTGCTGGACGATGCCGATCCCAAGGCGATTGCACCGGGTCTGTTCTGGGGCGCTTTCCTCAACATGGGGCAGACCTGTGCCTGCGCCAAGCGGCTCTATGTGCCCGACGCGCTGCATGACCAGATCGTCGATGAGCTCAAGGCCATCATCGCTGCGCTGCCCATGGGCGATGGCCTGCAGCCGGGGATCGCCATGGGGCCGGTCCAGAATCCGATGCAGTTGAAGAAGGTCGTGGCGCTGGTGGAAAGCGCCCGCGAAGAGGGCGGCACCATCGTCTGCGGCGGCGTGCTGCCGGACGGCCCGGGCAATTTCTATCCGCTCACTCTGGTGACCGGACTGCGCGATGGCGCGCGCCTGGTGGACGAGGAACAGTTCGGCCCGGTGCTGCCCATCATCCGCTACAGCGATCTCGAGCAGGCCATCGCCAACGCCAACCGGCTCGATGTCGGCCTGGGGGCGTCGGTCTGGAGCAGCGACAGCCAGCGCGCAGCGCAGGTGGCCACGCGCTTGCAGGCCGGTACGGTGTGGGTCAACCAGCATGGCATGGTGCATCCCATGGTGCCCTTCGGCGGCAACAAGCGTTCGGGCTGGGGCGTGGAATTTGGCCAGGAAGGCTTGAAGGGCGTGACCCAGCCACAGGTGATCAGCCTGAAGAAGTAAGCCCTAGCGCTGGGTGCGAATGAAAAAAGAGGATATCCGCGGATATCCTCTTTTGCATTCATCTGATGCGGATGCCACGACTACCGTTCGTCCTGAGCAGGCCCAACGGGCCGTATCGAAGGCGCACCTCAGTCCCCGCTTCGATACACGCCCACCCCACGACTCAGGAAAAACAGGCGACGATGCGCTCGCACCGCCCCCGTGATCGCTAGCGCGAGGCGCTGACCTCCAGCTTCGCCTGCCCACCCTTGCCATAGGCCAGTGGCCGCTCGGCCCGGCCCTCCTGCAATTCCAGCGTGGTCAGTGCATCGCGGGCAGTAGCCTTGATGCGCCACTGGCGGCCATCATCGTCGCTCGCCAGCAATGCCCCCGAGAGCGAGCTGGCCATCACCTGGTTGCCCTCGCTGCGCAAGGCGGTGATGGAGCCGCTGGTCGGCGAGGCGATCACCTGCCAATGCTGGCCGCCGTCGTCGCTGCGCAGCAGCTTGCCGCCCAGGCCGCCGACCACGATGGCGCCGGAGGCTGTGCTCACGCCGCTCCACAGTGAAGCCTTGGTGCCGGTGGCAAGCGCTTCCCAATGCTGGCCGCCATCGCGGGAGCGATACAACACCCCCTGTTCGGCCGCCACGAAGAGCGCGCCATCCCGGCCAGGGAAGATATGCAGCAGGTTCAGGTCTGCGCGTTGCTGGCCGGGCGCGGCGGGCAGCTTGACCTGCTGCCAGCTCTTGCCGCCGTCCTGGGTGTGCAGCAGCAGTGACCATAATCCCGCTGCCCAGCCCTCATTGGCGTTGGCGAACCAGATCGAGAACAGCGGCTGGTCCACGCTGGTATCGCTGCGCTGCAAGGCCCAGGTCTTGCCGCCATCGGCGGTGTGCAGGATCACGCCGCCATGGCCGGCCGCCCAGCCTTGCGAGGCATCGGCAAAGCTGACCGAGGTCAGCGTGGTATCGACCGGCACCTGGTCGGCCTGGCGATAGCTGGCGCCGCCGTCGTCGGAGAGGATGATGTAGCCATACGCTCCCACCGCGACGATGCGGCTGCCGGCGCGGGCCGCGCCCAGCATCATGTTGTGCAGGGCGTGGGCGTCGGTGCGGGCTGCGGCCAGCGTGACGGGCGCGGCGGCCTGGGCGAACACTGCACCGGCGGCGCTGGCGGCCAGCAGGGCCAGGGACAGGGGAATGGCGGATGTCTTGAAGAAGGTCATGACTCGTCCTTGCGATCAGTGCGCCAGGGCGCTGTTGAGCTTGATGGGCGATTTGCGCGGGAACATCTTGTCCAGCACCACCGCGAAGGCGGGCAGGGCGGTCATCGCCATGATCAGGTTGACCAGGAACATGAAGGCCAGCAGCTTGCCCATGTCGGCCTGGAACTTGAGGTCGGAGAAGGACCAGGTCGCCACGCCGATGGCCAGGGTGATGGCCGTGAAGATGGTGGCGATGCCCACTTCCTGGATGGCGTTGTGCAAGGCCTCTTCGATGGCCAGCCCTGCCGCCAGGTGCAGTTGCAGGCGGTTGTAGATGTAGAAGGCATAGTCCACGCCGATGCCCACGGCCAGCACCATCACCGGCAGCGTGGCCACCGTCAGGCCGATCTGCAGCTGCTTCATGAAGGCATAGCCGATGAAGGTGGCCACCGTCAGCGGCAGGCAGCAGGCGATGATGGCGCGCCAGTCGCGATAGACCGCAAACACCAGCAAGACGATCGCGCCATAGACGTAGAGCATCATGGGCAGTTCGGATTTTTCCACTTCATCGTTGACGGCCGCGATCACGCCGGCGTTGCCGGCAGCCAGGCGGATCTCCAGTCCCTCCAGCTTGTGCTGGTCGCGGTAGCGCTTGACGGCCTGGATCACGCCATTGATGGTGGCGGCCTTGTGGTCGGCCAGGAATAGGTGGCTGGCCAGCATGTTGCAGTCCTTGGACAGGAAGCCGCGCACGCGGCCGATTTCCACGGCCAGCGCGGCATAGTTGCCAGCGTCCAGCGGCACCGTGAACATGGCCGGATTGCCTTCGTTATAGCCTTCGTTGTAGATCTTCATCTGGTCGGCGAAGGAGCTCACCGAGAGCACCCCCGGCACATGACGCATGACGGTATCGAACTGGTCCTGGTAGCGGCCAAAGCGCACCTGGTCGCAGGAGTTGGCGGGTGTGGCCAGGATCACCGTCAGCCAGTCCAGGCCATTGCCGTAGTTGTCGGCAATCCAGCGGGCGTCGCGGTTGTAGCGGGCGTCGGCATGCAGCTCCGGTGCGCCCGGCTGGAGCGTGCCGACCAGGCGGTCATGGCTGTACCAGGCTGAGCCGGCCAGCACCAGCAGCGTGATCACCACGATGCTGCGCGCCACCCTCGGCTGGGCCGAGCGCGACAGCACCGCCAGCCAGCGGCCGCGCGCCTGCTGGGCGCGCATGGCGGCATCGGCATAGGTCTTGCCGACCTTGAGCAGCGAGGCCGCCAGCGGCAGCATGACCAGGTTGGTGATGATCTTGTAGCCCACGCCGATGGAGGCGGTGATGGCCAGCTCGCGCACCATGGGAATCGGAATCATCACCAGCGTGACGAAGGACACCAGGGCCGTGACCAGGGCCAGCACACCCGGAATGAGCAAGCCCTTGAAGCTGGCGCGGGCGGCGGCCTCGCAGGACTGTCCGCTGGCGATGCCGCGCACGATGGTGTTGATCTGCTGTACCCCATGTGAAACGCCGATGGCAAACACCAGGAAGGGCACCAGCACGGCCAGGGGATCGAGTCCGTAGCCCAGCAGGCGCAAGGTGCCGAACTGCCACACCAGCGACACCAGCGAGCAGGCCACCGGCAACAGCGTGAAGGGCAGCGAACGGCAATACCAGTACACCGCGATGGCGGTCAGCAGCAAGGCCATGATGCAGAATTTCACTACGCCTTCGGCGCCATCGGCCACATCGCCGATCTGCTTGGCAAAGCCGATGATCTGGACTTCGAAATCGGCGTTCTCGTACTTGGCGCGCAAGTCATTCAAGAGCTTGTTGTAGGCGAGATAGTCGACCTTCTCGCCCTTGGCGTCGAACTCGTTGATCTCGGCCACGATCATGGCGCTGTCCTGGTTGCGTGAGATCAGGGTGCCGACGAAACCGCCGTTGATGGCGGTGTTGCGGATCTGCTCGATGATCTCGGGCGTGAGCGCCGAGGGAATCACTGTGCCGGGGATGACCGGATCGGCACGGAAGCCTTCCTCGGTGATCTCGTTGACGAAGGTGTTGGGCGTCCACAGCGACTGCACGCCCAGGCGGCTGATGTTGGGCAGGAACATGACGGCCTGGGTCATCTCCGACAGGCGGGTCAGTCCCTCCTTGGTCCAGATGCTGCCATGACGGGCGCGCAGCACGATGTTCAAGCGGTTCGCGCCGAGCACGTCGTCGCGGTATTGCTTGAAGGTGTCGATGTATTCGTGATGGGTCGGCATCTGCTTTTCAAAGCCGGCGTCCATGCGCAATTGCAGGGCGAAATAGGACAGTACGGCGGTGAAGGCCAGCAGCAAGGCCAGGATGGGGATACGCAGGCGGAACAGGCTGGCTTCGAGTCTATCCAGGCTGAACAGGGAAGGGGTGGCGGCCATGGTGCGAGGTCTCGGTCGTGGGTCTGGTGGAAATGCAATTGCCGCCCGCAGGCGGCAGCAAGGGCAGCGCCCGGTCCGTGGAGGGGCCGGGCGCAGCAGTTCAGAAGTTGCGGCTGACGGTCATGCCGTAGAAGCTGCGGTCACGCAGCGGTTGATCGAACACGCTGGCCCCGCCCCAGAACTTGGCGAAGTTCAGCGCCACCTGCCACTTGGCCGGGTTCTGCATGAAGGTGACGGTGAAGTTGGCCATCTTCGCGCCTTCCATGAAGGTGGCCGTGGCATTGGGCGTGCGGCCTTTCACAGCGTGGAAGAAGTAGACCTCCGGAATCACCTGCCAGCCCGGAATCACCGAACCATCGTAGACCCAGCTGAAGTCGAAGTTGTAGCCATACGACGTGGAACTGCCCACGCCGGCGGTGTTGCCGCCATTGGCCAGGGTGCGGTTGGCGTTGGCGGTGGTGTCGTAACCCCAGCCCCACAGGCCTGCGGCCACAGGAATGCCGCCATAGGAACTCTTCAGGTTGGGATACTTGATCGCCACTGCTTCGACCATCAAGGTAGCGGTATCGGCGCCCAGGGCTTTGAGCACGCTGCCGTGTTCGCTGGGCGACAGGCTCAGCAGCCCAGTGACGGCCAGCTGGTACTTCTCGGCCTCGACATAGCACTTGCCATTGACCATGCAGAAGCCGCCATTGGCATTCGGTACCGAGCCATTGAGTGATACCGGATCCTTGGGCCGATACGACAGTTCAGTGCCGATGGCCCAGTTGCCCAGCGGGAAGTTGGCCGACAGGCCGACCATCTTGCGGTCTTCCAGGTAGGAATAGCCCAGTCCGCTGGGGGTGTTGGCGGTGGACAGCACGGGCGACTTGTCGTGGTAGTTCATCACATACAGGCCGAAGTTCACGTCCGCGCCCGGCGGTGTATAGCGCAACGCCACGCCGTACTGGCCGGTGGAGCGCGGGCGGCTGGTAACCGGTACGCCCAGCGCCTCGGCGCCGATGCCCACCGTGGCGGTGGACCAGTAGCTGCCCACCGGCGGGAAGTAGTTGCTCTCCCAGCCTTGCTGCACGTAGGTTTCCACCGAGAAGCCACGGCCCAGGCCAATGGCGAAGTTGACCATGGGCGCGGGCAGGATGGCTTCCTTCAACTGCGTGCCCGGATTGGACAGGCGCATGATGTCGATGGCGTTGGTCTGGTTGATACCGCCGGCGATGAACAGACTCTCGCCCCAGTTCACCACCTGGTTACCCACGCGGATGCGGGCGCGTTCCTCACCCAGGTCGAAGGACTTGCTGACCCACAGGTCCAGCAGCCGCACCTTGGAATGCAGCTCATTGGTGGCGTCGTCCGAGAGCGAGCGCCCGGTGGGGTTGCCGCCGCTGATGTTGCCGGTGTTGCGGGTGGCCGAGTAGTCACGCAGCCAGCTCACGCGGCCCAGGAATTTGACATCCTCCGGCATGTTCAGCAGCAGTTCATGCGTGCCCTTGAGGTAGGTGGTGAAGCGGTCGCCGCGATTGTAGTTCAGGTCACCCTGGTCATTGAGCGACGACAGCGCATCGGCACAGCCGCCCGGTGCGCTGGGGCCGCTGGCCCCAGCGGCGTTGCCGGCGCTGCTGCCGATCACCAGTCCGCAAGCTTGTTTGCTGGCGCGCACGCCGACGCCGAAGGACACGGTGGAATCGAAGTTGCCGGACACCGTCTCACCCTCGAAGGTCATGGCCTGTGCACCGCCGCTGCACAGCGTCGCGGCTGCCAGGGCGATGATCTTGTAGTGGATTTGCTTGTTCATTGTTGTTCCTCTCCCGTTGCAGATGCCGTCTCAGGATCGCTCAGCGATCGCTGATGGCGCGCAGGTTGTCGGCGCTGTAGAAGCTGGCCTTGGCGCGGGGGTTGCCTTTGCCATCGACTTCCCAGGCCATGTCCTTGCCGGTGCCGGCCGAGTGCAGGTCGAACACGTAGCGGCCTTCGGCCAGGTTGTACTGGGTGAAGCCGGCCTGGTCGCAGCTGCCGGTCTCATAGACCGGAATGATGTAGGCTTCGCGGTGCTTCCACAGCTTGCCCTGGGCGTCGTAGTCGTCGGCGGCCACCAGGTTCCAGCTGTCTTCATCCACGTAGAAGGTGCGCTTGGGCGCCAGGTGGCGCACACCGGCCTTGACGGTGGCCTCCACCACCCAGACGCGGTGCAGCTCGTAGCGGCGGGCGTTCTCGGCGATGTATTCCTCACCGGCCACATCTTCGAACTTGGCCTTGAAATCGGTCGCGCCGAAGCTGCCATAGGGAACGTACATTTCCTTCTTGCCCACCAGCTTCCAGTCGAAGCGGTCGATGGTGCCGTTGAAGACCATGGGTTCATCCAGCGTGTACTGGTTTTCCATGCCGATCTGCGGCGAGTCATAGGCGTAGGACGGCATGCGGCGCACGCGGCGCTGGCCGGGGAAGTAGTAGAAGGTTTCGCCACCGGGCTGGTTGAGGAAGGTGGTCAGCGACAGCGCCTGTCCGGCCAGTGCGGTCGGCGAGTTGTAGGCGAAGTAGGTGTAGTACTCCACCGGCGGCAGCGTGGACAGGTTCACGCTGCCCTTGGCGGCCCAGGGGAAGAACATGGTCTGCTGCGAACCCGCCTTGATCCATTCGCTGCCGCCCTTGCGCGGCGACACGGCGGTGATGGTGGACTTCCATTCCTGGGCCACGCCGCGATAGCGCATCTTGCTGTTGTACATGACTTCCTCGCCGCTCTTGGGCAGCGGGAAGGGAATGCCCGGCACCACAGCCTCGGCCAGGCTCCAGCCGTCCGCGCCGAGTTTGGCGCTGGTGTTCTTCTTGGTGTTGTCCACCACGAAATCGGGGGCGCTGCAATAGCGGTGGCTGGGGTAGACATCCATCTTGTAGCCCTTGATCTGCTTGATCAGGGCGATCTGTCCAGCGCTGAGCTTGCTGGCGTATTTGTCGACGTTGGAGGCGTCGATGGTCTCGCTCTTCTTGTCGTCCTTGTACTTGAAGAAGTCGCGCCGCAACTTGCCATACGACCAGCCCGGCAGCGTCACGTTTTCATCCTTCCAGTCCGGCACGCCATTGCCGCCGGCCTTGTCGCCGCCCAGCGGCGTGAGGCTGGCGCCCAGGTCGGCCGGCGTGGCGGCGTGCGCGAAAGCGGCGGCCAGTGCCAAGGCCGTGACGCTCATCTTGGTGATCTTCATTGCTGTTCTCCCTATTGGTGGTGCGAGTCGCGTAGTTCGGCTTGCGTGCTGGCCCGGGGAAGACGGCAACGCAGTCCGGATGGATGACCGATTCCCAAGACGCGCGGGGTCGCCCCTATCGCCTCACCCGGTCGGGCGGGGCCGCATTCCGCCAGGACTGCGCAGGAATGGGATGTTGACTCGCTTATGGCGTTGTCCTTGATAGGTGTAGTTTTGGGAACAGTGGACGAAGAAGACTGTAGAAGGGACGCCGTTGAAGCTGTTAGCCACTTTTAGCAATTTTCAGAAACCAACAAAGACGGCGCTGGACGAAAATGGGGCAGAAGCTGAAAAAGCGAATGCAGGAGCGGACTTTAGGAAGGTCGATCGACTAGGGGAAAGCTTTAAATCGATCTGGTATAACACCAATGGACGATGTCGGCCGCAGAATCTCACCGCTTTTCAGGGCACTGATTGTTGATCAAAATAAAATAAATCGACCAATTGGTCGATTTTATAGGTATAAATACTCGCATTTATGGCGGCGCCCGGATGGGCAAGCTATCCATGCAGCAACGGATCGTAGTGGAGCGGGGGTGTTCCGGCAGGCGCCTCAGTCCAGGACAGGGCGGTTTTGCCAAAATCGGCTAAGCCCTCGCCCCAAGATTGCTCAAGCCCGCAAGCAGCGCGGCAAGGAGGCGGAGCGGGCGCAGATGGTAACGCCCGATACCAATGCGCCCACGCCGCCTGGCTCAGGCATCGGAGACCGCGCGCAGCACCGTCTCCGAAGGCAGGACGCCGAACATCTTCTTGTATTCGGAGGCAAAGCGGCTGGGATGGTTGAAACCGCACAGGGCCGCCAGGTTGCCGATGGTGGCATGGCGATCATGGGCGCGGTCCTCGCCGGTACGGCGCTTGATCTCACGGTGGGCGGCATTGAGGCGCAGGGCCTTGAGGTATTGCAGGGGCGAGATGTCGAGCCGCTCCTCGAAGCAGTATTGCAGCGTGCGGCGGCTGACGTGGGTGGCGCGGCAGACATCGAGGATGCCGATTTCCTCGCCGGCATGGGCGCGCATATAGTCGATGGCGTTCTGCACGATGCGTTCGCGCCGCTGGCGCGAGGGCAGCGTGGATTCGAGATCATTGCTGCCATGATTGAGCGACAGCGCCAGGGCGACGTTGCTGATCACCGTGGAAGCCAGTGCGCGCGGGCTGATCGGGTGTACCGTCTTGCCCTGCGCGGTATTGAGCAGATCAAAGGCCAGCGAGAAGTAGTGCCGCAGCATGCCGGCCGTCGCCGGATCCAGCTGCAGCACCGACAGGTCCAGCCATTTGCGCACGCTGGCGTCATCCTGCTCATGCAATTGCGAGAGGAAGAGATCGCGCTGCATCGAGATCCCCATCAGTTCGATGGGACCCGTGGTACGGATGTGGTGGGCCCGGCTGCCGTCGAGCACGATCAGCTGGTCTTGCCCGAGCGGCCGGCCATTGAGCAGGTGGCCCCGCTCGCTGCTGTTGCAGATGCCGATGACCATCTGTCCGGGCGGCGGCACCATGCGCTCATGCAGGGCGGTATTGGTGCGCTCGCGGATGAAACAGAAATCCTCGGTCTGCACCATGCCCAGCGCGCCGTCGAAGCGACCGCTTCCCAGTTGCTGATATTCCTGCTCCCATCCGGTGAGCATGCTGGCTTGTTCGTCCACGTCCGAAAACTGCACGGCATGGACGGAAAAATGATCGGAATGCATGGCGCGGCTCCTGTTGTTTTGTGTAAGCGGATGCAAATTTCGTTCCAGCCTGGACAACATTCGGAGACGGCAAGCAAGACGCGCATCGACGCCGCAGACCAGGGGCAGCGGGCGGCGAGGGGCAGGCAGGGTGGTATTGCGTCTCCGTTGTCTCGGAGCACCTTCGAGGGTGGCTCTCGGACTTTTTATTTTTCGTCAATCTAACAATCTAATCTAACTGTTTGCAGCGTAAAGCATAAGGGCGGAATCGTCACATAGGGATTTAGGGGCATTGCGATAGGGATGTCATTCATGGTAGTCAGCATCGATATTGGCAAACCAGTGGTATCTGTTCCCTGTGGGTAATGCGACTCTACAATGACGGAGGCTTTTATTGATCAAGGAGTGTCGGTGTAATTGATCAAGCAAAATATGAAATTATCGGTTACGTCCTGAATGGGCGGATGGGGTGCGGTTGCGCTAGCAGGAGTGCGTCGGGGTCGCAACATGGGATCGGAAGGTTGGCTGGCGTGATTTTTGCTCTGGTCCAGTTGACGGCGATTATTGGTGCGCAATGGCCGGCGTCCTTCCAGTTCTGACACTTTATCCTTGGGGCCATGTCGAGCGGGATTCATCCGTACCGAGATAGCTGATATCTCGGCTTCAACCATGCCTGATTCCCTGGCGCGAATTGCGATGGAGAAAGAAAGATGAAGCTTAAAACGAGAATGACCGTCGGTATGGCGTTAGTTTGCTTGTCTTTCATATCCGCGCTTTGCGTGGCCATGTCCAGCATGCTCAATATCAGAGATCGTTTTGACGTGTTTCTGATGCGCGATCAGGCAACGCTGAACGCGGTGACGTCGCTCTACACGAATGGGCTGCAGATGGGGCAAGCGCTTCGCAATATCGTCCTGGATCCCAAAAACCAGGCGGCATATAAGAATCTGGACGATTCACGCAAGGGATTCAGTGATGCACTTGCGGCGAGCGCTGAATTGACCAGAGACGATATTGCCTATTTTCAGAAGATTGAAGAGATTGCCGGACTCAGTCAACAACAACTGCAGTTGCAGAAAAAGATCGTAGAGCTAGCCGCTTCTGACCCGGACAAAGCGATCAAGGCGCTGACAACCGAGGAAACACCAGTTTGGAGAAGAATTCGAGAACAGGTATTAGCGTTGATTAAAACCAAAAATGCAGATGTCGGTAAAAGTAAAGAGGAGATGGATGCGTTTAGCAAGCGGATGCTGATGTTGAGTATCGCCCTGGGCGCTGTAGCTGCCCTGACGGGCTTGGTCATCGGGTATTGGCTGATACGTAATGTGATGATCTTGCTCGGAGGAGAACCAGCGTATGCCGTTGCTGTTTCGCAGAGAATCTCCGGTGGCGATTTCTCCTACGACGTTGACGTTACGAACAATGATCGTAGCAGCTTGTTATTTTCGATGAGGGCAATGCAAGAGCGACTGATTGATATGATCTCGGGTATTAGATCAAGTGCAAATCGGATATCTATTGCCACCAACGAAATCGCCAAGGGCAATATGGATCTTTCGTCGCGAACCGAAGAGCAGGCGAGTTCGTTGGAAGAAACCGCGTCTGCCATGGAAGAACTAACATCCGTTGTTCGCCAAAATGCCGGGAATGCGGACCAGGCAAATGTGCTGGCGCTATCAGCGACTCAAGTCGCAGTGGAAGGCGGCAAATTGGTAAAGGATGTCGTGGAAACGATGAATCAGATTGAGACATCCGCCAAAAAAGTGGTCGATATCATCAGTGTCATCGATGGTATCGCCTTTCAAACGAATATTCTCGCGTTGAACGCCGCAGTGGAAGCCGCTCGCGCGGGCGAAGGTGGAAGAGGTTTTGCAGTGGTGGCAAGTGAGGTCCGCAACCTGGCTCAACGTTCGGCTGTTGCGGCCAAGGAGATCAAGCAGCTTATCGACAATTCTGTCGACACTGTGGAAAAAGGAAACAAGTTAGTTCAGCAGGCTGGGGAGACAATGGATAACGTAGTTTCCGGCATCGAACGTGTCTCAAGCATAGTCGGTGAAATCAGCGCATCAAGTCACGAGCAAACCAAGGGCATCGAGCAAGTCAATCAAGCAATCATCCAAATTGATGACGTGACGCAGCAGAATGCCGCGCTTGTGGAGGAAGCCGCCGCCGCAGCGCAATCGCTCCGACACGAGGCTCAGCAACTTACGTCCATGGTCCGCATCTTCCAGTTCCTGGACGAAAACTCTTCGCTGCCAAATGGTCGTGGTGCCGTTGTAACGTAAGCTCATCCAGAGGGTGGATGACTATCTACTCCGGAAAGATTGGCCCCTGCGCCAAGAACTGATGAGACCGTTAGCACGAAATTACCTGGGTTCTGAACCACCGGAATGTGAGGAAGGTCGGCTGTCGGCGCGATAGCGGACCTTCCTGGATGTGATCGGCGCGGCAGCCTGGAGGTCTGTCGATGCAACAGATGTTGCACGAGCAAGAGCAATCTTTGCTACCATCGACTTGTTTCAAATGTTCCAGCCGACATCTATGAGCAAAGCCGCACGACCTCCGAGCAGTTTCAGTGAATTGGAAGCATTGATCCGAGAACGTTTCATTGATATGCGACCGCAGTTCCAGGCAGGCGCCGCCTTCCTGCTGGACAATCCCGGCGAAGTGGCCGTGTCGACCATGCGCGCCCTGTCGCAAAAAGCCCAGGTGCAACCGTCCACGTTTGTGCGTCTCGCCCAGCATCTGGGATTTGCCGGTTGGGCGGAGTTGCGCGCGCTCTTTGTCGAGCGGCTGGCCGGGGAGCCCAAGGCCTATGCATTCAAAGCGAAGAGCATTGTCCGGCGCAGCAATAGCGATAAGCTGGTGGCCGAGCTATTTACCGCGCAGCGCGCCAATCTCGATGCGTCGGAGCCCAAGAGCGCCGACCGCATGCTGGGCGCCGCACGGGCGCTGTTGAAGGCTCATCACGTCCACATCGCAGGCTTTCGCGCCGCGTTTTCCATTTCCTTCCTGCTGCATTACCTGTATCGCCTGTTCCGGACATCGGTATCGCTGGTGCGGGGCAGCGAAGGCTCGATCGAGCTGGAGTTGCGCGCCATCGCTGCACATGATGCGGTGATAGTAGTCAGTTTTGCGCCGTACTCGACCGAGGCAGTGCGGGTTGCCGAAGCCGCCAAGCAGGCCGGCGCCAAATTGATCGCATTGACGGACAGCGCTGTCGCGCCAATCGCTCTGAAGGCCGACCATTGCATCCTGTTTTCCCACGAAAGTCCCTCCTTTTTCCCATCCATGGCTGCTGCTACCGCTATTGCGGAAAGCTTGATAGAACTGGTGATTTCTATTGACGATGAGCACGCAGTCAGGCGCCTGGAGCTGGCAGAAAGTGATCTGCACAGCACCGGCGCCTACATCGTCCGCTAGACCTTCCGCGCTCGTTTTGCCAGGTGCCTCGTGCACCTGCGTATCTCCTCTTCTCCTCTTCTCGCCCTTCTGGTTTGCGAGGCAATGTTGCACGACGACATCGCCGCAAATGCGCCATTGGTGTGCTTCCCGGCGATTCTACGCACCAAAAAAATGCCGCAATTGCACCATAAAAATCATTTGAAAATATATTTGCAACATATGTTGCACTGACGATTTTGTTCATTTATATTGCGTCTCAAATTCTCAACGCAACGAATGTTGCATGGCAGGTCATTCTGGCCATGGCGTCCCGTTGCGCATCAAAAGGCAAAGGCAAAAGGACAGACGCAATGACCCATGTTTTCCATCGCAATCCCCGTAGCAAACTTCCCATGGCCGTTGCCGGCGAAGGCATGGAACTGATCGACCAGGATGGCAAGCGCTACATCGACGCCTCCGGCGGTGCTGCCGTGTCATGTCTTGGGCATGGCCACCCACGTGTCATCGAAGCCATTCGCAAGCAGGTCGGCGAACTGGCCTATGCCCACACATCATTCTTTACCACTGCGCCAGCAGAAGAATTGGCAGCGATGCTGGCCGATGCTGCGCCAGGATCGCTCAACCATGTCTACTTCCTGTCAGGCGGCTCCGAAGCGGTCGAGGCGGCATTGAAGCTGGCGCGCCAGTACTACGTCGAAGTCGGCCAGCCGCAACGCCGCCATATCATTGCGCGCCGGCAGAGCTATCACGGCAATACGCTGGGTGCGCTGGCCATCGGCGGTAACGCATGGCGTCGCGAAATGTTCATGCCGATGCTCATCGAGGCGCACCACGTCTCACCCTGCTACGCCTATCGCAACCGCGCCGACGGCGAAAGTGATGTGCAATATGTACAACGCCTGGCCGATGAACTGGAACAGAAGATTCTTTCCCTCGGCGCCGATCAGGTGATCGCCTTCGTAGCCGAAACGGTGGTTGGCGCAACAGCCGGTGCAGTCCCTCCGGTAGGGGACTACTTCCGCAAGATCCGGGCGGTCTGCGATAAATACGGTGTGTTGCTGATTCTGGATGAAGTCATGTCTGGCATGGGCCGTACCGGCTATCTGTTCGCTTGCGAAGAGGATGGCGTCGTACCCGATATCGTCGTGATTGCAAAAGGGCTCGGCGCCGGCTACCAGCCGATAGGCGCCATGATTTGCAGCGACCACATCTACGATGCCGTGTTGCGAGGTTCGGGATTCTTCCAGCATGGCCATACCTACATCGGTCATGCGACGGCATGCGCCGCGGCCGTGGCCGTACAGAAAACGATTCAGGAAGAGCGCCTGCTGGAAAACGTTCGCCAGCGCGGAGAACAGTTGCGTAGCGAGTTGCGCCAGGCGTTTGGCGACCAGGCGCATGTGGGCGATATCCGAGGCCGCGGCCTGTTCGTGGGCGTGGAGCTGGTGGCCGAGCGCAGCAGCAAGCTGCCACTGTCCCCCGACTTGCGCACCCATGCCCGTGTCAAGGCCGAAGCCATGAAGCGTGGTCTGCTGGTGTATCCGATGGGAGGCACTATCGACGGCAAAAATGGTGACCACATCCTGCTGGCGCCGCCGTTCATCGCCTCGTCGAACGATATCAGCGAAATCGTGCAACGACTGTCCGACGCCGTTGCGGCATCGGTCGCCTGAACCCATTGAGAGCCATATTTTACAAGGAGGGTAAACGATGAAATGCCTAGTCAATCTGGCCGTACCGGCCGCCATGCTGTCCATGATGTTGGCCGTACTGCCACAGCAAGCCTGTGCTGCGGATTCCGCATTGGGCCCCACGCTGCAGAAGATCAAGGACGCCAACCTGATCGCCATCGGCCATCGTACCAGCTCCATTCCGTTTTCCTATTACGACGAGAACCAGCAGGTGATCGGCTATTCGCAAGACCTCTGCAATAAGGTGATTGATGCGGTGAAGACCAAGATCGGCGCGGCCAAACTGGAGGTGCGCATGGTGCCGGTCACGTCGCAGAATCGTACGCCCTTGCTGCAGAACGGCACCATCGATCTCGAATGCGGCGTGACCAGCAATCTGAAAAGCCGCTGGCAGCAGGTGTCATTCGCGACCAACTTCTTCGTCGCCAGCAGCCGCATTTTGACCAAGCGCGACAGCGGTATCAAGGACTTCCCCGACCTGGCCGGGAAGGCGGTGGTGACCAATGCCGGCACCACGTCCGAGCAGCTGCTGCGCAACCTCAATGAGCACCGCAAGATGGGTATGCAGATCCAGAGCGCCAAGGACTATGGCGAAGCCTTCCTGATCCTGCAATCGGGTCGCGTGGCGGCCTATGTGATGGATGACGTTCTGCTGGCAGGAGCCCGTACCACTGCGCAAAAGCCCAATGACTGGGTGTTGACCGGCAATCCTTTCGGTGCAGAACCGTATGCGTTCATGGTGCGCCGTGATGATCCGCAATTCAAGCAACTGGTGGACGACACGCTGTCCGGCCTGATGAAGAGCGGCGAGATCAAGAAGATATATGCCAAGTGGTTCACCTTCCCGATTCCACCCAAGAACGTCAGCTTCAACTTCCCGATGTCGGACACCGTCATGAAGTTGTATGCGACACCGAGCGACAAGCCGATGGATTGAGGCAGGAAGTTGCCACGCCCATCCTCGAGGAGACACGTATGACCAAGTCCAACCGCCTGCCCGCCATCGTCCGTGAGCAGATGACGTCCGAGCAGACCGCCATGCTCGATGCAATTCTTGCCGGGCCGCGAAAAAATCTGAATGGTCCTTTCGTGGCCTGGATTCACAGTCCTGCGCTGGGCGAGCTGGCGCAGCGGCTTGGGGCTTTCTGCCGCTATGAGACGGGCCTGCCGCTGCGGTTGTCGGAACTGGCGATCCTCGCGACGGCGGCTGCATGGCAATCACAGGCGGAATGGCACATCCACCTGCCGATCGCCGTCGAAGCGGGGATCCTGCCTGATGTCGCAGAACAGATTCGTCAGGGCGCCACGCCGGATTTCCCGCTGGAGGACGAGCGGGTGATCTGGAATTTTGCCAATGAGCTATACCGCGACAAGCGTGTTTCTGAGCGCACCTACGCAGCAGCCGTTGCGATGTTCGGCCTGCCGGTCGTCGTCAATCTGGTGGGGTTGCTGGGCTATTACGCACTGGTGGCGATGACCTTGAACGCCTTCGGCATGCGGGCCGAAGGACAAGGCGAGGGGGACCTGCCCTTCGCCGAAACTGTGCTCTGAGCGTCAGAGAAGGAAGCAGCGATGGCATACCAATGGCAATGGTCAGTATTCCTCCAGGCGCCGAGCACGGGGCAGACCTATCTCGACTGGCTCCTCTCGGGCTTGGGCGTTACGGTCGCACTTGGTCTGTCTGCGTGGATCCTGGCGCTGGTCCTGGGGACTTTCCTGGGCATCCTGCGGACCTTGCCCAACCGCGCCTTGTCCGGTTTTGCGGCATGTTATGTGGAACTGTTCCGCAATGTGCCGCTGCTGGTGCAGATCTTCATCTGGTACTTCGCCATGCCGGAATTGCTGCCCTGGGGCGATGCAGTCAAAGCGCTTCCACCGATGACGCAACAGTTCGTCATGGCGATGCTATGCCTCGGCATGTTCACGGCGGCCCGGGTCTGCGAACAGGTGCGGTCGGGCATCGAGTCCCTGCCGCGCGGCCAGAAGGGTGCTGGTCTGGCGCTGGGCCTGACATTGGGGCAGACCTATCTCTTCGTGCTGCTGCCGATGGCCATGCGCATCGTGCTGCCACCGCTGACTTCAGAATTTCTCAACATTTTCAAGAACTCGGCCGTGGCCTCCACCATCGGCCTACTGGAGCTTGCCGCGCAAGGGCGCCAACTGGTTGACTATACCGCCCAGCCCTATGAAGCATTTATTGCGGTCACGCTGGCCTACATGCTGATCAATATCTGTGTCATGTCCCTGATGCGGATACTGGAACGCAAGACCAGCCTGCCCGGCATGGCTGGAAAGTGAAGGAGACAGGCATGGCATACGAATTCGATTTCAGTGCGGTGACACCGGCGGCACTCAGGGTGCTCGGCGATGGCTTGCTGGTGTCGCTCAAGATCACGCTGGTCGCGATTGTGTTCGGCATGGTCTGGGGTACGCTGCTGGCGATGATGCGCTTGTCCAGGCATAGTCCCTTGCAATGGTTTGCCGCAGGGTATGTGAACCTGTTCCGCTCCATCCCGCTGGTGATGGTGTTGTTGTGGTTCTTCCTGATCGTGCCCCAGTTGCTGCAAAAGTTGTTCGGTCTGTCGCCGGCCAACGACCTGCGCATGACTTCGGCCCTGGTGGCGTTCGCGTTGTTTGAAGCGGCATATTACGCCGAGATCATCCGCGCCGGCATCAATAGCGTATCGCGCGGACAGATGGCCGCCGCCTATGCATTGGGCCTGACGTATCCGCAAGCCATGGGCATGGTGATCCTGCCCCAGGCCTTCCGCAACATGGTGCCGCTTCTGCTCACGCAAGGTATCGTCCTCTTCCAGGATACGTCGCTGGTCTATGTCAGTGCATTGGCCGA
Organism: Herbaspirillum seropedicae; assembly: GCF_001040945.1. Taxonomy (NCBI): domain Bacteria; kingdom Pseudomonadati; phylum Pseudomonadota; class Betaproteobacteria; order Burkholderiales; family Oxalobacteraceae; genus Herbaspirillum; species Herbaspirillum seropedicae. Next base: position 4,022,050 of record NZ_CP011930.1, on the reverse strand, counting down.
TTTCTTCGGACGTGCCTACAGCATTGGCGAGCGCAATGGCCGCATCATCGAAATGCTGTTTGTCGCAGGTGCGGTGTATTTCATCATCTGCTTTTCCATGTCGCTCATGGTCAAGCGTTACAGGAAGAAAGTTGCAACATGATCACGCTGCAAGATGTATCGAAGTACTACGGCGACTTCAAGGTGCTCTCCGCTTGCAACGCCGTCATTGCCAAAGGAGAAGTGGTGGTGGTGTGCGGACCTTCGGGGTCAGGCAAGTCGACACTGATCAAGACCATCAATGCGCTGGAGCCGATTCAGGAAGGCAGCATCACGATCGATGGCGTCAAGGTCAACGACCGCAGCACGAACCTGCCCAGATTACGCTCGCGGGTCGGCATGGTGTTCCAGCATTTTGAATTGTTTCCACATCTGACGATCATCCAGAACCTGACGTTGGCGCAGATAAAGGTACTGGGCCGGAAGAAGGATGAGGCTCACCAGCACGGCATGAAATATCTAGAGCGTGTCGGCCTGAAAGCACATGCCGGAAAATATCCTGGTCAGTTGTCCGGAGGGCAGCAGCAGCGCGTCGCGATTGCCCGCGCTCTGGCCATGGATCCTATTTGCATGTTGTTCGACGAGCCCACCTCGGCACTCGATCCGGAAATGGTCAACGAGGTACTGGACGTCATGGTCGAGCTAGCGCAGGAAGGCATGACCATGGTGTGTGTTACCCATGAAATGGGATTCGCCCGCATGGTTGCGCATCGTGTGATCTTCATGGATCAGGGCAGCATCGTCGAAGACCGCAGCAAGGATGATTTCTTTGCTGGCGGAGGCGATCACTCAGCGCGTAGCAGGCAGTTTCTCTCAAAGATCCTTTCGCACTGACGTCCCCGTACTGCGATCCGTACGCCTGTACGCCAGGCGGCTACGTCTTGATTGGCTCACCACTCCGCCCAGCGACTGATATAGCCGATACGCCCGTACGCATCGATATCGTTGCCCAGGGGGGAGCTCTGCAAGCATGACGATGCTGTTGGTGTGGATTGACTCGCGTGACTGAGCGTCGCGAGTTTCCTCATTTTCCACTGGCTTGGAAGGCAGTCGTGCGCTCATGCGGTCCTCCCTGCCCCAAATAGTCCACGCCCAGCAGCATCTGCCCTACAAAAGTCTGCGGGCTTGGGCGCCTATAGTCCCCGTACAGCCGATAGAAATATATATGCAAATAATTTTGCATTATTCGTTTGCGTGCAACTATACTTGCTTGTGTGCTTGCGTCGCAAATGCACTTGTAGATCCTTGCTCTTTGCTTCCCTCCCTTTTGAAAGGTTCATCATGAAATTGCCTTTTGCAAAGCTGGTTTTTGCGTCGTTGGTAGCTTTATCCGTTGTTGGCGCCAGTGCCCGAGCGGAGACTCTTGTCGTGGCCTGTGACACCGCCTTCGTTCCTTTCGAATTCAAGGACCGTAACCAATACGTGGGATTTGACATCGATCTCTGGGACGCCATTGCAAAGGACATCGGGGTGACATACAAGCTGCAGCCCATGGACTTCAACGGCATTATTCCTGCGCTTCAGACCAAGAATGTTGACGTGGCTCTGGCGGGTATCACCATCAAGGACGAGCGGAAGAAGGTGATTGATTTTTCTGACGGTTATTACGACAGCGGTTTCTCGCTGATGGTGCCGGTCGGCAGTTCCATCAAGAGTGTCGCGGATCTGGCTGGCAAGGCGCTCGCGGTTAAAAGCGGAACCTCCGCATTTGATTACGCGAAGGCAAATTTCAAGGCAACCGAGTTGCATCAGTTCCCCAATATCGATAACGCATATCTTGAATTGCAGACGGGCCGCGTGGACGCGGCGATGCACGATACGCCGAATGTCCTGTACTACATCGCTACTGCAGGAAAAGGCAGGGCAAAAGTTGTCGGTACCCAGATGATGGCGCATCAGTACGGGATCGGTTTCCCCAAAGGTAGCCCTTTGGTGCCGAAGGTCAATGCCGCTCTGGCCAAGATCAAGGCGGATGGGCGATATGCGGAAATCTACCGCAAGTGGTTCGGAGCGGAGCCGCCGAAGCAGTGAGGCGCGCAGAGGAAATTGGGGAGATAGACGGTGGATTTCGATTTTTCGGTCATTACTGATTCGTTGCCTGCGCTCTTGGAAGGGGCGAAGGTCACGGTGCTGATCACGGCCGCAGGCCTGGTTGGCGGCACGCTGGTCGGCCTCTTGGCTGGACTGATGCGTGCATACGGCAATACCTTATTGAAGGGAATTGGTTTTGGGTATGTGGAGTTCGTCCGAGGGACACCGATCGTCGTGCAAGTGATGTTCATCTACTTCGCTTTGCCGGTGCTCCTGGGAATACGCGTAGATCCCATGACGGCAGCGGTCACTTCAATTGTTGTCAACTCGGGGGCCTATATTGCCGAGATCGTCCGTGGAGCTTTCTTGTCAGTGCCACGTGGATTGCGAGAAGCTGGCCTTGCTTTGGGCCTTCCGGTGTGGAGAGTCCTTGCGTTCGTGATAGGCCCGGTGGCAATACGACGGATGGTGCCGGCAATGGGCAATCAGTTTATCGTCAGCCTGAAGGACACATCGCTGTTCATCGTCATTGGCGTCGGAGAACTTACCAGGCAAGGTCAAGAGATCATGGCGGCAAATTTCCGAGCGGTTGAAATCTGGATTGCTGTGGCCGCCATTTATCTGTGCATGATCGGTGTAATGACATACGCGTTGCGGACCTTCGAAAAGAGGATGCGGATCCTATGATGAATCAACAAAAACCAGAGCGGACATTGATCGCCGAAGCGGCGATGGTTGAATTCAAATCGGTGAGCAAGCGGTTCGGCAGCAACGTGGTGCTGGATGGTATCAATCTCACCATCCGCAAAGGAGAGGTCGTGGTGTTGATCGGTCCCAGCGGCTCGGGGAAGTCGACGCTGCTACGGTGTATCAATGCTCTGGAGGAGATCGATGGTGGCGATCTTCTGGTAGACGGTATCAGCGTACTCAGTGGAAGCTCGAGCGTTCGTGCGATCCGGCAGGAAGCTGGAATGGTGTTTCAGCAGTTCAATCTTTTTCCGCAGCTGACGGCATTGGAAAATGTGGCGTTTGGTCCGCGCCATGTGAGAGGCGCTTCTTCGGAAGAGGCCAATGCCCTGGCTAGTGAACTTCTGGCCAAGGTCGGCCTCGCTGAGCGGAAACATCATTATCCGAATGAACTGTCAGGTGGCCAACAACAACGAGTCGCCATTGCACGCGCACTTGCCGTACGTCCCAAGTTGATGTTGTTCGATGAGCCGACCTCGGCGCTTGATCCAGAGCTTCGCCAGGAAGTTCTGCGCGTCATGCAATCACTGGCGGAGGAAGGCATGACTATGATCGTCGTTACTCACGAAATCTCTTTCGCGAGAAGGGTTGGGACACGTCTGATTTTCATGGAGAACGGTCATATTGCAATTGACGGAAACCCGGGTGAACTTATAGAAAATTCCTGCAACCCCAGGCTGCGCGAATTCTTGAAACATGTCGAGTAACACCACTATGCTGAAATACCTGAAGATATCTGGAACGCCATATGACGCTGGTCTGGCGCTAGGAGAATATGGCAGAGAGGCCGTACATGAGCACCTCATCCATAGTCCCGCCTGGCATAAGGTCATGTGCTGGCGCGATAGCGACAAGCTTGCGCACATGGAAGCGCTGGTGCGGGAGAGGCATCCGAGTTGCTGGCGGGAGCTTGAAGGCATGGCCCATGGGTTGGGGCTGCCTCTCAAGGATGTCTTTCTTTGGAATTGTCGCGGTGATGTCCTGGCGATGACTCCAGACGGATGCACGACAGTTCTTCTTCCTGGCAGAGATGTCAGGGGACTGGTTCACAATGAGGATGGAGATCCTGGTTTCGCGGGGCACTGCGCAATCGCAGAAATGGATGTGGGCGGCGTCAAATTTTCCTCGTTTGTATATCCTGCATCGTTACCTGGTCATACAATCGCCGTGACGGATTCAGGTTTGGCTGTGACCGTCAATAATCTACGCGGATTGCATGTCGGAGCAGGCGTGCCTCGGATGGTCCTGGTCCGTGCTCTTCTAGGCGAGCGGGATCTTGCCGGCGCCACACGTCTGTTAAATGAGTCGCCTCGTGCAGGAGGATTCCATCTGACTTTGGCGCATCGTGATTCTCCTGATTTGCTGAGTGTGGAATTCATCGATACGCATTGTTCGATTCAAGTGGTAGAGGCTCCCTCGCTGCATGCAAACCATATGATTCATCGGTCATTGCGTGATCGTCCGCAAATAATTACCGGGTCTTCTGGATGGCGGCAAATCGTCGGTGACCAACTGCTCGCCGACTCAGCCGATCCCAGTAAAGATGCGCTCGCGATCCTGCGCAATCAAGATAACCAGAATTTCCCAATTTATCGGGATGCGTCCGATGATTGCGATCACGAGAATACGTTGGCCACGGCTGATATCCGTGTTTCCCGGAATCGAATAGAATGGCAGGTCTATTCTTCCAGAAATGGACCACCGCAATTCCATATGATCGATGGCCGCAGAGCTGAAAAACAAGATTAAGCGTGCAAGCACGACTGAATCGCGAGACGATTCCGTTCCGCGAACAGTTGAGGAGCTGCGTTCTTTGACCGTCCGTATAGGACGTGGAAAAGCGGAATTCTCACTGGGCGTTAAGGCGCATGCAGTCTTGGCGAAGCTGGTTGAGCGTCCCGAGGAAGTCGCTGTTCGCAGTATTACTGACCTGGCTGCCTCGTTGGGGGTCAATGCATCAACATTGACCCGACTGGCGACAAGGCTAGGATATAGCGGATTCGTCGATTTTCAGAACGTTTTCAGGGATGGGCTGGCCAGCTCGCACCGTAATTTCTACAGCCAGCAGGCGCAGCGCTTGATCACCGACGGACCTGGGCGCCATGAAGGTGATGTTCTGGCCGTGGCGCAGCTTGCTGCGGAATCAGCGCGAAACATGGAGAGTTGCTTGGCGCAGCTCTCCGCAGTTGAATTGCGTGGCGCCGTAAAGTTATTGGCCCGCGCCAGACATGTCCGCATTTATGGTGTTCGCCAGATGCACTCACTGGCGAGTTTTCTCTGCTACGGGCTCGGAATGATACGTTCGGAAGTCAGTCTTCTGGATGCGCCAGGGCAGGGTATCGCTGAGGGCTTGGCTCAGTTGCAACGCGGCGATGTGCTCGTCGTGGCCAGCGTCTCACCCTATACCCGCATCGTCGCCGAGGTAGCTCAAGCGGCCAGTAACGCTGGTTTGAATGTGATCGCCCTCACAGACAATCGCGCCTCTCCGTTAGTGTCTTCTGCGAAGTACGCCTTCTTTGTGCCCCACGAAAGCAGCTTCTTCAGCAACAGCATAGGTGCATACGTAGTGTTTTCCGAGGGCCTGATGAACCTGGTCGCGCGAGACCTTGGATCGGAAGCATTATCAGCACTTGAGCGCAGAGAGGGATTCATCACCGATCTGCGAATTGAGTGTCAGTAGTGTACGTTTCGGTTTGCGAAGGTCCATCTTCGGATCATACGATCCTTCCTACCCCAGCTAACTCGGTCCGGGAACATCCGTTCCAAGGGTCGTCTCTCGCCTGTGCGACCCGCCAGCTCGCGCTGAACACTTTCACCAAGCAACGCACTTGGAAACGCGTGGCAGATACGTCCATGCCCTGCGTCAAACTGCCTCGGATCTGATGCGTAATCGGCTGCGCGACCGACTGGATATGCGCTAGCGCTGGTCAGGTCAAGATGGGTGAGAGGCATGCCAGGTGGCTTGCCTAGTCAGCCAAACACCGATGGGGCAAGCTAACTTGCAATGCAAGGTAGCTTGCTATAAGCTATACCTCACTTGAACAGAAGGAAGCAGGCCATGGCCGATCACATCCCCAGCCAGTTGAAGAAAGGCGTGCTCGAGCTCTGCGTGCTGGCCTTGCTCGCCCAGGGTGACAGTTACGCCTATGACCTGGCGCGCAATCTTGCGCAGGCGGTCGACATGGGGGAAGGGACGATCTATCCATTGATGCGCCGCCTGCAGACCGACGGCCTGGTCGACAGCTACCAGCAGGAGTCCGAGAGCGGGCCTTCGCGCAAGTACTACCGTCTCACCGAAGCAGGCTTGTTGTCGCTGACGGCCCAGAAACAGGATTGGCAGCGCTTCACTGCCTCCGTCAATTCCATCCTCGGAGTCACCCATGAATAAGGAAGAGTTCCTGCGAACCCTACGCAGCGCCTTGCACGGCGCTGCGCCCAGTGAGATCGACGACATCCTTGCGGACTATCGCAACCATTTCGATGAATCCTCCGCCAGTGGCCGCAGCGAGGAGGCCACGGCGGCAGCGCTGGGCGATCCCGTGTGGCTGGGCCGCGAACACCTCGCAGATTTGCGCGATGAGGCGGGTGGATGGCTTGGGGCGGTAAAACGTTTCTGGACTGGCATGAGGCAGCGCCGCCAGCGCGTGGGCGACAACACCGAGCGCGAACTGGCCTGGATACCAGGTTCCCGCATGGTCATCCGCCTGCCCGCAGAAGTGTCCTGGCGACCCGCCGAACAGGCGCGGGCGGTGTTGCGTGGCCCAGCGTGGCTGATCGAACACGTGCGCCTGGATAGCCAGCAATTGCGTGGCCGCTTCAAATGGCGTCTGTTCCATAGCAACCATCTTCGGCTGGAGCTGGAAGGCCCTGCCATCGAAACCTGGTCAACGGTGGGTAGCGCCGATCTGCGTTTGCTCAACGTCTCCCAGGCTGCCTTGCGCCTGGAGCTCTGTGGCAGCGGCGACATCCGGGTCGCAGGACGCGCGCAACACGTGACGGCGAACGTGATGGGCTCGGGCGAGATCGACCTGAGCCTGCTCGAACACCTGCGCGCCACCGTGAAGGTGGTCGGTTCAGGGGAGGTCAAGCTTGGCCCTAGCGAAGAAGCAGACCTGTCGCTTCAGGGAAGCGGGGATATCACCTTGCTGACCAGGCCGACGACTATCCGGACCCATGTTCTGGGCAGCGGCGATATCCGCATGGAGGGCGGGTGGCGTTGATCCAGTGATGCGAAAGGATGCGAAAGGGTGGGTGCGCTGAGGAGGCGTCAGCTCACTTGTCGCCTTCCCAGTGACGGACCTGCGGTGATGCCTGGTGGTCCGCCGGCCGCCTCGATGGATCGCGTGGCAGTCGGATCGTGAAGGTGGTGCCTTCTGCCGTCGAGGAGCTTGCCGTAACGGAGCCGCCGTGGGCGCTTGCCACCTCTCTGACGATATAGAGCCCAAGTCCCATGCTGCCGCCTTGCCCGGATCCTTCTCCGCCATTGGCGACGAGGCGCACGAGCGGGTCGAATATCGTATGCAGCTTTTCCTCGGGGATCAGGGGGCCTTTATTGTTGATGGCCACATGGACTTCACCTCGAGAAGCCGAAATTTCTACCTTGATCGCTTCGCCAGTGGCGCCATGCTGCACGGCATTGCCCAGCAGATTGGAAATGGCCTGCGCAATGCGCTCCTTGTCCCATTCTCCATTGAGCTCGCCCGACGTCTTCAAGGTGATGACTTTGTCGGGGTGTGACGTGGAGATTTCGTCAATGACACGTTGCGCGATGTCACCCACGTTGGCGGAGCTGATCTCCAGTGGCAGTCCAGATCCCAGATGGGTCCGGGTATAGTCGAGCAGATCGGCGACCAGCTTGCTCATGCGTTGCCCGCTGTTGTAGATGCGCGCCGCAATCTTGCGGTGCCTATCGTCGATATCCTCTGCCAGCAGCATGATCTGCGCGCCGTGGATGGTCGCCCCCAGCGGGTTGCGCAGGTCGTGTCCCAATATGGCCAGGAAGAGGTTGCGCGACTGATCCAGCAGCTTCGTATAGCGGGCCAGCGATTCCGCGAGGGCCTGATCAATCGCCTCGTTGAACCGCGTAATGTCATCCACGTTGGTTTCATATCCTTCTTTCCACTCCTTCGCCCACAGCCGCAATACGCTGGAACGGAGCGCCCGATATTCGGAAGCCAGCTGTTCAACGCTGAACCCCGACAACAACCTGGCGATGGCGTGGGTCTCCGCTGCGGTGTCGTCAGCGTGGGCGGGCGCCCGTCCTTCCGACTTCGCGATCTCCTGCTCCTCGGTCTGTGTCTTCTCCAGATCGTCGGCAATGGCTGCGAGCATCAGCGAAGCGTGATTGCGCAAGGCTTTCGAATCCATCGTCAAGGCAGGAGGATGAATCGTCTTTGCAAATGCCTCCCAGGCTTCGAGGATGGGTTCCATGCGCGAACGAATGAAGTCGGACAATCGTAGGATCGGTCTTCCAGACATAGCTTTTTCTCTTGTTAGTTATTGAATGTGCTGACCCATCTCTTCAAGGAGTAAATCGTGGAGGTGCTACAGCCGCAGCGGGGCGTGGACGAGCGGATGGCGCGACCAGATCCGCTCACCCTGACATCGATTGCAAAACGATCGCTGGCTAGAGCACGGCTTCAATGGTTGAAAGCAGCAGATTCAATGGACAGGGCTTGGTCAGCAAGGCGGCGAAGTTCTTTCTCGCATGCCAGGAGTTCGTCATCGGGGTGGCGCTTAACAGTACGAGGGGTATTGCCGAAAATCGTTCATCCGCTTTTAGTGTTTCAGCCAACTCCAGACCGTCCATCAACGGCATCCGCAGGTCGGTCAGGATCACGTCCACGTCTCCCGGGCGATCAAACAGGACGCTCAGGGCCAGTGTCCCATTCGCCGCCTCGAGCACGCGGTATCCGTCGCTCCTTAGCACTTCAGAATAAAGCGCCCGGACTTCGCTATTGTCTTCAACAACCAGTACGGTAGAAGTGCCCGACGCTCCATGCATGTGCGAACCCACAAGAAGTGGCCCGCAGAAATGGGACCGACAGAGAATTATGGAACGGTGACCTGTAGCGCGGGATCAGGCGTTTCCCTAAAAGCCATGTTCAGGAACTCTGACAAGCCAGTAGGAGAAACGCTTACGTGCAGACCGCAGCCAGGTTGGTGAGGAAGCGAAAGGAACAGGGAGGGGGAAGAGAGCACGGGGCCGCCGCCTCTTGCGAAGCAGGCAAAGCCCCGTCTGATGGTCCGGATCAGGCCGCCGCAGCCGCTTGCGCAAACCTGGCGCGCGCCTTGTGCAGCTTGCGATAGCTGTCGAGCAGGCGTTGATGGCGGTCCAGGCCTTCGAGCTTCATGCTGGTCGGCGTCAAGCCAAAGAAGCGCACGCTTCCGGTGATCGATCCGATGGCGGCGTCCATGCGCTCGTTACCGAACATGCGGCGGAAGTTGGTCTCGTAGTCTTCCAGCGCCAATTCCTCATCCAGTTCCACTTCCAGCACGACATTGAGGGCCTGGTAGAACAGACCGCGTTCGACCGAGTTGTCGTTGTACTGCAGGAAGGCGCCAACCAGTTCATGCGCCTCTTCGAACTGTTGCAGGGCCAGGTGGATCAGCAGCTTCAGCTCGAGCACGGTGAGCTGGCCCCAGACGGTGTTTTCATCGAAGTCGATACCGATCAGGGTGGCGATATCGGAGTACTCATCCAGCTCGTTGTTTTCCAGGCGGTCGAGCAGGGCGGCCAGGGCCTCGTCGTCCAGGCGATGCAGGTTCAGGATATCGGCGCGGAACAGCAGTGCCTTGTTGGTGTTGTCCCAGATCAGGTCTTCCACCGGATACACCTCGGAATAGCCCGGCACCAGGATACGGCAAGCCGTGGCGCCCAGTTGGTCGTACACCGCGACATAGGCTTCCTTGCCCATGTCCTCGAGGATGGCGAACAGGGTAGCGGCCTCCTCGGCGTTGGCATGGTCGCCCTGGCTGGAGAAATCCCATTCCACGAACTCGTAGTGTGGCTTGGCGCTGAAAAAGCGCCACGACACGATGCCGGACGAATCGATGAAGTGCTCGACGAAGTTGTTAGGCTCGGTCACGGCATTGCTCTCGAAGGTCGGCTGGGGCAGATCGTTGAGACCCTCGAAGCTGCGCCCTTGCAGCAGTTCGGTCAGGCTGCGCTCCAGCGCCACCTCAAAGCTCGGGTGGGCGCCGAAGGAGGCAAAGACGCCGCCTGTGCGCGGGTTCATCAAGGTCACGCACATCACCGGATAGACGCCGCCCAGCGAGGCATCCTTGACCAGCACCGGGAAACCCTGCTCTTCCAGGCCCTGGATGCCTGCGACGATGCCGGGGTATTTCGCCAGCACTTCCTGGGGCACGTCGGGCAGGCAGATCTCTCCTTCCAGGATTTCACGCTTGACCGCGCGCTCGAAGATCTCGGAGAGACATTGCACCTGCGCTTCGGGCAGGGTATTGCCGGCGCTCATGCCGTTGCTGACAAAGAGATTCTCGACCAGGTTCGACGGGAAATACACCACCTCGCCGTCCGATTGGCGTACGTAAGGCAGCGAGCAGATACCGCGCTCTGCGTTACCGGAATTGGTATCGACCAGATGCGAAGCGCGCAGCTCGCCATCGGCGTTGTAGATCCCCAGGCAATACGCATCCAGGATTTCCTTGGGCAGCTTGTCTCCGCGCCCGGGCTTGAACCAGCGCTCATTGGGGTAATGCACGAACTCGGCGTTGGCGATGTCCTCGCCCCAGTAGGAACCGGCGTAGAAGTGGTTGTTGCTGATGCGTTCGATGTATTCGCCCAGGGCCGAGGCCAGCGCGCTTTCCTTGGTGGCGCCCTTGCCGTTGGTGAAGCACATGGGCGAGTGCGCGTCGCGGATGTGCAGCGACCATACATTGGGAATGATGTTGCGCCAGGAAGCGATCTCGATCTTGATGCCCAGTTCGGCCAGCAAGCCCGACATGTTGGCGATGGTCTGTTCCAGCGGCAGATCCTTGCCCAGGATGTGCGTGCTCACACCGGCCTCGGGCTTGAGGGTCAGCAGGGATTGCGCATCAGCGTCCAGGCTTTCCACTTCCTCGATGACGAATTCCGGCCCTTGCTGGACCACCTTCTTGACGGTACAGCGCTCGATGGAGCGCAAGATGCCGCGGCGATCCGCCTCCTCGATGTCGGCCGGCAGTTCCACCTGGATCTTGAAGGTCTGCTGGTAGCGGTTTTCCGGATCGACGATATTGTTCTGGGACAGCCGGATGTTCTCGGTGGAAATGTTGCGCGTATTGCAGTACAGCTTCACGAAGTAGGCTGCGCACAGCGCCGAGGACGCCAGGAAGTAGTCGAAGGGGCCAGGCGCCGAGCCATCTCCCTTGTAGCGGATAGGCTGGTCGGCGATGACGGTAAAGTCGTCGAACTTGGCTTCAAGACGCAGCTTGTCGAGGAAGTTGACTTTGATTTCCATGGCGTATTTCCAATGATGAGCCAGATGAGGCTGAAACGAGAGTGGGCGCTATTATCCCCTATCCGGGGGACAGGCCGCGATATCACGCGTGCCGCTGTTGCGCAGCTTGGCAAGATGTTGCGACGAGGTTGAGCTGCGAACTGAATACGTAGCCAGTGATACGGGAATATCTTGCGGGTTTGACGCATCCCTTGTTACGTAATAATATAAGTTACATGAAACGCAGCGACCGCCTCTCCATTGCCCTGCACATTCTCTTGCACATGGGCCAACGCACCGACGCACCGATGACCTCGGAAGAGATCGCCGGTTGGGTCAACACCAATCCCGTCGTCATCCGCCGCACCTTCGCCGGGCTGCGCGAGGCGGGCATCGTCACGTCCACCAAGGGACACGGCGGTGGCTGGTCGCTGGCGCGGCCGATGGAGGAGATCAGCCTGCTCCAGGTCCAGCAGGCGCTGGGCGAGCGCCTGGTGACGCTGGGCGCGAGGGAGGAATCGCCCGGTTGCCTGGTTGAGATCGCCGTCAACCGCGCCCTCGACGATGTGATGGAGGAAGCCAACCGCATCCTCGATCAGCGCCTGGCCGGCATCACCCTGGCGGCTCTGGCCCAGGATGTCGGTCCGCATTTCCATACGTGGCGACCGCCGCCGCATTGACGGCCATTTGTCAGGTTTCCCGTTTGATTTTTCCGCCTCCACGCCTGCCCGCCAGCGCGTGAGGGGCCGCTCACGCCTGCGCTCTTGAAAGGAGACACCATGCAATACGATGTCATCGTCGTCGGCGCCAGCTTTGCCGGCGCATCGGCCGCCATGCAACTGGTACGCGCCCGCCGCACGGTCCTGATGATCGATGCCGGCCAGCCGCGAAATCGTTTCTCGGATGCTTCCCACGGTTTTCTCGGCCAGGACGGTACGCCGCCGCATGAGATCATGGCCATCGCGGTGGAGCAATTGATGGCCTATCCCAGCTTCGAACTGGTCGTGGCCTACGCCGAACAGGCGAGCGCCGATGCCGACGGCGCCAGCGTGACGCTGGAAGATGGTCGCCATTTCCGCGCGCGCCGGCTGATCCTCGCCACCGGCGTGCGCGACGAGCTGCCGGCCATTCCTGGCCTGCAGGAGCGCTGGGGGCAGACCGCGATTCATTGTCCTTATTGCCACGGTTACGAAGTCCGCGACCGCAGGCTGGGCGTGATCGCCACCTCGCCGCACTCCACCCACCAGGGCATCCTGCTGCCGGACTGGGGGCCGACCACCTATTTCACCCAGGGCCAGTTTGAACCGGAAGAGGCGGAACTGAAACAGATGTGCAAACGCGGCGTCGTCATCGAGCGCACACCCGTCGTCAGGATCCTCGGCAGCGCGCCCGAGATCGATGCGGTGGAGCTGGCCGATGGTCGCACCCTGCCCATCGGTGCGATCTTCGTGGGGCCGCGCGTCCACATGTCCAGTCCGCTGGCCATGCAGTTGGGCTGCGCCTTCGAGCAGGGGCCGATGGGACCCTACATCCGCACCGATGACATGCGCCAGACCTCGGTGGCCAATGTGTTCGCCGCCGGCGATGCGGCGCTGGTGTTCAGCAATGGCACCATGGCGTCGGCGTCGGGCGTGATGGCAGGGGTGAGTGTGCATCGCTCACTGATCATGGCGTGAATGCGCGAGGCTGAGGCTGAGGTCGATAGAAGCGCGCAAGCTGGCGTGCTTCTTTACGAAAAAGTCTTGATTATTCTTCGGCCAGACGCGCCCTGTATTGCGCCGGCGTCATGCCCAGATGCTGGCGAAAGACCCGATGCAGGGTGTCGGCATTCTTCAAGCCGCTGCGCTCGGCGATACGCTCAATGCTCCAGCCGGTTTTTTCAAGATGGCGGCAGGCATGGTCGATGCGCAGTTCAAGGACATATTGTCCCGGCGGCTTGCCGACTTCGCGCAGGAATCGGCGGGCGAAATTGCGGGGGCTCATCGCTGCACGTTCGGCGAGTGCATTCACGCTCATGTCCTCCTGCGGATGATCGAGCATCCAGACCAGCAGCGCCGAAAACAGGTCGCCCGCCGATTGCTGCGCCACCAGCGTGGCGCTGATCTGTTGCTGCCGCCCCGGGCGATGCAGGAACAGCACAAGGTCGCGCGCGATGGCGCTGGCGATTTCCTGGCCCAGGTCATCCCGCACCAGGGCCAGCGCCAGGTCGATGCCGGTGGTGACGCCGGCCGAGGTGCAGATCGGGCCATCGATCCGGTAGATCGCGTCGGGATCGACCTTGGCCTTGGGGAAGTATTGCTGCAACAGATCCACGGCGGCCCAGTGCGTGGTGACATACCGTCCATCCAGCAAGCCCGCCGCACCCAGGACGAAGGCGCCGGTACAGATGCTGCCGATGCGCCGCGCCTGCCGGCCGCGGCGGTTCAGCCACTCCACTAGGGCGACTTCTGTGGCGGCCTGGTGGATGGCTTGCTCATGGCCACCGGCCACCAGGACCGTGTCCAGTCGCCCCTCGATGGACGACAAGGGAACGATGCCGGCCAGGCTCAGCGGCGACCGCGTCCTGAGCAGGGCGCCGTCGACCGAGGCCACGCGCAGCGCGTAGCTGCCCGGCGCGAGTTCTTCTGCGCGCGAGAACACACCGATCGGCCCCATCAGGTCCAGCGGCTCGGCGCCGTCGAAGGCGATGAAAACAACCGTACGGGCCGCCAGATGGCTGGGACGATGTGGCAGGAAATCCGATATCTCTGTCATGGCGATGTATCCGTAACCGTCCTAAGATCCTCATCCCTTACAGTCTTACCGGAACGGTACGATGCACAGACGAGAATTCCTGGCCAGGATGACGGCGAAATTGGCAACGGCTGCCATTGTAGTGGTCTCTGCTGGTAGCCATGCAGTGAGCGCAAACGCGGACGTAGCGCCACCACGTCCGGCCAAACGCAAGCGCCCGCTGGTCGCCATCGTGGCCGACAATATCGGTACCGAGACCACCGACCTGATGATTCCCCATGCGATCCTGACGCGCTCGGGCGCGGCTGACGTCGTCGTCGTCTCCCCGCTGGCGGGTAGCATTACGCTCATGCCCGCACTGTCGATGACGTCGCAACAGACGCTCGATGCCTTCGATGCGATGCACCCGGAGGGGGCCGACTACGTGATCGTCCCGGCCTTCCATGGCGAGGGGGATGCGCGGATCATTGCATGGATCAAGAAGCAGTTCGCCGGCGATGCCTTCATTGCGGGTATCTGCGAAGGAGCCAAGGTCCTCGGAAAGGCCGGGCTTCTGGACGGACGCGACGCCACCACCCACTGGTATGCCATCGACGACCTGCGCAGCGCCCATCCGACCCTGCGCTGGATACGCGATCGCCGATACGTGGTAGACCGCAGCGTCATGACCACCACTGGCGTAACCGCCTCGATCCCGGCCTCGCTGGCCATCGTCGAAGCCATTGCCGGAGCGGCGGCCGCACGGCGCTTGGCCGCGCAGCTGGGGCTAGCCGGTTACAGCGCCCAGCATGAGAGCGCAGGTTTTCAACTGGAGGCACGCCACCTCTGGCGCGTGATCGCCAATCGCGCCGCCTTCTATCTGCATGAAGAGGTCCGGATCTTGGTCGAGCCAGGTGTCGATGGGATCGCCTTGGCCTTGACTGCCGATCCCTGGTCGCGGACCTATCGTTCCCAGGCTGTGCTCATCGCACAACAATCCGAAGTGATGAGCCAAGATGGCCTGCTGTTGCATGCCCAGCCGGTGCAGGCAGACGCGGACAAGAACAGCAAGGCCAGCGGCCTGACGCTTACGCTGGCGGGAGATATCCCTCCTGCGGCGCACCTGGAGCGGTCGCTCGGGGCGATCTCCCAGCGGTATGGACGCAGTACTGCGGACCTGGTCGCCCTGCAACTGGAATATGCCTGGAGGGATCTTCAGGGTATAAGCGGATAATGGCTGAGGCCGCAGGCCGGCATAGGCCATCCACCTCCACACTGCAAGAAGAAAAATGGCATTGGCCGAATGCCCCGATTACTTGAAGAATCAAGTCATCCGTTTTTCTTCCCTATCGAGAGATACCGCTGATGCCACGTTCACTGTCCACCCCGCTGACCCGCAAGTTCGGCATCGATTTTCCCATCGTCCAGGGCCCCATGAATGGCGGTTCCACGCCGGAGATGGTCGCGGCGGTTTCCAATGCCGGCGGCATCGGTGCGCTGGCGGCGGCCAATTTCGATGTCCAGACGATGCGCACGAAGGTCAACGCCATTCGTTCCCTGACCACCAAACCTTTCTGCGTCAATCTTTTTGTCCTGGAAACACCCGCGCCGACGCCCGGCGAGATCCGTGACGCGCTGGACCGGCTGCAGCCTATACGGGCCGAGCTGGGCCTGCCGCCGGCAGCCGCGCCCGAGCGATACTGCGAAGAATTTCGTGAGCAGCTTGATGCGCTCATCGCGCTGAAGGCGCCGGTGGCGAGTTTTACCTTCGGCCTGCTCGACGCAGCGTCCATCGAGCGCCTGCACGCTGCCGGCAGCCTGGTCATCGGAACCGCCACCAACGTGGCCGAGGCGCTTGCCTGGCAAGCCAATGGCGCCGATGCCATTTGCGCACAGGGGGCCGAGGCTGGCGGCCACCGCGGGACCTTCATCGGTCATCCCGACGCCAGCATGATCGGCACCCTGGCGCTCGTGCCGCAGATCGTCGATGCAGTCGCGCTTCCTGTCATCGCTGCAGGCGGCATCATGGATGGCCGCGGCATCGCAGCCGCATTGACATTGGGCGCGCAGGCCGCGCAGCTCGGAACGGCTTTCCTGATGACGGCGGAGTCCCCCATCCACGCGGCATGGCAGGAAAAGATCCGCCTCTCCACCGACACCTCCACGCGCACCACCCGGACATTTACCGGCCGCCCGGCGCGCGGCATCCTCAACGACTTCATGCTGCGCATGGGGCGATACGAGCAGGAGCTGCCCGCCTATCCGGTCCAGCATGCACTGACTACCGAAATCCGCAAAGCCGCTGGCCAGGCCAACCGCCCCGAGTTCATGTCGCTCTGGGCCGGGCAGGCCGCAGGGATGAGCCGCCGACGTGCCGAAGCCATTCCTGCGGCTGAACTGGTGCGGGTGCTGGTTGCAGAGACCCAGGCGGCGTTGGCTTGACCAAGATGATTGGCCACGCGCAGACGGGGTGTGGAAGAGTGCGGTCGATCTAGGGGAGGGGCGCACTGAGACTGCATCAAGCGCCGAGCGCTAGCGTAGTCTCCTCGATCTGGCCGAAGCGGCCATCGTCAGCGCGCTGCGCAAACACATACACCTCTTGGCGTAACTGTTTGCCGTCGCGCTTTGACAGATCGATCAGATGGCGCTCGGCATAACGGCTGCCCTCCGACAATTCATCGAGCACCGTGACCTCGACGCGATCCACCGATGCCCGCAGTGAAACGATGGCAGCCAGAAAGCTGGCGCGGTCGATCCAGCTTCCATTCACGCGTTGACGAAACGTCGGCGCGAAGTGCCGATCCACGGCCTCCTCGGCAGTGAGCAGCCGGTTGTTGAAGAGATCCTCGATGGCTTCCTTGAGCGACGCCATGGAGCTCACCCTTGATCGATGACGGACAGGACGATCTTTCCACGGATATGCCCTTGTGCCGCGCGCTCATGCGCCTTGCCAGCATCCTGCAGGGCAAACGTACTGTCGATGGCGACGCGGACTACCCCGCTGTCGAGCAGGCCGGCAAGCTGCTGAAGTTGCGCGCCGCTTGAACGGACCTGTGTCGTCGAGACATTGACCCCCAGTCTGGCCGCTTCTTCTGCGCCGGAGAAGCCCAGCGGGAATATCGGAAACAGCGCACCACCTCGTTTGAGCGTGCGCAAGAAGCGCCCCGAGGCCGGTCCGCCGACTGCGTCGATGACAAGGTCGACATCACTGAGCACGTCTTCAGCGGCACTTCTGGTGTAATCGATGAACTCATCAGCACCCAGGTCGCGCAGGAACGCCTCATGCCCGCCCGAACCGATGGCGATGACGCGCGCCCCTTTCCATTTCGCCAATTGCAGCGCGAAATGGCCCACGCCACCCGCCGCACCGTTGACGACGACGGTCTTGTCCTTCAGCGGCACGGGTTCATGCCGGTGTGGCTGGAGCGGATTCTGTATATCGTGCCCCAGCTCGATCATGAACTGCCATGCGGTCAGCAAGGACATCGGCGCCGCAGCAGCCTGCGCGTGGCTGATGCGCTGGGGCTTGAGCGCGATCTCGCTTGCCGCAACGCTGACGTATTGCGCATACGCCCGGCTGCCACCAGCCAGGCCGCTGGGGAAGCGCACCATCGAATACACCTCGTCGCCGACAGCAAAGTCCTTGACGTCATCGGCCACAGCCTCGACTACCCCGGAAATATCGGTGCCAAGGATCAAGGGGAAGGCGACCGTCGGCTGCCATTCTGGCGGCAACATCTTGTAGCCTTCGCGCAAATACCAGTCAGGCGGATTGAGGCCAACCGCGTGCACGCGCACCAGCACCTCCCCAGGTTGCAGTTCGGGAACGGGGGCGTCTTCATAGCGCAGGACCTCGGGTCCGCCGAACGCATGCTGTTGGATGGCCTTCATGGTTGCTGGCGTCATGGCTTTCTCCTTTTGACAAAATGGGGTATCGTGATCGGAACAGTGCTCCGAATATACGGAGCTGTGTTCCGTTTGTCAAGGAGCCCTATGCGCGCAGATGCAAAAAAGAACTACGACCACCTGTTGAATGTTGCCAGGACGGTCTTCATGGAACAGGGAAGCGATGCTTCCTTGCGGGATATCGCCCGCCGAGCCGAGGTCGGCCTGGGCACGCTGTATCGCCATTTCCCGACCCGTGAAGCCCTGCTGGAGGCACTGCTGCGCTCGAGCTTCGAGGCCTTGGCCGAGAGGGCCGATGAGCTGCAGGCCGCGGACGATTCCGCTGCCGCGCTGATGGAGTGGTTGCAGGAAATCATTGCCTTCACGCACGAGCATCGCGGCGTGATTGCGCCCATGGTGAGCGCCATCGAAGATCATGAGTCCGCGTTGCACGCCTCATGCGTCAGCTTGCGCGCCGCAGGCGCCGCGCTGCTGTCTCGCGCGCAGGCCGATGGCAAGGCGCGCGCCGACCTGGACGGAGCAGAACTGTTCGACCTCATCGCAGCGCTGGCCTGGCTGCGCGAGCAGCCTTCCCATGCCTCGCGGGCAGATCGGATCTTCGGCATCATTTCTGGTGCGGTCCTCAATACTGGGAAATCGATTGCACGCCGTTGAGCTGGCGGGAGGAAACCGCCTTCGATCACTGAAGGCGGGTTCACCGATTAGCGCGCAAGAGCGCTGAACACTTGCACTAGGTTGTCTTGCCCTAGACAGCGACAGAGCCCCCATCCACGAACAACTCGACACCCGCGATGTAGCTGCTCTCGGCCGACGCCAGGAACAGCACCGCGCGCCCGATCTCATCCGGCTCGCCTAGACGCCCCAGGGGAACAACTTGCTTCAATACGTCTTCCATCCCGGGACGTGCCTCAAGGTAATCGCGCATCAGGCGCGTCTCGGTTCCGCCGGGCGCCACCACGTTCACACGGATTCCCCGCTCCTTGAGATCCGCCGTCCAACTGCGCGCGAACGAGCGCACCGCTGCCTTGCTGGCGTTGTACAGCGACTGGCCCGGAAATCCTTTGACGCCGGCGACGGAACCGTTGAGGACGATTGCGCCCCCTTGCGACATCAAAGGCAGCGCCTTCTGCACGCTGAACAACAGTCCGCGCACATTCAGGTTGAAGAGCCCATCGAAGTCTTCTTCTCCGATCATCCCCAACGGCTTGGCTTCGGTCGAGGCGGTGCCGGCATTGGCGAACAGCACATCGAGTCTTCCGTGGTCGGCCTGGACGCGAGCATAAAGACGATCCAGATCGTCCAGCTTGGCCGCGTCACCTGGCACGCCGACGGCGCCATTGCCGATCTCCCGGACCGCCTGCTCGAGCTTGTCGGCCCTGCGCCCGCTCACATAGACCCGGGCGCCTTCGGCCGCAAATAGCTTGGCGGTCGCCAGCCCGATTCCCTCGCTGCCACCGGTGACCACGACCACCTTGTCTTCGAATCGCTTTGCCATGTTCATTCCTTTTAAAAGTGGAGAATTGCTCCACTTATTATGTGGAGATATCATCCACTTTTGCAAGCATCTTTGAATATGACGAACAAACTGCCCCTGACGGAAGAGCCGACCCTGAGAGCCGATGCCGCCCGCAATCGCGAGCGCATCCTGGCTGCGGCCGAAGAGGTGTTCCTGGAACGCGGGGCTGACGCTTCTCTGGACGACATCGCCAAGCGCGCAAAAGTGGGGATCGGCACGCTGTATCGTCGCTTTCCGACAAGGGAGGCATTGCTTGCCGCAACCAACGACGAGCGCCTCATGGCCTTGACCGAGGCCAGCCGGCGGCGCGACGACAAGCTCGACCCTGATGCTTCCGTGCGCGCCTTCATCAAGGATCTGGTGGCGCATGCCTGTCACTATCGCGGACTGGCTGCGGCCTTGGGGACGGTGCTCAAGAGCGGCACACCGGGGTGCCGCGCCAGCGGCGAGGAAGCCCGGCGCTTGCTCTTGCGCGCCCAGAAGGCGGGCGCCATTCGCAAGGACGTGTCGGTGGATGACCTCGTCTGCATGGTGACCGCGATTTCACTCAGCATCGAACAGGGCAGTACGACGAAATCGCGTATTGCGCATTTGACTGATCTGTTTCTGGATGGAGTGGGCGTGCGGTAAAGCTCGTGGAGCAAGTGCGGTGGTGGCGGGGAGTGACTGCGAAGCAAAAGATGCTGACCGTTGATTTGCCGCTTGGGTTGATTGTAGGTTGGCTAATAAGCGGTCGGAAATAACTCTCGGAAGCAGTTCAATAATTTAGCGTGCGCCCATGAAGATTACGGAATTCATCGATGGTTCAGAAAAGTTAGTGTCTGAACTTGGTGAGTGGCCGTCATTTCACGATGATGAAGTGGTCGCTGTTCTTCTTGATCGTGAAGCAGGCCTCGACCCTGAAGAAAAGGCATCAATGCGCCTTAGTATTCATGTCCGAAGGTATGAGCAGATTGGAATTGGAACGTCTCAGTATCATTTGAGTATGAACAAGAACATGCTTGTGCATCTCGTCTTTCTGGGAATTCACGATCTCGCAATTTCAAACTTCGGCGTTCAGAACGTTATTTCGTCACTCGAGATCTCCGTCGATGCGTCGGGAAATACGCGGGTAGCGAGTGTAAGCATCGAGTCCTCTTGGGGCATGGAGGGAACATTTAAATGTAAATCGATTTGGGTGGAGGCGATAGAGATGCTTCCTCTCGCGGAGGCTCCGTAGTCAGATGTTGTCCTATTTCCTAACATTCCCAGAAGTAGAAAAATTAGCCTGCAATTGGGCTAAGGAAAGCGGCCTATACATCTTGGCTCATACTAACAATATGGAATAAGGCCAGGAATTGAAACGTCTTTGGTGAAGTCTGCAATCGGACATTGTCAGCACATTAAAACGCTCGCGGATTGCGGGCGTTTTGTCTCGAGCGCTTGATTATAAGTCCCGGGCAGAATTCAATAAAATTAGATGTATAAGCTTTTTTTGCTTCGCAATGGGGAAATTTGACACCTAGCAAGCTCTGATTGGGCATCGGTCGTGTAAAAATCGCGAAGCGGAATTTTCGTTGCCGGATGCAGATGTTTGCTTCGGCCGCCGAGGTCTGTAAGCAGATCTGCAACTGAATCACCTCAGATAAATTTTCTGCTACAGTTCTCTAAAAATAATCCCGGGGGAAATAATAAAGATGTCTTACAAAAGTGCTGTTCTTTGTCTGCTTGCCATATTGCTGACTGGTTGTGCCGTATCGAACGTGGATCGCAATTTTTCGTTGGATAACAATCCGGATCAAGGCATCGTCATTGCCTCGGTTTCCTTTGATCGCATCGGATCCCGAAATTTTCAGGCCATGTTCTATCTGGACGAAGACATTCCCGGTGCGCCTGTCCCGGCCAGGCGTCTGGAGGCGCTCGCTGAGCATGTGACGATTCGTATGGGAAGCCAGTTCAAGGACAGCTATGGTCAGGTCCTCGCCATTTCATTACCCGCTGGCAGGCATACTATCTCATCATGGCGTCTAGTCCGCAGCGCTGGATATACCCTTTCGCCATCGGAGAAGATGGTCCCCCTGGAGTTTCAGGTAGAGGCCGGCAAAGTCCAATATATTGGCAATCTGCACCTGAACCTCGCCGAAGGCAACAACGTGCTCGGCCTTCCAGTAATAGCAGACGCATCTCCTGAGATCCGGGATCGCCAGGATCGAGACTTGGCCATCATCAGAAAGAAGTATCCGCAATTCGCCGGTCGCACGGAAATCAGACTGCTGCCACTGGGAACATGGGAAGGTGATAGAACGACCCGTCGGGTGATTCAGCCCGCAGTCACAGTGCCGGTGAAATAAATCAAAGCGATTGTTTCGGCTTCGCTGAAGAGGAAGATTTTCGAAGTGGATAAGACTTCCAGCCGGCTCCTGCTTTGTCGACAGTTCAATGGAAAGATTTCTGATTGCGTGAAGGCCTGCACTGGCCAAAAGAGGTCATCTCAATAAAATGGCCCAACTAGCAGGATGACCAGGCTTCATATCGCGAGCAGGGTAATGCCTGCTGTTCATATCCGTATTGACACCTTGGAGCTGCCTTTTTGAGCGGGCTTTTGGTCGGGCATTACAGCCGCTTCTACGAAGCCTTGGACTCTGACGCTTGCAATGACGCGGCACGCAAACGCCCGGCCGCTTCAATGGCTTCCGCGAAGATGTCATGGATGTTTCGCGCCGTAAAGGATGGGAGCATGGATTCCGGCGCTCCAGGGCCTCCCGAGCCACCAATGCCGGGCTCAAAATTGGCATACCTGATTTCCACCTTTCCTTGGCCCTTCAAGGCTTGGGCGATCTCTTCCAGGCGCTCC
Source organism: Herbaspirillum seropedicae (assembly GCF_001040945.1). Taxonomy (NCBI): domain Bacteria; kingdom Pseudomonadati; phylum Pseudomonadota; class Betaproteobacteria; order Burkholderiales; family Oxalobacteraceae; genus Herbaspirillum; species Herbaspirillum seropedicae. The sequence continues at coordinate 3,999,825 of NZ_CP011930.1, read as the reverse complement.
TGAGGATTCAGGGCGGCGTCACTCAGCCCGGGAATGGAATTCTTTACGGAGGCATAACCGCCAGCATCATTGACTTCGGCAAATAGCTTGCCGTTGACCAGTACCTGCCCGACGGTCTGGTATTGGTGATCGCGTGCGTACTGCGAGCTGATCTGATTGCGGGCCGCCTCCTCTTTGCCGCGGACCTCCATTTCCTTTATCAAGGCTTCCGGCATTTGATAAACGACGGGGTTCAAGGAACTGACCAGGGTGGCCGGGCCCGTCAAACGATACGGACTTGCAAGCTCATCAGTCTTTCCCTCAGCGTCGCTGGCTTTCTGCAAGGCCTTGGAGGAAATCGTGACCTTGGCCGAATCTTCTGCCTGGCTGGTGGCCGGATCTGCTGCGGTCTGAGGCAAAGGAGAACTCAGCTTGGCGGGCGCTTGGGGTGAAGCCTGGGTGCCGGAAATGATCATCGCATTGGTTCCTTGAGAGGTAATGCGTGAGTACACGCATTGAGGGGGCATCTGCTACCGGCAGTATGAGAAAAGTCTAACTGTTTAAAGGAGGGAACAAACCTGAATTTCTCCCGCATTTCACCGGAACAGTTGTCTTGTCATCCCGACATCGTCGTCCTTGGCCCTCGCGCGACTCCGATGGCCAACTTACCCTAGCCCATGAGCGCCTTGCGGATGCCATCAGCGTAGGACGTCTTTTCTATCGGTCCGATCAACTGCTGAAGCGCCGAATCATCCATGATCACCGGCTGCGTCTGCAGATAATGCATCTCCACCAGCTCGCGCATCACCGGATTGAACATGCCGATGAGCCGCAGCATGGTTTTTCCCACCACACGGGTTTTCAGCTTGCGTCCGGTCTGGCGCTCCATTTCGGCAACCAGCGCTTTTTGCGTCGTCACGCCCGCGCCAGCCAGGTGCCAGATCTTGCCGAATGCAGCCGGGGTGCCGACCAGCTTCGCCACGACCGGTCCGACGTCAGGCACGAACACGAACTCGTGTGGACGATCCAGTGGCCCGATCATGTCCGCCGTGCCGCCTTGCGCAGCCGCCTTGATCGCACCATGCAACAGGCTGGCTTCGACGCCGGGGCCGTAGAAGTCCGGCAGGCGCAGCACGGCCGCGCGGATGCGCCCTTCGGTGTGCGCTTGCATCAGCAGATCTTCCTGCGCCTTGCGCATGCGCCCCTTGAAGGTATGCGGCGCGCGCGGGTGGTCTTCGCGCACCGGGGTGGTCTGCGGCAAACCGTAGGGGTACACCGTGCCGATCAGGAGAATCTGCCTGACGCCAGCGCTGATGGCGCCGGCCAAGGTCTTGCGCATCAGTTCGGGATGCAGCTCGAACCGCGTGTAGTGGACGCCGACCAGGTAGATCAGCGTGTCGATGCCGTGCGCGGCGGCTTCCACCGAAGCAGGTGAATCGGGGTCCCAACTGACGATCTCGGCGCGCGGGTCTGCTCCGAAGGTCTGGCGCAAGGTCTCCTCGCTGCGACCTACAACGCGGTAATGCTGGCCTTGGGCGCTGATGGCAGAGGCGATGCTTCGACCGATGGCGCCAGCAGCGCCGAACAGGGCAATCTTGGACATGGGATGCTCCTTGCTTAGGGTGTGGTTGGAAGAGACCCCATTGTGCGAAATTGACGCGCCAATGAAAATTGCATAAATTAGCCTAGCACCTATACATTAATTAATACCATGGCCGATATCGAACCTAACTGGGAGTGGTACCGTAGCTTCCTCAAGGTCCTGGAGACGGGATCGTTGTCAGCGGCCGGACGCGAGATGGGCCTGACGCAGCCGACCGTAGGCCGCCATATCGAAAACCTGGAATCGACGCTGGGACTGAAACTCTTCGTCCGCTCCTTCGACGGTTTTTCGCCCACCGATGCTGCCCTGGAACTCAAGCCCTATGCGGCCGCGATTGCCGCCAACTCGGCCGCGTTGCGCCGGGCTGCCAGTAGCCAGGGTAAGGAAGTACGCGGTACGGTCAGGCTGACCGCCAGCGAAGTCATCAGCGTGGAAGTGCTGCCGCCTATCCTGGCGGCGCTCAGGCATCGACATCCGGAGCTGCGCGTCGAACTGGTCCTGTCAAACAAGGCCGATGACTTGCTGCAGCGAGAGGCGGATATCGCCGTGCGCATGTTCCGGCCGGCGCAGGATGCGCTGGTCGCCAAGCGGCTGGGCAGCATTGAATTGGGGCTGCATGCCCACCAGTCCTACCTCACGGTCCACGGCGCACCGAAATCGGTTGACGCGCTGGCCGATCATACGCTCATCGGCTTCGACCAGGAAAGCGCCTATGTGCGCAACGTACTGAAGCAAATCCCCTGGCTGTCGCGCGCCGCCCTGGCCTTGCGCACCGACAGCGATCTGGCGCAATTGGCCGCCATTCGCGCCGGCTTCGGCATCGGCATCTGCCAGGTGGCGCTAGCGGCGAGGGACGTTGCCCTGGTGCGTCTTCTGCCCAGGCAATTCGCACTCAAGATGGAAACCTGGGTAGCCATGCATGAGGATTTGCGAGCGAGTCCACGCTGCGCTGTGACATTTGCGGCGTTGGTGGCAGGATTGGGCGCTTATATACGCAGTTGAAAGTGCGGCGAGAATGTTCAGGCCCCAAGGTAAGAATTGCTGTGCCTGTCGACCATATCGAAACCGCCTAATGAAAAGGGCCGAGGTCTTCGCCCTTTCCATCCGAGCGAGCACATGATTTGCGGTTTTCTTCAATGAATAGCAGAAATTCGGCATGCGCTCTTGCTGCGGTCAGCAGCTGAAATAATCTCGGCTCCGAAACCGGGCAGGGGACGCGGGCTTGAATTTCCAGACTGCCAAAGATCGCTCGGATATCTTCCGGCTCCGCACCTGATGCATGCATCTCAATCAGGCATTTTCTTACTTTCTTTCGCACCAGATCGCCTACCAGTTCCCCCTGTTCCGCCTTATTTCCTAATGCACGGATTTCCTGCACATAACGATCAACTATCTTTTCCCACACTGCCTCCAGCATGCGCCCTCCCTGTTTATCTCGCTCTTTATACACGGTTGAACCGATGAGCTATATCGGGAAGAACCTGATAGCCGAGCGCTAGGGATGTCCCTACAGGGGGAGGCCGAGATAATTGCCTCGCTTCCTTGGCAGAACGCCCGCTTGGTGCGGGCGTTCGTTTATTCAATTCAAAAAGGCGCAGAATCCTAGTTAAGTAGGGGCAGATTTCCCGTCACGTGATGGGCGTGAGCGGGCGCGGACGCTTGGGAATAGCCTGATTGGCGTGCTTGTTGGGCATCCAGTCGGAAGGTCGCGACCAGCCCCGACAATGCACCAGCCTGCTCCTTCATGGAATTGGCTGCTGCGGCGGCTTCTTCCACGAGTGCCGAATTTTGTTGCGTGGCCTCATCCATGTGAGTGATCGCGGTATTGACTTGGGTAATCCCGTGGCTCTGTTCCTGGCTGGCCATTGATATTTCGGCAACCACATCCGTCACCCGCTTGACGCTGTTGACTACGTTCTCCATGGTTTGCCCAGCTTGCTCCACCAGGCTGCTGCCACGCTCGATCTGGCTGACTGAATCATTGATCAATTCGGTAATTTCCTTCGCCGCGGTCGCGCTGCGCTGCGCCAGACTGCGGACCTCCGATGCCACAACCGCAAAGCCGCGTCCTTGTTCCCCTGCACGGGCGGCTTCCACCGCCGCATTGAGTGCAAGGATATTCGTCTGGAAGGCGATACCGTCGATGACACTGATGATGTCCACGATCTTTCGCGAAGACGCGTTGATGCCATCCATCGTCGTCACCACCTGGGCGACCACTTCGCCTCCTTGACTGGCGACCTCTGAAGCAGAAACGGCAAGCTGACTTGCCTGTTTTGCGTTGTCAGCGTTTTGTTTGACGGTGGTCATCAGCTCTTCCATGGCGGACGCCGTTTCTTCCAGCGAGCTGGCCTGTTGTTCGGTTCTCGACGAGAGATCAAGATTGCCTGAAGCGATCTCAGAGGAGGCCTGTTCGATAGTGAAAGTGCCTTGCCGGACCTGGGCAACAATCGACACCAGACTGTCACGCATGTTCTTGATGGCAAACAAGAGGCTGGAGTTGTCTCCAGTTTTGGTCTGGACGTTTGCGGTCAAATCGCCGTCGGCGATCTGCTGCGCGATCTGCGCCGCGTACGTCGGTTCTCCGCCGAGTTGTTTCAGCAACCCTCGTGTAAGAAGGACGGCGATGAGGATGGAAATGACGACCACAACGAGCGTCAACACTGCAACGGTAAGAGCGGCCAGTTGGGCCATTTTGTCCGTCGCATCCTGGGCCCTGTTGTTTTCCGCTTCTACCTGAGCAAGGACGGTCCCAATATCCGAGACGATCTGGCGCCGCAAAGGGCTGCATTCATTGACAAGGAAATCACGATACTCCTCGGATCTCCCGCTTTCGCGATAGAGCCGAGGACGCTTGAGTTCTTCCGCCATCTGCAACATCCCGGATCGCACTTTTTCAAATTCCTTGTTCCCGGCGAACAGGGGCCCGAGATCTTTGATGGCCTTCAGATATAACTGCTTCTGCTCATCCACGATCGCCAGCTCTTTCTGAGCGTCGGCGTCACTGCGGAAAACATAGGCATTACGAGCGGCGATGCCAGTCTGATCCAGGGCTTCCCGCGCAGCATACAAGGGCGCCAACTTTTGATCTTGTACAGCGAGAACGGCTTTGATCGAACTTGTCAGGGCGCGAATACTGCTTAACGATATGCCCGAGACGAGAATGGTGAGAACGACCAGCGCCCCGAACCCCAGCGCAAGCTTCGTGCCGATTTTCATGTGTTTGAACATGGAACCCCCTTTTATGGTTGAAATTGAATGCGAGCTATTTAATCCATATCAAAAATCCGAGTGTTATCCTTCCTGGCTAAACCCTTCAAGATCAGACCATATGGAGTTCTCGAATTTTCCCTAAGAGCAAAAGTGTGTGTGTTATTCCACAATAAAAACGAGTAATTAAACAAAAGAGCGAAGGTCGGTGTACAGTTGGTAGCTTTTTTAGAAAATTTCTTCAGCAAACGGAATCGTTCGCAAGCTTACGCATGGCAATGGCTGCCAGCCGGGCCGGCTATTTTTCTGCGGGACTTTGATGCGCGGGCGGTTGATCGTCTGAGCGGTCAGCAGCTCTATAACGCAACGATGATGGCCTGCGGTCTTTGGGGAGAGTCCACATGTTCGCTTCCGAACATCGCTCCGGTCTGAAAAAACAGTTTCTCGCCGCTCCGTCTGGCGGGACTCTTGCCAGTGAACACACCTCTCGGGTCACCGTTCAAGCCAAGGCCGCGCCCTTCAGGAACTCGTGATGATGGCAGAGGTATTGGTCGAGACGAGAAACGCTTTCCTGCGGCCTGAGTCTTCCCTGTTGAGCTTGTAGTTATCTGCAATAGTTCTTATATTGCAGGAAAGCGAAACCCATCATTCTGTGATGTATCTGCAGAGCTGGCGATAATACTTAATCACACACAACGTTATTAAGCCGCGCACCCATTCCACGTGCAGACGGAGGCGCGACACCCGCGACTCCCCCGCCTAAACCCTAAGGGCCGCTTGTGGCTTCATTGACCTTTAATTATTCCTACCGCGGGTTTGAAGTAATGATCGTTGGCTATGAAATTGGCGGCGGTTGGCGATTGGCCATAGAGCTGAAAAAGGGAAAGAGGGTCGAATTGCTGAGGGATACTGCAAACGTCTATCCTGACTTTGCCAGCCTGCGCAGTATGGGCATATGGACCGCCCAGTTAAAAATTACTGCGCTTGAGCAGTCTGAGAGTTCTAGTGCCCTGGATCCTGGGGTTTCTGACCAACACCCGAAGCCAATTGCAAAATCTGGTCAACCGGCCTAAGTTCCAGGTCTTCGCAACAATCTATGCATTGCCTGCACCGGGCTGAAACGCAATCAAGCCAACTCCGAAGAGTTGGCTTGATTGCTTGATCTTATTGGCGCTGACGGGCGGAGTCGAACCGTCGAACTACTGATTGCGGAATGGCTACCCTAGTGGCTGACAATTTATAACAAACAGCAGGTTAGGGTGGGGAGGCCGGGCTATTCAAACCATTAGCAGGCATCGGTAAGTACTTGATTTAATTGGAATGGCTTTCGTCTAATTACCCTCAAATAGGCAGGCGTCGCGGGCGGTGATAAAGTGCGATGCACTGCATCCGCAATCGGACAATATCTGTGCTGGAAAGCACTCAAGTCTTGGGGGAATATGGTGATGAAAAATACTGACACCTGTCCAAAATGCGGCTCAAGCACGCATGTCCGTAGGAAAACAGTCCTCATTGGTCGAGCGAGTCCGAAGGCCCTATTTTTAGAGGAGCGCGCTGGGTATAGGCGCAAGGATCAACTCGCAGTGGATGAATGCAATCCAGAGAAAATCAGCGATGCACCTCTGGAGCAATTTGTTGAGGGGTATTATTGTTCCGTCTGCGACCTCGGCTTCGTCTCCGACGAGATGCGGGCCAAGTAGGATCGCCCGGACTAACTTCGCATTTATTCCGCTATCGGCCAGAAGCGGACGTCGGTTAAAGCATAGAGCGATGAAATAGCCAGAAAAACTATGAGTAAGCCCCCGATCCATTAACGATCTAACACCATGGCGGAACTGAACATTGCAGAAATCCCCTACGAGACTGGCGAATTGAAGTTTCGATATTCTCGCTATCTTTCACGAGATGGCTCAAGATGGCTGAGGCACGGTCTCTTCCGCGCCTACTATCCATCGGGCGAGTTGCAGTCCGACGGGAATTATGTTGACGGCCATGAGCACGGCACTTGGCGCGATTTTCATAAAAATGGTCAATTGGCAGCAGAGGGCCAGTATGAGCACGGAGTCGAGTCCGGTGAATGGAAATATTGGCGTGAGGACGGGAGCTCGGAATGAAATCTGACTTAATGGACGCCCGCTTACGGCCAGAAGCGGACTCCTGTAGCCCTAGCTCTTGCGGTCATAAATTGCATATCCGAAGAACCAGATATTTTCTATGCGACTCCCGAGCAAACCATTGCCTACGTACTCGACTTGGACTCTTTGCAACCTTGCTGGAATGGCGCTTTACTTGCTACTAGCATCTCGCATATGGCCAATCGATGGTGAGGAGGGAACTCCTGGCGGTCCGGGAGATGCCTTCTATGTATTCTTCGTACTTTGGCCATTTCTCCTCATCATTTTGGTGATGCACGTGATATCGTTTTTTCGCATCATCCGCACTGCTGAAAAAAGAAGGAGTGCACTACTTGCATGGATCATTGTTGCAGCGCTGTGGGGAGGCGTGCTCCTGATTGATCAAGCCAGACACGCATATGTAATTTCTGAAGAATATTCTTAACAGATGTTTTAAGGTCCGCTTCCGGCCAGAAGCGGACATCCTCAGCGCAAAAAACGCCCGCAGGTCGCGGGCGTTTTCTCGTGCGGAGCGCCTGATTACAAGTCCGGTGCGAAAACTATAGAAATCAGATAGCTAGGCCGATTTTTGCTTCGCAATTGAGAAATTTAGAGCCTCGTAAGCCCTTATTGGGCCTCGGTCGTTTAAAAATTGCGAAGCGGAATTTTCGTTCCAGAATGCGATTGTTTGCTAAAGTCTCCAATGTCCGCAATCGGCCAGGTGCTACCTTTAATTATTGATAAAAATTTAAGAAATGGGGATTTCATCAGCTCACGCAACTGCGTTCTATTCCGAAGTCGCGGCGTCGAAGGTAATTTGGACAATAAGAGACGCTGCAGGTTTTCCTGCGCCAAAATCAACTAGCAGCGGCCGGGCAATACCGTTTTGGTCGTCTGAATCCAGAGCGACTTTGGTCGTGAAGAATGTCTCGGCATATTTTGGTTTCAAAATCGTTGCAATCAGTCTGGATGAATTTTTCGCTCGCTGGATTCCTGGTTTGGAGAACGATGGTCTATTGGCAGGCTTGAACTGGTCAGGCGAACGAGCAACCGGATACGATGTTCTTCCCGGGGACTTATCACGCAACCTCGAAGCTGCATGCCATCGATAGCTGTTAGGTGGTGCCCAGAAGCCGTCATTGTTACTTATTAATTTTTACAGATGACCGACTTTGTAATTTTATTTCTTGGTGCAACGACTGGTGCCGTGGTGTTTATCCCTTTGGGCGTGGGCATATGCGCGCATCGGCATACTGAGGCCGGCATTCCTCTAACCACGCAAAATGACTTCATTCAGTTGCTATCGTCTCCGCCTCGTGATTACACATTTTTCGGGAAATTAGTGTTTGCATGTCTAATGCTCGCGTGGTTGTGTGTTTTCTTCGGTGCTTGGTATTTGCCGTTTCTTGGTGCAAGGATGTTAGATCTGCCAGCAGACTCTCCAATCATCGGTAAATCTATCTGGTTGGCATTTGGTTCTGGAGTAATTTTCTTTGTTAGTGGTTATCGCTTCTGGAGAAAGCGCGCATATTCACTATGATCTGCCGAGGTCCGCAATCGGCCAGAAGCTGTCTTCCCCCCCTATGTTGAGACTCTATGAGCATTTACCGCCGAGACGACGTATCGCCTGAATGGGAGCCGATCCCATTGGATATAGAAGGAGCGACCGCGGATGCACAAGAATTAGGCTTCCACGAGCGTGCAATGAAGAAGATCTCTTGGTTGGCTACTCCGTTCGATAACTTCCCGCAGAAAGGTATTTTTGGACAAAGCCGTGATTGGTTTGTATCGAATGAGATTGCTTTCTATGCCACTTTTGATAGCGAGGATCTGATCCTGATCCAAAATACTTGGCATGGTTTTCCAGACCCTCCTGAATGGAGGTTAGCCTCAAGACCCGTAGATCAAGCTAGCGCATCGTGGTCTGAATGGGGGCACTTCTCTGATTTACCTGCTCTTTGGAATATGCCGAGAATTTAAGAAGCTAGGATCAGTGATCAGTTAAGACGGCTATTCGTGAAGACCGCAATCGGCCAGAAGTGGTCAATCCTATGATCAAAAATTTAGTAATTTCTCTGAAATGAAGAAATTGGAATGGTATGAAAATCGGATATTGTGGCGTGCGAGAAAAAATCGCCTTGAATCTTGTTTGTGGAATGGTTTTTTAATTTCGAACGAAGTGGCGGCGAGGAAGATACTCGATGCAACAGAGGGGTACGAACAGCCATTGCTTATCTTTTGGCTCAATGACGATGTCTGGACGGTGCTTACTGCCAGGTTTTTGCTCGGTAGAATTGATGGCGTATTTGCATCAGTCGAGCTCGATAATTTAGGCGAAGTATCAACCGCGAACGACGGTAATTTACATCCGCAGGAGTTGAAGAAGCGAGCGGAATATATCGAAGTTGGACTTGCAAAAACACGATTTTGGACAGATCCTGGAATCAACCATTTCTTACTGAGAAATATCTTAGGTATGTTCCCGATTAGGATGCCGTAGTTTTCGCGGAAGGATAATGACGGCTCAATGAACTGACGTCTTCCATCGGCCATAAGCAGCCGCTCACGTCTTAATAGAATAGGAAACCATGCCATCGCCGATTGTCATTTTGCTTGATTCTTGGCCCATACCAAGTAGTTCCTCTGAAGTCACTTTATTAGCGACCGAGACAAAATTGTGTTTGCGATACTTCACCCAAAGAGATGAAATCGCCCTGATTCAATTTCCATTGGTCAATTCATTCCGCTTTGGATCTCCAAACGATGAGGCACTAGGTGGGCATCCACTTGCCCAGTTCGGTCTAAAGCGCTACAGCGTTCATCGGATCGAGAATTCTTCCTGGCTTGCTGAACTTGATCGACGGAACGCTGTGCATCCAAATCATGACAGCAGCAGATTTATGGCAGCAGCAGATTTATGGCAGACCTAGTTCACTATGTCTTCACGTTCCAAGATTCGACCTTGGAGTGTGCCGTAAGGGAGGGGGAATTTTGGGCTCCAACGATAAAGATATTCTTGTCCGGTGAAGAGGCAAAGTCAGACTGGGCAGCACTTGTCAAAACGACATTTCAATAAGGCCGCTTCCGGCCAGAAACGGACGTTGATCAAAGCATAACCGCCTTCGTTCGAAAGTACGGTCTGGCTATCTTCCATTCCGAAGATCCATGCCAAATCCGCCCCTCTCCGGGAAGTGATCATAAGTTCAAAGACTGCAGGCCTTAAAGATCTGGCATTTGAGTGCACAGTCGCGCCAAATTATTGCCTCACAGGAATTTAATCAATTAAACTCACATGGTTGATTCCTAAATTGATAAAAAGGGTGGGGTAATGAGTACAGTAGGAACGGGAGTGTTGCTTGTGGGGCTGGCGGTAATGGTGGCCGCACAGGTATATGTGACGCTTAAGACGTTTACGGTAAGTGCTTCAAAAGGCGTGTTGTGTTTTGTGATTCCAGGATATGCCTTCTTGATTGCTAAAAGGCACGGCTTCTATGGGAAATTCCTGTTGGCTTATATCTTAGGAATTCTCGGCATGGTGATTGGCGGGGGGATTCTGTCTTAAGCTGAAGCGGCAGATCTTATCAATCTCATGCATTAGAGAATTTGGCGTCATTGGCAGCGAAAATTCACGGAGCTTGCTGAGTCAGTTCGTTTCCGATGGACGTCCGTAAACGGCCAGAATCGGACTACATGGGAAAAGGCCCTCGGCAATCCAATGGCTAACAAATTAACTAAAGAAAAATGGCTTACGAACTTCACATCGAGCGGAAGCATCATCCTCTGACCATTGACGAGTGGAATGCCGCGGTGAGCCAGTTGGACGGAGTCAGGCTTGCCAGTAAAAACACGTCCGCCGTGAATCCTTCAAGCGGTGAAGTAATCTCCATTGATAGTCATGCCGGCACCGCAGAAATACTTTTAGAGATGGGGCAATGGGTGCCTTGCTTCCATTTCATGCATGGCCAAGTTTCATTCAAAGCTACGGAGAACATTCAGTCTTCCAGAGACCTAACGCATGTCGCAGCGGCTAAGCTCGCTTTTGCTCTAGGGGCCGTCATCGTAGGCGATGAGGGTGAAGCGTACGACTGGTAAGTCGGATTCCGACATGATGCGGCATTTGACGAGAATGAAGAGGAAATGTTTTTTGTTCTCTCGCAACGTTCGGCGGCATAGGCTCCCAGTGCGAACAGACTTGCTAAAGACATGGAATATGACGTCTTCTATCGGCCATTAGCGGACGTTCCGAATCTTTAGAAAGGGCAGTATGGAATATCGGTTTCAGATTGCGTCGGACGTTATCCGTGATGGCCTAGGCGTGGAGCTAGTAGATCCCATTGGAAAAGTCCTTGCCGAAGTCTTCAGATGCGATGCTGATCATTCGCTGACAGTCTCTTTGTTTATCGACGAGCTACCATTTTCGCTGATTGAGAAACTGGTTCTCATGGCACGTACTGAACTAGGTGTTTTTGAGGATGGTAGTCCGTTGCCGAAACCGGCGTGATTGACAATCGGCCAGGAGCACTCCATTCCAAACATGGATCGACGATTCAATCATTTTGGGATCATTTACTGATCGAAGCGACTTGACCGTGAGCCAATTTGAATCTCTCCCACAATGGCAAGTTGCTGATAATCTTCGCCCAATGCCGCACAACCTTGAAATAGGTTCTCTCGTACTCGCGCCGCTTGCGGACGAATGTGGAGATTATGTCTGGCTGCTGATTCGTTATCGGACACAATATCCGGAACCAGGTGGTAGCGAAGGTGATCACCTTTACACATCGTTAGCCGAAGCACGTGTAGAGGCCGCTTCGCAGTTCGGTGTAGATGATAGTGACTGGAAAACCCTGGCGCCGAGCGACGTCCGTTGGATTGAGAAAGAGATTTGTTAATTAGCTGCTGCGAACTTCATCTTATGTTCGCAACAGTTCGTCAAAAAAGGTCCACTAACGGCCAGAAGCAGACGTCTCAGGAACCTCTCAACGAATCGCACTTGTACAGTCCGCAATCAGCCAGGAATGGTCCTTGGCGTAGTCCTATTGGTAAAAGGCCTGTAATTAAACTTCCTCATTTTCAATGAAGACAAAAATTGGACTGGTCCTTGCGACCGTCTTTATAGCGATTCAATGGCTAACTGTAATGAGCTTCATGGATCGGTCCTATTCCTGGTGGTTGAAAGCGGGGAACCGGGCTGTTTCGGACGGTATCAGCGGCACCATCTTCTTCACGATTTGTTCGGGGTTCGCCATCCTATTCCTTGCAATAATAAATGATAAATTCCGCCAATCCCGGTCAGACCTACGTTATCTGAGCCAAATTCTCATGCTGATGGGGTTGGCAGGCGTTTTGGTGTTTTGGGGCATGATCTTTTCGGCAATCGTTCTCCTTGTGAATCGCTAAAGATGTCTGTTATCGGCCAGAGGCCGACTTTCAACATCACTTCAAAAATTACAGTTTTTGACTTTAACGTCGAATGAAAAAACATCGCATAGTGATCGAGCAACTTGAGGGCCTGGGGTTTTCGTTTCTTCCTGAGCAGAAGGTCAATTCGAGTGACATAAGTTACTTCGTTTGCAATGGCTCTCGTGGTACCGACGTTGAGTCACTTTTAGCAGTCCGTTATCTTTCACGGACTCAAAGATATGAATTCGATTTTGGTTTTAACGCTTCATCCGTCCGCTCTTTTTTTGCGCATCAGATGCCGTATTTACCTTTTGAAATACGATTGGCAATTGATCAGATGAATAAAGAGAGACCGGCTTGTTGGTTCACTTGGCCGCTGATATGGGACTCTATAAACTACCGCCTGAATCTGAGTACAAAGGAACCAGATTTGCCGGATATATTCTCAGGCCCGTTCAAATTGTTTATGGAACAGGTGTTGTTGTCGGTGCGGTCTGAGGAACAGTTGCTCGATATTTACTTGTCGAATATTCCTCCATTTGAATGGAGATATGATTCAAGTCATTTTGCTCGCTTTTGCCAGATCGCTTATTTGGTGTCGTCTACAAAATCAAGGTTCGAGTTGGCGGAGCGGTGCCTGTCTGATTACTATAGGTTTATGCAAGCATCAGATCTATATGGTTCGGAACTGAAGGTGGACTTTTTCCAGGAATTGCTTGAGTTCATCCAACGACGTCAATAAGGCAATTTCACATTTGCACTATGTTCGACGGACATGGAGCTGGGCGGCTATAGAGAATCAATGTCCGCAATCGGCCAGCAGCGGACATCGAACTTGCAAGAAAAAACGCCCGCATTGTGCGGGCGTTTGTATATTCAAATCACGGGCGGAATTTGTTGTTTAGAAACAGCGAGTGAAGCTAACATAGCGCGCCTGCCCAAGGGACGGAAAATCTAGAAGTAATTTCATTAGATCAATAGTTTATGTGGATTCTTGCTCCACAAATTCAAAAAAGTCAGCGGCTCACAAAGCCGGTTATAGTCCCGCTCGATCTGGAGTTGTGGAAAAGAACTTCCGTTGCGAAATGCGATAGTAATCTCTACCGTTCGGTGAAAAACGCGAACGCAATTTTGTATATGGTATCGCCCCTGATGCTCAATTAGCAATTCTCCGTTGCCAGCACAGCAGGAACAAGCTTCCTATGCCCTTCCCACCTAACGCGCCTATGTCGGATAGCGCGCAAGTGCAAAATTTCTTTTGAGAATTATTTCAAAAAAGAAACCAATTCCCGCTACAAAAAGGGAAATCATCTGTTTCTTACGCCAAACATTGGACGCAGATATGTTACTGTGTTTTTATACAGTAAAATAACGTCGCGCGACATCGAGTCGCGAAACAAAACCATCGAAAACCGAGACGAAATGCTCTTAATCCGTTACGATGTGCACTAATTTGGAGTTAATTATGTCAAAAACAGACACTCAAGTATTTCCGCACCTCTCAGAAATCTTGAAGATTATTGATGGGGCCTTGCGGGCAAACTCGAGCATGGCCGCCAATTATGCAGGCCTTCTAGCGGACAAATTAGAGCAAGAAGGGAATCGGGAACAGGCTTTGCGGGTTCGCGAAAGGCTGGCAAGAGCACCGACAGGTATAGCTCATGCGCAAGACGCTGGAAGAATTTCTACTGGCCTACCGATCGACACCGAAAGTCGAATGCATACGGTTGATGTAAGTCATCCTATGGTTGATGCAGTGAAACTGTATCTTCCAAGTGGTGTAGATTCTAGAATCAGAGAATTTCTTAACACGGTTCGATATTACGATGCGCTCCAAGCGTCTGAGGCAGCGTCACCTCTTAGACTATTGATTTACGGAGCACCAGGCACGGGGAAAACTCAGACTGCGCGTTGGATTGCGGGTGAACTAAAACTTCCGTTACTAACAGTACGTTGCGACACGCTAATAAGCAGCTTGTTAGGCCAAACAAGTAAAAATTTGCGACAGGTTTTTGAATACGTTGAACAAAGGCCGTGTGTATTGTTCCTGGATGAGTTTGATGCGTTAGGTAGCGCGCGTGGCAATGAGAGAGACGTTGGAGAACTCCAGCGAGTCGTTATATCTCTACTTCAGAACCTCGACGCCTTGTCCGAGAATACGATAGTGGTTGCGGCTTCAAATCATGATCAACTTCTGGACAGCGCGATATGGCGAAGATTTCCTTTTAGGGTGCCACTTCCGCTACCAGATTTTCAATTAAGAAAAGAGCTCTGGAAGGAAATGTTAGGGAAGTTTTCTTCCAGTGCTCTAGACTTTGATTTGCTTGCCGAGAAGTCTGAGGGGATATCAGGGGCACTCATAGAACAGATCGTGCTTGATAGTAAGCGCACAGCAATCTTCGCTGGCGCGACCGCTATTGATCCAGCCGAATTGTTCAAGCGTCTAGGGTTATCTCTGGCATTAGTACAGCGGGTCGCTCTACCTTCATTGGAAGACGAGATTTGTTGGCTAAGGAAGTGGGAACGAAAGATATTTTCATTAAGGGAATTATCGCGTCTGTATTCAATTTCGATAAGAAAAGTTTCACAACTAACAAAGGAAGAGGATGGCGAAGAAAAGAGAGGGCATAGTTAGGGAAAAGTCTCTTCGGGACAATCCAATTGCACACATTGGGTATCAACCGTCTGATCTGTCAGCGGTAGAAGTAAATGGTGGGGGTGGAGCAAAGGAGCTCGTCCCTGTTACACCTGAGCTTAGGCGATTTTTGCGCCGCACGATTGAAAAAGCAGCATTGGAGATTGAAAGAGAGAGCAGCCTCCATCCTGACATACCTGGCATATTGATTTTTCGTCTAAGAGATATTGCAGTTGCTAAATCACATCGCCCTCTTACCATAGCCGCCGAAGCGGAAATGACCCCTGTAGGCCACGGTGCTATGGACGAGATGTTAGTAACGGCCACCCAAGTCAACCTAAGTAAGCTTGATCGGGTAGTCGCTACACGCAACGTCAAAGCGGTGCGAGCCAACATAAGCGCAGTGGAGCGCTTCGAGCCCTGGGGGCTCAAGCGGAGGTTCCCTCTGCAATGGAGGGAGATGTCGAAGAAGGAGTTATGGCAAGCCGTGATCTTGTCAGAGCGGCGCTTGAAAATCCGACTTTTCCGCTATAGCTCCGTAGAGCAGCGTACCCACGTTTTAAATAAATTCAGGGCATTACTACGGGAAAATCATATCCAGTACGAAGAGTTTTCGCATAGTGCTGGCATTCCCATTTTCTTCGTCGAGACAAACAAAAAGTTCACCCAAGAACGTTTCCTGTTACTTGCATCGTTCCCAGCAATTCGGCGAATTGAGCCCGAGCCATTGGTTTGGCCTCACGCGTCCACTCGCGGCACTCGTCAGCATGTTACTTTCACGGCTCTACAACCAAGCGCTGATTTACCTGTTGTTGCGGTCTTTGATACGGGCGTTGATCCTCTTACAGCTATCTTGAATCCGTGGATTGTGAAGCGTGACACCTATATCCTCCCGCCGGATACCGACTATGTGCACGGCACGGCAGTTGGCTCATTGTTAGTTGATAGCGCTGGATTGAATTTGAATCATACGCTAATCCCATCTTCACCTTGCCGTGTGCACGATGTATGCGCACTAGAGGTTCCTGGTTCGCGCATTGGTGACCTGATTATCCGCTTGAGGGAGGCTGTCGCCAAAGCGTCCGACGTGAAAATTTGGAATTTGTCGCTAGGAGCGAATGAAGTCTCAGACGAGGAATTTACCGAATTCGGGCGCGAATTAGATGCGTTGAGCGATGCGCATGGCGTTCTCTTTGTTGTGGCAGCGGGCAACTATGTTGATCTACCGCGTCGTAGTTGGCCCGTCACAAACAACACGTTGTCCGATAGGCTTTCGAGTCCCGGTGACTCAGTACGCGCCATAACTGTAGGTGCTGTTGCGCATTTGGAGAATGCATCAAGTCTTGTCAAAATTGGCGAGCCTGCGCCCTATTCGCGCCGGGGTCCTGGCCCCCTTTTCACTCCGAAGCCGGATCTCGCCCATTTAGGAGGAAATGCCGACCATAATTTAGACGCCACAGGTGTTGGCCTAAATGTTCTTTCTCCCGGCGGCGCTATTGCTACTTTGTGTGGTACCAGTTTTGCCACTCCTATCATATCTGCGCTAGCAGCACATACATGGAGACAATTGGAGGGAGGCGCTCGGAAACATAGATTTACTGTCACACCTAATATCGTCAAGGCGCTCCTGGTGCATAGCGCTGAAATAAATTCTCCAGAAAGGTCTGCGACAGAGAAGCGGTATTTTGGGTCTGGGACTCCTCTAGATCCGCTGAGCGTACTCTATGACTCAAACTCGAGCTTCACGATGATGTTCGAGTTGGACATAACCGAATCTACAAAATGGCGAAAGAGTCCCTTCCCTATTCCCCCCTCGCTATTCAAGGCAGGCAAATTAAATTGCGAAGTGATTATCACGGCTGCTTACGCACCCGTTCTCGATCCCAACGCGGGCGCGGAATATGTACGGGTTAACGTTGATGTTGGATTCGGCTTACTGGAGCCGGACGCCACGGGAAAAATTCAGTTTAAGGGTCAAGTTCCTGCTAAAGGTGAGCTTGGAACTACCGGCCATGAACAGGCGCAAGTCGAGTATGGCGGAAAGTGGTCTCCGATCAAGATCTATCGCAGAAGTTTTCCCAACGGCAAGTCCGGAACAAACTGGGCTCTTCAGGCGACATTACTCAAAAGAGCATTAGAGCCACGTCTCGCTAAGCCGGTACGGGTAATTATTATCGTCACTTTGCGTGCTTTAGATAACAACCCGAATATTTATGAAGAGGGTCAGAGAGCTCTCGCCGCGACCAACTGGATTAGGGAGCCACTACCCGCTCGCACTCCGATTACCGTCAGAAATCCCTAGAGTTTTATACAAAGGCCCTGTCAAGTTGGCCTTTGTATTTGGCTCGCAACGGGAGAAGTGGATAATCTGTAAACGCAATTCAACAGGCATACTAAAATTAGTTTTTCTGCACCTACATTTCATTAAGTCGAACACCCATTTGAAAGTAGATTATTTACACTCGTAGATGAAGCAGAAATAGTAAAAATATACGGGGAGAGAAATTGACTATTTTTGAAGTTATTAAAACCCTGATGAAAGACGGCACCAATCGGGATGCGTTTATCAATGGTGATGCAATATGGGAGCCATGTCCATTCTGGCCGCCAGATTTGTTTGCGGTGATTGGCACCATCGTCGAGCAGTCGGGATGTTATACATTTGCGGGTCCCAGTCTTGATGATTCCACAGAGCACAAGAAATTTTTGAGACGTGTCAAAGAAATATCCAATGAGTGGAAAAGAGATGTTGACGTCCCACGCCGCTTGCAGGCGTTATGGGAAAAGCTATTAAAAAAGTACGGCACCTACGCAATAGATGGTGTTGTCGCGCACGAAGAATTGGTACGGATTCTCTTGACTATGTTTGCTGTCGCCGACGAGGCATCGGTGGGGATTGGATGGGAGCCTGATCGCAGCAAACCTAAGTCGCCTCCGTCAGTTTTTGCCGATTATGCGATGCTGAGTCTGACGCCGGATTCAGATAGCAAAGTGTCGAAGTTGCCTCATACGCCTTATTCGGTATGTGCGTTTGTTCCTCCAGAAATGGCGGTGGTCTTGCCAAAATCAATTACGGCTTCAGTAGGGTGTACGGTGCGGTCTCTCAGTCACCATCTTGCCCTGCTGCCTGCGAGGTCTCAAGTTAAGCCTTCGTGGTTTATGGCTCAACCTTATAATGTTGCTCAAAATGGCTTGAGATTGCTGATCATCCCATTTCCGTTTACTGTTCCCGATAAATCTTTTCGATTATCGGTGGATCCTGTAGAGCTGACCAAAGGTTTGCACACGGCTGCATTTTTTAAGCTAAAGCAGATGTGGCTACTGACAAAGGATCGAAAGAGGATCAGTGGGAAGATGTTAGTTGAACATCTAATAAAACCGTTGCTCGAAAAAGCGCGTATCGTGGGAGACGGGGATATCGATGCCGTTGTGATGCCTGAGTGCGCACTTTCAGATGAGCTGGCGTACGAGGTTGCGTCCGCGTTGACAAAAGAAAATTTGCCGCTCTTGATTACGGGGACGCTCAAGAATATTAAAGGAAGAGCTAGAAACAGCGCGAGAACCTTTTCCTTTTTGCCTGGTGGAGCAGGAGGGCTAACGAGTATTCAGTCTAAACATCACCGCTGGCGATTGGATAAAAGTCAGGTTGATCGTTATGGATTGTCATTTGCCCGTTCGTCCAAATCCAGTAAGTGGTGGGAAGATATTGATATTTCTGAACGACACTTACCGTTTTATTCGATTGGCAAAGATCTTTCTTTGACAGTACTTGTATGTGAGGATTTGGCCCGTAGTGATCCGGCTATGCCAGTGATACGGGCTGTCGGTCCAAATCTCATTTTGGCGCTGCTGATGGATGGGCCTCAGCTACCTTTGCGTTGGCCAGGGAGATATGCAACGGTTCTGGCAGAGGATCCCGGCTCGTCGGTATTGTCAATTACTTGTGCTGGTATGGTAGATCGCTCTAACCAGCGAGAGCACAATCCGTTACGGTCAATTGGCTTGTGGGGCGAGGCGGGAGCCCCCATGCCAAGGCAGCTTCTGATTTCAACTTCTGAGCACGGATTGTTGTTGAAATTGAGAGCAGAGGCTACAGAACAACATACTCTTGATACCCGGGCTGACGGTACTGTGACACAAATGTTGAAATTTGTTTCTCAAACGCCACTGGCGCTAAATAACCCACCGGATTGGTTATAATTCTCTGAAGCGAATGCAACCGATAATACTTTGTTGTCGGTTTTTTTGAGGAGTCAGCTATGAGTGCAGTTCTACGTTGGGATTATCAAGGGCGTCGCAGCGTGCCCGAGGATAGGGCCGCTGTTGAGCGTGTTCTCGCGGCATTCGGGAACCAGTCCAAGAAAAAAGTTGCTTCTTCGCAGCATTCCCCGAATAAAAAGAGCTCTCCGCGTAAAGCGGCGGCCAAGACCGTAAAGAAATGACGCTCTAATTCGCCCTCCCCCAAAAGCCTGCTTTTTAGCGGGCTTTTTTTCAACTCACAAATTTCCCCCTCATGCGTGTCTACTGTCCATCTCGCACTCAAAAGTGGCTCGCGGATGCATCAAAATGCGTCAAATTTTGTGACTGCTGGACGGAACGTCGAGCAAGGCCGGACGGGCTTGGACGCTTGACGCAAATTTGCGTCAAAACCGACCGATGTAGCGAGCAGGCGCGGGGGTGGGGGCAACCGCGCGCGGGGCCGAAAAAGTGATTTATACTGTACGTATGTACAGTTCCGTTGATCGCTCGCCGTTTCCCGTTATCAATATGTCAAGCCTCACCTATCCCGCGCCAGCACCGCCAGGAAGCATGATACAGCCCGTACCAGCGATCCAGTTCGTCGGCGGGCCGTTGGCCCTGCACATCACGCACAAGCTCCATGCCGGCTTCCCAAGCCCGGCAGCCGATTACACCGCTGATCCGCTGGACCTGAATCAATACTTGGTAGATCGCGTTGCCTGCACCTTCCTTTTCGATGTGGCCGGCTGGAGTATGAGCGGCGCGCACATCGTCGAGGGCGACAAGGTGGTGGTGGATCGCTCAGTCTCGCCCCAGCCGGGCCATATCGTGGTGGCCATCGTCAACGGGGAGTTCACCATCAAGCGCCTGCGCCTGGTCAACGGCGCCTATGAGCTACATCCGGAGAACCCTGATTTCCGTCCGATCCGCTTCGGCGACGGCGAGGTGCTGGAAGTCTTCGGCGTGGTGGTGGGCGTAGCCAGGAAGATGCTGTGAGCAGCCAGCGGCCAAGTCAGGCCAGGCGGGCAGGCTTCGCCCTGGTTGACGTCAATAATTTCTACGTTTCGTGCGAGCGTGTTTTCGACCCCAAGCTCAGGGCCCGGCCCGTGGTGGTGCTGTCCAATAATGACGGGTGCACGGTGGCGCGCTCCAATGAGGCCAAGGCACTGGGCATCAAGATGGCCGCGCCCTGGTTCATGATGCAGGAGCTGGCGCGCCAGCACGGCATCGTGGCGCTCTCTTCGAACTACACCCTCTACGCCGACATGAGCAACCGCGTCACCGAGGTGCTGCGCCAATATAGCCCGCGCCTGGAGGTGTATTCCATCGATGAGAGTTTCCTCGCCCTGGACGGCCTGGCCGGCCTATGGCCGAGCATGAGCGACATGGGCCAGGCCATCCGCCATCAGGTGCTGACCTGGGTCGGTGTGCCGGTCTGTGTGGGCATCTGGGCTACGAAGAAGGTCATACCCACGAAGTGAACAAGCCGAGCTCGGGCGCTTTTGCATCCGGAGCCGGTGCGTAAAGAAGCGGGCCATTTCCGGGTCCATGCTCGTATGTGAAAAAATTGCGGAGCAAAGCCAGAATTGCGGAGCAAAAAAAAGCGGCCTGCATCACTGCAAGCCGCTTCTATTCTGGTGCTGATGGGCGGAATCGAACCGTCGACCTACTGATTACGAATCAGTTGCTCTACCAACTGAGCTACATCAGCAAAAGTCCGCGATTATAGCCGTTTCTTTTTCCTTCTTCCACTCCCTGCAGAAAAATTCCCCGCCGTCCTTCCCCAAGGTACAGCCCTGGACACCTGCTGCGGGACGATACGGCGAGGAAAAGCCCGGCTCAGTTATCCAGCTTCTTGTCCTCTTCCTTGGCCTCTTCCATGGCGTCCGGCTCCAGTTCCTCGGCCACGCGGTTGCAATAAATGAAATAGCCCCACGCGGCCAGCAGCGCGCCGGTGCCGGCCAGCAGGGCGGCGGCATAGACCAGCTCTTCGGGCTCTTCATGCACGGCGCGGAAGGTCATTACCAGCGCCTCGATGGCCAGCGCGACCACCACCACCACGAAAAAACGCGACAGGAAACGCCTTACCCGCGTCGGGGCGCTGATGTTGGCGTCGCGGACGACCTCTTCCTCGGTGATGGTCTCGGCAATCTGAAAGGCCACCACTGCCGCGGCCAGGATCCCGATGGCCTCGATCAGCGCCTGGGCCTGCGGCAGGCCCCATCCTTCCATCACCGCTTCAAATCCCATGCGCGCGGCAATCGCGATCAGGGCAAGCGCGCCCGCTGCAAACAGCACCGCAATCACCCCATGCACGAGGCCAAACATGGCCATGATCTTTTTCACTAAGTCCTCCCGCATTCCCTGTGGTTGAAGCGTTTGGACTGGCCCGGTGGCGAAAGGTTGTACAGCTTTATCATTGTCGCGATATTGCCTGGCGGGAAATCTGCCTCGCCGGGCATCCGCTGAGCATCGGGCCGTAACCGGCGTCGCTGCCTCTCCTACAGGCATATCAGCGCCCGGAGGATGGCAGGGCAGGGCGGCCGTGACTAGGATGTAGGCATGGGCGAGCGACATCCGCCGTCTTCATCGTCTTCATCTTCATGAGGAGGTCATCATGCCCCAGGCTGCATGGAGTAATAAACGCGAACGCCAGTACGAACACATCAAGTCCGGCGCCCTCAAGCACGGGGCCGGGACCAAGCGCGCCGAGGAGATCGCGGCGCGCACCGTCAACAAGGAACGCGCCCGCCATGGCGAATCCAAAACGGCCAGCAAGACTTCGACCGAGGATATGTCTTCCGCTCGCCGCGGCGGTTTGCGCTCGCATAGCGGCCCGGGTGGTCGTACCTATCAGCAGCTCTATGCTGAAGCGGCTTCCCGCAAGATCAAGGGCCGCTCGAGCATGAACAAGGCGGAACTGGAAAAGGCGCTGCGCGCCTGAGGACGCCCGGAACCGTATAAGCGCGTATCCGTATAAATCGTATAAATCGTATCAACAAAAATGCCCCCGGCTTGCACCGGGGGCATTTGCTTGGCATGTCGCCTGAGCCGGCCCAGGGGCCGGCCTGCTGTCGCAACCGATTACTTGGTCACGGCCAGCAGGGTGCGTTGGCCGCCCTTGTAGGTGTACAGGGTCAGCGAACCATCCTTGATGTCGCCCTTGGCGTCGAAGGCGATGACGCCGGTCACGCCCTTGTGGCTGATCTTGGCCAGTTCGGGCAGGTACTTCTTGGGATCGGCGGAGCCGGCCTTGGCCATGGCGTCGGCCACGGTCATGGTGGCGTCATAGGCGTAGGCGGCGTTGTAGACCACGTCGATGCCGAACTTCTTCTTGTAGGCAGCGCGGAAGTCGTCCATGCCCTTCTTGCCAGCCTCGTCCACACCACCGGCTTCGGCGCAGATCACCTGGTCGTCGCCCAGGCCGTCACCGGCCAGGCCCGGCAGGGAACCGGTACAGATGCCGTCACCACCCATGAACTTGGCGCTGATGCCCAGCTGCTTCATCTGGCGCAGCATCGGGCCGCCCACGGCGTCCATGCCGCCGAAGAAGACCACGTCGGGCTTCTTGCCCTTGAGCGAGGTCAGGATAGCGTTGAAGTCGGTGGCCTTGTCGTTGGTGTACTGGGTGCCGACGATGGTGCCGCCGGCCGCCTTGGCGCCCTTGGCGAATTCGTCAGCCACGCCCTGACCATAGGCGGTGCGGTCGTCGATCACGGCGATCTGCTTGGTGCCCAGCTTCTGCACGGCATACTTGCCCAGGGCTGCGCCCAGCTGCGCGTCGTTGGCCACCACGCGGAAGGCGGTCTTGAAGCCTTGCTGGGTGTACTTGGGGTTGGTCGCCGACGGCGAGACCTGCGGGATGCCGGCGTCGCTGTAGATCTTGGAGGCCGGGATGGTGGTGCCCGAGTTCAGGTGGCCGATCACGGCGGCGACCTTCTGGTCGACCAGCTTGGTGGCGACGGCAGTGGCCTGCTTCGGATCGGATGCGTCATCTTCGCCAACCAGCTCGAACTTGACCTTCTTGCCGCCGATGGTGAATCCCTTGGCGTTGAGTTCGTCCACGGCCATGCGCGCGCCGTTCTCGTTGTCCTTGCCCATGTGGGCGTTGGGGCCGGACAGCGGGCCGACGTGGGCGATCTTGACGACTTCCTGGGAATACGCGGCGCCTGCGAAGGCCAGGCCGATTGCAGCGGTTAATGGAATAATGGCGCTCTTGAGTTTCATAGAATTCCTCTGTAGATTGAATTGACCACTTTTAATTTGTCTCACTACTCAAGCTTTATTCAGATCCCTGTTGCGGGGGCTGGGCGTCCCGCTTTGCTTTCGTCCCCGACTTTCTGAATAATGCAGACGGTACAACATAAGAATCGGCTTCGCCAAGTTTTTTTTAAGCGGCTTGCCCAAATAAAACCCTCCTGACTTTTGCCCCCATGGCTGCCAAACATCACACGCTCGACAAGGTGGACCGCAAACTGCTCAACATGCTGCAGAAGGACAACCAGATTTCCACCCGCGTGCTGGCCGAGAAACTGCATATTTCGCAACCCACCTGCCTGCGCCGCATCCGCGACCTGCGCGAGGCCGGGATCATCAGCGCCGAGGTGGCCATGGTGGACCCCTTCGCGCTGGGCTATGGCATGCTGGCCTTCCTGGAAATCTCGCTGAACAACCAGTCCGACCAGCACATGCAGGACTTCGAGCAGCGCATGGCCAAGGAGGCCGAGGTCATGCAGTGCTACTTCGTCTCGGGCGAATACGACTACTTCCTGGCGGTGCACGTCATCGACATGGACGCCTACTACCAGTTCGTGCGGCGGGTCATTTCCGGGTCGGGCAATGTGCGCCATTTCCAGTCGCGCTTCCCGATGAAGCGCGCCAAGTTCACGACCCGCATCGCCTTCGACGAAAAGGCTGCCGAAGTGCTGGTGCGCGTGCCGGGGTGAGCCGGCCGGCCGCCCGGATGATCTCCCGCTGCGCGAGACTTTCCATTTAGCAGGTTTCATGCCTGGCGGCGCCATTGCTGCTTTGTTAGTCCCTTGACCGAGGCGCTGAGGGAAATGCCCGAGGTTTACTAACTTTCTACGCGACAGGGCCGGTTGGCCGTGTCGTTTGCATTGCGGGCGGGTTGCCTCTTGTGTTATTTTCGGGGAATCCCGTGGCGAGGGCCGTCCCTTGCGCCTTTGCCGCCGCGACCCTACGCACCAAGAGCGGACACAGATCAGCACCCAGCGCCGGCCGTTCGCCGGCCCGCCAGCAGCACCAGACATCCCTGACATCGAGCACCGCGCCACCTCTGCGCCAGCCTTCCTGGCCGCAGCAAAGCCTGTCGTGGTGCAAGGGCGCTGCAAAATGGCGCAGGCATGGCCGCAGTGAGCACTGCAACCGGGCTGCGCCGCGATCAAGACACGGTTGCCGTTGGACCCGCTCCATCCGCCGCCACCTCAACCAGAAAGGAATCCCCGTACGATGCACGAAGTCGAGTTATTCATCCAGGACATGGCGATCATCATGCTGATTGCCGGCATCGTCACCGTCGTCTTCAACAAGCTCAAGCAGCCAGTGGTGCTGGGCTATATCGTGGCGGGCGTGATCATCGGCCCGCACACTCCGCCTTACGACCTGATCCAGGATGAAAAGACCGTGCACATCCTCTCGGAGCTGGGCGTGATCTTCCTGCTGTTCTCGCTGGGGCTGGAATTCAGTCTCAAGAAACTGGCCAAGGTGGGGGCGACGGCCTTCATCGGCGCGGCCGCCGAGATCCTGCTGATGATCTGGATCGGCTACGAGATCGGCCTCTACTTCGGCTGGAAGCGGATGGACGCCATCTTCCTGGGCGCCATGCTGGCCGTGTCGTCCACCACCATCATCGTCAAGGCCTTGAATGAGCTGGGCATGAAGAACGAGAAGTTCGCCCAGATCATCTTCGGCATCCTCATCGTCGAGGACATCCTGGCCATCGGCATGATCGCGCTGCTCTCGGGCGTGGCCACCAGCGGCTCGGTGGATTCCACCGAAGTCTTTACCACGGTGGGCAAGCTGGTGCTGTTCATGACGGTCTCGCTGGTGGTGGGCATCCTGGCGGTGCCGCGCCTGCTCAGCTTCATCTCCCGCTTCAAGAGCAACGAGATGCTGCTGGTGGCGGTGCTGGGCGTGCTGTTCGGCTTCTGCCTGCTGGTGATGAAGCTGCAATACAGCGTGGCGCTGGGGGCCTTCCTGGTCGGCGCGGTGATGGCCGAGTCGCGCCACCTGCACCGCATCGAGCGCCTGGTCGAGCCGATCCGCGACATGTTCTCGGCCATCTTCTTCGTGGCCATCGGCCTGCTGTTCGATCCCAATGTGCTGGTCAAGTACTGGATGCCGATCACGGTCATTACCCTGGCGGTGGTCTTCGGCAAGCTCATCAGCTGCGGTCTGGGGACCTTCATTGCCGGGCAGGGCGGGCGCACGCCCATGCGCGTGGGCATGGGCCTGGCGCAGATCGGCGAGTTCTCCTTCATCATCGCGGCGCTCGGCCAGAGCCTCAAGGTCACCAGCGATTTCCTCTATCCCATCGTGGTGGCGGTCTCGGCCGTCACTGCCTTGCTGACGCCTTATCTCATCAAGGCCGCCGACCCGCTCTCGGCCAAGGCGGTCACGCTGGTGCCGGCGCGGGTCTCGGGCCTGATGGGCATGTATTCGCGCTGGCTGGAAAGCCTGCAGCCTACCGGCGACCGCGCCGAGCTCACGCGCATCATCCGCCGCATCCTGATGCAGGTGATGGTCAACCTGGCGCTGGTGATCGCGATCTTCCTGGGCGGAGCCTTCTTCGTCGATGGGCTCTCGCGCCAGCTGTCGGGCTGGACCCCGGACCCGGATGTGCAGAAGGCCATCATCTGGGGCTGCGCGCTGGTGCTGTCGTTGCCCTTCCTGATCGCTACCTACCGCAAGCTGCAAGCCCTCTCGATGCTGCTGGCGGAGGTCAGCGTCAAGCCCGAGTTCGCGGGAGCGTATACTTCGGGGGTGCGCAAGATCGTCTCCGAGGTCTTGCCCATCATGTCCATCGTCGGCATCATGCTGCTCATTTTCGTGCTGAGCGCCAGCATCCTGCCGCCGCTGAACCTGTTGGCCTTCGTGCTGGCGGGCGCGGCGGGGCTGTTGTGGTTGCTGTGGAGCAAGCTGGTCAAGCTGCATTCGCGCTTGCAGATCGCGCTCTTCGAGACGCTGGATGAGCAACCGGACGATGCGCACTGAGATTTTTTCTCCCGCATGCTGAGAATTAATGATTTGAGAATTGGTAAGTTCTGCGGCGTGGGGAATCAAGTTTTTATTTACGTTCTATTAACAAGAAATCATGACTCAAGACGAACTGAAGCAGGCCGTGGCCAAGGCCGCCATCGAATATGTGGTCGATGGCGAGATCATCGGTGTGGGAACGGGCTCCACTGCCAATTTCTTCATCGATGAACTGGGCAAGATCAAGCACCGCATCAAGGGCGCCGTGGCTTCCTCGGAGGCCACGGCCGAGCGCCTGCGCTCGCACGGCATCACCGTCTTCGATCTCAACGAGGTTGAGACCATGCCGGTGTATATCGACGGGGCCGACGAGATCAATGGCGGCGGCGCCATGATCAAGGGTGGCGGCGCGGCGCTCACGCGCGAGAAGATCGTGGCCTCGGTGGCGCAGAAGTTCGTCTGCATCGCCGATGGCTCCAAGCTGGTGGAGGTGCTGGGCAAGTTCCCGCTGCCGGTGGAAGTGATCCCGATGTCGCATGCGGTGGTGGCGCGCAAGCTGGCGGCGCTGGGCGGCGAGCCGCGCCTGCGGGTCAAGGATGGCAAGCCGGTGGTGACCGACAACGGCTGCTACATCATCGATGTGCTGGGTTTGTCCATCACCGATCCGGCTGATGTGGAAGACAAGATCAACAACATCGTCGGCGTGGTCACCAATGGCCTGTTCGCGCGCCAGGGGGCCAATGTCTGCCTGCTGGGCACGGCTGACGGGGTGAAGAAGCTGGAGTTTTGAGGGAGGTCCTGACCGCCGTTTTGACTTGCAATTTGCCTTGTAGTGATTGTTGGTACTGGCCTGGTTCAGTTGGGCATCGGTAAATAGTCAACAAGAAATCAAACCAGCAGTTAAGCCAGAGCAGTTAAGCCAGCAGTCAATGCAGGATAAAAAATGGCCGTGTCATCGCGACACGGCCATTTTGTTTTGGGCGCATTCATGAAGGGCGCGGCTGCGCCACCTCATGCCATCAGGGCTTGCGGACCTTGGTCTCGTCGCGGGCGATGACGGTGGTCATGCGGGCCGGATCGACATACTTGCGCAAGGCCGCGTTGACCTGGGCCAGCGTCAGGCTGGCCAGCTTGCGGTCGATTTCCTGCTGCCACAGGAAGTTGCGGTCCTGGTTCATCAGCAAGGTCCATGTCGCGGCCACATTGTCGTTGCCGGCGCGTTGCTGGTTGCGCTGTTGCAGGATGCCGGACTTGGCGCGCTGCAATTCCTCTTCGCTGAAACCGTCCTTGAGGGCAAGGGCGATCTCTTCACGGACGGCGGCATCGACCTTGTCCAGGTTCTGGGGCGCGGCGATGGCGTAGATGGTCAAGTGGCCGGCGTCGGTCAGGGCGGCCACCTGCAGACCGCTGTAGATGCCGTAGGACAGGCCGTCCTGCTGGCGCACGCGGTCGGCCAGGCGCGACTTCAGGCTGGAACCACCCAGCAGGAAGTTGGCCACGGCCAGGGCCGGGTAGTCGGGATCGGTGTCGCTCAGACGAATGTTCTGGCGGGCGAAATAGACCCCGTTTTCCTTGTCGGGGGTATCGACGAGCAGGCGCTTGGCGGGGATATCGGCCCAGGTCTGCAACACCCGTGCATAGGGCGCGGCGCTGGTCCAGCCGCCAAAGGCCTGGTCAATGGCGCTGCGCGCCTGGGCGGGGTCGAAGTCGCCCACGACCGCCAGCTCGCCCTGGGATGCGCCGTAGAAGCGGCGATGGAAATCCTTCACCTGCTCCAGCGTCACAGCACGCACGGCGGCGATACGCTGCTCCAGCGTCTGCGCGGCACGCCAGTCGCCCGCCGGGTAATGGTCGAAGTGGACCGACAGCGCCTCTCCTGCACGGGTGTCAGGGTCCTTGCGACCCGCTTCCAGCCCGGCCACGGTCTCGTTCTTCAATTGCTCGAACTCGGCCGCATCCATGCGTGGATGACGGAACACCTCGCCCACCAGGGCAATGGCCGGGACCAGGTTCTCGCGGGTGGTCTGGAAGCGGTAGAGGCTGCCATTGATCTTCAGGCGGGCGAATTCATCGGCCAGCTGGCGGCGGTCCAGCTTGTCGGTGCCGCGCATGAGCATGGCCTCGGTCAACTGGGCCACGTTGCGCTGGCCGAACAGGCTCTGGGCGTCGCCAAAGCGCAGGTGCAGGCTGACCGATACCGTCTGGCCGCGTGACTGCTTGGGCAGCAGCGCCAGGTCCAGGGCGGTATGGGGCGGCTGGCCGGGGGCGATGCGGGTAGTGCGCTGTTCGATATTGGCCGGGGCCGGATCGAAGGCTTCGCCGGAGGCAATGGCCGTGCGCGGCTGGTATTGCGAGAGCAGGGTATCCAGAGCCGGGGCGGTGGGGATCTCGGCGCGCTGGGGATGGTCGTCGGGGAGGTAGAGGCCGACGGTGCGGTTGTCGCGGCGGAAGTAACGGCCCGCTGCAGCGGCAATATCGGCGCTGGAGAGGCGCTGCATCCGGTCACGTTCGATGAAGAGCAAGCGCCAGTCGCCGCGGGCGATGGCGTTGGACATCGCCACGGCCAGCTGTTGTGGATTGTTTTGCAGGGTTTCGAAGCTGTTGGCGGCTTCGCGATGCAGGCGCGCCACTTCCTCGGGCGTGGGCGGCTGGGTGCTGAAGGATTCGACGGCGCTGATCATGGCCTGGCGCACCGCGTCCAGATCACCGCCGACCTTGACCTTGGCCACCATCATCTGCAGGCCAGGGGCCATTCCTTCCAAGGGCATCGCGTAGACCTCGGTGGCCATGCCGGTTTCCACCAGCGCCTTGTGCAGGCGGCCATTGGGCGTGTCGGTCAGGATGTCGGCGGCAAAGCCCAGGGCGGTGGCGTCGGGGTGCAGGGCGGAGGGCATCTTGTAGGCCAGCGCCACCAGTTGCTGGTCACCGCGACGGCGGATCACGAATTGCCGTTCGCCGTCCTGGGTCGGCTCGACCGTCCAGAACGCGGGCAGGGTGCGCTTGGGCTTGGGCAGGCGGCCAAAGCTCTGGTCCACCCATTGCAGCACCTGGGCCGCATCGAACTTGCCGGCGATGAGCAGCACGGCGTTGTCGGGCTGGTAGTAGGTGCGGTAGAAGGCTTGCAGGTTCTCGATGCGCACGTTCTCGATATCGCTGCGCGCACCGATGGTGTTGCGGCCATAGGCGTGCCAGTCATAGGCCACGCTCTGCATGCGCTTCAACATCACGCGAGTGGGCGAGGTCTCGCCGGCTTCGAACTCGTTGCGCACCACGGTCATCTCGCTGTCGAGGTCCTTGCGGGCGATCTTCGAGTTGAGCATGCGGTCGGCTTCCATGGCGATGGCCCAGCGCAGGTTGTCCGGGCTGGCCTGGAAGGTCTCGTAGTAGTTGGTGCGGTCCAGCCAGGTGGTGCCGTTGAAGTTCATGCCGCGCTTGCTGAAATCTTGCGGAATGCTGGGATGGCGCGGCGAGCCCTTGAACATCAGGTGTTCCAGCAGGTGCGCCATGCCGGTCTCGCCATAGTTCTCGTGGCGCGAGCCGACCAGGTAGGTGATGTTGACCGTGACCGTGGGCTGGGAGTCGTCCGGCAGCAGGAGCAGCTTGAAGCCGTTGGCGAAACGGTATTCGCTGATGCCTTCGGCGCTGGGGCCGGCGCTTACGCCCGCTGGCAGGGACTTGATGGCCGCTGGCGGCGCAGCATCAGCAGTTGCAGTAGCAGCCTGCGCGGCGGGGACGGAAAGGAAGAAACCCAGGCTCAGGACCAGGAGGGCAAGACGCGGACAACGCAAGGACAAAGTGGACTCCTGCATGAATCGGAAAAGGAATCCGCATTGTAGTGCTTAGCGCGGCTGGCGCGGGGGCAATAAAAACGCCGCCGTGGCGGACCAGGGCGGCGTTCCGGGTGGCGGCCCCAGCGGGGCGCGGCCTTATTCGCTGGGCGGCACGTAACCGGCGGCAGCGTCGGCGCCTTCGCCGAAGAAGTGCTTTTCCATCTGCGCGGCCAGGTACTTGCGGGCGCGGGCGTCGGCCAGCATCAGGCGGTTTTCGTTGACCAGCATGGTCTGGTGCTTGAGCCAGGCGGCCCAGGCTTCCTTGGAGACGTTCTCGAAGATGCGCTTGCCCAGTTCGCCGGGGTACGGGGGGAAGTCCAGGCCTTCGGCTTCCTTGTTCAGTTTGATGCAGTGGACCATGCGTGCCATGTCGATTCCTTGGTTCGTTAAGATGAAATGCCTGGGACGGGCGGGCCTGCGATGGGTGTCAGCGGTTGAGCCTGCTCACGTCCTGACGGAAAACTTAGTACAGGTTCTTGATCAGGACCTGTGACTTGCGTTGCCAGTTGTAGATCTGCTGGCGGTCTTGCGGCAGGTCGTTCACGCCTGCCAGCACGAAGCCGCGCTTCAAGAACCAGTGCGAGGTGCGCGTGGTCAGCACGAAGAGCTTGGTCAGGCCGGCCTCGCGGGCGCGGGTCTCGATGTGCTTCAAGATACGGTCGCCATCGCCCTGGCCCTGCACTTCGGGGTTCACGGTCAGGCAGGCCATCTCGCCCATGCGCTCCTTGGGGAAGGGATAGAGGGCGGCGCAACCGAAGATGACGTTGTCGTGCTCGATGACCGAGAAATAGTGGATTTCGCGTTCGATCAGTTCGCGGCCCCGCTTGACCAGGGTGCCGTCGGCTTCCAGCGGTTCGATCAGCTTGAGGATGCCGCCCACGTCTTCGATGGTGGCCTGGCGCAGGCTTTCCAGGTTTTCGTAGGTGACCATGGTGCCCACGCCATCGTGGGTGAACAGCTCCAGCAGCGCCGAGCCATCGGTGGCGAAGGGCACGATGTGGGCGCGCGAGACGCCGGCATTGCAGGCCTTGACCACGCTGGCCAGGTAGAAGGCCGCTTCCGGCGAGAGGAAGCCGGCCGACAGCACGGCCTCGGCCTGGTGCGAGGACAGTTCGCGGATTTCGGCGCCGCCGGCGTCGGTCATCATCGGCGTTTCCGACAGGAAGATCAGCTTTTCGGCGCGCAGCGCGATGGCCGCCGAGACGGCCACGTCTTCCATGGTCAGGTTGAAGGCTTCGCCGGTGGGTGAGAAGCCCAGCGGCGAGAGCAAGACGATGCCGCCCGCGTTCATGATGGGCTGGATGACGTCGGCGGCGATCTTGCGCACCACGCCGGTCAGTTGCAGGTCCACGCCATCGATCACGCCCATGGGGCGGGCCGTGACGAAGTTGCCCGAGATCACGCGGATGGCCGAATGGGCCATGGGCGTATTGGGCAGGCCCTGGCTGAAGGCGGCCTCGATGTCCAGGCGCAATTCGCCAGCGGCTTCCTTGGCGCATTCCAGGGCGGCGCTGTCAGTCACGCGCAGGCCGTTGTGGAAGCGCGCCTCGACATTGCGCAGCGCCAGCTGCTCGGCCACCTGCGGGCGCGAGCCATGCACCACCACCACGCGGATGCCCAGCGCATGCAGCAGGGAGAGATCCTGGGCCAGCACTTGCAGGTCGCCGGCCGTGACCAGCTCGCCCGGAAAGGCGACCACGAAGGTCTTGCCGCGGAAGGCGTGGACATAGGGCGCGACGGAGCGCAGCCAGTTGACGAATTCGGTCTGTTTTTCCATGACGCGCATTATAACCAGCGTCGCGCCCATCCGTTGGCCCATGGGCGTTTGCGGCCCGATTTCGGTCCCAGCTGTTGCAATCCGGAAGCAATCGGCCTGACATCACCTCAAAGGACGGCCCCATCGCCCCCGCAGCCGCCTGCAGCCTGACCGGGCGGGCTGTGGCAGGTATAATGTCGGCCTCATGTCTGTTACCAAAGCCCCCACCCCAGCCCCCGCCGCCCAGCCGCAGAAGAACCCGCAGCAGGAGCGCGCGCGCGGACAGCGCGACGCCCGCGGTCCACGCCGCACCGACTCTGCCGCCGAGGCCGCGCCCGCGCCTGCGCCATTGCGCAATCCCTTGCCGCCGGTGACTTTCCCCGAAGAGCTGCCCGTCTCTGGCCGCCGCCACGAGATCGCCGCGGCGCTGCGGGCGCACCAGGTCATCATCGTCAGCGGCGAGACCGGTTCCGGCAAGACCACCCAATTGCCCAAGATCTGCCTGGAGCTGGGCCGTGGAGAAAAGGGCCTGATCGGCCACACCCAGCCGCGCCGGATCGCCGCATCCTCTACCGCCAAACGGATCGCGCAGGAATTGAATTCCCCGCCGGGCGAGCTGGTCGGCTACAAGGTGCGCTTCAACGACACGCTGTCCAAGGGCGCGTGGATCAAGCTGATGACCGACGGCATCCTGCTGGCCGAGACGCAGACCGATCCGCTGCTGCGCCAGTACGACACCATCATCATCGACGAGGCGCATGAACGCAGCCTCAACATCGATTTCCTGCTGGGCTACCTGAAGCAGTTGCTGCCCAAGCGTCCCGACCTGAAGATCATCATCACCTCGGCCACCATCGATGCCGACCGCTTCGCCCGTCATTTCGGGCGTGAGGTGAAGGGCGAGATCGTGCCGGCGCCGGTGATCGAGGTCTCGGGTCGGCTGTATCCGGTGGAGATCCGATACCGGCCCATCGACAATGCCGACCGCAGCGGCGTCTCCACCGAGGTGGCGCAGGCGCGGGCGCGCGCCGAGGGGCGCGCCAGCCAGGCCCAGAAGGACCGCGAGCAGCGCGACCTGATGGACGCCGTGGTCGATGCCGTGGATGAACTGGCACGCATCGGCGCGGGCGACGTGCTGGTCTTCCTCCCCGGCGAGCGCGAAATCCGCGATGCCGCCGAAGCGCTGCGCAAGCATCATCCGCCGCATGTGGAAATCCTGCCGCTGTTTGCGCGCCTGTCCGCGCAAGAGCAGGAGCGCGTCTTCAAGACCAGCAATGCACGCCGCATCGTGCTGGCCACCAATGTGGCCGAGACTTCGTTGACCGTGCCCGGCATCCGCTATGTGGTCGATGCCGGCCTGGCGCGGGTCAAGCGCTACAGCTACCGCAACAAGGTCGAGCAGTTGCAGATCGAGCCGGTGGCGCAATCGGCGGCCAACCAGCGCGCCGGTCGTTGCGGCCGGGTGGCGGCGGGTGTGTGTATCCGTCTGTATGACGAACAGGATTTCCTGCAGCGTCCCAAGTTCACCGATCCCGAAATCCTGCGTTCGTCGCTGGCCTCGGTGATCCTGCGCATGAAGTCGCTGCATCTGACTGATGTGGAGAGCTTCCCCTTCATCGAACCGCCGCTGGGCCGCGCCATTGCCGACGGCTACCAGCTGCTGCAGGAACTGGGCGCGGTGGAAGAGCAGGGCGGCGTGAACCGCCTGACGCCGCTGGGCAAGCAGTTGGCGCGCCTGCCGCTGGACCCGCGCGTGGGCCGCATGATCCTGGCCGGCCGCGACAATGCCTGCCTGACCGAACTGCTGATCATCGCCGCCGCCGTGTCTGTGCAAGACCCGCGTGACCGGCCCATGGATGCGCAGAATGCGGCCGACAACGCCCACAAGAAATTCGCCGATGAAAAGTCCGAATTCGCCAGCTACCTCAAGATCTGGAAATGGTTCGAAGACGCCATCGCCCACAAGAAATCGAACCGGCAATTGCAGGAGCATTGCCGCGAGAATTTCCTCTCGCAACTGCGCCTGCGCGAGTGGCGCGATGTCCATTCGCAATTGCTGACCATCGTCAAGGAGCAGGGCTGGCGTCTCAATGAAGCCCCCGCCACCTACGATCAGCTGCACTTGGCGCTGCTGACGGGCCTGCTGGGCAACGTCGGTTTCAAGAGCGAGGACGATGCGCAATACCTGGGTGCACGCGGCATCAAGTTCAACATCTGGCCCGGCGCGCATCTGACCAAGAAGCCGGGGCGTTGGGTGATGGCCGCCGAGCTGGTCGATACTGCCCGCCTGTATGCACGCTGCGTGGCCAACATCCAGCCCGAATGGCTGGAAAAGCTGGGGGGCCACCTGTTGAAGAAATCCTGGGGCGAGCCGCGCTGGGAAAAGCGCGCGGCCCAGGTCACCGCCTCCGAACGCGCCACGCTGTATGGGCTGGTGGTGTACAGCCAGCGCCGCATCAACTACGGCAAGATCAATCCGGCTGAAGCACGCGAGATCTTCATCCGCGACGCCCTGGTCGGCGGCGACTTCGAGACCCGCGCCCCGTTCTTCGCGCACAACCAGAAACTGGTGCGCGAGATCGAGAATCTGGAACACAAGTCGCGCCGTCTGGATGTGCTGGTGGACGATGAGCTCATCATCGGTTTCTACGACAAGCTGATCCCGCATGACATCTGCAATGGCGTGGACTTCGAGAAGTGGCACAAGGAGGCCACTGCCGCCGATCCCAAGCTGTTGTACCTGAACCGTGACGACCTGATGCGTCACGAGGCCGCTGGTGTGACCACGGAGCTGTTCCCCAAGACCATGAACGTGGCAGGCATCGCCATGGCCTTGAGCTATCACTTCGAACCCGGCGCTGCCCGTGATGGCGTCACGCTGACCGTGCCGCTGTATGCACTGAACCAGGTCTCGGCGGATCGCTGTGAATGGCTGGTGCCGGGCATGTTGAAGGAGAAGGTGCATCTGCTGCTGAAGTCCTTGCCACAGAAGCTGCGTCGCCATTGCGTGCCGCTGCCCGACTACGCCGCCCGCTTCTGCGAGCGCATGGAAGAGCGCAAGGCCTTTGGTCGCGGCAACCTCATCGACGCCATCATTGCTGATATCCGCGAGCAGATCACCCTGCTAGTCAAGCCCAGCGATTTCAAGCAGGAAACGCTGTCAGCCCACCATGCGATGAACTTCAAGATCGTCGATGAGCATGGGCGCCAGCTGGAGATGGGCCGCAACCTCGCCGCCCTGCAAGCCGAGTTCGGCGGGCAGGCGCGCCAGCAGTTCCAGAAGCTGGCCGAGCAGGTGGCCATTGCTCCCCGCGAGGACGAGGACAATGCCGCGCCTTCGCCCGCCGCCGCCACCAGCAAGGGCGGGACCAGCGCCGCGCCGGCTGCTGCTGCGCCGGCTTCGGTAGGCGAATACAGCAACCTCACCAGCTGGAGTTTTGGTGAATTGCCTGAGTTGCTGGAGATTACACGCGGCAGCGGTAAGCAGGCGCAGACGCTGATCGGTTTCCCCGCGCTGGTGGACCGCAAGACGCATTGTGACCTGGAAGTCTTTGATGATCCGGCCGAGGCGGCGCGCTTCCACTATGCCGGGCTGCGTCGTCTGTTTGCCTTGCAGATGAAGGAGCAGCTCAAGTACCTGGAAAAGAATATTCCGGGCCTGCAGCAGATGGGCATGCAATTCATGGCCCTGGGTTCGCAGGAAGAATTGCGCGAACAGATCCTCAATGCCGGCCTGGAGCGCGCCTTCCTGCAGGACCCGCTGCCGCGCAACGCCGACGAGTTCAATCGCCGCCGTGATGAAGGCAAGGCCCGGCTGGGTTTGCTGGTCAACGAGATTGCCCGCCTGTGCGGCCAGATACTGGCCGAGTACCATGCCCTGCCCAAGAAACTGCAAGGCATCAAGGCGCACGCGCAGGCAGCGGCTGACATGCAGGCGCAGCTATCGCAACTGGTGGGCAAGCGTTTCGTGGCCGAGACCGATTACGGCAATCTGAGTCACTATCCGCGTTATCTGAAGGCCATCAACGTGCGGCTGGACAAGCTGCGCGCCGATCCGGCACGTGATACACGATTGCTGGCGGAATGGAATTCGGTGGCGCTGCCGTATCAACGCGCCCTGAAGGACCGCGCCGGCAGGGCGGATCCGAAGATGACCGAGTTCCGCTGGATGCTGGAGGAGTTGCGCGTGTCGCTCTATGCACAGGAATTGAAGACGCCGATGCCGGTGTCGGTGAAGCGCTTGCAGAAGGTTTGGGAGAGTATGCAGCGGTGAGGCTGGAGTCTCCACTGCATCGCCGTTCATGCTCCTGCGTTCCCTAGCAAATTCTGCAACTGCGCATGCCACTCCGGCGGCACGATACGCCGCAGTCGCCGCACCCCCTCCAACTGCGCCATCAACTCGACATGCCAGCGTTGCGGATTCGTCCAGCCATGCCCGGGGTTGTCCAGCCACGGCGCCAGGGCGGCGCGCAGCCGTTCATCCTGATGCGCTTGGGGCTGCTCGAGGCTATCGATCAGCGCGATGCAGGCCATCAAATCCCAAGGATGACGCGCGCAAAGTGACAAGGCGATCGTCTGATGGCCATGCTGGCGCAGCATGGCGGCGATGTCCGCAAAGCTGACATAGGCTCCGGCCCGGCCAAGCTGCACCGCCAGCTTGCATACCGAGACAGCCTTGTCCTGCAAGGCAAGCGCGGCCACGGCATCGCGCTCTTGCGGCAAACTGCTTGCCCATAGGAACAAGGCCTGCCGTCGCACCCGCTCGCGCGGATCCTTGGCGTAGTCGCGCAGCAGCACTTCCACGCCAGGCTGCCGGTTCTGCACCAACAGCGCCAGCGCCGCGCACAGCTCGCGGGCGGCCAGTTGTCCTTCAAGCAAGGCCTGATTGACATGAGCTGCCACATCCTCGCCTGCTGCGTCCAATTGCCTGGCGGCCGTCTGGCGTATGCGCGGCATCGGATCGAACAGCAGCCTCAGCAATTGTTCCCTGGACAGCGCAGCGGGAGCATGGTCGACGGCGAATTGCCGAACCTGTCCAAAGGGCGAGCGCAGACCGAGGGGAATGCACGCCAGGCGCGCATCTTCATCGAGCTGGAGCAAGGCGTGTAACGCCCGGTGGGCCTGCATCAGATCGCGCGAGGCCAGACCGAATGTCACCAGCTCTGCGCGCCGTTGCGGCAGATGATCCAGCGCCAGCCCATAGGCTGCACGGCGCAGTTGAGGGTCACGCGCGCGCAGTGCAGGCAGCAGCCAGTCCGGTCCGTCCTCTGCCGCCAGCCCTTGCATGAACGCGGCGATCCACGCATGGTCTGCGCGCTGGCCGCGCGCGGCGCCATGCAGGGCGGTCAGTGCGGGGACGAAGTCGGCAGCTGCATGCGTTTCGCGGTACTGTTCCAGCGCTTGGCGCGCAGCCTGGCGCACGGCTGCGCTCCAGTCGTTGAGGCGCATGGCGATCAGGGGCAGGTAGCGGGTGTCGGAGAGCCGCACGGCGCGCTCGATGCCGGCTTGGCGCAGGTAGCCGGAGGAGTGGATGATGCATTCGCTGACCAGCGCCGGCTGCTCCATGGTCGCGACTTTGGGCAGGGCCTTTCGCAGGGACATCTGTCCGTGGCCCGGCAGGTACACGGTGGGCCCCCAGTCGGCAAGCGCGCGCCCGTCCGGTGGCGGCAACTGGTCGCGGCTGCCTTCGCCAGCCGCAGGCGGGATCGGGCGGGTCCATTGTTTCAGCCATCGCGCGATAGATGCCAACATGGGGTTGCTCCTTGGAAAGGGAACTGCATTGTCGCCCATCTCCCGTGCTCTGGGAACCTTCCTTGCGCGGCCGGTTCGAAGAGTCGCCTTGCTCCGGTCCCGCTACCGGGGCGGCATGGTCCCCCCAACAACCAGAAAGAGCGCCATGCAAGCCGAAACCTCCCCATCCCTGTCTCCCCTTGAAGAAGCCTTGCTCCGCGCCCGGGGCGACCCGGAAGCGCGGCCCGCCTTCTACCGCATGCTGCTGGATTCCACCGTCTTCGTGCGCGGCAACCCGCCGCCGGACGGCAACCGCGAGCAGGTCCAGATCATGCGCTGGCCCGGTGACGATGGGGCCATGATGCTGCCCATGTTCAGTTCCCTGCTGGAGATCGAGCAAGCCTTCGACAAAGACGCCTCCTGCGTGGGCATGACGGTGCGCGAGCTGTTCCGCATGTGTGGCGATGGGCGGACGATCTTCATCCTCTATCCGGACAGCCCCCACGCCAAGTATTTCGTGCCCGGCGAAGTGGCTCATGTCCTGCAGGAGGATAACGGCGGCGTGCCCGTGGCGCGTGAGGTGGGTGGAGGCGGCAGCGTGCAGCTGGGCAGCCCCGCGCAGCCGCCGCAGGCCATGCTGGAGGCGCTGTCGACGCTGTTCGCGCGCCATGACAAGGTCAAGGCCGCCTACCTGTCCATGATGCATGACCCGGCCCATGACCCGCAGCCTGCGCTGGTGGTCGGCATCGACCTCCCTGCGAGCCACATGGAACGGGTGATGCGCGAAGTCGGCCCGGTGATCGCACAGCACGCGCCAGCCAATACGGCAGTGGACATGTTGCGCGTGGAGCCCGGCAACGGCATCGCCGACTACATGCTGGCCGAGACCAAACCGTTCTATGAGCGCCAGCAGCGCGAGCGGGTGGGCTTCTTCAAGTCCCTGTTTGGCGGGGGGCGCTAGGCCGAGCCGCCCAGCTCCGCCGGGCTGCCGCGGCAGGTCATGGAGCCCTGCGATGGCCCGGGATGCCCCAACCCGGGCCGGTTTTCGCGTAAAATGCCGGATTCTTTGGATACGTTGAACACCATGGCCATCAAGTCAGACAAGTGGATCCGCCGCATGGCGGAGCAGGAAGGAATGATCGAACCTTACGAGCCGGGGCAGGTACGCACGGCGGCCGACGGCAGCAAGATCGTTTCCTACGGCACCTCGTCCTATGGCTACGATATCCGCTGCGCCGACGAATTCAAGATCTTCACCAACATCAATTCCACCATCGTCGATCCCAAGAACTTCGATGAGAAGTCCTTCGTGGATTTCAAGGGCGATGTCTGCATCATCCCGCCGAACTCCTTCGCGCTGGCGCGTACCGTCGAATACTTCCGCATTCCGCGCAGCGTACTGACGATCTGCCTGGGCAAGTCCACCTATGCGCGCTGCGGCATCATCGTCAACGTCACGCCCTTCGAGCCGGAATGGGAAGGTTACGTCACCCTGGAGTTCTCCAACACCACGCCGCTGCCAGCCAAGATCTACGCTGGCGAAGGCTGCGCCCAGGTGCTGTTCTTCGAGAGCGATGAAGTCTGCGAGACTTCCTACAAGGATCGCGGTGGCAAGTACCAGGGGCAGCATGGGGTGACCTTGCCCAAGACCTGAAAACGATATAAACCATATCGGCAATAAAAAATGGCTTCCTGGGGGAAGCCATTTTTGTATCGATCAACGCATTGCCCTATCTCGGCAATATGCCTGCCGGATTCAGCGTCGCTTGCGCCCCGCACTCAATTTCAATGCCTCTTCCCGCATCAAGCGCGCCGCACCGCTGATGCTGCCCGTCCGGTAAGCCAGGTGCAAGGGCGCTTTCAGGTCGGGTGCGCCGGTCAGCTTCAGATACACCACACCCTCCGCATTGACTCGCGTCATCGACGCCGGGATCACCGTCACCCCTACGCCTGCGGCCACCAGCGAGAGCGTGGAGAGATTCTTGCGCGCCTCCTGGATCACCTGTGGCGAGAAGCCAGCGGCGTGGCAGGCGGCGATGATGGTGTCGTACAGGCCGGGACCGTTGGGCCGGCGCGTCATGATGAAGGATTCCTCGGCCAGGGCGTGTAGGGCGATGCTCTTGCGCTTGCCGCCATCGACCAGGGGATGATCGATGGGGAGGGCGGCGACCATGTCTTCTTCCAGCATGGTCTCTATCGTCAGGCCCCCCGAGTCGCCCACGGGGGAACGCACGAAGGCCAGGTCCAGCCGCTTGCCGCGCAGCGCTTCGATCAGTTCGTTGGTGTTGCTCTCTTCGACGGTCATGGCCACATCCGGCGCATCGGCGCGAAAGGCGCGGATGACCGAATGCACGAAGGGATGCAGCGAGGCCGATTCGGTGAAACCCACGGCGATGCGCCCCATCTTGCCCTGGGCGATGCGGCGTACGCTGGCGACCGTCGTATCGAGCTGCGCCAGCAGCGCGCGCGCATCGATGAGCAGGGCGGCGCCGCTGTCGGTGAGCTCCATGCCGCGCGGCAGGCGGTTGAAGAGGGTCACGCCGAGTTCGCGCTCCAGCACCCGGATCTGCTGCGACAGCGGTGGCTGCTGGATGCCGATGCGCTCGGCCGCCTTGGTCAGGTGGCCTTCTTCGGCCACGGCGATGAAGTAGCGCAACAGGCGCAGGTCGATGGAAGGTGGCATATCGTAATAATATGGATAGGGTGTCTGACATATATTAGACAAAAACCCTCCCCAAGAGTAGCCTTTCATGCATGCGGCAATCACGCCGCGCCTGCACGAGATGATGATGAGCACTCCTGACCTCCTGGCCCCCGAGCGGCCTGTCCCTACTACCAGAGAACTGTTCCTGGGCTTTCTCGGCCTGGGCATGACCGCCTTCGGCGGCGCGCTACCGCTGGCGCACCGCATGATCGTCGAGCGCCGCAAATGGCTGACCGATCCTGAATTCGTCGAGCTGCTAGGGCTGTGCCAGTTCCTCCCCGGCGGCAACATCATCAACCTGTCGGTAGCGCTGGGCATGAAGTTCCGCGGCTGGAAGGGCGCACTGGCTGGCGTTACCGGCTTGATCGCCGTGCCTTCCATGGTGGTGATCCTCTTGGGCATGATCTACCAGCACTTCCAGCATGATCCCAACGTCAAGCATCTTTTCGCGGGATTGGCTGCGGCGGCTGCCGGGCTGCTGATCCAGATGGCGGTGAAGATCGCGCTGCCGCTGCGCAAGAACCTGGTGCTGGCGGGCGTGGCAGTGGTCTGTTTCGTGGCCATCGCCTTGCTGCGCATTCCGCTGCTGTGGGTGATGCTGGTGATGACGCCCATCAGCGTGGTCCTCACCGCCCGCTACGGCGAGCGCTTTGCGGCCAAGCCGCAGAGTGTGCCCGTGCAGGATGAGGGCAAGAAGGAGGGCGCGCAATGAGCCAGACCCTGATCGCATTGGTCATCATCTTCACGCAGTTGTCGGTGTTGGCCTTCGGTGGCGGCAACACCATCCTGCCGGAGATGCAGCGCCAGGTGGTGGAAGTCCACCAGTGGATGAGCGCCGAGGATTTCAGCGCGCTGTTTGCCCTGGGGCAGGCTGCACCCGGTCCCAACCTGATGGTGGTCACGCTGGTGGGCTGGCACGTGGCCGGTTTCTGGGGGATGCTGGTGACCAGCCTGGCCAAGTTCGGGCCTTCGTCCATCATTACCATCATCATGTTGCACGTATGGGAGAGGTTCAAGGACAAGCCCTGGCGGCGGCATGTGCAGGCTGGCCTGCTGCCCGTCACGGGCGGGCTGGTTGCGGCTTCGGCGCTGCTGATCACGCAGGCGTCGATCACCCACGGCTTCCTCGCTGCGATCACGGCGG
This sequence comes from Herbaspirillum seropedicae, assembly GCF_001040945.1. NCBI lineage: Bacteria > Pseudomonadati > Pseudomonadota > Betaproteobacteria > Burkholderiales > Oxalobacteraceae > Herbaspirillum > Herbaspirillum seropedicae. The sequence goes on along the minus strand of NZ_CP011930.1, from coordinate 3,958,263 downwards.
CCACTGCCATCATCGCCCTCAAGACCAAGATCCATCCGCTGTGGTTGCTGTTTGGCGGGGCCCTGGCGGGCTTCTTCTATCTCGGTACTTTCTGACGGCGCGTCTGCCGGAGCAAAAACAAACAGCCGATGCCCTCGCAGGCATCGGCTGTTTGTTTTACTGGCAGCGCTGAGGCTTACTGCTTGACGCAGTCCACGAAGTAATCGCGGCGGCCGTTGACTTCGCGCTTGACCAGACCGTGCACGTCGGTTTCGAAGCCGGGGAATTTCTCGTTGAAATCACGTGCAAACTTCAGGTAGTCGACGATGGTCTTGTTGAAGATCTCGCCCGGGATCAGCAGGGGAATACCCGGCGGATAGGGGGTGAGCAGGATCGAGGTGACACGGCCTTCCAGTTCGTCCAGGGGGACGCGCTCGATCTCGCGGTGCGCCATCTTGGAGAAGGCGTCCGAAGGCTTCATGGCCGGCTGCATGTCCGAGAGGTACATCTCGGTGGTCAGGCGGGCCACGTCATAGGCGCGGTAGGTCTCGTGGATCTGCTGGCACAGGTCGCGCAGGCCCAGACGCTCGTAGCGTGGGTTGCGCTGGGCGAACTCGGGCAGGATGCGCCAGATCGGCTGGTTCTTGTCGTAGTCGTCCTTGAACTGCTGCAGCGCCGTCACCAGGGTGTTCCAGCGGCCCTTGGTAATGCCGATGGTGAACATGATGAAGAAGGAATACAGGCCGCACTTTTCCACGATCACGCCGTGCTCGGCCAGGTACTTGGTCACGATGGAGGCGGGGATGCCGGTCTCGCCGAACTGGCCGTTCAAGGCCAGGCCGGGGTTGACGATGGTGGCCTTGATCGGGTCCAGCATGTTGAAGCCCGGGGCCAGATTGCCGAACCCGTGCCAGTCGTCCTCGGCCTTGATGACCCAGTCTTCGCGCTCGCCGATGCCGTCAGCGGCGAAGCTGTTGGGGCCCCAGACCTGGAACCACCACTCATCGCCGAATTCCTGGTCGATCTTTTTCATGGCGCGACGGAAGTCCAGCGCCTCCAGGATGCTTTCTTCCACCAGGGCGGTGCCGCCCGGCGCTTCCATCATGGCGGCCGCCACGTCGCAGGAGGCGATGATGGAGTATTGCGGCGAGGTCGAGGTGTGCATCAGGAAGGCTTCGTTGAAGGCGTCCTCGTCCAGCTTCACGGTTTCCGATTCGCGCACCAGGATCTGCGAGGCCTGGGAGAGGCCGGCCAGCAGCTTGTGGGTCGATTGGGTCGAGAAGATCAGCGACTTCTTGGCGCGCGGACGGTCCTTGCCGATGGCGTGCATATCCTTGTAGAAGTCGTGGAAGGTGGCGTGCGGCAACCAGGCTTCGTCGAAGTGCAGGGTCTCGATCTCGCCGTCGAGCATGTCCTTCAATGTCTCGACGTTATAGACCACGCCGTCGTAGGTCGACTGGGTGATGGTCAGGATGCGCGGCTTCTTGTTCTTGGCTTCGCGGGCGAAGGGGTTGGCTTCGATCTTTTTCTGGATGCTTTCCAGGGTGAACTCTTCCAGCGGGATCGGGCCGATGATGCCCAGGTGGTTGCGCGTGGGCATCAGGAACACGGGGATCGCGCCGGTCATGATGATGGAATGCAGGATGGACTTGTGGCAGTTGCGGTCCACCACCACGATGTCGCCAGGGGCGACTGTCGAGTGCCAGACCATCTTGTTGGAGGTCGAGGTGCCGTTGGTGACGAAGTAGCAGTGGTCGGCATTGAAGATGCGCGCCGCATTGCGCTCCGAGTTGGCCACCGGGCCGGTGTGGTCCAGCAACTGGCCCAGTTCTTCCACGGCGTTGCAGACGTCGGCGCGCAGCATGCGTTCGCCGAAGAACTGGTGGAACATCTGGCCCACGGGCGACTTCAGGAAGGCCACGCCGCCGGAGTGGCCGGGGCAGTGCCAGGAATAGGAGCCGTCCTGGGCGTAATCGACCAGGGCGCGGAAGAACGGCGGGGCCAGGCCGTCCAGGTAGGACTTGGCTTCGCGGATGATGTGGCGGGCCACGAACTCCGGGGTGTCTTCGAACATGTGGATGAAGCCGTGCAGTTCGCGCAGCACATCGTTGGGGATGTGGCGCGAGGTGCGGGTTTCACCGTAGAGGTAGATGGGGATGTCGGCGTTCTTGTGCCGGATCTCGCTCACGAAGGCGCGCAGGGCCTTGAGGGCGTGGTCGGTCTCTTCGTCGGAACCCGCGCCCATTTCCTCGTCGTCGATGGAGAGGATGAAGGCCGAGGCGCGCGACTGCTGCTGGGCGAACTGGGCCAGGTCGCCGTAGCTGGTCACGCCCAGCACTTCCATGCCTTCGGCTTCGATGGCGTCGGCCAGGGCGCGGATGCCCAGGCCCGAGGTGTTTTCGGAGCGGAAGTCTTCGTCGATGATGACGATGGGGAATCGGAATTTCATGGAATTCTCCAGGCTTCGCGCGCGCTGGGGCCGGGTAGGCGGGCGCGCGCAGGGGTCAAAGGAAAAGCGCCTGGGCTGGCAGTGCTTGCGCGCCGGAAAAAATGAAAGCGGGATTGTCGCAGATATGCGCGCCGCGTGTGCGGAATATGCGCCAAAGAGCTGGGCAGTTTATGCAAAAATGGGAAAAAACAACAGCTTGCCTGCGGCCTGCTTTCAACGTCTTTCGTATGTCACAAAAGCGTAGTCCAATCCGGAAGTTTCGGAGTGGTGTTCTTCGCGCGCGGTTTCCTGCCAGACCTGCTGGTCCAGCGCCGGGAAGAAGGCGTCGCAGTCGAAGGTCTGGGCGATGCGGGTAATGATGAGGCGATCGGCCAGGGGCAGCGCCTCGGCATAGATCTGTGCGCCGCCGATGATGAAGGCCGGCGCACCGGCGCAGAGGGCCGCGGCTTCCTGCAGCGAGCCCGCGGTTTCCACCCCGTCATGTTGCCAGCCGGCATTGCGGGTGATGACGATGTTGCGACGGTTGGGCAAGGGGCGGCCGATGGAATCGAAGGTCTTGCGTCCCATCAGGATGGCATGGCCCGAGGTGGTGCGCTTGAAATGCGCCAGGTCTTCCGGCAGCCGCCAAGGCAGGGTGTTGTTGATGCCGATGCCGTTGTTGAGGTCGGTGGCGACGATGAGGGTGAGCTGGCCGGAGGAGGTGGTCATGCGGATGCTGTCTTGCCTGGGATGGGTGGGAGCAGGCCGGCGCAAGGGCCGGCGAGCTTGTCTTCAGACGCATAATGTTACAGCAGCCATGCTGCGCCACGGAACTTTCTGCACCTGCGCCTGCCTTTATACCTGAAACCGTGCTCCTGCGAGCACGCAGCACTTGGGTGGGCGAGGGCAGCTTGCTGACCATCAAGCTTGCACTTTGATGCGGAACCTCCCATCTATACGAACACTCCCCACGACATTTGGGTAAACTAGCGCCTGCTTTCCGGGCCGGCGCTGCAGCCTCTGCGCCAGCGGAAGGCACTCAACCAGAAAATTGCATGTCAGACAAAACAATAATGCTGCTTCACACCACCTCCGGGCCTGCCTGCGCACCTTTGTGCGAGCGCAGCGCCTTACGATCATCCTGGTGGCGTCGGCTTGCCGTTCCGGCAACCCTTGCGGGCTTGCTGGCCCTGGCGCTGCCGCAGGCCGCCCTGGCGTTCGATTTCAATACGGTCGCCGCCCGCGCCAAGGCGCTGGCCGGCAAGTCCTACAAGAAGCCCGCCGACGAGCTGCCCAAGTCCCTCAAGGACCTGAGCTACGAACAGGCCAGCCAGATCTATTTCCGCGACGACAAGTCCTACTGGCGCGCCCAGAAGCTGCCCTTCGAACTGTCCTTCATCCACCTCGGCGCCAGCTATACCGAGCCGATCAAGGTCAATGAAGTGGTCGGCGATGCGGTGCGCGAGATCCATTTCAATCCCGCGCTGTTCGACTACAGCGCCACCCGCAGCGTTGATCCGCGCAGCCTGCGCAACCTCGGTTTTGCCGGTTTCCGGGTGCGTTTCCCGGTCAATTCGGCCAAGGTCAAGGATGATGTGCTGACCTTCCACGGCGCCAGCTACTTCCGCGCGCTCGGCAAGGGACAAAGCTACGGCCTGTCGGCACGCGGCCTGGCCATCGACACCGCGCTCTATTCGGGCGAGGAATTCCCGCGCTTTACCGAATTCTGGCTGGAGCGTCCCTCCGCCGAATCGAAGGAACTGGTGATCTACGCGCTGCTGGATTCGCCACGCGCCACTGGGGCCTACCGCTTCGTGCTCAAGCCGGGCGCCGATACGGTCATGGACGTCAAGGCCCAGCTCTACCTGCGCAGCAACGTGACCAAGCTGGGCATCGCCCCGCTGACCAGCATGTTCCTCTTTGGCGAGAACCAGCCCGGTCCGGCCGACGACTTCCGTCCGGAAGTGCATGATTCGGATGGCCTGGCCATGCAGTCGGGGACGGGCGAATGGCTGTGGCGTCCGCTGGTGAACCCCAAGCGCCTGCTGGTGACCTCGTTCTCCTTCGACAATCCGCTGGGCTTTGGCCTGATGCAGCGTGATCGCAGCTTCTCGCATTACGAAGACCTGGACTACAACTACCAGGCCCGTCCCAGCGCCTGGGTCGAGCCCAAGGGCAAGTGGGGTTCGGGGCGCGTGGAGCTGGTGCAGATCCCCACGCCCGACGAGACCAACGACAATATCGTGGCCTACTGGATTCCCAATACGCTGCCCAAGCCGGGCCAGCCGTTCAACGTGGAATACCGCCTGTCGTGGCAGAAGGACAATGAAAAGCGTCCGCCCCTGGCCTATGTCACCCAGACCCTGTTCGGTCACGGCTACCGGCCCAAGCAGGAAGGCAAGACCGATGATGTGCAGCAGCTGTCGATCGACTTCGACGGCGGCAACCTCAAGAAACTGCCCGCCAATGCGCGTGTGGAAGGGGTGGTCGAGGCCGATGCCAATGGCAAGCTGGCCAGCGTGACCACCCGCAAGAATGAAGCGACCGGCGGCTGGCGCGTGGAAGTCAAGCTGCGCCGGACTGAAGAAAACAAGCCTGTCGAGCTGCGCGGTTTCCTGCGCAACGCCAATGGCGGCACAACCTTGTCTGAAACGTGGAGCTACATATTACCCCCCAACTAAGGCAGACTTCGGCAGCTTCGCAGGCGCTCGACGATTATCTCGCGCGCCTGCCGCTGTCGCCTGAGCAACGCCAGGACCTGGCAGCGCGGGCGGGGGCGATCGGCTCCGGTGATCCGGTGGCCGATCTGCACCGCGTGCTGGCCGAGGCCTCTGGCCTTGACGCTAGCCAGGCCGGCCCCGCTGCGCAGGCCTCGGTCGATGCGCGCCTGCGCCTGCTCTATCCGGCTGCCACGCCCTCTGCCGTCCCCGCTGCGCAGGCTGCACTGACAGTGCAGGGCGCCCCCGTGCCACCGATCGGCCAGGAACGCGGCCAGCCGCGCATTCCGGTGGGGCCGCCCATGCATCGCAAGTCCATGGTGCCGCGTCCTTGGGGCGAGCTCAATCCGTTCTCGCGCTGGGTGGAAGAAGAAAACCGCCGCCTGGAACGCCGTCCCAGCCGCTGGCGGCGCGCCCGCAAGGGCCGCGCCAAGGTGGTGGAAACGCCCCCGCCGGTGGACGACGAACCGCGCTACATCGAAGATCACCTGGACCAGTCCGAGGCGCCCGATCCCAAGGGCCACTGGCAGCATACGGGCAATGTGCGCCGTATCACGCTATTGATCCTGATGGTGTTGCAGACCTCGATGGCCACCTACTTCATGAGCGACGTGCTGCCGTATCACGGCACCAAGCCGCTGGAAATGGTGGTGCTGTTCCTGTTCGGGTTGCTGTTCCTGTGGGTGTCGGCGGGCTTCTGGACGGCCATGACCGGGTTCCTGGTCCTCATGCGGGGCGACGACAAATACCTGATCTCGCACGAGAAGGCCGGCAATACCGAGATCGCGCCCGAGGCGCGCACCGCCATCGTCATGCCCATCTGCAACGAGGATGTGGCGCGGGTCTTCGCGGGCCTGCGGGCGACCTATGAGTCGCTGGAGCGCACCGGCCAGATCCAGCATTTCGACTTCTTCATCCTCAGCGACAGCGGCGAGGCCGACATCTGCGCAGCCGAAACCGCTGCATGGAATCGCCTCTGCCGCGAGACCGGCGGCTTCGGGCGCATCTTCTATCGCCATCGCCGCCGTCGCGTCAAGCGCAAGAGCGGCAACCTGGATGACTTCTGCCGCCGCTGGGGCGCGGACTACCGCTACATGGTGGTGCTGGACGCCGACAGCGTCATGACCGGCGAATGCCTCACCAAGCTGACCCGCCTGATGGAAGCCCATCCGGGTGCCGGCATCATCCAGACCGCACCCCGCGCAGCGGGCCGCGATACGCTGTATGCCCGCATCCAGCAGTTCTCCACCCGCGTGTACGGGCCGCTGTTTACGGCCGGCCTGCACTACTGGCAACTGGGCGAGTCGCACTTCTGGGGCCACAACGCCATCATCCGGCTGCAGCCCTTCATGAAGCACTGCGCGCTGGCGCCGCTGCCGGGCAAGGGCAACCTGTCCGGGCCCATCATGTCGCACGACTTCGTCGAGGCTTCACTGATGCGCCGCGCCGGCTGGTCGGTGTGGATCGCCTACGACCTCGACGGCAGCTATGAAGAGATGCCGCCCAACCTGCTCGACGAGTTGAGCCGCGATCGCCGCTGGTGCCAGGGCAACCTGATGAACTTCCGCCTGTTCCTGGCGCGCGGCATGCACATCGTGCACCGCGCCGTGTTCGTCACTGGCGTGATGGCCTATGTGTCGGCGCCGCTGTGGGGGCTGTTCCTGATCCTCTCCACGGTGCTGCTGGCGGCCCATACGCTGATCGATCCGCAGTATTTCACTTCGCCGCGCCAGCTCTTCCCGATCTGGCCGGAATGGCATCCGGAAAAGGCCCTGGCGCTGGTGTCAGCCACGGCTACCATCCTGTTCCTGCCCAAGATCCTGGCCGTGCTGCTCTTTGCGGTGAAGGGCGCGCGTGGATTCGGCGGCGCGCTGGCGCTGTTCCTGAGCATGGTGATCGAACTGCTGTTCTCCATGGTGCTGGCGCCGGTGCGCATGCTCTTCCATACCCGCTTCGTGCTGGGTGCTTTCCTGGGCTGGAATGCCGGCTGGAAGTCGCCCCCGCGGGCCGACAACGAAACCGGCTGGGGCGAGGCGATGCGCCGCCATGGCTGGCATTCGCTGCTGGGCGTGGCCTGGGGCGCGCTGGTCTACTGGCTCAATCCTTCCTTCATCTGGTGGCTGATCCCCATCGCCGGTTCGCTGGCGGTGTCGGTGCCGGTGTCGGTGTTGTCCTCGCGGGTGACGTATGGACGCGGCTTCCGCCGCGCCGGTCTGTTCAAGATCCCCGAAGAGACCTCGCCACCGTTCGAGCTGCGCGAGACCGTGCGCCTGTTGCAGGAAACGCCGCCGCTGCCGGGCTTCGTCGAGGCTGTGGTCGATCCCTCCTTCAATGCGCTGGTATGCGCCACCGCCCATGCCCATCCGCAGGTGCCACAGTTCACCCAGCACCTGCGCGAGAAGCTGGTGCGCACCGCGCTCAGGGAGGGACCGGACGCGCTCAGCGACAAGCAGAAGAACAGCATCCTGGAAGAACCGGGTTTGCTGTCCCAGCTGCACCAGGCGGTCTGGAGTGGCGCGCCGGAGATCCATCCGGACTGGCGCGTCGCGCTGGGCCAGCAAGTACCGCAAGCACTGGCCGCCTGAGGGGGCGGGCAATGCTGTGACGGCCGGGGACATCCGGCCGTCATCATTTTCTGGGATGATTTTTTCGTATCCCCTTTGTCGTATCGTTTGTCGTATCCCTTTTTTTGTATCGTTTTTTTGTATCGTTTGCCGCGAGCCATCATGACCGAGCCGCACGACCCGCTTCCCCATATCGTCCCCACCACGCATGCCCCGACCCGACAGAAGGCCTGGTGGAGCAGCGTGGCCCTGGTGATCGTGCTGGGTGGCGGTTACTGGCTGTATTCGCGGCAGCAACCGCCGCCGCCCGCGCCCAAGCCGATTCCGGTCAAGCTGGAGACGGTGACCGTGGAGCGCGCCGACCTGGAGCAGGTCGTCAACGCCACCGGTAATGTGGTGGCCCAGGATTATGTGGATGTGGGGTCAAAGGTGGCCGGGCAGATTTCCGACGTGGACGTAGTCGTGGGCGAGACCGTCAAGGCGGGCAAGCTCCTGGCCACCGTTGCTCCGGCGGTGCAGAGCAGCCGCATCGAGAACAACCGCGCCACGCTGGCGCGCCTGAAGGCCGAGCTGGCCGGGCAGAATGCCCAGCTCGATTTCGCCCAGCTGCAATTCCAGCGCCAGACCCAGTTGAAGGCCGAGAACGCCACCCGCGAAGAATCCTATGAGTCCAGCCGCATGAACATGTATGCGGCAGCGGCCAGAGTGGACGCCACCAATGCCCAGATCCAGCAGACCGAAGCAGCCATCCGCGAGGACGAGGCGGTGCAGAAGCAGACCCGCATCGAAGCGCCGGTCAGCGGCACCATCGTGACCCTGAATGCGCGTCCCGGCCAGATGGTGGCCGCCAACCAGGAAGCCCTCATGCGCATCGCCGATCTGTCGCGCATGACCGTGCAGGTGCCGGTGGCCGAGGAAGACGTGACCCGGCTGCAGAAGGGCATGACAGCCTATTTCACCACCCCTGGCTATCCCGGCAAGCGCTGGAGCGGCAAGCTGCGCCAGATCATGCTGCTGCCCACCGACGACTCCGGTCGCCAGGGCAAGAAGGCCTTCTACACGGTGTTCTTCGACGTGGCCAACCCCAGCCGTGAATTGATGAGCGGCATGAGCGCCGATGTCTATTTCGTGCTGGCGCGCGCCGAGCATGTGCCGACCATTCCGCGCACGCTGGTGACCAAGCCGGGCATGGATGGCACCCAGACCGTGAAGGTAGTGCTCGCCGATGGCAAGCTGGAAACCCGCAAGATCAAGATCGGCATCCGCGATAACGAGCGCGCCCAGGTCTTGTCGGGCCTGAAGGAAGGCGAGCAGGTGCTGCTGCCGGCCAACCCGGCGGCCAGCACGGTTGCGCCCGCTGCGCGCCAGTGAACGCCGTGTCTGCCCTTGCTTGATGTAGAGTAGAGGCCCTGCCGCCAGGGCGGCCTCCTGTCCCCTGTTTGGATGCACCAGCCCCATGAGATCGAGTCGTTCCTCCCATTGCCCCGTTAGTCCCATTATGTTGCCCGCGTTCACCCGCGTGGCGCTGGCGGCCGCGCTGGTGCTGGCCGTCGGCGGTTGCGCCATGCGCGAAGTGCAGACCGATCCCATCCTGGAAATGCAGGTGCCCGACAAATGGGGCGGCGGCGCCTCGGCCGATGTCGCCCACGCCGAGCAGCTCTGGCCCGATACCGACTGGTGGAAGCAGTTTGGCAGCAATGAACTGTCTGAATTGGTGGAGCAAGGGCAGCGCAACAACTACGAGATCGCCGCCGCCTATTCACGCGTGAAGCAGGCCGAAGCCCAGGCCCGCATCGCCGGTGCGCCGCTCTTGCCCAGCGCCGGCATCAATGCTGGCGCTGCACGCGAGATTCCCATCTCCGGTGGCACGCCCACCAACACGGCCAACGCCAGCCTGCAGGTCAGCTACGAGATCGATTTCTGGGGCAAGAACCGGGCCGGCGTCGAGGCTGCCGAGGCCACTTTGCGCGCCAACCGCTACGACCGCGAGACGGTCGCCCTGACGGTCACCAGCGGCATCGTCTCCACCTATCTGCAGGTGCTGTCGCTGCGCGACCGTCTGGCCATTGCGCGCCAGAACGTCCAGAATGCCGAGCGCGTCTTGCGCCTGGTCGAGGCGCAAAGCCGCGCCGGTTCGGCTTCGCCGCTGGACCTGGCGCGGCAGCGGTCGGCCCTGGCCAACCAGCGCCAGCTCATCCCCGACCTGCAGCAGCAGGAACAGGACGCCCAGACGGCGCTGGCCATCCTGCTGGGCCGCCCGCCGCAGAATTTCAAGGTGGAAGAAAAAGGCCTGGCGCGCATCCAGATGCCGCGCATCTCCGCCGGCCTGCCCTCGGAACTGCTGACCCGCCGCCCGGATATCCGTCGCGCCGAAGCCAGCCTGGCGGCCGCCAATGCCAACGTGGCCGTGGCGCGCGCAGCACTCTTCCCCAGCATCACCCTGACCGGTTCCACCGGCGCACAGAGCAGCGCCTTGCTGTCGCTGTTCGACGGTCCCAACCTGTTCGCCAACCTGGGCGCGGGATTGATCGCTCCCATCTTCGACGGCGGCAAGCTGCGCGGCCAGCGTGACCTGGCCATCGCGCAGAAGGAAGAGCTGGTGCAGGTCTACCGGCAGCGCGTCATCACGTCGCTCTCCGAAGTGGAAAAGGCGCTCGGTGCGATCCGTAGCCTGGAAGAGCGTTACCGCCTGAAGGTAGGTGAAGTGGACCAGGCCCGTTTCGCCTTCGAGCTGGCCGAGATCCGCTATCGCGCCGGGGCCGAGGACCTGCTGGTGGTGCTGGACACCCAGCGCACTCTCTCCGAAGCCCAGAACCAGTTGGGCCAGATCAAGCTGCAGCGCCTGCAGGCCACCGTCTCGCTGTACAAGGCGCTGGGTGGCGGCTGGCAGGATAGCCAGGCGCCGGGCGATTCGGGCACCAGCAGCGTTTCCTGAGCAGGCGCGGTCTCAGGCTGCTCCTCAGGTCAATGCTCAGGCCTGCTGGGCTTGCCACTCCTGCACCAGCAGGTGCACCAGTTCCGCCACCGTATAGCCATCGCGGATGAGCGCCGCGCCCTGGCCGGCCCAGTGCGCGCCGAACTCATGCACGTCCCTGGCCGCGGCCAGCGCATGCAGTTGCTTGCCAGCGTCGTAGGCGGCCGGGTAGGCCGGGATCGGCGGCGCGGCGGGGGTATCGATTTCTTCCATGAAGCGGTTGACGATGCCGCGCGCAGGCCGGCCCGAAATGGCTGCGGTGACGCGGGTATGCTGCGCGCGCGGGCTCTTGAGCAGGGCGCGGTAGGACGCATTGGCGTTCGATTCGCGCGTCAACAGGAAGGCGGTGCCCATCTGCACCGCCTGCGCGCCCAGCTGCAGCGCGGCCGCAATGCCGTGGCCATCCATGATGCCGCCGGCCGCGATCACCGGCAGCCGGGTGTGCTGCACCAGCAGGCGCAGCAGCGCGAAGCTGCCGATCTGTTCATCCTTGGTTGGGTCGAAGATGCCGCGATGACCGCCCGCTTCGAAGCCTTGGGCGACGATGGCGTCCAGCCCGGCGGCCTCGATCTGGCGCGCTTCATCCAGATTGGTCGCGGTGGCCATCAGCAATATACCGGCCTGCCTGAGCGCGCCGATCACGTCAGCAGGCGGCAGACCGAAGTGGAAGCTGACCACGGCAGGCGCATGTTCCAGCACCACCTGTTGCATCTGGGTGTCGGCGTTGAAGCTTTGGTAGATCTCCTTCAAAGGCGCGGCGATACGACCGCCGAACTCGTCCAGCAGCGGTTGCAGATGGGCCAGCCAGGCGCGATCGCGCTCGCTGTCCAGCACGGCGGGCTGGTGACAGAAGACATTGATGTTATAGGGTTTTTCGGTCAGCGCATGCAATTGCGCCAGCGCCTCGCGGGCTTGCTCGGCATTGGACGCGCCCAGCGCCAGCGAACCCAGCGCGCCCGCATTGGAGGCGGCGGCAGCCATGACCACGGTGGAGCTGCCCGCCATCGGTGCCTGGATGATGGGATGGGCCAGGCCCAGTCGTTGCATCAGTGGGGTGGGAGTGTGCATGCATGTCTCCAGGGAGGCGCAGGCCGGCTGGCGTGCGGCCAGCCTGGCTTGCACAGGGGGCTCAGACCGCCATGGGCGCGGTCAGCGGTGCATGGTGCTGGTAGTTCACCAGCGAGAAGTCGGATGGCTCGACCAGTTCCAGCCACTGCGGCTCGTAGCGCCCGGTGCGGGCGAATTCGGGCACGCGGTCGGCGATCTCCAGTTGCGGCAGCGGGTAGGGCGCGCGCGTCAGCTGCTCCTTGACCATGTCGATATGGTTTTCGTAGATATGGGCGTCACCCACGAAGTAGCTGAACCAGCGCGGCTTGTAACCGGTCAGGCGCGCCACCAGGTGCAGCAGCGCCGCGCCTTCGGCCAGGTTGAAGGGCGTGCCCAGGCCGATGTCATTGCTGCGCACGTACAGGCAGAGCGAGATCTCGCCGGTGCTCTGGTTGGGCAGGAACTGGTACAGCAGATGGCAGGCCGGCAGGGCGACTTCGTCGAGCACGGCGCAGTTCCAGCCATGGAAGAGGATGCGGCGGCTGCCGGGATTGTTGACGATGGTGTCCAGGCATTCGCGCAACTGGTCTACGGCCTTGTAGAGCAATACCTTCTCCACGCCCTCATCCTGCAGCGACGACACGATGGCAAAGCCCTTGCTGCGGGCGGCCTCGATCTGCGTAGTGTGGGCCGCGTCGATCAGCTTGTAGGCCGGCCATTGACGCCATTGCACACCGTAGACCGGACCCAGGTCATCGGCGCCGCTGCGGAAGGGATTGGCCAGCCAGTCGGCGTTTTCATTGGCGTTCTGGTCCCAGACCTTGCAGCCCAGCGCGCGGAAGTCAGCCGCGCTGCGGGTGGCGCGCAGGAAGCCGCACAGCTCGCCCACCACCGACTTGAAGGCCAGGCGCTTGGTGGTCACCGCCGGAAAACCCTTCTGCAGGTCGAAGCGCATCATCGCGCCGGGGATGCTCAGGGTGCGGATGCCGGTGCGGTTGTCTTGCCAGGAGCCGTTCTCGAGCACGTCCTGGATCAGGTCTTGATATTGTTTCATTGCAATGTCTGGGAGGCTGGCCGCTAGGCCGGAAGATGGGGGATTGTAGCGTATCGGCACGCCCGGCACCCGATGGCCGGCCAGCTTGTCATTGCAGCAAGGAGGGGCAGCCAGCCGGAGACCCTTGCGGCTCCGGCCTGGCCAGGGCAGCGCCCGCTCAGAAACCGACCTGGTCGCCGCCCTTGAGCTTGAGCATGGCGCGGGCGTCCTCGGGGCTGGCCACTTCCAGCGAGAGCGCTTCGATCACGGTGCGGATGCGGCGCACCTGGTCGGCATTGCTCCTGGCCAGCTTGCCGGGGCCGTCCCAGAGCGAATCCTCCAGCCCCACGCGGGTATGTCCGCCCATGGCGGCGGCCATCGTGGCAATCGGAATCTGGCCGCGCCCGGCGCCCAGTACCGACCAGAAGTAGTCCTGGCCAAACAGGCGGTCGGCGGTGCGCTTCATGTGCATGACGTCTTCCACATCATTGCCGATGCCGCCGCGCAGGCCGAACACCGACTGGATCAGGAAGGGCGGCTTGATCAGCCCGCGATCGATGAAATGCGCCGCCGTGTAGAGATGGCCGATGTCGTAGCACTCGATCTCGAAGCGGGTCTGGTTGGCGCTGCAGGATTCCAGGATGTAGGCGATGTCCTTGAAGGTGTTGCGGAAGATGCGGTCGTCCGAGCCGGCCAGGTAGGGCTGTTCCCAGTCGTACTTGAAGTCCTTGAAGCGGTTGAGCATTTCATACAGCCCGAAGTTCATCGAGCCCATGTTCAGCGACGCCACCTCGGGCTTCAACTGCAAGGCCGGTTGCAGGCGTTCTTCCACGCCCATGGTGGGCGCGCCGCCGGTGGTGAGATTGATCACCACGTTGGAGCGGGCCTTGATCTGCGGCAGGAACTTGCGGAACGCGTCCGGGTCCTGCGTGGGTTTGCCGTTGCCGGGATCGCGCGCATGCAGGTGGACGATGGCCGCCCCGGCTTCGGCGGCGGCCAGGGCTTCGTCGCGGATCTGCTCGGGTGTCACCGGCAGATAGGGGGACATCGAGGGCGTATGGATGGCGCCGGTGACGGCGCAGGTGATGATGACTTTTCGCGGCTGGGCCATGCTGTGTGCTCCTTTGATCTGCGTAGTTGTAGGGGGGGATGGGATGGGGTGTTGCGCTGGTTTTTCCTGTTGGCCTGGATGGGCGGTCACCCCAGCACTTCGACATTGCCGCACACCGACAGGCTTTGACCGCTGATGCTCGCGCCTGCAGGGGAACAGAGGAAGATGACCTGGTTGGCGATGTCCTCGGCCGTGACCATCTTGCGCAGCGAGACCCTGGACAGCAAGCGCTGGCGCATCTCTTCATGCCCGATGCCATAGGCGGCCGCCTTGGCGGCGACGATGCGTTCCTGCCGCGCGCCCTCGACGATGCCCGGCAGCACGGCGTTGACGCGGATGTGGGACGGCCCCAGTTCGATAGCCCAGGTCTCGGTCAGTCCGATGACGCCATACTTGGAAGCCGAATAGGGCGTGCGCAGCGCAAAGCCCAGCCGGCCCGCCACCGAGGAGATGTTGACGATGGCGCCGCCGCCGTTCTTCTTGAGCAGGGGCACGGCGCGGCGGGTGCAGAGGAAGGGGCCGGTGAGGTTGACGGCAAGGGTCTGGTCCCAGTCGGACAGTGCCACTTCTTCCACCGGCGAGGTGGGGCCGGCGATGCCGGCATTGTTGATCAGCACGTCCAGCCTGCCGCTCCAGCGCTGCGCGAGGTCGGCGAACATGGCGTCGACCTCGCGCTCGCTGCTGACGTCGGTGCGGCTGTAGCTGACCGGGGCGTGGCCGAAGCGTGCGCGTGCGCTGGCGAGGAAGTCCTCGCTGACGTCACAGATGTGGACGTGTGCGCCGGCCTCCACGAAGGCGGCCGTGATGGCCAGGCCGATACCTTGGGCGCCGGCGGTGACGATGACTTTCTGGTCTTTCAGATTCAGGTCCATGAGGAGATGTCCTTGCCTTGTGTGGTCGCGCAGGGGCGCGTCGGCCAGGTGGGGCGCCGATCCCTTGCGGTCTGCGGATATCGTTTGCATGTCATTTATTTGACATGTGATCAAATGTATTGAATAGAATCAGGAGCGTCAACTCGCCATTCCTGACCGCAGGGACAGTGGCATGCCGCGGGAAAGCGGCCGCCCGGGCAGGCTGCAGGCGGCTTTTGCGGCAAGGTCAGATAGTTTGGCTGGGCGGACGGCTGGTTGGGCGCGATAGTCCGGTCAGTGGTCTGCGCAGTGCTTGGATATAATCCGCAAAAAATTTTCACACATCGCCATGGACCCGACCCTCATCGCCGACCTTTCCACCATGCGCAAGATCCAGCACGCCACGCTGTCCGAGCGGGTGTATCAGGACCTGTGCGAGCTGATCCAGGCGGGGCAGGTGCGGCCCGGTCAGAAGCTCACGCTCAAGGGCCTGGCCGATGCACTGGGCACCAGTCCGATGCCGGTGCGCGAAGCAGTGCGCCAGCTGGCCGCCGAGGGCGCGCTGGAAATCCTGCCCAACCGCGCCATGCGGGTGCCGCTCATGACCAAGGGCAAGTTTCGTGAATTGCTGAAGATCAGATTGGCGCTGGAGGGCTTGGCCATCGAACATGCCGCCCGCCATATCGATGCGGTGGGACTGGAGCAAGTGGCGCGTCTGCATGACACCCTGTCGGTCGAGATGAAGCGCAAGAGGCCCAATGTGGACCTGGTCATCCGCCTGAACAAGCAATTGCATTTTGCCGCCTATCAGGGGTCGGGCATGCCGACCCTGGTGGACCTGATCGCCGGGTTGTGGCTGCAGGTCGGGCCGGTGATCAACCTCGACCTGCGCGCCGGTTCGCGGCGCCTGGCCGAAGCGCCGGCGCTGGTTCACCATGCGCGGCTGCTGGAGGGCTTGCGCGCGGGCTCGCCAGAAAAAGCCCGCGCCGGGCTGGAAGGCGACTTGCTCAGCGCCGCCGAGATGATCCTGGCCGGCGACGGCCTGCCCGACTGAGGCAGCGTCGGGGCAGCCGCAGACGGGGTGTCAGGAACGTTCTTCGATATCGTAGGTAGCGCGCAGCAGGGCCTTGCGCCGCTCCACCTCGGTCTGGCGCGGCGAGCGCTGCCGACGTGGGAAGCGCTGGCGCGGCGAGCGCATGCTCCAGCCAAAGGCCAGCAAGACCGTCGTCAGCGGCAGCAGCGCCACGGCGGCGGCCAGCATGTCGAGATCGGCCTGCAGCAGCAGATCTCGCATCACTCCCGAGAGGATGCAGGAGAGTACAGTCAAGCAGATGGCCGCAGCGGTCAGGGGGAGGGCGTCCAGGGTCTTGTCCAGCAGATGCAGCAGTGGGGTCTTCATCATGTTCTCCGGGGTGCGCTTGCGGCGGTGGATGGAAAGTTCGGTCGGCAGTGGCAAGCGCGCTGCGCTGCCTGTGACTGATATCGGAGCCCGTGGCGACAACTTGCGGGGATAGGCTGGTAAAGAAATGCAAGACGGCGTCAGGCGCCGCTTTGCAAGTCTGACGGCCTACTGAAGAGCTTGCCCGGCAAGGCTTGCAGGGCGTTTTGTGGAGGCGGGATTTTTTTGCAGGAGCGACGTGAGCAGTTGGTACAATGCCGCTTTCTCTCATTTTCAGGCTTTATGGATATTCTTCTGTTCCTGGTCGATTTCATCGTCCATATCGACCGTCACCTGGCCGAGCTGGCCGCTTCCTATGGACCCTGGCTGTTCCTGATCCTGTTCCTGATCATCTTCTGCGAAACCGGCCTGGTGGTCACGCCCATCCTGCCGGGCGACTCGCTGCTGTTCGTCACCGGTGCGCTGGCCGCCACCGGCGCCTACGATATCAACCTGATGGTGCTGACCCTGATCGTGGCCGCCATCCTGGGCGATAGCACCAACTACCAGATCGGCAAGATGCTGGGCATCAAGGTCTTCGACAAGCCCAATTCACGCATCTTCAAGAAGGAGTACCTGGACAAGACCCATGCCTTCTTCGAGAAGCACGGCGGCAAGGCCATCATCATTGCCCGCTTCGCCCCCATCGTGCGCACCTTTGCGCCCTTCGTTGCCGGTGTGGGCGCGATGACCTATACCCGCTTCTTCCTCTACAACGTCGTCGGCGGTATCGCCTGGGTCGCTAGCTTCGCGTATGCCGGCTATTTCTTCGGCAACATGCCCATCGTGAAGAAGAACCTGAGCCTCTTGATCGTGGCCATCGTGATCCTGTCCATCCTGCCGGGCATCATCGAATACATCCGCCACAAGCGTCGTCCGGGCTGATTGCGCGGTCCGGCTTCAGGGCAAGAAAAATGCCGATCAGTTCACAGTGTAGAACTGATCGGCATTTTTTCATGAACGATCCATCGCATGCCGTTCGTCCTGAGTAGATCCGCCAGGATCGTATCGAAGGCGTGGCTACGCAGTCCGACTGGTTGCAGCAATGCAGCGTGTCATTGTTCCTTCAAACCGTATTGCACCTCCGGCCGCAACGGCGTCTTGCTGGACGCCGCCCGTACATATTGCGGCGGCCAGGCCACCTCTTCGCGCAATTGCTGCGCGGCATGCAACGGCCAGTACGGATCGCGCAGCAGTTCGCGCGCCAGTAGCACCAGGTCGGCCTGACCGGTGCGCAGGATGTGTTCGGCCTGGATGGCGTCGGTGATCATGCCCACCGCGCCGCTGGCGATGCCGGCCTCGGCCTTCACGCGGGCGGCAAAGCTGGTCTGGTAGCCGGGGCCGACCGGAATGACGGCCTTGGGGGCATTGCCGCCGCTGGAGACATCCACCAGGTCCACTCCCAACTCGCGCAGGCGCTGCGAGAGCGTGACGGTTTCCTCGGGCGTCCAGCCGCCGTCGACCCAGTCGGTGGCCGACAGGCGCACCAGCAGTGGCAGTTCTTCAGGCCAGACCGCGCGCGTGGCGCGGGTGATCTCCAGGAGGAAGCGGATGCGGTTCTCGAAGCTGCCGCCATACTCATCGGAGCGCTGGTTGCTCAGCGGCGAGAGGAACTGGTGGCCCAGGTAGCCGTGCGCACCGTGCAGTTCGATCACCTTGAAGCCGGCGGCAAGGGCGCGTTGGGCGGCGTCGGCAAAGGCTTGCACCAGGGCGCCGATCTGTTCCACGCTCATCGCCTGCGGCGTGCTGTAGCCATCGTCGAAAGGCAGTGCCGATGGCGCTTGCGGCGTCCAGCCGCCGGCGGAGGGCGGCACGCTGCCGGCGGGGCCGTCCCAGGGGCGCAAGATGCTGGACTTGCGGCCGGCATGGGCCAGCTGGATGCCGGGCACCGCGCCTTGCTGCTCGATGAAGCGGGTGATCCGGCGCAGCGGCGCGATGTGTTCATCCTTCCAGATGCCCAGGTCGGCGCTGCTGATGCGGCCCTCGGCGACCACCGCGGTGGCTTCCATGAGCACCAGCCCGGCGCCGCCCACGGCGCGGCTGCCCAGGTGCACCAGGTGCCAATCGTTGACGAAGCCGTCTTCGGCCGAATACTGGCACATCGGCGAAACGGCGATGCGGTTGGGCAGGGTTACGCCGCGCAGGGGCAGGGGCGAGAACAGGTGGCTACTCATGCAGGACTCCGGTCATGTCGTTGGCTGGCAAAAGCCGCAGTCTAGGCGATTTTGCGCGGACGCGTCGGCGCGGTCGTCATTGCGTCTGGAACTGCAGCGCCGCCAGTCCGGCATAGAGGCCGTCGCGCGCCACCAGCTCGGCATGGGTGCCGCTCTCGACGATGCGGCCATGCTCCAGCACGATGATGCGATCAGCCCGCTGCACCGTCGCCAGACGGTGCGCGATGACCAGGGTGGTGCGGCCCACCATGGCCGCTTCCAGAGCGCCTTGCACCAGTCGTTCGGATTCGGCGTCCAGGGCGCTGGTGGCTTCGTCCAGCAACAGCAGCGGCGGATTCTTCAACAATGCGCGGGCAATGGCGATGCGCTGGCGCTGGCCACCGGAGAGGCGCACGCCGCGCTCGCCCAGGAAACAGGCATAGCTGCCGGGCAGGCGTTCGATGAACTCGTGCGCGGCGGCCATCTGGGCGGCGGCGATGACCTCGGCGTCGCTGGCCTCAGGGCGTCCGAAGCGGATGTTTTCCATGGCATTGGCCGAGAAGATCACCGTATCCTGTGGCACGATGCCGATGGCGCCGCGCAGGGCCTGCAAGTCCAGGTAGCGGATATCGACGCCATCGAGGAGGATCTGGCCCTGCTGCGGATCATAGAAGCGCAGCAGCAGCTGGAACAGCGTGGTCTTGCCCGCCCCGGAGGGCCCGACGATGGCGACCGTCTCGCCCGGCTGCACTGTCAGCGACAGTTGCGTCAGCGAGGGATGGCCGGGACGCGAGGGATAGTGGAAGTCCACCCCCTGCACCGTCAGCGCGGCGCCGTTGGCGGTACGCGGCGGCAGCTTTTCGGGCAGCAGTACCGACTGCACCGGCGAGTGCGCCGCCAGCAGATCGAGCAGGCGCTCGGTGGCGCCGGCTGCGCGCTGGGTATCGCCCATCACTTCCGAGAGTGCTCCCAGCGAGCCCGCTACCAGCGAGGCGTAGAGGATGAACTGGCCCAGTTCGCCGCCACTCATGCTGCCCTCCATCACCGCGTGCGCACCCAGCCAGAGCACGAAGACAATCGCGCCGAACACCAGCAGGATGGCCACCACCGTCAGCAGCGAGCGCGCGCGCACGCGTTCCATCGCTGTCCCGAAGGCACGCTCGACCGACTGGGCGAAGCGGCGCGCCTCGATCTCTTCATGGGTGAAGGCTTGCACGGTCGGCATGGCGTTGAGGATTTCGCCGGCCATGGCCGAGGCGTCGGCCACGCGGTCCTGGGAAGCGCGCGAGAGCTTGCGCACGCGGCGGCCGTAGAAGACGATGGGCAGCACCACCGCCGCCAGCATGACGATGATGATCGAGGTCAGCCTGGCGCTGGTAAAGAAGAGCATGCTCATGCCGCCGATGAACAGCAGCGCATTGCGCAGGGCCATGGAAATGCTGGTGCCCACCAGGGTCTGGATGAGGGTGGTGTCGGTGGTCAGGCGCGAGAGTACTTCGCCGGTCTTGGTAGTCTCGAAGAACTCGGGGCTCTGCGTGACCACGTGCGCATAGACGGCGCTGCGCAGGTCGGCCGTGACGCGTTCGCCCAGCCACGACACCATGTAGAAGCGCAGCGCCGTGGCCACGCCCAGGATGCAGGCCACGCCGAACAGCGCCAGGAAGTACAGGTTGATGTGGCTGGCGCTCTTGCTGCCGGCCGCGCCAAAGCCCAGGTCGATCATCTGCTTGAAGGCATAGGGAACGGCCAGCGTGGCGGCGGCCGCCACCACCAGTGCCAGGCCGGCCAGCAGGAACTGCTTCTTGTAGGGCGCCAGGAAAGGCAGCAGGCCGCGCAGCGCCGCCAGGGCCGATTTGCGGGCGGTGGGGGAGTCCGCGGCGTGGTCGTCGGCAGGGTGGCCTGCCTGGGCAGGCAAGGGTGAGGAACTGGGCGTGGAAGACATAGGAATGAACTGGGTTGTCGGAAGGCAGGCAGCGTATTGTCAGTCAGTGGTCAGTGGACCAATGGACCAATGGACCATCACCTGCAGCGGAAAATCTTATTGCCGCGTTGAACCACCGCGGTATGCCTCAGTCGGAACAAGCATCGGTAAAGCCGGGCGGCGCAGCGCTTGCGCCGCCCATGCAGTGTAGCGCAATGTCGCAAAGTTGCCTGTCAGCCATTGCCTGGCGCGGCATCTCTGGCGCAACATCCAATCCCCACCCAGCCTATGCATAGGCAAGGAGACACGCTTGGCCCAACCCGCTCTGATCCCCGCTGACCTGGACAGCCTGTCCGAAGACCGCCAGCGTCGCGCCGAACTGGTGACCGGCCTGACCGCGCCGGCCGCCTTCATTTCCCCCAAGTATTTCTACGATGTCCTGGGCAGCAAGCTCTTCGAAGCCATCTGCGCCTTGCCCGAGTATTACCCCACCCGCACCGAGGCCGCCATCTTCGCCGAGCACCGCGATGAGATCGCCGCCGCCGTCGGCCAGGACGCCTGCCTGATCGACCTCGGGGCCGGCAATTGCGCCAAGGCCGCCAGCCTGTTTGCAGCCCTGCGGCCGCGCCAGTACGTGCCGGTCGATATCTCGGCGCAATTCCTGCAGCAATCGGTAGCGGGTTTGCAGCGGCGCTTTCCGGATATTCCCATGTTGCCGCTGGGCATGGATTTTTCCAGCACGCTGGCGTTGCCGGCGCAGGTGCAGCGGGAGCGTCGCCTGTTCTTCTATCCCGGTTCTTCGCTGGGCAATTTCGATCGGGATGAGGCGCTGGTCTTCCTGCGCCGCCTGCGCGCGGCGCTGCCCGACGCTGCCGGCGGCGTCCTGCTGGGGCTGGACCTGGTCAAGCCCAGCGCGGTGCTGGAAGCGGCGTATGACGATGCCTTGGGTGTCACGGCGGCGTTCAACCTGAATGCGCTGAACCACATCAATGGCCTGCTGGGCGCAGACTTCAATGCGCGGGACTGGCGTCACCTGGCCTTCTACGACGAAGCCCAGCAGCGGGTAGAAATGCACCTGGAAGCGCGCCGTGACCTGATCGTGCGCTGGCCGGGCGGGCGCCGCACCTTCCGCCAGGGCGAGCGCATCCATACCGAGAACAGCCACAAGTTCCGCGCCGACGAAATCGCCGACCTGCTGGCCCAGGCCGGTTTCGGCGACTGCCAGATGTGGTGCGACCCGCAGCGCTGGTTTGCGGTTTGCCATGCGCGGCCGCGCTGATTGTGCGCTGATCTTGCGCTGAACTTTTCTTGCAGGAGAACGGATGTCCCCACCCAGCACTGCGATGCCGACGTCACCCCACCTCATCGCTGACAGCCAATCCGACCCGGCCACCTCGGCAGTCATCGATGCCGTCATCGACGCCGCCCTCCATCAGCTCAACCATCGCAGCCGCGAGAAGCTGGGTGACCGCTACCGGCGATTGCGACGGCAGTCGCTGGTGATCGCCGAGCCGCTCTCGCCCGAGGATTGCTGTGTCCAGGCCATGCCCGACGCCAGTCCGGTGAAGTGGCATCTGGCCCATACCACCTGGTTCTTCGAGACCTTCTTGCTGGAGCGCTTCGAGAGCGGCTTCAAGCCCTTCCATCCGCAATTCCGCATGCTGTTCAATTCCTACTACGAGGGCGTGGGCGAGCGTTTCCCGCGACCGCAGCGCGGCATGCTCACGCGCCCTGCGCTGGCCGAGGTGCTGGCCTATCGCGAGCAGGTGGACCAGCGCATGCTGCTGCTGATCGATGCGCTCGACGCCAATGGCGCTAGCACTAGCGCCGTGGCCGCCGGCGGCGGTGACGCCCAGCCGCAACTGGCGCAGTTCCTCAGCTTGCTGGAACTGGGCATGCAGCATGAGCAGCAGCATCAGGAGCTGATGCTGACCGACATCAAGATGCTGCTCTCGCTCAATCCGCTCCAGCCCGCCTACCAGCCGCTGCCAGAGAGTGTGCCGCTCGACGATCCGGCCGAGCTGGCGCTGCAATGGCATCGCATCGAGGCCGGCGTGGTGGAGATCGGCCATGCCGGGCCGGGCTTCTGTTTCGATAACGAGACGCCGCGCCACCGCCAGTTCGTCGAGGCTTACCAGTGCGCTTCGCGGCTGGTCAACAATGCCGAATACCTGGACTTCATCCAGGCCGGCGGCTATCAAGACCCTAGCCTGTGGCTGGCCGAAGGATGGGACTGGAAGGAGCAACTGGCGCTGCGCCATCCGCTGTACTGGCGCAGGGATGCGCAGGGACAGTGGAGCGAGTTTACCGAATATGGCGTGCAGGCCTTGCAGCCGCATCGTGCGGCTGTGCATCTGTCGTATTACGAGGCCGATGCCTATGCCCGCTGGGCGGGCGCGCGCCTGCTGACCGAGGCGGAATGGGAGCATGCCGCTGCGCACCTGCAGGGCGGCGGGCGCGAGTTCTTCGGCGTGGCCTGGCAATGGACCAGCAGCAGCTACGCGCCTTACCCCGGCTTCGTCGCCGCTGCCGGTGCGGTGGGCGAATACAACGGCAAGTTCATGGTCAACCAGTACGTGTTGCGCGGCTCATCCTCGGCCACGCCCTTGAACCATGCGCGGCTGAGCTATCGCAACTTCTTCCCGGCGACGGCGCGCTGGCAGGTCAGCGGCATCCGCCTGGCGCGCCAGGGCTAGCGCCCTGGCACGGCCGGGTTCAGAAGGTTTCCCACTCTTCCGATTTGTCTTCCCGCTTGCTGGCGGGCAGGGCCGGTGCCGCCGGTGCCGCCGGTGCGTTCGTGACGGCGGGTGCGGCAGGCTTGGCCGGCAAGCTCTTGGTGGCGCGCGGGGCCGCAGCGCTGACCTTGCGCAATACTGGAGCGACCGGAGCGACCGCGCTGGGCGCCGGTCCGCTGCCGCCCACCTCATCCAGGCGGAATACGCCGACCAGGTCCAGCAGCCGTTGCGCCTGGTCTTGCAGGGCCTGGGCGGCAGCGGCGGCTTCTTCCACCAGCGCGGCATTCTGCTGGGTGGTGTTGTCCATCTGCATGATGGCCTGGTTGACCTGCTCGATCCCATCGCTCTGCTCGCGCGTGGCGGCCGAGATTTCCCCGACGATATGGCTGACCTGCTCGATGCTGTTGACCACGGCGTCCATGGTGCTGCCGGCCTGCGCCACCAGTTCGGTACCGGAAGTGACCTGGTTGACGGAGTCGTTGATGAGCTCCTTGATTTCCTTGGCGGCCGTGGCCGAGCGTTGCGCCAGGCCGCGCACTTCCGAGGCCACCACCGCAAAGCCGCGTCCCTGTTCGCCCGCGCGCGCCGCTTCCACGGCGGCGTTCAGGGCCAGGATGTTGGTCTGGAAGGCGATGCCGTCGATGACGCTGATGATGTCGACGATCTTGTGGGAAGAATCGTTGATGGCGCCCATGGTCTGCACCACTTGCTTGACCGCCAGGCCGCCCTGGTTGGCGACCTGCGAGGCATTGGCCGCCAGCTCGCTGGACTTGCGGGTGTGATCGGCGTTCTGCTTGACGCTGGAGGTCAGTTCTTCCAGCGAAGAGGCGGTCTCTTCCAGGGCGCTGGCCTGCTCTTCGGTGCGTGAGGAAAGATCGAGGTTGCCGGTGGCGATCTGGGTCGAGGCGGTGACCATGGAATCGGTGCCGCGTCGCACCTCCAGCACGATGGCCTTGAGCTTCTGGTTCATGGCCGCCAGCGCCTGCAGCAGGCGGCCGGTTTCATCATTGGAGTGGGCAGCGATGACGGCGGTGAGGTCGCCGGCAGCCACCGTTTCGGCGACTTCGACGGCGCGGCTGAGCGGGCGGGTGATGCTGCGCGAGATGGTCCAGGCGATGAAGGCGGCGAACGTGGCCGCCAGCACCCCTGCAATGACCATGATCATGCGAGTCGTCTCATAGGCGGCTTCGGCCTGATCGACGGACTGGTCCATCAGCTTCTGCTGGGTGTCGGAGAGTTCGTCGAGCTGGCTGAAGTAGATCTTCTGCAGGGGCACCATTTCGCTGAGCATCAGTTTGATGGCGGCATCCTTGTCACCCGAGCTCTGCAGCTTGTCGATCTGCTTGCGCAAGGCGGCGTAGCTCTTGCGAGTTTCGGTGACTTTGTCCAGCTTGGCCTTGGCCTCGGGATTGGCGACCAGGCGGGTCAGCTCGTCGTAGAGTTTGGTATTCTCGGCGGACAGGCTTTCGATGGTCTTCTGCTCGGCCGCAATCTGCGCCGGATCGGTCATCAGCAACTGGTTGCGCAGGGAGATGGCGACATCGTCGACCTTGCCCGAGATGGTATTGATGATGGCGATCTTCTTGTAGCGGTCATTGACCACCAGGTCGAGCGCTTTGTTGATATCAGCCAAGCGGGCCAGGCCCAGTGCGACGATGCCCGCGATCACCAGGATCAGGATGCTGAACGCAATGGCCAGGCGTGTGGCAATACTCAGATTGTTGAAGCGCATTATTTTTCCCCCGAAAAATGAACAGCGACTTGTTGATGGACCCCCAGAAAAATTAATAATAAGCGAGTTACGTATTTTGAAAACTCACCAATTACGCAAATTTGCGTGACCCTAATCAACTTCCGCGCACGCATTCCGCAACGGCTGAGCTTGCGCCATGACGCGGCCCAAAAAAAATGCCCCGCGATTGGCGAGGCGGGGCGCAGGGAAAACGTAGTCTTTTCAGCGCAGGCGCGGGCGCAGCAGCCATGCACCATAGCGCGCCACGAACAGCAGGAAGGCCAGCGCCCAGCACAGCGCCGAGAGCTGGAGCAGATAGGCATTGCTAAGCGACAACGTGGCAGCGATGCGACAAAAGGCCGCCACGCTGATGATCAGGAAGATGATGCGCGTACTGCCATCGGCGCTGAGGGTGCGGCCCGTTGACCTCGGGAAAGATCGGCCAGCCCAGCAGAGCGGCAAGCAGGCGAGGGTGAACTGTTGCGAAATGCAAAACGAGAAAGGGGGGCAGAACGAAACAACGCCGGCCTGTAGGCCGGCGTTGCGCTCAGGGAAGCATGCCGGGATCGCCGGCGATGTTCCGTTTTCAGGCAGCCTTGGCTTGCGAAGAGCCGGCCTGGTTGGCGCTCTCGCTGATGGCGATCTGACGGTTCACGGCAGACAGCACGGCCTTGAAGGATGCGGTAACGATGTTGGCGTCGATGCCCACGCCGAAACCGGTCGGCGCTTCGTTCAGGCGCAGCTCGATGTAGCTGGCGGCCTTGGCGTCGGCGCCGGCGCCGATGGCGTGTTCATGGAAGTCCATCAGCTTGATGTCCAGGCCCAGGGCATGCACGAAGGCATCGATGGGGCCGTTGCCGCTGCCGCGCACGGTCACCGGCTGGCCATTGCGCACGATATCGACTTCGATGTTGATGGACTCGGCCTTGGAGCTGTCTTCGGACATGCGATGCGCACGGTAGACATACGGCTCCACGCGCTCCAGGTATTCACGCTGGAAGATGGCGTGGATGTCGGAGGCGGCGATTTCCTTGCCGGTGGCGTCAGCCTCGCGCTGGATGGCGCGCGAGAACTCGATCTGCAGGCGGCGCGGCAGGGCCAGGCCGTATTCCTGTTCCAGCAGGTAGGCCATGCCGCCCTTGCCGGACTGGCTGTTGACGCGGATGACGGCGTCATAGCTGCGGCCCAGGTCGGCCGGGTCGATCGGCAGGTAGGGCACTTCCCAGATGGCGTCGGGCTGCTGCTTGGCGAAGCCCTTCTTGATCGCATCCTGGTGCGAGCCGGAGAAGGCGGTGAAGACCAGGTCGCCCACATACGGATGGCGCGGGTGCACCGGGATCTGGTTGCATTCTTCCACCACCTGGCGCACCACGTCGATGTCGGAGAAGTCCAGGCCCGGGTTCACGCCCTGGGTGTACAGGTTCAGCGCCAGCGTGACCAGGTCGACGTTGCCGGTGCGTTCGCCATTGCCGAACAGGCAGCCTTCGACGCGGTCGGCGCCGGCCATGACGGCCAGTTCGGCCGAGGCCACGGCGGTGCCGCGGTCATTGTGCGGGTGTACCGAGATGATGGTGCTGGCGCGATCCTTCAGGTTGCGGCACATCCATTCGATCTGGTCGGCATAGACGTTGGGCGTGGCGCATTCGACGGTGGAGGGCAGGTTCAGGATCACCTTGCGTTCCGGGCTGGCGCCCCAGGTTTCGCAGACGGCGTCGCAGATTTCCTTGGAGAAATCCAGTTCGGTGGTGCTGAAGGATTCGGGCGAGTATTCGAAGCGCCATTCGGTGCCAGGACGCGCATCGGTCAGTTCCTTGACCAGGCGGGTGCCGGTGACGGCGATGTTCTTGATCTCTTCACGCGACATGTTGAAGACGATCTTGCGGAAGGCCGGAGCCACCGAGTTGTACAGGTGGACGATGGCCTTCTTGGCGCCTTCCAGCGATTCGATGGTGCGGCGGATCAGTTCCTCACGCGACTGGGTCAGCACGATGATGGTCACGTCATCGGGAATGCGGTTCTCGACGATGAGCTTGCGCACGAAATCGAAGTCGGTCTGCGAGGCCGAGGGGAAGCCCACTTCGATTTCTTTCAGGCCGGTTTTCAGCAGCAGTTCGAAGAAGCGCAGCTTGCGTTCGGCGTTCATCGGTTCGATCAGGGCCTGGTTGCCATCGCGCAGGTCGGTGCTCATCCAGATCGGCGGGGTGTTGATGACCTTGCTGGGCCAGGTGCGGTCGGGCAGGTCAATGGCCGGGAAGGGACGGTATTTGGCGGCGGGGTTGCTTAACATCATGATGGACCTCTTAGTCTTCGGATTTGCTGGGATGCTGGACTTGCTGCAATGCTTGAGTGCGTCAGATGTGGCGGATCGGGTTGCCTGGCTGCCACGGGCGCGTGGCCAGACAACCCGTCATAGAGCCAGAGGCGGCGTCTCCCGCCGCGCGCGGGCTGGCTGGCATGGCTGCCGGCGCGGAGTGCGGATTGTGCTGGTCTTCGAATGCATGATCGCTTCGCCTGATAGGGCTGCGACGTCGGCTCGGTACGGCTGGCGCGTCACTGCCTGGTTTTACTGCCGGTGCTGCTGGATTTGATTGGGTTTGCCGGATCGCGTGGAATCAGCGGGTACGGCAGGAAATACGGATTTTAGCGCGAGGCTAGTAGTAGCGACACCGGTAGCAACGCTAGCAGGGCGCTGGCGCTGTTGTGGCGTAGGGAGAATGTTGCTGCGGAAGTCATCTGTTCAATGTAGAAGATCGACGGCGATCTTGTCAAGCGCTATCTGGCCGGGCGAAGGAAAAGCCAGATAAAACTCTGCCAGAGTCCCGGCAATTTGTTGCTACAATCGCTGCTAATTAATAACCAGTGAGTCATTTATTTTGCGTCCGGCCGCCGCACAGGGCCTGTCGTGATGGAACGCCGGCCAGAGAATGCGCTCCAACCGAAGCCCGGCAATGGCCGTTGCGGTCTTGCCGGGTCATCACAACACAACATAAAACCACAGCGAACCGCAGAGCGCCCTGCGCCTCCAGCCATCCTCATCCATGCAGAAACGTCCGGACCTGATCGTTTGCGAAGAATGCGACGCCGTCTACCAGCGCCCCACCTTGGGCCAGCGCGAGGTGGCCCGCTGCCTGCGCTGCCACGCCGAGCTCGAGCGCGACACCGGACGCAGGCTGGAGCACCTGCTGCCGCTGACCATCGGCGCGCTGATCCTGTTCGTGATCGCCAATGTGTTTCCCATCGTGACCATCGAGCTGCAGGGCCTGTCGGCCGATACCACGCTGATGGGTGCGGTGGTAGCGCTCACCCGCGACGGCATGTCGGAAGTGGCGCTGCTGGTGCTGGCCACGACCTTGCTGTTTCCCATGATCCAGCTCTTCGTGCTGCTCTATCTGCTCATGCCGGGTTCGCGCCGCCAGCGCCCGCCCGGCTTCGTGCTGTTGCTGCGGCTGATGCAGGTCGCGCGCCCCTGGGGCATGATCGAAGTCTTCATGCTGGGCATCCTGGTGGCGCTGATCAAGCTCTCCAATATCGCCGAGGTCATTCCCGGCCCGGCGCTGTGGTCCTTCGGCGGCCTGACCGTGCTGCTGACGGTGGTGGTGTCGTTCAACCCGCGCTATCTCTGGCATCTGTGGGAGCAGCACCAGGGCAGCGGCGAGGTCCGTCCGTGAGCCGCCCTGCATCCACCTCCGCCGCCACCTCCGCCGGCCTGGCCGAGGACGGCGCGCAAGACCTGCCGGTGCAGCAGGCCGCGTCGCTGGACGTGATCGGTTGTCATCACTGCGGCACGGTCTGGCAGGATGCGCAGGCCGGTGAACGCTGCGGCGTCTGCCACGCGCCACTGCACGTACGCAAGATCGACAGCCTGACCCGCACCTGGGCGCTGCTGATCGCGGCCTGCATCATGTACATCCCGGCCAACCTGATGCCGGTGATGGTCACCCGCACGCTCTTCGACGAGCAGCGCGACACCATCCTCTCCGGCGTCATCTATTTCTGGACCTCGGGCGAATGGGGCCTGGCGCTGGTGGTCTTCGTGGCCAGCTTCCTGGTGCCGCTGTTCAAGCTGGTGGCGCTGGGCATCCTGGTGTTCTCGGCGCGCCGCCGCAGCCGCTGGCAGCGCCTGCAACGCGCCAAGCTGTATCGCCTGGTCGAGGCCATCGGCCGCTGGTCCATGCTGGACGTCTTCGTGGTCTCGGTGCTGACCGGGCTGGTCAAGATCCATGGTTTTGCCAATATCCACGCCGGCATCGGCATCGCCGCCTTCGGTGCGGTGGTGGTGCTGACCATGCTGGCTTCGCTGGCCTTCGATCCACGCCTGATCTGGGACGATGCCGACCCGACTCCCCCTGCCAACAAGAAACAGGAACCCGCATGACTCCACCTGACACCCCCGAGGACAAGCCGGCGCTGCTGCAGCCCCGCCGCACGCGCCAGCGCAACTGGCTGCCATCGCTGGTGTGGCTCATTCCCATCATCGCCGCTGTGGTCGGCCTCTCGCTGGTAGCCAAGATCCTGATCGATCGCGGCCCCCTGGTCACGGTGACCTTCCGCTCCGCCGAAGGGCTGGAGGCGGGCAAGACGCGGGTCAAGTACAAGGATGTGGAAATCGGCCAGGTGCAGACCCTGAAACTCGCCCCGGACCGTTCGCACGTGCTGGTGGGCATCCAGCTCAACAAGGAAGCCGCCGGTTTCGATGCCGAAGACACGCGCTACTGGGTGGTGCGTCCGCGCATTGCAGCCTCGGGCATTTCGGGACTGGGCACGCTGCTGTCGGGCGCTTATATCGGCGCTGATCCTGGCGCCTCCGAGCAGAGCAAGAAGAGCTTCGTCGGCCTGGAACAGCCACCCATCGTCACACGCGACGCTTCCGGCCGCCAGTTCGTGCTGCATACCAATGATCTGGGTTCACTGGACATCGGCTCGCCCATCTTCTATCGCCGCATCAAGGTGGGCCAGGTGGTGGCCTACGACCTCGATGCCGATGGTCGTGGCGTGACCTTGCGCATCTTCGTCAATGCGCCCTATGACAAGTTCGTCACCCAGACTTCGCGCTTCTGGCATGCCAGCGGCTTCGACATGGAGCTCAACGCCAGCGGCTTCAAGCTGCACACCCAGGCGCTGGCGACCGTGGTGCTGGGCGGCATCGCCTTCCGTGACCGTGATGAGGACCGCGTGAGCGCACCCGCCAAGGAAGGCGCCGAGTATGCGCTGGTGGAAGATGAAAGCGCCGCCATGAAGGAGCCCGACGGCGTGCCGCAGACTGCGCTGCTGTATTTCGACCAGTCCCTGCGCGGCCTGCAGCCGGGCGCTACGGTGGACTTCCGCGGCGTGGTGCTGGGCGAGGTCAAGAGCATTGGCGTCGAGTATGACAAGGCGCGCGGCGAATTCCGCATGCCGGTGGTGGTGCAGATCTATCCCGAGCGCCTGGGCCGCCGCTTCCAGGAAGAGACCGGCGAGCAACGCCGTTCCAATGCGCATCTGCTGCGCACGCTGGTCAAGCGCGGCCTGCGCGCCCAGCTGCGCAACGGCAACCTGCTGACCGGCCAGCTGTATGTAGCGATCGATTTCTTCCCCAAGGCCAAGCCGGCCCAGATCGATCCAGACAAGACGCCGCTGGAACTGCCCACCATCCCGGGCAGCCTGGATGAATTGCAGCAGCAGCTCTCGGATATCGCCGGCAAGCTTTCCAAGGTGCCCTTCGACGAGATCGGCCGTGATCTGCAGACTACGCTGAAGACCTTGAACAAGACCTTGTCCACCGCAGAGCAGACCGCTGCGCGCATCAACAACGATATCGCGCCCGAGATGCAGGCGGCCATGAAGGATGCCCGCAAGACCCTCAATGCAGCCGAGCGCACGCTGTCGGACGACGCACCGCTGCAGCAGGACATCCGCCAGACCATGCAGGAACTGTCCAAGGCCGCGGCCTCGATCCGTATCCTCACCGATTACCTGCAACAGCATCCGGAATCGCTGATCCGGGGCAAACAGGAGCCATGATGCAAGCCATGAAGAGCCTTTCCCTCAAGACCCTGGGCGCAGCGGCGCTGGCCGCTGGCCTGCTGACCGCCTGCGGCAGCACCCCGCCCACGCAGTTCTACACCCTGGCCGCCCCCACCGACGCAGGCGCGACCGCACGCAGCGCCGCCCAGGGGCCGCAGACCTTCATCGAAGTCATGCCGGTGGCTGTGCCCGAGCGCTTGGCGCGACCGCAGCTGGTGGTGCGCAGCGATGCCACGCGGGTGGATGTGCTGGAGCAGGAGCGCTGGTCCTCGCCCTTCAACAATGAGTTGCGCGATGCACTGGCGGCGGGGGTGGCGGCCAGGCTGGGCGCCATCGATGTCTCGCGCGGCGGGCGTCCGGCGGACCAGCCCAGCTATCGCATCAACGTCGAACTGCGCGATTTCGACGCCATGCGCAATGGCCAGGTCCAGGCCAGCTTCGGCTGGACCATCACCCGCTCCGACGACCGCCGCAGCGCGGCTTGCCGTCTGACGGTGGTCGAGCGCGTGGCAGGCAGCGCCAATGCGGATGTAGTGGCCGCCACGCAGAAGGCGGTGGGACAGGCGGTGCAGGCCATTGCCGATAACGTGCGAGCTTTGCAGGCGGGGCAGGGAGGGCAGTGTTCCGCTTGAGTTCGTTCTGCGGCTGGAGGGAATCGCAGTCGCTCCGCGATGCTTGTAAAATGGCCCGCGGGAGGGAATAAGCCAAATCGGATTGAACCGATTTACCTGAGGGGCATCCGCCATGCAATGGGACGTAGTGGAAGTCAAACTTTGCGGTGAATATGCGTTGCAGGTTCGCTTCAGGGATGGGGTGGAAGGTCGGGTCAGCTTTCTCCCAAGCTTTTTTAGGGGAGTCTTTGCATCCTTGAAGGATCAGGCCCAGTTCAACCAGGTCCGCTTGATCGAAGGTGTAGTGACCTGGCCCGGCGAGTTGGATCTTGCACCCGACGCCATGCATGACGAAATCAAGCGCAATGGTCATTGGCTGCTGGCATGATCAGATGTCGATGATCCCGCCCAAGAAAAAGCCGCTTCCGAGGAAGCGGCTTTTCAACATCAGGACAGCGTCCAGCGATCAACGATCGCCGTAGGAGCGGCGCGGACCGTCGGCGCGGAAACCGCCGCCATTGCCCTTGTAGCCGCCACCGCCGCCACCCTCGCGACGCGGGCCGTTGCCCGGCTTGGCGCCGCCGAAGCTGCGGCCTTCGCGGTTGTAGCCGCCTTCACGATTACCGCCGAAACCGCCTTCGCGATGGCCACCTTCACGATTGCCGCCGAAACCACCTTCGCGATGACCGCCACCTTCGCGGTTGCCGGCGCCGTAACGCGGGCCGTTGTTGCTGCGGCCATCACCCGGACGCCAGCCGCCCGGCTTGCGCGGGCTGCGCGGAGCAGCCGACTTCTTCGGCTCGAAACCTTCGACCACATCGACCGGAATGGTCTGCTTGGTGAAGCGCTCGATGCGCTTGACCTGCATGCCTTCGGCGTGGTTCACCAGCGAGATCGCCACGCCATTGCGGCCGGCACGGCCGGTACGGCCGATGCGGTGGACGTAGTCTTCAGCGAACTTGGGCAGGTCGTAGTTGAACACGTGGGTGATGCCCGGCACGTCGATGCCGCGGGCAGCCACGTCGGTGGCCACCAGCATGCGCACCTGGCCGCGGCGCAGGCTGTTCAAGGTACGGTTGCGGGCGCCCTGGTGCATGTCGCCATGCAGTGCGGCAGCAGCGAAACCGGCGATGTTGAGGCGATCGGCGATGGTGTCGGCGTCACGCTTGGTGGCGGTGAAGATCACGGCCTGGTCGATGCTGGTGTCGCGCAGCAGATGATCCAGAAGGCGATTCTTGTGCGACAGGTCATCCACGAAGTGCACGCGCTGCATGATGTTTTCATGACGGGTCGACGAGCTGGCGATCTGGATGGTCAGCGGATTGTTGGTGATGCGCTTGGCCATGTTGCCAACCACGCCGTCCAGCGTGGCCGAGAACAGCATGGTCTGGCGGGTCGCCGGGGTGGCGGCGACGATCTTTTCGATGTCGTCGATGAAGCCCATGTCCAGCATGCGGTCAGCTTCGTCCAGCACCAGGATCTGCAGTTGCGAGAAATCGATCTTGCCGGACTCCATATGGTCGATCAGACGGCCCGGGGTCGCCACCAGGATTTCCGGGTTGCGCGACAGCAGTTGCATCTGCTTCGGATACGGCATGCCGCCCAGGATGGACACCACGCGCACGCGGCGCATGTAGGCGCCGTACTTGTCGGTGGCGGTGGTCACTTGCAGGGCCAGTTCGCGGGTCGGGGTCAGCACCAGCATCTTCGGCTGTGCCGGCTGGTAACGCGGACGCTCGCCACGGGCGCGGCTGGCCTGGCGTTCCTGGTTGGGGGTACGGGCTGCTTGCGGCGCCGGCGGCAGGTCTGCCAGCTGGTGCAGCGAAGGCAGCATGAAGGCGGCGGTCTTGCCCGAGCCGGTCTGCGAGGACACCAGCAGATCCTGGCCGCTGATGGCGGCGGGGATGGCTTTTTCCTGGACCGGGGTCGGGGAGGTATAGCCTGCTTCGGTCAGGGCTTTGATGATCGAAGGGTTCAGGCCGAGTGCTTCAAAAGTCATAATCTCTTTCGTGAAAGTGAACGCCAGGCACGAGACGGGCGCACGCAAGCGCGCCGGGCATCGAGTGCCTGAACGAAAAAAAGCAACGCCAACCGACGAAATGACTATGAAAAATACAAAGAAATTTCGGCACAAAAGCTTTGCGCCGGGACGGCATCATCAAGGGATGCCAGGGGCGGGGGGCTTTTACTGGGAACTTGTCGTTATGACAGGTAAGGCTTGCGAAGCTGCTTGGGCGGATACGGCTGGAAACTCTGCAGGACAGATTTCACGTCCGATTCGCCTGCGCATTGGTTATTGCAATGCACAAGGCGAATCATACCTGAAAAGCTCGAAATTAGCACGAAGCTATTTCAAGAAACTGTCTCTTTATTGTGGGTGGTGCTTGATTATTCAGCCATTCCACCCACAACGCGGGAGAAGCCGCCATCCACATAGGTGATCTCGCCAGTGATGCCCGAGGCCAGGTCGGAGAGCAGGAAGGCCGAGGCATTGCCGACGTCTTCGATGGTCACATTACGGCGCAGCGGGGCGGTGGCGGCCACGGCGCCCAGGATCTTGCCGAAGCCCTTGATGCCGCTGGCGGCCAGGGTCTTGATGGGGCCGGCCGAGACGCCATTGACGCGCACGCCCTTGGGGCCCAGCGATTCGGCCAGGTAGCGCACCGAAGCTTCCAGGGAAGCCTTGGCCAGGCCCATGGTGTTGTAGTTGGGGACCACGCGTTCCGAGCCCAGGTAGGTCAGGGTCAGCAGGGCTGCATTGGACGACAGCAGCGGCATGGCGGCCTTGGCCATGGCCGGGAAGCTGTAGGCGGAGATGTCGTGGGCGATCTTGAAGCCTTCACGCGAGAAGCCTTCCAGGAAATCGCCGGCAATCGCTTCGGAGGGCGCAAAGCCGATGGCGTGGACCAGACCGTCGAGCTGGCTCCAGGACTTGCCCAGGTCGGCGAACAGGGCATTGATCTGCTCATCGCTGCCGACGTCGCAGTCGAAGACCAGCTTGCTGTCGAATTCTTCGGCGAACTTGGTGATGCGGTCCTTGAAGCGCTCACCCACATAGGTGAAGGCCAGTTCGGCGCCTTCGCGCTTGCAGGCCTGGGCGATGCCGTAGGCAATGGAACGGTTGGACAGCAAGCCGGTGATCAGGATTTTTTTGCCTTGCAGAAATGCCATGTTGACTCCGTGTGGTCCGCCGCGTAGTGCGCTTCTCTGCGGGGCAGAAGCAGGCGCGGCGCGGCCGGTGATGTTAGCGGCGCCGCGCAGGGGGCGGTCGCCGGGCTGGGACAGACCCGGATTGTAGGGGCTTGCGGCAGGCGCGGCAACCTTTGCGCCCTGCCAGGCTGGGCAGGGTGGCGGGATGGGCCGCCTCTTTGCCGGCGCTTGGCGGGGGATTCATTGATACTGCATTGATACTTCATGGATGCTTCCTCCCGCCTTCACAGGCGTTTTAATTGCTTCCCTGTAATCGTTCCACTCTTTACAATGCGCCGATCGGACTCGTTTCCGCTGGCAGGCATGGCTTTGCCTGCCCCATGACATCAACGCTTTGAGCGCAGACAGACAAACGCATGGTCAAGCCCCTGAAGAAGCACAAGTTTCTCCTTTCCTGCCTGCTGGCCACGGTGCTGGCCCACGCCCCAGCCCCCGCTCGCGCCGAGCACGCCTTTTCCCTGTACGACACGCCCCGTTACGGTCCCGGCTTCAGCCATTTCGACTACGTCAACCCCGACGCGCCCCGGCGCGGCACGCTCTACCTGGCCAATCCCGACCGTCGCACCAGTTTCGACAAGTTCAATCCCATGTCGATGAAGGGCGTTGCCGCGGCCGGGCTGGACCAGTTGATGTTCGAGACCCTGGCCGTGTCTTCCGGTGACGAGGTGGCGACCGTCTATGGCTTGCTGGCCGACGACATGCAACTGGCCCCGGATCGCATGTCCATGACCTTCCACCTCAATCCCAAGGCGCGCTTCAACAATGGCGACAAGGTCAGCGCCGCCGACGTGAAGTATTCCTTCGACACCCTGATGGCCAAGGGCGCGCCGCAGTACAAGTCGGTCTTTGCCGACGTCAAGGCTTGCGTGGTGGTGGATGCGTCCACGGTGCGTTTCGACTTCGCCAGCAGCAACCATGAGCTGCCGCTGATCGTCGCCAGCGTCCCGGTGTTTTCGCGGAAGTGGGCGCAGGGCACGCCCTTCGACCAGATCCAGCTGACCCCGCCCATCAGCACCGGCCCCTATCTGATCGAACGCTACGACACTGGCCGCAGCATCACCTACAAGCGCAATCCTGATTACTGGGGCAAGGACGTGCCGGCGCGACGCGGCATGTTCAACTTCGAGCGCATCGTCTACCGTTTCTACAAGGATGACCTGGCGCGGCTGGAAGCCTTCAAGGCTGGCGAGTTCGATGTGGTGGTGGAATACAGCGCCAAGAACTGGGCGCGCAGTTATACCGGCCCGCAATTCCGCGATGGCCGCATCATCAAGAAAGAATTCAAGCACTCCAACGGCGCCGGCATGCAGGGCTTCGTGATGAACCTGCGGCGCGACCAGTTCAAGGACGTACGCGTGCGCCAGGCCATCGGGCTGGCGCTGGATTACGAATGGATGAACCGCCAGTTGTTCTACGGCCAGTACACCCGCATCTATTCCTTCTTCAACAACAGCGACCTGGCCGCCACGGGCGAACCGCAGGGCGATGAGCTGGCCCTGCTGAAGTCCTTGCAGGCCAAGGGCCTGAAGATCGATCCGGCGGTATTCGGTCCGGCGCCGGTGCCACCGTCGACCAATCCCCCGTCGTCGCTGCGCGCCAACCTGCGCCAGGCGCGCGAACTGCTGGCGCAGGCAGGCTGGGTCTATCGCGATGGCGCGGTACGCAACGCCCAGGGCGTGCCGCTATCCTTTGAAATCCTCGATGACCAGAGTTCGATGTCGCGCGTCATCAGCGTGTTCGCCCGCAACCTGCGCACGCTGGGCATCGACGTGGTCCAGCGCAGCGCCGATTACGCGCTGGTGGCCAAGCGCATGGAAGATTTCGATTTCGACATGACCTCGATCCGCTTCCCCGATACCAGCAGTCCCGGCAATGAACTGCTGGACATGTTCGGCTCCCGCGCAGCCGATGAAAAAGGCTCCAACAACGCCTGGGGCCTGAAGGACCCGGTGGTGGACCAGCTGGTGCAGACCGTGATCGCGGCCGACACCCGCGTCAAGCTGACGGCCGCCGCGCGCGCCCTGGACCGGGTGCTGCTGCACAAGTACATCGTGGTGCCGCACTGGTATTCCTCGACGCACCGCATCGCCTACCAGAACCGCTTCGGCATTCCCCAGGTGGCGCCGTTGTATTACCAGGCCGATCCCTACGTGATCAGCACCTGGTGGGAGGAGAAGGGACGATGACGACGAGCTGCAATACAAGGGCAGAGGCAACGGCAAAGGCAAAGGCCGGCAGCGCCGGGCTTGAACGAGGATGGTGGCAGGCATGAATATCTGGTCCTACATAGTGAAGCGGGTGCTGTTGATGATCCCCACGCTCTTTGGCGTGGTGGCCATCACCTTTGCGGTGATCCAGTTCGTGCCGGGCGGCCCGGTGGAACAGGCCATGCTGGAGATGAAAGGGCGTGGCGGCGGTGGTGAAGCCTCCGGTGGCGGCGCCGCCAGCGGGGCCTCGGCCTATCGCGGCAGGCAGGGCATCGACGAGCAGCGCATCGCCGAGATCAAGCAGCTCTACGGTTTCGACAAGCCGCCGGTGGAGCGCTTCTGGACGATGTTGAAGGGCTTCCTCACCTTCGATCTGGGCAAGAGCTTCTACCATCATGGCGATGTCTGGACGCTGGTCAAATCCAAGCTGCCCGTCTCCATCAGCATCGGACTATGGACTTTCCTGTTGAGCTACCTGATCTCGGTGCCGCTGGGCATTGCCAAGGCGGTGCGCGAGGGTACGCGCTTCGATACGGCCACCACCGGGCTGGTGCTGGTCGGTTATTCGATTCCGGGCTTCGTGCTGGGCGTGTTCCTGCTGGTGCTGTTTGCCGGCGGCAGCTTCGTGCAGTGGTTCCCCTTGCGCGGACTGACCTCGGACAACTGGGAAAGCCTCTCGCTGATGGGCAAGATCACCGATTACCTGTGGCACATCACCTTGCCGGTGACGGCCTCCGTGATCGGGTCCTTCGCCGTCATCACCATGCTCACCCGCAATACCTTCCTCGAGGAAATCCGCAAGCAATACGTGCTCACCGCGCGCGCCAAGGGCCTCTCCGAGCGCCGGGTGCTGTACAAGCACGTGTTCCGCAATGCGCTCATTCCCCTGGTGACCGGCTTCCCCTCGGCCTTCATCGCGTCCTTCTTTGCCGGCAGCCTGTTGATCGAGACCCTGTTCTCGCTGGACGGCATGGGCCTCTTGGCCTATGAGTCGGCGATCCGGCGCGACTACCCGGTGGTCATGGGAACGCTCTACCTGTTCACCCTCATCGGCCTGGTGGTCAAGCTGGTGGGGGATCTTTGCTATGTGTGGGCCGATCCACGCGTCCAATTCGAAAGCCTGGCCAAATGAGCACGACCACTTCCCCGGCCCCCTCGATCTCGCCCGGCCGCCGGATCTGGCTGCGCTTTTGCGCTGACCGTGCCGGCTACTGGAGCCTGTGGCTGTTTTCCCTTCTGTTCGTGCTGAGCCTGGGCGCGGAACTGATTTCCAATGACCGGCCCCTGATGGCGCGCTACCAGGGCAAGCTGATCTTCCCCATCGTCCAGGATTATTCCGACAAGAGCTTCGGCGGCGATTTCGATTCGCCGGCGGACTACCTCGACCCCTTCATCCAGGCGCAACTGCGCAAGGACGGCAACTGGGTCCTCTATCCGCCCAATCGCTACGGCTACAACACTCTCAACTACTTCGCCAAGCAGCCCAACCCGGCCGCCCCCTCCAGCGAGAACTGGCTGGGCACCGATGACCGCGGCCGCGATGTGTTTGCGCGCCTGCTCTATGGCTTCCGCGTCTCGGTGCTGTTCGGCATGGCGCTGACCTTCATCGGTGTGGTGCTGGGCGTGGCCGCCGGGGCGGTGCAGGGCTACTTCGCCGGGCGTACCGATCTGTTCACCCAGCGCTTGCTGGAGATCTGGGGCTCCATGCCGGAGCTGTACCTGCTGATCATCTTCTCGTCGATCTTCCAGCCCAGCCTGGGGCTGCTGCTGGTGCTGCTGTCGCTGTTCGGCTGGATGAGCCTGTCGGATTACGTGCGCGCCGATTTCCTGCGCAACCGCAACCTGGAATACATCCAGGCGGCCCGCGCCATGGGCTTGCCGGATCGCCTCATCATCTGGCGTCACGTCCTGCCCAACAGCATGACCACGGTGGTGACCTTCCTGCCATTCCGCATGAGCGCCGCCATCCTGGCGCTGACCAGCCTGGACTTCCTCGGCCTGGGCGTGCCGCCGTCCACGCCCAGCCTGGGTGAATTGCTGGCGCAGGGCAAGAACAATCTCGATGCCTGGTGGATCGCCTTGTCCACCTTCGTGGTCCTCACCGTGACCCTGCTGCTGCTGACCAATATCGGCAATGCCCTGCGCAATGCCCTGGATGTACGGAGGAAGGCATGAGCGCCGCGCTGCTGGAAGTCAATAACCTGACGGTGCGCTTCGGCGATACCGTGGTGGTGGACCGCGTGAGCTTTGCCATAGCACCCGGGGAGAAGTTCGCCCTGGTGGGCGAATCCGGCTCAGGCAAGACCGTGTCTTCACTGGCCGTGATGCAGCTCAACCAGGACGCCCGCTACGAAGGCAGCATCCTGCTGGACGGCCAGGACGTGCTGGCCAAGAGTGAACGCCAGATGCAGCAGGTGCGCGGCAACGACGTGGCGATGATCTTCCAGGAACCGATGACGGCGCTGAACCCGCTCTTCACCATCGGCAACCAGATCGCCGAAGTGCTGATGCATCACGAAGGCCTCAACGCCCGTGACGCCGCCCGGCGCGCCGTGGCGCTGCTGGAAAAGACCGGCATCCCCGAGCCGGCGCGCCGGGCCTTGTCCTATCCACATGAACTCTCCGGCGGCCAGCGCCAGCGCGCCATGATCGCCATGGCCCTGGCCTGCAAGCCCAAGCTGCTGATCGCCGACGAACCGACCACGGCCCTGGACGTGACCATCCAGGTGCAGATCCTGGCGCTGCTGAACCAGTTGCAGCGCGAAGAGAACATGGCCGTGCTCATCATCTCGCACGACCTGAACCTGGTGCGCCACTTCGCCGACCGCGTCGGCGTGATGGAGAAGGGCAAGCTGGTGGAAAGCGCCAGCGTGGCCGAGCTGTTCGCCAATCCGCAGCAGCCTTACACACGCAAGCTGTTGCAGAGCCGGCCGCAACGCAATGCGGCCGACGTGGCAGCCGATGCGCCCGTGGTCTTGCAGGCAGAAAGGCTGCGCTGCACCTATCACATCAAGCAGGGCTGGTTCGCCAAGCGCGCCTTCCATGCCGTCGATGGCGTCGACCTGCAATTGCGCCGGGGCGAAACCCTTGGCATCGTCGGTGAATCCGGTTCCGGCAAGTCCACCCTGGGCATGGCCTTGCTGCGGCTGTCA
This sequence comes from Herbaspirillum seropedicae, assembly GCF_001040945.1. NCBI lineage: Bacteria > Pseudomonadati > Pseudomonadota > Betaproteobacteria > Burkholderiales > Oxalobacteraceae > Herbaspirillum > Herbaspirillum seropedicae. The sequence continues at coordinate 3,918,397 of NZ_CP011930.1, read as the reverse complement.
GCGGCCAGCGTGGCGGGCAGCATCCGCTTCGACGGCGTGCCCATTTCCGAGCGCCCACAGCGCGAGCTGCGGCCTTTGCGCTCGCGCATGCAGGTGGTGTTCCAGGATCCGTTCGCCTCGCTCTCGCCGCGCCGTACGGTCGAGCAGATCGTCGGCGAAGGCTTGGAGCTGCATCATCCCGACAGAAGCGCCGAGCAGCAGCGCCAGGCCATCGTCGCCGCGCTGGAAGAGGTCGGCTTGAGCGCCGCCGTGCTGGAACGTTATCCCCATGAATTCTCCGGCGGCCAGCGCCAGCGCATCGCCATCGCCCGTGCGCTGGTGCTGCAACCCGAGCTGCTGCTGCTGGATGAGCCCACCTCGGCGCTGGATGTGACTGTGCAGCAGCAGGTGCTGCAACTGCTGGCCGAATTGCAGCGCCGGCATGGACTGGCCTATCTCTTCATCACCCACGACCTGGCCGTGGTGCAAGCCATGGCGCACCAGGTGATCGTGATGAAGGATGGCAAGGTGGTCGAGAGCGGCGCCACCGCCCAGGTGCTGCAGCAACCGCAGCAGGAATACACGCGCCGGCTGGTGGCGGCTGCCACCTACGCCGAAGCGGCCCCCTGAACCGCGCCCGGGCCGCAGGACAAAAAGAAAACCCGAAGTCCGGATCAGCTCCGGGGCTTCGGGTCCATGCAGACTGCAATCGTTGTTCTTGTTTCCGTGCTTAAGGCGCGTCTTCTTGTGTTGGGCGGTCAGGCCGCCCGGGTCTCCTCCGGTTTCCTCCGGATTATTGCTTGCGTGCGTCGTTGCCCGAGGCCAGCGTCAAGGGCTTGCCGGCGACCTTGCGCGCCGGGGCCGGCGCAGCCTTGCGCACCGGCGCCTTGGCTGAGGCGACCTGGCGGCGCGCCGGCGCGGCACGATGATGGGAGGCTACCCGCGTAGTGGCGTGGCCGGCGACATTGGGGACCTGCAATTGCAGGCTCTGGCCAGCAGCCAGGGTGTCGCGCTTGAGTCCATTCCATTCCTTGATCTGCGCCACGGTCACGCGATAGCGGCTGGCGATCCCGGCCAGGGTGTCGCGCTTGCCGGCCTTCACATAGATGCGGCGGGTTTCCGGCACGTCCGGGGCGATGGCCAGGCGGGCGTTGTCGGCGATTTCGGGCGTCAGGTCGGTATCGAGCGCGGCGGTCTCTTCCGTCTTGGGCACCAGGATGGTGGAGCCGGCCTTCAAGACCATGCGCGGCGGGATCTGGTTTACGCTGCGGATCACTTCCGGGGTGGTGCCGAACTTGCTGGCGATGGTCTCGATGCGCTCGCGCGCGCTGGAGACGGTGTGTGCGGTCCAGGTCGAGAAGGCCTGCGTCCACTTGGACATGTTGGCCTTGAACTTCTCGGCATTGCTTTCCGGCAGCAGGATCTTGGTGTCTTCGCCGCCGATGATGACCGGGCGGTTGAATTGCGGGTTCAAGGCCTTGAACTCGTCCAGCGACAGCTCGGCCAGTTGCGCCGCGACCTTCACGTCGATGTTGCGGGTCTTGCCGATGGTGACGAAGTAGGGCTGGTTGTCCACCTTGGGCAGGGCGATGTCGAAGGCAGCCGGGTTGGCGATGATGTTCTTGACCGCCTGCAGCTTGGGCACGTAGTTACGTGTCTCGTTGGGCATCTGCGCCGACAGTGTATTGAAGTCGATCGGCATGCCGGCCGCGAGGTTGCGGTTGACGGCGCGCTGCACCGAGCCTTCGCCCCAGTTGTAGGCCGCCAGCGCCAGCTGCCAGTCGCCGAACATGCCGTAGAGCTTCTGCAGGTAGGTCAGCGCCGCGTCCGTCGAGGCCAGCACATCGCGGCGCTCGTCGGTGAACATGTTCTGCTTGAGGTTGTAGTCGCGCCCGGTGGAGGGGATGAACTGCCACATGCCGGCTGCCTTGGCGGTGGACAGCGCTTCCGGATTGAAGGCCGACTCGATGAAGGGCAGCAGCGCCAGTTCGGTGGGCATGCCGCGCTTTTCCAGTTCCTGCACGACGTGGAACAGGTAGCGCGAGGCGCGCACCGTGGTGCGCTGGATGTAGTCAGGGCGGGAGCTGTACCACTGGGTCTGGCTCTCCACCAGCGAATTGTCCAGATCCGGAATCCCGAAGCCCTTGCGGATGCGCGTCCAGATGTCGATGTCATTCATCCCCGGCAGGGCATTGCCAGCCAGTTCGGGATTGATCGCATTGAAGGGGGCGGGGTAGATCGAGATATCGTTGGCGTAGGAGAGCAGCGGGGCACCAGCGCAGAACAGGGCGGCAATGGCGAGTTGTTTCAAAGTACGCTGCATGTGGGCGATATCCTGTGCCAGAGGCAAAAGTTAGCGTGCGGCGCTTCCGTGGCAGAGCTGTGATGAAGCTCGTCACCTCTGGTCTGCGGCCGACCGGAATGCGGTCGCGGGCGCGTGCAGGTCGAGGCTGATGCAAGGGCGGAAGCAGCGGGTTTCCCCGGCGTGGCGCGTAGAGGACACCAGTTCGTAAAAAAACGTAAAACCACTGGCGCCCGATTTGGGGAATTGGAGGAGTGTACGGAAGACCCTTTTCCGCAGTCAAGTAAAAATTGGCGCTGTTACAAAGGCAAGTCCTTGATTTGGCAGGGAATTGGCCCTAAGTCGCGCATAACATCGGCTTATTTGTAGCTATTCTTCCATTCGCGCAGTGCCGCGAAGCTGCTAACTTCGTCCAACTCCTTCAAACGTCCTGCTTTCTGTAACGAATCCAGGATTTCCTTTTCGGTTGCGCGCAGGAAGGGATTGGTCTGGCGCTCCAGCGCGATGCTGGTCGGCACCGTCGGTTCTCCGCGTTCCCGGCGCGCGCGCTCCCGGGTGATCCGCGCGTGCAGCTCGGCATTGCCGGGCTCCACCTCAGCAGCAAATTTCAGGTTGGAGAGCGTGTATTCATGAGCGCAGTAGACCGCGGTCTGCCCCGGCAGGCTGGCCAGCCGGCTCAGCGAATCCACCATCTGCTGCGGCGTTCCTTCGAAGAGCCGGCCGCATCCACCGGCAAAGAGGGTGTCGCCACAGAAGAGCATGGCTTGCTCGGGCGCATGGTAGGCGATATGGCCCATCGTATGGCCGGGCACTTCGATGACTTCCAGACGCAGGCCCAGCACGGCAATATCCACCTGGTCATTCCCGTGCAGCGGGACTGTCATCCCCTTGATGCGGGATTGCTCACGGGCAGGCCCGTAGACCGGGATGATGGGGAATGTATCGCTGGCGGCCTGTCTTGCCAGTTCGACCACGCCGCCGACGTGGTCAGCGTGATGATGAGTCAGTAGAATAGCGGCCAGTGTCAGGCCCTCGGCCTGTAATGCGGCCAGTACAGGCACGGCGTCACCGGGATCGACCACGGCAGCGTAGCGCCCGTCGTGGATGATCCATAGGTAGTTGTCGTCGAACGCCGGTACGGCCAGGACGTCCAATGAAGTTTTCTGATCCGGTTGGGCTGGCTTGGCTGGCTGGGTCATGAGGCGCGAAAGAAGAGATGGCTGACAAGGCTGAACTTGCTGAAAACGCTAGCAACGCGGAAATTATAGACCTCGCGGCCTGGTTGCAGACGCCCACCGGCAATTACCTGCGCCAATGGGAGCAGCGTCACCTCAATGCGCTGACCGCCGACATCTTCGGTTTCAACGCCGTGCAGATCGGCTCGCCCCAGATCCACGCCTTGCAGGCCAACCGCATGCCCTACCGCTGGCTGGCCGACAAGAGCATGCCCGAAGAGGGCCAGTCCGAGCTGGAGATCCCGCAGGTGGTGATCCCCGACTTTGGTGAATTGCCCTTTGCCACCCAGAGCCTGGACCTGGTAGTGCTGCCGCACGTGCTGGAGTTTGCTGCCGAGCCGCACCAGGTGCTGCGCGAGGTCGAGCGCGTGCTGATCCCGGAAGGCCAGGTCATCATCTGCGGCTTCAATCCCAGCAGCCTGTGGGGCGTGCGGCAGGTCGCCGGCCGGCTGACCGGCGCGCACTTCCTGCCGCAGGATGGCGAATTCATCCGCCTGCCGCGCCTGAAGGACTGGTTGAAGCTGCTGAACATGGAAGTCAATCGCGGCCACTTCGGCTGCTATGCGCCGCCCTGCGAGACCACGCAATGGCTGGACCGTTTCGGCTTCATGGAAAAGGCCGGCGACCGCTGGTGGCCCTATCTGGGCGCGGTCTACATCGTGCAGGCCATCAAGCGCGTGCCCGGCATGCGCCTGATCGGCCCGGCCCTGCAGCGCCAGAAAGTGAAGGCGCCGCGTGGCGTGCCAGTGACCAACCGCATCCACAAGACCGACTGAAGATCGACTGAACAAACCGGGAGCAGGGCGGCGCGATCAGGTATCATCGCGGCCCGGCCACCCGAGCCTGTAAGCAAATAGTGCAGATAGATTGAAGAGCATGGACAAAGTAGAGATTTATTCCGATGGCGCCTGCAAGGGCAACCCTGGCCGTGGCGGCTGGGGCGCTTTGCTGGTAGCCGGCGGCAAGGAAAAGGAAATCTTCGGCGGCGAGCCCAACACCACCAACAACCGCATGGAACTGATGGCGGTGATTCAGGCCCTCAATGCCCTCAAGCGCCCCTGCGAAGTGGTGGTGCATACCGACAGCCAGTATGTGCAGAAGGGCATCAGCGAGTGGATCCACGGCTGGAAGGCCCGTGGCTGGAAGACCGCCAGCAAGGAGCCGGTCAAGAATGCCGACCTCTGGCAGGCGCTGGACGCCGCCCAGCAGCAGCATCAGGTAGAGTGGCGCTGGGTGCGCGGTCACAACGGCCACGCCGGCAACGAGCGCGCCGACCAGTTGGCCAATCGCGGCGTGGAAAGTATTTAAAGACACGTCCGTCGTTCCATCCGCAGCAGTCCCCCGTATCAGCACAAGCAACAGCATCAGCAGGAGCAAACATGCGTCAGATCATCCTCGATACCGAAACCACGGGCCTTTCGCCACGCAACGGCAACCGCATCCTGGAAATCGGTTGCGTGGAAGTGCTCAACCGCCAGTTGTCGGGCAAGAACCTGCATTTCTACATCAACCCCGAGCGTGACTCCGAAGAAGGCGCGCTGGCCGTCCACGGCCTGACCACCGAATTCCTGGCCGACAAGCCCACCTTCAAGCAGATCGCCGCCGAGTTCCTCGACTATGTACGCGGGGCGCAGATCATCATCCACAACGCCCCCTTCGACGTCGGCTTCCTCGATGCCGAACTGGCCTTGCTGGGCCTGCCGCCCTTCAAGGATCACGTGATCGACGTGGTGGACTCGCTGCAGATGGCCAAGGAACTGCACCCTGGCCGGCGCAATTCGCTCGATGCGCTGTGCGACCGCTATGGCATTTCCAACGCCCACCGCGTCCTGCACGGCGCGCTGCTGGATGCGGAGTTGCTGGCCGAAGTCTATCTCTCCATGACCCGTGGTCAGAATTCCCTGACCATGGATCTGGGCGCGGAGGAAGATGTCAGTGAAGGCGAGGGCAAGCTGGAGCTGGCGCCGCTGGCCGAGGTGATCGTGGTGGCGGCCAGCGAGGAAGAGCTGGGTCTGCATGAAGATGTGCTGAACCAGCTCGACAAGGAAGCCCGCGGCAGCTGCGTCTGGCGTTTCGAACCGCCGCCGCCGGAGGCGACTGCAGAGGCAGCGTGAAACGGCGCAGCGCTGGGGTCTTTGTCGTCGTACGGCAGCGCTTTCGATAAAAATGAAGAATTATTTACGAAGCACTTGCGCAGGACGAAAAACATTGGCATAATCTCGCTTCTCGATTGGCGCTGCAGCAAAAAGCCAGTCAGGTATGGAAGGTTAGCTCAGTGGTAGAGCACTGCATTCACACTGCAGGGGTCGCAAGTTCAAACCTTGCACTTTCCACCAAAATTCAGAAAAGCCCGCCTTGTGCGGGCTTTTCGCATTGGCGCTACGGATCTCCCCCCTGCGTCTCCCCCACCCTCCATCGCTGGCTGAAGCAGCCCGCACTTGCACCACGCTTCATCGCCCACGGTCTCTCAGCGCCAGAAGCACCTGATCATGGTTATGATGGCTCACTCGATTCAAAGACTTTATGAGATATATATGTTTGCTGATGTATTTCAGTGATAGATGTTTCACCTACGTTGTAATAACATTGTATGGACGTGGCTATTTGAAGTAACAACATTGTATTGACTCGGTGAGACCAATGAAGACATCAATCCGCAAAATGGGTAACTCGCAAGGTGTACTGATTCCCAAGCCATTTCTGGCCAAGATCGGAATGCTTGTCGATGAGGATATCGATATTGACGTTGAAGACGACAAGATCGTGATCCGCAAGTTGGAAAAGCGCCCGCGAGAGGGTTGGGCTCAAGCGAGTCAGAAAATTGCGGCTGCGCACGATGACGCCCTTGTCTGGCCTGAGTTTGCAAACGATGGTGACAAGGACTTGGAATGGTGAGGCGCGGAGAAATCTGGTTGGCTGCGCTCGACCCAACAGTGGGTAGCGAAATCAATAAAACCAGGCCATGCGTTGTTGTCTCGCCGGCAGAGATGCATGATTATCTGCGCACGGTGATTGTCGTTCCGATGACCACAGGCAGTAAGCCCGCACCGTATCGAGTTCCCATCACGTTTGAGAAGAAAAAAGGGCTCATCGTGTTGGATCAGATGCGCACGCTCGACAAAGAGCGGTTGGTCAAGAAACTCGGTCGCGTAACCGACAAGACCCTTGCGCATACATTGGAAGCGCTGCAAGAAGTCTTCGCACAATAGTGAATGAGCCAACTGCTTGCTGAATCGACGATCGGATGAATGAAGCGCGATGCAGTCTGGTCGCATGCCCGTTTCCGATCCCATTTTTCCGCTGACCGCATTGTCGTCTTTCTTTTAGCCAGCACCGCTCACCCGCCCATCAGGATTTCGACTACTCATGCACGACATCATCTGCCCCTACTGCAACAAAGCCTTCAAGATCGATGAAGCCGGTTACGCCGACATCCTCGCGCAAGTCCGCGACAGCGCCTTCGAGCAGCAATTGCACGAGCGCCTGGAACTGGCCGAGCAGGACAAGCGCAACGCCATCGAACTGGCCCGCGCCAAGGCCGAGGCGGAGTTGCAGAAGGCCGCGGCGGCCCGTGATGCCGAGATCCAGGAACTGAAATCGAGGCTCGAAGCCGGCGAGCTGGCCCAGAAGATGGCGGTGGCCGAAGCCATGGCCCAGGTGGAGCGCGAGCGCGACAAGCTGGCCTACGACCTGGAGCAGGCCCGGAAGGAAAAACAAGCTGACCTGCAACTGGCCGAAGCGCGCCTGGCGCAGCAATTGCAGCAGACCGTCAGCGACAAGGACGCCGAAATCCAGACCCTCAAGGCGCGCATGGAATCCATTGCACTGTCCCAGAAGCTGGCCGTCAACGAAGCCGTCGGTGCGGTGGAGAAGGAGCGCGACGAGCTCAAGAGCAGCCTCATGCGCTCCGAGCTGGAAAAGCAGCTGGCCGAGCAATCCCTGAAGGACAAGTACGAAACCCAGTTGAAGGATCGCGAAGACATGATCGAGCGCCTGCGCGACATGAAGGCGCGGCTCTCCACCAAGATGGTCGGCGAAACCCTGGAGCAGCACTGCGAGACCGAATTCAACCGCATCCGCGCCACCGCCTTTCCGCGCGCCTATTTCGAGAAGGACAATGACGCCCGCAGCGGCAGCAAGGGCGACTACATCTTCCGCGATACGGATGAAGGCGGCACCGAGATCGTCTCCATTATGTTCGAGATGAAGAACGAGAGCGATCGCACCGCCACCAAGAACCGCAACGAAGATTTCCTGAAGGAGCTGGACAAGGACCGCCAGGAAAAGGGCTGTGAATACGCCGTCCTGGTCTCGATGCTGGAGCCGGACAGTGAGCTCTACAACACGGGAATCGTCGATGTCTTCCATCGCTATCCCAAGATGTACGTGGTGCGCCCGCAGTTCTTCATTCCCATCATCACGCTGCTGAGGAATGCCGCGCTCAATTCCCTGAAATACAAGAACGAACTGGCGCTGGTGAAGGCGCAGAACATCGACATCACCAACTTCGAATCCGAGCTGGACACCTTCAAGGCGGCCTTCGCCAAGAACTACGACCTGGCCTCGCGCCGCTTCCAGACCGCCATCGACGAGATCGACAAGTCCATCGACCACTTGCAGAAGACCAAGGAAGCCTTGCTGGGCACCGACCGCAACCTGCGCCTGGCCAATGACAAGGCGCAGGATGTGACCATCAAGCGCTTGACGCGGGGCAATCCGACCATGGCGGCCAAGTTCGCCGAGATCAACAAGGAGCAGTCCGAGGACGGGCAGTGATGGTCTTGCTTGCCGTGACGGCCTGAAGCGATTAAAGCGCTTAAAGCGATGCAATCAGGCTGGCGCCGCAGGTCGTCGTATCTCCGTGATAGGCGACTTGTTTGCCATGATGTTTGCGGGTGCTGTTGCCACCGCCTGGCTGGATGGCGAATTGCCCCTTGCACTTGGGGCAGGTCGTCATATCCCCTTCAAGCGCAACGCCTTTGCCCATGGCCTTGAGCGTATCGCTGGCTGAAATCACTTCGCCGCCGTGGGAGGTCTTGTCACCCAGGCGGATCACGGCTCTACCTTGTTGGTCTTTCATGGGGGGCTTTCATTTGAGGAGGGGTGGGGTGTCTTGTGCCCAGAGCAGAGCGTTGGCGGCGGGGTCTTTTTTGCCGTGCCAGTTTTTCATTTCTCGTTTGTCGCCGTTGGGATACTCGTTGCGATCAATGGCATGTGTTGTCTCCGCCCAACCTGCCGGAGTGCGCCCTGACGGTTGATCGAAAGGATCGTCGGTTTCAATGGCACTGAGCTTGGCCACTGCGTCAGGCCAGATTGGATCCCGGCAAGTCCAGAGTGCCAGAAGGCGGTGACTGGTCTCCATCAGAACGAACGGTATGATTAACAGCCGAAGAAAGATCGGACCGATGCGTACGTCAAAACCACCGATGCAAAAAAGGAAGCTCTCTGCTCTGTCTTCCCGCTCCTTGAAGTAGAGTCGCGGCGATGGCAATTCCCCCGGGGCCTTGATTCATGTACCGGCACCAATAGTTCCATTGGGCTAGTAGACCCTCCAATCCTTCGTGCTCCTGCCAACTCCGGCCGATGGAAAAAGCACGTATGACGTTACCGTTTTGATCGACCTCATAGCATCGAATATGGTAGACACGTCTGAAATGAACCATGCCGTAGTGGATGCAGAAAATGGAACTGTCATTCCAGGGAACTTCCCATGTGACATCGCCCTGGCCTGGTTTTGCAAAGAACCGGCGGCGTCGGATGGCGTAGATCTTTTTATCTTTCCGATGAAAGCGGATAGGACGGCGGCGCAATGAAAAGAATTCGTCTCGCCCATGCTTGAAGGTAATCCGTGCGTAATGTATCGATGTGCCGATGGCGATACCGAAGATGACAACCGTCCCTATGTCCAGGTCTGGTACGGAGTTTGAAAAAAGCCATATTGGAGCCACCGCGAGAATTACCGAAGTAAAAGCGAAGATCAGTACTAAAAAGACTTGATCTTGCCGATACATATATGGCTGATCCGTCACATCCATGTAAGTGGAGTTGATTCGGAAGATGGTGCCGGCATCTTGGCATTCGGAACTGACTGGTTTCTCGATGGGCAGGCGGTGCCTCAAATCCCATTCAGGAACAGGCTGGCCGACTTTATAGGGGAACGCACGTTCATCCATGGGAATTCCTAATTTCGTGGAGGAATGTCTGCAGCCCAAAGCAAGGCATTCAGAGCAGGATCTTTTTCACCGCGCCATGTTTCCATTTCACACTTTGGATCGTGGGGATATTGCTCACGTTGTTTCGCAAGCACGGTGGCTCCCCAACCGATGGGTGTATTGCCGTTCGGTTGATCGTAAGGATCGTCAGGTTCAAGTACGCAGAAATCTTCCACTGACTTTGGCCAGATAGGATCACGGCAGGTCCACATCGCCATGAGACGATGACTGGTTAGAACTAGGATGAATGGCATCATCGCAATTCGGTACGAAGCGCTGGCTCGCAGGCCGAAGTCGTACAAGCAAAAAAGGAAACTCTCCTGGGTATTTTCGCGCTCGCTGAAGAAGAGCGGCGGCTTGGGTAATTCAGCCGGACCTCGATTCATATACCAGCACCAGTAATTCCATTGAGAGAGCAAACCTTGGAGGTTTTCCTTGGCTTCCCACTTTCGACCGAGCGCAAACGCTCGCACAACCTTGCCGTCTTCATCTAATTCGTAATGTCGAATGTGATAGGTATTCTGGTGGTTGGATGTTCCCCTATGAATACAGAAAATCGAATGTTCATTCCAGGGAATTTCCCAGGTGACGTCTCCTTGACCTGGCTTGGCGAAGAATCTCCGACGACGGACGGCGTAGATTTTTTTCTCTTTACGATTGAAGCGGATAGGACGTCGCTTCAATGCGAAGAATTCGTCGCGTCCATATTTGAAGGCGATAAACGCTAAGGCGGACAGCGCGAATACAACGATGAAGATCGTCAGCATTGGAATGCTTTGACGCGTGATGAGGGAATGGCGTACTGCGCTTATCGAAAACGAGAGAAATGCAGCGATGCCGATGCAGGCAACGAGCACCCCACCGGCTTGCCACTGCCTATCCATGTAGGGTTGATCAGTGACGTCCATATAAGTGGAATTGATTCTGAAGATCGTGCCGGTATCTTTGCATTCAGGGCCAACAGGCTGGTCAATGCTTAAGCGATGCTGCCAATCCCATTCTGGAATTGGCTGGCCTTTTTTGAATTGGAATATGCGTTCGTCCATTCTTGCCCCACGTCGTTCTGGTTCCCGCCTTTGCGAGATACGTTTTTTTTGCCGATGCTTTAATGTTCAGGAGGAACGTCTTTGGCCCAGAGTAGAGCGTTAACTGTAGGATTCTTTTCTCCACTCCAGTTTTTCATTTCTCTTTTGTCGCCATCGGGATATTCGTTGCGATCAATGGCATGTGTTGTCTCGGCCCAACCTACCGGAGTGGGGCCCGAAGGTTGGTCGAAAGGATCGTCAGGTTCAATGGCGCTGACCTTGACAACAGCGTCAGGCCAGATCGGTGCGCGGCAAGTCCAGAGCGCCATCAAGCGGTGACTGGTCATCAGAAGAATGGCCGGCATCATAATGATGCGGTAGGCTGCGCTGGCGCGCATACCGAAGTCATACATGCAGAATAGAAAGCTCTCCAGCATGTTCTCTTTTTCCTTGAAGAAGAGGAGGGGCTTGGGTAACTCCGCAGGGCCGTGATTCATGTACCAGCACCAGTAGTTCCATTGCGAGAGAAGATCTTCCAGGCTTTCATCACCTTCCCATTTTCGACCGATCGAGAATGCACGCAATACATTGCCGTCCTGGTCAACCTCGTAGTGTCGAATATGGTAGACGTGCCGGTGATGGACCACGCCGCGATGGATACAGAAGATGGCGTTTTCATCCCAGGGAACTTCCCATGTGATATCGCCTTGACCCGGCTTGGCGAAGAATCTGCGACGGCGGATGGCATAGATTTTTTTCTGTTTTCGATCAAAGCGGATAGGACGGCGTTTCAATGAGAAGAATTCGTCTCGACCGTATTTGAAGGAAAAAAATCCCAACATTGAAATTGCTGCCATTACTAAGAAAATTGACATGATCGGATCGCTATCAGGATTGTTGCTTGAGTTTTGCATGACGCTGGTGCCATAAAAAAGTGATGCAGCGATTCCCAGGAGAAAGGTGAGCACCCCAGCAGCCTGCCATTGACGATCCCGATAGGGTTGATCTGTAACATCCATGTAACTGGAATTGATTCTGAAGATCGTAGATGAGTCTTTCCGTTCAGGACCAACAGATCTTTGAATATGGAGACGATGTCTTAGGTCCCATTCAGGTATGGCTTGGCCTGATTTGAATTGAAATATACGTTCATCCATAGGTCATCCTCCCGTCGCATCGTTAAATGCTTTCAATTGCATCTCAAAGGAGTTGTACTTTTCACCGGTTGAAAATTCGCAGCGGGCCACCCAATTCTTTAATGCGCTGGCGTTGTAATAAGCTATTGCGATTCCTACCACGAAAGAAAAAATGAAGAGAGGCCAAGCTATTGCGCCTATCGAGAAATAGATCGCGGCCGGGAGCACTATTCCCAATATTCCATTGATGAAATATAGATCGGATAGCCTTTCGTCCCCGGCCTTATTGGCATTTGATGAGTTGACCAAGATGTCGTAGAAACCTGCCACGACTCCTGCGAGAGCCCCGAAAAATCTAGCTCCTTTTATTATTCTTTCTAAAGCCTTTTCGCTCACCGCCCATTGCCTCCGAATAAACGCTCCCAATGGATGCTCCATCGCTGGGTCAGCGCTTACCGCTGCAATTTCTACAATGGTCGCTGTCAGGCTGACGATTGCCAGCGTTACTTTCAAGCGTGTTTCTAGCCGGTTGAATTGATCGTTGTTCGCAAGATCTTTCGTCGCAAATGTGAGAGCCACCATCTGTACGATCATGGTCACCACGCCAAGCTTGAAATCACGCGGTGATCCAGACCCAAGCCACTTCTGCGCCATGGCAACGCCAGGAAGGCCAATGCCCTTGATGCTTCCCGGTGCGATGCGCCCTTCCTTTTCAAGTTTGGCGATATCCAACTCGTAGGCGATGAAGCGCTGACCCACCTTAGCTTCCTTGACTTCCTTGCGTACGCGGGCTACCTCTTGGCGGGCGTCTGCTCTGGTTTGCTGTCGACGTGTCTCAAGTTTGATACCCTGTTCGCGTGCCTGAGAGAGAGCCCAGTGCACCACGTCTTCACTTCTCATGTCGCTGATCTTGATGGCGGCACCACCGAGCAGATGAAGGTGGATTCTCCCCAGTCCTCGCGCCAGGACATTGCTGTTTTCACTGATGGCCTTTGAAACTACATTACCTGTTGTCAGCGCCAAACGATCAATCAGTTGCTCCTCAATCATCGGATCGTGCAACCGCTCAACAGCACCCTTGTAGACGTTGAGGATGTTCTCGAACTGGATATCGCTGCCCTTGAGCTGCGTCTCAGTCGCGGCGATGATATCGGCCTGATTGAACAGCAGGGCGCGGCCATACAAGTTGCGCCGGTCCTTGAGATCGTCGCTGGAGATCCATCGCGTAAGCTGCTCAATACATGGCTTGGAGCAAGCGGCCTTGCCGATGCATTGCGACATTGATTCGCTGTAAGCATAACCACTGCGGATATCGGCATCGTCATGAACGCCCTCCATCCAGTTCGCTAATTGCTCGCTCTTGAGCCAGCCAAGATGCGCCATCACCAGCTGTAGAAAGCGCGGTTCGAATTCCCTGAGTGCGGCTTCGTACTGCGCGGGAAACTCCTCGATTCGTTTCATGTCCAGCGTCGGCTTGTCATTGTCATGTGTCAGGTCATACCATGCCTCGTCTTCAGCGGCCTGCATGCGGCCGGCCTGATCTTCCCCATACTTTTTCCGCTTTTCCCTCTGCTTTTCGGCATAGCGTCCGGGGCCGCCCGCCTTAATCATTGCGAACACGGTCTTCGCACTGTTGTAGGTGTCGCCATCAGGATGGTTGGCCGACATCTCCGCAACCTTGTCGCTGAACTCGACGTCTTCCCGAGCCTGCTTGCGCACGCTTTGCTCGGTGATCGTCAAAAGGTCGGCAATCATTTTTGACTGATGCATCTTTTCATCGAACCCGGCCTGCAAGTCCGGCATCGTCAATTCACTCAAGTCGTTGGTCATTCCGACCGGATCATTGAGCGCGGCAATGTAACCTTTGTGATGCGGCCCGTGCTCCGCCATGATCGCCTTGAAACGCACGGCAGTGGCGAGCTTGCGTGTCTCGGATTCAATGGGCGTGTTGCTGAAGGCGTAGGCCTTTTTCATGGCGGCTTCGTCCGCTACGAAATGCGCCACCTTGTCCGCACTCGCGTTGAACTCGCCGGTATGGACCGCACTGCCTGCCAGCATCGCCGGGATATCGATGCACTGCATGTGCTTCTTGCGCCAGCCCGCGTCACTGACCTTCTTTAGCAAGGCCTTGGTCCATTGCACATTGGACCAGCCGATCCAGAAGTTGCCGGCCGGGTCGGACGCCGTGTGGGGGATGTCGACGCAATAGGCGCGCACCAGCTCGCCTGGATCGGTGCAGGCAAAACGGAGCTTCGCCGGATGGGGCGGGTTGTACTCCAGCGGATAGTGCCAAAGGTGTCCGGTCGGCATGACCACATAAGCCTTGAGCCGTCTGCGCTTCTCGTCATAGGTATAGAGATAGCCAGGACGCAGCGCCCGCAAGCTGTATTTCGCCGCACCGGCAGACTGCGGTGCGCCCTCGATCTTGAAATTGCCGGAAAGCCCCGGTACTCCTGCCGCGCCATAAGGACTGGCCACGGCATAGCGCACCGGATAGATCAGCAAGCCTTTCTTGTCGCAGAAATTGCATCCGTTCATCGTGCTGCTCCTGTGGTAGGGGAAATCAGATGACGCACAGCGTCCATCTGCCGATAATCATCCGGACCGAGCCGCTGGAGCAGGGCGTTCCAGCTGAGCTCGCCACTGGCCAGCGCAGGCCAGGCACCATGCAGTGGGGGATGGTCCAGAAAAGCGCTGCCATAGCGCAGGCAATGTAAGGCGTACTCCGTCAGTTCACCGGGGTCGGTGAGCTTGAGTACCTTTCGTGCGCGCATCAAGGCCGAATCGCCGCGCCGCAGATACAGCAGGATTTCCGGCGGCGTGCACGCGGCCAGCTTCTCCGGCAGCTGCCGCAGGACCCTGTCGAGCACATCGCAGTGCGCCAGGCTGTGCCACTGGCTGGCGTCGGGCCAGGCCGGCCGACTACCGCCAAGCACGTCGACCTCCTCGCCCGGCCCGGTGACGCTCCACCAGTGGCCGCTCCAGGGAAAGCGCCACTGCGTGACCGGCCCCAGCAGGGCGCGGGTTTGTTCGTCAGAGAATAATTGCAGGGTTAGTGCCAGCACGCGTGGGTCGTAATAGCGCCAGTAGATCTGGCGGTCCTCCACGCCGGGGCCGATCAGGAAGCGTGTGACGCTGCGCACGAGGCGCTCGGGATCCGCTGCGCTCTCCAGCCAGGCACACAGGATGGGAGGCTCTTCTGCATGGGGCGCACTGCGCAGCGCTGTGGTCATCCATTGCTGCTGGTCGGCAGTGAGCGTGGCCATGTCGATGAGCCTGGGCGTCAGGTCATCCGCGTCCTTGATCCGCCCGACTTCGCACACGTGCATGGGCAGTTCGTGCAAGGGCGAGCGCGGATCCAGATTGGCCGGTTCCACCAGCACCTGGCCATGGGTGATGACCTCATCGGGAAACGAAATGGCTTGCATGCGTTCTCCTCGCACAATCAGGACAGCACAACACTGGCGCTGCCGGACTGCGCCGCACCGCTGGCGCGCGCAGGGCAGAGCCGTGAACCGGGGAATTCGGCGGGCCTGCCCTGCGGGCCCAGGGTTTGGTGATCGGCGGCATGGACGTGATGCGCGCCTTGCGTAAAGCCGGTGATGCCCTCGGCAATCACCAGTTCGCTGCCCCCTCCATTGAGACGGATGCCTTTCTTGGCCTTGAGATTGATCCAGTCGCGGGTGCTGATGATGTCCACCACCTTTTGCGCGAGGAGCTCCATGCCATCGTTCTGCGCCTGGATCTCGACCCGTCCGCTGGCCGCGATGAGCTTGGCGCCGAGCCGATAGGCCAGCAGCGACAGTTTTTCGGCGGCGCTGGCAAAGAAGGATTTGCCGGCAGCCAAGGAAATGTGGCTGCCGGCAGTGAGGGCGGCATGTTCAGCGCTGGCCAGGTGGGTGGACGCGCCTGAACTGGCCTCGATGCCGCTAGGGCTGGAGAGAACCAGATGCGGTTCGGTCAACTCAGGGAAGCGACCGCCCTTGGCGGCTCCGTCACCTTTGATAGCATCGTTTTGTGCTTTGATCGCCTGTGCAGCATCGTACTGATCGGCATTTTTGTCTTGTGCCTCGTGTTCCTGGGCCAGCTTGCTCAGACTCTCCACGGTGCCGCGCGCCTGTGTGAGGCGGGCGACGGTTTCACCTATGTCGGTGGTGTGTCTATGTGCCTTTGGCCGCGGCTCGCTGGTGAGTAATAGGCCCTGTGCGGCACGGACAACACCATGGGCGTCCGTGCGTAACTCGAAGCCTTCGCCCCTGGCGTCCTGCCGACCGGCATGGCGTTCGATGCGGGTGATATGGCCCAGCGCCAGCTGGCTGTCGAAGGCATCGCTGCGCACCTGTGTCTGGATGGCCTCATGGGTGTCGTCGAAGAGCACATGGCCGGATCGTCCGCCAGGTGCGTTGCCCGTCCGGGGCGCCAGTTCGCGGCTGCGCATGCCGGACAAGGCCGACTGGGAAGGCAAGGTCCAAGGCGGCATGTTGAGCTGATTCACCACCGAGCCGGTAATGATCGGGCGATCCGGATGGCCGCCTAGCCACTGCACGATCACCAGTTGCCCGATCCGGGGGACGGACACAAGGCCCTGCTCGCCACCACTCCAACTGCTGGCGACCCGCAGCCATGCTGAGCTGCGTTCATCGTTGCGGCCGATCTGGTCCCAGTGGAACTGCACCTTGACCCGGCCATACTCATCCACATGGAGGTTTTCTCCGGCGGGACCGACGACGGTGGCGGTCTGTATGCCGAGCAAGGCGGTCGGCTGACTGTAATAGCTGCGACCAGGACGCCACGGGATGCGTTTGCGCACGCAGCGCACGCGGTTGGCATAGAAAGGTGGTGTTTCCGAGTCCTGCAGATAATTGTTGGTCGCACTGTGCTCCACGCTGATGATCAGCAATTCCGGATCCCGGTCGTGGTCATGCGAGGCCGCCGATCCCGAAAAGTGTCCTGTCAGGCGGAAGGTCCGGCCCGGCTGGAGAAAGCGGCAATTGCCCGTGCCCTCGAACACCTGCGCCGCGGCCTCGAACTCCTCCATGCGCAGGCGACTTTGGCGGTCGCCGTCGTCACGATTGGCGAATCCGTAGGCGCCTGCATATTCATAATGTTCTACCTGTAGTACCGCGCCTTGCTTGTTCAGTGTCGGTACTTCCACCTCTTGTGGCCGCGCCGCCTTGAAATCATAGCTGGAGAGGCGTGTGCTGGAGGGTTGGAACTGGCGCACCGCAGACCATTGGGCCATGCCATCTTCCTCGATGGCGCCGCCATGGCGCTGGAAGGGGACTTGACCTGTTCCATCGATCGGTTTGGCATAGGTCGAATCATCCGACAGTCTCAATTGATGGCCGTCCGCCTGATGTTCGTAGTGGTAATGCCAGCCCGCGTCCTCCCAGCGGCGATGCAACAGGTTGCTGTCGCTCTCGTCGAACTGAAACATCTCGGTGCGAACCGGATCACCATGGCGGAGCTGACAGTCCCATCGGGCATGCATGGGATAGGCACGAAAGATCGCTGCACTCAGACCTTCCAGGCTCAGGTGATGGAAGATGCGATTGTTGTGGCGTGAAGCCAGGAACGCTAGCCAGGGCACCAGCCGGGCCTCATAGAAGGCGATGCCGCCATCGCTGCGCAGGAAGGCAAAGCGCTCGACATAGCCGGTGAAATGGCGCTGCGTGCCGTCCGCGCGGGTCAGCGCCACACGCAGCAGCTTGCCCATCATGGCGTCCAGCGGGATGTGGGCGTCATCGCTGAGCAGTTCGAGCGTGTACACGTAGTCGCGGCTAAGGGCCTCGCTGGCCTCGAGCCGATTGATCAGCAGTTCGGCGTCGGGGGCGTCGTCATTGATGAAGAAGAGTTGCAGGATGCGATTGTGCTGGCGCTGCCGGGTGAGCTTGTCCCAGCGGGTAGTATGGGAATGCATGCGTTTCCTTCTGCGGGAAAAATGGATGTCCCGAGGAAGGCGGTGAAGACTTCAGCAGGCCGGATCGGGAAGCGCAGATGTTGCATGAGGATCTGCATGAAGTCTGTTGAATTGCTTCGATAACTGCTTTGTTTTTCTTTCTTTCGTGGAGCCGATCGCTCCTCAGTAGTGAATCGACATCACTGCTGGGAGTGGGTCGCAGAGTCTTTGTGTCCTGGGTCAACAGCTTGTTCGATACTCAAGCGATGTTGCAGATCCCAATTAGGAATGGGTTGGCCAACGTTGAATTGAAATACGCGTTCATCCATTCTCGAATTCCATTTTTTCGAATACGCCATCGTTAATGCTTGTGCGACCTAGAATGCCCGATGAAGAACTAATTTTTTGGTGGAACATCCTTAGCCAAAAGGAGCGCGTTAAGAGCAGGTTTTTTTTTCACCCGTCCAATTTTTCATTTCTCTTTTGTCACCGTCGGGATACTCGTTACGTTCAAGAGCAAGAGCCGTTTCCGCCCAACCCACTGGCGTGTCTCCCCCGGGCTGATCGAATGAGTCGCCGGGGTCGATGATGCTGATTTTGGCGACTGCCTCAGGCCAGATGGGATCGCGGCAGGTCCGCAGTGCCATGAGGCGGAATCCGGTCATTAGCAAGATGAACGGCATCATGGAGATGCGATAATTTGCGCTGGCGCGCATGCCGAATCCGTACATGCAGAACAGAAAGCTCTCCAGGCTGTTCTCCTTCTCCTTGAAGAACAACAAAGGCTTGGGTAATTCTGCTGGACCATGATTCATGTACCAGCACCAGTAGTTCCATTGGGCGAGGAGATCTCCCAGACTTTCCTCATCTTCCCATTTTTTACCAATTGCGACTGTACGTGTGACGTTGCCGTCATGGTCAACCTCGTAATATCGAATATCGTAGAAACGGCGGTGATGGGCCACACCACGGTGAATGCAAAAAATGGCATTTTCATCCCAAGGAATTTCCCATGTAATATCGCCTTGGCCCGGCTTGGAGAAGAATCGCCGTCGGCGGATGGCATAGATTTTTTTTTCTTTGCGATTGAAGCGTACGGGGCGGCGGGTTAGTGAAAAGAATTCGTCGCGACCATATTTGAACGCCATATATGTGACGCGAATCAATGAGCCGATTAATGCGCAGTAGACAGCAACTACCCCTATGCTAATCGTCGGTACAGGAATTAGGACAATCCTTATTAATGTCACAGCGAATAATGCTGAAAAGAAAGCGGCAATGAATACCCCACCCGCTAGCCATTGCCGATCTTTAAATGGCTGATCCGTAACATCCATATAAGTCGAGTTGATTCTAAAGATGGTTGCGGTGTCTCTGCGCTCTGAACTGACCGGCTTATCGATGGGTAGACGATGTCTAAGATCCCATTCTGGAATGGGCTGTCCGAAATTGCTCGGGCACGCTCGTTCGTCCATGGAAATATCCTAATACCGGGGAGGAATGTCTTCAGCCCAAAGCAAGGCATTCCGGGCCGGATCTTTCTGACCGCGCCATACCTTCATGTCGCTCTTCGGGTCATAGGGGTATTCGCCTCGCTCGATGGCCTGCGCGGTTTCTCCCCAGCCTGTTGGTGTTCCGCCCCTCGGTTCATCGTAAGGATCGCCAGGTTCGATGGTGCTGAGTGCCTCGATGGCCTGTGGCCAGACGGGGTCGCGGCAAGTCCACAATGCCATGAGGCGATGACTGGTCATCAGCAGGACGAACGGCATTACCGAAATACGATAAGCGACGCTGGCGCGTGTGCCGAAGTCGTAGAGGCAGAACAGGAAGCTCTCCAGCGCGGTTTCGTGTTCTTTGAAGTAGAGCGGCGGCCTGGGTAAATCGGCTGGTCCGTGATTCATGTACCAGCACCAATAGTTCCATTGCGATAGTAAGCCTTGAAGATTTCGTTTACCTTCCCACGTCCGGCCAATCGAGAAGGCACGAATGACGTTGCCGTCTTGGTCTACTTCGTAGTGCCTTATATGGTAGCTGGGCCTGTAGTTGACTATCCGTTTGTGGATGCAGAAGATCGCGTTCTCGTTCCATGCAATCTCCCATGCGAAATCACCTTGGCCCGGCTTGGAAAAAAATCGGCGATGACGGATCGCATATATTTTTTTCTCCTTTCGGTGGAATCGGATTGGGCGGCGTTTCAATGCGAAGAACTCATCCTTGCCGTACTTCCAAGTCAGATACGCAAAGGTGGCGGAACTAGCCAGAAGTACTAACCAGACTATTGCCAAGGTGAAGACAAACTCTCTCGGTGGATGGATCAACATATAGCCGATGAGCCCCAATGGGGCGGCAACGCCGATGCAGGAGGTAAGGACTCCACCTGCGTGCCACTGCCTATCTCTATATGGCTGATCGGTAACATCCATGTACGTGGAATTGACTCTAAACACCGTGCCAGTATCTTTACATTCCGGAGCGACTGGTTCGTGAATAGATAGCCTGTGTTCCAAATCCCAAGCAGGAATCGGGGCGCCAGCCTTATAGGAAAAGATGCGTTCATCCATAAGTCAAGTTCCGGCTATCCGTTGAAGGCCTTAATTTGGTCCTCGAAAGAACTATATTTTTCTCCAAGAGAGAAATCACATCGGGAAATCCAAGTCTTTAGCTGACTGTTGTTAACCAAAGCGAGGGCGATTCCTACGGCAAAGGATATAAGTAGAAGCGGTGCCCATATGGATGTGATTGCATAATAGGCTGCCAAGGCGATGCCTATTCCTAATATCCCGTTCAGCACATACAGCGCCATAAGAAGGTAGTTTTCGTCTTTGAATTCTTGCGGAGCATTAAATACGAGGTCATAAAGTTCTGCTAAGACGCCAGCTACCATTCCGGCTTTACGAGCACGTTTTAGGATAGTGCTAACGAGTTCTGCGTCTACCGCCCACTGGTTCCGGATAAATACTGCCAGCGGGTGCTCCACCGATTTCTCAACGCTTACCATCGCGATCTCGACCATCGTTGCACTCAGACTGATAATTGCCAACGCAGCTTTTGTGCGCGTTTCCCACTGATTGAACTGATCGTTATTGTCCAGATCTGTCATGGCGAATTGCAACGCCGCCATTTGTACGATCATGGTCATGACGCCAAGCTTGAAGTCTCGCGGTGATCCCGATCCAAGCCAATTCTTCGCCGTGGTAACCCCAGGAATACCAATACCCTTGATGCTTCCTGGCGCGATGCGGCCATCCTTTTCAAGAGCGCCGATGTCCAGCACGTAGAAGAAGTGGTTCTGAACTCTGGCCTGCTTGACTGCCTTTCGCGCTTGGTTGCGCGCATCGACTCTGGTTTCCTTTCGGTCTGTCTCCAGTTGTATGCCTTGTTCTTTCGCCTGTGCGATCGCCCATCGCGCTACATCGGTACGGCTCATGTTGCTGACCTTGATGCCGACGCCACCCAATAGCTGAAGGTGAGTCAGTGCAATTGCTCGTGCGAGGGCACTACTGCTCCCACTGATGGCTTTGACAATTACATTGCCTGTGGTCAGCGCCAAGCGATCAATCAGTTGCTCCGCCTGCTTCGGATCGTCCAAGCGCATGACAGCGCCTTTGTAGACATGGAGGATGTTCTCTAACTGGAAGTCGCTACCCTTGAACTGCGTTTCGGTGGCTGCGATGATGTCTGCCTGGTTGAGCAGCAAGGCGCGGACATAGAGATTGCGTTTGTCTTGAAGATTGCCACTGGAGATCCAACTGGCGAGTTGATCAATACATGGCTTTGAACAGACGGCCTTGCCGATGCATTGCGACATGGATTCGCTGTAAGCATAACCACTGCGGATGTCCGCATCGTCATGAACACCCTCCATCCAGTTGGCCAATTGCTCGCTCTTGAGCCAGCCGAGATGCGCCATCAGCAGTTGCAAAAGTTGCGGTTCAAATTGCTTGAGCGCAGCATCGTAGATCGCCGGAAAGGCTTTCATCGCCGCTTCGTCCAGCGTCGGTTTTCCATTGTCATGGGTCAATTCATGCCAGGCATCATCAGCCGCCGCCTGCTGGCGTCCGGCCAGGTCCTCGCCGTATTTCTTGCGCTGTTCCTGGAGCTTCTTCTCATGACGGTCTATCCCGCCCAGCTTGAACATGGCACCCAAGGTCTTCAAGCCGTTGTAGATATCGCCATCCGGATGGTGCGCCGAGGCTTCTGCAACCGCATCGCTGAAGACCACTTCCTGGCGGGCCTCTTGGCGTACGTGGTGCTCGGTCAGCGCGAGCAGGTCAGCAATCATCTTGCGCTGATGCAGCTTCTCATCGAACCCGGCCTGTAGATCCGGCATCGTCAATTCACTCCAGTCGTTGGTCATTCCGACCGGATCGACGATGGCCCCTTCGGCAAAGCTGACGTTGTCCGGCAGGCGGTAGGTGAAGGCCGCCGGATGCACCACGCTGCCGGTCAGGCAGCCATGGATGGGAGGCGTGGCCCAGAAACGCACCGCAGGGTCGAGGTTGTACATGCCGCGCAGCGTGGCCGGCGAATCCAGGCGCGGGATGCCCGGCTCCATGCAGACGCGGTCGCCGACCTTGAGGTGGCTGACTGCGCTGCCCACTTCGATGACGGTGCCCGAGGCTTCATGGCCCAGCACCATTGGCGCTTCCACCTTGAAGGGGCCGATGCTGCCATGGGTGTAGTAGTGCAGGTCGCTGCCGCAGATGCCCACGGTGTGGATGCGGATGCGCACATCCTGCGCGCCCATCTGTTGCGGCAGGTCGATCTCGCGCAGCTTGAGTTCGCGGGTGGCTTCGAGTACGAGGGCTTGCATGGGATCTCCTTATTTTCCTTTGAGCATGGAATTCAACAGTCGGCTCAGCACGCCCACAAAGATCAGGGGCGGCAGCGCCAGCAGCACGGTGGAGGCGTTGATGACGCCCCAGGGCACTTCCTGCCCCATGGAGGTAAAGGCCGACGCCACCACCGGCAGGGTGGCGCTGTTGGACGAGGTCAG
Source organism: Herbaspirillum seropedicae (assembly GCF_001040945.1). NCBI lineage: Bacteria > Pseudomonadati > Pseudomonadota > Betaproteobacteria > Burkholderiales > Oxalobacteraceae > Herbaspirillum > Herbaspirillum seropedicae. The sequence continues at coordinate 3,895,613 of NZ_CP011930.1, read as the reverse complement.
CGCCAGGGCGATCATCAGTTCGTTCCAGACCAGCACGAAGCTGAAGATGATCCCGCCCAGCAGGGTCGTGGCGCAGTTGGGCAGGGCGATCTTCCAGAACACCGCATAGGGACCGTAGCCGTCCAGGGTGGCCGCTTCCTCGATCTCGCGCGGCATGCGCTGGAACACCGGGATCGACAGCCAGGTGATGGTCGAGAGCGTGGTCAGCAGGTAGGTCACGATCATGGAGAAGCGCGTGTCATACAGCCCCAGGTCCACCCAGATGGCGATCAATGGAATGGCCACCGCTACCGGCGGCAGGAAGCGCAGCGAGAGCAGGAAGAACTGGATATCGCGCTTACCCGGCACGTGATAGCGCGCAATCACATAGGCGGCCGGCACGCCCATGAAGGTCCCCAGCAGCACGGCGCTGCCGACGATGACGGCGCTGTTGGTCAGTCCCACCAGCACTTCCGGACTGCCGATGACCTGGCGGTAGTTCTCCAGCGTTGGCGTGAAGAGAAAGCGCGGCGTGGGCGTGACGATATCCAGCAAGGTCTTGACCGAATTGAGCAGCGCCCACAACAGCGGAAACACCGCCACCAGCACCAGCACGATGCCCACGCCCCAGACGGCGCAGCGTGTGATCAATCTTCCCATTTGCTCACCCGTTTCCAGATCAGGGTAAAGATCAGCGTAGTGGCGATCATCATCAGCACCGCCATGGTCGAGGCGTACGAGACCTTGCCCGACAGCCCGATACCTTGGGCATAGGCATACATGTCCAGCGTTTCGGTGGCCACGCCGGGACCGCCCTTGGTCATCACGTAGATCAGGTCGAAGGAGCGCAGCGACTCCACCATCTTGATGAAGACCAGGCTGATCAGCGGCCCCTTGAGCATGGGCAGGGCGATATAGGCGTAGACCTGCCAGGTCCGTGCATAGTCCAGCCGGGCCGCCTCCAGCGGTTCGGGCGGCAGCGTCTCCAGCAACTTCAACACGATCACCGCGAAGAACAGGCCCCACTGCCAGATATCGACCAGCGCCACCGCATACAGGGCCAGGGCCGGGTCGGACAGGAAGGCCGTGTCATGGATGCCGACCAGTCCCAGCAGCCAGCCCAGGATGCCGGTCAGCGGCGAATACATGAACTTCCAGATGAAGGCCGCCGAGACGCGCGGCAGCAGCACCGGCGTGATCAGCAGCACGCACATGGCTTGCCGCCATTTGCCATGGACGTTCTCGAACAGGTAGACGGCGATGGCGATGCCGACGATGACTGCACCCAGCACCGTCACCACCTCCCAGACCGCCGAGACTTCGATGGCATTGAGAAAGCGCCGGTCCGACATCAGCCGTTCCAGATTGCGCAGCCACACATAGTCGCTGTCGGGGTAGCGCAGCACGCGGTTCTTCAGCGCCAGGTTGATCGCCGCCACGGTCGGCACCAGGCCCAGCACCAGCATCACCAGCAGTGACGGTCCCAGGAACAGGTAGGGCAGCGAGGTCTTTCCACGATTGAACATGCAGGACTCCGGAGGCCGCCGTGGTCCGTGACGGGACCAGGGCGGCTACATCGTGTAGGGCGAATGGGGAAGGAAATTATTTACGCGCGTGTTCCATGGCGTCCTGCGCATATTGCGCAGCCTCGTCCAGGGCGCGGGTAATATCCTTCTGCGTGCCGGTAAACACCTCTTCCAGCGCCACACCCAGGTTGTCGCCGATGTCCGGCCATTGCGGGCTGGGCCAGATGGTCAGCTTGGACACCGGCGTGGTGTCCTTCAGGCCAGCCAGGATCTGCGGCTTGACGTTCTTCTGGAAGTAATCGCTCTGGATGGTGCTGCTGCGGTTGTAGTCGCTGAAGACCTTTTCGCGCAGGCGCGCCTGCTCCTGTTCCTTGCCGGTGGCAAAGGCGATGAACTTGCCCGCGGCCTGGCGCGTGCATTCATCCTTGGCGCCCACCGCGGAGATGGCCAGGCCGTGGCCATAGGCCGCCGAAGGCAGCGGCGCCGGCGGGCGGGCATAGCCGACCTTGTCGGCCACGCTGGACTTGCTGCTGTCTTCCATCCAGTCGGCAAAGGGCGTGGACTCGATCATGAAGGCCACCTTGCCCGAGCGGAAGGCTTCCAGCGCATTGCTCCAGTCATAGGTGGCCGCGCCCGGGGGCGCGTACTTGAACAGGTCCGCATAGAGCTGCGTGGCCTTGACTGCCGCCGGCGAATTGAAGGCCGGCTGGTTGTTCTTGTCGGTCCATTGGCCGCCCTGGGCCAGCATGAACGGCGCCCAGCGCCACACATTCATACCCGAGCCGCGCTGGCCGCGCGCCACCCAGCCATAGACGCTGGGCGGCGAATGCAGTTTCTTGATGTCGGCCACCAGTTCGTCCAGCGTGCGCGGTACCGGCAGGCCGGCCTTTTCCAGCAGGTCGCGGCGATAGAAGAGGAAGTCGGAACCGCCGATCAGCGGGGCGAAGTAGGCCACGTCCTTGTAGCTGGCGACGGCCCGGCGACCTGGCAGGAAGTCGTCGTAATCGGCATCCTTGGGAAAATACTTCAGCAGCGGCACGATCCATCCCGCCGAGGCGAACTCGGCCACGTTGGCCTCGTCGACGTAGTAGACCTGGTAGGAGCCCGCCTTGGTGGCGGCGTCCAGGCGCGACTTGGCGCGCCGGTCGTTCTCGCCGAAGTAGCTGATCTCGATGCGGGTGCCGCTGCGCTTCTGGTAATCGGCCAGTGATTTTTCCATCACGGTCAGGCCCAGGCTCTTCTGCGCCAGCACCTTGAGCACGGGGACATTGCAGGACTGCGCCGATGCCACCAAGGGCAGGGCAGCGCCAAGGACGGCGCACGCGGCGCCCAAGCAGATCTTGTTCACGGTTTGTCTCCTGATGTTTTTATCGATCACGCCTGGCGCTTGCGCTGCGGGGGGAGCAGGACAGCAGTCAGGTCGGCCGGTTGGACGGCAGGAGCAAGAGTACGAGGGCAGGGCGTGGCGCTCCACGCCAAAAGCGCGCAGCGGGCTGATACTTTTTGATCGGTTCTTGTGCGGGCTGTGCGTTTTTGTATCGCTGCGCTCTCAAGCGCTGAGATCAGTACGAGGCTATTGACGGACCGTTCGCACTGGGTAGCGGCCGGTGCGCCTTCGATACGGCCCCAAGTGGCCTACTCAGTTCGAACGGTTCGTGGATGTTTTCACCAAGAAATTCAGCTCTGCAATGCCGGCAAGCTCACCGTCGCCACCAGCCCGCTCCCCTGTGCCGGGGCATCCAGCCGTATCGACCCCTGCGAAGCCTGCACGATCTCGCGCACGATGGCCAGGCCCAGCCCCGAGCCGGGCTGGTCCGGCGCGGCATTGCGATAGAAGCGCTCGAACACGCGCTCGCGCACCTCGGCCGGAATGCCCGGGCCATTGTCGCTCACGGTGATGATCATCTGGCTACGCTTCTTCTCCAGCCCCACGGTGACCTTGCCGCCCTCGGGCGTATAGCGCAGGGCATTGTCGATCAGGTTCATCAGCATGCCCATCAACTGGGCTTCGTTGCCGTTGACCATGGCGCTCTCCAGCGTGGTCTCCAGGCCGAGGTCGATGCCCTTCTTCAGGGCCAGTCCGGACAGTTCTTCCAGCACCATCGCCGACACCGCCAGCAGGTCCACCGGCGCACGCGGGAAGGCGCTGCTGTCGGAGGCTTCGGCCTGCGACAGCAGGAGCAGCTTGTTGGTCAGGTCGGTCATGCTGCGGCTGCCTTCCTGCAATGACGCCAGCACCTGCGCCACCCTGGCCGGATCGTCGAGCTGTCGCGCGAACTGGATCTGCGAATCGATCACCGCCAGGGGGGTACGCAACTGGTGCGCGGCGTCGGCCACGAAGCGCTTCTGCACGGTCACCTGGGCGTTGAGGCGGAAGATGTACTGGTTGATCGCCTCCACGATGGGGCGCAGTTCCTGCTGCAGGCCGCCGGCGCGCAGCGGCGTGAGCGAATCTGGCCGGCGCGTGGCCAGCTCATCCTTGAGCGCCAGCAGCGGTCGCAATTCCATGGTCAGGCCCAGCACCACCAGGCTGATGGCCAGCAGCAGCAAGACGATCTGGCGGCGCAGCGAGGCGTGCCACTGGTCATCGATCATTTCCTGGCGGCCTTGCATGGTCTGGCCGACCGACACGGCCACCATGCGCAGGGTGCCTTCGTCGAATAGTGCGCGGATGTAGCTGACCACGCGCAGCGGCTTGCCATTGAAGCTGGTCGTGCTGTAGACCGGGTAGAGCGCCGCGAAATCAGGCGCGGCGGGGAAGTCGGGACGGCCGGCCAGGAGCGTGTCGTCGTCCATCAGCACCTGGTAGTAGACCGCGTCCTGAGCCGGCGAGGCGAACAGTTCCAGCGCCGCCGGCGGCACCGAGACCACCGGCGCGCCATCGTTCCAGCCGACCTGACCGGCGATCATCCGGGCCGAGGCCAGCAGGGCGCGGTCCTGCACCAGGGTGGCGCTGGAAACGGCGTTGTCATAGGCGTCGCTGGTGGACAGGCCCACATACACCGCCATCGGGATCAGCAGCCACCATAGCAGCCGCAGGCGCAGGCTGTCGATCATTCAATCTCTCTGGCGCAGCAGATATCCCAGACCGCGCAGGGTCATGATGGCCGCGCCAGAACGATCCAGTTTCTTGCGCAGGCGCGAGATATAGACTTCGATGGCGTCCGCGCTGGGTTCTTCCGAGAGGCTGAAGACGCCCTTCATCAGCGCGGTCTTGGAGACGGTCTTGCCTTGCCGCAGGATCAGCACTTCCAGCACGTCATGCTCCCGCGCCGGGAGCGCCAGGGTCACGCCGCCCACGGCGAACTGGCGCGTATTGCTGTCATAGACCAGGTTGCCGCAGTGGATCTCGGCGGCTTTGTCGGGGGTCTGGCGGCGCACCAGCACCTTGATGCGGGCCACCAGTTCGCGGATCTCGAAGGGCTTGACCAGGTAGTCATCGGCCCCGGCGCCCAGGCATTCGACTTTCTCGTCGATGGAGCCGCTGGCGGTCAGGATCATGACCGGCACGCCATTGTGGCGCTCGCGCAGGCGGCGCAGCACATTCTTGCCGTGCAGCTTGGGCAGCATCAGGTCCAGCAGCACGACGTCGTAGTTCTCGTCGCGCAGCACCTGGTCGGCGATCTCGCCATCGGCGGCGATATCGACCTTGAACTTGTGTTCCTTGAGGATCTGCTCCAGCCAGTGGGCAAGCTGGGGATTGTCTTCGATGAGGAGCAATTTCATGCGCTAGTCTCGTGTTTTTTGAGGTTCTTTAAGATTCTTTTCCGATTCTCTCAAGATTCTTTTAAGGTTCTTTTGAGGTTCTTTTGAGCTTGTTCCGAGCAGGTTCCGGACTTCTGTTGAAGTGCCTTTTTGTTGCGTTGCAAAGCAAAAAGCCGTTTTTTGGAAAGCTGGATGAAGGTTTCGGCTTCTTAGAATAGGTCCGCAAGTCTACAAGAACTGAAGATGGCGGCCGACCATCCTAGTCAAAATATTCAGGAGATAATCATAATGCGTGACGATTTTTGCGTCTGGCCCGCCCTCAACGGCCGCCTGCGCCGTAGGCTCCTCACCCTGGGCATCACTGTCAGCACCGCTATCACCGCCTGCGCGCTCGGCCTGGCGGCCCCGCAGGCCCGTGCGGCCGACAAGATCATCATCATGGTCGGCGGCATCAACAAGCTCATCTACCTGCCCCCCAAGCTGGCCGAAAGCCTGGGTTACTTCAAGGAAGAAGGCCTGGACGTGGAGCTGCAGTCGCAGCCGGCCGGGGTGGATGCCGAAAATGAATTGCTGGCCGGCGCGGTGCAGGCCGTGGTGGGCTACTACGACCATTCCATCGACCTGCAGAGCAAGGGCAAGGAAGTCACCTCCATCGCCCAGTTGCTGCTGGTGCCGGGCGGCATGGAAATGGTGCGCGCCGACTTGGCCGACAGCGTACGCAGCATGGCCGATCTCAAGGGCAAGACCCTGGGCGTGACCGGGCTGGGTTCGTCTTCCAGTTTCATCGCCCAATACCTGGCCAATCGGGCCGGCCTGAAGGCGGGCGATTATTCGATCCTGCCGGTGGGCGCGGGCAATACCCTGATCGCCGCCATGAAGCAAAAGCGCGTCGATGTGGCCTGGACCACCGAGCCGACCACCTCCATCCTGCTGGCCTCGGGCGCGGCCAAGGTGCTGGTCGACATGAGCAGCGTCGACGGCACCAAGGCGGCGCTGGGCGGGCTCTATCCGGCCTCCAGCCTCTATGTGCATCGCTCCTGGATGAACAGCCACAAGGCCGAGTCGCAGAAGCTGGCGCGCGTCTTCGTCAAGACCCTGCGCTACATTCAGACCCATTCGGCCGAAGACATCGCCGACAAGATGCCCAAGGACTACTACGGCGGCAGCAAGGCCATCTATGTGCAGGCGCTCAAGGCGTCCCTGCCCATGTATTCGCCCGACGGCAAGATGCCCGCCGGCGGGCCCGAACAGGTCCTGAAGGTGATGGCCGGTTTCAATCCCAATATCAAGGGCAAGAACATCGACTTGTCCAAGACCTATACCAACGAGTTCGTGGACCAGGTGAAGTGACTGCTGCGGCCTGCATGAAGAGATCTTAGAATCCGCAGGCTTTCGCATCGATTCCAGGAGGTAACGTGAACAAGCACATCCGCCAGGGCCTGCTGTCCCTGGCCATCGCCAGCACCGTGCTGGCCGGCGCGCCGGCTCCGGCCTGGGCTGCGGCCAAGATCACCATCATGGTCGGCGGCATCAACAAGATGGTCTACCTGCCGGCCAAGCTGGCCGAGCAACTGGGCTATTTCAAGGAAGAAGGCCTGGACGTGGAACTGCAATCGCAGCCGGCCGGCGTGGACGCCGAGAACGAACTGCTGGCCGGTGCAGTGCAGGCGGTGGTCGGCTTCTATGACCACTCCATCGACCTGCAGACCAAGGGCAAGGAAATCACTGCCATCGTCATCCTGGGCCAGGTGCCGGGCGAGGTGGAACTGGTGTCCACCAAGGCCGCACCGCACTTCCAGAGCATGGCCGACGCCAAGGGCAAGACCCTGGGCGTGACCGGACTGGGCTCGTCCACCAACTTCCTGACCCAATACCTGGCCTCGCGCCACGGCATCACCTCCAAGCAGTTCTCGGTGCTGCCGGTGGGAGCGGACAATACCTTCATCGCCGCCATGAAGCAGGGTCGCATCGATGCCGGCATGACCACCGAGCCGACCGCCTCGCAATTGCTCAAGACCGGCGACGCCCAGGTGCTGGTGGACCTGCGCACCGTGGAGGGCACGGTCAAGGCGCTGGGCGGACTCTATCCGGCTTCCAGCGTGTATGTACAGCGCAGCTGGCTCAACAGCCACAAGGAAGACGCCCAGAAGCTGGCGCGCGCCTTCGTCAAGACGCTCAGGTTCATCCAGACGCACACGGCCGAGCAGATCGCCGACAAGATGCCCAAGGACTACTACGGCAACAACAAGCCGCTGTATATACAGGCGCTCACCAATTCGCTGCCCATGTATTCGCAGGACGGCAAGATGCCCAAGGGTGGGCCGCAAACCGTGCTGGCCGTGCTGTCGGGCTTCAATCCCAACGTCAAGGGCAAGCATGTGGACTTGTCCAAGACCTATACGGATGAATTCGTCAATGCCGTGAAATGAGGCGGGACTGGCCGATGGCCAGTCTTCCCGGAAACCATATAAACGATATAAACGATATGCGCCATGATGCGCGCCGGCGCGTCAGGGGCGTACTCCACCCCAGTCAAGTTGAAATCAACCTCAGCCACGAAAGAGCCCCACGATGAATGCGATCAACCAGCACGCCTTCACGCCCGCCGGCCAGGCGGCGCAGGAAACCCCGGCCATCGAATTGCGCAACGTGAGCTGCCGCTTCATCACTGCCGATGGCCGGGCCACGGTGGCGCTGCGTGATTTTTCCATGAGCGTGGCGCGGGGCGAATTCGTCGCCGTGGTCGGCCCCACCGGTTGCGGCAAATCGACCACGCTGTCGCTGATCACGGGATTGCTCAAGCCCACCCTGGGCGAGGTGCGCGTGATGGGGCAGCCGGTCAATGGCATCGATCCGCGCATCGGCTTCGTGTTCCAGAACGACGCCGTCTTCCCCTGGCGCAGCGTGCGCGAGAATGTCGCCGCCGGTCCCCTGTTCCGGGGCCAGCCCAAGGCCCAGGCGCATGCGCTGGCCGATGAATGGATACGCCGCGTGGGCCTGGACAAGTTCGGCGACCACTATCCCCACCAGCTCTCCGGCGGCATGCGCAAGCGCGTGGCGCTGGCGCAGACCTTCATCAACAGTCCCGAGATATTGCTCATGGATGAACCCTTCTCGGCGCTGGACATGCAGACCCGCACCCTGATGCAGGACGAACTGCTGCGCCTGTGGTCGGCCCATTCGGGCTCGGTGGTGTTCGTTACCCACGACCTGGAAGAGGCCATTGCCCTGGCCGACAAGGTCTATGTGCTCACGGCCCGTCCGGCGACCCTGAAGAGCGTCTATCCCATCGACCTGCCGCGTCCGCGGGTGATGGAAGAAGTGCGCTACGAACAGCGCTTCATTGATATCTCGCGCAGAATCTGGGCTGACCTGCGTGAAGAAGTCCATATCGCGTGATTGATCATTGTTGAAATACAGGGGAGTCTCATGACACAAGCACAAGCCAGCCAATCCGCCGCGACGATGGACATCGCCGCCGTCGAAGCCGAGGCCCAGCGCAAGATCCGCGCACGAAAACAACTGGTCATCGGCCTGCGCATCGCTATCCTGGTGATCGTGCTGGGCGGCTGGGAAGTCTGCGCGCGCATCGGCTGGATCGATCCCTTCTTCTTCTCGCAACCCTCCCTGATCGTGGCGCAGATCTATGACTGGATGGTCGAAGGCACCTCGCAGGGCCCGCTCTGGACCCAGGTGCTGGTGACGCTGGAAGAGACCGTGCTGGGCTTCCTGATCGGTTCGGTGGCCGGTGTCATTGCCGGCATCGTCCTGGGCCGCAACAAGCTGCTCTCGGATGTCTTCAGCCTCTATATCCAGATCGCCAACTCGATTCCACGCGTGGTGCTGGGCTCCATCTTTGTCATCGCCTTCGGCCTGGGCATGGCGTCCAAGGTGGCGCTGGCAGTGGTGATGGTGTTCTTCGTGGTCTTTGCCAATGCCTTCCAGGGTGTGCGCGAGGCCGACCGCTACATGATCGCCAATGCCCAGATCCTGGGCGCCTCGCGTCGTCAGGTCACCATGGCCGTGGTGATCCCCTCGGCGCTGTCGTGGATCCTGGCCAGCCTGCATGTGAGTTTCGGCTTTGCCCTGGTGGGCGCGGTGGTGGGGGAATTCCTCGGTTCCAAGCAGGGCATCGGCCTGCTGATCTCTACCGCTCAGGGCGCATTCAACGCCAGCGGCGTGTTCGCGGCCATGATCGTGCTGGCCGTGGTGGCGCTGGCGGCGGACTGGCTCTTGCATGCGCTGGAACGGCGTCTGCTGAAGTGGCGTCCGCAAGCCTTCTGATGGGAAACGCCCAAGGGCGTAGAATGTCGCGGTAGTGCGCGGGGATACGGCGAGCTTGTCTGTACCGTCTCCCTGCCTTGCCCGCCTTGTCTTGTCGGCACGTTTCCCATTCTTCCTTCGCCATGTCTGCCAACCAGCCGCCCCGTCTGCGCGACACCCCGTCCTCTCCTTCTACCTCTGCTTCTGCCTCCATCAATGATCCGGTCACCCAGCGTGCCTTGCTGTGGATAGTCGCGTCCGGCTTCTTCATGCAGACGCTGGACACCACCATCGTCAATACCGCCTTGCCCGCCATGGCGCGCAGCCTGGGCGAGCCGGTGCTGAACATGCACCCGGTGGTGGTGGCCTACACCCTCACCATGGCCTCACTGACCCCGGCCTCGGGTTGGCTGGCTGACCGTTTCGGCACACGCCGCATGTATTTCGCGGCGATCCTGCTGTTTTCGCTGGGTTCGCTGCTGTGCGCCATGGCGTCCAGCCTGCCCATGCTGCTGGCGGCCCGCGTGGTGCAGGGGCTGGGCGGTTCCATGCTGCTGCCGGTGGGGCGGCTGGCGGTGTTGCGGGCGGTGCCGGGGGCGCAGTACATCGCTGCGCTGGCGTCGATCTCGATTGCCGGGCAGCTCGGCCCGGTGGTGGGGCCAGTACTGGGCGGGTGGCTGGTGGAAAGCCTGTCGTGGCACTGGATCTTCCTGATCAACCTGCCAGTTGGCGTACTGGGCATGGGCGCTGTGCTGTATTTCCTTCCCGATGACAGCCTTGCCGGCACGCCGCGCTTCGATCTGCTGGGGTGTGTCTTGCTCTCGGCCTGCATGGTGGCCTTTTCGCTGGCGCTGGATGTGCCGTTCGACAGCCACCGTACCGGCTGGAGCATCGCCCTGTTCGTCGTGGCGGCGCTTACAGTACTTGGCTATTGGCGACATGCCTCGGTTCATCCGCGGCCATTGTTTCGGCTGGGTTTGTTTGGCGAACCCAATTTCAGCATCGGACTGGCCGGCAACCTGGTCTGCCGTATCGGTTCCTCGGCGGTGCCTTTCCTGCTGCCGCTGCTGTTGCAGGTGCGGCTGGGCTATTCGCCCCTGCATGCTGGCATGGTGTTGCTGCCGGCGGCCATTGCCGGCACCATCGCCAAGCCCTGGATCGCCCCGCTGGTCAAGCGCTTCGGCTATGACCGCTTCCTGCTGGTCAATACGGCCATCGTCGGCGCGGCCATCATGTCCTTTGCGCTGATCACGCCGGACTGGCCCTTGACGGCGGCCATCGTGCAACTGGCCATCTTCGGTGCATCGAACTCGATGCAGTTCGCGGCCATGAACAGCGTCACCCTCAAGGGCTTGGACAAGCGCGACGCCGGCAGCGGCAACAGTCTCTTTTCCATGGTGCAGATGCTGGCCATCGGCCTGGGCGTGACCATCGGTGGGACCATGGTCAATCTCTTCAAGAGCGAGGTCGGCACGGCTACCAACGCCAGCTTCCAGATCACCTTTGCCATCGTCGGCGCGATCACGCTGGCGTCGGCCTGGGTGTTCCGCAAGATGGATCCGCGCTACTTCAAGTAAACGTAAAACGATATAAATAATTTGAAAGAGGGGGCGATCAGGTATCGCTCCATTGCCGCAGCAGGTTGTGATAGCAGCCCACCAGGGTACGCCGGGCCAGGGCATCGGCCTCGGTCTGGTTCAGGCGCTGGATGGCGTTGTCCATGTCGAACAGCAGCTGGCGCTGGCCGTCGTCGCGCACCAGGCTTTGCACCCAGAAGAAGCAGGCCAGGCGCACCCCGCGCGTGACCGGCGTGACCGTGTGCAGGCTGGTGGCCGGATAGAGCACCATGTCTCCCGCCGCCAGCTTGACGCTGTGCGCGCCATAGCTGTCATCGATCTGCAGGTCGCCACCATCGTAATCGCCCGGGTCGGCCAGGAACAGCGTGGCCGAGACATCGGTGCGCAGCTTGCGGCCATTGTGCGGATGGATGCGCACGCTGCCGTCGACGTGCGCGCCGAAGTGCATGCCCTCGCCGTAGCGGTTGAACATGGGCGGGTAGATCAGGTTGGGCAGCGCCGCGCTGATGAAGCGCGGGTGCCGCTCCAGCGCCGACACGATGATGCGCTGGCATTGCAGGGCGACTTCGGAATGCTCGTCGATCTGCTGGTTGAACTTGACCGGCGCACCCTGATAGCCGGCCGTGACGCGCCCATCCACCCAGGCCTCGCCGGCCTGCTCCAGCAGGCTGCGCACTGTCTGGAGGGCTTGTGTATCCAGCAGTTGGGGAATGGTGATGAGCATGGGCGCGTCCTCTTTTCTTTTTTTTACATGCGATAGGTCAGCGACAGCAGGGCAGTGCGGCCCGAACCCGGGACGGAGCGGCCGCCGTCGGACTGGATCAGCGCGTCGTAATACATCTTGTTGCTCAGGTTGTAGAGGTTCAGGCGGATGTCGTAGGCCTTGGTGGTGTAGGCCAGCATGGCGTCATACCGGGTATAGCCGCCCACCTGCACGGTGTTGGGCGCGTCGGCATAACGCTGCGACATATAGCTGGCGCCGCCGCCGATCTGCCAGTGCGGGGCCAGGTCGTAGGTGGTCCAGGTGGTCAGGGTGTGCTTGGGGGTATTGACCGGGACCTTGCCGACCGAGTTGTCGCCCGCTGCGCCCTCCAGCACCTTGGCGCCCAGGTAGGTGTAGTTGGCTGCGACCTGCCACTCGCGCGTGATGTGGCCGGTGGCGCCGGCGCGGGCGCCATTGACGCGCACCTTGCCCGCCAGTGCGTAGACGCCGGTAGCGACCTGGCTGCGGGCGTTGTCCTTGGTGATCTGGAAGGCGGCGGCCGTGAGGGCCAGGCCATCAGCCAGATCCCACTTGCCGCCCAGTTCATAGGAACGGTTCTTTTCCGGGTCCAGATTCTGCTGGCCCTGGGTGCCGGTCAGCTGTTCCAGCGAGGGATTGAACGAGGTGCCATAGGAGACGTAGTAAGCCTGGGCCGAGGTCGGTTGCCAGATCGCGCCCGAGCGCAGGCTCAGGAAATTGATGGTCTGGCTGGCGGCCGCTGGCGTGCGGGCGCTGGCGATGGAGTTGGTGATGCTGGCGATGTAGCGGTCATAGCGCAACCCGCCGACCAGCTTGAATTGCGGTACCAGTTCGACGGTGTCGCCCACATAGGCGGCCACGGTGTTGGCGCTGCCGCCGGCGCGGTTTCCGGTGCTCGAGCTCACGCTGCTGCCGGCCGCGCTGTAGCTGGGGTTGAGCAGCGGGACGCAGTCCACGTAGCCGGTGGTGGCGCCGTTGGCATTGAGCGCAGTGCCGTTGCAACTGCCGTTGCGATAGTAGTTCTGGTTGTCGTATCCGTCATGCCCCACTTCCACGCCGACCACCGCATCGTGCTTGATGCTGCCGGTGGCGAACTTGGCGGTCAGCTCGGTCTGGTTGAAGATGGAATAGTCGGTGATGACGCGGTCATGGCTCTGGCCACGCACGAACAGGCTGGACAGTGGCAGGTTGCTGGAGGCATTGACGAGCTGCGTGAAGCCAGCGCCCGAGACGGTTCCGATGGTGTTGGGCGCCGTCTCCACCGCATCGGTGTGGACGTAGTTGAACTGGGTCTGGTTGCGCAGGGTGACGTCGGGCGCGATCTTGTGCTTGACGCCGACGTTGAACGAGGCCACGTCCTGGATGGTGCGGTCGCTGTTCAGGCCATAGGCAGTGTCGCGACCGACGTTGGCGGGATGGCCGTTCAAGGGCGGCAGGCCGTAGTCGGGCTGGTCCTGGTTGTGTTGCAGCAGCGCCGAGAGGGTGATTTCGGTGGGGGTGCCGATGCCCCAGACATAGGAGCCGGCCAGGCCGAAGTCTTGCACATCGGTCTGCTTGCGCGTGCTGGCCGCGCCGTTCTGGGCCATGGCTTCGATGCGCAGGGCCGAGGTGTCCGACAGCGGGCGGTTGACGTCGACGGTGCTGCGCACCAGGCCATTGGTGGTGATCGAGCCAGAGATCTCGGTGGCCGCCTTCAGGTTGGCCTTCTTGCTGACCTGGTTGATGATGCCGCCGGTCGAGCCGCGTCCGAACAGCATCGAAGAGGGGCCCATCAGGACTTCCACTTCATCGATGGCGAAGGTGTCGCGATAGTATTGCCCACGGTCGCGGAAGCCATCGAGGTAGATGTCGGTGCGCGCCGAGAAACCATTGAGGTTGATGTTGTTGCCGATCTGGCCGCCCTCGGCGCCGCCCAGGGTGATGCCGGAGACGTTGCGCAGCGCATCGGACAGCGAACTCGCCCCTTGCGATTGCATCTGCGCCTTGTTCACCACAGTCACCGATTGCGGCACGTCGCGCAGGTCGGCCGGCAGCTTGGTGAGGGCCGTGCCGGTGCTGGCGAAATCATCGCGCTGGCCTTGCACCGTCACCGGAGCGAGCTGGCCGTCGGCGGCAGGCTTGCCGGCGCTGGTGGTAGTCGGGGAAACCTGCTGGGCGTGCAGGGACAGAGGAGCGGCGAAGGTGGCCACCAAAGCGGCGGCAATCGGAGTCAGACGGTTCATGTTTTTCTTGTGTTGAAGTGGAGTCGGAAACAATGAGCCGATCCCGCTCGCGCAGGACCGGCTCGAATGGCTGGCTACTCCGTGCTTCCACAAGGAAGACCGTTTGGCTGGCTGATGACCAGTATTGTTATGTATGCAAATGAGTTGGATTCTCATTCGCATGGGCGGCAAGAATAAGGGGGGAGTCTGACAAATTCCTGTCATCAGGCTGACGCCGTCCTGAATGTGACGAAAAAGTAACACTCATCGCCGTCCCCCAGCCTGATCGGGAGTCGCCTGATTTGCAGCATCGTCGCGGCTGCAATACGATGCACCGGTTACGCAGCGTTTTTGCGCCTTTTTTTGACAACGTCCCTATGAATGTTTTGCTGGTCGAAGACGACCCGGTCCTGACCGACGGCCTCTCGCGCGTGCTCAATTCGCACGGCTTTACCGTGCATACGGTCAACAATGGCAACGATGCCCTCTCGCAGCGGTTCAATGCCGCTGTGCTGGTGCTGGACATCGGCCTGCCCGGCATCGATGGCTTCGAAGTGCTGCGGCGCATGCGCGCGGCTGGCAACAATACGCCGGTGCTGCTGCTGACCGCGCGCGACACCATCCCCGACCGCGTGCATGGGCTGGAGCTGGGCGCCGATGATTACCTGGTCAAGCCCTTCGCCACGCCTGAACTGGTGGCGCGCATCAAGGCGCTGATCCGCCGCAGCGCACCGCAGCCGGCGCAACTGACGGTGGGCGGCCTGTCGCTGGACAATGCCACCAAGCGCGCCGACATCGATGGCCGCAAGATCGAACTGTCGCTGCGGGAATGGACTGTGCTGGAATACCTGATGCAACATGCTTCGCGCGTGGTCTCCAAGCAGCAGATCATCGACGCCGTGCTGCCCTGGGGCGAGGATTTCACCATCAATGCGGTGGAAGTCTATGTCTCGCGCATCCGTCTGAAGATCGCTGATTCGGGCGTGGCCATCCGCACCATCCGCGGCTTCGGCTACATGCTCGAAAAGAGCGAGGCCTGAGCCCGCCGCAGACCGCATGACCGCAATGCATTCCAGCATCCGGCGCGACCTGCTCAAGTGGTTGATCGCGCCGCTCTTGCTGGTCAATCTGATCGGCGCAGGCCTGACCTACTGGCTGGCCTGGCTGCCGGCCCAGCACGCTTTCGACCAGAACCTGATGGATTCCACCTGGGGCCTGTACGCCCAGGTGCGTCACCGCCAGGAGCGCACCACCGCCGAACTGACCCAGCAGGCCGAACAGATCCTGCGCAGCAACCATTCCGACACCACCTTCTTCGCCGTGCGCAATACCGAGGGCCAGATCGTGGTGGGGGACAAGGGCTTCCCGCAACTGCCGGCAAGCGACGTCTTCGACCGTCCCATCAATTACGATGGCGAGATGCGCGGTGAGCCGGTGCGTATCGCCGCCATGCAGGTGCGGGTCAAGAACGGCGTGATCTGGGTCGCCGTGGCCGAGACCATCCGCAAGCGCGACCGCGCCCACTACACTATCCTGCTGTCCTTCCTGGTGCTGGACGGGGCGCTGACCTTCGCCTCCATCTTCGTGGTGCTGGTGGCGGTGCGGCGCGGCCTGCGTCCCTTGAAGAGCCTGCAGCGCAACCTGGAGCAGCGCGACCACGGCAAGCTGGGCGCCATCGATGGACGGGGTGCGCCGGTGGAGCTGCAACCGCTGATCGTGGCGATGAACGAGCTCATGGCGCGCATCAACAAGGGTGAGCAGGCCCAGCAGAATTTCATGGCCGATGTGGCGCACCAGTTGCGCACCCCGCTCACGGGCCTGAAGCTGCAGCTCGAACTGCTGCATGACAAGCATCAGGACCAGCCCGACACCGCCCGTTCGCTGGCGATGATGAATTCCTCGGTGGAGCGCATGATCCGCCAGAGCCGCCAGCTGCTGGCGCTGGCGCGCTCCGAACCTGGCCTGTTCGAAAGCCGCAAGCTGGAAGAACTGTCGCTGGACAAGCTGGTGGAAGAGTCGGTCCAGCACTTCATCGAAGAGGCCGACAAGAAGCGCATCGACCTGGGCTTCGACCTGCGGCCGGCCCGTCTGCGCGGCGACCGCTTCCTGCTGAGCGACCTGATCGACAACCTCATCGACAATGCGGTGCGCTATTCGCCGCCACACGGCACGGTCACCGTGCGCTGCCTGGAAGAGCAGGACGCCACCGTGCTCTCCGTAGAGGATTCGGGACCGGGCATTGCGCCCGAACACCGCGAGCTGATCTTCGATCGTTTCTACCGCGCCAACGACAAGGTGGCTGGCAGCGGCCTGGGCCTGGCCATCGTGCGCGAGATCGCCCACGACCATGGCGGCGTGATCAGCGTGGATTGCAAGGAGCAAGGGCAGGGCACCATCTTCACGGTGCGCTTCCCGCTGGCGCCGCCGGCAGCCTGAGCCAACGCAGCGCCGAACCTCGGGCGCAAGGCCCTGTCCAACCGGCTCCATCTTGATGAACCAGGAGGCAACATGAGTGACAAGGTCCTGCAAAGCGGTACCCACATCGCCCGCTATGATGCGGTCGAGAAACCCGACCATGCCTTTGAGGCGCAGGTCTTCGTGCGCCTGGCGCGCGAGCCGGAACTGGCGGAAACCTATATCCCCGTGGGCATCTTCCCCACCGAAGAGGAAGCCCTGGCCAGCGCCCGCGAACGCGCCCAGCGCGCCCTCAAGGAGCATGAGTTCTGATGTTCTGACGCCGTTGACCATCCAGCTTCACGGCGCGGCCTGCTGAGGCCGCGCCCATGACCGCCCCTGATGGGCTAGCCCTTACAGAAAAAGAATATGTCCGTTGCCCGCCAGATCGTCCAGGTCCACCCCCGTCTGCTCATCGGCTTGGCCGTCGGGATCGTCGCCGCCGTCTTCTTGCCGGCCACCACCTGGACCGGGCGCTGCCTGGTCGGCTGGAACGCCGGGGTCTGGTTCTATCTGCTGAGCTTGTGGCTGATGATGCTGCGGGCCGACGCCGAGGCCGTGCGCCGTCTGGCCGAGACCGAGGACGAGAGCGCCCAGGTGGTGCTGGTGATGGTCTGCGTGGCGGCCGTGGCCAGCCTCCTGGCGATCCTGCTGGAGCTGGCCGGCAACAGCCATGGCGACCGCAGCAAGCTGTTGCGCTATGCGTTTACGGCCTCGACCGTCTTCGGGGCCTGGCTGCTGATCGGCACCATCTTCACGCTGCACTATGCGCGCCTGTTCTATGCCGAGGATGATGATCCCCAGGCGCTGCCGCTGCGCTTTCCCGATGGGCAGCGCCAGCCCGACTACTGGGATTTCCTCTATTTCTCCTTCACCATCAGCGTGGCCGTGCAGACCTCCGATGTCGGCGTGGCCACGCGTGCGCTGCGCAAGACGGTGCTGGCGCACTCGCTGATCTGCTTCGTCTTCAACGCCGCCATCATCGGCCTGTCCATCAATATTGCCGCCGGCCTGGCGGGGAATTGAACCGAATCTGTCCGCGCCTGTCCTAGCCGGGTTTGGAAACCGGAGCCGCCACGCGAGGTTTCTGTGCAAGTCCAGGACCGGACGTATAATCCCGGCTTTCCTGGCAGCAATACAAGGGGAGGGGGACGCAGAGCCCCCGCAGCTCGACTAACGATTCGAACAATGGAGCGCGCCGTGCGGGTTTATTCCAGCCAAGCAGAAGAACGTATTGCCATGTTGAAGCGCCAGGGCAAGGGCGCCTTTTCCGGTCCGCCGCTGCCGCTGGGGCCGCTGATCGGCTTTGCCGTCGCCATCCTGGCGGTGGTCCTCATCGCCCTGTTTACCTATGAAGCCTCGGTCAGCCGGGGCCAGGCGGCCAATGCCGTGTCCCATACCATGAAGGTGCGCGAGCAGTTGCAGTCCCTGGTGTCCACCCTCAAGGATGCCGAGACCAGCCAGCGCGGCTACCTGCTGACCGGCACCGAGAGCTATCTGTCTCCCTATAACCAGGCGCGCGCGGCGCTGCCTGGCGAGATCGCCCGTCTGCGTGCACTGCTGGCCGACAACCCGGACCAGTTGCAGCGCCTGTCGCAGATCGAAGGCATCACCAACGACAAGCTGCAGGAACTCGCCGAGACCATCGACCTGCGCCGCAAGGGCGATGCCGCCGCCGCCCTGGCGGTGGTGCAGTCAGATCGCGGCAAGATGTCCATGGACCGCGTGCGCACCCTGGCGCGCGAGATGGAAGGAGAAGAACGCGACCTGCTGGCCGCCCGTCAGTCTGACTGGCGCGATGCGGTGAGTTTTTCCACGGCGGTCGCCTGGGGCGGCTCGGGGCTGCTGCTGGTGCTCATCGTGGCCGCAGCGATGACCACCTCGCGCGACTACCGCCAGCGTGAGAAACAGGCCTGGATAAGGGCCGGCCAGATGGGCCTGGCCGAGCGCCTGCAAGGCGAGCAACGGCTCGATGCGCTGGGCGACAATACCCTGTCCTTCCTCACCGCCTATCTCAACGCCCAGGTCGGCGCGATCTACCTGCGCAGCGATGGCGGCGACTTCGAGCGCTTTGCCAGCCATGCCCTGGACGACGCCGACGGCCCGCGCACCCTGCACAGCGGCCAGGGCCTGCTGGGTCAGGCCGCCAAGCTCAACCGCGCCATGCACGTCAAGGACGTGCCCGAGGATTACCTCACCATCTCGTCGGCCGTGGGCCGCCGCCAGCCGCGTGAGCTGATGGTGGTGCCGGCCAGCGCCGACGGCATGGTCCAGGCGGTGTTCGAGCTGGGCTTCCTGCGCCAGGTGCGACCGGAAGAAGAGGAATTGCTGGCGCGCCTGTCGGACCAGATCGCCATCGCCGTGCGTTCCTCCAAGGACCGCACCCGCCTGGAAGAACTGCTGGAAGAAACCCAGCGCCAGTCCGAGGAATTGCAGGCCCAGCAGGAAGAGCTGCGCGTCAACAACGAAGAGCTGGAAGAGCAGGGCCAGGCACTGAAGGCCTCGCAGCTGCGCCTGGAGACCCAGCAGGCCGAGCTGGAAGAAACCAATGCCCAGCTGGAAGAACAGACGCAATTGCTGGAACTGCAGAAGGACGACCTGGCCAAGACCCAGGTGGTGCTGGTGGAAAAGGCCACTGAGCTGGAGCGCGCCAACCAGTACAAGAGCGAATTCCTGGCCAACATGAGCCATGAACTGCGCACGCCGCTCAACTCCACCCTGATCCTGGCCAAGCTGCTGGCCGACAACAAGCAAGGCAACCTTTCTGATGAGCAGGTGCGCTTCGCCCAGACCATTTCTTCGGCGGGTAACGACCTGCTGGCGCTGATCAACGATATCCTGGACCTCTCCAAGATGGAGGCCGGCAAGCTGGACATCGTCCCTGAATCCTTCCCCCTGACCAAGCTGGCCGACGAGCTCAGCGCCAGCTTCGCCATCACGGCCCAGCAGAAGGGGCTGGGCTTCAAGGTGGAAGTGGAGCCGGGCGTGCCGCAGCGCATGGAAACCGACATCCAGCGCCTGGGCCAGATCCTCAAGAACCTGCTTTCCAACGCCATCAAGTTCACCGAGAAGGGGGAAGTCAGCCTGCGCATCTATCCCGATGCAGGCGGGCGCATCGCCTTCGCAGTGCGCGACACCGGCATCGGCATCGGCGAAGACCAGCACCAGTTCATCTTCGAAGCCTTCCGCCAGGCCGATGGCAGCACGCATCGCAAATACGGCGGCACCGGCCTGGGCCTGTCGATCTCGCGCGACCTGGCCCATCTGCTGGGCGGCGACATCCGCGTCACCAGCCGCCTGGGCGAGGGCAGCATCTTCACCCTGTCCCTGCCGCCGCTCTACAGCAGCGAGCAGGCCGTCAGCAACACCGCCCCGGAGCCCACGCCGGCAGCCGCAGCGGCGGCCTCGACCCTGCAGGCCGCGCACGTGGCCACCGCCCCCGACGTGCGCATCAACCGCACCCCGGCGGCCGCCGCGCCGCAGCGCCTGCAAGAGATTTCCATCGATGATGACCGCGACCGCATCGAGACTTCCTCGCGCCTGATCCTGGTGATCGAGGACGATGCCGCCTTCGCCATGATCCTGCGCGACCTGGCCCGCGAGATGGGCTTCCAGTGCGTGGTCACGCATTCGGCCAACGAGGGCGTGGCCGCCGCCGAGATGTATCGCCCCAGCGCCATCCTGATGGACATGAACCTGCCCGACTTCTCCGGCCTGGGCGTGCTGGACCAGATCAAGCGCAATCCCAAGACCCGCCACATCCCGGTGCACGTGGTCTCGGTGGCTGATTATTCGCATGAAGCCATGGAGCGCGGCGCCATCGGCTATGCCCTGAAACCGGTGCAGCGCGAAGAACTGATTGGCGCGATCCGCAAGCTCGAAGCCAAGTTCCTGCAGGGCTTGCGCCATGTGCTGGTGGTCGAGGACGACGCCCGCCAGCTCGACAGCATCCGCCAACTGCTGGCCGGCGAGAACATCAACCTGGTCGGCGTGCGCACCGCCGCCGACGCGCTGGCCCGGCTGCGCCAGAACACCTTCGATTGCATGGTGATGGACCTGAACCTGCCCGACCTGTCCGGCTACCAGTTGCTGGAAAAGATGGCCGAGCAGGAGCACGTGGCCTTCCCGCCGGTGATCGTCTATACCGGCCGCTCGCTGTCGGCCGAGGAAGAGCAGAACCTGCGCCGCTTCTCGCGCTCCATCATCATCAAGGATGCGCGCTCGCCTGAGCGCCTGCTTGACGAAGTCACGTTGTTCCTGCACCAGGTCGAGACCACGCTGCCGGCCGAGAGCCAACGCATGCTCAAGGTCGCGCGCGACCGCGAGACGGTCTTCGAAGGCCGTCGCATCCTGGTGGTGGAAGACGATGTGCGCAATATCTTTGCGCTCTCCTCGGTGCTGGAGCCCAAGGGCATGAAGGTCGAGATCGCCCGCAATGGCCGCGAGGCGCTGCAAGCCCTGCAACGCAGCCAGGACAAGCCCGATGCGCCCATCGACCTGGTGCTCATGGATATCATGATGCCGGAGATGGATGGCCTGACCGCCATGCGCGAGATCCGCAAGCAGGCCGTGTGGAAGCGCCTGCCCATCATCGCCCTGACCGCCAAGGCGATGAAGGACGACCAGGAGAAATGCCTGGCCGCTGGCGCCAATGACTATATCGCCAAGCCCCTGGACGTGGAAAAACTGTTGTCGCTGGTACGTGTATGGATGCCCAAATAAACCAGGCCCTGGCCAACCGGCATTTCGATATCGAGATGCAGTTGCTGCTGGACGCCATCTATCTGAAGTATCACTGTGATTTCCGCGGCTATGCCGGTGCTTCCTTGAAGCGCCGCCTGGCCACGGCCATGATCCGCTTCGACTGCCAGACCCTGTCGCAGCTGCAGGACCGCGTGCTGCATGATGCCGCGGTATTCCCGCTGCTCATGGAATACCTGACGGTGCAGGTCAGCGAGATGTTCCGCGACCCCAGCTACTTCCTGGCGCTGCGCGAGAAGGTGGTGCCGTTGTTGCGCACCTATCCCTCGCTCAAGATCTGGGTGGCCGGCTGCAGCAGTGGCGAGGAAGTCTATTCCCTGGCCATCCTGCTGCGTGAAGAGGGACTGCTGGAACGCAGCATCATCTACGCCACCGACATCAACCAGAGTGCATTGAAGAAGGCCGAGGCCGGGGTCTATGACCTGGAGCGTATTGCTGGCTTTACCAATAATCACCAGAAATCAGGGGCAAGAACTTCACTTTCGGATTACTATACGGCCGCTTATGGTGCGGTCGTGTTTGACAAGTCCCTGCGCAAGAACGTGGTGTTCTCCGATCACAGCCTGGCCACCGACAGCGTCTTCGCCGAAATGCACCTGGTCTCCTGCCGCAATGTGCTGATCTATTTCAACCGGCAGTTGCAGGAGCGCGCGCTGGGCCTGTTTCGCGAGTCGCTGGTGCGCAAGGGCTTCCTGGGACTGGGTTCCAAGGAGTCGCTGCGTTTTTCCAGTCACGCCGTGGCCTTTGAAGAAGTGGTGCGGGAAGACCGCATCTTCCAGAAGAAGGGAGACCTGTGAGCGAGCTGCCCCTGCCCGAGCTGGCTGCGCGCCCCATCGAGGCCATCGTCATCGGCGCCTCGGCAGGCGGCGTGGAAGCCTTGTCGGAGATCCTGCCGGCGCTGCGGCGTGGCGCCGCAGTGGCGACCATGGTGGTGCTGCATCTGCCGCGCGAGCGGCCCAGCCTCCTGGCGCAGATCTTTGCCGACCGTTGCCGCCAACCGGTGGTGGAAGCCCAGGACAAGGAGCCGGCCCAGGCCGGGGTGATCCATTTCGCGCCGCCCGACTATCATCTGCTGGTCGACCGCAGCGAGGACGGACCCATCCTGGCCATGTCCAATGACGAACTGGTCAACTACTCGCGACCGGCCATCGATGTGCTGTTCGAGTCCGCTGCCGATGTCTATGGACCGCGCCTGCTGGGCATCCTGCTCACCGGCGGCAACCATGACGGTGCAGCCGGCATGCAGGCCATCGCCCGCGCCGGTGGCGTGACGGTGGTGCAGAGTCCGCAGCAGGCGCAGGTGCCGTACATGCCGGCGCAGGCGCTGGCCATGGGAAACATCGATTACGTGCTCACGCTGCAGCAGATCGCCGATCTGCTGCGCACCCTGGGCGCAAGCGGGCTTGCCCAAGAAAAGGAACGCAGGTGACAGAACAACATAAGGACAGAGACCTGCCACGGGTGAAATTCCTGCTGGTCGATGATCTCGACGAAAATTTGCTGGCCCTGTCGGCGCTGCTGCAACGCGACGATGTCGAACTGCTGCTGGCCCGCTCGGGCCTGGAAGCGCTGGAACTGTTGCTGGTGCACGAGGTGGCGCTGGCCTTCATCGATGTGCAGATGCCCGACATGGACGGCTTCGAACTGGCCGAGCTGATCCGTGGCAGCGAGCGCACCCGCAACGTGCCCCTGATCTTCGTCACCGCCGGCGTGCGCGACGAGCGCCGCCTGTTCAAGGGCTACGAGAGCGGGGCGGTGGATTTCCTCTACAAGCCCATCGAGCCGCACATCCTGCGCAACAAGGCCGAGGTCTTCTTCCAGCTGTATCGCCAGAAGCAGCAACTGGCGCTGGAGTTGCGCGAACGCACCGAGACACTGCGCCTGAACGAAATGTTCGTCGCCATCCTCGGCCACGACCTGCGCAACCCTTTAAGCGCCGTGATGATGGCCGCCACGCTGCTGCAGCGGACCTACAAGGAAGAAGTGGCGCAGAAAGCCTCGCAACAGATCCTCAATGGCGGCAAGCGCATGGCCAAGCTGATCGAGAACATGCTCGACCTGGCCCGCGCCCGCCTGGCCGGTGGCATTCCGCTGGCGCGCGCCAGCGCCTGCCTGGGCGAGATCACCGAACGGGTCGTGCAGGAATACCAGGCCACCTATCCCGGCAGCGTCATCGAGCGCCGCATCGAAGGTGACGACAACGGCTACTGGGACGGCGACCGCCTGGCCCAGGTTGCCGCCAACCTGCTGGGCAATGCCTTGCAACACGGCGAGCCGGGGCATCCGATCTGCATCGGCATCGATGGCCGCAGCGAGCATGAGGTCGTGATGGTCATCGCCAACCGGGGCGTGATTCCGGCGGATCTGTTGCCGGTGATCTTCGATCCCTTCCGTGGCGGCGAGCGCGAGGCTGGCCGCAAGGAAGGGCTGGGACTGGGGCTGTTCATTGCGCAGCAGATCGTCAAGGCGCATGGCGGCAGTATCAGCATGAGCTCTGACGATCAGTTGCAGACGATGGTGACGGTGAGGTTGCCACGGCGCTAGCCGGCCCTCGCCTGACATCGCCGCCCATGCAAGCGCCAGACCTAGTGGCGCGCGCCCAGATGATCCTGCTGGCGCAGACGGGCCAGATTCATTCCCGCAGCGACCAGGATCGCCGAAGCGGACCAGCACCAGAATGCCGGGTACTGGCTGAATTCCTTGGCGAATAGCGGGGCGAAGAAGGTGTCCAGGGCCGCCAGCGCGAAGAAGAGGGAGCATCCCGGATGGCTGATCAGGCGTCCCTTCCTGGTCATGAAGAGGGAGGCGATCAGGCCGGTGTTGACCAGCGCGTAACTGCCCATCCAGATCAGTTGCGGGTCCGGTCGCTCGACGATGGACGTCAGAAAGACGAATGAATAGAGCAAGGCCACGTATCCCAGATCATTGTTCTGCAAAGGCAGACCCAGCGAGATCATGAACAGCACCCATCCCGCCACGATGAGATAGCGCGCCTTGGCCAAGTACGGCGTAGCGGCAGGGCTGTCGGGAACGACATTGAGGGTGGACATCGGCGGCTCCTGATCAAAGAGAGGAAAGCAATGGCATGCTTGACTTTCCAAAGACCGATAGCAAACCGTAAGGTTCTCCACCGTCCTGGTTTCGCTTGGTCCGCAGGTCGCGTTGACCAGTTCCTATCCATCCCTTGTATAGATCTTCCCCTTGAAAGCCTGCTCCCTGGAGCGGGCTTTTTGCATTGGAGCCAGCTCTATCCCTCGCTGTTGCAGCCCCGACCAGCCCTCCCGACGAGTGTTGCGGATAGGACATGTCTCCATAAATAGCTTGCCAAGCCAAGGTGACCGGTCTATATTGTCTGTACCGAACAGTACATTGTGTGTTGTTCAGTACATTCAAGGAGAAAAACCATGTCGATCCGTCCGCCACTTCCGCCGTTCACACGTGAAACCGCCATCGAAAAAGTCCGTCTTGCCGAGAATGGCTGGAATACCCGCGATGCCGAAAAAGTCGCGCTGGCCTATACCGAAGACAGCTGGTGGCGCAATCGCGCCGAGTTCGCCCAGGGCCGCGAAGCCATCACCGCCTTGCTCAAGCGCAAATGGACGCGCGAGCTGGATTACCGCCTGGTCAAGGAGCTGTGGGCCTTTGACGGCGCGCGCATCGCCGTGCGTTTCGCCTACGAGTACCATGATGATTCCGGCCAGTGGTACCGCGCCTATGGCAACGAGAACTGGGAATTCGACGAGCAGGGCCTGATGCACCACCGTCACGCCTGCATCAACGAGCATCCGATCAAGCCGGAAGAACGCAAATTCCTGTGGGACAATAGCGGCCCACGCCCAGCCGATCATCCGGGGTTGAGCGATTTCGGTATCTAAGGAAGAGGAATGGCTAGAGTCATTGCGGAAAAGGAAGATGTGATCCCCCTGCTGGCGGAGGTATTTCGCACCTATGGTTTCGAGGGTGCGAGTCTGGCGCGCATCAGCGAAGGCACCAAGCTTGGCCGGGGCAGCATCTATCACTTTTTCCCTGGCGGCAAAGAGGAAATGGCGCAGGCCGTGCTGGGCCACGTGGATGCGTGGTTCAGGCGGCATGTGTTTGAATCGCTCGCTGAGCATGAGGACGCCGAGGCAGGGATCAAGGCCATGTTCGACGATGTGAGCCGCTATTTCCTTTCCGGGCAGCGGGTTTGCCTGGTGGGTGTATTCGCGCTGGGCAACGAGCGCGATCGATTTGCCGTGATGGTCCGCGATTACTTTACCGCCTGGATCGACGCGCTCGCGTCCGCACTGGTGCGGACGGGGCGCAAACCGAAGGAAGCCAGGATGCTGGCCGAGGAAGTTGTGGGAGGGATTCAGGGGGCTCTGGTGCTGGCCCGGGCTCTGGATCAGACCGATGTTTTTGCTGATGCGATGAAACGTTTTCAGAAGCGTCTTTTGGGGTGATGGGTAGAAACCGAGGCCTGCGTTAGCACGATTGGAGAGATCCGAAGTTATGTTTACCTGTCCATGCTGTGGCTATGCGGTGTTTTGCTCACCGCTCCCTATAAAATCTTTGCAGATCGGCAATCGAATGGAGTGACTGTGACGGATCAGAAAACTAACTCTTTCAATTCTTCCAATTCGCAAGATGATGTCGATGTCGATGTCGATGCCGTGGGCTGGTCGGCTATCGATGCCAGTCTTGCAGCGCTCTATGGGGACCAGGTTCCCCTGCACATGGGCACGCTGATCAAGCATCGCCTAGGCGGGCCGGATCCCCTGGATGGCATCAGCGTCTATTACCGTTCCCATCCGGTGCCGCATTGGCACTATGTGACCTATGGTTTTTCGGAACTATACGATAAAGAGCAGGAGGACCAGGAAGAGAGCGGCTACGGCTTTGAGCTGACTTTCCGCTTGCAGGCAGCCCCGGGAAGCACAGAGCCACCAAGCTGGGTGTTTTCGTTGCTGCAGAATCTGGCGCGCTATGTCTTCAGCACGGGTAATGTCTTCAGGCCAGGTCAATGGATGTCCGCCAACGGTCCGATTGCACTCGACACGGATACCCGAATCTGCTCCATGGCGATGACCAGTGATCCGGAGCTGCCAGCGCTGGACACCCCCAATGGCCACCTGCGATTTATCCAGGTAGTCGGCCTCACCCTGGAAGAAGAGCACGCAGCAAAACAATGGTCGCCGCAAGATCTCCTGGATGCGCTGCTGCCCCATATGCCATTGTGGATTACGGACCTGGATCGTGGCTCATTGCTGGATGATCCGGCGTTGGCCAGCCAGGTGAATGCGGGCATGGAGCGTGACGGCTCCAGTAGCGGATTCATGTACACGGATGTCTTGGGCATCGCGCAGCGCAGGCGCCTGCTGCGTTCGCCTCTCACTGAGGTGACCCTGGGCGCTCGCCAGGCAGGTGAACTGTGCAAGCTGCTGCCGCTGCGGATTCCTTTCGGAAGACCCTTTACGCTGGCAGGACGCGATTGGCGGCTTCAGTTCGAGCCTGGAGAGACGTGTGGGGTGGCCACCTACGATCAACGTGTGGTGATCACAATGACCTCTGCGTGCGCGCAAGACTTCGCGCACACACTGCTTGCGCGGGCGGGCAGCTATCAGTTGGCTCAACTGCCCAATGTTTCCTGGCTTGTGCAGAAGACGTTTATCCGTGACGCCAGTGGTAATGTCGTCAACACCATCGGATGACGTTCGTGATTGATCGAGCGCGGATACTGCCGCCGTTAGGGGAGACGGGCGATCCGGTGTGTGCCAGCCTGATGGACGAAGTGCAGGCTGCTTCTTTCCCCACTCAGGGCATTCCGGCGTTCCTTGTGGAGCGGCCAAATTTGCGCTCGTATTGATAGGAATAGATATGTTTGAAGTGATGAAGAAGTTTTCGATCTTGCTTCTGTTTTCAGTGTGTGCGACCAGTTTTGCGCAAGAGAAAGCGCATCCAATTGATATCTGGCTCCAGCGTGCTATCGAAAAGGACTCTTCTACCGTCGGCATGAGAGAGGCCACGAATCAGGCGAGACAGATGTGGGATAAGGAATTGAATAAGTCATACCTGCATCTGATGAGCCGGCTACCGGCTGCGCAGCAGGAAGTCCTGCGCGCTTCTCAAAGAGCATGGATCAAATTCAGAGATGCCGATGGCGAGGTCATCTCTAGAATCGTCGCTGCACAGCAGGGAACGATATTTCAACTGACCGCAACTTCGTATTGGATGGAGCTGACCAAGGCGCGTGCTTTGCAACTGGATGGTTACGATAGATCCTTTGAAGGTGAATAGAAACGTACTTAATGGATAGCGTTGCAGTCAGTCCGGCTCCTGCCTCACAAGGATCGCGCGACGAATGGCACAAGTAAAAAAATGCCTGCTCCCAAGAGCAGGCATTTTCATTTCTTACTTGATCAGCTTGACCAAGCTGATTGACTTGCGGGGCTTGTACGCTAACGCTAACGCTCACTGCCACCCATACCGCTTGGCATACCACCCCTTCATCCCCTGAATGAGCACCGCATACGCCACCAGAATTCCTACCAGCCACGGGAAGTAGGACAGCGGCAGCGCCTCCAGCTTGAAGTAATGCGCCAGCGGCGTCATCGGGATCGCAATGCCGATGGCCATGATGATCAGCGTCATCCCCATCAGCGGCCACGAGGCGCGGCTCTGGAAGAAGGGTATGCGGCGGGTGCGGATCATGTGCACGATCAGCGTCTGCGACAGCAGCCCTTCGATGAACCAGCCGGACTGGAACAGGGTTTGATGTTCCGGTGAACTGGCGCCGAAGATGAACCACATCAGCGCAAAGGTCGTGATGTCGAAGATCGAGCTGATCGGTCCGAAGAAGACCATGAAGCGGCCGATGTCACCGGCATCCCAGCGCTGCGGCTTTTCCAGGAATTCCTTGTCGACGTTGTCGAAGGGAATCGAGATCTGCGAGACGTCATACAGCAGGTTCTGCACCAGCAGATGCAAGGGCAGCATCGGCAGGAAGGGCAGGAAGGCGCTGGCGATCAGTACCGAGAAGACATTGCCGAAGTTGGAGCTGGCCGTCATCTTGATGTATTTCAGCATGTTGGCGAAGGTCTTGCGGCCTTCCAGCACACCTTCTTCCAGCACCATCAGGCTCTTCTCCAGCAGGATCAGGTCGGCCGCTTCCTTGGCGATATCCACGGCGGTATCGACCGAGATGCCGATGTCGGCGGCGCGCAGGGCCGGGGCGTCGTTGATGCCGTCGCCCATGAAGCCGACCACGTGGCCACGGTCATGCAGCACGCGCACGATGCGTTCCTTGTGGGCGGGCGAGAGCTTGGCGAAGACGGTCACGGTTTCCACCGCTTCCGACAGTTCGGCGTCGCTCATCTTCTCGACGTAGGAACCCAGCAGCATGCCCTTGACCTCCAGCCCGACTTCGCGGCAGATCTTGGCGGTGACCAGTTCGTTGTCGCCGGTCAGGATCTTGACCTTCACGCCATGTGCGCGCAGCGCGGCCAGGGCGGGGGCGGTCGATTCCTTGGGAGGATCGAGGAAGGCGATGTAACCGATCAGCACGAGATCCGATTCATCGGCCAGGCTATAGACCTCCTTGGTCGGCGGCAGGTCCTTGGCGGCCACGCCGACCACGCGCAGGCCTTCGGCGTTGAGGCTGCCGGTGGTGGCGCGGATTTCTTCCAGCAGGGCCGGCGTCATCGGCACCACTTCGCCATTGACGCGGGCGCGCGAGCAGACCGAGACGATCTCTTCCACTGCGCCCTTGCAGATCAGTTCGTGGTGATCTTCGCGCTCGGACACTACCACCGACATGCGGCGGCGCTGGAAGTCGAAGGGGATTTCATCGACCTTGCGATAGGCCGAGGCGATGGACATCTCGCGCTGCAGTTCGGCGTGTTCCAGCACGGCCACGTCCAGCAGGTTCTTCAGGCCGGTCTGGTAGTAGCTGTTGAGGTAGGCGTATTGCAGCACTTCGTCGTCGGGCTCGCCGTGGATGTCGGTATGGCGCTCCAGGAAGATCTTGTCCTGGGTGAGCGTGCCGGTCTTGTCGGTGCACAGCACGTCCATGGCGCCGAAGTTCTGGATGGCGTCCAGCCGCTTGACGATCACCTTCTTGCGCGAGAGCGCCACTGCGCCCTTGGCCAGGGTCGAGGTGACGATCATGGGCAGCATCTCGGGTGTCAGGCCGACGGCCACCGAGAGGCCGAACAGGAAGGCCTCGACCCAGTCACCCTTGGTAAAACCGTTGATGAAGAACACCACCGGCGTCATCACCAGCATGAAGCGGATCAGCAGCCAGCTGACCTTGTTCACGCCGGCCTGGAAGGCGGTCGGGGTGCGGTCGGTGGCGGTGACGCGCTCGGCCAGGGCGCCGAAGTAGGTGCGCTTGCCGGTGGTCAGCACCACGCCCGTGGCCGAGCCGCTGACCACGTTGGTGCCCATGAAGCAAAGGTTGTCCAACTCCAGTGGGCTGCTGGTATTGAGGTTGCTGGGGGTGACGAATTTCTCTACCGGCAGCGATTCGCCGGTCATGGCGGCCTGGCTCACGAACAGGTCCTTGGCCGCCAACAGGCGCAGGTCGGCGGGGATCATGTCGCCAGCGGAGAGCAGCACGATATCGCCCGGCACCAACTGACGGATCGGCACTTCGACGCGGCGCGCGCCCTTGGGGTGCAGGGTGACGTCGAAGTAGCGCTGGGCTTCGGCGGCGATCTCTTCGACCTGGTCATGGCGCATCACGGTCGCGGTATTGCTGACCATGGCCTTGAGCTTGTCGGCGGCGGTGTTGGAGCGGGCTTCCTGGACGAAGCGCAGCAGCGTGGAAACTACCACCATGGTGCCGATGACGATGGCGGCCTTCATGTCCTCGGTATAGAAGGACACGGCGGCCAGCAGGGTCAGCAGCAGGTTGAAGGGGTTCTTGTAGCAGTGCCACAGGTGGACGTACCAGGTCAGCGGCTTCTCGTGCTCGACTTCGTTGGGGCCGCTGTGTGCGCGGATGGCGTCGGCTTCCGATTCGGTCAGGCCATCGGGGCGCGAATGCAGGCGTTGCAGCAGGTCCTGGACGTGGCTGCGGGAGGCGTCGCTCAGCTGCTCGGCCAGGGTTTGCGGGACTTCCTTGGTGACCGGGGCGCTGCGGAACATGTCCATGCCCAGGCGGCGGAAGTGGCGATCCATACCGCGTGCGCGGATGAAGCTGACAAAGGTTTCTTTCAGCAGGTTCAGATTCATGGCGTGCTTCTTTTCTTGTTGGTCTTCGTCCCGGGGACGAAGCGGTTTGCATCGCGTCGGCCAGCAGGGTGCGGGCCGGCATCGGGGTCAGCGCCGTGGCCGGCCCCCGCTAAGAACGGGCGGCCGGATGCGGCGCGCTGGGTCTTCGCGTGTTCATGATGGATATGTCTGTCGCATTGCAGCCTCCGCCTGGTTGAGCGGAGCCCCTGTCATCGGCGCCTGATGGCGCAGGCAGACGTGCTGCCGCATGGCGGCTGGCCATGCGGAAAATGCTGCGCCAATACGCCAGCCGGCATCAGACGATCGGCTGCCGGCGCGAAGGCGGGCAGGGCGGTCGTGATGCGGCATGCGTGCTGACGCCGTGTCTGCGGCGGTCGATCGTCGATCTGTCGTTGTGAGGGAATATCGTTGTCAGCGGCGCTGCTGATTCGTGATCGCGGCCAGGATAAAGGCCGTGCGCTGCCGACATGAGATGCCGTCATCTGCCTTGTGCAAGATGACGACAGGAAGAAGTCCTGCTGAAATCCTTGCCGAGGCTTAACCGGTCATTAACCGGCAACAACTGTCACCCGAACAAGTGCCCATGAGAGGGACTCCAGAAAATGAGAACGGGCGAATTCTACGCCCGGGCAGAAAAATGGGTCAAGGCAATTCACCACCGGATGCCGAAAATTTGTGCATCTGCAACAAGCGCTGATCTGACGTCT
This sequence comes from Herbaspirillum seropedicae, assembly GCF_001040945.1. Classification (NCBI taxonomy): domain Bacteria; kingdom Pseudomonadati; phylum Pseudomonadota; class Betaproteobacteria; order Burkholderiales; family Oxalobacteraceae; genus Herbaspirillum; species Herbaspirillum seropedicae. The sequence continues at coordinate 3,864,485 of NZ_CP011930.1, read as the reverse complement.
TATGCTTCATCCCGGCGCGAAGCCCGCGTCCACGCTGCTGTGCAGCACCGATTCTGGGAGTGTTGCTCTTGTCTTCTATGGTGTGCGGCCTATACTCAGATTGAGGCAAGCCCCGCAAGAGTCAGGTCAGCATCATAAAAACTCGACAAGGAGACGCATCATGCCCAACCTCATCATGAACAATCTGATGTTCTTCCTTCCCATGGCGCTGGCGGGGCTGTTGCTCTGTGGCGAGGTGCCGGTGGCGTCGCGGCTGGTGCGTACCAGTTTGAGGGCAGTGGGCGCAGTGTTTGGCGCACTGCTCGCGCTTTTAGTACTGGAGGCACTGCCAGTGCTAATCTAGCGGGCTTTTCGCAGCCCGCTTTGCCGCTCGTTGCGGCAGTGGCCGGGCATCGGCACAGGCATTTTTCCAAGGAACCTAGCCTATCTGGTCTGCCGATCGCCCCGCCCTTGATTTCCCTAGGCCGATGTCTTCACAGTGGTCTCGTGGCGGCCCCGAAGACATCGGTCTTTTTTGCGTCCGCAGGATTCAGCATACCGTTGCCGGCTCGGCGTTGCGGACCAGCGTAGCTTCCCAGACCACCAGCCGGTCGCGGCCATTTGCCTTGGCGCAGTACATCGCATGGTCGGCGCGCTGCAGCCAGACGAAATGCGCCTCCATGTCAGAGGTGAAGGGGACCAGTCCGGCGCTGACGGTGCAACCGTATAGCTTATTGACGCCGTCCTGGCTGGCACGCGCCCGCTCGACCAGGCGCTGCGATAGATGCAGCGCGTCGGCATGGGCGATGTTGCGCAGGATGACCACGAATTCCTCGCCGCCATACCGCCCGATCAGGTCTTCTTTACGTAGATGGATGCGCAGCAGCTGGGCAAAGTTGCGCAACACTTCATCGCCTACCAGGTGGCCATGGGTATCGTTGATGCGCTTGAAATGGTCCAGGTCGAGCAGCAGCAGGAAGGACTCTTTCTGCTGTGCGCCAGGCGCCTTGCGGCGTTGGCTGAATTCCTCGATGAGCAGGCTCTCCCAGTAGCGGCGGTTGAACAGGTGGGTCAGGCCATCCATCTGGCTGACGACCTCGAACTGGCGCGAGCGCTCGGCCAGTTTCTTGGACATTTCGTAAGTGGATTTGCCCAGCGCCAGTGGATAGAGCGCCATCATCGGCAGGCAGGCCAGGATGGTGGGCAGGTCCGATTGCGGCGACCAGTGCGCATCCAGCAGCCACCAGCCCAGCGCGCAGGCGGCGATGCTGGCGTACAGACCGCGCATGAAGAGGCGCAGACCGCCGGCGGCGATATTGTCCATCGACAACATGCTGAGGATGACGGCGCTGGGCACCAGATTGCCTTGCATGGCGGCAATCCAGAAGCCGCCGAAGGCGGCGTCGATCACCAGGTTGCGGCGTTCGGCGCGGTAGGGAATGCGGCTTGCGAGCGCCCATGCGCGCGCCACCTGCGGCCACAGATAGCCATGGAAGACCAGCAGCGCCCACAGCGGCCAGGCCACCGGCTGCTGCACGAAAGCCGCCGCGACGCAGAAGAATCCCACGCCCAGCCCGATGGTGCGCAACAGATAGATGCGTTTGACGAAACGCACGCCCTTGCCGATAAGTGCCTCCGGTGGCGGATCGTCGGGGTGGCCGGGACGCTGGCTGAACAGCGCCAGCGGATTGAGCAGCTCGCGCCAGAGCGCCAGCCGCTCATGCAGCGGCGCGGTCTTGTGCGACGGAGGGGAACTGGAGGGCATGGTGGTATTTTTCTTGGGTCCTGTTCGCCGTCGGGATGGGGCCTCCCTGACAGTAGGCGAAGATTGTCGCATATCGCAGTGACATGCTCATGTCCGCAAGTGATCATTCCTGACCTGGCGCAAGCGGTCGGCGTCGGGCTCCCCCGGGCAAGGCGCAGACGGCTTCCCCTATAATGATGGACCCTCATTCCAGGTTCCATCATGCTTCGTCCTGTGCTGCGCCTCCCTGTTCGCCTTCCTCGTTCCCGTCTGTCTTGCCTGCCCCTGCTGGCGGTGTTGTTGTTGCCCATGGGCCATGCCGCCGCCCAGAGCCTGCCGCCTGCGGTGGTCGGCGCGCTGCGGGTGGCGCATATCCCGCAACAGAATACCGGCGTGCTGGTGATCGATACCGAGGGCAGCAAGCGCGTGCTGGTCTCCAACAACATCGGCCAGCCTTTCAACCCGGCCTCGGTGATGAAGCTGGTGACCACCGACGCCGCCCTCGAAATGCTGGGGCCGACCTTTACCTGGAAGACCCAGGCCTATATCGACGGGACCTTGTCCGGGGGCGTGCTCAATGGCGACCTGATCCTCAAGGGCGGCGGCGATCCCAAGCTGGTGCTGGAGAATTTCTGGCTGCTGTTGCGCCAGTTGCGCGCGCGCGGCATCCAGGATATCCGCGGCAACCTGGTGCTGGACCGCAGCTATTTTGCGCCGTCCAGCTATGATCCGGCGCAGTTCGACGGCGATCCGCAAAAGCCCTATAACGCTGGTCCCGACGCGCTGCTGCTGAACTATCGCACCCAGGCCTTCCGCTTCGAGCCGGATGCGGCCAGTGGTACGGTCTCGGTGAGCATGGACCCGCCCATGGCCGGTTTCACCATCACGCCGCCGCGCCTGTCGCAGGAGCCTTGCGGCGACTGGCAGGGCAAGCTCATGCTCAATAACGACGCCAGCGGCGCCACCTTCAGCGGCAGTTATTCCGCCGATTGCGGCGCGCGCGTGTGGTATGTGCATCCCTATCGCATGAGCAATGTGCAGTATGTGGGGGCGAGCTTTGCGCAGATGTGGGCCGATCTCGGCGGCCGCTTTGCAGGTCGCGTGCTCGATGGGCAGGTCACACCGTCGGCGCGGATGATGGTGGAGGTGCAGTCGCCCGCGCTGCCCGAGGTGATTCGCGACATCAACAAGTACAGCAACAACGTGATGGCGCGTCAGGTCCTGCTCACCCTGGGGGCGGAGATGACCGGCCAGCCTGGCGACCCGGTCAATGCTGCGCGCGCGGTGCGTGGCTGGCTCGGCGACAAGGGCATCGATACCAATGGCCTGGCCATCGAGAACGGCGCCGGGCTGTCGCGCATCGAGCGCGTCACGCCTGGCTTGCTGGCCAATGTGCTGCTGCAGGCCTGGCGCTCGCCGCTGATGCCGGAATTCGTTTCCTCGCTGCCGCTGGTCGGCTATGACGGCACCATGCGCCGCCGCCTGAAGACCCAGGGCGTGGCCGGGCAGGCGCACATCAAGACCGGCACGCTCAATGACGTGCGCTCCATCGCAGGCTATGTGCAGGCGGCTTCGGGCAAGACCTATGTGGTGGTGTTCCTGATCAATCATCCCGCTGCGCCCAATGGGCAGAAGGCGCAGGATGCCTTGTTGCAGTGGGTCTACGAGAACGGTTGATCAGCAGGCCGGCGGCTTCAATCGCAGCCGCCGCCACCGCCATCGCCGCCACCGCCGCCATCTCCTCCGCCACAGTCTCCACTGCTGCCGCCATCGGCAGTGCCGTCGGAGCCGTTGCTGGCATCGCCGGCCCAGGCGGCGCCATTGCCGCCGGCTACACCGGGGCTGGAGTACCTGACACTGTTGTAGTAGGAGGGCGGGCGATAACGCGCCGGCAGCAGGGCGTGCTGCTGCGGCCGCGTCGAGCGGCGCAGGATCAGTCGCAGGATGAAGAACAGCGCGACCAGCGCTAATAGCCAGAAGAGCATCTTCATCGCGTCAGAGCAACAAGGGTTTGTCGGAGAGTTCGTTGTGCATATCGCCGGCGGCATCCGGTTCCCGCGGCAAGACCTTCCTCAGGATCTCGTGCAGGCTCGCCAGCGCCTGCAGTGTGCTGGCTTCATATTCACCCTGGGCATAGCCGGCTGTCATCGCGCGGCAGACTTGCTGCCATTGCTCCCGCGTGACACGGGCATTGACTCCGCGATCCGCCACGATCTCCACCTTGCGGTCCGCCAGGTTGATGTAGACCAGGACGCCGCAGTTTTCTTCGGTATCCCAGATGCGGTAATGCGAAAACAATTCATGCGCGCGCTGCCGGGCGCTGTCGCCGCGTCGCACGGCGCCCAGTGACAGCGCCGCTTCGACGATCACGCGCACCTGGGCGCGATGCTCCCGCTCGCCTGCGCCGATGCTGGCCTGGATGGCTTTGAGCGTGGTGGACGGAAATGCCCGCCGTGCTGCCGCCCGGGTCATGCGCAGGTGGTGCAGCAGGCGTGCAGGCAGGGAAGGGGAGGTATTGTTGTGAGGCATGTCACCAGTCTCCCGAGGCGCCGCCGCCATCAAAGCTGCCGCCACCGCCGGAAAACCCGCCTCCCGACGAGCCGCCGAAGCCACCGCCACCACCTGAGCGCGGCCAGCCGCGTCCGGAGCTGGCCTGGCGGGCGGCTTCATCCAGGATGCTGCCGATGATGACGCCTGCGGTGGTGCTGCGGCCGCGTCCCCAGTCATTGTCATTGAGATTGTTGCGGCTGCCGCGTCGGGACTTGAGCAGCACGCTGAAGAACACCACCAGGAACAGCCCGATCACCAGCAAGGTGATCCAGCCACCGCCATCGCTGGGCTGTGCCGTACTGGCCTGGCGCTTGGACGGTGGCAGCTTTTCCTGCTCCAGCAGGGTGGTGATGGCCGTCACGCCGGCGGCCAGGCCGCCATAGAAGTCGTTCTGCCGGAAGTGCGGGGCGATCACGTCTTCCAGGATGCGCTTGGATTGCGCGTCCGTCAGGCTGCCCTGCACGCCGCGTCCGGCTTCGATGCGCAGGCGGCGCAGGGACTTGGGATTGTCCTTGGCGACGATCAGGATCACGCCGTCATCGATGCCCTTGCGGCCCAGCTTCCAGGCGTCGGCCACGCGGATGCTGTATTGCTCGATGGCTTCGGGGGCGGTGGACGACATCAGCAGCACGCCGATCTGGCTGCCGGTGCGCTGCTCGATCTCGGTGAGCACGCCTTCGAGCGCCTGGCGTTGCTGTGCTTGCAGCAGGTGGACCTGGTCGATCACATGCCCCGACAGCGGCGGCACCGGCACCAGGCCGTCATCGGCGCGGGCCGGGCCGGCCAGGGCCAGCCACGCCAGCAGCCAGCAGCTCAGGAGCAACTTGCGCATGGCCAAGTCCGAACTCCCGGCTTACTTGCCGAAGTTGACCGTGGGGGCGGTCGAGATGGCTTTTTCGTTTTCCACCGTGAAGGAGGGCTTCACTTCATAGTTGAACAGCTTGGCCGTGAGATTGGTGGGGAAGCTGCGCGCCAGGATGTTGTAGTCCCGGACGGCGGCGATGTAGCGCTGGCGGGCCACCGTGATGCGGTTCTCGGTGCCTTCCAGCTGCGATTGCAGGTCGCGGAAGCTGGTGTCGGCCTTGAGCTGCGGGTAGTTCTCGGAGACGGCCATCAGGCGCGACAGCGCCGAGGACAACTGGCCCTGCACTTCCTGGAATCTGGCGAAGGCCTTGGGGTCGTTGAGCACTTCCGGGGTGATCTGGAAGCTGGTGGCCGCGGCGCGGGCGCGGGTGACGGCTTCCAGGGTGTCCTTCTCGTGGGCGGCATAGCCCTTGACGGTGTTGACCAGATTGGGGATCAGGTCGGCGCGGCGCTGGTACTGGTTGACCACTTCGCCCCAGGCGGCCTTGGTGGCTTCATCCTTGGCCTGGAAGTCGTTGTAGCCGCAGCCGGAGAGGGTGAGGGCCGTGAGGGCGATGGCCAGCCAGGCGAAGAGTTTTTTCATTTTGTCATTCCTCGTAGCAAAAAGTGAAGCAAAGGGAGCGCATGAGACCAGAATACCTGCATGAAGTGCCCGATGTTCTGTGAAAACCGCGGAACATCAGTCAAAAAACGAGATTGGGGCAGGCCGGCGCGCTACAATAGCGCATCTTTCAGTTAAAGGCATCACCGTGACATTCATCGAGAAACTCAACGCTGCGTGGACCTCGCGCAATTCCCTGCTGTGCGTCGGCCTGGATCCCGACCTCAAGAAATTCCCGGCCGAGCTGCAGGGCAAGCCTGACGCGATCTTCGAATTCTGCCGCGCCATCATCGATGCCACCGCCGAAGCCGCCTGCGCCTTCAAGCCGCAGATCGCCTATTTCGCCGCGCTGGGCGCGGAAGAACAACTGGAACGCATCTGCGCCTATCTGCGCAGCAATTACCCTGACATCCCCCTGGTGCTGGACGCCAAGCGCGGCGACATCGGCGCCACCGCCGAGCAGTACGCGCGCGAAGCCTTCGAGCGCTACGACGCCGACGTCGTCACCGTCAGTCCCTACATGGGCTGGGATTCGGTCTCGCCCTACCTGGAATGGAAGGACCGTGGCGTCATCGTGCTGTGTCGCACCTCCAACGCCGGCGGCTCCGACCTGCAATTCCTGGAAGTCGATGGCAAGCCACTGTACCAGCATGTGGCGCGCCTGGTGGCCGAGAAGTGGAATACCAACGGTCAATGTGGTCTGGTGGTCGGCGCCACCTTCCCGCAGGAGCTGGCCCAGGTGCGCGCCATCATCGGTGACATGCCGCTGCTGGTGCCGGGCGTGGGTGCGCAGGGTGGGGATGTGCAAGCCACCGTGACCGCTGGCAAGACCGCCGCCGGCACCGGCATGATGATCAATTCCTCGCGCGCCATCCTCTACGCCACGCCGCAGGCCGGCGAGGACTTCGCTGCGGCGGCGCGCCGCGTGGCCATCGAGACGCGCGACGCCATCAACCGCTTCCGCTGATCTGCATCCGAATCGGCCTGCGCATGCATGAAAAAGGCGGCGTCTCCGTGCGGAGCGCCGCCTTTGTCTTGAGCGGGGCGATGCCGCTTCAGTCGGCCAGCAGCTTGAGCAGACCCTTGAGGCTGTGCTCCACCGTCTGGGCGCGCACCTGTTGGCGGTCGCCCTTGAAGACCAGCCGTTCTGTATAGGTCTTGTCACCCACGCGCCAGCCGAAGCAGACGGTGCCGACCGGTTTGCCCGGCACCGCGCCGCCGGGGCCGGCGATGCCGGTGGTCGATACGGCCACGTCCGAACTGCTGTTGGCAACGGCGCCTTCGGCCATGGCCCCGGCGATCTCTTCGCTGACCGCGCCGTGCTGGGCGATCAGGGCTTCGGAGATGTCCAGCAATTCATTCTTGGAAGCGTTCGAGTAGGTCACGAAACCGCAGTCGAACCATTCCGACGATCCGGCGATTTCGGTGATGGCGTGGGCGATGCCGCCGCCGGTGCAGGACTCGGCAGTGGCCAGGAGCAGGCCTTTGGCTTTGAGCGTCTGGCCGACGCGGGTGGCTAGGTCTAAGGTGCTGTCCATGAGTCTCATCCTCAGCTGTGCCGCGATCCCGGTATCGGTAGCGGGCCGGGTCGCGGTCGGTTGATCAACGACGCTAGCATACTCCCATGTCAGGATTTCTTGTATCGGACAGAGGATGATTGTTCACTTCACATCACCAGTAAGTGCGCCAGAACGCAAACACCAGCAGGGTATAGAAGGCCGCCACGATGTCATCCCACATCACGCCGAAGCCGCCCTTGAGGCGGCGGTCGAACCAGGCGATCGGCGGCGGCTTGACCATGTCGAAGAAGCGGAACACCACGAAGGCGGCGAACTGCGTCTTCAGGCTGGCCGGCGTGACCAGCACCAGCACCAGCCAGAAGGCGATGATCTCATCCCAGACCATGCTGCCGTCGTCGGGCGAGTTCAGCGCCTGCCCGGTGCGCTGGCAGGCCCAGATGCCGATGATGAAGCCGGCGGCGATGATGACCAGCCAGTTGGCGGCGGTGAACACCTGCGGCCAGCGGGTGCTGAGCACGGCATAGGAGAGCCAGGCGAAGAGCGTGCCGGCGGTGCCGGGCATGATGGGCGAGAGGCCGCTACCAAAGCCCTGGGCGATCCAGTGGGCCGGATGGGCCAGCATGAAATGCGGTGTGGGCTTGCGTTTTCTGGGGGCGGCGGGCGGCGGCGGGAAGGGCGTGGAAGCTTGGTTCATGAACGGAAATGGTCGAAGGAATCCGGCGTCTCCTGCAGGGCTTCGCCGGAGGCGTCCAGCAGGCGCAGCCCGGGGGCGGCGTCGATGCTGCCGACGCGGGTGACGGCGGTGCCGGCGGCCTGGGCTGCCTTGTAGACGGCGTCGCGCTGGCGCACCGGGGCGCTGAAGCAGAGTTCATAGTCATCGCCGCCGGAGAGGGTGAAGCGGCGGCGCAGGTGCAGGTCGCGCTGTTGCAGCGCTGCGCCGGCGGGCAGTGCGTCCACGTCCAGCGTGGCGCCGACGTGCGAGCGCTGCAGGAGATGGCCGAGGTCGCCGGCCAGGCCGTCGGAAATGTCGATGGCGGCGTGGGCGATGCCGCGCAGGGCCAGGCCCAGCGCTACCCGCGGGGTGGGCGCATGCATGCGCGGCGCGGCCAGCGCCAGTTCCTCGGCGTTGAGCGAGCATTCCTGGCGATAGGCGGCCAGGGCCAGGCGCGCATCGCCCAGCGTGCCTGAGACCCAGAGATCATCGCCGGCGCGCGCGGCATCGCGGCGCAGGGCCTGCTGCGGCGGGACTTCGCCAAAGATGGTGATGCTGATGGTCAGCGGTCCCTTGGTGGTGTCGCCGCCGATCAGTTCGCAGCCATGCGCATCGGCCAGCGCCAGCATGCCGCGCGAAAAGGGTTCCAGCCAGTCGGCGCGGGCTTCCGGCAGCGCCAGCGCCAGCGTGAAGGCGATCGGCTGCGCGCCCATGGCGGCCAGGTCCGACAGGTTGACGGCCAGGCACTTGTGGCCCAGCGTGAAGGGATCGGCGTCAGGCAGGAAATGGCGACCGCAGACCAGCATGTCGCTGGAGATGGCCAATTGCATCCCCGGCGCTGGCGTCATCAACGCGCAGTCGTCCCCCACGCCAAGCGCAGTGCGGCTGTCGGGAGCGGGCGGGCGGCTGAAGTAGCGCGCGATGAGTTCGAATTCGGAAAGCATGCGGGGATTGTAACCAATCCGTCATGGCTTCTGGAGCACAATATCGCGCATCTGCGCCGATGTTGCGCTGCGCACAGGCTTGGTTGCGCTGCATCAGCGCGCTAGGGGTTTTCCCCAATACCATCCCCGGACAGGGACTGGCAGCCTGTGGGATGGGAAATCAAGCTGCGCGCAATTGCGCGTATCACACGACAACCGGACGTCATCTAAGCCTTGAAAGCGCATGTTCGCGAACATCATGGGCTTCGCCTGACAGGCCGCAAAGCCAGTCCCGAAAAGGCTTTGCGCGGGGCAGCATGAGTCCGTCGGCCTATGATTGGGGGCCGACCTCTGCTAGAATCGTCCCTCTTCGCAAGTCAACTAGAGAATACAGAGTATGGATTCGATGATCAGTAAGAAAGAAGAAGTGCGTCAGCAACTTCGTCAGGCAGCGCTGGACTACCATGAGTTTCCGACCCCGGGCAAGATCGCTGTCACGCCCACCAAGCTGCTGACCAACCAGCGTGATCTCTCCCTCGCGTATTCTCCCGGCGTGGCCGCGGCCTGCGAAGAAATCGTGGCCGACCCGCTCAACGCCTTCCGCTACACCGCCCGTGGCAACCTGGTGGCCGTCATCAGCAACGGCACCGCCGTGCTGGGCCTGGGCAACATCGGTGCGCTGGCTTCCAAGCCGGTCATGGAAGGCAAGGGCGTGCTGTTCAAGAAATTCGCCGGCATCGACGTCTTCGACATCGAAGTCAACGAGACCGACCCCGACAAGCTGATCGACGTCATCGCGGCCCTGGAGCCGACCTTCGGCGGCATCAACCTGGAAGACATCAAGGCGCCGGAATGCTTCTACATCGAGCGCAAGCTGCGCGAGAAGATGAAGATCCCGGTCTTCCACGATGACCAGCACGGTACCGCCATCATCGTCGGCGCGGCCATCCTGAACGGCCTGAAGGTCGTGGGCAAGGACATCAAGAACGTCAAGCTGGTGGTCTCCGGCGCCGGCGCGGCTGCGCTCGCCTGCCTGGATCTGATCGTCGACCTGGGCTTCCCCATCGAGAACATCTACGTCACCGACCTGGCCGGCGTGGTCTACAAGGGCCGCAAGGAACTGATGGATCCGGACAAGGAACGTTTCGCCCGCGAAACCGAGGCCCGCACCCTGGCCGAGGTGATTCCGGACGCCGACATCTTCCTGGGCCTGTCCGCCGCCGGTGTGTTGAAGCCCGAGATGGTCAAGCAGATGGCGGCGCGTCCGCTGGTGCTGGCGCTGGCCAACCCGACCCCGGAAATCCTGCCGGAAGAGGTCAAGGCCGTGCGTGACGACGCCATCATCGCCACCGGCCGTTCGGATTATCCGAACCAGGTCAACAATGTGCTGTGCTTCCCGTACATCTTCCGTGGTGCACTCGATTCCGGCGCCACCACCATCACCCGCGAGATGGAGATCGCCACGGTGCACGCCATCGCCGAGCTGGCCCAGGCCGAGCAGTCCGATATCGTGGCCACCACCTATGGCATCGCCAACCTGTCCTTCGGCCCGGAATACATCATTCCCAAGCCCTTCGACCCGCGCCTGATGATCAAGATCGCGCCGGCCGTGGCGCGTGCCGCCGAAAGCTCGGGCGTGGCCGCCCGTCCCATCCAGGACATGGACGCCTATATCGAGAAGCTGGAGCAGTTCGTCTACCATAGCGGCACCTTCATGCGTCCGATCTTCCAGGTCGCCAAGAAGGCCGCCGAGGCCAAGAAGCGCATCGTCTACGCCGAGGGCGAAGAAGAACGCGTGCTGCGTGCGGTGCAGGTGATCGTCGATGAAAACCTGGCCAAGCCCATCCTGGTGGGCCGTCCGGAAGTGCTGGAGCAGCGCATCCAGAAGTTCGGCCTGCGCCTGCGCGCCGGCACCGACTTCGAGGTGATCAACCCCAACTTCGACAACCGCTACCGCGACTATTGGCAGACCTTCCTGGAGATGTCGCGCCGCAAGGGCGTCACCGAGCAGTACGCCAAGCTGGAAATGCGTCGTCGCCACACCCTGATCGGCTCCATGGCCATCCACAAGGGCGACGCCGACGGCATGATCTGCGGCACCTACGGCACCACCCAGCTGCACCTGCACTACATCGACCAGGTGCTGGGCAAGCGCGAAGGCGTCAATGTCTATGCGGCGATGAACGCGGTGATCCTGCCCAATCGCCAACTGGTGATGGTGGACACCCACGTCAACGAGAACCCCAACGCCCGCGAGCTGGCCGAGATCACCATGCTGGCCGCTGAGGAAATGCGCCGCTTCGGCCTGCATCCGCGCGCCGCGCTGCTGTCGCATTCGAACTTCGGTTCCAGCAACAGCGAATCGGCCCGCAAGATGCGCGAAGCCTTGGCCATCCTGCGCGAGATCGCGCCGGAGCTGGAAGTGGACGGCGAAATGCACGGCGACACCGCGCTGGATTCCAAGCTGCTCAATGCAGTGATTCCGGATTCGCCGCTCAAGGGCGACGCCAACCTGCTGGTCATGCCCAACATCGATGCCGCCAACATCGCCTACAACCTGCTCAAGACGGCGTCGGGCAATGGCGTGGCGATTGGCCCCATCCTGCTGGGTTGCGCCAAGCCGGTGCATATCCTGACCCCGTCGGCCACCGTGCGCCGCATCATCAACATGACGGCCCTGTGCGTCATGGATGCGCTGTCGGAGCGTTGATCGCAGGCTAGGCGGATAGGCTGATAGGTTGATGAGTTGCAGGCTCGGCCTGCTTTCCTTCAGACCGTGAAAGCGGCGCATGTCGAAAGGCATGCGCCGCTTTTTCATGGACTCAGCGGTTCGGGATGGATGGATTCCCGGACAGTCGGCAGGGCGGGATTCCGGGAATCCGCATTGCTCGCATTCGGCCTGAGTGCTGGCTCTTGAATATTTCCTGTTGAATCAATGACTTGGCGCGCTCGCGTGGGTCGCCTTGTGCTGGCACGAAGCCTGCAATAAGCGAACAAAACAAAAGCAAGCACGGAGACAGACCCCCTGATGCGGGCCAGCATCGTTGCTACATGGACAGCTTCATGTCGCGTCTCCGCCTGCCTTGTTCCTACCCAAGAAAAGCAAGACGACCCGCTGCCCCCATCCACTGCGGACGAGGTGCGGCCCACACAGGAGATTTCCATGAGTGACACCACGCAAGCGAGCACCCCCTTGAGCGCGGCGGAATACCGCAAGCGCATCTTTGCCATCCTTGGCGCTTCCTCGGGCAACCTGGTCGAATGGTTCGACTTCTATGTCTATTCTTTCTGCGCGATCTACTTCGCGCCGGCCTTCTTCCCCAAGGGTGACCCGACCAGCCAGTTGTTGAATACCGCTGGCGTGTTCGCCGCCGGCTTCCTGATGCGTCCGATCGGTGGCTGGCTGTTTGGCCGCATCGCCGACAAGCATGGCCGCAAGACCTCCATGCTGATCTCGGTGCTGATGATGTGCGGCGGTTCCCTGGCCGTGGCCGTCATGCCGACCTACGCCACCATCGGCGCCTGGGCGCCGGCGCTGCTGTTGCTGGCGCGCCTGTTCCAGGGCCTGTCGGTGGGCGGTGAATATGGCACCTCGGCGACCTACATGAGCGAAGTGGCGCCCAATGGCCGTCGTGGCTTCTTCGCCTCCTTCCAGTATGTGACCCTGATCGGCGGCCAGCTGCTGGCGGTGCTGGTGCTGTTCGGCATGCAGCAGTGGCTGACCAAGGCCGAGCTGATGGCCTGGGGCTGGCGCGTACCCTTCGTCCTGGGGGCGGTCGGTGCGCTGGTGGCCATGTATCTGCGTAGCTCGCTGGCCGAGACCTCTTCGGCAGGCGCGCGCAAGAAGAAGGACGCCGGCACGCTCAAGGGCTTGCTGCAGCACAAGCGCGCCTTCCTCAACGTGGTGGGCTTCACCGCCGGTGGTTCGCTGATGTTCTACACCTTCACCACCTACATGCAGAAGTACCTGGTCAACACTGCCGGCATGGACCCGAAAGTGGCCAACGGCGTCATGACCGGCGCGCTGTTCGTCTACATGATCCTGCAGCCCATCTTCGGCGCCATTTCCGACAAGATCGGCCGCCGTAACTCCATGCTCTGCTTCGCTTTCTTCGGCATGGTCGGCACCTTCCCCATCCTGCATTTCCTCAAGGATGTCAGCAGCCCCGGCGTGGCCATGGCGCTGGCCATCCTGGCCCTGACCATCGTCAGCTTCTACACCTCCATCAGCGGCCTGATCAAGGCCGAGATGTTCCCGCCGGAAGTGCGGGCCCTGGGCGTGGGTCTGTCGTATGCGGTCGGCAACGCCATCTTTGGCGGCTCGGCCGAATTCGTGGCGCTGTCGCTGAAGTCGGCCGGGATCGAGTCGGCCTTCTACTGGTACGTGAGCGCGCTGTGCCTGGTGGCGCTGATCATCAGCCTGCGCATGCCTGATCCGCAACGCGACGGCCACCTCAAGGGCGATGTCGCCATGAACCCGGACGAGCATCAGGGCGAGGCCGATGCCGCTGCCGGCAAGCTGCACAAGCCGGCTTGACCGGTCGGGGCAAGCACCGCTGCGTCCGATGGCGCAGGGCGCGTTATCATGACGCCTTCAACGCGGCGCCCTGCGGGGCGCCGCGCTGCTTTCGACCTTTCTCTTCATGCGCGCCCGACGAAACCTGCTCATCCTGACCTTGTTCCTGGTCGCCACCCTGCTGGTGTGCGGGATCACCTATCGTCTGGCGCTACGCAAGGCCGAGGTGGACCAGAAGACCCAGGGCGCGGCGCAATTGCAGATCGCTGCCCTGGACCTGGAGTCCATCTTGCAGAAATACGAGGCCTTGCCCTTCGCCCTGGGTTTCCAGGCCGATGTGCGGCAGGTCTTGCAGCATCCGGACGATGTGCTGGCGGTAGATCGTCTCAATCGCGCCTTCAAGACCATCCAGCAGCAATCGCAGGCAGTCAGCATCTTCATGCTCGACCGGCGCGGGCTGACCCTGGCCTCCAGCAACTGGGACGATGAATTCAGCTTCGTAGGCCGCGACTTCGGTTTCCGCCCCTATTTCAGCGAGGCTGTGCAGGGGCGGGCAGGGCGCTTCTATGGCATCGGCAATATCTCCAGCGAACCGGGCTATTTCATCGCCCAGCCCATCTATCGCCGCCAGGACCAGGCCGAAGGCGACCTGCCCATCGGCGTCATGGTGGTGAAGGTGGACCTGGCCGAGTTCGAGCACACCTGGCGCAGCAGCGCCGATCCGATCACCCTCACCGATGCCGGCGGCGTGGTGTTCCTGAGCAACCGGCCCGAGTGGAAATACCACAGCCTGCAGGCCCTGAGCCCGCCGATGCAGCAGGCGCTGGCCGGGACGCACCAGTATGCCGACCTGCCCATCACGCCGGTGTCGGCGCTGCCGCCGGCCTTGCAGAGCGGCTTTGGCAGCCATGTCTCGCGCCCGGTGGGGCGGCTGGGGTGGCAGCTGATGCTGTTTCCCTCGCAGGCGCGCATGCAGCGCACGGCCATGCTCTGGACCATGGCCTGTGCGCTGCTGATGTTGGCGCTCGCCATTTCCTTGCTGGCCTGGTACCAGCACCGCCGCCGTCTGGAAGAGAGGATGGCGTCCCGCGACGCCTTGCGCCGCGCCGCCGCTGAGCTGGAGCAGCGCATTGCCGAGCGCACCGGCCAACTGACGGCGGCAAACCAGGCGCTGGAAGCCCGCTACGAGAAACTGCAGCAGACCGAGTCGCTGCTGCGCACCACCCAGAATGAACTGGTGCAGGCCGGCAAGCTGGCCATGCTGGGGCAGATGGCTGCTGGCGTCACGCATGAGCTGAACCAGCCATTGACGGCCATTCGCGCCTTTGCCGACAATGCGGTGAAATTCCTGGCGCGCGGGCAAAGCGCCCAGGCCGTCGAGAACCTGGAGTACATCAGCAGCGCCAGCGCCACCATGGGCAAGATCATCGCCCAGTTGAAGGGATTTGCGCGCAAGAGCGGCGAGGCCGTGGCCTGTGTCGATCTCAGCCAGGCCATCGAGGCGTCCAGCCTGCTGCTGGCCAGCGAATGCCAGAAGCTGGGTGCGACGATCAGCATCGACATCCGCGCTGCCGCCTGTGTGACCGGCGACGTGGTGCGCACGGAGCAAGTGCTCGTCAATCTGCTGCGCAATGCGCTGGATGCGGTGGAAGAGGCCGAGCACAAGCGCATTGCGGTCGTGCTGGAAGTCGCGGGCGGATATGCACTGGTGCGCATCCGCGACTCGGGCGGCGGCATCGCTGACGAGGTCGCACCCCACCTGTTCGAACCTTTCTTTACCACCAAGTCCTCCAGCAAGGGACTGGGCCTGGGACTGGCCATTTCATCGTCCATCGTGCAGGCGATGAACGGCCAGTTGAGCGCACACAATCATGAAGAGGGCGGCGCCGAGTTCGTGGTGCGGTTGCCGCTGTTGAAGATGGAGACCTGATGGACAAGCCAGGCGGCGCAGCCAGCGCCTTATTGATCGAGGACGAGCAAACGGTGCGCCGCGCCACGGCGCAAGCGCTGGAACTGGGCGGCTTTGCCGTGACCGCCTGCGGCAGCGCCGAAGAGGCGCTGCCGCTGATCACGCGCGACTTTGCCGGTGTGGTGGTGAGCGACGTACGCCTGCCGGGTTTGTCGGGACTGGACGTGCTGGCGCGGGTGGTGGCCATCGACCACGACCTGCCGGTGATCGTGGTGACCGGTCACGGCGATGTGGGCATGGCGGTCGAGGCCATGCGCGCCGGCGCCTATGACTTCGTCGAGAAGCCCTTCAGTTCCGATACCTTGCTGGAAATCGCCCTGCGCGCCCAGGAAAAGCGCAACCTGGTGCTGGAAAACCGCCGCCTGCGCGAAGCCTGGGCGCACGATCCGGAATTGCCGCCGCTGGTGGGCCAGTCGCCTGCCATCGAGCGCGTACGCACCCTCATTCGCAGCCTCGGGCCGGCCGATGTGGATGTGCTCATCAATGGCCAGACCGGCACCGGCAAGGAAGTGGTGGCGCGCCAGCTGCATGCCGCCAGTGGCCGCAAGGGGCCGTTCGTGGCGCTCAATTGCGGGGCCTTGCCGGAGACCGTGTTCGAGAGCGAGATCTTCGGCCACGAGCCCGGCGCATTTACCGGTGCGCAGAAGCGCCGCATCGGCAAGCTGGAATACGCCAATGGCGGCACCCTGTTCCTGGATGAAATCGAGAGCATGCCGCTGGCCCTGCAGGTGAAGCTCTTGCGGGTATTGCAGGAGCGCCGGCTGGAGCGTCTGGGCGGCAATGAGTCGGTGGCCATCGATTGCCGCGTGGTGGCCGCCAGCAAGGCCGACCTGCTCAAGCTGGCCGCCGAAGGGCAGTTCCGCGAAGACCTGTATTACCGCATCGGCGTGGTGGCCATCGATCTGCCGGCGCTGAACCAGCGCCGCGAGGATATCGCGTTGCTGCTGGCCCACTTCTGCCAGGCGGCTGCGGTGCGCTATCGGCGCGAATCGCCTGCCTGGAGCGCCGCGCAGATGCAGCAATGGCAGCAGCGCGACTGGCCGGGCAATGTGCGCGAACTGCGCAATTTCGCCGACCGCTGGGTGCTGGGGGTGGAGCAGATGGCGGCTAGCGCGGTCTCGTCGGCCGTGCCTGTCCTGTCGAGCTTGCCCGAGCAGGTCGAGCAGTTCGAGGCCGGGCTGATCGCCGCTGCCCTCAAGGACAGCGAGGGCAGTGTGGCCGTGGCTGCTGAAAGACTGGGCATCCCGAAAAAGACGCTCTATGACAAGATCCGCAAATACCAGCTGGCTGGCAGTTGATCCTGTCCGGACGGTCGGGCAGTCTTTGCCAGACCTACGAGAAAGCGCCGCCACGATCATCTCGCAGCGGCGCTTTGTGCTTGCAGCCGCTTTGGGTCGGGCGGGCTCAGTCCTTCTGGTATTGCGGCGAACGCGGCCCATGCAGCAGGCCGTTGGGATTGCCAGCGCGCAGCAGGCGCTGGCTGGCGATGCCGGCCATCTTGTAGCTGGCGTCGCTGGTGGTGTTGACGATCTGATTGATCACCGCCGAGACCAGCATGCCGATGAGACCGTTGGAGTTCTGCTGTTGCTGTTCCAGGCTGGACGCACGCGCTGAACCTTCCCACAACAGCTTGCCCGAACGCAGATCGACCAGCCTGGCCTCGGCGGCCACCAGCGTTTCACTCTGCACCACCTGGTAGGAGGTGCCATAGCGGGTGATCTTGATGTACAGCGCCGCGTCGGCGCCGAAGATCTCGCGCAGCTTGGGGGCGGGCAGTTCATGGATCTCGTCGGGATTGCTCAGCCCGTTCTGCCGGAAGGTCGCTGCGGCCAGCGAGACCGGAATCACGTAGTAGCCGGATTCCGCCAGCGGCTCGGTGGCCTGCGCCAGCACGCCATAGGGGGCGATCACTTCGGAAGACGTGTTCACCGGCGGCAGCACCAGGATGGAGGCCGGACGAGCCGCCTTGAACTCGGCATAGTCGTAGGGTTTCTGCGGCTGGGTGGCGCAGCCGGTGGCCAGCAGCACCAGCATAGCGGCGGCCAGCACCTTGCATTTTCCGGCGATCATTTTGTCGCTCCCTTCCTGTAGTTGTTCATCAGGAAATCCATGTAGGCCGTCGATTCCGGAAACAGCGCCTTCTCGGTCTGCAAGGCCAGGATCAGCTGATCATCCTTGCCGGCGGCGGCGTAGAGCATGCCCAGATGGGCGTGATAGCCGGGCGGAACGGCTTCGTCCCGGGCGCGCATCTTCTGCAGGTTTTCTTCCAGCGCGGCGATCTCGGCTTCATGGCCGTTGCCTTCGTTCTTGAAGTGGCTGTACAACTGGTCCTGGTAGTTGCCCCAGCCATAGAGGGTCTTCGGCTTCTGGCTGGCGCAACCGGAGAGGGTCAGCGCCAGGCCGAGGGCGAACCCGGCAGCGAGCTTCTTGTTCATCATGGTCAGTCTCTTGCGTGCGTGGAGGGGTCGGGTCAGGGCTTCCATGCGCCGGAATCGATGCCGGTCACCAGGTTCTGGACCGCTTCGCGTATGGCCAGGTCGAGCACCTTGCCATTGAGCGTGGAGTCATAGCTGGCGGTGCCGCCGAAGCCGATGATCTCGCGGTTGTCCAGGCTGTATTCACCCGCGCCCTGGGCCGAATAGACCACTTGCGAGGTGTTCACGTCCACGATGTTCAGGCTGACCTTGGCGTAGGCCACCTGCGACTTGCCGCGACCGAGGATGCCAAAGAGCTGGCGGTCGCCCGTTTCCTTGCGGCCGAACTCGCTGACGTCGCCGGTGACCACGTAGTTGGCGCCCTTGATGCTCTGCGTCTGCTGGTTCAGCTTGGCTTCCTGGGCCAGTTCGCTCATGCTGTCACGGTCCATCACTGAGAAGCGGTTGCTTTGCTGCAGATGGGTGATCAGTACGGTCTTGGCCTGGTTGCCCAGGCGGTCAACGCCATCGGAGAAGATGCCGCGCAGGTAGCTGGAACGGTTTTCGAACTTGCCCACGGCGATCGGGCTGCGCGCGCCCTGGTAAGCCTGGCCGGCGCTGGCGACCTTGACTACTGCGACGCTGCGCGAGCCCTCCGAGGCGCATCCCGCGAGCGCCGAGACCATGACAACTGCCGCCACGGTCGTGACATACCTGTTGTTCATCAATTTGTTCCCCCGATGTGGTGATTAAGCTGTCCGCCGGACGGCGCACAGACTGATGCGGCACCTGTGTGCATTGCCCCCATGGGCGCATCGAGCGGGCAAGACTATCAAAGGGAAATGTGAGCGGTCTCTAGAAGAAATTCGATATTTGTGTATAAAGCAGACCGGCAGACCGTGCCGCGGCGGCCTTCTTCTTGGCGTAAAGACGGGCGGTGCCGGCTTCGCCTAAATCCGCGTCATAATGTCGCTTTTAAGAACGAAGGCAACGCCAACCATGCGCGACATCATCAACGGTTTCCTGCGCTTCCAGCAGGAAGTCTTCCCGAGCCGCAAGGAATTGTTCAAGACCCTGGCCACCGGGCAGACCCCCAAGGCGCTGTTCATTTCCTGTTCCGACAGCCGCATGGTGCCGGAACTGGTCACCCAGCGCGAGCCGGGCGACCTGTTCGTCATCCGCAACGCCGGCAATATCGTGCCTTCCTTCGGACCCGAGCCGGGCGGGGTGAGTGCGACGGTGGAATATGCGGTGGCGCAGCTGAAGGTGTCCGATATCGTCATCTGCGGCCATTCCGATTGCGGCGCGATGACCGCCGTGGCCACCTGTGCCTGCCTGGACCACATGCCGGCCGTGCGCAACTGGCTGCACCACACCGATGCGGCGCGCATGATCAACGAGTCGCGTCCGCACGCCACCGAAAAGGACCGCATCGACGGCATGGTGCGCGAGAACGTGATCGCCCAGCTCAACAACATCCGCACCCATCCGTCGGTAGCCGTGGCGTTGGCGCAGGGACGGCTGGCCTTGCATGGCTGGGTCTATGACATCGAATCCGGCTCCATCCTGGCCCTGGATGCGGCCAGCAACCGTTTCGTGCCACTGGCCCAGCACCCGGCGGCCAGCAGCGAGGACTGAGCGGCCCGGTGTCGGGCTGCGGCCTCAGCCATTGAGCATCTTCATGCTGGCGTCGGTATAGCGTTCCCCGGCCGCCGCCCCGCGCGGGAAGATCGCATCCAGCGCCTGCAGGTCCTCGGGCGCCAGCTTCACGCCAACCGAGCCGGCATTGTCTTCCAGATAGCGGCGGCGCTTGGTGCCGGGAATGGGGACGATGTGCGGATCCTGCGCCATCACCCAGGCCAGCGCCAGCTGGCTGGGCGTGCAGCCATGTTGCCCGGCCATTTCCTTCACTTTTTCCGCCAGTTGCAGGTTGCGCGCGAAGTTCTCGCCCTGGAAGCGCGGATTGCTGCGGCGGAAGTCATCCTCGGCCAGATCCTCGAAGCGCTGGATGGCGCCGGTCAGGAAGCCGCGTCCCAGCGGGCTGTAGGCCACGAAGCCGATGCCCAGCGTGCGGCAGGCCGCCAGCACCTCCGCTTCGGGATCGCGTGTCCATAGGGAATATTCACTTTGCAAGGCCGTCACCGGATGCACCCGGTGCGCCCGCTCCAGCGTCGCAGCCGAGGCTTCGGACAGACCGATGTAGCGGATCTTGCCCGCCTGCACCAGGTCGGCCAGCACGCCCATGGTGACTTCGATGGGCGTGGCGGGGTCGATGCGGTGCTGGTAGTAGAGGTCGATGGTCTCCACGCCCAGGCGCTTGAGGCTGCCTTCCACGGCCTGGCGGATGTAGGCCGGGCTGCCATCCACGCCGCGTGCGCCGGGATCGGAGGGATCGCGCCGGATGCCGAACTTGGTAGCGATGAAGAACTTGTCGCGGCGGCCCTTGATGGCGCGGCCCAGCAGTTCTTCATTGGTGTAGGGACCATACATGTCGGCCGTATCGAGCAGGTTGATGCCTAGCTCGAGGGCGCGGTCGATGGTGGCCAGGGATTCGGCGTCGTCGCGCTGGGCGTAGAAGTCGCTCATGCCCATGCAGCCCAGGCCGATGGCCGAGACCAGCGGGCCATTGCTGCCCAGGCGGCGGGTGCCGACGGGGGAGTGCGCTTGCAGGTGCGAGGTGAGGGGTTCGCTCATGATGCCATCCTTTCAGGGTGAGAAGTGCTGGCCGCGGTGTCGCGGCCGGCCGCGCTGGCCTGCTGCTCCAGCGCTTCATAGAGGACCAGCTTGTGCTGCAATACCGCCAGGTTTTCCTGCAGCTCGGCCAGGGTGTGTTGTACGCAAAGCGTATGCGCCTGCAGCAAGGCCTTGCGCTGGCTGACGCTTTCCACGGTATTGCCGGCCCGGCGCAGCTCGGCATAGCGCAGCATGGCGCGCACCGGCAGGCCGGTGGCCTTGAGCTTCTTCAGGAAGGCAATCCAGTCCAGGTCTTCCTGGGTGTAGCGGCGATGGTGGTTGTCGCGCCGCTCCACCGGATCGAGCAGGCCGATGCGTTCGTAATAACGCAGGGTATGCACCGACAGGCCGGTGGCCTGGGCCGCCTGGGCAATGGTCAGGGAAGTCGTCATGGCAAGCAGTCTAGAAGTTGGAGTGCGCTCGAAGTCAAGCGTCCACTGCCATTATCGGCATCCCGGTCCGAGTGCGCTGGCGGCGGCGAGTTCATTGCCGCGCTGCAAGTGGGCGCGGGCGCTGCCAGCCAGTACAATGCGCTGCATTCATTTTTGCCCTGGAGACTTCGCGCATGCACATCGACGCCGCTACCCAACTTCTGCTCGACGCCCGCCACAGCGGCCTGGCCCTGGACTGGCGTCGGCTGGCCGTGGGCGATGCCGAGACGGCCTATGCCGTGCAGGATGCGCAATTGCTGCGCCTGGGCCCGGTCGGCGGATGGAAGGTCGGCAGCAAGGGCGATGGCGGCACGCCCGGCTGCGCGCCCTTGCCGGCCTCGGGCGTGCTGCCTTCCGGGACCACGCTGGCCGGGCCGCAATGGCGCATGCGCGGGCTGGAAGTGGAATTGGCCTTGCGGGTGGGGCGCGACTACGATCCGGGCGAGCAACTCCCCGATGAGGCAGAGCTGCGCACCGTCTTCGACGCCATCCTGCCCGCCATCGAGGTGGTGGAGACCCGCCTGGGGCATCCTCCCTGTACCAATCCCTGGGCTGGCATGGCCGACCTGCAAAGCCATGGCGCACTGGTGACCGGCGCGCCGCAAGCACTGCCAGACCTGCTGTCGCTACGCCAGATCGAGGCCAGCCTGAGCATCGATGGCCAACAGGTCAGCCACACCACCGGCGGCAATCCCGCTGACCTGTGGCCGCTGCTGGGCTGGCTGGCGCTGCATTGCGCCCGCCGTGGCCAGCCCTGGCGGGCCGGGCAGATCATCACCACGGGGTCTTGCACCGGCCTGCAGATGGCGCGCGGCGGCCGGCGGGTGGAGGCCGCACTGCACGGCATCGGCGCGGTGTGGCTGGACTTTGCCGGCTGAGCGCCTTCTTCCGACCTAGCTCATCAACTGGCCGATCAGTCGGCCTACTTCGGTATGCACGGCGTCGCGCCCTGCGTCGGTGGCTGCATTTTCCGTGAGATAGACCGCAAAGAGCAGCGGCGCGCCCTGCGCCGTCCACACCACGCCGATGTCATTGGCCGTACCCAGGCGTCCGGTGCCGGTCTTGTCGCCCACTTTCCAGCTGGCGGGCAGGCCGGCGCGCACGCGCTTGGCGCCGGTCTGGTTGGCGATCAGCCATTGCGTGAGCTGCTGGCGCGAGGCCGGGGTGAGCGCATTGCCCAGCACCAGCTGGCGCAGGTCGGCAGTCATGGCCGCTGGTGTGGTGGTGTCGCGCGGATCGCCGGGGACGGCTTCGTTGAGGGTGGGTTCATTGCGATCCAGCCGGGTCAGCTCGTCGCCCAGCGTGCGCACGAAGCGGGTCAGTCCCGCCGGCCCGCCCATGCTCGCCAGCATCAGGTTGGCGGCGGTATTGTCGGAGAGGGTCATGGCCGCTTCGCACAGTTGCGCCATCGACAGCCCCGCGCCGCCGGTGTGCTTGCCGGTGGTGGGGGAGTAGGGCACCAGGTCTTGCTTTTGATAGACGATGCGGCGCGTCAGCTGCTCCTGGCCTTGATCCACCCGGCGCAATACTGCAGCGGCTGCCAGGAACTTGAAGGTGCTGCACATGGGGAAGCGCTCGTCGGCGCGATAGCCCCAATGACGACCGCTGGCCGTGTCCAGCAGCGATACGCCCAGGCGACCGCCGATATCGGCTTCCAGCCGCGACAAGCGCGCCGTGAGTGCGCTGGAGTCCTCAGTTTTAGTTGTGCTTTTGGTGTCAGCGGCCCAGCTGCGGCTGATCAGGCCAGCGCCAATGAGCGCTGCAAGAGAAAGGAAATGGCGTCTTCCGGACATGAATTCTCCTCGATGAATGATGGCGACAGGGCTGCATCATAGGCAGTAGCGGCAGGTCCCACAATTCATGATAATTGGGTGCAAGCCCAAGAAAAACTGATGCCTGGAGTCGCCATGTACCTGCCCCTGAATGCCTTGCGCGCCTTTGAAGTCTCGGCCCGCCATCTCTCCTTCACCCGCGCCGCCGAGGAACTGAGCGTGACCCAGACGGCGGTGAGCATGCAGGTCAAGAACCTGGAGCAGCGCCTGGGCGTGGCGCTGTTCCGGCGTCTGCCGCGCGGATTGGCCTTGACTGATGAGGGGCTGGCGCTACTGCCGGTGGTGGCGCAATCCTTTGGCCGCATTGCCGATGTGCTGGCCCAGTTCGAAGATGGCCGGCGGCGCGAGGTGCTCACGGTGGGGGTGGTCGGCACCTTCGCCGTGGGGTGGCTGATGCCGCGGCTGCGCCAGTTCCAGCAGCAGCATCCCTTCGTCGACCTGCGCCTGCTGACCAACAACAATCGCGTCGACCTGGCCGGTGAGGGGCTCGATTACGCGATCCGTTTTGGCGATGGTGCATGGCATGGCACACAGGCTGAACGTCTGTTCGAAGCGCCGCTGGCGCCCATGTGTGCGCCCGCCATCGCGGCGCGCCTGCGCTCGCCGGCCGACCTGGGGGCGGAGACGCTGCTGCGCTCTTATCGCAGCGACGAATGGGGGCGCTGGTTTGCGGCGGCGGGTGCAGCTTGTCCACCCTTGCGGGGCTTCGTGTTCGACTCGTCGCTGGCCCTGGCCGAAGCGGCTGCCCAGGAGGCCGGTGTGGCGCTGCTGCCGGTGCTGATGTTCGAGCGCGAACTGCAACAGGGGCGGTTGGTCTGCCCTTTCGGACAGCGCATCGTGCTGGGCGCCTATTGGCTCACGAGCTTGAAGTCGCGCCCGCAGACCGCTGCCATGGCGGCTTTCCGGCAATGGCTGCAGTCCCACGCAGGGGCCATGTAGGTCAGTTGGAAGTGATGACTACACGCAACACCCACACCTTTGTCGGGGAATTCCCGATAGACGCCAGCGCTGCATGCACATAGAATAAATGATATAAACAATTTATACGGTTCGTGCCGGCCGTATGAGTGTAGACCATGGACTCACCGGCACTGGCAGACGGGCTTGTCGTGCTGCCATCAGAAAACAGTGAAAGGGGGTAAGTCATGAACTACTTCGCAAAACTCTATCGCAAGCTGGTCGATTTTCTCAACGACTCCAGTGAACTCGACACCGGCTCGCATCGCGGCGCGCCGCATTGCTGCAGCCTCTATTCGGGCTTGTCGAGCATGTCGCAGGAAGAGCAGCGTCGATGAATCGCTGAATCGCCGATTCAGTCATCCAGCCTCATCTGCCAACCCGGGCCGCGTCAGCGCCCCGGGTTTTTCATTTTCGTCAGGATCGGTCAGGTCGCTCAGCGGGCGCCGAGGATGTGTGCAATGCGTTCGTCGTTGGCCGGATGGCTGGACAGGTAAGGCGAGGCCGGGTCGTCCTTGCCGGCGCTTTCCAGCTTTTCGAATACCAGCGCCAGCTTCTGGCGCGGCAGGCCATTGGCCTTGAACATGGCGATGGCGTAGTCGTCCGCCTCGCGCTCGATATCGCGCGAGTACTTCAGATCCAGCAACACCGTCGGGATGTTGGCCAGTACCGCCGAGACGTCGCCGAAGAGCACCGTGGCAGTGGCCGCAATGGCTGAACTCTGGATCAGTCGTCGCATCAGGTGGCGTCGATGCACATGGCCCAGCTCGTGAGCCAGTACGCCCATGAGAGCGTCGTCATCATCCAGCAGCCGCACGATCTCGTCGGTCACCACGATCTGCCCTGAGGGCAGGGCGAAGGCATTGGGGCCGATACGGCTCTTGCGGAACACGATCTGGTAATCCGGCGCATCCGGCAGCGGCGCCGTCAAGGCCCGGAAGCGCGCCGTGATGGCCTGGGTGCGCCGTGCATCGAGCTGGCTGGGGGCCAGCACGTGCTGGTCGAGGAATTCCAGCGTGCCCTGGCCGATCTGGCGATCCACCGCCACCGGCAGCGTGGCGGCAATGCCTTGCGCGGCCAGCGGCAGCAGGTAGACATAACTCAGCACCACCACCGCGACCAGGACGGCGCAAGCCGCCAGCGCATGACGCCAGCTTTGCTGCAGGCGTACCACCAGGGAGTCCTGGTGGCCGGTTTCCTGCAGCAACTCGCGGAAGGCCGCGCCGTCGATGATCTCGAGATAGGCCCCATCGGGAAAGCTGACCTTGCGTGCCGCGCGCGCAAAACGTTCGGAGACCCGCAACTGCCCGATCGGGCAATCCCGTTCGATCTCTCCGCGCACCTGCGCCACGCCGGCGACGACCTCCAGGGTCACCTGGTGTCGTCGCGAGGTCCTGCCGTCGTAGTAGGAGGCGAGTACTGACATGGGCTTACATCGACAGGTCGAAGTCGAGCAGGTCGCCCAGCCCTTCACCGGTGGCCGAGCCGTGCGCTTCGCTGGACGCTACGAAGTCGTCCAGGCTGCTGGCCGGCAGCAGTGTCAGCGATTCGATACGATAGCGCATCATGCGGATCTGGGCGAAGGGGGTGTACAGGCCCAGCGTGAAGACCACACCCAACACATTGGTGAAGACGATGAAGGCGGTGCGGCCCCAGCGCATATCGCTCTGGAAGCGATGCTCACCCAGGCGGGTGTTGTTCCAGACCAGGTTCTGCAGCAGCGTCATCCATAGCGGCAGGGCCAGGAAAGTCCATGCATACAGCGCCAGCACCATCAGCATCAGACTGAACACTGCGGTTGTACCCGCATGGACCATCTGGATCAGGGTGATGCCGCCAAAGCCGACGAAGATCACGATGATGCCGCCCAGCCACAGTCCCAGTCCGATCAGGAAGGTCTTGTAGAACGCCCCTACCGAACCATGGAAGGAGAAGTGGGTCGCGCCGAAACGCGCCTCACTGTGCTGGTAACGCTTGAAACGCTGGTAGGCCAGCGGCGCCAGCAGTCCCAGGGAGATGCTGGCCAGCATGGGCCACATCAGGAAGTTGCGGGCGGCGCCGCCCAGGCTGCCGCGAAAGCCGAAGCGGATGCCGCGATAGCTGGTGTTGTAGAGCTTGAATTGCAGGCTGCGCCAGAGCAGCCAGGGACCGGCCAGCACCAGCAGCAGTGCGGCCGCCAGGCCCAGTAGCGGGCTTGCTGCGCCGGCGAAGTTGTAGACCGCCAGCAGCACCACCGCAATGATGCGCCCCTTGAGGATGGCGATCGGATTGCCGTGGTAGTCGAAGCTGCCGCCGGCGACCGAGGTGTTGTCGTAGAAATAGCGCAGCCGCCGCACCTTGGCCCAGGCCGAGTAGATGCCCAGGGTGACGATGGACAGCAGCAGGTTGACGATCCAGATGCGGAAGTACTCTCCGCCACGGCCACTGAAGGAAAAGGCTTCAGGCTTGACCGGTGCTGCAGTGTTGAGGACAGTGGAGAAGGGGGGCGTTGCCTGGCTGGGCAGGTCGGAAGGTTCGTTCATGGACGCTCGCTGATGTTGGATTTATAGGATGAGTCTGCCGATGGGTGGGGCAAGAATCTATTGCTCGCAGTAAAAAGTCAAGCTGGGACCAATCCTGTGCGCCTTGTAGGGGCAATGTATGGATGAGCCTCGCATTTTGACGAGATCCAGTGGTCTGACCTCCTGCAGGAATGCACCATTTGTGCGAACATTGCCGACTTGTTGAGGTCTGCGTCCGGACAAGGGTCGGCTCATCCTGGCCCGGTTGCGGTCCGATCGCAGCGTCGCGCCAAAGCATAAAAGTTTCCTCGATGCCGGTCTCCACACCGGCATTGGCCACCCAAAGGAGCCCTCATGTCCACACCCTGGAATACCGCCGCCATCGCCGACAAGCTCGGCATTCCCGCTACCGACCTCGGCATCGAGACCATCGCCCACAGCGCCGATGGCATCGCCTACGAAAGCGTGCTGCTCTACAACAAGGCCCAGCCGCCGGTCTCGGGTGTGGTGACCGTGCCCAACTACTTCGGCCTGCGCCAGCAGGCGCTGGAGATTGCCGCCACCACCATCGGTGCGGGCCATGCCATCCTGGTGGCCGATGTGTTCGGCAAGACCCTGCGTCCGGCCAATCCGGACGAAGCCCTGGCCGCCATCATCCCCCTGAAGAAGGACCGCGCCGAACTGCGCAAGCGCATGCATGGCGTGTTGAAGGTCTTGCGTGAACAGAGCTTCGTCAAGCTCGATGCCGCCCGGCTGGGCGCCTGCGGCTTCTGCTTCGGTGGCACGGCTGCGCTGGAACTGGCGCGTGACGGCGCCGACGTGCGCGGCACGGTGTCCCTGCACGGCGCGCTCGATACCCCGGCGCCCGCCCAGAGCAAGGTCAAGGGCGCGGTCCTGGTGCTGCATGGCGTACAGGACCCCTCGGTGCCGCGCGAGCAGGTCAATGGCTTCATCGACGAGATGAGCGCACTCCATATCGATTGGCAATTGGTCAACTATGGCCAGGCCGCTCACTCCTTTACCGATCCCGACGCCAACAGCCCCGGCTTCTTCTATCACCGCCAGACCGCCCAGCGTGCGGCGGTGGCGTTGCAGGCCTTCTTCGGCGAAGTGCTGGCCTGAGCTTCCCTGTTTTTGCCCTTGTCCGACCGTGCCCGTAGCGGTGGGGCAGGGGTGCATCACCCGCAATAACAAGAGACCGCATCCATCCGTCGCGCAAGGGTTTGCTTGCTTGCGCGGCGGATCGTGCCACGGTCCAGGTACCCCTCGTCCATTCCAGTCCAAAGGATAGTCATGTCACAAGATAAAGAGCCCAGGCGGCGCTTTCTGCGCCAGGTGTTGGCCATCGTCCCAGCCGCAAGCACGCTAGGTGGCGCCACTACCGTCGCCGTCAGCCAGGCCGCCATGGCCGACAGCAGCGAGCCGGGCAAGCCCCGCGCCTATACCCCCACCTACTTCACGGCAGCCGAATGGGCTTTCCTCAACGCCGCCGTTGATCACCTCATCCCCTCGGACCAGTACGGCGCCGGTGCGCTGGAAACCGGCGTGCCCGAATTCATCGACCGCCAGATGGAAACCCCCTATGGGGCCGGCAAGCTGTGGTACATGCAAGGTCCCTTCCATCCGGACAGCGTGCCCGAACTGGGCTACCAGCTCTCGCTGGTGCCGCGCGACATCTATCGCCAGGGCATCGCCGCCTGCAACGACTGGTGCAGCAAGAACCACGGCAAGGTCTTCGCTGAACTCGACAAGGCCAAGCAGCTGGAAGTGCTCAAGATGATGGACGGCGGCAAGATCAGCTTCGAGACCGTGCCGGCCAAGACCTTCTTCAACTTCATGCTGGGCAATACCAAGGAAGGCTATTTCGCCGACCCGATGTATGGCGGCAACCAGAAGATGGGAGGCTGGAAGATGGTCGGCTTCCCCGGTGCGCGCGCTGATTTCGCCGACTGGGTCGATCAATACAACGTCAAGTATCCATACGGCCCTGTGTCGATTCTGGGAGAGAAGGGCTGATCATGGCTATCAAAAAAGACAAAGTGGATGTAGTGATGGTGGGCCTGGGCTGGACCGGCTCCATCATGGGCATGGAGCTCACCGAAGCCGGCCTGAGCGTGCTGGCGCTGGAACGCGGCGACATGCGTGACACCAATACCGACACGCCCTATCCCAAGGCCGTCGATGAACTGAAATACTCCGTGCGCGGCGCGCTGTTCCAGGACCTCTCGCGCGAGACCGTGACCATCCGTCACACCCTCTCGGATGTGGCCGTGCCGTACCGCCAGCATGGCTCCTTCCTGCTGGGCGATGGCGTGGGCGGCGCTGGTTTCCACTGGAACGGCATGATGTACCGCAACCTGCCCGAAGAGCTGGAAATGCGCACCCACCACGAGCAGAAGTACGGCAAGAAATTCATCCCCGAGGACATGACCATCCAGGACCATGGCGTGACCTACAAGGAGCTGGAGCCCTTCTACGACTTCTCCGAAAAGGTCATGGCCGTCTCCGGCAAGGCCGGCAATCTCAAGGGCCAGATCGTCCCCGGCGGCAATCCGCTGGAAGGCGAGCGCAGCGACGAATTCCCGACCCCGCCGCTGCAATACCAGTACAGCGCGTCGCTGGTCGAGAAGGCCATGCGCGATGTCGGTTACCACCCCTATCCGGCCCCGGCGGCCAATGCCTCGCAACCCTTCACCAATCCGTACGGCGTGCGCATCGGCCCCTGCAACTACTGCGGCTTCTGCGAAAACTACGGCTGCTACATGTATTCCAAGGCCTCGCCGCAGACCACCATCCTGCCGGTGCTGTTGAAGCGCAAGAACTTCGAGGTGCGCACCAAGGCCCAGGTCATCAAGGTCAACCTGGATGCCTCCGGCAAGCGCGCCACCGGTGTCACCTACATCGATGCCCAGGGGCGCGAGGTCGAGCAACCCGCCGACCTGGTGCTGCTGACCGCCTTCCAGACCCACAACGTGCGCCTGCTGCTGCTCTCGGGCATCGGTAAGCCGTATGACCCGGTGACCGGCGAAGGTGTGGTCGGCAAGAACTTTGCCTACCAGTACAACGGCGGCATCAACGTGATCATGCCCAAGGGCACGCAATTCAACCCCTTCATCGGCACCGGCGCCGGTGGCGTGGGCATGGATGACCTCAACGCCGACCAGTTCGACCACGGTCCGCTGGGCTTCATCGGCGGCGCCTCGATCCGTCACGTGCGCTATGGCGGCCGTCCCATCAAGCAGGCCGGCACCATGCCGGGCGAGAAGGTGCCCAGCTGGGGTTCCGAATGGAAGGCCAGTGTGCAGGATGCCTACCAGCGCACCCTGACCATCGGCATGTCCGGTTCGGTGATGGCCTATCGCGATTGCTACCTGTCGCTGGACCCGACCTACAGGGATGCCAACGGCCAGCCGCTGTTGCGCCTGACCCTGAACTGGAAGGAGAACGAAGGCAAGATGCTGACCTACATCGCCAGCCAGATGGAAAAGGTCGGCCAGGCCATGAATCCGGAAAAGGTCGTCAAGGCGGTGCGCAAGACCGGTTCGTCCTGGGATACCCGGGTCTATCAATCGACCCACCTGACCGGTGGCGCGATCATGGGCACCACGCCCAAGAACAGCGTGGTCAACAAGTACCTGCAAAGCTGGGATGTGCCCAACGTGTTCGTCTACGGCGCCTGCGCCTTCCCGCAGAACATGGGCTACAACCCGACCGGGCTGGTCACGGCGCTGGCGTATCACTCTGCCAAGGCCATCCGTGAGCAGTATCTGAAAAACCCCGGCCCGCTGGTGCAGGCATAAGGATGACGACCATGATCAAGCATTATTTCATCGCCGCCTGCGCGGCAGTCATGTCGCTGTCCGCGTTGACCGCCGCAGCGCAGAGCAATCCGGCTGCGCCCTCGGCCGACCAGCAGCTGGTGCAGCGTGGCGAATACCTGGCCAAGGCCGGTGACTGCGTGGCCTGCCACACCGCCAAGGGTGGCAAGCCCTTTGCCGGTGGTTTGGCCATCGCCACGCCCATCGGCACGGTGTATTCCTCCAACATCACACCGGACAAGGAAAACGGCATCGGCAACTACAGCGAAGAGGATTTCGACCGCGCCCTGCGTCACGGCATCCGCAAGGATGGCGCCTCGCTCTATCCGGCCATGCCGTATCCGTCCTACGCCAAGGTCAAGCCGGCTGACGTGAAGGCGCTGTATGCCTACTTCATGCATGGCGTGCAGGCTGATCCTGCGCCCAATCGCGGGGTGGACATCACCTGGCCGCTGTCGATGCGCTGGCCCCTGTCGATCTGGCGCAAGGTGTTCGCACCGGCAGTGGCGGTCGATGGTCCCGAGGACAACAGTCCCCTGGTCCGTGGCCAATACCTGGTCGAAGGCCTGGGTCACTGCGGCGCCTGCCACACGCCGCGCGGCGTGGGCATGCAGGAGAAGGCGCTGTCCAATGACAGCAGCCAGTTCCTCTCCGGCGGCGTCATCGATGGCTACCTGGCCAACAACCTGCGCGGCGACGGCCGCGATGGTCTGGGCAACTGGAGCGAGGCGGATATCGTGGCCTTCCTCAAGACCGGCCGCAACAGCCATTCCGCAGCCTTTGGCGGCATGGCCGACGTGGTCGCCAACAGTACCCAGTACATGACCGAGGAAGATCTCTCGGCCATGGCCAAGTACTTGAAGTCGCTCAAGCCGGTCAAGGACGGCACGCCGGCCCTGGCCTATGACGACAAGACCCACCAGGCCTTGCGCAAGGGTAGCGACCAGAGTCCGGGGGCGATGGCCTTCCTGAACAACTGCGCGGCTTGCCACCGCAGCAGCGGCAAGGGCTATGACGAGACCTTCCCGAGCCTGGCCCTGTCGCCCACGGTCAATGCCGAGAACCCGGCCTCGCTGATTCGCATCGTGCTGGAAGGCGCCGAAATGCCCTGGACCCACAAGGCCCCGACGCAATTCGCCATGCCCGCCTTCGGCAGCCGCCTGTCGGACCAGGAAGTGGCGGAGGTGGTGACCTTCATCCGCAGCAGCTGGGGCAACCAGGCTTCCTCGGTGAGTGCATCGGATGTGGCCAAGGTGCGCAAGCAACTGCCGGAGAAGAAGACGGTGGAGGCGGGCAGCGCGCCCGTGGCCAAGCAGTAAGCACTGCGTAGTCTGCTGACACCCGCAGCAAAAAGCCCGGCGTTCTTGCGAACGCCGGGCTTTCTCTTTGCAGGGCGGGATCGGTGAGCGGCTACTCCTTCACCGCTCCCGTCATCCCCGACACGTAATACTCCACAAAGAACGAATACACCACCGCCACCGGCAGCGAGCCCAGCAGCGCACCCGCCATCAGCGCGCCCCAGTGATACACGTCGCCTTCCACCAGTTCGGTGACGATGCCCACCGGCACCGTCTTCACCTCGGAGGAGGAGATGAAGGTCAGCGCATAGATGAACTCATTCCACGACAGCGTGAAGGCAAAGATGCCCGCCGAGATCAGGCCAGGAACGGCCAGCGGCAGGATGATCTTGACCAGGATCTCCCAGCGGGTGGCGCCGTCGATCAAGGCGCACTCCTCCAGCTCATAGGGAATCGAGCGGAAGTAACCCATCAGCAACCAGGTGCAGAACGGGATCAGGAAGGTCGGGTAGGTCAGGATCAGCGCCCAGCGCGTGTCGAACAGGCCCAGCTTGAACACGATCGCCGCCAGCGGGATGAACAAGATCGAAGGCGGGATCAGGTAGGCCAGGAAGATACCCAGCCCGACCTGCTTGGAACCCTGGAAGCGCAGCCGTTCGATCGCATAGGCGGCAAAGACGCTGGCCGCCAGCGAGGCGAAGGTGGAGACCACCGAGACGATCACGGTGTTCAACAGCCAGGCCGGATACTGGGTATCGAACAGCAGCTTCTTGAAGTGCGCCAGCGTCGGGGCGATCACCCAGAACGGGTTGCCCGACTGCGAGAGCAATTCATTGTCGGGCTTGAAGGCCGTGATCACCATCCAGTAGAACGGGAACAGCAGCACGAACAGGAAGATCAGCAGCGGGATATAGATCGTCACCCACTTGCGCGGGGTCGATTGCAGGAAATCCATGCCCTGGGTTTCCTGCTGGTCGTCTTTTTTCTTGGCCATTATTTGTCACCTCCTTGTTGCCAGCCGCGACGTTGCAGGCCGAAGTACGAGAACATGATCGCTGCCAGCAGGAAGGGAATCATGTAGGTTGCCAGCGCCGCGCCTTCACCCAGCGCACCGCCAGGAATGGCGCGCTGGAACGAGAGCGTGGCCATCAGGTGGGTGGCATTGAGCGGACCGCCACGGGTGAGCACATAGATCAGCTGGAAGTCGGTGAAGGTAAACAGCACCGAGAAGGTCATCACCACCGCGATGATGGGCGTCAACAGCGGCAGCGTCACATGGCGGAACTGCTGCCAGGGCGTGGCGCCGTCGATGGCCGCGGCTTCATACAGCGACGGCGAGATCGTCTGCAGGCCGGCCAGCAGCGAGATCGCCACGAAGGGAATGCCGCGCCAGACGTTGGCAAAGACGGTGGACCAGCGCGCATTCCACGGGTCGCCCAGGAAGTCGATATAGCGGTCGATCAGCCCCATCTTGTGCAGCGCCCAGCTGATGACGGAGAACTGCGCGTCATACAGCCACCAGAAGGCCAGCGCCGACAGCGCGGTCGGTACGATCCAGGGCAGCAGCACGATGGCGCGGAAGAAGGTCTTCAGCGGCACGTTCTTGTTGAGCAGGATGGCCAGCCACAGGCCCAGCATGAACTTGAGGATGCTGGCGCTGACCGTGTAGAACACGGTATTGAACAGCGACAGCTGGGCCAGCGAATCGCCGGCCAGGTAGGTGAAGTTGTCCAGGCCGATGAAGCTGCCTTCGCCGCCGATCTTGGTGTCGGTGAAGCCCAGCCAGATGCCCAGGCCCAGCGGGTAGGTCAGGAACACCACCAAGAGGATCACGGCCGGGGCCATGAACAGCATGCCCAGTACGTTACGGTTGTTCAGGAATCGGGATAGCATGATGTGCCTCGATGAAAGGGCCGCAGGGCAGTCCTGCGGCCGGTACGGTTGTGACGTGTCGCCTTGCGTCAGCGCTGCGGCGCCGGGTCGGCAGGCCCTGACAACCTGCCCCTTTGCCCGCTGTCCCGAGGGAACCCGGCGCCTTGTCCTTCACGCTGACGGCGCTGGCCTCAAGCCTTGTAGTAGCGCTTGGCGCGATCGGCTGCGCGGTCGATGGCCTGCTGCACGGTCTTGGCGCCCGAGGCCGCCTCGGCCACCATGTCCACCACCACGTAGTCGGCCATGCAGGCTGCCGAGGCTTGTCCCAGCGGACCTTCGTGGCCATGGTCCAGCATCAGCGAGGCCGAGTCGCGGTAGACCGTGGCCTTGGGGTCTTCGGTCCAGATCGGGTTCTTCTCATAGGCTTTCAGCGACTGGCTGACGTAGCCGATGGAAGCCTTCATCCACGGGTTGTACTGATCCGGCTCGAACATGAACTGCACGAAGGCCTTGGCCGCATTGGGATACTTGGTGTGCTTGAAGACCATCATCTGGGTGATCTGCATCAGCTCCGAAGGCTTGCCCACCGGACCGATGGGGAAGTGCGCGTGCAGGGTGTCCTTGCCGATCTCCTGCAGCTTGGGGTCCGGCGAGTTCTTGGCGGCGTAGTAGACCGAGATGCCGTTGGCGGTCATGCTGATCTGGCCGTCCAGGTAGGCCTTGTTGTTGGACGGGTCTTGCCAGGACAGGGTGCCGGGCACGAAGGTGGCGTAGAGCTGCTTGGCGTATTCCAGCGCCGCGCGGGTCTCGGGCGAATTGATGGCGACCTTGCCGCTCTTGTCGACCAGCTTGCCGCCGTGCGACCACAACAGCCAGTGCGCCCAGTTGTTGGCGTCGCCCACGGCCTTGCCCAGGGCGAAGCCGACCGGCGTGTCCTTGGCCTTGAGGGCCTGGCACAGCTTGAGGAAGCCGGCCGTGTCCTTGGGAATGGCGTCGAAGCCGGCCGCCTTGATCTGGCTTTCGCGATAGACCAGGGCATTGCCGATCACGCCCAGCGGCAGGGCGATCCACTTGCCGTCCTTGGTGCCGTACTTGCGGCAGACGTCGTACCAGCCGCCATAGCGCTTGCCCAGCGAATCGGCCAGGTCGGTCATGTCGACCAGCTTGGTGGGATATTGCTGCGGGTCGTCGAACCAGCCCAGCACGATGTCCGGACCGCTGCCCACGTTGGCCGCCACGGCCGACTTGGGACGCACGTCTTCCCAGCCTTCGCTGTCGGTGCGCACGGCCACGCCGGTCAGTTCGGTGAA
The DNA here is from genome assembly GCF_001040945.1 of Herbaspirillum seropedicae. Taxonomy (NCBI): domain Bacteria; kingdom Pseudomonadati; phylum Pseudomonadota; class Betaproteobacteria; order Burkholderiales; family Oxalobacteraceae; genus Herbaspirillum; species Herbaspirillum seropedicae. The sequence goes on along the minus strand of NZ_CP011930.1, from coordinate 3,829,941 downwards.
CTTCTTGATGTTGGCGTTCCACAGGTCTTCATCGCCCTGGACGAAACGCTTCCAGCGCAGCACGCGCAGGGTGGCGCCCTGCTCGATGGGGTACTTGATGCTGTCGGCGCCAGCCGCGCCCGGTCCTGCGGCAAAGGCGTTCGCGCCCATGCCGGTAGCCGCGGCGGCGGCGGCGCTGGTCACCAGGAATTCGCGTCGTGTCAGCTTGCTCATGTCTCCTACTCCTTCGGTTGAAAGTCGAATTGGACCGCGCCTCTACTGCGCTGGCGCGGATGGACTCTTGTTCTTCTGATGCTGCGCTACGGTGTTGCCGGTACTGCGGTGCTGCTTGCTCGAATCAGCGTCCTGCCAGCGACTTGCCCGACTCGGCATCGAACAGGTGCGTGCGGCTGTGGTCGGGGACCAGGTGGATCACGTCGCCCGCGCCGAAGTCATGGCGCTCGCGGAAGATGGAGGTGAGGCTGGTGTCGCCGAAGCGCGAGAACACTTCCGTGTCGGCGCCGGTGGGTTCCACCACGATGACCTTGGTGGCGATGCCTTGCCCGGCTGCGCCGATGGAAAGGTGTTCGGGACGCACGCCATAGGTCACCTTCTGGCCGTCATTGCCCTGCAGGGCGGCGCCATAGGGAGCGGGCACACGGGTGCCATCGGCGAACTCGACCTCGGCCCCGGTGGCGTTGCGGCGCAGGGTGGCGGGGATGAAGTTCATGGCCGGCGAACCGATGAAGCCGGCCACGAACAGGTTGGCCGGGTAGTCGTACAGGTCCAGCGGACGGCCGCGCTGCTCGACCAGGCCATCGCGCATGACCACGATCTGGTCGGCCATGGTCATGGCTTCGATCTGGTCGTGGGTCACATAGATGGAGGTGGTCTTGAGGCGCTGGTGCAGTTCCTTGATCTCGGTGCGCATCTGCACGCGCAGCTTGGCGTCGAGGTTGGAGAGCGGTTCATCGAAGAGGAACACCTGCGGATCGCGCACGATGGCGCGGCCCATGGCCACGCGCTGGCGCTGGCCGCCGGAGAGCTGGCGCGGATAGCGGTCCAGCAGCTGGTTCAGGCCCAGGATGTCGGCGGCCTTCTTGACGCGTTCGTCCACGAAGGCCTTGTCCTTCTTGGCCAGCGTAAGCGAAAAGGCCATGTTGTCGCGCACCGTCATGTGCGGGTAGAGCGCGTAGTTCTGGAACACCATGGCGATGTCGCGGTCCTTGGGCTGGACGTTGTTGACCACGGTGCCGCCGATGAGGATCTCGCCTCCGGTGATCTCTTCCAGTCCCGCCAGCATGCGCAAGAGCGTTGACTTGCCGCAGCCGGAAGGGCCCACCAGGACGGTGAATTCGCCATCGGCGATATCGATGTCGACGCCCCGGATGATCTGGGTGCTGCCGAACTGTTTCTTGACTGCGCGGATCTGTACTGATGCCATCAAATGCTCCTCGTGTATATCCTCGTATCGACGCTGCGGAACCGGTTCCAGAAGGAGACGGCCGCAACGCACTTTGTTCAGGCATGCCCGTTGGGGGCATGTGGGGGATCTCCGGAGCCCCCTTTTTTCTGTTTTCTACACTGATGCCTCGCCGGCTGGCCGCAGGCGAGGGTGCTGCATTGGCGCCCCGTTGCCGGGGTTGATGATTATTTGTGCTTATCTGTTACTTGTTTTTTACTGGTTTTTTTTACTTATTTGTTCTTGCCCTGGACGACCACATAGGAGGGCCGTCCGGTGCGGTCCCAGTCGATCAGGTTCTTGGCCGCCTTGCGTCGCAGTTCACGCGCCGCGACATCCGAGAAGAAGGCCGCGTGCGGCGACAATAGCACACGCGGATGCTGGACGATAGCCGAAGCTGTCTGCGGCGGCTCCACTGGCAGCACATCCAGCGCTGCACCCTTGAGCTTGCCGTTTTCCAGCGCCGCCAGCAGGTCGTCGATCTTGACCAGGCCGCCGCGGGCAGAATTGACCAGGTAGCTCTGCGCTTGCAGCAGATCGAGCAGGGAGGCGTCGATCATGTTGCGGGTCTCGTCGTTGAGCGGCGTATGCAGCGAGACCACATGGGCCTGGCGGAACAGTTCCTCCCGACCGACGCGCTCCACATAGGCGGGGAAGTCGCCATCGATGATGTAGGGATCATAGGCAATGACGCGCTTGAAGAGATTGCGCGAGATATGCGCCATGCGCTTGCCGATGCGGCCCAGGCCGATGATGCCGATGGTGAGATCAGAGGCGCGCGGGATGATGCCGGCGGTGGTGTAGTGCCATTCGCCGGCCTTGACCGCACGGTCATAGACGGTGATGTTGCGGATCAGGTCCAGCGCCATCGCCAGCGCATGGGTGGCGACTTCGCCTACCCCATAGTCGGGCGAGTTGGCCACCCACACGCCATGGGCGGCGGCGTCGGCGGTGTTGATGGTGTCGAAGCCCGCGCCATAGCGGCTGGCGATGCGGATTTCAGGGCGGGCCGCAAAGACCTTGGCGTTCACCGGTGCGTATTGCACCAAGAGGCCCTGGCAGCCTGCGGAGGCAGCGATGACCTCCTCTTCCGTGCGGCATTGCGCGGTCACCACTTCCACGCCGGCTTCCTTGTAGAGCGCAAGCTCCAGGTCGACGTCGGGGAAATCGTAGTCCGTGATCAGTACTTTCATTGCTCGTCTCCGTGATGGTTGTCTTGGTCCACCTGATGCAACTACTTCCTGGAATACGGCCGCCGCTTGTGTGGCTGTACCGTGGTCCCGGGGTACGACGGATGCTGGTATCAAGATGAATTTAATGCTGTTTCAATGACCCTTAACTTTTGCTTAATGCTGCTTTTTTGAAGCCTGTGAAGCCTGTGATGCCTGATGCGTTGCTGCAGGTGGAATTCGGTCTAGCCGGTTGGCTTTAAAAATTCTTGCTGCCCTCGCCGCCGTTGCAAGCGGCAAGGGCAGGCCGGTTCAGTGATTGTCCTTGGGCACGTAAGGCCCGCTCTTGCCGACCAGGAAATCGAGGTCGGCGCCCTGGTTGGCCTGCTGCACGTGATCCACATAGAGCTTGACCCAGCCGCGCTGCATCTGTGGCGGCAGCTCGGGCTTTTGCCATTGCGCACGGCGGCGCGCCAGTTCTTCATCCGACACATCCAGATGCAGCTTGCGCGCCTCCACGTCCAGCTCGATGAAGTCGCCGTTCTGCACCACCGCCAGCGGACCGCCTGCGGCCGCTTCCGGCGAGACATGCAAGACCACGGTGCCATAGGCGGTGCCGCTCATGCGCGCATCCGACACGCGCACCATGTCCGTGATGCCCTTGCGCAAAATCTTGGGCGGCAGCGGCATGTTGCCCGCCTCGGCCATGCCGGGGTAACCCTTGGGGCCGCAGTTCTTGAGCACCAGCACGCAGGTTTCATCCACATCCAGGTTCTCGTCGTCGATGCGCTTGTGCAGGTCGTCGCTGTTCTCGAAGACCACGGCGCGACCGCGATGCTTGAGCAGGGCAGGGGTGGCCGCCGAGGGCTTGATGACGGCGCCGTCCGGCGCCAGGTTGCCCTTGAGGATGGCGATGCCGGCGGCTTCCTTGAACGGCTTGTCGAAGGAGCGGATGACTTCCTCGTTCCAGTTCGGCGCGTCCTGGCAGTTCTCCCACAGGGTCTTGCCGTTGGCGGTCAGGGCGGTCTTGTCGATCACGCTTTCCAGCTGGCGGATCACCGCTGGCAGGCCGCCAGCGTAGTAGAAATCTTCCATCAGGAATTTGCCCGACGGCTGCAGGTCCAGCAGGCAGGGCAGTTGCTGGCCGATGTCGTCCCAGTCCTTCAGGTCCAGCTTGATACCGATGCGCCCGGCGATGGCCAGCAGGTGGATCACCGCATTGGTGGAGCCGCCGATGGCGGCGTTGACGCGAATGGCGTTCTCGAAGGCCTGGCGCGTGAGGATCTTGGAGAGCACCAGGTCTTCTTCCACCATCTGCACGATGCGCCGGCCGGCATTGCGGGCCAGCACATTGCGGCGCGCATCCACGGCGGGGATGGCGGCGTTGTGCGGCAGGCCCACGCCCAGCGCCTCGACCATGCTGGCCATGGTGGACGCGGTGCCCATGGTCATGCAGTGACCGTGCGAGCGGTGCATGCAACTCTCGGCTTCGAAGAATTCTTCCTGCGTCATCTTGCCGGCGCGTACGTCTTCCGACATCTGCCACACGCCCGTGCCGGAACCCAGTTCACGGCCACGATATTTGCCCGACAGCATCGGCCCGCCCGACACGCCGATGGTGGGCACATCCACCGAGGCCGCGCCCATCAGGAGGGCCGGGGTGGTCTTGTCGCAGCCCATCAGCAGCACCACGCCATCGAGCGGATTGGCGCGGATCGACTCTTCCACATCCATGCTGGCCAGGTTGCGGTAGAGCATGGCGGTGGGGCGCAACAGCGTCTCGCCCAGCGACATCACGGGGAATTCCAGCGGGAAGCCGCCGGCTTCCCAGATGCCGATCTTGACCTGTTCGGCCAGGGCGCGGAAGTGCGAATTGCACGGAGTCAGTTCGGAATAGGTATTGCAGATGCCGATCACCGGACGGCCATCGAACTGGTCGTGCGGAATGCCGCGGTTCTTGACCCAGGAGCGGTAGATGAAACCATCGCGGTCCTGGCGGCCAAACCAGGCCTGGCTGCGGCGGGTGGATTTCTTGGTATCGTCAGTCATTGTCTTTCCCTGGCGCGGCCTGCCTGTGCAGGCTGCGCGTGAATCCATGAGCTGCAGGCCGGGTAGGCCTGCAGAGCGGTTCTGTGCTGCCGGGGCGCGTCTGGCCTGGTGAAGCTGAAGGCTTCAGGTTCAGGCGGGGACGCGCGCGGGGACAGGATGACTGTCGCCCTGGTCAAAGAAATAGCGGGAAAAATCGATCAGCAGGAAGGCCAGCAGGGACCCGAAAGAAGAGGCGCGATGCAAGGCGCGGCGGGCTCGCACGCTGCCTGCCGCCATGGCGGCGGCGTTGCGCGCCCAGCCAAGCGGTGTCCTGCGGTTCGCACTCGTCGCTGCATAGGTCAAAGCGATGTCTCCGTTGCCTGAGGCCGCGGGCAGGGTCTGTCGCGGCTGGGTCTGTGCCGTCCCGTTCTGCCCTGCAGCCTGCCCCGTCCCCGACGGTAGCAAAGCACGCTGATGCGACGTGACTTGTATGATTGGCTGCGAGTCTATTGCAGTCAGATTTGTTTGGTCAAGTGGTAATACCAGAAGGCGGGAAAGCTTTTTCGATGTGCCGCCGCTGTGGTGTTGCGATGCGCTTGTGCAGCATGACAGAATTGCGGCCTCTCTGCTGTAATCCAGGCGGGGCAAGGGTTTGCGGGTGGTGGATTTTGTTGCGTGGCAGCGAAGATGAATTATTTTGATGCGTACCATTCATCCTTGACACTGCCGGGAGGATGTGAAATTCTAGGTCCCGCTGGTCAGACCACATTACCTGTTGGCCCTTGAGTATGGTGCTAGCCGCCTCCTCGATGGGCTGCTCAGGCGATGTCGGGAACATAAGTCCGGGACGCTACGGACACCAAGAAAAAAGCAGCAAGGCATCCGCACCTGCGCTGGACACGAGACCAACAAAGCCGGCCTGACCGGCGCTCTCACGCAGGTACCCCTGGTGGAAACGACAAGCCCTTTGCCAAGCGTTTCCCCCGCCTGACAACGGAGGAGAGACACATGCCCTTTATCAGCAAAAGCAGCCGCAACAACACCTGCAAAAGCACCCGCAGAACCGTATTGAAATCCCTCATGGCCGGCACCGTGGCGCTCTCGGTCCTGGCCGCGCCTTGCGCCTTCGCCGCCTGGCCCGAGCGTCCGGTCACGCTGGTGGTGCCCTGGGGCGCCGGCGGCGGCACCGACGCCACCGCGCGCATCATCGGCGCGCTGCTGGAAAAGGACCTGGGCCAGCCCGTCAACGTGGTCAACCGCACCGGCGGCAATGGCGCGGTGGGCCATCAGGCCATCGCCAGCGCCGCACCGGACGGCTACACCATCGGCATCGCCACGGTGGAAATCTCGATGATGCACCACCAGGGCCTGACCAAGCTCACGCCGCGCGACTTCACGCCGCTGGCGCTGATGAACTTCGACCCGGCCGCGCTGACGGTGAGCCACGATTCGCCTTACAAGAGCTTCGATGACCTGCTCAAGGCCATCAAGGCCAATCCGGGCAAGCTCAAGGCGTCCGGCACCGGGCAGGGCGGTATCTGGCACCTGGGCCTGGCGGGCATGTTGAATGATCTCAAGGTGGCGCCCAATGCGGTGCGCTTCGTCCCCTCCAATGGCGCAGCGCCGGCCATGGTGGACCTGGCCGCCGGGGGCGTGGACATCGTTGCAGCCTCGCTGCCGGAAGCGCGCTCGCTGATCGATGCCGGCAAGGCCGTGCCGCTGGTGGTGATGGCCAACGAGCCGGCCGCGCTCTATCCCAAGGTGCCGACCCTCAAGAGCCTGACTGGCAGCGGCTGGACCAATGGCGCCTGGCGCGGCATCGTCGCGCCCAAGGGCTTGCCGGCGGAGGTGCAGACGCGGCTGTCGGCCAGCCTGAAGAAGATCTACGAGAGCAAGGACTACAAGGACTTCATGAGCGGGCGCGGCTTCGGCGTGATGTATGCCGACTCGGCCGAGTTCGGCAAGTTCATGGACAAGAGCGACGCCGACATGGGCGCCATCCTCAAGACCCTGGGCATGGCCAGGTAATGTCCTGAACGCGTGCGCCCCGCTGCATCTGCGGCGTGGCGCACGTGTGCTGTCTGCTGTCGTCTCTTTTTCAGGATTCAGGATCGCTGCCATGAAAATCAATGATGCCTTGTCCGGGCTGGTGGTCGCGCTGTTTGCGGTCGTGCTCTGGATTGCTTCTTCCCGCCTGCCTGCGATGGGGCAGGATATCGGCCCCAACGTCTTTCCGCAGGCGCTGGCGGTAGGCCTGCTGATCTGCGCCGTGCTGCTGGTCTTGCGCGGCCTGCGCGGCTTGCGCAAGACAAAGGCGCGCTCGGCGCATGTCTCCACCTTTTCCACCACCGACGCAGCGGATCAGGATGCGCACTGGTTCACGCTGCCCGAATGGATCGGCAATAGCCATGCGGTGCTGGCCTTCCTGCTGGTGCCGGCCTCGCTGCTGTTCTACATCTGGGTCTCGGAGCCGCTGGGCTTCCTGCCGACCGCCTTCGTGCTGCTGCTGGTGCTGTTCGTGACCTTCCGCACCCGCCTGCTGACGGCCGTGCCGACGGCCCTGGCCTGCGCCCTGATCATCCACACCATCTTCTACAAGCTGCTCAAGGTGCCGCTGCCCTGGGGCATCCTCACGCCCCTGGCCTGGTAAGGAGACGACATGTTCGCCAATATCTATGCGGCCTTCGGGATGGTCTTCGATCCCTACGTGCTGGCGGTGATCCTCGGGTCATCCATCTTCGGGCTCTTCATGGGCGCGGTGCCCGGCCTGTCGGCCACCATGGCGGTGGCCTTGCTGGTGCCGGTGACCTTCTTCATGCCGCCGGTGCCGGCCATTGCCGCGATGGTGTCGGCCACGGCCATGGCGATCTTCTCGGGCGATATCCCGGGCTGCCTGTTGCGCATTCCGGGCACGCCCTCGTCGGCTGCCTATACCGATGAAGCCTACGCGATGACGATGAAAGGGCAGGGCGAGATCGCACTGGGCGCCAGCCTGGTGTTCTCGGTCATCGGCGGGCTGTTCGGCACCTTCGTTCTGATCCTGGCGGCGCCCGCACTGGCCGAGCTGGCGCTGAAGTTCTCTTCCTTCGAGTATTTCTGGCTGGTCTTGCTGGGACTGACCTGCGCCATCTTCATTGCCTCCGACAATCCGCTCAAAGGCTTCGTGTCACTCTTCCTCGGCATGTTCATCGCCTCCATCGGCATGGGCAATCCGGCCGGGGCGCCGCGCTTCACCTTCGACCAACCGGACCTGCTGGGCGGGGTGTCGCTGGTGCCGCTGATGGTGGGCATGTTCGCCATGTCGGAGGTGCTGCGCTTTGCGGTCTCGCGCGACTTCAGCATGAAGGTGGCCGAGAGTCGGGTGGGCAATGTCTTCAAGGGCATGTGGGGCCTGATGATCAAGTATCCCAAGTCGGTATTGCGCGGCAGCGTCCTGGGCACGCTGGTGGGCGCCTTGCCCGGCGCGGGGGCGGACATCGCGGCCTGGATGTCGTATGCGATGAGCAAGAAGCTGTCCAAAGAGCCGGAAAAATTCGGCACAGGCCACCCGGAAGGCATCGTCGAATCAGGCGCGGCCAATAACTCGGCGCTGGCCGGGGCCTGGATTCCGGCGCTGGTCTTTGGCATCCCCGGTGACTCCATCACGGCCATCGTCATCGGCGTGCTCTACATGAAGAACCTCAACCCGGGGCCGATGATCTTCGTGGAAAACCCGGTGTCGATGTATGCCATCTTCATCGTCTTCATCCTCGCCAATCTGTTGATGCTGCCGCTGGGCTTCTGGTGCATCAAGATGGCCAAGCGTATCCTGTCCATTCCGCGTGGCATCCTGATGCCCCTGATCCTGCTCTTCTGCATCGTCGGCTCCTACGCCACCAACAACAGCGTGACCGATGTGGGCATCATGCTGGTGTTTGGTCTCTTGGCCTATGTGATGGAAGAAAACGGCTTCCCGGTGGCGCCAGCGGTGCTGGGCGTGGTGCTGGGCGGCATGCTGGAAGAACATTTCGTGACCTCGATGATCAAGGCGGATGGACAGTTCCTGGCCTTCTTCGAGCGCCCCATTGCCGGCACGCTGGGCGTGATCACGCTGCTGCTGTGGCTGCTGCCGCTGGCATTGAAGCTGGTGCGCAGGAAGACCCTGGCCACGGCGTGAGGCAAACCGGTTTCTCTCGTGAAGACAAGCAAGGAAAGGATGGTTGTTGCAATGGCTGCACCCGAACGTTTTTCCGCTGATGCGCTGCGTCAGTTCGCGACCACCCTGCTGCAGAAGGCCGGGTTGGAAGCCGACAAGGCCGACAGCGTCGCCGCCACCCTGGTCGATGGCGATCTGCTGGGCCATGATACCCACGGCCTGGCGCTGCTGGCCCCCTATGTGAAGGAGCTGGAAAAAGGCGCGATGGCCAAGTCCGGCCAGCCCGAAGTGCTCTCCGAACGGGCCGCCGCGCTGGCCTGGGATGGCCGCCGCCTGCCGGGTCCCTGGCTGGTGCACCAGGGCATCGATGCCCTGATCCCCAAGGCGCGCGACTATGGTACCGCCTCGCTGACCATCCACCACAGCCATCACATCGCCTGCCTGGCGGCCTACCTGCTGCGCGCCACCCAGGAGGGCTTCATGATGATCCTGGCCAGTTCCGATCCGGCGGTGCAGAGCGTGGCGCCGTTCGGGGGCACTCAGGCGGTGTTCACGCCCAATCCCATTGCGGCCGGCATTCCTACCTCCGGCACGCCCTTCCTGGTCGATATCTCGGCCTCCATCACCACCAATGGCATGAGCAACCGCCTGCACAAGGCCGGCAAGCAGTTCGAGGAAGAATGGCTCATCGACGGCGCCGGCCATCCCAGCCGCGACCCGGCCGTGCTCTCGGCCACGCCGCCGGGCACCATCCTGCCGTTGGGCGGGCTGTCGGCGGGGCACAAGGGCTTCGGGCTGGCGGTGCTGATCGAGGCGCTCACCGGCGGCCTGTCCGGCTTTGGCCGGGCCGATCCGGCGGCGGGCTGGGGCGCGACGGTGTTCATGTCGCTCTATGACCCGTCGGCCTTTGGCGGCGAGCAGGACTTCAAGCGCCAGATGGACCATATCGCCCAGGCCTGCCGCGCCAATCCGCCACGCCCTGGCGTCGGCCAGGTGCGCATGCCGGGTGACCGCGGCATGCAGCGTCGCGCCGAGCAACTGGCGCAGGGCGTGACCCTGCATCCGACCATTGCGCCCATGCTGCGCGAGGCCGGCGCGGCCTATGATCTGGAGTTCCCTGCCACCCTGAACTGAAGGCCATCATGCCCATCGAAGCGATCGAACCGCAGCGGCTGTACCGGCAGATCAGCGACCAGTTGCGCAAGCTGATCGTGGAAGGCGAATTCGCCGTGGGTTCGCGCCTGCCTTCGGAGCGCGATCTGGCCCTGCAGCTGGGCGTGAGCCGGCCCTCGCTGCGCGAGGCGCTCATCGCCCTGGAGGTGGAGGGGCATATCGAGGTCAGGATGGGCTCGGGCATCTATGTCTGCCCGCCGGTGCAGCGCGAGCGGCGCATCGATCTCTCCAGCGAGGAAGGCCCGCTGGAGCTGATCCGGGCGCGCGAGATGATCGAAGGGGAGGTCGCCTATGCCGCCGCCCAGCATGGCAGCAAGCAGCAGATCGCGGCGGTGGAGGAAGCCTATGCGCTGATGATCTCCAACGCCCAGGCCGGCATCGATCCGCTCGAGGCCGACCGGCTGTTCCATATCCGCCTGGCCGAAGCCACCGGCAACAGCGTGCTGGTGGGGCTGGTGACACAGCTCTTCGATGCCCGCCTGGGACCGTTGTTCAAGCGCCTGCACAGCCATTTCGACGGCACCCGCGTGTGGCAGGAGGCCATCGACGAGCATGCACTGGTGATGGAAGCGCTACGCCAGCGCAATCCCGAACAGGCGCGCGCGGCCATGCGCCGGCACATGGATATTGCCTTTACGCGCTACAGCGCCAATTTGATCCGCGAGTATGGTGACCGGGTGCAGCAGCAGGAGCGGCCGCGCAAACGCGCGGTCCGCAAGAGCGACACTCAGTTGAAGTAAGTGCGCGCCATTTCAAAGCGGCGCGAGAAATAGGGATTGTCCATGCGCGTGATATGCACCTTGCCATTGGTGGAGGGCGCATGCACGAAGCGGCCATCGCCGAGGTAGATGCCCACGTGCGAGAAGGGACGGTTCATGGTGTTGAAGAACACCAGGTCGCCTGCGCGCAACTGCGAAGGATCGATCTGGCGGCCCTGGCGGGCGATGTCGGCGGCGCTGCCGCTGATGCGGTAGTTGGCGGCCTGGCCGAAGATGTAGCTGACCATGCCGCTGCAATCCAGGCCGGCGGAGGGGTTCTTGCCGCCGAAGCGGTAGCCGGTGTCGATCAGGGAGAGGGCGTAGAGCGCCACCTCGTTGCCATTCTCGGTGGCCGGCAGCGCCGGCGCCTGCGATTGCGGGGCGCCGGGCAGCCGTTCGATGGGGGGCGCGGTCGGTGTGGTGCTGCAAGCGGCCAGCACCAGCGCCGCACAGACTGCCGTGCAACGCGCCGCGAGGGGGGACAGGCAGGATGGCGCAACCGCCATCCGCATCGAAGCAATCCGCACACGCCCCGTCATCGCTTACTTCCCGATCTTGGCCAGGACTTCTTCCAGCATGGAGAACATCTGGTCGATTTCTTCCTTGGTCACGTTCAGGGCCGGCATGAAGCGCAGCAGGTTGGGACGCGGCGAGTTCAGCAGCAGGCCCACCGGTTCCAGGTTGCGGGCGGCCTCGACGATCTGCGGGCCGATGTCGCGGCCCAGTTGCAGGGCGCGCAGCAGGCCTTCGCCACGCTCGCCTTCAAAGCCGTACTTCTCGGAGATTTCCAGCGAACGCTGGCGCAGGTACTGGCCGCGCTCGCGCACCGATTCCATGAAGCCGGGCTTCAACAGTTCCTTGATCACGGCCACGCCCACGGCGGTCATCAGCGGGTTGCCGTTGTAGGTGCCGCCTTGTTCGCCGGCTTCGAAGCAGGCGATTTCCTCACGCGCCAGCAGCGCGGCCAGCGGTACGCCGCCACCGATGCCCTTGGCCAGGGTCATGATGTCCGGTTCGATGCCGGAGTGCTGGTAGGCGAACAGCTGGCCGGTACGGCCCATGCCGCTTTGCACTTCATCGACGATCAAGAGCAGGTTCTTTTCCTTGGTCAGGCTGCGCAGGCCCTGCATGAATTCCTTGGAGGCGGGGATGACGCCGCCTTCGCCCTGCACCGGCTCCAGCATCACGGCCACGGTGTGCTCGCCGATGAGCGCCTTGACGCTCTCCAGGTCATTGAGCACGGCCTTGGGGAAGCCCGGCACCTGCGGGGCGAACATGGTGTCCCAGCCATCCTTGCCGCTGGCCGACATGGTGGCCAGGGTGCGGCCGTGGAAGCTGTGCTTGAAGGTGATGATCTCGAAGCGCGCCGAACCGTCGGCTGCCGGGTTCTTCTTGCCCCACTTGCGGGCCAGCTTGATGGCGCCTTCGTTGGCTTCGCCGCCGCTGTTGGCGAAGAAGACGCGGTCGAACACCGAGTTGGCCGTCAGCAGCTTGGCCAGCTCGATGGAAGGCTCATTGTAGAAGGCCGGCGAGGGGTTGATCAGCTTCTTGCTCTGCGCGGCCAGAGCGTCGGCGATGCACTGCGGGGCATGGCCCAGGGTGTTGACCGCCCAGCCTTGCAGGTAGTCGAGATAGCGCTTGCCGTTATGGTCGGTCAGCCACATGCCATGGCCTTCGGTAAAGACCAGCTCGGGGCGGTTGGTGACGTACATCAGCTTGTTGGCGTCGGACTGGCTGTATTGCATCGATAGGCTCCTGCAAGAATAGGGTGGTTGGGAGGGTGGTGCAGACCGTTGCTGACACATGAGCACTAAGCGCTAGGCGGCAGGCGCACGACAGACCCAAAATGGCGAATAAAAAAAAGCCACAGGGTTTGCCTGTGGCTTCGCGATTCGTTTCACTTCACGCGCGCAGCAGCAAACCTTTCTCAGGTTGGCTGCGGCGTCGTAAAAATGTGGCGTTGGCGATCATGCGGTCAATATTAGGACGTTTTGCGCAGAGCGTCAAAAAGAAATTTCCCACCGGCGCCGCTGGCAGCCACATCCGGCGGGCTGCCGTTGCATTTGCATCGCATCCGTCCCTGCCGCGCCGCATCAGGCTTGCGCGGCATCTTGGCAGAGGCGCGTGACGCTGGCATGACACCAGCGCGGCCCGCGCCCGAGGCTCAGGCGGCCGGGCTGTCGGCCACCGGCTTGGCCAGGTCGGCTTCGGAGGTGAAGGAGTCGGCATAGAACTCGTCTTGCGGCAGGCCGCACTGGGCGCTGAAGTCGCGCTGTGCCGATTCCACCACGATGGGTGCGCCACAGGCATAGACCTGGTGGCCCGACAGGTCGGGGAAGTCTTCCATCACGGCGCGGTGGACGAAGCCGGTGCGGCCGCTCCAGTTGTCTTCGGCCTGGGCGTTGGAGACCACCGGCACGTACTTGAAGTTGGGCAGCGTCTGCTCCCACTGCTGGCACAGCGCGTCCATGTACAGGTCCTGCGGGCGGCGGCCACCCCAGTACAGCGTGACCGGACGCTTGGAACCGGCGTGTTCGAGCTGCTCGACGATGGCCTTGATGGGCGCAAAGCCGGTGCCGGAGGCCAGGAGGATGATGGGCTTGTCCGAATCCTCGCGCAGGAAGAAAGTGCCCAGCGGGCCTTCGATGCGCAGGATGTCGCGTTCCTTCAGGGTGGTGAAGACCTGGTCGGTGAACAGCCCGCCCGGCAGGTGGCGGATGTGCAGGCTCATGTGCTCATCCTTGTGCGGGGCGGTGGCCATGCTGTAGCTGCGGCGCTTGCCGTCGCGCAGCAGGAATTCCACGTACTGGCCGGCCTTGTATTGCAGGCGGTCATTGGCCGGCAGTTGCAGCGAGAGGACGATGACGTCGTCGGCCACCTTGTCCAGCTTGGCCACGCGCACCGGCAGCTTGCGCACCGGGATATCGCCCGCGCCGGCCACCTCGCGCGCTTCGATGGTGACATCGCTCTGTGGCTTGGCCACGCAGAACAGGGCCATCCCCAATTGCTGCTCGTGCGCCGACAGGGCGCGCTCCTGGTGCGGCCCGTGCTCGACCTGGCCGGACACCAGCTTGCCCTTGCAGGAGCTGCAGGCGCCGTTCTTGCAGCCGTAGGGCAGGCCGACACCGGCGCGGATGGCGGCGGTGAGGATGGATTCGTCGGCGTCGCAGGTGAATTGGCGACCGCTAGGCTGGACTGTGACTTGGAAACTCATACAATTCTGCTTCTGGATAAATTTGGATTGAATACCGTGAAAAAACTGGGCCTGCCCCGCGTACTGATCCTGGGCTGCGGCGATGTCGGCCTGCGGCTGCTGCCGCTGTTGCTGCCGCGCTACCGCGTGCTGGCCGTGACCAGCAACCCCGAGCGCTGCGCCGAACTGCGCGCCGCTGGGGCCGTCCCCATCGTGGCTGACCTCGATGCGCCCCATACCCTGGGTCGCCTGGCGCGCTTGGCGCCGACCATCGTGCACCTGGCGCCGCCGCAGTCCGAGGGCCGCATCGACCGCCGTACCCGCAATTTGGCCGCCATTTTACCCGAGGGCGCGCGCCTGGTTTATATCAGCACCACCGGTGTCTACGGAGATTGCGCTGGCGCAAGCTTCGACGAGACGCGTCGGGTCAATCCGCAGAACACCCGCGCCGTGCGTCGGGTCGATGCCGAAACGGTGCTGCGGGCCTGGGCGCGGCGGCGTCACGGCAAGCTTTCCATCCTGCGCGTGCCGGGCATCTATGCCGCCGACCGCCTGCCGCTGGAGCGCCTGCACAAGGGCCTGCCCGCACTGCTGGCGCAGGAAGACGTCCATACCAACCACATCCACGCCGATGACCTGGCCCGCGTCAGTCTGGCCGCCCTGCGCCTGGGCGCGCCCAATCGCCTCTACCACGCGGTGGACGATACCGAACTGAAGATGGGTGACTACTTCGACGCCGTGGCCGATGCCGCCGGCCTGGCGCGCCCGCCCCGGCTGCCGCGTGCCGAACTGGAACGCAGCGTCTCGCCTATGATGCTGTCGTTCATGTCGGAGTCGCGCCGGCTGCAAAATCGCCGCATCAAGGAAGAGCTGGGCGTGCGCCTGCGCTATCCGGACGTGCAGAGCTTGTTGTCGGAATGGAAACTGACGAGAGCCTGACGGCCTTATGCAATTTCGGCTGCTTTCTTATTCGAAATACGAATAAGCATACGATTATTAAGTAGTTGTTTTGCATAGCGGGCAACAGTACAGTGCATGCCTGAATAAAAGGGGGGAGACCGCAGCGGCCCATGGTGGCGCCCGTGCCGCGGGCCGACGCTCCTTCCCGTTCCACCCATCCCTGGCGCGGACCATCCGCAGGACCACATGAAGCTATCTTTCAACAATGTCGCCAAGCATTTCGGCGACCTGCACGTGATCGAGGAATTCACCCGCGAGATCGCATCGGGTGAGCTGGTCGCGCTGGTCGGCCCCTCCGGCTGCGGCAAGTCCACCTTGCTGCACATGGCGGCAGGCCTGGAAAAGCCCAGCAGCGGCAGCGTCGCCGGTGACGGTCAGACCATCCGTGGCCCCCATCCCGAGCGCACCCTGATGTTCCAGGAGAACGCACTCTATCCCTGGCTGACCCTGCAGCAGAATGTGGCGCTGGCGCTGGAATTCCAGAGCGTGGACAAGAAGAAGGCTGCCGAGCAGGCCCGCGTCTGGCTGGAAAACGTCAAGCTCAAGGGCTTCGAACACTATTATCCGCACCAGGTCTCCGGCGGCATGCGCCAGCGCGCCGCCCTGGCGCGCGCCTTCATCTCGCAGCCCAAAGCGCTGCTGCTGGACGAACCCTTTGGGGCCCTCGATGCGCTCACCCGCATGACCCTGCAGGACGCCCTGCGCGACCTGATCCGCCAGCAAGGCCCGACCGTGGTGCTGGTGACCCACGATGTGGATGAGGCGCTGTTCCTGGCCGACCGCATCTTCGTGTTCAGCCCGCGTCCGGCCAAGGTCTTGAAGGAATTCAATCTCGTGCATCACGAAAAGACGCACGACCTGTCCGAATTTGCGGCCATCCGCCGCGACATCCTCTGCCTGCTGGGCATCCACGCCGAGCAGGACGAATTTGCCAAAAACATTGAAGGGGTAGGAGTATGAAACTCGCACGCATCCTGGCGCCCGCCATCACCGCCGCCGCCCTGGCATTTTCCGGCAATGCCTTTGCGCTGGAAAAATTCAAGATCGGCTACCTGCGCGTCATGGACGATGCGCAAGCCATGGCCGCCTATGAAGCGGGGCTCTACAAGAAGTACGGACTGGATGTGGAACTGATCGAGTTCAAGTCCGGCACCGACCTGGTCAAGGCCATCGTCGGCGGTCAGCTCGACAGTGGCGTGTTCGGCTTTTCCAATGCCGTGGCCTGGGCCTCCAAGGGCGCGGACCTGAAGGTGGTCGGCGGCGCGCAACTGGGCTATCACGCCCTGGTGGCGCGTGAAGACTCCGGCATCAACAAGGTGGCCGACCTCAAGGGCAAGACCCTGGCGTCGCAGGCCGAGGGCAGCACCGCCGACACCGTGCTCAAGGGCGTGGTGCTGCGCGACGCCGGCATCAAGGCCGATGACGTCAATGTGATGGGCGTCTCGCCCCAGGTGGCGGTGCAGTCGCTGGTGGGCAAGCGCGTCGATGCCGCCTTCCTGTTCGAACCGCAGGCGCGCATCGCGCAACTGATCGCGCCGGTCAAGCAGGTCTATGAAATCGGCGAAGTCTGGCCTTTCCCCTGCATGGTGGTCATCACTTCCGGCGAGACCCTGAAGAAGAAGCGTGAGGCCGTCTGGAAGTCGCTCGACGCCCAGCGCGACGCCATCACCCTGCTGCAGAAGAAGCCTGCCGAGGCCTCCAAGCTGATCGCCGGCTACTTCATCGCCGAGCCTACACTGAAGACCCTGAAGCATGGCGAGATGCTGCGCGAAGACGTGATCCGCGACGCCATCAAGAGCCAGACCTTCACGCCCAAGATCAGCAAGAAGGACCAGGACCGCATGCAGGAGATCGCCGATATCCTCCAGTCGCAAGGTTCGCTCAAGACCCGTGACGGCAAGCCCTTCGACGTGAACTCCATCACCGACCTGTCGTGGCAGAACGCGCGCAAGCTGTGATCGTCGGAGCGTCTTCGATACGGCCCTCTCGGGCCTACTCAGCCCGAACGGTTTGGGATGTGATGCCGAAGTAGTTTTTATGTTTTTTTAATCTGGCCGGACCGTGTCCGGCCATTGTCTTTCCTGTCCTTATGAGCTCTCAGCGTCGCGTTACCGGTATCCGCAAGAAGCTGGCCATGGTGCTGGCCATCGTCTTCATCCTCCTGATGTGGCAGATCGCGGCCTGGTCGCTGCCGTCCTTCCTGATGCCGGGCGTGCCTTCGGTGGCGGCGCGGCTGTGGGAAGAGGTGCAGTCCAGCAATTTCCGCCTGGCGCTCTTCGGCAGCCTCTATCGCCTGGGCATGGGCTATGGTTCGGCGCTGGTGCTGGGCATCGGCTTCGGGCTGGTCGGTGCGGTGCTGTTCTTCTTCCGTGAAGTGCTCAAGTCGGCCATCGTGATCCTGCAATCGATTCCGTCGATTGCCTGGGTGCCGCTGTTCCTGATCCTGATGGGTTTTGGCAACCTGCCCATCGTGGTGGTGGTGGCCATCGCCGCCTTCTTCCCGGCGGCGCTGTCGGTGATGAACGCGACCGAGAGCGTGCAGCAGGTCCACGTCTCGGCGGCCCGCGTGATGGGCGCCTCGCGGCTGTCCATGCTGCGCCGGGTCTACCTGCCGGCGGTGATGCCGGAACTGATCACCGGCGCCCAACTGGCCTTCGGCAACGCCTGGCGCGCGCTGATCTCGGCGGAAATGCTGGTGGGCTTCGGCAAGGGCCTGGGCCGCACGCTGGCCTATTCGGGCGAGACTGCCGACATGGTCGGCGTGATGGCCAATATCCTGACCATCGCCATCCTGGCCGCATTGATCGACCAGGTGATCCTGGAAAACCTCAAGCATCGTCTGCTGAAGTACCAGTACGTCTAAGGCTGGCCCCTCCATGCGCGCCCTTTACCGCTACACGCTGCTCACGTCGGTCTGCCTGCTGGTCGGAGCCGCCCAGGCAGGCGTGCTCGATGACGCCCGCCGCAGCGAGCAATTGCGCATCGGGCTGGACCACGTACCGCCGGTCTACAAGGGCGGCATGAAATTCCGTACACCGGAGAACATCGCCACCGTGCTGGCCGAGGATCTTGCCGCGCAATGGAAACTCAAGGCCGATCTGCAGCCCAACGTCGCCGACCGCGCCGCGCTCAAGGGGGTGCGTCCCGATGTCGTGCTCACGCGCGTGGACCCGGCCCAGGCCAGCGCCGCCGACGCCACCCTCATCCCGACCGGCTACAGCGCCGGCGGCATGGCCATCATGCGCAGCGATACCACCATCCGCAAATGGGATGACCTCAAGGGGCGCACCGTCTGTGTCTCCAGCGGATCTCCCTATGTCGGCACCCTGAGCGCGCGCTACGGCGCCATCGAAAAAGTGATGCCGGCCCCGGCCGATTCGCTGCTGGCCGTGCGCATCGGCCAGTGCGACGCCGCCGTGCACGACGACACCCTTCTGAAAGTCTTGCTCAAGCTGCCCGAGTGGAAGAAATTCTCCGCCCAACTGGCCCCGGTGAGCCGCCAGGTCCTGGTATTGCAAGTGCGCGGCAATGATCCCGCCGACCTGGCCGCGGCCCGACAGGCGGCGGCCAGATGGAACGATGCGTTCTGGCTCAATGCCATCAGGAAGTGGGTCAATAACGTCGCCTTCGAGGTCTACCTCGACCAGAACGTGCCGGATTGCCACTGAACCGCCGCGCTGCCTGGCGAGGAAGTTTCCAGGCTGATATCGGCCCTCCATGATTTCTTGCCACGCAGGCAAGAATGAAGGTGGCGTCAGCGCAAAAAATGGGCGATGTCAGGTTTTTCCTGTGGCAGAGCGCGGCAATGGGCGTAAGATAGCGACATTCGCCTCACTGGACGGCACATATTGTCGCCACCAGCATTCATTTCTCGTCCTTCGTATCAAAGGAGCCCATCATGGCCATGGACATCGCCTCCGCCGTCAACGCTGTCGTCTCCGACCCCAATGGGAATGCGCCCACCACGGGCAAGGCCAATGATCCGGTCGCCGTGCGCCGCGCCGAAGAGGCTGCTGCTGCGGTCAAGGCCGAGCAGCGCCGCCTGGAAGAAATCCAGGGCGATGAAACCCGCGCCGAAAACGCCCGCCAGGAGCGCAATCGCCGCGAACAGGCGTCGCGCAATGCGACCGGCGAGATCATCGGCACGACCGTCAATTCGGTCGCCTGAATCCCCTTCTTCTGCGACAAAGCCCGCATCGCCATGCACAGTGGCGATGCGGGCTTTGTGCTTGCTGGCCTGGCTTTTCCGAAGAGCGCAGCGCGCTCAGTGATGTTGGCCGGGGGCATTGAGCGAGCCCAATAGCCAGGTCTCGGCCATGTCGATCTGGTTGATCAGCATCAGGAAGGTCTCGTCATTGATGCGCTGCTCGGCGCGCAGGTAGTGCACTTCCAGCCGCTCGGCGCGGATCGCCTCCAGTCGCAGTTCGCGCTCGAACTGCTTGAATCGGTTGGCGGCGCGCTGGGTTTCTTCCGAATCGCTTTCCGCATTCATCCGCATCCGGTAGGTCGCCAAGAGGCTGCCGCTGACTTCGGTGAGCAGGGCCAGGTCGTTCTCATCGAGGTTCATGCCGATGCGTTCCTGGGCCGTCTCGATGCTGCGCACGGCCGCCTCCGACAGGCGCAGCCGGGCCATCATCTCTTCGGCGCGGCGGCGCTTGACCTCGGCATCCAGTTGCAGGTCCTTGAGCATCCACGGCAGCAGCAGGCTGCCCAGCAGCAGCGAGCAGACGATCACCCCGGTGGCCAGGAAGATCAACAGGTCGCGCGCTGGGAAGGGCGTATGTTCCTTGAGCAGCAGCGGAATGGACATCACGCCGGCCAGCGTGATCGCCCCGCGCACCCCGGAGAGCGCCGTGATGCTGATGAGGCGCAGGTCGAACTTGCGATTGCGCCCGCTCTGGCCGCGCAGCGCCGAGGCAAAGCGGCGCATGCGCAGGTTGATCCAGACCCAGACGAAACGCAGCACCACCAGCGCCAGCGTGATGGCGACGATATAGACGAACAGGTGCCACACCGGCACATTGCCGGCCATCTTGGCGTCCATATGGGCCAGGCTGACGATGCCCGGCAATTGCAGGCCCAGCAGCAGGAAGGACATGCCGTTGAAGACGAATTCCAGCATCGTCATGATGCTGCGCCCCTGCAGCCGGGTAGCGGCCGACTCGCCGCCGGCGGTTTCCAGATAGGGCATCAGCATGCCCGCCGCGACCGCGCCCAGAATGCCCGAGAGGCCGAAGTGTTCGGCGAAGATGTAGGCCGTGAAGGGGATGAGCAGCAGCAAGACCACCTGGATGCCCGGTTCATCGCCAGCCCATTCGATGATCTTGCGGCGGATCAGCCCGAAGCCCCAGGCTACGATCAGGCCCACAGCCACCCCGCCGGCGGCGATCAGCACGAAGGAAATGCTGGCGTCCAGCAGCGAGAAGGTACCGGTGATGACCGCCGCAATGGCGAACTTGAAGGCCACCAGGCCCGAGGCATCGTTCATCAGCGCCTCACCCTCGAGCACATGTTGCATCGAGGCCGGCAAGCGCCCCTTGCCGACGATGGAGGAGACCGCCACGGCATCGGTGGGCGAGAGCACGGCGGCCAGCGCAAAGGCCGAGGGCAGCGAGATGACCGGGATCATCCAGTGGATGAAGTAGCCCACCCCGACCACCGTAAACATGACCAGGCCCAGCGCCAGCGCCAGGATGGGGCGCGCCAGCCGGAAGAACTCGCGCTTGGGCATGCGCCAGCCGTCGGTGAACAGCAGCGGCGGGATGAACAGCAGCAGGAACAATTCAGGATCGAAGCTGATGCGCAGCCCGAACATGGGCAGGGCCAGCACCGCTCCCAGCGCGATCTGGAACAGCGGCAGGGGCAGCTTGAAGGGCGCCAGCCGGGCGACGACGCCGGAGACGGCGACGGCCAGCAGCAGGATCAACACGGTGAAGACGATTTCCATGAGTGCAGCGGTAGGTTGTTCTTGTGACGGGGGCGCGGGTTCTTCAGACCCGCTTGACCGCGGCGAGTTGCAAGTATAGGGCAGGAAGGCGGTGGGCGCAGGCAAGCCAGAGGCGCGCCAAAATGCAAGAGGCCGGCATCCAGCCGGCCTCTTGCAAGGGAAAACGGGGGAGAATCAGAAAGCCTTTGCGACCGCTTCCAGCTCCTTGCCGCGCGTCTCGGGCAGGACCAGGCAAGCCACGATCACCAACCCATAACAGCCTGCCGCAATCCAGCCTATGGTCTGCCCCAGCGGCAGGCTGTTGCTCAGATAGCCCACCAGCGCCGGACAGATCGCCCCGACCGCACGTCCGAAGTTGTAGCAGAACCCCTGTCCTGAACCGCGCACATCGCTGGGGAACAGTTCAGACAGATACGCCCCCATCCCCGAAAAGATCCCCGAGAGGAAGAAGCCCAGCACGAAACCCAACGCCAGCATCCAGGCATCGGTGATGATCATCTGCGTATAGCTCAGTACCAGCACGATGCCCATCGCGGCGAACAGCATGAAGCAGCGGCGACGACCGATGGTGTCGGACAGCCAGGCCGAGGTGAGATAGCCACAGAAGGAGCCGCCGATCAAGACCAGCAGATAGGTGCTCGTGCCCAGCACCGACAGATGGCGTTCGGTCTTCAGGAAGGTCGGCAGCCAGGTAGTCACCGAGTAATACGCGCCCTGCATGCCGGTGGCCAGCAGGCTCGCCAGCAAGGTGGTGCGCAGCAGGTCGCGATGGAAGATGCGCAGGAAATTGCCGCGCTGGCCGCTCTCGCGCAGCCGGGCCTGGGTAGCCAGGTAGACGGCGGGCTCGCTGATGGCGCGGCGGATGTAGAGCGTCAGCAGGGCTGGCAGCACGCCGATCCAGAACAACACCTTCCATGCGGTCTCCGGCGGCAGCACCGCATAGACGCCCCAGAACGCCAGCGCTGAACCCGCCCAGCCTACCGCCCAACTGCTCTGCACCAGCCCCGAGGCCTTGCCGCGATGGCGGGCCGAGATGGTCTCGGCAATGAGTACCGAACCGACCGCCCATTCCCCCCCCATGCCGAAACCCTGCATGGCGCGGGTAAAGAACAACTGGCCGAAGGACGTGGTGAAACCGGAGAGGAAGGTAAAGAACGCAAACCACAGCACCGTCCATTGCAGCACCCGCACCCGGCCATAGCGGTCGGCCAGCACACCTGCGGCCCAGCCGCCGATGGCCGAGGTCAGCAGGGCGCCGGTAGCGATGTAGCCGGCTTCGGCCTTGCTCATGCTCCACGCCGCCAGGAGCGTGGGGATGAGGAAGGTGTAGATCATGTAATCAAAACCATCCACCGCATAGCCGGTGAAGGTCGCCGTGAGCGTGCGCCGCTCGGATGTCGTTGTTTCTTGCAGCCACATGATGATCCCCTGTAATCAAAGTATGTAAATCACTGACGTGCGACATCATCCGGCCAGGCGAAGCAAGCGCAGCCGGTGATCGAAAACGATAGGTCGTACAGGCGCTAGGCCTGCGGTTCGAGCAGCAGTTCGCTATTGAGCTTGTCGGTCACCAGCATGTAGCCGGGAGCGTGGGTGATGCAGAATTCGGGCCGGGCGGCGACGATGGCGGCCTGGGGCGTGACCCCGCAAGCCCAGAACACCGGCAGCTCATCGGCGCGGATATCCACCGCCTCGCCGTAATCGGGATGGTCGATATCGGCAATCCCGATCAGCGCTGGATCGCCGATATGGATTGGTGCGCCATGCACCTGCGGGGTGCGTGCGGTGATCTGGATGGCGCGGATGGCGTCGGCCGCCTTCAATGGACGCATCGAGACCACCGTCGGTCCCTGGAACACGCCCACCGGCTGGGTCGGGATATTGGTGCGATACATGGCCACGTTGCGGCCTTCGCTGACATGACGCAGTGGAATGCCAGCGGCCAGCAGCGCATGTTCGAAGGAGAAGGAGCAACCCAGCGCGAAGGTGACCAGGTCATCGCGCCACACTTCGCGCAGGTCGCTGACCTCGGCCACGCGTTCGCCATGGCGCCACAGGTGATAGCGCGGCACGTCGCTGCGCACGTCCAGGTCCAGGCCCAGCGCGGGCAGGGCCGGGGAGCCGGGTTCCGAGACAGCCAGCAGAGGACAGGGAATGGGGTTGCGCTCGCAGAAGGCGAGAAAATCATCGGCCAGCGCAGCAGGCAGGATCGCCAGGTTGACCTGCACGTGGGCGCTGGCCACGCCGCTGGTGTGGCCGCTGAACGCGCCGCTGCGGGCGGCCAGGCGCACTTCCAGCGCGGTGGATGCGGCCGACAGGGCCGGCGGTGGGGCGGGCTGATGCGGTGCGGTGGACAAGGCAGTGGCAGTCTCTGGCATGGCGGTCTCCTTCCTGGAATGGAGCCGATCTTAGGAGGGTGCCGGGAGAGCGTCCAACAAAAAATTTATATCTTTTGTTATCGATTTATTCGATGACGACAATGGAAAAATCACTATAGCGATTTCCATGCCAGGGCATCATTTTTCTGCGGTGCGGCCTTTTATTTGTGCGCGCCGGGCGTGTTCCAGCGCCGAATCGAGCACCAATTCGGCCAGGCTGGAGCTGGGATCTTCGCGATAGCTGGCATGGATCTGCAAGGCAGGCAGTTGCGCCTGGCAGCGCAGGATGCGCAGCGGCAGACGGCGCGTGAGTTGGCGCACCGAGGCGCGCGGCAGGGTGGCCACACCAAAGCCGCCTTCGACCAGCTGCACCATGGCCGAGATGGAGGAGATGGCGTGGATGCGCGGATTGGCCACACCCCATTCCTGGCACAGTTGCAGCAGCCCCTGGTGCGGCTGCGAGCCGCGCTGGAAGGTGATGAGGTCGTGCGCAGCCAGTTCTTCCAGCGTATGGGAACGGGTGCCGAAGCGCTCGCGGTGGCCGACGAAGACCATCTCCATCGGCGTCATCAGGCGCGAGCGCACGGCGGTATCGCTGCCGACCGTGGAGGTGAAGACCAGGTCCTGGGCGCCACGCCGGATCTGTTCGGTCAGCACTGGCGAGGTTTCCACGGTGAGTTCCAGGGCGAAGTCAGGATAGCGGCAACGGATTTCCTGCAGCCATGCGGGCAGCCAGCTATGCACCACCGACTCGATGCTGCCGATGCGCAGCGCCAGCGGCCCGGCGCTGTGGCCGCCCAGCTCCTGGCGGATCTGGCGTTGCATGTCCAGCAGCTTGACGGCCAGGCGCTGGAAGCGCTGGCCAGCCACGGTGAGGCGGAACTGTTTTTCGCGGCGGTCCAGCAGCACCACGCCCAGTTCTTCTTCCAGCGAGGCGATGCGGCTGGACATGGTCGATTGCGTGATGTGCAGTTTCTCGGCGGCGCGGGTGATGCTCTTGAGCGAGGCGGCCCAGTGGAAGGCCTCGACGAAACGCAGGTTCATGGGGGCTAGGCAGTGAAGTTGGCGGCTTGGCGGGAGAGGCAGCGTAGCGTACCAGATGCCTAGCCGCTTCGGCAGGAATGATGTGCGCGGTGAAGTGGCGCTACCCTCTATGCCGATAGAATCTTCCTTCGAAGTTTTATATGGTTGCGGGATGAACACCAAAAATCGTCCTCGTCGCCAGCTCTTTGATGAACTCATGTCCGGACTGCAGGACATGAGCGACGAGCGACAAGGAAAAATCCGCTTGAAAACCATCTTCGTCAAATTGATGACACCATCTGCGGCGCCTTTATCCCATGAGCGGGGGCCTGCGAGAGCGCGAAATTCCCGTCGTCGGACCTGAGCAGAGACCGTCCATTGCTTTTGCATTGCACCAAAGGCCCGCTGCTTGACACAAGCCGCCCCGATACCTATCCTCACCTCCCAATTGGTCTTACCTTACGCCGCCCGCAAGCGCCGGGCCGGCGGGGCAGGACAACATTGCCGAGACGGCAGTGATTCACCCCTACAGGCAGGTATCCAGAGAGCATGTCCTTCGACCCCATCGTCCAGAAATCCATTTCCGAACAGGTTGCCCAGCGGCTGCTGACCATGATCCGCAGCGGCCTGTTGAAGCCCGACCAGCAGTTGCCGCCCGAGCGCGAGCTGGCGGCCATGCTGGGCGTGGGCCGTCCTGCGGTGCGGGAGGCCATTCGCGGGCTGGCGCTGCTGGGGCTGCTGCGCATCCGCCAGGGCGAGGGCACCTTCGTCAGTTCGCTGGAAACGCGCGAGCTGCTGGAGCCGCTGGAGATGATCATCGACCTCAACCCGGGTACGCTGGAGTCGCTCTTCGATGCCCGTCTCATCATCGAGACCGGTGTGGCTGCGCTGGCCGCCACCCATATCGAGGACGCCGAACTGGACCGCCTGGCGCGCAATGTCGAGGACGAGGCGCGCCTGCTGTCGGATCCCGCTGCCTTCGCGGCCGCCGATGTGGAATTCCACGAAGCCATCATCGAGGCCTGCAATAATCCCTTCCTGCAAAGCATCGCCGGCAGCCTCTACATGCTGGGCAAGAAAAGCCGTTCCATCACCTCGCGCATCCCGGCTACGCTGGAGCGCAGCCTGCAGGACCACCGCCAGATCCTGGACGCGCTCAAGGCGCGTGATCCGCAGAAGGCCTCCGAGGCCATGCGCCATCATCTGATGCGCGTGCGCGATGCCTACCGCAGCGCTGGCCGCAATCGCAACGAATCGGTCCACGACTGAACGCAGCAAGCGCCGCCGTTGCCGCCAGCCTGGCCTGTGCGGCATTCCACAACGGTGGCGTGGCAGTACGGCCGCAGCGCCTGGCGCGCGGCGTCCCTCACAAGACCCGATACCGGCAGGCGCTAAAGGGCCGCCCCATGACAAGCCGGAGCATGAGTGATCAACCGTTTCTTTGACAGGAGAACAGCATGCTGGATCTGGCAGGAAAAGTCGTCTTCATCAGCGGCGCAAGCACCGGTATCGGCGCGGCCGCCGCCAGGGCCTTTGCGGCCCGGGGTTCCCATCTGGTGGTGCACTACAACAGCTCGGAAAAGGAAGCCGAGGCCGTCGCCGCCGAGGTGCGCGCCGCGGGCAGCAAGTCCATCACCATCGGCGCCGATGTGCGCGATACGTCGGCCATCAACGCGGCAGTGGCCAAGGCGGTGGCGCAGATGGGCCGCATCGATGTGCTCATCAACAACGCCGGGGCGCTGGTCAAGCGTGCGCCGCTGGAAACGGTCACCGATGAACTCTTCGACGACATCATCAACATCAACGCCCGCTCGGTGGTGGCCTTCACCCGTGCGGTGATCCCGGTCATGCGCGCCCAGGGCGGCGGCAACATCATCAATGTCACGTCCGTGGCGGCGCGCCATGGGGGCGGCCCCGGTGCGCTGATCTATGCGGCCTCCAAGGGCTTTGTCAGCACCCTCACGCGGGGGATGGCCAAGGAATTGCTGGCCGACAAGATCCGCGTCAATGCGGTGGCGCCGGGCGTGATCATGACGCCGTTCCAGGAACGTTTTACTACACCGGAACAGCTGGAAGGCTTCCGCAAGACCATTCCCATGGGCCGCATCGGCGAGCCGGATGAATGCAGCGGCGCTTTCCTCTACCTGGCGTCGGAACAGATGTCGGGCTACGTGACCGGGCAGATCATCGATGTCAACGGCGGGCAGTACATGCCCTGATGCGCTGACGCCCTGATGCCTGCGGGCCGGGTGTCGCTCGCCCGGCCCTGCATGGTGTTACAAGCTCGTGCGCGTCAAAGCCGCTAGGCGCGGCTAGAATAGCGCGCATGCTCAAAGACAAGAAACTCTCCGCCTATGCGCCTTCGGCCACCCGGATACGGGCGCGCTTCGTGGCCATCTCCTGGCGCGACCTGGCTGTCAGCTTCGGTCCCATCATCCTGCTGATCCTGGTGGGCGCGTGGCTGGTGATCTGGCTGATCCGGCCCGCGCCGCCATCGTCCATCACCATCGCCGCCGGTCCCAAGGACAGCAACTTCTGGCGCGTGGCGGAGCGCTACAAGACCATCCTGGCGCGCGATGGCATCAAGCTCGATATCGTCGAGACCGGCGGTTCCCTGGACAACCTCAAACGCCTGGTCGACAGCGACCAGGACATCGACGTCGGTTTCGTCCAGGGCGGCCTGGCCGGTGCGGTGCCGGCGGATGCGATGGGCTCGCTGGTGTCGCTGGGCAGTATTTCCTATGTGCCGGTGTCGGTCTATTACCGCAGTGCGTCCATCAATGCGGAGGGCAAGCCGATACCGCCGCTGCGTCAGCTCTCCGAGCTGGCCGGCAAACGCATCGCCATCGGCGGTCAGGGCAGCGGCTCCAGCGTGCTGGCCGCCACGCTGCTCAAGGCCAATGGCGTGGAGGCCGGCGGCGCTACCCAGCTGCTCAACATCGGCGGCGACGAGGCTGCGCAGGCGCTGACCAGCGGCAAGATCGATGCGGCCTTCCTGATGGGGGACTCGGTCTCGGTGGCGACCATGGGCAAGCTGCTGCGCGCGCCCGGCGTCCGCCTGCTGGATTTCTCGCAGGCGGAGGCCTATGTGCGGCGCTTCCGCTACCTCAATACCCTGAAGATGCCCATGGGCGTCTTTGACCTGGCGCGCAACCTGCCGGCGCGCGACACCCAGTTGATCGCACCCACCGCCGAACTGGTGGCGCGTGAAGACCTGCATCCGGCGCTCTCGGACCTGCTCATCGAGGCCGCCCACGAAGTCCACGGCAAGGCCAATGTGATGCAGAAGGCCGGCGAGTTCCCGGCCCCGCTGGAACATGAATACCGCATCAGCGACGATGCGGCGCGCTACTACAAGTCGGGCAAGACCTTCTTCTACCGCACCTTGCCCTTCTGGCTGGCCAGCCTGCTGGACCGGGCGGTGGTGATCGTGCTGCCGGTGATCCTGCTGCTCATTCCGGGGATACGCCTGGTGCCCATGCTCTATGGCTGGCGGGTGCGTTCGCGCATCTATCGCTGGTATGGCGAGCTCATCGCGCTGGAACGTGGTATCTCGCGTGATTCGCCGCAGGAGCAGGCCGATATCCTCAAGCGTCTGGACGAGATCGAGATGGCCGTGAACCGCATGAAGATGCCGCTGGCCTTTGCTGACCAGTTCTATGTCCTGCGCGAGCATATCGGCTTCGTACGGGCGCGCCTGGCGGCGGGCGTGGCCTAGACGCGACAGCCGGCGGGCAGGGTGGGGCGGGTTGTTGTATGCTCGCCATGGCAGCCATACTACTGTACAAAAAATACTGTGTATGCATACAGTGTTTGTGCTAAAGTGAAGCCTCTTACAGACAAGAAGAGGAATCGCTGCCATGACCCACTTTGATCTTGCTTCCGACGCTCGCTTCGCTGTTTCTTCGTCCAGCCCGTCCTCGCTCAGCATCCGCCTGGGCCGCCGGGAAATCTTCATCTGCCGCGACACCTACGTGCGCCGCTACCGGGTCAATCCGGTCATCGAGTGCAGCGCCGGCATCGAGCCGGGCCATCTGGAAATCCTGCTGCTGCGCCGCTGGCTGCTGGTCCTGTCGAAGGCGCGCGCCTGATGCGGCGCGCCCTTGACTGGCTGGTCGTTGACGCGCTGGGCCGCCCGGCCCGCGTGGATCAGCGGCGCGAAGCTTCGTGCGCCAGTTCGGTCGCGTCGGCAGCCATGGGCGCAAGTGCCACAGGTGCCGCGGGTGCTACAGCTGCCACAGCCAGGCCCGCCGAGGCCGACTCGGTCCTGGCGAAGGTCACCAGATGCGTCACTTCCAGCCTGATGCCTATCCACTCGCCCACGGCGTGATCATGATGCGAGGGCGCCAGCGACAATAGCGTCTGGCCGTTCTCCAGCGCCAACGTGTAGAGGAATTCCGCCCCGCGGAAGGACTTGCGCACCACTCTCGCCCGGAAGGGTGAGGCATCATCGTGGATCACATCATCGGCGCGCAACAGCACGTCGACCTCGCTGGTCTGGGCTGCTTGCTGGCCATGCAGCGCATGCAGCGGCACGCCGCGCAGCAATCCGGCGGCGGTTTCTACTTCGATTTCTTCCTGTTCATCCCCTTGGTGATGGTCCGTTGCTGGCCGGCTGGCAAGCGCTTGCGCGTTCGCATCCGGCCCGCGCAACTGCCCTTGCAACAGCACGCCATGGCCGATGAAATCAGCGGCAAAACGGGTGGCCGGACGGTGATAGAGCGCATACGGCGTATCCCATTGCTCCAGTTGCCCCTGGCGCATCACACCGACCACATCGGCGACGGCAAAGGCTTCCATCTGGTCGTGGGTCACCATCAACGCGGTGGTGTGGGTGCGCTTGAGGATGTCGCGCACGTCGTGCGCCAGGCGTTCGCGCAATTCCACATCCAGGCTGGAGAAGGGCTCGTCCAGCAGCAACAGGCGCGGCTGCGGGGCCAGCGCGCGCGCCAGTGCAATGCGCTGCTGCTGGCCGCCCGAGAGCTGGTGCGGGAACTTGGCGCCGGCCTCGGGCAGGCCCACCAGCGCCAGCATCCCGGCCACGATCGCACTGCGCTCGCGCTTGTCGCGGCCGCGCAGGCCGAAGGCGATATTGTCGGCCACGTTCAGGTGCGGGAACAGGGCGAAATCCTGGAACACCATGCCGATGCGCCGCTGTTCGGCAGGCACGCGCACCCCGCCGCCTTCGAGCAACTGGCCGTCCAGCCGGATGAGCCCCGCCTGGGCCGGCTCCAGGCCGGCCACTGCCCGCAGCAGGCTGGTCTTGCCGCTGCCGGAAGGGCCGATCAGCGCGCCCAGTTCGCCCGGCGCCAGGCGCAGTGAGACGGCGTCCACGGCCGGTGCAGGCGTGCGCGGATAGCGGATGCTGAGGTGTTCGACTTCCAGAAACATGGGCATGCTCAATGAAATGGTTACAATTCGCGTTTGCGAAGGGGTTTGCGCAGTGTAGCGCATGCGCCCGCGTCTTCCTTCATTCTGTCCTCACGGGTCTGGTTCCCTATGCATTTCATCGGTTTGCTCGCTGTCCTGATCGCCTTGCCCATCCTCGGCATCCTCTGCGCCTGGTTCGGGCTGGACGCCGAAGGCCTGGACGCCTTGCGCCAGCAGGCAGAGACGGTGCTGCCGGGCTACCTTGCGACCTCGGGATGGCTGGCGCTGATGGTCACGCTGGGGGTGGTGGTGGTGGGCGGCGCCACGGCGGTGACGGTGAGCCTCTTCGAATTTCGCGGGCGGCGCTGGTTTTCCTGGGCCTTGCTGCTGCCCATGGCCATGCCGGCCTATGTGTCGGCCTACGCCTATACCGATTTCCTGCAGTACGCCGGCGTGGTGCAGAGCACCCTGCGGGGCTGGTTCCCCGGCTTTCGGATGGAAGTGCGCGGCTTGCCGGGGGCGATCTGCATGTTCGTGCTCACCCTTTATCCCTATGCCTACCTGCTGGCCCGCAATGCCTTGAGCGAGCGCGGCACCCACCTGATGGAAGCGGCCCGCATGCTGGGCGCACCGCTGTCCGAACGCATCGTACGCGTGGCCCTGCCGCTGGCGCGCCCGGCCCTGGCCGCCGGGGCGGCGCTGGCGCTGATGGAGACGCTGGCCGACTACGGGGTCTCGGCCTACTTCGGCCTGACCACCTTCACCACCGGCATCTACAAGGCCTGGGTAGTGCTGGATGACCGCCTGGCTGCGGCCCAGTACGCGTCGCTGCTGCTGCTGTTCGTGACCGTGCTGCTGTGGCTGGAGCGGCGCGAACAGGGGCGCATGCGCTTTGCCGCCACGCGCGGCGGACGTGGCCATGATGGCGCCGAGGCGCGCCTGCCCGTGCTCTCGCGCGCCCAGACCGCACTGGCCTGGCTGGTGTGCGGCCTGCCGGTGGTGCTGGGCTTTGTGCTGCCGGTGGCGATCCTGCTGCGCCTGTGGTGGAGTGAGGCTGGGCAGGGGATGGGGTTCGATGTCGGCCGTTATGCCGGCTGGGTGTGGAACAGTTTCCGTTTCGGCGGCATGGCCGCGCTGGCCGCCATCGTGCTGGCCCTGGCCTTGTGCTTTGCGCTGCGCAGCGGCGGCCTGCCGCGCCTGCAAGCAGCATTGCTGCGCCTGACGGCGCGGCTGGCCGGCATGGGGTACGCCATCCCTGGCTCGGTCATCGCGGTGGGCATCCTGTTGCCGGTGGCCTGGCTGCAATCGCTGTGGCCGGGGGCGGGCCTGGGGGTCTTGCTCACGGCCAGCTCGCTGGGCGTGATCTATGCGTATCTGGTACGCTTCACGGCGGTGGCGGTGCAGTCGGTGGAGTCCGGTTACACCCGCATCCCCGCCAGCCTGGATGAAGCGGCGCGCAGCCTGGGAAGTTCGCGCGCCGTCATTGCCTGGCGCGTGCATATGCCCTTGCTGTGGCGTTCGCTGGCGGTGGCGGCCCTGATGGTGTTCGTGGATGTGGTCAAGGAACTGCCGGCCACCTTGCTGTTGCGACCCTTCGATACCGATACCCTGGCCGTGATCGCCCACAACCTGGCGCGCGATGAGCGCCTGGGCGAGGCGGCCTTGCCGGCCTTGTCCATCGTGCTGGTCGGACTGGCGCCGGTGCTGCTGGTCATGCGCGCGCTCGATGGCAAGCGCAGCCAGCCCTTGCAAAACGCTGCGCCGCCCGCATAACCCCTGCACGACCGAACCGATGAACCTGCCAGCGCGCCTGGCGCAGATCCCTGGAGCCACCATGAGCCAATACGACTATGACCTTTTCACCATCGGCGGCGGCTCCGGCGGCGTGCGCGCAGCGCGTTTCGCCAGCCAGGCCGGTGCGCGCGTCGGCCTGGCCGAGAAGGGCGACCTGGGCGGCACTTGCGTGAACCTGGGGTGTATCCCCAAGAAGCTGATGTCCTACAGCGCCCATTACCACGAGGAGTTCGCCGACGCGGCTGGCTATGGCTGGACGCTCAATGGCCAGCCCAGTTTCGACTGGAGCGCGCTCATGGCCAACAAGGACCGCGAGATCGCCCACCTGAACGACATCTACCTGCGCCTGCTCGATAACGCCAAGGTCAGCCTGCACCGCGGCTTTGCCAAGGTGGAGGACGCCCACACCGTCAATGTCGATGGCCAGCGCTTCACCGCCCGCCACATCCTGGTGGCCACTGGCGGACGTCCCGACAAGCCGGCCATCCCCGGCGCCGAGCTGGGCATCACCTCCGACGATTTCTTCCATCTCAAGGCGCTGCCGCAGCGCGCCGTGGTGCTGGGCGGCGGCTATATCGCCGTTGAACTGGCCTCCATCCTCAATGGCCTGGGCTGCGAGGTGACCCTGGTGTATCGGCGCGAGCGTCTGCTGCGCAATATGGACGCTGATCTTGGCATCCATCTGGCTGACGAGATGGCCAAGAAGGGTATCCGTATCGTCTTCAACGCCAGCATCGAAGCCATCGAGGCGGAGCAGGCGGGCGAGGCAAGCGAGGCAAGCGTCAAGACGGTGCGGCTCACCAATGGCGAGGCGCTGTCGGCGCAGTGCGTGCTGTTCGCCACGGGGCGCACGGCCAACACCGCCGGCCTGGGGCTGCAAGAGGCTGGCGTGAAGCTCAAGGCCAATGGGGCGATCGAAGTCAACCAGGACTTCGAAAGCAGTGTCCCGTCCATCCTGGCCGTGGGCGATGTGATCGATCGCGTCGCACTCACGCCAGTGGCGCTGGCCGAAGCCATGGCCGTGGTCTCGCGCCTGTTCGGCAAGGGCGAGCGCGGCATGTCCTACGCCAATATTCCCACGGCGGTGTTCAGCCATCCCAATGTGGGCACGGTGGGCTTGTCGGAGGAAGAGGCGCGCCAGCAGTTCGGCGAACTGAGGATCTTCAAGACTGATTTCAAGCCGCTCAAGAACACGCTTTCGCGCAATACCGAACGCACCTTCATGAAGCTGGTGGTCGATGCCCGTACTGATCGCGTACTGGGCGTGCACATGGTTGGCGGTGACGCCGGCGAGGTCATCCAGGGCTTTGCGGTGGCCCTGCAATGCGGTGCGACCAAGGCCCAGTTCGATACCACCATCGGTATCCATCCGACTTCCGCCGAGGAATTCGTCACCCTGCGGACACCGGTGGCCTGATCCGCAGTGCAGGTTCGCCAGCAAAAACGGGGATGCCAGGCATCCCCGTTTTGTCATCCATGACCGGGCTTCAGCGCCACAGCGCGTAACCGATGCGGAACTGTGCGCGATCCTTTTGGTTGTAGGTCAGCAGGCTCTCGCCATAGCCGTGGAAATAGCTCGCCATCAGGTAGCCGGCCGTTCCCGGCAACAGGCGCGAGAGCGGGTAGGAGACCTGGGTCTGGCTGGTCAGCGTGCCGCCCAGCCGGCCCTTGCGCAGCATGGTGGCCACTTCCAGCCCATCGGGTTTGCCATAGGACAGCTTCAGGTCCATGTGGCCGCGGTAGTCGCCGATGTCGGGATTGTCGCGGGTGGGGCCGAGATAGGCATAGACCTTGGGCGCGACCTTGAAGTGGTAGTCGTTGAGGTTGCCGAAGTTGAAGCTGGGTTCGATGAAGTAGGTGTTGATGCTGCGCGACTGCGCGCCGTCGCGGCCATTGGATTCATGTTCCAGGCCGGTGGCAATGCCGATGCGGCTCAAGACGCGGTTCTGGATGCCCACGTCCGGCAGGTAGTAGAACAGGCTGGGGCGGTAGCTGGTGTCGCGGAAGGGCGCCGACGGGGCTGACAGGTCCCACAGCGAGAACTGGGTATAGCCCAGGTAGAGATTGTCCAGCGGGCCGCGCGAGCGTGGATCGTCCGGCACGAACAGGCGGAACTTCAAGCTGAGCTGGAAGCGCGCGTTGGTGTCGCCGCCGCTGTTGCCGACGCTGAAGTACATCGGTTCATTGAAGGACAGGCGGCGGTTGTTGGAGAGGATGTCTTCGGCCGCCGGGGCGCTATCCAGCGGCGAGGCATCGGCCCCGGGCGTGAAGACCGTGGCCGAGGGCGCCACTGGCGCCACCGTGCTGGAGGAGTCGGCCAGGGGCGTGTTGATCAGGTCAGGCGACTCCGGCAGCGCTCCCAGCGCGGCATCGGGGCGTACCACGGCCACCAGCACCGGCGCGGCATCCATGCCGATGGGCTCGATGCGGACCATGCCGCGCAGCCGTTCTGGCAGCATGCCGCGATAGCGCAGCTTGCGGAACTGGCCTTGCCTGAGGGTGATGCTGCCCTCGCTATCGACCCGTTGCAAGCTGATCTGCTGGGGCGGGATCATGTCGGCCGAGGCGGCCACCAGCAGGGTGGACGGCAGCGTGTAGGTGCGTTCGGGCTGGTCTTCCTCGCTGACCAGCAGGGTCAGTTCCAGGGGCTTGCTGACATCGATGCGTTTGGGCGGCTGTACCAGCGTGATGCCGGCATGGGCCGGCATGCCGATCAGCAAGCTGCCGCCGAGGGCGCACAGGGCCAGGGCGACGGATCGCAAGGGGAGGGGGAGACGGGGCAGGCAATGGCGTGGGCTGAACATGGTGTCCTTGTTGTATTCGCATGTTGTTGTTCTGGCGCCGGGCCATCGCACCGGCAAGGGCAGCGACGCAGCGAGGCGCCTGGCATTACAGATCGGTTGGCGCGGAGAAAGTTGCCTGGGGTGACGCAATGCCTCACTGCGGGGTGGAAGATGTCTGTCTGATAACGGGTATTTCCTGATTGTGTGACAATACTGCCGCCTCTAAGCTGACCTCCATTGCCCCCATGGGCGGCGCTGGCCGGTCCGGCCCTTGGAGCCCCCCTCAACCGCAGTCCCGATAATCCCGATAGTCTCGATACGTCGCACCCTTCGCCATGCTCATTGCCACCTACGACAAGCTGCTGGTTGTCGTCTCATTGCTGGTCGCCATCCTGGCCTCCTATACGGCGCTGGACATGGCCGAACGCATCAATACCACGGCCAGCCAGCATGGACGGGCGGCGCGCTGGTGGCTGGCTGGCGGCGCCGTGGCCATGGGACTGGGCATCTGGTCCATGCATTTCATCGGCATGCTGGCCTTCCGCCTGCCGATCGCCTTGGGGTATGACGCCGGGATCACCGCGCTGTCGCTGGTGATTGCCATCGCCGTCTCCGGCTTCGCCCTGTGGATCGTCACCCGTCCCGAACTGCCGACCCGACGCCTCTTGGGCAGCGCCCTGTTCATGGGGATCGGCATTGCCTGCATGCACTATACCGGCATGGCCGCCCTGCGCATGCAGCCGGGCATCGCCTACGATCTGTTCCTGTTCCTGGCCTCGGTGGCCATTGCCATCGCCGCCTCGGCAGCCGCCTTGTGGATCGCCTTCAGCCTGCGCAGGAACACGCCGCACGTCAGGGCGGCCCGTGGCGGGGCCTCGGTAGTGATGGGCATCGCCATCTTCGGCATGCACTACACCGGCATGGGGGCGGCCAGCTTCAGCCGCGACTCCATCTGTCTGTCGGCACGGGAGGGCGTGGCGCCAGGCTGGCTGGCCGTGCTCATCATCGTGGTGACGCTGGCGGCGCTGACCATCGCCTTGCTGACCTCGGTGCTGGACGCCCGTCTGGAGTCGCGCACCGCCAAGCTGGCGCGTTCGCTGGCCGCAGCCAATGAAGAGCTGACCCAGATGGTGTTGCACGACCAGCTCACCCGTCTGCCCAACCGCACCCTGCTGGAAGACCGCCTGAACCAGGCCATCAACAAGGCTGCCCGCGAGCAGGGCCATTTTGCGCTGATGTTCATGGACCTGGATGGTTTCAAGGCCATCAATGATTCGCTGGGCCACCATGTGGGCGACCGCCTGCTGGTGGAAGTGGCGCAGCGCCTGACCAGCAGTTCCCGCGCCAATGACACGGTGGCGCGCCTGGGCGGCGATGAATTCGTCATCCTGGTGGACTTGAACACCCCGGAAGACGCCATGGGCGTCGCTGAGAAGCTGGTGGAGGCGGTCAACCAGCCTTTCAAGGTGGACCAGCACGAACTGCGCGTCTCAGCCAGCGTAGGCATCGCCATCTATCCGGAGGATGGCGCGACCCGCCATGACCTGGTCATCAATGCCGATGCCGCCATGTATCACACCAAGCGCAGCGGCCGTAACGGCTATCACTTCTTCGAACCCTCCATGAACGCCAACGCCCAGCAGCAGCTGCAATGGCTGCAGGACCTGCGGGTGGCGCTGGAGCGCGGCCAGTTCCGCCTGGTGTATCAACCCAAGTTCAGCCTGCCCGCTGGCCCGGTGCTGGGCGCCGAGGCCTTGCTGCGCTGGGAGCATCCGGTGCATGGGCTGGTGGCCCCGGACCAGTTCATCGGCCTGGCCGAACGTTCCGGATTGATCCTGCCCATCGGTGCCTGGGTGCTGGACGAGGCCTGCCGCCAGATGCGCGAGTGGTTCGCCCTGGGCTATGTGGACTGGACCATGTCAGTGAACCTGTCGGCGCTACAGTTCGCCGATCCGCACTTGCTGGAAGTGGTGCGCACGACCCTGGAACGCCATCAGCTGCCACCGCCATGCCTGACCCTGGAAGTCACCGAATCCACCGCCATGCATGACACCGAGGCCAGCCTGCAGACCTTGCGCCAGATTGCCGACCTGGGGGTGGAAATCTCCATCGACGATTTCGGCACCGGCTACTCCAGCCTGCTCTATCTCAAGCGCCTGCCCGCCAATGAGTTGAAGATCGACCGCGGCTTCGTGCGCGAGCTCAGGCAGGACGGCGAAGACGCCGCCATCGTCTCGGCCATCGTGGCGCTGGGCCGTACGCTGAACCTGCGCATCGTGGCCGAGGGCGTGGAAACGGTGGAGCAGCAGGATTTCCTGACCGCGGCCGGTTGCGATGCCTTGCAGGGCTACCTGATGGGGCGGCCCATGACGCCGGAACTGTTCCTGCAGACCATGCGCGAACGGCACAAGAGCGCCGCCTGAAGGCGGCCGCAGGGCGGTCGCATTGCTATCCCGCAAATTGGCGGCGGCATCGCCGCTTATTCTTCGGATTGCTCTTCCGGGCTTGATGCAAAGATGCAGTCATAGGAAGCGCTGCGCCACAAGGCCGGCGTTTCCGGCAGGCTCCTGAGGGGGAGGTTGGGACGGACGGCCCGGTTGGCGTCCGTCCCTTTTTGTTGTCCGCAGCTCCCGGCTGGCGGCGCATGGCTCAGGGGGCTGGACATTGCAGGCGCAAGCGTTGCTCCAGCCGCTGCAGCTTGCGCCGGGCCTGCTCGACTTTGCCCGAACCGGGCGGCTGCGCCAGGCTGCGCGCGGCTTGCAAGTCTTCTTGCGCCCAGCGGTGCTGTTGCGCCAGCAGGCCACAGCGCTGCCGCTGGGCGGTGGTGGCGCTGCGCGCGTGAGAGGCCCTTGGCGCGTGGGGCGGCGTCGACGGGGATGGCGGCGCTGGCGCGGCCTTGAAGGCAGGGACAGTGGGCAAGGGCGGAGTGGACAGCGTGCCGGCCTGCTGGCACAGATGGTCGCTATAGGTCGTGAGCCCGTCGTACTGGCATTTGTAGACGGCGGCCTGGCTGGACGCATTCAGACACAGCGCCAGGAGCAATGCCAGGCCTTGGCGTGGCAGGGGGGAAAGATGCATGGTGAGCTCGCCGGTGAAATGGGTTCTCAGCAGACGCGCCGTCCCCGGCGCGCTACCCTCCCTGGGGGCAGGTCACTGCCGCCGGTCGGCGCCGGCTGGCTTTATCCGTTCATGCTGCGGGCTTCAGAGAACTTTGCCCGGATTCATCAGCTGTTGCGGATCCAGCGCCAGTTTAATGGCGCGCATCAGTTGCAGTTCCACCGGCGATTTATATCGCGTGATTTCCTCGCGTTTCAACGCCCCCAGGCCGTGTTCGGCCGAGATCGAGCCGCCGAAGCGGTCCACGCTGTCATGCACCACCCGGTTGATGGCCGCCTGGCGGGCGATGAAGTCGCGGTCGGCCACGCCTTCGGGCGGCGAGACGTTGTAATGCAGGTTGCCGTCGCCCAGGTGGCCGAAGGTGACCATGCGGCAGCCGGGCGCAGCCTGCTGGACCAGCACGTCGGTGGCGGCGATGAATTCGGCGATGCGCGAGATCGGCACCGAGATGTCGTGCTTGATGTTCTTGCCCTCGTGGGCCTGGGCGCTGGAGATGCTTTCGCGCAGCCGCCACAGCGCGCGCGACTGAGCCAGCGAAGCGGCGATGACGGCGTCGTCGACCAGGCCTTGCTCCAGGGCTGTGCCGATGAGGCCTTCGAAGAGGGCGCGGGCGTGTTCCTCCGATTCGCTGTCCGACAGTTCCAGCAGCACGTACTGCGGATGGGGCCGGTCGAAGGGCAGGCGCTGCTCGGGGAAGTGCTTGCGCACCAGTTGCAGGCAGAAGTCCGACATCAATTCGAAGCCGGTCAGCGCCGGGCCGCAATGCGCCTGCGCCAGCTGCAGCAGCTGCAGCGCCTGCGCCGGGTGGGGCAGCGCCGCCAGCGCGGTGACCTGGGCGCGCGGTTGCGGGAAGAGCTTCATCACCGCTGCGGTGATCACGCCCAGGGTGCCTTCGGCGCCGATGAAGAGATCGCGCAGGTCATAGCCGGTATTGTCCTTGCGCAGACCCTTGAGGCTGCTCATGATCTCGCCTTGCGCCGTCACCACTTCCAGCCCCAGGCACAGCTCGCGGGTATTCCCATAGCGCAGCACGCCGGTGCCGCCGGCATTGGTGGAGAGATTGCCGCCGATGGTGCAACTGCCTTCGGCTGCCAGCGAGAGCGGAAACAGCCGGCCTGCGGCGGCGGCCTGTTCCTGCAGGTGTTGCAACACGCAGCCGGATTCGACGGTGATGGTGTTGTTGAGGGCGTCGACGGCGCGGATGCGGTTGAGCCGGCGCAGCGACAGCACCACGGCATTGCCTTGCTGGTCCGGCACGCTGCCCAGCACCAGTCCGGTATTGCCTCCCTGCGGCACCAGCGGCACCGCGAACTGCGCGCACAGCCTGACCACCGCCGCCACTTCGGCGCTATCGGCCGGACGCAGCACGGCCAGGGCGCGTCCGGTATAGCGGCCGCGCTGGTCGGTCAGGTAGCCGGCGGTGTCGTGGGCGTCGGTGAGCACATGGGGCGCGCCGATGGCGGCCCGGCAGGCTTGCAGGAATTCATTCATGGCAGCGGCGCAGGCGCGCATGCGAACGCGCCTGGGAGAGAGGGATTGAGGATTTACTGGGAAGCCTTCTGGATCGCCTGGCGGGCGATTTCCTTGGCGGCCTTCTTGAAGGGGTGCAGGTAGAGCAGGGCGCACAGGAAGTACAGCAGGCTCAGCGCCACCTCCACCCAGCCCAGTTGCATCGACAGGTGGACGGCGTCGCTGGTGGCGCGCACCAGGCCTTCGGCCAGGTAGACCAGGATCAGCATGGACGACCATTGCAGCGTGTAGACATCGCGCTTGAGCACGCCGCGCAGCGGCAGCAGCAACGGCAAGACCTTGAGCACCATCCACGAGCCGCCCGGGCGCAAGGGCGCCAGCACCAGTTCCCACGCCAGACCCAGCAGGATCAGGGCGATCAGGCTGGAACAGGCTCCCAGGTGGAAATAGCGCGCGCGGCTGTTCATGATGGTCTCCGTAGTTTGATAGCGTTTTCCGCCAGCCGTTTGCCCAGGGCGATGGCCAGGGTGCGCGAGTCGTCCGACAGCGGCTGGTTGCCGTTGACGCCCGCCCAATGGCTGGCGCCGTAGGGCGTGCCGCCACTGTGGGTATTCATCAGTTCCGGGTGGGAGTAGGGTAGTCCCACCAGCAGCATGCCGTGGTGCAGCAGCGGAATCATCATGCTCAGCAGGGTGGCTTCCTGACCGCCGTGCAGGCTGCCGGTGGAGGTGAATACGCAGGCCGGCTTGCCAGTGAGCGCACCGGAGAGCCATTGCGGCGCGGTGCCATCCCAGAAATACTTCATGGCCGCAGCCATGTTGCCAAAGCGCGTGGGCGAACCCAGCGCCAGGCCGTCGCACTCTTCCAGGTCGGACGCTTCCACATAGGGCGCGCCGGAGGCCGGTACGTCCGGCTCGACCGCCTCGGCCACGGTGGACACCGCCGGCACGGTGCGCAGGCGGGCATCGCAGCCGGGCACGCTTTCCACGCCCTGGGCGATCAGTTCGGCCAGCTTGCGGGTGGCGCCATGGCGCGAGTAGTACAGCACCAGGATGGTGGCGTTGGAGGCAGCGTTCACAGCGGTAGAAGAGGTGGCGGAGGTCGTCATGCGGACTATTATATTTCCGTTTATTTGTGCATAGGCATCAGGAAAAGGGGCAGATCTTCAGCCTTTTGCTACATGTCATGACTTCTATGAGTGAAACTTTCGCGCATCCTGCGCTTTTTGCGGACATTTGCCGCCAGCTTGGGCGATAATCGCCAACGTTGCCCTCGGCGAGCCCGCCGTTGCGGCTGGAACCATGGTGTGGCGGGAACGGTCTTCCTGCGCTGTTGCCGAGAGAAGTCAAACCGATGTCCCCTGTGCGTATTTCCCTGTCCCGTATGCGTGGCCTGACCCGAGAGCAGTTGAGCGACCTGTTGCGCTTCGCCGGCCGGCGGCTGCGCGAGGACCGCCTGCCGCAAGTGGCCGGCAGCCTGACCTTTACCACCATCCTGTCGCTGGTGCCGATGCTGACCATCGCGCTGGCGCTGTTTACGGCCTTTCCGCTGTTCTCGACCTTCCGCGCCTCGCTGGAAGCCTACTTCGTCGAGAACCTCATGCCCAAGGGCGTGGCCAACACCATCCTGGGCTACCTGAACCAGTTCGCCGCCAAGTCGGCGCGCATCTCGGCCGTGGGCGGGGTGGTGCTGATCCTGACCTCGGTGTTGACCATGTCCACCATCGAGAGCGTGTTCAACCAGATCTGGCGCGTCAAGAAGTCGCGTCCGCTGGTGCAGCGCGTGCTGGTGTACTGGGCCATCATCACGCTGGGGCCGCTCTTGATCGGGGTCTCCATCAGCGTAACCTCCTATCTCTCCACCGCCACCGGCGGCGCCGTCAAGAGCCTGCCCTGGCTGGGGGCCAGTTTCTATACGCTGGTCTCGCTGATGTTCTCGACGCTGGCCTATACGCTGCTCTACAGCACCGTCCCCAACCAGACCGTGGACTGGCGTGATGCGCTGGCCGGCGGCCTGCTGGCGGGCATCGGGCTGGAAATCGCCAAGCGGCTCTTCGCCGTCTACATCCTCAAGTTTCCGACCTACACCATGGTCTATGGCACGGTGGCGGTGCTGCCGATCTTCCTGGTGTGGATCTACATGATGTGGATGATCACGCTCTTCGGTGCGCTGCTGACGGCGGCGCTGCCGGTGGTGCGCTATGAGCGCTGGTGGCATGTGGCCTCGCCGGGGGCGGAGTTCATCGATGCGATCAAGGTCTTGCGCTTCCTGCATGCGGCGCGGGTCGGGGTGGAGTCGGCCGTGGTCAGCATGGATGAGGTGCGCCGCGCCACCCGGTTGGGCCTGGGAGAGCTGCAGCAATTACTGGCCAGGATGAGCGAAGAGGGCTGGGTGGCCTCGGTCAAGCCCGGCAACAGCCGCCGCAGCAGCTGGAACCGCCGCATCACCGATGACATGGACCGCTGGACCCTGGTGGCCAATCCCAGCACGATCCAGTTGGCGCGGGTGTACCGTCTGTTCGTGTTCGATCCGGCCGTGCTGGCCCAGGCGGGCGAAGAAGAGGGCCTGGTCCATCGGGTAGAGGGCGCCATCGACGCCGTCCTGGCGCAATCGCTGGAGGATTACTGCAGCGCCGATGCGGCCCGGCGCGCCGCGCTGGAAGAGCAAGCGATGGAGGCTGCTGCGTCTGCTCCCGCGGCCACGCCCTACGCGGCGGTGCCGCTGGCCGAGCGCCGTCGCATCTGGGAGCGCCAGGCGTCGGAGTGAGCCGGGCCGCTGCCGGTCAGCCGGTCATTCAGAAGGAAACCTGACCGGTCAGCATCTGCCAATACATCACCCAGTCGCCCATGAAGGAATAGAGCGGGTGGCGCAGGGTGGCCGGCTGGTTCTTCTCCACCAGGAAATGCCCGGCCCAGGCAAAGCCATAGCCGCACAGCAGCGCCACGCCCAGCCACCACCACTGGTGCGTGAGCAGCAACAGCAACAGGCACAGCAGGGCCAGCGTGGACCCCAGGAAATGCAGCTGCCGGTTGACCCGGTGCGCATGCTCCCCCAGATAGATCGGGTAGAACTCGCTGAAGCTGGCGTAGTGGCGTTCGGGCAGGGTAGCGGACATGGGCTTCTCCGGAGGGGCCTGGCCTTTCCAGCTTAGTCAGCGGCGCGGCCAGATTCAATCCTTCATTTCCGGCGCATCGATGATGATGCAGGGCAATACTGCACCGCCATGTATGCGGCGGTTGCCCAAACGCGCTGCTTGCCCGTACCATGTGCAGTGCATCCCTGCATGGGTGCGGGTTTGGCGGCTCGCCAGCGGCTGCATACAGGATCAGTTATCCTGTTGCCCCCATGAATTGGATTTTCCCGGCGTCATCGCCTACAGTCAAAACAGCTTCATACAACTAGGACGACATCATGAAAGTCTCTGAAATCCTCAAGGTCAAGGGCAACATCCTCTTCACCGTCACGCCGGACACCCCGATCCAGGAGGCTGTGGCTGCGATGGCGGAAAAAGACATCGGTTCGCTGGTGGTCATGGAATACGGCGACCTGGTCGGCATGCTGACCTTCCGCGAAGTCCTGCTGACCCTGCACAAGAATGGCGGCGAACTGGGCGGCTCGACCGTGCGCAAGCACATGAACGACGCACCCATCACCGTCACACCCGATACCGACCTGAACGAAGTGCGCCGCATCATGCTGGAAAAGCACGCCCGCTACGTGCCGGTGATGGAAGCGCGCACCGTGCTGGGCGTGATGTCCTTCTACGACGTGGCCAAGGCGGTGCTGGACGCTCAGGGCTTCGAGAACAAGATGCTCAAGGCCTACATCCGCGATTGGCCGGCCGAGGAGGAAGAGCGCGAAGGCAACGCCTGAGCGCATCTCCCCGCGCCATCGCCGCCGCCCTTGCCGGGCTGGCGGCGTCGCCATGACCGTTCCTTCTGGAGCGGTTTTTTATTGTCCTTTGGTGTCGTTGTCATTCCGGCACAGCCTGCTAGGCTGCGCACTTTGCTTCCCTGACCTGATTGCCCATGCAAAAGAACAGCCAGTTCACGCTTTTCACCCAGCGGCGTTTCGCCCCCTTCTTCTGGACCCAGTTCCTCGGCGCACTCAATGACAACGTCTTCAAGACCGCGCTGCTGACCATCCTCACCTATGACGCACTGTCCTGGACGGACCTGGACCCGGGGCTGCTCAACAACCTCATCCCGGGCTTGTTCATCCTGCCGTTCTTCCTGTTCTCGGCCACTTCCGGCCAACTGGCCGACAAGCTGGAAAAGGGCCGGGTGGCGCGTTTCGTGAAGCTGCTGGAAATCGCCATCATGGGCATCGCCGCCTATGGCTGGATGACGCACCACCTGTGGCTGCTGGTGGCCGCCGTGATCGGCATGGGCGTCCATTCCACCCTGTTCGGACCGGTCAAGTACGCCTACCTGCCCCAGCAACTGCGGCGCGAAGAGCTCATCGGCGGCAATGGCCTCATCGAAATGGGGACCTTCGTGGGCATCCTGCTGGGCGAGATCCTGGGGGCGGTGCTGGTGGTCCACAAGCCCTGGGGGCTGCATCTGGTGGCCGGCATGACCATTGGTATTGCCGTGCTGGGCTGGCTGGCCAGCCTGCGTATTCCGCTCTCGCCGGCGCCGGTGCCTGAGTTGAAGGTGAACTGGAATCCCTTCACCGAGACCGTGCGCAACCTCGCCTACTCACGTCGCAATCGGCCAGTGTTCCTGTCGCTGCTGGGCAATTCCTGGTTCTGGTTCTATGGCGCGATCATGCTGGCGCAGTTTCCCGTCTATGCCAAGAACTACCTGCATGGCGACCACAGCGTCTTCGTGCTGCTGCTGGCGGTGTTCTCGGTGGGCATTGGCGCGGGGTCGCTGCTGTGCGAACGGCTCTCCGGCCACAAGGTGGAGATCGGCCTGGTGCCGTTCGGCTCCATCGGTCTGTCGGTGTTCGGGCTGGAGCTGTACTTCGCCAGCCAGGCCTATGTGACGCCGACGGCGATGCTGGACCTGGGCGGCTTCCTGGCCCAGGGCGGCAGCTGGCGCATCCTCATCGATTGCCTGGGCATCGGCGTGTTCGGCGGGCTCTACATCGTGCCGTTGTTTGCGCTCATCCAGACCCGTTGCGATCCGGCTCACGTCTCCCGCACCATCGCCGGGATGAACATCATGAACGCGCTCTTCATGGTGGTCTCGGCCCTGGTGGCCATGGTGCTGCTGAAGGCTGGGCTGAGCATCCCGCAGATCTTCCTGGCCACGGCCATCATGAATGGCGTGGTGGCGGCGTACATCTTCTCGCTGGTGCCGGAATTCCTGATCCGCTTCCTGGCGTGGATCCTGATCCATACCTTCTACCGCGTGCGCATCATCAATGGCCAGGCCATTCCCGAGCAGGGACCGGCGGTGCTGGTGTGCAACCATGTCAGCTATGTCGACGCCATCGCCATCATGGCGGCCAGTCCGCGTCCGGTGCGCTTCGTGATGGACCATCAGATCTTCAGGATTCCGGTGATGTCCTGGCTGTTCCGTAACGTGCGCGCCATTCCCA
This sequence comes from Herbaspirillum seropedicae, assembly GCF_001040945.1. Classification (NCBI taxonomy): domain Bacteria; kingdom Pseudomonadati; phylum Pseudomonadota; class Betaproteobacteria; order Burkholderiales; family Oxalobacteraceae; genus Herbaspirillum; species Herbaspirillum seropedicae. Next base: position 3,785,655 of record NZ_CP011930.1, on the reverse strand, counting down.
TCGCGCCGGTCAAGGAAGACCCGTGGCTGACCGAGAAGGCCTTTGTCGATATCGCCCAGGCGCTGCATGAGGGCGAGCTGGTGTGCATCTTCCCCGAGGGCAAGCTCACCCGCGATGGCGAACTCAATCCCTTCAAGGGCGGTGTGCAGAAGATCATCGCCCGCAGCCCGGTGCCGGTGCTGCCGATGGCCTTGCGCGGCCTGTGGGGCAGCCTGTTCTCGCGCGATCCCAGCAATCCGGTGGCGCGCACCTTCAAGCGCGGCCTGTTCTCGCGGCTGGAACTGGCGGTGGGCGAGGCGATCCCGCCGGAGCAGGTCAGTCCCGAGCTGTTGCAGGAAAAGGTGCGCGAGCTGCGCGGCCAGTGGAAGTAGCAGCCCGATGGGGAAGGGCGCTGCGGCTCGTCGGCAGCGCCCGGGACTGGTAAAATCGCGACTTTCCCCACTTTTGCGCGAATCCCACCATGTCCGGCAATACCTTCGGCAAGCTCTTCACCGTCACCACCTTCGGCGAATCCCACGGCCCGGCCATCGGCTGCGTGATCGATGGCTGCCCGCCGGGCATGACGCTGTCGGAGGCCGACATCCAGCCGGAACTGGACCGCCGCCGTCCCGGCACTTCCCGCCATGTCACCCAGCGCCAGGAGCCCGATACCGTCGAAATCCTCTCGGGTACCTATGAAGGCAAGACCACCGGCACCCCCATCGCGCTGCTGATCCGCAACCAGGACCAGCGCAGCAAGGACTACGGCAACATTCTCGATACCTTCCGTCCCGGCCATGCCGACTACACCTACTGGCACAAGTACGGCATCCGCGACCCGCGCGGCGGCGGCCGCTCCTCGGCGCGCCTGACCGCGCCGGTGGTGGGCGCCGCGGCCGTCGCCAAGAAGTGGCTGTTCGAGCAGTACGGCACCACCTTCAAAGGCTGCATGAGCCAACTGGGCGAGATCGCCATTCCCTTCGAGTCGTGGGAACACGTGCCCAACAACCCCTTCTTCGCTGCCAACGCCAGCATCATCGAGCGCCTGGAAGCCTACATGGACGCCCTGCGCAAGGACGGTGACTCCATCGGCGCGCGCATCGACGTGGTGGCGCAGAACGTGCCGGTGGGCCTGGGCGAACCCCTGTATGACAAGCTCGATGCCGAGATCGCCTTTGCCCTCATGGGCATCAATGCCGTCAAGGGTGTGGAGATCGGCGCCGGCTTCCGCTCGGTGGCGCAGAAGGGGTCCGAGCATGGCGATGCGCTGACTCCGGAAGGCTTCGTCGGCAACAACGCTGGCGGCGTCCTGGGCGGCATCTCGACCGGGCAGGACATCACGGCCTCGATCGCCATCAAGCCCACCTCCAGCATCCGCACGCCGCGCCCGTCCATCGACAAGAGCGGCCAGCCGATCGCGGTGGAAACCTTCGGCCGCCACGACCCCTGCGTGGGCATCCGCGCCACGCCCATTGCCGAAGCCATGCTGGCGCTGGTGCTGATGGACCATGCCTTGCGCCATCGCGCCCAGTGCGGCGATGTCAAGGTCGATACGCCGGTGCTGCGCTGAACCAGGCCGCTGGCCGCCCGGCATCGGGCGGCTGAACCGAATTGCTGCGGGCCGGGTCGAAGCGGCTCAAGGCTGGCTGACCTGCGGCGCACCGCCGCACGGCAGGCCGATACCTGACTCAAGATCAATTATTCAAAAGGAGTGCGGGCATGGTGCTCAAACCTATCATCAAGAACAGTCTGTTGGCCCTAGCCCTGGCGGGGCTGGTGGCCTGCGAAACCGTCCAGACCACCCAAGGCGGCGCGGTCGGCATCGACCGCAAGCAGCAGATGCTGGTTTCCTCGGCAGAAATGGATGCGGCTTCCAGCAAGGAATACGCCCAGGTGCTGGCCGAGGCCAAGTCCAAGGGGCTGCTCAACCGCAATGCCGCGCAGGTGCAGCGCGTGCGCAATATCGCCAGTCGCCTGATCCCGCAGACCGGCGTGTTCCGTCCGGATGCGCTGAAATGGAACTGGGAAGTCAATGTGCTCAGTTCCGACGAAACCAATGCCTGGTGCATGCCCGGCGGCAAGATCGCCGTCTATACCGGCCTGATCGAGAAACTCAAGATCAGCGACGATGAACTGGCCGCCGTGATGGGGCACGAAATCGCCCACGCCCTGCGCGAGCACGCCCGCGAGCGCGCTTCCCAGCAGGTGGTGGCCAATTCGGCCATCTCCATCGGCGCAGCCCTGCTGGGGCTGGGCGATGTGGGCAAGCAGGGCGGGCAATACCTGTACATGGGCCTGATGGGCTTGCCCAATTCGCGCGCCAATGAAACCGAGGCCGATCGCATCGGCGTGGAACTGGCAGCCCGTGGCGGCTATGACCCCAAGGCGGCCGTCACGCTCTGGCAGAAGATGGCCAGCCTGGGCGGCGAAGAGCCGATGAAGTTCATGTCCACCCACCCCTCCAGCAGCGAGCGCATCGCCGACCTGACGGTCTATGCGCAGCGGGTCGAGCCGCTCTATCAGCAGACCCGCAGGCGCTGATCCGCGCGCGGCGCAGGCGGCACGCATCCGGCATTTCTCCTGCGAGTGGGGGAAATGCCGGATTTTTTACGTCTGCCGCAGCGCCTGCGCTTTTTTCGAGACCTTGCAGCATTATTCACTGTTGTTGCGGCGCGGCGGAAAACACGGCAGGGAGGTCAGACCTATCACTTTATGGCATAATCAAATGCTATTTTCCTGACCAGCATCCCTTTTCAGTTTCGCCAGGCCGCAACATGCTCAAGACGCTCTACGACAAACTCTGGGAGTCGCACGTCGTTCATACGGAAGATGACGGTACCGCCATCCTGTATATCGACCGCCACCTGCTCCATGAAGTGACCAGCCCGCAAGCCTTCGAAGGCCTCAAGCTAGCCGGTCGCCAACCCTGGCGCAATTCCGCCAACCTGATGGTGGCCGACCACAACGTCCCCACCACGGATCGTGCCCACGGCATCGCCGATCCCATCTCGCGCCTGCAGGTGGAGACGCTGGACGGCAACGCCAAGGAATACAGCCTGACCTACTTCGGCATGAACGACAAGCGTCAAGGCATCGTTCACGTGATCGGCCCTGAACAGGGCGCGACCCTGCCGGGCATGACGGTGGTCTGCGGCGATTCGCACACTTCCACGCACGGCGCCTTCGCCGCGCTGGCCCATGGCATCGGCACCTCCGAAGTGGAACACGTGCTGGCCACGCAGACGCTGCTGGCGCGCAAGTCCAAGGCCATGCTGGTGCAGGTCGACGGCGCGCTGCCGGCCGGCGTCACCGCCAAGGACATCGTGCTGGCCGTGATCGGCAAGATCGGCACCGCCGGCGGTACGGGCTATGCCATCGAATTCGCCGGCTCGACCATCCGCTCGCTGTCCATGGAAGGCCGCATGACGGTCTGCAACATGGCCATCGAAGCCGGTGCGCGCGCCGGCATGGTGGCCTTCGACGACACCACGCTGGAATACCTGAAGGGCCGCCCCTTCTCGCCCTCCGGTCCGCACTGGGAGCGCGCCGTGTCCTACTGGCGCAGCCTGCATTCGGACCCGGGCGCCAAGTTCGACATGGTGGTGACACTGAACGCCGCCGAGATCAAGCCGCAAGTCACCTGGGGCACTTCGCCCGAGATGGTGGTGGCGGTGGACGCCCGCGTTCCCGATCCCGACAAGGAAAAGGACCCGACCAAGCGCGACGGCATGGAAAAGGCCCTGGCCTACATGGCCCTGAAGCCCAACACCCCGATCGAAGACATCCGCATCGACAAGGTCTTCATCGGCTCCTGCACCAATTCCCGCATCGAAGACCTGCGCGAAGCCGCCAAGGTGGTGCGCGGCAAGTTCCGCGCCTCCAACGTCAAGCTGGCGATGGTGGTGCCGGGTTCGGGCCTGGTCAAGGAACAGGCCGAACGCGAAGGCCTGGACAAGATCTTCCGCGACGCCGGCTTCGAATGGCGTGAGCCGGGCTGTTCCATGTGCCTGGCCATGAACGCCGACCGCCTGGAACCGGGCGAGCGCTGCGCCTCGACCTCGAACCGCAACTTCGAGGGCCGCCAGGGCGCCGGTGGTCGTACTCACCTGGTGAGCCCGGCCATGGCCGCCGCCGCGGGGATTGCCGGCCACTTCGTGGACGTGCGCTCGCTGTAAGCATCTGCTTGTGAATCTTTTCGAGAGAAGACAACCATGAAAAAAATCTCCGCTCTGGTTCTGCTGGCCGTCACCCTGGGTGCGCTGGCTGGTTGCAACACCGTCAACGGCTTCGGCAAGGATGTCGAAAAGGTCGGCGAGAAGATGCAGGACGCCAGCAAGAAGTAAGCAGTAAATTGCAACAGGCTGCGGCCAGCGTGCCGCAGCTTCAGTTTTTGAACAGAAAACAGGAAGGGCAGGGCAGAACAAGCGCCCCGCCCACCGAGGCCAAGCTCATGAATAAATTTATCGTGCATGAAGGACTGGTGGCGCCGCTGGACCGCGCCAACGTCGATACCGATGCGATCATCCCCAAGCAGTTCCTGAAGTCGATCAAGCGCAGCGGCTTCGGCCCCAACCTGTTCGACGAATGGCGCTATCTGGACCACGGCGAGCCTGGCATGGACAACAGCAAGCGCCCGCTGAACCCGGATTTCGTACTCAACCAGGAGCGCTATCAAGGTTCGTCCATCCTGCTCTCGCGCAAGAACTTCGGCTGCGGCTCCTCGCGCGAGCACGCGCCCTGGGCGCTGGACCAGTTTGGCTTTCGCGCCGTGATCGCCCCCAGCTTCGCCGACATCTTCTTCAACAACTGCTACAAGAACGGCCTGCTGCCCATCGTGCTGACCGAGCAACAGGTCGATCACCTGTTCAATGAAGTCAAGGCCTTCCCGGGCTATCGCCTGGTCATCGATCTGGAAAAGCAGATCGTCAGCACCACCAATGGCAGCCAGACCTATCCGTTCGAGATCAGCGAATTCCGCAAGTACTGCCTGTTGAACGGTTTCGACGATATCGGTCTGACCCTACGCAAAGCCGACACCATTCGTGCCTACGAAGAGAAACACCTGCACGAACAGCCCTGGCTGAGCAACACGATCTGAGAGGATCGCTGAGACAACAGCACGGGGCGGTCAGATGGCCGCCCTTGTCGTTACTGTCCTTACCTATTCCAAGAACGTCTTCCAGCGCGGCTGGAAACACAGAGAAAGAGAAGCCATGAAGATTGCTATCCTGCCGGGTGACGGCATCGGTCCCGAAATCGTCAATGAGGCTGTGCGCGTGCTCAACGCGCTGGACGAGAAGTTCGAGATGGAAACCGCCCCGGTCGGCGGCGCCGGCTACGAAGCCCACGGCCACCCGCTGCCGGACGGCACCCTGAAGCTGGCCAAGGAAGCCGACGCCATCCTCTTCGGTGCGGTCGGCGACTGGAAGTACGACAAGCTGGAACGCGCCCTGCGCCCCGAGCAAGCCATCCTGGGCCTGCGCAAGCATCTGCAATTGTTCGCCAATTTCCGCCCGGCGATCTGCTACCCGGAACTGACCGGCGCTTCGTCCTTGAAGCCCGAGCTGGTGGCCAACCTGGACATCCTGATCGTGCGCGAACTGAACGGCGACATCTATTTCGGCCAGCCGCGCGGCATGCGCGAAGCGCCGGACGGCCCCTTCAAGGGCGCACGCGAAGGTTTTGATACCATGCGTTATTCGGAACCGGAAATCCGCCGCATCGCCCATGTCGCCTTCCAGGCCGCCGCCAAGCGCGGCAAGCGCCTGTGCAGCGTGGACAAGGCCAACGTGCTGGAGACCTTCCAGTTCTGGAAGGACATCGTCACCGAAGTGGGCAAGGAATATCCGGACGTGGAACTGTCGCACATGTACGTGGACAATGCCGCGATGCAACTGGTGAAGGCGCCGAAGAACTTCGACGTCATCGTCACCGGCAACATGTTCGGCGACATCCTCTCAGACGCGGCGGCCATGCTGACCGGTTCCATCGGCATGCTGCCTTCGGCGTCGTTGGATGCCAACAACAAAGGTCTGTATGAACCTTCGCACGGTTCGGCACCCGACATCGCCGGCCGCGGTATCGCCAATCCGCTGGCGACCATCCTGTCGGCGGCGATGATGCTGCGCTTCTCGCTGAACAAGGCCGAGCAGGCCGACCGCATCGAGAACGCGGTGAAGAAAGTGCTTGCGCAAGGTCTGCGCACCGCCGATATTTATGAAGAAGGCTGCACCAAGGTCAATACCCAGCAGATGGGTGAGGCCGTGGTCAAGGCCCTCGCCTGAGATCAATGCTGCCCGCCGACCCTTGCCGGGTGCGGCGGGACGCTTGAAATGCCGGATGGTCCGGCGCATATGTGTTCAATCTGATTTGTTCACCATGGATGTTCTAAATAGGGAAAGATGATGAAACTGGTTGGTTTGGTTGGCTGGCGTGGAATGGTGGGTTCGGTCCTGATGCAACGCATGCAGGACGAGGGTGATTTCGATCACATCGAACCGGTGTTTTTCTCGACTTCGAATGCGGGCGGCAAGGCGCCGTCGTTTGCCAAAAAGGAAACGACGCTGAAAGACGCCAACAGCATTGACGAGCTGAAGAAATGCGACATCATCATCACCGCACAGGGCGGCGACTACACCAATGAGATCTTCCCCAAGCTGCGCGCTGCCGGCTGGGACGGCTACTGGATCGATGCCGCGTCCTCGCTGCGGATGAAGGATGACGCCGTCATCGTGCTGGACCCGGTCAACAACAACGTCATCAAGGATGCGCTGGCCAAGGGTGTGAAGAACTACATCGGCGGCAATTGCACCAACTCCATCCTGCTGATGGGCGTGGGCGGCCTGTTCAAGGAAGGCCTGGTCGAGTGGGTCAGCTCCATGACCTACCAGGCTGCTTCCGGCGGCGGCGCCAATCACATGCGCGAACTGTTGAAGGGCATGGGCGTGATCAACGCGGCGGTCGCCGACGAGCTGGCCACCCCGTCCTCGGCCATCCTGGACATCGACCGCAAGGTCGCCAAGACCATCCGTGAAGACGTGCCCACCGAGTTCTTCGGCGCGCCGCTGGCCGGTGGCCTGATCCCCTGGATCGATGCCCAACTGGAAAACGGCCAGTCCAAGGAAGAGTGGAAGGGCCAGGCCGAAGTCAACAAGATCCTCGGCAACGAGCAGATCATCCCGGTCGACGGCCTGTGCGTGCGCATCGGCGCCATGCGCTGCCACAGCCTGGCGCTGACCATCAAGCTCAAGCGCGACCTGCCCCTGGCCGAGATCGAGTCCATCATCCGCGCCGGCAACCAGTGGGTGAAGTGGGTGCCCAATGACCGCGCCATCACGGTCAAGGAGCTGACCCCGGCGTCCATCACCGGCGGCCTCGAGATCGGCGTGGGGCGCGTGCGCAAGCTGAACCAGGGTCCGGAATATATCTCGGCCTTCGTCATCGGCGACCAGCTGCTGTGGGGCGCGGCCGAACCGCTGCGTCGCATGCTGCGCATCATCCTGGGCAACCTGGCGTAATTTGCGTGACAAGCTGAGCAGGCTGGATGTGGTTTAAGCGCGATAGCACTTGCCTATCCCGTTGTCAGTCTGCAACAATAGCCCGCCGCTCTTCCCGCAAGGGAGGGGCGGCGGGTTTTTCTCATCTTGAGAAGTTAAGTACACTTGCGGGTGTAAGTACTTGATGATAATTTGAAAAGCCCATTCATTTCATGAAAACCAACATGCGAGTACGGTAGTGGTCGTCGCGCTGCTGGATTTGATGAAATGGATTTGTGCTGCCCCCTTGATCCTGCTCATTCGCCCAGGCGAATCGCCTGGAGCAAGGTGTGGAAGTGGCGCCGGCCGCCATGCCAGGCCGCGCAACACCAGCCCCATTCACGGCTTCCACCGAATCCAATGCGAGCGTGACGGGTTTCCAGCGGAACGTTTCTCTAAGTTAATTAAAACATGCCTCTGAATACCAACAAGAAGCCGCACCTGTCCCAGATCAAGACCCTGAGCGCCGCCGTGGCCCTGGCGCTGGCCGTCCCGCTGGGCGCGCAGGCGGCCTCCTTGGGCAAGCTGACCGTGCTGTCCGCGTTGGGCCAGCCGCTGCGGGCCGAGATCGAAGTCACGGCCGTCAGCGCCGAAGAGGCCGGCAAGCTCTCCGCCAAACTGGCCCCCGCCGAAGCCTTCCGGCGCGCCAATGTCGATTACAACCCGGTGCTTGGTTCGCTGTCCTTCGCGGTGGAGCAGCGCCAGGGCCGCCATTTCATCCGCATCAGTTCGTCCCAGCCGGTCAGCGATCCCTTCGTCGATCTGCTGCTGGAGTTGAGCGCCGGCGATTCCCGCCTGATCCGTGAATATACATTCCTGCTCGACCCGGCCGACAGCAAGTCGCCGCGCAATGCCCAGGTCGCGCCCCTGACGCCGAGCAATGCCGTAGGCGCCGCCGCCAAGGGCGAGGCCGCTGCTGCGCCGGCAGCGCCCGCTGCGGCGGCAGAACCGGCGCCAGCCCCGGCTGCGGCAACCCAGGCCGCTGCTGCGGCAGCACCCGCACCTGCGGCGGCGTCTGCCTCTACTACGGCAGCGCCTGCTGCTGCAGCCCCTGCCGCGCCGACGAGCAGCGCGCCGATCCCTGTGAGCAGCGAAGAGCCCGCCAGCAATATCGTCCAGCGGCCCGCACCGTCGGCGCTGGCCGAAGAATTGATCCGTCGCCAGCAGGCTGCACCCGACAGCACGCCGGCTTCCGCCAGCCCCTCTGCCGCAGCACCTGCCGCGCCAGTGCAGGGCGCCACCGGCCAGGCTGCTGCTGCGCCGGCTGGCAAGACGGGGGATTATCGCGTCAAGCCGGGCGACACGCTGGCTGGCATCGCAGCCCGCAACCAGCAGGCCAACGTTTCGCTGGACCAGATGCTCATCGCCCTGTATCGCGCCAATCCGGACGCCTTCATGGGCAACAACATCAACCGCCTGCGCGCCGGCAAGATCTTGTCCATTCCCGACCAGCCCACCGCTGCCGCCGTGGATCAGACTGAAGCGCGTGGCATGGTGGTGGCCCAGGCCCAGGATTTCAACGCCTACCGCAACAAGCTCGCGGGCCAGGTCGCCAGTGCGCCGGCCGGCAAGCCCGGCGCCAGCCGCCAGAGCGGCGGTGGCAAGATCACCACGCGGGTGGAAGAACGTTCGGGCGCACAGGAAGCACGCGACCGGCTGGAGCTATCGCGCGCCAACAAGGGCCGTGGCAAGACCGGTAACGCTGGCGCTGCCGCCGCCGAGGATAAGGCCGCGGCCGAACGCGCCCTGGCCGAAGCCAACGACCGCGTCAAGGATCTCGAAAAGAACGTCGACAACCTGCAGAAGCTGCTGGAGCTGAAGAACAAGACCATTGCCGACCTCAGCGCGCAACAGAAGGAGGCCAAGCCCGAATCGCCCGCAGCGGCAGCCCCGGCGGCCAACGCCGAGGTCAAGCCAGCCGAGGGCGCGACACCTGCTGCTGATGCGCCTGCGGCGGCGGCTCCTGCGCCGGCCCCAGCGCCAGCACCTGCCGCCACGCCCCCGATGGCGGCCAAGCCGGCCGAGAAGTCCGGTGGCAGCTTCGTCGACAAGATCAAGGAAAACCCCTACGTGCTGGCTGGCGCAGGCGTGCTGGTCGCGCTGCTGGCCGGTGGCGGCGGGGTGCTGGCCATGCGTCGGCGCAAGAAAAAGGATGAAGCGGCGGCCGCCGAGCCCGCCGTCGAACCTGAGCCTGCGAGCGTACCCGAGCCTGAGCCGGTCGCAGCCGCCGTGGCGGCGGAGCCGGAGCCGCCGGTCAGCGCTGAGCCTGCTGTGGAGGCCGTTGCCGAGCCGGTTGCCGTGGCCGAAACGGTCGCCGAAGAAGCCCCGGTCGATCCCATCACCGAAGCTGACATGTACATCGCCTACGGCCGCGACGAGCAGGCCGAGGACATCCTCAAGCTGGCCCTGCAGACCCAGCCGGAGCGCCAGGCCTTGCACGCCAAGCTGCTGGAGATCTACGCCAAGCGCAACGACGTGGCGGCCTTCAACCGGGTGGCCCTGAACCTGCACGCGCTCAGCGGCGGTCTCAACGAAACCTGGGTCAAGGCGGCCGCGCTGGGCCTGGAGATCGATCCGACCAATCCGCTCTACGGCGGCCAGCCTGAGCCGGAACCCGAGCCGGAGCCGGAAGAGGCCGGCATGGAGTTCGATCTCGATGACTTCAAGAGCGCCGAGATCCGCGCCGACGCCACCCCGGCGCCTGCACCGATGGACCTGGGCAAGGATATCGACTTCGACCTCGACCTGGAGAACGGCGCCAAGCCCGACGCCGACGAGCCCTTGCTGCCGGCTTCCACCGCAGCCGCCTCGGCCTCGACGCTGCTGGACAGCCTGGATGACCAGCCCCAGGCCAGCAGCCTCTCCGACCTGGACCTGAGCCTGCCCGATGAAGCCAGCGCACCGCCGTCGGCCACCAACCTGCTGGAAGAGGACGAGGAATCGGCCTTCGAGGCAGAAATGACGACCAAGCTGGACCTGGCCGCCGCCTACGAGGAAATCGGCGACAAGGAAGGTGCGCGCGAACTGCTGGAAGAAGTCATGCGCGGCGGCAACGACGCCCAGGTGGCGCGGGCCAAGCAAATGATGGCCGGCCTGGGCTGAAGCCTTTGGCCTGAGCGATTACAATAGCGTCATCTCGCGGGCAGCTCGCATGAGCTGCCCGTTTGTTTTCATCGAGCCGGCCGCGGCACCCCGGACACGGAGTGCGCGCCGCCGGCCAGCCAGATTCCATGACAGAACTCGATCCCCAAGCCGAAGGCCTGCGCCGCGTGGTGCTGGGCGTGCAATACGACGGCGCTTCTTGGCAGGGCTGGCAGACCCAGCCACACCGGCAGACCGTACAGGATCAGCTGGAAGCCGCGCTGCAGCGCTTCAGCACCCAGCCCATCGCCACCACCTGTGCGGGCCGCACCGACTCCGGCGTGCATGCGCTGGAGCAGATCGTCCATTTCGATACCCCCATCGCCCGCGACAGCTTTTCCTGGGTGCGCGGCACCAATGCCTTCCTGCCGCCCACCATTGCCGTGCGCTGGGCCTGCGAACTGCCCTATGTGGATGACGCCGCCATCGCCAGTGCCGCCAGCCAGGCCGCTGAGCTGCATGGGGCCGATCGCGCGGGGGCGGACAGCCTGTCGCAGTTCGGCTTCCATGCGCGCTTTTCGGCCATTGCCCGTACCTATCACTACGTGCTCTACAACCACGCCGTGCGCACACCGCTCTTGGCCGGCAAGGCCGGCTGGACCTTCCGTCCGCTGGACGCCGACCGCATGCACCGCGCCGCCCAGCACCTCATCGGCGAGCATGATTTCACGAGCTTTCGCGCCGTCGAATGCCAGGCCAAGTCGCCAGTGCGCAAGATGGAAAGCATCGCGGTGCGCCGCCATGGCGACATGATTGTCTTTACCCTCAAGGCCAATGCCTTCCTGCATCACATGGTGCGCAATATCGTCGGCTCGCTGGTGGTGGTCGGCAGCGGCAAGCAGGAGCCCGACTGGATGGGCCAGGTGCTGGCCCTGCGCGACCGCAGCCGCGCCGCGCCGACCTTCATGCCCGACGGGCTTTACCTGGCGCGGGTAGACTATCCCGATGCCTGGGCGCTGCCGCAGGAGAGCCGCGCCTGGCCCTGGCTGTAATCCACGTATTTGCAAAGAGGCAAGTCCATGACGCACCGTACCCGCATCAAGATCTGCGGCCTGACCCGTGAAGAGGATGTCCGCGCCACCGTGGCCGCTGGCGCCGACGCGATGGGCCTGGTGTTCTATCCCAAGAGCCCGCGCTACGTCACACCCGAGCGCGCGGGCGAACTGGCGCGCGCCGTGCCGCCGTTCGTGAGCATCGTCGGCCTGTTCGTCAATCCCACCCTGGACGAGGTGCAGCAGGTGCTGGCCCAGGCGCCGCTGACCGTGCTGCAGTTCCATGGCGACGAGACGCCCGAGCAGTGCGCGGCGATTGCCCGCGCCGTTGTCAGACCCTTCATGCGCGCCGCCAGAATAGGAAGTTCGACGCAGCCCGCGGATTTGTTAGAATATGAGCAGGCATATCGCTCTGCCAGTCCGTTTTTCACCGGATTGCTGCTCGACACCCTGGTCGAGGAGTATGGCGGCAGCGGAAAGGTTTTCGATTGGTCTCTCATTCCAAAAGAACTCGCGCCTCGGGCCGTTTTGAGTGGTGGCTTGAGCGTACACAACGTCACTGAGGCGGTCGCAGGCGTTCGTCCCTACGCGGTCGACATCAGCAGTGGTGTCGAGGCCGCCAAGGGCATCAAGGACGCCGCCAGGATCGAAGCCTTCATCCAGGCTGTGCGTCTGGCCGATGCTACCTCGGCGTAGCCCCCTTAAAGAGTTTCAGAGGAACATCATGAAAGAATTGAATCCCCTCGGCGGTTTCGCCGAGCGTCAAGCCATTCCTGCCGCCGCCCTGCACCAGACGGCCCACTACAACCTGCCCGATTCCCGCGGCCATTTCGGCCCGTACGGCGGCAGCTTCGTGTCCGAAACGCTGACCCTGGCCTTGAACGAGCTGCGCGAGGCCTATGCGCGTTACCAGCACGATGAGCAGTTCCTGGCCGAATTCCATACCGAACTGAAGCATTTCGTCGGTCGTCCCAGCCCGGTGTACCACGCCAAGCGCTGGTCCGAGATGGCGGGTGGCGCGCAGATCTACTTCAAGCGCGAAGACCTGAACCACACCGGCGCCCACAAGATCAACAACGTGATCGGCCAGGCGCTCTTGGCCAAGCGCATGGGCAAGAAGCGCATCATCGCCGAGACCGGCGCCGGCCAGCACGGCGTGGCCACGGCCACCATCTGCGCGCGCTTCGGCATGGAATGCATCGTCTACATGGGCAGTGAAGACGTGAAGCGCCAATTGCAGAACGTCTACCGCATGAACCTCTTGGGCGCCAAGGTGGTGCCGGTGGAGTCCGGTTCCAAGACCCTGAAGGATGCGCTCAATGAAGCCATGCGCGACTGGGTCACCAATGTCGAGACCACCTTCTACATCATCGGCACCGTGGCCGGTCCGCACCCCTATCCGATGATGGTGCGCGACTTCCAGTCAGTGATCGGCAACGAGTGCATCCAGCAGATGCCGGAAATCGCCTCGCGCCAGCCCGACTACGTGGTGGCGGCGGTGGGTGGTGGTTCCAACGCCATGGGCATCTTCTATCCCTACATCGACTACCCGGACGTCAAGCTGGTCGGCGTGGAAGCCGCCGGCGATGGCCTGGACACTGGCCGTCACTCGGCCTCGCTGACCCTGGGCTCGCCCGGCGTGCTGCACGGCAACCGTACCTACCTGCTGCAGGACGCCAACGGCCAGATCATCGAGACCCACTCGGTCTCGGCCGGCCTGGACTATCCGGGCGTGGGCCCGGAACACGCCTGGCTCAAGGACAGCGGTCGCGCCAGCTATGCCTGCATCACCGATGACGAGGCGCTCGAAGCCTTCAATACCTGCTGCCGCATCGAAGGCATCATCCCCGCGCTGGAGTCCAGCCACGCACTGGCCCATGCGGCCAAGCTGGCGGCCACCTTGCCGCGGGACCAGATCGTGCTGGTCAACCTGTCCGGCCGGGGGGACAAGGACATGCATACCGTGCAACAGCGCCAGGGTTGATCCCCGGCCTGGCCCGCACGTGCCGGCCGGTCCTTGTGGGCCTGCCGGCTGGTTCGACAAAAAACTTCACAACATCATGTCCAGAATCCAGACCACCTTTTCCCAACTGGCCGAGCAAAAGCGCAAGGCCCTGATCACTTTCATCACCGCCGGCGACCCGGCCCCCGAGCTGACCGTGCCGCTGCTGCACGCGCTGGTGGCCGGTGGCGTGGATATCCTCGAGCTGGGCGTGCCATTCTCCGACCCCATGGCCGAAGGCCCGGTGATCCAGCGCGCTTGCGAGCGCGCCCTGAAATTCGGCATCAGCACCCATGACGTGCTGGGCTACGTGCGCGAATTCCGCAAGACCAATACCCACACCCCCATCGTGCTGATGGGCTATGCCAATCCGATCGAGCGCTTTGGCGTGGACGCCTTCATCGCGGCGGCCAGCGAAGCGGGCGTGGATGGCACTATCGTGGTGGACTATCCGCCCGAGGAATGTGAAGAATTCGCCCAGAAGATGCAGGCCAAGGGCATGGACCCGATCTTCCTGCTGGCGCCGACCTCCTCGCAAGAGCGCATCCGCCAGGTGGCGGCCGTCAGCAGCGGCTTCTGCTACTACGTCTCGCTCAAGGGCGTGACCGGCGCGGGTCACATCGATACGGCTGAAGTGGCCGAGCGCATCGCCGCCATCCGCCAGCATGTGAAGCTGCCCATTGCGGTGGGCTTTGGCATCCGTGACGGCGCTACCGCCCGTACCGTGGGCAGCGTGGCCGATGCGGTCGTCATCGGCAGCCGCATCATCGCCGAACTGGAAAATACCCCGCAAGACCAGGCCTGTGACGCGGTGCAAGCCTTCGTCACCGATATCCGCCAGGCGCTGGATGCCTGAAGGGGGTGACCTCGGCCCGCCAGGGCAGGGGGGAAGGAAGTGACAAGCCTCCGGTGGCTGCCGGAGGCTTTGTTTTTTGACAAGGCGACCGCAGCTGCTGCCCGCAGGAACAGGAGATGTTCTTGCCTGCCGGAAAGCATGACCGTGCTTTACATCCGCCCTCGGTGGGCTCTGGTACAATGCGCGCCACCGGAAAAATCTATGAGGTCTCTATGAGCTGGCTCGAGAAGTTATTGCCACCCCAGATTCAACGCGGCTCCACCAGCCGCAAAGCCATCCCGGAAGGTTTGTGGGTCAAGTGCCCCTCCTGCGAAGCGGTGCTGTACCGTACCGACCTGGAATCCAACCTGCATGTCTGCCCCAAGTGCAGCCACCACATGCGCATCCGCGCCCGCGCTCGTCTCGATGCCCTGCTCGACGAAGGCGGCCGCTATGAGATCGGTCAGGAAGCCCTGCCGGTCGATACCCTGAAGTTCAAGGACAGCAAGAAGTACCCCGATCGTCTCAAGGACGCCATGGAATCCACCGGCGAAACCGACGCCATGGTGGTCATGGGCGGCGCCATCATGACCCTGCCGGTCGTGGTGGCCTGCTTCGAGTTCGAATTCATGGGCGGCTCCATGGGCTCTGTGGTCGGCGAGCGCTTTGTGCGCGGCGCCCAGGCGGCGCTGGAGCAGAAGGTGCCCTTCATCTGCATCACCGCCACGGGCGGTGCGCGCATGCAGGAAGGCCTGCTGTCGCTGATGCAGATGGCCAAGACCACGGCCATGCTGACCAAGCTGTCGGAAAAGAAACTGCCCTTCATCAGCGTGCTGACCGACCCCACCATGGGCGGCGTGTCGGCCTCGTTTGCCTTCATGGGCGATGTGGTGATGGCCGAACCCAAGGCCCTGATCGGCTTTGCCGGCCCGCGCGTGATCGAGAACACGGTGCGCGAGAAGCTGCCTGAAGGCTTCCAGCGTGCTGAATTCCTGGTCACCAAGGGCGCCATCGACATGATCGTCGACCGCCGCAAGATGCGTGAGGAAATCGCCCATCTGCTGGCGCTGCTGCAAAACCAGGCCGCCGAAACGGTTTCCTGATAAGCGTTATACTTCAGGCCCGGATTTGCAGAAGTGCAAATCCGGGCCTTGTTTTTTGACATGCTTCTTTCGAAGCGCCCATCTACCGTTCGACCTGAGTAGGCCCGCAGGGCCGTATCGAAGGCGCACAGGATTGTGGATTGTGCAAGCCAGCCAGGACGGAGCGCCCCTTCGGCGAGCTCAGGACAGGCTTCGATACGCGGTCATGCCGCTACTCAGGACGAACGGCAATCTGTATCGCATGGATTGCGGAACAGTCCCGTAATTCGTAATTCGTATTTCGTTTTTGTGCAGTAGCTTCACCCACCGAGACGCGCCATGACTTCCCAAGCCTCCCCCACGCCCACCACCCTCAATGAATGGCTGGCCCTGCTGGAACAACGCCACTTCAAGCAGATCGACATGGGCCTGGAGCGCGTCATGCAGGTCAAGCAGAAGCTCGATATCCACTTCGATTGCCCGGTCATCATGGTGGCCGGCACCAATGGCAAGGGCTCCACCTGCGCCATGCTGGAATCCATCCTGCTGCGCGCCGGTTACCGCGTAGGCCTCTACATGAAGCCGCATTTCCTGCACTTCAACGAGCGCGCGCGCCTGTCCGGCGACATGGCCAGCGACGCCCAGCTGATCGCCGCCTTCGAGGCGGTGGAGGCGCAGCGCGGCGATATCTCCCTGACCTATTTCGAATTCACCACCCTGGCCATCATGAAGCTGCTGGCCGATGCCCGGCAGGACGTGGTGATCCTCGAAGTCGGCCTGGGCGGCCGCCTGGATGCGGTCAATGTGATCGATGCCGATGTGGCCATCGTCACCAGCATCGATATCGACCATACCGAATACCTGGGCGAGACGCGTGAAGAGATCGGCTTCGAGAAGGCCGGCATCTTCCGTCCCGGCAAGGTGGCCGTGTGCGGCGATCCGCTGCCGCCCAAGTCGCTCATCGCCCATGCCGAGAAGATCGGTGCGGACCTGTGGCTCATGGGGCGCGACTTCAACTACCAGGGCGACAAGCAGCAATGGGCCTATGGCGGGCGCGGCATGCGCCGCAATTCGCTGGCCTATCCCAGCCTGCGCGGGGCCAACCAGCTGCTGAACGCCTCGGCGGCGCTGGCCGCGCTCGAGGCGCTGCGCGAGGTGCTGCCCGTGGGGGCCCAGGAAGTGCGTACCGGCCTGGCCACGGTGGAGCTGCCGGGCCGCTTCCAGGTTCTGCCGGGCCAGCCGCTGGTGATCCTGGACGTGGCCCACAATCCCCATGCCGCCGCCACGCTGGCGCAGAACCTGGACAACATGGGCTTCCATCCCTACACCTACGCGGTATTCGGCTCCATGCTGGACAAGGACATCGAAGGCGTGATCGGGCACCTGAAGGACAAGATCGACCACTGGTGCGTGACCGACCTGCCGCTGCCGCGCGCGGCCAGCGCGCAACAGCTCAAGGACGCCCTGCTGGGAGCCGGCGTGCAGCCAGAATTCAGGCGGGACGCGGCGCGCAGCATCGAAACCTTCACCACGCCCGCCGCTGCCTATGCAAATGCATTAAGCAGAGCAGGGGAGAATGATAGAATTGTGGTTTTCGGGTCATTCCTGACCGTGGCCGGTGTGATGCAAGCGCGCCGTCCGGGTCTGCACTGATTCCGAACCCGATTTCCGGAGCCGGCCGCCACGCCCGGCGGTGCCAGGACCTGACTGGCCGGGCAGCCTTTCCAAGTTATTCAGATCAATTCAAGACGACTCCGCATGGGCTTGTTCTCGTTTTTCCGTAAAAACAAGCAGGACGCTGCTTCCGATCAAGGCGCTTTCCGTTCGCGTTCCGAAGAGCAGTCTTCCGTCATTCGCAGCCGCAGCAGCCGTAGCACTGCCAATACCTCCGGCCGCGCCACCGGTACGCGGGCCAAGGCCGGCAAGGATGGCGGCGCCGATCCGTTGTTGCCGGAAAAGAAACGCGCCCGTCGCCGCCTGATCGGTGCGGTCGCGCTGGCGCTGGCGGTGGTGATCGTGTTGCCGATGATCCTCGATTCCGAGCCCAAGCCGCTCAACGACGATATCGCCATCCAGATTCCCTCCAAGGACCAGCCGGCCTCCGGTGCGGCCCAGCCGGCTGCGGGTGACGCCAAGCAGGCTTCGCTGGACCAGAAGGAAGAGATCGTCGAGCCCGCCAGTATCGCCCCTGAGCCCGCTACGACCCCGGCGCCTGCAGCCACTGCACCGGCGGCAACCCAGCCGGCCACACCGCCGGTGGCGGCGGTCGCCCCGAAGGTCATAGAGAAGCCAGTGGAAAAGCCCGCTGAAAAGCCGGCCGACAAGCCCACACCCAAGATCGAGGAAAAGAAGCCCATCGTCGTCGAGCACCGGGAAGAGCCCAAGAAGGAAGCGGCCAAGCCCAAGGCGTCCGCACCTTCGGCGCATGACGATTCGGCGCGCGCCCTGGCGATCCTGGAAGGCAAGAGCGGCGCTGCAGCGGCTCCGGCGGAGAAGAAACCGGCCGCCTCGGGCGGCAAGTTCGTCATCCAGGTTGCCGCGCTGGCGACCCAGGACAAGGTCAATGAATTGCGCAACAAGCTCAGCGCCGCAGGGATTCACTCCTATACACAAAAGATCGCCACCCAGGCTGGCGATCGCACGCGCATCCGCGTCGGCCCCTTCGGCAGCCGCGAGGAAGCGGAGCGCATGGGAGGCCGAATCAAGAAGCTGGGCCTGAATGCCACGATTGTTCCTGCTTGAATTTGGCTGCATATAGCCGCATATTGTTGTCATCGTGACGATATTTGACTACTTGGTGCTGCTGATCCTGGGATGTTCCGTGATCATTGGCACGCTGCGTGGGCTGGTGCGCGAGGTGTTGTCGCTGGCGGGCTGGGTGGTCGCCCTGGTGGTGGCCGATACCTACGGCGAGGCGCTGGCGACCATGCTGCCCGAGATGGTGCCGGGCGAGCTGACGCGACTGATCGTGGCCTTCATCGCCCTGTTCATCGGGACGCGGCTGTTGGTGGCGCTGGTGGCGCGCACCTTGAGCGAACTGGTCAAGGCCACGGGCCTGACGCTGCTGGACCGCACCCTGGGCAGTTTCTTCGGGGTGGCGCGCGGCGTCCTGCTGGTGGTGGTGGCGGCGCTCCTGTGCGGCACCACGGCCATTCCGCAGCAGGCGTTCTGGAAGGAAGCCCGCTTCAGTCCCTGGGTCGAGCAGGCCGCCGAAGCGGTATTGCCCTACTTGCCGGGCAAGCTGGCCGAGCATGTGAGTTTCGCCACCCCTGTGTGATGGCAGCGCCCCGTGGCGGGGCGGGTCGGGCGGGGAGGGCAACGCGGTTCTTTTTCGTTTTCGTTTTTCGTTAGGAGTCCACCATGTGTGGCATCGTCGGTATCGTCTCTCATAGTCCCGTCAACCAGATGCTGTATGACGCACTGCTGCTGTTGCAGCATCGCGGCCAGGATGCGGCGGGGATCGCAACCAACCACAGCAACGGTTTTTCGATGCACAAGGCCAACGGCCTGGTGCGCGACGTGTTCCGCACCCGCAACATGCGCTCGCTGCCGGGCAACACCGGTATCGGCCAGGTGCGTTATCCGACCGCAGGCAGCTCTTCCTCGGAAGAAGAAGCGCAGCCGTTCTACGTCAATGCCCCCTTCGGCATCATCCTGGCGCACAACGGCAACCTGACCAATGCGGAACAGTTGAAGATCGAGATGTTCAAGAACGATCGCCGCCACATCAACACCGATTCCGATACCGAAGTGCTGTTGAACGTGCTGGCCCACGAGATCCAGCAAGCCACCACCGGCTATTCGCTGGACCCGGCGGCGCTGTTCAAGGCCGTGGCCATGGTCCACAAGCGCGTGCGCGGCTCCTACGCCGTGGTGGCGCAGATCGCCGGCTATGGCCTGTTGGGCTTCCGCGATCCGTACGGCATCCGTCCGATGTGCCTGGGCTTCAATGAAAGCGACAAGGGCGTCGAATACATGATGGCCAGCGAGTCGGTGGCGCTGGAAGGCATGGGCTTCCGCTTCTTGCGCGACGTCAATCCGGGTGAAGCGATCTTCATCGACAACGACGGCAAGCTGTACAACCAGCAATGCGCCGAGAACCCGTCGCTGAACCCCTGCGCCTTCGAATACGTCTACCTGGCCCGTCCGGACTCCATCATCGATGGCGCCTCGGTCTACGCCACCCGCCTGAAGATGGGTGAATTCCTGGCCGACAAGATCCGCAGCCAGTTCAAGCACGGCGAGATCGACGTGGTCATGCCGATCCCCGATTCCTCGCGTCCGGCCGCCATGGAACTGGCGCTGAAGCTGGGCATCGAGTACCGCGAAGGTTTCATCAAGAACCGCTACATCGGCCGCACCTTCATCATGCCGGGCCAGGCGCTGCGCAAGAAGTCGGTGCGCCAGAAGCTCAACGCCATCGGCAGCGAATTCAAGGGCAAGAACGTGCTGCTGGTGGACGACTCCATCGTGCGCGGCACCACCAGCCGGGAAATCGTGCAGATGGCCCGCGAGTCGGGCGCCAAGAACGTGATCTTCGCATCGGCCGCACCGCCGGTGAAGTTCCCCAACGTCTATGGCATCGACATGCCGACCCGTGACGAGCTCATCGCCTTCGGCCGCAGCGAAGAGGAAGTGTGCCGCGAAATCACTGCCGACGCCCTGGTCTACCAGGACGTGGAAGCCCTGAAGCGCGCCATCTCCGACGCCAACCCGGCCCTGAAGCAGTTTGAAGCCTCCTGCTTCGATGGTCACTACATCACCGGCGACATCACCCAGGAATACCTGGACCGCATCGAATACGCCCGCAAGAATCCCAAGCCGGCGCTGGAAGATGCAGTGCGTTCGCAGCTGAACCTGAATCTGGCCCGCGTGGATTGATCCGCGCCCGTCCAGGGACTTGAACAGCACGCCGGTGGCCGCTTACGCGGCGCCGGCGTTTCTTATTGGCGTACCTGTCCTGGCGTTCTGGCTTATCATTTTGCCTTCGGCGCTGCGCTTGCCGGCGCTGCTTATCCAGCCTTTCCGATTTCCGCGATGAACGATAAAAAGACCTACGGCTTTACCACCACCATCCTCCACAGCGATCGCCAGAAGGGCATCGAGCATGGTTCGCTGCACAAGCCCATCCACACTTCCGTCACCTTTGGCTATGAAGACGCCCGCCAGCTGGCCGAAGTGTTCCAGGGCAAGCAGCCCGGCTACCGCTATGGCCGGCAGGGCAACCCGACGGTGGCCGCGCTGGAAGACAAGATCACCAAGATGGAAGACGGCAAGTCCACCATCTGCTTTGCCACCGGCATGGCGGCCATCGGCGCCATCGTCCAGGGCTTGCTGCGCGAGGGCGATCATGTGGTGTCCTCGGCTTTCCTGTTCGGCAATACCAATAGCCTGTGGATGACGGTAGGGGCGCAGGGCGCCAAGGTGTCGATGGTCGATGCGACCGACGTGAAGAACGTGGAAGCAGCCATTACGGCCAATACCCGCCTGGTGTTCGTGGAAACCATCGCCAACCCGCGCACCCAGGTGGCGGACTTGAAGCGCATCGGCGAGCTGTGCCGCGAACGCGGCATCCTCTACGTGGTGGACAACACCATGACCTCGCCCTACCTGTTCCGTCCCAAGACGGTGGGTGCGGGCCTGGTGGTCAATTCGCTGACCAAGTCCATCGGCGGCCACGGCAATGCGCTGGGCGGCGCGCTGACCGACACGGGCGAATTCGACTGGACCCGCTATCCCCACATCGCCGAGAACTACAAGAAGAATCCCGCTCCGCAGTGGGGCATGGCGCAGATCCGGGCCAAGGCGCTGCGTGACTTTGGTGGTTCGCTGGGCCCAGAAGCGGCGCACCACATCGCCGTCGGCGCCGAGACCATCGCCCTGCGCCAGGAACGTGAATGCAAGAACGCCCTGGCCCTGGCGCAGATGCTGCAAGCCGATGAGCGGGTGGCGGCGGTGTATTACCCGGGGCTAGAGTCGCATCCCCAGCACGCCTTGTCCAAGGCGCTGTTCCGCTCCTTCGGCAGCCTGATGTCCTTCGAACTGAAGGATGGCATCGACTGCTTCGATTACCTCAACCGCCTGCGACTGGCGATCCCCACCAGCAACCTGGGCGACACCCGCACGCTGGTGATCCCGGTGGCGCACACCATCTTCTACGAGATGGGGGCCGAGCGCCGCGCCAGCATGGGCATTGCCGAGTCGCTCATCCGCGTCTCGGTGGGCCTGGAAGACACCGATGATCTGGTGGCGGACTTCCGCCAGGCGCTCGACGCCTGATCAGGTCCGACCTCGCACCAAACGACAACGCCCGTCAGCTCGCAAGAGCGACGGGCGTTGTGCTTGTTGCTGCTGATGATGCCGCAGCCGCAGCCTCAGGGCAACAGGTTGGCCACCGCCTCGCGATCCGCCCACTTGGTCTTGTAGGTCGGCGTGAAGGTCTGGAAGCGCTGGATCAGCCTGGCCGGATCGGCCTCATGCATCATCAGGCCGGACTGGTCGCTGCTGACGAAACGCTGCGAGACCAGGTGGTCGACGAAGGCGATCAGGTTGTCGTAGAAGCCATTCACGTTGTACAGGCAGATCGGCTTGTAGTGGAAGCCCAGTTGCGCCCAGGTCAGCACTTCGAACAGTTCTTCCAGCGTCCCCATGCCGCCCGGCATGGCCACGAAGCCGTCGGATAGCTCGGCCATCATGGCCTTGCGCTCGTGCATGTCCTTGACGATGTGCAGGCGGGTCAGGCCGTCATGGCCCAGTTCCTTGTCCAGCAAGGCCTTGGGAATGACGCCGGTGGCTTCGCCGCCCAGTTGCATGACCTCACTGGCGATGATGCCCATCAGGCCGACATTGCCGCCGCCATAGACCAGGGCGATGTTGTTGTTCACCATTTCCCGCGCCAGCTTGCGCGCCGCCTCGGCATAGGCCGGAGACGCGCCGGGAGAAGAGCCGCAATATACGCAAATCGATTTCATGTGTCCTCTGCAGTGTCCGTCGTTACGTCGATACCTCGTTACAATGGCTGAGCTGAAGGGCATGCTTGCCAGAATGTTGCCTTGATGCAGCACTTTTCTCCAGCCGTGTTCCTGTTATACCATGATCGTGCAGTGCAGCATAAGCTTATGTGGTGACGCGGGCGTGACAGGCCCTGTGATGTGACCGAGGAAAAGGACATCATGTCGAACAAGATCATCAGTCTGGCCCTGCAAGGTGGCGGCTCGCACGGCGCTTTCACCTGGGGCGTGCTGGATCGTCTGCTGGAAGATGGCCGCCTGGGGTTCGAAGGCATCAGCGGTGCTTCCGCCGGGGCCATGAATGCGGTGGTGCTGGCCCAGGGCTATGTGCAGGATGGCCGCGAGGGCGCGCGTGCGGCGCTGGAACGCTTCTGGACGGCGCTCTCCACAGGCGCGCCGCTGGACTACATCAATGCCGAAGGCGCGCCAGTCATCGCCAATCCCACTCCCATGCCTGGCATGCAGGCGCTGCTGGCGATGACGCGCTTCTTTTCGCCCACCCAGCTCAATCCGCTGGACATCAACCCGCTACGCGACATCCTGCTGGAACAGGTGGACTTCGACAGGCTGCGCCGGCAACGGGAATTGAAACTCTTCATCGCCGCCACCCAGGTCAGCACCGGCACCCTGAAGATCTTCCGCAATGCCGACCTGTCCGTGGAGGCGCTGCTGGCCTCGGCCTGTCTGCCGTCGCTGCACCGGCCCATCGAGATCGAGGGAGAAGCCTACTGGGATGGCGGCCTGACCGCCAACCCGCCGATCTTCCCGCTGCTGCATGCCTGCGCGGCACGAGATGTCATGGTCGTGCTGCTGCATCCCAGCCGCCGCGCCGGCACGCCGACTTCCACGCACGATATCGGCCAGCGTCTGTCCGAGATCAGCTTCAGTTCGGCCTTCTTCACCGAACTGAGCGCACTGGCGCTGGCCAAGCGCGAGGCCGAGAACTCGACCCTGGCCTTCGGTTCGCTGGAACGGCGTCTGCGCCAGCTGAACATGCACATGATCGACGCCAATGAACTCATGGAGCAGCTCACCAACCTCTCCAAGCTCAATACCCAGGCCAGTTTCATCGGCAGCCTGTTCCAGCAGGGCAGGGAGCGTGCGGCGGAATGGCTGGAGCAGAACTTTGCCCAGGTCGGCCATGCCTCCACCTTCGACCTCGGCCGATTTCTGCCCTGAATCAAGCGACTTGACGCACGATCGTTCTCTTTTGTCTATACTCTGCGGCTTGATCTGATGCCGTTACACCATAACAAAGAGAACGCCATGCGCCCAACCGTCGCCAAGACAGCTTCCCGCTCCGAATTCCTGACCATCCGCGGTCTGCGCTACCACGTGCGCCACTGGGGCGACCCGGAGGCGCCCAAGATCTTCATGCTGCATGGCTGGATGGATATGTCCGCATCCTTCCAGTTCATGGTCGACGCCCTGCAAGGGCAATGGCATGTGATCGCGCCCGACTGGCGCGGCTTCGGCCTGACCGAGCGCAGCCAGGCCGACTCCTACTGGTTCCCGGACTACCTGGCCGATCTGGACGCCATCATCGATCACTACGCCGGATCGGAAGCCATCAACCTGCTGGGCCACAGCATGGGCGGCAACGTCGTCACGCTCTATGCCGGCGTGCGGCCGCAGCGCATCAAGCGCCTGATCAACCTGGAGGGACTGGGTTTGCCCGCGACCCAGCCGGAGCAGGCGCCCGGACGGTTTGCGCAGTGGATGGACGAGGTGCGCAACCGTCCCGTGCTGCGCGGCTATGCCACCCTGGAAGAAGTAGCCCAGCGCCTACAGAGGAACAATGCGCGCCTGTCCGATGAACGTGCTGCCTTCCTGGCCCAGCACTGGGCGCAGCAGGACGACAGCGGCCTGTGGCAGATCCTGGGCGATCCGGCGCACAAGCAGGTCAGCCCCATCCTGTATCGCGCCGACGAGATGATGGCCTGCTGGCGTCGCATCACCGCGCCGGTGCTGTGGATAGAGGCTATCGACAGCGACATCTGGCGCTTCTTCGGCCCGGCCTCGCTCAAGCGCGAAGAGATCGACCGGCGCATCGCCTGCATCCCGCGCGTGCAGGTCGAGATGATCGCCGATGCCGGTCACATGCTGCACCACGACCAGCCCGAGCAGCTGGCGCAACTGATCGAAGCCTTCCTGCAACAGCCGGTCTGAGCGGGGCCGGGGGGAAGGGCGTAAAATAGACCCATTCCAACCTTACTGCATCCCCTGATCGGCGGCAGCCACAAGCGACCGGCCCGTGTCATCGCGCATTGTCTATGTCTGAGCTCAAGTTCGATCTGCATTGCCATTCCAACGTCTCCGACGGCTTGCTGCCGCCCGAGCAGGTGGCAGCACGTGCCAAGGCCAATGGCGTGGGAGTGTGGGCCTTGACCGACCACGATGAGATCGATGGCGTGGCGCGCGCCCGTGCCGCGGCCCAGGCCCTGGGCATGGTGCATGTGGGCGGCGTAGAGATTTCAGTGACCTGGGCTGGCCATACGGTGCATATCGTGGGTCTGCAGATCGACGAAACCAATCCTGCGCTGGTGCAGGGTCTGGCCGCCACTCGCAACGGCCGCGAACGGCGCGCCCGCGAGATCGCCGCGCAGCTGGAGCAGCATGGCGTGGCGGGGGCCTATGAAGGCGCGCTCAAGCATGTGGGCAACCCGGACCTGATCTCGCGCACCCATTTCGCCCGCTTCATGGTCGAGTGCGGTCGCTGCTGCGATACCCGGGAAGTCTTCGCCAACTACCTTACCGAAGGCAAGCCCGGCTACGTGCCGCACCGCTGGGCCACGCTGGAAGAAGCCGTGCGCTGGATCCGCGGGGCCGGCGGGGTGGCGGTGATCGCCCACCCGGGCCGCTACAAATACAGCGAGACCCAGTTCGGCGCCTTCTTCGACGAATTCAGGCAGCTCGGCGGCGCGGCCATCGAGGTCAATACCGGCAGCCACACGCCGGAGCAGTACCAGCAATACGCCCAGGTGGCGCGCCATTATGGCTTTTTGGCCTCGATGGGGTCGGACTTCCACGGTCCAGGCGAATCACGGGTGGACCTGGGCGGCTTGCCGCCCCTGCCCCAGGGTGTCAAGCCGGTCTGGCACGACTGGGCGCTGTAAGCTCTGCACTTGAATTCCGGGAGCGGATTCCTATCTAATAACCACTTTCCTGATAGGAGTTTTCCCCATGAAACGCATCTTGCTGTTTATCGCGACCAATATCGCCGTGCTGGTCGTGATGAGCGTCATCTTGTCGCTGTTGGGCGTAGACCGCTTCCTGACCCGCTCCGGCCTGAATTTGCCGATGCTGCTGGTGTTCTCGCTGGTGGTGGGTTTCACCGGCTCCATCATCTCCTTGCTGATGAGCAAGACCATGGCCAAGTGGTCCACCGGCGCCCGCGTGATCCAGACGCCGATGAACGGCACCGAGGCCTGGCTGCTGCAGACCGTAGGCAAGCTGGCCCAGCGCGCTGGCATTGGCATGCCCGAAGTGGCGGTCTATGACGGCGAACCCAACGCCTTCGCCACCGGCGCGTTCCGGGACTCGGCGCTGGTCGCGGTCTCGACCGGACTGCTGCAGGGCATGACGCAGGACGAAGTGGAAGCGGTGCTGGGCCACGAGGTGGCGCACATCGCCAATGGCGACATGGTCACCATGACGCTGATCCAGGGCGTGGTGAACACCTTCGTGGTCTTCCTGTCGCGAGTGGTGGGCTTCTTCGTCGACTCGGCCCTGCGCCGCAACAGCGATGATTCCGGTCCCGGCATCGGGTATACCGTCACGGTGCTGGTCTGCCAGATCGTCTTTGGCATCGGCGCATCGCTGATCGTGGCCTGGTTCTCGCGCCATCGCGAGTTCCGCGCTGACGCCGGCGCCGCCCGCCTGCTGGGCACGCCCCAGCCGATGATCAATGCACTGGCGCGCCTGGGCGGTTTCTCGCCCGAGGGCCTGCCGCAGAACCTGGCCGCACTGGGCATCAGCGACAAGCCTGGCGTGATGGAACTGTTCTCGACGCACCCGCCGCTGGAACAGCGTATTGCCGCCCTGCGCGGTCAACGCTGAGTCCTGCGGACAGCGACAACGGCGGTGGCGACACCGCCGTTGTGCTTTTTACGAATCGGAATTTTTGAATTTGAATTTGGAATTGGAAACCGCCTCATGAGCCAGTTTTTCGAGATTCACCCCGACAACCCCCAACTGCGCCTGATCAAGCAGGCCGCGCAGATCATCCACAAGGGCGGCCTGGTGGCCTTGCCTACCGATTCCTGCTACGCCCTGGTCTGCCAGCTGGACAACAAGGATGCGGTCGAACGCGTGCGCCGCATCCGTGGCGTCGATGAAAAGCACCACCTCACGCTGCTGTGCCGCGACCTCTCCGAAATCGCCCAGTACGCCAAGGTGGACAACCGCCAGTACCGCCTGCTCAAGGCCGCCACGCCGGGCGCCTATACCTTCATCCTGGAAGCCACCAAGGAAGTGCCGCGTCGGCTTTCGCACCCGTCCCGCAAGACCATCGGTCTGCGTGTGCCGGAAAACCGCATCGCCCATATGCTGCTGGAAGAGCTGGGCCAGCCGCTGCTGGGGACCACCCTGATCCTGCCCGACGACGACTTGCCGCTGACCAGCGCGGAAGATATCCGCAGCCACCTCGAAAAGCAGATCGACCTGGTCATCGACAGCGGTGCTTGCAGCCTGGAGCCTACCACCGTCATCGACCTCACCGACGACGAGCAGCCGGTGTTGGTGCGGCAGGGCAGGGGGGATGCTGGAATATTCGGGTTGCAGGCTGCCTAAGTGATTTATTCTTGTCTGCGCGGACCGGAAAACCGCCAATTCCCGGAACCCGTATTGTCCCTCTGATAAAATCCCGGCCCATGAACGATCTCATCCAGACTGTCGCGGTCTACGCGCTGCCCGTGCTCTTCGCCATCACCCTGCACGAGGCCGCGCATGCGTACGCCGCCAAGTTCTTTGGCGACAATACGGCCTATTCGATGGGCCGCATGAGCCTGAACCCGATCAAGCACATCGATCCCTTCGGCACCATCCTCATTCCCATCCTGCTGTACTTCGCCACCAGCGGCGCCTTCCTGTTCGGTTACGCCAAGCCGGTGCCGATCAACTTCGGCCACCTGCGCAAGCCCAAGCGCGACATGGCCTGGGTCTCGCTGGCCGGCCCGGCGGCGAATTTCTTCATGGCGCTGCTGTGGACACTGACCATCTATGCGCTGGCGCTGGGCGGGGTGCAGGAAGAATTCTTCATGCTCATGGCCAAGGCTGGGGTGCTGACCAACCTGGTCATGTTCGCCTTCAACCTGTTCCCGATCCCGCCGCTGGATGGCGGTCGCATCCTCACCAGCCTGCTGCCCAACCGCTACGCCTACAAGTTTGCCCAGATCGAGCCCTACGGATTCTTCATCGTCATGGCGCTGGTGCTGGCCAAGGTCATCTACACCTGGTGGATGGCGCCGGTGATGTACGGGGCCAGCCTGCTGCTGCAATTGATCACTTATCCCATTACCCTGCTGTTCCAATGATGCATCCAGCCTCAACCGACTACCGACCACGAGCCAACCGCCATGTATCCTGACCGCGTCGTCTCCGGCATGCGCCCCACCGGCGCGCTGCACCTGGGCCACTATCACGGTGCCCTCAAGAACTGGGTCAAGCTGCAATCCGAATTGCCCTGCCTGTTCTTCGTGGCCGACTGGCATGCGCTGACCACCCACTACGACGATCCTTCGGTGATCGAGACCAGCACCTGGGAGATGGTCATCGACTGGCTTGCCGCCGGTGTCGATCCTGCGCAGTCCACGCTGTTCATCCAGTCGCGCGTGCCCGAGCATGCCGAACTGCACTTGCTGCTGTCCATGGCCACGCCGCTGGGTTGGCTGGAGCGCGTGCCGACCTACAAGGACCAGCAGGAAAAGCTGGCCGACCGCGACCTGGCCACCTATGGCTTCCTCGGCTATCCGCTCTTGCAGGCGGCCGACGTGCTGATCTACCGTGCCAGCCAGGTGCCGGTGGGCGAGGACCAGGTACCGCATATCGAGATCATGCGCGAGATTGCGCGCCGCTTTAACCACCTTTACGGCAAGGAAAAGGGCTTCGAGGAAAAGGCCCTGGCCGCCACCAAGAAACTGGGCAGCAAGCGCGCCCGGCTGTACCTAGAACTGCGTACGCAATTCCAGGAAAAGGGCGACGACGAGGCGCTGGAGCAGGCCAAGGCCATGCTCGACGATGCCCAGAACCTGTCGATGATCGACCGCGAACGCCTGTTCGGCTATCTGGAGGGCAGCCGCAAGCTGATCCTCACCGAGCCCCAGGCCATGCTGACCGAGGCGTCGCGCCTGCCGGGGCTGGATGGCGCCAAGATGTCCAAGAGCTACGGCAACGCCATCGCCCTGCGGGAAGACAAGGAATCGGTGACCAAGAAGGTCAAGACCATGCCCACCGACCCCCAACGCGTGCGCCGCAGCGATCCGGGCGACCCCGACAAATGCCCGGTCTGGCAATTCCACCAGGTCTACTCGTCGGCGGAGGTCAAGGAATGGGCCGCCAAGGGCTGCCGTTCGGCCGGGATTGGTTGCCTGGAATGCAAGCAGCCCGTCATCGACGCCATCCTGCAAGAGCAGCAGCCGATGCTGGAACGCGCCCAGCCCTACCTGGACGATCCTTCGCTGGTGCGCGCCATCGTTGCCGATGGCTGCGAAAAAGCCCGCAAGCTGGCCCAGGAAACCATGCGCGACGTGCGCGAGGCCATGGGGCTGGGCTATTGAATCGGGGCGTGCGCGAGCCGCTCTGAGGCGGCTGCAGGGGGGCGGACACTCTTTTTTACGTCCGGTTTCATCTCAGTCGGCCCCAAATTGACCTGTTGAGGCGTCTATCCGCTACAATCAGGCCTTTATTTTGACCATCACCAAAATACGTACATCATGATCAAGGGCAGCATTGTTGCAATCGTCACTCCCATGCATCAGGACGGCAGCCTCGACTACGACGGCCTGCGCAAGCTGATCGACTGGCATATCGCCGAGGGAACGGACAGCATCGTCATCGTCGGCACAACCGGCGAATCCCCCACCGTCTCGATGGAAGAGCACTGCGAACTGATCAAGGTCGCAGTCGAGCACACCGCCAAACGCATCCCCATCATCGCCGGCACTGGCGGCAATTCCACCTCCGAGGCGATCGAACTGACCGAATTCGCCAAGAAGGTCGGCGCCGATGCCTCGCTGCAAGTGGTGCCGTACTACAACCGTCCTACCCAGGAAGGCATGTACCTGCACTTCAAGAAGATCGCCGAGTCGGTCGATCTTCCCGTGATCCTGTACAACGTGCCCGGCCGCACGGTTGCTGACATGAGCAACGAGACCATCCTGCGCCTGGCGCAGGTCAAGGGCATCGTCGGTGTGAAGGACGCCACCGGCAACATCGCCCGCGGCACCGACCTGATCCGCCTGGCGCCCAAGAGCTTCGCCGTCTATTCGGGCGACGACGCCACCGCCATCGCGCTGATGCTGTACGGCGGCGCCGGCAACATCTCGGTCACGGCCAACGTCGCCCCGCGCGACATGCACGAGCTGTGCGTGGCCGCCATGAGCGGCAACATCGCCCGCGCCGTGGAACTGAACAACAAGCTCTTGCCGCTGCACAACAAGCTCTTCGTCGAACCCAATCCGGTGCCGCTGAAGTGGGCCATGCAGGAAATGGGGCTGATCCCGTCGGGCATGCGCCTGCCGCTGGCGCCGCTGGGGGCGGCTTACCACGACACCGTGCGCGCGGCATTGCGCGAGTCGGGTGTATTAAAATAAACGGCTTGGCCGCTCCGGCGCAGGTCTCCTGAAATTCGATTCCGCTTTCAATAGTAACGATATGACTAATAGCAAGAACGTTCGTCCGGTTGTCCGCTCGGCGGCCACACTTACCCAACGCAGCATTGTCGTCGCACTGGCGCTGGCCGGCCTGGCAGGATGCTCGTCCGTCGGCAACCTGCTCGACGGCGACCGTATCGATTACAAGAGTGCGGAAAAAGCCCGCGGCCCGCGTCTGGAAGTGCCGCCCGACCTGACCCAGCTGCAGCGCGACAACCGCTACGCCATTCCGGAAGCCAACAAGGGCGTGGCGACCGCGTCGGGCTATCAGCTGGAACAGCAGACCCGTCCGGCCAACGAAATCACTTCGGTGGCCCCGGCAGCCAAGGGCGACGAGATCCGCATCGAGCGCGATGGCTCGCAGCGCTGGCTGGTGGTCAAGCAGACTCCCGAGCAGCTGTGGCCGCAGATCAAGGATTTCTGGCAGGACAGCGGTTTCCTGATCAACATCGAATCGCCCGACACCGGCGTGATGGAAACCGACTGGGCCGAGAACCGCGCCAAGATCCCCCAGGACTTCGTGCGCAACACGCTGGGCAAGGTGTTCGATTCGCTGTACTCCACCGGCGAGCGTGACAAGTTCCGCACCCGCCTGGAGCGCGGCCCCAACGGCACCACCGAGATCTTCATCAGCCATCGCGGCGCCGAAGAAGTGCTGACCGGTTCGGCCAAGGAAACCTCGGTGTGGACCGCGCGTCCTTCCGACCCGGGCCTGGAAGCCGAATTCCTGTCGCGCCTGATGGTGCGCCTGGGCGCCGAGGAAACCAAGGCCAAGGCCGCCGTGGCCAATGCGCCCTCGCTGCAGGCCCGTTCGCGCCTGCAGAAGACCGCTGCCGGCACCAGCGTGCAAGTGGATGAAGGCTTCGAACGCGCATGGCGTCGCGTCGGCCTGGCGCTGGATCGCGTCGGCTTCACCGTCGAAGACCGCGACCGCAGCCAGGGCATCTACTACGTCCGCTACGTGGACCAGAACCAGGACGCCAAGGACAAGAAGGACGAGGGCTTCTTCTCGCGCATCTTCAGCTCCAAGGACAAGGACAAGAAGGCCGCCAAGTACCGCATCGTGGTCAAGGGCGCTGGCAGTGACAGCAGCAACATCGTCGTGCAGAACGGCGAGGGCGGTCCGGATACCTCGGGCATCTCCGACAAGATCCTGGGCCTGCTCAACGAGCAGCTGAAGTAAGCAGGACCCGGGGCTCAGATGAAGTTCGCGAGCCTCGGTAGCGGCAGCGAAGGCAATGCGCTGCTGATCTCGGCCGCAGCCGGCGACCAGCGTCCCTCTTCCGGGACCACGGTCATGCTGGACTGCGGCTTTACTTTGCGCGAAGCGGAAAGGCGCATGCTGCGCCTGGGGCTGGACCCCTCGGACGTGTCGGCCATTGTCGTCACCCACGAACATTCGGACCACGTCAGCGGCGTCTTCAAGTTCGCCCGCCGCTATCGCATCCCGGTCTGGCTCAGCTATGGCACCTGGCAGGCGGTGGCCGACCAGGCGACCGATGTCGATGTGCAATTCTGCGCCGATGGTCAGAAGCTGGCCATCGGTGACCTCGAACTCTCCCCCTATACCGTGCCGCATGACGCGCGCGAACCCATCCAGTACGTGGCCGGCGATGGCGACCGCCGTCTGGGCGTGCTCACCGATGCCGGCCAGCCGACGGCCCATCTGGTGCAAGCCCTGGGCGCCTGCGACGCCTTGCTGCTGGAATGCAATCACGACCGCGACATGCTGGATCGCTCGCCCTATCCGGCTTTCCTGAAGCGTCGCATCGGCGGCGACTATGGGCACCTGGCCAACGACGCCAGTGCAGAGATCTTGCGCATGCTCGACAAGAGCCGCTTAAAGCGCGTCATCGGCGCGCACCTGAGCCAGCAGAACAATACGCCCGAGCTGGCCCGCGCCGCGCTGGAAGGCGTGCTCGGCATGACCTTCGGCAACATCGGCATTGCCTGCCAGGCCGAGGGCTTTGGCTGGCTGGACGTCTGAAAGAAAAGCGAGCTGGTCAGCCGCTTGTCAGGCTGCGCTGCGCCGCAGCAGAAACATTTTGTTTCCTTTTACTTTCCTTTCGCATGCCTGCGTCGCCGTATCGGAGGCGATCTCGCTTGTTCGTCACAGCAGGCGGCTGGCGCTTGTCAGCCCCTTGTAAGTAGTCACGGCAGCTAGCTCGTGCGAAATGCGCCTGTAGGCGCAATTGACGCGTTCTGGAGGGGGGTGACGGTACGGCGGGCGCCACGCAGAAACATCGCTGGCGTGGATCGGGAGAGAGCGGGGGAGAGTGCGTGATTGTCCGCACGGACGTGGGGACGAAAAAAAACCGGCCTTGCGGCCGGTTTTTTCCGAAAATAATCCGAAGATTACTTGGCCGGAGCGGCTTCAGCCGGCTTTGCATCAGCAGCCGGAGCGGCAGCGTCAGCAGGCTTTGCGTCAGCAGCCGGAGCAGCGGCGTCAGCCGGCTTGGCAGCGTCAGCAGCAGGAGCGGCGTCAGCCGGCTTTGCATCAGCAGCCGGAGCAGCAGCGGCCGGAGCTTCAGCAGCAGGAGCAGCAGCAGGTGCCGGAGCTTCTTCCTTCTTGCCGCAAGCAGCCAGGGCAACAGCCAACAACGAAGCGATCAACAGAGTCTTTTTCATGAATATTCCTTCAGTATTTAAAAATTGTGCGATGAATAATTACCGGTAATTATCGCTCTAAGCTAGGAGGCTTTCGCCGCAGGGTATGACCTTACGGTCGTGCTTCGGTTCTTGCTTCTTTTTACTGCCGAAACTTTTCCGGACAACGAAAACTTTCCAGCCCATCATTATAGCTATTTTTTTCCGAAATCACACCGCAATCATTCTAATTCGTAAGAATTTGTAAGTTCTTACATTTTTGACCATGCGCCCGGAAGGCCTTTGTTGGCGCAGCTTTCCGGAGCATTCTCAAGTGATTTCGAGATTGCTCAAGCTTAGTTTTGCATTAATCTCAAACAAATCTCAAACAAATTCTATCCAGCCACTTTCATGCCATTGATGCAGGGCTTCGAGCAGGTCTTCGGAGGCCAAGTCGAAGTCGTTTTTCTCCAGCATGCGCTGATCTGCGAGCCTTGCCAGGATGGCCTTGTCCTGACGGGATACCTGGAAGGATTCGCCATTGATGAAGACGTGCGAGCCGCGATAGAGCATGCGCGTCTTGCGATGCAGCACCAGACCGCGTTTCTTGGCCCCCTGGAAAAAGCGAGCAAAGGACAGTTCCTGGGGCGGCGCCTCGAAGAACACCGAGGGTTTGGGTTCGGAAAGATGCTGGCCGAGGAAGATGGTGATGTCGTCGTCGGTGAAGCGGATCTTGTTGAGCTCATCGCGGATGCGCGCAATCATGTCGGCCTGCAGCTCGGCCGGACGGGCGCTGGTCTTGAGGTCGGGATCGGCATAGCGCCCGGGCAGGTCGATGGTGTCCATCATGAATTCCAGGAAGGACTCGCCCAATTCCTGGTAGGTCGGCGCGCGGAAGCCAATGGAGTAGGTCATGCACTCGCCCACGGCCACGCCGTCGTGGGCGTAATGCGGTGGCAGATAGAGCATGTCGCCGGGTTCCAGCACGAACTCTTCTTCGGCCTGGAAGTGGCTCAGGATCTTCAGCGGCACGCCTTCTTCCAGCGTCAGGTCGTCCTGGGCGCTGATGCGCCAGCGCCGCTGGCCGTGGGCCTGCAGCAGGAACACGTCATAGGAATCGAAGTGCGGACCGACGCCGCCGCCGTCGCTGGCGTAGCTGATCATCAGGTCGTCCAGGCGCGCATCCGGCACAAAGCGGAACTGGCGCAGCAGGGCGTCAGCCGCCGGATGGTGCAGGTTCACGCCCTGTACCAGCAGGGTCCAGGCTTTCTGCTTCAGGGGAGGCAGCTTGTTGAAGGGGCCGTGTTGCATGTCCCAGCCGCCTTCGCGGTGGGTGATCAGGCGCGATTCGACATCGTCGCGGCGGGACAGGTCGAACAGCTCCTGGCGCGGCAGCGGTGCGGAAAAGCCGGGAATGGCGTTGCGGATCAGGAGCGGCTTCTTGTGCCAGTAGTCACGCAGGAATTGGGCGGGCGTGATGCCGCCGAGCAGATCGAGTTTTTTCATGCCCGCCATTATAGGCGGGCTGGCACAGCAGCAAGCCATTGGCAGCCACCAAGTTTGATGCAGGTATAATCACGGAGTCGAGAAACCGTTTTGAAAGAGTCCTTGCCTTGCGGGAATGGCAGGGGGATGGTTCTTAGGCCCCAACCCGGGTGGCAGGCGTACCGCGCGACCAGACCGCAGCGCCTGCCGCTCCCGCACCACTATCGATACAAAGGACCCTTACGATGAAGATCGCGAAGAATACCGTCGTTTCTGTCAACTACAAGCTGTCGGACGCCCAGAACAACCTGATCGAGCAAAGCAGTGAGCCGATGGTCTACCTGCACGGCGGCTACCACAACACCCTGCCCAAGATCGAAGAAGCGCTGGACGGCAAGGAAGCCGGCTACAGCACCACCATCCAGGTCGAGCCCGAAGACGCCTTCGGCGAATACGATTCCGAACTGGTCAAGATCGAGCCGGTCGAGCGCCTGCCGCAACCGCTGGAAGTGGGCATGCAGTTCGAAGGCTCGCCCGATGACGATAGCGAAGAATCGGTCATCTTCACCGTCACCGAAGTGGCCGACGGCAAGGCCGTGCTGGATGGCAACCATCCGCTGGCCGGCATCGCCCTGCGTTTCGAACTGGCCGTCACCGAAGTGCGCGCCGCCTCCGAGGAAGAAGTGTCCCATGGCCACGTGCATGGTCCGCATGGCCATCACCACCACCATCATGACGAAGATGAAGGCGAAGCCGGCGACCACTTCCGCAGCCAGCCGCTGAACTGATCACCTCGCTGGATCGGTCACCGTCTGGCGGACCAGGCGGACACCGCAAGAGGAAGCAAGATGAAACAACAACGCCCGCCGGGTCATCCGGCGGGCGTTGTTGTTTCGTTTCAGGGTTCGGGTGGCCCAGCTCAACCTGGCTCAATTGGACTCAATTGGACTCAACGCCGCTCACCGTCCGCATCCGCCACGGCAAACAGTTGCGGCAGATGGTCGTCCACCACGATCTTGAGCCAGCGCTCGCCCACGGCGACATTGCCTAGCTTGCCCGTCCAGAGGATATGGCTGGGCGTCTTGGGCTTGGGCGCCTGGCCGTGGACCACCAGGACGCGGCCGGCAAAGTTGCCCGACAGGTCGGAAAACAGCCGTCGGGTCTCGGCAAAACCGTCGCGCTGGGCGCGGAAGAAGGAGCGCTTTGGCGGTGGG
Source organism: Herbaspirillum seropedicae (assembly GCF_001040945.1). Taxonomy (NCBI): domain Bacteria; kingdom Pseudomonadati; phylum Pseudomonadota; class Betaproteobacteria; order Burkholderiales; family Oxalobacteraceae; genus Herbaspirillum; species Herbaspirillum seropedicae. The sequence goes on along the minus strand of NZ_CP011930.1, from coordinate 3,749,923 downwards.
CCGAAGGGATTGCCATCGCTGAAGAAGACGATGGCGGCGCTTTTCTTCAGCGCGGCGAAGGCGAACAGGTGCTGCAGCCAGTTGCGGTTGGCGATGAGCCTGTCTTCGAATTCATTGTTGCGCCCGCCATCGAGCAGGAAGTGGTTATTGCCCGCTGGCAGGTTGACCGTGGCAAAGATCACGTTGCCCACTTCCCAGCGGGTATTCTCGGCATAGCTGCGGAACTTGGGGGTGAGGGATTGCCGCAGCATCGGCAGGCGCGTCGCCCCCAGGGAGAATTCGCCGGAATAGAAGATCTCGCGCATGCGCGCCAGCCGTTCGATTGCGTCCGAGCGGTTTTCACGGTCGCGGCAGGTGATCCAGTCGCTGCCGGCCAAGGACAGGAAGACGCCGTTCTGGGCCTGCGAGAGCAGCTCGTGGCGGGCGTTGTAGAGCGTATCGTCGCAGCTCTCCGAGGGCGACTTGATGCCATTGACGACGACGAAGGCCAGATTGTCCGCATCGGTCTCGGCCAGCGCCTGGCGAAGCGTGTCCTCGCCCTTGCCGGCGGCGGCATGATTGATGACGCCGAAGGAAAAATCCAGCGGCGCCGCCACCGCCGCGCCCGCCGCCAACAAGGCGCAGGCCAGCAGGGTGCGAGGCAGGAGACGGCGTAAGCTCATGCGTGTTTCCTGGGAAAGAGTCGGGCCGGCGGCTTGCGCTTCACTGCGGCGCTTGCAAGGCCTTCAGCTGATACAAGGCCTCCAGCGCCTGGCGCGGTGTAAGCGCATCGGGGTCGATCTGCGCCAGCGTCTGCAGCAGCGCCTGCGCCAGCGGATCGGGTTCGACCGCATCGGACTCACTGCGTTCATCGGCTGGGTCCGGCTCATCCTGTGTCCCGGGTGTGGCGAATGCCGGGGCGCTGAACAGGTCGAACTGCGGCGTGGCCTGCATGGACTGGCTTTCCAGCGCCGAGAGATGCTTGCGCGCGGCGCGGATGACCTGCGCCGGTACGCCCGCCAGCTGCGCCACCTGCAGGCCATAGCTCTGCGAGGCCGGGCCGCTCTGTACCGCGTGCAGGAAGACGATGCTGTCCTTGTGTTCCACTGCCGAGAGATGCACGTTGGCCGCCGTCGGATGGATCTCGGGCAACTGCGTCAGTTCGAAGTAGTGGGTGGCAAAGAGCGTGAAGCTGCGCGTGACGTCGATCAGATGCTTGGCAATGGCCCAGGCCAGGGCCAGCCCGTCGAAGGTGGAAGTGCCGCGCCCGACCTCATCCATGAGCACCAGCGAATGTTCGGTGGCATTGTTGAGGATGGCGGCCGATTCGGTCATTTCCACCATGAAGGTCGACCGCCCGCCGGCCAGGTCGTCGGCCGCGCCGATCCGGGTGAAGATGCGGTCCACCGGCCCGATCACGGCGCTGGTGGCCGGCACGAAGCTGCCCACATAGGCTAGCAGCGTGATCAGCGCCACCTGCCGCATGAAGGTCGATTTACCCCCCATGTTGGGGCCGGTGATGAGCAACAGGCGGCGCTCGGCGGCCAGCTGGCAATCGTTGGCGATGAAACGCTCGATCTGGTTTTCCACCACCGGGTGGCGGCCCTGTTCGATCTGGATGCAGGGCTCATCGACCAGTTGCGGCGCGCACCAGTTGTTGCGCACGGCATGGTCGGCCAGCGCCACCAGGGTGTCGAGCTGGGCCAGTGCATGGGCGATGGCCTGCAGGCGCACAATGTGCGCGCCCATGTCGCCCAGCAGCTGTTCGTAGAGGAACTTCTCGCGCGACAGCGAGCGCTCCTGGGCCGACAGCGCCTTGTCCTCGAAGGCCTTGAGCTCGGGGATGATGTAGCGCTCGGCATTCTTGAGGGTCTGGCGGCGGCGGTAATCTTCCGGCACCTTGTCGGTCTGGCCGTGCGTGACCTCGATATAGAAGCCATGCACCTTGTTGTATTCCACCCGCAGGTTGGCGATGCCGGTGCGTTCGCGTTCGCGCGCTTCCAGGTCCAGCAGGTACTGGCCGGCGTTCTCGGACAGGCCGCGCAGTTCGTCGAGCTCGGCATCGAAGCCGCGTGCGATCACGCCGCCGTCGCGCACCATCGCCGCCGGTTCCAGCATGATGGCGCGTTCCAGCAGGTCCAGGCATTCCACGGGTGTGGCCAGGTCCTCGTGCAGCTGCGTCAGCAGTGATGCGTCGGCGTCGCGCCCGCACATCTCCACGTAGGCGCGCAGCGAGCCCAGTTGCTGCAGGCCGGCGCGCAGGCCCGCCAGGTCGCGCGGACGCGCCGACAGCAGGGCGATGCGGGTGGTGATGCGTTCGATATCGGGCACCGCCGCCAGCGTGGCCGACAGGCCCGAGCAGGCGTCGGTGCGCATCAGGGCGTTGATGGCGGCATGACGGGCGCGCGCCACCTGCTGGTCGCGCAGCGCATGGTGCAGCCAGTGGCGCAGCAGGCGCGAGCCCATGGCGGTGCGGCAATGGTCCAGTGTGGAGAAGAGGGTGGGGGCCAGCGCGTTGGCGTCCTGCGAGCGGATGGTCTCGGTCAGCTCGAGGTTGCGGCGGGTGGCGGCATCCAGGCCGATGAATTCGTTCTCGGATTCGACCGTCAGGGTGCGCACGTGCTGCAGGCCACGTCCCTGGGTCGATTGCGCGTAGCGCAGCAGGGCGCCGGCTGCACAGATGGCCGGTCCCAGGCCGTCGGCGCCAAAGCCGTGCAGGGTGGCCACGCCCAGTTGGTCGAGCAGGGCCTTTTCACTGCTGGGCTGGTCGAAATGCCAGTCCGGCACGGTCACGGCGCGGTTGGGCAAAAGCGGTTCGCACCATTCCAGCTGGCCGTCGGCCACCAGCACTTCGGCAGCCGAGATGCGCTCCAGTTCCTGCTTCACGCGGCCATCCAGCAGCGCAGCCTCGACCGTGAATTCCATCATCTTCAGCGCACCGCTAGCCATGGACAGCCAGGACAGCCCCACCTGCATCTGCTTGCGCGACTTCGACGGCACCAGTTGCATGGCCAGCAGGCAGCGTTCGGCCTTTTCCGGCAGCAGGTCGGAATCGGTCAGCGTGCCCGGCGTGACCACCCGCACCACCTTGCGCTCCACCGGCCCCTTGCTGGTGGCCGGGTCACCGATCTGCTCGCAGATGGCCACCGATTCGCCCAGCTTGATCAGGCGCGCCAGGTATTGCTCCACCGAGTGGAAGGGCACGCCAGCCATCTTGATGGGAGTGCCGTTGGAGGAACCACGCTGGGTGAGCGTGACGCCCATCAGGCGTGAGGCCTTCTCGGCGTCTTCGAAGAACAGTTCATAGAAATCGCCCATGCGGTAGAACACCAGCGTGTTGGGGTGGTCCGCTTTGATGCGTAGATACTGCTGCATCATCGGAGTATGGGCGGCGAGGTCTTTGGTCATTGGTCACTCATGGCGATGCGTGGATCGCGTCTTGCAAGTTCGGGGATGCGAGGCCGCGCGTGCTGGTCCGGAGGGCGGATCATCGATCCGCGTCCCGGCCCTGGCGGGCGGCGGGAAGTCTGCTGGCGTCCCGGCGGGCGGGGCGCCATAAATCAAAAATGCGGACCGTGGTCCGCATGCTCGAGCGAGGATTGTACGCGCATTGGGCGGGTGCAGCCAAGCCTGGCACTGGCTGCGGGTCGAATTCGATTGAAGGATCTACTGATCTTTTTCGCCGATGCAGTTTGCCAGTGCCGGCCAGCACAGGCTGACAACGTGGCGCTGCGCTTGGCAGGCAAAAAAAAACAGGCGACCACGGGAGCGGTCGCCTGCCCAGTCCGCAGGGGAGGACGGACTGTAGGGGAGCGGTAAGGGCCAGCCTGGTTCAGTGCGCCGCCGAGGTGTCAGCCACCCGGGTCGGCTTGGGAGCCAGCCACACGGCCAGGGCCGCCAGCGAGAAAGACACCGCCGCCATCATGAAGATGTGATTGGTGGACAGCATCACGGCCTGGTTCTGTACTGTCTGCGCCAGCGAGGCGGTGGCCTGTTCGGCGCTCATGCCTGAGGCCATCATGGTATGGATGGCATCGCCACCGCGATCGACCAGGCCGGACAACTCGGCGTGGAAGTAGGTGGCATCGTTTTCCCAGCTGGTGTTGACGATGGAGGTGGCAATGGCGCCGGCCATGGTGCGGCAGAAACTCATCAGACCCGCCGCCGAGGCGGTTTCTTCTTCGTTCACGCTGGACAAGGCCAGCCCGGTCAGCGGCACGAAGAACAGCGGCAGCCCGATGCCCTGCAGGAACAGCGGCCAGCCGATCTGGAAGAAGGACATGTCGGTCGTGTTGAAGGCCCGCAGGAAGGTGATGAAGCCCAGCCAGGTCACGCCGATGCAGACCAGCTTGCGGGCATCGATGGTGGTGGACATCTTGGCCACCATCGGTGCTGTCATGACGGCCAGGATGCCGGTCAGCGCCGAGATGCAGCCTGACCAGGTGGCGGTATAGCCCATGTAGCCCTGCAGCCAGAGGGGCGTGAGCACCACCGAGCCGAAGAAGGCGCCGAAGGCCAGGCAGATGGTGGTCACGCTGGCGGTGAAGCCGCGATGGCGGAATACCCGTAGGTCGACGATGGGATTGCGCTCGGTCAGCTCCCAGATCAGGAAGGCGATGAAGAACACCACGGCCGTCACCGCCAGCAGCACGATCTCGGTGGAGGCGAACCAGTCCTTTTCCTTGCCTTCGTCCAGCATCAGTTGCAGGGCGGCCACCCAGACCACCATCAGCACCAGGCCGACCCGGTCGATGGGCAGCTTGGACATCTTGGTTTCATACCGCTTGAGCATGCGCCAGCCGATATAGCCGCAGATCAGCGCCACCGGCACGTTGATCCAGAAGATGTAGGGCCAGCTGTACTGGTCGCACAGCACCCCGCCCAGGATCGGCCCGGCAATGGGCGCCACCAGCGTGGTCATGGCCCACAGGCCCACGGCGGCGGGCGCTTTTTCCTTGGGGAAGATGCGCAGCAGCAGGGTCTGCGAGAGCGGCATCAGGGGGCCGCCGGCCAGGCCTTGCAGGACCCGGAAGGCGATCAGCATGCCCAGCGAATTGGCCATGCCGCACAGCGCCGAGAACAGCCCGAACATCACCATCGACAGGATGAACACGCGCACCGTGCCAAAGCGGTTGGCCAGCCAGCCGGTCAAGGGCACCGTGATGGCCTCGGCCACGGCATAGGAGGTGATGACGTAGGTGCCCTGGCTGGTGGAGGCGCCCAGCGCCCCGGCAATGGTGGAAACCGAGACGTTGGCGATGGTGGTATCGAGCACGGCGATGAAGTTGGCCGCCGCCAGCAGGATGCCGGCGCCGACCAGCTGGCCGCCGCTCAAGGGCGCTTCGAATGGCGCAGGTTGCGGCGCCGGGGCGGGCGCGCCGGCCGCGTCTGCGCTCAGTGTGGATGACATGGGAAACCTCTTCTGATGGGGCGCGGGCCTGGCTTACAGCGCGGCAGCCTGGGCGTTGTCGTTGCGGGCGCTCTTGCGCTGGGCGTCACCGGCCTGGATCTGGCCGCGCGTATCGATCTCCACCACCATCGACAGGCCTACCGACAGCGGACGCTGCGCCAGCTCCTTGGGGTCCAGCGAGATGCGCACCGGCAGGCGCTGGACCACCTTGATCCAGTTGCCGGTGGCGTTCTGCGCCGGGATCACTGCAAAGGCCGAGCCGGTGCCGCCGGACAGGCCGGTCACCACGCCGTGGTATTCCACTGAACCGCCATAGAGGTCTGCCTTCATGGTCACCGGCTGGCCGATGCGCACCTTGGTCAACTGGCCTTCCTTGAAGTTGGCGTCCACGTGCATCTGCTGCAGCGGCACTACCGACAGCAGGGTGGCGCCGCTCTGCACGCGCTGGCCGACCTGCACCTGGCGACGGGCGATGACGCCATCGACCGGGGCGCGCAGCACCGTGCGTTCCAGGTCCAGCTTGGCCTGTTCCAGCTTGGCGCGCGCCAGCACCACTTCCGGGTTGTCGTCCACGGTGGTGTTGGCGGTCAGCACGGTGCTGGCCTTCTGCGCCCCCTGGGTGGCCTTGATGTTGGCGCGTGATTGCACTTCTGCCGCTTCGGCCGCCTTCAGGTTGGCCTGGGCCGTCAACAGCGCGGTGCGGGCGTTGCTCAGTTCTTCGCCCGAGACCGAGCCCGACTTGGCCAGCGCTTCGCGGCGCTGCAGATCGATCTCGGCGCGCTTGAGGTCGGCCTGGGCCGACAGCAACTGGGCGCTGGCGCGCTTCTGCTCGGCTTCGCGCGCCAGCACCTGGGCGGCCAGGCCGGCATCGTTGGCGAAGAAGCCCTTGACCTTGCGTTCGGTACGATCCAGGTCGGCAGCGGCCTGGTCTACCGCCAGGCGCGCATCGGCGTCATCGATGCGCACCAGCACGTCGCCCTTCTTGACGGCCTGGGTATCGACCACATCGACGGCGGCCACGATGCCATTGATGGCGGGGGTGACGGTGGCGATCTCGGTGGCGGTGTAGGCATTGTCGGTCTCGACGTAGCGCGAGCCGATCAGGTACCAGTAAGCGCCATAGCCGATGGCGGCAATGGCGACCACGCCGCCAAAGATAGAAAAGAGCTTCTTGCGCTTTTGCGCGGCCGCCGCGGCGCTGGCGGCTTCATTGCGTTGCTTGGCTTCTTCGGCCAGGGTGTGGGCGGCTTGGGAATCGCTATGGGACATGATGATCAACCTTTTGCTTGCGTGTCGTGGAGGGGCGCGTCGGCGCTGTTCTGGCTGCTGCTGTCGTCGGCGGCGCGGTAGCCGCCACCCAGGGCGCGCACCAGCGCCACATCCAGGGTGAACATGCGCGATCGCAGATCGGAAAGCTGGCGCAGATTGCTGATGAGCGTGTCCTGCGCATTGAGTACGTCGAGGTAGGTGGCCAGGCCGCCGTTGTAGCGGTTGCTGACGATGCGGTAGGCCTCTTCGGCGGCGTCCGCTGCGGCTTGCACGTCGGCCAGGCGTCCGGCCAGGGCTTTTTCGCTCACGCCGACGTCGGCCACGTCCTGCAGCGCCTGGGTGACGGCCTGGTCATAGTTGGCCACGGCCTCGTCATAGCTGGCGCTGGCCGAGCGGAACTGCCCGCGCAGACGACCGCCATTGAAGATCGGCAGTGAGATGGCCGGGCCGATGCTGCCGATATCGGAGCCGGCGCGGGTGAGCATGTCGATGCCCAGCGACTGGAAGCCGAAATAGGCCGTCAGGTTGACGTTGGGATAGAAGGCCGCGCGCGCCACCTTGATCTGCTTGCCAGCCGCCTCGGCGCGCAGGCGCGCGGCGACGATGTCGGGGCGCCGGCCCAGCAGTTCCACCGGCAATTGCGCCGGCAGGGCGAAGGGGCGGGACAGGTCGATCTGCGGGCGCGTCAGCTGTAGTCCCCGATCCGGACCCGCGCCCAGCAGGGCGGCCAGCTTGTTGCGTTGCAGGCCGATGGATTCGTCGGTGGCTTTCAGGTCGGCCTGGGCGATGGCGCGGCGCGCTTCCATCTGCTTGACCGAGCCGCGCGTTTCCAGACCGTTGGTGAAGCGCTGGTTGAACAGGTCCAGGCTTTCCACTCGCACCTTGAGGGCGGCTTCGTTGGTATCGCGCTGGGCGTAGAGCTGGGCCAGCTCGGCATAGGCCGAGGCGATCGAGGTGGCCAGCGTGATGCGGGCCTGGGCGGCGTCGGCGCGGCTGGCTTCCAGTTCCGAGGTGGCGGCGGCCAGCGCTGCGCGGTTCTTGCCCCAGAAGTCGATCTCGTAGCTGAAGTCCAGGGTGGCGCGGGTGGCATTGTTGTAGTCCTTGGGGACGAAATCAGGCGGCACCCCATTGTTATAGGACTGCTTCATCCGGTCCAGCGAGGCGTTGGCGCTCACTTGCGGGTACAGCGCCGCGCCTTGCTGCTGGGCCGCACCTTCGGCCTTCATCAGACGCGCCTTGGCCACCGCCATGGAGGGCGCGCTTTGCAGGGCTTCATCGATGAGGGCGTTCAACTGGGCGTCGCCATAGACCCGCCACCATTGGTCGCTCGGCCAGGCGGCCTGCACCGCGCTGGCGGCCAGGCTTTGCTGGCTCTGGTAGCGGTCGATGGACTTGGGCTGGGCGCGCTCGCCGAGGTCGCTGAAGGAGGCGCAGCCAGCCATGAGCGTGGCGGCCAGCACGGCTGCTAAGACTGATACCGCGCGCGGCCAGGCGCGGCCGGAGCGCTGGGGCGGCTGTATCGGCAGGTCGAGGGTTGATGAATTGCTATTCATGATGGCGTGGTGTGAGGTGAACTACTAAAGCAGGATCGTCGTCTTATATAACCGTACAGTTCAGTATAGTATTTGGTTTTGTGAATAGTCAAGGCAGTTGCGATAAATTGCTCGTTTTTATGCGGCAAAGCGGCAACACAGGTTTTTTGCCTGCATTTGAGGTGAATCTGGCGGCTTTGGGTGGTAACTCCGCCTATAATCTGGAACCGGCCGCTCGTGCGGCCCGCATCACAGGAAAATTCATGCGCAAGAAGAGTGAAGAACGCCGGCAAGCGATGATCGACATCGCTGCGGAGGTGTTCAACGAAATCGGTTTCGAAGCCGCTTCCATGGCGGAGATATCCGCCCGCATCGGCGGCTCCAAGGCCACGCTGTACAACTATTTCAACTCCAAGGAAGAGATCTTCGTGGAGGTGATGATCAAGCAGGTGGGATGTCAGTTTGAAGAACTGTTCATGGCCCTGCGCAATGAAGACGATGTGAAAGGCGGTTTATTGCGCCTGGCGCGACATTATTTGCGGGTGGTGTTCCGGCCGGAGATCGTCGCGGTCAAGCGGCTCGGCATCTACTATGCCGGCAAGTCCAATCTGGGCCCGCTGCTCTACGAGCGCGGCCCCAAGCGCGGCTGGACGCGCATTGCCGAATTCCTCCAGGCCAAGATGGAGGAGGGCAAGCTGCACCGCACCGATCCCTGGCTGGCCGCCATGCAGTACCGCGGCCTGATGGAGGCCGAATGGATGGAAGTGCGCATGCTCAACGTGGTCACCGACATCGCCGAGGACCAGCTGGACGCCTCGGCACAGCGGGCGGTGGAGGCTTTCCTGTATCTGTACCAGCCGCGCTGAGCGGCTCAGAAACGTAATGCCGCCGCGTGGGTGTAGTCGATCAGCGCTGATGCACCCGCACCCCCGCCGAGTAGGTCGCCGCAACAGCCCGGTCATCCCCCAGGATGGCCAGCGCGAAGAGTTGTTCTTCCAGGTTCTCGGTGGTGGCGCTGCGGCGCGCCAGCAAGGGCGTGGCCTGGGGATCGAGGACGATGAAGTCGGCGTCGCAGCCGGGGGTGAAGCTGCCGATGGTCCCTTCCAGCTGCAAGGCGCGGGCGCCGCCCAGCGTGGCCAGGTAGAACATGCGCTGGGCCGGCAGATAGGTGCCGCCCATGCGCGCCACCTTGTACAGCTCGTTCATGGTCTGCAACATCGAGAAGCTGGTGCCGCCGCCCACGTCGGTGGCCACTGACAAGGGCAGGCGCGCCGCATCGGCGCGGGCGAAGTCGAACAGGCCGCTGCCCAGGAACAGGTTGGAGGTCGGACACAGCGTCGCCGCCGATTGCGTGGCGGCCATGCGGGCGCGGTCCTGGTCATCCAGCCAGATGCAGTGGGCATACAGCGCCCGCTGGCGCATGAGGCCGTAGCCGTCATAGACATCCAGATAGCTGCGCGCATCCGGATACAGCTCCTTGACCCACTTCACTTCATCGGTATTCTCGGCCACATGGGTCTGGATATAGGTATCCGGATACTGTGCGGCCAATTCACCCGCCAGTTTCATCTGTTCATGCGTGGAGGTGGGAGCGAAACGCACCGTGATCGCATAGTGCTGGCGCCCCTTGTTGTGCCAGCGGCCGATCAGTGCTTCGCTCTCGCGCACGCCCGATTCGGCCGTGTCGCGCAGGAAGTCGGGGGCATGGCGATCCATCAGGCACTTGCCGGCCACCATGCGCAGGTTGCGGGCATGGCTGGCGGCGAAGAAGGCGTCTACCGATTGCGGGTGTACCGTGCAATACACCGCTGCGCTGGTGGTGCCGTTGCGCAGCAGTTCGGCCAGGAAGAAGTCGGCCACCTCTGCCGCATGCTCAGGCTGCTGGAAGCGGCGTTCGGCGGGGAAGGTGTAGTTGTCCAGCCAGGGTAGGAGGCCGGGGGCGGGCGAGCCGATGATGTCGGTCTGCGGGTAGTGGACGTGGGTGTCGATGAAGCCGGGGCAGAGGATCTTGCCGCGCAGGTCTTCGGTGACGGCCTCCGGCGGCAGACTGGCCGACAGCTCGGCGTAGTCGCCAGCGGCGCGGATCTTGCCGTCCTGCACCAGCAGCAGGCCATCGCTATGCCAGCGGGTCGCGTGCTCGTCGAAGGCCGGGTCGTTGGTGAAGTACAGCAGGCTGGCGCGATAGGCGTGCAAGGGTGTGTTCATGGTGTTTCCTCAAGGTGGACGGACGCAGGCGCGCAGACCGTCCATTCAGTGGTCATCATACTGGAAGGCGCACGGCGGGCGGCGCTTTCCGGGGGAAGGGGGGGATCGCAGCGGGAATGTGCCTCTGCGCTTGTCAGTGCGTCGGCTCCCGAGGGTGACGGCAGGGTTGTTCCTTCAGCCTCTGCCGTCCAGAGCGTGTGTGGCCAGGACCGCTGGAGAGGGTTGCAGCTCTGGTGCAGCCTGGCGCTTTTCCCATAGTTGCAGCAGTTGCGCCACCACGGCGATGGCAATGCTGGCAGGCTCCTTGCCATCGATGCCGTCGATGCCGATGGGGCAGGTGATGCGTTCCAGCTGGGCGGCGCTGAAGCCGCGCTCGGCCAGCCTGTGCTCGAACTGCCTACGCTTGGTGAGCGAGCCGATCAGTCCGAACCATGCCACGTCCTGGCGCTTGAGGATGCGCTCGCTCAATTGCTGGTCCAGCGCATGGCTGTGGGTCATCACCAGAAAATACGCGCCGGGATCGGCCATGTCGACCGCCGCATTGGGGACATCGGTCGCCTCGGTGCGGATCTGCGGAGGCAGTCCGGGCGGGAACATCTCTTCCCGCGCATCGACCCATAGCACGCGGCAGGGCAGCGTGGACAAGACCGCCACGATGGCCTGGCCGACGTGGCCAGCGCCGCACAGCACCACCTGGGGCCGCGAGGCGTGGCACCAGTCCAGCAGCCAGCGCCGGCCTTGTGCATCGCGCAGCAGGCGGGTCTGCCGTTGTTGCCCCAGCGTGTCCGGCGGCAGGCCGTGCGCGTAGGCATCGGGTGGCAGGTCTTCAATGTTCCCTTCGATCAACAACTGCGCGCCAGCGTGATCCAGCGGTACCGCGCGCCAGAGGTCTTGTCCGCTGGACCAGGACTGCTCCAGCGCCTGCCAGGTGCGCATCGCCTCATCATCGGTAGCGATGCGTTCGAAGCAGAGAAACACCACGCCGCCACAGCATTGCCCCAGACTGGGACCGAGGGCGATACGCTCCAGCCGGCGCTGGCCCGCCAGCTGGCCGAGCGGGGCCTGCAGCATGGCGCGGGCCATCTGCGCGGCACGCCATTCCAGATGGCCGCCGCCGATGGTGTCGAACTGGGTATCGGCGGTATAGAGCATGCGCGCACCCGGCGCACGAGGCGTCGAACCCTGGATCTGCGCCACCGTGACCAGCACCGCTGGTGTCGCATCTCGCTGCATCCTGCGCAGGGCGGCTAGCCATGTCGTCATGATCGTTCTCCGCGGGCCGGATCAGCGCGAGGCCGTGGCGGCCCGCACCGCATCCACAGCATCCAGGATGGCCTCGCTGGTGGCCGGTGCGCGCAGCGGCGGATTGACACGATGGCCGCCCACCGCCGAGACCGCGTCACGGATGGCCAGGAACACCGAGAACGGCAACAGTAGCGGCGGCTCGCCCACTGCCTTGGAGCGGTGGATGGTGTCGGAGACATTCCTGTTCTGGAACAGCTCCGTGCGCAGCCGGGCCGGGCAATCGGAGATGGCCGGGATCTTGTAGGTGGAGGGGGCGTGGGTCATCAGCTTGCCGTCCTTGTTCCACCACAGTTCTTCGGTGGTCAGCCAGCCCATGCCCTGGATGAAGCCACCTTCGACCTGGCCGATATCCAGCGCCGGGTTCAGGCTCTGGCCGGCGTCGTAGAGCAGGTCGGCCTGCAACAGCTTCCATTCGCCGGTCAGGGTGTCGATCACCACTTCCGACACCGCCGCCGCATAGGCGAAGTAGAAGAAGGGATGGCCGTGCATGCGCTTGGCGTCCCAATGCACCTTGGGGGTGGAATAGAAGCCGTCGGACCAGAGCTGCACCCGTTGCAGGTAAGCCTTCATCACCAGTTCTGCAAAGGCCATCGATTGCGCGCCGGCCATCACCCGTCCGTCGGCAAAGCGCACCGCCGTCGGCTCCACACCCAACAGTGTGGCCGCAACCTGCGCCAGCCGGGTGCGGACCTGCAAGGCTGCATCCTGTGCCGCCTTGCCGTTCAGATCGCTGCCGGTGGAGGCGGCGGTGGCGGAGGTATTGGCGACCTTGCTGGTGTCGGTGGCGCTGCAGCGCACCCGTTCCAGCGGCACGCCCAGCGTGTGCGCCACCACTTGCGCCACCTTGGTATTGAGCCCTTGTCCCATCTCGGTGCCGCCGTGATTGACCAGCACCGAGCCATCGGTATAGACATGCACCAGCGCACCGGCCTGGTTCAGGTGCGGCACGTTGAAGGAAATGCCGAACTTCACCGGCGTGAGCGCCAGGCCTTTCTTGAGCACCGTGCTGCCGGCATTGAATGCGGCCACGGCCTGGCGGCGCTCCTGGTAGCGGCTGCTGCGTTCGAGCTGGTCCACCAGTGCAGGGATGATGTTGTCTTCGACCTTCTGGCCGTAGTGGGTGACGTTGCGGGCTTGCGGTCCTTCCTCGTCGCTGGGGCCGTAGAAGTTGTTGCGGCGGATCTCCAGCGGATCGCGTCCGAGATGGCGGGCGATGTCGTCGATGATGTATTCGATGGCCAGCGCCCCCTGCGGGCCGCCAAAGCCGCGGAACGCCGTGTTGGACTGGGTGTTGGTCTTGCCGCACATGGCGCGGATGTCCACGTCGGAGAGGTAGTAGGCATTATCGAAGTGGCAGACCGCCCGCGTGGCCACCGGCCCGGAGAGGTCGGCGGAAAATCCCGCGCGCGAAATCATCTCGATCTTCGCCGCCACGATGCGGCCGTGGTCGTCATAGCCGATCTCGTAGTCATAGGCGAAGCAATGGCGCTTGCCGGTGACCATCATGTCATCGTCACGATCGGCGCGCAGCTTGACCGGACGCTGCAACCGCGCCGCCGCCACCGCTGCCGCGCAGGCCCATAGCGCCGATTGCGATTCCTTGCCGCCGAAGCCGCCGCCCATGCGCCGGCATTCCACCAGCACATCGTGCGAGGCCAGGCCCAGCACGGTGGCCACGTGGTGCTGCATCTCGCTGGGATGCTGCGTGGAGCAATACACATGCATGCCGCGCCCCTCCTTGGGGATGGCATAGGAAATCTGGCCTTCGAGATAGAACTGCTCCTGTCCGCCCACATCGAACTGCCCGCGCAGCCGGTGCGGCGCCAGCGCCAGTGCAATGGCCGGTTCGCCGCGCGACAGATGCATGGGCGGCAGCACATAGGACTGGGCGGCATGGGCCTGGCGCGGGGTAAGGATGGCGGGCAGCTCTTCGTAGTCGATCACCGCCAGGCGCGCAGCACGGCGGGCCAGTTCATGGCTGTCGGCCACCACGATGAACAGGGGCTGGCCCACGTATTGCACCAGGCCGTCGGCCAGCACCGGGTCATCATGGAGGATGGCGCCGCATTCATTGTCACCAGGGATATCGGCGGCGGTAAAGACGGCCTTCACGCCCGGCGCAGCCTTCACTTTTTCCAGGTCGATGGCGCGCACCCGGGCATGGGCCTTCTGCGATAGGCCCAGCGCTGCATGCAGGGTGCCGCGCAGTTCGGGGATGTCGTCCGTATAGACGGCCTCGCCGGTGACGTGCAGCCGCGCCGATTCGTGCGGATGCGGCTTGCCCACGGCGGCCCAGTCATGGGGCGGCTGGGCCAGCGGGGCGAGGAAGGCTTCGGTATGTTGGTTCATGGCGTTCTCCTGCGGATTCTGGGGCGGCGCTGGATGGGCTGCTTCATGCCGCGTCAACGGCGCAGGCCCGTAGCTCCTGGCGCGCCAGCGGCGCGTCGCTGCGGGTTTCCAGCCAGTAGCGATAGAGCAGGTTCTGCGCCGTGCGCAGGCGATAGGCGGCGCTGGCGCGCATGTCCGACAGGGGCGCGTAATCCTGGGCCAGTGCGGCCATGGCCGCCTGGGCCTGAGCTTCGCTCCAGGGACCGCCCTGCAGCACGGCCTCGGCCTGGGCGGCGCGCTTGGGCGTGGCCGCCATGCCGCCATAGGCGATGCGTGCCTGGACGATGGTATCGCCCTGCATCTGCAAGGCGAAGGCGGCGCAGACCGCCGAGATATCCTGGTCAAAACGCTTGGAGAGCTTGTAGACCCGGAAACGCAGCTCCTTGCGTGGCAGCGGAATGCGCACCGCCTGCACCAGTTCATCAGCCTGCAGGGCCGATTTCTGATAGGCCAGATAGAAATCCTCCAGCGGCATGACGCGCTGGCCGCGCACGCTGTAGAGCACGATCTGCGCGCCCAGCGCGATCAGCCAGGGCATGGAATCGCCGATGGGCGAGCCATTGGCGAGGTTGCCGCCCAGGGTGCCGGCATTGCGCACCGGCAGCGAGGCGAAGCGCTGCCACAGTTCCGACAGTTCTTCCGGATAGTGACGGGCAGCCTCGGCATAGGCCTCTTCCAGGCAGACGCCCGCGCCGATCTCCAGCATCTCGTCCCGCACCTGCATGGCGCGCAGCTCTTCCACACGGCCAATGTAGAGGAGATCGCCCAGCTCGCGCATCTGCTTGGTCACCCACAGGCCCACATCGGTGGAGCCCGCCAGGATACGCGCCTGCGGCAGGTCCGCGCGCAGCTGCGCCAGTTGCGCCAGCGTGCGCGGCGCGTGGAAGGTCTGGCCGGCATGCGTGAGCGCGAGCGGCTGCTGCTGATCGATGCTGCGCAGCGCCGCCTTGATGGCTTCGCGGTCGAACTCCACCTTGGGCAATTCGCCCATGCGGCGCGCCGCATCGATGATGGGACGATAGCCGGTGCAGCGGCAGAGATTGCCGGAAAGGGCGTCGTCGATCTCGCGCTTGCTGGGCGTCACGCCGTCCTGCTCATGCCGCAGATACAGGCCCCACAGCGACATCACGAAGCCCGGCGTGCAGAAGCCGCATTGCGAGCCATGGCATTCCACCATGGCCTGCTGGACCGGGTGCAGGCTGCCATCGGCCTGCTTGAGGTCTTCCACGGTGAAGAGCGCGCGCCCGTCCAGCGTGGGCAGGAACTGGATGCAGGCGTTCACGGTCTTGAGCGCCAGTTGCTCGCCCTGCAGTTCGCCCACCACCACCGTGCAAGCGCCGCAATCCCCTTCGGCGCAACCTTCTTTGGTGCCGGTGCAGTGCAGGTCTTCGCGCAGATGCTGCAGAACGGTGCGGGTAGGAGAATGCCCGGCCACGCTATGGGTCTGGCCGCGGAAATAGAACTGGATGGAACTGTGCGTTTCTGACATGACTTTACTCTGGTGAATTGTCTACAAAACAGACTGCTTTATGGCGCGCTCCAGGGCGTATCGTGGGGCGTGCTTCTTATTGTTGGATCTGCTTTCAGGCAGGGCGCCCCTGGGTGGGCGCTCTGCCTGTGGTGTCTCCCGTGGCCAGATGGCATTCAAGAAACGTGCCGGGGTTGTCAAAAGAGGAAACGGATTGTCCGCACAGGATTGTTGCAGACGATGGTGGTGTTTGCTCTTTTCACAATCCCGACGGGGCGGCCCATTGCTGAGCCCGGGGTCGCCCCGACGGTAGGGTATCTTACTCGCCCAGATAGATCAGCTTGAACAGGAAGATCGCGGCGATGACCCAGATTACCACCGACACGTCCTTGGCGCGTCCGGTCAGGAGCTTGAGCGCGGCATAGCTGATGAAGCCCAGCGCCAGGCCGTTGGCAATGGAATAGGTGAAGGGCATCACCAGCGCCGTGATCACGGCCGGCACGCATTCGGTGGTGTCTTCCCAGTCGATATGCACCAGCTCGCGCAGCATCAGGCAGGCCACGAAGAACAGCGCCGGTGCGGTCGCATAGGCCGGCACCACGCCGGCCAGCGGCGCAATGAACAGGCACAGCAGGAACAGCACGGCAATGGCCACTGCGGTCAGGCCGGTGCGGCCGCCTGCCTGCACACCAGCGGCGCTTTCGATATAGGCCGTGGTGGAGGAGGTGCCCAGCAGGGAGCCGGCGACGATGGCGGTGCTATCGGCCATGAGGGCCTTGTTCAGGCGCTCCATCTTGCCTTCCTTCATCAGCCCGGCGCGGGTGGCCACGCCCATCAGGGTGCCGGTGGCGTCGAACAGTTCAACCAGGAAGAACACCAGCACCACATTGAGCAGGCCCATGGACAGCGCGCCCTTGATATCCAGTTGCAGCAGGGTCGGGGCGATCGAGGGCGGGGCGGCGAAGATGCCGGAGAAGTGGTTGCCGCCAAAGACGAAGGACAGCACCGTCACCAGCAGGATGCCGATGAGCAGCGCGCCGCGCACCTTCAAGCGGTCCAGCGCCACGATCACCAGGAAGCCGATGATGGCCATCACCGCCGGCGGCTGGTGCAGGTCGCCCAGGGTGACGAAGGTGGCGGGGTTGGCGGCGATGATGCCGGCGCTCTTGAGCGATATGATCCCCAGGAACAGGCCGATGCCGGCGGGAATGGCCGTGCGCAGCGAGCGCGGGATGCTGCTGATGATGAGCTCGCGCACCCGCAGCACGCTCACCAGCAGGAACAGGCAGCCCGAGATCAGCACCGCGCCCAGCGCGGCCTGCCAGGGGAAGCCCATGCCCTTGACCACGGCATAGGCAAAGTAGGCGTTCAAGCCCATGCCGGGCGCCAGGCCGATGGGGTAGTTGGCGTACAGGCCCATGATCAGGGTGCCGACGGCGGCGGCGATGCAGGTGGCGACGAAGACGGCGTCCTTGGGCATGCCGGCGTCACCGAGGATGGAGGGGTTGACGAAGATGATGTAGGCCATCGTCAGGAAGGTGGTCAGGCCGGCCAGCAGTTCGGTGCGGATGGTGGTGCCGTTCTCATCCAGGCGGAAGAACTTGTTCAGGGCGTTCATTGTGGGTGGTCTCCGTTGGGTCCGTTCTTGTTCTCTGCAAGACATGCGGGGTGTGCAGCCTGTGGATACGGATGCCGGTGCAGTTGGGCCAGGGGCAGGCAAAAAATGGCTTTTCGCATGGTTCTGGCAACGTTGCTAATGTCGTTGAATTTCATGGGAGGAATGTAAGGGCTATCACATAGCCAGTATCAAGCTGGCCTTATAAGCGGGAGGTCGGACGGAAATCGGGATGGGCGCTGGAGCTGGTTGCTGCGCATTGGTGATACGCGGGTATGGAATCGGGTGTGGCTCAGGCGAGATTTTGCCAGTTTTATGGCGATCGGGGGTTTTGGGAATTTTTGTTGCCCTGGGTTAATTTCTTTTGCCGCTTAGTCTGCGCGGGTGGCGCAGGGGGCGCGGAAGCGATGCAGCAATGAAGCAATGAAACAATGAAGCAGCCCCGTGCGATGCTTCGCCTGGAACATCGCACGGGGACTGCTTGATCGGAGAGGCTGACTGTGTTTCCGCCAGCTTGCTTTCCTTGATCTTGTCAGTCCACCCCTTGCGCCAGTGCCAGCGACAGTTGATTGTGCCGCTCCAGCACGGCCCCCAGTTCGATGCTCGTGAGCTGCCCCTCGCGCACGATCACGCGGCCATTGATGATGCTGCAGTCGACGTTGGCCGGTGTGCAGAATACCAGCGCCGCCACCGGGTCATGCAGGGCGCCGGCAAAGGCGATCTGACGCGTATCGAACATCACCACGTCGGCCGACATGCCGGGCTTGAGCGCGCCGATGTCGTCACGATTCAAGACCTTGGCACCGCCCAGCGTGGCCACTTCCAGCGCCTGGCGCGCGGTCATGGCATCGGGGCCGAAGCCCACGCGTTGCAGCAGCATGGCCTGACGGACTTCGCCCAGCATGTGGGCGCTGTCGTTGGAGGCACTGCCGTCCACGCCCAGACCGACCGGCACACCGGCGTCCAGCATCTTGCGGATCGGGGCGATGCCGGAGGCCAGTCGCATGTTGGAACAGGGACAGTGCGCCACGCCAGTGCCGGTGCGGGCAAACAGATCGATGCCATGCGCATCCAGTTGCACGCAGTGGGCGTGCCAGACGTCGTGGCCGACCCAGCCGCAGTCTTCGGCATACTCGGCCGGGCTCATGTTGAATTTCTCCCGGCTGTAGGCGATGTCGTTGACGTTTTCGGCCAGGTGGGTGTGCAGCGAAACGCCGTAGTGACGCGCCAGGTCGGCGGCTTCGCGCATGAGCTCGCGCGAGACTGAGAAGGGGGAGCAGGGGGCGACCACGATGCGCTGCATGGCGTGGCGCTGGTGGTCGTGGTAGGTCTCGATGAGGCGCTGGGTATCCTTGAGAATGGCGGCTTCGTCTTGGACTACGCGGTCCGGCGGCAGGCCGCCCTTGGACTGGCCCACGCTCATGGCGCCGCGGGCGCCGTGGAAGCGCATGCCGATGCGGGCGGCGGCTTCCAGGCTGTCGTCCAGGCGGGTCTGGTTGGGGTAGATGTAGAGATGGTCGCTGCTGGTGGTGCAGCCCGAGAGGATCAGCTCGGCCATGGCGGTCAGCGTGGACACCTGGATCATCTCGGGGGTGAGGCCAGCCCAGATCGGGTAGAGCTTGGTCAGCCAGTTGAACAGTTCGCCATTCTGCGCGCTGGGGATGGCGCGGGTGAGGCTCTGGTACATGTGGTGGTGGGTGTTGATCAGGCCGGGGAGGACGATGTGGTGGCGGGCGTCGATGATCTCGTCGGCGTCTTGCGGCAGATCAGCGGTCTGGCCGACCTGCTCGATGACGTTGTTCCTGATGTAGAGGGCGCCGTCGGGGATCTCTTCCCGGCTCTCGTTCATGGTGACGAGGATGCGGGCGTTTCTGATCAGCAGGGTCTTGCCTGTTGCTTGGGCTTGCATGGTGATGGACTCCTTCTTGGGTTCCTTGTTGGGTGATGGCTTGCGGGTCGGCGCAGGTGACAGGGGGAGTCCCTTTCTTTCCCTATTAACGGCTGCGACGGGTGGGGTTGTTGGGTGGGTTAGGTCCGGGTGATGCTGTTTCTGGTTGGCGTTAAGGCTGGTTTAATGCTGATGTTCTGGTTTCTGGTTTCTGGGGTGGTCTGCACGGAATGCTTTCCTGCGCTCTAGCTTAATGACTTTCTTTCTCCGGTCGGAAGAACGCGCCGGGAGCGGCCCGGCAGCCGCTCACTTTTCTTGTCTCGCCAAGAAAAGTAAGCAAAAGAAGGCGACCCCTAAGATCCAGCCCTCCTTCGGAGGGTCCCCGCCGCAGTGGCGCAAAAAGTGGGAAAAATAGAGTCGCTTCGCTCCGACTATTTTTCTGACCCACTTTTTGCGCCACTGCGGCGGCTGGCTCTAAGGGGACAGGCCAGACGGGCTCGCCTTCGGCCTCGCTCTTCTCCAACTCGCCTTCGGCCTCGTACTTCTCCGACTCGCCTTCGGCCTCGCACTTCTCTGAATCGCCTTCTATCTCGCTCTTCTCCGACTCGCCTTCGGCTTTGTCTTGGCTCGCCTGCGGCATCGGGTTCTTCTTCGATCAGCCTGTCGCCGGCATTATCTTTCTTGATCAGCTACCGGCCGTTCGGGCTGAGTAGCGGCTACGCCGCGTATCGAAGACGCGTCATTCTATAAACCATATAAATCATATAAATAATTAGATTTTTGCCTTGAAGTTGCGCAGGAAGTCCAACAGGATCTGCCCCGATACCTCGGCATCATCCGCCGTCATCGTCTCCAGCGGGTTATGGCTGATGCCGCCATTGCCGCAGCGGGTAAACAGCATGCACACGTCCGTCAGCCTGACCATGGCCATGGCGTCATGCCCGGCGCCGGAGGCCAGTTCGAACGGCGGCACGCCTGCGCGTTGCGTGGCGGCGCTCAATTGCGCCATCAACCATGGCGCGCACGGGGCAGCGGGGGCGCTCAGGGTTTCTTCCAGCTTGAGGTCGATGCTGCGGCGTGTACAGATCTCTTCTATCTTCGCCAGGATGTCCTTGACGGCCGCCAGTCGGACTTCGTCGGTGGCGGCGCGAATGTCCAGCGAGAGCTGGCATGCGCCAGGGATCACGTTGGTGGAACCGCGCGGTACCTGCAACTGGCCTACCGTGCCCACCAGTGCAGCATGCTGGTCCTGCGAGCAGCGCTGTTCCACATACAGGATGATCTCCGCCGCCGCTGCGGCGGCGTCCTTGCGCATGTCCATCGGTGTCGTGCCGGCATGGCTGGCCACGCCTTTGAGATCCACCAGATAGCGCGAGCTGCCAGCGATGGAGGTAACGATGCCCACCGGCAAATCGCGCTTGAGCAGCACCGGACCTTGTTCGATATGCACTTCCACATAAGCCAGGATCTCCGCCGGATCACGTGCGATCTGCGGAATGGCGGCCACGTCGTGACCTGCCTGGATGATGAGCTCGCGCATGGTGACGTCCTCCTTGTCCCGCAGGTCGAGCAGCGCCATATCGAAATGACCGGTGATGGCGTTGCTGCCCAGGAAGGTGCTCTTGAAACGCACGCCTTCTTCTTCCGAGAAGCCGATCACTTCAAGATGGAAGGGCAGGGTCTCGCCACGTTCATGCAGATACTTGACCACGGCGATCGGCAACAGGATGCCTTCGCGGCCGTCGTATTTGCCACCGTTGCGCACGGTGTCGTAGTGGGAGCCGGTCAGCAGGGTCTTGGCTTGCGGATGCGGGGACTGATAGCGGCCCACCACGTTGCCCACCGCATCGATGTGGACCTGCATGCCGGCCTCGCGCATCCATTGCGCGATCTGGGCGGCGGTGCGCTGGTGCGTCTCGGTCAGGTAGGTACAGGTCAGCGCTCCCTCTTCTTCGGACAGGGCGCCGATCTCTTCGGCCCATTGCATCACGGTCGCGCCCAGCGTGGGCTGATGGCCGAGCAGTTCGTTGAGGCGGATCTCGGCGATGCGGCCAATCTGGCGCAGCGATTCGCGCAGTTCGTCTTCCACCTGGTTGCGCAGGCGGCGGGTGAAGGTGGCGATGATCTGCTGGCGCGTCAGACCCGCGCCGGTCGGGCCTTTGACGGCCAGGATGAAGGGGAAGCCAAACCTGGCGTTGTAGTCGGCATTGAGCTGTTGCAGCCGGGCAAACTCTTCCGGGCTGCACAGGTGCAGGCCGGCCTTGGCTTGCTCTCCGGTGGACTCGGCGGTCAGTTCGCCGGCGATGGCGGCGCGGCCGGCCAGCTCGGGGTGGGCGCGGATCAGGCCCAGCTGCTCGGCGCGGCTGGCCTGGTTGACCCTGCTTTGCAGGGCCAGCTTGAGCGCCGTGATGGTGCTGAAGGGGCGCTGCGGGGCGGCGCGCTCGGCGATCCAGGGAGAGTGCTCATAGATGCCCTGCAGGGCGGCGGTGAAGTCAGAGGCGCTAGCCTGGTTCAGGTCTTGCAGTGTGATCGTCATGTGCTTGCCGACCGGCGTATCGCCGGCTCCCTCGCTGGTTCGTGGTTGGTGATGCCGGAAACGGCGCGGCTCATCTGTCATTGCGGATTGTCGCTGCCGATTGTTGCTTGTCATTGTCCTCGTGGACGCTGCGCCCAGGCCCGCCCGGTGGGCGCTTCGACGCAGATGAGACTTTAAAACATCTTGGCCGGGATGGCATCAGCGCTTTCTTCTGGTGGTTATGGCTCTGGACGTATCACGGCGGCGCTGCGGCCATGTCCGCAGTCAGCGGCGGGGCTGGGCCAGCAGCTTGGCCGCCGCGCCGACCTGGGCGCGCAGCCATTTATGTTCGGTGGCCTGATGGCTGCGCTCATGCCAGAGCTGGTAGAAGCGCAGCGGCGGAAACTTGATCGGGACGGCATAGCTTTTCAGGGACAGCAGCTTTTCATAGAAACTGGCGAACTGCTGTCCGGCCGTCAGCACCAGGTCGGTCTGCGCCACCATGTAGGGCAGCATGCGGAAGTGGGCAGACTCCACCACGACATTGCGGCGCAGGTTCTGCTTTTCCAGGAAGCTGTCGATGCTGCCGTGGTAGCCCGGCAGGATCTGCGAGGGCGCGGCATGGGGCAGGCTCAGATAGTCTTCCACGCTCATGGCCTCCCGCGCAGTGCGCCGGGCGTAGGCGCAGTCGGCCCGCATCAGGCAGACGATGGGATCGTCGAACAGCTTGGAGAGATGCAGGTGCGCGGGCGGGGCGTCCCAGTTGGCGATGACCAGGTCCAGTTCGCCGTCCGAGAGCCGGCGCACATAGTCGGTATCCGGCCCGAGCGCATGGATGACGATGCGGCTGCGCGGCGATTCGCGTCGCAGGCGGGCGATCACCTCGGTGAAGAAGGGCGTGTTCATGTAGTCGGGCGCGGCGATGTGGAAGATGCGCTCTTCTTCCTGCGGCACGAATTCGGTCTTGGGAATGAACAGGCGCTCGGTCTCGTCGAGGATGCGCTTGGCCGGCTTCAACAGGCTCTCGCCATGCTGGGTCGGCACCATGCCGCGTGCGCCGCGCACCAGCAGCGGATCGCCGGTCAACTCGCGCAGCTTGCGCAGCGAGGCCGAAATCGAGGGTTGCGGCTGGTTCAGCTTCAGGGCCACGCGCGACACGTTCTTCTCGCACAGCAGGAGATAGAGGATGCGGATGAGGTGGAGGTCGAGATGGTCGGGCAGCCTGGACATTGAGATGTCTCCGGGGTCTTGTGCGTGGCGTGAAGGCGCACAAGCGCGCCTCATCGAGGCTGCATTTTTGTATATCGACATGATTATGTCAAATATATGTGAAAAGAAATGTCATCGGCGCTCTCGAAACAAAGGCCGTCCGGGGCGAGCCCGCACGGCCTTGTTCTTTGGATCCTGGAAGCGGTTGAATGATATAAACGATTTATCCGCTTTGTCATCTGCGTGGTGAACCGCGTTATACCTCGGCCCACTGCCGCAGCAGATTGTGATAATGCCCCGTCAGGCCCAGCACTTCCTCGGTATCGCCGATCTTTTCACGCAGGCCGAAGATGTTGCGATCCAGTTCGAAGAGCATGCTGCGCTTCCAGTCGTCGCGCACCATGCTCTGGGTCCAGAAGAAGGAACATACCCGCGCGCCGCGCGTGACCGGCTCGACGCGGTGCAGGCTGGTGGAGGGATAGACGATCAGGTCACCCGCCGGCAGCTTGACCTCGTGGGTGCCATAGGTATCGACCACCACCAGTTCGCCGCCATCGTATTCCTCCGGATCGGAGAGGAAGAGCGTGGACGACACGTCGGTGCGGATGCTCCCGACTGCATTGGGCAGGTTGCGCACCGAGCCGTCCACATGCAGGCCATAGTGTTCGCCTCCTTCGTAGCTGTTGAAGAGCGGCGGGATGGTCTTCTTGGGCAGGGCGGCAGCGAAGAACAAGGGATTCTTGCGCAAGGCTTCCAGGATGATCTCGCCCAGCTTGAAGCCTAGCGGCGAATGTTCCGGCAACTGGCGATTGCGCTTGACGCGCGCGCCCTGGTCGCCCACGGTGGCGCGGCCGTCCACCCAGTCGGCGCGCGCCAGCTCGGCGCGGATATGGCGCACCTGCTCGGCGCTGAGGACCTCGGGGATGTGCAGCATCATGTTGGGATTCTCCTGTGGCGAATGAAAAAGCCCCTCCAGCGAGGAGGGGCCGTGGTGGCCTTGCCATGAAATGCAGGCCCGGGCCACTACTGTAGAGAAGAGCGGTGGCGCCGGGACTGAGGCAGATCAAGCCCTCTGCATCAGAACTTCAGGTTGGCCGTCAGGGTCACCGCGCGCGGCGTGCCAGGAGTATAGCGGTAGCCGCTCTTGTTGATCGCTGCAACGTAATCCTTGTTGAAGATGTTGTAGAGATTCAATTGCAGGTCGAGGTTCTTGTTGACCACATAGCCGGCCATGGCGTCGAAGACCCAGTAGGAATCTGCGTACTTGGGCGTGCCGCTGGTGGGGTTGTCACTGCCGCGTACCAGCGAGCTGACATAGCGTGCACCACCGCCCAGCGTGAAGCCCTTGGGCAAGCGATAGGTGGCCCAGGAGGTGAAGGCCTGCCTGGGCGTGTAGGCCAGTGTGTTTTCACCGCTGGCAGTGACGATGGCGCCGCTGTCCACCTTGGTCTTCATGTAGGTGTAGCCGGCGGTGAGCGACAGGTCCGGGGTCACCTCGCCGGTCACGCCCAGTTCCACGCCTTGCACGGTCTTCTTGCCGGTCTGGAAGTACTGGCCCGAGGTGGCGTCCTGTTCGACTTCGTTGGTGATCTCGGTGCGGTACAGGGCGGCGGTGAGGGCCAGCTTCTTGTTCAACAGATCCCACTTGGTCCCCAGTTCAGCGGTCTTGGCCTTTTGCGGATCGAACTTGGGATTGTCGGCGCTGCTGTTGGAGGCGCTCAGGCTGAAGCTGCTGCCGCCCGGCGGCTGCTGCGAAGTCGCATAGAGCGCATAGAGGCTGCTGTAGTCGGTGGGCTTGTAGATGCCCGCCAGCTTCCAGTTCAACAGGTTGCCGCTGGTGCTGAAGCTCTGACGGAACGCCGTGCCGGCGGCCACACCGGTGGGGCAGAGGGTGCCACGTCCCGAGCTCACGCAGCGGTAGCCATTGGCCAGGCTGGTGTCATAGTGGTCCACGCGCACGCCGCCGTTGAAGGACCATTGCTGGTTGACCTTGATAGTGTCGAACAGATAGGCCGACACGGTGTCGGTCTTGCCCCAGGCGTTGGTGCTCGGGTCGGCGCCCATGATCCAGTTGCCACGTCCGGCGTTGGGGTTGGGGTTGGGGTTGTACAGGTTGACCGCCGGCAGCGTGCCGCTGGTCAGCACGCCACTGTTGTTCTGCCTTTCCTGGGTGAGCTCCACCCCGCCCATGAGCGTATGTTCCAGGCTGCCGCTCTTGAGCTTGGCGGTCAGGTAGGTCTGGTTGGTGATGATGGTATTGGTCTGGTTCTTGATGGTCGGCAGGGAGCGCGCCAGCGTCCAGCTGGACGCATCGTTGGCGTTGGGCGTGAGCAGGTTGGCCGACGACGCCATGAAGGCCGTCAGCAGATAGTTCTGGTGCGTCTTGCCGATGCGGGTGGTGTTCTGCAGCTTCAGGTCCGGTGAGAAATCATGTTCCACCCGCAGGGTCAGGCGATCGGTGTTGACCTGGTTGTAGTCACTGGTGAGGCCGTAGAAATTGGACGAGTCCACCCGCCCGGCCGAGGACAGGAAGCGGCGCGTGGCGTCGGGCGTGGTGTAGCCCGGCAGGCCGATGGTGGGCACGCCGCCGTCAGGCACATCGTCCTGCTCCATGTGCAGGTAGTCGAGGAAGACACGGGTATCGCTGCCCAGGCCATGGGCCAGCGAGAGCGCCAGGCCGGTGCGGTCGTTCTTGACTTCGTGGCGACCGGGAACACCGCTGTCCTGTTTCATCAGGTTCAGGCGCATCGCAGTGCCGGTCTCGGCATTGAGCACCTTGTTCCAGTCGGCGGTGACGCGCTTCTGGTTCCAGCTGCCATACATGGCGCTGGCGCTGAAGGCGTCGGTGGTCTCGGCCTGCTTGGTGACCAGGTTGATCGAGCCGGTCGGCGAGCCGCGACCGGTGTCGGTGCCGGCCGGGCCCTTCAGGACCTCGACCTGCTGGATGTTGAACATGTCGCGCGAGACCGAACCCAGGTCGCGCACGCTATCGACGAAGATGGCGCTGGAACTGTCGAAGCCGCGCATGTAGATGGCGTCGCCGGTATTGGTCGCGCCGTTTTCGCCCAGGGAGAAGGTGCCCACCCCAGGGCTGTTGCGCAGGGCTTCAGTCAGGGTGGTGGCGCCTTGCTGGTCGATCAGCTGACGCTTGATCACGGTAAGGGTCTGCGGCGTGTCCACCAGCGGCTGGGTGTATTTGGCCGAAGAGGCCTTGTCGGCCTTGTAGGCCGGTTCCTGGGAAGCGGTCACCTCCACGCTGGGCAGGGCGGCATTGGCGCTTTGCGCTTGCGCGCCGATGGCCGGCAGCAAGAGAGCGCTGGCCACGGCTGCCGACAGGCTGGTCGAGGCAAGGGAAGCAGCACGCGTACTTGGCGCGTGCTTGCGGCTTTTGATGTAGGTCATGAGCAAGGTTCCGAGAGAATGGTTGCGTGTTCTCTTGGCTGGCGGTGATGCAGTCGGAGGAGGGCGCGCGCGCATGGCGTTGCCCGGGACCGGCGGTTCGGCTGGCTGATCTAGTTTTTTTTATCCCGCACCGGGTGAAATGTCACTTAACGACGGGACTGTGACAATTATAAATAAAATGTAAATAAAAGTGATTCTTGTTTATTAAATTTTTTCTTCGCTGATTCGTTGTCGACGCAGGCGCGCCTGTGTTCGTCCTTGCGGGAGGCGGGCGCGGGCGGATTGGCGGAAAGGATGGCGAGCGCAGCGCGATGTGGCGCAGAAGTCGCGTTGATGCGGCTGGGCTGCGAGGCGCCAATGGGGGAAGGTGATGAGGCAAAAACGCGATGGCCACCATCAGCGGTGGCCATCGTCAGGGGAGGTGCAGGGCGGCAGCGCTAACAGCGCCGCCTGCGATCAGAAGTGGAAATTGCCGGTCAGGGAAATGTTGCGCGCATCGCCGGGGAGGTAGCGATAGCCGCTTTTGTTGATGGACCTGACGTAGCTGTTGTTGAACAGATTGTTCACGTTCAGCTGGATCTCTGCATGCTGGTGGATGACATAGCTGGCCATGACGTCGGCCACCCAATAAGCGCCGGTGTCCTTGGGCGTGCCGATCGCATTGGTGTCGCGGCCACGCAGCAGTCCGCCCGAGTAGCGCAGCCCGCCGCCCAGGGTAAAGCCCTGCGGCAAGCGCCAACTGACCCAGGAGGTGAAGGAACGACGCGGGGCGTAGGCCAGGAAATTCTCGCCCGTGGCCGATACCAGGGCGCCGCGCGAAACCTGGCTCTGCATGTGGCTGTAACCGGCCGTGAGCGAGACCGTGGGGCTGAGATCGCCGGTCACGCCCAGTTCCAGTCCCTGGGTGATCTTCTTGCCGGTCTGGAAGTAGGTGTTGGTCAGGCTATCCAGTTCCACCTCATTGTTGACCTCGGTACGATAGAGGGCCGCGGTGGCGATCAACTTGCGATCCAGCAGTTCCCACTTGGTACCAATCTCGCCAGTGTCGGTCTTCTGCGGGGCGTAGTCGGTATGGGAGGCGTTGCTGCGGCTGGCGCTGAGGTTGAAGTTGGCGCCGCCGGGCGGTTGCTGTGCGCTCGCGTACAGGGCGTAGAGGCTGCTGTAGCTGGTGGGTTTGAAGACGACCGCCACCTTGGCGTTGAAGAGCCCGCCCGATTTGTGCAGCGGTCCGCCAGCGTTTGGCTTGGTGTCGTCGAAGGAGGTGCGATAGAAGTCTTCACGCAGGCCCAGGCTGAGGGACCAGCGCTCGTTGAACTTGAGGGTGTCCAGCGCATAGAGCGAGACGGTATCGGTCTGGCCTTTGTTGCGCCCGTTCACGCTGATGAGGGTGCCGGAGTCGTCGAATTCCGGATTGGGCTGGTAGAGATTGGCCCGGGGACGTCGGGAGGGGCCGGTGAAGGAGAGGGCATGTTGCCGCTCGCGGGTCAGTTCCAGTCCGCCCACCAGCGTGTGCTGCAGGGCGCCGCTCTGGAACGAGGCCGTGAGATGGGTCTGGTTGCTCAGGATCTCGTTGCTCTGGTCGCGCCGGGTGATGATGTTGCGCGACACCTCCCAGGTGGAGCGGTCCTCCGGCGAAGGGGTGAACAGGCTGACCGAGGATCGGTCCGTCTTCACCCCGATCGCAACGAAGGAGCTGAGGCGATAGTCTTGATCAGTGCGCGCATAGCGGGTGGTGTTCTGCAGTTTCAGGTCGGGCGAGAAGTCGTGCTCCACGCGCAGCGTGGTCATGTCGGTGTTGACCCGGTTGTAGTCGTTGACGTGGCCGTAGAAGTTGCTGGTGCTGACCTTGGGCGCGTTGCTGATATAGGGGCGGTTCGGGTCGGGCGTTGAATAGCCCGGCAGGCCGATGGTGCTCACGCCGCCGTCGGGGACGTTGTCCTGCTGGATGTGCAGGTAGTTGAAGAAGATCCGGGTCGGCGTGTTCAGCCCGAAGGCCAGCGAGGGCGCGAACCCGTCGCGGGCATTGTGGACGACATGGCGACCCGGCACGCCGCTATGCTGCTTCATCAGGTTCAGGCGCAGCGCCAGGCCGCGGTCAGCGTCCAGGATGCGGTTCCAGTCCAGCGTGGCGCGCTTCTGGATCCAGCTGCCATAGGTCGCCGAGACAGTGACCGCATCGACCAGCTCGGGCTGTTTGGTGACCAGGTTGATCGAACCGGTCGGCGAGCCCCGGCCATTGTCGGTGCCGGCCTGGCCCTTGAGCACTTCCACCTGTTCGATATTGAAGACGTCACGCGAGATCGCGCCCAGGTCGCGCACATTGTCCACGAAGATCACCCCGGTGGCGTCGAAGCCGCGCATGTAGATGGTGTCACCGGTGCTGGTGCTGCCGTTCTCGCCGAGGAAGAAGGCGCCTACGCCCGGGGTATTGCGCAGTACGTCGGACAGCGATGTGGCCGCCTGCTGCGCCATTAGCGGACGTCGCAGGATCTGTAGCGTCTGCGGCGTATCCACCAGCGGCTGGGTGTATTTGGGCGAGGCCGAATACTCGCTCTTGTAGGGCGATTCGCGGGCGCCGTCGACCCGGGTGGGCGGCAAGCCGCTGCCGGAGGTCTGGGCATGTGCGCCCATGACCGGCAGCAGCAGCGCGCTGGCGACGGCCAGCGAAGGAAGCCGCGCGGCGTGGGCCGGCGACGCGTGTTTGCGACTCTTGATAAAGCTCATGACAGGTTCCGAGAGAAAGGGTTGAGGAATCTCTTGGCTGGCGATGAGCGCGCATCACAGATTGCGCGAGGGTCGGAAAGGGCCGACAGGCTTGGCTGGCGAACAGATTGAGGGCGGTATCCGGCATCGGCGGGTAGCGGCGGATATCGTTACCTCCATGTCGGATCTGGGCGAGTATAGGTAGCCGCTAGCGGACTGTGACCGCTAAAAATTCGATTTGTGGAGCGAGAATTCTGGCCGTCGCAGAGCGTGAGAATGGGCCGCAAGGTAGCGACTGAAAACGCTGAAGAAGGTGGCCCGCGTGACCCACTGCCGCGATGGCGGATATAAGCAGGTGCGTATAGGCAGTCCGGCGAGGCCGTATATGATCGCGGTTGGTCATCAAGCCAAGCATCCTACGATCCAAGCATTCAGTCATTCAATCATTCAGTCATTCAACCATCAGGGAAAGGAACACATCATGGGCAAACTGAGCACGCACGTGCTGGACATCACCAAGGGCAAGCCGGGCGTGGGCGTGAAGCTGGCCTTGTATGCCGTCGGGCCGGTCGGCAAGACCCTGCTCAAGCAGGCCGTCACCAACAGCGATGGCCGCTGTGATGAACCGCTGCTGGCCGGTGAG
Source organism: Herbaspirillum seropedicae (assembly GCF_001040945.1). Lineage (NCBI taxonomy): Bacteria > Pseudomonadati > Pseudomonadota > Betaproteobacteria > Burkholderiales > Oxalobacteraceae > Herbaspirillum > Herbaspirillum seropedicae. The sequence continues at coordinate 3,720,392 of NZ_CP011930.1, read as the reverse complement.
GCGCTGCAGGTGGGCAAGTACGAACTGGTGTTTGCCGCCGGTGATTACTTCGCCGCCCAGGGCGAGCAGTTGCCGGAACCGCGTTTCGTCGATGAGGTGGTGATTGCCTTCGGCATTGCCGATGCATCCCAGAATTACCACGTGCCGCTGGTGGTGTCGCCGTGGGCTTATTCCACTTATCGCGGTAGTTGAGTGCGGGAGCGCCGGGGAGTTGCTGCCGATGCGCGTTCGGGATCGGCAGTGAGTCACTGAGGTGATCCGGCCATAGTGATCAACAACGCGTCGTCGTTGGCCACGCAAGCTCCCCCAAGTTGTTAGATGGGAAATTATTGGGTTTTATATTTAATACTTTTGCGCGGTTGATTGTTTTTTGTTCCCTGATGACTTTTATATTTAACAGATATTGACTTTTTATTTCTTTGGTGTAACTTCCCCATGAGGGTGTAACAGAGCAACGAAGTTGGCCATATCGCCGCTGATCGAGCGCAACCTGTTACGTTCCTGTTCAATGAGATTGTAATTTTAGGTAAAATTGCTGTGCGGCACCATTTCCGCGTGGAAATTGCCCCGCAGCCAGGCAGTGGGGCCATCAAACGACGCCCCGCACCCACTTCAGTTTCACCAGAACAACAAGACAACAATGAGCCAGGATCCTCAGGGGAGCCTGCGCAGGCACGTGCGCCTGCGTGGGAGGGGCAGCTTTTTGCCCATCGTTTTGTGTCTGTGCCAGGCGGGCGTGATGTCCAGCGCCTGGGCGCAGGCCGATCTGTCGACGCAGCAATTCCAGCGCCAGCAAGAGCGCGAGCGCGAATTGCGCCGGCAGCAGGAGCGCGGTCCCGACGTACGCCTGCCGGCGCAACCCGGTGCGGCAGCCGAGGCCGTCCCCGCTCAGGAATCACCGTGCTTTGCGGTGCATCGCGTCGTGCTGGATGGCCCCGGCAGCGCGCGCTTCGACTGGCTGCTCGATCTGCCAGAAGCCAATCCCGGCGGGCGCTGCCTGGGCGTGCAGGGGATCAACGCCGTGATGTCGGCCTTGCAAAACGCCATCGTCGCCCGCGGCTACGTCACCACACGCATACTGGCCCAGCCGCAGGATATTGCCAGCGGCGAGCTGCGCCTGACCATCGTCCCAGGCAAGATCCGCGCGATCCGCTTTGCCGACAATGCCGATCCCCGCGCCACCCAGTGGAATGCACTGCCGGCATCGCCCGGCGATCTCCTCAATCTGCGCGACATCGAGCAAGGACTGGAAAACCTCAAGCGCGTCCCCACCGCCGAGGCCGACGTCCAGATCGCCCCCAGCGAAGGCAAGGATGCGGCCCCCGGCGACAGCGACCTGGTCATCAGCTACCAGCAGGGCATCCCCATTCGCCTGACCCTGTCGGTGGACGATAGCGGCACCAAGGCCACCGGCAAATACCAGGGCAGCGCCACCGTCTCGCTGGACAACTGGCTCACCCTCAACGATCTCTTCTACATCAGCTTCAGCCACGATCTGGGCGGCGGCGACCCCGGCGCGCGCGGCAGCCAGAGCCAGGTGGTGCATTACTCGCTGCCGCTGGGTTACTGGGCGCTGGCCTTCACCAACAGCAGCAATCGCTATCACCAGGCCGTGGCCGGCATCAACCAGACCTATCTCTACAGCGGCCAGAGCGAGACCAACGAATTGAAACTGAGCCGCCTGGTCTACCGCGACGCCGTGCGCAAGACCACGCTCTCGTTCAAGGGCTTCGTGCGCTCTTCCAGCAACTATGTCGATGACACCGAAGTGCAGGTGCAGCGCCGTCGCGTGGCCGGTTGGGAGATGGGGCTGGCGCATCGCGAATTCATCGGCGAGGGAACCCTGGATCTGGCCCTGGCCTACAAGCGTGGCACCGGCGCCTTCGACGCCATGGCCGCGCCCGAGGAAGCCTTTGGCGAAGGCACTTCGCGCTTTCGTCTCATGACCGCCGACCTCAACCTGAACGCTCCCTTTGCCTTGCCCATGCCCTGGGGCAAACAGGCCATGCGCTACACCCTGGGCGCGCGCGCCCAATGGAACCGCACGCCCCTGACCCCGCAAGACAAGTTTTCGCTCGGCGGGCGCTACAGCGTGCGCGGCTTCGATGGCGAGAGCAACCTGCTGGCCGAGCGCGGCTGGTATGTGCGCAATGAACTGGCCGCCGCCCTGGGCGCGAGCAAGCAAGAGATCTATGCCGGCCTGGACTATGGCGAAGTCGGCGGTCCCTCCACGGAGCTGCTGGTCGGACGCCGCCTGGCCGGCGCAGTACTGGGCCTGCGCGGTGCGCTGGGCCGCACCAATTACGAAGTCTTCGCCGGCGTGCCGATTTCCCAGCCAGACCGATTCAAGACCTCCCCCCTCACCGCCGGCATGAGTCTGATGTGGTCTTTCTGACCGGCCAGCCTACGCGCATGAACGACAACAAGAAAGCAACATCATGAACCAGCTTTGCTATCGCATCATCTTCAACAAGACCCGTGGCCTGCTGATGGCCGTGGCCGAGACCACCCGCGCCTGCGCCGGCAAGCGCGCCGTGGGCAGCCGCCCAGGCGTGGCCCTCGGCGGCCTGCCCATGGCGCGCCTGAGCTGGATCGGACTGGCCGTGCTGCTGGCCACAGGCGCGCTCGTGACGACGATGCCGCGCGCCTATGCGCAGATCATCGCCGACCCCAACGCGCCGCGCGCGCAACAGCCGGTGGTGGTCAATACCGCCAATGGCATTCCCCAGGTCAACATCCAGACGCCGAGCGCAGCGGGCGTTTCGCGCAATACCTATAGCCAGTTCGACGTCAACCGCGCTGGCGCGATCCTCAACAATTCCCGCAGCGACGTGCAGACCCAGCTGGGTGGATGGGTCCAGCGCAATCCCAACCTCGCCAACGGCACGGCGCGGGTGATCCTCAACGAAGTCAATTCCAGCAATCCCAGCATGTTGCGCGGCTTTGTGGAAGTGGCGGGTGACCGCGCCCAGGTGATCATCGCCAATCCCTCGGGCGTGACCTGCGACGGCTGCGGTTTCATCAACGCCAGCCGCAGCACCCTCACCACCGGCACGCCCATCATCAACAATGGCAGCCTGGACGGTTATCTGGTGCGGGGTGGCGTGGTGAGCATCAAGGGTAATGGCCTCAATGACAGCCAGTCCAGTTTCACCGACCTCATCGCCCGCGCCGCCAAGATCAATGCCGGCATCTGGAGCAAGGAACTGAAAGTCACCGTCGGGACCAACCAGGTCAATGCCGACAACACCACAGTGACCGCCGTGAGCGCGGACCCCGCCAAGCCGCAATTCGGCATCGACGTCGCGCAACTGGGCGGGATGTACGCCAACAAGATCGTGCTGGTCGGCACCGAGTCCGGGGTCGGCGTGCGCAATGCCGGCGCCATCGGCGCCGCCGCTGGCGAGCTCACGCTGACAGCGGCGGGGCGTATCGAGAACAGCGGCTCCCTGGCCGCCACGGCGTCTTTGGGCGTCCGTGCAACGGGGCAGGGTGGCGATATCGTCAACAGCGGCAGCGTTGCGTCCTCGGCCGCCGCGGTCAAGCTCCAGGCAGATGGGGGCATCAACAACAGCAATACGATCAGCGCGCAGAGCGGGGTGACGCTCACCGCTGCCAGCTTGCAGAACAGCGGCGCCATCAGCGCGGCTACCGGCAATGTCGAGGTGGATACGCATGGTGCGGTCAACAACAGCGGCAAGGTGCAGGCGGCGGGCGATATCTCGATCAGCGCAACCCAGCCTCAGGGCAACGCCGCCGCAGACATCAGCAATACCGGCAACATCGAGGCCGCTGGCCAGCTGGGTCTGACAGCCGATGGCATGTTGAGCAACGATGGCAGCATCACCGCGCAGTCCATCCGCGCCGGGGTACAGGGCTTGCGCAACAACGGCAGCATCGGCACGCGCAGCAACGCCGCCTTTACGCTGCAACAAGGATTGGTCCAGGGCGCCAACGGGCGGCTCAGCGCAGTGAGTGACCTCAATCTCACCATGCAGGGCGACTACGACAACGCAGGTCGCGTGCAAGCCAATACCCTCACGCTGAGCGCCGCCAATATCGGCAATCGCAGCGGCGCAGCATTGCAGGCGGCAGACATCACGCTCACCGCACTCAATCGCCTCGACAACGCCGGCGAGATCAGTGCGAACCGGCAACTCAACATCACCGCCGACAGCATCCTCAACAGCGCGACCATCCTTGGCAAGGATCTCGTGGTCAACGCCAGGACACTGGAAAACACCGGCGCCAACGCCCTGCTGGGAGCGGGCAACGGCATGTCGCTCTGGCTGACCGAGATGCTGGCCAACCGGGGCAAGGCCATCATCTACAGCAGCGCCGACATGGCCATCGCTGCCAATGGCGTGCGGGACGCCAATGGGCTGGTCAACAACACGGCGCAGATCGTCAACGAAGATTCGGTCATCGAAGCCGGTGGCAATCTCGACATCGCAGCGGTGAACGTGCGCAACACCCGCAGCGGTGTGGCTGTCACCACCGTGCGTACGCTGGATGAGACCTATGCAATGCGGGCTCCTTCCTGGTGGCACAACGGCGGCAATCAGATGTATTACAAGCCTGATTCCTCCAACTTCAACTTCTACGAAATGCTGTATGTGAATCCGGCCGATGTGCTGGAGACCAAGAGCATCATCACCCCCGACGGCTACGTGATCGGCAGGGCCGTGATCCGCACGCATGCCGACGATACCGTTTTCTATAAAGGTCTTTCCAGTAATTGGGCTACCTTCGGTCAAGTCACCCGAGGCAGTGCAACCGACGGCACTCGAGTGGTGTATTTCACGGAGCAACGGAACAACGTCAGCAACCCCGACAAGGTGGCAGGCGGCGATGATCCGCGCAATGGCCGCGGCGACGTCAATTGGCAGCCCATGCCGGGTTATTCCAACCAGTACGGCAATTGCACCACCAACTGCGTACGCTTCGTGGCGGAGGTGGACTATACCGATCCCAACGGCATCTTCCGGCGCGACACGCAGCGCGCATTGGCGCCCCAGCATGATTCGCTGGAACTGACCCGCAATGCACACCATACCGCCAGTGAAGACCGGCTCGCGGCAGGCGCCGGAGCGGTGGCGGAAATTCGTGCAGGCGGCAATGCCAATATCCGCATCGCCCAGTCGCTGAACAATGAGTTCAGCAATATCGTGGTTAGCGGTGCATTGTGGCTCGGTGGCGGCAACGCCGACATCAACAACCTTGGCCAGACCCTGTATCGCCGGCACAGCTTCGACGGCAATTTCGTCACCACCGGCGGCACCGTGACCGGCTACAGCATGCCCGACATCTCGGAAGTGATCGGCACCACCCAAGGGGCCATTGTCGGCAAGCAAGGCGTCAACATAATGGCGCGCAATTTCAGCAATGCCGACATTGCCGCCGGAAGCGCCGCCAACATCCGTAGCGACTTGACCCTGACCACCGGCAGCGGCCAGTCAGTAGGCAGCGTGCTCAATGACGCCAGCGCGCGCCCTGGCGCAACGGCTCCCGACGCGCCTGTTCCGGTCCGACCCAACCCCATGTTCGTCCCAGCCACCAGCGGCAACTACCTGCTGGAGACTCGCACGCAGTTCACCGACCGCCGCACCTGGCTCAGCAGCGACTACCTGCTCACCGCGCTCAATGTCGATCCCTCCACCACCCAGAAACGCCTGGGCGACGGCTTCTACGAGCAGCGCATGGTGCGCGAGCAGATGGCGCAACTGACGGGACGGCCCAGTGGCAGCTTTAACGACGACTCCCAATACCAGAAGCTGCTGAACAATGCCGTGAGCGTGGCGCAAAGCTGGAACCTGCGTCCTGGCGTGGCCTTGACGCCGGACCAGGTCAGCCACCTGACCAGCGACATCGTCTGGCTGGAAACGCAGAAGGTCGTCCTGCCCGATGGACGCACCGAAGAGGTCCTGGTGCCCAAGCTCTATCTGGCCCATATTGACAAGGACGCGCTCAAGAACAGCGGCGCCCTGGTCAGCGGCGACAACATCACCATCCAGGCCGAGAACATCAGCAACAAGGGTGGCTTCATCGATGGTCGCGCCAGCGGCACAGGCCGCACCGTACTGGTGGCGTCCAACGATATCGCCAACCTGGGCGGCGGCATCAGCGGCGACGAGATCGTGATCAGCGCGGGGAGAAACGTGCGCAACGAAACGCTCACCACTACCCAGACCTACAACAATGGCCAGACCAGCGGCAGCTATACCTCCCTGTCCAACCAGGGCAGCATCGCCGCCGACAAGAACCTGACCATCACCGCCGGCGCAGACATCACCAACCTCGGTGCAACGGTGGCCAGTGGCCGTTCCGGAGACGCCGCCACCGGCAAGCTTTCCATGAGCGCGGGCCGCGATATCAATTTGGGTACTGTCAAGACCGGCAGCACCTATGACGCCAACTTCAGCGGTTACTTTGGTCACGCGCAGAGTGTTAGCAGCGTAGGATCGACCGTCAACGCGGGCGGTGACCTGACCATGGTGGCGCAGCGCGATCTGAGCTTGACTGCCGCGCAGGTAGCCATCGGCACCAATGGCAGTGGCAACGGTTCGTTGATGGCAGGACGCGCCGTGACGATAGGCGCAGCGTTGGACAGAGCTGAATCTACGATCGGCCGCGCGGCCTCCAGGTCATACAGTAGAGCCGATGACGAGAGCGTCGCGGTACGAGGCAGCAACATTGATGCCGCTGGCGGCATCAGTATCAAAGCGGGCCTGATGGAGAAAGCCGATGTGAAGGTGGCCGCTAGCAGTATCACTGCTGGAAAGGCGCTGGAAGTAGCGGCCACTGGCGACATCAACGTCGTCTCCGAAGAGTCTTTCCAGAGTCACAGCGAATACGCGAAAAGCACCTCACGCGGCCTGCTCTCCAGCACCACGCGCACCAGCTATGGCAAGCGCGCCTACACCAACGCCGTGGGTAGCACCCTGAGCGGTGACACGACAGTGCTGCAAGCGGGCAAGGACATGAGCATCGTCGGCAGCAACGTCGTATCGAGCGCCGGAACTTCGCTGGTGGCGGCCAACAATATTACGGTCGCCTCCGCCAGTGACAAGGTCGAATCCGCCGAGGGCAGCAACAAGAAGAGCAGCGGTCTGTTGAGTGGAGGGGGATTGGGTTTCACCATCGGCACGCGCGAGCTGGATAATAAGAACACCACTGTCAACAGCACTGCCGTATCGTCCAACGTGGGCAGCATTGATGGCAATGTCTCGATCAAGGCGGGCAATGCCTATACGCAGAGCGGCAGCAATGTGCTGGCGCCGAAGGGCGATATTGATGTGGTGGCCAAGCAGATCAGTATCCTGGCCGCGGCGGAGACCGAGCGTAGCACGCAGGATATGGTCTTCAAGCAAAGCGGCTTGACGATACAGATCACCAGCCCGGTGTTGTCAGCGATTCAGACGGCGCAGCAGATGGCGCAGGCGGCCAAGAGTACCTCGGGCGGACGGATGCAATTGCTGGCGGCGGCCAATATCGGCTTTGCGGGCAAGAATGCAGTGGATGCCGTCCGGACCGGCCAAGGCTTTGCGGTCGATGGCAAAGACAATCCGCAAGTCCGCACCAATGCCCTCGATGAAAACGGCGATCTCAAGCTCGGGGCCGACAAGAAGCCCGAGACCCGCGACGCCACGGCAGCCGACAAGGCCGGCGGCATCAACCTGGCCATCAGCGTAGGCGCGAGCAAGAGCGAGAACCACAGCCAATCCAGTGCTAGCACTGCACGCGGCTCCACGCTCAATGCAGGTGGCAACATCAGCCTGACGGCGCAGGGTGGTGGTGCGGACAGCAACGTCATCGTGCAGGGTAGCGATATCAGATCGGGAGCCAACACGCTCCTGAAAGCCGACAATGAAGTGCGCCTGCTGGCAGCACAAAGCACAACCGAACAGAGCAGCAGCAACAAGGCGATGTCGGGATCGGTGGGGATCTCGATAGGCACCGATGGCTTCCTTGTCAATGCAGGCTTGTCGGGGAGCCGGGGGCGTGGTGACGGGAGTGATGTTGCGCAGGTCAATACGCATGTTGATGCGGGCAACAAGCTCACCATTGCATCGGGCACGGATACCACGATCAAGGGAGCCGTGGCCAGCGGCAAGCAGGTGGTGATCGACGTCGGCACCAGCGGCAGCGGTAATCTCAATATCGAAAGCCTGCAGGACACGAGTACCTACAAGAGCCGCCAGCAAAGCGCAGGGGTGAGTATCTCGGCGGGGATGGGGCGGATGAGCGGCAGTCTCAACCTGGCGCGTAGCAGTGTGGATGGGAATTACGCCAGTGTGAATGAGCAATCGGGCATCAAGGCTGGGGACGATGGATTCCAGATCAATGTGGCGGGCAATACGGACCTGAAGGGGGCGAAGATTGCCAGCACGGATAAGGCTGCTGCCGATGGGAAGAATAGCCTGACGACTGAGACCTTGACGCAATCCGATATCAAGAACCGGAGTGACTTCAAGGCCGAGAGCCAAAGCGTGGGTATGGGGACGAATCTGGCAGGTTCGGTGCTGGGACTTGCTGGCAGCGCGCTCGGGAGGGGGAATGTCAGCGGTAGCGATAGCAGCACGACCCGGAGCGGGATCAGCCAGGCTGATATCAAGATTACCGATGATGCTGCCCAGCAGGCCAAGACAGGGAAGACGGCTGAACAGACCATTGCGAGCATCAATGCTGATGTGAGCAGTGAGCGTGATACCAGCGGAAAGATAGCTAAGACGTGGAATGGGCAGGAGCTGCAGGCCGATGTTGAAGCGCAGGCAGAGATTACGCGGGCTTTTGGGCAACAGGTTGCTCAGCTAGCAGGCGCCTATGCGGAGTCAAAAGAGAAGGAGCTGAGACAAGCAGCCAGCAATGCCGCACAGAATGGCGATCAAACACAGGCCCTGCTGTTGGGTGCAGAAGCAGACCAATGGAAAGATGGCGGCGAGAATAAGCGGGCTCTTAAAGCCATTACGACTCTTGTGATTGGTGGCCTCGGTGGTCAGAGTGCTGGGCAACTGTTAGCCAATGCCAGCGCCCCGTATCTGGCGGATGCTATTGGTCGCTATTTTTCTCAACCTGGAAACGAGAACAAGAGTGCCCAGGTATTAAGTCATGCAATATTAGGAGGAATCCTTGCATCAGCTAACGGCGCCCATGCCGGAGCCGGTGCACTTGCAGGGGCCACAGGAGAGCTTGCCGCAGAAGCCATAACGCGCGAATTGTATCCGGATGCTTATGATGCAGACGGAAAATTCCATCCAGAAAAGCTTAATGATAATCAGCGTAAAACGGTTATCGCATTATCCACGGTTGCCGGTACCGTATTGGCTGGAATTGCAGGCGGGACTCCACTTGATGCAGCTATAGGCGGCAATATTTCCGAAAATGCGGTGACGAACAATTTCCTTGGTGATAAAACCAATGCCAAGCGGAATGAGGCGCTTGCCAAGCTAAAAAAAGCATACAATCAAAGCTTCCTTGATAAATTGGTTAATCCTGTAAAAGGAAGGAGCGAAAGCGCGCAAGTTTTGTTGGCGCTAAATTATCTCGACAATCGCAGCGACCAATTATTGAGTGCATATCATGCTAATCCAGACTCATTGAGTAGTGCGGAAAAGAATGAATTGTTCCTCTACATCGCGTATTACGCGCAACAAAATGGATCTGCAGCGGCTCAATTCCTGTTGAAGGCGGGGCCAGGTTCTTCTGTGCAGCCAGCTGACGTGCCTGAACTAGCGCTATTCGCACGGCAGCTGCAAAGTATCCAGGATGTACATCAGGCTCAAGCGGCAATCGGTTCTCCTGCCCTTGAGGTGATGTCGGGGCCGGTCGGCGACCTGATCAGGTTGGTGGCGATGGCGCAAGCAGGCTATCAGCTTGGTACTGGGGTGGAGGAACTAAGAAATGGTGATCAAGCTGGATTAGAAAATGTCGCCGTGGGGCTGCTGAGCGCAGCGGGAACGGCTCTGAATCAGGCGGCTGCTATAAATCCTTCTGGAGCAACTAGAGGACGGTCGGGCCCAATTGACGGCGCAGGAGCCGCTGTTAACGCACCTAATACTATCCCGTATCAACCAACGGGCTCAGTTATTCGGCAGGGCGATGCGCCAGTTTGTGGTCCGGCTTGCGCTGCGATGACGATTACTGATAATACTGGTGCTTCAGTAACTTTGGAAAATGTAATCGGCAGTTTTGAGAAGGGTATTCGCCCTTCAGGCGTAAACACTGCAGAACTGTCCGATGTTATCAGTAAGGCTGGTGTAAAAAACACTGTGAACCTTAATATGTTCCCCGGAGAGCTGAACCGCGCATTAGCAGATGGTAAAACAGTAATTGTGAATGTAAATAATCATTTTTTCATTGTTGATAGTGTAGCGAAGGTTGACGGTGTACTGTATTACATGACACGAGACCCTTCCGCAGGACCGCGTGGTGTACGTGCAAGTATTCTGGATAATGCAATGAAAAATAGCGCAAATTCAATCGTGATTGGAAAATAATAATGGATGTGAAAGAATTGCTTGGCTCTAATTTTATTTCAACAGATGCCATCATTGAAATAACAGGATGGCTTGTTGATCAAGAAAATGGATTGTTTCTTCTTGGGGAACATTATCCGGAAAACTTTGACTTTCCTGTAAAAGTTAAGATTTCTGATCCAAATGTAATTTATCCAATACTTAACGTAGTTCCAATGCTGGGCGGTGGCAGATCGGCTCTATTTTATAAAGCAAAAGTCATTGGTAAGAAGAATAAAAATAATGAAATTGAAATTGAGAGAATCTATGTTCAAACTGATAGGGGTAGAAATGAATTTCATGAAATTGACGTGAGTGATGCTATTGTTGCTGATTTTGTAAGAAAATTTGGGGACTATAATTTTAAGTATTCGAGAGATCCGATGGGAGATTGGTTGGATGACTTTAAATAAATAGTTCGCCGATTGAGAAAGTCTAAAAAACAGGAGCAGAAATGCATCGGGTAAGTGATTTGACCTGCGTCGGTAATTTGACAACCGACTCACTGCCTGACTGGCGGCAAATTACCGGCGCAGGTCAAAAGCTGCTCACTCTAAAAACTGACTTGCTCAAGATTTCCATCCGTCTGAAGATCTGAGAATTTCCGCAAAATTCAGACCCAGATGTAATGACCCAGCCAAACCTGCTCACTCTAAACACCGACTTGATCCAGGTTTTCCAGCCTCTATAGATCAGAGAATCTCCGTAGATATTCCCGCTCCGCAACCAATAAAAAATCCGGCCTTCCTTTCTCCAGAAGCCGGATCTTCCATTCCTAAACCACCCCCACAACCTCAAAACTCATTCTGCAATTTCTTATACCCCAACACCAACTCATTATTAGTCCGCGCCACATCTTCAGAAAACTCTGACGCCGCCACCGTCACCCGCGGAATGGTCGACAGATCAGTCTTGGCCCCGATACGTTCGGTAGAGGGGACATAGAACCCCGGCGGCAGGTCGCAACCATCCACCACGGCATTGTGGCGCACCACGCAGCCGGCGCCGATGCTGCAATTGAACAGCACGCTGTTGAAACCGATGAAGGCATCGTCGCCCACGGTGCAGGGGCCGTGCACGATGGCGCGGTGGGCGATGGAGGTGCGCTCGCCGATGGTCACGGCGGCGCCTGACTTGGAGTGGATCACCACGCCATCCTGGATGTTGGAATGGGCGCCGATGATGATGGGTTCCATCTCGCCATGCTCATCGACTTCGTCGGCGCGGATCACCGCATAGGGACCGATGAAGACGTTCTCGTGGACGATCACCTTGCCGCACAGGATGGCGGTGTGGTCGACATAGGCGGATTCGTGGACTTGGGGCCGGTGGCCGGATGGGTTGCGGCGAAGCATGGGGGACAATCTCTCCTGGTAGTGCAGTGGGGCGCGGGCCGGGCCGCTGGGCGGAAATGCGCCCAGCGCGGCGGGCGCGTTCAAACGGGTAGCGATCATACCCTGTTTGCACCCGCCCGGAACAGTGGCCCTTGAGGTCCGTGAATGCTTGTCGATACCTATAATCCACAATATAATTGATAATCATTCTCAAATAATATCGATCCCGATGGGATCGCAGCATGGCCGCGCCAAGCGTCGGGGCAGGCCGCCATGGGCTTGCTTCATGACGTGCCGCCTTGCATCCACGCTCCTGCACAACCAAACCACTTGTTCCCCTCATTCGAAAGGAATCCGTCTATGAAGCGTCTGGCGATTGTCTCCGGCTTGTTCACCTCCCTCCTGCTGGCGCTGCCGGCATCGGCGCACCAGATCTGGCTGCAGCAGGATGGCAAGGAGGCGAAACTGTATTTCGGCGAGTTCGGTGACAACCTGCGCGAAGTCTCGCCCGGCCTGCTGGACAAGTTCGTCTCGCCCAGCGCCGTGCTCATCAGCGCCCAGGGCGACCGTACGCTGGCGTTGAGCAAGCAGTCCGATGCCTTCAGCTTGTCAGCCAAGGCGGGGCAGGGCGAATCCCTCGTGGCGGAGGATGCGCACTATCCGGTCTTCGAGAACAAGCACGCGGCCACGCCCACCCGCACCGCCTGGACCCCGGCGGCGCGTCTGGTGACCTCGGCGGCGGCCCAGGAGCCGCGCCTGACGCTGGACCTGCTGCCCACTGGCAAGCCGGGCCAGTTCAAGGTGACCTACAAGAACGCGGCGTTGCCCAAGGCCAAGGTCGGCCTGGTGACGCCGTCGGGCTGGATGAAGGAAGCCCATTCCGACGAACAGGGCCTGGTGCAGTTCGATCTGCCCTGGCAGGGCGTCTATGTGGCGGAGGTCCACCACACCGACAAGACGGCCGGCGAGCGTGACGGCAAGCCCTATGACACGGCCAGTTTCGTGACCACGCTCTCGCTGGTCCAGGCCAAGGGCATGAAGGCGCTGCCGGCAGCGCCGGCGGCCAAGCCCAACAAGTAAGCGGTCCGGCCATTGATCCAGCCTTGATGTCACCTTGATCCCGCATTGATCCAGCATTGATCCTATGTTCAGCCTGAAACCTGTCTGCAGCCCGACCCTGGCCTACCGCCTGGCCGTGCTCTCCCGCGTGGTGGCCGCCGTTGCCGGCGGCTATCTGCTCACGGCCCTGTGTACTGTGGTGGCGGCGCGCTATCTGCCCATGAGCCGGGCCGATGCGGTGATGACGGCGACCATGCTGTCCTTCGCCATCTTTACCTGCGCGGTGATCTGGGTCTTCGCGGCCCGCAGCGCCTGGCGCGCCTGGGCCGGGCTGGCGGCGCCGGCCCTGGTGCTGGCGCTGGCGGCCTGGATGGGGAGAGTGGCGGCATGAAGGAGGGATTGCGGCAGTCCATGGCGTGGCTGCATACCTGGAGCGGCCTGCTGGTCTGCTGGCTGTTGCTGCTGGTGTTTGCCGGCGGCTCGGCCAGCTACTTCAAGGACGAGATCAGTTTCTGGATGATGCCCGAGCTGCACGCCACTCAGCGTCAGCCGGTGCCGCAGCCGCTGGCGGTGGAACGCGCCATCGCGCACTTGCAGCAGCAGGCGCCGCAGGCCGAACGCTGGTTCATCAGCCTGCCGTCGGCGCGCAGCGTGGCCATGCGGGTGGGCTGGATCGCGCCGCCGCCCAAGGATGGCCCGGCGGGCAGCGCGCGCAGCCGTTTTACCAGCGAGCTGGTCGATGTCACGACCGGCCAGAAGATGGCGGCCGTGCGCGAAACGCGGGGCGGTGAGTTCCTCTATCGCCTGCACTTCGACCTGCACTACATGCCGGTGCAGTGGGCGCGCTGGATCGTGAGCATCGGTGCGCTCTTCATGCTGGTGGCCATTGTCAGCGGGGTGATCACCCATAAGCGTATCTTCAAGGATTTCTTCACCTTCCGCGCCAACAAGGGCCAACGTTCCTGGCTCGATGCCCATAACGCTGCGGCGGTGCTGGCGCTGCCGTTCCATCTGATGATCACCTACACCGGGCTGGTCACGCTGATGTTCATGATCATGCCCTGGGGCGTGCAGACGGCCTACCCTGGCAAGGGTGGCGAGAGCGCCTTCTTCGAGGAGGTCTTTCCCAATGTCGCGGGGCGCGGCAAGGCTGCCGGACAGGCCGCGCCGCTCACGGCCATCGGGCCGCTGGTCACGCAGGCGCAGCAGCACTGGCAGGGCGCGCCGCTGGCGCTGGTGACGATCAATCACCCGGGGGACGCCAAGGCTACCGTGGTGCTCACGCGCCAGAAGGCGGCCACCTTGTCCTATCTGCAACCGGCGCTGGTCTTCGATGGCGTGAGCGGCGTGCAGAAGGCCAGCGTGGGGGAACAGCCCAGCAATACGGGCGTGACTCGTGCGGTGCTCTATGGCTTGCACCTGGGGCATTTTGCGGATCCCTGGCTGCGCTGGCTGTTCTTCCTGTGCGGTCTGTCGGGCTACCTGATGGTGGCCAGCGGGGCCCTGCTGTGGGCGGTGAAGACGCGCCAGAAAGAGGCCAAGGCCATCGCCCAGGGGGCGCGTCCCGGCTGGGGCCTGCGCCTGGTGGATGCACTCAATATCGGCGCCATTGCCGGCCTGCCGATCGCCTTTGCCAGCTACTTCTGGGCCAACCGCTTGCTGCCGCTGGAGATGACGCAGCGGCCCCAGGCGGAGATCAATGTCTTCTTCATCGCCTGGGCGGTGGCGGCGGTGCTGGCGCAGCTGCGCCCGGGCCTGGCGATGTGGCGGGTGCAACTGGGGGCGGGGGCGCTGCTGTTTGCGGGCATTGTGGTGCTCAACATCTTCACTACGCATTCCCATCTCGGCGTGACGCTGTTGCTGGGACGCGGTCCCTGGCCCGTGGCTGGTTTCGATCTCACTATGCTGGCGCTGGGGGCGTCGCTGTGGCTGGCCGAGCGCATCCTGGCGCGCCGTCAGCGCAGGCAGCGCGCCGCCGCGGCGGTGCAGCCGGGCAGGCAGGGCGCCTTGATCAAGGAGGCGGCATGACGCTCTCGGGTTTCCTGTTGGCGCTGGGCCTGGCCTATTGCGCCTGGAGCGCGCTGGCGCTGGCAATGGACCGTCACTACGCCGATGTGCATGGTCGCGGCGCCGAGCCTGCACCGGCGCTGCGGCAGCGCTTGCGCTGGCTGGGTGCGCTGGCGCTGCTGGCCAGCCTGGCGGTGGCCATTGGCATGCAGGGCTGGAGCATTGGCGTGGTGGGAGGCATTGGCGTGCTGACGCTGGCCGGCATCCTGCAGGTGCTGTCGCTCAGTTACTGGCCGGCGCGCACGCCCTGGCTGGCGCGGCGCATTCTTTGCGCGCTGCCGCTGCTGTTGCTGTTGTGGTGGCTGGAGCGTTCCTTGTGAAGGGCGGTGCGACTTGCATCGGTGCGCGTCAGGTTTGATTTGGATTAAGGGGCGGGGCGGCGAATTGGAGTCCAATCACTACTCCTCTCTGTTGTATTTCCGGGCTGCGGCAATATGTCGCAGCCCTTTTTTTATCCTGCTTGTCGGTGCTAAATCCTTGTGGCGCAAGGAGATTTTCTCCGGGTAGGCGTTTGCCTGCCAGATGGCGGCATGGCTTCCGCATTCGCAGTGATGCGCCTGCATGCTAGATTGCGCGGACAAAAAACGGGGAGTGCGACGCCTACGGCAGTCGCGGGTGCGATTGCGCGCATTGCCCGACAAGATCAGGTTTCCTTCGCCATGAACCCATTCCCCCTGCGCAGGCGCCGGCTGATACTGTCTGTCCTGTCGGCCTGGAGCGGCGCTGCGCTGGCCCAGCAGAGCGCTGTCGAGGCCAGTGATGCGGCTGCCTTGCCCACCATCGAGGTGCGCGGTACGGTCGCAGCGCCGCAGCGCACGCAATTGCCGCAGACCAGCGCCAGCGTCACGGCCGATACCGCCGCCGATACCATCAACGTCACCGATAGCGCCGATGCGCTCAAGTACCTGCCCAGCCTGTCGGTGCGCAAGCGCTACATCGGCGATACGCAGTCGCCGCTGGCCACCCGCACCACCGGCGTCAACGCCAGCGCGCGCAGCCTGGTGTATGCCGACGGCATCCTGCTCTCGGCGCTGGTGAACAACAACAATGGCAACGGCTCGCCGCGCTGGTTCATGGTGGCGCCGGAGGAAATCGCCCGCATTGATGTCATGTATGGGCCCTTTGCGGCCGAGTATCCGGGCAATTCCTACGGAGCAGTCACCGAGATCACCACCCGCATGCCCGAGCGTTTCGAGGCCAGCATCAAGACCCAGTATGCGCAGCAGGATTTCAGCCAGTATGGCGTCTCCGGTACCTATCGCGCCCAGGAGGTCAACGTCGGCCTGGGCAATCGCAGCGGGGCGCTGGCCTGGCGCTTCTCGGTCAATCACCTGGACAGCTATTCCCCGCCGGTGACCTACGTCACCGCCGCCACTGCGCCTGCCGGCAGCACAGGGGCGGTCGCCACGCAGGACCGGCTGGGCCGCAATATCCAGGTGCTGGGTGCGGGCAACCTGACCCACACGGTGCAGGACACGGCGCGCCTGAAGCTGTCCTATGACTTCACACCCACGCTCACGGCCACCTATACGCTGGGCTTCTGGCAGAACCAGGCCAACGCCACTCCGCACACCTTCCTGCGCAATGCGGTGGGCGCACCGGTCTATACCAGCGGCTTCAACAGCAATACGGTGGAACAGCAGCAGTGGATGCAGGGGCTGGAAGTGCGCAGTCATACCGATGGCGTCTGGGACTGGCAAGTGGCGGCATCGGCGATCTCCTCCTCGCGCGACCTCACACGCACCTCGACCACTACCTTGCCGGCTGGGCTGGCCGGGGCGGGCAGCATCGCTGACGCCAGCGGCACCGGCTGGAGTACGCTCGACGCCAAGGGCATCTGGCGGCCGCAGGGGAGCGCCCAGGTCATCAGTGTCGGTGCGCATTACGACCGCTATACCCTGGCCACTCCCACCTGGAACACCAGCAACTGGAGCAGCGGCAGCGCTGGCGCGCTCAATGCCGATTCACGCGGCAAGACCACCACCTCGGCGTTGTGGGCGCAGGATGCCTGGCGTTTCTCCCCTGGCTGGAAAGCCACGCTGGGCGCGCGTTACGAATGGTGGCGTGCGTTTGGCGGATTCAATTATTCGACCAACGGCAGTGGCGTGGGCTTCCCCGTGACGCAGCCCGAGGTCAGTCACAGCGGTTTATCGCCCAAGGCGACGCTGGCCTGGGCGCTTGCCGAGGACTGGCTGGTCACGCTCTCGACCGGGCGCGCACTGCGCTTTCCGACGGTGGGCGAGCTGTACCAGAATGTGTCGGTGGGCAGTGTCTTCCTGCAGGCCAATCCCAATCTCAAGCCCGAGAAGGTCTGGTCCACTGAACTGGCGATCGAAAGGCAATTGAAGGAAGGGCAGGGCAAGTGGCGCGTGTCGCTGTTCGAGGAACGGGTGAGCGACGCCCTCATCTCGCAATCCTCCACCATCGGTAGCAGCGTGGCCTCGTTCACCCAGAACGTGGACCGCACCCGTCAGCGCGGCATCGAGGCCGCCTTCGAGCGCAATGATGTGTTGGTGCGCGGGTTTTCCCTCAACGGCAGCGTGACCTGGGTGGATGCCCGCATCCTGGAGAACAAGGCTTATGTGCCCACCATCGCCGGCGCCTCTTCGGTAGGACAGCGTACGCCCTACGTGCCAGAGTGGCGCGCGACGCTGGTGGCCAGCTACCAGCCTGACGAACACTGGACCTATACGCTGGCCGGACGCTACAGCGCACGGGTCTATGCAACGGTGGACAATACCGATATCAACACCCACACCTACCAGGGCTTCGATGGCTACACGGTCTTTGATGCGCGGCTGCGCTATCGTTTCGATCGGCACTGGAGTGCTGCGTTGGGCGTGGACAACCTGGGAAATAGGTCCTACTTCCTGTTTCATCCCTTCCCGCAGCGCACGGTGTTGGCTGAGCTGAAGTATGACTTCTGAGCGAGGGAATGAGGTGTTGTGAGGCGCCGGCGCATCCCCGTGCGGGGGCGCGCCGGCTGTCGGCTGCAGGATGAGGCGAGCTAGCCAGGGCGATACGATTTCCGATCAGTCTGGCTTCAGCTGCTGCGCGCCTTCTCGATGGTTTCCCGGGCGGCTTCCAGCATGGCGGCCGATTCCGGGGCATTCGATTCCAGGTAGGAATTTTCCAGGGTGACGGAGAGATTGCTCATCTTCTCGGACAATTCCGCCAGCGCCACGCTGAGTTCACACATCAGCGCCGACATGTTTTTGGGTGACTGCGTCATTACGTTTTCCTCTTCAGATGGCGCACCGTGGGTGCCTGCAAGCAAGGAAGAGCGGGGATTCACCGCGCCGCAGGCCGGTACGTACTAATCGATTACGTCGTGAGCTGTGGCTATTCTAAGCCATGCCAGATGTCGGTACGACTGTACCTTGGTCGAAAAGTGCGAGAAAAAAACGAAACTTCTTGCAGTCATGTTGTGCTGCGGACATATCTCCTGCTGCTGCGTTGCCGTTCTGGCATGCAGATGACTGCCGGCATGCCGAAATGGGGCCGATACTTGCGCTGTTTTCAGCGTCTTGCCAGGACTACCAGTCCCGGCACGGCCTGTTGCATTTCCACGCGCAGGCTTTCCTCACGCAACATCACGACTTGCATGCCAGCGGCGTGCAGGCAGTCTTCGATGTAGGCGCGCTGGTGGCGGAAGCGGCCGCTGGCGTGCAGATAGTAGGAATCGGGCCGCTCTGCGCCGGCCAGCTCAACCGTAAAGACAAGATGGCCACCTTCCTGCAAGGCCAGCTGAGCCGCCGTGAAGAACGACGCCAGCTGTCCGCAGTAGATCAGCACATCGCAGGCGGCGATCAGCGCGTAGCGGGACGGATGCGCCGTCATCCATTCCACCACATCGGCTTGCGCCAGCGTGCTGTAGCGGCCATGTTGTGCGGCATGGCGCAACATGTTGGAAGAAAGATCGACGCCTTCCAGCGAGAGTGCGTAAGGCGCCAGTACCGGGGCGCACAGGCCGGTGCCGCAACCGGCGTCGAGCACGCGCATGTCTGCGTTGGCGGGCAAGCTGGCCTGCAGCACCGCGTTCAGCACTTGCGGTCCGCGATAGTCGAGGTGCGTCACCAGGTTGCTGTCGAAGTGATCGGCATAGTCATCGAAGCGCCGCACGATGTAATCGCGTGGCACGGTGTGGCTGGGCAGACCGGCGTAGGCGGCATGCATGTGGTTGGCGATAGGATGGCCGGGTTCTTCCTGCAGCCATCGTCGGCACACCTCGGCCGCTTCGGCCACGCGTCCCAGGAAGTAGAACGAGATCGCCAGCAACTCGCGCGACTTGCCCTCGTGTGGCGGCAGCACGAAGGCCATGCACTGGTAGCGCGAGCTCTGCATGCGGTCGCCCAGATGGGCATGGATTTCTGCGAGCTGATGCAGGGCTGCGAGAGAGTGCGGTGCTGTTGCCAGTGCCTGTTCGCAGGCGGCGATAGCCGCCTGATGCTGCCCTTGCGCCCGCCGTGTGGCGCCCAGGTTGGTCCATAGCTGGGCATCGTCGGGACGCAGGGCCAATGCCTGTTGGTAGGCCTGGGCGGCCTCGTCGAAGCGGCTGCAGGCGAAGAGCACATTGCCAATATCGTTGCACCAATCGGCATCGGCCGGCGCTGCAAGGGCGGCCTGGCGCATCAGCGTCACGCCTTCTTCATGTCGCCCGCGCTGGTGCAGCAGCATGCCCAGATAGTGCTGTGTCGGGGCATGGTGTTCTTCCATGGCGAGGGTGACACGATAGTCTTCTTCGGCCTCTTCCAGGCGGCCCGCCGCATGATGGGCGAAAGCGGCAGCGAACTGTTCTTCGATGATCTGCGCCAGGGGACTGGCTTGGAGCTTGTTCATCGGCGCCTCATTCAACGCAGGCCGAAGCGACGGTCCAGCGACCACGCACCGCCACCACGCGCTACCAGCAGCAGCAGCAATCCGGCCCAGGAGAGATGGGTTGGCCAGGCATCGGGATAGACAAAGATCTCGATAACCGCCGTCATCCCCAGCAGCGCCAGCGCGGCGCCGCGTGTGAACAGGCCGAGGATCAGCAACAACGGAAAAAAGTGTTCGGCATAGGTGGCCAGGTGCGCTGCCAGCTCGGGTGGCAGCAGCGGCAGGCGGTATTCTTCCTGGAACAGGATGTAGGTGCTGTCCTTGATGTCCAGGAAACCGCTGACTTTGGTGCGGCCAGAGAGGAAGAAGATCGCCGCCACCGCCACGCGCGCCACCAGGGCCAGCAAGCTGTCGCTGATGAGGCGCGTGGCGAGATCGGCGGCGCGGTTCCAGAGGGTGGGAGAAGGCGTAATGGTCGCGGGTAGGGAGGTGGGCTGGTTCATGGGGGACTCCGTTCAGTAAAACGAGGTGAAGGCGTCGGCCTGGATCAATTGGCCGAGCATGGTCGCGATATCCAGATCCGGTTCGTGTTCCAGCGCCTGGCCGGCGGCGCGGGCAATGCTGAAGCCGTCGCGGCAGGCGTCGAGAAAACGGCATGCGCCCAGACTCAGCGGCTGCCATTGCACCTGGGCGTGTGGGCGCGTGAGCAGGGCGCCTTCGCCCCGCCATTCAGGGGCCAGTTCGGCCTGGCCGTCTTCACTGCGGTTGGCGCTCCAGATGGTGTAGACCGGATGTTGCATATCGTGATGCCAGCGGCTGGAGGCATGCGGGACCAGCGTCACATCCTGGCCGGCCTCCAGTGCGATGTGCAGGGCCGCCACCGCCAGCATGGGCTGGTCAGCGGCGAGGTGGGATTCGGTCCAGCAACGGTCCAGTGCGGCGACGCCCGGCAGGTAGGGCAGTTCGCGCACGGCCTCCACTGTGCAGAGAAATTCGGAAAAGCCTTCGCCATAGGCAATCAGGCTGGCTTGACGCGGCAGGTGGTGACGGGCGAACTGCAGCGCGGCCGATTCCATCCAGGCGCTGCCTACCAGCCGACGCACGGTCGGATAGTTGGCGACCAGGGCATCGACACAGCCCTTGAAGATGGTATTGCGATAGACCGCGAAGGCCGGTTGCGCCAGCAACGCGGCGACCGCGTCGTCATTGCTGTGGCCTTCCAGGATCGCTTGCAGGAAGGCGTCGTAATAGCGGGTGGCGGGCGCGTTCATGCGGTCTGCTCCTGGGGCGCGGCGGCAGTCTCCTGCAACAGCGTCGCGGCGGTCTCGCGCTCTGCCATCAGTTCTTTGAAAGCGGGGACGTTGCCATCGCGTTCGATCAGCGTGGGACGCGCACCGGTGCGCGCCAGCAGATGCTGGTACAGCGCCCACACCGGCGCGGCAATCGGGGCATCGTGCGAATCGACCAGCAAGCCGGGCAGGCTGGCGTCGGCGCTGTGGCCGGCGAGATGGATTTCGAGGATGTCATCGACGGGCAACTGGTCCAGATACTGGCGGGCATCGATGCCCAGGTTGCAGGCGCTGACGTGGACATTGTTGACGTCGACCAGCAAGCCGCAGCCGGTGCGGCGCACCAGCTCGTGGAGGAATTCGGGCTCGCTCCAGCTGTGCTGGTCCATGCGCAGGTAATGGGAAGGATTTTCCAGGGCGATGCGACGCTTGAGCCCATCCTGGGTGCGGCTGATGTTGGCGGCCAGCCGCGCCAGTGTCTCGGTGGTGCGCGGAACTGGCAGCAGGTCGGGCAGGTAATGTCCGCCTGCGCGCGACCAGGCCAGATGTTCGGACACCAGCACCGGTTCGATGCGGGCGGCCAGCTGCGCCAGCTGGCGCAGGTGAACCGGATCGGGCGCATCGGGCCCGGCCAATGACAGCGACACCCCGTGCAAGGCCACCGGATGATGCTCCCGGATGGCTTGCAGCCAGGCCAGGCGGGGGCCGCCGTCCATCAGGTAGTTCTCCGGATGGACTTCGAACCACAGGCCCGGTGCGGTGCAGTCCAGCGCCGCGTCGAAGTGTTGCGGCTTCAGGCCCAGGCCGGCGCTGAGGAGGTGTGCTGTCATGGCCACGGTCTCCCGTCGACTCAGACCGGCTTGAGCGAACCCATGCCGCGCGGCGTCTTGATGGAGGTGCAGGTGCCGGCCGGCACGTTCTTCCAGGCGTTGCCCTGGTAATCCATCTTGGCGGTGCCGGCGCAGGTGGTGCCTTCGCCGGCCTTGCAGTCGTTCTGGCCAGCCATGGAAACGCCATAGCACTTCTCGACGGCGGGCTTGTTCATCGATTGCTTGTCTTGCGCCATGGCCACGCCCGAGGCGAGGCTGGCGAGGGTCAGGGCGGCGGTGGCGACGAGGTGCTTGTTCATGCTGTGCTCCTTGAATAGGGATGATGGGGAAGATGACACTGACCGGTACCAGCCCATGTGCTGCAACTGCAGCCAGGCGGCCGATCTGTTGGTTAATTCGCAGGCAGACGCGGGCCGGTTACAGCGCGCCGGCAAATTTTCGAAAGAATATTTTTCGCCTCTGCTGTAACCAGAATCCCTTGAGAAACGAATACACAGGAGAGCGCGCCATTGCGCAGTCCGCCCGCCGGGCGATACAGGGGATGTGAATGAAAACGATGGAACTGGTCAACATGCTGGCCGCCGGGACGGGAGACTCTTCCGGCCCCGGGCAGCGCAGCCTGGCGCGCAATGCGGCCGCCCGGATGGCGGTGGCGCTGGCCGTCGGGCTGATGGGGGCGGCCTTGCTGCTGGCCTTGCTCTACGGTGTGCGCAGCGATCTGCGCACATTGCTGCAGCAGCCGCTGTTCTGGATGAAGGTGTCGTTCCCGCTGGCGGCGCTGTCGGCGGGGCAATTGGCGGCGACCCGTCTGGCCAGGCCGGGCATGCGCATCGGCCTGGGTCCGGCGGCGGCGCTGCTGCTGCCGCCTTGCGTGCTGTGGCTGGCCGGCGGCGTCTGGCTGGCGCTGGCGCCGCCCTCGCAGCGCCTGGAGCTGCTGCTGGGCAGCAGCTGGGAAGTCTGTTCCGCCAATGTGGCCTTGCTGTCGCTGCCTACCCTGGCGACCATGCTGTGGTTCCTGCGCGGGCTGGCCCCCACGCAATTGCGCGCAGCTGGGGCGGCCGCCGGGCTGGTGGCGGGCGCGCAGGGCGTGCTAGTCTATTCACTTTATTGCGTGGAGATGGCGCCGCCGTTCTGGGGCGTCTGGTATGTACTGGGAGTGGCGCTGCCGACGGCGGCTGGCGCCTGGTGCGGCCCGTGGCTGCTTCGTTGGTGATCTGGCGGCGTTCCCATGACTGAGAGTCCTTACCTGTTGGCCACTGGCGGCCCGCCCTTGCCGGACGACCTGGCGGGTCTGCCCGGCAAGCCCGCGCACCCTACCGAAGAGCGCTTGCGCACCTTGCTGCTGGCCGGTCTCGATGGCGACGCAGTGGCCTACCGGAACTTCCTTTCCGAACTGAGCGGTCGCCTGCGCGCGTTTCTGCGCAAGCGCCTGGTTCATCTGCAAGATGACGTCGAGGATGTGGTGCAGGAAACCCTGCTGGCCATCCACAACGCCCGTCATACCTATCGTCCCGACCAGCCGCTGACAGCCTGGGTGCACGCCATTGCTCGCTACAAGCTGATGGATTTCCTGCGCGCCCGTTCACGCCGTGACGCCTTCCTCGATCCGCTGGAAGAGGAGCACGACCTGCTGGCCATCTGCGACGATGAACCCGCGCAGGCGCGGCGCGACGTCGGCGCGCTGCTGGAGGAGCTGCCCGACAAGCAACGCCTGCCGATCGTGCATGTCAAGCTGGAGGGCCTGTCGGTGGCCGAAACGGCGCAACTGACGGGGATGTCGGAGTCGGCCGTCAAGGTGGGCATCCATCGTGGCCTCAAGGCCCTGGCCCTGAAGATCCGGGAGAAACTGCAAGCATGAAGACTGACGACCTCATTTCCATGATGGCCAGCGGCGTGACGCCGGTGGACCGTCGCCTGCCGGTCAAGCAGATGGCCCAAGCGCTGCTCTTGGGCGGCCTGGGCGCGCTGCTGCTGATGCTGAAGATCTATGGGCTGCGCCCCGACCTGGGACTGATGCTGGGCGTGCCGCTGTTCTGGATCAAGCTGGCCTTTCCCACGACGCTGGCAGTGGGTGCGCTGCTGGTGCTGCGCCGCCTGATGCGTCCGGGCTTGCGTGTTGGCGTGCGCTGGGCGGGCATCGCCTTGCCGGGCCTGGCGGTCTGGGCTGGCGGCGCGCTGGTGCTGCTCAGTGCGCCGCTCGCCCAGCGTCTGCCGCTGCTGATGGGTATCAGCTGGCGCAGTTGCCCCTTCAATATCGCATTGCTGTCCATTCCGCTGTTCATCGGCATCTTTTGGGCCGTGCGCGGCATGGCTCCGACCCGGTTACGCCTGACCGGCGCCATCGCCGGACTGCTGGCGGGCGCCACGGCGACCATGGTGTATTGCCTGCATTGTCCGGAGATGGGCGTTCCGTTCTGGGGCGTCTGGTACTTCCTGGGCATCCTCATTCCGGCCGCGGCGGGCTTGCTGCTGGGGCCGCGCCTGTTGCGCTGGTAATCCGGCGCATCGCCCCATCGGCCCGCAAGGCCGGCTCCACAGCGATTGCCCAGGCCAAGAAAAAGCCCGCACTAGGCGGGCTTGATCGGCAGGCGAGGGATGCCTCAGAAGGTTTCCCAATCGCCTTCATCTTCCCCGGCAGGCAAGCGCGATGGCGATTTGCCCGTCGGCTTGGCGGCAGGGGCCTCGGCCTTGGCCGGCTGGGCGGCAGCGGTTTTGGGAGCAGCTTTGGGAGCGGCGGCCTTGGATGCTGCCAGCGCCGGACGAGCCGGCTGGGGAGCGGCCGGCTTGCGCAGTGCGGGCGTCGCCGGTGGCGTGGTCGGTTGGACGGGGCGGGTTGCAGGCTTGGCCGCCTGGGGCGCCGTCGGGGCGATGCTGGCCTGGCTGCCATCGACGTGGAAGCGGCCGACCAGTCCCGCCAGCGTGGCCGCCTGGTCTTGCAGCGATTGCGCCGCAGCGGCAGCCTGCTCCACCAGCGCCGCGTTTTGCTGCGTACCTTCATCCATCTGCGTAATGGCGCGCCCGACTTCGGCGATGCCGGCGCTCTGTTCCTGGCTGGCCGAGCTGATCTCGCCGACGATGTCGGTGACCCGACGCACGCTGGCCACCACTTCGGTCATGGTGGCGCCAGCTTGTTCGACCAGCTTGCTGCCGGTGTCGACCTTGGCCACCGAGTCATCGATGAGGGTCTTGATTTCCTTGGCCGCCGAGGCCGAACGCTGGGCCAGCGAGCGCACTTCCGAGGCCACCACCGCAAAGCCGCGGCCCTGTTCGCCAGCGCGGGCGGCTTCCACCGCCGCGTTCAGCGCCAGGATATTGGTCTGGAAGGCGATGCCATCGATGACGCCAATGATGTCGGCGATCTTGCGCGAGCTGTCGGTGATGCCTTCCATGGTCTGCACCACCTGGCTGACCACGCTGCCGCCCTGGATCGCCACTTCCGACGCGGATTCGGCCAACTGGTTGGCCTGGCGCGCATTGTCGGCGTTCTGCTTCACGGTGGCCGTCAGTTCTTCCATGGCCGAGGCGGTTTCCTCGATGGAGCCGGCCTGCTGTTCGGTACGGCCCGACAGGTCCAGGTTGCCGCTGGCGATTTCCTGCGAGGCCGAGGCGATGGTGCCGGCGGAGGCCTTGATGTTGGTGATGGTCGAGAGCAGCGAATCACGCATGCTGCGCACCGCGTAGAGCAGGCTGCTGCTGTCGCCCGGGGCGGTCTCGATATTGGGAGTGAGGTCACCCTGGGCGATGCGGTTGGCGACCTCGGCCGCCTGGGCCGGATCGCCACCGATGGTGCGCAGGATGCCGTGGTTGATGACGATCACCAGCGCCACCAGCGCCGCCGACACGGCGGCAAAGAGCAGCGCCATCTGCCACAGGGTGCGCAGGAAGGCGGCGTTGATGTCATCCATGTAGGCGCCGGTGGTGAGGTTCCAGTCCCAGGGCTTGTAGGCGATCACGAAGGAGGTCTTGGGGACCGGTTCGGCGGCGCCCACCTTGGGCCACAGGTAATGGACGAAGCCGCCTTCGGGCTTGCTGCCGGCCTTGGTGATCTCGACGAAGAGATTGTTGCCGGCGGGGTCCTTGAAGTTGCTCAGGTCTTTGCCATCCAGCTCGGTCTTGATCGGGTGCATCACGATGATCTGGCCCGAGGTGGAAATGGAGAAGTAGCCGTCAGTACCATAGCGCAGGCTCTTGATGGCCTGCTTGGCCAGTTTCTGCGCGTCTTCCTTGGAGAGTGCACCGCTGTCGGCCAGGGCGCCATAGCCCTTGACCAGCGAGAGGGCGGTCTGGCCGATATTGGTGAGGTCGGCCTTGCGTTCCTCCAGCCGGATATTGCGGACCATCACTGCGCTGAAGATCGAGATTGCCAGCAGTGCGATGAGGCTGAGGACGAGCGGCAGCCAAAGTTTCTTGTTGAAGGACAGCTGGCCCATGATGAGGTCTCCCTAGATTGTCAGTTGCCCGCTGGCGTCCTTGCGCCGGTGCAATGGCAGAGGCGTTCTCTGCATTGCCTTGTGCGGGGCGGGTTGAAGCGATAACAGCTCGAACAGCGCCCGAATGCAACTCCGGGCGACATTAGCACTTTACCCCCGCCCCCTGTCGGCGAAGACGGGAACAGGGGGCGGAAGCCCGGTTACTTGCGGGCTTAGGATGCTTGCGCTCTATTGCCGGACCCGGTACCACAGCTGGCCTATCCACTCGCGCAGGGCGTAGCTGGCCAGTTGCAGGCTGGCCGCATTGGGCAGGTAGTCGGTCACACGTGTGCGCGCCTGACCGGCAAAGACGGTGGGAGCGGCTTGCACCTGCAGGCCGGTGGTGGCGAAGACCTGCATGGCGCGCGGCATGTGCAGGCTGTCCGTGACCAGCAGGATGCGGGAGATCCCCGCTTCCTTGAGCATG
This sequence comes from Herbaspirillum seropedicae, assembly GCF_001040945.1. Classification (NCBI taxonomy): domain Bacteria; kingdom Pseudomonadati; phylum Pseudomonadota; class Betaproteobacteria; order Burkholderiales; family Oxalobacteraceae; genus Herbaspirillum; species Herbaspirillum seropedicae. Next base: position 3,693,585 of record NZ_CP011930.1, on the reverse strand, counting down.
GCCGCAGAGAGGGTAGCGTTGTCATAGGTGGTGTTGGAGCGTCCCTCCTGCCAGCGCACCGGCACGGCGAAATCGCGTTCCAGAGTGCGCGCCATCACGGCCGCTTCGCTCTCAGGCGATCCGTCCGGATTGCCGCCCGTCACCAGAATCGGCAGGCCGCTCTGGCGGTGCAGGTAGGCGCCGTATTGCAGGCGCTTCATGCCGATGGCGTTGGCGTCGTCGAGGCCGCCATATTCCGGGGCGCGGTCGATGCGGCCCGAACCGAGGATGACAATGGCCTGAGCCTGGCCCGGACTGCGCAGCACGGGATAGCTGTTTTCCAGCGGAGCGATCAGCAGCAGCGAACCGACCCGCGTGCTCAGCACCAGCAGCGTGGCCACCCCCAGCACGATGAGCAGCAGACCGAAGCGCCGCCAGCGCGGTGCATGACGTCGCAGGAGCAGCCCTGCCAGGGCCAGCAGCAGCGGGGAAACAGGGGGCAGCAGCAGGGTGCTGGCCAGGGCGGAGACGAGGACCGACAGGGGCATGGGCAGGCAGACAGGAAAGTCGACAATCCCGGCATTGTCGGCCATTGGTCCAGTTTCATCTACTGCCGCCACGTCATCGCGTGGTCGGGAGGATTTGCCTCCTGTCACGGAATCCCCCAAAATGCCGGATCGCAAAGGGAAGGGCGCAGGCCCGGGGAAAACCGTGATACGTCTTGTCTTGTTGTTGCTGGGCGCGGACTTCATCCGTCGCAATTGGCATGTGCTGGCCCTGGCCGGCCTGAGCTGGGGCGCCATCGGCGTGTCCCTGGCCATCGACGCGCTGGACGGCGTGCTCAACTTCCCCCTCACCCTGTTTGGCTACCTGCTGCTGCTGGAAAGCCTGGTCACGCTGTGGGTGGCCAACAGCGGCATCGGGGCGCAGAAGACGCTGCGCTACGTCAAGGGCGCCCTGTTCCTGCTCATTGCGGTGCTGGTCATCACCCAGCACCAGGCCAGCAATATGGCCCTGGCCATGCTCTTCGGCATTGCCTTCGCCATCGGCGGCGCCTTGCAGATCACCTCGGCGCTGGTGGTGCGCTTTCCGCGCTGGCGCACGGCGCTGGTGGGCGGCGGCGTGCAGATCCTGCTGGCCATCTTCTTCTTCCAGCCTTATCCCACCCATTACAAGGGCACGGTGCCGTTCTGCCTGGCGCTGGGCCTGATCTTCGGCGGCTGGAACATGATCTGGCTGGCCTTGCGCACCCGCATGCTGCCGGCCGATGTCTCGGTGGACATGCTGGCCGCCCGCAATAGCGGCGATGATCGCCCCTTCGACGCCGGCGTGCATCGCGACGATGCCACCCTGGAGGAAATGCGGCAGCCGCCGGCCACGCCTGCGGCCGCCGTCAGCGCGGCGCAGCCGTTGACGGTGCACGTATGGACGCCGGCGGGCAGCGCACGGGGACCGGCGCGCCGGCAGCCGGTGATCGACCGCTATATCGCCGCAGTCGATACCAATGGCGTCATCTCCACCGGCCACGCTGCCCTGGAAATACCGCCGGACCTCTACATCAGCCTGTATCCGGCCGAGGAGATCGACCGCTCGCCCGACCAGTTCGCCCGGCTCTTGCGCGCCACCGCCGACAACGACGTCAAGGGCCGCTATCTGAGCGACTATCCCAGCGAGGCCGCCTCCTGGTGTGAATCGACCGAGAAGATCGTCTTTCGCGACTATTGCCGCGCGCGTCTGGACCGTTTCTGGCAGCGTTACCGCCAGACCGAGATCTACAACCTGACCAACCGCAATTGCTCCAGCACCGTGGCCAATGCCCTGGAGTCTGCGCTGGAAGGCGTGATCGGCGGGCGCAACCGGCATTGGACCAATGCCTTGCGGATGATCTTTACGCCCGAGATCTGGGTGGCCAGCCACATCCGCAAGCGCGCCGTCACCATGGCCTGGACACCGGGCATGGTGCTCGACTATGCCCGCGCCCTGCGCGCCGTGGTGCATCCCCGTCCCTTGTCCTGGGCCGCCTCGCTGCACCTGGCGTTGCGCCAGAGCCGCCGCCTGCGCAAGGGATGGCGCGCACGCCGCCGTTACGCCCAACAGCATCCACCGACCGGAGACCTATGATTCCCCTCATCGCCCCCCAGGAACACTGGATCGACGCCGACGACGGCACCCGCCTGTTCTGCCGTGACTGGCTCTTGCCCGGCGCGACGGCGGCAGTACAGATGGTGCATGGGCTGGGCGAGCATGGCGGGCGCTATTTTTCGCTGGCCCGGCTGTTCAACGAGGCTGGCTTGTCGGTGCGCATCTGTGACCAGCGCGGTCATGGCAATTCCGGCGGCGTCCAGGGCAGCCTGATCCGGCCGGATGACCTGTTGCGCGACCTCAAGCTGAGCTTCGACGATTTCAGTCGGCGTACCGAATGCGTGCCCGTGCTGTTCGGGCACAGCATGGGCGGACTGGTGGCGGCGCGCTTTGCTACCGGCGGCTACAGCCCGGTGCGGGCGCTGGCCTTGTCCTCGCCCGCGCTGGCGTTGGACATGAAGGGCTGGCAAAAGCTGTTGCTGGCGGTATCCACGGCCATCGCGCCAGGATTGGCGCTGCCGACGGCCTTGCCGGCCAGCCGCATTTCCCATGATCCGCATGAAGTGCGCGCCTACCGCAAGGATCCGCTGAACCATGGCAAGATCGCCCCGCGCATGTTGCATTTCATGCTCGATGCCATGCGGCAGGTGGAGCGCGAGGCCGGCCAGTTCACCCGGCCAGTGCTGCTGCAGGTGGCCGGCGATGACGCCTTCGTCGCGCCGCGCGGCAGCCGTGCCTTTTTCGACGCCTTGCCGTCCGGGCGCAAGACGCTGCATTGGTACGAGCACGCCTATCACGAAATCTTCAATGAAGAAGCCAGCCTGCGGGCGCAGGCCATGCAGGATCTGCGCAATTGGCTGGCGCAATTGTCGGCGCAGCCCTGAAGAAGTGGCCGGGCGAGTTCGGAAATTAACCTGGAATTACGCTTGTAAAGTCGTCCAAAGGAGGATTTTGGGGGCGGGGGACAACACTTTCCAACTCAAGGTTGCCCGCTGGGGGTGTTGATGAACTGGCAACGACTGTCGAATCCAACGAAGCCAGGGGCGCAGGCACAGCCTTGCAGGGCCAGTAGCAGGCCGGTGGTGGCGAGGATGGAGGCAAGACGCTTCATGCGGTGACTTTCGGTCCAGTTTGCAAACGCTCAAGTGTAATGAGCCGTCAGCGCTTTGCAAGCCAGGGGGCCGGGGTCATCTTTTCATGTTTCCCGAAGACAAGGATATGGCGGGTGCGCATATCTGATATCACTCGTGGTGATGTTAGAGGGAATGTCTCGTGACCAAACGCAAAAAAGAGGTAGAAGTACCAAAACAAAAAGCGGTGATTGTCGCCATTGCAATGCGACAATCACCGCTTTTCGGGTTCTGCCCAGGTCACCTTGCCGCCGCTTGAACGCGAAGGCAGGATGCCAGGCCAGGGAAGCTGCTTACTTGACCGAAATCAGGTAGCGCGCGACCATGGCGCCGATGAGCAGGGTGTACGGCAGGATGTCGGCGACGATGTTCATGGTGAGCTCCGTGAGAAAAATTGATCTGTTGCATTGCAATATATTCGTATCGCCGCCACGTCGCCAATTTTGAATGACAATACCAGTTATCGAATTTATGAATAACTGTGTTCCTGCTACCTCTCCTGTCGCAATGCGATGATTTAATTCCTTTTAAATCAAGGGTTTGGGTGCATTCCTCGGAGGCCGCCCGTCGATGCTGATCCCAGCAAAACAATGCCCCTGTGGCACGGTGTGTCATCCGTGCGACAGGGGCAGGGGGTGTCACCCGGCGCAAGCCGGCGCGGAAGGATCGGATCAGGGCGTACCTGTTCTCATCTTCACGCCGCCCAGGTCGGTGCCGACCTGCAATTGATAGGACGCGCCCGGGCGCACCTGCAGGGTCAGCTTGTCCTCTGAGCTGGACGAGGAGTTGGTGAGGGTATGGACGCGCTTGGCGCCCAGGTCGTAGCTGCCGGGCTTGAGCCAGATCGTCAGGTGTTCCCCACCGATGATCTGGGCCAGCGTCACGTCATTGATGGTCAATTCCAGCATGTCGTTGTTGAGCAGGCCGCCCGGGCGCTGGAACTGCACCCGCGAAAGGCCCTCGGCCTGCTCGGTCATGCTCTTGATGTAGACCCGTGGGGGCGGGATATCACCGCTGGCGGTGCGTTGTACCGGAGTGGCGCAGGCAGCCAGGGCGAGGGCGACGGTGATGCTGGCGGCAAGAGCTTTGATCATGTTCCTCATCCTTGTGTTGTTGAAATCATGGGGTATCAGGGGGTATGGGTTGATGCAGGCAGGGCGGCGCCAGGGTCCAGTTGCAGCAGGTGATGCTCGATCTCGAATACGTGGCGGTCTTGCGCGCCCAGCTCACGTAGCGCCTGCGCCAGCTTGAGCAGGTATTCGCTGTTGCGTCCGCTGGGGCCGGCGGCGTGGGCAATCTGCCGGGCGATCTCCAGTTCGCTCGCCGGACCGGCAAAGGCCTCGTTCTCTTCCGAGGCAATGTAGATCAGTCCTTCAGCGCTCTGGCCCGACCCGAAGAGGATGGGCGTGACCAGGCGCAGGTAGCCGTTCTTTTCGCGGTGATCGAGGTGGGCAAAGACTTCCGGCGTGATCAGATAGGCCATGCCCTCGCATACCGCATCCTCCTGCGCCACCAGGGTGACGACCCGCCCCGGCGCTTCGGCCGTGCCGCGGTGATCGTGCGAGCCCTGCCAGAAGCGCCGCGCCCAGCCCTTGATATGCGCTGGCCGGCGTTCCAGGTAAGGAAAGTCCGCCTTGAAGATGATGGAGCCATAGCCGAACAGCCAGACGCTGGCATGGTCGTCGAAGTGGCGCATCTGGCGGTTGAGATCGATGGTATTGACGGACATGGGACGTAAATCGGAATGACGGCCTTGGCCATCGCAAGCCTGTCATTATAGAGGCGAAATCTTTCCTGACAGACTTCTCGCACTCCCGTCTTTTGCGCATAAAATGGCGCCTGCCGACAGGCGGTGGGGCGACGGCAGGGGCCGTTTGCCAGTCTAGTGGCCGCCATCCGATTTTTCAGGGGAATATCATGCGTTTCGTCATCATGCTGCTGACGCTGGTCGTCGGCGTGGTACTGGCCGGTTGCGAAAAGACCGATTTCGAGAAGAAGGCCGAATCCGATGCCAACGCGCGGCGGGTCTTCAACCTCAAGCAAGAGTCTTCCAAGGATTGAGGCGCGCGATCATGCACGCACGCCCGCCATGGGCAAGGATGAAAAAACAGCAGACCCGGTGATGCGGCCTGCTGTTTTTGTTTGTGCAGCGAGTTGCCTACGTATTGCTTACGTATTGCCTAGGTATTGCCTACCCAGCGCGTCAGTGATGCGCGCTGGCCGCAACCGGCATGCGCAGCGCCTCCGCGCATTCCCGGACCAGGGCCGGTCCCTGGTAGATGAGGCCGGTATAGAGCTGCACCAGCGATGCGCCGGCATCGATCTTGGCCCGCGCATCAGCGCCGCTGAAGATGCCGCCCACGCCGATGATGGGCAAGGCGTCGCCCACTTCGGCCTTCAGGCCACGGATCACCTGGTTGGACAGCTCCAGCACCGGCTTGCCCGACAGCCCGCCGGCTTCTTCCCCATGCGGCATGCCCTTGACCGCATCGCGCGTGATGGTGGTGTTGGTGGCGATGACGCCATCGATCTGATGGCGCAGCAGCGCATCGGCGACGTTCTTGACCTGTTCCATGTCCATGTCCGGCGCGATCTTCAGCGCCACCGGCACATAACGGCCATGGCGGTCGGCCAGGCGGTGCTGGGCCGACTTCAACTGCGACAGCAGGGCGTCCAGCTCGGATGCGCCCTGCAGCTGACGCAGGTTCTTGGTGTTGGGCGAGGAAATATTGACCGTCACATAGCTGGCATAGGGATAGACCTTCTCCAGGCAATGCAGGTAATCCTCGGCAGCGCGCTCGATGGGCGTATCGGCATTCTTGCCGATGTTCAGGCCCAGCACGCCCTGGCGTTCCTGATAGAAGCGCGACGACTGCACATTGGCCACGAAGGCATCGACCCCGCCATTGTTGAAGCCCATGCGGTTGATCACCGCGCTGGCGGCCGGCAGGCGGAACATGCGCGGCAGCGGATTACCCGGCTGGGCGCGCGGCGTCACAGTGCCGACTTCGATGAAGCCGAAGCCCAGCGCCGCCAGGCCGTCGATGTAGGCGCCATCCTTGTCCAGGCCTGCCGCCATGCCCACCGGATTGGGGAAGGTGATGCCCATCACTGTACGCGGATCGGCCGCTGGCCGCCGGCCCAGGAAGTCGGTCAGGCTGTAGCGGGCCGCGCAACGCAGCGCCGGCAGCACCAGGTGGTGGGCCGTTTCAGGTTCGAGGGAGAACAGCAGGGGACGCGCAAGCGCGTAAAGGAATTTGTCGGACACGATGGTAAAGGCGGATGGCGATAAAAAGTGCCGCTATTCTACGCGAGCCATCGCCTGTTTCCGTCAATTTGGCCCGCCCAGGCGCATTTGCCGCCCCATCTGCAGGCGATGCGCCACAGTGGCGAACTAGAACGCATCTCACGCCTATTGATGAAATGGGTTCTAGCCTTCCAGCGGCGACCATTCGCCGTCATAGAGTGCTTCCAGCGGCTGAAAGTTGGTCTTGTAGGCCATCTTCTGGCTTTCCTTGATCCAGTAGCCCAGGTAGACATAGGGCATGTCCAGCTGGCGCGCCTGCTCGATCTGCCACAGGATGTTGTAGGTGCCGAAGGACGCCGTCGGCAGGTCCGGATCGAAGAAGGTATAGACCGAGGACAGGCCGTCATTGAGCACATCGATGATGCTGACCATGCGCAGCGTACCGTCGGCCTCGCGGAACTCGACCAGGCGGGTGTTGACCTTGCTCTGCAGGAGGAACTGCGCGTACTGGTCGCGGCTGTCCTGGTCCATGCCGCCGCCGGCGTGGCGGGCGCACTGGTAGCGCAGGTAGAGTTCGTAATGTTCGTGGGCGTAGGTGAGGTTGGTGACCAGGGTCTGCAGGCCGCGATTGCGTTCCCAGGCGCGGCGCTGGCTGCGGTTGCGCTGGAAGTCCGCCACCCGGATGCGCACCGGCGTGCAGGCGTGGCAGCCATCGCAGTAGGGCCGATAGGTGAAGATGCCGCTGCGGCGGAAACCTGTCTTGACCAGTTCCGAATAGACATCGGCATTGATGAGGTGCGAAGGCGTGGCCACCTGCGAACGGGCCTGCTGGTCATCCAGATAACTGCACGGATAGGGCGCGGTTGCATAGAACTGCAACGTGGAGAACGGCAAGTCTTTGAGATGCGTCATGTGCCTCCTGTCCTGTCTTGCGGGAAGCCGGCGGCGCGCTTGAGGGGCCGACCGGTCCGTGGGTCAGCTTCCAATTTACACCATTTTGTCAGCTCCGGTGAACCGGGATAGCGCAGACAGCTGCGCTGGATCATGGCTCAGGGACGCCCCATGGGCGGGATACCCGCCGCCAGCAGGTCCAGCGGCGCCCAGCCGCGGATCTGCGGCCACTGGATGGCGGCGCGCAGGTGGCGCAGGAACTCGCTGCGGGCAATGGGACGTGCGCCCAGCGACGCGAGGTGGGAGGTCTCCTGCTGACAGTCGATCATTTCCACGCCATGGCTGCGCAGGAAGAACACCAGATGCGCCAGCGCCACCTTGGAGGCATCGCTGACCCGGGCAAACATCGACTCGCCGTAGAACATGCGCCCGATCGAGACCCCATAGGCCCCGCCCACCAGTTCGCCATTGAGCCAGACCTCGGCGGAGTGCGCATAGCCGGCCAGGTGCAAGCCGAGGTAGCCCTGCATGATGTCGGGCGAGATCCAGGTGCCGTGCTCATGCCGGCGCGGGCCGGCGCAACCCTGCATGACTTGTTCGAAGGCGGTATCGAAGCTGACCTGCCAGAGGCCGTCGCCTTGACGGCTACGCTCGATGCGGCGCAGGGTTTTCTTGAGGCTGTCGGAGACCACGAACTGGTCGGTGCGCAGGACCATGCGCGGATCGGTGCTCCACCAGAGGATGGGCTGGCCTTCGGAGAACCAGGGGAAGATGCCATGGCGATAGGCCTCCAGCAGTCGCGCCGGCGACAGGTCGGCCCCAGCCGCCAGCAGCCCCGGCGGATCTTTCAATGCGCGCGAGACATCGGGGAAGGGCGTGTCCAGGTCCAGCCAGGCGATCATCCTCGATCCTGCATTCAGATCATGCGACGGCGGATATCTTCGGTGTGCAGCGTGAAGCTGCCTTCACCGCTGCGCAGCTTCTTGAGGTCCGCGAAGAAAGCGCGCAGGGTGAACTCCACCGTCGGGAAGGCGATGTCCTGCCAGGGGATCTGATCTTCAGTATAGAGATCGACTTCCAGGCTTTCGATGCCAGCGTGGTAATCCAGATCGAGCAGGGTCGCCCGATAGAACAGGTGGACCTGATGCACATGCGGCACATTGACCAGCGAGAAGAGCTCATGGAGCTGCACACGGGCGCCGGCTTCCTCCTCGGTTTCGCGGCGGGCGGCGTCTTCGGTGGTCTCGTCGTTTTCCATGAAACCCGCCGGCAGGGTCCAGTAACCCAGGCGTGGCTCGATGGCGCGCTTGCAGAGCAGGACCTTGGTCTGGCCGTTTTCTTCCCAGACCGGGATCGATCCGACCACCATCTTGGGATTCTGATAATGGATGGCCCCGCAGCTGCCGCAGACATAGCGCAGGCGCGTGTCATCGGGAGGAATCAGCTGTGATACCGTCTGACCGCACTCGGAACAGAATTTCATAGGGGCTCGGATCTGTCTGTCTATATAGGTATGTGATCGGCTAACCGGGCCGTTTGCAGCGTTTTTTCATGCACTCCCTATATAAGAGGGTAAACAGGCCGCTGGAACCGTCCGGGAGGGTAGAAGTGTATCACTGTAAAAAGATTGCAGAAAATGTTTGCATTCCGATTTTAGCTGTCCTATAATTGTGTTCTTCAGACGCGGGGTGGAGCAGTCTGGCAGCTCGTCGGGCTCATAACCCGAAGGTCGTAGGTTCAAATCCTGCCCCCGCAACCAAATATCGAGAAACCGTTACTAGCTTTGCTGGTAGCGGTTTTTTCTTTTCAGCGTGTGATCGTCCGGTGAGGCATCGCCGCTGGCGTGGACGCGGCGTCATGACAACCGACTCATTGCCTGAGTGGCTGAAATTGCCGACGCAAGTCATCTCCACGACGACCGATCACGTTAGCTCATAGTCGCCAACCATATCAGTGGCCATCACGTACCCTCCCGTGGTCTCGCGGTCAGTCACGCGATCGATGCCTCACAAGAACACCTGCCGCAACATCTGCTCGAACTGCTGATGGGAATTCGCTACCGTTTGCCGCCTTACGCAATGGAACATATTTCGCATCGCCATTGCACGCAAAAGATCAGGGTTCAGATGATCTGAAATCTGTTGTTCGAGTTGCTCCACCATCGCAGGCAGGATGGCCTGCCTGAAGCCCTGGTAATCATCACTGACCCACCCTTCCGGATGGTCGTAATACACGGACTCACGGACCCCGAATATCCTCATCACGCTGTCTTCTTGCGGCGCCAGGTATTCCTCATAGCCGAGCGCGTCGGAGACGATGGGAACGCAGCCGCTAGCCATGGCGCGCAGAATGCTGAATGAATGCAGACCCGCAGACGGGAGTGCAAACATATGGTGGGAGAAGTAAAGCTGGCGTAGTTCATCATCACTGATACGGTGATTGATCCAGCGCACCCCATCGAGGTCTGCTTGCTGGAACCACTTGCCGAGGTCCTCGGGAACGCTTGAGAGAATGGTCAAGTGCAAGTTCGGATGCCGCCGTCGCAAGGTGCTGAATGCCCTTAACAGATGATGCCCTCCGCGAAGATAAAAGGAGCGGGGATCCTGGTGCAATGAGTTGGTGAACAGGATATGCAGGCTGCTCGGTGTATCGAATTTGCGTAAGGCTTCCGTCGGTGATTCGATGTTGATTCCAAGAGGAACGTAGTGAAGCTTTCGCCGGATGACGTCACTCTCGAATACGCGCTGCATCACCTCGATGCTGGATTTCACATGCGAGAAAATTGCCCGGCATTGCGCCGACAAAAAGGCATTTTCGATGTCCTTGAAGTATCCCTTGTCTTTCAGCTGCAGGTTACGCGTCTCTCCGGTATCAATGAACGGAAAGAAAATGCTGGGGAAGCTCTCGAAGTGAAAAATCCATGGCTTGCTGCCTGCATAGAGAGGGGCTGTGTGGAGGAAAAGCGCGTCATACGAATCCCCTTGCCCTTCAATGCATATCTGATCCAGCAGATGCAGGTGCTCTATATATTTTTTCTGGTCACCTTTATCGTCGATGCTGCCGCAATGCTGTGTCAACGCTGTACCCACAGCGGCGCCGATCGAGTTCTGCGGATTAAAAGTCCGGGTGATCTCGTAGGATCGTATCGCTTCGTTGTTCTCCAGGAAGGACTTGACCAGCGGATGGTGTCCATTCAGCGGGCGATAGAAGGGGAGCGATCAAGGAAGTCCGAGAGTAGGCAGAGTGCTGCTCATAGGGAAGATCGGAATGGATTAGGTGGATGCTTCGCTATCAACGGTAAACAACCCGACAGCGACGAGCCGAGTGATTGAATTTTTTTCGTTGTCCTTGATTGCTCGCTGGAACATTCCATCAAATAGATCCCCGTGCGCTCATGTCGTGAACCATGTCGCCTTGCTGGTCGTAAGGAATTGCTTGAGCTTGAGGAAGATATCAACGTAATTGAGTTCAGGGCTTTCCTTGAAGTGATTGAAACGACTTAAAGGGAAAGAGTCCGGGTGCTCGATGAGATCGATGCACTCATCCACGAAAGTCCTGCGTGGATTGGCAAAATAGACGTACTCGTCGAGGTCGGTCTGCTCTGACACCTGTTCGAATATATGTGTGTGTCGATTGACCAATACGTAATAAGCGCGCCACTTCGACAAGAGGGTAGTTTCCGGGCCCAGCTTGGGACCCAGCACAAGCTTGGAGCGTGCATAGTAGCTATCGCGGATGTACTCGGGTGTCTTGCTGGGAAGGGCGACTACCTTGTAGTTCCTTGTGCGAAGACGTTCGATCAACTCAGCCCGTGTGAGGGTGATGGAGCCGCTGAAAACAGCATCGATGTTCTTGTCTTTCAAGGGGAAATGCTGACGCAGGGGCTGCCCGGGCGGCGCTGCGAGCGGTAGATAGAAAATAGGCTTTCCGAATTCCTTGTAACCGGGAATCAAGGCCTCGGCGTACAGCACCAGACCGTCAATATAGGGAATCAGCTGATAGAAGTTGTAGCTTCTGATCTGCCAGTAGGACAGGTCCGAATAATGTCCCTCTGCCTGCGCCGGCGCCATGGCCGAATTGAATATCCCGTCCTTGAGCATTTCAGTGACCACAACGATCAATTTGCTCTTCGGAAATCTTAATTTGAGCTTGATCAGCTCGACGATCATCTCGCCTTCTTCAAAACATTCCAGAACTACGTTGACACCATCTTCCAGCCAAAGCGGATCGCCATCGATTCCGTGGCTGTATTTTACGTTTTCCCCGACGTAGTTGAGGCCGCAGCGGATATATTCGAAGTGTTCCTGAACATGAACTGCACCGCCATGATTTTTTGTGATTATGTTTATCATAGGTATTTTTTTGGCGTGAAGAAAGAATTAGTCAGAGGGCTTATTGCACCCGACAGAAACTAATTCCAAAACATCAGAGTTATTTTTTTGTCACTCTAATATAGAGCCTCTATCCCTGCGAAATTTATTTTTTGGATGGGGTAGTTTTTGTTGTAATCAGGTTGATTGGAATCCGCCAACGCGTGCCATTTACGCGCTTATGTTGCGCTCAGTCAATTCCATTTGATTTCATTGTGGCTGGCAGCAGAACGGAAAAGGAAGGAGTAGATCTCCTGAGTGCATGACTTATAGTTCGTCATTGTTTCCACGAGGCATTTTCCAATTAATCTTTTAATTAATTTTTTAATTAATTTTCTAATTAATTGTTTGGTTGATCTTCAAAAGGAAACTGACTCTTCAGCACAAACAATCGCCAATGCAAGCAATGCAGCATGTCGTGTTGCCACAAGCGCCGCAGGTCAATCCCTCGGCAACAATGCCGCCCAACATCACCCAAAAAAAAGCGGCTCACCGAAGTGAACCGCTCGAATATCCTCTCACAGCCCGGACACCGCCAAGCGGCGTCCAGTTCAAGCCGAAGTCACGCGCGACGACGACGACGCGCCGCCACCAGGCCAAACAGACCCAGTCCCATCAGGCCCAGGGTGGCCGGTTCGGGAACGTTGCTGGGGGCCAGGGCCAGCGAGGTGGTCATGGTGAAGTTGGAACCGGAGGTGTGACGCTCGGCCTGGAAGATGTCCAGGCGATAGGTGCCGCCATTGTTCATGCCTGCACCTGCAGCGAAGCTGTTCAGGTCCACGCTGGCAGTCTCTTCGCCGTGCACGCCGCCCAGGTCGATGGCCAGCTTGCCGTTGATGAAGACCCACACGTCGTCATCACCCTTGAAGGTGAAGTTGGAATTGGCGGCGCTGTTGTAGGTGAACTGGGTGTGCCACTCGGTGGTAAAACCGAAGTTGTGACCCATGGTCGTCTGGGCCAGCAACTGGTTGTCGATGGGGAAGAAAGAGTTGCTGCTGTACTGGTACAGGTTCGGACCAATCTGGTTCAGGTTGATCGACACGGAGCCGGTGCGGTTCACCGAAGCGTCGTCGTGGTACCACTGGTAGAACGAGGCGGCGCTGCTCACGGTCGGGTTGTAGTCGGCGGAGTTGTAGACCGGCTTGCCGTCTGCACCTAGGGTGCTCTTGACGATGCCGCGATCATCGCTCACGTGGGACTCGAAATCGGGATGGCCGGCTACGCCGTTGTGGGTGGTGCCGTACGAGTTGAAGTCGCGTACGGTGCCGGTCAGGGTGATGGTGTTGGCGTGGGCGGTGGACAGGCTCATCAGGCCTGCCAGCAGGGCTCCGCCGAGAAGGGATTTGGCGCGCATCGGATTCTCCGTGTTGGTCTGAAAACAGGCTGGTCAGCAAAATCCGTTCCAGTTTTTCAGGGGGCAGGAAAATCCTTTTTAATCAGTTGCTTAGCGCTTTCCTTGTGCGCGCTGTCAGTCATGGGTGTAAAGAATCCTGACATATTCTGACGGGGCTGGCGGGCGCGTCTTTTCCTTCAGGCGCTGACGACGTAGCGGTCCTTGCCGGCGCGCTTGGCCTGGTACAGGGCCTGGTCGGCGGCGCTGAGCACTTTGGAGACGGAGCTGTGGTCGGTGGCCCGGGCGATGCCGATGCTCACCGTCAGCGGGCGCGCATGGATGTGGATCTGGCGCACCTCCTGCAGCAGTTTGGCGGCGACTTGCTCCGCATGGGCCAGGCCGCCGCCGCTCAGGGCAATGCCGAATTCCTCCCCGCCCATGCGTCCCAGCGCACCCTCGCTGAGGGCGCTCTGCATGGCGCGCGCGGTGAGGATCAGGGCCTCGTCGCCGCTAGCGTGGCCGAAGTCGTCGTTGATCTTCTTGAAGTTGTCGATGTCGATCATCAGGAAGCAGGCGTCACTCGGTTGTCCTGCCTGCAGGATGATGGGTAGTTGCTGCATGAAGCGGCGCCGGTTGTCGATGCCGGTGAGCGGATCCTTGAAGGCGATGAATTCCAGTTCCTTGCGCAGGCGCAGGCTTTCGACGTGCTGCCGCTTGACGGTCAGGTTCACGAAGTTGCCCAGGCCCAGCACGGTCAGGGTGAGCAGCAGCATCCATCGTTCGTCGCCGACGACCTCGGCATCGATGAAGCTGCCCCGGCCCAGGATCAGATACATGCCGCAGACGGCCACCATGTAGTAACGCGTACGCGCAAACATGGGGGCGCTGACCAGGGCGAAGGTGATGCCCAGGGCGCAGGTGAAGAAGGCCCGGTTGGGACTGGGCTGCGCGAGCATGGCGAAGCCTTCGGCAAGCAGCCAGATCATCATGAACGAGGCGGGCACCAGCCAGCCTGGCCGGCTTACCAGGTATAGCAGGAATAGACCGCCTGCGGTCAGCGCCGCACCCTCCCACCATGGGTAGACGTAGCTTGGGGCGGCCAGCGCCCACCCTGTCAGAAAGAGGATGAAGCCCGTTGCTTGCAGGCCGATCGACAAAGGGCGGATCAGGCCGTGGAATTCATCAATTCGCTGCTGGGTCAGTGGCATGTCAATCACATTCAATATCCGGCGGGGCATCCCTCATGCCCACGGAGGCTGTCCGCCCGTCACGGAGCGCTCCACTCGGGTTGTCGTCACTATAACAGCGTGGTCGTGCTCAACAGAAGTAAGTTTCATCTGTTGTCGCTATTAGTGCATCAAACTTAGCATCAAACTTCACCGCACCTTCGCTTGCCGGGAGGAAATCTGCGACTATCTTCGTGTTAGCATCGCCAGCAGTTCAATTTCATTCACCACCAAAGAGAGATGCCCATGTCGGAACAAGACCAGCAACAGCAGCAAGCGCAGGAGCAGTCACCGCAAGATCCCTGGATCGAACGCGCCGAGGAGCTGAAGTCGCAGATGGAGGTGCTCCTGGTGGCGCAGCTGGAGGAGTACGAGCTGATGACGTCCAAGCTGGAACAGTGGAAGCAGAACCCCGGCAATTCCTGGCTGACCGAGGAGGATTACCGTCCCTGGCAGGAAGCGCTCAAGAAGCTCGAAGCGGCCCAGCGCGAATTTGATTCCCACATCAGCAGCCGGGTCAAGAAGTAATCCTGGCCTCTGCCTTGCGGGCGGCTGGGCGTCGTCAGGCCTGGGCGCTGGCGTCGTGGCCGCCCCTCATGCGGAGGTGGGCGGCTTGCGGCGTGCGGCGCCGGATCCGCTGCGCCGCCGTCGCGGTCGCGCCCAGCGTTGGGCGCATTCCACCACCGCCTGCATGTATTGCGGAGCGGTCTCGGGCTTGAGCAGGTAGGCACTGGCGCCGGCCTCGAGCAAGTCGGGCATCTCTGGTGGATAGTCACTGTCGGGAAAGACCACCACGGGGATCGAACGGGTATCCCGTCCAGCCTTCATGGCGAGGATGAAATCGACACCGTTGTTTTCCATCATGCCGGGATCGAGCAGGATCAGGTCCGGCAGGCGTGCGTCGTCCAGGCGGTGCCGATGCAGCAGGCCGTCGATGGCGGCGTCGGCCTCGTCGTACCATTGCAGCACGCAATGGAAATTGCTCCGCCACAGCGCAAAGCGCGCCAATTCTACTGCTTCGCCGTTCGATTCAATCATCAGGATGATCGGCGGTCTCATGTTGTGATTCCTCTAGCGTGTTGCCCTGAGCCTGATTCCTGTGCGATCGGAGTGGTCTTGTGCCGCCGTGGCGGTTCTCTCTACACGAAGTCTCAGCGCTAGTCTGACAAAGTTACGGGGGCGCTCCTATCATGATTTTCCTGATGAGAATGAAGGCCGCTGCGCACGAGCGGGCAGGGCGGTGTAACCTAGGCGAGGTTGCAGGAGGCAGGTCTCCGTCTGGCACGGTTCCCATCTTGTGAGAGCGCAGGAGTGGGGGTATTGCCGGCATGCCGTGTAGTGTGGCCGGTGGCACGGGGCTTGCTGAAGAAGTTGCCGGAACGTGCTTTGCAGGCTGCATCCGCGCAGCCTTGCACCATGTTCCTGAATCGAACAGGCAAAACATCATCATGAATGCATCACTGACTACTGCGGCGTCGCAACCGACCCGCCAGACGCTGGACATCCTCACCACCCTCATCGGTTTCAATACCGTCAGCCGCGAATCCAATCTGGGCCTCATCGAATGGGTGCGCGATCACCTGGAGCGCCATGGTGCGGTCACTCGCCTGACCTATGACGCCGAGCGCCGCAAGGCCAATCTGTTTGCGACCCTGGGCGATGCCGGGCCGGGGCGCTTTGGCACGGTCTTTTCAGGTCATACCGATGTGGTTCCGGTGACCGGCCAGAAATGGGATACCGATCCCTTCGTGGCGCACGTCGCCGATGGCAAGCTGTTTGGCCGTGGCGCTTGCGACATGAAGGGGTTCATCGCCATCTGCATGGCGCGCCTGCCCGCCATCGACCTGGCGCGGCTGCATACGCCGCTGCATTTCTCGTTCTCCTATGACGAGGAGGTGGGCTGCCTGGGCGTGCGCGAATTGTTGGCCGACCTGCAGCAGAACGACATCCGGCCCACCGGTGTGATCATCGGCGAACCGACCATGATGCAGCCGGTCATCGCGCACAAGGGCAAGCGCTCCTATCGCTGTTCGGTGCACGGCCATGCGGCGCATTCGTCCTGCCCGCACCTGGGCATCAACAGCATCGACTTTGCCGCCATGATGCAGTTGAAGATCCGCGAGATCGCCTTGCGCGTGCGGCATTCGGGGGTGCAGGATGATGACTTCGATGTGCCGTATTCATCCATTGCCACCACGCTCACCAGCGGCGGCAATGCGCCCAACATCATTCCGGACAAGGCCGAGTTCGTCTTCGAGCACCGCTTCCTGCCCGGCATCGATCCGGCCGAGGTGTTCGAGGAAGTGAAGGCCTATGCGGAGCAGGAAATCCTGCCGCAGATGCGCATCGATGGCGTGCAGGGGCGCATCGAGTTCGAGACGCTGACTTCCTATCCCGGCATGTGTACGCCAGCCGATGATCCCTTGGTGACGTCGGCCCTGCGCATCCTGGGTAGCGAGCGGGCGCGCAAGGTCGGGTTTGGCACCGAGGGCGGGCTCTTCGGCCAGGCGGGCATGCCGGCGGTGATCTGCGGGCCGGGTGACATTGCGCATGCGCACAAGCCCAATGAGTTCGTGACGCTGGAACAGCTGGCGCGCTGCGAGCGCTTCTTCGACAACTTCATCGCCTCGGCGCATCTGCAGCCAGTCTGATCCGGCGCGGGCAATGAAAAAGGCGCTTGTCCTGAGCGGGACAAGCGCCTTTTTCGTTCTACGAGGCCGAATCAGGCCGGCGCGCGCACGCGCTTGTCCAGCGAGGCCGAGAAGGCTACGGTGGCCAGTCCCAGCAGGGCGAAGAAGGCGCCGATCAGCGGCAGGTCGGTCAGCGGCAGGCCGGCCGAGATGGCCAGGCCACCCACCCAGGCGCCAGTGGCATTGCCCAGGTTGAAGGCGCCCTGGTTCAACGTGGAGGCCAGGTTGGGCGCGCCGCGCGCGGTATCGAGCACGCGGATCTGCGCGCCCGGCACCACCGCAAAGGCAAACGCACCCCAGGCAAACATGGTCGCCAGCGTCGGCCACTTGTAATGGCTGGTGATGGAGAACAGTCCCAGCACCACGGCGATGCAGAGGAAGACGCCGCACATCACCGGCATGAGCTTCCAGTCGGCCAGCTTGCCACCCACCAGTCCGCCCACGGTAATGCCGGCGCCAAAGAGCAGCAGCACCCAGCTTTCCTGCTGGGTGGTGAAGCCGGTCACGTCCAGCAGGATGTAGGCGATATAGGTGATGACGCTGAACATGCTGATCGAGGCCAGGGTCGAGGTCAGCAGCGAGAGTTGCACGCGGGTGTCGATGATGGAGCGGAATTCCTGGAAGATATTGCCCGCCTGCATGGGAATCTTCTTGGGCAGCATGGTCCACAGCATGATCGCGGCCAGCACGCCGATGGCGGTCACCGCTCCGAAGGTCGAGCGCCAGCCGGCGGCATGGCCGAAGGCGGTGCCCAGCGGCACGCCCAGGATGTTGGCCACGGTCAGGCCGGTAAACATCAGCGCCACGGCCTGGGCGCGCTTCTGCGGGGCGACCAGTTCGGCTGCCACCACCGAGCCGATGCCGAAGAAGGCCGCATGGCAGAAGGCCGTCACCACCCGCGCCACCATCAGGAAGACATAGTTGGGCGCCAGGGCGCACAGCACATTGCCCAGGATGAAGAGGCACATCAATCCCACCAACGCCTGCTTGCGCGGCCACTTGGCGGTCAGGATGGCGAGGATGGGCGCACCAGCGGCCACGCCCAGGGCATAGCCGGAGACCAGCATGCCGGCTGCCGGCGCCGTTACGCCCAGATCACGGGCGACATCGGGCAAGAGGCCCATGATGACGAATTCGGTGGTGCCGATGCCAAAGGCGGCAACGGCGAGGGCAAACAGGGGCCAGTTCATGCGCAGTCCAGGTGGAGGGGGTGGAGGAGGGGCGCGGCGGACAGGCCGCACAAAGCCGAACAAAGCCGCAAGTTTACCGTTGGATGCAAATCGTTGCAGGACTCAGGCCGGATCGGCCGCGAGAGGACGGGCAAACCAGCTCTTCAGGCATGACATCAGCGCGCCATAGGCCGGCAGGAAGAACAGCAGGCTGATGGCGATCTTGAAGCCGTAGTCGACCAGCGCGATCTCGATCCAGTGCTCGGCCATGAAGGGATCGCTGCTGCGCCAGAACGCAATGGAGAAGAAGGCGATGGTATCGCTGGCATTGCCGAAGATCATCGACACCGACGGTGCCAGCCACCAATGGCGCGAGGCGCGCAGGCGGTTGAAGACCTGCACGTCCAGTACTTGCCCCAGCACATAGGCCATGAAACTGGCCGCCGCGATGCGCGCCACGAATACATTGAAATGCGCCAGCGCGCCGAAGCCCTGCCACTGCCCCATGTAGAACAGCGCCGAGACGCCATAGGAAATGAACAGCGCCGGCAGCATCACCGCAAAGATGATGCGACGGGCCAGCGGTGCGCCGAAGAAGCGCACGGTCAGGTCAGTGGCCAGGAAGATGAAGGGGAAGCTGAACGCCCCCCAGGTGGTATGCAGGCCGAAGAGGGCGACGGGCAATTGCACCAGGTAATTGCTGGACGTGATCACCAGCAGGTGGAACAGGGAAAGCCAGGTCAGCAGCGCGGCATGGCGGCGCAGGTCGAGAGTCGTCATATGAACCTTTTTGATGAATGGGGGCGAGGGAACCCATGGCAACAGCCTTTGCCGACGGCACAAGGCGAAGCCCGCCATTATAGCCCATTGCGCCGGGCGGCCAGCCTGGACGGCCCGTTCGGGGTACACTGCTGCGTTTTGCCGGCAGGAACATCTCATGAACAGCAAGAAGGCAACCCTGGTCGGCCTGACCGCCGTGGTCCTGTGGAGCGCCATCGTCGGCCTGATCCGGGGCGTCAGTGAACACCTGGGCGCCACCGGCGGCGCAGCGGCGATCTATACGGTGGCCTCGGCGATCCTGCTGCTGACGGTGGGCATGCCCCGGCTGCGCAGCTTCCCGCGCCGCTATCTGTTCTGGGGCAGCCTGCTCTTCGTGAGCTATGAGCTGTGCCTGTCGCTGTCCATCGGCTATGCCAACACGGCGCGCCAGGCCATCGAGGTCGGCATGGTCAATTATCTGTGGCCGACCTTCACGCTGACCGCCGCCATCCTGTTCGGCAAGCAGCGCGCCACCTGGCTGATGGCGCCGGGATTCGTCCTCTCCATGCTGGGTATCTGCTGGGTGCTGGGCGGCGACCAGGGGCTGGATGTGGCCGGCATGCTGGAGAATATCCGCGACAATCCCTTGAGCTATGGGCTGGCCTTTGCGGGCGCGCTGATCTGGGCTGCCTACTGTACCGTCACCACCCGCATCGCTGCTGGCATGAATGGCGTGACACCCTTCTTCATGATGGTGGCCGTGGTGCTGTGGGTCAAGGTGCTGGCCGGCGGCCACCTCGCCGAGCTCAGCATGAGCCTGCCGGCGCTGGTCTACCTGCTGCTGGCCGCAGCGGCCATGGGGCTGGGCTATGCGGCCTGGAATGTGGGCATCCTGCACGGCAATGTCACGGTGCTGGCGGGCGCATCCTATTTCATTCCGGTGTTTTCCTCGGCGCTGTCGGCGCTGCTCTTGCGCTCGCCCTTGCCAGGCGCGTTCTGGATCGGGGCCGGGCTGGTCTGCGCCGGTTCCATCCTGTGCTGGATCGCCACCCGCAAGGCGGCGCCGGGGTCTGCCCGGGCCGATGCAGTTCAGAACCTGTAGCTCACGCCCACCCGCACCACCGGATAGAGATTGTAGCCATGCACCTTGTCATTGAGTTCCGCGTTCTCGGCCGCCACGTCATTGGCCAGGCGCGCGCAGATCAGCGCGGAGGCAGTACAACCCGAACTGCTCAGCGAGCTTGAGCCATTGCCCTGGAACATCACGCCGGCATCGGCGGTAAAGCCCCAGCCCTTGTCAGGTGCGACCGCATTGCCGTAACCCACGCCCAGGTAGGGGGCGAACTTCTTGAAGTCGATGCGACCGTCCACCTGCCCGGCCTGGGACGCCAGGTAGGTATTGCCGTTGAGGGTGTAGGTGCCGTTGTTCCTTGGGCGTCCGGTGGCGTCGATCTTATTGCCGTTGTAGATCACGCCGGTCGAGAGGCGCAAGCCATTGGAAAACGGGAACCAGTCCAGCAGGGCGTCGAAGGTGCGCAGCTTGGCCTTGGCGTCATAATTGACGCTGTTGGTGCTGGAACTGAACGAATAGTCGAAGTAGTTCACCCCGAAGCGGGCATTCCATTGCGGCGCCAGCGGCACGCTGAGGTGGACGCCCACCCCGGTCGTGCCCAGCTCGCCCGAGAGGCCAAGGCCGGCGGCGTGGGCCGGCAGGGTGGTGATGGCCAGGGCGGCGCCGAGGCAGGGCAAGGTGGTGCGCAAAAAATTCATGGTGATTCCCCCGTGGTCTTAACATTGATGATCTTGGGCTCATCTGCTTGCAACTCATCAGTAACGGTAGTCAGTTTGCATGCAGGGCCGGTTCAGATCAGAGGCTAAGGAGTTGCCTGGGGGAAGTAAAGCGCGACAGGTGCAAAAAAGCGGCGCAATGCTGCATTCCTGCCACGTCAGGCCTTTTGATACACATCAAGGTGTTTTTGCGGGGGAGCCGATATCCTGCAAGCTCCAGTCAATACCAGCTCGCCCGGTGGGCTCGCGGCCCAGCGCATGTGCGCGCCGCGTCAGTCCGGCGTGGCAGCCGGCCAGGAGCATCGCATGCAAGTCGCCCATCCGTCCACCCTGCAGTCTTCCGCCAGTCTCGCCGGCATGAACAAGAGCGTGCTGCGCAGAATGGACCAGCGTGGTCCGCGCTACACGTCCTATCCCACTGCAGACCGTTTCACCAGTGACTTTGCCGTCACCGACTACCTCCATGCGGTGTCCGACCGTCGCAGCATGAGCGCCTGGCGCGCCTTGTCGCTGTACCTGCACATTCCGTTCTGCGACACCATCTGCTATTACTGCGCCTGCAACAAGATCGTCACCAAGAACCGCGCCAAGGCCGCGCTCTACCTGAGCTACCTCAAGCGCGAGATCAGCATGCAGGGCTCGCTCTTTTCGGGAATGAACCAGGTCGAGCAACTGCACTTCGGCGGCGGCACCCCGACCTACCTTTCGGATGAGCAGATGTCGGACCTGATGGACCACATCCGCCACTGCTTCACGCTCGCACCTGACCACGTCGGCGAATACTCCATCGAGATCGATCCCCGCACGGTGTCGGTGGAACGCGTCCACAAGCTGCGCCAGCAGGGCTTCAACCGCATCAGCCTGGGCGTGCAGGATTTCGATCCCGAGGTGCAGCTGGCCGTGAACCGTGTCCAGTCGGAAGAGCAGACGCTGGAGATCATCCGCGCCGCCCGCGATGCCGGTTTCCGCTCGGTCAGCATCGACTTGATCTATGGCTTGCCCAAGCAGAACGTGATGTCCATGTCGCGCACGCTGGCCAAGGTGATCGCCGCCAGCCCGGACCGCATCGCCGTCTACAACTATGCGCACATGCCGCAGCTCTTCAAGACCCAGCGCCAGATCAAGGAAGAAGACCTGCCCAGCGCCGACAGCAAGCTCGACATGCTCTCGCTGTGCATCCGCCAGCTGACCTCGGCGGGCTATGTCTATATCGGCATGGATCACTTCGCCAAGCCCACTGACGACCTGGCCATTGCCCAGCAGCAGGGTCGTCTGCACCGCAACTTCCAGGGTTACTCCACCCATTCGGAGACCGACCTCGTGGCCTGCGGCGTATCGGCCATCAGCGCGGTGGGCGGCAGCTACAGCCAGAACGAAAAGACCCTCGACGACTACTACGCCCGCCTGGAAAATTCCACGCTGCCCATCGCCCGTGGCATCCAGCTGGGCATGGATGATGTCTTGCGCCGCCTGATCATCCAGCGCCTGATGTGCAATTTCGAGTTGTCGATCAACTCGCTGGAAATCGCCTATCCCATCGTCTTCCGCGAATACTTCGCCAGCGAGATGGAAAAGCTCAAGCAGCTGGAAGAAGACGGCCTCATCAAGATCGAACCGGAATGGATCACCGTCGAGCCCAAGGGCCGGCTGCTGATCCGCAACATCTGCATGGTCTTCGATCGCTACCTGAACCAGGAGCGCGAGAAGGCCGCCAGCCAGAACAAGGATGCCCCGCAGCGATATTCGCAGACGGTCTGAGCGGGAGCGGGAGTGAATCTGCTGCCGATCTTCCTGGTAGGCCTGATGGGGAGCGTCCATTGCATCGGGATGTGTGGCGGCATCGTCGGCGCGCTCAGTTCGGCGGCGCCCGTTCGTCCGACGCCCACGCCGGCTGCGCCCCTGCTGTCGGTGGCCGCGCCCGGTCGCAATGACGGCGCGCGACTGCTGCGCATCATTCCCATTCATCCCGCCGGTGGCGTCCAGGTCCAGGCCATGGCCCAGGATCTGGTGCGGGTGCTGTGCTACAACCTGGGCCGCCTGTCCAGCTATGCGCTGGCCGGTGCATTGGCCGGCGGTATCGCGGCAGGGTTGCTGCGCGGTGCCGATGTGCTCGGCTGGCTGGCGCCCGCGCAGCGGGTGGCTTACCTGATCACCAATATCGTGCTGGTCCTGCTGGGTCTGTACCTGACCCAATGGTGGCCGGCGCTGGCGCGTCTGGAGCAGTGGGGCAGCGCCTTGTGGGTGCGTGTACGCCCGCTGGCCGCGCGCCTGGTGCCGGTGGATACGCCGGCCAAGGCCTTGCTGCTGGGCAGCCTCTGGGGTTGGCTGCCCTGCGGGATGGTCTACAGCGCCTTGTTGACGGCCTTGATGGCCGGCAGCGCCATGCAGGGGGCATTGACCATGCTGGCCTTTGGCGCCGGCACCTTGCCAGTGTTGCTGGCGGCTGGCCTGTCCGGTGCGCGCCTGCGCCAGCTGGCGCAGCGTCCGGCGGTGCGTCTGGCGGCCGGCGTGGTCGTACTGGCTTTCGGAATAATGGGTTTGCTGCGTGGCGCCGAGATCGGCGGCATGGGCATTGCACGCGGCTGGATCGATGTGTTCTGCATCAGTCCGGCGCATGGGGGATGACGATGAGCAGTGAAGGGAGCGGGGACGGGAGCGGCGAGGGGACACTGTGTTTCCATTGCGGCCAGCCGGTGCCGGCCGGACAGGCGTGGACGCTGGAGATCGGCGGGGCGCGGCGTGAGCTGTGCTGCGTCGGTTGCCAGAGCGTGGCGCGACTGATCGTGGACAGCGGCTGCGAAGACTTCTACCTGCGCCGCACGGCGCCTTCGGCCCGGGTCGATCCCGAACAACTGCTCCCGCCCGAACTGGCCTTGCTGGAGCAGCCGCAGCCAGCGCCGGATCAGGCCCATGCCGCCGACGCCAGCGCGGAGCTGGTCCTGTCCATCGATGGCTTGCGCTGCTCGGCCTGCGTCTGGCTGATCGAAAAATACCTGGCGCGCCTGCCCGGCATGCAGATGGCCGAGATGAACGTGGCTACCTCACGGCTGCACCTGCGCCGCGATCCCGCCTTGTGTTCCACCGCCACCATCCTGCGCGGCCTGCGCGGGCTGGGCTATACCGCCTATCCCTTCGATCCCCTGCGCCAGGGTGAACAGGCGCGCCGTGCCTCGCGCCGCCTGTTCCGCCAGTTGTTCATCGCCGGCCTGTCGATGATGCAGGTGATGATGTATGCCGTGCCGGTCTACATGACCCATGAGGGCATCGATCCCGACATGATGTCGCTCATGCGCTGGGCCAGCCTGTTCCTGACCATTCCTGCGGTGTTCTATTCGGCCTTGCCATTCTTCACCGGCGCCTGGGCCGGACTGCGCGCCCGTGCACCGGGGATGGACCTGCCGGTGGCCATCGGCATCGCAGCAGCCTTCCTGGCCAGCGCCATCGCCACCTGGCGCGGCGAGGGCGAGATCTGGTTCGACAGCGTGAGCATGTTCATCTTCCTGCTGCTGGGCAGTCGCTACCTGGAGGCGGCCGCCCGCCGCAAATCCGCGTCGGCGCTGGAGCGCATGCAGCAGGCCTTCCCGGCCTCGGCGCTGCTGGCGCCAGGCTATCCGGAGCAGCGCGAGACCACCCTGGTGGTCGCAGCGCAATTGCGCGAGGGTGATGTGATCCTGGCGCGTCCGGGCGATACCATCGCGGCTGACGCCTGCCTGCTGGAGGGCGCGGGCGAGTTCGACCTGGCCCTGCTGTCGGGCGAAAGCCGTCCCCAGTCTTTCCAGATCGGCCAGGAAGCGCCCGGCGGCGCGGTCAACCTGAGCCAGCCGGTGTTCCTGCGGGTGGTGCGCGCCACCGGCGAAAGTACGCTGGCCGCGCTGACCCGGCTGGCCGAGCAGGCCGGACAGGGCAAGCCTGCGCTGGCCCAGTGGGCTGACGTCGTGGCTTCGCGCTTCGTAGTGGCGCTGCTGCTGCTGGCTGGGGCGACTTTCCTGGCCTGGCAATTGATCGATCCGACGCGTGCCTGGTCCACCGCCATTGCGGTGCTGGTGGTGTCTTGTCCCTGCGCCCTGTCGCTGGCGACACCCTCGGCATTGGCGGCCGCCACTGATCGTCTGCTGCGGGCCGGTACGCTGATCGTGCGTGGCAATGTGCTGGAAACCCTGCAACGCGCCGACACCATTGTCTTCGACAAGACCGGCACGCTCACCCAGGGACGTCCGCAGTTGACCGCCTTGTGGTCGGATGTGGACTGCCAGCGCTCGCTGGCGATCGCCGCTGCCATGGAGCGCGGCAGCCTGCATCCGCTGGCCAAGGCGCTGGTGGAGGAGGGCGCGCGCCGGCAGGTGGACGCCCTTGAGGTGGAACAACTGACTTCGGTGACGGGGGCGGGCATGCAGGGCATGATCGAGGGCGACCTCTATCGCATCGGCTCGCGCAGTTTCGTCGCTGGGCTGGCGGGCACTGCATTGCCACCGGTCCTGTTGCAGTCGGCTGCCAGTGGGGCGGGCAGCGTCTATCTGGGTAGCAGCGATGGTTGGCTGGCGCGCTTCGACCTGGCCGATGCCTTGCGCACGGATGCGGTCGCGACCGTGGCGGCTTTCCGCGCACTGGGCCTGCGCACCATCCTGCTCAGCGGCGACCAGCCCGAGGTCTGTGCCGAGGTGGCCGCCGCAGCCGGCATCAGCGAGGTGCAGGCAGCCTGCACGCCACAGGGCAAGCTGGACTATGTGCGCAATCTGCAGCGGGACGGGGCGGTGGTGGCCATCGTTGGCGATGGCATCAACGACGCGGCCATGCTGCGCGCCGGCGATGTCTCCTTCGCCATGGGCAAGGGCGCGGCGCTGGCGCAGGTCAGTGCCGATGCCGTCATCATGAGTGACCGCCTGCAGGCCGTGGCCGATTGCGCGGCGATGGCGCAGCGGACCATGCACATCGTGCGCCAGAACCTGGTGTGGGCGGCGACCTACAACTTCCTGGCCATTCCGGCAGCAGCCTTCGGCCTGCTCGATCCCTGGATGTCGGCGGTGGGCATGTCGCTCAGTTCGCTGCTGGTGGTGGGCAATGCCTTGCGCCTGAGCCGTCGGCAGGTGCGTTCTGCTGCAGAAGCACAGCCGGCGGCGGTACGTCCCGCGCTGGCGGGAGCGGCCTGATGGAAGCGCTCTATCTCCTCATTCCCCTGAGCACCCTGCTGGTCTTCCTGGCGATCTGGGTGTTCTTCCGCGCCTCCGACAGCGGCCAGTTCGATGACCTCGAAGGGCCTGCCATGCGCATCCTCCACGACGATGATGCCGCCGTCCCGCAAGAGCCATCCGGCGGCGCGTGATTGTGTGCACTGCGGTTGACGCAGACCGTTGTTTCCCCGTCTTTGTTCCCGCGCTTCTCCCCATTTTGATACACGTCAAGGCTGCCGGAAGCTGCGCCCCGTAAGCTCGCATTGACCAGTACTCAACATAGTGGGGAGAGTTTCGTGAGCAAAGAAAATAGCTACAACTACACGGTTGTGCGCCAATTCACCGTGGCGACCATCCTGTGGGGCGTAGTCGGTATGTTGGTCGGCGTGATCATCGCCGCCCAACTGGCATGGCCTGAACTGAACATGGGGGTACCCTGGCTGAGCTTCGGCCGGCTGAGGCCCCTGCATACCAACGCGGTGATCTTCGCCTTCGGCGGCTGTGCGCTGATGGCCACTTCATATTACGTCGTCCAGCGCACCTGCCAGGTGCGCCTGTTCTCCGACTTCCTGGCCGCCTTCACCTTCTGGGGTTGGCAGCTGGTGATCGTCGGCGCCGCCATCTCGCTGCCGCTCGGTCTGACCCGTGGCAAGGAATACGCCGAACTGGAATGGCCCCTGACCATCCTGATCGCCGTCGTCTGGGTGGCCTACGCGGTGGTGTTCTTCGGCACCCTGATCAAGCGCAAGGTGCAGCACATCTACGTGGCCAACTGGTTCTACGGCGCCTTCATTATCGCCGTGGCCATCCTGCACATCGTCAACGGCATGACCATGCCGGCCACCCTGACCAAGTCGTACTCCATGTACAGCGGCGCGCAGGATGCGATGATCCAGTGGTGGTACGGCCACAATGCCGTGGGCTTCTTCCTGACCGCCGGCTTCCTGGGCATGATGTACTACTTCATTCCCAAGCAGGTCAACCGTCCGGTGTATTCCTACCGTCTGTCGATCGTGCACTTCTGGGCGCTGATCTTCACCTACATGTGGGCCGGCCCGCACCATCTGCATTACACCGCGCTGCCTGACTGGACCCAGTCGCTGGGCATGGTGTTCTCGCTGATCCTGCTGGCGCCGTCCTGGGGTGGCATGATCAACGGCATGATGACCCTGTCGGGCGCCTGGCACCAGCTGCGCACCGATCCCATCCTGAAGTTCCTGGTGGTGTCGCTGTCCTTCTACGGCATGTCCACCTTCGAAGGTCCGATGATGGCCATCAAGACCGTCAACGCCTTGTCCCACTACACCGACTGGACCATCGGTCACGTCCATTCCGGCGCCCTGGGCTGGGTCGGCTTCGTCACCATGGGGGCGATGTACTACCTGATTCCGCGTCTGTCGGGCAAGACCCAGATGTGGAGCAAGGACTTGATCGAGATCCACTTCTGGGTCGCCACCATCGGCATCGTGCTCTACATCGCCGCGATGTGGATCGCCGGTGTAATGCAAGGCCTGATGTGGCGCGCGGTCAATGCCGACGGCACCCTGACCTATACCTTCGTGGAAAGCGTCAAGGCAACCTATCCGTACTACGTGATCCGTCTGATGGGCGGCCTGATGTACCTGTCCGGCATGCTGGTGATGGCCTACAACACCTGGCGCACCATGCGCGGCACCGAGCTGGCTGTCGCACCGATTCCTGCCGTGACCAACGCTGCGCACTGATTTGGGGGAAATGATGAAGTTTTCGCATGAATGGATCGAGAAGAACCCCTGGCTGCTGATCGGCCTGGTGCTGCTGGTGGTGAGCATCGGCGGCCTGGCCGAGATCGTGCCGCTGTTCTTCCAGAAATCGACGACCGAACCCATCGCTGGCCTGAAGCCCTATTCGGCCCTGCGCCTGGCTGGCCGCGACGTGTACATCCGCGAGGGTTGCTACAACTGCCACTCGCAGATGATCCGCCCGCTGCGCGCCGAGACCGAGCGCTATGGCCACTATTCCGTGGCTGGCGAATCGGTCTATGACCACCCCTTCCAGTGGGGTTCCAAGCGCACCGGTCCTGACCTGGCCCGCGTGGGTACCCGCTACAGCGACGAATGGCATCGCGCCCACCTGCACAATCCGCGCGACGTGGTGCCCGAGTCCAACATGCCGGCCTACCCATGGCTGGAGCAGGCCAAGCTGGACAACTACGACATCGTCTCGCGCATGAAGGCCTTGAAGCGCATCGGCGACCCGTACACCGAAGAAGACATCAAGAATGCCCCGGCCGAGCTGGTCGGCAAGACCGAGCAGGATGCGCTGATCGCCTACCTGCAAGGCCTGGGCGTGCTGATCAAGGCGGAGAGATAAGACCATGATTGAAATGATTACCGATCCACGCAGCCTGATCACGCTGATCAGCTTCATCACCTTTGCCGGCATCCTGTGGTGGACCTACATCGGCCACAAGCCCGCTGACTTCAAGCAAGCCGAGATGATTCCCTTCGCCGATGGCGACATCGGCCAGCCGGCCCAGGAAGGCGTTGACAAGGAGGTGCGCCATGGCTGATTTCACCAATGGTTTCTGGAATATCTGGATCATCGTGCTGACCGTGCTGGGTATCGTCGGCTGCACGCTGCTGCTGTGGCAGCAATCGAACTGGAAGGTCAAGAAGGGCGAGGAAAAGGCGGCCGGTTCCACCACTGGCCACGTCTGGGACGAAGACCTGACCGAGCTGAACAACCCGCTGCCGCGCTGGTGGATGTGGCTGTTCTACCTGACCATCTTCTTCTCCATCGGCTACCTGGTGGCCTATCCGGGCCTGGGCAACCTGCCCGGCACCCTGGGCTGGCGTTCCACCGGCGAGCACGATGCCGATGTGAAGGCCGCTGAAGCCAAGTATGGTCCGCTGTTCAACCACTATCTCAAGCAAGACCTGAAGGTGGTGGCTGGCGACTCCCAGGCCCACGCCATCGGCGAGCGCCTGTTCCTGACCTACTGCGCCCAGTGCCATGGTTCGGATGCCCGCGGCAACAAGGGCTTCCCTAACCTGACGGACAACGACTGGCTGCATGGCGGCACCCCTGAAATCATCAAGGAAACCATCATGAAGGGCCGCCACGGCGTCATGCCGCCGATGGCCGCAGCCGTGGGTACCGACAAGGATGTCGACAACGTCGCCAACTACGTGCTCAGCCTGTCCGATTCGACCCATGATCCGATCAAGGCCGAGCTGGGCAAGTCCAAGTTCGCTGCCTGCATGGCCTGCCACGGTCCGGGCGGCAAGGGTAACCAGGCCCTGGGCGCCCCCAATCTGTCGGACAAGATCTGGCTGTATGGCGGCAGTATCGACACCATCAAGGAAACCATCAACAAGGGTCGCGACAATACCATGCCGGCGTTTGGCGAGTTCCTCGGTGAACCCAAGGTGCATGTGCTGGCTGCCTATGTGTGGAGTCTTTCCAACAAGCCCAGCAACGCGGCAGCCAAGTAAGACCTCATGCCGCGCATGAGGTGCTAGTTCCGCCGCCGGGGCCGACGCTGACACAGATCGGCGCGGTCCCGGCGCAGTAGGTAACGCGCTCCCTCCACAAGACCAGGAGCGCACAGAGAGTGAAGGCAGATCAGGCAAGACCATGGAAAAAGCCGTGATGAAACCCAGGCAGGACAAGGAAGGGGACCCGCCACCCGACACCGGTGACAGCAAGACAGGCAAGGATGAATATGCCGTCATCCGCATGTATGCGGCGCGCGAGCAGATCTACCCGCGCGAAATCCAGGGACGTTTCGCCAGCCTGCGCTGGCTTTGTGTCTTTCTGACGCAGCTGGTGTTCTACGGACTGCCGTGGATCAACTGGAATGAGCGTCAGGCCGTGCTGTTCGACCTGGCTTCCCGCAAATTCTATCTGTTCGGCCTGGTGCTCTGGCCGCAGGACTTCATCTGGCTGGCGGCGCTGCTGATCATCTGCGCCTTCAGCCTGTTCTTGTTTACGGCCGTGGCTGGCCGCGTCTGGTGCGGCTATTCCTGTCCGCAGACGGTCTATACCGAAATCTTCATGTGGATAGAGCGCCGCATCGAAGGCAATCGCAGCGCCCGCATGCGCCTGGACCGCCAACCCTGGTCGTTCGACAAGCTCTGGCGCAAGTCGGCCAAGCACCTGGCCTGGGGCGCGGTGGCCTTGTGGACCGGCATCAGCTTCGTCGGCTATTTCTCGCCCATCCGCGACCTGCTGCCCGAGATCAGCGGCTTTGCGCTGGGTCCGTGGGAGAGCTTCTGGATCCTCTTCTACGGCTTCGCCACCTATGGTAATGCGGGCTGGATGCGCGAGCAGGTCTGCAAGTACATGTGTCCGTACGCCCGCTTCCAGAGCGCCATGTTCGATCGTGATTCGCTCATCATCACCTATGACGTGGCCCGTGGCGAACCTCGTATGCCCGCCGCCAAGGCGGCCAAGCTGGACACCGGCGCCCGTGCCGGCGACTGCATCGACTGCACGATGTGCGTGCAGGTCTGCCCCACCGGGATCGATATCCGCCAGGGCCTGCAATACATGTGCATCGGTTGCGCCGCCTGTGTGGATGCCTGCGACAGCGTGATGGACAAGATCAAGCGGCCGCGTGGACTGATTCGCTACTCCACCGAGAATGCGGTCGAGCAGGGCTTCTCCACGGCGGAGATCCGGCGTCGTCTGGTGCGCCCGCGCATCTTGATCTACGGCGCCATCCTGGGCGCCGTCATTGCCCTGTTCGCCGGTTCGCTGTGGGTACGCACCCCGCTGAAGCTGGACGTGATCCGCGACCGTGGTTCGATGGGGCGCGAAGTCGAAGAGGGCATCATCGAAAACGTCTATCGCCTGCAGATCATCAACACCGATGAACGGGGGCACCGTTATCTCGTACGCGCCAAGGGCCTGGCCGGACTGAGCGTGGATCCGGCGACTCCCATCGAGGTGGCGGCTACGCAGACGGTCTCGGTGCCGGTGCGCGTGCGCGCGCCGCACGGTGCGGGCGAAGTCGGCTCCAACAAGATCCGCATTGAACTGGAGGCCGAAGACCAGCCTGCGCTCAATGTCAGCGAAAAAGCGGTGTTCCTGGTGCCCCGGCGCTGATCGGACCCGATCTCACCTAAAGAGGAAATCATGCAGACCATGTCTCCCAAGTTCGCCAGCACTGCTGCCGCTGTTCCCTGGTATCGCCATCGCTGGCCCTGGCTCCTGATGGCCGGTCCGGCCGTGGTGGTGGTGGCGGGCGTCTTTACGGCCTGGCTGGCCATCTCGCGCGCCGATGCGCTGGTGGCGGACGACTACTACAAGCAGGGCAAGGCCATCAACAAGGACTTGCGCCGCGATCACGAGGCCCAGCGCCTAGGCGCGGCCATCGACATCGCCTATGACCCGGCGGCCGGCGTACTGCGTGGCCGCCTGCAACTGCGCCAGCCGGCCCCGCAGGCGCAGTCCCAGCTTGCCGATCAGGCAAGCCGGACACTGATCCTGAACCTGGTGCACCCGACCCAGCCGTCCAAGGACCGTACGCTGCAGGTGCAGCCGGCCGCCGACGGCAGTTTCTCGGTCCCGCTGGTGGAAATGGAACAGGCCCGCTGGCGTCTGGTGGCCGAAGACGGCAGCCATGTGTGGCGCCTGCACGGCACCTGGGCGTGGCCGCAACAGCGCAGCATGGAAATGAATGCCGAGGCCTACGCACCGGCCGAATAATGCGCTAAGCTGAAGCACCGAGCCGACGCAAAGATCGGCAGTCTACGGAAGAAATAACTGAAGGAGACAGCCATGCGCAAACAGCAACGCAACATCGCCATCGTGATCTGGGTGGCTTTCCTGATGGCCACGGCGGCCGAGGGAATATTCTTTTCCATCTTCAACCCGGATGACCTGGCCATGGCGGCCGGGCATGAGTGGGAGGCGCTGGGCGCCTACACGGTCGGGTTCTTCTGTTTCTGGGTGAGTTTTG
Source organism: Herbaspirillum seropedicae (assembly GCF_001040945.1). NCBI lineage: Bacteria > Pseudomonadati > Pseudomonadota > Betaproteobacteria > Burkholderiales > Oxalobacteraceae > Herbaspirillum > Herbaspirillum seropedicae. The sequence continues at coordinate 3,661,806 of NZ_CP011930.1, read as the reverse complement.
CGATCTGTGGCCTGCTGGCCGTGAGGCTGACGCAGACCTTGCCCAGGGAACGTCTGCGTCACGTCGCTTAGCGGCCGATCGCTGTTGGCCGTTGACCGTTGGTCGTTGACTGCGGGCCCGCTGGCCGATGAGGCCAGCCCTCAGCTGGTGCTGCGGGTCGGCGTCGCGGTGCAGGCGTCCACGCCTGCGGCCAGGCGCTTCAATGCGGCCAGGTCGACTACTTCCACATCACGTTGCTCCACGGCCAGCAAGCCCTGCTTGCGGAACTTGGAGATCAGCCGGCTGATGCTTTCAATGGTCAGGCCGAGGTAATTGCCCACGTCCTGGCGTGTCATGCGCAGCTGGAAACGCGTGGAGGAATAGCCGCGTGCGGCGTAGCGTGAAGAGAGGTTCACCAGGAAGGCGGCAAAACGCTGTTCAGCACGCATGTTCCCCAGCAGCATGATGACGTTCTGTTCGCTGGTGATCTCGTGGCTCATGATGCGATGGAAGTGGCGCAGCAGATGGGGAATCTGGCCGAACAACTGTTCCAGGCGGGCGAAGGGGATCTCGCAGACTTCGCTGTCCTGCAGGGCCACGGCGTCGCACTGATGCTGTTCGGTGCTGATCGCATCCATGCCCAGCAGTTCGCCAGGCATCTGGAAGCCGGTGATCTGGCGGTCGCCGTCCAGGTTTTCCTGATAGGTCTTGAAATGGCCCACGCGCACCGCATAGAGCGCCGTGAAGCGGTCACCGATGCGATAGAGGAAATCGTCGCGGGCGACCTTGCGGCGACCGATGATCTTGTCCAGGCGCTTCATGTCGGACTCATCCAGACCCATGGGCAGGCACAACTGGTGCATGCCGCAGGCAGTGCAGCTGCGCAGCGCCGAGCTGGCGGCAGCCTCGCGGGCCGCGGTCAGCGACGAGCAGTGGGTCAGGGGGGCAGCGGCGTTAGCCGGCGTGGTGATCGGAGTGGAGTGGCAAGACTGGTTCATACGATGTTCCCGGCGGACATGTGGCAATCGAATGACTCGATTTTAAGTGCGCGGAACAATATAGGAAGCACAGTATTCCCGAATCAGACGGCATTTCTTGTCCCAGATCAAACATGTCGGAACTAAACGGCCGGCAACGCTACGGAAGGCCGGAAGACCGCCAGATTGAGGTGGGAAATACCACACAAATTCGATGCAAGCGGACAGAAGGAGAGGGGCTGCAATGAGGGTAGGGGAGCGGCCTTGATGGGGGAAAGTGGGCGGTGTCGCGGGGTTACCGGGGACCCGCGATTGCCCTTCCATGCGACCGTCTTGTTATTGAAACTTCCGTGGCGGTGAAACTTCGGTGCTGAGGACGGGCGTCCTCAGCGGGGTCATGCTTCGGCCATGCTCTTGCTCATTTCCGGCAGTGGCAGGGGCTGGCTGGTGGGACGGCCACGGTAGTCAGTCCAGCACAGGCGCTTGAAGTCGTAGAGCTTGCAGCGACGGGCGGTATCGAAATACCAGCGCCAGGAGAAACGCTGGATGACGATGCGACCGGGCAGCATGGTTTCCAGCTTCTTCTGCGCCTGCTTCAGGCGATACAGCGGCACGCTCATGTCGACGTGGTGCGCGGTGTGCTCCATGATGTGATGCAGCAGGGCGCCCCAGAAACGGCCAAAGGTCAGGTGCACGGTGGTGGAGACGAAGGGCTGGGCAGCGGCCCAGGTGACCTTGTCGTCGTACCAGGCGACCGAAGTATGGGTGTGGTGGACATACACCACGAAGCCGATCATGGCCTTCCAGAACAGCAGGGGAATGACAAAGCCGGTCACCAGCAGGGTCCAGAACGATTGTCCGGTGGACTGCGCGGCCCAGGCCAGGCCGCCGACCCAGACAGCAGCGACGGCGGTCACCAGTGCGCCATCCCACATGAATTCGGCGCGGCGGGTGGGCATCTGCTTCTTCGAGGGGAAATACATGCGCTTCCACCACATGTCGATCATGTAGTACAGACCGGGGCCGAAGCCGCTGCGATAGATGCGCTCCAGGCGCTGACGCCAGCGCGGCAGGGCGTTGAACTCTTCGAGCGAACGCGGCTGCCAGACGAAGTCGAAGCCCTTCAGGTTGGTGTAGCCGTGGTGCACCACGTTGTGGCCGACGGCCCACAGGCTGTAGGGCGTCAGCGAAGGCATGAACAGCAGGCGGCCCAGCCAGGTGTTGAGCTTGCGGTTGGGCGTGAAGGCCTGGTGGCAGGCGTCGTGGCCGAGGATGAACAGGCGGCCGATGATGAAGCCATTGACCACGCCCAGCGCGATCTTGGCCAGGAGCCACGGCGCCCAGACAATGGCGGCCAGGCTGGCGCCGAACAGTGCGAAATCGATTACCGAGAGCAGCAGCGCGATGGCGGTGCTGCGCTTGCTCAGGGGGATCACCCAGGATCGGATCACCTTGCGGTGGGGCATCGGTGCGCCTGGGGCGACCGGCAGGTTATGGGATTGCGAAGTCGTCGACATCGTGGTTACCTCTACGTACAGTGAAACGTTGGACAGGGGAGCATGCCGCATGAGACTGCTCCAGCTAACGCTGCAAATGGCGGATGGCGTTTGCAAGGATGGCCGGCTGTCGGCGTGTCGCCGATGGCGGACGTTAGCGTGCTTCCCAAAAAACAACGCGACCGGTCATCATGGATGACGGATCGCGCCGTTTGGGTGCGGCAAGAATACCTTAGAAACGGTAACCCACGCCAACGCCGATGAGCCACGGATCGATCTTCACGCTGGAGATCTTGGCGCCGGCGGCAGTCTTCACGTCGCTGGAAATCTGCACCTTCTTGATGTCGAAATTGATCAGCCAGTTCTTGTTGATCTTGTAGTCCGCGCCGATCTGCAGGGCGCCGCCGAAGCTGCTGTTGTCCAGTTGCAGACCGCCCGAGATGTTCACGCTGGAGATGCGGGTGTAGTTGATACCGGCGCCGACGTAGGGGCTGAAGGCCGAGTCAGGCATGAAGTGGTATTGCACCAGCAGGCTGGGCGGCAGGTGCTTGAAGGTACCGATCTTGGAACCGTTCAGGCGCACGTCCTGTTCTTGCGGATAGGTCAGCACCAGTTCAGCGGCGATGTTCTTGGTGAAGAAGTAGCTGATGTCGACTTCGGGGATGGTCTTCGAGTTGATCGTGATCAGATCCGAAGCGCCCTGGCCGTTGATGGGGTCGGACTTGTTTTCCGGGCTCAGGTGGACGGCGCGCACGCGCACCAGCCATGGGCTCTGGGCCTCCTGGGCGAAGACGGGGGCAGCGAAGGAGGAAGCGAAAGCCGCAGCAGCGGCAGCAATAGTGACGATTTTTTTCACGGTTTTTACCTGTCGAGTGAGGATGTGCGAAAGGTACGCGTGAAGTGGCTGTCCGGCTTTGATGCCGATCAAGCGCGGCCATGGCTGCACCCCGATGAGGCAAAAGCTGAACGGCCCGGACCTGCGATGACAGGTCCGGGCCGTTGTGCTGTAAAGGCCGGCAGTTGTGCTGCGCAGTCGCGCTGACCTTATTCCTTGTAGCGCGCTTCCCGTGCCAGCTTGGTCAGGTTCTCCGGATCTTCAAACGCCTTGTAGTAGGCGTTGAGCGCCGGTGCGCCGCCGAGGTGTGCATACAACACGCGCTGGCCCTTGAAGTGTCCCTTCTTGGCCATGTCGATCAGGCCGTCGATGGATTTTCCTTCATAGACCGGATCGGTCAGCATGGCTTCCATCTCGGCTGCGGTGCGGATGGCGGCGATGGTCTGCTCGCTGGGCAGGCCATAGGCCGGGCCGCTGTAGTCGGGAATGATCTCGATGTCGGCATCACGCACGATGACGCGCTTGCCACCCTTGGAGGCGATCAGTTCGCTGGTGTCGTTGGCGATCTTGGTGACGGCGCGGCGGGTCATGGCTTCGTCGTCGGCGGTGTCGATGCCGATGACGCGGCGACGTTTTTCCTGAGCGGCAAAGCCCACCACCATGCCGGCCTGGGTGGAACCGGTGCAGGTGGCCACGACGATGTTGTCGAAGAAGACGCCCAGCTGCTGTTCCTGCATCGCCACTTCATCGGCGAAGTTGGCATAGCCCAGGCCGCCCAGCGGGTGGTCGGAAGCGCCAGCCGGGATCGCATAGGGCTTGCCGCCCTTGGCGCGCACTTCTTCCAGGGCGCGGGCCCAGGTGTCTTTTTCGGTGGTGGAATAACCATAGCCGCCCATGATGGGATTGCCGCCCATGATGCGGGTCAGCAGGATGTTGCCGACCTTGTCGTAGACCGGGTCATCCCATTCCAGCCAGGTTTCCTGCACGGTATAGGACTTCATGCCCACCGCGGCAGCGGCCGCGCATACCTGGCGCGTGTGGTTGGACTGGATGTTGCCGATCGAGACCAGTGTGTCGCAGCCCTTGGCCAGTGCGTCGGCCACCAGCCATTCCAGCTTGCGGATCTTGTTGCCGCCGAAGGCCAGGCCCGAGGACACGTCATCACGCTTGGCCCAGACTTCCACGCCCAGCATGGCGGAGAGACGTTCCAGCTTGTGGATGGGGGAGGGGAAGAAGCCCAGCGTCTTGCGCGGGAAGAGTTTGTCTAATGCCAGCATGGGTTGCTCCGGTTCAGGTGAATTCAGGTCAGGGTTGAGGTCCGATTCATATCGAATCGACGGGATCAACTTTACGCCTGGGCGACAAAATGGTGCTTCCGAATTTATGGCATTATTTGGTTCATAAAGTTGATGGAATATGATTCGTCGAAATATTGATTCGATTAAATAATTTAAAACGGAATAATCATCATGTCACTCGATCGCATGGACAAGCGCATCCTCAAGGCGCTGCAGAAGGATGGCCGCATCGGCAATGCCGAGCTGGCCAAGAAGCTGGGCATGAGCGCCACGGCCTGCTGGAACCACACCAAGCGCCTCATGGAAGAGGGCTATGTGAAGGAAGTGCGCGCCATCCTCGATCCAGAAAAACTGGGGCTGCCGGTGCTGGTGACGGTGGGCGTGGTGCTGGACCGCTCCACGCCGGAGAGCTTTGCCGAATTCGAAAAGGCGGTGCGCGACATTGCTGCCGTCCAGGAGTGCCTGCTGCTGGCTGGGGAATTCGATTACTGGATCAAGCTGCGCGTGAAGGACCTGCAGGCCTTCAACCGGCTGCACGCCAATACGCTGCTGCGCCTGCCGGGCGTGCGCCAGTTGCGGTCCTTCTTCGTCCTCAATGAAGTGAAGAACAATCCGGAGCTGGTGGTGGAATAGAAATGAAGGAGATGCGCACGAGGAAGACGAGGAGGGAAATGAAGAATCCTCAGCGACGCTCTATACTTTCTTCTTTGTTCGTCTCTTCAAGGATTTGCTGATGACCTCCACCGCGACCACGACCTCCGCCACAACGCTGCGTACCTTCTATCCTCCCATCGAGCCCTACGACCATGGCTTGCTGGACGTGGGCGACGGCCATCGCGTCTACTGGGAGGTGTGCGGCAATCCCAAGGGCAAGCCAGTGGTGTTCCTGCATGGTGGTCCGGGAGGAGGCTGCGGTCCTTCGCATCGCCGCCTGTTCAATCCCGAGAAATATCGCATCGTGCTGTTTGACCAGCGCGGTTGCGGCCGCTCGCAGCCGCACGCGAATCTGGAAGCCAACACCACCTGGGACCTGGTGGCCGATATCGAACGCTTGCGTGAGATGCTGGGCATCGAACGCTGGCAGGTCTTCGGCGGTTCCTGGGGCAGCACGCTGGCGCTGGCCTATGCGCAGACGCATCCGCAGCGCGTGACCGAGCTGATCCTGCGCGGCATCTTCCTGTTGCGCCAGGCTGAGCTGGATTGGTACTACCAGGAAGGCGCATCCTGGATGGCGCCGGATCGCTGGGATGAATTCCTTGCTCCCATTCCCGTGGCCGAGCGCGGCAACCTGGTGCATGCCTATCGCCAGCGCCTGACCGGCGATGACGAGACCGCCAAGCTGCAGGCCGCACGCGCCTGGAGCCGCTGGGAAGCCAGCACCATCACGTTGGTGGCCGATGAGAGGCTGATCGATTCCTTCAACGACGCGCAGTTCGCGCTGGCCTTTGCCCGCATCGAGAACCATTACTTCTTCCACAAAGGCTTCATGGAAGAGGGGCAATTGCTGGCCAATGCAGCGCGGCTGGAAGGCATTCCCGGCGTGATCGTGCAAGGCCGCTACGACCTGGCTACACCGGCCAAGTCGGCCTGGGATCTGCACCAGGCATGGCCGGGTTCGCAGCTGCACCTGATCGACAGTGCGGGTCATGCCTACAATGAGCCGGGCATCCTGGACCAGCTCATCAGGGCCACCGATCATTTTGCCGACCGCTGAGCATGTTCTTCAATGCGGGCGGCGCGATTTGACGCCGCCAGTCGCCACCAATCGCCTGTCTTTACGCACTGCTGAACTCAGCAGTGCGCTCCCGATCTTCCCCTCGTCCTATTCCTTTCGGCGGCCGCGCTTGCCCGGCGCTGCCTCCGTGCCTGCCTCTCCCTTGGCGCAATAGGCTTCTTCCAGCTCTGCCAAACGCACGTTGAGCTTGCCCAGCACCTGGGTAAGCGTATGGACCTCGTCAGCATCGAGCGCTGTGAAGAGCCCATCGATGAAGCTCTTCTTGACCGGCTCGGAAGCGCGTAGCACTTCTCTGCCCGCCGCTGTCAAAGCGATGTGCTTGACGCGCCTGTCGCTGATGTCGCCAGTGCGCTGCACCAGTCCGTCGCGTTCCAGCGCATCGATGGCCTCGGTGATGGTGCGCGGGGCAAAGCCGAAGGCTGTCGCCAGGTCGGCAGCCCGCACCGGACTGTTGCGCTCGATGTGGCCAAGCATCTTGTTACGCGCCAGGGAAGCCCCTTCGCCGGCCATGAGCTTGTCCAGCGTGCGATGCGAGCGCACATAGAAATCGCGCAGCGCATCGGCGGCGGCGGTGTGATCGGATGTAAATGGAGTAGACATGGTTTTTCCTTGTGCCATATCATATGGTACCTCATTAAATTGCCGTTTCGTTGAAACGGATCAAAACTGAAGCGCATTCCTGCCAAGGCTTGCCCCGACACTAGGATAAAAAATGACAGACGCCACTCCTCACCAGACCCCGGCCGAGCCGGACCAGGCCGATGCGCCACGCTCGGACGACAAGCAGGGCAGCGCCCCCAAAAAACGCATGAATCCGCGCGCCCGTTTCATCCTGCGCGCCTTGCTGGTGGTCGTGCTGGTGATCGTGGCGGCCTGGGTACTGTACTACCAGTTCCGCGGCAAGTATCTGGAAAGCACCAACGATGCCTTCGTCCAGGCAGACAGCGTGACGGTGTCCTCCAAGGTCAGCGGCTATGTCGACCAGGTGCTGGTGGCTGACAACCAGATCGTCAAGGCGGGCCAGCCGCTGGTGCGCATCGACGCCCGCGATTATTCGGCGCAGGCCGCCCAGGCCAAGGCCCAGATCGACGCCGCCGCCGCCAGCGAAGAAGCCGCCAACGCCCAACTGGCCGAACAGCAGGCCGCCATCGCCCAGGCCAAGGCACAATTGGCCGCTGCCGACGAGGATGCCCGCTTTGCCACGGCCGAGGTGGAGCGCTACACGCCCCTGGCCGCCTCCGGCGCCGAGACCCGCGAACGCCTGACCACCCTGCACAACCAGCAGGCCCAGGCGCGCAGCACTGTGGCTGCCCGCCGCGCCGCGCTTGACGCCGCCCAGCTGCGGGTGCGCTCGCTGCAGGCCCAGGTGCGCCAGGCGCAAGCCCAGGGTGAGACGGCCAAGGCCCAGTACGACGCTGCCAGCGTCAACCTCGGCTATACCGAGATCCGCGCCAGCGTCGATGGCCGCATCGGCGACAAGCAGGTGCGCGTCGGCCAGTTCGTCTCGCCCGGTACGCGCATGATGACCGTGGTGCCGACCCGCTTCTACGTCTCGGCCAACTTCAAGGAAACCCAGATCGGTATCATGCGCATCGGCCAGCCTGCCATCATCAAGGTCGATGCCTTGCCGGGCGTGGAATTCCACGGCCATGTGGAAAGCCTCTCGCCGGGGACTGGCGCGCAGTTCTCGCTGCTGCCGCCACAGAACGCCACCGGCAATTTCACCAAGATCGTCCAGCGCGTGCCGGTGCGCGTGGCCATCGACGCCACCCCCGAGGAGACCCGCGCTTTCGTCGCCGGCTTGTCGGTGACGGTGGAGGTCAACACCATCGCCGCCAAGGACGAGTTGCGCGACCTGCGCGAGCGCAGCAGTGAGGCCAACGCCACACGCAAGGAGCCGCAGTGAGCAGCGCTCCCGCCAAGCCCATGGCCGCTGCCGGGGCCAACGGCGAGAAAGCCGACGCCGCCGCCTGGCTGGCGGTCGCGGCCGGCACGCTGGGCGCATTGATGGCCACGCTGGACATCTCCATCGTCAATTCTTCGCTACCCACCATCCAGGGCGAGATCGGCGCCTCCGGCACCGAAGGCACCTGGATCGCCACCGCCTACCTGGTGGCCGAGATCGTCATCATCCCCATGTCGGCCTGGCTGGAGCGGCTGCTGGGCCTGCGCGTGCTGCTGCTGACCGCCGCCAGCCTGTTCACCTTGTTCTCGGTGCTGTGCGGCCTGTCGACCACGCTGCCGATGATGATCGTGGGCCGGGTCGGGCAGGGCTTCACCGGCGGTGCGCTGATCCCGACCGCCATGACCATCATCGCCACTCGCCTGCCGCGCTCCCAGCAGCCGGTCGGCAACGCCATGTTCGGTGCGACCGCCATTCTTGGCCCGGTATTGGGGCCGGTGATGGGCGGTTGGCTGACCGAGAACGTCAGTTGGCACTACGCCTTCTTCATCAACCTGCCGGTGGGTGCGGCCCTCATCACCTTGCTGCTGGTGGCCATTCCCTACGAGCGTCCCAAGTTCGAGCAACTGGCCGAGGCCGACTGGTTCGGCATCGCCGGCCTGGCGCTGGGGCTGGGCGGGCTCACGGTGGTGCTGGAAGAGGGCGAGCGCGAGCAGTGGTTCTCTTCGCCCGACATCCGCTGGCTGGCCGCCACGTCCGTGCTGGGCTTCATCCTGCTGGCCATCGGCCAGGTGCGGGCACGCCATCCGGTGATCCAGCTGCGGCTGCTGCGTGACCGCCAGTTCGGCTCGGTGGTGATGATGGCCATGATCGTCGGTGTGGCGCTGTATGGCACGGCCTACGTGATCCCGCAGTTCCTCTCCGGCATCGCCGGCTACAACTCCCTGCAATCGGGCTGGATCGTGCTGCTTTCCGGCGTGCCGATGATCCTGATGATGCCCTTCACGCCCTTGCTGATGCGGCTGGTGGACATCCGCATTGCCGTCGGCACGGGCTTTCTGCTGCTGGCCGCGTCAGCCTTCATCGAGACCGACCTGAGCCCGCTTTCCTATGGCGGCTCCTTCGTGGCCTCGCAACTGATGCGCGGGGTCGGGACGGTGCTGGCCATGCTGTTCCTGAACCAGGCGGCGATCCGCTCGGTGCCGCCCTCGCAGGCGGGCGACGCCTCCGGCCTCTACAGCGCCGCGCGCAATCTCGGTGGCTCGCTGGCGCTGGCCGCCATCGCCGTGATCCAGGACCAGCGCCTGTGGCTGCACAGCCGCCGCCTGGAAGAAAGCCTCAACGCCAATTCCGACCTGGTGCAGTCCAGCATGACTGCGCAAGGCCATCTGCTGGGCGGCCAGGATGTCGCGCTCCAGCTCATGGGCGCGACCATCCAGTCGCAGGCGCTGACCATGACCTATGCCGACCTGTTCTGGATGCTGGGCGTGGCCATTCTCTGCGTGACTCCGCTGGTGCTGTTCCTGCGCCCCTTGCCGACCCATGCCGCACCGGTGGCTTCTCATTGATGATCAACATGGACAAGACCTCTTCTTCCTTCCCGGCCGCGCGCCTGATCGCCCTGGCGGCGGCCGCGCTGCTGGCCGGCTGCGCCCTCGGCCCCGACTACGCTGGCCCGCCCGAGGCTGCGCCGCAAGCCGCGCACGGCGGCCAGTTCGTGCGCGGCGGCGACAGCGCCACTACTACCGCGCCGATCAACCAATGGTGGCAAGGCCTGGGTGACGCCCAGCTGACCAGCCTCATCGAGCGCGCCTTGCAGGCCAATCCCAATCTGGGCATTGCCCGCGCCCGCCTGCAGCAATCGCGCGCCGGGCTGGCGCTGGAGCAGGCCAACGCTGCGCCCAGCGTAGGCGCCTCGGCGCTGGCAGGGCACGCGCGCCTGCCACCGGCCAACCTCGGCGCGCTGACCGGCGGCGCCAGCTCCGGCAATGGCTCGCCGACCAGCGCCAACCTCTATAGCCTGGGCTTTGACGCCAGTTGGGAGATCGATCTCTTTGGCGGCCGTCGCCGCGCCGTGCAGGCCGCCACGGCCACCGCCGATGCGGCGCAGGCCTCGCTGGCCGACGTGCAGGTGAGCCTGGCCGCTGAAGTCGCCAACGCCTACATCAGCCTGCGTGATCGCCAGCAGCGCCTGGCGCTGGGCCAGCAAGCGGTACAGGCGCAGGAGCAGATGCTGCAACTGACTGGCCAGCGCGTCGAACGCGGCACCGCGTCTTCGCTGGACCAGTTGCGCATCCAGAACCAGCTCGACGCCAGCCGCGCCGACCTGGTCCCATTGCAGGCCGACCGCGATGCCTACCTCAACCAGCTGGCTACGCTGCTGGGGCAGGAACCCGGCACGCTGGACGGCGAGCTGGCGGCGACCGTCCCGGTACCGCTGCCGCCTCAGCAGGTCGCCGTCGGTGATCCGGTATCGCTGCTGCGCCGCCGGCCCGACGTGCGCGCCGCCGAACGCACGTTGGCCGCCGATACCGCCAAGATCGGCCAGGCCGAAGCGGCGCGCTATCCCAGCCTGAAGCTCTTCGGTGTGATCGGCCTGGGCGGCACCCATCCTTCGGACCTGACGCGCCTGGATGATTTCGCGGCGCTGGGCGCGCCCATGCTGAGCTGGAACTTCCTCGACTTCGGTCGCGCCAAGGCGCGGGTCACGCAAGCCGAACGGGTGCGCGACGAGGCCGAGATGAAGTATCGCCAGTCCGTGCTGGAGGCACTGCGCGATGCCGAGGATGCACTCTCACGCTTCCGCTATGGCCGCGTGAGCGTGGCCACCATCGCACGCACCAAGCTGTCTGCCGACCGCGCGCTGGCGCTGGCTCGGCAACGCTACCAGGCGGGTACCGGCACGCTGATCGAGGTGCTCGACACCACGCGCCAGCAGATCACTGCGCAGCAGAACCTGTTGCAGGCCGAGGCCAATCTCACTCGCAGCTTCGTGGGCATCCAGAAGGCGCTGGGGCTGGGGTGGTCTGACGAGCAGGGCTGAGCCCGCCCTGGCCGATCCTCACGCCGGCAGCGCCTTGGTGCGCTGCCGGCGTTTTTCATGCGGCCATCTGATCATCGAATTCGTTTCGTGGCTTGACCGCCATTGCGGTTTTTTCCTGTTCGTCATTTCTTCCTTTTTTGCGCTCACCGCGCTCTGACGCGCTGTAGAGGGCTGCACATTGCTGCGAGCAAACGGCAGACAGCACCAAAAGACAATGTGCAGAAGGCGGGCTTCCCTCCACACTGCGTCGCTACAAAAAAGCCGGTATCAACCGGCTCCTAGGGCAGCGAAATCAGGCGCGGAGGCGGGCAATCATTCCCGGTCTCCTGGCTAATTTCACGCGATCGACCTAGGAGCAGGATATGAAGAAAAGCAGGAAGTCACCACAGAATGCCGCGCTGACGACGTCGGCCGTCTTCAGGAAACAAGGCTTGTACGCCGCCGTATTGCTGACACTGGGCCCGGCCCTGGGTACGCCGGCCAGCGCCCAGAGCTACGTGAACTACGATGGCGCCAGCACCGCCGACGCCAGCGCCGCCCTGGCCACGTGGACCGGCCATGCCGAATTCAAGGCCGACTGGGGCCTGGGCGCGATGAATGCCCAGTATGCCTATGTGGCGGGTTACACCGGACAGGGGATCAAGCTGGGCGCGGTCGATTCGGGACTGCTGCTGACCCACAATGAATTCGCCAGGCGCAACGTCAAGGCCTTGGCCGTGACCGGCGCCTATGCCAACGATGGATACCAGTACCAGGACGGCAGCCAGGCCTGGAAAGCCGGCGACGCCTTCAGCGTCCCCGGCGCCCTGAGCCCCCTCAACGACAAGCACGGCAGCCACGTCTCCGGCACCATTGCGGCGGCCAAGAATGGCGACGGCATCATGGGCGTGGCCTTTGCCAGCGACTACTACATCACCAACACCAACGGCACCGACAGCTCGGTCTATGGTGTGAACATGGACTACAACTATTTCAAGGCGGCCTACGGCAACCTGGCCAGCGCGGGCGTGCGCGCCATCAACAGCAGTTGGGGCAATCCTGATTCGCGCGACGACTTCGGCAGCATCAGCGGCGTGGCGGCGGCCTACCAGCGCCTGCAGGGCGGTGGCAAGAAGAGCTGGCTGGACGCCGCCGCCGATGTGGCGCAAGCCTCCAATACTCTGCTGGTGTGGGCCGCCGGCAATGCCAGCAAGGCCAACGTCAACATCCGCTCGGCGCTGCCGTATTTCAGGCCGGAGCTGGAGCAGAACTGGATTGCGGTGGCCGCCCTCAATACCAGCTCGATGCTGCCCAGTTTTTCCAACCAGTGCGGGCTGGCCAAGTACTGGTGCGTGTCGGCGCCGGGCTCGGGCATCACCAGCCTGAACATCACCTCCGACACCGCCCTGGTCAATGCCTCCGGCACCTCGATGGCGGCGCCACACGTCACCGGGGCGCTGGGTGTGCTGATGCAGCGCTATCCCGACCTGGACAACCAGGCTATCCGTACCATCCTGCTGAGCACCGCCAAGCACCTGGGCACGGGGGCGGCTGACGCGCCCAACAGCATGTTCGGATGGGGGGTGCCGGATCTGAACAAGGCGCTCTACGGCCCCGGCCAGTTGCTGGGTGTGTTCAAGGCCAACATCGCTGCGGGCAGCACCGATACCTGGAGCAATGACATCTCCGAGGCTGCCCTGGTCCAGCGCAAGAGCGAAGACAAGGCGCAGTTGGCCGCGTGGCAGGCACTGTCCGCAAGCACCTTGCAGTCTGCCGTCGACAGCGCGAGCGCGCAGGTCAAGGCGCAGGTCGACAGCGGTTATGATGCAGCCCTGGCGCTGGTACAGACGCGCGCCCAGCTCAACGCCGCCTACCAGTCCAGCAACAAGAGAGAAGACAAGACCGCCTTCCAGAACGCCGACAAGGCCGTGGCCGCCAATGCCCTGGCGGCGGCCATTCTCAAGCAGTCCGGCAGCGGCGCCTTGCTGAGCAAGGACCAGCTCCTGGCCTATATGCTCACGGTCGACTCCGGTGTGGCGGCCGCCAACCTGGCCCTGGGCAACTACAACGGCCAGGCCGTCTATCTTGCCGCCGCCCAGAAAAAGACCGACGCCGACTACGTAGGCAGCCTGGTCAAAACCGGCGATGGCAGCCTGACCCTGTCGGGCAACAACAGCTACACGGGAGGCACCCGCCTGGAGGGCGGCACGCTGGGCGTGGGGTCGTCCACGGCCCTTGGCACGGGAGGGCTGGCCATGAGCGATGGCGTCACCTTGCGCGCCGCCGCGGACAACCTGGCCTTGAACAATGCAGTGAGCATCAACGGCGCGGGCAGGATCGATACCCAGGCTTTCAATCTCACGCTCAACAACGGCATTGCCGATGGTCGCGTCCCGGGCAGCCTGGTCAAGCAGGGCGAGGGCACCCTGCGAGTGCTCGGCACGGTCAGCTACAGCGGCAACACCACCATCGCCGCGGGTACCTTGAGCCTGCCGACCTATGTCCAGACAGCGGGCCAGATCTTGACGGTAGGGGTCGCCAGCGCCACCCAATACGGCAAGCTGGCCGTGACCGGTGCGGCCAGCTTCGCCTCGGACGCTGCGCTGGCCGTGGATGTGGCCAAGGCCGCGACCCTGGGCAACGGGCAGAGGCTGGCCGGCGTCATCACCGCTGGCAGCCTCAGCGCGCCGCGCCTGGCCGTGTCCGACAATTCGGTGCTGTTCGACTTCCAGCCCGTGGTGGCGAGCAATGCCGTGGATCTGGATATCGTCAGCGCGGTCAGCATCAACAAGGTGGTCCTCGATACGCTGGCGCAGGCTCAAGGGCCAGCGAATACGGCTACGACCAGCACACCGGTGGCCAGCGCACTTGCGTCCAGTACACCTGTCGCAAGCACACCGGTAGTGAGCGCACCTGCGTCCAATACGCCTGCTGCAAGCACACCGGTAGTGAGCGTACCTGCGTCCAATACGCCTGCTGCAAGCACACCGGTAGTGAGCGCACCTGCGTCCAATACGCCTGCCGCAAGCACACCGGTAGTGAGCGCACCTGCGTCCAATACGCCTGCTGCAAGCACACCGGTAGTGAGCGTACCTGCGTCCAATACATCCGCTGCAAGCACACCGTTAGTGAGCGTACCTGTGTCCAATACGCCTGCTGCAAGCACACCGGTAGTGAGCGTGCCTGTGTCCAATACGCCTGTTGCAAGCACGCCGGTAGTGAGCGTGCCTGCGTCCAACACACCTGCTGCGAGCACACCGGTAGCCAGCGCACCAGCCTCCGGTACACCCGCATCCAGTACAGCCGCTCCAAGCGCATCTGCAGCGCCGGCAGTGGTGCCGGCAGTGGCGCCCGCGGCCAGGATCCCCAGCGTTGTCGCCGCCGCCACGGCGGCCGCTACGGTGGCCCCGATACTGGACCGTCAGATCCAGCAACCGTCCAGTGCCGACATGGCCCAGGTCGTCACTGCGCTGGGCCGGCTGCCCGACGCGGCCAGCGTGCTGCGCGCCGCCAGCCAGACCCTGCCCAGAAACGTCAGCGACAACGCCATCCGTGGCGTCCTGGCCTCGCTCGATCGCGTCATCGCCACCCGCCTCGACCTCGGCAACCTCGCCGGCAGTGCTACCGGTACGGGCAGCGGCCTGGGCTATGGCGAGGCCGGCGGTGATCGCCAGGTCTGGCTCATGCCCTTCGAATCGCGCACCAACCAGGGCGACCGGGATGGCGACTCCGGTTTCAGCGCCAGCACCTGGGGCATGGCCACGGGCGCCGAGATGGCGTGGGACAGCGGACGCGTCGGCCTTTCCTACGCCTACGCCAGCACCAGCGCCAGCGGCAATACCGCCATCACCGGCGCCGGCAGCCGCAGCCGTATCGAATCCAATCTGGTGGCCCTCTATGGCAGCGTTCCGCTGGGCAAGCTGGCGCTGTCCTGGCAGGCTGACGCCGGCTGGAACAGCAACCGCCTGGCGCGTGAGATGCAGTTCGGCGGGCTGCATCGCATTGCCAGCAGCCGTTATCACACCTGGAGCGCGCATCTGGGCGCAAACGTATCGCACACGCTGCCCTTGAGTGAAGCATTGAGCGTAGTACCTGCCCTGCAACTCGACTACACCCGCATGCAAAGCCCATCCTATGCGGAGAGCGGGGCAGGCGACCTGAGCCTCTCAGTGCAGGGCAAGCGCACCCAGGCTTTGCTGCTGGGCGTGGGAACGCGCTTGAATTACGCCCTCTCGACGACGTCGCAGATCAGCACCCATGTCGGCGCCAGCTACGATGTCATCAACGACCGCGGCGATCTGGTGGCGACCTATGCCGGGACGCCGGGGCAAGCGTTCACCGCACCCGGTTCGGCGCGCTCTGCATGGTTGTTCAAGGCCGGCGTCAGCTATCGCTTCCAGCTGACGACTGAGGCTGATATTTCGCTGCGCCTGGATGCCGAGGGCCGCAGCGGTTTCATCAACCAGTCGGCGGCGCTCAAGGCCAGCTGGCGCTTCTGATCCATGTGCGGCCGCCCTGGCGGAGGTCGCTAGCAGTCGCCGGTCCTGCTTCCTGCCAGGGGACCGGCCGGGCTGGCCGACGGAACCGATCTCAAGCGCGGCAGTCACAAGGGTTCCCCCCGCCACCGTGACGGCTGCCGTCACACTTGCTCAATATGAAACCTGTCATCGACGCCGCCTCGAGTCGCTTCCCTGTCCGGCCCGGTATCCGGCCCTTGTGCTGTCTGCTGCCGCTGGCGCTGCTGCTGGCGGCGTGTTCTCCGCCTCGCACCGATGATGCCAGCGTGGCTTCGGATTACCAGGTGGTGTCGTCCCCGGTCAAGGCCATCGTCAAGGAAGTGCTGGTCAAGCCGGGGCAGCAGGTGGAAGAGGGGGCTCTGTTGCTTACCTTGAATCCTGAGATCGACCCGATGGCGCACGTGATGGAAGTCACTCGCAACGTACTCGGCGATCCGGGCGCGCAGAAGCAGAACGAGGGCATGCCGGCGCGACGTCCGACCATGGAGGACATGATGGCGGCAGTGCGCGCCGATCAGGACAATGTGCGGGAAAAGTCCAATCGCTGGGCCGAGTCGGCGGGGCAGGTGGTCGATGTGCTGGTCAAGCCCGATCAGGCCATCGTCCCTGAGCAGCCGCTCCTGGCGATCTCCAGCGGAGACTTCATCGTCGTGGCCCGCTTCAAGGAGGACGAGGTCAAGCAACTGCGCGTGGGCCAGCGCGCCCAGGTGCAACTGATGGAGCAGGTGATCGAGCCGGATCGCCAGGGGCGCAGGCGTGACACGGATCGTCCTTCGGAGCAGATCTTCAGTGGCAGCCTCAAGGCCTTTGGCGATGTGCCTGCCGAGGGGAGTCCTGAGGCGACCATCGAGGCGGGTCCCAACGTCAAGGTGGTCGCGCGCGCGCCGGTCCAGATCGTGCTCGATGTTCCGCCCGCACAGCGCGGCCTGTTTCGCCGTGGCCGGGCGGCCCTGGTGACGATGCAGAAGGACTGAGCCGCCTTGCCGCATTCACGTTTGTTCTGCTCAGCCAGCCGTTAATCCACGCCTTCGGCACAGCGCAGGACATCGCGTCCAAGCGACTTGCCCAGGACGGCAACATGCGATTCCGACATTGCAATCGATGGCAGTAGCCGCAGGCTGCACTACAGGTCCTTGCTCAATTCCGCCACCAGATAATCAAGAAAGATCTCCACGCTGCGCGGCAACGTCCGTCCGGCCAGCGTCTGCACTTCGACGAAGCGACCATCTGCGGGACAGTCGCGGATCGGGCGCATGGTCAGCTCGCCGGTGGCAATGCGGTAGCGCACCGTGACCTCGCCGGTGATGGAGAGGGCGTCGTTGTCGAGTACATAGTTGTGCAGCGACTGGATGTAGTTGCTGGTCATGACCGGCTCGATCACCACCTGCTGGCGGCTGCAGGCAATGTCGAAGAGCTGCCGCAGCGTCGTGGTGGGATCGGGCAGGGCCATGGGATAGGGCTTGAGCTGCCCCACCGAGATCTGGCGAAAGCGCGCCAGCGGATGATCCTTGCGCATGATCAGGGCAATCGGCCCCGGTTGCCGATGTACCACCTTGATCTCCGGTTCAGGCAGCCGCGCAAAGGTCAGCCCGATATCGGCATTGCCTTCGCGCACCTGGCGCGATACCAGCGCCGGCGCTCCCACGAAGAGTTGGAACACGAAGCCCGGGTATTTCTTCTGGAAGGCATTGATCAGCCGGGGCAGGAAGTCGATGGCGAAACCTTCCGACGCCGACAGCCTGACGCGCCCGCTGCGCAATCCTTTCAGGGCTTGCAGGTCAGCCACCACGCGGTCGGCTTCCAGCGCCATCTTGCGCGCATGCGCGGCCAGCATTTCGCCGCCGGCCGAGAGCACCATGCCGCGCGGCCGCCGTTCGAACAGGACCGTGTCCAGGATCTGCTCCAGGCTGCTGATCTGCCGGCTGATGGCCGAGCTGGCCACGTTGAGCCGTTGGGATGCTTCACTGATGGAGCCGCAACGCACCACTTCGAGGAAGTAGCGCAGGGCGGTATCTTGCAGTTGCTGCGATTTCATTCAGGCCTCGCCAGAGGAAAATGAACAGGATTATTTGGTGCGTGCTTCACGTCTTTGGTGCAGCGCCTTGCCACTTGGCGCGCCCCCCGATGCTGCACCTGCTTCAACGGCCCCAACCCAGCAGTGTTGCGGATTTCCAGGGGGGAGCTACATTGTGGTGCAGCATTTTTGCGTTCTTCTTTCGGCAACGCAGGCATAGAAATTTAATGATTGTGGCATCGGTAAATCGTAGCCTAGTATGCCCTTCGACGTCGCGGTTTTTTCACATTTCTCTTACTCGAACGAAGGGGCTGGAATGAACGCACTACACAAATCCCTCCTGGGCTGGTCACGATGTGCAGTGTTGGCGGCAGGGGCCATGACGGCGGTCGCGGCGCATGCCGGCAAGGCCAACGACACCCTGGTCTATGCCTCCGACAGCGAAGTCGAGAACATCAGCCAGTATCACAACAACCTGCGCGAAGGCGTGATCCTGGCGCACCTGATCTGGGACACGCTGATCTACCGCGACCCCAAGACCAACGAATACAAGCCGCAACTGGCCACCGCCTGGAAGTGGGAGTCGCCTACCGCATTGGTGCTGGATCTGCGCCAGGGCGTGCAATTCCAGAACGGCGACAAGTTCAGCGCCGATGATGTGGTGTTCACCTTCAACTATGCCGTCTCGCCGGAATCGAAGGCGGTCACGCGCCAGAACACCGACTGGATCAAGAGCGTGGACAAGCTGGCCGACTACAAGGTGCGCATCAACCTGAAAGGCCCGTTCCCCGCCGCCCTGGAATACCTGGCCGGCCCCTTGCCGATCTACCCGGCGGCCTATTTCAAGAAGGTGGGCCTGGAAGGTTTTTCCAAGGCGCCTATCGGCACCGGTCCCTACAAGGTCACCAGCGTGACCCCGGGGCAGGGCGTGACGCTGGTCAAGAATCCTGGCTACTTCAAGGATAGTCCGCAAGGCCAGCCCACCATCGGCAATATCAAGTTCGTCGTCATCCCCGACCCGGAAACCCGCGCCGCCCAGCTCATGACCGGCGCCATCGACTGGATCTGGCGCGTGCCGCCAGACCAGGCCGATTCGCTCAAGACCAATCCCAAGCTGGCCGTGCAGAGCGGCGAGACCATGCGGATCGGTTTCATTACCCTGGATACCACCGGCACGTCGGCGCCCAATTCGCCCTTCAAGGATGTGCGCGTACGACAGGCGGTCAACCATGCGATCAATCGCAAGGGCTATGCCGACAACCTCATGCGCGGCGGCAGCCAGCCGGTCTATACCGCCTGCTTCCGCACCCAGTTCGGCTGCGACAGCAATGCCGCCATCAAGTATGACTACAACCCGGCCAAGGCCAAGGAGTTGCTGGCCGCGGCCGGCTATCCCAACGGCTTCGACACCGACATCTACGCCTACCGAGAACGTGAGATCGCCGAAGCCATCATCGGCGACCTGCGCAAGGTCGGCATCCGCGCACGCCTGCACTACATGAAGTTTGCCGCGTTGCAGACCGAGTACCGCAGCGGCAAGACGCCGATGAGCTTCTATTCCTGGGGTTCGTTCTCGATGAACGATACCTCGGCCTTTGCCGGCGTCTACTTCAAGGGCGGCGCGGATGACATCACCAAGGATCCGCAGCTGCAGCAGTATCTGCAGACGGCTGATACCTCGATCGATCCGGCTGTGCGCAAGGCCAACTACAGCAAGGCGCAGGAGCTGATCTCCAAGCAGGCCTACGTGGCGCCGATGTTCTCCTATTCGACCTACTACGCCTATAACGCCCAGCTCAACTTCCAGGGTTATCCGGATGAGCTGCCGCGCTTCTACGAGGCCAGCTGGAAGTAAGCCTGACGGCACACCGTCCCAGCGCCTTCGATACGGCCCCTGTGGGGCCTGCTCAGTCCGAACGGACAGCGGTGGCTGTGGGAAGGGTGGGATGAGGTCTGTAATTTTCTTCAAGGAAGGATCGCCATGCTGATCTACATCCTGCGCCGCCTGGCCATCGCCTTGTGCGTGGCAGTCACGGTGTCTGTCGTCAGTTTCACCCTGCTGCACATGTCGGGTGACCTGGCTGTCTCCATCGCCGGGCCTGAAGCCACGGCCGCCCAGGTGGAGTCGGTGCGCACCCAGTTCGGACTGGACCGGCCCATGGCCACGCAATACCTGGACTGGCTGGGACGCGCGGTGCAGCTGGACTTCGGCAAGTCCTTCTACTTCCAGGGGCCGGTGATGGAGATGATCGCCGAGCGCCTGCCCATCACCTTCAAGCTGGGCGGCAGCGCCTTGCTGCTGGCAGTGCTGACCGCCATTCCGCTGGGCGTGCTGGCGGCCATCTACCGCGATACCTGGCTGGACCGCGCCGCGCTGCTCATCGCTGTGGTGGGGCAGGCCATGCCCAGCTTCTGGTTCGGCCTGACGCTGATCCTCATCTTCGCCGTCACCCTGCACTGGTTGCCGGTGGCGGGCAACGAGAGCTGGCAACACTTCATCCTGCCGGCGGTGGCGCTGGGCTATTACGCCATGCCGGCCATGATGCGGCTGACCCGCTCGGGCATGCTCGAAGTACTGGGCTCGGACTATATCCGCACGGCGCGCGCCAAGGGGCTGTCCAAGTCGCGGGTGGTGTTCAAGCATGCACTGCGTAACGCCGTCATCCCGGTGGTGGCGCTGGCCGCGGTGGAGCTGGGTTTCATGCTGGGCGGCTCGGTGGTGATCGAGTCGGTCTATTCGATGCAGGGCCTGGGACAACTCGCCTGGGACGCCATCTCGCGCAATGATTACCCGGTGGTGCAGGCCGTGGTGCTGATCATCGCCATGTTCTACATCGGCCTGACCTTCCTGGCCGATGTCATCAATGCGCTGCTCGATCCGCGCATCCGTACCCGTTGATTGCCAGGGAGCCCGCCATGAGCGCGACCACCACCACCATGCCCCCCACTCCCTTGTTGCAGGGCGCGCTGCCGCCGCTGCCTGCCTGGCGCCGCAAGCTGCGCCGCCTGCTCGGCCATCGCGGCCTGATGATCGGCGCAGCCGTGCTGGC
Source organism: Herbaspirillum seropedicae (assembly GCF_001040945.1). Classification (NCBI taxonomy): domain Bacteria; kingdom Pseudomonadati; phylum Pseudomonadota; class Betaproteobacteria; order Burkholderiales; family Oxalobacteraceae; genus Herbaspirillum; species Herbaspirillum seropedicae. The sequence goes on along the minus strand of NZ_CP011930.1, from coordinate 3,640,980 downwards.
GGTGATCGTGCTGGCGGCCATCTTTGCGCCCTTGCTGGCCCCGCATGATCCCTTCGACCAGGATGTCACGGCGCGCCTGATTCCGCCGGTCTGGCAGGCGCAAGGCAGCTGGGAGCATATCCTCGGCACCGACAAGCTGGGCCGCGACTATTTCTCGCGGCTGATCTATGGCGCGCGGGTGTCGCTGACCATCGGCCTGGCCGCCGCCCTGATCTCGGGCCTGATCGGCACCACCCTGGGGGTGCTGGCCGGCTACTTTGGCGGACGCACCGATGCCGTCATCAGCTACCTCATCACCACGCGCCTGGCCATGCCGGTGGTGCTGGTGGCGCTGGCCATGGCCTCGCTGGTGGGCGGTTCGCTCAAGGTGGTGATCGTGCTGCTGGGACTGTTGCTGTGGGACCGCTTCGCCGTGGTGACGCGCTCGGCCACGCAGCAGTTGCGGGACGCCGAATTCATCGCCGCCGCCAAGGCCATCGGCGCGTCCACGCCCTACATCCTGCTGCGCGAAATCCTGCCCAACATCATGGGGGCGCTGATCGTGGTGGTGACGCTGGAAATGGCCCACGCCATCCTGCTGGAGGCCACGCTGTCCTTCCTCGGGCTGGGCGTGCAGCCGCCCACGCCTTCCTGGGGCCTGATGGTGGCCGAAGGCAAGACCTACATGTTCTTCAAGCCCTGGGTGATCGTCATCCCGGGTGTGGCGCTGGCCCTGCTGGTGCTGGCGATCAACCTGGTCGGCGATGGCCTGCGCGATGTCAACGCGCCCGATGGCCGCAACTGAACCGCTTCGTAGGAGAGCACCATGAGCGTATTGCTGGACGTGAAGAACCTGAAGGTGGACCTGCCCACCGAAAACGGCATGCTGCACGCCGTGCGCGGCATCGATTTCCAGGTGCGCCGGGGCGAGATGCTGTGCCTGGTGGGGGAGTCGGGCTGCGGCAAGTCCATGACCTCGCTGGCCTTGATGGGGCTGCTGCCGCGCAAGGCGCAGTGCAGCGCCGACCACATCCTCTTCGATGGCGTCGATCTGCATGGCATGCCCGACAAGCAATTGATGCAACTGCGCGGCAAGCGCATGGCGATGATCTTCCAGGAGCCGATGACCTCGCTCAATCCCTCCTATACGCTGGGCAACCAGCTGTGCGAGGCGATGCTGCAGCAGCCCGGCGTGAGCCGCGCCGAAGCGCGCGAGCGGGCGCTGTACCTGTTGCATCGTACCGGCATCAGCAATGCCGAAGACCGCCTGCGCCAGTATCCGCACCAGCTTTCGGGCGGGCTGCGCCAGCGCGTGATGATCGCCATGTCGCTCATGTGCAATCCCGACCTGATCATCGCCGATGAACCGACCACCGCACTGGACGTGACCATCCAGGCGCAGATCCTGCGCATGATCCGTGAGCTCCAGCAGGAATTCGGCGCCGCCGTCATCTTCATCACCCACGACCTCGGTGTGGTCTCGCGTATCGCTGACCGGGTGGCGGTGATGTATGCGGGCCAGGTGGTGGAAACCACCGACGTCGCGCAACTCTTCGCTCAGCCGCGCCATCCTTATACGCAGGGGCTGCTCAACTGCATCCCGGTGCGCGGCAAGACGCTGCCGGGCAGTCACCTGCAAGCCATTCCCGGTGTGGTGCCCAGCCTGGTCGGCCAGGTCAGCGGCTGCGCCTTCCGCAATCGCTGCGCCAAGGCCGACAGCGGTTGCGAACGTGACCCGCAGATGGTGCAGCAGGGCAGCGTGACTGCCCCGCACCAGGCGCGTTGCCTGAAACTGGATGTCGCGATGGATGCGATGGAGGTGGCAGCATGAGCAATTCCCATCAAGCGCCGGCGCCGCTGGACGATATCGCCCTGGAGCTGTGCGCGCTGACCAAGGTCTATCCGCTCAAGCGCGGATTGTTCCAGCCCCCCGGGCAACTCAAGGCGGTCAATGACGTGTCGCTGCGCCTGTACCGTGGCGAGACGCTCGGGCTGGTGGGCGAATCCGGCTGTGGCAAGAGCACCCTGGCCAAGATGCTGCTGGGCCTGCTGCCGCCGACCTCCGGCAATGTGCTCATCAATGGCCAGGAAGTCGATCCGACCGAGCGCAAAGCGCATGCGCGCCATATCCAGCCCATCTTCCAGGACCCGTATTCCTCGCTCAATCCACGCAAGACCGTGGCCGAGATCGTTGGCCTGCCCTTGAAGCTGCATGGTATCGGCAATGCCGCCGAACGCAACCGCCAGGTCAAGGACATCCTCGATCTGGTGGGCATGCCCGAGCGCACCCATGCCCAATATCCCAACCAGCTCTCCGGCGGCCAGCGCCAGCGGGTGGCCATTGCGCGGGCGCTGATCCTGCGTCCGGACATCCTCATCTGCGACGAGCCGACCTCGGCGCTGGATGTGTCGGTGCAGGCGCAGATCCTGAACCTGCTGCTGGACCTGAAGGCCGAGTTCGGCCTGACCTATCTGTTCATCAGCCACGACCTGGGCGTGGTGGAACACCTGGTGGACCGCGTGGCCGTGATGAACCAGGGCAGTATCGTCGAGCTGCAGAGCCGCGAGCAGCTCTTCAGCGAGCCCCAGCATCTCTATACCCGCATGTTGCTGGCCTCGGCCCTCACGCCCGATCCGGGACGGGGCATCCCGGCGCTGGCCGCCGCCTGAATCACTTACCCCCATCAACCAGGAGCAGCAGCATGAGCAGAGCACAAGCCATCGCCGGTGTGGAAGCCTACTTCGACGACGGCCGTTTCATGGAGACCTTGAAGCGCCGCGTGGCCATCCGCACCGAAAGCCAGGAGCCGGCCAGCCGTCCCATCCTCTACGATTACCTGCACCAGGAAATCACGCCCTACCTGCAGGCACTGGGTTTCACCTGCGAGGTGGTCGACAATCCGCTGCCCGAGGGCAGCCCCTTCCTGATCGCCGAACGCATCGAAGCCGAGGCCGCCTTCACCGTGCTCACCTATGGCCACGGCGACGTCGTGCGCGGCTATGACAAGCAATGGCGCGCCGGCCTGTCACCCTGGGAGATCGTGGTGGAAGGGGAGCGCTGGTACGGGCGCGGCATTGCCGACAACAAGGCCCAGCACACCATCAACTTCGCTGCGCTGGAAGAAGTGATGAAGGTGCGCGGCGGCCGCCTGGGCTACAACGTCAAGCTGATCCTGGAAATGGGCGAAGAAACCGGCTCGCCCGGCCTGAACGCGGTCTGCCAGCAATACGCCGAACGGCTCAAGGCCGATCTCTTCATCGCCTCCGACGGCCCGCGTGTGAATGCACCCACGCCGACCATGTTCCTCGGCTCGCGCGGCGGCTGCAATTTCGACCTGAAGTGCCATCTGCGCGATGGCGGCCATCACTCCGGCAACTGGGGCGGCTTGCTGCGCAATCCCGGTGTGCGCCTGGCCAATGCCATCGCCTGCCTGGTCGATGAGCGCGGCGCGATCCGGGTGCCGGCGCTGTTGCCCTCCGCGCTGCCGCAGAGCGTGCGCAAGGCCTTGGCCAAGGTCAAGCTGGGCGGCGGCCCGACCGATCCGGAGATCGATACGGATTGGGGCGAACCCGACCTCACCCCTGCCGAGCGCGTCTTCGCCTGGAATACGCTGGAAGTGCTGGCCTTCAAGACCGGCAATCCGGAAGCGCCCGTCAACGCCATCCCCGGGCAGGCCAGCGCGCATTGCCAGATCCGCTTCGTGGTGGGCAGCGATGACGCCCATTTCATCGAGCACATCCGCGCACATCTGGATGAACATGGCTACGACGATATCGACGTCAGCCTGGCCGGCGTGCAGTTCGCCGCCACCCGCCTCGATCCCGATGATGAATGGGTGCGCTGGGGCCTGGCCTCGATGCAGGAGACCAGCGGCAAGGAACCCACGCTCTTGCCCAACCTGGGCGGCTCGCTGCCCAATGATGTGTTCTCCGAGACGCTGGGCCTGCCCACGCTGTGGGTGCCGCATTCCTATCCGGCCTGCTCCCAGCACGCCCCCAATGAACACATCCTGGCCAGCGTCTCGCGCGAGTCGCTGCAACTGATGGCGGGCCTGTTCTGGGATCTGGCCGAGCAGGGCGCGGCCGTACTGGCGCGTCGCCAAGCGCTGGCGGGGCAGGCATGAGTCACGCGCATCCAGGCCACCTGTGCGAGGTCGGCGACCTGCACGATATCCAGGACGAGATCACTGCCATCCGCCGCCACCTGCACCAGCATCCCGAGCTCTCCTTCGAGGAAGTCGATACCGCTGCGCTGGTGGCGCAACGCCTGGAGCAATGGGGCTATGCCGTCACACGCCACATCGGCGGCAATGGCCTGGTCGCGACGCTGCGTGTCGGCAGCAGTGCGCGCAGCATCGGCCTGCGCGCCGACATGGACGCCTTGCCGATCCAGGAAGAGACCGGCCTGGACTGGGCCAGCGTCAAGCCCGGCGCCATGCATGCCTGCGGCCATGATGGCCATACCGCCATGTTGCTGGGGGCGGCCCGCCATCTGGCCCGGACCCGCCGCTTCGATGGCACGCTGAACCTGATCTTCCAGCCGGCCGAAGAAGCCGGCTTCGACAGCGGTGCGCAAAAGATGCTGGCCGATGGCTTGTTCGAACGCTTTCCTTGCGAGGCCGTGTTCGGCATCCACAATCATCCGGGCGTGGAAGCCGGCACCTTCATGTTCAGGAGCGGCCCCTTCATGGCGGCCTGCGATACCGTCAAGATCCGCATCACCGGACGCGGCAGCCACGCCGCCCGCCCGCACCTGTCAGTGGACCCGGTGGTGGTCGCCGCCAGCCTGGTGATGGCCTTGCAGACGGTGGTCTCGCGCAATATCGATCCGATGGACAGCGCCGTGGTCACCGTGGGGAGCCTGCATGCCGGCAAGGCTTCCAATGTGATTCCCGAATTCGCGACGATGGAACTGAGCGTGCGTTCCTTCAAGCCCGAGGTGCGTGAACTGCTGGAGCAGCGCATCCGTGCGCTGGTCAGCACGCATGCCCAGAGCTATGGCGCACAGGCCGAGATCGATTACCTGCGTGGCTATCCGGTGCTGGTCAACAGCGATGCCGAGACCGACTTTGCCCGCAGCGTGGCCGAGGAACTGGTGGGGCCGGAGAAGGTGATCGCCCCCTTCGGCCCGATTGCCGGCAGCGAGGACTTTGCCTACTTCCTGCGGCAACGTCCGGGTTGCTTCCTGCGGGTCGGCAATGGCCAGGGCAAGCCCATGCTGCACAACGCCGGCTATGATTTCAATGACGCCAACATTCCCATTGGCGCGGCCTACTGGACGCGGCTGGTGGAACGCTGGATGCCGTTGCAGGGAGAGTGAGGAGGGCGCATCGCCGCGACCATCCCGCTTATTCGGACTGCATATAAGCGAATGACGATTGCTTCCTTCACGAGGTAGGCAAGCCGCGTTACAGTGGGGACGTCTCCTCAGACTTCCCGGACTGGGAACGCTTCGAGCTTGAACCCGCCTTGCGCAAGCCTGGCGGGTTTTCTTTTTTCTTGCTTCTCGTTTCTCGTTTGCCGACGGCTCACGCGGGGTTCGAGCATGTGACCGCAATTCATCCGTTAGCGCCGCCAAGGCAGAGCTGGCGCGGTGTTGCCAAACTTGGACGGCGTCGCCAGGCTCAGGAATTCCCCGATGTTCGCGCGGCCCGTCACTGCCTAAGATGGGAACCATCGAAACACGGTCTGTGGCGTCGGAAGCCAGGTGGAAGGCAAATCCCGACAGGCTCGCAAGACCCTCATGCTGATCTTGCCAGGAGTATTGCCATGCATTTCGTCACCGATTCCGTCCCGGGTGAAATCACCCTGATGTTCATCAGTTATCTGGTGTTCTGCACCGTGCTGATGTACCTCTTCGTCCGCACTGACCGCGAGTGGGGCCAGATGGAAGTGTCGCTGGATGAGGTGGGCCAGCGCGACAAGCACGTTGCCGCCAAGGCCGCGCTGGTGTACGCCAGCGTCGATGCCGAAAACCGCTCGCTGTTCGACAGCGGCCTGACCCGGCCGTCGCTGCAACATTGCGCACAGTATCACGACGTGGATTGCAACTGCTTCATGCAGGGCGTCCGCAAGCAGGATGACATGCCTGGGGGAAAGCTGGGTGGGGAGTAGTAGGGGAAGTGAAGTGGAAGTGGGGAAGTGGGGAAGTGGGGAAGTGGGGAGTTGAAGGTAGCAAGTAACAAGGAAGTAGGGGGTTGTACCGTAGCACGCAGTAGAAGTGGCAATGATGCAGTAGTGGCAGGAATTGTAGAAGTTGCAGTTTTGCAGTGAAGCAGTCTGTGCAGGAGAAGTGTGCAGTTGCAGGTGCAGTACCGTAGCAGAGCAGCAAGTGCAGTGGCAGTAGCAGTAAAAATCTCTTGAGGGTGGAACGGCAAGTCGTGAGGTCGCTTTTGTTCCAAAGCGCGCGTCACGTGTCGGGAGCGGGTAGTCGACGCCCCGTGAAGCGGCCAGGCGGCTTGCCCGTTCTTTTTCATGAGAAAATTGCGCCATGCAAACCTCTCATTCCTCCGCGCAGAACCTGCGCCCTTTGATTCCCCTGGCCGATTACCAACGCATCTTCCGCGTCATCCATTCCGTGCTGCATAGCGTGGAAGCGGATATCCCGGCCGCCAGTTTCTTCTTTTCCGTCACCGCCGCGCAGATCCTCAAGAAGTTCTACAAGCGCAACGCCTTCCCGGTGGCCGGCGCCGCCTTCTATCTCATCCATCCCGACCGCGCCGGCGCCTTGTCCTTCGGCACGCTCGCCGAAGACGGCCAGAGCGTGGCCAGCGACAAGGACGCCTTCCATGCCTGGGTGCAGTGCGATGGCTATGCCATCGATTTCATGGCCCCGCTGTTCCAGGAATTGCTGAGCTCGGCGGGGCATCCCTTGCCGGTGCCGCGCCGCATGTTCCAGAAGGATCTGGGGCGCATGTGCTCGGGCGTGCAGGCCCTGAGCGTGCCGGGCGACTTCTACCTGGCCCCCGACCTTGCGCTCACGCGCGAACTGCTGCAGCAGTTCATGGCCAAGAAGGCCCTGACCAATCTGTCCCAGCTCTGCCAGGAATGGTTCCGCAAGCCGCCCAAGGCCATGCCGGATGACTTGGCATTGCAGGGTGCGGACGGCGAGATCTCGCGCATCAGCCTGCAGCCCACGGCCATTGACGGCGTCTGGTAAGGCGCGCTTGCAGCGGAAATTTCATCCAGGGAAGGTGTGAGGCGAACGCCTCCGAAGGGAGGGTGTGCTGGACGTATGTCCAACACACCGTACGATCATGCATATCGGTTGCATGTACCGCACTAGGATTGGGATCTTAGTGCGCGGATATGACGATGTCATGACATGCGCCGTTCTGATAGCAATTTCTCGAAATTTTTCGATGTCATCGGGAGGAGACGGTATGTGCTACGGAAGTTATGCCGAGGATGACTCCCGGAGGCAGCACCAGCCGCTTCTTTTCATCATATAGGACAGGCCAATGACAGACCAAGGCAGGCATCTGCGCATCGACAACATCGAATTCAACGTGGCCGACATCGAGCGCAGCAAGGCGTTTTACGGCGCCGTATTCGGCTGGCGCTTCGTGGACTACGGCCCGACCTACACCGAGTTCCAGGATGGCCGCCTGACGGGCGGCTTCACCACCGGCGAGCCGGTCAGGCCGGGCGGTCCGCTGGTGATCCTGTATGCGGACGACCTGGAAGACATCCAGCACAAGCTCCTCGCCGCCGGCGCGCGCATCAGCCGCGCGACCTTCTCCTTCCCAGGCGGCAAGCGCTTCCACTTCATCGATCCCGACGGGTATGAATTGGCGGTGTGGTGCGCCGATCCAGCGTGATGGCGGATCAGCCACCGCTTCCCGAGGCGAAGAAGCGGCGCTATCTGGTCGTCGGCACCAGCGGCGCAGGCAAGTCCACCTTTGCCCAGGCGCTGGCGGCGAAGCTTGGTGCGCGCTATATCGAGCTGGATGCATTTTACTGGGGTGAGTCCTGGCAGGCGGTCCCGCACAGCCAGTTCGAGAGCGCCGTACGAGAGGCCAGCCATGGACCGTGCTGGGTTGCTGATGGCAACTACAGCGCGGTGCGCGAACTGCTGTGGTCGCGCGCCACTGATGTGATCTGGCTCAATTACGGGCGCGCCACCGTGTTCTCGCGCGTGTTTTGGCGTACGGTCAGCCGGGGCTTGCTGCGCACCCGGCTTTCGCACGGTAATCGCGAGTCGCTGCGGATGGCCTTTCTGTCGCGTGATTCCATTCTCCTGTGGGCCTACACCACGTTTGAGAAGAACCGCCACAAGTTCTCGCAACTGCGCGAGGATCCACATTATGCGCATCTGCAATGGCACGAATTTCGTCAACCACGGCAGGCCAGGGCGTTTCTGCTAGCCGTGGACGAACAAGACCGCTGAGCCGATGCCGATGGCTTAATACCTGGCGGCGTGAATTTTTCTTCTTATGTCATGGCCGCGTAATACGTCCCCGTTAGACTTCCCCCCGTCTCCTCTGTAACCTGTTGCAGATGTTTTGGCCTGCGATGCGAGCGTGTCGCAGGCCTTTTTTCCCGGTTCTCTTCACGCCCACGCCGGCCAGTGGCCTTGTAACCCGGCAGTACGCACACGTGGTGGAAGCTGCGGTCCTCCCTTCCCGACTGGCGCAAGCCTGGTCGGTGCGCGGCGCGGGGTGCGTATCTCTCTCTCTTGTTGGCAGCTAGCGGACGCTGCTCCTGGCGCTGCCCAGTCTGTGTCAGATTTCCAATTTCCTTTTCTATTCAAGTACTTGGCTGGCTTTTCCAGCGCTTTTCCACAGGCTTGCCACCAAAAGATGTGGATATCCGCCGCAGAGCGGACCGGGACGCTGGCCGGGCCGGCGCACCCTTTTGCCTGCCCGCTAAAGTGTCGCAAGGCGAAACGCCAGTGAAATCAAGGGCTTATCTCCCTTGTCCAGCGCTTGTCCACAGCCTTGCCACCAAAACATGTGGATAGTGATCATCAGGCCATTGTCGAGGCGGCATTTGTCCCTTTCCGGCAGCGGCGGCACGTGGTTGGCAGGGTGTTGCCCATGGTCGAAGCGGAAATCAAAAGTTGTTTGAAATCAATGTCTTGATGAGCTTGTCAAGACGTTCTCCACAGGCTTGCCACCAGAAAATGTGGATAGTTCGTCAGCGCATGTCAGGAGGGGCCATGGTTCCTTCCTGCCTGTTTTTTGCCCGTCCCAGGTGCGGAAATGGAATTTCCTTTTGAATCAATGCCTTGGCCTGCTTACCCAGCGTTTCTCCACAGGCTTGCTACCAAAAAATGTGGATATCCTGACCATGATCGGGGATAAGTGCCGTCATCATGTCGGCGGCAGTGCGTTTGCCCAGCGCTTGCGCGCTGCTGTGGCGGATTGGGAAAAGACTTTGAAATCAATGGCTTGGCCGGCTTGTCAAGCCTTTGTCCACAAGCTTGCCCCCGAAAAATGTGGATAAGGGGAGGATTCGCGCCCGCCCGAGCGAGGGCGGGGTGAAAGTGGGGATAAACCGGTTCAGCCGTTGTCGGGGGCGGTATAGGGTTCCACGCTGACGGCCTTCATGCTGTAGCTGGAAGCCCCCATGGAAGAGTCGGAGCGCTCCACCTTCAACACCCCGCTGATCCACACCGCATCCATGGTGCGCACGTTCTTGACGGCCTTGGCGCTGCGCACGTGGATGATCTGGTTGGCCGGTGGCGGTGGTACGTGGATGCAGGCGCCGAAATAGGGCACCAGCAGGAATTCCTTGAGCGCCTCGCCCTCACGGTCCAGCGAGACGACGAAGCCCGGCAGGCGCACCGGCTTGCCTTCCATGCTGGCGTCTACCGGCGCATCCTTCCAGTATTTCTTGGCCTTCCACAAGGCGGCGTCGGCGCGGGGATCTTCGTCGGTCAACTGGTCCAGCTTGAGTCCCTTGAAGGGCGCCATCGGGTCCCAGTCTTTGGGGATCAGCGCTTCCCAGGCGATTTCCTGGTAGCCGTTGACCATCTTGCCGGAGGCCTGGTAGGGCTTGTCCGTCACTGCCGGGCTTTGCTTGAGCTGGTCGCCCACCTGGTACTGGCCATTGGTGGCCGCCGCCACGCCCGGCACGGTGCTGCCGGCGTCGGCGCGCGCGGTGACCGCCGGGACCGCGCCGGCCAGCGGTGCGCCGGGGGCTGCGGCGTGCGGAGCCGGCGCGGCGGCGGCCGGTGCGGCCTGGGCGTCGGAATGGGCCAGCAGGCGCACACCGCTGCCTACCAGCAGGCCGGCGGCGACGATGCCGCCCATCCAGTAAAGAGTCTTCATAGCGTTACATCCACGTCAAATTCTCGGGGTCAGCCCATCCGACAGGCTCAGGCGGTAGGCCCGCAACGCCGGCAGCAGGCTGGCCACCAGCCCGGCCAGCACGGTCCAGAGCAGCAATTGTAATTCGCCAGCGGCGGGCCAGGCAGGCTGCAGGGCGATGCCGAACTGCTCGGCCAGCAGCGGCCCCAGCGTCCACACCAGCAGGCTGAGCAGGAGCAAGCCGCTGGCCACGCCGGCCAGCATCACGCCCAGGCCTTCGATACAGAGCAGCAGCAGCACATCCAGCGGACGCGCGCCCACCGAGCGCAGGATCGCCAGTTCGCGCCGCCGCTCGCCCAGGCTGGCCAGGATGGCGGCCACCAGTCCTGCCAGGCCGACTACCACCACCATGCCCGACACCACCAGCAGCGCGTTCTCGCCGATGCCCACCACGTCCCATAGCTGGTCCAGCGCCACGCCCGGCAGCACGGCCATCAGCGGTTCCTTGTAGCCCTGGCCGCTGGCGATTTCGCGCTGCAGGGCGAACACCCGCGCGCGGCTCTTCAGGCCCACCAGCACAGCGGTGATGCTGGTGGGCGTGAGGTTGAACTTCTTCACGAATTCGGCCGGGATATGCACGCCCGGCAAGGGGGCTCCACCTTCCCAGTCGAGGTGGATGGCCTGCATGCCGTCCAGCCCGATGTGCACCGTGCGATCCACGGGCGTGCCGGTGCGCGCCAGGATGCCGACCACCCGGAAAGGCTTGTCGGCATGCTGGGTCAGGCCCATCCCGCCCATGCCATGCGAGAGGATGATGATGTCGCCCAGGTGGTAGTGCAGCTTGGCGGCCACGTCGGCGCCCAGCACGGCGTCGAAGACGCCAGCCATGGGATGGCCCTGGGTCAGGCGCAGTGGCTGGTTGCTGCCGTAGCGGAAGTGGGTGAAGTAGTCGCCATTGGTGGCCAGCACCGAAAAGCCCCGGTGCGAGTCGCCCAGCGAGATCGGGATGGTCCAGGCCACGGCGGGGTTGCGCGCCAGCGCCTGGGCGCTGTCCCAGCCTATGTTGTTGGTGGCGCCGCCGATGCGGAAGATGGCGTAGAGCATCAACTGGATGGGACTGGTGCGCGCCCCCACCACCAGATCGGTACCGGAGACCGATTGCGAAAAGCCGGCGCGCACCTCATGGCGCACCCTTTCGATACCCAGCAGCATGGTGGTGGACAGGGCGATGGCGACCAGCATCAGGCCCAGGGTGAACCGGCGGTTCCAGGCGCTTCGCATGGCCAGGCGCAGCAGGATCTTCATGCCGCCTCCCCGGCGTGGCGGGCGGCGTCATTGACCTGTTCCAGCGCCACCAGGCGGTCGAAGCCTTGCGCCAGGCGCAGGTCGTGGCTGACGAAGACCAGCGCCGCACCGCTCTGCGCGCATTCCCGTCGCAGCAACTCCAGGAAGGCTTGCTGGCGGTCGCTGTCGAGCGCCGAAGTCGGCTCGTCGGCCACGATGATCTCAGGTCGTCCGATCAAGGCCCGCGCTGCCGCCACCCGTTGCTGCTGGCCGATGGAGAGCTGGGTGACCGGGCGTTGCCACAGGCTTGGCGCCAGATCCAGCGCCGCCAGCAGGGCCTGGGCGGCGGCGGTGAGGTTCGCGCCTTGCTGTAGCGCGCGCTGCTTGCGATAGGCCGAGAACTGGCAGGGCAGCAAGACGTTGTCGAGGATGGAGAGGTAGGGCAACAGGTTGAACTGCTGGAAGATGAAACCGAGATGGTCCACCCGGAAGCGGTCGCGTTGCGGCGCGGGCAAGGTGTGCAGGCGCTTGCCGAGTACCTCGACGCTGCCGTGCTGGGGCAGGATGATGCCGCCGATGGCGGCTAGCAGCGTGCTTTTTCCGCTGCCGCTGGGGCCGCTGATGAAGACGTGTTCGCCAGCGGCGATGCGCAGGCTGGTCAGCGCCAGGGCAGGGTGGGGCTGGCCAGCCCAGGTGAACTGCAGGTCGCGCAGATCAATGGCGGCCGGAGGAGGCGAAAAGAGCGTCGAAGTCATGACGGCAGGCGAGGTGGCGTGAGAGCTGCGGACCACCGATGTTAGCGTGGCTGGCTGTCGCTGGCCTTACGGGGAGCAGGTCAGCAAGACAGCAGGCATGGTCAGTTCAGGGGGATGAGCGCATTGCCGGGTGTGAGCTGCAGCGCGCCTTGCTTCTTGGGGGTGGCCAGTTGCACATCGATGCGCTGGAAGCCGGGGAAGGCGCTGAACAGGCCGTTGAGGTCCAGCGTCGTCAGCGCGCCAGGGCTGGCGCAGACCAGGGTGAAGTCGCCGTCGAGGTCGGCATGGCCGTCCTTGGGGGCGTCCTGCGCGCTGGCGGCGGCTTTTTCGCCCAGCAGGGCGGGCGACAGCGCGGCCGATTCCAGCTGGATCTCGGCCGACTTGCACTGGGCGGCGGCGTCGGTGGCAAAGATGCGGTTGACTTCACGCAGCGTACGGGCGGCGGCGCGCACGGTGTCCTTGTCCTTGCTGCTGCTGGCGGCATGCTCGAAACCGACCACATTGACCAGCGGCGTGTCCAGATGCAGGGTCAGGGTATTGCCTTCCAGCGCCACGTCCAGCTTGCCCACGCCGTGGACATGGGCCGGATGGTTGCCATGGTGGTCATGGGCGTCATCGGCAGCCAGGGCGGGCAGGCTGGCCAGGGACAGAAGCAGCAGGGGCAGGGCGGACATACGGGGCATGGTCGGCTTTCTTATGCTTGTTGATGACGGAAAGGGGAAGATATCTCAGCGGCATTGTGAACCCGCTCGCGACAAAAAATCAGTCTTGTTACATTCTGCAACAGCGTTGCATTATAATGCCCACTTTCCCCGTTTCTGCAACAGGGTTGCGTAAGCCTGTGGTGTCAGCCAGGCGCTGCGCCGCTTGCGCCAGATGACGGGGCGGCCATGTTGGCCTTGTGTCTATCTCATGTCCCATTCTTTCAGGTTCCCGCCGTGTCGGTTCTTTCTCGTTTTCTGTTGAAGCAGGGCGTGCTCGCCAGCCCATGGTGGCAGCGCGTACTGGTGGTCTTGCCGGTGGTGCTGGTGTTGTGGCTGGGCGTGGCCTGGGCGCTGGGGGAGGGCGCATGAACGCGGCCATCTCCCTGGAAAACCTCACCGTCAGCTACCGCCGCCATCCGGCCCTGCACCATGTCAACGGCGCTTTCGAGCGCGGTTCGCTGACCGCCGTGGTCGGGCCCAATGGCGCCGGCAAGAGCACCCTGCTCAAGAGCATGCTCGGGCTGGTCCGCTGCAATGACGGGCGGGTGTTGACCCACGTGGATGCCCGCCGCATCGCCTACCTGCCCCAGCAGGCCGAGATCGATCGCAGCTTCCCCATCTCGGTGCTGGATTGCGTGCTGCTGGGCTATTGGCAGGCCAAGGGCAACTGGGGCGGCATCGACGCCGCCATGTGTGCGCGCGCGCGCCAGGCGCTGGCCGCAGTGGGGCTGGACGGTTTTTCCGGCCGTCCGGTGGCCAGCCTGTCGGTGGGCCAGTTCCAGCGCGTGCTGTTTGCCCGCATCCTGTTGCAGGATGCCGAGGTGATCCTGCTGGATGAACCGTTCAACGCCATCGATGCCCGCACCACCGGCGACCTGCTGCGCATCATCTCGGCCTGGCATGCCGAGCGCCGCACTGTCATCGCCGTGCTGCACGACCATGACCAGGTGCGCCGCGCCTTTCCCCAGACCCTGCTGCTGGCGCGCCACGTGGTGGCGTGGGGCCAGACCGCCGAGGTGATGTGCGAGGAAAACCTGCAGCGCGCCCGCGCCATGGCCGAGGCCGTGGACGAGCAGGCCGGCGTGTGCGAGGTCAGCGAAGCCGATGTGCTGGCGTTGTCGCAGTCGCATGATCACGTCCATGCTCATCTCCATGCCCATGAGCCCACCCATGAGCACGCCCACGCTGGCAAGGGAGGCTTGCAATGAGCCTGTTGTCCCTGATGCACCAGTTGGCGGTCGAACCCTTCCAGGAATTTTCCTTCATGCGGCGCGCCCTGGTGGCCGCCTTCGCCCTGGCGCTGGGCAGCGCGCCGCTGGGTGTGCTGCTGACGCTGCGCCGCATGAGCCTGTTCGGCGAGGCGCTGAGCCATGCGGTCTTGCCCGGGGTGGCGGTGGGCTTCATCTTCTTCGGCCTGTCGCTGCCGGCGCTGTCCATTGGCGGGTTTGCCGCCGGGGTGCTGGTGGTGGCAGTGGCCGGCTGGATCAGCCGCCATACCGAACTCAAGGAAGACGCCAGCCTGGCCGCCATCTATGTGGTGGCGCTGGCGCTGGGCGTGATCCTGATCTCGCGGCACGGCACCCAGCTGGACCTCTTGCACATCCTCTTCGGCAACGTGCTGGGCGTAGACAGCGAGGGGCTGGTGCTCATCGCCGGTGTGGCCAGCGCCAGCGTGCTGGGCATTGCGGCCCTGTATCGCGGACTGCTGCTGGAGAGCTTCGACCCTTCCTACATGGCCGTGGGCGGCGGGCGCAGCGGCGGGGCGATCTACCAGCAGGTGTTCCTGATGCTGGTGGTGATGAACCTGGTGGCGTCCTTCCAGACCCTGGGCACGCTCATGGCCGTGGGACTGATGATGTTGCCGGCTGTGTCGGCGCGCCTGTGGCATGACAGCCTGCCGGCGCAACTGTGCAACAGCGTGCTCCAGGCCGCGCTGGCGGGGTATGCCGGGCTGCTGGTCTCCTATTACGCCTCGGTGCCGTCGGGCCCGGTGATCATCGTCTGCGCCGGCGCGCTCTACGTGCTCTCGCTACTGTTCGCCCCGCGCGGCTGGTTGCCGCGCCTGTTGCGCCGGCCGCACCTGCAGGCCTGAATTTCCTTGCTTCCTTCCCCGGAGTCCCCATGAAACTGTACCGTCCCCTTTCCATGCTGCTGGCCGCCCTGGCCCTGGCAGTGAACGTGCCGGCCGCGGCCGCTGAACGCATCCCCGTGCTGGCCAGCTTCAGCATCCTGGGCGATGTGGTCGCCAATGTTGGCGGTGACCGCATTGCCGTGTCCACCCTGGTCGGCCCGGATGAGGATGCGCACGTCTTCCAGCCGGCCCCGGACGACATCAAGGCGGTCTCGCGCGCCCGCCTGGTGGTGGTCAACGGCCTGGGCTTCGAAGGCTGGATGGAACGCTTGGCGCAGTCGGCCAACTATCGCGGTCCCATCGTGGTGGCCTCGGCCGGTATCAAGGCGCGCGAGCGCGTGGGCGAGGATGAGGACGAGCATGGCCATGACCACGCCGCCGCCCATGAGCATCACGGCAAGGATGACCCGCACGCCTGGCAGGACCCGCAGAACGTGGTCGTCTACACCCGCAACATCGTGACAGCCCTGGCCAAGCTGGACCCGGCCGGCGCTGCGGTCTACCGCAAGAATGGCGACGCCTACATCGCCAAGCTGCAGGACCTGGACGCCTGGGCAGCCCGCCAGTTTGCCCAGATTCCCGACGCCAAGCGCAAGGTGATCACCTCGCATGACGCTTTCGAATACTTCGGCGCGCGCTACCAGGTCCGCTTCCTGGCCGCGCAGGGCGTCTCCACCGACAGCGAACCCAGCGCCCGCGAGATCGCCGCGCTGATCCGCCAGATCCGCACTGAAAAGATCAAGGCCCTGTTCTTCGAGAACATGAGCAACCCCAAGCTGCTGCAACAGATCGCCCGCGAAGCCGGCACGGCGCCGGGCGGCAAGCTCTACGCCGATGCCTTGTCCAAGGCCGATGGCCCGGCCCCGGACTACCTGAGCCTGATGCGCTACAACATCACGCAATTGCTGGAAAAGATCCGCCTGAACTGAGTGCGGTCAAATCGCGTATGCTTGTGGCCCGCGCCGCCGCCCCGGCGGCGCTGACCCAACCTAGGAGAAGACCCGCATGAGCACCATCACCGTCGTCGCCATCATCACCGCCAAGCCGGGCAAGCGTGAAGAATTGCTGGCGATCGCCCGCGCCAACCTGGCCGCAGTGCGCGCCGAAGCTGGCTGCATCGAATACGGCCTGGTCGTGGATGTCGATGGTTTCGGTCCCAACCAGGCGCCCATGGGGCCGGATACCTTTGCCTTCGTCGAGAAGTGGAAGGACGAAGAAGCACTGCGCCTGCACTTCACCCTGCCGCACATGACCGACTACCGCGAGAAGTCCAAGGACCTGATCGCCGATCGCAAGGTGCATGTGCTGAAGTCGGCTGACTGAGGCGGTTTCAGGCTGTCTTGCGCGACTTCGTTTGCGAGCAAGACACCCAGCCCGTGGCTGCAGCTTGGACATGGGGCGCGCATCTGGCTACCGTTCGCCCTGAGTAGCGGCGCAGCCGCGTATCGAAGGCCCTCCGGCGCCTGGCGCCAGGTGTGCGCGTCTTCGATACGGCCCCGACGGGGCCTACTCAGGTCGAACGGTGGCCGTCTGATTTTGAAATGCCAAGGGAAGCTGGCTCTAGTACTCGCCAGGAAAGTCAGCCGGCCAGGTCCGCTGCGGATCGAACGACGAGGCCTGTCCCATCTGCTTCAACCAGGTGATGAAGGTCTTGAGCGCCGGATTGGTCTCGGCGCCGCTGCGGCACAGCATGTGGTATCCCTCTCCATGCAGCACGATCTCGGGAAACAGCCGCACCAGCCGGCCGGCGGCCAGGTCGTCATCCACCAGCGCCAGCGTGCCCATGCCCACGCCCTGATCGGTCGCCGCGGCTTGCAGGCTCAAGAAGGAATGTTCATACACCGTCCCGGGCATCTTGCGCCGCACCGCTACGCCGGCCTTGCTCAGCCATTGCGACCAGGCCGCTGAACGGCTGGAAAGGTGGATCAGCGGCACCTCCACGAAGTCGCGCGGCACCCGGATCGGGTGGGTCTCCAGGAAGTGCGGCGAGGCCAGCGGCACCGAGACGTCATCGAGGAAGCGCATGCATTCATATCCGCTGCGCTCCAGCGGGCTGCGCCAGATGATGACGTCGAAGGGATCCTTCACATCCTCGAAATACTCCGACATGGTCGTCGTCACCCGCACCTCGATGCGCGGGTTGTCGATCTGGAACTGCGACAGGCGCGGGATCAGCCAGCGCATCGCCACCGAAGGCGCGGCGATCAGGCGCACCACGCGGCTCTTGCCCGCCAGCGCAAGCTGCTCGGCGGCCAGGGCAATGCGGTCCAGGCTGGCCTTGACCTCGGCATAGAAGCTCAGGGCCGCCTCTGTGGGTTCCACGCCACGCGATTGACGTAAAAACAACGGTTGTTCGAAATACTCTTCCAGTGACTTGATCTGCTGGCTGACGGCGCTATGGGTGATGAAAAGTTCATGTGCCGCCAGCGTCAGACTGCGCGTGCGTACGGCCGCTTCGAATACCTTGAGCGCTTTGAGCGGGGGCAGGGAAGAAGGCATGATGTAAGAAAAACTTATATTGGTGTCGGAAAATGTTGCTTTGCAAAAGGCTGGGCCGCCCTTATTCTTCAATCACCGAAACGTCAAACAGAAAGAAGTGATCATGAACTCCGTGAGTATATTGGTAAAAGATGCCGGTTTTTCTAACAATTTGCGCTCGCTGGTCGAGCTGGTGAAGTTTGCCGTGCAGCAAGTCATCGCCGCCCACGCCTTGAAGCCGGTCCGCAATGACGCGACCGACCTGCAGGATGCCGCCTATTTCGCCGATGTGACCGACCACGTCGAGATGGAAAACCGTCTGCGCCAGCTGGAAAACAGCCACCTGCACGCCGTCTGGAAGCTGCAGTCGCAGATCTGAAGCGAGCCTCATTGGCGAGCCCGATTGGCGAGCCTGATTGGCAAGCCTGATTGCAAGTCCAGGCCGATGCGCCTGATGGAAAACAATGACGAGACCGGTTCCGTATCGTCGGAACCGCAGGCGGTAATAAGCCGCAGCCAACCGCATCATCTGCTCTGGCCGCTTCAGCATCACCAGCGTCACTGGCAGCGCCAGCCATAGCTGTAGTCCCTGTAGTTCCTGTAGCACCTGCCGAAAGCGCGCCGTCGATCCGCCTGACGATCCGGCGCCGGATTCCCGGCTCCCCATCCCCGCCCTTGCGGGGATTTGTCGTTTACGGCCCGGCCTTCCGTCACCTCGCATGGCCTTCCTGCTGTCTGATAAAAATGACATTCTGACGACATCTGACGCTGTTATATTGTTCTCCGGGGAAGTATTCATGGGGTCGGCCGTTCAGGCCAGTATCTACTAAGGGGAGTTCATCATGTTGTCATCACTGCGCGCGCGCCTGATTTTCATTTGCGTCCTGATCGTGGCCCTGGCCATGATCATCCTCAGCGCGGCCAATATCTTCACGGTCCGCAGCGATACGCTGGAAGCCATTTCCAGCCAGACCCAGCAACTCACCGAAAGCCACGCGGCCAACATCAGCGAATGGGTGCGCAGCAAGCGCGTCGTCACGGGCGCCATGAAGCAGGCCCTCAAGCAGAGCGATGTGCTGCCCATCGTGGCCGCCGCTCAGGAGGCCGGCTCCTTCGATGACGCCTACATCGGCTATCCGGACAAGCGCATGCTGGCCCTGCATCCCATGCCAGCCGGCTACGACCCCACTGCCCGGCCCTGGTACAAGCAGGCCGTCGAGGCGGGCAAGCCCGTGCTGACCGCACCCTACGTGGACGCGACCACCGGCAAGCTGGTGGTCACCTTTGCCGAACCGGTGGGCGACAAGTCCAACCTGCAGGCCGTGCTGGGCTCGGACGTGCAGCTCGACAACGTGGTGCGCACCGTGGCCGGCATCAAGCCCACGCCGTCGAGCTTTGCCTTCATCGTCGGCAAGGATGGCGTCATCATCACCCACCCCAACAAGGAATTGGCCTTGAAGCCGGTTTCTTCGCTCGACCAGACCCTGTCGGCACAATCGCTGGCGGGCATGAAGCAGGGCGGTAGCGCCACCATCGGCGGCATTCGCTACCTGCTCTTCACCCAGCCCATCGCCAACACCGACTGGTCGCTGGTGGTGGCGCTGGATTACCGCGAAGCCACCCACGCCATCGGCGCACTGATGACCCTCTCGACAGTGCTGGCCGTGCTGGCCATCGTGGCCTCGGCCATCCTGCTGAGCTATACCATCACCCGTCTGCTGCGCCGCCTGGGCGTGGTGCGCAATGCCATGGAAGAGATCGCCTCGGGCGATGGCGACCTCACGCGCCGCCTCGATACCAGCGGCAAGGATGAACTGGCGCAGATTTCGCGTGCCTTCAATCATTTTGCCGACAAGATCTCGCGCACCCTGCTGGATATCCGCCGCGCTTCCGAATCGGTGAAGGTGTCCTCCAGCGAGATCGCCAGCGGCAACATGGACCTCTCGGCCCGTACCGAACAGCAGGCTGGCTCCCTTGAAGAAACCGCCTCGGCCATGGAAGAACTGACCTCGACCGTGAAGCAGAATGCCGACAATGCCCGCCAGGCCAACCAACTGGCGGTGTCGGCCTCGGACGTGGCCGTGCATGGCGGACAGGTGGTGGGGCAGGTGGTAGCGACGATGAGCTCCATCAATGAATCCTCGCGCAAGATCGTCGACATCATCAGCGTCATCGATGGCATCGCCTTCCAGACCAATATCCTGGCCTTGAATGCGGCGGTGGAAGCGGCCCGCGCCGGCGAGCAGGGGCGCGGATTCGCCGTGGTGGCATCAGAAGTGCGCTCGCTGGCCCAGCGTTCGGCCACCGCCGCCAAGGAGATCAAGGGTCTCATCGACGACTCGGTGCAGAAGGTCGAGACCGGCAGCCAGCTGGTGGCCCAGGCCGGATCGACCATGGAAGAGGTGGTCTCCAGCGTGCGCCGGGTGACCGACATCGTCGGCGAGATCAGCGCAGCGAGCCAGGAACAGAGTTCCGGCATCACCGAGGTGGGCAATGCGGTGAACCAGATGGATGAAGCCACGCAGCAGAACGCCGCGCTGGTGGAGCAGGCGGCGGCAGCGGCCAAGTCGCTGCAGGAGCAGGCCGCGCATCTGGCTGCGGTCGTGGCGGGATTCAAGCTCGACGAGAGCGGCGCGGCGCACCCCATGAGCCCGCCGCCGGCCCCTGCGGCAGCCCCGGCAGCGCCGCAGGCACGCAGCGCGGCGGTCAATGTCACGCCCAAGCCAGCCGCCCTGAAGGCCAAGCCAGCCGCCAAGCCGGTCCTGGCGGCCCAAGCTGCTGCCGCCCCGGCGCCGGCATCCGCCCCGGCGCTGGCCGCCAAACCGCCAGCAGCACCCAAGGCGCCCGGCAAGGCGGCTCCCAAGAGCAGCGGCGGTGACGACTGGGAAGAGTTCTAAACCTCTTGTGGCCTCAGTGGCGCTTGTCCAGCAGATGCATGGCGCCGAACAGCGCCTGCATCCCGCTGTGCTCGATGAAGCTCAGGTTGTAGGGGTGCTCGGCCACCGCGCGCGGGAAGGCCTGCACCAGCGGGAGACTGTCTAGCTGCTCGGCGATCTTGCCCCAGAGGACCAGCGTGGGCAGCGTCTTGCCCTGGCTGGCGCCATGCTCGGCCAGTGCCCGCAGCACGGTCTCGAAGAAGGGCTTCCAGGCCTTGGCGTCCTTGACCGGGGCGACATGGGTGCGGAACACCAGGCTGGCGTTGAGCAGCAGGAAGCCTTGCGCGGTCAGGTTGTCCTGCAGGTCGGCCAGCGTCTGGATGGTGCCGGCCACATCGGCCTGCGCCTGGGCGGCGACGTCCGCCAGTGCATCGCCGCTGGTCTGTCCAGCCTGCACGCGGCCATCGGCCACCAGCAGCATCTTCATGAAATTGCGCAGCGAGGTGGCGCGATTGACCTGCTTGGACAGTCCCTTTTCCGACCATAGCGAACCGACCGCCCCATCCATGAAGCACACCCCGGTGGCGCTGGCCGCGCGCGGGTAGGGGCCTTCGCCCACCAGCACGTAACGCACGCGGTCCATGGGTTGCTGGAAGGCGGCGAAGAGGCGGCCTTCGGTGGGCAGGTAATGATCTGTGGCAAGCACGTCCAGGTAGACGGGGTCAGCCTGGGCGATGGCTTGCAGCCCGGCGCGCAGGGCGGCGTGCCAGGAGGGATGGGCGGTCGGGATCAGGTCCGCCAGCGCGGCGGGCAGGGAGGCAGAAGGGGCGGGCATGGGTGGAAAGGCAAGTGCTCATGTCGACGAGGTGGCGGCATTGTATACCGCCCCCGCGCCCTTGCGCTCCCGCCTTTCCGTTTGCATCAGGCCACGGCGGTATCGCTGCCGGGAGCGCCGAACAATTGCTGCTTGAGCAGATGCAACTGGTCGCGCGCAGCCGCGGCCTTTTCGAACTCCAGGTTCTTGGCGTGTTCCTGCATCTGCTTTTCCAGGCGCTTGATCTCCTTGCTGATCTGCTTCTCGCTCATGGATTCGTAGTTCTTCTTCTCTTCGGCCACCAGCAATTCCGTGCGCGCCTGGGCCGGGTTGAAGACGCCGTCGATCAGCTCGCGGATTTCCTTCTTGATGCCGGTCGGCACGATGCCATTGGCTGCGTTGAAGGCCAACTGCTTGGCGCGGCGGCGCTCGGTTTCGCCGATGGCCTTGTGCATGGAATCGGTCACCACGTCGCCATAGAGGATGGCCATGCCGTTGAGGTTACGGGCGGCGCGGCCGATGGTCTGGATCAGGCTGCGTTCGGAACGCAGGAAGCCTTCCTTGTCCGCATCCAGGATCGCCACCAGCGAGACTTCGGGAATGTCCAGGCCTTCGCGCAGCAGGTTGATGCCGACCACCACGTCGAAGGTGCCCAGGCGCAGGTCGCGGATGATTTCCACGCGTTCCACGGTATCGATGTCGCTGTGCAGGTAGCGCACCTTGATGCCGTTGTCGGAGAGGAACTCGGTCAGCTGCTCGGCCATGCGCTTGGTCAGGGTGGTCACCAGCACGCGTTCGTCCTTGGCGATGCGGTCGTTGATCTCCTGCATCAGGTCGTCCACCTGGGTGGTGGCCGGGCGCACCGCGATGATGGGGTCGACCAGGCCGGTCGGGCGCACCACCTGTTCCACCACCTGGTCGGCATGGGTGTTCTCATAGTCGGCCGGGGTGGCCGAGACGAAGATGGTCTGGCGCATCTTCTTTTCGAATTCGTCGAACTTCAGGGGCCGGTTGTCCAGCGCCGAGGGCAGCCGGAAGCCATAGTCCACCAGGTTCACCTTGCGCGCGCGGTCGCCGTTGTACATGCCGTTCAACTGGCCGATCAGGACGTGCGATTCGTCCAGGAACATGATCGCATCCTTGGGCAGGTAATCCACCAGCGTGGGCGGTGGATCGCCCGGCTTGGCGCCGGAGAGGTGGCGCGAGTAGTTCTCGATGCCCTTGGTGAAGCCGATCTCGGTCATCATCTCGATGTCGAAGCGGGTGCGCTGCTCCAGCCGCTGTTCTTCGATGAGCTTGTTTTCCTTGCGGAAGAATTCCAGGCGTTCGGCCAGCTCTTCCTTGATGGTTTCGATGGCGCGCAGCACGGTCGAGCGTGGCGTGACGTAGTGCGAACCGGGATAGATGGTGAAGCGCGGGATCTTCTGGCGCACGCGGCCGGTGAGCGGATCGAACAACTGCAGGCTGTCGATCTCGTCGTCGAAGGTCTCGATGCGCACGGCCAGCTCGGCGTGTTCGGCCGGGAATACGTCGATGGTGTCGCCGCGCACGCGGAAGGTGCCGCGCCCGAAGTCCACTTCGTTGCGGGTGTACTGCATCTGGATCAGGCGGGCGATGACGTCGCGCTGCGAGACCTTGTCCTTGGCGCGCAGGGTCAGGATCATCTGGTGGTATTCGTTGGGGTTACCGATACCGTAGATGGCCGAGACGGTCGCCACGATCACCACGTCGCGCCGCTCCATCAGCGACTTGGTGCAGGACAGGCGCATCTGTTCGATATGTTCGTTGATCGAGGAATCCTTCTCGATGAACAGGTCGCGCTGCGGGACGTAGGCTTCGGGCTGGTAGTAGTCGTAGTAGCTGACGAAGTACTCCACTGCATTGTGCGGGAAGAACTCGCGGAACTCGCTGTAGAGCTGCGCCGCCAGCGTCTTGTTGGGGGCGAACACGATGGCCGGGCGGCCCAGGCGGGCAATCGTGTTGGCCATGGTGTAGGTCTTGCCCGAGCCGGTCACGCCCAGCAGGGTCTGATAGAACAGGCCGTCGTTGACCCCCTCGACCAGCTTGTCGATGGCCGCCGGCTGGTCGCCCGCCGGCGGGAACACCTGGTAGAGCTTGAAGGGGGAGTCGGGGAAGGTGACGAACTTGCTCTCGTCCAGCTCGGTATTGATGGGGGTCAGTTCAGCCATGGTCTGGATTGCCTTTGTCGCGGATTTGCCGGGTGGGCCGCCACGGTGCATGGAAAGCGGCAAGGCCCGGGATCGGGGCATTGCGCGCAGGCAAGGTGGTAGCGTGAATATTCATCAAATGCTGCCTGGATGTGGAAGTTCAAGACGCAATCGACGGGCCCGCGCATTGTAGAACGGGACGCAAACCAGCGTCAGCGGCCAGCTCATCCTGAGGGGAGGGCGGTCTGGCGCGGGGCGGGTTATGTCGATTGGACATGGTCCCATGCAGATTCGGCAGGCAATTGGGCCTGTCTGTGTCTGTGATTGGCCGTCCACATTTGTTAGAATGCAGTGTTGCAAAAAGCTGCATGTCCGGCCATTGTGGGCCTGCATCCATTTCCTTCTGCAGCGCTTTGTTGCAGCTAACTTTTCATGTTATCACGATGAACGCACCTGTCTCCGCCTCCCTGTTTTCCGCCATCGAAATGGCGCCGCGCGACCCTATCCTGGGCGTGACCGAAGCCTACAACGCCGACCAGAACCCGGCCAAGACCAATCTGGGCGTGGGCGTGTACTACGACGACAACGGCAAGGTCCCCCTGCTGGAATGCGTGAAGAAAGCCGAGGCGGAACTGGCGGCCAAGCTGGCCCCGCGTACCTACCTGCCCATCGACGGCCTGGCCACCTATGACCGCGCCGTGCAGGAGCTGGTGTTCGGCGCCGGCAGCGCCGTGGTGACCGAAAAGCGCGCCATCACCGTGCAAGCCCTGGGCGGCACTGGCGCCCTGAAGCTGGGTGCTGACTTCCTGAAGCACTTCTCGCCGGCTGGCACCGAAGTCTGGATCAGCGACCCGAGCTGGGAAAACCACCGCGCCCTGTTCGAAATGGCCGGCTTCAAGGTCAACGCCTATCCCTACTATGATCCCGCCACCCGCGGCGTGAACTTCGCCGGCATGCTCGATGCCCTGAAGACCATGAAGTCCGGCTCCGTCGTGCTGCTGCACGCCTGCTGCCACAACCCGACCGGCGCGGACCTGACCGACGACCAGTGGACCCAGGTCATCGAGGTGGTGACCTCGCGCGGCCTGGTTCCCTTCCTCGACATGGCCTACCAGGGCTTTGGCGACGGTATCGCCGAAGACGGCCAGGTGGTGCGCCGCTTCGCCGAAGCCGGCGGCCCGCTGTTCGTGTCGAACTCCTTCTCCAAGTCGTTCTCGCTGTATGGCGAACGCGTGGGCGCGCTGTCGATTGCTGCGGCCAGCGCCGAAGAGGCTGCCCGCGTGCTGTCGCAATTGAAGCGCGTGGTCCGCACCAACTACTCCAACCCGCCGATCCACGGTGGCCAGGTGGTCGCGACCGCCCTGGCGTCGCCGGAACTGCGCAAGCTGTGGGAAGACGAACTGGCCGAGATGCGCGTGCGCATCCGCGAAATGCGCCAGCTGCTGGTGGCCAAGCTGAAGGAAAAGGCCCCCGGTCATGACTTCGACTTCGTCATCAAGCAACGCGGCATGTTCTCCTATTCCGGCCTGACCAAGGCCCAGGTGGACCGCCTGCGCAACGAGTTCTCGATCTATGCCGTCGATACCGGTCGCATCTGCGTCGCGGCATTGAACACCAAGAACATCGACGTGGTGGTCGACGCTATTGCCAAGGTGCTGTAATTGGCAGGTACGGCCCCGTCTTCGGATGGGGTCGCGCAGGGCGTTTTCTCCTATGAAAAAATGCGCCTTTCCCTGAAAAAAGTTTTGACATGAAATAAAAACCACGTCATAATCTTTTTCTCAGCTGTTCCCTGATAGCTCAGTCGGTAGAGCGACGGACTGTTAATCCGCAGGTCCCTGGTTCGAGTCCAGGTCGGGGAGCCAAAGAATGCGAAGGCCTCGCAAGCAATTGCGGGGCCTTTTCAATTAGTGTGAGGCTGGTAGTTTGGGTCTCGCGCAAGGGCGGCAGGGCTATGCCGCCACGATGCAGAACGATGTAAAAAATTTTCGTTTTCCTCTCTGGTAATTCGGAAAAAAATCGTTCATAATCGCGCCCTCAATTGATCCCTGATAGCTCAGTCGGTAGAGCGACGGACTGTTAATCCGCAGGTCCCTGGTTCGAGTCCAGGTCGGGGAGCCAGAATACGAAAGCCTCGCAAGTTTCTTGCGGGGCTTTTTTGTTTTTGCGTCATGCCATGTCAACACTGAGCATCGACTCCCGTTCGTCCTGAGTAGCGGCGCAGCCGCGTATCGAAGGTTCACCGGCGTCACGCCCCTTCG
The DNA here is from genome assembly GCF_001040945.1 of Herbaspirillum seropedicae. Classification (NCBI taxonomy): domain Bacteria; kingdom Pseudomonadati; phylum Pseudomonadota; class Betaproteobacteria; order Burkholderiales; family Oxalobacteraceae; genus Herbaspirillum; species Herbaspirillum seropedicae. Next base: position 3,615,277 of record NZ_CP011930.1, on the reverse strand, counting down.
ACAGGCTCAGGGCAGGCTTCGATACTGCCCTGAAAGGGCCTGCTCAGGTTGAACGGTGTACCGGGTCTTCTAGCGAAAAGCAGACAAAAACGCTGCTAGAATCGGCATCCCCCGATCAGCCAGGATTTTTCCATGAGCGACTCCATTAGCGCCCCCATTCGCCTGACCCAGTACAGCCATGGCGCCGGTTGCGGCTGCAAGATCTCGCCCCAGGTGCTGGAGGTGATCCTCGCGGGCAGCGGCGCCCAGCATCTCGATCCCAAGCTGTGGGTCGGCAATGCCTCCCGTGACGACGCTGCCGTCTATGCCATCGATGAAGAACGCGGCGTGGTCTCGACCACCGATTTCTTCATGCCCATCGTCGATGATCCCTTCGACTTCGGCCGCATTGCCGCTACCAATGCCATCAGCGATATCTACGCCATGGGTGGCGATCCGCTCATGGCGATCGCCATCCTCGGCTGGCCGGTCAATGTGCTGCCGCCGGAAGTGGCGCGCGACGTCGTGCGCGGTGGTCGCGCAGCCTGCGATGCGGCCGGCATCCCGCTGGCCGGCGGCCATTCCATCGACGCCCCTGAACCGATCTTCGGCCTGGCCGTGACCGGCGTGGTCGAGAAGCGTCACATGAAGCGTAATGACACGGCCATCGCTGGTTCTCTGCTCTATCTGACCAAGCCGTTGGGCATTGGCATCCTCACCACGGCCGAGAAGAAGGGCAAGCTGCGTGCCGAAGAGGTGGGCGCGGCGCGCGACTGGATGTGCAAGCTCAACCAGCCGGGCAGCCGCTTCGGCAAGCTGGCAGGCGTCACAGCGATGACCGATGTGACCGGCTTCGGCCTGCTGGGCCACCTGGTGGAGATGTGCGAAGGCAGCGGCGTGAGCGCACGCATCCAGCACGCTCTGGTGCCCAGCCTGCCAGGTGTGCCCTATTACCTGGCCGAGGGCTGCGTGCCGGGCGGCACCGGACGTAATTTCGAGAGCTACGGCAGCAAGATCAGCCCCTTGAGCGAAAGCCAGAAGCACCTGCTCTGCGATCCCCAGACCAGTGGCGGCCTGCTGGTCGCGGTACGGCCCGACGCCAATCCCGAATTCCTCGCTACCGCCGCCGCGCTGGGGCTGGAACTGGCCCCCATCGGCGAACTGGTGGAACGACAGCGTTACGCCGTCGAGGTGCTTTGATGGCCGATCTGCAGCCCAGCCGCGACCTGTTCCTGGCCGATACGCCCATGCTGGATGCACGGGCGCCAGTGGAGTTCGGCAAGGGCGCGTTTCCCACGGCGGTCAACCTGCCGCTGATGAATGACAGCGAACGGCATCAGGTCGGCTTGCGCTACAAGGAAGAGGGCCAGCAGTCCGCGATCGAACTGGGCCACCAGCTGGTCAGCGGCGCCGTGAAGGAGGCGCGCATTGCCGCCTGGGCGGACTTTGCGCGGACGCATCCGGACGGTTGCCTGTATTGCTTCCGCGGCGGTCTGCGTTCGCAGATCACCCAGCAGTGGTTGAAGAGCGAGGCTGGCATCGCCTATCCCCGCGTGGCCGGTGGCTACAAGGCGCTGCGTCACTTCCTGATGGAGGCCATCGAGCAGGCCCTGGCCGAGTGCGCCTTCGTGGTGGTGGGCGGGATGACCGGCAGCGGCAAGACCGACGTGCTGCTGCAGCTGGACAATGCGCTGGACCTGGAGGCCTATGCCAACCATCGCGGTTCCAGCTTCGGCAAGCGCGCCAGCCCGCAGCCATCGCCCATCGATTTCGAGCATCGCCTGGCGATTGCCCTCATCAAGCTGCAGGCGCAGGGGCATCACTGGTTTGCGCTGGAAGACGAAAGTCGCCTGATCGGCGCCTGCGCCTTGCCGCTGGCCTTGCACCAGCGCATGCAGAGTCTGCCGATGGTATGGCTGGAAGACAGCCGGGAAGGGCGCGTGGAGCGCATCCTGCGGGATTACGTCAGCGGTCTGTGCGATGAATATGTCACGCTGGATCCGCGCCACGGGTTTGAACGCTATCGCGCCCATCTGCTGGCGGCGCTGGGCAAGCTGGTCAAACGCCTGGGCGACCAGCGCTATCGGCAACTGGTGCAACTGATGGAAACGGCGCTGGCGCGCCAGGAAAAGGACGGCGTGGTCGACTTGCACCGTGCCTGGATCGATGCCTTGCTGGCGCAATACTACGATCCTATCTATGCATTCCAGCGGGAGGCCAAGCGCTCCCGCCTGCTGTTTGCGGGCCGGCAGGCCGAGGTGGTCGACTTCCTTCGGCAGTACCGGCCCTAGGCCCGCTCAGAGCAAGGCCACGGCCGCCAGCCCGCTGGCCGCGCCGATGAGCATGGTCAAGAGCGTCACCGTCGTCAGCACCCGCGAAGTGAAGGAATGCCGCAGCATCAGCAGCGAGGGCAGGCTGATGCTGGGCAGCGTCATCAGCAGCGCCACCGCCGGACCCACGCCCATGCCCAGGGACAGCATGGACTGCACGATAGGAATCTCGGCCGCCGTGGGGATCACGAACAGCGTTCCCACCACCGCCAGCGCTACGATCCACAGCAAGCTGTTGCCCATGGCCACATCCACCTGCGGGAACAGCCACACCCGGGCCGCGCCCAGCGCCAGCACCGCCACGATATAGACCGGCGCCGTGGTCCAGAACAATTGCCAGAGCTTGCTGCCCCAGCGCACCAGGAAATGACGCCCGTCCTCCAGCGGCTCGTACTCGGCGGCGGCCAGCGCGTCCATCGCTGCCTGCGGCAGGGTTTCGGACTGCGCCACCCGTTGCGCGATCAGCGCCACGCCCAGCACCAGCAGGATGCCCGCCACCAGGCGCAGGGCGGCGAAATGCCAGCCCAGCACGAAGCCCATGAACACCAGCGTGGCCGGGTTGAGCACCGGGTTGGCGATCCAGAAGGCCAGCGCGGCGCCCACGGAGACTTGCTGGCGGCGCATGCCGGCCACCACCGGTGCGGCACAGCAACTGCACATCATCCCGGGCAGGGCGAACAGGCCGCCGCGCAGCGTGGAGCCGAGGCCGGCGCGGCCGAACATGCGCAGCAGCCAGTCGCGCGGGATCAGCACCTGCACCAGCGAGCCCAATACGATGCCCAGCACGGCCGCTTTCCAGATGGCCAGGAAGTAGATTTCCGCATACTCCAGCGCAGCCGACCAGGGCGCCGCCGGGGCGTTGGCCAGGATGGAGGCGCCGATGCTGTGCTTGTCAGCGGCCACGAAGGACTTGGCGTAGTAGGGCGACCATTTTACGTAGTACAGACCGACCGCCGCGACCAGCGCGAACAGCAGAGTTTTGAGCCAGGCGGAGGTCTTGTTGGTGGGTGTAGGAGAGGAGAATGAGCTCATGGCAGATCAAGTTGCATACAGGAAATGCGCGCATCATACCCAAGGATGGGCATTTCTGCCTCCTTCCAGGCTCATGTTCTGCAAATTAGCCCTGCGGCGCGCGCTCAGGGAGAGCGTATCTTGCCTGCTTTGCTACAGGTCGGGGTAGGGCGGCAGGCCGAGTGGAGCATCGCAGATGACGCTTGCCAATGCAACCGGTCCTGTTATACTGCCCATCGTTGTATGACGTCTTATAACAACCCAATTTCAAACAAATAACAATACGTCAAGAGACATCCCTTCCCAGCCGTATCCTCTCGCGCCTGTCCCAGCCGCTGTCGGCGGTGTGCAAGGCGCAGTTCGGCGTGGCGTTGCGGGAGCTCGACGGCGAGACGAGACCTGGAGAACACAATTGGCGCAAAGCAAGCAAAGTGGACTGGCGGGTGAGGTAGCCAAGCCCACACATGTCCGTTATCTGATCCTCTTCCTGTTGTTCGTGGTCACCACGGTCAATTACGCCGACCGCGCCACCCTCTCCATCGCCGGTTCGGCGATGAAGACCGAGCTTTCGCTCGATCCGGTGATGATGGGCTATATCTTCTCGGCCTTCAGCTGGGCCTATGTGCTGGCGCAATTGCCGGGCGGCTGGCTGCTGGACCGCTTCGGTTCCAAGAAGATCTACATGTGGAGCATCGCCCTGTGGTCGGTCTTCACTTTCCTGCAAGCCGGTGTGACGTGGATGAGCACCGCCGCCGCCGTGGCCTCGCTGTTCCTGCTGCGCTTCATGGTGGGCCTGGCCGAAGCGCCATCCTTCCCGGCCAATGGCCGCATCGTGGCGGCCTGGTTCCCGACCAAGGAACGTGGCACGGCCTCGGCCATCTTCAACTCGGCGCAGTATTTCGCCGCGGTGCTGTTCACTCCGCTGATGGCCTGGATCGTTCACACCTACAGCTGGCACCATGTCTTTACCGTCATGGGCGTGGTGGGTATCGCGCTGGCCCTGATCTGGGGCCGCATCATCTACAGCCCCAAGGACCACCCGCGCATCAACCAGGCTGAACTGGCGCACATCGAATCCGGCGGCGGTCTGGTGGACATGGATAACCGCAAGGTCGCCGCGCCCTCCACCAAGGGCCGGGGCTACATCCGCCAGCTGCTGTCGAACCGCATGCTGCTGGGTGTGTATATCGGTCAGTACTGCATCAACGTGATCACCTATTTCTTCCTGACCTGGTTCCCGGTGTACCTGGTGCAGGAGCGCGGCATGTCCATCCTCAAGGCCGGTTTCGTGGCCTCGATCCCGGCGGTGTGCGGCTTCATCGGCGGCGTGGTCGGCGGCCTGATCTCGGATCGCCTGATCAAGCGCGGCCTGTCGGTCACCTGGGCGCGCAAGATTCCCATCGTCGGCGGCATGCTGCTGTCGATGACCATGATCCTGTGCAACTACGTCGAGGCGCAGTGGATGGTGGTGGGCATCATGGCCCTGGCCTTCTTCGGCAAGGGCGTCGGTGCGCTGGGCTGGGCCGTGGTGGCCGATACGGCGCCCAAGCAGATCGTCGGTCTGTCGGGCGGGTTGTTCAACATGTTCGGCAATGTCGCCGGCATCACCACCCCTATCGTGATCGGCTACATCGTCAAGGAAACCGGCTCCTTCTCCGGGGCGCTGGTGTTCGTGGGCATCAATGCACTGGTCACCGTGATCAGTTATCTTGTCATCGTCAAGGAAATCAAGCGCGTCGAACTCAAGGACGCCTGAATCCTGCCACGGCGGCGACCGCATCGGCGGCGCCGCCATTTCGTTTTTTGAGCATCCAGCCGTATGGGAACCAGCATGAGCACTGATACTTCCGCCAGCCAGGCATCCGCCCCGCGCTACATCATGATGAACGACACCGACAATGTCGCCATTGTCGTCAACGACGGCGGACTGCCGGCCGGCACCGTCTTCCCGGACGGTCTGACCCTGGTCGACCGTGTCCCCCAAGGTCACAAGATCGCCCTGCGCGACCTCAAGCAGGGCGAAGCCATCGTGCGCTACGACGTGGCCATCGGCTATGCCGTGCGCGACATCCCCAAGGGCGGCTGGATCGAGGAATCGCTGGTGCAGATGCCGCCCGCCCGTGAGCTCGACAACCTCCCCATCGCGACCAAAAAGCCTGCACCACAGCCGCCGCTGGAAGGCTATACCTTCGAGGGCTATCGCAATGCCGATGGTTCGGTCGGCACCCGAAATCTGCTGGCCATCACCACCACCGTGCAGTGCGTGGCAGGCGTGGTGGAACATGCGGTCAAGCGCATCCGTGCCGAGCTGCTGCCCAAGTATCCGAACGTGGAAGACGTGGTGGCGCTGGAACACACCTATGGCTGCGGCGTGGCCATCGATGCGCCCAATGCCGGCATCCCCATCCGCACCTTGCGCAACATCAGCCTGAACCCCAACTTCGGCGGCCAGGCCATGGTGGTCAGCCTGGGATGCGAAAAGCTGCAGCCCAATCGCCTGCTGCCGGAAAACATGATCCCCATCCACAAGCAAGGCGAGCCTTATGTGGTCTGTCTGCAGGATGCGGAACACGTCGGCTTCAATTCCATGATCGATTCCATCATGAACATGGCCGAGGCGCGCCTGACCGAGCTCAACAAGCGCCGCCGCGAAACCTGCCCGGCCTCCGACCTGGTGGTGGGCGTGCAGTGCGGCGGCAGCGATGCCTTCTCGGGCGTGACCGCCAACCCGGCGGTGGGCTTCGCCACCGACCTGCTGGTGCGCGCCGGCGCCTCGGTGATGTTCTCGGAAGTGACCGAGGTGCGCGACGGCATCGACCAGCTGACCTCGCGCGCAGTCAATGAAGAAGTGGCCCAGGCCATGATCCGCGAGATGGACTGGTACGACAATTACCTCAAGCAAGGCGGCGTGGACCGCAGTGCCAACACCACTCCCGGCAACAAGAAGGGCGGCCTGGCCAACATCGTCGAGAAGGCCATGGGCTCCATCGTCAAGTCGGGTTCCAGCCCCATCTCGGGCGTGCTCTCGCCGGGCGACAAGCTGCAGCAGAAGGGCCTGATCTACGCGGCCACGCCGGCCTCCGACTTCATCTGCGGCACCCTGCAGCTGGCTGCCGGCATGAATCTTCACATCTTCACCACGGGCCGCGGCACGCCCTATGGCCTGGCCGCGGTGCCGGTCATCAAGGTCGCCACCCGCAATGATCTGGCGCGGCGCTGGCATGACCTGATGGACGTCAACGCCGGCCGCATCGCCAGCGGCGAGGCCAGCATCGAAGATGTCGGCTGGGAGCTGTTCCAGCTGATGCTGGACGTGGCCAGCGGCAAGAAGCGCACCTGGGCCGAGCAATGGAAGCTGCACAATGCGCTGACCCTGTTCAACCCGGCGCCGGTGACCTGATCCTCCCTTGGGGCCCGCTTGCGGGTCCTTTTTTGTTCTTCACTTGCTACTTGTTACTTGTTTCATCCGTACGCCCACAACAATATGGTTCGCCAGGAGACAGCATGAGCAGCAGCCTTCCCCCTTCTTCCCGCCTCGCCACCTTGATTGCCACCTCCGCCCTCAGCCTGGCGACCAGCCATGCCGGTGCCGCCACCATCGCCTACGTTTCCCATGCCGACAGCCAGGACATCTACGTCCTGCGACTCAACAACGATGGCAGCGTCAACCTGATCGACAAGGTCGATACCGGCAGCACCGTGATGCCGCTGGCCATCAGCCCTGACCGCAAATACCTCTATGCGTCCCTGCGCCGCGAGCCGTATGCGGTGGCCAGCTATGCCATCGATCCCGCCAGCGGCAAGCTCAAGGCGTTGTCCAAGGCGCCGCTGGCCGACAACATGGCCAATATCGCCACCGACCGCAGCGGTCGCTACCTGCTGGCGGCGTCCTACTTCGGCAACAAGATCTCGGTCAATGCCATCGGCAGCGACGGCGCCGTGCAGACGCCGCCGCTGGCGGTGATTCCCACTGGCAAGAACGCCCACTCGGTGCAGGTCGATCCTGCCAATGCCTTCGTCTTTGCCAGCAACCTGGGCAGTGACGTGATCCTGCAATACCGTTTCGATCCTGCTTCTGGCGCGGTCACGCCCAATACGCCGCCCTCGGTGGCGAGCAAGGCCGGGGCCGGTCCGCGTCACTTCGTGTTCTCGCCCGACCAGCGTTTCCTCTATTGCGCCAATGAACTCGACGCCACCGTCAGCACCTATGCCTATGACCGCCAGGCTGGCACGCTGACCCTGCTGGGCAGTGACTCGGCCTTGCCGGAAGGCTTCCAGAGCAGCGAACAACTGGCCGCTGCCGACCTGCACCTGACCCCGGATGGTCGCTTCCTCTATGCCACCGAGCGCACCTCCAACACCCTCACCGGCTACCGCGTGGACCGCGCCAGCGGCAAGCTGACCCGCATCCTCAACATCCCCACCGAAACCCAGCCACGGGCTTTCAACATCGACCCGCAAGGGCGCTACCTGCTCGCCGTCGGGCAAAAGGCTGGCCTGACCAGTTATGCCATCGATGCCGCCAGCGGGACGCTGACGCCCTTGTTCCGCTATACCCTGGGCCGCAATCCGAATTGGGTCGAGATCATCGACCTGCCCTGATCGCCTCGGGGCCGGAGTTGGCTCTCCGCCATGTTCCGGCCCTGAGCGGACGAAGGGACTTGCCTTTCCGATAAGTCTGTTTTTGTGCAATCTTTCATATGCTTGATCCAAAACAGGCAGGTCACTTCCTGACCGCTGCACAATGGCGCAAGGTCAGGCGCTGACCGCCCTATCCGGGAAATAGGGGTGGTTTTGGTCAGTTTGCCGTCTTATGGGGGAGACGGGGGCTGATGTATCGTCGGGGCAATAATTCATTTCTTGTGTTGTACAAAAACTAAGCGGAGAGAGGGAATGCGGAATCTGACGGTTCGCTTCAGCCTGATGAGCGCGCTTGCGCTGTTTTCATGCATGATCGTGGTAGGCGCTGGGGTCGGTATCTTTGCCCTTGGCCGGGCCAACCACGCCACGGAATATGTCCATGAGATCACCGAGCGCGCCTTGCTGATCAACGATGCATACAAGGACACCACCCGCACGCGTGCAGCGCACGGGCGCATGTATGCGACCCTGATGGAAAAGGGTGACCAGGCGGTGATCGATTCTGCGTTGAAGAGCGCAGAGATGACTTATGAGCGCAGCCTGAAATACCTCGACGAGTATGCCAAGCTGCCCGATCTGGAGGGACAGGATCCGGCGACCAAGACCGAGCTCCTCGAATCCGCCAAGGCATTGAACGAGGTCCTGAAGAAGGCCACCGACCTGCTCAAGGCAGGCGACGCGGCCGGCTACTCCCAGCTCAACAACAACTTCATCAGCAAGGGTGGCGCGCGTTTCTCGACCGCCCTGGATGCGTACCAGAAGCGGGCGATGGAGCTCAATGACAATGTCACTACCCAACGCCAGCGTGAATACAACCTGGTGGTCTGGCTGGTCGTGACCGGCCTGATCGGCGCCATGTTCCTGGTGGTGGGCGTGCATTTCCTGTTGCGCAACATCGTCCTCACACCGCTCAACCGCGCTGTCCACCTACTGGACCTGGTGGCCAATGGCGACCTGACCACCAAGGTGGAAGTGGCAAGCAGCAATGAGATCGGCCGTCTGTTCTCGGCCATCCGCAGCATGCAGCAAGCCTTGCTGACCACCGTCTCGCGCGTGCGCAGCAGCTCCGACAGCATCGACACCAGCGCCAAGGAAATCGCGGCGGGCAACATGGACCTGTCTTCGCGGACCGAGCAACAGGCCAGCTCGCTGGAAGAGACCGCCGCCTCGATGGAAGAACTGACCGGCACCGTCAAGCAGAATGCCGAGAACGCCTTGCAGGCCAACCAGCTGGCGCATTCGGCTTCGTCCACCGCCAGCAAGGGCGGCGAGGTGGTCTCCCAGGTGGTTGATACCATGCAGGCCATCAATGATTCCTCGCGCAAGATCGTGGACATCATCAGCGTCATCGACGGCATTGCTTTCCAGACCAACATCCTGGCCTTGAACGCCGCCGTGGAAGCGGCACGCGCTGGCGAGCAAGGGCGCGGCTTTGCCGTGGTGGCGTCGGAAGTGCGTTCGCTGGCCCAGCGCTCGGCGGCCGCCGCCAAGGAAATCAAGTCGCTCATCGATGACTCGGTGGAAAAGGTCGAGGCCGGCAGCCAGCTGGTCGAGCAGGCCGGTGCGACCATGAGTGAAGTGGTCACCAGCGTGCAGCGCGTCACCGACATCGTCGGCGAGATCGCCGAAGCCAGCCGTGAGCAGAGCACCGGGATTGAACAGGTCAATCGCGCCATCACGCAGATGGACGAAGTGACCCAGCAGAACGCTGCGCTGGTGGAAGAAGCGGCCGCTGCGGCCCAGTCCCTGCAGGCGCAGGCGACCAACCTGGTCGGTGCAGTGAGCATCTTCAAGATCGAGGCGCACCAGGTCGCGCCGGCGGGCAAGCCGGCTTCCAAGCCGCGCGCAGCCCCGGCGGCCCGGCCCGTGACGACGCCGCAAGTGGCGGCGCCTGCCGCTCCAGCGGTGACAGCGGCGGCGCCGTCCTCTCCTGCGTCAGCTCCCAAGAGCGCGCCCAAGCTGCCGCCAGCGCCTCCCAAGGCTGCAGCCAAGCCGGCCAGCAGCCGCGCCAAGGACGACGCCCAGGACTGGGAAGAGTTCTAAGCCCGGCGTCTTTGCTCTACAGGTAAAAACCTCCGCAGCGATCCTGCTGCGGAGGTTTTTTTTCGTCTGTCTGCCTGCCATGCGGCCAGGTCCGTCAAGTCCGCTAGCCAGGCAGCGGATGCAAAAAGGGCCGCCCTGTTCTGGCGGCCCTTGGTTCTTGCGGCTACGGCAGACGCTTATTGCGGGCCGAGCTTGTTCATCAGTGCGGCCAGTTCTTCGTGCTCTTCAGGCGTGCAATCAGTCAGCGGGGTACGCACCGGACCGGCGTCATGGCCGGCGATACGGGCGCCCGCCTTGACGATGGACACGGCATAGCCAGCCTTGCGGTTGCGGATGGCCAGGTAGGGCAGGAAGAATTCATCGATCAGCTTGCCCACGGTGTCATGGTCTTCCTTGGCGATGGCCTGGTAGAACTCCACGGCGGTCTTGGGGATGAAGTTGAACACCGCCGAGGAATACACCGGCACGCCCAGCGCCTTGTAGGCCGCTGCATACACCTCTGCGGTCGGCAGGCCGCCCAGGTAGGTGAAGCGGTCGCCCAGCTTGCGGCGGATGTGGACCATAGGCTCGATCTCGCCGATGCCATCCTTGAAGCCGATCAGGTTGGGGCAACGGTCCGCCAGCTTCTGCAGGGTGTCTGCGTTGAGCTTGCAGACGGCGCGGTTGTAGATGATCACGCCAAACTTGACTGACTTGCAGACCGCCTCGACGTGGGCGGCGATGCCGTCCTGGCTGGCTTCGGTCAGGTAGTGCGGCATCAGCAGGATGCCGTGCGCGCCCAGGCGCTCGGCTTCCTGGGCATAGGCGATGGCGGCGCGGGTGGAGCCGCCCGCGCCGGCGATGATGGGCACCTTGCCACGGCAGGTGTCGACGGCGGTGCGGATGATGTCCGAATACTCGCCCGGGACCAGCGAGAAGAATTCACCCGTGCCGCCGGCGGCGAACAGGGCGCTGGCGCCGTACGGAGCCAGCCATTCCAGGCGCTCGATATAGGTCTTCGGGCGGAAGTCGCCCTGCTCGTCGAAGTCGGTCAGCGGGAACGACAGCAGGCCGGAAGAGAGGATCTGTTTGAGGTCTTGGGGAGTGTACTGGGACATGTTTTCGCTCGACGCCGTTAAGAATTGGAAATGGGAAGGATTGGAATGGCTACCAATGCTCTGTTGCTCTGCTGCTCGGTGTGTCTCTAGATCTCTATCCGATCAGGATATCAGTCATCGTACAACATAAGATTTCAGAAATCCAGCACTTTTTTGCCGCGCTTTGATGCGTGCTAATGGAGGGGATGACGAGCGCTGTCCTGGGCAGGAGAGGCGGCAGGAGGGGGTAGGGCCGGGGAAGGAGGCTGAAGGGGAGATGCAGGAGGAAAGCACCTTGCCAAGTCCCACGCTGTCCCGGTCCTGCGGTGAACCGGAGCAGCGTGGGTGTGCCGATCAGGCCGCGCTGGCGCTGCCCGATTCGGCTTCCTGTTGCGCGCGACGCAGGCGTTCGCGGCTGTTGGTGAGGTGGTTGCGCATGGCGGCGCGGGCGGCCTCGGCGTCGCCGCGGGCAATGGCTTCATAGATGTCTTCGTGCTCGCGCTGCACCCGGTCCAGGTAGCTGGCTTGCTGGTCATGGGCCAGCTCGGCCGTGTTGATGCGCTTGCGCGGGATCACGCCCATGCCCAGGTGGCTGATGATCTCGATGAAGTAGCGGTTGCCGGTGGCGTTGGCGATGGCGAAGTGGAAGCGGAAATCCGGCCCCACGGTGTCGCCGCCGCCTTGCTGGTTGGCGCGGAACAGATCAAGCGCCTCGCGGATTTCCTGCAGCTGTTCCTCGGTGCGGCGGGCCGCGGCCAGGCCGGCGATTTCGGTTTCCAGGCTGATGCGCAGCTCCAGCAGCGCCAGCAGGTCGCGCATGGTGGTGATGGTGGCCGGATCGATGTTGATGTTGCCGCCTTTCTTGGCCTCCAGCACGAAGGTGCCGATGCCGTGGCGGGTTTCCACCAGGCCGGCGGCCTGCAGGCGCGAGATGGCTTCGCGCACTACGGTGCGCGACACGCCCTGGGTCTGCATGATCTCGGATTCGGTGGGCAGCTTGTCTCCGGGCGTGAGGCTGCCATTGCTGATCATCGCGGTCAGCGCGGCCACCACCTCCTGCGACAGGCTCTGTGGCTTGCGGCGCGGGCGCAGCAGGGGGTTGGGGGTATCGCTTACATCCATATCGTTCTAGTTTGAGTGGCGGCGCGGACCGGGCTTGTGGTTGTTCGGTCAGTCCGCATGACGCCTGATGGAAAAGTTCGGCACATCTTACCAGATCGATAAGTGGCCAATCCTGAACATGCCGGCCCAAAGCGTGAGATTAGCGCAATTTGCGGAGGAGGTCAGACAAGTTTCACCGCAATATGAAGGAATGATGATCTGGGTCGGTGCTTGTACCTGACAGAATTACTCGGGTTTGCTATACTTGACTCAAATATTCGGGAATTCAGGGCCAATCGGTTCACTTGTTTCTGGAGCGGAATTCATGCGTCTAACCACCAAAGGTCGTTTTGCCGTCACGGCGATGATTGACCTGGCCTTGCGCCAGGGCAAGGGTCCCGTCACGTTGTCGGCCATCAGCGAGCGCCAGGAAATTTCTTTATCATATCTGGAGCAGTTGTTCGGCAAGTTGCGGCGGCACCAGATCGTCGAGTCCGTGAGGGGGCCTGGCGGTGGTTACAACCTCGCCCGCAAGGCCGCCGATGTCTCGGTGGCCGACATCATCATCGCGGTGGACGAACCGCTGGATGCGACCCAGTGCGGCGGCAAGGAAAATTGCCACAGCGCTTCGCATCCCGGCGGCGCACGCTGTATGACGCATGACCTGTGGTCCACCCTGAACGAAAAGATGGTCGAGTACCTGGATTCGGTGTCGCTCCAGGATCTGGTCGACCAGCAAAAAGAACCCAAGCCGGCGGAACACCGTGCCGCCGACTCGCAGAGCGTGGTGGTGATGCACCGCCCGCAAGCCGCAGCCTGATTTGGAGCAAGCACACATGAACGCACCCCTGGAAAAAAGCCTGCTGGAGACCATCAAGGCTCCGCACTTCCCGATCTACATGGATTACTCGGCGACCACCCCGGTCGATCCGCGCGTGGCCGACAAGATGATCCCCTACCTGCGCGAGCAGTTCGGCAATCCCGCCTCGCGCAGCCACATGTATGGCTGGACCGCCGAGAAGGCCGTGGAAGAGGCACGTGAAGAAGTGGCCAAGCTGGTCAACGCCGATTCGCGCGAGATCATCTGGACCTCCGGCGCCACCGAGAGCAACAACCTGGCCATCAAGGGCGCAGCGCAGTTCTACAAGTCCAAGGGCAAGCACATCATCACCGTCAAGACCGAGCACAAGGCGGTGCTGGACACCTTCCGCGAGCTGGAGCGCATCGGTTTCGAAGCGACCTACCTGCAGCCGCAGGACAACGGCCTGGTGACGGTCGAACAGATCGCCGCAGCCGTGCGTCCGGACACCATCCTGGTCTCGGTCATGCTGGTCAACAACGAAATCGGCGTGATCCAGCCGGTGCCGGAGATCGGCGAGTTCTGCCGTTCCAAAGGCATCATCTTCCACAGCGACGCCGCGCAAGCGACCGGCAAGGTCAAGATCGATCTGGAAAACTGGAAGGTCGACCTGATGAGTTTCTCGGCCCACAAGAGCTATGGTCCCAAGGGCATCGGTGCGCTGTACGTGCGCCGCAAGCCGCGCGTGCGCATCGAAGCGCAGATGCACGGCGGTGGACACGAGCGCGGCCTGCGCTCGGGCACCCTGGCCACGCACCAGATCGTCGGCATGGGTGAAGCCTTCCGCCTGGCCCGTGAAGAGATGGACAGCGAACTGGCCCGCATCCGCGCGCTGCGCGACCGCCTGGCCAAGGGCCTGCAAGAGATCGAAGAGACCTACATCAACGGCGACATGGAGCACCGCGTGCCGCACAACCTGAACGTGAGCTTCAACTACGTGGAAGGTGAGTCGCTGATCATGGCCATCAAGGATATCGCCGTCTCATCCGGTTCGGCCTGCACCTCGGCCAGCCTGGAGCCGTCCTACGTGCTGCGCGCCCTGGGCCGCAGCGATGAACTGGCGCACAGCTCGATCCGCTTCACCATCGGCCGCTTCACCACCGAGGAAGACATCGATTTCACCATCGCGCTGATCAAGAGCAAGGTCGGCAAGCTGCGCGAGCTGTCCCCGCTGTGGGACATGTACAAGGACGGCGTGGACCTGTCCACCATCCAGTGGGCGGCCCACTAACCAGGACTTTGCCAGCCATCGCCAGCAGCCGCAGTAGAGCAGGGCAAGGGCGATGGAGGAAACCATCATCTAGGGAGCAAGAACATGTCTTATTCGGAAAAAGTACTCGACCACTATGAAAACCCCCGCAACGTCGGCGCCTTCGAAAAGGGTGACGAGACCGTGGGTACCGGCATGGTCGGCGCGCCCGCCTGCGGCGACGTGATGAAGCTGCAGATCAAGGTGGGCGCCGATGGCGTCATCCAGGATGCCAAGTTCAAGACCTATGGCTGCGGTTCGGCCATCGCCTCGTCTTCCCTGGTGACCGAATGGGTCAAGGGCAAGACCCTGGACGAAGCGCTGTCCATCAAGAACACCCAGATCGCCGAAGAACTGGCGCTGCCGCCGGTGAAGATCCACTGCTCGATCCTGGCCGAAGACGCCATCAAGGCAGCGGTGCAGGACTACAAGGCCAAGCACGGCGCGGAACAGAAGGCTGCCTGAGCGGCCCTTTCCGACAGCAGCACTCGCGGTTTTCGATTTCGTAAGGCAAGCATCATGGCAATCACGTTGACAGAGAAGGCAGCAAAACACATCAGCCGCTACATGGAGCGCCGGGGCAAGGGCATCGGCCTGCGCCTGGGCGTGCGCACCACCGGTTGTTCCGGCCTGGCCTACAAGCTGGAGTATGTGGATGAACAATCGTCCGAAGACACCGTCTTCGAGTCGCATGGCGTGCGCGTCTTCGTCGATCCCAAGAGCTTGCCCTACATCGATGGCACCGAGCTGGATTTTGCCCGCGAGGGTTTGAATGAAGGCTTCAAGTTCCAGAACCCCAACGTCAAGGACGAGTGCGGCTGCGGCGAAAGCTTCCGCATCTGAGTCGTCTTCCTGATCCTTGTCGATGCCGTCGCGCCGGCTTTGCGGTGCAGGCGGCCAGTGCTTAGCCGGCTCGTGATAGCCTTGTGACAGCCTCGTGATCGCTCCATGCGGGGCCGCCCGGTCACCGCGCCGTCCCTGATGTGCCAAGCCTGTTGCAGTCCGACAGGCTTTTTATTTTTCAGCCATGCAAAACCACTACGACCTGTTCCAGTTGCCGCAACGTTTCGCCATCGACCTGAAGGCGCTGGAGCAGGCTTTCCATCGCGTGCAGAGCCAGGCCCATCCGGACAAGTTCGCCCACGCCAGCGATGCCGAAAAACGCGTGGCCATGCAATGGGCCACGCGCGCCAACGAGGCCTACCAGACGCTGAAGCATCCCTTGAAGCGCGCGCGTTACCTGTGCGAACTGCACGGCGTGGACCTGCAGACCGAATCCAACACCGCCATGGCCCCGGCCTTCCTGATGCAGCAGATGGAATGGCGCGAGACCCTCGATGACGCCAAGGCGGCCAAGGACATCGACGCCCTGGAACAGCTCAACGCCGAACTGCTGGCCGAGAAGAAGGCCGAGATCGGCCGCATCGAAGCGCTGCTCGATACCGGCGACTACGCCGCGGCCGGCAAGCTGGTGCGCCAGCTGATGTTCCTCGACAAGTTCGGCGCCGAGATCGGCGATGCCTTCGCCCTGATCGAAGGCTGAGCTCGGGAGCCGCCCATGCCTGACCTGATCCTGTTCCTGCTGGCCGCGATGACGCTGACCCTGGCCCCCGGCCCGGACAACCTCTACGTCCTCACGCGCGGCATTGCCCAGGGCCGCAAGGCCGGCCTGGTGGCCGCCGCCGGTTTTTGCTCGGGACTGGTGTTCCATACGCTGCTGGCGGTGCTGGGCTTTGCCGCCCTGATCAAGGCCTATCCGCCGGCCTACCACGCCCTGCAATATGCGGGCGCGGCCTACCTGGCCTACCTGGGCGTGCGCACCTTGCGCTCGGCCTCGGCAGGCCTGGCGCTGGCCGCAGACGGGCAGGGCGCGGCCGCAGTACCGCTGCGCCGTATCTACTGGCAGAGCGTGCTGGCCAACATGCTCAATCCCAAGGTGACGCTGTTCTTCATCGCCTTCCTGCCGCAGTTCGTGCAGCGGGAAGCGGGTCATGAAGCCTTGCAGATGCTGGTGCTGGCGCTGGTGTTCATTGTGCAGGCCTTTGCCATCTTCAGCGCCATCGCACTTTTTTCCGGCGCGGTCGGCGCGTATTTCCGCCGCCGCGCCAGTGCTTCCGTCCATCTGAACCGCCTGGCAGGCTGTGCCTTCATCGGCCTGGGCATCCGGATGGCCTTACCTGAATAACAGCGAGTCACGTCGCTCAACACTGCTCCACGACGAGTCCAATTCCTATGGCTTTACTGCAGATTTCCGAACCGGGCATGTCCACCGCGCCGCACCAGCGTCGTCTGGCTGTCGGTATCGACCTGGGTACCACCAATTCGCTGGTGGCCACCGTGCGCAACAGCATTCCCGAAGTGCTGGCCGATGACGACGGCCGCGTGCTGCTGCCTTCGGTGGTGCGCTACCTGCCCAATGGCCATGCCAACATCGGCTACAAGGCCCAGGCGGCCCAGACCACCGATCCGCGCAACACCATCGTCTCGGTCAAGCGCTTCATGGGCCGCGGCCTCAAGGACATTGCCCACGCCGAGAACATGCCCTACGACTTCCAGGACCAGCCCGGCATGGTGCAGATCAAGACCGTGGCCGGCGTGAAGAGCCCGGTGGAAGTGTCGGCCCAGATCCTGGCCACGCTGCGCCAGACTGCCGAAGACGCGCTGGGCGACGACCTGGTCGGCGCCGTCATCACGGTTCCGGCCTACTTCGACGATGCCCAGCGCCAGGCCACCAAGGATGCCGCTCAACTGGCAGGCCTGAATGTGCTGCGTCTGCTGAACGAACCGACGGCGGCAGCCATCGCCTATGGCCTGGACAACTCTTCGGAAGGCGTCTTCGCCGTCTACGACCTGGGCGGCGGCACCTTCGATATCTCCATCCTCAAGCTCACGCGCGGCGTCTTCGAAGTGCTGGCCACCGGCGGCGATTCGGCCCTGGGCGGCGACGACTTCGACCATCGCCTGTTCTGCTGGATCAGCCACGAAGCGCAACTGCAACCGCTGTCGGATGAAGATACGCGCCTCTTGATGGTCAAGGCCCGCGAGGTCAAGGAACTGCTCTCCACCAAGGACGAAGTGCAGATCGATGCCGTGCTCAGATCCGGCGAGGAAGTCCACCTGTCGATCACCGCTGCGCAATTCAACGAGATCACCCAGCACCTGGTGGCCAAGACCATGGCCCCGGTACGCAAGGCCCTGCGCGACGCCGGCTTGACGGTGGAAGACGTGGATGGCGTGGTGCTGGTCGGCGGCGCCACCCGCATGCCGCATATCCGCCGCGCCGTGGGCGAGTTCTTCAAGACCAATCCGCTGTCCAACATCGACCCCGACAAGGTCGTCGCGCTGGGCGCGGCCGTGCAGGCCAACCTGTTGGCCGGCAACCGTGCGCCGGGCGACGACTGGCTGCTGCTGGACGTGATCCCGCTGTCGCTGGGCATCGAGACCATGGGCGGGCTGGCCGAGAAGGTCATCCCGCGCAATTCCACCATCCCCTGCGCGCGCGCCCAGGAATTCACCACCTTCAAGGATGGCCAGACCGCCATGGCCATCCACGTGGTGCAGGGCGAGCGCGAGCTGGTGGCCGACTGCCGCTCGCTGGCCCGTTTCGAGCTGCGCGGCATTCCGCCGATGGCCGCTGGCGCGGCGCGTATCCGCGTGACCTACCAGGTCGATGCCGATGGCTTGCTGGCCGTGTCGGCGCGCGAGATGACCTCGGGCGTGGAAGCCTCCATCACCGTCAAGCCCTCGTATGGCCTGGGCGACGACGAAATCGCCCGCATGCTGCAAGAGTCCTTCAGCTCGGCGGACGAAGACATGCAACGCCGCGCCCTGCGTGAAGAACAGGTCGAAGCCGAACGCATCGTCCTGGCCACCCGCTCGGCGCTGCAGGCGGACGCCGCGCTGCTGTCCGAAGCCGAGCGCCAGGCCATTGAAGCGCAGGTGGAGGCGGTAAGCGCCGCTGCCCAAGGTACCGACCACCTCGCCATCAAGGCCGCGGTGGATGCGCTGGCGCATGGTACTGAGGAATTCGCCGCCCGCCGCATGGACCGCAGCGTCCACGCCGCCCTGGCCGGCAAGAAACTGGATGAAGTCGCTTGAGCGGCTTCCTGACCTGAACACTGTAGACAAGACCCGAGAGCCACCATGCCCCAGATCGTCATCCTCCCCCATCCGGTCCTTTGCCCCGAAGGCTCGGTGATCGACGCCCCCGCCGGCAAGACCTTGTGCGATGCGCTGCTGGACAGCGACATCGACATCGAACACGCCTGCGAGAAATCCTGCGCCTGTACCACCTGCCACGTCGTCATCCGCGAAGGCTTCGAGACGCTCGACGATCCGACCGACAAGGAAGAAGACCTGCTGGACATGGCCTGGGGCCTGGAAGCCACCTCGCGCCTGTCCTGCCAGGTGGTGCTGGGTGAAGACGACCTGACCGTCGAAATCCCCAAGTACACCATCAACCACGCCTCGGAAAATCACTGACGCACTGATCCACTGAGGCGTACGTCCGGCGCACACAGCGCCGTGGAGACCGACATGAAATGGACTGATACCCAGCAGATCGCCGAGGAACTCTACGACAAGTTTCCCGAGACCGATCCCAAGACCATCCGCTTCACCGACCTGCATCGCTGGGTGATGGAGCTGGATGGATTTGACGATGATCCCAACCGTTCCGGTGAGCGCATCCTGGAAGCGATCCAGGCAGCCTGGATTGCCGAGGCTGAATGACATCAGCCAGATTGCCGATCGTGACCAACCCCCCGGTCAAAACAACGGCAATCTGGCTCGGATCCAATCCCACTTTGTTGGCGGGATACTCAAGCGCTTTTCGTATTCTGAGTTTTCAGTCACGTCGATATACCGAACGGAGTCGTTTTCGTAGGTCAAGGGCTGATGAAAGCCTTTGCCAGCATACCAGTTGACTGAAAAATACCTCCTGGCGAGCAGCGTACCTTGATCGTTGAACACCTTCAGCTCGATTTTGTCGTCCGTTCCGTCCTGATCATTTCCGCCAGTACCACACATCTGGAATCGATATGACGTTCCGTTCAAGAGTTTTACACCACCGTCCAACGTGTCCGGCCGATTGTAAAAGTCGCAGCGACCGTAGTGGGGTCTTGTGAAATGAATGATCAAGCCTAGCGCAAGAGAAACTAAAAGAGCTAGGCCAAAGAACTTAACGGTTCTGGTCTGCATATCTCTCCAAGGTTGGGGCTGAGCGGCTACAGCAACTTCAAATAAACGGCCTTCGGCTACACCATAAAGTCGCCGCCCTATGATCTTTATCTCGCCGACGGTTGTGGTTGGGATTGAACAGGAGAAAGCGGGCGTCAGGCTCTTCGAATTTTCTAGACAGACCATTGCTTGTGTCCATTGGTTTATGGAACAGGCTTGACCGGTCTTTGGATTCAGAGCATGAGATGGTGGATTAACCCGATCAAGCGCAAATCACGCCTGCTGGTTCTTTGCGCTAGACTATTCGAGCCGAAACATCCTCAAAGGGTGTCTCTCAGAGGTGGCCTCCTGAGACTGATGATGGCTGGCTGTGTTCATATGATCTTTGGCCCACTTGGTTTCCTTGTGGGCTTCGTTGTTGCAGAGTTCATTGCAGTGCTATCCAACAGCAGAAAGGAGGATTTGCTTATGGTGAAGAAGGTATTTAAAGAGGTAATCGCATACGCAAAACGCATCAAAGGGCGCTTCATCGCGTCTTGGGAGGCCCACCTCCCTTCCAGGGATACCCTGCTGACGAGCCTGTGAAAGTCAGGCGAAAAGAAACGTGGGAATAGCTTCGAACCAAGAAAATCTAATGAGCACCGCCGTCGCACAATTCGAGCATTTAATGAGGCAGATGATGTGGCTCGATAGCTTGTCGACGGGCTTAGATCTGCCAGTAGACGAACGATCATTGATCGCTCTTGGATGTTTTGATGTAGCTATTGAGCATCAAGCAGCAATAGCACTTTTATGCTCATCTGAACTATATGGATCTGCCTTCGCGTTACTTAAAGTACTGGTGGAATCCCTGATACGCGGAATCTGGTTACGTCGATGCGCAACTGATCAACAAATCAGAAAATTCAAAACTGGGGATATTGACCGAAGCTTTAAGCAGCTCGTCGCTGACATCGAACCAAAACTAGGGCGTTCGGAAGTATTGTCGTCATTAAAGACCCACGCCTGAAAACTATGAGTGGATTTACTCATACGGGTTTTCACCAGGTATCGCGACGGCATAACAGTGGCAAGGTTGAGGCTAACTATTCAGAGCAAGACATAGTTTTCATGTTGGTTACCACTGAATTATTTGGGGCGGTTGCTCATGGCGAGGTCATCGACATGTCTGGTAGGCAAGACTTGATATTGGAATACAACGCAAAGGTTAGTTCGTTTACCGGCCCGGCAAAGAGTGTCGAGAACTAGGGATGGCGAAAATATCCAAAACTTGGGTTGGAAATTCATCCCGATAATTCCTGCGCCATCTTAGACAAAGAGCGCAGGCACACCTTTAGAACCCGCTGCATATTGCGGAAAAATTTTCTCCAATGCCCGATCCGGAATGCGCATATGCCGCTCCGACAGCGCACACAGCACCGCGCGGAAATCGGTGGTGATGGCCAGATCGCGCCCCTCGTTCAGGGCCGCCTGGTTCAAGCCCGGCCACTGTCCATAGATCTTGCCGCCGCGCAGATTGCCTCCCATCAGCCACATCGCATTGCCGTGACCATGATCGGTGCCACCATTGCCGTTCTCGCGGAAGGTGCGGCCGAATTCGGACATCACCACGATCACCGTGTCATTGAAGGCCGGCCCCAGCTCATGGGCCAGCGTGGCCAGCCCTGCGCCCAGCGGGGAGAGCCGTCCAGCCAGTTGGCCAGTCCCATTGCCCTGGTTGATATGGGTGTCCCAGCCCCCCACCGCCAGGAAGGCCAGGCGGATGCGCGGATCGTGGCGCATCAAGCGGCCCAGCCGCGCCGTATCCATCGACAGCCCATTGGGCAGCGGCGCGCCGTTGTTGGCCATCTGCTGTTCCTGGCTGTTGATCTCGGCCATCAGTTCGCGGCGCGCGGCGATGCCGTCGCGGTAGGCCTTGGCGATGGCGTCGTCGCCCTCATAGAGCGGGCCGTAGGCCTGCATCATGCGCGGCTGGTCGATCAGGCCGGGGCGCGTGGCGGCCCGCCCGGTCTGCAGGTTGGCCACGACGTTGTGGCCGCTGAGGATGCGCGGCGTGGCGTCGCCCACATTGAGCGCCTGCAGGGGCGATTCCGACGGCGGCAGGTAGCCCATGAGGCGATTGAGCCAGCCGTCGCGGGTGGTGTGCTGTCCGGGTGTGCCGGTCTCCATGTAGTCCTGCGCCTCGAAGTGCGAGCGCGAGCCATCGGGGGAGCCAGAGGCATGCACGAAGGCCAGCTGGCCGCTTTCCCAGTATGGCAGTAGCGGCGAGAGGGCAGGGTGCAGGCCGAAGTAGCCAGTCAGGTCGAGTGCGCCATTGGGTTCGCCGGGACGCGCCACGGCGATGCTGGGGCGGGCGCGGTAATACTCCGGGTCGCCATGCGGCACCACCACATTCAAGCCATCGACCGCGCCGCGCAGGAACACCACGATCATGCGTGGCGCACCATCGCCGTTGGCGTGCGCCCTGGGCGCCGGCGAGCCATAGGCCAACCGCGCCGGAGTGGCGCGGCTGATGCTCTTGTCGCCGGTGGGGGCGACCGCGCAGCCGGACAGGCCGACCGGCACCAGGATGGCGCCACCGGTGGCGGCGCCCAGGTAGCGGATGAAATCGCGACGGTTCATGGAAGTCCTTGGACAGGGATCAGCGTTTCATGAAATCGGGGCTGCCCAGGATCAGGCCAGCCTGCACGTTCTCTGGGGCGGCCAGGATCTTGGCCGCAGTCTGCGGCGCGACCGCCGGCCCCAGGGTGCGCAGCAACTGCTGCGCATCGACGGGCCGCGCATCGGCGTTGGAAGGAGGTGCTTCGCCCTCGGGCCGGGCAATCGGCGACTTGCCATTGACCAGGTTGCCGGCAAAGTTGATCCGCCGCAGCAGCGCGTCCGGGTTGAGCCAGGCCGCCTGCGAATACTTGTAGCCTTCCGGCGTGAGCCAGCCATACAGCGGCATGCCGAACTGCGCCAGCGCACCATTGACCGGCTTGGCGTTGCGCACCGGGATGTCGCTGGCGCGCAAGGCCGACACCACGAACTGGTAGGGCGTCTTGAATTGCGTCTGGTAATTGCTGCGCGCCCAGAACTGCGGGCTGTCGAACAGGGTCTTGAGCACCGCGCGCAGATCGCCATGCGTGGAGAGGAAGGTCTGTGACAGCTTCTGCACCAGCGCCGGATCGGGCTGGTCCGACACGAAATACTGCACCAGCTGGGTCGAGATGAAGCGCGCCGTCGCAGGGTGGTTGGCCAGGATGTCGAGTGCGGCTTCACCCTCCTGGTAGCCTGTGGCCGCCAGTGGCTTGCCGAGGAAGACCTTGGGGCTAGGGTCATGGCGCTGCGCAGCGAAGGAGAACGGGGCCGCGCCGGCTTTCATCGCATTGACGTCAATGGTCCAGCCCGAGAGGATGCGCGCCAGCGTGATCACGTCGGCCTGCTGGTAGCCACCGTCCACGCCCAGGGTATGCAGTTCCATCAGCTCACGGGCGTAGTTCTCGTTGAGTCCCTTGAAGCGCCCGCGTGCTCCACGGGTGCCCGCGCCGCTGGAAAGCCAGTTGTCGAGGTAGTAGAGCATGGCCGGATGATGCGCCACCGCGCCCAGCAGGTCGCGGAAGTTGCCCAGCGCATAGGGGCGGATGGCGTTCTTTTCATAATCGCCTACCCAATAGCGCACCCATTCCTTGCCCTCGAAGACATTGAAGTGATTGGCCCAGAATTCGGTCATCACTTCTTCCAGCTGGCGCGGACTCTCGGTGGCCTGCAGCAGCCGCGCCATATGGAACTGCGGCGTCAGCTCGCGGGGGGCGCGCTGGCGGGCGGCCTGCTTTTCTTCCTTGCTGCCCTCCTTGTCGAAGGAGGGCGGTCCATAGTCCACGAACAATTGCGCCGGCGTCATCTGCAAGCCGGGCAGGGCTGCCAGCGACGCCTGCAGTTGCGCCGGCAGGGGGATGCGCTCTGGATGCAATTGCTGGTCGATGTAGCGCTTGACGCCCATGCGCTCGACTTCTTCCAGGTCACCCGGACGCGGGCCATAGGCCAGGCGGTTCAAGACGTGCAGCGCACGCTCCTGTTCCGACAGCGGCGCGGCTGCCGGCGTGGGGGCGGCGGCATGCGCTGCGGGCAATTGGCCCGCCAGCAGTCCCAGCAGGGCCAGCGTGAGCAGGCAACGAGCGCGCGCCATAGGGGCGGCGGACGGATGTTGGCGTAACGGGCGCATCAATGAGCCTCGCAGTTTTCGACATTTGTTGAGGCCAGTATGGACAAAGGCCGTGAGCCCGGCTGTAAGAAAGTGTAATGCGGCGCAGCCGGCGTTCTGGCGGCTTAACGCCGGCTCCGGCATTTTGGTTGTCATGACGGGCAGGGTAAGTGAAGCAAACATCTTCTTCCCCTCCGCCGTGGGCGTGTTGCCAGTTCATACATGCGGGGGCAAAGGAGAAGCCGTGATGATCTGGGAGTCTCTTGCCAGGTGGGAGGGCAGAATGCAGGTCCGAGGATATAGGCCGCTTTCCCCTCGGTTTTTTGAGACGATTCCTATGCGGGAAAAGCGCATGCTACAGGACAATAACGCCTGCGTTGCATCGCCAGGCATGAGGCCGGCGTCGAGGCAGCACGACAGAAAACGGGGACGGGACAGCAGCATGAGCAGCACGATATGGACACTGGCATCGAGGATGCGCATTGCCTTGCTCGACGACCACGCGGTGGTCCGTTACGGCCTGGCCGCCCGCCTGGCCGAGGAGCCGGACCTGGAAGTGGTCGGCAGCTTCGCCACCAGCAAGGAATTGATGACGGCGCTGCGCGCCTCGCCGGCCGACCTGTTGCTCATCGATTATTCGCTGGGCAGCAATGACATCGATGGCCTGAACCTGATCCGCGCCCTGCGCGTACGCTTCCCCCGCAGCAAGATCCTGGTCACCTCGGCCCACAACAACCCGGCCACCGTGGCCCTGGCGATGAAGGCCGGGGCACGCGGCTTCGTGGGCAAGTCGCAGGAGCTGGGCGAGCTGGTGCAAGCCATCCGCACTGTCTCGGTCGGACGTGAATACCTCAATGCCGCCATGGCGCGCGAACTGACCGCCATGCTGGCCAGCGACAGCCCCACCCCGGCCCCCGAGGGGGGCCCGCCGCAGGTGCGGCCCCCGCGCCGCAAGCGCAACAGCCCGCCTTCCAGCGATTCGCTCTCGGAAATGCCCAGCCTCTCGCCACGCGAGCGCGAAGTGCTGCGCTGCTGCCTGGATGGCCTCTCCGTCACCGCCATCGCCGACAAGTTCGCCCGCAGCGTCAAGACCATCAGCGGCCAGAAGCAATCGGCCTTCCGCAAGCTGGGCGTGCGCAGCGACAACGAGCTGTTCAAGATCGAATACCAGATCAAGGACCTGTAAGACCAGCAAGGAGACAGAAGATGAACCGCAGTGAGCCTAGGGTCTTGCTCGTCGATGATTCGGCGACGATCCGTTATGCGATGCAGAACCGTTTGCAATCGCTGGGCTGCCAGGTCCAGGTGGCGGCCGACGGCGCCGCCGCGCTGGCGGCGATCCGCGCCCAGCCGCAGGGGCTGGTGCTGCTGGATTGCTTTCTGCCGGACCTGCCCGGCCACGAGGTGGCGCGTCAGGTGCGCGCCCTGGAGCAAGAGGACCCGCAGCGTCCCTACACGCCCTTGATCGGCATTTCCGCCGAGGCTGATGCGGCGCACGTACGGCTATGCCTGGACGGCGGCATGGATGGCATGCTCGACAAGCCCGTGCAGACCGCCGACCTGCGCAAGATGCTCTCGCTCTGGTGCGATCATGAATGTGGCGACGAGGGCGCCGCGCTGCCCCCGCGCGAGGAATATGCACGCGACCTGGCGCGCTTGTTCCTGAGCACCTCGCAGCACGACCTGGCCGCCCTGCAACAGGCCCACCGGGCCGGCGACCAGGCCACCATGGGCAAGCTGGCGCACCGCATGAAGGGCGCGGCGCTGACCATGCAGCGCAGCGAGATCGTGGCCCTGCTGGAGTGCCTGGAAGAGGCCATGCAGGACGACTACGACACCCAGGACGCCATCTCCCTCTTGTTGAGTTCACTGGAGAAGGTATTGGCCGCAAGCGCGGCGCCGGGCTAGGAGCGATCCCGGCCGACGCACAGCCCGGCGCTCAGGCCCCCACCCACGGCAGGCCCGCCTTGCACCAGCCCTCGACGGTCTTGCGGTGGCCCGCGGCGTCCTTGTTGCCCTCGAAGCCTTCGAGGATGTCGAAGCAGTGGGTATAGCCATGCTCGGTCGCCAGCTTGGCCGCATGCTTGGAACGCACGCCGGAACGGCACAGGAACAGCAGCACATCGTCAGGGTTGGTGACTTCCCGCAGCTGTTCCAGGAATTGCGGATTGGGCTTGCCCTCGGGGTAGAGATTCCATTGCACCGCTAGATGCTGCGCCGGCGCGATCTGGACCACGCCGACCCAGTCGCGCTCGGCGCGGGTGCGTACATCGACCAGCTTGATGCGGCTGTCGCCTTCGAGCAGGGCCAGTGCTTCGGCCGGCGTGACTGCGCCGCGATAGGGAAGCTGTGCATCGACGGCGCGTTGGGTGGCGGCGGAGAGGATATCTTGAGTGCTCATGCTGGGTTCGCTATCAAGTGTCAGGTATAAGTGTCAGGTATCGTTGATCGTGGATCGCCGTGTTGCGCCGGGGCAAGCCCCCCAGGATATCGCGACAGGCAATCGCACCGGGAGCTCAGATTCTAAATCCAAACCGGCGCACGTCCCCGGCCTCGCTTGCTTCGGTTGCTTCGGTTGCATGATGTGGCCGCTTTGGTGCGTACCTGCTGCGGCAGCAAGCGCTGCCCCAGAAAAGCGCAGGCACCAAAACAGGGCAATTCAGCTTGTTTCTTCCATTAGTGCATTTTAATGGTGCATTTAGATAAAAACGCACTAAAATAATGCATCCCCTGGCGGCCTCTGCACCGCAGGGATCGGCCCGCAGGCCGCGTCCTCCCTAAAATATCTCATCCTGTGCGCACCCTAAAGGTTGGTGGCATGGAATCTGCTATCATCCGCCACTGAGTTCGGCGCAAGACCGTTGTATCAAATGCAAAGATCCAGTCGCAGAAAACGGCTCAACACCCCAATTTATACTACTTCCTCGTTTTAGGAGATTCGCATGGCAAGGACGGCCGCAGAGGTTTTGAAGATGGTGAAGGACAACGAAGTCAAGTTTGTCGACTTCCGTTTCGCTGACACCCGTGGCAAGGAACAGCACGTTTCCGTGCCTGTTTCGCATTTCGACATCGACAAGTTCGAATCCGGTCATGCCTTCGACGGTTCGTCGATCGCCGGCTGGAAGGGTATCGAAGCCTCCGACATGCTGCTGATCCCGGACCCGAACACCGCCAACATCGACCCGTTCATGGAAGAGACCACCCTCTTCATGCAATGTGACGTGATCGAGCCGTCCGACGGCAAGGGCTATGACCGCGATCCGCGCTCCATCGCCAAGCGCGCTGAAGCCTACCTGAAGTCCTCCGGCCTGGGCGACACCGCCTACTTCGGTCCGGAACCCGAATTCTTCATCTTCGACGGTGTGCGTTGGGGCGCCGACATGTCCGGTTCCTTCGTCAAGATCGACTCCGAAGAAGCTTCCTGGAGCACCGGCGCCAAGATCGAAGGCGGCAACTCCGGCCACCGTCCGACCGTCAAGGGCGGCTACTTCCCGGTTCCCCCGGTCGACAGCTTCCAGGACATGCGTTCGGAAATGTCCCTGATCATTGAATCCCTGGGCATCCCCGTCGAAGTGCACCACCACGAAGTGGCTGGCGCTGGCCAGAACGAACTGGGCACCAAGTTCTCGACCCTGGTCGAGCGCGCTGACTGGACCCAGACCATGAAGTACGTGATCTGGAACGTCGCCCACACCTATGGCAAGACCGCGACCTTCATGCCCAAGCCCCTGGTTGGCGACAACGGCTCCGGCATGCACGTTCACCAGTCCGTCTGGAAGGATGGCAAGAACCTGTTCGCTGGCGACGGCTATGCTGGCCTGTCCGAGTTCGCGCTGTACTACATCGGCGGCATCATCAAGCACGCCAAGGCTCTGAACGCCATCACCAACCCCGGCACCAACTCCTACAAGCGTCTGGTCCCCGGCTTCGAAGCCCCGGTCAAGCTGGCCTACTCGGCCCGCAACCGTTCGGCCTCGATCCGTATCCCGCACGTGGCCAACCCCAAGGGCCGTCGTATCGAGACCCGTTTCCCGGATCCCCTGGCCAACCCCTACCTGTGCTTCTCGGCCCTGCTGATGGCCGGTCTGGATGGCGTGCAGAACAAGATCCACCCGGGCGAAGCTGCGACCAAGGACCTGTACCACCTGCCGCCGGAAGAAGACAAGCTGATCCCGACCGTGTGCTCCTCGCTGGACGAAGCGCTGGAACACCTGGACAAGGACCGCGAGTTCCTGACCCGTGGCGGCGTGTTCACCGACAGCATGATCGATGCCTACATCGATCTGAAGATGCAGGAAGTCCAGCGCTTCCGCATGACCACGCACCCGATCGAATTCGACATGTACTACTCGCTGTAATCGAATCCGCATCCGGACAAAAAGGGGAAGCTTGCTTCCCCTTTTTTTATGCGCGCCGGCAAGTCCCCTGAGTTGTGTGCATTCCTTGCATCCTCATGGGAGCGCGCCCGAAACTTGCTAGTGTTCCCGCACGAACGACTCTGCTCCACGACATGAATCCAGGCTCCCCGACTACCGCCATGAAGACTCCGTTCCCCTCCCTCGAAGGTCTCGACCTGCTGGCCTCGGCGGTGATCATCCTCGACGCCGAGGGCGGCATCGTCTATGCCAATGCCGCCGCCGAGAACCTGCTGGAAAGCTCCTTCAAGGTGCTCTCGCAGCAGAAGCTCTCGGAGCTCTTCCTGAACGGCAAGGAGCTCTCGGCCCTGTTCTACCAGGCCATCGAACACCAGTTCGCCGACAAGCGCCTGGACCTGGTGCTGGAACGCGCCAACCGCGAACCGCTGCAGGTCCACACCATCGTCACGCCGCTGGACAACCCCGACATGCCGGTGCTGCTGGAGCTGCGCGAAAACGTCCAGCAATTGAAGCTGGACCGCGAAGAGCGCATCTTCGACCAGAGCCAGGCCAACAAGGAACTGATCCGCAACCTGGCCCACGAGATCAAGAATCCGCTGGGCGGCATCCGCGGCGCAGCGCAGCTGCTGGAGCTGGAGCTGCCCGAGCGGCACCTCAAGGAATTGCGCGAATATACCCAGGTCATCATCAAGGAAGCCGATCGCCTGCAGACCCTGGTCGATCGCCTGCTGGCGCCGCACCGGCATCCGCACATCGTCGGCGACGTCAACATCCACGAAGTCTGTGAACGCGTGCGCAGCCTGGTCATGGCCGAGTTCCCCCAGGGGCTGACCATCAAGCGCGACTATGACCTGTCCATCCCGGAATTTCGCGGCGACAAGGAGCAGCTCATCCAGGCCGTGCTCAACATCGTGCACAACGCCGCCCAGGCGCTGGCCGACCGCATCCGCGCCGGCGATGGCGAGCTCATCCTGCGTACTCGCGTGAGCCGTCAAGTGACGCTATCCAAGGTCCGATACCGGCTGGCACTAGACTTGCATATCATCGATAACGGTCCGGGCATCCCCCCCGACATCCAGGACAGAATCTTCTATCCACTGGTGTCGGGTCGGGAAGGTGGCAGCGGACTGGGGCTGACCCTGGCGCAGACATTCGTCCATCAGCACATGGGCGTGATCGAATGCGACAGCCGGCCAGGTTGTACCGATTTCAGAATACTTATACCGCTGCCGTGAGCATGGCCGCAGGCGGCGCGCCAAAGCCGACATGACGGAAGACATCCCGTCATCCAAGGGGGCTGCGGGCAGGGCGCCAGAAGCGGCCTGGCTCGCGGGAGCATCAACAGCAAGACCAACGCAGGAAGACGTGATTTATGAAACCAATCTGGATTGTTGACGACGACGAATCGATACGCTGGGTGCTCGAAAAAGCACTGGCCCGGGAAAATCTCGCCACACAAAGTTTTTCCAGCGCACGCGATGCCATCGCCGCCCTGCAAAACGGGACGCCGCAAGTACTGGTTTCCGACATCCGCATGCCCGGCGCTTCCGGGCTGGAGTTGCTGCAGACCGTCAAGGCCAAGCATCCGGGCATCCCGGTGATCATCATCACCGCATTCTCGGACCTGGACTCGGCCGTCTCGGCCTTCCAGGGCGGTGCTTTCGAATACCTGGCCAAGCCCTTCGACGTCGACAAGGCGGTCGAGCTGATCCGCCGCGCCCTCGACGAAAGCCTGCGCGAGACCGACATCGAGCAGGGCGCTGCACAGACCCCCGAGATTCTCGGCCAGGCCCCGGCCATGCAGGATGTGTTCCGCGCCATTGGTCGCCTGTCGCAGTCGAACGTGACCGTGCTCATCACCGGCGAGTCCGGCTCCGGCAAGGAACTGGTGGCGCGCGCCCTGCACAAGCACAGCCCGCGCGCCAGCCAGCCCTTCGTGGCGCTCAACACGGCGGCCATTCCCAAGGACTTGCTGGAATCCGAACTGTTCGGTCACGAGCGCGGCGCCTTCACCGGCGCGCAAGCCATGCGCCGTGGCCGCTTCGAGCAGGCCGAGGGCGGCACCTTGTTCCTCGATGAAATCGGCGACATGCCGCTGGACCTGCAGACGCGCCTGTTGCGCGTCCTCTCCGACGGCCACTTCTATCGCGTCGGCGGCCATCAATCCCTGAAGGCCAATGTGCGCGTCATTGCCGCCACCCACCAGAACCTGGAACAACGGGTGCGTGAAGGTCTGTTCCGCGAAGACTTGTACCACCGCCTCAACGTGATCCGCCTGCGCCTGCCCAGCCTGCGCGAGCGCAGCGAGGACATTCCCATCCTGGCCCGCTACTTCCTGGCGCAGAGCGCGCGCCAGCTCGGCGTGGAAGCCAAGCGGCTCTCGCCGCAGGCCATGCAGTTCCTGTCGCAGCTGGAATTCCCCGGCAACGTGCGCCAGCTGGAGAACCTGTGCAACTGGATCACCGTGATGGCCCCTGGCCAGACCGTGGAAATCAAGGACCTGCCGCAAGACCTGGTGGAAGAGCGCGTGCATGCGCCGCAACCGGCCCAGACCGTGGCTGCTCCGGCATCGGCGGCAGCCCTTCCGACGGCCTATACCGAGCCTGCGCCGGGCGTGGCGTCCGCGTCGGCCGATGGCGCTGCCGGCGCCAGCTGGATCACGCTGCTGGAAACCGAAGCCGCGCAGATGCTGGCCTCTGAACAGCCCGAGGTGATGGACATCCTCGGTCGCCAGTTCGAGGCTGCGCTGATCAAGGTCGCCCTGAAGCATACCCATGGCCGCAAGAACGATGCCGCCGTGCGCCTGGGCATCGGACGTAATACCATCACCCGCAAGATCCAGGAGCTGGGCATCGGCGGCGCGGAAGACGACTGAGCCTCACAGGGCAGGGCGGGTTCCAGGCCGCGCGTGGCTGGAAAAACAAATGGCCTGGATCTTGCGATCCAGGCCATTTGCATTGTTCATTGTTCATTGTTCATTGCCTCGGCGCCGCTATTGCGGCGGCCGTCAAGACAGCGCCGGCGTGGCCAGTGAACGGCCCAGCTGGGGCGCGGCGGGCATGCCGGGCAGGGTACGCAAGGCCTGATCATCCAGCTTGAAGACCGACACCGCCGCTGTGAGCGCTTGCGCCTGTTGCATCATGGACTGCGCGGCTGCCGCCGCTTCTTCCACCAGCGCCGCGTTTTGCTGCGTGACCTGGTCCATCTGCACGATGGCCGTATTGACCTGGCCGATGCCGGCGCTCTGTTCCTCGGAAGCCGCGGCAATTTCCTTCATCAGGTCGGTGGTGCGCACGCTGGACTGCATGATCTCGGCAATCGTCGCGCCGGCCGCTTCGACCAGTTGGGAGCCGTTGCGGATGCGCCCCACCGAGTCTTCGATCAGGTCCTTGATTTCCTTGGCCGCGGCCGAGCTGCGCTGGGCCAGCGCGCGCACTTCCGAGGCGACCACGGCGAAGCCGCGTCCGTTCTCGCCGGCGCGGGCCGCTTCCACGGCAGCGTTGAGGGCCAGGATATTGGTCTGGAAGGAAATGCCTTCGATGACGCTGATGATGTCCGACATCTGGTGCGAGCTCACGCTCATCTCGCGCATCGTCGCCACCACGTCGGCGATCTCGGCCTCGCCCCGGCGCGCCACTTCTGCACCGGCGCTGGCCATGCTGCTGGCCTGCTTGGCGTTACCGGCATTCTGTTGCACAGTGCTGGTCAGTTCTTCCATGCTGGAGGCGGTTTCTTCCAGCGAGGCGGCCTGTTCTTCGGTGCGCTGCGAGAGACCGATGTTGCCCTGCGCGATCTCCTGGGCAGCCACGTGGATGGACGTGCTGGCATGCTGGATCTGGCCCACCAGGCCGCTGAGCTGGTCGCGCATGATCATCAGCGAGCGCATCAGGCTGCCGTTGTCATTGCTCTTGAGTTCCAGCCGCGCCGCCAGGTTGCCGGCGGCGATCTGGCCCGACAGCCACATCGCCTCGCCCGGTTCACCTCCGAGCTGGCGCGTGAGGCGGCGGCTGATCAGCAGCGCAATGCCCAGTCCCGCCAGTGCCGCGGCCAGGGTGAAGGCGATGATGGTGAGGTGGCTTTGCGCATAGCTGGCCTGGCCGTGTTCGACCGCCTGCGCCGCGCCTTCCTGGTTGATCTTGATGATCTGCTGGATCTTGGCTTCCATGGCGGTACGCACCGGATAGAGCGTGTCCTTCATGGTGTTGGCGGCTTCTTCTTCCTTGCCTTGCTCCACGCTTTGCGGCAACTGGTCGCCGATCTGGATATAGCGGGCCAGCAAGGCCTGCAGTTCATCGTAGGCGCTCTGTTCGGCCGGCGAGCTGATGAGGTGGCGGTACTGCTCGCTGGCCTTGGTGTAGCGTCCCAGGGCAGCGGTGATGCGGGTGCGGGCGTCTTGCATGCGCTGCGCATTGTCGGCGGTCAGGGCGCGGTACTGGGCCAGGTTGACCGCCCGCATCTCGGCCAGCATGGTTTGCGCGGTAGTCACGCTGGGCATCCAGTTGCCCTGGACGTCGACCAGCTGGGCGTTGATCTTGCCCATGATGTAGAGGGACGTTCCTCCCAGCGCAGCCATGAAGAGGATCAGGATGGAAAAGCCCAGCATGAGCTGAGTGGCGACTTTGGTATTTCTGATGTTCACGATTTGACCTGAGGGGAAAGGGCAGAGCGCATTGGAGGCGGCCTGCGCAGTGGATGACGGAGGTCCGGCATGGATGGCCTTGCGGCAGCGCACCTCGGCCAGCAGCAAGCTCCTGGCATCGCATCGGCGAAGCAGTCATCTCTGTGGATGGGATATTGGGCGTTTCGGCGATGTCGTCGGGCGACGTCTTCATGGCATACCGGGCTAGAGATGCGCATTGCACTCTAATAGCGACATTACCCAAACACAATATGATTTTTGTTGCCCATTGGTAACGGCGCAGGCAAGTCGATGGCGGCACCGCTGGTCAAGTGAGCTTGAACACGGCCAGAAGGGAATAAGGGGAAGGGAATAGCGGGAAGAAAAGCAAGCGCATGGCGACCCGCCGCCTGAGCGACGGCGGGCCGGAAAAATCAGCGCAGACGCAGCACCAGACGCGCCGACAGCGACGCGATCAGGCTCAGTACAGCACCGAAGATGACGAAGTAGCTCACCGACAGCTTGTCGCCGGTGAAGTCGATCAGCCAGGTGATGATCAGGCCGGCGAAGCCGCCGAAGATGGTCACGGCGATGTTGTAGGCCAGCGACATGCCGGTGCCGCGGGTGGCCACCGGGAAGATGTCGGCCAGCAGCGCCGGCATGGCCGCGAAGTACATGGTCATGAGCACGCCGATGACGGTCTGCAGCAACAGCAGTTGCAGGAAGCCAGGGGAGTTGGTCAGGAACACGAACATCGGATAGGTCAGCACGATGTAGAGGGCGCTGCTGGTGATCATGAAGGGGGTGCGGCCGATCTTGTCGGAGAGCGCACCGACCAGGGGCGAGCCGATGAACATGATCAGGCCGGCCACCGACATCGCGGCAAACGACGACCAGGCCGGCAGGCCCAGCTGCTTGACGGCATAGGTCGGGATGTACAGCGACAGGTACACCGAGACGGTCGCCATGATCACGCTGCCCGCGCCGATCAGCAGGCGCATCTTCTGGTGGGCGAAGGTGTCGCGCAGGGGCGCGTTGGTCTTCTCGCTGGATTCCTTGAATTCCGGTGCTTCATCCAGGTGGCGACGGATATAGATGCCCGCCGGAGCGATCAGCAGACCGAAGATGAACGGCACGCGCCAGCCCCAGGAAGCCAGTTGTTCCGGCGTGAGCATATTGTTGAGCACTGCGCCGAAGAGCGCGGCCAGCAACAGGCTGATACCCTGGCTGGCCACCTGCCAGCTGGAGAAGAAGCCGCGACGGTGCGGCGCATGTTCCACCAGGAAGGCGGTGGAGCTGCCGAATTCGCCGCCAGCCGAGAAGCCCTGGATCATCTTGCCCAGTGCGATACCCGCCGGGGCCAGCAGGCCGATGCTGGCGTAGCTGGGCATGAAGGCGATCATGGCCGTGCCCACGGTCATGAGCATGATCGACAGCATCAGCGCCGCCTTGCGTCCCGCGCGGTCGGAGTAGGCGCCCAGCACCACCGCCCCCAGCGGGCGCATGAAGAAGGACACGCCAAAGGTGGCGAAGGTCAGCAGCAGCGAAACGCTGTCGTCGCCGGTGGGGAAGAACTGCTTGGCGATCACGACGGCGAAGGCGCCGTAGATCAGGATGTCGAACCATTCGAGCGCATTGCCGATGGACGAGGAGATGATCGCACGCCGCGCCTGCGGATGCGTGATATCGGCGCCTGGCGCCGCAGTGTTGCTGCTCATGGGGACTCCCTGATGGATTGCGATGTGGATGGAGGAGCGGCTCGCCACGTTCACCCGGACGGGCTTGCGGCGGCCTCTGGCTGTTCATTGCTTGTACGCTCCTGGCAGCGGCCGTAGCCGCTGTAGCGGGCGAGGATAGGCGGCGGGTGCTGGCGCTGTCAAGGCGCAATGCGGGGGATTATCAGAGCGCAGGACGCCTGCAAGAAAAAAACGGAGGCTGTTCTCAAACCAACGACTATCCGTTCGACCTGAGTAGGCCCTTTGGGCCGTATCGAAGGCGCTCTCAAGCGTGCTGGACGGGGCGCCTTCGATACGCGGCTTTGCCGCTACTCAGGACAAACGGTGGGGGCGCGATCGATGTCGAAGATGGATGTAAATAGTTTACGGATTTTTAGTCAGGTGGTGCCGCTTTCCTTTAGCTTGCGCCACAAGGTGGTCCGACTCATGCCCAGATACCTGGCTGCCGCAGCACGATTGCCCCGAAACCGGCGCAGTGCGGCGGCGATGCTTGCGTTGTCGGGCGTGATGTTTTCTTGAGCCTCATCGGGTGCCGCCGGGGAGGGCGGCGCCTGCCCCAGCTCGGGCGCGACGCGCTGGATCAGCGCCGGCGTGAGGGCCTGCAAGGGTTCGGCGGCCAGGAACAGCGCCAGCCTTTCCATCAGATTGCGCAGCTCGCGCACATTGCCCGGCCAGTCATAGCGGCACAACAGCGGCGCGCAGCGTACGATCTCAGCGCCCAGGTTGGCATGCGGGCGCACATCCAGCGCGGCCAGTGCGTGCTTGAGATGCCATTCGGCCAGCGCCGCAATGTCGTCGCGGCGCTCACGCAGCGGGGGCAGTTGCAGGCACAGCACGCTGAGACGGTAATACAGGTCGGCGCGGAAACGCCCTTCACGCACCCGCGCTTGGAGATCGCAGTGGGTGGCGCTGATGATGCGCACCTGGACCGGGATGGGCCGGGTGCCGCCTACGCGTACTACCTCGCGCTCTTCCAGCACGCGCAGCAGGCGCGTCTGCAAGGGCAGGGGCATCTCGCCGATTTCATCGAGCAACAGGGTGCCACGATGCGCTGCCTCGAACACGCCGGCACGCCCGCCCCGGCGCGAACCGGTAAAGGCGCCTTCCTCATATCCGAAGAGTTCGGATTCCAGCAGGGATTCGGCCAGTGCGCCGCAATTGATGGCCACGAAGGGATGCGCCGCCTGGGTCTTGCCCTGCATCAGCGGATGAGCGCGGTGGATGGCTTGTGCCGCCAATTCCTTGCCGGTGCCGGTCTCGCCCTGGATCAGCACATTGGCCGGCGAGCGCGCAAACAGGGTAATGGATTGGCGCACCGTTTCCATCTCCGCCGAGTCGCCGCGCAGGTCCTTGAGGTGATGCCGCGCGCGCAGGCTGTCGGCCACCGGCAGGATGGGGCTGCGCGTGCTTTCCAGTTGCGTCAGTCGCGCCAGTTCCAGCGCATCCTCGAAGGCTTGCCGCACCGTGGCGGCGGAATACAGGAAGATGCCGCGCATGCCCGCCTCCTCGGCCAGGTCGGTGATGAGCCCTGCGCCGGCGACGGCTTCGATGCCGGCGGCCTTCAATTCGTTGACGACGGCGCGCGCGTCTTCTTCGGTGGCATAGGTGCGCTGGACGATCTCCAGGCCAAAGCGCTGGCCGAACTCGGCCAGCGCCGGCATGGCTTCCTGATAGGTCACCAGCGCAATGCGGCGGGTGAGCTGGCGAGCCCGCGCCAGCGCCTGCATCACGTCAAAGCCGC
Source organism: Herbaspirillum seropedicae (assembly GCF_001040945.1). Taxonomy (NCBI): domain Bacteria; kingdom Pseudomonadati; phylum Pseudomonadota; class Betaproteobacteria; order Burkholderiales; family Oxalobacteraceae; genus Herbaspirillum; species Herbaspirillum seropedicae. Next base: position 3,579,156 of record NZ_CP011930.1, on the reverse strand, counting down.
TGGCGCGCGCCACGATCACCGGCACCGGCAGGCGGCTCTTGAGGTAGGCGCCATTGGAGCCGGCCGAGATGACCACATCGCAGCGCTCGGTCGCCAGGCGTTCGCGGATCTCGCGCACGGCGTCGTCAAAGCCCAGATGGATGGGCTCGATGTCGGCCAGGGCGTCGAATTCCAGCGTGATGTCGCGGAACAGCTCGGATAGCCGTGACACCGACACCGTCCAGATCACGGGTTTGTCGGCATGACGATCGACAGGGGCGGGACGTTTCATGAGGGGCCTCGATGTTTCAATGGGTGGCGTTCATGGTGTTTCAATGAAACGTTAATGTAACACTATTGAAACATCTAAACACCGCTTGCCGGGCAGGTGTGTCGGTGCGATTGCATCCGGATGGATGCCGTAATGGCGCGTCAAGTCCTTGATTTTCATGGAGTTGTTGCTGCGTGCCCAGCATGCTCCGGCGATCTCCATGAAGACTTGGCACGGCCGTTGCAATCAGCACCGGCAAGCGGCCGCACTGGCCGACATCGACCAGCCGTCTCCAGCAACCCATCCAGAAGGTGTCCAACATGGCTCTCCATTCCGCAGGCGCAGCATTCCGCAAGGCCGTCCAGGAAGAATCTCCCTTGCAAGTCATCGGCGCGATCAACGCCAACCACGCATTGCTGGCCAAGCGCGCGGGCTTTCGCGCGATCTATCTTTCCGGCGGCGGTGTCGCGGCAGGTTCGCTGGGCCTGCCCGACCTGGGTATCTCGAACCTGGATGACGTGCTCACCGACGTACGTCGCATCACTGACGTCTGCGACCTGCCGCTGCTGGTGGATGTGGATACCGGATTTGGCGCCTCGGCCTTCAACGTGGCGCGCACGGTCAAGTCCATGATCAAGTTCGGCGCCGCGGCCATGCACATCGAAGACCAGGTCGGCGCCAAGCGCTGCGGTCACCGGCCCAACAAGGAAATCGTCAGCAAGCAGGAAATGGTGGACCGCATCAAGGCTGCCGTGGATGCCCGCACCGATGAGAACTTCGTCATCATGGCGCGCACCGATGCGCTGGCCGTGGAAGGACTGGATGCGGCCATCGAGCGCGCCGTGGCCTGCGTGGAAGCCGGCGCTGACATGATCTTCCCGGAAGCCATCACCGACCTGGCCATGTACAAGCAGTTCGCCAATGCCGTGAAAGTGCCGATCCTGGCCAACATCACCGAGTTCGGTTCGACCCCGCTGTTCACGGTGGACGAGTTGAAGGGCGCGGATGTGGGCCTGGTGCTCTATCCGCTGTCGGCCTTCCGCGCCATGAACAAGGCCGCGGAGAACGTCTACCAGGCGATCCGCCGTGACGGCACCCAGAAGAACGTGGTCGATACCATGCAGACCCGCATGGAACTGTACGACCGCATCGATTACCACAGCTACGAACAGCGTCTGGATGCGCTGTTTGCTCAGCAGAAGAACAAGTAAAAAGTAAACCACCCCTTCCGATAATTAGTTTTCACCTAATGCCGAATACGAGGAGAACACGATGAGCGAACAACAAGCCGCAGGTTTCAAGCCCAAGAAGTCCGTTGCCCTGTCTGGCGTCACCGCCGGCAACACTGCCCTGTGTACTGTCGGCAAGACCGGCAATGACCTGCACTATCGCGGCTACGACATCCTGGATGTGGCCGACAGCTGCGAGTTTGAGGAAATCGCCCACCTGCTGGTGCACGGCAAGCTGCCCACCGCTGCTGAACTGCGCGCCTACAAGGCCAAGCTGAAGTCGCTGCGCGGCTTGCCGGCCAACGTCAAGGCGGCGCTGGAATGGCTGCCGGCCGCGTCCCACCCGATGGACGTGATGCGCACCGGCGTCTCGGCGCTGGGCTGCGTGCTGCCAGAGAAGGATGACCACAACACCCCCGGCGCGCGTGATATCGCCGACCGCCTGATGGCCTCGCTGGGTTCCATGCTGCTGTACTGGTACCACTACAGCCACAACGGCAACCGCATCGAAGTCGAGACCGATGACGACTCCATCGGCGCCCACTTCCTGCACCTGCTGCACGGCGAAAAGCCGTCCGAGGCCTGGGAAAAGGCCATGCATACCTCGCTGATCCTGTACGCGGAACACGAATTCAACGCCTCCACCTTCACCGGCCGCGTCATCGCCGGTACCGGTTCGGACATGTACTCGGCCATCACCGGCGCCATCGGCGCACTGCGCGGCCCCAAGCATGGCGGCGCCAATGAAGTCGCCTTCGAGATCCAGAAGCGCTATGACAACCCCGACGAAGCCGAAGCCGACATCCGTCGCCGCGTCGAGAACAAGGAAGTGGTGATCGGTTTCGGTCACCCGGTCTACACCATCTCCGACCCGCGCAACAAGGTCATCAAGGAAGTGGCGCGCAAGCTCTCCAAGGAAGCCGGCTCGACCAAGATGTTCGATATCGCCGAACGCCTGGAAACTGTCATGTGGGACATCAAGAAGATGTTCCCCAACCTGGACTGGTTCTCGGCCGTGTCCTACCACATGATGGGTGTGCCCACGGCGATGTTTACGCCGCTGTTCGTCATCGCCCGCACCTCGGGCTGGGCCGCGCACATCATCGAGCAGCGCATCGACAACAAGATCATCCGTCCCTCCGCCAATTACGTGGGGCCGGAAGACCTGAAGTTCGTGCCGATCAGCAAGCGCAAGTAAGACGCCGGGACACCGGAGGGAAGGGACAAGAGGGGACAAGAAGGGGGCAGGAGGAAGCAAGAGGGGGGGCGGCCCGGTGGGTCGCCGCCGAGCCGATGCAGCGGATTTGTAACAAGCGTTACAGAGTGTCGAGCAGGCCGTGATTACTTGTTAAGATGCGGGCGGATCATTTTCAGCCCCCCGTCTTCTCTCACTCCACGACCTTGATGGACTTTCCGATGATTGCTTCCCTTCATTCCCTCCGTTCCTCGTTCCGCCCGCTGTGCCTGGCCGCGTCGGCCGCCGTGTTGCTGGCTTCCTGTGCTTCCCGCGAGGAAGTGCCGGTGACCGAGACCAAGCCGGTCTTGCCGCAGCTGCTGCAATCCCCGGCGGCGACCCAGCCGACCTGGGCCACCCAGTTGAAGACGGGGGCCTTCAGTTGTGAAATGGGCAACAAGGTCGAGCTGCGCATGGATGGCCGCGTCACCGACGGTGTCACGCTGGTGTGGAAGGGCAAGAATTACATGATGAATCCGGTCAGCACGTCGACCGGCGCGGTGCGCCTGGAAAACAAGGGCGAGGGACTGGTGTGGATACAGATCCCGTCGAAGTCCATGCTGCTCAACGCCAAGATCGGCCAGCAGCTGGCCAACGACTGCAGGACCCGTTGACGCGGACTGCGCCGTTGGCCTGGGCTGGCGGCGCATTCTGTTGTAATGCCTCTCCCGGACGGCGTTCGCCGTCTGCTCTCCCTTCGCCTTTTTCCTGTCCATGCCCGGCTTGATGCAAGTCAAGCGCAGGCCCCGCACCGGCTCGCACGCAGGCCGGATTCAGCCGCCAGTAAGTTTCAGGGGCAAGACTGATATTGATGATCGCATGAGGACCGCGCATGGCAATCCCTCTGGAGCGCCGGCATGAGAGTTCCGCGATAGTCGCCTTGCAGGCCAGTCCGCAGGCGGGTGACGCAAGGGTTCCAATTCGAGAGACATGAGGAGACGTCATGCAATACGAGCAATTCTATCGGCAATCCGTCGAGCAACCCGAGGCCTTCTGGGCGCAGGAAGCGCAACGCATCCACTGGCAGCAACCGTTCTCGCGCACGCTGGATTATTCGCGCCCACCCTTTGCGCGCTGGTTCATCGATGGCCAGACCAATCTGTGCCACAACGCAGTGGACCGCCACCTGCCCGAGCGCGCCCAGCAGGCCGCGCTCATCGCCATTTCCACCGAGACCAACAGCGAGCGCGTCTACACCTATGCCGAGCTGCAGCAGGAAGTCATGGCCATGGCCGCGAGCATGCAGGCGCTGGGCGTGCAGCGTGGTGACCGGGTGCTGATCTACATGCCCATGATCGCCGAGGCCGTCTTTGCCATGCTGGCCTGCGCCCGCATCGGCGCGGTGCATTCGGTGGTGTTCGGTGGCTTTGCCTCCAACAGCCTGGCTTCGCGCATCGATGATGCACAGCCGCGCCTGATCGTCTCGGCCGATGCCGGCTCGCGCGGCGGCAAGGTCATCCCCTACAAGGGTTTGCTGGATGAAGCCATCGCCATGGCGCAGCACCGGCCGCAACACGTGCTGCTGGTGGACCGCGGACTGGCCCCGATGGCGCGCACGGCGCAGCGCGATGTCGATTACGCGCCGCTGCGTACGCAGCATCTTGGCCAGCAGGTGCCGGTGACCTGGCTGGAATCCAACGCAAGCAGTTACATCCTCTACACCTCCGGCACGACCGGCAAGCCCAAGGGCGTACAACGTGATGTCGGCGGTTACGCAGTGGCGCTGGCTTCGTCGATGCAGCACATCTTCTGCGGCCAGCCCGGCGAGACCTATTTCTGCACCTCCGACATCGGCTGGGTGGTGGGCCACTCCTACATCGTCTATGGCCCGCTGATCGCTGGCATGGCCACGGTGCTCTATGAGGGTTTGCCGATCCGTCCCGATGCCGGCATCTGGTGGAGCATCGTCGAGAAGTACAAGGTCACCCGGATGTTTTCCGCGCCGACCGCCATCCGCGTACTCAAGAAGCAACCGCCCGAGTGCATGGAGCGGTATGACACCTCCTCGCTGAAGGCCTTGTACCTGGCCGGCGAGCCGCTGGACGAGACCACCTCCAGTTGGATCTCGGGCGCGCTGAAGGTGCCCGTCATCGATAATTACTGGCAGACCGAATCGGGCTGGCCCATCATCTCCATTGCCAAGGGCATCGATGACAAGCCCACGCGCCTGGGCAGCCCTGGCGTGCCCATGCCGGGGTATCGACTGGCCATCCTCGACGAAGCCACTGGCGAGCCCTGCGGGCCGGACCAGAAGGGCGTGGTCGCCATCGAAGGCCCCTTGCCGCCGGGCTGCATGCAGACCGTGTACGGCGACGATGAGCGCTTCGTCAATACCTACTGGCGCAGCCTGCCGCGCGAAGTGTATTCCACCTTCGACTGGGGCATCCGGGACAAGGACGGTTACTACTTCATCCTGGGCCGCACCGATGATGTCATCAACGTCGCAGGCCATCGTCTGGGCACGCGCGAGATCGAGGAAAGCATCTCCAGCCATCCCAATGTGTCCGAAGTGGCCGTGGTGGGTGTCGAAGACAAGCTCAAGGGCCAGGTCGCCTTTGCCTTCGCCATCCCCAAGCAGGCCTATACCATCGCCACGCCCGAACAGCGCAAGGCGCTGGAAGCCGAGATCATGGCCGTGGTGGACAAGCAGATCGGCGCAGTGGGACGACCGGCGCGGGTCTTCTTCGTCAGCGGACTGCCCAAGACGCGCTCGGGCAAGTTGCTGCGGCGGGCCATCCAGTCCATCTGCGAAGGGCGCGATCCGGGCGATCTGCCGACCATCGAAGATCCGGCGGCGCTGGAGCAGGTGCGGGCGGTGATCAAGGACTGAAGCATGCAGCAGCAGCGGCCTTGCCTGGTGCAGGGCCGCCGCTGCCGGCGTAATTTGGTTACACTGACGGCTTCCGCATCTCTCCGCTATTTCGCCGATTCCGTCCCGCCCATGCAGCCTTCCATCCGCCCGGCCACTGCCGCCGACGCTCCCGCCCTCTGCGGCATCTACAACCACTACGTCGCCACTACCGCCATCAGCTTCGAGACCGAACCGGTCAGTGAAGAGAGCATGGTTGCGCGCATTGCCGAGGTGCAGGCGAAGTTTCCCTGGCTGGTCTATGAAGAAGAGGGCCAGGTGCTGGGCTATGCCTATGCCACCCAATGGAAACCGCGCGCGGCTTATCGCCAGTCGGTCGAGAGCTCGGTCTACCTGCGCCACGATGCGGGTGGGCGCGGTATCGGCAAGCGCCTCTACCGTCAATTGTTTGCCGAGCTCAAGCCACTGGGCATCCACCTGGTCATTGGCGGCATCGCCCAGCCCAATGCGGCCAGCGTGGCCTTGCATGAGAGTCTGGGCTTCGTGAAGTGCGGCGTGTTCAACGAGGTGGGTTACAAGATGGGGCGATGGATCGATATGGGATACTGGCAACTCAAACTGCAAGAGGTGCAATGATGAGATCGACCCGTGCCGCCAGCGCCATCGAGCGCCTGAACAACCGCACCGAGTCGCGCGAGTATTCGATGCTGCGCACGTCCGACGAACGCTTCATCCTGACGCGCCGCGTGGCCGGTCAGCCGATGGAAAAGCTCAACGAGGCCATGGAACTTGACGACTTCGTCAGCTTTGTCAATGCCCAGGGACCGCAGAAGGCCAAGCGCGTGAGCAAGCTGGACGTGCAGTTCGAGAAGAACATGCGCAACAAGAAAGAATAAACGCCACCCGAAGGTGGCGCTCAGCAGGCTGGTGCGGCAGGCTCATCCGCAAATGATATAAATCATTTCCGGATTGCCCGAGTTTCAGGCTTCAGTCCGCCAGCGTCGCAATCACCGGCGCGTGATCCGAAGGCTGTTCCCACTTGCGCGGCACCTTGTCGATGACGCAGGCGGTGCAGCGCGGCACCAGTTCTTCGGACAGCAGGATATGGTCGATGCGCAGGCCGCGGTTGAGGCGGAAGCCCATCTGGCGGTAATCCCACCAGCTGTACATCTTTTCCGGCTGTTCGAAGAGGCGGTAGGAATCCGTCAGGCCCAGCGCCTGCAGCTTGCGGAAGGCTTCGCGCTCGGGTTCGGACACCAGCACCTGGCCTTGCCAGGCCACCGGATCATGCACGTCGCGGTCTTCGGGGGCGATGTTGTAGTCGCCCAGCAGCGCCAGGCGCGGGTTCTTGGCTTTTTCCTGGGCCAGCCATTCATGCAGCGCGGCCAGCCAGTTCAGCTTGTAGGGATACTTTTCGGACTCCAGCGACTGGCCGTTGGGGATATAGGCGCAGACATAGCGCACCCCCTCGATGGTGGCGGCGATGATGCGCTGCTGTTCATCGGGGAACAGGGGATTGTTCTTGACCACATCGTTCATCGGATGGCGCGACAGGATGGCCACGCCGTTGTAGGTCTTCTGTCCCGAAAACTCCACCAGGTAGCCCGCAGCGGCGATCTCGGCAGCGGGGAACTTGTCGTCGGTGAGCTTGGTTTCCTGCAGGCAGAGCACATCCACCGGGTTTTCTTCCAGCCATTTGAGCACTTGCGGCAGGCGGACTTTGAGGGAGTTGACGTTCCAGGTGGCGATTTTCATGAGGACAATACGTGGTGAATCGAGACTAGCCCGTCGCGGGCAACGGGCGCCATCTTACCGCATTCACCAGGGGGAGGGGCCGAAAGGAACAGCCGGGGCCGGAGAGGGCCTGGGGAGGGAGGAGAGGAACTGAGAGGGAGCGCAAGACTGCGCCCCCTCCATGCTGACGATTACGCAGGCATCAGCTGATCATTGCGTTGCTGCGGTGCGTCCTCGCCGGCTTTGCGGCGACGACGGTAGGCGGCAAAGCCGATGATGCCCAGGCCACCCAGCATCATGGCGGTGGTCGAGGCTTCCGGCACCGGTGCGACGCTGATGTTGCCGGCGAAGCTGCCGCCTTCCGATCCCAGGATGGTACCGGCCACCGACAGGGTGTAGAGACCGGTGCTCAGGCCATCGGTGCGCAGGCTGAAGGTCTGGGTGTCACCTTCCAGCAAGGGCGTACCGGTGATGGTACGGCCGTTGCCCGACAGCGTGAAGCTGTCGATGCCCAGGCGCGACAGGCCGTCCAGAGCGATGGAGACCACCGCAGAGGAAACCGCCGAACCCACGGCGTCAACCGTGAAGGTGAAGTTTTCCAGGAAGGTCAGGCCGGTGGTGCCTTCACCATAGCGGGCGTTGAAGGTCGACGTGGCGTCGGTCCAGATCAGCGAGCGCGTCCGCTCCAGGTCAGCAGCGCTGGCCGTGGATGCCATGCCGATGAAGGCGGAAGCGAGCAGCAGACTGCCAATGAGTTTTTTCATTACACACCTCTTTCCAGTTCGAATGATTGAGAAAGCACTGCAAGGGGGAAGTTGTGCCGGCCGCTTTCTTGTTGGTGTTGTCGAGGTCGGAACAGGGGGTGTCTCGGTTTGTCATTGTTGTTCGGAGAGACGATCAGAGATTAGGTGTGCGGCGCAAAAATATCAACTAAATTTTACGTATTTTGCGTAATCGATGTTGCGTCGTAGGATTTCTGGAAGCCGCCATGGTAAAGGCTTTCCGATGAGCTGCTTGATTTCTTGGTGGGGTCAGTCGTCGTGCATCTTGCAGTGCGGAATGTATCTCGCAGGATGATTCCGGATGAGCCGGAAAAACGATGTAAATAATTTATAAAATAGAGCGGGTCGCGCAATGAAAACGGCCAGCCCGATGGGCTGGCCGCACTGCCGAGCAAGGCAGTTCATTGCCATGGCGCAGACTGATCTGTCCGCGCTGGCGAGGTCGGACTCAGGCCGGCATCAAGCGATCCTGTGCTTGCGCATTGCCTTCGGTGCGACGGCGACGGTAGGCGGCAAAGCCCACCAGCGCCAGGCCACCCAGCATCATCGCCACCGTCGAGGCTTCCGGCACGGCGGCGATGCTGATGTTGCCGCCGAAGCTGCCGCCGGTGGCGCCAGTGACCAGGCCGCCCACCGACAGGGTGTAGTTGCCGGAGGACAGGCCATCAGTACGCAGCGTAAACACCTGGGCGCTGCCCACGGTGGTCTTCACGCCGGTCCAGGTGCCGCCATTGCCGCTCAAGGTGAGGCTGTTGAGGTTCAGGCGCGAGATGCCGTCCAGGGCGATCGAGATCACCGCCGAGGACACCGTGAAGGGACTGGAATAGCTGAACGTGAAGTTCTCCAGGAAGCTCTTGCCGGTGGTGCCGGCGCCAAATTCCGAACCGAAGTACGACGTCGTGGACGAGTTGTTGAAGGTCAGCGCCTGCGTGCCGTTGATTTGCGCTGCGCTGGCCGTGGCGCCAACGCTGCAAAGGGCCGACGCGAGCAGGACGCCGCCAATGAGTTTCTTCATGACACACCTCTTTCTTGGATTTGATTCATCGAGAATGCACAACAGGGGGAGTTGTCGCGGCGCTCCTGTCCGATGGCCGCAACGGTGGTGTGCCTCAGCTTGTATTTGTCTTCAAGACTTTGTTGGAAAGAGACTTCGAGAGCGTAGCTGCTTGTGGTCGAAAGCTCAACATTTTTCGCCGCAAATTTGCTACTTTTTGTTGCGCTGTAGGACTCCTGGAAGTCTTGCTGGTAAAGGGATTCCGATCAGTAGCGGCAATTCGTTGCTGCGCCGCAATTTTGCCAATTATTGATGATTGGCAATGATGATGGCGAGCATCATGCAAAGGGGGGATGGAGGCGTGCGAAGGCAGCCGGGCCGATGATATGGCCCGGTGCGCAGAGCAGGGATGAGGTGAATTACTTGAAGCGGTAGGTCAGTGCGAGGATGGCCAGGTCATCGGTCTTGCGGCGGATGATCGGGCTGTCGGAGATGGCGTTGTCCAGCCATTTGCGGCGCAGGGTCAGGTTCAGCCGCCAGTTGCCGCTGATGGGCATGTCGGCCACCAGGCCCAGCAGCGGGCTGGTGGAGGAGCCCGCGCGATAGGCCGGCAAGCCGCTGGAGCTGGCCTCCTGGCCGGAGACGCCGTAGAAGTAATCGTTGTAGCGGCTGTCGCGATATTCCACGCCCACTTGCGGGTAGAAGCTCACCGGCCCGACGTCGAGCTGGGCGGCGTAGATGGCCTCAGCCAAGGTGCCATGCGACTTGTTGAAGTCGTGGAAGACATTCAGGAAGAAGGCGCCGATAGGCGTTTCCTGGAAGCTGCCCAGGCCCAGCGGGATGGGATCGGAGCGACGCTGCAGGCCGCCCTGGGCGTCGAAGCCTTCCAGGTTGATGCGACCAGCCAATTCCAGGTAGCCATAACCCATGCGCGCGGTCTTTACGCCAAAGGTGTCGACCCGGGCGAAGAAGCGGCCATAGTCGAAATACGCATAGGGCAGCACGGTGGTGCGGCTGCTGCGGTCCAGCCCATTGCGGTCCATGCGGTAGACGCCGCCACCGATGTCGCCGGTGATGCGGTCTTGCAGCTGCAGCGGATCGGTATCCTGGGGCGCGGCTTGCTGGGCCAGTGCGGGCAGGGCGCAGCAGGCGAGGGACAGGGTGGCGAATATTGTTTTCATGATCTCGGAGTTGAAGGGATGCAGACCGCATTGTAGCGGTCACAACGCAAGCGCGGCATGGTTGTTGACAACCATGCCGCACCGTGCCGCATCATGCTGCATCATGCCGCCGGGCAAGCAGGCTTAGCCTTGTTTCATCGGCGGATAGTCGGTGTAGCCCGCTGCACCACCGCCATACAGGGTGGCCTGGTTGAAGGTGGCCAGTTCAGCGCCATGCAGGAAGCGCTGCACCAGGTCGGGGTTGGCGATCCAGGGCCGGCCAAAGGCCACCAGGTCGGCGCGGTTGCTGGCGCGGGCCTGCAAGGCCATGTCCAGGTCGTAGCCATTGTTGGCGATATAGAGGCCCTTGAAGAGGTCGCGCAGCACCTGCAGGTCGAAGCCGCCCGGCACCTCGCGTGGTCCGCCGGTGGCCCCTTCGACCACGTGCAGGTAGACCAGCTTGAAGCGGTTGAGCTGCTCCACCACATAGCTGAACAAGGCCTTGGGATCGCTGTCGGCGATATCGTTGGCTGGGCTGATGGGCGAGAGGCGGATGCCTACGCGCTCGCTGGGCACGACCGAGGTCACGGCCTGCACCACCTCCAGCAGCAGGCGTGCACGGTTCTCGATGCTGCCGCCGTAGCCATCGGTGCGCTGGTTGGTCTTGTCGCGCAGGAACTGGTCCAGCAGGTAGCCATTGGCGGCGTGGATTTCGACGCCGTCGAAACCGGCCTGCATGGAGAGCTGGGCGGCCTTCTTGTACTGCTCGACGATGGCGGGCAGCTCGGCTGCTTCCAGCGCGCGCGGCGTGACGAAGGGCTTGAAGCCGCTTTCGGTGAAGGCCTGGCCCTCGGGCTGGACCGCTGACGGTGCGACCGGCAGGGCATGGCCCGGTTGCAGGTCGGGGTGGGAGATGCGGCCGACGTGCCATAGCTGCAGGAAGATGCGACCGCCCTTGGCGTGGACGGCGTCGGTGATCTTCTTCCAGGCCGCCACGTGGGCGTCGTTGTAGATGCCCGGGGTCCAGGCGTAGCCCTTGCCTTCGGGCGAGATCTGGGTGGCTTCGGCGATGATCAGGCCGGCGCCGGCGCGCTGGGCGTAATACTCGGCGGCCAGGTCGCTGGGCACGTCACCGGCTTGCGCGCGGCTGCGGGTGAGCGGGGCCATGACGATACGATTCTGCAACTGGACCGCGCCGAGTTGCACAGGCTTGAACAGGTCGCTGTTCTGGCTGGAGATACTCATGTAAATCCTTTCTTGTCGCGTTGGCGGATGAATGGAGCCGGGCTGCGCTGGGCTTCCCGTGGCGGCGCGCCCGGCTGTTGGAATGACGGTTGCTGCAATGCATGTTCCTTCATACCGACCGCCCTCAGGCGTCGGTGTTCCGGAAAAGACCTAGGAGTTTAGTCGAGAATTATTCCGCCTGCCGGAAGGCGCACGCGCTGCGCTTGCGGCGGATCAAGGCAGCGTGGCCGGCGGCACCTGGTCGGCCCACGGACCCAGGCGGGTCAGGGCGTCGGCGCGGGCCTGCCGGTTGGCCGGGATGGCCTGGCGGGGGCGTCCGGGATCGTCGAAGTCGTGGGTTGCGCCGGGGTACAGAGTGACCACCGGACTACTGTTGCGGCGCATGGGGATGGCCTGTCGCAGCACGCGCAGGCAGCGCTGGGGTGAGACTTCCTGGTCGGCCGCGCCCAGCAGGACCTGCACCGGCCGGTCCAGTTCAGGCGAGGAGGAGAGCAGGGCCTGGGGGCCGCAGCCGGGATAGAACACCATCGCCCCGGCAAAGGAGGGCGCTGTGCCACCCAGGCGGCTGGCCTGACGCTGCATCACGTTCAGGGCCGTGCTGGCGCCATTGGACCAGCCTTGCAGCAGGATGCGCGCCGGGTTGACGTCGCTGCGCGGCGCCAGCCAGGCCAGCGCGCCTTCGGCGTCCAGCGGGCGCACCGTCAGTTCGTTGACCTCGGCGCGTTCTGGCGCGCCATGGGTATGCCGTCCGAAGCCATGGGCTACCCCGCGCGGGCCATAGCTGTCCACCAGCAGGGCCAGGTAGCCGCGCTCTATCCAATAGGCGGCCCAGGCCTGGTGGCGCTGGCTGAGCGTGCTGGCGTCGCAGGGCGAGGGCAGGGCAGGACCGATGCGGGTGCAGTCGCCATTGATCCGGCTGGAGTAAGGGCCGGCGCGCCCGTGCAGCATCACTACGGCGGGGTGTGGTCCGGCGCCGGCAGGGGTGAAGAGGTAGGCGGTCAGCTCGGTGCGTCCATCGGCTGAAGGGAAATGCACGGTCTGCGCGGGCGGCAGTGTCTGGGCCGCCAGCGGCAGCGTCAGCCAGGCCAGGGCGAAAAAAAGCCACCGCAGGCCGGCTGCCTGCGGTGGCGCTACTGCTCGTGCTGCTTGTGCTGCTTGTGTTGACGGCGGCGAGCCGACGGAAGCTTGCGGTGCGCAGGCACACCGGCCCGGCCCTGCCAGGGCGGGCGCCGCCATCGGCCGCTCGGTCATCAGGCGCGGGCCGCCTTGGCGCGCGCCTGGTTCAGCAGCCAGGTGGTCAGCAGCGGCACCGGGCGGCCCGTTGCGCCCTTGGCCGCGCCGCTCTTCCAGGCAGTGCCGGCGATGTCCAGGTGCGCCCAGGTGTACTTGCGGGTGAAGCGTTCCAGGAAGCAGGCGGCGGTGACGCTGCCGGCTGGCTGCCCGCCGATATTGGCGATGTCGGCGAAGTTGGACTTGAGCTGCTCCTGGTAGACCTCCTGGATCGGCATGCGCCAGGCGGTGTCGCCACTGTCGCGGCCAGCGGCCAGCAGGGCGTTGGCCAGGGCGTCATGCGCCTCGTCCTCGCGGGTGAACAGGCCCGAGTTGTGATGACCCAGGGCCACGATGCAGGCGCCGGTCAGGGTGGCGATGTCCACCACGGCGGCCGGCTTGAAGCGTTCCACGTAGGTCAGGGCGTCGCACAGGATCAGGCGGCCTTCGGCGTCGGTATTGAGCACTTCGATGGTCTGGCCGGACATGGAGGTGACGATGTCGCCCGGCTTGGTGGCGCGGCCCGAGGGCATGTTCTCGCAGGTGGGGATGACGCCGATGACGTTCATCTTCAGGCCCAGTTCGGCGATGGTGCGGAAGGTGCCCAGCACCGAGGCGGCGCCGCACATGTCGTACTTCATCTCGTCCATGTTCAGGCCGGGCTTGAGGGAGATGCCGCCGGTGTCGAAGGTGATGCCCTTGCCCACCAGCACCACCGGCGCATCCTTGGCCTTGCCGCCCATGTGCTTCAAGACGATGAACTTGGGCGGCTCGTCGCTGCCGTTGGTGACCGACAGGAAGCTGCCCATCTTCAGCGCCTGGAGCTGCTTGCGGTCCAGCACTTCCACGCCCAGGCCGAACTGCTTGGCCAGCTTCTTGGCAGTATTGGCCAGGTAGGTGGGGGTGCAGACATTGCCCGGCAGGTTGCCCAGCTCCTTGGTCAGGGCCATGCCATTGGCCAGGGCCACGGCTTCGGCCAGGGCCGCCTTGGCGGTGACGCTGTCGCTGGCCGGGACCAGCAGGGTCACCTTCTTCACGCCAGTGGGAGCGGGGTCCTTCTTGCTCTTCATCGTGTCGGAACGGTAGACCGCGTCACGGCCGGCCAGCACGACGTTGCGGATGGTCCAGGTCAGGTCGCGGCCCTTGACGCCGTCGAAGGGCAGGGCCAGGGCGGCGTCGTCGCAGCCCAGCGTGGCCAGGGTGCGCACCAGCGCGCTGCTGGCCGTGGCGAAGCTCTTGTCGGCGATCTCTTCCTCGGCGCCCAGGCCCAGCAGCACGATGCGCTCGGCAGCGATGCCGGTGACGCCGCGCAGCAGCAGGGTGGAGCCCGGCTTGCCGGAAATGTCCCCCGACTTCAGGGCGGCGCTGATGGCGCCCAGTTTGTCGAGCGCGCCAGCGGCCTTGGACAGCTTGCGGTTTTCATAGATGCCAACCACCAGTGCGCCGGTCTTGACGGCGGTCACGGCGTTTTTTGCGTCCAATGTTTTTGTGCTAAAGTCCATCGTTCGTCCTTTGTATGAATTACCTGGCGATTATAGAGCCCATTTCGACGCCACGCGCGCATGAGTTCGCCGGGTGGGCCGGCCCGGACAGGACGCTTCGGACCAGCGCCCGCATTCATTGACCCGACATCAGAGACTTTCCGCCATTTCCATGATTTTCCAGCGCGCACTTCGACGCGAATTGACCAGCACCGCAGGTGGGGTCTTCACGACGCTGTTCACCATCACCCTGACCGTGATGCTCATCAAGATACTGGGCCAGGCCGCCGGCGGCCAGGTCGCCTCCCAGGACGTGATCGCCCTGATCGGCTTCCAGTCCCTGAACTACATGCCCATCATCCTCATCCTCACCGGTTTCATCTCGGTGCTGCTGGTGATGACGCGCAGCTACCAGGATTCCGAGATAGTGGTCTGGTTCGCCTGCGGCATGTCGCTGACCCGCTGGATCGCTCCGGTGCTGCGTTTCGGCTGGCCCATCGTGGCCCTGGTGGCGGCGCTGTCCTTCGTGGCCACGCCCTGGGCCAACCAGCAGAGCAGCGAATACCGCAGCCGCTTCGAGCAGCGCGAGGACATCGCCCGGGTCTCGCCGGGCAAGTTCCAGGAGTCCGCTGCGGCCAACCGCATCTTCTTTGTCGAGGGCATTTCGGGCGACGCCTCCAAGGTGCGCAACATCTTCGTCAATACCATCGGCGCCGATGGCAAGAACAGCGTGGTGGTGGCCAAGGAAGGCGAAACCGTCATCGATCCCGACGGCGAGAAGTTCGTGGTCATGAACCAGGGCCGCCGCTATGACGGCTCGCCCGGCCTGCCGGACTTCCAGATCGTCGACTTCGAACGCTATGGGCTGCTGATCGGCAACCAGTCCCAGAACGCTGCCGGCGAGCGCTCGGCGCGGGCCTTGCAGATGAATGAGCTGGTGGCCAAGAACGACGGCTACGCCCGCGGCGAACTGCTCTGGCGCATCGCCTTGCCCTTCATGGCGCTGACCCTGATGCTGCTGGCCATCCCGCTGTCCTTCGTCAATCCGCGCGCCGGACGGTCGCTGGGCCTCCTGGTGGCGCTGCTGCTGTTCGTGGTCTACAGCAATACGGTCAGCGTGTTCCAGGCCTCGGTGGCGCAGGGCCGCGCCACCTTCATGATGGCCTGGTGGCCGGTCCACGTGGTCGTGGTCCTGCTGATCGTGGGCATGTTCGCGCTGCGCCTGAACATCAACCATCCCTATCATCCATCCCGGTTGTGGAGCCGTGTGCGCCGCGCCATGACGTTCCAGCGCGAGGCCTGAGATGCGTGTCATCCAACGTTACTTCACTTCCGAGATCACCCGCTCGGTGCTCTTCGCGCTGGCGGCTTTCCTGGCGCTGTTCGCCTTCTTCGAGATGATGGGGCAGCTCGAGCAGGTCGGCCGCAATGGCTACAAGCTGCAGCAGGCGGTGTTCTACGTGTTGATGGGCTTGCCCGGCAACGTCTATGAACTGATGCCCACCGCCGTGCTGATCGGCACCATCTACACCCTGTCGCAGCTGGCGGCGCGCTCCGAATTCACCATCATGCGCGTCTCCAGCATGTCCACCGGCCAGGCCGCACGCGTGCTGGCGCGCATCGGCGTGGGCTTTGCCGTGCTGACCATCGTCTTTGGCGAACTGATCGCCCCCAAGGCCACCGAATGGGCCGAGAAGCTCAAGCTGCAGGCCCAGGGCGCGTCCCTGTCGTCGCAGTTCCGTTCCGGCATGTGGGCCAAGGACGTGATCCGTGACCATGGCCTGGAAGGCAATGTGGTGGGCAGCCGCTTCATCAATATCCGCACCGTGCAGCCGGACGGCCGCATCGAGGGCGTCAAGCTCTACGAGCTGGATTCCGACTTCCACATGGCCCGCATGGTCACAGCCAAGGCCGGCATGTATGACGGCAATCACCAGTGGACGCTGTCGGACGTGGTCCAGTCCGATTTCACCGGCGGCAGCGACCGCAAGATCACCGAGCCGGTCAAGACCGTCAAGTCGGCCCAGTTGACACTGGTCTCCGAGGTGACGCCGGAAATCCTCTCGGTACTCTTCGCCGACCCGGATCGCATGTCCGCCTATGACCTGCTGGCCTACACCAAGCACCTGGAAGCCAACAACCAGCGTACCGACCGCTACGAGATCGCGTTCTGGAAGAAGATCGTCTATCCGCTGTCCATCTTCGTGATGCTGGCGCTGGCGCTGCCCTTCGCCTACCTGCACTTCCGTGCCGGCGGGGTGAGCCTGAAGATCTTTACCGGCATCATGATCGGCGTGTGCTTCCAGCTCATCAACAGCCTCTTTTCGCACCTGGGCCTGCTCAACACCTGGCCGGCCTTCGTCACGGCGGCCCTGCCCAGCCTGTTGTTCATGGCCTTGGCGGCGGGGGCGCTGTGGTGGGTGGAACGGACCTGACCGCTTGTTTCAACCTGACCTGAGCTCCTCATGCAAAGTCTGATCCTCTTCGCCCACGGCGCCCGCGACCCTGCCTGGGCTGCGCCTTTTGAACGCCTGCGGGCCCTGACCCGCGCTGCCATGCCCCAGGCCAGCGTGGAACTGGCCTTCCTGGAACTGATGCAGCCCGATCTGCCCAGCGTGGTGGCGCAGCAGGTGGCCGCTGGCAGCCAGCGCATCACCGTCATTCCGGTGTTCCTGGGGCAGGGCGGCCATGTGCGGCGCGATCTGCCGCAATTGCTGGAGCAGTTGCGCCAGGCGCATCCGCAGGCGGAAATCCGGACCGTGCCGGCAGTGGGAGAGGATGAGGCCGTGTTGCAGGCGATCGCCGCCTATTGCGTAGCGGCCGGCAGCTGAAGCTTGCCGGAGCGCTGTAAAGGAAGAAGCCCGTTCATGCCGAACGGGCTTTTTTTTGTGCCGCGCGGCGGTCCGCGATCAGAACAGGCGCGCGCCGTTGGGAACGGCCTGATCAGGGCTGAACAGCACCACCTCGCCTTGCGCGTCCGGAAAGCCCAGCGTCAGCACTTCCGACATGAACTTGCCGATCTGGCGTGGCGGGAAATTGACCACCGCTGCGACCTGGCGTCCGACCAGCTGGTCCAGCGTGTAGTGGGTGGTGATCTGGGCGCTGCTCTGGCGCACGCCGATCGCGGGGCCGAAATCGATCTTCAGCTTGAAGGCAGGCTTGCGTGCTTCGGGGAAGGCCTCGGCCGAGAGGATGGTGCCGACGCGGATGTCGACCTTGAGGAAGCTGTCGAAGTCGATGGAGGCGGCCGGTGGCGCGGCAGGGTCATGGAGCAGGTGCATGGTGTCCTCAGTGGCGATCCGCCAGGGCCGGTCCGATCATCACCAGCACCGGCCCGCTGCAGGCTTGCAGTCCGGCTTCCAGGCCGGCCAGTTGCAGATGGTAGATATGCTGGTCGGGGCGGCTGCAGTTCTCCACCACCACTACCGGCGTATCGGGCGCATGGCCCAGCGCCAGCAGGCGTTGCGCCGTGGCCGTGGCTTCGCGCCCGCCCATGTACTGGACCAGGGTATCGCCATTGGGCATGCGCACCTCGTCCGGCTCGTCCACGCCCGTGCTGGAGGTGAACAACGACACGCTGCGCGCAATCCCGCGCCGCGTCAGCGGCCGCTTGGCGGCCGAGGCGGCGGCCAGCGCGGCGGTGATGCCGGGGACGATTTCGTAGGGGATGTGGTGTTCTTCCAGCGCCCGCATCTCTTCATCGGCACGGCCGAAGAGCATGGGGTCGCCGCCTTTCAAGCGCACTACACGGCGGTACTGCTGGGCGGCTTCCACCAGCTTCTGGTTGATCACGGGCTGGGCCGTGGAGCGTTGACCGCTGCGCTTGCCGACCGAGACCAGTACGGCTTGCGGGCAGAGCGCCAGGATGTCCGGGGTGACCAGCGCATCGTGCAGCACGATCTCGGCTTGCGCCAGGAGACGTGCGGCACGCACCGTCAACAGGTCAGCGGCGCCCGGGCCGGAGCCGACCAGCCACACCATGCCCGGATGTTCCGGGCTGGGGGCGGGTGAATCAGAAGAGTGTGAAGTCGCTGCCTGTTGGGTGGCCATGGCCTGGTCGAAGATACGATTGCGGATCGAAAGAAAATCAGTCGATCCGAATCATACCAGCGGCGACCGTCTGGTGGCTCACTTCGTCGATCAGGATGAAGGCGCCGGTGGCGCGGATAGCCTGGTAGGCATCAGCGGCGATGGGCTGCTGCACGTTCACGCTGATGCGGGCGATGTCGTTGAGCTTGAGGGTCTCGGCGGGACGGCGTTCCTGGGTGTTGATGTCCAAGAGCGTATCGACCTTGGCCACGCGCGCCGCCACCTGCTTGGTGGTGTGCTTGAGCCAGTACTTGCGGCGCAGGTCCAGCGGTTCCTCGGAGAGCCAGCACACATCGGCGTTGACGGTCTTGAGGATGGTCGAAGGCTGGGCCGCCGACGCCAGCAGGTCGCCGCGCGAGATGTCCAGGTACTCGTCCAGCAGGATGGTCACCGACTGGCCGGCCGAGGCCGATTCCAGCGAGCCGTCCAGGGTCTGGATGTCCTTGACGGTGGCGCTCTGGCCGCTGGGCAGCACCACCAGCTTGTCACCACGGGCGACCTTGCCGGCTTCGATGCGGCCCATGTAGCCACGGAAGTCATTGGCTTCATGGCCGTTGTGACGGGCCACCAGCTGCACCGGGAAGCGGAAGGCTTCTTCGTGCGCATCTTCATACACCGACAGCGATTCCAGCAGGGTGATCAGGGTCGGACCCTGGTACCAGGGCATGCGCGCGCTGGCTTCCACCACGTTGTCGCCCGCCAGGGCCGACAGCGGGATGGCGTGCACATCCTGCAAGCCCAGTTGCTGCGCGAACTGCTGGTAGGCGCCGACGATGCGGTCATAGACGGTCTGGTCGTAATCCACCAGGTCCATCTTGTTGACGGCCACGATCACGTGCTGGATCTGCAGCAGGTGGGCGATGGTGGAGTGGCGCTTGGTCTGGGTCAGCAGTTCCACGCTGCCATCCTCACCCAGCTTCACCTTGGAGACGTCCACCAGGATGATGACGGCGTCGGCCGTGGAAGCGCCGGTGACCATGTTGCGGGTGTACTGCTCGTGGCCCGGGGTATCGGCGATGATGAACTTGCGCTTGGGCGTGGCGAAGTAACGATAGGCCACGTCGATGGTGATGCCTTGCTCGCGCTCGGCTTCCAGGCCATCGGTGAGCAGCGACAGGTCCACCGTGTCGCCCACGGTGCGCTTGTGCTTGGCGCGCGAGATGGCGTCCAACTGGTCGGCGAAGATGCCCTTGCTGTCGAACAGCAGGCGGCCGATCAGGGTGCTCTTGCCATCGTCCACGGAACCGGCGGTGATGAAGCGCAGCAGGCCGCGTTCGTGCGAGGGGGCGGCGGTCTGGGCCAGTTGTGCTTGGGTTGCGGCGGCGTTCATCAGAAATATCCTTCCTTCTTGCGTTTTTCCATCGAGGCTTCGGACGTCTGGTCGTCCATGCGGGTGGCGCCGCGCTCGGTAATCTGGGTCACTGCGGTCTCGGCGATGATGGCTTCGACTGAAGCAGCATCGGAGGAGACCGGGCAGGTGCAGGAGATGTCGCCCACGGTGCGGAAGCGCACCACCTGCTTTTCCACGGTCTCGCCTTCGCGCGCCGGGGTGAGGTCGGTCAGCGGCACCAGGAGGCCATTGCGCGGAATCACCTCGCGTTCGTGCGCAAAGTAGATCGAGGGCAGGGCCAGCTTTTCGCGGGCGATGTACTGCCACACATCCAGCTCGGTCCAGTTGGAGATGGGGAAGACACGCATGTTCTCGCCCGGATGCACGCGGGTGTTATAGAGGTCCCACAGCTCGGGGCGCTGGGCCTTGGGATTCCATTGGCCGAACTCGTCGCGGAAGGAGAAGATGCGTTCCTTGGCGCGGGCCTTTTCTTCATCACGGCGCGCGCCGCCGATACAGGCGTCGAACTTGAATTCCTCGATGGTTTCCAGGAGCGTCACGGCTTGCGCAGCGTTGCGCGAATCAGTTTGCGGATTGCGCAGGCGCACGGTGCCGCGCTTGATCGAGTCCTCCACCGAACGCACTACCAGGCGCTCGCCCAGTTCAGCGGCGCGGCGGTCGCGGAATTCGATGACTTCCGGGAAGTTGTGGCCGGTGTCGATGTGCACCAGCGGGAAGGGGAACTTGCCGGGGCGGAAGGCCTTCTCGGCGATGCGCAGCAGCACCACCGAGTCCTTGCCGCCGGAGAACAGCAGCGCCGGGGTGCTGCACTCGGCCGCGACCTCGCGCATGATGTGGATGGCTTCCGATTCCAGCCAGTCGAGGTGACGATTGCTGGCGTTGTCCAAAAAGAGTTTGTCTACCGCTGTGTTCATGCCGGACCTTCCGATGCTTTGCTTGTTGTTGCTCTGGTTGAATTCTGGTTCAGCTCGCTGCGTGCGACTTGATGCGCACCAGCTTGCCATCGACCACGTGCAGGCCGCATTCCTTGGAGTCGGGGTTCTCCCACCACCAGCGGCCGGCGCGGATATCCTCGCCGGGCTGGATGGCCCGGGTACAGGGCTCGCAGCCGATGGACGGATAACCCTGGTCATGCAGCGGGTTGTAGGGCACGTCGTTGGCGCGGATGTAGTCCCACACGTCCTGTTCCGACCAGTCGGCCAGGGGGTTGAACTTCTCCATGCCGTGGGCTTCGTCGCGTTCCTGCACGTGCAGCTCGGCGCGCGTGACCGATTGGGCGCGGCGCTGGCCGGTGACCCAGGAGGCCTTGCCTTGCAGGGCGCGGTTCAGCGGCTCCATCTTGCGGATGTGGCAGCACTCCTTGCGCAGTTCCACGCTGTCGTAGAAGGCGTTGGCGCCGTTCTTCTGCACATAGGCTTCTACTGCTTCGGGCTGCGGACGGTAGGGCGCGACTTCGTAATCGTAGGTCGCGCGGATGCGGTCGATCATGCCCACGGTTTCCTTGTGCAGGCGACCGGTTTCCAGGGTGAAGATGCTGATACGGTCCTGCAGCTTGCCGCGCAGGATCAGGTCGGTCAGCACCATGTCTTCGGCAGCCAGGCTGGAGGCCAGCGCAGCCGGGGCGTACTCGGCGGCGATGCGTTCCAGCGTGGCCTGGGTCTTGGCGATGAGTTCCTGCAAGGCTTGGTTCGACATGTGTATTCTTTCCTTCTCCCGGTTCGTACTGAGTAGGCCCCGTCAGGGCCGTATCGAAGGCGCGCCGTCTGTGCGTCCCTTCGACAGGCTCAGGACAGGCTTCGATACGCGGCTGCGCCGCTACCCAGCCCGAACGGGCGGTGGTTCAGGCTAGGCTTAATCCGCCGTCTGCGCGGTTTCCCGCTTGACGCGGCGGAACAGCGGGTTCTTCTCGTCCCAGGAGGTCTGGTACTTCTCGGAGAAGTCGGTCAGACCCTTGACGGCGTCATGGATGTTCTTGTCCGCACGCACGGCAAAGGCGTCGAAGCCCACGCGCTGCATGTAGAACAGCTGGTCGCGCAGCACATCGCCGATGGCGCGCAGCTCACCGGTGTAGCCCAGGCGGGCGCGCAGGTTGTAGGCGATGGAATAGCCGCGGCCATCGGCGAACTTGGGGAAGTCCACGGCGACGACCTTGAAGCTGTCCAACTGGCCCTTCAGTTCCTCCGGGCGTTCATCGCTGGCCAACCAGACGCCGATCTCGGCGCGCGACTTCAGGGCTTCGCCCTGCGCCTGCCACACCTTCAGCGGCACGATCACGCGGCCTTGCGGCACGTTCACGGTCTCTGCGGTCTCGCCTTCAGCCAGGCGCAGGACGGTCCAGTCGTCACTGACGACGGTCTTGTTCTTGATGATTTCAGGCATTTGCGTCTTCTCCTGCGACATACTCGGCCGAACGGATCGGCGTTGCGTAAACGAATTCCTTGAACGGGGTCACACCGATGCGACGCACGGTGTCGATGAAGCGTTCTTCTTCGGTGCGTTGCTGCACGTAGACCTGCAGCAGGCGGTCGATCACGGTGGGCATCTGGGTGGCCGAGAACGAGGGGCCGATGATCTTGCCCACCGAAGACTCGTTGCCCTGGGCGCCGCCCAGCGAGACCTGGTACCACTCGGAACCATCCTTATCCACGCCCAGGATGCCGATATTGCCCACGTGGTGGTGGCCGCAGGCGTTGATGCAACCGGAGATGTTCAGTTCGATATCGCCGATGTCATGCTGGAAGTCGATGTTCTCGAACTTCTCGGCAATGGCTTGGGCGATCGGGATCGACTTGGCATTGGCCAGCGAGCAGAAATCGCCGCCGGGGCAGCAGATGATATCGGTCAAGAGGCCAATGTTCGGGGTCGCCAGGCCATGCGACTTGGCGGCTTGCCACAGCGCATACAGCTCGGATTGCTTGACGTCGGCCAGCACCAGGTTCTGCTCGTGGGTCACGCGCAGTTCGCCGAAGCTGTATTGATCTGCCAGGTCGGCCACGAAGTTCATCTGGTCGGCGGTGATGTCGCCCGGCGGCACGCCCGGCTTCTTCAGCGACAGGACCACGGCGGCATAACCGGCCTTCTTGTGCGCCTTGACGTTGCGCTTGATCCAGTTGGCAAAGCCGCGATCTTCGGCCTTCAGGCGTTCGTATTCGGCGTCCACCGCCGGCAGGGTTTCATAGGCCGGGTCGGTGAAGAACTTGGCCACGCGCTGCAACTCTTCTTCGGTCAGGGTGGAGGGGCCGTCCTTGATCTGGGCCCATTCTTCTTCCACCTGGCGCGCGAACTCCTCGGGGCCGATGGCCTTGACCAGGATCTTGATGCGCGCCTTGTACATGTTGTCGCGACGACCGTACTGGTTGTAGACGCGCAGGATGGCTTCCAGGTAGGACATGGCGTGCTGCCAGGGCAGGAAGTCACGGATGACGCTACCCAGGATGGGCGTGCGGCCCATGCCGCCACCCACCAGCACGCGGAAGCCCACTTCGCCGGCCTCGTTCTTGAGGACGTGCAAGCCGATGTCATGCACGGCGGTGGCGGCACGGTCTTCGGCGGCGCCGCTGATGGCGATCTTGAACTTGCGCGGCAGGTAGGCGAACTCGGGGTGGAAGGTACTCCACTCGCGGATCAGTTCGGCATAGGGGCGCGGATCGACGATCTCGTCGGCGGCCACGCCGGCCAGCTCGTCCGAGGTGGTGTTGCGGATGCAGTTGCCGGAAGTCTGGATGGCGTGCATTTCCACGCTGGCCAGCTGTTCCAGGATCTCGGGCGATTCTTCCAGCTTGATCCAGTTGAACTGGATGTTCTGGCGCGTGGTGAAGTGGCCGTAGCCACGGTCATACTTGACGGCGATCTCGGCGAACTTGCGCAGCTGATTGGAGGCCAGCATGCCATAGGGAATGGCGATGCGCAGCATGTAGGCATGGCGTTGCAGGTACAGGCCATTTTGCAGGCGCAGGATGCGGAATTCGTCTTCGGCCAGCTCATCCGACAGGCGCCGGCGCACCTGGTCCCGGTATTGTGCGACGCGCTCTTTGACGATCAGGTGATCGTATTGGTCATAGCGGTACATCTTGTCTTCCCTGTTAACGTCTTATGGGCGCCCGGATCAGGGTGCGCCCGATTGAAAATAAGCCTACCAAATCAGCTTGACTGCAACGCTCGTCAGCGTAATGGCCAGCAGGCCGCGCAAGAATTTCTCCGGCACCGCCCGTGCTGCGAGCGACCCGATGGTGATGCCCGGCACCGACCCCAGCAACAGGGTGGCCAGCAATTCCCAGTTGATCGAACCCAGCCACCAGTGACCCAGGGCCGCAATGGCGGTCAGCGGGACGGCGTAGGCGATGTCGGTGCCAGCGATCTCGGCCGGAGACAGGCGAGGATACAGCAAGACCAGCAAGGTCGCGCCCACCGCGCCTGCGCCGATGGAAGAAATGGTGACCAGCGTGCCCAGCAGGGCGCCGGCGGCAATGGTGGCGTTGGCCAGCGTGGCGCCTTGCAGCTGGCGCTGCGGATGGGCGTTGAGCCAGGCTTGCATGCGCGAGCGGAACAGCAGGGCGATCACCGTCAGGAACACCGAGACGGCAATCGAATAGCGGATGGTCAGGGCGATGCCGTCGCTGACGGCGCCGAAGTGCTTGAGCAGTAGGGTCGTGATCAGCGCGGCAGGCAGGGCGCCGTAGGACAGGCGGCGCACCACATCCCAGCGCACCGTGCCCTTGAAGCGGTGGGCCAGGGTGCCGGCGGTCTTGGTGGCCGAGGCAAAGGCCAGGTCGGTACCGACCGCCACGGAAGGGTGGATGCCAAACAGCAAGGTCAACAGGGGTGTCATGAGCGAGCCGCCACCGACCCCGGTCAGTCCGACCAGCAGTCCTACAGCAAATCCGCTTACTACATAAGAAACAGTCATAACACCTCGCCCATTAGTCTGCGAATCGTAATAAACTTATGTTTCAAACCAAACTACATAGTATTTATTTGCTTATATACGCCTTTGGCATATGGAAATGCGTCAAACGAGGCAATCAGGCCGAGGAGGCCAGCAAGGCAGGCGCGGGGCGCTGCCATACTAGGTAGAAGCGAAGGAATTCCCTCATGAATCTTCATCAATTCCGTTTCGTGCGCGAAGCGGTACGGCAGAACTTCAACCTCACCGAGGCCGCCAAGGCCCTCTATACCTCGCAGCCAGGCGTGTCCAAGGCCATCATCGAGCTGGAGGAAGAGCTGGGCGTGGACATCTTCACCCGTCACGGCAAGCGTATCCGCGGCCTGACCGAGCCGGGGCGGGCGGTGCTGCGCTCGGTCGAGCTGATCATGCAGGAAGTCGATGGCTTGAAACGCATCGGCAAGGAATTCGCCGCCCACGACAGCGGCAGTTTCACCATCGCCACCACCCACACCCAGGCGCGCTATGCGCTGCCCAAGGTGGTACAGGCCTTCACCCAGAAATATCCGAAGGTGCATCTTTCCTTGCTGCAAGGCAATCCCAAGCAGATCACCGAGATGGTGCGCAACGACCAGGCCGACATCGCCATCGCCACCGAGGCGCTGGCCTCGGGCGAAGGGCTGGTGTCGCTACCCTGTTATCAATGGGAGCACGTGGTGGTGGTGCCGCCGGATCATCCCTTGCTGCAGTCCAAGAGCCTGACCCTGGAAGAGATCGCCGCCAATCCGCTGATCACCTATGACTCCGCCTTCAGCGGCCGCAGCAAGATCGACCACGCCTTCTCCCTGCGTCAGCTGAAACCGGACGTGGTGCTGGAAGCCATCGACGCCGACGTCATCAAGACCTATGTGGAGCTGGGCATGGGGGTGGGCATCATCGCCGGCATCGCCTTCGATGCCGAGCGTGATCGCGGGCTGCGGGCTATTCCGGCCGGCCATCTGTTCGGCACGAATGTGTCGCGCGTTGCCCTCAAGCAAGGCGCTTATCTGCGGGGATACGTCTATACCTTCATCGAATTGCTGGCGCCCACGCTCAACCGCAAGCTGATCGCCCAGGTGATGGAGGGCGAGAAGGACATGTACGAGCTCTGACAAGCGCATGGGGGCTGAGTAGAAACAAAACGGCCGGATCGTAGAAGATCCGGCCGTTTTGCTTTCTTGCCCATATTGCCCGCAGCTTACGCCACTGCCGTACGCTCCATGTCGCGACAGCCATCGAGCAGGAAGGACAAGCCCACCACCAGCACCAGCTCACCCTCGGCCGAACGGGCCGTACCGGTGATGCCGGCGGTATGGATGGCGGTCAGCGGCTTGATCACCAGATCGGCCGTGCCTTCCACCGATTCCACGCCCAGGATGTAGGGGTGGGGGACCGCCATGACGATGCCCACGCGCTCATTGCCCGGCTCGTAACCCAGCACGCCGGCCAGCGAATTGACCGGCAGCGGACGGCCCTGGTCGCGCAGCACCGGCGCACCACCCACTTCGTCGAAGTTTTCCGGCAGCTCGACCACGCGTTCGACCACCGCCATCGGCAGGGCCAGCGGCGCGCCGGCGCAACGCACCAGCATGGTCGGGATGATCGACAGTTCGATGGGCAGGCGGATCGAGAACTTGGTGCCCTTGCCAATGGTGGATTCGATGCGGATGGTGCCGCGATGCTTTTCCACTGCGGTCTTGACCACGTCCATGCCCACGCCGCGTCCGGAAACGCTGGAGGCCACTTCCTTGGTCGAGAAGCCCGGCAGGAACACCAGTTGCAACGCCTCGTCAGCGGTCAGCGCCTGGTGTTCGTTGATCAGGCCCTTGGCCAGCGCCTTGCTGCGCAGCATGTCCGGGTCCATGCCCTTGCCGTCGTCGAAGACTTCGATCATGACACTGCTACCCGCCTGCCAGGCGTTGAGCGAGATGGTGGCCTTGGTCGGCTTGCCGGCGGCGACGCGGTCCACTTCAATGCCGTGGTCCAGCGAGTTGCGCAGCATGTGCACCAGCGGGTCGTAGAGGCTGTCCACCACCACCCGGTCCACTTCGGTTTCGGCGCCGGTGATGACCAGGTCGACGTCCTTGCCCAGGTCCTTGGCCAGTTCGCGCACCAGTCGGGGGAATTTCTGGAACAGGCGGCCGACCGGCTGCATGCGCGTGGACAGCGTGGCGCGCTGCAATTCGCTGGAATAGCGCGAGGCGCGTCCCAGGGTTTCAGCCAGGGTCGACATCAGCGCCGCAGCGGTGCCTTCGAACTTGAACTGTTGCAGTTTTTCCAGCAGCACGGCGGCCTGGTTGGCGGCCTGCACCGATTCGCCGGCCACTTCCAGCAGGGCGTCGAGCTTGCCTGCATCGATACGGATGCTTTCTTCCTTGGCGCCGCCAGGCGAATCGCTGGCGCGGCGGTTGTGCTGGGCCGGTGCTGCCGCCTTGGGTTCGCCGTCGGCAGCCGGTGCAGCGGCCGCGACAGCTGCCGCCGGGGCCGATGCGGCCGCCACGGGGGCGGCTTCAGCCACAGCGCCAGCAACCGGTGCAGCTGCAGCCGCACCTGGCACCAGCGCCTGGTACAGCGCAGGCCAGTTCAGCTCGCCGTTTTGCATCACATTGGCGCTGCCGTCCACGGCGGCCGCTGCGGGTGCGCTGGCAACCGGGGCTGCGCCGGCCGCCGACGCGGGGGCCGCCGGCGCGGGGGCCGCAGCAGGCGCAGCCGCGGCCGGCGCCTCGCTCTTGCCCTCGATGGCTTGCGTGAGGATGTCCTTGAGCTCGCCCGGCATCGACGCCAGGCTGTCGGGGGCCGCGCCGTTGGACAATTCGTTCAACTGGTCGGCCACGAAGCCACTGGCTTGCAGCGCCGCTTCGATCGCCAGCGGCGTGACCGGCGCTTTGCCGGTCCGCAGGGCGTCGAACAGGTTTTCGGTCAGGTGGCAGGCCGACACCATGGCCGGCAGGTTCACGAACCCGGCGCCGCCCTTGATGGTGTGGAATGCGCGGAAGACCGCGTTGAGGATTTCAAGGTCATCAGGATGTCGTTCCAGCGTCAGCAGATGCTCTTCCACGTTGGTGGCGAGCTCCAACGCTTCAACGACAAAATCCTTGAGCATTTCGTCATCCATTAGAACCCCAGGCTATCGAGTAAGTCATCCACATCGGTCTGGCCCATGGCCGTGCCAGGCGAGGCAGGGCCATTCATCAGGGAAACCGGCTTTTCGGCTTCGATCTGCGCGCGCACCTCGGGCGGCGCATTGTCGCGCAGCAACTGCGCCAGCTCGCGCTCGGCGGTGGTGGTGATGCCCACGATCTTCTTGATCAGCTGGCCGGTGATGTCCTGGAAATCCTGAGCCATCATGATTTCCAGCATGCGGGCCTTTTCGGCTTCGGTCGATTCGACCACGGCTGCCGAGAACTTCTGCGAATCGCCGGCCAGTTGCTTGAATTCGTCGATGCTCATCTGGCCCGCATACAGGCGGCTCCAGCGGTCATTGATGTCCTTGGCCTGTTCCTGCAGGCGGTCCTGGGCGGGCATGCCCGAGTCCAGGGCGTTGAGCACCTTGTTGGCGGCCTGTTCGGTGAGCGTGGCGATGTGCTCAAGGCGGCTCTGGGCGTCGCCGATCTGGGAGGCCACATCATTGAGCGAGCGGTCATAGCCCAGCTCGCGCATGGAGTCGTGCAGCAGGCGGACGATGCCGCCCAGGCGCGCATACATGGGCTTGTCGCTCTGGTCCTCAGGGGCGGCCGCCTCGGCCGCGCCGTCGGCGGCCTGCGCGACAGCTTCCTCGCCGGTGGCGGTCATGGCCGGCAGTGTCTGCGCGGAAATTTCGTCAAACAGTGCTTCCAGATCAACGTCGTCGCTCATGATTACTGATTCTCCCAACAAATTTAGTGCGCTTTTATGTGCACATCTATGCAAAGTTGCCCGTTCAGGCGGATCAAAAACGAGTCGTTACGGAAGGCGCACAAGTGCGTTGCTTGCCATATCGGCAGGCAGACGCAGACTCTGAAGGCCCGCAGAGCACGACAACGATTCAGGGATGACAGGTGAGGCCGATGGACAGGACAGTCCACGGGTCGACGATGCCATGGCGCCGAGTATAGGACTTCCCCTTCCCATCTCATCGGCTAAACAGCGAGTGAAATCCCCCATTTGTTCCATTTTTTCTTCACATTGCCAAAAACGGACCGGCTGCGATGCGAAGCATTCTTCGAAATATTTCTATATTTCGTCTATCTATATGCAACACGGAATTCTAACGTTCTTTTTCTCTAAAGCAATACACATGCCTGGGTTGTGCTGATTTACATCATCGATTGCGGCCTTGCTTGTGGCGCCGATGCTGCAATGCCCGCCACGGCGGATGGGCTTTGTGGGCCGTGGCCGACAGGCTCCGGTGTTTATTTGCGAGACGTTGCGTTTCGCCGCTTTGTGGTCGACCATTGACTGGTGGCCTTCTGACCTCACCCATTCATTTCGCTATCTCGCATTTCTTCGGCTTGGGTCTCAGAAAATGACGATCCTTCGTCCTTGTTTTCGTGCTGCGCATCTCTCTTCGCTTTGTGCCTTCTATCATCCGCCCCGGCTTTCCTGCCGAGGTCGTCAGGTCTCGGAGTTAGCTGGTTCCGCATGGGCGTATCGCACGCCCTGGGGCTTGATCAAGGTTTTATCTTTTTCCTGAGAGACAAATGAAGAAAATGCACATGCTGGCGGCCAGTATCCTGCTGGTCGTCTCGGCGGCGGTGTCCGCACAGTCTGCCAACTCCGACTATGGCGTCTACCTGGGCGTCGAGGGTGGGGTGGGCAATATGGATGTTGATCTGGATGCTGGCGCAGCCGTGCTTTCCGAAACCAGCAATGTAGGCGTGGCGCGTGCCGCCATCGGGTATCGCTTCGACCGGAATTTCGCCGTGGAGGCAGGATATTTCCACACTGGGGCCTACGAACTGAAGGAGCAGGTGGGGCGCGGCCAATACGACCACTTTTCCGCCAAGGCCAAGGGGTTTGACCTGGCGCTCATCTACCGGATGACACAGTTCCTGCCTGGTCTTTATGTGAAAGGCGGCTTGATCCACTCGACCGTATCGGGCCGGCTGGATGAGGTCCAAAATCAGCGCGTGCGGGAATCTCACACGTTCTCCCGCTCAGGCGCCGGCTATCTGATGGGTCTGGGCTATGAACTGGACCTGAGCCGGGAACTCAGCCTGACCGCGGGCTATACGCGTCTGCAACAACTGGCCGGGGAATCCAGGATCAATCTCAACCTCTTTTCCGCCGGCCTGCGATACCGCTTCTGAGCGATCCGGCGCGCACACCAGGCAGGTGCGCGAGCTGCTGCTAGCTGCTGCTAACGCGGGCCTGTGGCGAGCTGGCTGCGGATGACTCGCGCATCCGCAGCAGCGCCGCACGCATCAGATCTCGAGGTTATCGATCAGTCGCGTCGCCCCCAGCTTGGCGGCCGACAGCACCACCAGCGGCGCGCCTTGCTCCATGTCGGCGGCCGAAGGCGGCTGCAGGTCGATGCGCTTGCGCACGGCCACGTAGTCCGGCTTCCAGCCACGTCCAGCCAAACGCTCCATGGCCAGTTGCTCGACCTGCGCGACCTTGTGCTGGCCGCCGCGCACTTCGTTGGCGACATCGTTGAGCACCTGGTAGAGCAACGGCGCTTCGGCGCGTTCTTCAACTGACAGGTAGCCATTGCGCGAGGACAGCGCCAGGCCGTCTTCGGCACGATAGGTCTCGGCGCCGACGATTTCGGTCGGCAGGGCGAACTGGCGCGCCATGTTGCGCACGATCATCAACTGCTGGTAATCCTTCTTGCCGAACACCGCCACGCGCGGTTGCACGCAGGAGAACAGCTTCATCACCACGGTGGAGACGCCGGTGAAGAAACCGGGGCGGAATTCACCTTCGAGGATGTTGCCCAGGTCATTGGGCGGCTGCACGCGGTATTCCTGCGGTTCCGGGTACATGTCCTTTTCGGTCGGGGCGAAGAGCACGTACACGCCTTCCTTCTCCAGCTTCTCGACGTCGGCCTGGAAGGTGCGCGGATATTTGTCGAAGTCCTCGTTGGGGCCGAATTGCAGGCGGTTCACGAAGATCGACGCCACCACCGGATCGCCGTGGGTGCGCGCCAGGCGCATCAGCGAGAGATGGCCTTCGTGCAGGTTGCCCATGGTCGCCACGAAGGCGGTGCGCAACTGGCCGCGCAGATGGTCGCGAAGTTCTTCGATCGAGGAAATGATTTTCATGCGGATTCTCTGGTTGCGGGCTGGCCGGCGTTGTTCTCATGCATGCGCGGCGCGGCCCCGGTTGTCGCTAGGCTGCGCCGGTTCAGCTGGGCGAGTACGACAGTCTGACATAGATGGGGGCGAAGGCTTCGGCCTGGGTGATCTCGATGAGCGTTTCCTTGGCCAGTTCAAGCAGGGCGATGAAGTTGACCACCACCACCGGCACTCCGCGCGAGGGATCGAAGAGGTCGGAGAACTCCACGAAACGCGCCGACTGCAGCCGTCGCAGGATGCCCGTCATGTGCTCGCGCACCGAGAGCTCTTCGCGGCTGATATGGTGGTGCTGGGTCAGCTTGGCGCGCCGGAGGATGTCGGCCCAGACCGCCTTGAGGTCATCCATGTTGACCTCGGGCCAGCGGGTGACCACGGTCTGCTCGATATGGACCTGGGTGCGCACGTAGTCGCGCCCGACCTGCGGCAACTGGTCCAGTTCCTGGGCGGCCAGCTTGATCTGTTCGTATTCCAGCAGCCGGCGCACCAGCTCGGCGCGCGGGTCTTCGGGTTCTTCGCCGCTTTCCGCCTTCTTGGCCGGCAGCAGCATGCGCGACTTGATCTCGATGAGCATGGCCGCCATCAGCAGATATTCGGCGGCCAGTTCCAGGTTCTGCTTGCGGATCTGGTCGACGTATTCCAGGTACTGGGCGGTGACCTGCGCCAGCGGGATGTCGAGGATGTTGAAGTTCTGCTTGCGGATCAGGTACAGCAGCAGGTCCAGCGGCCCCTGGAAGGCTTCCAGGAAGACTTCCAGCGCATCCGGCGGGATGTAGAGGTCATTGGGCAGCTGGAACAGCGGCTCGCCGTACAGGCGCGCCAATGCCACGCCGTCGATCACGTCGGGCGTGCTGTCCTGTTGTCCGGCGGGGGTGATGTCGATGGCGTCGGCGCTGGGTTCCGCGCCGGGCTGGCCGGCCAGATCGGCGCCACCTGCTTGGGCCGTCATGCGGAACGCTTAGTGGCTCTGGTAGACGTAGGGCTGTTGCGCCACGCGCGAGGCCTTGTCACGGGCGGTCTTGTCCAGGTCCAGGGGTTCCTTGTCCCACAGCAGGGCGCGACCGGCGCGCTGAGATTCTTCCAGCTTCGGGTTCTTCGTCTTCAGTTCGTCGATGAACTGGGTGATTTCAGATACGTAGGTGGTTTTTTTTCCGAAGAGCATGATAATTTCAGGCCAAAATGTTACACAGAGGGCGTATTTTACCTTGTCTTCATCAGGGATAATCAATTACCTACAGGCTCCATGACTGATCCTTTCTTTACCCGCCTGCGTCGCCACGCCGGCAAATTCGGCGCTTTTCTTGTTGCCCTGGCAATGTTGGGCTGCGACCGCAATGGCAAGCCCATCGAGGAGTTTGGTTTGGACAAGTTGCAAAAAGGCATTTCCAGCGAAGCCGACGTCCGTGATGTGATGGGCCAGCCCGACACCGTCTGGGACGACGGCCAGGGCGCGCGCACGCTGGAATACCCCAAGGGGCCGCAAGGCATCCGCACCTGGATGTTCAGCATCGGCGCTTCCGGCACCCTGATCGACTACCAGCAGGTGCTGACCCAGGAACATTTCGACACCATCCGAGCGGGCATGACTGCCGAGCAGATCCGCCGCCAGTTCGGCCGTCCCCGCAGCGTGGTGCAGTTTGGCCGCAAGAACGAGGAAGTGTGGGACTGGAAATACCATTACGTGCACGAGGACCGGCTCTTCAACGTACATTTCGACATGAATACCAAGCAGGTGGTGCGGACTTCTATTTCGGAGATTTCGGGGCACTGAGTCCCGGCCAGCGTCAGCGTATCCCCGCCCGCATGAACGACTGCACAAACTGCCGCTGGAACAGCAGGAACGCCAGCAGCAAAGGCGCCGAAGTCATCAGCGTAGCCGCCGTGATGATGGACCAGTCCACCCCCTGATCGGTGGAAGAAAACACCTGCAGCCCCACCGTCAGCGGACGCGATTCCACCGAATTGGTCACGATCAGCGGCCACAGGAAGTTGTTCCAGTGGGTGCTCACCGAGACCAGCCCGAAGGCGATATAGATCGGTCTGGCCAGCGGTACGTAGACCTGCATCAGAATCTGCCAGGCCGAGGCGCCCTCCACGGTCGCGGCTTCATCCAGTTCGCGCGGCACCGTCTTGAAGGTCTGGCGCAGCAGGAAGATACCGAAGGCCGAGGCGAAGTAGGGCAGGCCAATCGACAGGATGGTGTCGCGCAGGCCCAGCAGGTTCATGGTCTGGTAGTTCTCTACGATCAGGATGTCGGGCATCACCATCAATTGCAGCAGCACCAGCATGAACATCACATTGCTGCCCCGGAAAGTGAAGCGGGCAAAGGCATAGGCGGCCAGCGTGGCCAGCACCAGTTGCGCGGCCAGGATCATCGTCACCAGTAAAAACGTATTGAGGAAATAGCGCGGGAAAGGCGCGGCCTGCCAAGCGTTGACGAAGTTCTGCAGTGTCAGCGGAGCGTCCAGCGTGAAGCGGGTGGCGAAGGCAGCCGGATGGAAGGCGGTCCACAGCGCATATAGCAGCGGCAGCAGCCACAGCAGCGCCAGCACCCAGGCAGAGACGGTTTCCAGCGCGCGATGGCGGTCGGCGAAAGGCGAGGTGGGCGCGATCATTGGTAGTGGGTCCGGCGATCAAGTACACGAAACTTCACCAGCGCAATCAATCCCAGCAGGGCCAGCAGCACTACCGTCAGGGCTGCAGCGTAGGAAGAATCCCAGAAGGCGAAGCCAACTTCATAGATGTAATAAAGCAGCAGGGAGCTGGCATTGTCGGGCCCGCCCTTGGTCATCACCACGATGTGATCGACCAGGCGGAAGGCGTTGATGAGCGCATTGATGAGCACGAAGAGCGTGGTGGGCATCAACAGCGGAAACTGCACGCGCCAGAAGTATTGCCAGCGCGATGCACCCTCCAGTGCGGCGGCTTCGGCCAGCACCGGCGAGATCTGCTGCAGCGCGGCCAGGTAGAAGATCATGAAGAAGCCAGCCTCCTTCCACACCGCCACTACCATCAGCGCACCCAGCACGGTCTGCGGATTGCCCAGCCAGTTGTGCGAGGGCAGGCCGAGCGCGCCGGTGATCTGTTCCAGCAGGCCATATTGCGGCGTATAGAAGAACAGCCAGATATTGGCCACCGCGATCATCGGCAACACCGTCGGGGTGAAATAGGCCAGGCGCAGCACGCCGCGCCCGGCCAGTTTCTCGTTGACCCACAGCGCCATCAGGATGGCCAGGGCGATGGCCAGCGGGATGGTGCCGAGAGCAAACCAGAGGTTGTTGCAGAGGGCCTGCCAGAAGACCGGATCGTCCGCCATGAGGCGATAGTTTTCCAGGCCGACGAAGACCGATGGCCGGACTCCCTTGGGCGTGGAAAAGAAGCTGTGCCAGAGCGTCGCCAGCGCCGGGTAGTGCGTGAAGGCGATCAGCAGCACCATCGCCGGCGACAGCAGCAGCCAGGGCAGCACGGAGGAGGGCAGGCGTTTCATCGGCAGGCCTTGTGCAAGGAGCGCATCAACGGCCGTAGCTGCGCAGGATGCGCTCGGCTTCACGCTGGGCGTCCTTCAATGCGGCTTCCGGTGTCTTGGTGTCGGACAGGGCGGCCTGCAGGTTGTCGTTCAGGGCCTTGGTCACGCGCTGGTTGTCGTGGGTGGAGAGTTCAGCCACGCCATACTTCATCTGCTCGCGCGCCACATCGGCAGCCGGCACATCCTGCAGGTATTTCTTCATTTCCGGGGTGTCCCAGGCATCCTGGCGTGGTGCTACGTAGCCGGTGGCAATCGACCACTGCGCCGCGCGCGCCGGTTCGGTGGCGAAGCGGATGAACTTCATGGCAGCCTGCTGCTCGGCCGGCGAGGTCTTGTTGAAGACGTAGAAGTTGCCGCCGCCGGTCGGGCTGCCCGGATGCTTGATGCCCGGCAGCATTGCCACGCCGAAGGGGAAGCTGGCGTTGGTGCGGATATTGGTCAGGTTGCCGGTGGTGGTCCAGACCATGGCGGCCTTCTGCTCCAGGAAGTCCTTGGGGGTGGTGCCCCATTCGATGGAACCGGCGGGCATGACCTTCTCCTTGGTCGTCAGGTCGACCCAGTGCTGCAGGGCCTGCACCGCACCCGGCTTGTCGAAGTAGGTCTTGGTGCCGGCGCTGTTCATGAGGAGGGTGTCATTGGAGGCGGTCATGGCCTGGAACATCCAGTAGCCGAAGCCGGTGGAAGGAATCTTCACACCCCATTGCGTGACGTTGCCGGCAGCGTCGCGCTTGGTCAGCTTCTTGGCGGCTTCCACCATCTCGTTCCAGTTGGCGGGGGCCTTGTCGGGGTTCAGGCCGGCTTCCTTGAACAGGGCCTTGTTGTAGTACATCACGATGGTCGAACGCTGGAAGGGGATGCCCCAGGTCTTGCCCTCGGTCTGGCTGTTTTCCATGAAGCCCTTGTAGAAGCCGGCGATCCACTTCTTGTCTTCGGCGCTGCTGGCCAGGCTGTCGATGGGCAGGATGGCGTTCTCGTCGATCAGGGTGAAGAGGTCGGTCGAGAGCAGCACGGCCAGCGTCGGCGGGGTGCCGCCCTTGAAGGCGGTCAGCGCCTTGACGATGCTTTCCTGGTAGGTGCCGGCATAGATGGCCTTGACCTTGATGTCGGGATGGGCCTTTTCGAAGTCGGCCACCATGCTGTCGATGGTCTTGGTGACCGCGCCGCCCACGGCGACCGGGTAATAGAAGCTGATCTCGACCGGATTGGCGGCCAGTACCGGCGTACAGAAGGCAGCGCTGACGGCCAGTGCTGCCAGGGACTTGAGGACGGTTCTACGCATGATGCATCTCCATGAGGTGGAAGGGTGGCTTGCTGCGGAAATCGTGGTGCGGTGATGTGGATCAGGGCCGGCGCAGGCCGCTGGCGGGATCGAAGAAGTACTGGTCGCGGGCGTCCCAGGCCAGGCGCACCGGATCGCCGGCGCCCAGCCTGTGCTGGCCGGGCGCGCGCACCAGCAGCGAGGCTGCGCCGATACGGGCGCCGATGATGGTGTCGGCGCCAAAGTACTCGACCGTCTCGACCACGGCGGGGACCGAGGAATCGCTGGCGTCTGCCAGCCGGATGTGTTCCGGACGCAGGCCCAGTTGCCATGGCGTCTGGCCGAGGTCACGCAGGATCACGTCGCTGCCGCTGATGACCAATCCTTCGGCGTGGGGCTCCAGCGGCAGCAGGTTCATCGGGGGCGTGCCGATGAAGCGGGCGGCGAAGGCGGTCGCTGGCTGGGCATACAGGTCGGCAGGGGCGGCATCCTGTTCGATGCGGCCCTCGCGCAGCAGGATCACCTGGTCGGCCATGCTCATGGCCTCGGTCTGGTCGTGGGTGACGTAGACCATGGTCATGTTCAATTGCTGCTGCAGGGCGCGGATCTCTCGGCGCATTTCCTGGCGCAACTGGGCGTCGAGGTTGGAGAGAGGTTCATCCATCAGGCAGACCGGCGCATCGGCAATGATGGCGCGGCCCAGCGCCACGCGCTGCTGCTGGCCGCCGGAAAGCTGCGCGGGGCGGCGCTCCAGTAGATGCGCCAGACCCAGGATGTCGGCCACGCGCTTCAGGCGGGTTTCGTAACCCGCACGCGGTTCCTTGCGCACGCGCACGCCGAAGAGGATGTTGTCGCGCACGCTTAAGTGCGGGAACAGCGCATAGGACTGGAACACCATGGAAATCTTGCGCTGCGCCGGCGGCAGCTGCGTCACGTCGCGTCCACCGATGTGGATGCTGCCCGAACTGGGTTTGTCCAGCCCGGCGATGAGGCGCAGGGTGGTCGACTTGCCGCAGCCGGAAGGGCCCAGCAAGACGGTGAATTGCCCTGCCTTCACCTCGAAATCGATGTTCCTGACGGCCTGGGCTTCACCCCAGTGCTTGCAGACGCCCTGCAAGGAGATGGCTGCCATGCTGGTTTCCTCGTGGTGATGAGATCAGCGATCACGCCGCCGCGCCGTTGCGGATCTGCTCCACCAGCAGGCGCGCGCTCGGTTCGTCGATGATCAGTTCGTTGATGAAGCCGCCGCGCAGTGCGGCTTTCAGGCCCGGCAGCTTGCCGGCGCCGGAGACCACGCACAGCGCATGCGCGGCGCGGGTAAAGCAGTCCATGTCGGGGCCGCTGTTGCGGGCGTTGAAGGCGACATCGCGCCAACTGCCATCGGCGCGGAAGAAGACGGTGGCGATGTCGCCCACCAGCCCCTCGTCGCGCAGGATCTGGCGTTCTTCTTCACCCAGGTAGCCAGCGGTATGGATATAGCTGCCGGTGGCCTCGGCGCCGATGGAAAACAGCAGGATGGAGGCGCGCTCCTGCAGGTCGCGGATGGCCTTGATGCTTTTTTCACGCCAGAGCGCCGTGCGTGTTTCGGGATAGTCGAAGAAGGCCGGCACCGGCAGATGATGGGCGCGCGCGCCATAGTTCTGGGCAAAGCGCGAGACGATGGATTCGCTGAAGCTGTTGATGAAGCTGGCGCCGCTGCCGGAACCATTGAGCGCTACTACATCCACATCATGCACATGACGCGGCAGCAACTGGTCGGCGATCTGCGCCACCGTGGTGCCCCAGGCCAGGCCGATGATGGTGCCGGGCGTGACCAGCGAATTGACGTAGGCGGCGGCGTGGCAGGTGACGCGCTGCAGGGTTTCCTTGTCGGTGGCGGCGGCGGCCACCGGGACCACCTGGATCGAATGCAGGCGATAGTGGTTGGCAATGGCGGCTTCCAGGCTGCCGGAGACCTGCTGTGGATCGTGCACCCGGATTTCCACCAGCCCGCGCTCCAGTGCAAAGGACAGCAGGCGCGAGACGGTCGCGCGCGAGGTGCCGATTTCATCGGCGATGGCGGCGGTAGTCATGTTCTGGAAGTAGTAGAGCCGCGCCACGCGCACCGCCATGTAGGCGGTTTCCTGTCTATCCCCTTGGGCCATTGTTCTTGTGCTTACCTGTGAATGTGAATCAACGGCGCATGCCACTGGACTGCCCCCCGGCAGGCCAGGCGGGCAAGGCCTCCTGACAACGTTTTCACGATGGTAGCGAGCGATTGTTACCGCTTGATGAACAAACGTTCCCACCCGCCGAGGCGACGGCGGGACAAAAGAAAAGCGACGCACCAGGCGTCGCTTTTCAGGCAGAGGGCAGGGGGAAAGTCGAAAAGGGGCTTAGTGCCGCATGACCCGCCGCATCACGATGGGCGGCGCTTCCTGCGGATTGGCGCGGGTATATTCCAGTTCCGGCGCGATCTCGAAGCCGAAGGCGGCATACAGGTCCACCAGTTGCGCCTGATCGGTGCGCACCGCCAGCCGCAGCTCGCGCACATCGGCCGACTGGGCGCGGTGGATCAGGGCTTCCATCAGGTGCTGGGACAGGCGCTCGCCCCGGAAGGCCGGGGCGATGCCCATGCGGCGGATTTCCCAGACGTCGCTTTCGGTGTCCAGCGGCAGCCAGCGCACCGAGCCGGCAGGGGTCTCGCCACTGAGCAGGATGAAGGCGCCGCCGTGCTGCAGGTCTTCCTGCACATGGTCAGGCGCCTCGCGGTGGCCCGAGGAGCTGGGCGCGACCTTGTTGGCCCAGCTGTGGCGGGTCAGCTCGGCGATCAGGCTGGCATCTTCCGAGGTGGCTTCACGTATCACCAGGTTCATGACGATCTCTCCTGCTGCTCAGGCCAAGGGCGGCGAATGCGCTTTAGCGCACGCGCATGCCCGGCTCGGCGCCCGGCCACGGATTGAGGATGTAGATGCCAGGATGGGACTTCTCGTCCTTGGCCGAAGCCGCCAGCACCATGCCTTCGGAGAGGCCGAACTTCATCTTGCGCGGCGCCAGGTTGGCCACCATCAGGGTCAGCTTGCCCACCAGCTCTTCCGGCTTGTAGGCCGAGGCAATGCCGGAGAAGACATTGCGGGTACGGCCTTCGCCCGCGTCCAGGGTCAGGCGCAGCAGCTTGGTGGAGCCTTCCACGGCCTCGCAGTTGACGATCTTGGCGATGCGCAGATCGACCTTGGCGAAGTCGTCGATGGTGATTTCCGGGGCCAGGTCTTCGATGGCGCTTTCTGCGGCGGCTGCTTCGGAGGCCGCAGCGGCAGGCGCTTCCGGCGCTTCGAACAGGGCATCGAGCATCTTCGGATCGACGCGCTGCATCAGGTGGGAATAGGCATGGATGACGTGGCCATCGGCCAGCGGCATGGCCACATCGCCCCACTGGAAGGGCTGGACCTGGAGGAAGGCTTCCACCTGGGCAGCCAGTTGCGGCAGCACCGGCTTGAGGTAGACGGTCAGGATGCGGAAGGCTTCCAAGAGGCGGCTGCAGACTTCGTGCAGTTGCGCATCGCGCGCGCTGTCCTTGGCCAGTTCCCAGGGCTTGTTGGCGTCCACGTAGGCGTTGATGGCGTCGGCCTGTTCCATCACCAGGCGCAAGGCCTTGCCATACTCACGCTGCTCGTAGAGGCTGCGGATCTCGTCGGCCACGCCGCGCAGCTTGGCCAGGAAGGCGTCGTCAGCGGTGGCCCACTGGGTGGAGACGCGGCCTTCGAAGCGCTTGGCGATGAAGCCGGCGGCGCGGCTGGCGATGTTGACGTACTTGCCGATCAGGTCGGCATTGACGCGGGCGACGAAGTCGTCCGGGTTGAAGTCCACGTCTTCGACCTTGGCGTTCAACTTGGCGGCGATGTAGTAGCGCAGCCATTCCGGGTTCATGCCGATGTCCAGGTAGCGCAGCGGCGAGATGCCGGTGCCGCGCGACTTGGACATCTTCTCGCCGCTGACCGTGATGAAGCCGTGGGCGAAGACGTTGTTGGGCGTCTTGCGACCGGCGAACTTGAGCATGGCGGGCCAGAACAGGGTGTGGAAGTAGGTGATGTCCTTGCCGATGAAGTGGTACTGCTCGGTCTTGTCATCGGCCATGAAGGCGTCGAAGTCGCGCCCGGTCTTGGCGAAGTAGTTCTTCAGCGAGGCCAGGTAGCCGATGGGCGCGTCCAGCCAGACGTAGAAGTACTTGCCCGGTGCGTCGGGGATCTCGATGCCGAAGTAGGGGGCGTCGCGGCTGATGTCCCAGTCGCCCAGGCCGCCTTCGCCATCCAGCCATTCCTTGGCCTTGTTGGCCACTTCCGGTTGCAGGCGGTTGCTGTCCAGCGCCCATTCGCGCAGGAAGGCTACGCACTTCGGGTCCGACAGCTTGAAGAAGAAGTGCTCGGAAGACTTCATCACGGGCGTGGCGCCCGACAGGGTCGAGTACGGATTCTTCAGGTCGGTGGGCGAGTAGACCGCACTGCAGTTCTCGCAGGAGTCGCCGTATTGGTCCTTGGTGCCGCACTTGGGGCATTCGCCCTTGATGTAGCGGTCCGGCAGGAACATGTTCTTCACCGGATCATAGAACTGGTCGATGGTCTTGGTGGAGATCAGCTTGGCTTCATCGCGCAGGGCGCGGTAGATCTCTTGCGACAGTTCGTGGTTCTCCGGGCTGTCGGTGGAGCTCCAGTTGTCGAAGGCGATATGGAAGCCGTCCAGGTATTGCTTGCGGCCCGCGGCGATGTTGGCCACGAACTGCTGCGGCGTGATGCCGGCCTTTTCGGCGGCGATCATGATGGGCGCGCCGTGGGCATCGTCTGCGCCCACGAAATGCACCTCATTGCCCTGCATTCGCTGGAACCGGACCCAGATATCGGCCTGGATGTATTCCATGATGTGGCCGATGTGGAAAGCGCCGTTGGCGTAGGGGAGTGCGGTCGTGACGAAGAGTTGGCGAGGTGCGGAAGTGCTCATTGGCGATACGGACGATGCAAGTAGGTTAAGGCGCGTGCGCGCCGAAATAGCAAGAAAGCTGCAAGAAAACTGCCATGAAAGAGGGGCATTCTATCAGCCAGCGGGCCTTGGGCGCAGTAGTTGCTCCATTGCAATGAAACTGGCCGGTGGTGCGAGGGGCTTTGATCCGCGCACAGGGCGGCCCGGGCGCGATTGGTTTAGACTTGCGGGTTCTGAGCAAGGAGAACCAATGAGCATTACCGTGGAAGAGATCAAGGCGGCCCTGTTGCAGGTGATCGACCCCAATACCGGCAAGGACATGATCCGTGGCAAGGAAGCCCGCAATATCCGCGTCGAGGGCCCCCGCGTGCTGCTGGACGTGGAGCTGGGTTATCCGGCGGCCAGCCAGGTCGCACCGATCCGCCAACTGGTCGAAGAGGCGCTGGGCAAGTTGCCGGGCGTGACTGCCGTGGAAGCCAACGTCTACTTCAAGATCGTGGCGCATGCGGTGCAGCGCGGCATCAAGCTCAAGAGCAACGTCAAGAACATCATCGCCGTGGCGTCCGGCAAGGGCGGTGTGGGC
The DNA here is from genome assembly GCF_001040945.1 of Herbaspirillum seropedicae. Classification (NCBI taxonomy): domain Bacteria; kingdom Pseudomonadati; phylum Pseudomonadota; class Betaproteobacteria; order Burkholderiales; family Oxalobacteraceae; genus Herbaspirillum; species Herbaspirillum seropedicae. The sequence goes on along the minus strand of NZ_CP011930.1, from coordinate 3,538,019 downwards.
AAGTCCACCACCGCCGTGAACCTGGCGCTGGCGCTGTCGGCCGAGGGGGCGCGGGTAGGCATCCTGGATGCCGATATCTATGGTCCCTCGCAGCCCATGATGATGGGCATCTCCGGCCAGCCCGAGACCAAGGATGGCAAGACCATGGAGCCGCTGGAGAATCACGGCCTGCAGGTGTCCTCCATCGGTTTCATGATCGACCCCGACGAACCCATGGTCTGGCGCGGCCCCATCGTCACCCAGGCCTTGCAGCAATTGCTGGACCAGACCAACTGGCGCGACCTGGATTACCTGATCGTCGACATGCCGCCCGGCACCGGCGACGTGCAGCTGACCCTGTCGCAGAAGGTGCCGGTGACCGGTGCGGTCATCGTGACCACCCCGCAGGATATTGCCCTGCTGGATGCGCGCAAGGGCTTGCGCATGTTCGAGAAGGTCGGCATTCCCATCCTGGGCATTGTCGAAAACATGAGTATGCACGTCTGCTCCAACTGCGGCCATGCCGAGCCCATCTTTGGCGTGGGCGGTGGCGAGAAGATGTGCGCCGACTTTGGCGTGGACTTCCTGGGCGCCTTGCCGCTGACCATGGAAATCCGCCAACAGACCGATTCCGGCAAGCCCACCGTGGTGGCCGATCCTGAGGGCAAGGTGGCCGAGATCTACAAGGCCATCGCCCGCAAGGTCGCCGTGAAGGTGGCCGAGAAGGCGCGTGACATGTCTAGCAAGTTCCCCAGCATCGTCGTGCAGAACGACTGATGCCACCCCGGGGCGGGACGCCCGCATGGCGTGCCGGCCTGCAAAGGCGTTAAAATGACGCCTTTCCGAATTCTTTCGCTTCACCGATGGCCGGCCCTGGCAACCCAGGGCCGGCCTGGTTTTTACTCGCTATCATGACTGCCACTCAAGTTCGCACCCGTTTCGCTCCCAGTCCCACCGGCTACCTGCACCTGGGCGGCGCCCGCACGGCGCTGTTCTCCTGGGCCTACGCCCGCCGCTTCGGCGGCACCTTCGTGTTGCGCATCGAAGATACCGACGTCGAGCGTTCCACCCCGGAAGCGGTGCAGGCCATCATCGAGGGCATGCAGTGGCTGGGGCTGGAGCATGACGAAGGTCCGTTCTACCAGATGAAGCGCATGGATCGCTATCGCGAGGTGATCGCACAGATGCTGGAGCAGGGCACGGCCTACTACTGCTATTGCACCCCGGAAGAAGTGGAAGCCATGCGCGAGCGCCAGCGTGCGGCCGGCGAGAAGCCGCGCTACGACGGCACCTGGCGTCCGGAACCGGGCAAGACCCTGCCGGCCATTCCGGAAGGTCGCAAGCCGGTGGTGCGTTTCAAGAATCCACAGGATGGCGAGGTGAGCTGGAACGATGTGGTCAAGGGCCCCATCACGATTTCCAACCGCGAGCTGGACGACCTGGTGATTGCCCGTCCGGACGGCACCCCCACCTACAACTTCTGCGTGGTGGTGGACGACTGGGACATGAAGATCACCCACGTCATCCGTGGCGACGACCATGTGAACAATACGCCGCGCCAGATCAACATCCTCAAGGCTCTGGGTGGCACGCTGCCCGAGTATGGCCATGTGCCGATGATCCTGGGCGCCGATGGCGAGAAGCTGTCCAAGCGCCATGGCGCCGTCAGCGTGATGGATTACCCGGCCCAGGGCTACCTGCCCGAAGCCATGCTGAACTACCTGGCGCGCCTGGGCTGGAGCCATGGCGACGACGAGATCTTCTCGATGCAGCAGTTCTGCGCATGGTTCGACCTGGACCACCTGACCAAGGCCCCGGCGCAATTCAACCCGGAAAAGCTGAACTGGCTCAACAACCACTACATCAAGCTGGCCGACAATGCCCGCCTGGCTGGCCTGGTGCGTCCCCTGCTGGAAGCGCAGGGTGCGGTTTTCGAAGGAGCGCCTGATCTGGCGGCCGTGATTGCGCTGCTGAAGGACCGCGCCAACACCGTCAACGAGATTGCCGCGGCGGCCCTGATGTTCTACCGTCAGCCCGCCCCGGATGCAGCGCTGGTGGCGCAGCACATCACTGAGGCCATCAAGCCGGCGCTGGCCGACTTCGCCCAGCGCGTGGCGACCGTGGAATGGACCAAGGAAGCCATCGCCCCGATGATCAAGGAAGTGCTGGCCGCGCACGGCATCAAGATGCCGCAGCTGGCCATGCCCTTGCGCCTGATCGTGGCGGGCCAATTACAGACCCCGGCGATTGACGCCGTGCTGCAATTGTTCGGCCGTGAGGCTGTACAGGCACGTTTGTCTGGCTATCTTTAAAAAATAGAAATTATTTTTGAAAAAGCTGTTGTCTTTTGAAAAGAGGTATTGCATAATCTCGCTTCTTCGCAACGGGGGTATAGCTCAGCTGGGAGAGCGCTTGCATGGCATGCAAGAGGTCAGCGGTTCGATCCCGCTTACCTCCACCAGCGACCCGCAGATGTTTGGCGGTGATATTTCAGGCGAAGCTTGAAGTGTAGAAGCAAGAAGTAATGTGAAGTACCTGCTTGTCCCCTTCGTCTAGAGGCCTAGGACATCACCCTTTCACGGTGAGTACGGGGGTTCGAATCCCCCAGGGGACGCCAGATTTCGATATCTGCGCTGTCACCCAGCAGGCAGCGCAGGTATGTAGCGGTACAGTGTCCCCTTCGTCTAGAGGCCTAGGACATCACCCTTTCACGGTGAGTACGGGGGTTCGAATCCCCCAGGGGACGCCAGGTAGTAAGTAGTCTGATCAGACCGGTCAGGCTACCTTGAGGTTGGATAGTCCGTAGTTTGGGACTTTTCCTTTCGCAGGGGGTATAGCTCAGCTGGGAGAGCGCTTGCATGGCATGCAAGAGGTCAGCGGTTCGATCCCGCTTACCTCCACCAGCGACCCGCATGGATATGTGGGGGTGAATTGGCGGAAGAGCTGATTCGAGGAATATTGTAGTTGTGACCGTTTTGTCCCCTTCGTCTAGAGGCCTAGGACATCACCCTTTCACGGTGAGTACGGGGGTTCGAATCCCCCAGGGGACGCCAAATAAAAAAGCCCGCGCAAGCGGGCTTTTTTGTTTGGTGGCCCCTAGCGATGTGCTTGAGCACATCGCGGGGAGGATTCGAAAGGTTTCGCTTGCAAGCGAAACCGGGCCCGCGGCACGTGGGCGAATCCCTCGCTCGCGCAGCGAGCGTTAGAGGGTGGTGGAGCGCGCGCATGACGCAATCCAAGCCAAGCCAGCCGATCGGAAGCCCGCGCAAGCGGGCTTTTTTGTTTGGTGGCCCCTAGCGATGTGCTTGAGCACATCGCGGGGGGATTCGAAAGGTTTCGCTTGCAAGCGAAACCGGGCCTGCGGCACGTGGGCGAATCCCTCGCTTGCGCAGCGAGCGTTAGAGGGCGGTAGAGCGCGCGCATGACGCAATCCAAGCCAAGCCAGCCGATCGGAAGCCCGCGCAAGCGGGCTTTTCTATATCTCCCCCAGTACGCTATCCTCCCTGCACAGCCGCAGCCCCCATCAGGGCATAACAAGGCCAACCAAGGAGCACAAATGAGCAGCGCAGCCCACCTCGACATCACCCCCCGTGGCCTGGCCACGATCACCCTGAACCGCCCCGAGATCCACAACGCCTTCGACGACCAACTGATCGCCCACTTGATCGACTTGCTCACCCAGGCGCGCGACGATACCCGGACTTGCCTCCTGCTGCTGGCCTCGACCGGCAAATCCTTCTCCGCCGGCGCCGACCTGGCCTGGATGCGCCGCATGGCCGATGCCTCGCGTGAAGACAACCTGCGCGACGCCCGCAAGCTGGCGCTGCTGATGGAAACGCTCAACAGCTTCCCGACCCCCACCTTGGCCAAGGTGCAAGGCGCTGTGATGGGCGGCGGCGTGGGCCTGGTGTCCTGCTGCGATATCGTGGTGGCGTCTGATGCGGCTTTCTTCGCGCTCTCCGAAGTCAAGCTGGGCCTGGCGCCCGCAGCCATCAGCCCGTATGTGATCGCCAAGATGGGTGTGTCGCAGGCGCGCCGCTACTTCGTCTCGGCAGAACGCTTCCCGGCCGCGCGCGCGGCTGCCATGGGCCTGGTGCATGAAGTGGCGCCCCCCGATGAGCTCGATGCCAGGACGGCGCAACTGATCGATACCTTGCTGGCCAATGGCCCGCAGGCCATGCGCGCGGCCAAGCAATTGGTACAGGTGGCCAATCCCTTGCAGGTCACGCCTGAATTGTCCGAATACACGGCCGGCGTCATCGCCGACCTGCGCGCCTCTGCCGAAGGACGTGAAGGCCTGCGCGCCTTCCTGGACAAGGATGCGCCGGCCTGGACGCGCCAGCAGCCGACGTCGGGGGCGGCATGACACCCTTGCACGTCGCCATTGCCGGCGCCGGTCCAGCCGGGCTGGCCATGGCCCTCTATCTCAAGCGCGCCGGACATCGGGTCAGCTTGCTGGAGCGCTTCCTGCAGGCCGCACCGGTCGGTTCCGGGCTGATCCTGCAGCCAACCGGGCTGACCGTGCTGCAAGACCTGGGATTGTTCTCCCGCATCGCCGCGCTGGGCCAACGCATCGACCGCCTCTACGGCGCTGACGCGCTCTCGGGCAAGACGGTGCTGGACGTGCGTTACGACGCCATTGCCGGTGGCCGCTACGGCATTGCCGTGCATCGGGCCGCCTTGTTCGGCGTGTTGCTGGAGGCGGCGCAGCAGGAGGGTATCGAAGTGGAGACCGGGCAGGATATCGGCAACCTGGAGCACACCGGCGCACAGGCCTGCCTGACGGCCGCCGATGGCCGCCGCATCGGCGGCTTCGACTTGGTCATCGACGCCAGTGGTGCGCGCTCGCCGCTGCGTCGCCATGCGTTGCACAGCTGCGAACCGCGGCCCTTGCCCTATGGCGCTTTCTGGGTCTCGTTGCGGGCCCAGCCGGGCTTGTCCTTCGGCCACAATTCACTGGTGCAGCGCTATCGCCGCGCCAGCACCATGATCGGTGTGCTGCCCATCGGTCGCCCGACGCCGCAGGATGAGCCCATGGTGGCGTTCTTCTGGAGTACGCGGCCGGATCGGGTGGAGTCGCTCAAGCAGGCGGGGCTGTCAGCCTGGAAGGATGGGGTGCATGCCCTCTGGCCGGAGTGCGCGCCTTATCTGGCGCAGATCGATGGCTTCGAGCAGATGACGCTGGCGCGGTATGGCCATCACACCTTGCCGCTGCCTTACGGTGAGCGGCTGGCCATCATCGGCGATGCGGCCCATTCCACCAGCCCGCAGCTGGGGCAGGGCGCCAACATGGCCTTGCTCGATGCACGGGCGTTGAGCCACGCCTTGCAGCAGTCGGAGACGTTGGAGCAGGCCCTGCCGCGCTATGCCGCGTCGCGGCGACGCCATGTGCGGACCTTCCAGGCCATGTCGGCCATGTTCACGCCGTTCTACCAATCCGATTCGGTCTGGCTGCCCTGGGTGCGTGATCAGTTGGCGGCGCGCTTGTCAGTGGTGCCGCCGGCGCCGCAACTGCTGGCCAGGATGGTGGCGGGCACCCTGGTCGATCCCTTCACCTCCATCGGTCTGCGCGAGCATGACTGGCATGCGGCGCCCCAGCCGTCTGCCCTGGGCTGAGCCATTCAGGGGCAGCGGGCCGCCTTGTTCATTTGCGTTCGTCGCGGCAGAACATGCGGCTGCGCAGTTGGCAGCGCTCGCGTTCCTCGGGTGTCATGGCTTCCCAGCGGGCGCGCATGAAGTGGCGCTTGTCGCGCCAGCCGCCATGACGCCCGCGAAAGCCGCCGAACAGGATCCGGCATAGCACCAGCAAGCCCAGGGCGCGCCAGAAGCCGATCTCGGCCACGCCAGGGAAGATCGGCGGCATCACCCAGTTCCACAGCAGCATCACCACCACGCCCAGCAGCGGTACGCACAACAGGCACAGGGCCAGCTTGAACCCCCAGCGGCCACGGTGACCACGGTGGCCGTGGCGGCGTCCGGGGTTGCGCTCAGGGCCGGGTGGGGAGCCGGGTTGAGGGTCGGGCTGGGGGATTGCGTTCTGATCCATTACATCTCCAATTCGTCATAAACCGCCTGCAGCCGCTCGCGCAGGTGCAGCACTGCATAGCGCTTGCGCGCCAGCAGGGTATTCAAGCTGGTGCCGCTGGCAGCCGCCATTTCCTTGAAACTGAGCCCGTCGAGTTCATGCGCGATGAAGACCTCGCGTTGCGCCTCGGGCAATTCGCCCAGCGCCTCTTGCAAGGCGTCGATCAGGGCGGCGCGGGCATAGGCCGCTTCGGGGCCGTCAGCGCTGGCGGGCAGCGCCAGGTCGAGCCGCCAGGCGTCGTCTGCGCCATCGACCTGTTCAATGTCGTGGGCTTCGGGCAAGGGCTCTTCCTTCTTCTTGCGGAAGCGGTCGATGATGCGGTTGCGCGCCACCCGGAACAGCCAGGCGCTGACCTGTTCGATCGGCTCGGGCAGGCGATAGGCCTGGACGAACTCGTAGAACACTTCCTGCAGGATGTCTTCGGCCTCGCCGGCGTCGGCCACCCGGCGCCGGATGAAGCCGCCCAGCCGGCTGCGCTCGCGCATGACGGTAGCGGTGATCTCGCGGTCCTGGTCGCTCATCGGGGAGGAAAGGGAAATGGGCTGCATGCCCTGAAGACGGGGCAGCGTCGCCAATATTGTGCCAGCGGCGAAAAAAACGCGGCCAGACCGCAATTCTAGCGGTTCGGCCGCGGCTGGCAAGCACGGGCGGCGCGGATCAGGAATCAGTCGTGCTCGAAGACGGCCACGGCCTGTTGCAGGGTCTGCATGCGCTGCTGCATGGCTGCCACGGCGGCGGCCGAATGCTCGACCATCGCGGCGTTCTGCTGGGTCATGCCATCGAGCATCAGCGCCGACTGGCTGACCTGGCTCACCCCCTGGCTCTGCTCGACCGCGCTGGTGGAGATGGCGCCGATGAGCGTACTCATGTCCTGGGCTTGTGCAACGATGCTCTCGATGGCCGCTGCTGCCTGCTCGGCGCGTTGCGCTCCGGCCTGGCTCTGGCCCACGCTGTGGGCGATCAGGGCCTTGATCTCACGGGCCGCGCTGGCGCTGCGCTGGGCCAGGGTGCGCACTTCCGCCGCCACCACGGCGAAGCCGCGACCGGCTTCACCCGCCCGGGCCGCTTCCACGGCGGCGTTCAGGGCCAGGATGTTGGTCTGGAAGGCAATGCTGTCGATGAGGCCGTTGATTTCGCCAATGCGGCCGGAGGCGTCGGCGATCTGGTGCATGGTCTGCACGACCTGGGTGACGATGTCGCGCCCTTGTGCGGCGGCTTGGCTGGTCTGGCGCGCCTGGGCATGGGCGGCCTGGGCGCTGTCGGCGCTGTGGCGCACGGCGGTGGCCATCTGTTCGGCGGCGCTGGCGGTCTGCTGCAATTGGGCGTGGGTGTCGGCGGTGCGTTGGCGCAGGTCGGCATTGTCGCTGGCGATCTGGCGGCTGGCCTGTTCCAGTCCCTGGACTTGCGCGGCGACGTCGTCAATGAGTGCACGCAGGTTGAGGCCGGATTGATTGACTGCACGCAGCAGCAGGCCGATTTCATCGATGCGGTCCAGGCCCTGGGTCTGGGCCGGCTGGCCGCAGGCGACGGCCTTGGCCTGTTGCAGGACCAATTCCAGCGGTGCAGCCAGGCGGCGTTCCAGCCAGAGGCAGGCCAGCGCCAGCGGCGGCAGCACACTGGCGGCCATCGGCGCTAACGGCGCACCGGCCAGGATGCCGCCGGCCAGCGCGGTGAGGCCGCCCGCGGCCAGCGCCAGCCGTAGCCGCCAGCGCACCGGCAGCACCTGTTCCAGGCGCGTCCAGCCGAGCAGGCCGCTACGCACCACCAGCCCGTGGCAGAAGCGCAATCCACGCGCCCGGCCTTCGCGAAAGCGCCGGTACAGCGCTGCAGCAGCACGGATTTCATGCGGGGCAGGCTGGGTGCGCACCGACAGGAAGCCGGTGATGCCGCCGCCGCGCCGGATCGGGGTGACGTTGGCGCGCACCCAGTAGTGGCGGCCATCGGCGCGGCGGTTCTTGACCACGGCAGTCCAGGCGTCGCCGCGCCGCAGCGTGGCCCACATGTCGGCAAAAGCCTCGCGCGGCATATCAGGATGGCGCACGATGTTGTGGGGTTGGCCGATCAGTTGCTCCCGGTGGAAACCGCTGACCTCGACGAAACTGGAGTTGGCGTAGGTGAGCACGCTGCTGGTGTCGGTGCTGGACATGAGGGTGGCCTGCGCCGGGTAGGGGTAGCCGCCTTCGTCCTCGCTGCTCGCAAGCAGGGGTTGCGGCTGTGGCTGCGCCGGGGTGGGCTGCTGGACGGTGGCGGGCAGGACGGCAGCGTCGGTGGGCGCTAGCAGGTCCTGGGGCAAATCGTTGATCTTCATGGGTTCAAGGCGATGGCAAAGCGATGCCCTGTCCGCTTGCCGGGTGGGCAAGCGGACGGCATGGGGTGTCAATGGAATTGGCTGTCCGCTGCTGCGGACCGGCAAGAACTAGCCTGGCTGGCCTGGCTGGATCAGCCGTCCAGGATGTGTACTACGATCATTCATTCCTCCAGCTACTGGTGTGCCGTCTCTTTTCGGACGAGGATTTTCTCGCTGCAATCGTTGTGCAACGAGAATTGCTAGCTTTATAACGCGAATGCAGGGAAGGCCAGCCGGCGATGCTTGCGATATGTCAATACGTGAGCAAAATTCATTTCGGCAATCTTGCCATGGGGGAATGTAGTGAGGTAGTACGGGAGTTCGCTTCCTCTTGCTTCATCACGGGAATATGCGAATGAAGGTGGGAGGGGTGGCGGCGCTGCGCTGACTGCTCATCATGCTGAGCGGCCAAAAAAATGCCGCCCGGGATGTAACCGGACGGCATGCTGCCTCACTGGGCAGATAGGTGTGAGCGCGCGTGGGGCTTATAGCTCGATGCGAGTCCCCAGCACCTGCAGGAACTGCGCCAGCCAGGCCGGATGCGCTGGCCATGCCGGGGCGGTGACCAGCTTGCCGTCGGTGATGGCGGCATCCACTGCGATGTCGGCGAACTGGCCGCCGGCCAGCTTGACTTCCGGCGCGCAGGCCGGATAGGCCGACACCTTCTTGCCTTCCAGCACGCCGGCCGCCGCCAGCACCTGCGGACCGTGACAGACCGCGGCGATGGGCTTGTCGGCCTTGGCGAAGGCTTGCACCAGCTCGATCACCTTGGGGTTCAGGCGCAGGTATTCGGGCGCGCGGCCGCCGGCCACCACCAGGGCGTCATAGCCGGCGGCGCTGACGTCGTCGAAGCTGGCGTTGAGCGCGAACTGGTGGCCCGGCTTTTCGGTATAGGTCTGGTCGCCTTCGAAGTCGTGGATGGCGGTCTTGACCTTGTCGCCGGCTTTCTTGCCGGGGCAGACCGCGTGGACGGTGTGGCCGACCATCTGCAGGGCCTGGAAGGGCACCATGGTTTCATAATCCTCGGCAAAATCACCGGTCAACAGCAGGATCTTCTTTGCAGCCATCGTCATCTCCTTGGGGTAAGGCCGCCGGCGCGGGGAGGGGCCGGGCGGCCGGGTTGAAACACGTCTCGTTGTGCAGGCGCGGGCCGGCGCATCATTCCAGCCAGCGCATCCGGCGCGACTGGCCCATCAGGAAATCGCGGTTGAGCTCCACGCACTCGCGCAGGTAACTCCACAGCGCCGACACCCGCGCCACATGGCGCTGCTCGCTGGAGGCCACCAGCCAGAAGCTGCGCGTAATGGCGATCTGCTGCGGCAGCACCGGCGCCAGTTCCTCGGATTGCTGCGCCAGGAAGCAAGGCAGGATGGCCAGCGCGCGACCAGCGCAGGCCGCCGTATATTGCGCCACCACGCTGGTGCTGCGAAAGGCCCGGAAGGCGTCGGGCGCTACCGTATCCTTGTAGCGCAATTCTTCACTGAAGACCAGGTCATCGATATAGCCGATGAAGTGATGTTGCGCCAGGTCATCCATGGTGTGAATGGGCGGATGCTGGGCCAGGTAGTCGCGTGAAGCATAAAGCTTCAGGACATAGTCGGACAGTTTTGTGACCACGTAATTACCCGACAGGGGCCGCTCGATGGAGACGCTGATGTCGGCCTCATGCTTGGACAGGTTCACGAAGCGCGGCATGGGCAGCATGTCCACTGTGATATGCGGATTGCGGGCGCAGAAATGGGCAATGTGCGGCGCCAGTACGAAGGTGCCGAAGCCTTCGGTGGCGCCCAGTCGCACCTGGCCGGAGAGCTTGCTGTTATGTCCGCCCAGCTCTTCGGTGGCGGCGTAGAGGGTGCTTTCGACCTGCTCAGCATATTCCACCAGCCGGTAGCCGTCGGCGGTGAGCTTGTAGCCGTGGTTGTTGCGGTCGAACAGCTGGCTGCCGACCTGTTCCTCGAAGCGCTTCATGCGGCGCGAGACGGTCGAATGGTCGATGCCCAGTTTCTTGGCCGCATCCACCAGGCCTTGGCTGCGCGTGAGTTCGAGGAAGATCCTCAGGTTGTCCCAGTCCAGCATGTGGTCTCCCTAGCTGTCTTTTGCATTCATGCAAAAGCGTTTTGTCTTTGTGGTTATTGTATCGATAAATACGCACATGCAGAATAGCGGGGCCGACGTGGCACCGCTGTGGTGCAGAGAGGCGGCCGGCAGGAACAAGGGCGAGACCCAGCGTCAACGTAACGCGGGCAGGTCCGACAACAATCACAAGATCAAGGAGACAAGATGCGCAAGAACGCTTTGGGCCGTTCGCTCACGGCTGCCGCCGTGGCCTGTACCGTGTCACTGGCCGCTACGGCCATCCCGGCATGGGCGCAGGACGCCAATACGGTCAAGATCGGCGTGCTCACCGACATGTCCGGCCCGTATTCGGCCATGGGCGGGCAGGGTTCGGTGGTCGCCGCCAAGATGGCGGTGGAAGACTGCCTCAAGAATGAATGCAAGGGGATGAAGATCGAGATCCTCTCGGCAGACAACCAGAACAAGCCGGACGTGGGCGTTACCCGCGCCCGCGAATGGCTGGACCGCGACAAGGTCGAAGCCATTGCCGACCTCACCAATTCCTCGGTGGCGCTGGCGGTGCAGAAGCTCATCAAGGACAAGGGCGGCATCGCCATGTACAGCGGCCCGGCCACCGGTGCGCTGACCACCGCCGAGTGCGCGCCTAATGGCTTCCACTGGATGTTCGACACCTACTCGCAGGCCGCCGGCGCGGCTGCGGCGCTGACCAAGCTGGGCAACAAGTCCTGGTACTTCGTGACGGTGGACTATGCCTTCGGCCATTCGCTGGAGAAGGATGCCTCCGATGTGGTCAAGGCCAATGGCGGCACCGTGGTGGGGTCGGTGCGCCATCCGCTGAACGCGTCGGACTTCTCTTCCTTCCTGCTGCAGGCGCAGGCCTCCAAGGCCCAGGTGATCGGCCTGGCCGATGGCGGCACCGATGTGGTCAATGCGATCAAGCAGGCGCGCTCCTTTGCCGTCGGTGGCAAGGACCAGCGCCTGGTGGCGCTGCTGGTGTTCCTCTCGGATGTGCACGCATTGGGGTTGGAGGCGGCGCAGGGCCTGGTCTACACCGATGGCTTCTACTGGGATTATGACGAGCAGACCCGCGCCTTCTCCAAGCGCTTCGAGTCGCAGTTCAAGAACATCAAGCCGACCATGGTGCAGGCGGGCGTCTATTCCAGCGTCTACCAGTTCCTGAAGGCCCGTGCGGCGGCCAAGACCTCGGACTGGAAGGTGGTCGCACAGAAGATGCGCGAGATCCCGATCGCCGACGCCGTCATGCGCAACGCCTCCATTCGTCCCGATGGCCGCGTGATCCACGACATGTACCTGTACCAGGTCAAGACCCCGGCTGAATCCAAGGGGCCCTGGGATTACCTGAAGCTGCTCTCGGTGATCCCGGCCCAGCAAGCCTTCCGTCCCATGGACGCAGCCTGTCCGCTGGTCAAGCAGTAATGCCCCTGTAATGCCTGTGGCCGGGAGCGATGCTGCCGGCCTTGCTCTCCCCACCTCTTCACTATGGAAATTGCAATGAGCCAAGCCAACATCCCCAACGTTCCCCTGTACCTCAACGGTGAAAAGGTACAGTCCACTTCCAAGGAGTGGCGCGACGTATTGAACCCGGCCACCCAGGAAGTGGTGGCGCGCGTGCCCTTCGCGACCAAGGAAGAAGTCGACCGGGCCGTGGCCAACGCCAAGGAGACCTTCAAGACCTGGCGCAATACCTCGTTGGCCCAGCGCATGCGCATCATGCTCAAGTTCCAGCAACTGCTGCGCGAGAACATCGCCCCGCTGGCCGAACTGATCACCCGCGAGCACGGCAAGACGCTGCCGGATGCCGAAGGCGAAGTCATGCGCGGCCTGGAAGTGGTGGAGCACGCCTGCTCGATCACCTCGCTGCAACTGGGCGAGCTGGCCGAGAACGTGGCCGGCGGCGTGGACGTCTATACGCTCTACCAGCCGCTGGGCGTGGGGGCGGGCATCACCGCCTTCAACTTCCCCGTGATGCTGCCTTGCTTCATGTTCCCCATTGCGGTGGCCTGTGGCAATACCTTCGTGTTGAAGCCCTCCGAGCAGGATCCGACTTCCTCGCTGTTCCTGGTCGAACTGGCCAACCAGGCCGGTCTGCCGCCGGGCGTCCTGAACGTGGTGCATGGCGGCCCGGACGTGGCCAACATGATCTGCGACCATCCCGATATCAAGGCGGTCTCCTTCATCGGTTCCACCCACGTCGGCACCCATATCTACCGCCGCGCCAGCGAGGCCGGCAAGCGCGCCCAGTGCATGATGGGCGCCAAGAACCACTGCATCGTGCTGCCCGATGCACCCAAGGACCAGGCCATCAACAACCTGCTGGGCGCAGCCTTCGGTGCGGCCGGACAGCGCTGCATGGCCAATTCGGTGGTGGTGCTGGTGGGCCAGACGCGTGAATGGATTCCCGAGATCGTCGAACGCTCCAAGGCCATGAAGGTCGGCCCCGGCACGGACCGCAAGGCCGATGTCGGTCCGCTGGTCTCCAAGGCGGCCAAGGAACGTGTGGAACGCCTGATCGCCAGCGGCGTGGAGCAGGGCGCCAAGCTGCTGCTGGATGGCCGCAACTGCAAGGTGGCCGGCAGCGAGAACGGCAACTTCGTGGGGCCGACCGTCTTCACGGGCGTCAAGCCCGAGATGGACATCTACACCCAGGAAATCTTCGGCCCGGCCATGTGCATCGTCGAACTGGACACGCTGGATGAAGCCATTGCCTTCATCAACGCCAACCCCAACGGCAATGGCACGTCCATCTTCACCAGCTCGGGCTATGCGGCGCGCAAGTTCCAGAACGAGATCGATGTCGGCCAGGTCGGCATCAACGTGCCGATTCCGGTCCCCGTGGCTTACTTCAGCTTCACCGGTTCGCGTGCGTCCAAGCTGGGCGACCTCGGCCCCAACGGCAAGCAGGCCGTGACCTTCTGGACCCAGACCAAGACCGTCACCGCACGCTGGTATGCGCCCGATGAAGAAGCCGGCCAGGTCAACACCACCATCACCCTGAAGTAAGGAGAGCAGCATGAGCGCCAACATCGTCTTCATCGGCCTGGGCAACATGGGTTTGCCGATGGCGCAGAACCTGGTCAAGGCTGGTTTTTCGGTCAGCGGCCATGACCTGGTCAAGGCCAGCGTGGACAAGCTGGTGGAGGTCGGCGGCAAGACCGAAGCCGATTCCATGGCAGCGGTGGCCAAGGCCGACGTGGTCATCACCATGCTGCCAGCCAGCCGACACGTGGAGTCGCTCTACCTGGGCGAGGCCGGGGTGCTGGCCTCGGCCAAGCCGGGCACGCTCTTGATCGACTGCTCCACCATCGCCCCGGAAGCGGCGCGCAAGGTCGCTGCAGCGGCCAAGGCGCGCGGCTTCGAGATGCTCGATGCGCCGGTCTCCGGTGGCACCAATGGCGCCACTGCGGGCACGCTGACCTTCATGGTGGGCGGCAGCAAGGAGGCCTTCGAGGCGGCCCAGCCGTATCTGCAGAAGATGGGCAAGGCCATTTATCACGCGGGCGAGAGCGGCAGCGGGCAGACCGTCAAGGTCTGCAACAACATGCTGCTGGGCATCCTGATGATCGGCACCTCCGAAGCCATCCGCCTGGGCATGGCCAATGGCATGGATCCCAAGGTACTGTCGGAGATCATGTCCAAGAGTTCGGGCCGCAACTGGACGCTGGAGGTCTACAACCCTTGTCCTGGCGTGATGGAAACCGCACCGGCTTCCAAGGGCTATGCCGGCGGCTTTGGCGTGGACCTGATGCTCAAGGACCTGGGGCTGGCCGTCGAGAATGCGTTGGCGACCAACTGCGCCATTCCCTTGGGCGCCACTGCGCGCAACCTCTACGACATCCACAGCATGAACGGCGCCGGCAAGCTGGACTTCTCCAGCATCTTCAACATGCTGGGCAAGGCGCAGTAATCGCGATCCGGAAGTGCAGCAAAAAGGGACAGCCTCTTGCGGGGCTGTCCCTTTCTTTTTTCATGCCGATGTGAAGCTTATTTCTTCACTTCGTCTTCGATATGCGCCCGGATGATGTCGGCGAAGTTGGCGTCCGCCGTGAAACCCAGCGCCTTGGCGCGCTTGGCCTCGAAGGCGCCGGGCCAGGAATTGACGATGCGCTTGATCGCTTCGTCTTCCTTCCATTCGATCAGCTGGACCACTTCCTTGCCGGCGACTTGTTCCAGTGCCTCCACCATCTCCTTGACGGTCACACACAGGCCGTCGATGGACAGGAAGCGCGCCAGGCCCAGATCCGCGCCATTGATTTCATGGCCGTGGATCAGGTTGGCGATGGCCTGGCGCGGCGACATCAGCCACATGCGGGTGTCCGGCGTGACCGGGCAGACCGAGGGCTGGCCATTGAGCGGTTCGCGGATGATGCCCGAGGCGAAGCTGGAGGCCGCCTTGTTGGGCGCGCCCGGACGCACCGAGATGGTCGGCATGCGCAGCGCACGGCCATCGATGAAACCCTTGCGTGAATAATCCTGCACCAGCAATTCGCCCATCACCTTCTGCGCGCCGTAGGAGCTTTGCGGCATCAGCAGGGTATTGTCCGGCACCACCGCCGGCAGTTCGCCGCCGAACACCGCCACCGAGCTGGTGAACACCACGCGCGGCTTGCTGCCCAGGGCGCGGGCGCGTTCCAGGATCACGCGGGTGGCGTCGAAGTTGATCTTCATGCCCAGGTCGAAATCGGCCTCGGCGTGGCCGCTGACGATGGCCGCCAGGTGGAAGATGGACTGCGTCTCGGCCGTGATGACCCGCTCGATCACGGCGGCGTCCGCAATGTCGCCAGTGACCGCCTCGATGCGCGGATCATCGAAGCCCTGCGCCGGCGCCACGTCCAGCAGGGTGATGCGCTTGATCGCTTGCGGCTGGCCGTCGCGGCCGGTCAGGGTGCCGCGCTGCAGCAGCTGGCGCGCCAGACGGCTGCCCAGGAAACCGGCGCCGCCGGTGATGACGATATGCATGTGTTCTCCTCTTGATCTGTGGTCCGGATAGCAGGGAAGGGCGATCCGGCGCTTGCGGGAGGGATTATAGCAGAAAGTTGTCATACAACTTTATTGCTGTTTGAAACGATTTACTCAAGTGGGAGGGGGCGCTGTATCATGCGCGCCATGAAGACTTCCCCCTCCTCCAGCGCTGCTGCGCAGGCAGTGCCACCGGCGCCGGGATCGGCCCGCGGCAAGGTGACGCTGGCCGATCATGTCACCAGCGTGCTGGCGCGGCAGATCCGTGCTGGCGAATTTGCTCCCGAGACGCGCCTGCCCTCGGAGATGGAGCTGACCGAGCGCTTTTCGGTGAGCCGTACGGTGATCCGTGAAGCCATCTCCCGGCTCAAGTCGGAAGGGCTGGTGGGTTCGCGGCGCGGGAGCGGTACGGTGGTGCTGCCGGCCAATCCGGCGACCCCGTTCCGGCTGGATCTGGATGTGGATGACGGACGTGACTCCATCCAGGCGGTGTTGCGGGTGATCGAACTGCGGCGCGGGGTGGAAGGCGAGATGGCGGCGCTGGCCGCGCAACGGCGCACGAGCGCGCAGAACCTGGCGATCCAGCAAGCCTTGCAGGCCATTGATGAGGCTGCAGCAGCGGGTCGCGATGGGGTGCCGGAAGACTTTGCCTTCCATGCCGCCATTTCCAATGCCTCCCACAATCCGCTCTATACCTCGCTGGTGCAGTTCCTGAGCCAGTTCTTGCATGCGGCCATTCGCGTAGCGCGGATGAATGAGGCGCGCAGCAATGAGTTCGTGCAGCAGGTGCGCGCTGAACACGCTGCCCTGGCCGAGGCGATCAGTGCCGGGGATGCCGAGGCGGCGCGGGCGGCTGCGTTGCGCCATATGGAGAATTCGGCCCAGCGCCTGCAGGCGGCGGATCGCGCCTTCTGGGCCAGCGCGGAAGGGCAGGCGGCGGCGCGGGATCTGGCGCGGGTGAGGGATGCTGGGTAAGCCGGATAAGCCGGATAAGCCGGATAAGCCGGATAAGCCGAATGAAAGATCGACGAACGCGCACTGGCTACCCGTTCGCCCTGAGTAGACGCGCAGCGTCGTATCGAAGGGTTCACTGGCCGTGAAACTGCGCTGCGCCTCTTCGGCGAGCTCAGGACAGGTTTCGGCGCGCCTTCGATACGCGGTGATGCCGCTACTCAGGACGAGCGGCAGTGGCGCGCCCGGCAAACTGCCATCAAACAGCCATCAAACGCTCATCCAACAGGCATAAAAAAACGCTGCACCAGGCAGCGTTTTTTTACGGGCATCGGCAAACAATCAGCCGCGCACGACCTTCTTGTATTCGTTGGTGCGGGTGTCGATTTCGATGTCGTCATCCTGGCTCACGAACAGCGGCACCATCACGGTGATCTGGTTGGCTTCGATGGCGTTTTCGATCTTGGCTTCCTTCAGGACGTTGCCCGAGGTGTTGCCCTTGACGGCCGGTTCCGAGTAGGCAACCTTGCGCACGATGGTGGTCGGCATTTCGACGGAGATAGCCTTGCCTTCGTAGAAGACGGCTTCGCACTGCATGCCGTCCTTCAGGTAGCCGATGGCGTCGCCCATGTTCTCGCCTTCGATTTCGTACTGGTTGTACTCTTCGTCCATGAAGACGTACAGCGGATCAGCGAAGTAGGAGTAGGTCACCGGCTTCTTGTCCAGGACCACGACGTCGAACTTGTCGTCGCCGCGGAAGACGCTTTCCAGCGGGCTGTTGGTCAGCAGGTTCTTCATCTTCCACTTGTAGGTGAAACCGGTACGGGAAGAACCGTTGACGTCCGAGCGCAGGACGATCATGGGCTTGCTGTCGACCATAATGATGTTGCCGACGCGGATTTCTTTTGCAAATTTCATAGCGATGTGTCGTGAAAAGTAGGTTTTTTCAAACTGTCAGTAGCCCACTGGTAAAACTTCTAAAACTTCACCGCAAGCCCACGTACGATTGAATTCCAAACTGCGTTAAAACGATAGCCCGCTATTTTACCCCATTTTCAGCGCTCTTCCACTAGCAGCCGGGCGGCGAAACGGAGCAAATTATCCATGAAGTCGCCATTTGCCAACATCTTGTGCAGCCACCGGTCTGCCGCCTGCGTCAATGCCGGCAGTTCGCCCTGCAGATCCTGCCAGTTGGCGCGCCAGTCGAGCTCGCCCGGATAGGCCCCGTTCCAGGCACGGTTGAGGTCGGCCACTGCGGCGCTGGCCGGATCGTAGATCTTCAGGAAAGCGTTGAGCTTGGTGTGGTGCAGGTTCTTGTCCTGGTGGTAGATATTCCAGACGAAGGGTTTGCCCGCCCACTGGGCGCGCACGAAGGAATCTTCCCCCCGCACGAAGTTCAGGTCGCAGCTCCACAGCAGGCGGTCGTAATCGGTCTGTGGCACGAAGGGCAGCACGCGCACGCTCAATTGCCCACGCGTGGCGGCTGTCCCGGCCATCATGGGCGCGCC
Organism: Herbaspirillum seropedicae; assembly: GCF_001040945.1. Lineage (NCBI taxonomy): Bacteria > Pseudomonadati > Pseudomonadota > Betaproteobacteria > Burkholderiales > Oxalobacteraceae > Herbaspirillum > Herbaspirillum seropedicae. Next base: position 3,520,096 of record NZ_CP011930.1, on the reverse strand, counting down.
CAGGAAAGCCTCGACAGCGGCCCGGCCCACGCCCTCTGGCACCAGGCAGGTCACTGGCGCAGGGGCTGCCTGCCAACTGGCAAACAATTCAGCAATGGGTGCGTAGTCGTAGCAGAACAGCGAGACCTTGCAGCCTTGCGCCTCCTGCGCCGTCACCCCCAGCCCGGCCAGGAAGGCCGCGCCCTGGCCTGAGGCGAGGAAGGCTTGCCGCTGCGCTTCCAGGTCGGCTTCGAAGCTCAACCCGCCGGTGCGTTCGTTGAAGCCGGGGAAGAAGAAATACTTGGTCAGCTTCAGCGAGCGGTGCGGCGAGGGCAGGGTATGGCAGCCCTCGACCCAGGGCTCGGCCGAGAGGCCCTCCAGGTTGAACCAGAGCGGCTTGAGCGGACGCTGCGCCATGGCCTCGACGTAGGCCGGCGGCAATTCGCAGCCGAAGAACTCGATGACCACATCGGGGATGTCGCTGGCCTCGTAGTGATCATCCTGCCCACGCCAGTGCTGCACGGTCACGCCTTCGCGCTGCTGGGTCAGGGCCTGGGTGTCGACGCTGGGCCAGATGCGGGCGAAGCTGACCAGGTCATCCACCCATAGGCGTACGGCGATCCCATGCTCGCGCGCCAGCTGGCGCGCCAGACGCCAGCAGATGCCGATGTCGCCGTAGTTGTCGACCACCTTGCAGAAGAGGTCCAGTGAGCGGAAAGGGGAGGCGGGTGAAGACATGCGCACGTTCAGGGCAAAGAAGGAAAGAGGAAATGCGCGATGATACCGATTTGTTGAAGCATGGACGATCTTGAACGAGGACTTCAAATTTTCTGAAATTAAATCGCTTGCAATTTAATTTTGTGCGGTTTAATATGCAGCCCATGGACAACACGCAACCACCGCTGCTGACGGAAGAACTGATCGATCAGGCTTTGCTGCTCGATCACCAGCTGTGTTTTGCGATGTATTCGGCCTCGCTGGCCATGACCAAGGCCTACAAGAAGTTGCTGGCGCCGCTGGACATCACCTACCCGCAATACCTGGTGATGATGGTGTTGTGGGAAAAGGACCAGGTCACCGTCTCTGAGTTGGGCGGCAGGTTGTTCCTCGATTCCGGCACGCTCACGCCGCTGCTCAAGCGCATGGAAGCCATGGGCCTGCTGCACCGCACGCGTGACGCCGAAGACGAGCGCCGCGTCCTGGTGAGCCTGACGCCGGCCGGACGCGCCTTGCGGGAGAAGGCCAAGACGGTGCCGCTGCAGATGAGCTGCATGTTGCCGTCGCTGGACCAGGTGAAGAATCTGGTGGTGGAACTGAAGCAGGTACGAAAAGGTCTTCAGGATGCCGAAGACAAGTAACAAAGCGTTAGGCTGATTTGATATTTAGATTGTGCGCAATAATATAGTTAATTATTTATATCGTTCATCGCAAGCCGTTGCGGCGATGAACAAGCAGGATAGTTAGCGCTAGTGGCAAGTGAAGTGAACCGAAGTCATTGAAGTCATTGAAGTCAACCCCCGTGCGCCCGTAGGGGCCTTAACCTGAATCCTTGAAAGGAAATACCATGCCCTCGAACAAGATCGAAAAAGCCCTGTACACCGCCACCGCTACCGCCACCGGCGGTCGTGAAGGTTCGGCCAAGTCCTCCGACGGCGTCCTGGACGTCAAGCTGTCCACCCCCAAGGAACTGGGCGGCGCAGGCGGCAACGGCACCAACCCGGAACAACTGTTCGCAGCCGGCTACTCGGCTTGCTTCCTGGGCGCGCTGAAGTTCGTCGCCGGCCAGGCCAAGGTGGCCCTGCCGGCAGACGCCAGCATCACCGGCAAGGTCGGCATCGGCCAGATCCCGGGCGGTTTCGGCATCGAAGCTGAGCTGAACATCTCGCTGCCGGGCGTGGACCGTGCCGTGGCGCAAGACCTGGTGAACAAGGCTCACCAAGTCTGCCCCTACTCCAACGCCACCCGCGACAACATCAACGTTACCCTGAACCTGGTGTAATGCATGGTGCGGCTTTCTACCTGATGCGGGTGGGAAGGCGTAAGAAATCGCTGCTGCGACTTCGGTCCCAGCGGCGATTGTCATTGCTGCATGGATGCGGCCGGTTTATCCGGATGACTGCGCGCCACGCCTTGCAGCAAGGTGCGCGCGATGCGGCGGTGGAAGGGCATGATGGCGGCCAGGTAGACGCTGCCCAGCAAGCGCTTGGTGCGCACGACCGTGGTGACCGTGAGCCAGCCGGGGCCGGCGCTGCCCTCGCGACCGCCAGCCTCCAGCTTTTCCACGCAGAGCCTGAAATCGAGATGGCTGTCGTCCAGGCCCATGACCACCCGCGCCGGTTCGGCCAGCAGCAAGGGAAAGCCCGCCGGCGCGCCATGATCGCCAGCGCGCTTGAGGCCCAGCGGCGCCACCAGGAGATCGCGCACTCGCATCAGCGCGCTGATCCAGCCGGGTTGCTCGGCCATCATCCGGGCCGCGATCTCGGTGGTGTCCAGCGGCGCCAGCTCGGGCGTGAGCGGGATGCGGAAACTGTCGGCAAAGCGTGCGCCCGGCAACAAGGCCCAGTGGCGGGGTGCGGGGGTGGTCTCTTCGGCTTGCGGTGGGCGTGAAGCGTGCATGCTCGGACTCCGGAAAGGGCGAAAAAAAAGCCGACGGCGGCATGCCGTCGGCTCGCGGGCAGCCTTACTTGCCGCCGCGCCGCGCCTTCTCGGCCGCTCGCGCGCTGGCAAAGCGCTCATGGGTTTGCTCAGCATTGCGCCGGCCGAAGGCGTAGTTGGCTTCCAGCCACATGACGTTGATGATGCCAAAGGCCAAGGCCAAGCCGATGCCGAGTATCCAGGCGAAATACCACATGATGTTCTCCTTGTTCCAGATTGCGTTTGCGCGTAATCAATACGCGGTATGTTCGTTCTCATGAATGTCGCGGGCGGTGACCTTGCCCTTGACCACGCGGTAGACCCAGCCGGTATAGACGATGATCAGCGGCAAGAAGATCAGCACCATCCAGAACATCAGGCCCAGGGTCTTGTGACTGGACACCGAATCCCACAAGGTCAGGCTGCTCTTGGCGTCCAGCGAGGACGGCATCACGAAGGGGAAGAGCGACATGCCGGCGGTCAGGATGATGCCGGTCACCGACAGTGCGCTAGCGATGAAGGCCAGGCGCGCACTGCGCACCAGCGCCAGCAGCGCCGCCAGCACCGCGCCGGCCACGCCCAGCGCCGGGAACAGCTTGGTCACGGGCCACTTGGCGTAGTTGTCGAACCAGGCGCCGGCGACCACTTCCACGGTCTTGGCCAGGGGCGTGAAGGCGCTGTTGGCGTCCGGCATGGAGACGATGCGGTAGCCCGGCATCTGCGCCACCCAGAAGCCACCCGCGATGAACAGCAGCACCGTCACCAGGGCTGCGCCGATGATGGTCTTGCGCGAGCGTTCGGCCACGGCCGCCTCGGTCTTGACGAAGGCGAAGGCGGCGCCGTGCATCAGCAGCATGGCCACTGACAGCAGGCCGGCCAGCAGACCGAAGGGATTCAACAGGGCGAAGAAGCTGCCCGTGTATTCCACCCGCATGGTGTCGTCATAGTGGAAGGGCACGCCCAGGAGCAGGTTGCCGAAGGCTACGCCGCAGATCAGGGGCGGCACGAAGCCACCGATGAACAGGCCCCAGTCCCAGGCATTGCGCCAGCGCGGATCAGCCACCTTGCTGCGGTAGTCGAAGCCCACCGGACGGAAGAACAGCGAGAACAGCAACACCATCAGGGCGATGTAGAAGCCCGAGAACGCCGTCGCATACACCAGCGGCCAGGCCGCGAAGGTGGCGCCGCCGGCGGTGATGAACCAGGTCTGGTTGCCTTCCCAGGTGGGGCCGATGGCATTGATCAGGATGCGCCGCTCGGTATCGTTCTTGCCGGCGAAGGGCAGCATCATGCCCACGCCGAAGTCGAAGCCATCGGTGAGTGCGAAGCCGATGATGAGCACGCCCACGAAGGCCCACCAGATCAGCTTGAGTGTTTCGTAATCGAAGATCATTCTGCTTTCCTCATTTCTTCTGGTGGCTTAGGGATGGTTGCCGGCATTGGCCGACGGATTCAGGGGCGGCGGCAGGACATCGCCAGGGCCGCTTTCCTTGCCCTTGTTTTCCCAGTAGTACTGGCCGGTATGCAGGCTGCTGGGTCCCAGGCGGGCGTACTTGACCATCAGGATCATCTCCACCACCAGCAGGAAGGTGTAGAAGAGGATGAAACCGGCCAGGCTGAAGTAGAGGCTGCCCGGCTGCAGCGAGGACGCCGACAGGTGGGTCGGCAGGATGCCGGCGATGGTCCAGGGCTGGCGGCCGTATTCAGCCACGATCCAGCCCAGCTCGGCGGCGATCCAGGGCAGCGGGATCGAGATCACGGCCAGGCGCAGCAGCCAGCGTTGCGGGGCCAGCTGCTTCTTGGCCAGGAACCAGAACGACGCCGAGAAGATGAACAGGAACAGGAAGCCCAGCGCCACCATGCCACGGAAGGACCAGAACAGCGGCGCCACCTTGGGGATGGTGTCGTTGACGGCCATGCTGATCTGCTCCGGTGTCGCATCGACGACCTTGTTGGTGTACTTCTTCAACAGCAGGCCATAGCCCAGGTCCTTCTTGAGCTTGTCGAACTCGGCGCGGGCTTCGGGCGACTTGTCGCCAGACTTCAGCTTGGTCAGTGCCGCATAGGCCAGCATGCCGTTGCGGATGCGGGCTTCATGCTCCTTCTTCAGGTCCTTGATGCCCAGCACTTGCGTGTCGGCGGAGCGGGTGGCGATCAGGCCCAGCACGTAGGGAATCTTGACGGCGTAGTCGGTGCGCTCTTCCTTGTCGTTGGGCAGGCCGAACAGGGTCAGGCCGGCTGGGGCCGGGTGGGTGTCCCACTCGGCTTCGATGGCGGCCAACTTGACCTTGTTGACTTCACCGGCGGTATAGCCCGATTCATCACCCAGCACGATCACCGACAACGTGGCGGCCAGGCCGAAACCGGCGGCGACCGCAAAGGAGCGTAGGGCGAAGGCGGTATCGCGCGCCTTGAGCAGATACCAGGCCGAGACGCCCAGCACGAACATGGACGCCGTCACGTAGCCCGCCGCCACGGTGTGGACGAACTTGACCTGCGCCACCGGGTTGAAGATGACGTCGGTCATGCTCACCAGTTCCATGCGCATGGTCTCGAAGTTGAATTCCGCGCCCACGGGATTGTTCATCCAGCCATTGGCGATCAGGATCCACAGCGCCGACAGGTTCGAGCCCAGCGCCACCAGCACGGTGACGATCAGGTGCTGCTTGCGGGAGAGCTTGTCCCAGCCGAAGAAGAACAGGCCGACGAAGGTGGATTCGAGGAAGAAGGCCATCAGCCCTTCAATGGCCAGCGGCGTACCAAAGATATCGCCGACGTAGTGCGAGTAGTAGGACCAGTTGGTGCCGAACTGGAATTCGAGCGTGATGCCGGTGGCCACGCCCATGGCGAAGTTGATGCCGAAGAGCTTGCCCCAGAAGCGGGTCATGTCCTTGTAGATCTGGTTGCCGGTCATGACATAGACCGATTCCATGATGACCAGGATCCAGGACAAGCCTAGGGTGAGTGGGACGAACAGGAAGTGATAGAGCGCCGTGACGGCAAACTGCAGCCGTGACAGCGAGACGACTTCATCGATGGGAACCATGTGGTGTTACTCCGGTTGTTGTTTGGCGGATAGGTCTTGGTGTTGATAGCGCTGTTGTGGGGTGGCCGCAGGCGGCGGGGCGAAGGACAGCATGCGTTGCTCTACGCTTTGCACCGGCATCTGCATGTGCTTGGCTTCGGGATGAGCGAAGAAGGTCTTGGCCAGCACCGTGATGAGGGCGATCTTGATCACCAGCAGCAGGGTGATCTCCACCCCCAGCGGCAGCTGGGTCAGGCGCGGCAGTTTCCTGGGCAGTCGCATGGCTACTCCTTGTCGGGATGGCTGCCGAGACGGAATTTCTCGCGCACATCCAGCAGTTTCTTGACCTTGGCGCCCATCTTCATCAGCGACACCAGGGTTTCCGGGGAGAGGCGCTGCACCTCGTCGAACCAGGAACTGGAGAGCTCGATGAGTTCATACATCTCGCGCATGCGCTGCTGCACCTGCTTGTCATCCTTGTTGCCGGCCGGCTCCAGCAGGGCGTCGCGCAGCATGGACAGGGTCGGTTCGATCTCGCGCCGACGGCGCTCTTCCAGCAGCACCTTGAAGATGTCCCAGATGTCGCCGGGCGGCTCGAAATACTCGCGCCTGTCGTTGGGCTTGTGCAGCAGCTTGACCAGGCGCCAGGACTGCAGCTCCTTCAAGCCCATGCTCACGTTGGAACGCGAAAAGCTGAGGTAGTCGGCGATCTCGTCGGCATTGAGCGCGCGCCCGCAGATATAGAGCAGGGCGTAGATCTGCCCCACCGTGCGATTGATGCCCCAGCGGCTGCCCATCTCGCCGAAGTGGCCGATGAAGCGCTGCATCAGGGGGCTGAGAGCCTGGTTTTCCATGTTTGAATCTTTTGAAATTTCAGTAATTACTGAAATTTAAAGCAGTTGCTTGCCGCATCGCAATGTCATGCACCCGCGTTTTTGCTGATAACAGTCATCACTGATGAGAATGACCCAGGCCCGGCGCGCATGCGCGGGGCGAGGTCCTCTGCAGGGCACTGGCAGGGTGCGACGAAATGTCGCGCAAGCATTGCATCTGGTGGACTTCCCGGTTCCACAAGATGCAGCCCTGTGTTGCGCTGCATGAAGACATTTTCACTCTTTCCTACACATCCAGAAGAGCTTGGCTGATACGAAACATGATGCGGATCAACTAAGGTCCAACTATCAGCTCAGCCGTAGCCCGCTTCGTCGGTGTGGCGGTGGCCGGGCGTTGTGGTTCCGCGTTGTGGTTTCGCGTTGTGGTTCCGATCATGCGGGCAGGCCCTCGCTCATGGGGCGCAAGTACAGGGTAGGGCCAGCAGCCTTCTCAATCTGCAAGGAAATCTCTTTATGCTGGGTTTCGATCTGCGTGTGGCCAGGATCGTCTGGACCGTCTTCCTGGTGGCGCTGCTGCTCTACGTCACCTACACCATTTCGGCCACCGTGCTGGTGCTGGTGTTCGCCGTCTTCTTCAGCTATCTGGTCTACCCGCTGGTGGAACTGATCGAGCGCGTACGACCGCCACGGGTGCCGCGTACCGTGTCCATTGCGCTGGTATTCGTGCTGGCTATCGCCATCGTGGCGACCGTGGCCACCATCTTTGGCGCGCGCATCCAGGAGGAGGCCTTGCGCCTGTCCGAGCAATTGCCGGCGCTGCTGCGCTCCAATGATGCGGTCTCCCGGCTGCCCTTGCCGGGCTTTGCCGAACCTTTGCGGGCGCGTATCCTCGGCTTCGTGCGCGACCAGCTCGCGGCCGGCACCGACCAGGCCATGCCGCTGGCCAAGCAGTTCGGTGTGGGCGTCATGCATGCGGCCAGTAATCTCATCTATCTGGTGCTGGTGCCGGTGATCAGTTTCCTGCTCATCAAGGAAGCGCCGGCCATGCGCGAGGAAATGCTGTCCTGGATGAGCCGTGCCAACCGCAAGCTCTGGGATGGCATCGTCACCGACCTGGACGTGTTGCTGTCCCGCTATGTCCGGGCCTTGCTGTTCCTTTCCGTGGCCACCTTCGTCGCCTACAGCATTGCCTTTTCCCTCATGGGCGTGCCCTATGCCATGCTGCTGGCCGGGCTGGCGGCGGTGCTGGAATTCATCCCCTTCGCCGGACCCCTGGCCGCCAGCGCTGCTGCGCTGGTGGTGGCCGGTTTCAGTGCTTATGACCACTTGCTGTGGCTGGTGGGTTTCATCGTGGCCTATCGCGTCTTCCAGGACTATGTGCTCAATCCCTACCTGATGAGCGAAGGCGTCGAGGTCAGTCCCTTGATGGTGATCCTGGGCCTGCTGGCCGGTGATCAGCTGGGCGGAGTGGCCGGCATCTTCCTGTCGGTGCCGGTGATGGCGGCCTTGAAGATCATCTTCACCCGCGCTTCGGCGGCCCAGAAGGCGCGCCGCGCCAGCGAGGCGCGCCAAGCCGAGCTGGCCGCGCAGGAAGCGCTCAGGACGGAACCGCCGCCGCCGACGGGAAGCGCAAGCTAAAGCGTATCCAGCCCGGGGCGGGACACTCCACCGCCGCCGTGCCGCCATGCAGGGCCATGATGGCCTTGACGATGGCCAGGCCCAGCCCGTTGGATTCCGTGAAGGCGCTGCGTGAGCGGTCGCCGCGATAGAAGCGGTCGAACATGCGCGCCATGGCCTGGGCCGTGACATCCTCGCTGCGGTTCTCGACCATGATGCGGCTGCCCTCGCCATCGCTTTCCGCCAGGATGCGGATGGTGCTCTCGGCCCGGCCATAGCGCACCGCATTGATGACCAGGTTGCTGACCACCCGCCGCCACATGATCAGGTTGGCCTGGCACTGGCCGGCAGCCTGCACGTCGAAACGCATGCCGCGCTCGTCGGCGATGCCTTCGAAATAGTCGGTGATGCGGCCCAGTTCTTCGGCCAGGTCCAGGGCGTTGCGCTCCACGGCCAGGGCGGCATGATCGGCCTGGGCCAGGAAGAGGATGTTCTCCACGATGCGCGAGAGCCGCTGCAGCTCTTCCACATTCGATTCCAGCACCTGTTCATATTCTTCCGGGCTGCGCCGCTGTCCCAGGGCGACCTGGCTCTGTCCCATCAACACATTGATGGGAGTGCGGATCTCGTGGGCGAGGTCGCCGGAAAACTGCGCCAGATGCGCATAGCCCGCCTCCAGCCGGTCCAGCATGGCGTTGAAGGACAGCGCCACGCGCCGCAGTTCGGCCGGCATGCCCTCCTGGTCCAGCCGCGCCGACAGATGATCCGGGGTGATCTGGGCGGCGCGCTGGCTCATTGCCTCCAGCGGTTGCAGGCCGCGTCGCAGCAGCAGGAATCCCAGCAGCGCCGTCAGCACCACGGCCGCTGCCGCCGCCCCGGCGATGCGCCAGCGGTAGCTGCGCATCATGCGGGCTTCCTGGACCATGACGTAGGCGGCGACGATCTCGACCGTGTCGCCGCCCTTGCCGACATCGGCCAGCGCCGAGACCCAGCGCACCCGCACGCCATCGGCGCGCTGGCTGGTCCGCAGGCTGGCTGAACTGACCGGACTGCCTACCGGTAGCGGCGTCATGGCCGGCGGTACCAGATGGTCTGGGTTGCTCTGGATGAAGGGGGCTTCGCCCTGGCGGCGGAAGATGCGCACGTCCTGCTCGTTGCCCATCATGCTTTCGAATAGCGCCGGGCGCTGCTCCATCTGCTCGACGTTGTAGAGGTCGTGCATCAGGTTGCGGAAGTGCTCCACGCGCCCGATCAGCGCCTGGTCGGCACGCTGCGACAGAGCCTGGCCGGCGGAGCGGTCGAGATAGAATCCCAGTCCGGTCACCACCAGGCTGGTCATGAGGGCGAACAGGGCGGTGACGCGGGTGGTCAGGGTCCAGCCGCCCACGGCCGGGGTAGGGGGGCTCATGGTTCTTCCGAGAACATGTAGCCCACGCTGCGCACGGTGTGGATCAGTTTCTTGTCGAACGGCGCATCGATCTTGGCGCGCAGGCGCTTGATGGCCACATCGACGACGTTGGTGTCGCTGTCGAAGTTCATGTCCCAGATCTGCGAGGCGATCACGCTGCGCGAAAGCGCTTCGCCCTGACGCTTGATGAGCAGGTGCAGCAGCATGAATTCCTTGTTGGTCAGTGCGATGTTGACGCCCTGGCGGGTGACCTTGTGGCGCACATGGTCCAGCTGCAGGTCGGCGATCTCGTAGACCTCGGCCTCGCGCGTGACGCCCCGGCGCAGCAGGGTGCGGATGCGCAGCACCAGCTCGGTGAAGGAAAAGGGCTTGACCAGATAATCGTCCGCACCCAGCTGCAGCCCACGGATGCGGTCGTCCACATGGTCCCGCGCGGTCAAGAACAGCACCGGCAGGTCATGAGCGCACTGCGCAGCAAGCGCGACCTGCCAGCCATCCAGCCCGGGCAGCATCACGTCCAGCACCACCAGGTCGTAGTCCTGTTCCAGCGCCATGTGCAGGCCATCGGCGCCATTGCGGGCCAGGTCCACGGCATAGCCGGATTCGCGCAAGCCTTTGCGCAGGTAGTCACCGGTCTTGGGGTCGTCTTCGATTACCAGGATGGCCATGCTGTATCGGGAAAGGGCGCGCTGCAAAAGCGGCGCGGATGCAGGAAAATGCGCTTGATTCTAGCAATCGCAGGACTTTTCTTCATGACAAAATTGTCATCAAATTGCCACCCGGACGTCACCGCCCGGCTTTTACCATGCTGTTCACTCGCCAAGGTCTTGCCTTGGTCACCCACTTTCATTTTCCGGAGCGCACCATGCTGATCAAGATTCGTCCCGACCAGATCGAGATTCCGACCGCATCCGAGATCACACCCAAGGATGTCTACCTGTCCCGCCGCAGCTTCATGGCGCGGGTGGCGGCCGGTGCGGCGCTGGCCGGCGGCATGGGCGCGCTGCCCCAGGCGTTTGCGCAGCAGGGCCGCAAGCTGCCGGCCAAGCTCAATAACGCCTACGCGGTCATGGACAAGCAGACCGCCTACAAGGACGCCACCAGCTACAACAACTTCTATGAATTCGGCACCGACAAGGCCGATCCTGCCAAGAACGCCGGCACCCTGAAGACCAGCCCGTGGACCATCGACATCGAAGGCGAAGTCAAGAAACCCTTCACCCTGGACCTCGACGCCCTGACCAAGCTGGCCCCGCTGGAAGAGCGCATCTACCGACTGCGCTGCGTGGAAGGCTGGTCGATGGTGATTCCCTGGATCGGCTATTCGCTGTCGGCCCTGATCAAGAAGGCCGAGCCCACTGGCAACGCCAAGTACGTGGAATTCGTCACCCTGGCCGACAAGAAGCAGATGCCGGGCCTGTCCGACCCGATCCTGAACTGGCCCTACCGCGAAGGCCTGCGCCTGGACGAGGCCAATCATCCGCTGACCTTGCTGACCCTGGGCATGTACGGCGAAGTGCTGCCCAACCAGAACGGTGCGCCGGTGCGCATCATCGTGCCGTGGAAGTATGGTTTCAAGTCGGCCAAGTCCATCGTCAAGATCCGCTTCGTCAAGGACGAGCCCAAGACTGCCTGGAATCTGTACGCGCCGCAGGAGTACGGTTTCTATTCCAACGTCAATCCCGGCGTCGATCATCCGCGCTGGTCACAGGCGACCGAGCGCCGCATCGGCGAGGACGGCTTCTTCGCGCCCAAGCGCAAGACCCTGATGTTCAATGGCTACAACGAGGTCGCGGGTCTCTACACCGGCATGGACCTGCGCAAGTTCTTCTGACCGGGACCGTCCATGCAGCTCGCTCCCGTCGCCCTTCACAACCTCAAGCCACGCACCGTCACCGGGTTATGGTGGCTGTTCCTGGCGCTGGCCTGCCTGCCCTTGCTACGGTTGGTGATACTGGGCTTCACCGGCGGGCTGGGCGCCAATCCGCTGGAATTCATCACTCATAGCACCGGCGACTGGACGCTCTACCTGTTCTGCCTCACCCTGGCCGTTACGCCGCTGCGCAAGCTCACGGGCCTGAACTGGCTGGTGCGCATGCGCCGCATGCTGGGCCTCATGGCCTTCTTCTACCTGTGCCTGCACTTCACCACCTTTGTCTGGTTCGACCACTTCTTCGACCTGGGTGAAATCTGGAAGGACATCCTCAAGCGCCCCTTCATCACCGTCGGCGTGATCGCCTTGTTGCTGTCCATTCCGTTGGCGCTCACCAGCACCAATGGCATGGTGCGTCGCCTCGGCGGCAAGCGCTGGCAAGCCCTGCACCGCCTGGTCTACCTGATCGTGCCGCTGGGCGTGCTGCACTACTGGTGGGACAAGGCGGGCAAGAACCTGATCGCCCAGCCACTGCTTTTTGCCGTGCTGGTGGGCCTCATGCTGGTATTGCGCCTGGTGTGGCGCAAGGGCAGGGCGGCGCGGCCGTCCTGATTCGATCCATCCTTCCATCCTGACCATTCCGGAGCCTTCCATGTCCCGCTTCAAACCTGCCGTCCTGGCGCTTTGCCTGGCCCTGTCCACCCTTGCCGCTGCTCATGCCGCCGAACGCGCCGTGGCCGTGCCTGCGCCGGTAGGCAAGGCGTTGCTGGCCGCCAGCGCGCCGACGGAAACGCTGGTGCTGGCCGGTGGTTGCTTCTGGGGTGTGCAGGGCGTGTTCCAGCATACCCAGGGCGTGCTCAAGGCCGTCTCCGGCTATGCCGGCGGCAAGGCAGATACCGCCACCTACGCCATGGTCAGCTCGGGCAGCACCGGCCATGCCGAAGCGGTGCAGGTGACCTATGATCCGCGCAAGATCTCCTTCGGCCAGCTCCTGCAGATCTATTTCTCGGTGGCGCATGACCCCACCCAGCTCAACCGCCAGGGACCGGACCAGGGCACCCAGTACCGCTCGGCCATCTTCACCGCCAATGAGCAGCAGAAGGAGGCGGCCCAGGCCTATATCGCGCAGCTCAATGCGGCCAAGGTCTATGGCGCGCCCATCGTCACCCAGGTCACCGCGCTGCAGGGCTTCTATGCCGCCGAGGATTACCACCAGGACTACGCCACCCTGCATCCCAACCAGCCCTATATCGCCTACAACGACCTGCCCAAGATCGGCAACCTGCAAAAGATGTATCCGGCGCTCTACCGCGCTGATCCTGTGCTGGTCTTCAAGCGCTAGGCGCAGGCGCCCGGCACAGGCGCGGGCAGGGATGAGACAATACGCCCCGTCTGTGTCCAAGCCTGCCCCATGAATCCCACCGATACGCTCAAACTGGCCCTGTCCCACTTCGACCAGGAAGACTACGCCGAGGCCCAAGCCTTGCTCTTCGCCCTGCTCGACGCCCATCCCCGCGACAAGGACGCCCTGCACCTGCTGGGCAGTGTGGCAGCGGCCCAGGGCCGTTTTGCCGAGGCCGCGCTGGCCTGGCAGCAGGCCCTGCGGCTGCTGCCGCCGGACAGCGAGGAAGCGCTGGCGCTGCGCTACCGCCTCGGACGCGCCTTCTACGAAGAAGGGCGTTTCGAGGATGCCTTCCTGCTCTATCGCGAACTCATCGAATCCGGCTGGCAGCTGCCCGAGCTGTTCGTGGCCGCCGCCGCGGCCTTGCAGGGCATGTCGCCCTCGGGCAAGAACGATCCGCAGGCGCTGGCCTTGCTGGAAGAAGCGCTGCAACGTGATCCTGGCCAGGCCGACACCTGGCACCGCAAGGCCGCGCTGCACGAACGCGCGCGCCAATGGGACGCGGCCCGCCAATGCATCCACCAGGCCTTGCGCCTGGATGACCAGCGTGCGCAATACTGGCTGGCCGCAGGGCTGGTGGAACATGCGCAAGGACAGTTCGAGGAGGCGCTGCGTTATTACGACCAGGCCCTCATCCTCGCCCCCGAGTTGGTGGACGCCCACGTCAGTCGCGGTACCACGCTGGCGCGCCTGCGCCAGCATGAAGAAGCCATCGACAGCTATCGGCGCGCCCTGCGCATCGACGACAAGGACGCCGACGCCCACCTCAACCTGGCCCTCTCGCTGCTGGTGCTGGGTCGGCTGGAACAGGCCTGGCCCCTCTATGAGTGGCGCTGGGAAGGGCGTAGCGCCGATCCCTACCGGCACGCCACGATCCCGGCCTGGAATGGCGGCAGCTCCTTGGCGGGCAAACGCATCCTGCTGTGGGCCGAACAGGGGCAGGGCGATACCATCCAGTTCAGCCGCTATGTGGCCCTCATCCTGCAAGCTGGCGCGCAGGTCGTCCTGGAAGTGCCGGCCAGCCTGCTGGCGCTGATGCATAGCCTCGCAGTGCCAACCCCCTTGACGCTGGTGGCCATGGGCGAGCCCTTGCCGGAAGTGGACTTCCAGTTGCCGCTGATGAGCCTGCCGCTGGTCTGCAATACCCGCGCCGACGACATCCCCGCGGCCGTGCCTTATCTCTGCGCTGATCCTGCCCGCCGCATCTTGTGGGAGGAACGCCTGGCTACCCTGGCGCCGCGCAGTCCCGCACGGATGCGCATCGGCCTGGTCTGTTCCGGCAATGCCGGCAATGTCAATGATGCTCGCCGTTCCATCGAACTCTCGCGCTTTGCGCCGCTGGCCCTGGCTCGCCCGCAGCTGGACTTCTTCGTCATCCAGCCCGACCTGCGCCAGGCCGATCGACAATGGTGCGAGCAACAACCCGGCTGGCACTGGGTGGGGGCAGCCATCAATGACTTTGCCGATACCGCCGCCGTGCTGGCAGGCATGGACCTCGTCATCAGCGTCGATACCGCCGCCGCGCACCTGGCCGGCGCCATGGCTTGCCCGGTGTGGATCGCGCTGCCGTACGCGCCAGACTGGCGCTGGCTCCTCAATGCGGCCGATTCACCGTGGTATCCCACAGCCCGCCTGTTCCGCCAACAGCAGCCTGGCGCCTGGGACGATGTGATCCTCACTCTGCGCGCCGCACTCGCGGTGCACGGCGCATCGCCCGGCTGACCTGGGTATGGCGAAAAGAAGGACGCGTGGACAGCTTGGCTGTGCCACGCGTTTTTTTATTCATAACTCGAAATACTTCGACAGTGCAGCACGGTTTCCGCACCAAGAGACAATTCGCCAACCTTGCCGATTCAACGATCATCAAGCCCACAAATTCTTGTACCGCCCCTTCCTCTTTTTTGCTGTGTGCGCTTGAGCCGGCACGCGCGGTGACCGCCCTGGTCACGCTTGCCGGCCATTGTCGCCATGTTGTCGCCTCCTTAGGGAGGACGGCCACGCCGCGCCACGGCAAAAGCGGACAAGATCAACAGGGAGTGATCGAAAATGAAATCCAACGCAGTTCAGCAGGAGCCGACACAGCGCAACCACGCTTGCGGCAAAGGTGGTATGGCGCGCAAGCTCATGTCTGCCCTGGCGCTTTGTCTTACGCTGGCGCTGACCGGTGAAGACGTCGCGGCGGTCACACTGGGTGAGCTGGTCAAGCAGGCCGCCTTCAACAACCCCGCCGCGCTGTCCCGGCAGCGCGCGGTGGAATCGGCTGGCGAGAGCGTATCGTCGGCGCGCTGGCAGTTCTTCCCCAATCCTTCGATCTCGGTCGAGCGCGCCAGCAGCAGGAATTCCCGTGACGTTTCCTATGGCGGCGACTCCAGCGTGGTGACGCTGCGCCTGCAACAGACCCTGTGGGCGGGCGGTCGCCTGACCGCGCAGCTGGAACAGGCCGAACACAACCAGGCCTCGGCCGAGGAAGCCCTGCGCGAGCAGCGCCTGCGTCTGGCCGAACAGGTGATCTCGCAATACAGCATGTGGGTGCGCTCTGACCTGGCGGCCAGCGCCAACGACAAGAACCTGCAAGAGCTGGAGAAATTCCTCGAACAAAGCGTACGCCGCGAGCGCGAGGGCGCCGCTGCCCGGGTCGACGTGACCCTGGTGCGCGGGCGTCGCGACCAGGCCTTGACTGACCTGCTGGGCGCCAAGGCCGGCCGTTCCTCGGCCCGGCTGCAGCTGGAGCAACTGGTGGGCATGCCGCTGACCGATGAGGAAATTCGCGCCGATGTCGCCAAGATGGAAGTGAGCGACGATCTGCCCACCCTGACCGAAAGCACCCTCGGCAGCAGCCCGCTCATCAAGCGCCTGCGCGCCGACGCCCAGGTGCAGGAGTCGGCTATCAAGATCCGCCAGGCTTCCTACTGGCCCGAGGTCTATGCCCGGCTGGAGCACCAGCGCGGCAACTACAGCGTGCCCAACCAGCCCAGCAACAACCGCGCCTTCATCGGCATGCAGATGCAACTGGGTGCGGGGCTCTCGCTGGGCTCCGAAGTGGCCGCTGCGCGCGGACGCTACGAGGCAGCCCTGCTGGCCGTGGACGCGGCGCGGCTGGAACTGGTCTCCCAGGTCGGCAGCATCTATACCGAGTACCAGCAAGCCCTGGCGCGCTCCCGCAACCTGGAAGAGGTTGCGCTGTCCGCCGACGAGGTGCTCTCTTCCTACACCCGCCAATACCTCTCGGGCAGGCGTTCCTGGCTGGATGTGATGAACGCGGTGCGCGAAGTGGTGCAGGCCGACCTGCAGCGCGCCGATGTCACGGCCATGATCATCGCCAACGGCCACAAGCTGCGCCTGTGGGCCTACGGCCTCGACGAGGTGCGCTAGGAGCGCAGCGTCCTTTGGCGCAGCCTTGGCTGTGTTCATTCTCCCGGCGGCGATGACACCTCATCGCCTTGCCTCAATCGTCTTTGTCTACGCATGCCAGCTTTAGGGCTGGCATG
The DNA here is from genome assembly GCF_001040945.1 of Herbaspirillum seropedicae. Taxonomy (NCBI): domain Bacteria; kingdom Pseudomonadati; phylum Pseudomonadota; class Betaproteobacteria; order Burkholderiales; family Oxalobacteraceae; genus Herbaspirillum; species Herbaspirillum seropedicae. Next base: position 3,503,837 of record NZ_CP011930.1, on the reverse strand, counting down.
TCTATTTTGGGCATCAATCGATTAACCAGGAATCACAAAATGTCTGCACTAAGAAACAATTCAAATCGATATGGAACACGGATAAAGTGATTGTGCGTCCTCGATTTCGCTGTCGAGGAACGCTGTCATCGACGACGACTCCCCTGTCTGTCAACCCGGTGGCGAATTCCCCCTGGCCCCTCTCTTTCGAAAGAAATTGAGGGGCTTTTTTTGTCCTTAGGGTAGGAGTGAGGAAGTCATATGGATGTGAAAAAAATTATCGTAAAAATTATTTTTTGGCGGTTTTAAATAATTACGAAAAATAATTTTGAGAAGTGATTTGTATAGCGCTGGTCGCTTAGTTAAATAAGGAATTTATAGGATTTTTTTGACGTAACTTTTCCAATAAATGAAGACCTTGTCGTAATGCCCAAGAGGACAATTAAATAAAAAAATATTTTAAAAGATCATAGCCCTACCAACGATTGGCGATGACGACTTTTCCCGGAATTTTGTCTCTCGATTTCTTCTCAGTATTTTCAATCCTCTACCGGGAATGGATGAAGAAATTCGCAAGCCGACAAGCGCCAGCGAATCGTTCAGGGGTTCTGTTTCTCTGGTTTTTCGCTTTCCGTGTCGATCAGACGCCTGTCCTGGTGCTACGAGGTCGGGCGCGGTTCCGCAACAGGAAGATCGTCCGGCCTATTTGATTCACGATATCCATAAATCGCCATGAGAAATAAAACTCCAGCTTGCCGGTGCTCATCCCAGTCCGTCCTCCACGACGGACCAGGTCGTCACCAGGTCCACCTCACTTGCCGCGCGGGCGTTGCCCCGACGCCGGGGGAGGGACAATGAGCGAGATCAGCACCAGCTTGTCCTGGGCCCTGACCATGGCGGCGCGCCGCCAGGGCGTCGTCATCGATACGCAGCGTCTGGGCACGGCCATCGCCGCCGCAGTCGGCAAGGGCGGTTCGCCCGACATCCCCAAGCTGTGCCGGGCGCTGAACCTGTCGCGCCCACGTCACCTGGCCAAGCCCGACCGCCCCAGCCTGCCGTTGCTGTGCCAGGTCAAGGAGCAAGGCTGGGGGCTGCTGGTGGACCAGCGCCCTGACGGGCGTTGGGACTTCCTCTGCCACACCGGCCAAAGCGTGGTGGGCGATGCCGAGATCGTCGGCGGCGGCTACCGCCTGGACTTCACCGAGCAGGGCGGCAAGAAGGGGCAGCAGGGTTTCGAGCGGGTCTTCCTGGACGCCATCGGCGAGTTCCGCCCGGTGCTCATCGAGATCGTCGTGGCCTCGGTGGTGATGAGCATCATCGCACTGGGCGCGTCGATCTTCTCCATGCAGGTCTATGACCGCGTCATCCCCACCCACGGCGTGGCCACCCTGATCGTGCTGGCCATCGGCGTGGGCCTGGCCATCCTGTTCGAGCTGGGCATGAAGTTCGCCCGCTCCCACATCATGGACAAGGTGGTTTCCGGCCTCGACGCCAAGTTGTCGCAGGCGCTCTATGAGCGCCTGCTGGCCGTGCGGGTCGATCAACTGCCCGGTTCCGTGGGCAGCCTGGCCGGCCAGCTGCGCGGCTATGAACAGATCCGCTCCTTCTACACCTCGCAGACCCTGTTCACCCTGGTCGACCTGCCGCTGGGCTTGCTGTTCGTACTGGTGATCGCCCTCATCGCCAGCCCCTGGATGGCGCTGGTGCCGACCGTCTTCGGTGTGGTCGCCATCCTGATCGGCTACCTCTCCAACCGCAAGGTAGCAAGGCTGGCCGACAAGAGTGCGGCTGCCTCCAACCTCAAGACCGGCCTGCTGGTGGAGACGGTGGAAGGCGTCGAGACCATCAAGTCCGGTTCCGGCGGCTGGAAGTTCCTCTCGCGCTGGATCGACGTCAGCGCCGAATCCATCCGCAGCGACATGGCCATGCGCGCCATCGGCGACCATGCCGGCTATATCGCCGCCACCTTGCAGCAACTGAGCTATTCCACCACCGTCATCATCGGCGCCTTCCTGGTCATCAATGGCCAGATCACCATGGGCGCGCTCATCGCCTGTTCCATCCTGGGCGGCCGCATCCTGGCGCCGGTAGCGATGATTCCCGGCCTGATGGTGCAACGCGCCCACACCAAGGCCACGCTGGCCGGGCTGGAAAAGATCTACGCCTTGCAGACCGACCAGGGCAGCGAGCGCCAGCTCACCCCTGACAACCTGCGCGGTGAGTTCCGCATCGAAGAGGCCAAGTTCACCTACGCCGGCAGCATGCTCAACGCCATGACCATCGACCAGCTGACCATCAACGCAGGTGAGCGCGTGGCCGTGCTGGGGCCGATCGGCGCCGGCAAGTCCACCATCCTGCGCCTGCTGTCGGGACTGTATCGCCCGCAGCAGGGACGCATCCTGCTCGATGGCCTGGACATGGCCAACATCAACCGTCTCACCCTGAACCAGCACATCGGCTATCTGCAGCAGGATCACCGCCTGTTCGTCGGCAGCCTGCGCGAGAACCTGCTGATCGGCCTGCCCGACCCCGGCGATGACGTGCTGCGCCAGGTGATGGAGCGCACCGGTCTGCTGCGCCTGGTCTCGTCCCACCCCAAGGGGCTGGACCTGCCGATCCAGGAAGGCGGGCGCGGACTCTCCGGCGGCCAGAAGCAACTGGTGGCCTTCACCCGGCTGTTGCTGTGCCAGCCCAATGTCTTCCTGCTCGACGAACCCACCGCCTCCATGGATGAAGACCTGGAGCGGCATTGCCTGAATGTGCTCAATCAAGAGATCTCCGGCGGCCGCACCCTGGTGGTGGTCACCCACAAGCCTGCCTTCCTGCCCATGGTGGACCGCGTCATCGTGGTGGTCGGCAACCGCATCGTCCTTGACGGCCCCCGCGACGTGATCCTGGCCCGCCTGCGCGGCCAGCAGGCGCCGCTGCCCGCCGTCTCGGCAGAAGCTTAAGCAAGGTGGATGAACAGGAGTCAGATATGGAAATGAACAACGAAAAAAATCCGCTGATCAGTGCGCAATGGGTCCTGCGCCTGTCCATGGCCAGCGTGCTGGTCCTGCTGCTGTGGGCGGCGGTGAGCCAGATCGACCAGGTCACCCGAGCACAAGGGCAGGTCATCGCAGTCTCCCGCACGCAGTCGGTGCAGGCCCCCGATGGTGGTCCGGTCAAGCAGATCCTGGTCAAGGAGGGCGAGGCCGTCAAGCAAGGGCAACTGCTGATGGTGCTGGAGCAGGACCGCGTCCAGACCTCCCTCAACGACAGCCGCGCCAAGGTGGCCGCACTGCGCATCAGCCTGGCGCGCCTGCGTGCCGAGGTGTATGGCCATCCCCTGAACTTCGAGCCCGATCTGCTCGACTACAAGGAATACATCGCCAATCAGAAGGACCTCTACGTCAAGCGCAAGATCCTGATCGACCAGGACCTGGCCTCCTTGCAAGACATGCTGGGCCTGGCCAACCAGGAACTGGAGATGAACAAGTCGCTGGAACGCACCGGCGACGTCGGGCGGGCCGATGTGTTGCGGCTACAGCGCAACGTGGCCGATATCCGCGCGCAGATCAACAACAAGCGCAACAAGTATTTCCAGGAAGCCCTGGTGGACATGACCAAGGTCCAGGAAGACCTCAACACCCAGCGTGAACAGCTGGAAGACCGCACCCAGGTGCTGGAGCACACCGAGCTCAAGGCTCCGGCCGACGGCGTGGTCAAAAACATCAAGGTCACCACCATCGGTGGCGTGGTGCGCTCCGGCGACGTGGTCATGGAAATCCTGCCGGTGGACAACCTCATCGTCGAGGCCAAGGTCTCCACGGCCGACTCGGCCTACGTCAAGGTCGGGCAGGCCGCCAACGTCAAGCTGGATGCCTACGACTACTCCATCTACGGCACCCTCAACGGCCACGTCGTCTACGTTTCCCCCGATACCCTGCTCGACGAGACGCGTCAGGGCGCCATGCCGTACTACCGGGTCCACATCGCCCTGGAAGAGGCCGTCTTCAAGGGCCGCAAGGCCGACGCCATCCAGGTCAAGCCCGGCATGACCGCCACCGTCGAGATCAAGGCCAATACCCGTACCGTGCTGTCTTTCCTCACCAAGCCCATCGCCAAGACATTGCAGGAGTCGATGGGCGAACGATAAGCCTATAAACCAAACAAGAAGGAACCTCTCATGAAGTCCGTCTCAATGAACAAGCCCTCCGCTGGAGACCCGGTCTATCTCGCCCCCTGGCTTGGCACCTTGGCCGTGTTTGCGGCCTACGTGCTGGTCAATCTGTGGTTGTACCAACGCGTCATGGAGTTGATCGCCCATGCCGCCAACCCCTTCTTCGTGATAGTGCTGGTGGTCATTACCGTGCTGGGCCAGGTGCTCACCATCTGGCAAGCCAAACGCATCCTGGCCGAAGGGCGTCAGGTCGATCTGCTCAGTGGCCGCGTCAAGACCTTCGCCCGCGACGGTCGCACCGAGGGCGCCGCACTGGAGCAGGAGCTGGTGAAGGAGGATCGCAATTTCGACATCGACCGTCTGCTGCGCCAGCTCAAGAATGCCGATGGCCGGACCATCCGCTTTGATCGTACCCAGCTGCAGCACCAGTTCGACGGCTTCGCCGGCGACCTGCAGCGCCGCACCCTGTTGCCCCAGTACATCGCCAACACCCTGATCGGCCTGGGTCTGTTCGGTACCTTCCTGGGCCTGATCGTGACCCTGAAGGAAGTGGCGCTGCTCATCGGCATGTTCAGCTCCATTGGCACCGAAGGCGGCAGCGACATGATGGGCAAGTTCTTCGAACGCATGAGCGGCCCGCTGGCCGGCATGGGCGACGCCTTCGTCGCCTCGCTGCTGGGCCTGGGCGGCTCCATCGTCAACAACGTCCAGCTGCTGGCCTGCAAGAAGCTGCAACGCCTGGTCAGCGCTCGCGCCGAAGGCTTCTACATGCACGCCGCCGAGTTCATCTGCACCAACAGCGAAGACGTGATCCGCGCCGCCAAGAGCGATACAGCCCTGGCCGAAAGCCAGTTGCAGGAGATCCGCACCATCCGTGGTGAGATGTGTCGTCAGACCGACGCCATCCTGCTGGCGACCTCACGCATGCGCCAGGCCAGCGAACCCCTGGCCAAGGGACTGGAAACCCTGCAGAAGCAGTTGAGCGCCCAGGCCCAGGATCGACCGCAACTGGAACAGATCGCCGCCGCCATGGAACAGCGCCTGGGCAGCCTGGTGAACAAGTTCGAAGAAACCCGGCAAGCGCACCAGGGCCTGATGGGCGCCGTGAGCAACATGGAAACCCACCTGGGCGAATTGGCCAAGGCCAGCGGCGCGCAGACCGAACAGCAGCAGGATGTCTCGCGCAAGCTCTCCGAGCTCTCCAGCATCACCGTGCAGCAGAGCGAGCTGTGCCGCAACGCCTTGCGTGAAAACAGCGACCAGCTGCGCACCACCTTGCATGAAGACCTCCATCAGATCGGCATGCGCCTGGATGAAAGCCTGCGCGACCAGCGCGAGCAGGGCCAGATGATCGCCAGCATCCAGGGCAGCGCCCGCAGCGTCGTGGTCGCCGTCGAGACCGCCGGCGTGCAGTTGCTCCAGCAGGGCGAGCAATTGCCAAAGCAGATCACCGACCTGATCGCCCGTATCGAAAAGATCGACCTGAGCCTGGAAGCCGCCAAGGGCGGCAGCTGGCAGCAGGGCGAGGTTGGCCCCGCGCCTGAAGCACCGGCCAGTTGATCGTTCCGTAATCCCTCCCAGGACCGTGCAGGTGGTCCTGGTGTTGTCCCGTTGATGTGACCGTCTCAGATGTTCGCATGGATGGTTCGCATGACTTCGTCTCTAACTCTAAGAAAGCTCGCTCCGTATGTCTAATGATCAAATCAAAGCTGGTACCCATCCGGTCAGCAACAAGCAATCGACCGACTCCCCGGTACAGTTGATCATGCCGGCCACCTCACCGCTCCCGCAGCCGCACTCCGCGACCGGGACGGGTAAGTCATCCGGCAAGAAAGCGCTCGTGCGAGCGCGCTCTGTGGACGGCAAGGAGCGGGTTGACGAAGGGCAGGGCGAACGGGTGCAGCCGGCCGACGAGGTGATGTCCCAGGAGCAGTCCCTGGCCAGCGCCGAAGCCGCCATGTCGGCGCGCCACGTCAGCGAGGAAGAGGCCGATGTACCTCGAGCCGACGGCGAGGACTCCTCCGAGCGAATGCAACTGGCCCAGGCCGACAGCGATTCCAGTTCCAACGCCGCCGCCGTCCCGGCAGCCAGGTCCAACGCCAGCGACGCCCCCAGCAGCGTGGGCGAGGAACTGCTGCGCCAGGCCGCCCCGGTGCCGCGTAGCCGTGAGATTTCCTTCCTCGACCAGCTCGACGACTGGCTGGAGAGCGACATGGCCTTGCCCGTCGGTCTGGGCGCGGCAGCGCTGGGCTTTCTGGCGCTGTCCGGCGGCGGTGGCGGCGGCAGTTCCGGCGCAGCTGCTGCGGAAGCGCCACCTCCCGCCGTGGAACCTCCGCGCAATGAATGGCTGATGACCGTCACGCCTGCTGCCGGCGTCTTCCTACCCAATGCAACGGTCAAGCTGATCGCCAAGAAGCTCATGGCTGACGGCAGCTGGCAGGAAGTGGCCAATAGCACCGCGGTCGACGCCAGTGGCCGCATGACGCTCAAGGTCGCCAAAGGCAGCTTGACTGCCAAGGATGTCATCCGACTGGAACTGAGCGATACCGACCCCGCCGGCAAGGACTACAAGGACGAGGTGGCGGGAGCGCAAACCTTGGGCGGTCTCAAGCTGGAAGCCTATGTGGGCGCATGGAACGCCGACATGGCCGTCACCATCAACCCGTTCACTACCATGGTCGTGCACAAGCTGGATGAGGCGGCTAATGCGGCTAATGCAGGGGGCGCTCGTGGGAATAGTGCTGTTGTGAATGACGCGGGTGCTCCGGGCAGTGCTCCTGGTGCGGGTGGCGCGGGTGCTCCGGGCAATGCTCCTGTTGCGGGTGGCGCGGGTGCTCCGGTCAATGCTCCTGTTGCGGGTGACGCGGGTGCTCCGGTCAATGCTCCTGCTGCGGGTGGCGCTGGCGCTCCGGTCAATGCCGCCGCTGCCAATGCCCCGACCACCCCGGCCTACGGCGCCGACGCCGCCAAGTTCGAGGCGGCGATCGCCAAGGCCTTCGGCATCCAGTCTGGCGACCTGCTCCATACCATTCCCATCCTGCTCAATGGCAGGCCCGTTGCCGGCGCCTCCGCCGATGCGATCAATTACGGTCTGGCGCTGGGCATCCTCTCCGGCATGACCCAGGCCCAGCGTGAGGCTGGCGCCGCCAACCCGCTGCAGGCCGCCCTGGATCTGTTGAAGTCGGCCATTCAGGTCAATGGCGGCAATGTCACGTTCGCGCTGGAGACTCTCCGCAAGTCCCTCATCACCGGTAGCAACATCGATGGCGGCCTGGATGCCGGTGCGGCCAAGCTGCACGCAGCGGCGGTGGAGGACGGCAACAACAGCACCAGCACCATCAAGGGGGCCCAGGTTCCCTACCTGCAAGTCGATACGACGCAAGAGAAGCCCTACGCCGGCCAGACCAAGCCTGTCTGGGCCGACGCTGCTGTCAGTTTTTCCAGCTTCACCAACGGTGGCTTGAGCCTGAAGGTGGCTCCGGCCGCGTCGGCCAAGGTCGGTGATCAGTTGCTGGTGGAATTTCTTCCGCTGGACACCACCAATGGCCGGCTGCAAGGCGGCGGGGCAAAGCCGTTTACGTTCAAGTACACCTACACCGAGAAGGATGCCGAAGCCGTTCGCCTCAGCGCGGGCGATTCCAGCAACAACGGCATCGGCAGCTTCACGTTGGTGGTGCCTACCTTCGATGAGTCCGCCCAATTCAGTGCCACCAGGACCAGCGTCTTGCGTACTGCTACGGCGTCCTCCACCCCCGGTTCGGCGCCCTCGTTGCTCGATGTTAATAACGACGGCGTCTATAGAATCAACAACAGTGAGTACGGCTATCAGTTGCGCGCTTCCGGTGCGGTGATGGGGGCTTTCGCCAGTGGCGCGACCCTCAACATCAGCACTCAGTCCATCGGAGTGGAAGCCGCCCCCAACGCCACCGGCGGCGTACTGTTCAATGGCTCCGGAGTTCCCGGTGCCAGTAACACCGTCCGGTTCAGCGTCGCCATCGGGCAGAAGATCAACTGGAGCGGCGCCGATCCCACGCTGGAGGTGAGGGTGGCCAATCACCCTACGCCACTGGAGGCCACCTTGGTGTCGGGTCGTAATGCAGATGTATTGACATTCAAGCTGGATCTGACCAAGCCCGCAAACAAGAATCTGGAAGGCGCATTGAGCGTGGCCGCACATGCGCTTAAATTCTCTCCGGACACTATCTTGAGTGATGTTCCCGGCAATACCTTGTTCAAGACTCAGGATGGCAGGAGCTGGATTGATAGCAAGGGGAGCGCTGTCGCGGATATCGACGCGGCCCTGAACGTCAATACAGCACTTCCCAACAGCGGATTCTCCATTGACACGACGCCGCCGCCCACACCTCGCCTGACCTTGCCAGGTCGTCCGGCGTTCGACGCTAACAACTATGCCCCTGACAATGCCAAGCCCGTGAGCGGCAGTCTTAACGCCGCCCCGGCGGGCGCAAAGTTTGGTGAACACGCGGTAGTGACCAACGAGCCACGGATTCCCTTCAAGGTGAGTTTCGACGCGGCAGATAACGCTCAACTGAAGCAGGGGGACAGGGTCAAGCTGGTGGTCGATTTCCCAGGTACTCAAGGCCGTGAAATTGCATCAGCCTCGCTGAGCAAGGATACTGGCGGCAATTGGACGGCGACCTTTGATCCGGCCAGCTACAGCGAAAATATCCAGCAACTCATCACCCGGTTTAAAACAACGACCGATCTAGACAAGGTCACGTTCTCCGCAGTCGTCGTGGACCAAGCCGGTAACCAGAGCGTACCGGGCAGCTTGAAGAACTTTGCCGAAGGTGGCGTAGACAACATCTGGATCGACCTGAAAGCACCAGCGAAACCCAGCCTGGTCGCCCTCAACAGGGCTAGCGACACCGGCCGCGACGATGCTCCGGACACCCGCGCTGACGGCATCACTTCGATGGCCAAGCCGACCCTCCAGATCGAGGGTGGCGAACCGGGCGGGTTTGCGCGCGTCTATGCCAATGCCGACGGGACGGGCCTGTTGGGCGAAGGACGCATCAGCAATGGACAGAGTCTGACAGGCGGCAGCGTCAACAGTGCTTCTGTGGCGCTCACCGGAGGCACCGGCCTGGTCAACGGCGCCAATACGGTGTACGTGCAGTTGATCGATGCCGCTGGCAACAAGAGCGAGATCCAATCGAAGCAGATTGAAGTCCTGCTCCCGCTCCCCATGGACGCAAGGGCGGATATCGCCCTCACCAGCACCGCCCCGCACAACGGCTTCTACGTCACAGGCGATGTGATCGAGGTCCAGGTCACCTTCGACCGCGAGGTCTACCTGAAGCAGGGTAAGGTGACCGACCAGCTTTATGTGAACCTGATCCAGGATGGCACCGGCGCGAATGCTGCCAAGATCTTGAAAGCGACTTACCAAAGCGGCCTGGGCAAGGGTACTACCGATCCCGGCAGCAAGGTCCTGACCTTCAAATACACGGTGGGGGCTGGTGATGATGCACCAGCTGGCGTGAAGTACAAGGTTGGGGACCTGATCAACGTAGGCCACGTGCTGGAAGACAAGGCCGGCAGCGATGTTCCTGGGATGAGCAAGCCATATACTGGCGCCGGCCTGACCATCGACACCGTCGCCCCCCCCGTCCCGGCACTCACGCTGGATGCCGATTTGTTATCCCACGAGGCACGCGCCACGGCAGAGGTAGCCAAGGGCCAGCCGCTGAAGGTGAGGGGCAGTGAGGTAGGCTCCAAGCTGGCAATCAAGTTGACCAACGCCAGCGGCGTAGTCGAGAACCTCGATCCATTGACTGCTACCGGCGCCGGCCAGACCATCAACCTGACCGACGTGCAGATCGCCAAGCTGGGCGACGGCCTCATCACGGTCACCGCCATGGCCAGTGATACGGCGGGCAATGTCAGAGCAGCAGCCGAGACGAAGTTCACGCTGGACACCACCGCGCCCGCCGTGAGCGCCAGCGTCACGGCGACGGGTGGCGGTCAGCCTCCCGCCGTCACGAAAGAGCAGATCAGCTTCGTGGTCACCTTCAACGAAAAGCTGCGCGTCCCCGTCACAATCGACAACTTCACCGCCACCAACGGCACGGTCAACAAGGTGGAAGCCGTGACCGGTGCCGGCAACACAAACGCCAATAGCTATACCGTCCTCGTGACGCCCAATCCCGACATGCCTGCCGGCAACAAGGTCGAGCTCAAACTCAAGGCCAATGGCGCTACGCCCGTTCTGGACGTGGCCGGCAATCCCGCCGAACTCGGCGCGGTCATCGCGTCCCAGGCCATCGATACGCGGGGACCGACCGTCATCTCCGTGCCTGCTGACAATGCGCCGCCCGCGCCACCGACGATGAACAAGGATATCGTCTTCAACGTCCGTTTCGATGAGATGGGCTCTGTGTCCCAGATGGGCAACATCGGCGTAGGCAACTTCAAGGCCATCAATGGCAAGGTCACCAAGGTTGAGCCGGTGGGAGCGTCCAGGACGGAGTACAACGTCACGGTCAAGCCCAATGCCGAGCTGACCGGCAACAGCAACGAAGTCCAGCTGAATTTCTTTGCCGTGGCCGACATCCGGATGGGGCAGGGCAGCGCCGGCGTCGCCGATAGCCTGGGCAATGCGGCCAGGGATCAGCCCAACATCGCCCGCCAGATCATCGATGTCCAGCAGCCCAGCATCACCGCAGACGGTGTCTCCGTGAGCAGCCGCTCCCTTGCCAGCGGCAACCCCGATAAGCCTGGCTACGTCCATGCCGGCGACACCGTTCGCTTGGCCGTCGTCTTCGACGAAGCCGTTACCGTCAGCGGCACGCCCAAGCTGAACCTGCAAGTCGGGGCCAACACCCGTAGTGCTTCCTACAAGACGCTTAGCACCGACGGCAAGACCGCCTACTTCGACTATGTGCTGACAGCCGCCGACACGGCGACCGATGGCATCTCCATTCCGGCTAACGCGCTGCAGTTGCCCACCGGGGCGAGAATCACTGACCTGGCTGGCAACGCGGCCAAGGTGGACAGCAGTGTCGTGGCGCTCAATCCTGCCTACAAGGTCGATAACAGCGCACCTACCCTGACCGAGGTCAAGGTCAGCGAGATGACCGCTGACAATGGCAGCGGCATCTACAAGGCTGGCTCCGTCATTACCGTACAGGCCAAGTTCAGCGAGCCGGTCGATATCAATACGACCGGAGGCGCGCCTCGGATCAAGCTCACGATAGGAGGTGATGAACGCACGGCAGCCTATGTGGATAGGGTGCCCGGCGATGCGCCGGACGTCCTGAAATTCAGCTACACCGTTCTCTCGGGTGACAACGCTCCGGCAGGCGTCGCCATCCCGGCGTCGCCGCTCGTTCTCAATGGCGCGAGCATTACTGATGTGTCCGGCAATCGCGCCGTGCTCACGCTGGGTGGCGTACAGCCCAATGCTTCCTTCAAGATCGACACTACCGCCCCCACCGTCACCGCCGTGGCGATAGAGAGCGCCAGCGTCAGCGGCACGGAAGGCAACTATCGTGCTGGCGACGTCATCACCGCCGTGGTCACCTTTAGCGAAGAGGTCAAGCTTGCGCCCAACGCCCAGGCCAGCCTGAATCTGATGGTCGGTGGCGATAGTCGCACCGCCACCTTGGTCACCCCTACGGCCAATGCAGCATCTAACACTCTGCGTTTCAGCTATACCTTGCAGTCCGCTGACGCCGATAGCAATGGCATCTCCATCGCCCCCAACAGCCTGGCTCTTGCCGGCGTGACCGACAAGGCTGGCAACGCCGCCGCACCGGCGCATGTGGCCGTGGCCGACAACCCGTTGTTCAAGGTGGATAACGCTGCACCGACCATCCTCAGCTTCAGCACTACCACGCCTGACGGCACCTACAACATCGGCAAGGTGATCAACCTGCGCGCCACGGCTAGTGAGGAGCTGCGCCCCGGCGCGAAGATCACGGTCACGCTCGACAACGGCGACACCGCCGTGCTCACCCGTGACGCCAGCAATCGGACCCTGCTGGAAGGCAGTTATACCGTTGTCGGCGGCAAGCCATCCACGAACGACCTGACGGTGACCAGCTTTACACAGGCCGCCAAAGACCTGGCCGGCAACGACCTGCTGACTACCATGCCCGCAGCCGGCAAGAACCTGGGCGACAACCGCGCCATCGTGCTCGACGCCATGATGCCGCCGCAGCCGACCATGTTCAGACTCGACGCCGCCAGCGACGGTGGCGCCAGCCCCAACGATGGGCTCATCAGCGAGGTCTTGCCGACCTTCCATTTCGACGGGCTGGTCCGTGGCGCCACGGTGACGGTGACCGGTACCTTCAAGGGTGTTACCCAGACCCTGCTGCAATTCACCGCCAGCGCCACCGCGCAAGATCAGAAACTCACCACGCCGCTGACTGACGGCGTCTACACCGATATCTCGGTGATCCAGACCTCGCCCTCCGGCAATGCCAGCCAGCCGCGCTTGCTGGGCAACGTGACCACGCCTGGCAGCCTGGAACTGTCCACCGCCGCGCCGGGCGTGGCGAGCCAGCTGGTCTTCGATATCGACCAGGATTTGCAGACCGAGGCGTCCCTGGAGACAGGTGCGCCAGCCAATGCACCGCGCGACTTCATCACGCTGATCCGTACTCCCAAGTTCAATTTCCAGGGTGGCAATGACGGTGAGGTCGCGGTGCTGTTCCGCGACACCAACGGCAATAACATGGTGGATGCCGGCGAGCAGGTGCTGGGCCGCCAGATCATCGGTGTGACCAATGCCACCAACTACCGCCTTCAGCCCGGCACTAGCGGGAATGGCCTGAACGGTCACTACGTCGAGGTCGCTGCCGAAAACGCACTGGGCAATGGCCCCTATACCGATATCAAGCTGGCCTTGCAGAGCAAGTACGGGACCTATGGCACGGCCGTGCCGATGGCGCGGGGAGCAACCAGCGGCTCGGGGGCCGGCGGTATCACGGTGATCAATAACAAGCCGGTTCCCGACATTACCGGCGTCACCACCAATGCGACCGCTGGCGAGAGCAGCGCCGCCACCATGAGCTTTAACGTCAGAGGCGGTCAGACTGGCGCACGCATCATCATCAAGGCGGACCGCTTGGATGACAACGGCACGCTCATCGCGGCGCAGCAAGAAATTGGCCGGGGCGTACCGGATGGCAATGGCGTGCTCACGCTTCAGGTTGGCCAGTTCAATGGCAGCTATGGCAATTTCAAGGCTACTCAGGATTATGCGGGGAGGATCAGTAATGTCGCTGTCACAACGGTGACTAACACCGGGCCCCAACCGCTGGGAACCATCACCTGGGACCATCTGCCGATCTCGGTCACTGCCTCGACCGACCTTGCTGCGAATTCCCGTCCCGGTACGCCTTTCACGGTGAAGTTCGACTTCAGCAAAGCACCTAACGGCTTTGCACAGGATGATATTGCCGTGACCGGTAGTGGTGTCTTGTCTGCATTTGCTCCCGTGCTCGGTTCTAACAACAAACGGTATTCCGCCACCTTCACGCCTACGGATGCAACGGTCACCCGCGCCACGTTCCAGGTGAAGGATGGCTCCTACACCGAGCCGAACAACCAGTCCGGCGCGGCCAGCAACAAGCTGGAGCTCGTCTTCAACAGGGCCGGCGCAGTGGCAGTGTCGGGAGCCAGCGCCGATGGCAAGCCGCAGTTGGGCGACACCCTCACGGCCACTGTCAGTGATCCCGACGGCGTCAAGAGCGATGTGCCTGTTGCCTATGTCTGGAAGGCCGGTGGCGTCGCCATTGTCGGCGCGACCGGGGCCAGCTTGAGGCTCACCGATGCGCAAATGGGCAAGGCGATCAGTGTCGAGGCCCGTTATACCGACAACCTCGGCTTGGCTGAAGTCTCGTCCTCGGCAAGCACCCCTAACGTGACCGGACCCAATGCGCCGGGCGTGCTGAAGTTCACGGTCAACGGCCAGGAAACCTCCGTCGTGCGCCTGGGCGATAACGTCACGGCAGTCTTGAGCGATGGGGATGGCTTCGATCCTGCGCGGGTGACCTACAGTTGGCGGGGCGAGAGGCTGGCACGTCCGCTGAAGGGCGCCGATAATGCCACCGGAAGCACGTTCCAGATCGCTCAAGATGAGGATGTACACTCCTTTGGAACGACTCAGATTCTGGTTCAGGCGGAGTATACAGATCTGCATGGGACATCCGAGCGTGTTTCGGGATATGCCTACTTGAAATATCCCCAGCGTCCCGGCACGGTGGTCTTCGATGCACTGAATCCGCCGAACACGCCTTACCGATCAGGCGATGAGCTTCACGCGATCGTCAAGGACGACAACGGTACCGGCAATGGTGGCGTGACCTACACATGGTATGCCAATGACACGGTGATCCCCGGGCAGACCGGGTCGCACTTGCAGTTGATCGATGCCTATCGCGGCAAGGCCATCAAGGTGAGCGTGAGCTACACCGATGGCGAGGGTCTGCTGGAAACGCCGACCAGCCAAGCTATCCGTGTCGAGCAACCCAACAACAACGCACCGGTTGGCGCCGTCACCCTCGCAGGCTCAGGCGAGCTGGGTACGACGGTCACGGCGTCCAATACCATCACCGATGCCGACGGAATGCCCGGCCAGATCACCTACAAGTGGTTCGCCAGCGGCGACGCCGCCACCAAGGGCGATCTGATCACCGCGCCGGTGTTCGTCAATAACGACTCCAGCAAGCTGCTGATCACCAGCGACCTGGTGGGCAAGTCCTTGAAGGCGGAGGCGAATTACACCGATGGCCAGGGCACCGACGAGAAGGTGCTCGCCGCTACGGCCAAGACCGCGGGCTGGATGACCTCCGTCACGCTGGGCAATCTCAGCTACGCCCAGTTCGAGGCGCAACCCCAGGTCGTCAGTGGCGCCAAGCTGATCTCCCGTCATCCGACCAGCAACGTCTTCATCCTCGACGTCAACGGCGATGGCCAGATCACCGCTGCCGACGCCACCACCTACATCACCAGCCTGGACGCCAACGGCAGCATCAGCTTCACCACCGAGGCCGGCCGCGGCAAGGCCACCTTGTTGGCCGCGAACTCACCGCTGTGGGCGACATTGCTGCCCCAGCCTGCGGAATGGGGACCGGCCAATGGCGTCTTTGGCTTACCCGCCCGGAATGGCCAGCCAGCGGTGACCGGCGGCGATTTCTGGACTTCCACGGCGGGTACGGCGGCAGATTCCCATCAGGTATGGAGCAAGAGCGGCGCCGCCGATGGCACCCCGGGGGCCTATGAGCAGAGCAATGCCTCGTACATGAACGATCCCAATCGCCTGCACTTCAACGTCTTCCAGGTCAGCGTCCTGCCAGCGTGAACGCATGCGTGCCCATTCATTGATCAACCACTATGGAGAAAGGAGGCCAGGCCCGGCAAGGGTGGACGACCCGTGTCCCAGGTCAGCGTCATGCTCACCTGGATTCTGCGACACGTTCCAATAATTTTATAAACAAGAGGGAATTCAACATGACAACCGCAACCACGAACCTGGCGCAAAGCCGTCAGTTCCTGCAATCGCTCACCGGTCGCAAGATCGATGAGGAAGATCTCCCCGGCGCGCACAGCCTGGGAGCACACGCTGCCGATGCCTTTTCGGTCAGCACCAGCGTTACCGGAGGGAGCGTTCCCACGGCGGCCACCAGCATGCGGCTGGTCGTCAAGGGAGCAGAACCGGGCGCCAAGGTGCAGATCGTGGCCGACAGCGTCGTGGATGGCTTCAAGACGCTGTTTGTGCTGGGCTCGGCCACGCCGGATAGTCAGGGCGTGATCCAGCTCAATACCAGCCGCATCAACGGCTATTTCGAAAACCTGCGCGCCCAGCAGATCGTCGATGGCAAGGTGGGGCAGTTCACCGACGTGCAGAGCGAAGCGGGCGGGCCCTTCGGCGCCATCCATTGGGACCACGTCGCGCCCACCGTCAAGGTCAGCGGACCTTTCCGCGACCCGGCGGCGGCCAGTGACGATGCCCTCAACGTCAAGTTCAGCTTCAGCGAAGCGCCGGTGGGCTTCAGTGAAAAGAGCGTGGTCGTCACCGGCGGTACGTTGAAGAATCTCAAGGCCAGCGACGCCAGCGGCATGGTCTATACCGGCGACTTCATCCCCAGCAGCCCCAGCGCTGCCAAGGTGACCGTCAAGGTCAAGTCGGGCGGCTATACCGACGCGGCGGGCAATGCCGGCGAGGGCAGTCCCTTGCTGAGCGTGCTGCTGGAAAAAAACAATCTCGCCGTCACCGGTGGCGCAGCACCAGCCCCTGGCGCATCGGCCTCGGCTGACAGCGCCAAGGCCGCCGTGGCCGACACCGTCGCGCCGACCAAGCCTGTGGCTGTGCCCCAGACGGCCACTGTCGATGTCAAGCCGCTCACCGTCACCACGTCCGAACCCGATGGCTTCTGGCCGACCAATGCGCTGACCATGAGCTTCCAGGTCAGCGGCGGCAAACCGGGGGCGGCAGTCACCATCCTGGCGGCAGACCTGCTGGACGGTGTCAAGGGCAGCTTCACGCTGGGCACCGGTGTGCCGGACGCCAAGGGCGTCCTGACCCTGGATACCTCGGCGCTCAATGGCCGCTTTGGCCATTTCCGCGCCAGCCAGCCCGTGGCCGGCAAGCCTGACCAGGTGGTGGCCGTGACCAAACCGTCCGGCGCCAGCTTCGACGGTGTGCAGTGGGATCACGTACTGCCCTGGGTCGAGATCATCGGCCCTGACACCGACAAGCTGGTCGCCGGCAAGCCCTTCACCGTCAAGTTCCTGTTCGGCGAAGCGCCGGCGGCGTTCTCGGAAAAGAACGTGGCCGTCACCGGCGGCACGCTCACCGACGTCAAGCAGGCCATGACGGGCGGCATGCTTTACACCGGCGTCTTCAAGCCCAGTAGCGCGCAGGCCGGCAAGGTCAGCCTGCAGATCAAGGATGGGGCATTCACCGACCAGGCCGGCAATCGTGGCCAGGCCAGCGAGGTGCTGACCATCTCACTGCCGCAGGCGGCCAGTACATCGTCGGCCGATTCGGGCCAGGCCTCGGCCCAGGCGGTCAATGCCTTCCATTCGGTGTCGCTGACGCCGGAGAAGTTCGACAGCTTGGCCAAGCAGGTGCTCGCCCAGACCACTGCCTCCAGCGAGGCTCCGGCGGCGTCCGCCTCATCCACCTCATCCACCTCAGCGACGCCCTCCAAGGCCGCAGCGGAGCCCGCGCCTGTCAAGGTGGCTGACAGTTCCAAGAAGTCTGTGGCGGAAATGGTGACCGCTGTTCTGGACCCCACCGATGTCGCCAGCCTCAAGGCCCTGGGCGCACACAAGCCGTTCGTGTTGAGCTCGGAGAAGTTCGACATTGTGGCCAAGCAAGTGCTCGCCCAGGCCACTGCCCCCGGCGAGGCTCCGGCGGCGTCCAGCTCATCCACCTCATCCACCTCATCCACCTCAGCGACGTCCTCCAAGGCCGCAGCGGAGCCCGCGCCTGTCAAGGTGGCTGACAGTTCCAAGAAGTCTGTGGTGGAGATGGTGACCGCTGTCCTGGACCCCACTGATGTCGCCAGCCTCAAGGCCCTGAGCGCACACAAGCCGGTCTTGTTGAGCTCGGAGAAGTTCGACCTTGTGGCCAAGCAGGTGCTGGGCCAGGTCACGGACTCCCGCGAGGCCCGCGCCGCCGCGCATGCCCAGGGCGCAGCAGAGCCAGCGCCGGTCAACCTGGCCGACAGCGGCAAGAAGGCTGCCGCTGCATCGGTGAACCACGCGCCGGAGGGCGAGTTCGGCATCGGCGACTACAACGCCAAGGTGGGCAGCGTGATCACGGCTGACATCGGCAACATCAAGGACGCCGACGGCATCGTCGAGAGCTCGCGCCACGTCAAGTGGTATGCCGAAGACCTGGACCGCACAAAGACGCTCATCAGCAGCGATCACTTCCAGGGTGGCGACAGCAGCAAGCTCATCGTCAGCGCCGACCTGCTCTACAAGCGCATCACGGCGACCCTGGAATACACCGACAAGAACGGCAACCACGAATCGGTGGACGCCTCTTCGCCCGCGCTGGTGAGCTGGAGCCGGGGCTACGAGGTCGGCAAGCTCAGCTTTGCCGGCGCAGAGAAACCGGTCGAGCATGCGCAGCTCATCGCGCGCGATCCAGGCAGTTCGGTCTACATCCTGGACGTCAACGGCGACGGCAAGATCACCAGCGCCGACGCCACCTCCTACATCACCAGCCTGGACAGCAAAGGCGGCATGCGCATCAACATCGACGGCGGTAAGGGAACCGCCAAGTTGTTGGGCGCCGACGATGCGCTCTGGGCCAAGTTCGGCCTGCCCCGGATGGAGTGGGGTTCAGCCGATGGCAGCAAGGGCATGGCCGCTGCCGACGGCAAGGCCGCTGTGGCAGGAGGGGACTTCTGGACGTCCACTCCGGGCCAGGCGGCTGGCTCCCACCTGGTGTGGAGCAAGTCCGGCGGCGACCACGGAGCAGCAGGCGCGTATCTGCAGGCCGATGCCGCGCCGCCATTGGATGTCAGTCGTTTGCACTACAACGTCTTCCAAGTGAGCGTGATGCCCACATGAGGACGATCTAATTTCTATACGTCATCAAAAAAGAGAGGGAACCTAGAATGACCACCACCGTCTTGAAGCTGGCTGAACTTGGCCAATTCCTGAAAAAGATTTCCATCCGCGACATCAAGGATGTGCGTGCCCTCGACGTTGACTTGCTGATCGTGCTTGCCAATGGCGACAGCATCATCATCAGCGGCGGAGCGATGCAGGCGCTCAACGCACCGGAGACACCGCTGCAATTTGCCGATGGCCAATTGCAGATGGGTCGGATGTTCCAGCAGATCGATCAGATCAATGTGTCGCCGGAAGCCAACCTGACCATCAGCTCCAAGGAAATCACCCGCTACAACCAGAACACCATCAAGGCCAGCAAGGCCAAGCGGACGGAAGACGATAGCCAAAAGCCGGTGGTGGCCGAACAGGGCGAGAAAGCGCCCGAAGTGGCCGATCCCAATACGGGCGTTCCAGGCAACATCGCCCAACCCGAATCCTCGCCGGTGAAGACGCCGGACATGCAAAAGCAGATGGCCGACGTGGAGATCAACTCCCGTTCCGAAAAGAACTGGGGTGTACAGTGGCCCATTGCCGCCGGCGTACTGGCCCTGCTGGCCGCCGCAGCCGGCGGCGGAGGAGGTGGGGGCGCTGGCGCCGCCGCTGCCGCCGCATCGCCGGCCGATACGCCCGAGAAGATCAACGCCGTCATCAGCGGCGCGGCCATGCTCGGTCCCCTGAACAACGCTACCGCCACCGCCTATGACAGCCGGGGCAATGCCATCAGCGACGCCGTGCAGGTGATCGATGGCCACTATTCGCTGACCCTGAAGTCGCCCGGCTACAAGGGCGTGCTGCTGGTGGTCATCCGCGACAACACCCCGGGCGTCCCCGACAACTTCGGCGATGAGGCCTCGCTGCGCATGACCGACCTGGGCGTCATTCCCCTGCGCGCCCTGGCCGTGGCCGGCGGCGTGAACCAGACCGTCAACGTTACCGCGCTCACCGAGCTGGCCGCCATCAAGGCCGGCCTGGCCCAGGGCCAGGTCAATCCTGGTGCCGCCAGCCTGGACGTCAATGCCGTCAACAACGCCAATAACGCCGTGGGTGGCCTGTTCAAGGTCGATGCCATTGCTGGTGAGGTCGTGCCTACCTCCACCGTCAACGTGCAGGGCCAGGTGATCTCCAATGCCGCCTTTACCAACGCCATCAGCAACCAGGCGCACAACTACGGCGCGGCGCTCAAGGCCATCGCCAACCTGGTCGAACTGGATCGCAACAACTATCCCACCCAGGCTGACGCCATCCAGAAACTGGCCGATGCACTGCAGTTCGTGGACGGCGCCGGTGCTTCGCTGAAATGGGCCACCAATGAAAAGGGCCAGGCCCTGCCGGCAGCCAACCTGATGCAGTCGCATCTGTTCAGCGAACCGCTGCAAAAGATCATCTATGACCCCGCCAGCAGCGCCGACGCCGTCGAGTCTGCGCAGAAACTGCTGGCCAGCCTGCAGCAACTGCCGGACCGCACACAGGTCTCTGATTATCTGCAACTGAACCATGTGGCCATCGCCAATCCCATCGTCTACATCAAGCAGGCCGTGGTGACCAATCCTGACGAATGGCAACTGGCGCCGATCGACGCCACGCTGGCGCTGGACCAGGGCGATTTCCTGGAAGGCGGGCTGGAGGTGAAGACGCCTCCCTTCGCCACCGTCAAGGTCATCATCAACGGACGCGACGTGCAAGGCGCCGACCTGGCCGTGAACCTGCCGCAGGCCCGCGCCGACGAGATCGGGCGCGCCATCCTGTCGGCCGATGCCGACACGGCCGACCTGTTGAGCCGCATGGACCCGGCCCAGCCGGTCAGCGCCCAGGTGACCGTGACCGATGGCTTCAACAACCGTACCAACTACACCGTCTGGAAATACAATGCCGACGTGCGGGTGGACCTGAATACCCCGCCGGACATGAGCAACTTCGCCGTTTCCGCGCCGATGCTGGTCACCGACAGCGTCTATACCGGCAAGGGCCGAGACGATCCTAACGCCGTACCCGGCAAGGCCGGCAACAGCGACAAGATCACCAACGATGGCAGTGTCCAGGTCACGTTGACCAAGGCGCTGGCCAACAACGAGCGCTTGCAGTTCAGCGTGGCCACGTCCACCGATGCCCAGGGCAATCCGATCTTCGGCGGCTGGAAGGAAGCGGTCAAGCTCACCCCGGGCCAGGTCGATGCCAAGGGCCAGGTCAGCTATATCGCCAGCGAAGTGGCGCAGACCAACGGCAGCAACTGGGTCAAGGCCCGTGTGGTGCTGGTGGGCAGCCAGTTCACCGGCGGCTACGGTAATGCCAATACGGTCGCCAATGCCTTGCAGTTCAACATGGACAGCGTCGCGCCGCCCCAGCTGAAGCTGCAGATCTCTGGTGGCAAGGACGATGGCCTGTCGGCAGTCGATGGCATCACGCGGCAGAAGGATGTGCAACTGGCGATTGCCTCGGCCATGGAGTCGGGCGCGGAACTGCATTACCGCGTACTGGGCGGCGCCGGCACCGATGGCCGCACCGTGCAGCTGGTGTCGTCCGACGGCGCGACCCGTTCGCTCACGCCCGACACCTGGTATGTGCTCAAATCCGGCGAGCGCCTCTCGCTGGCCGGTGATACCGCCACCGGCAACGGCAAGGCGCAGTTGCAATTGCGCCTGATCGATACGGCCGGCAATTTCAGCGAGAACATCCAGACCTTCGTTGTCGACAGCACCGGACTGATCGAACAGACCGTGCTGCTGGCCAATCGCGAAAAGGCCGTCAACGAGGCGCGCGCCGCCGTGGCGGAAGCCCAGGCCGCCTTTGACAGCGCCGACGCCGGCAGCAGGGCGGCCAAGCAGAGCGTCCTGGCCAGCGCCCAGACCGCCCTGGCGCGCGCCCAGGCGGCGGAAGACGCCGCCGTGGACGCGGCCCGCGCCTTACTGGTCAATGCCGACGGCAGTACCATGCTCGACGCCACCCTGGCGGCGCCCGTGGACAAGACCTATATTCCGGCCATCATCAATGCGGTGGCCGCGACCGCCGACGCTTCCAAGGTCAACGACGCTGCCTCGCTCAAGGCGCTGGTGCGCAAGGCCATCGATGCGGCCGACGCCGCTGTGTTCAAGGCCTCGCTGTATGGCGACACGCCTACCAGCCCGGCGCCTACCCAGGCCGACTTCAAGGCCATGGGCGTGAGCGGCGTGAATACACCGCTGCAACTGGCCCTGGTCAATGACGCCCTGAAGGCGCTGCCGCAGAACCAGTCCAATTCCATCACCGCCATCCAGACCACGGTAGGGGCGGTCGCCAAGCTGTTGACGCTGGCCGACGGCAAGTCCGGCAATACCGAACTGGCCAGCCTGCCCACTGCCGCCGACTACGCCGCCCTGGGCGTGACGCCGCTGCTCAATGGCACCGGTGCGCGCATCCTGGGTGGGGCCATTGATGGCAAGCAGACCAGCGAAGTCGCCACCGTAGCCCAGATCAAGCAGCTGGCCCAGGCGGCCCAGCGCATCGCCGAGCAGATCGCCTTGCCGGCGGGCCAGAGCCTGGCTGCGCCGCTGACGCCGGACGATTTCAATAGCCTGGGCGTGACGGGTGCGACGGTGGACAATGTCGCCCAGATCGCCGCCAGTCTCAGCAATGTGCCGCAGGCCGTGCGCGACAGCCTGGGGATCACCGGTGCGGTGAGCACCTTGGCCGACGTCAAGGCAGTGGTGGGCGTGAGCATCGGTTCCTTGCAGACCATCCTCAACTATGCGCAGGGCCTGGTGCCGATCAACCCGCTGAAACCCTCGCAGAGCGAGCCCAGCGTGGCCGACTACCAGCATCCGCTGTTGTCCGCCACCGCCGGCGCCGAGGTGAATGCGGCCAACGTGGACACGATCAATAACGCCGTCAAGGCAGTGGGGGCCGATGGCATTGGCTCGTGGACCCTGCTGGCTTCGGTGGTGCGCTCCTACAACCTGGTGCTGGCCGCCGCCGACGGGGTCGGCGGCAATGCACCGCTGTTGCCCAGCCTGGACGATTATGCCCGCGTGGGGGTGCACGCCATCAAGAAGAGCTTCCCCAACAATGCCGCGTTGCAGGGCAATGTCGCTGGCCTGCTCAACCAGGCCGTCGATGCCAGCCCGCGTGGCCAGATCGATACCGTGGCCAAGCTCGATACGCTGGCCGCCATCGCCGCCAAGGTGGTGGCGCTGGCCGCCGGCAAGCCGGTCACGCTGACGCTCGATGAGATCAACCAGTTGCACCTGAATCCGCCGCTGACGGCCGCGCAGTTGCCGGCGGTGCTGTCGGGTATTGCCGGCAGCGCCGATGATGGCTCTTCCGTCAACACCCTGGCGCGCTTGTCGGACGTCGCCGCGCGCGCCCTGGCGGCCTCCGAGAAGATCCGCGCCTATGCCGAGGACGCCAGCCGCACCGCCCCCACCCAGCAGGATTACCACGACCTGGGCATCAAGGGCGCCGAGGACGATTTGCGCGTGGGCGCCTTCAATGCCGCCCTGGCCACGGCCAGCGTGGACGCCAAGCGCGTCGCGCTGCCCTCCCAGGTCCAGGAACTGGCCGACGCCTACCTGCGCATCCTCGGCAAGGCGGGTGACTTGGCCGGCGCACGTCCTGATCCCTTGCTCAAGGATTACTCCGCCATCGGCGCGACCGCGCCGCGTGACGAGAACGGCAAGGCTCTGGTCAACTCCGTGCTGGCCGGCAAGCAGCCGCAGGAGCTGGCCAACATCGCCACGCTCAATCAACTCGTGGCGGCGGCCAATGCGCTGGAAAACCTGGCCGCAGGAGATGCATCGGTATTGAGCGGCACTTCTTCGGCTGAGATCGTGGCCGACCTCAAAGGCAAGCTGGCGCTGCTGGGCGTGAACAATCTCAATGATGGCGAATCGCCCTCGGTGATCAACGCCATCAAGGCCAGCGCCGACGATGGCAGCGACATCAACAGCCAGGGCAAGCTGCAGGCCCTGATCGATTCCGCCGCGCGCGCGCAGCAGAAGATCAATGCCTACGCCGACGACGCCACCAAGCCCGCGCCAGCGGTCAGCGACTATGTCGCCATCGGCGTGACAGGCGTGAAGGAAGCCACCCTGGACGCCATCAACTCGGCCCTGGCCAGCACCCCGGTCACCTCGGCGCAGACTTCTTCCCCGGACCTGGTGCAGACCATCGTCAACGCCTATGGCGTGATCCTGGCCGCTGCCGATGGACGCGCCGGCAACGCCATGCGCCTGCCCACCGTGCAGGACTACCAGACCATCGGCATGGGGCCGGACCTGCTGGCGATCTTGCAGCCGGCGGCCAACGGCGCCGCTTCGCCGGTGCTGGGCATGCTCAATACCCTGGTCGATGCGCAGCCGCTGAGCA
Organism: Herbaspirillum seropedicae; assembly: GCF_001040945.1. Lineage (NCBI taxonomy): Bacteria > Pseudomonadati > Pseudomonadota > Betaproteobacteria > Burkholderiales > Oxalobacteraceae > Herbaspirillum > Herbaspirillum seropedicae. The sequence goes on along the minus strand of NZ_CP011930.1, from coordinate 3,479,752 downwards.
ACGTCAACACCCTGGTGGCGCTGGCGCGTCTGGCCGATACGGCCCAGGACCTGATCTTCCAGGCCAAGGCTGGCATGGGTGACGCCCTGGTGACCCAGGCGCAGTTGAGCGCCGTGGGCATCACCGGACTGGACGGGCGCAGTTTCCGTTCCGTGCTGGCGGCCATCGCCGCCAGTCCCGACGATGGCAGCGGCATCATCGGCACCTTGCCCGCCGGCGGCTTGAAGCTGCAAGCGCTGGCAGACAATGCCCGCCTGGCGCAGGCCAAGATCGATGCCTATGCCGACGGCATCCCCAGCGCCGCCGCTCCGGTGGCCGCCGATTACCGCAGCGTGGGGTTGGACCTGGGCGCGCTGTTCAAGAACGCTACCGCAGATGTGGCCGTCAAGGCGCTCAACTCGGTCTTGCAGATGCCCGCCGTCACGGCGGCGCAAGTCAATCCGCCCACCAAGCTGGCTGAGATCGCCAGCGCCTATGACCTGGTGCTGGCAGCGGCCGATGGCAAGTCCGGCGCCGATGGGCAGCCCAGCGCCGAAGCGCTGGCCTTGACCGTCGAGGTATTGGCCAAGGTGGGGGTGACGGGTCTGGCCGCTGACGAGCCGCAGACCCAGGCGCTGCTGGTGAGCAATATGCAGCGGGTGCTCGATGCGATGAAGCCGGCCACTGCCGCCATCGCCGCCAACCTGCAGGCCAGCGCCGATGCGCTGGTCAAGATCAGCCATCTGGCCGATGGCGTGGCCGACAATGGCGCAGCGGTGGACCAGTTCGTCAATGCGCTGGCCAGCCTGCAGGCCGCCGGCGCGACCATCAACGACGCCGCCGTGGCCAAGGCGGCCGCCAACGCCATCGATGCGGTGGACTACGCCAGCATTTCTACCCCTGAGAAATTGCAGGCCCTCATCGACGGTTATGCGCGTATCCTGGCCGAAGCCAACGAAGCCGAACCGGCAGCCGGCAGCCCCTCTCCCAACCAGGACCGCACACCCGACGCCACCCCCGGCAGCGATCCCTTGCTGATCGACTTCGCCGCCATCGGCGCACAGTTGAACGGCCTGACCGTCAACCCCGGCAACGCCGCCGACCAGGCTGCACGCCTGGGATTGCTGGACGATAGCCTCAAGCGCAAGAGCCGCAGCCAGGTCGACACCGTCAGCGAAATCACCCGCCTGGGTCTGGCCATCGACCAGATCATGCAGGCCGCCGCCTTGCCCGCAGGAGCGCCGCAGCCGGCGCTCACCGGCGAGCAGCGCAGCCAGTGGGAGGACACCTTCCGCACCCTGGGCATCAATGGCGTGGATACCGGCGCCGATGGCAACCTGGAGCTGGTGTTGACGCGCCTGAGCGGCATCGGCGTGGTCAATGTCGATACCGTGGCCGAGGTCCAGGGCGTGGTCGATAGCGTCAACCAGGCCTTGCTGGTGATCATGAACTACGCCACCGACAGCGCCAAGAATCCGGCGCCGGTCTTGACCGATTACCTGGCCGTGGGCGTGGACAAAGGCCCCAATGCCGCCGCCGTCAGCGCCGACAACCTCGGGGCGATCAACGCCGCCGTGGCGCGCCTGACGCGCCAGGATGTGGATGCGCGCTCCAAGCTGAAGGTCATCATCAACGCCTACAACGCCATCCTCGACGCCGCCGATGGCAAGGATGGTGATGGCTCCGGCGCGGCGCTCACGCCCGACCTCTATCTTTCCATCGGGGTGGCGCTGGGTGCGCCGCAGATCGGCATGGGCAGCGTGAGCCAGAAGGCCGGTGGCGGCAAGACCATCCTCAATCCGGACGCCGACAAGCTGGCCCTGTTCAACAGCGTGGTCGGCGCGCAGGGCAAGGAGGGCGTCTCCAGCCCCGACAAGCTGGCCGCGCTGGCGGCCACGTCGGCCGACCTGATCCGTCTGGCCAAGGAGAGCAAGGATGACCCGGTGGTCGGCAACATCAGCACCACCCTGGGACTGAAGAGCCTGCAGGCGCTCGGCCTGGTTGCGCTGGGCAACAGCGCCGCGCAGAACGCCTTCCTCGATGCGGTGCGCTTCAAGGGCAATGCCAGCGACCCTGTCACCGGCCAGCCCAGCTCGCCCGACACCGCCGCCACCCATGACGTCAGTGGCGTACGCAGCTTCACCCAGCTCAACGTCATCGCCACCAGCTATGCCAAGGTGCTGGCCTATGTGAACGGGGCAGGCAGCCCCGCCGATGCGCCGACCCAGGCCGATTACCAGGCCATTGGCGTGAGCTTGCCGCAGGCGCTGCCGGCCACTGCCGCCAGCGCTCTGGAACTGCTCAACAGTGCCGTGCATGCCCAGGCCAGCACGGCCAGCGTGGATTCGGTGGGCGAGCTCAATCGCCTGGCCATCACCGTGGACAAGCTGATGCAGGTGGCCGCGGTGGCGCCGCTGCCGGATCGCTATCCGGTGCAGTACCCGCCCACCAGTTCCACCTTGAAGCCGGCTGACCTGAGCGCGCTGGGCCTGCGCAACATGGATGGCGACACCCTCGCTGCCTTGCTGGGCAAGTTGCAGACCACGGCCAATGACGGCAGCGGCGCGCAGAGCGTGGCCAGCCTGCAGGCCATGGCTGACGCCGCCATCGCGGCCCAGCGCAAGATCGTCCAGTTCGCCCAGGATAACGGTGGCGCCGCCCCGGCCGTGGCCGACTTCGACGCCCTGGGCCTGCAATTGCCCGCCGACGGCAGCGGCAGCAGCGCCGCCTATCTGGGCGCGATCAACGATGCCCTGCGTTCGGACAGCATTACCGGCCGCCAGGTGCAGACCCCGGCGCAATTGCAGGGCCTGGTGATCGCCGCCCAGCACGTGGTGGATGCGGCCAACGGCAATCCCGGCGATGCCTCGCCCAAGCCTACCGCCGATGACTTCCTGGCGCTGGGTCTGGCCAAATCCAAGATCGACAATGCCGGTGCAACCGGCGTGGCGATGCTGGCCGACACGGTCGATGCCAGTACCCTGAGCGCGCTGACCACCGACGAGAACGGCAAGTCCATTGCACTGCCCGACAAGCTGGCGGGCCTCTTGAACCTGATCCAGTCGCTCATGGTCACGGTCGCCGGCGGCCAGGCCAATCCGCCGCTGGATGCGGTGCAGCTGGGCAAGCTGGGCGTGAAGTTCGTCGACCTGAGCCGCAATGCCGATGGCAGCCTGCAGAACTGGCCCGCCATCTTCGCGGCCATTGCTGGCAGCAAGAAGGATGGCTCCGAGGTCAACACCCTGGAGAAGCTGCAGAACCTGGTCAACCGCGCCGACGCCTCGCAGGTCAAGATCCGCGTCTATGCCGACGATGTGGTCGTCGACGGCGATCCTACTTCCACCCCGACGGTGGAGGACTACAAGAACATCGGCATGGTCGGCCAGGCCGACGCAGTGGGTGTGCGCGCGCCGCTGGTGACGGCGGACAAGCTTTCCGCCATCAACGCTGCCTTGCGCACGCCCAGCATCAACGCCGCCCAGGCCGATACGCCGGCCCATGTGCGTGAAGTGGTCGATGCCTACCTGGCCATCCTGAATGCGGCCAACGGCCCCTTGCCCGACAATGCGGCTGCGCTCAAGAGCAGCTTCTTCAAGGCGATCGGCGTGACCATCGATGGCGTCACCACCAACACCGGCAAGCCTACCGATGGCGCAGTGCAATCCCTGCTTTTTACGGTGATCGGCGGCAAGCTGCCCACCGAGGTGAATACCCCGGCCAAGATCAATGCGCTGGGGATGCTGGTCAACAAAGTGATCAGCCAGGCCCAGGCCAGCGATGATGCGGCGCGCGTGAGTGCGGCCGAACTGGCGCAACTGGGCGTGACCACCGCCGATGGCGGTGTGCTGACCAGCGAAGACCCGGCGGCCGTGGCGGCGGCCTTGTACGCCATCCGCGCCGGCGCCGACAGCGGTGATGACGTCAATACCCTGGCCCGGCTGCAAACCGTAGTGGCGACCGGCTTGACGGCGTATCACAAGATCCTGGCCTACGCCAACATGAGCAGCATCCCCGGTGGTTTCCCCGACGACGCCGGCCGTCCTACCGGCGACGACTTCAAGGCCATGGGCCTGAAGGTGCCGGCCAGCGTGCTGGCCGACAAGGCGGTGGGCGCCTCGGCCAGTCTGTTGACCGCCGTCATCGGCGCGGCCCAGATCGATACCCCGGCCAAGCTGCAAGCCATCCTGGACAGCTGGGACCAGCTCTTTACCCTGGTCAATGGCCGCGCCGATACCGCCGCGCTCAACGACACCACCCGCGCCAACTTCGGCAAGCTCCTGGGGGCCGTGGGCGTGAGTGTCGATGCGGCCACCAAGCCGGGCGCGCTGGACCTGTTGCAGACCGCGCTGGACCAGCAGAGCGACCGCAGCGTCATGAATACCCCGGCCAAGCTGGAAGGCATGCTGACCACGGTGCAATCCATGCTCAACCTGGCCGGTGCGGCGCAGACCTTTGCCGCAGACCGGCTGCCGCCCAGCCTGGGCGCGGCTGACCTGATTGCGCTGGGCATCCTGCCGCCTGCGGCCAACGCCGGCGCGGCAGCGGCCACCCTGAGCGCGATGTCTGCGCAGACCGACGTGAGCAAGATCGACAGCCTGGCCGAGGTCCAGGCGCTGGCAGGGCTGGCGATGAAGGCCCAGGTCAAGATCTCGGCCTACGCCGACGATGCCCGCAAGCCAGCCCCGACCGCCGTCGATTACCTGGCCGTAGGCCTGGTCAAGCCTGACGGCAGCGTCCTGGTCACGGGGGACAAGCTGGTGGCACTCAATTCCACCCTGGCCAGCAACACCATCAATAGCCCGCAGGCCGGTGATCCGGCCAAGCTCAAGGGCATCGTCGAGTCCTATACCCGCATCCTCGAGGGCAGCGCGACCAATGGCGCTGCGCCGGGCCTGGACGACTACCTCAAGGTGGGGCTGCCCAGCGTCACGGCGCAGAACAAGGACTTGCTCGATGGCGTGATCCAGAAGCTCGGCGCCGACCGCATCAAGGACCAGTCCGTGCTGCAAAAGGCCGCCGATGGCGTTGCTCGCATCCTGGCCCTGGCCGATGGCGCGGACAACACCGCAGCGGCCGAGCGGCCCAGCGCCGACGACTTCGCCGCGCTCGGCCTGGCCATGGGCAATGCCGCCACGGCCAAGGACGCCGACGGTTCGGCGGCGGCGCTGCTGGGCAGCGCCATCGACCGCATGCCGGCGGCCAGCGTGGCCACGGTGGGCAAGCTGCAAGCCCTGGTCGATACCGTCAACAAGCTCATGGACAACGCCGCCGGCGTGGCCGGTGTGGCCGCGCCCACGGTGGCCGACCTGCAGTTGCTGGGCATCGACATCAGTGCGCGCAGCGTGGCGCAACAGGGCGCGATCCTGGGCGCTATCGGCACCAGTGGCGCCGATGGTGCGCAGATCAATTCCGTGCCTGCCCTCAATGCCCTGGCCGAGCGCGCCGTCAAGGCGCTGGCCAAGATCACTGCCTATGCGCAGGACAACACCGGCGCCAGCCTGGGCACTCCCACGGCTGACGACTATACCGCCATGGGGGTGGCCGGCGTGAGCGCGGCCAGCGTGGGCGCGATCAACGCCGCCCTGGCCACCACGGTGGTGGACGCCAGCCGCGCCGGCACCCAGCCGCAGGTGCAGGGTATCGCCAGCGCCTATCTCAAGGTGCTGGCCGCCGCCGATGGGCAGCGCGCCATTCCTGACCCGGTCGGCAGCGCCAACCTGCCCACGGCAGGCGAACTGGCCAGCCTCGGGGTGGGCGTCAATGCCGCCACCGACGCCCATCGCGTGAGCTTGTTGACTACCGCTCTGGATGCGCTGAGTGCGGACCGTGTCAACACGCCGGCCAAGATCGACCTCGTCAATGTCTCGGCGGGCAAGATGGTGGCGGCAGCCGGCAATGCCGGCCTCGCCGCAGCGCTCACCCTGGATGATTTCACCGCCCTGGGCGTGCAGGGGCTCGATGAAGCCTTCCTGACCAATGTCCAGGCGCTGGTGGCGGCCAGCGAGGTGGGCCGCATCGACAGCAGCACGCGCTTGCAGGCGCTGGTGGATGGCTTGCTGAAAGACCTCAAGATCATCCGCAACTATGCCGATGGCGTGGCCAACAATGACGCCACCCTCGGCCCGGTGGGAACGGTGTTGACCCCCACGGTGAACAACTACGGCCGCGCCGGCGTGGTCGGCGTGGGGGCCGATACGCTGGCCTCCATCAACGCCGCCGTCAAGGCGCTGGGTCGCTCCAACCTGGTCGACAGCAAGGCCAAGCTGCAAGGCGTGGTGGATGCCTACCAGCACGTCTTCCAGGCCGCCGATGGCATCGCCGGCAACCTGCCCAAGCCGGTCACGCGCGAAGAACTCCTGCGCATCGGCGTGCCCGGCGCCAAGCTGCCCGATCCGGTTGCCGGCGGCCTGTTGCCGGCCGAGAGCGCCCGCGCCAGCGCCAGCCTGACCTTGCTGGTCACGGCACTGGATGCGCAGGCCAGCCGCAATGCTGTCTCCACGCCGGACAAGATCGCCAACCTGGCCGACCTGGCTACCCAGGTCGCCAACTACGTGGCCGGGGCGCCAGGGGCCACTGCGCCCAGCGGTAACGACCTGGGCATGCTGGGCGTGCGCAATATCCTCGGCCAGACCGATGGCAATACGCCTTCCACCATGAGCCTGATCAATGGCGGCCTGAGCACCCTGGGCAGCGATGGCCTGGGCAAGCTCACCCTGGGGCTGGTGCAGACCGCCGCCACGGCAGCGGCCAAGATCCGCGGCTTGGCCTCGGCGGGCAGCATCATCAGCGACGCCAACCGTCCCGCCGCCGACGCCACCAATGCCGATGGCACGCCGCGCGCCGGTGCGCCGCTGACCTTCGATGAGTTCCGCGCGCTCGGCCTAGCCGTCGACAATGCGCCAGCCAACCTGAAGCTGTTGAACGAAGCCTTCAACGCCCGGCCCAACTTCGCCTCGGTCTCCGACCCGGCCAAGATCGCTGCGCTGAACCTGGTCGATATCGTCAACCGCGTGATGCGCCAGGCCGACGCCGACCTGCGCCCCGATCAGGCGCCGGCCGGCATCAGCCTGGCCGAATGGACCACCCTGGGGCTGAGCAATACGGGCGCCAATCCCGAGGTCACCGCGGCCTCGATCAGCGCCTTCATGGCCGCCATCAAGGCCCGCAGTCCGTCCGAAGTGGATACCCTGGCCGAACTGAAGGCCGTCGCCCTGGCTGCGCGTGCTGCGCAGATCAAGATCTCCGGCTATGCCGAGCGCGAGAGCAGCGGCAACGTCGCCCAAGCCGGCGCCGACGCTGTCACGCCCACCGCCAAGGACTTCGCTGACATGGGCGTGCGTGGCCTGGACAAGTTCGGCGCAGCCACGCCAGGCCGTGCCGACGCCATGCCAGAGGGCCTGTTCACGGTGCTCTCGACGCTGGCTTCCGCCCCCGTCAATGGCGCACGTACGGCCACCGCCGAACTGGTGCAGGGCATCGTGGACAGCGCCAACAAGGTGCTGGCCCTGGCCGATGGCCGCGCCAACCAGTCCGCCAACGTCCCCGGCCAGGAGGATTACCGCCTGCTGGGCGCCGACCTGGACGGCATCGGTGTGGCCCGCAACAAGGGCAATTACCTGACCCTGCTCAATTCGGTCATCGATCCGCTCACGGCGGACAAGGCCGACACGCCGGCCGAATGGCTGGCGCTGGCCACGACTGCGGCCAAGGTGCTCGACGCTGCCGGCGGCGGCGTCGTGCTGCCGACGCGCGCCGACCTGCTGCAACTGGGGGTGAGCGGATTCATCGAGGCCGACCTGCCGGCGGTACAGCGCAAGCTGCAACAGGTGCCGGCCGACAAGCTGGACAGCATCAACACCCTGGCCGGTTTGCAGGCGCTGGTGGACAAGGCCGTGGCAGGGCAGGACAAGATCCGCGCCTACGCGGGCGATAGCAACAATGCCGCACCGACCGCGCAGGACTACGCCGACATGGGCGTGCTCCTGCCCACCGCCCCGGCTACCGTGGCCGCCGCCATCCTCAGCGCCGCCAACAAGGCGCTGGCCTCGGGTCCGGTCGGCCCCGACCAAGCCGGCTCGCCTGATCTGGTGCAGGCCATCGTCAACAGCTATGCCAAGGTCCTGGCGCTGGCCGATGGCGCGGTCAACGCGGCCCCGGCGGACCTGCCCACCGCGCAGGACTACAGCAACATCGGCATGGATCGCGCAATGCTGGGCAAGCTGGGTGACCCCAGCCGCCTGCTGTTGCTGAACCAGCTGGTCGATGGCGCGCCCAATGCGGCCGCCGTCGACAGTCCCAACAGCCTCAACGCCCTGGCCTTCATTGCCAACAAGGTGCAGGACATCGCCGCCCAGCAGACCGGCGACACCGTGGCGCCTGAAAATGCGCTCAGCGCCACCGACCTGGCCACGCTGGGCATCAAGAACCTGTCGGCCCCCGAGACCGACGCCGTCGTCGCCGCACTGCAATCGAAGAATCCGGTCGATGTGGATACCCTGGTCGAGTTGCAGGCCATGGCGGTGGCGGCGCGCGCCGCGATCAACAAGATCATCGGCTATGCCGATCGCAATGCCGGCGATGCGCCCCAGGTGGCCGACTACCTGGCCATTGGCGTACACGGGGTGGCCGACGTCGGTGCAGCGGCCAACAAGGAAGCCATCAATGCAGCGCTGGCCACCGGCGCCGTCGATGGTAGCGACGTTTCCACCGTCAAGGCCGTGCAAGCCCTGGTGGACAGCTACAACAGCCTGTTGCGGCAAGCCGATGGCATGCCCAGCAATACCGCCGACGACAAGCTGGCCGGCGCCGACGACTTCGCCAACATCGGCGTGGACCTGGGCCGTTTCGCCGGGCTCGACGGCGGCGGCGCAGGCGCTACCGAGAACGCGGTCAAGCTGCTGAGCTCCATTGTCGATAGCCGCGCCGCCGCCGACATCGACACGCCGCAGAAGATCAGCGCCTTTGCCGCCATGGTGGTCAAGATCGCGCTGACGGTGCAGGGCGACAACAGCAATCCCCCCACCGTGGCCGACTTCGCCGCCCTGAAGATCACCGGCGTGAACGACGGCAACCTGGCCCTGGTGCTGGCCCAGCTGGCGCGCCAGTCCGATGACGGCAGCAACACCAATACCTGGGCCCGCCTGGCCGACGCCGTCTTCACCGTCACCAACGTGCCGGCCATCAACACCATTGCCGGCGATGACATCATCAACCTGGCCGAACGCAACGCTGGCGTCACCCTCACCGGCACGGCGGGCAAGGATGATACGGTGACGTTGTTCTATCCGGATGGCTCGGTCATGAAGAGCGGCATCGTCACGCGTGACTCCGGCACTGGCACCAGCGTGTGGAACTGGAGCTATACGCTTAGCGACGCCGACTGGAAGGCGTTGGGTGCGGAAGGCGCCAATGGCATCGACAAGATCATCGGCATCCAGTCGCGCAACAACGTCAAGGGCATCGATTCGATCAAGGTCACCCATACGGTGACGCTGGATACGACGATTCCGGTCTTTGGTGCGCCGGTGCGGCTGGAGCTCGATTCGGGCCAGTCCGCCAGCGATGGCGTGACCAACAACGGCAAGGTGCTGGTCAACGGCGTGGAGGTCGGCGCCAACTGGTCCTACCGCATCGACGATGGTCCTTACCAGCCGGGTGGCCGGGGCAGCTTCAACGTCGCCACCGATGGCGCTCACACGGTCAAGGTGCGCCAGACCGACAAGGCGGGTAACGACAGTGTCGAGCAGACCCTGGTCTTCACCGTGGATATGACTGCGCCCGCCAAGTTGAGCGCGGCGCTGGTCAAGGACACCGGAAGCAGCAGTACCGACCGCCTCACCAGCGACGGCAGCTTCAGCGTCAATGGCATCGAAGCCGGCGCCAGCTGGCAATGGAGCGAAGACAACGGCACCAGCTGGATCGATGGCGTCGGCGTAGGCGCACGCGTGAAGGGCGCGGCCGACGGTACAGGATTCGTTGATGGCGTCAAGAACGTGGTGCTGCGCCAGGTCGATGTGGCCGGCAACGTCGGCCCGGTCAGCGATGTGCTCAGCTTCACGCTCGACACCACCGCGCCCGGCACGCCAGCCATCGCTCTGCGCCGGGATACCGGCATCAGCGGCAGCGACCGCATCACCAACGACGGCACGGTCGGCATCGACAGGCTGGAAGGCACCAGCAGCTGGCAGTACAGCGTCGATGGCGGCACCACCTGGATCGATGGCAGCGCCATCAGCGTCAAGTTCCCCGGCGCGGCCGATGGTGCTGACGGCAGCGATGGCGCCAAGAACGTGCTGATGCGCCAGGTCGATGCGGCCGGCAATGCCAGCGCCCCCACCGCCCGCTATAGCTTCACGCTGGACACCACTGCGCCGGTCGCACCGGGCTTGTCGCTGTCCAATGACACTGGTCCCAGCAAGACCGATCGCGTCACCAATGACAGCACCCTCAACGTAGCGGGGCTGGAAGCCGGCGCCAGCTGGCAATACAGCACCGACAACGGCACCACCTGGCTGGCCGGCAGCGGCAGCAGCGTCAGGCTCAAGGGCCTGCCGGATGGCGTCACTACTGTGATCGTGCGGCAGATGGATGTGGCGGGCAATCAGGGACCGGCCAGCGAATCCTTCAGCTTCGTCCAGGACGCCACCGCTCCGGCCAAGGTGAGCATGGTGCTGGCGCGCGACACCGGCGCCTCCACCAGCGACAGGATCACCAATGACGGCACCATCAACCTGACCGGGCTGGAAAACGGCGCGACCTGGCAATACAGCCTCAATAACGGCGGTAGCTGGACAGCCGGCAGTGGCACCAGCGTCAAGATCAAGGGCGCAGTCGATGGGGTGGGCAATTTCGATGGCAACAAGACCATCGTAGTGCGCCAGACCGACCTGGCCGGCAACAACAGCGCCTTCAGCGACAGCCTGGCCATCACGCTCGATACCCTGGCCCCGGCCAAGCTGAGCCTGGCGCTGGCGCGCGACACCGGCGTCATCAATGACAAGATCACCAGCGATGGCACCGTCAATGTCACTGGCCTGGAAGCCAATGCCAGCTGGCAGTGGAGCACCGACGGCGGGGTGAACTGGAGCCGTGGCAGCGGCACCAGCTTCCTGGTCAGCGGCGATGGCCCCAAGGCCGTCATGGCGCGCCAGTCCGACCTGGCTGGCAACCTGGGGGCGGTCAGCGATGTGCTCAGCTTCACCCTCGACGGCGGACTGCCGAACCGGCCTACGCTCTCGCTTGCCCGGGATACCGGCGCCTCGGCCACTGACCTCATCACCAGCGACGGCACCATCAACATCGGCAAGCTGGACCCGACCGGCAGCTGGCAGTACAGCCTGGATGGCGGCGCCAACTGGCTCAATGGCACCGGTACGAGCGTACGCATCAAGGGTGCTTCCGACGGTGGCGGCAATACCGATGGCGTCAAGAACGTCATCGTGCACCAGACCAGCGCGGCCGGCTTGACCAGCCCGGACAGCGACGTGCTGACCTTCACGCTGGCTACCGGCGCACCGGCCAAGCTCGACCTGTCCCTGCGCAATGACACCGGGTCTTCGGCCACCGACCGCCTGACGAATGACGGCACCGTCGATATCAGCGGCCTGGCCAGCGGCGCCACCTGGACCTATTCCACCGACAACGGGTTGACCTGGAGCGCCGGCAGCGGCACCAGTGTGCGGCTCACCGGGGATGGCAACAAGCGTATCCAGGTGCGCCAGACCGATGCAGCCGGCAACGTCGGCCCTATCAGTGACAGCCTGGGCTTTACCTTGGACACGCGCGTGCCGGACCCCGTGACCCTGCAATTACGCAACGATACCGGGATTTCCTCGACCGACAAGATTACCAAGGACTGGGACATCATCATCCTTGGCAAGCTAGTCAACGGCACTTATGAGATTAGCCTGGATAAAGTGAACTGGTATAGCCCGACTGGTTTTGCCGCGAACGAAAAAGCCAATGCGGAAAAGGGTATCGTGGCCGATCCGCACAAGACCGTCTATGTCCGCCAGTTCGATGCCGCCGGCAACGTCAGTCCGATCAGCGAGCCGCTGGACTTCATACGCGATGTCGTGCCGCCGGCGAAGATCACGGCCAGCCTGATGAAGGACACCGGCGTCTCGGCTTCGGACCGGATCACCAACGATGGCACGGTCGGTGTGAGCACCATGGAAAGCGGCGCCACCCTGCAATACAGCCTGGACGGCGGCGTCACCTGGCTCAATGCGGTGGGCAACAACTTCAAGGTGCAGGGCGCGGCCGACGGCGGCAGCAATACCGATGGTCCGAAGTCGGTACTGGTGCGGCAGGTGGACGTGGCTGGCAACGAAGGCCAGGCCAGCGCTGTGCTGAGCTTTACCCTCGATACCCTGCCGCAGGGCAAGCTGGGCCTGGCCCTGGCCAACGATACGGGGACTTCCTCCAGCGACGGCGTCACCAGCGATGGCACGCTCAACATCAGCGGCCTGGAAACCGGCGCCAGCTGGCAATACAGCCTCGACGACGGCTCGCGCTGGGTCAATGGCAGCGGCGCCAGTGTCAAGCTCAGCGGCGACGCCGACAAGAGCGTGGTAGTGCGCGCCATCGACGTGGCCGGCAACACCGGACCCAAGAGCGATCCCCTGCGCATGACCCTCGATACCCGCGCCGACGCGCCTACGGTGGACATGATGAGCCCGGCAGGGAAGACCTCCGACGGCGCCAGTGTGTCAACCGACGGCAGCTTCATGCTGTCGGGCGTGGCCGAGAAGGGCGCCCAGGTGGCCGTACGGCGCAGCGATGGCCAGGTCATGGGCTCGGTGCAGGCCTCCACCACCAATGGCAGCTGGACCCTGGAAATCAAAGGGAACGTGCAGGTCAGCGGGCTCAAGCGCGACGACGGCAGCGACAGTGACGCCAATGGCATGTATCGCCTGCTGTCGGCCAGCGATCTGGCCGTCTTGCAGAAGAGCTTGGTTGTAGAGGTATTTGCCGGCGACGGGAGCCGGGTGGACTTGTCCCGCCCGGCTTACGCCAAGGCCATCGGCGCGCAGAGCTGGTATCTGTTCGCCACTGTGGACGGCGGCTACATGATCGCGCAGCAGGGCAACGCCAAGGAGTGGTACTTCCAATGGAACGTGGGAGCCCCACAGATCCAGCAACCGGAAGACGTGAGCAGCTGGGGCCTGGCGACGATGTCCTTCTCGCAGATCCAGATCGAGGCGCAGCAGAATGGCGGCCAGAGCAGCGGCCAGACCCTGCAGCCGGGCGCGACCGTGATCAATTCCAACGGCACCCGCACCCGCACCTGGACCTACTGGGTCGAGCAGACCGACCTGGCCGGCAACCTCAGCCCGCGTGCGACCTTCAACGTGCTGGTAGAGACGGCCGCGCCGCCCACGCTGGACCTGGACGCGGCAGTAGCGCGTACCCAGACCACCGCGCTGCGCCAGTCCAGCAACAGCGAGCTGCGCGCCGGCACGGCTTTCCTGGCCGACGTGGCCGCGCCGTTGAAGAACAGCACCACAACCATCAAGGTCGTCTTTGGCGGCCCCGAGCTGCGCGTGGCTGACGACAGGTTGCTGCTGGACGCCCTGGTGGCGCTGGACCAGAACCTGGCGCCGGTGAAGGGCAAGACCGTGGGCGGCGTCAATGACGTCAGCTACGTCTACACCGCGGCTACCCGGACACTGTCGCTGACCAAGACCTTGGGCGGCACCTTTACCGGCCAGGAGGTGGAGGCCATCGTCGAGAACATCAAGCTGCAGAACGTCGCCCCCACGCCGGGCCGCCGCACCATCGACATCAGCCTGGTCGATGCCGGCAAGCTGGCCAGTCCAGTGGTGCAGGCCACGCTGGCGATCAGCAGCGACAACCTGCTGATCGATCTCGATCCCAAGACCACTGGCGCGCAGCTCGCTGCCACGCAGATCGTCACCGACGCCGCCGTGCTGGCAGCTGGCGTGGCCTTCGACGCCAACGTCGGCGCTCCCTCGGCCACCACCGCGCGCCTCCTGCGGGTGAGCCTGGGCGGGGCTGGCCTGAATCCCAAGTCCGACAAGCTGATGCTGGATACGCCGCTGGATCTGAGCGCGTCGCTGGCCACCGTGAGTGGCCGGACCGTGGCCGGCATCACCGGCCTGAGCTATACCTATGACGCCGCCTCGCGCACGCTGGACATCGCCAAGACCGATGGCAGCACCCTCAGCGGCAGCCAGGTGCAGTCCTTGGTGCAGAGCATCAAGCTGGGCGGTGCAGCGCTGGGCGATGGAGTGCGTACGGCCAGCTTCGCCCTGGTCAGCACCACCGGCGAGACCGGCGGCGCCTCCACCGCTGCGCTGATGGTCGATACCCGCGCACCGCTGGTCGATCTGGATGGCGCGCTGCCGGGTGTGCAGAACAGCGCCAGCAAGTCCATCAGTGCGGCGCGGGCGACGGCGGGCGAGAGCCTGTTCCCGCAGGAGACCGTGGTCCAGCAGGCCAATGACATCGTCAGCATCAAGCTGGCCATGAGCGGCGCCGCGCTGGACCTGGCGCGCGACAAGCTGGTGCTGGATCAGCCGCTTGATCTCAACACCAGCGCCACCACCATCGGCAACCGCGTGGTAGGCGGCGTGGCCGGACTGAGCTATGGCTACGACGACGCCAGCCGCACCCTGAGCATCAGCAAGACCGCTGGCACCGCAATGACATCCGACGAGGTCAGCAGCATCGTCAAGGCCATCCAGTTCAAGAACGCCGCGCCGCAAGCCGGAGACAGGCTCGCCAGCCTGACCCTGACCGACCTGGCCGGCAACAGGAGCACGGCCAGCGTCAAGCTCAGCGTCGATACCACCGTACCGGCTTCGCTGAAGGCGACGCTGGCAGCGGGCAACCAGCTCAGCTACAAGATGTTGTCGGTTCCCGATGTGCTGGGGCCGATCAACAAGCACACCCTGAGCAATGGTGAAAGCGTGGATCTGAGCAGCCTGATGCCCGGCAGTGGCGACGCGGTCAGCCTGTTGTCGTCGCTCAAGGGTATCTATGGCGAGTGGGGTGGCCTGGCCTTCAGCGGCAATGGCAATACCACCAACCCGAACGACAGGAGCGTGATCGGCTTCTCCAGCTCGCCAGGCTTCGACCACAGCTTCAGGCTGATCCACCAGAACAATCGCTTGGTGATGGGTGAGAGCTACTTCTTTACCGCTCCCGACGCCAAGACGCTGGTCCTCAATGCACAGGCCGGCTTTGACGACGTCAATACCGATGTCTTCGCTTTCAACCCTGACGGCGTGCCGATGGATAAGGGCTACGACATCGGCAACCTGCGCCTGCTGTTCCAGGCGCCCACGGCCAATGTCAATACCCAGCCGACCATCCAGGTCAGCTTCGATGGAACCCGAGCAGCAGCGGGGGATGTCATCCGCCTGATGGAAGGGGGCCAGGTCCTGGCCAGCCGCACCCTGAGCGACGCCGACCTTGGCAGCAGCAACGTCACGCTCAGCCTGACTCCGGCCAGCAGTCTGGGCGCGGGGCAGCACACTCTGAGCAGCAAGTACATCGACGTGGCCGGCAATACGGTGACGGGCAATGACATTGTGTTCAATGTCCAGGGCGGGGCGACGGCGCCAGTGCTGAGCAACCTGAAGGTCTCTGGCGACGGCCAGGCGGCCCAGGCAATCAACGATTCCACCACGCGCTATGCGATGGTCTCGGCAGCCGCCGGTGACTCGACCGGTTCCAGCGGCTTGCAGCATCAACTCAGCTTCACCGGCACGGTGGGGACGGCAGGCTCGGGACACAGCTACCTGGTTACGGTCAGTATGGGCGGCAAGCTCTTGGCGTTCAACCAGTTCGCGGCGGGCGACTTCAAGCTGGAGGCGCCGGCCAACGTGCTCGCACCGGGGTTCTACAAAGATCTGAGCATCGTCGCCACCGATGTCACCGACGGGCCTTCCAATGGCCAGAGCACCGCCATTGGCGGTCAGACCCTGGGCTGGTACTGGGCGCCGCAGAGCCTGACCAACCTCACCGCCGGGGCGGGGGATGACATGATCCCGCTGGGCGCCGCCGCCACCGCCAATGGCATCTACAACACCGAGGTGCAGACCGGGGCGGGCAAGGACACGCTGGTAGTGGGCGCCTCCGGTGCGACCGACTCGGCGCGGCTGATGGCCAGAGTGTCCGATTTCATGGTCGGCATGGACAAGGTGAGCGTGGCCGGCCAGACCGTGACGGCGGCCAACCTGGATCGCTTCGTGACGGCCTCGGCCGCCCCGGCGAACGGGACCATCCTGTCCATCGACCTGGACGGCCCGGGGCCGGGCAGCTTGACCTACACACTGCTGCTGGTGAACGTGCAGTATGCCCAGAGCAATACCCATACGATCTTTGGCGTATGAGCGGGTAGCCCACCGCAGTGCGTCGCATCGTAGCAAGCGCCGGCCGGTTGGCCGGCGCATCAAAGTTCGCAGGACGGGGCCAGCAGGGCGCCCATCCGGTATTTCTTTAAACAAATGAAGGAGAAAAAAATGGCAGCAGTCGATTCCGACGAACAAAATTTCTGGCCGGGCTATGTGGACTCCATGGTCAACATGGTCATGTACCTGCTCTTGCTCATCGCCATCCTGGCCATGGCGGTGATGTATTTCTCGATGCGGGCGCGCGACGAGGCCGTCGACGCCAAGGCCACCGAAAAGCTGGCCTTGGGCAAGCCGCATCCCAAGGCCTATCCCGGCCCCAATGAGGCCAAACCGGAGATCGCCGCCGAGGACGAGCTGCATGCCCAGCTGGAACGCCTGCGGCAGAGCATGCATGAGAGCGAGATCCGCTACAAGGCCGACGTTGCCGAACTGAAGGAAAAGCTGCGCGAGAGCGAGTTGCGCTTCAAGGCCTCAGGCTTGTCCAAGACTGAAAAGCCCAACCAGAAGGAGCGTGGCAACAATCTCAAGTCCACTCCGGATGCCGACCTGGCCAAGGAAGGCGCCGCCGAGCGCGTGGTTGACGCCAGCGGCACGGCCGGCTCCCTGCCGCAAGGGCTGGAAGCACTGGCCCTGCGTCCGAGCGTGCTGATCGTGCGCTTCCGTCCCGGTACGGTGGACCTCAGCGGCATCGAGGCCAAGCGCATGACCGAGACCTTCGTGAGCCATTTCAACTGGAACGCCAATCGCGAACAGACCTTCACCATCAGCTCCACGGCAGTGGAAGGCCTGTCCGAATCCAACCGCATGGCCTTCTATCGGGTCGTGGCCGTGCGTAACCACCTGCTCAGCCTGGGCGTGCCGGCCTCACGCATCCGCCAGCGTATCGAACCGGTGCAGGCGGCCAGCCAGAGCGGCGTGGAAGGCCTGGAAATCCGCATCCAGAAATCGGAGTGAGGGCGCAACATGTCTCAGGAAGCCCAGACCGCCGAGGAAGCCTTGGCGGGCAAGACCACCTATACGCTGGACATCGCCCAGGCCGGTACCGCCCTGCGCAAGATCCCGATCGAATCGATCAAGGATGTGCGCAGTCTCGGCATCGACTTGTTGCTGGTGTTCAGCAGCGGCGGCCAGATCCTCTTGCGCGAGGGGGCGCTGGAGGCGCTGGTGCATCCCCAGCGTCGCCTGCAGTTCAGCGATGGCGTGCTGACCTTGCAGCAGATCTTCACACAGAGCGAGCGCTTCGATTTCTTCAACAATGATTCCTCCGCGCCCGATGGGCCGGGCGCTGCTGCCCAGCACCTGGCCGCGCTGGCCGCCTCCCCGGAGGCCAGCGTCATGGCCTCCTATCCTTTCGGAGTCTGATATGGGAAAACACATCGGTAAATCCGATACCTCCGGCATGCGCATTTCCAAGGACGCCATCGGTGAGCGCCTCAAGAGCGTGCGCCTTCTGGCGGGGATGAACCAGCGCGACTTCGCTGCGCGCCTGAAGACCTCGGGGGCTTACATCAGCTGCGTGGAACTGGGGCATAGCATGCCCGGCGGTCGCTTCCTGCGCAGTCTGCATCACGAGTTCGATGTCAACGTCAACTGGTTGCTGACCGGGCAGGAGCCCAGCCTGCCGCCGCGCTACGGCCTTCACGTACGGTCTCTGGTCAGCGACTATGGCGGCGCATCGCAGGCCGGCAGGTCGCTGATCATGGCGGTGGCGTCCTATCTGGTGGGGCAGGGCGCATGACGGGAATGGATGCGATGGCGCCATCAGCGCCATCGTCAGGGAAACAGGCGCCGCAGAGCCGCCGGGTTCAAGGAGAGGACATGTTCAGCGAGGAAATCGGCGGCCGCATCAAGGAGGTGCGGCTGGCCAACGGGCTGAGCCAGCGTGAGCTGGGGCAGCGACTTGATACATCCACCGGTCACATCAGCTGGCTGGAAGCCGGCAAGGCCATGCCAGGCGGTGAGCTGTTGTTGCAGTTGCACCGTGAATTCTCGGTAGACCTGAACTGGCTGCTCACGGGAGAGGAGGGCGAACCTGGCGTGATGGAAACGGATGAGGAGGTGCGGCAATTGGTAGACCATTATTGCCGCGTCGATCTCCAGGGGCGGGAGATCCTCCGCAGCCTGGCCAGCTATGTAGGCCGCGAGAAGAAGCCCTCCACCGGCTAGGCTGGCGTTGCGGCTGCGCTTTCCCGCGCCTGGAGGTCGCGGTGCAGCCGCCACACCAGCACCGACGCCAGCAAGGTCGTGCCGACAATGACAAAGCCGACGATATCGAAATGCCCCAGCCGCCCATCGGGCGCCAGCGTGACGATATGGCCTGCAATGACCGACGCCACCCCGCCGGAGAGCTGCTGGATGGATGCGCTGATGGCGTTGAAGGAGCCGCGCTGGGTGGCCGCCGGCACCGAAGACACCAGCGCCTGGAAGGGAATCATGCGCGAGAAAATCCCCAGGAACAGCACCGCATTGACCGCCACGATCATGGGTACGGTCACCCGTCCCAGGTGGGTGTAGATCAGCACCATGATGATCGAGAGCACCGCGCCGAAGAGGAAGACACGCAGCTTGCCCAGCTTGTCAGCGGCGCGACCAATGAGCGGGCCGAAAGCGATGGTGCACAGTCCGGTGACGAGGTAGATCGTCGGCAGGTGCGCCATGTCGATGCCCAGGTTGCCCACCAGGTAGGCGCTGCTGAAGGGCATGAGCATGAACCCGCCCGTCATCAGCAGGGCCGTCGTGGCGAAGGCGGTCAGGTAGCGCGGTTCGGCCAGCGTGTGATACAGGTGCATCCAGGCGCTGTGCTCCTGCTTGAGCGTGAGGTGGCCATCCACCGGCTGCATGCGCACCAGCACCACCAGTCCGCCGGCCAGACCCAGCGCCGCCATGGCCAGGAAGGGAACGTGCCAGTTCCAGCGGTTCGACAGATAGAGTCCGATCGGAATGCCCAGCACCTGACTGGCCGCAAACGAGGTCTGGATCACGCCCATGACGCGACCGCGCAGATGTGGCGCGAACAGGTCGGTGGCGATGGCCAGCGTGATGGAGCCGATCACCCCACCGAAGAGCCCGGTGACGATGCGCGCCAACAGCAGGCTCTCGAAACTCTGCGCCAGGCCGCACCAGACGGTGCCCAGCACGAAGCCGCCATAGAAGAACAGCAGTAGCCGCTTGCGATCGAAACGGTCGGCAAAGCCCGCCGTCAGCAAGCCCGATGCCCCGGCGCTGAAAGCGTAGGCGGACACCACCAGCCCGAACTGCTGCGGCGTGATCTGCATGGACGGCATGATCAGCGCGCCCAGCGGCGACATCAGCATGAAGTCGAGAATGACCGCAAATTGCAGGAAGGCCAGCAGGCCGGTGACGATTTTCTGGTAGGGGGTAAATCCCTGGACGGGCGGCGAGAGGCTGGGTGTGGCGGGATGATTCAAAGGAACTCCTTGGCGAGTGGCTGGGCTGGCCGCTTGCTCGCAGCCACGCGCCTGGCAGGGCGCTATTACTGGCAGACGGCTGACGTTGGCCGATATTGTGCCGCCCTTCAGGCTCAGGCGCAGCAAGCCGGCACAGCACGTATGGGCAGGTGTGCAAGAGTAGGCGCAAGCCGGGTAGAAGGCAAGCCATGCAAGCCAACTGAGCAGAGACGGTCAGGTCTGACGATATGGGCCTTTGTTGTGCCCTCCCGCTGCCACTGTCAAGGTCTTATTGCTTGAGCAGGCTACATTTGGAATCCGCCACGCTGGTGAAGGCTTGTTCACCTGGGATGGTTTCCAGCAATTTCAGGTAATCCCAGGGTTTCTTCGATTCGGCCGGCGACTTCACCTGGTAGAGGTACATGTCGTGGATGTTGCGGCCATCGGCGCGGATAGAGCCTTTGTTGTAGAAGTCATCGATACGGGTCTTCTTCAACTGCGCCATCACCTTGGTGGAATCATCGGTGCCGATGGCCTGCACTGCCTTCAGATAGGTGGTGGTGGCCGAATAGGCCGCCGCCTGGTGGGTGCTGGGCATCTTCTTCATCTTCTGGAAGAAGCGCTCGGCGAACTTGCGCGAAGGCTCGTCCTTGTCCCAGTACCAGCTGTCGGTCATCATCAGGCCCTCGGCATTGGCCAGGCCCAGCGCGTGGATGTCGTTGATCACCATCAGCAGGCCCACCAGCTTCATGGTCTTGGTCACGCCGAATTCCTTGGCGGCCTTGATCGAATTGACCGTGTCTTCCCCGGCATTGGCCAGTCCCAGGATCTGCGCCTTGGACGCCTGCGCCTGCAGCAGGAAGGACGACAGGTCCGAGGATTGCGGCGGATGCTTGATCGAGCCCACTACCGTGCCGCCGCTGGCCTTGACCACGGCGCTGGTATCGTTGGCCAGCGAATGGCCGAAGGCATAGTCGGCCACCAGGAAGAACCAGGACTTGCCACCCTGCTTGATCACCGCACTGGCCGTCCCCTTGGCCAGGGCCACGGTGTCGTATTCATAATGCACGGTGTAGGGCGTGCACTCTTCATTGGTCAGCCGCGCGGTACCCGCGCCGATGTTGATGTAGACGCGCTTCTTCTCGGCCATGACCTTGTTCATCGACAGGGCCGTGGCCGAATTGACGCCGCCGATCAACATGTCCAGCCCGCGCTCGTCAGCCCATTCGCGGGCCCGGGTGGCGGCGATGTCGGCCTTGTTCTGGTGGTCGGCCGAGATCACCTCGATGGGTTTGCCCAGCACCGTGCCGCCGAAGTCGGCCACCGCCATACGGATGGCTTCCAGGCCACCCAGGCCGTCGGTGTCGGCATAGGGGCCGGACATGTCGGTGATGAAGCCGATGCGCACCGCGTCATTGGATACCTGGGCCAGCGCCGCTCCCGAAAAAATACCTGCGATGGCGCAGGCTGCCGCCAGGCGGCGCAGCGGGGTCGATGTGCTCATATGCTTGTCTCCTCGTTTTTCTATCGGCCGCCGCAGGGCGGCACATGATCAATATCCGACTACCTGCAGAACCAGTTCAGCCGCGCCGACGCTCGGCCAGCAGCGCCTTGGCGTAATCCACCCGCACGTCATGGCGCGCGACCATCTGCTGCACCAGCCAGTCCATCTCGCTGGCCTCGGCGCCGGCCGCCAGTGCAATGTTGCGCGCATGCAGGGCCATGTGGCCGCGTTGTATCCCTTCGGTAGCCAGCGCGCGCAGGGCCGCCATGTTCTGCGCCAGGCCCACCGCCACGGCCACCTCCGCCAGCGCCTGGGCCGACTGCACCCCCAGGATCTTCAGCGCCACCCGTGCAGCGGGATGGGTCTTGGTGGCGCCGCCCACCAGGCCTACCGGCATGGGAATTTCCAGCGTGCCCACCAGGTCGCCGTCGGCGGCGATCTCCCAGTGGGTCAGCGAGGTATAGCGCCCGTGGCGGCAGGCATAGGCATGCGCCCCGGCTTCCACCGCGCGCCAGTCATTGCCGGTGGCAACGATGACCGGATCGATGCCGTTCATGATGCCCTTGTTATGGGTGGCGGCGCGATAGGGATCGACGGCGGCCAGTTCATAGGCGTCCACGATGCCGTTGATGACTTCCTCGCCACGGTACTGCGCGGTGCTCAGCACGTCGGCCGAGACCTTCACGCGGGCCCGCGCCAGCCGCAGGTCGGCCAGGTTGGAGAGGATGCGCAGGCGCACCTTGCCGCCGGTGACCCGTTCGATATGACTGGCCACTGCCTCGGCCATGGTGTTGACGGTATTGGCGCCCATGGCGTCGCGCACATCCACGATCAGGTGGGTCACCACCATGGCGCCGCGTCGGGTGTCGGGAAAGACCTGCACCTCGATGTCGCGGCAACCGCCACCCAGCTGCTGGAGCAACTGGTCGCGACTATTGGCGATGTCGATGATGGCCTGCCTTTCCTTGAGGATGGCCAGGCGCGCACCGTGCGGATCGCTGATGCCGGTCAGCTGGATCTGGGCGCGCATGAGGGGCAGGCTGCTGGAGGTCTGGAAGCCGCCGCAGGTGCGCACCAGCTTGGCCATGAAGGACGCGGCGGCAACCACGGAGGGCTCTTCGACCGCCATGGGGACCAGCACGTCGCGCCCGTTCAACTGGAAATACCCGGCCACGCCCAGCGGTAGCTGGAAACTGCCCACCACGTTCTCGATCATGCCGTCGGCGGTGCCCAGGGGTAGTGCGCCGGGCTGCCCCAGCAGGGCTTGCTCGGCCTGGTCGAGCTGGGCCAGGCGGCCGACTTCGGCCAGGCGCTGGGCGGGGGTGTAGGTACGAAAGCCCGGCAGGCGGGAATCTGGCGTGGCGCCAGCGTGGACATCTTGGGACATGCGCTCGTCTCTCCGAATCAGGGTGGATAGGGCGCAGGCAGGATAGCAAGCGTGTACCATGGCGCATGGGTACAGTAGGGGCCAACAGTGAGACAACTGTACCCAGGACAATTGGTATGCATTGCAACAAGAACCGCATCCTCCAGGGAGACCGCCCTCATGGCCGAGGCCAGCACCACGCTCACCAGCACGCTGGTGCAACTGATCCGCCGACAGATTGCCGAGGGCGTCTATGCCCCCGGCAGCCGCTTGCCATCGATCCGCGAGATGGCCGCGCGCCATGGCTGCGCCAAGAACACCATCGTCAATGTCTTCGATGAACTCACGGCCCTAGGACTGGCCGAGCCGCGCCGAGGCGCGGGCTTCTTCGTCTGCGTCGCCCCGCCGCGTCCCAAGGAAGATGAGGAGGGCAACCTGAGCCGCGCCATGGACGTGGTCTGGCTCATGCGCGAGCAGTTGAAGCACGACCCCGGGCAGTTGCGCCTGGGCGATGGTTTTCCGCCGGTGGAGTGGCTGCACGATGTGCGGCTGGACAAGTTCCACCAGAAGGTGGTGCGCACCGGCATCGGCGCGCTGTTTGGCTATGGCAGCCGGTTCGGCTACCTGCCGCTGCGCCAGCACCTGGTCCACAAGCTGGCCCAGCACGGCATCGAGGCCGGCACCGGGCAGATCGTGCTGACCCATGGCGCCAACCAGGCGCTGGACATCGTGATCCGGCATTTCATCCGGCCCGGTGACCGGGTGCTGGTCGACGAGCCGGGCTATTACATGCTCTACGGGAAGCTCAAGCTTTCCGGCGCGCGCATCATCGGCATCCCGCGCCTGCCCGATGGCCCTGACGTGGCGGTGCTGGAGCGCGAGCTGCACAGGCCCGGCAAGCCGCCGCTGTTCTTCACCCAGTCGCTGGCGCACAATCCCACCGCCTCCGACACCTCGCCCCACAAGGCTCACCGCATCCTGCAACTGGCCGACCGTTATCAGGCCATCATCGTCGAGAACGATGCCTTTGCCGATTTCAAGCCCGCCACCGCACCACGCATCGCCACCCTGGACCAGTTGCGCCGCACTGTCTACGTCGGCAGCTTTTCCAAGTCGGTCTCGGCCGCGTTGCGGGTGGGCTTCATCGCCTGTCACCGTGACCTGGCCAGCGACCTGGCCGACATCAAGATGCTGGTCCACATGAGCAGCTCCGAGTATTGCGAGCGCACCCTGGACGTGATTCTCTCGGACGGCCATTTCAGCCGCCACACCGCACGCCTGCGCGAACGCCTGGCCCAGGCCACCGAACAGGCGCGCGCCCAGCTGGAAGGGCTGGGCGCCGAACTGTTCTGCGCGCCCCAGCAGGCCATGTACCTGTGGGCCAGGTTTCCCTGGTTCGAGGACGCCAAGCGGCTCGCGCAGCGGTTGATGCAGCGCCAGATCGTGCTGGCGCCGGGCAGCATCTTCCATGTCGATACCGAACAGACCCAGCCCTGGTCGCGCTTCAATGTGGGCCTGCTGGCCGATGCCCGCTTTGCTGACGCGATGATGGACATTCGTGCAGCGCAGGAGCGCCAGGCCACCCGCTGAGCGCATTTCCCTCCCCGGTTTGACCACATCCGGAAGAGAGCGGCCAATCGCCTTTTATTCTTCGCTTAGTTCGGTTGTTTGCCCGTTGGTGAAGTGCCATAGTGTCAGACTACGTCAGGATTTTCCTGAAGTAGCAAAAAAACAATGAAACAATATCAACAGGGGGGCGGTGCATGCTGTATGCGCCATGCGCTCCTGTCCGGGACGGGGATCACATGAACATCATCGGAAACATGAACATCGGCAGACGCCTGACGCTAGGCTTTGCACTCATTCTCACTTTTTCCATCATCATCGCCGGTATCGGCCTGTGGCGACTGGACCATGTCGCCCAAGCCACCCGCGAGATGATGGCCGAACCGCTCAAGACCGAGCGCCTCATGGCCGACTGGTACACCAACCTGGTGGCCGGCATCCGCCGCACCATCGCCATCGCCAAGAGCAGCGATCCGGCGCTGGGACCGTATTTCGCCGCCGAAGTAGCGGCCTCGTCCAAGAGCTCGGGCGAGTACCAGAAGCAGGTCGAAGCCTTGCTGAGCACGCCCGAAGAAAAGGCGCTGTTCCAGAAGATCGGCGAGTTGCGCAAGCTCTACCTGTCCTCGCGCGACGAGATCAACAAGGCCAAGGCCGCCGGCAACACCGAAGAAGCCATGCGCATCCTCGACCAGGTCTTCGTTCCCAATGCCACCGCCTACCAGGACACCATGCGCAAGCTGGTCGACTTCCAGCGCAAGGAGATGGATGACACCGCCCGGGAAATCGACGCCATCGCCGCCAAGAGCCGCACCCTGATCCTGGTGCTGGAAGGGCTGATCCTGCTGCTGGGCATCGTCTTTGCGCGCTACCTGACGCTGGGCATCACCAAGCCGCTGCACCGGGCAGTGGACGTCTCGCGTTGCGTGGCCGAGGGCGACCTCTCCAGCGAGATCGCGGTGACCAGCCGCGACGAGACCGGCCAACTGCTGCAATCGCTCAAGGACATGAACCAGAGCCTGCGCGGCATCGTCAGCAATGTGCGCAGCGGCACCGATACCATCAGCACGGCGTCCTCGGAGATCGCCGCGGGCAACCTCGATCTGTCCTCGCGCACCGAGCAGCAGGCCAGTTCGCTGGCAGAGACGGCCTCGGCAATGGAAGAACTGATTTCCACCGTGCGCCAGAACGCCGACAACGCCCGCCAGGCCAGCCAGCTGGCCAACTCCGCCTCGGCCGTGGCCGAGCAGGGCGGCGGCGTAGTCAGCCAGGTGGTCGATACCATGGGAGCAATCAATGCGTCTTCGCGCAAGATCGTCGACATCATCAGCGTCATTGACGGCATTGCCTTCCAGACCAATATCCTGGCGCTGAACGCCGCCGTCGAGGCAGCCCGTGCCGGGGAGCAGGGCCGCGGCTTTGCCGTGGTGGCCTCCGAGGTGCGCACGCTGGCCCAACGTTCGGCCTCAGCCGCCAAGGAAATCAAGGAACTGATCAACGATTCAGTGGGGAAGGTCGACGATGGCAGCCGGCTGGTGGAGCAGGCCGGCAACACCATGCAGGAAGTGGTCAGCAGCGTGCGCCGCGTGACCGACATCGTGGCCGAGATCAGCGCAGCCAGCACCGAGCAGACCCATGGCATCGAGCAGATCAATCTGGCCATCACCCAGATGGACCAGGTCACCCAGCAGAATGCAGCGCTGGTCGAAGAGGCCGCCGCCGCAGCGGCTTCCATGCAGACCCAGGCCGGCAGGCTCATGCAGATGGTCAGCGTATTCCGCCTCAGCGAGCGCGAGCCGCTGGTGCGGCGCGAAATCGACGTGACGCCATCGAGCCCGGTCCTGCCGCAGTGATGTCCGTGCGCATGCTGCTGGCCAGCGCATGGCTGGCCACGTCTGCCGCAGCGGCGCTGGCGGCGCCGGATGAGCAAGTGCTGGGACGCGAGGCCGGTTATCCGGCGGGGGCCAATCTCCAGCAGGCCTATCAGCAGCCTTATCTGGTGGGTTCCTTCAGCGCGATGGACAGTATCGCGCCGTCCTGCCGACAAGCGCCGGCAGCACAGCCGGTGCCGCTACCGGCGGCGGATCCGGAAACCACGATCCATTACCGTTATCGCAATGGCAGCTGGACGCTGGACGATTACATGGCGCACCAGCGCGCCACGGCCGTGGTGGTGGTCAAGGATGGCCGCATCGTGGCGCAGCGCTTCAACTACGGGCGCACGCCGCAGATGCGCATGCTCTCCAATTCCATGGCCAAGACGGTAGTGGCGCTGGGCATCCTCAAGGCGCTGGAGCTGGGCAAGATTGCCTCGCTGGACGACCACGCCGAAGACTATGTGCCCGCCCTCAAGGGGACGCTGTACGGCCGAACCCAGCTGGTGAACCTGTTGCGCATGGCCTCTGGCGCGCGTTTCACCGAAGACTATACCTCCAACGATGACCGCGCCATCTTCGTGCGCAAGCTGCGTCGCGAAGGTACGCTGGCGGCCGTGCAAAGCATCAGCGAACGGGCTGCGCCCGAAGGCGAACGCTTCAATTACGCCGGCGCCCAGACTTCGGTACTGGGCCTGGTATTGCAGGCCGCTACCGGCCAGGATATGTGCCAGTGGATAGGCGAGCAGATCTGGCAGCCCATGGGCGCCGCCGCCGAGGCGACCTGGCTGCTCAATCCAGTGGACCAGCAGGCGCTGGCGCAGGGCGGTTTCAACGCCACCGTCTACGACTATGCCCGCCTGGGCATGTTGCTGGCTAATGACGGCGTTGCCAACGGCCAGCAGGTGATTGCTCGCGAGCATGTGCTGGCGATGACGGATCCCGCGCGGCAGCCGCCGGCTTTCCGGCCCGGTGTCATGCTGGACAGCCATGGTCGTACCTATTTTGGTTATGGCTATCAGGTCTGGATCATGCCCGGCAGCCATCGGCGTTTTGCCTTGCTGGGCATCTATGGGCAGGCCGTGTTCGTCGATCCTGAACTCAAGCTGGTGATGGTGCATACCGGCGTGGGCAGGGATGCCGCCGGTGACGCCAGCGGCACCCACTTCGGGCAGGAACGCGATGCGCTCTGGCGTGGGGTGGTGGCTGCCTATGGGAGCTGGTAGGGGGCGGGATCAGCCGGTTTTCTTCCAATAATCCGGCTGCGCATACGCATGCCGGAGGAAATCCACGAAAGCCCTGATGCGCAGCGGCAGGTGCCGCCGCTGCGCAAACACCGCGTAGATGGAAGGGGCGGGGGCGGCGAACTTGTCCAGCACCGTCACCAGTTCCCCGGCCTCGATGGCCGCGCCGACTTCCCACATCGATCGCCACGCCAGGCCGCGCCCGGCCAGCGCCCAGTTGTGCAGCACTTCACCATCATTGCAGACCATGTTGCCGCCCACCTTGTAGACACTGACCTTGCCCGATTGCCTGAGCGTCCAGCCGCGTTGGCTGCCTTCGCTGCTCATGGCCAGGCAGTTGTGGCGCATCAGCTCATCAGGGCTTTGCGGTGTGCCATGACGGCGCAGGTAGGCGGGCGCGGCGACGATGACGCGATGATTCTCGGCCAGCTTCACGCTCACCAGGTTGGAATCGGTCAGCGTGGCGATGCGGATGGCGACGTCGATGCCTTCACCGATGACGTCGGCAATGCGATCGTTCAGGTTCAGCGTGAGCGTGACATCCCGATGTTCAGCGAGGAAGGACGGCAGCAGCGGCGCCACGTGCTGACGCCCGAAACCGGCCGGGGCCGAGATCAGCAGCTGGCCGCTGGCGCGGGCGCTGCGTTCGGAGACGGCCGATTCGGCATCTTCCAGGTCGGCCAGGATGCGCTGGCAGTCTTCCAGGAAAGCCGCGCCCTCGTTGGTCAGTACGATCTTGCGGGTGGTCCGCTGCAACAGCTTCACGCCCAGGCGTTCCTCCAGCGCGTCCAGTCGGCGGCCTATCATGGCCGGGGCGATGCCCTCGGCGCGGGCGGCCGCCGAGAGGCTGCCGCGGGCGGCTACCTCGGCAAAGGTCGAAATCTGCTTGAACTGGTCCATGCGGGTCTCCTCGATAGGCCGCCAGATAGGCGGCAAAGCCGCACCGGTGTTGGCTGGGTGGGCAGGGAGATTATCGGCTCACTTGTGACTAAAACGCAAAGATAAATTGATAAAAGCTTTCACTCATATCGATTTAGTTTAAATATACTGCTTACATAAAGTGTCTGATGCGATGCAAAAAGCGGCACCGACTCAGGCACAATCATGAAAACAAGATCAACCTGTCCATCTTTCTTTTTGAGGAGTCCAGCATGACGCAACTGAAGCTGCCCACCGGCATGGAAATCTCCGGCGACATCAAGCCGGGTTACGAGAACATCCTGACCTTTGAAGCCCTGTCGCTGGTCGCCAAGCTTTCGCGCGCCTTCGAAGGCCGTCGCCAGGAACTGCTGGCCGCCCGCGCCGAGCGCGTCAAGCGCCTGGACGCCGGCGAGCGCCCCGACTTCCTGAAGGAAACCGAATCCATCCGCACCGGCGACTGGAAGATCGCCCCCATCCCCGAAGCGCTGAAGTGCCGCCGCGTGGAAATCACCGGCCCGGTCGAGCGCAAGATGGTCATCAATGCCTTCAACTCGGGTGCGGACAGCTACATGACCGACTTCGAGGATTCCAACTCGCCGGTGTGGGATAACCAGATCAGCGGCCAGATCAACCTGTATGACGCGATCCGCCGCACCATCTCGCTGGAATCGAACGGCAAGAGCTACAAGCTCAACGACAAGATCGCCACCCTGGTGGTGCGCCCGCGTGGCTGGCACCTGGATGAGAAGCACGTGACCCTGGATGGCAAGCGTATCTCCGGCGGCATCTTCGACTTCGCCCTGTTCCTGTTCCACAACGCCAAGGAACAGCTGGCGCGCGGCGCTGGCCCGTACTTCTATCTGCCCAAGATGGAATCGCACCTGGAAGCCCGTCTGTGGAATGACATCTTCGTGATGGCGCAGAATGAAATCGGCCTGCCGCAAGGCACCATCAAGGCGACCGTGCTGATCGAAACCATCACCGCTGCCTTCGAGATGGAAGAGATCCTGTACGAGCTGCGCGAGCACAGCGCGGGCCTGAACGCTGGCCGTTGGGACTACATCTTCTCCTGCATCAAGAAGTTCAAGAACGACAAGGACTTCTGCCTGGCCGACCGCGCCAAGGTCACCATGACCTCGCCCTTCATGCGCGCCTACGCGCTGCTGCTGCTGAAGACCTGCCACAAGCGCGGCGCCCCGGCCATCGGCGGTATGAGCGCGCTGATCCCGATCAAGAACGATCCGGAAAAGAACGCCATCGCCATGCAAGGCATCATCAACGACAAGCGCCGTGATGCTACCGACGGCTACGATGGCGGTTGGGTCGCGCACCCGGGCCTGGTCGAGGCGTCCATGAAGGAATTCGTCGCCGTGCTGGGCGACAAGCCCAACCAGTTCGAGAAGCAGCGTCCGGACGTGGACGTGAAGGCCGCCGATCTGCTCAATTTCCAGCCGGAAACGCCGATCACCGAGGCTGGCCTGCGCTACAACATCAACGTCGGCATCCACTACCTGGGCGCCTGGCTGGCCGGCAATGGCTGCGTGCCCATCCACAACCTGATGGAAGACGCGGCCACCGCCGAGATCAGCCGTGCGCAGGTGTGGCAGTGGATCCGCAGCGCCAAGGGCAATCTGGAAGATGGCCGCAAGGTCACGGCCGACATGGTCCGTGCAATGATTCCGGAAGAGCTGGCCAAGGTGAAGCAAGTGGCAGGCGATGGCCCGACCTATGACCGCGCCGCCAAGATCTTCGAAGAGATGTCCACTTCCGAGACCTTTGCCGAATTCCTGACGCTGCCG
Organism: Herbaspirillum seropedicae; assembly: GCF_001040945.1. Classification (NCBI taxonomy): domain Bacteria; kingdom Pseudomonadati; phylum Pseudomonadota; class Betaproteobacteria; order Burkholderiales; family Oxalobacteraceae; genus Herbaspirillum; species Herbaspirillum seropedicae. The sequence continues at coordinate 3,449,713 of NZ_CP011930.1, read as the reverse complement.
CTGTACGAAGAAATCTGATTCAGATTCGAGATTCCAGATTCACTTCAGCAGGAATGAAAATCCCCGCCGCTCGCAAGAGGGCGGGGATTTTTCATGGTAGCGCCGGGGCGGACTGCAAAAGCAGCAGACGAAAAAAATCCCCGACAGGTCGGGGATTTTTTTTAGCTTGAAAAGCTTAAGCAGCCGGAACGATGTTCGAAGCTTGCTTGCCCTTCGGGCCGGTGGTCACTTCGAAGGAAACGCGTTGGTTTTCCTTCAGCGACTTGAAGCCATTCGATTGAATAGCGGAGAAGTGAGCGAACAGATCTTCGCCGCCTTCATCGGGGGTGATGAAACCAAAACCTTTTGCATCGTTGAACCACTTGACGGTACCAGTTGCCATTACGGACTCCTAAATTTAATTGATTGGGGCTTGCGCCCGGCTCTTTATCGTTACTCGGGAGGAATGACAGCGAGATGACCGCACTACCAGCTCGAATCCTAACGACGCGACGATTATACTCATTAAATCGAGAATGCAAGAGATTTTCGGCACGAAACTTCAATTTAAATATTTAATGACTTTTTCGGGTGCTTTAGATTTCGCTCAATGCCGCCCGATGGTGCAGAAAGCCGCCCGCAATCCCTTGTCTGGTGCGGCTTTGCGGGTGTCGGGCATTGTCCTACGCAGGGCTGTCGGGCGACTTCCTACGCGTTAATTTCCTTCATCTGGGCGGTAGATGAGTGCAACTGCTTCGGTGGCAATCCCTTCTTCTCGCCCCAAAAATCCCATTTTTTCGTTGGTTTTCGCCTTTACGTTGACTTGTTGAGGGGAAATTCCGAGGTCTTCGGCAATGTGGATCACCATTGCGCCAATATGCGGGGCCATCTTGGGCGCCTGGGCGATGATGGTGGCGTCCACATTGCCCACCCGGTAGCCCGCCGCCGCCAGGCGTTTGCCGGCTTCGCGCAGCAGCACGCGGGAATCGGCGCCCTTGAATTGCGGGTCGGTATCGGGGAAATGGCGGCCGATGTCGCCCAGCGCGGCCGCGCCGAAGAGGGCGTCGGTGATGGCGTGCAGCAGGGCGTCGGCGTCCGAGTGGCCCAGCAGGCCCTTATGGTGCGGGATGGTGACGCCGCCCAGGATCAGCGGACGGCCTTCGACCAGGACGTGACAGTCATAGCCCTGGCCGATACGGAAGGCAATGGGGTGGCTCATGGATGGGGACCTTTCAGGAAGAATTCGGCCAGCGCGGCGTCCTGCGCCAGCGTGACCTTGAGATTGCGAGGGCTGCCTTCAACCAGGCGCGGACGCAGGCCCAGCATTTCGATGGCGCTGGCGTCATCGGTGATCTCGCCCAGCCGGCCTTGCTCCTGGGCCTGGCGCAGGGCGCGGTGCAGCAGGGCGTAGGGGAACATCTGCGGTGTCTGTGCGGCCCACAGGCCGGCGCGTGGCACGGTCTGCTGCGAGCGCGGGGAGGAGGCGCCGTCCCCGCGCTTGAGTGTGTCCACCACCGGCAAGGCCAGCAGGCCGCCAACCTCATCCTGGGCGAGGGCGTCGAGCAGCCTGTCGATCAGCGCTGCATCCACTCCGGGACGGGCGGCATCGTGCACCAGCACCCAGTCGGCATCGGCGAGCTGCTCGCGCAGGGCGTTCAAGCCATTGAAAACGCTGTCCTGGCGCGTCGGCCCGCCGACACGGAGGATGCTCACGCGTTGCCGCAGGGCCGGCGTCATCAGGGCGTCTATCCAGCCATCTTCGGCACTGACCACCACGAAGGTATGCGCAATGCGCGCATGGGCAGCGAAGCGCTGCAGCGCATGCAACAGCATCGGCTGGCCGGCCAGCGGCAGGTATTGCTTGGGGATCTGGCCTCCCATGCGCGCGCCCACGCCGGCGGCGGGGATCAGCGCGAAATGGCGGGCCGGCGGCGAGGCCGGCGCAGGGGGCAGGGAAGAAGCGGACGGCGAAGGGTTCATGCCAGGCACCTGGCCCCGGCACCCGCCTGGCGGCGGTCTGCGATGGGGCCTTCGTTTATAATGAGAGGCTGAATTCTAATGCCAATCCCTTGCAAGCGACCGGCATTTTGCGGCGCTGCCAGCATGGCCGCCGCCGGGCCTGCGCCGTTGCTGTACCCGAATCAAGTCCAACCAAGCCGATCCTCCCGATCCTGATGTCTTTTGATCCGAAAAAAAGCCTGCCCAAGGCAGGTATCCGTTTCCAGCCTCCTGCCGTGCACGGTTCCGCCGATGCCTATCTGCTGGCCCAGGCCGCGCTGGCGCTGAAGGCCGAAGGCCGCATGCTGGCCGTGGTGGTGGCCGGGGCCACCGATGCCCAGCGCCTGCTGGCCGAAATCCCGTGGTTCCAGCCCAGCGAGGGCGAGCGTCTGCGCTGCCATCTGCTGCCGGATTGGGAAACGCTGCCCTACGATGCCTTCTCGCCGCACCAGGACCTGGTCTCCGAGCGCCTGGCCACGCTCTATGAAGTGCAGTCCGGCCAGTGCGACCTGCTCATCGTGCCCGCGACGACGGCCTTGCTGCGCATGGCGCCGCCGCAGTTCCTGGCTGCCTATACCTTCTTCTTCAAGCAGGGTGAAAAGCTCGACGAAGGCAAGCTGAAGTCCCAGCTCACCCTGGCCGGCTATACCCACGTCGGCCAGGTCATGTCGCCCGGCGAATACTCGGTGCGCGGCGGCCTGATCGACATCTTCCCGATGGGCTCGGTGTTGCCTTACCGCCTGGACCTGTTCGGCGACACCATCGAAACCATCCGTACCTTCGACGCCGATACCCAGCGCTCGCTCTATCCCGTGCCGGAAGTGCGCCTGCTGCCGGGCCGCGAATTCCCCATGGACGAGGCGTCGCGCCTGGCCTTCCGCAATCGCTGGCGCGAAGTGTTCGAGGGTGATCCGTCGCGCTCGGCCATCTACAAGGACATCGGCAACGGCATCGCCTCGGCGGGTATCGAATACTACCTGCCGCTGTTCTTCGAAGAGACGGCTACGCTGTTCCAGTACTTGCCGGCCAATGCCATGTTCGCCACCGTGGGCGATATCGAGCAAGCCATCAAGCGCTTCTGGAGCGATACCCGCTCGCGCTGGAATTTCCTCCATGCCGATCGCGAGCGCCCGGTGCTGGAGCCGCAGGCCATCTATCTGGACGATGAGGATTTCTTCACGCTCCTGAAACCCCACGCCCGCTGGGTGCTCAAGACCGACGATGCACCCTCGGCCATCTCGGCCCCGCTGCCCAACATCGCCGTCAACCGCCGCGCCGATGACCCGCTGGTCAACCTGCGCAGCTTCTTGCTGAAGGGCGCCGAGCGCGTGCTGATCTGCGCCGAGAGCAATGGTCGACGCGAAACGCTGCAGCAATACTTTGCCGAATACGACCTCCATCCAGTCCTGTGCGAGGACTGGAACGGCTTCCTTGCCAGCGACGAGCCGCTGATGCTCGGTGTGGCGCCGCTGCATGCCGGCTTCGTCACCGCCGCTGGCCTGGCCCTGGTGACCGAGACCGAACTGTACGCTGGCAGTGGCCGCCGGGTCGGCAGTCGCAAGCAGCAGGCCGCCACCGATGTGGAATACATGGTGCGCGACCTGTCGGAACTGAAGATCGGCGACCCGGTGGTCCACAGCAGCCACGGTATCGGCCGCTACATGGGCCTGGTCAGCATGGACCTGGGCGAGGGCGAGACCGAATTCCTGCATCTGGAATACGCCAAGGAGACCAAGCTCTACGTGCCGGTATCGCAACTGCATGTGATCTCGCGTTACTCCGGCGCTTCGCCGGAAGACGCACCGCTGCACGCACTCGGCTCAGGCCAGTGGGAAAAGGCCAAGCGCAAGGCCGCCCAGCAGGTGCGCGATACCGCCGCCGAACTGCTGAACCTGTATGCCCGCCGCGCATTGCGCCAGGGGCATGCCTTCCAGTATTCGGCGCATGACTATGAAGCCTTCGCCGACAGTTTCGGCTTCGAAGAAACCGCCGACCAGGCCGCCGCCATCAATGCCGTCATCAAGGACATGACCGGCGGCAAGCCCATGGATCGCCTCATCTGCGGCGACGTCGGCTTCGGCAAGACCGAAGTGGCCTTGCGCGCCGCCTTCGTGGCGGTGATGGGCGGCAAGCAGGTCGCCATCCTGGCCCCCACCACGCTGCTGGCCGAACAGCATGCCGCCACCTTCGCTGATCGTTTCGCCAACTGGCCGGTCAAGATCGCCGAACTGTCGCGCTTCCGCACTGGCAAGGAAGTCACGCAGGCCATCAAGGGCCTGGGCGATGGCACCATCGATATCGTCATCGGCACCCACAAGCTGCTCTCCGATGAAGTGAAGTTCTCGCGCCTGGGCCTGGTCATCATCGATGAAGAACACCGTTTCGGCGTGCGCCAGAAGGAAGCCCTGAAGTCGCTGCGCGCCGAGGTCGATGTCTTGACGCTGACCGCCACGCCCATCCCGCGTACCCTGGGCATGGCCCTGGAAGGGCTGCGCGATTTCTCGGTGATCGCTACCGCGCCGCAGAAGCGCCTGGCCATCAAGACCTTCGTGCGTGCCGAGCAGGAGTCGACCATCCGCGAAGCCTGCCTGCGCGAATTGAAGCGCGGCGGCCAGGTCTATTTCCTGCACAACGAAGTGGAAACCATCGCCAACCGCAAGGCCGCGCTGGAACAGTTGCTGCCGGAAGCGCGCATCGGCGTGGCGCACGGCCAGATGCACGAGCGCGACCTGGAAAAGGTGATGCGCGACTTCGTGGCGCAGCGCTTCAACATCCTGCTCTGCACCACCATCATCGAGACCGGCATCGACGTGCCCACCGCCAACACCATCATCATGCATCGCGCCGACAAGTTCGGCCTGGCGCAGCTGCACCAGTTGCGCGGCCGGGTGGGGCGCTCGCATCACCAGGCCTATGCCTACCTGCTGGTGCAGGATGTGCAGGGCCTGTCCAAGCAGGCGCAGCGCCGGCTGGAGGCGATCCAGCAGATGGAGGAACTGGGCAGCGGCTTCTATCTGGCCATGCATGACCTGGAAATCCGCGGCGCTGGCGAAGTGCTGGGCGATCATCAATCGGGCGAGATCCACGAGATCGGTTTCCAGATGTATTCCGACATGTTGAACGAAGCCGTGCGCGCCCTGAAGGATGGCCGCGAGCCCGACCTGGCTGCGCCGCTGTCGACCACCACCGAGATCAACCTGCACGCTCCGGCGCTGCTGCCCAATGACTTCTGCGGCGATGTGCATGAGCGGCTGTCGCTCTACAAGCGCCTGGCCAATTGCGAGAAGTCCGACGCCATTGATGCCTTGCAGGAAGAGCTGATCGACCGCTTCGGCAAGCTGCCCGATGCGGCCAAGGCGCTCATCGAAACGCATCGCCTGCGCATTGCCGCCAAGCCGCTGGGCATCATCAAGATCGATGCGCATTCGGAAGCGGCGCTGCTGCAGTTCGTTCCCAATCCGCCGATCGACGCCATGCGCATCATCGAGCTGGTGCAGAAGAACCGCCAGGTCAAGCTCAACGGTCCCGACAAGCTGCGCATCACGGCCAGCATGCCCGATCTGAATGCCCGCGTGCAGCAGGTCAAGGCGACCATGAAGGCGCTCACCGGCTGAGCCACTGTGCCGGCCAGGCATTACCGAATCCAACCGCATCAATGAATCAACAGAACAATATGAACCTGATCCTGCAAGCCCCCAAGCAACACGCCGTGTCTTCTTCCGCCATCGAGGCCATCGCCGCACTGGCGGGCGGCGACGTCGAACGCATCAGCGATGCGCGCGTGCCCGATGCCGACGTCTGGCGCGTGGCCGGGGTGAGCCTGAACGAGGCGCTCAAGGCCAGCGTCGACGCCGCCTGCCTGCAGGCGCGCCTGGACTACGCCTTCATCGACGCAGACCGCAAGCTGGCCGACTTCCGCCTGGTGGCCATGGACATGGATTCGACCCTCATCACCATCGAATGCATCGACGAGATCGCCGACATGCAGGGCTTGAAGCCGCAGGTGGCTGAGATCACCGAAGCGGCCATGCGCGGCGAGATCGAGTTCAACGAAAGCCTCACGCGCCGCGTGGCGCTGTTGAAGGGGCTGGATGCGGGCGCGCTGCAGCGCGTCTATGACGAGCGCCTGCAATTGTCGCCGGGGGCGGAAAACATGCTCAAGGCGGTGCAGGCCGCCGGCCTGAAGACCTTGCTGGTCTCGGGCGGTTTCACCTTCTTCACCGACCGCATGAAGGCGCGCCTGAACCTGGACTATACCCACGCCAATACGCTGGAAGTGGTCGATGGCAAGCTCACCGGCAAGGTGGTCGGCGGCATCGTCAATGCCGACGAGAAGCGCGCTACCGTCGAGCGTGTCTGCCGCGAGATCGGCGCCGAGCCGACCCAGGCCATCGTCATGGGCGATGGCGCCAATGATCTGCGGATGATGGGTATCTCGGGCCTGTCGGTGGCCTTCCGCGCCAAGCCGGTGGTGCGGGCTCAAGCCAGCGTGGGCTTGAATTTCGTGGGATTGGACGGCATCTTGAATCTGCTGGCCTGATTGTCGGGCGGCTTTTCCTTCACTTCAGGAGACGCAATGAACCAGGAACTGGTATTCGATCCACAGACCCAGACCGGCCGCGACCTGGTCTGGTGGCTCTATCTGGCCCATGCCATCTGCCTGGTGTTTTCATTGGGCATGCTGTCCTGGCTGCCCTTGATCGTCAATTACCTCAAGCGCGGGGACGTGCGTGACACCTTCCTCTACAGCCATCACCGCTGGCAGATCCGCTCCTTCTGGTGGTACCTGTTCTGGCTGTTCGCCGGTGGCGCGTTGTGGCTCACCGTCATCGGCATCCCGCTGGCCGTGCTGGTCTTCACGCTGGCCTGGATCTGGAAGGCCTATCGTCTGATCAAGGGCTTCCTCGACCTGCAGGACAACAAGCCCATGCCCACCTGAGCCGGTTTCCCCTTTCCGCATCGATCCACGGTCCACGATCCATTGAGCAACGGCGCCCCTAGCGGGCGCCGTTGTCATTTTGTTATTTTGGTGAAGCGTTGTTCAGTTGTGCGCGGATAATAGTGATATTGAAAGATTTCAATGATAATGTCGAAGTATTACTAGACAGAACTAAATGTACGCTTCCGCGTGCGCGCCAGTTAATGCGCGCACCGAGGTGTGCATTCCATCCAAGGGGGAATCCTGCGCATGAAGAACTGGACGATCAAACAACGCATCCTGGGGAGCTTTGCCCTCATCTTGCTGCTGATGGCCTTGATGGCCGGGATTTCCGCCGTCAACCTGGGCCGTATCGAGAACGGCGCCACTGCGCTGCGCCAGGATTCCACGCCGGGACTGTACTACAGCACCATGATCAATGCCGCCTGGTACGAAAACCTGCTGATGAGCCAGCAGATCGCCCAGATCGACACCAACGAAGCCGAACGCCAGGCCGACCTGGCCCTGTTGCGCCGCAATGGCGAGCGTCTGGACCGCCTGCAGGAAGACTACGACAAGACCATCTTCAGCGATAGCGATCGCAAGCTCTTCGATCAGTTCAAGGAAACGCGCCAGAAGTACCGCGCCATGATCAGCGAAGTCCTGAAGATGGATTTCAGCCAGCGCGCTCCCATCGACAAGATGTTCAATGAACAGATCCGGCCGCAGTGGCGCCAGGGTTACCAGCTGACCCAGCGCATGGTCGATACCAACAAGAGCATTGCCGATGACGCTGCCAGCCGCATCAACGACGCTGTCACCTCGGCCCAGTTCGCCATGCTCAGCTCGCTCATGGCGGCCCTGCTGGCGGCGCTGGTATGCGGCTTCTTCCTGATGCGCGCCATCAACGAGCCGCTGCAGAAGCTCATGGGCATCCTCGACTACATGCGTTCGGGCGATTTCTCGCGCCGGGTGGCGCTGGATCGCAATGACGAGTTCGGCCACCTCGGCAGCGGTTTCGACCGCATGACCGATGAGCTGACCGCGCTGGTCTCGCAGGCGCAGAAGTCCTCGGCGCGGGTGGCCACCTCGGTCACCGAGATCGCCGCCACCGCCCGCCAGCAGCAGGCCACCGCCGCCGAAACCGCCGCTACCACCACCGAGATCGGCGCGACCTCGCGCGAGATCCATTCCACCTCGCGCGACCTGGTGCGCACCATGAACGAGGTGTCGGTAGTCTCCGAGCAGACCTCCGCCCTGGCCGGCAATGGACAGGCGGGCTTGACGCGCATGGAAGACACCATGCAGAACGTCATGGACGCAGCCGGTTCGGTCAGCGCCAAGCTGGCCATCCTCAACGAGAAGGCCGGCAACATCAACCAGGTCGTCACCACCATCACCAAAGTGGCGGACCAGACCAACCTGCTGTCGCTGAACGCCGCCATCGAAGCCGAGAAGGCCGGCGAGCATGGGCGCGGCTTCTCGGTGGTGGCCACCGAAATCCGCCGCCTGGCCGACCAGACGGCCGTGGCCACCTATGACATCGAGGTCATGGTCAAGGAAATCCAGTCCGCCGTGGCCGCTGGCGTGATGGGCATGGACAAGTTCTCCGACCAGGTCCGGCGCGGCATGCAGGACGTGCAGACGGCCGGCAGCCAGCTCTCGCAGATCATCGCCCAGGTGCAGGCGCTGGCGCCGCGCTTCCAGATCGTCAACGAAGGCATGCAGGCCCAGGCCAACAGCGCCGAACAGATCAACCAGGCGCTGGTGCAGTTGTCCGAAGCCGCGCAGCAGACCGTGGAATCCCTGCAGCAATCCAGCCAGGCCATCGAGGAATTGCACGTGGTCTCCAATGAGTTGCGCAACGGCGTCTCGCGCTTCAAGGTGCAGGACTGATCCGCGCCCTGACATGGCTGTCGTGACTGATCCCTTGTTCCTGCTGTTCTCGCTAGGCGCGGACCGCTATGCCTTGCCCGTGGCGGAAGTAGCCGTGGTGCTGCCGCTGACGCCCTGCAAGCAGCTGCCTGGCGCGCCCGCCTGGGTCGCCGGCCTGCTGCCCTATGAAGGTCGCCACGTACCGGTGATCGACCTCAGCCAGCGTACGCTGGGCCGCCCCGCCGCACAGCGGGTGAGCACCCGTCTGGTGCTGGTGCATGACCGTTCGCCGGCGGGCGAGCCGGCCTTGCTGGGCCTGATCCTGGAGCAGGCCACCGATACCTTGCGCTGTGCCGAGCAGCAATTCGTCCGCGCCACGGTGGCGCATGACGAGACGCCGTACCTGGGGCCGGTGATGCCCTATCAGGGCGGCCTGCTGCAACGGGTGCAGGTGTCGGCGCTGCTGGACGCGGCCACGCGCGCCGTGCTCTATGCCCGGGAGGATGCATGAAGTCGCTGCAGGCCATCGCCGACAAGCTCAAGGCCGCCATGGGGCTGGACATGGCCACGGTGGGCGCCAGCCTGATCGAGCGCGTGGTGCGCGAACGCATGGCGGTGCTGGAGATGGAAGATGATGCCTTATACCTCTCCCTGTTGCTGAGCTCGGCGGCCGAATTGCAGGCCCTGATCGAACTGGCGGTGGTGCCGGAGACCTGGTTCTTCCGCGACCGCGAAGCCATTCTTGCGGTAGCCCGGCTGGCCAGCGACAAGCTGGCGGCCCAGCCGGCAGCCGTCATACGCATCCTCAGCCTGCCGTGCTCCACCGGCGAGGAGCCGTATTCCCTGGCGATGGCCTTGCTCGATGCCGGCCTCACGCCAGGGCAGTTCGTCATCGATGCCTATGACATCCGCACCCGTTCCCTGGAGATCGCGGCAGCCGGCCTGTATGGGCGCAATTCCTTCCGGGGCCAGGAGCTGGCGTTCCGGGACCGTCATTTCGACCTCGAGCAGGGCCAGTGGCGGCTGCATGAGCGCATCCGCAGCCAGGTGCGCTTTGCGCCCGGCAACCTGCTCGCGCCGGACTTCCTGCGGCACAGCCAGCCCTATGACTTCATCTTCTGCCGCAATGTGCTGATCTACTTCGAGCGCGACGTGCAGCGTCAGGTGGTGCAATTGCTGGCGTCGGTGATGAAACCCGATGCGCTCATCTTCGTCGGTCCCGCCGAGGGCGGCATCCTGCTGGGCCCGACCATGGAGTCGGCCGGCATCGCCCTGGCTTTCGGCTTCCGCAAGCGCGTGGCGGCCGCTGTGCCGCCGTTGCCGCCTGCCTGGGCGTCACTGGTGCAGGCAGCCCCGCCCGCGCCGACGCCAGTCAGGCCGGACGCTGCACATCGCGCCCCCGCGCGGCGCATTGTTGCCTCGGCTGCCCTGGGCGCCGTGGGTACCGCTACTGCGGCCCGTCCGGCATCGCCTGCCACGGCGCTGCCGGCAGGCTTGCTGGAGCGCGCCCGCGCGCTGGCCGACCAAGGGCGGTTTGCCCAGGCGGGGGAGCTGTGTGAACAAGCTGTGCAGCAACAAGGGCCCAGCGCCGAGGCCTTCTATCTGCAGGGCCTGATCCACGACGCCGGCGGCCAGCAAGAGCTGGCCCAGCGCTGCTACCGCAAGGCCTTGTATCTGGAGCCAGAGCACCAGGCGGCCTTGCTGCAGCTGGCGGCGCTGCTGCAGGCCCAGGGTGACGCCAGCGGCGCACAACGCATGCGCCAGCGCGCCGAGCGCATGGCCAAGCCAGGGGAGGGCGCGCATGGTTGAGAACGCACTGATGGCCATCGACGATTGCTGGAACCGCATCGGCATCAAGGGCGATGGTTCTTGTCCGCAATTGCAGCAGCATGTGCGCTGCCTGAATTGCCCGACCTTCGCCCGTGCGGCGGTCCAGCAGCTCGATCGCGTGAGCCTGGCCAACGACGCCTTGCCCAGTTGGCAGGAGCCGGCCAGCCCCGCGCCCGCTGCGGAACTGGCTGCGGGACGCAGTTCGGTGCTGGTGGTGCGCATCGGCGTGGAATGGTGGGCCATCGCCACCACGGTGGTGCAGGAAGTGGCCGAGGCGCGTGTCGTGCACAGCCTGCCGCACCAGCGCAATCCGGCTATCCTGGGCGTGCTCAACATCCGGGGAGCCTTGCGTATCTGCGTCTCGCTGGCGCAGTTGTTCCAGTTCGGGGCGGCAGCGCCCAAGGCCTTGCCGCCCAAGTTGCTGGTGGCCTCGCATGACGGCCAGACGCTGGTGTTTCCGGTCGACGAGGTGGCCGGGGTCCATCGCCATGATGGCAGCCTGGGGCCGGTGCCGACCACCCTGGCCCAGGCCGCCATCCAGTACACCCGGGGCATGCTGGAATGGCGCGGCCACGCCATCGGCCTGCTGGATCACGAATTGCTGTTCTATGTACTCAACCGGAGCATGACATGAGTACGCCCGACTTGAGCCAGATGTCCATGCTGGACCTGTTCCGCTTCGAAGCGGAAAGCCAGATCGCCCAGCTCAACGCCAGCCTGCTGGCGCTGGAGCAGCAGCCCACCGCGGCTGATCATCTGGAAGCCTGCATGCGCGCCGGCCATTCGCTCAAGGGCGCGGCCCGCATCGTCGGCCTGGAGCCGGCGGTCAAGGTGGCCCATGTGCTGGAAGATTGTTTCGTATTGGCCCAGCAGGGCCGCTTGCTGTTGCAGAAAAAACATATCGACGTGCTCCTGCGCGGAGCAGACTTGCTGGCGCGCATCGCTGCGCCGCCAGACGGCGACGAGGCCTGGGCCGACCATGCCGGCAGCGCCGAGGTGCAGGCTTTCCTGGTGGCGCTGCCCAGCGTGATGAGCGGAGGTGACGCCGCTCCCTGGCCTGCGGCCACATCCGCTGCCACATCCGCTCCCGCCCCGGCGGCGGCCGAGCCCGTTGTCGCGGCAGCAGCCCAGCTCCCCGAGCCCGAGCTTGCCGAGCCTGCGCCCGTCCCGGCAGCACCGGTGGCCGGCGCGCATCTGGCCAACGCAAGCGGTGCGCGCGCGGTGCGCGTGAGCGCCGACAGCCTGGACCGGCTGCTCGGACTGACCGGGGAGTCGCTGGTAGAGTCACGCCAGCTCAAGCCCTTTTCGGCCAGCATGCTGCGCATGAAGCGCACACAGCGCGAGGCCATGCAGGCGCTGGACCTGCTGCAACAGAAACTGGCCACCACCCAGCTCGATGAATTCGCCCAGACCGCCTTTGCCGAACTGCGCACGTTGATGCAGCAGAACCAGCAATTGCTGGGCGAGCAATTGAGCGCGCTGGACGCCTTCGATCGCCGTTCGGTGAATCTGTCGCAGCGCCTCTACGATGAGGCGCTGGCCTGCCGCATGCGGCCCTTTGCCGATGGCACGGCGGGACTGGCGCGCATGGTGCGCGATGTCGGCAATACGCTGGGCAAGTCGGTGCGGCTGGACATCGTGGGCAATACCACCCAGATCGACCGCGACATCCTGGAAAAACTGGAAGCCCCCATCGGCCACCTGCTGCGCAACGCCGTGGACCACGGTATCGAAAGCAGCGCCCAGCGGCGCGCCGCGGGCAAGCCCGAGCAGGGCGTGATCCGGCTGGAGGCGCGCCACAGCGCCGGCATGCTGTTGATCGAGGTGGCCGACGACGGCGCCGGCATCGATATCGAACAGGTGCGCAGCGCCGTGGTCGCGCGCGGGCTGTCCAACCAGGAAACCGCCGAGCGCCTGTCGGAAGCCGAATTGCTGGAATTCCTGCTGCTGCCCAGTTTCAGCCTGCGCGACACCGTCACCGAAATCTCTGGCCGTGGGGTCGGACTGGATGTGGTGGCCGACATGCTCAAGCAGGTGCGCGGCACCATCCGCATCACCACCCAGGCCGGCCAGGGCAGCCGCTTCCTGATGCAGCTGCCGTTGACGCTGTCGGTGATCCGCAGCCTGCTGGTGGACATCGCCGGTGAACCTTATGCGTTTCCGCTGGCCTACGTCAATCGTACGCTACGCTTGCCCGCCGAGGCCTTGCAGACGCTGGAGGGCTACCAGCACTTCAGCCATGGCGGGCGCCAGGTCGGGCTGGTCAGCGCCCATCAGGTCTTGCAGAAGGGCCAGTGGCGCTCGCGCGACGGCAGCGTCTGCGTGGTCGTCATCGGCGAGCAGGAACATACCTATGGGCTGGCGGTGGATGCCTTCCTGGGCGAGCGCATGCTGGTGGTGCAGCCGCTGGATCCACGCCTGGGCAAGATTGCCGATGTGCTGGCCGGCGCGCTCATGGAAGATGGCACGCCCTTGCTGATCCTGGACGTGGCCGACATGTTGCGCACGGTGGAGAAGCTGACCTCCTCCGGCCGCCTGCAGACGGTGGACCAGGATGGCGCAGCGCCGACCACCACGGCGGCGCGCAAGAAAGTGCTGGTGGTGGATGATTCGCTGACCGTGCGCGAGCTGGAGCGCAAGCTGCTCACCAACCGCGGCTATCAGGTGACCGTGGCGGTGGATGGCATGGACGGCTGGAATGCTGTGCGCGCCGACAGCTTCGACCTGGTCATCACCGATATCGACATGCCGCGCATGGATGGCATCGAACTGGTGAGCCTCATCCGCGGCGCTGCGAACCTGCAGTCGCTGCCGGTGATGATCGTCTCGTACAAGGACCGTGAAGAAGACCGGCAGCGCGGCCTGGAAGCCGGTGCTGACCATTACTTCACCAAGAGCAGCTTCCACGACGAAAGCCTGTTGCAGGCCGTCACGGATTTGATTGGAGAGGCGACATAGTGAAGATCGGCATCGTCAATGACACACCCATGATGGTGGAAGTGCTGCGACGGGTCATCGCCGAGAGCGGCCGCCATGAACTGATCTGGATCGCCCGCGATGGCGAACAGGCAGTGCAGATGTGCGCCTGGCAATTGCCCGACGTGGTCCTGATGGACCTGCTCATGCCCAAGGTCGATGGGGCCGAGGCCACGCGCCGGATCATGGAAGCCACCCCCTGTCCGATTCTGGTGGTGACCTCCGACATGGATACCTCGGCTGACAAGATCTATGAGGCCATGGGCTATGGCGCCCTCGACGCCACCCAGACGCCGGCCTTGATCGGGGCCGCCGGCAAGCGTGACGCAGCAGCCTTGATCGAAAAGATCGATAATCTCGGACGCCTCTCTCCCGAAATGGTCAGCCCGCCGGTGCGCGGCGGCCGTGCCGAGACCCTGGCGCCGGCTCAGCCGGCGCGTGCCGACAGCCTGCCGCCGCTGGTGGCCGTGGGCGCCTCGGCGGGCGGGCCGGCAGCGCTGGCCACGCTGCTCAAGGCGATCCCGCAGGGCTTTGCGGGGGCGGTGGTGATCGTCCAGCATATCGATGCCGCCTTTGCGCCGGGCATGGCGCAGTGGCTGCAACAGCAATCGGCGCTCAAGGTCGGGCTGGCGCAGGAGGGCCAGGCCCCGCAACGCGGCGCGGTGCTGCTGGCGGCCAGCAATCGCCATCTGGTGGTCAAGGAGGGCGGGCGGCTCGGTTATGTGGAGGGCGCGCCCAATGACGTCTACCGGCCTTCGGTGGACGTGTTTTTCCAGAGCATCGTGCGGCACTGGCCAGGCAAGGTTGCAGGTCTCCTGCTGACCGGCATGGGCCGCGATGGTGCGGCTGGCCTGAAGGCCTTGCGCGACAGTGGCGCCCACACCATGGCCCAGGACCAGAAAAGTTGCGCAGTCTACGGCATGCCCAAGGCCGCCGTTGCGCTCAATGCCGCCGTGGAAGTGCTGCCGGTCACCGGCATGGCCGCCCGGCTGCAAGCCATTATCGTCTGAAGGAATACAGCATGAGTTCGGTGCATACCGACATCCCGTTGGTCAGTCCAGCGCTGCCGGCGGATGAATACAAGATCATGGTCTTGCTGGTCGATGACCAGCCCATGGTGGGCGAGGCGATCCGCCGCGCCCTGGCCAATGAGCCGCACATCGATTTCCATTTCTGCACCCGTGCCGAGGAAGCGCTGACCGTGGCTGAAAGGACCCGGCCCACCGTGATCCTGCAGGACCTGGTCATGCCAGGGGTGGACGGGATGACCCTGGTGCGGCAATACCGCGCCAGCGCCGTGCTGGTCAATGTGCCCATCATCGTGCTGTCCTCGCGCGATGACGCCGTGGTCAAGCGCGATGCGTTTGCCGGCGGCGCCAATGACTACATGGTCAAGCTGCCCGACGTCATCGAGCTGGTGGCGCGCATCCGTTACCATTCGCGTTCCTACATCAACCTGCTGCAGCGCGACGCCGCCTACAGCGCCCTGCGCGAAAGCCAGCAGCAGTTGCAGAAGAGCAATTTCGAGCTGCAGCGCCTGACCAATACCGATGGCCTGACCGGCATCGCCAACCGCCGCTACTTCGACGACTACCTCGGTGCGGAATGGCGGCGGGCGCGGCGCGACGGCCTGGACCTGGCGCTCTTGCTCATCGATGTGGACTTCTTCAAGCTCTACAACGACAACTACGGCCACGTTGCCGGCGACGCCGTGCTGCGCCAGGTCGCCGAGGCCCTCGATAGCAGCATCCAGCGTCCGGCCGACCTGTCGGCGCGCTTTGGCGGTGAAGAGTTCGCCATGATCCTGCCGCGCACGGGTCTGGATGGCGCCCACGCCATCGCGCAGAAGGTCTGCCATCTGGTCGAATCGCTGCAGGTGCCGCACGAAGGCTCCAGCGTGAGCGCCTGGCTCACCGTGAGCGTGGGCGCGGCTACCCTGGTGCCGCAGGAGCAACAGGAGCTGCGTGAGCTGATCGAGGCCGCCGACCGCCGTCTGTACCTGGCCAAGCAGCAAGGACGCAATCGCGTGGTCTGGCAGGACGGCTGAGCCGACCAGACGGACCGGCATACCAAGGAGAAACCGCATGCGCAGCATCGCCACGCTCGACGAACTGCAGGCGCTGGCCGGCCAGGAAGTGGCCACCAGCGACTGGATCACCGTTACCCAGGAACAGGTCAATCGCTTTGCCGAGGCCACCGGCGACCACCAGTGGATCCACGTCGATCCCGAACGCGCCGCGCGCGCCTTGCCCTATGGCGGCACCGTGGCGCATGGCTTCCTCACGCTGGCCTTGCTGCCGCGCATGCTCACCGAGGCCATCGACCTCGGGCCGGACGTCAAGATGCTGCTCAACTACGGCCTCAACCGCGTGCGTTTTCCTGCGCCGCTGCCGGTGGGACGACGCGTGCGCGGCGTGATCGTGCTGCAGTCGGTGGAAGCCATCCCCGCCGGCGTGCAGCTGGCCTGGGAAGTGACGGTGCAATGCGAAGGCATGGACAAGCCGGTCTGCGTGGCCGAGTTCCTGGTGCGTCGCTATTGAGCAATCCAGTCGGCATGGCCGCAGGATTCCTCGCAGATGCTCACGGAGTTTGTGGCCTGCTTGCATCGTCGTTGCCGCGCAGCCAATCATTTCGTGCAGTCTGGCAATGGATGGTGCTAAGGTGCCATTGCATGTGGCGACGATGCGCCACTGCACCCGCCGGGTAACTGTGCCCCGGACTGCCGCGTGTTTGTCGATGAAGCCGCCATGACGTCAGAACGACCTCCACACCGTGCCGACAGCGCCTTCCATGAGAAGGCGCTGGCCTACCATCAGCTCACGCTGACCTATATCGCCCGCGGCGCACCGCTGGACCAATTGCTCGATCGCATCGCGGTCGGTTTTGCCCAGGCCTATCCCGAACGCTGGCTCGCCATCTTCCTCTACGATGACCAGGCCCGCCGCATGCAGGCAGGCGCGGTGCCGTACATGGCGCCGGCGTTGGTAGCGCAGATCCAGGACTTGCCGGCCGAGGCCGCCGACACCCCCGATGTCTGGCAGCGTTTCGATGAGCTGGCGGGCCGCCATGGCGTACGCCTGGCCGAGATGCTGCCGCTGCGTTCCTTTGCCGGGCAGCTTGCCGGCCTCATGATGATCGCGGCCACCGACGCCGACAGCGGCTTCGAGGAAGACCAGGCCTATCGGCAGACGGTCAGCGCGGCCGTGTCCATGGCCATGCTGGCCATCGAGCGTGCGCTGGTGCCGGGCCATGTGCTCACCCCGCGCGACGCCCCCGACCAGGCCTACGAACGCATGGCGCTGGCCATCGAGGGCAGCGGCACCGGGATCTGGGACCGTAACGCGGTCACCGGCGAGATGTATTACTCGCGCGGCTGGAAAGCCATCCTCGGTTACGAGGACTGGGAGCTGTCCAGTCACCTGGCCGACGCCTACCAGCGCATCCATCCCGATGACCTGGCTTACGTGCAGCAGACCATCCGCCAGCATTTCGAGGCCAGGTCCGATCACTACGAGGTCGAGCACCGCATCCGCTGCCAGGATGGCAGCTACAAGTGGATCAGCAGTCGCGGCAAGGTGGTGGCGCGTGATGCACAGGGCAATGCGCTGCGCATGATCGGCACCACCACCGACATCACCGAGATCAAGCGGCTCACCGAAAAGCTGGGCAAGAGCAGCCGCATGCTCGACTACCTCACCAGTGAAATTCCCGGCATGGTGTTCCAGTTCAAGGTGCCGCCGGGTGCGCCCGGCTATTTCACCTATGTCAGCGAGGGCGCGCGCGAGACCTATGGCCTGACGCCCCAGCAACTGCTGGAGAACCCGGCCATCATCGATACCGTGATCCATCCGGACGACATGCCGCTCTACGAGGCGGCGCGCGAGGCCGTGCTGGGTGGGGCGGCGCACTGGACGCTGGAATTCAGGGTGCTGCCGCCGGGCCAGGGCGTGCGCTGGCTGCGCGGCCAGTCCAGGCCGCGCCGGCTCGACGATGGCACCACGCTGTGGCACGGCTTCATCAGCGATATCAGCCAGAGCAAGGCCATCGAGCTGGAGCTGCAGGAATTCGCCCTGACCGACTACCTCACGCAGTTGCCCAATCGCCGTTACTTCATGCAGCGCCTGCAAGAGGAATACAGCCGCATCCAGCGCAGCGTCACGGCGGGCGCTGCGGTGCTGATGTGCGACCTGGATCATTTCAAGCGCATCAATGACAGCCTGGGTCATGCCGTCGGCGATCTGGTGCTGAGGCACTTCGCCACCGTGCTCAAGAGCCAGTTGCGCCGGAGTGATACCGCCGGTCGCCTGGGCGGGGAAGAGTTTGCCATCATCCTGACCGGTGCTGACCAGCAGGCGGCGGCGGACTTTGCCGCACGCCTGCAGAATCGCTTCGCCGGCCAGCCGCTGATCCATGATGAGCGCGAAGTGAAGGTGACCCTGTCCATCGGCGTGGCCCTGATGCAGGCCGACAGCGCCGGTCAGGAGCAGGTCTTGCGGGCCAGCGATGACGCCTTGTACCGCGCCAAGGAAAAAGGGCGCAACCGTGTCGAGTTTGCGCCCTTTGGGTCTGCCCGGAGCGGCTGATCGCGCCGCCCGCTGACTCCGTCAGCTGCGGGTTCAGCGTTTCTGGTACTGGCTCTTGCCGAACAGCAGTTCCTTTGCCTTGTCGTCATGCAGCGGCTTGCGCTTGTCGGCCAGCACGGTCACGCCGCGCTGCACGGCCGGACGCGCGCTGATGGCGTCGTACCAGCGCTTGACGTTGGGGAAGTCGTCCAGATCGATGCCCTGGTTCTTGTGCGAACGGGTCCAGGGGAAGCAGGCTATATCGGCGATGGTGTAGTGCTCGCCGGCCAGGTAGGCGTGCTGGCCGAGCTGCTTGTCCATCACCTGATAGAGGCGGCGCGCTTCGTTGGTGTAGCGGTTCACGGCGTATTCGATCTGCTCGGGCGCATACAGGCGGAAGTGGTGCGCCTGGCCCAGCATCGGTCCCAGGCCGCCCATCTGGAACATCACCCATTGCAGCACTTCATACTTCTCGCGCGTGGTCTCGCCCAGGAAACGGCCGGTCTTGCCGGCCAGGTAGATCAGGATCGCACCGGACTCGAACAGCGAGATCGGCTCGCCATCGGGACCATCGGGATCGACGATGGCGGGGATCTTGTTGTTGGGCGAGATCTTCAGGAATTCAGGCGTGAACTGGTCGCCGGCGCCGATATCGATGGCGTGGGCGGTGTAGGGCAGGCCGCATTCTTCCAGCATGATGTGGACCTTGTGGCCGTTGGGCGTGGCCCAGCTGTAGACGTCAATCATGGATGTCCTTTTTTTGCGTGTCGTGTTGAGGGGGGAGGTCACGGAACGGAAAATGATATAAATGATTTACGGGGCGATGGCCTTACAGCTTTGCCAGCCGCTCCAGCGCCAGTTGCAGCGTTTCATCCTTCTTGGCGAAGCAGAAGCGCACGATGCCCGATTCCCTGGGCGTGTTGTAGAACGCCGAGACCGGGATGGCGGCCACGCCGATCTCGCTGGTGAGCCACTTGCAGAATTCGGCCTCGGGCAGCGCGGAGATGGCGCCGTACTTCACGCACTGGAAGTAGGTGCCTTGCGAAGGCAGCAGTTCGAAGCGGGTATTGGCCAGGCCGGTGCGGAACAGGTCACGCTTGTGCTGGTAGAAGGCCGGCAGGTCCAGGTAGGGGGCCGGGTCCTTCATGTAGGCGGCCAGGCCGTATTGCACGGGGGTGTTGACGGTGAAGACGTTGAACTGGTGGACCTTGCGGAACTCCGCCGTGAGCGCCGCCGGTGCGGCCACATAGCCGACCTTCCAGCCGGTGACGTGGTAGGTCTTGCCGAAGCTGGAATTGATGAAGCTGCGCTCGGCCAGTTCGGGATGGCGCGCCAGCGATTCATGCGGCTGGCCATCGTAGACCATGTGCTCATAGACCTCGTCGGAGAGGATCAGGATGTCGGTGCCGCGCACGATGTCGGCCAGCGCCGCCACGTCGGCCGCGCGCATGACGCTGCCGGTCGGGTTGTGCGGGGTGTTGACCATGATCATGCGGGTCTTGGGGGTGACGGCCGCCTTGACCTTGTCCCAGGGGATGCTGTAGCCCTGCGCCCCCACTTCCATCTGCACGAACACCGGCACGCCGCCAGCCAGCTCGATGGCCGGCACGTAGCAGTCGTAGACCGGTTCGATGACGATGACTTCATCGCCCGGATGGACCGCGCACAGCACCGAGGTCAGGATGCCCTGGGTGGCGCCGGCGGTGACGGTGATCTCGGAGACCGGGTCATAGCGATGACCGTAGAGCTTCTCGACCTTCTCGGCGATCGCTTCGCGCAGCACCGGCACGCCGGCCATGGGCGGGTACTGGTTCAGCCCTTCCTGCATGGCCTGGGTGACGGCGGCCACCAGGGCCGGGTCGCAATGGAAGTCAGGGAATCCCTGGCCCAGGTTGACCGCGCCTTTTTCGCTGGCCAGGGCCGACATGACGGTGAAGATGGTGGTGCCCACCTTGGGCAGCTTGGTGACGATGTTGGGGGTGCTCATGGCAGCGGGCTCGTTCTTGTGATGATCGCAAGCCCGATATTCTAGCCGGATTCCTGGCGCGGTTCAGGCCGGCGGCGCGAGGAAGGCGTCGGCGCGCCAATGCTGCGGCGGCACGATGGCGAACAGCCCGCGCTTGAGGGTGCGCTTGGCGAGCTTGAGCACGGCCTTGTCCTTGCTCACCAGGACATGGGCGCGGCATTGCAGGGCCAGTTCCAGGAATTTCTGGTCGTCGCGGTCGGTGCAGAGCGGCAGGCCGAAGGTGTTGACCTCGGCCAGCGGCAGGCAGTGCAGCAGGCGGTCGAAGTCGGCGCAGATGGCCGGCTTGTTCTCGGCAGTGACCGGCAGGTGCGGATACTCCAGCACGGCCAGCCATTCGCTGCGGCAATCCTCGCGGGTGTAGGCCTCCACGCTGCCGTCTTCCAGGGCCTGCAGCAAGGCGGCCCAGCGCGGATCGCGGAAGACGAACAGGTCCAGGCAGACATTGGTGTCCAGCACCACCCGCTGGCGCCCTGGGGGCGCGGCAGCGGTCGGCGGGAGGGAAAGCGGGGCGGGGACGGAGGGTGTTGCCAGGATGCTCATTGAATGCCAGGGATGAAACTAGTTGTCGATGCCACGGTGGCCGGGCGGCGGCGCGTCGTGCTTGCTGAAGAGATCGCCGCCCGCCTCGAGCGCATCATACCCCTGATCGGTGACGCGCCAGAAATTATGCATGTCCACCGCCGCCAGCCCACGGTCATAGAGCAGGCGCAGGTGGTGCAGGATCACTTCCGGCGCCACCTGGCCGGGCAGGGCGCTCTGGATCTTCTCGACGTCGCCGTAGAGGGTGCCGAAGGATGCCAGCTGCTTCAGGATTTCTCCCATGAGGGCTTTGTCGCGTTTCATGATCTCCTCCTTGCCATTGGCGGTGTTGGCGGCATGGGCGTATTGGCGTATGGGGAGCTGCGGGGCGCGGCTCCTGCTGGTATGGACAACGGCTTGCGGCTGAAGTGCCGGGCCAGTTACGCTTGCCTGCTTGTCCTGTTGATTTCCTGTTGATTAACGGCAAGTTACGGCTTGAACTTGAATCCTGCGATTCATCCCCTGGTCTCGCCCCGCTTTGGTGCATGCGGGGTGCGGTCTATGCACCTGATGCCTGTTTCAGTGTAGAAGCTGCAAGCTCATCAGCAAAGGCGCGACAGCTGCGTTTTCGCTGGCCAGATCAGGGCATCGCCGCGCTTGCGGATGGGCCGGTGGGCGCAAGCTGCCCGCTTTCGGTATCATGGCGGCCAACTTGTCCCAACCTGATCATTGGATGAACGCCTCATGCTGATTGTTTTGTCTCCCGCCAAGTCGCTGGACTATGACACGCCCCCCACCACCGATGTCCATACCACCCCGGCCTTCGTGCCGCGCTCGGCTGAACTGATCGAGGTGCTCAAGACCAAGTCGCCGGCCGAGATCGGCAGCCTCATGGGTATTTCCGACCAATTGGCCGTGCTCAACGTGAACCGCTATGCCAGCTGGTCGCGCAAGTTCAGCACCAAGAACGCCAAGCAGGCCGTGCTGGCCTTCAATGGCGATGTCTACGAAGGGCTGGATGCGGCGTCCCTGAACGCCCGCCAGCTCGACTACCTGCAAGGCCACGTGCGCATTCTCTCGGGCCTGTACGGCATGCTGCGACCGCTGGACCTGATGCAGCCCTATCGCCTGGAAATGGGCACCAAGCTGGCCAATCCGGGTGGCAAGGACCTCTACGCCTTCTGGGGCAGCGAGATCACCGAGGCCCTTAATGGCGAGCTGGTGGCGCAGAAGACGCCGGTGCTGGTGAACCTGGCCTCGGAGGAATATTTCAAGGTGGTCAAGCCCAAGCTGCTCAAGGCCCAGGTGATCGCACCGGTATTCGAGGACTGGAAGGGCGGCAAGTACAAGATCATCTCCTTCTACGCCAAGCGCGCGCGCGGGCTGATGGCCCGCTATGCGGCCCTGAACAACATCAACCAGCCTGAAAAGCTCAAGGCCTTCGACCTGGAAGGCTATGCCTTCGCCCCCGAGGCCTCCAGCGAGAAGAACTGGGTGTTCCGCCGCAAGCTGGAAGCCTGATCGCGGGTGGCTGTCGTTGACTGCAGCTGACTGCAAATGATTGCCGGCCGGCGGGCAAGCAAGGCCTGTCCTGCCGGCAATCATGGCGTAAAAGATATAAATCATTTGCAACGATGTGCCGCGTTGCAAATGCGCAGTATTTCCTTCCCCGGCACATTCCCTATGGTCATTTGAACACTGGCTGCGCTATGCTCACTGCAAACGGGTGAGGGCGGCGCAGACCACCGCACCCGTGGCAATCCAGCCCCGTCCTGTGCGCGGGTTTGTTGCTGCCAGGTCCAGGCTGGCAGCCTGGTGTTGTTCGGAGACCCCAAGCCGATGGTGACCGTCAAGCCCGATGATGCCCAGCCGCAGTACTTCGCCGCGCCGCTGCCGGTAGGCAGTTTCACGGTCTATTCGCTCGATGAGGCCCGCCTGAGCCTGAAGGCCGGCCAGCTCGATCTGTTGCAGATGTCGCCGGGCAAGCTCAATTACTCGCTGTCGATGAGCCAGCTGGGGCATATCCAGATCTATCGCGAACGTTCCGACAAGCCCTTGCTCAAGCGCGGCGTGAACTGGCCGGGCTCGCTGGTGTTCAGCTTCGTGGTCCAGGCGCGTGGGCGCGGCTGGCTCTCGGGCCGGGCGGTCGATCCGCAGGCCAGCCTGGTGGCCGATGGCGAAGCGTTGCCCGAGATCATTACCCCCGCAGAGCTGGACCTGGTGTTCATCGTAGTAGACCGGCAATGGCTCAGCGAGCGCATCGGCGACGGCGCCAGCCGGCAGATCGCTGGCAGCGCACGCGACCTGCGCTGCTTCGCAGCATGGCATGAGCACGCGCTGGTGCTGCGCAGATTGTTTCCGCTCTTGCCCGGCCAGGCGCGCCTGGGCCAGCCGAGCCCGTCCATCGGCCACTGCGCGTTGGCGCCGCGCTCCAGCGCGGGCGGCGGCAGCCTGGCCGAGGACATGGTGCTGGAGGCCTTGCTGGACGTGCTGGGTTCGGTGCATCGTGTCGAAGCGCTGCGCGAGACCGATCACAAGCGCCTGATCGACCAGGCCCGCCGGCTCATGCGCGGCGACGCCCCCGAACGCGCCACCATGACCCAGGTGGCGGCCCATCTGGGGGTGAGCCGGCGGCACTTGCAGACCTGCTTCAATACCTCCGTGGGCATTCCCGCCATTGAATTCGTACGGGCCGAACGGCTCAACCAGGTGCGCAAGGCCCTGGTAGAGGCGCGTCGCGCCGGCCTGGAGGTCTCTATCGGTGATATCGCCGCCGACTGGGGTTTCTGGCACCTGAGCCGCTTTGCCGCCGACTACCGCGACATGTTCGGCGAGCTGCCCTCCAAGACCTTGCGGCCCTACGCGCCGCCGGCGGCGCGCCGCGCTGCACAACGGATCACTTCCCAAAACGGATAACGGCGCGCAGAAGCCTCTTTCTAGAATCCCCGAACCACTTCACAAGAAAGGTTTGGGGCATAACATGAATGACATCTGCTGCACCGGGCGCCGCGCCAGCGCCGCCGCTTGTTCCGCACTCTCCGTAGTCTGTCTTGGCGCGTTCTTCTCCCTGCCTGCGCAGGCGGTCGAGCGGGGCGCCACCATCACGCCCATCGGCATCACCGATTTCGGCGCGGGCATGCTGCCGCCGTCATCGCCTTTCGGCACCGTCGGCGTGCGGGCGTCCTACTATTCGGCCTCGACCCTCAAGGATGGCGCGGGCAAGTCCATCCCCAATGACTTCCACATCGACGTCAAGACGCTGGCCCTGGCCTACTTCTACATGACCGATGTCGAGGTGCTCGGCGCCAGGTTCGGTGTGGGTGGCGTGCTGCCCTTCATCGACATCAGCGGCGGGCTCAAGGTCGGCACGCCCGCAGGCCCCTTGTCGGTCTCAGGCCGGGATTCCGGCCTGGGCGACATGCAGGTGTTGCCCTTCATCCTGGCCTGGCAACTGCCGCCCAGCGTATTCGTCAATGCCGGCCTGATGATCCAGGCGCCGACCGGCGCCTACAGCACCAGCAAGGCCTTCAACGCCGGGGTCAATCACTGGACCTATTCCCCCTTTGTCGGGGCGACCTACATCACGTCCTCCGGCCTGGAGCTCTCGACCCAGGTGTCGCTCAATGTGAATACCGTCAACCCGGCCACGCGCTACCGCAGCGGCGTCGAATACCGCCAGGAGTTCGCCATCGGCCAGCACATCCAGTCCTGGACCGCAGGGCTGGCGGGGTATGTCTACCGGCAACTGAGCGATGACAGCGGCCCCGGTTCCGGGGACGGCAATCGCGGCCGAGTCTATGCGCTGGGACCCGCGGTGAGTTTCGCCCAGCCTGGGCTGCCGCTGGTCACGCTGCACGGCTATCAGGAGTTCGGTGCGCGCAATCGCGCCGAGGGCTACAACCTGGCGCTGCGCCTGGCCATGACGTTCTGAGGAGGATCACCATGCACGCCTCGCTGTTCCCTCGTTCCGTGGCCGGACCACGGCAGGGCCTGGTCATCCAGCTGGCCAGCAGCCTCACCATCATGGGGTCGGTCATGATCGCCCCGATGCTGCCCAAGATCACCGCCGAATTTGCCGCCGTCGAAGCGGACGCGCTCACGCTGGCGCCCTTGATCGTGGCCGGGCCGGCGCTGGCCATCGCCCTGTTCGCGCCCGTGGCCGGCATGCTGGCCGACCGCTTCGGACGCAAGTCCATGCTGCTGCTGGGTTGCCTGCTGTATGCGCTGTTCGGCGCGCTGCCGGTGCTGCTGCATGAGCTCAGGCTGATCCTGTTGAGCCGCCTGCTGTTCGGTTGCGCCGAAGCGCTCATCATGACCTGTTGCACCACGCTCATTGCCGACTACTGGCCGCCGCGTGAGCGCATGCGCTACATCAACCGCCAGGTGATCACCATCGGCGTGGTGGGCGCCTTGTTCTTCGTCATTGGCGGTGTGGCCGGGGAGGGCTCGTGGCGCACGCCTTTCCTGCTGTATCTGACGCCGCTGCTGATGCTGCCCGCCATCGCCGCCTGGCTGTGGGAGCCGGATCGGCGCCAGGAAGACAGCCATGCCGCGCCTGCCCTGAACGGCGGGGTGCGGCGCACCGTGTTGACGGCCTGCTTCCTGATCTTTGCCGGCATGGTGACCTGCTTCGTGGTGACGGTGATGACGCCCACGGTGCTGGTCATGCGCGGCGTCACCTCGACCTCGCTCATCGGTGCGGCGGCCGGCCTGGCCATCCTGTGTACCTTGATCGGCTCGATCGCCTGGCCCTTCGTGCGTGAGCGCATCGGCGTGGCGGGCGTCAATGCCTTGCTGCTGGGTTGCATGGCCGCAGGGCTGTGCGTGCTGGCCTTGGCGCCGTCCTATGCGGTCGTGCTGGCGGCGATGGTGCTGCAGGGGGTGGGCGCGGGCTTCCTGGTCTCCAATGCATCCTTGCCGCTGTTGCTGGGCTTGCCGCCGCATCTGCGGGCGCGCGGCGTGGGGGCGTTCACCGCCTGTCTCTATCTGGGCCAGTTCGCCAGTCCGCTCATCATCACCGCCATCGCCCAGCCGCTGGGCGGCATGCCGGCCGGGCTGGCCAACGCCATCCTGGTCTGGGCCCTGCTGACGATGGTGCTGGCGCTGGTCTGGCTGGTGGTCGGCCTGCGCCATGCGCGGCTGCAGTCGGGGCCAGTGGCGCACTGAGTGCAGGCGCTTGCGCGCATTTCCTGATTTTTTTCGCTGTTTTCTTTCACTGTTGCGCGATGTCCGCCGGGCGTCGCGCACCTCTTTGCACGAAAGCGATCCATCCATGCATACCGTCTCTTCTTCTTCCCTGGTCCGTCCGCAGGATGGACTTGATCTGGCCCAGCGCATCGGCCAGGGTGAACTTTCTCCCGGCGAGGCATTGGCGCAGGCCATCGAGCGCCTCGAGCAGGTCAATCCTGCGCTCAACGCCGTTGCCGAGAAGCTCTACCACCTGGGTGAGCAAAGCGTGGCCCAGGGCTTGCCCGATGGGCCTTTCCGTGGCGTGCCGCTGCTGACCAAGGATCTGTTTACGCCCTTGGCGGGCGCCAGGATGAGCAATGGTTCGCTGCTGCTCAAGGACAATGTCATGCCGGTCGACGCCGAGCTGGTGACGCGCTTGAAGAAGGCCGGCTTTACGATCTTCGGCACCACCACGTCGCCTGAATTCGGCACCTCCTATACGACCGAGTCGCGGCTGTTCGGCGCCACCCGCAATCCCTGGTCGCTGGATCATAGTTGCGGTGGTTCCAGTGGTGCGGCGGCGGCGCTGGTGGCCGCGCGCGTGCTGCCCATTGCGCACGGCAACGATGGCGGCGGCTCGCTACGGGTGCCGGCCTCGGCCTGCGGGGTGTTCGGGCTGAAGCCCTCGCGCGGACTCATGCCGATGGGGCCGTTGGCTGGCGAGGGCTGGGCGGGCATGAGCACCAGCCATGTCATGAGCCTGTCGGTGCGTGACAGCGCCGCCGTGCTCGATCAACTGGCGGGGGCCGATCTGGGCGCGCCCTATGCAGCGCCGCATTACCGCCAGAGTTTCCTGGCGGCGGCCACCGGCGCTGCGCCGCAGGGCTTGCGTATTGGCCTGGTGACGCATCTGCCGCCCTGGCCCACCCATCCTGACTGCAGCGAGGCCGTGCAGAGGACGGCGGCGCTGTGCCAGCAACTGGGCCATCATGTGGAAGAGACCTGCTTGCCAGTGGATGGACTGGAGTTCTACGACACCGTCTTCACCATCATCGGTTCGCAGACCCGCAACCTGATGAACCTGCTGGCGCGCATGGCGGGCCAGCCGCTGGACGAGCAGGCGCTGGAAGCGCGCCACCGCGTCATCCTGCGCGACAAGGGCCAGCTGTCAGGGGCTGACTATGCGGCGGCGGTGGATTACCTGCATGCATTCGGACGCCGCATGGCCGAGCTGATGCAGCGCTATGACCTGATCCTCACACCGACCATGGCGCAGCCACCGGCGCGCATCGGCGCCCTGACCGTGCGGGAGGAGCAGTCCGTGGCTGAGCTGATCCACACCTTCCATGGTTTTTCTCCCTTCACGGCGCTATGCAACGCCAGCGGCCAGCCGGCCATGTCGGTGCCGCTGCACTGGAACGACCAGGGCTTGCCGATCGGTTCGCACTTCTGCGCCGGCTTTGGCGACGACACGCTGCTCTTGGCCGTGGCCGCACAACTGGAGCAGGCCGCGCCCTGGGCGCATCGCCGGCCGCCAGTCTGCGCCACATGAGGTGAGCGGCACGCGCAGAAACGAAAAACCCCTGTCGGCAGACAGGGGTTTTTTGTGGGGCAGGCCAATCCGGTCGAGGGGCGCTTACCAGAGTTTCCACCAGGGCTTGGACTTGGGCTTGGGACCGCCGTTGTACCAGGGGCTGTTGGGGTAGGTGGCCTGGATGATGCGCTCGGTGTCTTCCTTGAGCTTGGTCTGGCCTAGCGCCTCGTAGGAGCGCATCAGGATGAACAGCGCTTCTTCGTTGGCCGGCGAGTCCGGGTATTGCTTGATGGCCGACTGGGCGCGGTTGGCGGCCGAGACGTAGGCGCCACGGCGGAAGTAGTAGCTGGCCACGTGGACGTCGTACTGGGACATGGCGTTGACCAGGTATTTCATGCGGGCAATGGCGTCCGGGGTGTACTTGCTGTCCGGGAAACGTTCGGCCAGCAGCTTGAACGAGTCGAAGGCGTCACGCATGGCCTTGGGGTCGCGTTCGGTGTTGTCCTGGTCGGTGAAGGTATCGAAGATGCTGGTGCGGTCATTGAAATTGATCAGGCCGCGCAGGTAGTACATGTAGTCCACATTGGGGTGGTTCGGGTGCAGCTTGATGAAGCGGTCCACCGCCGCCAGGCCTTGCGCCTGCTCGTTCTGGCGGTAGTAGGCATAGGCGATGTCCATCTGGGCCTGCTGCGCGTAGGTGCCGAACGGGTAGCGCGATTCCAGCTTCTCGAAGTACTTGATGGCCTTGTCGTAGCCGCCGGCATTCAGTTCGTCCTTGGCTTCCGAGTATAATTTCGCGGCAGACCAGCCGGTCGTCTCGTCCTTTTGTTCCGGCAAGAGGCCGCAGGCGGTCAGCGAGAGGGCAAAACCGATGATGAAGAACTTCAATAAGATTTTGTGCATGACTCTTGTGTGCTTGTCTGGGACTTATCAGTTGTGCATGGCGCTGTGCGCCTACCCGAGCCGGCTGCATCGATACCCGAAATACAATCAACCCGATCCGGCGATTATAGCTGATGTCACGTAAGAAACCCCTTCAGATTACAAATGGCGATACGCCAGTCCATACCGACCTCCCGCAGGCGGACGATTTCGATGACGCCCACGATGGCGACGAGATCGGCCCCGGCCTGGAGCCACTCACCCTGCGCCTGGACGACGAGGTCATCGGGCAGCGTCTGGACAAGGTGCTCTCGGGCTTGCTGCCCGAGTTTTCCCGCAGCCGCATCCAGCAATGGATCGAGGATGGCCATGTGACCGTCAACGGCGCGCCGGCCAAGGCCAAGATGACCATGCTGGGCGATGAGCTGGTGGAGGTGGCCCCGCAGTCCGTGCCGTCCGACCAGCCCTATGGCCCCGAGCCGATGGCGCTGGACATCCTGCACGAGGACAAGGCCCTGATCGTCCTGAACAAGCCGGCCGGCCTGGTGGTGCATCCTGCCGCCGGCAACTGGAGCGGCACGCTCCTCAACGGCCTGCTGCACCACTGCCCGGCGCTGGCCAAGGTGCCGCGCGCAGGCATCGTGCACCGGCTGGACAAGGACACCAGCGGCATCATGGTGGTGGCCAAGACCCTGGCCGCCCAGACCGATCTGGTGCGTCAGCTGCAGGCGCGCAGCATGAAGCGCCAGTATCTGGCCCTGGTGTGGGGGCTGCCACAGCTCTCCGGCACCATCAATGCGCCCATGGCGCGTCATCCGCGTGACCGCATCAAGATGGCGGTGTCGCAGAGCATGCGGGCCAAGCCCGCAGTGACCCATTACCGTCGCCTGGCCACTGGCGAGATCGATCGCAAGCCGGTCAGCCTGATCCATTGCCGCCTGGAAACCGGGCGCACCCACCAGATCCGGGTGCACCTGCAATCGCTGGGTTTCCCGCTGGTGGGCGATGCGCTCTATGGCAAGCATCACCTGGTCTCGGTCTTCCCCCGCCAGGCCTTGCTGGCCGGGCGCCTGGGACTGCTGCACCCGAGCACGGGCAAGTTCCGCCAGTGGGCGGCGCCGCTGCCCGAGGATATCGTGGCGCTGCTGCAACGCGCCGGCATCGACCCGGCGCTGGCGGTCATCCCCGAGATGAGCGACGAGCCCGACGAGGTCATCAGCGATGATGACTTCGATGACGACTATTGAGGCGCCCGCCCCATGGAATTGCTTCTTCCCGACTGGACTGCGCCGGCCAACATCGGCGCGCTGACCACCTTGCGCGCCGGCGGCTTCAGTCCTGCCCCCTATGATGACGGGCAGGGCGGCCCCGGCCTGAACCTGGGCTTGCATGTGGAAGACGATGCCGCCCTGGTGGCGCGCAATCGCGCGCTGCTGGGCCGGCTCTTGCCCAGCGAACCGGCGTGGCTCACGCAGGTGCATGGCGTGACCGTGCTCGACGCCGCCGCGCTGCCCGATCAGCCCACCGCCGATGCCTGCATCAGCAGCACCCCCGGTGCGGTGTGCGTGATGATGACGGCCGACTGCCTGCCGGTGCTGTTCTGCGACCGCGCCGGCAGCGTGGTCGGTGCGGCCCATGCCGGCTGGCGCGGGCTGGCGGCCGGAGTGCTGGAGCAGACCGTGGCCGCCATGCGCGCGCGCGGTGCGCAAGAGATCATGGCCTGGCTGGGTCCGGCCATTGGTCCGGGTCACTTCGAGGTCGGCGGCGAGGTCAGGCAGGCTTTCGTGGCGCAGCAGGCCGCAGCGGCCGCCGCTTTCCGCGATTATCCGGGCCGTCCCGGCAAGTACCTGGCCGACATCTACCAGTTGGCGCGCCAGCGGCTGGCCGCCGTGGGGGTGACCGAGGTCAGTGGCGGCGGCCTGTGTACCGTGGCCGATACGCGCTTCTATTCCTACCGGCGCGACAAGACCACGGGGCGGATGGCCTCGCTGGTCTGGCTGAAGTGATCTGATCCGGTAAGACTGCAGCGATCATCAGGGCGGAGGGCGGCTTTCACAGCCGCCTTTTTTCATGGGCTCAGGGATGGGCCTGCAGCGCCTGGATCAGTTCGCGGGTGGGGCCGGGCAAGCCCTCCAGTCCGCGTACGCAGATCAGCAACTGGCGTCGGCTCCAGCCATCGGAGAGCGGGATGGCGCGGATATCCATGTGGGGCGTGCTGGCCAGGGCCGCTGTCTCCGGCAGCACGGCCACGCCCACCTGATGCTCGACCATGCGGCAGATGCCATCGAAGCTGCGCAGGCGCACCCGGTATTGCAGGCGCTTGCCGGCGCGGGTGGCGTGGCCCGAGAGATGCTGCTGCAAGGCGCTGTCGCCGGAGAGGCCGACGAAATCCTCGCCCAGCAGTTCGGCAAAGGCCAGCGACTTGCGGCGCGCCAGGGGATGGCGCTTGGACAGCACTGCCACCAGGTGGTCCTGGCGGAAGGGATAGGTCTGCAGCGGGCCGCTGTCGGTAGAGTCGGCAATGATGCCGACGTCGGCCACGCCATCGATGACGGCCTGCACCACTTCATAGCTCAGCTTTTCTTCCAGCTCGATATCGGTATGCGGGTGCCGCGCCAGGAAGCGCGCCAGCACTTCCGGCAGGAACTCGGTCATGGCCGAGGTATTGCACAGCAGGCGGATGTGGCCCTTGAGGCCGCGCGCGTACTGGCCCAGTTCATCACGCAGTTGTTCCATCTGCTGCGCCATCATGCGCGCATGATGCGCCAGCGCCCGTCCGGCGTCGGTGGTCTGCACGCCGCGCCGGCCCCGTTCCAGCAAGGGTGTGCCCAGCGCGTCTTCCATGTTGCGGATGCGCGCACTGGCTGAGGCCAGCGCCATGTGGGCGCGCTGCGCTCCGCCGGTGATGCTGCCGCTCTCGACGATGTGCAGGAACAGGCGCAGGTCGGATAGTTCGAATCGGTTGCTCATGGAAGAGGGGGGAGGAAGGGACGGGAGGGATCAGCCTTCAGTCTTCAGCCTTCAGCCTTCGCCTTGGCCGAAGGCTGGCTAAGTGTATTCCACATTTCCAGTCGGCGCGAGGACTGGCAGACTGGTAAGCCTTCGAAGACGTGCCAGCCTTCCAAGCCTTCTCAACCTTTCCGCCGCAGGGCGCTTTTCCATTTTCGTCATGAGCAGCTTCCTTTCCAGCATCGACATGAGCGCTACCGTGCTGGCCGCCAGCCTGGCGGTGTTCCTGCTGGCCGGCTTCGTCAAGGGGGTCATCGGCCTGGGCTTGCCGACCGTGGCGGTGGGCTTGTTGAGCCTGATGATGCCGCCGGTGCAGGCAGCGGCCTTGCTGATCGTCCCGTCCATGGTGACCAATGGCTGGCAGTTGCTCACCGGCGGCGCCTTGCGCGCGCTGGTGCGGCGCCTGTGGACGCTGCTGGCCGGCATCGTGCTGGGAACGCTGGCTGGCGGCAGCTTCATGAATGCCGATGGCGGCCGCCGCGCCATCATCGTGCTGGGCCTGGCGCTGGTGCTCTATGCGCTGGCCGGACTGGCTTCCTGGACGCCGTCCGTGAGTCCGGCGCAGGAGCAGTGGTGGTCGCCGGCGGTCGGGTTGGCGACCGGGCTGGTGACGGCAGCCACTGGTGTGTTCGTCATTCCCGCCGTGCCTTATCTGCAGGCGCTGGGACTGCCGCGCGAGCAACTGATCCAGGCGCTGGGATTGTCCTTCACGGTCTCCACGCTGGCGCTGGCCGTCAACCTCGGGCAGGGCGGAGCCTTCAGCGGTGGCGTAGGCTGGGCTTCGCTGGTGCTGCTGCTGCCGGCGCTGCTGGGCATGTCCATCGGTGCGCGCGTGCGCGGCCGGGTGCAGGCGGTGACTTTTCGGCGCTGCTTCTTCATCGGATTGCTGCTGCTGGGCCTGCATCTGGCCTCGGCACTGCTGCGCCAGGGAGGTGCTGCGTGAACGCCTTGCCCCTGCCTGCGGCCTGGAAGATCGAGGGGCCGCGCGAGCGGCAGCCCAACGAGGTCCATGTGTATGCCTACCTGGAGGGCAGCATGATCGCCATGCTTGACTGTGAATTACGCGAAAGTGACATCGTGCAGTTACGTATGGCCTATGTCTCACCGCCCTGGCGCGGATCGGCCGTCTTGCGCGACATGCTTGCCGTGTTGAAACACCGCTATCGTCGCATCGACCTGCGGCGGAGTCTGAAGAACTGAGGAAGAACTGAGGAAAAACTGAGTTTCTGGATCGAAGGCGGAGGATGTTGCGCTGCGCAAACCGGCCTGCGACAAGGGCTTTGGACGTATGCCGCTCAATTGCCGGGCAGCAGTTTTGTTAGTCTTTAGGACTATCCATCACTGCCCGCCATTCAGCGCGGCGGTGTCTCGGTATCTTGTCCGCCGTCCTGGTGCTCGCGTTTCATCGTGCTGTCATATCCGGCCTCTTCCTTGCGGCCAGCTTTCAATTTCGCTTTCTTTTGACGATTCCGCTTGCGTTGCGGCGTACCCATCAGGTATAAAACAACGGTCAAGGGAAATATCCCGTACAGCAGGAAAGTGGCTACGCCAGCGACTGCTGACTGTTCGGTGATCGACATCATGAAGACGACGTAGAGCCACGCGATAGCGACGATGTACATGGTGATATGGCGCTTCGATACAAACCGTAAAGATACGCGAAAATTGCAGATCCGAGCATGAACAAGCAGAATCCGCAGCAACCCTCTCCCGATGTATCCGCGTGGCTGGCACAGATGTCCGATCCGAAGTTCTGGACCGCTCTGCAGTCGCAATTCCAATCCCAGTTCGCCCCATTCAAGCCGCCGGCCCAGGCTTTCCCTGGCTTTGCCGCCATGGGCGCGCCGCCGGCCGGCAGCCAGGTCGATCCGACAGCGTTCCTCAAGCAGCTCGCTGACAACGGTGCGACCATCGACCCGGCCGAACTGGTGCGCCTGCAGCAGGACTATACCCAGCAGTTCGGTGCGCTGTGGCAATCGATGCTGGCGGCCAAGACACCGGCCATCACCGACCGCCGCCTGTCGGCCCCGGCCTGGCAGGAGCATCCCTACTTCGCATTCCAGGCTGCCGCCTACCAGCTCAATTCCCGCTTCCTGCTGGCCCTGGCCGATGCAGTGCAGGGTAGCGAGAAGGTGCGCCACAAGCTGCGTTTTGCAGTGCAGCAGATGATCGATGCGATGTCGCCGGCCAACTTCCTGGCCACCAACCCGGTGGCCCAGCAGAAGATCCTCGAGACGCGCGGCGAGAGCCTGACCAAGGGCATCGCGCAATTGCTGGCCGACCTGCAGAAGGGCCACGTCTCGCAGACCGACGAGACCGCCTTCGAAGTGGGTCGCGATGTCGGCGCCAGCGAAGGTTCGGTGATCTTCGAGAACGAGCTGTTCCAGCTGATCCAGTACAAGCCGCTGACCAAGACCGTGCACGAAGTGCCGCTGCTGATCGTGCCGCCGTGCATCAACAAGTTCTACATCCTTGACCTGCAGCCGCACAATTCGCTGGTGCGCTATACGGTGGAGCAGGGCCATACGGTGTTCCTGATCTCCTGGCGCAATGCCGACGCCGCCGTCGAGACCGCCACCTGGGACCAGTACGTGGACGACGCCGTGGTGCGTTCCATCCATATCGTCCAGGAAATCAGCAAGCAGCCGCAGATCAATGCCTTGGGCTTCTGCGTGGGCGGCACCATCCTTTCCTGCGCGCTGGCCCTGCTGGCTGCGCGTGGCGAAGACCCGGTGGCCAGCCTCACGCTGTTGACCACCTTCCTCGATTTCTCCGACACCGGCGCCATCGACGTCTACATCGACGAGATGCAACTGGCCCTGCGCGAGCAGATGATCGGCCAGCGCGGCCTGATGGCCGGGCGCGATTTTGCCAGCGCCTTCTCCAGCCTGCGTCCCAATGACCTGCTGTGGAACTACGTCGAATCCAATTACCTCAAGGGCGAAAAGCCCAGCGCCTTCGACCTGCTGTACTGGAACGCCGACAGCACCAATCTGCCGGGCCCCATGTTCTGCTACTACCTGCGGCACATGTACCTGGAGAATGCGCTCAAGGAGCCTGGTCGCCTGACGGTGGGCGGCGAGAAGATCGACCTGCGCAAGATCAATGCGCCGGCCTTCATCTACGCTTCGCGCGATGACCACATCGTGCCGTGGAAGTCGGCCTATGCCTCGCTGGGCCTGATCAACACCGCCAAGCGCAGCAACAACCGCTTCGTGCTGGGCGCGTCGGGCCACATTGCGGGCGTGATCAATCCGGCGTCCAAGAACAAGCGCAACTACTGGATCAACGACAAGGCCAAGGCCGGCAGCGGTGCCGACGCCTGGCTGGCGGGCGCCACCGAGCATCCCGGCAGCTGGTGGGGGCAGTGGGCGGCGTTCCTGGCCAAGCATGGCGGGCGCAAGGTGGCCGCGCCCAAGGCAGCCGGTTCCACGCGCTACAAGCACATCGAGCCGGCCCCGGGCCGCTACGTCAAGGTCAAGGCCGACCAGCTGGCGGCCTGAAGCAATCAGCCAGCCGGCCAGGGGAGGGACCAGAAGCCGGCGGAGATAAAAAAGAGGGCGGTGACCCGGCCATTCCGGAGCCGCCGGCAGAGAGAGACGGCCAGCGCCGCATCCGCGGCGGCGCAGGTCGGACCAATACAGGGAAGCCAGTCAAGACGCGGCCTCCCGACCAATGCGGCGCACAGCAGACGCGAAACAGGGGTGCAGGGTAGTACCCCAATAATCACCATCCAATAAGGAGGCAGCAAATGAGCAAGCGTATCGCATATGTGACCGGTGGCATGGGCGGCATCGGGACCGCTATCTGCACCCGTCTGTGCAAGGACGGTTACACCGTGGTGGCCGGCTGCGGCCCCAACTCCACGCGCAAGGACAAGTGGCTGGCCACGATGCGCGAACAGGGCTTCGATATCCATGCATCCGAAGGCAACGTCTCCAACTGGGAGTCGACCAAGGCCGCCTTCGAGAAGGTGCGCGCCGAGATCGGCGAAGTGGACGTGCTGGTCAACAACGCCGGCATCACCCGCGACGGCCAGTTCCGCAAGATGAGCAAGGATGACTGGGACGCCGTCATCGACACCAACCTGAACTCGCTCTTCAACGTCACCAAGCAAGTCATCGAAGGCATGTGCGAGCGCGGTTTCGGTCGCATCATCAACATCTCTTCGGTCAACGGCCAGAAGGGCCAGTTCGGCCAGACCAACTACTCCACCGCCAAGGCCGGCATCCACGGCTTCACCATGGCGCTGGCGCAGGAAGTGGCGACCAAGGGCGTGACCGTCAACACCGTCTCGCCGGGTTACATCGGTACCGACATGGTGCGCGCGATCCGTCCGGAAGTGCTGGAGAAGATCGTCTCGGGCATCCCTGTCAAGCGCCTGGGCGAGCCGGAGGAAATCGCCTCCATCGTCGCCTGGATCGCCTCGTCCGAAGGCGGCTACGCCACCGGTTCGGACTTCTCCCTCAACGGCGGCCTCTACATGGGCTGACCGGCCGTAGCTGGATGGGGCCGGACGCGGTGCATCGCCGCATCCGGCTTCTCACTGGCGGGGATTTTCTCCGCCAGGCATGAATGGGCTCCCCATTTTCTTGTCTTCCCCCCTATAATGGCCTGCGTTGCTGCCCTGCAAAAAGCAGGCGGCAAGTTACGCCACGGCGGAGCAAGCTGCAACAGAGCAGGCAACACAGTAGAAGAAGCAAGGAGAGGGCAAGATCAATGCCCCGGACGCCCGCGGGTCGGGAACGCAGCGACGCGGCCCGCAACCGCTGCAAACCAAGGCCGTCAAACGGCTGTAATGAGAGAGACTGGACTTCAGATGACTACTGCAAAAAATTCGGCAGATCGCTTGATCAAGAAATACCCCAATCGCCGTCTTTACGACACCCAGACCAGTTCCTACATCACCTTGACCGACGTCAAGCAGCTGGTGCTGGACAATGAGGAATTCACCGTCGTCGATGCCAAGAGCGGCGACGACCTGACCCGCAGCATCCTGTTGCAGATCATCCTGGAAGAAGAGTCGCATGGCGTGCCGATGTTCTCCAGCGGCGCGCTCTCGCAGATCATCCGCTACTATGGCCACGCCATGCAGGGCATGATGGGCAACTACCTGGAAAAGAACATCCAGACCTTCATCGACATCCAGAACAAGCTGGCCGAGAACTCCAAGGGCTTCTACGAGGGCAAGCCCTTCAGCCCGGAGATGTGGACCCAGTTCATGAACGTACAGGGGCCGATGATGCAGGGCATGATGAGCAACTACATCGAGCAGAGCAAGAACCTGTTCATCCAGATGCAGGAGCAGATGCAGAGCCAGACCAAGAACATGTTCGGCACCTTCCCCTTCGGCAATCCCGGCGCCGGTCCGGACCAGAAGAAGTAAGCTTTCATTCTGCCGGTACCTGTTGGTGCCGGCAGAGCTTCAGTACCTTGAAGCGAAGCATGATGCAGCGATGACCTTGCCGTGATCGGCCCCATCTTATGGCATTTCTCAGGCCCGCATTGCCAACTAGTTCATTTCCTCGAGTAGTGAAGCTCCTTGTCTGCCTCGTCAGCATAAAAGCAGGTAAAGGCTCCGGAAGTGCAAACAGCGCGCCAGCAAGTTCGCGCCGACGCGTAACTCACCCGAACGAAAACATTCCGCACAATGTTGGTCTGCTCAGAAGTTGTGGGCTTGCGACTGAATCAGGTCGATCAGAAAGTCCGCCGTCGCGCGGATGCGCGGCGCCCTGCGAACGTCGGAATGCATGACCAGATACAAAGGGCAGGGTGGTGGAGTCTCCGGCATGGGAATAGCTACCAGACGAGTGTCTTCTGCCACCATGAATCGCGGCAAAAGCGCCAGGCCGATCCCGGACATCGCAGCGTGACACATGGCGCGAATGTCATTGGTCCGCAGCGCATATCGGCGTTGGTCCACCTGACTCTCCAGCCAGGCCTTCTGTCTACAGGGGCTTTCCTGGTCAAGTCCGATGAAGCTGCGCTCTGATTCCGGCCGCTCCAGCCACGCTGGAATGCCATAGACACTGTAGCTCACATTGCACAACATCCGCGCTACCAGCAGCGGGCTGACGGGTTCGCCCATGCGTAACGCGATATCCGCTTCGCCGCGCGTCAAGTCGACGCCTCGAGCCTCCCCGATGACCTCCAGCTCGATATCGGGATATTTTTCCTGAAAAGCAGGAAGGCGCGGAACGAGAAAATCGCTCATCAGGATAGGTGGTGCCGACACGCGCACCTTGCCCGATAGCGTTGTGTTCGCCAGAGCGGCGCGCCACAGCGAATGCATTTCCACTTCCAGCTGTTCAGCCTGCTTGGACAGTTCGGCGCCTTCCGTGGTCAATACCCATCCCCGCGCCAGGCGGTCAAACAGTTTGACTCTCAGCGTCTTTTCGAGATTGCCAACGTGGCGTGCGACCGTCGAATGTTCGACCTTCAGCACCCTGGCCGACGCGGACAAACTGCCCTCCCGGCTCAAGGTCAGAAAGTATCGGACATCGTCCCATTGCAAGGTATTCATCGGGGTATTTATGCACACAGAGTGGCGTTTTTTTGGGAATTCCTTCGAGGAAATCATTGCATTAAAGTTAAGGCTCGATTTTATTCAAGGAGGATTTGCAGCATGAAGATTTTGCATATCAATTCGTCGTCTCGTGGTGCAGACAGCCGTTCGTTACAGCTTACGGAAGTGTTCCTGCGTGAGCTGGAAAAGCACAAGGCCATTGAAGTTGATCGTTTCGATTTGTTCTCCGGCGAGCTACCGGCGTTCGGCGAACTGGCCGTCGGTGCCAAGATGGCGATGTTTACCGGTGCCGAGGCGACCTCTGAACAAAAACATGCATGGGCCAGCATCAAGGCTGTGTTTGATCGGTTTGCGTCTGCCGATGCCTATGTGATCAACGTGCCCCTCTGGAACAACGGGCTGCCCTATGTCCTCAAGCAATTCATCGATGTCGTCACCCAGCCGGGCTGGGCATTCGGCTTCGATCTTGAGAATGGATACAGCGGCCTGCTGAAGAACAGGAAGGCTTGCATCATACATGCCAGCGGTGTGTATCACCCTGGCATTCCGACGAACTTTGGATCGGACTTTAGTACCCCCTATCTGACCGACTGGCTGAAGTTCGTGGGGATAGAGGAAGCAGATATCCACCAGATTCATTATGCGCCTACGGTCGTCAATGCTGATCTTGAGGGGATCCGGCGGCGAGTGGAACATCAGGCTGCCAGTATCGCTTCCTACTTCTGACCCGGAGGCAAGCACATGCGCCTGGGCATAACAGGAACCTACTCGTCAGGCAAGACGCTGACCTCGCTCGTGCTCAGCCACTACCTGGCGTTGCCGCGCACTGAGGCGCGCACCATGCGCGAGATCCTTCCCGAAGCAGCGCCAGGGAAGGATCTCGACCAGTGCACCTCACTGGAGTTGATCCAGATGATTGTGATTCGTCACATGGAGCGAGTCGTTCATGAGCATGACCGGTCACCCGATTTTGTATCGGACGGATGTTCGCTGCAGGAATGGATCTACGGCAGCGTGCGCGTGGCCTATGGCATCAATCCGAATGCGTCGATCAGTCTGCAACCCGGCCAGCGCGTCGCACGCACCGACGAACTGGCCTACTTTGAAGCGGTCATGGCCGAGTTAGGGAAGGTCTTTAAGCGGCACGTGAAAAAATCCTTCGACCTGTTCGTGCACCTGCCTAACGAACTGCCACTTGCCAAGGACGGGCATCGTCCAGTCAATGAGCTATTTCGTTCGGCGTCGGATGACCTGCTTAAGGCGACTTTTGACGAATTGTCGATTCCTTATTACATGATTGGCGGTTCCATCGAAGAGCGCGCCAATCGCATCACCAGCATTCTCGGACGAAAGCCTGTCATGCCTATCTCCGATGCGATCGCCATGGCCCAAGCCAGATACAGCCAACTGATCATGTAATTTACCTTTATTTGCGGACGGCAAATATGTCATTCAGTTACTACCAATCGATCGACGAATTTTTAGGCGCCCGTGAATCGCGGTATTTCGGGTGTGGCTACGTAAATACTAGGCAGGTGATGTCGAACTTTGCGTTGGAGGAAAAGGACGATGTTCTGAACTTCTCATGCATCGGTTCGGTGCTCCTGCCGGAAGTCTGGTCGGAAAAGGGGGAGAGCAGGCAAAAGCCCCATCTCAGCAGCATCGATGCCATTGAGTTCGCCATCCTGTGCCTGGGCAGCGTATTTCGTCAGGTTTTTCCTGAAGATGAATTTTCCCTTGAACTGGTTGAAAAAATGGAGGTGTTCGCTGGAAAAGAGCCAGTGGAAGAGTCCCTGGACGCGATCACGCTCCATGGAAGTATTCGGGAAGCCCGACCGGGTGCCTATGTGCTGGAGATGGGTATCTCCAGCATGAGAGTCAGTCTGGTTTTTTTCCACGAGAAGCGTAGGAGCCAATTTGGCGTCGGCCAGGAAAAACAAGCGATCGTCATCAATGAGCTGATGCTCAATCAGGGGGCGCTCAACGCCTCTGCGATCGTGTCACCGGAACGCAAAAATACGGCCGAGAGCTGGGCGCTGTCGAGTTGCTTTGCCGCTGGGCTTCAATTGGGACAAGTGCTGTTGTACAAGCTGGATAATCTTTCTCGTGAAACCAGCAGTACGCTATGGATGCGCCGGCTCTCAATCGATATTTTCCCGGGTATTCCGGCGCTGGACATGCCGCAACCCATCTACGCCAAGTTGAAGAATGTCAAAAAACTGAAGATGGCACATCAAGACTGGCGGTGTGCCACCATCTCGTCCCTCATGTGCAACACCCGTATCGATTGTGACGTTGCTCATAAGATTTGATGCGTGGCTGCATGGCTGATGTGGCCCTAGGTCTACATGGTCGTCCTAGGCCAATCCCATGACTGGGACCACGGCGATCGCCGTCAAGAGAGGACAGAAACGGGCAAAAGCGAGCGCCGGGTAGCGGACGATGTACAATAGCGCCCTGATTTTTAAAGCCTTTTTCGCTTTTTCCGTCTTTCCGGCCGTTTCCCGGCCCGTCTCATTGAGCCATCTGCCATGTCCAACCCGTCTTCTCCTGCTACCCCGGCCCTGCCCAAGGTCGGTTTCGTCTCCCTCGGCTGCCCCAAGGCGCTGGTCGATTCCGAACAGATCCTGACCCAGCTGCGCGCCGAAGGCTACGATACCGCCAAGTCCTATGACGGCGCCGACCTGGTGATCGTCAATACCTGCGGCTTCATCGACGCCGCCGTGCAGGAGTCGCTGGACGCCATCGGCGAAGCCCTCAACGAGAACGGCAAGGTCATCGTGACCGGCTGCCTGGGCGCCAAGAAGGATGCCGAGGGCGATGACATCATCCAGAAGATCCACCCCAAGGTCTTGGAAGTGACCGGCCCGCACGCCGTGGGCGAGGTCATGCAGGCAGTGCACAAGCACCTGCCCAAGCCGCATGCCCCCTTCATCGACCTGGTGCCGCCGCAGGGTGTCAAGCTCACGCCCAAGCACTTTGCCTACCTGAAGATTTCCGAAGGCTGCAACCATCGCTGCAGCTTCTGCATCATCCCCTCCATGCGCGGCGACCTGGTTTCGCGCCCGATCGCCGATGTCATGCTGGAGGCCGAGAACCTCTTCAAGGCCGGGGTGAAGGAATTGCTGGTGATCTCGCAGGACACCAGCGCCTATGGCGTGGACGTGAAATTCCGCACGGGCTTCTGGAACGGCAAGCCGGTCAAGACCCACATGACCCAGCTGGTCGGCGCGCTCGGCGAACTGGCCCAGCAGTACGGCGCGTGGGTGCGCCTGCACTACGTCTACCCGTATCCGCACGTGGACCAGATCATCCCGATGATGGCCGAAGGCAAGATCCTGCCCTACCTGGACGTGCCGCTGCAGCACGCTCATCCTGACGTGCTCAAGCGCATGAAGCGTCCGGCCAACGGCGAAAAGAACATCGAGCGCATCCAGGCCTGGCGCGCCATGTGCCCGGACCTGACGATCCGTTCCACCTTCATCGCTGGCTTCCCGGGTGAGACCGAGGCCGAGTTCGAGTATCTGCTGGACTTCCTGAAGGAAGCCGAGATCGATCGCCTGGGCTGCTTCGCCTATTCGCCCGTGGAAGGTGCGACCGCCAACGAGATCGCCAATCCGGTACCCGAAGAAGTGCGCGAAGAGCGCCGCGGTCGCGTCATGCAGCTGCAGGAAGAAATCTCCAAGAAGCGCCTGCAAGCCAAGGTCGGCAAGACCCTGCGCGTGCTCATCGATGAGGTGGATCGCAACGGCGGCACCGGCCGCACCTATTCGGATGCGCCCGAGATCGATGGCGTGGTCTACGTGAAGCCGCCTTTCGAGCCGCATCGCAAGCTGGAAGTCGGCCAGTTCGTCGATGTGCGTATCACCGCTGCCGACGCCCACGATCTGTGGGGCGCGGCGGAGTGATGGGGAGTCTGATGTTGCGGCGTGGCCTGCTGGCGGCTGCGCTGGCGCTAGTGAGCGCTACGGCGCCCGCGCCCTCGGAGGCCGCTTCATCCGGCCCGGCGGCCAATGCTGCGGAGGGCTCCCTGCAGCAGACCTTGATGACGCACGCCCTGGTGTTGCGCGGTCAGATCGATGGGCGGGAGATCCAGCTCTCGCTGCAACCCAAGAAGAATGAAGATGGCCTGGAAGGGCGCTACTTCTTCTTCGGCGGTTCCCCCGAGATCCTGGTGGCGGGGGAGGTCGACGGCGACGATCTCATCATGGAAGAGTCGGTCAACGGCAAGGATGTCTCTGGCCAGTGGGAAGGGCGCCGCCAGGGCCAGTCCATCACTGGCACCTGGTCCAGCGCCGACGGCGCGGTCACCAAGCCTTTCGCTCTGCAATTGCCCTGAGTCCTGCCTGAGGGCGTTTCTACCGGGCCGAGCGCCTTCCGGCGCCGGCGCGCTGCGCGTATAGTGAAGCCTTTGCGCGCAGCTTCCTGCTGCGCCTCTCGTTTCCAGAGGCAGACTCGTGTCCGACCCCAAGCAGACTTCCCTTACCCCGCAAACTTCGCTGGTGCACAGCAGCTATCGCGCCCCGGATGGCTTCGAGGCCTTCCCGGTGGGCATCCACCACGCTTCCACCGTACTTTTTCCCGATGTCGCCGCCATGCGCTCGCGCGACTGGCGCGAAAAGCTCGGTTACACCTATGGCCTGCATGGCACACCGACCAGCTTCGTGCTGGAAGCCCGCCTGGCCGAGATCGAAGGCGGCAAGTATTGCCGCGTCACGCCCAGCGGGCTGGCGGCCATCGCCATGGTCAACTTCGCTTTCCTCAAGAGTGGCGATGATGTGCTGCTGCCCGACAATGTCTATGGCCCCAGCAAGGATCTGGGCCAGTGGCTGGAACGCGATTTCCAGATCACGGCGCGCTTCTATGATCCGATGATAGGCGAGGGCCTGGCCGAACTGATCCGCCCCACTACCCGCCTGGTCTGGACCGAAGCGCCCGGCTCCGTCTCCATGGAAGTGCCGGATATCCCGGCCCTGTGCCGCGCGGCGCATGCCAAGGGCGTGCTGGTGGCCATCGATAACACCTGGTCCGCCGGCATCGCCTTCAAGGCCTTCGAGCACGGCGTGGACATCGT
This sequence comes from Herbaspirillum seropedicae, assembly GCF_001040945.1. Lineage (NCBI taxonomy): Bacteria > Pseudomonadati > Pseudomonadota > Betaproteobacteria > Burkholderiales > Oxalobacteraceae > Herbaspirillum > Herbaspirillum seropedicae. The sequence continues at coordinate 3,406,836 of NZ_CP011930.1, read as the reverse complement.
CATGCAAGCCGTCACCAAGTACCAGTCCGGCGGCTCGGACGTATTGATGGGGGCGGTGATCGTGCGTGACCAGGCGCTCAATGAAAAGCTGGAGCTGGCGCACATGCGCCTGGGCTTCGGCGTGGGCATGGACGACGTCTATATGGTGCTGCGCAGCCTGTCGTCGATGCGCCTGCGTTTCGAGGCGCATGATGCCGCTGCGCGCAAGGTGGCGGCCTGGCTCAAGCAGCGCCCGGAGATCGTGGCGGTGCTGCATCCGGCCTTCGAGGATTGCCCTGGCCATGCGCATTGGAAGCGTGACTTCAGCGGCGCAGGCGGCCTGTTCTCGGTCATCTTCGATCCGCGCTATGTCGAGGCGCAGACCGACCGCTTCGTCGACAGCCTGCGTCTGTTTAAGATCGGCTACAGCTGGGGCGGGGCGCACAGCCTGTGCGTGCCGTACCGGATGAAGGGCATGCGGCGCGCCTGGATGCGCGAAGGACAGCTGGTGCGCTTCAATATCGGCCTGGAATCGCCCGAGGACCTGATTGCCGATATCGAGCAGGCGCTGGCGCGGCTGTAAGGCGTTGTGTCTGCTCCGCTCAGCTCAGTTCAGTTCTGTTCAGCTCGCTGGGCGGCGGGTTTGCCGCCCAGAAATTGAATAAAGGTAAATGTTGCTTCTTATCGTCGTTTTAAGCCCGGCTGTGTGGTCATAGAATGGTAGTCATTCTCGATGCCGGTCGGATTTGTGGCGGAAAAAGCGCAAGCGCTTGTAAAAAAACGCAAGTTTTCTTAAGTGTTGGCGACCCAGCCGGTACATTGAGCGCAGCTGTTGATGCATCAGGAACAAGGTTTTTGTGGCTGAGCTAGTCGCCCTGCAACAACAAGCGAGCCGGATCGCCTCATAATTTACACTGTGTTTCGTTATCGGGAAGACAAGTTTAAAACGGCATTTCAGGCTAGAAATCTTTTGATCAGGAAATTCCTGATTGGCGCTGAAAGTCACAGTCGGACTGAATTGTTCAGAAGAAATAAGAAAAATATATAGGAATAATCTCAAATTTGTAGGACAAATTCCTACGAATCGCACTGGTTCGGCGCTGACGAAAAATACCGACCAAGTCTAATTTCCCGCCTGTCCTGCCCCCCTCAGAATTGGCTTGCAGTCAAGTAAATGTAACCGACTGTAAGCGATGCAAGATTCTTACCGAGGTGGGGTGCAAATGAATACCAACGACATGATGGCGGAAATCCGCGACGCCAACCTGAGCTATCTCATGCTGGCGCAGCAGATGATCCGATCCGACAAGCCGACAGCGATTTTCCGCCTCGGCATCAGCGCGGAGATCGCCGACCTGATCGAAGGCCTGTCCAATGTGCAGATCATGAAACTGGCCGCGACCAACATGATGTTGACGCGTTTCCGTTTCGACGATGGCGCCATCCTCGGTATGCTGACCAATTACAACAAGGACAAGAGCCTGGCCCAGTCGCATGCGGCCATCCTGATGGCCTGTCAGCCCAGCGAACAAATTTCGTAAAACAACAAGACGAGCAGGGCCGGCGTGTCTAGGGGATGTACACGCGCCGGAGGGAGAAGACGTTCAGTAGCAGTTCGATGTTTGTGTCTTGAATAAAAGCCTGAAGCTGGCTGCATAGAGCAGCGGGTTGGGGTCAGGCAGTTTTGTTACGAAATCACCGGGGGGTAGCAGCATGGCTAAGAAAAGCGTTGTCACAGAGGCGCAGGAAATTCAGTTGGCCATAGAATTGATCAACCTGGGGGCACGCCTCCAGTTGCTTGAGTCCGAGACGTCGCTGTCGCGTGAGCGTCTCTTGAAGTTGTACAAGGAATTGAAGGGCGTTTCGCCGCCCAAGGGCATGCTGCCGTTCTCGACGGATTGGTTCATCACCTGGCAGCCCAATATCCATTCTTCGCTGTTCATCAACATTCACCGCTACCTGGTGGAGCATGCGCGCATCAGTGGCATCGAAGCCGTGATGAAGGCCTACAAGCTCTATCTGGAACAGGTCGGCCAGAACGACGCCGGTGAGCCGGTGCTCTCGCTGACCCGTGCATGGACGCTGGTGCGCTTCTTCGAAAGCAAGATGCTCATGACCACGCCCTGCTGCAAGTGCAATGGCCACTTTGTCGTGCATCGTCTGGACCTGCACCAGGATTACCTGTGCGGTCTGTGCCACATGCCTTCGCGCGCTGGCAAGACCAAGAAGGCCAAGGACGCTGTGGTGCTGGGCTTGGCCGAAGCGGCACGGCCGCTGGCTGCTCCCGTGGCCGTGCCGCTGGCTGCGGTCGCCTGAGGGAGCTGCGCATTGCAACGGCCCCGGCAGGTCGCATCCGCAATAGGGGCCGTTTGAACTGATGTCCGAACACCAGAACCACGTCGGCGCACGCCGCCGTCCGCTGCGGCAGGCGCCGGCCATTCAGGCGCTGTTGCTGTTTGTGCTGGGCCTGATCGGGGCCAACCTGATCGATGTGCTGTGCCAGCGCATGGGCCTGTCGGCTTTTTCCTCCATCGAGATTTCCCTGCTGCATGGCGTACTGGCCGCGTTGGCCGCGCGCCTGCGCCGCATGGCGGTCTGGTGGTGGGTGATCCTGCTGGTGTTTCCGCTGGCGGCGCTGGGGGTGGGGCGGCTGCATTTGCCCTCGTGGTTGTTCCTGGCGGTATTCCTGTTCATGCTGCTGCTGTTCTGGTCCACCTTCCGCAGCCAGGTGCCGTTCTATCCCTCGGGGCAGGCGGCCTGGGATGCGGTAGCGGGCTTGCTGCCGGCGGACCGGGCGATCCGCTTCCTGGATATCGGCAGCGGCCTGGGCGGCGCGGTGCTGGACCTGGCCCGCCGGCGCCCCGAGAGCGAATTCATCGGCATCGAGATCGCCCCCTTGCCCTGGCTGGTCAGCCGCCTGCGCGCCGCACTGGGGCGGCATCGCTGCCGTTTCGTGCGGGGTGATTATCTGTTACTTGATTTTGCTGACTACGACGTGATTTTTGCCTACCTCTCGCCCGCCGCGATGGTGGCGCTGTGGCGCAAGGCGCGCGCCGAGATGCGGCCCGGTTCCCTGTTGCTAAGCTATGAATTCCATATTCCTGGTGCCACGCCGGACGTGGTGATCCAGCCAGAAGGGGGCGGGCCGGTGTTGCATGGCTGGCGGATGTAGCGGATGTTCCGGATGTTCCGATGGCCGGGGGAGGGGCTGCGAGACGTAACGTCTTAAGTTTGCCCATCTTTGACCGTAAATCAAAAAGGAAGAGCGTTTTTCGGATATGTATTCCCTCATTTGCTTGATTGGAATACCTGTAATCTGATGAACGTGAAAATACACTCAACGCCACAGGGACGGGAGTAGGCACTTGTTAGTCATCATTGGATATATCGTGGTCATGGCGTCCGTCTTCGGCGGCTTTGCCATGGCGGGTGGGCACCTGGGGGCGCTGTTCCAGCCAATCGAACTGCTCATGATCGGCGGCGCCGCGGGGGGCGCTTTTCTGGTCGGCAACAACGGCAAGGCGATCAAGGCCACGCTGAAGGCCCTGCCGACTGTGTTCAAGGGCTCCGCCTACACCAAGGCGCTCTACATGGAGCTCATGGCGCTGCTCTTCGAGATCCTCACCAAGTCCCGCAAGGAAGGCTTGATGTCGATCGAAGGCGATATCGAAGAACCTGAGAGCAGCCCCATCTTCAGCAAGTACCCGGGCGTGCTGGCTGACCATCACCTGATCGAATTCATGACCGATTACCTGCGTCTGATGGTGTCGGGCAACATGGATGCCTTCCAGATCGAAAACCTGATGGACAATGAAATCGAGACCCACCACCACGAGGGTGAGATCCCGGTCCACTGCATCGCCAAGCTGGGCGACGGCATGCCGGCCTTCGGTATCGTGGCGGCGGTCATGGGCGTGGTCCACACCATGGAGTCGGTGGGTATCCCACCCTCCGAGCTGGGCATGCTGATCGCGCACGCGCTGGTGGGTACCTTCCTCGGTATTCTGCTGGCCTATGGTTTCGTCGGTCCGCTCTCCAGCCTCCTGGAGCAGAAGCTGCATGAATCGACCAAGATCTACCAGTGCGTCAAGGTGACCCTGCTGGCCAGCCTCAATGGCTATGCGCCGGCGCTGTCGATCGAATTCGGCCGCAAGGTCCTGTTCTCGACCGAGCGTCCGACCTTCCTGGAGCTGGAAGAACACGTCAAGCAAGCCAGGGGCAAGTAATGCGTCCACAGGCCGCAGACCGATACACATCTACAGCATTGAAGCAGGAGTAAGGCATGGCCGACGAAGGGCTACGTCCCATAATCGTTAAGCGCATCAAGAAGGGCGGCGGTGGCCATCATGGCGGCGCCTGGAAGATTGCGTACGCCGACTTCGTCACGGCGATGATGGCGTTCTTCCTGCTGATGTGGCTGCTGGGCTCTACCGCCAAGGGTGACTTGAACGGCATCGCCGAATACTTCAAGACGCCGCTGAAGGTGGCCATGGCTGGCGGTTCCGGCAGCGGTGACGCCAACACCGTGCTGCCCGGGGGCGGCAAGGACCTGACGCGCCAGGATGGACAACTGCGCAAGGGCGAGACGGATGTCACGGCGCGCAAGCAGAACCTCAAGCAGGCCCAGCAAGAGCTGGAAAAGATGGAGCGCACCCGGCTGGAAGAATTGAAGTCGCGGCTGGAAAAGGCGATCGATTCCAATCCTACGCTCAAGCAGTTCAAGAACCAGCTGTTGATCGATATCACTTCCGAGGGCCTGCGCATCCAGATCGTGGATGAAAAGAACCGTCCCATGTTCGCCCTGGCCAGCGCGCAGTTGCAGCCCTACACCAAGGAAATCCTGCACGAGATCGGTCGCACCCTCAACGATGTGCCTAACAAGATCAGCCTGTCCGGCCACACCGATGCAACCCCTTATTCCAAGGGCGAGAAGGGCTACAGCAACTGGGAGCTGTCGGCTGACCGCGCCAATGCCTCGCGGCGCGAGCTGATCATCGGCGGCATGGATGAATCCAAGGTATTGCGGGTGGTGGGGCTGTCCTCGGCGGTGCTGCTGGACAAGGAAGATCCGTTCAACCCGATCAACCGCCGCATCAGCATCATCGTCATGAACAAGAAGGCCGAGGAAATGGTGGAGAAGGACAGCGGATCGCTCAACGTCCCCACCGACGCCAGCGATGGTGAAGTGCAGCAGGGCCTCAATGTCCCTGCGCGGAATTGATGTACGTGTTTTCCATTTGAACAAGGGAAGAGAGCCGGATATGCCGACCAAGACCATGCTGCAGGAGCTCAAGCGCTTGTTGCTCGATACTGCCAGTGGTGGCAGCCGTCAGCTGACGGAAGTCGAGTCGGACCTGGTGCAGACCAACATCCTGCTGGGCGAAGCCATCGGCAAGCTCGGCACCAGCTTCATGGAGTTGCATCGTGCAGTCCAGATGCAGCAGACCATCCTCGAAGGCTTGATGAACGGCAGCGGCGAGATCAACAGCGAGAGCATCGAGCAGTTGAAGGATACCCAGGGGCAGGTCAGCCATTACGTCAATGCGGCCGTCACCGGCCTGCAGTTCCAGGACATGACCAGCCAGTTGCTGGAGCGTATCGTACGCCGCGTGATCGGACTGCGCGAAGCGCTGGGCGTGTTGAGCGCCAACAGCTTCGAGATCGTCCCGGAACAGGGGCAGAGCAACGATGAATTGCAGGAGCTGCTGGCCAGCACGGTGCAGGCAATGGAAGAGCGCCTGACGGTGCTGGACAGTGGGTTGTGGAAGGCTGTGCGCCAGACGCGCATGGAAAGTGGCGACATCGAGTTGTTCTGAGTGGGACAAGCTTGAACTAGGTCATTTCGGTCCATGCTCATCATTAGGACCGAAGCCAAGGGTGCGGCATAATGCGAGAGCGCATGAGCCTTATTGAAGAAACAGGGAGTAACGATGTCCAAAACGATTCTCGCAGTAGATGATTCCGGGTCACTGCGTCAGATGGTGGTATTCAGTCTGAAGGCCGCGGGTTACAACGTCACCGAGGCCGTAGACGGGGTGGATGCGCTGGAAAAGGCCAAGTCGCAGACCTTCGACCTGGTTCTGACCGACCAGAACATGCCGCGCATGGATGGCCTGACCCTGATCCGCTCCTTGCGCGAGCTGACCAGCTATGCACGCGTGCCCATCCTCATGCTGACCACCGAGTTCAGCGACGAGATGAAGGCCAAGGGCAAGGCCGCCGGCGCGAACGGCTGGTTGGTCAAGCCCTTCGATCCGCAGCGCCTGACCGAAGTGGTCAGGAAGGTGATTGGCTGATCTGCCAGGACAAGAATAACGATATGAACTGATCCAGGATGGAGCCCAGGCATGAGCATTGATATGAGCCAGTTTTTCCAGGTCTTTTTCGACGAGGCCGAGGAAGGCCTCGCCGAAATGGAAAAGCTGTTGTTGGCCGTCAATGTGGCCTCGCCGGATCCGGAGGACCTCAATGCGGTCTTCCGTGCCGCCCATTCGATCAAGGGCGGTTCCTCGACCTTCGGTCTGACGGATATCGCCGAGGTCACGCACGTGCTGGAATCGCTGCTGGACCGCATCCGCCAGGGCCAGATGGCCCTGACCTCCGAACACGTGGATGCTTTCCTGGCCGCCAAGGATGTACTGAAGTCCATGCTGGACGGTCACAAGCATGGCGCCGATGTCGATCAGGGCGCGGTGGCCGATGTGCGCCGCCTGCTCGAAGCGCTGTCGCAGGGCAAGAGCTCCGCGCCGGCCAAGGCTGCAGCCCCTGCGGCCGGCGGCGTGCCGGTTGCTCCCGGCGGCGTGTGCCGCTACCGGATCGAGATGCCCGTCATCGCCGACAAGGATGCCGAGGCCCTGGCCGATGAACTGGCCATGCTGGGCAAGATCGAGAAGACCAAGTCACCCGAGGGGCAGTGGGTCTTCATCCTCGATACGGCCGAGCCGCTCGATGACGTGGTCGCCATCTGCGCCTTCATCGTCAATGTGGCCGACCTCAAGATTTCGCAGGCGGTTGAGTCTGCACCATCGGCCGACCAGGAGCGCGGATACGGCTTCTTCGATAATTTCGTGACCCAGGAAGAGCGCGAACGCACCCAGGGTTACGGTTTCTTCGACAACCATACCGCCATCGAAGACAAGGAGCGCGAGCAGGGATACGGCTTCTTCGCGCCGTTCGTGCCGCTGGACATCAGTGCCAAGAAGCCCGACGCCGAGACCCTGAGCCAGCCGCATCCTGACGATGCGCCGCTGGCCGTGACCGAACACGCCGCAGCCGAGAAGAAGGCCGCCAAGGCCGCCGCGGCTGCCGCTGCCGGCCACGAGTCCTCGTCCATCCGGGTCAGCGTGGAAAAGGTCGACCAGCTCATCAACCTGGTGGGCGAACTGGTGATCACCCAGGCCATGATCGAGCAGCGCGTAGGCAAGCTGGACCCGATGACCCACGAACACCTGCTCAACAGCGTCAGCCAGTTGAGCCGCAATACCCGGGACCTGCAGGAATCGGTGATGTCCATCCGCATGATGCCGATGGATTACGTGTTCTCGCGCTTCCCGCGCATGGTGCGCGATCTGGCGCACAAGCTGGGCAAGCAGGTCGAATTCGTCACCCACGGCGCCGCCACCGAGCTGGACAAGGGCTTGATCGAGCGCATCGTCGATCCGCTCACCCACCTGGTGCGCAACAGCATCGACCATGGCATCGAGTTGCCGGACGCCCGCCGCGCCAGCGGCAAGAGCGAGGCCGGTACGCTGTCCCTGTCGGCCGAACACCAGGGCGGCAACATCATCATCGAAGTCACCGACGACGGTGGCGGCCTGAACCGCGAGAAGATCCTGGCCAAGGCCAAGCAGCAGGGCATGCCGGTGACCGACAACCTTTCCGACGCCGAGGTCTGGCAGCTCATCTTCGAGCCGGGATTTTCCACTGCCGAGCAGGTCACGGATGTTTCCGGCCGCGGCGTGGGCATGGATGTGGTCAAGCGCAACATCCTGGCCATGGGCGGGGCGGTCGACATCCGCTCCAGCAAGGGCTTTGGCACCACCATTTCGATTTCGCTGCCGCTGACGCTGGCCATCCTGGATGGCATGTCGATCCGCATTGGCGAAGAAGTCTATATATTGCCGCTGGGATATGTGGTTGAATCTTTGCAGCCATTGGCGCAAGATATCAAGGAAATCTCCGGCCAGGGGCAGGTGCTGCGCGTACGCGGAGAATACCTGCCGCTGATTCCGCTTTATCAAATTTTCAACATCGAACCTTCATTCACCGATCCCTCGCAAGGATTGGTGGTCATTTTGGAGTCAGATGGGAAGAAGGCGGCACTTTTCGTGGATGACCTGATCGGACAACAGCAGATCGTTGTCAAGAATCTGGAATCCAACTACCGGAAGGTCGCTGGCATTTCCGGTGCTACTATTCTGGGCGACGGCGGCGTTGCCCTGATTGTCGATGTGGCAGCCTTGCTGCGATCCAGCCGCCAACTGAATGACGAATCTGTATTTTCCTGATTTTTAAAGGGCCTCAACATGTCTGACACTGCATCCAAGAATCTTTCCGGCTTCGGCGAAAAGACCGACAGCAACGGAAACGAATTTCTTGCCTTCACCCTGGGTAAGGAAGAATACGGCATCGATATTCTGAAGGTTCAGGAAATCCGCGGCTACGAAGCCGTTACCCGCATCGCCAACTCGCCCGACTTCATCAAGGGCGTGGTGAACCTGCGCGGCATCATCGTCCCCATCGTGGACATGCGCATCAAGTTCCAGCTGGGCGAGCCGACCTATGACCAGTTCACGGTCGTGATCATCCTCAACATCGGCGGCCGCGTCGTGGGCATGGTGGTCGACAGCGTCTCCGACGTGATCACCCTGACCCAGGAGCAGATCAAGCCGGCGCCGGAGATGGGCACCACCTTCGACTCCGACTACCTGATCGGTCTGGGCACCCTGGAACAGCGCATGCTGATCCTGGTGGACATCGACAAGCTGATGTCCAGCGCCGAAATGGGTCTGATCGAAAAGCTGGCAGCCTGATCCACAGGAGGCCGGCAGCAAGGGATCCGGAGGAGACGCAGCCCGGATCTGACGCCTATCGTCATTCGGCAGCGCTGGAAAAACGGGCTCGATAGCCCGATGCAAAAGAGAAAAAGGCATCCGCCTCAGGTGGATGCCTTTTTTATTGCGCGTGATCCCCGTCCATGCCTGCACGGGGCGCTGTGCTTCAGTGGAAGTGCTCCACCGGCGGGGGCGTGTCTTCCGGCATCTCGGCGTGCACCAGCTCGCCCTCGCGGTCGGGGAAGAGCGGGGCGCCGCAGTCATCGCAGAATTCCATCGTGAAGCGTTCGGCATGATGCTTGATGTGGACGATGCCGCATTCGCGCAGCACCGTCAGGATCTGCTGCAGCGGGCTGGCTGGCAAGCCCTCCAGCAGGCCTGCGCCGCCCGGGATCATCATGGGCAGGTCTTCGCCGCTTTCCTGCTCGTAGAGCGGCCATACCGTGCCATAGACCACGGTAGGATCGCCGCCGATGGAAAAGCCGATGCGGTATTCATCGATCTGGCCGTTGATGTCTTCGGAAAAGCCGCCGATGCTGGCGTGCAGGTCGGCCGAGGAGATGTCCAGGGTCTGGGTCAGGAAGTAGTCCGCAGCGCGGATGGAGGCCGGGCGGATGCGCTTGTCGGCTTCGCGGCAGCCGAAGAAGTAGGCCTGCGGCAGCAGCAGCTCCACGCTGCAGCCGGGCAGCAGGCGCGTAAACAGCGGCGTGGCCTGCTGTTTCCAGGCCTCGAAGGCGGCTGCCTTGTTGGCCGAGAAGTGGCTCTGCTGTTCGCTTTCCTGCCAGTGGAACAGGGCGCCGCCGGCCGGCACCACCACGGCGGCAATCACGTAGCGGGTATCGGCCAGGAAGGCGGCGGTGGGTGGCTGTTCGCCGCGCAGTTGCACCGGACCGGTCTTGAGCGCCGTCTGGCCCATCTGGCGGGTCAGGGCGAAGACGTCGGCGTGCATGCGTGGCAGCTGTTCGATGGAGAACAGGGCCGGCGCCAGCGCCAGGCGCGCATCCTTGGCCAGCACATGGGCGTGCAGGTGGGCGCCGATGGCGCTCAGCATCTCGCTGGCGATGGGGCCGGAGGCGATGGCAAAGCGGGTCCAGGCCAGCACCGGCAGGACCAGCAACTGCACATCGTAGTCCTGGCCTTCGTGTTCCAGCGAGGTCGCTTCGCTGCCGGCCTCGACGGCTTCGATCAGCACGTCGTAGGCGTCCAGGTCAGCCTTGAAGAGGTGATCCAGGGCGGCGTCGATCAAGCCCTGGTGGCCGGTGCGCAGCAGCTTGTTGAGCAGGGCGTCCAGAGGTTGCAGCCAGGCCCGCTCTTCGAGCCGGCTGGAGGCCTGGGCAATGGCTTGCGCAAAGGTCACCAGGTGCTGGCTATCGGCAGAAAGCTTGGAGGAGGAACGTTTGGCGGGACGACGCATGTAGGCAATCTGTAATCGGTGGAAACGGAACCGTCTATTGTAGATGATTTGGCAGCACTGTCAGCGACCCGGCGGGGCGTGCATGTCCAAAGGGCAATAAAAAACGCCGGACGAATCCGGCGTTTTCACTCTTGCATGCGCCGCAGGGCAAGCCCGCGGTGAGGTCCTGCGTTGTTCTGCTTAGGCGGCCAGCAGCTGACGCAGCACGAACGGCAGGATGCCGCCATGCTTGTAGTAGTCCACTTCGATCGGGGTATCGATACGCAGCAGCAGCTTGACTTCCTTGGTCTCGCCGTTCTTGCGATGGATCACCAGGGTGGCTTCCTGTTGCGGCTTGATTTCGCCTTCCAGGCCCTTCAGGTCGAAGGTTTCATCGCCGGTGATGCCCAGCGACTGCACGCTGTCGTTGCCCAGGAACTGCAGCGGCAGCACGCCCATGCCGACCAGGTTGGAACGGTGGATACGCTCGAAGGAACGGGCGATCACGGCCTTCACGCCCAGCAGCTGGGTGCCCTTGGCGGCCCAGTCACGGGAGGAGCCGGTACCGTACTCTTCGCCACCGAAGACCATGGTCGGGGTGCCTTCAGCCACGTACTTCATGGCGGCGTCATAGATCGACATTTCTTCGCCGGAAGGCTGGTGAATGGTGATGCCGCCTTCCACACGCGAGCCGTCTTCCTTGGCCGGGATCATCAGGTTCTTGATACGCACGTTGGCGAAGGTGCCGCGCATCATGATCTCGTGGTTGCCGCGACGCGAACCGTAGGAGTTGAAGTCCGCCTTCAACACGCCATTGGCTTGCAGCCACTTGCCGGCCGGGCTGGATTCCTTGATGGAACCGGCCGGGGAGATGTGGTCGGTGGTGATGGAGTCGCCGAACACGCCCAGTGCGCGTGCGCCGGTGATGCCAGCGGCAGCGGCCTTGGGCTCTTCGCTGAAGTTCTCGAAGAACGGCGGCTCGGCGATGTAGGTCGAGCTCGGCCAGTTGTAGACTTCACCCTTGGCGACGCCCTTGATGGCTTCCCACAGCTTGCCCGGAGCGCCCTTCACATCGGCGTAGTTTTCCTTGAAGGTCTTGGCGTTCATGGCGAACTTCAGCAGCTTTTCGATCTCTTGCGAGGTCGGCCAGATGTCGCCCAGGTAGATGTCCTTGCCGCCCTTGCCCTTGCCGACCGGCTCGGTCATCAGGTCACGGGTGACATTGCCAGCAATGGCGTAGGCCACCACCAGCGGGGGCGAAGCCAGGAAGTTGGCGCGGATGTTCGGGTGGATACGGGCTTCGAAGTTGCGGTTGCCCGACAGCACGGCGGCCGCCACCACGTCGTTCTTGACGATGGCTTCGTTCATGGCCGGGGTCAGGTCGCCAGCGTTGCCGATGCAGGTGGTGCAACCGTAGGCGGTCACGCCAAAGCCCAGCTTTTCCAGGTAGGGCAAGAGGCCTGCGGCTTCCAGGTACTTGGTCACCACGCGCGAGCCAGGGGCCAGCGAGGTCTTGATGTGCGGAGCGACCTTCAGGCCGGCTTCCACTGCCTTCTTGGCCAACAGGCCGGCGGCCAGCAGCACGCTCGGGTTGGAGGTGTTGGTGCAGGAGGTGATGGCGGCGATCAGCACGTCACCGTTGTGCAGGTCCACACCGTCGGCGTTCTTGTAGGACGCGCCCAGGTCTTCGGCTTTCTTGTTGAAGCCGTTTTCAGCGGTCGGCTTGGTGAACAGATCGGAGAAGGTCGACTTGACGTTGCCGATTTCGATACGGTCTTGCGGACGCTTGGGACCTGCCAGCGACGGGGCGACGGTGCCCAGGTCCAGCGACACTTCCTGGGTGTAGTCGATCTGGCCAGCCTTGGGCACGCCGTACAGTTCCTGGGCCTTGAAGTAGGCTTCGAAGGCGTCGATCTCGGCCTTGGTGCGGCCGGTGCCCTTGAAGTATTCGATGGTGGCGTCGTCGACCGGGAAGAAGCCCATGGTGGCGCCGTATTCCGGCGCCATGTTGGCGATGGTGGCGCGGTCGGTCAGCGACAGCGATTCGGTGCCTTCACCGAAGAATTCGACGAACTTGCCCACCACCTTGGTCTGGCGCAGCAGTTCGGTGATGGTCAGCACCAGGTCGGTGGCGGTGACGCCTTCGCGCAGGGCGCCGGTCAGGTTCACGCCGACCACGTCCGGGGTCAGGAAGTAGACCGGCTGGCCCAGCATGCCGGCTTCGGCTTCGATGCCGCCCACGCCCCAGCCGACCACGCCGATGCCGTTGATCATGGTGGTGTGGGAGTCGGTGCCGACCAGGGTGTCAGGGTAGTAGACGCCGGTCTTGTTGTGCACGCCGCGCGCCAGGTATTCCAGGTTGACCTGGTGGACGATGCCGAAGCCCGGGGGCACCACGCCGAAGGTGTCGAAGGCTTGCATGCCCCACTTCATGAACTGGTAGCGCTCGTTGTTGCGCGAGAATTCCAGCTTCATGTTCAGGTCCAGAGCCTTCTTCTCGCGGAAGTGGTCGATCTGCACCGAGTGGTCCACCACCAGGTCCACCGGGACCAGCGGTTCGATGTTCTTGGGGTTCTTGCCCAGCTTGCTGGCGACGTTGCGCATGGCGGCCAGGTCGGCCAAGAGCGGCACGCCAGTGAAGTCCTGCAGCACCACGCGGGCGACCACGAAGGGGATCTCATCTACGCGGGCCGCCTTGGCGCCCCAGTTGGCCAGTTGCTTGACGTGTTCTTCGGTGACCTTCTGGCCATCGCAGTTACGCAGCACCGATTCCAGCACGATACGGATGGACACCGGCAGGCGCGAGATATTCACGCCCAGCGACTTTTGCAGGGCGGGCAGGGAGTAGAACTTGCCCTTCTTGGAACCGGAAATCTTGAATTCCTTTAGGGTGTTCAATGTGTTGCGAGACATGGCCTCTTCTCCTTAATTGGCAATTTAGTGATGCTAGCTAGTCGAATCCGGTTTGCGCTGCAATGGTGAACTGCGGGGTGCTGCCTGATTCTGTGATTCTTTGATTCTTTGATTCTTTGTTACGGATACGTCCTGTCGGGAATGTCAGCCTTCCCGGTTCAGTTCTGGTGAGGCGCCGCAGCGACCGTGGCTGCCGGTGCTGCCGATGCAGCAGCGGCGGCCTTGATCTGGTCGGCGTTCTTGCATTCGTTGGCCAGTTGCTGGCCCTTCTTGGAGTCCAGCAGCAGACCCTTGGCCGGGATGCCGATCCAGACCAGGCCCATCTTGCGGTTCTCGAAGCGGTTGGCGCCGGTGGTGGTCTCCACGCGGGTCAGGCGGTGGATGCGCTTGTCCCAGCGGATGGCGATGTGCTTGTCGTCGGTTTCATTCTTCCAGATGGTCAGCTTGTGGCCCATTTCGCACTGGAAGTCGGCCGACAGGGTGCCGCCCAGCTCGGGTTCGCTGTCATCGTCCTCGGCGTCCGAGGAGAAGGGCATCTTGGCGGCCGGTGCGGCGGCAGCTGCTGCTGCGGCTTTCTTGGCCGGCGCCTTCTTGACTACCTTTTTCTTGGCAGCCGGTTTGGTATCGGTTTCAGCGTGCGCCGCAGTGATGCCGGCGGTGGCGAACAGGGCGCCCAGGAGGGCGATCAGGGTCAGGTGCTTTTTCATAGGCGTCGGTCGTAAGGGTCTTTACGGCTGGGTTGATGGGGTGTCGCCAGGGGCGAACCACACTGCAGTCTCCGGTGGCAGCGTCACACCGGTGGCGTGGGCGCGTTGCAGGATACTCCAGTAATAACGGTAACTGGCGCGGTCGTGCAGGTTGCCCAGGTGCTGGATCGGTCCCCACTGCACCGCCTGCGCCTTGAGCAAGATCTGTGCCGCCAGGTCGGCTTCTTCGGTGGCCGGGGACATGGCCTGCACGATGGGGCGGATCTGGTCCGGATGGATGCTCCACATCCGGGTATAGCCAAATTCCTGTGCCGCGCGGCACGCATCGTCGGCCACGGCGGCGGGATTCTTGATGTCGGTGGTCACGTTGTGCGACGGCACCTTGCCGTGCGCATGGCAGGCGGCGGAAATGTCGAGCTTGGCGCGGCGCACCAGCGGATGGTCGAACTGTCCGGGGGAGCGCATGGCGCTGCCGGGGATGGCGCCGTAATGGGCGGAGACGAAATCCATCACCCCGAACGACAGCGACTGCACCTGGGGCAGGGCGGCGATCTTCCAGGCATCGGCCAGCGCGCCATGGGTCTCCACGAGCACCTGCACCGGCAGGTCGCTGCGACCGGCGGCGCGGGCTGCGCGTTGGATGCTTTCCAGTGCGCGCAGCACGTCATCGATGCCTTCCGGCTTGGGCAGCATCACATAGGCCAGCTCGCGCGCAGCGGCGCCGCAGAGGATGGCCACATCCTGTTCGAAGTGCGGATGGCTCACATCATGCAGGCGCGCGCCGATACGGCGGTGGACATTGTCAGGGCCAGTGATGAGAGCGGCGACCAGCTCGGCGTGCGCGGTTTCATTGCCGGCGGCAGCGCCATCTTCGCAGTCGAAGGTGATGTCGAACAAGGGGCCGAGCTCCTGTTGCAGGGCCATCGACTTGCGCATCAGCTTTTCGGAGCCGGCGTAGTGATCGCATACCGGAAGCAAAACCGGCTGCTGGGCACCTGGGAACAAGACCTGGGAAGGATGCATTGCTGCGAATGAGACTGGGGTAGGGGTTGTCGTATTGTTCGATGTCGGGAAAGCCGGCGCGGCAGCAGGAGCCTGCCACCGCGCCGTGGTCAATTAGCCGACCAGATGCTTGACGCCTTCGCGCTCTTCCATCAGCTCCTTGAGCGTGATGTTGATGCGCTCTTGCGAGAACTCATCGATTTCCAGACCCTGGACGATCTTGTACTCGCCGTTTTCGGTGGTCACCGGGAAGCCGAACATGGTGCCTTCGGGGATGCCGTAGGAACCGTCGGAGGGGATACCCATGGTGGTCCACTTGCCGTTGGTGCCCAGCACCCAGTCACGCACGTGGTCGATGGCCGCGTTGGCTGCCGAAGCGGCCGAGGACAGGCCGCGGGCTTCGATGATGGCCGCGCCGCGCTTGCCGACGGTGGGCAGGAACACGTTCTTGTTCCATTCCTGGTCGTTGATGGTGTCCTTGACCGACACGCCATCAGCGGTGGCGAAACGGTAGTCGGCGTACATGGTGGGCGAGTGGTTGCCCCAGACGCACAGCTTTTCGATGGCCGAGACCGGCTTGCCGATCTTGGCGGCCACTTGCGACAGGGCGCGGTTGTGGTCCAGACGCAGCATGGCGGTGAAGTTCTTGGCCGGCAGGTTGGGGGCCGACTTCATGGCGATGTAGGCGTTGGTGTTGGCCGGGTTGCCCACCACCAGCACCTTGACGTTGCGCGAGGCCACGGCGTCCAGCGCCTTGCCCTGCACGGTGAAGATCTGGGCGTTGGCTTCCAGCAGGTCCTTGCGCTCCATGCCGGGGCCGCGCGGACGGGCGCCCACCAGCAGGGCGATGTCGGCGTCCTTGAAGGCGGTCATCGGATCGCT
Organism: Herbaspirillum seropedicae; assembly: GCF_001040945.1. Lineage (NCBI taxonomy): Bacteria > Pseudomonadati > Pseudomonadota > Betaproteobacteria > Burkholderiales > Oxalobacteraceae > Herbaspirillum > Herbaspirillum seropedicae. The sequence goes on along the minus strand of NZ_CP011930.1, from coordinate 3,390,907 downwards.
GTGGGCGGTCACGCCAGCCAGCAGCGGGAAGGCGCAGTCATCGATTTCCATGATGACGCCCTTCAACGCCTTCTGTGCCTTCTCATCGGGGATTTCCAGCAGTTGCAGGATGACCGGCTGGTCTTTGCCCAGCAGATCGCCGTTGGCGATGCGGAACAGCAGGGAGTAACCGATCTGACCGGCGGCGCCAGTGACGGCAACACGCATGGGGGCTTTAGCCATGTTGAATCTCCAAAAGAGGTGATGAAAAAAAGCATTCAGACTGCATTGAAGCGTACGTTGCGGTCACGTCGCGCAAGGCGCGGCAGGGCCGTGTAGCGGTTGCTTCAGGGGTGCGCATGATAAATGCGCGGTTTCCTCGAATTCTTGTTAGGCCGCCATGATACCGTCGAAAACGCAGCGAGTCAGTTGCTTTCGGGTCGGGTCCTGCCGACAAATCAAAAACCTGTCAAACTTGGATTCTGCCTGCATGAAAACGCCGGATCGGAGAGTGCTGGATGAGAGCGATTCTCGTTATCGTCTGCCGGCCTGTCATCCGCTTGCTGCCTGCGTTGGCGGTCTTCAGCTTGCTCGCGAGTGTAGGCCTGGGAAAGTCGGCTGTCAATCAATATCTTATGTCTTATATAAGACATCTTATTGCCTAGTTTTTGCTGGACGCCGGAAGGACTTTTGTGGTGAAATTCGAGGTTATGAGCTCGATCCTGCCCAATTCAAACAACGCTGACGCGCACGCCGCGGGGGCGGGTGTTGCCAGTCCGGCGCCCACCTTCAGTCCGTTGTACCAGCAGATCAAGGCGCTCATCATGCAGCGCCTGGAGGCGGGGGAGTGGAAGCCCGGTGAGCTGATCCCCAGCGAAGTCGAGCTAGGCAGTCGTTTCAAGGTCAGTCAGGGCACGGTGCGCAAGGCCATCGACGAACTGGCGGCCGAAAACCTGGTGGTGCGCCGCCAGGGCAAGGGCACCTTCGTGGCCACCCATCACGAGACCCAGGCGCAGTTCCGCTTCCTGCGGTTGATGGCCGACAGCGACGAGCCGCAGCGTCCCGAAAACAAAATCATCGAAGTCAAGCGCGTACGCGCCTCGGCCGAAGTGGCCCGTCAGCTCGATATGAAGTCGGGCGACTCGGTCATTTTCATTCGCCGGGTAAAATCGTTCAATGGCGTTCCCATCATCCTGGAAGACATCTGGCTGCCTGGCGCCATCTTCAAGGGCTTGACGGCCGAGCGCCTGGTGGAATACCGCGGCCCGCTGTACGGGCTGTTCGAGTCTGAGTTCGGCACGCGCATGATCCGTGCCGAAGAGCGCATCCGTGCCGTCGGGGCGGATCCGGATGCGGCAGAGTTTCTGGGCGTAACGCCCCAAACGCCGTTGCTGAGTGTGGAACGGGCTTCATTCACCTATGGCGACAAGCCGGTGGAAATGCGGCGCGGGCTGTACCTGACGACGAATCATCATTACCAGAGCGAGTTGAGCTGAGCGGCCGGTGAGGTTCTTCCCGGAGTGCCGCCAGGTAGGGCCTGCGCGGCGCAGGGGAGCGGATTCAAAGCCGGGTCAAGACCCGGCAGGCATGCTGCGAAGCGCAATAAATGTTGATGGTGATTTAGAAAATCGGCGAAAATTGCATGATTGTTTTAATCTGAGGAGAACCTTGTATGTCTGAAGCCGCTAAACCACAACGGCCGCAATTTCGTAACATACACCTAACCCAAATTGCCGGTTACCGCATGCCTCTGGCTGCCATCGTCTCGATCATGCACCGCATCAGCGGTCTGTTCCTGTTCCTGATGCTGCCTTTCATCCTGTACCTGCTGGACAGCAGCCTGCTCTCCGAAGGTACCTTCGACTACCTCAAGGGTTTCACCTCGGGCTGGTTCGTCAAGCTGGTCATCCTGGCCCTGTCCTGGGCTTACCTCCACCACTTCTGCGCCGGCATCCGCCACCTGATCATGGACAACCACATCGGTCTGGACAAGGACAGCGCGCGCAAGTCCTCGGCAACTGTCCTGGTGATCAGCATCGCGCTGATGGTCCTGGTCGCATTGAAACTGTTCGGAGCTTTCTGAAAATGGCTGATAACAACATCGGACCCAAGCGCCTGGTCGTGGGCGCCCACTATGGCCTGCGTGACTGGCTGGCGCAACGCGCCACCGCCGTCGTGATGGCTGTGTACACCGTGATCCTGCTGGTGTGCTTCTTCACTTCGACCAACTTCAGCTATCAGGGCTGGGCGGCGCTGTTCTCGCATCAATGGTTCAAGGTCGCCACCTTTGCCGTGTTCATGGCGCTGTTCTTCCACGCCTGGATCGGCGTGCGTGATGCGCTGATGGACTACGTCAAGCCCGTTGGCGTTCGTCTGGTCCTGCAAGTTGCCACTATCGTGTGGCTGATCGGTTGCGCTGGCTACGCCGCGCAGATTCTGTGGAGAAACTAATCGTGGCTGCAATCAAATCCGCCATCACTACCCGCCGCTTTGACGCGGTCATCGTCGGCGCCGGTGGCTCCGGCATGCGCGCCTCGCTGCAACTGGCCGAAGCCGGCCTGAACGTCGCTGTCCTGTCCAAGGTCTTCCCGACCCGCTCGCACACCGTGGCTGCCCAAGGCGGCATCGGCGCTTCGCTGGGCAACATGTCCGAAGACAACTGGTACTGGCACATGTTCGACACCGTCAAGGGTTCGGACTACCTGGGCGACCAGGACGCCATCGAATTCATGTGCCGCGAAGCACCGAAGGCCGTCTACGAGCTGGAACACTTCGGCATGCCCTTCGACCGCAACCCCGACGGCACCATCTACCAACGTCCGTTCGGCGGCCACACCGCCAACCTGGGCGAAAAGCCGGTGCAACGCGCCTGTGCCGCCGCTGACCGTACCGGTCACGCGCTGCTGCACACCCTGTACCAGCGCAACGTGCGCGCCAAGACCCACTTCTTCGTGGAGTGGATGGCGCTGGACCTGATCCGCAACGAAGAGGGCGACGTCCTCGGCGTGGTCGCGCTGGAAATGGAAACCGGCGAAATCATGATGCTGCACGCCAAGACCACCCTGTTCGCCACCGGCGGTGCCGGCCGTATCTGGGCGGCCTCGACCAATGCCTTCATCAACACCGGCGACGGCATGGGCATGGCCGCACGTGCCGGCCTGCCGCTGCAGGACATGGAGTTCTGGCAGTTCCACCCGACCGGCGTGGCCGGCGCGGGCGTGCTGATCACCGAAGGCGTGCGCGGCGAAGGCGGCATCCTGATCAACAGCAACGGCGAACGCTTCATGGAACGCTACGCGCCGACCCTGAAGGATCTGGCCCCGCGTGACTTCGTCTCGCGTTCGATGGACCAGGAAATCAAGGAAGGCCGCGGCGTCGGTCCCCACAAGGATCACGTGCTGCTGGATCTGCGCCACATCGGCGCCGATACCATCAAGAAGCGTCTGCCCTCGATCCTGGAAATCGCCCACAAGTTCGCCAACGTCGATGCGACCAAGGAACCGATCCCGGTCGTGCCGACCATCCACTACCAGATGGGTGGCATCCCCACCAACATCCACGGTCAGGTGGTCGCCCCCAAGGGCGGTTCGATGAAGGAAGTGGTGCAGGGCATGTACGCCATCGGCGAATGCGCCTGCGTGTCGGTGCACGGCGCCAACCGCCTGGGCACCAACTCGCTGCTGGATTTGGTGGTGTTCGGCCGCGCCGCTGGCAACCACATCGTCGGCAGCCGCCTGCAGGACCAGAGCCACAAGCCGATCCCGGCCGGCGCCCTGGACCGTTCGCTGGAACGCATTGCGCACCTGGAAAGCAGCACCGGTTCCGAGCGCGTGCAGGACGTGGCCAACGACATTCGCGCCACCATGCAGAAGTACTGCGGCGTGTTCCGTACCGACGCCCTGCTGCAAGAAGGCTACACCAAGATCATGGAGCTGGACGAGCGCCGCAAGCACGTCTCCTTCAAGGACAAGTCCAAGGTCTTCAACACCGCCCGCGTGGAAGCGCTGGAGCTGGACAACCTGATCGAAACCGCCAAGGCCACCATCACTTCTGCAGCAGCCCGCAAGGAATCGCGCGGCGCCCACGCGCACAGCGACTACGAGCAGCGCGACGACGTGAACTGGCTCAAGCACACGCTGTGGTTCTCCGAGGGGAATCGTCTCGACTACAAGCCGGTCAACATGCAGCCGCTGACTGTTGAGACTTTCAAACCTAAAGCACGTACTTTCTAAGAGGTCGCAACATGACTCGCACCCTGAAATTCAAGATCTACCGTTACGATCCGGACAAGGACGACAAGCCGTACATGCAAGACCTGACGGTGGAACTGAAGCCCACCGACAAGATGCTGCTGGACGCCCTGCAACGCATCAAGTCCGACGTCGACGATTCCCTGGCGCTGCGCCGCTCCTGCCGCGAAGGCGTGTGCGGTTCCGACGCCATGAACATCAACGGCAAGAACGGCCTGGCCTGCATCACCAACCTGAACGAGCTGACCGAACCCATCGTTCTGAAGCCGCTGCCTGGCCTGCCGGTGATCCGCGACCTGATCGTGGACATGACCAACTTCTTCAAGCAGTACGACTCGATCAAGCCCTACCTGATCAACGACAGCATCCCGCCCGAGAAGGAGCGTCTGCAGTCGCCCGAGCAACGGGAAGAGCTGGACGGCGTCTACGAGTGCATCCTGTGCGCCTGCTGCTCCACGTCCTGCCCGTCGTTCTGGTGGAATCCGGACAAGTTCGTCGGCCCGGCTGGCCTCTTGCAAGCCTACCGCTTCATCGCCGACAGCCGCGACGAAGCCACCGGCGCGCGTCTGGACAACCTGGAAGACCCGTACCGCCTGTTCCGTTGCCGTTCCATCATGAACTGCGTCGATGTCTGCCCCAAGGGTCTGAACCCCAACAAGGCCATCGGCAAGATCAAGGAACTGATGGTCCGCCGTTCGGTATAAGTCTTATCGGCTTGTATGCCAGCCAGGCCCGCCATGCCGGCGGGCCGCAGCGGGGAGCAGGGCAGTAGGGCTCCCCGCGGCCGGTCCGGTCTGTGCCGGTCCGGTTGATGTGAAAGAGAAGACACAAGAAATGAGCGAGTTCATGACTGCTGAACGTCACCAGGATGATCCGGCCAAACGCGCAAGACTGCGCTGGCGTGCGCGCCGCGGGCTGCTGGAGAACGACCTGATCCTGACACGCTATCTCGACGCCCATGAGGCGCAGATGAGCGACGACGAGGTTGATGCATTCTCGCGCCTGATGGACCTGACCGATAATGACCTGATGGACTTGCTGCTGGCCCGCAAGGAGCCCGAGGCGGCGGTTGATCTGCCCCAGGTGCATGCGTTGCTGAAGAAACTGCGTACTGCCTGATTCTTGCCTGATTGTTGCCTATTTGTTGCGCCTGGCCACAAGCCAGACCGATTTGCCCGATCGCGGCCTGTTCCATCTCGCCACCCGGCGCATCCGAACCATGATGCCGCCCGGCTTGCGGTCGCGGCGTTTGATTAACGGTTTCACCATCCCAGCAAAAGGAAAAGCTATGTCCAACACCGATATCAAAGCTACCCTGTCGTTCTCCGACGGGTCTCCGTCCGTAGATTTTCCTGTCTACAAGGGCAGCATCGGTCCTGATGTGATCGATATCCGCAAGCTCTACGGCGCCACCGGCAAGTTCACCTACGACCCGGGCTTCATGTCGACGGCTTCCTGCAACTCCTCCATCACCTACATCGATGGCGACAAGGGTGAGCTGCTGTACCGTGGCTATCCGATCGAACAGCTGGCGGTGAACTGCGACTTCCTGGAATCCTGCTACCTGTTGCTGCACGGTGAGCTGCCCAATGCCGAGCAAAAGAAGGTCTTCGTCAACACCGTGACCCAGCACACCATGGTCCACGAGCAGATGAACTTCTTCTTCCGTGGCTTCCGTCGCGATGCGCACCCGATGGCCGTGCTGACGGGTTCGGTGGGCGCGCTGTCGGCCTTCTACCACGACTCGCTGGACATCTCCAACGCCAACCACCGCGAAGTGTCGGCCATCCGCATGATCGCCAAGCTGCCGACCCTGGTGGCCATGGCCTACAAGTACAGCATCGGCCAGCCGTTCGTGTATCCGCGCAACGACCTGTCCTACACCGCCAACTTCATGCGCATGATGTTCGCCAACCCGTGCGAAGAGTATCAGGTCAATGAAGTCCTGGTGCGCGCGCTGGACCGCATCCTGATCCTGCACGCCGACCACGAACAGAACGCCTCGACCTCGACCGTGCGTCTGGCCGGCTCCTCCGGCGCCAACCCGTTCGCATGTATCGCCGCCGGTATCGCCTGCCTGTGGGGCCCCGCTCACGGCGGCGCCAACGAAGCCGCACTGAACATGCTGGAACAGATCGGTTCCGTGGACAAGATCCCCGAGTTCATCAAGCAAGTGAAGGACAAGAACTCGGGCGTGAAGCTGATGGGCTTCGGTCACCGCGTCTACAAGAACTACGACCCGCGCGCCAAGCTGATGCGCGAAACCTGCTACGAAGTCCTGAACGAACTGGGCCTGCACGACGACCCGCTGTTCAAGCTGGCCATGGAGCTGGAAAAGATCGCGCTGGAAGACGAATACTTCGTCTCCCGCAAGCTGTACCCGAACGTCGACTTCTACTCGGGCATCGTGCAGCGCGCCCTGGGCATCCCGACCTCGATGTTCACCTGCATCTTCGCCATGGCCCGTACCATTGGCTGGATCGCCCAATGGAACGAAATGATCTCGGATCCGGAACAGAAGATCGGCCGTCCCCGTCAGCTCTTCGTTGGCTCGCCGCGTCGCGACGTGCCGCCGATCGACAAGCGCTGATCGGTCGCCGCCGTTGTCGGCCAGACTTGTCTGGCCGACAACGGCGGTTCGTGCGGAGCGACCCGTTCCTAGTCTCCGGGAGTCCATGGAGGAGGGCGGAAAGGCCGTGCGGCAAGGCTTTGCGGCTGGGCGTTGGTGATAGGAAACGCCCGTCGCATCCGGTTTCAAATAAAAAAGCGAATCCCTGTGGATTCGCTTTTTTATTTGATATTAGGAGATATAATTCCGAAGCGCTGACTGGATGACGTACAGAAGTTCAGGTAGACAAGGTCCTTCCCCCACAACTTGATGCAATCCGCTAACCGGTCAGGCCGTGTCGCGGAAGGTGTAGAAACCCGCTAATCTCGCGAAGCGCGAAGAAAGGTGAGCAAATGACAAAGCTCTACGAGCAATACAACATCAACTCCTACCTGTTCGGTGGGAATGCTCCGTACATCGAAGAACTGTACGAAGCCTACCTGAATAATCCCGGCTCCGTCCCCGACAACTGGCGTGCTTATTTCGACGCCGTGCAACACGTTCCCGCTACCGACGGCTCCACCCGTCCTGACGTGGCCCACGCTCCGGTGATCGCTTCCTTCGCCGAACGCGCCAAGCAAGGCCCGATCCGCACCGTCATCGCTTCCGCCGACTCCGACATGGGCCGCAAGCGCGTCGCTGTCACCCAACTGATCGCCGGCTACCGTGACCTCGGTTCCCGTTTCGCCAACCTGGACCCGCTGCAGCGCCAGGAACGCCCCAATATCCCCGAACTCGATCCCTCCTTCTACGGCTTCACCGATGCCGACATGGACATCGTGTTCAACATCAACAACACCTACTTCGGCCCGGAAACCGCCTCCCTGCGCGACCTGCTGCAGATGCTGCGCGACACCTACACGCGCTCCATCGGCGCCGAGTTCACCTACATCTCGGACATGGCCGAAGTGCGCTGGCTGGAAGAGCGCCTGGAGCCGACCCGTGCCGTGCCCAGCTTCTCCTCCGAGAAGAAGAAGCACATCCTGGAACGCCTGACCGCCGCTGAAGGCCTGGAACGCTACCTCCACACCAAGTACGTCGGCCAGAAGCGCTTCTCGCTGGAAGGCGGCGAGTCCTTCATCGCCTCGCTGGACGAAACCATCCAGCGCGCCGGTGAAAAGGGCGTGCAGGAAATCGTCATCGGCATGGCCCACCGTGGCCGTCTGAACGTGCTGGTCAACATCCTGGGCAAGACCCCGCAGGAACTGTTCTCCGAATTCGAAGGCCGTCACGCTGACGACCTGCCGGCCGGTGACGTCAAGTACCACCAGGGCTTCTCCTCGGACGTGTCGACCCCTGGCGGCCCGGTCCACCTGTCGCTGGCCTTCAACCCGTCCCACCTGGAAATCGTCAACCCGGTGGTCGAGGGTTCGGTCAAGGCCCGTATGGATCGCCGCGGCGACAAGGATGGCTCGCAAGTGCTGCCGATCCTGGTGCACGGCGACGCCGCCTTCGCCGGCCAAGGCGTGGTGATGGAAACCTTGAACCTGGCGCAGACCCGTGGCTACGGCACCGGCGGCACGGTTCACATCGTCATCAACAACCAGATCGGCTTCACCACTTCCGATCCGCGCGACTCCCGCTCGACCCTGTACTGCTCGGACGTGGTCAAGATGATCGAAGCCCCGGTGCTGCACGTCAACGGCGATGATCCGGAAGCCGTCGTGTTCGCCACCCAGATCGCTGTCGACTACCGCATGAAGTTCAAGAAGGACATCGTGGTCGACATCATCTGCTTCCGCAAGCTGGGCCACAACGAGCAAGATACCCCTGCGCTGACCCAGCCGCTGATGTACAAGAAGATCGCCCAGCACCCCGGCACCCGGAAGCTCTACGCCGACAAGCTGGTGACCCAGCAGACCATCCCCGCCGATGGCGGCGAAGAGCTGGTCAAGGCCTACCGCGCCGCGATGGACGCCGGCAAGCACGCCATCGATCCGGTGCTGACCAACTTCAAGAGCAAGTACGCCGTCGACTGGCTGCCGTTCCTGAACCGCAAGTGGACCGACGCCGCCGAAACCGCCGTGCCGATGGCTGAATTGAAGCGCCTGGCCGCCAAGATCACCACCGTGCCGGAAGGCTTCAAGGTCCACTCGCTGGTCGAGAAGGTCTTGAACGACCGCGCCGCCATGGGCCGTGGCGAAATGAACCTGGACTGGGGCATGGGCGAACACCTGGCCTACGCCAGCCTGGTCTCGTCCGGCTATGCCGTGCGCCTGACCGGTCAGGATGCCGGCCGTGGCACCTTCACCCACCGTCACGCCGTGTTGCACGACCAGAACCGCGAGCGTTGGGATGCCGGTACCTTCATCCCGCTGCAGAACGTGGCGGAAAACCAGTCCACCTTCACCGTGATCGACTCGGTGCTGTCCGAAGAAGCCGTGCTGGCCTTCGAATATGGCTACTCGACCGCTGAACCGAACACCCTGACCATCTGGGAAGCCCAGTTCGGCGACTTCGCCAACGGCGCCCAGGTCGTCATGGACCAGTTCATCAGCTCCGGCGAAGTGAAGTGGGGCCGTGCCTCGGGCCTGGTGCAGATGCTGCCCCACGGCTACGAAGGCCAGGGTCCGGAACACTCGTCCGCACGTATCGAGCGTTACCTCCAGCTGTGCGCCGACAACAACATGCAGGTCGTGCAGCCCACCACCGCTGCGCAGATCTTCCACCTGCTGCGTCGCCAGATGATCCGCCTGTTCCGCAAGCCGCTGATCATCATGACGCCGAAGTCGCTGCTGCGTAACAAGGATGCCGGTTCCCCGCTGTCCGACCTGGCCAAGGGTTCGTTCCAGACCGTGATTCCGGAAGTCGATGAGACCATCGACGCCAAGAAGGTCAAGCGCATCGTCGCCTGCTCGGGCAAGGTGTACTACGACCTGGTCAACGCCCGCAAGGAACGTGGCCAGACCGATACCGCCATCATCCGCGTCGAGCAGCTGTATCCGTTCCCGCACAAGGCCTTCGCGGCCGCGTTGAAGCAGTTCCCCAACTTCAACGAACTGGTGTGGGCACAGGACGAGCCGCAGAACCAGGGCGCATGGCTGCAGATCCAGCACAACATCTTCGAGAATCTCTCCGAAGGTCAGAAGCTGGCCTATGCAGGCCGCCCGGCCAGCGCCTCGCCGGCCGTCGGTTACTACGACAAGCACTACGCACAGCAAAAGGCGCTGATCGAAACCGCCTTCGCCAAGCTCAAGGGCTTTGTGCTGACCAAGTAATCATCGATGCAAACGGGACGCGCTGCGAGGGCAGGGCGTCCCTGTTTCCATAAGAACGAAATCACCCGAAAATCGGAGAATCCTGAAAATGGCTCAAATCGAAGTAAAAGTCCCGCAGTTGTCGGAATCCGTCGCCGAAGCGACCCTGCTGCAATGGCACAAGAAGGTTGGCGAACCCGTTTCCCGTGACGAAAACCTGATCGACATCGAGACCGACAAGGTCGTGCTGGAACTGCCCTCGCCGGACGCCGGCGTGATCACCCAGATCATCAAGGCCGACGGCGCAACCGTCGTGGCCGGTGAAGTGATCGCCATCCTCGACACCGACGCTTCCGCCCAAGTGGCCCCGACCGAAGTCAAGGCGGCTCCCGCACCGCAAGCGACCAACGAACCGACCCCGGTCGCCGCTCCCGAGCTGGCTTCCAAGGGCGACGTCGCCATGCCGGCCGCCGCCAAGCTGCTGGCCGACAACAACCTGTCGACCTCGCAAGTCACCGGCACCGGCAAGGATGGCCGCGTGACCAAGGGCGACGTGCTGGGCGCGCTGTCGGCTCCTGCTGCCGCACCTGCCGCCGCTGCCAAGCCGGCCCTGGCGCAAGTCGCCGCCCCGGTCAAGGCCGGTCTGGAAAGCCGTCCGGAACAGCGCGTGCCGATGAGCCGCCTGCGTGCCCGCGTGGCCGAGCGTCTGGTGCAGTCGCAATCGACCAACGCCATCCTGACCACCTTCAACGAAATCAACATGCAGCCGGTCATCGACCTGCGCAACAAGTACAAGGACAAGTTCGAGAAGGAACACGGCGTCAAGCTGGGCTTCATGTCCTTCTTCGTCAAGGCGGTCGTGCATGCCCTGAAGAAGTACCCGATCGTCAACGCCTCGGTCGATGGCAACGACATCGTCTACCACGGCTACTTCGACATCGGCGTGGCCGTCGGTTCGCCGCGCGGTCTGGTGGTGCCCATCCTGCGTGATGCGGACCAGATGTCGATTGCCGACATCGAGAAGAAGATCGGTGAATTCGGCCAGAAGGCCAAGGACGGCAAGCTGTCCATCGAAGAACTGTCGGGCGGTACCTTCACCGTCTCCAACGGCGGTACCTTCGGTTCCATGCTGTCGACCCCGATCATCAACCCGCCGCAATCGGCGATCCTGGGCATCCACGCCACCAAGGAACGCGCTGTGGTTGAAAACGGCCAGGTCGTGGTTCGTCCGATCAACTACTTCGCGCTGTCCTATGACCACCGCATCATCGACGGCCGCGAAGCCGTCCTGTCGCTGGTCGCGATCAAGGAAGCCCTGGAAGACCCGGCCCGTCTGCTGCTGGATCTGTAAGCAACCGGCCATCACGGCGTGAGCTAGGCGCTGAACGGCCCCAGGCATTCAGCGCCTTTTTGCATCCGCTTCAGGCTGGAAGTTGAGCTAGAAGCGGATGCGCACAACGAATCAGGAATACACACATGAGCAAGAATTTTGACGTGGTCGTCATCGGTGGCGGCCCTGGCGGTTACATCGCCGCCATCCGCGCAGCGCAACTGGGCTTCAACACCGCCTGCATCGACGAATGGAAGAACGAAAAGGGCGGCCCCGCACCGGGCGGCACCTGCACCAACGTCGGCTGCATCCCCTCCAAGGCGCTGCTGCAATCCTCCGAACACTATGAGCACGCCAGCCACGGCTTCGCCGAGCACGGCATCGAAGTCAAGGGCCTGGGCCTGAACCTGGAAAAGATGCTGGGCCGCAAGAATACCGTGGTCAAGCAGAACAACGACGGCATCCTGTACCTGTTCAAGAAGAACAAGGTCAGCTTCTTCCACGGCCGCGGCTCCTTCGTCAAGGGCGACGCCAATGGCTACGAAATCAAGGTCGCGGGTGCTGCCGAAGAAACCATCACCGCCAAGCACGTCATCGTCGCTACCGGCTCCAACGCCCGCGCACTGCCGGGCGCCGAGTTCGATGAAAAGCTGATCCTCTCCAACACCGGCGCACTGTCCATCACCGAAGTGCCGAAGAAGCTGGGCGTGATCGGCGCCGGCGTGATCGGCCTGGAAATGGGTTCGGTCTGGCGTCGCCTGGGCGCGGAAGTGACCGTGCTGGAGGCGCTGCCGACCTTCCTGGGTGCAGTGGACGAGCAGATCGCCAAGGAAGCCCAGAAGCTGCTGACCAAGCAAGGCCTGGCCGTGAACCTGGGTGTGAAGATCGGCGCCATCAAGGCTGGCAAGAACAGCGTTTCCGTCGAATACACCGATGCCAAGGGCGACGCCCACACCGGCGAATTCGACAAGCTGATCGTCTCGATCGGCCGTACCCCCAACACCATTGGCCTCAACGCCGAAGGCGTGGGCCTGAAGCTGGACGAGCGCGGCTTCATCGCCGTGGACGGCGACTGCAAGACCAACCTGCCCAACGTGTGGGCGGTCGGTGACGTGGTCCGTGGTCCGATGCTGGCCCACAAGGCTGAGGAAGAAGGCGTTGCCGTGGCCGAGCGTATCGCTGGTCAGCATGGTCACGTCAACTTCAACACCATTCCCTGGGTCATCTACACCTCGCCGGAAATCGCCTGGGTCGGCAAGACCGAGCAGCAACTGAAGGCCGAAGGCGTGCAGTACAAGGCCGGTACCTTCCCGTTCCTGGCCAACGGCCGCGCCCGTGCGCTGGGCGATACCTCGGGCATGGTGAAGTTCCTGGCCGATGCCAAGACCGATGAGATCCTGGGCGTGCACATCGTCGGCCCGATGGCCTCCGAGCTGATTTCCGAAGCCGTCGTGGCGATGGAATTCCGTGCTTCCTCCGAAGACATCGCCCGTATCTGCCACGCTCACCCCTCGCTGTCCGAAGCGACCAAGGAAGCGGCTCTGGCCGTCGACAAGCGCGCATTGAACTTCTGATGCGCGATCAGTGCGACAATACGGGTCGCCGACGCCTGGCCAGCCCCTGGGGCTGGCCGCGTTCGAGTTGCCCGCATAGTGCGCATTGAGATGCCAACCCAATGGGCGAGCCTGGCTCGCCCATTGTCGTTTTACAAGACCACACCATGGATGTCCGTCAATTCTACGAACAGTCGCTGTCCCAGCGCGGTTACCAACCTGATGAAGCGCAGTTGCGCGCCATCGAGCGCCTGCAGCGCGCCTATGAGGAATGGGTGGCCTACAAGGCCCAGCGCGCCTCCACCTTCAAGCGCCTGATCAGCCGGCCGGCCGTGCCGCGCGGCGTCTACATGTGGGGCGGGGTAGGGCGCGGCAAGTCCTTCCTGATGGACAGCTTCTATTCGGTGGTGCCGGTGGTGCGCAAGACGCGCCTGCACTTCCACGAATTCATGCGCGATGTGCATCGCCAGCTCGATGAATTGAAGGGCATTGCCGACCCGCTGGACGAGGTCGCCAAGCGCATCGCCAAGAAGTACCGCCTGATCTGTTTCGACGAATTCCACGTCTCCGACATCGCCGATGCGATGATCCTCTACAACCTCTTGAAGGGCCTGTTCGATCACGGCGTGTCCTTCGTCATGACGTCCAACTACGAGCCCAGCACGCTCTATCCGGATGGCCTGCACCGCGACCGCATGCTGCCGACCATTGCGCTGCTCAAGGAAAAGCTGGACGTCATGAACATCGACGCCGGCATCGACTACCGCAAGCGCGTGCTGGAGCAGGTCAAGGTCTACCACACGCCCCTGAACGCCAAGACCGACGAAGAGCTGCGGGCCGCCTTTGCCGCTGTGGCCGAGGCGACGGAAGAGGATCCGCGCGTGCACATCGAAGCCCGCGAGATTCGCGCTTTGCGTCGCGCCGGCAGCGCCATCTGGTTCGATTTCGCCACCCTGTGCGGCGGGCCGCGTTCGCAGAACGATTACCTGGAACTGGCCAGCCGCTTCCAGACCGTGATCCTGTCGGGCATTCCGCGCATGTCGGCGGCCATGTCGTCGGAGGCGCGCCGCTTTACCTGGCTCATCGACGTGTTCTACGACCACAAGGTCAAGCTGATCATGTCGGCCGCCGTGGAACCGGACGAGCTTTACACCGTGGGTACGCTGTCCAACGAATTCCACCGTACCGTTTCACGTATCATTGAGATGCAGTCCAAGGAATACCTGGATGCGGATCGCCGCTCCATCGCCGACAGCCTCTCCTGAACCCTCAACCGATGATCAAGAACGACATGCAAGTTTTCTTTGCCGATGCCAAGGGCGTCTCCGTTTCCCTGTGCGCGCTGGTGCTGATGCTGGCCGCTGGCGGCGTCGCAGCCCAGGCACCGGATACCCGCCAGGCCGCAGCGCCAGCGGGCGGCGCCGCCACCGCTGCAGCGCCGGCGCCTGTGACAGCTGCGCCCATGACGCGCGAGCGCTTCGAGCAGATCGAGGCGCGTACGCCGATCCGCCAGCGCTACCCTGCGGGTTCGATCAAGTCGGTGGAAATGGCTCAGGCGGTGCTCGATGAGGTGGCCGAGGATCGCCAGGCGGTCCAGCTGCGCTATGTGCTCGACCAGCGCGCCTGCGCCCCCAAGTTCCTGGTCAACAAGTGCCTGGAAGAAGCCAGGGACCGCAAGCGCCTGGCCGAGAAGGACCTCAAGCAGGCCGAGTACGAGGCCAATGTGTTCCAGCGCCAGGCCAACGTCGATGACCGCGACCGTTCGCTGGCCGACCAGCGCGCCAAGGATCAGGAAGACGCCGCCCGCCGCCAGGCCGAGCAGAAGCAAAAGGAAGCCGATTCGGCCCGCAAGGTGCAGGAAAGCAACGCCAAGAATCGTGAAGTCCAGCAGCGCATCGACGCCAACAAGGACGTGCCCGCCGATTACCGCGTGCGCGAGCACGAGGCCAAGCAGCGTCAGCAGCGGGCCGAGGACGCTGCCCGTGCGCCGGAGCGCGCCGCCAATGCCGCCGAGCGCCAGCGCCGCATCCAGGAGGCCGAGCAGCACCGCCTGGAGGTAGAACGCAACAAGGCGGAGAAGGAGCGCGAACGCGCCCAGCGCCAGCAGAACCTGCAGAACCAGCAGCAGGACTCGCCGACGACCGCCCCGGCAGCCCGCTAGGCGGGCAACTTTGCGATCAGGACTTGCGCATGCCGATTGGCGTGCGCAAGCGGGTGCATTACACTAGCAAGCACATCAGCAACGAGCCAGCTCATCATGACCAGTACGCATCGCGAAGACATCCAGCGCCGCATCATCGAACTCGAAGTCGAGCACCGTGATCTCGACAGCGTGATCGATATGCTGATCCGCGATGCCCGTTCGGAAGACCTGCAATTGCGCCGCCTGAAGAAGCGCAAGCTGCAACTGAAAGACCATATCGCGCTGCTGAAGATGCAGCTGGTCCCTGATATCCCCGCCTGAGCCTGTCCGTCGGCGCGCTGCGCCGTACCCCCATGCCGAATTCCTGCTACGCAGGGAGCGCCTGTGCACCGATATCGGAGCCAGCGCCCGACTCCGCGTAAAATAGCGGCTTGTTCCCTTTGAGGGGCCGTGCGCAGTCATTGCTGTGGGCTGCGCTGTCTCACTCTTTTCTACAGGTTTGCCGCAGTGACTGCTCCAGAAGCCCCCGCCGAGATCCCCGATCGCAGTGCCAGCGACCTCACTCCCGCAACGCCCGAAGACGCGGCTGCGGTCGCGGCGCCGGGCGTCCACGACGCCGAGATCGACCGTCTGTTCGGCGCGGGCGGCCCCTTGGGCGGCGCCGTGGGCAGCTACCGGCCCCGCCATGCCCAGACCGAGATGGCCAAGGCCATCGCCACGGCCATCGCCGGCCAGGGGACCCTGATCGCCGAGGCAGGTACCGGCACCGGCAAGACCTTCGCCTATCTGGTGCCGGCGCTGCTGTGGGGCGGCAAGACCATCGTCTCCACCGGCACCAAGACCTTGCAGGACCAACTGTTCAACCGCGACATCCCGACCGTGCGCAAGGCCCTGCACGCACCGGTCTCGGTGGCCTTGCTCAAGGGGCGCAGCAACTACGTCTGCCATTTCCACCTGGAGCGCACGCTGCAGAACGGCCGCCTGACCGCGCGCGAGGATGTGGGCTATCTGCGCGAGATTTCGCGCTTCGTCAAATCCACCTCATCCGGCGACAAGGCCGAGCTGACCAAGGTGCCGGAAACAGCCTCGGTATGGAATCTGGTGACGTCTACCCGCGATACCTGCTTTGGCGCGGAATGCCAGTATTACCAGGATTGCTTTGTCATGAAGGCGCGCAAGGAAGCCCAGCAGGCCGATGTGGTGGTGGTCAACCATCACCTCTTCTTTGCCGACGTGGCCCTGAAGGACACCGGCATCGCCGAACTGCTGCCCTCGGCCAATACCGTGATCTTCGATGAGGCCCACCAGTTGCCGGATACCGCCACGCTGTTCTTTGGCGAGACGATCTCGACCTCGCAGATCCTGGAGCTGTGCCGCGACGTGCTGGCCGAAGGCCTGTCGCATGCCCGTGACGGCGCCGACTGGGCGCGTCTGGTGGCTCCGGTAGAGCGTGCCGCGCGCGATCTGCGGCTGGCGTTTTCCGAAGACTCGGTGCGCCTGGCGCTGAACCAGATCGCACCCTCCAGCACCTTCTTCCCGGCCCTCGATACGCTCAAGGACTGCATGGACGACATGATCACCGTGCTGGAGAAGCAGGCCGAGCGCGCCGAGACCATCGAGCAGTGTCGCGACCGCGCCAACGAATTGCTGCGCCAACTGGAAAACTGGGGTACGCCCGAGGAGCTGGAGAAGATCCAGGCCGAAGCGGCCGCCAAGGCGGCGGCCAAGCCTGCCGAAGCCAAGCGCGCGGAGTCGGGTGATGAGCAACAGGAGCCGTCTGGCCAGAAACCCTTCTACGTCTTGTGGGTGGAGGCTTTCCAGTCCTCCCTGCAACTGCACCGCACGCCGCTGTCGATCGCTCCCATCTTCAACAAGCAGCGGGAAGGTACGCCGCGTTCCTGGATATTTACCTCGGCCACGCTGGCGGTGAAGAAGGATTTCAATCACTACGCCGCCCAGATGGGCTTGTGGAATGCACCGGCGCAGTCCTGGCCCAGCCCGTTCAACTATGGCGAGCAGGGCATCCTGTACGTGCCGCAAAACCTGCCGCAACCCAATTCCTTCGAATACACCGACGCGGTCATCGACGCCGCGCTGCCCATCATCGAGGCGGCCGGTGGTCGCTGCTTCTTCCTCTGTACCACGCTGCGCGCGGTCAATCGTGCGGCCGAACGCCTGCGCGCCGAATTCGAGGCGCGCGGCCATGCCTTCCCGCTGTTCGTGCAGGGGGAGGCTGGACGCACCGAATTGCTGGACCGTTTCCGTGCCGCCGGCAATGGCGTGCTGATCGGCAGCCAGAGCTTCTGGGAAGGCGTGGACGTGCGCGGCGATGCGCTCTCGCTGGTCATCATCGACAAGCTGCCGTTCTCCCCGCCCGATGACCCGGTACTGGCAGCGCGCATCAGCGAGATGGAAAAGCAGGGCTTGAACGGCTTCGTCCATCATCAACTGCCTGCGGCCATCATCAACCTCAAGCAGGGCGCGGGCCGCCTGATCCGTGACGAGGGCGACCGGGGCGTACTGATGATCTGCGACCCCCGCATCATTACCAAGAACTATGGCCGCCGCATCTGGCAGAGCCTGCCACCGTTCAAGCGCACCCGCGAGCAGGAGGTGGTGCAAGCCTTCTTCCGCGAGCAGGATGCGCGCCGGGCGGCGGCTGCAGGCGAGGGCGCTGGTCCGGAGCAACACTGAAATGGCTGATCACACTTCCCTGGTGCCGGTGCGCGCCACCGAGCTGGTCTTGGGCAAGCCCGCGCCCTGGCCCATTTACAACGAGGTCGGCAAACTGCTGCTGGCGCGCGGCACCATGATCGACACGCCCGACCAACTGGCCGGCCTGATCGAGAATGGTCTTTACCGCAATGCCCGCTGGGTGGCCGAGCCGGATACCGAGTCAGTGCCCTTGCCCCAGGCGCGCGATGTATTGCGCAAGAAGGTCGGCGGCAAGCGGCCCGTCAAGCCTGCTGCCGCTGCGCGTGGCCAGCAGACGGTGATCACCATGGAAGAAGTGCGCTGGCAGATCGGCGACACCTTGTGGCTGCAATTGGCTGAGGACGCCGCCCAGCGCTATGCGGTCAACCTCGTGGGTTGCCTGCCCGGCCGCAGTATCCTGGTGACCGCGCCGCAGAAGGATGGCAAGCAATTGTTCATGCGCGATGGGCAGGCCTTCGTGGTGCGAGCCCTGACGGGGCGCCGGGCCTATGCGTTTTCGTCCCAGTTGCTGAAGTACCAGCAGACGCCTTTCGTCTACCTGCACCTGGCGATGCCGCGCGAGGTCCGCTCCACCGTGATCCGCCAGGCCACCCGGGTGCCGGTGGGGGCAGAGGGCTATCTGGAGGTGGACGGTAATACTCCCGTGGCGGCCAGCGTGATCGACCTGAGCCTGGCCGGGGCGTCGCTGGTGGCGACGTCCTTGTCTGGCAGGGTGGCTGCGCAGAAGGGCGTGGTCGGCAGGCTGCGCTTTGTGGCTTCTGTAGCCGACCAGCAACTGACCCTGGATCTGCGGGTGGTGCTGCGTACCGTGGAAGCGCTGGGGGAGGCCGATTTCTACCAGTACGGGGTGGAATTTTCCAACATGACCGTGCGTGACAAGCTGGTGTTGTCGGCCTACGTCTACCAGGAACTGAGCGCGCAGGAATAGGCCGTCCCGCCGGGTGCGCGAGGCTGCATCAGAATGTCTGGCGAGAGGGCTGTCCAAGGCCCGGCTTCGGTTAAAATTCAGCCCATGAAAATCCTCATCAGCAACGACGATGGTTATCTCGCGCCCGGCATCAACGCCCTGGCCGAGGTGCTGGCGCCCATCGCCGACATTACCGTAGTGGCCCCCGACAGCAACCGCTCAGGCAGCTCCAATTCCCTGACGCTGGATCGTCCGCTGTGGGTGGAGCAGGCCGCCAACGGCTTCTACTATCTCAACGGCACGCCCTCCGATTGCGTCCACGTCGCATTGACGGGCTTGCTCAAGGAACGTCCCGACCTGATCGTCTCCGGCATCAACCAGGGGCAGAACATGGGCGACGACACGCTGTATTCGGGAACCGTGGCGGCCGCGACCGAGGGGTTCCTGTTCGGCATCCCCTCGATCGCCTTTTCGCAATTGCACAAGGGATGGGCCGAGCTGAAGTCGGCTGCGCGCATCGCCCGCGAGATCGTCGAGCGCCGCTTCGATGCGCTGCCGCAGCCCTATCTGCTCAACGTCAACATTCCCAATCTGCCCTATGAAGAGATCAAGGGCACTCAGGCCACGCGGCTGGGCAAGCGCCACGTGTCCGAGCCGGTCCACAAGCTGACCGATCCGCATGGCCGCGACCTGTACTGGATCGGCCCGGCCGGTGCGGCCCGCGATGGCGGCGAGGGAACCGATTTCCATGCCACCGCGCAGGGGTATGTCTCCATCACCCCGCTACAGATCGACCTGACCCATACCGCCCAACTGGCCAACCTGAAGAAAGCGCTTGCATGAGCGACAAGACCAGCCGCTTTCCGCTCTCGCTGTCCTCGGTGGTGGACAAGAAGAAGGCTGCAGGAGTCGGGCGGGACGCGGCTGGCCGCCCCCAGGCGACCACCCAGACGGCCGCCAAGAATGCCGCCCAGTCGTCCCAGCGCGCTGCGCTCAAGCCGGTGCAGCAGGGGCTGGCGCAGGCATTGCGCCCGCCTCCGGCGCCACCGCGCGCGCCCGTGCCGCCAGCCCAGCCCCTGCTGAGCGCCGCGCCGGTGCCGCGCACTGCGGTCAGCAATGTCATGACGGTGACCCAGACCAACGCTTCCCATCACGCCTCGCCGCTGGCTTCCGAAGCCGTGCGCAAGGCCATGGTGGCGCGCGTGGCCAAGCAGGGGGTAGCTGACGCCAAGGTGCTGGCGGCGCTGGAGGCGGTGCCGCGCCACATGTTCGTGGAGCCGGGTCTGGCCAGTCAGGCCTATATCGATGCTTCCTTGCCCATCGGCCATCACCAGACCATTTCCCAACCCTATATCGTGGCGCGGATGATCGAGATCATGCGCCAGAACCGCCATGGCGGCCGGCTGGACCGGGTGCTGGAGATCGGGACCGGCTGCGGTTATCAGGCGGCCGTGCTGTCCCGGGTGGCGGGTGAGGTGTATTCCATCGAGCGCATCAAGCCTCTGCACGAACTGGCCAAGACCAATCTGCGTCCATTGCGGGTGGCAAACATCCGCTTGCATTACGGAGATGGTATGCTTGGCCTGCCGCAGGTGGCGCCTTTTGACGGCATCATCCTGGCAGCTGCCGGGCTGGAGGTGCCGCAGGCCTTGCTGGAGCAGTTGGCCGTCGGTGGCCGCCTGGTCGCCCCCGTGGGTGAACGGCAGCAGGTACTGGAGTTGATAGAACGGGTAGGACCGCGCGACTGGCGCCGCACCACGCTGGAGCAATGCCATTTCGTGCCGCTGCGCCCGGGTACCGTGTAATGGCGCGGCCAGCCTCGGCGGCATGGGCAATTTAAAATGAATGGCAGGGCCGGTCCAGACCGGGATCTGCCGGCAATCGTCGATACGGGGAATGGGCGTCACCAGGCACAAGCAGGTCAAGCCGCATCGGATGACGCTCGCATGCAGAGGGTGGGCTGTCTTTCCCTGATGAACTTCTGGCGCTGGCTGCGGGTCAACTAGCGTCGTACAAAATCTAACGTAAGAGCATGAAGAAAATTCGTTTGGCTGTATTGGGGAGTGTCGTGAGTCTGCTGGCCGCCTGCGGCTCGACACCGAATCAGCAGCCGGCCCCCGTCGTGGAGCGCACCAGCAGCACTGGCAAGGTTGTCGATGCGGCGACCGCGCCCGCCGCCCCTGCGCCGTCGGGACGTGGGTACTATACCGTCAAGAAAGGCGATACCCTGTACCGTATCGCCCTGGAGGCAGGTCAGAACTGGCGCGACATCGTGGCCTGGAACAACCTGACCAACCCGAATGACATCAAGGTCGATCAAACCTTGCGCGTGGCCCCTCCGGACCGCGCACCGGGTACGGCCCAGACCGCGGCGATTGCAGCTTCGCCGGCGGCGGGTCTGGAGGTCAAGCCGCTGGGCGCGCCTGGCACCTCGGCGCCGGCAGCGCCGGTGCCGGTGGGCAGCAACAAGACCGGTCCGCGCGGCGACAAGCGTCCGTATTCGGAAAGCGCACTGGCCGAGCTGGAAAAGCCTGACGCGCCTTCCGCGCCGGCTGCCTCGGGTACATCGGTTGCATCGGCCGCGCCTTCCGCCCCGGCCAAGGCCGAGCAGCCGCATGCAGCCGACAAGCCGGCCGCCGCTGCCAGCCAGGCCGCGGCCGATGATGAAGGCGTCTCGTGGATGTGGCCTGCCGAAGGCAAGGTGGTGGGCACCTTCGAAGGTGGCAAGAAGGGCGTGGACATCGCCGGCAAGGCCGGGCAGGCCGTGCTGGCCGCCGGTGCGGGCAAGGTCATGTATGCCGGCAGCGGCATCCGTGGCTATGGCAACCTGGTCATCATCAAGCACACCAGCAACCTGTTGTCGGCGTATGCGCACAACCAGACCATCCTGGTCAAGGAAGGCCAGAGCGTCACCAAGGGGCAGAAGATCGCCGAGATGGGCAAGTCCGACAGTGATACCGTCAAGCTGCACTTCGAAATCCGCCAGCAGGGCAAGCCTGTTGATCCTTCCAAATACTTACCGCCACGTTAGCGTATGACAAGCAATCGCCGCGATCACTTGCCAGACCAGGACCCTCGTGAAGAGGAATTGGACGATTCTGTTGATGAGATAGATGAACCGGAAGTGATCGACGGCGATGCCGGCGAAGAAGTCCAGGAAGCCGCGCCCGCCGAGGGTGTGGACGAGCTCAAGAAGGTGCTCGCCGCCGAGCTTTCCACCGATACCACCCAGCACTATCTGAACAAGATCGGCGCCAAGCCCCTGTTGACGGCCGCCGAGGAGTTGCATTTCGCCACCCAGGCCAAGGCGGGTGAATTCGTGGCGCGCCAGAAGATGATCGAGCACAACCTGCGGCTGGTGGTGTCCATTGCCAAGCACTACATCAACCGCGGCGTGGCCCTGCTGGACCTCATCGAAGAGGGCAACCTGGGCCTCATGCGCGCCATCGACAAGTTCGAGCCCGAGCGCGGTTTCCGTTTTTCGACCTATGCCACCTGGTGGATACGCCAGAGCATCGAGCGCGCCATCATGAACCAGGCGCGCACGGTGCGCTTGCCGGTCCACATGGTGCGTGAACTGAACCAGATCCTGCGCGCCAAGTATCACCTGGAGGCGCAGCAGCGCGACGGTCGCGACGCCAGCGCCGAGGATATCGCCCATCTGGTCGATCGCCCGGTGGAAGAGGTGCAGGACGTGCTGGCCCTGTCCGAGCACGCCGCCTCCCTGGATACGCCGCTGGACAACGACCCGCAGGCCAGCCTCATGGACCTCTTGCCCAGCGCCGTGGAAGAGCATCCCGATACCCGTGCCGAGAGCCAGGAGATGGCCGTGCTGATCCGCGAATGGCTCAAGAGCCTGTCGGAAAAGCAACGGGTGGTGGTGGCGCGGCGTTTCGGCCTGGACAATGACGACCCGTCCACCCTGGAGCAGTTGGCCAGCGAGATGGGCATCACCCGCGAGCGTGTGCGTCAGGTGCAACAGGAGGCGCTGATCAAGCTCAAGCGCCTGCTGACGTCGCGCGGGGTGGGGCGCGACGCCTTGTTCTAAGCTGCGCGGCGGCCTGGCGCGGCTGTTTTCTTTCCGGTTTGATCACCTTTTGCGTGAACGGTGCGCTGCGACAGGCGCATCGCGCTTCCCTCGCGCCGCCGGATCGCGGACAATACCGCTTTTGTTTTTTGGCAGCGGACTCCGGTCCCACCCTCGTGGTTTCCCTCATGCAACAAGACATCATCATCGAAATCAAGTCGCTCGACATGGACGGGCGCGGCGTTGGCCACCTCGAAAACGAGGACGGCACGCAAGGCAAGGTCATCTTCGTCGAAGGCGCTTTGCCGGGCGAGCGGGTCAGTTTCCAGTCCTATCGCAAGAAGCCCAAGTGGGAAGCCGGCGTGATGACCACGCTGCACAGCGAGTCCTCGCTGCGGGTCAAGCCGCGCTGCGACTACTTCGGCACCTGTGGCGGCTGCGCCATGCAGCACCTGGAGCCCTCGGCCCAGGTCGCCATGAAGCAGCGCGTGCTGGAAGACAACCTCTGGCACCTGGGCAAGACCAAGGCCGAGGTGATGCTGCGTCCCATCTATGGCCCGACCTGGGGCTATCGCTACCGCGCCCGCATCTCGGTGCGCCATGTGGCCAAGAAGGGCGGGGTGCTGGTGGGCTTCCACGAGAAGCGCTCTTCCTTCATCGCCGACATGAAGACCTGCGAAATCCTTCCGCCCAATGTCTCGGCCATGCTGGTGCCGCTGCGTGAGCTGGTGGCCGGGCTGTCCATCCGGGACCGTATGCCGCAGATCGAACTGGCCGTGGGTGAGGGGGACGATGGCAACAAGGTGACCGTGCTGGTCTTGCGCATCATGGAAGCGCTGTCGCCGGCCGATGAGGTCCTGCTCAAGAGCTTTGCGGACGAGCACAAGATCGAGTGGTGGCTGCAGACCAAGGGTCCGGATACGGCTGCGCCGTACTATCCGGCGCAATCGCGCCTGCAATATACGCTGCCGGAATTCGGCATCCGCATGCCCTTCAAGCCCACCGACTTTACCCAGGTCAACCACCAGATCAATCGGGTGCTGGTTGCGCGCGCCTTGCGTCTGCTGGACGTGCAGCCGCAAGACCGCGTGGCAGACCTGTTCTGCGGGCTGGGCAACTTCACGCTGCCCATCGCCACGCTGGCGCGCGAAGTGGTGGGGATCGAAGGCAGTACCGCCTTGACCGAGCGGGCGCTGGACAATGCCAAGGTCAATGGCGTGGACGCCAAGACCAGCTTCTATTGCCGCAACCTCTTCGAGGCCAAGCCGGAGGACTTTGTCGCCTTGGGCAAGTTTGATCGCATGCTGATCGATCCGCCGCGCGAGGGCGCCATGGAAGTATGCAAGGCGCTGGTCGAGCTGCCGCCCGAGCAGCAGCATCTCAAGCCCAAGCGCATTGTCTATGTCTCTTGCAACCCGGCCACGCTGGCGCGTGACGCCGGCATGCTGGTGCATCTGGGCGGTTATGCGCTCAAGTATGCCGGCGTGGTCAACATGTTCCCGCATACGGCGCACGTCGAGTCGATCGCTGTCTTTGACTTGCCCGAATGAGCCGGGCTCGCCCGATGTGAAAAAGCCGGCTTGCGCCGGCTTTTTTATTGCGGTTTATTGCAGTTCAGGCAAGGTTCAGTCGCGGTTGCCGCCTACGATGCCCAGAATGGACAGCAGGTTGGCGAAGACGTTGTAGACGTCCAGGTAGATCGCCAGCGTGGCCGAGATATAGTTGGTTTCGCCGCCATTGACTACCTGTTGCACGTCAAACAGGATGTAGGCGGAGAAGATCGCGATGGCGACCATCGAGATGGTCAGCTGCAGCGCCGGCAGTTGCAGGAAGATGTTGGCCAGCGCCGCCACCAGGATCACCAGCACGCCCGCGAAGAGCCACTTGCCCAGGCCCGAGAAGTCGCGCTTGGACACGGTGGCGATGGTCGCCATGCCGCAGAAGATGATCGCGGTGCCGCCGAAGGCGGTCATGATCAGCCCGGCGCCGTTGGAAAAGCCCAGCGTGAACTCGATCAGGCGCGACAGCATCAGGCCCATGAAGAACGTGAAGCCCAGCAGGAAAGCCACGCCCAGGCCGGAATTCTTGGTCTTTTCGATGGCGTAGAAGAAGCCGAAGGCAATCGCCAGGAACAGCACGAAGCTGATCATCGGGCTGCCGGCAAAGAGGCTGAAGTGCAGCTGCACGCCCAGCCACGCCCCCAGCACGGTCGGAATCATCGACAGTGCGAGCAGCCAGTAGGTGTTGCGCAGCACGCGGTTGCGGGTGGCCAGACTTGTGGTCGAGTGGCCAAAGGTCGTGTCCAGGTTGTTCATGTGTCCTCCAAGGCGTTGAATGCGAGCCACAGGATAGCACGGCGGCTCATTGCTAAGACAAGTCTTCCCTCGCTCTGGTTCGATATCCGGCAGCAATATATGAATGATGGCTGCATGGACGCTGCTCCGTTGTGGTGCATGTCGTCCAGGTCCGGCAGATGGGATGTCAAAGGAGGTGAATTGACATGATATCTAATGGTTTCATGCTAAAATACAAGGTTCATCGAATTATCAATTCTTGGCTTTAAGCCTTTATTTTTATTGGAGTTTTTCTCATGGCAATTGAACGCACCCTGTCGATCATCAAGCCCGACGCCGTCGCCAAGAACGTGATCGGCCAGATCTACACCCGTTTCGAAAACGCTGGCCTGAAGGTCATCGCCGCCCGCATGGCACAACTGTCGCGCGCTGAGGCAGAAGGCTTCTACGCCGTGCACCGCGAGCGTCCTTTCTTCAAGGATCTGGTGGACTTCATGGTTTCCGGCCCGGTCATGATCCAGGTGCTGGAAGGCGAAGGCGCGATCCTGAAGAACCGCGACCTGATGGGCGCTACCGATCCGAAGAAGGCCGAGAAGGGCACCATCCGTGCCGACTTCGCTGACTCCATCGACGCCAACGCCGTGCACGGTTCGGACGCTGATGAGACCGCCAAGGTCGAAATCGCCTACTTCTTCCCGGCGCTGAACGTCTATTCGCGTTAATCTGTTTCCAGTTTTTACCGGTTTCCCGGATCCGGGCGGAAACCGGCGCGGCAATCCCTGCAGCGCCTTTCTGTCCTGGTCCCGACCGAATGCGTCATGAATACAGCTCTCACCAATCTGCTGGATATGGATCCCGCGCAACTCGTCGCTTACTGTGGCGAGTTGGGTGAGAAGCCGTTTCGCGCCAAGCAGTTGCAGCGTTGGATACACCAGTTCGGCGTCGCTGATTTCGATCAGATGACCGACCTGGCCAAGTCGCTGCGCGACAAGCTGAAGACCCGCGCCGAAGTCCGCGCGCCGGCCATCATCAGCGACCATACCTCCACCGACGGCACACGCAAGTGGCTGGTCGACGTGGGCCAGGGCAATGCGGTGGAAACCGTGTTCATCCCTGAAGAAAATCGCGGCACGCTGTGCGTTTCCACGCAGGCGGGCTGTGCCGTCAATTGCCGCTTCTGCTCGACCGGCAAGCAGGGCTTCAACCGCAATCTCTCGGTGGCCGAGATCATCGGCCAGTTGTGGATGGCCGAGTTTGAATTGCGCAAGACCAAGGGCATCGAAGGCGGCCCCAAGGGCGAGCGCCAGATCACCAATGTGGTGATGATGGGCATGGGCGAGCCGCTGCTCAACTTCGAGCCCACCGTCACGGCGCTTCGCCTGATGCTGGACGACAATGCCTACGGCCTGTCGCGCCGCCGCGTGACGCTGTCCACCAGCGGCGTGGTGCCGATGATCGGCAAGCTGTCCCAGGAATGCCCGGTGGCGCTGGCCGTCTCGCTGCACGCGTCCAACGATGCGTTGCGCGATTCGCTCATTCCGCTCAATCGCAAGCACCCGCTGCGCGAGCTGATGCTGGCCTGCAAGCGCCACCTCGAATTCGCGCCGCGCGACTTCATCACCTTCGAGTATTGCATGCTCGATGGCGTCAACGACACCGACACCCATGCCCGCGAACTGGTCGCGCTGGTGAAGGAAGGCGAGACGGCCATCCCCTGCAAGTTCAACCTGATTCCCTTCAATCCCTTCCCTGAGTCGGGTTTGAAGCGTTCGCACAATCCGCGTATCAAGGCGTTTGCCCAGATCCTGATGGACGCCGGCATCGTGACCACCATCCGCAAAACCCGTGGCGACGATATCGACGCCGCCTGCGGCCAGTTGGCCGGTGAGGTCAAGGATCGCACCCGGGTGCAGGAGCGCATGCAGAAAATGGCCGAATACCAGAACAAGTTCGGCAAGGATTTTGGCCGCATCGTGGAGATCTCCGGGTGACGGCAGGCCTGCTGAACGTTTTCACTGGCCGCGCTGCGCCGGCCCTGGTCCTCGCGCAGAGGGCTGTGGCGCACCACTTTTCCGAATTGTCTGTCAGGTCGTCGATGGCGCGCTGGGGCGCGTTCGTCGTACGTCCTTTTTGTGTTTTTGTTGAAACGATTGCAAACCATGCTGCAGGTCGGCATGACGCACTGAAGTTGTCGAATTTCCCCGGAGGGACGCGGCGTTTGCCGCGCAGGGACGCTCCAGAAGAATCCGGCCAGGTCCGGCTAAAAAAAGCTTTTCCATGTGGAGCATTTGATGAGTGATCAACAAATGAACGAAGTGCCATCGCAACCATCGCCAGAGGGCGCTCAGCCTGTTCAGGGGCCGAGCCTGCCGGGCGCGATGCTGGCTGCGCAACGTCAGAAGAAGGGCTGGTCGGTGGAGCAGGTGGCCAGTCTGGTGAAGCTGGCGCCGCGCCAGATCCAGGCGATCGAAGCCGACAACTACGCCGCCCTGCCGGGTCTGGCGGTGGCGCGCGGATTCGTGCGCAGCTATGCCAAGGTGGTCGGGCTCGACGCCAATGCGCTGACCGCGGCCATGCCGCAGGAGTCGGATGTGGCGCAGCGCGACCATATCGTGCCGCAGCATTCGCTGTCTACGCCGTTCTCGGAAGGGCCGCTGCCGGCCATGATGATGAGCACCCGCGGCAATAGTTCGCCCTTGCCCATCATTGCCGGTGTGGTCGTGGTGGCCTTGCTGGCAGGCGGCGCGGCCGTGCGCTGGAGTGATCTGGGCGCCAATGTGCCGCAACTGGCCTGGCTGAAGTCGCACAAGAGCGAGTCGGCTGCCGCGCCGGAGCTGCCTGCCAATGCCGATGCCGGATCGAGCGAGACGCCCGTCAACGCCCGCGTGGAGACGATTACGCCCGCTAGCGACGAGGCGGCCAAGTCCGCTGCTGCAGCGGTGGAGGCGGCGCCCGCTCAGGCGGCTACGCCCGCGGCTGCCGAAACGGCTTCTGCGCCGGCCCATGCGGCTGATGCACCAGCTGCCTCCGTGCCGGCCAGCGCGGCGTCCGCCGCCAACGCTGCATCGGGGTCGGCCCCTGCACCGGCGCAGGCTTCTGGCACCACGGTGCCCAGCGGCCTGAACATCGTCAACAGCAAGGACATGCTGCGCCTGACCTTCCGTGAGGATTCTTGGGTCGAGATCCGTCGCGCCGACAAGAGCACCATCATTTCGCGCCTGCTCAAGGCCGGTACCACCGAAGCCTTCGATGTCTCCGACGCCACCTCGCTGACCATCGGCAATGCCGCCGGCGTCGATGCGACGCTGCGAGGCCAGCCGCTGGATCTGAAGACGCCAGGCGGCAGCAATGTCGCCCGTATCAACCTGAATTAACAGCTAGCCAACGCCATGTCTTCCTCTCCGATCGCTTCCGGACCGCTGGTCCGCCGCAACAGCCGCCGCGTGGTCATCAGCCACGGTGGGCGCGAGATCGTGGTCGGCGGCGGCGCGCCGGTGATGGTGCAATCCATGACCAACACCGACACGGCTGACGCCATCGGAACGGCGATCCAGATCAAGGACCTGGCCCGCGCCGGCTCGGAAGTGGTGCGCCTGACCGTCAACACCCCCGAAGCGGCGGCGGCCGTGCCAGCCATCCGTGAACAGCTGGACCGCATGGGTGTGGATGTGCCGCTGGTGGGCGATTTCCACTACAACGGCCATACCCTGCTGACCGAATATCCGGAATGCGCCCAGGCGCTGTCCAAGTACCGCATCAATCCCGGCAACGTGGGCAAGGGCGCCAAGCGCGACACCCAGTTCGCCCAGATGATCGAAGTGGCCTGCAAGTACGACAAGCCAGTGCGCATCGGCGTGAACTGGGGCAGCCTGGACCAGGCGCTGCTGGCGCGCATCATGGATGAGAACGCCGGTCGCGCCGAACCCTGGTCGGCCCAGGCGGTGATGTATGAGGCGCTGGTCACCTCGGCCATCGAGAACGCCCAGCGCGCCGAAGAACTGGGCATGGCGGGCGACAAGATCATCCTGTCCTGCAAGGTCTCGGGCGTGCAAGATCTCATTGCGGTCTATCGTGAACTGGCGCGCCGCTGCGACTATCCCTTGCACCTGGGCCTGACCGAGGCCGGCATGGGCAGCAAGGGCATCGTGGCTTCCACGGCGGCGCTGTCGGTGCTGCTACAGGAAGGCATTGGCGACACCATCCGTATTTCGCTGACCCCCGAACCGGGCGGCGACCGTACCAAGGAAGTCGTGGTCGGCCAGGAAATCCTGCAGACCATGGGCCTGCGCAAGTTCACCCCGATGGTGATCGCCTGCCCGGGTTGCGGTCGCACCACCTCCACCGTGTTCCAGGACCTGGCCGACAAGATCCAGACCTTCCTGCGCGAGCAGATGCCGGTGTGGAAGGGCAAGTATCCCGGCGTGGAAGCGATGAACGTGGCCGTCATGGGCTGCATCGTCAACGGTCCGGGCGAGTCCAAGCACGCCAATATCGGCATCAGCCTGCCTGGCACCGGCGAATCGCCGGCCGCGCCGGTGTTCATCGATGGCGAAAAGAAGATGACGCTGCGCGGCGAACACATTGCCGAGGAATTCCAGAAGGTGGTGCTGGACTACGTCGAATCGCACTACGGGCAGGGGCATCCAGCCTGAGCGCAGGTCGGTTGCGGCGGTCGCCGCGAGCGTATGCAGTACACTGGCGGCTATCAGGCTGAGTGAAGCGAGCTTCGCGTGGCTGCCAAATCAATTGAATAAACAAGATAAACAAGACCACACTCTCCGGTATTCGGTATGTCAGAACAAAAGAAAGTCGAAAAAATCGTTGGCGTCAAAGGGATGAATGACATCCTGCCCGCTGATGCGCCGCTGTGGGAACTGTTCGAGAACACCGTGCAATCGGTGCTCAAGAGCTACGGTTTCCAGCAGATCCGCACGCCCATCGTCGAGCCGACCGCCTTGTTCGCACGCGGCCTGGGCGAAGTGACCGATATCGTCGAGAAGGAAATGTATTCCTTCACCGATTCCATGAACGGCGACAACCTGACCCTGCGTCCGGAAAACACCGCCGGCGTGGTGCGCGCGGCCCTCGAGCACAACCTGACCTACGACGGCCCCAAGCGCCTGTGGTACGTCGGCCCGATGTTCCGCCACGAGCGTCCGCAGCGCGGCCGTTATCGCCAGTTCCACCAGGTGGGCGCCGAAGCCGTGGGCTTCAGCGGTCCCGACATCGATGCCGAACTGATCATGATGTGCCAGCGCCTGTGGGATGACCTGGGCCTGTCCGACATCCGCCTGGAGCTCAACTCCATCGGCAACGCCGAAGAGCGCAACAAGCACCGCGCCGACCTGATCGCCTACTTCGAGCAGCACAAGGACTTGCTCGATACCGACGCCCAGCGCCGCCTGCATGCCAATCCGCTGCGCATCCTCGATACCAAGAATCCGGCCATGCAGGAAATGGTCAATGCGGCGCCCAAGCTGCTGGATTACCTGGGGGAAGAGTCGCGCGCGCACTTCGAAGGCGTGCAGAAGATCCTGCGCCACAACAATATTCCCTTCACCATCAACCCGCGCCTGGTGCGCGGCATGGACTACTACAACCGCACCGTGTTCGAGTGGGTGACCGACCAGCTGGGCTCGCAAGGCACGGTCTGCGGCGGTGGCCGCTATGATCCGCTCATCGAGATGTTCGGCGGCAAGCCGACCCCGGCCTGCGGTTTCGCCATGGGCGTGGAGCGTCTGCTGGAGCTGATGAAGGCCAGCGGCGAGCAGTACGCACCCAACCAGTGCGATGTCTACCTGGTGCACCAGGGCGAAGATGCCCAGCTGCAATCTTTCGTGCTGGCGGAACGTTTGCGGACTGCCGGGCTCGATGTTGTGCTACATTGCGCATCGTCGAACGGCGGTGGTTCGTTCAAGGCGCAGATGAAGCGCGCCGACGCCAGTGGCGCCGCCTTCGCCGTGATCATCGGCGAAGATGAGCTCAAGGGCGGCACCGCCACCGTCAAGCACATGCGCGAAGGCAATGCCGAAGAAGGGCGCGCCAACCAGAACAGCCTGCCCTTTGATGGTGTGGTCGATTACATCGTGGAGCAGATCGTCGGTGATCATGACCACGATCACGACCACGTGCATTACCACCCCTAAGCCTTCCCCGGCCTCCATTGAACAGTTACTTATTGCAGAGTTAAATGGCATACGATCTCGAAGAACAAGAACAGCTCGACTCCATCAAGGCCTGGTGGGCGAAATACGGCAACCTGGTCACCTGGGTGCTGATCATCGCGCTGGCTGGCTATGCTGGCTGGACCGGTTGGAATACCTACCAGGGCCGCCAGTCGGCGCAAGCCTCGGTGTTGTATGAAGAGCAGCAGAAGTCGCTGGCGGCCAAGGACAACGCCAAGGTGCAGCGCGCCGCCGCGGATATCCAGGACAAGTTCAGCGGCACCGCCTACGCCCAGATGAGCGCCCTGGTGGCGGCCAAGTCGGCCTTCGACGCCAATGACGCCGACACTGCCAAGAAGCAGCTGCAATGGGTGATCGACCACGGCCGTGGCAAGGAATACAAGGCCATCGCGGCGGTTCGTCTGGCCGGTGTCCTGCTGGACGCCAAGGCCTATGACGAGGCGCTCAAGGTGCTGGGCGGCGACTACCCGGCGCAGTTCGCCGGCGCCATCGCTGACCGCAAGGGCGACGTGCTGCTGGCCCAGGGCAAGCGCGATGAAGCGCGCAGCGCCTACAAGCTGGCGCTGGAAAAGAGCGATGCCAAGGACCCGGGCCGTCAGCTCATCCAGATCAAGCTCGACGCCATCGGCGGCGAAGCGCC
The DNA here is from genome assembly GCF_001040945.1 of Herbaspirillum seropedicae. NCBI lineage: Bacteria > Pseudomonadati > Pseudomonadota > Betaproteobacteria > Burkholderiales > Oxalobacteraceae > Herbaspirillum > Herbaspirillum seropedicae. Next base: position 3,359,079 of record NZ_CP011930.1, on the reverse strand, counting down.
CAAGGCCTGAATCCGACCAGCGCGGTGACGCCGGCCCCAGGCCGGCGCCTTGCCGCAGTGGGGCGCTTCGTGCAGCCCCGCATTGAACCGCAATCATCGCAATCCCATCGCGAACCCATCCATCGCTTAGAGGAAAAAGAATATGCGTAGTGTGACAGCCACCGCTGCCCAGGCAAGCTCCATTGCCCGATCCCGCCGTGCCGGCAAGATGGCGCTCAAACTGGCCGCCGTCGCCGCCGTCGTGGCACTGTCCGGTTGTTCCTGGTTCTCCAGCAAGAAAAACCCGAACCCGCCGGCTCCGCTGGTCGAGTTCACCCAGAAGCTGCGCGTGCAGACAGCCTGGTCGGTCTCGGTGGGCAAGGCGGGCAACTTCCAGTTCAGCCCGGTCTACGCCGCCGGCAGCATCTTTGCCGCCGGCAATGACGGCACCGTGGTGCGCATCAATGCCCAGACCGGCCAGACCCTGTGGCGCGCCCGTACCGACATGTCGCTGACCGCCGGCGTGGGCAGCGATGGCAGCACCGTCGTGGTGGTGGGTGAGAAGGGCCGCATCCAGGCCTTCGACGCCAACACCGGCAAGCCGACCTGGAACGCCCAGGCCGCCAGCGAGGTCCTGTCCGCCCCGGCAGTGGGTGAGGGCCTGGTGGTCATTCGCAGCATCGACAACCGCGTGACCGCCTATGACGCCGACAGCGGCAACCAGCGCTGGATGGTCCAGCGCAATGTGCCCTCGCTGACGCTGCGCAATGCGCCTGGCATCGTGATCGGCTCGCAGACCGCCTTCGTGGCGCTGCCGGGCGGCCGTCTGTCGGCGCTGGCGCTCAACAATGGCGGTCCGCGCTGGGAAGTGCCGGTCGGCGATCCGCGCGGCACCACCGAGCTGGAGCGCATTTCGGATGTGTCCGGTGTGCCGGCGCTGGGTTCGCGCGATATCTGCGCCGTGGCCTACCAGGGACGGATCGGCTGCTTTGACTTGCTCAATGGCAATGTGCGCTGGATCAAGGAATTCTCCAGCGATGTCGGCGTGACGCTGGACGACTCGTATGTCTATGCGGCCGACGTCGGTGGTATCGTCACCGAATTCTCCCGTGACACCGGCGCCGTCGTCTGGCGCAACGAGCGCCTGAAGAATCGCCAGCTCTCCAGCCCCATCGGCGCTGGCAAGGCAGTGGCGGTGGGCGACTACGAGGGTTATATTCACTTCCTGTCGCGTGAGGATGGCAGCTTCGTGGCTCGCCTGTCCACTGACGGCAGCCCCATCCAGGCGCCGCCGGTCTCGACCGGCTCGTCTGTCGTTTTCCAAACCAAATCAGGAACCGTGGTCTCCGTTGTCACTGAATAAGTGACGCAGGCCCTTAAAGAAAAGAAATGAAACCGGTAATTGCACTCGTAGGCCGTCCCAACGTCGGCAAATCGACGTTGTTCAACAGGCTCACCCGCAGCCGTGATGCGCTGGTGGCGGACCTGCCCGGCCTGACGCGCGATCGTCACTACGGCGAAGGCCGGGTCGGCGAACGCCCGTTCCTGGTGATCGATACCGGTGGCTTCGAACCCGTGGCCAAGGACGGGATCATGTACGAGATGGCCAAGCAGACCAAGCAGGCAGTGGTCGAGGCTGATGTCGTGGTGTTCATCGTCGATGGCCGCCAGGGGCTGACCCCGCACGACAAGACCATCACCGACTTCCTGCGCAAGTGCGGCCGGCCGGTGCTGCTGGTGGTCAACAAGTCCGAAGGGATGAAGTACACCTCGGTCACCGCCGACTTCTACGAGCTGGGCATGGGTGATCCCTACGTGATCTCGGCCGCCCACGGCGACGGCGTGGCCGATCTGGTCACCGAAGCCCTGGATGTGGCCGAAGCCCAGCGCACCCCCGAGCCGGAGCCGGAAGAAACGGCCGTGCGCGGCACCAAGATCGCCATCGTTGGCCGTCCCAACGTGGGCAAGTCCACCCTGGTCAATACGCTCCTGGGCGAAGAGCGCGTCATCGCCTTCGACATGCCCGGCACCACCCGCGACTCCATCGAAATCCCGTTCGAGCGCGAGGGCCGCCATTACACCCTCATCGACACCGCCGGCATCCGTCGTCGCGGCAAGGTGTTCGAGGCCATCGAGAAGTTCTCCGTGGTCAAGACCCTCAAGTCGATCTCCGACGCCAATGTCGTGCTGCTGTTGCTCGATGCCCAGCAGGACATTTCCGAGCAGGACGCCCACATCGCCGGCTTCGTGCTGGAGTCGGGCAGGGCGCTGGTGGTGGGCGTGAACAAATGGGATGGCATGGAAAGCGACCAGCGCAACCAGATCAAGATGGATCTGGAGCGCAAGCTCAATTTCCTCTCCTTCGCCAAGTTCCACTTCATCTCGGCCCTGAAATCGACCGGCATCGGCCCGCTGATGAAGTCCATCGATTCCGCCTACGCCGCGGCCATGGCCAAGCTGAGCACGCCGCGCCTGACCCGCGCGCTGGAAGAGGCGCTGGAGCACCAGCAGCCGCGCCGCAAGGGTTCGATCCGTCCCAAGCTGCGCTATGCGCACCAGGGTGGCCAGAATCCGCCGGTGGTGGTCATCCACGGAAATGCCCTCGAAGCCATCGATGACAACTACAAACGCTATCTGGAAAAGCACTTCCGGGAAACTTTCTCCCTGGTCGGCACTCCACTGCGTATCGAGTTCCGATCCGGCAAGAATCCTTTCATCCGGCAGGAAAAGTAATCGAAAAGTTCGCTATTGAATCAATGTTTTTGGCGTTGAAGCTAAAATCGTTTAAATTGAATAGCATAAAATTGGTAAAGCACTTGATATTCCTTGAAGTGCCTCCAAGTCCTAATCACAACAACACCGTGGAGCTGCCATGAGCAACAAAGGGCAATTGTTACAAGACCCATTTCTGAACGCATTGAGAAAAGAGCACGTTCCCGTCTCTATCTACCTGGTCAACGGCATCAAGCTGCAAGGCCATGTGGAGTCTTTCGATCAATACGTGGTCCTGCTGCGTAACACCGTTACGCAAATGGTTTACAAACACGCCATCTCTACCGTCGTGCCTGCACGTGCGGTCAACCTCAGTCTCGAATCCTCGTCCGACGAATAATGGTCTACCTGGCCGGCTTGACGCCGTGGGCATTCTGACATGCGTGCCGCGTTAGTCGGCCTGGACTTCGGCAAGAACGATTTTGCCGCTAGTCTGGATGAGCTGTATCTGTTGGCGAAATCCGCTGGCGCTGAACCCGTGATCACCATCACCGGTCGCCGCGCCAGTCCGGATGCCGCTCTCTTCATCGGTACCGGCAAGGCCCAGGAAGTGGCCGACGCCGTCGCTGATCTCCAGCTTGAGCTGGTCATCTTCAATCACGCACTGTCCCCGGCCCAGCAACGTAACCTGGAGCGTCTGCTCAAGGTGCGCGTGCTCGACCGTACCAGCCTGATCCTGGATATCTTCGCGCAGCGCGCCAAGAGCCACGAGGGCAAGGTGCAGGTCGAACTGGCGCAGTTGCAGCACCTGTCTACCCGCCTCATCCGCGGCTGGACTCACCTGGAACGGCAAAAGGGCGGTATCGGCCTGCGCGGCCCGGGTGAAACGCAGCTCGAAACCGACCGCCGCCTGCTGGGCGAGCGCGTCAAGGCCTTGCGTGCGGTGCTGGCCAAGCTGCGCCGGCAACACGCCACCCAGCGTCGTGCGCGGGGGCGCAACGAGACGTTCTCGGTGTCGCTGGTGGGGTATACCAACGCCGGCAAATCAACCATCTTCAATGCGCTGGCCAAGGCCGGCGTGTATGCTGCGAACCAGCTCTTCGCTACGCTGGATACGACCTCCCGTCGCGTCTACCTGGGTGAAGTAGGGCATGTGGTGATCTCCGACACCGTCGGTTTCATCCGCGAACTGCCCCACCAGCTGGTGGAAGCCTTCCGCGCCACGCTGGAAGAAACCATCCATGCCGACCTCCTGTTGCACGTGGTCGATGCCGCCAGCCCGGTGCGCATGGAGCAGATCGAGGAGGTCAACCTGGTCCTCAAGGAAATCGGCGCCGACCACGTGCCGCAGATCCTGGTCTGGAACAAGATCGACGCTGCCGGCCTGGAGCCGACGGTCGAGTATGACGAGTATGGTAAAATCCAGCGGGTTTTCGTCAGTGCCAAGTCTGGTGCTGGCCTGGATCTGCTGCGCGAAGCGATCGCCGCTTCGCTCAAGGCCGCCTTGGAGGCCAGGGGTCGCAGCCGTTCCGAGCCAGTCGATTCCGTAGACATGCACGCCTGAGCCGTTCGAGGGGACGGCATTTCGCCCGTTCCTGGCGCGCATTCCTCCTAGATTCTCTTAATCCATCACTACAGCCGGATCGCAAACGCATGCTTGTGTCTTTATTCAGGAAAATCGGTGTCAAGTTTTCGTTGAACGACCCCCAATGGGGACGTGGTTCGCAAAACGACAACCGCGACAATCAGAATAACGGAAATAACGGCGACAAACGGCCAGAAAAACCGTCCGGCAACAATGACGGTCCGCCTGATCTCGACCAGCTCTGGCGCGACTTCAATCAGCGTCTGTCCGGCCTGTTCGGCCGCAAGGGCGGTGGCGGTTCGTCCGATGGCGGCAATGGCGGCGGCTTCAACCGTGGCGACGTCAAGGGCGCCGGTATCGGCGTGGGCGTCATTGCGGTCATCGTGGCCTTCCTCTGGCTGGCCAGCGGCTTCTTCATCGTGCAGGAAGGCCAGACCGCGGTCGTGACCACCTTCGGCCGCTACAGCCATACCACGCTGCCAGGCTTCAACTGGCGCTGGCCATATCCCATCCAGGGCCATGAGATCGTCAACATGTCCCAGGTGCGGACCGCCGAGATCGGCTATCGCGGCAACGTGCGCAACAAGCAGCTCAAGGAATCGCTGATGCTCACCGATGATGAGAACATCATCGACATCCAGTTTGCCGTCCAGTACAAGCTCAAGAACGCCGCCGAATGGCTGTTCAACAACCGCGACCCGGATGACTCCGTGCGCCAGGTCGCCGAGACCGCCATCCGCGAGATCGTCGGCCGCAGCAAGATGGACTTCGTCCTCTATGAAGGCCGCGAAAAGGTCGCCCTCGACGTCAGCCAGCGCATGCAGCAGATCCTGGACCGCTACAAGTCGGGCGTGCAGATCACCAACGTGACCATGCAGGGCGTGCAACCGCCTGAGCAGGTGCAGGCCGCCTTCGATGACGCCGTCAAGGCCGGCCAGGACCGCGAACGCCTCAAGAACGAAGGCCAGGCCTACGCCAACGACGTGATTCCGCGCGCTTCCGGCGCCGCCTCGCGCCTGCTGGAAGAAGCCGAAGCCTACCGCTCGCGCGTAGTGGCCAACGCCGAAGGTGACGCCTCGCGCTTCACCCAGGTGCAAGAAGCCTATGCCAAGGCCCCGGCCGTCACCCGCGACCGCATGTATATCGAAACCATGCAGCAGATCTTCGCCAACACCACCAAGGTCATGGTCGATGCCAAGTCCGGCAGCAACCTGCTGTACCTGCCGCTGGACAAGCTGATCCAGCAGACCGGCCCCGAAGCCGCTGCGGCGGGCAAGCCGGCCGCCTCGGCTGCGGCCCCGGCCGCCAGCGCTGCGAATCCCGCGTCGAATGCGGGCAATGACACTGTGTATTCTTCCGAGCTGATGCGTGACATGAGAAACCGCGATCCGCGCGAATCGCGCGAAAGGGAGGTGCGCTGATGGGCCGCCTCGTTACTTCCGTCATCGTCGCCGTGGTGGCGATCTGGCTGGCCTCGTCCACGATCTTCGTGGTCGACCAGCGTTCCTCGGCCATCGTCTTCGCCCTGGGTGAAGTCAAGCAGGTCATCACCGAACCCGGCCTGCATTTCAAGCTGCCGCCGCCGTTCCAGAACGTGATGTACCTGGACAAGCGCATCCAGACCCTGGATACGCCGGACGCCGACCGCTTCATCACCGCCGAGAAGATGAACGTGCTGGTCGATGCCTACGTCAAGTGGCGCATCGTCGATCCGCGCCTGTACTTCGTCAGCTTCGGCGCCGACGAACGCCGCACCCAGGACCGCCTCTCGCAGATCGTCAAGGCTGCGCTCAACGACGAGATCACCAAGCGCACCGTGCGCGAAGTCATCTCCAGCCAGCGCAACAACGTCATGGACGCCATCCAGGCGCGCGTGGCCAACGAAGCCAAGCAGATCGGCGTGGAAGTCATCGACGTGCGTCTGCGTCGCGTGGACTATGTTGACCAGATCAACAATTCCGTCTTCGAACGCATGAAGTCCGAGCGCGTGCGCGTGGCCAACGAGCTGCGTTCCACCGGTGCGGCAGAATCCGAGAAGATCCGCGCCGACGCCGACCGCCAGCGCGTGGTGATCCTGGCCGAAGCCTATCGCGAATCCGAAAAGATCCGTGGCGCTGGCGACTCCAAGGCGTCGCAGATCTACGCCCAGGCCTTCGGCCAGAACCCTGAGTTCTTCAAGTTCTACCGCAGCCTGGAAGCCTACCGCGCCAGCTTCAAGAACCGCCACGATGTCATGGTGGTGGACCCGAGCTCGGAATTCTTCAAGTATTTCAAGGGCATCGGCGCAGGCAGCGCCAGCACTTCCAAGAAGTAAAATTCCGCTGAACAAGCGATAATGTGAATATGTCCGCCCCGCCAGCCTGGCTGGAGGGGAGGGCGAACAGGACGGATGCCGCTGGTAGAGGGCATCTTTCCTTTTTTTGTGACGCAGAATGTTCCGGTGTGCAATTTTCCCGGAATGTGAGACGAGGGGCGGCAGGTTTTCCCGGACCGCCCCGGTTTTTCGTCTGGCGGACCTGTTTGTCGCAACCTGTACCTGGGCTTGTCCTTGGTGTTGGCTGCTACGCCTGGTTTCGCAATGCATGCAAGCCCCGCAATTCGTTACGCAAACCGTTTTTTCTGCTTTCACTCTTGTTTATGCCTAACTGGCTTCTTCCCGAAAACATCGCCGATGTCTTGCCCTCCGAAGCGCGCAAGATCGAGGAGCTGCGCCGCCGCCTGCTCGACAATTTCCGCCTCTACGGCTACGAAATGGTCATGCCGCCGCTGCTGGAGTACCTCGAATCCCTGCTCACCGGAGCCGGCCAGGACACCGACCTGCGCACCTTCAAGCTGGTGGACCAGTTGTCTGGCCGCACCCTGGGCGTGCGTGCCGACATGACTACCCAGGTGGCGCGCATCGACGCCCACCTGCTCAACCGCGCCTCGGTCACCCGCCTGTGCTATGCCGGCAGCGTCCTGCATACCCGTCCCACGGGCCTGCACGCCACCCGCGAGCCGATCCAGATCGGCGCTGAAATCTACGGTCATGCCGGTCTGGAAGCCGACGCCGAGATCCAGGAACTGGCCCTGAATTCGCTGGCCCTGGCCGGCATGCGCACCATCCGCCTGGACCTGTGCCATGTGGGCGTGCTGCGCGCCATCATCGCCAACGACGCAGCGGCCAAGCGCGACGAAGCGCAACTGTTCGCGCTGCTGCAGGCCAAGGACGTGCCGGGCCTGCAAGAGATCACCGCCACCTACCAGGAAGGCACCCGCGCCGCACTGCTGGCCTTGCCCAACCTGTACGGCGACATTTCGGTCATCGCCCGCGCCCGCATCACCTTGCCGGCGCTGCCCGGTATCGCCCAGGCCCTGGACGAGTTGCAGGCGCTGGTGGAACTGGCAGCCGGCCATGAAGGCGCAGCCGTCACCATCGATCTGGCCGACCTGCGCGGCTACCATTACCACAGCGGCGTGATGTTCTCCGCCTATGTGCCGGGCCTGCCCAATGCGGTGGTGCGCGGCGGCCGCTACGACCATGTGGGTGAAGCCTTCGGCCGCGCGCGGCCGGCGACGGGCTTCTCCCTGGACCTGCGTGAACTGGCACGACTGATGCCGGGCGCAGAACGAAAACGCGCCATCCTCGCCCCTTGGGGCAGGGACGCCGGTCTGCGTGAGAAAATAGCGCAATTGCGGCAAGCGGGAGAGATCGTGATCCAAAGCCTTCCCGGCCACGAACACGATCAGGACGAATTCGATTGCGATCGCGCACTCGATTTCAGCAATGGAAACTGGATTATCAAAAACTTGGGTTGAGTCATGTTACAGAACAGCAATGCAAAGAATGTCGTCGTCATCGGTACGCAATGGGGCGACGAAGGTAAGGGCAAGATCGTCGATTGGCTGACCGATCACGCCCAGGGCGTGGTGCGTTTCCAGGGCGGCCACAATGCCGGCCACACGCTGGTCATCGGCGGCAAGAAGACTGCGCTGCAACTGATCCCCTCGGGCATCATGCGCGAAGGCGTGGCCTGCTACATCGGCAACGGCGTGGTGCTGTCGGTGCCCGACCTGCTGCGCGAGATCGACAAGCTCGAAGCCGCCGGCGTGGAAGTGTGCTCGCGCCTGAAGGTGTCGGACGCCTGTCCGCTGATCCTGCCCTATCACGTGGCCCTGGACGTGGCGCGCGAAGCCGCTCGCGGCGCCGACAAGATCGGCACCACCGGCAAGGGCATCGGCCCGGCCTACGAAGACAAGGTGGCCCGTCGCGCCATCCGCGTGGCTGACCTGTTGAACGAAAAGCGCTTCGCCGAGAAGCTGCTGGCCAACCTGGACTACCACAACTTCGTCCTGACCCACTACCTCAAGACCCAGCCGGTGGACTACCAGAAGACCCTGGATGAAGCACTGGCCAACGTGCCGCGCATCAAGCCCATGGTCACCGACGTCTCCAGCGACCTGTACGCCATCCACAAGGCCGGCGGCAAGATCCTGTTCGAAGGCGCCCAAGGCAGCCTCTTGGACGTGGACCACGGCACCTACCCGTTCGTCACCTCCAGCAACTGCGTGGCCGGCAATGCCGCCGCCGGTGCGGGCGTGGGCCCGGGCATGCTGCACTACATCATGGGCATCACCAAGGCCTACACCACCCGCGTTGGTTCCGGCCCGTTCCCGGCCGAACTGCCGACCGACGCCGGCACCGGCAAGCACCTGGCCTCGGTGGGCCATGAATTCGGCACCGTCACGGGCCGCGCCCGTCGTTGTGGCTGGTTCGATGCCGCGCTGCTGAAGCGCTCGGTGCAGATCAATGGCGTCTCCGGCATGTGCCTGACCAAGCTGGACGTGCTCGACGGCCTGGATTCGCTGAAGCTGTGCACCGGCTACAAGTTGAACGGCAAGACCGTCGACATCTTCCCCGTCGGCGCCGAAGAAGCCGCTGCCTGCGAGCCGATCTACGAAGAAATGCCCGGCTGGTCCGAGACCACCGTCGGCGCCAAGTCGCTGGAGGCACTGCCGGCCAACGCCCGCGCCTACATCAAGCGCATCGAAGAACTGGTGGGCGTGCCCATCGACATGATCTCCACCGGCCCGGACCGCGAAGAGACCATCGTCCTGCGTCACCCGTTCAAGTAAGCAAACCGGCAGGCTATCGCCGTAACATGTAACAAAGCAACACGAAGCAATCAATAATATGAAGATCTCTGACGACAAGGACCTTTGGGTCTCCTGGGATGACTACAACCGCCTGATCGAACGACTGGCGCTGAAGGTCTATGAATCCGGCTACCAGTTCGACCAGGTGCTGTGCCTGGCGCGTGGCGGCCTGCGCCCGGGTGACGTGATGTCCCGCATTTTCGATGTCCCGCTGGCCATCCTCTCGACCAGCTCCTACCGCGAAGCCGCCGGCACCATCCGTAGCTCCCTGGACATCGCCAAGTACATCACCATCACCAAGGGAACCCTGGGTGGCCGCATCCTGCTGGTGGACGACCTGGTCGATTCCGGCGTCACCCTGCAAAAGGTGATGCTGCACCTCAAGGAGCACTATCCGGCGGTCACCGAGATCAAGAGTGCGGTGTTGTGGTGGAAGGCCTGCTCGGTGGTGGAACCCGATTTCCATATCGACTACCTGGCCACCAACCCCTGGATCCACCAGCCCTTCGAAGAGTACGACGGTCTGGGTCCGCACCAGCTGGCGGCCTGGATCAAGAAGGGCGGGGCCTGATCGCCAGCCTTGCGGCTTGTGAATGCCCACGTAAAAAGAGCTTGCCACGGCAAGCTCTTTTTTTTCGCTGTCATTATTGTCGCTTCAGCAGGCGGCGGTATCCGAGGATGAACCGTGTTGCGCAGTGGCGCGCCCTGCATCCATCTTCCAGCTCACCAGCGCCACCACGATCCCGGCCAGCGGCAACAACGCCGCCACATAAGGCACTGCATGCAGGCCCGGACCATGATCGATGGTTACGCCACCCAGCCAGGCGCCGGCTGCATTGCCTAGGTTGAAGGCGGCGATGTTGGCCGAGGAGGCCAGGTTCGGCGCGCCGGTGGCTTTCTCCAGCACCCGCATCTGCAGCGGCGGCACGGTGGCGAAGGCGGCCATGCCCATGAGGCCCACGCCGATGATGGCGGCGACCTTGTTGTCGACGGTGAGACCAAACAGCACCAACACCGCCGCCAGCAGCACCAGGCTGCCCAGCAGCGTGGCCATGAGCTTCTTGTCGGCCAGCTTGCCGCCGGCCAGGTTGCCGATCACCAGTCCCAGGCCGAACAGCAGCAGGATGGGCGAGACCGCCGAGGCCGGGAAGCCGCTGAGGTCGGTCAGGATAGGGGCGATGTAGGTAAAGGCCGCAAACACGCCGCCAAAACCCAGGACCGTCATCAACAGCCCCAGCATCACCTGCGGCCGCATCAGCACGCGCACTTCCTTGCCAAAGTCGGTTTCCTCGCCGCCCTGCGAGCGCGGCACCAGCACCGCGGTAGCCGCCAGTGCGATCACACCGATGACGGTCACGGCCCAGAAGGTGGCGCGCCAGCCATAGCTCTGGCCCAGCCAGGTGCCAAAGGGCACACCCAGCACATTGGCCACCGTCAAGCCGGTAAACATCAAGGCGATGGCCGAAGCCTGCTTCTCCTTCGGCACGAGGCTCGTGGCCACCACCGAACCGACGCCAAAGAATGCGCCATGCGCAAACGAGGCCACCACGCGGCCTATCATCAAGGTCGTATAGTCCGGCGCAATCGCGCAGGCCAGGTTACCCACCACGAACACCACCATCAGGGCCACCAGCAAGGTCTTGCGCGGCAGGCGGCCGGTGGTGGCGGTGAGCAGCGGGGCGCCCACGAACACGCCCAGCGCGTATCCTGTGACCAGCAGCCCGGCCGAGGAGAGGCTCACCCCCAGATTGGCGGCGACCTCGGGCAAGAGCCCCATGATGACGAATTCGGTCGTCCCGATGGCGAATGCGCTGATGGTCAGCGCCCAGAGTGCAATTGGCATGGCAAATCCTTGTAGGGTGGTCGGTTGCGCCGGCGTGATCAGGGCGGAGGGAGGCCCGGCCAGCAATGTGAAGGATTGTGCACCTGCTCTTTGTTGAGAAAAATGCCTTTAAAATCAAAGAATCTTTGATCTGGAGTCAACAATGAGCCTGCAATCGGAAGAATTGCGTACCTTCGTGGCCGTGGTCGAGGCCGGCACCTTGTCGGCGGCCGCCGAATTGCTGGCCCAGACCACGTCCGGTGTCAGCCGCGCACTGTCGCGGCTGGAAGACAAGCTGGGCGCAAGCCTGCTGACCCGTACCACGCGCCGCATGGAACTCACCGAAGAAGGCCGCGCCTTCCTGGAGCAGGCGCGCGCCATCCTGGCGGCCATGGAGTCGGCCCAGGACAGTATCCGCCTGCGCACCCGCAAGCCCGTGGGCAAGCTGCGGGTGGATGCGTCGGCGCCTTTCATGCTGCATTGCGTGGTTCCCCATGTCGGCCAGTTTCGCGCAGCCTATCCGGATATCGAACTGGAGCTCACCACCAATGACCGCTTCATCGATCTGGTGGAGCACCGTGCCGACATCGCCATCCGCATCGGCGAGCTGCAGGATTCCAGCCTGCACGCCCGCGCACTCTCCTCGGCGCGCCTGAACGTGGTGGCCAGTCCCGCCTACCTGGCGCGCCATGGCGAGCCTGAGTCGGTGGAGGCGCTGGAACAGCATCAGCTGATCGGCTTTTCCCAGCCGGATCAACTCAATCACTGGCCCTTGCGCCACAGCGCCGGTGACCGCTACCAGACCCGGCCCGCCATCCGCGCCTCCAGCGGCGAAACCATCCGCCACCTGGCCTTGCAGGGGCAGGGCATTGCCTGCCTGTCCAATTTCATGAGCGATGCCGACATTGCCGCCGGCCGGCTGGTGCGTCTGCTGCCGCAGGCCGATAGCGGCTATCGCCAGAAGATATCGGCGGTCTACTACTACAGCACCCAGTTATCGCGCCGCATCAGCTGCTTCCTGGATTTTTTGCAGGAAAAGCTGTAAATCGGAAACGTTTTGCCGTTATCCAGGTCTGAGCGCCAGCGTCGCCGCAAGGGGGAAAACGACCTGTGGCCGTTATCACAACAAGATTGATCCGGAGAAGAACATGAAACCAACGGAAACCGGTGCGCGCCAACGCCCGACCCTCCTATCCGCCATAGGCCGCATCAGCAGCATCAGCAGGGGCAGCCGCACGATGCACGCAGCAGCCCTGGCGTTCGCCCTCGGCGCGACCATGTCCCTGCTGCCGGTTAAGCCAGCCCAGGCCGCCAGCGCCACCGTGCAATCCTTCTCGCCGCAGGGCGAAGTGCAGCGCATCCGCCAGGTACGGGCGCGCTTCTCGGAATCCATGGTCAAGTTCGGCGACCCCAAGGCCGCCTCTCCCTTCGACGCCGATTGCGCCGTCGCCGGCACCGCGCGCTGGGCCGATGACCGGAACTGGGTCTACGACTTCGAGCGCGACCTGCCGCCCGGCACCCGTTGCAGCTTCACCCTGCGCGCAGAGGCGAAATCGGTCGCCGGCAATAGCGTGGGCGGCAAGACCCGCTTCCAGTTCAGCACTGGCGGTCCGGCCGTGAGCCGGGTGCAACCCTATAGCGGCGCGCAGATCGCCGAAGACCAGGCCTTCATCCTGTTCCAGAACGGACCGGCCACCGAGCCCTCCGTGCGTCAGCATCTGTATTGCGAAGCCGAAGGCATCAACGAACGCATTCCCGCCAAGGCCGTCGGCGAGGCCGACCGCAAGGCCCTGCTGCAGCAATTCGCCAAGGGCGTGGATCCCGCATCGGTCACCATCGTGCAGTGCCAGCAACGCCTGCCCAACGAAGCGCACGTGAAGCTGGTCTGGGATCGCGGCATTGCGGCGGCCAATGCCCCCGCCGTGGTCACGTCGCAGCCGCAGGTCTTCAACTTCCAGGTGCGCAGCGAATTTGCCGCCAGCCTGTCCTGCCAGCGCGAGAACGCCAATGCGGCCTGCTCGCCGATCCTGCCCGTGACCCTGTCGTTCTCTGCCCCCGTGCCGCGCAAGCTGGCCGAGCAGGTGGTGATGAACGCCACCACCGGCAAGATCAAGCCGACCCTGGAAGGCGACAAGGATGAAGCCGTGCGCGAGCTGCGCTTCAAGCCGCCGTTCCCGGAGAAATCCGACTTCACCATCAGCCTGCCGTCTGGCTTCAAGGATGAGGATGGCCGCACCCTGGCCAATGCCGGCGCCTTCCCGCTGAAGTCGGCGCTGGCCGATTTCCCGCCGCTGGCCAAGTTCCCGGCGGCGCCCTTTGGCATCATCGAGCTCAATGCCGATCCCACGCTGCCGGTCACGCTGCGCCGCGTGGAAGCCGGCTTGCAGGTGCGCGGCAAGGATGGCCGCGCCATGCCCGGCCAGGTCGCCGACCTCAAGGTCAATGGCGACAAGGCAGTCATCGCCTGGCTCACACGCCTGAACAAGTACCATGAGAAATGGGGCGATCCCAAGAAGGTCGATACCCGCAGTGTCAGCCTGCTGGCCAAGGAACCAGGTGCAAAGAAACTCGACCTGCCCGCCCAGAAGGACGCCAAGGAGGGCGAGTGGCCCTTCGAAGTGATCGGTATTCCCCTGAAGGATCCCGGCTTCTACGTGGTCGAACTGGAATCGCAGAAGCTGGGCGCCTCGCTGCTGGGCAAGCCACAGCCGATGTATGTGCGCACCAGCGCGCTGGTGACCAACCTGTCTGTCCACGTCAAGCTGGGCCGTGCCAATGGCGCGGTCTGGGTGACCCGGCTGGATGACGCCAAGCCGGTGGCCGATGCCGAGATCCGCGTTTCCAATTGCGATGGCGCCCAGATCTGGCAGGGCAAGACCAACGCCAGCGGCGTGGCCATGATGCCGGCCCTGGAAGATGCCTGCGCCAACCGTGGCTACAGTCCCGACAATGCTGACAAGATCAACGGCCTCTTCGTGAGCGCCCGCAAGACCGACGAGAAGGGCCGCCAGGACATGGCCTTTGCGCTGACCTCGTGGAACGAGGGCATCGAATCCTGGCGCTTCAACCTGCCCACCGACATGGACAAGTCGGCCACCGTCCGCGCCACCACTGTCTTCGACCGTACCCTGTTCCGCGCTGGCGAGACCGTCTCGATGAAGCACGTCATCCGCACCGAGACCCTGCAAGGCTTCGGCCTGATGCGCAAGGAAGACCTGCCCACGCGGGTGCGCATCAGCCATCTCGGCAGCGGCCAGCAATACCAGTTCCCGCTGACCTGGCGTGGCAACAAGAGCGCCGAGACCACCTTCGTGTTGCCCAAGCAGGCCAAGCTGGGCAGCTATGAGGTCGTGCTCGATCAGGGCAAGGTGGACGCGAACGCCAGCGCCGAGCCCACTGAGCAATCCGACGACGGCGACTACGAGGGCGGCTACGGACGTGGCACCTATGTCACCGGTAGCTTCCGCGTGGAAGAATTCCGCCTGCCGCTGATGCAAGGGCGCATCACCCCACCCAAGGGCGCGCAGGTCGCCGTCAAGGAAATGCCGCTGGACCTGCAACTGAACTACATCAACGGCGGTGCTGCCGCCAACCAGGCGGTGCAGGTGTCGTCGCTGCTGCGTTCGCGCTCGCTCAACATCGCCGGTTACGATGGCTTCTCCTTCGATGCTCCGCGCAGCGATGACGACAGCAATGCCGATGACCAGAAGATCGTCGCCGACAAGCTGGCCATCACACTCGACAAGAATGGCGCAGGCCGCGCCACGATCAGCAAGCTCCCCGCGCTGCAACGCCCGCAGGAACTGCTGACCGAGATGACCTACAGCGATCCCAATGGCGAGGTGCAGACCATCTCCAACGTCACGCCGCTGTGGCCTTCGGCAGTGGTGGTGGGCCTGCGCACTGGCAACTGGGTGTCGGTGAAGAAGAAGCTTACGTTGACAGCCGTCACCCTCAATACCGCCGGCCAGCCGCAAGCGGGCGTGCCGGTGGAAATCCGTGGCATCGCGCGCAAGACCAATTCGCACCGCAAGCGCATGGTGGGCGGCTTCTACGCCTATGAAAACGATGAGAGCAAGCAAGACCTGGGCAAGCTCTGCTCCGGCAAGAGCGACCAGCACGGCATGTTCACCTGCGATACCGAACTCTCCGAAGCAGGCAATGTGGAATTGATCGCCAGCGCCAAGGATGGCAATGGCAACGCCGCCGCCGCCCGCTCCTCGGTGTGGGTGACCGGGCGCGGCGAAGTCTGGTTCGATGGCGAGAACCAGGATCGTATCGACATCCTGCCCGAGAAAAAGAATTACCAGCCCGGCGAGACCGCCAACTTCCAGGTGCGCATGCCGTTCCGCTCTGCTACCGCCCTGGTAGCGGTGGAGCGCGAGGGCGTGATCGACACCCGCGTCGTGCAGCTGTCAGGCCAGGACCCGACCATCAGCGTGCCGATGAAGGCCGAGTATGGTCCCAACGTCTATGTGTCGGTACTGGCCGTGCGCGGCCGCATGCGTGAGGTGCCGTGGTATTCCTTCTTCATCTGGGGTTGGAAAGAGCCCATCAACTGGTGGCATGAGTTCCGCGAATACCAGGGACCGGGTCCCATCGTCGATCTCTCCAAACCAGCCTGGAAATTCGGCATCGCCGAAGTCAACGTCGGCGATGCGGGCCATCGGCTGCAAGTGGCGGTCAGTACCGACAAGCCGACCTATCCCATCCGCGCCATCGCCAAGGTGCAAGTGCAGGTGAAGCTGCCCAACGGCAAGCCCGCCGCCGGTGGCGAATTCGCCCTGGCCGCCGTCGATGAAGCGCTGCTGGAGCTGCAGCCCAATGGCAGTTGGGACGTGCTGCACGCCATGCTGCAACGGCGCAGCTATGGCGTGGAAACTTCCACTGCGCAGATGCAGGTGGTCGGCAAGCGCCACTATGGCAAGAAGGCCACGCCCGCCGGTGGCGGCGGGGGCCGCGCACCCACGCGCGAATTGTTCGATACCCTGCTGGTATGGAAGCCCAATGTCACGCTGGATGCCGAGGGCAGGGCGCAACTGGATGTTCCGCTCAATGATGCGCTGACATCCTTCCGCATCGTCGCCATCGCCGAGAATGGCATCAGTGATTTCGGCACTGGCAGTATCAGCATCCGCTCCACGCAGGACGTGCAGGTCATCTCCGGCTTGCCGCCGCTGGTGCGCGAGGGCGACAGCTTCAACGGCGCCGTGACCGTGCGCAACACCACCACGCACGACATGACGATCAAGGTCGCCGCGCGCGCCCAGGGCGGCACGGCAGCGAGCACGCTGACGCTGCCTGAACGCGAGGTGAAGATTGCCGCCGGCCAGTCCGCCGAAGTGATGTGGCCGGTGCAGACCCCGGAAGGCATCAACCAGCTGGCCTGGGAAATCAGCGCCCAGGAGCAGGGCGGCCAGAAGGCGCGCGACGCCATGAAGTTCACCCAGCGCGTCGTTCCTGCCGTGCCGGTCACGGTGCAGCAAGCCACGCTGTTCCAGCTGGACAAGAACGCCGCCCTCGACGTGGCCCGGCCCGCCGACAGCCTGCCGGGACGCGGCGGCCTGGCGATCTCGCTCAAGCCCAGCCTGGCTGGTGGCAGCGATGCGCTGACCCGTTACTTCGTCAACTATCCCTTCGCCTGCCTGGAACAGAAGACCTCCAAGGCCATCGGCCTGCGCGATGAAGCCGCCTGGCAGAAGATCGTGGCCGACCTGCCCACCTATCTCGATGGCGACGGCCTGGCCTATTACTTCCCGCCCAGCGACAGCGGCGCACGCCGTGGCAGCGACACGCTGACGGCCTATCTGCTGGCCGCCACCAACGAAGCCGGCTATGCCATCCCGCAGGCCAGCCGCGACAAGATGCTGGATGGTCTGGCCGCCTTCGTGGAAGGCAAGGTGATGCGTGATTTCTGGTCACCGCAGAAGGACCTGGATGTGCGCAAGCTGGCCGCCCTCGAAGCACTGTCGCGCTACAACCGCGTGCAACCGGCGATGCTGGGTTCGCTCCAGATCAATCCCAATGTCTGGCCGACCTCGGGACTGCTGGACTGGATCGGCATCCTGCAGCGCGTCCCGGCCATCCCCGACCGCCAGAAGAAGCTGGACGAAGCCGACCAGATCCTGCGCGCCCGCTTGAATTTCCAGGGCACGCGCATGGGCTTCTCCAATGAAGAAGGCGATTACTGGTGGTGGCTCATGAGCAGTGGCGACGCCAACGCCAACCGCCTGATCCTGCTGGAGCTGAACAACCCGGCCTGGCGCGAAGACATGCCGCGCCTGATCGCCGGCGCCATCGGCCGCCAGCAGCGCGGTCACTGGAGCACCACCACCGCCAACGTCTGGGGCAGCCTGGCGCTGGAGAAATTCGCCCGCAAGTTCGAATCGGAACCGGTCACCGGCGCCACCCGCGCTACGCTGGAGCAGAACGGCGCCAGCGCTGCGACACAAAGCCTGGCCTGGAGCGGCGCGCCCAATGGCGGCAAGCTGCAACTGCCGTGGCCGGAAGGCAATGCCCAGGGTGGCAGCGTGCGTCTGGCGCAAGAGGGTAACGGCAAGCCCTGGGTTACCCTGCAGAGCCTGGCGGCAGTGCCGCTCAAGCAGCCCTTCGCGGCCGGCTATCGCATCACCCGCAAGGTCGAGGCCATCGAGCAGAAGCAGGCCGGCGTCTACACCCGTGGCGACGTGTTGCGCGTGACGCTGGATATCGACGCGCAAGCCGAGATGACCTGGGTCGTGGTGAGCGATCCGGTGCCGGGCGGCGCCACGCTGCTGGGTTCCGGCCTGGGCCGCGACTCCGCCATCGCCCAGGGCAAGCAGGACGCCCCGCGTGAGCGCGGCATGGGCTGGCTGGCCTATGAAGAGCGCAGCTTCGAAGCCTATCGCGCCTACTACGAAGCCATGCCCAAGGGCCGCACCAGCATCAGCTATACCGTGCGCCTGAACAATGCCGGCGAATTCAACATGCCGCCCACGCGGGTGGAAGCCATGTATGCGCCCGAGATGTTCGGGGAAGTCCCCAATGGCAAGCTGGTCGTGAAGGCAGCGCAGTGAGCGCCATGACTGCACGCAAGTCCAGCACCGGCGCACTGTGTGCGCTGGTGCTGGCGCTGCTCATGCCCGTGGCGGCCCATGCCGTGCCCTCGTTCAAGGAAGTGCAGCGCGACTTCCTGCCGTCCGAGGCCAGCCTGCTGGACCGCAACGGCGAGCTGCTGCAGCGCATGCGCATCAACATGGACGAGCGCA
Source organism: Herbaspirillum seropedicae (assembly GCF_001040945.1). Lineage (NCBI taxonomy): Bacteria > Pseudomonadati > Pseudomonadota > Betaproteobacteria > Burkholderiales > Oxalobacteraceae > Herbaspirillum > Herbaspirillum seropedicae. The sequence goes on along the minus strand of NZ_CP011930.1, from coordinate 3,340,598 downwards.
AGCTGGCCTGGGTCAGGCTGGAAGACGTCTCGCCCGCCTTGCGCCATGCGCTGATCGCCTCGGAAGACCGGCGTTTCTACCAGCACAGCGGCATCGACTGGAGCGCCGTGGCAGCCTCGGCCTGGGGTAATTTGTGGAATTCGAAGACACGCGGCGCCTCCACCATCACGATGCAACTGGCGGGTTTGATCTATGACGATCTGCGCCGCAAGTCCGGGGCGCGTTCGCTCACGCAAAAGGTGTCGCAGGCGTGGATTGCGCAATCGCTGGAGCGCAACTGGCGCAAGGACCAGATCCTGGAAGCCTATCTCAACCTGGTGGCCTTCCGGGGGGAGCTGGTCGGCGTGCATGCACTGTCGCGCATCATGTTCGGCAAGCATCCGAGTGGACTCGACCAGGGTGAAGCCGCCATCGCAGTGGCGCTGATTCGTGCGCCCAATGCGACGCCCCGCCGCGTGGCCGACCGCGCCTGCGCCATCTTGAAGGAAGAGGGCCCGGGCGAGCAGTGCAATGGCATGGATGGCCGCACCGAACTGGCCTTGGCGCGGGTCTCGGCCAAGCGCGATCTGCCCGGGACCAGCGACGCACCGCAACTGGCTCCGCACCTGGCGCGCAAGCTCTTGAGTGCACCGGGGCAGCAATTGCGCTCCACCCTCGATGCCCGCTTGCAGCGCTTTGCCACGCAGGCCTTGCGCCATCAGCTGGCAGGGCTGGCCGATCGCAATATCGAGGATGGCGCCATCATCGTCATCGACAACGCCACGGGCGACGTGCTGGCCTGGGTCGGTTCCAGCGGCCCGCTCTCGGCAGCGGCCAATGTGGATGGCGTGGTGGCGCAGCGGCAGGCAGGTTCGACCTTGAAGCCCTTCCTCTACGAACTGGCCATCGAAAAGAAATGGCTGACGGCCGCCTCCTTGCTGGACGATTCCCCCGTCAATCTGGCCACCTCCGCCGGGCTCTACATTCCGCAGAATTACGACAAACAATACAAGGGGCTGGTGAGCCTGCGCACTTCGCTGGGTTCATCGCTGAACATCCCGGCCGTGCGCACGCTGGTGATGGTGACGCCCGAGCGTTTCTTCCGTCGCCTTCAGGCACTGGGTTTCAACCTGCGCGAGAGTGGCGATTACTACGGCTACAGCCTGGCGCTGGGCAGTGCCGACGTGACGCTGGCCAATCTGGCCAATGCCTATCGCGTGCTGGCCAACCAGGGTCGCTACACACCTTTGCGCACGCGGCTCGACGAAGCGCGCACGCCAGCGCGCGCCACGCAGGTGATGGACGCCGACGCGGCCTACATCGTCGGCGACATTCTCTCCGACCGCAGTGCGCGTGCGCGGACCTTCGGCCTGGAGAATGCACTGTCCACGCGCATCTGGACCGCGGTCAAGACCGGCACCTCCAAGGATATGCGTGACAACTGGTGTGTTGGCTACTCCACGCGTTATACCGTAGGGGTATGGGTCGGCAATGCATCGGGGGCGCCGATGTGGGATGTCTCGGGCGTGACGGGCGCCGCGCCGGTGTGGCAGGAGGTGATGCAGTACCTGCATGAACGCGGACGCAACGGTGGACGTGAGGCCGGCAACGGCCCTCCAGCCAAGCCCGCTGGCGTGCAGGCGCAGATGATCCGATATGAGCAGGAGGTGGAAGCCGCCCGCACCGAATATTTCTTGCCCGGTACCGCGCAGGCCGAGATCCGGCTTGCCCACGCGCGCGACATCCGTCCCGCCATTACCTATCCGACCGCAGGCATGCTGGCCGCGCTGGATCCGGATATCCCACCGGCACGGCAGCGCATCCGTTTTCGCGCGCAGGGGGTGCCAGCGGGTAGCCGTTGGGTGCTGGATGGCAAGCTGATGCCGCAGGAAGTCATGCAGGCGGGCAGGGTGAAGGCGCAGAAGGTCAGCACCAACGCATCGGCCTCGGGTGAGGAAGAACTGGGCTTTGACTGGATGCCTTGGCCGGGCAAGCATGTGCTGGTGTTGCAGGACAAGGGCGGCCAGGAACTGGATAGGGTGCGGTTTGAGGTGCGTGGGGCGGTGGCCCGACCGGAAGAGAAGCGGCGGCGCTGAACAGGCGGTCCATGGGCCAGCCTGCGCCCATGGACGCTTGCAACTGCTCAGGGTTGCGGGATCAGTTGCGGTGATACCTGCCTGGCGTGCGCGGCAAAGATGTGTTCGGCATCCAGTGGCAGCAGATAGCCTTCCTGTACCAGTCTGTCGCCGGCTGCCTTGACCTGCGCAGCATAGTCGGCGCGGCCCTGGTAGCGCTGGTCGAGTGCAGGCCGGGGATCGCTGCTGCTCCTGGTCGCGCCGCTCACGGCGAAGGGAATCGCACTGCCCAGAGAAGAGCAGGTTTCCCCTTGCGCATGACCGGCAGCGCGCAGGTTCCATCCCGTATAGGTTGCTAGAGGGACCGCCACTTCAGGCTGGGCAATGCCGCCCAGTTCATTACCATCGGCATCGACCTTCGGCACCAGGATGCGATACGGCCGCGTGGGATCGGCTACCGGTATCGCAGCGCGATAGTCGGTGACGGCGAGCGGATTGTGGATGCCGCTATAGGACAGATGCAGTTCTGTGGGCCTTACTGTTCCTGCGGCATTGGCCAGTGGCGCCAGCACATTGTCCAGCGCAGGGAATCCGACCGAGGCCTGGTCAGGCGTGACCGCCGTGCCGTCACTCACGGTCGGATAGCGCGAGGGCGGTGGCAACTGTCCCTTCGCCAGCCAGTTTTCCATCGCCGGAATCATGGCCCGCAGCACTGGCGCCTGGGTCACCGGGCTAGGCGGGAATTGGCACATGCTGTCCTGGCCGTTCTGCTTCACTACGCCGTTCTTGATGCCAGGCCCGCCTGCATGCTGGGTGCCGGAGATCAGGTAGTAGCGCACGTTGTCCGGCAAGGTCAGGTCCTTGCCCGCACCATCGGTGACCACCAGTGCGCCACGACCACCCCACCATTCAAAGCTGCCATCGATCTGCATGATCTTCGGGCAGGTCATGCTGGCGCTGCATTGCTTGAGCAAGCCATCGGTCACGCCACTGACCGGATCTTGCATGACGTTGTAGGCGAAGGGGAACTGGTCGCCCGGCATCCAGTGTTCTTCGTGACCCTTGGACCAGCGGCCCGGTTGCGAAAAACGCTCATTGATCCAGGTGCGGCGTCCACCCGGGATGATGGCGATCATCCCGTCGAAGACCTTGTTTCCCTGCGCGTTCTTGTTGAATCCCATGTAGAGGAAGTCGCGCATGAAGCGGCCCGACTGTGAGATCCCTTCACCAATGGTCAAGTCGAAATTACGCTTGTCGTGCGCCGTGCAAGCCTGCTGGCTGACGCAGGCGGCGTCTTTCATGTCGTTGAGGGGATTGGCCGCACCCTTGGCATCGGCCGACGCATCGCGCAGGAAGCTCACCAGATCACGCACGGCCGCAAAACCGATGGCCATCACCCGGGGATGGCTGGCCGGATAGACGAAACTGTAGATGCTGCCCTGGTCGGCCGGCACGCTTGTGCCAGCCGGGCCGGGCACTGCCGAGGGCGGCGTGAAGACCACACTCACGCTGCCATCCGCCTTGGGCTCGTAATGCCACTCAGTCACGGGGGCGGAGGGCGCCTGGTAGTCTTGCTGGCCCTGTCCGTTGCGCCAGGTCTGGCGCACGGTGAAGCTGACCTGCGACTTGTCGCGTAGGGAGGCTGGAGGGTAGGCGAGCTTGAATTCCTTGTGCCCCTGATGGAAATCGGGGATGTATTCTTCGCGGCTCAAGCCGGTGATGGCCGAGCCGTCCTTGTTGGCGACCACCGGGAACCGTGTGCCCAGCGCGCCGTCGATGGCTGCCCCTGATTGCTTCAGGTCGCCCTGCCAGCCGCTCCAGACGATGGTATAGCCGGCTCGCAGCAGGGAAGGGTAGTTGTCGCCGGGGGCGGGGCCATTGCGCAAAGATTTGCCGCCGATGAAGAATTCCTCGGCCAACTTGCGACCGCGATTGGCCACGTCATAGAAGAGTACGCGGCGCGCCTGGGCGGCTGACTTGGGGCGCAGGATCACGAAGTCCGTCGTATAGGAGACATAACCATGGGCATCCCTTGGCGCCTTGTCGAGATCGGTAATCATCGCGTTGTCGGGATGATGGGCGTCGAGCTTTCCATGCACGATGCCCGAGACCAGCTGGTAGGGACCGGCTGCGCCGGCCGGCGTGGCCCCGCCAAAGGCGTCCGCGGTCTGGGTGATCTCGAGCTGCTCGATATAGCCGGCTGGCTTGAGTGTCGCGCCGGCGGCGTGGGCCTGTTCCATGGCAGCCGCGCCGAGGAGGGCGGTGAGCAAGGTGATGGTGGTTTTCATAGTCTCCCTGGTGATGGATAACGACGAGGAAGCCTAAGCCTACCGCAAAGTCGGCTGACGTTTTTTTGAGGGTAAAAAATACAAAAGGCCGACTGACTCGCGTCAATCGACCTTTTCTATTTTGGTGCCCACGGAGGGACTCGGTCACGTCCCTCGACCCCGTCCGGCCTTGCAAGGCCGGACTTTCTCGTCCCTCCCGCAAGGCGCGCAGGCGCCTTGCTCGTGGTCCCCAAAATACAAAAGGCCGACTGACTCGCGTCAATCGACCTTTTCTATTTTGGTGCCCACGGAGGGACTCGAACCCCCACACCTCGCGGCACATGGACCTGAACCATGCGCGTCTACCAATTCCGCCACGTGGGCCTTCTGCACATGCGATCAAACTGCATTGCTTGAAAGAGGCTGCATTCTAAGGGCAAAATTTTGTGTTGTCATCTTTTTTTTGAAGTTTTTTATGCTCCAAAAAACTAAGCAAAAAATGCCCTGTGCAGAGGGATGGATGATCCTAAAAACTAAATAATCTAGGTGTCATCAAATCATCCCATGCAGCGGGATGGTTCCATGGATCGCTGAAGCTACTGACAACCGTTCGACCTGAGTAGATCCGAAGGATCGTATCGAAGGCGCGCGGATGCTTGTGATCGGGATAGAAGCCCGCAAGGCGGAATGTGTTGGACGGCGCGCCTTCGATACGCTGCGCAGGGCGCAGCTACTCAGTCCGAACGGGGAGGGGGCATGAGTGGGCGAAAAGCAAAGCGTAGGCGCTTTATCCGTGGACCCCAAAACACAAAAGGCCGACTGACTTGCGTCAATCGACCTTTTCTATGTTGGTGCCCACGGAGGGACTCGAACCCCCACACCTCGCGGCACATGGACCTGAACCATGCGCGTCTACCAATTCCGCCACGTGGGCCTTCTGGCATCAGCGATAACTTGCTGTGCTTGAAAGAGGCTGCATATTAAGGCCTATCAGCCTGGTGGTCAACACCTAATTGAAAAATTCTTTATTATTTTTCCCAGGCCACATCCACATCCACATCCATCCCATCAACCACCCAGGTAGGCTTCCACCACCTTGGGATTGCCCAGCAGATTGGCGCCGCTATCCTCCAGCACGATCTTGCCGGTCTCCAGTACATAGCCGCGTTGCGCAATGCGCAGCGCCTGGCGCACATTCTGTTCCACCAGCAGCACGGTCATGCCGGTCTTGTTGATCTCCTGCACGATGCGGAAGATTTCCTGGATGATCAACGGCGCCAGCCCCATCGACGGTTCGTCCAGCAACAGGACCTTGGGCTTGGCCATCAGCGCGCGCCCAATGGCCAGCATCTGCTGCTCGCCACCCGAGAGATTGCCCGCCAGTCCGGCCGCACGGTTCTTCAATACCGGGAAGAGGGAATACACCCACTCCAGATCGCGCGCCACGCCGTCCTTGTCCTTGCGCGTGTAAGCGCCCAAGGCCAGGTTTTCTTCCACGGTCAGCGTGGTCAGCGTGGCGCGGCCTTCGGCCACTTGCACCACGCCGGATTCGACGATGCGGTGCGGCGACATCTGCAGCAGGTCTTGCCCGTGGAGCAGCACGCGCCCGCGCTGCGCCTTCACCAGGCCGGAGATGGCCAACAGAGACGTGCTCTTGCCCGCGCCATTGGCGCCGACCAGCGCGGTGATCTCGCCTTCGTTCAGCGACAGGCTGATGCCCTTGACCGCTTCGATGTGGCCATAGGCCACGGCCAGGTCCTCGACCTGCAGGATGGGTTGCTTGTTACCGCTGGCGCTCATGCTTCTTCCTTGCCGAGATAGGCCTCGATCACTTCCTGGTTGTTCTTGATCTGGTCCGGTGTGCCCTCGGCGATGATCTTGCCGAAGTTGAGCACGGCGATGCGCTCGCACAGACCCATGACGAAGCGCATGTCATGCTCGATCATGAAGATGGTGAAACCGCGCTGCTTGATGTTGACGATCTCGCTCATCAACTCGGTCTTCTCGGCCGGGTTCATGCCGGCCACCGGTTCATCCAGCAACAGCAGCTTGGGCTTGGTCGCCAGAGCCCGGGCGAATTCCAGCTTGCGCTGCTCGCCATAGGAGAGGCTGTCGGCCAGCATGTGCGCCTTGTGGTCCAGGCGCACCCAGGAGAGCAGCTCCAGCGCGCGTTCGCGGGCTTCTTTCTCGGCATTGCGGAAGCCGCCGAGGTTCAACAGCATGCTGGCCACGCCATAGTTCAGGTGATCGTGCATGCCGACCACGACGTTTTCCAGCAGCGTCATTTCCTTGAACACGCGGATGTTCTGGAAGGTGCGGGCAATGCCGCGCTCGGTGATCTTGTGCGGAGCGACCGCGCCGATGTCGTCGTCATTGAAGCGGATGCTGCCCGATGAAGCGCGCAAGAGGCCCGTGATGAGGTTGAAGACCGTGGTCTTGCCGGCGCCGTTGGGGCCGATCAGGCCGAAGATCTCGCCTTGTCTGACGTTGAAATTCACACCCTGCAGCACCTGCAGGCCGCCGAAGTTCTTGCTGATGTCGTTCAGTTGTAAAAGCATTACTTCACCTTCTTCTCAGCGTTGCGGCCCAGGAAGGCGCGGATGCGGCGCGGGTCCCAGATGCCCTTGGGCAGGTACAGCACCACCAGGATCAGGATCAGGCCATTGATGGCCAGGCGGAAGTCCTTGAAATGACGCAGCACTTCCGGCAGCAGCGAGAGGATGGTCGAGCCGATCATCGGGCCGATCAGGTTGCTGGTGCCACCAAAGACGGCCATGGTCAGGATGTCGACCGCATTCTCGAAGCCATAGTTGTTGGGGCCGATGGTGAAGGTGAAGTGCGCGTTCAGGCCCCCGGCCACGCCCGCGATGGCCGCGCCGATGACGAAGGCCAGGAGCTTGTAGCCGGCCACGTTCACGCCCATCAGGCGCGCGGCGATTTCATCTTCCTTGATGGCCTCGAAGGCACGGCCGATCTTGGAACGGCGCAGGCGCGCCAGCACATAGATGGTCACGCCCAGGAGCAGCACGATGTGCCACCACTCGGTGATCGGCGGAACGCCGTTTAAGCCCATAGGGCCGCCGGTGATGTCCAGATTCAGGACGATCACGCGCACCACTTCGCCAAAGCCCAAGGTCGCCATGGCCAGGTAGACACCGGACAGGCGCAGCGTGGGGATGCCAATCACCAGCGCCACCAGCGCAGGCAGCACGCCGCCTGCGGCCAGGGCGATGGGGAAGGGCATCTCGAACTGCATCGTCAACAGCGACGCGGTGTACGCGCCGATGCCCATGAAGGCCGCATTGGCCAGCGACAGCAGGCCGCAGGACAGGGTGACGTAGATCGACAGCGCCAGCATGGCGTTGACGCCGATGCTGAAAATGACCGTGTTGTAGGTGGCCCAGAAGCCATCCCACCATTCCATGAAGCCCATCTTATGCCTTCCTTTCCAGCACTTTGCCAAACATGCCGGAGGGTTTTACCAGCAGGATCAGGAACAGGAGGCCGAACGCCACCGCATCGCGGAAGTCGCTGGAGATATAGGCCACCGTCAACACCTCGGCAAAGCCGAGGAACAGGCCGCCGATCATGGCGCCACGGATATCGCCCATGCCGCCCAGGATGATGACCGCAATGCCCTTGTGCAGCATCGGCTGCCCCATGAAGGGCGAGATCGCATTGAAGGACACGCCCACCAGCACGCCGGCCGCGCCACCCAGGGCCGCTGCGGCAAAGGAGGTCAGCAGGAACAGGCCTTCGACGTTGATGCCCAGCAGGTACGCCGCCTTGGGCGACTCGGCAATGGCGCGCAGTGCGCGGCCCAGCTGGGTCTTGCGCATCACGCCCAGCAGCACCACCATCAGCACGAAGGCGATCACGATGATCGCCACCTGCACGGCGGTGATGTGCAGGTTGCCCAGGCTCACGCTCTCTTCAGGGATGGTGCCCTGGGGGAAGCGCTTGTTCTCGGCGCCGAAGAGGCCCTGCGAGATGTTGGTGATCATGATGGCCACACCGATGGTGGCGATCATCGGGATCAGGTGCGGCGCATTGCGCTTGCGCAAGGGCTTCAAGACCAGCACGTCGATGATGAGGCCCAACAGGCCCGTGGCCACCATGGCCAGCAGCAGCGCTACCCACAGGGGCAGGGCCATCTGCTCCACCAGCAGCAGGGCGGCGTAGCTGCCCAGCATGAAGATGGCGCCGTGCGAAAGATTGATCACGCCCAGCACGCCAAAGACCAGCGTGAAACCGAGCGCAAAGAGCGCGTACACGCTGCCCAGCGAGAGGGCATTGATGAGCTGTTGTTCTAACATGGGAACCTGCAATAGGTGATGAGATGGCCAGCGCCGCGCGCTGCGCGATCGCTTGCAGGCGGTCGCCGCCGGTTGCCCGGCTGCGACCGTCTTACGGCCTTGGGCTGCTTACTTCAGCAGGACGAACTTGCCGCCCTTGGCGATGTTGACGATGGCTTCCTGGTCGGCATCGAAGCCGACCTGCTTGCCTGCCACCGCCGGTGCGGCGCGGAAGGCGAACTTGCCGGTGGCGCCATCGATCTTGACCGCCGGCAGCGCAGCGCGCAGGGCGTCACGGTCCTTGGCCAGATTGCCGGAGAGCTTCACGTTCTTGAGCGCATCGGCCACGATGTACATGGCGTCATAGGCCTGGGCGGCGAACTGGTCAGGATCGGCACCGAACTTGGCCTTGTAGGCCGTGATGAAAGCCTTGTTGGCCGGGGTCTGGTTCTCGGCCGACCAGGGGCTGCCCATCAGGGTGTTGTCGCCGGCATCCTTGGCGATCTCGAACAGCTTGGGTGAGTTCAGGCCATTGCCGCCGATGAAGGGCTGCTTCATGCCCAGCGCGCGGGTCTGCAGGATGATGTTGGCGGCTTCTTCAGCCAGGCAGGAGCAGACGATGGCGTCCGGGTTGCCGGCCTTGATCTTGGTCAGCTGGGCCTTGAAGTCGACGTCGCCCTTGGCATAGGCCTCGGTGGTGGTGACGGGGATCTTCTGGTGTTCCAGGGTGGCCTTGAAGACGTCGTAGCCGGACTTGGTGAAGGCATCGTCATTACCGTAGATCACGGCGACCTTCTTGATGCCGAAGTGCTTCACGGCGGCCTTGACGGTGACGGGCAGCACGTCGGCTTCCATCACGGAATTGCGGAAGGTGAAGGGCCCCATGGCGGTGATGCCGTCAGCGGTGTTGCTGGTGCCGAACACCACCACCTTGGCGGCGTTGGCGATCGGGTCGGCAGCGAAGGCCGAGTTCGACAGGGTGGGACCGAAGACGGCCAGCACCTTGTCCTGGAAGATCAGCTTCTTGAAGACGTTGATGGCTTCTTCCTTCTTGCCTTGTTCGTCTTCGATCACCAGGGCCAGCTTGTCGCCGTTGACGCCGCCCTTGGCGTTGATTTCTTCGGACGCCAGCGTGAAGCCGTTCTTGATGGCCACGCCATACTTGGCGGCCGGGCCGGTCAGGGCTTCGGCCACGCCCAGCTTGATGTCGGCGGCCAGCGCCGCCTGCGACAGGGTGGCGCCGATCAGCAGGGCCGGAATGGTCTTGAGCATGGTATTGAATTGCATCGAGTTCTCTCCTCAGTTAGATATTGTAGAAATCGTCCGCATCACGGTGCGCCGTGCGCAACAGCGCGGCGCGACGTCATGTGGCGATTCCTTCATCGAGGATGATGCAAAAGACGCCCGGGATGGCCGGGACTTGTGCTCCATCCTCTGAAGACCGTTTTGCGGTCTCTTTCGATACAGCCGCCACAGCATACCCGAAAAGGCAGGCTGCGCCAGCAATTACAACCCGCTGCAACGCACCCGGGTAGGGCGCGCCACGGCGGCATGCGAACAACGTCCGGCCTGCGGACGAAGGGTGGTGCTCTTCTTTGATGCTGTCGCGCAAACCATCTGTTCCCGTTCGGACTGAGTAGGCCCGAAGGGCTGTATCGAGGGCGCAGCGACTGCGCGCCTTCGATACGCGGCTGCGCCGCTACTCAGTCCGAACGGGTGAACGATGGCGCCACGCGTTCGTTTCAGCGGTTAGTTCAGTTCCTTGCGCAATTGCGCAATGGCCGCACGCACCTGCTTGGGTGCGGTGCCGCCGATGTGGTCGCGTGCAGCCACCGAGCCTTCCAGCGTCAAGACGGCGAACACGTCTTCACCGATCAGGTCGGAGAAGGCGCGCAGGTCCGCCAGCGACAGGTCGGCCAGGTCGCAACCCTTGTCCACGCAGGTACGCACGGCGTGGGCCACGGCTTCGTGGGCGTCGCGGAAGGGCAGGCCCTTCTTGACCAGGTAGTCGGCCAGGTCGGTGGCGGTGGCGTAGCCTTGCAGGGCGGCTGCGCGCATGGCTTCCGGCTTGACGCTGATGCCGCGGGCCATGTCGGCGAAGATGCGCAGGGTATCGGTGAGCGTGTCGACGGTGTCGAACAGCGGTTCCTTGTCTTCCTGGTTGTCCTTGTTGTAGGCCAGGGGCTGGCCCTTCATCAGGGTCAGCAGGGCGATCAGGTGGCCGTTGACGCGGCCGGTCTTGCCACGCGCCAGTTCGGGTACGTCCGGGTTCTTCTTCTGCGGCATGATGGACGAGCCGGTGCAGAAGCGGTCGGCAATGTCGATGAAGCCCACGCGCGGGCTCATCCAGATCACCAGTTCTTCGGACATGCGCGAGATGTGCGTCATCACCAATGCGGCGCCGGCGCAGAATTCGATGGCGAAGTCGCGGTCCGAGACGGCGTCCAGCGAATTGCGGCAGACGTCGTCGAAGCCCAGGGTCTTGGCCACGCGCAGGCGGTCGATCGGGAAGGTGGTGCCGGCCAGGGCGGCCGCGCCCAGCGGCAGGCGGTTGATGCGCTTGCGGGCGTCGATCATGCGCTCGGCATCGCGGCCGAACATCTCGACATAGGCCAGCACATGGTGGCCGAAGGTGATCGGTTGCGCCACCTGCATGTGGGTGAAGCCCGGCAGGATGGTGTCGGCATGCTGTTCGGCCAAGTCCAGCAGGGCCAGGCGCAACTCGCGCAGCAGACCGATGATGTCGTCCACCGCGCCGCGCATGTAGAGGCGGATGTCGGTGGCCACCTGGTCGTTGCGCGAACGGCCGGTGTGCAGGCGCTTGCCGGCGTCGCCGACCAGCTCGGTCAGGCGCTTCTCGATGTTGAGGTGGACGTCTTCCAGATCCAGCAGCCATTCGAACTGGCCGGCTTCGATTTCACCCTTGATCTGGGCCATGCCACGCTGGATCTCGGCGTAGTCGGCGGCGCTGATGATGCCCTGGTGCGCCAGCATCTCGGCGTGCGCCAGCGAGCCCTGGATGTCGACCTGGGCCATGCGGTTGTCGAAGAACACCGATGCGGTATAGCGCTTGACGAGATCGGAGACGGGTTCAGAAAAGCGAGCCGACCAGGCTTCGCCCTTTTTAGCAAATTGGTCTGTCATATAGGGAATTCCGGAGAATGGGCGATTATAGCAAGCACAACTGCGCCAAGCCACGGCCATGCAGCCGGAAATGCTGCGGCGCGCGGATTTTTCGCGTTCCCGCTGCGGCTTGCTGCACGTTTTTTTCCTCACTTCCCAGCCGATGGCTGCGGCCGCGAAAACCGCTACGGGGAAGCGCTTGTTTCCATGTGGCATCATTTTTGCTTGTTGTTTTTACGCAAGTCTTCCTGCGGCGCAAAATAACTTGTACTGCTGACAAAACCTGCCGCTATACTCGAAGCGCGATGACTGATTCGGGCGACCTCGCGGTCGCCGGAAAAGCCGGGGCTACCGCCATGGAGCAACCGGAAACGATGCCGATGTCAACACTGAGGGGTGGCGTCATCCGGTCGCAGATGCCACGGGGGTGGTCCAGTAAGTGCTCATGAAGTCGATGTGTGGGGGTCGTCTTAAAGGAGAGAAGCATGAATCTGGAAGCACTGTTTCAGCAGCAAACTGCATTGCCTAGCATTCCGAAGGTGGTGCAGGAAGTCATCGAGAGCTTCAACAATGAATCGGTCTCGATCGAAGAGATCGCCAAAAAGCTGGCCGCCGACCAGGTCCTGAGCGCCAAGATCCTGCGCCTGGCCAATTCATCCTATTACCATGTCTCGCGCACCATCGGCACGGTCGATGATGCCGTGCTGATGCTGGGTTTCATGACCGTGCGCACGCTGGTGGTGAGCACCGGCATGGCAGGCAGCTTCAAGAAGCTGCCCGGTGTGGATCTGAAGCTGTTCTGGCGCTATAGCCTGGATACGGCCCTGGTCGCCAAGTGGCTGGCCAAGCGGGGCAAGCTCAATTCCGATTTTGCCTTCACGGTGGGGCTGATGCATGCCATCGGCCAGCTGGTGATGCACGCCGGCATGCCCGAACAGGCGCTGCAGGTGGACAAGGTGGCGGGCCCCCTGGATGCGCGCCGCCTGGACGTGGAGCGCAAGTCCTTTGGCTACGACTTTGCCGACGTGGGCGCTGAGCTGGCGCGGCGCTGGCGCTTCCCGGACGAGTTCGCGAAGGTCATCGAGGCCTTCCCGCAGCCGCTGCAGGGAGAGTTCGACCCCTTCGCAGCCATCGTCCACCTGGCCGCCTGGCGCGCCCGGGCGCACGAGAACCAGTATTCGGATGAGGAACTGGCCGCCACCTTCCCCGCCGAGGTCGCCGAGCGGTTGGGAGTGCGCCTGGAGACCTTCACCCAGGAAATGCCGCCGCTGGAGGAACTGGGCGAGGGCATGCAGGAGCTGATCGCCTGAGCCGTTCGCGCCCATGTCCCAAAAAAATTCCGCCCGGTTGAACCCGGGCGGAATTTTTCATGGTGGCAAGCGCCTACGGGCGCCGTCGCTACTCAGTCTCAGTAATTGAGCTTGGCATCCAGGAAGTTGAGCATGGAGCGATAGGCCTGGGTGCGCGCGTCCGGATTGGCGCCGCTGGTGACGCCTTCGCCGCGCTTGCCCACGCCGGCCACATCCATGCGCACGTGGACCGGCAGCCCCGGCGCATCGAAGTCGTGGTAGGTGTCGGGGTAGAGGCGCAGGGCCAGTTCGGTATCGCTGCCCTGCATCTTTTGCTCGATCGCCTCGCATGCCTGCGGCGGGGTCCAGTCATCGTTCTCGCCCATGAGGATCAGCAGCGGCGCGGCCGGCTTGAAGGGCTCGCTGGGCTTGGCGTAGGGACGGCAATCCGGATAGAAGGCCACGGCGGCGCGTGGCTGGATCTTGCGCACCGCCACGTCGGTCTCGGCCAGGTTCAGCGAAGCCAGCACCGTGGAGGCGCCATGCGACCAGCCCAGCAGGGCGATGCGCTTGACGTCCACGTCGGGCTGGGTGGTGACCCAGCGCATGGCAGCCTGCACATCGAAGCGACGGTTCATGGCGCTGATCTCGCGCTGGGCCACGGTATCCTGGCAGGTCGAGCGGCGGCCGCGCGGGGTGAAGCTGTCCGGGAACAGCACGTTGTAGCCGGCATCGGTGAGCACCCGCGCCATGGCCAGGTGACGCGGGGTGAATTCCCCGCGGCCATCCTTGACGATGCTGTAGAGACCGCCGCAGCCATGCAGGGCGATCACGGTGGGATAGGGGCCTTTGCTGTTGAGGGATTTGCGCGCCTTGATCCACACGCCATAGAGCGATGTGGCCTTGCCGCCGTTGCCATCCACGCTGGTCAGTGCGACGCGGCGCGCTTCCAGCGGCGCAGGCGGTGCGGAGTTGGGCGCGGCGTGTGTCAGCGCGCTGGCCGCGAGCATGAATGCCGCAGCGCAAAATGTGGCCAGAGGTGTTCCCCAGATACGCATGATATGTCGTTTCCCCGTATATAAGCCGTGCCGTCGCATCTGTTGTCCCCACGCGCCGGGAAAGGAAATGCGAGGCAATTCCATTCACCGGGTGCAACGGCTACATGCACAAGATCTATTCAGATTCTATTCTACAAAACCGTTGAGACAAGCGAGCTCGGCAATAGTTTTTTCTGCAGTGCAAAATGTTGATTTGGCACAGGAATGGGCCTGACTGTGCGCCGTTTGCAACACAGTTGTCGGGCAGTCAAATGCCATTCTAGCCATAGGTTATCGGCATGCAAACGGCGATCTTGAGACGGGGCGTTTCATCTTTTGACGCGCGCTGTCCTGATTCCCACGTCCAAGGAAAAAGGGCCGCCCGGTCATCCCGGGCGGCCCTTCCTGGCAGCTTTGCCGTGCGGCAGGGGGCTAGCCGGTGTTGCGCAAGCCGGCGGCTACGCCATTGATGGTCAGGTGGATGCCGCGCTGCACGCGTTCTTCCGGCGTGCGCTTGGCGGCCACCGTGGCGCGGTGACGCTTGATCAGCTCGACCTGCAGGTGGTTCAGCGGGTCGAGATAGGCGAAGCGGTTCTTGATCGAGCGCGCCAGCAGCGGATTGGCTGCCAGCCGCTCCTTGCTGCCGGTGATGGTGGAGAGCATGGCGCTGGTGCGTTCGTGCTCGTCGGTGATGCGCCCGAAGATGGCGTTGCGCAGCTTGCGGTCGGCCACCAGCCCAGCGTAGCGCGAGGCCACGGCCAGGTCGGTCTTGGAGAGCACCATGTCCATGTTCGACAGCAGCGCCGCGAAGAATGGCCATTCCTTGCACATGGCGCGCAGCGTGGCCAGGCGGCGCGCTGCTTCCTTGGCATTGCCGGCGTCTTCCAGCCAGCCCGAGACGGCGCTGCCAAAGCCATACCAGCCGGGGAAGAGCAGGCGGCACTGGCCCCAGGAGAAGCCCCACGGAATGGCGCGCAGGTCTTCGATGCGCTGGGTGGCCTTGCGCGAAGCGGGGCGCGAACCGATGTTCAGTTGCGCGATTTCGGCAATCGGGGTGGCGGCAAAGAAGTAGTCGGTGAAGCCCGGGGTCTCATAGACCAGGTTGCGATAGGCGCGATAGGCGCGTTCGGACAACTCTTCCATGACCCGTTCGAACTCGGCCAGCTTGCGGGCTTCCTTGTCGTCGGCATTGGTGGGCATGAGGCTGGCCTCCAGCGTGGCGGCCACCAGCAGTTCCAGGTTGCGGCGGCCGATCTCCGGATTGGCGAACTTGGAGGCGATGATCTCGCCCTGTTCGGTCAGGCGGATCTGGCCGTTGACGGTACCCGGCGGCTGCGCCAGGATGGCCTGGTAGCTGGGGCCGCCGCCCCGGCCGACGGTGCCGCCGCGACCGTGGAAGAGGCGCAGCTTCACGCCGGCTTCGTTGAACAGTTCCACCAGCTGGTTCTCGGCCTTGTACAGCTCCCAGTTGGAGGTCAGGAAGCCGCCATCCTTGTTGGAGTCCGAATAACCCAGCATGACTTCCTGCAGCTTGCCGTGCTTGGCGATGAGGCCCTTGACCTGCGGCAGGCTCAGCCAGCCGCGCATGATCTCGGCGGCGCAGCGCAGGTCGGGGATGGTCTCGAACAGCGGAATGACCATCAGCTCAAGTTCGCGCAACTGGTTGCCCTCGATGTGCAGCAGGCCGGTTTCCTTTTGCAGCAGCAGCACTTCCAGCAGGTCCGACAGGGTTTCGGTGTGCGAGATGATGTAGTTGCGGATGGCGCGCTCGCCATAGCGGCGGCGGATCTCGCGGGCCGCGCGCAGGATGGAGAGCTCGGAATCAGTCTGCTCGGAATATTCCAGGTAGGGCGAATGCAGCAGGCGCGGGCGCGACAGCTCGCCCAGCAGCAGGGCGATCTTGCGCTCCTCGTTCAGGGCGGCATAGTCGGCCTCGACCTGGGCCTTGGCAAACAGATCGGCCAGCACGCGCTCGTGGATGTCCGAACTCTGGCGCATGTCCAGCGTGGCCAGGTGGAAGCCGAAGATCTCGACGGCGCGCTTCAAGCCCGCCAGGCGTGGTTTGACCAGCGCAGCGCCGTGATGCGCCTGCAGCGAACTGACCAGCACGTCCAGCTCGGCCACGCATTGCTCGGGCGTCTCGTAGGGCGCAGCGGCGCCCACTTCCTGGCGCAGGATGTTGATCGCGCCCAGCGCGCGGGCAGTAGCCGCCAGGCGCGCATAGATGCCGATGAGGGCGCGCCGGTAGGGCTCGTCGGCACGGTGCTCGGAATGATCCGGAGAGGTCGCCGCCAGGGCCAGCAATTCGGGGCTGGCATCGACCATCAGGGTCGAGATGGACAGCTCTGCGCCCAGCGTATGCACTTCTTCCAGGTAGTAGTCGAACACCACCGTGGACTGGCGCTGCAAGGCATGCTGCATGGTGCCGGCATTGACATTGGGGTTGCCGTCGCGGTCGCCGCCGATCCAGCTGCCCATCTGCACGTAGGGCGGCAGTTCGGTGGGACGGCTCTTGCCGCGTGCCGGGAACTGGCTGTCGATCTCGGCTTCGATGTCCTCATACAGCGCCGGCAGTTCGCGCAGGAAGGTGGTGCGGTAGTAGGAGAGGGCGTTCTCGATCTCGTCGGCCACGGTCAGCTTGGTATAGCGCAGCATGCGGGTCTGCCACAGCGTAGCGATGCGCGCGCGCAAGAGTTCGGTGTTGTGGCGCAGCTCGCGGGGCGTCAGCGGCAGGTCGCGTTCGGCCACCAGGCGGGCGATCTCACGCTCGGCGTCCAGGATGGACTTGCGCTGCACCTCGGTCGGGTGGGCCGTGAGCACCGGCGACACCAGCGCTTCCTTGAGGAAATTGCGCACCTGTGCACCCGAGACGCCAGCGTCGTCCAGACGCGAGAGCGCATAGGCCACGCTGCCCGGCTGGGCCTCGGAACCGGCCAGCAGGTGGGCGCGGCGGCGGCGGTTGTGGTGCTGGTCTTCGGCGATGTTGGCCAGGTGCGAGAAGTAGGAGAAGGCGCGCACCACCGAATTGGTCTGGTCGCGGGTCAGCTTCTTCAACAGCTTGTCCAGCTCGGCGCCGGCCTTGGCGTCGGATTCGCGGCGAAAGCGCACGGCAGTCTGGCGGATCGTTTCCACGACCTCGAAGACCTCATCGCCTTCCTGTTCGCGCAGCACCTCGCCGAGCAGGCGGCCGAGCAGGCGGATGTCTTCCTTGAGCGGCGCATCCTTGTCGGCGCCGCGGGCGGGTTTGCTGGGGGTAATGCTGGTTGCGGCGGGGTTGGCGCCGGCGGAACGGGAGGTGGATGGAGCCGAACGGGCACTGCGTTTAGTTGGATTTGTAGTCGCCATGATCAACGGTTGCTGCGGTTTTCGAGAGAGAAAGTCGTGCTTGTGGATCGGATTGCCGTGGGTGTGCGTGCTAGAATTTGCCTCGTTTTTATGGGTTGCGTGTCGCCTCTGAACTTTGTTTTTAATTGCGTTTTTTAATCAGCTTACAGTCTGGATTCGCCGGTCTCCTGCTTTCCTTGTCTCCTCTGCCGCGGGTGCCACGACTGAATCGGAAAGCCCGTCTTGAAAGAATTTCCTCCTTCCAACATCGTCATCGTCTCGCGTGAAAGCCGCCTCGCCATGTGGCAGGCCGAGTACGTGCGGGACCGTCTGGCGGCATTATATCCGCAGTGCAGCATCAGTATCCTCGGCACCACCACCCGGGGCGACCAGATTCTTGACCGCGCCTTGTCCAAGGTCGGCGGCAAGGGGCTGTTCGTGAAGGAACTGGAAGTGGCCATGGCCGAAGGCCGCGCCGACCTGGCCGTGCACTGCCTCAAGGACATGCCCATGGACCTGCCCGAAGGCTTCGAGCTGGCCGCCATCCTGGAGCGCGAAGACCCGCGCGACGCCTTCGTCTCCAACGACTACGCCGCGCTGGACGAGCTGCCCGACGGCGCCGTGGTCGGCACCAGCAGCCTGCGCCGCCAGGCCATGATCGCTGCACGCTATCCGCAACTGGTGGTCAAGCCCCTGCGCGGCAATCTCGACACCCGCCTGGCCAAGCTGGACCGTGGCGACTACGCTGCCATCATCCTGGCCGTGGCTGGCCTGAACCGTCTGGGTCTCAAGGCGCGCATCCGCTCCTTCCTCGACCCCGCGCAAAGCCTGCCTTCCCCCGGCCAGGGAACGCTGGCCATCGAGATCCCCGAGGGCCGCGAGGACATCAAGCGCCTGCTGGCCCCGCTGCACGACGAACCCGCTGCCGTGGTCTCGGCGGCCGAACGCTCGGTCTCGCGCATCTTTGGCGCGAGCTGCCAGATCCCGCTGGCCGCCTACGCCACCTTGGATGGCCAGCGCCTGCACCTGCGCGCCATGATCGCCACCCCTGACGGCCTGCATGCCGCCGCCGCCGAAGCCGAAGGACCGGCGGCCGCCCCCGAGGCGCTGGGTGCGCAGGTCGCCGAGCTGCTCAAGGCGCGTGGCGCCGATGACATCCTGGCCGCTTGCAAGGCCCAGGCCGATGCCGCCTCTGCCTGAGTCCGGCGCCGCGCTGCCGGTGGTCGTGACCCGGCCCCGGCAACAGGCGCATGCCTTTGCCGCCAGCGTCCAGGCGCTGGGTCGTCCGGCGGTGGTGTTTCCGCTGCTGGAGATCAGCGCCGTCGAGGATGTGGCGACGCTGCAGGCCATGCTGGCGCGGCTGGAAGAGTTCGCGCTGGTGGTCTTCGTCAGTCCCAACGCCATCGATGCAGCCTTTGCACAGTTGCCCGCCGGGCGTCCCTGGCCGGCCAAGGTCGCCATCGGCATCGTCGGCGAGGGCAGTCGGCTGGCCTTGCGCGCCCATGGCGTGGACGCCGCTTGCGCCACCCTCTATGGACCGCAGCGGGCCGACAAGATGGATTCGGAAGAATTGCTCAAGTCGCTGCCGCTGGCGCAGCTGCGCGGGCAGCGCGCCCTCATCGTGCGCGGGCAGAGCGGTCGCGACTTCCTCAGTGAAGCATTGCAACAACAGGGCGTCACAGTCGAGTACCTCACCGCCTATCGGCGTACCGCCCCCCGGCTGGACGCCCAGAATGGCCCGCTCTTGCTGGATTTGCTCGATGGCGGGGCCGACTGGGTCATCACCAGTTCCGAGGCCTTGCGCAATTTGGTCGACTTGACAAGACTAGCCGGGGGCGAGGAACGTGTGGTAAAACTGCAACGGCAGCGCATTTTCGTCTCGCATCACAGGATCGCCGAGACCGCTCGGGAGCAGGGTTTCGAGCGGGTGGTCCTGACCGGTTCGGGCGATGAGCGCCTGCTTGCCGCACTTGCTGCCCCCGCTGCCGTATAGGCCGTTTAATTTGCCGCGTTACAATCCTGCCCATGACCGAACAGCAATCCACCCCCCAATTGCCGGAGCCCCAGCCGCAAGCCAGCCAGACTGCTGGCGCGGCCGCCTCGCAGGCCTCCTACACCTTCACCGCGCCGGACGGCACGGCTGCGCTGCGCCGTCGCCAGCGCGCCCAGACCGTCCTGCTGCTGCTGGTCATCGCCGGCCTGGGCGCACAGTGGTGGGTTTCCCACGCCGAACTGCGCGACCTGCGCAGCGAAGTGGCGCAGCGCCTGCAGAGCGGCGACAACAGCAACAATGAATTGAAGGGCGTGTTGAAGGCCGTGCAGGAAAGCACCAAGGAACTGCAATCGCGGGTCAGCGTGCTCGACAGCAAGCAGGCCGAATCCCAGAGCCAGCAGCTGGCGCTGGAACAGATGTACCAGGACCTGAACAAGAACCGCGACGACTGGGCCCTCTCCGAGATCGAGGAAGTGCTCTCCACGGCTGACCAGCAGCTGGAACTGGCCGGCAACGTACAGGGCGCGCTGATCGCCCTGCAAAACGCCGACAAGAGCCTGTCGCGCTCGGACAAGCCGCAATTCATCGCCATCCGCCGCGCCCTGGCGCGCGATATCGACCGCCTCAAGGCACTGCCCACGGTCGACATCCCCGGCATCGCCGTACGCCTGGACAGCGCCATCGGCCAGATCGACAACATGCCCCTGCTGGTCGATGAAAAGCCAGTGGAATCGGCCAGCGAACCCAAGCCGCAGCGCGTGAGCCCGGCGGTAGCCGGCAAGGCCAGCGCCGCCCCCGCCAAGAGCAAGGCGGCCGCCGCCGTCCCGGAGGAGGCCCCGGCCTCGGCCTGGTCGCAATGGCTGGCCGGCGCGCGCGAGACCTGGCAGAGCATGAGCACCGAAATGTGGGCCGAATTGCGCCAGCTGGTGCGCATCCGTGAAGTGCAGACGCCCGAAGCCATCCTGCTCTCGCCGGGGCAGGCCTACTTCGTCCGCGAAAACCTCAAGCTGCGCCTGTTGAATGCGCGTCTGGCGCTGCTTTCGCGCAATGAGTTCGCCTTCCGCAACGACCTCGCCTCGGCCCAGGACACCATCGCCAAGTATTTCGATACCCGCGCCAAGCAGGTGCAGACCACCCAGGCGCTGTTGAAGCAGGTGCAGGGCAGCAACCTGGCCATCCAGCTGCCGACCCTGGCCGAGAGCCTCAACGCCGTGCGCAACTACAAGGCCCGCCACTGAGCCGCTGACGGGAACCTGATATGAAAATACTGCTCTGGCTTCTGACCCTCTTCGCGTCCGCTATCGGCCTGGCCGTGCTGGCGCGTTTCAATCCCGGCAATGTGGTGCTGTTCTACCCGCCGTACCGCATCGACCTGTCGCTGAACTTCTTCATCTTCGCCGTGCTGGCGGTGTTCCTGGTGATCTACGTGGTCATCCGCGCCATCCGCCTGACCCAGAAGCTGCCGGGCCGCGTGATCGCCTATCGCCGCGCCAAGCGCGAGAACGAAAGCAACAAGGCCTTGCGCGACGCTCTGAAGGCCTACTTCGAAGGTCGTTTCGGCCAGGCCGAGAAGTCCGCCACGCGGGCTTCGGACCTGCCCGACAATGCCGGCATCGCCGCCCTGATCGGCGCGCGCGCCGCGCATCGCATGCGCCAGGGCGAGCGCCGTGACATCTGGCTGGCCAGCACCGAAGTCGATCCCACGCTCAAGGCCGCGCGCCTGATGACCGCCCTGGAACTGCAGGTGGACGAGCACCACTTCAAGCAGGCCCTGGAGACGGTGGAAGAGTTGAACGCCAACGGCACCCGCCACATCCAGGCATTGCAATGGGCCCTGAAGGCCAACCAGC
The DNA here is from genome assembly GCF_001040945.1 of Herbaspirillum seropedicae. NCBI lineage: Bacteria > Pseudomonadati > Pseudomonadota > Betaproteobacteria > Burkholderiales > Oxalobacteraceae > Herbaspirillum > Herbaspirillum seropedicae. The sequence goes on along the minus strand of NZ_CP011930.1, from coordinate 3,319,366 downwards.
AAGCCAAGAACTGGCCCGAAGTGCTGCGCCTGGTGCAGACCCTGGACAAGCGCAACGCCCTCCATCCGGCCCTGTCGAACCGCTTGCGCGAGATGTCCTACGACGCCTTGCTGTCGGACCGCTCCCATGACGCCGAGTCGATCCGCCTGCTGTGGAACGCCGTGCCCAGCGCCGACAAGCTCAAGCCCTACATCGCCGTGCGCGCCGCCCAGGCCTTCTCCAGCCGCGGCCTGCACGACGAGGCGCGCAGCCTGCTGGAACGCGGGCTGGCCGCTGACTGGGATATCCGCTTGCTGCGCGCCTACCGCGAATCGACCGCCGAAGCCGGCTCGCCGGCGCTGCTCTCGCAGATCGAGCATTGCGAATCCTGGCTGTCCAAGAACCCCACCGATGCCGAGCTGGCGCTGACCCTGGGCATGTTCTGCCTGCGCCAGAAGCTGTGGGGCAAGGCCCAGCGCCACCTGGAGCAAGCCCTGTCGGACGCCATCGAGCCGCGCACCGTGCGCGAATCGCACCTGGCCCTGGCCCAGCTGCATGAAGCGCTGGACCAGCCCGACCAGGCCGCCGCCCACTACAAGCAATGCGCGCTGGCCACAGCCATCCGTTGAACTTGTGGGCAGCTGAAAAGACCAAGGCGGAAGCGGCGCAAGCCCTTCCGCTTTTTTTTGCCGGCCTGGCGCCGCATGGAGGCACTGTCATGTTGGCGTAAGTTGCACCCGCCAAGATGCCCGGCAAGCGCCGATTGCCGCCAGATTGCCGCTATAATTGCGGCTTTCCGCGATCCTGCCCACTGTTGAGTTGCCGATCCGAAAAACCGCTTTCCGTTTCTTTCCCAAGTGAGAATCCCATGAGCCTGAACAACGTCCCCGCTGGCCGCGACCTGCCCAATGACTTCAACGTGATCATCGAGATCCCGATGAACGCCGATCCGATCAAGTATGAAGTGGACAAGGACACCGGCGCCATCTTCGTCGACCGTTTCATGGGCACCGCCATGCACTATCCGTGCAACTACGGCTACATCCCCCAGACCCTGTCGCAAGATGGCGACCCGGTCGACGTGCTGGTGATCACCCCGTTCCCGCTGATCCCGGGCGTGGTGGTGCGTTGCCGTCCTATCGGCGTGCTCAAGATGGCCGATGAATCCGGTATCGACGCCAAGCTGCTGGCCGTGCCGGTCGACAAGATCCTGCCGATCTACACCCACTGGCAAAAGCCGGAAGACCTGAACGAACTGCGCCTGAACCAGATCAAGCACTTCTTCGAGCACTACAAGGACCTGGAAAAGGGCAAGTGGGTCAAGGTCGAAGGCTGGGAAGGCCCGGACGCCGCCCGCGCCGAAATCCTGGCGGGCGTGGAAGCATACAAGAACGCCAAGTAATTTCGCGCTGCCTCTGCGCAGCTGAAAAAATCGCCCGACAGGCGCAAACCTGTCGGGCGATTGTTTTTTGATCCGTCGATTACCAAGCACACCCGTTCGGACTGAGCAGGCCCGAACGGGCCGTATCGAAGCCTGTCCTGAGCCTGGCGAAGGGGCGCTTCCTCAGTGGATGTCCCGCCGTAGTCGCGTCTTCGATACGACGCTGCGCGTCTACTCAGTCCGAACGGTGAGGGGGCTGCAGTGGAGCAAAATCTTCAATTGACCGTTCGGACTGAGTAGGCCCGAATGGGTCGTATCGAAGCCTGTCCTGAGCCTGGCGAAGGGGCGCTTCCTCAGTGGATGTCCCGCCGTAGTCGCGTCTTCGATACGACGCTGCGCGTCTACTCAGCCCGAACGGCAGGAGCGTACGCAGCCCAAGCGCAACACCTTAGTCCAGCTTGGCCGCGTGTTCGCGGGTGGCATGGAAGGTGATTTCGGGCCAGCGCTCCTGGGTCAGGCGCAGGTTCACCCCCGAGCTGGCCAGGTAGGCCATGTTGCCAGCGGCATCGATGGCCAGGTTGGCGCCGGCCGAAGACTTCTCGAAGTCAGCCAGCTTCTTCTTGTCGTCGCAGCTGATCCAGCGCGCGCTGCTGATGCTGGTGCCTTCGAAGACCGCGTCCACGCCATATTCATTCAACAGGCGGCTGGCCACCACTTCGAACTGCAGCACGCCCACCGCGCCCAGGATCAGGTCGCTGCCGGTGACGGGCTTGAAGACCTGTACCGCGCCTTCTTCGCCCAGCTGCTGCAGGCCCTTGTGCAATTGCTTGATCTTGAGCGGATTGCGGATGCGCGCCACGCGGAAGAAGTCCGGTGCGAAGTAGGGGATGCCGGTGAATTGCAGCATCTCGCCTTCGGAGAAGCTGTCGCCGATCTGCATGTTGCCGTGGTTGGGCAGGCCGATGATGTCGCCGGCATAGGCTTCTTCCACCTGTTCGCGGCTGGAAGCCATGAAGGTCACCACCGAGGACACCTTGATATCGCGGTTCAGGCGCAGGTGCTTCAATTTCATGCCGCGCTCGAAGCGGCCCGAGCACACGCGCAGGAAGGCGATGCGGTCGCGGTGGGCCGGGTCCATGTTGGCCTGGATCTTGAAGACGAAACCGGAGAAGGGCTCTTCGGTCGGCTTGACCTCGCGCACCGTGGCATCGCGTCCACCCGGGCCTGGCGCCCAGTCCAGCAGCGCATCCAGGATCTCGCGCACGCCGAAGTTGTTGATGGCCGAGCCAAAGAAGACCGGCGTCTGGACGCCAGCCAGGAAGTCGTCCAGGTTGAAGGGATGCGAGGCGCCATGCACCAGCTCCACTTCCATCTTCAGCTGTTCGATTTCCAGCGGGAACATCTCGGCCAGCTTGGGATTGTCGATGCCCTTGATGATTTCCACGTTGCCATTGGCGCGTTCTTCCCCCGCCTTGAACAGCATGATCTCGTCGCGCAGCAAGTGATACACGCCACGGAAATTCTTGCCCATGCCGATCGGCCAGGTCACCGGCGCGCACTGGATCTTCAGCACCGACTCCAGCTCATCGAGCAGCTCCAGCGAATCGCGGGTTTCGCGGTCCAGCTTGTTCATGAAGGTGATGATGGGCGTGTTGCGCATGCGGCAGACGTTCAACAGCTTGATGGTCTGCTCTTCCACGCCCTTGGCGGCGTCGATCACCATCAGCGCCGAGTCCACGGCGGTCAAGACGCGATAGGTGTCTTCGGAGAAGTCCTGGTGGCCGGGGGTGTCGAGCAGGTTGACCACGTGGTCGCGGTATTCGAACTGCATCACCGAGCTGGCCACCGAAATGCCGCGTTGCTTTTCGATTTCCATCCAGTCCGAGGTCGCATGACGGCCGCTCTTGCGCGCCTTCACCGTGCCGGCCAGCTGGATCGCGCCCGAGAACAGCAGCAGCTTTTCGGTCAGCGTGGTCTTACCCGCGTCAGGGTGGGAGATGATGCCAAAGGTGCGGCGGCGCTTGACTTCACGCGCGATCAGGTCGGTCGAGACCTTGCGGTTGCCGCTGGCGGCGTCGGAGGCATCGTCGGCAGCGCTGCTGGCGACATCAGGGAGTTCGTTGCTGGGTTCTTGCATGGCGGATCGATCGGGTCGGAGGTCGGGGGAACGCGGCCGCCAAAGGGCTGGGCGAAGGGCTGGACGATCCAGCCCCGCAAGGCCTTGCCTGCGCGCCCAGGGGCGGGCGCTGCAGGCATGTTCCAAAAGCTCTGGAAAACCCGAGATTATAACTGAAGCGGCCTGCTCCTCCCCATGTTTGCCTTCAGGCAATGCCTGTGCGGCCGTGCTCCTGCACGTTCAGCAGCGTTCAGGAGCGCTCGTCGCGTCGGTCATCGCGCCGCTCCTCCCGGCGCGGGTGCGGCTCGCGCGGTGGCTGCTGGCGCGCCTGCTGTTCGCGGCGCATCTGCTCCTGCTGCTGGCGGGCCTGCTCCATCTGGCGCTGCTGCTGCTCGCGCTGCTGGTTCATCATCTGCTGCTGGCGTTGCTGTTCGCGCTGCTGTTCCTGTTGCTGATGCTGCTGGCGCATCTGCTGTTCACGTTGCTGTTGCTGCAATTGCTGTTGTTGCATCTGCTGCTGGTGTTGCTGCTGCATCTGCATCTGCATCTGTTGTTGCCGTTGTTGCCACTGGCGCTCCTGCGCCTGTTGCTGCTGACGCTGGTCCTGGGCCTGCTGCTCGTGCTGGCGTTGCTGCTCGCGCACAATCTGTTCGCGCTGGCGTTGCTGGTCATTGGCCTGTTGTTCACGCTGGCGCTGCTGCTCGACGGCCTGGCGCTGGCGCATCTGGTCTTGCTGGGCGATGCGCTGCTGCGGGTTGTCGGCCACCGGCAAAGGTCGCGCGGGGCCGGGTTGCGGACCATGGTCACGCCAGGAAGGCATGCCTGCCGCAGCCTGCGGCTGCCCCTGGGGCGAGGGACGGGGCGCCGCCTGTGCCGCCAATGCGGGCGGCGGCGGGACAGCGCGCCCAGCGCCATAACGCCCTTCGTGATGCCATACCACCGGGCGCTGGTTGACGGTCACGTTACGGTTGATGGTGACGTTGTTGTTGACGATGCGGTTGTTGACCACATTGTTATTGATGTTGTTGACGTTGGTGATGCGCGTCTGGGTCACCATCACCTGGCGCTCACGCCAATCCGGGCGAGCCTCGCCAAAGACCGCGCTCATCACGCCGATACCAGTGCTGAAGCTGATGCTGGCCGAGAACCCCGGGTTGTAGCTGGGCGGGCGATAACGCGGTGGCGGCGCCCACACCACCGGCGGCGCCGAGGGCCACCACCAGTCGCCGTAGACCACGACCGGATTGTAGTAGGGCACATAGACCACCTGCGGATTGACCGGCACGATCTCGATGAAATCATCCTGCACCACCACCCGTTGCTGCGGACTGGATTCGAGCGTACCGGCGATGCGAGCGCGTTCGCGCAGGTTCTGCACCGTATCCATCACCGCCGGTTGCTGGCCCAGGAAAGCCTGGCCCAGCTGTTGCATCCAGTCCAGGCGATCATTCATCATCGCCAGCACCGAGGGAAACTGCACCAGCGCCTTCACGCTAGGGTCCCACGGCATGGGCGCCACCGCCCGCGCCAGCCCGTCGCCCTGCAAGCCCGGTCGCGCTTCGATGAAGCGCTGCGCCTGCACCACTTCCAGCGGATAGGTCGAGGCCATCAGCACCTGGGCCAGCAGCGAATCGGGATACAGCGCCACCGGCGCCAGCATCTGGTCCAGCTGCTGCTGGGTATAGACGGCCGGGGCAGGGGGATAGGCGCTCTGCGCCTGCGCCGGCATGCCCGAGACCAGCGAAAAGACCAGGCAGGCGGCCCAGGCCAGGGTTGACTTGTTCACGTCGTTCTCCTTCTTGATGCGGTCGGCGCAAGGATGAGCTTGAGCATAGACAAGAACAGCGACGCCGACCATGGACGATGAGGGCTATGGTCGGCCAGGACGTCTCAGGCAGGTGTAACGGAATTGCAAGCGATGTTTCAGCGGCGCCACTTGCTTGCCATCAGCATTCCCGTCGTGCAAGATCAGCGCAGCCCCTCGCGGGCTGTGGCATCATGAATGGCCACGCGATTGCGCTCATCCATGGCGTCGACTGCTCACGGGTTGCGCCGCTGCCCGAAGTGTCGATGCGAGGAGGGCGCGCGAAGGAACTGGATTACTGGATTATCAGTATCCGTATCAGTAAATTATTTATAGCCTTGTTTCCAAGGCGCACAGCCAATCAACACAACAAGGAAAAACCATGAGCCATCATCTGATCTGGCGGCGCGATGATTTTCTCATCGACACCGATCCCGACCGGCTGGATATCCCCCTCATCCATGACGTTCTCACCCATTCGAGCTGGTCTCCCGGCATCGACATCAACACCGTGCGCACGGCCATTGCCAACAGCCTCTGCTTTGGCCTCTATCGCGGCGCCCGGCAGATCGGTTTCGCCCGCGTGGTGACCGACCACGCCACCTTCGGCTACCTGTGCGATGTGTTCGTCCTCGAAGACTTGCGCGGCCAGGGTCTGGGACGTTGGCTCATTGAATCCTGCAACCAGCATCCGACCCTGCTCAAACTGCGTCGCGTGATGCTGACCACGTCTACCGCGCCCTGGCTGTATGCGCGCTGTGGTTTCGAGGCGATCAATCGCGGCGACTTCGTCTGGCACATTTCCCGTCCTGACATCTACCGCACCGGCTCCGCCGACTGAGCACCATTGCACCTGGCCGGAGCGACCTGAACGCTGGCGCTTCGGCCACGGCCATCCTTTTCCTCCATGCTGACGTACAAGAGTCCCGAGCAAGATGCTTGAGCGATAGTTACGTATTCTTAAAGTTGGTCATGCGCTTCTCATCGCCGCCGATGTTGCTGTCCTGCAAGCCGCGGCAGGTGGAACATGATCCGCATCAAGCCAAGGCCAGATGCGGAGTTTCTAAGTTTTTGAGCGACATATAATTTCGATGCACCTTAATGGAACACACCTGCACATCATCTGGGATGTGCGCATCGGACGTCGAACATGACCATCGCTAAGAAACTCCATCTCCTGACCCTCGCGGTCATCCTCGGTCTGGCCAGCCTGTCATTGCTGGGCATCTATCAAAGCAGGGAAGTGGCCAAGGCCGCCAGCTATTCATCCGTCAACACCGTCCCCAGCCTGCTCGCGCTGGGGGATGCAGGCGAAGCCGCTTTCGGTATCCGCGTGGGCATCTGGAAATACGCCGCCGCCACCGATCCGGTCTCGCGCACCCGCCTGGAAAAAGCCATGGCCGAACAGCATGACCGCGTGCTGGCCGCCTTCGATCGCTATGCCCGCGAAGACATTTCCGACGACACCGACCGCAAGCTGCTTGAGGCCGATCGCCAGGCCTTCGCCGACTACGAAAAGCAGCGCGCCGTAGTGCTGCGCATCGGCGCCGAGTCCCGCAATGAAGAGGCCTTGCGCGCCATCGAGCAACTGGTGGTGCCGCCCGGCGACAAGCTCATCGCCGCGCTCGCCGAGCATCGCAAGTACAAGGAGCAACTGGGTCGCCAGGGCGTGGAAACCGCTGAGGGCATCTTGCAGTCCTCGACCTACCAGGCCATTCTCGTGAGCCTGCTGGTGGCGGCGATAGTGGGCGCGACCAGCCTGTTGATCTCGCGCGGGATCTCGGTCTCGCTCGATGACGCCATCCGCGTGGCCAACGCCATCGCACACGGCGACCTCAGTTCCAAGGTCAAGATGACCGGCAAGGACGAGGTCGGCCAGCTGCTGCACGCCATCGGCGAGATGACGGCCAGCCTGGTCAATATCGTCGGCAATGTGCGCCAGAGTGTGGCAGCCATCGAGTCCGCCTCCTCCGAGATCGCCTCCGGCAACCTCGATCTGTCGGCCCGCACTGAAGCGCAGGCCGGCTCCATCGAAGAGACTGCTTCAGCCATGGAACAGCTCACCGCCACCGTGAAGCAGAACGCCGACAACGCCCACCAGGCCGATACCCTGGCCAGCTCCGCTTCGTCGGTGGCCTCCGAAGGCGGCAAGGTGGTGCAGGAGGTGGTGCACACTATGGATGCCATCAACAGCTCGTCGCTGAAGATCGTGGACATCATCAGCGTCATCGACGGGATCGCTTTCCAGACCAACATCCTGGCGCTCAATGCCGCCGTCGAAGCCGCCCGCGCTGGAGAGCAGGGACGCGGCTTCGCCGTGGTCGCCTCCGAAGTGCGCTCGCTGGCCCAGCGTTCGGCCTCGGCGGCGCGCGAGATCAAGGAACTCATCGACGACTCCGTGGAGAAGGTCCAGAGCGGCAGCCGCCTGGTGATGCAGGCCGGCAACACCATGGAACAGGTGGTGACGAGCGTGCAGCGCGTCAGCGACATCGTGCGCGACATCAGTGTGGCCAGTGGTGAGCAGAGCGACGGCATCGCCCAGGTCAATCAGGCCATCGGCATGATGGACCAGACTACCCAGCAGAATGCCGCGCTGGTGGAAGAGGCCGCCGCCGCCTCGCAATCCCTGCGTGAACAGGCCAAGGGCCTGGCGCAGGCGGTGTCGGTGTTCCGTCTGGAACGCAGTGCTGCGGCGGCCAAGCCTGCAGTGGTTGCGCCGGTGCAGGAACAGCCGGCCATGCTGGCATTGACCGCATAAGCACGGCGGTATTGCTCGGCAGAGGTCAGCAATGGTCAGGAAAGGTCAGCAAATGTAATCTTTGAAGATGTATTTTTGCGCTATGTTTCGACTCGCCAGCATTGGCATGGTGGACTGCGCCATCCGGCGCAGCGGAGATACCGGGGGAGTCGGGGACATGACCATAGCAAGAAAACTTTATCTTCTGATCGTTGCCGTCGTACTCGGCGTGATCATGCAGGCCGTGGTGGGTCTCTACCAGAGCCACAGGATCGCCAGCTCAGCCGGCTATTCCGCGACCGATACCATTCCCAGCGTGCTGGCGCTCAATGGCGCCACCGACGCCATCTATGGCATCCGGCTCAACATCGCGCGTTACGTGATCGAACCGACCGCACGCGAGAAGACCGTGGCCAATATGGCCGCCCTGCATCAGAAGGCGCAGGACTTCTTCGACCAGTTCGAGCGATGCTGTATTTCCGACGACACCGACCGGCGCATGCTGGAAGCGGATCGTCGTTTTTTTGCCGAGTACGAGAAGCACCGCATGGCCATGGTCGACCTCGGCAGTGCCGGCAAGGAAGATGCGCTGCGCGTTGCCATGGAAGAGAAGATGGCGCCTACCGGCCAGCGCCTCATGGCCGTGCTCAATGAACACAAGAACTACAACGAGCAGCTCGGCAGGCAGGGCGCCGAAGCTGCTGACGAGCATCTGCAGCTGTCCATCTATCTGACCATTGCCGCCGCTACGCTGGTGATCGTGATGGTCAGCGCGCTGAGCCTGCTGCTGGTGCGCAATATCCGTCATTCGCTGCACGCCGCCACGGAGCTGGCCGACACCATCGGGCGTGGCGACCTCAGTTCGCAGATCGTCTTGCGCGGACGTGACGAAGTCACGCAGTTGATGCTGTCGCTGCAGCGGATGACGGGCAGCCTGGTGCAGATCCTGGGCAAGGTCAACGACAGCGCCGCCACCATTGAAACAGCCACCCGCGAGATTGCCAGCGGCAATCTGGATCTTTCCTCGCGCACCGAAGCCCAGGCCGGTTCGCTGGAGGAGACCGTCTCCGCCATGGGCCAGCTCACTACCACCGTCAAGCAGAACGCCGACAACGCCCGTCAGGCCGACGAACTGGCGCAGTCAGCATCAGGCGTGGCGGGGCAGGCGGGCAAGGTGGTTGACGAGGTGATCTTGACCATGGAGGCGATCAATGCGTCTTCACTGAAGATCGTGGACATCATCAGTGTGATCGATGGCATTGCTTTCCAGACCAATATCCTGGCGCTCAATGCCGCCGTCGAAGCTGCTCGCGCTGGGGAGCAGGGGCGCGGGTTTGCCGTGGTCGCGTCCGAAGTGCGCTCGCTGGCCCAGCGCTCGGCCTCGGCGGCGCGCGAGATCAAGGAGCTAATCGATGACTCGGTCAACAAGGTCCAGAGCGGTAGTCGCCTGGTGCTGCAGGCCGGCAGCACGATGGAAGAAGTGGTCACTAGCGTGCGGCGCGTCAGCGGCATCGTGCGCGATATCAGCGTGGCCAGCGGCGAGCAGAGCGACGGCATCGCCCAGGTCAACCAGGCCATCGGCATGATGGATCAGACTACTCAGCAGAATGCCGCGCTGGTGGAAGAGGCCGCCGCCGCGTCGCAATCCTTGCGCGAACAGGCCAAGGGGCTGGCGCAGGCAGTGTCCGTGTTCCGTCTGGAACGTAGTGCCGAAGCGCCCCAACCTGAATCGACTGAGCCGGTGCAGGAGCAGCCGGCTATGCTGGCATTGACCGCGTAAGTAGCTAATGGCACTCTGGCTGCGGATGATACTGTATTGGAAGGGGTAGAAAGCCGGATGATGTGGATTAAACGCGCTGCTGATAGTTTTCATTCATTGATGCAACAGAAACCTGATTACATGGAGGCAGGGTTGCGCACCATGGCTGGCAGGGTAACCATGGACGATAGTGAGTCTCCGGTATTGAAGGCGCCCCAGATCTACCGCCTATAGAGTTCTCTTCATGTCACGTTACCTTTTTTTGATTATGACGTTTTGGCTGGCATTGCCAGCAATCACCTATGCGCAGAGAAGCGAAATTCAGATGCCGTCGAGTATCGCCATTCGCGCCAATGAGCCCAGTAAGGCGTTCATTGACCAGGCTCCTTCGGCCATCAAGGTCATCAAGCAACCGGCGGGCATCAACTTCTATCTGATGCAATGGGGTGGTGCGCAGCTTGGAGATGTCCACATTCATCACGGTGCTGCTTCAGTTCAGATTCCTGATGTCCGTGTGCTGCAGGGGGAGGAGGATGCCCAGTTTCCCGAAGAGCATATTGCGAATTGGAAGATCTATATCGGCCTGTCCAGTGGCAGCGTGATGAGTCATGAGCAGGCAAGGAACAAGATCTATGCCATTCTGGCCGCACTTGAGAAAAAAGCTTGGCGCGTGCTGATTGATCCGGATGATCCACGATTGACGGGAAAAGAACGTTTCGATTACGTAACCGGGCAATCCCCGGCCAGCGGTCTCAATATCGATTACGTGCCCACGTTGGATGAGTGGATGCGTCTTGAAGATCTCAGTCACTGGTCCTTCTATGCCGATGGTGTTTTTCTGACCGTGACCATGCAGCGAGACCAGGGTGCATTGGACGTGAGTCGTCCCGGACATTACATCCTGGTCCTGAACCTGATGGGTGAAAACGAAGGTTTCCGCGCCTTTGTCCCGCCCAAGGCGAGAACGAACTGGCGCAACGAACTTCCGTCGCTGTGGAAAGCGCTCAATGAGAGGCGCACCCAACGTGAGGCGCAGGCGCTTGTCGCAGGAAAAAAGATAAACACCTCTTATCAGGATCCTCCGCTTCCCAAGCGATGAGGGCAGTTGCTTGCATCGAGGGCAAGGTATGGTCTGATGGAATTATTTTTCGCGGTTAAGTGATTTCATAACGACAAGGGCGCATTTCTGCGCCCTTGTCGCTTTCATCATCGGCGTAGATCAGAACCATCGTCTGTTCCACTGCATGCCATCGCTCAATGCCGCATCACTTCTCCGGCATGGCCGACGAATGGTGGCTGCTGATCAGCCATTGCTTGCCATCCCATTCATAGGTAAAGGTGTAACGGGCATGAACGACCTGGCCGGTGGTGCCAAAGGTAAAACTGTAGAGGCCAGCGTCGATCGCAGTGTTGCAGCCGATCGAAAGCCAACGCTGATCGATCTTGCCTACCGGCTTGTTGTGCAGGAAGTGTTCGAAGTAATCGATACGCTCTTCGTTGGTAAATCGTGGCTTGTTGGAAACGGTCGGCAAGAGTATTGAGCGAGGCGCGTAATTGGCCGCGACCGCTTCGGGCTCGAGTGTTTGCAGCGATTGGTTCCAGCGGTCGAACAATGCGGCAATTTCCTTACCGGTGGTTCGCTTGCAGACCAGGGTCTCGCCAGGTCCCAACACCGAGATGTCGCCGGCCCCATTGCCCGGCTGGGGCGAGGCGCAGCCGGTGAGGATCAAGGCTAACGCAGATGCCGAAAGGACTATTTTCATTTTTCCCCCTGTTATTTTGTGATGTGGTCAGGCGTTACGGAGAAGACAATCAGGCGAATATGATGTCTGCTACGCAGGGCATTTTAAGGGGCTGGTCGTAGGTATGGCAAATGCCTGGCTGAGGGGGCTCGGTGGTGCGATCGGCTTCAGCCAACGAAACAAAACGATGTTGTGCCTGCCCGAGCATAGGCAAGGCCAGCAGGCAAAAGGAAATCAGGAGCTTCCGATATTTGTCGTTCATCAAATGTCAGCGCTGAAGCTTAGGGGGGAGGTCAGTGGTCCACGATCTTGCGAGGATGTTCCACTTAACTATCGCTTGGCAAGGCGTCTAACTTGCTGATTTCCGAAAGAAATGTGACCGCGTTGGTGTAGGGATGCGAAGCTTGATCTTGAGCCGTTGGCAATCCAACAGCCGCAGTGAGAAAGGTGGTCGTATGGAATCAGGAACTGGCCTGCCCTGAGGGACGCGAACCCCCGACCTATGGCTTAGAAGGCCATTGCTCGTTGGCTTGCATCCCTTACGGGACGCGGCGCTGTATCCAGTTGAGCGGGGTTCGGTGCAGTTTTGGTGCAGCGACTTTATTGGACGCGACCGAAAGAGGGTCGCATGGTGTCTATCTACAAAAACGGGAGCAACTGGCGTTGCCAGGTCCGCATTGAGGGGTTCCCAACTCAGAGCAGAACATTCACTATCAAAGCCGAAGACCAAGCATGGGGCCGCGAGGTTGAGTCCCAGATGGCCCGGCAGCAGTTCGTGGGTTCTACCTCGGGGCAGACTATGACAGTCCGAGAAATCCTGAAGAGATACCTCGAAGAGGTGTCCGTCTCCAAGGCTTCCCACAAGGCCGACGTATCCCGCTCGCAGCACCTGTATGGAGCCCTCGGCGACTACCGGGTGCATACCCTTACTGACCTGCCCCCAAGATTAGCAACAAGAGTGAGTAGAATCCAATTCTGAAAGGAGTTGGATCATGAAGAAACGCTTTACTGAAGAGCAGATCATCGGGTTTCTGAAAGAAGCCGATTCAGGTTTGCCGGTCGTTGAGCTGTGCCGCAAGCTTGGTTTCTCGGATGCTTCGTACTACAAGTGGAAGGCCAAGTACGGTGGAATGGACGTGTCAGAGGCCAAGCGGCTCAAAGCGCTGGAAAACGAGAACAGCAAGCTCAAGCGTTTACTGGCGGATGCGTTGCTCGACAATGCAGCTCTGAAAGACGTCGTCTCCCGAAAGTGGTGAGCCCACAGCAAAAGCGCGAAGCGGTTGCTGTTTTGAAAGCGAACTGGCAGCTGTCTGAACGCCGCTGTTGTGGGCTGATGAACATATCGACCTCAGTGCTTCGCTACCAAGCCAGGGGCGATAACAATGCGGCGCTGACTGAGCGAATTACTACACTGGCTGGCCAGCGCCGACGCTTTGGCTATCGGCGCATTCATGTTCTGCTGCTGCGGAGGGCTGGATGGTCAATGTGAAGCGGGTCTATCGGCTGTATTTCAAAGCTGGCTTGAGCGTACGGCGGCGCCTCCGAAAGCGTATCGGAATGACCGAACGGTTACCACTGCTGCTGCCGGAACAGGCCAACTACGCCTGGTCGATGGACTTCGTTCATGATCGCCTGGCCGACGGACGTCGCATCCGCTGCCTGAATATCGTCGACGACTTCACCAAGGAAAGCGTGGCCATTGAAGTCGATACATCGATCTCTGGATTACGATTAGGCCGAGTATTGGATAAAGTCGCCCAGGAAAGGCCGTTGCCGACCATGATCCGCGTTGACCACGGTCCAGAATTTACCAGTCTGGCACTCGATGCTTGGGCGGCTGGACGTGGCGTGAAATTGGCATTTACGCAGCCGGGTAAGCCAACGCAGAATGCCTACATTGAAAGCTTCAATGGTCGGTTCAGGGACGAATGCCTTAATGACCACTTGTTCTCGACCTTGCATGAAGCTCGTTACCGGATCGAAGCATGGCGCGCCCAGCGAACCCAGCGACGAACTGCGCAACTCCAAAGGCAAGAGTCCCCACCAAAAACAGCATACCAAACAGCTAAGTCATACATCCCCCCACGCCTCTAAACTGCCAAAAAAGAAAGATTAAATCCACGTTTTTGCAATTCGCCGACCAGACGTGAAATTCCGCACTTGGCAAAGAATGGCAATTCATTAAGCTGCTTTCCCATTAGCACCAAACACAGGTTCCATTCGTGTCTCTTAGGTCTTTCGCGTAACCAGCTAGTGTTCCACCCTTTTCCAAGAGCACCTATTCGACTCTCTAATATTTGGCGATATGCCGGATCAGTATCAAAAAACGTCTCAGCGGTGCGACGCACCTGCTCACATAAATGACTAACTCCAGCGGAACCAGCGGGGTGCTTCACGAAATACAGGGTCTTGCTCGGAAGGTGCATGATGTCGCAAAACTCAAATCGCGATCTTCCACCACCATAGCTAACAAGCTCCTTATCAAAAAGCCAAAGATCTACGTCAGCAGCTGCAGCGGCTTCGTTATATGGCCCTTCGTGGTCCAAGGAGTTCCAAGCTTGTAAAGCAAACATTGGAGGATCAATTTGTCCCAAAACTCGGTTTGTACCTACGATAAAGTTTTGATCCGCCACGTACCATGATCCCGATGACAAAACATACGTTATTCCGTTATGAGTAATCTCTGCTCCCATACAGGAGTAGATCGTACATACGCCAATTTCTTCTTTGTTTTCATCCAGAAGATGAACAGCAGTGGATTTAGCTGTTTCCAGATTTGGAGGTTGGCCTTTAGATCGAGCATGACCTTGCCAACTAGCGAACATGAGATATGGTGATGTAGCTGCATTGGCATTCATCCGTCCAATGACAAAATGCTGCGGATAAGGCTTATCCCCGCTGCGCTCACCTGGGGCCGCGAGGGAAATCTCCCTTTGAGGGTCCCTTCCACCTAAAATACCGTCTAACAATGTTTCGAGATGGGAGAGCGTTGTCTCGTCACGCACATGAACTAAGTTATTTGCTTGCGGCCATCTAACACGGTGGTCGTTTGAATCAAACCGCTCGATAATTTGATCTAAGGTTGCCAAGATGGCCGTTGTGTCGATTTCAAACTTGATCGACATTCCGCCGCGTACTTTTGTGCCAAACACTCCCCTGTACAGAAGTTCTGGTACCCCCTCTACGGCTGATACCAAGTCGCGATCCGCTTCAAAACCGAACTCCCTAACTGCGGAAGCGCGAGGAGCTCGTTCGCTTGAAATATGGCGTTTGGCAAATACCTGCTCCGCTCTAACCTCTCGAACCTGCCCCTGAGGAACGATGGCTAAGGCAACAATCTTTCCAAACTCTGGCTCTACCCACTCGTCCTTGATCTTCGAGTGTCCATGACCAAAGGTGAAGACGAACGTCTTCCCATTCCGAGGAATCCAAAGTAGGCCTCCGGGTGATTGACTCTCAAGTTGCGGCGTAGCATCTGCCGGCAACAAATTTGAAATTGCGGCCATCCATTTTGGTGGTTCCGCCTCAGATGGAAGCGCAAAGAATCTCCCTTCCGGAATCGTTTCAGTTAGCGGAAAGCTTCCGACGCCAAGTGCGTCTATCTGTTCTCTGGCCGCTCCTACCTTTGATGCTTTAAGCAAATATATGCTAACGCCCAACCGCGCAGGCGTTCTTAGACTCGTCATGCCGCCCCCCCTCAAGCAAACAAAATTATCCTCCCTGCCCACGCCAAAACTTAAGTTACTCAGTTCGCTATTCGACCAAGCGATACGAACCTATGAGAAATGGATTAAACGTATAAGCATGTACTACCCCATCGAAAATTAACATAAAATCAAATGCACTTGGATACTACATATCAAATAGAAGAAATCTTTTCTTTGATCAATTGGGAATTTTCTCGCTCCGTCACGCAGCTTGTCATCTCAACGCGCAGTAGCTGTGCAACAGGTTTGCCGCCTACACATGCACCTTCTTGCCTTGCTTGAACGTCCAGCCGATTTCCATCAGCATCGCCCTGAAGTACATCTCCTTCATCTGCGCCGCCTTGGCAGCAGCCCGGATGGTCATAGCCCCGCTGCTGTTGGCGATGCACTCGAAGCCCTCCACCTTCGGTGCCTGCTCTGCGACGGTGGCTTCCAGCTCCAGAACCTTCTCGGTGTAGGTCAGCAGCGTGGAGCGGAGAAACGCCGGGTCATTGAGTTGCGGTAGCGGCTGCGCCCTCTGCTGTTCCAGCTCTTGCCAGCGGTCAACGATCTTCGCACGCAGGGCCAGCTTATAGCCCGACACGAGGATCATGGTTTCACGGTACGGCAGGGCGAAGGCAGGCTGCTCCTTGTTCTGCTCATTGCGGTAGGTGGCCTCAAATTTGAGGAGATTGCTTGCGCCGTGCAGTTCCTCCAGCATCTTGCGGGTGTCAGAGAGCACATGCTTGTGCCGCTTACCGGTGAGCATGGCGATTTCAACGGTAGTCATGGTCGGGCCTGCTACGATCAGAGTAGGTACGTTCATTAGGTGTCCTTGGAGGACGGACGAAAAACCGTCCGTCGTGTTAATGGGTAGGCTTCGTCCAGGCGCAGGACGGGAGGTGCTTGTGCATGGCAACGCTGGCGAGGTACGAGGCAATCACCACGTCCGCGAGCAGCGTGTAAGCAATCAACAGATAGAGCAGGGCGCGGCGCATCAATCGCCCGCTGCGACGACTGCATCGTGGCCTTGCGGAGCAGGGCAAGGCGGGTGCGCTGGCTACCTCTACTGATCGCCATCAACCCGACCCACATCAACCGCTCTCTCTTGTCCAGACCGTCAATGCCCGCGACCTGCATGCATTCTTGCAGGCGAGTAAGGACTTCTCGACTTTGATCAAGGACCGCGTCCGAAAGTACGCTTTCGCAGAGGGCGTGGACTACGTTCTGGAGTTCTCCCCGAAACTGGGGAAAACCTCGGGAGGCCGTCCCAGCATCGAGTACCACCTGTCCCTCGACATGGCGAAGGAACTGGCGATGGTGGAGCGTAACGACAAGGGCAAGGAGGCCCGCCTGTACTTCATCGAGTGCGAGCCCAAGGCCAAGGCCGCGCCGGTACCCGCCGAGCTGTCCCGCATGGAACTGATCCAACTGGCGAAGGATGCCGAGAAGGAGAAACTGGCCTTGCAGGCTGTGGTGGAGGAGCAAGCCGCGAAGTTGGAAGGCTTCAACCGCATTGCCGATGGATGCGGCGCGCTGACCATCCGGGCCGCTGCCAAGTCACAGTTGGGTATGAGACGCAGCAGCAGATGCTAGCCGCCCGTGAAGCAAGAACACATCCAACATAAGATGAAGCTCGTACGGATTGAGCTTTTGGCCGGTCTGGTAATCAATGCGTTTACAAGGGCTTTATTACCGCTTCTGGGCGGGGTTGCGGCTGGTAATGAAACGGTCGTTTAATTTCCAGTGCGTTGACCATGATTATCGAGGTCATACTGAGATGTGCCACTTTCTCCAGATAGGGGGCTTCTGTGGATGGTTCTGCCTATCTGAGGTGGTCCAAAGCGCGGTGAGAGATTATGTTGGGGGGGCAGGGGGCAACATGGCCGCGAGGTAGCGCCGTTGTGCTCGCAAATAATCGGGATAAATTTTAGCCTCGGGTTTCGGCGGGCACGACCCATCGCGACAGGCATAGCTGCCGATAACTACTTCCAAATTTCACTGTCAGTAAATTTATTTGACTGTTGGTGAAATACATGGTCTACTACGTATCGGCTGAGTGTTATCGCTCAGGTGTTCTCAGAGATCCTTTTTTCTCAGTAAGTAAGAGTTGCGTAACTGTCTTTTTACCGAGACCGCCTTCTTCCAGAAGCGGGCTATGTTGTCTGAGCTGCGTGCCACATGGCGCAGCGTAACGAGCTCCCC
Source organism: Herbaspirillum seropedicae (assembly GCF_001040945.1). Classification (NCBI taxonomy): domain Bacteria; kingdom Pseudomonadati; phylum Pseudomonadota; class Betaproteobacteria; order Burkholderiales; family Oxalobacteraceae; genus Herbaspirillum; species Herbaspirillum seropedicae. Next base: position 3,301,957 of record NZ_CP011930.1, on the reverse strand, counting down.
CCCCGCGCTTTGATCGTGCCAGAAACCGGAACGACGATCCGATCGGGACTGCTCTAAGACGTACGACTGGTGATGGGCTTGTTATGTCGGGTTGGCTCCTTCCGGCTCTTTGCTTAACGGGACTGGGCAATTTCGCCCGGATTGAAAAAGGAGCAGCATCATGCAGTACAACTCTCTTGAGAGCAGCGTTCGCACTTTGAAAAAGCTGCGAGACGCGCATCACGGCCAACTCGACGTTAGCGTCGTGGCTGAACTGGATAGTGTGATCGGCGAACTTGAGCGCATTGACGCACAAGTGAAGGGCCCGCAGCTGGAGTCAATTGGCTTGCGTGCGCTTCAGGTGATCGCTGTAGTGCTTAATTTGATTAGCAACATCAAGGATCTAATTAAGTGAAGGTTCAGCCCGTAGGCGCAGCAAGCCCATCAAATTTTTATTTTATGAATCTCGGTTCCGCCATCCAACTATGCAGGGTAAAGCAGGGGCTTTCTCAGTCCGCCTTGGCTGAGAAGGCAAACTGCTCCGTGTCTTATCTCTCGATGCTAGAGAACTCGAAGAGAGACCCAACGCTGTCGACAATAAAGTCAATTGCAGGCGCTTTGGGTGTGCCCATTGAAATACTGTTCTTCTTGGGTGCAGATGAGGGTGAACTGGCAGGAATAAACAAAGACCTAGCAGGTCAGCTTGCGGATACGGCTCTCAATCTGCTCAATACGCGACATGACGAGTGAGTTTCCCAATTATCCCCACCAAAGAATTGGAACGCTTGATGCGCTAGCACGTGTGCTGGCCGTTCCCAAGGATCAACTACTGACGGTGGCGAGTAGGGCCGAGGTTCTTTACCGGATTGCAGCTCAAGAGCAAAAAGCGGATGGCTCAATCCGTCAAACATTTGATGCTAAGCCCAAGCTAAAAGAGATTCAAAGAAAGATCAAAGAGCGACTGCTGCAGAAGGTCAAATTCCCTCCTTACTTGCAGGGGAGCCTCAAGGGGCGTAGTCCCCGATTAAACGCCGAGTCTCATAAAGGCGCGCATCTTTCCATTTCCGAGGACATTCAGAATTTTTTCCCGAGCGTCGGGCGGGATCACGTCGTGAGTATTTGGCGAGACTTTTTCCGATTTTCGGACGAGGTCTCTGAGCTATTGACTGCGCTAACAGTGAAAGATGATGGAATTCCGCAGGGAGCTATAACTAGCTCCTACATGGCGAATCTTGTTTTTTGGGACTACGAGCCGCGACTAGTTGAGCAGTTGGCAGCTATGGGTCTGACGTATACGCGGTACGTGGATGACGTAATCGTCTCGTCGCGCCAACATGTCACTAAAGAGGTTCAGTCGTTGGTTGTGGCAAAGATTTACGGAATGTTGGGACGTTATTCTCTGCGTCCGAAGCGCACCAAACACGAAGTGTCGACCCGATCCAAAAGGATGACGGCCACGAAACTCGTGATAAACAAGCGGGTGGCACTCCCTAAAGAGACGCGACAAAACATCCGTGCGCAAGTATTTGCGATTGAGCGGAGAGTTCTGGAGGGCGACCGAGGTGCAGATTTGGTAAAAGCTTTGGCGAGCGCATCTAGTCGAGTGGGGCGTCTTGCGAGTATGCACCCGACGATGGGGCAAGCCCTCAAGGCACGGCTTAAGGTCGTTCGTACAACATTGGCTAGCGAATCCCCGCCAGAGGCATTCCAGGTGGCCGTGGTAAGCCGGGCGCCCCAAAGCGTGGATGAGGATTTTGTTCCGCCGTGGGTGTAGCCGAATCGTGCAAGCTAATCAAGTTACTGCGCTTGGTGCAGTTCTGGTGCAGTGCGCGTGTAAAATACAGTGGTCATCGTGGTGAATGCGTCCCGCCTGATGAACCGCTAAGTGCCTGATCTGCAAGGAAAAATGCGAGGAAGCTTGGCCTGCCCTGAGGGACTCGAACCCCCGACCTATGGCTTAGAAGGCCATTGCTCTATCCAGTTGAGCTAAGGGCAGTTCGGCGTGGCTGGCGGCGTGATGCTGCGCGGATGCGCTACCGCCAACGATCCAGAAAAGAAAACGGGCTGTCCACGACAGCCCGTTTTTCATGAGTGGTCGGAGTACAAGGATTCGAACCTTGGACCCCCTGGTCCCAAACCAGGTGCGCTACCGGGCTGCGCTACACTCCGAGAAGCGAGATAATAACAGCATCTCTTGCAGATGGTCAACCACGATCGCTTTTTCCCTCAATCTCCTTTAGGCGGCCTTCGCCCCCTCCCGCAATTCGGCCGCGTCCTGCAGTCTGACCTCGACGATCAGCTTCTTGATCTCGGGTACGCACGAGCCGCAATTGCCGCCGGCCTTTAGACAGGCTGTGACCTGGCCCACTTCACTGAGCCCCTGCGTGCGGATGGCGTTGCAGATGGTGTTGCGCCCCACGCCAAAGCAGGAGCACACGGTCGGGCCGGTGTCCGCGCCTTTCTCGATGGGTTGGCCCACCAGCAGGCCGACGCGGTCGGCCTCTTCCAGTTTCTCTTTCGCAAACAGGCCGGCCAGCCAGGAGCGCGAGGGCAGGTCGGGGCGCGCTGACATGAACAGGCACATATCGATGCGGTCCTCCACCACATGCACGGCGCGATAGCTGCCGTCGCTCAGGTCTTCGTACTCCAGCCAGTCGGCCTGCGGGTCTTGCACGCCCAGCAGGCTGCGCGCCCAGGCGCTGTGGTCGGGGATGTGGTTGCGGCCGGCCAGTTCGTAGCGCATGAAGTCGCGCCCCTGTACGCGGGTCCAGTGCGTCACCTGGTCCAGGTCCAGGGCATGACGGGTCAGGATGAAGCCATGCCAGGACACCCGGAATTCCTCGATGGCCACCGGGGTGTGCTTGAACTCGGGTTCGCCCGAGACTGGGTCGACCACCGGATTGACGACGGCTCCCACGCGGGCGTCGGAGGCCGATTGTCCGTTCCAGTGGATGGGCACGAAGACCGATCCGCGCGCAATGCCGCCGCCGTGCTGCACGCGCGCCACCATCGCGCCCCAGCGGCTGCTGATGCGCGCCAGGCCGCCTTCGCGTACACCATAGAGCAGGGCGTCCTGCGGGTGGATGTCGATGAAGGATTCAGGGATGTGGCTGGCCAGCGTGGCAGATCTGCCGGTGCGGGTCATGGTGTGCCAGTGATCGCGCACGCGGCCGGTATTGAGGATCAAGGGATAGTCTTCGCAGGCGGCGTGGGCGGCGCTGCGCGGGGCCGTAGGAACGAAGCGGGCGCGGCCATCGGCGTGGCTGAAGCGATGGTCTTCCAGGACGCGGGCGGTGCCGCTGACGCTGCCGTCGGAGAGCCGCTGCACCGGCCACTGGATGGGCGCCAGGGCGTCATAGGCGGCGCGGTCCATGCCGGTCAGACCCGCCAGGTTGAAGACGCGGCGCACGCGGCTGGCGTCGGCTTCGCCATTGCGATGGGCCGACAGGCGCGCATGTTCGTCAAAGATCTCATGCGGCCCGGCAAAGTCGAAACCGTCAAAGCCCATGCGGCGCGCCACGTCACAAATGATGCGCCAGTCGCCGCGTGCTTCGCCGGGAGCGGAGAGGAAGGCGCGCTGGCGCGAGATGCGGCGTTCGGAGTTGGTGACGGTGCCATCCTTCTCGCCCCAGGCCAGCGCCGGCAGCAGCACGTGGGCCAGGGCATTGGTGTCGGTCTGGGTGATCACGTCGGAGGACACCACCAGCTCGCACTTCTGCAAGGCGCGCTGCACCAGGTCGGCATCGGGCAGGCTGACCATGGGATTGGTAGCCATGATCCACACCGCCTTGATGCGGCCCTCTTCGATGGCGCGGAACATGTCCACGGCTTTCAGGCCCGGTTTGTCGGCGATGCGTGGGGATTGCCAGAAGTCTTGCACGATCTGCCGATGCAGCGGCTGGTCCAGGTCCATGTGGGCGGCCAGCATGTTGGCCAGGCCGCCGACTTCGCGCCCGCCCATGGCGTTGGGTTGGCCGGTGATGGAGAACGGTCCCATGCCGGGCTTGCCAATGCGGCCCGTGGCCAGGTGGCAGTTGATGATGCTGTTGACCTTGTCGGTGCCGGCCGAGGATTGGTTCACGCCCATGGAAAAGCCGGTGACGACCTTCTCGGTATTGGCGAAGGCCTCGTAGAAGGCCAGCAGATCCTTGAGATCGATCTTGCAGAGGCGCGCTACCGTGGCGGGATCGGCGCAGTCGGCGTCGGCCACGGCCAGTGCTTCGTCAAAGCCCTTGGTGTGCGCTTCGATGAAGGCGTTGTCGCGCAGCCCGCGATGGGCCAGGTAGCTCATCAGCCCATTGAAGAGCCAGACATCGGTGCCGGGCTTGATGGGCAGGTGCAGGTCGGCCAGTTCGCAGGTGGCGGTGCGGCGCGGGTCGATGACGACCAGGCGCAGGGCGGGCCGGGTTTCCTTCAGACGGGCGATACGCTGGAACAGGATGGGATGGCACCAGGCCGCATTGGAGCCGACCAGCACCACCAGGTCGGCCAGTTCCAGGTCTTCGTAGCAGACCGGCACCAGGTCTTCGCCGAAGGCGCGCTTGTGGCCGGCCACCGCCGAGGACATGCACAGGCGTGAATTGGTGTCGATGTTGGCGCTGCCGATGTAGCCCTTCATGAGCTTGTTGGCGATGTAGTAGTCCTCGGTCAGCAATTGTCCGGACACATACAGCGCCACCGCATCCGGGCCGTGCTCGGCGATGATGGCGGAGAACTTGCTGGCCACATGATCCAGCGCCTGGTCCCACGCAAGCTGTTGCAGCTGGCCTTGGGCGTCGCGCAGTTGCGGATGCAGCAGGCGGCCGTCGAGGTCCACTGTTTCGCCCAGGGCCGAGCCCTTCACGCACAGGCGGCCGAAGTTGGCAGGATGCTGGGCATCGCCCTGGATGCCGATGCGGCCATCGTCCTTCATCGATGCGCTCACGCCGCAACCTACGCCGCAGTAGGGGCAGGTAGTCGATGTGGTGGCCACGGCCAGCGCCAGCGGAGTCTGGGAAAGATTCATTGGTATCCTCTGTTACTAATTGCCCTGGCCAGATGCCATGCCTAGGCGGCCTGCTGACACATCGCCTGGCCGAACGGCAGTTCGCGGCGGAAGCTGCTGATGTCGCGTCCGCTCTGGATCAGGTCGAAGTACCACGGGCCATCCTTGACGTCGCCATACAGCACCGCCCCCACCAGGCGCGTTCCGCGCAGCACCAGCCGCTTGTAGACGCCACGGCGCGGGTCGCGCACGATCAGGTCTTCGGTATCGTCGCCGCCGATGAAATCGCCCGCCGAATACAGGTCCACGCCGGTCACCTTGAGCTTGGTCGCAGTGGCCTGCTGGACATAGCGGCGATGCCCTGCGCCTGCGAGGTGCGCACCGCAGACGCGGGCCTGGTCCCAGATCGGCGCAACCAGACCGAAGGTGGCCTTGCGGTGCTGCACGCATTCTCCCACGGCATAGACGCGCGGGTCGTAGGTCTGCAGCGTGTCATCGACGATGATGGCGCGTTCGCAGTGCAGGCCGGCCGCCTTGGCCAGCGCGATGTTGGGACGCACGCCCGCCGTCATCACCACCAGGTCGGCGGGGATGCTGCTGCCATCCTTGAAGCGCACTGCGGTGACACGATCCGGTCCGACGATCTCTTCGGTATGGGCATTGAGCAAGAAGCGCAAGCCCTTGTCTTCCAGCGCCTTCTTCAGCAAGGCGGCGGCGGGCTTGTCGAGCTGCTGGTTCATCAGGGCGTCGGTGACATGCACCACGGTCACGTCCATGCCTTGGCGCATCAGGCCATTGGCGGCTTCCAGCCCGAGCAGGCCGCCGCCGATGACTACTGCGTGGCGGTGCGTGCGGGCGGCCTGCAGCATGGCGTCGACGTCCTGGATGTCGCGAAAGGCGATCACGCCCGGCAATTGATGACCCGGCACCGGGATGATGAAGGGCGTGGAGCCGGTGGCCAGCAAGAGGCGGTCGTACTGCACCGTCAGGCCGCTCTTGGCGTGCACGGTGCGCTGGCGGCGGTCGATGTGGACGACCGGGTCGCCGGCATGCAGGGTGATGCCGTTGTCGTCGTACCAGGCGCGCGGATTGAGCATGATGTCATCGATGCTCTTGTCGCCCGCCAGTACCGGCGAGAGCATGATGCGATTGTAGTTGCCATGCGGCTCGGCGCCGAAGACAGTGATGTCGTAGAGGTCCGGGGCCAGCTTGAGCAACTCTTCCACCGTGCGCATGCCGGCCATGCCGTTGCCCACCACCACCAGGGAGGGGCGGGCAGTGCTCTTGTTGGCCTGGGTCTCCATCTCAGGCTCCGATCCAGACTTTGCCGTCAGCGATGCGCGCCGGCCAGGCCGGGATCGAGTTGGCGGGCTCTTCCAGGCATTCGCCGGTGGTCAGGTCGAAGTGATGCTTGTAGATGGGCGAGGCCACCACGATGCGTTCACCCAGGTTGCCGACCAGGCCGCGCGAGAGAACGGCGGCATCGCAGTTGGGATCGTAGTTGCCGACGGCGAAGACGCGCGGTTGTGGCTCGCCCTGGCTGCGGTCGATGACGTGGAAGACGGCCACCTGCTGGTCGCCGACCAGGGCGGCTACGCCGGTGTTGGGGACGATCTCGCCCAGTTCGCAGACCGGGGTCCAGTGCTTGATTTGTTGATCGCTGTGCATGCGGGGCTCCTCATGGTTGTACGGCGGGTGCGCCTTCGATACGTCGCGGCGCGACTACTCAGTCCGAACGGTCGTCAATGAACAAAGAGCCGTTCGTCCTGAGTAGCGGCAACGCCGCGTATCGAAGGCGCGACTACGGCCGGATATCAGACGGTCTCGACGACGACAGGAATGTCGAGCAGCTTCTTCTCGGCCACCGTGGCCGGGCGGATCTGCCCGCGTTCCTCGACGAACTTGATGTTGCCATCCGCCGCCTTGCTGTTGACGAAGTGGCGGAAGCGCTTGCGCGTCTCCGGATCGGTGACGGCCTTCTTCCATTCGCATTCATAGGTATCGACCACGCGCTGCATCTCGGCCTCCAGTTCGGCGGCGATGCCCAGCTTGTCATCGAGGACCACGCTCTTGAGATAGTCCAGGCCGCCTTCGAGATTCTCGCGCCAGGTGCTGGTGCGTTGCAGACGGTCGGCGGTGCGTACGTAGAACATCAGGAAGCGGTCCACGTAGCGCGTCAGCGTGGCTTCGTCCAGGTCCGAGGCGATCAGTTCGGCATGACGCGGCTTCATGCCGCCATTGCCGCAGACATACAGGTTCCAGCCCTTTTCAGTGGCGATGATGCCCACATCCTTGCCCTGCGCCTCGGCGCATTCACGGGTGCAGCCGGAGACGCCGAACTTGATCTTGTGCGGCGAGCGCAGGCCCTTGTAGCGGTTTTCCAGACGCACCGCGAAGCCCACGCTGTCGCCCACGCCATAGCGGCACCAGGTCGAGCCCACGCAGGATTTGACGGTGCGCAGCGACTTGCCGTAGGCGTGACCGGTCTCGAAGCCGGCGGCGATCAGTTCTTCCCAGATATCGGGCAACTGGTCCACGCGCGCGCCGAACAGGTCCACGCGCTGGCCGCCGGTGATCTTGGTGTAGAGGCCATACTTCTTGGCGATCTGGCCCACCGCGATCAGGCCATCGGGCGTGACCTCGCCCCCGGCCATGCGCGGCACGACGGAGTAGGTGCCGTCCTTCTGGATATTGCCGAGGAAGTAGTCATTGGAATCCTGCAGGCCCGCGTGTTCCTTCTTGAGCACGAAGTCATTCCACAGCGAAGCCAGCACATTGGCCACCATGGGCTTGCAGACATCGCAGCCCAGTCCCTTGCCATGCTTGCTCAGCAGTTCGTCGAAGCTCTTGATCTGGCCCACGCGCACCAGGTGATGAATCTCTTGGCGCGAGTAGGGGAAGTGTTCGCAGACGTGGTTGTTGACGGCCAAGCCTTGCTTCTTCATCTCGGCCTTCATCACCTGCGTGACCAGCGGCACGCAGCCGCCGCAGGCCGTGCCGGCCTTGGTGCAGGCCTTGAGCTCACCGATATTGGTCACGCCCGAGGCCACGGCGGCGCACAGCTGGCCCTTGGAGACATTGTTGCAGGAGCAGATCTGCGCCGACTCCGGCAGCGCATCCACGCCCAGGCCTGGCTTGGCCTTGCCGTCGGATTGCGGCAGGATCAGGAATTCGGGCGACTCCGGCAGTTCGATCTTGTTGAGCATCATCTGCAAGAGCGTGCCGTACTCCGAAGCATCGCCCACCATGACCGCACCCAGCAGATGCTTGCCGGATTCGGAAACCACGATCTTCTTGTAGATCTGCTTGCGCTCGTCGGTGAACTGATAGGAACGGCTGCCGGCTTCCTTGCCGTGTGCATCGCCGATGCTGGCCACGTCCACGCCCATGAGCTTGAGCTTGGTGCTCATGTCGGCGCCGTTGAAGGCGGGCACTTCGATGGCCTCGTCGCGGTGCGAGAGCAGGTGCTTGGCGGCGGTGCGGGCCATGTCGTAACCCGGTGCGACCAGGCCGAAGATCTTGCCATTCCACAGCGCGCATTCACCGATGGCGTAGACCGCCGGGTCGGAGGTCAGGCAGCTGTTGTCGATGGCGATGCCGCCCCGGTCACCCACCTTCAGCCCGGCCTGGCGCGCCAGTTCGTCGCGCGGGCGGATGCCGGCGGAGAAGACGATCATGTCGGTTTCCAGGTGCGAGCCGTCTTCGAAGTTCATGCGATGGGTATGGTGCTTGCCATCGACGATCTCGACCGTGTTCTTTTGCGTGTGGGCGGTCACGCCCAGCTCTTCGATCTTCTGGCGCAGCACCCGGCCACCGCTTTCATCGACCTGCACCGCCATCAAGCGCGGCGCGAATTCGACCACGTGGGTCTCCAGCTTGAGGTCGCGCAGGGCCTTGGCGCATTCCAGGCCCAGCAGGCCGCCGCCGATGACCACACCGATCTTCGACCGGCTGCCGCATTCCAGCATCGCTTCCAGGTCTTCGATGGTGCGATAGACGAAGCAATCCTTGCGCTGGTTGCCCGCCACGGTGGGCACGAAGGGATAGGACCCGGTGGCCAGCACCAGTTTGTCATAGGACATCGTCTCTTCCACGCCCGCCACGTTGACCAGCACCTGCTTGCGTTCCAGGTCGATCTGCTGGGCCTTGGCGTTGAGCTTGAGGTCGAACTGCACCGCGCTGCGACCGCGATCAAAGAAGCCCGGCGCCACCAGCGACAGGTCTTCTGCGGTCTTGCCGGCGAAGAATTCGGACAGGTGGACGCGGTCGTAGGCCGGACGCGGTTCTTCGCACAGGATGGTGACCTGCAGGTCGCCGGCGCCGCTCTCGGCCAGGCACTCCAGGAACTTGTGGCCCACCATGCCGTGGCCGATGACGATGATCTTCATGGGGTCTCTCCTCAGGCTGCAACTTTGTTGTCGGCCAGGACGGCCTCGCCGCTCTTGTCCGACGCGGTGAAACGGATGGCCACAGCGCACAGTGCCGAAATGGTCACCAGCACGCCGAGCATGGACAGGGTCTGCTGGGTGTTGCCCAGGCCCTTCATCAGGAAGCCCGCCAGCACCGCGCCGACATTGCCGCCCGCACCGATGATGCCGGCCACGCCGCCCAGCGCCTTGCGGTCGATGAAGGGCACCAGCGCATAGGTCGCGCCGCAGGCCATGTGGGTGAACAGGCCAAAGCACAGCATGGCGATGACGGCGGCCACGACGCTGCCGGCATGAGCGAACCACAGCAGGCCCAGGCCTTCGCCCAGCATCATCACGAAGAGCAGGGTGGCGCGGCGATTCAGGCCGCCTGCGAGCGCCACCTTGTCCGAGATGAAGCCGCCCAGCGCACGCGCAAACAGCGCCAGCAGACCGAAGCTGGCGGCGGCGATGCCGGCCGATTCCAGCGAGAGCTTGAAGTGTTCGACGTAGTAGATGGCAGCGATGTTATGGATGAAGATTTCCACGCCGAAGCAGGCGCCGTAGGTAATGAAGAGCATCCACACGCGATAGTTGGCGGCCGCCGCACGGAAGCTGGCCCAGCCGCCGCGCTTGCCGCTTTCGATGGTCACGCCAGCGGCGCGCAATGCGTCATAGTTGCCTTCCGGGCAATCCTGGGTAAAGCGCCAGTAGAGCGCGGCCATCACCAGCATCAGCACGCCCGGCACCAGCAGCGCCGCGCGCCAGCCCCAGCCCTGCGAGACGCCCAGCATCAGCAAGGCCGCCATCAGCAGCGGCATCACGCCTTGCGCCACACCGCCACCAGCATTGCCCCAGCCAGCGGTGGCGGCGTTGGCGGTGCCGACCACGTTGGGGGCGAACATGACCGAGGTGTGGTACTGGGTGATGACGAAGCTCGCCCCCACCGCACCGATGAGCAGGCGGAAGAACAGGAAGCTCTCGTAGCTCTGCGCAAAGGCCACGCCGATGACCGGCACCGCGCCTGCCAGCAGCAGGCCGGTGTAGGTCTTGCGCGGGCCGAAGCGGTCGCACATGGGGCCGATGATCAGGCGCACCAGGATGGTCACGGCGACTGCGGCGATGTTGATATTGGCGATCTGGCCTGGTGTGAGGTGGAATTCTCCCTTGATCACCGGCATCAGCGGAGCGCAGGCGAACCACGCGAAGAAGCAGACGAAGAAGGCCATCCAGGTCAGGTGGAAGGCGCGCATCTGCGGCGACCGCAGGGAAAACAGCTCGATACGATTGGCTTTGCTCATGGCGTGTCCTGAAAACAAAAAGGCGCCCGCCTGACCCCAAGGCGCCGTGCCTCGGTTCAAGCGGACGCCATTGTCCGTGTGCGCTGCTGATCCCTCGTTGGATCGGCATCAGATGTGGGGTCATCCTCGACCCTGTCCCTCATTGAGCAAAGGTCGTGCCAGCAACAGGGTTTATCCGCAGGTCCAGGCCTGGAGCGGGTTTGCGGGAGGGAAGGGGGCTTGCAGGGGGAACCGCGCTGATGAGCTGATCGGCCCGTTATATATCATCGCGTGATGTATTGCAGTGCAGGCTGCGCGTTCGTGGTGCAGTGCATCGTCCGGGTGCGCTCGCTGCCGTGGTGCATCCGCTCAGCGCGGCTGGAAGGCGATGATGCCCATTCCGGCCAGGGCGACGGCCATGCCCGCCCAGTCCCAGGCCGATGGGCGCACGCCATCCACGGCCCACAGCCATAGCATCGCCACGGCGATGTAGACGCCGCCATAGGCCGCATAGACCCGCCCGGAAGCGGCTTCATGCAAGCTCAGCAGCCAGGCGAACAGCGCCAGGCTCAGGGCGGCGGGCAAGAGCAGCCAGACCGAACGGTCTTGCCGCAGCCAGAGATAGGGCAGGTAGCAGCCGACGATTTCGGCCAGCGCAGTGCAGAGGTAGAGCAGCAGGGTCTTCATGGGGCAGATCAGGGCCAGGGTGGTGCTCAGTCTTCTTCGCGGGCGCTGATGTCGGCGCGTTCGTCATCGCTCTTGCGCATCCATTGGCGGTGCAGGAACTGCTCCAGCGGCCGGCCGATGACGAAGAGGATCAGGATCAGGCCGGTCGCCATCAGCGCCACCTGCCACCAGCCCGCGCCGCACACGATGCCCACGGCCGCGGTGACCCAGATCGAGGCGGCCGTGGTCAGGCCGCGCACCTTCTCGGTCCACTGCTCATGGATGATCACGCCCGCACCCAGGAAGCCGATGCCGGTGATGACGCCCTGGATGGCGCGGCTGACGGCGTCACGGTTGTGGTCTTCCGCACCGAGCGCAAAATTCATCGCCGCCATTGTCACCAGCGCCGACCCCAGCGCCACCAGACCCAGCGTCTTCATCCCGGTCGGCTTGCCGCGCAGGTTGCGGTCGATGCCGATGGCGCACCCGATGAGCATGGCAAAGAGCAGGCGGTGAAAGATTTCCAGGTAATCGGTCATGGTGGCGTCAGGTGGCATCAGGTGGCAGCAGATGGGCTGCACAGCGGGTTGAGATCAGCCGGGATTGTAACTGGTAAGCTCGGCCATCCCTTTGACGTCGCCCCATGGACGTAAAAAAGCCCCGCCAGTATCAGCGGGGCAAATCAGGCATGGCGGGAGGAATGGGAGACTACGCCATGCTGCGCTCAAGCTTCACGCAAAACTCTCAAGGATGTCAGGCAGACGCATCAGCTGCCGCCACCGCCGGCGCCACCAGCACCTGCGCCGCCTGCGCCAGCACCGCCTGCACCAGCACCGCCTGCACCAGCACCGCCTGCACCAGCACCGCCTGCACCAGTACCGCCCGCTCCCGCGCCGCCAGCACCACCGGTGCCCGTGCCGCTGCCATTACCGGCGCCGCTGCCGCTACCGCCGCCACCACCGCCCGGCGAGGTACCCATCGGGCCGTCCTTCATCTCGGTCGCATTCGGGTTATTCCCCGAGCGCGACTTGCTGTGGCTCTTGTCGGACCTGTCGTGGTTGCGCATGCTTTTGCCAGACGAGCTGCTGCCGGAACCGCTGGCGCCCGTCCCGGGGGTCGTGGTCGAGCCGGTTGCACCGGTTGCGCCGGCGCCCGCAGAGCCGGAGCCGCCGGCCGTGCCAGAGCCAGAGTTCTGGGCGATGGCGCCCGTGCTGAAAGCGGCCACCACCAATGCGGTACCGAGGAACTTCAGGGTCGGTTTGGACATGCTTATCTCCTTGTATGGGTATGAAGTCTGGGCGTCCCGCGATTGCGAGACGTTGCAGCCATAGTAGGTGCTGGCGGCAAGGCCCACAGTCGGACGTCGCTTCAAACGCATGTCGGTGTATTTCGTACCCGGATGACGGCGCATGTTGTTGAGTCTGGCCGACCCTGGTCAGACAAGGCCTACTGCAGGGTCTGCCGCAACTGGCTGGGACTGAGCCCGAAATGCTGGCGGAAGCGCACCGCGAAGCGCGACGGCGAGTCATAGCCGCAACGGGCGGCGATGTCGGCAATCGACAGCGACGAGGCCTGCAACTGTTCCAGCGCCTGGCCTAGCTGCACCTTGTCGAGCAATTCGCGGAACCCGGTCTGCTCGCGCACCAGCCGCCGGCGCAGCGTGGAGACGCTGCAATGCAGGCTGGCGGCGATCTGCTCCAGGCTGCGATGTTCGGGCGGCAGCATCAGCAGTTGCTGTTCGATGCGATGGCTGAGGGCGTCGCTGCGGTCCCGCAGCAGCGCCGCACCTGCGCCCTGCAGGCTCAGGGCCAGCAGCAAGCCTTCGGCGGCCTGGCATTGCAGCTCCGGCGCTGCGTCTTCCTGCATGCAGGCGTGCAGATGCCGCCAGGCGCGCAGCGTATCGGGCGCCAGCGCGGTCGTCGACACCGCCGGCGGCGCTGAGGCCAGGCTGCCCTGGCCGGGGTAGTGCAGGCGGAAGCGCTCGATCAGCGAAGCCGGCAGCGAGACCATGTCAGCGGCGTATTCGCCGTTTCTGGGCAGGTTGGCGACGTTGAGTTGCGTACCCGCTGCAATGAGCAGCAGGCCTTCCGGTCCGCAGTGCAGATTGCGGTGATGCCACTGCAGGCGCTTCTTGCCCTGGCGCACGTGGCAGATGCTGGCCAGGCCGATGAAGACCTGGCGCAGCTGCTGTTCTTCACGGCAGCGGATGCGCGAGAGAACGGGACGCGGGTTAGTCGCGTGCGCGGGCGGGAGTGTGCTGTTACTTGACATTGGGTTTCTGGCGTTCGTAGACGGCGGTCAGCTTGGCCGTGGCGAGTGCCTGGGCATTCAGGTAGAAGCCGAGCATAGCACCGCTGGCCTGCGCATCCAGCGGAAGTGTTTCGGTTTTCAGCGCCCAAACGACAAACTGGTAGCGATGCGGCTTGTCGCCTTCGGGCGGGCAGGCACCGCCGAAGCCGCTGCTGCCGAAGTCCGTGCGTCCCTGGATGCTGCCCGCGGGCAGGCCCTTGCCTGGCGCAGTGGCGCCGGCCGGCAGCGAGCGCACGCTGGCGGGAATATTGAAGACGGTCCAGTGCCACCAGCCGCTGCCGGTCGGCGCGTCCGGATCGTAGACGGTGATGGCGAAGCTCTTGGTATCGGCGGGCGCGCCCGACCAGGACAGTTGTGGCGACTTGTTCAGGCCGATGCAGCCGAAGCCATTGAAGACCTGCGCAATCGACAGGGACTGGCCCTCGGCGATGTCGCTGCTGGTGAGGGTGAATTCGGCCGCCTGTGCGGGCAGGGTCAGTGCGGAAAAGGTCAGGGCGGCAGCGGCCAGGGTGGGGCGGATCAGGGTCATGGAAAGTCCTCGGTGAGCGTTGAAACAAGGGGTTGAAAGCGCTCATCTTAGGGAGTGGGAACGAGGGGTGTGGTGCAGAAAACGTCAGGCTTGGTGCGGATAAGTTCAAGCTGGCAGCGGCGTGTTTTGCCAGCAAGTCGTATTCCACTGGCGTACATCGCGACCAGCCCATAAAATCAGCCGGCCACTGCTTGTCTCACTCCGGAGCCCCCATGACCCTGACCGCCCTGACCCTCCTGCTCATCTTCCAATGCCTGGGTGAAGGAGCCGCCCAGTTGCTGGGCCTTCCTGTTCCCGGCCCTGTGATCGGCATGCTGTTCCTGCTGCTGTCCTTCCTGGCCTATCCGCGCCTGGCGGACCTCATGGAGGCGACTTCCTGGGGTATCCTGCAGCACCTTTCCCTGCTCTTCGTGCCAGCCGGTGTAGGCGTGATGGCAGCGGCGGGGCAATTGCAAGGGGATCTGGCGGCGATCGTCGTGGCGCTGGTGGTCAGTACGGTGCTGGCCATCGCGGTGGGCGCGCTGGTGACCCAGGCGGCCATGAAACGGCTCTCCCGCCCCGCTGACGAGGAGTCGCGCTGATGCATGGCCTGGACCGTCTCAGCGATGTCTGGGTCTATCTGGCGGCCTCGCCACTGCTGGGCCTGACCACGACCCTGGCTGCCTATATCGTGGCGCTGCAGGTCTACCGGCGTCTGGGCTTCAATCCCCTGGCCAATCCAGTGCTCATCGCCATCGCTATCGTGGTGAGCATCCTCTTCGTCACCCGTACTCCCTACAAGACCTATTTCGAGGGCGCACAATTCGTTCACTTCATGCTGGGGCCGGCTACCGTGGCGCTGGCTTTGCCGTTGTTCCGGCAGTGGCACAATTTCCGCCGCTCGGCCTTGCCGCTGATGCTGGGCCTGGCCGCCGGCTCAGTGACGGCAGTGGCGTCGGCCATTGGCATCGCCTATGCCATGGGCGCTTCCCGCCAGGTCATCGTCTCGCTCGCCCCGAAGTCGGCGACCACGCCCATCGCCATGGCGATCTCGGAGCGTTTCGGCGGCCTGCCTTCGCTGACTGCGGTGCTGGTCATCTGCACCGGCATCCTGGGCGCGGTGCTGGTGCGCTTCATCCTGAATTTCCTGCGTATCGATAGCCATCCGGTGCGCGGCTTTGCCCTGGGCGTGGCCTCGCATGGCATCGGGACGGCCCGCGCCCTGCAGGTCAGCGCTGAGATGGGCGCCTTCGCCGGCCTGGGGATGGGCTTGAACGGGGTCTTTACGGCCGTGCTGGTGCCGGTGGTGATGCCGCTGCTGCTGCGCTGGATAGGCTGAAGGATCAGCCGATAGCGCAGCCGCGGCGTGCTTCAGGCAGCGCTGTCCTGCGGCCTGGGGCACCAGGGCGGCACCCTGAATTGCTCGATCAGGAAATCGCGCATGCGCTGCACTTTGGGTGGCAGATGGGTACGGGTGGGGTACAAGGTATGCACCACCAACTGTTCGCCGGTGCTCCATCCCTCGAACAGCTCCACCAGTTGCCCGGCCTGGATGGCGGCGTTGACGATGAAGTCCGGCTGGATGGCAATGCCTTGCCCGGCGATGGCCATGGCGCGGCAGGTGGCGCCGTTGTTGACATAGACCGTCGAACGCACGCGCACCTGGCAGGTGTCGCCATGCACGTGCCTGAAGCTCCAGTCGTCGCCGCCGGCGCGATAGCTGTAGGAGATGAAGGGATAGTCGCGCAGTTCGGCCGGCGTGCCGGGTGTGCCATGCCGGGCCAGGAACTCTGGCGCGGCGCAGGCGATCATCCGCACCGGCGCAAGCGGGCGGGCTACCATGCGGCTGTCACCCAGGGCGCTGATGCGGATGGCCATGTCGAAGCCTTCTTCAAGCAGGTCGATGGTGCGGTCCGAGAGGGTGATGTTGAGGGTGATCAGCGGATGCTGCTCGGTGAACTTGCCCCACAGCGGCGCCAGCTGTTCAACACCGAAATCCTGCGGCGCACCGATGCGTAGCCGGCCGCAAGCCTGGTCGGAGTTCAGGCCGACTTCACTCTCCACGTCCTGGATGGTCTCCAGCAATTCCTTGCAGCGGGCGAAATAGACGCGACCTTCATCAGTGAGCGAGAGCCGGCGCGTGGTGCGATGGAGCAGGCGGATGCCGAGAAATTGTTCCAGCTCCGAGACCTGGCGTGAGACGGCCGGCTTGGACTGGCCGGTGACATCCACGGCGGCCACGAAGCTGCCGCTCTCCACCACGGCGACAAAGGTTTGCATGGCTTGCAGTTTGTCCAAGACGACTCCGTTGGGCGAGATGAGCGAATAAACCGGCCCAAGGGTGCCACGGATCCACCGCGCAGGTAATGCTACCTTCGGATAATGGCGCAGCGGCCACGATTGCGGTGGCCTTGCTCAACGTTGTGCTGCCGCCCAGTTCACCACCTCCTTGGCAAGCTGGTCACAAGCCTGGCCGAAGGCGCTGACCACTTCCGGCACCTTGCTGCCATCGACGGCGCGTTGGATGGCAAAGCGCTGGCTTGCCAACTGCTGGCGATTGGCCGTGTCGATCAGGCGCGCGTCATAGACGATCACTACCGTCGGCACGCCGTGGCGATACTCGGTCTGGAACGCGCTCAGAGCGCCGTCGAGCTCGATGTCTGCGGCGATATTGCCGGTATCGGACGAGAGCCGCTGGTAGCGCCCGTCGGCGCGGAAGGCTTCCAGCAGCCGATCCCGCCACAGCAGCGGAGCCGCATCGCTCCAGCGCACGCCCGCATAGGACTTGATCACGTCGCCCTCGGGCAGCACCAGGATGCGTTCGCTGTCGATGCTGCGGTTGGCGTAGGGCGTGGCGATGCGCAGGGCGCGCAGCCTGATGTCGCCAGCTGTCGTGGATGCCTGGGCTGGCATGGCCGTGGCGGTGGGCAGGCGATAGACCGCCTGTGGGTCCGGCTTGGGCAGGATGGAGCAGGCCGCCAGCATCAGGCTGGCAGCGACCAGGCTGGTGCGCAGCAAGAGGGTGTTCATGGTTGGAATTCCTGGACATTGTCGTGGCCCAGCAGATAGGCGCCGGGATTGCTTTCCAGCTTGCGGCTCACCGCCCGTACCGAGGACAGGGTGGCGCGCAGTTCGGCGATGGCCGGTCCGATCTCGGCCACGCCTTGCGCGCCATTGTTCAATGCGGCCTGGTTCTGCTGGATCAGTCTTTCGACTTGCTGGCTGCTGGCGGCCAGCGAGCGCATGGCTTGTTGCAGGTTACTCATTGCATCATTGCCGCGTGTGGACAGCAACTGGTTGGCGCTCTGCATGGCCAGGTTGGCCTGGCGCGCCGCTTCGGCCAGTTCCTGCATGGCGGCGCCGGCGTTGTTGCGCTGGGCGGCCAGGGTGCTGGTGAGTTCTTCGAGATGGGCCAGGGTGGCGTTGAGGCGGCGCGCATTGTCGGGGGCCAGGAATTGCTTGGCGTTGATCAGCACTTCATTGACATTGCCCAGCAGGTCTTCGCCATTGGAGAGCAAGGCCGACAGCGGCGAGGGCGAGGCGATGATGACGGGATCGCTGCCATCCTTGGATTCCAGCCTAGGACTCTGCGGCGAGCCATTGGTGAGCTGGATCAGCGCGGTGCCCGTGATGCCCGCCAGGGCCAGCTTGGCGCCGGTGTCTTCCTTGATGGGTGCGCGGCCCACCACGCGGATGCGTGCACGCACCTTGCGCGGATCGGCCGGGTCCAGGCTCAGGCCGACCACGTCGCCCACCTTGATGCCGCTGTACTGCACCGGGCTGCCGCGCGAGAGGCCGCTGACGGCTTCGTTGAAGATGACGGTGTAGTAGTCGACATCGCGGTCCTGCCCGGCCTTGGTCAGCCACAGGCAGAATCCCAGCGCGCCCAGGGCGACCAGGATGGTGAAGAGTCCGATGAGGACGTGATGTGCACGCGTTTCCATTACGGTTGTCCTTGCGTTGGGTGGGCGCGCAGCGCGGCCAGGCTGGCGGCGCGGCCACGCGGGCCCTGAAAGTATTGGCGTATCCAGGCGTCGTCATAGGCGGCCACCGCCTCGATGCGGTCGGCCACCAGCACGCGCCGGGACGACAGCACGGCGATGCGGTCGCAGATGGCGTAGAGCGTATCGAGGTCATGCGTGACCAGGAACACGGTCAGTCCCAGGGCATCGCGCAGGGTCAGGATCAGGCGGTCGAAGGCGGCCGCGCTGATGGGGTCCAGCCCGGCCGTGGGTTCGTCCAGGAACAGGATGTCCGGGTCCAGCGCCAGTGCCCGCGCCAGGGCGGCGCGCTTGATCATGCCGCCGGAGAGGGCGGCCGGATACTTGTCGCCGGCGGCGATGGGCAGGCCCGCCAGGGCCAGCTTCATGGCCGCCACGCCGCGCGCTTCGTCGGCGTTGAGGCCGCCATATTCGGTCAGGGGCAGGGCGATGTTTTCCAGCACGGTCAGGGAAGAAAACAGTGCGCCCTGCTGGAACAGCACCCCGAAGCGCCGTTCATAGCCAGAGCGTGCTTCGCTGGACAAGGCCGTGAGGTCTTGCCCGAATACCCGGACCTCACCCGCTGCTGGGCGCAGCAGGCCGACGATGCTGCGCAGCAGGACCGACTTGCCGGTGCCGGAGCCGCCGACTACGCCCAGGATCTCGCCGCGCCGCACCTGCAGGTCCAGTTGCTCATGCACGACCTGCGTGCCGAACTGGTTGCGCAGGCCGCGTACCTCGATGATGGGATCGACGCCGTCGCCACCGCGGGTGGCAGGCGCATGCTGTGGCCTCACCATCCCATCTCCATGAAGAACAGGGCGGCCAGCGCATCCAGCAGGATCACCACGAAGATCGACTGCACCACGCTGGAGGTAGTGTGCTGGCCCACCGACTGGGCGCTGCCGCTGACCTTGAAGCCTTCGTTGCAGCCGATCACGGCCACCACGAAGGCGAACAGCGGGGCCTTGACCATGCCCAGGATGAAGTGGCGGATGCCCACGTCCTGCTGCAGCAGCGACAGGAACATGGTCGGGCTGATGTCCAGCGACAAGGCGCAGACCATGGCCCCGCCAAACAGTCCCGAGAGCATGGCAATGAAGGTCAGGGCGGGCATGGCCACCAGCAGCGCGATCAGTCGCGGTAGCACCAGCAGCTTGATCGGGTCCAGCCCGAGGGCGCGGATGGCGTCGATCTCTTCATTGGCCTTCATCGAGCCGATCTGGGCGGTAAATGAACTGGCCGTGCGTCCGGCCATGAGGATGGCGGTCAGCAGCACCGCAAATTCGCGCAGGAAGGAAAAGGCCACCAGGTCCACCGTGTAGATGCTGGCGCCGAAATTGGCCAGCACGGTGGCGCCCAGGAAGGCCACCACCGCCCCCACCATGAAGGTCAGCAGGGAAACGATGGGCACCGCATCCAGCCCGGTCTGCTCGATCTGCGCCACCACCGCGGTCACACGCCAGCGCGAGGGACGCCAGAACGAGCTCAAGAGCGTCTGCAGGCACAATCCCATGAAGCCCAGCAGCCCCAGCGCGCAGGCGCGCAGGCTCAAGGTGGCCGCACCCACCCGCTCCAGCATGTCGGTGATCCAGGCCTGGCGCGGCGGCGCGGGCTTGGGCATGGCAATGGCCTTGGCTTCGGCCACCACGGCCAGCAGCGCGCGCCAGGCCGGGGCGAGGGTGCTGTCGGCCTGCGTCTGGCGCAGGGCGGCAGGTACGCCCAGCAAGTCCACCAGCAGTTTGGCGCCCACGGTATCGAAGGCGCTCAGTGCCGAAAACTCCAGGACCGTCTGCTCGCCCAGGGCCGGGCGCGCCTGGGCGATCTGGCGCGACAGTGCGCGGTAGTTGCGCAAGGTCCAGTCACCTTCCACGTGCAGCACGGGAGGGGAGGCAGAATCGAGGCGGAAGCTGGCGTTGTTGTCCAAAGCGGTCAATTTTTCATCAGTCAGTGCCAAGTATTGCATGAGGGCAGGGCAGTGCGCCAGCCGTGGGGTCAAGTCGCCACGCCGCCTGCGGGACTATCCCAAGAGGTAATTGTCGCGGCACGGGCGGCGCTTCTACCATGCCGGTGCTGTGCCAATCCCCCTCGATGTGCAGAAAGCGTCATTGACCTTTTCTGCACCATACCCTCTTTCATCCTCAGCGGTGATTCCCATCGCCGCATGTCCTGTCCATGAAAAAAATCTCACTCAGCTTGTGCGCCTATGCCTTTGCCCATGCGGCCCTGGCGCAATCTCCGGCAGCTGCCAGCGCGGCCAGTTCCTCCAGCGTCACCGTCTATGGCGTCATCGACATGAGCCTGGTCTATACCAGCAAGGTCGGTCCCGATAATGGCAGCCGGGCCAGCCTGGACTCGGGCGACGCCATGGCCTCCCGCATCGGCCTGCGTGGCCGCGAAGAATTGGGCGACGGCCTGGCAGCGATCTTCCAGCTGGAGACCGGCTTTGCCGGCGACGATGGCGCCATGGCCACGCCCGGTACCTTGTTCGACCGCAAGTCCGTCGTTGGCCTGGCCGGCCGTTTCGGCACCCTGACGGTGGGCCGCCAGACCGATTACCTGGAAGAGATCGGCCAGCAATACACGTCCTTCCAGATCTTCGGCGGTGGCGGCGTGCGCGCGGCCCACTTCAATAGCCTCGATCGCATCACCGGGGCGCGCAGCAACAATTCGCTGCGCTTCGATACGGCCGAGTACGGCGGCCTGCGCGGCAGTTTCTACTATGGTGCGGGCGAAGTGGCCGGCTCGACCAGGTCCGGGCAATCGCTGGGCGTAGGCGGCAATTTCCGTCGTGGGAACGTTGGCGTCGGCGCGGCCTATTTCCAGAGCAAGCTGGCGTCTGACGCCTTGCCGGCCCGTGCGGGTGATACGGAGCTCAAGACCTTTACCCTCGGCGCCAGCTACCAGGCCGGACCGGCCAAGCTGTTTGCGGCCTGGTCGCAGATCCGCCGCCCGACCCAGCAGCCGCTGGCCAGCAGCGGCCTGGTCGCCATCACCAGCGCCACGCGCGCCAATGTGCTCGATGTCGGCGTGGACTATGCGCTCGATAGCAAGCTGCACCTGCTGGCCAGCGTCATCCATGATCGCGCCGATCTCTCGCGGGCAGCCGGAGGCGCTACTCGTGGCAGCACTACCCAGGTCAACCTGGGCGTGGATCTGCTGCTCTCCAAGCGCACTGATGTCTATGCCATGGCCAGCCGCCAGCAGGCGCGCGACGTGCTCAATCCGGGCATCATCAGCGCGGCCTATTCTTCCGCTCCGGCCGATGACAGCAGCCAGAATGTGTTGCGGGTGGGCTTGCGTCACAAGTTCTAGCCCTCTGTGACACTCCCCTCTCGGCGCAGCCCATCCATTTGACCGGTTGGCGCTGCGCCGGATGATCGTGCGCAGCCTTGTCTCTTGGTGCAGAGGTGAAGATTTCTTCCGCCTGCCGATCAGAATATTTCTTCATATAGATCTCCCTGCATTTCGCCTGCCATTCCTCTGCCTTGCCAGAGGAAATCCATCTTTTTCCCTTTGAAGAATCGTTCACATCGCTTGGCGAAGCAAGGCCAGGCGGCGTGTGCGCGGCTGCGCGGAGGCGCACCTTTGTGCGATTGCTCGCGTTGGCGCGCTCCGATTCAATGGGGTCGGGAAAAAAAGATTGGCATCACAGGAAAACGACACCACCACTCCAATGGCGCGGGTACCGATCCTGATGAGGGCCAACAGATGATCACACACAGGGAGTTTGCCATGGCTATCACCATCACCATCAATCGTATGAGTACGCTGGCTTCAGCCAAAGCCTACGTGCCTGGCGGTTCGGGCGCTGCACAGCACGACGCAGCGGAAAGGAGGGAAGGGCTGGTCCGTGCCGGCCCCTTGGCCCTGTGGCTCCAGGGCAACCGGTGGCACGCCGTGGCGGCTGCGCAGGGTATCACGCCAACGGCGGCCTTTCTACCCTGGCAGGGCTGGAGCGCTGCGCGCTGGCGTACGTTCCAGCCCATCATCTCGTGTTGCCCGGTGCGTAGACCCGTAGTGCAGGCGCGTCATGAGTTGGCGGTGAACAAGCCGCACCAACAGAGCCTGCCAGTGGCGCTCGCCAGTCCTGCGGCGCCGATGAGCGTGGCGGCAGCAGCCAGCGGCCAGAGCGCCAGCGTAGCGGCAACACCATCGGCCAAGTCTGCGCAAGAGAGCGCACCCACGATCAAGCGTTTGCGTGCGGAGGACGCCATGGTCGTGACATCTGCTCCCGCCTGTCCTGCCACGCAGGATTGCCTGCTGCCCATTGCAGCACCGCTGCGCAGTGCAGTCCAGCCAGCCGATCCCGGCGGCTCCGGCAAGGCCGCTGCCAATCCGCCCAGCATCTGCCCTGTGGTGAACGTGACGCCATCGCCGTGCGACCAGACCGAGACGGTCTGGGTCCTTCCCGGCACGTCCGAATGCGTTCCCTTGTCGGAGGCGTTTCCACCGGGCGTGCAGATTTCCGTCAGCGATTGCGTCCCGGTGCCGCTGTCGACCCTGATCAAGCGGCTCTTCCCGGACCTGATCATCAAGCCTTCCCCGTCCGCCTCGTCGCCCACGCCTGCAGCCACACCTGCGCCCGCACCCTCACCCGTAGTGAGCACGGCGCCTGTGGCTACGCCGACGGTAGCCCCGGCAGGAGGCGCTACGGTCACCCCGGTGATCGCGCCGGCAAGTAAGCCGGTAATTGCGCCAATAAGTGCGCCAGTAAGTGCGCCAGCAAGTGCGCCGACAGTTACACCATCGGCCACCCCCGCGCCCACCCCCGCGCCTGCCTCCACTCCATCCGTCGCGCCATCGGTAGCGCCGGCGACCACGCCGCCAGTGGCGAGCCCGGTCACGCCGGCCGCCGCCCCTGCGCCGGCGGCGGTCGTTCCTGCGGCTGCCACGCCGGTACCCGCAACCGCTGCGGTAGCGGTCAAGCCGCTGGCGGCGCTGATCTCCATTCCCGAGGCTGTTCCCGTGGCCTCGCTGGCGCCGCCGCCAATACCTCAGCGCCCCGCAGGCAGCAAGGACAATAGCGGAAAGGACACGCTGGTAGGGACCACGGGCGATGACACCCTATGGGGCGGCGCGGGCAACGACACCCTGTTCGGCCGCGAGGGCAATGATCGTCTCTTCGGCGAAGACGGCGACGATCAGCTCCTGGGCGGCGAGGGCTTTGATCTGCTCGACGGCGGCGCCGGTGACGACCAGCTCTTCGGTGGCCTGGGCAACGACCAGATGTGGGGCGGCGATGGCGACGACACGATGATGGGCAGCGACGTCAGCAACACCGGCAGGCCGCTGCCGGCCGGGCAGACCGATGACGACATCATGTTTGGCGGCGCCGGCAAGGATGGCATGTTCGGCGGCGCCGGCAATGACCAGATGTGGGGCGGCGACGGTGACGATGGTCTCTACGGCAATGAAGGCGACGACAAGCTCTACGGTGAAGCCGGCAATGATCACATCTACGGCGGCAAAGGCAATGACGTCATCCAGGGCGGTGATGGTGATGACCTCATCTACGGCGACGACATGGAGTATTTCTGGATGCAGCCCGACACCACCGGTGGCGATGACCTGCTCTATGGCGGCGCCGGCAACGACAGCCTCTTCGGTGGCTCAGGCAATGACGTACTTGATGGCGGCAGCGGCAATGATAGCCTGGTCGGCGGGCTGGGGGATGACACCTATGTCGTCGATGGCGCCGGCGACACCATCAGGGAAGACGCCGACCAAGGGCATGACACTGTCGTCGCCTCTTGCTCCTACACGCTGGGCCGTAACCTGGAAGACCTGCGGCTGGCCGAGGGCGGCCAGTTCAATGGCACCGGCAACGCGCAGGACAACCTGATCACCGGCAACAGCCAGGACAACATCCTCGACGGTGGCCGGGGCGCGGACACCCTGATGGGCGGGACCGGCAACGACAGCTATTTCGTCGATGACGTCAACGACAAGGTCGTGGAGCAGGCCGGGGAAGGCGTCGATACCGTCTTCTCCCGCATCAGCACCACCCTGGGCGCCAACCTGGAAAACCTGACCCTGCTCGATAGCGCCACGCCGCAGCACGAGATCGTCAATGGCCGGGACATGCTGGTCTATGGCTATCCGCATTATGCCGAGCTGGATTATTCGCAGGGCGACGCCGTGGCCGGCTATACCGGCACCTGCGGCGAGACCAGCGTGGTCAACCTGTGCCTCATGGCCGGGCTGGCTGTCACCGAGGCCCAGGCGGTCAAGCGCGCCATCGCCAATGGCTGGTGCGTCACCAGTGGCGAGAGCCAGCTCGGCGGCAGCAATCAGTATGACCAGGTCGCGCTGCTGGCCAGCTACGGTATCCGCGCCAAGGCCGGCTATGGCTACGACGAGAAAGCCCTGGTCAAGGTGCTCAAGGAGGGCCGGGGTGCGCTAGTGTCGGTCAATGCGGGCAAGCTCTGGGACAACCCCGGCGCGGTGCAGCTGGGCAATGGCAACCACGTCATCACGGTCACCGGTGTGGTCTGCGACCCCGGCACCGGCGAGGCACAGGGCTTCTTCATCGCCGATTCGGGCCGTGGACGTCCGGAGGACGCCTGCCGCTACCTGAGCAAGGACGAACTGCGCAAGGTGGCCGACGTCACCGATGGCTACATGGTCGCCACCGTCGATCCCATCAAGGTCCCCAACGAAAACCTCGACGCCACCGGCAACGAGCTGGACAACGTCATCACCGGCAACCGCGGCGCCAACGTGATCCGGGGCGGGCGCGGCAATGACACGCTGATCGGCGGGGCCGGCAACGACACCTATGTGTTCGCCCGCGGTGATGGCCAGGACGTCATCGCCGACCAGGACGCCACGCGCGGCAATATCGATACGCTGCAACTGAGCGACCTGCGCCAGACCAATCTGTGGTTCAGCCAGTCTGGCAATGATCTGCGCATCGACGTGCTGGGCGGTAACGACCGCATCACCATCAAGGACTGGTACCAAGGTGGGAGCAGCGGCAGCGACAACCATATCGAACGCATCCGCACCGCAGACGGCAATACCCTCTACGACAGCGACGTGGACAAGCTGGTGCAGGCCATGGCCAGCTTCGCCCCGCCGCCGGCCTTGCAGAGCGAGTGGACGCCGGGGCAGACCAGCCAGGGCAAGGTCTTGCTGACCGTCACCCACTGAGACCCCTGCTGCAGGGGACTGCGTCCGGCATCCGTGGGCCGGACGCGGTGATTGCCACGGCGCCTGGTGCTGCGAGGCCGCCGTTGAACCACGTCATCATCCAATCGGGAAAGTATGAACGAGACCGACAAGGACCATCCGCCCGCTGACATCGACAGCGGCCTGCAGTGCCTGATGATGATGGCCAGGCTGCATGGCATTGCCGCCGATGCGCAGCAATTGCAGCATCGCTTCGGCCGCCAGCCCTTCGAGATGCAGACCATCTTGCTGGCTGCACGGGTGCTGGGCATGACCGCCAAGTGCCTGCACCAGCAGCGCGAACGGCTTGAACGCACGCCGCTGCCGGCGATCGGGATTGATCGCAATGGCCGCTTCTTCGTGCTGGCCAAGGTCGAGCAGGCCCAGGGCGAGAGCGCGCACGGCCAGCGCATCCTGGTGCAGCAGCCGGGACAGGCGCCGCAGGTGCTCTCGCAGCGGGACTTCGAGGCGCTCTGGTCGGGCCAGGTGATCCTCTTCACCAGCAAGGCCAGCTACGCGCAGGAGTCCTCGCGCTTCGACTTCTCCTGGTTCATTCCCGCTGTGGTGAAGTACCGCAAGACCCTGGCCGAGGTCTTGCTCATTTCCCTGGTGCTGCAACTGATCGGCCTGATCACGCCGATGTTCTTCCAGGTGGTGATGGACAAGGTGCTGGTCAACCACGCCATGATGACGCTCAATGTCATCGCCGTCGGCTTGATCGCCGCCACCGTCTTCGAGGCCGTGCTGACAGGTATTCGCACGGCCATCTTCGCCAACGCCAGCAGCAAGATCGATGTCGAGCTGGGCTCGCGCCTGTTCAGCCATCTGCTGAGCCTGCCCCTGAGCTACTTCCAGGTACGCCGCGCCGGTGACTCCATTGCCCGCGTGCGCGAGCTGGAAAACATCCGCAGCTTCCTCACCGGCAATGCCATGACGCTGGTGCTGGACATCATGTTTTCCTTCGTCTTCCTGGGCGTGATGCTGTGGTACAGCGTGAGCCTGAGCCTGATCGTGCTGGCTTCCATTCCGGTGTATGTGCTGCTCTCGCTGGTCTTTACGCCGCTCTTGCGCGAGCGCCTCAACGACAAGTTCAACAAGAGCGCCGAGAACCAGTCCTTCCTGGTCGAGACCCTGACCGGCATGGATACCGTGAAAGCCATGGCGGTGGAGCCGCGCTGGCAGCAGAAGTGGGACAAGCAGCTGGCCGCCTATGTCGCCGCCGGCCTGACCACGACCAACATCAGCCTCTTGGCCAGCGGTGCAGTGGGACTGGTGAGCAAGCTGGTGACGGTGGGCATCATGTGGCTGGGGGCGCTGCTGGTGGTCAAGAACGAGATGTCGGTGGGCGAGCTGGTGGCCTTCAACATGCTGGCCGGCCAGGTGGCCTCGCCCATCCTGCGGCTGGCGCAACTGTGGAACGACTTCCAGCAGATCGGCATTTCCATGAGCCGGCTGGCCGACGTGCTCGATGCGCGCACCGAGGTGGCGGGCAACCGCACCCGCTTGCCGCGTGTCAATGGCGCAATCAGTTTCGACCTGGTGTCATTCCGCTATCGCCCCGAAACGCCGGAGGTGATTCGCGGGCTGTCGCTGCAGATCAGGCCGGGGGAGGTGATCGGCATCGTCGGCCGCTCCGGCTCCGGCAAGAGCACCCTGGCCAAGCTGGTGCAGCGTCTCTACATCTGCGAGACCGGGCGCATCAGCGTGGATGGGCAGGATATCGCCATCATCGATACCGCCTCGCTGCGCCAGCAGATCGGCGTGGTGCTGCAGGAGAACACGTTGTTCTCGCGCTCCATCCGCGACAACATCGCCCTGGCCGATCCCTCCACGCCCATCGAGCAGATCATCGAGGCGGCCAAGCTGGCCGGCGCCCACGACTTCATCTGCGAACTGCCCGAGGGCTACGACACCATGGTGGGCGAGCAGGGCAGCGGCCTCTCCGGCGGCCAGCGCCAGCGCATCGCCATTGCGCGTGCGCTCATCACCAATCCCGGCATCCTCATCTTCGACGAAGCCACCAGCGCCCTGGACTATGAATCGGAAAAGATCATCCAGGACAACATGCGCCAGATCTGCGCCGGCCGCACCGTGTTGATCATCGCCCACCGGCTCTCGGCAGTGCGCGATGCCGATCGCATCATCGTCATGGAACGCGGTCGCGTGGCCGAGAGCGGCAGCCATGATGAACTGATCGACCTGCCCGGCGGCATCTACGCCCATCTGCACCGGCTCCAGGCCGGTCACGCGGGCCTCATCGAGGAGAGAACGGCATGAGCCTGCGTCATCGTTGGCAAGCCTGGACGGATCTGTGGCGGCGCTACCTGCGCGTGTTTGGTCATGCCTGGAGACAGCGCGGCCACTATCGCAGCGATTTCTTCAACAAGGACGAAGCCGAATTCCTGCCGGCGGCGCTGTCCCTGCAGGAAGCTCCGGACTCGCGCAGCCTGCGCTGGACCGCGCGGCTCTTGGTGGGGATGGTGATCTTTGCGCTGCTCTGGTCGCTGCTGGGGCGCATCGATATCGTGGTCAGCGCCAATGGCAAGGTGATCCCCTCGGCGCGCACCAAGACCATTGCCTCGGTGGATGTGTCAGCGGTGCGCGCCATCCTGGTCAGCGAAGGGCAGTTGGTCAAGGCCGGAGAGGTGCTCATCGAACTCGACTCCAGCAGCAGCGACGCCGAGCGCGACAAGGCTGCCGACGCGGTGGCCCAGGCGCGTCTGCAGGCCGCGCGGGCGCAGGCCATGATGGAGGCCATCCAGAACCTGCGTACGCCCGAGCTGGCGCAGGTGCCGGGCGTGGCGCAGGCCCAATGGGAAGCGGTGCGCAGCCAACTGGTGGCGCAGTACCAGGATTTCCGCGCCCGCCTTGGACGGCTCGATGACGAGATCAGCCGCTATGGCGCTGCCTTGAAACTGGCGACCCAGCGTGCCAGCGACTACCAGACGCTGGTGGCCGACCACACCGTGTCGCGCCATGCCTGGCTGGAGAAGGAGCAGGCCAGGGTGGACCTGCAAGGCCAGCTCGACGACGCCCGCAACCAGCGCGCCACCCTGGTGGCGCAGACCCGCAAGGATGCCCACGACAGCCGCATCGAGGCTGACAAGACCATCGAGGCATCGCAACAGGACCAGCGCCGCGCCGACGAGCACAGCAAGCTGCTCAAGCTGGTCGCGCCGGTCACGGGCACCGTGCAGCAACTCACCGTGCATACCATCGGCGGGGTCGTGCCGGCGGCGCAGCCGCTCATGCAGATCGTGCCGCAGGATAGCCAGATCGAAGTCGAGGCCATGCTGGAGAACAAGGACGTGGGCTTTGTCGAGATCGGTCAGGCGGCCGAGGTCAAGATCGACGCCTTCGACTACACCAAGTACGGCACCCTCCCGGCCAGGGTGGTCCACATCTCGCGCGACGCCATCCAGGATGAAAAGAAAGGCCTGCTCTACTCGGCCCGCATCGTGCTGGACCAGAGCAGCCTCATCGTCGATGGGCGCAAGGTGCAGCTCTCGGCCGGCATGGCCGCCAATGTGGAAATCAAGACGGGCAATCGCCGGGTCATCGAATATGCGCTCTCGCCGCTGATCCGGCACCAGAAGGAGGCTCTGCATGAGCGATGAAGCAGCGATACGCAAGGCCCTGGCCATCCTGCTGATCTGTCTGCTGGCCCCGGTTGCACCGGTGGCGGCGGCGGACACCGAGTCGCTGCGCATCGGCGACCCCTTGCTGGCGCGCCCGCCCGACCTGATCACCGGCAGGCTGCTGCCCGGCGACGACCAGCGGGTCGAGTGCGCCGCCTCGCCTTATGTAGCCGGCAAGGCGCTGAGCCTGGCCGACGCCATCGACCAGGCCCTGTGCCAGCAGCCGCAGATCCAGGCCGCCTGGGCCGCCATCAAGCTCCAGGCCGCCCAGTTGGGCGAGGCGCGGGCCGGCTACCTGCCCACCGTCACCAGCGGCGCCAGCAAGCTCAATAGCGCCACCCAGTACGAAGGCGGCAGCGGCCGACGTTCGCTCACCACTCTCTATGCCACGCTGACCTGGCGGCTGCTCGACTTCGGCGGCCGCAGCGCCAACCAGCGCGCCGCCGACGCCATGTTGCAGTCGGCTCTGGCCAGCCATGACGCGGCCGTGCAAAAGGCCCTGGCCAGCGTGGTCGCCAGCTACTACGAAGTGCAGAGCAGCAGCGCCAGCCAGCAGGCCCGCGAGAAGAGCCAGCAACTGGCGCGCCAGCTGCTGGAGACGGCCATCCGGCGCGAACAGCGCGGCGTCGGTTCCTTGCCGGAGACCTTGCAGGCGCGCACCTTCCTGGCCAAGGCCGAACTGGAGCAGGCGCGCGCCAGCGGTCAGCATAAGAAGGCGCAGGCCATGCTGGCGGCGGCCATGGGCCTGTTGCGCGAGGCCCAGGATGTCCCCGTGCTCACCCTGGTCCCCGAGCAGGAAGAATATCCGGACGGGCTGGAGCAGAACCTGCCGGCCTGGTTGCAGGCAGCGCGGCAATACCACCCGGCGATCCTGGCGGCGCGCGCCCAGCTGGAAGCGGCCCGCGAGAAATTGCAGGTGGCCCGCTCCGAAGGCATGCCCACGCTGGACCTGAGCGCCAGACAGTACGCCAACGGCCGCCCCAACCAGGCCGGCAACCGGGGCGACCGCGAACGCATGGTCGGTCTGAACCTGACCGTTCCGATCTTCGAGGGCTTTGCGCGGGACTACAAGGTCGGCGGCGCCCAGGCCCAGATCGAAGCCCGCGAGGCCGAACTGCAAGAGGTGCAGACCCAGGTGCTGGGCGATATCGCCAGTACCTATGCCGAGGCGATGACGGCGCTCAACAGCCTGTCCTCCTCGCGCAGGTTGCTCGATGCCGCGCAGGGCGCGGTGGATTCGGTGCGGCGCAAGTACGACGCGGGCGCCGCCGATATCGTCGAGATGCTCAATGCCCAGACGGCGTTGAGCGAGGCCGACCAGGAACGCGTCAAGGCCATGTCGGACTGGCGTTCGGCGCGCTTGCGACTGCTGGCCAACGCCGGTCGGATGGGGCGCTGGGCGGTGGCGGGTAACGCGCGCTGAGGCAGCGCCGGCGCGCTGTTGCGGCGATCGCCACAAGCACACCTTGGTGCGATTTACCGATGTGGACGACTGCGCTTCAATGGCAGTGGGACGCGCGATCCAGCTTGCGGGGAAGGGGCCGACAGCCCTGCCGGAGGGAGGCCTCGCAAGACAGCGTGTTCCAGGGGACGGGCCTGCAGCAATGGGGCCCGTCCCTTTCATTTGGCCGATGCGGTGTGCTTGCGGGCGCAGCTTGCATCGGCCTCGCCGAGGCCGGTGCTGTCATTGCGCCAACGGCACCATGGTGCGATTTACCCTGGTCCTTGGGTCAGGTTCAATGGATGCGGGACAAGAAAAAACTCAAGACTTGCACCACGAGGCTCAAGGCCGCGTACGCAAGCGACACGTCCCCGGGGGAAGGTGCAGACCGGTTGGCGTTCCCCTGAGCTACAGCGCCGTTGATGGCGCATTTTCCAGGGAGAACAGCGTGTCCACCAGCACTGACATCAAGCGCGACAGCGCAGCCGCATCCGTTGCCCAGAGCACCGTGCAACCCATCATCCGGCGCATCAATGACCGTTTCATCAGCATCCAGACCGGCAGCGTCTCGGAAGTCCGCTTTTCGCCGATCCGGCCGGGGCTCGGCTTGTTCGATGCGGGTTTCCCCGCGCCCAGCGTCAAGCCTGCCAACCCTCCCGCCGCGCAGAGTGCGCCGCCGCCGTCCAAGGCCGATGCGACACCGGCTGTCACGACCCCCAAGCCGACTCCAGCCAAGGCAGACGCCGCGCCAACGGTCGCGATCACCAAGCCGGTTCCAGCCGTTGCGGTCGATGTCGCCAAGCCTGACAGTACCAGCTCGGTCAGCTCCAATGCGCCGGCAAGCCCGGTGAGCAAACCTGCCGCCCAGCCTGCTGCGGCTACCCCATCCAAGGCAGATGCCGCGCCAACGGTCGCGATCACCAAGCCGGTTCCACCCGTTACGGTCGATGTCGCCAAGCCTGACAGTACCAGTTCAGTCAGCACCAATGTGCCGGCAAGCCCCGCTAGCAAACCTGCCGCCCAGCCTGCTGCGTCCACCCCATCCAAGGCAGATGCCGCGCCAACGGTCGCGATCACCAAGCCAGCCCCAATCGTGACGGTCGATGTCGCCAAGCCTGACAGTACCAGTACAGCAGCCAAGGACAAACCTGACACCACCAAGCCTGCCGCCGGCAAGCAGGACCTCAGCAAGCCCGAGCCCGGCAAGTCAATCAATCTCAGCCCCGACAGCCTGTTGCCGATCAGCGCCATCAACGAGCGTCCCTCCAAGCCCGAGCTTGAATCGACGAGCTCGGCAGCGGCGCGCAGATTGCACATCCTCGACCACAACGGCAAGGCCATGAGCGCCGCGCAAGTCGCCGCGCTGGACCTGAACCACAACGGCAAGCTGGAGGCCGGCGAACTGGCCGACCTCAAGGCCTGGACCGATAGCAACGAAGACGACCTGGCCCAGGCCAGTGAACTGACCAGCCTGTCGGATGCCCTGAAGGCCGCCGGGCTGCCCAACACCCTGCGCGCCACCGACTATTCCATCTACACTGTGGGCAAGGGGCCGCGCCAGGAATGGAACTTCAAGTCGCTGCTGGCGACGTTGTCGGGGCAGGGCGCTTTCTTCTTCGTGCTCCCCGCCACGCCCCAGGCCGGAACGGCCGGCGATGACCAGTTGCTGGGCAGCACCGGAGAAGACTCCTTGCATGGCGGTGATGGCAAGGACTGGCTGTTCGGTTTCGACGGCAATGACGTTCTCGATGGCGGCCTCGGTGCGGACACCCTGTACGGCGGTGATGGCGACGACACCTACATCGTCAATAGCAGCGATGACCGCGTGGTGGAAACCATCAATGGTGGTCATGACACCGTCATCGCCAGCTGCAGCACCATCCTGGCCGCCAACGTCGAGGACCTGCGCCTGGTGGAAGGCGGCAATCTCAATGGCGCCGGCAATACCCTGGACAACCTGATCGTGGGCAATGGCCAGGACAATATCCTCGATGGCGGCGTCGGCGCCGACACCATGATCGGCGGCCTGGGCAACGACAGCTATTTCGTCGACGATGCGGGCGACCAGGTGACCGAAGCTGCAGACGAGGGCGTGGATACCGTCTACAGCCGGATCAGCATGCGGCTGGCCGCCAACGTCGAAAACCTGACCCTGCTGGATGGCGGCACGCCGCTGCGTGGCACGGTCGAGGGCAAGGCGGCCTTGATCTATGGGGCTCCAAAGGCCTATGACCTGGACTATCAGCAAGGCAATGGCGTGACCGGCTACGACGGCACCTGCGGCGAAACCAGCGTGGTCAATGTCTTGCGCATGGCCGACCAGTGGGTGTCGGAGAAGGAGGTGGTGCAAAGGGCGATCGACAAGAAATGGTGCATCACCGATGCACCGAGCGCATCAGCCAAGGGCGGCAGCTCGGCGCTGGACCAGAAACGCCTGCTGGAAAGCTATGGCCTACGGGCCGAATACACCCTCAAGTACGACCAGGACAAACTGGCCGCCTTGGTCAAGGAAGGGCGGGGCGTGATGGTCTCCGTGGACAGCCGTCGGCTCTGGTCGGGCGGCAAGGGACTGAACTTCACCGACCATGTGGTCACCGTGACCGGCGTGGCCTATGCCGCAGAGAAGGGCGAGCTCATCGGCTTCTACATCGCTGATTCCGGCAGGGGCTTGGCCGAGGATGCGACCCGTTACGTGAGTGCGGATGAACTGCGGGCCATGGCCGACGTGCGCGGCGCCAGCATGGTCTACACGCTGGATCCGATCAAGCTGCGCCAGCAGAACCTGGAAGCCACGGGCAACGAACTGGACAACCACCTGGTAGGCAATCGCGGCGACAACCTCATCACCGGCGCCAAGGGTAACGACACCCTGGTGGGGCAGGCAGGCAACGACACCTACGTCTTCGGCAAGGGCGATGGTCGCGACCTGGTGGCAGACCACGACGCTACGGCGGGCAACATCGATACGATCAAGTTCAGCGACGCCCGGCAGACCAATCTGTGGTTCCGCCAGGTCGGCCAGGATCTGCAGATCGACGTCCTGGGCACGACGGACCAGGTCACGGTGAAGGACTGGTACGTGGGCGGTGACAGTGGGACGGACAACCGCATCGAACGTATCAAGACTGCCGATGGCAAGACCCTGTACGACAGCGATGTCGACAGGTTGGTGCAGGCCATGGCCAGCTTTGCGCCACCCCCGGCCACCCAGACCAGCTGGCGCGATGGGCAGCAGGAAAAGGGAGCCGTACTGCTGACCGTGAATCACTGACACGGTTACCGGAGCAGGGACGGGGGATGGCTGCTTGGCTGTCCCAGCGGACAAGTCCCCATGGGGCGATTTACCCTGTTTCCGGGCTCAGGTTCAATGAGGATTGGGACAAAAAAACAGAAGACTTGCGGCGCAGTGTCCCCACACTGCGTTGCAGGCGACAGGTCCCCGGGGGAAGGTGCAGAAGGATGGGCGTTCCCCTGCATGCCAGCGCCGTCAAGGGCGCACTTTCCAGGGAGAATATCGTGACCACCAGCATTAACAGCAATAGCAACGGCAAGAGCGGTTCAGCGAGCACATCTACCGCTGTGATCGACCACCCCGTCATCCGTCGTATCGATGATCGTTTCATCAGCATCCAGACCGGTAGCCGCACGGAGGTCCGGTTTTCACCGATCAGGCCGGGGATCAGTTTCTTGACGGTGGAGAGCTTGCCGCCCATCACCAAGAACTTTCCAGCCTCTGCCGGCGCTGGCGGCAAGGCAGCCACCACCACCACTGGCACGTCCACTTCCTCCACCGCTCCAGCCAAATCCACCGCGGACCTCCCGAGCAGCAGCAAGCCTGCCGAACTCAAGAGTGCGGATGGCGCCAAGCCAAGCAACACTACCACCACGCCGGCCCCGGCCAAGCCTGCTGCCGACGTTGCCGGCAGCGCCAGCAAGCCGCCGGATCCCAAGAGCGCAGACACCACCAAACCGGGTAGCACGGCTGCCACGCCAGCCCCTGCCAAGCCCGCAGTCGATATTGCTGTCAGCACCAGCAAGCCGCTGGATCCCAAGAGCGCAGACACCACCAAGCCGAGCAGCACGACTGCCACGCCGGCCCCGGCCAAGCCAGTCGTCGAGATCGCTGCCAGCACCAGCAAGCCGCTGGATCCCAAGAACGCAGACACCACCAAGCCGAGCAGCACGACTGCCACGCCGGCCCCGGCCAAGCCCGCCGTCGACATCGCGGTCAGCACCAGCAAGCCGCTGGACCCCAAGAACGTAGACACCACTAAGCCGAGCAGCACGGCTGCTACACCAGCCCCGGCCAAGCCCGCGGTCGACATCGCTGCCAGCACCAGCAAGCCGCTGGATCCCAAGAACGCAGACGCCACCAAGCCGAGCAGCACGACTGCTACACCGGCCCCGGTCAAGCCAGCCGTCGACATCGCTGCCAGCACCAGCAAGCCACTGGATCCCAAGAGTACAGATTCCGCCAAACCGAGCAGCACGGCCGCCTCGTCAGCGGGCGGCAAGGCAGCCGTGGCGACGGCGTCCAGCGGACCTCAAGCCCTGACCCCGGAAGCGCTGACCGTGCGCGGCACCCAGGTCGAGCGCTGGGCGCGCGCCGCCCCTGAAAGCGCCAAGGCAGCCTTGATCCGCAAGCTGCATTTCCTGGACGGTGCCGACAAGCCGCTCACCGAGGCACAACTGGCAGCCCTGGACAAGAACAAGGACGCGCACCTCGACAGCGACGAACTGGCCGGCCTGCACGCCTGGACCGACCTCAACGAAGACGGCATCGCCCAGGCCGGTGAGTTGACTAGCCTGCCGTCGGCCATGACCGCCGCCGGTCTCGCTAGTGGTCTGCGCGTGGCGGACTATCAGGTCTATCTCCGAGGCAACGCCTCCTTCCGCACCCCCGAGCAAGTGCAGGCGATGAGATCGGCCGCTCAGGCCAGCGGCAAAAAGAACCAGGGCGGCGCCGGCAATGATGTCTTGTTCGCGACCAACGGCGAAGAGATCAATGGCAATGGGGGCGACGATGTGATCTACGGCGGTGACGGTGATGACACCCTGGTCGGCGGGACCTACTCTGCGCTGGCGCGAGGCGAGACCGATAACGACGTGCTCTACGGAGGCGCAGGCAAGGACAGCCTGAGCGGCGGAGTCGGCAATGATCTTCTGGACGGTGGCACAGGCGATGACCGCATGTACGGCGGAGCGGGAGACGATATCTACGTTGTGGACAGCGCTGGCGACGGGGTCTTTGAAAACGCCGACGCCGGCCGCGACACGGTCCTTGCCGGTATGAGCACTACCCTGGGCGAAAACGTGGAAGACTTGCGCCTGCTGGAAGGCGGTAGCTACAACGGCACCGGCAATTTCCTCGACAATCGCCTCACTGGCAACAGCCAGGACAACATCCTGGACGGCCTGGCCGGGGCCGATACCATGATGGGCGGGCAGGGCAACGACCGCTACTTCGTCGACAACGTCGGCGACCAGGTGATCGAAGAGGCCGGCGAAGGCATCGATACCGTCTATTCGACCGTGAGCATGACCCTGGGCGCCAATGTCGAAAACCTGACCCTGATGGATGCCAGGACACCCGTCCACGGCGAAATCTACGGCCAGGACGCCCTGATCTACGGCACGCCCAAATCCTATCTGATGGACTACCGCCAAGGTGACGCGCGCCCTGGTTTCCTTGGCACTTGCGGCGTGACCAGCGTGGCCAACATGCTGACGATGGCCGGGGTCAATGTCACCGAGAAAGAGACGCTGCAGCGCGCCATCGATCGAGATTGGTGCGACAGCGATCCCAGTCTGCCTATCACACTGCGCGGGGGAGTCACCTGCAATGACCTGGCCGAGTTGATGGGCAGCTTCGGTGTGGCTGGCGAGGTCGACTACAGATACGACGAGGCACGGCTGGTCAAGTTGCTCAAGGGCGGCCATGTGGTTACCTTGTGCGCGGACGCCGCGGTGTTCCGGGACATGAGTGGCTACCTTGCGGGGAAGCGAGTGGGATTCCATGCGGTGGCGGTGAGCGGCGTGGCTTGCTCGGCCAAGACGGGTGAGGTGCTGGGTTTCTATATCACCGACTCGGGACCAGGACGTTACAGCGAAATGAACCGCTTCCTGTCAGTAGGGGACTTGCGCAACATGGACGCGCACGAATCAGCCCTCATCTACAGCGTGGACCCGGCCAAGCTGCTCCATCGCGACAGCAGCGCCACCGGCAACGAACTCGACAACATCCTGGTGGGCAATCAGGATAACAACCTCCTCACCGGCGCCAAGGGTAACGATACGCTGACCGGGCAAGCGGGCAATGACACCTACGTCTTCGGTAAGGGCGATGGTCGCGATCTGGTGGTGGACCAGGATGCCACGGCGGGCAATATTGATACGATCAAGTTCAGCGACGCCAGGCAAACCAACCTGTGGTTCAGTCAGGTCGGCAAGGACTTGCAGATCGACGTGCTGGGAAGCACTGACCAGGTCACCGTCAAGGATTGGTATGCCGGCGCGGATAATCGCGTCGAGCGCATCAAGACTGCCGATGGCAAGACGCTCTACGACAGCGACGTGGACAAGCTGGTGCAGGCCATGGCCAGCTTCGACCCGCCCGCGGCCACCCAGACCAGCTGGACCGATGGCCAGACCAGCAAGGGCAAGGTCTTGCTGACGGTGACCCACTAGCCGGCGCAGCCTTGCTGCCGGCACCTGTGGGTGTTTCGTGGGATGGTGAATGGTTTCGGCAGGCAGCTTCCGCGGGGTCTTCGCGACCCCGCTGGGGCGAACTGGTATGGTGAGCCGTTAAGGGGAACTTTTTGGAAGGGCGCCAATACCGACTTTCTTTCTGATTTTTTGGAATTCTTTCTTCTTGTTTTTATTTGCTTTTATTTGCTTTTGTTATTTTCTGCGCAGGCAGAATGAAGATAAGAACGCTCAATGGATTGCCTTATCCGCAATTTACATCAGCTCAGCAGCAGCGCCAGATAAAAGTCTTTTTATCATCCTGAAAGAATAAATTGAAAAAATAGTTGCTCTAGTTTGCCAGCTGGCTTATTGTCGGTCCCACCTGAATTTTTTCCCCCCGGAGGATCTATGGCAAATAGCGAATTGGCAAAACTGTTGGCGCAGCAAGAAGAATTGGCGCAGAAAATTGAAGAAGCACGGGCCAAGGAAAGAGAGCCCATCATCGAGCAGATCAAGGCCTTGATCGCGCTTCACAACATCACGCTCAAGGAATTGGGTTTCAAATCGAAATCCGGCAAGGCGGGCAAGGCAAGTGCCGGGAAAACCACACTGCCCGCGCTTTATCAGAATGAGGATGGCCTGACCTGGAGCGGTCGTGGCCGTATTCCATTGTGGCTCAAGGACAAGAATGGCGAAGTCAGCGAACGCCTGAAAAAGAAATACCTGATCAGCCAGGATCAGGAACAGCAATAAGAGAAACAAGCAGAAATATGCAGAAATAAGCTGAAACAAAGAACGGGAAGGGAGAGAGGTCATTCTTGTTTCTTCCCGTTCCGATCTGCAGGCCAGATCGGCGCTTATTTCCTGTTTTTCCGGATGGGATATTCCCATCATTGCATCAGCTGGTATCAGTTAATATCAGTTCGCATCGCTCGGCATCGGTCGGTGCCAGTTAATATGAGTTAAAAAGTTTTGCAGCTTTTTAATTAATCCCGATCGTTCCTGTTTTTATCTGCTGCGGCTATATCAGCGGATTGAAGCGTGAAAGACCCCGCAGGGATTGGTCACTCATCTGCTCTATCCGCTTGAGGCTGAACACTCCACGGACCTGACATGAGCCTGATTGACCATCTTGACCATCTCGTACTGACTTCGATCAACCCCGACGCCACGACCCACTTCTATGTGGAAGTGCTGGGCATGACGCTGGAGACCTTCGGGCAAGGGCGTATCGCCTTTCGTTTCGGTAACCAGAAAATCAACCTGCATGTACGCGGCAAGGAATTCGAGCCGAAAGCGCATCTACCTGTCCCGGGCGCGCTGGACCTGTGCTTCATGGCGTCCGTGCCGTTGGAGAAGGTGATCGCTCGCCTGGAAGAAATGAACTGGCCTATCATTGAGGGGCCAGTTCTGCGGACGGGGGCGACGCAGAAGATACGGTCGGTTTATGTGCGGGATCCGGATTTGAATCTGATTGAGATTTCGGAACCCGTAAATTAAGTTGGGAAAACTCCTTACGTTATTGGCTTAACAATGTTTTCCTCTCTGCTTCTCATCGGCAGCGAGGAATAAAGATGCTCTTTTCAAATCCATCAGGTTTTTTTCCTGAAGATATATTGGATTGGCAGAGTGCCTCTCGTTTCCGGGCTCACAAATCCTGTACAAGAAACTTGCCAATAGCTGCCATTGCGTAAATGGCAGCGCTGCGTGGTGATCGGATCCGGCACTTGACCCTGACACACTGGTGTCAGCAACCCAGAATGAAGGATGACCGCAGTAGGTAATCAATCCTGCTGCACGGCCACCATCACTGCATACGCCTTGAAGACGGCGGTAGCGGTCTGCCCGACCGCCAGCGACAGCGCATCGATGGCGTCATTGGTCAGGCTGGCGGTCATACAGGCGCCGCCAGGCAAGGTCAACACCACAAGCGACGATACCGCGCCACGCTCTACGCGCGAGACCGTGCCTTCAAACTGATTGCGTGCCGAGAGGGAAAAACCGGCAAAATCGGTGACCAGCACCACCGCCGAGGACTTGATCAGGGCAATCGCATTGCTGCCGATCCTGAGCTTGAGCCGATTGGCGGCGGTCGTAGTCATGGTGGCCACGATCTCTTGCGCGCCGGCGATGGTGACGGTGACTTGCGTAGTGACAGGGCCGGTATCGATCGCACTGATGACCCCGGCGAATTGATTACGTGCGCTGGTTTTCATTGACATTCTCCTGAGCAGGCCAGCCAAGGCTGGCAGTTGATTAAGCCATGTCTCCTGCCGATGCAGGAATTCGAGATTGCGCCGTTGCAGCTCGCGCCACACGGCCAGCAGTTCCACCGCGGCGGGCGTGAGCCGGGTGCCGCCGCCGCCTTTGCCGCCGGTGACCGTTTCAATCAATGCGCCATTGACCAGGTTGCCGGCTGACTCCAGCAGCATCCATGCGCCCTTGTAGCTGTAGCCCGCCGTACTGGCCGCGCGATTGATCGAGCCGGTTTGCGCGATGGCGTCGAGCAGGGCAAAGAAGCGCTGGTCCAGGCGATGCACCAGTTTCAGTTCGCTGCTCAACAAGGTGGTATCGGTGGCAGGCAAGGTACTCATGTCCTTGCCGATGGCTGCAGTCCCAGCGCGCCCGCCAGCAAGCTCAGGGCTGCGCGCGCTTGCTGGGGATCGTGGCTGGCAGGCTTGAGCAGCAGGCGATGCGGCCCCAGTTTTTCTTGCAGCTGGCCGATGCGTGCCACGCATTGCGCCGGGTCGCCGATGATGGCGTTGGCCAGGATGACTTGATCGGAGGCATCGGCCTGGAACATGGGCGGGGTGCCACCGGGCGCGAATTGCACTTGCATCATGCGCGGATACGCACGCACACCTGCCAGACCATGGGCAAGCGCCTTGTGCGCCTCGGGTTCGCAATGGAAAAAGCGGGCGATGGCAAACGGGAAGTGACCGCGCTGCGCACGCTGTGCAGCCACCCGCGTGAGCACCTGCTCAAGATCGGCGGAGGGTGTGGCCATCAATCCGTAATCCTGGCGTGCGGCCAGATCAAGCGAATCTTCGCTCATGCTGGCCAGCCATACCGGGATGGGACGTTGCAGCGGCTGCGGTTGCAACTGCACTCTGTCGTAGTGAAAAAATCGTCCCTCGGTACTGAATGGCACGCCTTGCCATGCGCGCTGGATGACGTCCAGTGCTTCAATCATGCGTGCGCGCGCCTGATCGGCACCGCTCAATCCGGCGTGACGATATTGCTCGGGAAACGGGCCGCCGCGTGCCACGCCGAATTCCATCCGGCCGTTGCTGAGCAGGTCCAGCGTGGCGACGTCCTCGGCAACCCGCAAGGGATCATTGAGCGCCAGCAACGAAGCGCCCGTACCGAGGCGGATGCGCGAAGTGCGTGCGGCGATCTGGGCCAGCAGCACCATCAAGGCGCTGCCGATGGCGAAGCTGCTGTAATGGTGCTCGGCGACCCAGACATCGTGATAGCCCAGGGCCTCTGCCACGACGGCATGATCGACGGTCTGCAACAGCGCATCGCGTGCGTTGCCATGGGGATTTTCGACATTGAGGAAGACGCCGTAGCGTTGCGGGTAATCCGGCATGGCAGGTTCACGGGAAAAAGAGTTGGACATCGCTCAGACCGGCCGCATCAAGAAACAGATGCGGGGATGCGATGCCGGATGGCGCAGGTCATGATTCGGATCTTCCCGATGGCCGGATCAGATCCGCTATCGGCGGCAGCATGTCGGTGGCGGGCGAGTGGAACCAGCTGCGTACCAGCTCATAGGGGTAGCGCCGCGGCGGTTCGACGCGCGCATGACGTACCAGCAGATGAATCGACAAGGGTTCGGCCCAGGCCCAGAAGTCGG
Organism: Herbaspirillum seropedicae; assembly: GCF_001040945.1. NCBI lineage: Bacteria > Pseudomonadati > Pseudomonadota > Betaproteobacteria > Burkholderiales > Oxalobacteraceae > Herbaspirillum > Herbaspirillum seropedicae. The sequence goes on along the minus strand of NZ_CP011930.1, from coordinate 3,261,046 downwards.
CCCGCAGCGCGGGCGGGAAACCGATATCGTCAAAGGTATGCCAAAGCTGTACCAGCCACAGTTCGCGCCCAGCTTCGTCCAATAGCAACGGCAAGCCTGCGCCCGCTTGCAGATGGGCATGGCGTTGGCTGTAGTAGAGCGGACCGCCGCATGACTCCACCACGAAGTCGGCGATGCGCGAGCTGACGCAATCAAAACAATTGTGCGAACGTGCGAACAGCGGGGAATGGCGCAGGCGCCGCATATGATGCAGCACCAGTTTGCGCAAGCCGGATTCATCACACAGCGCCAGCAACCGGTGCGCCGGTTGAGGTAATTGTGGCGGCTCACATATCACCTGTTGCGTGCCGCGCGCCATCGCCGGGCCGGCGACCGGCCAGTTCAGGGTCAGATAACATGCCTGGGAGCAGGGCGCCCAGCACGCACGTGGTGCACCGGGTTCGGAAGTCGAAGGCACATTCATAGTGGGCGATGGTGGATGTTGGAGGTCTGTATATCTCGCTACATAACGCTGGCTGGGCTACCGGCTTGCTCTGCTTTGTCGTTTCGCTTGGCCGGTGAGCGGCCGATGCAGGTATGAATAGCCAAAACCATGCCATACAATATTTTTCTTTTAAATCAATGGGATAGCGACGATTTCTGATTGCTGCGCCAGTGGCGATGATTGTCGTAAATCCGACAAAGACGACACCGTTGTCGCCAACCCGCCAAGGCGACATCGAGGAAAGCCGGCATTGTGTGGGGTTGCTTGGCGAGATCGATTCATGCATCTGCTTGGGCATGAAGTTTGCTTGACCAGCAAGGTAACTATTCGGTAATTACACGGCGCTTTTTCTGCCGTTTTTCAGGATCTCGGATCTCACGACAGAGTAGCAAGGCGGGTTCTAGCGCTCTCAGGCAGCGCATGGGGTTCCAGTATTCACGTTAGGAGAGTCAGATGGCCACTATTCTCGACGACCGCAGTGTGAATTTAGAACTCGTAACGATTTACGAGATCAGCAAGATATTGGGTTCATCGCTGGATCTATCCAAGACCTTGCGCGAAGTCCTCAACGTCCTCTCCGCCCACCTGGAAACGAAACGGGTATTGCTGAGTCTGATGCAGGACTCCGGTGAATTGCAACTGGTCAGCGCCATCGGCCTGAGTTACGAAGAATTCCAGAGTGGCAGATACCGGGTCGGCGAGGGCATCACCGGCAAGATCTTCCAGACGGAAACTCCCATCGTGGTGCGCGACTTGGCCCAGGAGCCGCTGTTCCTGGCTCGCACCAGCCCGCGCCAGTCGCAAGACGGGGAAGTCATTTCCTTTGTGGGCGTGCCGATCAAGGCTGCCCGTGAAATGCTGGGTGTGTTGTGCGTTTTTCGGGATGGACAATCGCCCTCGCGTAGTGTCGACCATGAGGTGCGCCTGCTGACCATGGTGGCCAACCTGATCGGACAAACCGTCCGGCTGTATCGCAGCGTAGCGGCCGAGCGCCAGCAGCTGCAAGAGGAAAAGCGCCAGCTGTCCCGGCAACTCCAGGGCAAGTACAAGCTCGATAACGTAATCGGCATTTCCAAGGCGATGCAGGAAGTGTTCGCGCAGGTACACCAGTCCGCCCCCTCGCGCTCGACCATGCTGTTGCGCGGCGAGAGCGGCACCGGCAAGGAAGTCATCGCGCGCGCCATCCATTACCTCAGTCCGCGCAAGGATGGGCCATTCATCAAGGTCAACTGTGCGGCCTTGTCGGAAACCTTGCTGGAATCCGAATTGTTTGGCCACGAGAAGGGCGCCTTCACCGGGGCCCAGGGTGAACGCAAGGGGCGTTTCGAACTCGCCCATGGCGGCACCTTGTTCCTCGACGAGATCGGCGAGATCTCGCCGGCCTTCCAGGCCAAGCTGCTGCGGGTATTGCAGGAGCGTGAATTCGAGCGGGTCGGTGGGTCGCGTTCGATCAAGGTGGACGTGCGTCTGGTCACCGCCACCAACCGCGACCTGGAGAAGGCCGTGGCCAAGGGCGAGTTCCGGGCCGACCTGTATTACCGTATCAATGTGGTCAGCATCTTCATTCCTCCGCTGCGCGAACGGCGCGAGGATATTCCCTATCTGGTGGAACACTTCCTGGAAAAATTCCGTGTGGAGAACCAGCGCGCCATGGTGGCCATGTCACCGCAGGCCATGAAGGTCATGATGAATTGCTACTGGCCGGGCAATGTACGGGAACTGGAAAATTGTGTCGAGCGTACTGCCACCATGATGCGCGGCGATCTGATCACCGAGGTGCATTTCTCCTGTCAGCAGAACAAATGCCTGACCAAGGTCTTGCATGAACCCGGCCAGCAGCAACCGGTCGTGGTGGTGCCGCTGGAGCGCATATCCGCGCATACGGCGCCATCTTCGCCGAGTGGGATGGCCAAGGACAAGCCACTGGCGGCCGCGCCCCCGACCTCCGAACGCGAACGTCTTATCTGGGCCATGGAGCAATGTGGCTGGGTGCAAGCCAAGGCAGCCCGCGCACTCAACATCTCGCCGCGCCAGATGGGCTATGCGCTGCAGAAATTCAATATCGAGGTCAAGAAGTTCTGAAACTCATCTGCGAGCGTGACGTAATACGCTGCCAGATCCAAAGTCTTTTTCTCATTGCCGTCCTCGCCCTGCGCGCGCGGTCTCTTCGGCGTCGCGCCAGCCGGTTGTATTGATGGATTCCCCGGCTGGCACGTCCTCGCATTCTCCTTCTCCTTCTCCACTGCGTCAGGCTCATTGCGGCGCGCTCAATTGCAGGCGCCGGCCCGTGCTGCATTGTCGTGTTCATGACAAGCGCCACCCACAATGTATCGCCGATTGTCGCTATCCTCACATCGCCGTACGACGCAATTCTCCGCTATGTCATTGAATTGATTGATTATTTTGTCTGGCACGGTTTTGGCTATGTCCTCAGGAGAAGGCCCAGGCATCACTTTCCTGAAAGGGACTATCCATGCAGCCCACACAATACGTCGGTATCCAGGACATCAAATCGCTAGGCACCTTGCTGGACAAGGTAGCCGAACACAAAGGCTGTGGCACCAGCAGTGAAGGCGGCAAAGCCAGTTGCGGTTCATCCGATGGTCCCGCCGACATGGCGCCCGAGGTTTGGGAAAAGGTCAAGAACCATCCCTGCTACAGCGAAGAGGCTCATCACCACTATGCGCGTATGCACGTGGCGGTGGCACCGGCCTGTAACATCCAGTGCAACTACTGCAACCGCAAATACGATTGCGCCAACGAGTCGCGTCCAGGCGTGGTCAGCGAAAAGCTCACGCCCGAACAAGCGGCCAAGAAGGTCTTTGCGGTGGCCTCGACCATTCCGCAGATGACGGTGCTGGGCATTGCCGGTCCTGGCGACCCGCTGGCCAATCCGGCCAAGACCTTCAAGACCTTCGAGCTGATTTCGCAGACCGCGCCCGATATCAAGCTGTGCCTGTCGACCAATGGCCTGGCCTTGCCTGACCACATCGATACCATTGCTGCCTTTAACGTCGATCACGTCACCATCACCATCAACATGGTCGATCCCGAGATCGGACAGCACATCTATCCCTGGATCTATTACCAGAACAAGCGCTGGACCGGTATCGACGCGGCCCGCATCCTGCACGAACGGCAGATGCTGGGACTGGAGATGCTCACGGCGCGCGGCATCCTGTGCAAGGTCAACTCGGTGATGATCCCGGGCATCAATGACCAGCATCTGGTGGAAGTCAATCGCGCCGTCAAGTCACGCGGTGCCTTCCTGCACAACATCATGCCGCTCATTTCAGCGCCCGAGCATGGCACCGTGTTTGGCCTGAACGGCCAGCGCGGCCCCAGCGCGCAGGAGCTCAAGGCCTTGCAGGATGCCTGTGAAGGCGAGATGAACATGATGCGCCACTGCCGCCAGTGCCGCGCCGATGCGGTGGGCCTGCTGGGTGAAGACCGCAGCGCCGAATTCACCACCGAAAAGATCGAGGCCATGGAAGTGGCCTATGACGGCGCCACCCGCAAGGCTTACCAGGAGCTGGTGGAACAGGAACGCCAGGCCAAGTCGGCCGCCAAGGCCGCCGAGCAGCAGGAGCTGGCCCAGATGGCAGACCAGAGCGGCCTGTCCTTGCTGGTGGCGGTGGCGACCAAGGGGCAGGGACGCGTCAACGAGCACTTCGGACACGTCAGCGAATTCCAGATCTATGAAGTCAGCAGCGCCGGCAGCAAGTTCGTCGGACACCGGCGCGTGGACCAGTACTGTCAGGGCGGCTATGGCGAGGAGGATGCACTGGAGACCGTCATCCGCGCCATCAACGACTGCCATGCAGTGCTGGTGGCCAAGATCGGCGGCTGTCCCAAGGATGATCTGCAGAAGGTGGGCATCGAGCCGGTGGACCGGTATGCCCATGAATTCATCGAGCAATCCGTCATCGCCTACTTCATGGATTACCTGGAACGCGTGCGCAGCGGACAGATCGAGCATCGGCCACGAGGCGACGCCGATATCCGCCAGGGGGCGTATACCTCGGTGCAGTCGACGTCCGCCGCAGCGTAAGCAGCCAATCAGTTTCACGCAAGGAGAAAAAGCATGGCCTACAAGATCGTTGCCTCGCAATGCACAGGGTGTTCCGCCTGCGAGCCCGAATGCCCGAACGTGGCGATTCGCGAAAAGAACGGGATCTTCGTGATCGATCCCAAGAAATGTACCGAATGCATGGGACATTTCGATGAACCACAATGCGTGGCCGTGTGCCCGGTCGATGGCACCTGCGTCATCGACAATGCCCAGCCGCGTTACCAGGCGTAGGGAGGGCCGATGAACATCACCATCACCCCCGCCGCCGAAAAATTCATGCGCCGCATGGTGCGCTTCAATGGCGGTTCGGCCCAATCCGGCTTCCGTCTGCAGGTGAGTGCAGGCGGTTGTTCCGGGCTGAGTTCGGAATTCTCGGTCCAGGCGCAGCCCACGCCGGGCGACGTCAGCCTCGATTGCAACGGCCTGGCCGTCTTCCTGCCGGCCGAAAGCCGGCTGCTGCTGGAAGGCGTGACCATCGATTTTGCCGACACCCTGAGTGAATCCGGGCTGACCTTCCGCAACCCGAATGCGCCGGCTGCCAGTTGCGGGACGCATGGCTCTGCGCCGCCAGCCACGGCTGCAGTGTCGATCTCCAGCATCCGGCGCAAGGCTTGAGCAATTGGATACGGAGCCCTTCGCGGCGACCGGTTGGCAGGGACAGGCATTGTCGTGTGCCGATTGCGCGCAGATGGGCCGCCCCTCCACGCGGTGCGAACTGGCCAAGGCCTGCGTGCATGATCGTTATGCACGGCGCATCGACCGTTTCTTTGCGTGGAATCCGGCCCTGGCCAAGGAATTCCTCACTCATCCCTATTTCGAGGTGAGGGCGGTAGCGGCCAAGCACGTGGAAGTGTTTTACCTGCCGCGCATGATCGATGACCCGGATGCCACGGTGCGCTGGAGTGTGGCGCAGCGCTTGCCGCAGCGCCAGCTGCTGATGTTGCGGCAGGACCCGGATCGCGAGGTCCGTATCCAGGTGGCGCGGCGGCTGCACGTCGAGCAGCTGCACCAGATGATGGGCGATGGCGATTATGGCGTGCGTCTGATCGTGGCGCAGCGTATCGAACCGCAATGGCTGGTGCGCATGTTGCACGATGAAGATCGCGAGGTGCGCCGGGTAGTGGCAGCAAGGGTGGGATCGGCGCTGCTGGGCGCGATGGTCAAGGATGAAGACGCCGCGGTGCGTACGGTGGTGGCGCAGCGTCTGGCGCCGGCGCAGTTGGTGGCCTTGTGCCATGACCCGGACTGGCGCGTGCGCTACAGCGTGGCCGAACGTATCGATGCAGCGCATCTGGGCTTGCTGGCGGACGATGAAGACGAGGCCGTGCGCACCCTGGCACGCCAGCGCAGTGGATTGACCGGAACCACGATGACATAGCAACAGGAGCTGGGACCATGAAGATCAACCGTGATGATGGCCGGGTCGAACTGGACGGGCCGCCGCAATTCAGCTATGGCGAGAAGGTCAGAAGTACCAAGACCATCCGCAACGACGGCACCTTCGCGGGCCGGGAGATCGGCGACATTCTGGTCAAGAAGGGCGACATCGGCTATGTGACCAGTATCGGCACCTTCTTGCAGCAGTTCTACATCTACGGCATCGAATTCGTCGAACACGGTTACCGGGTCGGCATGAAGGGGCGCGAGCTGCAATCGCTCGACCAGCCCGTCACGTCCGGGCAGGCAGTCTGAATCCAAGGAGCGGCAACATGATCGAACCACGCGTGGCCAGATATGCCTGGGGACAGCGGGTGCAAGCCAGCATCGACCTGTTCAACGATGGCTCTTACCCGGACTGCGAGGCCGAGGCCTTGCTGGTGGCGCAGGGAACGCCGGGCGAAGTGGTGCAGGTGGGCATGCATGAAGAGTCCACCATCCCGGTGTATCTGGTGGAGTTTCCCGGCAACCGTGTAGTGGGTTGTCTGGAAGAAGAAATCGTCTTGCTGGAGCCGGCATGAACCAGATCATCGCCCAGGCCAATGGCATGTCCACCGCAGGTGGCATCCGCAGTTGGCAGCCCAATGAACTGGATCTGCGGCGTATCGAACGCATGTTGCAGAAGCGCGCACGCTACCTGTATGTCGTGCCGCGCGTGGAGATGACGGCAAGTGGCTACCTGATCCAGAGCCCCTGTTGTTCGCGCAATATCGATGCCGAGGGCGGCATGGTCGATATCGCGTTGCTGGAATATGACGCCGGGCTGGGGGTATGGAAACTTTTCCGCAAAGATCACACGGAAGGCGGCTGGGAATTCTTCATGCTCGAACGCAGCCTGCAAGTCTTGATGGATTGCATCAACCGGGACACCGCAAGGTTGTTCTGGCAATGAGAGCGGCGCCCATGGATACCACCATCTATCTCGACAACAACGCCACCACCCGGCCCACACCGGAAGTACTGGCGGCCATGCAGGCCTGCCAGGATGAAGCCTGGGGCAATCCCTCCAGCAAGCACCGGGTCGGCGACGCTGCACGCCAGCGCATGAACAGTGCCCGCGCGGAGGTGGCGGCCTTGCTCGCGGCCTCGGCGGCCGAACTGGTGTTCACCAGTGGCGCCACCGAAGCCAATCACATGGCCATCCTGGGCGCGCTGGCTCTGCAGCCGCAGCGGCGCCATATCGTGAGCAGCCTGGTCGAACATCCTTCCACCTTGTTGCTGCTACGGCATCTGCAGGCACAGGGCGTGCGCATCAGCTGGATCGCCGTGGATGAGCATGGCCAGCTGCAACTCGATGAACTAGCAGCAGCCATCACGCCGGATACCGCCCTGGTCAGCCTGATGTGGGCTAACAATGAAACCGGCGTGGTGTTTCCGATTGCCCAGGCGGCCGAACTGGCGCGCCAGCGCGGTGTGCTGTTCCATACCGACGCGGTGCAGGCAGTGGGCCGTGTTCCGTGCGACGTGGCGGGCCTGGGCGTGGATCTGCTGTCCTTGTCAGCGCACAAGCTGCACGGGCCCAAAGGAATCGGCGCCCTGTACGTGCGCAAGGGGATCAAGTTGCCGCCCTTGCTGTTCGGCCACCAGGAACGCGGCCGGCGCGGCGGTACCGAGGACGTGGCGGGCATCGTCGGGCTGGGCGTGGCAGCGGCCCAGGCGCGTGCGGCGCTGCCACGGATGCAAGCGGTGAGCGCATTACGACAGCGCTTCGAGCGCGGTCTGGCACGCCTGCCGCAGGTCAAGATCAATGGTGCGGGCGCAGCGCGTCTGCCCAATACGGTCAGCGTGCGTTTCGGCCAGGTCCATGCCGAGCTGGTGCTGGAGCGCCTGGACCGCCTGGGCATCTGCGCTTCCAGCGGGTCGGCCTGTACGGCCAGCGGCGACATGCCTTCCCACGTGTTGATGGCCATGGGCATGTCCAGCGAGCAGGCCGTGGCGACGATACGCTTTTCGCTCTCCCGCGATACCCGCGAGGACGAGATCGATGCAGTGCTGGCGGCCTTGTTGCAGATCGTCCAGCCCTTGCAGGCAAGAGCGGCCTAGGCAGCCTTACCGGACCAACCCATCAGGAGCCCAACGTGAAAGTGATGATCCGCAAGAACTCGGCAGGCTTGCTGTCGGCCTATGTGCCCAAGAAAGACCTGGAAGAACCCATCGTGGCGATGGAAAAGCCCGACATGTGGGGCGGCCACGTCACCCTGGCCAATGGCTGGCAACTGGTGTTGCCGGTGATGGATGCGGCCACCGTATTGCCGGTGACCATCGATGCACGCCGTCTGGGCGAATGAGGAGCCGCGATGAGCCTGTCGGCCCAGCAATTAGCCACCATCCAGGACGTGCTGCAGGATGCCGCTCAGGTCAACGTCCTGGCGACCCTGCGCAGTGCCTTGCCGGGCCTGGTGTGCAGCCGTTGCGACCAGGAAGACATGCGCGGCGAATCACCTTACTGGCGCGGGCACAGCTATGCCGTGTTCCTGGTCGATACCGATGCCCATTGCTGGCGTGTGGTCGATGGTCCGGATGAGGCCAGTGGCGTGGTCGTCGCCCGTTTGTCCTGAGTTGAGCCAATACCCGGAGGAGTGCATCACATGGAACAGGAATGGATCAAATTGTCGGACCCCGACGTCAGCACCCGCGAGCTGGAAGCCGTCACACGGGTGCTGGTCTCGTCGGGCCTGTCCGCTGGCCCGGTGGTCGAGTCCTTTGAAAACGAATTCGCCTCCTACCTCGGCCGTACCTATGGCGTAGCCGCTGCCAGCGGCACGGTGGCGCTGATGCTGGCTTTGCGTGCCATGGGCATTCGCGCCGGCGATGAGGTGATTGCCTCCGCGTACTCCTGGCATCAGATCGTCCACGCCATCACGCTGGTCGGTGCCACCCCGGTGTTTGCCGACATCGACTACTGGAGCGGCAATCTGGCGCCGCACAAGGTGGCCGACAAGATCAGCCAGCGCACGCGTGCCATCGTGGTAGGCAATTGCAACGGCCATCCGGCCGCCTGGACCGAGTTCCGCCAGCTGGCACAGGCGCATGGCCTGCGCCTGATCGAAGATTCCAGCGAAGCCATTGGTTCGCGTTACCAAGGCCGCGTGGTGGGCAATTTCGGCGACATCGCCATCTTCGATTTTTCGCAGCCTTCGGCCCTGTGCTGTGGCGAGGGCGCCATGCTGGTGACCGATGATCCCGAACTGGCCAGTGAATTGCATTACATGCGCAACCGCAACCTGAGCGATCGCCAGTCCATCGCCGTGGCCAGCCGGGTGCCGATGCAGGGCTCGATGAGCGATCTGAGCGCCGCCATCGGCATTGCCCAACTGGAGCGGCTCGATGAAATCCTGATGCGGCGCAAGCAGGTCGAGGCCTACTACCTGGAGCACGTGCAATTCTTCGAGGGCATCAAGCCACCCTATATCGGCCCCGATGTCGAGGAGGTGTACTGGATGCTGTACCTGGTTCACCTCGGCACACGCTTCACCCGCACCATGCGCAACCAGATCATCGAAGACCTGGCCAGCCAGGAAGTCGAAGCCGCCGCCTGGTGCCAGCCGCTGCACCAGCAGTTCTACTACAGCCGTTTTGACTGCAAGCGCGGAGATCTGTTGCTCACCGAGAAGATCGCTGACCGCTGCATTGCCTTGCCCTTGCACGGGCACCTCAATACCGATGAAGTGCACTTCATCGTGCAGGCGGCCAAGGATGCCTCCAGCAATGTCGGCGCGGGGGCGGCAATCTACTGAGCGCGGCCCGCGCCTTGTCCCATTTTTCCTCTCCGGTCTCATTGACCGCATCCACCACAAAGGAGTCCTGACCATGCCCGTCGTTACTATCCAACCCTCCGGCAAGACCATCGAGGTGAGCATCGGCACCACGCTGCTGGCCGCCGTGATGAAGGCTGGCGAAGCCATTGCCAACAAGTGCCAGGGCAAGGCTGAGTGCGGCGCCTGCCATATCTTCGTGCTGGAAGGCCGCAAGAGCGTCTCGCGTACCACCCCGTCTGAAAACGCCAAGCTCGACAGCATCGTGGGCGTCGGTTCCAAGTCGCGCCTGGCCTGCCAGGTGATCGTGGGCGAGGAAGACGTCACCCTCGAATTGCTCAATTTCGCCTCCGGGCGCTGAACCAGCCTGCACACCTGCGCCGAGGAGCCATCGCCATGCCTACCACTGAGGACACCTTGCAAGACCTGTTCGATGCACTCGCCAAGGGGGAGCTCATTCCTTACCTGGGGCCGGGCTTGCTGACGCAGGCGCCGGATTGCCCGCTGCCGGATTCACAGGAAAAACTGGCGGCGCTGCTGGCCGCTCAGGTCACGGTGCCGCACAAGATCCGCAACCGCCTCACGGCGACTGCGCAATTCATCGAGAACTTCAAGCATCGCAAGAGCCTGGTGCAACTGATGCAGGGGGCATTCTCTGCCACTGTGCCGCCGTTGCCGCTACAGCAGGTGCTGGCCGGCATGGCGGAGATCCCGATGATCGTCGCACTCTGGTATGACGATGCCATGCGCAGCGCCATGCTGGCCAGCGGGCGGGATGACTGGGGACAGGTGCAGGGCTTGTCGCAGTCCGAGCACTTCGGTACTTGGTACCAGTATTACGATGGCGCCGGCCAGGCAGTTCAGGAGAGCATCGCGTCGAGCTGGAACACCTTGCTGTATCAGCCTATCGGCGCACATGCACCGGCCGCCAACTATCTGGTGTCGGACTCCGATTTCGTCGAAGTGCTCACCGAGATCGACATCCAGACGCCGATTCCGGCACACGTGCAGGGACTGCGGCACGGCCGTCATTTCCTGTTCATCGGCTGCCGCTTCAACGATCAGCTGCAGCGCAGTTTTGCGCACCAGATCACCAAGCGCTCGTCGGCGCGGCACTGGGCGGTGCTGGCGGAGACGCCATCGCGCAATGAACAGCGCTTCCTGGAGGAACATGGTATCGAGGTGCTGCCCATGGCCACGGCGGACTTCTCCACCCTGCTGTGTGCGCAACTGGGGGTGCCGGTGTGATGGCTCACTTCAGTTTGTTGCGCAGTTCCGACGGACGGTAATTGCTGAAGTGTCCCTCACGGGCGGCTTGCGCGCGGGCGCGCTGCAGGATGCCGGCGCTCTTGCCCGGCGCTTGCGGCGCCGATACCTGCCGGAGCACTGCATGGCTGCCGCAGCTCGGGCAGGCTGGCGTGTCGCCGGCGCGGACCAGTTTTTCAAAATGGGTGTCGCAGGCGGTACAGAGAAAGTCGAAAAGGGGCATGGTCGGCTCGCTGGTGTTGAAGGGGCGTTTGCGCAGGGTGGGGCAGCATTCCTGATAGCTGGCTGCCGCCCGACCCTGTGACGTCATACCGGGCGGTTTTCCTTGATCTTGATCGGCCCCATCACCTCCAGCCCGCGCTGGAAGCTGATCTCCTCGAACTTGCCCTTGAAGCGCAGGGCACCGTCGGCCACCGCCAGAATCTTTTCGGCGGTGTCGAGTTTCTTGAGATCGCCACGCTCGATGCGGAACAATTCCAGCAGCTCGTTATAGACCGTCGATTCGTCCAGCGGCATCACGTAGAAGGTGGCGCCGCCATAAGGAATCTGGAACCGCAGCGAAATGTCCAGGTTGCAGGCAAAGAAGAAATATTTGCCATCGGCAGCCAGCTTGTCCCCCAGCACTTCGCACAGCAGCTTGATATGTTCCAGCGAAGGCGCCATGCCGGCCAGGAAAGGAATGGTGGTGGCGCCCACGTCGGCCACCGTCATCACCTGGTCGAGCTTGATTTCCGGGGGGCGCTTTTCATCGGCCAGGCTGGCCTGGTATTTGAGCGCGATTTCGCCACGGAAGGCGACGCGTCCATTGCGTTTGGTCGGGCCCTTGAAGACCGGGCTCAGCAGACGGCCATCATTGTCGAGATCGGCCAGGGGGGTATTTGCGAGAGTGCTCATGAAGTTTCCTTATTGGTTGCACAGAAAATCGGCAGTCTTGAAAAATGCGGCACCCAGTTGCTGCCGCAACACCTCGTCGGGTACCAGTTCTTGTAGTGCCTGGTTCATGCAGGCCATCCAGGCATCACGTGCGGCAGCATCGACGGCAAAGCCCGCGTGTGCGTGACGCAGGCGCGGATGGCCGAAGGCCTCGGCATACAGCGGCGGGCCGCCCAGCCAACCGGAGAGGAACATGAACAGGCGCTGCTTGGCCGGGGTCAGGTCGCCCGGATGCATGGCGCGTACCACGGCCGCCTGGGGCAACTGGTCCATCAGGGCGTAGAAACGGTCGACCAGTTGCCGCACGACCGGCTCGCCGCCGATCTGCTGGTAATGCGGATTGGCCAGCGGCGCAGACTTCGATGCGCCCGGCATCGGGGTAGCCCGATGCGGCAGCTTCAAGGGGATGCGAGTCGCGCACATGGTCTTACATCACCGTCACCGCGATGCCCAGGCCCAAGGGCGTGCGTCGGCCCAGTTGGGCATCGACCTTGCGGCGCACGCTCTCCAGCGTAAGCGGGCGCAGCAGCGTGGAGTTGGCCCCTTGCGCCAGGGCTTGGCGAACATGGCGGTCATTGGCGCTGTCGCACACCACTACGATCTTCAAGGCCGGATGTTGCTGGCGCAATTGGGCCAGCACCTCCATGCCCTCCTTGACGAGATTGCCCTGGCCCAGCAAGAGCAGGTCGGGCGGCCAATCCCGGCCCTTGCGCAAGGCATTGTCCACATCCGCCAGCAGATGCGCTTCGCACTCGTCGGCGAGCATGAACTGCAGCGCCAAGCCGCTGACTTCATCACAGTCGACGATGAAGACCCGTTTGTTGTCGACCGCGCGCTGGCTGTCTACACCGATTTGCATGGTTTGCTCCTTGCGTGAGTGGATCACTGACCGGGCCGCTTGGCGCAGCCTTCTTTGCCCTGCCATTCATCCCGATAGCAAACATCGTTCCCGTTATCAGCGAGCCGCCTCTGCTTGTCTTCAGCAGGGCGTGACAAGGCCCGTGGCTGCGGGCCAGCGGGCCGAGAGGGGTGCAACAGGGTGGTTGGGTACACGGTTGTGTCGGGGATGCGGGCTTGTATCGTTCCCTACAGACCAGGTGCCGTTTGTGCGGTTTGTAACACCAGAAAGAAGTGGGTCGAGAGGCTGCGCGAAATGCTGTTTTCACCAATTAAATCAATGGCTTGGAATCGTTTTTTGATGGTGGCACGGCATTTGCAAAGAGAGGTGTGCACCGACGATGACTTGCCGAATGCGTGACTTGAGACGAAGACCAATAAAAGTTTCGAAGCGGCGCCCCAACGGCTGCAAGTGTGATGACAAAACTGCTTTGAACGAAACCTTAATTTCTTACACCAGAGCTACACCGCTTATTTCTAGGAGAATCAAATGGCCTCACTCAGACAAATCGCCTTCTATGGCAAAGGCGGCATCGGCAAGTCCACCACCTCGCAAAATACCCTGGCCGCGCTGGCCCAGATGGGGCAGCGCATCCTCATCGTCGGCTGCGATCCCAAGGCTGACTCGACCCGCCTGATCCTGCACGCCAAGGCCCAGGACACCATCCTGTCGCTGGCCGCCGATGCCGGGTCGGTGGAGGATCTGGAGCTGGAAGACGTCATGAAGATCGGCTACCAGAACATCCGTTGCGTCGAATCCGGCGGCCCGGAACCGGGCGTGGGCTGCGCCGGCCGCGGTGTGATCACCTCGATCAATTTCCTCGAAGAAGAGGGCGCCTATGATGACACCGATTACGTGTCCTACGACGTGCTGGGCGACGTGGTGTGCGGTGGCTTCGCCATGCCGATTCGCGAAAACAAGGCGCAGGAAATCTACATCGTGATGTCCGGCGAGATGATGGCCATGTACGCCGCCAACAACATCTCCAAGGGCATTTTGAAGTACGCCAACTCCGGTGGCGTGCGCCTGGGCGGCCTGATCTGCAACGAGCGCAAGACCGACAAGGAACTGGAACTGGCCACCGCCCTGGCGGCCAAGCTCAACAGCAAGCTGATTCACTTCGTGCCGCGCGACAACATCGTGCAGCACGCCGAGCTGCGCCGCATGACGGTGCTGGAATACGCACCCGATTCCAAGCAGGCTGGCGAATACCGCACCCTGGCCAACAAGATCCACGAAAACGCCGGCAACGGCACCATCCCCACCCCGATCACCATGGACGAGCTGGAAGACCTGCTGATGCAGCATGGCCTGATGCCTGTCGTTGATGAATCGATGGTGGGCAAGTCGGCTGAAGTAGCGGCCTGAGCATCGTCGTCTGCCTGCTGTTGATGCTGCAAGGTCCTGGCCGCTCGCGCCTCTGTGTTCAGAAGCGAAGGCAGCCGGGACCGCAAGAAAAAGGGTAGCGCAGGTTTGTTTACCGGACTGGCATACGACCGGGTATGTCCCCCGCGACTAATTTTTATCGGAGGGCCCATGAGCCTCACAGTTGAAGAAACCACGGCACGCAATACGGAATTGATCAATGAGGTCCTCAAGGCCTATCCGGACAAGACCGCCAAGCGTCGCGCCAAGCACCTGACCACCCAGGAAGAGGGCAAGTCGGATTGCAACGTCAAATCCAACATCAAGTCGATCCCCGGCGTGATGACCATTCGCGGCTGCGCCTATGCCGGTTCCAAGGGCGTGGTCTGGGGGCCGATCAAGGACATGATCCACATCAGCCATGGTCCGGTCGGCTGTGGCCAGTACTCCTGGGGCTCGCGCCGCAACTATTACATTGGCAAGACCGGCATCGACAGTTTCGTGACCATGCAGTTCACGTCCGATTTCCAGGAAAAGGACATCGTCTTCGGCGGCGATAAGAAGCTGGAAAAGATCGTCGACGAGATCCAGGAACTGTTCCCGCTCAACAAGGGTATTTCGGTGCAATCCGAATGCCCGATCGGTCTCATCGGTGACGACATCGAAGCGGTCTCCAAGAAAAAGTCCAAGCAATACGAGGGCCATACCATCGTGCCGGTGCGCTGCGAAGGCTTCCGTGGCGTGTCGCAGTCGCTGGGCCACCACGTGGCCAACGACGCCATCAAGGAATGGGTGCTGGACAAGATGGACCCGGACAAGAACCAGTTTGTGGCGACTCCGTATGACGTGGCCATCATCGGCGACTACAACATCGGCGGCGACGCCTGGTCCTCGCGCATCCTGCTGGAAGAAATCGGCCTGCGCGTGATCGCCCAGTGGTCCGGCGACGGCACCCTCGCCGAAATGGAAAACACCCCCAAGGCCAAGCTCAACGTGCTGCACTGCTATCGCTCGATGAACTACATCTCGCGCCACATGGAAGAGAAGTTCGGCATTCCCTGGGTCGAGTACAACTTCTTCGGCCCCAGCCAGATCGAGGCGTCGCTGCGCCAGATTGCCAGCCACTTCGACGACAAGATCAAGGAAGGCGCCGAGCGTGTCATCGCCAAGTACAAGGCCCTCACCGATGCCGTGATCGCCAAGTACCGCCCGCGCCTGGAAGGCAAGACCGTGATGCTGTTCGTCGGTGGCCTGCGCCCGCGCCACGTGATCGATGCCTATGGTGACCTGGGCATGAAGGTGGTCGGTACCGGATATGAATTCGGCCACAACGACGACTACCAGCGCACCACCCACTACGTGGAAGACGGCACGCTGATCTACGACGACGTGACCAGCTATGAATTCGAGAAGTTCGTCGAGAAGATCGAGCCCGATCTGGTTGGCTCCGGGATCAAGGAGAAATACGTCTTCCAGAAGATGGGCGTGCCGTTCCGCCAGATGCACTCCTGGGATTACTCGGGCCCGTATCACGGCTATGACGGCTTCGCCATCTTCGCCCGCGACATGGACATGGCCATCAACAGCCCGGTGTGGGGCATGGCCAAGGCTCCGTGGAAGGCCTGAGCTGAATCGATTCGGGATGGATGGGCGCAGGACTGTGTCGATCGCTCATCGTCCATCCGACCCGAGCCTGGATCATTTGATCAGTTGAATTGAAGGGGTATCATCATGCCGCAAAACGCCGATAGCGTTCTGGACCACGAGAATCTGTTCCGCCAGCCGGAATACCGCGAACTGTTCGCCCGCAAGAAAGAAGAGTTCGAGTTTGCCGTTCCGCTGGACAAGGTGCAGGACGTGGCCGAATGGACCAAGACCAAGGAATACCAGCAAAAGAACTTCGCCCGCGAGGCGCTGACCATCAATCCGGCCAAGGCTTGCCAGCCGCTGGGGGCGGTGTATGCCGCCGTCGGCTTCCAGAACACGCTGCCGTTCGTGCACGGTTCGCAGGGCTGCGTGGCGTATTACCGCTCGCACTTTTCGCGTCATTTCAAGGAGCCGACCTCCTGCGTGTCGTCATCGATGACCGAAGACGCCGCCGTCTTCGGTGGCCTCAACAACATGATCGACGGCCTGGCCAACGCGCTGAGCCTGTACAAGCCAGAGATGATCGCCGTCTCTACTACCTGCATGGCCGAGGTGATCGGTGATGACCTCGACTCCTTCATCAAGAATGCCAAGGACAAGGGCAGCGTGCCGGCGGAATATGACGTGCCGTTCGCCCATACCCCGGCCTTCGTCGGCAGCCACGTGACCGGCTATGACAATGCTCTGAAAGGCATCCTGACGCACTTCTGGGATGGCAAGGCCGGTACGGTGCCGGCGCTGGAGAGAAAGCCCAACGAGCGCATCAATTTTATCGGCGGTTTCGATGGCTTCGTGGTGGGTAACCTGCCCGAGGTCAAGCGCATCTTCAAGCTGATGGGCGTGGACGGCACCATCGTGTGTGATCCCTCGGAGGTCTGGAACACCCCGACCGATGGTCAGTTCCGCATGTACAGCGGCGGCACCACCAAGCAGGAAGTGATCGAGGCCCTCGACGCCAAGGCCACCGTGGTGTTCCAGGAATTCAGCACGCTCAAGACCGCCAAGTACATCGCCGAGAAGGGCCAGGAAGTGGTCACGCTCAACCACCCGATGGGCGTGGCCGGCACCGACCAGTTCCTGATGGAACTGTCGCGCCTGAGCGGCCAGCCCATCCCGGCCGAACTGGAGCTGGAGCGCGGCCGCCTGGTCGACGCCATCGCCGATTCGCAGGCGCATTTGCATGGCAAGAAGTTTGCCTTGTATGGCGACCCCGACATGATGATCGGCATGACCCAGTTCCTGCTGGAGCTGGGCTGCGAGCCGACCCATATCCTGTCCACCAACGGCGACGCCGAATGGGCGGCCAAGGTGCAGGCGCTGCTGGATGCCTCTCCCTTCGGCAAGGACTGCAAGGTCTATCCCAAGCGTGACTTGTGGCACCTGCGCTCCCTGCTGTTCACGGAGCCGGTGGACTTCCTGATCGGCAATACCTACGGCAAGTACCTCGAGCGCGACTGCGGCGTGCCGCTGATCCGCCTGGTGTTCCCGGTCTTCGACCGCCATCACTACCATCGTTTCCCCATCTGGGGCTATGCCGGTGCGATGCGCGTGCTGGTGATGATCCTCGACGAATACTTCGAAGCCCTGGATGCCAATACGGTGGTGGCCGGCGAGACCGATTATTCCTACGACATCATCCGCTGAGCGCGGTGGACGTCCCGCCAGGCGGAAGGATTGCCAGGCGGGATGCGTAGCACCTCGGCAGCAACCCCGGTAAGCATGGAGAGCGATCATGACGGCCTTGAAGCTGAAGATCCAGGAAGTCTTCGAAGAACCGGCCTGCGAGAAGAACCAGGCCAAGACGGAGAAGCAACGCAAGGCCGGCTGCAGCAAGCAGCTGGCACCGGGGGCAGCTGCCGGCGGCTGCGCCTTCGATGGCGCCAAGATCGCCTTGCAACCCATCGTGGACGTGGCCCATCTGGTGCATGGCCCGATCGCCTGCGAAGGCAATTCCTGGGATAACCGCCATGCGGCTTCGTCCGGTGTCCAGACCTATCGCACCGGTTTTACTACCGACATCAATGAGCTCGACGTCATCTACGGGGGTGAAAAGCGGCTTTACAAGGCGGTCAAGGAAATCATCGAAAAATATGATCCGCCGGCGGTGTTCGTCTACCAGACCTGTGTCACCGCCCTGACCGGCGACGACATCGAGGCCGTCTGCAAGGCCGCCAGCGCCAAGTTCGGCAAGCCGGTGATCCCCGTCAATTCGCCCGGCTTTGCCGGGGTCAAGAACCTGGGCAACAAGCTGGCCGGCGAAGCCTTGCTCGATTACGTGATCGGGACGGTCGAACCTGAATTCACGACGCCCTACGACATCAACATCATCGGCGAATACAACCTGTCCGGCGAGTTGTGGCAGATCACGCCCTTGCTCGATGCCATGGGCGTGCGGGTACTTTCCTGCATCAGCGGCGATGGGCGCTATCGCGAGATTGCCTCTTCACACCGGGCTCGGGCATCGATGATGGTGTGTTCCAAGGCCATGATCAACGTGGCGCGCAAGATGGAGGAGCGTTATGGGATTCCCTTCTTTGAAGGATCTTTCTATGGCATCGGCGACGTCTCCGATTCGTTGCGCCAGATCGCGCGCCTGCTGGTGCAGCAGGGGGCGCCAGCCGAATTGATGGACCGCACCGAAGCCTTGATCGCGGTGGAAGAGGCGCGCGCCTGGAGTCGTCTGGCGCATTACAAGAAACGCCTGGCGGGCAAGCGTGTGCTGTTGATTACCGGCGGTGTGAAGTCTTGGTCAGTGGTGGCGGCCTTGCAGGAGGTCGGCATCGAAATCGTCGGCACCAGTGTGAAGAAATCGACGCGCGAGGACAAGGAGCGCATCAAGGAAATCATGGGGGATGAAGCCCACATGATCGACGACATGACGCCGCGCGAGATGTATGCCATGTTGAAAGAGGCGCGCGCCGACATCATGCTCTCGGGCGGACGTTCGCAATTCATCGCGCTCAAGGCCAAGATGCCCTGGCTGGACATCAACCAGGAGCGCCATCACGCCTATGCCGGTTATGAGGGCATGATCACGCTGGTCTCGGAAATCGATCGCGCCCTGTACAACCCGGTGTGGGAGCAGGTGCGCGCACCGGCGCCCTGGGAGTAGCCGCATGGCCATCATCGAGACTTCCTCCAAGGCCGCGGCCGTCAACCCGCTCAAGATGAGCCAGCCGTTGGGCGCGGCCTATGCCTTCCTGGGCATGAACCGCTGCATGCCGGTCATGCATGGTTCGCAGGGTTGTACCTCCTTCGGGCTGGTATTGCTGGTGCGTCATTTCCGCGAAGCGATTCCCTTGCAGACCACCGCCATGAACGAGGTCTCCAGCATCCTGGGCGGTATGGAGAACATCGAAAAGGCGGTCTTGAACATCCGCCTGCGGGCCAAGCCGGACCTCATCGCCATCTGTTCCACTGGGCTGACCGAAACCAAGGGCGATGACGTCAATGCCTATCTCAGACTGATCCGCCAGAAGCATCCCGACCTGGCCGATACTGCACTGGCCTATGTCTCCACGCCTGACTACACGGGCGCCTTCCAGGACGGCTGGGCCAAGGCCGTGGAAGCATTGATCCGGGCGCTGGGAGAGCCGCAGCCGGGCCTGCAGACGCGCGCCAAGCAGATCAATCTGCTGGCGGGGTGCCATCTGACACCGGCCGACATCGAGGAATTGCGCGACATCGTGCAATCCTTCGGACTGGAACCGATCGTGTTGCCGGATGTGTCCAGTTCGCTCGATGGCCATCTTCCCGACAATTTCAGCCCGACCTCGATGGGCGGCACCACCCTGGCCGAGATGCGTGCGCTCGGTGCTTCCATCGTCAGCATCGCCATCGGCGAACAGATGCGCGCCAGTGCCCAGGCCGTGCAGGAGTTGAGCGGAGTGCCGTATGTGGTCTTCGACCGGCTCACCGGCCTGCAGGCCAATGACCGTTTCCTGGCCTATCTGGAATATGTGTCGGGCCAGCCGATTCCGGCGCGCTATCGGCGTCAGCGCAGCCAGCTGCAGGATGCCATGCTGGATGGCCATTTCTTCTTCGGCGGGGTCAAGGTCGCCATCGGTGCCGAGCCGGACCTGTTGCTGTCACTCTCGGCATGGCTGGCCGAGATGGGCTGCGAGATCGGCTGTGCCGTGACCACCACGACCTCGCCGGTGCTCGATGGCGTTCCCGCAGCCAGGGTGGTGATCGGCGACCTGGAAGACCTGGAGCAGGGCGCGCGCCGGGCCAGCGCCGGTCTGCTGGTAACGCATTCGCACGGACGCCAGGCGGCCGAGCGCCTGCACATTCCCTTCCATCGCGCCGGCTTGCCCATGTTCGACCGTCTGGGGGCCGGGCACTGTCTCTCGGTCGGCTATCGCGGCACACGTGGATTGATTTTCGAGATCGGCAACCTGTTGCTGGCCGCAGGCCATGCACATACCCCGGATGACTGGCAGCTGCCGCAGAGCACGCGCGATGCCCTGGCGCTGGCCACGCCCGTTCAAGGAGAAAGCTCATGAAAGTGGCATTTGCAACCCAGGATCTGCAACGCGTGGATGCGCATTTCGGCTGGGCCAAGAACCTGGCGGTGTTCGAGGTCTGGCCCAATGGCTACAGCTTCGTGCAGACGCACAGCTTCGACGGCGACCTCAAGGAGGACGGCGACGAAGACAAGCTGGCCCCCAAGATCGAGGCCATCAAGGATTGCGCCATTCTGTATGTCGCCGCCATCGGTGGCTCGGGCGCGGCGCGGGTGGTGGCCAACCGTATCCACCCGGTCAAGGTGGCGCAGGCCGAACCTATCCTGGACATCCTCGACAAGCTGCAGGAAGTGCTCAAGGGCACACCAGCACCGTGGCTGCGCAAGGCCATGCAAAAGGGCCAGGAACGCGACATCAACTTTGAAGAGGAAGTGTGAACCATGACTGCCATCGCCACTCAAGAGGCCCCGGCCGCCATTGACAGCCCATTCGTGCAGGAGCTCATCAAGCAATGGCGGGCGCAGGATACCCATGGCGCCTGGGACGGCAAGAGCAACGCCGACCTGCTGGCACCCTACATCATCACGCGCGAGCAGCGCCGCGAGATTCCCATCATCGGCGACCCCGATCCTGAAACCCTGTGGCGCCTGGAACTGTTCTACAACGCCGTGGGGCTGGCGATCGAGCGCCAGACCGGCAGCATCGCCACGCCGATGATGAAGATGTCGCATGAGGGCTTCGGACGCATGGTGCTCATGGCCGGGCGCCTGGTGGTGGTCAACAAGCACTTGCGGGATGTGCATCGCTTCGGCTTCGAGAGCGTGGACAAGCTGGCCGAGGAGGGCGACAAGATCGTCACGGCCGGGGTCGAGATGATCCGGCAGTTCCCCGAAGTGGTCAATTACGGCTGAGGGCATCGGCCACAAGGAGAACGGATATGCAGGACAGGGAAGCGCTCAAGGCGCTAGTCAAGAAGCTCAACCAGCAGGCCACCGCCTTGAAGATGGATTTGCACGATCTGTCCGAGGATTTGCCGACCGGCTGGGAAAAGATCCTGGAGGTCGCGCAAAAGGCCTATGACGCCCATGCCGCGCTGGCCCAGGCACGGCGCGCACTTGAGGATGAGAAGGAAAGACAGCCATGACGACATTCACGGTCAAGCTTCCCGGCGGTGCCGACTGGACGCCCCAGTTCGTCGGCCAGATCAATGAAGACAAATGCATCGGCTGTGGCCGTTGCTTCAAGGTATGCGGCCGCGACGTGCTGGCCCTGGTCGGTATCAATGACGAGGGGCAGCGCATCGCGGTCGATCCTGATGATGACGAGGATGAGGAGTACGAAAGAAAGATCATGACCATCGCCAACCGTGACAATTGCATCGGTTGCGAGGCCTGCTCACGGATTTGTCCCAAGAAGTGCTACACCCATGGGAGCGCGCAGGTCTGATCGTCCATTTCCCTTTGAAGCTTTTTTCGTTCTCTGACACCGACCCAGGAGGCCCCAAAATGAGCTACAGCCAGGCAGGTTATGTGGAATTGATGGAAGCAGCGCGCGACCCGGACCATGTGGTGACGCTGGCCTTTGCCGGCCTGATCGCACTGGCCGATCATCGTCCGGCCCCCTATGACGTACCCATCGCCGCCCTCGATGCCGAGGCCCTGGCGGCCTTGCGTGAGCGCTATTTTCCGGAGTTGACGGCGCCTCTGTATGGCGCCCGCAGTGCACTGTCCGGTGAAGCCTGTGCGCCGCCACCGATCGACGAATTCGATGACCTGCTGGCCATGCTGATGGATTGCCGTACCTACGACGACCAGGAAAGTACCTGGCTGGCCCACGCCGTCGCCACGGCCTGCATGGGATCCAAGCATCTCTGGCAAGACATGGGCTTGCCCAACCGCACGGCCCTGTCACGGCTGATCAGTCATTACTTTTCCGTCCTGGCCGAGCGCAACGTCAGCGACATGAAGTGGAAGAAGTTCTTCTATCGGCAATTGTGCGAACGCGAAGGGCTGGTGCTGTGCCAGGCCCCCAGCTGCGGCAATTGTTCCGATTACCTCAAGTGCTTCGGTCCGGAAGACGCCAATCCATTGCTCGGCTTGAACTGAGCTGGCGCTGACGTCTTCATTCGCATCTTTTTTCAAGGAACAAGTCCATGTTGCGCACCCTGATGCTGGCCTGTACCTGGCTGTGGCTGCTGATGCCAGTTGTCCATGCCGAGGAAGTCCACGTGGCCGTGGCGGCCAATTTCACCCAGCCGTTCAAGCAGATCGCCGCCGCGTTCGAGCAGGCCACCGGTCACAAGGTGGTGGCGGCGTTCGGCTCCACCGGTCAGTTCTATGCCCAGATCAACAATGGCGCGCCATTCGAGATCTTGCTGGCGGCGGACGCCGACACGCCCGCTCTGCTGGAAAAGCAGAAGACCGCGGTAGCCGGCACGCGCTTCACCTATGCCCGCGGCAAGCTGGTGCTCTGGAGCGCCAAGCCGGGCGTGGTGGACGCGCAGGGCGAGATCCTGAAGAAGGGCGCCTTCGAGCATCTGTCGCTGGCCAATCCCAAGCTGGCGCCGTATGGCCTGGCGGGCGTGCAGACGATGCAGAAGCTGGGGCTTGAAGAGGCATTGCGGCCCAAGATCGTGCAGGCAGAAAACGTCAACCAGGCTTACCAGTTCATCGCCAGCGGCAATGCCTTGCTCGGCTTCGTGGCCTTGTCGCAAGTGGTCAGGAACGGACAGATCGCCGACGGCTCGGCCTGGATCGTGCCGGCCGACCTATATGCGCCGATCCTGCAGGACGCAGTCCTGTTGGAAAAAGGCCGTGACCATCCGGCCGCGCTGGCGCTGATGACTTACCTCAAGAGCGAACCGGCGCGCCAGGTCATCCGTGGCTACGGCTACGAGCTCGATCGCTAGGCCAGCCATGTGGTTGACCGCCGAAGACTGGAGCGCGGTGCGCCTGACACTGAGCCTGGCCAGCATCGTCACGGTGCTGCTGCTGTTGCTGGGTACCCCGCTGGCCTGGTGGCTGGCACGCACGCGCTCGGGCTGGCGCCATGGGGTGGCCGCAGTCGTGGCCTTGCCGCTGGTATTGCCGCCGGCCGTGCTGGGGTTCTATCTGTTGGTGCTCATGGGACCGCAAGGGCCGGTGGGCCAGCTCACCCAGGCATTGGGGCTGGGCTTGCTGCCCTTCAGTTTTGGCGGACTGGTGCTGGCCTCGCTGCTCTATTCGATGCCCTTCGTGGTCCAACCCTTGCAGAACGCCTTCGAGGCCGTGGGCGAAAGGCCCATGGAAGTAGCGGCCACCTTGCGCGCCTCGCCGCTGGATGCTTTTTTTACCGTGGCCGTACCCTTGGCCGGGCCGGGCTTCCTGACGGCAGCGGTACTCGGTTTTGCCCATACCGTGGGCGAGTTCGGCGTGGTGCTGATGATCGGCGGCAACATCCCCGGCAAGACACGGGTCTTGTCGATGCAGATCTATGACCACGTGGAAGCCTTCGAATACGCCCAGGCGCACCGCCTGGCGGGCGCGATGCTGGTGTTTTCCTTCCTTGTGCTGTTGGTGATGATGCGTCTGGGGCGTGCCGGCAAGACCAGGCTCAAGGCAGGCAAGAGTGGCCGCGCACCGCAGGAAGCGACGGCACAATCCGGCGATGCCACCAGGAGGACGACATGAAGCAAGCCATGGTTGGACCCAGCATCGCACAGCCCGGGATCATCGCGAAGATGGCCTATGGCTATGGTGGCGCAGGCGAGTTCCAGCTTGACCTGGATCTGACATTGCCGGGACAGGGCGTAAGCGCCTTGAGCGGACCCTCCGGCTGCGGCAAGACCACCTTCCTGCGCTGCATGGCGGGCCTGCTGCGTCCGAGCCGAGGTTATCTGGAGGTCAACGGCGAGGTCTGGCAAGATTCTCAGCGCCAGTATTTTTTGCCGACCCATCGGCGCGCGCTCGGATATGTATTCCAGGAGGCCAGCCTGTTGCCGCATCTGTCGGTGAGCCGCAATCTGGATTATGGTGCGCGTCGCAGCGGGGCCGTGTCCAGCGCCGCGTCACGCCAGAAGATCATCGACCTGCTAGGCATCGCTGCGTTGCTGCAGTCCATGCCCTCGGCCCTGTCGGGCGGCGAGCGTCAGCGCGTAGCCATCGCGCGCGCCCTGTTCACGGCACCGCGCCTGTTGCTCATGGACGAACCGATGGCCGCGCTGGACAACGACCGCAAGCGCGATATCCTGCCTTACCTGGAACGCCTGCGCGACGAGCTGGCCATTCCCATCCTCTACATCAGCCACCATCCCGAGGAAATCGCGCGTCTGGCCGATACGCTGGTATTGATGCGGCAAGGCCGCTGCCTGGCCAGTGGCCCTCTGACCACGCTGCTGTCGCGACTGGATCTGCCCCTGGCCCATGCCGAGGATGCCGGGGCGGTGATCGAGGCCAAGGTCGCCGCCCATGACGAGACCTATCACCTGACCCGCCTGGTGCTGGCCGGTGGCGAGATCTTCGTGCCGCGCCGGGAATTGCCGGTCGGTCAGTCGGTGCGGCTGCAGATCCATGCGCGCGACGTCAGCCTGGCCTTGAGCCCCAGCCATGACAGCAGCATCCTCAACCGGCTGTCGGCCACGGTACTGAAACTAGCGCCAGCGCAGCATCCAGCCCATGTGCTGGCCGTGCTGGATGCCGGCGGCGAGCAACTGCTGGCGCGCATCACGCGGCGTTCCTGCGATCAACTCGCGCTGGTGGCGGGCCAGCCGGTATGGGCACAGATCAAGTCGGTGGCCTTGTTATAGACATGATGCAGCCGCTTGATTCTTGATCGCACGGGAAGGTCGCAGCCGTACTGGCGATGCGGCCATTCGCCATGGCGGCCCTCAGCCGAACTTGAACAGGATGCCATAGCCGCCACGTGGATATTCCCAGGCCACGTTGCGATGTTCGGTGCAGATCACGCGGCAGGTGCCGCATTCCAGGCAGCCATCGGTGGTCAGCAGGATCTGGCCCCCGCCTTCGGCGGTATAGCAACCGGCCGGGCAGCAAGTCAGGCATTGCTGGGTCTTGCATTGATCGGCGCATACCGACTGGTTCTTGATGGCGATGTGCGGACGGCCGCTGTCGATCTTGTAGCGGTTCTGGAACAGTTTTTCCTCGACCTTGGACGTGCTCATTCGAAAGCCCTCCACATTTTGTAGGCATCACCCACCAATCCGAATAAGGAGCGCCGCTGGGTGAAGCTGCGCCGGATGTCTCGTTCCTTGGATTTCTTGTCGGTCCCGTCGACCTTGAGCATGTGGTGCGCGGCCTGATTGAGCAGTTCGGGATAGGTGCTCAGCAGGTGCGGGTTGCGGTGGAAGATGCCGGGCAGGGCGCGGTATTTCTTCAGGTCCTTGATGACGAAGCTTTCGTTGAGCGCGGTGCGGTAGCGCGCCAGGTTGCGTTCGGTCAGGGGCAGCCCTTCGGCACGCAGGGCGATCACGGTTTCGGCTGCCAGGCGACCGCTGGTCATGGCAAGGTTGGACCCTTCACGATGTACCGCGTTGACGAACATGCCGGAGTCGCCGACGACGATCCAGCCACTGCCATAGAGGCAGGGAATGGAGTGGTAGCCGCCCTCGGGAATGAGGTGGGCTGCATACTCCTTCATTTCTCCGCCTTCGAGCAAGGGAGCGATAGCCGGATGGGCCTTCATGTCTTCCAGCAGTTGGTAGGGCGAGCATTTCTGTCGTTTGAGGTCGGACAACATGCAGCCCACGCCGATAGTCACCGAGTCGCGGTTGGTGTAGAGGAAGCCGGTACCCATCATGCCCTTGGTGATCTTGCCGATCATTTCGATGACCACGCCGGCATCGCCGCTGACGTTGAAGCGGCTGGCGATGGTCTCTTCGGGCATGAAATGGATTTCTTTGACCGCCAGCGCCACCTCGGCCGGATCGAGCTCGGGGCGAAAGCCGGCCTTGCGGGCCAGCACCGAATTGACGCCATCGGCCAGCACCACGATGTCGGCATAGATCGAGCCGCCCACGCGATCGGTCTGCACGCCCACGACGCGCTGACCATCCATGAGCAGATCGGTCACGGTGGTCTCGCAGATCAGCAGGGCGCCAGCCTCTTGCACCTTCTGCGAAAACCATTTGTCGAACTGGGCGCGGATGATGGTGTAGCGGTTGTAGGGCGGCTTGTTGAAGTCTTCCGAGCGGTAGTGGCCACCGATGAAGGACTGGTCGTCGAGCACCCACATGCGCTGCTCAATGATGTGGCGCTCCAGCGGCGCGTCCTCACGAAAGTCCGGAATGATCCGTTCCAGCGCATCCGAGTAAAGGATGGCGCCTTGCACGTTCTTGGAGCCGGGATATTCCCCCCGTTCGATCTGCAGCACCTTCAGTCCGGCCTTGGCCATGGTGTAGGCGCAGGCATTGCCGGAGGGGCCGGCGCCGACTACGATGGCATCGAATTTTTCAGTCATGCTGTTCTCCCTGTTGTGGCTCAGCTCGCCATGCGCATCGTGGTCAGTTGTTGACGGAAGGCCTCGGTCAAGGCCGGCAGGATGGTCATGGCGTTCCCGACGATGCCGTAGCTGGCGAAATCGAAGATGGGGGCGTTGGGATCACTGTTGATGGCAATGATCACGTCCGAATCGGCCATGCCGACACGGTGCTGGATGGCGCCCGAGATACCGGCCGCGATATACAGCTTGGGCCGCACGGTCTTGCCGGATTGTCCGACCTGGCGCTCGGCCTGGACCCAGTTGGCTTGCACCACCGGACGCGTGGCTCCCACCTCGGCCCCCAGCACCATGGCCAGGTCCCAGATCAGCTGGAAATTCTCGGCCCGCTTCATGCCGCGTCCACCGGCCACGATGATGTCGGCAAAGGGTAGCTGTGGCTTGTCCTGCTGATTGTCGGGAATGTATTCGAGTACCTTGGTGATGATGTCGCTCTCGACCAGGCACAGCGGGTGTTCGATGATCTGGCCGCTGCGGCTGCGGTCGGGCTCCGGCATGGCCATCACGCGCGGCCGCACGGTGGCCATCTGCGGCCGGTAGTTCAGCGTCAGGATGGTACACAGCAGGCTGCCGCCAAAGGTCGGACGCGATGCCGCCATGCTGCGGTTTTCCATGTCGATGGTGAGCCCGGTGCAGTCGGCAGTCAGGCCGGTCTTGAGCGTGGTGGCGACACTGCCGGCCAGGTCGCGCCCTTGCGCGGTCGCTCCCAGCAGCAGGATTTCCGGCTGATAGCGGTTGACCAGATCGGTAAGGCCCTTGGTGAAGGGCTGGTTACGATAGGCCGACAGGGTAGGGTCGGCCATCAGGTAACAGCTATCGGCACCATGGTGGAACGCCTGTTCGCAGAACTGGCGGGTCGCCAGGTCGGGCGCACCCAATACCACGCCCGAGAGTGACACGCCGAGCTGGTCGGCCAGCTTGCGGCCTTCGCCCAGCAGCTCCCAGGAGACCGGATGGACTTCGCCGCGCTCGTGTTCGATGAATACCCAAACGCCTTGATAGGCCTTGAGGCGTTCGTCCAGTTCGTATTTTCCCTTGCCGCCTTTGCGCTCTGGAGCAGGTTTCTCTTGGTTCATGCTGTGCCTCGTAGAATCGATGTGGGGTGGATCAAGCGACCTTCCTGGCAATGGCCTCACCCAGTTTCGGGTGTTGCGTGAAGAGCTTGCCGACCAGGGTGACCGCCAGGTCGCGCGCTTCGTCGCCTTCGGCCGTGATGATCTCGGCACGGCGCGCATTGGGCTTGGGCGCAAACACCTTGCTCACCACGGTGGGCGAGCCCTTCAAGCCGATCTTGCTGATGTCCTCGATGCCGGCAGCGGTACGGTCCCAGGTACGGATCGGATGGCGGGCGGCGCGGAACATGTTTTCCATGGTGGCAAAGCGCATCTCGTTGCTGCCTTCGAGCATGGTGATGAGGCAGGGCAGCCGGGTCTGGAGCACCTGCACCCCGCCTTCGGCACGGCGCTGGATGACGATTTCGCGCGCAATCGGGTCCAATGACACGATCTTGGAGACATAGGTCAGCAATTGCAGATCGAGCCGCTTGGCGATGCCCGGGCCGACCTGGGCCGTATCGCCGTCGATGGTCTGCTTGCCGGCCAGGACCAGATCGACTGCCTGGTCTTGCGAGATGCGCTGGATAGCGGAGGCCAGCGCATAGGACGTGGCCAGCGTGTCGGCACCGGCAAAGGCGCGGTCGGTCACCAGGATGGCGTCATCGGCGCCGAAGGAAATGCATTTGCGCAGCGCTGCCTCCGCCTGCGGCGGCCCCATGGTCAACACCGTCACCCGCCCGCCGACCTGGTCCTTGATACGCAGGGCTTCTTCCAGCGAAAACAAGTCGTAGGGGTTGATGATGGCCGGCACACCCTGGCGCATGATGGTGTTGGTGACCGGATGCACGCGGATCTGGGCGCTATCGGGTACTTGCTTGATACAAACGACGATATGCATGGTGTTCTCCAAAAGGGCAAGCTCAAGCCTTGGCCGGCAGGGACATGCGCAGCATCTCCAGCGATACCGACTTGCCGTGGGCATCCTGGAAAACCTTGAACACTTTTTCCTGTGCTGGCGTGGAATGGACGAAGTCGTCATAGGCTGCGGCCAGCATGGCACGCAGCTTCTTGAACATCTCCACCTCGTCCAGCTCATCCAGCCCGCGCTCCTGGCGCATGTACTGGTAGAAGCGCTTCAAGATGTGCAGGCGATTGACGTTCACGACCGCTTGCTGGTAAGGCACCCCGAAGAAATCGAGGAACTCTTCGGCGGCGGACAGTTGCTTCAGTTTTTCGGCCAAGGTCAGCATGACGGGCTCTCTTTCTGGGTTGAGAGGAACACAGGCGCAGCGCGCGGGAACGGGCGAACCGAAATGCTTACATCTGGCTGGCCGCACAGGCGCCACTTTCCAGGAAGAAACGCGTAAGCTCATCTTCGCTGGGCGCCGCCTTGGCCACCATGGTGTGATCACGGATGCGCATGAGCATGGCTTGCGCCTGGCTATCCGAGAGCAGTATCCCCATCTTGGCGAAGGCATCCTTGACGCCGCGCGAGCCGGAATGCTTGCCCAGCACGATGTGATGGCTGCGGCCCAGTTCGGCCGGGCTGAAGTGTTCATAGTTGGCCGGGTTCTTGAGCAGGCCGTCCACGTGGATACCCGATTCATGCGTGAACACGGCTTCGCCGACGATGCTCTTGTTGGGCGCCACCGCCTTGCCGGAGGCCTTGGCCACCAGCCTGGAAATGGCCGGAAGAGAACGTGTATCGACCTGGGTCTCGATGCCATGCAGATGGCGCAAGCCCATCACCACTTCTTCCAGCGGCGCATTGCCCGCGCGCTCGCCCAGACCGTTGACAGTGGTGTTGACGTGGCTGGCGCCGGCATTGATGGCGGCCAGGGTGTTGGCCGTGGCCAGGCCCAGGTCGTTGTGGGCGTGCATTTCCAGTTCGATGTCGACTTCCTGGCGCAACTGGCGGATCACTTCATAAGTCGCAAAGGGATCAAGCAGCCCCAGCGTATCGGCAAAGCGGAAGCGCCGGGCGCCGGCGGCCTGGGCCGTCTCGATCACCCGCAACATGAAGTCCAGGTCGGCCCGGGAGGAATCCTCGCCACCGAGGCAAACCTCCATGCCCAGGTCCAGTGCCTTGGGCAGGAAATGCCGGATCTGCGCCAGCACCCAGTCGCGGTCGCGTTGCAGCTTGTGCTGGATATGGATGTCCGACACCGGCATGGACAGGTTGACGATATCGGCGTTGCAGCGCGCGGCGGCAGCCAGGTCGGCTTCGCACATGCGGCCCCATACCATGGTCTTGCTGCGCAGGGGCAGCGCGGCGATGGCCTGGATCACCTCGATTTCGGCCTGGCCCATGATGGGAATGCCGATTTCCATCTCCGGCACGCCGATCTCGTCGAGGGCGCGCGCGATGTCGATTTTTTCTTCCGCAGTGAAGGCAACACCGGCAGTCTGTTCGCCGTCGCGCAGGGTAGTGTCATTGATTGTGACCATCTCGGATTCTCCGGCAATGCGATACGAAAAATGTCTTCTGATCCTGATTTAGCAATTCATGTGCCAATCAGACTTGCAAAATAAATCCATTAAAAATCAATGAGATAAGTGACTCGCCTGGTGTTTTTCGGTAGTCCGCTACCCTTGTCACTTTTGTCGTGTTTGTCGTGTCTTGTCAGGCCTCGCCGGCTGGGCGCACCACGCGGCCCTCAGTCGCGTTCGCGTGCCAGATTGACGGTGTAGAGGGGCAGCTCGATCACCAGGTCCTGCTGTCTCAGGACCACCTGGCACGCCAGGCGCGACTGTGCGCTCAATCCCCAGGCGCGGCCCAGCTGATCTTCTTCATCATCACCGGCTGGCGCGAGCGAGTCGTAGCCCTCATGGACGATCACATGGCAGGTGGAGCAGGCACAGGATTTTTCGCAGGCGTGCTCCAGCGCGATCCCGTTCTTGAGCAAGGCATCGCACAGGAACTGGCCGCTGCGCGCATCGAAGCTGCTGCCTTCGGCGCACAGTACGGGATGGGGACGAACGGTGATGTGCGGCATGGCAGCTCCCGATGTGGCCGGGATGGCCCCGGTCAGGGTTGGAATATCAAGTCATGAGGCCAGGTCGATGGCGTCGAGGCGCTGACCTGAGAGGGCCAGCGAGACACTGGCATTCATGCGCCGGGCGGCGAATTCCTGGGTGGCCTGGTTCAGCGCATCGCAAGCGCGGCCGAGCGCAGCGATGTTGTCGTCATTGGCTTCGCGTGCGGTTTCGATCAGTTCCGTCAGGGCATAGAGGTGCTGGCGGATGTGCGCCTGTTCGGTGGCGCTGAGCAGGCTGTGGCCGTCGCGCTTGAGGGCGGCGTCGGTGGCATCGGCCACCTGGCGGGCATTGACCTGGGCTTCACGCAACATGCGCATCTTCATGTCATCGGTGGCGTGCCCTACGGCTTCGGAGAGCATACGGGCGATGTTGGCGTCATCCAGTCCATAGGAGGGCTTGACGGTGACGGCCGCTTCCACGCCGGTGCTTTGTTCGCGTGCCGAGACCGACAGCAGCCCGTCGGCATCGATCTGGAAAGTCACGCGGATACGGGCCGCACCGGCCACCATGGGAGGAATGCCGCGCAACTCCAGGCGCGCCAGGGAGCGGCAGTCGGCCACCAGTTCCCGTTCGCCTTGCAGCACGTGCACGCTCATGGCGGTCTGGCCATCCTTGAAGGTGGTGAATTCCTGTGCCCGTGCCACCGGAATGGTGGAGTTGCGCGGGATGATCTTTTCGACCAGGCCGCCCATGGTTTCCAGACCCAGCGAGAGCGGACAGACATCCAGCAGCAGCCAGTCGCTTTGCTGGCGATTGCCGGCCAGGACATTGGCCTGCATGGCCGCGCCCAGCGCCACGACCTGGTCCGGATCGAGATCGGTCAAGGGCGGCTGGCCGAAGAAGTCGGCCACGGCGGCGCGCACCTGCGGCATCCGCGTCGATCCTCCGACCAGGACCACGCCGTCGATCTCGGAGACGCCTAATCCTGCGTCGCGCAGCGCCTTGCGGGTGGGCAGCAGGGTACGGGCCAGCAAGCCCTGGCTGATGGACGCAAATACCTCGCGCGTCAACGCCAGTTGCACGGCCTGCCCGGAGGACAGGTTCAGTTCGATGGTCGCGCTGGTCTCCCGGCTCAGGGTTTCCTTGGCCTGGCGCGCAGCAGTGAGCAGGCGCCGGGTATCTTGCGTGGTGAGCTCTGCGCTTGCCAGCGGACTCTGGTCGACGATCCAGTCATGGATGCAGCGATCGAAATCATCGCCACCCAGAGCGCCATCCCCATTGGTGGCCAGCACTTCAAAGACCCCGCGTGAGAGCTTGAGGATGGAAATGTCAAAGGTGCCGCCACCCAGGTCATAGATAGCGAACACGCCTTCGGCAGCCTGGTCGAGGCCATAGGCGATGGCGGCCGCTGTGGGTTCATTGAGCAGCCGTAGTACATTCAAGCCGGCCAGGCGCGCGGCATCCTTGGTGGCCTGGCGCTGGGCGTCGTCGAAGTAGGCCGGCACCGTGATGACCGCACCGCTCAGTTCGCCCCCCAGTGAGGCTTCGGCCCGCTGGCGCAATACCCGCAGGATGTCGGCCGATACGTCGATGGGTGTTTTGATGCCCGCAGCAGTGTCGATCTGTACCAGGCCGGGCTTGTCGATGAAGGCGTAGGGCATGTCAGCGCTGTTGCCTGCGCTGATGTCAGCGCGGTCACGTCCCATCAGGCGCTTGATGGAGGACAGGGTATTGCGCGGATCATCGCTCTGCGCGGCCTTGGCGGCATGGCCGACGACGGCCGGTGGCCGGTCTGCCGGCTGCAGGGAATGGGCCGGCAGATAGCGCACCACCGAGGGCAGCAGCGCCTGCCCGGCCTCATCCGGCAGGATGCGGGCCTGACCGGACTGGACCGTGGCCACCAGCGAATTGGTGGTGCCCAGGTCGATGCCCACCGCCAGCCGGTGCTGGTGGGGCGCTGTGCTGCGGCCAGGTTCGGCGATCTGGAGCAGGGACATGGCCTAGACCGCGAAGCTTTCGCCGCAACCGCACTGGTTCTTGGCGTTGGGATTGTTGAACTTGAAGCCTTCGTTGAGCCCTTCGCGCACGAAGTCCAGCTCGGTGCCATCCAGGTAGGGCAGGCTCTTGGGATCGATCAGCACGGTCACGCCATGGCTTTCGAAGCGCACATCCTGCGGCTCGGCGACGTCGGCATATTCGAGCGCGTAAGCCATGCCGGAGCAGCCGCTGGTCTTGACTGCCAGGCGCAAGCCGACAGCGCTGCGCTTGGCCAGGAAGGCGTGTACGCGGCGCGCGGCGTTTTCAGTGAGGGTGATGCTCATCGCCTTGCCTCCTCAGACCGAGAATGAACTGCCGCAGCCACAGGTGGTGGTGGCATTGGGATTCTTGATGATGAAGCGGGAGCCTTCCAGGCCTTCTTCGTAGCCGATCTCGGCACCATTGAGGTATTGCATGCTCATGGCATCGACCAGCAGCGAGACACCGTTGCGCTCGATGCAAAAGTCGTCTTCGTTGACGGCATCGTCGAAGGCAAAGCCATATTCGAAGCCGGAGCAACCGCCGCCGCTGACGTAGATGCGCAGCTTGAGTTCGGTATTGCCTTCTTCGCTGATCAACTCGCTGACCTTGGCCACGGCCGAATCGGTAAAGATGAGGGGGGCGTCGGCGGTGATGCTGTCGGTATCGGACATGATGGACCTCCAGGAAATGGGAATGAGAACCGGCCGTGCCGTCTTAGTCGGCGATGGGCGCGCAGATCGGGTATTGCTTGGGAGCAGGGGCCGCCTGCTGGACCTCGGGCGCGGCGTCATGCCGGCTGCGGTAATCCGCCACGGCGGCCTTGATGGCGTCTTCGGCCAGGATGGAGCAGTGGATCTTCACCGGCGGCAAGGCCAGTTCGTCGGCGATGGCGGTGTTCTTGATGTCCAGCGCCTGGTCGAGGGTGCGTCCCTTGAGCCATTCGGTCACCAGGGAGGAAGAGGCGATGGCCGAGCCGCAGCCATAGGTCTTGAATTTGGCGTCTTCGATGATGCCGTTGTGATCGACCTTGATCTGCAGCTTCATCACGTCGCCGCAGGCAGGTGCGCCGACCATGCCGGTGGCCACGCTGGTGTCGTCCTTGTCGAAACTGCCGACGTTGCGCGGGTTTTCGTAGTGGTCCATCAGTTTGTCGCTGTAAGCCATGATGTGCTCCTTGTCAGTGTGCAGCCCATTGCACCGTGGAGAGGTCAACGCCGTCCTTGTACATATCCCACAGCGGCGAGAGTGCGCGCAGCTTGCCCACCTTTTCACGGATCACGTTCACGGTGAAGTCGATCTCTTCGACAGTGGTGAAGCGGCCGATGGAAAAGCGGATCGAGCTGTGCGCCAGTTCATCCGACATGCCCAGTGCGCGCAGGACATAGGAGGGTTCCAGGCTGGCCGAGGTGCAGGCCGACCCGGAAGACACCGCCACATCCTTGATGGCCATGAGCAGCGATTCGCCCTCGACATAGTTGAAACTGACATTGAGGTTGTGCGGCACGCGACGCTCCAGGTCGCCATTGACGAAGCATTCCTCGATATCAGCGAAGCCGGCGTGCAGGCGGTCACGCAACATGCGGATGCGTTCGTTCTCGGTGCCCATGGCCAGGCGTGCCAGTTCGAAGGCTTCACCCATGCCGACGATCTGGTGAGTGGCCAGGGTGCCCGAGCGCAGGCCGCGTTCATGTCCGCCGCCATGCATCTGCGCCTCCAGCCGAACGCGCGGCTTGCGTCCCACGTACAAGGCGCCGATGCCCTTGGGGCCATAGGTCTTGTGGGCCGAGAACGACATCAGGTCGACCTTCAGGCGCGCCAGGTCGATGGCCACCTTGCCGGTAGCCTGGGCGGCATCCACGTGCAGAAGTACGCCCCGTGCGCGGCAGATGTCGCCCAATGCAGCGATGTCCTGGATCACGCCGATTTCGTTATTGACGTACATCACTGAGGCCAGGATGGTATCGGGCCGCAAGGCTGCTTCGAAGGCAGCCAGGTCGAGCAGACCGTTGCTGCCGACCTCCAGATAGGTCACTTCAAAACCGCGTCGTTCCAGCTCGCGCATGGTGTCGAGCACGGCCTTGTGTTCGGTCTTGACGGTGATGAGGTGGCGCCCCTTACTGCGCAGGAATTCAGCGGCGCCCTTGATGGCCAGGTTGTTGGACTCGGTGGCGCCGGAGGTCCAGATGATTTCGCGCACGTCGGCGTTGACCAGTGCGGCGACTTGCTCGCGTGCATGTTCGACCGCCGCTTCGGCGGCCCAGCCGAAGCTGTGCGAGCGGCTGGCCGGGTTACCCGGAATATCGGTCAGATAGGGGATCATCTTTTGAGCAACCCGCGGATCGACCGGGGTGGTCGCCGAATAATCCAGGTAGATCGGTAGTGATAAGGAGGAGTGCATGGTGGGCTCCGGCAAACTGTGTGGGAGAACGGGTCTGTGCCTGGCTACGATATCGGCTTCAGCAAAGAGCATGCCATGCAAATAATTTCCGTTAACCTTTTGAATTAAAAGGAGAAATTTGTTTTTTGGGGCTATGTCTCTGCTTGCGCGATTGTCGTTTTTGTTGGGTTCGTGACGATAGGGACGCCGATTTTGTTTCTTATGCGACGGTGTTGATTTGCATTGAAAACTGACCTACTTTCCGCGGAAATCTGCATCCACAGTTGCCCCATGTTTAGACAACGATCCTGCTCATGACAGCGGGCAGGAGAATGGAGTGATAGGCGCGGCCCTACTCGACGCTGGCACATCAGAGACCACATCTCAATTCGGGAAATCGCCCGTAGGATCGACATTTCCCGCAACGCAGCTCGCCGTTACATCCGATCCGATGTCAGCGAACCCGCTTATCCAGCGAGGCGTTCGCCAGGCCCGCTTGATGACTTCACAGCCAGGCTTTCCGCCTGGCTCAGTGCAGAAGTGCTAGGGATGACGCTGGAGACCTCCGGGCAAGGGCGCATCGCCTTTCGTTTCGGTAACCAGAAAATCAACCTACATGTACGCGGCAAGGAATTCGAGCCGAAAGCGCATCTGCCTGTCCCGGGCGCGCTGGACCTGTGCTTCATGGCGTCCGTGCCGTTGGAGAAGGTGATCGCTCGCCTGCAGGAAATGAACTGGCCCATCATTGAGGGTCCTGTTTTGCGGACCGGGGCGACGCGGAAGATACGGTCGGTTTATGTGCGGGATCCGGATTTGAATCTGATTGAGATTTCAGAACCGGTAAATTAAGTCAGGAAAGCGCGCTCCGTTATTGGCTTAACAATGCAGACCTGGAATGACGTCAAGCGTGGTCGCAATGGGCGTGACCGATATGCGGTGTGCCCGCCACCCGAAGTGCTTCCGCAACTCGACGCGGAGCAGTTGGTCGTGCTCAGGAAATGGGCCAGGCCAGATTCCGAACGCCGTAATCGCTGGCCTGAATCTGCGCCAATGCAAAGCAGGACTTAGCTGTCATGATCGAATGGTCATGACAGCCAAGTTTTTCATCACATCAACTGTCGTGATCTTCGCGTCGCCATTCGATGATACTTCGCATGGTCGATATGCCCGATGCCCGATGGCCCGCAGCATATCGCCAGCAGCAGATCAACCTGAGCCGATTCATGATCTTGCTGCCTGCTCCTGTTTTCAGATCATCAACAGGCTTCAAGGAAATTTCATGTCGAGCAACATCATTACCGTGACCGACGCCTCTTTTGAGGCCGATGTCCTGCAATCCTCGCAAGCCGTCCTGGTGGACTTCTGGGCTCCCTGGTGCATGCCCTGCAAGATGCTGGCGCCGCTGCTGGCCGATCTGGCCGAAGAGTTCCACGATACGCTGCGCATCGCCAAGGTCAATGCCGACGAAAACAAGCAGCATATGGAGAAATACAGCGTGCGCGGCCTGCCGTCGATACTGCTGTTCGTCGATGGCGTAGAGCGCGCGCGCCTGGTTGGCATGCAGAGCAAGACACGCCTGGTGACCTTTATCGAAGACCAGTTGGAGCTTTGAGCCATGTCTACCAATCTGACAGGGGTTACGTCCCTCACGTTTCATAACAACCAGGCGCTCAAGGGGGCCATGTTGGCGCGTTTCTGTGCGCATCTGGAGGCGGGCCGGGTGAAGGGTCTCCCGAATACCTGGAATGGCGAAACTGGCAGCGTCATCGGTTGCGCCACCGAAAGCGATGATCTTGCCGTCTGGACCACGGCGCTCGGCTTGCCCAAGTGGCTGGCATTGTTGATCGATGCCGTCGCGGCAGGGCAGGGCACGCCAGAGGCATTCGCCTTGGCTGGCCGGCCCACGCTGGAGGCGATTCCGGTTGGCGTCGACCTGGAGCGGGCCGGCAGCGAATTCGTGCTGAAGTTGCTGGCCGATATCGGTATCTGGCTTGGCAAGGCGGCTCCCCATGTGCCGCTGTCGGAGGTACTGGCGACGGTCACTGCGCTGCATGAGGCGGTGTTGGCTGGGAAGCGCCCCGAAGCCGCCGATTGGCGCGCCGCCCGTCGGGCCGCAATGGCCGTGGCCGATAGCTGTACGGGACATTCGATCGAGCAACTGATGGCAAGCACCGTGGAAGCCGCTGGCTGGGACGCCAGTCATTCGCCGACCATGATCACTGACGTCATGCGTGCATGGGTCAATGCTTACAGTGCCTATGCTTTGCTTGATGCTGGCTGGACTGCCGCCGACGAAGCCAACGTGTACGTACGCCTGAAGGAAATGCACGATCGCTTTCTCAAGGACAATCCGGAGAGCAAGCGCACGGTATTCGAGCATTACGCCGAGCAATATCCTGCGGAAGAGGAACGCTTGCGCTGGCGCATGCGCACCGCGCGCGAGGCAGTGAGCACGGCTAACGCGATGGTGTCGACGATGTTATTGGCGGTATTGCAGGCGCATTCGGTGGATTGATCCTTGCCGTTGGCCTGTCTCTGGCGCAGGCGAAACCCTTTCTCAGCCGGGTGCGCTGCGCTCAAGCACGTTTGACAGCGCCCGCAATGCTTCATCGTCGCTCGAGGCGACGTTGAAACGCATGTACGAGCGTGCCGCCTGGCCTGACGAAAACACCGGCCCGGGTGCGGTAAGGTAGCCGTTCGCCAGCATGCGCTCGGCTACCTCCATGGCGTTGAGGTCGCCGGGGAGTTTGCCCCAGAGATAAAGGCCGGCGTCGGGCCGGTGTGGCAGTACGATGCCGAGCGCCTCAAGTGCTGCCATCAGCCTGGGGCGCGCCTGGTCGAGCCTAGTGCGCAACTGCTCACAATGGCGGCGATAGCCGCCTTCGGACAACAACCGGTAGATCGCACGTTCGGCCAGGCTGCCATTCGAGGCCCGGCTCACCAGTTTATACAGCAGCAGCCATTCGATCTGTTGCGGGTTGCCGGCGATGAAACCGGCGCGCATACCCGCGCCGAGCGTCTTGGAGAAGCTGCCCACATACAGCACATGCTGAAGTTGATCCAGGCTGGCTAGCCGCGTGGCGTGGGGGGAGCGATGCGCTGGTGCAAGGTCGCCGTAGGTATCGTCCTCGACGATGGTGAAATTGAATCGTTCGGCCAGGCGCAGGATCTGGAACGCCCGCTGCGGAGAAAGGCCGGTGTAGCCCGGACTGTGCAACAGCGACTGGCAAAAGTAGAACGTTGGGCCATGTTGTTCGCAGGCGTTCTGCAGAGCGGTGATATCAGGGCCGTCGGCGTCGCGCGCAACGCCGACAATGTGCATTCCTGATGCCAGCAGGCGTTCCATCAGCAGGAATGAACCGGGGTCGTCGACCAGCACCGTCATCCCGGGCTGGCGCAGATAGCTCATGACAATCAGGTTGATGGCGTCGGTCGCCCCCAATGTTGTCAGCACCTGAGGCGGCGTGACATCGACACCGATATCCGCCAGCTTGCGTTGCAATTGCTGGCGCAACGGTAGATAGCCTTGTGCATCGCCATACCCGGCTGCCCAGTTGATGTTGCTGCGCGACACGGCACGCAATGCGGCTGCCAATTGCGGCACATTGATCCACTCAGCAGGCAAGTCGCCGCTGCCAAGGCCGCGGTGCAGCAGGGTGCGAGGATCAAGCAGGCGCTGGCGCCAGTTGGTCAATAATGGTGCTGGCGCCGTTTGCGTCTGCGCATTGGCAACCTGGTTGTCAACCCTGACGAAGAAGCCCGCGCCCGGTCGGGTGTAGACGTGCCCGTGCGCCACCAGTTTTTCATACGCGCGTGCCACCGTGTCGCGGCTTACCTGGGCCGATTCGGCCACCACACGCAGCGATGGGAGTTTGTCGCCATGCGCCAGCCGGCGCGTACGCACGCCTTCCAGTACCGCAGTGAATATGCGATCAACCAGCAGCCTGGCAGAGTGCTTGTCGCCCATGTCGCCGAGCGCGGCCCTATCGATGGAGAATTTGCGCGACGAACTGGCGTAGGCTGAAGAAAGCATGGGAATCGATGCGGTGGGGATGCAATGAACGGAGCTTGTCAAGACAATGAATGGTATTGGTCGTCAATGAGAATATGGTTGTCCGATTTCAGTAAAAAGGGAAAGAAAATTGCAGATCGGGCTAGCCGTTGCAAATGCCGCGCGCCATGGTCTCCATTCAAGTTTCCAGACGCTACCTATGTCTCGCTAACCATCACCAGAAAGCGGCCATAGTTCTCCACCTTCAGCGCAACGGTTTCCGCCAGCTGGCGCAAGACTGCATCGGGCATGCGCATGTCGAAGATGCCGCTCACACGCTTGGCAGCCGCCTTGCGGGTGACGCGTATCACTCCCGGGCGGTGCCGACGTAGTACGCCGATCACGTCGGCCACGGCTTGATCCGATGCCACAAACAGACCCTCAGTCCATGCGACGGCATTCGCGAGTGACTGGCTGCTGCGTTCGATGCCGGCTTCGCTCAGGCTGACCACGTCGCCCTGGGTGATCATCTTGACCATGCCATCCGGGGTTGTCAGCGTGGCGCTGCCTTGTACCACGGCCACCAGAGAGTGCGTTTCATAAGAGGAGAAGCTGAAACGCGCAGCGCTGGCATGCAGATTGCCGCGCGCGGAAAGGATGTCGAACGGTTTGTGGTTGTGCATCGCATTGACCAGAATCTGACCCGACTCCATGCGCCAGCCGTTAGCGGCCGAAGAGACGATGGTGCCGGCATCCAGGGTGACGCGGATATCCGGATTCAGCGCGGCTTCGCGCAGCTCGCCGGTGCCGCTGCGTAAGGTGGAGTCGTCACCGAAAGCTTGCAGGCCGCGATAACCGAGCGCACCCACAAAGGCCAGTCCGATCACGCCAGTGAAACTGTTCTGCAGCATGCGTCGCCGTGACTGGCCGGCATTGAGCAGCGCCTGGCGCCCGGCGCTCTGCGCCTGCGCGCTCTGTCCGAACGAACGGAACGGCGTCAGCTTCTGCTGCAGTGACTGCCACGCCGCCTGGTTGGCCGCGCTGGCAGCGTGCCATTCGGCGAAGCGGGCCTGGTCTTCGACGCTTGCTTCACCGGAACGCATCAGCACTTCCCAGCTGATGGCGGCCTTGATCGGATCTTTCAATTTGTCATCTCCCAGGGTTCAATTACTTTCATAGCACTTTGCCAGCGCCTGGGCGATGTACTTGCGCACCATGCTCACGGACACGCCAAGCAGCTCGGCGATTTCGCGGTAAGTCAGTCCGTCCAGTTGGCTGTACAAGAACGCTTGCCGCGCGTTCTTCGACAATCCGTACAGCAGCCGGTCGATATTGACCAAGGTCTGCACGACTTCGAGGACGACTTCCGGGGAGGGGGTAGTGGCTTCTTCCGTGGTGGCTAATGCGGCCAGGTAAGCGGCTTCCAGATCGCGTCGGCGCCATAGATCGAATACCAGGCGCTGCGAGATCGTGGTCAGCAACGCACGCGGTTCACGGATGATCGAGACATCGGGAAGGCTGGCCATCTCGACGAACGCCGCCGAGGCGACATCCTCAGCGTCGGCCAAAGACTTCACCTGCCGCCGCAGATACTGCTTCAACCAGCTATAGCTGTTGGTGAATTCCGTGACCAGAAAATCATGCCGGAACGGCTGATCCGCATACGAGTGAAGCGGGCCAGGCACTGGTTCCCCCGACACGGCCCCGCTCAACAGGCCATCTTTGTGATGATATTTCATGATTCACCATATGTGTTACGCGAGCCTGCCGCAGCGCTCTGCCTGGAATCAACCCGAGCCTGTGCACCATACCGCCGCGTTCTTTGCAGCGGTGCAATTGTCTTCGAACTACCGATTTGGCGTGCTACTAAAAACGCATAAGCTTCATCGTTTCCGACAATCTGACTTAGGCAATTAGTATGCCACCGTGAGCATGAGAGTAGGGTCTGAATGCTGTTTTCTGAAAAGAAATTGTGCGTTTTCCCGCTATCAAAGCATGGCGTCGCATCGAATGGCGAAGGGCGCACGCATCGCCGAAAATGGTTTTGAAAATTATTTTCAAAACCAGGTGTCACTTTTTCCGCTTCGTTTCACATCCCTATTGAAACCATCCAATGCAAGTGCGCATGCGCTGGCCGCAAGGACGCGTGCGGATGATCGACGCAGGCATGTGCAGCTATCAACGAGAGGGACATCGGTGATTGACAGAACAGACCGTCGGATCCTGGAGATCCTACAAGAAGACAGCACGCGCGCTGTGGCCGAAATCGCCGAGTGCGTCAACTTGTCGACCACCCCATGCTGGCGTCGCATCCAGAGGCTGGAGGCCGAAGGTGTCATCAAGCGCCGCGTGGTGCTGCTGGATGCCGAAAAACTCAATGTCTCGGTGACGGTTCTGGTGGAGATCAAGACGCGCCAGCACAGCGCCTCCTGGCTGAAGAAGTTCCGCGATGTCGTCACCTGCATTCCCGAGGTGGTGGAGGTGCATCGCATGAGTGGACACATCGACTACATGCTCAAGGTGATGGTGCCCAATATTGGCGCATATGACAGCGTCTACAAGCGCTTAATTAGTGCGGTGGAACTGGATGACGTGAGTTCGAGTTTTTCGATGGAAACACTGAAGTCCACCACCGCTTTGCCCCTGATGTACGCGGATTAGGGTTTCTGTGGGTCAGGCATGGCGGCGGAATTTCATTCCTGTGGATGATGAAAAACAGAAATGAAAATTTAAATTCACCTGGAGTTGCATGTGAAGTTTGAAAAATAAATTCGATTGCCTCTGGATAAACTTTTATATCAATTCGACACGCTATCAGGCGACTTTCGAGTGGCAGGGAAGTATCACCGGATGCCGTGGAAGTGATGAGGGGATGCGCAGAAAACAGCGTGGAAGTTCGGTTTTTCGGTGACGGCAAAAGATGTGCAATGTCATGGTCATGCACTGTAACAGTGATGCCTGATCATCGGCAAAACGCAAAAGAGAAAATCGTTTTCAGAACTCTGCGATCCGCCTGTTTCAGGCTGCTTTCAATTTGTTCAGCAGAGCCAATCTAAC
The DNA here is from genome assembly GCF_001040945.1 of Herbaspirillum seropedicae. NCBI lineage: Bacteria > Pseudomonadati > Pseudomonadota > Betaproteobacteria > Burkholderiales > Oxalobacteraceae > Herbaspirillum > Herbaspirillum seropedicae. The sequence goes on along the minus strand of NZ_CP011930.1, from coordinate 3,218,753 downwards.
ATCATTATTAGAAATCAACATGAAACTGATATCTCATTCTGTAAATTGGTCCAGCCCCAAGGTGATCGTGGTGGCCTTGGCCACGATGACCTCCTTGTCTGTGCCAGTCACGTCTGCCTATGCTCAGTCTGCCGCTGCGCAGTCGTATCATTTGCCGAGTGGGCCGCTTGACCAGACCCTGCTGCGAATAGCTCAACAAAGTGGCTTGCTGATTTCATACGAGCCGGCACTGGTGAAGTCGCTGCAATCGGCGCCGGTAGAGGGCAACTTCACCGCACCCGAGGCGATCAAGAAGGCGCTCAGCAATACCGGGCTGGAGCTGGTCGCCACGCCGAGCGGCAAGTGGACGCTGCGGCCAGTCGCCGGCGCTAGCACCACCAGCACCACCGAGACGCCAGCGCACAAGGCCATCGCCGATGCGGAGTTGCCGCTCATCAGTGTGGCCGCCACTGCCGATTCCGGTGGTACGGGTTTTGTGGCCGAGAGTTCCGCAACATTCTCGCGTACCGATACGCCCTTGAGCGAGACGCCAAAGTCGGTATCCGTGATCAATGCCGCCGTCATTCAGTCGCAATCGGCGCAGACGCTGTCAGACGTCCTGCGCAATGCCTCCGGGGTGGTGGCACGTCCCGGCCCGTACGGTGTACCGTCGTTTGCCATTCGCGGTTACGTGGGCAATGCGCCGGTGATGTCGGATGGGCTTTCGTCATATGGCTCCGCCGCCTCTCCCGCAGCCCTGACGCCGACCATCGCCATCGCCGGCGTGGAAGTCGTCAAGGGGCCGTCGGCCATCATGGCTGCCGATGCACCTCCTGGAGGGGTCGTCAACGTGATCAAGAAAGCCCCGCAAGTCGAGCCATTTCATGAAGTTCAGGTGGCCTATGGTTCTAATAGTTTCAGTCAGGTGGCATTCGATTCGACCGGTGCAATTGACGAAGATAAGCGACTGCGCTATCGCTTCGTCGTGTCGGCCGACAAGTCCAGCGAAAACTTCATGGGCTATGACGGCGGCCGCCACTTCTATATCGCTCCGACCTTGCAATGGAAGGATCGCAGCACCGACCTGACCCTCGGCTATGCCCACACAGTGACGCGCGAGCCGTTTCCACAGTACACCGTGGGTTATGCCAGAGGGGGCTACGTGGATGGCTACGTCGAGCATCCGTTGGGCAATCGCGGCGACCACTTTTCGATGACAGCGGATGAATTGACTGCCAAGCTGGAACAGAAACTCAGCGATAACCTGACGTTCGTCAGCAAGAATGGTTATACCAGCACCACACAGGGGCAGGACGGCTGGGCAGCCGCATCGACGGTCACCAATTCCAATGCACTCACTTTGCTGGGGTTCAAGTCGTCGGCCAATTATTACACCGCCAATTCACAGAATTACCTGCGGCTCAAGTCCGATCTCGCCGGCGTGAAGTCGACCACACTGGTTGGCGTCGATTATTCCTATATGCACTATGTGCAATATGACAGGAATTCTTCGAGCACCACGACGATTCCGGATATCTTCGGGACGATCAACGTAGCACCGATCAGTTCGCCGCTGACGTATCAGTTCGGTGGACAAACTCAGCGGGTCGGCAGCTATCTGCAAGAGCAGTTGATTTACAGCAATCTCACCGTGCTAGCCTCGATCCGTCGCGACAGCTACCTCAGCAGCACCAATATCGTCGGTCGCGCGCCGAGCGGTGGTATGCATCAGACGGCCTATAGCCCTAGTCTGGGATTGATGTACCAGCTGACGCCGGAAATTGCACCGTACGTCAACTGGAATAAGGGATTTCAGCCGAACAACGTGACTGCCTACGGCGGCGGTTTGCTGGCGCCGAAGCAGAGCGAGCAGTTCGAGGCGGGTGTGAAGTTCAACCTGATGGACGACAAACTTGAGCTGACCACGGCGCTCTACCATATCGATTACACCAATCAGAGTATTTCCGACCCGGTGCATCGCGGCTTCTATATTTCGACCGGGGGAGCTGTGAGCCAAGGGCTGGAGGTCGAACTGAAGGGGCAGATCATGCCGGGTCTGAACGTCATCGCGCAGTATGCCTATAACAATTATGTGCAGGACTATGCGCCCACGGTCAAGGTCAATCTTCCGCATCATACCGGCAGTATCTGGACGACCTACAACTTCCGTAGTCCGGCATTGCAAGGGTTCGGGGTGGGCATGGGAGTCTTCATGAGCAGTGGGCAGGACGTTGGCAGCACGGGAAATTATCACGTTCCTGGCCAGACCGAGACCGATCTTGGCCTGTTTTACAAGATGGAAAAATACAGCTTGAATTTGTCAGTGAAGAATCTGTTCAATCACAAGCTTTATTCCAGCTCGACCAGCGCTTCCTTCATTCCGATGGGGCCGGAGCGTACCCTGATGTTGACGGGAACCTATGATTTCTGACTTGGCAATCATGACTCCACCGGATCAGATGCGAGCCAGGAGTACTGCACGCAAGTCGGATGTCACGGTGTCGGCCGTGACCGCCGGTGTGCTCTTGCTGCATGTGATCGGACTGGTTTGGCTGTGCTATCGACCCAACATCACGCTTAGCGCTGCTGCCGCCGGGCATGGCGGACAGTCGGTCGCGGTCCAGCTGGTCAGTCGCGCACCGGCGGCAACGGCGGTGCACCCGCCGGAGGCGAAGCCTTTGCCAACGCCAATGGAAAAACCGCGGCAAAAGCCACCGCAAAAGCTCAAAGCACCTCCGGTGCTGACTACGCAGGCGGCGTCGACACAGGAGATCCAGTCGGACACCCCCGCCAGCCCGCCAGCAGCGCCGCCGGCGGTGTCGAGCGCGGCCTCCTCCGCGCCGACGCCAGCATCCGCCCCGACGCCAGCTTCAGGACCGCCGACCACGGCTGCTGCTGCGCCGGGTAGCGGTGAAGCGGCGCTAGCCATCAAGTCAATCAACGCGAGCGAAATGGCGCAGCTCAATTGTCATATTCCGGCGCCCGCATACTCGGCAAAATCGCGACGGCTGGGGCAGACGGGGATGGTCACATTACGGCTCATGATCGGCGTTGATGGCCGTATCGGGCAGGTCAGGGTGACGTCGAGCAGCGGCTTTGCCGAACTTGACGCGGCCGCCGTGGCGGCACTGCAGGCTGGCCGCTGCAACCCCTACCGCGTAGCAGGCGTCGCCTTGGAGGTCGAGGCTGCGCAGCGGATTTCCTTCACGGCCGACTGAAAACGCTTTCCAAGTTCACCGCGCTACGGCGCACGACAAATCTAGGAGCATGCAATGGAAAACTATGGATTGGCCAATGTCTGGCTGCAAGGCGATGTAGTGACCCGGTTTCTGATCACTATCCTGTTGGGCATGTCGTCCGTGTCATGGATCGTGATGATCGTCAAGGGCATGGCAAATCGTCGTCTGTCACGCATTGGCTTGAAGGCACACAAGGAGTTCTGGGCGGCTCATTCGATCGAGGGCGGCATTGCCGCAATCGGTGCGGGCACCGACAACCCCTACAGCAATATCGCCACGGCCGCGGTCGAGGCGCAGGCGCAGAAAGACCAGCCGCTACTGGAAGGAAGCACCTCCAACACGGAATGGGTTGCGTATTGCGTGCGTAACGAACTCGACGAGCAGATCGCGCACCTGCAGGGCGGTCTGGCCGTGCTGGCGTCGATTGGCAGTACGTCGCCGTTCATCGGCCTGTTCGGCACGGTCTGGGGCATTTATCACGCACTGATTGCCATCGGCGCGTCGGGACAGGCAAGCCTGGATCACGTGGCCGGGCCAGTCGGGGAATCGTTGGTGATGACAGCGGTGGGCTTGTTTGTGGCGATTCCCGCCGTGCTGGGATACAACTACGTGGCGCGCGGTAACCGCACCGTGGCACAGAAGCTGATGCGTTTCTCGCACCAGTTGCACGTGTACTACGTGACTGGCAACAAGATGAGGGAAGCGCAGGCTGCCAAAGAATCCGGATACCCGGCGCACACGCCGGCCACTGCGACCCGCGCCTGAGGAGCTTGCCATGTCGATGATGAATGATGCGGGCGGGGATGGGCTGGCCACGGAAATCAACATGACACCGCTGATCGACGTCATGCTGGTGTTACTGATCATTTTTATCGTGACGCTGCCGGCCATCAATCAGGCCGTCAAGGTAACGCTGCCGAAGGCCACTGCGCAGCCCACCGAGACGGCAAGCAAGGACATCGATATCTCGATTCAGGCAGACGGTACCGTCCTGTGGAACCGCGTGCCAGCCAATCTCGATGAACTGCGCGCGCACGTGGTGGCAGCTGCAGCGGCGGCAGTGCCGCCGGCCGTCAACGTCTATGCCGATGAGCAAGTGCCCTACGGCAGTGTTGCCAAGGTACTGGCGGGGGTGCAGGCGGGCGGCCTGAGCAGGATCAACTTTGTCACGGAGCCGGTGAAGGAAACACAATGACGCAGGAAGCCTTGCACGACCTCAGCTATGCCGAGGTGGAAGGAAGCCAGCGCGCGCATTTCAGGACCTCCACCTGGTGGTTGTTCAAGAGTTACTGGACGTCGCGCGAAGCACCGGTTTCGGCCTTGCTAGCCGCTTTCATCGTCGGCTCCGGCTTTGTCGGCGTCTATTTTTCGCTGCGCGTCAATCAATGGACCGGCAAATTCTACGACGCCATCGGCAGTGGCCGTTTCGGCACGATTCCCGCTCTGCTGACGCTGTTTCTGGGCCTCATCATGGTGGCGGCGACGCTGGCCATCAGCGCCTCGGTCGCCGCCGATGTGCTCAAGCTGAGGTGGCGCACCTGGCTTACCACTACATTGATCGACCAGTGGACACGTAGCGGCGCCTACTTCCGCATTGAGCGCGACAAGTTGCTCGACAACGCCGACCAGCGTATCTCGGAAGACGTCAAGCTGTTCGTCGATTACACGGTGACGATCACGTCACACCTGATTCATGTGCCGGTCAGCGCGGTTACCTTCAGCATCGTGCTGTGGGAGCTGAGCGGCAACTATCTGCTTGAACTGGGGCATCTTGCCATCACCATCCCGGCCTACATGTTGTTCGCGGTCTATCTGTATTCGGGCAGCACGCTGCTGCTGACCCATCTGTTAGGCCGCTCGCTGATTCCGGTCAACATCCGGCAGCAGAAGGTGGAAGCGGATTTCCGCGCATTGATGGTACAGATCAGGGAAGGGGCGGAGCAGATCGCATTCTACGATGGGGCCAGCGTGGAAGCTTCCCGGCTGCGTTCCACCTTCGCCAGCATCCGTGCCAATACATGGAGGATTATCCGGGTTACGGCGCAGGTCATGTTCGGCGTGCAGGTGCCCGGCCAGATCAGCTCGATCCTGCCGGTGCTGCTGGTGCTGCCGCAGCTGATGGCGGGAACCATGACCTTGGGCGGGATGATGCGGGTGAGCGCCGCGTTCGGTTCGGTGAGCAGCACGCTGGCGTATTTTCCCCAGGCGTATCAATCGTTTGCCGCCTGGCGTGCAGTGGTGCGCCGCTTGCTGGCGCTGCTGGACGCCAACGAGATAAAGTCGCCGACCTTTGAATTGACTGTGCTGCAAAGACCGCAACAGACGACCATCGAGGTCGGCGCGCTGACGCTGACCGATCCGCACGGTAATCCACTGTCTCGGATCCCGGCCTTCTCGGTCAAGCACGGCGCCCGCTGTCTGATCCGTGGCCGCTCGGGGTCTGGCAAGAGCACGCTGCTGCGCGCGCTGGCCGGCATCTGGCCGTTCGGGATCGGCAGCATCACCGTGCCTGCACGCACCAGCATGATGTTCGTGCCGCAGAAGAGCTATGTGCCGGTCGGCAGCTTGCGCCAGGCATTGGCCTATCCTGGCGCCGAGACCGACGTCAGCGATGCGCTGGCGCAGGACATCCTGGCGGCGGTCGGTTTGGCGCAATTTCTGCCCCTGCTTGATCAGCCTGATCGCTGGGGCGGGCGTCTTTCGGGTGGCGAGCAGCAACGCCTGGCCTTTGCCCGGATCTTGATTGCCAGACCCGACCACATTTTTATCGACGAAGCCACCAGCGCGCTCGATGACGAATCGGAGCAGCGCATGTATTCGCTGCTGCTTGAGCGTCTGCCGCACAGTACGCTGATCAGCGTGGCGCACCGCAAGGAGGTGGCGGCGTTTCACGATCAGTTCGTCGATCTGACGCCGGATGTCGTTGCGACATCCGCCCCAGGTGCGGTATCGAATCAACCCAAGAGCAAGGAATGAAAAGCTTACGAGCCCTTCGTAACCTCAATACCATGAAAGATTGCCAACAGCATTTCGAAACCATCGCGCAGCAAACACTTGAGGTCGCTCGTCAGCACGGGGCCACGGCTGCGGCGGTACAGATTGAGGAGGTAGAGTCGCTGAGCGCCAGCGTGCAGGGTGGCAAGCCCAACGAGCGTGCGCTGCGTCAATCGGCCCAATTGCGCCTGAGCCTGTTCCTTGGTCAGCGCGAAGCGTCGGTGTCATCCTCCGATCTGTCGCAGCAGGGCGTGGCGGCGTTGGTGGCACGCGGCATGGATAGCGCCGCGATTGCCGCCGAAGATCAGCATGCGGGGTTGCCGGGCCTGTCGGCCTATCCAAGCGACGATGTGGATCTGGAGCTTGACCACGCCTGGCAGCTCGGTCTGAGGGATGCCGTGGCGCTGGTGGCGCGCATTGAGCGTGCAGCGTTGGCGGTCAGCAGCGCGGTGCCGCAGATAGAGCAGGCGGTACTGTTTAGCAGTCGTACCCGCCGCGTCCTGGCCAACAGCGAAGGCTTCTTGCGCAGTAGTGCATCAACCCGTCATTCCCTGTCGTGTACGGCCGTGGCAATCCGTGATGGCGCCAAGGAAATCGAGTCCTGGTGGGATGCCCGGCGTGATCCGGCACAGCTGCCGAGCCCAGAGTCGCTCGGCGCCTGTGCCGGGCGGCGCGCGCTGGCCCGGCTTGGCGCGCGCCAGGTCGCTACCCAGACCTGTCCGGTGCTGTTCGAGCCGCAGGCGGCGGCAAGCCTGCTCAACGAATTCGTACAGGCCATTTCAGCGCGCCCGCTCTATATGCATAGCTCGTTCCTGCGCGATGCGCTGGGCCAGGAGGTGTTCGCTGCACACATGAATATTTCAGATGACCCGCTGCTCAAGGGCGGCATGGGCAGCCGCAGCTATGACGGCAACGGCGCTGCCCTGCGCCCGCGCACGCTGATCGCAGGCGGTCGCCTGCAAGGTTATTACCTTGGCGCTTACGGTGCGCGGCGCCTCGGCTTGCCGTTGGCAGAGCATGGCGCGGGGCCCAGCAATGTGATGGTGTCGAGCACCACCAGCGCGGCCAGTGGCGATCTGGAGGCGATGATCAGGCGCATGGGAACAGGGCTGGTGATCAGTGGGCTGAACGGGCAGGGGGTCAATCTGATGACGGGCGATTTTTCGCGCGCGTGCAGCGGCTTCTGGGTGGAAAACGGCCAGATCGCTTATCCGGTGGCCGGCATCACGGTGGCGTCCAATCTGCGTGAGATGTTTGCCGGCATCGTCGCAGTGGGCAATGACCGGCTCACGCAGAATGGCACCACGACGGGCTCGTGGCTGATTGACAAGATGCGTGTCGGCGGTATCTGAACATCTGAAGACGCGCGAACAGGGAAGCATTCATGAAGACAATCAACCAGCTGGCAGCAGTGCCAGAACCTAATGATGGCGGCGCTGACTCCGGCACGTCCACCGCCTATTGCCGCGCCAGATGGGGGCTGCTGGCAGCCAGCGGACTGGATGAATCGCAATTACTGGCGGGCGTGTCACGCGCGCTGCGCAAAGGTGGCGACTACGCCGATCTGTACCTGAAGTCGAGCGTCGCAGAAAGCTGGCACCTTGAGCGTGGCAAGGTGACACGCAGCAACTACAACCAGTCGCAGGGTTTCGGGCTACGCCTGGTGGAAGGCGAGCAGTCGGTCTTGACCTCGGCTGATCGCTTCGACGCTACTACGATTGGTAAAGCTGCCGACTTGGCGGCCGATGCTGTGGGCCATGCGCCGGTATCGCCAGCAGGCCTGGTGCTCAAGCTGCCCAAGCGCGGGCCGACCTATTACACGCTCGATGACCCGCTGCCCTCGCTCGATGCCGCGCACAAGATCGCCTTGCTGGAATCGGTCGACCGCGCTTGCCGCGCCCGTAGTCCTCTGGTGGTGGAGGTGATGGCGAGCCTGTCGATATCGCTCGACCTGGTTTTTCTGGCGCGCAACGACGGCTATTGCGGCGGCGACGTACGTCCGCTAGTACGGCTCGACGTGGCGGTACAGGTCGTCCGCAATGGCCGCCGCGAAGGCGCCTCGCGCACCTTGGGCGGGCGCGTGGGGTTGGCGACCTTCGATCACGCTGCGATCGAGTCGGTCGCCGCTCTGGCGGTGGACGCTGCATTGATCAAGCTGGAGGCACGCGCGGCGCCGGCCGGCACCATGACCGTGGTGATCGGCCCTGGCTGGAACGGCGTCATGTTGCACGAAGCAGTGGGGCATGGCCTGGAAGGTGATTTCAACCGGCGCGGTTCCTCGGCATTCGCCGGGCGCATCGGGCAACGGGTGGCGGCTCCCGGTGTGACCATCGTCGACGACGGCACCGTGCCGGGCAGTCGCGGCTCGCTCAACATCGACGACGAAGGCACGCCCGGGCAGTGCACCACGTTGATCGAGGACGGTATTCTGGTCAGCTACATGCAAGATTCGCTGAACGCCAGGCTGATGGGTGTCGCCAACACGGGCAACGGACGCCGCGAATCCTACGATGTGCTACCGATGCCACGCATGACCAACACCTACATGCGTGCCGGCGGAGTTGATCCGGCCGAGATCATCGCCTCGGTCAAGCAGGGGATCTACATTGCCCATCTAGAGGGCGGTCAGGTCGATATCAGCAGCGGCCGGTTCATGTTTGCCGCGTCGGAAGCGTTCCTGATCGAGAATGGTCGACTGGGCGCGCCAGTGAAAGGCGCGACGGTGCTCGGCAACGGCCCGCAGTCACTGAAGAACGTGAAGCTGATCGGCAACGATCTGGAAATCAACACGGCCTCCGGCGTCTGTGGCAAGGCCGGACAATCGGTGCCTGTGGGCGTGGGTCAGCCAACGCTGAGGATTGACGGCATGACCGTGGGCGGTACCGCCTGAATTGCCGGCAGTTTTTTCAGACGATGGAAAACCGAATGCGGCTAGTGCCGCATGACAATTTACCCGCTACGGAGCCGACGGCAACCGCACACAGAAAACCGCGCCGCCGCTCGCTGCATTGGGGGCTTCAATCGTACCTCCAAAGGCTCGCATGGCCGGTGAGGGCCCATGACTGGCGCCGTCATTCTCTCGACCGTTTAACTGGCCCTCGACGCCGCCTGATCAGAAGCCGGAAGACGAGTGCAGACACTTCCAAAGTGTCCGCACAAGTGTCCGCACAAGTGTCCGCAAATGTCCGCACTGAAGAGAGGGAAGTGTCCGCACCTCCATATTGCCACCACAAAGGGGATAGACGAGACGACGCGTCAATCCAAGCTGCTGGAAACTGGCTGTCAAAATGTGGGCGCTGCAAGCTTGATTTGGACAATGCTGGAGCCATCCTGACGATGTTGAGGTCCATGCCCGGCGCCTGTTGATTGGATCAAGGATCTAATGTTCGGACCGAGTGAGGTCGCGGCATGAATCCTATCCCTTTCCATTTCGAGGGCCGTGATATCCGCGTATTGGCGAGCGAGAGTAGTGAGCCTTTATTCGTCGGTAAGGATATTTGCGAAGCGTTAGACTATTCCAATCCGAATGATGCTATGCGGCATGCCGTGGGATAGCAAAACGTTACCTCATCGTCGATAGCCTAGGCCGCACACAAGAAGTGCGAGTATTGACGAAGGGCGATATGTTCCGCCTAGTCGTGAACAGGGTGTCGTTTCTGGAAACGAGACACCCTACGTCCACCCGCAAAATGGACAGACGTATCAGGATTGCACTTGTAATGGATATGATTACTCCGTCGCAGAGGGCTTTTCGGAAAACTCCGAAAAACCTCAGGGGCAATTTTGAGCTCCCCAGTTTCGGGGAGCTCAAAAGCTCATGCCCAGACTGCCATTGAGCACCACCTATCCCTTGACATGACAACGGAATTCGCCATGGTGGAGCGCACCGAAACGGGCAAGCAGCTGGGAAAGCAGCTCGCGGGAGCGAAAAGCAATCTCCCGCCGATGGCTGAAGTCAAAGTTGATAGCCACCCCACGATTTCCAAAACCGACAATATGCCGGTTTTGGCGCTCATCATCGTCCAGGCGCCGCTCCCCGATTTTGGAGGGCGGGAATCGAACGTAAAGTACTGCCCCACCACGAGAATAAACTAACGAAGAGGCCATGAGCCTTATTTGCTTTTGGTCGGCGGCTTGCTGGGCTTCAGAGCCGGATTATTTCCCGGCGTTTCTTTGTTATCGCGCCGACGTTGATCGGGCTTGCCGGTGGATTTGGCAATTGGCTTCGGGCCAGGCTTTAGCGTCATGATTAACTCCCTCTGATGTTGTAATGATTTCCCCAAAACAATAAGTGGACGATTGTGGCTGACCAAAAGCAAGAGCGGATGCTCGCAATGATTTTTGATTGCCCCATCCAGGCCCGATTCAGATGCTCAATCCACAGTTGTTCATGGTAGTGCTTTGCAAACTATACGGCTAGCGTTGGACAGGCTATTTTGTGAATTTCTTCTAGCCAATATCGAGGGGGCTTTCTTGTACGGGTATTCCCCATGCCTACGAGATATTGAGCTTGTTCTCAGAGCATCCCGAAATATCGCATCGATTCTTCGATAAGTGGCCGCTCTCGATCAGGACAAGGGTTGGCTCGCTCGAATGACGGTTCGACGCAGCTCTCAAGGGGGGGGGCATTTTACTTGGTGGGTACGCCCACCGAGACCGGATCGATCGGATGGATTATTGCACCCGGCGAGTTGGTCAGCTTCAGTGCGACAAAATCAGCCGTTTTTCCTAACTTCGGGTGCTTAAACCAAAGCGGCTCATCGTTGGCCAAGATCGGCTCCTGATACGACAGGAATTCGCCAGGGTTATCAGCCTTGTTGTAGCGGATCACGACATTATTGGGAATCCCTTCTCGCGCGGATAGACATGCCCCAGCGTGCTGATCACGCCCGGTGACGTTATGGCTATTGGATGTCAGAAACAACTTACTCCCACGGCGCGTGATGAAGCTGGTGCCACTCGACAATAAAATATCCCCGAAATACATTTCGATACGCGAGGATTGAAGAGAAGGTGGTGCTACATTCATAATGTGGATGCAAGTAGATATTTTTCCGAAAACTATTAACCTAAGAGGAAATTCATGTCGCTAGAAGAAACCAAAGCGCAGCTCATCCACATGTTAGAGCAATACGACGCCAAGGTCATCGCTCTATCGGGAAAATGGGGGACGGGAAAAAGCTTCATGTGGGACCAAATCAAGAAAAGTGATGTCGCGTTTGCAAAGGATGCCCTTTACGCCTCCGTGTTCGGCCTTTCTTCCATCGATCTCGTTAAGTTGAAGTTGATTCAGAGCGCCGCAAAATCTGTCGACGAATTTCCAGTGCTGACTGAAGGAGTAAAAAAGACCTGGGGCGCGATTAGTAAGATGGCAGAAGGGTTTCACAAAGGATTCGCTGCCGTGAATGACATCGGCCTAATTCTTGCGCCAGTCATCTTGAGAGAAAAGCTTCTGGTTCTGGACGATATTGAGCGTAAGCACAAGAAACTCGACGTAGATGAGGTGCTCGGCTTTATCGATGAAATGACCAAGCAGTATAAGTGTCGGGTTCTTCTCATTTTGAACGAAGACAAGTTAGATAAAGCGAGCGGCGAACTTTGGAATACTTTTCGAGAGAAGGTTATCGATCAGGAGCTAAAGCTCTTGACATCCAGTGATGAGGCTTTTGAGATCGCAAAGAAGACGATAGAAACGCCATACGGCGAAAAACTGTGTGAGTTAATAAGGATATGCGGAATCAATAACATCCGCATTATCCAGAAAATAATTAAGGCGAGTAATCTTATATTAGGAGGCAGAGCAGATCTTTCGCCAGGTACTTTGAATCGCGCTCTCCCTTCAATAGTTCTCCTATCTGCGATTCACTACCGGGGCATCGATGATGGACCGAACTTTGATTTCGCCCTCGATCAAGGAGGGCCGCAAGACTGGGATGAATGGTCTAAAAGCCAAGGCGAGAAATCTGAGGAAGAGAAGAACAGAGATCGATGGAGGGTGCTTTTCAGAAAGCTGGGGATATCTCCTCAAGCTGATGAGTTCGAACTACTTGTGGTCGAGTTCTTACAATCGGGTTTGGTTGAGTCGCAGAAGTTGAGTGAAGCTATCAGCAGATTTGAGTCAGACGCCGCCATTACATCTGCGAATAATGATTGCAATTCGCTCATGTCTTCCTTGTTCTGGGACTATGAGGTTCCAGAAGAGCAGTTACTTCGAAGAGTAAACGGGATTGCTGAGAGAGCGCATTTATTGGGTCCATATGTTGTTTCCAACTTATACGATGCTTTAATGAATTTTCCTGGTGGAGAACCTTATGCGCAAGCTGCTCTAAAAAATTATATTGATAATTTTGACGCAGCCTCATTCAGCGGGTCTGCACCAATGGCTCCCTTCGGCGGACCACTTCATCCTGAGATAAAAAAATTATTTGATGGGGTTGAACGCGAGGTGCGTCGCAACACTTCTGCCGCAGATGTTTGTGAATATTTGAGCGAACATCAAGGATGGGGCGATAGGCAGTCATTGGCTCTGCGCTCAGCCACCACAGAGGATTTCGAAAGGCTCTTGCTATCTTTATCTTCCGCAAAAGTGAGAAATTTTCTCTGGAAAATGGTTGAGTTGTGCGCGCATAAAGGCAATTACGAGCCTCATTTCGGATCCGCGATGGACAACTTCGCCCGAGCTTGCAAGAGGGTCATCAAGGAAAACCGGCAGCCTAGACTTTCTCGCATCATTAAGACGCTTTTTAAAGAAAGTAATATTTCAAACCAACTTGAGGATGAGGATCCAGTCCTAGATACTGGGTTAGATTGACCTGCCCCCAGGAATTAGCTACATCGAATAGTAGAATGCGTTAATAACCCTGTTGTGCAGCAAACTCTGCTGGCGTGGCGTATTTCAGCACGCTATGTGGTCGCATTGAATTGTAATCTCGGCGCCATGCTTCGATCCGGGAACGAGCTTCATGCAAGGTCGAGAGCCAGTGGTCATTGAGGCATTCCTCCCTGAACCGGCCATTGAAGCTTTCAATGTAGGGGGTTACCTTTGAGATTTTGACATGGGCGTACGGGCGGCCCAACGATGCTAAAATTTTCCGGAAATTGACTAAAAACTAACTAAAACTTCGTGTCTTTGTCGAAGGGGAGTGTGCAATGGGGCGTAGAAGCGGAATAGAGGGATTTCTGAGGGCGGCTGCGCGCGGGGCTGCGGCTGTGGAGCGAGAGAGTCAACGGGCATTGCGTACCCAGGCAACTCAATTGCGTCAACTGGAGCGACAGCAGCGCATGGCGGCGGCTCAAGAGGCGCGGGATCAGAAGGCAGCCGAGAAAATGGCGAAGCTGCAGTATCTGGAAGAACGGCAGGGTGAGGTGGACGACTTGAACGCCGAATTGCAGGATCGCTTGGATGAGTTGAAGGGCCTGCTGGCCCATACGCTGCATCATGACGATCGCATTGATTTCGCATCCTTGAAGAGCTCGGAGCGATATGCGCCGTTTCGTCCTCCTCGTGAGCTTCTTTCGGAATCGCCGCCCTTGCCAAAGGAGGTTGCACCCTTGAAGGGTTTGAGCCGGTTTTGGCCTGGCTCAGTGAACCGGCACGCAGAAGATGTCGCGAAGGCGTCCGAGGCCCACAAAAGGGCTCTGGCTGCTCACGAGCATACCGAGAGCCAGAAGCTTGCCAAACTTTCTAAAATCAAGCGAGAGTACGAAGAGAAGAAGGAAGCCTATGAGCGCGATGTGCTGGCTCACAACGCTGAAGTGGAGCGGATTCAAGCTGCCTACCACTCTCAGGATGCGGAGGCCATCGTAGCCTACTGTGACATGGTATTGGCACGCTCGGCATATCCTGCCGAGGGCTTCCCTCAAAAATTCCGCCTTGCATTTCAGCAGGAGACCGGAGAGCTGGTCGTTGAATATGATCTGCCAGAACCGTCGGTTATTCCGCAGGAAGCAGAATTCAGGTACGTCAAGACAAAGGATCAGATTGAGTTCAAGGCCCGAAAGCCGGCGGAGACTAAGCAGCTTTACCAAGATATTGTTGCTGCGGTAACGCTGAGAACGCTTCACGAGCTATTTGAAGCGGATCAAGTCAATGCACTTTCAAGAATCACATTTAATGGGATGATCGATACCCATGATCCTGCCAGCGGGAAAGAGGTCCGGGTCCCCGTTGTTTCGGTGCGAGCGCCGAAAGAAACATTCCTGGAGTTGCGTTTAGAGAAGGTGGACAAGATCGCTTGCCTGAAGAATTTGGGCGCTCAGGTGTCGCCGAGACCGGACGAGCTCTTGGCGATCAAACCAATCGTCGAATTTGACATGATCGACAAACGATTTATTGATCAAGGCGATGTGCTGACCGTCCTGGAGTCCCGCCCCAACTTGCTGGACTTGACCCCTGGAGAGTTCGAAATCTTGGTTTCGAATCTGTTTGGGAAGATGGGTCTTGAGACGAAGCTGACGCGCAGCTCTCGCGATGGTGGGGTTGATGCCGTGGCTTACGATACCCGTCCGATCCTCGGCGGAAAGGTGGTGATCCAGGCGAAGCGATACAAGGACACGGTGGGCGTGAGTGCTGTTCGCGATCTGTTCGGAACGATGATGAATGAGGGTGCTAACAAAGGCATTCTCGTTTGTACGAGCGGATACGGCACGGACGCCTATAATTTCTGCAAAGACAAGCCGATTGAGCTAATTGACGGAGGTGGGCTGCTTTACTTGCTTAGAGAACATGCTGGTATCGAGGCGCGCATAGCAGCGTGAAATCGCGAGGAGACTGGGCAAGCCGATTGACAGGGTTTGCCAAGCCTTCGGACGTTCATACAGTCGGTTTTTCTCGGGAGGCTCTGTAACAGGCCCGTTTTTGGAACAGTACCAATATCGGAACCGTTCCAAAAACGGGACCGTTGATGGTCGTGATAGATCTCCTCAAATTGGAGAAGATTGAATTCCGGGAATCCCCGGAATCTCCTCGCCAAGTTGCGCAATCAGCAGTACTTTCTCATAATTTTATGAACGGATGGCAGATGCGTTATCCGTACAACCGACTTCACAAGTTTAGTCATGCCTAGGCCGGCCAGCCGAAAGCGCGGATACCCTTGCCGCGTTGGCATGACTTCCAATTTAAGGGGCGTCGAAGGGACGCACGATGATTCCAACTCAACTAGGATCCGGAGACTGGATCAGTCTATCTGAAGCCGCCGCGTTGTGCAGTGAAGTGCTGGGGCGAAACACGGGTCCTTACTTTCAAAAATAATACCCACGGGCATTGCGCACCGCGTTGTATCCCCAGCTATGAAATTTTGAAATTTGGGTAACAAGGTAACAAACCATGGCTGGCATGAGCGCCAGTATCGGTAATTCGATGATCGCCATGAATTGCCGCAAAGCCGCTCCAGCTATGGTGCAGGAGGATTTTTTTATTGTCGGAGCTTTCGAATTCTAAGAGGCGGGTTTTGTTACCCTAGTTGTTACCCTAATCGGTAAGGTAACAACTAGGGTAACAAACTGATCGGGGATGATAGGGCGTTCAAGGGAACACCGGAAAGGCAAGTGCTAACTGGGCGTCAATCGAAGGCAACTGGCTTTTCGAAAGCTTAACGCTCCCCCTTTTCGGAATAAAGGATCGGGGAATCCTTTCGATTCCATCGAAAATCGAGTCCTGAACTTTGAGGCTCGCTGCCGCCCTCGATATTCGTTGGACCAACGTGGGGCCAGATATGGCCAAGAAAGTGCTTAGACTGTTCACGTTTTCAAACTTCTCTAGGCTGATTGCATAGGTTGCCGCCTGAGAATATGTGGCTGCTAATGACAAGTCATTGGTATTGGCAATCTCTTCTAATCGCTCCAGGTGTAAGAGGGCTGTCAGTGGATCTGAATTTTCGGGCGCAGGCAGCGTATCTGCCAGGGAAGGTAGATCATCGTCGCCCCACGCCGCGGGTTGATCGATGCTGACGGCGTACCTAACCGATTTACCGGGGCGGACAGTCTGGTTGTAGACAGTGGCCAAGATCCAGTCTTGATCTTGCTTGTTCGAGAAGTCAATTTCTGACTTTCTCTTCTCTCCCAATTCTGCAGCGACGACCCACGCGCTGCTCTGGAGCTCTTCAAGTTCAACCTGTCCGCGAGCTTGTCGAACCATGCGGCGGAAGTCTGCAATCTTCTCTGATAGAAATTTTTTGAACTGCTGGTACATCAGTTTGCCCGAGGTCTATGAGTTGCCCCGCAGCATACTTTCTCCATGTTACAGGCGTATGAGCGCCTTGCTACCACGCTTTAGTTTGTGGGTGAATTTGTGGGTAGAAATGATAAACGGGCCTGAAAGGCCCGTTCTATAAAGTGTCTTGGCGGAGGCTGTGAGATTCGAACTCACGGACGGGTCACCCCGTCGGCAGTTTTCAAGACTGCTGGTTTAAACCACTCACCCAAACCTCCTTGGAGTGCGGCCGAGCCAGTTGCCCAGCGCACGAGGGCCGCATTATACATCACATCACTTGCTTTGCATCCACCCCCGTCCCATTGGCCGAGACCCGCTGCGTCACCAGCACCATTGGGATGGCCGCACAGCAAGCCCCAAGCTCCACCCTCAGAACGTCCCCGGATAAGCCCCACCATCCATCAACAGATTCTGCCCGGTGATGAAGCCCGCCTGCGCACTGCACAGGTAGGCGCAGGCGTCGCCAAACTCGGCCGGATCGCCAAAGCGGCCCGCTGGGTTGAGCTTGCGGCGCTCGGCCAGGATCTCGTCGACGCTGCGTCCGCTCTCCTGCGCGGCGCCACTGGCGGTGGCGCGCAGGCGGTCGGTCTCGAAGGGGCCGGGCAGCAGGTTGTTGATGGTGACGTTGTGCGCCACCGTCTTGCGCGCCAGCCCGGCCACAAAACCGGTCAGCCCCGAGCGCGCGCCATTGGACAGGCCCAGGATGTCGATGGGCGCGCGTACGGCGCTGGAGGTGATGTTGACGATGCGTCCGAAGCGTCGGGCGATCATGCCATCCACGGTGGCCTTGATCAGCTCGATGGGGGTGAGCATGTTGGCGTCCACGGCGGCAATCCAGTCCTCGCGGCTCCAGTCGCGGAAGTCGCCGGGCTTGGGGCCGCCGGCGTTGGTGACCAGGATGTCCGGGGCCGGGCAGGCGGCCAGCGCCAGGGCGCGGCCTTCGGGGGTGGTGATGTCGCAGCTCACGGTGGTGATGATGGCGCCGGTGGCGGCAACCTCGGCACGGATCTCTTGCGCGGCTGCTTCCAGGGCTTCGCGTCCACGCGCCAGCATGGTCACATGCACGCCCTCGCGCGCCAGCGAATGCGCGCAGGCGCGGCCCAGGCCCTTGCTGGATGCACATACCAGGGCGGTCTTGCCGTTGAGTCTCAAATCCATTGTTTCTTCCTTCCTTTGCTGAGGGGGGAATGCGCTCGCGCAGCCGTGGTCGCGCTGCGCTACACTGTCGGGCCTGGCCGGCGGGGCTATTTCTTCATCACCATGTAGATCGCCAGCGCGATGAGGGCGACGACGCCCATTTCCAGCGCGAACACGATGATGCCGCTCATGTCAGTCTCCTTTTTTGATTTTCGGTGCTGCCTTGGCGGCAGCGGCACTACTTTACACTCATGACGGCTTCTCTGTTTTTCTCTGGTGTAGTCAACTTCCTGCTGGGCGGCCTGCTGGGGGCGATGGGCGGTCTGTTCGGCATCGGCGGCGGCCTGATCGCCATCCCGGTGCTGGGCTACCTCTACGGCATGGACCAGCAATTGGCGCAAGGCACGTCGCTGGTGATGATCGTGCCCAATGTGGTCATCGCCTTCTGGCGCTACAAGCAGCGCAACAAGATCGAGTGGAGCACGGCCGCCATGATGTGCGCGCCGGCCGTGGTGGCGACGTATTTCTCGGCGCGGCTGGCCACGGCCATCGATGCGCGCAGCCTGCATTTCTGTTTTGCGGTCTTCATGGCGGTGCTGGCGTTGTACTACCTGTGGACCTTGCTGCGCAGATCGCCGGCGGTGGTGCGTCCGGTCGTGCTGGGACGTCGCTGGATTCCGTTCGTGGGACTCTCGGCGGGGGCGTCGGCGGGTTTCTTCAGCGTGGGCGGGGCGATCGTGGCGGTGCCGCTGCTGACGGCCTTTTTCGGGATGACACAGACTGCGGCGCAAGGGCTGGGGCTGGCCATGGTCACGCCGGGTACGCTGGTGGCGCTGTGGACCTATGCCCATGCCGGCCATGTCGATTGGGCGGTCGGCATTCCCATGGCCTTGGGTGGCGTGCTCAGCATTTCCTGGGGCGTGGCGCTGGCCCATCACTTGCCTGAGCGGCGTCTGCGCATCCTCTTCTGCGGTGCGCTGCTGTTGCTGTCGGTGTGGATGATGGTGGGCGGATAGGCCGTTCAGGCGCGCTTGCCTGATCCTGCCTTGGCCGGGCGCGCCATGGCGCCGGGTACCAGGGCATCGTCCTCCGCGCCCTGCGCCGTCTGTTCACGGATGAACTCGACCAGGTTGCGGGCATGCGGTGAGAGCGTGTCGATATCCTGCACCACCATGCTGCGCTCGCGAACGCTCCAGGGATCGCTCAGTTCCACCACCGACAACTGCATGGTCTGCTGATGCCGTTGTGCCGCCGAGCGCGGCAGGATGCCGATGCCTACGTTGGTCTCGATCATGCGGCACATGGCTTCGAAGCTGCGGACCTGGATGCGCAGCTTGAGCCGCTGGCCGTTCTCGGCCACGATCTTGCTGAGGAAGTGATGCAGCGTGCTGCCTTCATGCAGGCCGATATGCTCGTACTCCAGCGTCTGGATGAAGGGCAGGCTGGGAGCGTCGGCCAGCGGGTGTTCCAGCGCGGTGGCCAGCACCAGCCGGTCGGTCGAGAAATTCAATATCTGCAAGCCCTCGCCCTGCACGGGGCCGGCGACGATGCCGATGTCGGCCGTCCCTTCCTGGATGCCGCGCAGGATGTCGTGGTTCAGGCGCTCTTCCAGCGCCACATTGACCTGGGGATGGCGCGCCAGGAACTTGCCCAGGATCTCCGGCATGAACTCGGTCACGGCGGTAGTGTTGGCAAAGATGCGGATGTAGCCCTTGATGCCGTTGTTGTACTGCTGCATGTCGCTCTTGAGATGTTCGACCTGCTGCATGAACTGCTGGGCATGATGCAGCAGCGTGTGACCGGCCGGGGTCAGTTGCACGCCCTTGCTCTCGCGATAGAGCAGGCGGGTGCCGAAGCGTGTCTCCAGTTCCTTGATGCGGTTGCTGGTGGCCCCCAGCGAGAGGTTCATGCGCTCGGCGCTGCGGGTGAGACTGTTGTGTTCGGCGATGAGGATGAACAGGCGCAGGTCGGTCAGGTCGAACAGCATGGCGTCTCCGCTGGAGCAAGATGAAGAGCTGCCCATGTTACGCCCAATCATGGGCCTGTCGCGGACTTTGCGTGCTGCGCTGCCACACGCGCGATGGCTTGCTGACTTCAGTTCTGCCCAAGCCCCCCTTCGAAAAATACAGATTGTTCGTGCGCCATCGCGGCCACACACTGAGCGCCAGTTCATCACTCTATGGCGCGAACACATGGCCTCTCCCGATCTCGACCTGACCCTGCTGCGGCAGTGGCTGGACAAGAGCGAAACCCGACACGATCACCTCCATCCGGCCATGGCCTCGGCGTTGGCGGCGACGCTGGATGGTCCGCGTCAGCCCCTGGCGGGGGAGGGCTTGCCGCCCTTGTGGCACTGGATCTATTTCTGGAACGCTTGCCGCCAGTCCGAGACTGGTCCGGATGGTCATCCCCTGCGCGGCGGCTTCCTGCCGCCGGTGCCCTTGCCGCGCCGCATGTGGGCCGGTGGTCGCTTGCGCTTCATGGCGCCATTGCCCATCGGTATGGAGGCCAGCAAGCATTCGCGCGTCGCCAGCATCGATGTCAAGCAGGGGCGCAGCGGCGCGCTGGCCTTTGTCACCGTCCATCACACCATCAGCCATGCCGGCCAGACTTGCCTGACCGAAGAGCACGACATCGTCTATCGCGACCTGCCACAAGCCGGCGCCGCGCCCGTGCCGGCCAAGGCTGCGCCGACCGATGCGCTATGGTCGCGCCGCATCGTGCCGGATCCGGTGCTGCTGTTCCGCTATTCGGCCTTGACCTTCAATGGCCATCGCATCCATTACGACCGCAGTTACGTGACTGGTGTGGAGGGCTATCCCGGCCTGATCGTGCATGGGCCGTTGATCGCCACCTTGCTGGCCGATCTGCTGGCGCGGCAGATGCCGCAGGCGGTGTTGCGGGCGTTCGATTTCCGTGCGGTGGGCAGCCTCTTCGATACCGAAGCCTTCACCCTCTGCGGCAAGCCCTCTGCCGATGGCAGGCGCGTGGCGCTGTGGGCGCAGAACGAGCGCGGTGAGCTGGCCATGCAGGCCGAGGCCACGCTTGAGTGAATGAAATAAAACGATATAAATCATTTATCTGTTGTGGAGTTGCCTGCATGTCTTATCCGACCGCTTCCGATTCTCATGCCGACCTGCGTGACGCCGTGCGCGACCTGTGCAAGACCTTTCCGCCCGAATACTGGCGCAAGATCGACGAGGCGCGCGGCTACCCCGAGCAGTTCGTCGACGCCCTTACCAAGGCCGGCTGGCTGGCCGCGCTGATCCCGCAGGAATATGGCGGCTCCGGCCTGGGCCTGACGGAAGCCTCGGTCATCATGGAAGAGATCAACCGCACCGGTGGCAATTCGGGCGCGTGTCACGGCCAGATGTACAACATGGGAACGCTCCTGCGCCATGGTTCGCCCGAGCAGAAAGAGCGCTATCTGCCGCGTATCGCCAGCGGTGAATTGCGCCTGCAATCGATGGCCGTGACCGAGCCCACCACCGGCACCGATACCACGCGCATCAAGACGGTGGCGGTGAAGAAGGGGGATCGCTATGTGATCAACGGCCAGAAGGTGTGGATCTCACGGGTGCAGCACTCCGACCTGATGATCCTGCTGGCGCGCACTACGCCGCTGGAGCAGGTGAGCAGGAAGTCCGAGGGCATGTCCATCTTCCTGGTCGATCTGAAAGAGGCCATCGGCCACGGGATGGAGGTGCGGCCCATCCTCAACATGGTCAACCATGAGACCAATGAGCTCTTCTTCGACAACCTGGAGATTCCGGCCGAGAACCTCATCGGTGAGGAGGGGCGCGGTTTCCGCTACATCCTCGATGGCCTCAACGCCGAGCGTACGCTCATTGCCGCCGAGTGCATCGGTGATGGCTACTGGTTCATCGACAAGGCCACGCAATATGCCCGCGAACGCGTGGTCTTCGACCGGCCCATCGGCATGAACCAGGGGGTGCAGTTTCCGCTGGCGGAAGCCTACATCGAGGTCGAGGCGGCCAACCTGATGCGCTACCAGGCCTGTGCGCTCTTCGATGCGCAGCAGAGCTGCGGCGCCCAGGCCAACATGGCCAAGTACCTGGCCGCCAAGGCGGCCTGGGAGGCGGCCAATGTCTGTCTGCAGACGCATGGCGGTTTCGGGTTTGCCTGCGAATACGATGTCGAGCGCAAGTTCCGCGAGACGCGGCTGTATCAGGTCGCGCCGATTTCGACCAACTTGATTTTCTCTTACGTGGCCGAGCATGTGCTTGGCTTGCCGCGCTCTTTCTGAACCGACCCGCTACCAGGACACGCCATGTCGCCATCCCACCGCCCGCTGGAGGGCATTACCGTCATCAGCCTGGAACACGCCATCGCCGCACCGTTCTGCACCCGCCAGCTGGCCGATCTGGGGGCAAGGGTGATCAAGATCGAGCGGCCTGGGGTGGGCGACTTTGCCCGGGGCTATGACAGCCGCGTCAATGGCTTGTCCTCGCATTTCGTCTGGACCAATCGTTCCAAGGAAAGCCTGACGCTGAACCTGAAAGACGAGGAGGGCAGGCGCATCATCGACCAGTTGCTGCAGCAGGCCGATGTGCTGGTGCAGAACCTGGCGCCGGGCGCCGCTGCCGGCCTGGGATTGTCGGCGCAGGCCTTGCACGCCAGGCATCCCAGACTGATCGTCTGCGACATCTCCGGCTATGGCGAGGATGGTCCCTATCGCGACAAGAAGGCCTATGACCTGCTGATCCAGAGCGAAGCCGGCTTCCTCTCGGTGACGGGCACGCCGGATGACGTGGTCAAGGCCGGCTGCTCGATTGCCGACATTGCCGCCGGCATGTATGCCTACTCCAACATCCTGGCCGCGTTGATCAAGCGCGGGCGTGAGGGGCGCGAGGGGCGCGGCAGCCACATCGACCTGTCCATGCTGGAGTCGCTGGCCGAGTGGATGAGCTTTCCGCTGTATTACGCCTACCAGGGCGCCAGCGCGCCGCTGCGCAGCGGCGCCGAACACGCCACCATCTATCCCTATGGACCGTTCAGCGCCGGCGATGGCAAGACGGTGATGCTGGGCCTGCAGAACGAGCGGGAATGGAAGGTCTTCTGCGAGCAGGTGCTGCAGGATGCGGCGCTGGCCAGCGATGCACGTTTTTCCAGCAATGCGCGCCGGCATGAGCATCGCGATGTCTTGCGGCAGCTGATCCTGGACGTCTTCGCCGGGCTCAGCGCCGAGCAGGTGGCGGCGCGGCTGGATGAGGCGCAGATTGCCAACGCCCGTGTCAATACCATGCAGGAGCTGTGGCAGCACCCGCAACTGGCGGCGCGCCAGCGCTGGACCGAGGTCGCTACCCCGGTGGGCAAGGTGGCGGCGCTATTGCCGCCTGGGGCCAATGACAGCTATGACTATCGCATGGAGGCCATCCCCGCGCTGGGCCAGCATACCGAGTCCATCCTCTCTGCGCTGGGCTATGAGGCCGGGCAGATCGCGGCCTTGCGCGAGCGGGGCGCGGTGTGATCGCCAGCAGCTATCTCTTCGTCCCGGCCAACCGTCCCGAGCGCTATGCCAAGGCGCTCGATAGCGGCGCCGATGCGGTCATCGTCGATCTGGAAGATGCGGTGGCTCGGCCATACAAGGAGGCTGCGCGCGAGACGTTGGCGCGCTGGCTGGCGGGACCGGAAGGGCAGGCGTCGCAGGCGCGCCTGTGGGTGCGGATCAATGCCGCCGATACGGTCTGGCACGAACAGGACCTGTTGACGTTTTCGGCACTGCCGGTAGCCGGCATCGTCCTGCCCAAGGCGGAAGATGCGGCAGGGGTCGGCGCCGTGGCTGGCGCACTGCGGTCTGGATCAGGATTGATTGCGCTCATCGAAAGCGCCGCCGGCCTGGCCGCCATGCGCCAGATCGCCGCCGCGCCGGGCGTGCAGCGGCTGGCCTTCGGATCCATCGATGCCCAGCTCGACCTGGGCATGCAGTGCGGTCCGGAAGAGGAGGAGTTGTTGTCGCTGCGGGTGGAAATGGTGCTGGCCTCGCGCCTGGCGGGTATCGCTGCACCTGTCGATGGCGTCACGGCTGGCTTTGATGATGAGGCCTTGCTGGTGCGCGGGGTGGAGCGGGCGCGGCGATTGGGCTTTGGCGCAAAGCTGTGCATTCATCCGCGCCAGGTCGAGGTGGTCCGGCGCGGCTTCCTGCCCAGCGAGCAGGAGCTGGCCTGGGCGGCGGAAGTGATGGCGGCGGTGCGCGCCAGCGATGGCGGCGCCATTTCGCTCAAGGGCAGGATGATAGACCGGCCCTTGATCCTGCAAGCCGAGAAGTTTCTGCGACAGGTGGGGGCCCTGCATGAATGAGCTTGGCAGTGCTCGTGTAATCTAGGCGTTTTCCAACCATCAGGGAGACGACACCATGAAAATCCAGGCCGCCGTGTTGCGCGAAATGAGCGATGCGCATCCATTCGCCGTGAGCCAGCCACTGAAGATCGAAGAGCTCGATCTGGATCCGCCCGGCCCCGGCGAAGTGCTGGTCAGGATGAAGGCGGCCGGCCTGTGCCATTCGGACCTGTCGGTCATCACGGGAGTGCGTCCGCGTCCGGTGCCGATGGCCTTGGGCCACGAGGCCTCGGCCGAGGTGGTGGAGGTGGGGAGCGGCGTCAATGATCTACGGGCGGGCGATCTGGTGGTGCTGGTGTTCGTGCCCAGCTGCGGCCATTGCCTGCCTTGCATGGAAGGCAGGCCCGCCCTGTGCGAGCCGGGCGCGGCGACCAATACGGTGGGCGAGCTGCTGTCGGGGCAGCGCCGTCTGCGCGACAAGACGCAGCCGGTGCATCACCACCTGGGTGTGTCGGCCTTTGCCGATCACGCCGTGGTATCGCGCCGTTCCTGCGTGAAGATCGAGGCCGATATCGACCCGGTCCAGGCGGCGCTGTTTGGCTGCGCCGTGCTCACTGGCGTGGGGGCGGCGGTCAACACGGCCGAGGTCAAGGCCGGCACCACGGCTGCCGTGCTGGGCCTGGGCGGCGTGGGCTTGTGCGCCATGCTGGGAGCGCTGGCGTCGGGCGCGCGCGAGGTCATTGCGGTGGACCTGCATGACAGCAAGCTGGCGCTGGCGCGTTCGCTGGGGGCGACGGCCACCGTCAATGCCCGCGATCCGGATGCGGTCGAGAAGGTCCGGGCCCTCACCAGGGGCGGCGTGGATTACGCCTTCGAGATGGCCGGTTCGGTCCAGGCCATGGAAGCCGCCTACCGCATGACCCGGCGCGGCGGCATGACCGTCACGGCCGGCCTGCCGGCGCCCGGCCAGCACTGGGCCTTGCAGCAGGTCAGCCTGGTGGCTGAGGAGCGTACCGTCAAGGGCAGCTACATCGGCTCCTGTGTGCCGGTGCGCGACATCCCGCGCTACATCGGCCTGTTCCAGGCCGGCAAGCTGCCGGTGGACAGGCTCATGGGCGAGCGCCTGGCGCTGGCCGATATCAATCGCGGCTTTGACCGCCTGCATGGCGGCGAGGGCTTGCGCGACCTGATCGTCTTTTAACGCACGGGGCTGAGGTCATCGGCTCCGGGCTTCACCATAAGGAGACACGCATGACCATCCTCCCGCTGCGCACGGCCCTGGCTGCTTGCGCCTTCGTCACGCTGGGCCTGCCGCAGCCTGCGGCGCTGGCCCAGCAGCCTCAGCAGCCCATCATCATCAAGTTCAGTCACGTGGTGGCCAACGACACGCCCAAGGGCAAGGGCGCCGAACGTTTCAAGGAACTGGCCGAGAAGGCCACCCAGGGACGCGTCAAGGTCGAGGTCTATCCCAACAGCACCCTCTACAAGGACAAGGAAGAGCTGGAGGCCTTGCAGCTGGGATCGGTGCAGATGCTGGCGCCATCGCTGGCCAAGTTCGGGCCGCTGGGGGCGAGGGAGTTCGAGGTCTTCGACCTGCCCTATATCTTTCCCGACAAGGCGGTGCTCAAGCGTGTCACCGAAGGGCCGATCGGGCAGGGCTTGTTCCAGAAGCTGGAAGGCAAGGGCATCAAGGGGCTGGCCTACTGGGATAACGGCATGAAGGTGATGACCGC
The DNA here is from genome assembly GCF_001040945.1 of Herbaspirillum seropedicae. Classification (NCBI taxonomy): domain Bacteria; kingdom Pseudomonadati; phylum Pseudomonadota; class Betaproteobacteria; order Burkholderiales; family Oxalobacteraceae; genus Herbaspirillum; species Herbaspirillum seropedicae. The sequence continues at coordinate 3,193,161 of NZ_CP011930.1, read as the reverse complement.
CAACCGGCCCTTGCACAAGGTCGCCGACTTCCGCGCGCTGAAGATGCGCATCCAGTCTTCCAAGGTGCTCGACGAACAGTTCCGCGCCCTCAAGGCCAATCCGCAGGTGCTGGCCTTCTCGGAGGTGTATCAGGCCATGCAGACCGGGGTGGTCGATGGCAGCGAGAACACGCCTTCCAATGTCTATACGCAGAAGATGCACGAGGTGCAGTCCAACCTGACGGTATCGGACCATGGCTATATCGGCTATGCGGTCATCGTCAACAAGAAGTTCTGGGAAGCGCTGCCGGCGGATATCCGCAGCCAGCTCGAGGCGGCCATGAAGCAGGCCACGCTCTACGCCAACACCATCGCCCAGAAGGAAAACGACGACGCCCTGGCCGCCATCAAGGCCAGCGGCAAGACCCGGGTCTATACCCTGAGCGAGCAGGAAAAGGCCGAGTGGCGGCGCGCACTGCTGCCGGTGCACAAGAGCATGGCCGCGCGCGTAGGGGCGGACCTCATCGAGGCCATCTACAAGGAGAGCGAGGCGGCGGGCGTGAAGATGAACTGAGCGCAGCGGCTGCCGGGCGGTTTATTTTTTCTTCTTCTTGTGCGTCACCACGTACTGCTCGGCAGCGGTCACGGCGTTCTGCAGGGCTTCCATCTTGGAGTTGCCTGGCTTGAAGTCGCCGAACTCGTGGGTGCTGCGGTCAGGAAAGTCGATATGGACGAACGCCGTCCACTTGCCGTCAGTACGTAAGACCGGGGTCAGCTTGATGGTGGCGTCGAGATACTTGCAGGCTATTGCGCCTAAGGTGGTGGACATCTTGCTTCGAAACGGGACGGCGGCGGCTCTTGACGGCCACCGTCGCCAGCAGTCAGTTGGCGAATCAGGCTGGCATGATGCCACAGCCGGCGGCATTTTGCCGGATCGCCTTTGTCTTCTTTACATCGCTTTACGAGTCGATCCTCTTTTGGTGAAGGGTGTATGGCTTCAGGGCTCATGCATGGTGTGGAATCCATGCATGAGCTTTCTCGCCAGATGCGAGTCGGAGATCTGGTCAGCGGGTCAGCATCAGATCCAGGTTCTGCACCGCCGCCCCCGAGGCGCCCTTGCCCAGGTTGTCGAACACTGCGCATAGCAGGATATGTCCATGTCCGGCATGGCCGAACACGCCCAGGCTCATCTGATTGCTGTGGTTGTGGCGCGTCGGGTCTAGCTGCGTGGTGCTCTCGCTTTGCGCGGCATCCAGTACCGTGACATAGTGCGCACCGTCGTAATGCGCCTGCAGCGTGGCGCGCAGCCGTTCCAGGCTGGCCTGGGCCGGGAGCAGCCGCGACTGCAGTGCGATGGTGAGGACGATGCCCTGGCGGAACGCGCCATAGGATGGCACGAACAGCGGACGTTGCGAGAGGCCGGCGTGCAATTGCATTTCCGGCGGATGCTTGTGCTGCAGGCCCAGGCCATAGGTGACGAAGGGCGCGGCGTGGGCCGCTTCGGCGCCCTCGTACTGCTCGACCTGGGCGCGGCCCCCGCCTGAATAGCCCGATACCGCGTGAATGTTGAGCGGATAGTCTGCCGGCACCAGGCCCGCCTGCACCAGCGGACGCAATAGCGCAATCGCGCCGGTGGGGTAGCAGCCGGGGTTGCTCACGCGCAGGGCCGTGGCAATGGCCTCGGCCTGGCCGGCGGCCATTTCGGGAAAGCCGTAGACCCAATCGGGGCTGGTGCGATGGGCCGAGCTGGCATCGATGACGCGTACACGCGGATTGCTGATCATGGCGACGGCCTCGCGGGCGGCCGCGTCGGGCAGGCAGAGCAGGGCGATGTCGGCGCTGTTGATGGCCTCGGCGCGGCGCTGTGCATCCTTGCGTTCAGCCGCGGGCAGGGTCAGCACGCGCAGGTCCTGGCGAGCGCGTAGGCGCTCATGGATCTGCAGGCCGGTGGTGCCTTGGTCGCCATCGATGAAGATCAGGGGAAGTGTGCTCATGGGATTGTCCAGAAGATGCGCCGGGGAAGATCGGCCAGGCGCGTTACCGATATCGCGTATGCAGTGCATTGCGTGCATGCCGGGTATCTTGCGACAAACCGTATAATTGCAAAAGTTGAATATCGCAAAGCCGTGATTCAGTTTTCCTGAATGATCCCATTGCCCCGGAGCCCCCATGCGTGAACTCAGCCTGGACCGTCTGCGCACCCTGGTCGCCATTGCCGACCTGGGTTCCTTTGCCGCTGCCGCGCGCGAACTGCACCTGGCTCCGCCAACGGTGAGCCTGCACATCAGTGAGCTGGAAGAGCGCATCGGCGCGCCGCTGCTGTTGCGCCAGCGCGCCCAGGTGCGGCCTTCGGGCATCGGCGAGACCCTCATCGCCCGCGCCCGGCAATTGCTGGCGGCGGCCGACCAGGCGCTGGAAGAAGTGGGGCGGCAAGTGCAGGGATTGGCGGGAAGGGTGCGGCTGGGGGCCTCGACCGGGGCCATCGCCTATCTGTTGCCGCAGGCGCTGGAGCAACTGGGGCGTAGCCATCCGGGCATTGATGTCCAGGTGATGGTGCTGACCTCGCAGGAAACCCTGGCGCGGCTGGCCGCAGGCGCTCTCGATATCGGCCTGGTGGCCTTGCCCCAGGCGCCGGTGGCGGGATTGACGGTGCAGCCCTGGCGGCGTGATCCGGTGATGGCTTTCCTGCCGGCGTCCTGGCGGGCGCCGCGTGTGGTCACGCCGGCCTGGCTGGCGGCGCAGCCGCTGATCCTCAATGCGCCCGAGACCCGGCTCTCGCGCCTGACCACGGAATGGTTTGCCCGCGGGGGCGAGCATCCGGTGGCGCGCATCCAGCTCAATTTCAATGATGCGATCAAGAGCCTGGTGGGGGCGGGCTATGGCGCGACCTTGCTGCCGCATGAAGCCAGCGCCCAGGGTGCGGCGGTGGCGTTGGACCCCCGCATTGTCATGCGGCCTCTGCGTCCGGCGCTATGGCGGCCGCTGGGCATCGCCCACCGGACCGGCCAGCCCGAGCCGGCTACCCGGCACGTGCTGGAGGCATTATGGGCCTTGAAGCAGTTGCGTCAGCCCAGGACGGCAGGCTGATGCGGGCCGGCTCAGTGCATCTCGGGCTGCTTGAGCCGTTGCTGCACGCAGCGCGTGACCAGTTCCATGTAATCGGCGGGGCGGGCGGGTTTGGCGGCGTACCAGATGCGGTTGTCCTGTTCGGCAGCGAAGTCGCTGGAGATCGGCGAGGCCGTGAACAAGACCAGTGGAATCTGCGCCAGCTGCGGATAGACGCACAGGGTGCGCAGCAATTCATACCCTTCGGTGCCGCGGAAGTTGCGCGGGTCCAGCAGGATCAGGGTCGGCTGGTCGCGCAGCTGGCATAGCGCCTGGGTCAGCAGGGAGGCGTTGGCCAGCTCGGCGTCATCGAACCACTCGATCCGGCAGGACAGGTGGCTGCGCCAGAGCGCGAAGCGGGCCGTCTCGATGGCGTCCAGATCGGCGTCGATGATGAGGATGCGGGGAAGTTGTTGTGACTGCACCATGGCGGCCTCCTTGCGTTGATGAGCTCATCTTCGCAGAGCAGGTGCCGGCTGGATATCAGGCACTTCCTGAGGGAGGGTTTTCTTGGGGGGGCAGCCAGGGTGGCCTGGCTGGCGCGGCTGCTTCAGCTGGTTCAGCTGGCTTCGCTGGGGTTGCTGGCCTCGAACTGCTTGGCATATTCGGCCCGGCGGGCCTGGTCGGATTCGATCAGCAGGCGGTAGCGGGTTTCCGAGACCCGTTGTTGCAGCACGGCGGCATAGCGCTCGCGTTGCAGCCATTCGATGATGAAGGAGGCGGTCGCCACGATGACGGTGTAGACCAGGATCAGGAAGAGATCCTTGTCGTTGAGGCCATCCATGGTGTAGAAGGGCTTGCGGAAGAAGAACATGGCCGTCGGGATGCTCACGGCCAGGAGCCCCAGCGCATAGAAGCAGCCGAACAGATAGCTCATCACGATGCAGTTGACCGCGAAGAACAGCATCGACAGCGATTCCTCCACGAACGGCGCCAGCGCATAACGCAGGCCAAAGGCGGCGATGAACCCGAAGGCGCTCACGTACAGGGGGCGGAAGCCCTGTGGACGCCAGCTTCTGGCATTCTTCAGTCGGATCAGGGTCATGATGGCTCTGGAATGGTGACGCGTGGTGTGCATATTCATCTACATTGCCAGGCTGCGCAATGTGCTCATGTTAAGAATCCAGTCTGTCAAAAGGCTTACCGCGCTTGTTTTATGCGCTGGGTGTTGTTTCCTGGCACGTCAGCCGCGCCTGTCCTTCAGGGGTGACGCATGCGCCAGGTGCTTGCGTGAGAATTCGTGACCATGCATCTCGATACTGCGCCGGATGAACATCACGGTCTCATTGGTCACGATCTCGCGTTCGTTGTCCACGGTAATGATGTGATAGCAGTCGCCCAGCCAGACCACCTTGCGCACTTCGGCGTTGATGTACTGCAGGATCTGTTCGGCATTGCGCGGGGACGCGGTCTCGTCGTCGATGGAATGGATGATCAGGGTATCGGTGCGCACCAGCGGCAGGGACTGCTTGACGTAGTCGATCATGCGCAGCGCTGCGCGCAGGTGGCGCGCCGGGATGGAGGCGGCGCCGACGGCGGCCACGCCATCCTTTTCCAGGGCGCTGGCCACGCGGCGGCGCATCTCGAAGTTCTTGATGCCGTAGGGTTCGCTTTCCTTGTAGGACCAATTGCGAAAGCCCAGGTCGTAGACCACGGTCAGCAGCTTCCAGTACCAAGGCACCGACCAGCCGTCGTATTGCAGCACCGGCGAGAGCAGCACCACCGACAGCAGTTCCTTGCTGCGGGCGGCCACGGCCAGGGCCAGGGTGGCGCCCATGGACAGCCCGCACAGGGAGACGGTGCGGAATTCTTCCTTCAGGCGCGCCACCCGGCTTTCCACCACGGCGCACCATTCTTCCCAGTTCGGGGAGACACGCGGGTTGGTCAGCGCCGCCGAGTAATTGTCGATATTGAGGGGAATGACGGTACAGCCGGCTTTCTTGAGCTGCTTGGGAATCGAGCCCATCTCCAGTTGCGAGCCGCACAAGCCGTGCAAGAGGATGACGGCATGTTCCTTGTGCGGGCCGCCTTGACGGTCTTCTGCGGGGGGCGGTGTGACTGGCCCCGGATGGTCAGTGGATGACAAAGTGTCCATAAATTCAATATAGCGTGCGGGCTAACAGCCCGTGCCTGGCGAGTCGTTCGCCCCCCGTTTCGTGACAGGCCGTCGCATTGCTGGCATGCGTTCTGTTTCCTGTGACGAATCCGCTACTGTCCCGGGCGGATGATTTTTTGCGAAAGTCTAACTGTCGGACTGGTCGCTTGTCAGCCTTGAATGACAACTTTTTTTGCTTTCATGCAATGTTACTTGTGTTCGTTTCAGTGCGTGGGAATATGACAGCTCAATGGTCCTGTAACGTTGTAATCCTGCATCTGGTGGACAGCCGGGGGTTTCCTGCGGGAAAAAGCGCCGGACAGCGCCGGAAATAGAAAAAGCCCTTCGGGCCGAAGCGCGAAGGGCTTGAGGGAAGAGCGCAGGATTAGCCGCGGCTTTCCAGGTGGCCGTTGACCACGCGGACCTGGTCGCCCACGCGCCAGTTGGCGCCGCTTTGCGGGAAGCTGCGCGACTTGCCGTTGTCCATGCGCACATCCACGACATAGGTGGTGGTGGTGCGTACGTTCTTCTCGACCATGTTGCCGGCATAGCCGCCGCCGACAGCGCCGGCGATGGTGGCCAGGGTACGGCCGTTGCCGCCGCCGATCTGGTTGCCCAGCAGGCCGCCGACCACTGCACCACCCGCGATACCGACGCCGCTGGTCTGGGGAGTGTGTTGCACGGCGCGCACGGCCACCACTTCACCGCAGCTGCTGCAGACGGCCGCCGCACGCGGGGCTTCTGCCGATTGCGACGGATAGGCCGCCTGTTGCGGCGCCAGGCGGGTGGCCGGCGCTTGTTGCGGGTTCATCGGGCCGGCGTTCTGTTCCACCGCCGCCAGTTGCTGCGGGGAATTGGCGCTCTTGGAACTGGGCAGCAGCCCCGTCATGGCGGCCACGCCAATGAGACTGACCAGGATCACGGCCACTGCCGCCCCGGCGACCAGGGGATGCAGACGGCTCGATTGGGATTTGACGATTGCGTTGTTGGTTTCCATGATGACCTCTCTAGTTGTTATCTTGTTGATGATGAGTGGATGACTGGATTATGGAGTGGTCATCGGGGAAAAAAAATCCCGATCTTGTGTCAGTTGTAAAAACTTGTAATGCGCCAACATCGTCGCTGGCGGCGGGTTTGCGGCGAGACCAAGCCTGCGGCGGGCAGCGAGGCTGGGCGCAGGGCAAACAACGAGGGGGGAGGGGAGGAAGTCCGCATCCGGAACGGATGCGGACAGGTGGATCAGATCGGTCAGGTCGGTCAGGTCGACGACCTGAGATCAATCTTCGCGACGCAGGTGCGGGAACAGGATCACGTCACGGATATTGGGCGAGTCGGTGATGAGCATCATCAGGCGGTCGATACCGATGCCGCAGCCACCAGCCGGCGGCATGCCGTATTCCAGCGCACGGATGTAGTCGGCGTCGTAGTACATGGCTTCTTCGTCGCCAGCGTCCTTGGCCGCCACCTGGGCGTGGAAGCGGGCGGCCTGGTCTTCGGCGTCATTCAACTCGGAGAAGCCGTTGGCGATCTCGCGACCCGTGATGAAGAGTTCAAAGCGCTCGGTGATGCCGGCCACAGTGTCGGAAGCGCGCGCCAGCGGCGAGACTTCGACCGGGTAGTCGATGATGTAGGTCGGATTCCACAGCTGCGACTCGGCGGTCTCTTCGAACAGCGCCAGTTGCAGCGCGCCGATGCCAGCGCCGGCCAGCGGGGCTTGGTCGGTCTTGACGCCGAACTTCTTCAGTTCAGTGCGCAGGAAGTCGATGTCGGCCAGTTGCGCCTCGGTGTAGTTGGGCGCGTACTTCAGGATCGCGCCGGTGATGGTCAGGCGGTCGAAGGGCTTGGACAGGTCCAGCTCGCGGCCCTGGTAGCTCAATACGGCGGTGCCGTGCGCATCGATGGCGGCCTGGCGGATCACCTGTTCGGTGAAGCCCATCAGCCACTGGTAATCCACGTAGGCGGCGTAGAACTCCATCATCGTGAATTCCGGGTTGTGACGCGGCGACACACCTTCATTGCGGAAATTGCGGTTGATCTCGAAGACGCGCTCAAAGCCGCCCACCACCAGGCGCTTCAGGTACAGCTCGGGGGCGATACGCATGAACATCTGCATGTCCAGCGCATTGTGGTGGGTGATGAAGGGCTTGGCCGCCGCGCCGCCCGGGATCGGGTGCAGCATCGGGGTTTCCACTTCCATGAAGCCATGGGTTTCCATGAAGCGGCGGATCGACGACATCGCAGCGGTACGCGCCTTGAAGGTGCGGCGGGTCTCTTCGCTCATGATCAGGTCGACGTAGCGCTGGCGGTACTTCATTTCCTGGTCGGCCAGGCCGTGGAACTTGTCCGGCAGCGGGCGCAGCGACTTGGTGATGAGCTTCAACTTGGTGACCTTCACCGACAGTTCGCCGGTCTTGGTCTTGAACAGCGTACCTTCGGCGCCCAGGATGTCGCCCAGGTCATAGTGCTTGAAGGCGGCCATGGCTTCTTCGCCGGTGACGTCGCGGGTGATGTAGAGCTGGATGCGGCCATCGGCGCGCACGCCCGAGGCATCCTGCAGGGTGGCGAAGGCCGCCTTGCCCATGACCCGCTTCAACATCATGCGACCGGCGACGGTGACGGTGACCGGCTCGGCTTCCAGGGCTTCGTTCTCGAAACCGTCGTACTTGGCATGCAGGTCGGCGGCTTGGTTGGCCGGACGGAAGTCGTTGGGGAAGGCGACGCCCTGTTCGCGGATGGCCGCCAGCTTGGCGCGGCGCTCGGCGATGATGCTGTTCTCGTCGGCTGCCGGCTGGGCGGCGGGGGTGTTTTGCGTGGTCATGGTTGGAATTCTTGAAGGTTGAACGGTCGGTCCGGGAAAGTCTGGTCGCGCAGCCGTGCGGCGCGACCGGTCTGCATCAGACGCCCTGTTTCAGCGAAGCCGCGATGAAGTCGTCGATGTCGCCATCGAGCACGGCCTTGGTGTTGCCGGTTTCGAAGTTGGTGCGCAAGTCCTTGATGCGGGACTGGTCCAGCACGTAGGAGCGGATCTGGTGGCCCCAGCCGACGTCGGTCTTGGAGTCTTCCAGCTTCTGCTGCTCGCTCATGCGCTTGCGCAGTTCCAGTTCGAACAGCTTGGCGCGCAGCATGTCCCAGGCTTCGGCCCGGTTGCGGTGCTGGCTGCGGTCGTTCTGGCATTGCACGACGATGCCCGAGGGCGCGTGCGTCAAGCGCACGGCGGAGTCGGTCTTGTTGATGTGCTGGCCGCCCGCGCCCGATGCGCGGTAGGTGTCGACGCGCACATCGGCCGGGTTGATCTCGATCTCGAAGGATTCATCCACTTCGGGGTAGACGAACAGGCTGGAGAAGGAGGTGTGGCGGCCATTGGACGAGTCGAAGGGCGACTTGCGCACCAGGCGGTGCACGCCCGTTTCGGTGCGCAGGAAGCCATAGGCGTATTCGCCCTCGACCTTGATGGTGGCGGTCTTGATGCCGGCCACTTCACCGTCGGACTGTTCCAGGATCTCGGCCTTGAAGCCCTTGCGCTCGCAGTAGCGCAGGTATTGACGCAGCAGCATGGACGCCCAGTCCTGGGCCTCGGTGCCACCGGCGCCGGCCTGGATGTCGATGAAGCAGTTGTTGGCGTCCATGGGGCCGCTGAACATGCGGCGGAATTCCATTTCTTCCACCATCTTCTTCAGGTTCTCGGCGTCGCCTTCGATGGCGATGATGGTGTCCTCGTCCTTTTCTTCGCGCGCCATCTCGAAGAGGTCGCGCGCATCCGTCAACTCGCTGTCGATCTTGATGAGGGTATGGACGATCGCTTCCAGCGATTTCTTTTCCTTGCCGAGGTCCTGGGCCCGCTTCTGGTCGTTCCAGACGTTGGGATCTTCCAGTTCGGCGTTGACTTGCTCGAGTTTCTCCGACTTCACATCGAAGTCAAAGATACCTCCGTAGCTCGGTGGCGCGGGTGGCCAGGTCGTCGAGCAAGGATTGGAGGGAATTGAGGCGTTCTGCTTCCATGATGGTTTCTTTTGCGATCAAACCTTGGATTATACAAGAGGAGGAGGGCAGTTTCATCCCCGTCACGCGCCTGTCATTTTCCATCGCTACCATCGGCGCGCTTGTTTGACTGACAAATTCCTGACGGTAGCGCCGCCGCTGCCCGAACCCTGCTAGCCAATACCGGAGAATCCTCGATGAGACAGCCTGCCCCCACCGCTATCCAATCCGCCGCCGACCAGCCGCAAGCCGGCCGCCGCAGCCTGCTCAAGGCCCTGGGCGCGGCTCCGCTGCTGCCGCTGACCGGCGGCCTGTCGGCCTCGGCCCTGCTGGCCGCTTGCGCCACCCCGGGCGCGGGCAAGCCCTTCGCCTCGGCGCGCTTCACCGGGATGCCAGCCCCGACCCTGGCCAATCCGGCGGCCATGGCCTCCACCACCGTCGGCTCGGCCCTGGAAGTGACTTTTGCCGATGGCAGCAAGCAAAGCTACAAGCTGGCTTATCAACCCTTCTTCATGACCGGCGACATGGTGCCGGATGGCAAGGGCGGCACCATCCTCGCAGGCGGCTACCTGGACATCAACAACCAGCCCATCATCGATCGCTCGGTGCCCGGCAAGGAGCGCCAGTTCTTCTCGGACTGCCCCGATGGCTCTTCGCTCTTGACCGTGGCCGGCGCCAAGGTGCCGGGTGTGAAGGGCAATGCGGTATTTGCCGTGGTGCAATTCGAATACACCACCCGCGACCAGAAGCAGGCCGCCATGTACGGCCAGTTGCCATCGCCGATTGCCGTGCTGACGCTGGACCAGGACCCGTCCTCGGGCAAGCTGTCGCTGGTGAAGTACCACAATGTCGATACCTCCCAGGTCAACGGCCTGTGGATCACCTGCGGCGCCAGCCTGTCGCCCTGGAATACCCATCTGTCCTCGGAAGAATACGAACCGGACGCCTCGGCCATCGCCTCCAACCCGCAATTCAAGGCCTTCAGCAAGAACCTGTATGGCGACGAGAGCCGCGCCAATCCCTACCACTACGGCCACCTGCCGGAAGTGACGGTCAACCCGGACGGCACCGGCTCCATCAAGAAACACTACTGCCTGGGCCGCATCTCGCACGAACTGGTGCAGGTCATGCCCGACCAGCGCACCGTGTTGATGGGCGACGACGCCACCAACGGCGGCCTGTTCATGTTCATCGCCGACCGCGCCGCCGACCTGTCCTCGGGCACGCTCTATGTGGCGCGCTGGGAGCAGGTCTCGGGCGTCGGTCCGGGCGCCGGCAAGCTGTCCTGGGTGCGCCTGGGCAGCGCCACCAGCGCCGAGATCAAGGCCATGGCGGACCGCTACAAGGCCGTCGACATCATGGATATCCGCACCAGCGATCCGGCCGACGCTTCCTTCTCCAAGATCCCCTTCAATGGCAAGTTCAACTGGGTGCGCGTCAAGCCGGGCATGCAGAAGGCCGCGGCCTTCCTGGAGACCCACCGTTACGCCGCCCTGGCCGGTGGCAGCCTGGGCTTCACCAAGATGGAAGGCACCACCGTCAATGCGCGTGACAAGATCGCCTATTCGGCCATGTCCTATGTACAGACCTCCATGCTCAACGGCTCCGGCCACATCAAGGTGGAAGGCCCCAAGGCCGGCGCCGTGTACGCCCTGAACCTGCGTGGCGGCCAGCGCGATGCCGGTGGCAACGCCATCGACAGCGAATGGGTGGCCATCGACATGGCCCCGCCGGCCGCCCTGGTGGGCGTGGACCTGAAGACCCCGGACGCCCTGGGCAACCTGGCCGACCAGGAACACATCGCCAATCCGGACAACATCAAGTTTTCCGAAAAGCTGCGCACCTTGTTCATCGGCGAAGACAGCGGCATGCACGTCAACAACTTCCTGTGGGCCTACAACGTCGATACCAAGGCGCTCACCCGCGTGCTGTCCTGCCCGGCGGGGGCGGAATCGACCGGCCTGCATGCGGTCGACGAGATCAATGGCTGGACCTATGTGATGAGCAATTTCCAGCACGCCGGCGACTGGGAGAAGGGCTTGCACGACAAGGTCAAGGACACCCTCGATCCGCTGGTGCGCGCCAACTACAAGGACCGCTTCGGCGCCACCGTCGGCTACCTGACCGGCCTGCCGTACGCGGCCAAGGCCTGAGCCCGGCCCGCCGCCGCCCGAGGGGGCGGCGGCACATCGGCTCACAGGGAGGGAACGCATTCTGCTAGGATCAGTCCTATCAGCTCGTTTCGTCCCGTGCGCCGATGAGAACAAGAAAGCTGCTTGCCCTCCTGATCCCTTGCACCGCCTTGCTGGCCGGCTGCGCCAGTTCCCCCGCGCCGCATGGCCAGGTCAAAGGAGCCGAGGCCAGTTCGCGCGAGATGGGGCAGTCCGACACCAACCGCGTAGCCACGCTGGCCATGCGCGCCAATCTGGATAGCCTCTACCTGTTGATGTCCAAGCTGTATCGGCGCAATCCGGCGGAATGGAAAAAGACCGCCGCCACCCGCGAAGAAGCGGAGAAGAAGGTGCGCCAGGCCATCGAAGAGCGCCAGGCCTGGCCGGAACTGCAAGGCAAGCGCGATATCCAGGCCATGACGCTGGCCTTGTCGTCGGAATTCAAGGGCGACAGGGTGGCCGCCTTCATCGATGCCACCGCCGACATGATCATCGTCGCCCACGACAACAAGATCGAATTCTTCCTGGTCGACGGCCTGGACGCCCAGCATCTCTACAACGCCGCGCGCAATGTCGAAATCGCCGCCTGGATCCTGGCCAGCCGGCGCACCGCGGCTGGCGCGCCCTTGCTATTGTCCGACGAGATCGGCGAGCAGGCGCGCAATCTGAGTTTCGAGCGGGAGTTCGGCAAGATCGTCGGGCGGCTCGACCTGATGGCCGAATTCATGACCGAGCGTTACCGTCGGGCCGGCATCAGCTATGTGCAGAATCTGCTGGGCGGGTCGTTCCTGCAGTTTCTGCCGGTGCGCTGAGCGCTGTATTGGCGCAGGCCGGTCGTGCCGGCGCGATCACGTAGCAGCCGCGGCCATTGGCCTTGGCCGCATACATGGCCTGGTCGGCGGCTTGCAGCAGGCTGTCGGCGTCGCAGCTGCCGTCGCACACGGCAATGCCCACCGAGACGCCCAGCCGGTATTGGCGCTGATCCAGGCAGATCGGTTCGGAAACGGTCTTGATGCATTTCTCCGCCAGCGCTTGCGCGCCCTGCTCGAAGGGTAGCCGCAGGTCGGTCACCAGCAGCACGAATTCGTCACCGCCGACCCGCGCCAGGGTGTCGCCGTGCCGCGCCACCTGGCGCAGGCGGCGGGTGATTTCCTGCAAGACCTGGTCGCCCGCCTTGTGGCCCAGCGTGTCATTGATGGGCTTGAATCCATCCAGGTCCAGAAACAGCAGGCCCACGCCATTGCGTTCGCGGCAGGCATGGGTCAGTGCAGCCTGCATGCGTTCGGCCAGCATCATGCGGTTGGGCAGGCCGGTCAGCACGTCGTGATGGGCCTGGTGCTGCAGTTCGGCCTGGTGCAGCTTGAGGCGCGCCAGCAGGCCATTGAAGGCCATGGTCAATTGGCCCACCTCGTCGCGCCGGTCGACCGGCAGCGGTGACAGCGGCAGTTCGCCGCGCGTCATGCGGTCGGCCAGCGCAGCGGCGCGCCGCAGCGGGCGGAAGAACCAGAGATAGGCCAGCACCACCAGCAGCACCACCATCGCTGCCTGGATCAGGCCGCCGCGGGCGATCAGCGCGCGCGTGCGCTCCACCGTCGGCAGCGCTGCCGCCAAGGGCAGCGTGGCCGCTACCAGCCAGCTGGTGCCGGGTACCGGGGCAAAGGCCTTGATCTCGTTGACGCCATTGGCCGCCAGGCCTACGCCATTGCCCCGGAAGCCCTGCAAGGCCTGGTCCATGAGCAAGTCCTGGCCTGTCGCGGGCAAGCGCGTATAGACCAGGGCTTCGTCACTGGAGGCCACGATCATGCGTTGTTCCGGGGAAATCAACAGGAAGCTGCCGGTCGGTCCCAGTTGCGCGCGCTGCAAGTGGTCCAGGAACCCGGCCGCCGTCAGTTCGGTGCTGCCGCCGAGGATGCCGACCACGCGCCCGTGGGCATCGCGCACGGGCGTGAGCACGGCCATGATGGGCCGGCCCGTGGCCGGGCTCAGCAGCGGCGGGCAGATCACGGTGGCGCCCTGCAGGACGCGCTTGAAGTCAGGATAGTCCGCCAGCGACAAGGCGCGCCGGCCGTTGAGGGTGGGGTAATCGACCAGGATCTGGCCATTGGCGGCCGCCACGAACATGCCCTGGGCGAACAGCGGCTGCAGTTCCTGATGTTCCCGCAGCCATGCCTGCATGGCATGGCCATCCTCCAGCCGGTCCGCCGGCAGGTGCAGCGCCAGGCGCTCCAGATAGCGGACGCGTTCCTGGACGCGATAGCCGATGTCCTGGGCCAGATAGCTGGCAATGATGCTTTGCTGGTCAGCGGCGACCTGGGCCTGTTCCTTTTCCAGGAAGCCGATCAGGATGTGATAGCGCAGCACCGCGCTGATCCCGATCAGCATCAGGCCGAACAGGACGAGTCGAGTCACCAGGCTGCAATCGAAGCGCTTGATCTTCATCGAGTGTGGTCTTGTTGTTGTTGTGGTCTGGAGCGCTGCTATCTGCGTTACCACTCGCGCTGCTCCGGCCCCACCCAATGCTGCACGCCGGTTTGTCGCTCCAAACCGGCATTTTGCCATTGCAGACGCTGTTTGTTGAACTTTTTGACAAGCTTCTTGCGCTGCAATCCTGCGTCAGCAAAGCGTCAGCTTCCTGTCAGGCCGGTTCAGCGTGTTCCACCATCAATTGCACCGTGGTGCGGCCGTTGTATTCATTGGCGTCGAGCCGGAAGGCGACCTTGGCGAGCTCGGGCAGGGAGTCGGTGTGACCGAACCAGATGGCGTCGTAGCGGCGGCCATCCTTTTCCAGCTGCAGCTTGAGGTGCTTCTCCTTGAGGATGCGCTGGTTGAGCACACGGAAGTGGTCGCAGAAGACTGGCGGCGCGAAGCCCTGGCCCCAGACCTGCTGGTCCATCAGGGTGATGAACTCCACCGAGTAATAGGCGTCCTCCAGCACGCCATCGGTCTCGATGACCCGTTCCAGCTGGTTCTGCGTGAGCCAGTCGCGACCCACCGCCTCGAAGGCGTGGGAGAAGGCATCGAAGGCCTCGGCATGGATGGTCAGGCCGGCCGCCATGGCGTGACCGCCGAACTTGGTCATCACCGAGGGGGCGTGCTTGGACACCAGGTCCAGCGCATCGCGCAGGTGGAAGCCCGCGATCGAACGTCCCGAGCCCTTGATGAAACCCTCGTCGCCGGGCGCGAAGGTGATGGTGGGGCGGTAGAACTTGTCCTTCAGGCGCGAGGCCACGATGCCGATCACGCCCTGGTGCCAGGAAGGATCGAAGACGGCAATGGTGCGGCGGTCAGCCGGGTTGTAGTCGTCCAGCAGCAGCAGGGCGGTATCCTGCATGCCGGCTTCGATGTCGCGCCGCTCGCGATTGATGGCGTCGAGCTGCTGGGCGATGGCCCAGGCGCGGCCCTCGTCATCGGTGGTCAGGCATTCGATGCCCAGGGACATGTCGGCCAGGCGGCCGGCAGCGTTCAGGCGCGGGCCGACCGCAAAGCCGAGGTCGAACGGGGTGGCGCGGCGCGCTTCCCGGCCGGCGGCGCGAAAGAGCGCGGCAATGCCGGGATGCATCTTGCCGCTGCGCATGCGCTTCAAGCCTTGCGCCACCAGGATGCGGTTGTTGGCGTCCAGCTTGACCACGTCGGCCACGGTGCCCAGCGCCACCAGGTCCAGCAGACTGTCCAGCCGGGGCTGGGTCTGGGCGTCGAACAGGCCGCGCTTGCGCATCTCGGCGCGCAGCGCCAGCAGCACATAGAACATCACCCCCACGCCGGCCAGGTTCTTGCTGGGAAAGCCGCACTGCGGCTGGTTGGGATTGACGATCACGCGGGCCTGCGGCAGGGCGTCGCCGGGCAGGTGGTGGTCCGTCACGACCACGTCGATGCCGCGCCGCTTGGCCTCGGCCACGCCATCGATGCTGGCGATGCCATTGTCGACGGTGACGATGATGTCGGGATTCTTTTCGCGTACGGTCAGCTCGACGATCTCGGGCGTGAGGCCATAGCCGTACTCGAAGCGGTTCGGCACGATGTAATCGACCTGGGCGCCCAAGAGGCGCAGGCCGCGCAGGCCGACCGCGCAGGCGGTGGCGCCGTCGCAGTCATAGTCGGCCACGATCACCAGCTTCTTGCGCGCAGCAATGGCGTCAGCCAGGTAGCTGGCCGCCGCATCGATATGCAGCAGGCCGGAGGGGGCGATCAGGGCGTTGAGTTCGCTGGCCAGTTCGCGTGCGCTGGACAGGCCGCGGGCGGCATACACCCGCGCCAGCACCGGGTGGACGCCTTCGTTGATCAGTTGCTCGGCCTGGACCAGGTCATAGGTGCGGGTGGCGACGCGGATCATGCCGACAACCCCGCCAGCGAGGGCTTGCGCCAGAAGCGCCGCAGCGCCCCCCGTGTGACGTCGACCGCGATGCTACGGTCAGCGCCGGTCAGCACCAGGTGCAGCGCCTCCAGCGTGCCTGCCCGCAACGACACCAGCAGCGGCGCCAGCCAGTCGCGGTCCAGGTGTTCCAGGTGTTGCAGCCACAGGCCCCATTCCTCGGCCAGGGCGGCTTCGGCCAGGGCGTCCAGCACCAGCAGGCGGTGGCCGCTGGATTGGCCGAGCTGGGTGGGGTCGCTGGCCGGGTGTTCATCACCGAAGGCGCGCATCCAGCCGCGCAGGCCAAAGCTGGCGGCATAGCGTTGCTGGGCCAGCACGCCAGCATCGGCGCCGCCCCAGATCCAGATCGAGTTGATGGCCTTCTGGCCGCGCATTTCGCGTTGTTCGTTGAGCGCTTCGGCGAACCATTGCATCTGCACTTCGTTCTGCAGCTTGCGCCAGGCCAGTTCGCCCGGGCCTTCCGGCATCCAGATATCGACATTGCGACCGCTGGCCGCCGATGGCGTGGACGTGCGCAGGCCGGCCCAGGCGTCGGCCCGGATGAACCAGGTGCGGGCGTCGCCATAGACCAGCGCGTGGCCGATCTCGGTGAACAGGGGCAGGGCGGCGTCGAACAGGCGACGGGACTCTGCCTCTTCCAGCTGCAGCTGGCCGATATCGGTCAGCACCAGGTGGTCCCGGGCCACATGGATGTGGGCCGGGTGCAGCACGAACCAGTGGCCGCCATCGGGCGCATGGCCCAGGCGCTGCATCAGGGCCGTGGCCGCGGCCGGGCTGCAATCCTGGGCGGTGGCGGGCAGGCCGAAGCGCTGCGCCAGCCAGTGCTCATGCGGCAGGGCGCGGGAAAACGGATCGTGCGACTGGCGCGGCGCGGCGCGGCCACGGCCCAGCAGCATGGCCAGGGCTGGGGCCTGGCATTGGCGCAACAGGTCGCGCGCCAGCTCGGCCGGCGGCAGGGCGAAGGGAATGAGGAGATCGAGTTGATTCATGGGGCGCTATTTTAGCGGCTGCCGGGCCGCTTGGCCTTGATGGCCTGCGCAAGTGTTCACTTCAACATCGGGTCAGGACTTGTTCCAGCTCTGGCGGGCGCGCTGCCGCACCAGCATGCGCACGCTCTCCGGCATGGGCGTGCGGGCGCCATTGGTCTCGGCGGAGAACCACAGGCTGTCCTCGAAATGCGGCAGCATGCGCGGGGTGATGAAGCGGCTGCGGATGCCGTTGACATGGCGGTCGCCCTGGGGCGTCTGCTGGGTGATGTAGAAACGCTGCGGCACCACCAGGTGCAGGTATTGGCGGGCGCGGGTCATGGCCACGTAGAGCAGGCGGCGTTCTTCAGCGATCTCGGCCTCGCTGCCGGTGGCCAGGTCCGAGGGGATGCAGCCATCGACGACGTTGAGGATATGTACCGAACGCCATTCCTGGCCCTTGGCCGAATGGATGGTGGACAGCGTCAGGTAGTCTTCGTCGCGCAGGGGCGGACCGGAAAAGTCGCTGCTGGCCTCCGGCGGGTCCAGGGTCAGCTCGGTCAGGAATTTCTCGCGCGAGGCATAGCCATTGGCCAGCACCGCCAGTTGCTCGATGTCGGCGGCGCGGGCCTGGGCGTCGTCGTAGCGCTCCTGCAGCTGGGGCAGGTACCAGTCGCGCGCGGCCAGGATGTCCGTGGGCCAGCTGGCGCTGGCGCGGCGCATGAGCGCGTAGGTATCGGCGAAGGCTTGCCATTGCAGGGCGATATTGGCGGGCGCGCCGAAGTTGAGCAGGGCGTCGGCGGGATCGGCGGCAGCGGCCATCAGGTCCAGCACCTTGCGCGCCGTGGCCGGGCCGACCCCGGGGATGAGCTGCAGCGCGCGCAGGCCGGCCATGCGGCCACTGGGATTGTGGGCCAGCCGCAGCAGGGCCAGCAGGTCCTTGATGTGGCCGCTTTCCAGGAACTTGAGACCGCCGAATTTCACGAAGGGGATGTTGCGGCGCGCCAGTTCCAGTTCCAGCGCGGCGCTGTGGGTGGCGGTGCGGAACAGGACGGCCTGGGATTTGAGCGTGAGGCCTTCTTCCCGGTGCGCCAGGATGCGGTTGGCGACCCAGCGCGCCTGTTCGGCTTCATCCGGGATCACCACCAGCTGCGGCTTTTGCGACGAAGGCTTGTCGCTCCAGAGGTGCTTGACGTGGCGCTCCGGCGCATCGGCGATCACCGCATTGGAAGCGTGCAGGATAGGCTGGGTGGAGCGGTAGTTCTGTTCCAGCGTCAGCAGGCGCACCGGTTGGGTGAACAGCCCAGGAAAGTCGAGGATGTTGCGCACCGTCGCGCCCCGGAACGAATAGATCGCCTGGGCGTCATCGCCCACGGCGGTCACGCCGGCGCCGTCGGGCTTCATCCGCTGCAGGATCTCGGCCTGCAGGCGGTTGGTGTCCTGGTATTCATCGACCAGCACATGGTCGAAGCGCTGCCCCACCGATTGCGCAATCTGCGCATCACCGAGCATGTCGGCCCAGAACAGCAGCAGGTCGTCGTAGTCCAGCACATGCTGTTCTTCCTTGGCGTCCACATAGCGGCCAAAGAGTTCGCCCAGCGGCCTTTCCCACTCGCAGCACCAGGGAAAGTGCTGTTGCAGCACCTCGCCCAGGTCTTGCCGGGTGTTGACCGCGCGCGAATAGATGGCCAGGCAGGTGGCCTTGAGCGGAAAGCGCTTCTCGGTGGCCGACAAGCCCATGTCATGACGCAGCAGGCCCATGAGGTCTTCCGAATCGCCTCGGTCCTGGATGGTGAAGTCTTCTTCCAGCCCGATCACCTTGGCGTATTCGCGCAGCAGGCGCGCGCCGATGGCGTGGAAGGTCCCGGACCAGTGCAGTTGCGGCGGCGTGTCGCTGGCCGCCAGCCCCAGCACCTGGGCGATCACCTGGCCGACGCGCCGGCCCATGTCGGCGGCGGCGCGGCGCGAAAAGCTCAGCAGCAGGATGCGCTGGGGATCGGCGCCCTCCAGCACCAGCCGCGCCACCCGATGCGCCAGCGTATTGGTCTTGCCCGAGCCGGCCCCGGCCACGATCAGCAAGGGCGGCTGCTGCGACGGCGGCAGCTTGCCGCCATGCTCGACGGCCTCGCGCTGCTGCGCGTTCAGGCGGGCGAAGGGATCGCTCTCCCGGTCAGGCAGGCTGGTGGTGTCGGGGGCGTCCTGGATGAGTTCGGGCGGCATGGGCGTGCAAGAGAATTCAGGTGAGCGGTGGGGCGTAGAACGGTACTGTATATATAACCAGTCCAGGGTGCAACAGGCGGCGCGTTTTCTATATGAATCGCTGCAACGCGAACCTCTGCCGTGGAAGTGAATCTAGAACCCATTTCATAAATAGGCGTGAGTGCGAGCGAGTCCCGTTTGGGATGAAGTGCAAGGCGCGAATTTGGGTCAAGACTGGGCGTCTTGACCCAAATTTGTAACGCAGCAATTCGCCCAAACGGGCCGCTCCCTCCGGGTTCTGCCCAGAAAGGGCGCTGGCCGCGTTGCGCTCCTTGCGTGTGGCACCGCCACACGACGCGTCGCGCGCCTTGCCAGCGCCCTTTCTGGGCAGAACGCATCTCACGCCTATTTATGAAATGGGTTCTACAAGCTTCACCGCGGGCGATCGACGGGTCAGGTGCGAGCAGGGGGCGGGTGGTCAGGGATGGGCCGTCGCTCCAAACTGTGGCAAACTTCGCGCTTCGTCTTCGCCCGTGTCAGCGCGTGGCCGGCCGGCTGCCCCCTCTGCCTGTTCAGGTAGGCAGCCACGTCCGCGCATTGTGCAGGCCCACTCCCGGAGCAATTTTGAGTCTGATTAAAAACCTGCCGTTCGAATGGCTGGTCGGCATCCGCTACACGCGGGCCGGCAAGCGCAGCGGCCGCAACAGTTTTATTTCCTTCATTTCCCTCATTTCCATGGCCGGCATTGCGCTGGGCGTGGCCGCGCTCATCGTGGTGCTGTCGGTGATGAACGGTTTCCAGAAAGAAGTGCGTGACCGCATGCTGTCGGTGCTGGCGCATATCGAGGTGTTCGACGCCTCCGGTTCCATGAAGGACTGGCAGGCCGTGGCCAAGCAGACCTTCCAGAATCCGGAAGTGCTGGGCGCGGCGCCCTATGTGGCCGCGCAGGCCATGATGACGCGCGACGACAGCGTGCGCGGCGTGCTGGTGCGCGGCGTGCTGCCCCAGGAAGAGCCCAAGGTCTCGGACGTGGCCAAGCAGGTCAAGCAGGGCAGCTTCGATTCCTTGAAGCCGGGCGAATTCAACATCGTCATCGGCGGCGAGCTGGCCCGTGGCCTGCGCGTGGGCCTGGGCGACAAGGTCACCCTGATCGCTCCGCAAGGCCAGGTCACGCCGGCCGGCGTGCTGCCGCGCCTGAAGCAGTTCACCGTCACCGGCATCTTCGAGGCTGGGCATTATGAATTCGATTCCTCGCTGGCCTTCATCGACCTGCAGGACGCCGAGACGCTCTTCCGCATGGACGCGCCCACCGGCGTGCGCCTGCGCATCCGCGACATGCTGCAGGCCCCGCAGGTGACCCAGGAACTGGCGCGCACGCTCACCGGCGACCTCTACCTGCGCGACTGGTCGCAGCAGAACAGCAACTGGTTTGCCGCCGTCAAGACCGAAAAGCGCATGATGTTCATCATCCTCACGCTCATCATCGCCGTGGCCGCCTTCAACCTGGTCTCTACGCTGGTCATGACGGTCACCGACAAGCAGGCCGACATCGCCATCCTGCGCACGCTGGGGGCCTCGCCGGGCTCCATCATGAAGATCTTCGTGATCCAGGGCGCCCTGGTGGGCTTGATCGGCACTGGCATCGGCGTCGGCCTGGGCGTGCTGGTGGCCTTGAACATCGACGTGGTGGTGCCGGCCATCGAACGTCTGTTCCATGTGCAGTTCCTGCCCAAGAGCATCTATGTGATTTCCGAATTGCCTTCCGACCTGATCTGGTCGGACGTCTACACCATCGGCGGCGTGGCCGTGGTGCTGGCTTTCCTCGCTACCCTCTACCCGAGCTGGTCGGCAGCACGCGTCAAACCGGCGGAGGCCCTGCGTTATGAATGATCCCCTGAAGAACCGCCAGGCCGTGCTGGCCGCCCGTGGTCTGGGCAAGACCTTCACCCAGGGCAAGTACTCGGTGAAGGTGCTGGGTAATGTCGATATCGATGTCTATCATGGTGAGCAGGTGGCCATCGTCGGTGCTTCCGGCTCCGGCAAGTCCACGCTGCTGCATCTGCTGGGCGGGCTGGACACGCCCAGCAGCGGCACGGTCAGCCTGCTGGGCAAGGATTTCGCCAGCCTGGGCGAGAGCGAGCGCGGCGCGCTGCGCAACCAGTCGCTGGGCTTCGTCTACCAGTTCCACCATCTGCTGCCGGAATTCTCGGCGCTGGACAACGTGGCCATGCCGCTGATGATCCGCCGCGTCAAGCGCGCCGATGCCCAGGAGCAGGCCCGCGAGATGCTGGGCAAGGTCGGCCTGGCCCAGCGCGTGACCCACGTGCCGGGAGAGCTCTCCGGCGGCGAACGCCAGCGCGTGGCGCTGGCGCGAGCGCTGGTCACGCACCCGGCCTGCGTGCTGGCCGATGAACCGACCGGCAACCTGGACCGCAGCACGGCCGATCGCACCTTCGAACTGATGATCGAACTCTCGCGCACCCTGGGCACGGCCTTTGTCATCGTCACCCACGACATTGAACTGGCCGGTCGTTGCGGGCGCGTCCTGCGCCTGTCCGAGCAGGGTTTGCAGGCAGCTGCGCAGCAGGCCTGACGTAATCCGGGTAAGCTTGCATCCTGATCTACCTGATCTACCTGATCTACCTGATCTACCTGATCTACCTTTACACCGCCGTCTCCACCAGACGGCGGTGTGTTTTTGAACCATGGAGTCGCTGAACATGAACACCCGCCAATGGCTAGAAACCCTGGTCGCCTTTGATACCACCAGCCGCAATTCCAACCTGGAGCTGATCACCACCGTGCGTGACAGCCTGCAACAGCAGGGCGTCGCCTCCTGGCTGGCGCACAACAAGGACAAGACCAAGGCCAACCTGTTCGCCACGCTGCCGGCCACGGCCGGTCCCCATGCGGGCAGCACCGAAGGCGGCATCGTGCTCTCCGGCCACACCGACGTGGTGCCGGTGGACGGGCAGAAATGGGATACCGATCCCTTCAAGCTGACCGAAAAGGACGGCGCACTCTATGCCCGTGGCAGCTGCGACATGAAGGGCTTCATCGCCACCGCCCTGGCCCTGGTGCCGGAATACCTGGCCATGCCGCGCGTGAAGCCCATCCACCTGGCGTTTTCCTTTGACGAAGAAATCGGCTGCATCGGTGCGCCGGTGATGCTGGAAGAAATCGTCAAGCGCGGCATCAAGGTCGATGGTTGCGTGGTGGGGGAGCCCACCAGCATGAACGTAGTGGTGGCGCACAAGGGCATCAACGTGTTCGCCTGCAAGGTGCATGGCAAGTCGGCGCACTCTTCGCTGACCCCGCAGGGCTGCAACGCCATCGAGCACGCTGCCCGCCTGATCTGCGCCATCCGCGACTTCGCCGACGGCTACAAGGCCAATGGCCCTTATGACCAGTTCTTCGACGTGCCTTTCAGCACCATGACCACCAACCAGATCCGCGGCGGCATCGCGGTCAACACCATCCCCGAGCTGTGCGAATTCACCTATGAATTCCGCAACCTGCCGGGCATGAGCGTGGCCGATATCCAGGCCCAGATCGACAAGTACATCGCCGAGGTGCTGCTGCCCAAGATGCGCACCGAGTTCCCCGACGCCCGTGTGGAGATCGACAACTTCGCCGGCAGCCCGGCGCTGGAAGCGGTCGAGCAGGCCGCCATCACCGAACTGGTGCGCGCCCTGACGGGAGATCGCCAGACCCGCAAGGTGGCCTATGGCACCGAAGCCGGCCTGTTCCAGCAGATCGGCATTCCTACCATCGTCTGCGGGCCCGGCGACATCGGCAATGCCCACAAGCCCAATGAGTTCGTGACCCTGGCGCAGATGGAGCATTGCGAACAGTTCCTGCGCAAGCTGGGCAAGTCGTTGCAGGCGGCCTGAGCAGGGCGGACTGCCTGGCAGTGAGCAAAAAGGACGCGATCATGCGTCCTTTTTGCTGGGCTGCGGGCATGCCTGAATGTAATTCTTTACGTCTGTTAAGTGTTGCAAGGAGCGGTTAGACGGTAAACTGCGCGCTGGCATGCCGGCCAGATCGCCAGGCCGGCTATGCTGTCAAAAAAATAATGCGCTTCGGGGGATGCAGGCCAGGCCAGAACAGGGTCCCCGGTGCGCGCGTGGTCATCCGGAACCAGCACCGCCAGGCGCTGGTCTTCCGATTTTCGTCTGAGCAGCCAGCACATGTGGGTCGATACGCACTGTCATCTCGACGCCGGGGAATTCGGCGAGCGCTCCGCCATCCTCGCCGATGAGGCGGCGCAGGCGGGCGTGCGCGTGATCGTCATCCCGGCCATCGCCCGGGCCAACTTCGCACGGGTCGGCCAGCTGGCGCGCGAGGTCGGCAATGCCGTCTACGCGCTGGGCATCCATCCGCTCTATGTCCCGAGCTCGCAGGAGTCCGACCTGGCCTTGCTACGCGAGGCCATTGCGGCGGCGCTCGATGATCCGCTCTTCGTGGGCATCGGCGAGATCGGCCTGGACTTCTTCGTGCCCGCGCTCAAGGAGCCGCCCTTGCGCGAGAAGCAGGAATTCTTCTTTGCCGAACAGCTCAAGCTGGCGCGCGACTTCGCGCTGCCGGTGCTGCTGCATGTGCGCCGCTCGCAAGACATCATCCTCAAGCACCTGCGCCGCATCCGCGTACCCGGCGGCATTGCCCACGCCTTCAACGGCAGCGACCAGCAGGCCCGCACCTTCGTCGAGCTGGGCCTGCACCTGGGCTTTGGCGGCGCCATGACCTTCCCGCGCGCGCTGCAGATCAGGCGGCTGGCGGCCGAGCTGCCCTTGTCCTCCATCGTGCTGGAAACCGATGCGCCCGACATTGCCCCGGCCTGGCGGCATCCGGAGATCAATACGCCCGACCAGATCCCCCGCATAGGCCAGGTGCTGGCCGAGTTGCGCGGCCTGCCACAGCAGGAGGTCGCCGCCGCTACCACGGCCAATGCCCGCGCCGCGCTGCCGCGGCTGGCCAGTTCGGGGTTGAGCTTCTGATGCGGTCGCTGATCATCGGTTTTGCCATCGGCATTGGCTTGCTGCAGATGCAGGCGCAATTGCCCGGGCTGGAATGGTACGGCGTTGGCCTGGTGCTGGCGGCCTTGCTGGGCTTCACCGCCTGGAAATTCTGGCAACCCTTCCTGCGCGTGCCGCTGCTGCTGACCTGCGGCGCCTGGCTGGGCTTTTTGTGGGCCGCCGGTTTTGCCGCCTATTATCTGGACCAGGAGTTGCCGGCGGCCTGGGAAGGGCATGACATCACCGTCATCGGCACTGTGGCCGACCTGCCGGACCATAGCGCCCAGGGCTTGCGCTGGCGTTTCGATGTGGAGCAGGTGGTGCTGCAAGGTGGCGTGAAGCCGCCGGTGCCGCCGCGTCTGGCCTTGTCCTGGTATGGCAACCAGCGCTATCAGTCTCCTGCCGAGGATGGCGAGCAGGCTGCTCCGGCGCGGCTGGCCTTGCCGGACATGCGTCCGGGCGAGCGCTGGCGGCTCAAGGTGAGGCTCAAGCGCCCGCATGGCAATGCCAATCCCGGTGGCTTCGACTATGAACTCTGGCTGTTGCAGGACGATGTGCGCGCCACCGGCTACGTGGTCGGTGCGCCGGCCGCGCCAGGTGCGCCGGCCACGGCCATCAACCGGCGTCTGGAGGCCTTCGTCTGGACGCCTTCCCACGCCATCGACTATGCACGCGGCTGGCTGCGCGACGGCATCTACGCCGCGCTGCCGGGCGCGCCCTATGCCGGCGTCATCGCCGCCCTTGTCATCGGCGACCAGCGCGGCATCAGCCAGGCCGACTGGAGTATCTTCAACCGCACCGGCATCGGCCACCTCATGGCCATTTCCGGCCTGCACATCACCATGCTGGCGGCCCTGTTCGGCGGACTGGCGAGCTGGCTCTGGCGGCGCTCCTTCTTCACCGGCGCGCAACTGCCGCTGCGCCTGCCGGCCCAGAAGGTGGCGGTGCTGGCGGGCATGGCGGCGGCCTTGCTGTATGTGCTGCTGTCGGGCTTCGGCGTGCCGGCCCAGCGCACGCTGTACATGCTCATCGTGGTAGGCATCGCCTTCTGGCGTGGGCGTATCGTGCGCGTCTCGCTGGTGATGAGCCTGGCGCTGGGGCTGGTCTTGCTGTTGGACCCGTGGGCGCTGTTGTGGCCCGGCTTCTGGCTCTCCTTTGGCGCCGTCGGCCTGCTGCTGTATGGCTCGGTAGGGCGCATGCAGCCCCCGCGCGCGATGGCGGCGGCGGCCTCGCGCAAGCATTGGTGGCCGGCGCTGGTGCAGCGCCTGAAGGAAGCCAGCCACGCCCAATACCTGGTGACGCTGGGCCTGGTGCCCTTGACCGTGCTGCTGTTCGGCCAGTATTCGCTGATCGGCCCCATCGCCAATGCCGTGGCCATTCCGCTGGTGTCGCTGGTGATCACGCCGCTGGCGCTGCTGGGCAGCGTCTTGCCCACGGTGCTGGCGCAGTTCGTGTTGCAGCTTCCGCATGCGCTGCTGGCCTGGCTGGCCGGTTTCCTGCAAGGACTCAGCGCCATGCCCTGGGCGGTCTGGCAGACGCCGGTGCCGAGCTGGTGGATGTTCGCCCTGGCCATGGGCGGCACCATGCTGCTGCTCGCCCCGCGCGGCTGGCCGGTGCGCTGGCTGGGCTGGTTCGGCTGGCTGCCGCTGCTGCTCAATGCGCCGATGGCGCCAGCCGAGGGCAGCATGCGGGTGACTGCCTTCGACGTCGGGCAGGGCATGGCAGTGCTGGTGGAAACGCCCACCCATCGGCTCCTGTATGACACCGGGCCGTACTACACGCCGGAGTCGGATGGCGCCACGCGGGTGATCCTGCCTTACCTGCGCGCACGCGGCATCGATCACCTGGACCGCGTGGTCATTTCGCATAACGACAACGATCATTCGGGCGGCGCACTGTCGCTGTTCGGCAGCCTGCCGGTCGACAGCGTCTATTCTTCGCTGGCCGAGGACAGTCCTATCCTGCGCGCTGCGCCCCTGCATACGCGCTGCCAGGCTGGCCAGACCTGGAACTGGGACGGCATCGGCTTTTCCATGCTGCATCCCACGGCAGCCAGCTACGACAGCGACAAGTGGCGGCCCAATGCGCGCAGTTGCGTGCTGAAGGTGCAGATCGGCCGCCAGTCCGTACTGCTGGCGGGAGATATCGAGGCGGTGCAGGAAGATGAGCTGGTCAACGGCCCCATGGGCGAGCGCTTGCCCGCCACGGTCTTGCTGGCGCCGCATCATGGCAGCGCCACCTCGTCCACCGAGCCCTTCCTGCGGGCGGTGCGGCCGGAGCTGGCGATCTTCCAGGTCGGCTACCGCAATCGCTTCCGCCATCCCCATCCGGACGTCGATGCGCGTTACCAGCGCCTGGGCATCCGCCGCCTGCGTACCGATGAAAGTGGCGCGGTGACCATGGTCCTGGGCGACCAATTGCAGGTTGAGCAATATCGCCAGCAGCGCCGCCGCTACTGGCAGGGACACTGAGGCAGCAGGGCGGCCGCGCATTTCGCGATGCGGGAAAATAGCACGCTCGCGGCGCCGGCCGTTTTGCTATGCTGCCGCCATTGCAATGTTGCTTCGCGGCCCGCTTCGCCATGTCTCTCCCGATTCTTCATTTCGCCCATGCCAACAGCTACCCGGCTGGCACCTATGGCATGTTCTTCGAACAATTGCGCGCCCACTATGATGTGCGCGCCTTGCCCATCCACGCCCACGATCCGCGCTTTCCGGTCGATGACGGCTGGCGCACCCTGGCGCGGGAACTGCGCGAAGAGCTGGAGCGCAGCTATCACGAGCCGGTCATCCTGGTCGGCCATTCCATGGGCGGTATCCTGTCCCTGATGGCGGCCCGCAAGCGCCCGGCGCTGGTGCGCTGCGTGGTGTTGCTGGATTCTCCCATCGTGGCTGGCTGGCGCGCCCAGGTGCTGCGGTTGACCAAGGTGTTCCGGTATGACAGCCGCTATTCGCCGGCCAATGCCTCGGCGCGCCGGCGCGATCACTGGCCCGACATGGAGGCGGCCTACCAGCACTACGCCGCCAAGTCCGTCTTTGCCGCCTGGCCGCAGCAGGTGCTGCGCGACTACGTGCAGCACGGACTGGTGCCGCAGGCTGGCGGCGGCGTGCGCCTGCGCTTTTCCCGCGAGACCGAGACCGCCGTCTACCGCACCATCCCGCATCACCTGGGGCCACTGGTGCGCCAGCCCTATCCCTTGCCCATCGGCTTTGTCGGCGGCATCGATTCGGTCGAGTGCCGGATGGCCGGGCTGGAGGCGACCCGGCGGCTGGTCGGCCGGCATTTCCGCCAGATCCCCGGCGGTCACCTGTTCCCCATGGAAGCGCCGGTGGCGGCCGCCGAAGCCACGCACGCCATGATAGGCGAGCTGCTGGGACGATAAAAAGCCAGCGCCAGGGCAGGGCGACGCAGAACCAATCCGTTGATGCCTGGTCAAGTCCTTCGGCCCCTGCGTGCATGTTTTCCTGCTGCAAGTTTCACCAGGCCGAGACACTTATCGCAGGGTGGCTTAAAAAACGAGCGCATTTTGGGGTATAATTTGAATTTCCCGCATGTGCCGTCCGGCACTCATCTGTAATGACCAAGTTTGTATTTGTCACTGGCGGCGTCGTGTCTTCCCTCGGTAAAGGGATTGCCGCCGCGTCCCTGGCTGCGATCCTCGAATCGCGCGGCCTCAAAGTCACCCTCCTCAAGCTCGACCCCTACATCAACGTCGACCCCGGCACGATGAGCCCGTTGCAGCACGGTGAAGTGTTCGTCACCGACGACGGCGCCGAGACCGACCTCGACCTGGGTCACTACGAGCGCTTCATCTCGGCCAAGATGAAGAAGGTGAACAACTTCACCACCGGCCAGGTGTATGAATCGGTGATCCGCAAGGAACGCCGTGGCGAATACCTGGGCAAGACCGTCCAGGTGATCCCGCACATCACCAACGAGATCCAGGAATTCATCCATCGCGGCGCCGAAGGCTTCGAGGTCGCGCTGGTGGAAATCGGCGGCACCGTCGGCGACATCGAGTCGCTGCCCTTCCTGGAAGCGGCGCGTCAGCTGAGCCTGCGTTCGGGCCGCAACGCCACCGCCTTCGTGCACCTGACCCTGGTTCCCTTCCTGGCCTCGGCCGGCGAACTCAAGACCAAGCCCACCCAGCACAGCGTGCAAAAGCTGCGCGAGATCGGCATCTTGCCCGACGCGCTGCTGTGCCGCGCCGACCGCCGCATCCCCGACGACGAACGCGACAAGATCTCGCTGTTCTCCAACGTCGCGGCTGACGCCGTCATCTCGGTGTGGGACGCCGACAGCATCTACAAGATCCCGCAGATGCTGCACGACCAGGGCCTGGACACCATCATCTGCGAAAAGCTGGGCCTCTCGCCCAAGCCGGCCGACCTGTCCATTTGGGATAAGCTGATCGATGCGCAGAACAATCCCTCGCACGAAGTCACCATCGGCATGGTCGGCAAGTATGTCGACCTGACCGAGTCCTACAAGTCGCTGACCGAAGCGCTGCGCCACGCCGGTATCCATACCGGCAGCCGCGTCAATATCGAGTACCTGGATTCGGAAGAGATCGAAGCCAACGGCACCGACAGCCTGGACAAGTACGACGCCATCCTGGTGCCTGGCGGCTTCGGCAAGCGCGGCGTGGAAGGCAAGATTGCCGCCGCCCGCTATGCCCGTGAGAACAAGGTTCCCTACCTGGGCATCTGCCTGGGCATGCAAGTGGCGCTGCTGGAATATGCGCGCAACAAGGCCGGCCTGTCCAAGGCCAATTCGACCGAGTTCGATCCCGACACCGAGCAACCGGTGGTGGCCCTGATCGACGAATGGCAAAACCATGACGGCAAGGTCGAGCGCCGCGACGCCAACTCGGACCTGGGCGGCACCATGCGCCTGGGCGCGCAGACCTGCGCGGTCAAGCCGGGCACCCTCGCCGCCGAGATCTACGGCGACAGCGTCACCGAACGTCACCGTCATCGTTATGAAGCCAACAACTTCTACCTGAGCCGCGTGGAAGAGGCTGGCATGGTGGTCTCGGCCCGCACCCCGACCGAAGACCTGTGCGAGATCATGGAACTGCCGCGCACCGGCGAGAACGCTCACCCGTTCTATATCGGCGTGCAGTACCACCCCGAGTTCAAGTCCACGCCGCGTGACGGCCACCCGCTGTTCATTTCCTACATCCGTGCAGCCCTGGCGCATCACGCCCAGGCGCAGCAGGATGCCGCTGCAAAGGGCAAAGCATGAAACTGTGCGGATTTGATGTCGGTCTGGACCACCCGTTCTTCCTCATCGCCGGCACCTGTGTGATCGAGTCCGAGCAGATGGCGCTGGACACCGCCGGCACCCTGAAGGAGATCACGGCTGAACTGGGCATCCCGTTCATCTACAAGTCCTCCTTCGACAAGGCCAACCGCTCCTCGGGCAGCTCCTTCCGCGGCCTGGGCATGGAAAAGGGTCTGGAGATCCTGGCCAAGGTGAAGAAGGAAATCGGCGTGCCGGTCCTCACCGACATCCACGAGATCGACGAGATCAAGCCCGTGGCGGCCGTGGTGGACGTGTTGCAGACCCCGGCCTTCCTGTGCCGTCAGACCGACTTCATCCGCGCCTGTGCGCAGTCGGGCAAGCCGGTCAACATCAAGAAGGGCCAGTTCCTGGCGCCGCACGACATGGTCAACGTCATCGACAAGGCCCGTGCCGCCGCCAAGGAAGCGGGCCTGCCGACCGACCAGTTCATGGCCTGCGAACGCGGCGTCTCGTTCGGCTACAACAACCTGGTGTCGGACATGCGCAGCCTGGCCATCATGCGCGAGACCGGTGCTCCGGTGGTCTTCGACGCCACCCACTCGGTGCAGCTGCCGGGCGGGCAGGGCACGTCCTCGGGCGGTCAGCGCGAATTCGTGCCGGTGCTGGCGCGTGCGGCCATTGCCGTGGGCATTTCGGGCGTGTTCATGGAAACCCACCCGAACCCTGCCGAAGCCAAGTCGGACGGTCCCAATGCCGTGCCGCTGGCGCGCATGAAGGATTTGCTGGGCACGATGATCGACCTGGATCGCATCGTGAAGAAGGCGGGCTTCCTGGAAAACCATTTTTCCTGACCTGAGCATGAAACGGCTGCCGCCCGGCGGCCGTTTCATCATCGGCGCACGCGGTGAGGCTTGAAGTGAAGAACTCGCCGCTGTCCCGTTCACCGGGCCTGCACCCGCCAACAATTTTTAAAACCTCGATGGAGATGTGGAATGAGTGCAATCGTTGATATTATCGGCCGCGAAGTGATCGACTCCCGTGGCAATCCCACCGTGGAATGCGACGTGCTGCTGGAATCCGGCGTGCTGGGCCGCGCTGCCGTGCCTTCGGGCGCATCCACCGGTTCGCGCGAAGCGATCGAACTGCGTGACGGCGACAAGAGCCGCTATTTCGGCAAGGGCGTGCTGCAAGCCTGCGAAAACATCAATACCGAGATCTCGGAAGCCATCATGGGCCTGGACGCCAATGAGCAAGCCTTCCTGGACCGCACCCTGATCGACCTGGACGGCACCGAGAACAAGAGCCGCCTGGGCGCCAACGCCATGCTGGCCGTCTCGATGGCCGTGGCCAAGGCCGCTGCCGAAGAATCGGGCCTGCCCCTGTATCGCTATTTCGGCGGCAGCGGTTCCATGCAGATGCCGGTGCCGATGATGAACGTCATCAACGGCGGCGCGCACGCCGACAACAACCTGGACATCCAGGAATTCATGATCATCCCGGTGGGCGCACCGAGCTTCCGTGAAGCCCTGCGCTATGGCGCCGAGGTGTTCCACACCCTGAAGAAGATCCTGCATGATCGCGGCCTGGCCACCTCGGTCGGCGACGAAGGCGGCTTCGCCCCCAACGTCTCCAGCCACGAAGAAGCCATCAAGCTGATCATCGAAGCCATCGAGAAGGCTGGCTACGAACCGGGCACCCAGATCGCCCTGGGCCTGGACTGCGCCGCGTCCGAGTACTACAAGGACGGCAACTACCACCTGGCCGGTGAAAACATGGTGCTGACCCCGGCCCAGAAGACCGGTTTGCTGGCTTCCTGGTGCGACAAGTACCCCATCATCAGCATCGAAGACGGCATGGCCGAGAACGACTGGGCTGGCTGGAAGCTGTTGACCGAAACCCTGGGCAAGAAGGTCCAGCTGGTGGGCGACGACCTGTTCGTCACCAACACCAAGATCCTGAAGGAAGGCATCGACAAGGGCATCGCCAACTCGATCCTGATCAAGATCAACCAGATCGGCACCCTGACCGAGACCTTCGCCGCCATCGAAATGGCCAAGCGCGCCGGCTACACCGCCGTGATCTCGCACCGTTCGGGCGAGACCGAAGACTCGACCATCGCCGATATCGCCGTTGGCATGAACGCCCTGCAGATCAAGACCGGCTCGATGTCGCGTTCGGACCGCATGGCCAAGTACAACCAGCTGCTGCGTATCGAGGAAGATCTGGGCGACATCGCCAGCTATCCCGGCCGCGCTGCGTTCTACAACCTGAAGTAAGAAGCTTGCGGCGCCCGCCCCTGAAGGCAGGCGCCGCATCGAAAGCTCCCGGCTATGCGCCTGATCATCCTCTGCCTGTCTTTCCTGCTGGTGCTGATCCAGTATCCGCTCTGGCTGGGCAAGGGCGGCTGGTTCAAGGTCTGGGAGCTCGATCGCCAGGTGCAACTGGCGCACAAGAAGAACGACGAACTCAAGGAACGCAACGCCAAGCTGGCCTCTGAAGTGGATGACCTCAAGCAGTCCAAGGGGGCCGTGGAAGAGCGCGCGCGTTTCGAGCTGGGCATGATCAAGCAGAACGAGATCTTCGTCCAGCTGCTCGATGGCAGTTCCGGCAAGCCTGCCGGCGCCGTCAATCCCAATCCCTACATGCCCGGTTCCGGGCAACCCAATAGCGTATCGGTCCCTGCCAGTGCGCCGGGCTCGCCCGCCCGTACGGCTGCGCGCTGAGTGCGCCGGTCCTCGACGCCTCCACACGCGCTTGCATGAGTCCTGATACACCCCTGAGCTTGCTGGGCCTGAGCACCACGCCGCTGGAGCTGGTCTCCTTCGCTCTGGCCGTGATCACGGTCTGGCTCAATATCCGCCAGAACCACTGGGCCTGGCTGTTTTCCATCCTCTCGTCCGTGCTCTATGCGGCCGTCTTCGCCGATGCCCGCCTCTATGGCGACGCCGGGCTGCAATTCGTCTTCGTGGCGGTGTCGGTCTGGGGCTGGTATCAATGGCTGCGCGGTGGCGTGGCGCACCAGCCGCTGGCGGTCTCGCGCTTGCAGCGCGGTGGCTGGGGGCTGATGCTGGCGGCCTGGCTGGCGGGGTGGTGGGTGCTGTCGTGGTTCCTGCAACGCTACACCGACACCGATGTGCCGCATATGGACGGCTTCCTCACGGCGGGCAGCCTGGTGGGGCAGTTCCTGCTCTCGCGCAAGAAGATCGAGAACTGGCTGGTCTGGATCGCGGTGGACGTGCTCTACGTGGGCCTGTATGTCTACAAGCACCTGAGCCTGACCGCCATGCTCTACGCGCTCTTCGTGCTGATGGCCGCGGCCGGCTGGCGCAGCTGGCGCCGCGCCGCTGCCCAGGCGGGCAGGCCGGCTTAGTTGCCTACCTGCTCCGGTGCGGGCGGGTCGGCGAAGACGATGCGGTTCTTGCCGGCGTTCTTGGCCTTGTACAGCGCCACGTCGGCGCGCTTCAACAGGTCGGCCTGGCTTTCTCCCGGGTGATACACGGCCACGCCGGCGCTGAAGGTGATCAGCAGGCGCTGGCTCTCATGCATGAAGATGCGCTTGGTCAGTTCGCGCTGCACGCGAGTGATGATCTGCACCGCATCCTGCGGCGCCGTCTCGGGCATCAGCACCAGGAATTCCTCGCCGCCGAAACGGGCGATCACATCCAGCTTGCGCAGCGTCTCGCGAATGACCTGCACCATGTGCACCAGCACTTCATCGCCGGTAGCATGGCCATGGGTGTCGTTGATGCGCTTGAAGTCGTCCAGGTCCAGCAGCGCCACGCACAGGGGCGTGTCGCGACGCAGGGCGTTGGTGATCTCGCGGTCCAGCGACTCATCCATGCCGCGCCGGTTCAGGCTGCCGGTGAGCTGGTCTTCGCGCACCAGTTCGCCCATCTGCAGCAGCTGCTGCTCCAGGGTCTGGATGCGTTCCTCGGCTTTTTCCACTTCCTGGCGCGCATCTTCCATGGCGTCGCGCGAGCGGGTGGCTTCTTCCTGCGCCTTCTGGGTCTCGGTCATGATCTCGCTCAACACGCTGTTGAGGTCGGCGATGTTGCCCGCCTGGCTGATCTGCTGCGAGAACCCGCGGATGGTGCGCTGGTAGTTGTCGGTGGTGGAGACCATCGCCGAGAGCCGGTCCACGAAGGTCAGCATCATGTTCTTGACCACCACTTTTTCCTCGGACAGGGTGTTCTTCAGCAAGCCCTGCTTGTAGATCACTTCCTTGAGGTTCTTGGTGGCGTCGGCCAGCGAGGTCGTGCTCAGCGGGCCGGCGATGAGGCTTTGCACCGTTTCGATCTGGCTGGACAGCCAGGAACCCTGCTCAAGCAGGCCATTGATGTTTTCCAGCAGCAACTGGAACAGGCGCATCAGCAAGTCCTGCTGCTGGGCCATGTCGTCGGTCTTGAGTTCGATCTGGAAGCTCAACTGCTTGAGCCGGGCGATGATCTCGTTCATCGCCTGTTCCGAGAAGGCGGTCTTGAGCTCCTGGCCGCTGTTGCGCGATTCGTTGGCCAGTTCCGGTGCGGTCGAGAGCAGCGACGGCAGGTTGAACACCAGCACCCTCGCCAGCATTTCGCGCAGCATCTTTTCCTTCTTGCTGTCGCGGATGAACTCCCGTTCCAGGTCGATGGGCACCAGCTCGCCATGCTGCACCTGGGGCCCAAGAGGGCGGTTCTGCCAGTTTTCTTCCGCGAACTCGATCAGCTGGCGTTCGAATTCGGCCCAGTCATTGTTCTCCCTGGCGCGCACCAGGCGCGTACCCAGCAGGCCGTTCTCGCCGGGCTGGCGCGAGAGCTTGGTGGCGAAAGCCGCCAGTACGCTCTCGGCGCTGGCGCCGGGTCCGTCCCCCTGGATTTCTTCATAGGCGATGCGATAGGCATCCGGGGTAGGCGCGATGCGCCGCGCCCCGAGTCGCTGGAAGGCTTCACGGGCAATCTCGACGGGCGTGAGCGTGGACGGTTTCTTGGACATGCCGACTGACAGTGTTCAGTGTTGTTGGTGTAGTTGTCTTGGTGCCACAGGGATGGTGCTATCAGTATCGGCAGCGTAGCGGCCAGGCTTGAGCCCGCCGGCTGCCTACTGCTCTCCCGGCGTGCTGCAAACGGAGGAAAGCGACGATGCATTCTACGTCAGCCGGCCTCGGCTGCATCCCTTTAATAGCGGGAGAAAATGCCCGCATCGGCCCGCATCGTCCCGCATCAGGCGGCCTGGGCGGCGGTGTGGATTGGTGACTTTTTCCTTCTTTTACGTTTATTCCACCAGGGCGTTCTTGAGCGCGTAATGGGTCAGCTCGGCGTTGTGGCGCATCTTCATCTTCGACAGCACCCGCGAGCGGTACATGCTGATGGTCTTGACCGACAGCGTCAGCTCGGCGGCGATGTCGCTGACCGTCTTGCCGGAGGCGATCATGACCATGGTCTGGTATTCGCGATCAGAGAGGGTCTCATGCAGCGGCGTCTCGTGGTCGAAGCCGATCTGGTTGGCCAGCTCCTGGGCCAGCGAGGGGCTCACGTACTTGCGCCCCGAGGCCGCCTGGCGGATCGCCGCCAGCAGTTCGGCCGGGGCCGCCTGCTTGTTGAGGAAGCCCGCCGCTCCGGCCTTGAGGGCGCGGATGGCGTACTGGTCCTCGCGATGGATGGACAGGATCAGCACCGGCAGCTCTGGCTGTTCCTTGCGGATCTGCTTGAGGATGTCGATGCCATTGCGGTCCGGCAGGACGATGTCCAGCAGCAGCACGTCGCCATTGCCTTCACGCGCCAGCTTGATGGCTTCCAGGCCGTTGGCGGCGTTGCCTGCGACCATGATGTCCTTGCTGCCCGCGCAGATCTGGCGCAGGCCTTCGCGGACGATGGCATGGTCGTCGGCGATCAGGACCTTGATGGCGGCGGTGACTTTCTTGCTCATGGGCGGTGCATGCGGTGCGGAGGGGGCGGATTATTCAAAGCGTTTGGTCGTGGCTGCCCACAGGCAGAAGCAGGCCGTATTCTATAGCGTTCACTCAGCGCGCAACAGGGATGAGCGTTCTGATCACGACCCCGCCGTCCTGGCCGGCCTCGATGAAGAGCTCTCCGCCCAGCGCCTGCGCCCGTTCCCGCATGTTGCGCAAGCCATGTCCGTGGCGCGGGGCGACTTCCTTGGCGTGGAGCGGTGCGATGCCGCAGCCATCATCGGCGATCTGCATTTCCAGCCTGGCTTGGCGCATCCGCAGGTCCACCCGCAACGCGCTGGCGCGGCCATGGCGCGCGGCATTGCTGGCCGCTTCGCGCAGGATGCGCAGCAGGCCCAGGATCAGGAAGCGATCTTCCTGCTCCAGCGTGGGCGGGCAGTCCAGCTGGCAGTGCAGGCGGTATTCGCGCTGGATCTGCCGGCACTGCCACTGCAAGGCATCGACCAGCCCGAACTCCACGATCGGCGGGTGCAGCTCATCGATGATGCTGTGCATGCTGGCCATGGCTTGCTGCAGCAACTGCCTGGCCTCGTCGGCCTCGGCCAGCGGGGCGGCCAGGCCTTGCGCAGCCAGTTGCTCCTGCAAGCGGCCCAGCGCCATGCCGACGCCCGCCAGAACGCCGCCCAGATCGTCGTGCAGGTCGCGGGCGATCCGTTCGCGTTCCTGTTCGCGGATATGGATGGCAGTGGCAGGAGGAGGAAGAGGATGTGACATGAATGCAGCGGGAAGCGAATAAAGCTTCATCATAGCGGCCCCCCGTCTGCAGGTCATCCGCCTGTACCTGCCAAGTGAGCGGGCGAGGGTGCTTGGGGCTGCAGCAAGCACAACAGGAAACACACAACAAGCACAACAACAAGCACGACAGGATAGGCGACAAGTGTTGTCTAAAGTATAATTTCGCTCGCAGTGGGGGCGGTCCGGGGGAGTTTGCCTGTTCAGGCGAGCGGCGGGCCGGATGAACGAGCACGAGCGCTTGGGGAGGGGCAAGGCGTGGAAAGTATCCTGTGGGCAATGGACCTGTTGGCGGTCGTCTACCTGTGCCGGTGGGCGCTCAAGAACGACCGGCGCGATCCGGGCGAGCAGTAGCCGCAACCGGAGCCCAAGACCCGCCATGCGCGACATCATCCTGCTCTGCGTACTGCCTTTCCTGCTCTACGCCACCCTGAAACGCCCCTTCATCGGCCTGGGCCTCTGGATCTGGACGGCCATGTTCTATCCCAATGCCTGGGTCTACGGCATGGCTGCGGGGATCCGCTACAACCTGCTCATCTCGGCCTCGGCCATCCTTTCCTACCTCTGTTCGCGCAACAAGAACCGTTTCGAGGTCGGCAATACCGGCGCCTTCGTGCTGCTGTTCTTCGCCTGGACCACGGTGACCTCGGTGTTTGCCCTGGCCATGCCGGATCGGGTGTGGGGCTTCTGGAACGATTTCCTCAAGACGGTGGTGCTGTTCGTGCTCATCACCCTGGTGCTGACGAAGAAGGAGCACATCGAATTCGTGCTCTGGTGCCTGGTGCTGTCGGTGGGCTTCTACGCCGGCCTGGAAGGCCTCAAGTTCATCGCCAGCGGCGGCGGCCACAAGATCGAAGGCTTCGCCACCCACACCCTGGGCGACCGCAACGAGCTCTCCATCGCCTTCGCCATGATGCTGCCGCTGACCTTCTACCTGCTGGCCGAATACGGCAAGCGCTCGCGGCTGCTGCGCCTGGGGCTGCTGGGCAGCCTGCTGCTGCTGGTGGTGTCCATCATCGGCACGCAGTCGCGCGGCGGCTTCATCGCC
Source organism: Herbaspirillum seropedicae (assembly GCF_001040945.1). NCBI lineage: Bacteria > Pseudomonadati > Pseudomonadota > Betaproteobacteria > Burkholderiales > Oxalobacteraceae > Herbaspirillum > Herbaspirillum seropedicae. The sequence continues at coordinate 3,156,311 of NZ_CP011930.1, read as the reverse complement.
CTGACCGTGGTGGGCGGCTATCTCTTCCTCAAGAGCCGGCGCAAGATCCTGCTGCTGGTCTCGGTGCTCATCGCCGGCAGCCTGGTGGTGGGGCTGATTCCCTCCGAGTGGTTCCATCGCATGGACACCATCGAACGGGTCGGTGGTGACAGTTCGTTCATGGGCCGGGTCGTGGCCTGGAAGCTTTCCACCATCCTGGCCTTGCAGCATCCGCTGCTGGGTGGCGGTTTCAAGTCGCTGGAATATTGGCCGGTGTGGACACTGCTGTCGCTGGATTTCCATATGCTGTCCTTCTTCCCGACCGGCGATGCGGTCCCCGACACGCGCGGCGCGCACGCGGCCCACAGCATCTATTTCCAGGTGCTGGGCGAGCATGGCTTCCCGGGGCTGCTGCTGTTCCTGTGCATCCTGGTCACCGCCTTCCGCAAGGCGGCCCGCGTGGCCCGCACCGCCACCGAGGTGGGCGCGCCGGAATGGATCGCCAGCCTGGCCACGGCGCTGCAGCTCTCGCTGTTCGCCTACTGCGTGGGCGCGGCCGCGCTCAGCTTTGCCTATTTCGACATGACCTACACGCTGTGCGCGCTGATCGTGGTCCTGGAAAAACGCATCCTGCCGGCCTATCTGCCTGGCCAGGGCAAGCCCGGAGCGCTCGCATGAACCAGAACGTCATCAAGGCCGTGCTGATCCTGCTGGTCATGTTCGACCACAATGAATATGCCCACCAGCTGTTCCCCCTGTTCCTGACCGGGTTCGCCTTCCATGTCCTGGGCTTCCTGGCGCTGCCGCTGCTGCGGCCTGCGCCGGCGCTGGACTGGGACTATGTCGGCAAGATCGTCTGCCGCTACTACTATCCCTTCCTGCTGATCGTCTGCGCCATGGCTGCGCTGACCATGGTCACGCAGGCCGGGGTGTCGATGGCGGCAGCAGGGCGCTTGCTGCTGGCGCTCTACAGCGGCAACAACGACGCCCTCAAGAACGCCACCCAGATGGCCTTGCTGTGGTTCCTGCCGTCCTTGCTCTCCCTGCTGCTGCTGCGCGCCTTCATCGATGCGCGCGGCCCGGCGCTGCGCCGCATCTGCCTGCTGGTGCTGTTGGCGGCGCACCTGGTCATCGGTCCGATCGCACCGCTCATCCGCGACTATCTGCCGCTGGGCCTGCTGCCGGCGGTCTATGCCTTGCCCTTGTGTTATCTGCTGGTGTGGCTCAACACCCATTGCAGCGCGCGGCTGGGCCCGCTGGCGGGGGTCTTGCTGACCGGGCTGGTGTTCGTGGCGGTGAAGGCTGCGCAGATGGCGGCGGGGCTGAGCCAGGAGCTGGGGTTTGCGCTGGTGAGCGACTATCGCAGCCTGCCGGCGCTGTTGCTCAACGACCTCGAGTCGGTCTGCGGGGCGCTCATGCTGTTCCAGGCGGCGCGCCTGCGCCTGCCTGCGCTGCTGGCCTGGGGCGGACAGCATACCTTGCCGGTCTACCTGATCCATCCCTTTGTCGCCCTGGTGGTGTACCGGCTCTGCGAGAAGGGCTTGCCGCAGGTGGGGCAGGGCGGCAAGTTCGTGCTGTCCATGCTGGCCACGATGATCATCAGCATGGGCCTGGCCCACGGGCTCATGCGCATGGGCTGGGTGCGTCGTTTCGTTTTTCCTGGCGATGCAGAGACCTTGCTCGGCAGGAAGTGAATTCTCATTTTTTTATAAAAAACGTTTGCAATGAACAAAAAATCCCTTATAATTTCATTCTTTCGCGGCTGTAGCTCAGCTGGATAGAGTACTTGGCTACGAACCAAGGGGTCGTGGGTTCGATTCCTGCCAGCCGCACCAGATATAAAGGGTCCATCGCAAGATGGGCCCTTTTTTCTTTGTCCCTCCGCCTTTCCCCCGCCTTTTCCGCTGCTGCGCATCACGATGCGGCTGCATCCGTCGTTTGTTCCTAACTTCCTGTTATCTTGCGGCAACTTTCAACAAGGTCGGCTATCGTCTGCGCGCGACATTTTTCTCATCCTTGTTGACGAAATATAAACACTTGCTTATCCTGCCACTCAATCAGCCGGCGCGACCGCGTATTGCGCGTTTGGTTCGGGGGAAATCTCACTTCATTGACGACAACAAAAAGGAAAGTCCATGCGGCCTCAACTCGTGCGCTATGCAAGCTACATCCTCGCCTCCACCCTGTTGCTGGCAGGCTGTGCCAGCCGTCCCGTGGCCGATACCGCCAGCGTCCCGGCGGCGCCGGTAAACAGCGAGTACCGCATCGGACCGGGCGACAACCTCAACGTCATCGTCTGGCGCAATCCCGAGGTCTCGCTGGTGGTGCCGGTGCGTCCGGATGGCAAGTTCTCCACGCCCCTGGCCAATGACATCGAGGCCAGCGGCAAGACTCCCAAGGAAGTCGGCGCCGAGATCGCCAAGGCCTTGTCGGCCTATATCACCGATCCGGTGGTCACCGTGGTGGTGACTGGCTTCTCGGGCATCTACAGCGACCAGATCCGCGTCATCGGCCAGGCCGCCAAGCCACAGGCGCTGCCCTATCGCAAGGAAATGTCGCTGCTGGACGTGGTCATTGCCGTGGGCGGCACCACCGAGTTCGCCGCTGGCAACCGCGCCAGCGTGATCCGCCTGGTCGACGGCAAGCAGACCAAGATCGCCGTGCGCCTGGACGATCTGATGAAGGATGGCGACATCTCCGCCAACCTGGCCATGCGCCCGGGCGACATCCTGGTCATCCCCGAAAGCATCTTCTGATCGGCGCGGATCAGGTCGCATCGCCTGACCTGGTCCCGCTGTGCTTCTTCCTTGGCCCGCCCGCTGGCTGCTCAGTTGCTCTTGCCAGCGGTGCGCGGCATCACCGAAAACTGCGGTCCCAGGCCATAGTCCGGCTTCACCGAGCGCCGCATGAACCTCTCCCAGGCCTGTCTGGCTCCAGGCGCGTCGCTGTCGACGCTGTAGGCCAGGGCCGGCTGCAGGTTGGAGGGAAATCCGGCCGGCTGGCTGGAATAGCCCGTCATTTCTCCTCCCCGTAATTTCAGCAGCTGCGCCATGGCGTCGCTGGCGCAGGCCGTCTGCGCCAGCGCCGGTGCGTTGTCGCGGTAGTTGGCCGCCAGCATGGCCTGGTAGGCCTGACCCAGGTCGGTGTAGAGCGGCGCGTTCTGGTCGGGCCGCACCGGGATGCTGTAGGCCGCGCCGAAGATCCAGCAGTAGCCCGGGTGCGTCATCCGCGCCACTGGGAAGGCCGCCTTGTAGCGCAGCAGCGGCAGGGCTTCCTGGTATCCAAGATCATTCAGGTAACCGATTGAGGATGTGAAGAAATCATCCATCCAAGGCGCAATCCCGGTGTTGCCTTGGTAGACGATGGCGTTATCGACGATGATGCCCAGGCGATTGGCCTGGCTGTTGTTGACGTATTGCGCGGTGTACCAGTCCAGGTTGTTCTTGACGATGTCTTGCAGCTCCTTCTTGAGCGCATCGTCGTCGGGCGTGATGTAGGCCGCCTGGCCCAGGCTGCGCAGGGTCCAGGCCTGGTCGCGCACCTGGCTGCGATGCACCAGCCCCTGGGCGTAGCCGCGATAGGCGGGATTGCTCTTGAACACCGCCCAGGTGGCCCAGAACTGCAATTCCTCGAGCTGGTAGTAGTCGCCCGTGAGCAGGTAGGGCAGGTAGTTCATGGCCGGCATGTGGGCTGAATCGGCGATGTTGGGATTGCTGCAGCCCTGGCAGGGCGGGAAGGCTTCGCTCTTGCCGGTGCGTGGATTGCGCGCATCGCCGGGCTGGCCCAGCAGGGTCAGGGCGGGGAAGCGCGCCAGGCTCACCGGACGGTCGCTGCTGCGGTCGCGGTAGTGGATCGACCAACTGCCTGCCAGGTCGCCGGTGCCCAGGCTGGCCTCGCGCGCACGGCGGTCCATGCTGAGCAGCCAGAGCACGTTCCAGCCCGGCAGCAGGCCGATATCGGGGCGGCCCCCGGTGGTGGGCATGGCCGGGTTGGCCACGCCGGCGCCCATGGGTTCGGTCTTGGGACCGGTCCAGGCGCTGGCCAGGTCGCGCAGGGCCTTTTCGGCCACCATGCTGCTGCGGTCATAGTTGGGCAGGGCGCGGCTGGCGATGAGGTAGGCGGTGTCGCTGCGCACGTTGACCTGCGGCGCGGTCCCGCGCCAGAACACCTTGCGCCAGCGCGTGTGGTGATAGTGGGTCAGGCCGCTCTTGTCGTAGACGCTGTGGCCATCCAGGTCGATGTGGACGTCGTAGCTGAAGTTGCCCGGCGCGGCCTCGAAGGCCCAGTCGTTTTCCACCGTCACGTCGATCCGTACGCCGCCCTTGCGACCATAGTCGCGGATGGCGTAGCGCACCTGCAGGTGCGGATGCGGCCGGTTCTGGGCGTCCAGCAGCGGCGCATTGACCAGCCATTCGGTCACCACCGCACCGTCCAGCCATAGCCGGTAAGCCCCCTGCTGCAAGCCCGGGCGCGGGCTGGCGCGGTAGCTGCGGCCATCGATGGTGATGGCCACGCTGGCGTCGAAGGGCTCAGCGAGCAAGGCCTTGAGGCGTTCTGCGGCCAGGCTGGATGCCTTGCCCCTTGCCTTTTCCGCTCCTGGCTCTGCGGACTGCGCCGGCTGGCCCGGCGCAGCCTCCATCTTCAGTTCCAGCGGCTGGCCTTCGCCCAGCACCGGCAACACCGTCGACAGGATGGCGTGACGCACCGAGCCATCGGCATGCCTAGCCTTGATGTCCAGTTGCAGGGGCAGGTCCTGGCCGTCCGCAAGCTTGAGCCTGACGGTGCTGTCACGCTTGAAGTCGCCAGGCTTGAAGACCTGGCCGAAGGTGAGGGCGACCTCCTTTTGCTCGGTCCGGGCGGTATTTTCGATGCGTACCGAGGGCAAGCTGGGGATCGTATCAGCGCTGGCGGCCTGTGCCGGGGGCAGGCCGGGCAAGGTCATCCAGGCCAGTAGCAACAGGGAGCCGCGCAGCTGCCGGAATTCTTGACACAGACCCATCATTTTCCCCTTGAAAATTTCATAAGCCATTGATTTTAATGATATTTAATTGTTGGCATGCCGATTGCTTAGTGTTGTGGCGCCCAACACTTTTTTTATTATTAAATCTATCATGAAAAAGTTTTCTTCCCTGCTGGTTTCTTTTGCTGCCGCAGCCAGCTTCATGGCCGCCGCTCCGGCCCACGCGACCCTGACCACGGTGACATCGGCTTGGCAGCAAGCCGCGTTCGACCTGCCCACCATCGATGCCAGCGCCACCGTCCAGTTCAATGGCTTCAATGCCTCCCTGGGCAAGCTGATCGGCGTGACGGTCAAGTTCATCATGGATGAAACCCTCACCGACACCATCTACAACTTCAACACCCACGCGGTCACCGTGGGCAATCCGCGCCCGGTCTTTGCGACCTCGACCATTACCGCCACCGGTCCCCTGGGCCTTTCCACCGTGAACCAGTTGACCACCACCCCGCAATTCGCTGGCGTGGTCCCGGCTGCGCCCTCGCTGGGCAGCTTCGGCAGCAAGAGCATCAGCAACACCGTGACCGGCATCCAGTCCGGCCCGGTGACCGTGAACGGCACCCCCGCCTCGCTGGCCGCCTATATCGGAGGCCAGAACAGCGTGACCATCAATGTCGATGGCGAAGGCAGCCAGTCCGGCTCCCTGCCGCCCAACGTGATGAATGGCTACTCGGCCAGCGCCAACGGCATGGTCTACCTGCAATACATCTACCAGGTGCCGGAACCCGCCTCCATGGCCCTGTTCGCCTTGGGCCTGCTGGCGCTGACCCAACTGCGTCGCCGCAAGTCTTCCTGAGGATCAGGCCGCCAGCGCCCGCAAGGGGCGCACGGCTCCTGGACAAGGGCGCTGCCGAACCGGTAGCGCCCTTGTCGCTTTTGGGGAGGGGGCGGGAGTGGGTGCCGGTTTTCTTTACACCTGCCTTGGGGCTGCTTGCTAAGTACTTGTTTTTTCTATCATTTTTTTCTGGCCCGGTCCTTGCTATGGTGGGATTGACAACAACTTTCTGTCATCCCGGCACAATCAGAGGAGTGGGTATGAAAAAGCAGATTTTCTCCATCGTCGCCGCCATTCTGGCTTGCGTCGCTATGTCCTTGCATGCACCCGCCCAGGCCGGTGCGATCCTCAATACCAACTGGCAGAGCGCGGCCTTCAATCTGGCCTCCATCGATGACGACACCACCTTGAGCTTCCACGGCTTCAACTTGGGGCTGGGCAGCCTGATCGGCGTGGTCATGAAATTCAGCTTGTCCGAGACCCTGTATGACCGGGTCTTCAATCTGGGCTCCAAGGCCAGCAACATCGGCAATCCCAGCCAGATCTTCGCTACCTCCATCATTACCGTGTCCGGTCCCCTGGGCCTGCAAAGCGTCAACCAGTTGAGCACCACGCCGTTCCGCGGCAAGGTCCCGAGCGGCCTGAGCACCATCGCGACGGCTTCGCTGAGCAATCATCAGGTGGCTCCGGTGCAGCTCAATGGCACCCCGGCCTCGCTGGCCAGCTATATCGGCGCCAACCATCAGGTGACCATCAGCGTGGATGGACTGGGCGTGCAGAGCGGCTCGCTGGCCCGCAACGTGCTGACCGGCTACGACGGCACGGCCAGCGGCGTGGTCTACCTGCGCTACATCTACCAGGTGCCCGAGCCTGCCATCCTGGCCCTGTTCGGCCTGGGCCTGCTGCTGCTGGGCGTGATGAGCTGGCGTCGTCGCCAGGGCTGAAGCCTGGCTTGCCACTTAGTCCACCTAATCCATCTAGTTCATCGCCGTGACGCCGTGCGCCTGACCAGCGCACGGCGTTTTTGCTGGCGCCTGCGGTGTCAGCGTTCCAGCCGTGTCAGCCAGCGCAGGCAAGCTTGCGCGAGCTGTTCCCGCCAGAGGCGGGTGGAAAAGGTGTGGTTGGCCTCGGGCAGGTCGATGCGGGTGGTGCGAGAGGCCAGCAAGAGCGCTTCCCAGCGGCTGCCCGGCGTGGCCAGGTCGGCAAACTCGCGCGCGGTCAGGTCCGCGCCCGACAGGATCAGCAGCACCGGACCGCGAAAGCGCTCATAAGCCTGTTGCAGCCGTATCGGCAGCAGCTCCGGGGTGGCCGCAGGGGGGCTGGCGGCCCGGCGCCACTGGCCGAGCAAAGAGCGCAGCGCTGCCACCGCATTGAATTGCCCGCGCAGGATCTTGTTCCACAGGTCAGGACTGGTCAGGCGCGCGCGGTAATAATGCTTCAGATAGGCCTGGGCCTGGCCGGCCTCCGTACGCGCCCAGGGGTTGACCAGCACCATGGCGCGCACCCGCGCATCGGCGCTGGCATGCAAGAGCGCCGCCGAGGCGCCGTCACACAAGCCCCACAGCACCACGCCGTCCAGTCCGGGCTGGGCCTGGAGCAAGCCGTCCAGAGCGCAGTCGATGTCCGCCGCTACGCCTTCGAAGCCGGCCGCTTCGCCCTGGCTGTCGCCCATCCCACGGAAATCCATGCGCAGCACCGTAAAACCGGCGGCCGCGAAATGGCGCGCCAGCAGGGTGAATTGACGATGGCTGCCGGCGCGATACTGTGCGCCGCCCACCAGCATGAGAATGCCGGGCCGCCGCACGGTGGCCTGCGAGAGTGCGGTCTCGGGCAAGGTCAGGATGCCCATCAGCTGCTGCCCCTGGCACTGGAGCGGACAGACGCGTTCTTCATAGGCCATGGGCATGCTCCAGCGTGGTTCGCACCCAGGCGCAACTGGCCTCGATCAGGGCGGGGCAGGTAGTCACCTCCGGGGTAGACCAGAAGGCCGGCCCCGTCACTGTCTGGGGCGTGAGCGACCAGGCCTGCGCCAGCCGGGCGCTGCCCGGGGCCAGCGGCAGCGCCGCGTCGCGCACCAGCTCCAGCCAGTGCAGCGGCAGTCCCGGCGGCGGCAGCGCAGTAGCCTGCAGGCCATCGATGCTGGCCACCAGTGCGCCATTGAGTTCATAGCCCCCCACTTCCAGCAATTGGCCTTGCTGCAATTGCGCACGCAGGGCGGCCACGCTGTTGGCCGGCTGTCCGCATGCACTGCCCAGGCCCGCGGCCAGTTGCAGGCGCAGGAACTGCGTCATGTAGGCCTGCGCATCGGCCAGCGGATTCCACAACAGCAGCAGCGCCAGGTCGGCTGCGCGCAGGCGCGCCACCTCCAGCGCCAGCAGGGCGCCCAGACGCAGCCCCCACAGTCCGACCGGCGCATGCACGCGCTGTTGCAGCCAGTCGATGGCCAGGCCGATATCGTCGCGCCACACCGCCCAGCTGGCCTCGGCCAGTTCACCAGCGCTGTCGCCGCAACCATAGAGGTCGATCAGCAAGACCCCCACGCCCTGCTGCGCCAGCGCCTGGGCTTGCAGGGCGGCCATGCGACGGCTGCGGTTCATTTCCTCGGCAAAGGGGGCGACATAGACCAGCCCGCCAAGACAAGGCCGATGGGCGGCGGGGGCGTGGTACAGGCACAGCCGCTCGCCGTGCGCGGCGCTCAGGTAGAACGGCAAGGGCGCGGCGGCGAGCGGTTTCATTGCGCCAGCTTGCCTTCGACTAACGCGGCGAGCGCACCGACGGTCTCGAAATGGGTGGCCTGGATGTCGTCGTCGTCCAGGTAGACGCCAAAGCGCTCCTCCAGCGAGGCCACGATATGGATCACTGCCGCCGAATCCAGCTCGGCCACGCTGCCTAACAGCGGCGTCTCGCGTTGCCACTGGGTGCAGCGCTGCTGCAGTCCCAGGGATTCGCCCAGCAGTGTCCTGATCTCGGCAAGAATATCCATGGACGTGCTCACAGCTGGGCCAGCAGAGCGCGCGCCTGCTCGTTCTGGGCGCTGCCCTTGGGGCTGGCCAGGATCTTTTCCAGCTCGCTGCGGGCGCCGCTCTTGTCGCCGGCCTTCACCAGCGCCTGGGCCAGGTGCAGGCGGATATCCATGGCCTCAGGGGCGGCCGCCACGGCCTTCTTCAGCAGTGGCAGGCCGCGTTCGGTATGGCCTTTCTCGACCAGCATCCAGCCCAGGGTATCGATCACCGGGGCGCTGTCACTTGCCGCCGCATAGGCTTTTTCGGCCGTCGGCAAGGCGCGTGCATCGCCTTCCTGCTGATAGGCCCAGGCCAGGTTGTTGAGCGCTCCGGCATTGTCCGGTTGCTGGCGCAGCGCCAGCTGGTATTGCTCGATGGCCTGCTTGTTCTGCTTGCGCGAGAGCGCCGTTTCACCCAGGTAGAGATGCAGGGCGAAATCCTTGGGATGGCTCTTGAACCACTGCGCGGCCAGCGTATCGGCGGCCGCGTCCTTGCCCGCCAGCAGTAGCGCGCCGTGCAGCTTCATGAGCAGGCGCACGTTTTCCTTGTCGCGCGCGAAGGCCTGTCCGAAGGCCGCTGCGGCCAGTTCAGGCTTGTTCTGGAAGGCTTGCAGATTGCCTTCCAGCTCGTAGCCCACCAGTGCCTGGGCGGGGCGCTTCTGCATCTGCTGGGCGATAGCCAGGGCCTTGGCCGGCTCGCCGTTCTGGCTGAAGAGGGTGGCGCGGAAGATCTCGGCATCGGTGTAGTCGGGCTGGATCTCCAGCGCCTTGCGGGCCGCGTCGGCGGCGCCCTGTACATCCTTGGCGCTCTGGTAGAGCGAGGCCAGGCGCAACTGCGTCGGCGCCGAATCCGGCTGCAGCGTGGCCAGGCGCTGGTAGCTGGCCAGCGCACCCTGGGTATCGCCACTGGCGAACTGGGCCTGGCCCAGCATTTCCAGCGCCACCGCATCGCCGGGATTGCTGGCCTGCAGCTTGCGGGCCATGGTCAGGCCCTTTTCCTTCTGGTCGGTCAGCAGGTAGCGGGCGATCAGCTGCGCGCTGGCCTGCACCGATTCCGGATTTTCATTGACCGCCCGTTCCAGCCACTGGGTCGCTTCCTGCGGATGCCCGTTGCGCTCGGCCAGGGTCGCCAGCGCGGTCATGGCGGGGATGCTCTTCTTGTCCGTGGCCAGCACTGCCTCAAAGCGCTTGCGCGCCAGCTCGGGCTGGTTGTCCTTCAGATCGAGCTGGGCCAGGTTGGCGGTGGCGGCAAAGAAGCTGGGATCGATCGCCAGCGCCTTCTCGAAGGCCTTGCGGGCATTGGCGTAGTCGTTCTGGGCCAGATAGACGCCGCCCTTGAGGTTCTGCACGATGGGGTTGGCGGGCTGTTCCTTTTCGGCTGCGTTGGCGGCGGCCAGCGCCTTGTCGTATTCCTTCTGGCGCATGTGCGTCATCACCAGCAGCACGCCCGCCTGGGACGACTTGGTATCCAGGCTGGCGGCAGTCTGGAACTGGGCGGCGGCGCTGTCGGTCTGGCCGCGTCCCAGGTTGCTCAGGCCCAGGCCCATGTGATAACGCGCGCTTTGCGGCGCCAGCGCGCTGGCCTTTTCATAGTAGTCGGCGGCCTTGGCGAAATCCTTGTTCTCGATGGCGATCTCGCCGGCCAGGGCCAGCAGTTCGGCATCCTGCTGGCCGCTCTTGAGGGCTGGTTCCAGCGTGGCGGCGGCCTTGGCCTTCTGGCCATTCTTCAGTTGCGCCGACGCCAGCAGCTTGCGGGCGTAGTTGTCATCGGGGACCTTGTCCAGGTACTTGCCCAGGCTCAGCTCGGCCTGCGGCATCGAGCCCAGCGCGTACTGGATCGCGCCGGCCAGGAGCGCCGCTGGCATGTAGTCGGGCGCACCAGCCTGCACCTTCTGGATCTCGGTCAGGGCGTCGGCATGCTTGCCCTGGCTGAAGGCCAAGAGGGACTGCATGTAGGTCGCCAGCAGGTTCTTGGGTTTGGCCTTCTGCGCGGCCTGGATATCGGCCTCGGCTTGCGCGAACTGGCGCTGGCGGATCTCCAGGTCCGCCCGCGCCAGCAGGGCATCGACCTGGTCCGGCTTACGCTTGATCACCTGGCCCAGCACGGCGGCGGCCTCGTCCGTGGCGCCCTGGCTGCTCAACAGGTGGGCCTTGAACATGAGCACCTCGTTGTTGTCGGGATTCTTGGCGATGGCCTCGTCGGCGTAGCGGGTCGCCGTGTCCAGCTTGCGCTCCAGCAGGGCGCTGCGGGCCAGCCCGATCAAGGCGGTGGGCAGCTTGGCATCGCTCTGCAGCGCCGTCTCGAACGCCGCCTTGGCCTCGGCGGACTTGCCCAGCCCCAGGTAGGCGTTGCCGCGCAGCGCCGCGATCTCGCCCTGGGCCGGCAGGGCGGCAGTCTGTTCCAGCGCCTTGGCGAACTGGCCCTGCAGCAGCAAGGACTGGGTCAGCGCTGGCACCACCTGCTCGGGCTTGATCCCCAGCGACAAGGCGCGTCGCAATTCCTTCTCGGCCGAGGCGGCGTTGCCATTGGCCAGGTAGATCTGGCCCAGCATCAGGCGCGCCTGGGCGTTCTCGCCATCCTTTTGCAAGGCGTTCTTGAGCTGGATCTCGGCGGCGGCGCTATCGCCTTTCTGCTGGTACTGCCGCGCTTCGTCCACCAGCGAATCGGCCGACTTGAAACGTCCGCAGGCCGTCACCCCCGCACACACCAGGGCCACGGCGAACACCACAGCGCAGAGGCGCCCCATGCGTTTTGACTCTAGCATCGTCCATCCCATTTTTCTGATCCCTCGATCCGGTGATTGTTGTAATTTCGATAACTATCGTGGATGCCACTATAGCCTATCTGGCAAGTTTTTCGCGCAGTGCGCAGGTAAATCTGACGGTCAGCAAACTGCCTCATGGCTGACCTTTCCGTACGAAAGGCCAGCGTTGCAGCCGCGCCGCCGGCACGCCCAGGTCGACCAGGATCTGGCCGATCTCGCCCACGGCGTGGCGGTCCACATAGACGATCCAGGCCAGGTAGGCCAGCGCTCCGCTGAGGATCTCCAGCACCAGGATCAGCGGCACCGGCAAGGCCAGCGCATACAGCCCGGCGCGCACGCCCAGCAACACCGCCAGCATGGCCAGGGCGCCGGCCAGGATAGGCAGCAGGGCGCGGTAATAGCCCCGCATCGACAGTCCGGTCAGCCGCGCCACGTCATGCAGCAGCTTCACCGACAGCAGCGGATAGACCAGCACCCAGGCCGCCGACACCCCGCGCAGCCCATCGGCCCAGGCGCCCACAGCAAAGGCCAGCGACATCGTCACCGCGCACAGCGCCGTGTAGGCCACCAGCCGCTTGACCTGGCCGATGGCGGTGAGCACCTGGGAGAGCAGCGGATCGACCGACTTCACCAGCCCCATCAGGCAGAGCGCCGAGAACGGCACCTGGCATTGCTCCCATTGCGGTCCCAGCACCACCAGGATCAGTTCGTGCGAACAGGCCAGCATGCCCATGAGGGCCGGATAGACCACGTAGGCAATGCCGCGCGTCATGTTGACCAGCACCGCATTGAGCCGCGCCGGCTCATGCTGCAGCTTGGCAAAGAGCGGTGCGGCCACATTGATGACCAGCGAAGTGATCTGGCTGCTGGGCAGCGTGGCCAGTGAAAACGCCATCCCATAGATGCCCAGCGAGGCCGCGCCCAGCACGCGTCCGACGATGGCGCGGTCGGCATTGCTGTAGAGGTACCAGAACACCCGGCTGGTGATGACGTGCAGGCCGAAGAGCACCAGTTCCACCGCTTCGCGCACGCCATAGCGACCGCGCGGACGCCAGGGCGAGAGCAGGAAGTAGCCGCCGCTGTAGGTGGCCGTGGCCACCAGCGACCCCCACACCAGCGACCACACGCCCATGCCCGCCAGCGCCAGTCCCAGGCTCACCGCGCTTTGCAGCACGATGCCCAGGATGGTGATGCCGGCCATGGCCTTGAACTGCATCTGCTTGCGCAGGAAGGCTTCCGGCACGCTGCCTGCGGCCCCCATGATGAAACCGACCGCCAGCGTGGAAATCATCGGCTGCAGCTGCGGCTGGCGGAAGAAACCGGCCAGGGGGCCGGCCGCCAGCAGCGTCAGCAGGAACAGCACCACGCTGCATCCCATGGCGATGAGGAAGCAGCCGTTGACCTGTTCCTGGCTCAGCTGGGGCCGCTGCACGATGGCCGTGGTCAGGCCGATCTCGTTGAAAAAGCCGATGAAGGCAATGAGCATCATGGCGATTTCCATGAGGCCGTATTCTGCCGGGCTCAGCAGCCGCGCCAGCACCAGCGTGGTGCTGAGCGAGACCAGCTTGCCCACGGCATTGCCCAGGCCGACATGGCTGATGGCCTTGACGGTCTTGCTGCGCAGATCGTTGTGCATGGTCTGGCTCACGGCAGGCTCTGGGTGAACAGCTCGGCCAGCTGGCGCGTGCGGTGGGTGCGCGAACTGGCCGCCACCAGTGCTTCGCTGGCCACGTGCGCCGTGCCATCGGCGATGGCTCGCAGGAAGCGCGTGAGCACCGGCGCGATGGCCTCGGGATCGGTCATCTCGACCAGGTCGGGAAATCCGGCGCTACGCAGCATGCCGGCGGTTTCTCCTTCCAGGTCCAGCAGCCCCAGCACGGGTTTGCGGGCGCGGAAGTATTCGTAGATCTTGGCCGGCGCCTGGCGGTTGAAGGGCCGGCCCTGGAACACCAGCAGGCCATCGGCTTCCAGCATTTCATGCAAGGCCTGGCGATACGGCACGGGCGGCGCGATGTGGACCAGATCGATCACGCCGCAGCGCTGCGCCAGCTGGGTGAAATAGTCCAGGTCGCCAGGGGCGCGCAGGATCACCCGCAAGCGCTGGGCATCGACCAGCCCGCGCGCGCGCAGCATGGCCAGGGCCTGGAAGAAGGCGCTGGGGTCGCGTCCCTCGGTATAGAGCACACCGCTATGGACCAGCGTCAGCGGGCGCGTCTGCCCAGGCTGGCCCGGCAGCGCGCAGGCGTGCGGCTCCTGGGCGAAGGTCTGTTCGTCATAGCCGTTTTCGATCACCACGAACTTGTGGTGCAGGGCTTGGGGAAAGCGCGCCCGGTAGGACTCCAGCGCCCCTTGCGTGGTGAAGGTGGCGTGGGTGCAATGCCTGATCGCGAGCCGCTCGATCCAGCCGAACAGCTTGCGCTGCCAGCGGTTGCTGGGAAAGTCCGATTGCAGCATGGGGTCGCGGAAGTCGGCCACCCAGGGCAGGCCGGTCAGGCGGTGCAGGCACAGGCCGATCAGGTGCGCCGTGGAGATCGGGAAGGTGGACCAGATCACCGCCGGCTTGTGCTTGCGCACCATCGCCAGGGCGCAGGGCAGGGCGAACAGCCACCAGCTGATCCAGCGGTCCGGCAAGGCGGTGAGCTGCAGGTAGCGGCCCTTCCAGCCCAGGTGACGCTTGGCGTCCAGCGCCAGCGGACGGCGCACGATCAGTTCCGGCGGCAGGCTGGCCAACTGCGAGGCGTTCTTGCGTTCATAGGCCATCGGGTGGGCCGAGAGCACCATGGGCGTCCAGCCGAACTGGGCCAGGTGCCGCGAAAAACTGAGGGTGCGCTGGATGCCGCTGCTTTCCGACTGCGGCGGAAAGTGGAAGGCGATCAGCAAGGCGCGCGGCAGCGTGGCGCCTTCTTGGGAGGGGGAGGAGTGGTGTTGCATGGTCGTCAGGCTCCAGGCCGGGCCAGCCAGCGCAGCAGGCGCAGGCCGAACATCAGGGGGCGGCGGTCCCAGGGACGGCCGCGCGGGATCTGGTAGCAGTCATGTTCCGGTCCGGCCGAGCCGCCCGCCGTGGTAAAGGCGGCCTCATAACCGGCGCCGCGCACCATGGCCACGTGGCGCTGGTCATAGTCCAGCCCCGGTTTGCCGTTGGGGTAGGCGAACAGCCGCAGTCGGCGGCCCAGGATGGCTTCCAGCGCCGCCTTGTTGTCGCAGATCTCGTGGCGCGCCTGGGCGTCATCAAGCCGGCTCAGGATGGGGTGCGAGGTCGTATGGCCGCCGATTTCCACGCCCGCCTGCGCCAGGGCGAGCAGCATGTCGTGATCGAGCATGAGGTCCTGGTCCGCCTGGTTTGCCTGGTCGGCCTGGCCCACCGGGCCGGCATGGCGCTCCAGCGTTTCGATGACGCGCTGGCGCTCCGCCGGCGCCAGGTACTTGACATGGGCATCGAGCAAGGTAGCCAGATGGGTGCGGGCGTCCGGGTCGTGGCGCAGGTCGGGCGCGCTCGGCAGCAGTTCCTGCGGCAGGCCCAGCGCTTGCCAGTCATGGGCATCGGCGGGCAGTCGCCGCACGGCGTGGAGGATGCGGTCATTCCACATGCTGCCGTGCTCGACAAAGCCGGTGGTGGCGAAGACGGTGGCCGGCAAGCCCAGTTGTTGCAAGACCGGCAGGGCCAGCGTATGCACCGAGCGGTAGCCATCGTCGAAGGTGATGCTCACCGCACGCGGCGGCAGGCGGTTCTGCCGCAGCCGTTGCAGCGCCTCGGCCAGCGGCAGCACGGTGAATCCCTTGGCCAGCAATTGCATCTGCCAGCGAAAACTGGCCAGGTCGATCTCGCCCCCCAGGAGCGGGTCCGGCTGCGCCAGCACGCGGTGATAGGTCAGGATGCACAGGCGCCGACGCCGGCCCAGCGCCAGCAGGTTGCCGCCCAGGCGCAGCAGCAGCGCCAGCATGCCCAGAGAGGCAGGCAGCGGAGCAGGGGACGGCAGCGCAGGCAGGGTGGCGTGCATGGTTCAGCGTCCTCGCGCCAGGATGCGGTGGAACAACTGCAACTGGCCCTGGGTGGTGGCGTCCCAGCTGAAGCCTTCGGCATAGCGGCGCGTAGCTGCCCGCGTCGGCGCCGCCGCTTGCAGGGCGCGCACGGCGGCCGCAATGCCGGCGGCGCTGCGCTCCTGCATCAGCAGACCGGCATCGGGATGCGCCACCACTTCGGGCGTGCCCCAGACCTTGCTGGCCACCACGGGCGTGCCGCAGGCCATGGATTCGAGCAGGACATTGGCCCAGCCCTCGCGCGCGGAGGCCAGCACCATCATGTCGGCGGCGTTGTAGTAGCGGCACAGGGCGCTCTGCGGCAGCGCCCCCAGGAAGCGCACCCGCTCGCGCACGCCCAGTTGCGCCGCCAGCGCTTCCAGGCGCGCCTGTTCGGGGCCGCTGCCGGCGATGAGCAGGCGCGCCTCGGGCAATCGCGGCAGCGCGGCGATGGTCAGGTCGTGGCCTTTGACGGGCGCCAGGTTGCCCACCGAGAGCAGGGTGAAGCCAGTGATCTCCAGTTCGCGGCGCACCGCCTCGCGCTCCAGCGGCCGGAACAACTGCAGGTCCACGCCATTGCGCAGCGCGACCACCTTGTCGGGGTCCGCGCCCAGCACGATCAGTTCATCACGCAGCGCGTTGCAGACGGTGATGATGCCGGCGGCCTGGTCGGCCGCCCAGCGGATCATCTTGCCGGGCCAGCGGTAGTGCGGCAGCAGGGTGATGTCGGAACCGCGTGCGGTGATCACCACCGGCTTGCCGAACTCCCGCGCCAGCATGGCCGCGGCCACCCCGTCGGGATAGAAGTAGTGGGCGTCGATGGCGTCGAAATCGTAGCCTTCGGCTATCAGCCGGCGCAGCACCGGCTTGACCGCCATGGCCATGAGCAAGGGGGCGGGCGTCATGCCGACCTTGGGCAGCAGCGCATAGCGCGGATGCAGCACCGGGATGCCGCTGCGCACCTCGCTGCGCGGCACCCGCGCAAAGCGCGCATAGCTGCCAAAGCGGGGATGGCGCAGCGGGAACCACGGCACCGGCGCCACCACGCGTGACTGTACCTGCCCACTGGCGAGCAGATGGCGCAGGCGGGTTTCCACGAAGATCCCGTGGCCGGGACGTTCGAGGTTGGGAAACAGCGTGGAAAAGGTCAGCAGCTTCATTGGATGCCTGCGCTGGCGGCCACCAGGCGCGGATAGATCTGCTGGTAGCGCGCCACGCTGGCGGCCCAGTTGCGTTCGGTCTCGACGAAGTGGCGACCGGCGGCGCGCAGTTGAGGCCAGCGCGCCGGTTCGGCCAGCAAGGCCAGCACCTTCTGCGCCAGGGCCTCGGGCGAACCGGCGGCAAAGAGTACGCCGGTACGGCCATCGCTGATCAGTTCGCGATGCCCGCCCACATCGGAGGCCACCACCAGCCGGCCCTGGGCCATGGCTTCCAGCGGCTTGAGCGGCGTGACCAGGTCGGTCAGGCGCATCTTCAGGCGCGGATAGACCAGCACGTCGATCAGGTTGTAGTAGCGCTGCACCTGCTCATGCGGCACCCGGCCGGCAAACACCACCTTGTCGCTCACCCCGAGTTCGGCGGCCAGGGCGTGCAGGGCCCGTTCTTGCGGGCCGCCGCCCACCAGCAGCAGGCGCACGTCGGGATTGCCCGCCAGCAGCTGCGGCAGCGCCTGCACCAGCACCGGCAAGCCCTCGTAGGCATAGAAGGAGCCGATGAAGCCCAGCAGCGTCTTGCCCTCCAGCCCGAGCTGGCGCGCCAGCGCAGGGTCGGCCTGCTGGCCCAGGCTGAAGTCGTCGATGTTGACCGCGTTGGGAATCACCGTCATCTTGGCCAGCGGTACGCCGCGCGCGGCGATGTCGGCGCGCAGGCCTTCGCAGATGGTGGTGACGGCGTCGGCGCGCTTCAAGGCATAGGTTTCCAGCGCGCGAGTGAGGCGATAGCGCAGGCCGCCAGCGCGGCTGGTGCCGTGGTCCACGGCGGCGTCTTCCCAGAAGGCGCGCACTTCATAGACCACCGGAATGCCCAGGCGGCGGCCCACCCGCAGCGCGGCGATGGCGTTCAAGGCCGGCGAATGGGCATGCAGCACATCGGGCCGGACCTGGCGCGCCACTTCTTCCAGCCGCCTGGCCAGACCCTGAATCACGGCCAGCTGGTTCAGCACCGGCAGCCGCGCCAGCAGTCCCGTGGCGGGCGGCGTGCGATAGAAGCGCCAGCCATCGACCTCTTCTTCGGCAGCGCCGGCGGCGCCCTGCTTGGCGCTGGTGATGTGCGAGGTCTGCCAGCCCAGCGCCCGCTGCTGCTTCAGGATGGACAGCGTGCGGAAGGTATAGCCGCTATGCAGCGGGATGGAATGGTCGAGGATGTGCAGGATATGCATGGCGTAAGGTCTCGGTGCGGTTCAGGCGGCACGGGCGGCGGGTTGTTGCGGCGCTGCGCCGGCGCCGGCCTGCAGGACATTGCGCAGGAAGGCCGCGAACATCAGCAGCGCCCACAGCGGCGCGGCATGGTCGCGGCGACCGCTCTGGTGCTGCTCCACCAGCTCTTGCACGAAGTCCATGTCGAACAGTCCGGTCTGGCGCAGCAGCGGTCCCAAGAGACTGTCCTGCACCACCTGGCGCAGCGGCCCGCGCAGCCAGCTCGAGAGCGGGATGGAAAAGCCCATCTTGCGGCGATAGAGGATGTCCTCGGAGAGCGTCCCTTCGAGGGCTTTCTTGAAGATGTACTTGCCTTGGCCTTCGTGCAGCTTGAGCGCCGGCGGCAGGCCCGACACCCATTCCACGAACTGGTGATCCAGCAACGGCACCCGCACCTCCAGCGCATGGGCCATGCTGGCGCGGTCGACCTTGGTGAGGATGTCGCCGGGCAGGTAGGTCTTCAGGTCCAGGTACTGCAGCAGCGAGAGCGCGTCCTCGGTGGGCGCTTGCGCGGCATGGCCGCGCATGACCTCGATGGCCTGGTAGCCCTGCAGCTCGCGCCGCAGGCCGGGGCTCAGCAGGCGCTGGCGGACCCGGTCGGGCATGATCGACACGCCATGGAAATAGCCTTCCACGGTGTCGCGCGCCAGCGCTTCGAAGGTGGTCTTGGCGCGCAGCACGCGCGGCGCCCAGTCGGCCTTGGGATAGTGGCGTCCGAGGAAACCGAACAGCGGCTTGCGCAAGCCCTCCGGCAGCCGGGCGCGCACCTTCTCTTCATTCATCGCATAGCGGTAGCGGCGGTAGCCGGCGAAATTCTCGTCGCCGCCATCGCCGGACAGCGCCACCGTCACGCTCTCCTTGGCCAGCTGGCAGACGCGATAGGTGGGAATGGCCGAACTGTCGGCGTAGGGTTCGTCGTACAGCTTGGCCAGCAGGTCGATGAGGCCGTAGTCGTCCTTGTCCACGGTGCGCATGTGATGGCGGGTCCGGAATTGCTGCGCCACCTGGGCGGCGTAGTGTGACTCGTCATAGGCGGGATCGTTGAAGGCGATCGAGCAGGTATTGACGGACTCGCCCGTCAATTGCGCCATCATCGCCACCACCGCGCTGGAATCGACACCGCCGGAGAGGAAGCCGCCCAGGCTCACATCGGTGACCAGATGGCTGCCCACCACCTCGCGCAGCCGTTCCAGCAATTCGGCGGCGATTTCCTCGGCGGGCCGCTGGCTGCCGAGCTGGAAGGGGATGTCCCAATAGCGTTGCTGCTGCGGCTGGCCGCGTGTCGCACCCCGTTGCAGCAACAGCGTATGGCCGGGACTGAGCTTGTGCACGCCACGCAGGATGGTGCGCGGTTCGGGCACATAGCCATAGGCGAAATACTCTTCGACGGCGCAGGGATCGAGCGCCCTGGGCAAGGCCGGATCGGCCAGCAGCGCCTTGAGTTCGGAGGCGAACAGGAAACGGCCATCCGGCAGCAGCGCATAGAACAGCGGCTTGATGCCCAGCCGGTCACGCGCCACGAACAGGGTCTGGCGCTGGCGGTCCCACAGGGCGAAGGCGAACATGCCGCGCAGGCGCGTCACGCAATCCCGGCCCCACTGTTCCCAGGCGTGGACGATGACCTCGGTATCGCAGCGCGAGCGGAACTGGTGGCCCAGGGCGGTCAGTTCGCGCATCAGTTCGCGGTAGTT
Organism: Herbaspirillum seropedicae; assembly: GCF_001040945.1. NCBI lineage: Bacteria > Pseudomonadati > Pseudomonadota > Betaproteobacteria > Burkholderiales > Oxalobacteraceae > Herbaspirillum > Herbaspirillum seropedicae. The sequence continues at coordinate 3,136,652 of NZ_CP011930.1, read as the reverse complement.
GTAGATCATGCCGTTGAAGACCACCACCACGCTGCCATCCTCGTTGAACAGCGGCTGCTGGCCGCTGGACAGATCGACGATGGACAGGCGGCGATGACCCAGGCCGAGGCCGGCTTCGACATGCAGGCCGCCTTCATCGGGGCCGCGATGATGCTGGGTCTCGTTCATCCGCGCCAGCAGCTGGCGGTCGATCTCGGCCTGGCCGTGCAGGGAAAAGATGCCGGTGATTCCACACATGATGCTCAGTGTCCTTGTACGGTAGATTGGCCGCGCTTGCCCGCCAGCATGCGGTCATACATGCCGGCATAGGCTTGCAGCATGGCCGCCATGCTGTGCTGGCGCCGGCAGCGTTCCAGACCGGCTGCGCCATGGCGGGCTGCCAGCGCCGGGTCATCGACATAGGCGGCCATGGCCCGCGCCAGCGCCGCTGCATCGCCCGCCGGGGTGAGCTGGCCGGTGGCGCCCTCGGTCACCACTTCCGGCACGCCCCCGACCGCCGTCGAAATGACCGGCAGACCGGTGGCCATGGCTTCCAGGATGGTCACCGGAACGCCCTCGGCAATGGAAGAAAGCATGAAGACCGAGAAGCGCCGCATCATCACCTCCACATCCATGCGCGCGCCCGGCAGCCACACCAGATCGGCAATCCCTGCCGCCTGCACCTGGGCGCGCAGGGCCGGCAGCAGCGGACCCTCGCCGACGATGGCCAGGCGCAGGCGGGCACGTTGTTGCGGCCGCATGGCCAGCAAGGCGATGAAGGCGTTGACCAGGGTGGCGTGGTCCTTGACGTCCTGGACCCGGCCCACCGCGCCAAACACCATGCAGCCAGCCGGCAGCTCGGGCGTGGCCTCGCGCTGACCGTCAGCGGGCGGATGGAAGCGGGCCGTGTCTACGCCATTGGCCAGCAGCAGGTTCTTGTCTGCCGGCACCTTGATGGTGTCGCGCAGCCAGTCGCGCAGGTCCGCCGAGACCGCGTAGTAGCAGTCGTAGAAGGGCAGCACCAGCCGCCGCAGCAGGTTGTGGCGGGCATTGCGGCCATGCGGATCACGGGCGTCGCGTCCATGCTCGCCATGCACCCGCACCGGCACCCCGGCCAGCCAGGCCGCCGGGGCGTATTCGATGGTGGGCAGGTTGTAGGTGTGCAGCACGTCCGGGCGCAGGCGGCGCAGCAGCCGCCACAGCTGCAGATGGGTCTGCGGCGCCAGTCCGGGCGGCTTGTGCAGGGCGTGGATGGCCACATCGGCCTTGTCGATCTTGCGGGCGAAGTCGGTGTAGTCGGTCAGGCAGATGATGGCGTGGCGATAGCGCTGGGCCGGCATGCGGTTGATGCAATCGACCAGCAAGGTCTCCAGCCCGCCGAAGTCGAGCCGGTAGATCAGGTGCACCACCAGTGGAATATGCCGTTTCACGTCGCGCCTATCGCTTGCCATTGTGGTTGAGGGCGGCTTCGATGCCGGCCAGGTTGTCCGCCAGATAGCGCCGCAATACCGCGCGCGCCGGTTCGGGGTCGTCGTCCACTGGCGTAAAGACGAACAGCGCAGCACCGTCATCGCCCTGCATCTCCAGCTGGCTCTTGGTCTGCAGCAGCTTGGCCAGGTAGTCGTTCTCGACGAAGCGGCGGTCGATCCAGTACCAGCGCCAGATCAGCAGGGACTGGCCGGTGCCGCGAATGAGTTCTTCCCGCACCGCCAGCTGGCGCTCGCCCACGCGCTCCTGGCGCACCGCGCTGGCGGCGCGTGTCCAGGGGCTGTCCTTGACCGGCAGGATGCGGTTGACCGAGCTGACCAGCGCCGCGCCCGGACCCTGGGCGCGGTAGTAGCGCAGGTAAAGGCCGACTTGCATGTCCTGCTGCCGATAGGCGCGGCTCAGTTCGGCCACGCCCGGCAGGAAGGCCGGCGTCCAGCTGCTGAAGATGGGCGCCTCGCTCCAGCGGCTTGGCAGCGCAGTCAGTTGCACCGGCGCGCCTTCGGCGTCCAGCGCATGCATGCTGTGCGCATAGAGCGGCCCCAGCAGGATGGCGGCCAGCGCCAGCAGCGCGCACACCAGCAGGCGCACCGGCCTGGCTGCTGGAGTAGAGGGCGTAGAAGGTGCGACGGGCGCGGTCGGCGGCAGGTCCTTGTGCGGCGCTTTGCGGCCTTCGATCCAGAAGCCGCCGATCCAGAACATCAGGAACATCACCAGCCCGAAGAACAGCCAGCCATAGATCAGGTGATCCACGCCGGTGGCCAGCTGCATGCTGCTCAAGTGGCCGATCATGACGATCAGGTAGGCGCGCACGCCGTTGGCCAGCACCGGCACCAGCACCGAGAGCAGCACGAAGCCCGCCTGGCGCCAGCGCGAGCGGTAGCTCAGGTGGGCATAGAGCACGCCCAGCGTGACCGAGGCGATCAGGTAGCGCACGCCGCTGCAGGCTTCCACCACCGACCAGCGGCCGGAGGGAATGGCAAAGGTATTGCCCTCGCGCCAGACCGGGATGCCAGTGAGCTGCAGGGCGGCGATGGTGAAGTCGGCGGTGAAGCCGATGAGCGGCTCCAGCAGCACCTCGCCCACCGGCACCGCCAGCAGCAGGAACAACAGTGGAAAGGCCAGCAGCCGCGCCATGCGCAAGCCCAGCAGCGTCACGGCGCCCGCCACCATCAGCGCCACCAGGGCGAACTGCTTGACCACCTGCACATCGGCCAGCTCGCCCAGCAGCCAGCCCAGGCTGCACAGCGCCAGCACGGCCAGGCCGGGCAGGAAGGGCTGCGCCGGCAGGCCGCGCAACTGGGCGCGTTGCCGCCAGATCAGCCACAGGCTGATGGGCAGGATCAGGTACTGGTGGGTGAAGGTCTCGGAACTGTTCCAGATCGCCACCATGGACCACAAGGTCTGCGGCAGCGCCAGCAGCGGCGCCAGCAAGGCCAGCGCCAGCAGCGCCAGCGTGGCGGGCGCAATGCGCTGGGTGCGCGGCAGCGGCAAGGGCAGGTCGTTGGGGCGCATGTTCAGCTTTCCGTGGTCAGCGAAGACGCTGCGTCCGCTTCCATCAGCGTATCGAGCACGGCCAGTTGCTGACGCCAGGCGTACTGCCGTTCGATCAGGCGGCGGCCCTCTGCACCCAGCGCCAGGGCCGGGTCGCGCGGCTCCTGCAACAGGGGCAGCGCCGCCTCGGCCAGGGCGCTGGCGCCATCGGCCACCAGCAAGTCGCGCCCGGGCGTGGCCGAGATGCCTTCAAAGGCCTGCGGCGTGGCCAGCACCGGGATGCCCATGGACATGGCTTCCAGCACCTTGTTCTGGATGCCGCGGGCAATGCGCAGCGGCGCCACGGCGCAGCGCGCATGGGCCAGATAGGGACGGATGTCGGGCACGGCGCCGATCACGGTCACGCCAGGCAACTGGGCCAGCGCCTGCACCTGGGCGGCGGGACGTGCACCGACGATGACAAAGCGCGCCTGCGGGTTCCGGGCGAGGATCTGCGGGAAGATCGCCTGGGCGAACCACTGCACCGCATCGATGTTGGGCCAGTAGTCCATGGCGCCGGTGAAGACCAGCACCTGCGCTGGCGCCCGGTAGGGATTCTCGAAGGCATGGGCGGGCGAAAAGTAATCGAGATCCACGCCATTGTTGAGATGGCCGATGCGCCCGGTCGATTCCGGCGCCAGGCGGCGAAACAGCGCGGCCTCGGCCTCGGAGACGAACAGCGATACCTCGCTGCTGGCCGCGACCTGCCGTTCGTAGTCCAGCAGGCAGCGGCCTTCGCGGCGATACAGCCAGCGCATGGGCCAGCGCTTCTTTTGCGCATATTGCAGCCACTTGTCCGAATCGACATCGACGAAATCGATGACCCGGCGCGTGAGCCGTGGGTCCTGCGCGTATTGCGCCATCACCGAGGAAAACACCAGCGCCCGCGAGATGGGCGCGGCCGCCAGCGTCTGCGCGACCCAGCGTTGCATGTCGGCGTGGCGGTAGTAGTCCAGGCTCAGCGCGCGCGTCGTCGCCAGCGCCGGCAGGCTGCGCAGGCGCGCCCGCAGGCTGTCCAGGCGCACGAAGTGGGTCGAGGCGCAATAGGCCTGGACGGTCTCCACATACTGCCAGTCGGTCGCATCATCGATAAAGGCGCCCAGGTGCAGGTGATAGCGTGCGGCCAGGTGCCGCAGCAGATGGAAGGAGCGTATCTTGTCGCCCTTGTTGGGCGGATACGGGATGCGATGGGCCAAAAAGAGCAGGTGCTGCATGGCCTAGCCCAACTGGCGCACGATGTGCGGCCCGATCAGGTTGGCCGCCCACAGCGGCAGCCGCTGCCAGGTCTTGATCATCAGCTGGTACCTGGGATTGAGCGGATTGGTGTCGGGCACGTCCTGGCCGCGCAGCAACTGGTATTCGTAGTGCAGCGGGGTAGGCGTGAAGCCCCAGTTCTTCTTGAAGTCGTAGGCGCCGGTGCCTTCCTTGCTGCGACCGAAGTCGAAGACGCGCACGCCGCGCGCGGCGGCGCGACGCATCAGTTCCCAGTACATGAAGTCGTTGCCCGCCAGTTCGCGCGCGCTGGCGTTGCCGCCGCCGTAGTAGGGCAGCACTTCGTCGCGGAAATAGAAGCTCATGACGCTGCTCACGGTCTGGCCGTTGTGGGTGATGGTGAGCACTTCGCAATCCTCGCCGAACACCTCGGCCAGCACCTTGAAATGCTTGCGCGAGAACACCGGCGTGCCCAGCCTGTGTACGCTGGCCGAATAGGCCGCGAAGAAGCGCTCAGTATCGCTGTCGATCTCGCTCTGCAGTCCGAACTTGACGCCCTTGCGCACCATGGCGCGCTGCTTGCGCGGAATGGCCTGCATGTTCTCTTCGTCATCGGCCGAGATGCCCTTGCGGAAGGTGACGTAGAGCGCCTTGCCGGGCCAGTCGCTATGCTGCGCCTCGATGTTGCGGTACTCCAGGTGGTCCACGCCCAGCTCATGGGCCAGCTCGAGGGCGGCCTGTTCCAGCAGGGCGCGCGCCTGGGCATCGTCGCCGGCGATGCCGCCATAGACGCAGAAGGGCAGCGAGCCCAGCCAGTGACCGAACAGCGGGCTCTTGATGCGCGCCAGCGGCAGCACGGCGCAGATCTGCCCGGCCCGTTCGGCATAGAGGAAATAGGTGCGATGGCCGAAGGAGCGCTCCATCACCTCTTTCCAGCCGGCGCGATGGAAGAAGGTGGCCTGCGGGCATTGCAGCACGAAGGCGTCCCAGCGCGCCGCATCGTCGCTCTGCAACTGGCGCACCACGGGCGTGGCCGCCGCGCTCGCGGCCTGCAATTCGGAGCAGCGGAGAGTGGCGTTCATGACGTCCCCAGGTAGATGCGGTCCATGCGGTCCCACTGGAAATCGCTGGCCAGCGCTTTCAGACGATCTTCGGTGCGATGCAGGTTGACGTAGTGGCGGAACCGGGTCTTGGTGCTGATGCCGTGCTGGCGCGGCTGATGCGGGTCCAGTTCCCAGGGATGGAAGTAGAAGATGGCCGACTGGCCGTCGCGCTGGTTGACCTGGCGCAGCAGCCAGCGCGACAGGGCGTACGGATAGAAGCGGAAGAAGCCGCCACCGCCAGCCGGGAAGTTCTTGCGGCCCAGGCGCACCGTGCTCACCGGCACTTCCAGCAAGCCGCCGCTGCCGCTGGGTCGCCAGGCGAAACGGGGCGCATCGGGCAGCCCATAATGGTCGTGCTGGACCGGGTAGATGCTGGAGCTGTAGAGGTAGCCCGTTTCCTGCAGCACGTCCAGCGCCCACAGGTTGTCGCGGCCGATCGAAAAGCTCGGCGCGCGATAACCGCGTACCGGCTGTCCGCCCAGGTCTTCCAGGATCATCTTGCTGCGGCCCACGTCCTGGGCGAACTGGACGTGGTCCTGGTCGCTGGCGCGCAGGTGGCCGTAGCCGTGGCTGGCCAGCTCATGGCCCTGGGCGACGATGCGCCGCACCAGCTGCGGGTAGCGCTCGGCGATCCAGCCCAGGGTGAAGAAGGTGGCGCGGATACCGTGTTCCTCGAACAGCGCCAGGATGGTGTCCATGTTGCGTTCGATGCGGCAGGGCTGCTGCTCCCAGCTGCTGCGGGCGATGGTATTGGCGAAGGCCGAGACCTGGAAGTAGTCCTCGACATCGACTGTCATGGCATTGCGGATGGGCGCTGGCATGTCCGTGCTCCTCCTCGTTCTCAGGCGGCGCGGCGCTGGTCCAGCCAGTCGCACAGGTCTTGCGCAATGCGTTCGGCGGCATGGCCGTCCCAGAACTCGGGGATGCGGCCAGCCTTGCCGCCGTGCTCCATGACCTCGGCAAAGATCGCCAGGATGGCCTGCGGATCATTGCCGGCCAGGGTGTTGGTGCCTTGCTCGACCGTGATGGGGCGCTCGGTATTGTGGCGCAGGGTCACGCAGGGCACGCCCAGGGCGGTGGTCTCTTCCTGGATGCCGCCGGAGTCGGTCAGCGCCAGGCGCGCATCGCGCATCAGGCCCAGCATTTCAAGGTAGCCCATGGGCGGCAGTTGCAGGATCTGGGGAATGTCGATCAGTCCGGCCAGGCCGAACTTCTCGATCATGCCGCGGGTGCGCGGATGCAGCGGGAACACCACCGGCAGCGTGGCACTGATGGTGCGCACCGTCTCCAGCAGCGCGCGCAGCACCGCGGGATCGTCCACATTGGAGGGACGATGCAGGGTCAGCACCGCATAGCCCTTGTCGTGACGGAAATCCTCGCGGCCCTGGGTCGCCAGGATCTGCGGCAGGCTGATGGCGCGCGCCAGGTTGTGGCGCAGGGTATCGATCATCACATTGCCGACGAAGCGCACGCGCTCGGCGGCAATGCCCTCGCGGGTCAGGTTCTGCAGGGCATTGGCCTCGGTGGTGTAGAGCAGGTCGGAGATCTGGTCGGTCAGGATGCGGTTGATTTCCTCGGGCATGCTGCGGTCGTTGCTGCGCAGGCCGGCTTCCACGTGCACCACCGGCACGCCTTTCTTGACCGCCACCAGGGCGCAGGCCAGGGTCGAGTTGATGTCGCCCAGCACCAGCACGGCGGCGGGCTGGACCTGCTCCAGCGCCGGCTCGAAGTGCTGCATGATGGCCGCGGTCTGCTGGGCGTGGCTGCCCGAACCGATCTCCAGGTTGATGTCCGGCGCGGGGATGCCCAGCGCTTCGAAGTACTGGTGGTTCATGGCCACGTCATAGTGCTGGCCGGTATGCAGCAGGACCGCCTGGACGCGCTCGCCCAACTGGCTGAAGGCCGCCATGATGGGGGCGATCTTCATGAAGTTGGGGCGGGCGCCGACGATGCAGAGGATGCGGTGCGGGGAGCTCATGGCTTGGGTTCCTGGACAGGGTAGCGGGAAGCTTGCGAGGTGATGTCGCGCAGTATCTTGAGGATGGAGGCGGTAGCGTTTTCCAGCTTGCCCACGCGCTGCTGCAGTTCTTCCAGCGCGTCATCGGCGAACTGCCGTTCCAGCGAACGCAGTTCGGCGTCGGTCTGGGCGCTGGCGTCGGAGAGGGGCTGCTCGAATTCTTCCTGGATGTCGCGGATGACGTCCTGCACGTGCTCGCCCTCGAAGGCGCGCAGTTCTTCCAGGTAACCCATCAGCAAGAGCCGGTCGCACAGCGAATTGATCTTGCGCGGGATGCCGCCGCTGTAGGCATGGATGGCCGCGTAGGCGGCCGCATCGAAGGCCGGATCGTTTTCCCAGCCCACCGTGCGCAGGCGGTGCTGGATGTAGGTGATGGTCTCTTCCTCGTCCATCGGCCCCAGGTGATAGGTGGCGATGACGCGCTGGCGCAGCTGCAGCATGGCCTCGCTATGCAAGGTGATGCGGAATTCCGGCTGGCCCAGCAGGAAGGTCTGCAACAGCGAGCGTTCGCCGCTCTGGAAGTTGGACAGCATGCGCAGTTCTTCCAGCGTGGTCGGCGAGAGGTTCTGCGCCTCGTCCACCACCAGCAGGGCGCGGACGCCTTTCTGTTCGCAGTGCAGGAAGAACTGCTCCAGCTGGGTCAGCAGGGCGGCCTTGCTGGCGTTCTCGGTGGCCAGGCCGAAGGCCGAGGCCACCATGCGCAGGGTATTGTCCGGGTCCAGGTGGGTGTTGACGATGTGGGCCGAGATGATCTGCATGGGATTGATCTTGCCCAGCAGCTTTCTCACCAGGGTGGTCTTGCCGGCGCCGACTTCGCCAGTGACGATGATGAAGCCCTCGCCCTGCGACAAGCCGTATTCCAGGTAGCTCATGGCGCGCTTGTGGCCCTTGCTGCCAAAGAAGAAGCTGGGGTCGGGACGCAGGCGGAAGGGCTTGTCGCGCAGGCCGTAGAAGGATTCGTACATGGATGCGGACTCTCAGAGCTTCATGTTCAGGAAGGCGCTGATCGCGTTCTCGCGATAGGCCACGCCGGATTGGGTGGACTGGCCCTGGTTGCGGCGCAGCTCCACCGTGCCTTGTACGTCAGGGGTGAGCTGGCGCGTCAGGCCCAGGCGCAGGGTCTGGGTGTTGTCGACCCGGCCGCTGGTGAGCGACTTCACCCGCGTGGCCGCCAGCGAGCCGTTCAGGCGCACCCGCTCGCTCAGGCGGCGCGAGAGCACGGCGCTGGCGCCCAGTTGTTCGGTATGGTCATTGGCGCTGCCCACCAGGCTGCCCAGGCCATTGTTGGACAATGGTTGGCGCTCGACATCGAACACCGACAGCAGCAGGGTGGTGCGCACGCCGCTGAGCAGCACCGAGGCCTGCAGGCGCTTTTGCAGGAACACCGTGTTGGTGAAGGAATTGATGGACGAATCCAGCGAGGCCGGCAGATTGCCCTGGCGGATCATGTTGGCCACGGCAGCAGCGCGCGCGGTGGGATCGGTGATCGAGGCCGACAGCAATTTGTCGAGGAAGGACGCGGTATCGCTGGTCACCGGCAGGGAGAATTGCGCCGGCGTGGTGGTCACGTCTTCGGCATAGCTGAGCATCCAGTTGGCCATGCGGCTGCGGGTGCTGGCGGTGAGCGCATAGGTGTTGCCGTAGTACTTGTGGCCCAGCGAAGCATTGAGGCTGGTGCGCTGGCTCACCTTCCATTCCAGGCCGCCGCTCCAGGAATAGCCGGCGGTGGCCTGGTTGGTCACCGAGTAGTCGTTGCTGTCATGGCCCAGCGTGCCTACCAGGCGCAGGCGCGGCGCCAGCAGATAGCTCAGGCGTCCCAGGATGTTCTGCAGCGCCACCCGGTTCTGGCCGCTGTAGTGCGTGGTGCGGTCGCTGGCCTGCAAGCCCCAGCCGATCAGGTGATAGGCCGGGCCGCTGTCGGCCTTGAAGGAGAGTTCGTCGGTGTTGCTGCTGGCCAGTCCGCCACTGCTGGCGTTGACGCTCTCGCGGGCGTAGCGCAGTTCGGCGCTGGCCAGCTGGCCGAACTTGTGGCTCAGGTAGGGACTCACGCGGGTGGTGCGCACGGTGCTGGTGCGGTCACCGCCATTGGTGTTGTCGACCGGCTGCGGGCCAAAGGCCGAGATGGTCTGCTGGCTCACCGAGGCGGCGCTGTCGAGGTAGAGCAGGTTGTCGGCCAGGCGCGCCTTGAGGTCGGCGCGGCCCAGGTTGAGCAGCGAGGAGCCGGCATTGTGGTTGCCGTAGTAGGTTTCCTGCACCCCCACATTGGCGTTGAGGGTCAGGTCCGGCCCCTTGGCCTTGACGCCCAGGCCCGGCGTGACCTGGGTGACGAAGTCGCTCTTGCCTTGCGCCTGCAGGCGGACGTTGTCGGTGTAGGTCTCGCGCAGGTCCAGGGTGGGCGTGAAGCTCCATTCGGCCGCCTGGGCGCAGCCGGCCGCCAGCATGGCCACGGCGGCGGCGATGGCGCGGCGGCGCGGGGCGCCCGCCATTTCAGTAACGATCGCCATAGCCATAGCCGTATCCATACTCTTGCGAGCCCGCAAAGGCCATGCTCTTGTTGTAGATCAGGCTGACGTTCTGGCAGCCCTTGAGCTGGTTCAGCGCCGACTTGACGGCTTGCTGCGAGGTGCTCTCGGCGGCCACCACCACGGCGATCTGCCCCATGCGGCTGGCCAGCACGCTGGCTTCGCTGGTCACCAGAAGGGGCGGCGAATCGAAGATGACGATGCGGTCCGGATAACGGTTGGCGATCTCTTCCAGCAGCAACTGCATGGACTGGCTGGCCAGCAGTTCGGAGGAATGGCTGTGGCGCGCGCCCACCGGCAGCACACTGAGGGTATCGACATTGGTCTTGAGCAGCACGTCGGCCATGTCCACCTTGTCGTCCAGCAGCAGGTTCATCATGCCGGCGCCTTCGTCTTCGGCCAGGTCGAAGGTGCGCAGCACCGAAGGGCGGGCGACATCGGCATCGACCAGCAAGACCGTATGGTCCAGTTCCATGGCGATGCTCAGGGCCAGGTTGATGGAGCAGAAGGTCTTGCCTTCGTCGGGCAGCGCGCTGGTCACCATGATCAGGTTGCCCGGCTTGCTGCCCGCCTCGCGCGGGGCGAAGGCCTGGCGCAGCAGCGAGCGCTTGATCATGCGGAACTGCTCCGACACCAGCGAACGGCTGCCGGGAGTGAGGAAGCCCATGCTGGCCAGGCGTTCCAGATTGATCTCGATGCGCTTGGCCGAACTGCTGCGCACGGCCGGCGCGGGCGCTTCCATGCTGCTGGCCAGGGCGACGGGGGCGGGTTGCGCCGCCGTCGCCGTGGTTGCCGGTGCTGCTTGCAGCGGGTGCTGAGGCTGCGAGGGCAATGGCTCCTGCTGCTGGTGCGCTGGCTGCTGCACTTGTTGGTGCGCTTGCACTTGCACTTGCGCTGGCTGTTGCTGCGCCGCCAGTTCGGCCGCCGACAGCAATTCGCTGCTGCCCGCCGGGCGTTGCGCCGCCGTGGTCTTGAGGCGGCTGGCCGCGCGTTCGATGATGCTCATGCAGATTCTCCTGAAGGGCGGGCGCGGCCGCGATGCAGACGGAAAGTGAAGCGACAGGGCATCATCAATACCTCAACAGCAGCACCGCCATCATCACCACGTAGGTGGTGAAGAAAGCGCCTACCAGGGCCACGAACTTGCGCACGCTGCGCTTGCGCCTGGCGATCTCGGCCTCGGTCCAGCTCATGGCCACCGCACCCAGCACGGGCAGGCCAGTGACCTGTTGCAGCTGATGCTGGCTCATGAACGAGGGGCGTACCTGGGCGATCACCACGGTCACGCCCACGCCAGCGGCAATGGCCGCCAGCAGCAGCAGCGACATCAGGCGCAGCCGCTTGGGGCCCACCGGCAAGCGGGGCACCACCGGCGGATCGATGACGCGGAAGGTCAGCAGGTCGGTGGCCGAACTGAGGTCGCCGGAAAGCTTGGCGGCGTCGCGGCGGGCCACCAGCTTTTCGTAGTTTTCCTTGTTGATCTGGTAGTCACGATTGAGCTGGGTGAACTGCGCCTCCACGTCGGGCGCGGCAATGCTCTTGGCCTTCAGGCGCGCCACCCGGGCGGCATATTCATCGACCCGGGCGCGCAGGCTGGCGGCCTTGGCGCGCGCATCGGCCAGCGACACGCTGAGCTGCTGCATCATCGGGCTGTAGTTGGCGCCGGGGTCGCCGCCGCTGGGGCGGGCCTTGGCTTCTTCGCGCTTGCGCTTTTCCAGTTCGGCGATCAGGCGCCGCGTGCCGACCACGTCCGGATGCTGTTCGGTGTACTTGGTGCGCAGGTCGTCCAGGTGCTTGTTGGCCGCATCCAGGCGCGAATCCAGTTCAGGCGTAGGCACCCGTGGCAGTTCCTCGCCGTTGCCGCCGCTCATCTGCTTCTGGATGGCGTTGCGGGCCTGCTCGGCCTCGGCCAGTTCCAGCCTGGCCTGGCTGAGCTGGTCGGAGGCTTCCTGCAGCTTGTTGCCGTAGTCGCTGCCGGGACGCGGCAACAGTTCGGCATTCTTCTGCTTGAATTCCTTGAGGTTGTTTTCCGCCGTGACCAGCTTTTCTTCATAGCTCTTGATCTGCTCGCCGATGAAGCGCACGGCCTTGTCGGAGTCTTCCTTCTTGTCGCCCACGCTGCCCTCGACGAAGATGGTCAGCAGCGACTGCACCACGTCCTTGCCCAGCTTGGGATTTTCATTGTTATAGGTGATGGTGTAGATATCGTCGCGCCCGGTCTGGATGATCTTGATGCGCTGGGCCAGTTCATCGACCAGTTTTTCCTTTTCGCCCACGGTCTCGGCGCGGATGTCCAGGTCGGCCATGCGCGTGACCCGTTCCAGGTTGGGACGGCTGAGCAGGGTGCGGCTCATGATCGAGACCTGCTGTTCGATATTGGGCACCGTGGTCATCCCCGCCAGCAGCGGCTTCAGGATGCTCTGCGTATCCACGTAGATACGCGCCGAGGCCTGGAAGTCGTTGGGCAGGCGGAACACCACGATGCTGCCCACCACCAGCACGCCCCAGGCCACGCTCAGCGCCAGCCAGCGATGCTTCCACGCGCTCTTGATGAGCGCCATGAGTTGCGATACCAAATCCGCCATTGAGCAGCTTCCCCCCTGCAATACGCCCCATGCGTACAGTACGCACGGCAAAAATTGACCCGGCGGCCCGCGGCGCGCCCATGCATGCGCCTGCCGGCGCGCTCTGAGGAGCGACCGATCAGGCCAGTCTGTGGATCAGTGATGTTTTCCTGCCGCCCCCCGGCGGCCCCCAAACGATTTCCCCCTGCCGTATTTCCCTGTCGTTTCTTCCTGTCGTTGCTTCCGAATTCCCTGTTCGGAAGTCCCTACGTTTACTAACTAATAGTGCATTTTTGACAATGCCGAAATCATACCATCCCGGCTCCTGTTTTTAGTGCGGGAAAGGCAATAAATTCAGCGAAAATTTACACTGTTTCCTGCCATCACTTTCTCCCCGCAAAGCCGCGCCAGAACTGGAAAGTATTGCCGGATCGCAAGCCCTCGGGAAGGCCTCTTTCCAGGCGCCGGAACAGTCGTCCGCCGACATGCCGCGCATAGCCTGACAGACCATCCAATGTACTTAGATTAAAGGCCATCAATCCCCAGCGTTCGCGACGGTGCGACATCCAGTCCTGCTTGTAGCGATCGTCGCCCATCAGATAGTCCACCTGGCGCACGCGGTCGATATCGATGACGTGTTCCATCAAGGCGGCGGTGAGCACCGAGCCCACTGAGAGCGCAGCCACTCTTGCGTCATAGGCCAGCTTGTAGATGGCGGCCACGCCGTGGTGGACGATCCATACCTGCGCCGCCACCGGCTGGCCATCGATACGCACCACGCCCAGACGCAGCTTGCCCAGTTCCGCGCACAGGCGTATCAAGCCAGGCATGAAATCGGGATAGGGCTCGGGCTTCTTCCAGCTGGCCAGGTAGACGCTCTGGTAATCAGCGATGGCGCGCTCCAGCGCCGCGCCGTCCTGCACGATTTCCAGTTCCACCTGGCCGCTGGCGCGCAATTGCGGGATCTTGCGCGCCAGCGTATTGCGCAGGCGCGAGGGCAGGCCCGCATGGTATTGGGCATAGCTGCGCCCGGCGACGTCCAGATACCAGTTGCCGAAGCAGAAGTAGGGCTGCACCGCCAGGCCGCTGTCGTCCAGCCCACGCTGCAGCTGCTGGAAGCAGACCGCCTCGGGCGCCAGCGGGCGCAGGTCGATGCGGTCCCAGCGCGGACGCTCGGCGGCGATGGCCGCGATCATCCCGCCCAAGGCATGGCCATCGATGGCCGGGGCCACCATCAAGGGACCGGCCAGGGCCGAATAATAGTTGGACGGCGAGGCCAGCCGTCGTCCTGCGCGCGCCTGTTCTTGCTGCATCAGCGGCAGCAGGATGCGCGGGGCGCCGTCGCGGTACAGGCAATAGAGCCGCAAACGGCCCTGTTGCGCCAGGGTGGACTGGGCCAGGTAGCGCAGCCAGGCCGGCGAGAGGAAGAAGTCAGCCGATTGCGCCGCGCGTTCGAAGACCGCCAGCGTCTCTGCTGGCATGGTCGCGAAGCTGTCGTAGCGCTGCAGGCCGTCCATGCTTGATCGCCTCAGGTGTTGCAGGCAGTGCTGCCCAGGTGATCGATGTACCAGGACATGGCCTGCTCCAGCCCGGCGCGCAGGCGATGGGTAGGCGCATAGCCCAGGCGCTGGCGCGCCTTGCCGATGTCGGCCTGGGAGTCGCGGATGTCGCCGGCGCGAAATCCCACATAGCTGGGCCGGTGCTCTTGCAGATGCGGGAAGCGCTGCACCAGCAGTTCGCGCATCATCGCGTACAAATCGTTGAGACTGGTGCGGTCGTTCAGGGCCACGTTGTAGACCTGGTTGACCGCTTCCTCGCCGGCGGTGGCGGCCAGCAGGTTGGCTTGCACGACATTGTCGATGTAGCAGAAATCGCGGCTGGTCTGGCCATCGCCATTGATGCGCAGTTCGCCATTGCGGATCATCGCCGTCACCCATTGCGGGATCACCGCGGCATAGGCGCCGTGCGGGTCCTGGCGGCGGCCGAAGACGTTGAAGTAGCGCAGGCCGATGCTCTCCATGCCATAGCAGCGGGCAAAGACCTCGGCGTACAGTTCATTGACATACTTGGTCACGGCATAGGGCGAGAGCGGCTTGCCGATCACCTCTTCCACCTTGGGCAGGCCGGGATGGTCGCCATAGGTGGAACTGGAGGCGGCATAGACGAAGCGCGCCACGCCCGCATCGCGCGCGGCCACCAGCATGTTGAGGAAACCGTTGACGTTGTTCAGGTTGGTGCGCACCGGATCTTCGATGGAGCGCGACACCGAACCCAGCGCCGCCTGGTGCAGCACATAGTCGGCGCCGTCGCAGGCGCGCAGGCAGGTAGCGGCATCGCAGATATCGCCTTCGATGAAGCGGAAGTTGGCCCAGGCGGCCGCGCCCACTTCGGCGCGCACCTCCTCCAGGTTGGCCTGGCGGCCGGTGCTGAAGTTGTCCAGGCCGGTCACCTGCTGGCCCAGCGTGAGCAGGCGCGCCAGCAGGTTGGAGCCGATGAAGCCGGCCACGCCGGTGATGAGCCAGCGCTTGGGATGCTGGGGCAGTTGCTCGCAGAGCGTGTCGTATCGTGTCATCTTGCTTGTCGTGTGAGGCTGCGCATTACAGACGCCAGACGCTATAGCCGGCCTGCTCCAGCGCCGGCTGGTCGAAGGCCGACTTGACGTCGATGAAGCAGGCGCCGTCCTTGAGCTTGCTTTGCAGCTCCGCCAGCGGCCGCGCCAGCAGCTCGCGGTGCGAGACGGCGGCGATGACGGCGTCGGCGCGCGGCAGGTCGGACCAGTTCTCCAGGGCGATGCCATATTCGTGCTCGGCATCCACGCCGGCTGCCACCGGGTCGTGCACGTGCACCTCGACGCCGTAGGATTGCAGCTCGGTGACGATGTCGACCACCTTGGAGTTGCGCAGGTCGGGGCAATTCTCCTTGAAGGTCAGGCCCAGCACGTTGACCTTGGAACCCTTGATGGGGAAGCCGGCGGCGATCATCGACTTGACCGTCTTCTCGGCCACGAACTTGGCCATGCCGTCGTTGATGCGGCGACCGGCCAGGATCACCTGCGGGTGATAGCCCAGCATCTCGGCTTTGTGGGTCAGGTAGTAAGGATCGACGCCGATGCAGTGGCCACCCACCAGGCCGGGACGGAAGGGCAGGAAGTTCCACTTGGTGCCGGCCGCCTGCAGCACTTCCAGGGTATCGATGCCGATCTTGTCGAAGATGATGGAGAGTTCGTTCATCAGCGCGATGTTGAGATCGCGCTGGGTGTTCTCGATCACCTTGGCCGCCTCGGCCACCTTGATGCTGGAGGCACGGTGCACGCCGGCGGTGATGATGGATTCGTAGAGCTGGGCGATGCGTTCGAGGGTGTCGGCGTCGTCGCCCGAGACGATCTTGAGGATGTTGGTCAGGGTGTGCTGCTTGTCGCCCGGGTTGATGCGCTCGGGCGAGAAGCCGACGTGGAAGTCGTCGCGCCACTTCAGGCCGGAGTACTTTTCCAGCAGCGGCACGCAGACCTCTTCGGTAGCGCCGGGATAGACGGTGGACTCGAACACCACGATGGCGCCGCGCTTCATGTGCTTGCCCACGGTCTGGCTGGCGCCGGCGAGGGGACCGAAGTCAGGGTTGTGGGCCTCATCGACGGGCGTCGGGACCGCCACCACGATGTAGTCGGCGTCGGCCAGGATGGCCGGGTCGGTGCTGACCGTCAGCTGGCTGGCCGCGCGCAGTTCCGCGCTGCTCACTTCCCCGGTGGGATCGACGAACCTGCGGTAGTTCTCGATCTTGCTCCTGGACAGGTCGAAGCCGACGGTAGCGCGCTTCTTGCCAAACTCCACGGCCAGCGGCAAGCCGACATAGCCCAAGCCCACGACTGCAACGATACTCATGATTCCATCCCCCAAAATAAATGCAAATGAGCGGGCCGGTTCTGCCCGTCCTTCCTCACGGCGCGACCCCCGTCGCGCCTCATCAAGGCCGCCTGCGGCAGGCAGCGAAATCCTCGAACGCCCCGTAGGACGCTTG
The DNA here is from genome assembly GCF_001040945.1 of Herbaspirillum seropedicae. Classification (NCBI taxonomy): domain Bacteria; kingdom Pseudomonadati; phylum Pseudomonadota; class Betaproteobacteria; order Burkholderiales; family Oxalobacteraceae; genus Herbaspirillum; species Herbaspirillum seropedicae. The sequence continues at coordinate 3,120,223 of NZ_CP011930.1, read as the reverse complement.
CGTGCTGCGCACCGCGCCGCACAGGTCCGGCACCGGCGCGGCCAATGCCTGGCGCAGCGGTGCTGGCGTCCTCCAGCCCAGCGCCAGCGTGGCCGGTTCCTGGAACAGGTCGCGCACCGGATGGCTGCCCAGGTACAGCCTGGTCACGGCGGTGGTGCTGTTGTCGGTGCTGCGCAGCAGACCCTCGTCACGGCTGCGCACGACGCCATCGACCAGGTTGCCTTCGACGTCGGCGCTGCTTTCCGGGAAGCGCACCGTGACGCCGGCGGTATCGATCAAGGTGTTGTGGAAAATCTGGCTGGCTGCGGCGCGATTGAGGTAGACGCCGTCGTCGGAGCAGGCGGCAATGAGATTGCCGGCGATCACGCCGCCATCCTGTTCGGTGATGCAACGGCGGTCGCGGCAATAGGCCGGGCCGGTGCCGCCGCCGCCCAGCGAGAGGCCGACCTGCTGGCCACCCTGGCCCAGCAGCTTCTGCTCGCACAGCACCAGGTTCTGTTCAATGCGGTTGCGGCTGCCGCCGCCCTTGACGAAGGCGCCGTAGCTGATGCGGTCACCCCCGGCCTTGATGAAGTCAGTGATCTGGTTGTGCGCGATGCGCCAGCCGCTGGCGGCCACCAGGTCGATGGGCGTGACCGGGCCCAGCGTCTGGCGCGGGGCGGTGTTGGTCAGGGTATTGTTTTCGATGACGCCGTCATCGGGGAATTGGCCGGCGTCGCCGTTGATCTTGAAGTGCGCGTTGAAATCGACGATGCGATTGTTGCGCGCCGTGAAGTGCGCCGCCCGGCCTACGATGTGCAAGGCGTGTTCGCAGAAGTGCTGGGTCGGGCAGACGCCCTGGATGACCAGGTTTTCCACCCGCCACCAGGGCGCATCGATGCGCAGGCCTTCGGCGGTATTGATCTCCAGGACCACCGTCCCTGGCTGCGCGGCGCGCAGCACGATGGGCAGCTCGGCGCTGCCGGACTGGTGCAGGCCGAGGGGGCGGTCGATGCGATAGCGCCCGGGTCGCAGCGTGATGGCTTGTCCGGGCGCGGCCTGGGTCAGCGCCTGGTTCAGTTCGGCCACGCTGGCCACCTCTACCACGCTGGCCGACGCCGTGCTGGCGGGCGTGGCTTGCGCACCGATGATGAGAGCGTCCAGCGTCGCGGCCGACGGGCTGCTGCGCGGGCCCCGGTCGGCGTGCTGCAGCTGCGCCGCAACTTGTGCAGCCAGTGCGGTGATGGCGGGTTGATGGCCTGCAGCGCGGTGTTCCAGGTAGGGGGCGAGCTGGCGTGGCGGGATGTTCAAGCGTTCCAGCAGCGATACGCCTGCGCCCACGGCCAGCAGCATGATCAGCAGCAGGGCCAGCGCGATCCTGGAAGGTCGGAAAAATCGGTTCATGGTGTGGGCGACCTCATTGCCTGGCCTGCGCGCAGGCGATACCAGCCCAGGCCCAGCCATTCGTAGCTGGCGTACCAGCTGCGGCGCAGGCCTTCGGCGCTGGGCAGCAGCGCCGGCCAGCGCCAGCGCGGCAAGCTGAAGAAGGCCGTGGGTGCTGCCGTGGGAACCAGGCCGGCCTGTGCGAAGGCCAGCATGGCGCGCGGCATGTGCATGGCGTCGGTGACCAGCAGCACGCGCTGCACGCCATCGGCGCGCAGCAGGGCGGCGGAACGCAGGGCGTTCTCTTCCGTGTTCTCGGAGCCACCCTCGATCCAGCGCACCGGGGTGCGGAAGTCCTCGCGCAGCGCCTCGGCCATGGCCAGCGCCTTGTTCTGTTCAGGCGTTTCCTCGCGGGCATTGCCGCCGCTGACCAGCACGGGCAGGCCGGTCTGGTGCTGCAGCCGGGCGGCGTAGCGCAGGCGCGCCAGGGCCACGTAATCGGGCTGGTCGCGGCCCTCGTATTCCGGCGCCTGGTCCAGGCTGCCGGCAGCCAGCACGACGATGGCCTGGGCTTGGCGCGCGGCCTCGGCCGACAGCACCGGATAGCCTTGTTCCAGCGGGCGCACCATCAGGTCAGCCACTGCCGGCATGCAGATCAGCGTCAGCAGCGCTACGCCCAGGGCGACCATGACCTGCCCGATATGTCCGATAGGAGCAGGCCGACGCCAAAGCAAAAAACCCGCTGCGATCAATAGCAGCAGGTTCAGGGGCGGCAGCAACAGCGTCCTGGCCAACATCGACATCCACATCGTCAAACTCATGGGCGGCGATCGGCAGGAGGGCTAGGGCGGGTCCTGGAGCAATTCATAGTGGGCAAGTCATCGGTGCAATGGCTGACATGGCTTGATGCAGTGAGCAGGCGCAAGCACGATGCGCTTGCGCCTGTCTTGCATCAGAAGCCCGAGGCTTGCTTGCGCTTGCGCCAGCCCAGCAGCGCCAAGAGGCCCAGGCCCATCAGGGCGATCGAGCCCGGCTCCGGCACGGCGTGGGTGGAGAGGATGGAGGCCGAGAAATAGACGGTGTTGAAGTCGTCGCCGTTGTTGCTGTAGTAGTTCCAGACCCATTGCGGCGACAGCGAACCATAGCCGCTGCGACCGCCCCAGGGGCCCACGCCATTGGCGCCTTCATTGACGGTGGCGTTGCCGGGTGCGCCCACGCCGGTGAGGTTCTGCGTGAGACCGGCGTCACCGGAGAGCAGGGTCTGGGTGCCGTTGGCGAACTTGAAGTTGCCATCCGACAGCGTGAAGGCGCCCAGCAGGCCGCCAGGGCCGCCCTCGTTGGTCGCCACGATGTGCAGGAAGTTGGTCACGCCTGCGGTCAGCGCGCTGCTGAAGCTGTAGGTGGTCGGCCAGTCGTTGCCGCTGCCCACCAGCGTGCCCAGGGTGTTGTTGCTGGTGCTGAGGTAGAGGCGGAAGGTGTTGTCCACGTTCAAGGTGGAGTTCAGCGTGGTCGCATTGGCTTGACCGGTGCTGATGTTGGCGGCCAGAAACAAGGCGGCGAGCAGGAATTTTTTCATGGCAAGACTCCGAGGTCGTTGAACAGGTGAACGATGCATTCGTTGTCGATATAGCAATTCCTGTGCCCACCGATAAAAGAACTTAGATTTCAAGCGCTTGCGTTTTTCGACGAATAAAATTTTAAAGAGACTGTAAATTTTTCCGACACTGGAAAACATTTCCCTGCGTCATCGTTATTTCGCCTTTCGCGGCGGAAACAGGCGGTGCTGCTATCCCGATGTGGCGTCAGGCAACTTTTCCGTGATTCTTGGAGAGCGCGCCAGCAAAGGGATAGAAGCCGATTCATGCTGTCTGGAAACGAAAAAAAATCTTTGGAATAATGTTGCAATTTTGACCAAAAAAGCTCATTCTTCAGCGCTGTGAATGGCTGGCCGGGACGCCACGGATGTTTGACACCTGTCAAAATCCGCTTAAAAAATTCACATGGTATTCACATGACATCCAGGGGTGTCGGAGGGAAAGTGTTGTCGCCAGAGCGGCCCCGGGGGCGGGGCGGACCGTCCGCGTGGACCGTTCGGTTCTGCGCGGCAGCGACGAGTCTGCAAAGGCGGGGGAACCAATGTTTAGAATCTCGAACCACTATGTCTCGAAGATAGTGGCGGTCTTGCTGTTCATTGAGCTGGGCGTGTTGTTCGCCGCAGGTTACCTGGGGGTGAACCTGCGTTTCATGGGCAAGCCGGAATACCTGAGTGATTTTCGCCAGTTCTGGGCGCCGGTGGGGGTGACCGCGCTGTCCATCCTGCTGGGCATGAGCGCGGTGGGGATGTACCAGCGCAATATCGATGAAAACCTGCGCGCCACGCTGCTGCGCCTGATGCCTTCCTTCGGCATCGCGCTGCTGGTGATGATGGTGGTGTTCTACGCCGCGCCGGAACTGTCGCTGGGGCGCGTGCTGCTGGTGATCGTGCTGCTGTTGTCGGCGCTGGGCATCCTGTGCGTGCGCACGATCTTCTTCCGCCTGGTCAATTCGCCCATGCTGGCTTCGCCCATCCTGTTCCTGGGCAGCAGCGAGCTGGTGCGCGACTGCATGGAAACCTCGCACCAGAACCTGCGCAACCACAAGTACAACATCGTCGGCACCATTCCCGTGGCCGGCGAGGACAGCACCCTGGCCATGCTGGTGGAGCCGGCCGGCAGCCTCCTGGAGACCGCCCGCAAATACAAGGCTGAAGAGATCGTGGTGGCGGTGCAGAACCGGCGCGGCGGGGCGCTGCGCATCCAGGAACTGCTGGAGTGCAAGATGAAGGGCGTGCGCGTGACCGATGCCGCCGGCTTCTTCGAACGCGAGGCTTGCCAGATCCGGCTCGACTCGCTGCATCCCAGCTGGCTGGTGTTCGGCAGCGGCTTCGACCAGAGCCTGCTGCGCACCTTCTTCAAGCGCAGCTTCGACCTCATCACCAGTTGCATCATGCTGCCGCTGCTCTCGCCGCTGATGCTGGGTGCGGCCATCTGCATCTGGCTGGAAGACCGTGGCCCCGTCCTGTATCGCCAGGAGCGCGTGGGCAAGAACAACGAGCACTTCATGGTCCTCAAGTTCCGCAGCATGCGGGTGGACGCCGAGAAGGCCGGCACGCCCCAGTGGGCCTCCTCGGGCGACCCGCGCATCACCCGCGTGGGCAATGTGATGCGCAAGTACCGCATCGACGAGCTGCCGCAACTGTTCAACGTCCTGCGCGGCGACATGAGCTTTGTCGGCCCGCGCCCGGAGCGTCCCTATTTCGTCGAGCAGTTCGCCCGCGAGATTACCTTCTACAACGTGCGCCACTGCGTCAAGCCGGGCATCACGGGGTGGGCGCAGGTGCGCTACAAGTACGGCGCTTCCAAGGATGACGCGGTCCAGAAGCTGCAGTACGACCTCTACTACGTCAAGAACAACAGCCTGTTCCTGGATGTCCTGATCCTCATCGACACCCTGAGCGTGGTCATCTTCGGCGCTGGCACCTAGGACCCTGGCCCATGTTCGGTATGTTGATGGAAGTGGCGCTGGTGAGTTACCTGGTGGCGTCGCTGACCTTTGCGCTCTTCGGCGCATTCCTGTTCGTGCGCCATCATGGTCAGCCACGGCGGGTGGTGCTGGGCGCGATCTGCGCGGTCAATGCGCTGTGGGCCTTGCTGCTGGCGCTGCCGCTGTGGGCGCCAGCCAACTGGCCGATGGCGGCTGCCTTGCTGGAAGGCGCGCGCAATCTGGCCTGGGACCTGTTCATCCTGCTGCTCATCGGCGCCTTTGGCCGTGATGGCGGCAAGGGTAGGGAGGGGCGGCGCACGGTGCCGCATGCCGATCGCTGGCTGGTCCTGGTGGCGGCCTTCTATGGGCTGCAGCTGGCCTGCACCCTGGCCGTATCTTGGCGCTATGGCTATCCGTTGCAGGCGGGCGAGTTCACGGCGATGACGCTGCTGCGCACGACCTCGGCCATCCTCGGCCTGTTCCTGATCGAGCAGCTCTATCGCAATACCATCGATACGCAGCGCTGGGGCATCAAGTTCGCCTGCCTGGGCATGGGACTGATGTTCGCCTATGACTTCTATCTCTACAGCGATGCGCTGCTGTTCCGCCATTTCAGTCCCGACACCTGGGCCGCGCGTGGCTTCGTCAATGCGCTGGCGGTGCCGCTGATCGCCATCTCGGCGCTGCGCAATCCGCGCTGGTCGCTGGGCTTGAAGGTGTCGCGCCAGGTGCTGTTCCATTCGGCGGCGCTGTTCGGCAGCGCTGCCTATCTGCTGGTCATGGCCTCCACCGGTTACTACGTGCGGCTCTTCGGCGGCAGTTGGGGGACCGTGGCGCAACTGGCCTTCCTGTGCGCGGCGCTGGTGCTGTTGCTGGGGGCGCTGTTCTCGGGTGGGGTTCGCTCGCGCCTGCGGGTGTTCATCAGCAAGCACTTCTACCATTACAACTACGACTACCGCGAGGTCTGGCTGGCCTTCACCGGTTCGCTCTCGGCCAAGGGGCCGGACCTGGAAAGGCGCGTGGTGGAGGCCATGGCGCGACTGGTGGAAAGTCCGGCCGGGGCGGCTTTCGTGGTGCGCGCCGAGGGCATCGAGACGGTGGCGCGCTGGAACATGGCGGTGGCGGCCCAGCCCGATGCCGCCAATGCCGAACTGCTGCGCTACCTGGGCGAGAAGCAATGGGTCATCGATCTGGTCCAGCATCGCGAGCATCCTGCCCACTACGACCATCTGGTGCTGCCGGCCTGGCTGCGCGAGGTGCCGCGCGGCTGGCTGGTGGTGCCGCTGCATGTGCAGGGGGCGCTGTTCGGCTTCGTGCTGCTGGCGCAGTCGCGCAGTCCGATCAAGCTGAACTGGGAAGTCACGGACCTGCTCAAGATCGCCGGCCGCCAGGCCGGCAGCTTCCTGGCCCAGCACCAGGTCGCCACCGATCTGATGGTGGCGCGCCAGTTCGAGTCCTTCAACCGCATGTCCACCTTCGTGGTGCATGACCTCAAGAACCTGGTCGCGCAGCTTTCGCTGCTGATGGCCAATGCCGAGCGGCACAAGGACAATCCCGAGTTCCAGCGCGACATGATCGATACCGTTGATTTTTCCGTGCAGAAGATGCGTCTGCTGTTGCACAAGCTCAGTCGCAAGGACTCGGCCGAACGCAATGAAGTCATCGCGCTGGAGCCGCTGTTGCAGCGCATCCTGCACGCCAAGGCTGGCTTCGGCCCGGCGGCGCGCCTGATCGTGGCGGCCAGCGGGCTGCAGGTGACGGCCGATGTGGAGCGCCTGGAGCGCGTCATCGGCCACCTGGTGCAAAACGCGCTGGAGGCGGTCGCGCCGGTGACTGGCCAGGTCGATGTGCGGCTGGATCGCGTGGGCGAGCAGGCGCTGGTGGAGATCATCGACAACGGCCACGGGATGAGCGAGCAATTCATCCGCGAACGCCTGTTCAAGCCCTTCGAGACGACCAAGTCGGCCGGCATGGGCATCGGTGTGTTCGAAAGCCGAGAATACCTGCACCTGCTGGGAGGGGAGCTGCAGGTCCAGAGTACCGAAGGGGCCGGCACCCGCATGGGCATGCGGCTGCCATTGCACGTGTCAGCGGCGCACGCCGCCCCGCAACTGCTAGAGGAAAATCCGTGAGTGAAAACAAGCCGAAACTGTTGATCGTGGAAGATGATCCGGGCCTGCAAAAGCAATTGCGCTGGAGCCTGGACGCCTATGAAGTGCTGGTCGCAGGTGACCGCGAAAGCGCGCTGGCCATGGTGCGCCGGCATGAGCCGGCGGTCGTGACGATGGACCTGGGCCTGCCGCCTGATCCCGACGGCGCCAGCGAAGGTTTCGCCACGCTGCAGCAGGTGCTGGCGCTGGCGCCCGATACCAAGGTCATCATGCTCACCGGCAATCAGGACCACGCCCATGCGGTCAAGGCTATCAGCATGGGCGCCTACGATTTTCATCAGAAGCCATGCATTGACGAGACCCTGCGCCTGGTGGTGCAGCGCGCCTTCTACCTGCACGCGCTGCAGCGCGAAAACCAGCGCATGCAGCAGGCCGGCGGCCATACCGCCCTGGGCGGCCTGATCACGCGCGACGCCGGCATGCTCGCGGTGTGTCGCAGCATCGAAAAGGTCGCACCCTCATCGGCCTCGGTGATGCTGCTGGGCAGCAGCGGCACCGGAAAGGAAGTGCTGGCGCGCGCGCTGCATCAGCTCAGTCCCCGCAGTGGGCGCCGCTTCATGGCCATCAACTGCGCGGCCATTCCCGAGAACTTGCTGGAGAGCGAGCTGTTCGGCTACGAGAAGGGCGCCTTCACCGGCGCGGCCAAGCAGACCATCGGCAAGGTCGAACTGGCCCATGGCGGCACCTTCTTCCTCGATGAAGTGGGCGACTTGCCCATGCCCTTGCAGGCCAAGCTGCTGCGCTTCCTGCAGGAGCGGGTGATCGAGCGGGTCGGCGGCCACACTGAAATCCCGGTGGATGTGCGGGTCATCTGCGCCACTCACCAGAACCTCAAGGAACTGACCGCCTCGGGCGGCTTCCGTGAAGACCTGTATTACCGCCTGTGCGAGATCATCATCAAGATCCCGGCGCTGAAGGAGCGGCATGGCGACGCGGTCCTGCTGGCGCGTCATTTCGTCCAGAAGTTCTGCGCCAAGGAAGGGCGCGCCACGCTGCACCTGAGCCAGGACGCAGTGGCGGCGATCGAACGCTATGAATGGCCGGGCAATGTGCGGGAGATGGAAAACTGCGTCATGCGCGCCGTCATCATGGCCGATGGCCAGCAGATCACGGCCGAGGACCTGGGCTTGTCGGTGGAAGGCCGCGAGGCCGAACCGCTGAACCTGCGCCAGGTGCGCGACGAAGCCGAGCGCAAGGCGGTGGTCAAGGCGCTCACGCGCATGGATGGCAATATCCTCAAGGCCGCCGAACTGCTGGGCGTGAGCCGTCCGACGCTGTATGACCTGATGAGCCGGCACGAAATCAAGTAGGCCTGCCCGTGACGCCTACGCTCATCCACGACACCCTCTTGGCCAGCGCGCAGGCGCGGCCCCAGGCGACGGCCTTGCGCTATCGCGGCCAGCAGCTGGACTACGCCGGCCTGGCCGCGGGCGTGGAGCAGGTGGCGGCGGCCTTGCTGGCGCTGGGCCTGGGGCCGGGCGAGCGCGTGGCGGTGTACCTGGAAAAACGCATGGAGACGGTGCTGGCGCTCTTCGGTGCTGCGGCTGCCGGGCTGGTCTTTGTGCCGATCAATCCCTTGCTGAAACCGGCCCAGGTCAGCCACATCCTGCAGGATTGCGCCGTGCGGGTACTGGTGAGCTCGGAACCACGCCACCCAGCGCTGGCGGATCGGCTCAGCCAATGCCCGGCCTTGCAGACGGTGGTGCTGGTCGATGCCGCCGCAGCTGCGCCGGCCACACCGGCCCCACCGGCCCCATTGGGCAGGCTGGCCACGCTGGACTGGAACGCCTTCCTGCAGGCTGCGCCGGGACCAGGCAGCCGGCGCGCCCATCGCCGCATCGATGCCGATATCGCCGCCATCCTCTATACCTCCGGCAGCACTGGCCAGCCCAAGGGCGTGGTGCTGTCGCATCGCAATCTGGTGGCGGGTGCGCAGAGCGTGGCCGGCTACCTGGGCAATCATCCGCAGGACCGCCTGCTGGCGGTGCTGCCACTGAGCTTCGACTATGGCCTGAGCCAGCTGAGCACGGCCTTCCTGAGCGGCGCGTCGGTGACGCTCTTGAACTACCTGGCGCCGCGCGACATCCTCCATGCAGTGGCCAGCGAGGGCATCACCGGCCTGGCCGGCGTGCCGCCGCTGTGGCAGCAGCTGGCCGGCCTGCCGTGGCCGCAAGGATGCAGTCTGCGCTATCTCACCAATTCCGGCGGGGCCTTGCCGCGCAGCGTCCTGGCGCAGTTGCGCCGCGCCTTGCCACAGGCCCAGGTGTTCCTGATGTATGGCCTGACCGAAGCGTTCCGCTCGACCTACCTGCCGCCGGCGGAACTGGATCGTCGTCCCGATTCCATCGGGCGCGCCATTCCCAATGCCGAGATCATGGTGGTGCGTCCCGACGGCAGCCCTTGTGCGCCCGGCGAGGTGGGCGAGCTGGTGCATCGCGGCGCGCTGGTGGCGCAAGGCTACTGGAATGATCCGGCCAGGACGGCGGAACGCTTCCGTCCCGCGCCGGGGCGCGAGGCGGCGCTGGGCACGCCGGAACTGGCGGTGTGGTCGGGCGATTCGGTGCGCATGGATGAGCAGGGCTATCTCTACTTCGTCGGACGGGCGGACGACATGATCAAGGTCTCCGGCTACCGGATCAGCCCGCACGAGGTCGAAGAGGTGCTGCACGCCACCGGCCTGGCGGACCAGTTCGCCGTGGTCGGCGTGGCCCATCCGCAGCAGGGGCAGGCGGTGGTGGCGGTGGTGCCGTCCTCCTGCACGGCCAGCCTGGAGGCCGTGCAGCAGGCCTGCCGCGCCCATCTGCCGTCCTACATGTTGCCGGCCGCGCTGCACCGCTGGCCCGGCGAGTTGCCGCGTTCGCCCAATGGCAAGCTGGATCGCAAGCTGATGCAGCAGACCCTGGCAGATCATTTCATGAAAGCCGACCATGCACGCTGACCCACGCCAGAAACCGCTCCACGCCGAGCAGACCGCCTTCCCCATCGTGGACGGCATGCTGCACGTGGGCGGCATGCCGCTGGACCGGCTGGCCTTGCGGGTGGGCGCGACCCCGTTCTACGTCTATGACCGCGCCTTGCTGAGGGCGCGGGTAGCGCATCTGCGCGCCCATCTGCCGGCGGAGCTGGCGCTGCATTATTCGATCAAGGCCAATCCCATGCCGGCGTTGGTACAGGCGATGGCGCAACTGGTCGATGGCTTTGACGTGGCCTCGGGCGGCGAACTCGCGACCGCGCTGGATACGCCCATGCCAGTGCAGCACATCAGCTTCACCGGACCGGGCAAGTCCCTGGCCGAGCTGCGGCGCGCGCTGGCGGCCGGGGTCATGCTGCACGTGGAATCCGAACGCGAGGCCGAGGCGGTAGCGGCGCTGGCGCAGGAGCTCGGTGTGCGCCCTGGCGTCACCCTGCGCATCAATCCGCCTTTCGAACTGAAGTCCTCGGGCATGCGCATGGGCGGGGGGGCCAAGCCCTTTGGTGTGGATGCCGAAGCCGCACCGGCGCTGCTGCGGTGGTTGGCGGGGCAGGGCGTGCAGGTGGCGGGACTGCAGATCTTCTGCGGCTCGCAGAGCCTGGACGCCCAGGCCATCATGGCGGCCCAGTCCAGCAGTTTCGAACTGGCCTTGCAACTGGCCGGCGAGGCGGGGCTGTCGCTGCGTGTGCTCAATATCGGCGGCGGCTTCGGCATACCGTATTTCCCCGGTGAGCGGGCGCTGGAGATCGCCCCCATCGGCGCGCATCTGGCGCAGTGGCTGCCGCGTCTGCGCGCGCTCCATCCGCAGCTGCGGGTGGTCATGGAGATGGGGCGTTATCTGGTGGGCGAGGCCGGCCTCTATGTCAGCCGCGTGATCGATCGCAAGCAGTCGCGGGGAGAGGTGTTCCTGGTGGTCGATGGCGGCTTGCATCATCATCTGGCGGCTTCCGGCAATTTCGGCCAGGTGATCCGCAAGAACTATCCGGTCACCATCGTGCCGCAGCAGCCGCAGCGCTCGGGTGGAGGGACGACCGAGCGGGTCTCGGTGGTCGGTCCCCTGTGTACGCCGCTCGATGTGCTGGCCGCGCAGATGCTGTTGCCGGCGGCGGCGGTGGGCGACCTGGTGGTGGTGTTCCAGTCGGGCGCCTATGGCCTGAGCGCCAGTCCGACTGCCTTCCTCGGGCATCCGGCGCCCGCTGAGGTGCTGGTATGAGGCTGCTGAACCCATTGCTGGCGCTGCTGGTCCTGTACTGCCTGGGCGCGGGCCGCGCCGGGGCTGCTGACCTGGTGCAGACCATCGCCGCGATCAAGCCTGCCATCGTCGGTGTCGGCAGCTACCAGGCCATGCGCAGTCCGGCGGTGAGTTTCGTGGGAACGGGCTTCGTGGTCGGTGACGGGCTCACGGTGGTCACCAATGCCCACGTGGTGGCGGCGGCCAGCGGCGAGGAGCGCAAGGACAGCAAGGACAACCTGCGCGTGCTGGTGGCGCGCGGCGCCAATGTGGAGGCGCGCGAGGCTGCGCTGCTGGTGATGGACAGGCTGCATGACCTGGCCCTGCTGCGCCTGAGCGGCGCGCCCGAGCCGGCGCTGCGGGTAGGTGATTCGGACAGCGCCAGGGAAGGGCAGATGCTGGCCTTTACCGGGTTTCCCTTGACGGCCATCCTGGGCTTTCATCCGGTCACGCATCGCGCAATGATCTCCGCCATCACCGTCGTGGCCACGCCCGCGCCCAATGCGCGCAGCCTGGACGCCAAGGCCATCGTGCAGTTGCAGCGCAGCGCCTACCCGGTCTTCCAGCTCGATGGCACGGCCTATCCGGGCTTCAGCGGCAGCCCGTTGTACGACCCCGAGAGCGGGGTGGTGCTGGGCGTGATCAACAAGGTGCTCAACGCCACCAAGGAATCGGCCATCAGCGCTCCCAGCGGCATCACCTATGCCATTCCCGCCAAGTTCGTGCAGCAGTTGATGACGGGACGCTGAGCGGGAAGAGAGGGACTGTCGGAAAATTTGACAGTGTCGCAAGCGGTGCCCTGGCTGCGATCAAAGCAGAAAGGGCGCATCCGAGGATGCGCCCTTTGCCTTGGTCAGGCCAGACCAGACTTGCCTCAGAACTGTTCCCAGGAGCCGCCGTCCTCTGCCGCACCGCCCGGCAAGCGCGATCCGGACGCCGGCTTGGCCGGGGCCGCCGAGGCAGCAAGGGTGGCAGCAGGTCGCGTTGCCGGCGCGTGACGCACTGCGGCTGTGCGGGCCACGCTGGCGGCGCGCACAGGTGGGCGCGACGCTGGCTCGTCTGGTTGCTGCTCCAGCTTGAAGAAGCCGACCGTCTGGGTCAGGGTTTCCGCCTGTTCCTGCAAGGACTGGGCGGCGGCGGCGGCTTCTTCCACCAGGGCGGCGTTCTGCTGGGTGACTTCATCCATTTGCGCGATGGCCAGGTTGACTTGCTCGATCCCTTCGCTCTGCTCCTGGCTGGCCGAACTGATCTCGCCGACGATGTCGGTGACCCGGCGTACGCTTTGCACCACTTCGCTCATGGTGATGCCGGCGCGCTCGACCAGCTTGCTGCCCATGTCCACCTGGGCCACCGATCCTTCGATGAGTTCCTTGATCTCCTTGGCCGCACCGGCCGAGCGCTGCGCCAGCGAGCGCACTTCCGAGGCCACCACGGCGAAACCGCGTCCCTGTTCACCGGCGCGCGCGGCTTCCACCGCAGCGTTCAGGGCCAGGATGTTGGTCTGGAATGCAATGCCATCGATGACGCCGATGATGTCGGCAATCTTGCGCGAGGAGGCATTGATGCTGCCCATGGTGTCGACCACCTGGTTGACCACCGCGCCGCCCTGGCTGGCCACTTCCGAGGCCGAGACGGCCAACTGGTTGGCCTGGCGGGCGTTGTCGGCGTTCTGCTTTACGGTGGACGTCAGTTCTTCCATGGCCGAGGCGGTTTCTTCCAGGGAGCTGGCTTGCTCTTCGGTGCGCGAGGACAGGTCCAGGTTGCCCGAGGCGATTTCGGTGGAGGCGGTGGTGATGGTCTGGGTGCCCATGCGGACCTGCCCGACGATGCCCACCAGGCTGTCATTCATGCTCTTGAGGGCGACCAGCAGCTGGCCGGTCTCATCCTTGCCGGCCGGTTCGATGCGGGTGGTGAGGTCACCGCCGGCCACGCGCTGCGCCACCGATACGGCCTCTTCCAGCGGCCGCGCGATCAGGCGCGAGACCCACACCGCCAGCAACATGGCCAGACCGATGCAGGCCGCCACCGTGACGATGATCCACAGTCGGGCCTGGGCATAGATGGCGTCGGCCTGTTTGTTGGAGATGTCGGCGCCCTTGTCGTTGACAGCGGCGAGCTTGTCGATCTGTTGCAGAGAGGTGCGATAGGCCTTGGTGGATTCGCCGCGTTGCAGGTTGCGGGCTTCTTCGTCCTTGCCCTGGCGTGACAACGCGATGATCTTGTCATGTTCCGAGACGAAGGTAGCGATGAGCTTCTCGACTTCGGGATAGATCGCCTTTTCCTCAGGCTCGGAAATCTGCGTCACGTATTCGGCCTGGGCGGTTTTCAGGTTGTTCATCTGGACCTGCATGCCGCGCTCGACTTCTTCGTACTCTTTGGCGTCCTTGGCCAGGATGTGCTGCAGCTCGAAGCTGCGCAGCCGCGACATGGCCAACTGCAGCCGGGCCAGGGTGCGGATGCTGGGCAGCCAGTTGGTGGAGATCTCGGTGGAGGCGCTGTTGACCTGATCCAGCTGGCGGATCGAAAACACGCCCAGCGCCGCCACCATGGCCACCACCACCAGGAAGGTGGTGATCAGCTTGCGGGAAATCCTGAGGTCGTAGAACCATTTCATGTTGCTCTCCTTGTTGACATCTGCTCCCGGCGGGCCGGTCGCCTCCATCCTGATCAAATCCTCTGCGCCCGCGCCGGGGCGCTCTTAGCGAGTGTTATCTGGAGTGTAAGAAAGAGCGTTGTGAAGAAATATCAGGATTTTCCCGGTATGCAACGGATGAGGGGCGAGGGGAGCGGAGAGATGAGAAGGGTGGGAGGACAGGCAGGGCGCTACGCTTGCGCCGGCCAGTTCAGGGCGTTGCGCCCGGCAGCCAGCGGCGCACGGTCTGGCTGACCAGTTCCATGAAGGCGCGGGCGTCCACCGGCTTGACCAGGTAGTCGTTGGCGCCGGCGGCGCGGGCGCGGGCGGCGTCGGCGTCATCCTGGGAGGTGGCGAACATGACTACCGGCAGCGCCCGGGTGTGGGCATGGGCGCGCAGCATGTGCAACAGCTCCAGCCCCTCCATGCGCGGCAGGCGCGGTTCCAGCAGGATCAGGCAGGGCAGGTCGGCAGGATGGGCTCTGGCTTGCGGGTTGAACAGCGACTGGGCCGCTCCCTCGGCATCCTCGAACCAGCCGAAGGCGCAGTCCAGCTTGTTGCGCCATAGCCCGAAACGCGCCAGCTCAACCGACTCCGGACTGGGATCAACCATCAATATGCTGGGGCGGGACATGCTGGCAATGACAAGACGATGCGTGGTTTTTTTCGGATGATCCGCTTGTAGGTGCGGCAAGTGTGACATAGCGACCTAGAGAAAGCCATTGCTAATTGCGCCCGCTGCCGGGCGCCTGTGCGGCTTGCTCATGTTGCGTCGCAATAAAGCAGTGAGCTTACGTGAACATTACACGCGCAGCTCAACAGGTCAGTTTATGTCAGGATCGCAGCGCTATGGCGGATGTGCGGGGGCTCATTAAATTTGTGAATGCCTGTTATGCGGGAATAAAATCGCGCACTGCAACATAGAAAAGTTGCTGGTGGGCTATATTCCTGACGTACGCAAGAGTTACGTCGGCGGAGCACCGTCCGACGCCACAACGCCGCCCACGAAGCGGCGCAGACAATGCGAATACAAGGGGTTATCAATGGGAATATCGCCAGGACGCAAGAAAAAGGCGCTGGTCATCGGGGGCGGCGCCCCCAATTCGACACTCATCGCCGGTGCGCTGGCCGCATTCCTGGCCGAAGGAATCGAGTTCGATGTCATCTCGGCCTCGGGGGCCGGGGTGCTGATGGGCTTGCTCTACACCGCTCCGCGCGATGTCGGGCCGCGCGAGGCGCTGATGAAGTGGGCCGAAGTCGGGGTGGCCGACAGCATCTACAAGCTCTTTCCGGTCAATTACAAGGTCTTCAAGAAGCCCGGCGCCCAGGCCGAGAGCTACCGCGAGTCCATGCTGGCGCAGATGCAGCAGCTGCCGGGGTTGGGCGCGCATGCCTTCACCGATATGTTCACGCGCCATTTCGCCGATGCGTCGGCCAAGTGGAACGACTGGATGCATCTGCTGATGTCGGCGCTGTCGCCTTCGGATCTGCATTCGGGCAGCCTGGGCCTGTGCGCGCACCTGCCTTTCCTGGAGCAGTCCATCGATTTCACGGCGGTGCCGGCCATGCGCCCGGAGTTCTACATCAACGCCTACAACATCGATCGCCATCGCATGCAGATCTGGAACAAGGACCAGATCACGCCGGCCCATGTGCGGGCCTCGCTGTCCTTCCCTTTCCTGTATGCGCCCACCGAGATCGACGGCGAGCACTACATTGAAGGCGCGGCCCTGGATACGCTCAACTTCACGCCCTTCATCGCTGGTGAAGACGGCAGCCCGGCCCCGGCCGGCGATGTCGATACCCTGGTGGTGCTGGACATCCTGGGCGAGGACCGGCTCATCCGTAAGCCCCGCAATCTCTACGATGCCTGGGTGCGCTCCATCATCACGCCGCTGGTGAAGATCTCCAAGGCCGAGCAACGCCTCTTCGAGCTGGAGCACAACACCGACGCTGCCACCGGCAAGCCGCGCCGCCAGGTGCTCAAGGTCGACCTCATGGAGGGCGTGCCGGAGTCGCACTGGCCGCAGGTGCTGGACTGGTCGTCCTCCAACATGCAGTTGCTGTTCGACGTCGGCTACCGCGCCGGCGTGGCCTTCTGCCGCGAGCATGGCGACGTGCTCGATCCCCAGCGCGCCACGGCCCTGGCCGCCTAGCCCGGCGGCCAGCGGTGCTGCCGTCCTTTCCATTCCTTTTCATGGATGTTCAATCATGACCATTACCAAGCGCCTCATCATTACTCTCTCGACAGCCCTGCTGGCGCTGCTGTTCGTTGGCGCCGATGGCCTCTGGCAGCTGCAGCGCGCCCAGCAGCGCCTGGAGCTGATCCAGAACCGCATCATCCCGGGCATGGACAGCCTGAACCTGCTCAAGGGCTACCTGGCCGATTCGCGCCTGGCCGGCTATCGCCTGTCGGTGTTCGCCAACCTGTCCGACAAGAGCGGCCTGCAAAAGGCCGTGGATACGGCCAACAAGCTGCTCGATGAAGAGTTCGCCCACTACGAGCGCGACCTGATCTTCGATGAAAAGGACCGCGCCCTGATCCAGGCCGACAAGGCCAACATCGAAGCCTACCGCAAGGCCCTGGTGCCGTTCTTCGCCGCCGCCTACGCCAATGACATGGATGGCGTGCGCGCCACCCTGCAGGCCGGCACGCCCCTGGCGATCTCGGCGGCGGCTGCCAAGAAGGGCTTCGAGGACCACATCCTGATCGGTCGCAAGATGATCGACACCATCAAGCAGGAAAGCGACGAGGCCTATGCCTTCGCCCTGCGCACCATGATCGCCGTGGTGGTGGTGGCGGTGCTGCTGACCGGTCTGCTGGGCCTGCAGGTCGTGCGCAGCGTGATCCGTAGCCTGGGCAAGATCCAGCATACCTTCGAACACGTCAGCCAGACCCTGGACCTGTCGCGCCCGGTGCCGGTGGAGCGCATGGACGAGATCGGCCGCACCGCCGCGGCCTTCAACAAGCTGCTGGCGCGCATCGTCGATGTGGTCGCCACCACCCGCACCTCGACCGATTCGGTGACGGTGGCGGCGCGTCAGATCGCCGCTGGCAATGCCGACCTGTCGGCGCGCACCGAGCAACAGGCTGCGGCGCTGGAAGAAAGCGCCTCCAGCCTGGAACAGCTGACCTCGGTGGTGCTCCAGAACACCCAGAATGCGCGCCAGGCCAACGAGCTGGCGCAGTCGGCCTCGCACATCGCCTCGCAGGGCGGGGATGTGGTGCGCCAGGTGGTCGATACCATGAATTCCATCAATGAATCCTCGCGCAAGATCGTCGACATCATCGCGGTGATCGACGGCATCGCCTTCCAGACCAACATCCTGGCCTTGAACGCCGCCGTCGAAGCGGCCCGTGCTGGCGAGCAGGGTCGTGGCTTTGCCGTGGTGGCGTCGGAAGTGCGCTCGCTGGCGCAGCGGTCGGCAGCGGCCGCCAAGGAGATCAAGGAGCTCATCGATGATTCCGTGAGCAAGGTGGGCAGCGGCAGCAAGCTGGTGGAACAGGCCGGCACGACCATGAGCGACATCGTCGACAGCGTGCAGCGCGTGACCGTCATCGTCGGTGACATCGCCAACGCCAGCGAAGAGCAGAGCGCCGGTATCTCGCAGGTCAACCAGGCCATCGCGCAGATGGACCAGGGCACGCAGCAGAACGCCGCCCTGGTGGAAGAGGCTGCGGCGGCGGCCCATGCCCTGCAGCAGCAGGCCGAGACGCTGGAAAGCGTGGTCGCGGTGTTCAAGCTGGAGGGCCGCCTCAATGGCAGCATTCCCGTCATCCAGGCGCCTGCCAGTGCGGCGCGTCTGCCGGCGAGCCCGGCGGCGCGGCAGGCAGAGCCGGCGCTGGAAGAGTTCTGAGCTTCCCAGCCGCGCTTTCTGCTGCGTCTTTTTGCTGCTTCGTATCATCCGACCGCCCGGTGCATGCCGGGCGGTTTTTTTTCGTCCTGGCGCTGGCCGGTGGCAAGGCAGGGCGCCGTGCGCCACAAACTGGTCATACCGGGTCGCTCAAAGAGTGATATACTTAATGCTAATCATTATCATTTGAGTCGATGTTGACTCGGATGAGCCTCGAATTTGATTCAACCGACCTCAGGAGAACAAGCAATGATGGGTATCAAGAAACTCGCCGCCGCCGTCGCACTGACCTTGTGTGCCGCCGGGATGGCCTCCGCCGCTGAATATCCGATCGGCAAGCCGCAGATCCAGAACGGCTTCGAAGTCAACGCCGTCTACCTGCAGCCGGTGAAGATGGAACCGGACGGCATGATGCGCAAGGCCGAAGAGTCCGATATCCACCTGGAAGCCGACATCCGCGCCGTGGCCAAGAACCCCAACGGCTTTGCCGAAGGCGACTGGATGCCCTACCTGGCCATCAAGTACGAACTGACCAAGGTCGGTTCGACCAAGTCCATCAAGGGCGACATGATGCCCATGGTGGCCAATGACGGTCCGCACTATGGCGACAACGTCAAGCTGGAAGGCCCGGGCAAGTACAAGCTCAAGCTGACCATCTCCTCGCCGCAGGCCAATGAACACGCCCACTTCGGTCGCCACGTCGACAAGGAAACCGGCGTGGGTCCGTGGTTCAAGACCTTCGAGCTGAACTACGACTTCACCTTCGCCGGCATCGGCAAGAAGGGCGGCTACTAAGCCTGGCGCTGGCCCGTCAGGGCTGGCCGTCTGAGCTGTGGTTCGCCGCTGTTCAACACTGTGAATGACGCCGGCTCACCGCCTTGTCGGTGCAGCCGGTTCCCGTTTTTGATATTCCGGAGTCTCCATGATCGCAAGAACAGTCCGCCTGGCCCTGCTGGCCGCCGCTCTCATGGGCGCTGCGGCGCAGGCCCCGGCGTCAGAGCTGCCGACCTTCAAGCTGGAGATGCAGGACGGCAAGCTGATCCCGCCGCGCATCGAAGTGCCGGCCGGGCAGCGCATCAAGATCGAAGTGCACAACATCGGCAAGTCCGCCGCCGAGTTTGAAAGTGTGGAACTGCGCAAGGAAAAGGTGCTGGCCCCCGGGGCGCAGTCCTTCGTGGTGATCGCCCCGCTACGTCCGGGCGAATACAAGTTTTTCGATGACTTCCACCTCAACATGCCGCAAGGCGTGATCGTCGCCAAGTAACAGGCGGTGCGGCGGAAGTCCGGTTTCTAGCAAGGGAAGGGTTTCATGGGACAGGTCATGTTCATCGTCTGGCGCGAAAGCGTCGAGGCGCTTCTGGTGGTCGGCATCCTCTATGCCTGGCTGAAGAATGGCGACGTTGCGGCACGGCGCGGCCTGCCCTACCTGTGGGGCGGCGTGGTCGCCGGCGTGGTGCTGGCCGCAGCGCTGGGCGCGGCGCTGCTGGGCTTTTCGGAACTGCTCTCGGGCGACGCCCAGACCTACTTCCAGATCGCCATCGTCCTCATTGCGGCGGTGCTGATCGTGCAGATGGTGTTCTGGATGCGCAAGCACGGCCGCACCCTGAAGAAGGAAATGGAAAGCTCCATGCAGGCCAGCTATGACAGTGGCAACTGGTGGGGCGTGTTCGTGCTGGTGATGCTGGCCATCGCGCGCGAAGGCAGCGAGACGGCGGTGTTCCTCTACGGCATCGGCCTGGGCCAGCAGGACGCCAGCACCGCCTCGCTGGTGCTGGCCGGAGTGATCGGCTTTGGCCTGGCCTTCCTGACCTTCTACCTGCTGCAGCTGGGCGGCAAGATCTTCTCCTGGCGGCGCTTCTTCCAGGTCACCGAAGTGATCCTGCTGTTGCTGGCGTCGGGCCTCTTGGTCACGGGCGTGGAAAAGCTCTTCGACGTGCTGCTGGAAAGCTCCGACATGCTGGCCTCGGCCGACTGGACCATGACCCTGACGGCGCCCGTCTGGGATACCTCCATGCTGCTGGACGACTCCACCACGCTGGGCAGCCTGGTCTCCACGCTGACCGGCTACCGCGCCCGTCCGGCGCTGCTGTCGGTGATCGTCTATGCGCTCTATTGGGCTGTGGTATGCTCGGCCCTCTATCGAAAACCCCAGCCTCAGCCCAAGAGGCAAGAAGCAGTCTGACGACCTGATGACGACCTGTACGCAATCGCCGACTCTGCTCTCGCGTACCGGAGAATGGATGCGCCGCCATGGCGCCTTCATCCGCTCCCTGCAATGGATCGTGGTGGCGGTGTACGCCTTGCTGATCCTGGTACCGGTGTTCCTCCCGCTGCCCGATGAGACGGCCCATCTGTGGTCCAACCTGACCCTGATCGCCCAGTTCGCCTTCTGGGGCATCTGGTGGCCCTTCGTGCTGGTGAGCATGGTGCTCATGGGACGGGTGTGGTGCGGGGTGCTCTGCCCGGAAGGCGCGCTCACCGAGTTCGCCAGCAAGCACGGACGCGGCCGCGCCATTCCCAGGTGGGTGCGCTGGGGCGGCTGGCCCTTCGTGGCCTTTGCCCTCACCACCATCTATGGCCAGATGGTCAGCGTCTACCAGTACCCCAAGGCGGTGCTGCTGGTGCTGGGCGGCTCGACGGTGGGCGCCATCATCATCGGCTACCTCTACGGGCGCGACAAGCGCGTCTGGTGCAAGTACCTCTGCCCGGTCAATGGGGTCTTCGGCCTGCTGGCCAAGCTGGCACCGCTGCACTACAAGGTCAACGAAGACGCCTGGCGCGCCTCCTATCATCCCGAGCACAAGATCATCCCCATCAATTGCGCGCCGCTGGTGCCGCTGCGCAACATGAAGGGCGCGTCGGACTGCCACATGTGCGGCCGTTGCAGCGGTCACCGCGACGCCATCGCGCTGACCTTCCGACCGCCGGCAGTCGAGGTGGTGCAGTTCGGCAAGACCGAGAACAATCTCTGGGAAAGCGCGCTGGTGCTCTATGGCCTGCTGGGCATCGCCATCGGCGCCTTCCACTGGACGGTCAGCCCCTGGTTCATCGCCATCAAGCAGGATATCGCCACCTGGCTGATCGACCGCGACATCATGTGGCCCTTCGGCACCCAGGCGCCCTGGTGGCTGCTGACCAATTATCCGCAGCAAAGCGATGTGTTCACCTGGCTCGACGGGGCCATGGTGGTGGGCTATATCCTGGCCACCGGCCTGGTGCTGGGCAGCGGGGTGGCGTTGATGTTCGCCCTGGCCACGCGGCTGCTGGGCAAGTGGCAGTGGGGCCGCTTCAATCATCTGGTGCAGGCGCTGATCCCGCTGGCCGGTTGCGGCGTGTTCATCGGCCTCTCGGCCACCACGATCAGCCTCTTGCGTGCCGAACACCTGCCGGTGTACTGGGCCAATGACGTGCGCGCCGCGCTGCTGGCGGCCATGACGTTGTGGAGCCTGTGGCTGTGCTGGAAGGTGGTGGCGCGTCACGCCGGTCACTGGGCGCAGCAGTGCCTGGCCATGCTGCCGCTCATGGGCGGCCTGGCCCTGGTCAACACGGCCTGGTGGCTGATGTTCTGGGGCTGGTAGCGCTGTTCCGCCCAGTCGCGCATTCGCCCAGGCGCGAGAACCACGGCAGGCGCTGTACGCGGCCTGCCGTTTTTTTATCTCCGGTGGCCCACAAACTGAGCAGGATCATGGCGCGCTTGCATGCAGAAGCAGTACAATCGCAGCCTTTTCACGCTAATTGCCGGAGTTTTCCATGAGCACCTTGCCCGCCTGTCCCCAATGCCAGTCCGAATACACCTATGAGGATGGCGGCCAGTACGTCTGTCCCGAATGCGCCCATGAATGGAGCGCCCAGGCCGCACCGGCCGCCGAACAGGCGCGCGTCTGGCGGGATGCTTCCGGCAACGTCCTGCAGGATGGCGACACCGTGACCGTCATCAAGGACCTGAAGCTGAAGGGCGGCGGTGGCGTGGTCAAGATGGGCACCAAGGTCAAGAACATCCGCTTGGTCGATGGTGACCACGACATCGATTGCAAGATCGACGGCTTCGGCTCCATGGGTCTGAAGACCGAGTTCGTGCGCAAGGCCTGATCCGGCGGCGTCCGTGAGGGGAGGGCGCCAGCAGGCGTCGGCGCCTCTCACGTAGAATGGCGGTTTGCCTGCGCCGCGGCGCGGGCGGATTTTCGCAACCGAACCGATAAGGCCATGGCCCGTCCCCGCTTCCTCCCCGATAACATGACCCTGTTGCTGCTCGCCGTGGTGGTGACAGCATCCCTGCTTCCCTGTACCGGCCAGGTGGCCGAGGTCTTTGATGGCCTGACCACCTTCATGATCGGCCTGCTGTTCTTCATGCACGGCGCCAAGCTCTCGCGCGAAGCGGTGGTGGCCGGCTTTACGCACTGGAAGCTGCATGTCACGGTGCTGCTGTGTACCTTCGCGCTGTTTCCGCTGGTCGGCCTGGCCTTCAAGCCGCTGCTTACCCCCTTCATCACGCCCGAACTCTACCTGGGCCTGCTGTTCCTGTGCGTGCTGCCGTCCACCGTGCAGTCTTCGATCGCCTTCACCTCGGTGGCGCGCGGCAATGTGCCGGCGGCCATCTGCGCGGCTTCGGCGTCGAACCTGCTGGGGATCTTCCTGACGCCCTTGCTGGTGGGCGCGCTGGTGGTGGCGCATGAGGGCGCGGGGCATTCCTCGCTCGATTCCATCCTGAAAATCGTTTACCAATTATTGCTGCCCTTCGTCGCCGGCCAGATCGCCCGCCCCTGGATCGGTCGCTGGATCGAGCGCAACAAGTCCTGGCTCAAGTTCGTGGACCAGAGCTCGATTTTGCTGGTGGTCTATGTGGCCTTCAGCGAAGCCGTGGTGCAGGGGCTGTGGCACCAGGTGCCGATGTCGATGCTGGTGGCGCTGCTGGTCATCAATGCAGTGCTGCTGGCGCTGATCATGGCGCTGACCACCTATGGCAGCCGCCGGCTGGGCTTCAGCAAGGAAGACGAGATCACCATCGTCTTTTGCGGTTCCAAGAAAAGCCTGGCCTCGGGGGTGCCGATGGCCAAGGTGCTGTTCTCCAGCGGCGCCATTGGCATGGTGTTGCTGCCGGTGATGCTGTTCCACCAGCTGCAGCTGATGGTCTGCGCGGTGCTGGCAGCGCGCTATGGCGCCCGCCAGGAAGAGGTGGAGGCCGCCGTGGCCAGCGAGAGCGGCGGCGACTGAGGAGGGGCGCGCCTGCGCGTGCCGGGGCAGGCGCGCCTTCGATACGGCCCTGATGGGCCTACTCAGTCCGAACGGTAACCGGTAGTCGACGGTACCAGACGGACGGCTCAGGGCGCTGGATTGGGCTGGCGGCGGTGAATCGCTTCGATGGCGGCCAGCACATCCTCACCCAGTTGCAGCTCGGCGCTGTCGATGTTGCTGCGCAGTTGCGCCAGCGTGGTGGCGCCGATGATGTTGGAGGTGAGGAAGGGGCGGCTGTTGACATAGGCCAGCGCCATCTGCGCCGGGTCCAGTCCGTGCTGGCGCGCCAGGGCGACGTACTCGGCGGTGGCGCGTTCAGCCTGCGCATTGGTGTAGCGCGAAAAACGCTCGAACAGCGTCAGGCGGCCGCCGGCCGGACGCGCGCCATCCAGGTACTTGCCGCTCAACATGCCAAAGGCCAGCGGCGAATAGGCCAACAGGCCGACCTGCTCGCGATGGGCGAATTCGGCCAGGTTGATTTCGAAGCTGCGATTGAGCAGGTTGTACGGGTTCTGGATGGTGACGATGCGCTCCAGCCCATGCTGCTCGGCTGCGCGCAGGAACTGCGCCACGCCCCAGGCGGTTTCGTTGGACAGGCCGATGGTGCGGATCTTGCCGGCCTTGACGAATTCGCTCAGCACGGTCAGCGTCTCTTCGATGGGAACGGTGCTCTCGTCCTCCACATGCTGGTAGCCGAGCTGGCCGAAGCTGTTGACGCTGCGGTCCGGCCAGTGCAATTGGTACAGGTCCACGTGATCCAGTTGCAGGCGCTCCAGGCTGCCATGCAGGGCCTCGGTGAGACCCTTGCGATCGAGGTTGTTGATCCCGCCGCGCACATGGCGCGGATTGTGCGGCTTGCGCGCCGGACCGGTGCACTTGGTGGCGATGAGCAACTGGTCGCGCTTGCCCGATTTCTTGAGCCAGGTGCCGAGGTAGCGTTCGGTCAGACCCTGGGTCTCGGCCTTGGGCGGGACGGGATACATCTCGGCCACGTCAATGAGGTTGATGCCGCGTTCGACGGCGTAGTCCAGTTGCGCATGGGCGTCGGCTTCGCTGTTCTGCTCGCCCCAGGTCATGGTGCCAAGCGTGATCAGGCTGACCTTGAGGTCGGTGCGGCCGAGTGGGCGATACTGCATGGATTCTCCTTGTGATGAGGCGGGCGGGCCGGTGGCCGGTGGCGAGAGGCCTGCCGGCGGGCGCGGGATCGGGTAGTATAGCTGCGCCCGTTCCCGCTTGCAGGAGCGGGCCGCAGCGGCGTCAAGACCGCTTGTGTCACGCCGGCGGGCCTTGCCTGCGCCGGTCTTCATTACGCCAGATCATCTTCGTCCAGACATGTCATCCACCCACGCCGACGCGGCCGCGGACGCTTCCCCAGAGCCCCCGCCGCCCCTGCGCCACCATACCCCCTTCAAACTCTTCTGGTGCGCCAGCGTGGCCTCGACCATCGCCTTGCAGATGCAGATCGTGGCGGTGGGCTGGCAGGTCTATCAGCTCACCCATAGCGCCTTGGACCTGGGCATCGTCGGCCTGGTGCAGTTCATCCCTTCGCTGATCCTGGTCTTCGTGGTCGGGCATGTGGCCGACCGCTTCGACCGCCGCAATGTCGCCCGCGTCAGTGCGCTGGTCGAAGCCCTGGCCGCCGCCACGCTGGCTGCCGGCAGCCTGGGCGGCTGGCTCAACCGCGAGATCATCTTTGTGATCGTCGCCGTCATCGGCGCGGGCCGGGCTTTTTCCAAGCCGACCATGTCGGCGCTGCTGCCCAGTCTGATGTCGCCGCGCCAGTTGCCCGGCGCCGTGGCGGGCTCGGCCTCGGCCACGCAGTTCGCCATCATCATCGGGCCGGCCCTGGGTGGCTTCCTCTACGTGGCCGGGCCGGCGGTGGTCTATGCCAGCAGCTGCGTGCTCTTCACGCTGTGCAGCCTGCTGCTCTGGCTGATCCGGCGTCCAGCCCAGGCCGGCGCGCCGGCTGCTGCGGCCAAGCCGACCGGGGCCAGCCTGTCCTCGGTCTTCGCTGGCCTGGCCTTCATCCGCAGCAAGCCGGCCATCTTCGGCGCGATCTCGCTGGACATGTTCGCCGTGCTGCTGGGCGGGGCCACCGCCTTGTTGCCGGTGTTCGCCCACGACATCCTGCACACCGGTGCGGCCGGACTGGGACTGTTGCGCTCCGCTCCCGCTGCGGGAGCGCTGGCCGTGGCGCTCTGGCTGGCGCGCCGGCCGCTGGGCGGGCKKGTGGGGCGCACCATGTTCGTGGCGGTCGGGGTGTTCGGACTGGCGACCATGGTGTTCGGCCTGTCGCGCTCCTTCCCGCTGTCGCTGGCGGCGCTGGCCGTGCTGGGTGCGGCTGACATGATCAGCGTGGTGGTGCGCTCGTCCTTCGTGCAGCTGGAAACGCCGGACGCCATGCGCGGGCGCGTCTCGGCGGTCAATTCGGTCTTCATCGGCACTTCCAACCAGCTCGGTGAATTCGAGTCCGGGCTCACGGCAGCCTGGTTCGGCGCGGTGCCGGCGGTGCTCATCGGCGGCGTCGGCACCTTGCTCATCGTGTTGCTGTGGGTGAGGCTCTTCCCGGCGCTCTACCGCGTGGATCGCCTGACTTCACGCTAGTCCGGGCGCTGCAGCACGCGGGCGCAGCACAGCGTGGTGCGCTCAACCTTGCCTGGCCAGCCCTTGCGGCCTGTCCTGCTGGCCCGCCAGCAGTTGCACGAACTGCGCATAGGGCACCGGCTTGCTGAAGTAATAGCCCTGGTATTCATCCGAGCCGAACTCGCGCAGGGCCTGCAACTGCTTCTCCGTCTCCACTCCTTCGGTGACCACCTTCAGATTCAGCGCATGGCTCATGGCGATGATGGCCTGCACGATGGCGCTGCTGTTGGGATTGTCGGGAATATCGTTGATGAAGGACTTGTCGATCTTCAGCGTATTGACCGGGAAGCGCTTCAGGTAGGCCAGCGAGGAATAGCCGGTGCCGAAATCGTCGATGGAAATGGTGAAGCCCTCTGCGCGGATGCCATCCATGATGGCGATGGCGCGCTCGCGATTGTGCATCACCATGCTTTCGGTGATCTCGAATTCCAGGCAGGAGGGTGGGGTGCCATGCCGATCCACCACTTCCTTGATGTCGTCCAGCAGGCGTTCGTCGCCGAACTGGCTGCCGGTCAGGTTGATGGAGATGCGCCCGCACGTCATCTGCTGCTGGCGCATCAGGCCGATATCGCGGCAGGCCACATCCAGCACCAGCAGGCCGATCTGGTCGATCAGCCGGGTTTCTTCGGCCAGGGTGATGAATTCGCCCGGCGGCAGCAGGCCGCGCAGCGGGTGCTGCCAGCGCACCAGCGCTTCGGCGCCGACGATGCGGCCTTCGGCCAGCTCGATCTTGGGCTGGTAGTGCACCACGAACTCGGCGCGTTCGATGGCGCGCCGCAGTTCGGCTTCCAGGGCAATGCGTTCGACCGTGTTGGTGTTGATCTCGTCGGAGAAGAAGCGGTAGTCGTCCTTGCCATGGTGCTTGGCGCGGTACATGGCGATGTCGGCGTTCTTGATCAGGGTCTGGGCATTGTCGCCATCGCCGGGATAGGTGGCGATGCCGATGCTCACCGACAGCATGGCTTCCTGGCCATCGATGATGAAGGGCTTGCGCGCCTCGGTGAGCAGCTTCTGGGCGATCTCGCCCAGTTGCACCGGATCGTCGAAGTCATCCACCAGCACGATGAATTCATCTCCGCCCACGCGCGCCAGGATGTCCAGTTCGCGCAGGCTGTTGCGGAAGCGCTGGGCGATTTCCTGCAGCACGGCTTCGCCGGTCTCATGGCCGAAGGTATCGTTGATGTTCTTGAAGCGGTCCAGGTCCATCAGGATCACCGCCACCATGCCATTGCGGTGCTCTGCATGGGTGATGGCATTGGAGACGTGCTGGGTGCACAGGAAACGGTTGGGCAGGCCGGTCAGCTCGTCATAGTGCGCCAGGTGGCGGATGCGTTCATCGGCGCGGCGGCTCTCGATGGCCACGCTGGCCAGGTCGGCGGCGATATTGGCCAGTTGCAGGTATTCATTGCTGGGGGCCTGGTTTTCCTTGAGCAGCGCGGCGAACACGCCCAGCAGTTGCCCCTCCTTGCCGATGATGGGCCAGGCGCCGCAGGACGGGTAGATCTCCGTGTCGATCAGCGGGCGCAGGTGCTCGGTGATCGGGTCCTGGGCGATGTTGGCGACGATGCAGGGGCCGCGCCGCAGCGCCGCCTCTGCGCCGACGCCGCAGCCATGGCGGATCGGCATGCCTTGCAGCGCACGGATGAGGCGTGGCGGATAACGATGGCTCAACACCGAGGTGAAGTGCGAGGCCTGTTCGTTGACCAGCATCACGCTGCACGCCCCATAGGGGATCTGCGCATCGGCAAAGTTGACGATCTCGTAGAGGACGCCGTCGAGCTCATCGTCGGCCATCACCATGTGCAGCACCCGGTTCTGTTCGCTCTGCAGCAGCTCGGCGCGCTTGCGGGCGCTGATGTCGCGCAGGATGGCAAAGATGGCGTAGCCGCGTTCGAACTCGGCGCGGTTGAGCGTGACATCGGTGTGGATGATCTTGTTACGCCGCACCGTCACCCATTCGAATTGCTGCGGCTGGCCGGACAGCACGCGCGCGACCAGTTCGTCGATGTCGGGCTGCTCCATGTGGCGCGACTTCTGGCGCGAGAACAGGCCGACCTTGCGGCCGATGATGCGTTCTTTGTCCGGCACGCCGAAAAAGCGCAGCGCGGCGGCATTGCAGTCCAGGTAGCGCAGTTCGGCCGAGATCAGCACGATGGGGTCATTGCCTTCCTCGTAGAGCT
Source organism: Herbaspirillum seropedicae (assembly GCF_001040945.1). NCBI lineage: Bacteria > Pseudomonadati > Pseudomonadota > Betaproteobacteria > Burkholderiales > Oxalobacteraceae > Herbaspirillum > Herbaspirillum seropedicae. The sequence goes on along the minus strand of NZ_CP011930.1, from coordinate 3,092,424 downwards.
TGCGATAGCGATATTCGCTGGCCGAGAGCGCATGGTCGAGGCGGCGCTGGTAGCGGTAATAGACCAGGAAGGAAATGAGCGCAATGAGGATGAAGCCGAGGATGCCGGTGGTCAGCAGGATGCGGTTCTCGGTACGGCTGCGCCAGGGCGCCAGCACATCGTTCATGCGCCGGGCATAGACCGCCACCAGCGACCATTTCTCCAGCCGCCGGTAGGCAAACAGCAGCGGCTCGCCGGTCAGGTAGGAATTCTCTTCGAAACTGCCTTCATCGCCGCCGGCGCGGATGTAGGTCATGCTCTTGGCATCGGCCAGGTTGACGTCGAGCCAGCGTTCCTCGAAGGGCGAGCGCAGCATCATCGAACCGCTTTCGGTGCGCAGCGAGACGATGGCCTCGAAATTGGTGATGCGCTTGTAGAAGTCGAAGAAGGTCGCCGCGCGCAGCTCGGCCACCAACAGGCCGATGGGGCGGGCGCTGCGGTCATACAGGTTCATGGCCACCGGCAGCACCAGCTCGCGGTTGTAGCGGCTGCGCATGAGCTGGCCCACGAACAGGTTGGGACGCGCGGGATTGCCATCCACATAGGTCAGCTTGCGGTCTTCGGGAATGCTGCTGGTGTCGAGGCTGCGCAGGGAGGTGGCGCGGGTGTTGCCGTTGCGGTCCACGTAGCGCAGCACCATCACCGTGGGCAGGCGCTGTTGCATGCTGGCCAGCACGTTGTAGAGGCCCTGGTCGTTTTCCAGCAGCTCGGGGCCGCCCGCGTGCAGTTGCACGGCCGTGCTCCACATGGTCTGCTCGAGGTCGTTGAATACCCGCGTCGCATGTTCCTGGATGCTGCGCGCAGCGGTCAGCGAACTGGCGCGTTCGGCGTCGATGGTCAACTGGCGGTCCTGGCGGATTTCCCACCAGGTCTGCACCACGATGAAGGAACCGACGAAGGCGACGAACAGCAGCAAGGTCTTGAGGGTATAGCCCGTGCGTCCCGGCGATTTGTTCTCTTTTCCCATGTAACCGATATCACCACACCTGTCGTTAGGCAGCCTGCGGCTGCGCGTTTTCTCGTCCCGCCGCAGCGGAATGACCCTTTCGACAGCTCTCTCACGCCGCTGGCCCGGGCAGGACGCATCCGCCGATGACCGCTGCAATGCAGCGCGATCCTAGCAGTTGAGTCTTGCTTACACCAGAGTTACGTGGATGCCCCCACTATTTGATACGCGATGATACGCGAGACCGCAGCATGCCGCCGCCGTCCATCTTGCCTCGTGATACCCCTTGCCGCTGGTTGAACCAGACCGTTATTGTTTGCTCTTGGTCATCTGATCCGGCCAGATCCATCCTGGCCCCGTACCGTTTCTTCTGTAGCAACCTTACCGCAAGCGGCGATCTTTGTCATTAAGCCACATCTTGCCGTTGTATGGACAGCCAGAATTTCATGTCGGCAAGACATTTTCGACGCTTCGGGAATCGATGCTGTCACGCTGCCTCCCGATAGCTGCACTCATGCAGTTTCATTTGCAATGCGATAATAACGCCTTCGTGACAGAGCTCATCACGCCTGTCCCGGTCCAACCGGACCCGGGCAGGGTGCGTACCCCCCTCATTACCTAGCAAAGGACCCATCCCTATGAAGACAAGAGCAGCGGTAGCATGGCAGGCAGGCAAGCCCTTGACCATCGAGGAAGTCGAACTCGGCGGCCCCAAGGCCGGCGAAGTCCTGGTCGAGATCAAGGCCACCGGCATTTGCCATACCGACTACTACACCCTCTCGGGCGCCGACCCGGAAGGCATCTTCCCGGCCATTCTCGGCCATGAGGGCGCGGGCGTGGTGGTCGATGTCGGCCCGGGCGTGAAGTCGCTGAAAAAAGATGACCACGTCATTCCCCTGTACACGCCCGAATGCCGCGAGTGCAAGTTCTGCCTGTCGCAGAAAACCAACCTGTGCCAGGCCATCCGCGCCACCCAGGGCCGTGGCCTGATGCCCGACGCCACCAGCCGCTTCTCGCTGGATGGCAAGCCCCTGTTCCACTACATGGGCACCTCGACCTTCTCCAACTACATCGTCGTGCCCGAGATCGCCCTGGCCAAGATCCGCTCCGACGCCCCCTTCGACAAGGTCTGCTACATCGGCTGTGGCGTGACCACCGGCGTGGGCGCCGTGCTCTTCACCGCCAAGGTGGAAGCGGGCGCCAACGTGGTGGTATTCGGCCTGGGCGGCATTGGCCTGAACGTCATCCAGGCGGCCAAGATGGTGGGCGCCAACAAGATCATCGGCGTGGACCTGAACCCGGCCCGCGAAGCCATGGCCCGCAAGTTCGGCATGACCGACTTCATCAATCCCAAGGACGTGCCCAACGTGGTCGACGCCATCATCGGCATGACCGATGGCGGCGCCGACTACAGCTTCGAGTGCATCGGCAATACCACCACCATGCGCCAGTCGCTGGAGTGCTGCCACAAGGGCTGGGGCCAGTCCATCATCATCGGCGTGGCCGCCGCCGGCCAGGAGATCTCGACCCGTCCGTTCCAGCTGGTGACCGGCCGCGTCTGGAAGGGCTCGGCCTTCGGCGGCGCGCGCGGCCGCACCGATGTGCCCAAGATCGTCGACTGGTACATGGAAGGCAAGCTCAACATCGATGACCTGATCACCCACAAGCTGCCGCTGGAGCGCATCAATGAGGGCTTCGACCTGATGAAGAGTGGCGAGTCGATCCGTTCCGTGGTCGAGTTCTGAGGAGGGCGCGATGCTGGAGACTCTCTCCGAGCACGGCTGTTTCGGCGGCGTGCAGGGCTATTATCGCCACGCGTCGCCGGCCATCGGGCTGGACATGCGCTTCTCGGTCTTTGTGCCGCCCCAGGCCAGCAAGGGCAGCCCGCTGCCGGTGCTGTTCTACCTGGCCGGGCTGACCTGTACCGAGGAAACCTTCATGATCAAGGCCGGCGCGCAACGCGTGGCCGCTGAGCTGGGCATGATCCTGGTGGCCAGCGACACCAGCCCGCGCGGCGCGGGCATTGCCGGCGAAAGCGATAGCTGGGACTTCGGCGTGGGAGCGGGGTTCTACCTCGACGCCACGCAGGCGCCCTGGAGCCAGCATTACCGCATGGAGAGCTATGTGGTCGATGACCTGCGGCGCGCCGTGCTGGACAATTTCCCCGCCGATCCGCAGCGCATGGGCGTCTTCGGACATTCCATGGGCGGGCATGGCGCGCTCACGCTGGCCTTGCGCCATCGCGACGTGTACCGCTCGGTGTCGGCGTTTGCGCCTATCGCTGCGCCGATCAACTGTGCGTGGGGCCAGAAGGCGTTCAGCCATTACCTGGGGACGGATCGGCAGGCATGGAAGCAGCATGACGCCAGCGAGCTCATGCGTGCATTGCAGACGCCGTTCCCGCAGGGCATCCTGATCGACCAGGGGCTGGCCGACAAATTCCTGGCCGAGCAGCTGCTGCCAGAACGCTTCGAGGCAGCTTGCAAGGAGGCGTCGCAACCGCTGAGCTTGCGTCGGCATGCGGGGTATGACCACGGGTATTACTTCATTGAGACTTTTATGGAAGATCATTTGCGCTTCCATCATGCGAACTTGGTGGGCTGACGTTTCTGAAGGTGGGGGCTCGGAAAGAGCAAGAGGACTGCGATCAGTATCGGCAGTCCTCTTTTTTTTTGCCCGGTTTTCTTGCTGTCGCGGCCAGCTGTCGGCGTCATCTTCCGCGAGAGATCTTCGATAATTTCGTTCTTTTTTTGTTAGCTTGGCGCACCAATAGCTGGCGATGACTATGTCGCCGAGAAATCGTCATTTGACGATGGGTTGATCAGCGGCCGCCGCTTACCTTCTCCGTTTTCAAAGGAGAAGCATGTCATCAGCAATCATTCGAAAAGGAGATTCGACGTCTCACGGCGGCACGGTTCTCGAAGGACTTGTCTCGTTCAACGTACTCGGCCTGCCTGCTGCGTTGGTTGGACATATGGTGTATTGCCCACGCTGTAAAGGGAGCTACGCCATTGTGGAGGGTGTCCGACATTTCAGATGTGGGGGAAACCCGGTTGCAGTGGCTGGTATGAAGACAGCCTGTGGGGCGGAGCTGCAAGCCAGCCAGAGTGCTTTTCTCATCGGTGCCAGCGCGAGTCCGGTTGCCGCCCCCTTGCGAGCCACCGAAGCATCTGATGAAGAGGTCATTGAGCACTGGTACAGCCTGGAAGATGGCGATGGAAACCCTATAGAAGGCTATCTTTTCGACGTTTATCAGCAAGAGAAAATGCTTGCCCAGGAGTGCCATTTTCTGGATGGGAGGAGCGTGCCCTTCGCGGGTGATGCATCAGGCATGGTCATGTGGTTGGCTGGCGAATCAGAACATGTCGCAAAGGACATGTCATGACAAGGAACATCCCGGAGCCTGCCGTGAAGCCGATAGCGCCCGAGGTCCGATTGCTCGCGGCGATGGCCTATGGAGAGGCATCCACCCAAAATAACGCAGATGAAATATATGCCCTTGCCAGCGTATTGAAAAGGCAAAGAGACGCCAGAGGATATTCATCCATGGAGGCGTTTGTTCGCGGAGAATCAAGTTTCAGTTTCGTTGTCAGTGACGGCAATAAACGATATCAACTTTTCCGACTTTCTACGGACACGCAGATTTTGTCAGATCCGGTAATGAAGACGGCTGTTGAGGCAGCCGAAAATGCCTTGGCAGATGGGCCTGATAGGTCCAATGGAGCCTGGTTTTGGGACGGCGCAGATATCAGCAGCAATTATCTGAAGCATTTCAAAGTCAAAAACGGTATTCGCTTTGGGCATCCCTCTCACAATATCTACTCCATCAAGGAGTCTTCAAAACTGGTCATCAAGCACAAGACGGTAAAAAAGAAGATCAACGGTGAAATCAAGATCGAGAAACAAGAGGTTTATCGTTATGACCATATTTATGTGTCAACTGCTGCGCATGGTGGAACCATCTTCTGGAAGCAAGACGCTGCCTATTTGAGGCATACGAAAGCTAAGGAGTACAAGTGAGGCAATGCTTGCTGGCTTTATTCGTGCTATCGACGCGAGTGCTCGCCGCTCCTTCCGAGGAGGTTATCAAAAGTTGCCTCTCAGCCACAGCTGTTGATGGCGTGTCGCTGACCGCCATTGAAACCCGCGAAATCTATCTCGAGGAGAATTACCGGTCCGGTTACCAGGCCGAGTATCTTTTGTTTCGCGGCATGGAGATCGGGGTGGCCCGATCTCAAAGAGGTGATGCACTGGTCTATCGTGGCTTGCTCCACCCATTGCGACGGGCAACTGCCCTGCCGCAGACAAGGACCAAAGCAAGGCAGCCTATCCAGGTTGCGCTCGCAGAGTGGTCCTTGATCCGGGAGAACGGCAAGCAATATCTGTGCGTCAGCGATCAGTTCGACGGTATCGGCCGCAGTGGCAGTTTCCAGAAGGCCAGATATGGCTATCTGCTGGAGACGCGCAAGAAGGGGAGGCTGTTCTTCCTCGATGGAATGGTGGACTGATTCAGTGCCCCAAACAGCGAAACCGGCCCGATGGGGCCGGTTTCGCTGAATCGATACGACTCGACGTCGCCTGCGATAATCAGACGAACGCATCCGTGACGATATGCTCGCCCAGCATGAACGCATCGGCCACATGCCGCAGCGGCGCCACATCCACATCCGAAGCGTGCTTGCGGATGAGCTGGCAGAAGTGCTGGTACAGCGAAGGATATTCCCCCTCCACCGGCAGCTCGCTCTGCTTCCCGTCGATCCACAGTTCATGCCCGCCTTTCTTCAGGTGGACATGGGTGCTGCCGGTCTCGATGATGATGTCCCAGGTCTGTCCCCCTGTCTGGCGCCAGTCGAAGTCGGCCTGCACATCGGTGCCGAGCGCATCGGTGAAGGCCAGGCGGGCGGCAATCGGGGTCTGGCGGTTGGACGGCACTTCCAGCGCTGCCTGCTTCAGGAACATGGCCTGCGGCAGGATCTCGGTGACGATGGACAAGGCGTTGATGCCTGGATCGAACACGCCCAGGCCGCCCGGTTGCCAGATCCATTCCTGGTCGGGATGCCAGTGACGCACGTCTTCGCGCCAGATCACCTTGACCTGGCGTGGCGCGTGTTGCTGCAGGTGCCGCTTGACCACCTGGACCGCCGGCGCGTGACGTGAATGCCAGCTGGCAAAGAGCGTGACGCCCTGTTCGGCAGCCAGGTCCCTGAGCGACTCGACCTCGGAGAGGGTGGCGCCGGGCGGCTTTTCCAGGAAGACGTGCTTGCCGGCGCGGATGGCTTCGCGCGCCGCTTCGTAGCGGTACTGCGGCGGCATGCACAGGGAGATGGCGTCGATGGCCGTGCCCGAGGCCAGCATCTCGGCCATGCTCTTGTAGGCGGTCACGCCGTCGATGCTGTGGTTGCGGCTGGCGGTGGCGACCAGCTTGAAATCGGTGTTGCCGGCAATGGCCGGGGCGTGCTGGTCATAGACGATCTTGCCGACGCCGGCAATGGCGAGCTGGATGGCTGTCATGGTGTCCTTGTTTATTGTTGGTTACATGAAGGGGGGCACACAGATTACCAGCGTTGGTGGACGTATGGGGCGATGTCATGCAGATAGATCGCACGCAGCGCCTGCATCACCTCAGCCGTAATGGGCGGCAGGGCGCTGGCGGCGCTGTTGGATTGCGCCTGCGCCACATTGCGCGCGCCGGGGATCACGGTGCTGATGCCGCTTTCCATCAAGATCCAGCGCAGTGCGAATTGCGCCATAGGCACGCCCTGCGGCACCAGTGCGCGGATCTTTTCCACGGCGGCCAGGGCTACCTCGTACGGCACGCCCGAGAAAGTCTCGCCGACATCGAAGGCTTCGCCATGACGGTTGAACTGGCGATGGTCGTCGGCGGCAAAGGTGGTCTGTGCGCTCATCTTGCCGGTCAGCAGGCCCGAGGCCAGCGGTACGCGGGCGATGACGGCGATGTCGCGGCGCTGCGCTTCCTGCAGGAACAGCGAGATCGGGCGCTGGCGGAAGATGTTGAAGATGATCTGGACCGATTTCACGTTCGGGTATTCGATGGCCTTGAGGGCTTCTTCCACCTTCTCCACCGACACGCCGTAGTGGCGGATCTTGCCGGCCGCGACCAGCGCATCCAGATGGCCGAACACTTCCTGCTGGTAATACACCTCGGTGGGCGGGCAGTGCAGTTGCACCAGGTCCAGGCAATCCACCCCCAGGTTCTTCAGCGAGCGGTCGATGAAGGCGCTGAGCTGGGCGCGGTCGTTGTAACCGCTGGCCACATGCGGCGAGAGCCGGCGGCCGGCCTTGGTGGCGACGAAGGGACGCTCGCCGCCGCGCTCCTTCAATACCTGGGCAATCAGTTGCTCGGAGCGGCCATCGCCGTAGACGTCGGCCGTATCGATGAAGCTCACGCCCGCGTCCAGCGCGGCATGCAGGGCGGCCTTGGCATCCTGGGCGGAGACATCGCCCCAGGAGCCGCCGATGGCCCAGGCGCCGAAGCCGATTTCCGAGACTTGTGCGCCGGTGCGGCCAAAGCGTCTTGATTTCATGTATGCACTCCTTCGTCGCATGTTCAAAGCCGTATTTATACCGCGCGCCACGCGCGAGGACGCTTGGTTTAAGATGAGCCTGATTCATTCCTGAAGTGATTGAAATTCATCCATGTCCATCCTCGACCATATCGAATTTTCCGACCTGCGGGTGTTCGTCACCATCTTGCGCACCGGCAGCTTCAAGGCCGCCGCCATCCAGCTGGGCCTGACCCCCTCGGCCACCAGCCATGCCATGAAACGGCTGGAGGAGCGGCTCGCCACGCAATTGCTGTACCGCTCCAGTCGCGCCATTTCGCCCACGGCGGCGGGCAGCGAACTGGCGGCCAGGCTGGAGCAGGGTTTCGAGCAGATCGGGGCGGCCCTGAGTCAACTGGACAGTTCGGCAGCAGGCAGCCTGGGCGAGCTGCGCATCAATGTCTTTGCCGACGCCGCCCATCTGCTGATCGAACCGGCCATTCCCGAGTTCGTGCGGCAATGTCCCAAGGTCAGGCTGACCATCGTGGTCGATGACAAGCCCATCGATATCGTCAGCGAAGGCTATGACGCCGGCATCCGCTACGGGCATTACGTGCCGGAAGGCATGGTGACCGCGCCGCTCACGCGTGCGCACCGCTGGGTGGCCGCGGCTGCGCCGGCCTATCTGGATCGGCATGGGCGGCCCCTGACGCTGCAAGACCTGCAGCAGCACACCTGCCTGCAACTGCTGCTGGGCGACAATTCCAGCTATCAATGGGAGTTCGGCCGTGGCAAGCACCGGCAGCGCATCCGCGTGCCGGGCCTGGTGACGATCAACAATACCGCCGCCACCATCGCGGCGGCCAAGGCTGGGGTCGGTATCGCCTATCTGCTGGAGGGAAGGATCAGCAAGGAAATCGAAGAAGGCTCGCTGGAGACCATCCTGGAAGAATGGGCGGCCCCCAGCGAGCCTTTTCATATGTACTACAGCAGCCGGCGTCATGCCCATCCGGCCCTGCGCAAGCTCATCGACATCATCCGCCTGCAGCATGGACTGTCCCGGCTGCGCTAGCCGGGATAGCCTGCGCACTAGTGCGCCGCCGAGGCCTCCGCCGCCCCGGCGCCACCCTTGGAGGGCTTGATGATCCAGATCAGCGGAATGATGACGATGAAGATCACCGCCGAGACATAGAAGATGTCATTGATGCCCAGCATGGCGGCCTGGAAGGTGATGGTCCGCTCCAGCATGCCTGCCGTTTGCTCGGCGTTGAGCCCGAGGGTGCTGCTGAGGTTGTTGACGGTTTCCTGCAGCCAGGGGCTGTAGGGCGTGGCGTGCTCGGTCAGCTGGGCGTGGTGCATGATGCTACGGTTGTTCCAGGCCGTGGTCGAGATGGACGTACCGACCGCACCGCAGAACACGCGCACGAAGGACGACAGGCCGGCCGCCGCGGGAATGCGCTCCGGTGGCAGGCCCGACAGCAGCAACACCGTCAGCGGCACGAAGAACATGGCCGTGGGAATGCCCTGCAAGAGGGTGGGCAGGATCACCGTCATCTGGTCTACCTGCAGGTTGTAGCGCGAGCGCAGCCAGAACACGATGGCAAAGCCGATGAAGGAAGCCGTGGCTACCTTGCGCGCATCCACCAGCGGCAGGAAGCGTCCGATCAGCGGCATCAGGATCACCGCGAAGATGCCGATGGGCGCGGTCGACAGTCCCGAGTCGATGGAGCGATAGCCCAGGTATTGCTGCAGCCACTGCGGCAGGATCACCAGATTGCCGAAGAACACCCCATAACCGATGGAAATGGCGATGGTGCCGCCGGCGAAATTGCGCCGGCCAAACAGGCGCAGGTCCACCACCGGGTGATCATTGTTGAGTTCCCAGACGACGAAGTAGGCAAAGGCGATCAGCGCGATGATGCCCAGCGTGACGATGGTGGGCGAGGCGAACCAGTCCAGGTCCTTGCCCTTGTCGAGCATGATCTGGAAGGCCGCCACCCAGGTCACCAACAGCGCCAGGCCGATCTTGTCGATGGGCAGCTTGTGCGTCGGGGTCTCGCGCGAGCGGTAGATGGCCAGGGTGACGCCAGCGGCGATCAGGCCCACCGGGATGTTGATGTAGAAGATCCAGGGCCAGGTGTAGCTGTCGGTGATCCAGCCGCCCAGCGCCGGGCCGGCCACGGGGGCGACCACTGCCGTCATGCCCCACAGCGCCAGGGCGAAGGAGGACTTCGATTTGGGGTAGGCCCCCAGCAGCAGCGATTGCGACAGCGGCACCATGGGGCCGGCCACCAGGCCTTGCAGTACGCGCGCGGCCAGCAGGATGGGCAGCGTCGGGGCCAGTCCGCACAGCCACGAGGCCAGCACGAACAGCAGCACCGAGGTGACGAACAGGCGCACCGCCCCCAGCCGCTGCGTCAGCCATCCGGTCAGCGGAATGGAGATGGCGTTGGCGGCGGCAAAGGAGGTGATGACCCAGGTGCCTTCATCGACCGACACCCCCAGGTTGCCCGAGATGGTCGGGATGGCGACGTTGGCGATGGACGAATCCAGCACGTTCATGAACACCGCCAGCGACACCGACAAGGTGCCCAGCACCAGGTTGGCGCCGGTCAGCGGGGGCGGCGGCGTGTAGGCTTGGGAGGGAGTAGGGCTAGTAGCCATGGGGCTCGATCATTGTCCAGTAGAAGTCCGGCGAGGCGTCAGCTCAGGTGTGCGGTACCGCCACGGGCGCTGCGGCCGCCTTGCTCTTGTGCGCCTGCGGCAAGCCGCTGGCGTTGTCGCTGATGATGCGGTCGACGATGGCGTCGGCCTGCTTGCCGAGGTCGTCATAGACATTGGTCTGGTAATTGGTCGGCACCGCTTCCAGCGCCCGGCCATCGCCGTGGATGTCTACCGTGGCGGTGGTGGACAGGCCAATGCGCAGGGGATGCGCGCGCACCTGTTCCGGGTCCAGGGCGATGCGCACCGGCACGCGCTGCACCACCTTGATCCAGTTGCCGGTGGCGTTCTGCGCCGGCAGCAGCGAGAAGGCGCCGCCGGTGCCGGCCGAGAAACCGATCACGGTGCCCTTGTACTTGACGCTGGAGCCGTAGACGTCGGCGATCACTTCCACTGGCTGGCCGATGCGGATGTGCTGCAACTGGCTTTCCTTGAAGTTGGCGTCGATCCAGATCTGTTCCAGCGGCACGATGGCCATCAGCGGATTACCGGCGGCGATGCGCTGGCCCACCTGCACCGAGCGCTTGGAGACAAAGCCCGAGACCGGCGCGACGATGTTCACGCGGGCATAGTTGAGGTAGGCGTTGCGCACGGCGGTGGCGGCCTGCAACACGTTGGGGTGCTCGGTCACGCTGGTGTGGTCGGTCAGGGCGCGGTTGGCAGCGGCGGCCGCGCGGGCCTGGTCCAGCGCGGCCACGGCGCTCTTGACGGCGTCGCGGGCGTGCGAGACGTCTTCCTGCGAGACGGCGCCGGAAGACAGGCCGGCCTGGCGGCGCTGCAGGTCTTCCCGGGCGCGCGCCAGGTTGCTGTCGGCGGCGGCCACGTTGGCGGCCAGGGTGTCATTGTTCAGGAACAGCTGGCGGGTCTGGCGCACGGCCTGGGCCAGGGCGGCCTGCGCCTGGTCCAGCGCCAGCCTGGTATCGGCCGCATCCAGCGCAACCAGTTGCTGGCCGGCCTTGACGACCTGGGTATCGTCGGCCTTGACGGCCACGACTGTGCCGCCGACCTGGGCGGAAATCTGCACGACGTTGCCGCCGACGTAGGCGTCATCGGTTTCTTCGAAGAAGCGCGCATGCAGGAACCAGTACAGGAAGCAGGCCACTGCAATGACCAGCAAGACCAGGGTCAGGAGGATGAGCTGGCGTTTGCGCTTGCCATTGCCATTGTTGTTGGCTTGCGGTTGTTGTTGGGTGGTGCTGTCACTCATGGAGGACTCCGTTCTATCTTTTTGTAGGCGGTCAATCGGCCTGCCTTGCTAGGGCATGCCGTCCCGGTGGCCGGTGGGTCAGTGGAGAGACCGGCTGCCGGGCTGGGTTCGGTTCAGGATGTCAGGCTTGTTTCACGGCTGCGCGCCATAGGCCAGGCCGTCGCGCTGGGCGTCAAAGCCGCCGCCCAGCGCTTTGTAGAGCGCGACCTGCTGGTCGCGGCGCTGGGCCTGCAAGGCCACCATTGCCTGGCGCTGGGCCAGTACGCCGGTCTGGGCCGACAGCAGCGTGAGCTGCGAGACCAGGCCCAGGCGGTAGCGCTCGCGCGCCAGCGCATAGGCGCGCTCAGCGGCCTGCAGGGCCTCGCTGCGGATCGGCAGCTGGCGCTCGGTGGCATGGATCGCCGCGATCTGGCGCGCCACGTCGGCATAGGCATCGTTCAAGGTCTTGTTGTAGGTGGCCACGGCCAGCTCATAGCTGGCGTACTCGCCCTTGAGGCCGGCGCGCAAGGCGCCGCCTTCGAAGATGGGCAGGGTGATGGCCGGGCCGAAGGCGATGCTCTTGCTGGCGGCGGTAAAGGGATTGCTGTCGAGCAGGGTATCGAAGCCGATCATGGCCGACAGGTTGATATCCGGATAGAAGCGCGCCTTGGCCACGTCCACGCCGCGGCTGGCGGCTTCGACCTGCCAGCGGGCGGCCACGATGTCAGGGCGGCGGCCCATCAGGTTCAGCGGCAGCTCAGCGGGCAGGCCCGGCGTGGCCAGCCCTTGCAGGGCCGGCGGCGCCAGTTGCAGGCCGTAGTCCGGGCCCTTGCCGGCCAGTGCGCCCAGTTGCTGGCGCAGCAGCACGATCTGGCCTTCGCTCTGCGCCAGCTGGGCGCGGGCGTCGGCACTGCTGGTGCGGGACTGGTCGCGTTCGATCTGGCTGTCCAGGCCGGTGCGCAGGCGCTCGGCGGTGATCTTTTCGAGCGAGGTGCGCTGGTCCACCGTGCTTTGCAGGATATCGTGCAAGGCGTATTGCGCCGCCAGCTGGCTGTAGACGGTGACGATGGAGGCGGTCAGGGCCAGGCGGGCTTCCTGCTCGCTGGCCTGGGCCGCCTTTTCGCTGGAGATGGCCTGGGCCAGGGCGGCCTGGTTCTTGTTCCAGAGATCAAGCTCATAGCCCACGTTCAGGCCGGCCTTCTTTTCGTTGTACCAGTTGCCGCCATAGGGCGGCGGATAGATGGTGGTGCTGGAGAACTGGTTGCGCGTGACCGAGGCTTCGGCGTTCACGCTGGGCAGCAGCGGCGCGCCGCGCGACTCGGCCAGGGCGCTGGCCGCGGCGATGCGGGCGCGCGCCTGTTGCAGGCTGGGGCTGCTGGTCAGGGCCTGTTCCACCAGGGCGACCAGTTGCGCATCGCCGAACTGGCGGACCCAGTCGCTGCCCGGCCACTGGCCATTGGGCGCGCCCGGATTGGGATCGGACAGGCTGCGCTGGGTGGCGAAGTCGCCCGCCTGCGCCACCTGACGGTCGCTGCCGATGCCGGCGAAGCTGGCGCAGCCCGACAGGCCGAGCACGCCCGCCAGCGCAGCAACGGCGGCGATCGCCCGCAGCCGGAAGGCGGACGAATTGATACGGTTCATAGAATTCTCCACGACGAATTGTTTGGCGATACGAGTAATTTTTCTGAGTTTTGCGAACGACGGTACGCACACAGGGCAGTGATCGCGGGAAAATCGTCACTACGCCCAGCCGGCAGCACGCCTTACCCTAACCGCAATTTACGAGTACCATGCCGGATGGGGCGAGTAAAAACTCATTTTTCGTATTATACTTCGATATACGAACAATCACTCATGTTGCCCTTATGGGGCTAATTCGCATCGGGGGCGAGCGAATTCTTACCAAATCAGCCAATGAAACTGCAACCCAGAAAAGAACCTCGCCAGGCGCGTTCGCGGGCGATGGTCGATACCATCCTTGATGCCATGTCGCGCGTGCTGGTCGAGCGCGGTTACGCCAAGACCAATACCAATCTCGTGGCCGAGTCGGCCGGCATCAGCGTGGGCTCGCTGTATCAGTACTTCCCCAACAAGGATGCGCTGATCTTCGCGCTGCGCGAGCGCCACGCCACCCGCATGCTGGCGCTGTTCGAGGACGCGGTGGCGCACATCGACGACGCCGGTACGCTCTCCAGCGACTTCGACCAGGTGATCAGTGCGGTGGTGGCGGCCCATCTGCTGGAGCCCGAGCTCAACCGCATCCTGGAAGAGGAATTCCCGGCCTATAACCTGCCGGTCTCCACCGAGATCCGCCAGGGCTTCTTCGAGGCCATCCACCGCGTGCTGGAAAAGCACCGCGACAGCATCACCACGCCCGACCTGGACCTGGCCGCCTTCGTGCTGCAGCGGATGTTGAAGGCCCTCATCAAGGCGGTGGTGCTGACCGGCCCGGGCGGAGTCCCGCCGGGTAGCGTGCGCTCGGAGATCCTGCCGGCGGTGATCGGTTATCTCACCTTGCCGCGTTCGGATCATTCTGGTCATTCTGATCAATCTGATTCACAGGCATAATTGATGGTGTGAAGAAATATGAGGGTCTGCTGGCCGCCGGCGACGGATCTGCTGGCAGCGGCCATCGCGTAGAAGGGGCGCGGGCGGGCACACTCAGAAACTTCCTTATATGAAATACGGGGCAGTCCCGTATAGTGGCGGGAGTTTCTTGTCGGATTCATCACAACGCACAAGCACCGCCCTCAACTCATTCATCGCCAGCCATATGCAACAGAAGAACATGATCCGCACCGGCATTGCGGCAGGCCTGCTGCCTGCGCTGCTGGCGCTGGCCGCCGCAGCGCAGGCGGCGGTGTCGGTGCAGGTGCTGGACGCTGCCGGCCAGCCCATGCCCAATGCCGTGGTCTATGTCGAACCGGCCGGCGCTGCGGCGCCGCCGGCCAAGGCGCCGCGCCAGGTCGAGATCGAACAGAAGAACAAGACCTTCATGCCGCTGGTAACGGTGGTGCAGACGGGCACGCCGATTCTCTTCCCCAATCACGACAATGTCCGTCATCACGTCTATTCCTTTTCACCCGCCAAGACCTTTGAACTGAAGCTGTATTCAGGCGTGCCGGGCAGCCCCGTGGTCTTCGACAAGGCGGGCACGGTAGTGCTGGGCTGCAACATCCATGACGAGATGGTGGCCTATGTGCAGGTGGTCAATACGCCCTTTTTCGGCGTCACCGACCGCAGCGGTTCGGTGAAGCTGGAGGGGGTGGGCAATGGTAAGTACACGCTCAAGGCCTGGTATTTCACCATGGGGCCCAACGAGGCCGCGGTGGAACAGCCCTTGCAGGTCCAGGGTGACGGCCGGGCGTCCATCAAACTCAACGTCAAGGCCGTGCCGCTGTAGGGCGGCATCCTCAGGGGAAGCGGGGTCAGGGTGGTGCGTCTATATCGTCTGGAGAGCAAGATCGTTGCGCTGTTCATCACCTTGCTGGTGGTGGTGCAACTGGCTGGCTTCGTGGCTATCCGGACAGCCATCGACCGCAATGCCCGCGCCTCCATCAGCGAGGAGCTGGCCGTCGGCGAGCGCGTCTTTGCGCGCCAGCTGGACCAGAACGCCCAGAAGCTCACCCAGGGCGCGCGCCTGCTGGCTTCGGACTTCGGCTTTCGCCAGGCCATCGGCACCGATGACCGCGAGACCATCGCTTCGGTGCTGAGCAACCATGGCGCGCGCATTGGCGCTTCCATGGCCATGCTGATCGGCAATGATGGCCAGATCCGCGCCTCCACCGTCGAATATCCCGATACCGATTTGCAGCGCAGCAGCCTGGAGCTGGTGCGCAAGGCCGGCAATGGCAATGGCGCGTCCGAAAACGCCGTGGTAGGCGATCGCCTGTTCCAGATCGTGGCCGTGCCGATCAAGGCGCCGGTCACCATCGCCTGGGTGGTCATGGGCTTTCCCATCGATCATCAGCTGGTGAGCGACATGCGCGAGCTGTCCTCCTTGCAGGTGTCCATCCTGGTCAGCCAGCGCGGCGGGGTGGGCTGGAATGCCGATGTGTCGACCCTGACCGCGCCGGCCGCGTCGATGTTGCTCAAGGAGGTCGGCCAGCCTGCCATGCGTGCGGGCGGCCTGATCGATCTGCAGATCGACGGCAACCAGTACCGTGCGCGCTTGTTGCCGCTGGCGCAGGCCAGCAATGGGCAGCAGGCCGTGGCGGTGCTGCAGCGCTCGGTCAGCGAGGCCGTGGAGCCGTACCAGCGTCTGCAACTGATCCTGCTGAGCATCACGGTGCTTGGCGTGCTGGGGGCGGCGGTGGCCAGCGCGGTGCTGGCGCGGCGCATCACCAGCCCGCTGCGCGACCTGGCGGACGTGGCCAAGCGACTGGGGGAGGGCGACTACAGCGAAGGCCTGTTCATCCGCCGGCAAGATGAGATCGGCCGCCTTGGCAACGCCTTCGAGACCATGCGCCTGGAAATCGCCAGCCGCGAACTGAAGATCAGCCGGCTGGCTTACCAGGACCAGCTCACCGGACTGCCCAATCGCGTGCAGTTCGCCGACCTGCTGCGCGACGCCATTGCCGAGGCGGCGCGCACCCCCGGGGCGGCCTGTTACATCCTGATGATGGACCTGGACCGCTTCCAGCAGGTCAATGATGTGCTCGGCCATAGCTTCGGCGACGACCTGTTGCGCCAGGTGGCGCTGCGCCTGTCAGCGCAGTTGCTGCATCCCGGCGCCAAGCTGTCGCGCCTGGGCGGCGACGAATTCGCCATCCTGCTGCCGGGGGTGGACCAGGAGGGCGCGGTGGAGCAAGCCTTGCAGATCCTGCGTGCGCTGGAACAGCCCCTGTCCTTGCACCAGCAGACCGTGGACCTGGGCGCGGGTATCGGCATTTCCGGCTATCCGGCCCATGGCCAGAGCAGCGACGTGCTGCTCAGCCACGCCGAGGTCGCCATGTACATCGCCAAGCGCAAGGGCAGCGGGCTGGTCATCTATGATCCGGCCATCGACCAGAGCAGCCAGGAGAGTTTGTCGCTGCTCTCCGAGCTGCGCCGTGCGCTGGAGCGCGACGAATTCATGCTCTACCTGCAGCCGAAGCTGGAGCTGTGCTCGGGCCAGGTGGTCGGCGCCGAGGCGCTGGTGCGCTGGATTCATCCGGAGAAGGGTTTCATCGGGCCGGACAATTTCATTCCCTTTGCCGAGACCACGGGTTTCATCCGCATGCTCACGCTGTGGATGATGGAACAGGTCGCGCGCCTGTCGGAGCAGTTGCAGCAGCAGGGCGTGCAGCTCAAGTTCTCGGTCAACCTCTCCACCCGCGACCTGCTGGACCAGGAGCTGCCGACCGCGTTCGCTGCGATCCTGCAGCGGCACCGCCTGCAACCAGCGGCGCTCTGCCTGGAGATCACCGAAAGCGCCATCATGGACGACCCGGCGCGCGCGCAGAACACGCTGGAGCGCTTGTCCAACATGGGCTTTGCACTGAGCATCGACGACTTCGGCACCGGCTATTCCTCGCTGGCCTATCTCAAGCGGCTGCCGGTGGATGAACTCAAGATCGACAAGTCCTTCGTCATGAAGATGGCGCAGGACCAGGATGACGCCAAGATCGTCCGGTCCACCGTGGACCTCGGTCACAACCTCGGCCTGCGGGTGGTGGCCGAGGGGGTGGAGAGCGAGGAAGTGTGGTTCCTGCTGCGGCAGATGGGGTGCGACCAGGGGCAGGGCTATTTCATGGGCAAGCCCATGCCGGTGCAGCACTTCCTCGCATGGCGCGAGCAATGGCGCGCGCCGGACATGCTGGACCAGTCGGAAAACATGGCCGTCTAGGCCGCACCGCGGGTGCAGCTGCACGAGCGGCAATACATCAATGAATATGGGGCAGGTGGGGGCGGATGAAACACACGATCAGGGGCGCGGCGCTGGCCGTGCTGGCGATGCTGGGCGCGCCGGTGCTGGCGCAAATGCGTCCGATGACGCCAGCCGAACAGGAGGCCTGGACCGCAGCGCGCCAGCGGAAGGCGGTGCAGGCCATGCGCCAGGCCAGCACAGCAGAAGCAGCGCCGGCGTCCGATCGCAATGAGCGCAATGATAGTAATGATCGCTGGATGCCGGATCTGGCCAAGCTCACCGCCACCGGCGGCGTGATCCAGGTGGAAGGCGCGGGCGGGGGCGGGCTGACGCCCTGGGCACTGATCACCGGCTATGGCAGCCGTGACAGCTATGGCGCCAATGCCCACTACACCTACCTGGCGACCCAGGACTACACCCTGAGATCCTATGGCGTGGCCGTGGGCATCCTGGACCGGCTGGAACTGTCGGTGGCCAAGCAGGAGTTCTACGGCGGCGCGGCCCCGCTCAATGATCTGAAGATCACCCAGGATATCGTCGGCGTCAAGCTCAAGCTGGCCGGTGACGCCGTCTATGACCAGGACCGCTGGCTGCCGCAGATCGCCGCCGGGGTGATGTTCAAGCGCAATAACGGCGTCGGCGGGCTGGGGCCGGTCACCAGCGTGAAGCAACTGGGGGCGGCCAGCGACGCCGGCATCGATTACTACCTCTCGGCCACCAAGCTGCTGCTGGCGCAAAGCCTGCTGCTCAACGGCACGGTGCGACTGACCAAGGCCAACCAGATGGGCTTGCTCGGCTTTGGCGGTGACCGTGGCGACCGTTATCAGGCCATGGGCGAGTTCTCGGCGGCCTACCTGATCCAGCGCGACCTGGCGCTGGGTGTGGAATACCGCATGAAGCCGCGCAATCTGGCGGCCGATCCTGAAAAGGATTACTACGACGCCTTCCTGGCCTGGTTCCCCAGCAAGAACCTGTCGCTGACCCTGGCCTATGTGGCGCTGGGCGACATCACTGTCTACAACCCCAAGCGGCAGCGCGGCGTCTATCTGTCGCTGCAGGCCGGATTCTGAGGAGCCTTCCCATGACACCCCGCACCCTGCCGCAAGCCCTGGCCGTGGCAGCGCTGGCCGTGAGCCTGTGGGCCCCGCCCGCGCACGCCGCCGATACCCTCTTTGCCGACCTGGGCGGCCTGCCGGTGATCCGCCAGACCGTGCATGATTTCATGGCCAACATGCTGGCCGATGCGCGCATCCGGCATACTTTCGACCATTCCAACCTGAAGCGGGTGGAAGACATGCTGGTGGAACAATTCTGCATGCTCAGCGGCGGTCCCTGCACCTATACGGGCGACCCCATGAAGGAGGTCCACCAGGGGCTCAAGCTGACCAATGCCGATTTCAACGCCCTGGTCGAGGATCTGCAGCAGGCCATGGACAAGAACGGTATCCCTTTCCGCACCCAGAACCGCCTGCTGGCGCTCCTGGCACCGATGCAGCGCGACACCGTGACCCGCTAGCCAGGCATGGCAAGTTTTTTTTCAGGCGGCTGGAATAAAGCCGGGCTGGCTGACGTATACGCTGGCATGGGTATGGCACACCGCGCAACCCGACCATGAAAAAGGAAATCACATGAGACTGCTCGCAACCTCCCTGCTGGCCCTGGCTTGCGCCTCGGCATCCGTCACCGCGCTGGCCCAGGGCGCTGGCGTGAAGGCCATGGACGGCATCCTGGTGGACGCCCACGGCATGACCGTCTACACCTTTGACAAGGACACCCCCAACAATGGCAAGAGCGTCTGCAACGGCCCCTGCGCCAAGCTGTGGCCGCCGGTCGCCCCCATGGGCAGCCCCGCCGCCCCGTACTCCACGGTGACCCGCGACGACGGCAGCGCCCAGCTGGCCTACCAGGGCAAGCCGCTGTACCTGTACGAGCAGGACAAGAAGCCGGGTGACCGTGCCGGCGACAACTTCAAGGATGTCTGGCACGTCGTCAAGCCCTGATCCGATCCGTCCAGAGACCCGCCATGTTCACACGCCAGGCCCGGCAGCAACGCCAGCAGCGTGAGCGGCAGGCCGACGAGCAAGCCATGCTCGCCTGCCTGCCGCGTCTGCGCCGCTATGCCCGGGCGCTGACCGGTGCACGCGAGGCCGCCGACGACCTGGTGCAGGACACCCTGGAACGCGCCTGGCAGAAGCTGGATAGCTGGCAGCGCGGTAGTCCCATGCGGCCCTGGCTGTTCTCCATCATGCACAACCTGCACGCCGATGCCCGTCGGCGCGCATCGCCCGCGACCGTCGCGCTGGACGAGTACGGCGAGATCGACCAGGCCCAGGTCGCGCTGGATCCGGGGGTCTTGCTGGACCTGGAAACCGCCCTGCAGCTGTTGCCGCCCGAGCAGCGCGAAGTGCTGCTGCTGGTGGTGCTCGAAGAGATGCGTTACGAAGAAGTGGCGGTCACGCTGGGCATTCCGACCGGCACCGTCATGTCACGCCTGTCGCGCGCCCGCGAGCGGCTGCGGCGCGTGATGCAAGGGCAGGGCGAGAGCTCGCCCGGTTCCAGTTTGAAGGTGGTGAAATGAAGACCCCGGCCATCCCTGAAGAAGATCTGCACGCCTTTGCCGACGGCCAGTTGCCGGCCGCGCGCGCCAGCGAGATCGCCGCCTGGCTGGAGCAAGACCCCACCCAGGCCGAGGCGGCCGAGCAAGTGCGTGACTGGCGCTGGCAGAAGCGCGCCCTGCATGCGCACTTCGACCCGGTGCTCGAAGAGGCTTTGCCGCCCAGGCTGGCCGCGGCGGTGCTGGCCGGGGCGAACCACCAGGAGCAGCCCCGCGCGCCTGCGGCCAACGCAGCGCGCTGGTGGCGCATGGCAGCCATGCTGCTGTTGAGCATGGCCAGTGGCGTCGGGGGCTGGTATCTGCATGATATTGGCGACGATGGCCGACACGCCCGTGTGCAGGCGCCGCTGGTGCTGGCGCGCCAGGCTGCGGTGGCGCATGCGGTATTCAGCGTCGACCTGCGCCGTCCGGTCGAAGTCGGCGCGGACCAGGAACAGGCGCTGGTGACCTGGCTGTCGCGTCGCCTGGGAACCAGCCTGCGTGCCCCCAAGCTGGCCCCGCTGGGCTACGACCTGATCGGTGGCCGCCTGCTGCCAGGCCAGAGCGGGCCGGTGGCGCAATTCATGTACCAGGACGCCGCGGGCCAGCGGCTGACCCTGTATGTCTCGCATGAGCAGGTGCAGAACCGAGAAACCGGCTTTCGCTTCGCCCAGGAAGGCAAGGTCAACGTCTTCTACTGGATCGATGGCCAGTTCGGTTATGCGCTTTCTGGCGGCATCGCCCGCGCCGAGCTCTCGCGCATCGCCAGCTCGGTGTATGAACAGTTGTCTCCCCTGACGTCGTCCCCGCCACGCTGAGGTCGGCGTTTACAAGTGCAAAAGCGGGTAAGGAAAGGCCAACCACGGTTAAGGCCGCGACCGTGCTGCCGCTAACACAATCATCCATGTCGTAAAGGCGCTTGACCCAAGGATGGGGGAAAGCGGAAACATGGATGAATGCCGGCGCCTTGGTCCGGCTGCACTTCACAGAGGGAGCTCATATGGAAATGGCAACGATTGCCAGCGGAGTGGCAACAGCCTGGCTGGCGGACAAGGCGGCGCATGCGGTGGGCATCGACCTGGGCAAGATCGCCAAGACGACCGTGGACGAGGTGGTCGGCGCGGCCACGGTGGTGGCGCGGTTGCCGGGGAATGTGAATATCGGGCGGATCATCAATACCATTGTCTAGTTTTAGCACAACGGCATGGCGTAACGCCGGCCGGATGCCCCAGTGTTCAATAAAGACGCTCTTGGCCGCTCATGCTGGCTCACGCCACCGTCAATGTCAGGTGACCCTGAACAGCGCTGGTCGGATGCAATTTGATCTCGATGTCATAGCCCAGTCGGTTCAGGCAATCCATCAGCTTGCGTTCCGACAGATTGCTGAAATCGCCACGCATCATGCCTGACACCTTGGGTTGGGAGATCCCCATGCGCTTGGCTGCGGCCTGTTGGGTGAGTCCGAGTGTACGTAAGGCTTTGCGGATTTCAACCACCAGGGCAGTCTTGATTTTGAGCTTGTCCGCATCGGGCAGACCGAGGTCGGCGAAGACATTGTCTGAACTGCGCAAGATAGGGGTGTCGTCAATGGTTCTTCTTTGCATGTCGTGCATGTCTTAGCTCCTCTGCGCGTGCGGCGGCGACTTTCAGCCGTGTCCGTATGATATCGATGTCGGTTTTCGGGGTGGCAATACCGTGCTTGCTTTTCTTCTGGAAGCAATGGAGGACGAAGACCGCCTCTTCGAACCTGATCACGTACACCGCCCGATAGGTGCCGCTGGCCTCATCCTCAATGATTTCCAGCACGCCTGCGTCTCCAAATCCTCTTAGAACTTTGGCTGCGTCGTCGCGATCTCCCAGTTGTGCCAACGATAGGGCATAACCAAAGCGCTGACGAATGGCTGATGGCAGTGCCATGAGGTCCTTGTAGCTGCTACCTATCCATTCAAGTGGTTTTTCTTTACCGTGCATGCTAGCAGGTTATACCTGTTCAGGTAAGGCTCGCTGTCGCGCCTCAAATAGAGAAGTTGTTTTAGAGAAATTTCTACTTGCTCAACAGAAGAGAGCCTGTAAGTGAATAGCAAGAAATGTCTTGATCACTGTAAAGAAACCCGACATCCTGCCGTAACGCTGTGTACCGGCCGATTAATCCTGTCAGCCGGTTTCCCTCAAAAGGAGCTGTCCATGGATGTCAATCAGATCGCATCGCTGGCCACCAGCATGGCAACAGCGCAGACTTCGGACCAGGTCAATATCCTGATGCTGAAGAAGGCGCTCAATACCCAGGCGGCGGCTGTCGTCGGCGTGTTGCAGGCCTTGCCGCCCGTGCCGGCCAATCCCAATATCGGCCGCAACGTCAATACGACCGCTTGAGTGCTGTCACAGGCTTTTGAAAATCGCAGTCTTCGGACTGCGATTTTTTTCGTCCCTATTCCATAAAAAGCATAATTAATTGGTCTTAATTCAATTTGAATAATTAAATGTACTTGCGTTAAGGCGAATGACCAATAGAATGGTATATATTCAAAAAGCCTTTTTTATTGGACTTCACCTCTTCCATGACCAATCTGCAAGACATCGGCCAACGCATCCGCAGCGCCCGCAAGGCGCGCGGACTGACGGCTGTCGAGCTGGCCGAACGCGCCGGCATGCATCGCAATACCTTGCTGGCGCTGGAAACCGGGCGCGGCAATACCGAACTGGTCAAGCTGCTGGCCCTGTGCAGCGAACTGGAGCTGGACCTGCTGGTGCTGCCGCGCCAGGCCGCAGCCTTGCGTGCGGCCGACAGCCAGGGCGCAGGCGGGCAGACCGAGCTGGGTGAGCGCCTGCAAGCGCTGATGGGTGAGGGAGGCCGGCCATGAGCATGTTGCGTTCCCTGCGCATACGCCTGGGCCAGACCGAGGTCGGTTCGCTGTTTGCCCTCGACGATGGACGTTGCTATTTCCGTTTCGATGACGCCTATGCCCTGCAAGGTCCGCAACGGCCCGTCCTGTCCCAGCTCTACAGCGCCTCTACCGAAGAACGCACTCGCGCCCAGTTGCTCGATCCTACCCTGGCGGCCAACCGGGGTGATGGTCGCGGCGGCTTGCCACCGTTCTTCCAGAACCTGTTGCCGGAAGGGCAACTGCGCAAGCATCTGGTGCAGCGCGCAGGCCTGGCGCCGGATGATGAATTCGGCCTGCTGGCCTATTGCGGGCGCGACTTGCCCGGCGATGTCTCGGCCAGCGCCGAAGAGCTCGATGAACGTGGACTGGGGCGCCTGCTGGGCCAGGGACATGACAGCTACGAGATGAGTTCGGGCCAGTTGCCGGTGCCGGGCGGGGAATCACTCTCGGGGGTGCAGCCCAAGCTGGCCCTGGTCAGGGAAGCGGGAGGACGCTACGTCATGCGTTCCAAGGACAGCCACGGCAGCCACTTCATCGCCAAGCTGCCGGCCACCGATTATCCCAACATGCCGCAGGTCGAATTTTCCTCGCTCACGCTGGCGGCGGCGGCGGGTGTCCATACCTGCCGCTTCAGCCTGGAGCCGCTCTCAGCCATTGCGGAGCATCTGCCGTTCGGCTTGCGCAATGACGCCAGCCGCTTTCTGCTGGTGCAACGTTTCGACCGCGACGCGCCCACGCCCACGGGCCGGCTGCACATGGAGGATTTCGCCCAGGTCACCGGCACCGCGCCAGGAGCCAAGTATGTGGGCAGCTATGCCGCCATCGGGGTAGTGCTGCTGGAACGCAGTACGCGCGGGGTGGAGGATGTGTATGAATTGCTGCGGCGGATCAAGGTCAACGAGCTGCTCGGCAATTTCGACGCCCATCTGAAGAACTTCAGCCTGCTCTATCACACGCCCCAGGCCGCCGCCTTGTCGCCGGCCTATGACATCGTGGCCTACGCCGCCTATGTGGGCGGTGATGGCCATGCCCTGGCCTTCGTGCCGGGCCAGAAGGGCAAGCAATTGCTCACCCCCGCCATCCTGCGCCAATTGGCCAATCTGTGGCGCATCCCGGAACCGAAGTTGCAGGCCGTCCTGGTGGACACGGTGGAGCGCGCCATGACGCAATGGCCGGCCTTGATCGCCAGCCTGCCATTGACCGACGCCCAGCGCACGCGGCTGCTGAGTCACCTGGACGCCAACGCCAGCGTACTCGCCTGGCGTCGCCGCGCCGCCCGCAAAGCTGCCACCGCCGGCGGGGAGGGCGCATGAGGCCGACCCCGACCCTGCCCATGCGCGAGGGGCTGTCACCCAGCTATCTGTGGCTGCAGCCGGGGCCATGGCGCACTATGCTGTCTTTCCTGGCCGAGCGCTTTACCGCCGTGCCGGAGCCGGTCTGGCGCGAACGCCTGCTGCGTG
This sequence comes from Herbaspirillum seropedicae, assembly GCF_001040945.1. Classification (NCBI taxonomy): domain Bacteria; kingdom Pseudomonadati; phylum Pseudomonadota; class Betaproteobacteria; order Burkholderiales; family Oxalobacteraceae; genus Herbaspirillum; species Herbaspirillum seropedicae. Next base: position 3,068,243 of record NZ_CP011930.1, on the reverse strand, counting down.
GAGAAGTGCGCAACCAGCATGGGGAAGCGTTGCAGCCTGATACGCCCTACCGCAGCGGCGACTGCATCTTCTACTATCGCGAACTGCCGCAGGGCGAAGCGCGCATACCCGTGGAAGAGAAGATCCTGCATCTGGATGATCACCTGCTGGTGGCCGACAAACCGCACTTCCTGCCGGTGATCCCGACCGGGCGCTTCGTGCAGGAGACGCTGCTGGTGCGCCTGAAGAAAGCCACCGGCCTGCAAGACCTGGTGCCCATCCACCGCCTGGACCGCGAGACGGCCGGGGTGATCGTCTTCTCCCACCAGCCGGCCAGCCGTGGCAAGTACCAGTCGATGTTCCAGCAGCGCGCCATGTTCAAGGTCTATGAAGCCATTGCCCCGCTGCGCAGCGATCTCGAGCTGCCGCGCGTGCATCGCAGCCGGGTGGAGGAGATTCCCGAGCAGTTCTTCAAGATGCATGAAGCCGAGGGCGCGCCCAATTCCGAGACCCATATCTCGCTCATCGAGGCTCGTGGCGCGCTGGGCCTGTACCGGCTGGAACCGGTCACCGGGCGGCGTCACCAGTTGCGGGTACACATGGCTGCGCTGGGCATCCCCATCCTCAATGACCTGTTCTATCCGGAGGCGGTGCCGGTCGGCGTGGCCGATGACCTGGACAAGCCGCTCAAGCTGCTGGCCCGGTCACTGTTCTTCATCGATCCGCTCGATGGCAGCGAACGTCACTTCAGCAGTGAACGCAATCTTTGAGAGTGGCCGCCTTAGGCGGCCGATTTCAGCTGATGCAGCGAGGCCACCAGGTCGGCAAAGCGCTGCCCCTGGATCATGATGTGCTCGCGCAGCAGGTCCACGGTCTTCTCGGCGTCGCCGGAGATGATGGCGTCGACCACTGCCTGGTGTTCGTCGAAGGAGCTCTTGAGCCTGTCCCGCACCCGCAGCTGCAGTCGCCGATAGGGCCGCAGGCGGCGGTGCAGGGCGCGCGCCTGATCGGCCAGGAAGCCATTGTGGCTGCCAGCGTAGATATGGTCGTGGAAGGCTTCGTTGAGATAGAAATAGGCATCCGGATCATTGGCGTCGCGCGCCGCCTGGCAGGCCTGGTGCGCCGCCAGCAGCTCGGCATGCTCGGCCGGCGTCATCCGGCGCGCCGCCAGGCGGCCGCACATGGCCTCGAACTCGGCCATCACTTCAAACATTTCAATGAGCTGTTGCGGGCCGATCTCGGCCACGATGGCGCCCCGGCGCGGGCGCATCTCGACGATGCCCATCGAGGCCAGCTGGATCAGCGCCTCGCGGATGGGGGTGCGCGAGACACCGAATTCCTCGGCCAGCGATGTCTCATCCAGGTGCTGGCCGGGCGACAGCTTGCTGACAGCGATAAGTTCTTCGATTGACTCGCGGAGCGCTTCAGCGCGGGTTTTTGGCGTATCCATGGCGTTTGCCTCTAAAGTCAGCATTGTAAAAGAAAGGGCCTCCACGGGATTTATGCTTGACAATGTATGCGTTTCCTATGAAATTGTATACACGATGAGAGCATAAAAACACACGCAGTCCCATCAATCCTGGAGGAGATACCAGCATGAGCGCATTCACCCGTCGTCAGTTTCTTGGCACCCTCGCAGCAGCCCCATTGGCCAGCGCCGTTCCCTCGGTCTGGGCGCAAACGGCCAGCCTGAAGATTTCGCACCAGTTCCCCGGCGGCACCCTGACAGAAGGCGACTTCCGCGACCGCCTGGTGCGCATGTTTGCCCAGCAGGTCAGCGAACGCACCAAGGGCGCCTTGAAGTTCGAGATCTACCCCGGTTCATCCCTGATGAAGACCAATGCCCAGTTCTCGGCCATGCGCAAGGGCGCGCTGGACATGTCGCTGGTGCCGCTGAACTACGCCGGCGGCGAAGTGCCCGAAACCAATATCGGCCTCATGCCCGGCCTGGTGACGTCCTACCAGCAAGGCGCGGCCTGGAAGAATGCCGAAGTCGGCAAGGAGCTGGCCCGCGTACTGGCCGAGAAGGGCGTGATCATCGTCAGCTGGATCTGGCAGGCCGGCGGCGTGGCCTCGCGCGGCAAGCCCATCGTCGATCCGTCTGACGCCAAGGGCATGAAGGTGCGCGGCGGCTCGCGCGAGATGGACCTGATCTTGAAGGAAGCGGGCGCCGCCGTGGTCACGCTGCCCTCCAATGAAATCTACGCCGCCATGCAGACTGGCGCGATGGATGCGGCGATGACCTCGTCGACTTCCTTCATGTCCTTCCGCCTGGAAGAAGTCGCCAAGGCCCTCACCACGGGGCGCGACAAGGCCTACTGGTACATGTTCGAACCGCTGATGATCTCCAAGGCCGTCTTCGAGCGCCTGCCCAAGGACCAGCAGTCCGTCATCATGGCCGTGGGCGCCGAGATGGAACAGTTCGCCACCAAGGCCGCCCAGGCCGATGACATCGCCGTGGCCCAGGTCTACCAGAAGGCCGGCGCCAAGGTGGTGGACCTGAATGCCGAGGTCGTCAAGAAGTGGCAGGACATCGCCCGCAACACCGCCTGGAAGGACTTCGCGGCGCGCAACGCCAATTGCGCCAAGCTGCTGGCCCTGGCGGAGAAGACCTTATGAGTCATGGCTTCGAGATGCCCGGCGCGGCAGCGACGCGCCCCGAAGTGCCGGCCAGCGCCCCAGTGGCCTGGCTGGGGGCCTTCCTGCGGGGCTACCATCGGGTGGCCGTGTTCCTGGGCATGATTGCGCTCCTGGTCACATCCTGCATCCTCACCTATTCGGTGGTGGTGCGTTACTTCTTCCATCAGCCCACCGACTGGCAGGATGAAGCCTCGGTGTTCATGCTGGTGGGCGTGATCTTCCTGTGCTCGGCCTATGTGCAGTCGCTGCGCGGTCATATCGGTATCGAGGCGCTGGCGGGCATGCTCTCGCCGCTGGCCAACCGGGTGCGCATGTTCATCGTGGATGTGGTGTCCTTGCTCTTCTGCGCCTTCTTCACCTGGAAATCGTGGGCGCTGTTCCATGAAGCCTGGGTGGAAGGACAGACCACTTCCTCGACCTTCGCGCCGCCGCTGTGGATCCCGTATTCGCTGATGGCGCTGGGCATGACCATGCTCACGCTGCAATTGCTGGTGCAGGTGCTGGTGCGCATCACCGGCACCGTACCCGCAACGCCGGCGGGAGGTGCGCAATGAGTCCGCTGACCCTGGGTGTGCTCTATGGCGTGGTCACCATCGTGGTGATGTGTTCGGGGATGCCGATCGCTTTCGCGCTGGGCGTGGTGGCGACCGGCTTCATGTATTTCTTCATGCCGGAATCGTCGCTGGACACCATCACGCAGAACGTCTACGAAGAAATCGCTTCCATCACGCTGCTGTCCATTCCGCTGTTCATCCTCAAGGGGGCGGCCATCGGCAAATCCCCTGCGGGCAAGGACTTGTATTCGGCCATCCACGCCTGGTTGAACAAGGTGCCGGGCGGGCTGGGCATTGCCAACGTGTTTGCCTGCGCGCTGTTTGCGGCCATGGCCGGCTCGTCGCCGGCGACCTGCTCGGCCATCGGTTCGGCGGGCATTCCGGAGATGCGCCGACGAGGCTACTCGCCCGGGTTTGCCGCCGGCATCATCGCTGCCGGCGGTACCCTTGGCATTTTGCTGCCGCCCTCGATCACCATGATCCTGTATGCGGTGGCGGCCGAGCAGTCGCTGGGCCGCCTGTTCCTGGCCGGCATCGGGCCGGGCGTGCTGCTGGTGCTCCTGTTTGCCGGCTATGCCGTCTACCGCGCCCGCAAGGAATACAGGCTGGCGCATGCGGTCTATAGCGCCGGCGGCGCCAAGTCGGCCTATCTGGATGACGAGCATTTCACGCTGGCGCAGAAGGTGGAAATGCTGCCCCGCGTGCTGCCTTTCCTGATCCTCCTGATCGGCGTGATGGTGGCGCTCTATGGCGGCCTGGCCACGCCGTCCGAGACCGCCGGCCTGGGCGCGTTGCTGGCGCTGGTCTTGATCGCGGTGGTCTATCGCATCTACAAGCCGCGTGAGATCGCGCCCTTCCTCAGTTCCACCATCAAGGAATCAGGCATGCTGCTGTTGATCATCGGCATGTCGCTGCTGTATTCCTATGTGATGAGCTACCTGCACATCAGCCAGTCGGCGGCGCAGTGGGTGGTCGACCTGCACCTGTCGAAATGGCTGCTGCTGGCGGTGATCCTGGGCATGGTGATCGTGCTGGGCTTCTTCCTGCCGCCGGTGTCGATCATCCTCATGACCGCGCCCATCATCCTGCCGCCACTCAAGGCCGCAGGCTTCGACCTGATCTGGTTCGGCATCGTCATGACCGTGGTCATGGAGATGGGGCTGATCCATCCGCCGGTGGGACTGAACCTGTTCGTGATCAAGAACATCGCCCCCGATATCGCACTGGGCGATGTCATCAAGGGGACGATTCCTTTCCTGGCGCTGATGTTCCTGGCGGTCCTGCTCCTGTGCATGTTCCCCGGCATCGCGACCTTATTGCCTGATCTGTTGATGGGAGCCAAGTAAATGAGTAGCAGCGAACGCGTGTGGAATGCGCGCCAGAAGAACCGTGAACAGCGGCTGGCGCGCGCCACCGCCGTATTGGGCAGCCAGTTGCAGGGCAAGATCGCGCCTGCCGACAAACTGGCGGACCTGCTCTATGCGGTGCTGGAAAACGGCGACCGGGTCTGCGTCGAGGGCAACAACCAGAAGCAGGCCGATTTCCTGGCCAAGGGACTGGCGGCGCTCGACCCGGCACGGGTCAATGGCTTGCACATGCTGTTCTCGGTGCTGGCCCTGCCGGAACATCTGGACGTGTTCGAGAAGGGCATTGCCGACCGGCTGGACTTTTCCTTCTCCGGTCCCCAGGCCGGCCGCTTGGCCAAGCTGGCCTCGGCCGGCAAGCTCAACATCGGCGCCATCCATACCTACCTGGAATTGTTCGGGCGCTACTTCGTCGACCTGACCCCGCGCGTGGCGCTGGTGGCCGCCCAGGCCGCCGACCGCCACGGCAACCTCTACACCGGCCCCAACACCGAAGATACGCCCGCCATTGCCGAAGCCACGGCCTTCTCCAGCGGCATCGTGATTGCCCAGGTCAACGAGATCGTCGATGAACTGCCGCGCGTGGACATCCCGGCTGACTGGGTGGGCTTTGCCATCAAGGCGCCCACCCCGCATTACATCGAACCGCTGTTCACCCGCGACCCGGCGCAGATCTCCGAAATCCAGGTGCTCATGGCGATGATGGCCATCAAGGGCATCTATGCCGAATACGGGGTGCAGCGCCTGAACCACGGCATCGGTTTCGATACCGCCGCCATCGAGCTGATCCTGCCGACCTATGCCGAATCGCTCGGCCTGCGCGGCAAGATCTGCAAGCACTGGGCGCTCAACCCGCATCCGGCCTTGATTCCCGCCATCGAAGCCGGGTTTGTGGAATCGGTGCATTCCTTTGGTTCCGAACTGGGCATGGAAGACTATATCCGCGCCCGGCCGGACATCTTCTTCGTCGGCCCCGATGGCTCCATGCGCAGCAACCGTGCTTTCTCGCAGACCGCCGGCCACTATGGCTGCGACATGTTCATCGGCTCGACCCTGCAGATCGACTTGCAGGGCAATTCCTCCACGGCCACGCTGGGCCGCATCGCCGGGTTCGGCGGCGCGCCCAACATGGGGGCGGACGCCCGCGGACGCCGCCATGCCAGCGAGGCCTGGCTCAAGGCCGGCCAGCAGGCCAGGGCAGGGCGTCATACCATCCCGCGTGGGCAGAAACTGGTGGTGCAGACGGTGGAGACCTTCCGCGAGCACATGCAGCCGGCCTTCGTCGAAAGACTCGATGCCTGGCAACTGGGCGAACAGGCCAAGATGCCGATTCCGCCGGTGATGATCTATGGCGACGATGTCACCCACATCCTCACCGAAGAGGGCATCGCCAACCTGCTGCTGTGCCGTACCGAAGAAGAGCGCGAGCAAGCCATCCGTGGCGTGGCCGGTTATACGGCGGTGGGCATGGGTCGCGACCGTCGCATGGTGGAAAACCTGCGCGACCGTGGCATCATCCGCCGCGCCGAAGACCTGGGCATCGACAAGCGCATGGCCACCCGCGACCTGCTGGCGGCCAAGAACATGAAGGACCTGGTGCGGGCCTCCGGCGGGCTGTACAACCCGCCCAAGCGCTTCCGCAACTGGTAAGCAATCCGCAACGACATCGCAATGAAAGCGACGATATGGAAACTTTGACTTTTCGCTTCGAGCACGGCCAGCGCCGCCTCAAGGCCGCGCCTGAACTGGTCGGCGTGGTCAGCTCCGGCAACCTGGAAGTGCTGATCGAGAATGCGGCCTTGGACGGCGCCTGCGCCATCGAGGTGAAGACAGCGGCACGCGGTTTCGGCGCCATCTGGGAAGCCGTGATGCGCGACTTCCAGCAGCGCTGGCAACTGGCCGATGCCCGCATCTCCATCAACGACATGGGCGCCACGCCTGCCGTGGTCAGCCTGCGCCTGGACCAGGCCGTGGAAGCCATGGTGGAGGAGGGCCAATGAGCGCGAGCTATCTGGAAGCCACGGCGCGCGAGCGCATCCTGGCCGTGCTGGACGCCGGCAGCTTCGAGGAACTGTTGCCGCCGGCCCAGCGTGTGGTCAGTCCGCACCTGGGCCAGCTGGATGCGCCGGTGTCCTTCGATGACGGCGTCATCATCGGCGCAGGCCGGCTCGATGGCCAGGCCGTGATGGCCGCCGCGCAAGAGGGCGGCTTCATGGGCGGAGCCGTGGGCGAGGTGCATGGGGCCAAGCTGGTGGGGCTGCTCAGGCGCGCCGTGGTCAAACAGGCGGCCGGCGTGATCCTGCTGCTGGAAACCGGCGGCGTGCGCCTGCATGAAGCCAATGCCGGCCTCATCGCCGTCTCCGAAGTCATGCGCGCCGTGCTGGAAACACGGGCTGCCGGCATTCCCGTGATCGTGCTGGTGGGCGGCGCCAATGGCTGCTTCGGCGGCATGGGCATCGTGGCGCGCTGCGCCAATACCGTGATCATGTCCGAGGAAGGGCGGCTGGCCATGTCCGGCCCCGAAGTGATCGAGACCGCCAATGGCGTGGAAGAATTCGACTCGCGCGACCGCGCCCTGGTCTGGCGCACCACCGGTGGCAAGCACCGCTACCTGATCGGCGATTGCCAGCAACTGGTCAGCGACGATACAGCAGCCTTCCGGGCCGCCGCCATCGCGGCGCTGGCGCAGGTGAGCGCGCCGCAACTGACGCTGGCCGCGCTGGAAGCCGAACAGGAAATGCTGCGCCGTCGCATCGCCACCTTCGGCCTGGCCGACGACCCCATGGATATCTGGGCCGAACTGGGCGTGCCCCGTCCGGACAGCGTGCCGATGCTGGAGGCCGACGCCTTCACGGCAATGGCCCAGGCCCATCGCATCACATCGCCCGCCTGAGAGGACAGCCATGACCGCAACCCCGACTCCCGGCCAGGTGGACTGGCGCGCATTGGCGCAGACCTTGTTCCCGCAGGGCCACCAGATCACTGAATCAGAGCATTTCCTTTCCGGTACCGCCCAGGTCGATGGCCACACCGTCACCGTGGTCGGCACCACCGGCCACACGCCCATCGGCATCGAGATTGCGCTGGCGCAGGCCACCGCCATCCTGGACACCGTGCGCAACCATCCGGGCCGCGCCATCGTCATCCTGGTCGATACGCAAGGCCAGCGCCTGCGCCACCGCGATGAAATGCTCGGCATCAACAGCTACATGGCGCACCTGGGCAAGTGTGTTGAACTGGCGCGCCGCCAGGGCCATCGCGTCATTGGCCTGGTCTATGACCAGGCCTTGTCGGGCGGCTTCATCACCAGCGGCCTGATTGCCGACGCCTGCTACGCCTTGCCCGACGCCACCATTCGCGTCATGGGCCTGCCGGCGATGGCGCGCATCACCAAGGTGCCCGAAGAACGCCTCACCGAACTGGCCAAGAGCAACCCGGTCTTCGCGCCGGGTCCGGAAAACTACCTGCGCATGGGCGGCGTGGCCGAGATCTGGAGCGGCGACCTGGCCCAGGCCATGCGCCAGGCGCTGGCGAGCGCGGACAATGCCGATGTGCGGGCCGCGCTGGGTCGTGCGCGCGGCGGGCGTCAATGGGCGCAGCGCGTGATCGACGCCGTGGCCCACGATGCACCCTTGAACGGGTGAACGCGATGACGCCGGCGCCACGTCATCATCTGCTCTGGCTCACCGAGGCCGCCTGGACGCGCTTGCAGACGCAGTCCCAGGACAGCCGCGAGCAGGCGGTGCTGGCGCGCTGGCGGCAGATGCGCTGGCCGGTCGTGGTGCGCCGCGCCGAGGCTGATGCCGGTGCCGACGAACTCTGCGCCGGCATCGCCTTGCCGCCCGATGCGCAGGGCAACAAGCCGCGCCTGGCCTTGCGCGTGCAACGCGCCGAGGTAGCGGCCAGCCATGCTCCCTATCTGTTGCGCGATATTGCGGCGGCGCGACTGCACGGTCTGCCACAGGGCTGGCAGGCGGGCATGGAGGCGCTGCAGCAGCAGATGCAGGCGGCGGGCATTGCCTTGGCGGTGTTCGGTTCGCTGTCCTGGCAGGCCATCACCGCCCAGGCCTACGTGCGCAGCAGTTCCGATATCGACCTGCTGTTCGCGCCGGACAGCCAGGCGCAACTGGCGCAGGGGCTGCAGCTGCTGGCGCGGCAGGCGGCCATGCTGCCGCTGGATGGCGAGATCGTCTTCCCGGATGGCGCAGCGGTGTCGTGGAAGGAATGGCAACAGGTGATGCGCAAGGAGACGAAGAGCGACGCCAGGGTGATGGTCAAGCGGCCTGCGGCTGTGGCGCTGGAACCGGTGGCGCAACTCCTGGCTGCCTTGGCCGCCAGGGAAGGGCAGGCATGCGTCGTCTGATGGCCCATCCCGCCCTGCTGGCGGCGCCGCTGCATCCTCTGCAACAGCGCCGCGCCGTGCGCCAGAACCTGCAGTTCTGTCGTCAGCTGGCGCGCCTGGCGCTGCGCAGCCTGCATCAGGAACTGGTGCTGTATCCCAAGCCGGGGCTGGTCTCGCTGATCGACAACGGCAGCCATGACGACATGGACGCCAGCACCTTCCTGCGCAGCCTTTTTTCGCTGCGCCACTATTTCTTCCAGATTGCCGTTGCGGGCCTCAAGGGCGCCCCTTTCCATCACCTGCAGAAGCTGGCCATTGCCGCCGAGGCCCGCATGCTGCGCGCCACCGGCGGCGTCAACACCCATCGCGGTGCGATCTTCGCGCTGGGCATGCTGTGCGCCGCCATGGCCTATTGCCGTGGCCGCAAGCTGCCCTTGCAGGCCGAGGTCATCCGCGCCACGCTGCTGATCCAGTGGGGCGATGCGCTGGCGCGCCATAGTGGCGTCCATCTCGATCACGGCGCCGGCCAGCGCAGCCACGGTCAGTCGGTAGCGCTCGCGCATGCCGTGGGCGGGGCGCGCGAAGAGGGCGCGCTGGGCTTTCCGGCGGTCTTCGAGGTAGCCCTGCCGCAGTTGCAGTCCACGCTGGAGCAGGGGCGCGCACCGCACGAGGCGCGCATCGACGCGCTGTTCGCCTTGATGGCCCATATCAGCGATACCAATGTCTATCATCGCGGCGGCGCTGAGGGCGCGCAGCGCGTGCGCCAGCAGAGCGCCGCCTTCCTCGCCGCTGGCGGTACCGGCGCGCCCGGATGGCGGACGCAGGCGCTGGCCTGCCATCATGATTTCGTGGCGCATCGGCTTTCGCCGGGCGGCGCGGCCGACTTGCTGGCCGCGGCCTGCCTGGTGCATCAGGCGATGGCGCTGGAGCTGGAGCGCGGCGCATGAGCATGCGGCTGGCCATCCTCTGCCCGGGTCAGGGCGCACAGCATGCCGGCCTGTTCGACCTGCTGCGCGAAGATGAACAGGCCGCCGCTTTCCTCGACCAGCTTCCCTTGACGGACTACCTGGATGCACCGTTGGCGCAGGTGCTCTCGCAGCCCACCCATCTGTACGCCAATGGCAATGCACAGGTCTTGATCGTGGCCGCGCAACTGGCCGCCTGGCAAGCCCTGCGCGAACCCCTGGCCGCCATTGCCGGGCCGCCGGTAGCGGTGGCCGGCTATAGCGTAGGCGAGCTGTCGGCCTATGCGGTGGCCGAGGTGATCGATCCTGTGGCGGCCGTGGCGCTGGCGGCGCAGCGTGCTGCGGCCATGGATGCGGCGGCGCGATCCCGGCCCGGGCAGGGTCTCATGGCGCTGGGCGGCATTGATCTGGCCGCCGCCCAGGATTGCCTGCTGCGGCATGGCGCGCATGTAGCCATCGTCACCGGGGACGATACCCTCATTGCCGGTGGTTCCAGCCCGGCCCTGGAGGCGGTCGCTGCCGAGCTGGCCGGGCGCGGTGCGCGAACCACGGTCTTGCCCGTGGGGCTGGCCTCGCACACGCCGCTGATGCAGGCCGCCGTAACGCCCTTTGCCGCAGCGCTGGAAGGGCTGTCCTTGCACGCCCCCAAGACGGCGCTACTGGCCGGCGTCAGCGGCCAGGGCATCGCTGATGCGCACCAGGCCTGTGCGCTGCTGCTGCGCCAGCTGACCGAGCCCATCCAGTGGGCCGCCTGCATGGACGCCTGCGTGGAGCGCGGCGTGACCGTCGCCCTGGAACTGGGCCCCGGCGCGGCGCTCTCGCGTATGCTGCGCGAGCGCCATCCCCATCTGTCGTGCCGCTCCCTGGCCGACTTCCGCAGCCTGTCCGGACTGTTGAGCTGGCTGCGCCGCCAGGCTGACTGAACTCTGCAGCAAACGCTGCTGGCATCCCCCTGGCGCAACTGCTATGGTGAAGCGAGTCGCTGCGCGTGAACCAAACTTCATACCGCAAGTCGCATCTTCAAGGAGCGCCCAGGGCGCACCGCCATTGTTCAACCCGACCAGGAGGCTGATAATGAAAGTCGACGTGTACAAGCGCCCGGATGGCGCAGGTTTGTTTTCCTACCTCGTCATTCCTCACGAAAAGATGTTGCCGGACGAAGTCACCAATACCGACTGGCAGATCCATGAGCAGAACGTGGACTTCGAGCGCGACGGCAAGCGACATTTCACCCTGCAGGCCGAGGACGCCTTCATGCAGATCGGCGAAAAGGGCTACGCCATCACCCATCTGGCCGAACGCAGCGGCGACGGCGCGTCCTGAGCGGCGCGGCGCAACCCAACTTAACGCCACGCAACGAGGAGACAGACCATGCCCACCGAACAGATAGGCGATTACGAAGTCGAGTATGCCGGCGTGCGAGTCGTCGGTGGCGAGGAATGGGTGGCGCAGGTTGCCATCTTCGGCCATTCCACCAACCCCATGCACCGCAACCCGGTGTTCCCGGCCCAGCGGGTCTTGGCCGACCAGACCTTTGCCGATGAAAAATCGGCCGAGGCCGGTGCGCGCCAGGCCGCCCATGAGTTGCTGGAACAGCAGCAGGCGCGGCACTGAGCGCCCAGGCCGCGCCTCCATCCCATCCTTGCCAATGTCAGGCCCGCTCGCCCAGCGCAGCGGGCCTGTTCATTTTTGCTGGCACGGAACTGGCATGGAAGTGTCCAGCCATGTCGGCAACTGCCCCGTTTGACCGATTCGCAATAGAATGTGGGCATTGCATTTTCCTTCACCCCCGCATTGCCAGCCCATCTCATGAAACCGCCCTTACTCGTCCTGATCCACCTCTCCGAGGAAAGCACCGCCACCATCGCCGCCCACTACGACATCCTCTACGCCCCCGACCGCCAGCGGCGCGACGAGATGATTGCCGGCCCGGCCCGCAAGGTGGCCGTGGTGCTGACCAATGGTTCCACCGGCCTCACCGCCGAAGAGATGCGCGCCTTGCCGCACCTGCAACTGGTCTGCACCCTGGGCGCTGGCTTTGAGAACGTCGATGTGGCGCACGCCGAGGCGCATGGCATCGAGATCGCCACCGGCGCCGGCACCAACGAGGATTGCGTGGCCGACCACGCCCTGGGCCTGCTGCTGGCCATCCTGCGCAACATTCCGGTGCTGGACCGCTACACCCGCGACGGCGGCTGGCGCGAGACTATTCCGCTGCAGCCGCAACTGGCCGGCAAGCGCGTGGGCATCGTCGGCATGGGCAATATCGGGAAGAAGATCGCCCGCCGCGCCGCCGCCTTCGATGCTGAGATCGCCTATTGCAACCGCAAGAAGCGCGACGACGTCGATTACCATTACTTCCCGGACGTGGCCCAACTGGCTGGATGGGCTGATTGCCTCATCGTGGCTGCGCCCGGCGGCGCCCAGACCCGGCACCTGATCAATGCGCGCGTGCTGGAGGAGCTGGGGCCGCAGGGCTATCTGGTCAACATCGGCCGCGGCAGCATCGTCGATACCGACGCCCTGGGCGCGGCGCTGTCCTCGGGACGCCTGGCCGGCGCCGGACTGGATGTCTATGAGGGTGAGCCGCAGCCGCCGGCAGCCTTGATTGCCTTGCCCAACGTCGTGCTCACGCCGCATATCGCCGGCTGGTCGCCGGAAGCCATTCGCGCCTCGGTCACGCAGTTCCTGCGCAACTGCGAAGAGCACTTTGCCGCCGCCGAGCCGGTGCTGCGGGCCTGAGCGGCCCAGCGTTTTTTTGCCATGGATGGGCTGGCTGGCCGATAATAGCGGCCGCGGCGGGGCCGCTTTCCTCCACGAAAGCTGCCCCGGCCGGTTGCGTCTGCGCTCGGGGGAGCGCCGCGCCGGCAAGCCGTTTGACCCCATCACCCAACGCCACCACAAACAGAGAGAGCCACGCACCATGGATCTGCCATCTCACCAACTCACCATGACCGTCCTGATGACCCCGGACATGGCCAATTTCGCCGGCAACGTACACGGGGGAACCATCCTCAAGCTGCTCGACCAGGTCGCCTACGCCTGCGGCAGCCGCTATGCCGGGCAATACGTGGTGACCTTGTCGGTGGACCAGGTGATGTTCCGCCAACCCATCCATGTGGGCGAGCTGGTGACCTTCCTGGCCAGCGTCAATCACACCGGCAAATCCTCCATGGAGATCGGCATCAAGGTGGTGGCCGAGAACATCCGTACCCAGGAGACGCGCCACGTCAACAGTTGCTTCTTCACCATGGTGGCGGTGGATGACCAGCGCAAGCCGATTCCGGTGCCGCCGCTGCGACCCTTCTCGCAGGAGGAAAAGCGCCGTTTCGAGGCGGCCGTGATTCGCAAGTCGCTGCGCCAGGAGCTGGCGCGCCGCTATGATGAAGTCAAGCCGGGATGAGGATCGTTTGATCGGATCAATCCACCTCGCGCACCAGGGTTCCCGTCGCCCCTGAATGCCGTGATCGGGTGCGAAGGTATCGCCCAGCATTGAGAGGGCGCGCCTTCGTGGCCGTAGTTCACGCTCCCGATCCACGTCAACAGAACGACAACGACATCCAGCCGTTGTCGCTTCCCATCGCATAGCCAGCTTTGACAGGCCAGGTCGGCACCTGCCGGCGTTTCTGTCGCGCAAAGCTGACGTCTCCTCTCCCATCCCATGTATTCAAAGCGCCAAGCGCCTGTTCTTGGCGATAGACCTCGTTTTTGTCTACGCTCCTCGACACCTCAATAAAAAATATTAAAAGTACAATCTATCGTGATGATAAAATAAAATAAATACAAAATATGTTGTAAATATTAATTGTGATGGGTGAGTGTCGAGGAAAGTGCTGGGAGCGCGGTTTGCACCCGGCCGATTGATGGCGTGGGATCGAGCGATATTTTTTCCCTGCCCCATGAGGGTTTCGAAAGGATGGTGATTTCAGTGACTGCGTTGACGGGGATGCTCTATTGGCTGGGCGTTTTTGCACTGACGTATCTGCTCTATCTGGTGATTGGCGCATGCGCCTTCGCGCTTTGGCTTATTTCAAGAACAACTAGACAAGGCGGGAAAGACGACGAGCAGCGTTCCCTCCCCATCTGCGACCGCGAATAGGGCAGCGGCTGGGCGACGCTTCATCTTGGGATCTTCGCGCTGGTACCTATCAGGGATTGTTGAATGCTCAAGTTCATTACACCCAAACAGTTGCGCATCGGGATGTATATCCAGTCCTTCTCCGGAGCATGGCGGCGGCCGCCGGCCTGGCGAAAGCCGTTTTTGCTCGAGAAAGACAAGGATCTGCTGGCCCTGCAGGCCAGTCCCATCCGGGAAATCGTGATCGATATCGCCAAAGGAGCCGATGTCCAGACCGACGAGGCAGAACAAGGCAATGGCGTCGAATCATCGCTTGGAAAGAATGCCGAGATCGAGGTGGCGCAAGCTCTTCCGGAGGCCGGCAAACGCACTGACATCCAGGCTGAGAGAGAACGCGCGGCCCGCATCATCTCGTCGTCAGAGAAGACCGTGCTCACCATGTTCTCCCAGGCGCGCATGGGCAAGACCATCGATGTCAAGGAGGCCAGTGACCTGGTGCGCGAGATCAATGCCTCGGTGTCGCGCAACGCGGACGCCATGATTAGCCTGGTGCGTCTGAAGACGGCCGATAACTATACCTACATGCATTCGGTGGCCGTCTGCGCCATGATGATCTCGCTGGCCGACCAGCTCGGCCTGTCTGCTCAGGAGCGGCAGCAGGCTGGAATGGCGGGGCTGCTCCACGATATCGGCAAGATGACGGTGCCGCCCAGCATCTTGAACAAGCCCTCGAAACTGACGGAAGAGGAGTTCGTCTCGGTCCAGTCACATCCGCTGGCGGGTCACCGCTTGCTGCAGGAGCTGCCGGGAATCGGCGATGCGCCCTTGGACGTTTCCTTGCATCACCATGAAAAGATGGATGGCACCGGATATCCCTACAAGCTTTCCGGACGAGACATCTCCATGACCGCGAGGATGGGCGCGATATGCGATGTCTATGACGCCATCACCTCCGATCGTCCATACAAGAGCGGATGGGATCCCTCCCGGTCGATCCAGCATATGGCCCAGAGCAAGGGGCATTTTGATTTCGATGTGTTGCAGGCCTTTGTCAAGGCAGTGGGAATCTATCCCGTTGGTTCCTGCGTGTTGATGCAGACGGGCCATCTGGCCATGGTGTTGGAGCAGCGACCAGATAGCTTGCTTGCACCCCTGGTCAGGATTTTCTATTCCACGAACAAGAAGATAGCCGTCACGCCCACCCTGATCGATCTGAGAAGATCAGCAAACAAAATAGTGGGCGCTGTCGATCCCGAGAAATGGGGGGTGACCAGGCTTGTTGAACAGCAGGATTTGAATTACTGACTGCGCCGGATCATGCGCGCAATGGCCGAGGCCTGACACGCTGAGCCAGCGTCAAGCTCAACCCTGTTTTCCCGCCAGCGATGCAGGCAGTCACGCAGTGGGAAAACAAAATCATCCTTAAAAAAATCGGGGCGTATTGTGAAGAAATTTCGTGATCTTAGAATCTCCAGAAAGCTGTTTATCTCATTTGGCCTCATCCTGGTATTGGCGACGGTGACCGGGACGTTTTCCCTCTGGCAGCTCAGCCTGGTCAACCAGTCAGCCAATGAGCTGGCGACCAATTGGCTGCCCAGCATCAAGACCCTGGGCGACGTCAAACTGCTACTGGCCCGGCTGCGCAGCAACGAGTCGCAACTGATCCTCTATGCCGCCGACCCGGGATTGACCAAGACGCTGCAGGCCCGTACCGACGATGTGTTGAAGGACCTGGAGGCCGCGCTCGACACCTATCGTTCGCAGATATCGGAACCCGAGGAAAAGGCCCTCTATCCGCAGGCGAGCCAGCGGCTGGAACAGCTGCTCAAGGAGCATGGCGCGTTGATGAATGCACTGGCGCAGCAAGATGTCGCGGCCGCCAAGGCCATCTTCGCTGGCGCGTCCTCGGATCTCTATTTTTCCTTGCTCAAGGATTTCAGCACCCTGGCCGATGTCAACCGGCGCGGCGGAGACCAGTCGGCGGCGGATACCGCACGGATCTATCGGGAGTCGCTCATGTGGGGCGTTGCAAGCCTGGCGATATCGACGTTCATCGGCGTTGCTTTGGCCGTGATCATCGCGCGGATCATTTCGTCACCGCTCTCGCTGGCCGCGCGCATTGCCGACACCGTCGCCGCCGGCAACCTGAGCACTGAGATCGGCGCGGCAGGCAGCGACGAAACCGGACAGGTCATCGGTGCTCTGGGCAAGATGAACCAGAGTCTTTGCCACATCATCAGCGGCGTCAAGAGCTGTAGCGAGACGATTGCCACCGCCTCCCAGCAGATCGCCACCGGCAACCTGGATCTGTCTTCACGTACGGAAGAGCAAGCCAGTTCGCTGCAGCAGACAGCGGCCGCGATGGAACAGATCACCGGCAGCATGCTGGAAACGACCGCGCATTCCCGGCGCGCCAATGAACTGGCCCTGGGCGCCTCATCCGTTGCTGGCGAGGCGGGACAGACGATGCAGGATGTGGTCGATACCATGTCCTCGATCAGTTCGGCATCTGGTCGCATCGTCGAGATCATTTCGGTCATCGACAGCATCGCCTTCCAGACCAACATATTGGCGCTCAATGCGGCGGTGGAAGCCGCCCGCGCGGGCGATGGCGGGCGCGGCTTCGCCATTGTGGCGGCTGAAGTCAGAAGCCTCGCACAACGTTCGGCCACGGCGGCCAAGGAAATAAAGAACCTGATCGACAACACCGTGGACCAGGTAGGGGCGGGTAGTCAATTGGTGCAGAAAGCGGGGCAGACGATGCAAGCCGTGGTCGCCAGCGTGGAGCAGGTCACGAGCATCGTCGCTGATATCGCCGCCGTGAGCGACCACCAGAGCAAGGAGATCTCGGAAATCAATTTCGCCATCGCCCAGATGGACAGCGTCACCCAGCAAAATGCAGCGCTCGTGGAGGAAGCCGAAGCCGCGTCGCAGGCCTTGCAGGAGCAGGCCATGCAGCTGTCCTCCATGGTCAGCCGCTTCAGGTTGCCGACGTCGAGCGCAGCGCTGGCTCGCGCCGGTGGGGCAAGGTCGGCATCAAACGCTCGTCAAGCGTGAGCATGCGGGGGTGAGCCCTTCTGTGACTCCTGCGCAAGAGCAGAGGGCAGGGCCGGTGTCTTGCACCGGCAAGCCGCCCTCGCTGGCGTATCAGGTCAGATGGACCGTCACCGAGCCCAGCACGCCGAGATCGGCGCGCACCGTCTGGCCGGCCTGTACGGGCATGGGGACGATGGTGGAGCCGGTGGCGACCAGTTGACCGGCCGCCAGCGTGAGGCCATGCTGGCGCAATTCATTGACCAGCCAAGTCAGCGCAATGCGCGGATCGCCCAGCACCTGGGCGCCACTGCCGCTGCGTTGTTCGCCACCTTCGATGAAGGCGCTGGTGGCCAGTGCGGCCAGGTCCAGATGGCGCCAGTCCATGCTGGTAGGCGCGCCCAGGACGAACTGGTCGGCACAGCAGTTGTCAGCGATCAGCTGATAGGCACCGACTTCACGAAACTGCTGGTAGCGGGTATCGGGAATCTCGATGCCAGGATGCACCGAGCCGACCGCCTCCATGACCTCTTCCTGGGAATAGGGCTGGGTGCGCGGCGGCAGGGCGCTACGCATGCGGAAGACCACCTCGGCCTCGATCACGCTCATGAGGTTGTCTCCCAGCGTGACATGCGCGCCGTTGCGGTGCATGCGCTCGGCCAGCAGGCGACCTGCCATGGGGCCATCGACATTGAGCAGCTGCTGCCCGCCCGGCCCGGTCGCGCCGATCTTCCAGCCCGCCAGGGGGGCAAAGCTGCGGGCTTCCAGGCGGGCCTGGATGTCATAGGCTTGCTGCCGGTCGGCGGGCTGCAGAGGCGGCGGCAGTTGCCCGATGCGGCGGTTGTGCGCCCAGCAGTCCCAAAGCAGGTCGGCGGCTTGCTGGCGTTGCGATTCGTTCAGCACTGGTGATTCCCCCTGTAGTGTTGTGATCGACGGTCGGTCTTTTGCATGGCGGCGCTCAGGCCGATAGCGGGCCGAGCGCGCCGATGGCGATGGTCAGCAGGCCCAGCAGCAGATTGATGCTCACCAGCTGGCGCACCTGGCCCAGCGCCCGGGCGGCGCGGTCCCAGTCCTGCTGGGCGGCGGCCAGCTTGAGGCGGCGGAAAGGAGCGAAGAAGATATGGGCAAAGATCAGCATCATCACCACGCCGATGCCGGTCATGGCGTGGACATAGGGCGGGGCGTGGCCAGCGCCGAGCATGGCCATCATGTGCAGTCCGCTGCCCAGCACCAGGGCGATGGCGATCCACACCCAGACGAAGAAGCTGGCCAGCACGGCGGCCATCAGCGTCAGGCGCTGCTCCGGATGCAGCACCGCCAGCGCCGGGCGCAGCGCCATGTGGGCGAAGAACATTCCGCCGACCCAGATGGTCAGGCCCAGCAGGTGGAAGAACTTGGCGATGAGCATGGCTTTCCTTTCTGGTCAGTATAGGTCAGGCAACAATGCGGCATTGTCGCATGAGAGGCTGCTCCTGCGCCCGGACCATGCCGGTGCGCGCCAAGCCGTGGTAATGTCGGGTCGCAAGCTCAACGTCAATCCTTCCTGCCAGCGTCGGTTCTCATGTCCATCCTCAGCGCCATTCATCTCTATCCCATCAAATCCTGTGCTGGCCTGAGCCTCACGCACACCCCGATCGGACCATTGGGACTGGCGCTGGACCGCCACTGGATGCTGGTCGACCGGCAGGGCCGATTCCTGACCCAGCGCCAGCACCCGGAGATGGCTTGCATCACCCCGGCCTTCGAAGGCGAGCGGCTGGTCTTGCGGGCGCCCGGCATGCCGGCCTTGTCGCTGTCGATGCAGGGGGAGGATGGGGAGGCGTTGGCGGTGCAGGTCTGGAACAGTCATCTCGATGCCCTGGACCAGGGCCAGACGGCGGCGCAGTGGTGCTCGGATTATCTGGGCGAGGCGGTGCGGCTGGTGCGCTTCAATCCGGCCGCATCGCGCCCCTGCAGTACACGCTGGACCGAGGGGCGGCAAGCGTATACGCAGTTCTCCGATGGCTATCCGCTGCTGGTGATTGGCCAGGCCTCGCTGGAGGACCTCAATGCCCGCCTGACCGCCAAGGGAGCGCCGGCGCTGGGCATGGAGCGGTTCCGGCCCAACCTGGTCATCAGCGGCCTGGACGCCTATGACGAAGATCACATCAGCACGCTCACCCTGGGCCCGGTCGAGCTGCGCCTGGTCAAGCCCTGCGCCCGCTGCCCCATCCCCGGGATCGACCAGCGCACTGGCTTGCGGGATGCGCGCTGGCCCGATGAACCGCTCGATACGCTGGCCGGCTACCGCGCCGACCCCCGCGTGGACGGCGGGCTGACCTTTGGCCAGAACGCCATCGTCACCGGCGGCGAGGGCGGGGTGATCGAAGTCGGGCAGGCGGTGCAATGGGAGTGGAATTTCTGACCTGCCCGCCACAAAGAAAATGCCGTCCGGCATGCTCGGGAGCAGCGGGACGGCATCGTCAGCACAGGGGAGGGAGGCGCCAGCGGCGCCCTGCGGCCCTGGTTTACTTCTTGGGGCGACCGACCTTCAGCGGGGTCAGGCCGGCCAGGATGTCTTTCAGTTCAGCGATCTTCAGGTTCTTGATCAGCGACACGCCGATGCGCAGCAGGTCGCTCTTCTTGATCTCGACACCGGCCTTCAGGCAGGACTTCTTGACCTGGGCCAGCACCGCATATTCGTTCTCGGGCATGGTGAAGCTGTCGCGTACCTGCTTGACCTTCTTGGGCTTGGCGGCCTTTTCGATCTTTTCGGTCTTTTCCGCCTTGACGGGCTTCTCGATCTTCTCGACTTTCTCTACCTTCTTCTCATCCTTGGGGGCGGCGGGCTTGGTTGCAGCGGGCTTGGCTGCGGCGGCCTTGGGGGCGGGACGGGCGGCTGGCTTGGCAGCCGGCTTCTTCACGGCGGGCTTGGCGGGTGCTGCCTTGGCAACGGGTTTCTTCTTTTCGGTCGGTGCTGCTGCGGCTTGAACACGGGTGGCCATGAATACTCCTGTTAAAAAATTGATATAAACAATATATATTTTTTGCGCCTTCGCCGCAATGCAGCTGATCAATTGTGAACGATTTCACCAACAATTTCTGGATTGCAAACGTTTACAAGTCGCTTGTGCGCTGCAGCGGCGGTGTTCCGGTCCCGGCGCAATGAATTTCTGGAGATTCACGGCGGCGATCCTAGCAAGCCCAGGTTAAAGCTCTGTGACAACGATGGAAAACAATTTACGGTGGGTGGTGGCGCCGTGCAGGCGAAAAAAAAGCAGTCCGGCCCAGACGGGCGGGACTGCAATGAACAACGGTCTCTACTGGGGACTTACATGACGCTGTTTGCTGCTACTGGCTGCTTTTCCTGGCCTGCGCCGCCGTGGGCGGGCGCGGCATTGGGCTTGAGCGGGGTGACGGTGGCCGGGCCCTTGGGCTGGGCGGCCTGCTGCAGGTCGTGCTGGGCAGCGAAGTCCTGCAGGAACTGGGCAAAGCCGCTGCCCACTTCCTTGTGCTTGAAGCCCATGGCCACGGCGGCCTTGAGATAGCCCAGCTTGGAACCGCAGTCGAAACGCTGGCCTTCGTAGCGATAGGCCAAGATCTGTTCCTGCTGCAGCAGGGCCGAGATCGCATCGGTCAGCTGGATTTCGCCACCGGCGCCCGTGCCGATGTTTTCCAGGCGTTCGAAGATGGCGGGGGTGAGCACATAGCGGCCCACCACGGCCAGGGTGGAGGGGGCTTCTTCCGGAGCGGGCTTCTCGACGATGCCGCTCATCAGTTCCAGGCGGTCGGCATAGGCGCTGCCGCTGACGATGCCGTACTGGCGGGTCTCGGGGCGCGGCACATCCTGCACGGCCAAGAGGCTCTTGCCTTCGCGTTCGAACATGGCGGTCATCTGCGCCATCACGTTCTTCTGGCCGGCGTCCACATCCATGAAGTCATCGGCCAGCAGCACGGCGAAGGGCTCATCGCCCACCAGCGGCTTGGCCAGCAGCACGGCGTGGCCCAGGCCCAGCGGTTCGGCCTGGCGCACGTAGACGCAATTGATGTGCTTGGGCACGACGTGGCGGATGGTTTCCAGCAGCTTGACCTTGCCGGCGGCTTCCAGCTCGCTCTCCAGCTCGTAGGCCTTGTCGAAGTGATCTTCGATGGCGCGCTTGTTGCGGCCGGTGATGAAGATCATCTCGGTGATGCCGGCTTCAACGGCTTCTTCGACGGCGTACTGGATCAGGGGCTTGTCGACGATGGGAAGCATTTCCTTGGGTTGCGCCTTGGTGGCGGGAAGGAAACGGCTGCCCAGACCGGCGACGGGGAAGACTGCTTTGGTGATTTTTTTCATGGTAGGCCCAGGTAGATTAAGTTGAAGGACGTGGCATCCTCACCCACATGCATGGCAGGTCACGTAGCGCCAATGGCGCTTCATGCCTGCTTGTTGTTCTTGATCATCTTCATGGCCGGCAGCATCCTGCCGCCGTGCAACAGCGCGGCAATGCCTGCCAGGAACTGGCCCGGCAAGTTCAATGCCGCCAGCAGCAGGTTGCGCGCACGCGGCGCGGCAGGCGCGTCGGCCTCGCCCAGCGCGATGCTGCGCTGGGCGCAGCCCTCGTTGAGCTGTTCCAGTACCGAAGCCAACTGGGGCGCCTTCTTCGAGATCTGCTGCAGCAACTGCGCCGAGTCGCTGGCGTAGCGTGCATACTGTTCTGCGAAGTCTTCGCCGCCGCGCGCGCTGCCTGCGAAGGAGTGCAGGGCGAACTGGTTGGCGAATGTAGCGCTATCCCTTCTGGTATCGGTATGGGGCATGGTCGTTGGCTTTCCTGCTTGGCTGGTCGCGGATGCAGGCTCCTCGTGGAGGCTGCTTCAAAGTCAAGGTGGTGCAAGTCGCGCAGCATCAGCAGAGGCATTTTCGGCACTCTTGCTGTGGCAGAGGGGCGGTACGCCATGCTGCGCTGCTTCGATTGGACGCTAGATTATGAAAACTCGCGCTGTCGCTCTATAGGATGGCTTCGGTTTGATGTGTAGGAAAAGAGGAAGGCCGGAGCAAGTCCGGCTGCCTCTGCGTTGCACTGCGTCGCACCGGAGGGTGGGCATGGCGGGCTTGTCCTACAGGGAAATGGGCCGCTGTCCGATACCTGCGGGACACGTCCCTTCCTACCATGACCTCATCCGTTGGCCGCCCTGCGTGGCGGTGGCGGAGAAGCAATCAACACGGGACATCCCCATCACGACAGGAAAGGGAAGATCATGGAACACGGACTCATTGCATGGCTGATCATCGGTGCGGTTGCTGGCTGGCTGGCCGGCGTGCTGGTCAAGGGCGGCGGCTTCGGCCTGTTGGCCGACATCCTCATCGGTATCGTCGGCGCGGTCATCGGCGGCTGGCTGGCCGGCCTGCTGGGCATCGCCGTGGGGGGCGGCATCCTGGCCTCCATCGTCACGGCCACGCTGGGCGCGGTGGTCCTGCTGGTCATCGTGCGCGCCTTCAGGCGCGCCTGACGCAGGCTGACCGATCCGCCATCCGGTCTGCTGCTGCAGAGGCAGGCCGATGCAGTGATGGCCAATGCGCCCGGGTTCGCGCCCGGGCGCATTGCGCTTTCCGGCAGGGACAGCGCGGTTTGCCCAAACCATGCAGGAGAATTGGCCCGCAGCCGTTACAATGCCGGCCGGAACCTTAAAAAACATTCACAAGAACATCAAGCCAGGCGAAGCTATGAACGTTGTCTCGCCTGGGCTTGTCCAAACGCTGTTTCTGTTTCCCTTCATCAAGAAAAGCCATCATGAGTAGCGTCAATCCCCTGGCCGGCCAGCGCGCCGCCCCTTCGGCACTGGTCGATCTGCCAGTGCTGGTCTCCAATTACTACAGCCTGCGTCCGGATGTGGCCGAAGCCAGCCATCGCGTGGCCTTCGGCACTTCCGGCCATCGCGGCAACGCCAATGCCCACAGTTTCAACGAATGGCACGTGCTGGCCATCACCCAGGCCATCTGCGACTACCGCAAGGAGCAGGGTTTCAAAGGCCCGCTGTTCCTGGGCATCGATACCCATGCGCTGTCGGAACCGGCCTGGCACAGTGCGCTGGAAGTGCTGGCCGCCAATGAAGTGGTGACCATGCTGGCCGAAGGCAGCCCCTACGCGCCCACGCCTGCGGTCTCGCACGCCATCCTCACGCATAACCGCGTCCACCGCGATGCGCTGGCTGATGGCATCGTGGTCACGCCGTCGCACAATCCGCCTGACAATGGCGGCTTCAAGTACAACATGCCCAATGGCGGCCCGTCCGACTCCAATGTCACCGGCTGGATCGAACAGCGCGCCAACGCCTACCTGGAGCAGCAATTGCAGGGTGTGCGCCGCGTCAGCTTCGAGAAGGCGCTCAAGGCCGACACCACGCGCCGCTACGACTACCTCGACAACTACGTCAGCGACCTGCCCAACATCATCGACCTGGCCGCCATCTCCGGCGCCAATGTCAAGATCGGCGTGGACCCGCTGGGCGGCGCCGGCCTGCATTACTGGTCCGCCATCGCCGACCGCTACAAGCTGAACCTGGAAGTGGTCAACACCGAGGTCGACGCCACCTTCCGCTTCGTGCCGCTGGACTGGGATGCGCAGATCCGCATGGACCCGTCCTCGCCGCATGCGATGAGCGAACTGATCGCACTCAAGGACCGCTTTGACGTCGCCATGGCCTGCGATACCGACCATGACCGCCACGGCATCGTCGCCAAGAGCCGCGGCCTCATGCCGGCCAATGATTACCTCTCTGTGGCGGTGTACTACCTGTTCCGCCACCGTCCGGCCTGGCGCGCGGACGCCGCCATCGGCAAGACCCTGGTGTCGAGCCAGATGATCAATCGCGTCGCCAAGCACCTGGAGCGCAAGCTGCTGGAGATGCCGGTGGGCTTCAAGTGGTTCGTCGATGGCCTCTATGACGGCAGCCTGGCCTTCGGCTGCGAAGAGAGCGCTGGCGCTTCCTTCGTGCGCTTCGACGGCCAGCCCTGGAGCACTGACAAGGACGGCATCACCGCCGCCTTGCTGGCCGCCGAGATGACCGCGCGCACCGGCAACGACCCTGGCCAGATCTATGAAGACCTGACCCATCAGCTGGGCGCTCCGCTCAATGGCCGCAAGGAAGCCGCCGCGACGCCCGAGCAGAAGGCGCGCCTGTCCAAGCTCTCGCCGCAGGATGTCAGTTCCACCGAACTGGCCGGCGAGCCTATCCGTGAAGTGCTGACCACGGCGCCGGCCAACGGCAAGCCCTTCGGCGGCCTGAAGATCGTCACCGACAATGGCTGGTTTGCGGCGCGTCCGTCCGGCACGGAGAGCATCTACAAGATCTACGGCGAGAGCTTCCGCGACCAGGCCCACCTCGACAAGATCTTCGCCGAGGCCCAGGACATCGTCACCCGCGCCCTCCAGGCCAGCTGAACGACCGACGGCGGCGGGCTGCGCCCGCACCGGATCGACAACACCCCGTCACGTGTCTCGTGGCGGGGTGTTTTTGTTTGCGCGGATGCGTTCAGCGAGTGCGCAGCAAGTTGCGGGCAAGAAAAAAATAGACGGATAAAATCTCATTCTGCAGGATTTTTAGCGTTTTCCTCAGGCAACTGTTACGAAGAACAGCGCCAGAAAAGCCCTCGATCACTTGCAATGCAGCATCATTACTGTCAAGTGAGAATAACGACCTTTTTTGACTTGTTGTGATGTCGTCAGCAAGCGCCTGAGCACAGCAGTGCTGGCGGGTGTCCGGCGGGGGCCGGCCAGGCAAAGGGGAGTCCACGACATGGAACGGTAAGTGACGGTATGGGGTGCTTGCCAAATAGTTAACAAGAATAAAGGATGGGGCAGTATGTCGTTGTTGAATAGATTGACGGTTGGCAGGCGCCTGGCGCTGGGTTTTGTCGTGATCATCGGCCTCATGCTGGCCATGCTGCTGGCCATGCTGGCGCAATTGAAGCAGGTCGAGCAGGCCAACCAGATCCTGCAGAAAGAACAGGCTGAACGACTCTCGCTGGCCAAGGAATGGCGCGAGAACATCGTGGTCAACGTGGCCCGCGCCCTGGCGCTGGGGGTCACGGCCAATGAAACCCTGCTCAAGTTCTTTGCCGATGACATGGCCGGGCTGGTCACCCGCACCACCGTCATCCAGAAACGCTATGCCGAACTGGACGATACCGAAGAGGGCAAGACCATCCTGGAGCGCATGGCCAAGGAGCGCAAACGCTATCTGGTGGTGCGCCAGCAGATGGAAGAGGTCGGCGCGGATGCGGCCACCCGGCAGCAGCTGGTGCAGGACATGAAGTCGATCTCGGCCGCCTACATCAAGGAAGGGACCAGCCTGGTGCAGTACCAGGAAAGGCGCACCGCCGAACTGGGCGGGCAGATCGATGCGGCCATCGATCGCTCGCGCTTCGTGCTCATGGGGGCCACCGCAGCCAGTATCCTGCTGGCCGTGTTGCTGGGCTGGCTGCTCACCCAGAGCATTGCCGCGCCGTTGCACGAGATGCAGGCGCTGACCCTGCAGATCGCCGCAGGCGACCTCACCAGCACGGTGCCAGCGGCCACCGGCCGCTCCGAACTGGCCAGCCTCTTGAAGAACGTGGGCAGCATGCAGGAGTCGTTGCGTTCGCTGGTGAGCAAGTCGCGCCAGGCGGCATTGTCGGTCAACCAGGCCAGCAGCGAAGCCGCCGCCGGCAATGCCGACTTGAGCGCCCGCACCGAACAGGCCGCGTCCAGCCTGGAGCAGACCGCCAGCGCCATGGAAGAAATCGCCGCCACCGCCCAGCAGTCAGCCGAATTCGCCCGCTCGGCCAACGCCCAGGTGGCGCAGGCCTCCGGCGTGGCCCAGCATGGCGGACAGGTGATGGGTGATGTGGTGCAGACCATGGGCCGCATCGACGAATCCAGCCGTCGCATCGCCGACATCATCGGCGTGATCGACAGCATTGCCTTCCAGACCAATATCCTGGCCCTGAACGCCGCCGTCGAGGCTGCTCGCGCCGGCGAACAAGGGCGCGGCTTTGCCGTGGTGGCCTCGGAAGTGCGCACCCTGGCCCAGCGCAGCGCCACCGCCGCACGCGAGATCAAGGAACTGATCACCGCCAGCGTCGAGCAGGTGGGGCAGGGCACCCAACTGGCCGACCAGGCCGGCAAGACCATGGAAGAGATCGTGACCTCGATTCGCCGCGTCAGCGACATCATGGTCGGCATCAACGCCGCCACCGCCGAGCAGAATACGGGGATTGCCCAGGTCGGCCAGGCCGTCACCCAGATGGACACCACCACGCAGCAGAATGCCGCCCTGGTCGAAGAAAGCGCGGCAGCGGCCATCAGCTTGTCCGGCCAGGCGCGGGAACTGGTGCAGGCGGTGGCAGTATTCCGCCTGGGGCAGCGCGCCGTGACAGTGTAAAAAACCTCGACTGCGCCTGCATTGCCGAAGCGGAAATCAGGCGCAGCAGGTCTCTTCAGGAAATGCCGTGGTGGTCCACTTTTCTAATAAAACCTGTTTTTTGAAATGCATCATAAAAATAGGGAAGTGACGCAAAACCCCACCGGTAAAGGCTTGTGGAAGACATCATAAAAATGGTAACAGATGTTACTGTCGGAGAATATTACATGATGGGCAGGAGTGCAGAGGCCCGAAAAGACAAGTAGCTGATTTTCAAAGAGCTTGTTTGAATGGCATGTTTTATGCGTGAAGATATCCATCGCCACACCGCCATCCCCGTCAATACTCTTTGAGAAAACCAACATGTCTTCGTTCAAAAGCACCTTTGCCAGCCTGGCGTTTCTGGCCGCTTTCAGCACCTGCGCATCGGCGACCATCGTTACGCAGTCCGCTACGGTGGACCGTTACGATCGCAGTGCTTCCCGAGGAATCAAGGATGAGCGCGTGCTGGGTGTTTTCATCACGCCGGGAATCCGGACTTTCACAGCTGTAACTGGCCGCTCCCGCACCTTTGACCAGGGCTGGGGAGCCTCTGATCCGGCGTCCAATTATCTGTACGTCGCCCTCAGGCAGGGTAACCGGAATCTATGGACCGATACCTTCGCAGAGGGCGTGCGGGAGGGAACGAGGCAACCGCTGCAGGACTATCGGACCTCGGTGAGCAAATTGAGCGACCTCAACGCCGCCCTGCGCGCCATCGACTGGTCGCGCAACCCCATTGTGGAGCTGCAACTGCGCGCGCATCCGGCTCCTTCCCGTGGTCAGGAGCTGCACTCCGTCACCCCGGTCCTGACTGTCAGTTCGCGTCAGGCTGAGGTCCCCGAACCAGCCTCCAGCGCCATGCTGGGGATCGGACTGTTGGGGGTGATACTGGCGCGGCGGCGTAGGGATGCCTCGGCAGCCTGATACGTGGCCCTTGCCTGGAAGGAAGACGCTTCTCGCGCGGGTCGTTTTGCGTGCGCAGCTTGGCAGACAGACAATGTTGCCGCTAAGAGAAAAGGCCCGCACGAAAATGCGGGCCTCTGGGTGACAGTGCGGAGTAAGGCGGATCAGCGATAGAACGGTTCGACCTGGCCCTTGAGCTTGGTCATCATCGGATTGCCCTTGCGGTCCAGCGCGCGGCCGGCGGGAATCTTGATCCAGCCTTCGCTGATGCAGTATTCGCTGACGTTGTTGAATTCCTTGCCATTGAGCTTGATGCCCACGTCGAATTCAAAGATGGCGGCGACGTAATGCGGGCTGCGCGGATCGACCGAGAGGCGGTCGGGGAAGCTGGGGCGTTGTGCGGTATCGTTCATGGCCGCGATTATCGGATATCTGCCCGGCCAAGACAATCCTTTCGGCGCTGGCCGCCCCTCTGACAGGCGCCGCCGCCTTGGCAGTCCCGTCGTCCTACCCGGATGGCGGCGTTCTCCGACAGCAGCGCTGGCCCCTGGCTGATAGCGCTGCCGGCGCGAACATCGCATGCTGGGCGCAATGTCCATTTGCGCGAGGAAGTATGCAAGCCACCCTGGAAGAAATGCAGGCAGCCGCATCGGCTTCCCGCCGATATCACCCCAACAGTGATCCCCACCACGACCCCCACGGCGCCGGGCTGTTGCCGGCGCGCATCTATGCGCAGTTGAATGTGGCCGAGCCCGATGCGGCGGCGTTGGCCCAGGCGCGCCGCTATCTGGTGACGCAGCTGGAGGCGACGCAGGCGCTGCCCTGCGAGCTGCCCCCCGCGGGCCAGGACATGGCCGCCTGGATGCAGGCCCGCGCCGCCCAGGTTGGCGTGGCCTATGAGGCCTATCTGCAGGAACGCCGCGCCGGCGCGCCGCGCCAGTATTTCTCGGGGCGCGCCCATGCGCTCAATTTCCTGCTGCGCGTGGCGCCCACCAAGCTGGTCGATGGCGCTTGGCTCTACAGCGCCGTGAAGCACTGGCGCGATCCGGTGTTTCGTCCCCTGATCCTGACCTATCTGGAAGAGCTGGGCGATGGCGAGGTCGCCATGAACCACGTGAGCCTGTATCGCAGTCTCCTGCAGGCCCATGGCTGCGAGCAGGCCGACTGGCTCTCGCAGGCGCACTATGTGCAGGGAGCGCTGCAACTGGCGCTGGGCTGGCACGGCGACGAATTCATTCCCGAGATGTTCGGCTTCAACCTGGGTTACGAGCAGTTGCCGCTGCACCTGCTGATCACGGCCTACGAACTCAACGAACTCGGCATCGATCCCTACTATTTCACGCTGCACGTGACCATCGATAACGCCGCCAGCGGCCACGCCCGCAAGGCCGTCGACGCAGTCCTGGAGGCCGCCGCGCAATGGCCGGACCGGGAAGAATTCCTGCAGCGCATGCGGCGCGGCTACCTGCTCAATGAACTGGGGGCGAGCACGCTGGGCGTGATCGGCTCCTTCGATCTGGACCAGGAAGTGCAACGCGTGCTGGCCGACAAGGCCGCCTTTGGCCGGATGATGCATTCGGATTACTGCCGCATTGGCGGCAAGACCGTCAATCAATGGCTGGAGCGCCCCGAGGGCATGCGCGATTTCCTGGCGGCGATGGAACAGGGCAAATGGATCCTGCGTGGCGAGCCGGCCGGACACAGCCGCTTCTGGCGACTCATCGATGCGCCGGGCGGCGAGATGTTCGGCGTCTTCAATGGCTATGAAAAGCAGGTCATCCGCGAATGGATCGAGACCGGCTGGGACGACGCACCCCGCCAGCCCAGCTTCCGCGCGCAGGCGCGCGGCCGCCAGGGCGTGGCGGAGCAGCCGGAGCAGCCGCACCAGGAGGCGCCTTCCCACCTGGACGCGGGGCTGGACGCCTTGGTGGCGCCATTGAGCCCTGCTTGTCATCATCTGCCGCCGGGGCTGGAAGCGACCCGCCTGTTCAGCCAGTGCTACCGCACCCGCTGCATCGTCTGAGAGGGGGAGCGCCCGGGCTCGGCTATAATGTCGCCTTCCC
Source organism: Herbaspirillum seropedicae (assembly GCF_001040945.1). Classification (NCBI taxonomy): domain Bacteria; kingdom Pseudomonadati; phylum Pseudomonadota; class Betaproteobacteria; order Burkholderiales; family Oxalobacteraceae; genus Herbaspirillum; species Herbaspirillum seropedicae. The sequence goes on along the minus strand of NZ_CP011930.1, from coordinate 3,038,917 downwards.
GGACGTGGGGCGCGCTGCGCGCCTTGCCACGGCCTTGTCAGTGAAACCGCCAGCCGCGTAGGCTGGCCGCAGGAGAAACCATGAACAACCGCTCTAGAAAACGCCTGATCTACCGCCGCCACCGCATCGGCCTGTTGATCGCCGCCATCGAATCGCTGATGGCGCTGGAAGAATCGATGCTGCAAGCCAAACAGGCCGCCTGAGCCGGCTTTGCCTTGTCATCCCGAACCGGCCGCTGGCCGGTTTTTTCATGCATGTTGCCTCCTCGACAGGGGCCGAGTAAATCTGCCCTGTTGCGGCGCAATGATTTATACTCACAGAAGACCTTATCGTCGCTCACCGGGCCCTAGAACGCATCTCACGCCTATTTATGAAATGGGTTCTAGCATTGCTTCTGGTATTGCGTGCGCAGCCGCGCACGGAATTGAAACGGGAAGCCGGTGCGGCCCGCATGGATGCATCCGTGCATGAATCCATGGGCCAAGGCCGGCGCTGCCCCCGCAACGGTAAGCGAGGAAGGACACGCACTACGCCACTGTGCCACCAGCATGGGAAGGCGCCTGTCCGCGAAGCCCCCGGCTTCATCCCGTCAGCCCGGAGACCGGCCAGTGGCAAGATTCTTGAATGTATCGCGGAGGGCGATCATGCGGACAGCTTCCCTTGTTTCCGACCGGCATTTCCCGGCGTCGCCTGCGGGCGGCAGGATAGGGCATGGGCGCTTGACGCAGGGTCTCCTCCGGTTTCTTCATCCACCCAAGGAAAACACATGTCCACCACCTCCGGCCTGAATGCCAGCCCTACCGTCGAGACCACCCAAGCGGGCAGCCATGTCTGGCGCGACCGCATTGCCCCTGCGCTGCTGGCCCTGGCGCTGGGCGTGGCGCTGATCTACGGCGCCGGTTTTGCCTCCAAGGTCGAACTGCACAACGCCGCCCATGACGGCCGCCACTCGGCCGGTTTCCCCTGCCACTGAGGAGCGCGCGATGAACTGGACCGTCTTCCGGCGCATGGCGTCGGCTGTAGTCGTTGCCGGCGCTTTGTCGGGTGTGTTGCTCTCGGGTGTGCAGCAATTCCAGGTGGAAAAGCTGATCCTGCAAGCCGAGCAGTACGAGAAGGCGGCTGAAGAGGGCGCCTCCGCCGCCCCCCAGGCCGCCCATGAGCACGAACACGACCAGGCGCACGAACACGCCGCCGCCAGCGCCCATGCCCACGAGCACAGCCATGACGCCGATGCCTGGGAACCCGCCGATGGCGCAGAACGCACCGGCTATACCGTGCTGGCCAATGTCAGCATGGCCGTGGGCTTTGCGCTGTTGCTGGTGGCGGCCATCACCCTCAGTGGCCGCCAGGTCAGCTGGCGCAGCGGCCTGCTGTGGGGCCTGGCGGGCTATGGCGTCTTCTTTGTCGCCCCCTCGCTGGGCCTGCCGCCGGAAGTGCCGGGCACCCTGGCCGCGCCGCTGCAGGCACGCCAGTTCTGGTGGGTGATGACGGCGGTGATGACGGCGGCCAGCCTGGGCCTGTTCGTCTTTACGCGCGCCTGGTGGTGCAAGCTGCTGGCCGTGGCCCTGCTGGTGGTGCCGCACCTGGTGGGCGCACCGCAGCCCGAGGTGCATGGCGGCGTCGCGCCCGAAGAGCTGGCCCACGCCTTCATCCGCGCCACCGCCCTGGCCAACGCCGTCTTCTGGCTGGCCCTGGGCGGCCTGACCGGTTTCTTCTACCGCCGGTTCGGCTGACCTCCCCGGCGCCGGTCTGCGGGCCGGCGCCATCCGCATTGGCATCGCATCGCGGCGCTCCTGAAAGTCAAGCAATGAGAACTCATCACCGCCACGTGCTCATGTGCGTCGGCCCGCGCTGCACCGAGAACGGTGTCCTGGCCGAAGCCATGTTCGGCGTCCTGGGCGAGCAGATCGATGCCCGTCCCGACCTGCGCGTCAAGCGTACCCGCACCCATTGCATGGTGGCCTGCAAAGCCCAGGCGCCGGTGGTAGTGGTCTATCCCGAGGGGGTCTGGTACCGCTGCGAAGACGCCAGCGCCATCGAGCGCGTAGTGGTCGAACACCTGGAGGGCGGGCGCGAAGTGAGCGACCTGGTCTTCCATCGCCTGGGCAGCGGCGATGTCCATCCCGAACCGGAGAGCAGCGATGTCTGAGCCGCTGGCGCGCATTGCGCTCTTGACCCATGCCCCCACCGACCTGGCCATGCTGGCCACGGCCCGTGCGCAGTTACCGGCGGATTTCCCTGCCGTGGCCGGCTACGACCTGCAGCGCCTGCAAGCCGCAGATCAAGACCAGGCCTCGCAGTGGCCCAGCCTGGCGGCGCTGCTGCGCGGCGAACTGGCGGCGGCGCAGGTGATCGTCTTGCGCGTGCTGGGCCGGCTGGGAGCGGTGCAGGGTTTTCCGGAGATGTTGCGTGTGGTCCGGGCCGAAGGGCGGCAATTGATCGTGCTGTCCGGCACCGGCGAGCCCGACCCCGAACTGGCCGCCGCGTCCACTGCGCCAGCCGATGTGCAGCAGCAGGCGCTGGCTTATTTCAACGGCGGCGGCAGCGTCAACCTGGCGCAGATGCTGCGCTGCCTGTCGGACCGCATGCTCTTGAGCGGCTACGGTTATGAACCGGCCCAGGCCCTGCCCGAGCACGGCCTCTATCATCCCGACCTGGAACAGGACGCCGGCATCGCCGACTGGCTGGCGCTGCGCGCCCAGGCCCCGGCAGGCAAGCCGGCCGTGGGCATCATCTTCTACCGGGCGCACTGGCTCTCGGGCAATACCGCCTTCATCGACGCCCTGGTCGCCGCACTGGAAGCGCGCGGGCTGGATGTGCTGCCGGTGTTCACCTCCTCGCTGCGCGTCTCTGCCGGCGGCGGCCAGGCCTTGCCGCCGGCCTTGCAGTATTTCGGCGCAGGCCAGGTGGACCTGATCATCAATACCACCTCCTTTGCCATGGGCGAGATCACCGCTGGCGGCGTCACGCCGGCCGGCTGGTCGGTCTCGGTGCTGGAGCAGCTGGACCTGCCGGTGCTGCAGGCCATCACCAGCGGCATGACGCAGGCGCAGTGGCAGCACTCCACGCGCGGCATGAACCCGCTGGACGCGGCCATGAACGTGGTGCTGCCCGAGTTCGATGGCCGCATCATCGGCGTGCCGCTGTCCTTCAAAGAGACCACCGACAGCGGCGCGGTACAGTACCAGCCGCTGCCCGACCGGGTCCGCCGCATCGCCGGCCTGGCGCAACGGCTGGTGCGTCTGCGCAGCACGCCCAATGCCAACAAGCGCATTGCCTTCATCTTCACCAATTCCAGCAGCAAGGCCTCGCAGATCGGTAACGCCGTCGGCCTGGATGCGCCAGAGTCCTTGATGGCCGTCTTGCGGGCGCTGTCGGCCGACGGCTATGCCATCGATGCATTGCCGCAGACCGGGACAGCCCTGATCCACGAACTGGTGGACCGCTGCTCCTACGACGACATCCTGCTCACAGAAGACCAGTTGCGCCGCGCCGCCGCCCGCATTCCAGCGGCGCGCTACGCACAGTGGTTCGCCGCCTTGCCGACGTCCCTGCAAGAAAAGATGCAGCGCCAGTGGGGCGCAGCCCCTGGCCAGGCCTATGTGCATGACCAGCATCTGGTCATCGCCGGCCTCGACCTGGGCAACGCCTTCGTGGCCCTGCAACCGCCACGCGGCTACGGCATGGACCCCGACGCCATCTACCACCAGCCCGACCTGCCGCCCACCCATCACTACTACGCGCTCTATCGCTGGCTGGACGAAGAGTGGGGCGCGCATGCCATCGTCCACGTCGGCAAGCATGGCACGCTGGAGTGGTTGCCCGGCAAGGGCGTGGGCCTGTCCGACGAGTGCTTCCCGGATGCGCTGCTGGGCGACATGCCGCTGTTCTACCCCTTCATCATCAACGACCCCGGCGAGGGTTCGCAGGCCAAGCGCCGCGCCCACGCCGTGGTGGTGGACCACCTGACGCCGCCGATGACCACCGCCGACAGCTACGGCGCGCTGGCACAGCTCACGCAACTGGTGGACGAGTATTACCAGGTCGAAGTGCTGGACCCGTCCAAGCTGCCGCTGCTGCAGCAGCAGATCTGGGAGCTGGTGCGCCAGACCAATCTGGATACCGACCTGCAATACAAGCTGCTGCATCATGACCATGACCATGACCATGACCATGACCATGACCACGGCCATGATCACGATCATCACCACCATCATCATGGTCACGCCCACCATCATCACGACCACGGCGACCATGCGCATCACGACCACGATCATGATCACGCTCACGAAGAGGGCGAGCTGCCGCATGCCCTTACCGAGCTCGACGGCGCCGGCGTGGCCCACCTGATCGAAGACCTCGACGGCTACCTGTGCGAGCTGGGCGCGGCGCAGATCCGCGACGGCCTGCATATCCTGGGGCGCACGCCTGATCAGGCGCAGATGCCCGACATGCTGGTGGCCCTGACCCGCCTGCCCAACCAGGACCTGCCCGGCCTGCAGGAAGAAGTGGCCCGGCTGTTCGGCCTGTCGCTGGACATGTTGCTGGAACACAAGGGTCGTCGTCTGAACATCGATGACGCCCTGGCGCGCTGTGCGGATCGTCCCATTGCCACCCGCGCCGATGCCCTCGAAGCCATCGACGCCTTGTGCCTGCGCCTGATGCAGGCGCTGCAGGAACACGACTTCGCGCCCACGGCGATCGACCGCGTACTCGGCAGCGTCTTTGCTGCGCTGGAGCAAGCCAGTCCCGAGCAAAGGCCGCGCCTGCAACCGGCCATGAGCCAGGCCGCCACCAGCGTGCTGGGCGGCATGCGCGCCATGGCGCGTCCGGCAGCACCCGCGCCGCGCCGGGCGGCGCCTGCCAGCGCGCCAAGCCGCCGCGCTGCAGATACCGGCGCCGTGCGCCGCGTGCTGGCCTTCGCCTGCGAAGAACTGGTGCCGCGCCTGCACCGCACCAGCGAAGAAATCGGCAACCTGCTCAATGGCCTGCGCGGCGGCTACATCCCCGCGGGCCCCAGCGGTTCGCCCACGCGCGGCATGGCGCACATCCTGCCCACCGGACGCAACTTCTATTCGGTCGATCCGCGCAGCGTGCCTTCGCAATCGGCCTGGCGCGTGGGGCAGCAGCTGGCGCGCGAAGTGCTGCAACGCCATCACCGCGAAACCGGCCACTATCCCGAGAGCGTGGCCATCAGCATCTGGGGCACCAGCGCCATGCGCACCCACGGCGACGATGTCGCGCAGATCCTCTGGCTGATGGGCGCACGTCCCCTCTGGCGCGCCGGCAACCGGCAGGTCGCTGGGGTCGAGCTGGTGCCGCTGGAGGAATTGCAACGCCCGCGCATCGACGTCACCACGCGCATCAGCGGTTTCTTCCGCGACGCCTTCCCGCAACTGATCGAGCTGATCGACGATGCCGTGCAACTGGCCATCGCCGCCGATGAACCGGAGACCATGAACTTCGTGCGCAAGCACTACCTGCGCGACCTGGCGCAGGGCATGGGCGCCGGACTGGGCCAGGCCGAGGCGGCGGCACAGGCGTCCTACCGCGTCTTCGGCGCCAAGCCCGGCAGCTATGGCGCGGGCATCCTGCCGCTGATCCAGGAAAAGAACTGGCAGGACCAGGCCGATTTCGCCGAGGCCTACATCAACTGGGGCGGCTTCGCCTATGGCCGCAAGGTCCAGGGCGCGGACCAGCGCGACGCGTTCCGCCAGCGCCTGGCGGGCGTGCAGGTGGCGCTGCACAACCAGGACAACCACGAGCACGACATCTTCGACAGCGACGACTACCTGCAATACCACGGCGGCATGATCGCCACCATCCGCGCCTTGTCCGGCCAGCAGCCGCGCCATTACTTCGGCGACAGCCACGATCCCCAGCGCGCCGCCGTGCGCGACCTGAAGGAAGAGACCCTGCGCGTCTTCCGCGCCCGCGTGGTCAATCCCAAGTGGCTGGCCAGCATCCAGCGCCACGGCTACAAGGGCGGGCTGGAACTGAGCGCGACCGTGGATTACCTGTTCGGCTACGACGCCACGGCGCAAGTGCTGGATGACTGGATGTACCAGCAGTTGGCCGAAACCTACGGCTTTGACCCGGCCATGCGCCAGTTCCTGGAAGAGGCCAATCCCTGGGCCCAGAACGCCATTGCCGAGCGCCTGCTGGAAGCCGCCAGCCGGGGCATGTGGCAAGCGCCCGACGCCCAGACCCTGGAGCGCCTGCGCCAGCTCTACCTGCACAGTGAAACCCTGCTCGAAGCACGTGGCGAGACCGTGCGCGGCAGCGAACATACCAAGGACCTGCAATGACCGCCTTGCCCGTCTATCCCTTCTCGGCCATCGTCGGCCAGCCGCTGCTGCAGCAGGCGCTGCTGCTGTGCGCCGTCGATCCCGGCATCGGCGGCGTGCTGGTGCGCGGCGACAAGGGAACCGCCAAGAGCACCGCCGCACGCGGCCTGACCCAGGTGCTGCCGCCCATTGCCCGGGTAGCCGCGTGCGCCTTCAACTGCGCCCCCGGCCAGCCAGCGGCGGCTTGCACGCTCTGCAACGGCGACAACGCGCCCGCCGCCGCGCCGGCAGACTTGCCTTTCGTGACCCTGCCGCTGGGCGCGACCGAAGACCGCGTGCTGGGTTCGCTCGATCTGCAGCAAGCCCTGCAGGGCGGCCAGCGCGCCTTCCAGCCGGGCCTGCTGGCGGCGGCCCATCGCGGCATCCTCTATATCGATGAAGTCAACCTGCTGGCCGACCACCTGGTCGATGTGCTGCTGGACGTGGCCGCCATGGGCATCAATGCGGTGCAGCGCGAAGGCCTGTCGGTGAGCCATCCGGCGCGCTTCACCCTGATCGGCACGATGAACCTGGAGGAGGGCGACCTGCGCCCGCAACTGCTGGACCGCTTCGGCCTGATGGTGGAGGTCAACGCACCCACCGATAAGACCGTACGTGCCGAGGTGGTGCGCCGGCGCATCGCCTTCGAAGCCGATCCCGCCGCCTTCGCCAGCCAGTGGCAAGACCGCCAGGACGCCTTGCGCAACCAAGTGGCCCAGGCCCAGCGCCTGCTGCCCGAGGTGGTGCTGGACGATGCCATGCTGGAACTGATCAGCCATCTCTGCTGCGAGTTCGAGGTGGCCAGCCTGCGCGCCGATATCGTCATGCACAAGACCGCCCGCGCCATTGCCGCCTTGCAGGCGCGTTCCCGCGTGACCCCGGACGATGTGCGCGAGGCCGCCTTGCTGGTGCTGCCGCATCGCCGCCGCCGCAAGCCCTTCGAGCAGACCGGCATGGACCAGGACAAGCTGGACGACCTGATCGATCAGGCCCGCACTCCCGAGCCGCCAGCCCCTGATGCGGGCGAAGGAAGTGGAGAGGCGCCACCGCAGGAACCATCCCCTGAACAAGAACAGCCGGAGGAGGGCGAGCAGGACCAGCAGGACCAGCCAAGCGAAGCAGGCGGCCAGCAGACCTTCGCCATCGCCGCCGCCGGCCAGGCCCGCAAGATCAGCGTGGCCGCGCCCGCCCAGGCCAGCGCGGCCAGCGGCCGGCGCAGCGCGGTCGCCGACGCCAGCCGGGGCAGCGCCGTGCGCGCCGTGCCGGACGCCAATCCGGACCGCCTGGCCATTGGTGCTACACTGCGCAGCGCCGCCGTACGCAGCGCCCTCAGTGGCGAGGCCGAGCCCGGCGAGCGGCTTGCCGTCAGCCGCGCTGACCTGCACCGCCAGGTGCGCAGCGGACGCGGCGCCAACCTGATCGTCTTCGTGGTCGATGCCTCGGGATCGATGGCCGCCCAGCGGCGCATGGAAGCCGTCAAGGGCGCGGTGCTGGCCCTGCTGACCGATGCCTACCAGCGCCGCGACCAGCTGGCCGTGATCGCCTTCCGTGGCGAACAGGCGCAACTGCTGCTGGCGCCCACCCGCAGCGCCGACCTGGCCGAGCAGGGCCTGCGCGAGCTGCCCACCGGCGGGCGCACGCCCTTGCCGCATGCGCTGCAACTGGCCGCGCAAGTGCTGCAACAGGCCAGCCCGGAAGCGCCGCCGCTGCTGGTGATCCTGTCGGACGGCAAGGCCAATGTCAGCCTGCCCGGCAGCCACGGCGACGCCTGGGCGCAGACCCTGGAAGCGGCGGACATGCTGGCCGCGCAGGCCGTGCCGGCGCTGGTGCTCGATACCGAATCCGGCTATCTGCGCCTGGGCCGTGCGGCCCAACTGGCCGAGGCGCTGGGGGCGCCTTGCCTGACCCTGGAACAATTGACCGGCGACGCCCTGGCGTTGACCGTGCGCGCGCAACTGGGCGCGCGCTGAAAGGAAAGAACATGATCATCTGCATCGGCGCCGGTCCTGGCGACCACTCCTACCTGACCCTGCGCGGCGCGGAGCTGATCCGCAACGCTGACGTGGTGGCCGGCTTCAATGCCGTGGTGGACGTGGTCAAGGACCTCATCCCGGCCAGCGCCCAGGTGGTGCTGATGGGCTATCGCGACCAGGTCGCCAAGCTCGATGAAGTGGCGGCCCTGCATCACGCCGGCAAGCGCTGCGTGGTGGTCTTCATGGGCGATATCCACTTCAGCGGTTTCCAGTACCTGGAACGCGTGGAGCGCGCCTGCGGCCATCGGGTGGAAACCCTGCCCGGCATTTCCTCGGCCCAGATCCTGGCGTCCAAGGCACGCGTGTGCTTTGATGAAACCACCTTCATCACCTTCCACCGCCGTGGCGACCTGGAACCCTTCAAGCGCCATCTGGTGCATGTGCTCAATGATGGCCGTAACGCCATCGTCATTCCCTGTCCCTGGGATGCCGCGCGCTCCTTCATGCCGCGTCACATCGCCACCTATCTGCTGCAGCAGGGCGTGAGCCCTGAGCATCCCACCGAGGTCTGGGAAAACCTGACCCGGGGCGACGCCGAGTGGCATGGCAAGCTGGCCGATTGCGCCGAGGTCGAATTCAGCGACATGAGCATCATGCTCATCCGCACCCTCACACCCATGGCCAGCCAGATCGAACCGCCACCTGCGATGACGGCCAGCGGAGCCTCGGCATGAGCCGTCAGGGCCAGTCGGCGGTGGTCATTGCCGGGCACGGCAGCCGCGATCCGGATTCGCTGCGCGAATTCGAAGCGCTGGTCGACCTGGTGCGCGAGCGCGCCGCCGGGCGCATCGTGCGGCATGGCTATCTGGAGTTTGCCGCGCCCACCATTGCCGAAGCCGCCGCCGCCTGCGTGGCCGACGGCGCTACCGAAGTCGCGGTGGTGCCGGGCGTGCTCTTGGGAGCGCGCCATGCCAAGAACGACATGCCCGCTGAACTGCTGGCGCTGGCGCGGGATTATCCGCAGGTCGATTTCCATTTCGGCGCGCCCATGGACCTGCATCCGCTGCTGCTGCAACTGGTGCAGCAGCGCGTCGTCGAGGCCGAGGCACAGTCGCAAGACCTCATCGCCCGCCGCGACAGCTGCCTGGTGCTGGTGGGCCGGGGCACCACCGACCCCGACGCCAATGGCGAGATCGCCAAGCTGGCGCGCATGGTGCAGGAAGGCATGGGCTTTGGCGGCATCAAGGTGTGCTTCTCGGGCACGGCCACGCCGCTGGTGCGCGATGGACTGGCGCAGGCCGCCCCCGAGGGCTGGCAGCGGCTGGTGGTGTTGCCGTTCTTCCTCTTCGATGGCGTGCTGGTCAAGCGCATCTATGCCGCCGCCGACGAACTGGCGCAGCGCGAACCCGGCGTGGAAGTGCTCAAGGCGGCTTACCTGGGCGTGCATGCCCATGTCGCCGACGTCATGCTGGAGCGCGCCCGCGAGGCCGCCGAAGGCCGCGCCGCGATGAACTGCACCCTGTGCAAGTACCGCGTCCAGATCGTCGGTTTCGAGCAGCAGGTGGGCGAGCCCCAGCGGGCCCATCACCTGCAGGTGCGCGACCTTGCTGCACGCGAGCAGAGCGCCCCGGCAATCTTGGGCACCGCACCCTATGTGCCCCATCCCATCGAAGCCGAAAGCATGGAGATCATCCAGGCCGGACGCGACTGGAGCGGCTTTCCGCCCGAACACCTGACCGTCCTGCAGCGCCTGGTGCATACCAGCGGCGACTTTGCTGTCGCCGATGAGATCTATTTTTCCGCCGGCGCTGCGCAGGCCGGCATGAAGGCGCTGCTGCGTTGCAAGCGCGTGGTCACCGACGTGACCATGGTGCAGACTGGTTTGAAGCGCGCCGTGCTGGAACAGTTGGGTGTGGAAACCTGGTGCGGCGTACACGATCCCGAATCGCACCTGATGGCGCAGAACCTGGGCATGACGCGCTCGGCGGCAGGCATTCGCCGCGCCTGGCAGAAGTTCGGCAATGACATCGTGCTGGCCATCGGCGATGCCCCCACCGCCATCACCGAAGCCGTGCGCCTGATCCGCGAGCATGGCTGGCGTCCGCAACTGGTCATCGGCCTGCCGGTCGGCTTTGTCGGCACCCGCGAGAGCAAGGACGAGCTGCGCCGCTGCCTGCAAGTGCCGCGTATCACCAACAGCGGCACCCGCGGCGGTTCGCCCTGGGCCGCCAGCGTCGTCAATGCGCTGATGATCGACGCCATCGCCTGGCTGGTGGCGCAGGAAGCGCAAACCGAAGGCGCCCAGTAATGGACGCCTCCAGCGAGCTGCAACGGGCCGAGTATGACCTGGCCGTGCTCGCCCCCAATGGCCTGCGGCGCGGGCGCAGCACCGGTAGCTGCGCCACCGCCGCCGTGCGTGCTGCCTTGTACCGGCTGCTGGCCGGCGTGACCCTGCAGGAGACTGAAGTGAGCCTGCCCGATGGACGTCATTACCTGTGCGTGCCGGTGCAGGCGGTCGAGATGATCGCCCCCGACATTGCCCAGGCCGACGTGCTCAAGGATGGCGGCGACGACCCCGACAATACCCATGGCGCGACCATCTTCGCCCAGGTGCGCCGCAACCAGAGCGGGGAGGTGCGTTTCTTCGCCGGCCAGGGAGTGGGCACGGCGACCATGCCCGGCCTGCGTGTGGCGGTGGGCGAACCGGCCATCAATCCGGTGCCGCGCGCCATGATGCGTGCCGCCGTGGCCGAGGTGCTGGCCGAATTGCGGCCTGGTGAGCCGGCCTGCGGCTTCGATCTCACCATCGGTTGCCGCGAAGGCGTGAGCATCGCGCCCAAGACCTTCAACCCCAAGCTAGGCATCGTCGGCGGCATTTCGATACTGGGCACCTCCGGCATCGTCGAGCCGATGTCGATGGCCTCCTGGATCGCCTCCATCGAGGTCTATATCCGCGTGGCCCTGGCCGCCTGCGCGCCGGGCGACGCGGTGGCCTACCTGCCGGGCAAGATCGGGCGCGTCTTCGTGGCGCAGGAACTGGGGCTGCCGGACAAGCGCAGCGTGCAGATCGCCAATTTCCTTGGCGATGCGCTGGACTTCACCGAGCAGGCGCTGGCCGAGGCGGGCCGTACGCTGCCGCTGTTGTGGCTGGCCGGTCATCCGGGCAAGCTGGCCAAGGTCCTCGATGGCGTCTGGGACACCCACTCCAGCAAGAGCAACATGGCCATGCAGGGCGTGGCCCGCGTGGCCGAAGAGATGAACGCGGCAGAGTCGGGCGTACTGTTTGACGCCCCCTTGCTGCAGCAGATGAAGGAAGCCAATACGGTGGAAGCAATCATAGAACTGGTGCGCCAGCAGGACGCCGCACTCGCGCGCCGGCTCTGGTGCGAGATCGAAGCCCGCATCGCCACGCTGGCGCAGGCGCGCGTGCCATCGGTGGCGCGCATCGAGGTACGGCTGTTCGACCTGGAGGGACATCAACTGGGAGCGGGCGCATGAGTGGGCGCATGAGCGGACGTCTTACCGGCATCGGCGTAGGACCCGGCCCGGCAGGCTATTTGCCGCTGGCGGCCATCGCCGCGCTGCGCAGCGCCGACCTGATCTACATCCCGCGTGCGCGTGGCGCGGATCTGTCGGTCGCCCTGCAATGCCTGGACGGAGTGGAATTCGACCGCAGCCGTCTGTGCGAGATCGAATTCAACATGGACCCGGACCGCCAGGTCCTGCAGGAACATTACGCCCAGCTCGGCCAGCAACTGGCAGCGCAATTGCGCCAGGGCCTGCAGGTGGTCTACCTGACCATCGGCGATGCGCTGACCTATTCGACCTACGGCTATGTGCTGGCGGCCGTGCGCGATCTCTATCCCGGGTGCGACTGCGTGACCTTCCCCGGCATCACCAGCTATGCGGCAGCGGCGGCGGCGCTGGAGTGGCCGCTCGGCGTGGGCAAGGAGCGCACGCTGATCCTGCCCTGTCCGGACGACGCAGCGAGCCTGCGCGCCGAGATCGAGAGCCATGACATCGTCGTGCTCATGAAGGTCGGTGCGCGCCTGCCCTGGGTGCTGGCGCTGCTGCGCGAGATGGGCATCGCCCAGCATTGCGGCTTTGCGCGCCGCATCGGCCTGGAAGGCGAAGTGCTGGCCAGCGACCTCACTGCGCTGGATGCCGCAGACGCCAGCGGCTACCTGGCCGTGCTGCTGATCCGCAAGACTGCGCAGGCGCAGCGTCACCGCGCGCCGCAAGAATCATCGAAAGGAACTGCATGAAAGTCTATTTCGTCGGCGCCGGCCCCGGTGCGGCCGACCTCATCACCCTGCGCGGCGCGCGTCTGCTGGGCCAGGTGCGCATGGTGCTGTATGCCGGCTCGCTGGTGCCCACGGCCTTGCTGGAGCATTGCCATCCCGCGGCCGAGATCATCGATACCGCCGCCCTCGACCTGGAGCAGCAGCAGGCCTGCTACGTGCGCGCCCAGGAGCAGGGCATCGACGTGGTGCGCCTGCATTCGGGCGACCCCGCCATCTATGGCGCGACTGCCGAGCAGATGCGTCGGCTCGATGCCCTGGGCATCGCCTATGAGGTGGTGCCGGGCGTGTCCTCCTTCACCGCTGCCGCCGCCGCCGTGTCGGCCGAGCTGACCAAGCCGGAAGTCTCGCAGAGCGTGATCCTGACCCGCGTCTCCGGCCGCGCCTCGGCAGTGCCGGAGTCTGAATCGATTGCTTCGCTGGCGGCGCACCGAGCGACCATGTGCATCTTCCTGTCCGGCCCGCACCTCAAGAAGATCGTCACCGACCTGCTGCTGCACTATCCGCCCGCGACCCCGGTCACGCTGGTCTATCGCGCCACCTGGCCGGAGCAGCGCATCTACCAGGGTCAGCTCGACAAGGTGCTGGAAGAGAACAAGCGCGGGGAGTGGAATCTGACCACCATGATGCTGGTCGGTGCGGCCCTGAACAAGGAGCAGGTGGCCGAATCCAGTCTCTATTCCAAGGACTTCACGCACCTCTTCCGCGTGGTCAAGAAGAACAAGGACGCCGCATGAACCCGCCCGTCGCCCCGGCAGAACTGGGCCTGTGGCCTGTGCGCGCCGAGGCGGCGGCGCTGGCGATGCTGCTGCAGGACAGTCTGGGCGGCGAACTCTACCAGCCCTGGCTCAATGACCAGGGCGGCCTGTCACAGCGCCAGCAGTTCGCGCTGGCCTATCGCCGCCACCGGCAGTGGATCATGATCGGCGCCGCCGGCATCGCCGTGCGCTTCCTGGACGGCCTGCCGCAGGACAAGCACAGCGATCCCGCCGTGGTGGTGGTCGATGAGGCGGGGCGCTTTGCCATCGCCTTGCTGGCCGGCCATGAGGGCGGCGCCAACAGCCTGGCCTATCGCGTGGCCCAGTGCACCGGCGCGCAGCCGGTGGTGACCACTGCCACCGAAGCCGTCAAGCCGCTGGTACTGGGCATCGGCTGCCGCAAGCTGGCCTCGGCCGAACAGATCGGCCGCGCCGTGGCGCAGGCGCTGGCGCAATGTCCGGGCGCAACCCTGGCGCAGGTGCGCGAGGTGGCGACCATTGATCTCAAGGCCGAAGAGCCCGGCCTGCTGGCCTTCTGCGCCACCCATGGCTTGCCGCTGCGGGTGATCGCGCGCGCGCAGATCGCCCAGCGCGCCTGGGTCGGCAAGCCCTCGGACTGGGTGCGCCAGAATGTAGGCGTGGAAGGTGTCTGCGAGCCGGCGGCCTTGATCGCCAGTCCGCGTGGCCGGCTGCTGCTGGGCAAGATGGCGCTCGATGGCGTGACGGTGGCCATCGTGGACGATGCCGAAGGCTGGCGCAATGTTGTAGAAAGCCCGTGATAGCGGGCATGCTGATGACCTGACTGCCGTTGGTCCTGAGTAGGCCCTGTAAGGGCCGTATCGACGGCGCGCTAAGCCGCTACTCAGATCGAACGGTGCTCAGATGATGTTGGAAACACCCTTATTCAATCGCAGGAAACCCGATGGAAGCAGTCAAGAAAAAAGGCGTATTGAACCTGGTCTCGGTAGGCCCCGGTTTTGAAGAGATGATCATCCCGCGCGCCATCGAGGCCTTGCGCGAGAGCGAGGTCATTGTGGCCTACGAGTTGTACCTGCGCTGGATCGCCGCCCATATCGAAGGCAAGGAAATCCATACCCCGCCGCTGACGCAAGAGCGCGAGCGGGCGCTGCTGGCCATCGAACAGGCCCGCGCCGGTCGCCGCGTGGCGCTGATCTCCAGCGGCGACATCGGCATCTACGCCATGGCCGCGCTGGCCTTCGACGACATGCGCGAGGACGATACCTATGAGGTCAATGTCATCCCCGGCGTGACCTCGGCCAATGCCTGCGCCTCGCTGCTGGGCTCGCCGCTATCGCACGATTTCGCTACGCTGTCGCTGTCCAATCTCTTGTGTCCGTGGACCTGGATCGAGCAGCGCGCCAGCCACATTGCCCAGGCCGACCTGGCCTGCGTGCTCTACAACGTGCAGAGCGCCGGGCGCCAGGAGGGCGTCTACCGCATCCTGCAACTGATGCTGCAGCACAAGGCCCCGCATACCCTGTGCGGGGTGGTGCGCAACGCCTACCGGCCCGGCCAGAAAGTGACCATCCACCGGCTGGATGAATTGCCGGGCCTGCAGTTCGACATGCTGACCTCCATCGTCATCGGCAACCGCTTCACCCAGCGCAAGCGCGACTGGATCTTTACGCCACGCGGTTACAACGACTGGAGCGAAGAGTCCCAGGCCGAGGAAGTGGCGCAACTGCCATCGCAAGCGGTATGGGTCTTTGCCGGCACCAGCGATGGCAATGCGCTGGCCGCCGAACTGGCCGGGCAGGGGCGGCCGGTGGTCGTTTCCACCGCCACCGGCTATGGCGGCGAACTGGCGCGCGGCGACTGCCCTGGCGCCTTCGTCTGGTCGGGCCGCCAGGGGCTGGAGGCCCGCCGCCAGGCCCTGCGCGACAGTCGCGCCCGCGTGCTGGTGGATGCGACGCATCCTTTTGCAGTGCAGATGTCGCAGCAGCTGATGACGCTGTCGCAGGAACTGGGCATTCCCTATCTGCGCTATGAACGTCCAGGTGAACTGGCCGCTGACGATCCCCATGCCTGCGCCGACATGGAAGACGCCGCCCACAAGGCCATGGCCATGGGACAGCGCATCTTCCTGGCCACCGGTTCCAAGGACCTCGCCACTTTCCTGCAGGCGCCGGGCGCACAGGAGCGGCAATGGTTCGCCCGCGTCACGGCGGACCCTGATTTCATCAGCCGCGCCCTGGAGCTGGGGCTGCCCCGCGCGCACCTGTGCGCCATGCAGGGACCGTTCTCGCAGGCTTTCAATGAAGCACTGTGGCGCGACTGGGGCATCGATTGCGTGGTCACCAAGGATTCCGGCGAGGCCGGCGGCTACCATGCCAAGGCCGAGGCGGCGCGTGCGTTGGGCATCCCCTTGCTGACGGTGCGCCGTCCGCCGCTGGACTATCCGCAGGTGGCGCATGATTTCGGCAGCGTCCGCGCCCACCTGGCGGCGCTGACGGGAGGATGAGCGTGGCGCTTTCCCTTCCCGAGCTTGCGCCCGCATTGCCGCCCATCCCGGTGACGGTGGTCACGGGTTTCCTCGGCGCGGGCAAGACCACGCTCTTGCGCGGCCTGCTGCAGCGCCGCCAGTCGCGCCGGCTGGCCTTGCTGATCAATGAATTCGGCGAGGTCGCCATCGACGGTGACCTGCTGCGCGCCGAAGGCGACGCCCAGGGGCAGGTGCAGATCCAGGACTTTGCCCATGGCCTCATCGCCTATGGCGACGACGCGCATTTCGTGCCGGCCATGCTGGCGCTGGCCGCACGGCGCGCCCAGATCGACCATGTGTTGATCGAGACGTCCGGACTGGCCCTGCCCAGTGCGGTGATGGAGGTCTTGCAGGGCGCCGAGATGGCCCGGCACTTCGTGCTGGATGCGACCCTGGCCGTGGTCGATACGCCGCTCTTGCTGGAGGACGCCTTCGCCAGCGCCGATGCGGTGGGCGCAGCGACAGCCCAGCTGTTCCGCCAACAACTCGAATGCGCCGACGTGGTGGTGCTCAACAAGATCGACGGCATGGAGGAAGCGCCGCTGCTGCAAGCCGAACAGGCCGTGCGGGCGCTTGCGCCCAATGTGCGCTTCCTGGAACTGGCCTATGGCGCCAGGCTGGATATCCGGCTGGCGCTGGGCCTGCGCCTGCATCAGGCTGGCGCGACGGTGCATCACCATTACACGCCGGTCTCCATGCCGGGCGAACGCGCCCAGGTCGCGCCTGACCAGCGCCGCTTCAACGGCCATGTGCATTCCGGGCTGGGGGCGCACAGCCACGGCCTGTCCACCCACAAGCATTTCCACGAGCAAGACCCGGGCTGGCAATCCTTCACCCTGCGCAGCTTGGCGCATCAGGATGCGGAGCGCCTGCGCCAGGCCGTGGCCGCAGCGGCTCTGGCCGAACCCATCCTGCGCGCCAAGGGCTTCGTCCACACCGACCAGGGAGCGCGGCTGGTGCAGGCGGTGCGCGCACGGGTGGTGGTGGCCGAGAGCGGGCAGGGCGGTGGCCGTGGCGGCAGCAGCGAGCTGGTCTTCATCGGCTATCACCCCAGCCGCGCCAAGGTCGCCCGCATCCTCAGCGAGACCACCGGGGTAGACTGGACCTGAACGAATCTTTTGGAAAGAACGACACCGTGAAAACCGATCCCGAATCCCACAAGCGCATGACCCAGCGCCACAAGGAAGGCTTTGAAAAGAAGAAAGCCGCCGCCCAGAAGGAAAAGGGGCTGCTGATCGTCAACACCGGCACCGGCAAGGGGAAGTCCAGCGCCGCCTTCGGCATGGGCATGCGCATCCTCGGCCATGGCATGAAGCTGGGCGTGGTGCAGTTCATCAAGGGCGCGCTCTACAGCGCCGAGCGAGACTTCCTGGGCGGCCATGCCAACTGCGACTTCCACGTCGTCGGCGCAGGCTACACCTGGGACACCCAGGACCGCGAAGCCGACATGCGCACCGCTGCACGCGGCTGGGCAGAGGCCGTGCGCATGATCCAGGACCCCAGCTACGACATGGTGATCCTGGATGAACTCAATATCGTCCTGAAATACCAGTACCTGGACCTGGACGAGGTACTGCGCGTCTTTGCGGCGCGCCGCGAGATGCTGCACATCGTCGTCACCGGCCGTCATGCCCCGGAAGCGCTGATCGAGCAGGCCGACCTGGTCAGCGAGATGCGGCCCCTCAAGCATCCCTACAAGGAGCAGGGCGTGAAGGCGCAGAAAGGCGTGGAATTCTGATGTCCGAAGCCAGCTACAGCTGCCCGGCGCTGTTCATCTCGGCGCCCGCCTCCGGTCACGGCAAGACCACCATCACGGCTGCGCTGGCGCGGCTGTACCGCCGCCAGGGCAAGCGGGTGACGGTGTTCAAGACCGGTCCCGACTTCCTCGATCCCATGGTGCTGGAGCAGGCCAGCGGCCAGCCGGTAGCCAACCTCGACCTGTGGATGGCCGGGCAAGACCATGTGCGTCGCCAGGTCGCCCTGGCTGCGGCGCAGTCCGATGTGCTGCTGGTCGAAGGGGTGATGGGCCTCTACGATGGTGAACCCAGCAGCGCCGACCTGGCGCAGTTGCTGGGCATTCCGGTGGTGGCGGTGATCAATGCGCGCGGCATGGGCCAGACCATCGGCGCGCTGGCCCAGGGCTTGCTGGCCTACCGGCCCGAACTGAAGTTCGCCGGCGTGCTGGCCAATGGCGTGGCCAGCCCGCGCCATGCGCAGATGCTGCGCCAGGGCTTGCAGCACGCCCGCCCCTCGGTGCCGCTGCTGAGCGGCTTGCAGCGCGATCTGCAGTTCGCCTTGCCAGAGCGCCACCTGGGCCTGGTGGCCGCACCCGAGATCGCCGACCTCGACGCCCGCCTGGATGCGGTGGCCGAACGCATGTCGGCCACTTCGCTGGCCAATCTGCCTGCCCCGGTGGACTTCGGTACCCCGCCCGCGGAGCGCAGTTTCCCGCGTCTGCTGGAAGGCAAGACCATCGCGGTGGCGCGTGACCTGGCCTTCTCCTTCATCTACACCGCCAACCTCGATCTGCTGCAACAGATGGGGGCGACGCTGGCGTTCTTCTCGCCGCTGGCTGACCAGGCCTTGCCGCCCTGCGATGCGGTGTGGCTGCCGGGCGGCTATCCCGAGCTGTATCTGCAGACCCTGCAGGACGCCCAGCGCACCCAGTCCAGCCTGCGCGAACATGCCGCCGCCGGCAAGCCGCTCTATGCCGAATGCGGCGGCATGCTCTTCCTGCTGGAGACCATCATCGGCATGGATGGCGCCAGCGGCCGCATGTGTGGCGTGCTGCCCGGCCAGGCCGCGGTGCAGCCGCGCCTGCAGGGGCTGGGTTACCAGACCTTGTCGCTGAAGCTGCCGGGGGCGGTGGGCGAACATCTGCGCTGCCATACCTTCCACTATTCGCGCGCCGTGGTCGGGGCCGAATTCATGGCGCGCGGCGAGCGTCTGTTCGACTCCTCCGAGGGGGAAGTGGTGTACCGCCGCCAGCAGATCACCGCCAGCTACCTGCATGCCTGGTTCCGCTCGGCCCCGCGCACCGTGGCCGCGCTCTTCGGAGGCGCCACCGCATGAATCCGCACCGCTACGCGCAGCCAGAGATCGAGGCCATCTACCGCGTCATCCGCGAGCGGCGCGACATGCGTCACTTCCTGCCCGATGCGGTCGCGCCGGAGCTGCTGCAGCGCCTGCTGCAAGCGGCGCACCACGCGCCCAGCGTGGGCTTCATGCAGCCCTGGCGCTTCCTGCGCATCCGCAGCGCAGCGCTGCGGCGGCAGATCCATGCGCTGGTCGAGCAGGAACGCATCGCCACCGCCCAGGCCCTGGGCCAGCGCGAGCAGGAATTCATGCGCCTGAAGGTGGAGGGCATCCTCGAATGCGGCGAAGTGTTGGTGGCGGCCTTGATGGACCAGCGCGAGCGCCATGTCTTTGGCCGCCGCACCATGCCGCAGATGGACCTGGCTTCGCTGTCCTGTGCGCTGCAGAACATGTGGCTGGCCGCGCGGGCCGAAGGGCTGGGCATGGGCTGGGTCTCGCTGTTCGATCCGGCGGCGCTGGCGCAGCTGCTGCGCATGCCCGATGGCGCCGCGCCGGTGGCGGTGCTGTGCCTGGGCCATGTGCCGGCCTTCTACGACAAGCCCATGCTGGAGCAGGAGCAATGGGCTGCGCGCCAGCCGCTGGCCGACCTGGTGTTCGACGATCATTGGCCCGCAGGCGAGGAGGGCTCAGCATGAATACCGCTCCTACCCGGCGCAGTCTCATCTTTGGCGGCGCACGTTCCGGCAAGAGCGCCCACGCCGAACGGTTGGCGCTGGCCGCGCTGGCCTCGCAGGCCCAGGCAGGCGGCGAGATCCTCTATCTCGCCACCGCCAGCCGCAGCGCCAGCGGCGATGACGCCGAGATGCAGCAGCGCATCGATCAGCATCAGCAGCGCCGCAGCGAACTGGGCGGGCGCTGGCGCACCGTGGAAGAACCCCTGGCGCTGGGTGCGGCCTTGCGCACGCACGCGCAGCCGGGCCAGGTGGTGCTGGTCGATTGCCTTACCGTCTGGCTGGCCAATCTGCTCTTTGCCGATGGCATCGAATTTCCCGACGCCGGACCGATCGTGCCTCCGCCGGCCTTCACCCGGCAGCGCGAGGATTTCCTGCTGGCTTTGCAGGAGGTGCGCGGCGAAGTCATCCTGGTCTCCAACGAGGTCGGCATGGGCATCGTGCCGCAGGGCGCGATCTCGCGCTGGTTCGTCGATGAGGCCGGACGCCTGAACCAGGCTGTGGCGGCCCAGTGCGAACGGGTGCAATGGGTGGCGGCGGGCTTGCCCCTGAGTTTGAAGGACCTGCCATGCTGATCGGCCTGTCGTGGCCCTGGCTGGCCGTGCTCATGGCGCTGGGCCTGGCCCTGGACCTGCGCCTGGGCGAGGCGCGGCGCTGGCATCCGCTGGTCGGTTTCGGGCGGCTGGCGCAGCGCATCGAGGCCGCGCTCAACCGGGCTCCCGGATTGCGGCTGCGCGGTGTGCTGGCCTGGGCGCTGGCGGTCTTGCCGCCGGTGCTGCTGGCGGCCTGGCTGATCGCGCAGACGCCCTGGTGGCTGGCCGCACTGCTGCATGCTGGACTGCTGTATTTCTGCATCGGCCTGCGCAGCCTGCGCGAACACACCTTGCCGATTGCCCAGGCGCTGGGGGCCGGCGAGCTGGCGCAGGCGCGCCGCCTGACTGCCTGGATCGTCAGCCGCGACACCCGCAGCGCCAGCGAGCAAGAGCTGGCCAAGGCGGGCGTGGAATCGCTGCTGGAAAACGGCAATGACGCCGTCTTCGGTACGCTGTTCTGGTTCCTCCTCGCCGGTGGTCCGGGCGCTTTGCTGTTTCGCCTGTCCAATACCCTGGATGCGATGTGGGGCTACCGCAATGCGCGCTTCCTGTATTTCGGCTGGGCCGCGGCGCGCATCGACGATGCCTTGAACTGGTGTCCCGCGCGCCTGACGGCCCTGAGCTATGCCGTGCTCGGCCAGCGCCGCCAGGCCCTGGCCTGCTGGAAGGAACAGGCGCCGGCCTGGAGCAGTCCCAATGCCGGCCCGGTGATGGCTGCCGGCGCAGGTGCGCTGGGCCTGGCGCTGGGTGGCGCTGCGGTCTACGACGGGGAAGTGGAGCAGCGTCCGCCGCTGGGTTGCGGCGTCGCTCCGCAAGGGGCGGACATCGTGCGCGCCTGGCGGCTGGTGGCCATGAGTGCGGCGCTATGGATGGCCGTGGTCGCCGCAGTGGCGCTGCCGTGGCTGCTGGGAGGGGCGCTGCATGCTTGAACATGGCGGCAATCTCAACGACGCTGCGCGGCATTATGGCCGTGCGCGTGCGCAATGGCTGGATGTCTCCACCGGCATCAATCCACAGCCCTATCCTGCGCCCGCACCACTGGCCGATGCCTGGCACCGCCTGCCCGAACCATCGGCGGCGCTGGAGCAGGCTGCCTGCGACTACTATGGCGCGCCGCGCATGCTGGCCGTGGCCGGCACCCAGGCAGCCATCCAGGCGCTGCCGCAACTGCGCCTGCGCCGCGATGGACGCCCGGCGCAGGTGGTGGTGGCCGCACCCATCTATGCCGAGCATGCGCACTGCTGGCGACGCTGCGGCCATGAGGTCAGCGAAGTCCCCTATGAGGCGCTGGACCAGGCCGTGCAGAGCCCATCCTGCCAGGTGCTGGTGCTGTGCAATCCCAACAATCCCACCGGTGCGCTGGTGGAACCGGAACGTCTGCTGCGCTGGGCCGCGCAACTGGCTGAGCGCGGCGGTTGGCTGGTGGTCGATGAAGCCTTTGGCGACACGCTCACGCACTACAGCGTGGCGGCTCACACCCCTCAGACTGGCCTGATCGTGTTGCGCTCGGTGGGCAAGTTCTTCGGCCTGGCGGGCTTGCGCCTGGGCTTTGTCGCCGCTGCGCCGGCGCTGCTGGCCGAACTGGCGGACTGGCTGGGACCGTGGACCATCAGTGGCCCGGCCCAGCAGATCGGTTGCGCCGCCTTGCGCGACCGTGACTGGCAAGCGCAGACGCGCCAGCGCCTGCAGGCGCAAGGTCAGCGTCTGCAGCAGTTGCTGGCCCGGCATGGCATCGCAGCGCAGGGCACGGCCTTGTTCCAGTGGTGGCCTGAGCCACAGGCGCAGGCTTTCCATGCGTGCATGGCCGAAGCAGGGGTCTGGGTACGCCTGTTCACCCGAGGCGCAGGCGGCATCCGCATCGGCTTGCCGCCCGATGACGCCGGCTGGCAGCGTCTGCATGAGGCCTTGACTACCTGGAGCCAACGTGGCTGAGTTTCCCTTCCATACCCTGATGATCCAGGGCACCACTTCCGATGCCGGCAAGAGCACGCTGGCTGCCGCCCTGTGCCGCCTGCTCAAGAAGGACGGCGTGAGCGTGGCGCCCTTCAAGCCGCAGAACATGGCCTTGAACAGCGCCGTTACCAGTGACGGCGGCGAGATCGGTCGCGCCCAGGCCCTGCAGGCGCAGGCCGCCGGCATCGCCCCGCATACCGACATGAACCCGGTGCTGCTCAAGCCCTCCAGCGACACCGGCGCGCAGGTCATCGTGCACGGCAAGGTGCGCGCCGACATGAACGCCCGCGACTACCACCGCTACAAGACCGAAGCCATGCAGGCCGTGCTGCAATCCTATGCGCGTCTGCGGGCGCAGTACGCTTGCGTGATCGTCGAGGGGGCGGGCAGTCCGGCCGAGATCAACCTGCGCGCGCGCGATATCGCCAACATGGGCTTTGCCGAGGCGGTCGATTGCCCGGTCATCATCGTGGCCGACATCGATCGCGGCGGTGTCTTCGCGCATTTGACCGGCACGCTGGATTGCCTCTCCGAGAGCGAGCGGGCCAGGGTGATCGGCTTTGTCATCAACCGTTTCCGGGGGGATATCAGCCTCTTGCAAGCGGGACTGGACTGGCTGGAACAACGCACCGGCAAGCCGGTGCTGGCGGTACTGCCGTATCTGCATGGCCTGCATCTGGACGCCGAAGATGCGGTGGCGGCCACGCAGGAGGTCAAGGGCGATTTCCGCATCGTCGTGCCGGTGTTCCCGCGCATCAGCAACCATACCGATTTCGACGCGCTGCGCGCCCATCCGGGGGTGGATCTGCGTTTCATCGGACCGGGCCAGCCGGTGCCACCGGCCGATCTCATCATCCTGCCCGGCAGCAAGAACACCCGCGGCGACCTGCGCTGGCTGCGGGAACACGGCTGGGAGGCCGCCATCGCGCGCCACCTGCGCTATGGCGGCAAGGTGATCGGCATCTGTGGCGGCTTCCAGATGCTGGGGGAGAGCGTGGATGACCCGCACGGCGTGGAAGGCGCGCCGGGCAGCAGTGCCGGACTCGGACTGCTGGCGATGCGCACCGAGCTCACCCGGGACAAGCGGCTGTTGCAGGTCAGCGGGCACTGCGCTGTTGGTGACAGGAGCGCGCCGGTGCGCGGCTACGAAATCCACATGGGAGTGTCATCCGGTGCGGCGCTGGCGCGCCCGGCCTTCGTGATCGAAGGCCGTGGCGAGGGCGCGCAATCGGCCGATGGCCAGATCCTGGGCAGCTACCTGCACGGCATGTTCGACACGCCGCAAGCCCTGGGCGCATTGCTGGACTGGGCCGGATTGGCCGGCGCCGAGCCGGTGGACCTGGATGCGCTGCGCGAGGTCAGCCTGGAGCGCCTGGCCGAATCCTGCCGGCCCTTGTATGAGGCCTTGCAGCGCCTGCCCACGCGGTTTGGCCGGACGTGACACGACCTGACGCCAAAGAAAATCCCGGCCTTGCGGGCCGGGATACGGGTGAGGGTGGGGGTAGGGCGGCCACTGATGAGGATCAGGCCAGGGCTTCCTTGGCGGCTTCTTCCGGGGTCAGGCCATCGTAGAACAGGTCGGTGAACCACTCCACCTGTTCTTCGATATGCTCCTGCGCCTGGTCCAGCGTGGCGCCGCCCTTGACCAGGAATTGCTCGACTTCGGTACACCATTGGATCAGGGCTTCGGTTTCCGGGTCCAGTTTCTCTTTCTTGGGCATGATGACTCCTTGCTTCGGTGATGATGGGCGTGAGTGCCCTGTGCAAGGATAGGCCAAAGTGTCGCTTCACGTACGATATTCTTTAGCGTGCTGCTTCCATTGACTGGGCGTCACACCGTGGGTCTGGCGAAAGCTCTTGCTGAAATGGCTCAGGTTGGAAAACCCCACGGCCAACGCCGTATCGGCCACTCCCATCCCCTCGGCCAACATGGCCGCCGCCGCATGCAGCCTCAGCTCGCGCAGGTGGGCATGGACGGTGCGCCCGGCCATGGCCCGAAAACCCGCCTGCAATTTCTTCTGGTTCAGTCCCACTGCCTGCGCCAGCCTGTCGACGCTCCATGACTCGGCGTAGCGCTGTTCCAGTAGCTGGCGCGCCTGCAGCAGCTGCCGTTGTTCTCGCGTACCGACTTCGCCGCGGGCGCCACAGCGCAGGTGCTGTAGCAGCTGCGCCAGCGTTTCCAGCGCCTTGGCGCGCAGATACAGGCAACGCAGATCGCCGCTGAAATCGCACTGCAAGATATCGGTGGCGATGCGCAGCATGACTGGCGGCGCGTGCAAGCCTCCCATCAGCGCGCCGGCCTCGGGAAGGCTGCAATCACGCAGCAGGTCGCGCTGCAGGCTCGACAAGGGGCGGCCACCGACTGCGGCCAGCGCCTCGGGCGTGAAGCGGATGTCCACCAACCGGATGGCTGAGCCGCCCTCTACGCAGAAGCGTCCAGCCACTGGCCGGTCGGCGGTCTGGATGACTGCCATGCCGGCCTCGAGCTCCAGCAGGGGACCACCATCGAGCGCCATGGCGGCCCGTCCTTCCAGCAGCAGGGCCACGCAGAACAGGGCCGGTCCGGTCGCCCTGACATCGAGCGCCTGGCGCGGATGGCCGTGCCAGCCGGTGATGGTGATGCCGCCCGCCAGTTCATCCAGCCGCATCATGTCGGCCCATTCGGCGGGCAGGACGACGCTGGGCAACAGCGGGTGATGTTCCAGGCTGAGGCTGCCATCCTCGGCCATGCTCCAGTTGCCGTTGTACTGATCCATATGAAAAATCCTCGAAACCGCTAAGACGGTCGTGAAACCGTTCACGGGAAGCTGTCAAAGATAATAATAATTCTCATTATCATAATGACACACCGAGAGTGAACATGAGAAAAAAAATGCATGGTTTTGCGTCCCCCCTCCTGCCCATCCTGCATACGGCCATCGCCGCAGCATGCGCCGCCTGGGCCAGCCCGGTCCTGGCGCAGCAGGTGGGCGCTGCCGATGAGCGCACACGGTTGGCGCCCGTCATCGTCACGGCCAACAAGCGCGAACAGACCCTGGAGAGCGTCAATGGCAGCGTGGTGGTGCTTGAACAACCCCAGCTCGACGATGCGCAGGTGCGCAACACCCAGGACCTGGGGCGCGTCCTGCCGGGTGTGCAGATGGCCGGCAGTGGTTCGATGCACTATCCGCTCATCAGCGTACGCGGCGTCACGTCGGCGCAAGACTTCTACAATCCCGCGCTCACGCTGTATGTGGATGGGGTGCCGCAGATGCCCATCCTGGTGAACCAGTCGCTGCTGGACGTGGAGCGCGTCGAATTGCTCAAGGGGCCGCAGGGAACCCTGTATGGCAAGAGCGCCGAGGGCGGCGTGATCAACGTGACCACGCGCCAGCCCGACAATACGGTACGGGCAGGCTTGCGCGCCGGTTGGTCCAGCCGCGACGGCAATCTGCTGGAAGGCACGCTGGCCCTGCCGCTGGTGAAGGACATGCTGTACGCCTCGGTGGCGCTGCGTCACGACGATGCGCCTGGCGACCTGCACAACCCTGCTACCGGGGCTGACCGCCAGGGCGGGGTGCGCAGCAGGAGCGGCATGGTCAGGCTGCGTCTGGCGCCCCCGGGCGCGCCGTGGCAGGCCAGCCTGGCGGCCGGGCGCGAGTGCGCGCGTTCCCGCCAGGACGCCTATGTCGCCTTCAACGACATCGACAGCCGCAAGATCTACGTGCAGAGCGGGATGCCGAAGGCGCTGACGGATTTTTCGCAACGCCGCTGCGGTGATAGCCAATCGCTGTCCGCGGTTTACGATGGCGGGCCATGGAAGCTCTCGGCGCTGGCCGGGTGGCAGCAGGCCGAGACCGACCGCAGCTATCTGTTTGGCCCGTATTACACCGCCCAACCCGAACACTGGCGCCAGGACATGCAAGAGATCCGGCTTGCATCCCAAGGCCAGAACCGCGCCTGGGATGGCCTGTTCGGCCTGTATCGCCAGGCGACGGGCCAGAGCCGGCGCTATCGCAATGACCTGCCATCGTTTGGCTTCAACGCGCTCGATACGCAATCGCACAACGAGACCGAATCGGTGGCGGCCTATGGCGACCTGACCTGGCACGCCACCGCGGCGCTGGACCTGTCAGGCGGCCTGCGTTTCACCCATGACCGAGCCCGTACTGCCTTCGGCGGGACCGCCCTGAATTTCGCCACCTTTACCCAGCAGCCCTTCGGCGGCGCCAGCAGCACCAGCGATGACAGCGTACTGGGACGTCTTTCTGCCGGGTTCAGGCTCGATCCCGTGTGGCGTCTCTACACCAGCCTGGCGCAGGGCTACAAGCCCGGTGGCTATAATCTCGCGCCCAGCAGCGTGGCTGATGCACGCGCATTTTCGCGCGAGCGCGCCACCAGCTATGAGGTCGGCGCGAGATGGAACGGACAGCACGTCCAGGGCAGCATCGCCGCTTACCGTATCGATATCAAGGATGCCCAGTTGTACCAGGGCGATACCGTGGGCTATCAATCGCTGCGCAACGTCGGCGACAGTCGTTCCACCGGCCTCGAATTCGATCTGGCCTGGAGCCTGAGCCGGCAGTGGACATTGAACGCATCCGGTTTCGTCAACCGTGCGCGCTTCACCCGCTATGTGGCCTCCAGCGCCTGTACTGCCTGCGGCAGCAACGAGGTGCCGTTCGCGCCGCGGCATGGTCTCAAGCTCGGCTTGCAGGGGGATCTGTCGTCCCCTGTCGGAAACTGGCGCCCGCAGCTCAATGCGCGCTATCTCGGCGCGCAATACTTCGATACCGCCAATACCCTGCGCCAGAGCTCCTATACGCTCATCGACGCGGCGCTGGCCTGGCAGGTCCGTCTCGATACCGAACTGGCCTTCTATGCCCACAACCTGACCGACCGCGCTTACCGCACCTATGCCTTCTCCGGTGGCGCGCAACTCGGCAACTTTGCCCAGGTCGCCAGCGGCCGCACCCTGGGCCTCACCCTCAGCTACACCTCCTGATGCGCCCGCCAGAGATGACAAGCAGCGCCACAGGCCGCGCCGCCCGCTCACGCTCGATGGTATTGGGTGGACAGCTGATGCTGGCGGCGCTGTTTGCGCTGATGAGCGCAGGCGGCGGACACGCCGGGCTGGGCATCGCGGGCGGGTGGCTGGCGCACCACCTGGGCTATGTCGCTGTCCTCGGCCTGGCTGTGCTGGCGCTGGTGATGGTCAGCGTGGCCGTGTGCTGTCGTGACATCGGACCTGATCCTTTTTCGGAGAAACAATGTGATGCAAACGCTTGAAGAACAATCCCGCCAGGGTTTCGTCATCATCTGTGGCGCTGGCGTAGCGGGCCTGGCCGCGGCCTGGTGGATGCAGCGTGCGGGCTGGCGCGTGCTGGTGGTGGAACAGGCTGAGGAGCTGCGCGACGGCGGCCATATGATGGGCCTGTCCGGCCCGGGGCTGGCCACGGTACGCCGCATGGACCTGGTGGCACGCCTGGGTGAGCGCGCCTATCCCGACATGGGCCAGCATATCTATCGTGACCGGCGTGGTCGCGAGATCTTGCGCATCAACTACCGCGAGGCGCTGGCGGGTATCGAGTGGCTCACGCTAAGGCGCGGCGTGCTGGTGCAGGAACTGCGTGCCGCGCTCCCGACGCGGGACATTGCATGGCGTTTTGGTGTGACCGTGCAAGAGGCGCTCAACCAGGCCAGCAGTGTGCGCGTGAGCCTGAGCGACGGTTCTTGCCATGAGGCCGATCTGCTCATCGCCGCCGATGGCGTCCATTCGTCGCTGCGTCGCCGTCACTTCGCTGCCGACGCCAACTGTCTCCATCCCCTGGGTTACCGCTACGCCAGCTATGAGGTGCAGGACCACCTGTTGCTGGGGCAGGACTTTCTTTCCTATGCCGAACCCGGTATCCAGACCGAATACTATGGCCTGTGCGATGGTCGGCTCGCGGCGTTGCATGTCTGGCGCAGCCGCGAGGCGGGTTTCGTCCCGCCGGCGCAACGCCATTCACTGCTGCGCACTTGCACTGCCAGGAGCTTCACCGGCGTGCGCGCCACCTTGGAAGCGGTGGAGAACCCGCAGGAGATCGTCATCGACGACCTGGCGCTGGTGGAATTGCCCTCCTGGCGGCAAGGCCGCATCCTGCTGCTGGGCGATGCGGCGCACAGCCTGTCGCTCATTTCCGGCCAGGGGGCGGGAGTGGCGCTGGCCTCGGCGTCGATCCTGGCCGAAGAACTGGAGCGCGCTGCTGCAGGTGGAGTGGCGCCGTCCTCATCTGCACTGGAGAGTGCCCTGGCGCGTCATGATCAGCGCCTGCGGCCCACCATCCTGCGCTTGCAGCATCGCAGCCGCAAGCTGGCGCCGATGTATGTGCCGTCCTCCCGGGTGGGCTTCGCGCTGCGTAATCTTGTGTTGCGGACCATGCCGGACGTGCTGCTCAAGAAATACTTCGCCAGCGGACTGAAATCGGAGGCGCAAGCCCTGGCCGCGCTGGCTTGAACGAGCGGTGCGCTTGCGGCGATGCTGGCCGGCCCGACATCGCCGACCTAGAGCGTGCTGGCCCGGGCCAGCACCGCTGCCGCCGAGCGCGTCTCCACGCCCAGCTTGACGAAGATGTGCTCCAGGTGCTTGTTGACCGTGCGCGGGCTCATGCCGAGGATGTCGGCGATATCGCGGTTGGTCTTGCCCTTGCCCAGCCATAGCAGCACATCACTCTCGCGCGGGGTCAGGCGGCAGCCTTCCAGCGTGGGGGGCAGGGTCGCACCGTCTTCCGGGCGAGCCGCTGCGCCGGTCGGTTTTTCTTCCAGCACCAGGCTGACCCCGTGTCCCTGGCCGGGGCCGGACAGGGTGATGTGCAATTCTCCCTGTGGCTGACGCACGATCAGCGGCGCGACCTGGTCCAGACTCTCGCCCTGGCGCTGGCGCACCAGTTGTTCGTTGAGCCAGACCTGCAGCGCGGCGGGCAGCTTGTGGCTGGCCGGGGCGGCCGGGCCGTAGTACTTTTCCAGCCATTGCGAGGCCTTGCTGGTCAGCCACATCGGCAGGCCATTGCCCCCCAGCACGATCACCGCATGGGCCGCATGTTCCAGCGCACCCCGGGCTTGCACCATCATGCGCGCCGTGCGGATGTGCGCGCCGATGCGGGCCACCACTTCCTGCGGCCGGATGGGCTTGGTGACGTAATCGATGCCGCCCACCTCGAAGCCCCTGACCACATGCTCGGTCTCCGACAGGCCGGTCATGAACACCACCGGCACATGCGCCACGCGCCTGACCTGCTTGATGCGGCGACAGGTCTCGAAGCCGTCGATGCCAGGCATCATCGCGTCCAGCAGGATCAGGTCGGGGGTGATGTGGTCCAGCCGTTCCAGCGCGCTCAGGCCATCGGTGGCCACCAGCACGATATGGCCGCTGTCGTCGAGGGCGTCGGACAACATGGCCAGGTTGTCGGGCATGTCATCGACGATCAGGACCACGTGTCTATCGAACGTCGTTGAGATCATGTCGGATCAGCTCCTTGATGCGGGTGACATATTCATTGAGGCGGAATTGCCGGACCAGTTGCCGCAGTTCGGTGGTGAAGGGCAGGTAGGCCGGGTCCTGGCGCTCGAGGGCGTCGAGCTGGCGCACGATTTCCTTGGCATAGCCGATGCTGCCCAGTTCCAGCAGGGTGGCCAGCTTCTCTTGCGTGGGCACCAGCATCAAGGCTTGCGGCGCTGGAGGAGGGGCTGCTGGCGTCGGTGCGTCTGCCGCCGCTACCCAATCCAGTTGCAGATGCTGACGGATCTTGCCCAGCAATTCGTGATACGAGACCGGCTTGACCACGAAATCATTCACCAGCGGCGGCTCGTTGCGCTCGTGCAGGTTCTCGAAGGCATTGGCCGAGACCAGCAGGATGGGAAGCTGCGCCAGTCCGCGCGCGCGGATGGCGCGCGCCACGCTCCAGCCATCCATCTGCGGCATGGCGATATCCAGCAGCACCAGGTCCGGCAGCGCGTGGCCCAGCGTCTCCATGCAGGCCAGGCCGCTGTCGGCTTCGCTGACCGTAAATCCCAGCGGCATGAGCATGTCCTTGAGCAGACGCCGTTGCGAAGCCTGGTCGTCTACCACCAGGATGTGGCGCGATGGACCGGCATAGCCCGACATCTGGTCTTCCAGCTTGATGCGCGGACGTGGTACATGGACTTCCGGCAGGTAGATCTTGAGATGGAAACTGCTGCCCTGGCCGACCTGGCTCTGCACGCTCAGCTCGCCTCCCATGATGTGCACCAGCATGCGGCTGATGGCCAGGCCCAGTCCGGTACCGATGTCTTCGCGCAGGTTGGCCGCGCTGCTGCGTTCGAAGGGCAGGAAGATGCGTTCCCGGTCGTCGTCGGCAATGCCGATGCCGGTATCGATGACGTCGAAGTAGGCGATCTCGCGGGCGTAGCGCAGCCTGAGCGTGACGCCGCCGTGGTCGGTGAACTTGACCGCATTGCCCAGCAGGTTGATGAGGATCTGGCGCAGCCGCTTCTGGTCGGCGTGCACGATCTGCGGCAGGCGGCCGCTCTTGTCGAAGCGGAAGTGCAAGCCCTTTTGCTCTGCCTGCGGTGCGAACATGCCCACGATCTGTTCCAGGAAGGCTTCCAGCGCCAGTTCGTCGGAGGCCAGGCGCATCTTGCCGGCCTCGATCTTGGCGATGTCGAGCAAGCCATCGATGAGGCTCAACAGGTGTTCGCCGCTACGGCGGATGACGCCGATGGCGTCCTTGCGCGCCGGCGGGATGGTGGCGTCCACATGCAGGATCTGGGCATAGCCGAGGATGCTGTTCAAGGGCGTGCGCAATTCATGGCTCATGCCGGCCACGAAGCGGCTCTTGGCCAGGTTGGCCGATTCGGCCGCTTCCTTGGCGCGCTGCAGTTCGGCGTCGGTCTGCTTGTGGGCTTCGATCTCTTGCAGCAGCAGGTTGGTCTGGCGTTCCGATTCTTCCTGGGCGACGGCGCGGCTCTCATTGGTCAGCACCAGCCACCAGGCGCCCACTCCGACCACCACCAGCAACAGGCAGAACAGCTTGATGAAGACGCTGCGCAGCGAGGCCGGGGCGTCCAGGCCGCTGCCGGAGAGGTCGGCCATCTGCTGGAAGTACAGCATCCACAGCACCACCGCCAGGCCCCCGGCCAGCAGGCCGAAGACGCTCAGGTAATGGCCGATGCGGGTATTGAGCTTGACGGCGAAGCGCGCCGGGATGAGCTGGCGTAGGGTGTGCAGGATCTGGTTGGGCAGCCGCGCGCGTGGCGTCTTGCAACGGTCCTTGCAGCGCGCATCCAGCGAGCAGCACAGGGAACAGATGGCGCCCTGGTAGGCCGGGCAATGGGCCATGTCAGGCGTCTCGAAGGCATTGCCGCAGATCGCGCAAGCCAGCACCGGTTGCGCCTGGCCAGGCGTGACGGGCCGATAGTTCTGTTCGGCCAGCGTATCGCGCCGGGCGATGTAGTAGCGGCTGCCGGTGGCCAGCGCGATCAGCGGGGCGCTGGCCAGCGCTGTTCCCAAGGCGATGAAGGGCGCCATGGCTGCTACCGTCTTGCCCAGCACGCCCGACATGGCCAGCGTGGAGAGCAGGGTGGCGATGGCCATCGCGCCGACCCCGACCGGATTGACGTCATACAGGTGGGCGCGCTTGAATTCGATGTGGGCGGGACTCAAGCGCAGCGGCTTGTTGATGACCAGGTCGGCCACCACCGCGCCGATCCAGGAAATGGCGACCAGACTGTAGAGCGCCAGCACATGTTCCAGCGCATTGAACACGCCCAGCTCCATCAGCAGCACCGCGATCAATACATTGAAGACCAGCCACACCACCCGGCCCGGATGGCTGTGCGTGAGGCGCGCAAAGAAATTGGACCAGGCCAGCGAGCCGGCATAGGCGTTGGTCACATTGATCTTGATCTGCGACACCACCACGAAGAGCACCACCGCCCCCAGCGCCAGGGCAGGATTGCCAAACACATACTGGTAGCCCACCAGGTACATCTGGGTCGGCTCCACCGCGCGCGCCATCGGCACCTCATGCTGGATGGCCAGGAAGGCCAGCAGCGCGCCGCCCAGCATCTTGGCTCCGCCCAGCAATATCCAGCCGGGACCGGCCAGCAGCAGGGCGCTCCACCAGCGGCCCCGGTTGGCCGGCGTCTTCTGCGGCAGGAAGCGCAGGAAGTCGACCTGCTCCCCCACCTGGGCAATGAGCGAGAAGGCCACCGTGGCGGCTG
This sequence comes from Herbaspirillum seropedicae, assembly GCF_001040945.1. Taxonomy (NCBI): domain Bacteria; kingdom Pseudomonadati; phylum Pseudomonadota; class Betaproteobacteria; order Burkholderiales; family Oxalobacteraceae; genus Herbaspirillum; species Herbaspirillum seropedicae. Next base: position 3,006,522 of record NZ_CP011930.1, on the reverse strand, counting down.
CGCCGAAGAGCGTCAGGTTGAAGGAGCTGCCTTCCTCGGCGCGACCGGCAAAGCTCATCAGGTTGGACAGCGCATCCGGTTCCTTGTAGAGCACGCAGACATAGGGCAGCACCAGCAGCACCAGCCACAGCGGCTGGGTCCACATCTGCAGGCGGTTGATGAGGGTGATGCCGTAGGCCACCATGGGGATGATGATGATGGAGCACAGCACATAGCCATAGACCAGCGGCAGGCCGAAGTAGATCTCGATGGCCTGGGCCATGATGGCCGCCTCCAGCGCAAAGAAGATGAAGGTGAAGCTGGCGTAGATCAGCGAGGTGATGGTCGAGCCGATGTAGCCAAAGCCGGCCCCGCGCGTGAGCAGGTCCATGTCCACCCCGTAGCGGGCGGCGTAGTAGCAGATCGGCAAGCCCGTGAGGAAGAACAGCAGCACCACGCAGGCGATGGCCCAGAAGGCGTTGGTGAAGCCATAGCTCAGAGTGATGGCGCCGCTGATGGCTTCCAGCGCCAGGAAGGAAGTCGCCCCCAGGGCCGTATTGGCCAGGCGGAACTCCGACCAGCGGCGGAAGGACAGGGGCGTGTAGCGCAGCGCATAGTCTTCCAGGGTTTCGTTGGCGACCCAGGTGTTGTAGTCGCGCCGGACCTTGACGATGCGTTGTGTGGCGGGATGGGTCACGTTGGCTCTGGCGGCTGGGTGGCTAGGGATGGCTAGGGGTGGCTAGGGGGCAATGACTGCCCATGCGGACAAGCAATTTTCAAACCATTGCGCCGCCAAGGGCATACGTCAAATGACGTAGATCCTTGGCCCTGCGTCGCACGCTTTCACCACAATGCAGCACGCCAGCGCGGGCCTGTTGCGCGCCGGCCGCGGAGGTCTGCACCAAGAGCAGGCGCGCCGCGTTCAAAAGCTGTGCAGTGCGCCTCCGCCCTGCGCACCGGAGCTTACGTCAATCAACGTATTGTTGCGCCGCACCGCGACTCCTATTCTGCGTCCCAGAACGACAGGCCGCCGCAGCCATCCAGCGGTCCCGCCGTGCCGTTCCCTGCTTTTGTTGCCGCCACGCAGCTGTCACCACGAGTCCAACAACAACGCCCGAAAGGAGTACCGCATGTCGCATTCCTCGTCTTCCCATCCGCCCTCGTTCCCACGCCGCAAGATCCTCATGGGCCTGGCTGCCGGGGCGGCAGCAGCGGCCCTGCCGGGCATGGCCTCGGCGCAGCAGTATCCGACCGCCAAGGTCAACACCACCAAGCTGGCCATCACCGATACCGAAGTCACGGTCGGCCAGTTGCACTCGGCCACCGGCACCATGGCCATCAGCGAGACCGGTTCTATCCAGGCCGAGCGCCTGGCCATCGACCAGATCAATGCCATGGGCGGCATCCTGGGGCGCAAGATCAAGATCATCCAGGAAGACGGCGCCAGCGACTGGCCGACCTTCGCCGAAAAGGCCAAGAAACTGCTGGAAAACGACCGCGTGGCGGCCGTCTTCGGCTGCTGGACCTCGGCGTCGCGCAAGGCGGTGCTGCCGGTGTTCGAGAAGGACAATGGCCTCTTGTACTACCCGACCTTCTACGAAGGCCTGGAGCAATCCAAGAACGTGTTCTATACCGGGCAGGAGGCGACGCAACAGGTGCTGGCCGGCCTGAACTGGGTGGCCAAGGAAAAGAAGGCCAAGACCTTCTTCCTGGTCGGCTCGGACTACATCTGGCCGCGCACCTCCAACAAGATCGCCCGCAAGCACATCGAGAACGTGCTCAAGGGCTCGGTGGTGGGCGAGGAATACTACCCGCTGGGCAACACCCAATTCGGTTCGCTGATCAACAAGATCAAGCTGAAGAAGCCGGACGTGATCTTTGCCGACGTGGTGGGCGGCTCCAACGTCGCCTTCTACAAGCAGTTGAAGGCGGCCGGCGTGACCGCCAAGACCCAGAACCTGCTGACCATCTCGGTGACCGAGGATGAAATGCTGGGCATCGGCGGCGAGAACGTGGAAGGCTTCTTCGCGTCGATGAAGTATTTCCAGAGCCTGGACAACGCCAACAACAAGAAATTCGTGGCCGAATTCAAGGCCAAGTTCGGCGCCAATTCGGTCATCGGCGACGTGACACAAGCCGCCTATCTCGGCCCCTGGCTGTGGAAGGCAGCGGTGGAAAAGGCCGGTAGCTTCGACGTCGACAAGGTGGTGGCGGCGTCGCCCGGCATCGAACTCAAGACTGCGCCGGAAGGCTACGTCAAGGTCCACGAGAACCATCACCTGTGGAGCAAGACCCGCATCGGCGAGGCGCAGAAGGATGGCCAGTTCAAGGTGGTCTACGAGTCCGAGCTGATCGAGCCGAATCCCTTCCCCAAGGGTTACCAGTAAGGGGAGGGGTGGCAACTGGGCGGAATCGTCGCCTCCCCGTTCGTCCTGAGTAGGCCCGCAGGGCCGTATCGAAGCCTGTCCTGAGCTTGTCGAAGGAGCGCCTCGTTCTCTCGTCTTCGATACGCGGCTGGCGCCGCTACTCAGTCCGAACGGTGGGCGTGTGATTTCGCCACGCCAACCCAAGCGGTCGCGGCTTGCCTCGACCTTCTGTGCAGCAAAGCGGCGGCGTCTGTAGTGACATGCGGGCGCTGCCGCCCTTGCTCCAATCTGCAACTCTGCCCCGTCGGGAGTCAACATGGTTTCTCTATCCGAATTCGGCGCTATCTTCGCCATGCAGGGCTTCAATGGCCTCTCGGTCTTTTGCGTGCTGCTGCTCATGGCGCTGGGCCTGGCCATCATCTTCGGGCAGATGGGCGTGATCAACATGGCCCACGGTGAATTCCTCACCATCGGGGCCTACATCACCTACCTGCTGTCGCACCTGACCACGACCTATGCGCCGGCCTTGCAGCCGTTCTATTTCTTCGTGGCCATCGTGCTGTCCTTCGCCGTGGCCTATGGCGTCGGTTATCTCACCGAGCTGCTGCTCATCAGCCGCCTCTACAAACGTCCACTGGATACGCTCCTGGCTACCTGGGGCCTGTCGCTGGCGATGCAGCAAACATTCCGCTCCATCTTCGGCGCCAAGGAAGTCAGCGCCACCTTGCCGGATTGGCTCATGGGTTCCTTCAAGCCGACCGACGACATCGACATCCCCTTGAATGGCCTCTTCATGATGGGACTGACGGTGCTGCTCACGGGGGCCATCTTCGTGCTGCTGTTCCGTTCGCGCTGGGGTCTGCAGGTGCGCGCCACCATGCAGAACCGGGTCATGAGCGGGGCGGTGGGCATCAACACCCGCAAGGTCGACCGCACCACCTTTGCACTGGGTTGCGGCGTGGCTGGCGTGGCTGGCGCGGCCTTCACCACGATCGGCTCCACCGGTCCCACCAGCGGTTCGCTCTACATCGTCGATACCTTCCTGGTGGTGGTCTTCGGCGGCGCGCAGAGCCTGATCGGCACCATTGCCTCGGCCTTCTCGATTGCCCAGACCCAGTCCACGGCGGAATTCTTCCTGACCGGTTCGATGGCCAAGGTGCTGACCTTGTCGGCGGTGATCCTGATCCTGATGCTGCGTCCGCAAGGGCTGTTCTCGGTGAAGGTGCGCAAGTGATGAGCGCTTCCTACAGATCAAACAATTCGTGCGAGGTCCGATGATGAATGCAGCCTATGAAAAACTGCTGGGCGGGCGCTCCGGTGCGCTTGGCCTCTTGGTGATGGCGGCGCTGTTGCTGGTGGTGTTTCCGCTGACGCTGGACATGTTCCGGCTCAATCTGGTGGGCAAGTACCTGTCCTATGCCTTCGTCGCCGTGGGCCTGGTGCTGTGCTGGGGCTATGGCGGCATCCTGAGCCTGGGGCAGGGCGTGTTCTTCGGCCTGGGCGGCTATTGCATGGCCATGTTCCTCAAGCTCGAAGCCTCCGACCCCATCAGCACCAAGATCCAGTCCACGCCGGGCATTCCCGACTTCATGGACTGGAACCAGATCACCGCCTTGCCGGCCATGTGGGAGCCGTTCCACAGCTTTGCCTTCACCATCTTTGCGGTGCTGGCGGTGCCGACCGTGCTGGCCATGCTGATCGGCATGGCGATGTTCAAGCGCCGCGTGGGAGACGTGTATTTCTCCATCGTCACGCAGGCCATCGCCGCCATCCTCTCCATCCTCATCATCGGCCAGCAAGGCCTGACCGGCGGCGTGAACGGCATCACCGACCTGAAGACCCTGATGGGTTGGGATATCCGCACCGACCACGCCAAGCTAGTGCTGTATTTCGTCAATGCCGGATTGCTGTTTGGCTGCATCCTGTTCGGTCGCTACGTGCTGGGCTCCAAGCTGGGCCGCTTGCTGGTGGCCATGCGCGACAAGGAAGAGCGGGTGCGTTTCTCCGGCTATGACGTGGCCAGCTTCAAGGTCTTCGTGTTCTGCGCGGCGGCCATGTTCTCGGCCATCGGCGGGGCCATGTTCACGCTGCAGGTGGGCTTCATGTCGCCCTCCTTCGTGGGCATCGTGCCTTCCATCGAAATGGTGATCTTTGCGGCAGTGGGCGGGCGCATGTCGCTGCTGGGTGCGGTGTATGGAACGCTGCTGGTGAACTTCGGCAAGACCTATTTCTCCGAGACCTTCCCCGAACTGTGGCTGTTCCTGATGGGCGGGCTCTTCATCGCGGTGGTGATGTATTTCCCCAATGGCCTGGCCGGACTGTGGCAGACCCAGGGCAAACGCCTGATGGGCAAGCTGCGCGGCGAACCCAACGCCAAGGCTGCCGTTGCTGCCGAGCCGCTCAAGACCACGCCCCGTCCATCCACCCCTGACACCAAGCGTGACGGCATCGAGCCCGGCGCTACCCTGGAGGCCAGCAAATGAGCGAGAACGCCATCGGTTTCGAATCGGACGCCCATCCGGTCCTGGCCATCGAAGACCTGACCGTGTCCTTCGACGGTTTCAAGGCCGTCGACAAGCTCAATCTCTACGTGCAACGCAATGAGGTGCGCGTGGTGATCGGCCCCAACGGCGCGGGCAAGACCACGGTGCTGGACCTGATCTGCGGCAAGACCCGGGCCACCTCCGGCAGCATCAAGTTCAACAACCATGAACTGACCAAGATGAGCGAGCACGCCATCGTGCGCGTCGGGGTAGGACGCAAGTTCCAGACCCCTTCCATCTACGAAAACCTCTCCGTGTTCGAGAACCTGGAGATGTCCTTCCCCCGTGGCCGCAAGGTGTTCGGTGCGCTGACCTTCAAGCGCTCGCCGGATGTGGTGGCGCGGGTGGAGGCGGTGGCCGCCGAGATCTTCCTGGAAGAGCAGCTGCACACCCAGGCCGACCTGCTCTCGCACGGCCAGAAGCAGTGGCTGGAGATCGGCATGCTGCTGATGCAGGAGCCGGAGCTCTTGATGCTGGACGAGCCGGTGGCCGGCATGAGCGTGTCCGAACGCGAAAAGACCGCCGAGCTGCTGGGCCGCATCAGCCAGGGCCGTTCGGTGGTGGTGATCGAGCACGACATGGATTTCGTCAAGAGCATCGCCCACAAGGTCACCGTGCTGCACCAGGGCAAGATCCTGGCCGAAGGCAGCATGGAGAAGGTGCAGTCCGATCCCAAGGTGATCGATGTCTACCTCGGTCACTGAACTTTCCTCACCCTCGGAGCCTGCCATGTTCAAAGTCTCGCAACTCGCTTCCGGCTACGGCCAGAGCAAGGTCATCCACGACGTCGACCTGTCGGTGGCCAAGGAAGAAATCGTCGCCGTCATGGGCCGCAACGGCATGGGCAAGACCACGCTGTTCAAGACCCTGATGGGCATCCTGCCGCTGCGCGGCGGCAGCATCAGCATCGATGGCGTGGAACTGGGCAGCCTGGAAAGCCACCAGCGTGTCGAGCGCGGCGTGGCCTATGTGCCGCAGGGGCGCATGATCTTTTCGCACATGACGGTGCTGGAAAACATCCAGACCGGCCTGCCTGCGGCGGCCAAGGGCAAGGTGCCCGATGAACTGTATTCGCTCTTCCCGGTGCTCTATGACATGCGCACCCGCAAGGGCGGCAATCTCTCCGGCGGCCAGCAGCAGCAACTGGCCATTGCACGGGCGCTGGCGACCAATCCGCGCGTGCTGTTGCTGGATGAGCCGACCGAAGGCATCCAGCCTTCCATCATCAAGGACATTGCCAGGAGCCTGAAGGAAATCCGCAAGATCCGCGCGCTCACCATCGTGGTCTCGGAGCAGGTGCTGAGCTTCACGCTGGAGATTGCGGACCGCTTCCTGGTGATCGACAAGGGGCGCTTCGTCTACGAAGACACGCGTGAGAACGTCGACGCGCCCACCATCAGCAAATACCTGTCGGTCTGAATCGACCGTCTTTTCAGAGGAGCAAGCCCATGCGACATGGAGACATTTCAAGCAGCAAGGACGCCGTCGGCGTGGCCGTGGTGAACTACAAGATGCCGCGTCTGCATACGCGCAGCGAGGTGTTGGAAAACGCGCAGAAGATCGCCGCCATGCTGGTGGGCATGAAGCAGGGCCTGCCGGGGCTGGATCTGGTGGTGTTCCCCGAGTACTCGACCCACGGCATCATGTATGACCGTGAAGAGATGTTCGAGACCGCCGCCGCCATCCCCGGCGACGAGACCCGCATCTTTTCCGAGGCCTGCCGCATTGCAGGTGTATGGGGCGTGTTTTCCCTGACCGGCGAGCGCCATGAAGAGCATCCGCGCAAGGTCCCCTACAACACCCTGATCCTCATCAACGACCAGGGCGAGATCGTGCAGAAGTATCGCAAGATCATGCCGTGGACGCCCATCGAGGGCTGGTATCCGGGCGATGCCACCTATGTCTGCGACGGCCCCAAGGGCTTGAAGATCAGCCTCATCATCTGCGATGACGGCAACTATCCCGAGATCTGGCGTGATTGCGCCATGAAGGGCGCGGAACTGGTAGTGCGCTGCCAGGGCTACATGTATCCGGCCAAGGAACAGCAGATCATGGTCTCCAAGGCCATGGCGTGGATGAACAACCTCTATGTGGCCGTGGCCAATGCGGCCGGGTTCGATGGCGTCTATTCCTACTTCGGCCACTCGGCCATCGTCGGCTTCGATGGCCGCACGCTGGGCGAGTGCGGTACCGAGGAAATGGGTATCCAGTATGCCGAGCTGTCGATCTCGGCCATCCGTGATGCGCGTCGCAATTGGCAGTCGCAGAACCACCTCTACAAGCTGCTGCATCGCGGCTATACCGGCAAGATCAATTCGGGCGAGTCGCCGGCCGGCGTGGCCGAGTGCCCCTTCGACTTCTATCGCACCTGGGTCAATGACCCGCAGGCTGCCCGCGCCCAGGTCGAGGCCTTGACCCGCAACAGCGCCGGCACGCCCGAATGCCCGATGCCGGGGATCCCTACCGAGCCGGCAGCTTGATAAGTCATTCGGGTTGGCAACTGATGTCCGTTCGGACTGAGTAGACCCAAAGGGTCGTATCGAAGGCGCTCATGCCGCTTGCCAACCGCTGGCGCGCCTTCGATACGCCGCGTTGCGGCTACTCAGGACGAACGGCAGCAGCAATGCAGGCTGGCATCAAGCCATGAACCTATCCACCACCAAGGAGATCGCATGCAACACTTCAAGATCAAGCCCGGCGTCCCGCTGGCAGAGCAGGCTGAACTGGGTCACAACCGCTGGCACCCGGACCTGCCGTTCCTGGCCTCGGTCAAGCCGGGCGAATCCATCCTGATCGAGTCGCTGGACTTCCTGGACGCCCAGATCCAGGACACCGACGATGTCTCCGACGTCAAGAACGTCGACCTCACGCGCGCCCATCCGCTGACCGGTCCCTTCCACGTCGAGGGCGCAGAGCCGGGCGACCTGCTGGTGATCGACCTGCTGGACATCAAGCCGGTCACGCCGGTGGGTTTCTCGGGCGTGTTCGCCAAGGAAAACGGCGGTGGCTTCCTGGCCGATTATTTCCCCGAAGCCGACAAGGCCATCTGGGACCTGAAGGGCTTGTATGCCACTTCGCGTCATATTCCGGGCGTGCGCATCGCTGGCCTGACCCACCCTGGCCTGATGGGTTGCCTGCCTTCGCATGACCTGCTGGCCGAATGGAACCGGCGCGAAGCTCCGCTGGCCGCCAAGGGCCTGGCGCAGCCACCGAACCCCAGCACCGCCGTGCTGCGCGGCCTGACCGGGGCCAAGTTCGACGAGATGGCCAAGGTGGCGGCGCGCACCGTGCCGCCGCGGGAGCATGGCGGCAATACCGACATCAAGGACCTGTCGGCGGGTACCCGCATCTTCTTCCCGGTGTATGTGAAGGGCGCGGGTTTCTCGATGGGCGACCTGCACTTTTCGCAGGGCGATGGCGAGATCGGCTTCTGCGGCGCCATCGAGATGGATGGCGTGAGTCACGTCGGCTTCGACCTCATCAAGGGCGGCATGGCCAAGTACAACATCACCTCGCCCATCTTCATGCCCAGCATCGTCAAGCCGCATTACGAGCAATGGCTGACCTTCGAGGGCATCAGCGTGGAAAACGGCGTGAACTACTACCTCGACGCCACCGTGGCCTATCGCCAGGCCTGCCTGAAGGCCATCGACTACCTGACCCACTTCGGCTACACCGGCAGCCAGGCCTACATGCTGCTGACGGCCGCGCCGGTGGAAGGGCGCATCGGCGGCATCGTCGATATCCCCAACTGCGCCTGCACGGTGGCCTTGCCGACCTCGATCTTCGATCAGGACATCACGCCCAAGGGCATGTTGAACGACAAGTCATATTGGGGCCGCAAGGGCTAGCGCTTTTCGCTGTTCGCTGTTCGCAGTGACGTGTGTGTTCCCGGCCGGGCGCAGGCCTGGCCGGGTTTTTTGATGTGATGCTGAATTGCTGGAGGAAGCGCCATGCCCTTGTACGATATCCGTTGCAGCCATTGCGAAGGCATCTTCGAACGCCTGATTTCCTTGCAGGCACTGCATGGCGAGACAGTTTGCCCTTACTGCCAAGAGCGTACCGCCGCTTCGCCCATGCCCACGGGCGGTCACGTCGGCTTGCAGGTCAAGTACCGCTGGCAGCCGCGCAATGGCGCTGAGCAACTGGCCGGGCAGGGCGCGACCGGACCAGGGACGCACGCGGGCGCAGGGCGCAGCAGTGTGCTGCACAACTGCAAGGGACACAGCTGCAGCATCTGCGCGACCTGAGCCGCAGGCTCAGCCCAGTAGCCGCGCGCCCAGCACCAGCAGGGCCACGCTGGCGAGCAATCCGAACAGCGCCACCAGTTCGTAGTCCTGTGCTTGTTGGCGCCAGTGGCCGCTGCCCAGCGGCAGCCAGCGCGGATAACGGCCCAGCGTGATGAGCTTGAGCAGCCCGCAGCCGAGCAGGTAGAAGAGAGTATTGAAGGCCAGATACCGTAGCAGGCCCAGCAGCAGGCTGATGATGTTCTCCATCGGCCCCCCTTATTCCAGCATCGCGTCCAGCCCGGCGGCGAGCTCGCCCAGGGACGGCATGGCCCGTTCGGCCTTGTCGGGATCATGCTTGACCAGCAGCGGCATCCACGCCGGGTCCACGCCCAGCTTCTTGCCGACCGCAGCCGGGTAAGTGGCCTGCGCGTTTTCATCATCCTGCGACAGGATCGCCACCCGCGCCGCCCAGCCGCCCAGGTGGACCCAGGCGGCGGCGCGATCGAACCGGCCTGCGCCCAGCGGATCGGGCACCGAGCGCAGCGCCGTCACCAGCGCATCCGGGAAGTGCCAGATCGCGGCCAGCTCGGCCGAGACATCGGCGTAGTGGAAACCCCAGGCCTCTTTCTCCCGTTCGGCGCGGTCGCTGTCGAGCACATTGCTGTGCCGGTCCAGGGGCGCTACCGCATTGGCGGCCACGGCGTGCAATTGCAACTGGCCGATGCCATGCATCATCCCCACCGTGAAGACGGCGTCGCCATTGTCTTCACCGACCATGCCGGCGTGCATGGCCAGCCAGCGCGCGGCCACGGCGGTGTAGAGGGTGTGCCGCCAGAACTGGTGCAGGTCCATGCCGCGGGTGTTCTTGAAGGCCGCCACCATGCCATTGCCCAGCACCAGGTTGCGGACCATGATGAAACCCAGGATGCGCAGCGCGTCATCGACCGTGCCGATGGTGCGCGAGGCGTGGAAGAAGGCCGAGTTCGCCAGCCGCAGCACCTTGGCGCTCAGGGCAGGGTCGGTGGCGATCTGCTGGGCGATCTCGTGGGCAGAGATGTCCTCGGCGTTGAAACTGGCCATCAATTGCTGTACCACCTTGGGAACGGTCGGCAATTTGCCAGGCTGGTCCACCAGGCTCTTGAGCTCCATGAAAATTCCTCCGTGCAATGTTTGTGTCGCTTCTCAAAGGCAATACCGCGAATTGCGGCTCCATTGTGGCAGAGATCGGTCGATTTGCCCTGGCCTTTGTCCGTATCATGACGCTATCCAATGCTTCGGAGTGCAGTCATGATCAACCGCAAGAAACCGGTATCGGCCGCGCCCAATGATGGGCATGCGCACCCCGACGACGACCAGCCGGTGGCGGCCAGCGCCTCCTGGGGCGACGTGCCGGCCTATCTGCAGGACTGCCTGCAGCGCAGTTTCCTGTTCCTCGATACGCTGCTCGACCGTGGCAACGACTACCTGGAGCACCTGGAGCAGGGCACCCCGCCGCTGCTGAAATTTGCCCATGAAGTGGTGCTGGACGGCCACGACCTGCCGCAAGCCTGCAACTACGCCTTGCTGAGGCTACAGCCGCCTGCCGGCCTGCCGGTCAATCCGCAGGCGCGGCCGGTGGTGGTGGTCGATCCGCGCGCCGGACATGGGCCGGGCATTGGCGGATTCAAGTTCGATTCAGAAGTGGGCATGGCCATGAAGGCCGGCCATACGGTGTATTTCGTCACCTTCCGTCCCGAGCCCGAGGACGGGCAGACGCTGGTGACGGTGATGGATGCCGAGGCGCGCTTCCTGGAAGAGGTGATCCGCCGCCATCCGCAATGCTCGGCCAAGCCGGTGGTGATCGGCAATTGCCAGGCTGGCTGGGCCATGATGACGCTGGACGCGGTGCGGCCGGAGCTGTTCGGGCCGCTGATGATGGTAGGCGCGCCGGCCTCCTACTGGGCCGGCAGCTCGACCTTGAACCCGATGCGCTACAGCGGCGCGAACCTGGGCGGCACCTGGCTGGCGTCGCTGGCCGCTGACCTGGGCGCGGACCGCTTCGATGGGGCCTATCTGGTGGAGAACTTCGAGAAGCTCAATCCAGCCAATACCTTCTGGAACAAGTACTACAACCTGTGGGCCGGCGTGGACCAGGAGGCGGCGCGCTTCCTGGAGTTCGAACGCTGGTGGGGCGGCTTCTTCCGCATGACCGGGGCCGAGATCGAGGCCATCACCGAAAACCTCTTCGTCGGCAACAAGCTGGCGCGGGGCGAACTGCAGGTGCGGGGCAAGCCGGTGAACCTGCGCGAGATCAGCGCGCCCATCGTGGTCTTCGCCTCCTGGGGCGACAACATCACTCCGCCGCCGCAGGCGCTGAACTGGATCATCGATACCTGGGGCGACGAGCGCGCCATCGCGGCGGCGGGCCGCACCATCATCTACGTGCTGCATGAGAGCGTGGGTCACCTGGGCATCTTCGTGGGCGGCTCGGTGGCGCTGAAGGAACATGACCAGCTGGTCAGCTCGCTGGACGTGATCGAAAGCCTGCCGCCCGGCCTCTACGAGATGAAGCTGGAACGTAAGGATGGCCGTCCCACCCAGCGCTGGGACGTCCTGGAGCCGGGCGACTATACGGTGCACTACGAACACCGCACCATGGAAGACCTGCGCAAGCTCAATCCGGAGGGACGCGAGGAAGAGGCGATCTTCTCGACCATCAGCCAGTGGTCGCAGATGAATGCGCAGTTCTACAAGACCTGGGTGCGCCCCTGGGTGCGCATGACGGCCACCCGCGAGAGCGCCAACGCCTTGATGCGCATGAACCCTTTGCGCATGCAGCGGCAACTGTTCTCGGACGCCCATCCGGCGGCCGCCTTCATCCGTCAGCAGGCCGCGCAGGCACGGGCGCAACGGGTGCAACTGGACCCGCAGCATCCGCTGAAGCAGTACGAAGCCCGCATGGCGCAGAAGATCACCGATGAGCTCAACGCCTGGCGCGACCAGCGCGACGCCCGCACAGTGCGCATGACGCGCCAGATGTTCGGTCCGAATGGGCTGGGCGCCTGGCTGCCGCCGCGCGAGCCCGATGCCGAGCTGGCCCAGCGCTGGGCGCAGCAGGAACTGGGGCGGTATCGCGAGACCGTGATCGGCCAGATTGCCGAGGGCGGCTTTGCCGAGGCGGTCTGCCGCATCGTCATCGCCGGCATGATTTCGATTGGTGTGTTCGAACGGCGCAGCCTGCGCCTGGCGCGGCTACTGGCGCAATTGCCGAACATGCACGCCAGTGTCTCGGCGCAGACCAACTGGGTGCAACTGCTCAAGGAACAGGCGCGCATCACCGCCGTGGCGCCCGTGGAGGCGCTCAATGCGTTGGGACAGATGCTGCCCGATGCGGCCAGCCGCGAGCGGGCGCTGGCCTTGTCGGCGGCGGTCATGATGATCGAGCCGACACTGGCCAATCCGCGTTCGGAAATCATCGAGCTGCTCATCGGCACGCTCGATGTCAATCCGGACAAGGTGATTGCGCTGGCGCGCAAGCTGACGTCGGCCATCGGTGCGGGCAGCGATGAGGTCACGGTGCCGGCCGGCGAGCTGGAAGCGGCTCCCGTCAAGCGGCCACGCGCGTCTTCGCCTCGGCGCACCGAGGCCAAGCCTGCGCCGACGCCGGCAAGGACGCAGCGTAAGGCGGCGGCTCCCGCGCAACCGAGCAAGGCGGCCAAGTCAGTCACATCAGCCAAGTCGCTGAAGCCCGCCAAGCCGTCCAGCGCTACCACGACCAAGCGCAGCGCCCGCAGCCGAAGTAACTGAGCCCCGCCAGGGCGGGCAGGGCGTCAGGGCCGCTCGCCGCGCGCCAGGCGCGCGCGGATATGCGCCACCACCTCGGGCAATCCGGCGACGGTGTCGATGACGTAATGGGCGCCGGCCTGGCGCAGACGGTCCTGCGCCTGCCGGTTCAGTTCACTGGCCGTCGCTGGCGGCAGGCTGTCCAGTTCGCTGCGGGTGAGTCCGACTTCATTGCCGCACAGCGACACGCCCACGCTCCACATGCCTGCACGCAAGCCTTCCTCTATCCCCGGCACGGTATCGTCCACCTTGATGCAGGCCGCCACGTCGTCGATCCGTAGGGCCAGCACATTGGCCAGCGCCATGTAGGGACCGGGCCGGCCGCCCGCGGCCAGTTCATCACCGGCCACTACGTGGTCGGGGCGGATGCCGGCGGCGGCCGCCAGCGGCAGCAGCACGTCCAGCACCTGGCGCGGATAGCCGGAGCAGGAACCGATTTTCAGGCCTTGGCCGCGCAGCCAGGCCAGCACCTGCGCGGCGCCGTCGATGGGCTGGGAGTACTGGCCGACCTTGGCGATCTGCATCGGCATGAAGCGCTCATAGAGGGCGTCGACATCGCTGTCGGCGGGCGGCCTGCCGGTGCGTGCTTGCCATTGTGCGGCAATGGCGGGCTCGTCCAGCAAGAGGCGGATGTGCTGCCACTTCGACAGCCCCATGGGGCCGCGCGCCTGGGCCAGGCTGATCTCGATATCGAAGCTCTCGAAGGCATCGACGAAGATCTGGGTCGGCGCCAGCGAGCCGAAATCGACCAGCGTACCGGCCCAGTCGAAGATGACGGCTTGCAGGGCGGGGCAGGCGCGGGAGGCGAGGGCGGTGTTCACGGGATTCTCCTGGGGTAGGCGTGGCGGCGTCGTCATTGACGCCGCCATCGACAGTGAATAGCTTAAAGCGGCATTGTGACGGGCCTGTTATCGATATAATCGCCAAAATCGGTAGGAACTATTGGCAGGATCTATAGATGACCCCTTCGCAACTGCGCGCCTTCCTGGCGGTGGCGCGCCATCGCGGCTTTTCGGCGGCAGCGCGCGCCCTGGGCGTGAGCCAGCCCACCCTGACCACCCAGGTGCAATCGCTGGAGCGCGAGCACAATGTCGAACTGTTCTTCCGCCGGGGCCGGCGGGTGGACTTGTCGGAGACTGCGCAACGGCTCTTGCCGATCGCGCAGAACATCGCCGAACTGGAACTGGACGCCCTGAACCTGCTGGTCAATTCCGGGGCCTTGCATGTGGGGCATCTGCGCATCGGCGCGGTCGGCCCTTTCCACGTCATCGAGATGGTCGATGCCTATCGCGCCCGCTATCCCCGGGTGGAGCTGTCGATCCGCCTGGGCAATTCGGCGCAGACCCTGGCGGACCTGGAAAACTACGTGACCGACGTGGCCGTGCTGGCCAGCTTCACCGATGATGCGCGCTTTCACGCCTTGCCCTACGCCGACCATGCGGTGGTGCTGTTCGCCCACCGCAGCCATCCGTTCTACCAGCGCGACTCGGTCACCCTGGCCGAGCTGGACCAGCAGCCCATGCTCATGCGCGAGCAGGGTTCCACCACCCGCCTGGCGCTGGAAAAGGCCTTGCAGCAGGCTGGTGTGAAAGTGCAGGTGGTCATGGAGATCGGCAGTCGCGAGGCGCTGCGCGAGGCGGTGGCGCGGGGGCTGGGCCTGGGCGCGGTGTCGGAGGCCGAATTCGTGCCCGATGAGCGTTTTCGCATGGTGCGCATCGAGGGCGATCCGGTCAGCACCCATACCTATGTCTATTGCCTGGCCGAGCGTCGCGAGGGGCGGCTGGTCGGTTCCTTCATGAAGATCGCTGCGCGCAGCTGAGCCAGGGCGCGGCCGAGGCGGGCGCTTTGGCTTATCATGTCGGTTTGCCCATTTTCCAGGAATCAGGGAGAACCAACGTGATCAAGCATATCGTGATGTGGAAGCTGAAGGACCATGCGGAAGGCGCCGACAAGGCCACCAACCTGCGCAAGATGAAGGCACTGCTGGACAGCTGCGCCAACGTGGTGCCGGGCATCCTGAAGTTCGAGGCCGTGGTGGCCCAGCCGGGTCTGGAAGCGACCTATGACGTGGTGCTCTATTCCGAGTTCGCCTCGCGCGCGGCGCTGGACGCCTACCAGGAACATCCCGACCACGTGGCCATCAAGCCTTTCATCGGCGCGGTGCGCGAAGCGCGCCAGTGCATGGACTACGAAGTCTGAGGCCGGCACGATGAGTCTGGCGCTGACCGAGGTTTTCCCGCAGGGCAATCCCTATCTGCAGGCCCTGGGCGTGGAGGTGCTGGAATACGGCGACGACCGCGCAGTGATGTCGCTGCTGTTGAAGCCGGAGTTCATGAACAGCTGGCAGGTGGCCCAGGGCGGCATCTCGATGACGCTGCTGGACGTGGCCATGGGTCTGTCGGCGCGTGCCGGCGTGCCTGACGCCAAGTCCTCGGCCACGGTGGAGATGAGCACCAGCTTCCTGCAGCCGGCGGGTCGCGCTGGCGACACCATCGTGGCGCGCGGCCATACCTATCACCGTTCCACCACCATGTGCTTCTGCCAGGCCGAACTGTGGCAGGGCGAGCGGCTGGTGGCCAAGGCCATGGGCACTTTCAAGCTGATTCGCCGCCTCGATATCTCGCGCAAGCTGGAGCATGACTGAATCCGTGTCCGGCTTGCCAGACCTCGTGATTGCTGATTTCCAGTTCTTTCCGTTCTTATTTCAATGCAGGGTACCCGCATGAACATCATCACCGGCAGCTGGGACGCCATGCGCGCCCACGCCCAGCCTATCCGTTTCGACGTCTTCGTGGACGAGCAGCAGGTTCCGGCCGAGATCGAGCTCGACGAGATGGATGCCCATTGCATCCACGCCGTGGCCTATGACGAGGCAGGCCAGCCGCTGGCCACCGGCCGTCTGCTGCCCGACGGCCATATCGGCCGCATGGCCGTGCGCAAGGCCGGACGCGGCAAGGGCGTGGGTGGGGCGGTGCTGCAGGCGCTGATGCAGGCCGCCCGCGCGCGCGGCGACCGCGAAGTGGTGCTCAATGCGCAGACGCATGCAGCGCCTTTCTATGCCGCCCACGGTTTCGTGCAGGAAGGCGAGATCTTCCTCGAGGCCGGCATCGAACACATCACCATGCGCGCTTCGCTGGCGCCGGGTTAAGCAGCTGCAGGACGCTGGCCGGGCTGGCCTTGCTGGCTCTGCTCGAGGCGGAAGTAGGCCAGTTGGGCGTTGAGCTCGCGCGCCCGTTCCGCCATCGCCTCGGCGGTGATGGCCAGCTCCTCGGAGGCGGCCGCATTGCGCTGGGTGGTGTCGTTCAACTGCGTGACGGCCACGCCGATTTCGGCCACGCCTTCTTCCTGCATGCGCGAGGACAGCGTGATCTGGTTGATCTGCTGGGAGGCCTGGCGTATCCCCTGTAGGGTGCCTTCCACCAGCCGCTGGCTGGTCTGCTCGGCCAGCTCCACACTTTGCTGGGCGATCACGCTGATCTCGTGGGCGCTGCTCTGGCTGCGTTCGGCCAGCTTGCGCACCTCGGCCGCCACCACCGAAAAGCCGCGTCCATGCTCGCCGGCGCGGGCCGCTTCGATGGCCGCATTGAGCGCCAGCAGATTGGTCTGGTAGGCAATGTCGTCGATCACGCCGACCTGGCGCGCAATGCCGCGCATGGCGTCGACCGTGGTCTGCACGGCCGCGCCGCTCTTGTCGGCGTCGCTGGCGGCGGCGACCGCGATCTGGTTGGTGCGACGGGCATGTTCTCCGGTCTGCTGGATGGCCTGGTTCATGCTGGCGATGGCACCATGGACTTCTTCCACCGCCGCAGCCTGCTCGCTGGAGGCCTGCGCCAGTGCATGGGCGGTGGCGTTGAGCTGGCGTGACGACACGCCCAGCGCTTGGGTCGAGAGGGTGACATTGCGCATGATCTCGGTCAGGCGTGCGCGCATGGTGTGCATGGCGTAGAGCAGGCTGCTGCGGTCGTTGCTGCGCAGATTGACTTCCACGCACAGGTTGCCATCGGCGATCTGGCGCACGATATCGGCGGCATAGGCCGGCTCTCCACCCAGTTCGCGGCGCACGCCGGCGATGATCCATAGCGCCAGCGCCAGGCCCAGCGCCAGCGTCAGCCCGGCGATCTCCAGGTTGTGGGTGCGCAGGCGCTGGTATTCGTTGCGGGCCTCTTCGTAGGCGCTGCCGGTGAGGCTTTCCTGCAGCCGGCCCAGCTTCGACAGCAGGCCGGCCAGATCGGCCAGTTGCGTGGTCAGCGCGGTCCAGCGGCGATTGGCTTGCAGCGGTTCGCCGTTGGCGATGAGCGTGATGATCTGGTCGCGTTCGCTCAGGTAGGTCTGCCAGCGCTCTTCGAAGCGCCCGGCCAGGGTGGTTTCTTCCGGACTGAGGCGGGTGTCGCGGTAGGCCTTCCATCCTTCCCGGAAACTGGCGTCCAGCGCCGCCATTCCCCCCAGGTTCTGCTTGATGCGCGCCGCCGAGACGCTGTCGTCGGCATTGGGATCGGTGCGCAGGTTGGCCATCATCAGGGCGCGCCCCATCAGGTCGCGGTTCTGGTAGAGCGCATCGCGCACCCGGGCAATGTGGATGAGCGCCATCGTGCGGTCTTCATAGACGTATTTCAGCTTGTCATTGCTGGAGGCCATGCCCAGCATGTCGCGCCAGGCCAGCAGGAGGACGCTGGCGCACAGCAGCGCCAGCAGCAGCCCCAGGCGGGCGGTGACCGACAGTTTTCCTTGCACGATGTTTTCCTTGTTGTTGGCGGGAACTACCCCAGCATTCACTATAACGAACTTTGTTGCAGCGCAGAATGAAGAAAAGAACTGCTTGCAGCCCTGTTTCCTGAGCTTATGTGGTTTCCCACAATACCGGCACGGGGATGACTGCGCGATACTTGCGCCCGAACCGGGGAGGGGGAGTTCTCCCGGACAGATAACAAGCCAGAACGGACGATGATCCGCTAATGGCAGGAGGCGGGTCCAGGCGGGCCGGCTGATAATCGATGTTTAAGGAGAAAGACTATGACGGCGCAAAAACCGCCCCTCTACAAATCGCTGTATTTCCAGGTCCTGGTTGCCATCGTGATCGGCATCTTGCTGGGCCATTTCTACCCATCCACGGGTGAAGCCATGAAGCCGCTGGGCGATGGCTTCGTCAAGCTGATCAAGATGATCATCGCGCCGGTCATCTTCTGTACCGTCGTCATCGGCATCGCCGGCATGGAAGACATGAAGAAGGTCGGCAAGACCGGCGGCCTGGCGCTGCTGTACTTCGAAGTCGTCAGCACCGTGGCGCTGATCATCGGCCTGTTGCTGGTGAACTTCCTGCAACCGGGCGTGGGCATGAACGTCGATCCGGCTTCGCTGGATACCAAGAGCATCGCCGCCTACACCGCGCCGGGCAAGATGGGTTCTGTGACCGACTTCGTCCTCGGCATCATCCCCACCAGCATGGTGGACGCCTTTGCCAAGGGTGATGTGCTGCAGGTGCTGCTGGTGGCGGTGCTGTTCGGCTTCGCCCTGCACAAGTTCGGTGGCCGTGGCACGCTGGTGTTCGACTTCATCGAGAAGATCTCGCACGTGCTGTTCTCGGTGGTGGGCGCGATCATGAAGGTGGCCCCGATCGGCGCCTTCGGTGCGATGTCCTTCACCATCGGCAAGTACGGCGTGGGTTCGCTGTTCTCGCTGGCCAAGTTGATGGGCACCTTCTACCTGACCTGCCTGCTGTTCATCTTCGTGGTGCTGGGCATCATCACCCGCCTGCACGGCTTCTCGATCTGGAAGTTCGTCAAGTACATCAAGGAAGAACTGCTGATCGTGCTGGGCACCTCGTCCTCGGAATCGGTGCTGCCGCGCATGCTGGCCAAGATGGAAAACGCCGGCGCCAAGAAGACCGTGGTCGGTCTGGTGATCCCGACGGGTTACTCCTTCAACCTGGACGGCACCGCGATCTACCTGACCATGGCGGCTGTCTTCATCGCCCAGGCGACCAACACCCCCATGACCTTCGTGCAGGAACTGACGCTCTTGGGCGTGCTGCTGCTGACTTCCAAGGGCGCAGCTGGCATCACCGGTTCGGGCTTCATCGTGCTGGCGGCTACGCTGTCGGCGGTGGGTCACGTGCCGGTGGCCGGCCTGGCGCTGATCCTGGGTATCGACCGCTTCATGTCCGAAGCCCGCGCGCTGACCAATACCATCGGCAACGGCGTGGCGACTCTGGTGGTGGCCAAGTGGAGCGGTGAGCTCGACAGCGAGCGCCTGACCAAGGTCTTGAACAACGAGACCGTGGAAGACGCGCAAGCGCCGGAATCCATCCTGGATCGTACTGACGCCAAGATGCATCACTAAGCAGATAAGCAGAGGAGGGAGCTACTCCCGCCTCGCTTGCTTCATCGGCCCCATTCCTGCGCCAACTGGCGCGGTGATGGGGCCGATGTGTTTTGGGGTGGTGATGCTAAGGACTGGCCACGGCTTGTCGCAGGAATTCTACAAACGCCCGCACCCGCGCCGACAGATGCCGGTTGTGCGGATACAGGATGGAAAAGCGGCGGGTGCGATAGCCGGCCTGCTGCAGCACTTCGACCAGCTCTCCCCGACGCACGGCGGCGTCGGCGATGAAATGATAGATCTGGAACAGGCCACCGCCTGCGATGGCCCAGTTCACGCAGCCCAGCACGTCATCATGGATGCGCTGGCGGCTCTTGAAGTGAAAATCCATGTCGCGCCCCTGGGCGTCCTTGAAGATCCAGGGCATGGCGCGACCGCTGCTGGGCAGGATGAACTGGATGCAATCATGCTGTTCCAGCTCGGCAATACTGCGCGGCTGGCCGCGCCGGGCCAGGTAGGCGGGGGCGGCGAAAAGGCCCAGGGTGGCCTCTTCCAGGGTATGGGCGATCAGGCGGGAATCGGGCGGCACGCCCAGCCGGATGGCCAGGTCATAGCCTTCCTCGACGAAATCCACCACCCGGTTGGCAATGCTCAGTTCCACCTCGATCTGCGGATAGGCCTGCTGGAAGCGCGGCAGCAAGGGCAACAAACGGTAATGGGCATAGGGCGTTCCGACGCTGATGCGCAAGAGCCCGCTGGGGACCTTCTGCTGGCCGGTGAGGATGCGCTCGGCGTCGGCAATCTGTTCCAGCGCCTGCTGGCATTGGTCGCGGTACAGCTCGCCTTCGCGGGTGAGGCGGATCTGCCGCGTGGTGCGAGCAAACAGACGCACGCCCAGGCGGGATTCCAGCCGGCTGATGGAGCGGCTCACCGAGGCCGGGGTCAGGCCCAGCGCTTCGGCGGCGGCGGTGAAGCTGCCCAGTTCGGCGGCCTTGCAGAACAATTCGATACTGCCTAGCTGGACGGGGTCGAAACTGCGCATTTGTTCACTGATGTAATAAATGAATTGATGGGAAGGCAGTTTATCTGCTTGAGCGAAGTGAATAAAGTGTCACTGATGCCGCCGACGTCTTGCCACGGCAAGTCTTTCGGCCTCCCGATCTCCCTTTCTGAAAGGAAACAACATGAGCCAAGCCAAGATCCTGATGATCGTCACCTCCAGCAGCCGCATGGGGGACACCGACAAACCCACGGGCCTGTGGGCCGAGGAACTGGCCGCCCCCTATTACGCCCTGGTCGATGCCGGCGCCGAGGTGGTGGTAGCCTCTACCGCAGGCGGCCGGGCGCCGATCGATCCGGGCAGCGTCAAGCCGCGTGGCGAAAACGACGCCATCGTCGAGCGCATGCTGGCCGATGCCCAACTGCAGGAAGTCATCGCCCACACCCGCCCGCTGGGCGAACTGACGGTGGAGGGTTTCGATGCGGTGTTCTTCCCTGGCGGCCACGGCACCATGTGGGATTTGCCGGGCGACGCCCATGTGAAGGCCATCGTCGAGGCAGCCTATGCGGGCGGCAAGTTCGTCGCCTCGGTCTGCCATGGCGCAGCCGGACTGGTCTCGGCGGTGCGCGCCGATGGCAAGCCCATGGTGCAGGGGCTGCGGGTCAATTCCTTCACCGATGCCGAAGAGCGCGAAGTCGGCCTGGCCAGCGTGGTGCCGTTCCTGCTGGAGAGCCGCTTGCGTGAGCTGGGCGGGGTGTTCGAAGGGACCGACAACTGGCAGGTCTTCGCCATTCGTGACGGCCAGTTGATCACCGGGCAGAATCCCCAGTCTTCCGAGCGCGTCGCCGAGATGCTGCTGGAAGCGCTGGCACTGCGCGCCTGATCCTCGCTGGCGCTGACGTGAAG
This sequence comes from Herbaspirillum seropedicae, assembly GCF_001040945.1. Taxonomy (NCBI): domain Bacteria; kingdom Pseudomonadati; phylum Pseudomonadota; class Betaproteobacteria; order Burkholderiales; family Oxalobacteraceae; genus Herbaspirillum; species Herbaspirillum seropedicae. Next base: position 2,985,362 of record NZ_CP011930.1, on the reverse strand, counting down.
AAGGGCCTGTCCTTGCCGGACAGGCCCTTGTTATTTTTCGGTGCCGACGATGCCCTTGACGAACCAGCGCTGCGCCGCCACCACGAACACGGCGGGAACGGCGATGGCGGCCAGGGCGGCGGCCATCAGCAGGTTCCATTGCGGCATCTGGCCGGATTCGACCGGCAGGAAGCTGGCCATGGCCAGGGTGATGGTGCGCATCTGCTCGTGGCTGGTGATGACCAGGGGCCACATGTAGTCTTTCCAGGTGCTGATGAAGACGATGGCGCCCAGGGCCGCGAAATTGGTCTTCGACAGCGGCAGCAGGATGTCGACGTAGAAGCGCCACGGACCGGCGCCATCGATGCGCGCGGCTTCCACCAGTTCGGGCGGGATGGTGCGGTAGAACTGCAGGAACAGGAAGGTGCCGGTGGCCGAGGCCACCAGCGGCAGTGACAAGCCCGCATAGGTGTTGACCAGGCTGATCGATGGCACGGCCTGCTGGCCGGACAGGTCCAGCGCTTGCAGCAGGCTGCGCAGTGGTTCCAGCAGATCCGAGGCGGCGGCGTAGGTCGGCACGATGCGGACCTCCAGCGGCAGCAGCAGGGCGCTGAACAACAGGACCAGGATCAGTCCCCGGCAGCGTGGCCGGAAATACGACACCGCAAAGGCCGTCACGGAAGACAGCAGCAGCTTGCCGCTCACGACCAGGCTGGCCACCAGGAGGCTATTGAAGAGATAGCGCCACAGGTCGATGCGCTGGGCCACCTCGCGCAGGTTCTCCAGCAGCGCGGTACCGGGCGTGAGCGGCATGCCCTGGCTGATCCACGCCTGGCTGGTGACGCTGGCCGAGCACAGGATCAGGTACAGCGGCCCCAGGGCCAGCAGCAGACCCAGTCCCAGCACGCAGTAGGCCAGCGCGGTCATGCGCGGGTGACGTTCTACCATCGTCCTGCTCCCTGACGGAAAAAGCGCAGCTGCAACAGCGTCAGCGCAACGATGAACAGCATCAGTACGACCGACAGCGCCGAGGAGCCCGACAGGTCCAGCCCGATGAATCCATCCGAATAGATCTGATAGGCCAGGATGGCCGTGCTGCGGCCAGGGCCGCCCTGGGTGAGGGCGTCGACCAGGCCAAAGCCGTGGGTAAAGGCTTCGATCACATTGATGACGCCGGCCAGCAGCAGGGCCGGTGCGATCATCGGCAACTGGATGTCGATAAAGCGTCGCCATGGACCGGCGCCGTCGATGGCGGCTGCGCCCATCAGATCGGCGGGGATGCGCTGCAAGGCCGCCGAGAACAGGATGAAATTCAAGGGTACTTGCGTCCACGCAAAGGCGGCAATGAGCGCCAGCATGGCCTGCGCGCCGATCAGATGCGGCGCCCAGACGCCCGGCCAGAGCTGGTTGAGAAAGGCCAAGAGGCCCGTGACCGGATTGATCAGCACCTTCAGCACGATCCCCACCACCACCCCGGCCACCGCATAGGGCCAGATGAAGATGCTGCGCAGCAGGCGCTTGGCGCGCACGTCCAGTTCCAGGCAGGCGGCCAGCGCCAGGGCGATGGTCACGGCCAGCAAGGTGCTGCCGGCGGTGAAGACCAGGGTGGCGCGCAGGGAGGCGTAGAAACTGTCATCGGTGAGGATGCGCAGGTAATTGTCCAGCCCGACGAAGCGCGACCCATTGCCGAACGGGCGCACCAGATAGAAGGACCAGGCGATGGCCTTGACCGCCGGCCACAGGAAGAACAGGAACACGATCAGCATCTGCGGCGTGGCCAGCAGCAGCGGAAACCAGCGGGTGGGGAAGGCAGGGCGGGCGTCCATGTTCTGGCTTGTCAGGGTGATGGAGCCGGATCGGGCCCCGCATAGGTCAGGCGAAACCGCTGCAGCAATGCGTCGCCGCGCTGGCGCGCTTTGGACAGGGCCTGGGCCATGTCCTGCTGGCCGGATAGCGCCATCTGCACCTGCTCGGTCCAGGCCAGGCGCAGTTGCGGAAAGAAGCCCAGGCGCGGCCCGACGCCGGGCTGGCTGGCGGCGTCCAGGGAATGGATGCCGGCCACGACCGCGGCTGGATAGTGGTCGGGATCGTCCATGATCTGCGCTGCCACCTGGCGCGTGACGGGCAGGTAGCCAGTCTGCCGGGCCAGCAGGCGCTGGTTCTGCGGCTGCTGCAGATAGGCGATGAAGGCGGCCACGGCGGCATAGACCTGGCGGTCGAATCCCTTCATCACCCACAGCGAGGCGCCACCCGGCACGCTGTTGTGGCGCTGGCCGTCGGCATGGATAGGCAGGGGGCGAACCGCCACGTGTGGCAAGCCGCTGCGGGCGATGGCGTGCCAGGCGCTGGTGGAATCGAACAGCATGGCGCATTCGCCAGTGGTGAAGGCCAGCGTATGGCGCCCGGTGCGCGTGGCGGCGGCTTCCACCAGCAGGTGCTGCTGGTGCCAGCGCTGGAGCTGCTGCATGAAGCGCAGGTGCAATCCCTGGTCGAACAGGTAGTGCGCGGCCAGGCCCTGGTGGCCGTTGTCGTGGTCGGCAATGGGTGCGCCTTCGATGGTGCTGACCTGTTCCAGCAGGATCCAGGGATTGAAGTCGCTCACCAGCGGGCAGGTCTGGCCGGCGGCGCGCAATTGCCGCGCGGTCTGCTCCAGCTCGCGCCAGGTGGAGGGCAGGGTGCTGATACCGGCCTGGCGCAGTTGGTCGGTATTGAGATAGAGCACGGCGGTGGACACATTGAAGGGCAGGGAATCGAACTGCCCCTGGGCATCGGTGTAATAGCCGCGGATGGCGGGCAGGTAATCCTGCCAGTCCACGCGATAGCCGTGGTCGGCCATCAGCTGGTGCACCGGCACGATGGCGCCGCTCAGCATCATGTCCAGCGTGCCGACATCGTAGATCTCCACCAGCGCCGGCTGTTGCGCGGCGCGATAGGTGGCGATGGTCTTCTGCATGGTCTGCTCGTAGGTGCCGGGGACGACGCATCGCACCTGATGTTGCTGCTGGGCCGCATTGAAGCCCGCGCATAACTGCCTGACGGCCTGCGCCATGGCGCCGGCGTGGCTGCTCCAGAACTCGAAGCTGGCTGCTGGCGCGCGCGGGATGGCCAGCAGCAGGAGCAGCCCGAGTATCAGGCTGATCAAGCCCGCTGGTGTGGAGCGGCCGCGCTGGCGGCCTTGATGGCGATGATTCTTCACATGACCGGGCGCGTGCTGTCGCGGATCACCAGATGCGTGGAAAACATCTTCTGCACCAGCGCCGCCTGGGCGGCGGCCGGATCGGCGGACTGGCTGCGCTGTTCCTGGCGCTGCTCGATGCGTTCGAGCAGCAGCTTCACGGCGAACTCGCACATCTCCAGCATGGGCGCGTCCACGCTGGTGAGCGAGGGAATGCTGAAGTCGTCATAGCGCATGTTGTCGAAACCGACCACGCTGATCTCATGCGGCACCTTCACGCCCAGGTCGTAGAGCGCCTTGAGCGCGCCCAGGGCCATGCGGTCGTTGCCCAGGAAGATGGCGTCCGGTCGCTCGGCCTGATGGCACAGCTGGGCGGCGGCGCGGTAGCCGCTCTCCAGCGACCAGTCGCCGGTGACCACCCATTCCGGACGCGGCGTCAGGCCGCATTTTTCCAGCCCATCCAGGTAGCCGAAATAGCGCGCCTCGCTGGAGGTGGGGACGCCTTGCTCACGCGACTTGCCGGGCTGGTGATCCTTTTGCGGCCCGGTGACCAGGGCGATGCGGCGGCAGCCGCTGCGATAGAGGTGCTCCACCACCGCCAGTCCAGCCTGGCGGTCCGACTGCACGACGTGATGACAGGCCGGATCGGCCATGCCATAGACCACGCAGGGATAGCCCAGCCGATGCAGTTCGCTCACCACCGGATTGCCGGCCCGATTGACCATGGCGATCATGCCGTCGATGCGCCCGGCCAGGAACAGGTCGCGCACATAGACCAGCGAGGCCTCGTCTTCGCGCATCAGGTTGCGCTGCAAGAGCGTATAGCCGGCGCGGTCGGCGGCGCGGGTGAGGGTCTGCACGACGTTGTGATAGTGGGTGTCCTGGGTGCGTTCGGAGCGCTCGTCATAGGAAGAGCCATTGAACATCACGCAGGCCAGGGTGCGCGTGGAGATATTGCGCAGCGAACGGGCGGCGACGTTGGGAATGAAGTTGAGCGCGTCAATGGCCGCCTGCACCAGCTCGCGGGTTCGGGGCGCGACTTTCTCGGGATGGTTCAGCACCAGCGAGACCGTCTGGAAACTGACGCCGGCGGCCTTGGCGACGTCCTTGATGGTGAGGCGGCTCATGGCGGGGACAGACGAAGCAGTGAAGACGAGGTCAAGAGTGATCGGTGCAGGTGGGGCAGGGTCGGGGTCATGGCAGGTCGGCGTCGAAATGCCCCGGCCAGGAGAGCAGGCCGGGCTGCGCAATCATATATGAGGCTATGCGCCACCGGACCGGATCGCGGCCAAATATGTTTTTGCGACAGGGGTGCTGGATGTAATCACGGGGTCATAAAACTTGGAGAAAATACGAGTCTATTAGAACGTTCTAATGTAAAGCAACGCAGGAAAAGTTGCATAAAAAGAATAATGGCAGAGACTTCTTGTAAAGACTGCCATTTTTTTCTTTCTGGAATTAGAACGTTCTATTCATGATAACCGGCCTCGCACCCGGTCGCCATAGCCGGTCCGGCTGCGCCTGCCTTCTTGCCACGATTCGTTTTCAGGGGAAATACCATGTCTTACCGTAGTGGGAGTCAGCATTACCGACGTTTGTCACTGACATTGATGAGCCTGGCGATCCTGTCGGTGCTGCCGCTGCTGGCGCAGGCCGCCGATGAGACGCCGGTGGGGGAGGCCACGCCGGGCAGTGCGACGCAGGAGGGCAGCGTCAAGCGCCTCGACAGCGTGGTGGTCACGCGCAAGCGCAGCCAGACCAGTGCGGCGGTGGCGGGCAAGCAGGTGGAAGACCGTGTCATGGACAGCGTGACCCGGGAACAGGTGGAGCGCCTGCCCGATTCCACGGTGACCGATGTGGTTCGGCGCGTGGCTGGGGTATCGGTCACCTTCAATCCGGACAACGTGAACGGACGTGACAAGGCCCAGTTCATCGCCATCCGCGGCCTGGATGGCAGCTACAACAACGTCACCATCAACGGCGCGCCCATGGCGTCGGTCGACCAGACCACCCGTAGCGCCCGCACCAACATGCTGCCGGCCTCGATGGTCAAGGAAGTCCAGGTATTCAAGACCTGGACGCCCGACATGGACCCCAATGCCGTGGGCGGCTCGGTCAATATCGTCAGCCGCAGCGCCTTCGACAATGGCGGCAAGCCCACCTTCAGCGCCACCGGTGCAGTCGGCCATGCCGCCGGCACCGGCAAGGTGGCCTCGGGCGCGGAAGGGCTGGCCAAGAAATCGGATGTGACCTTCAGCAATACCTTTGGTCCGGACCAGCGCTTCGGCTATGTCATCTCGGCCAACTTCGAGAAGGAAAACACGGTCTCCATCGGTCACATGACCACCGACAACATCTTCTACAACTACTACAACGCCAACGGCAGCATCGCCAATCCGGCCTCTTCGGGCGGCCCCAATACCGGCAATGGCTTCCCGGTGCCGCAGCAGTTCAAGTACTGGCAACATCTGAAGAACAGCGAGACCAGCGGCTTCAACGCCAAGCTGGAAGGGCGCTTCACGCCGGATCTGAACGGTTTCGTGGGCTTTGGCTACAACAGCGATTCCACCCACATCCTGCGCAACGAGACCTTCATCGACGACAGCCGCAGCACCGGCAACAACCCGGTCCAGAACCAGACGCCCACCAGCGGACAGTTCGCGCTTGGCGAGGCCGAGGCCGGCTATGCCGCCTCGACCATCAAGCGCACCACCTCGGTGCTGCAGGGCGGACTGGACTGGAAGCTGGACGACAGCCAGGTGCTGTCTCTGCGCTCGTCCTTCTCGCAAGCCAAGCATCGCGAGCCGCGCGAACTGGCCAAGTACATCTTCGCCAACTTTGCCTATCCCGGCGCCGGTTCCGCGCCTGTGCTCAGCGGCACCAATGCGCTGGGCATGAGCTACAACACTTCCGGTTTCGAGCCTTCGGTGGCGCTGAACAATCCGTCCAACTTCACCAACCTGAACAACTGGCAGGCCTATTACTGGCGCAAGGAAATGGTCAAGATCGATGACCAGGTCGGTGACGTGAAGCTGGATTACCGCTGGAACATGGACCAGGATGCACGCGGCCTGGGCGCGGGCGTGGGTGTGGATTACCGGCGTCTTGAGCATAGCTATGACTACGTCAACAACCAGTATTACCCGACGTCCGGCGGCCTGACGCTGGCCGGCAACGGGTCGGTCTCCAGCACCATCATGCCCTACAGCGGCGGCCTGCCCTTCATCCTGGTCAACGGCGGCCAGGCCTGGCAGCAGTTCGCGGCCAACCAGGGCCAGATCGCCGCCAGCAGTGGCAACAGCGTCAACAGCCTGCAAAGCAATTATTCGCATAGCGAACAGACCGCCGCGCTCTACGCGATGGCGTCCTACCGCACGGATCAATGGAGCGGGCTGTTCGGTCTGCGCCAGGACAATACCAACCACTCCACCACCGGCAATGTGCGCAATGTCAGCAATGGCGCCACCACCTGGGCCTCGCAGACCAAGGATTCCAGCTACAGGTATCTGTTGCCGGCGGCCTCTCTGATCTTCAGCGCCACCGACGACGTCAAGCTCAAGCTGGCCGCCAGCAAGACCATTGGCCGTCCCAACTTCGACGCCTATGCACCCAACACCACGATCAACCAGAACACCGATGGTTCGGTCACCGTGACCCAGGGCAACCCGGACATCAAGCCGCGTGAATCGACCAACCTCGACGCCTCTGCCGAGTGGTACCTGCCGCGTTCCAGCCTGCTGTCGGTCGCGCTGTTCAACAAGAAGATCAAGAACGAGATCTATACCCTCTCCAGCCAGGGCAGCCTGTTCTACAACGGCGCCACGCGCGCGGCCTCGATCAGCCAGCCGGTCAACGCCTCCAGCTCCCGCATCAACGGGGTGGAACTGAGCTACGTGCAGGGTTCGCTGGGCTGGATCAGCCCGGCCCTGCAAGGCCTGGGCTTCAGCGCCAACCTGAGCTTCTTCGATGGACGCCTGAACGCCGCTGCCAGTAACGGCGGCACCCGCACCATCCAGAACCTGGTCAACCAGCCGGACCAGATCCGCAACCTGACCGTCTTCTACAACTACCAGAAGCTGGATGTCTCGGCCGCCTACAACTGGACCGGCCGCAGCCTGCGCCTGGTCGATTCCAGCCTGGCCAGCCGCGACGTCTACTGGCAGGCGCGCAAGCAGATCGACCTGCAGGCGCGCTATGACCTGGGCCAGGGATGGCGCGCCTTTGCCGAGGTGGCCAACCTGACCAATTCGCCCGTGACCAGCGTCACCGGTCCCAACAAGGACCTGCTCAAGGACACCTTCTCCATGGGCCGGATGATCTGGGTGGGGCTGAACTACAGCCCCAAGGACCTGTGACCTATGACCTGTGACGCCTTATGCGCCCCTGTTTTGTTTGACTCACCCTTCGTACCTCCCCTGTAAGGAACTGCCATGTCCAATCTTGAACAACTGCTGGAACTGAGCCGCCAATCGATGGGCATCATTCCCATCCTGGCCCTGCTATTGCTGGTGGTGCTGGCCGTCTCGGTCGAGCGCTTCATCTTCTTTGCCCGCTGCCTGCCGTCGGGCAAGCAGATCGACCAGGCGCTCATGCGCGCTGATCATCGCAATGATGCCGCCCTGCAGGACATCGCCCAGCGCTACCGCGCAACCGTGTTCGGGCCGACCCTGCATGCGGCGGTCGAGTCGCGCGCACTGGCCTCGGGCGAAGCCATGGACCGCTACATCGACGAGGCCATCGTGCGCACCATGCCGGAACTGGACCGGGCCTTGTGGCTGCTGGGCGCAGCCATCACGCTGGGGCCGCTGATTGGTCTGTTGGGCACCATCATCGGCATCACCGAATCCTTCAACGTCCTGGGCACCGCCGGCAGCAGCAGCGGAGCGGTGACCAACGGCATCGGCCATTCCCTGCTGGCTACGGGTTGCGGCCTGCTGGTGGCCATCGCCGGGGTGGCGGCCAACAGCTATTTCTCCAAGCGGGTGCGCCTGGCCCTGCTGGAGCTGGACCTGATCAAGCTGGTCTTCATCAAGCAGCACTGCCTGCTGGAAGAGTCCATCGTGCTGCGCCACAACGCCGAGGCGCATCCTGCCGGGCAGGGCAAGGCCGCGCCCAAGCGCACCGCCGACGTGGCCTATGCAGGAGCCGCATCATGAGCCGCACCCGCTACCTGCAGTCCGATGAGCCGCATATCGAGATCATCCCGATGATCGACATCATGATGTTCCTGCTGATCTTCTTCATGGTGACGATGCTCAAGATGATCGACGTCAGCGGGCTCAAGATCAACGTGCCGCAAGCGGCCAGCGCCGCCACGCTGCCCAGCAAGTCGCTCACCATCGTGGTCGACAAGACCGGTGCGATGTTCTTCGAAGGCAAGCCGCTCGAGCATGATGCACTGGTAGCCCAGTTGAAGGAGCGCGCCCAGACGGCCAAGCTGGAAGTGCTGGTGGCCGGCGACAAGGAGGTGTCGCTGGAAAACCTGCTGCATGTGATGGATGTGGCGCGCGCTGCTGGCATCGAAGACATCGGCATCGCCGCCAAGCATTGAGGTCGATATGCGTCATTCCCTGACCTTGCCGCTGTCTGGCCCATCGTCTTCTTTCCGGTCGGAGCCGCCGCCCGCCGTTCCTGCGGGTAGCGCACTGCGCTGGCCGCTGGCCATCGGCCTGGCGCTGGCGGTGGAGTGCGCCATCGCGCTGCTGGCCTGGCCGAAGGCGCAGCCGCCTGCACCGGCGCCGGAACCGGTCAAGGTGATGAAGCTGGTCACCATCGCCGAGGCGCCGCCCTTGCCGGCGCCGCCAGCGTCCACGCCGCCGACACCCAAGCCGCCGCCGAAGCCCACGCCGCCCAAACCCTCGCCCACACCCAAGCCGACGCCGGTAACGGCGGCCCCGAACGTCCCTGCCCAGGATGCCCCTGCGCCGGTGGTGCGGAGCCCGCCGTCGCCGCCTGCTCCCGCCGCCAGCGCGCCGCCGGTGGCTGCCGCGCCTGCCCCCAAGGCCCAGCCCGGCGAGGTCCGGCGCGGTCTTGTACCGCTGCGGCGGGTCGAGCCGGAGTATCCACCCAAGGCGCTGGCCAGCAATACCGAGGGCGTGGTGGTGGCGCACGTGAGCATCGAGAAGGATGGTTCGGTCAGCGCCGTACAGATCGTGCGCGCCCAGCCAGCCAAGCTGTTCGACCAGGCCGCGACCAAGGCGCTGATGCAATGGAAGTTCTCGCGCACCGATGAGCCGGTGCTGGGCGAGGTCGAACTGCGCTTCAGCCTGAACTGAGATTGAGCCAACCAGGATTGCGAGATTCGCCGATGAAAAGAAAATCCCAGGACCGCCGCCATTTCCTCAAAAGCGCCGCCCGCACGGGCAGCGCGGCGCTGGCGCTGACGGCCTTGCCGGCCAGCATCCGCAAGGCGCTGGCAGTAGCGCCCGCGTCGCCCACGGGCACGATCAAGGACGTGAAGCATGTGGTCATCCTGATGCAGGAAAACCGCTCCTTCGATCACTATTTCGGCTGCCTGAGGGGCGTGCGCGGCTTTGCCGATCCCATCCCGCGGCCCTTGCCCGACGGCAGCCCGGTGTTTCACCAGCGCGATGGGCAGGGGCGGCTGGTGCTCCCGTACCGCATGGAGATGGCCACCACCAGCGCCGGCCGCGCCGGCGGTAACCTGCCGCACGCCTGGAAGGACCAGCACGCCGCCTGGAACCGGGGCGACTATGACAAGTGGATCGAAGCCAAGAAGGATACGGTGACCATGGCCTACTTCACCCGCGAGGACTTGCCTTTCCATTACGCCCTGGCCGACGCCTTCACCCTCTGCGACGCCTACCATTGCTCGGTGCTGGGATCGACCAATCCGAACCGCTTCCACCTGATGAGCGGCGGCATCGATTTGCAGGGCAGGGCAGGCGGCCCGATGACCTTCCAGCCGCGCACCGGCAGCTGTTCGGGCGTGCCGGGCGAACGCCGCAGCGGCGCCGACAGCTTCGGCTGGACCACCTATCCGGAGCGGCTGGAGCAGCATGGCGTCTCGTGGAAGGTCTACCAGGGGACCGAGGAACTGCACAAGGACCACGGCGACTACCCCAGCGACTTCAATGTGCTGCAGTATTTCTTCGCCCAGTATCAGAACGCGGCCCCCGATTCGCCCCTGTGGCAGAAAGCCTGCAGCAAGTTCACGCTGGCCGACCTGGCGCGCGACGTCAACAGTGGCAAGCTGCCGCAGGTGTCCTGGCTGATGCCGCCCAAGCTCAGTTGCGAGCATCCCGACCGCACGCCGGGCTATGGCGCGCACTACATCAGCCAGGTGCTCGACATCCTCACCGCCAATCCGGCGCTCTGGAGCAGCACGGTGCTGCTGGTGAACTACGACGAGAACGATGGTTTCTTCGACCACGTCGTGCCGCCCACCCCGCCGCTGCACGCCGGGCAGGGCTTGTCGACGGTGGAGACCAGCGCCGAATTCCACCGCAAGGGCGACTACGTCAATCCGGCCGATGACCTGCCTGCCGGGCTGGGCGCGCGGGTGCCGATGATGGTGATCTCGCCCTGGTCCAAGGGCGGCTATGTCTGTTCGGAGGTGTTCGACCATACCTCGGTGATCCGTTTCCTGGAGCAGGTCTTCGACGTCCATGAACCCAACATCAGCCCTTGGCGGCGCGCGGTGTGCGGCGACCTCACCTCGGCCTTCGACTTCAGCCGCCGCGATGCAGCCAGCCCGGTGTTGCCGGACACCTCGGCCTACCGCGCCCTGTCGGATGCGCAGGCCCGTTTGCCGGCGCCAGTCGCCCCGTCCAGCCCGGCGATGCCGCAGCAGGAGCGCGGCATGCGGCCGGCGCGGGCCTTGCCCTACGTGCTGGCGGTGGATGACCGGGTCGTGCCGGATCAGGACGCGCTGCAACTCGATTTCCTCAATCCCGGCAAGGCTGGCGTGGTCTATCAGGTCTATGCGCGGCAAGAGAGCGAGCGTTACCAGACCTTCACGGTGCAACCCGGCAAGTCGCTCACGGCGCAATGGCGCGGCGTGGGGCCTGTCGGCGGCTATGACCTCAAGGTGTATGGCCCCAATGGTTTCCTGCGCGAGCTGCGCGGCAGCCTGGAGCGTGGGGGTGGCGTGGAGCCGGTGGTGCAGGCGCGCCATGACGGCGAACGCGGCGAACTGGTGCTGGCCTTGCTCAATCCGGGCCGGCAGGCGCTGCACCTGGTGCTGCGCGATCAGGCGCATGGCCAGGCCACGCGCACCGTGACGCTCGCACCGGGGCAGTCGGCCACAGAACGCTGGCCGTTGGCCAGCAGTCACCACTGGTACGACCTGCTGGTCCAGGCCGAAGACCGGCCCGCTTTTGCGCGCCGGCTGGCGGGCCATGTGGAAACGGGGCGTCCCTCCTTCTTTGTCAGCTAGACCTTGCTGCGCGGGCTGCGGGAGTGCAGCCCGTGTCTTTCCTCCTTCATCTACCAGGACGATCTCATGCCTTCTCTTGGCCGCTTTTTCGCCATTCTCTCCCTTCTCGCCACTTGTAACTTTTGCCTGCTCATGGACCCAGCTCACGCCGATTCCCTCACCTGGCGCCAATCGGCGCTGACCACGCCCACCGGCCCCGTGCTGGTGTCTTCGCACCGTAGCTGCTGGACCGAGACCTCGGAAAATTCGCTGGACGGCATCCGGCGCTGCATCGCCGAAGGCATCGACATCGGCGAGATCGACGTGCGCACCACGCAAGACGGTGCGCTGGTGCTGATGCATGACCAGACCGTGGACCGCACCACCAACGGCCGCGGCGCGGTGACCGAGCTCACGCTGGCGCAGATCCAGGACCTGCGGCTGTACACGCGCGGCGGCCGCCAGGGGGCGACGCTGACGTCGCGCCGGGTGCCGACGCTGCAGCAGGCGCTGGCCGTGGCGCGCGGCCGCATCGTGCTCAATCTGGATGTAAAGGATGCCGATATCGGTGCGATGGTCGCGGCCATCCTGGAGACCGATACCGCGCGCGACGTGCTGCTCAATATCAATCCTGGGGTCGACCCGCAGCAGGTGGCCTGGGCGCGGTCCCTGGGCATTGCGGTGCAGACGTTGTATTTCGACGAAAAGACGGGGGCGTCATCGCGCAGCGCGCAGCTGCAGGTCATGGCGCGGCAGGAGCCGACGGTGCTGCAACTGATCTTCCGCGATCCGAGCGTGGTCGATGCGGCTGGTCGGGCGCTGGCGGGCAGGCCGGTGCGGATGCTGGTCAATACCATGGCGCTGGACATCGACAGCGGCCGCCCCATGGACCTGGCCGGGCCGTACCTCGATACGGTGGCCGTGGATGATCCGGAACAGGTGTGGGGCCAGCTCATTGCGCAAGGTGTGAGCATCATCCAGACCGATGAGCCGCAGCGCTTGCTGGCGTGGTTGAGGCGCCGGAAGTTGCGCTGAGAGCGAGCCTGGCAAGGGTTGAGAGGGGCAGACCCCTCAGCCGGCGCCGTAGGGATAGGAAGGGCGAAAAAAAAGCCCACAACCTTGCGGTGTGGGCTTGAATCCAATTCTTTAGGAGGAAATTGGAGGAGACAGGTGTTACTTTACTGCTCCGCATCAAATCAGGCCAATTTATCTTCCAAATATCAGATATACGGTTTGGTTATTTCACGCTGGAAACAACTGAACCGCCCAGATCAGGCGCGGCGGGGCTCTCAGCCTTCCTGCCCGGCCTCGGGTGAAGCTTCCTGCAGCCTGGGCTTGCAGGGTATCCGGCAGGCCTTGTCGGTGGCCGGCTCGGCAGAATATTGCATCGCCATAGGATCCACCACATGCTCGGTCAGCACCGGCTCGCCCACGATGGGCACGCGCACGACCGACGAGCAGCGGGTGCCATAGTCGGGCGAGCGGATGAAGATGGGGGAGAGCATCCTTTCCTTTTCCAGCCCGATCCCGGTGTCGGGCAGGCGGCAGTCGTTGGCGCGGGTGGCGTCGGTCAACATCTCGAAGAAGGTTTCTTCCGGCGCTCCCTGGCACAGCAGGCTGGCGAACTGCGCCTTGGCGCGGGTGAGCTTGGGCCAGGGCGTGTCCAGCAAGGCGTTGGAGACGCCATAGACGCCATAGTCCAGCGGCTGGCCATTGCGCGGGTCCTGCTGGCCGCGGTTGGAATACCACAGCATGGTGTCGCGATTGCCCAGCAACAGGTTGAAGCCGTTGTACTGCTGCGCCTGCGCTTCGATCTGGCGCAGATAGGCCTGGGGATCGAGGTTGCCGGCCAGGTAGTCGGCGACCAGCTGGCCACGGGTGGGCGCGTCCGTTCGGCGTTCCGAGGGCGCACGCACATTGGTCAGCGCCGCAAAGCGCCCGTCCCGCGTCACGCCCAGCCAGGTGCCGCCACCTTGCAGGTCGCGTCCGGCGTAGATGTGCGGATGGTCTTTCCACCAGCCGGCATCGACGGCCGGGCGGGCATAGAACTCGTCCCGGTTGGCCGCCATGATCAGGGGCATGCCGGGGATGACTTTCCAGGCGAAGATGATCAGGCACATGGCGCTACATCCTCGAACTGTTCGACGTGGCGCTCGCCGCTGATGAGGTCGGCGGCGCCGCAGTCCGCCAGGGCCTGCGCCAGGGTCCGGCTGAACGCATCGGCTTGCGCGGGCGGAATGTCGGGGTAGATTTCCATCCAGGTCTGCAGGCCGTCCTGTTCGCCGGGGCGACGCTTGAGCGCGCCGGCGATGCCCAGGCGCGCCTGCAGCATCGCCTGCACCCCCTTGATCTTGCCGAACAGGCTGATCGCCTGTGCGGTCCCGACCCGGTAATAAATGTAGAGATCCATGGATGCGTCCCTATGGCTGCGGGTGGCTGCGGTGGTTGCTAGAGGGCGCGCCGCTTATTGCGGATCGGCCAGCTCATAGGGCAGGGCATGGAAGTGCAGCGCAGGGCCATCGGCCGCGCCCAGGTGGACGGCGTCCTCGGCGGCTGCCAGCTTCATTTCCACCAGGGCCAGGGCGTGGCCGTCATCGAGCGCTTCGGCATTGACCACCATGCCGCAGGGCTGGCCGGGATCGGCGGCGGCGAAGACTTCCTGGCCGGCACGGGCGGCGGCGCTGTCGATGGTGGCCAGCATGGTGCGACGCTTGAGCTTGCCCAGATACTGGCTGCGCGCCACGATTTCCTGGCCGGGGTAGCAGCCCTTCTTGAAATTGACGCCGCCGATCAATTCGAAATTGATCATCTGCGGCACGAACTGCTCCTGGGTGGCGGCGACGATGCCCGGCACACCCGCGCGGATTTCCGACAGACGCCAGGCCAGGCTGGCCGTCGGCGTGAGATGCTGGGCCAGCCTGGGCCAGGCGGCGGTGAGGGTGTCGATGGCGGCGATCCACTGGTAGCGCGGGCTGCCGGCGGCGTCGGCCAGGCGGATCAGGGTGCCGTGGCTGTTGTCGATCTTGTCATAGGGGGCCGCCGGCAATACCGGGAACCACTCGGCCAGTGCATTGGCGGTGGCCGGGCCCGCCAGGCCCAGCACGCCGCGCTCGGTGCTGGCGTCAGCCAGTTTGGCCTTGGCGCGCATGACGAACATCTGCAGACGCTTCTGGATCGCCGGCTGCAGGCTGCGCGGCAGCTGCAGCCAGCTGGCCTGATCGTCGCGCCACATCAGGAAGGTGGCCAGCAAGCGCCCCTTGGGCGAGCAATAACCGGCCAGGCGCGCCGAGCCGGTGTCCAGATGCTGCACATCATTGGTGAGTTGGCCGTGCAGGAAGCTGGCGGCGTCCTCGCCAGTGACGGCGATGAGCCCCAGCGAGGTCAGCGGCGCCATGAAGCTTTCCAGGCTTTGCGGCGCCGCAGCCGTGGGGGCGAAGCCGATCACGTCGGCATGATCCACAGGTTCGGCACTGTCGGCCTCGAACTGGGCGCCTTGTTGCGCCAGGAAGTCGCGCCAGGCAGAGGGCGATGAAGTCATTTCGGTCATAGGAAATCTTTTACGGATTACATCTTGCCAGGTCGGTCTGTCCGGCAAATTAGGCAACTGTCGTGCCAGCGATTATCATTGATGCCTCGATTATAGTGATCTCCGAAAAAACGCGTCGGAGCAACAAGGATTTCGCCTCTGGTATGAAGAAGTTATTTGTGACATTGCTGGTGCTGGCCGCCCTGGTGGCGGGAGCCGGCGTCTATTGGTCCAAGCAGCCCATCGTGGACCCCAGCGGGCAGGTCATCGCCTTTACCATCACGCCGGGCGCCGGTGTGAACGGCGCCGCCCAGCAGATTGCCGCGGCCGGCGTGCCGGTCAACCCCGACCTGTTTGCCCTGTATGCGCGCCTGTCGGGCGAAGGCGCCCGCATCAAGGCCGGCAGCTACGAGATCAAGCCCGGCTACACGCCGCAGCGCCTGCTGCAGCAACTGGTGCGCGGCGAGTTTGCCCAGGAAGCGCTGACCGTCATCGAGGGCTGGACCTTCAAGCAGATGCGTAAAGCCATCGCCGAGCAGCCCGCGCTCAAGCACGATACCGCCACCTGGACCGACCAGCAGATCCTGGCCAAGCTGACCAATGAATATACCTATCCGGAAGGGTTGTTCTTCCCCGATACCTATCTCTTCGCCAAGGGCGCCAGCGACATGCAGGTCTACAAGCAGGCCTTTGCGCTGATGAGCAAGAAGTTGAACGAAGCCTGGACCCGGCGTGACCTGTCGCTGCCGTACCGCACGCCTTACGAGGCGCTGATCATGGCCTCCATCGTGGAGAAGGAAACCGGCCAGAAGTCCGAGCGCGGCATGGTCGCGGGTGTCTTCGTCAATCGCCTGCGCACCGGCATGCTGCTGCAGACCGATCCCACGGTGATCTATGGCATGGGCGAGCGTTACCAGGGCAAGATCCGCAAGGTCGACCTGCTCACCGACACGCCCTACAACACCTACACCCGCGCCGGCCTGCCGCCCACGCCCATCGCCTTGCCGGGGGCGGCCTCGCTGGCGGCGGCCTTGAACCCGGACAAGACGGAAGCCTTATACTTCGTGGCGCGTGGCGATGGCACCAGCCATTTCTCCAGCAACCTCAACGAGCACAATCAGGCCGTCAACCGCTATCAGCGCTGAGGTCTGTCCTTGTTCCTTTACCGTTTTCACTGAGTAGCGATTCCTTCATGGCATCAGGCAAATTCATCACCTTCGAAGGCATCGACGGCGCCGGCAAGTCGACCCATATTCCTTTCGTCACGCAGCTGCTGCGCGATCGCGGCCTGACCGTGGTCGCCACCCGTGAACCCGGCGGCACCGAGCTGGGCGAACGCCTGCGCGAGCTGGTCCTGCATCACAAGATGCACCTGGAAACCGAGGCCCTGCTGATGTTCGCCTCGCGCCGCGAGCATCTGGCGCAGGTGATCGAGCCGGCGCTGGCGCGCGGTGACTGGGTCATCTCGGACCGTTTCACCGATGCTACCTTCGCCTACCAGGGCGGGGGACGCAAGCTGGCGCTGGACAAGCTGGATCGCCTGGAGCAATGGGTCCATCCGCATCTGCAGCCGGACCTGACGCTGCTCTTCGATGTCCCGCTGGAAGTGGCGCGCGCGCGCCTGGATGCCGAGCGCACGCTGGACAAGTTCGAGCAGGAGAAAGCCGATTTCTTCGCCAACACCCGCGCCGAATACCTGCGCCGCGCTGCGCAGTTCCCGCATCGTTTCCGCCTGATCGATTCCACGCGTCCCATCGCCGTGATCCAGGAAGACCTGCGCGCCATCGTGGCCGCGCTGTAAGGGAGATCGCATGTCCTTGACTTCTTCCGACGTGTTGCTGCCCTGGCAGGGCGAGAGCTGGCGCCAGCTGCAACAATTGCGCGAACGGCTGCCGCATGCGCTGCTGTTCTACGGCGCAGCGGGCACGGGCAAGACGCAGTTCGTCGAAGCCTTCGCCAAGTCGCTGCTGTGTGAATCGCCCACGCCCGAGGCCCATGCCTGCGGGGTGTGCGCCTCCTGCAACTGGTTCTCGCAATCCAATCATCCGGACTACCGGCGCGTGCGTCCGGAAGTGCTGGACGACGAAACGGCCGATGACGAGGCTGGCGAAGAAAAGAAGACCGCCAAGGCCAGCAAGGCGCCTTCCAAGGACATCAAGATCGACCAGATCCGTGCGCTGGCCGATTTCATGAACGTCTCCACCCACCGTTCGGGCTTGCGGGTGGTGATGCTCTATCCGGCCGAGGCGCTCAATACCGCCGCCGCCAATGCCTTGCTCAAGACGCTGGAAGAGCCGCCGCCGGGCACCATGTTCCTGCTGCTGTCCAATCGCCTGGATCGCTTGCTGCCGACCATCCTCTCCCGCTGCCGCAAGTTCGCCCTGAGCGCGCCCGGCCATGGCGAGGCGCTGGCCTGGCTCAAGCAGCAGGGCGTCAAGGACGCCGATGCCTGGCTGGCCGAGCAGGGCGGCGCTCCGCTGGCCGCGCTGGAAGCGGCCCAGGGCGAAGGCCGTGAGGCGCTGGATGAATTGCTGCGTCACTTGGCGCAGCCCGGCGTGGATGGCGCTTTGCGCGCCGCCGACAAATTGCAGAAGACGCCCGCCGCCGATCTGGTCGGCTGGGTGCAGCGCTGGCTGTATGACCTGCTGTCGCTGAAGTCGGCCGGCGTGGTGCGCTATTATCCGCGCTATGGCAAGGAGCTGGGCCGGCTGGCCGAGCGGGTCGATGCGCTGGCCCTCTCCAGGGCTTTGCGCGGCATGGGTGATCGCCGCGCCATTGCCGACCATCCCTTGTCGGCCAAGCTCTTCATCGAGGAAATGCTGATCGATTACGCTGGCCTGTTCGACTGACACCTTTCGCCCGCAGCGCGCAACATCGCCCGGTCCCCATGTCATGGGGCCGGGCGATTTGTCTTGAGCGCTGTGCTTAGAAGGCCACCGAGACCGAGGTGCTGAACGTACGCGGATTGCCCGCCACCAGGTAGCCCGAGTTGGAGGCGCCGCCGGCAGACTGCCAGTAGTTGCGGTTGGCCACGTTGTCGATGGAAGCGCGCAAGGTCACGGCGTGGCCGCCGATGTCGGTCAGGTAGCGTGCGCCGAGGTCATAGCGCACCCAGGACGGCACTTCCAGCTGGTTGGCTGCATCGACGTACTGGGTCGAGGTGTAGGTGGCGCGGCCATTGAGGGTCAGGCCGCGCACGCCCGGCACATCGACTTCCAGGCCGGCATTGGCCTGCACCCGAGGCACGCCGATGGCGTACTTGCCATTGTTGGCGCTGCTGTTGGTCTGCACCTGCTTGGCGTCCAGGAAGGTCAGGCCCGACAGCAGGCGCACGCCCTTGGTCACTTCGCCATAGGCGGTCAGTTCCACGCCACGGTTGCGCTGCTTGCCATTGGTGGCTTCGATGTTGGTGACCGCATCCTTGTAGGACAGCGGTCGGTCTGTGGTGAAGAAGGCCGCGCCCAGGCCCAGGCCGCCCAGTTCATACTTGACGCCGACCTCCTTTTGCTTGGACTTGTACGGGGCCAGCACCTGGCCATAGTTGGCCGCGGTAGTATCGGTGATCTGCTTGCCTTGTTGCAGGCCTTCGATGTAGTTGCCGTACACGGACAGCGTCTTGGTCAGCTTGAAGACCACACCCGCCATGGGCGAGGTGGCGCTCTGGTCGTAGTGGGCCGTGTTGGCCTGGGTGTTGTAGGCGTAGGTGTCCGACTTGAGCTGCTGCTGGCGCACCCCTACCGTGACCAGCACACGGTCATCGTAGAAGCCCAGGGTGTCGGAGACCACGGCGCTGAGCAGATTGGTCTTGATGGTGGTCTGCGGATCGGCCAGGCTGTTGCCCAGCGAGGTCAGCGCAGGCTGGGCGTAGTTGGTCGGGTTGTAGAGATTGGTGGCCAACGCGTAGGATGGGGAGAGCCCGTAGGCATTGCGCGAGTTGAGCGAATAGGCTGAGGCGGCGGCGACCAGCTTGTGCGAGACCGCCCCGGTCTGGAGGTGGGTGCGCACGCCCACTTCGCCGGTGGCCACGTCGTCCTGGCGGGCATTGTCGAAGCGGTAGGTGGCGGCGGCGCCGGTGCTGGCATTGGTCACCCGCACGCCCGACAGTGAATTGTTTTCCGTTCCCTGGCGTGCGCCAAAGGCTGCCCAGGCGGTCGTGCTGGACGAGAGATCCCACTCGCCGCGTACGGTGCCGAAGAGGTCGCGCGCATTGGAATATGACCAGGGCTGGCCGTAATTGGCAGAGCCGCTGGGCGCTACGGGCAGGCTGGTCAGGCCGGCGCCGATGGTGACGCTGGGGCGCACGTTGGACAGGTTGTTTTCCTGCAGCCCCAGGTCGGCCGAGAGGCGGAAATCATTGCCCCGGTAATCCACGCCCAGCGAGAACAGGTTGGTCTCGCGCCTTTCATTGGCCACACCCGTGCCGCCGGCATGGCGCGCGGCATTGATGCGCACGCCCAGCCGCTCTTGCGGGCCGAAGCGGCGCGACACATCCAGGGCTGCGTATTGGCTGTTGCCTGATTCATAGCCCAGGGTGAGGTCGGTCAAGGGTTCATTGGCCGCACGCTTGGGGACGATGTTGATGGTCCCGCCCAGGCCGGCGTCGCCGGGCGTTGCACCGTTGAGAAAGGCGCTGGCGCCATACTGCACCTCGACCCGTTCCATCATCTCGGAGGCCACATACTGGCGCGGCAGGATGCCGAACAGGCCGTTGTACATCAGGTCGTCCGAGTTGGCGATGAAGCCGCGGATCATGTACGACTCCTGGAAGTTGCCGAAGCCGCGTGTGGTGCGCACCACCGGATCGTTCTTGAGCACGTCGCCCACGCCATGGGCCTGCTGGTCGGCGATCAGTTGCTGGGTGTAGGCGACCGAGCGCACCGGGCTGTCGAGGTTGTCGACGTTGCCCAGTACGCCCAGGCGGCTGCCGCGTGCGACCTGGCCGCCGGCGAATTCGGCGGGCAGGCCATCGGCGGAGGCGTCGGCCGAGGCATTGACGGTGACAGTGGGCAAGGTTTGCTGGTCCGGGGCGGTGGCCTGGGCCTGAGCCAGGGCTGGCAGCGGGGCGAGGAAGATCAGCGCCACAGCGGCGGCCAGGGGATGAAGCGTGAGCGGGGTAGAGGAAGTCATGGAAGGCTAAGGAAATTTCAACAACAGGAGGGGAACGTAAAAAATGGTAAATACTAATGATTATCATTGGCATTAATTTGGCAATTTTACGTTACTTTTGAGAATCCGGCGCTTACCCGAAGAGATAGTTGCCTCACTGCGTGGGTCGTATAATCTCCGCATGTTTTCTTCTCCCCGCCTGCGTTCGCCTGCCTCGCCGTTCCCGACCCAGCATGTGCTGCTGTCGCGCCTGTTCTGGCTGCGCTGGGCGATGGTGGCCGGCGAATTGCTGGTGCTGGCGGGGGCGCATGGCTGGCTGCACATCGCGTTGCCGGTGCCGCAACTGCTGGCGCTGATCGGCCTGCAGGCCCTGCTCAACGGGGCAACCTGGCTACGGCTGCGCTGGACACGGCCGGCTGAACAGCGCGAGTTGTTCCTGCAGTTGCTGCTGGATCTGGCGGTGCTGACCGCCTTGCTGTATTTTTCGGGCGGGTCGACCAATCCCTTCGTCTCGTTCTACCTGCCTGCACTGGCGGCCGGGGCGGCCAGCCTGGCCTGGCCGTACGCACTGTTGCTGGCGCTGTGCGCGCTGGGGGCGTATTCCGGGCTGGTCTATGTCTATGAACCCTTGCACATCCACGACCAGGGGCAGGCCATGGCCTACCACCTGGCCGGAATGTGGATCAATTTCTCGATTTCGGCACTGCTCATCACCTGGTTCGTCAGCCGTATCGCTGCTGCGGTGCGTTCCCGCGAGACCGAGCTGGCGCGCGCCCGCGAGCGGCAATTGCAGAGCCAGCGCATCCTGGCGCTGGGGACCCAGGCGGCCGGCGCGGCGCATGCACTCAATACGCCCTTGTCCACGGTCGCGGTGATCGCCGGAGAACTGCGGCGCGACATGGCCACCCAGCCGGCGCTGGCCGCCTATGACGAAGAGCTGCGCGTGGTCGAGGAGCAGATCGCCGTCTGCAAGGCGGCGCTGGAAAGCATGCGCCAGGACGCCGACGCCCAGACCCGCAATGAGGACAGCGCGCCCATCACGCCGTGGCTGACGACCTTGCTGGAGGGATGGCGATTGCGCCATCCGGCCGTCCTGCTCAGCGCCGAGGTGCACCAGCCCGGTTGGGTAGCGGCGCGCCTGGAAGACCTGTCGCAGATATTGCTGACCTTGCTGGACAATGCCGCGCATGCGGTGCGCGAGCGCGGGTCTGAGGGCCGGGTCAGCATCCGCATGCGCGCCGCCGATGAGCCCGCGGGCAGGCCGGCGCAAAAGGCGGCTATCATTGAGATCGCCGACAACGGCAGCGGGATCGCTCCCGAGCTGTTGCAGCGCCTGGGCCGCGCCCCGGTGGCCAGCAGTTCGGGCGGTTCGGGGATCGGCCTGATGCTGGCCTTTGCCAGCGCCGCCCATCTGGGCGGCAAGCTGCGCCTCTATTCCACGCCGGGGCAGGGGACTTGTGCGGAGTTGCGCCTGCCACTGAGCGCCATGCCGAGTCCGGGGCCGGCTGATTGAGTTTTATATTCTTTATATCATTTGCAGATTTGACGATGAGCGCAGCTTTCCTGATCCTCGACGACAACGACGTCTTTGCCGGCACCCTGGCCCGCTCGCTGGCGCGGCGCGGTTTTCGTGCGACCGTGGCGCACAGCGGCGAAGCGGCGCTGGAAGCGGCCCGCCGCGAGCGTTTCGATTACGCCACCATCGACCTGCAACTGGAAAAGGATTCCGGTCTGCAGTGGGTCTCGCCGCTGCGCCAGGCGCTGCCTCATGCGCGCCTGCTGGTGCTGACCGGTTACGCCAGCATTGCCACCACGGTGCAGGCGATCAAGTCAGGGGCCGACAACTACCTGGCCAAGCCAGCCAATGTGGATTCCATCCTCTCGGCGCTCAGCCACAGCGGCAACGGCGAGCAAGCCGCCGAGACGCCGCTGCCGGTGGAGGAGGCCTCGCCGCTGTCGCTGGAGCGGCTGGAGTGGGAGCACATCCAGCGGGTGCTGGCCGAGCACGAGGGTAATATCTCGTCCACGGCGCGGGCGCTGAACATGCACCGGCGCACCTTGCAGCGCAAGCTCGCCAAGCGCCCCGTGGCGCGCTGAGGTGGGCTGAGGTGGGCTGAGGCAGGACAGCCGGACGGCATGGCTTTACAATAGCGGCCATGTATATCGATTCCCATTGCCACATCAATTTTCCCGACCTGGCGGCGCGTCTGCCGGAAATCTTCGGCAAGATGGCCGAGAACCAGGTCAGCCACGCCCTGTGCGTGTCGGTGGACCTGCCCGACTTCCCGCAGGTGTTGGCGCTGGCCGAGCAGTATCCCCATGTCTATGCCTCGGTGGGCGTGCATCCTGATTACGAGGATACGCCCGAGCCCAGCGTGGATGAGCTGGTGCGCCTGGCCGACCATCCGCGCATCGTCGCCATCGGCGAGACCGGGCTGGACTACTACCGCCTGCAAGGTGACCTGGAGTGGCAGCGCGAGCGTTTCCGCACCCATATCCGCGCCTCCCGCGCCACGGGCAAGCCGCTCATCATCCACACGCGCGCCGCCTCCGAGGACACCATCCGCATCCTGCGCGAAGAGGGCGCAAGCCCGCAAGCCGGCGGTGCGGCTGGCGTGATGCATTGCTTCACGGAATCCCAGGAAGTGGCCGACGCCGCCATCGAGCTGGGCTTCTATATCTCGTTCTCGGGCATCGTGACCTTCAAGTCGGCCAAGGACCTGCAACAGGTGGCCCGCGCGATCCCGCTGGAGCGCATGCTCATCGAGACCGATTCCCCTTACCTGGCGCCGGTGCCCTTCCGCGGCAAGACCAATGAGCCGGGCTATGTGCGACATGTGGGCGAGTTCATCGCCGACCTGCGCGGCACGTCGGCGGCCGAGGTGGCGCGCCAGACTTCTGAGAATTTCTTCAAGCTGTTCGGAATCAAGCCATGACCCTGCTGGAAAAGCTACGCCTGCGTTGCCGCGGCCTCGGCCGCATCGTTCTCTACACCTCGCTGCTGTTGCCGGGTGCAGCCCGGGCCGGGGCCTATGAGGAATACTTCCAGGCCATCCGCATGGACAATGTCTATTTCCTCAAGCAACTGATGCAGCGCGGCATGGGGCCCAACCTGATCGAGCCCAAGCGCGGCTACACCGGCCTGATGCTGGCCATCCGCGAAGATTCGATGAAAGCCTTCGACGTGCTGGTCAATGCGCCCGACGTCAATCTCGAAGCCCAGGCCACCAATGGCGATACCCCGCTGATGCTGGCCTCGTTCTACGGCAATGCACCGGTCGTCAAGCTGCTGCTGGCGCGTGAGGTCGAGGTCAACCGGCCCGGCTGGACGGCTTTGCACTACGCCGCCATCAATGGCAGTTCCGAGATCGTCAAGCTTTTGCTGGATGCCTCGGCCTATGTGGACTGCGAGTCGCCCGATGACAAGATGACCCCGGTCATGCTGGCCGCCATGCGCGGGCGTGTGGCCGCCGTGGAGGTGCTGCGCGACAATGGCGCCGACCTGAGCCTGAAGAACAAGGATGGCCTGACCGCCATGGACCTGGCCAAGCGCTACGGCCAGGATGGCGTGATCGACGTGCTCAACCAGAAGCCCCGTCAGTAAGCTGTGCCGCAGGCCGCCAGCGGCGTCCTGGCAGCGGCCTCAATGACAAGGTCCCGGCCACCTCGCGGTGGACCGGGACCTTGTGTCTGATGGGGCTGATGGGCCTGATCGGTCTGACGGCCGATCAGGGAATCAAGGGATCAGGATCTGCGGGCCGACGTCCTTGATGTCCTTGGTGCCGGTCAGGGCCATGCTGACATCGAGTTCCTTGCGCATGATCTCCAGCATCTGCGAAACGCCTTCGCCGCCCATGGCGCCCAGGCTGTAGAGGAAGGCGCGGCCGATCATGGTGCCGCGCGCGCCCAGGGCCACGGCCTTGAGCACGTCCTGGCCGGAGCGGATGCCCCCGTCGAACCAGACTTCGATCTGGTCGCCCACGGCCTGGGCGATGGCCGGCAGGGCTTCGATGGACGACATCGCGCCATCGAGCTGGCGGCCGCCGTGGTTGGACACCACGATGGCGTCGGCCCCGCTTTGCACGGCCAGCTTGGCGTCTTCCACGTCGAGGATGCCCTTGAGGATCAGCTTGCCGCCCCATTGCTGCTTGATCCAGGCCACGTCGTCCCAGTTCAGCGTGGGATCGAACTGGCTGGCGGTCCACTTGGAGAGGGTCTGCACACCACCGGCGCCTTCGCCGCCCTTGATGTGGCCGGCCAGGTTGCCGAAGGTCTTGCGACCGCCCAGCGCGCGCAGCGCCCAGCCGGGCTTGCTGGCCAGGTCCAGCAGGGTTTCCAGGGTCAGCTTGGGAGGCACCGACATGCCGTTTTTCAGGTCCTTGTGGCGCTGGCCGAGGATCTGCAGGTCCAGCGTCAGCACCAGGGCCGAGCACTTGGCCGCCTTGGCGCGTTCGATCAGCGATTTCACGAAACCACGGTCGCGCATCACGTAGAGCTGGAACCAGAATGGCTTGGTGGTCACGCTGGCCACGTCCTCGATGGAGCAGATGCTCATGGTCGAGAGCGTAAAGGGAATGCCGAACTTCTCGGCGGCAATGGCGCCCAGCATTTCACCGTTGGCCCATTGCATGCCGGTCAGGCCGGTGGGAGCGATGGCTACCGGCATGGTGACGTCATGGCCGATCATGGTGGTGCGGGTGCTGCGTTCATCGACATTGATGGCCACCCGCTGGCGCAGTTTCAGCGCCGCCAGATCCTTGCTGTTGGCGCGATAGGTGCTCTCGGTGTAGGAGCCGCTGTCGGCGTAGTCGTAAAACGCTTTGGGGACCCGTTTCTTGGCGAGCAGGCGGAAGTCTTCGACACAGGTCATGACCGGCATATTATTTTCTCCGTAGATATCAAACGCGGCTGGATGCCGCCGGGCGATGGTCGGGCAGGCACGAACCGGAATCGGGGCTGCTGAGCATTGCAGATTGCCCAGTATCGTAGTGCATCACCGCCACAGATGGGGTGAATCCCTTTGCCGCCATCCATGAAAATTTTGTGGGCGCGCAGGCTTCAGCCCGCCACCCGCCGCGCCGCCGCCATGGCGCTGCGCACCGCACCTTCCAGTGTGGCTGGGTAGTCGCCGGCGACATAATCGCCTGCCAGCGCCAGCCCGGCGGGCAGGTCGGCGCTGTCGGGACGGACCAGGCCGGGCGTGCAGGCGAAGGTGGCGCGCTTTTCGGTGATGACCCGGCTCCAGCCGGGCGTCGCCAGGGTCGGATCGGCAAAGTCGCTGGCCAGCTGGCGGGTGACGCCCTCGGTGAGCGCGGCCTGGCCATCGGCGATGGCTTGCCCGGCAGCGCTGACCACCACGGCCAGCAAACCCGCCTCGCCGCCCAGTTGCCCGCGGTCGAAGACGAACTGGCCCCAGGCCTGGCGCTGCGGGTCGTCGGCCAGCGCCAGGAAGGGGGCCGGCAGGCGCGCGCCCTGCGGGTAATGCAGGTAACAGGTCGTGATCGGTTCGTGCTGCAGGCTCTCCAGCCGGCTGGTGTCATGCAGGCCCTGCAGCAGCTGCGCCGCTGCCTCGGGGCCGGTGGCCAGCACCACACCGGCGAATTCGCCCAGGCTTTCACCGGCGCGGTCTTGCAGCCGCCAGGTGGTGTCCTGCTGGCCCGGCAGCAGGTGCGCCACGGCCACGCCGGCCTGTACCAGGCCACCGCGCTTGGCGAGGTAGGCGGCGGCGGCGTCGGGCAGCAGGGCGCTCAGGTCCAGCCGGGGGATGAGCATGTCGGAGGCGGCGCGGCGCGCGCCCAGGCTGTCGCGCAGCACGTTCAGGAAGACCTGCGCCGAGGCCCGTTCAGGCGGCGTGTTCAGGGCGGCGATGCAGAGCGGCCGCCACATCAGGCGGATCACTCGCGGCGTCTGATCAAAGCGCGCCAGCAGTTCGCTCACGCTGCAGTCCTGGTGCAACTGCCAGCCCATCCAGCGCGCCGTGGTCGAAAAGCGCGCCAGCGCCATCTTGTCTTCCCGCGTGAGGCCCTTGGCGCGCAGCAGGGCCACGGCCACATGCCAGGGCGCAGGCAGGCGCGGCGCCACGAAGTCCATGCCCTCGGCGTTGCCTTGCAGTGGATAGCGCATCTGCAGGGGCAGGCGCAGCAAGGCGCTGGCGGAATCCACACCGACCTGCTTCATCAGCGCCAGGGTAGCGCGATAGGCGCCCAGCAGGATGTGCTGGCCATTGTCCACCACCCGCTCCTCCAGTTCGACCCGGCGCGCGCGGCCGCCCAGGGTGCGCGCGGCCTCGAACAGGCTGACCCGGTGGCCGCCGGCCGCCAGCGCCACGGCGGCGGCGCAGCCGGCCCAGCCGGCGCCGATGACGGCGTAGTGGCGCGGGGCGTTGCTCATCGGACGAAAGGCTGGTCAGCCGAAGACATAGGTCTTCCAGGCCAGCCAGAGCTTGCGGATGGGGGTGAGCGAAATACGCTGGTGGAGGACGTGGTAGCCGTCACGGGCGATTTCGTCCAGCAGGGTGCGGTAGATGGCCGCCATCATCAGGCCGGGGCGCTGGGCCCGGCGATCTTCCCTGGGCAGCAAGGCGAAGGCTTCGTCATAGACGGCTTGGGCGCGCTCGACCTGGAACTTCATCAGTGCCTCGAAACGCTCACTGTGGCGGGCGTTGAGGATGTCGGCTGCGGTCACATTGAATTGCTGCAGTTCGTTGACGGGCAGGTAGATGCGGCCCTTGCGGCCATCTTCGCCGACGTCGCGGATGATGTTGGTGAGCTGGAAAGCCAGGCCCAGCTTTTCGGCAAAGAGCAGGGTGCCGGGCTGGGTATGCCCGAAGATGCTGGCCGAGAGCACGCCCACCACGCCGGCCACGTGCCAGCAATAGCGCTGCAGCCCCGGATAGTCGAGGTAGCGGCTCTGGTCGAGGTCCATTTCCATGCCGTCGATGATGGCCTGCAGGTGCTCGCCCTTGAGCCCATAGGTCGCCACATGCGGATGCAGCGCCTTGGTGACCGGGTGGGTGGGCTGGCCTTCCAGCATGGCGGCGATCTCCTTGCGCCACCACATCAGCTTGGTGCGCGCCACCATGGTGTCCTCGATTTCATCGACGGTGTCGTCGACCTCGCGGCAAAAGGCATACAGGGCCGTGATCGCCAGCCGGCGCTGCGGCGGCAGGAACAGGAAGCTGTAATAGAAACTGGAACCGCTGGCGGCGGCCTTCTGCTGGCAATATTCGTCTGGAGACATGGGTGGCGTGGCTGCGGTGGATGCGTGGCCGGAGCTGACTGGGCGGCAAAGTCCGGCAAAGGCGCTATGCTAGCCGAGTGTACCCGGCAGGGCAAATGTGTCAGGCCGGTGACAGATTGCCGTATTGCAGCTACCCGCGTTGTCCATTAAGCTCAG
This sequence comes from Herbaspirillum seropedicae, assembly GCF_001040945.1. Lineage (NCBI taxonomy): Bacteria > Pseudomonadati > Pseudomonadota > Betaproteobacteria > Burkholderiales > Oxalobacteraceae > Herbaspirillum > Herbaspirillum seropedicae. The sequence continues at coordinate 2,957,804 of NZ_CP011930.1, read as the reverse complement.
AGCAGCCGGATTGCAGAAAACAAAGTCGCATGGCATCAAAAAGAGGTGAACCATGCCGATAATGGAGCAAACAGCGGAGCAAACAGCGGAACAACAGCGGAACAAGACCGCAACAAGACCCAAGCAGGCTTGCAGTAGAGCAGGACCGTAACAGCGCGGCCGCCGGACGATGCAGTGCAGCAAAATCATCCGGATTGGCAAACCACAGGTGCATTGGAGGCTGGAGACATCATGGACAGACTGGAAATCTTTCGCAATATCGCCTCACAGGCCGGTCGTGGGGAGCTGGTATTCCCCGCCAACGTCAGCGCCTCGATCAAGCTGCAGAAGGCGCTGGCTGATCCGGACTGCCACCTCGAACTGGCGGCCAAGCTGGTGATGGCCGAGCCGCTGGTGTCGGCGCGCACGGTGGCCATTGCCAATTCGGCGGCCTACAACCGCTCCGGCGGCGAGATCAACAATGTGCGGGCGGCCGTGATGCGGCTGGGCTTCCGCACCCTCAACACCATCACCACGTCGGTCATCGTGCGCCAGCTCGGCCGCACCATCAACAATCCCGGCATGCGGATCAAGTCGGCCCAGTTGTGGGAGCATTGCGCCCACGTGGCCGCCACTGCCTACGTGCTTACCGCCAAGCTGACCAAAGCTGACCCCGAGACCGCCATGTTCGCGGGCATCGTGCACGAGGTCGGGGGCTTCTACCTGCTGTCGCGCACCGACGATTTCCCGGGGCTGCTCGACGGCGGTACCGAGGACTGGATGGAATACGGCGAAAAGATGATCGGCCGCGCCGTGCTCAAGAAGCTGGGCGTGCCCCAGCCGGTGGTCGACGCCATCGAATCGCTGTGGCATGGGGTGCGCGTGCTGCCGCCGCAGACCATCGGCGACGTGCTGTTGCTGGCCAAGGAGCTTTCTCCCGTGCCTTCGCCCCTGCAGCGCAGCGTCGTGGCCGAGGCCGGCGTGGGGGGCGAGAACCTGGTGGATGACTACATCGGCGATCATTCCCTGCGCGAACTGCTGGACGATTCCGAAGAGCAGATCCGCAGCCTCACGGCGGCCCTGCTGGTCTAAGCGCCCGGCGCGGGCTGCGCGCCTGCGACGCTGTTCTACATCGTCAGGGCGCGCCCGCCTACCGCCAGCCAATCGGCCTTGCCCAGCTTGGGGCGATGGCCGAACACATCACCCTGGACGCGCTCGATGCGCGCCAGGATGCGCAATCCGCCTTGCACCACCAGACGCAGTTCCCAGCCGATGCGGCCTGGCAGGCGCTTGGCCAGCGGCGCGCCGGCGAGCATGAGTGCGCGGGCGCGTTCGACTTCAAAGCGCATCAACTGCTGCCAGCGACCGTCACAGCGACCGGCGGCAATATCCTCTGGCGTCACGCCGAACCGCGCCAGATCTTCCAATGGCAGGTAGATGCGTTGCTTTTGCCAGTCGATGGCAATGTCTTGCCAGAAGTTGATCAATTGCAGCGCGCTGCAGATGGCGTCCGAGTCGCGCAGGTTCTCCTCACTGGCCGCGCCGTACAGATGCAGCATGAGCGTTCCGACCGGATTGGCCGAGCGCCGGCAATAGTCGAGCAGATCGGTGTAGTGCTCATAGCGCGTGGTCACCACATCCTGGCGGAAGGCCGACAGCAGGTCGCGCAAGGGTTGCAGCGGCAGCTCGTGGCGGGCGATGGTGTGCCGCAACCGTTCGAACATGGGGGTGGCGCAGGGCTGCTGCCGGGCGATCAGGTCCAGCTGCGCCTCGTAGGCGTGCAGACCGGCCAGGCGTTCTTCAGGGGCGGCGTCGCCTTCGTCGGCGATGTCATCGGCGCTGCGGGCAAAGGCATAGATGTCCGTTACGGCCGGGCGCAGGCGGGCCGGCAGCAGCAGCGATGCGACGGGGAAGTTCTCGTAATGGTCCACGGCCATGAGGGCGGCTCCTGCGTGAGGGCGGTGGCGGGGATCAGTCGAACTTGTCCTTGAGCAGCGCCTCGATGGTGGCGATGCGGGTTTCCACGGTCTCCAGCAGCGCCTTGGGCATGGCCCCGCCGGCGCCGAGCTGGGCCGCCAGCGAGCGGGCGATGCCCATGGCGCCTTCGGTGAACTGCTTGCCATCCTTGGACAGGACGGCCGCCGCCGTGAAGAGGGTGGAGAACAGGATCTGGTCGGCCGTATTGTTCTCGATGAACTTGTTCAGGAGGGCGTTGTGGCTTTGTTTCAGGGCGTCGAATTCTTCCTGGGTGGGCATGGCGGGGCCTTGTCAGTTTGTCAGTGGGATGCGGGACGCGATGGCCAGCAAAGGCGCGGATTGTAGCAGCTAAGACTGGCGATGGCCGCCGTCATCGAAAGCAAGAAGCGGAGTGCAGGGCATCGCCGGCGGCCTCAGGATGTGGGCTTGAACGTCAACATCAGGAGATGCACTCATGAACACGCTGCAAGGAAAAGTCGCCCTCATCACGGGAGCCTCTGCCGGGATAGGAAGAGCTACGGCCCTGTTGTTCGCCCGGCACGGGGCTGCGCTCATCCTCACGGCCAGGCGGCAAGACGCGCTGGAGCAAGTCGCCGCCCTCATCTGTGCGCAGGGAGGCCGGGCCAGCGTAGTGGCCGGCGATGTGGGCGAGGCGGCCACGCACGAGCGTGGCGTGGCCATGGCCCTGGACGAATTTGGCGGCCTCGATATCGCCATCAACAATGCGGGCGCGGTGGGGGCCTGCAAGCCCTTGGCGGAGATATCGCCGCAGCAATGGCAGGACACCTTGCACGCCAATCTGACGTCGGCCTTCCTGGGCGCGCGCTGCCAGATCCCCGCCATGCTGGCGCGCGGGGCAGGCGCCATCGTCTTTACCTCCAGTTTCGTGGGCAGCAGCGCTGGCCTTCCGGGCATGGCGGCCTATGGTGCGGCCAAGGCCGGCCTGATGGGCCTGGTCAAGGGCATTGCCGCCGACTACGCCGTCCAGGGAATCCGCGCCAATGCCTTGCTGCCTGGCGGGGTGGACACCGACATGGGCGGCGACCCGCAGCAGAAGCAGTGGGCCGCCGGATTGCACGCCATGAAGCGCATCGCGCAGCCCGAGGAGATCGCCGCGGCGGCGCTGTTCCTGGCTAGTCCCATGGCCAGCTTCGTCACCGGTACGGCGCTCTACGCCGATGGCGGCAACAGCGCGGTGAAGTGACTGGTGTCAGCCAACCACGGGTGCTGCCCGAGAGCAGCACCCGGAGCGCCTGCAGCTGAGGCAGTACGCGGCTTGGCGGCCGACGCTCGGGCTCAGTGGCTGATCGTCAGCAAGACCTTGCCATTGCCGCCTGCGGTCTCCGGCCAACTGGTCTGGGTGGCCGCAGGCGGGGCAAAGCTGGCCATGGCCTGCACCAGCTTGTCCACGTCGCTGTCGTAGAGGGTCTTGCCATCGGCGGTCTTGATGCGTTCGACATGGTTGTCGCTGCCGCTGTCACCGCCCACATACCAGTCCTTGACCAGCACCTGATCCGTCGTGCCCAGCACATCGATGCGCAGGTCATTGCCCGCCTTGCTGAGCCAGAGGTTGGTCTGTTTGACGTCGCTGAAGCTCAGGGTGTCCAGGTTGCCCTTGGTCGCATCGTGGTCGTAGAGCACATCCTGCCCGTCGCCCTTGGCAAAGGCATAGGTATCGTTGCCGGCGCCGCCGATGAGCAGATCGTTGCCCTTGCCGCCGGTGAGGGCGTTGTTGCCGCGATTGCCGACCAGGATGTTGTCCAGTTCATTGCCGGTGGCGTCCAGGTTCTGGTTGCGCAGTTTGATGGGGTCATCGGTGGTGACGGTATCGGCCCCGTAGACGTTGGTGGCCGCGCGCAAGCGTTGCAGCGAGACGAAGCGGCACATGTCGCTGGCCAGGCCGCGCCCGGAGTCGGCGATATAGAAGCCGACGATCTTGCCGCTGGCAGCTGAACAGGCGACGCCGGTGACCGTGATGGCGTGGTCGCTGGCGTCCTCGTTCTCTTCGTGCAGATCCCAGAGCTTGCTGGCGCTCACGCTGATGATGACGCCCTTGCCGTCCTTGATGCTCTGAGCCACCGCCTTGAGATCGAGTTCCTCCTCGACGCTGGCCGCAAAACCGAAGTCCTGCAGCAAGGCCTGCCGGTCGTCTTCGGAGGTGGCGCCGCGCGTATCGGCGGACTCGGCGGCGGTGTCGCAGAGGTTTTCCTTGATGGCGCGCTGGACCACTTCCTTTTCGGAAACCGCATGGCCGCCCATCAAGGTCACGTTGGCCACGCTGGTCTCGCCGCAGGTTCCCCAATAGCCCTCGACTTCACCACCCTGGTCGTAATCCAGCTGATACGAACGCGGCATGCCGTAGACCAGCACATTGACGCCATTGACCACCGCGCTTTGCGGTTTGCTGGCATCGAGCAGCACCAGGTTCTCGACGTTGGCTGCGAGGGTGGTGCTGGCCGTGGCATAGACCGTATCGACGCCTTCGCCGGCCTGTTCGACGATCTTGTCGCCGGCATTGTCCAGGTAATAGCTGTCATCACCCTTGCCGCCGATCATGGTATCGGTCCCGCCCATGCCATCGAGGATGTTGTTCTGGTCATTGCCGGTGAGGCGATTGTCCAGGGCATTGCCGATGCCGTTGAGGCTGCTGCCCAGGGACAGATCGTCCGTGTCTTCATCCAGGCTGAGGTTCTTCGGTGCCGCGACTTCCTTGCTCTTCTTGGGCCTGGCGTCTTCGTCGCCGAAGGGAGCGGGGGCGTTGAAGCTCTCCAGGTACCGCGCTGCATTGGCCTGGGCCACCAGGTCAACGGCGGGCGCGGTGACGGCTGGCTGGGCGCTGGCCTGGGGCTGGCTGGGCAGGGCGGTGACAGGTGCACTGGCGACGGGGGCGGTAGCAGTGGCGGCTGCACTGGCGTTGCTGGAGGGAGCGCTGGGGGTTTTGCTGATCAGCGGGGCAGGCGTGAGCGGCGGCGCGCTGGCCACGGAAGCGGCGGCAGCGGCAGTTGTGCTGGTGCTGGCAGGCGTAATGCTGGGCGCAATGATGACCACCGGGTTAGGCGCGACCGGTGGTGGACTGGCGACGGGCGCGGCAGCAACGGTGGGTGTGACGGGTGGCGAGCTGCTTATGGGCGTGGCAGCAGCGACGGGTGTGACCGGTGGCGGGCTGCTTGCGGGCGCGGCGGCAACGGCAGGCGTGACCGGCGGTGCGCTGGCTACGGGTGAGGCCGCAGCGGCAGGGGCGCTGGTAGTGGAGGGGGCGAGGCCGGGCGCTTTGCTGATGATCGGGGCGGGCGCGGCCGCAGGCGGGCTGCTTGCGGAAACAGAGGGAGCCGCGGGGGCAGCGGGAGGGGATGCCTTGGCAGGCGTGCTCGTGACCGGTGCGACCGCGACCACGGCCTTGGCGGGAATGACCGGGTTGGCGGCCACCGGTTGGCTGGCCGGCGTGGGGGGCGCATCCGCGAACAATTTGATGCCCGGACGGATGGGTGAGAAGACGACCTCGGAGATGGACCCCCTCTTGATGCTGACGAAGCGATCATTGATGCGGGTGATGACAAGTTCCGGGGCCGCAGTGGAGGCGGCGGTTTGCGCTTTTTGGGTGTTGGGTGTGGTCACGATCTACCTTTCAGTTACGCCGTGCAGGGCGATAGAGGCGGGCAGGGCCGCCGCGCCCATGCGTAGCGCAGGCCTGGTAAGCAATGCAATCCGGCCTGCAGATGGTTGGCTGGGAATGAGCTCGATGAACTGCCAAGGCGACCGGTGGCGAAGTGTTCCTCGCCACCGGGCTGCGTCAGATCAATGCGTGACGGTCAGCAAGACCTTGCCATTGCTGCTTTGGCCATCCTTCCAGCTGCTCTGGGTGGCCGTGGGCGGGGCGAAGCTGGCCATGGCCTGCACCAGTTGCTCGACGTCGGTGTCGTAGAGCGTTTTGCCATCGGCGGTCTTGATGCGTTCGATGTGGTTGTCAGTCCCGCTGTCGCCGCCGACATACCAGTCCTTGACCGTGACCTGGTCCTTGGAGCCCAGCACACTGATCTTCAGGTCGTTGCCGGCCTTGCTGAACCAGAGGTTGGTCTGCTTGGCGTCGGCGAAGGTGAGCGTGTCGAGGTTGTCCTTGGTGGCGTCGTGGTCGTAGAGCTCATCCTGACCATCACCCTTGGCGAAGCTGTAGGTGTCATTGCCGGGCCCGCCGATGAGCAGGTCATTGCCTTTGCCGCCGGAGAGCACGTTGTTGCCGCGGTTACCCACCAGGACGTTGTCGAGCTCGTTGCCGGTGGCGTCCAGGTTCTGGTTGCGCAACTTGATGGGGTCATCGGTGGTGAGGGTGTAGGATCCGTTCACCTTGGCGGCATAGCGCAATTGTTCGGAGCTCACGAAGCGGCAGCGGTCGCTTTCTCGTCCCAGTCCCGAATCGGCGATGTAGAAGCCGACGATGTCGCCGGTCATGGCTGAACAGGCTACTCCGGTCACCGTGATGACGTGGTCGCTCTGGTCCTGGTCTCTCAGGCTCATTCCCCAGAGGTTGCCGGCGCTCACGCCTACGGCTACTCCCTTGCCTTCCTTGATGCTCTGGGCGACCGACTTTTCATCGAAGCCTTCGGTGACACTGGAGCGCAATCCGAAATCCTTGAGCAAGGCTTGCTGCTGTTTCTCATCGCTCCCGCCCCGGAACTGGTCGTAGGGCGTGAGGGTATCGCACAGTTTTTCCTTGATCGCTCTTTCCACCACCTCTTTCTCGCTGGCAGGCCGATCTCCGAGCATGGTGATGTTGGCCACGGCCGTTTCGCCACAGGTGCCACGGTAGCCCTTGACCGCATCGCCCTGCTTGTAGTCCAACTGATACGATTTCGGCCTGCCATAGACCAGCACATGGATACCATTGACCACGGCGGTCTGCGGCTTGGAGGCGTCGAGCAAGACCAGATTCTCGACATTGGCCGCCAGGGTGGTGCTGACCGTGGCATAGACCGTATCCAGACCTTCGCCGGCCTTCTCGATCACCTTGTCGCCCGCGTCGTCCACGTAATAGCTGTCGTTACCCTTGCCTCCGGTAAGGGTATCGGCGCCCGCCATGCCATCGAGGATGTTGTCGCGGTCATTACCCGTGATGCGGTTGGCCAGGGCATTGCCGATGCCATTGAGGTGGTCAGCGCCCACGTCCAGATCGTTGGTCGTGTCATCGAGGATCAGGGTCTTGCGGGCGGTGACGCCGGGCAGCTTTTTCAGCGGACCATCATCGTCGCCGAAGGGGGCGGGCGCATTGAAGGCCTCCAGGTAGCGCTGCGCATTGGGTAGGGCGATGGGGCTGTCTGACGCAGCGCCTGCGGGCTTGGCGGCCGCCGTGATTGCGCTGGCGTTGGCCGGATCAAGGCTGATGCTGCCGGGAGGAGGGCTGTGCGGCTTGATTGCATCATTGGTGGTGATGGTGGTCACGCCGGTTACGCTGGTGGCCTGACGCAAGTGATTGATCTCGATGTAGCGGGGGCGCGCCCCACTCAACTCAAAGCCGGGATCTGCCAGATAGAATCCGGCGACCTCGCCGGTGTCGGCCGAGAAGGCCACGCCCGTGACGGTGACCGAATAATCGGATCGTCCGGGATGATCGGGCTCGGTCTTGCACCAGAGCACGCCGCCGTTGACTCTCAGGATCACACCCTTGCCCTCGATGATGTGCTGGGCCACGGCGTTCGCATCGAAGCCCTGTTCGAGCGTGGCGGCGATACCGAATTTCTTCAGCAGGGCCACTTGATTTTCGCTGGTCGTGCCGCCGCCCAGATCCCTGTCCTTTTTGGTGGTGTCGCAGAGCTTTTCATCGATGGCGGTCTGCAGCACCGTCTTGGGAGAGAGCGACTGGCCAGCCAGTGCTGCGATGTTGGCGACCGCAATTTCGCCGGACGTCTCAGTGTACATGGCCATCACGACAGGCTGGTCGTAATTCAGGTTGTGGTAGGCCTTGGGATCGCCATAGATGATCAGCTTGACGCCGTATTCCTTGCCCATCTGGGGCTTGGACGGATCGGCCGGGCCCGTATCAGGGACCTTGGCCTTCTTGATCGGATCCAGCGTATAGATGGCGTTGCAGCCGTAGTCGAAATGCGCCACTTTGTACAGTTCGCTCACCGTCATGAAGCGCGCCTTGTCCTCAGGCCGACCGCGCCCGGTGTCCGAGATGTAAAAGCCTAGCAGTGCGCCGGTATCGGCTGCGTAGGCAACTCCGGTGAGGTTGATCACATGGTTGTCATTGAGCAGGGTATGCAGAATGGGGGGCAACTCTGCGCCCCACAGCTCCTTGCTCTCGACGCCGAGGATCACGCCTCTGCCTTGTTTGACGAGCATGGCCAGCTTTTCCGGGTCGAAGTCGTTGAGAACCCCGGTTTCCACGCCATAGCTTTTGAGGAGGTCTCGCTGCTGGCCGGTCATGGCCCCACCGCGTAAGCAAGGGTTATCTGAGGTGGTGTCGCACCAGCCATTGACGATGGCCCTCTTGATCACATCTGCTTCGCTCACGTCCTGCCCAGCGATACTGAGCAAGTTTGCTATGCTGGCCTCGGTGCAAGTGCCGTAGTACCCGCTGACGGCAAAGCCTTGGGAGTAATTCAGCATGTCGTAGGATTTCGGATAGCCATAGACCAGGACATCCTTTCCGTCGATCTTGTCGTGTTCAGCGGGCAGGATGGCTGCCACGGCTGGAGTGGGGGCGCCGGCAGGCTTGTCGGTGCTGACCGGAGCTGCGCCGGCGGGGGTGACGCTGGCAGGCTTGCTGGTGCTGACGGGAGGCGTACTGGCGGGTTTGTCACTGTTGACGGGTGCAACGGTGGCGGGTTTGTCGATGGTGACTGGAGTGACGCTGGCAGGCTTGCTGGTGCTGACGGGAGGCACACTGGCAGGCTTGTCGCTGTTGACGGGAGCAACGGTGGCGGGTTTGTCGATGGTGACTGGAGTGATGCTGGCAGGCTTGCTGGTGCTGACGGGAGACGTACTGGCGGGCTTGTCGCTATTGACGGGCGCAACGCTGGCAGGCTTGCCCGCCGGCGTAGGCGGTGGGCCGTCGAACAACTTGATGCCAGGATGCAATGGCGAGAACACGACCTTGAATTCACTGCCGGTTTGAATGCTGACGAAGCGATCATTGATGCGTCTGATGATGGGGTCGTGCGATTCGGCAGTGGAAGTGGATTGACCTTGCTTGGTGGGGGTGGTGGACACGATATTCCCTTTCAAGTACGCCTTGGGCGGCGGTTGTGTTCGAGGAAAGTCATCGCATCATCCATGCGTCTCCCCTCGGGGACGTATCACTTGCAACTCCAGGGTGCTGGTGGCTTGGCGTCGGGCTGACGTGCAAGCTTCTGTTGCTCCCTGTGACCTGCAAGTTTTATGTAAATTTTTTGTCCCGAAACCATTCAAGCGGATTGAATTACTTCGGTAAATCTCCCGAAAGTGCCGTTGATCCGTTGACAAGCAACGAATGGCTGGAGAACCCCAACGTGAAGCAACTGAAGGTCGTTCAAACCAGCAATATCTTCGGCTGCCCTTTGGTGAGGGCGGAGAGGGGGAAGGGGGCATTCCCCCCTTTTCTGCAGATCGACTGTCGGCGCCGCACGAGGCTGCGCCGCCCGAGCTCAATATCGGAGCGAGCGTATTTCCAAATCCTTGATTTGAAACGGATTGTCTGGTGCGAGGAGGGGGACTCGAACCCCCACACCATTGCTGGCGTCAGGACCTAAACCTGGTGCGTCTACCAATTTCGCCATCCTCGCTGAAGGTGTCGGGCATCGGTGCGAAAGCAGTCTGGCAGCGGGCTTGCCGCAGAGTTGCCGCTACCGATGCAGGTAGCATTTTGTCAAAGCGCGCCATTGTACTGCAAGCCGTTGACCCTGTGGGCGTTTTTCTGTGCGGCCTATGTCAGCAGAGTCTGGGGAGATTCGCACAGCCGGTCATCGGTAGTACCATGCCGCCTCACTGTCCAACACACTCAGCAGGAAGCGGGAAGCGCATGACACTGTATCGTCACTACAAGGGGGGTATCTATGAATATGTCGATGAGGCCATCCTGGAGGCTGACCTCACCCCCATGATCGTCTATCGCGCCGCCGATGGACGGCTGTGGCTGCGTCCGCGTGAGGCCTTCTTTGAAATGGTGGAGGTCGATGGCAAGCAGGTGCCGCGCTTCCAGAAAATCGAAGACTGAGCAGGCTGTCTCTGTCTTCATGGCCGGGTGCGCAAGCTGAACAATATGCGCTCTGGCCGGTCTATCTCATCTGTTCACCATTGCCTGGCATTTCCATGAAACCTCAAGCACGCGCCCTGGTCGGGGCCATCCTGTCTGCCGTCAGCCTGGCGGCGCTCCTTCCGCAGTCCGCTTCGGCCGAGGAACTGGCCGACGTCAGCACGGCCTTCCGCTGGCTGGGCAAAAACGACCGCGTGGTCATCGAAGCCTATGACGACCCCAAGGTGGTCGGGGTGACCTGCTACGTTTCGCGCGCCCGCACCGGCGGCGTGAAGGGCACGGTGGGACTGGCCGAGGACAAGTCCGAGGCCTCCATCGCCTGTCGCCAGGTCGCGCCCAGCCTGCAGTTCAAGGACAAGCTGCCGGTGCAGGAAGATGTGTTCAGCGAGCGCATGTCCATCCTCTTCAAGCGCCTGCATGTGGTGCGGGTGGTCGATGCCAGGCGCAATACCCTGGTCTATCTGACCTATTCGGACAAGCTCATCGACGGCAGCCCCATGAACGCGGTGACGGCCGTGCCGGTGTCGCCGGCCACGCCCATTCCGGTGAAGTAGGAAGAAATTCTCTAAATTCTTTACGTGGCCACTCGGCAGGGTGGCAGCTCCGTCGCTTCCCCGCGCCTTGACGATCCGCGCCAGACCTGGCGCAGCGGCCAGCAGCGGGATTTTGCCGGTGTTTGCAGCCTGGCAAGGCCAATTTTGGACTATCGGCGCTTTTTCCGTATAAAATAGCGAGCTTTAGCGCGGCCGGGCAGGGCGCTTGTCGTCTGCAGTCACTTATCTGAGTTGATTGGGACGTGGCGAAAACGCTCCGGCTTACGGAATTCTTAACATTTGGACGATTTAAATGGCAACTGCTGTCGAAACCCTGAGCAAACTCGAACGTCGTATGACCCTGTCTTTCCCGCTGGCCGATGTTCAGGCTGAAGTGGAAAAGCGCCTGAAGGTGCGTGCCCGCACCGCCAAGGCGCCGGGTTTCCGTCCGGGTAAAGTGCCGATGAAGATGGTTGCCGCCCAGTTCGGCTACCAGGTCGAAACCGAAGTCCTGAACGACAAGGTCGGTCGTGCCTTCAACGACGCCGCTGTCGAAAACAACCTGCGCGTGGCAGGCTTCCCCCGCATCGAACCCAAGACCAGCGAAGAAGCCGGTGAAGGCAAGCTGGCCTTCGACGCGACCTTCGAAGTCTATCCCGAAGTGACCCTGGGCGACCTGTCCGGCGCCGAAGTCGAGAAGACCACCGCTTCGGTCTCCGACGCTGAAATCGACAAGACCATCGACATCCTGCGCAAGCAGCGCGTGCACTACCACGTCAAGGGCGAGCAAGGCGCGCACGGCGACGGCGGCGCTGACCAGTCGGCCCAGAACGGCGACCGCGTGACCGTGGACTTCGTCGGCAAGATCGACGGCGTGGAATTCCAGGGCGGCAAGGCCGAAGCCTTCCCGTTCGTGCTGGGCGAAGGCCGCATGCTGCCGGAATTCGAAGCCGCGACCATCGGCCTGAAGGTCGGCGAATCCAAGACCTTCCCGCTGGCCTTCCCCGAGGACTACCATGGCAAGGACGTGGCCGGCAAGACCGCTGAATTCACCATCACCGTCAAGAAGATCGAATGGGCGCACATGCCTGAAGTCGATGCAGTCTTCGCTCAGTCGCTGGGCATCGAAGACGGCGATCTGACCAAGATGCGCGAAGACATCAAGAAGAACCTGGAGCGCGAAGTCACCGCCCGCACCAAGGCCAAGACCAAGGACAGCGTGATGAACGCCCTGATCAAGGCGTCCGAGCTGGAAGTGCCCAAGGCCCTGATCGACCAGGACGTCGAGCGTCTGGCCGAAATGGCCCGTCAGGACATGGCCCAGCGCGGCATGGACCCCAAGGGCATGCAACTGCCCAAGGAACTGTTCACCGCCCAGGCCGAGCGCCGCGTGCGCCTGGGTCTGATCCTGGCTGAAGTGGTCAAGCAGAACAAGCTGGAAGCCACCGAAGAACAGGTCAAGGCCCAGATCGAAGATTTCGCCCAGAGCTACGAAGACCCGCAACAAGTGCTGAAGTACTACTTCTCCGACCGCCGCCGTCTGGCCGAAGTCGAAGCTCTTGTTTTGGAAGAAAACGTCGTCAACTACGTTCTCGGCAAGGCCAAGGTCTCGGAAAAGCCGGTTTCGTTCGATGAACTGATGGGTAATCAGGCGCAAGCGTAATCCGGTTTTCTCTAGTAGTATCAGAAAACTCTTACGCTTAAGGATGCATACATGACAGGTCTGATGAAGCAATCTGCACTGGATACGCAAATGCTCGGCATGGTGCCGATGGTGATCGAACAGAGTGGTCGGGGCGAACGCGCCTACGACATCTATTCGCGCCTGCTGAAGGAACGCATCATTTTCCTGGTCGGGCCGGTCAATGATGCGATGGCCAACCTGATCGTGGCCCAGCTGCTGTTCCTGGAAAGCGAAAACCCGGACAAGGACATTTCCCTGTACATCAATTCGCCTGGCGGTTCGGTCTCGGCCGGCATGGCGATCTTCGACACCATGCAGTTCATCAAGCCGCAAGTGTCGACGCTGTGCACGGGTCTGGCCGCCTCCATGGGCGCTTTCCTGCTGGCCGCTGGCGCCAAGGGCAAGCGTTTCTCGCTGCCGAACTCGCGCATCATGATTCACCAGCCTCTGGGCGGCGCCCAGGGCCAGGCATCGGATATCGAGATCCAGGCGCGCGAGATCCTCTACCTGCGTGAACGTCTGAACACCATCCTCGCTGAAAAGACCGGCCGTACTGTCGAGCAGATCAGCAAGGATACCGACCGCGACAACTTCATGTCGGCTGACGCCGCCGCGGAGTACGGCCTGATCGACAAGGTGCTGACCGAGCGTGGTTGAGCTGTTGTTGGCAAGCACGGCGTCGTAAAAACGCGAAAAAATGCCCGGACGGAATATCGTTCGGGCATTTTTTTTGCCTTTCTGCGCAAATTTTTGACTAAATTGGCACAGAGCGGCTTTTTGGCTTCTGTTTGCTTGATAAATGGCACTGGCAGTGACATATAACGGTCATATGGCGGTCCTGTGAAGCATTGTGGGGCGGCAATCATGACCAGGCCGTGACGAATCCGGATTTCGCGGGTATGATCGGGTCGTAACTTCTATCCTAGTAGCTCTATGTCTGAGAAAAAATCCTCCAGCGGCGAAAAACTGCTTTACTGCTCCTTCTGCGGCAAGAGCCAGCATGAAGTCAAGAAGCTCATCGCCGGTCCTTCGGTCTTCATCTGCGACGAATGCATCGACCTGTGCAATGACATCATCCGCGATGAGGCCGCCAGCGTGGAAAACGTGGCCGGCGCCAAGTCGGACCTGCCCACGCCCCAGGAAATCACCGAACTGCTGGACCAGTATGTGATCGGACAGGCTACGGCCAAGCGCATCCTGTCGGTGGCGGTGTATAACCACTACAAGCGCCTGAAGCATCTCGGCAAGAAGGATGATGTCGAGCTGGCCAAGAGCAACATCCTGCTGGTCGGCCCCACCGGCTCGGGCAAGACCCTGCTGGCGCAGACCCTGGCGCGCATGCTCAACGTTCCCTTCGTGATCGCCGATGCGACCACGCTGACCGAAGCCGGCTATGTCGGCGAGGACGTGGAAAACATCATCCAGAAGCTGCTGCAGAACTGCAATTACGAAGTCGAGAAAGCCCAGAAGGGCATCGTCTACATCGACGAGATCGACAAGATTTCCCGCAAGTCCGACAACCCCTCGATCACTCGCGACGTGTCCGGCGAAGGCGTGCAGCAGGCCCTGCTGAAGCTCATCGAAGGCACCATGGCGTCGGTACCCCCGCAAGGCGGCCGCAAGCATCCGAACCAGGACTTCGTGCAGATCGACACGACCAACATCATGTTCATCTGCGGCGGCGCATTCGACGGTCTGGCCAGGATCATTTCCGACCGTTCCGAAAAGAGCGGCATCGGTTTCTCTGCCAGCGTAAAGAGCCAGACCCAGAAGAGCAATTCGGAAGTGTTGCTCAATGCCGAGCCGGAAGACCTGGTCAAGTTCGGCCTGATCCCCGAACTGGTCGGTCGCCTGCCGGTGATTGCGACGCTCAACGAGTTGGATGAGGACGCGTTGATCCAGATCCTGATCGAGCCCAAGAACGCGCTCATCAAGCAGTACGCCAAGCTGTTGCAGATGGAAGGCGCCGAGCTGGAGATCCGTCCCGCCGCCATGCACGCCATCGCCAAGAAGGCGCTGGCCCGCAAGACCGGCGCGCGCGGCCTGCGCTCCATCCTGGAACACGCTCTGCTGGATGTGATGTATGAACTGCCGAGCGAGCAGAACGTGGCCAAGGTGGTGGTCGATGAAAACACCATCACCAACGGCGCCAAGCCGCTCCTGATCTATCACGACCAGCCAAAGGTGTCGGGCGGCTGATTGCCCGGCAGATGAAGCAAGAGCAGGAAAGGAATGCGTCCGCAGCTGGACGCCTTCCGGTAGCAAGAAGCCACCACGAAGTCCGGTCACCGCAAACACGGTAAAATAAACCGGCGCACATTATCTGGCTTCCATCGAAAAGCCACCCGGAGCTAGCTTCGCGTGTGGCTTTTTTATTTTGTTGCGATCATGACAACGCGCAACCGGCGAATTTTTAGTCTGCCGGACTTGTGTTTTGGTCACTCGTGCCAACATCATTCACAGTACTTATTGATAAGGCCCGCCATGACGACTCCGATACTTACAGAACAATCGCAATTGCCGCTGTTGCCCTTACGGGATGTGGTTGTCTTCCCGCATATGGTGATTCCGCTCTTCGTCGGCCGCCCGAAGTCGATCAAGGCGCTGGAAGCGGCCATGGAGCAGGGCAAGAGCATCATGCTGGCGGCCCAGAAAGCGGCCGCCAAGGATGAGCCCTCGGCTGAAGACATTTACGAAATCGGCTGCGTGGCCAACATCCTGCAGATGCTGAAGCTGCCCGACGGCACCGTGAAGGTGCTGGTCGAAGGCGCGCAGCGCGCACGCATCCATCACATCAGCGAACTGGACACCCACTTCGTCGCCGACCTGACCCCGGTGGAATCCGAGCAGGGCGATGACGCCGAAGTGGAAGCCATGCGTCGCACCATCGTGCAGCAGTTCGACCAGTACGTGAAGCTGAACAAGAAGATCCCGCCCGAGATCCTGACCTCGCTGGCCGGCATCGACGACGCTGGTCGCCTGGCCGACACCATCGCCGCGCATCTGCCGCTGAAGCTGGAACAGAAGCAGGTGATCCTGGAGATCTTCAACGTCGCCAAGCGCTACGAGCACCTGCTCGGTCAGCTGGAAGGCGAGCTCGACATCCTGCAGGTCGAAAAGCGCATCCGTGGCCGCGTCAAGCGCCAGATGGAAAAGTCGCAGCGCGAGTATTACCTGAACGAACAGGTCAAGGCCATCCAGAAGGAACTGGGCGAAGGCGAAGACGGCGCCGATCTGGAAGAGCTGGAAAAGAAGATCGCTGCGGCCAAGATGCCCAAGGAAGCCCTGGAAAAGGCCCAGTCCGAGCTGAAGAAGTTGAAGCTGATGTCGCCCATGTCGGCTGAGGCTACCGTGGTGCGCAACTACATCGACACCCTGGTGGCGCTGCCGTGGAAGAAGAAGTCCAAGGTCAACAATGATCTGACCAACGCCGAGAAGGTGCTGGAAGGCGATCACTATGGCCTGGAGAAGGTCAAGGAACGCATCCTGGAATATCTCGCCGTGCAACAGCGCGTGGACAAGCTGAAGGCGCCGATCCTGTGCTTCGTCGGCCCCCCTGGCGTGGGCAAGACCTCGCTGGGCCAGTCCATCGCCCGCGCGACGAACCGCAAGTTCGTGCGCATGGCGCTGGGTGGCGTGCGTGACGAGGCCGAGATCCGCGGTCACCGTCGTACCTACATCGGCTCCATGCCGGGCAAGATCCTGCAAAGCCTGTCCAAGGTCGGCGTGCGCAATCCGCTGTTCCTGCTCGATGAAATCGACAAGCTGGGCATGGACTTCCGTGGCGATCCGTCGTCGGCCCTGCTGGAAGTGCTGGATCCGGAGCAGAACCACACCTTCTCCGACCACTACATCGAAGTCGACTTCGACCTGTCGGACGTGATGTTCGTGGCGACCTCGAACTCCTTCAATATCCCGCCGGCGCTGCTGGACCGGATGGAAGTGATCCGCCTGTCGGGTTACACCGAGGACGAGAAGACCAGCATTGCGCAGCGCTACCTGCTGCCCAAGCAGATCAAGAACAACGGCCTGAAGGAAGGCGAGATCAGTGTGGCCGAATCGGCCATCCGCGACATCATCCGCTACTACACCCGTGAAGCCGGTGTGCGCTCGCTGGAACGCGAAGTCTCGAAGATCTGCCGCAAGGTGGTGAAGCTCTTGCTGCTGAAGAAGCAGGAAAAGAAGGTCACCGTCACGTCGCGCAATCTGGACAAGTTCCTGGGCGTGCGTCGCTTCGACTTCGGCATCGCCGAGAAGGAAAACCAGATCGGCCAAGTGGTTGGCCTGGCCTGGACCGAGGTGGGTGGCGACCTGTTGACCATCGAAGCGGTGAACATGCCCGGCAAGGGCCAGATCATCCGCACCGGTACGCTGGGCGATGTGATGAAGGAGTCGATCGAAGCTGCACGCACCGTCGTTCGCAGCCGTGCCCGCAAGCTCGGCATCAAGAACGAAGTGTTCGAGAAGAGCGACATCCACATCCACGTGCCGGAAGGTGCGACGCCCAAGGACGGTCCGTCTGCCGGTATCGCCATGACGACGGCGCTGGTGTCCATCTTCAGCGGCATTCCGGTGCGCGCTGATGTGGCCATGACGGGTGAAATCACCCTGCGCGGCGAAGTGCTGCCCATCGGCGGTCTGAAGGAAAAGCTGTTGGCAGCGCATCGCGGCGGCATCAAGACCGTGCTCATTCCTGAGCAGAACGTGAAGGATCTGGCCGAGATTCCGGACAACGTGAAGAACAAGCTGGAGATCATCCCGGTGCGTTGGATCGACAAGGTACTGGAAGTGGCGCTGGAACGGCAACCGGTGCCGCTCAGTGAAGACGAGGCGATCGTCGAAGCGGCGGTGGCTCCCAAGGAAGGGGCGACAGACCCGGTCGTGAAGCACTGAGCCTAAAACCTTCATCTTTGTCTCAGTAGTAGTGAAGAGCGCCTCCTCGGAGGCGCTTTTTTCTTACGTGCTGGGGTTCGCCAGGGTTTTGCTGACCAAGCGATAAAAAAGCTCACTGAAAATCGCGGCATAGGCCGCAGACTCGCTTGACACCTGGGTTAGCGGCTTGTTTAATACGCGCTGCGGAATTTTTCCGCGAGGCAAGCGACGGTGAGGGGACTCTGTCGTTGGGTCACACGCTGTCACTTGAAATGAAATCAAACAATTACTTGTTCGAGGGGCGTAAGTGAATAAAGGCGAACTGATTGAACACATTGCCGGCGAAGCAGACATTTCCAAGGCAGCCGCGGGACGTGCAGTAGACGCATTCATCGGTGCAGTAAAGACCACGCTGAAGAAGAATGGCACGGTGACGCTGGTAGGTTTCGGCACCTTCGCCGTGGGCAAGCGCGCAGCCCGTACCGGTCGCAATCCGCAGACTGGTGCAGCGATCAAGATCAAGGCAGCAAAGGTTCCGAAATTTAAAGCTGGCAAAGCTTTAAAAGATGCTATAAAATAATGTTCTTTCGTTGCTGAGGTAACAAGCAACGAGACTGTTCAAGGTTGCCGGGCGCTTAGCTCAGTTGGTAGAGCGGAGCCCTTACAAGGCTTAGGTCGGGAGTTCGAGCCTCTCAGCGCCCACCAGCATCTTGCAGTCAGCACCAGTTTAGGAGCGGTAGTTCAGTTGGTTAGAATACCGGCCTGTCACGCCGGGGGTCGCGGGTTCGAGCCCCGTCCGCTCCGCCAGATAAAACGCCTCATTCGCAAGAATGAGGCGTTTTTGTTTTTGCGCAGCAAAAACTGCGGAGGGGAGGGAGCCGCCTGCGCGGCTCCCGGCGGGGCGAGAAGGGAATCGCTTGCAAGCGATTCCGCGGCCTGCGCCTGTGTAGGAGAGCCCCGTCCGCTCCGCCAGATAAAACGCCTCATTCGCAAGAATGAGGCGTTTTTGTTTTTGCGCAGTAAAAACCTTTCGGGGCGGCGGCCATCTAGCGTGTGACAACCACCTCCCCGGATCAAGACTAAAAAAAACGGTGTACTTCATCAAGAAGTACACCGTCCACCCCCTCCGGTTTCCCCGGTATCGCGCATGGCTGATGTTGTAATCCCCGGCTCGCCTGGGCGTCAAGCCGCAGTGCGACAGCGGCGCCGCGATCCTTGTGTCAAAAGCGCGCCAAGCCTGGTATCAGCCATTCATAAATTCATAAATTCATTGATGCATTGATTCAGTAGGTCAGCGTCACGGTCACGGTATCCGAATAGGAGCCAGCCAGCGGCGTCTGGGCGGCCGGGATCTGGCCATACACGGTCAGGGTCTGGGCCAGGCCGCTGCCAGTGCCGGTCAGGGTGTCGGTGCCGATGGTCGAGCCCCAGTTGCTGCTGCGGGCCGAGTCGCGGTACAGGGCATAGTTCAGGGTGCCGCCGCCGGAGGCGCTCATCTTGCGGTTGCTGACGGTAGCACCGGTGCCGGTGCCGGCATCCAGACCCACGTTGTAGGCAGTGCCGTTGGTGCACTGGACGGTGATGCTGCCGGTCTGGTTCACCACGGCCTGGGTGTAGGCGCCGAAGGCGATCGAAGAACCCACCACAGTGCAGGAAGCCACCACCGAAGCGCTGATGGTCAGGGAGGCGCTGGCCGTTGCTGCGAAAGAAGCCGGAGCGGCGCAGGTCAGGGTAGCGGCGGCCACGCAAGCGGCGATGAAGCGGTTTTTCTTGGTCACGAACATGTTGGTTCTCCTGATGTCTGGCTGCCCCGTTCGCGCCCCTTGCGTGAACTTCCCTGTGCAGCTGGTATGGAGACACTTTAGCGGCAGGGTCGAGGAGACAACATCCGGGTATTCCTTAAGAAGCTGCCAATAGTCCTCGGGAAAAACCTGATGCGTGGCAAACATGCTGCAGACCTGTCCTCTGTGCCACGCTTCAGTAGGTGATGAGGATGGTAAGCGTATCCAGGTAACTACCCGCCTTCACATTCTGGCTGCCGGGTACCCGTCCATAGACGGTGTAGTGCTTCACCACCGGCGTGAGCACCTGCAACAGGTAGCCGTCGGTGATGAAGCTGGTGCCGGAGGAACCGTCGCCCCAGATGCTGCTGCGGGCCGCATCGGTATAGACCTGGTAGTTCAGGCTGTTGGCGCCGCTGAGCATCTTGCGTTGCGACAGCGCGCCGCTGTTGCCGCTGCTGAGCTTGACAGTGTAGGCCATCAACAGCGACACCGTGGCCTGGCAGGTCACGCTGATGCTGCCGGCGTTGTCGATGGTGGCGCTGGATTGCGGATCGTAGAGGCCGAAGGAAACCGGACTGGACGAGGCCGAGCACACCTGCTGCGCACCCGCAGGCGTCCCGGCGACTAGCAGCAGGGCCAGTATCGCGGCGCGGGCCATTCTCATGCGGGCTCCCTGGCAAAGACGATATTCATCGGCACACCACCACTTCATTGGCCATCCCTCCCTCGCTGCGCACCGGCGGCACCAGCGTGGCATGGCACTGGTCGCCCGAGGGCAGCAGTACATCCAGCGTATTGAGCGGCGCCAGCTCCTGCAGATAGCTCACGCCATCGTAGCCCACCGGCGCCTCCAGGCCCGTTTCCCTGACCCGGATGCTTGCGCCGATCGGGAGATAGTTGCCCGCCGCATCCTTGAGCGTGAGCGTCACATCCGAGGCGCGCCGTGCATTGAAATGGACGATGACGCCGGAACGATCGCGCGGCTTGACGTACTGGTCGGACTGATCCAGTTGCAAGGTCAACGGCAGGTCCAGCACGTCCACCGAGATCTTGTTGACGTCGTAGGCGCGCAGGTCGGTCAGCAGCAACTGACCATTGTCGTCGGTGCGTCCGGCATAGCGGTTCTCGTTGTAGATGCCGACATTCTTCACGCCGCTGGCATTGACCACGGCGAAGCTGTCGTCGATCCAGTCCGAGGCGAAGACGCCGCCATCCATGAAGGCCAGCGCGCCGCGCGCACCCAGGCGCTGGCTGGAAATGGTGCCGCCCTGCGAGACGCCGGCGCTGAAGCTGCCGACGCGGCTCTTGTAGTTGAGCTGGGCCAGGCGTTGCTGGTAACTGCCTTCGGTGTCCTGCAACTGCCAGCCGAGGTCGCCGATGGCGACCGTGGAACGGCTGGCTTGCAGCGTGGCGGTGCGCTGGCCATTGTTGTTGTTCATGCTGGCGCCGACCACATCGCGCCCGCCCAAGGGAATGATGATGCCCACCGAGGCGCCATAGCCGCTGTTGCGGAAGTCGCGGTAGCCGGTCAGGTACATGCTGGCCGTGCTGCCCAGTGATTTGAAGTAGGTGAGCGTCAAGGTCTCGCTGTCGGCCAGGCCCGTGGTGCCGAGGTCGGTGAACAGCAGCGGGCTCTTGCTGCGCGCATACGCCATGCTCAAGGAGCCGGCGCTGCCCAGGTTCATGCCCAAGGTGGCCACGGTGGCGCTGCGGGAGACGGGCGCTCCCTGGAGCGCGCCAATGTCCTGGTAGTCGCGGGTGGCCTGGGTGCGGCTGAGCGACAGGCTCAGGGGATCGGCGTTGCGTTCGATGGCCAGCGAGAACTGCTGGCCCGAGCCGCTGGCCGCGTTGCTGGCCGATAGCGCCGAGGCCAGCACGGCGCGGTTGCCGAGGTTGAAGACGGCGCCGCCGCCCCCCAACTTCAGGCCGTGCATGGCTTCGGCGTGACCCTCCAGGGTCAGCCAGTCGCTCACGCCATGACGCGCTGTTCCCGACAGCGCGAACTGTCCATAGTCATTGCTGCGCAGCCCATAATGGCGGCGCACCCAGCCGCCTTCGGCCGAGTAGGAGGACAAGCCGGGCTTGAGAAGCCGGTCCGTTGCGTAGAAATTCACCGTACGCAAGGTCTGCCGTCCCAGCTCATCGGTCACCGCCACGGCGATCTGCCCCGCGCCGCTGGCGATAGGCGGCTGGCGGATTTCAAAGGGGCCGGGCGGCACCGGCTGCGACAACTGGCGCACGCCATTGACGAACAGGTCGACCGTCGACGGCACCACCGTTTCTCCGCCCAAGGATGGCGTAGGGAAGCGCACCAGGTCGGGACGCAGGTTGAAGTCCGAAGCGTACTGGAAGCCGCCGAGCCGCACCGAACGGCTCCACGCCAGGCTGCTGTTGATGACGTCGCCCAGACGGTAACGCGTGAGGCTGGCCGGCTGGGAATAGGTCAAGGTGCTTTCCAGCCGCGCCGAGACGCCGCCGCTGTTGCCGGTGTAGCCCAAGGCGCTGGAGCTCACGACAGCGCTGCCGGAGAACCAGCGCGCATCGAACAGTCCGCCCAGCGCGTGCTGACCCTGGCCGGAGCTGGCCAGCAGGTCGTAGTTCAGTACAGCGCCCTGTGCTGCGGGCGAGAGCGGCACTCTGGCCGCGGCGCTGTTGGCTTCGATGTCGGTGATGTTCATGAAACGCGGTGCAATCTCCAGGTTGACCTTGGCGGCAGCTTCGTCGAGCTGGATGCGCGAGGCCAGGGCGCGGATGGCAATGAGCTCGTCATCTCCGCCATCCACCCGCAGGTTCAGGCTGCGCAGCTCGGCGGCGCTGGCATACAGCTCGCGCTGGCGGCGGGTGAATTGCGCCACCAGATTGGTGTCGCGCCCGTTGATGGCGACCTCCAGCAACAACAGTTCGTCGCCCGGTTCAGCGGCCCACCCCGGCAGGCAGGACAGCAGCAGGATCAAGGGCAGCAGCCAGAGCGGCGGGCGTCTCAAGGCGCAACGGTCAGTTCGGTATCAATCGGCCCGGCATCGCTGTTGGCAGTCAACTTGACTTTGCTGCCAGCGGCCAGCGGGGTCTCGGTCTCGATCAGGTACTGGCGGGTGAGCCCGGCCAGGGTGTAGGGATTGCCGCCCGCCGGGGCGTTGATCTTCTTGCCGTTGGGGAGCGTCAGGGCCAGGTCCAGCAGGCGGGCGCGGCGATTGCCGCTGTTTTGCACCATCAGCCGGGCTGGCTTGCCCGCATGTAACTGGTAGTCAAGCTGAAGTTTAGGCGCGGTATTGGCCGCAATGAACACTGGCATCGAAATGCGGAACTTGAAGCTGATGAGCGCTCCCTCGCTGCTGGAGGGGATCTCATCGATCAGCAGCCGAAAGGCAATCTCGCTGGCGCCCGCGGCCTGCCGCGACACCACCCGGATGACCTGCGAAGCGCCGGGCGCGAGGTTGAATACCGGCGGACTGATGATCAGGTTCTGGGTGGGTTGCAGCTCATCCTTGCTGTCGACCTGGTTCCATTCATAGGCGCGGACCTGCAGCGAGACGTTGTGGTTGTCGTTATTGACGATCTTGACCACCCCCGCCGTGCGGGCCGAGGACAGCTCGAGCACCACCGGCGCAATCTCGAAGTTCGAGGCCAGCGCCGGCGGGACGGCCGTTATCGTCAGCAGGCAGGCCAGGACGCAATACCGGATACAAGACTTGGCGCAGGAACGCCACAGGGAAGCGGATCTCGTCACGCTGCGAAATCTCCAATCGGGTTGTCAGCTCTTCGTCAGTTCTTGGTAGAGTAAAGGCAAACGGAAGTTAAGTAATAGTCAAAGTTGCGCTTGAACCACAATATTTGCGCAAAAATTAACTATTGACTTGAGCGGGCGTGACTTGAGTTAGCCTTGCCGAGGCAGCAAGGCACAGCACTGCGGCAGCGCGCAGTTCAGTAGGAGAGGGTGATGGAGACGACGTCGCTATAGGCGCCGGCACGGGGCGACTGACCGGCCGGGACGTAGCCGTAGACCGGGAAGTTCTGCGCATTGCCGGTGCCGACCCCGGCGACGGCGGCGCTGCCGGTGTTCCAGGCCGTGGTGCGGGCGGCATCCTGGTAGAGGCCGTAATCGATCCAGCTGGCGCCATCAGCGCTAGCCATCCTGCGATTGGCCGAGCCGGCCGCACCCTGGTCCAGGCCCACGGTGTAGCTGGTGCCGTTGGAGCAGGTGACGCCGATCTGGGCGTTTTGCTGCAGGGCGCTGGAGCCATACACGCCAAACGGCAGCGCCGCACTCTGGACGCTGCATTGCTGGGTGACGATGGCGGAAATTTCCAGATTACCGGTCGGAGCGGCCGCCAGCGCGTTGCCGATCCCAGCCAGCGGCAGGGCAGCAAGAAGTAACAGGAGCGGGGACGTCTTCATGGTCATGCTGCTTGGTTATACCGCTTGGTTGTACTGCTCGGTTGTAATGCTTAGAGGCAGGCGGTTGGCATCAGGAAAAACTTGATACTATTATAGAATTAATTCTAATAATAACTTCGTGAAAGTGCCGGCAAGCCACACTTTCATTTGAAAATTTAAATGAAGTTAAGGCAATTTGCTGACTAATTGCAAACATATTGCCTAATTTCGCGTGCAGCGGTACCGACCAGTCGCACCCGGCAAGAACAGAGATAAATGCGCGACCACGGTCGTGCGGCGCAGTCATCGGGGGATTTCATCGCAGTCCCGGCTCAGCACAGGCAGAGGTCATGTGTTTGCGTTCTAGGTAACCAGATTTCAATAAAACGATGTAACTGGATCAAAGGAAAGGGACCAAGCGCGGCAATGCCGGAACCGCTCTCGCCAGCATTCCGGGACATCGAGGAACTTGCCCGCAACAGCGGTGCAGGAGGGGCGCGGAACCTCACGCTGTCGGAAACTTGCTGCCAATTCGAACATGCCGATCACCAAACAAAGCCAGCTGGCGCGCGCCAGCACCGGCATCTTCTTCCTGCTGGCCTTGCTGCTGTCCATCGGAGTGGCGGGGTTCTCCTATCACAGCGTGCGCGACTTCGAGCAGCGCGCCGTGTGGCTGCAGCACACCCATACCGTGATCAATGTCCTGGAAGAAACCAATTCCGCCTTGCGCGAGACCGTGGGCAACTCGCGTGGTTACGTGCTGTCCGGCAATGAAGAGTACCGCACCAGCTTTGAAGCGGGAGTACGGCACGTGCAGGCGTTGATGCAGGACCTGCGCCGGCTCATGAGCGATAACGAGCGCCAGATCGAACGGCTGGACAGCACCGAGGACCTGGTCAACCAGCGCCTGGCGCTGTCGCGCGAGATCCTGGCGCTGCGCCCGGAACAGGCGCGCGAACGGGTGCTCGAAGGCAAGGCCCTCAGCGACGAGATCCGCCGACGTTTTGCTGAAATGAAAGGCAATGAGAATGCCTTGCTGGCCAAGCGTTCGCAAGACACCAGCGCCAGCGCCGACCTCACCATCTTCATGGTCGTCAGCGGCAGCCTGCTCAGCATGGCCTTGCTGGTGCTGGTCTACAGCAAGCTGCGCCGCGAGATGGACCGCCGTATCGACGCCCAGCAGCGCGCCCAGGCCTATTCCGACGAAATCGAAGACCTCTACAACAACGCCCCCTGCGGCTACCACTCGGTGGATGAGAGCGACAAGAAGATCATCAAGATCAACGACACCGAATTGAAGTGGCTCGGCTATACCCGCGAACAGGTGGTGGGCCGCATGACCCATACCGACCTGCTGGCCCCGGCCAGTGCCGAACGCTATCTGCGCGAACTGCAACCGCAGTTCATGTTGAAGCGCGAGATCAGTGGCATCGATCTCAACTACCGGCGCGCCGATGGCAGCGAATTCACCGCGCTGGTCAACGCCACCGCCATCCCCAGTCGCGACCGCAGCAAGCTCATCAGTCGCACCGTCATCTACGACATCTCCGACCGCAAGCGCGCCGAAGAAGAGATCGAGGCCCTCAATGCCGACCTCAAGCGCCAGGCCCTGCACCTGCACAGCGTCAACAAGGAGCTGGAAAGCTTTTCCTATTCGGTCTCGCATGACCTGCGCGCACCGCTGCGCGCCATTTCCGGTTACGCCATGATCCTGGAAGAAGATTACGCCGACGCCATCGACGAGAAGGGCCGCGAGCAATTGCAGGTGATCCGTCGCAATGTGCGCAAGATGGATGAACTGATCAACGACCTGTTGAAGCTGGCCAAGTCGACCACCGGAGAACTGACGCTGGAACGTTTCTCCATGGATGATCTGGTGAGGCAGGTGATTGCCGGCTTGCGCCGCGAAAATCCCAATGTCCTGTTCGATGTGCCACCTCTGGAGGGCGCGGTGGCCAATCGCGGGCTCATTACCCAGGTGTGGGAAAACCTGCTCAGCAACGCCGTCAAGTTCAGCAGCAAGAGCGAGCAGCCAGCAGTGCGCGTGAGCATGCAGGTGGAGCCGGAGGAATACATCTACGGCGTCCATGACAACGGCGTGGGCTTTGACATGCGCTATGCCCACAAGCTCTTCGGCACCTTCCAGCGCTTGCACCGCCAGGAAGAGTATGCCGGCACCGGCATCGGCTTGGCGCTGGTGCAGCGCATCGTGATCCGCCACACCGGCCGGGTGTGGGCGCAGAGCAAGCCCGGCGAAGGCGCCAGTTTCTACTTTTCGCTGCCGCGCAAGGGCCTCTCGCCCAGCCTGGTCGAGCGTCGCGAGGCCGGCAGCGGATCATCCACCTTCACCAATGAGGCCGCACGTCCATGAGTATTCCGCTGCGAGTGCTGTTTGTCGAAGACATGGAAGAAGACGCCTTCCTGATGGTGCGCGAACTCAAGCGCGGCGGCTTCGAGCCCGCCTGGGAGCGCGTCGACGACGAGCAGGCGCTGTTGGCCGCCTTGCAGGCCCAGCCCTGGGACATCGTCATCTCCGACTATTCCATGCCCATGTTCAGCGGCGTGGAAGCCTTGAAACTGGTCAAGGCGCACAATGACCAGACCCCCTTCATCATCGTCTCCGGCGTGATCGGCGAGCAGACGGCGGTGGAGGTCATGAAGGCAGGCGCCCAGGATTACTTCCTCAAGAGCGCCATCGGCCGCCTGCCGCACGCGGTGGACCGCGAGCTGCGCGACGCCCAGGCGCGGCGCAAGCAGCGCGCCAGCGCCCAGGCCCTGCGCGAAATGCAGGCGCGCTTCAACGCCTTCATGAATGCCGCGCCGATGCCGACCTGGATCAAGGATGCGCAGCTGCGCTACAGCTACGTCAATCCGGCGCAATCGGCCTTCTACGGCATGACCCCGGGCGACATGGACGGCCTGACCGACCTTGAACTCATGAGCAGCGGCGCGGCCGCCGCCTCGCAGGAAAATGACCGCAAGGTGCTGGAACAGAAGTGTGAGCTGCACACCCAGGAAACCGTGTTCGATCACAACCACAATGCGCGCATCCTCGATGTGGTGCGTTTTCCCATTAGCGGGGAAGGCAAGGGCGACATGGTGGCCGGACTGGCCATCGACGTCACCGAGCGCGAACAGTCGCGGCGCGATCTGGAACTGGCCATCCAGCGCCAGCAGTTGCTTTCTTCGCGCGTGATCGAGGTGCAGGAGCGCGAGCGCCAGCACCTGGCGCGCGGCCTGCATGACGACGTCGGACAGTCGCTCACGGCGCTGAAGATCAATCTGGAAACCATCAAGAAGATGGGCTCCCTGGAAGGGCCGTCGCTGCAGAACGGCATCGACATCGTCACCGCCGTGCTGGCCCAGGTGCGCAGCCTCTCGCTGGACCTGCGCCCGCCGCAGCTGGACAACCTGGGACTGATCGCCGCCCTGCGTTCCTATGTGGAACAGAAGTCCAAGCTGGCCAACGTCAATGGCTGGTTCGAGAGCAGCGGTCACGACGAGCAGTTGCACCACGACATCGAAAACACGGCTTTTCGCATCGTGCAGGAAGCTGTTACCAATATCCTGCGCCACGCCCGCTGCCAGAACATCTGGGTCAAGATCGACCGCCAGCACGACCAGGTCTACCTGAGCATTCGCGATGACGGCCGCGGTTTCGACATCGAGCGCGCGCGCAGCAACGCCATTTCCGGCACCAGCTTCGGTCTGCTCAACATGGAAGAGCGGGCCGTGCTGGTGGGCGGTTCCATGGAGATCACTTCAGCGCCCGGCGCAGGGACGGAAATCGTCATGCACCTGCCGGTCGCCCCCATTGTCAGGAGGATGTAAATGCTTACTCGAATCATGCTGGCCGACGACCACGCCCTGGTGCGCAGCGGTATCAAGGCGTTGCTCACGGCCATGCCCGGCGTGGAGGTGGTGGGCGAGGCCTCCGACGGGGCCGAGGTCATCGAGATGATTCCCCAGCTCAAGCCCGACCTGGTGCTGCTCGATATCGCCATGAAGGGGATGAACGGTCTGGAAGCCTTGCGCCGCCTGCGCGGCGAATACCCGACCATCCGTTTCCTGATGCTGTCCATGTATGGCAGCGAGGAATACGTGATGCAGGCCTTGAACGCCGGCGCCAACGGCTATCTGTTCAAGGATTCGGCCGCAACAGAGCTGGAGAAGGCGCTCTATGAGGTCAAGCATGGCCGGCAATACCTCGATTCGCATATCTCCCGCGAGGCGCTGGACAACTACATGAAGCGCGTGGCCCAGAACGGCACGCCGGTGGAAGTGCTCACGCCGCGCCAGCGCGAAATCCTGCAATTGATTGCCGAAGGCAACAATACCAAGGAGATCGCTTACCAGTTGAACGTCAGCGCCAAGACCATCGAGACCCATCGCGCGCAACTGATGGAACGGCTGGATATCCGCGACGTGCCCGGGCTGGTGCGCTATGCCATTCGCACCGGCATTGCCACTCCGGACAAGTGACCGGAATGTGGCTTTAGGGAAAAATCTGATTTTTTTTGAAATCGACTGTGCAATAATCCTCGGACAGGGCGGAAAGCGGCATCGGCACTGGTGTTCAAGCCAAGTCCCGTTGTCACAAAAATGTTGCAGGGCAGCGAAAGCGGGCCAGTCGTGTCGCCGCTGCAAAACCGGGGTGGACAGGAGCACGGAACGCAATAGGGCGGCCGTAGTGGTCAGACCAATATCAATAAGTTCCGGCTTGAAATTTATCGAAGAAAGCGATCCATCCATGGATATCGAGCAATACGACATCATCCTCGTTGACGACAGCCCCGAAGTGGCCGAGCTGACGCGCCTGGCGCTGGGCAGTCGCAAGCTGGCCGACAAGCTGACCTGGTTCGCCGATGCCGAGCTGGCCGAGGAATTCTTTTTCCAGGGCGAATACGCCCAGCGCCGCGACCTGCATCCCTACCTGATCCTGCTGGACCTGAACCTGCCGCTGATGAGCGGCCATGATTTCCTCAAGATCATCAAGTCCAACGCCGCCACCTCGCATATCCCGGTGGTGATGTTCTCGTCCTCGGATGACCAGCGCGACATCAACCAGAGCTATGAGCTGGGCGCCAATGGTTACGTGGTCAAGTCCACCGATCCCAAGGAATTCATGGGGACCGTGGTCGATACCGGCATCTACTGGCGCAACCGCAACCGTCCGGCGCGCAACGAAGAGGGCGCGGGGAGGTGAGTGCAGCACCAGCACAGCCTTGCGCTGTGCTGCGATATCTGCCAATACCCGCAGCTATCCGCAACTATCCGCAAGCAGCACAAAAACAGAAGCGCGGCCCGAGCCGCGCTTTTTTTCGTCCATCTGCCGGCGGGCCGCTGGGTCGCTGTGATGTCAGCCCGGAAACTGCCGCAATCCTTCCAGGTCGTTGATGGTGATGCTGCCGTAGTCGACCTTGAGCAGACCGGCCTTTTCCAGCACCTGCAAGGCCTGGTTGGCACGCTGGCGCGACGTACCGGAAAGATTGCCGACTTCTTCCCGCGAGATCTGCAGGTTCAGCCCGATGCCCGGGTTCAGGTAGGGATTGAAGAGCGCCGCCAGGCAACGCGCCACCCGCGCATCCGGCTCCAGCATGCGGTCGTATTCCACCAGCGAGATGAACAGCGCCAGGCGCTCGTTCAATTGCGTGACCAGGAAGCGGTTGAAGGGAATGCTGTTGTCCAGCAGCCAGATGTAGGTCGCCTTGGGCATGTAGAGCAGTTCGCTCTCTCGCAGCGCCACCACGTCATACTTGCGCGGTTCGTCCTTGAGTAGCGAGCCTTCGCCCAGCCAGCCGCCGTTGGCCATGCCGGCGAAGGAAACCGTCTTGCCTTCGGGAGAGACGCTGCTCATCTTCAGCAAGCCCTCGTGCACGCCTATCCAGTGCGTGACCGCATCGCCCTTGCGGCAGACATAGCCGCCGGCGGGAATCTTGCGGCTGACCACTTCTGTCTCGACCCGCGCCAGTTGCTCCTCGGTCAGTGCCTGCGCCCAGATGCTCTTGGCGAGCATGCGTCGTATTGATGTCTCCATGATGATGCGTCGCAATATCGAAAGTTTTGTCAATTGTCGGTGAGATGACATCTACTGGCAATAACAGTCTCTACTATCATCGCAAAAAAGGGCTGGCTAGCATCCAGACCCACTACAGAGACAGGACAGCTGGCATGCCCGACACAATGACTGCCGCAGTAAGAGCAGCGTAAGCCTGGCAGCACAGACTGATCCGACACCGGGTTCGTTTCCTCACGCAAAAGAGTGAATGAGACGGATCTTTCGAACCTGCACAAGAAGGTGGGAAGATGGTGGAGACGAGACAAGACAGGGAGGCCGCGACCTTTCCGCGGCTGTTGCTGGCGCATGCCCGCCAACGTCCTGAGCGGGCAGCCTTCCGCGAGAAGGACCTGGGCATCTGGCAGACCACGAGCTGGCGCCAGGTGGCCGAGGAAGTGCGCAGCTTCGCCTGCGGCCTGGCGGCGCTGGGTTTCAGGCGCGGCATGAGCCTGGCCATCATCGGCAACAACTGTCCACGCCTGTACTGGGCCATGAGCGCCGCGCAGGCCCTGGGCGGCATGCCCGTGCCGTTGTACCAGGATGCGCCGGCGGCTGACATGGCCTATGTGCTGGCCGACGCCAACGTCGACTTCGTCATGGCCGAAGACCAGGAGCAGGTCGACAAGGTCTTCGAGATCAAGGAAAGCCTGCCGCGCATCGCCCACGTCATCTACGACGACGAGCGCGGCATGCGCAACTACCACCAGCCCGAGCTGCTCTCCTTTGCCCGCGTGCAGGAACTGGGCCGGGCCTACGAGCGCGCACATCCGGATTTCTTCGACCAGGAAATCGCCGCCGGCTCGCCCGACGACGTGGCCATCATCCTCTATACCTCCGGCACCACTGGCAAGCCCAAGGGCGTGTGCCATTCGCACCGGGCCATGATCACCACCGCCACCACGCTGGTGGAGTTCGATCATCTCGATGAGAACGACGACATCCTCTGCTACCTGCCGCTGGCCTGGGTGGGCGACTTCCTGTATTCGTTCGCGCAGCAGCATGTGGCCGGCTTCTGCCTGAACTGCCCGGAGTCGCCCAACACCGTGATGACGGACCTGCGCGAGATCGGCCCGACCTATTATTTCGCGCCGCCGCGGGTCTACGAAAACATCCTCACGCAAGTGATGATCCGTATCGAGGACGCCGGCTGGCTCAAGCGCAAGATGTTCCATGGCTTCATGAAGGTGGCGCGCCGGGTTGGCATGCGCATCCTCGATGGCAAGCCGGGCGTGTCCCTGCTCGATCGCCTGCAATATGGACTGGGCAGCTTGCTGGTGTATGGACCACTGAAGAACGTGCTGGGCATGTCGCGCCTGCGCGTGGCCTATACGGGCGGTGAGGCCATCGGGCCGGACCTGTTCGACTTCTATCGTTCGCTGGGCATCAATCTCAAGCAGCTCTATGGCATGACCGAGACCTGCGTGACGGTCTGCATGCAGCCCTCGGGCGACGTCAAGCTCGATAGCGTGGGGCGGCCGATGAAGGGCGTGGAAGTGCGCATCGACGAAAACGGCGAAGTGCTGGTGCGCTCGCCTGGACTGATGAAGGAATATTTCAAGCGGCCCGACGCCACCGCCGAGGCCATCGATGCCAATGGCTACTTCCACACCGGCGACGCCGGCTTCTTCGACAGCGACGGTCACCTGAAGATCATCGACCGCGCCAAGGATGTCGGCAAGATGGCCAGCGGCAGCATGTTCGCACCCAAGTACATCGAGAACAAGCTCAAGTTCTTCCCCTTCATCAAGGAAGCCGTGACCTTCGGCAATGGCCGCGAGCAATGCATGGCCTTCATCAACATCGACATGGATGCGGTGGGCAACTGGGCCGAACGGCGCAACCTGGCCTATAGCGGCTATACCGACCTGGCCGCCAATCCCGCCGTCTATGCGCTGCTGCGCGAATGCGTGGAGAAGGTCAACGCCGACCTGGCCGCCGATCCGCTGCTGGCTGATTCGCAGATCCATCGCTTCCTGATCCTGCACAAGGAGCTCGATCCCGACGATGAAGAATTGACCCGCACCCGCAAGGTCCGGCGCGGCTTCATCGCCGACAAGTACGCGGTGCTGATCGAAGCGCTCTACGCCGGGCGTGCATCGCAGTACATCGAGACCCAGGTCAAGTTCGAGGATGGCCGCCAGGGCATGATCTCGGCCGACCTCAAGATCGCCGAGGCCAAGACCTTCAAGACGCTGCAAAGCGCCGCCTGAGCAGCACGCAGTCCCGTCCCGCACGCGCGGCAAGAGTGCGCGTGCGGCCAGCAGCGTAGCCCGACCAGACCATCGCTGAATGAACACGACCATGAAACGACACCTGTCTTCCGAAATCCTGCCCTCGGGCCTGCCGCCGGTGGCCAGCCCCGATGACGAGGCGCCTGCGGTCGCCGCCAATGGCCGCCGCATCGGCGAAGTCATCCTGGACCTGCAGAACATCTCGCTGTCCTTCGGTGGCGTGAAGGCCTTGACCGATATCTCCTTCGACGTGCGCGAACACGAGATCCGCGCCATCATCGGCCCCAACGGCGCCGGCAAGAGTTCGATGATCAACGTCATCAACGGCGTCTACCATCCGCAGAAGGGGCGCATCCTCTATCGCGGCCAGCCGCGCGCGGGCATGCACCCCAGCGCCATTGCGCGCCAAGGTATTGCACGCACCTTCCAGAATATCGCGCTCTTCAAGGGCATGACGGTGCTGGACAACATCATGACCGGGCGCAATACCAAGATGCGCTCCGGCCTGCTTTCCAACGCCATGTGGTGGGGCGCGGCCCGCAATGAAGAGATCGAGCACCGCCGCAAGGTGGAGCAGGTGATCGACTTCCTGGAGATCCAGCACATCCGCAAGACCCCCGTGGGACGCTTGCCCTATGGCTTGCAGAAGCGCGTGGAGCTGGCGCGGGCGCTGGCGGCCGAACCGCACATGCTGCTGCTGGATGAGCCCATGGCCGGCATGAACGTGGAAGAGAAGCAGGACATGTGCCGCTTCATCCTCGACGTCAATGACCAGTTCGGCACCACCATCGTGCTGATCGAACATGACATGGGCGTGGTCATGGATATCTCCGACAGGGTGGTGGTGCTGGACTACGGCAAGAAGATCGGCGATGGCACGCCCGAGGAGGTGATGGGCAATGAGGATGTGATCAAGGCTTACCTTGGGACTTCCCACTGAAGGTGGCCCGCTTCGGAAAAGCAAAAACAATATAAAAAATAAAAACGATATGGACATGGCAGGCAAGGAGACGACATGCAATTCTTCCTCGAAGTCACCCTGAGCGGCTTGCTCTCGGGGCTGATGTATTCCCTGGTGGCGCTGGGCTTCGTGCTGATCTACAAGGCCTCCGG
The DNA here is from genome assembly GCF_001040945.1 of Herbaspirillum seropedicae. Classification (NCBI taxonomy): domain Bacteria; kingdom Pseudomonadati; phylum Pseudomonadota; class Betaproteobacteria; order Burkholderiales; family Oxalobacteraceae; genus Herbaspirillum; species Herbaspirillum seropedicae. The sequence goes on along the minus strand of NZ_CP011930.1, from coordinate 2,924,972 downwards.
TGTGTTCAATTTCGCGCAGGGTGCGATGGTGTATTTCGCCGCCCTGGCGGTGGTGGGGCTGATGGAAAAGGGCATGCCGATGTGGGCCGCCATCATCGGCGCCTTCGTGGTGATGATCCTGGTGGGCCTGGCCACGGAGCGCTTCGTGCTGCGCAAGCTGGTGAACCAGCCACCGATCACGCTCTTCATGGCCACCATCGGCCTGACCTTTTTCCTGGAAGGCCTGGGGCCTTTGCTGTTCGGCAGCGAGGTGCGGCCGATTGATCTTGGCATCGTCGATGAACCGATCCAGTCGGTGATGGACAGTATTGGGATCGGCATCTCCAAGTTCGACCTCTTTGCCTCCGGCATGGTGGTGGCGCTGGTGGCGGCGCTGGCGCTGTTCTTCCAGAAGACCAAGGTGGGCCGCGCCTTGCGGGCGGTGGCCGACGACCACCAGGCGGCGCTGTCGCTGGGCATCCCGCTGCAGCACATCTGGGCCGTGGTGTGGGGCGTGGCCGGTTTCGTGGCGCTGATCGCGGGTCTCTTGTGGGGTTCGCGCAATGGCGTGCAGTTCGCGCTGACCATGACGGCGCTGAAGGCCTTGCCGGTGCTGATCCTGGGCGGATTTACCTCGATTCCCGGGGCGATCGTGGGGGGACTCATCATCGGCGCCTCCGAGAAACTGGCCGAGATCTACATTCCGCCGGTGATGCAGGACGCCTTCGGCGGCAACTTCGGCGGCATCGAGGGCTGGTTCCCGTATGTGTTTGCGTTGCTGTTCCTGCTGGTGCGGCCGGAAGGCTTATTTGGTGAGCGGCATATTGACCGTGTATGAAGGAGCGCTGTTTTCAACGTTGGAAATATGGATGGGTTGGTTGAAACGGGTGGCACCCAGACAACCGTTCGTCCTGAGTAGCGGCATAGCCGCGTATCGAAGGCCCGCAGACGGTTGTGTGGGCGACGAACGCAGGAGAGTCTTCGATACGGCCCTGCCGGGCCTACTCAGTCCGAACGGTATGTGATGGATCAAGCAAGTGCAGGGATAGGAACAGGAACAAGGAGACCGAGATGCTGTACCGTGAAGCAGGACAATTCAAGACAAGCTACATCGCCGACAGCCAGATCTTCCCGATCCGCCAGGATCGCATCATCTTCACGCTCTTCATGGTGTTCGCCTTCGTGGGCGTGCCCTTGCTGGGCAGCGAATACTGGTTCTCGGCCATCCTGGTGCCCTTCCTGGTGTTTGCCCTGGCCGCCCTCGGCCTGAACGTACTGACCGGTTACGCTGGTCAGCTCTCGCTGGGCTCGGCGGCCTTCATGGCGGTGGGCGCCTACGCGGCCTACAACTTCCAGTTGCGCGTGGACGGCATTCCCATCGTCGCCACGCTGCTGCTCTCGGGTGGCTGCGCGGCGCTGGTGGGTGTGCTGTTCGGGCTGCCGTCGCTGCGCATCAAGGGCTTCTACCTGGCCGTGGCCACGCTGGCGGCGCAGTTCTTCGTGGTGTGGGCGCTGACCAAGTTTCCCTGGTTCTCCAACAATTCTTCCTCGGGCGTGATCAGCACACCCAAGATCGATTTCTTCGGCATCGCCATCGATACGCCGGTGCGCAAGTATCTCTTCGTGCTGGCCGTGGTGAGCGTGCTGGCGCTGGTGGCCAAGAACCTGGTGCGCTCCAGCACGGGACGCGCCTGGATGGCGGTGCGCGACATGGACGTGGCCGCTGAAGTGATCGGCATCCCCTTGATGCGCACCAAGCTGACCGCCTTCGCGGTGAGCTCCTTCTACTGCGGCGTGGCCGGCGCACTGTATGCCTTCTGCTACCTGGGGTCGGTGGAGCCGGACGGCTTCTCGCTGGACCTGTCCTTCCGCATCCTCTTCATGATCATCATCGGCGGCGTGGGCAGCATCCTCGGTTCCTTCCTGGGCTCGGCCTTCATCCTGCTGCTGCCGATCTTCCTCGACAACGCGCTGCCGCCGCTGGCAGCGCTCTTGCACCTGCCTTTCACCAATGCCACCGTGTCGCACATCCAGATGATGGTGTTTGGCGCGCTGATCATCTTCTTCCTGATCGCCGAGCCGCACGGACTGGCGCGACTGTGGCAGATCGCCAAGGAAAAACTGCGCCTGTGGCCGTTCCCGCACTGAGCGCCGCAGCAAGCAAGGAGCTAGGAGGAGGCCGGAGCATCGGCGTCCGATAAAAGTCGGCAACGACAACATAAAGGAGACGAGACCATGAAGAGCATCAAGCATCTGCGGCAGCTGCTATTGGCCACCGCCTGCGCCGCCAGCCTGCTGTCGGCGGCCGCCCCGGCGCTGGCGCAGGCCAGCGACCAGTTCATCGCCATCCCCAGCTACCGGGTCGGCCCTTATGGCACCAACGGCCAGTCGTATTACGGCGGCTATGTCGATTACCTCAACTACATCAACATCAAGGAAGGCGGCGTCAATGGCGTCAAGCTGTCCTGGGAAGAATGCGAGACCGAGTACAACAACGCCAAGGGCGTGGAGTGCTACGAGCGCATGAAGAACAAGAACCCGGTCACCCACGGCACCGCCATCAACCCCATGGCCACCGGCATCTCCTATGCCTTGATCGACAAGACCGCCGAAGACAAGGTGCCGCTGGTGATGATCGGCTATGGCCGTACCGATGCGGTCGATGGCTCGGTGTTCCCGTATGCCTTCCCGCTGGTGACGACCTACCAGATGCAGGTTTCGGCCATCGTCAAGTACCTGGCCGGCAAGAACAATGGTTCGCTGGCAGGCAAGAAGATCGTCTTCCTGTACCACGACTCGGCCTATGGCAAGGAACCCATCGTGGCGCTGCAGGCGGAAGCTTCCATCGGCAAGTTCAAGCTGGTGGAAATCCCGGTGGCGCACCCCGGCAACGAGCAGGGCGCGCAGTGGCTGCGCATCCGCCAGGAGAACCCCGACTACGTGATCTTCTGGGGCTGGGGCGTGATGAACCAGACCGCGCTGAAGGCGGCGCAGAAGGTCGGCTATGCGCGTGACAAGATCGTCGGTTCCTGGTGGGCCGGTTCGGAAGAAGACACCATTCCCGCCGGTGACGCCGCCAAGGGCTATCTGTCGGCGACCTGGAACGTCGCCGGCAAGGATGTGCCCGTGATCGCGGACATCGACAAGGTAGTCTATGGCGCGGGCAAGGGCAACATGCAGGACAAGAACAAGCTCGGCTCCATCCTCTACAACCGCGGCGTCTCGGCGGCCATCGCCACCGTGGAAGCGGTGCGGACCGCCCAGGGCAAATACGGCAAAGGCAAGGTCATGAGCGGCGAGCAGGTGCGCTGGGGCTTTGAAAACCTCAACATCACCGATGCCCGTCTCAAGGCGCTGGGTGCGACCGGCCTGCTGCCGGAGATCAAGACCTCCTGCGACAACCATGAAGGGTCCGGCAAGGTCAAGATCCAGCAATGGGATGGCAGCAAGTGGGTGCTGGTATCGGACTGGATCGAGGGCAACAAGAACCTGATCCACCCGCTCTTCAAGGCGTCTGCGGCGAAATACGCAAAAGAAAAAGGCATCACTCCTGCCTGCATGAAGTAGGCGCTTGCGCCGGCGGTTCTGCTCGTCTCCCACGGCCGCCGGTGCTTTTTTGGGAATGCGAATGACCATGAATGCCACACCGATCCAGACCAGTGCTGCTGTCCCTTCCGCTGCCCCGGCAACGGTAGCCAAGGCGCTGGCCATCAACAACATCGAAGTGATCTATGACCACGTGATCCTGGTCTTGAAGGGCGTCTCGCTGGACGTGCCCGAGGGCAAGATCGTGGCGCTCCTGGGCGCCAATGGCGCGGGCAAGAGCACGACCTTGAAGGCCATCTCCAACCTGCTGCACGCCGAGCGCGGTGACGTGACCAAGGGCAGCATCGAATTCCGCGGTGAGCGCGTGGACCGCATGACGCCCAACGACCTGGTCAAGCGCGGCGTGATCCAGGTGATGGAAGGGCGGCATTGCTTTGGCCACCTGACCGTGGAAGAAAACCTGCTCACCGGCGCCTACACGCGTGGCATCAGCAACGCTGAAGTGAAGCACGAGCTGGAAAAGATCTACGATTATTTCCCGCGCCTGAAGGTGCGGCGCAAGTCACAGTCCGGCTATACCTCGGGCGGCGAGCAGCAGATGACGGCCATCGGCCGCGCCATGATGGCCAAGCCGTCCATGATCTTGCTGGACGAACCCTCGATGGGACTGGCCCCGCAGATCGTCGAAGAGATCTTCGAGATCGTCAAGGACTTGAACAGCAAGGAAAAGGTCTCCTTCCTGCTGGCCGAGCAGAACACCATGGTGGCGCTGCGCTACGCCGACTTTGGCTACATCCTCGAAAACGGGCGTGTGGTGATGGAAGGTGCAGCCAGCGAACTGGCCGATAACGAAGACGTCAAGGAGTTCTACCTCGGCGTCTCCGGGGCTGGCCGCAAGAACTTCCGCGACATGAAGTTCTACCGCCGCCGCAAGCGCTGGCTGGCCTAAGGGGAGGGCGACATGTCCGATCCCAGACAGGTAGTGGCTGAACTGGATGCGCTGGAGCGGCGCGATCCACAACAGCGTGAAGAACAGTTGATGCGCGCGCTGCCGCAACTGCTGGCGCGCGCGCAAAGCGCAGCTGGATGGGCGCGCATCCTTGGGGGTGTCGATGCGGCGGCTATCAGCTCGCGTGCGGCGCTGGCGCAGTTGCCGGTCACGCGCAAGTCCGACCTGAAGGAGCTGCAGACCCGCGAGAGTCCCTTCGGCGGCTTGAATGCCACGCCCACGCGGCAGTTGCGGCGGCTCTTTGTCTCGCCCGGCCCGATCTTCGATCCGGAAGGCCACGGCGCTGACTGGTGGCGCTTTGCCAGTCCGATGAAGGCGCTGGGACTGCAGGCCGGACACATCCTGCAGAACTGCTTTGCCTATCACTTCACGCCGGCGGCCTTCATGGTCGAGGGCGCGGCGGCCCGGTTGGGCTGCGCAGTGATTCCGGCCGGCATTGGCCAGACCGAATTGCAGGTCAATGCGATGGCAGCCCTCAAGCCCGATGCCTATGTCGGCACGCCCTCGTTCCTGAAGATCATCATCGAGAAGGCGCAGGAAATGGGGGCGGATATCTCCAGCGTGCAGCGCGCGCTGGTCAGCGCCGAGGCGTTGCCGCCGTCGCTGCGCAACTGGTTCCATGAGCATGGCGTGCCGCAGGTGCTGCAACTCTACGCCTCCGCCGATATCGGCAACATCGCCTACGAGACCATGAGCGAAGGCGCGGTGCATCCGGGGATGGTGCTGGATGAAGCGCTGATTCTGGAAATCGTGCGGCCCGGTACCGGCGACCCCGTGGCCGCAGGCGAAGTGGGCGAGGTGGTGGTGACGTCCTTCAATCCCGACTATCCGCTGATCCGTTTCGGCACCGGCGACCTGTCGGCGGTGGTGCCGGGCGTCTCTCCCTGCGGGCGCACCAATACCCGCATCAAGGGCTGGATGGGACGCGCCGACCAGACCACCAAGGTGCGCGGCATGTTCGTGCATCCTTCGCAGGTGGCCGACGTGCTGCGACGGCATGCCGATGTCTTGCGGGCGCGGCTGGTGGTCTCTGGCGAGATGGCCAATGACGTCATGACCCTGCATTGCGAAGTAGGTGATCCGGAAAATCCCGCCATCGACGTGGGCGCGCTGGCTGGCAGCCTGCGCGAGGTGACCAAGCTGCGGGGCGAAGTGTTGCTGGTGGCCCCGGGTAGCTTGCCCAATGACGGGAAGGTCATCGAAGATGCGCGGAAGTACGAATAGCCATGCCGTCGACATCGCTTGTACCACCCACACCCGTTCGGACTGAGTAGCGGCGCTGCCGCGTATCGAAGGCGCTGCGGCGGTTGCGCCTCATGTGCGCCTTCGATACGGCCCTGGCGGGCCTACTCAGTCCGAACGGTAGGTGGTTGAGCGGAAAATGGCAGGTAAATGAATATCGAGGTTGGGCATCAGGCTTTCAAGGCGATTTGCGCTTGTGCATGTGAAGCTTCGCGCATAAAATCGGAAACGGAACATTGGTTCCAACGTCGCTCGGACGGTTCCGGGCGCTTACGTGAAAGACCTCCATGACGCAATCCGCCGATTCGCGCGATCCCTCGCGCTCGCCTGACGCTTCCGCTGCTTCCTCCGCTTCTGCCGCTTCCGCCGCTTCCCCTGTCGTTCCTCCCGACGCCTTCCCGGTCAGCTTCCCGCGCATCGAACGCCTGCCGCCCTACGTCTTCAATATCACCGCCGAACTGAAGATGGCGGCCCGCCGTCGTGGCGAAGACATCATCGACATGTCCATGGGCAACCCCGATGGCGCCACGCCGCCGCACATCGTCGAGAAGCTGGTGGAAGTGGCGCAGCGCCCTGATACCCACGGTTATTCCTCCTCCAAGGGCATTCCACGCCTGCGCCGCGCCATTGCCCACTGGTATCGCAGCCGCTATGAGGTCGACTTCGATCCCGACAGCGAAGCCATCGTCACCATCGGTTCCAAGGAAGGCCTGGCGCACCTGATGCTGGCCACGCTCGACAAGGGCGACACCGTGCTGGTGCCCAATCCCAGCTATCCCATTCACATCTATGGCGCGGTCATCGCCGGCGCCAATATCCGCTCGGTGCGCATGAGCCCGGGCGTGGACTTCTTCGACGAGCTGGAACGCGCCGTGCGCGAGAGCTACCCCAAGCCCAAGATGATGATCCTGGGCTTCCCCTCCAACCCGACCGCGCAATGCGTGGAGCTGGAGTTCTTCGAGCGGGTCGTCAAGCTGGCGCGGGAACACCAGATCCTGGTGGTGCATGACCTGGCCTATGCCGACATCACCTTCGATGGCTGGAAAGCGCCGTCCATCATGCAGGTGCCGGGTGCGCGCGAGGTCGCGGTGGAATTCTTCACGCTCTCCAAGAGCTACAACATGGCCGGCTGGCGGATCGGCTTCATGGTCGGCAATGCGCGGCTGGTGGCGGCGCTGGCGCGCATCAAGAGCTATCACGACTATGGCAGCTTCACGCCGGTGCAGGTGGCGGCCATTGCGGCGCTGGAGGGCGACCAGTCTTGCGTGGAAGAGATCCGCGCCAATTACGAAAGGCGCCGCAATGTCCTGGTCAAGGGCTTGCACGAGGCGGGCTGGATGGTCGATGTGCCCAAAGCGTCCATGTACATCTGGGCGCGCATTCCCGAACCCTATCGCCAGTTCGGCTCGCTGGAGTTCGCCCGCATCCTGCTGGAACAGGCCAAGGTCTGCGTCTCGCCAGGCATCGGTTTTGGCGAATACGGCGACGAGTACGTGCGCTTTGCCCTCATCGAGAACGAGTCGCGCATCCGCCAGGCCATCCGCGGCATCAAGGCCATGTTCAAGAACGCCAAGGGAAGCTGAGCGCGCTCTGTCCAGCCTGCGCAGCCTGGAACTGTGCAGGCGCGGGCGCGGTCTGACGCATACCTTCACCCGATGATTTTCTTAGATGATGAAAAAAATAATACTCGCCAGTCTCGTAGCACTCAGTGCTGCAGCAGCCGTGGCGCCTGTTGCTCAGGCGCAAGTCTCGGTCAATATCAACATCGGCGCGCCGCCGCCGCCCCGCGCGGAACCGCTGCCACCGCCGCGCCACGGTTTCATCTGGGTGCCGGGCTTCTGGGACTGGGACGGTCATCGTCATTTCTGGCGCGAAGGCCAGTGGCTGCGTGAGCGTCCCGGTTATGTCTATGCCCAGCCGGTCTGGCGCCAGGGGCCGCGTGGCTGGGAGCTGGATCGCGGCGGTTGGCGCGGTGGTCCGCCACCGGGGCGCGGGCCGCGTCACGAGGATTGGGATGATCATGGACCAGGGCCGGGCCCGGGCCGTGGCCGCGATTGCCCGCCAGGCCATGCGCGCAAGGGTGAGTGCTGATGTCCCTGCGCTGATCTGATTTATCCGCTGCAGCAAGAACGGCCGCGACGTCGATGACGTGGCGGCCGTTTCTTCATGGCGGCATGGGGAGCGTCAGGTCTTGTCCATCAGGGCGGAGATGGCGAAGGAAACGATGCCTGCCGTGACGCAGAATACCGCCAGCCGGTAATGCGGGATGAACTTGAGCACGAGCGGCATGAGGAAGTACAGGACGACGGCGATCAGGATGCTGGTGATGAGTCTTTTCATTGTCTTGGCGATCAAGGTTTTTATGCTGGCGTAATGATAGTGCGATTTGCGCCGGCATGCCGCATTCAGCGTGCCGGTCGTGTCGGCGCGGGTATGGGCGTGGGCGTGGGTGTGGGTGCAGCGGCCGGGGCCGGCGTGGCAGCCGGCAGCGGCTTGGCGCCCGGCGGCAGGTTCTCGTCGACCGCTTCATCGCTGCGGCCGCCGCCGTGGGCATTGAAGAACTCCACGACGGTACGCGACGCATCCATGTTCTGCGAAGACTTGCCGCCATTGATGATGGGGATGACCGCGCCCGGCCAGGCGTGGCCGCCGCCCTTGACTTCGTACAGCACCACGGACTGCGGATCGGTCTTGCTGCGATAGGTATATTGCCGGATGGTGGTGCCATCGTTGGCGGTGTCGGCAATGTCGGTCACGGCAGGACGCGGCTCGGCGCCATTGGCCTTGACCCAGGTCTCGATGGTGCGGGCCACCGAGAGGCGCGGCAACTGCGACACTTCCTGCTTGCCGATCCCGCCCAGGAAGGGAATGAAGGGGTCCTCGCTGCCATGGATGTGCAGCACCGGCATGGGCGCCTTGACCGTCTCCGGCGGCACGTCCAGCACCGCGCTGACGACCGCTACCGCCTTGAACAGTCCGGGCGCCTCGGCGGCCATGCGATAGGCCATCATGCCGCCATTGGACACCCCCACCAGATAGACCCGTTGCGGGTCCGCCAGCCCATCCTTGGCCAGCTTCTCGACCAGTGCACGCAGGAAGGCCACGTCATCGACCTTGTGCATCTGGGCATAGCCGCAGCAGCCGCCGGAATTCCAGGTGCGGGCGTCGATGGCCAGGCCAGTGCCGTTGGGGTAGGCGATCATGTAGCCGGCCGCCTCGGCGATCTCGGTCAGGCCGGTGGCGCGCGCCATGAGCGAACCGCTGGAACCGCTGGCGTGCAGGGCGATGATCAGCGGACGGGCTTCGCCCACGCTGGTGCGCTCTGAGAAATAGGCGCGCGAGAGATTGCCGACGCGAATGGTCTTGAGCGACAGGTCAACCGCCTGGGCCGAGGGCGGCGCCGCCACCCCCAGGCCCAGGCCCAGCAGGCAGGCCATCAGGCCGCGCCGCGACAGGCGCGGCAGGGAGCGGAGGGGAGGGAAAGGACGCAGGCGGGACAGCAGGCGGATCGTCATAGGCAGGCGCTGGGGCGTTGGCAGAACATTGTCGCCATGTTAACGCGTGGGCCGCCCCGGCGCAAAGCGATTTACACCCTGCACCGCAGGCTTGGCCAGGCCGCCCTTAGCCGCGCGCCGGGATGTTCAGGCCGCGCACCACCGCTGGCCGCGCGACGAAGGCCTCCAGCGCCCGCGCCACATGCGGGAAGTCCTGGAAGCCCACCAGGTCGGCGGCTTCATAGAAGCCGATCAGGTTGCGGATCCACGGGAAGGTGGCGATGTCGGCGATGGAGTAGGCGTCGCCGCCCAGCCATTGGCTCTGCGCCAGGCGCTTGTCCATTACGCCCAGCAGGCGCTTGGACTCGTTGACATAGCGGTCGCGCGGACGCTTGTCCTCGTATTCCTTGCCGGCAAAGCGATGGAAGAAGCCCAGTTGGCCGAACATCGGACCCACCCCGCCCATCTGGAACATCACCCACTGGATCACCTGGTAGCGCGCAGCGGCGTCGGCAGGGAGGAACTGGCCGGTCTTCTCGGCCAGGTACAGCAGGATCGCCCCCGACTCGAACAGGGGCAGCGGCTGGCCGCCAGGGCCGTTGGGATCGATGATGGCGGGGATCTTGTTGTTCGGGTTCAGCGACAGGAACTCCGGCGACATCTGGTCATTGGTCTCGAAGCTCACCAGGTGGGCTTCGTAGGGCAGGCCGGTTTCTTCCAGCATGATCGAGACCTTCACGCCATTGGGCGTGGGCAGCGAATAGAGCTGGATGCGGTCAGGGTGCTGGGCCGGCCATTTCTGGTCGATGGCGAAAGAGGACAGGGCGTGGGGCATGAGGGTTTCCTAGGCAGCAGAAAATTGGGGATCGAATTCCTGCGCGAATTTCTCGAAGGCCTCCACCGTCACCGGACGGCAGAAGAAATACCCCTGGTAGGCATGGCACCCCGCATCGGCCAGGAAGCTGCGCTGGGCGTCGGTCTCCACGCCTTCGGCAATGACACCCAGGCCCAGGCTCTGGGCCAGGTTGACGATGGTCTTGGCAATCGAGGCGTCGTTGGGGTCGATGAGGACATCGCGCACGAAGGACTGGTCGATTTTAAGCTGATTCAGCGGCAGCCGCTTGAGGTAGGACAGCGAGGAGTAGCCGGTGCCGAAATCGTCCAGCGAGAACTCCACGCCATAGGCCTTCAGGGCAAACATCTTCTGGATGATGTCTTCGACGTTGTCCACCAGCAGGCTTTCGGTCAGCTCCAGCTTGAGGCGGCGCGGATTGGCGCCGGTGCGCTCGATGGTGTCCAGCACCGTCTGCACGAAGTCGGGCTCGCGCAATTGCGGCGCGCTGACGTTGACGGCAATGCTCAGGTCCGCCATCTGCGGCTGCGCTGCCCAGGTGGCCAACTGGCGGCAGGCGGTTTCCAGCACCCAGTTGCCCAGCGAGAGGATCAGGCCGGTCTCTTCGGCCAGCGGGATGAAATCGCCCGGCGGCACCATGCCGCGCTGCGGATGCTGCCAGCGCACCAGCACTTCGGCGCCGGTGACGCGACCGCCTTCGACCACCTGCGGCTGGTAGTGCAGCAGCAGCTGGTTGCCGTCGATGGCCTTGCGCAGGCCCGCTTCCAGGGTGGCGCGTTCCAGCACGGCGGTCTGCATGGCCGGGTCGAAGAAGCGCAGGGCGTTGCGGCCGGTTTCCTTGGCCTTGTACATGGCCAGGTCGGCCTGTTTCATGAGCTCATCCACCGAGGCCGCGCGACCCAGGAAGACCGTGGCGCCGATGCTGGCGGTGGTGCGGTATTCGACATCGTCGAGCTGGTAGGTCGAGCCCAGCGCCGTGAGGATCTTCTCGCCGATGGCGCGGGTCTGGGTGGCCGCTTCCTGTTGCAGTTCGTTGAGGCCTTCGAGCACCACCACGAATTCGTCGCCGCCCACGCGCGCCACGGTATCGTTTTCACGCACATTGGCCAGCAGGCGCTGGGCCACCTGTTTCAGGAGGGTGTCGCCCTTTTCGTGGCCGATGGTGTCGTTCAAGGTCTTGAAGTGATCCAGGTCGATGAACAGCAGGGCCGCGCAGGTCTTGGTGCGCAACGAAAGGGCGATGGCCTGCTTGAGCCGGTCCAGCAGCAAGGTGCGGTTGGGCAGGCGGGTCAGGGCGTCGAAGAAGGCCAGCTCGCGGATGCGCTCCTCGGCCAGCTTGCGGTCGCTGATGTCGTGATGGGTGCTCACGTAGTGGGTGACCTGCTGGTCCTTGTTCTTCACGGCCGAGATGGTCAGCCATTCGGGATAGACCTCGCCGTTCTTGCGGCGGTCCCAGATCTCGCCCTGCCACTTGCCGAAGCGGCGGATGCTCTCGCGCATCTCCTGGAAGAAGGCCGGGCCGTGGCGGTCCGAGCGCAGCAGGTTGGGGTGCTTGCCGACGATCTCTTCGGCGCTATAGCCGGTGATCTCGGTGAAGGCCTTGTTCACGCGCAGGATCTTGCTGTTGGCGTCGGTGATGAGCATGCCCTCGCGGGAATCGAAGGCCACTGCCGAGATGCGCAGCTCGGCCTCGATCTGCTTGCGATCGGTGATGTCGCGGCTGCTGGTGCGGAAACCCGTGAAGCGCCCCTGGGCGTCATGGATCGGTGCGCACGACAGGGCCAGCCAGAACACCGAGCCATCCTTGCGCACGCAGCGCAGTTCGACGTCTTCGCGCTTCTGGCCGTCCATGCAGCGGGCCAGCTCGGCGCGGATGCGCGGTTCGTCTTCCGGGTGGGCGATGGTGCCGATGAAGTCGTCCATGGCCAGGCATTCCTCCACCGTATAGCCGGTGTAGTCCAGCACTGCGTGGTTGATCCAGCGCGGCCGTCCATCCAGGCCCCACCACACTTCCCAGTTGACGGTGCAATCGGCGATGGCGCGGAACTGTTCTTCGCTGGCGCGCAGCTCGGCCGTCATCTTCTGCGCCAGCCGCACCGCCCGCACCCGGCTCGATACCATCAGCCAGGCCAGCAGGGCCAGGCTCAGGCTCATGGCAATGCCGGTGGTGGCGATGAGGGGTTCGGCATTGCGTCCGAATTGCGCATGGAAGGCGGCGTTGGTACGCAGCGTCAGGGTCCAGTTGTGGTTGCCCACGACCACGTATTCATCGGCCGACAGGCGGGTTGCCTGGGGGGCTTCCTCATGCTGGCGCGACTGGTAGAGCAGGGCCTGCGGGGTGGCCTGCACGCCGTCGTAGAGGGAAAAGACGATGGTGTGCGAATTCTCGCCATAGAGACTGGCGATGACGTCGCTCATGCGGAAGGTGGCGTGGACCCAGCCGACCAGGCTGGCGCGCCGTTGTGCGATGGTGGTCGGTGGCTTGCCGCGCTCATAGAGCGGCAGGTACATCATGAAGGTGGGATAGCGCTGGCCATCGGCGGCCAGTACTTCGACCTTGCCGGAGATGGTGGCCATGCCGGAATCCCTGGCCTTTTCCATGGCGCTGCGGCGCACCGGATCGGACCACTGGTCAAAGCCGAAGGGCGTACGGTTGCGTCCCACATAGGGTTCACGCAGCACGGTGGGGGCATAGGCGCTGCGTTCGCCGGCGGGCCGGATCTGGTAGCCGCCCTCCAGGCCTTGCCGCTCCATGCGCGCCAGATGCGCGGGCAAGGCCGCAGCCGGCACCCATTCTTCCACCGCGATGGCCTGGATGCCGGAGAAGTTGGCGTCCAGGTTGAGCGCCTGGACGTAGTCGCGGAACTGGCTGCGATCGATCGCGCCCGTGGCGGCCACCAGTCCCTGTACGCCATGCAGCATCTGTTCGTAGGACGCCATGCGCTGTTCGATACGGCTGACCGTCTCACGCAGCACCGAGGCGAATTGCGTGTGCAACTCCTTGTTGGCGGCTTCGCGCTCGTGGTTCCAGGCGGTCCAGGTCACACCCAGGCCGGTGACCAGGATCACCAGCGGCAGCAGGATCAGGCGGATCCAGTTCACGGCTTGCTCTGGAACTGAACCATGGAGGCCGCCAGTTCAGCGTTGAAGTATTTCTGGAAGATGCGCAGCACCGTGCCATCGGCCCGCATGCCATCGACCAGGGCGCGCCACTTGTCCTGCTCGGCGGGCGACAAGGCCTTGCGCGACATGATCAGGCCATGCGGCACCGAAGGATCATCGAAGCTGATGATGGTGGTGGCGTCGCGGATGCGCTTTTCCTGGACCACGGGATAGTCGAAGGGCTCCATGATCATGCCCTGGATGCGGTCAAGCAGCAGGGCGTCGTAGAGCGGCTCCAGCCCCCCGGCCTGGCTCACGCGATTGCTGGCGGTGAGCTGGTCCACCATGCGGTTGGCATTGGCGCTGTAGCGAAAGCCGCGGATGACGCCCAGATGGAAACGCTCGTTGCGGGTCACGTCGGCCAGTTGCATGACACCGGCGTCCTTGCGCACCAGCAGGTAGTACTTGTTGCTGAAGTACCAGGCGAAAGAGGCGAACTGGTCGCGCTGCGCATTGGTGATGCCCGAGAGGCTGAAGTCGAGCGCGCCGGATTCGATCAGTTGCCAGATGCGCGCACGCGACATCAGGCTGACATTGACCTTGCAGCCGCTGCGCCGGATCAGTTCATCGGCAAAGTCCTTGTCGATACCGGTGTCGGTGGCCGATGAATAGAGCAGGCCGTGATCGTGCAGCGCTAGCGTGTAGGGACGCGAGCAGTCGGGGCCGGATGCGGCAGGGGGGCTGGCGGCCAGGCTGGCGGGGGAGGCAGACAGCGCCAGACTCACTATGGCCGCGCTCGCGCAGACGCGCAGGACGCGCTGGCGAAAGAAATGACTGAAAATACCGCCCCCCAATGGATGCTCAACATTCGGATGCGGCCGGGCCATGGCGCAACGATGCGTTCGAACCCCGCCGACATTCCTCCCTGAACGGTCGCGTGGCAACCGTTTATATTCATTTGCTGATTTCCCGGCCTGAAGGAAAACTGGTCATGTGGTATGACAACTCTAACCAACAATTGTGCCGGAAGGCGCAACAGCACTGGCTTAGCGCCTGATCAACGTCGGGGGATGTTACCCGAGCATGTTCCAATGCGCAACACAATGCGGGGCGCTTTCCACGGCATTTAGGGGAGGGGGGCGCAGGGGCAGCTGCGCAGCGCCGTAGCGCTGCGCCAGCTCGTCAGTGCCTGCGCTACGCCCAGCGCGGCGCAGGCGAGGAGGACCAGCCTCAGATGAACATGCCGCCCGAGACTTCCACGCGCTGGGCATTGATCCAGCCATTGTCCGGCCGCAGCAGCGAGGCGATGGCCGCGCCGATGTCGTCAGGCAGGCCGGCCCGGCCCAGCGCGGTCTGATGGGCCACGAAGCTGTTGAGCTCGGCATTGTCGCGCACCCGGCCACCGCCGAAGTCGGTTTCGATCGCACCCGGCGCCACCGTGTTGACGACGATGCCACGTGCGCCGAACTCCTTGGCCATGTAGCGCGTCATGACTTCGACGCCGCCCTTCATGCTGGCGTAGGCCGCGTAGCCGGGCAGCGAGAAGCGCGCCAGCCCGCTGGAAATGTTGATGATGCGACCACCCTGCGCCAACAGCGGCAGCAGCGCCTGGGTCAGGAAGAAGGGGCCCTTGAGATGGACCTTGAAGAGCGCATCGAAGACCGCCTCGCTGGTTTCTTCGATGCTGGCATGCATGCCCATGCCGCCATTGTTGACCAGGTAGTGGAAGTGCTCAGCCTGCCAGTGCGTCTTGAGCGCCTCGCGCACGGCCTGGGCAAAGGCGGGGAAGCTGGCGCTGTCGGCCAGGTCCAGCCGCAGCGCCGCGGCCACGGCGCCCAGCGCCTGGAGTTCGGCCACGGTCGCCTCGGCGGCCTGTTGGTTGCCGACGTAGGTGAGGATGACGCCGGCGCCATCGCGCGCCAGATGCAGGGCAGTGTTCTTGCCCAGGCCGCGGCTGCCGCCGGTGATCAGGGCAATGCGGGGGGATTGGGTGGGGGTGTTCATGTCGGGCTCCTTGGTTGCGGGTGATGGGATGGACAACGGAGCCCAGTATATTGAGAAGATTTTTCTTAATAAATTTCGCAATTGCTATTAGACTTTTCAATATCCAATAATAATCAACCCTCAACGACCGGGCAGGATCATGCATCAGCTAGACACCCTCAGGATCTTCCAGCGCGTGGCCGAACTGGCCAGCTTCAGTGGCGCGGCGCGCCAGCTGGGCCTGCCCAATGCCAGCGTATCGCTGGCCATCCAGCAACTGGAACAGATGCTGGGCACGCGCCTGCTCCAGCGCACCACCCGGCGGGTGCAACTGACCGCCGACGGCGAAGCCTTCTACCGGCGCAGCAGGGAATTGCTGGATGAGTTCGAGTCGCTGCGGGGCATGTTCCACGACGGCGCCCAGGCCTTGAGCGGCCGGTTGCGGGTGGACATGTCCAGCGCCATGGCGCGCGAGGTGGTGCTGCCGGCCTTGCCGAGCTTCCTTGACAAGCATCCGCAACTGGAGATCGAGCTGTCGGCCAGCGACCGCCGCGTGGACTTGGTGGCCGAGGGCTTTGATTGCGTGCTGCGCACCGGCACGCTGGACGACTCCTCGCTGGTGGCCCGTCCCATCGGCCATCTGGTGCAGATCAATTGCGCCAGCCCGGAATATCTGCGGCGTTACGGCACCCCGCAGACGTTGGAGGACCTGGCCCAGCACCGGCTGGTGCATTACCGCCAGGTGCTGGGTGGGCGTTCACCCGGCTGGGAATGGTTCGACGGCCAGCAGACGCGCAGCCTGCCCATGGCCGGCAGCATCACCGTCAACAGCACCGAGACCTATTACGCCGCCTGCCTGGCTGGGCTGGGCCTGATCCAGTTGCCGTTGGTGGGCGCACAGAAGCGCCAGATGCTCGATGGCGGCCACGTGGTCGAGGTGTTGCCGCAATACCGTCCCGCCCCCATGCCGGTGAGCCTGCTCTATGCCAGCCGTCGCCATGTGCCGGCGCGGCTGGCTGGGTTCATGGACTGGCTGCATGCCCTGATCTTCCCGCTGACCCAGGAAGGCGGCCTGACCCGTTGATGCGGTCAGCACGAGAGGACATCAGGCCAGCAGGGTGCGTCCCACCGGTTCGATGCTGACCGTGCCGCGCCCGATCTCGATGACGCGCCCGCCGACGCGGATCGCGCCTTCCTCGGATACGTCCAGGTACAGACGGGAAGGGCGCTCCACCGCCGCTCCCTGGTCGATGGCATGGCGCGCCGGCAAGGGGTGGCCATTGGCAAGGAGCCAAGCACCCAGGTTGGCGCAGGCCGAACCGGTGCCCGGGTCTTCGGCCACGCCGCCGCCTTGCTTGGTAAAGAAATAGCGCGACAGCACCTGGCCAGGTTCGGCAGGATCGAAGGCGAACAGGTAGGCGGTCTTGCGCCCGAGGCTGCTGACCGGCCACTGGTCCAGACGGCTGCTGTCGGGCTGGGCGCGGCGCACCGCCTCGGGCGTCTTCAGCGGCACCAGGAACTGGTCGGCGCCGGTATCGACCCACACCGGATCGCCGGCCAGATCGCTCTCCTGCAAGCCCAGCAGTGCTGCCGTCTGGGCGCGCGAGAGTGCGGCCGGGGTGATCCTGGGGCCGCCGGGGCAGGGCGCGGTGAAGGTCCAGATATCGCCGCGCGCCTGCACCGGCACGACCCCGGCCTTGAACTCCAGCGTCAGTGCATCGCCACAGCCCAGCAAGTCGCGCACGACGTGAGCGCTGCCCAGGGTGGGATGGCCGGCGAAGGGCATCTCGTAGCCGGTGGTGAAGATGCGCACCCGCGCATCGGCCACGGTCGAGGGCAGGATGAAGGTGGTCTCGGAGAGATTGAATTGCAGCGCCAGCGCCAGCATGGTGGCGTCATCCAGGCCACGGGCGTCTTCGAACACGCACAGGGGATTGCCGCCGAAGGTCGATTCGGCGAAGACGTTGAGCAGGCGATAGGCGTAGGTGGCAGGCATGGTCTTCCTCTTGATCGGGATGAGCTGTATTGAATTGGACTGTACAGTGAGGTCGATTGTATCGGTCACCTTGGCCACCCGACAGGTACAGTTCCATCACCGTCAACGATACAGTTGCGGCACGCTTGGCGGCATTCCTCGGCGGGTATAGTTTTTACTTATATCCCCATCCTCATTCGGTATTTCCTGCCTGGCCCGCCCTGCAGATAGACTTCAGTCACAGCAGTTTTCGAGACGGAGATTGTTGTGTTGACCGCTACCACGGTCGAAGTGTCTGGCAGTGATGCACCGTACCCGGCGCAGTAATGGCAGACGCTATCTGAAACAAAAATTTTGGAGACAAGCAATGCAGATCCGTTCGGCAGCTGAGCCTGCCGCAGCGACCACGCCTACCGTAGAAGGCGTTGGCGGCTGCGACCAGGCTGCGACCCAAGTGAGCGCTCACTGGCCGGTCCCTTCTCCGGAGTCTTCCGATACTCCGGCAGCGGACCCCCTTGCGAAAGACGGCTTGCCTACCGTCCTCGCATCCTCTACCGATGATGTCCCGCTGGCCCCGGTCAGCCTGGACGACAAATACACCGCCACGACCGGCGCCATCTATCTCTCCGGCATCCAGGCCCTGGTGCGCCTGCCGCTGCTGCAGCAGATCCGCGACCGGGCGGCGGGACTCAATACGGCCGGTTTCATTTCCGGCTATCGCGGTTCGCCCCTGGGCGGACTGGATGAGGCGCTCTGGCACGCCCAGCCGCATCTGGCGGCGCATCGCGTGAAGTTCCAGCCGGGCGTGAACGAAGACATGGCCGCCACCGCCGTATGGGGGACGCAGCAGGTCAAGCTGATCGGCCCTTCCGACTATGACGGCGTCTACGCCATGTGGTACGGCAAGGGGCCCGGCGTGGATCGCTGCGGCGATGTGTTGAAGCACATGAACCATGCCGGCACCTCGGCCCATGGCGGCGTGCTGCTGGTGGCGGGGGATGACCACGGCGCCTACTCGTCGACGCTGCCGCACCAGTCCGACCACATCTTCTCGGCATCGATGATCCCGATGCTCTATCCCTGCAATGTGCAGGAATACCTGGACCTGGGCCTGCATGGCTGGGCCATGTCGCGCTATTCCGGCTGCGTGGTGGGCTTCAAGGCGCTGGCCGATACGGTCGAGTCGAGCGCCTCGGTGGATGCCGATCCCTTCCGCGTCCAGATCAGGCTGCCCAGCGACTTCGTCATGCCCGAAGGCGGGCTCAACGCACGGCTCTCCACCGACACGCTGGGCGTACAGGCGCGCAAGCAGGAAGCGCTGATGCAGGACTACAAGATCTATGCCGCGCTCGCCTACGCCCGCGCCAATCGCCTCAACCGCGTGATGATCGATAGCCCCAAGGCGCGGCTGGGCATCATCGCCTCCGGCAAATCCTATCTCGATGTGCTGGAGGCCTTGTCCGAACTGGGCATCGACGAAGCCTTTGCGGCCGAGATCGGCCTGCGCCTGTTCAAGGTATCGATGCCTTGGCCGCTGGAACCGGATGGCGTGCGCGAGTTCGCCCAGGGCCTGGACGAAATCCTGGTGGTGGAAGAAAAACGCCAGATGGTCGAGTATCAGCTCAAGGAACAGCTCTACAACTGGCGCGACGATGTGCGCCCGCGCGTGATCGGCAAGTTCGACGAGAAGGGCGAGTGGGTGGCCCCGCGCGGCGAGTGGCTGCTGACTTCCAAGGCCGATTTTTCGGTGGCGCAGATTGCCCGCGTGATCGCCGCGCGCATCGCGCGTTTCCATACCAGCGACCTGATCAAGGCGCGCCTGGCCTTCCTCGACGCCAAGGACGCGGTGCTGTCCAAGGCCGTCAACACACCGCCGCGGCCGGCCTATTACTGTTCGGGCTGCCCGCACAACAGTTCGACCCGGGTGCCCGAGGGCAGCTTCGCCCTGGCCGGCATCGGTTGCCATGTGATGGCCACGGCCATCTATCCCGAATTCAACAAGCTGACCACCCACATGGGCGGCGAGGGCGCGCCCTGGATCGGGCAGGCGCCTTTCTCCAAGGTGCCGCATGTGTTCGCCAACCTGGGCGATGGCACCTATTTCCATTCGGGCTACCTGGCCATCCGCGCCGCCGTCGCAGCCAAGGTCAACATGACCTACAAGATCCTCTACAACGATGCCGTGGCCATGACCGGCGGCCAGCCCGTCGATGGCACGGTGTCGGTGCCGATGATCGCCCAGCAGATGGCCGCTGAAGGCGTGCAGCGCATTGCGTTGGTCTCTGAAGACCCAGGCCGCTACGCTGATCGCAGCAGCCTGCCCGCCGCCGTCACGGTGCATGACCGCAAGGACATGGATGCGGTCCAGCGCGAACTGCGCGAGCTGCCTGGCGTCACCGTCATCATCTATGACCAGACCTGCGCCGCCGAGAAGCGCCGCCGCCGCAAGAAAGGGGACTATCCCGATCCCAACCAGCGGCTCTTCATCAACGCCGCCGTCTGCGAGGGCTGCGGCGATTGCGGCGTGCAATCGAACTGCACCTCCATCCTGCCGCTGGAAACCGATCTGGGACGCAAGCGCGTCATCGACCAGTCTTCCTGCAACAAGGATTATTCTTGCGTGAAGGGCTTCTGCCCCAGCTTCGTGACGGTCACTGGCGGTAAGCTCAGGAAGTCGCGCACCGGCGTCTCCCGGCAGGAAGAGCGCGATGACTTCGGCCTCTTGCCGCAACCGGTCTTGCCGGCCTGCGACACGCCCTTCAACATCCTCATCAATGGCATCGGCGGCACCGGCGTCATCACCATCGGCGCGCTCATGGGCATGGCCGCGCACCTGGAAGGCAAGGGCGCGTCGGTGCTGGACATGACGGGCATGTCGCAAAAGAATGGTTCGGTGACTTCCCACGTGCGCATCGCTGCACGTCGCGACGCCATCCGCGCCCAGCGCATCGCCACCGGCGAAGCCGATCTGGTGCTGGGTTGCGACATGCTCACTGCGGGCGCCTTCGACGCCATTTCCAAGATGCGGCCCGGTCGCACCCGGGCGGTGGTCAACCTGCACCAGCAACCGCCGGGTCAGTTCGCCAGGAATCCGGACTGGGAATTCCCGGTCGAGGAGGTCAAGGCGCTCATCGTCGAATCGGTGGGCCAGCAGGCCGACTTCATCGACGCCACCCGCCTGGCCACCGCCCTCATGGGCGACTCCATCGCCACCAACCTCTTCATGCTGGGCTATGCCTGGCAGCGCGGCGAACTGCCGTTGACGGAGGCGTCGCTGCTGCGCGCCATCGAGCTCAACGGCGTGGCCGTGCAGGCCAACAAGACCGCCTTTGCCTGGGGCCGCCGCGCCGCCGTCGATCTGGCCAGGGTGGAACAGATCGCCGTGCCGGCGCAACCGGTGCTGCTGCATCTGCCGCAAAGCCTGGACCAGCTCATCAAGCGCCGCGTGAGCCTGCTCACCGACTACCAGGACGCCGCCTATGCCGCCCAGTTCCTGGAAGTGGTCGAGGCCGTGCGTGCCGCCGAGGCGGCGCTGGGCAGCGACAAATTGGCCACGGCGGTGGCGCGCAACCTCTCCAGGTTGATGGCCTACAAGGATGAATACGAAGTCGCGCGGCTCTATACCAATGGCCAGTTCCAGAAGGAGCTGGCGCAGCAGTTCGAGGGCGACTTCAGCCTCAGCTTCCATCTCGCGCCCCCCCTCCTGGCCCGCAAGGATGGCCAGGGCCACCTGCTCAAGGCGCGCTACGGCGGCTGGGTGATGCAGGCCTTCAAGCTGCTGGCGCGCATGAAGGGCCTGCGCGGCGGGCTGCTGGACCTGTTCGGCCACACCGAAGAACGGCGCATGGAGCGCGAGCTGATCGTCCAATACCGCCAACTGGTGCTGGATCTGCTGCCGCGCCTGACGGCCGCCAACCTGGCCACGGCCATCGAACTGGCGCAATTGCCGGAACAGGTGCGCGGCTACGGTCACGTCAAGCTGAAGGCTGTGCACGCCATGCGCACGCGCCAGCAGCAATTGCTGGCGGTGTTCGCACAGGCCGGCCAGTCAAGGCTGGAAGAGGCGGCCTGAGCCGAGGCTGGCGCGCTGTCGTTATCAATGTCGCGCCAGTGACAACTGCCCTGCATGATTTCCATTAAGCTACAGGCCACTGGCGGGATACCCTGAGCCCGCAAGGCCAAGACAAGACAACGAACAGGAGACAAGCATGGATTTTGAACTGAACCAGGACCAGCTCGCCTTCCAGCAGAGCGCACGCGACTTCGCGGCGGGCGAGATGGCGCCCTTCGCCGCCAAGTGGGACGAGGAGGCGCATTTCCCCCTGGACGTGATTGCCAAGGCGGGCGAGCTGGGTTTCTGCGGGCTCTACACGCCCGAAGCCGATGGCGGCCTGGGCCTCTCGCGCCTGGACGCCACGGTGGTCTTTGAAGAACTGGCGCGGGCCTGCACCTCGACGGCGGCCTACCTCACCATCCACAACATGGTCAGCTGGATGATCGCCAGCTGGGGCCAGCCTTCGCTGAAGGCGCAATGGTGCGAACAGTTGGCGGCGGGCCGCAAGATAGGCTCCTACTGCCTGACCGAGCCCGGTTCCGGTTCCGATGCGGCCTCGCTCAAGACCACTGCGCGGCTGGAGGACGGCCATTATGTCCTCAACGGTTCCAAGGCCTTCATCTCCGGCGCGGGCAGCACCGACGTGCTGGTGGTGATGGCGCGCACCGGCGGCGAAGGCGCACGCGGGGTCTCGGCCATCGTGGTGCCGGGCAATGCGCCAGGCGTCAGCTATGGCAAGAAGGAAAGCAAGATGGGCTGGAACAGCCAGCCTACCCGCACCATCAGCTTCGACAACGTCAAGGTGCCGGCGGATCATCTGCTGGGGCAAGAAGGGCAGGGCTTCATCTTTGCCATGAAGGGGCTCGATGGCGGGCGCATCAACATCGCCACCTGTTCGGTGGGCGCGGCCCAGGCGGCGCTGGATGCGGCCCATGCCTACATGAAGGAGCGTAAGCAGTTCGGCCGCCCCATCGCCGATTTCCAGGCGCTGCAATTCAAGCTGGCCGACATGCAGACCGAGCTGGTGGCTGCGCGCCAGATGGTGCGCCTGGCCGCCACCAAGCTGGACGCCGGTTCGCCCGAGGCCACCACCTATTGCGCCATGGCCAAGCGCCTGGCCACCGACCTGGGCTTCCGGGTCTGCAACGAGGCCCTGCAATTGCATGGCGGCTATGGCTACATCCGTGAATACCCGCTGGAACGCTATTTCCGCGACGTGCGCGTGCACCAGATATTGGAGGGCACCAATGAAATCATGCGCGTCATCATCTCGCGCAAGCTGCTGGACCGCGACAACCTCGACGACATCCGCTGACCTATTGCAAGGAAGAGCATGACCACCTATACCAACCTGAAGCTGGAAAAGACCGGACACACCGCCGTGCTGACCCTGTCCAACCCGCCCGCCAATACCTGGACCCGCGCGGCGCTGGCCGACCTGACGCGCCTGGTCAAGGAGCTCAACGCCGACCGCGACATCTACACCCTGGTCGTGACGGGCGAAGGCGAGAAATTTTTCTCGGCAGGCGCCGACCTGAAACTCTTCGCCGATGGCGACAAGGCCATGGCGCGCGAGATGGCGCGGCGCTTCGGTGAAGCCTTCGAGACCTTGTCGGCGTTTCGCGGCGTCTCCATTGCCGCCATCAATGGCTATGCCATGGGCGGCGGGCTGGAGTGCGCGCTGGCCTGCGATATCCGCATCGCCGAAGAACAGGCGCAGATGGCCTTGCCCGAAGCCGCCGTGGGCTTGCTGCCCTGCGCGGGCGGCACCCAGAACCTGCCCTGGCTGGTGGGCGAAGGCTGGGCCAAGCGCATGATCCTGTGCGGTGAGCGCGTCAATGCCGAGACCGCCCTGCGCATCGGCCTGGTGGAAGAAGTGGTGCCGCGCGGCCAGGCCCGCGAGCGTGCGCTGGCCTTGGCGCAGCAGGCGGAAAAGCAGAGCCCCTCGTCGGTGGCGGCCAGCAAGCAACTGATCCAGGGAGCGCGTCACAATCCCCTGGGCACGATCCTGCAGACCGAACGCGAACTGTTCGTCGATCTCTTCGATACGCAAGACCAGCGGGAAGGCGTCCAGGCCTTCCTCGAAAAGCGCAGTCCGCAATGGAAGAATCAGTAAAAGCCATTGAGCAGGGGCTGACGTTTTCTGCACCATGACCTGGTTTGACGCCTGAAACCCGGGCCTGGCGCGGTATGCCTGCGTGGGCGATCCGCTGTTGGATGAGCGTCGACGTTTTGTGTTAACGTGGGCGGCTTCGATCACCAGCGAGTCCGCGCATGCCTATCGTCTATCGCACCGACCACCGCATCACGGTGGAGCAATTCATCGATATCCTCTCCCGCACCTCGCTAGGAGAGCGCCGCCCACTGGACGACCGCGCCTGCATGCAGGCCATGGTCGAGCACGGCAATCTCATCGCCACTGCCTGGGACGGCGAGCGCCTCATCGGCGTAGCGCGCTGCGTGACCGATTTCGTCTATGCCTGCTACATGTCGGAGCTGGCCGTGGATACCGGCTACCAGCGCCAGGGCATCGGCAAGGAATTGATCCGCCATGCGCGCAGCCGCCTGGGGCCGCGCTGCCGCCTGCGCCTGCTGGCGGCGCCCGAAGCCACCGATTATTACGCCCATATCGGTTTCGCCCATAGCCCGCGCTGCTGGGAGCTGACGCCCGGCCATGAGCTGGTGGACTGAGACCACCTGCCACCCTCACTGCATTACACATTACATTGCCTTCCATGATCCAGATACACGCTTTTTCTCCCGAGCACGCCAGCGGCGTGGTCGAGGTCATCCTGCCGATCCAGCAACAGGAGTTCGAGATTCCCATCACCCTGGAAGGCCAGCCCGACCTGAAGGATATTCCCGGCTTCTACCAGAAGGGGCGGGGCAACTTCTGGGTGGCGCTCGATGCGGGCAAGGTGGTCGGGACGATTGCGCTGCTCGACATTGGCAATGAACAAGTGGCGCTGCGCAAGATGTTCGTGGCGGCCAGCCATCGTGGCCGGGAACATGGCACGGCGGCGCGCTTGCTGGAAGGGGCGGTGGCCTGGGCGCGGGCGCAGGGCGTGCGCCAGATCTTTCTCGGCACCACAGCCAAGTTCCTGGCCGCGCACCGCTTCTATGAAAAGAATGGCTTCAGGCAGATCGCGCAGGAGACACTGCCTGCCGCTTTCCCGGTGATGGTGGTCGATACCCGCTTCTACGCCCTGGACTGCGCCTGAGCGCAGGCAGGGTCAGAGACGACGCTCGCTGTCCACGCCGAAATAGAACCACTCATTGCCCGGCAGCGCGCGCGGGTTGGGGAAGACGATGTAGCCATCGCCCGGCGCTGTCACTGCTGCGCCATCGTGGCGGTGACCGATGAGCTCGCCGGCGCGCACGCGGTCGAAGCTGGCCCATTCGCGCAGGAAGCGGTCCTCAGGATGGTCCATGTCGATCACATCGACCAGCCGGATGATCTCGATGCCGTCGGCAGGCGGGGCCAGCGGCGCCTCGATCATGCCGTGCAGGGCCAGCGTCTGGCGGATGGCCTGATAGGCCACTTCCGGCGCCTGCGGGTCGTCGTGCTGGCCGCATTCCAGCGTCACGCCATACAGGCCACGGCCGCGTGCGTATTCGGTGGTGCCCACGCCGTATTGCGTATCCAGCAGATCGGGCGAGACCGCACGGCCTTGCTGGCGGCGGCGCTGCACGCCACGGACATAGGCGCTCATCCATCCTTCCACCACGCGCTGGCAGCCCAGGTGCGCCACCATACGCTGCTCGGCGGCGGCAAGGGCGAACGGTTCGACCTCGCCGGTATTGTCCTGCGGGCCCAGCATGGCGAAGGGAACGCCGCCGGTGTGGAAGGAATGCAGGTCCAGCAGCACCTCGTGCTCGTCGATCCAGGGGCAGAGCACGTTGCAGAGGCGGTCCTCGAAGTTGGCCGGGTCCGGATGCGGGCGCAGGTTGCGGTTGAGGTTGCGCTCGCCCTGACGCTGATGGCGCGCATAGGCCAGCGGATTGGTGACCGGCACCAGCGTCAGCAGGCCGCGCACCAGGTGCAACTGGCCGCTGTCGAGTTCTTGCCGCAGGCGCGTAATGGCTTGCGTACCGCAGGTTTCGTTGCCGTGGACGGCGCCCAGCACCAGCAGGCGCGGACCGGGTTGGAAGGCAGCATACTGGAAGCGTTGCAGGGAAGAGGGCAGCAAGGTGGACATCATCGAAATCATTTACGCAAAACGGACCATCACGATACCCCGGTTCTTCCTCGAGGGCCAGCGCCCCAGCGAGGCGGCGCGGATTTCAGCGCAACTGGCCCGACCAACCGGGTGAAGCCGTCGCCGCCACGGCGTCGTGTGCGTGCAGGCTCTCGACATGGCTGACCCTGATCGCACAGGCGCCAAAACGCGCCTCCACGGCCTGCCGCAGCCGCCGGGCGGCATCTTCCACGTACATCAGGTTGGCGCCGTTGGCCAAGGCGAAGGCCTGCTCGTCGGCGCGCCGCACGGCGGTCTGCACGGCGGTGCCCAAGGCTTGTTCGGCAGTGTCGATGAGCGCCAGCAAGGGCAGCTCGGCGGCCTCCTGCGCTACCGTGACGCCCAGGTCGGCATAGCTGCGCTGGCTGTGCGGCGTGGCGCGGCTGCCATGGCGCGCCAGCCAGTCCAGCACGGCCGGCTGGGCCACCGAGGTGTGCGGCCCGAACTCGCTGGCAAAGGCGTCCTGCAGCGCTTGCCGCGACAGCGCCGCTGAACAGGGGCAGGTGGAAGAATAGGCGATGCGCACCTGCAGCGTCAGGTGCAGACGGTCTTGCTGCAGCTCGGCGGCGAGCGTGAAGGGATAGCTCTTCCATCCCGCCAGCGCTGGCGTGACCAGTGCCGCACGCTGGTGCAGCAGCGCGAAATCCAGCCGCAGCGAGGCCGCGCGCGAACCGCAATCGGCGTGGCTGGCGCGCATCTGGTCCAGCAGGGCGTGCAGCGCTGCTGGGTTCAGCGTGGCCTGGGCAGCGAATCGGTCCAGCAGCAGGTACAGGCGCGACATGTGGATGCCCTTGGCCTGGGCGTGGGGCAGGTCCACCGCGATCTCGGCGCTGGCCGGGACGATCTGGCCGTTGTCCAGGCGCACGGGCAGGGCGATGCCGCACATGCCGACCCAGTCCAAGGGCAAGGCGATGCTGGCGCGTTCTTCGCGCGCCACGTCGGGCAGGGCGGTCGCCATGCTCACCCCCACAGCGGGAAAGGATCGCGCATGCGCGCCCAGCCCAGCGGCCCCTGCGCCATCTCGGCGTCGCTCAACAGGCAGGCGTCCAGGCGGGCGCGCAGCGCCTCCTGATCCATCGCCATGCCGATGAGGACCAGTTCCTGGCGGGCGTCGCCGACGTTCTCGTCCCAGTGCGCCAGGATGAAATCGACCGACTCCTGGTCTTGCGGCCACTGTTCGCGTGGCACCGCCGCCCACCATTTGCCTGCCAGCCCATGCCGGCATACCGCGCCGGCCTGCGACCACGAGCCCGCCTGCGTCGGCCGCGAGGCCAGCCAGAAGAAACCCTTGGAACGGACCACGCCCGGCCATTCGGTGTTGATCAGGTCAAAGAAGCGTTGCGGATGCAAGGGACGGCGCGCCTGCCAGGCAAAGCTGCTGATGCCGTACTGCTCGGTCTCCGGCACATGCTCGCCGCGCAGTTCCTGCAGCCAGCCGGGGGCCTGGCTGGCCTGCTCGAAATCGAACAGGCCAGTGTCGAGCACCTGCTCCAGCGCCACCTTGCCGAATTCGGCGCGCACGATGCGGGCGCGCGGATTGAGCTTGTGCAGGATGGCGTGCAGGCGCTCCAGGTCGTCCGCTGCCACCAGGTCCAGCTTGTTGAGCACGATCACATCGCAGAATTCGATCTGCTCGATCAGCAGGTCCACCACGGTACGGTTGTCTTCCTCGCCCATGGACTGGCCGCGCTGGTCCAGGCTGTCCTGGGAGCTGTAGTCCTTGAGGAAGTTGAAGGCGTCCACCACGGTGACCATGGTGTCCAGCCGCGCCACGTCCGAGAGGCTGGCGCCATCCTCGTCGGTGAAGGTAAAGGTCTCGGCCACCGGCAAGGGTTCGGAGATGCCGGTGGACTCGATGACCAGCTGGTCGAAGCGGCGCTCGCGGGCCAGCTTGCGCACCTCCATGAGCAAGTCTTCGCGCAGGGTGCAGCAGATGCAGCCATTGCTCATTTCCACCAGTTTTTCCTCGGTGCGGGCGAGGTCAGCGCCGCCATCGCGCACCAGCGCAGCGTCGATGTTGACCTCGGACATGTCATTGACGATGACCGCCACGCGGCGGCCCTCGCGGTTGTGCAGGATGTGGTTGAGCAGGGTGGTCTTGCCTGCGCCGAGGAAGCCCGAGAGCACGGTCACGGGAAGCCGGCGGTCAGCGGCCTGGCGTTGGGAGGAGGTCATGGGCGATGAGCAATGGATGGCAGGAAGGGAGGATGGAACCGGTTGGATAATCCAGTTTTGCAACAGAGTTGCGAATATCTCATAAATGCAACAAAGTTGCAAATAGAGGCATCGCGGGGTGCTGCTCCGGCCGGCCTTTCGTGCATGTGCTAGCATTGCGCCTCGCAACAAGGAGGTGTCTTACATGTCCCAGATCTTCCCGTACCGGGGAAACGCCGTCATTCCAGAACTCAGGAAGCTCGACAACGGTAAATTCATGGCCTGCTTCGTGATTCACGAGGGCAAGGACGGCAGCGGCAAGCTGCGCTACCAGCGCAAGGCGCCGACCAATGAATTCGATACCGAAGACGAGGCCATTGCCTACATCCTCGATTTCTCGGGCGACTGGATCGACGAAAACCCGCTGTAAGCCCAGCCCAGGGGCGCGCGCCCATGGCTGCGCCCACCGTTCTATCGTTCTACCGCTGGCAGCAAGGCAAGAGCCGCAGGGCGTCCGGCGGCTCTTTTTCATGGGGGCGGCGACCTTGCTGCGACAAATTGCCGCATTCGCAGCTGGCCAGGCAAGACCTACAATGCGCGCTTCCCGTGAGCCAGCCCGCGCGCGCCAGATGCGCCTTCCTTCCATGACTACCCACTCCTTCCAGCCGGCCAGCCAGGCCCAGGCTGCCGCACGCCGGCAAAGCGCCACCGCCTTGCAAGCGCTGCTGCTGCGGATGCATTTCTATATCGGCCTGTTCGTCGGTCCCTTCATCCTGGTGGCGGCGTTGACGGGCACGCTCTATGTGCTCACGCCCCAGATCGAGTCGCACCTGTACGCCACCCAGCTCAGGAATGCCTCGCAAGGCCCGGCCCAGCCACTGGCCGCCCAGGTGCAGGCGGCCCGGGCTTTCCTGGGCCCGCAGGCGCGCCTGTTCGCGGTGCGGCCGGCCAAGGCGCCGGGCTGGAATACCCGGGTCATGTTCAGCCAGCCTGGCCTGGGCGATTCGGAAAGCCGCGCCATCTTCGTCGATCCGGTCAGCCTGCAGGTGCGTGGCGACCTGATCGTCTATGGCACCAGCGGCGTGCTGCCGTTGCGCACGACGCTGGATTACCTGCATCGCAACCTGATGCTGGGCGAGCTGGGCCGCAACTACAGTGAACTGGCCGCTTCCTGGCTCTGGCTGGGTGCGCTGGGCGGGGTATGGCTGTGGTGGCGCGCCCGCACCCGTGGCCGCGTACAGGCCGCGCGCCCCTTGACGGCGCGGCGTCTGCATGCGCTGGTGGGCCTATGGATCGTGATCGGCCTGGTGTTCTTCTCGGCGACCGGCCTGACCTGGTCGCGCTGGGCCGGTGAGCGTGTCAACCTGATGCGCGCCCAATTGGGCTGGATCACGCCCTCGGTCTCGACCCAGTTGCAGCCGGGCGCGCCCGCCATGAGCATGGGCGAGCATGCCGACCATATGGCCGCCCATGGCATGGCGATGGCCATGCCTGCCGTGGATGATCCGGCGCGCTTTGACATGGTGCAGTCGATTGCCCGCGCCGGCGGCATCGACGCGGCCGAGATCGAGATCCGCCCGCCGCGCGCGGCGCAGCAAGCCTGGGTGGTGCGCGAGGTGGACCGTTCCTGGCCGACCCAGGTCGATACGGTGGCCATCGATGCCGACCGCATGCGCATCACTAGCCGCGCCGACTTTGCCAGTTTTCCGCTGATCGCCAAGCTGATCCGCTGGGGCGTGGATGCCCATATGGGCGTGCTCTTCGGCGTGGCCAACCAGATCCTGATGGCCGCATTCGGCATCGCCTTGACGGGGCTGATCGCACTGGGCTACCTGATGTGGTGGCGGCGTCGTCCGGCTGCCGGCGCCAGCCTGGCGCCGCTGTCGGCAGCGTTCATGCAGATGTCGCTGCCCCAGCGCGCCAGCGTGTTGCTGCTGGCGCTCTTGCTGGGCTGGAACCTGCCGCTGATGGGCGCAAGCCTGTTGGTGTTCCTGCTGGTGGACGTGATCCGTTATCGGCGCGCCGGGCGCTGAGCCAGCAGATCACGGAGATCAGGGAGATCACGGAGATCACAGACATCAGGGGTCGGTCGCAATCTGGCCATCGGCCAGTTGTTCGAACCATTCGCTGCCGCGTTGCACGAAGGTCTGCGAGGCATCCAGACCGAAGGCTCTTTCTTCGGCGCGCCAGCCCAGGCGGTGCACCACGATCTGGTGCGCCTCGATCTGCAAGACATTGAAGGAATTGGCCTCGCCCCGGCCCCGGGTCGAGGTGGCCGTTCCCGCCTGCACCACCAGCGCCGAATAACCGGCGATGCGGTAGCGCGCCGCGCTGCTCACGGCTGAACTGGCGTGGACATGGCCGGCCAGCAGCAGGTCCGCGCCGCATAGCGCAAAGGCGCGCATGGCTGGCAGCGCCTGGCCGACCAGGCCATGGTGCTGCGGTCCGGGCGGCAGGTCGAAGGGGTGGTGGGTGACGATGATCTTGACCAAGTGATCGCCGACCGCCGCCAGTTCGCGCCGCGCCAGCTCGATCTGCCGGTCATTGACGCGGCCATCCTGGATGGTCAGCGAACGCGCGGTATTGATGCCGACCACGGCGATCTCGTCGTCCACGTACAGAGGCTGCAGATCGGGCGTGATGTGGCGCTTGTACTTGCGCAGCGGTTGCAGCAGCCGCGCCGCCACATTGAACAGCGGCACGTCATGATTGCCGGGTACCACCAGTTGGGGGGTGGGCAGGGCGTCCAGGAACTGGCGCGCCTGGCGGAACTGGCTGCTGCGTGCGCGCTGGGTGAGGTCGCCCGAGACCACGACCAGGTCGGGCTGCAGCTCGTGGATCTGGGCAATGAGCGGCTCGATGATGGCCGGGTCGGTGCGGCCGAAATGCAGGTCGGAGAGATGGATCACGCGGCGCATCAGGATTCCCCCCAGAGCTTGTCCAGCAGGCCGCCTGTCGGCGGGCTTGCCGTCGTTGCGGCCGAGGCCGGCGCCTGCGGCACGATCACTTCCAGCGAGGCCGGCCGGATGCGGTAGGACAGCGGTGTCTGCATCAGCTGCACCTCGCCATCGGTGGCCACGCGCATGCGGCGCTTGTGGGTCTCGATGTGGATGTCGGTGGCGGTGAGCATGTCGAAGTCATGGGCTTGGCGCAGACGTCCGAAGAGCGCGTGCAGGGCCAGGCGCAGCAGGCCCCAGCGGCCGGTGTGGTGGCAGACGTAGAGACTCAGGCAGCCCTCGGTGAGGCTGGAGCGCTTGCCGATGTCCAGGCCGCTCATCAGGTAGGGATTGTTGCCGATGAAGACAAAGGGAGTGCGCCGCCAGTGTTCTTGCCCATCGATGGACAGGCGCACGCGCAGGAAGGGGTAGCGCCGCAGCGCACCCATGGCGGCCCAGGTGAAGGCCAGCCATTTGCCCCGGCCCAGGCGGGCCTGCTGCTTTTCGCGCTCGCGCACGATGTCCGGATACAGCCCCAGGCTGGAATTGTTGATGAAGGCGACGCCATTGACCTCGGCGCTGTCGACCCGCAGCCGGCGTCCCGTGGCGATGTTGGCGATGGCGCCTTCCAGTGTCAGCGGGATGTTGAGGTCCTTGGCAAAGTGGTTCAGCGTTCCCAGGGGCAAGACGCCCAGGGCGCTCTGGCATTGCGCATCGGCCAGCAGGGTCGAGGCGACGGCATTGACGCTGCCATCGCCGCCGCCCACGGCCACCACCGGCACCCGGTCACGGACTGCCTGGCGCGCCGTGGCGAGCATGTCCTCGCCGCTGGCGGCCAGGCGCACCCTGGCATGGCGGCCATGGCGGGCGAATTCTGCGCTGATGCGGGCGGCCAGTTCCTCGGCGTGGCCGCCACCGGCCTTGGCATTGATGACGGCGACCACGTCGGGACGGGCCTGGGAGTGGGGAGGTAAAGGGCTGGTCGTGTTCTGGTCTGGCATCCGCAGCTTGTGAGAGTGGCAAAGTCAGTTGGAGCGCGTGCCGCCGTAATAGTGCCGCTGCAGCGTGAAAACCACCGTGGTCCAGAGCGCGAACCAGGCCGTTCCCAGCAGCATCGCCCCCAGCACATCGCTGAGGAAATGCGCGCCCAGATAGACGCGGCTAAAGGCCGTCAGCGCCACCATCAGCAGGGCCGCGCCGATGACGGCCAGTTGCACGCCGCGCTGGCTGCCGCCCAGGCGTCGGCTGAGGGCCTCCGAGAGTGCGGGCTGATTCAGTACATAGGCCGCCAGCATGGTGTAGAGCAAGGTCGCGCCGATGGTATGGCCGCTGGGGAAACTGTAGCTGTGCAGCACCAGCAGCGGATCCTCGAAACTGGGGCGCAGCCGTGCAAACAGGTGCTTGAGCAGGTAGTTCAGCAGCATGCCGCCCGGCAACACCAGCAGCAGGTCGATCACCCAGGGCCACTGGCGCGCGCGCACCATGTGGCGCAACAGCAGCCCGCCCATCACCAGCACACCGATGGTGCCGTGCAGATGGGTATAGCCCAGCACCAGTTCGGTCAGGGGCGAGAAGGCGCGCTGGTTGAACCAGTCGGCCAGTTGCTGATCCAGGCGCGTGAGGGCGCCGTGGGTATGGACTTCGTAGGCGATGAGCGCAAACAGCAGGGCCGTGGCAAGCACGGCCAACAGACCCGTGCTCAGCGGCAGGCCCAGATGGTGATCACGCGCCAGGCGGGCGTGCAGGAAGCGCTTGAAGGCGCCAGGAGAGCGGGGGGCGGAGAGATGTCGTTCTGTCATCCGCCCATTCTAACGTCTCTGGGGGGCCAGGCGGCAAGGCCGGTGCAGTCCCGACTCAGGCGCAGGGATCGTTGCCCAGCGCCACCGCGCGCAGGGTTGGCAGGTCGCACAGCTCGACGTCGCGGTGGTTGACCTCGATCACGCCGGACTTCTTGAAGTTGGTCAGCAGGCGGCTCACGCTTTCCACCGCCAGGCCCAGGTAGTTGCCGATTTCCTCGCGCGTCATGCGCAGCTGGAAGCGGGTCGAGGAATAGCCGCGGCTCATGTAGCGGCTGGAGAGATTGAGCAGGAAGGCCGCCATCTTCTGTTGCGCCGTCATGCTGCCCAGGGTCAGCATGACGCGTTGCTCGCGCGAGATTTCCAGGCTCATCATGCGATGGAACTGGCGCAGCAGCGTGGGCATGTCGCGGAACAGGTCTTCCAGGCTGGCAAAGGGGATCTCGCACACTTCGCTGTCTTCCAGCGCCACTGCCTCGCACAGGTGGTGACCGGCGCCGATGGCGTCCATGCCCAGCAGTTCGCCGGCCATCTGGAAACCCGTGATCTGCTGGCCGCCGTTGGGATTGTGCTGGAAGGTCTTGAAATGGCCCAGGCGGATGGCGTAGAGCATGTCGAACTTGTCATTGAGGCGATACAGGGTCTCATCGCGCTTGACCTTGCGGCGGCGGTTGATGACCTGTTCCAACCGCTGCATGTCGCCCTGGTCCAGGCCCATGGGCAGGCACAGCTGGTGCATGCTGCAGGCCGAACAGCTGGCGCGCAGCGCATGCAGGTTGACCGGGGGAGGCGAATGCTTGTGGGTGGAAGCGGGTAGGCTGGACATAACGGTTGGAGTTCCTCTTTGTTGTGGCGGCGTCGGCTGGCCAGGGCTTGGCGTGATGATTTGTGCTTGCACCACAATCTCATGCGGCTGCGCTGCATATTTTTTGTCTAGTTTTACCACAATTCCCGCCAATTTGACGTATTGAGCGGGACGGAGAGTGAAACTTTCATCGGTTTACGTAGATAGGTACTTTTCAGTTACGTGAGAATGTCTTCCTGACAACCGGGAAAAATGGTCTATTTGACCAGTTTCAACACCTCCCTGAATTGCGGATGGCTGCTTTGTCCCAGCCATTCATAGGCCACCATCTCCAGTGTCACCGGCACCGCACCGGCGCCGCGCAGTCGCGCGAAGGCAGCGTCGCGGTCGGCCGGGCGGCGCGAACCGCAGGCCTGCAGCAGGGGATAGACCTGGTAGCCGGCTTGCAGGAGCGACAACGCGGTCTGCAGCACGCAGATATGCGCCTCGCAGCCGCTGACGATGATCTGCCGCGTCTGTGGCGGCAAGGTCGCCGCCAGCCCATCGGCGCAGGCGTCGAAGTGCTGCTTGGCCAGGGTGCTCTCGCACAGGCCGGCGATGTCGGGATGATTGGGGCCGAGCTTGTCCGGCATCTGCTCGGTGGCCAGCACGGGCAGCCCGAGCAGGCGGGCAATCCTGGCCATGCGCACGGCCTCGGCCAGGACTTGCGGCCCTTCATGGATGGCGGGCAGCAGCTTCTGCTGGAGGTCGACGATCAGCAGGACGGATTGGCGGGCATCGATGAGCATGGGGCCTCTTGG
The DNA here is from genome assembly GCF_001040945.1 of Herbaspirillum seropedicae. Taxonomy (NCBI): domain Bacteria; kingdom Pseudomonadati; phylum Pseudomonadota; class Betaproteobacteria; order Burkholderiales; family Oxalobacteraceae; genus Herbaspirillum; species Herbaspirillum seropedicae. The sequence goes on along the minus strand of NZ_CP011930.1, from coordinate 2,891,006 downwards.
CTGGGCTGCTGGGCTGCCGGATTGGCAGGAATTGAAGGTGTTGTGTCATTGACGCCAAATGGGCGTGCTCCGACAATTTTTCCATCAAAGACCGTCCGGAGCAAATCGCATGACCACCGCCACCTCCACCGCCCTCCCGGCCAGTGCGCCGGACGCTTCCGGCGCGCGCAATGCTCGCGTGCTGGCGCTCTGCCAGGGCTTGTTCACCTGCGCCATCTCGATCGACCTGACCCTGACCGCATTGACCGGCTGGCAACTGGCCCCGGACAAGTCCTTGGCGACCTTGCCCTTTGCCCTGATCACCGTGGCCGGGGCAGTGGTGACCTGGTTTGCCGCCTTCCTGATCCAGCGCCTCGGGCGGCGCTGGTCCTTCGTGCTGGGCGCGGCCAGCTGCTGCGTGGGTGGGCTGGTGTCGGTGTGGTCGGTGTGGCAGGGCCACTTCTGGAGCTTCTGCGCCGGCACGGCGCTGGTGGGGGTGTTCCAGGCATTTGCCCAGTATTACCGCCTGGCCGCCGCCGACGCCGTGCCGGAGGCGGCCAAGAGCCGCGCCATTGCCACGGTTCTGGCCGGCGGTGTCATCGCCGCCCTGGTGGGCCCGGCGCTGGCGGCGTGGAGCAAGGACTGGATTCCGACGGCGCTCTTTGCCGGGGCCTACCTGGTGGTGGCGGCCATGGGCTTGCTGTCGGTGCTGGCCTTGCTGCTGTTCTATCGCGACCAGCCGGTGGCGGCGGTGCGCACAGAGAGCGATGGCGCCCCGGCGCGTGCGCTGGGGCAGATCGTGCGCACCCCGGTCTTCCTGGCGTCGGTGGCCAACAACGTGGCCGGTTCCATGGTGATGATGTTCATCATGACCGCAGCGCCCTTGGCGGCAGTGGCCTGCCATCATGGCATCGATGACGGCGCCGCCATCATCCAGTGGCACCTGATGGGCATGTACGCGCCCTCCTTCTTTGCCGGGCGGCTGGTGCAGCGCGTGGGCCTGGGCCCGGTGCTGCTGGCCGGGCTGGCGATGAACCTGGGTTGCGCCGTGGTGGCGATGCTCTCGACGACCCTGCCAGCCTTCTACCTGGCCTTGCTGCTGCTGGGAGTGGGCTGGAATTTCATGTTCGTCGGTGGCACCACGCTGCTGGCGCAGTCCTATGCGCCCTCGGAGCGGGCCAAGACCCAGGGCTTCTCGGAACTGCTGCGCTATGCCGCCACGGCGCTGGCCACGCTCGGGGCCGGCCCCTTGCTGGCGCGCTTTGGCTGGCAGACGCTCAACCTGGCCATCCTGCCGGTGCTGCTGCTGTCGGCCCTGGCCACGCTGCACTGGATGAGGGGGCAGCGGCGCGCCGCCACGCTGCCGCCAGCCGGGCTGCGCTAACATCCTTGCCTGATCTTCTTTCGCCCATCCCATGAATCCGCTCCACCCGCCACGGCGCGTCGTTTTTCTTGCCTATGCAGGCATGAACCTGCTTGACCTGTCCGGCCCCATGCAGGTGCTGGCCACCACCAATCGCCTGCAGGGCCGCGAAGTCTATCGCCTGCACGTGGTCTCGGCCCAGGGCGGGACCATCCTCACCAGCGCCGGACTGCCGGTGGGCACGCAATCGCTGCAGGAGATGGACAGGCTGCTGCAAGCCACGCCGGACTTGCATACGCTGATCTCCCCGGGCGGCAGCAGCGGCGACCAGTTCCCGCTGGATGCCGCGCTGGTGGCCTGGATACGTCAGCACGCGCAGGCGGCGGTGCGGATCTGTTCAGTCTGCACCGGCGCCTTCCACCTGGCCGAGGCCGGGGTGCTGGATGGCTTGCGCGTGACGACCCACTGGGACTGGGCGCAGGAGTTGCAGCGTCGATATCCCGCCCTGCAGGTGGATGCCGACCCGATCTATATCCGCCAGGGGCGCATCTGGACCTCGGCGGGCGTCACGGCCGGCATCGATCTTGCGCTGGCGCTGGTGGAACAAGACCTGGGCCACGCTAGCGCCATCGCCACGGCGCGCCAGCTGGTGATGTTCATCAAGCGTCCTGGTGGGCAGTCGCAGTTCAGTACGCCGCTGGCGACCCAGTCGACCGGGGCAGGGCGTTTTGCCGAGCTGCACGCCTGGATCGCCGCTCACCTGGCCGATGACCTGCACGTAGAGAACCTGGCGCACCGGGCCGGCATGAGCCCGCGCACCTTTGCCCGCCTGTATGTGGCCGAGACCGGCCGCACCCCGGCGCGCACCGTGGAACTGATGCGACTGGAAGCGGCGCGCCGCGCCCTGGAGGAAACCCGGTTGCCCTTGAAGCGCATCGCCAGCCAGGCCGGCTATGGGGAGGAACAGAACCTGCGGCGGGTATTCCTGCGCCAGCTGGGAGTGAGCCCGGGCCAATACCGGGAGCGCTTTGCGGCGACCCCGGCGGCCTTGAGCATGGCTCAGGCAGAACCTGCCGCCGGCTGAGCTTCCAGCGAGCCCAGGTTGGCCAGCGCATCCAGCCACCACGACAGCGCCGGTCCGGCGCGATGATCCGGCTTGTAGACGCACTGTATCGGTAACTCGGCGCCCTGCGGCGGGTGATGGATGGTGCTGATGCTCACCAGGCGGCCCGCGGCGAGGTCTTCCTTGACCACATGCAGGGGCATGTTGCCCCAGCCCATGCCGGCGCGCAGCAGCGCGTGCTTGGTGCCCAGGTCGCTCATGCGCCAGGTCAGGCGCGAATGCACCGAGAAATCCTGCCGCGCCGTCAGTTCGCTACGGTCGCTGAGCACCAGCTGGGTCTGCTGCAGCAGCATCTTCTCGGCGATCCTGCCCTTGACCTTGGCCAGTGGATGATGCGGAGCCACCACCGCCACCAGCCGTACGCTGGGCAGGGTGATGCGCATCAGGTTGGGCGGCGTGGTCGGCAAGGTGCCCAGGATACCCAGCATGGCGCGGCCATCGATGACCCGCTCGGCCACCGCACCCAAGGCTTCCACCTCCAGCCGCACCGTCACCGCCGGGAACGCAGCGCGAAAGCGTTGCAGCAAGTCCACCAGGCAATCCAGCGGAAAGAACACGTCCACCGCCAGCGCCATCTCCAGTTCCTGCCCGCGCGCATAGGAACTGGCCCTGACCTGCAGCGAATCCACATGGTCCAGCACCTGGCGGGCGTCGGCCAGCAGCGCCTCGCCGGGCGCGGTGAGCTGCGGCCGGTAGCCGCTGCGGTCGAACAGCAACAGCCCCAACTGCTCTTCCAGCGAGGCAATGGCATAGCTGACCGCCGATTGCGCCCGCGCCAGCTTGCGGGCCGCCGCCAGGAAACTGCCGCTGTCGGCCACTTGCACGAAGACCCGCAACTGATCCAGGGAAAGACGCTCGATATTCATGGGATGGGCCCGCAGGGGGAGGAAGTGGAGGGGGAAAATGAAACTATATCTAAAAATCAGATCATGATTATAAAAAGATAATCAGTTTTATGTTGGAAGAAACTTGCCTATTCTGTCGTCACTGGCTGCAGCAAAACGCAAATGCAAGCGCGCAAACATGAAGCCGGGGGCCATGCAACACATCAATACATGGCAAGGCAGATGAACAAGAACACTTACCAAGACATTCACACCCAACATTGAGAGGCTCACCATGATCACCCACTACTCCACCTACCGTATCGGCCGCGTCCTGCTGGCTTCGCTGTTCGTCATTTCCGGCATCTTCAAGATCATCGGCTTTGCCGGCACCGTGGGCTACTTCGGCAGCCTCGGCCTGCCGCTGCCGACCCTGGCGGTGCTGGCCACCATCCTGGTCGAGGTCGGCGGCGGCCTGCTGCTGATGACCGGCCGGGGCGTGCGTCCGGTCTCGCTGGTGATCGCCCTCTTTACGGTGGGCGCAACCCTCTCGGCCCACCATTTCTGGACGCTGGAAGGCGCCGCCGCCCAGGGCCAGATGATCCACTTCCTGAAGAACGTGGCCCTGATCGGCGCCTTGCTGCTGGTTTCCTCGATCGACCCGGAAGCCCAGCCTGAGCAGGCCCGCTGATCTGACCACGGCAGTTACTATCCACCGAATCCACCGCTCCCGCCCATGAGGCGGGAGCCAGCAAGGAGAATGAGCATGAGCACCCCCCTCTATACCCGCCAGATCGAACGCCTGGTCAACGGCATCCCCACCCAGGATGGCGCTGGCGTGAGCCTCACCCGCGTGCTGACCCACGACCTGCAGCGCCGTCTGGACCCCTTCCTGATGCTGGACGCTTTCCATTCCGACGAACCCAGCGATTACCTGGCCGGTTTCCCCGACCATCCGCACCGTGGCTTCGAGACTGTGACCTACATGCTGGCCGGGCGCATGCGCCATCGCGACAACGCCGGCAACGAAGGCCTGCTGGAACCGGGCGGCATGCAATGGATGACCGCAGGACGCGGGCTGGTGCATTCGGAACTGCCGGAGCAGGAAAACGGCCTCATGAGCGGCTTCCAGCTCTGGGTCAACCTGGCCGGCAAGGACAAGATGACCGAGCCGGGCTACCAGGACATCCCGGCAGCCGGTATCCCGGAAACCTCGCCGCAACCGGGCGTGCGGGTACGCGTGCTGGCCGGCAGCGCCTTTGGCACCGACGGTGCGATCCGCCGCGCGACCACCGAGCCGCTCTACCTGGACCTGGCGCTGGAAGCGGGCACCACGCTGGCGCTGCCGATCCCGGCCACGCACAACGCTTTCCTCTACGTGTATGAAGGCGCCCTGGCAGTGGGAGCGGCCGATGGCGAAACCCGTCCGGCCGAGGCGGGCCGCATGGCCGTGCTGTCCAATGTTCCAGGTTCGGCTGGCGTGACGGTGCGCGCCGAGCAGGCCAGCCGCTTCCTGCTCATCGCCGGCAAGCCGCTCAATGAGCCCATTACGCAGTGGGGACCGTTCGTGATGAACACCCGCGAGCAGGTCGAGCAGGCCATCGATGATTTCCGCGCAGGCCGCTTCTGAAAATGCCTGCGCATTTCCGAGACCTTCAGCGCTGCCGCGCACTTGAATCCAGGCGGGCGTCTCCCTGACGTCCCGCCTCACCAGGAGAACACCATGAGCAACATCCGCCACAAGATCCACGGCCTGACCCGTGACATCGGCTTCCCCGTGCGTCGCCTGCTGCCGGCAGCCGCTGCCCGCACCGTCGGCCCCTTCGTCTTCTTCGATCACATGGGACCGGTGGAATTCGACGCCGGCACCACCGAAGGCGATGTGCGCCCGCATCCTCACATCGGCCTGGCCACCGTCACCTACCTGTTTTCCGGCGCGATGATGCACCGTGACAGCCTGGGGGTGGTCCAGCGCATCACCCCCGGTGCGGTGAACTGGATGGCGGCAGGACGCGGCATCGTCCATTCCGAGCGCATTCCCGACGATATCCGCGAGCAGAAGGTGCCGGTGCATGGCCTGCAGATGTGGGTGGCCCTGCCGGCCGACCAGGAGGACGGTGCACCGCTGTTCCACCACTATGCGGCCGACGAGATGCCCGATACCGTGGTCGGCGGTGCGCGCCTGCATGTGCTGGCCGGCTCGGCCTTTGGCGTGAGCTCACCGGTGCAGACCGCCAGCCCCACGCTGTATGTGGCCGGCAGCACCACGGATGGCGCTACGCTGGAGATCGCCGCCGAGGTGCAGGAGCGCGCCGTCTACGTGGTGCGTGGCGAGGTGAGCCTGGATGGCGAGCGGCTGGAAGCGGGCACCCTGGCCATCCTGGAGCCAGGTGCGGCGGTGACCTTGCAGGCCGAGGGCGAGACCGTTTTCATGATCCTGGGCGGCGCGCCACTGGATGGCCCGCGCTTCGTCTGGTGGAACTTCGTCTCGACCTCGCGGGACAAGATCGAGGCGGCCAAGCAGGCCTGGAATGCACGCGACAAGTCGGTCTTCCCCGATATCCCGGGTGAGAGCGAATGGATTCCGCTGCCCACGCATTGAACGGTCCCTACGTCGGCTAGAAGGAAAAACGCCTGCCGCAATAATGCGGCAGGCGTTTTTGCTGTTTCTGCTATGTCGCTGGCTGCGGCGCTCAGAGCAGACCGATGATACGGCCCATTTCGGTGATGTAGGGGCTGTCCCGCAGGACCTGGTTTTCGATGCTGTCGGCAGCGCGGCGCAGGGCGTGCCAGGAGTCGCGCACCGATTCCTCGTGTGGTTGGGCATGGCTCAGGTGCTGCCGCAGGCGGGCGATGTCTTCGCGCAGTTGTTCGGCTTCGGCACTGCCGGCGGGCAGCTTTTCCAGTTCGGTCTCGAACTGGCCGACCATGTCCAGCAGGCGCTGGTGGTCGAAACGCGGGGTTTGCGCAGGCTCGCTCATAGATTCTCCTTCGGTGATTGACCGGCGTCCATCATAGGCGCATTGGCGCCGGTGCGGCAAAAAAAGCGGTCGGGGTTTGCCCGGCATCAAGTTCTCCTGTTTGGTTGCAGAGGGACGCACTAAGTTCCAGCGCCGGCAGCCGCCCGTGCTTTGTTACACTGGCGGCTGTTTTTGCGCGCGGCGCACCCTGTGCCGCCATTGCTGATCCTGATTCATGACTCCACACGACGATTCCCTGGCCTGGCTCACCTGGCAGACTGGCTCCACCCAACAGCAGCTGCGCTGGCATTCCGAGGCCGGCAATCCGCCTCCCAAGCGGGTACAGGAGGCCGATGACCAGATCGCCGCCGATACCGCCTACAAGCTTGCCTGCGAAGGTTGCGGCCTGCTCTGGCGGGGCGACTTCCAGAACGCCCGCCAGTTGCTGCAAGCGCTGGGCCGGCGCATCGACAAGGCGCGTGAACGCGCCCTGGCCAAGGCCAAGGACAAGCCCGCTGCGGGCGTCGCTGCCGGGGCAGGTGCGGCGGCCCAGGCCTTCCATCAGCATCGCCAGATGCAGGCCCAGCGCGCCCGCATCCTGGGCATGCTGCTCATTCCGGTCGAGCCCGGCTTCGTGGTGCCGCTGCGGCGTGCACCGGATGTCCAGGCGGCCTGCCGCGAAGCCTATGGGCCGGAGCTCGCCGATACCGCCTTTGCCGTCTCGCTGCGGGAACTGCAAGGCCTGATCGGTGCGCATGAATGGCGCAAGAAGGGCGTCGAGATCGGTGCGCTGGGTGCGCGCATCCATCCCTGGTATGGCGTGTTCTCGCCGGTGCGCGGCGAATATGTGGATCTGGTGGCCCAGGCCGCCTTGCCGTCCACGGAACTGGCCTTCGATATCGGCGTGGGCAGCGGCGTGCTCTCGGCGGTGCTGGCGCAACGCGGCGTACGCAAGATCGTGGCTACCGACATGGACCCGCGCGCACTGGCCTGCGCCCGGCAGAACCTGCAGCAGCTGGGCCTGCATCAGCAGGTGCAGTTGCAAGAGGCCGATCTCTTCCCCGAGGGACGGGCGCCGCTGGTGGTGTGCAATCCGCCATGGCTGCCGGCGCGTCCCAGCTCGCCCATCGAACATGCGGTCTATGACCCGGACAGCCGCATGCTGCTGGGTTTCCTCAACGGTCTGGCGCAGCATCTCACGCCGCAGGGGGAGGGCTGGCTGATCATGTCCGACTTTGCTGAACACCTGGGCCTGCGCGCGCCCGGCATGCTGGCCGAGGCCATCGCCAAGGCCGGCCTGGTGGTGGCGGGACGGCATGACATCAAGCCGCGCCACGGCAAGGCCGTCGATCGCGACGATCCCCTGCATGCCGCCCGCAGCAAGGAAACCACCACCCTGTGGCGCTTGCGCGCCCAGGCCTGACCAGAGATCCCCGTCCGTCCCGGAGCCGCTCATGACATCGTCCCGCCTGTTTGCCATCCTCCTGTGTGCGCTCGCGCTGCCGGCCGCCGCCCAGGTCACCACGCGCGACCTCGGCGGCCATTACGGTACGCATCAGCAGGCCGTGCCGGTACCGGTGCCCGTTCCGGTGCCGGACACCTTCAACCGCGATGCAGCGCCCAGCGAACCCATCACCACCAGCGGCAACAGCTGCACCTGCCAGGTGGCCGAGACCAGCGGCGGCGCCTGCATGATCTTCCTGCGCACCAATGCGGCGGACTGGATCGCCCGCAATGCGCCGCAGACGCCGCTGCGCTCTTCGGCCAGCGGACGCTACTACGACGCCCCCTTTGCCCTGGCCGCCAGCGCCTGCGCCGGGCGCAAGGTCGCGCCGGGCGGTATCAAGGTGCATTGGCTGGATCGCCGCAGCGCCATCCTGGAATGGAAGTAGTCCTGCTTCAGACCACCTCGGCCGGCGCTTGCCAGGCCGGGAAATCCAGCACTACCGCGAAGTGGCCTACCGGCAGGTAGGCAAAGCGCAGTTCGCCGCCGTGGGCGCGCATGACTTCTTCGACGATGGACAGCCCCAGGCTCGCCCCCATGCGCTGCTCGCCGCGTGGCGAGAAGGGCTTGCGCAGGCGTTCCCAGTCGGCCGCCGGAATGCCCGGACCATCGTCGATGAAGCGCAACCAGTGGCGCTGGCCGTCGCTTTCCAGCCTGACCTGCAACAGGCCGGGCGCGCCATATTGCAGGGCGTTGTCGAGGATGTTCTTGATCGCCTCGCCCAGACTGATGGCGTCACCCCGGATCAGGCAGGGCAGCGGCGGCACGTCCAGTGACAGATCGTGGGGCGTGCGGCTGCGGTTGGAGAGCACTTCCGTCATCTGCGAACGCACCAGTTCGCCCAGGTCGATACGCGCCTGCAGGCTGCTGTCATTGCGATGCTGGACCATGGCGTGGTTGATCAACTGGTTCACCAGCGCGCCCAGGTTGCGGGTGCGCTCACGCAAGAGCGTGAGGTGGCGCTGGCGCTTTTCCTCGTTGTCTTCCGTGGCCAGCAATTCCATCTGGGCCACCAGCGCGGTCACGGGCGTGCGCAATTGATGGGCGGCGTCGCCGATGACACGGCGCATGGTCGAGCGATGCACCGCCAGCCGCTGCATGAAGGCATTGATGGCCGAGACCAGTGCATGCGTTTCCGCCGGCACGGTCAGCACCAGCGGCGAGAGGTCGTTGAGATCGCGTTCGCGGATGGCCGCTTCGATACGTTTTAACGGGGCCAGCGCCTGGTAGAGCGTAAACATCGCCGCCACCAGCGTGAGCACGCTCATGGCCACGATCACCACCAGCGCCCGGCTGCCCAGGCTCTGGGCGAAAGACATGCGGGCGTTATTGGTCTGCGCCAGCACGATCACGGCCCAGGGATGAGGACCCTCGACCGGCATGCGGCGGCCGATGATGGCCATGCGCACCGGCGTGCCCAGGTATTGGCCGTCGCGCAGCAGCGGTCCCTGTTCCAGCTCCTGCCAGGGAATCTCGGGGCGGAATTCGGCGTCGCCGGCGATGACCCGGCCACGCGGATCGAACACCGCATAGATGGCATGGTCGCCGGTGCCCAGCATGGACAGCGCCGCCAGGGGCACATCGACATTGACCTCGCCATGGTCGTACCAGGTGTTTTCCGCGATCTGCAAGGCGCTGCCGGCCAGGATGCGGTCATAGGCTTCGCGTGCGGCGAACTGGGTGGAAATCCAGATGGCGATCAGCAGCGCCGCCGCGCTCACCAGCAGCACCGCGCCCACCCGGATGACCAGGCGGGTGTAGAGCGAACGCCCGGCGATGACGTGTTGCGTACGGCCCTGCATCAGTGCAGCGGGCTGGTGTGGGCGGCAGTGCCTGCACCGGCCCCGGGCTCGGCCGGGGCATGCAGCACCAGCTGGTAGCCCAGTCCGCGCAGGGTGCGGATTTCAAAGGCGGCCGCCGCCAGCTTCTTGCGCAGGCGCGCCACGTATTGCTCCACGCTGTTGGCGCTGGGGTTGTCATCGACCGTGAAGAGCCGGTCCATCAATTCATCCTTGTTGAAGATGCGGCCGGGACGGGCGGCGATGATTTCCAGCAGCGTCACCTCGCGCCGGGTCAGCTCGATGGGCTGGCCGTCCAGGGTGGCGCTGCGGCTCTTGCGGTCGATCGACAGGTTGGCGCAGTGCAGCAGGTTGGTCGATTCGCCGCCGCTGCGGCGCAGCAGTACGCGGATGCGGGCGTCGAGTTCGCGGAAATCGAAGGGCTTGACCAGGTAATCGTCCGCGCCCAGGTCCAGGGCGCGGACCCGCTCCTCGACTTCGGCGCAGGCGGTCAGCATCAGCACCGGCGTATGGTGTCCGCGCGTACGCAGTTGCTGCAGCAGGCTGAAACCGTCCTGCTGCGGCAGCATCACGTCCAGGATCAGCAGGTCATAGGATTCAGAGAGGCGGCGGCTGGCGTGTGCCCCATTGCTTTCCCATTCCACGGTATGGCCGATGCGGTTGAGGTGGGTGACGATGGCCTCGGCCACGTCGGCAGTGTCTTCGACCAGCAGGATGCGCATGGGGATCTCCGTTGTTGTTGCGATGCCGCAGCTGTGGGCGCTGCTTGGGCAGGCGCCATTGTATGCCCTAACCGTCAGGGAAAAACAAGCGTCAGTGTTTAGTCAGATTCGTTACAGCTTCGCGGCCTAGCATCCTCTCCAACATAAATCCTATAAATCATTTGGAGACTTGCATGAGCGACCATGCCCAAGGTGCGTCGAGCATCGATCCATCGCGCCCGCTGCTGGAAATCGACCGTGTCACCCTGCAATACAAGACCACCGATTCACTGGTCACCGCCACGCAGAGCGTGAGCTTCAACGTCCATCCGGGCGACCGCTACATCCTGCTGGGCCCCTCGGGCTGCGGCAAATCCACCTTGCTGAAGGCCATCGGCGGCTATCTGCAGCCGACCTCCGGTGCGATCCGCCTCAAGGGCAGGGAAGTGCACGAGCCCGGTCCGGACCGCATGATGGTGTTCCAGGAATTCGACCAACTGCTGCCCTGGAAGACCGTGCGCCAGAACGTCGAATTCGCGCTGCACGCCAGCGGCCGCCTGCAAGGCCGTGCCGCCGCCGAGCGTGCCGAGTACTACATCAGCAAGGTCGGCCTGGCCAAGTTCATCGACAGCTATCCGCACATGCTCTCCGGCGGCATGAAGCAGCGCGTCTCCATCGCCCGCGGCATGGCCATGGAGCCGGATGTGCTGCTCATGGACGAACCCTTTGCCGCCCTCGACGCCCTGACCCGCCGCAAGATGCAAGACGAGCTGCTGCGCCTGTGGGACGACACCCAGTTCACCGTCCTCTTCGTGACCCACTCGATTGAAGAAGCGATCCGCGTGGGCACCCGCATCCTGCTGCTGACACCCCATCCCGGCCAGGTCCGCGCCGAACTCAACAGCATCGATCCGTCCCAGCTTGGCACGGCTGCCCAGGCCGAGCTGGAAACCCGCATCAACGACATGCTGTTCGCCCATCACTGAGCCGCGCCGGAGACCTCATCATGCACACCAATCTGCCCTTCGTCCGCCCGGAAATCCTGGTGGACCCCAACCCCCACGCCACCGCTGAAGTCCAGCGCCCGCTGTCGGCCTTCGAGTCGCTCTACCGCATGGGCTGGCTGCGCAAGACCGTGATCCTGCTGGTGCTGGCGGCGATCTGGGAAGTCTATGGCCGCTGGCTGGACAATGCCTTGCTCTTCCCCAGCTTCAGCGAGACGGTGCAAGCCTTCCTCTCCGGCATCGGCAGCGGCGTGCTGCTGCAGCGCGCGGCGGTATCGATGCAGACGCTGCTGGTCGGCTATGGCCTGGGCATCCTGCTGGCCGGGCTGCTGACCACGGTAGCCATCAGCTCGCGCATCGGCAATGACCTGCTGGAAACCCTGACCTCCATGTTCAACCCGCTGCCGGCCATTGCGCTGTTGCCGCTGGCGCTGATCTGGTTCGGCCTGGGCACCGGCAGCATCATCTTCGTGCTGGTGCATTCGGTGCTGTGGGCGGTAGCCTTGAATACCCATGGCGGCTTCCGCGCTGTTTCCAACACGCTGCGCATGGTGGGCCAGAACTATGGACTGCGTCGCTTCTCGCTGGTCAAATCCATCCTCATTCCGGCGGCCTTCCCCAGCATCCTCACGGGTCTGAAGGTCGGCTGGGCCTTTGCCTGGCGTACGCTGATCGCGGCCGAGCTGGTCTTTGGCGTGTCCTCCGGTGCGGGCGGGCTGGGCTGGTACATCTTCGAAAACCGCAACCAGCTGGAAACAGCCAATGTGTTCTCGGGCCTGTTCTTCGTGATCATCATCGGCCTGGTGGTCGAGAACCTGATCTTCGCCCAGATCGAGAAGCGCACCATCCGCCGTTGGGGCATGCAGCACTAAGCATGTAGCCATTCATCAAGCCATAGGGTCTTGTATGCATACAAGACCCGCATCATCCCTACAAGACCGATAAACTGACGACCTTCAGGAGACAAGCATGCAACGATACACCCGACGCACTTTCACCAGCCTCATGATCGCCAGCGCCCTGGCGCTGTCCGGCGTATCCGGCACGGCCCATGCCGAAGCCCAGGAAGTGCGCATCTCACACGGCTATGGCCTGCTGTACCTGCCGCTGATGGTGATCCGCGACCAGAATCTGGTGGAAAAGCACGCCAAGGCCATGGGTCTGGGTGAGGTCAAGACCAAGTGGGTGCTGCTCGATGGCGGCAACGTCATCAATGACGCCATGCTGGCCGGCAACCTCGACATTGCCGGCACCGGTGCACCTGGCTTCGTGACGCTGTGGTCCAAGGCGCACGGCATCCCGCGCTCGGAAGTGGTGGGCCTGGGCGCGCTGTCGACCTCGCCGCTCTGGCTCAACACCAACAACCCCAACGTCAAGTCGCTGAAGGACTTCACGCCCAAGGACAAGATCGCCATCCCCGGCATCAAGACCTCGCTGTCGGCGGTGCTGTTGCAGATGGCGGCCGCCAAGACCTTCGGCATCGAGAACTATGCCAAGCTGGACCCGCTGACGGTGAGCCTGTCGCACCCGGAAGCGATGGCCTCGCTGGTCTCGGGCAAGACCGAGATCACCGCGCACTTCACCTCGCCGCCGTTCTCCTACCAGGAAGCCAAGGCTCCCGGCATTACCCGCGTGTTGAATTCCACCGACGTGCTGGGCCATATCACCATCGACGTGGTCTTTGCGCTGAAGTCCTTTACCGACAAGAACCCCAAGCTGACCCAGGCCTTCATGGCCGCGCAGGAAGAGGCCAACGCCTACATCGCCAAGAACCGCAAGGGTGCGGCCGAGATCTTCCTGCGCGTGTCCAAGCTGAAGCTGCCGCAGGAGGAAGTGGAACAGATGCTGGCTGACCCTGGTACCGAGTTCACCTCGACACCGGTGGACATCATGCAATACGTGGTCTTCATGAGCAAAGCCGGCACCATCAAGACCAAGCCGGCGGTGTGGCACGAGATGTTCGTGCCGGCGTTCAAGGAGCGCAAGGGGAGCTGAACGCAGATCTGCGACAGCCTGCGGTGCAGGCCGCAGCTGTCGTATCATGGCATCTTTGTCTGACGTACCGTTCTTATGCGTGAGAATCAGGCCCTCCACTGGATCATCGATGAAGACCGCCTCTTCACCGACATGGCCGACTCCCCCGACAATCCCTGCACCGCTTGCGGCGGTTGCTGCGCGCATTTCCGCGTGTCCTTCTATTGCGGCGAGCTCAGCGATGGGCTCGGCGGCATGGTGCCGGTGGAACTGACCAGCAAGGTCAACGACAGCCTGGCCTGCATGAAAGGCACCGAACACGGCCATGGCCGTTGCATTGCGCTGGTAGGTGAGCTGGGACAGCCGGGCGTGGGCTGCAGCATCTATCCGCGGCGGCCCAGTACCTGTCGCGAATTCTCTCCCTGGGAGGCCGATGGTCGTCCCAATCCCGTATGCCAGCAGCGCCGCCAGGCCCTGGGCCTGCCGGCGCTGTCTGCCTTGCCGCCGCAACAGGCCGCGCCCGGACTGCCGGCCTGAGCCGCTACTGCGGCGCGTCTTGCCGGCACAACGCCATCAGCGCATCGCCCAGTGATTCCGGCCGTCCCTCGAAGAGCCTCTGCAATGCGCGCGGGTCGGCCAGGTGCGCATACAGCGCACTACGCGCCGGATAGTCGGTGGCCATGCGCACGGCGGCCTGGATGTAGTCGTCCAGCGTGGCGGCAATGGTCCAGTCGGGCAGCCCGACGCGGCGGAACAGGCCCTCGTCGATGTGCTCGAAGACTTCCGGCCCGGTCTTGCAGACACCCGGCAAGCCCACCGTGAAGGCGTCGATGATGCCGTTGGTATTGCCGAAGGGCAGGGGCGAGAGGAACATGTCGCATTGGTTGAAGATCGACAGGTATTGCTGGTAGGGCTGGTGCGCATAGACCTGCGCGCTGGGCACATAGCGCAGGATCAGCCGTCGCAGCTGCGGATACAGCAGGCCCTGCGCCTGTCCCACCAGGAAGTGCAGCCGCAGCTGCCGCCCCGGCTGGCCTGCGGGCGGATTGGCCGCCAGCGCCACGATCTGCTGGCAAGCCATCAGGAAGCGCGGATTGAGCTTCATCGTCGTGGCGGCGATGGCCACCTGCACCTCTGGCCGGTCGCTGCGCTCCCGTATGGGGATCTCGAACGGGATCGCCGAGGGCCGGTAGGGCTGGCCGTCGGCGGGCAGGCGCAGCAACTGCTCGCTGAAGCAGGCGGGGTCGCCGACGAAGTCTTCTTCCACACTGATGTAGTCGATGTGCGGGGAATGCGTGGTGGCCGGATGGCCGAGCCCGGCCACTTGCAACGGCGCCAGCCGCAGGTTGGCGGCGAACATGGTGATCGGGAACATCCCCACGCTGGGCATGTAGAACACCCGGGGCTGACGCTGGCCGGCGATCTCGCGCAATCTCCGGATGCTGCCGATCAGGTCGGAGGGCTTGCCCAGATCGATGAATTCATCGAAGACGGCGCGCCCCAGCGCATCGGTATTGGCCTCGAAGCCCAGGCCCACCAGATGGAAATGCCGCCGCGCCGCTTCCATCGTCTTGGAGTGGGTGCGATAGATCGAATGTCCGCCGGAAAACCATTCCACCAGCACCAGCATGATGGGCTTGCCATCCACGCGGGCGGCGCCATCCTGGTCCAGGTCGTCCAGGCCTTCACTGCGCAGGGTCTTCTGCAACAGCTGGTTGATCGCGCCCTTGATGCGGTGGCGTTGCGGCAGGTCGGCGTAGCTGCAATGCATGTAGACGTCGTGCAGCACGGCCACCGGCAGGCCGGCCAGCGAATCGAGCTGTTGCAGCCGATCCGGCAGCCAGCCCAGCAGTGCTTCACGCTTGGAATGGGCGGCGGGCGTGCCCAGGAAGCGGGGCGACATCAGCGCCAGGAACAGGGCGGCCGCCAGCGGCGGGTTCTGCGCCCATAGCATTTCCACGTCCAGCGGCAGTTCCGATTCGGGCGAGTAGAGCAGGCAGAACTTGACCAGGTCCAGCGGCTTGACCTCCACCGTTTTCGCCTGCGGCCCGCCCGGATTGAGTGCGCGCAGGATGTGGTCGGCATGGATGAAGGGACTGGCCGCGAAGAGCGCGGCCAGCCAGCGCTGGAAGTGGATGAGCTGGCCGAAGCCATCCGGACTGATGTGGAAGCTGGGGTCCGAGAACAGGGCCGAGATGGCGCTCGTGATGCGGCTCAGGATGTGCTGTTCGAGCGCCGCCGCCGGCACGGCTGGCGAGACCGACAGCGGGAATTGCCCGGTCAGCTGGCCGTAATGCCGGTCGATCAGGGCCAGCAGCCTGACCAGCTCCCGCGCAGCGGCTTCGTGCTGGCGGGCGTAGCAGAGGTACTCGAAGTTATCGAGGGAAAACGCGGGGGCAGGGCTGGCCGTCATGGCATGGTCTCGTCGTCAACAGAGGGGCAGGGCGCATTGTGCCGCGTCGGCAGGCGGCCGACCAGCATTACTCTGTACCAGCGGTAACGGAGGCATGGCCGGGGAAGATCCAGCCGACCGCCTCGGGACGTCCGAAGAGCCGCTCGGCGCCATGCGCCGCGCCGGGAATGAGGCGCTGTTCGTGGCGCACCGGGCGCTGCCATCGCTGCGCCAGAAACTGCTCATAAGCCACGTAGGCGAGCTGGCGCGCCACCCGGCTGGCGCCCTGCAGCGCTGCGGCGCAGCTGCGGTCCAGGAAGCGCTGCTGCGGATCGGTATCGTGCTGGCCTACCATGTAGCGCACGTCGCGCCCGGCATAGCGGGCGAACAGCCGGGGGCCGTCCAGTTCTTGCCGGGCCAGGTAGGGCGGCGCTTGCTGCAGGCCATAGCGATAATCGTCGTAGTCCGGGCAGGCCGCCGTCTTGGGAAGCGCAAAGCCGTTGCCGTCGGGACGTTCCGGGCTGGCATACAGATACGATGACGGACTGGAGACCACATAGCGCAGGTGGATGTTGCGCTGTTGCAGGGCTTCGTCAAGGCTGTTCAACATCGCGTAGCGCTGCATCAGTTGCGCGCCGGCGGAGTGGCCGATGAGCACGATCTCGCGCAGGGCCGGGAAGCGCCCGGCATCGGCCAGCCAGCGCAGGAGGTCGTCCAGCGCCTGGAAGCTCGTTATGCCGGTCACACCGTCCTTTGAGGCTGCGCCCTGCATCCAGGCATCGCCCGCCCATAGCGCCATCTGCGCCGAGGCCCCGCTGTCCCTGGCGGTCATGAAGCGTGGGGCCAGCAGCAGGGTGGTGGCCGGTGACAGTTGCGCAGCCGTCAGCAGGCGCTGGCCGATGGCGAAGTAATCGTCGGCATTGCGCTTGATTCCGTGGACGATCACCACCGCCCGTTGCAGCGCGGCAGGCGGGTGGCTCAGGTCGGCATTGGCGTACAGCGTAAGGGTGTAGGGCGTGGGGCCGGGCAGGGTGAGTGGCTGGGCGACCGGAGCGGCGTCGGCAGAGCGGGCCGTGATCGCCGTCAGCATCGTGAGCGCCATGAACAGCGTGACCAAGGGCAGGACAGGCAGCGAACGCAAGCGAGAGAGGATCATGGCGGGTGGCGGGTCGGCATGCACATGCATGGCCCGGCAATATAGCCCGAAAACCGGGCCGTGCTCAATGCCGCGTGCGCGCCTGCAGCATGGCCGAGGGCGTCTGGCCGAACAGCTTCTTGTAGTCGCAGGAGAACTGGCTGAAATTGGCAAAGCCCCAGGCCGCTGCGATGTCACCGATGCTGCCCACGGCCTGGCGGCCATCGCCATGGCACAGGGCGCGGCGCACGCCGTTCAGGCGCAGCGAGCGCAGGTAACTCATGGGGCTCATGCCCAGCACATCTTCGAAGCAGTATTGCAGCGTGCGCCGGCTCACATGGACCGCCTCGCACAGCATGGGTACGGTGACCGGGCTGTCCTGGTGGGCCATGGCGAACTCGCGGGCGTCATTGACGATGCGGCGGCGGCGCAGGAAGCTGGCGCCAGCCTCGGCCTCGATCTCGCCCTCATCCAGCATGGCCAGCAGCGCCACCAGGACCGCCTCCTGGCGCAGCTGCAGCGCCGCATGCGCGCCGCTGGCCTGGCCGGCCATGGCCAGCAGGGCGGCGATCTGCTGGCGGCAATCCTCCAGTCCGCCATGGTCGACCTTGAGCAGTTCGGCCTGGCCCAGTCGCTGCCAGTCCGGCTGGCAGCCCAGCCGTGCAGCGCTGGCCTGCAAGGCGTCGCGCTGGACCACGATGCCGTAGATCTCATGCGCATCCGGCGTGACCAGTTCGAATTCGCAGGCGCCCGGGCGGGTCATCACCACATCCTCGCCAACCTGGCGGCCATTGATGCGCATGCCCGTGGTGCGCGCCTCGATGCCAAACCAGTAGGCGTCCGGCCACACCTGGCAGGACTGGCGCACCGCCCGGCTGCTGGCTTCGCGGAAGATCTGCAGGCCATCGCTTTGCCACTCTTGCAATACGCCTTCGAAACTGCCGCAGGTGATCTGGTCGTAGCGCTGTTCCCAGTCCGTCAGGTTGTGGGCATGCTCATCCACGTCGCGCGCAACGGTGGTGCGCAATGCCCGCTGGATGGGCGTGGCAGGTGTGTCAGGCTGGGACAGTAAGCACGAGGACATGGACGGACTCCTTGATCGACCAGCGGCCCGCAAGCCGCGCAGTTTTGCCGAATTTCGATAACGCCGCCGAATTTGCCGTTGCTATATTGCGTCGCTAGGGCAGCGTATTGATCGATATCAAGCAAGCGCCATGCCCGACACTACAGCAGCCGACACATAGCGGCCTATCGTTCGCGCCAACAGGAGAATCCCATGAATGCAAGCTCTTCCGGGCAAGGCCATACGCTCAAGCCCGTCCTGTCCACTCTGCAGCTCTGGGCCATTGCGGTCGGGCTGGTGATTTCCGGTGAATACTTCGGCTGGAGCTATGGCTGGGCCAGCGCCGGCACGCTGGGCTTCACGGTGACGGCGCTGTTCATCGCCGCCATGTATGCCACCTTCATCTTCAGCTTTACCGAACTGACCACCTCCATTCCGCATGCCGGCGGGCCGTTTGCCTATAGCAAGCGCGCCTTCGGGCCGGTCGGGGGTTATCTGGCCGGGGCGGCCACGCTGATCGAATTCGTCTTTGCGCCACCGGCCATTGCCCTGGCTATTGGGGCCTATCTCAATGTGCAGTTCCCCAACATCGACCCCAAACTGGCGGCGCTGGGCGCTTATCTGGTGTTCATGACGCTCAACATCGTGGGGGTGCAGATCGCGGCCACCTTTGAGCTCTTCGTGACCTTGCTGGCGATCTTTGAATTACTGGTCTTCATGGGGGTGGTGGCGCCGGGCTTCTCGCTGGCCAATTTCACCAAGGGCGGCTGGTCGGGCAGCGACGGCTTCAGCCTGGCTGCGGTGCCGGGCATGTTCGCGGCGATCCCCTTTGCGATCTGGTTCTTCCTGGCCATCGAAGGCGTGGCCATGGCCGCCGAAGAAGCCAAGGATCCGCGGCGCTCCATTCCGATTGCCTACATCACCGGCATTCTCACGCTGGTCGTGCTGGCCATTGGCGTGATGCTCTTTGCCGGCGGCGCAGGCGACTGGACCAAGCTGGCCAACATCAATGACCCGCTGCCGCAGGCCATGAAGCTGATCGTCGGCGACAACAGCAACTGGCTGCACATGCTGGTCTGGTTGGGCCTGTTCGGCTTGGTGGCTTCCTTCCACGGGATCATCCTGGGATATTCGCGCCAGATCTTTGCGCTGGCCCGCGAAGGCTATCTGCCGGCCTATTTCGCCCGCGTCCATCCGCGCTTCAAGACGCCGCACCGGGCCATCCTGGCCGGTGGCGTGGTGGGGATCGCCGCCATCTACAGCGATGAGCTGATCAAGATCGGCGGCCAGACCCTCACCGCCAATATCGTCACCATGTCGGTGTTCGGCGCCATCCTGATGTACATCCTCTCGATGCTTTCGCTGTTCCGCCTGCGCCGCGCCGAGGCCGGCCTGGAGCGGCCCTTCCGCGCACCGCTGTACCCGTACTTCCCGGCCTTCGCCTTGTTCGGTGCGCTGGTGTGCATGGCCACCATGATCTATTACAACCCGCTGATCTTCGGCATCTTCGTGGCCTTGCTGGCGCTGGGCTATGCCTGGTTCCTGGCCACGGCGCGCCAGCGCGCCGAAGGGGCGGCGGCCGTTGCGGAATTCTGAACGATATAAATCTTTTATAGCGATATACCGATAACTCGACAGGGCCATCATGAACAACAATCACAAACCGACGACCGATACCGCCGCACCCACCCTCAAGCGCCGTGGCTTCCTGGGCGGCCTGCTGGCTGCCGCTGCCGGCGGGGCGCTGGCCACTATCGCCACGCCCGGCCAGGCCGCGGCACGCGCCGAAGTGGCGCTGGACCGCGCCAAGTGGGCCGCGCGCAATCACGAGATGGTGGCGCAGATGATTGCCGAGCATGGCAAGCTGGCCGCGGGCTACCAGAGCAGCAAACGCCCCTACGCCGTGTTCGACTGGGACAACACCAGCATCATGAACGACTGCGAAGAAGCCTTGCTGATGCACCAGATCAACACGCTGTCCTTCAAGCTGACGCCGGCCGAGTTTTCCGCCATCACGCGGCAGAACGTGCCGCCCGGTCCCTTCAGCAAGGACTTCAAGAATGCGGCTGGCGAGGTCGTGGACCTGGAAGCCATCTGCGCCGACCTCGATGCCGACTATGCCTTCCTCTACGCCAACTACAAGGGCATGGCCGGCAGCAAGTCGCTGGAAGAAGTCAGCGCCACGCCGGAGTTCCAGGACTTCCGCGCCAAGCTCTACTATCTCTATGAAGCCGTCAACGATACCCACGGCGTGGCGGTCGGCTATCCCTGGGTGATCTACTTCTTCGCCAACATGAGCGTGGCCGAGGTGAGCGCGCTGGCCGAGGCTTCCAACGATGCCGCCCTGGGCGCGGCGCTGACCAAGGTCAAGTACACCAGCCCGGCGCAACGCCCGGGCAGGGCGGGCGTGGTGAGCGTGTCGCATTTCCACGGCATCCGGTTGTGCACCGAGATCGCGACGCTCATGGACGCGCTGCGCCGCAATGGCATCGATGTCTATGTCTGCACCGCCTCTCTGGAAGAGGTGGTGGCGGTGTTCGCCACCCATCCCAAGTATGGCTATCACGTCAGTCGTGACAACATCATCGGCCTGCGCCTGGAGCGCAACGGGCAAGTGTTGCGCAATGCCTACCTGAAGGACTGGCCGCTGACCTGGGGACCGGGCAAGACGGTGGCCATCAGGCAGGTGCTGGTGGCGCAGAAGGGCTATGGTCCCTTGTTCGTGGCCGGCGACAGCGATGGCGACTACGATATGCTGCGCGACTTCCCCGAGACCCGCTATGGCTTCATCGTCAACCGCATGAAGAACGGCAAGATCGGCGAGTTGTCCAAACTCGCGGCCGAGCAGATCAATGCAGGCAGGCCGCGCTTCCTGCTGCAGGGCCGCCAGGAATCGACCGGCAATTGGCTGCCGGCGGAAGCCAGCATCAAGTACGGCAAGACCGCGCCGCAACTGCTGACCAGCTGACCCACTGGTCAGCCAGTCGGCCGCTTAGGGGCGTGACACACCGCCGCCACCCAGGGCGGCGGTGATTCAGGAGGAGCATCATCATGGCCGAACACCGTTTCCGGCACAGCGTAGGTAGCGCCAGCTACGTGTTTCGCGATCTCAAGGAACTGATGGCCAAGGCCAGCCCGGCGCGTTCGGGCGACCTGCTGGCCGGCGTGGCCGCAGGCAGCGCCGAGGAGCGCGCCATTGCGCAGATGGCGCTGGCCGCGCTGCCGCTGAAGACTTTCCTCGAGGAGCCGCTGATCCCTTACGAAGAGGACGAGGTCACCCGGCTCATCCTCGACAGCCACGACCGCGCCGCCTTTGCCACTATCGCCCATCTGACGGTGGGCGACTTCCGCAACTGGCTGCTGGCCGATGACACCGACAGCGCGGTGCTGGCGGCAGTCGCACCGGGGATCACGCCAGAGATGGCCGCAGCGGTGTCCAAGATCATGCGTAACCAGGACCTGATCCTGGTGGCCAAGAAATGCCGCGTGGTCACGGCCTTTCGCAATACCATCGGCCTGCCGGGCCGGCTGTCCACCCGCCTGCAGCCCAATCACCCCACCGACGACGCCAGCGGCATCGCCGCCAGCATGCTCGACGGCCTGCTGTACGGCAATGGCGACGCCGTCATCGGCATCAATCCCGCCACCGACAATGTGCCGCAGGTGGTCAAGCTGGTCGGGATGATGGCCGACGTGATTGCGCGCTACGAGATCCCCACCCAATCCTGCGTGCTGACCCACGTCACCAATACGATTGCGGCCATCGAGCGCGGCGCGCCAGTGGACCTGGTGTTCCAGTCCATTGCCGGGACCGAGGCGGCCAATCGCGGCTTCGGCATCGACCTGGCCCTCCTGGGCGAGGCGCGCGAGGCGGCGCTGTCCTTGCAGCGCGGCACCGTGGGTGACAACGTCATGTATTTCGAAACCGGCCAGGGCAGCGCGCTGTCGGCCAACGCCCATCACGGCATCGACCAGCAGACCTGCGAAGCGCGCGCCTATGCGGTGGCGCGCGCCTTCAAGCCGCTGCTGGTCAATACCGTGGTCGGCTTCATCGGGCCGGAATATCTCTACGATGGCAAGCAGATCATCCGCGCCGGACTGGAAGACCATTTCTGCGCCAAGCTGCTGGGCCTGCCCATGGGCTGCGATGTCTGCTACACCAACCATGCCGAGGCCGACCAGAACGACATGGACGTGCTGCTGACCCTGCTGGGCGTGGCCGGCTGCACCTTCGTCATGGGCATTCCCGGCTCGGACGACATCATGCTCAACTACCAGACCACGTCCTTCCACGATGCACTGTATGCCCGGCGTGTGCTGGGTTCGCGGCCAGCGCCGGAGTTCGAGGACTGGCTGCACCGGATGCAGATCTTCAACCCCGGTGGCGAGGATCAGGCGTTTCGCCTGCATGCCGACATGCCGCCCGGTTTCCGCGAGACCTTGCTACGCCTGCAATGACCATGGACGACAAGAACATTTCCCCCCAATGTGCAGAAAACGCCAGCCCCGGTGCCGAAACGGTCACGGCCAATCCGTGGGAAGCGCTGCGTCGTTTTACCGCGGCCCGCATTGCCTTGGGGCGCAGCGGCGTGAGCTTGCCGACGCAGCCGCAACTGGCCTTCCAGCTGGCGCACGCGCAGGCGCGCGACGCGGTGCACCTGCCGCTGGATGTGGCTGCGCTGAAGGCGCAGTTGCAGGAGCAGGGCGTCTGCGCTGCGCAAGAGGTGCTGGATGTGCAAAGCGCCGCAGCGGATCGGCTGGTGTATCTGCAGCGACCTGACTTTGGCCGCAAGCTGTCGGAACCATCGCGCCAGCAGCTGCTTGAACTTTTCGGCACCCAGCCGCAGCGGCGCTACGATGTGGGCTTGGTGATTGCCGATGGACTGTCGGCATTGGCCATCGTGCGCAATGCCGCTCCCTTCCTGGCCGAGCTGATGAAGCGGATCGCCCCGGAGGGATGGTCGATGGCGCCGCCGGTGATCGTGCAGCAGGGGCGGGTGGCGGTGGCCGATGAGATCGGCGAGTTGCTGGGCGTGAAGCTGGTGGTGATCCTGATCGGCGAGCGGCCCGGACTGAGTTCGCCCGACAGCATGGGCCTGTATCTGACCTGGATGCCCGCACGCGGACTCACCGACGCCAGCCGCAATTGCATCTCCAATGTGCGCCCGGAAGGCTTGCCCTATCCGGAAGCGGCCTACAAGCTGCATTACCTGATGGCGCAGGCGCACCAGCGCAGTTTGTCGGGCGTGGCCTTGAAGGATGAGACGGCCAGTGAGGGGGAGGCGCTGGACGTGCGGCGCAATTTCTTGCTAGGCGACGCCTGAAGTCTCAGTCTCAGCCTCAGCCGCAGCCGCGGATTGCGACAGGACCATGCCTCGATAACCGTTCGGACTGAGTAGCGGCTTTGCCGCGTATCGAAGATTCTCCGTCGGTGCGTCTTCGATACGCCGCACTGGTGCGGCTACTCAGTCCGAACGGGAGTCAAGGCATTGGCGGCGGCTGGTCCTGCAGGCAAGCCCCGCCAAAGCAAAAAGGCCGCGACTTGCATTCGCGGCCTTTTCGTTTTACTGCCGGGAGGGCAATCGATGAATCACTTACCCTCCCGCACCGATCAACGCCTTACAGCGTTTCCAGCGCCTGGTTCAGCGTGGCGCTCGGACGCATCACGGCGAAGGTCTTCTCGCGATCCGGCAGGTAGTAACCGCCGATATCAACCTGCTTGCCCTGCACCGAGTTCAGCTCTTCGACGATCTTCTGCTCGTTCTCGGCCAGTGCCTTGGCCAGCGGGGCGAACTGCTTGGCCAGCTCGGCGTCGTCCTTCTGCGCGGCCAGTTCCTGCGCCCAGTACAGGGCCAGGTAGAAGTGGCTACCGCGGTTGTCCAGCTCACCGGTCTTGGGCGAGGGCGACTTGTTGTTGTCCAGCAGCTTGCCGGTGGCGGCGTCCAGGGTCTTGGCCAGGATCTTGGCCTTGCTGTTGCCGGTCTTGATGCCGACCTCTTCGATGGACACGGCCAGGGCCAGGAACTCGCCCAGCGAATCCCAGCGCAGGTGGTTTTCACCGACCAGCTGTTGCACGTGCTTGGGCGCCGAACCGCCAGCACCGGTTTCGAACATGCCGCCACCAGCCATCAGCGGGACGATCGACAGCATCTTGGCCGAGGTGCCCAGTTCCATGATGGGGAACAGGTCGGTCAGGTAGTCGCGCAGGATGTTGCCGGTCACCGAGATGGTGTCCAGGCCTCGGATGACGCGTTCCAGGGTGTAACGCATGGCGCGCACTTGCGACATGATCTGGATGTCGGCGCCGGTCAGGTCGTGATCCTTCAGGTAGGTGTTGACCTTCTTGATCAGTTCGGCTTCGTGCGGACGGTACGGGTCCAGCCAGAACACGGCCGGCATGCCGGACAGGCGGGCGCGGGTCACGGCCAGCTTGACCCAGTCACGCACGGCGGCGTCCTTGACCTGGCACATGCGCCAGATGTCGCCTTCTTCCACGTTCTGCTCCAGCAGCACTTGGCCGTCCAGGGTGACGATGCGCGCCACACCGGCTTGGGCGATTTCGAAGGTCTTGTCGTGCGAACCGTATTCCTCGGCCTTCTGGGCCATCAGGCCGACGTTGGGCACGGTGCCCATGGTGGTCGGGTCGAAGGCGCCGTTGGTCTTGCAGAAGTTGATCATCTCCTGGTAGATGCGGGCGAAGGTCGATTCCGGCAGCAGGGCCTTGGTGTCTTCGGTCTTGCCGGCGGCGTTCCACATCTTGCCGCCTGCGCGGATCATGGCCGGCATGGAGGCGTCGACGATCACGTCGTTGGGGGCGTGCAGGTTGGTGATGCCCTTGGCGGAGTCCACCATGGCCAGGCGCGGGCGCTTGGCTTCATCGGCCTTCAGGTCGGCCAGCACTTCGGCCTTCTTGGCGTCGGGCAGGGTGTTGATCTTTTCGTAGACGCCGGACATGCCGTTGTTGGGGTTCACGCCGATCTCGGCGAACAGCTTGGCGTGCTTGGTGAAGGTGTCCTTGTAGTAGGTGCGCACGGCGTGGCCGAAGACGATGGGGTGCGAGACCTTCATCATGGTGGCCTTGACGTGCACCGACAGCAGCAGGTCGGTCTCGAAGGCGTCTTGCATCTGCTCTTCGTAGTAGGCGCACAGGGCCTTCTTGCTCATGAACATGCTGTCGATGATTTCACCGGCCTGCAGCGAGATCTTCGGCTTCAAGACGATGGTTTCACCGGACTTGGTGACCAGGTCCATCTTGACGTCCACGGCCTTGTCCAGGGTCAGGCTCTTTTCGCCGGCGTAGAAGTCGCCGCCGTGCATGTGGGCCACGTGGGTGCGCGAGGCCATGGACCACTTGGCCATCGAGTGCGGGTGCTTGCGGGCGTAGTTCTTGACGGCGTTGGGCGCGCGACGGTCGGAGTTGCCTTCACGCAGGACCGGGTTCACGGCGCTGCCGGTGACCTTGGCGTAGCGCTTCTGCAGGGCCTTTTCTTCTTCGGTGGTGGGGTTTTCCGGATAGTCGGGCAGCTTGTAGCCGCGCGACTGCAGTTCGCGGATGGCCGCTTGCAGCTGCAGGATCGAGGCGCTGATGTTGGGCAGCTTGATGATGTTGGCGTCGGGGCTCTGGGTCAGTGCGCCCAGTGCGGCCAGGTTGTCGGGGACTTTCTGCTCATCGGTGAGGTACTCCGGGAATTCAGCCAGGATACGCGCAGCCACCGAGATATCGCTTTCGACGACGTCGATGCCAGCGGCGGCGGTGAACTTCTTGACGATGGGCAAGAGCGAATGGGTCGCCAGATAGGGTGCCTCGTCGGTCAGCGTATAGATGATGGTCGGGTTGCCAGTAGTCACGATGATGTCCTTGCGTTGGTGTGTTGATGTGCTTTGGTGCGATCCCCGCAGCGCCGGATGGGCGGCCCCGGCTCATGTCGGCCAGGACGCGCGCCACCTCCTTGTCGGCTTGCTGCGTGGAAATTCGTCTCCCGGGGCGGCATGGCTGGCGTACTGCTGCCAGGGGGCCGCGGCAAAAAACAGCGGTAGTTTACTCCTAAGCGGGAGGAAATGCTTCAACTCTTATATAAGACTTGAAGAAATTTTTGTATTTCCCTTGATTGCCTGGGCCTCGCTTTGGCCTTTTCCTGGGTTCCATTAACCTTTTTGGTTTAATCACCTATCAGGTTAGAATCGTCATGGAGAAGCATACCGCCCACTGCAAGCTGCCCGTGGTCAGGAAACTGATCGAAGCAGGGAAGGTGAAGGCGACCGCTACCGCCTTCCAGGGCGCGAGGGCGTGCGGCATCGGGGACCTTGATGGCATCTGCGCGGTGATCCTGGGGCTCAGGCCCCGTGACTTCCATAAAAGCATGACGACCCACGCCGACCATCGGGTCTGGCAGGATGTCTACCACGCCAGGCTGCACAATGGCATGGTGGTTTATCTCAAGCTCAGCGTGGTCGACGACGTGCTGGTGGTTTCCTTCAAGGAGCTTTGAAAAATGAAATGTCCTTGCTGCGGCGCAGCCGAACTGGTCCACGAAACACGTGACCTGCCCTATACCTACAAGGGCGAAAGCACCCTCATTGCCCAGGTGAAGGGGGACTTCTGTCCTGCCTGCGGCGAAGTCCTGCTCGATCGGGAGCATGGCGACCGCTACAGCGAACTGATCGGGCAATTCCAGCGCAAGGTGAATGCGGCCTACGTGGACCCCGCCTACATAGCCCGGGTCCGGCGCAAGCTCGATCTCGACCAGCGCGAGGCAGGCGAGCTCTTCGGCGGCGGCGTCAATGCCTTTTCCCGTTACGAGAACGGCAAGACCAAGCCGCCGCTCTCACTGGTCAAGCTGTTCAGGTTGCTGGACCGGCATCCCGACCTGCTGGACGAAATCCGCGCCGCCTGAGCTTGCCGGATGCGCATGGCAGCGTGATTGGATAAAAAAAGGCCGCAGCTCAAGCTGCGGCCCGTTCAATAGCCAGTGCAACGCCAGTACAACAACCGTATCAGGCCGTCGCCGCCTGCCGCACCGCCTTGTTGCGGTACAGGATCAGCGTGGCGATCAGGCCGCACACGGCGGCCGTGCTCATCCAGATGCCTGGCGCCGCCTTGTCATGGGTGTACTCGATCAGGCCGGTCGCAATGGCCGGGGTGAAACCGCCGAAGACGGCCGTGGCCAGGCTGTAGGCCAGCGAGAAGCCCGCCGTGCGCACATCGGCCGGCATCACTTCGGTCAGCGCCACCACCATGGCGCCGTTGTAGCTGGCGTAGAGGAAGGACAGCCACAGTTCCACGATCAGCATCTTGGCGAAGCTGGCGTCATGCACCAGCCAGTTCACGGCCGGGTAGGCGGTCAGGATGGTCAGCACGGTGAAGGTCACCAGCAGCGGACGACGGCCCACGCGGTCCGACAGCGCACCCATGATGGGTAGCCAGATGAAGTTGGACAGGCCCACGCACAGGGTCACGATCAGGCTGGCCTCGGTGGAGAGCTTCAGGACGTTCTTGCCGAAGGTCGGGGTGTAGACCGTGATCAGGTAGAACGACACGGTGGTCATCGACACCAGCATCATGCCGGCAATCACCAGCTTCCAGTTCTCGATCATGGAGCGGAAGATCTGGCCGGTGCTGGGACGATGCTTGCGGCGCATGAACTCTTCGGTTTCCTGCAGCGAACGGCGGATCACGAACAGCACCGGCACGATCAGGCAGCCGATGAAGAAGGGAATGCGCCAGCCCCAGCCACTGACTTCAGCCGGCGTCAGCGAGGTCGACAGCAGATAGCCGATGGCCGCTGCCACGATGATGGCCACTTGCTGGCTGGCCGACTGCCAGCTCACATAGAAGCCCTTGTTGCCAGGCGTAGCCATCTCGGCCAGGTAGACCGACACACCGCCCAGTTCCACGCCGGCCGAGAAGCCCTGCAGCAGGCGGCCGATCAGCACCAGCAACGGAGCCAGCGCGCCGATGGTGGCGTAGGAGGGCACAAAGGCGATGAGCATGGTGCCCAGCGCCATCAGCGCCAGGGTCACGATCAGGCCCTGGCGACGGCCCACGCGGTCCACGTAGGCGCCCAGGATGATGGCGCCCAGCGGACGCATCAGGAAGCCTGCGCCGAAGGTCATGAAGGTCAGCATCAGCGAAGCGAATTCATTGTCGCTGGGGAAGAAGGCCTTCGAGATATGGGTTGCGTAGAAACCGAACAGGAAGAAATCGAACATTTCCATGAAGTTGCCGCTGGTGACGCGCAGCACGGTGGAAAACTTCGATTGCGAAGCTGTGGATGTAGTCATGATAAGTGCCTCATTATGTGTTGGGCGGACCGTGTTGATTCCGGTCTTGCGCCTGTCTCGTCCTGCCATCGGGGCAGGTTTTGTCAGGATCTTTTTAATGGGAAAGCTATTGCGCCGCCGATTCTAGTCCCGAATCGGGGCAGATGGACGGCTTGGCCGGGGGAGTGATGCAAATATCGGTTTTTTCGATAGCTGGATGAAAGCTTCGGACTCCGGACAGTCATCCAGCGGCCTGTTTGTCCCATCCCTGCGTTGCGTCAATGCCATCGCCGGCCCGATCTGTTGCAATGCCGCATGGATCATCTCGATCCCATGCCGCGAACCAGGAGAATGATTGCATGAAGACCGCCGTATTCAGCGCCCGCCGCTACGACCAGACCTTGCTCGCCCGCGCCAATGCCGCCCATGGGCATGAACTGGTGTTCCTCCAGGACCGCCTGGAGGCCGGCACCGCCCAGCTGGCCGCCGGCTGCCAGGCGGTCGCGGCCTTCGTCAATGACGATCTGGGCGGCGTCGTCCTGGAGAAGTTGGCAGAACTGGGCGTGCGCTTTGTCACCACCCGTTCCACCGGCTTCAACCACATCGATGTGGCCGCCGCCCGGGCGCTGGGCCTGACGGTGGCGCGGGTGGCGGATTACTCCCCCTATTCGGTGGCCGAATTTGCCGTCGGCCTGCTGCAGGCGGTCAACCGCAAGATCGCCCGCGCCAGTATGCGGACCCGGGAGGGCAATTTCGAGCTGGATGGCTTGATGGGCGTGGACCTGCATGGCAAGACCGTGGGGGTGATCGGGACCGGCAAGATCGGTGTCCTGTTCGCCCGCATCATGGCCGGTTTCGGTTGCCAGATCCTGGGCAGCGACGTCCATCGCAATCCCGATTTCGACGCCCTGGGCGGGCGCTACGTGGAGCGCACCGAACTGTTTGCGGCCAGCGACGTGATCTCGCTGCATTGCCCGCTCACCGAGGCCACGCGCTATCTGGTCAACGCCCAGTCGCTGGCGCTGGCCAAGCCGGGCTGCATCCTGGTCAACACCAGCCGGGGCGGCCTGGTAGATACCGAAGCCGCCATCGCGGCCCTCAAGAGTGGACGCCTGCGCGGCCTGGCCATCGATGTCTATGAGCAGGAGGCCAGCCTGTTCTTCCAGGACCTGTCTTCGACCATCATCACCGATGACGTCATCCAGCGCCTGGTGTCCTTCCCCAATGTCATCGTCACCGGCCACCAGGCCTTCTTCACCGAAGAAGCCATCGGCCAGATCATGCAGACCACCATCGAGAACCTGAGCGCCTTCGCCGCCGGTGACGATCTGGGCGAGCGCCTGGTGGCCTGATCAGGCGCCGCCGGCGCGGCGCTCGAAGAGCGAATGCAATTGTTCGCCGATGCGCGGCTTCAGGTGCGCATGCACCCGCTCGATGATCACCTCGGCATCGGCCGGGCCATAGGTCTCGGCCAGTTGCCGGTGCATGTCGAAGTGCAGGTAGAGCAGGCCGCGCAGGCTCTGGAAAGCCGTCGGATGCGGCTCGCCGCAGACTTGTTCGTTGTTGTCCATGACCTGGTTGAGGATGCCCGGATCAAACAGCCGCACCTGGCAGATCACGGCGTGGCGCACGATTTCCATGTCCAGTGCTTCCAGTTCCTGGCTCAACTCATCGGGGGTGTGGCGCTGGGCGCTCAGTTTCTCGGTCATGGTCGTCTTTCGGCGGGAGGAGGGGGAGTGCACAGCCTACCATTTGCTGCGCCGCCGAAAGTTGTCGAAGATCAATGATTGCCTGATCCGGCGCAGGTCTTCGTTCAAAACGCGCAGATTGTCCGGAACAACTTGCTGCATGGCACCGCACTCGGCGCCGCCATGCAGGCTCAGAGTCAGGCTGCTTCCACCATCGGGTAGAACTCCCGGTTCTCGCGTCCGATGCGCTCGAACAAGGTCTTCAGGACCCGGTTGGCGTCGGCGCGGAAATGTTCCGGTTGTTCGGCGATGCGCTGGGCATCGTTCCACTGGCGTGAAAACTGGCCGTACTGCGCCGAGATGTCGGCCATCTCTTGCTGGTACTGCAGGGCCTTGGCGGCCAGCGCCGGATCGGCTTTCTGCAGGGCCGGATAGAGATAGCGGTCTTCCACCGACAGGTGCAGCTTGATCAACGAGCTCATGGCGATCACTTCGCGCGCGATGGCGACCGCCTGGAGGGCGATGCCTTGCGCGCTCAGGCGCTTGAGCTGCTGTACGTGGCTGATGATGTCGGCATGTTCGCGGCGATACTTGTCCAGGTTCATCATGGCTGGTCCTTTCTTGTGGGTCTGGTGTTTCAGGTCTTGCAGCGCCTCAGTCCAGCGACGCTGCCGGGCCGAAGAATTCGTAGCGGCTCTGTGCGGCCGGTACGCCCAGTTCGGCCAATTGGCGCTTGATGGCCTTCATGAAGGACTTGGGGCCGACGAAGTAGGCGTCCAGATCCGGATTCCCGGGCAGCCATTGCTGCAGCAGCGAGCGCTCGATCAGCCCGGTGGCATGCGGCGCAGCGTCGCCTTGGCGCGGCTGCTCGTAGCAGAAGCGCAGCTGCAGCTGCGGATGGCGCGCCGCCAGTTCTTCCAGCTGGCGGCGGAAGGCGTGTACGCCGCCATGGCGCGCCGCGTGGATGAAGTGGATGGGACGGCCCGAGGGCAGGGCGGCGGCCAGCATGGACATCATCGGCGTGATGCCGACGCCGCCGCTGATGAGCGCCAGCGGCTTGTCGCTGGCCATCAGGGTGAACTCGCCGGCCGGCGGGAACAGTTCGACCACCGAGCCGACATGGATTTGGTCATGCAACTGGCGCGAGACCTTGCCGCCCGGTTCGCGCTTGACGCTGATGCGGTATTGCGGCGGCTGGCCGGCCTGGCGCAGCAGCGCCGAGAGCGAATACTGGCGACGTTGTTCCTCGCCATCGACCACCATACGCAGGCCGATGTACTGGCCCGGCGCGAAGTCCAGCAGTTCACCGCCGTCCTGCGGCACGAAATGGAAAGAGGTGATCTCTTCACTCTCGGCCACCTTGCGGCTGACGATGAAGTTGCGGGCGCCGCTCCAGCCGCCGGGGGCCTGGGCCTTGGCCTCGTATTGCTGGCGTTCGGCGCCGATGAGGATGTCGGCCAGCTGGCCATAGGCGGCGGCCCAGGCGTCGATGACCGCATCGGTGGCGATCTCGGCGCCCAGCACTTCACGGATGGCGCGCAAGAGGCAATCGCCGACCATGGGGTAGTGTTCCGGCAGCACTTGCACCGCAACGTGCTTGTTGATGATCTGCGCGGCCAGCGGGCCCAGTTCTTCCAGGCGGTCGATATGGCGCGCATACATCAGCACGCCATTGGCCAGCGCACGCGGCTGGTCACCGCTGGCCTGGTGGGCGCGGTTGAACAGGGGGCGCACCTGCGGATAGTCGCGCATGAGCATCTTGTAGAAATGGGTGGTCAGCGCCTCGCCGCCTGATTCGAGCAGGGGAACGGTGGACTTGACGATGGCGAGTTGGGCGTCGGTGAGCATGGCGGGCCTTTCTTGGCAACTGGTGGAGAATCCGGTAGTCCGGTCTGTCGTCTTCATTACAAGACGCATGCCAGCCAGGGAATCTTTAAGAATCAACGACTTGGATATCGGCCGAGTATTCATGACACATGTCATAATGACCGCATTCAGATGGAATGTAGTCAATATGACCTCAAGAACATTGCTGGACGCCCTGGTGCCGCTGGTGGCCGATCTTTCGCGCGAAATCGATGACCGGGAGCGCTATCGACGCCTGCTGCAGACCCTGCGGACGCTCTTTCCCTGCGATGCGGCGGCGCTGTTGCGGCTGGAGGGTGACGTGCTGGTGCCACTGGCCATCGATGGACTCTCCAGCGATACGCTGGGACGACGTTTTCGGATCACCGAGCACCCGCGCTTCGGCATCTTGCTGGGCAATGCCGCACCGACGCGCTTCGCCGCCGATTCGCCGCTGCCCGATCCCTACGACGGGCTGGTCGATGGCCTCAACGACCAGCATTCGGGCGAGCTGGAGGTGCACGACTGCATGGGATGCGCGCTGACCGTCAATGGGCGCGCCTGGGGCTTGATGACGCTGGACGCCCTGGGGCGGGGGCGTTTCGACAGGGTGGACATGGACTCGCTGCAAGCCTTTGCCGCCTTGGCGGCGGCCACCGTCAATGTCGCCGAACGCATCAGCGATCTGGCGCAGGCGGGGCAGCAGGCCCAGCAGCGCGCCGAGGCCTACCGGCTGGGGCTGGAACAGAGCCAGGGCCAGCGCGAACTGATCGGGCAGAGCCCGGCGCATCGCCAACTGATGCAGGAAATCGGCATGGCCGCCCCCAGCGACATGACCGTGCTGGTGGCCGGCGAGACCGGTACCGGCAAGGAGCTGGTGGCGCATGCCCTGCATGCGGCCTCGCCGCGCGCCCACAAGCCCATGATCAGCCTGAACTGCGCGGCCTTGCCCGATACCTTGGTCGAGAGCGAGCTGTTCGGACATGTCCGCGGGGCGTTTTCCGGCGCGGTCGCCGACCGCCGTGGCAAGTTCGAGATGGCCGATGGCGGCACCCTGTTTCTCGATGAAGTCGGCGAGTTGCCGCTGGCGGTGCAGGCCAAGCTGCTGCGGGTGCTGCAGAGCGGACAGTTGCAGCGGGTCGGTTCGGACCGCGAGCACAGGGTCGATGTGCGGCTCATCGCAGCCACCAACCGCGATCTGGCCGACGAGGTCAAGCGTGGCCATTTCCGGGCCGACTTCTATCATCGGCTGTCGGTATTTCCCATCCGCGTGCCGCCGCTACGCGAGCGGGGACGCGACGTCTTGCTGCTGGCGGGCTATTTCCTGGAACAGAACCGGGCGCGGCTGGGCCTGTCCAGCCTGCGCTTGTCGGCCGACGCGCAGCGCGCCTTGCTGGACTATGCCTGGCCCGGCAACATCCGCGAACTGGAGCACCTGATCGGCCGCAGCGCCTTGCGTTCCCTGGCGACACACCGCACCCGCCCCACCATCCTGACGCTCGATGCGGCGGCGCTGGAGTTGCCTGCGCCGTCTCTGGCGACGGTCGCTGCGGCCGAGCCCAGCCTGCCCGCCGAGTCAACGCCAGCGCAGGCGAGCGGCTCCCTGCGCGACGCGCTGGAGCGCTATGAACGGCAACTGGTCAGTGCAGCCCTGCAGCGCCATGGCGGCAATCTGGCCGCCACCGCACGCGAACTGGGGGTAGACCGGGCCAACCTGAACCGTCTGGCCAAGCGGCTGGGATTGCGCTGAGGGTCGATACGGTGCCGAGCGAGGGCAGGGGGGGAAATAGAAGGAAGAAGGAGGGAAGGAAGAAAGGAGCCAGGATCAGGGCCTGCGTGAACAGGCCGCGACCCTGGCCAAGACTGAACTGATGCCGGTCAGCCCTGTTGCAGCTCGCCGTCCACCTCGGCCAGCTGGCCGCGGATGCGGATGGCGGTGAGGTGACGGGCCGCAGCGGCGTCGTCGTTGACGTGTTGCAGGTCTTCGGTGACGCTGGCGGCGGCTTGCGCCGGGTTGAGCTGGTCATTCTGGGCGAGTTGGCCCTGGTTGAGTTGCGACATGATGATCTCCAAGCGATGAAAATGCCGTGCGCGCCGCCCGGGAATGCTGCAGGCCTGAGCCAGTTGCAGCTGGCGACGCGGGCGGTGCGACAGACCCGCCATGTGCAGTGATTGTAATCGTTCAGGTTGCACTGCAACAGGTGGCGCCTGGCTGATGTTTCTGTAGGAATGCCGGCGACGTCGGCGATCAGCGGCATTGCGTTGTGGCAAGCTTTCCGGTCTGCATGCTGCGTTGCAGGGTAGAGCCGGTCGCTGCTTTTCCTACCTCCAATGGGGGCGCCCACCGATACCCGGCATGGATGGATCTCCATACGCTGAAGCGCAGTACCGTGAAGGCGGGTTTTCGTTTCCTTCCCCGTCCCCTTCCTCGTTCACCTTCCATCCCACAGCAAGGAGTCCAGCATGAATGAACGCAAGCTCGACAATTCCAACACCTACAAGATCATCGAAGTCGTCGGCAGCTCGCCCAACAGCAGCGACGACGCCATCCGCAACGCCTTGGCCGATGTGGTCAAGACCGTCAAGCACGTGGACTGGTTCGAAGTGACCCAGTGCCGGGGACATGTGGAGAATGGCAGCATCGGCCATTTCCAGGTCGGACTGAAAATCGGCTTCCGGGTCGAAGCCTGATCCCAAGCCCGAACCTTCATGCCCGTCACCCGAGGCCGCACGCTACTGCCGAGGGATAGCGGCGGTCAATGAGGCCGCTGCTCAGCACTTAGCAAGGTTCAATTGGCGTCTGTACCTGAAGGTGGCTACAGTACCGTCTATCGAAGCGAAGCGCCTGCACACGCAGGGCTGAGAGGGGCCGGGTGGCGCGTCATGCGCTGCAGCACGCCGGCCTCATCCTGCTGGCTTCATCCTGGCTTTCTTTTCCGTTGTCTCCGTCACCTGTCCCGCCTGTGTCCCCGCTTTTGCAGGGACGTATTCGCGCTGCCTTTCGCCGCAGTGCAACAGTAGGATTCATCCTACGCCATCTCAGGCCGCTGTCCGATAGTGGCTGTGCATTCTGATCCGTATAACGTCAATCATCGGCGCTCAAAAGACAAGACCGTCCAGTCAAACAGAACAAGAAGGACACGTCTTCGCACCGGCCACACGGGTCAAGTCGTGACGGCTGGCGAAGACACAAGTCGATGCGACGAGCCAAGGGTGCTTTCCATCTCAGGTGCTTTCACACATTAGGGGTCCATCTTGCAAGCTCGAGTTCTGTTAGTCAGCTCGGAGGCCGTACCGCTCGTCAAGACCGGTGGCCTGGCCGACGTGATCACGGCGCTGGCGGTATCGCTGCGCAAAGCCGGCATCGATGCCAGCATTCTTCTGCCTGCCTATCCGGAGGCAGTCCGCAACCTCGGCCATACCGAGCAGATCGGCCTGAAGCACGGCCTGCCCGGCGGCGCCGGTCGCCTGTTGCGCGGCATCATCCCCGGCACCGATGTGCCGGCCCTGCTGCTGGATACGGCGCGCTTCCGCCAGCGCGGCGCCAATCCCTACCTCGATACCGATGGCGTCGAGTTCAGCGACAACGCCGTCTGCTTTGCCGACCTCTCGCACGCCGCCGTGGCCATCTGCGCGGGCGAGACCAGCTTGTCGGCGCCGCATGTGGTGCATGCCAACGACTGGCATGCCGGCCTCATTCCCTGCCTGTTGAAGCTGCGCGGGCTGGACCATATCGGCACCATGCTGACCATCCACAACCTGGCCTTCCAGGGCAACTTCGCGCTGGAGTCGGCCGAACAGATCGGCATTCCCCAGCACCTGCTGACCGGCGACGGCGTCGAATACTGGGGCAAGCTGTCCTTCCTGAAGGCCGGCATCCGCTTCTCCGACTGCGTCTCCACCGTGAGCCGCAACTATGCCCACGAGATCATGACCCCACGTTTCGGTTGCGGCATGGACGGCATCCTGTCCTTCCGCAAGCTGGACCTGCGCGCCATTCCCAACGCCATCGACGCCGAGCTGTGGAATCCCGCCGATGATCCCCTGATCGCGCGCAACTTCAGCGTCGGCAACATGAAGGGCAAGGCCGCCTGCAAGCGCGACCTGCAAAAGCTGTTCGGCCTGCCGGTCGATCCCTTCGCGCCCGTCATGGGCATGGGCAGCCGCCTGTCGCACCAGAAGATGGCCGATGTGGTCATCGAAGCGCTGCCGGGCATCATGGAGCGCCATCCCCGCATGCAGATGGTGGTGCTGGGCTGCGGCGACCACGACTACGAAAAGTCCTTGCTGGCGCTGGCGCAGCGCTACGCCGGCCGCATCGCCGTGCACATCGGTTACGACGAACGCCGCGCCCATGCGCTGCACGCCGGCAGCGACATGCTGCTGCATCCGACCCGCTTCGAGCCCTTCGGTCTCACGCCCTTGTATGCGATGCGTTACGGCGCCATCCCCATTGGCTCGCGCGTGGGCGGCCTGGTCGATACGGTTTGCGACGCTGATCTGGATGCCGAACGCGCCACCGGCGTGCTCTTCGACGGCGACCGCGCCAGCGACATGGAGGCCGCTGTCGATCGCGCCTTCGCCTTGTATGCAGACAACGAGCGCTGGCAATCCATGCAACGCAATGCCATGAGCATCGACTGCGACTGGGCCGGTCCGACACGCGCCTATATCGACGCCTATGCCCATGTGGCCGACATGGCCGTGCGGCCCTTGTTTGCTCCGCGTCCGCAGCCCGTCGAACGTCCCGCCGTGCAGCATGAACGCATGGTGCGACCGGCAGCGGCCATTGCCGCGGCGCTGGCCAGCGTGGTGGGGGTTCCTGCCGCCGTGGCCGCCGCCTGATCCCATGCGCCCGACACTACGGGCGCTTCTCGTAATGAGCCCTGCTGCGCCGCCATCGGTGCAGCGGGGCAGCTATTGCCCGGTGCATGCTCACGTGCTGCGCCGGTGCGTGATTCTCGATGCTTTGATCAACAGTGATAACAACAACAGGAGTGTGCATGTCCGGCATGTCTGTCATGGCGTATAGGGCTTCCGTGGAATCCCCGGAGGCTTCCTCCGACGCCAGCTTTGCGCCCCCCTCGTCTGCCTCCTCGGCGGACTCCATTCACCCCCTCGAAACCACCGCATTGTCCCTCTCCTTCGAAGAGCAGGGCATGCTGGAAGCCTTGCTCGCTGGCCGGCTGACCCAGCCATTCGATCTGCTGGGCCCGCGCTATGCCAGCGCCAAGGGCGATGGCGCTGCCGTGCGCTGCTTCCATCCTGGCGCCGAGGCGGTCCGCGTGCGCTGTCGCCACAGCGGCGTGCTGCTGGCCGAACTGCAGCAGTACCCGGTCGATGGCCAGCCCAGCGGCTTCTTCAGCGGTCTCGTGCCCGGCCTCGAACAGCGCCGCCACGAAGTCCCCTATGTGTTGGAAGTGGACTGGCGCATCCCCGATGGCAGCCGCAGTGTGCAGTCCACCGAAGATCCCTATGCCTTCGGTCTGTTGCTGGGTGAGCTCGACCTGCATCTGCTGCAGGAAGGCCGACACCGCCAGCTGGCCGATTGCCTGGGCGCGCGTCCGATGGAGATCGACGGCGTCCCCGGCACCCGCTTTGCGGTCTGGGCGCCCAATGCCGAGCGGGTCTCGGTGGTGGGTGACTTCAACCAGTGGGATGGCCGCCGCCATGTGATGCGCTTGCGTCACGAACCGGGCGTGTGGGAATTGTTCATTCCGCGCATCGGTCCCGGCGACGTCTACAAGTACGAGATCCGCGGCCGTGGCGGTGTGCTGCTGCCGCTCAAGGCCGATCCGGTGGCGCGCGCCACCGAGCCGCCGCCCGCCACCGCGTCGGTCGTGGCCGATGCCCGTCCCTACGTCTGGCAAGACCAGCAATGGATGGCCGAGCGCGCCCAGCGCCAGTCGCTGTCGGCGCCCATGTCCATCTATGAAGTCCATCCCGCCTCCTGGCGGCGCGTGCCCGAGCAGGACCATCGCAACCTGAACTGGGATGAACTGGCCGACCAGCTGATCCCCTATGTGGTCGGCATGGGCTTCACCCATATCGAACTGATGCCGGTGATGGAGCATCCCTTCGGCGGTTCCTGGGGCTACCAGCCCATCAGCATGTTTGCCCCCAGCGCCCGCTTCGGCAAGCCCGAGCGCTTTGCCGCCTTCGTCGATCGCTGCCACCAGGCGGGCATCGGCGTGCTGCTGGACTGGGTGCCGGCGCATTTCCCCAGCGACCAGCACGGCCTGGCGCAGTTCGACGGCACCGCCCTCTACGAGCATGCCGATCCGCGCGAAGGATTCCACCAGGACTGGAACACGCTCATCTTCAACCTCGGCCGCAATGAGGTGCGCGGCTTCCTCATCGCCAGCGCCCTGGAATGGCTGGAGCATTTCCACGTCGATGGATTGCGCGTGGACGCCGTGGCCTCCATGCTCTACCGCGACTACAGCCGCAAGGAAGGCGAGTGGGTCCCCAATATCCATGGCGGACGCGAGAACCTGGAAGCCGTGGCCTTCCTGCGCGAACTCAACACCGTGGTGGCGCAGCGTTGCCCCGGCGCGCTCATGATTGCCGAGGAATCCACTTCCTGGCCCGGCGTGACAGCGCCGGTCAAGGAGGAGGGCGATCATCACGGCCTGGGCTTCAGCTACAAATGGAACATGGGCTGGATGAACGACACCCTGCGCTACATGCAGCATGACCCGCTGTTCCGTCGTTACCACCATCACGACATGACCTTCGGTCTCTTGTATGGATTCTCCGAAAACTTCATCTTGCCGATATCGCACGATGAGGTGGTCCACGGCAAGCGGGCGCTGCTCAACAAGATGCCGGGCGACCAATGGCGGCGCTTTGCCAATGTGCGCGCCTATTTCGGTTTCATGTGGACCCATCCCGGCAAGAAGCTCTTGTTCATGGGCAGTGAATTCGGCCAGCCCGACGAGTTCGACCACGACAAGTCGCCTTACTGGCATCTGCTGGACGAGCACGCTGGCCATCCGGCCGAACACCGCCAGCTGCGCCAGCTGGTCGGCGACCTGAACCGCCTGTACTGCAGCGAACCCGCGCTGCACCAGCGCGATTGCCGCGCCGATGGCTTCGCCTGGGCGGTGGGCGATGACAGCGTCAACAGCGTGCTGGCCTATTTCCGCTATGCCGATGAAGGACCGCC
Organism: Herbaspirillum seropedicae; assembly: GCF_001040945.1. Classification (NCBI taxonomy): domain Bacteria; kingdom Pseudomonadati; phylum Pseudomonadota; class Betaproteobacteria; order Burkholderiales; family Oxalobacteraceae; genus Herbaspirillum; species Herbaspirillum seropedicae. Next base: position 2,852,224 of record NZ_CP011930.1, on the reverse strand, counting down.
GGTGCTGGTGGTGGTCAATCTCACCCCGGTGCCGCGCGTGAACTACCGCATCGGCGTGCCCTCCATCGCACCGGGACACCACGGCGTCTGGCGCGAAGTCCTCAATACCGACGCCGGCCTCTATGGCGGCAGCAACAACGGCAACCTGGGCGCAGTCCAGGTGCAGGAGCTGGCCTGGCACGGCCATGCCGCCTCCATCGAGCTGACCTTGCCGCCCCTGTCCACCCTGATCCTGCGCAGAGAGTCCTGAGATGAGTGTTGCCTTTCCCGATCGCCTGATGCCAGGCTTGCCCTATCCACTGGGCGCCAGCTCCGATGGCCTGGGCGTCAATTTCGCCGTGTTCTCGGCCCATGCCACCCGCATGGATCTGTGCCTGTTCGATCCCTCCGGCAAGCGCGAGCTCAAGCGCATCGCCTTGCCGGAATGTACCGACGAGGTGTGGCATGGCTACCTGCCCGGCGCTGCGCCGGGGCTGGTCTATGGCTTCCGCGCCCACGGGCCGTACGAGCCCAACAAGGGCCATCGCTTCAACCCCAACAAGCTCTTGCTCGATCCCTACGCCAAGCGCCTGGTGGGGCAGGTACGCTGGACCGACGCCTTGTATGGATACCGTCTGCATTCGCCGCGTGCAGACCTGTCCTTCGACCGCCGCGACAGCGCCGCGGCCATGCCCAAGGCCATGGTCACCGAAGACGCCTTCGTCTGGGAACATGACCGCCTGCCGCAGGTGCCGTGGAACAAGACCGTGATCTACGAGGCCCACGTCAAGGGCATCTCGCGCCTGCGCGAAGACCTGCTGCCGCACGAACGCGGCACTTTTGCCGCCCTGGCCGATCCCGCTTTCATCGACCACCTGCTGCGCCTGGGCGTGACCACGCTGGAACTCATGCCGGTGCATGCCTTCCTGCAGGACAGCTTCCTGGTCGAGCGCGGCCTGCACAACTACTGGGGCTACAGCACGCTGTCCTATTTCGCCCCGGAACCGGGCTATCTCTCCATGGGCGACCCCAACGAGCTGCGCATGGCCGTACGCCGCCTGCACAGCGCCGGCATCGAAGTCATCCTGGACGTGGTCTACAACCACACCAGCTGCGGCAGCGAGCTGGGCCCCACGCTATCCTTCCGGGGCCTGGACAACGCCAGCTACTTCCGCCTGCTGCCCGGCCAGGAGCGTTACCACATCAACGACACCGGCTGCGGCAACACCCTGAACCTGTCGCATCCGCGCGTGCTGCAGATGGTGCTGGATTCGCTGCGCTACTGGGCGCAATCCTTCCATATCGATGGCTTCCGCTTCGACCTGGGCTCGACGCTGGGGCGCGAGCCGCATGGTTTCGATCCGGGCTCGGGCTTCTTCGATGCGCTGCTGCAAGACCCGGTGCTGTCGCGCCTGAAACTCATCTCCGAACCCTGGGACATCGGCCCCGGCGGCTATCAGCTGGGCAATCATCCGGCCCGCTTTGGCGAATGGAATGACAAGTTCCGCGACGACATGCGCAAGTTCTGGAAGGGTGACGAAGCCATGCGCGGCGCCTTCGCCCAACGCATGATGGGCTCGGCCGAACTGTTCGAGCATCACCGCCGCAAACCCTGGGCCAGCATCAACTTCATCGCCTCCCACGATGGCTTTACACTGCGCGACCTGGTCAGCTACAACGGCAAGCACAACGAAGCCAACGGCGAGAACAACAACGACGGCCACAATGACAATGCCAGCTACAACTGGGGCGCAGAGGGCGACACCGACGATGCCGCCATCCTCGCCAAGCGCGCCTGCGTGCAGCGCGCCATGCTGGCCTCGACATTGCTGGCGCAGGGCACGCCGATGCTGCTGGCCGGCGACGAGTTCCACCGCAGCCAGGGCGGCAACAACAATGCCTATTGCCAGGACAACGAGATTTCCTGGGTCAACTGGGATCAGGCCCGCTCCCCAGAAGGCGCGGCCCTGAGCGCCTTCGTGGGCCGGGTCACGGCCATCCGGCGCGACTTCGAGGTGCTGCGCGCCAGCTACTTCCTGCACGGCAGCCAGATGGTGGCCGATGGGCTGCCGGATGTGGCCTGGTTCGACGAAGCGGCGCGCCCGGTCTCCAGCGAAGACTGGAACAACCCGGTGGCGCGCGCCATCACCCTGCAACTGGCCGGCAAGCCCCAGGAATCGCACAAGCAGCTCAGTTCCCGCCTGCACGACGCCGGCCAGAGCGACAGTCCGGCCGAAGCGGCCGAGGCCACGCCCGATGTGCTGATGATCTTCGTCAACGCCGGCCATGAAGCCATCGACTTCCATTTCCCCCGCACCGAGGGGGACTACCACCTGCTGCTCGATACCGCCCAGGACACCGGCATTCCGACCGGCGAGGACGTGCGCCTGGTCCTGCCCGGCAGCGCCACCGTCCAGGTGCCGGCCCACAGCCTGCAGGTCTTTGCCAACCGGCCCCTGCACCTGGCCTCGGCCATCTATCCGCTGGCCGCCAACGAATGGATTGCCCGTAACGAATGGGGAGAACGCCCATGAGCGCCCGCTTTTCCTGGAACCTGCCCTTTGGCGCGCAGGTGACCGAACCTGGCCGTGTACGCTTTCGCGTCTGGGCGCCTGGCGCGCGCAGCGTCGCCGTCGACATCACCGGACGTGGCCGCCTGCCCATGGACGCCGAGCCACAAGGCTGGTTCGCGCTGGAGACCGCCTGTGATCCTGGCGCCACCTATCGCTATGTGTTCGACACCATCAGCCAGGGCGAGCTCGTCGCCCCCGACCCCGCCTCGCGCGGGCAGGCTGGCGATGTCTTCGATCCCAGCCTGGTGGTCGATGCGCAGGCCTACGTCTGGCAATACCCGCAGTGGCGCGGCCGGCCCTGGGAAGAGACGGTGCTCTACGAACTCCATCCCGGCGCCATGGGCGGCTTCGCCGGCATCCGGCAACGCCTGGCCGAGCTGGCCGAACTGGGCATCACGGCCATCGAGCTCATGCCGGTGGCCGAATTCCCCGGCGCGCACAACTGGGGCTATGACGGCGTGCTGCCCTTTGCGCCCGACGCCAGCTATGGCACGCCCGAGCAATTGAAGGCCCTGATCGATACCGCCCATGGGCTGGGCATGATGGTCTTCCTCGATGTGGTCTACAACCACTTCGGCCCGGATGGCAATTACCTCCACGCTTACGCGCCCGAATTCTTCCGCCAGGACATGCAGACGCTCTGGGGCGCGACCATCGATTTCCGCCGCCCGGAAGTGGATGACTTCTTCACCCAGAATGCGCTGTACTGGTTGCAGGAATATCGCTTCGACGGCCTGCGCCTGGACGCCGTGCACGCCATCTGCGAGCCGGCCTGGCTGGAAAGGCTGGGCCAGCGCATCCGCACGGAAATCGGCGGACAGCGCCACGTCCATCTGGTGCTGGAACATGATGGCAATGCCGCCCACCTGCTGGGCCACGGCCATCCTCCTGATGATGGCCGCAGCAGCCATGTCTATGACGCCCAGTGGAATGACGATGCCCACCACGTCCTGCATGTGCTGCTCACCGGTGAAGACAGCGGCTACTACGCCGCCTACGCCGAGGAGCCTGCGGCCAAGCTGGCGCGCTGCCTGCAGCAGGGTTTCGTCTACCAGGGCGAGGTCTCGCCGTATTCGGGGGAGCCGCGCGGCGAGCCCAGCGCCGACTTGCCGCCCACCGCCTTTGTCAACTTCCTGCAGAACCACGACCAGATCGGCAACCGCGCCTTCGGCGAGCGCCTGACCGTACTGGCCCATCCGCTGGCCCTGCATGCGGCGCAGGCGCTGGTGCTCTTGGCGCCGCAGATCCCGATGCTGTTCATGGGCGAGGAATTCTGCGCCGTGCAACCCTTCCTGTACTTCACCAGCCATCGTGACGAGGCGCTGGTCAAGGCGGTCCGGGAAGGGCGGCGACGCGAGTTCGCCCGCTTCCCGCAGTTCGCCGATCCGGCCTTGCTGGAGCAGATTCCCGATCCCAACAGCTTCGCCACCTTCGTCTCATCCATCCCCGAACCCGGCCCCGCGCCGGGCTCGGCGGCCTGTCTGCGCCGCGTGGCCGAGCTGCTGCACATCCGCAAGCTGCACATCGCCCCCTACCTGCGCGGTGCGCGGGCGCTGGAAGCGCGCGCCATCGGCCCCAAGGCCGTGCATGCGCGCTGGCGGCTGTCCAACGGCAGCGTGCTCAACATCACCGTCAACCTGGCCGAACAGGCCGTGCAAGAATCGCTGGACCAACTGGCCCAAAGCGCCGGCGCCGACGTCCTCTTCGACAGTGGCGGCGCGCTCGAGGCCGTGGCGGAAGGGCGCTTCCCCGGCCATGCCATCCTGGCCTTGCGCGAACCCGCGACGGGCGACGGGAGGTCTGCATGAGTAGCGCGACCCTGCAAGTGAAGCCGGTGCCCGCGCCTAAAGCCGCCAGGCTCGCAGCGGACGAGGACGATCTCGCCCGCCTGGCCCGCCGCGCCGGCATCGCCACGCACTGGACCGATGCCTACGACCAGCCGCAAGTGGTCGACAATGACGCCTTGCGCGCCATCCTGGAGGCCCTGGGCCTGCCGTGCGCGACGCCCGGCGATTGCCGCGACAGCCTGGCCCAGCTGGACCAGGAACAGGCGGTGGGCTACCTGCCGCCGCTGCTGACCGGGGTACAGCACCAGCCGGTGTGCTTGCCCGCGCATTCGCATCTGCACGGGCAGTCCTGCCGGCTGGAGCTGGAGAACGGCGCCAGGCTGATGCTGCTGATCTCTTCTGACCTGAACGCACCGCCGACCTTGCCGCCCATTGCCGTGCCGGGCTATCACCGCCTGCTGGTGGCGGGTCACATCCTCACCCTGGCCATCGCACCGGCGCGCTGCTACACCATTGCCGATGCGCTGGGCGAGCAAGCGGATGCACGCGGCTGGGCGCTGGCCGCGCAGGTCTATGGCCTGCGCAGCGACAGCCTCAAGCCGGCCCGCAAGGTCTATGGCGATGGCGGCATCGGCCACTTCGGTGCGCTCGCAGCGCTGGCGCCGCTGGCCAGCGAATACGGCGCGGCCGCGCTGGCCATGTCGCCCGTGCACGCCATGTTCACCGCCGATCCTGGCCGCAGCAGCCCGTATTCGCCATCCAGCCGCCTGTTTCTCAACCCCTTGCTGATCGACCCCGCCGCCATCCTGGGCGAGGCGGCTCAGGCGCAAGTGCTGGCCGAAGGCGGCTCCGAAATGATCGCCGCGCACGAACGCCTGCAGGGCGCGCCGCTGGTGGACTGGGCGCGCGCCGGTGCGCACCGCCTGACGCTGTTGCGCCGCCTGTATGCGCTGTTTCGCACCGAGCACGGCGCCGACCCCGCCCAGAGCGCCGCCTTTGCCGCCTTCCAGTCCCAGGGCGGCCCGGCCTTGCGCGCGCATGCGCTCTACGAGGCCTACAGCAACTGGCTGTGCCAGCAGGGCGCGCCCGGCTATTGCGACTGGCGGCAGTGGGGCGCGGCGGCCCAGCATCCCGATACCCCGGCGATGAGCAACTTCGCCGCCGACCATGCCGGCGAGATCGAATTCCACCTGTTCCTACAGTGGCAGGCCACGCGCCAGCTGGCGCATGCCCAGCAATGCGCGCGCGCCAGCGGCATGCCCATCGGCCTCATCGCCGACCTGGCTGTGGGCGCGGACAATGGCGGCAGCCAGGCCTGGAGCCACCAGGGCGAGATCGCCGCCGGGCTGACCGTGGGCGCGCCGCCTGACCGGCTGGCGCCGCTGGGCCAGAACTGGGGTCTGGGCGCGTTTTCGCCGTTGGCGCTGCGGCGCACCGGCTACCAGGCCTATCTGGCCATGCTGCGGGCCTGCATGGCCCAGGGCGGCGGCGTGCGCATCGATCACGTGCTGGGCCTGAACCGCCTATGGCTGGTGCCGCAGGGGCTGGGCGCGCAGGCAGGTGCTTACGTCGCTTATCCGCAGCAGGACATGTTGCGCCTGATCGCGCTGGAGTCCTGGCGCCACCGCGCCGTGGTCATCGGTGAAGACCTGGGGACGGTGCCGCCAGGCTTCGACCGGGACCTGGCCGAATCGGGCGTGGCCGGCATCCGCGTGCTCTGGTTCCAGCGCGACAAAGAGGGCTTCCTCCCGCCTGCGGAGTGGTCCGCCCAGGCCATCGGCGTGACCACCACGCATGACCTGCCCACCGTGGCCGGCTGGTGGACCGGCGCTGACATCGCCTGGCGGCATCGCCTGGGTCAGCTCGAAGAGGGCCGCGCCGCCGCCGAAGCCCAGCGCGCAAAAGAGCGTGACCAGCTTTGGCAGGCCTTGGTGGAGCAGGGCTGGGCCAGTGGGCCGGTCCCGCAGATCAGCGCTGCAGAGGCGGAAGACCTGGCCCAGCAGGCCTTGCCGCCGGTGCCCGAAGAATGCGCCATCGCCGTTGACGCCGCGCTGGAATTCGTCGCCGCCACGCCCGCGCCGCTGGCAGTGGTGCCGGTGGAAGACATCCTGGGCCTGGTGCAGCAGCCCAACCTGCCAGGCCTGACGGACCCCCATCCCAACTGGCGTCGTCGCCTGCCCGACGACACCCCGCAACTGTTTGCCTCCTACGCCGCCCGGGCGCGGCTGGAGCGGCTGCGCCGCGTGCGCGGCTACACCCCCAAGGAAACCTGATGCCTCACCAGCCCGACTCCGAGCTCGCTGCTCCCCCTGTCTCCCACGCCGCCCCGCTGATCCGCGCCACGGCGCGCTTGCAGTTGCATCGCGATTTCAATTTCGCGCAGGCCGCCGAGGTAGTGGACTACTACCAGCGCCTGGGGGTGAGCCACCTGTATGTCTCGCCCATCCTGACCGCCCGGCCAGGCTCCACGCACGGCTACGACGTGGCCGACGCCAGCCGCATCAATCCGGAACTGGGCGGCGAGTCCGGCCTGCGCCAGCTGGTGCAGCGCCTGCGTGCGGCGGGCATGGGCTTGCTGGTCGATATCGTGCCCAATCACATGGCGGTGGGCCGCCACAATCCCTGGTGGCAGGACGTGCTGCGCTGGGGCCGGGAGAGTCCGCACGCGCTCTGGTTCGACATCGACTGGGACAGCGCCGATCCCGCCTTGAAGGGCAAGGTCTTGCTGCCTTTCCTGGGCCAGCCCTATGCCGAGGCGCTGGAGGCGGGCGAACTGGTGCTGTGCCTGGACGCCGAGTCTGGCGAACTGTATGTGGAGCACTACGAACACCGCTTCCCCCTGGCAGCACCAGATCACGCCCTGGTGCTGGAGACCGCCGGCAGCCAGCGGCTGGCGGAGGTGATCGCCGCCTTCCGCAAAGCGATGCCGCAGACCTGCAGCGCCGCCTACGGGCTCTTGCGCGACCTGGCCCGCGACCCCGAGGCCCTGGCCGATATCGATGCGGCGCTGGCCGGCTTCAGCGCCGCCCAGCCGCATGGCCGCAGCGCCTTGCATCAGTTGCTGGAGCGCCAGCACTACCGGCTGGCCTGCTGGCGCAATGCCGCCGATGAAATCAACTGGCGGCGTTTCTTCGAAGTCAGTGAACTGGTGGGCATGCGGGTGGAACGGGAAGACGTCTTCGAAGCCATGCACGCCGAACTCTTCCGCCTCTATGCCGAGGGCCTCATCGACGGCCTGCGCCTGGATCATATCGACGGCCTCACCGATCCGGCGGCTTACTGCCTGCGCCTGCGCCAGCGCTTGCGCAGCCTGCGCCCCGGTCATGAACCCTATATCGTGGCCGAGAAGATCCTGGCCGGCGACGAAGCGCTGCCTGCCGCCTGGCAGCTCGACGGCAGCACCGGCTACGACTTCATGGAACAGTGCGCCGCCGTATTGCACGACGGCGATGGCGAACCGGTGCTGGACGACCTGTGGCGCGATATCGTGGCCGAGCTCGGCTCCAGCTCCAGCCAGGATTGCATGCAAGTGCATGGTCCGGCCGAGTTGTGTCATTTCCCGTCCATGGTGCAGCAGGCGCGGCGCAGTTTCCTGACACGCAATTTTGCCGCCGAATTCAATGTCCTCACGCACTGCCTGCACCAGCTCGCCCGCAGCGCCGTCACCACCCGCGACCTCTCGCTGATGTCGGTGCGGCGCTGCGTGGCTGAACTGCTGGTGCATTTTCCGGTGTACCGCACCTATGCCACCGAAGAGGGCATGCCCGCGCTGGAACGCGAACTGCTGGCGCGCACCGCCCAGCTCGCCGCGGCCAGGCTGCATCCGTCGGATCATCCCACCCTGCATGTGGTGGAGGGCTGGCTGGGCGGCGATCTCATGCTGCCCGTTGGCCAGGAACCGCGCCGCGCCCTGCAACTGCGCGCCATCGCGCGCTTCCAGCAACTGACGCCGCCGCTGACGGCCAAGTCGATGGAAGACACCGCCTTCTACCGCTATGGACGCCTGCTCTCGCGCAACGAGGTCGGTGCCGAGCCGGCGCAACTGGCGCTATCGATCGCCCATTTCCACCAGCTGGCGGCGCGCCGCGCAGCCCAGACGCCGGCCAGTCTGCTGGCCACCGGCACCCATGATCACAAGCGTGGCGAAGATGCCCGCATGCGCCTGGCCGCGCTCTCGGAAATCCCCGAGGAATGGGCCACCGTGGTGCGCCACTGGCGCACGCTGAACGCGCCCATCGTGGCCGCCACCGCAGGTGCAGAAGGCGGCATCGACGCCGCCGATGAGTACATGCTCTACCAGAGCCTGGTGGGCGTGTGGCCCGACGGCATGCGCGCCGGCGACGATGACCTCAGCGCACTGGAAGAACTGGCGGCGCGCGTGATCGCCTGGCAGCGCAAGGCCCTGCGCGAAGCCAAGCGTCGCAGCGACTGGATCGCCCCGCAAGCATCCTACGAAGCCGCCTGCGAACGCTTCACCCGGGCCTTGCTGTGCGATCCTGGCCTGGATGCGCGCCATCATCCCTTCCTTACCGGGCTGGAAGAATTCGTGCGCCGCCTGGCCCCGCTGGGCGCCATCAACAGCCTGTCGCAGACCATGCTCAAGCTGACCGTGCCGGGCGTGCCCGACTTCTACCAGGGCAGCGAGCTATGGGACCTGAGCATGGTCGATCCCGATAACCGTCGTCCGGTGGATTTCGACATGCGCCAGCGCCGCCTGGCCGACGCCATGAGCCGCCCGGTGTCGCTGCGCCAGTGGCAGAGCGGCGGCGCCAAGCAGCAACTGATCCATGCGGTCTTGCAGCACCGGCGCGCGCATGCGCAGCTGTATGCGCAAGGCCAATACCTGCCCTTGTCCACGCACGGCAAGCTGGCGCGACACGTGATCGCCTTTGCGCGGCTGTTGCCGGCGCCGGACGGTGCGCAAGGGCAGGGCTGGCAGGCCACCGTGGTGGTCTGTACCCGCCTGGCAGCGCATCTGCTGGCCTTTGACGGCGCGCGTGACGAAGCGCTGCCGCTGGTCTCCGCCGAAGTCTGGGGCGACACCCGCATCGTCCTGCCGGCGCAGCTCTCGCATGCGCAGGGAGAGGGGCTGCGGCAATGGCGCAGCGTCTTGACCAGCGGCGCCGGGCCGCTGGAAGAATGCGCCATGCCCGACGGCGAGCGAGGCGGCAGCATGACCGTGAGCGAGATATTGGGTAGCTTGCCGGTGGAGTTGCTGGAGTTGCGGCTCAGTTGAGCGGGAGCTTGCGTATCACGCGATTGAAGTGCTGGAGGGTGCGATGATTAGCCCGTCATGGAGGCCGGTGGGCGTCAATTTGCTGACATCGGCCCTGTTGATCCGTCCAGCAAAACACGAATGCGGCGCAGCAAAGAAGAGCCGGGTGCGGGTGCTGCAATCACACCGCATAGCGCTTCGCACCAACCCGCCCCCCCTACGACGCAGATGCGCCGCAGGGCGCAGGATACCTGTCGGGAAAGGCCGACATTGCGGTGCAGCAATTGCCGTTTTTCCTACAGGGAAATGGGCCGCCGTCCTATCCCGGCCTGCGCGCTTGCGCCGCTAACATCCCTGCAGTCCTGCGTGCCGCCCGGCAAGATCGCTGGCCGCGCCGCGCATGCCTTTCGACCACGGATGGCCGCCTGTGCAAGCAGACTTTCCCCCTGTCTTGCGCTGCGCAGGAAGCGCTGATGCAGTGCATCAGGAATTCATCAGGAGTGGCCCGGCACAGGTCGCCGCTGTATCTGTTTCCTGATCTTGCCTGCGTCCCCGGCCACCAGCACAAGGAGCTGCCTTCATGACCACGTTGCCCGCCGCCGATCTGCAATTGCCTCTGTTTGTCTATGCCCAGCGCGAGTCGCTGACCGGCAAGAGCGCATGGCGGTCCCTGCAGGAACACTACCGTGACCGCGCCCGTCATTTCCAGCTCGCGCGCCTGTTCGCCGCCGATGACAAGCGCGGCGAGTCGCTCACCGCTGAGGCCGTGGGCATCTATCTCGACTATTCCAAGAACCTGGTCACCTCCGAGACCATGGCCTTGCTGATGCAGTTGGCCCGCCAGTGCGGCCTGCCTGATCGCATCGAGGCCATGTTCCGGGGTGATCGCATCAACCTGACCGAGAATCGCTCGGTCCTGCACACTGCCTTGCGCAAGCCGGCCAGCGAACGTCTGGTGGTCGATGGCCAGGACGTGGTGGCCGAGGTCCAGCAGGTGCTGCGCCGCATGGAGGGCTTTGCCCGCCAGGTGCGCAGCGGCCAGTGGCTGGGGCATACCGGCCTGCCCATCCGTCATGTGGTCAACATTGGCATCGGCGGCTCCGATCTGGGGCCGATGATGGCCTATGAGGCACTGCGGCCCTACAGCCACGACGACCTGACGCTGCATTTCGTCTCCGACGTGGATGGCGCCGCCATGCTTGATACGGTCCGCGGCCTGCCCGCCGAGCAGACCCTCTTCATCGTCTGCTCCAAGACCTTCACCACCCTGGAAACCATCACCAACGCCACCGCCGCGCGCGCCTGGCTGGTGCAGCAACTGGGCGCCGAAGAAGCAGTGGCGCGCCACTTCGTGGGCGTGACCACCAATATCGAGGAGGCGCAGCGCTTCGGCATCGATGCGGACAACATGTTCGGTTTCTGGGATTGGGTCGGTGGGCGCTATTCGATGACCAGCGCCATCGGCCTCTCTACCATGGTCGCCATCGGGCCGGAACATTTCCGCGCGATGCTGGAAGGCTTCCATGCCATGGATGAGCATTTCCGCAGCGCGCCCCTGGAGAGCAACCTGCCGGTCATCCTCGGCATGCTCACGGTCTGGTACACCAACTTCTTCGGCGCGGCCAGCCAGGCAGTGCTGCCTTATAGCCAGCATCTCAAGCGCCTGCCGGCCTATCTGCAGCAGCTCACCATGGAAAGCAACGGCAAGCACATCACCGTCAATGGCGAGCCGGTGGACTACCAGACCTCGCCGGTCTACTGGGGTGACAACGGCATCAACGGCCAGCACTCGTTCTACCAGATGCTGCACCAGGGCACGCAACTGGTGCCGTGCGACTTCATCGGTCTGTGCCAGCCGCAGCAGGCGCTGGGCCAGCAGCATGAACTGCTCATGGCCAACATGTTCGCGCAATCCGAGGCGCTGGCCTTCGGCAAGGATGCCGACCAGGTGCGCCAGGAGGGTACGCCCGAGGCGCTGGTGCCGCATCGCGTCTTCGAGGGCAATCGCCCGAGCAACAGCATGCTGCTGCAACAGCTCACGCCCTACAGCCTTGGTACGCTGGTGGCGCTGTACGAACACAGCGTCTTTACGCAGGGCGTGGTCTGGAACATCGATTCCTTCGATCAGTGGGGCGTGGAGCTGGGCAAGCAACTGGCCAAGCGCACCGCGCGCGAATTGATCGACCACCAGCAGCCGCTGCATCACGACAGTTCCACCAATGCCCTGATCCGGCGCTACCGGGCTTGCAGCACGGCAACGCAGTCGGCCGCGCGCCGGCAGCAGGCCGCTTGATCACCTTGGATGCCGGCCATTGCGGCCTGCGGCCCACCCTGAGGAGTCGTCCATGAGCACCATCATCGCCGCCCGCTTCGAGCTCCAGGAAGACGCCAGCCGCGCCGTAGAGGCGCTGGTGGCGGCGGGCTATCCGCGTGAGCGCATCAGCAGCTTCTTCGTCAATCCAGCCGGCCAGCATGACCGTTTCGCCCTGGGTGGTGACCGCGACAAGTCGCCCGGCGCCGAGGATACCGATCGGGGTGCGGCTGCCGGCGTCGCCGCTGGCGCGACCGCCGGAGCCGCAGCCGGTCTGGCCGCTGCGCCAGTGGCCGGGCCGCTGGGTCCGGCCCTGGGTGGACTGGTCGGCGGCCACGTCGGCGGTCTGGTGGGCAGCCTGGGGGCAACCGATGAGCAAAGCGCGCCGCGCCGCGCGGCCGGGATGCTGGTGGCCGTGCAGGTGGGCGACCAGCAGGCCGAGCAAAAGGCGCTGGATTGCCTGCGCAGCCTGCATCCGGAAGACATCGAGCGCGCCCAGGGCGAGATCCGCGCCGGCGATTGGGATGATTTCGATCCCCTGGCCGCGCCGACCTGGATACAGCCGCCCGTGAGCTGAGCCAACCGCAGGAGAGCTGATGAACTGGCCCGGAGCCTGTGCTGCCGGGCCTTGTTGCGTTTACGCCCTGACAATTGCTTATCGGAACATGTCGGCGGATGACTGCGTGGACTGTTTGTGAGTTTATAATCGTACGTAATAATCACTTACAGGATCATTACGCGGGCAAGCCTCATCGTGGGCAAGAAGGCAACAGCCCCACGGCAGGCTAGTGGCGTGGTCCGCACCAGGCAGCACAGAGAACAATTCCAACGGGGGCGCTGCGTGAGCAGGGCTGGGTGTCGTAACGAGCATCATGAAGCGGGCATACGCAGATGAGATTGCTGACCAAGGGCTTGCTGATCGTGGCCATTCCTGGCCTGTTTGAAATCGTGTTGCTGGCCGCGCTCTTCAAGTCGCAGGCCGATGCCGCCGACGCCGAGCGCTGGGCGGCGCATTCTGCCGAAGTGATCAACAAGGCGGCCGACGTGCGCGAACCGCTGTTGCTGGAGTCGGCGCGCATTCGCAACGCCATCATCATCGATGACCCCAGCCCCATCAGCCGGCCGGAGCTATGGACCGACCTGGAAATCAAGCTGGGCGATCTGGCCCGGCTGGTGTCCGACAACCCCGAACAGAGTCACAGCGTGCAGGCCTTGCGGGAGCTGGTCGGTCAATTCCGCGTCTGGGCCGACAGCGCCCGCGAGCGCATGCAGCGCGGCCAGCGCGATGAACTGGTGCGGCAATTGCGTGACGAGCAGGGGCCACACCGGCTCTCGGACTTCCTCAATCGCCTGGACGGCTTCCTCAACGAGGAGCGCCATCTGGGCAGCCTGCGCAACCAGGCGCTGCAATCGGCCCGGCAGACGCAGACGGCCTGGCTCATTGCGGCCGTGATCGGTTCCATCCTGGCGGCGGCGCTGGCCTCGGTGGCCTTTACGCGCAGCATCGGCGGTCGCATCTCGGTGCTCATCGTCAATGCCCGTCGCCTGGCCGATGGCCTGCCACTGGCGGCGCGGGTGAAGGGGCATGACGAGATCTCGCTGCTCGACGACGCCTTGCATCGCAGCAGCGAACGCCTGCAGGAAGCCTCACAGCAATCGGAGCAGTATCGCAGCCAGTTGGAGCGGCGCGCCCGCGAGCTCACCGAACTCAATGCCGACCTGTTGCAGCAGACCCAGGATAACGAGATGTTCATCTACAGCGTCTCGCACGACCTGCGCTCGCCGCTGGTGAACCTGCAAGGTTTCAGCAAGGAGATCGGCCACGCCACCACGGACTTGCTCAACGCGGTACAGGCGCTGCCGGTGCCGGACGCCGACAAGGCCAAGCTGCGCAGCGTCGTGGCCGACGATATCCAGCCGGCGCTGCGCTTCATCCAGAACGCCGTCACCCGCTCGGCAGGCATCATCGACTCCATGCTGCGGCTCTCGCGCGCGGGTCGGGTGGAATACCAGCCGGTGATGCTGGACATGAACGTGATCGCCCAGCGCATCGTCGCGGCCATGAGCGGCAGCATCCGCGACAAAGGCGCGGTGGTGGAGGTGGCCCCCGAACTGCCGCCAGCCTTTGGCGATCCGACCGCCATCGAGCAGGTGCTGGGCAACCTGGTGGGCAATGCCGTGAACTACCTGGACCCGGCGCGTCCGGGCCGCATCACCATCGACCATCTGCGCGAAGAAGGCGGCGCGGCCACCGGCCCCGAGACCAATGTCTATGTGGTGCGCGACAATGGCCTGGGCATCCCGCCGGCCTACATGCACAAGATGTTCATCGCCTTCCAGCGCCTGCACGGCAATGCCGCGCCGGGCGAGGGGATCGGTCTGGCGCTGGTCAAGCGCGTGGTGGAGCGGCATGGCGGCCGCATCTGGGTGGAGTCCACCGAGGGCCAGGGCAGCAGCTTCTACGTCGCCTTGCCGGCCCGTCCGCCGGCGCCGGTCTGACCCGCATCCCAAGATCCATAGCCAACGAGGAGAATCGCATGGCCACAGAACAGAGCGTCAATATCATCCTGGTGGAAGACGACGACGGCCATGCCGTCCTGGTGGAGAAGAACCTGCGCCGCGCCGGCCTGGTCAACGGTTTCGTGCGCCTGCGCGATGGCCAGGAGGCGCTGGATTACCTGTTCGATCCGCAGCGCTCTCGCACCGAGCTGCAACAGCTGGTGGTGCTGCTGGACGTGAACATGCCCCGCGTGAACGGCGTAGAGGTGCTGCGCCGTCTGAAGGCTGATCCGGTGCTCTCGGCCATTCCGGTGATCATGCTCACCACCACCGATGACCCGCGCGAGATCGGGCGTTGCTATGAATACGGCTGCAATGTCTACATCACCAAGCCGGTGGAATACGAGGACTTCATCGAGGCTATCCGCAGGCTCGGCTTCTTCCTTCAGGTGGTCAAGCTGCCAGGGCTGGCGGCGGCCCAGAAGGGGCCTGAGCAGCCATGAGCGAAAGGGCTGCCCATATCCTGATCCTCGAAGATGACGATGGCCTGCTGGCGCTGGCCTCACGCGTACTGACCCGGCGCAGCTACCGCGTCACGGCAGTCGCCGATGCCCAGGCGGCGCGCCTGGCCGTGGATGCGGAGCAGCCGGATGTGCTCATCGTCGATTACAACCTCCAGAGTCCCGATACCGGCCTGGATTTCTTCCGCAGCCTGCGTGCGGCGGGATTGCAGACGCCGGCCATCATGGTCTCGGGGGTGTCGGACGAATTGCGCATCATCGAAGCCCTGCGCGCCGGGGTGGCCGATGTCTTGCCCAAGACCAGCGACTACCTGGACCATTTGCCCGAGGCGGTGGCGCGGGTGCTGGAAACGCAGCGCGCTGCACGCAGGCAAGCCGACAGCGTGACGCGGCTCAAGGATGAATTCCTCGCCACGCTCTCCCACGAACTACGCACGCCGCTCAACGCCATTGTCGGCTGGACCCAGTACCTGCTCAATGATCACTCCGACGCCGACCGGCTGGTCAAGGGGCTGCAGGTCATCGAACGCAATGCCCGCCTGCAGGCGCAGATGGTGGAAGACCTGCTGGACATGAGCCGCATGCTGGCCGGCAAGCTGCGCCTGGAAACGCGGCCGATGGACCTGGCCAGCGTGGCTGAGGAGGCCATTGCCGCGGTGCGTCCGGCGGCCGAGGCGCGGCAGATCGAGTTGCATCCTGCGCTGGGACAGGGCGGGGTGATCCTGGGAGACCCGGCGCGCCTGCAGCAGGTAGTGTGGAACCTGCTGATGAACGCCATCAAGTTCACGCCCCGCCAGGGGCGCGTGAGCCTGTCGCTGCGCCAGCACGATGACACGGTGGCGCTGGAGGTCAGCGACAACGGACGCGGCATCAAGGGTGAATTCCTGGGCAGCGTGTTCGATCGCTTCACCCAGGAAGATGTCAGCACTGGCAGCACCGGCAGCACCGCCAGTGGGCTGGGGCTGGGCCTGGCCATTGCGCGCCACCTGGTGGAGCTGCACGGCGGACAGATCCGCGCCGCCAGCGCTGGTCCCGGCATGGGAGCGGCCTTTACCGTGACCCTGCCATTGGCCGCCGCCGGGTCCGGCGCCAGCGCCAGCGAAACGCCGCCGGCCTGAAGGCGGGCCTGCCTTGGCCTGGCTCAGTCAGCCAGGATGGGCAGGGTGACGGTAAAGGTGATGATGTTGTTGTCGCAGCTGACCGCGATCTTGCCGCCATGGCCGTGGACGATCTCGCTGACGATGTACAGCCCCAGTCCCAGTCCGCGCGTATTGCGCTGGTTGCCCAGCGATTCCTTCTTGTAGGGCTTGAAGAGATTGCTGCGCACCGGCTCGGGAATGGCCGGGCCGTGGTTGGAAACGGCGATGGTGAGCACGTCCTCGCGGCGGAACACGATGAGCGTGGAGGGCTTGCCGATTTCACCGTGGTGGCGCGTGTTGGAGATCAGGTTGGAGACCACCTGGCTGATGCGGTCACCGTCGAGCGCGATCTCGCCGCAGTCTTCGGCTTCGAGGATGATCTCGTTGTCCGGATAGGCCATGCGGGCTTCACTGACGATTTCGCTGACCATCTTGCGCACGTCCACGGGGCGCCGCTGGATGTCCAGTCCCATGCCGCTTTGCAGGCGGCTGATGTCCAGCACCTGGGAGATCAGGCGATGCATGCGGCTGGAAGAGGACGAGATGCGCTTGCTGAGGTTGGAGCTCGAGGGCGAGTGCTCGCGCACCTCGATCATGCGCGCCGCCATCATGATGGCTTGCAGCGGATCGCGCAGGTCGTGGCCCAACGTGGCCAACAGGGTTTCGCGGGCGCGCTTGACCAGGTTCTCATTGGTCAGCGCCACTTCCTGCAAGTCCAGCCGCAACTGGCTGGCCGCCTCGGTCTGGGTCTTTTCCCAGGGCAGGCTCTTGCCGCGCACGGTTTCCTTCCAGACCGCGAAGGAGCCGCGCGGCGTGAGGCGCGGACCGAGCGGGCCGATGCTGTATTTCTTTTCCGGATTGCCGCCCCAGCGCACGTCTTCCACCTGTTCATTGCGGAACCAGAAGGCATAGCCGTTCTGTTCACGGTAGAAGCGCACCGCCAACACGCCGCAGATATCGCCCATGGCCGCCTTCAGGTCGGGCACGTCAGCGCCTAGCGAGCTGGTGGAAAAGAGGTCTGCGCTGTGGTGTTCATTGAGCCAGTTGATCAGCGCGTTGACGCCCTCGCGCGAAGGCGCCTTGCCGAAGACCTGGGTCTTGCGGTCCAGCGTGATCGCGCCGCCATGCGCATTCATCAGCCGCAGGAAGCTCTCGGGGGCGCTCGAGAGGGCCAGCACCAGGTCCTCGCGGTCAGTCACCTGGGCCACGATCTCGCGCCGCAGCGCGGTGCTGTCATCGAGCGCACGCGCCCGTTCCCCATTGAGGTTGCGCTCCACCAGCGCACTGACGAATTGCGACAGCAACTGGCAGGACATGCGCACCGCGTGCGGGACCAGGTGCGGGCTCATGTGGTGGCAGGCGATCAGGCCCCAGAGTCGTTCACCGATGACGATGGACAGGCTCATCGACGCACCCACGCCCATGTTGCTCAGGTATTCGATATGCACTGGCGAGACGCTGCGCAGGATGCCATGGCTCAGGTCCAGCGCCCGCCCGGTCAGCGGATTCAGGTCGGGCTGCAGCGGCACCGTGGGCGCACCCACGTCGGCGATCAGGCGGATCGGGTTGATCACGTACAGACGCCGCGCCTGGGCCGGGATGTCGCTGGCCGGGTAGCGCTGGCCGAGGAAGGATTCGAGATCCTCGCGGCGATGTTCGGCCACCACTTCGCCACTGTCGTCGTGCAGAAAACGATAGGCCATCACGCGGTCAAAGCCGGTGATGCGGGCGATCTCGTCCACGGCCAGGCTGAGCAGGTCGGCCACTGACTGCTGACGCTGGATGCGCTGGATGGCCTGGTGGGCGGCGAGGGCGAAGCTGTCCAGCGCGGCGACGTCGGCCGGGCGGCGTTCGAATTCAGCGATGAGCACGCCCTCGGACTTGTGCGTGACCAGGTCGAACACGCCCGCCGGCAACACCAGCATGCGGGCGTCCACATAGCCGTAGCGGTCTTCCAGTGCAGCCTGGATGACGGCGCGGGCGCTGGCGTCCAGATGGGCCTCGCCAAGCGCCTGGCCCACTTCGGGCAGCGCACCCAGCAGCGTGCTGGCGTTGGCGCTGCGGCTGGCCAGCGCGCCATCCGGCGCAAAGCACAGCAGGGCGCCATGATTCTGGATGGAACCGGGAATGTGGATCGGTTCGCTATCACAGTTGCTCAGGTCGACAGTGCGGTGGCGGCCTTCATGGTACGGGTTGCTCATGTATTACTTTCTTCCCGATGCCAGCCATTACGGGGCGTCGAATTGTCGCCGCGCAAGAAGCGCCGGCGAGCGTTGGAGGGTGACCAGTGAAGGGGAGGAAGGACAAGTCCGATGGGTCAACACACTCAGCCGGGGCGCTGGCCAGGTGCTTGCTTGTGCTTGTCCTTGTTGTGGGGAAAGTCTCATTATAGGCGGCGTCTTCCTTTTGTGCTTGATAGTTAACAATTTAATGAGAGTCCCGAGTCTTCCCGGCGGTCCGCCCCGTCTCGCCGGCGCGGCTCGGGACTGCCCAGGACAGGGAACTTCCCTGTTGTCCTACAAATCAATCCGATGGCGTCCGATAGGACTCATCCATGGTGTGGCCCTAAGATCGTGACACTCGCAGAGACCATCCGCCCGGCAGGTACCGGGAGGAGGCGGCGCAGTGGCGCCGTGCGGTGAGAGGACACGCTGTGCATCGGTCAATTCGTGCATTCCGTGTAGTCGTCCAGGGGCGGCTTGCTTCGGCAGGCGCGCTCTTCCAGTTTGCCTGGACATGGCTACAATGAATTGGTCGAATGGCGCAGCAAATCGAATGGACAGGGAGCCAATCAGTATGCCGTCGATGATGCACAGGGAAAGAATCGATCGCAGTGCCGGCCAGGCTAGGCCGCTGGCGCAGCAGTGGAATTGCCGGTCCCGGCCGGCCAGCACCGCGAACGGAAGACCAACCGTCAAGCTGACGTTGCCAGCAGTCCGGCGCACCCATTGCGCGCCGGTTTTTTGAGCAGGGTAGCCGCATGGACAAATCTGATTCCACCCATTCTTCGGGCCTGCACATTGCCATTCCGCAGGGTGACTGGGCCGCCTATCGCGACCACATCGCCAGCCAGGCGGCCGCCGAGCAGGCGCCCCCACCAGCGGCACCAGCGGCCGATGAGATGCAGGCGACACAGCCCCAGGACACGGCCGGTCAGCCCTTGCATGATGAAGAAGACGTGCTGGCCTACCGACGCCGTTGCGCGCGCGCCTATATCGGCATGAACGGCCGTCTGGGCGGGCGGGCCTACCGTCCCAACGAACCGGTGATCCTGACCCAGGAAGCGGTGCAGGAACTGGCTGAGCTGAACCGTCTGCTGCGCGAGGAACGTGCGCAGAAGAAACGTACGCTCTGAACATGCGGGCCGGCGCAGGCCCGTACGATGAGAACGAGGCACGCGGCACGCTTGTGCGCAAGGCGCTTACCGTATAATCGGGCGCCATTGCGCGCTGTCCGGCTGGTTCGCAGCGGCAGGGCCGCAGGGCCGCACAGGCGACAGCGGCCACACAGGTCAATTGCAGGCGCAACCCAGGGGATGCGCCGGTGCCGGGCGGCAGCGCCGGTCACCGGCCAATCGCGCAGAACAACGATGGGACAGGTGCAGGCAGAACCGCGGCGCTGGTAGTTGCGCAGCCAGCCAGGGTGATTGCGCGCCATGTTCAAGGCTAGGCTAAAAGGTAAGTTTTACGACATGGCAGATTTTTCTTGGTTGCGCGGTGCAGGTCCGGCCGCGCAGATCCTCACCGCATCCGATTGGACCGCCAGTCCGCTGGGTGCGCCAGCGCAGTGGTCGCCCATGCTGCGCGCCACGCTCAACCAGATCCTGCTCTCGCCCACGCCCAGCCTGCTGGTCTGGGGTGGCGCGCGGTCCATGCTCTACAACGACGCCTTCGCCGCCTGTCTGGGCAGCGCCCATCCGGCCGCCTTGGGCGCGCCGCTCACCACCATCGCCGGCTGGCCAGGGACCGACGCCGAGTCCGCCGGGCGTCTGCAGTCGGCGGTACTGGCCAGCCTTGCCGGCGCACCGCAGCAGGCCGAATGCCTGGCCTTGCTGGCGCCGCCGCAGGCCGCCACGGCGCGTTGGGACTTGTCCTGCGTGCCGCTGTGGGAGCTCGATGAACCGGCGCAGGCCCAGGCCAGCGGCGTGCTCTGTACTTTCCTGCGCGCCTCGGGCGTGCAGACGGCCTTGCTCCATACCGATCTGCTGAGCGACCTGATGGAGCAATCGCCCAGCTTCAAGGCGGTGGTGCGCGGCCCCGAGCATGTCTTCGAACGCGTCAACAGCGCCTATTTCAAACTGTTCGGCGACCGCCCGGTGATTGGCCAGCCTGCGCGCATGGCCTTGCCCGAGCTGCTGGACGAGAACCTGTTCATGCTGCTGGACCGGGTCTACCAGACCGGCCAGGCCTATACCGAGCGCGGCGCCCGCCTGTTCCTGCGACGCGGGGTGGACAGCCACTTTGACGGCGCAGTGCTCGATTTCGTCTTCCAGCCCATCAAGAACGCCGAGGGCAAGGTCGATGGCATCTTCATCGAAGGCAATGACGTCACCGAGCGCATGCTTGCTGAAGAGCGGCTGCGCATCGTCGACCGCGCCGGCGAGATCGGCATCTTCGAGTGGTTCCCTGACTCCGGCAGGCTGTCGGTGTCGGATCGCTTCCGCCGCCTGTGGGGGCTGCCGCCCGAAGGCGAGGTCACGGCGGCGCAACTGGTGGGAATGATAGACGAGCAATTCCATCCCAACCTGGGTACCGCGCGCATCAAGGAAGGCGGATCGCGCAACCCGCTCGAATACACCGAATACCACATCACCCGTCCCGATGGACAGCAGCGCTGGCTGGCCCGCAAGGGTGAGGTCGTGCAGGACGATCCGCGCACCGGCTCGCGCTATGTCGGTGTGGCCTTCGACGTCACTGCGCGCAAGCTCATGGAGCAGGCCCTGGCCGCTTCCGAAGCCAGCGTGCGCGCCAACAACGCCTTCGTGCGCCAGTTGCTCGATTCGACTGACCAGGGGTTCTTCTCCATCGACAGCGCGGGCATCATCACGCTGTGCAATGCCGCCTTCCTTCAGCTGCTGGGCTATGCCGCCGAGAAGGATGTGCTGGGACGCCCCATCCACGACGTGATCCTGCAGCCGTCCGAGGAGACGCAGTCCCGCACCGGCTGCGCGGTCTTGCGCGCCGCCCGCGAAGGCGTGAGCGCCCACGTGGACAGCGAGAACTTCCTGCGCGTGGATGGCACCAGCTTCCCGGTGCAGTACCAGACCCACCCGGTCTGGCAGGACGGCCAGCTGCAAGGCGCGCTCTGCACCTTCGTCGACCTGACCGAGCGCCGACGCGGCCTGCAGGCCTTGTCGTGGAGCGAAAACCGGCTGCGCGCGATCTTCAACCAGGCCTCGGTGTGCTTTTCCGAGCTGGACCTGCAGGGCCGCTACCTGCGCGTGAACCAGGCGCTGTGCCGCATGCTCGGACGCAGCGAGGAAGAGATGCTGGGCATGACCCTGGCCGACGTGACGCATCCGGACGATGTGCCGATGAACATGTCGCTGTTCAACCGCTGCATCGAGGATGGCCGCTCCTTCACCCTGGAAAAGCGCTACCTGCGTCCGGACGGCTCGACCTTCTGGGTCTCCAGCGACATCAGCCGCATCGTTGACGGCGAGGGCCGGCCGCAGGCCATGATCGCGGTCTCGACCGACATCACCGAACGCCGCCGCGCCGAGGAGGCGCTGCGCGAACTCAATGACACGCTGGAGCAGCGCGTGGTCGAGGAAATCCTGGAACGCAGCCGCGCCGAAGCGGCGCTGCGCCAGATGCAGAAGATGGAAGCGGTCGGCCAGCTCACCGGCGGCGTGGCGCATGACTTCAACAATGTGCTGCAGATCATCGGCGGCAACCTGCAATTGCTGCAGTCCGATCCCCGTCTGGACGAGCGCAGCCGCCAGCGCGTGCGCATCGCCATCGGTGCGGTCGACCGCGGCGCCAAGCTGTCTTCGCAATTGCTGGCCTTTGCGCGCCGGCAGCCCTTGCAGCCGCGCAGCATCAACCTCGAACGCGTGGTGCAGAACATGGATGACCTGCTGCGCCGCGCCGTGGGCGAGAACATCGATATCTCCACCCGCGTTGCGCATGACTTGTGGAATACCATGCTCGACCCCAACCAGGTCGAGAACCTCATCATCAATACCGCCATCAACGCCCGCGACGCCATGCCCAGCGGCGGACGGCTGACCGTGCAGATCGACAATGTGCGCCTGGAAGATCCGGTCTTTCTCTCGCAGGCCGACCTGGCCCCGGGCGAATACGTGGAACTGCAGATTTCCGACAATGGCGCGGGCATGTCGCCGGAGGTGCGCGATCGCGCCTTCGAACCCTTCTTCACCACCAAGCTGGAAGGCGAGGGGACCGGCCTGGGCCTGTCCATGGCCTATGGCTTCGTCAAGCAGAGCAAGGGCCATATCAGCATCCACAGCGAGCAGGGCAAGGGCACCACGATCCGGATCTATTTCCCGCGCTGCCTGGATGAAGAAGTCCGTATCGATGAAGTGCGCGACCTCACCGTGCATGGCGGCGACGAGACCATCCTGGTGGTAGAGGATGATCCCAATCTGCAACTGACCGTGATCGATACCCTGTCTTCGCTCGGCTATCGCGTGCTCAAGGCCGACAATGGCGAGCGCGCCCTGGAGATCCTGCAGAGCGGGGTGGCGATCGACCTGGTGTTTACCGACGTGGTCATGCCCGGCAGCGTGCCCGTCACTGAACTGGCGCATGCGGCACAGCGCCTGCTGGTGCCGGATATCGAGATCCTCTTCACCTCCGGCTACCCGCGCGACACCATCGTCCACGAAGGTCGGCTGGACGCCGGCGTGGAGCTGCTCTCCAAGCCTTATCGGATCAACCAGCTGGCCCAGCGCATCCGCCAGATGCTGTCCCAACGCGCGCATCGGGTGGAACTGGCGCAAGTGACCCGCGAGCGCGACCAGGCCGCCGCCTCGGCCACCATCCATGTGCTGCCGCGCACCGAGCGGGAGCCTGTCGCGCAGGCCGATCCGCTGGTGCGTGAAGCCCATGGCGCGGGCGGCGCCAGCGCCGCGCAGCCGCTGCCCGACTATCCTCGTCCTGAACCCCAGGAGGACGCCGGCGGACTGCGCCTGCTGGTGGTGGAAGACAACATCGATTCACAGCAACTGGTCTGCGAACTGCTGGAAACCCTGGGCCATCAGGCGCGCGGCGTCATCAGTGGCGAAGAAGCCCTGCAGGCGCTGGAGGAGCAGGGCTTCGACGTGCTCTTCACCGATGTGAACCTGCCCGGCATGTCCGGGGTGGAGCTGGCCAAGGCGGCGCTGGGCCGTTTCCCCGATCTGGCGGTGATCTTCGCTTCGGGCTACGGGACGATGGTGGCGCGCAATGTCGGGTTCGCCGCCCATGCGCTGCCCAAGCCCTACGATATCGACCAGTTGCAGGAAATTCTCGACAAGATCGCAGCAGGCTGAAGCTTTTTGCTTGCAACAGAGGCCGCCAGTCTTGCCGGACTGGCGGCTTTTTTCATGGGGCGGGCGGAAACGGGGGAGGGGAAAGCTGAAGCGGGAGGTTTCTTTTTTACGACATATTCCATAAAATAAATGGGAATTATTATTGTTCCTATTATTGGGCGTCAACATGATCGTGATGGGCGAAAGCAGGCCGGGGGCCGGTTGACGGCCTCGCGCGCCGCCCGCCACCTTCCACTCAGCCCTTCAGCAATTCGGCACATCGGCCAGGTCCATCTCATGCGCGCTACGCTCGTTCTTCTCCATCGCTGGTTCGGCCTGGCCGCTGCGGTGTTTCTCTTCATCGCGGGCCTGACCGGGGCCGTCATTTCCTGGGACCACGAGCTCGACGCCTGGCTCAATCCCCAGCTCTTCGACGCCCGCAGCGCCACCCAGCCGGGCGCTGGTGCGCCCATGCCCGGGCTGGAGCTGGCGCGCCGGGTGGAACAGGCCGAGCCCCGCTTGCGGGTGACCTATGTGCTGACCCAGGCCGAACCCGGTCACACCATCGGCATGATGGTCGAGCCGCGCGTGGACCCGGCCACCGGCAAGCTCTATACACTGGACTACAACCAGATCGCCGTGGACCCCTTCACCGCCGAGATCCAGGGCCGCCGCATGTGGGGCGCGATCTCGCTGTCGCGGGAGAACCTCTTGCCCTTCCTCTACAAGCTGCACTACACCATGCACCTGCCGGACCTGGGCGGGCTGGAGACCGGCATCCTCTTGATGGGCATCATCGGCATCGTGTGGGCGCTGGATTGCCTGATTGCGCTTTACCTGTCCTTTCCCAACTGGCGCAGCTGGCGCAAGTCCTTGGCGTTCCGCTGGCGCGACGGCGGCCACAAGCTCAACTTCGACCTGCATCGCTCCGGCGGCGTGTGGGTGTGGGGCTTGCTGCTGATCCTGGCGGTCACCTCGGTGTCGATGAACCTGGAACGCCAGGTGATGCGGCCGCTGCTGCAGACCCTCTCCACGCTCACGCCCAGCCCCTTCGACACCCGTACCCCGACCGCCCCCGAGAAAGTGGCCGAGCCGCGTATCACCCGCGAGCAGGCGGTGGCGCTGGGCCAGGCCCAGGCACGCAAGATGGGACTGACCGAGCCGGTGGGTGGGGTGTTCTATTCGGGCATGTTCGGCGTCTATGGCGTGGGTTACTTCCAGCCCGGCAACGACCATGGCGATATCGGCCTGGGCAATGCCTGGCTTTACTTCGACGCCAACAGCGGCGCTTACGAGGGCGGCAAGATCCCGGGGCGGGGCAGTGCCGGGGATATCTTCCTGCAGGCGCAGTTCCCCTTGCATTCGGGACGCATCCTGGGCTTGCCGGGACGCATCCTGATCTCCTTCATGGGGGCGCTGGTGGCCATGCTGTCGGTGACGGGCGTGATCATCTGGGTGCGCAAGCGCAAGGCGCGGCTGCAGCAGCGCGAGCGCACGGCGGCCCAAAAGACACCGGCCCGCGAGGGGCCGGTAGCGGAACTGCAGTAGGGCGCGGCGGCCCTGCTCCAGTGGTCAGTGGGCCATGAGCACAGGCAGGGTCATGGTCTTGAGGATGGTCAGGGTCACGCCGCCCAGCAGCACTTCACGGAAGCGGGTGTGGCCATAGCCGCCCATGACCAGCAGGTCCGAGCCCTTGTCGGCGGCCAGCGAGAGCAGGGCGTTGCCGATGTCCAGCGGGGTCTGTTCCTGCGCCACTTCCACCGTCACGCCATGGCGCGCCAGGTACAGGGCGATATCGGCGCCGGGCTGTTCGCCATGGGTGCCCAGGCGCTTGTCGGAGTTGAAGATCACCACCGTCACGTTGTCCGCCTGGCGCAGCAGCGGCAGGGCGGCGGTGACGGCGCGGGTCGATTCCATGCTGCCATCCCAGGCGACCAAGGCGTTCTTGCCAACGTGCTTGAACTCGCCGGCGCTGGGGATGATCAGCACCGGACGGGGCGAATTGAGCATCACGTATTCGGGCAGGTCGGTGAGGAAGCTGTCGTCGGCATCGTCCAGGTCGGCCTGGCTGACCACCACCAGGTCGGCATAGCGCGCCTGCAGGGCCAGGCCGCCTTCGGCATCGTCATCGACGAAGCGCTTTTCGCAGGAGGGCACGCCCACGCTGTTGGCGATCTTGTCGAAGTTTTCCAGCGCCGCCAGGGCGCGGTCGCGGAAGCCATCCATCTGCGCGGCGATATAGGCCGCGCCTTCCATGGTGATGAAGCTGGAGATGCCGCTGACGGAGCTGCCGATCAGGTGCGCCTGCTGGGCGCGCGCCAGTTCGGCGGCGATGCGGATGCGCTGGGCAGCGTGACGTGACTGGTCGACATGGACCAGGATCGACTTGTAGCTCATGGTAGCTCCTCGGGGTGTTGGGATGGAAAGGCGTCCGCGATGGGATGCCATGGCTTCAGACTAGGCCTGCGTGCGGCCCTCGTCCAGCGCAAAACCGGGCGCAATTGACACATGTCAAGCACAGCCGGCTTGTCCGCCGCGCCGCCTGTTCCAGCGCAGCAATGATGCGATCAGGCTGGCTGGGGTATGCTTGTGGACTTTGATCCCCGGCCTCGCTGCAACGAGGCATCCACGCACCGACGCCACGAGCACACCATGTCTTCCATCTTCCATCTCGCCTATCACGTGCGCGACCTCGACGCTGCCCGCCGCTTCTATTGCGACCTGCTGGGTTGCCAGGAGGGACGCAGCACCGATACCTGGGTCGATATCGACTTCTTCGGTCATCAGCTCTCGCTGCATCTGGGCGAACCCTTTGCGGTGAGCAACACCGGCAAGGTCGGCCATCACATGGTGCCCATGCCGCACCTGGGCGTGATCTTGCCGATGCCGCAATGGCAGGCCCTGGCCGACCGCCTCAGCGCCAGCGCACAGGTGCAGTTCGTGCTGGCGCCGCAGATCCGCTTCGCCGGCGAACCGGGCGAGCAGGCCACCATGTTCTTTTGCGATCCCTCGGGCAATCCCATCGAGGTCAAGGGCTTTGCCGATCTCCAGCAGGTCTACGCCCGATGAGCGCGCTCACCCCGATCTCCCCCATCGCCTTCGTCAGCCAGGCCGGCGCCAGCGAAGTCCAGCAGTGGATCAGCGCGCTCCAGGCCGCCATGCCGGAAGAACGCATCCTGCCCTGCGAGCAACTGGACGCCGATCAGCTCGCGCAGTGCCGCGTGGCCATCGTCGCCAATCCCGATCCGGCCCAGCTCAAGCGCATGCCGAACTTGCTGTGG
Source organism: Herbaspirillum seropedicae (assembly GCF_001040945.1). Lineage (NCBI taxonomy): Bacteria > Pseudomonadati > Pseudomonadota > Betaproteobacteria > Burkholderiales > Oxalobacteraceae > Herbaspirillum > Herbaspirillum seropedicae. The sequence goes on along the minus strand of NZ_CP011930.1, from coordinate 2,825,445 downwards.
GTGCATAGCGTATGGGCCGGGGTCGAGCGCCTGGTCGCCGATCTTGGCCAGAGCGACTTGCAGCTCACGCGCCTGGTCGATCCGCGCCTGGCCGCCACCATGGCCGAAGCAGTGCTGGCCTGGACGCTCTACCTGCATCGCGACATGCCCCTCTATGCGCGCCGCCAGCGTGAACATCACTGGGAGGCGCAGCCCTACGTGCTGCCCGAGCAGCGCCGCGTCAGCCTGCTGGGCCTGGGCGCGCTGGGCGAGGCCGCGGCGGCGGCGCTGCGCCAGGCGCGCTTTGCCGTCAACGGCTGGAGCCGCAGCGCGCGCGAGGCGGAAGGCGTGCAGACCTTTCATGGACCGGCGGGCTTGGCGCAGATGCTGGCGCAGACCGATATCCTGGTCTGCCTGCTGCCGCTCACGGCCGAGACCCGTGGCCTGATCGATGCCGCCCATCTGGCCATGTTGCCGCCGCAGGCCCAACTGATCAATTTCGCCCGCGGGCCCATCATCGACGATGCCGCGCTGAAGGCGGCGCTGGACGCCGGCCAGCTCCGGCACGCGGTGCTGGACGTGTTTGCCGTGGAGCCTCTGCCGCCCGCAGCCTGGCCGTGGAGCCATCCGGCCGTGACGGTGCTGCCGCATTGCTCCGCGCCCACCGACCGGCAGACGGCCTCGGCCATCGTGGCCGCCAATATCCGGCGCTATCGCCACAGTGGGGAGATTGCCGCCAACGTCGATCTGCGCCGCGGCTACTGAGCCGAGCCTGCCTGGCCGGCCCTTGGCGGGCTATTGGCGGGCGATGGTGAAGCCGATGCTGTTGACGCCCTCTTTGCTGGAGGCAAAGGCGCGTCCGCCATGCATGCGCGCCACCGCCTTGACGATGGCCAGGCCCAGCCCGTGGCCATGGCTGCCGTTGATGTCCTGGCGGGCGCTGTCGACCCGGTAGAAGCGGTCGAACAGGCGCGGCAGGTGATGTTCGTCGATGGGCTTGCCGGGGTTGCTCACGGCCACCCGCACGGTCTCTTCCTGGCAGGCGATGTCGATGCGCAGCAGCGCGCCTTCGGGCGAATGCTGGATGGCGTTCTGGATCAGGTTGGTCAGGGCGCGCTTGAAGAGCGCCGTCTCCATCATCGCGGTGGCCTCGGTATCGCCCGCGACCTCGATGCGCATGCCGCTGTCGTCGAGCACGAACTCGAAGAAATCCACGGTCTTCTGCACCTCGTCGGCCACCCGCGCCGGCACCCGCGCCGTGGCCGCTTCGCCCTGATCGGAGCGGGCCAGGAAGAGCATGTCGTTGACGATGGAACGGATGCGGTCCAGTTCTTCCAGGTTCGATTGCAGCACGTCCTTGAATTCCCCGGCGCTGCGCTCGCGCGCCAGCGCCACCTGGGTTTCGCCGATCAGGTTGGCCAGCGGCGTGCGCAGTTCGTGGGCGACGTCGGCGTTGAAGGCTTCCAGCTGGGTGTAGGCGTCTTCGATGCGATCGAGCGCGCCATTGAAGGCCAGCGCCAGCACCGACAGTTCTTGCGGCATGGCCTCTACCGGCATGCGCGCGGAGAGCTTGCGCGGCGAGAAACTCTGCGCCCGGTCCGACATCTGGCGCAAGGGCGCCAGTCCGGCGCGGGCGATCCAGTAGCTGGAGATCACCGCCAGCACGATGCCCAGCAGGGAAAACACCGAGGTCGCCAGGAGGAAGGTGCGGCGCATCTCGAAATAGGGTTCACCATCCACCCCGACGGTGACGTCGACGGCGGGCCGCTCTTCGAAGGCGGGCAGGGTGCGCGTCATGATGTGCAGCGGATAACGACGACCCGGCAAATGCAGGCGGCCTACCGAGTTGCCCTCGTCGGCGCGGATGGCCTGCGGCGCCAGGCGGCTCAGGTCGCCGTAGGTAAAGCGGGCGTCGCTGCTGGAAATCCAGAACGAGACATGCTGGTCGGCTTGCGACAGCGTGGCCAGCTTGGCCTGCACCCGGCCCCAGCGTTCGGTATTGCCGGCGCGGCCGATCTGGTAGCTGATGTCGTTGAGGGTGGTGACCAGGCCGTCGCGTTCGTGGCGCAGCAGCTCACCCTTGAGCACGGTGTAGAGCACCATCCCGGTGAGCGCAAAGATCAGCAGCGCCGAGGCCGCCGACATCCACACCAGCCGCGCCGTGATCGATTGCCGCAGCGGCAGCCAGCGCAGGCGCACTGCGTTCTCGCCAGGCTCAGTCATCGCTGCTGTCGGCCGTGGCGCGCGGCTCCAGCACATAGCCCATGCCGCGCACGGTATGCAGCAGCTTCTGTTCGAAGGGCGCATCGATCTTGGCGCGCAGGCGCTTGATGGCGACCTCGACCACATTGGTATTGCTGTCGAAATTCATGTCCCAGACCAGTTCGGCAATGGCGGTCTTGGAGAGGATCTCGCCCTGGCGGCGCGCCATCACGGCCAGCAAGGCAAATTCCTTGGCGGTGAGGTCGATGCGCAGCCCGCCCCGGAAGGCCTTGCGCGAGAGCAGGTCGATCTGCAGGTCGCCGATGCGCAGCTGCGCCGGTTCCTGGGCGCGGCCGCGGCGGGTCAGGGCCTGCAGCCGAGCCAGCAGTTCGAGGAAGGAGAAGGGCTTGATCAGGTAGTCATCGGCGCCGTCATGCAGACCCTTGATGCGGTCTTCCACGCTGTCGCGCGCGGTCAGCATGATCACCGGCGTCTCCTTGACCTTGCGCAGCGCGCGCAGCACCGAGAAGCCGTCCAGGCCCGGCAGCATGACGTCCAGCACGATCACGTCGTAATCATGCTCGATGGCCAGGTGCTGGCCATCCACCCCATTGGCGGCCAGGTCCACCGCGCAGCCCTGCTCGGTGAGGCCCTTGCAGAGGTACTCGGACATCTTTTGCTCGTCTTCGACTATCAGAATCTTCATGCGGTCTCCAGCGGCCCTGCCAGGGCTGGTTTGCCTGGCGGTGGCCCATGCGGGATTCTACCTTCCCGCTGCGTTGTGTTGCATGGGCATGTTCACCCCTGCGGATTGGCCAGCCGCGCCGCCTTGCGCGCCTGGCGTGCTTCTTTCTTGCGCATGTACCAGTAGTGGGCGCGGTCCAGATAGAGATAGACCACCGGCGTGGTGAACAGGGTCAGCGCCTGCGACAGGATCAGGCCGCCCACCATGGCATAGCCCAGCGGGCGGCGCAGCTCGGAACCGGCGCCGTGGCCCAGCATCAGCGGCAGGCCCGACAGCAGGGCGCACATGGTGGTCATCATGATGGGGCGGAAGCGCAGCAGGCAGGCCTGGTAGATGGCTTGTTCCGGCTTCATGCCCTGGCTGCGCTCGGCGGTGAGGGCGAAGTCGATCATCATGATGCCGTTCTTCTTGACGATGCCGATGAGCAGGATGATGCCGATGAGGGCAATGACCGAGAGATCATAGCCGCCCGCCATCAGGATCAGCAGCGCCCCCACGCCCGCCGAGGGCAGGGTGGAGAGGATGGTCAGGGGATGGATGTAGCTCTCGTAGAGCAGGCCCAGCACGATGTAGACCGCGATCAGGGCCGCTGCGATCAGGTAGGGCTGGGACGAGAGCGAATCGCCAAAGGCCTTGGCCGTGCCCTGGAAGTTGCCCACCAGGGTCTGCGGCACGCCCATCTGGTCCTTGGTCTTCTGGATCACATCGACGGCTTCGCCCAGCGAGACGCCCTTGGCCAGGTTGAAGGAAATCGTCACCGCCGGGAACTGGCTCTGGTGGCTGATGGACAGGTAGGAGGTCTTGCTGGTGTCGATCTTCACGAAGGTCGATAGCGGCACCTGCTGGCCGGTCAGGGGCGAGGTCAGGTAGAGCTTGTCGAACAGCGCCGGGTCTTTCTGCAAGGCCGGTGTCACTTCCAGGATCACGCGGTAGCTATTGATCTGGGTGAAGTACTGGGCCACCTGGCGCTGGCCGATGGCGTCATAGATGGTGGCGTCGATCAGCGACGGCGAAATGCCGAAGCTGGAGGCGCGTGCGCGGTCGATGGTGATCACCGCCGCGGCGGCCTGGTTCTGCTGGTCGGAGGCCACGTCGGTCAATTGCGGCAGCTGGCGGAAGCGTTCCAGCATGCGCGGCGCCCAGACGTTGAGTTCATCCAGGTCGGTATCGGTGATGGTGTACTGGTACTGGGTGCGCGAGAGGCGGCCGCCGACGTTGATGTCCTGGCTGGCCTGCATGAACAGGTTCACCCCCTCGATCCTCGCCACCTTGGGACGTAGCCGGGCGATGATCTCGTCGGCATTGGTGGTGCGTCCCTGGTCCTTGGGTTTCAGGGCGATGAAGAACTGGCCGGTATTGAAGGTGGTCGAGCCTGCGCTCATGGCAAAGCCGATCACGTCCGGGTCCTGGCGCACCACCTCGGCCACCTTCAGCAGGCGCTCGTGCATGGCCGCCGAGGACGTGTCCTGCGCGGATTCGGCAAAGCCGACGATGACGCCATTGTCCTGTTGCGGGAAGAAGCCCTTGGGGATGAAGATGAACAGCACCGCCGTCAGCGCCAAGGTCGCGATGAAACTCATCAGGGTGATGAACTGGTGCTTCATCACCACATCCAGGCCGCGCTTGTAGCCGGCCAGCATGGCGTCGAAGCAGCGTTCGAACCATTGATACAGCTTGCCGTGGCGCTGGCCATGCTCGTTCTTCAGGAAGCGCGAGCACAGCATGGGCGTGAGCGTCAGCGAGATGATGACCGATACGGCAATGGTCAGCGTCACCGTGACGGCAAACTCGCGGAACAGCCGGCCCACGATGCCCCCCATCAACAGCAGCGGGATGAACACCGCCACCAGCGAGACCGAGATCGAGATGATGGTAAATCCGATCTCGCCGGCGCCCTTCAATGCGGCCTCCAAGGGCGTCATGCCTTCTTCGACGTAGCGGTAGATGTTTTCCAGCATGACGATGGCGTCATCGACCACGAAGCCCACGGCAATGGTCAGCGCCATCAGCGAAAGATTGTCCAGGCTATAGCCCACCACGTACATCACCCCGGCCGTGCCCATGATGGCCAGCGGCACGGTCACCGAGGGGATCAGCGTGGCGGCCACGTTGCGCAGGAACACGAAGATCACCATCACCACCAGTGCGATGGTCAGCACCAGGGTGAACTCCACGTCTTCCACCGAGGCGCGGATGGTCTGGGTGCGGTCGATGAGCGTATTGACGTGGATGGCCGCGGGGATGGCTGCACGCAGGCGCGGCATGGCGGCCTTGATGCGGCCGACCGTCTCGATCACGTTGGCGCCGGGCTGCTTGGTGATGGCCAGCACGATGGAGCGGCCATTGGTGATGCTGTGGTCGGCCGTGTTGGCCGCGCCGGCGAAGGCCCAGGCGGCGATCTTGTTGTTTTCCGGCCCGTCCACGGCGATCCCGATGTCCTTGACCCGGATCGGCGCGCCATTGCGCCAGGCCAGGACCATGTCATTCCATTGCTCGGCCTTGAGCAACTGGTCATTGGTATAGACGGTGAAGGCCTGGCGCGCACCGTCGACGGTGCCCTTGGGCTGGTTCACGGTGGTGGTCGCGATGACGCCGCGGATGTCTTCCAGGCTCAGTCCCAGCGTGGCCAGCTTGGCCGGATCGACCTGGATGCGCACGGCCGGCTTCTGCTGGCCATTGACGTTGACCAGGCCCACGCCGGAGATCTGCGAGATCTGCTGGGCCAGGATGTTGTCGGCATAGTCGTTGACCACCGTCAGCGGCAGCGCTTCGGACTGCACCGACATGATCATGATGGGCGAATCGGCCGGATTGATCTTGCGGAAGGTCGGCGGATTGGGCAGGTTGGCCGGCAATTGCCCGGTGGAGGCATTGATGGCCGCCTGCACATCCAGTGCGGCCGCGTCGATGTTGCGGTTCAGGTCGAACTGCAGCGTGATCTGGGTGCTGCCCAGGGTGCTCTGCGAGGTCATCTGCGAGAGCCCGGCGATGAGCGAGAACTGGCGCTCCAGCGGCTGGGCCACGTTGGACGCCATGGTCTCGGGACTGCCTCCGGGCAACTGCGCAGTGACCTGGATGGTGGGGAAGTCCACCTGCGGCAGCGGCGCCACCGGCAGCAGCGGCCATACCGCCACGCCTACCAGCAGGATGGCAATGGCCAGCAGCGTGGTGCCGATGGGGCGCTTGATGAAGGCGGCAGAGACGCTCACTTGGCATTTCCTTTCGCCTTGGCCTCGGCATTCGCCTCGGCCTTGGCCGGCTGCGGCTTGCTCTCGACGATGCGGCTGCCGGGCTTGAGCTTGTACTGGCCGTCGATGACCACCCGCTGGCCTGCTTGCACGGCGTTGCCGGCGGCCAGCACGGCGATGCCGTCCTGGATGCGTTCGACCTTGACCGGCTGCATGCGGGCCTGGTCTTCCTGGTCGATGGCGTAGACGTAGGTGCCTTGCTGGTTGCGCTGGATGGCGGCCGCCGGCACGGTGAGGGCGTTGCCGTGGCTGCGCATCTGCAGGCGGGCGTTGACATACTGGCCTGGCCAGAGCTTGTGGTCAGGGTTGTCGAAGCGCGCCTTCAACTGCACCGTGCCGTTGGTGGTGTTGATCTGGTTGTCCAGCAGGACCAGCTTGCCGGTGGCCAGCACTTCCTGCGAGTCGCGCGCATAGGCGGAGACCTGGAGCGGCTGCTGGTGAGCGCGCTGGGCGCGGTTGATGCCGGCCACGGCTTCTTCGGGCAGGGTGAAGACCAGGGTGATCGGATCGATCTGGTTGATTACCACCAGACCGTTGGCGTCCGTGGCATGCACGATGTTGCCCGGATCGACCAGGCGCGCGCCGACGCGGCCCGAGATCGGCGCATTGATGGTGGTATAGCTCAATTGCACCTTGGCATAGGCCACCTGGGCCTCGTCGGTCTTGACGGCCGCTTCCAGCTGCGCCACCAGGGCCTTTTGCGTATCGAGCTGCTGCTGGGTGGCGGCGTCCTGGCTGCGCAGGGTGGTGTAGCGTTGCAGGTCCAGCCGGGCGTTCATCAGCGTGGCGCTGTCCTTGGCGCGCTGCGCCTCGGCCTGGGCCAGTTGCGCCTGCAGTGCGCGGGCGTCGATCTGGGCCAGCAACTGGCCTTTCTTGACGTCTTCGCCTTCCTGGAAGCCGACCTTTTCCAGCTGGCCATCGATGCGTGTCTTGACCACGACGCTGGCGTTGGCGGTCACCGTCCCGACGCCGGCGAGGTATTGCGGCAAGTCGCGTTCCTGCACGCTGGCCAGGGTCACGGAGACGGGCGGCGGCGCCTTGGCCTGCGGCTGGTCGGCGGCGCTGGCGCGCTGCAGGTGGGTCCAGCCGCCGATGCCGGCCATCAGCAGCGCTGCGGCCAGTGCGATGGCCAGTCGGGAACGCCGGGGAGGGGTGGGTGAGGTGCTCATGCCTGAAACTCGTCCTGAAATGTTCGCGAGGAAAGGGGGATTCGACAATGCCGGCGGCTGGCTTTACGGGGCGTCCCGCCCAGCCTGCCAGCCGCCGCCGGTGGCCTTGATCAGCGCGACGCTGGCCACCAGCTGGCGGCCCAGCAAGGTCACGGCGTTGCGCTGGTTGGTCAGCGACGCGGCCTGGGTCGTCACCACCGACAGATAGGTGACGGTGCCGGCCTCGTACTGGCGCATGGCCAGCCGTTCGGCCAGCTGCGCCGACTGTACGGCCTGGGCCTGCACGGTGCTTTCCTGGTCCAGCACGCGCAGGGTGGATAGCTTGTCTTCCACCTCTTGCAGGCCACCCAGCACGGTCTGCTTGTATTGCGCCACGGCCGCGTCGTAGGCCGCCACGGCGGCATCATTGCGGGCGCTGCGGGCGCCGCCGTCGAAGAGAGACTCGGCCAGCGCCGACCCCAGCGACCAGACGCGGCTGGGGGTGTTGAACAGGTTGGCGAAAGCCAGGCTGTTGTAGCCACCGCTGGCCGACAGCGTCAGCGTGGGGAAATAGGCGGCGCGGGCCACGCCGATATTGGCGTTGGCCGCGGCGGCCAGACGTTCGGCATTGGCGATGTCGGGACGGCGCTCCAGCAGTTCCGAGGGCAGGCCCACCGGAATCTGCGGCAGGCTGCCTTGCAGGCGCGCGGCATTGGCGTCGATGGCGCTATCGCTGGCCGCAGCCGGCGGCAGGGCGGGCAGGCTGAACTGCGCGGGCGCTTTGCCGATCAGCATGGCGATGGCGTGTTCGAGCTGGTTGCGGGTGTCGTCGAGGTCGATCAGTTGCGCCTGGGCGGCGCGCAACTGGGTTTCAGCCTGCGCCACGTCCGAGCGCAGGGCGGTGCCGGCTTCGTACTGGTGCGTGCTCAGTTGCAGCGAACGGGTATAGGCGGCCACGGTGCGGCGGTACAAATCCTTTTGCAGATCGGTCACGCGCAATTGCAGGTAGTCCTGCGCCAGCGTGGCCTGGATGGACAGGCGCGCTGCCGCCAGGCTAGCCGCGCTGGCCTGGGCATTGGCCTCGCCCGCTTCGGCGCCGCGCCGGATGCGGCCCCAGAGGTCGGCTTCCCAGGAAGCGTTCAGGCCGACGCTGTAGCTGTTGCCCAGCCTTTGCACGCCATTGGTATTGGTCTGCGCGCGGCTCGCGCCAGCCTGTGCGCCAATGGTCGGCCAGAGGCTGGCGCGAGCTACTTCGGCGGTGGCCTGGGCCTGGCGGTACTGGGCGGCGGCCTGCTGGATGGTCTGGTTGGCGGCGTTGGCCTGGTCCATCAGCGCATTGAGGACCGGGTCGCCATAGGCTTCCCACCAGGGCTGGTGGTCATCGATCTGGCGCGGCGCGGCCAGTTTCCAGGGGCCGGTTTCCTTGTAGGCTTGCGGCAGGTCCAGCGCCGGGCGCGCGTAATCAGGGCCGACGGCGCAACCGCCCAGCAGCGCGGCCAGCACCAGTGCCGTCATTCCCTTCGTGGCGCGGAAGGGGAGATATTGTGTGGAGTGCGTGAAATGACGGCTACTGACGCTGGCTGCGACGCGGCGGAACGGGACGACCATAAGGCTCACGATGATGGCTTGCGGATGAAAGGCGGACCATCAGGCCACGCCCCCCGGCGCAACGGCATCGGTCCCTGCTGTTCTACGCCGTCAATGTAATCGTTGCCGCTCGACGCGAGGCTGACATCCAGATGACAATTCTGTCAGTTAAGGTCGGCAGCTCCGTTTTGAATTGAGGGGCGACCTGGTTTAGCATGGGCGTGGATCAGACTTTGAGCGACACACCGAAATGAAATCAACCCTCAACAAGCTGTTGGCGGACAACAAGGGCTTGCTGGCCTTCATTGCCCTGATGGTGATGTTCCGTAGCGCCATCGCCGACTACAACGTCGTGCCCAGCGGCTCCATGCTGCCCACGGTGCAGATCGGCGACCGCATCCTGGTCGACAAGATGGCCTACGACCTGCGCCTGCCGCTGACCCATATCAGCCTCCTGCGCCTGGGCGAGCCGCAGCGCGGCGACATCGTCACCATCGATTCGCGCCAGGCTGGCGAGCTGCTGGTCAAGCGCATCGTGGGGCTGCCGGGCGATGTGGTGGAGCTGCGCGATAACGTCCTGTTCATCAACGGCCAGCCGGCCCACTACCATCCTGCGGCCGAAGCGCCGGAAGCCGGCGACGGCAGCGATCAGGCGGCCTATCGCGACGAGCGCTACGGCGCCATGGAGCATGCGGTGCGCCTGTCGGCGGCTCATCCCAGCCTGCACAGCAGCTACGGCCCGGTGGTGGTGCCGCCGGGCCACTACATGATGCTGGGTGATAACCGCGACAACAGCATGGATTCGCGCTACTTCGGCTTTTTTGCCCGCGACGAACTGATGGGACGCACCCGTCGCATCGCCTTTTCACTCGACGCCGAGCGTGGCTATCGGCCGCGTCTGGAGCGCTTTGGTCAGTTGCTGGACGCTACGCCGCCGCGCCAGTGACGGAACTGCCGGGTGGTTTTGCATAAATATTCACAATTTTTTTGTGACATATGCTCAAGTTGTCGTAAAGCATGCCGTAACCAGCTTCAGATAACAGGCAATTGCCGTCTGGAGCACATCATTTCTCTCACCTTCATCTCTGATCCGGCCACCGGTCGCCGCAGGAATGCCGTCAGCCATGACGCCATCCTCGATGCCACTTACGTGATGCTCGAGGAGATCGGCTTCGACAAGCTCTCCCTGGAGGGCGTGGCGGCGCGCGCCGGCGTGGGCAAGGCCACCATCTATCGCTGGTGGCCCAACAAGAGCGCCCTGGCGATGGAAGCCCTGCTGCGGGCCGTGGAACCGATGCCGCCCATCGGCGACAGCGGCTCTTCGCGCACCGATATCGAACTGCACATGCTGCAACTGTCCCAACTGTTGCGTGGCAAGTCGGGCCGGGTGGTGCGTGAAATGATCGCGCTGGCGCAGTTCGAGCCGGAGAGCAAACGCATCTTCAACGACAATTATCTGGAACCGCGCCGGCTGGCGCTGGTGAGTGTCTTGCGCCGCGGCGCCCAACGCGGCGAATTCAGGGAGGATGCCGACCTGAGCCTGGTCTTCGACCTGCTGTACGCCCCCTTGCTACAGCGGCTCCTGACGGGGCAGGGTGATATCGACGAGCGCCAGGTCCAGGCCCAACTGAAGCTGGTGCTGGGGAGCATCACCCTGCCAAGCTTGATGGACACTTAGTAAAATTTCGATCCAACAATCGTAAATTTTGTTGAGTGCAGGATAATTTGCACCTAGAATCCGAGGCGAAACGTATCGTATCGGTCTGGGAAGGCGTGCTTTTGTCATAAGAACAAGCAGTTCATCGCCTTGCGCGGCGCTGCCTTGGTTGCCGCAAAATGCGAGCCGTACATCCACGCCCTTCTTCTCGCCTGCGCTCGCGCAGGCGTCTTGCTTTCCATACCTTGCGTTGATCCAACCAGAAAGGCCCGCCTTCCCGTCAGGGAGGATGGGCGGCGATTGTCGTGCTGCACTTGGGCGTCTTCATGACGGCAGTGCGGCAATCCAGGGGCAAACAAATCCAAGTGCAAGGGGGAAATATGCACGGCAAAGCGGTGCAGGGATGCACAGGCAGCGCAGGCGAGGGGCCGCAGGCCGGCTTGCCCAAGGGAGCTGGTCGCCACCGCCGGCAGATGCAGCGCTGGTGCCTGGCGGGCGTGGTGGGCATCCCGTTGCTGTTGACTTTTCTGTGGCTGCAGTTCGCCGCAGCGCGCAGCGGGGGCGATTGGCTCTATGCCGACCAGGTCTGCGGTTGTCGCGACGTGCTCGCTTCGTGGGTCAGTGATTATGTCTGGACCCAGATGATCTGGCTGCCTGGCAATACACTGTTCCTGCTGATCTGGGGGGCGCTGGCGGTCAAGCTGTGGAGCGACAAGCGCCGCCGCCGCTGACCGCCGACTGCTGACCGCTTACCAGGCAGTGACGCAGGCTCATCCCGCAATATGGGCCAGCAGCGGCAGGTGGTCCGACGCTACCCTGGCCAGCGCGGAACGATGCACCGCCAGGTGCTGCAGGCGTCGGCGCGGACTGATCCAGATGCGGTCCAAGGCGAACACCGGCCAGCGCGAGGGGAAGGTAGGCGGAGCGGGAGCCGCCTCGAAATGCCCGACCAGCCAGCGCAAGGTGCGCCCCCACATGAACCATTCATTGACGTCGCCCAGCAGGATCACCGGCGCGTCATTGGTATCGAAGGCCTGCAGCAGGCGCTTGATCTGGGCGCGCCGTTCGGCGGGCTTCAGCCCCAGATGGGTGGCCACCACGCGCAGCAACTGGCCGCGGCAGTCGATGTCGGCATCGAGCGCACCGCGCGGCTCGCGGCTGCCGAAAGAGAGGTCGATGCTCTCTGTGGCCAGGATGGGATAGCGGCTCAGCACCGCATTGCCATAGCGCCGCGCCGGGCTTTCCATGGTCGGGCCCTCCGCTGCGAACATGCCGGTGTGGGCGCGCAGCAGCGCCAGCACGTCGACCTGATCGGCGCCACCCAGCGGCACCTCCTGCAGTGCCACCACATCGGCCTGGAGCTCGTCGAGCACGGCGGCCACGCGCTCGGGGGCGAAGCGCCCATCGGTGCCGACGGCGCCGTGGATGTTGTAAGTGGCTACCGTGAGGGGCCAGGGATCGCGCCCCGGCACGGGAGCGTCGGCGCTGAGCACCAGTTCGGTATCGGCGGGGGCGGGCGCGGTCTGGCGCTCGGACAGGCGGGCGCTACGCATCAGGCCTGGCGCACCTTGACGGCAGCCTCACCCTGGCGCGGACCCGCTGCACCCTTGCCCTTGCGTTGTGAAGATGCGCGGCCACGCTCCTGGCCGCGCGGACGGAACAGCTTCTGCAGCCCGAAGGCCACGAGCATCAGCGCGACCGTGACGGCGACCAGCACCAGCACCGTCTCCAGGCTGGGATGGCGGATCGCCTCGGCCAGGTTGTGCGAGAACACCACCGTGAGCACGATCCCCGGCGACATACCCAAGAGCGTGCCCAGCAGGTAATCCCGCAAACGGAGGTGCGAAGCGCCCGCCACCACATTGACGATGGTGAAGGGGGCGATGGGCAGCAGCCGCACCACGGCCATGGCCGCAATGCCACGCTGGGCAAAGCGGCGGCTGAGGTTGTTGATGCGCGGGCCCAGCAGGTCGCGCAAGGCGTCGTGTCCCAGCCAGTGGCCCACGCCGAAGCCCAGCAGGGCGCTCAATCCCACACCCACCGCCGCATACAGTCCGCCGTTGAGCGGTCCGAAGACCACCCCGGCAACGGCAATCAGTACCGTGATCGGCACCATCAGCATGCCCGCCACCACGAAGGTGGTCATCACGATCAGCGGACTGAAGGGGAGTTTGTCGACGCTACGGGCCAGCGCGATCAGCGAATTGAGGTTGATCCATTCACGCAGCGGCGTAAAGCGCCAGGCCAGCGCGAAGGCCACCAGCAGCACCGCCAGCACCCCCAGGCCGATCATGCGGCGGGGCACCGGCTTGCGGGCGCTGCGCGGCACGTAGGCATCGACGATTTCGTCGGGGCTGATGGGACGCTCGGGATCGAAGACGGCATTGTCCTGGGTCACTGCATCCAGTTCCGGGATCAGGCGCGGGTCCAGCGGCTGCAGGCTGCGCGCTTCCGGCTGGGTCAGCGCATCGATGGCGGCATGCAGACCCCCGCTGTCTTCCATGGCTTGCTGCACCGCCTGCGCTGGCACCCCCAGGTGCTCGCCCAGCAAGCGGTTGCGCAGGGTCGCGATGACCTGCCGCACTTGGGCTTGCTTGGCGGCGTCGCCCTGGACTTCGATGCTGAGATTGCACTCGGTATCGAAGCCCATGGAGCGATTGCTCATGTTGGCCGAGCCCACCGAAAACAGGCGATCGTCCATGGCAAAGACCTTGCTGTGGACGTTGAGGCAGCAATCGTCTTCCAGTCCGGGCAGGTGCGGGCAATACATCTGGTAGCGGCGCTCGGCCCCTTCGCCCTGGTCGGCCAGCGCCGCCTTGAGGCGATGGTGGATGCGTGCGCGCAAGGCCCCCATGGTGGCCTGCTCCAGCCAGCCGCTCTGGGTGCGGGGAGAGATCACGGCCACCTCCGGTCCGTCCGGCTCGCGCAGGCGCGCACCCAGGGCTTCGGCCAGGACGTTGGAGGTGAAGTACTGGTTTTCGAAGAACAGGTGCTGGCGCGCCTCGGCGATGGCGTCGAGATACAGTTCGCGCACTTCGTAGACGCCGGGCCGGTCTTCATAGGCCGGCTCGGTGCGCGAAATGCCGATCATCACATCCTGCAGGTCGGGGACAAAGGCAGGCGGCCAAGGATCGCTGGCCGCCAGGGTGGATTCGGCGGCGGTGGCGCGTGCCTCGGTCGTGTCGGTATGTTTCTCCGTGCTCTTTTCGGCATACCCCGCCAGCGCCCAGCGCCGTCGCGCCAGCACGCCCATGGCGCGCGCGACCTCGCCGTCGGCCATGGCTTGCACGTCATGGAAGGGCGCGTAAGGGCGATCATCGGGATCGCGCCGCAGCGGGTGATCGGGCAAGTGCTCCTGGTTGTCCCACCGGCAGCGAGTCAGGTCCAGGCCGCCGACAAAGGCCAACTGGTCATCGATGACCACGATCTTCTGGTGATGCGAGGCGCCCACCGGGTGGCGGGCGTCGGTGCGGAAATGCAGGCGCTTGTTGCGCGGGCGTCCCGGTTTTCTGACCATCATCCATTCGCGTTCCAGTGCGTAGAGCATGGCGTAGTCCCAGTTGAGCACGCGGATATGCAGATCGGGCTGGCGCTCCACCAGCGCATGCAGCAGGTCGCCCAGTTGCGCCGGCAGACCGTCGTCGCTGCCCTGGGGCGTGAGGACGGTGCGGCTGTCGATATCCCAACCCAGGATGTAGACGCTGCGGCGCGCCTTCACCAGCGCCTGGCGCAGCGCGCTGAAGTAGTCGGCGGCATCGATGAGCAGCCGGAAGCGGTCGGCATGGGCCAGCCGCCAGCAATTGCGGCCAGGTTGCAGCAGGCCGGTGGCCGGTGCATCCGGCGGGGCGGGAGTGGATGACATGCTGCCTGCGGAGTCCATGTTGTTCTTCTCTCTAATCTCTCTAGGGCTGAGCCGTTCAGGGCTTGCCTACCGACAGTGGATGCTCTTCGCTGGCGGGCGGCGCGCCCGGTTGCTCGGACTGGGGCTTGAGTCCCTCGTGCGGCAGGGCTTGCGGCTTGCTCTTGTCCAGTGCGGTTTCGGTGGCCTGGCGGGTGTCTTCAGGAAGGGGAATGGATTGGCTCATGCGGGCTCCTTGCTCGGTCATTGCGGCGGCTGGCCATTGGACGCCATCAGTCCGCCATCGACCGGCAGATTGACGCCGTTCACGAAGCTGGCGTCCGGACTGGCCAGGAAGGTGATCACTGCGGCGATCTCCAACGGATCGGCGCCGCGCCCCAGGGCGATGCGTTCGGCGAACTTGTCCAGCAGAGGCGGATCGTCGGCCATGTCGGCGGTCATGGCGGTGTGGGTCAGGCTGGGGCACACTGCATTGATGCGCACGCCCTTGCGGCCGAAGTCCAGCGCCATGGCGCGGGTGAGGTTGCAGACTGCGCCCTTGGAAGCGTTGTAGGCGCTCAGGTTCCAGTCGGCCGCCAGCCCCGATACGGAGGCCACGTTGACGATGCAACCGCGGGTCTTTTCCAGATGGGGCAGGGCTTCGCGCGCGCCATAGAAGACCCCATTGACGTTGGTGGCCTGGACACGGTGCCAGTCTTCCGGGCTGACCTCGGTCACATTGCCCTCGGCGAATACGCCGGCGTCGCTCACCAGCACATCCAGCTGGCCGAAGCGCTCGATGGCAAAGTCCACCAGCTGGCGCACCTGCTCATGATGGGAAACATCGGTTTCACGGGCGGCGGTGCGCTCGGGCGGAAGACTGTCAAAGACCTTGCCCAGCGCGGCGGCGTCGCGGTCGGCCAGCAGCACGCGGGCGCCCTCGTCGGAGAAGCGGCGCGCCGTGGCCTCGCCGATGCCGGAGGCAGCGCCCGTGACAATGACGACCTTGCCTTCAAAGCGTTGCAGACGGGATGGATTCAAAGCGGACATGGGCAACTCCTGGCAATACGGATCAAGCCTTCACGATAGAGCGTGCCGGACCTGCAGCCCATCGGACAGCCCCGCAAGCTGCTGTAGGAAGATGCTGTCGCCGCCACGGCATTCCCGCTGCATGGAAAGCGTCGGTCAGCAGGCAAATGCGAGCCTGCATTTGCCGTGAAGGAACAGTCACGGATTGTCACGCAGCAGTAATACTTGAGTGCAACAATTCGCCCCGCATCCAGACCGGCTGACCATTTGTTCATGTTCCCGGGAAGAACCTGAACCGTCGCCGGACACCGCCAATCCAAGGGGAACTCCATGACCATCCGCATGCGTATCACGCTACTGGTGATACTTACCTTCATCGCCATCGCCGGTATTGGCGGCTACGCGATGTACCAGTCCCGCAGCAGCGCTGTCGAGGTGCGCTCGGTCACCGAGGGGGTCATGCCCAGCGTGCTGGCGTCGGCCGACCTGATGGGGCAGTTGAAGGATGTGCAACTGGCGGCCATGGTGATGGTCACCGAGAACGATAACCAGCTGGTGGCGCAAGAAAACGAAAAACTGGCCGAGAAGAAGGCCGTGCTGGAAAAGGCCCTGGCCGCGCAGGCCCAGCAGGCTGAAGGCGTGGCCCAGCGCGGCCTGATCGAACAGGCCAAGGAAAGCCTGGACAACTACTTCGGCGCCATCGATACCACTGCCAAGTTCAAGCTGGCCGGCAAGAACGAGATCGCCCAGGCGCAGTTCTTCGGCGGCGTGATGCAGTACCAGACTGAACTCGAAGGCATCGTCAACACCCTGCGCATCGAGAAGAACCGCTTCAAGGACAACGCCATTGCCTCGCTCAACGGCAAGCTGGCCCAGACAACCACTACCATCAGCATCGTCACCGTCATGGCGGTACTGCTGCTGGGCGGCATCGGCTTCCTGCTGTATCGCCAGATCACCGGTCCCATCAGCCGCATGGCCGCCATGATGGGCGAGATCGCCACCAGCCAGGACTTCACCCGCCGCCTGCCGGTGCAGCGCATGGATGAAGTGGGCCACTCCATCGTTGCCTTCAACGGCATGGTCGAAAAGATCGAGGAAGCCTCCGCCCAGGTGCGCCAGAAGACCGCCGACATGCAGGCCATGCTGCAGAACATCCCGCAGGGCATTCTTACCATCGTCGAGGGCAACCGCATCCACCCGGAATATTCGGCCTTCCTGGAAACCGTCTTCGAGACCACCGACATCGCCGGCCGCGACGTGATGGAACTGGTGTTTGCCGACACCCAGCTGGGCGCCGATACGCTGTCGCAGATCGAAGCCATCGGGGGCGCCTGCATCGGCGAAGACGTGATGAACTTCGAATTCAACGCGCACCTGATGGTGGGCGAGATCGAAAAGACCATGGCCGACGGCAGCAAGAAGATCCTCGACCTGTCCTGGTCGCCCATCACCGATGAGGCCGATACGGTGATCCGCCTGATGCTGTGCGTGCGCGACGTGACCGAGCTGCGCCAACTCGCTGCCGAAGCCAACGAGCAGAAGCGCGAACTGGAAATGATCGGCGAGATCCTGGCGGTGACGCCGGCCAAGTTTGCCGAGTTCATCAGCAGCGCGCGCCGCTTCCTGGACGAGAACGAGCAGATCGTCCACCAGAACCCGGAAGCGACCGCCTTCGCCATCGCCAAGCTGTTCCGCAACATGCATACCATCAAGGGCAATGGCCGCACCTATGGTCTGCTGCATCTGGCCAACGTGGTCCACCACACCGAACAGCACTACGACGACCTGCGCCATCCCGCCAGCGGCGCCGTCTGGCGCCAGGAAGAGCTGCTGCGCCAACTGGCCCAGGTGCGCGAGATCATCGACCGCTACGCCCGTATCAACGACGTCACCCTTGGCCGCGGCGTGGCCGCAGCTGGTGAGCAGACCTTGCCTGGTTATGCGCGCCACGTCATCACCATCGACCGCAAGCATATCGAGCAAAGCCTGGAGCGCCTGGAAAACGTCAACACCGCCAACCTGCATGAACTGGTGGCCGTACGCAACGACGTGCGCCGCACCCTACGCCTGCTCGGCACCGAGACCATCCAGGAGGTGCTGGCCCCGGTCACCGATTCGCTGCCGGCGCTGGCTGCCGATCTGGGTAAGGCTGCTCCGGTGGTGCAGATCGAGGACAACGGCTACGTGGTCCACAGTTTTGCCGCGCCGCTGTTGCAGAACGTGTTCATGCACCTGATCCGCAACGCCATGGACCATGGCCTGGAAAGCAGCGAAGAGCGCCTGGCCAAGGGCAAGCCCGAGGCCGGCGTGATCAAGCTGGAAATGGGCGTGATGGAAGACATGTTCCAGATGGCCCTGTCCGACGATGGCCGGGGCCTGGCGCTGGAACGGGTGCGCCAGATCGGCATCGAGAAACACCTGATCACGGTAGACCAGGCCCTGTCGGACGCCGAGATCGCTCGCCTGATCCTGCAACCGGGCTTCTCCACCCGCAGCGAAGTGACTGAGGTCTCGGGTCGCGGCGTGGGCATGGATGCGGTACTGGACTTCGTCACCCGGGAACATGGACAGATCGAGATCCGCTTCACCGATACCGAAGAGGGCGCGCCTTTCCGTTCCTTCCAGATCATCGTGATGCTGCCCGAGAACGTCGCCGTGGAAGTCGATGGCATCGATGTGCCTTACCCCATGGGCGGCCAGGAAACCGTCCAGCCCGTGGTGCTGCCGCAGGGCGGCGATTCGCAGGTGGCCTGAGGCCTGGCGCATCGTCCCAACAACCGTCGTCACGAACAAGTCTGAACATGGTCAACGCAATACTCCTGGTGGCGCTGGGCGCCGTACTGGCCGGCCTGCCGCTGGCCCTGCTGTGGCTGCGCCAGCAACGGCGCGCGCAGCGCCTGATCGATGCCGGCCAGCTGGAACTGGTGCGCCAGCAGGCCCAGGAAGCGCTGGCCCGGCAAGAGCAGCAGATGCAGGCGCATGAGCAACAGGCCCGGCAGGAGCGCCAATCGGCCCAGCAACTGCTGGAGGAGATGCGCCTGGAGAGCGAGACGATGATAGGGCAGCTGCAGAGCCAGCAATCGGACAACTTCTCCCGCGTGAAAGAGAACTGCGACGCCTCCCAGGACACCATCGCCAAGCTGCTCGGCCTGGTGCGCACCTTCGAGCGCTGGCACGACGACATGAACGTGCTCATCGCCCACAACCGCGACATGCACCGCATGAACGACGAGTTCGCCCTCATCGTCAACCAGGTCATCATCGTGGCGCTCAACGCCTCCATCGAAGCCGCCCGCGCCGGCGCGCATGGACGCGGCTTCGCCGTGGTGGCGCAGGAAGTGCGCGACCTGGCGCAGCGCGCCGAGAAGCTCTCCAAGAGCTATCGCGCCAACCTCTACCAGAACGACCTCATCACCACCACCACCTTCCAGGACCTGCAGGCGGGCGGCAAGATGATCATGGGTGCGGTCATCGGCCTGGACCTGATCAACAAGAAGACCAGGGATACCCTGGCCGAAGCGGCATGAGCGCCAACGAGATGGATGAGGTGCAGGCCGTGACCGCCGCCGCTGCCCAGGCAGTGCAGGAAGAGCGCGTCTCGGCCGCCGCACGCGACGGCCTGGACGTGCTGCTGCAGCAGGCGCTGCGCAGCAGCCTGGTGCCCAGCGGATGCCAGGCGGCGTTCGAGGTGCTGGACGACATCAGCCATGTGCAAGAGAAGAAGATGGTGGTGCTGACCATCTCTTCCTACCTGTTCCGGATGGTGGTGATGTTCCATTTCACTGCCGACGCCGCGACCCGGGCGCACTTTGCGAGCCTGCACAATGTGGCGGCGGCCGAGATGAGCGAGCAGGGGCTGCTGGACGCCATCGCCGAATGCGGCAACCTGTGCTGCGGGATCTTCAACCGTGAGCTGGGCCGCTACTTCCCGCACCTGGGCATGTCCACGCCCAACGTCATCGACCGCCAGTGCGCGGCCTATCTGCAAAAACTCAACTGCGCGCACATCCGGCATTTCGCCATCGACCTGGCCGAACTGCCGGAGTCGCCGCGCTTTCACGTCAGCCTGTGCGTGTCGGCCTATGCCCCCCTGGATTTCGCCGTGGCGGCCGAGGAGCAGGTAGACACTACCGGCGAGCTGGAACTGTTCTAGCCGCCGTCGACATCAACGATTTCCGGAGGTAGATCCGATATGGACGTGCGCGCAAACCAGGAGCACAGCACCCACAGCACCCATGGCACCATTACCAGCAAGGTGCTGGTGGTGGACAAGGACGCCGATTGCTACGACACCATCAAGGCGTTCTGCGAGCGCCATCATCTGGTGGGACTGAAGGCGCATGAAGAGCACATCATGGCGGTCTTGCGCAGCAACGTCGACCTGGGCGGGATCATGCTCTCCGAGCGCCTGGCCGGCCTGGGCGAGGGCGCGCGCGGCCTGGCGCGGCGCATCCGCGAGGTGCGGCCGGAGCTGCCGATCTTCCTGCGCCGCCGCCGCGAGAGCGCCGACCAGCCGCTGGATACGCGCGAGAGTGAACTGTTCAGCGCCGTCTACCGGATCGAAGAGATCGACGCCCTGGCGCCGGCGCTGACGGCGGCCATCTTCAGCCAGCAATATCCCAACGCCCTGGTGCGCGGCATCGCCGAGATCAGCCGCATGGTGCTGGAGAACCAGTTCCCCGGCATGAGCGTGGAAATCGACCAGCCTTATCTGGTGCGCGACCGCATCATCTTCGGCGAGGTGTTTACGCTCATTCCGCTGGAGAGCAGCTGGTGTCGCGGCTACATGATGTTGCAGGCCGAGCAGAAGACGCTGCAGGCGCTTACCGGGAACGCGTCGGACGACTTCCGCGATCTCAACAACGCCCTGGGCGAGCTGACCAACCTGATCTGGGGCTGGTTCAAGAACCGCTTCATCAACCAGAGCCAGCCCATTCATCAGCTGAGCCAGGTGCCCATCATCATCAACCACCAGCATCGCTACATCTCCTTCGGATCGGACGATGCGCAGCTGTGCTTCAAGTACGTGCTGCGCCGCGAGGATGGCGCGCCGCTGGTGTTGTTGCAGCGCTTCATCTTCAACCTGTCGTGGTCACCCGAGGATTTCACGGAAAACCAGACCTCGGTGGAAGAACTGTTCGAGTCCGGCGAACTGGAGCTGTTCTGAGCGTCCGCTGACGGGCGCGATTGCAAGCTTTTACTCCCCCCAATGCAGTACCTCCCCCTATTGAAAGAGAATCAAGATGGCACAAATCCTGGTAGTGGACGATTCGAGCACGGTGCGCGCCGAAGTAGGCGACTTCCTCAAAAAGAACGGTCTGGACGTAGCCCTGGCCGTGGATGGCCGTGACGGCCTCAGCAAGCTCAAGGGCGACCCCGCCATCAAGCTGGTGGTCTCCGACGTGAACATGCCCAACATGGATGGCCTGACCATGGCCGAGAAGATCCGCAGCGAACTGGGCAACGCCAGCGTGAACATCATCATGCTGACCACCGAGAACTCGCCCATCATGAAGGAACGCGGCAAGGCCGCCGGCATCAAGGGCTGGATCGTGAAGCCGTTCAAGGGGGAGGCGGTGCTGCCGACCTTCAAGAAGCTGGTGGGGGCTTGAGACCCACCCCTGCACATTCGGGCAGGATGATGCGAAAACGGCCTGTCAAGCAGGCCGTTTTTGCGTCTGTGCCTATGTCGCGCACAGATTTCCTGATTAAATAACGCAACATCTGTTGGGCCATGGGGTGGCCCAGGCGACACGCCTGCCAGGCAGGTGGACCCTCAGCCTGCGAATGGCGAACAAACGGGAGATCGAGCGATATGCCTACACTTAAACCGGGTACCTTCCTGCCCACCTCCGCCGAAGACGCGGAGATTACCGCGGCGGCACTGGCCGATCCCGATGCGCAGCCATTGAGTCCGCTCCAGTTGGCACAGTTGCGCCCCCTGCGGGAAAACGACAGGCCCGACGGCAGATGCTTGACTCAAAGCTCCTGAAGCACCAGTTCGAAGCAGATCAACACCGGATTGCAGCCCCGCGCCAGCACGCCCTCGCAGACCTGGCCCTGCGGATTGATCAAGCCGATCTCCAGGCGCGCGCGGCCTTGGCGGACTTCGCCTGCGCGGATCAGGATTTCGGTGGCGCGATCTTCCAGCACCCGGCCATCGTCGAATTCGGCGCCGATGATGCTGCCCACGCTCCCGCGCACGATGGCGTTGGCCATCCCATGTTCGGCGCAGGCGGCTTCGACTGCCATGGTCAGATCCTGGTCAGGACGAATGCGGGCCAGCACCACGCGTTTGCCTGTGCTGGTGACGGTCTGCTCGGCGAGCCGGGTAGGGTAGAACAGCGTGAAATTGGTTTCCGGATCATAGCGGGTGGCCATGGTGGCGTCGTGCAGGCCCCAGGCCTGCGCCGGGGTGTCCGCGCCGACCAGGGTCTTTTCCATCATCAGATGTCCGCCCTGGCGCTGCCCCTGGCGGTCGCGCCAGACCGCATGGCAATGCACGAAGGGCTCGCCATCCTTGCGGCCATAGGTGGCGCAGGCATAGTCGATGAGCGTGCCTTCTTCCATGGCGTGCGGCGCGCTGTAGAAGGCGGCGTGCTGGTCATCCACCGCCAGGGCGGGCATGAGGAAGTGCAGCTCGGCGATGGCCAATTGGCCGAAGCGCACGGTGCCGCCCTCCAGGCCAGCGCGGGACAGGGGAATGCTGATCGCGTCGCGCAGGTTGCGGCCCGCCTCCAGCGTGAAGTCGAGCTGCATGGCCGGGCCGGCCAGTGAAACGATGCGCTGCGGATCGGGGGCGCCGGGGTGGCGCACGGTGCGGCTGAAGCGGGGGGCTGCTTGCATGGGGTCTCCTGGGCAGGGTGATCTGCGGTCTACGATCTTTCGCGGCGGCGGTCTTGGCAGGTCGCCGGCTTGTCGTTTGTTAGGGATAGCGGGAATTATCGCGCTTTGGCGCAGGGCGTGCTGGTGAATGTTTTTGCATCACACCGCAACATTATTCAGAACGAGGGGGCGCGGTCAGCCCTCTGTCAGACCATTGTGCAAATATCTCCAGGGGAGTGGCGCTCGGCTCCAGCGTCAGGGGGCGCTTGCCGGGGCGGGCGTCGCGCAGACAAGACCATCACAACGACTACAAGATGAAGATCAAGATCGTCGCCGTATTGCTGCTGGGGTGTCTCCTGCAGCATCCATCGTGGGCGGCCGAACCGCCGCTGAACAAGGCCTTGCGCGAAGAAGTCATCATGATTCCTTCAGGGACGGGAATCTTCTCCGTCAAGCTCGAGACCACGCTGTTCAGGCCGCCGGGGGAGGGGCCATTTCCGCTGCTGATCATCAACCACGGCAAATCGCCGGGCAATCCGGCCTTCCAGCCGCGTGGCCGTAGCGTGGTGATGGCCACCGAGTTCGTGCGGCGCGGCTATGCCGTCCTGCTGCCGATGCGCAAGGGTTTTTCCAGGTCCGGCGGGATGTACGTGGATGGCGGCTGCAACATCCGCGGCAATGGCGAGGCCCAGGCCGACGATCTCCAGGCGGCGCTGGACTATGCGCGCCAGCAAGCCTGGGTGGACAAGGACCGGGTCATCATCATGGGCCAGTCGCATGGCGGCCTGACCACGATGGCCTTTGGCGAGCGTAATCCGCCGGGGGTGCGGGCCTTGCTCAATTTTGCCGGGGGCTTGCGCTACGACGCCACCGGTTGCATCTGGAAATCGGCCTTGGTCGATGCCTTTGGCGTCTTTGGCAGCCGCACCCGCATTCCCAGTCTCTGGTTCTACGGCGAGAACGACAGCTATTTCAATCCCGAGCTGGCGGCCCGCATGTATGAGGCCTACACCAAGGCGGGCGGCCCGGCCACGCTGGTGGCCTTCGGCCCCTTCAAGAGCGACGCCCATGGCATGAGCGGCAGCCGCGACGGCATTCCTATCTGGTGGCCGCCCACGGAGGCGCTGCTCAAGCAGGTCGGTATGCCCACCGAAAAGACCGTCAGGCTCACCGGGGAGTTGCCCGGCAGCGGTTACGCCAACCTGGAAGACAGCGCGGCGGTTCCTTACCTGAACGAGAAAACCCGTGCGCTGTATGAGAAGTTTCTCGCCATGCACGCGCCACGGGCGTTTGCGATTTCCTCGTCCAACCACGTAGGCTGGGCCGTGAATGGTGAGAATCCTTCGGAACGGGCCTTGCAGAACTGCCAGAAGAATTCGCCTGAGCCCTGCGCCCTCTACGTCATCAATGACGATGTGGTCTGGGTCAAGCCGGCAGAGGGCGCAAGCCCTGTTGCCGCCTCTGAAAAACTGCCCTGAACGTTCCTATTTCCGGTGCTGGTCGAGTTCGCTGGCCTGTTCGGCCGGCGCTGCGGAGAGCTTGCGCCGGTAGCCGCCCACCTCTCCGATCCTGAGCCCCTTGGGCAGCAAGCCCAGCTTGGCCTGGCCGACGCGCTGGGCATGATAGATGCCGGTGTGGCCCGAGAACAGATAGGCGACCACGCAGGCCAACGCGGCAAAGGGGCCGATCTGGGGACCGAACAGTTCGATGGCCATGATGGTAGAGGCCAGCGGCGTGTTGGCCGCGCCGGCGAAGACCGCCACGAAACCGATCCCGGCCAGCAGCGGGAAGGGCAGATGCAGCAGTGGCGCCAGCGCATTGCCCAGGGTTGCGCCGATGTAGAACAGGGGCGTGACTTCGCCCCCCTTGAAACCGCTGCCCAACGAGGTCACCGTAAAGACCATCTTGCCCAGGAAGTCCCAGGGCGCCAGCGGTTGCTGGAAGGCCTCGACGATCACGGGAATGCCCAGGCCGATATAGCGATGGGTGCCGACCGCCCACACCGCCAGGGCGACGATGAAGCCGCCGATGAACGGGCGCAGCGGCGCATAGCTGACATGGCGTTTCATGAAGGCCGACAGGGTGTGGGTGCTGTTGGCAAAGATCATCCCCGCCAGGCCGAACACCACACCAGCGGCGATCACCGCAGCCACGCTCCACAGCGCCATGGGGGCGCTGGCGTTCATGGCGTAGTGGGTATGGTGCACGCCCCAGGCCAGACCGACCTGGTCGGCGGCGATGGCGGCGACGAAGCAGGGAAAGATGGCCTCATAGCGCATGCGCCCAATGGCCAGCACCTCCAGTCCGAAGATGGCGCCCGCCATGGGCGTGCCGAAGACCGAGGAAAAGCCCGCGCTGATACCCGCCATGAGCAGGATGCGCCTATCCTCCGGGCGCAGCCGCAGGAGGTGGGTGAGCTGGTCGGCCAGCGCGCCGCCCATCTGCACGGCCGTGCCTTCGCGCCCGACCGATGCGCCGAAGAGGTGTGAGGCCACGGTGCCCAGCAATACCAGCGGGGCCATGCGCAGCGGGATCACCTTGCGCGGATCGTGGATTTCATCGATGAGCAGGTTGTTGCCGGCCTCGACCGGCTTGCCGGTATGCAGGTACAGCCAGCCCACCGCAAAGCCGCCCAGAGGCAGCAGCCAGATGATCCAGGCGTGGCGCTCGCGCCAGTGGGTGGCCCAGTCCAGTGCGAAGAGGAAGAAGGCCGAAGCGGAGCCCGCCAGCGCGGCGATGAGGCAGGCAATCAGCGTCCATTTGCCGATGTAGGGCAGCAGGTAGAGCTGTTCTGGATAATGGTGATTTTTCATGTGACCAGGTATCGGGTGGATCTTCCTGGAACACGAGGCGGGAAAGCTACAGGCGAATACCTACAGCCCCGGGTTGCCAGGTCACTGTAGGCATCATCAGCCCCAAGCTGGACTTGGCGGCGGTTTGAGGAGGAATGCCATCTCCTGCGGCGCAATGGTAGCAAGTTTGCCTGACAAGGACAACTTTGTGTTCACGGAAGTGGACGTTGCGGCGGTTGTCCGGGGAGATGCAGGAACGTAATGTCACATTTCTCTTCCAATGCCTGAAGCGCGCCCCGGCACGGGGCGGCCATCACGATAAGGGGGAAGTCGATGAACACCTTTCATTGCGACAATTGCGGCGCGCAGGTCTTCTTCGAGAACACCGTCTGTGGAAGTTGTGGCTGGATGCTCGGCTATCAGCCCGAGCTACAGTCCATCACCAGCTTTTCCGCGCTGGAGACGCCGGCAGCCGAGAGCGGCGCAGAGCCAGGGCCAGGCCGCTGGCGCAGCGTCCGGCCGGAAAATGAGGGCAGGGTGTTCAAGCAATGCCTGAACTACTGGCGCGAGAACATCTGCAACTGGATGCTCGACGAGCAGGAAACGCATGAGCTATGCGCCTCCTGCCGTCTCACCCGGGTGATCCCGACGCTGGATGAGGGCAACAACCGCGTCCTCTGGAGCCGGCTGGAGACGGCCAAGCGGCGACTGCTGCATACGCTGTGGACCTTGCGCCTGCAGCCGGCGCCGAAGATGGAAGACGAGCAGTCCGGGCTGGCCTTCGAGTTCCTGCAGGACCAGCCGCATGGCGAGCGCGTGCTGACCGGGCATGCCGATGGCGTCATCACCATCAACATCGCCGAGGCCGATCCGGCCTACCGGGAGCAGGCGCGCGAGCAGATGGCCGAGCCCTATCGCACGCTGCTAGGGCATTTCCGTCACGAGAGCGGGCATTACTACTTTGACCGGCTGGTGGCCGGCAGCGCCTGGCTGGAGCCGTTCCGCCAGCGCTTCGGCGACGAGCGCGAAGACTATGGCGCGGCCCTGCAGAAACACTATGAAAACGGTCCCCGCGCAGACTGGGAAGAGCAGTTCGTCAGCGCCTATGCCAGCAGTCATCCCTGGGAGGACTGGGCCGAGACCTGGGCGCATTACCTGCACATGTTCGATACGCTGGAGACCGCCTACGCCTGCGGGGTACAGCTGCGGCCGCGCCATGCCGGCGAGCAGAAGCTGGTCATTCCGGCCCCGCCGACGGCGGCCGGGTCCTTCGATGAGCTGGCGCGGGAGTGGTTTGCGCTGACCTACGTGCTCAACAGTCTGAACCGCAGCATCGGCATGCCGGATTCCTATCCCTTCACCTTGTCGACGCCGGTGCTGGGAAAACTGCGGTTCGTCCACGAACTGGTCAGTGGCGCAGCAGCGCCTGACCTGGATGAGGCCTGAGATCCTGAAGCAGTCGCTGGGGAGACGCCAAAGAAAAACCCGGAGGCAGGCCTCCGGGTTTTGGTTTTCCGGGATGGCGCCGGAGCGTCAGTCGTCACGCGCCTCCAGCGCACGGTTCAGGCTCAGCGCGGCCAGCGAGCCGACTGCGCCGGAGAGCAGGTAGAAGCTCACGTAAGCCATGCCGAAGTGCGCCGACAGGCCCAGCGCCACCAGCGGAGCGAAGCCGGCGCCGACCAGCCAGGCCAGATCGGAGGTCAGGGCGGCGCCGGTATAGCGATAGCGGGCCTTGAAGTTGGCCGTCACCGCGCCGGCAGCCTGGCCGTAGGACAGGCCCAGCAGGGCGAAGCCGATCAGGATGAAGGTATTCTGGCCGGCTTCGCCGCCATTCATCAGGGTCGGGACGAAGGCCGAGAGGATGGCGATGAGCAGGGCCATCGAACCCAGCGTATTGCGGCGGCCGAAGCGGTCAGCGATCAGGCCGGAGATCACGATGCCCACGGCCATGATGAGGCCGCCCCAGATCTGCACCACCAGGAAATCGGTGGCCTCGCGCAGCGAATACAGCTTGATCCAGGACAGCGGGAACACCGTCACCAGGTGGAACAGCGCATAGCTGGCCAGGGCCGCCAGGGCGCCAATGATGATGTTGCGGCCCTGGGTGGTGGCCAGCTCGACCACGCCGGCGGGCTCCAGCTCGCGCTCATCGAGCAGCTTGGCGTATTCCGGGGCCGACACCAGGCGCAGGCGCGAGAACAGGGCGACCACGTTGATGGCAAAGGCCACATAGAAGGGATAGCGCCAGCCCCATTCAAGGAAATCCGCCGTGGTCAGGCTGGAGAGCATGTAGGCAAACAGGCTGGCCGCCACCACGAAGCCCAGCGGTGCGCCCAGCTGGCCCAGCGCAGCGTACCAGCCGCGCTTGTGCTGGGGAGCGTTCATCGCCAGCAACGAAGGCAGCCCATCCCAGGCCCCGCCCAGCGCCAGTCCTTGACCAACCCGCAACAGCGAGAGCAAGATGATGGCCCAGACACCAATGTGTTCAAAAGTTGGCAATAACGCAATGCCCGCAGTCGAAAAGCCGAGCATGAACAACGCCAGCGTCAGTTTCACCTCTCGGCCGTAGTGCTTTTGTATCGCCATGAAGATGGTCGTCCCGATGGGACGGGCCAGGAAGGCGAAGGCGAAGATCACGAAGGCGTAGAGCGTGCCTTCCAGCTTGGGTTCGTTGGGGAAGAATACCGCCGGGAACACCAGCACCGAAGCTAGTGCATAGACGAAGAAATCGAAGTATTCGGACGCTCGTCCGATGACCACGCCGACCGCGATCTCACCGGGTTCGATCTTGCCGTGGTCGTGCGAAGTGGAAGGGTGGGTGGAGTGCGGTCCTAATTCGCCCGAACCTTGACCGTTGTGGATGCTGGTGCTTGCCATGGCTGTGTCTCCCACTGTTAGAGGTTTAGTCGCAGTACGTACTACCAATCCCAACCTGCCAGGTGGCAGCTAACAGGGTGGGACAAAACGTCCAATCGCCAACACACTTTATTGGCGTTACATTACCACGCTCTGATACATACGACTGGAATTTTCCTTCATGGTTTCTCAAATCCTCCGTCGCGGACTGCTCCTGCTTCCTGCGCTTCTGTTGGCTGGGTGCAACACCGTCGTGATGAATCCCTCCGGCGACATCGCTAACCAGCAAGCGCGCCTGATCATCATCTCGACCGCGCTGATGCTGCTCATCATCGTCCCGGTGATCATCCTGACGCTGCTGTTCGCATGGCGTTATCGCAAGAGCAACACTTCCGCTCCCTATGAGCCGGATTGGGATCACTCGACCCGTCTGGAGCTGGTCATCTGGGGCGCACCCCTGCTGATCATCATCGCCTTGGGCCTGCTGACCTGGATCACCACCCACACCCTGGACCCGTACCGTCCGCTCTCGCGCATCGACGCCGAGCGCCCGCTGTCGCCCCAGGTCAAGCCGCTGGTGGTGGAAGTGGTGGCGCTGGACTGGAAGTGGCTGTTCATCTATCCGGAGCAAGGCATTGCTACCGTCAATGAGCTGGCCGCGCCGGTGGATGTGCCCATCCAGTTCAAGATCACCGCATCCAGCGTGATGAACTCGTTCTACATTCCCGCACTGGCTGGCCAGATCTACGCCATGCCGGGCATGGAAACCAAGCTGCACGCCGTCATCAACAAGGCCGGCGAGTATGAAGGCTTCTCGGCCAACTACAGCGGCGCCGGCTTCTCGCACATGCGCTTCAAGTTCCACGGCCTGGACCAGGCTGGTTTCGACGCCTGGGTGCAAAAAGCCAAGGCTGGCTCGGGCAAGCTGGACCGTGCCGAGTACCTGAAGCTGGAACAGCCGAGCGAACGTGAACCTGCCCGCTTGATCGGCAGCACCGAGCCCAATCTGTTCCACGCCATCGTGAACCGTTGCGTAGCACCCAATACGGTTTGCATGGACAAGATGATGGCCACCGACCTGAACGTGAAACCGGGCCAGCAAAAGGCCGAATGATTTCCTTGCCTGGTAGCCGTATCAGCGCAGCAGAACACCGCTGCGCCCCCATTTCCTTTTTCCCCGGGAAGTAAAGATGTCTGACAATTTTGACCTGATAAAGCTGATCTTCGGTCGCCTCAGTCTGGAAGCGATTCCATACCATGAGCCGATCCTGATCGGTACCTTCGCCATGGTGGCGCTGGGCGGCATAGTGGTACTGGGCCTGCTCACCAAATATCGCCTGTGGGGCATGCTCTGGCGCGACTGGTTCACCAGTATCGACCACAAGCGCATCGGCATCATGTACATCGTGCTGGCCATCGTCATGCTGCTGCGTGGCTTTGCCGACGCGGTGATGATGCGCGCGCAGCAGGCCATCGCCTTCGGCGACAACGCCGGCTTCCTGCCGCCGCACCACTATGACCAGGTGTTCACCGCCCACGGCGTGATCATGATCTTCTTCGTGGCCATGCCCCTGGTGACCGGTCTGATGAACTACGTCGTGCCCCTGCAGATCGGTGCGCGCGACGTGGCCTTCCCGTTCCTGAACAACTTCAGCTTCTGGATGACCACCTTCGGCGCACTGCTGGTGATGGCCTCGCTGTTCGTGGGCGAATTCGCCCGCACCGGCTGGCTGGCCTACCCGCCGCTGTCGGGCATCCTGTACAGCCCTGACGTGGGGGTGGACTACTACATCTGGGCCTTGCAGGTGGCCGGGGTAGGGACATTGCTATCAGGGATCAACCTGGTGGTGACCATCGTCAAGATGCGCGCCCCGGGCATGAACATGATGAAGATGCCGGTCTTCACCTGGACCTCGCTGTGCACCAACGTCCTGATCGTGGCGGCCTTCCCGGTGCTGACCGCCGTGCTGGCCATGCTGTCCCTGGACCGCGTCTTCGGCACCAACTTCTTCACCAACGACATGGGCGGCAACGCCATGATGTACGTGAACCTGATCTGGATCTGGGGCCACCCCGAGGTCTACATCCTGGTGCTGCCGGCCTTCGGCATCTTCTCTGAAATCGTCTCGACCTTCAGCGGCAAGCGCCTGTTCGGCTACACCTCCATGGTCTACGCGACCGTGGTGATCACCATCCTGTCCTACCTGGTGTGGCTGCACCACTTCTTCACCATGGGTTCGGGCGCCAGCGTGAACTCGTTCTTCGGCATCACCACGATGATCATCTCGATCCCGACCGGCGCCAAGATCTTCAACTGGCTCTTCACGATGTACCGTGGCCGCATCCGCTTCGAAGTCCCCATGCTGTGGACCATCGGCTTCATGGTGACCTTCGTCATCGGCGGCATGACCGGCGTGCTGCTGGCCGTTCCCCCGGCTGACTTCGTGCTGCACAACTCGCTGTTCCTGATCGCCCACTTCCACAACGTCATCATCGGCGGCGTGGTGTTCGGCATGTTCGCCGGCATCAACTTCTGGTTCCCGAAGGCCTTCGGCTTCAAGCTCAATGAGTTCTGGGGCAAGTGCTCGTTCTGGTTCTGGCTGGTCGGTTTCTACCTGGCCTTCATGCCTCTGTACGTGCTGGGCCTGATGGGCGTGACCCGCCGCATGAGCCACTTCGACGATCCGTCGCTGCAGATCTGGTTCGTGGTCGCCGCCATCGGCGCTGGCCTGATCGCCCTGGGCATCGGTTCCTTCATCATCCAGATCGCTGTCTCCATCCGCGACCGCAAGAAGCTGGCCGATGTGACCGGCGACCCGTGGAACGGCCGTACACTGGAATGGTCGACTTCCTCGCCGCCGCCTGCCTACAACTTCGCCTTCACCCCGGTCGTGCATGACAACGACGCCTGGGCTGACATGAAGAAGAACAAGTATCAGCGTCCGCTGGGTGATTTCGTGGAAATCCACATGCCCAAGAACACCGGTGCCGGCTTCATCATCGCTGCGCTGTCGGCAGTGCTGGGCTTCACCCTGATCTGGCACATGTGGCTGCCGGCTGTGGCGACCTTCGTTGTTCTGGTTGCCGCCACCATCATCCACACCTTTAATTACAACCGCGACTACTACATCCCGGCCGACGAAGTCGTCCGTGTCGAAGCAGAGCGCACACGTCTGTTGAATAGCCATGTCTGAAGCAATCAACCACACGGCCGACGCGACGCCTAGCTCGCGCTATTTCGTCCGCCATCACCATCCGGAGAACGGCACCCTGCTGGGCTTCTGGATCTACCTGATGAGCGATTGCCTGATCTTCGCCTGCCTGTTTGCGTGCTACGCCGTGCTGGGCCGCAACTATGCAGGCGGTCCGACCGGCGCCGAGCTGTTCGACCTGCCGCTGGTGGCGCTGAACACCGCGCTGCTGCTGCTGTCGTCGATCACCTACGGTTTCGCCATGCTGGCCATGCAGGCCAAGAAGCAGCAGAACACCATCTTCTGGCTGATCATCACTGGTCTGCTGGGCGCTGGCTTCATCTACTTCGAACTCTATGAGTTCCTGCACCTGATCCACGAAGGCGCGGGCCCGACCCGTAGCGGCTTCCTGACCTCGTTCTTCGCGCTGGTCGGCACCCACGGTCTGCACGTGACCTTCGGCATCATCTGGCTGGTCGTGCTGCTGTTCCAGATCAACAAGCATGGTCTGACCGAAGCCAACGGCCGTCGCCTGATGTGCCTGTCCATGTTCTGGCACTTCCTGGACGTGGTCTGGATCGGCGTCTTCACCTTTGTCTATCTGATGGGAGTCCTGCCATGAGCCGCGGCCACCAAGAACACCCGGCCCGACCGATGGGCCACCACGACGACCATGACCACGGTCATGGTCATGGCGACCACGCCGCCCACGGCACGATGAAGGATTACGTCACCGGCTTCGTGCTGGCCGTGATCCTCACCGCGATCCCGTTCTGGCTGGTGATGAACAAGTCCATCTCCAGCTCGGCGACCATGGGCATCGTGCTGCTGGCCTTGGCGGCCGTGCAGATCGTGGTCCACATCAAGTACTTCCTGCACATGAACGGCAAGTCCGAAGGCGGCTGGAACATGCTGGCGATGATCTTTACCATCGTCATCGTGGTCATCACGCTGGCCGGTTCGCTGTGGGTCATGTACCACCTGAACCACAACATGATGCCGACCATGTCGCCGGAAAACATGCCCACCGAGACGGTTCCCCAGTCGATGCAGGGCATGCAGGGTATGCAACATAGCGCGCCCCAATCGAAATGAGCCAGACGCCAATCAATGGCGTGAAGCAAGGCAAAGAAAGCGGGGCGGCGCAAGCCGTCCCGGTATCCCGCACAAAGGCCAGCCTGCTGTTGCTGACCCTCTTGGCGGGATTTTTCTTTCTGGTCTTCGCGGCGCTGGGAAGCTGGCAGGTCTATCGCCTGCAATGGAAGCTGGACCTGATCGCCAAGGTCGATGCACGCGTGCACGCCGCTCCCGTGGCGCCTCCGGGCCCGGCCCTGTGGCCGCAGGTCTCGGCGCAGCGCGATGAGTACAAGCGCGTGGTCCTCACCGGCCGCTATCTCTACAGCAAGACCGTGGCCGTGCAGGCCAGCACCGACCTGGGCAGCGGCGCGTGGCTGCTCACGCCCCTGCAATTGGCCGATGGCGAGGTGGTGCTGGTCAATCGTGGATTCGTCGGCGTCTCGCCGCTCAAGCTGGCCGAGGCCAGCCTGGCCGACGCGCCGGCAGGCCAGAATGCTGAAGTCACCGGGCTGTTGCGCATGAGCGAGCCCAAGGGCGGCTTCCTGCGCAGCAATGATGCGGCCCAGAGCCGCTGGTATTCCCGCGATGTCCAGGCGATTGCCCAGGCCAAGGGACTGACCTCGGTGGCGCCGTACTTCGTCGATGCCGACAAGGCCTCGGCCGAGGCCAACGCCGCCGTCGCGCCGGATGCGCAAAAACCGGTCGGCGGACTGACCGTGATCGCCTTCCACAACAGCCATCTGATCTACGCGCTGACCTGGTACGCGCTGGCCCTGATGTCGCTGGGCGCGGGCTATTGGTTGATCCGTGACGAGCGGCGCTGGCGCGAGCGCATCCGCCAAGCCCAGTCGCAGTCACCGTCGCAGGGCTGACCGAGATGACCGCCGCCGACGCCGTCGCCAAGCGCAGGACGCTGAGGGAACGCTGGCAGCGCCTGCGCCAGGGCGAACAGAACCCGGCCGGCCACCAGAACATGCTGCTGCTGATCCAGCTGCGCTGGCTGGCGGTGCTGGGGCAGGTGTCCACCATCGCCTTCGTGGTGCTGGTGTTCGACCTGCACCTGCCGCTGCCGCACATGCTGGAAGTGCTGTCCTGCCTGGTGGCCTTCAACATCGCCAGCCACCTGCGCTGGCACGAGCGGCGCATCGCCACCAATGCCGAGCTGTTCCTGGCCTTGCTGGTGGATGTGGCGGTGCTGACCTTCCAGCTCTATCTCAGCGGCGGCATCACCAATCCCTTCGCCTTCCTGTACCTGATGCAGATCATCCTCTCGGCCGTGCTGCTCAAGCCCTGGTCGAGCTGGGCCATCGTCGGCGTGACCATGCTCTGCCTGGCCGGGCTGGCGCTGTTCTCCGAGCCGCTGGCGCTGCCGCCGGACCACAATGCGGGGCTGCTGAGCCTGTATGTGGAAGGCACGCTGATCTGCTTCCTGCTCAATGCCGGGCTGATGGTGTTCTTCATCACCCGCATCAGCAGCAACCTGCGCGCCGGCGACGCCTTGCTGGCCGACCTGCGCCAGCGCGCCGCCGAAGAGGATCACATCGTGCGCATGGGCTTGCTCGCCTCGGGCGCCGCCCACGAGCTGGGCACGCCCCTGGCCACGGTGTCGGTGATCCTGGGCGACTGGAAGCGCATGCCCGAGATCAGCCAGCGCCAGGACATGCTGGACGACATCGCCGAAATGGAAGCACAGCTGCAGCGCTGCAAATCCATCGTCAGCGGCGTGCTGCTCTCGGCCGGGCAGGCGCGCGGCGAGTCTTCCATCAAGACCACCCTCAACACCTTCCTCGACAGCGTCGCCGAGGACTGGCGCAAGAGCCGTCCGGTGGCAGTGTTCGATTACCAGAACCTGATCGGGCAAGACCTGCCGGTAGCCTTCGACTCGGCCATCAAGCAGATGCTGGGCAATGTGCTGGACAATGCCTTCGAGGTCTCGCCGCACTGGCTGTCGCTGGAAGTGCGGCGGGAAGGGGGCTTGCTGCTCATGGAGGTCTCCGACCAGGGACCGGGCTTCCCGGAATGGATGATCAACCAGATCGGCAAGCCCTACCAGTCCACCAAGGGCAAGCCGGGGCGCGGCCTGGGCCTGTTCTTCGTGGTCAACGTCGCGCGCAAGCTGGGCGGACGGGTCTGGGCCAGCAACCTGCCCGGTGCGGGCGCACGCGTGACGCTGGAGCTGCCGCTGTCGGCCATCAGCCTGGAAGCCGACGCCGAGCCTGTCGTCGGCAGCGCGACACCCGCTTTTCCGAGCGGTGCTTGATGTGCCGCAAGCCAGGCCTGACCAGCCTTTGACGCGAATCATTTCCTTTTTCTTCTGATGGCGGCAATGCCCGGGGCCGTCTCGCCTTACAATAGCGCCTTGGGAAAGTAGAAGAAATAGGGAATGCAACATGCCGGCTGATCGCCTGCTTCTGATCATTGAGGATGACGCCGCCTTCGCACGCACCTTGGGGCGCTCGTTCGAACGCCGGGGCTACACCGTCCTGCTCGCCGCCAGCCAGGAAGAGGCGGCCCAGCACCTGCAGCAACACCGTCCGGGTTATGCCGTGGTCGACCTCAAGCTGGGCGGCAACGCCTCCGGCCTGGCCTGCGTACAGATGCTGCACGCCCATGACGAGGACATGCTCATCGTCGTGCTGACCGGCTTTGCCAGCATCACCACGGCGGTCGAGGCCATCAAGCTGGGCGCATGCCAATACCTGGCCAAACCCTCCAATACCGACGACATCGAAGCCGCCTTCGGCCACGTGGCCGGGGTCTCCGAGGTCGAGTTGCCGGCGCGCGCCACCTCCATCAAGACGCTGGAATGGGAGCGCATCCACGAAGT
Organism: Herbaspirillum seropedicae; assembly: GCF_001040945.1. Classification (NCBI taxonomy): domain Bacteria; kingdom Pseudomonadati; phylum Pseudomonadota; class Betaproteobacteria; order Burkholderiales; family Oxalobacteraceae; genus Herbaspirillum; species Herbaspirillum seropedicae. Next base: position 2,790,441 of record NZ_CP011930.1, on the reverse strand, counting down.
GCTGGTGGACACCGACTTCAACATCTCCGAGACCGCACGGCGGCTGGGCATGCATAGACGCACCCTGGCGCGCAAGCTGGAAAAGCAGCGCGTGAAATAAGCCGCAGCCGACCCGACGACGGGCCGGACAGGTCAGCGTCCCAGCGGTTATCATTACGCCCGTCCTCGGGCTGCGCTGTCCGGGCCATCTCACCAGAAGGGAATGACGTGAACCAGTTCAACTTCCAGCGCGGCCTGCGATGGGCCTTGGCCGCCGCTCTGCTAACCATGGGCAGCGTCGCTGCGCGCGCCCAGGACACCATCAGGATCGGCGAGATCAACAGCTACAAGGCCCAGCCGGCCTTCCTGGAACCGTACCGCCGGGGCTGGGAAATGGCCCTGGACGAAATCAATGCCAGCGGCGGCGTGCTGGGCAAGAAGCTCGAAGTCATCGCCCGCGACGACAACGGCAACCCCGGCGACTCGGTGCGCGTGGCCGAGGAATTGATGGCGCGCGAGCGCGTCGCCTTGCTGTTTGGCGGTTTTCTCTCCAATACCGGCCTGGCGCTGACCGATTACGCCAAGCAGCACAGGGTCTTCTTCCTCGCCGCCGAACCGCTGACCGACAAGATCGTCTGGCAGAACGGCAACAAGTACACCTACCGCCTGCGCCCCTCGACCTCCATGCTGGTTGCCTCGGTGGTCAAGGAAGCAGTCAAGTTGAAGAAGAAGCGCTGGGCCATCGTCTATCCCAACTATGAATACGGCCAGTCCGCCGTCGCCAGCTTCAAGACCCTGATGAAGCAGGCCCAGCCGGACGTGGAATTTGTCGCCGAACAGGCGCCGCCGCTGGGCAAGATCGATGCTGGCGCGGTCACCCAGGCGCTGGCCGACGCCAAGCCGGACGCCATCTTCAATGCGCTCTTCGCTGCCGACCTCGGCAAGTTCGTGCGCGAAGGCAATACCCGCGGGCTGTTCGAGCAGGTGGACGTGGTCTCGCTGCTGACGGGCGAGCCCGAGTATCTCGATCCCCTCAAGGGCGAAGCACCGCAGAACTGGATCGTCACCGGTTACCCCTGGTATGCGATCCACACGCCGGAACACAAGAAGTTCGTCGAGGCCTATCGCAAGAAATTCAATGACTATCCGCGCAACGGTTCCCTGGTGGGCTATAGCGCGCTGATGTCCATCGCCGCCGGCCTGCGCAAGGCCGGCAGCACCGACGCCGACCGTCTGGCCGCCGCCTTCTCCGGCTTGAAGGTGGAAACGCCGGTGGCCTCCATCGTCTACCGCCCGCAGGACCATCAATCCACCCTGGGCGCATTCGTGGGCCGCACCGGCCTCAAGGAGGGCCGTGGCGTCATGACCAGCTTCACCTATATCGATGGCGCGGCGCTGCAGTTGCCCGATGCCGAGGTGAAGAAGCTGCGTGCGCCGGACTGAGCTGCGCCCGTGATGCGCCACGCCCGCCGCCTGCCGGACTGAGTCCATGACGCTTGCCAGCCTCGCCGTCCAGCTGCTCAATGGCCTGGCCGACGCCTCTGCCATGTTCATGGTCGCGGCCGGCCTGTCGCTGATCTTCGGCGTCACGCGCATCGTCAACTTCGCCCATGGTTCCTTCTACATGCTGGGCCTGTACCTGGCCTACAGCCTGGTGGACCGGCTGGGCGCAACGCCCTGGGGTTACTGGGCGGCGCTGCTGCTGGCGGCCTTGCCGGTGGCCGCGCTGGGGGCGCTGGTCGAGCTCACCATCTTGCGCCGCATCTATCGCGCACCCGAACTGTTCCAGTTGCTGGCCACCTTTGCGCTGGTGCTGGTGATCAAGGATGCGGCGCTCTGGTATTGGGGGCCGGAAGATCTGTTCGGGCCGCGCGCACCCGGCCTCGCTGGGGCGGTGCAAGTGCTGGGGCGGCGTCTGCCGCAGTATGACCTGCTGCTCATGGCCATCGGTCCGCTGGTGTTCGCGCTGCTGTGGCTGCTGCTCAACCGTACCCGCTGGGGCGCACTCATCCGCGCCGCCACCCAGGACCGCGAAATGCTGGGCGCACTGGGCGTGAACCAGGCCTGGCTGTTTACCGGCGTGTTTGCGCTGGGCTGCTTTCTGGCAGGCCTGGGCGGTGCGCTGCAGGGACCGCGCCTGCCGGCCAACCTGGCGCTCGATCTCGATACCATCGGCACGGCCTTCGTGGTGGTGGTGGTCGGCGGCATGGGCTCCATCGGTGGCGCTTTCGCAGCGGCCGTGCTGATCGCCGAGGTCAAGGCGCTGTGCATCGCCTTGGGCACGGTCTCGTGCTTCGGTATCGAACTCTCGCTGTCGCGGCTGACGCTGGTGGCCGAATTCCTGGTGATGGCAGTGATCCTGGTCGTGCGGCCCTGGGGGCTGCTGGGCAAGCCGCTGGCGCTGGTGCGCGCCGCCAGTCATCACGAAGCGCCGCTGCGCGCGGCCAGCCAGCGTGAGCGCTGGGCCGCCATGGTGCTGCTGGCAGCGCTGCTGGCCTTGCCCCTCTTGGCCGGGCGCTTCCCTTATCTGCCGGTCCTGATGGTGGAAATCCTGGTGGCCGTGCTGTTTGCCGCCAGCCTGCATTTCCTGATGGGGCCGGGCGGCATGGTGTCCTTCGGTCACGCTGCCTACTTCGGCCTGGGCGCCTACGCCGCCGCCCTGGTCACGCTGCGCCTGCAATGGCCGATGCCGCTGGCCATGCTGGCCGGGGCCGGTACGGCCATGCTGGCGGCGCTGCTGTTCGGCTGGTTCTGCGTGCGCCTGTCCGGCGTCTACCTGGCCATGCTGACGCTGGCCTTTGCGCAGATCGTCTGGGCCGCCATCTATCAATGGGATGACCTCACCGGCGGCAGCAATGGGCTGGTCGGATTGCGCACGGCCGCCGCGCTGGCCTCGCCGCTGGCCTACTACTACCTGGCGCTGCTGTGCAGCGCGCTGGGCGTCTACCTGCTGCGGCGGGTGATCCATGCGCCGTTCGGACTGGCCTTGCGCGCCGCACGCGATGCCTCGGGGCGCGCGCAGGCGCTGGGCATGGATGTGCGCGCCTTGCAATGGGGCGGCTTTGCATTGGCGGGCCTCTTCTGCGGACTGGCCGGGGTGTTGTTCGCTTTTTCCAAGGGCAGCATCTCGCCCGAAGTCGCCGGCGTGAACCGTTCCGTGGATGGCCTGGTGATGGTGCTGCTGGGTGGCGTGCAAAGCCTGGCGGGGCCGCTGCTGGGCGCCTCCGTGTTCACCTGGCTGCAAGATCTGGTGGCGCGCGAGACTGACTATTGGCGCGCCTTGCTGGGCGGTGTGATCCTGTTGCTGGTGCTGCTCCTGCCGGGCGGCCTGGCTGGCGCCTGGCGCAGGGCCGGGCGGCCAGGGGAGGGCGCATGAGCCTCCTGCAGGTCCAGCAGCTGTCCAAGTCCTTCGGCGGCGTGGCCGCGCTCGAGGAGCTTTCCTTCGCGCTGCCGGCGGGCCAGATGCTGGCGCTGATCGGTCCCAATGGCGCGGGCAAATCGACCTGCTTCAACCTGATCAACGGCCAGCTACGTCCGGATCGCGGTGAGGTATTGCTGGACGGGCAGTCCATCACCGGGCTGGATGCGCGTCGCATCTGGCGTCGCGGCGTGGGCCGCACCTTCCAGGTATCGGCTGCTTTCAGTTCCATGACGGTGCTGCAAAGCGTGCAGGCCGCCTTGCTCTCGCATCATCGCCGGCTGTGGCAGCTCTGGCGTCCGGCCGATTCCCTGTTCCGCCAGCAAGCCATGGAGCTGCTCGACCAGGTCGGCATGGCCGCCCAGGCCCAGCGCGCCTGCGCCGTGCTGGCCTATGGCGACATCAAGCGGGTCGAACTGGCCATGGCGCTGTCCAACGCGCCGCGTCTGCTGCTCATGGATGAACCCACCGCCGGCATGGCCACGCAGGAAAGGCAAGCGCTCATGGCGCTCACGCGCAGGCTGGTCAACGAGCGCGGGATCGCAGTGCTGTTTACCGAACACAGCATGGATGTGGTGTTCGCCCATGCCGACCGCATCCTGGTGCTGGCGCGCGGCCAACTGGTGGCCGATGGCGCGCCTGCCGTAGTGCGCGCCGATGCCCGGGTGCGCGAACTCTATTTCGGCAGTGGCGCCAGTTTCGGAGGAGCGGCATGAGCCAGTGTCTGTTGCAGGTACAGGGCCTGCATGGGTGGTATGCCGATGCCCACATCCTCTTCGGCCTGGACCTGGAGATCCGCGCAGGCGAAGTGGTGGCGCTCATGGGCCGTAATGGCGCAGGCAAGTCCACCACGCTGAAGGCCTTGATGGGCCTGCTGGAGCGCCGCCAAGGGCAGATCCGCCTGGCGGGGCGCGACATCGGCAAGCTGGCGCCGCATCAGCGCGCGCGGCTGGGACTGGGCTATGTGCCGGAAGACCGTCGCATCTTCACCGAACTGAGCGTACTGGAAAACCTCGAGACCGGTCGCCAGCCGCCGCGCCCCGGCGCACCGCACTGGACGCCGCAGGCCTTGTTCGAGCTCTTTCCCAACCTCGGCGCGATGCCGCAGCGTCTTGGCGGACGCATGAGCGGAGGCGAGCAGCAGATGCTCACCATTGCCCGCACGCTCATGGGCAATCCGCGCCTGCTGTTGCTGGATGAACCTTCCGAGGGCGTGGCGCCGGTGATCGTGGAGCAGATGGCGGCGATGATACAAGAGCTCAAGCGCAGCGGCATCGCCATCCTGCTGTGCGAACAGAATCTGCACTTCGCCAGCCTGGTCTGCGACCGCGGCTATCTGCTCGATCAAGGCCGCATCGTTGCCGCGGGCACGCCCGCGAGTCTCCAAGCTCATCAGCAGCAATCCGGCCTGTGACAAGGCCTGCGCAAAGATGTAACAAAGCGAGCGCCCAGCGGTTGCATTTACGCGGGAACCGCAGAGCATGATCGTGTCCAACTGGCTATAAACGCTCGCCTATCTTGCCCTAGGGCATGCGAGCCCAGCCATACGGAGAAGATCACCATGCCCAGCTCATCCAGCAGTCCTACCAACCCGTCCCAGGCTCCCGCGCAGGGTGCCAGCGATCGCTACACCGACGCCGGCGTGCGCAATGACCTGGCCAAGGTCGCCGTCGGCAACGACATCAACGACATCTTCTTTGCTGCCGTCGAAATGACGCGCATGCCCATGATCGTGTCCGACCCCAATCGTCCGGACAACCCCATCGTCTTCGTCAACAATGCCTTCATCAACATGACCGGCTACAGCAGCGCCGAAGTGGTCGGCAAGAACTGCCGCTTCCTGCAAGGCCCGGAGACCGACCGCTCGGTCGTGGCCGAAGTGCGGCGGGCGGTGGCGGAGCGGCGCGAGATCGCCACAGAACTGTTGAACTATCGCAAGAACGGTTCGACCTTCTGGAATGCGCTGTTCATCTCGCCGGTCTATGACCAGCAGGGCAATCTGAAATATTTCTTCAGCTCCCAGCTCGACATCAGCCGCCGCCGTGACGCCGAGCAGGCGCTGGGACAGGCGCGCAAGATGGAGGCGCTGGGCCAGTTGACCGGCGGCATCGCCCACGACTTCAACAATCTCTTGCAAGTCATCACCGGCTATCTGGACATGATCAACCTCGCCCTGCGCAGCGACAAGCCCGACCTGGCGCGGGTGGCGCGCAGCGCCGACAGTATCCGCAAGGCCTCCGGCAAGGCCGCCATGCTGACCCAGCAGTTGCTGGCCTTCGCCCGCAAGCAGCGCCTGGAAGGCCGCACCATCAACCTCAACTCGCTCACCGAGGGCTTCACGGACCTGGTCAGCCGCACCCTGGGCGGCGACATCACGGTGCAGACCGAGCTGGCCCGTGGCCTGTGGAATTGCCGGCTGGATCCGACCCAGATGGAAGTGGCGCTCTTGAATGTGCTCATCAATGCCCGCGACGCCATGAATGGCCGTGGCCGGGTGCGCATCCGCACTGCCAACGAAGACCTGGCCGATCCGGACCGGGCGGTGCAGCTGGGCCTGAAGGAAGGCCTGTATGTGTCCATCGCCGTCACCGATGATGGCCCCGGCATCGCGCCCGACATCCTGCCGCGCGTGATGGACCCGTTCTTCACCACCAAGGACGAGGGCAAGGGCACTGGCCTGGGCCTGTCGATGGTGTATGGTTTCGTGAAGCAGTCGGGCGGCTCGGTGCGCATCACCTCCGGGGCCGAGGGCGGCACCACGGTGACCATTTATTTCCCGGCCACGCAGGACCAGGTCGGCGGCGGCTTTGAGTACGACAACCGCAGCCAGAGCCAGGGCGGACAGGAACATATCCTGGTCGTGGACGACCGCCTGGAAGTGGCCGAGCTGGCGCAGACGATGCTGGAAAGCCTGGGCTATCGCGTGAGCATGGTCAACTCGCCGGCCGAAGCGCTGCAACTGATCCGCTCCGGCCGTCCGGTGGACCTGCTCTTTACCGATCTGATCATGCCGGGCAGCATGAACGGCGTGGTGCTGGCGCGCGAAGCCAAGCGCATGTTGCCCACGATCAAGGTATTATTGACTACCGGTTACGCTAGCGAGTCATTGGAGCGGCACGGCGCGGATGGTGAGTTTCCCGTCCTCGACAAGCCTTATCGCCATGACGAGCTGGCCCGCAAGATTCGCATTGTCCTCGACGGCGCCACTGGCGTGAGCTGAAAATTCCAACAACAAGCCGTCTGCCGGACCCACCCTCATGACCCTCCAAGGGGAGCAGCACCATGGAACTGGAACACCTGCTGGCCAGGGCGCACTCCCTGGCCTATCGCATCTGCGCCGAATTCAACGGCCAGCCACTGCCCGATGACCCGCGCGCCTGCGCCGTCATCGGCTGCCTCACGGTGGCCCAGCAGCATCACTGCGCCATCGGCATCCTGTTGCGTCACGAGATGCCCGTCAACGCCTCGGCCTTTGCCCTGGTGCGCGAGCAGATCGCGACCGTCTTCAACGCCCTCTGGCTGTGGTACTGCGCCAGCGCCGAGGAGCTGCAGCGCTTCATGACGCACGGCAGCGGCAAGAGCCTGCACCAGCTGGTGGCCCAGGTCGATGGCATCCTGGCCAACAGCCCCACGGCTGAAGCGGCCATCCTGCGCGGCCACTCGGCACAGCTGAGCGATTTTGTCTTTGCCGGTGAGCCGCGCATCCGGCATTGGCTCGACATCAATGAAGTCGATGCGCTCTATTCGGAAGAGACGGTCGGCCAACTGGTCGCGTTGTCCAACTCCATGGCCGAACTGGGACTGGCCAGCTATCGCACCGTCTACAACAAGCACCTCACCAGTACGCATGAAGCACCCGGCGCATTACGCCGGCTGGACGCCGCCAGCTAGCCGGCCGTGTCGATCAGCGCCGCGCTGGACAGGCGGGCAGCGGCCTCTTGTGCGCTCATCCCTGGCTGCCAGGGCAACCTGCCAAGCAAGGGCGCGTGCAATCTTGCCTGCAGGCTCTCTACCATGGCGTCCATACAAGCCTCTGCCGGATCGATCTCGTTGGCGACCCATCCGAGCAGTGGCAGACCCCGCGCTGCGATGGCCTGTTGCGTCAGGAGGGCATGGTTGATGCACCCCAGCCGCATCCCCACCACCAGCACCACCGGCAACCCCAGCCTGGCCACCAGGTCGTCGGTATTGTGCCTCGCATCCAGTGGCACCATGAGGCCGCCCGCACCCTCGACGATCACGCAGTCGCTGGCCGCAGCGAGATGGCCATGGCAGGCCGCCAGGTGTTCCAGCTCGATGGTCACGCCTTCCTCGGCCGCAGCGATATGCGGGGCCGTCGCCCGCCGCAGCAGGTAGGGATTGACCCAGTGCGGCGGGACCTGCACATTGGCCTGCGCCTGCAGCGCCAGCACATCCTCGTTGCACCAGCGCTGGCCATCATGGAAGGCGCCGGAGGCCACCGGCTTCATGCCCACGCAGCGCAGCCCATGCGCTGCATGCAGATGCACCAGCGCCGAAGCCACCAGGGTCTTGCCCACGCCGGTGTCGGTGCCGGTGACGAAGATGCCCTTGTGCCTGGCGCGATGCGGACGATCCGGACGATCCGCCGCCGTGTTCACAGGGCCTCCATCGTGGCGGCGAAGGCGGCGTGCAACTGGCGTCCCAGCCAGTGAGCCTGTTCTTCATCGAGCAGATAGGGCGGCATCAGGTAGAGGCTGGCGCCGATGGGGCGCACCAGCACTTCGCGCTGCGCCGCTTCGGCCGCCATCCGGCGCGAGAAGGCCGTGGTTGCCGCCGCCGAGCCCTCCAGCACGGCGTCGTAGGCCCAGATCATGCCGCGCTGGCGCACGTGACGCACGCGCGGGTCCTGCGCCAGCGGCTGCAAGGCCGCCGCCAGCACCGGGGCGAAGGCGCGATTGCGTTCCAGCACGGCGTCCTCGGCAAAGATGGCCAGCGTGGCCAGGGCGGCGCGGCAGGCCAGCGGATTGCCCGTGTAGGAGTGCGAATGCAGGAAGCCGCGCCGCACATCGTCGTCATAGAAGGCTTGGTAGATAGCCTCGCTGCTCATCACCAGCGACAAGGGCAGGTAGCCGCCGCTGATGCCCTTGGACAGGCACAGCAGGTCGGGCCAGACGCCCGCCTGTTCGCAGGCAAAGAAGCTGCCGGTGCGCCCGCAGCCGACGGCGATCTCGTCAGCGATCAGGTGGGCGCCATAGCGGTCGCACAGGCTGCGCAGGCCGCGTACGTAACCCGGATCATGCATGGCCATACCGGCGGCGCACTGCACCAGCGGTTCCACGATGAGGGCGGCGATGCGTCCCTGGCGCTGCTGCAGGATACGTTCCACATCGTCCAGCGCCCGCGCGGCCACTTCTTCTGCGCTCTCGCCGGGGGCAGCCTGGCGCGCATCGGGGGAGGCCGCCACATGGGCCGGACGCAGCAGGCTTTCATAGGCGGAGCGGAACAGGGGCGTATCGGTGACGCCCAGCGCGCCCACGGTCTCGCCGTGGTAGCCGCCGGCGATGCAGATGAATTCGTTCTTGTCGGGCTGACCGCCATTGCGCCAGGCATGCACGCTCATCTTCAGCGCGATCTCCACCGCCGAGGCGCCATCGGAGGCGTAGAAGCAATGTCCCAGCGCCTGCCCGGTCAGCGCCGCCAGCTGCTCGGACAGCGCCACCACCGGCTCATGGGTGAAGCCGGCCAGCATGGCGTGTTCCAGCTGGCCCAGCTGTTCGACCAGGGCGGCATTGATGCGCGTATTGGTGTGGCCGAACAGGTTGACCCACCAGGAACTGATGGCGTCCAGATAGCGCCGGCCGTCGCTGTCATGCAGCCAGAGGCCGTGGGCGCGCGTGATGGCGATCGGCGGCGCGCTTTCATGACGGCGCATCTGGGTGCAGGGATGCCAGACGCTGCGCAGGCTGCGCGCCACCAGCGCAGACGAGGCCGAGCCGCTCATGCCGCCACCTGCTCGGCCTGCACCAGCGCCTCGATCAGCTGCGCCACCTGTTCCTGCGTATGCAGCGCCGACAGGCTGATACGCAGTCGCGCCGTCATCCTGGGCACGGTGGGCGGACAGATCGCCGGCACCCAGATCCCTTGCTCGCGCAGTTGCTGCATCAAGGCGCGGGCGCGGGCATTGTCGCCGATGATGAGGGGCTGGATGGGCGTCTGCGAAGGCAGCAGTTGCCACGACAGCCCGGCCAGTCCCTTGCGCAGCTGGGCCACCAGGGCGCGCAGGTGGGTGCGACGCCATTCATCGGCCGCGATCACGGCCAGGCTGGCGGTAGCCGCCGCCGCCAGCGCTGGCGGATGGGCAGTGCTGAACATGTAGGTACGGGCGCGCTGCATGATCCATGCAAGCAGGTCCCGCTCACCGGCCACGAAAGCACCGGCCACACCGGCCGCCTTGCCCAGCGTCCCCATGCACAGTACATGCGGGGCGCGCACGCCGGCATGGGCCAGGCTGCCGCGCCCCTGCGGCCCCAGCACGCCAAAGCCGTGGGCGTCATCGACCAGCAGCCAGGCGCCATGGCGCGCGCAGATCTCGGCCAGTTCGGACAGCGGCGCCTGATCGCCATCCATGCTGAAGACGGCGTCGGTCACCACCAGCTTGCGGCCACTGCCGCAGCGGGCCAGCACATGGTCCAGGCGCTGGGTGTCGTTGTGGGGGAACACCTTCAGGCTGGCCCCGGACAAACGCGCGCCATCGATCAGCGAAGCGTGGCTGAGGCGATCCACCACGACGGTGTCGCCCGCGCCGACCAATGCGCCGATGACGCCCATATTGGCCATGTAGCCACTGCCAAAACCCAGCGCTGCCGGCAGGCCCGTAAATTCGGCCAGCGCGCGTTCCAGCGTCTCGTGCGCAGCGCTGTGGCCGCTGATCAGGGCCGAGGCTGCCGCGCCCATGCCGTATTGGCCCAGCGCGGTCACGGCGGCTGCGGTGATGGCAGGGTGATTGGCCAGCCCCAGGTAATCATTGCTGCAAAAGGACAGGTAGGGACGCGCCTCTACCGTCAATAGCGGGCCTTGCGCACTGCTGACGGTGCGCCGGGTGCGCAGCAGGCTCTGGCGCGCCAGTTCATCGAGTTGTTGGTGAAAGTCATGCATGATGATTCCTTGTGAATACCACCGGCAGGCGGGCCAGCGCCCGGTAGGCGGGATTGTCCTGCCAGACCGGCGCCGCCGTGTCCAGCGCCAGGGTGGGCAGGCGGCGCATGAGCGCGGTGAAGGCGATCTCGGCTTCCATTTGCGTCAATGCCGCGCCCAGGCAGACATGCGGTCCCTGGCCAAAGGACAAGTGCATGCCCTGATCGCGGCGGATGTCGAAGTCCTGCGGCTGGTGATAACGCTTGGCATCGTGATTGGCCAGCCCGATGTGCAGGATGGCCAGGTCACCGCGCGCCAGGGTCTGGCCGTCCAGCTGCACCGGCGCCAGCAGGCGGCGGCCAGTGTATTGCACCGGGCTGTCGTGGCGCAGCATCTCGCGGATGGCGCTGCGCAGCCAGTGCGGCTCGGACTTGAGCAGCCGCCATTGCTCAGGATGGCGCAGCAGCGCCAGCAGGCCATTGCCCAGCAGGTTGCGCGTGGTCTCGTAGCCGGCGAAGAGCAGGGTGCTGCATTGGGCCAGCAGTTCGACCTGGTTGATCTGCCCTTGCTGGCGGGCCTGCAGCAATTGCGCCAGCAGGCTGTGCGGCGGCAGCGCCTGTCCCTGCTCCTGCTCCAGCGTGCTGCTGAAGAAGTCGCACAGGGCCTGCATCGCGTGTTGCGCCGCCAGGGTCTGGGCGGCGTCGGGCGTGGGACTGCCGATGAAGGCCGCCAGATCGGCGGCCCAATCGATGAAGGCCGGCGGCACTGCACCGGGCAGGCCCATCAGCCGGGCGATGACCAATGCCGGCAGGGGGCGCGCAAAGCGGCTGATGAAGTCGAATCCATGAGGGGACTGCGGGTCGCGCAGGATGTCGTCGATCAACTGCTGGGCGAGCGCTTCGATGGCCGGGGCTTGCAGGGCCAACTGGGCTGGCTTGAAGCCGGGATTGAGCACACCGCGCAGGCGGCGATGCGCGCGCCCATCCAGGAACAGCAGCGAGCGCGAGAACAGCCGCTTGAAACGCCGCTCAGCGGCGCTGTCGGCCTGCTTGCCGCCAAGGCCGCTGTTGATCCAGCGCGCCGCCCGCCGCACCGAAAAACGCGGATCGCGCAGCGCCGCCGCCACTTGCTCATGACCGCTGATGACCCAGGCCCCGCCGCAATGCGCGGTGCTCCACTGCACTGCCATCAGGCGCTGGCAGCGGTGGCCTGCAGGCCCAGGCGCGCCAGCAGGTCCAGGTCCGAGGACACCGGCGCGTTCGGTGTGGTCAGCAGCTTGCTGCCCAGGAAGATGGAGTTGGCGCCGGCGGCAAAGCACAGCGCCTGGGTCGCATCGCTCATGCTTTCACGCCCGGCCGACAAGCGGATCACTGCGTGGGGCAGGGCGATGCGGGCCACCGCGACGGTGCGCACGAATTCGAATTCATCCAGGGCCGGCACGTCTTGCAGGGGCGTGCCGGCAATCGGCACCAGATGGTTGATCGGCACCGATTGCGGCGGCACTGGCAGCGCCGCCAGCTGGGCGATGAGGCCGGCGCGCTGGGCGCGGCTCTCGCCCATGCCGATGATGCCGCCGCAGCAGACGCTCAATCCCGCCAGATGCACGCGCTCCAGCGTATCGAGGCGGTCCTGGTAGCTGCGGGTGGAGATGACCTGGCCGTAGAAGTCCGGGGCGGTATCGAGGTTGTGGTTGTAATAGTCCAGGCCGGCCTCTTTCAAGGCCTCGGCCTGGGCCTGTTCCAGCATGCCCAGGGTCATGCAGGTTTCCAGGCCCAATGCGCGCACCTGGCTGACCATCTCGGTGAGCGCAGGCATGTCGCGCTCCTTGGGATTGCGCCAGGCCGCGCCCATGCAGAAGCGCGTGGCGCCCTGGTCGCGGGCGGCGCGGGCAGCCTGCACCACCTCGTCGACGGCCATGAGCTTGCCCGCCGGCACCCCGGCCTCCTTGTGATGGGCCGATTGCGCGCAGTAGCCGCAATCTTCGGCGCAGCCGCCGGTCTTGATCGACAAGAGGCTGGAGAGCTGCACCTGGTTGGCCGGATGGTGCTGGCGATGCACGGTCTGGGCCTGGTACAGCAGATCGAGGAAGGGCAGTTCGAACAGCGCCGCCACCGCGTCACGGCGTGCGTCGTCCGCGCGGGTGGAGTGGGCGGCGTTGGCGGCGTTGGCGGGACGGTGGAAATGCAGCGGCGCGCTGGTCTGGCCGGCTGGGGCGGAAGGGCAGTGGCTCATCGATAAAATCCAGAACGTGAGGGAAAAGGCTTAGAATTTCGTTCCGGCGGATTCTATCTTCGGCCAAATTCTTTTAACAATTTCTTTTTTTATAGATTATCTATAAATGAGCGAGCTCAACAACGCCCCTTCCAGCACCGTAGATCGCATTGCCGAGGTCTTGCGCCTGCGTATCATCCGGGGCGAAATCGCAGGCGGGGCGGCGCTGCGGCAGGATCATGTGGCCCAGGAATTCCAGTCCAGCCATGTCCCCGTGCGGGAAGCATTCCGACAACTGGAGGCGGAGGGATTGGTGCTGACTTTGCCCCGTCGCGGGGTGCGTGTGACGATGGTGGACCGGGCCACCGTGAAGGAAAACGCCGAGATGCGCGGTTCACTGGAAATCCTGGCGCTGCGCCACAGCGCCCGCAAGTTCGGCGCCGAGCACATCGCGCGCCTGGAACAGGCCCATGCCGCCTGCGCCGCCGCCGGCTCGCTGGTGGAGTGGGACGCCGCCAACAACCTGTTCCACGACATCCTCTCCAGCGAATGCGGCATGCCGCGCCTCTTGGCGGTGTTGAAGCAACTGCAGCTGACCAATTCGCGCTACCTGTTCTCGACCGGCTTCAAGCGCGGCTGGCAGCCCCGTTCCGACCACGACCACGCCCTCATCATCGAGGCCCTCAAGGAGCGCAAGATCGACCGTGCCGTGCAATTGCTGAGCATGCACATCGGCACCATGGAGCGGGTGGGCTTTGTGGCGGGCTGAGGCGCGGTTCAGGCGGCTTGGGTGGTCTGGGCAGCTTCGGGCTGCCGGCGGCGCTGTTGTTGCACGAACTGCGAGGGCGGCAGGCCGACATGGCGGCTGAAGGCCACGCTGAAGGTGGAGGCCGAGCTGTAACCCACCTGGAGCGCCACTTCCGCGATGCTGCCGTCGGCGCGCAGCAGCAGGCGCTTGGCCAGCGCCATGCGCCAGGCCAAGAGGTAATCCATGGGCGTGAGTCCGACTTCGCGGCGGAACCGCTCGAAGAAGGACGAGCGCGACAAGGCCGCCACCCGCGCCAGGCGCGGCACGTTCCAGTCCTGCGCCGGCTGCGCATGCAGGGCGCGGATCGCCTGGGCCAGCCGCACATCGGCCAGTCCGCGCAGCAGGCCGGGCGAGGCAGCGACCGTGGGATCGTTGCTGGAGCGCAGGGCTTCGATCAGCAGCACTTCCAGCAGCCGCGCCAGCACCACCTCACGCGCCGGTCGCTGGGCGCGCGATTCATCTCCCACCAGCTGCACCAGCGTGGCCAGCCTTGTATGGGCGCGCACCACGACCAGGTCAGGCAACAAGGACACCAGCAGCACCGAATCGGGCGACTCGAAGACGCAATGACCTGCCACCAGTTGCACTTCCGCCGGACCTTCCGGCGTACCCAGGTGATAGCGGCCGTCTGGCAACAACGGTGGCGGATTGCTCTCGTCAAGCAGGGTAGCATCGTTTGTATGCAAGCTGGTCAATGCAAATCCATGCAAAGCCGGCGCCAGCACGAAATCCCCTGCTTCCAGCAGGATCGCCGGGCCCGCGGCGGGCTCGAGGCGGCAACTGCCGTCCAGCACGGCGCAGTAGAAGGCCAGTTCCGGTCGGGAACGTTGCACCCGCCACGCGCCGCTGCCTTGCACGTACTTGGTGTAGCGGGCGGCGGGCTGGAGCAGGGTGACGACTTCGGCAAGGGGATCGGTGGGTTCAGACATGGCTGGACGATGGCCAATGAAATGTGGACGTTCGATTGTAGCAAGTCCGGATCGTCCCCGCTATGCTGGGCCTTGTTCTCACCCCCACACAAGGATGCTCCCCATGAAGACCATTTTCATTACCGGCTGTTCGTCCGGCTTCGGCCTGGAAATCGCCCGCTACTTCCTGCAACGTGACTGGAAGGTCATCGCCACCATGCGCACGCCGCGTCACGACCTGCTGCCGGCCTCGCCGCATCTGCGCATCCTGCCCCTGGATGTGGCCGATGCCCACAGCATCCAGGCCGCCGTCGAGGCCGCCGGTCCCGTCGATGTGCTGGTCAACAATGCCGGCATCGGCAACCTGGGCGCGCTGGAAGCGCAGCCGATGGCGCAGGTGCGCGAGCTCTTCGAGACCAATACCCTGGGCAGCATCGCCATGACCCAGGCCTTCATCCCGCAGATGCGCGCCCGTGGACAGGGTCTGGTGATCAATGTGACCTCCTCGGTGACCTTGCGCGCGCTGCCGCTGCTGGCGGTCTACACCGCCAGCAAGGCCGCCATCAATGCCTTTACCGAATCGCTGGCGCTGGAACTGGCCCCGCTGGGCGTGCAGGTCCGCCTGGTCTTGCCGGGGCGCTCGCCGCAGACGCGCTTTGCCGAGAATGCCCGGGCGCGCATGGCAGCGTCGGTGCCCGAGCCCTATGCCGCGCTGGCGGCGCAGGTCTTCGAGAATTTCCAGGCGGCCACCCAACTGACCTATGCCGAGGACGTGGCCGAGGCGGTCTGGCAGGCTGCCAACGACCCCAAGGCCCCCATGCGCATTCCTGCCGGTGAAGATGCGCGGGAATGGGCGAGGGCTGGCTAGCGCCCGCTACAGCTCGTTATAGCTCGGTGACCATCCGGTGCAGCATCTCCGCCGTCTCGGTAGGGCGTGACAGGAAAGGCGAATGGTCGCTGGCCAGCTCCTTGATGCGGCTGCAGCCGGAGCGGGCCGCCATCACCCTTTGCAGGACCGGATCGATGGCGCGGTCGCGGGTGCAGACGATGTAGCTCTTGGGCAGCTTGCCATAGGCTTGCTCGGACACTTGCACCGGTGTGGTCATCGGCGCCATGGCTTGCGCACGGAACTGCGGCGCGGCCCAGTGGGCCACGGCGTAAGGGGCGTCCTGCATGAAGGTCTCCACCCGAGCGGATGGCTGCGTATCTGAGGCGAGGGCGGCGAGGGCGTCGTGCCCCAGCGCCACCGGCGAGGGCAGGCGCGCAGGCGCGAGGTCGGACAGCGCGCTCAGCGAGTCGCCGTTGACCGGCACGTAGGCGCACAGGTAGATGATGCGCGCCAGGCTGTCGGCGGCCCGCTCGGCGGCGGCAGTGACGGCGATCCCGCCCATGCTGTGGCCCACCAGCGTGACGCGTTTGCCGATGGCCTTGATGGCCTTCACGATGGCGTCCGCGTACAGGGACAGGGTGACCTGGTCCAGCGGCGTAGTGTCCGCGCCGCTGCCGGGCAGGTCGATGCTGTGGACTTCGTGGCCGCGCATGGTCAGCTCGGCCGAGACGGCCGGCCACACCCATTTGCCTTGCCAGGCGCCGTGGATCAAGAGGAAATTGGCCATGAGGGTTGTATGGAGGTGAATGGAGACGAATGGAGGTGAATGAGCTTGTATGGATTTGTGTTTACTGCAAATCCATACTAGCATTCACGTATGGGAGCAACAATCCAGATAACATCCATACAAGCGTCAGCGCAACGCACTCACTCTCCGGTATCCACGTGGACCCATCCGCACTTTCCCTGGCCTGGGTAGGCCGTTTTGCCGCCAATGACGGGCCGCGCTATCTGCAGATCGTCGGCTTCATGGAGCAGGCCATCTCCGACGAACGGCTGCGCCCCGGCGACCGCCTGCCGCCGCAGCGGCAACTGGCCGAGTACCTGCAGGTCGACCTCACCACGGTCACGCGCGCCTATGGCGAAGCGCGCCGTCGCCATCTGCTGGAGGCGCGCGGCTCGGCTGGCACCTTCGTGGCCGCGCCCAAGGTGGACCTGAGCCAGTTGATCGACCTGTCGATGAACATCCCGCCGCCGCCGGCCGGCATCGATTTGAATGACCTGCTGCGCCAGGGGATGTCGCAAGTGCTGATCCACAGCGACGCTGACCTGCTGATGACCTATCACCTGGGCGGCGGCAGCAGCGCCGACCGCGCTGCCGGGGCGATGTGGATGCAAGCCATGCTGGGGCCGGTGGATGAGGCGCGGGTGCTGGCCTGCCCGGGCGCGCAGTCGGCGCTGGCGGCGCTGGTGCTGTCGCAGACCCGGCCGGGCGAGGTGATCCTGGCCGAACCGCTGGCCTATCCCGGCCTCTTGACGGTGGCGGCCCACCTGGGCCGGCGCGTGATGGCGGTGGATGTGGATGACGAAGGCATGCGCCCCGATCTGCTCATGACCATGGCGCGGCGGCACCAGGCGCGCCTGGTCTATCTCAACCCGACGCTGCAGAACCCCACCACCCGCACCATGCCGGCCACGCGCCGGGCCGAGATCGCGGCGCTGGCCACGCGGCTGGACCTGCGCATCATCGAGGATGATCCCTACTGGCGCTTTGCCGCCCATGCGCCCAGGCCGCTGGCGCACTATGCGCCGGGGCATGTGTTCTATGTCTCGACCTTGTCCAAGTGTCTCTTGCCGGGCTTGCGTACGGCCTATGTGCTCATGCCGGAGCGGCAGGCGCAGGAAGAGGTGCTGGGCGCCTTGCGCTCGTTCGTGCTGATGTCCACGCCACTGATGACGGCCTTGTCCACCCAATGGATACATGACGGTACCGCAGCGACCCTGTTGGAGGGCATCCGCAGCGAAGCCTGGGCGCGCCATGAACTGGCCTTGCGTACGCTGGGCGGAGCAGGGCTCTCGGCGGGCGGCGGCATCCACCTGTGGAAGGCGCTGCCGGCCCACTGGCAGGGTCAGGAATTCGTGCTCAAGGCGCGCCAGGCCGGGCTCAACGTGGTGTCGCAGAGCAGTTTCGCGGTGCCGCCAGAGGGCCGCGAACCGGGCGCGGACAGCGGTGGGCAGGGGGCTTGCATCCGCATTTCGCTGGGGCGTTCGCGCAGCCGCTTCGAGCTGGTCAATGCGCTGCGCCGTCTGATGGAACTGGCGCAGCGCCGCAGCCCGCGCGAGGTGGTGGTCTGAGCCTGAGGTTCAGCGCGTCATCGAGGGCGCCAGCAGGCCGTTCATGGCGTCGCTGACGATGAGCGCGGGCAGGGAGTGGCGGTCATTGCTGACGATGACGGTGTCCTTCTCGACATCGCCGGGCAGGCTCAACTGGCCGATGTAGCTGCAATCGTCGCTGCAGGTGTAGCGCAGCACGGTCTGGCCGCGCACGGCTTCGAGGATGTACTGGCCGTGCTCCATGCCGTAATAGCGCACGCCCACCAGCTGGCGCTCGGGCGTCTGCGGATCTTCATAGAAGTACTGGCCGCGTTCCACCCGCACATAATGCGGCCACGGTGAGGCGCCCGGTGGCGCAATGGCGGCCAGCTGGGATGGGTTGAGCCCCAGTTGCAGCGGTGACTGCGTGAGCACCGCTGCCTCGGGACGGTTCACTGCCAGCGCAGCGTCCTTGGGAGCGCGGTGGGCCAGGGCCGGCACCGGGTCCGAAGCTGAAGCGGCGTTTGCCTGCGCCTGCAGTTCAATGCTGCGGCGCTGGTACCACGCCAGCAGGCAACTGCGGTCGTGGCAATGCTGCTCGCGCCAGCGCCAGTGCTGGTCGGCATCGGCGCGCAGGGCCCGCTTGTCGGAGGCGCTTGCGCGCGCCTGGCGAAACAGCGCGCCGAGGCGGTCGTCCAGGGCGGACAACTGCGCGTCGGCGCAGATCATCTTTTCATTGGACGAGCCGGCCTTGGCGCAATCGAAACTGGCCGCTCGCGTGGAGTGCCAGGCCAGCGCAGACAAGGCGGTGAAGGTGAACAGGGCCGAGTAGCGGGCAAGAGTTTGCATGGCGATACCATCCGTATTGCGAGAAAGCGATGGGCGTGAGCATGGCACTGGGGGTGCGCGGACAAAACGCGGATAAGAACCGGAATTTTTTTAAAATCTTTGCACCTGCAAAAGTGTGTTCGGCGTTCTTAACATCCGGGCCACGCAGACCCTGGCGCATCCAAGTAGAATCGCGCTCTTGAACAAGCAAACGACTACTGTCCTTCCCATGCAGGAGCCTTCCCAGCAGCTGGACCTGCGCCCCGGCGAGCGCGCCGGCTTCATTCTCACGCGGCACTGGCGCGACACGCCGGCCGGTGTGGAAATCGAGCTCTGGCTGGCCACCGATACTGGCGCGCAATGCCTGCGCCTGCCGCCGCAGCAGGCAGTGGCCTTCGTGCCGCAAAGCGAGCAGGCGCGCGTGCAAGACCTGTTGCGGGGTGTGGCCGGGGTCGAGCTCAAGCCCCTGGAAGCGCTCAAGGATTTCAGCCAGCGCCCGGTGATGGGACTGTACGCCCGTCACTATCGCCAGTTGCTGCGGCTGGAAAAGCAGTTGGTGGCCGCCGGGATCAGCGTCTACGAGGCCGACATCCGCCCGCCCGAGCGCTACCTGATGGAGCGTTTCATCAATGCGCCGGTGGCCTTCGGCGGCGTGGACGATGGTCAGGGCGTGCTGGGCCAGGCGCGCCTGCGGCCCTTGCCGGGCTATCGCCCACCGTTGCGACTGGCCTCGCTGGACATCGAGACCAGCTGGCAGGGCGAGCTCTATTCGATTGCCATCGAGGGTTGCGGCCAGCGCACTGTCTATACCCTGGCGCCGGCCAGCGGGGCGGTGCAGGCGGTGGATTTCGCGCTGCACTTCTGCGATTCGCGGCGCGAGCTGATCGAAGCGCTCAATGCCTGGATGGCCCGCCACGACCCCGACGTCATCATTGGCTGGAACCTGATCCAGTTCGATCTCAACGTCTTGCAGAAGCAGGCCGACCAGTACCAGACCCGCCTGCTGCCGGGCCGCGCCGCGCAGCCGCTGGAATGGCGCAAGCACGGCCTGCGCGCCGGCCATCTGCTGGTCAGCGCACCGGGACGGCTGGTCATCGACGGCATCGAGAGCCTGCGTTCGGCCTTCTGGAACTTCCCTTCCTTCAGCCTCGAGAATGTGGCGCAGACGCTGCTGGGCGAGGGCAAGGCCATCGCCACGCCTTACCAGCGCATGGACGAGATCGACCGCATGTTCGCCGAGGACCGGGCGGCCCTGGCGACCTACAACCTCAAGGATTGCGAACTGGTCACGCGTATCTTCGCCGTCACCGACATCCTCTCCTTCCTGCTGGAGCGCGCCAGCGTGACCGGTCTGCCGGCCGACCGCAGCGGCGGCTCGGTGGCGGCCTTCACCCATCTGTATCTGCCGCAATTGCACCGCAAGGGCTACGTCGCTCCCAACCTGGGCGACGCCGAGGCGCTGGCCAGTCCGGGGGGCTTCGTGATGGATTCGCGCTCGGGCCTGTACGATTCGGTCATCGTGCTGGACTACAAGAGCCTGTACCCCAGCATCATCCGCAGCTTCCTGATCGACCCGGCCGGGCTGGTTGACGGCACCCTCAATGAAAGCGAGGCGCAGACCGTGCCCGGCTTCAATGGGGCGCGCTTCTCGCGTCGCAGCCACAGCCTGCCGGCCATCATCGAACAGATCTGGCAGGCCCGCGAACAGGCCAAGGCGCAGGGCAACAAGGCCTTGCAACAGGCGCTGAAGATCATCATGAATTCCTTCTACGGCGTGCTGGGCTCGACCGGCTGCCGTTTCTTCGATTCACGGCTGGCTTCGTCGATCACCCGGCGCGGCCACGAGATCATGCATCGCACCCGCGAACTGATCGAAGAGCAGGGCTATGAAGTCATCTATGGCGATACCGATTCCACCTTCGTCTGGCTGCGCAGCGCCCACAGCGACGAAGAGGCGCGCAGCATCGGCCTGGCGCTGACCAGTCGCATCAACGACTGGTGGCGCCTCCACCTGCGCCAGCAATATGGGCTGGAGAGCGCGCTGGAGCTGCAGTACGAGGTGCATTACCAGCGCTTCCTCATGCCCACGGTGCGGGGTTCGGACACTGGCAGCAAGAAGCGCTACGCCGGTTACGTCCGCACCGCCGAGGGCGAGGATAAGGTGACCTACAAGGGACTGGAGACGGTGCGCACCGACTGGACGCCGCTGGCCCAGCGCTTCCAGCAGGAGCTGTACCTGCGCATCTTCCGGGGCGAAACGTATCGGGATTACGTGAGGTCGTACGTGGCCGAGCTCCTGGCCGGACGGCTCGATGAACTGCTGGTCTACCGCAAGCGCCTGCGCCGCCAGCTCGACCATTACGAAAAGAACGTGCCGCCCCATGTGCGCGCCGCGCGCATGGCCGATCAGGTCAACCAGGATGACGGCCGTCCGCTGCAATACCAGCAGGGCGGCTGGATCACCTATGTGATGACCACCGCCGGCCCCGAACCGCTGGAAAAGCGCAGCGCCGCCATCGACTACGGTCATTACCTGGAGCGCCAGCTGGCGCCGGTGGCCGACGCCATCCTGGTGTTCGTGGGCGACAGCTTTGCCGCGCTCACCTCGCCGCAGCAGGAATTGTTCTGAGGCCCACAGCCCAAGCCCAAAGCAAAGGGGCCGGATTCATCGAATCCAGCCCCTTGCGTGCATAGCTGAACAGCCGGTATCAGCGCAGCGGTGTATCCGAGTCGCGCAGGTTGCGGCGCACGCGCACCGGCACGGGCTTGAGCTCCGGCTGGCGATAGACGCGCAACCAGATGTAGAGGCCGAACGCCAGCGCGCCCGCCACCAGATAAAGTGCATAGAAAGCCACGGCGTAGCTACCGTAGTGCAGCAAGCTTTGGATGACGTCCATTTTTCCCTCTCACGGATAAGACCAGATGCGATGGCCTCATCCTATTCCCCAAGTGAAAGGCCAGATATCAGGGTTTTTCTGATGTACCGGCCTGACAACGATATGACAACGATTCGGCTTCCCTCAAAGCCGGCATCGCGCCGTATTCCCGAACAGCAATTGTGCATGCTTCCAATACAGATTGCCATTGATAAATGTCAATCTGTGGCGGCCTTGCACCTCAGGGACGCGCCACCGGCTGGGCCAGCGGCGCAGGCACTTGCAGATGATGCAAGAGCTTGCCGACCATGACGATCACGGTCAGGCCCACCACGCAGAAAAAGCCCGCCAGCGGGGTCAGGCTGTGGATGGAGACGAAACCGGCCAGTCCCATCATCGCCGCCGACACCAGTAGCAAGGCGAAGCCCAGGATGGCGCTGGTCAATCCGGCAATGTGCGGGAAGATGGAATTGCCCTTGGCCATCAGGGTGGGATACATGGCCCCGGCGCAAAAGGCCATCACCAGCACCGGCGCGCACAGCGTCCAGACCGTCAGGCCCACCGACAGCGCCAGCAACAGCATGACGAAGGCCGCGCCCGTCATCACCCGGGCGCCCAGGCGCAGTCGTTGCTCGGCCGTGGGCAGGCGGCGGTGCGTGATGCGGTTGGAGATGCCGCCCAGGAAATACATCATGCCGATGGCCAGCGCCAGGTAGCCAAAGAAGGTCGGTGGCTGGTGCAAGGTGTTCTGGACCATGAAGGGGCCGACGATGTTGAACACCAGCAGGATGCTGTAGCACAGACCCTGCGCCAGGAAGCAGCTCTGGAACACCGGACTGGCCAGCACCATGCGGGCATTGCGCGCCAGCGTGGCCGGATGCAGCCGCACCGGCTGGGCCAGCGTCTCGCGATAGCGCCACAGCACCGCCCACATGCCCAGCGAATAGACCAGCAGGAAGACCAGGCAGGAACGCCAGCCAAAGGCTTCCTGCAGGTGTGCCCCGATCACCGGCGCGATGATCGGCGCCAGGCCCCAGGCGATGGCCATGTAGGTGTAGGCATGCACCAGCGCCTGGCCGGCGAAGGAGTCGGTGATGATGGCCTTGGCCAGCAGGTTGGTAGCGGCGATGCCAAAGCCCTGCAGCACCCGCGCCGCCACGAAGGTCTCCAGGTTGGGCGCGGCCAGGGAGAGCACGCATCCCAGCGAGAACAGGCCCAGCCCCAGCGCCAGGATGCGCTTGCGTCCATAGGCGTCGGCCAGCGGGCCGAAGACCAGTTGGCCGAAGGCATAGGCGATCAGGTAACCCGTCACGCTGGACTGGATGGCCTGGGCCGAGGTGGCGTAATCGATGGCCATCTCCGGCAGCGCCGGCACGTACAGGTCGATGGCCAGTTGCCCGGCCGAGGCAAAGGCGCAGATCAGGAACAGCAGGAAGCGCGGGTGATTGGGCGGATGCTGGGGCGAAGGCGGGGCGATGGGGGCGATGGGGCTCATGGCGGACTGCGAGAAGGAAGACGTGCCGAGTTGGCAAAGGGCCCTATTTTGACGGTAGACGCGCTTTTCTGCTGGCGACACGCCAAAAACGGCCAGAGCAGGGGCGCTGGAGTCTATGCTTTTTGGACAATTGCTCGAAGATATTCGATGTATTTTTCAAAATAATTCGAGTTCAAATCGCAATACCTCTATCCCCACCTTCATTCCGGCCTCAGCGACGTATCGTTAGCGCGCGCAGCATGAGCAGCAGTCCCGACTTCCATCCAGAGATCGGGGCTGTCTTCCAGGAATACGTCAAGGTGAAGTGGCATGTCGATATTGCATCGTTTTTCCGTGCGTCAGGCACTGCGGGGGTTGGTGGCGCTGGTGGCCGTTCTGGTGGTGATGTGGGGAACGGCGACGGTCTATGCCGAGCGCGCCCGGCAGGCGCTGGCCCAGGCGCAGGAGACGCGCTTTACCGCCCTGGCGCTGGCTGCGGAGTTCCGCCAGGGCGTCGACGATCTCGCCCAGCTGGCGCGCAGCTATGTGGTCAGCGGTGAACCCCGCCTGCTGGAGCAGCACCAGGCGGTGCTGGACATCCGCGACGGCCAGCGCGCCCGGCCCCAGCAGTATGGGCGGGTCTACTGGGACCTGGTCGGCGCCGATGGCCAGCCACCCCGGCCAGACAGCACGGTTGCGGTTTCCCTGCGCAAGCTCATGGAGCAGGCCGGCTACAGCCCGGCTGAACTGGCCCGGCTGGACGAGGCCTGGCTCATGTCCGACGCCCTGGCCAGCACAGAGCGCCGGGCCATGCAAGAGATGCAGGGGGATGCCGGCGCGCGCGGGCCGGCGCAGCAGATGCTCCATGGCGACGGCTACCAGTTGCACAGGACTTCGATCCTGCAGGCCTTTGACGACATGGTCGGCCTGCTGGAACAGCGCACGGCCCGTGAAGTCGCGCTGGCGCAGCTGCTGGCGCAGCGCCTGGCCTGGCTCAGTACGCTCCTGGCCGTGGCGGTGGTGGTGATCCTGGCGGTGAGCCTGCGGCTGCTCTACCGCGGCAGCGCTGGTCCGCTCGCACAGGCCACCAGCATGCTGGCGCAACTGGCGCGGGGCGATCTGAGCGACAGCGCCCCGGTGCGCGCCCGCGGGCAGGTCGCGGCCCTGCTGGATGCGCTGCAACGCCTGCGCAAGGCCATCGTGCGCCTGGTCAAGGGGGTGCATGCGGGCGCGGCGGCGATCCAGAACGCCGCCGGCGACATGGCCGCCGGCACCGAGCACGTCGTTGCGCGCACCGAGGAACAGGCGCAGGCGCTGCTGCAGGCCGCCGCATCGATGCAGCAATTGGCCGGCACCGTACAGCAGCACACCGCCCACACCCATCAAGCCAGCCGGCTGGCCAGGCGGGCCTGCGAGGTGGTGCGGCGCAGTGCGGCAGAGGTGGAGCAGGTGGCCTCGGCGATGGCGGCCATCAAGGCCTCATCGGCCCGTATCACCGACCTGGGCGGCCTGATCGACAGCATCGCTGTACAAAGCAAGCTGCTGGGCGCGAGCGCCTCCCTGGCAGGCTGCGGCAGTGGCGTGGGTGGACGCACACTGAGCAGCGTGGCGCAAGACGTCAGCGCCCTGGCCCAGCGCACGGCAAGCGCCGCCGCCGAGTTCAAGAGTCTTACCGAAACCGCCTTGCAGCAGATCCAGAACGGCAGCCGCAAGGCCGTGCAGGCCGAGGGCGCCATGCGCGAAGCGGTCTATAGCGTGGAGCGGGTCAGCCAGTTGATCGGCCAGATCGCCGAGGTCAACCTGGAGCAGACCTCGGGCATCGACCAGGTCGTGCAGGTGCTCAGGCAGGTGCAGTTGCTGACCCAGCAGAACGGCCTGTTGCTGCAGCAGACGACTTCGGCCGCGCGCGCCCTGAACGAGCAGACCGAGCAACTGACCCAGGCCGCCGCCGAATTCAGGCTGGAAGCCGGCTATGAAGACGGCTGCATGGTCATCGACATGCCGGCCTGAGGCATTCGAGCGCTGGCGTCGGTCCTAATTCTGGCGTGGCCCGCGCAGCGACATGCGCTGCAGGATGGGCATGCGGTCGAAGAACTGGTGCCACAGCGCGCCCAGCACGTGCAGGCCGACCAGGAAGTAGACGGCATTGCCCATGAACTCGTGGAATTCCTTGATCGGTCCGCGCAGGGCCATGTCCTTGGCCAGGATCACCGGCAGGGTCATGCCGAAGAAGACCACGTCGCGCCCGCCGGCCTGGGTGAACAGGATGCCGGTGACCGGCAGGCCGATCATGACGGCATACAGCAGCAGGTGGACCGCCGCTGCGCCCCAGCGCTGCACGCGCGGCAGCGCCAGTTCCGGCGGCACGCCGAAGGCCTTGCGCGCCAGCAGGCGCAGCACCACCAGGATCAGCACCAGCTGGCCCGCATGCATATGCACCGTGCGCAGCAGATCGCGCAGCGGATCGCCCTTGGGAATGTCGTCACGGTATTCGATGGTGGCCAGCGCCACGACGAAGAGCAGGAAGATCACCCAGTGCAGGATCACCGACAAGGGATGGTAGCGGCTGGGTGGGAAAGTAGAGGAGGTTGCGGAGGGATTCATTGTGCTTTACCTGAGTTGGTCATCGGTGCCGACATGGTAAGCGCAAAAACTTAGTGCAGGCTTAGCGTTGATCAAGAAAGCGGGACGTAGGCGCCGCCTCAGGCCCCTGGAATGAGCAGGCGCACGCGCAGGCCCGACTGCTGCGCCGGGTCGGCGGCTTCCAGGCGCAGCGTGACGCCCAGCCGCCTGGCAATGCTCTGCACGATGGCCAGTCCCAGTCCGGAACCCTGGCCGGAGGGATCGATCCGGTAAAACGGTTGGAACACCCGTTCACGCTCGCTGGCGGCGATGCCGGGACCGGTATCGCAGATCTCCAGCGCGACCCATTGCGCATGGCGCTCCATGCGCAGGCTGACAGCGCCGCCCGCGGGCGTGTAGGCAATGGCGTTGTCGATCAGGTTGCGCAACAGCTGGGCCAGCTCCTGGGGCTGGGTCAGCACGCAGGCGTCGCGCTCGCCGTCCAGGCCGAGGTCGATCTGCTTGCATTGGGCCAAGGGCAGCAGCTCTTCGATCACTTCGCGCAGCACCTGGTGCAGGCTGCACGGCTGCAGGGCCGCGCCAGCGGGCGTCTGCGCCCGGGCCAGCGCCAGCAGTTGCGTCACCAGCTGGCGGGCGCGCTGCAGGCCCGTTTCCAGCCGCGTCAGCCGTTCGCGCGCGGTCTCGGACATGGGCGCCCGGCCCAGGCGTTCGGCCTGCAGGGACAGGGCGGTCAGGGGCGTGCGCAGTTCGTGGGCGGCATCGGCCACAAAGCGGCGCTGGGCGGCCATGCCCGCCTCGACCCGGGCCAGGAGGCCATTGATGGCGGCCACGAAGGCCTGCACCTCGCGCGGCAGCAGGCGCTCGGCGATGGGCTGGAGGTCATCTTCGCCGCGGCTGTCGATCTCCTGGCGCAGCGCCTGCAAGGGCGCGAACAGGCGCTTGATGATGCGTTGCACGGCCAGCAACAGCAAGGGGGCCAGCACCACGAAGGGCCACAGGGCGCGCCAGGCGCTGCGCTGGGCGATGTGCTGGCGCAGGTCGGTTTCCTGGGCCAGCGCCAGGCGCTTGCCGTTGGGCAGGGCTTGGACGTAGACGCGGAAATACTCATGGTGCAGCAGCAGGGTATGGAAGCCTTCGGCGAGGTCGGCCGGCAAGGGCAGCGGCGCTGCGTCTGCCGGCGGGTCACCCGGGTCCGGCAGCCACTGCACGGTCACGCGCGAGTCGTGCTCATCGCCGGCTGCGGCCATGCCAGCGCCTTCCAGTGAGAGCGCCGCACCGCTGTGCTTGAGCAGCGCGCCCACCTGCATGAGTAGATCGTCCTGGCTGCGGATGGAATCGCGATAGGCGGTGACGAAACCGAAGCCGCCCGCGCCCAGGGCCACCACCAGGATGGCAGCGGTCAAGGCCAGCGACAGCTGGGCCTGCAGGGAACGCTTCATGACGCCCGCTGGACCAGCCATCCCATGCCCCTGACGTTCTTGATGGCTTCCTTGTCCAGTTTCCGGCGCAGCGAATGGATCAGGAATTCGACCGCATTGCTTTCGACTTCCTCGCCCCAGCCATAGAGTTTTTCTTCCAGTTCGGCGCGCGAGAGGATGGCGCCAGGACGGCCCATGAGCGCACACAGCAAGGCGAACTCACGTGCCGACAAGAGCACCGCGGGACCCTCGCGCCAGCAGGCGGTCTTGGCGGCCAGGTCGAGCGTGATCTGGCCATTGGAGAGCTGGTCGCTGGCCGCGCCCGAGCGGCGTCGCAGCACGGCGCGCAGGCGCGCCAGCAATTCACCGATGGCAAAGGGTTTGAGCAGATAGTCATCGGCGCCGGCGTCGAGCCCGCCGATGCGGTCCTGGATACCGTCGCGGGCAGTGATGACCAGGACCGGCAGCAGGGAATGGGTGCGCAACTGGCGTAGCACCGCCAGGCCATCGGCGCCGGGCAGGCCCAGGTCCAGCAACAGCGCGTCGTATTGCTGCTGCGCCAGCGCCAGCAGGGCGGCGTCGCCAGCACGGACCCAGTCGGCCGCGTAGCCGTTGTCCTTCAAGGCGCAACGGACTTCTTCGCCGATCATGGCGTCATCTTCGACCAACAGTATTCTCATTGTCGCGCCTTGCCAGGCAGCTTGTGCCGATGGCGCTAGAGTCTAAGGCAAAACGGTGCAAGACAGAAGGAAAGCGCTGCAGGAAGGGCAGAGGCGGGCCGGGCGGAAATGCAGACGAGTCCCCCCCGAGCTGCCGGCCATGCGCTGTGCTGGCCAGTCTTCCCCCCTCCAGGGTGACTCATCTACGGCGCTGATTCTATCCGGGGATGATGCAAATGAAACTAGTCCATTTGGACTGTTGTGCCGCCTGGCAACAGCAGTACTGGCGCCAAACCAGAGGCGGCTGGTGATGCGCGGGCCTGTAGGCTCAAGATTGTGACGGTTGTCAAAAGTCACTTGGAGTCATAAAATGAGAATTATTATTATTTGAGACTTCTCTTCCACGCCGCCATGCCAGTGCCGCACACCGTCCATGCCCAGCGCTTCCATACGCTCTACAGCGAGCACCATGGCTGGCTGCAGCAATGGCTGCGACGACGCGTGGGCAGCAGTTTCGACGCCGCCGACCTGGCCCAGGACACCTTCCTGCGCGTGCTGGGCAAGCCGGGCGCGCTGGATGGAGTGCGCGAGCCGCGCGCCTGGCTCAGCCGCATTGCCCATGGCCTGGTGGTGGACAAGCTGCGCCGGGAAGAGGTCGAGCGCACCTGCCTGGAAGCCATTGCCCATCTGCCCGAGCCGGAAGTGGTCTCGCCGGAAGCGCGGCTGATCCTGGTGGAGGCCTTGTGCATGATCGACGCCCTGCTCGAAGGACTGGGTGAACGCGCTCGCCAGGCTTTCCTGCTCTCGCGGCTGGACGAGATGAGCTATCCGGAAATCGCCCGTCACCTGGGCGTATCGCTGAGCAGCGTGGAAAAATACATGGCCGCGGCGATCCGCCATTGCTACCTGATGCGGCAGTCCCTGCAGGCGGCCTGATCGCCGTCGCCATCGCCCGTCTCATGCCCTCCAACCCTATTCCCCTCCAGGATCCCGTACTGGACCAGGCCATTGCCTGGCTGGTGAAACTGCGCGCCTTTCCCGGCGACGCCGCCGTCGCCCCTGAGCTGCAAGCCGGCATCGCCGCCTGGCGTGCGGCCGATCCCCGCCATGAACAGGTCTGGTCGGAACTGATGGCCTCCGAAGAACAATTCCAGCGGCTGGTGGCCTTGCCGGTGCCGGCCTCCCAATGGCACGGTCCCCTCAAGCGCCTGAACCAGCGGCGCCAGCACAGCCAGTCGCGGCGTCGCTGGATGGGCAATGCCATGCTCGGCCTGGGCGCGATTGCGTTGGGAGCGGTGGCGGCCCGCCAGGCGGGACTGTTCGAGGCGCTGGACGGCGCCTCCTACGCTACCCGCACGGGCGACCAGCGCCAGCTGCGCCTGGGCGATGGCACCGCCCTGGCGCTCAATACCAGTTCGTCGGTCCAGCTGCGCTTTGATGACACGCGCCGGCTGCTGCTGTTGCGTCAAGGCGAGATCTTCATCGATACCGGCGCTGACGCCCAGTGGCCGCATCACCGTCCGTTCTGGGTGCAAACCGCCCACGCCCGCCTGCAGGCGCTGGGCACCCGTTTCGACGTGCGCCAGCACGGCGACGGCACGCAGTTGACCGTCCTCGAGGGCCGGGTGGCGGTCCATGTGGCGGGCGTTGATCCGCTGGTAGCCCAGCCCGGCGAGATCGTCGACATCCATCCCGATGGCAGGCTGGTGCGGCGCGCCGCGCGCGCGTCCGCCATGGACCCCACGGCCTGGCTGGAGCAAAGCCTGGTGGTGCGGCAGATGCGGCTGGCCGATGTGGTGGCGCAGTTGGCGCGCTATCGCAGCGGCTGGCTGCAATGCGATCCGGCGGTGGCTGACTGGCAGGTGTCGGGCGTGTTCCAGCTGCAAGACACCGATGTGGCGCTGGAGGCCTTGGCCCAGGCCTTGCCGCTGACCATCGAACGACGCACGCGCTTCTGGGTGCGGGTGGCCGCAGCCGGTAAACGATAAGCGCTCGCCATGCCCGCGACGGATGGGCTATGATGCGCTCTCGCATCCCGCCCTTGTCCTTCTGTTATCGCTGCGCGCCCGTCCTTGTCCATGTCTTCGTCTTCCGATTCTCCCTCACCCTGGGACAGCGCCGTGACCTGGGTGCTGCGCGAGCACGAGCAGACCCTGCTGGCGCCGGCCGACCAGCAGGCGCTGGAACAGTGGCTGGCGGCCGATCCGGCGCATCGCGCCGCCTATCGCGAGGCGACGTCGCTGTGGCTGGCGCTGGGTTTCCTGCCGTCGCCCGGCGAGCGCAGCTGAAGCCTGCGCGCGGCGCGCTTCTTCCACCACACCACCACCCCCGTCACCGTCAACAGGCTCACCGCGCCACCCACCAGGACCAGCAGGATGCGCCAGGGCAGGCCGAACACATGCCCCATGTGCAGCGCGCCTAGCCAGTTGCTGAAGGTATTGCCGTCGCGATCGCCCACCGGCAGCCAGTGGCCGAGGATCTTGCCGGTGCGCGCATCGATGCGCAGGCCCGTATTGCCGACATCGGCGCGCAGATCGGCATTGCTGTGGACCAGGTAGATGTAGACGCCACGCCGTCGGTCGAAATCAAGCTTCTCTTCGAAATCGATCACCAGTCCGCGCTGCCGGGCAAAGCCGTCCATGGTCCGGCGCGCCAGCGCATGCGCCTCGGGCCAGGACTGGGGTGGGCCGGACAGCGCTTGCGGCAGGGGCGGGCCAGGTCGCCAGCTGGTATCGAAGCTCAGGATTCGGGACATCACCGGCAGGTAGATCTGGTCGCGCAGGTTCAGCATCACGCTGGACCAGGCAAAGAGCAGCAACATGACCCAGCACCAGAGGCCGAAGGCGCGGTGCAGGTCCAGGTTGACGCGATAGAAGCCCGCTCGCCACTTGATCAGCCACGCCGGCTTCCACTTGACCAGGAAGGGACGCGCACGCGGCCAGGTGAGGATCATGCCGACGAAGCAATCCAGCGTCCACAGCAGTCCCACCGTCCCCAGCAGCAGCGCGCCCGGGGCGCGCGGCAAGGCCAGCGAGTGATGCAGCTTGAAGAGGAAAGGCATCAGATCGGCGGGCTTGAGGCTGATCTTGTCGCGGTCGCGTACACCCTGGACCACACCGGTATAGGGATTGACCAGGATTTCGTCATAGCCCAGCCGGTAGGGCTTGCCCGTGGCCGGATCGGTGGCGGGATCGGCCTGGAAGCTGACCGTGCGTCCCGGCCGGGCATGCAGGACCAACTGGCTGATATGGACCTGCGGCCCCATTGCCTGCGCCACCTTTTCGCGCAGCAGGTAGGGGTCCATCATGGCCTGCGCCGATTGTCCCGGCGCGGGCTGGGCCAGTTGCAGCTGCGGGGCCAGCCAGGCATCCAGTTCATCGTCGAACACCAGCAGGCTCCCGGTCAGGCTGGTCACGATCAGGAAGAAGGCCATGCCTAGCCCGGTCCAGCGGTGCAGCAAGACCAGGACATGGCGGCTGGGCGCATGGCGGACCAGCCAGTCCCGCAGGCTGCGCAGAGGGCTTGTCATGGGAGACTCAGCGCGTCCAGGCCAGCGGATGGCGCGGTGTGCAGACGCGGGAAGGGGGTGGATTGCAGGTTCTTGCCGTCATGGTCGAGATCGGATGGCCCAGGGAAGAAACGCCGGAGGCCCGGCGTGCGCGGGATGGCCCGTTCTTGATAGACGAATGGGAGGGGCTTTTGTTTAGTGGCGATCCTGCAATTGTCTGGATTGCCATCAGGAAACGCCTGATGGCGACAGCACGGCGTTCCTCCTATCTTCTCCTTTACAAGAAAACGGAGGAGACAGCATGTGTACCAACGCCATGCGCATCGCCAGGCGTCATCTGGCGATCATCGTGCAGCTGGCCGACATGGCCGAGCGGGGTGAACCCGTGGACGAACTGGTGCGCGCCACCGTCCGCAACTGCCTGCTGGCCATGCAGAGCACAGGAACGGACGCGGCCGAAGCGGCCGAGATCCTCGAACACCTGCTACAGCAGGAACTGTCCCATCTGGAAGACGGCCACGAACAGGCGCGCAAGCTGCTCGACGCCGCGCACTGGCACGCCGAATACCTCACCGTCGCCCGCGCTAGCGACAAGGCCGGGCAAGCCCGCCGGCCCTAGCGCTTGAGCATCCATTCGTGCGCCGGGTCATTGCGGAAATGCCAGCTCCTGGTCGGCCCGGCCATCACGTTGAGGTAGTAGCTCTCATAGCCATGCGGCACCACCACCGGGTGATAGCCGCGCGGCACCATCACCACGTCATGATTCTCGACCGCCATGGATTCGTCCAGGCTGCGGTCATCCACGTACACCCGCTGGAAGGCAAAGCCCTGTGCCGGATTGAGCCGGTGGTAATAGGTTTCTTCGAGGAAGCTCTCCTGGGGCAGGTTGTCGGTATCGTGCTTGTGCGGCGGATAGCTGGACGAATGCCCGCCCGGCGTGCGCACCTCGACCACCAGCAGGTGATCGGCGGCGGCGGTCTGCGGCAGGATATCGCTGACGTAACGCGTATTGCTGCCTTCACCCCGCACCGATTGCGTCACCGCCTCCGGGCCGATCAGGCGCGGCGGCAGCTCCCCGAAACCCGGTGCGCTGCACAGGGCCACTTCGGCGTCGCTGTCGGCGGTGAGGGTGAGCCTGTGATGATGGGGCACATAGACCGAAGCGGCCGGGACGTCATCGAAGACGCTGCGGCGCTGGCCGATTTCACGCCACTGGCTGGAACCGGCCTGAACGCTCACCACCCCGGCCAGGATCACCACACAGTATTCGCGGTCGCCGGTATCGAGCGCGAGCTGCTCGCCGCGCGCCAGTCGATGGGCGCTGAAGCCGACGTAGCGCCAGCCGGCCGATTGCGGCGTGACCTGGACGATATCGCGGCCACTGCGCTGGGCTTTGACGAGCAGGCTCATGCGGCCTCCTGCAGGCTGCCGTTCTCGATGGCCGCCACCAGCGTCGACAGGTGGCGATAGCCCATCTGCGCGTAGCGATAGCTGGGCGCGACCGCCGGGTCTTGCTCCGCTTCCACGACCAGCCAGCCACTGTATCCACGTCGATACAGCAATTGCAGCAGCGGCGCGAAATCGATGGCGCCGTCACCCGGCACCGTGAACGCGCCATTGATGACCGCCTGCAGGAAGCTCCAGTCGCGGTTGCGCGCCAGCTTCACCACGGCCGGCCGCACGTCCTTGCAATGCACATGGCAGACACGGTCGAGGTGGCGCTGCAGCACCGCCAGCGGATCGCCGCCGGCAAAGGCGATATGCCCGCTATCGAAGAGCAGGCCGACTTCCTCGCCCGTGAGGGCCATCAGCTTGTCGAGATCCTCCGGGGTCTCGACATAGGCCCCCATGTGATGGTGGTAGGCCAGCCGCACCCCGCGCTGGAGCAGATGGCGGGCGAACTGGTCGAGGCGCTGCGCATAGCCCTGCCAGGCCGCTTCGCTGCCAAAGCGCGGGCGCTGGTACAGCGGCGTGGGCGCGCCCTGGATGGAATCGGCCACCTCGCCATAGACCATGACCTGCGCGCCATTGGCCGCCAGCAGGTTCAGGTGCGCTTCCACAGCGACGATTTCCTCTTCCACCGAGCGCGTGGCCAGCTGGCCGGAATACCAGCCCGAGACGCATTCCAGCTGATACTTGCCCAGCACAGCGCGCAAGGCCTCGGGCTGGCGCGGAAACTTGTTGCCCAGCTCGAAGCCGCGATAGCCGATCTCCGCGCCCTCCGAGAGCGCCTGTTCCAGGGGCGTTTCCCCGCCCAGCGAGGGCAGGTCGTCATTCATCCAGGAGATGGGATTGATGCCGATCTTGACGTTGAAGGGTGTAGCCACGATGTCCTCTCTGCGCACGATGCGCACGATGCGCACGAATGCGAATGCTGTTGCTGATATTCAGACCGATTGCGCCTGGCGCGCCTGCTCGTACTGGCTGCGCGCCTGTTGCACCTGGCTGCGCGGCGACACCTCCGGCACCGCCACTTCCCACCAGCAGCCGCCATCGTCGGTGGTGCGGCTGGCATCGGTGTCGATGCAGACCAGGTAGCTGCGATCGGCGGCGCGTGCCCGTTGCAGGGCCGCTTCCAGTTCGGTGATGGTCTTGACGTTCTCGCCCAGCGCCCCGAGGGAGCGCGCATGCGCCGCGAAATCGATGGCCGGCGCGCCCGGCCCGGCCTGCAGGCAATCGGCCAGCATGTTGTTGAAGGGTGCGCCACCGCAGGCCTGTTGCAGCCGGTTGATGCAGCCATAGCCGCGATTGTCCAGCACCACCACGATGAGCTTGGCGCCCAGCATGACCGAGGTGGCCAGCTCCGAATTCATCATCAGGTAACTGCCATCGCCGACGATGACGATCACTTCCCGCTGCGGCTGCGCCAGCTTCACCCCCAGGCCGCCGGCCACTTCATAGCCCATGCAGGAATAGCCGTATTCGACGTGGTAAGCGCCTGGACGGCCCGCCCGCCAGAGCTTGTGCAGTTCGGCCGGCAAAGTGCCGGCGGCGCAGACGACGATGTCCTGGCTGGGCGAATCCGCTACCGAGCGCTGGATTGCGCCAATGACCTCGCCGTCATAGGGCAGCCGTCCCCCGGTATCGGTCTGGCCGGTGATCTGCGCTACGCGCTCGCGCCAGTCCTGCGCCAGCGTGTGGGCGCGCGCATGCCATTCGGGCGCGCTGCGCCAACCCTCCAGGGCGTGTGACAAGGCTTCCAGCCCCAGGCCGGCGTCGGCCTGCAGGGCGAGCCCGCGCCATTTGTGCGCATCCATGGCGTTGACGTTGAGGTTGAGCAAGCGGGCCTGGGCAAACAGGGTATGCGAACCCGTCGTGAAATCCTGCAGCCGGGTGCCCACGGCGATGACCACATCGGCCTCTTGCGCCAGCGCATTGGCCGCTGGCGATCCGGTCACGCCGATCGCGCCCATCTGCAAGGCGTGCGACCAGGGCAGGGCGCTCTTGCCAGCCTGGGTCTCGGCCACCGGCACACCGTGCTGTTCGGCGAAGCGCCGTAAGTGCTCGCAGGCATTGCCGTAGAGCACACCGCCGCCGGCAATGAGCAGCGGCTGGCGCGCCTGGCGCAGCAGGGCCACCGCGTCTTCCAGCTCCTGCGCGGCGGGCGCTTGCGCCCGGGGGACGATCACCCGCGGCGAGAAGAAGTCCAGCGGGTAGTCGTAGGCCATGGTCTGCACATCCTGCGGCAGCGCCAGCGTCACCGGCCCGCACTGGGCCGGATCGGTCAGCACCTGGATGGCGCGTGGCAAGGCGGTCAGCAATTGCTCCGGATAGCAGATGCGGTCGAACATCCGCGACAGCGGACGGAAGGCGTCATTGACCGACAGGCCCGGATCGTTGAAGTCTTCCAGCTGTTGCAGCACCGGGTCGGGCCGGCGCGAGACGAACACATCGCCCGGCAACAGCAGCACCGGCAAGCGGTTCACATGGGCCAGCGCAGCCGCGGTGAGCAGATTGGTCGCGCCCGGTCCGATGGAGGTGGTGACGGCCATCATGCGCTGGCGCAGATGCGCCTTGGCATAGGCGATGGCGCTATGGGCCATGGCCTGTTCATTGTGGGCGCGATAGGTGGGTAGGGTGGCGCGATACTGGTACAACGCCTCGCCCATGCCGGCCACGTTGCCATGGCCGAAGATGGAAAAGACGCCGCCAAACAGCGGCAGCACGCCTTGCGGAGTCTGGATGCGCAGAGCATCCAGGTAACGCACCAGGGCCTGGGCCATGGTCAGGCGCAACGTCGGACGGACATTCACTTGGGCGTTCATGCTGCCTCCCTGGCGGGCGTCACGCGGCTGGCGCGCCACAGGCCGATCAGTTCCTCGAAGGTCGTCCGCACCTGGGCAATCAGGGTGGCGTCATCGATGCGACCTTGCAGCCACGCTCGGCTCGATTCGTGGAAGATGGTGCGGCCCACCATGAAGCCGCGACAGGTCTTGCTGTGGCGCGAAGCGGCAAAGCCGGCCGCCAGTTCGCTCACCGGCGCCGCCAGTCCCAGCAGGACCACGCCACGGCAATAGGGGTCCCGTTCGGCAATGAGGGCGTCGATGGCCTCCCATTGGCGGGCCGACATCGATTCCAGCTTCCACCATTCGGGATAGATGTCCAGGTTGTAGAGCCGCTTGAGGGCGCGCAGCACCGTGTCTTCTTCCTGCGGCAAGGTCTTGGAAGGAATGATCTCCAGCAGCAGCTCGTGGCCGCTGCGCTGCACGGCCTGGTAGAGCGCGCGGATCTGGGCTTCCTGCTCCAGGCGCTTTTCGACCTGTTCATCCGGGTGGAATTGCACCAGGCACTTGACCACCTGTTCTTGCGGCCAGGTCTGCAGATGGGTGCCGATGGAGCGGCCAAAGTCGAATTCCAGCGGATTGGACAAGGGCAGCTCCACCGCCCGTCCCACCCACCAGCCGCGCCCGGTGGCGGCATTGAGGGCGTCCTGTCCGTAGCGGTCGTCGATGAGCACGCCGGTCTTGCCTTGCAGGCCCAGCTTGGCCTCGGTCTGCGCCACCGCCTCGACCAGCAGGCGCTTCAAGGCCGGCAGCTTATCCTGGCTCACCCCGGCTTCCACTGCCAGTTCGAAGAACTGGTTGCGGTGATCGAAGGCGAAGACATTGACCTCATCCCAATGACGCCGCCGGCTCACCACCCGGTGCAGGCGCTGCAGGTGGGCGTCGCGGTCGGGCCGTTGCAGGCGGTGGGCGTGCTGCAGGAAGTAATCCAGTTCGATCGGGCCAGGCATGGCCGGCGCGCAGGCGTGGCGCGAGACCACCAGCGCGCCACAGGCGTTGGCGTAGCGGCAGCAGTGCTCATCGTCTTCCTCATTGAGCCAGCCCTTGAGGAAGCCCGAGATGAAGGCGTCGCCCGCGCCCAGCACATTGAGCACCTCGACCTGCACGCCACGGTAGTGGAAGCCGTCGTCCAGCCGCTCCGGAATCGCGCCGTGCAACACCACGCACCCCAGCGGCCCGCGCTTGACCACCAGCGTGGCCGCGCACAGGGCGCGTACGGCGCGCAGCGCCGCCATGATGTCGGTGCTGCCGCCGGCGATCATGAATTCTTCCTCGGTGCCGACCACCAGGTCGAACTGCGGGAGGATGCCTTGCAGGTGTTGCGTGACGCCGTCGCTGGCGATGAAACGGGTTTCACCGTCGCCCTTGCTGGTCAGTCCCCACAGCACGGGCCGGTAGTCGATGTCGAGCACGGTGCGGACATTGTGGCGGCGCGCATATTGCAGCGCCAGGCTGCTGCTGCGATGCACCTGCGGCGTGGAAAAATGGGTGCCGGTGATCAGCAGGGCCTTGCTGCTGGCGATGAAGGCTTCATCGATGTCTTCCGGGGCCAGCGCCATGTCGGCGCAGTTGTCGCGGTAGAAGATGAGGGGAAAGCTGTCCTTGTCCTTCAGGCCCAGCATGACCAGGGCCGTCAGCCGTTGCGGGTCCACCGTCACATGGCTGACGTCGCAGCCTTCGGCGGCCAGTTCGGCCTTGAGGAACTGGCCATTGGCCTCGTCCCCGATGCGCGCCAGCATGGCCGATTTCAGCCCCAGGCGGGCGCAGCCGAAGGCGATATTGGCCGAGGAGCCGCCCAGGTACTTGGCAAAGCTGCTGACATCGGACAGCGGCGCGCCCACCTGCTGGGCGTACAGATCCACGGCCAGGCGACCGATGCAGATCAGGTCGAGGCGGCGGTCGGCGGCAAAGCGCCGTGGGGTGGAAGTGGAGGGTGTGTGAGTAGCTTGCATGCGTTTTTCCTTAAACCTGAATGCCTTCCAGTTGCCCCATCAGCGTCTGCATCTCGGCGCCGCCTGCCATCATGTCCAGCACTTCTTCCTTGGAAATGCGGTCCTTGGCGAAACTGCCCAGCGACTTGCCGCGATTGAGCAGGGTGAAGGTGTCGCCGATGGGATAGGCGTGATGCACGTTGTGGGTGATGAAGATGACCGAGATGCCGCGCTCGCGCGCCCGGTGGATCAGCTTGAGCACATTGAAGGATTGCTTCACGCCCAGCGCCGCCGTGGGCTCGTCCAGGATCAGCACGCGTGCGCCGAAGTGGATGGCGCGGGCAATGGCCAGACACTGCTTCTCGCCGCCGGACATGGTGCCGATGGGATGATGCGCATCGCGCACCATGATGCCCATCTCGGCCAGCTTTTCCTTGGCGGTGCGGGCGGCCAGCTCCATGTCCATGACGGTGACGCCGAAGAGCTTGCGCACCGGCTCGCGCCCCAGGAAGAAATTGCGCGCCACCGACAGCAGCGGCACCAGCGCCAGGTCCTGGTAGACGGTGGCCACGCCGACGTCCAGCGCTTCCTTGGGCGACTCGAAGCGCACCGGCTTGCCGTCGACCAGGTATTGCCCGCTGGAAGCCTGATGCACGCCCGCCAGCAGCTTGATGAGCGTGGACTTACCCGCGCCATTGTCGCCCAGCAGGCAATGCACCTCGCCGCGGCGCAAGCGCAGGCTCACGTTCTGCAAGGCGATCACCGGGCCAAAGAATTTGCTGACCTGGTCCAGTTCGAGGATGATTTCATCTGACCGTAACATGCCGCTCATTTGGCCTCCGTGATGCGACGACGCACAAAGTTGTTGAACAGCACCGCCACCAGCAGCATCACGCCCAGGAACACGCGGAACCAGTCCGAGCTGAGATTGGTGTAGGTGATGCCGATCTGCACCACCCCAAAGATCAGCGCCCCGAAGCAGGCGCCGATGACCGATCCGTAGCCGCCGGTGAGCAGCGCGCCACCGATGACGGCAGCGATGATGGCTTCGAATTCCTTTTGCAGGCCACGGTCGGCGGCGGCCGACCCGAAGTCGCCCACTTGCAGCACCGCAAACAGGCAGGCGCAGAAGGCCGTGAAGACGAACAGGCCGATCTTCACCTTGCGCACCGGCACGCCCATGTTCTTGGCCGCGACCGCATCGCCGCCGACGGCAAAGATCCAGTTGCCCAGGCGGGTGCGCGCCAGCACGAAGCTGGCCGCCAGCGCCACCACGGCCCACCACAGGATCACCTTGGGAATGCCGGTCACCAGTGGCGTGCCATCTGCCACGGTGGCGATCCAGCCATGCCGGGCCAGCCAGCTGAACAGGCCCGCGCCGACGTTGCCGCTGAAGAGCAGTTGGCCCAGCCAGTCGTGGGCGGCGCGCTCGCCCACGCCGCTGACGATGGTGCGGTTGGCAAAGAGGATGGACAGCGCCAGCGTGAGCCCGCGCAGGATGAACAGGAAGGCCAGCGTGACGATGAAGGAGGGCAGGCGGGTCTTCATCACCAGGTAGCCATTGAGCCAGCCCAGCCCCATGGAGGCAGCGAAGGCGAACAGCACCGCCAGCCAGAAGGGCCAGCCGAAATAGACCGTGGGGATGGCCACCATCATGCCGGCCAGGCCGATCATCGAGCCGATGGAAAGGTCGAATTCGCCGCCTATCATCAGCAGGCAGGCCGCCACGGCGATGATGCCGAGGTAGGCCGCCACCTGCATCCAGTTGACCACGCCATCCAGGTTGAACATGCCGGAGTCGCCGGCGGTGAGGCCAAACACCAGGAACACCAGGATGACCCCGGCCAGGGAGGCGAACTCGGGGCGCCCCAGCAGGCGCGAGACGAGGTTTTCCCGGCGCATGCGCTCGTCGCTGTCGGCGTGCGGGCCGGGCAGGCTGCTCTGGGCAACCATGTCACTTGTATTCATTGCAGTTTCCGTTCGAGGGTGGAAGCGGCCCGCGCGCGCCGGTCACAGGATCAGGCAGCAGGACCCAGCGGCAGGGCGGGCTTGCCAGGGGCCGGCAGCGCCGGCCGCCTGGGCGATCAGCGGTACTGGCCGGCGTATTTCAGGACCTTGTCCAGGTTGTCGCGGGTGATGTAGCCCGGACCGGAACTGATGTGACGCGGCCCATAGATCGGCGCCAGGCCATACTCGGCCAGGCGGGCCTGGAACTTGGCGTTGCCCTTGAGCTTGTCCTGCAGCACGGCCACGTCATTGGTCTTGAGCTGGCGCGACAGGGCCAGGATGGCCACCGGGATATAGCCTTGCAGATAGGGTTGCTGGTCGATGGCGAATTGCACCGAACCATCCTTGATGCCATTGGCGATTTCTTCGGAGAGATCGAAGGTGGCAAACCAGATCTTGGACTTCAGTCCCATCTTCTGCAGGGCGCGCAGGCTGGGCACGGCCGAGTCCGGTCCCAGCGCCAGCACGGCCTGGGTGCCGGGGTTGTTGCGCAGGTAGGCGCTGACCTTGCTTTCCACGGCATTGGGATCGATGCCGGTATCGAGGGTGGACTTCTTGTAGTCTGCCCCGATGGCTTCGGCAAAGCCGCGGCAGCGTTCGAAGGAAGAGGGATTGGTGGCGTAGTGGTTCACGCACAGGAAGGACTTGATGCCAGCGGCCTTGGCCTTCTGGCCTGCGCCATAGCCGGCGTCGTACTCGGGCTGGCCCACGTGCATCAGCGCGCCCAGCTGTTCGCTCTGCTGCTGGGTGCCGGAATTGATGGTGATGACGGGAATGTTCTTGGCCACCACCATCTCGATGGGTTTCTTGAGCACGCTGAAGTCGGCAATGCTGACCACCACGCCGTTATAGTTGCGCGCCGCCGCCTGTTCCACCAGCCGCGCCATGTCGGCCAGGTCGCCGTTGGACGGATTGCGGTAATCCACGCTGACATCGAAATCCTCGCCGGCCTGCTTGATGGCGTTCTTGATGGTGTTCCACCAGGAATCGGAATCGGGGGCGTGGCTGATCAGTACGAAACGTTCGTTGGCAGCCACGCTGGGGGAGGGGGTGGCAGCCGCCAGGAGGGCCATGGCCGAGAAAGCCGCCAGCAGTCCCTTGCGTCCAAGTCTTTGCATCATGTTTGTCTCCGTTATTGTTCTTGCCGTGGGCCGCTTTCTGGTGAGCGTCGTCTTCTCTTTTTTATCGGTGCCGGAAAGTACGACACGGGAAGCGGTAACTAACGATAGAACAGCACGGATCAATGCGCAATAATTTTTTCGATTTATTTTTCAAATAGAATTTTTATTTCAAATGGACGGCGCGGGTGACGCCCAATGCTCTTATAATCGGGCCATCGTCCAGTCCCTGACTGGACCCTGACGATCAATTCCCATAAGAAAGAGGCGCAGTGGATACCCCAACGACTCCAACTGTCGATGAACTGATGCTGCAGGTGGCGGCGCAATATCACTCCCTGTCGCGCCAGCTCAAGGTGATTGCCACCTACGTGGAGCAGCACAAGACCAGCCTGATGCTGGAACGCATCAGCGACATCGCCGAGCAATGCCAGGTGCAGCCTTCGGCCATCGTGCGCTTTGCCAAGCATTTCGGTTTCTCGGGCTTCAGCGAGATGCAGGCGGTGTTCCGCGAGGCCTACACGGCGCAGGCCATTCCCTCGCGCAACTATCAGCGCCGCATCCGCAACCTGATCCAGAGCAAGCCCACGCGCGTCACCAGCGGGGCGCTGGCGCACGAATTCATCCAGTCCAGCCGGGCCGGGCTGGATGAATTGCTGGCCGGTTTCGACGAAGAGCAGTTCGAGGCCGCAGTCAAGCTCTTGCTCAAGGCCGAGAACATCTACGTGATCGGGGTGCGCCGTTCCTTCCCCATCGCCAACCACCTGGCCTATGCCTTGCAGCACACCAACAAGCGCGTACACCTGATCTCGGGCGCCGGCGGCATGTTCCGCGAAGAGGTACGCAGCATCGACAAGCACGACGTGCTCATCGCCATCAGCTTCACACCCTATGGGCAAGAGACCCAGGCCTGCGTGCGCCTGGCCCATCATCGCCAGGCGCGCACCCTGGTCATCACCGACAGCCAGTTGAGTCCGCTGGCGCGGCATGCCTCGGTATTGCTGAAGGTCAAGGAGAGCAGCGCCTTTTCATTCCGCTCGCTGACCAATGCCATGTGCCTGTCGCAGGCGCTGTTCATTGCGCTGGCCTATCGGATGGAACTGGATGTGGAAGAGGCCGACCCCATCGACGGCTACGACGACGCCAGCGATTGAGCGCAGCGGACCTGGCCAGCGCTGGGCTGGCCGGTCTGCCCCGTGTCTGCCTGCCTACAATTGCACCGGTTGCTGTTCCAGCAGCGATTGGCGCATGGCTGCCGCAATGCGGGTCGCTTCGATGGCGTCCTGTAGCGTCAGCGCCAGCGGGGTGTCGTAGCGCACGGCATCGACAAAATGCCGCACCTCGGCCACGAAGGCCTCGGCAAAGCGCTCGATGAAACTGGGCGTGCATTCATTGCGCAGCCCATGGGCGTCGGCGATGGTGAGGCGATTCAGGGAGGGATTGGCGCCCACGCTGAGCCGGCCGCGCGTGCCGACGATCTCGGTCATGGTTTCATGCCCATGGGCCATGGTGCGCGAGGCATAGAAGGTCGCCAGGCGGCCTTGTGCGAATTCGCAGATGGCCACGCCATTGTCGATATCCTGGAAGGCTTCCAGCTCATGATGGACGGCGCGCACGCCGCTGGCCATCACCCGCACCGGCTGGTCCGCACCGAGCAGCCAGCGCGCCAGGTCGATGTCATGCACCGAGCAATCCAGGAACAGCCCGCCGCTGCTGGCCGCAAAGCGGACAAAGAAACCGTCCGGGTCCAGTGCATCAGCGGTCTGCGAATAGACCATGAAGGGCGCGCCGATCAAGCCCTCGCTGATCTTGCGATGGGCGTCCTGATAGCTGGCGTCAAAGCGGCGCACGAAACCTATCATCACTTTCAGCTGCGGATGGCGCGCCGCCTCGGCAGCCACGCGCTGGCATTCTTCCAGGTCCAGTGACAGCGGCTTTTCGCAGAAGACATGCTTGCCGGCGCGCAGCGCCGCGATGATCTGTTCGCCATGCAAGGCCGTCGGCGTGACCAGGAACACCGCGTCCAGGCCAGGGTGACGCAGCAAGGCCTGGTAATCCTCGTAGCGCTCGGCGCTGGGCAGATGCTGCTGCGCCCAGTCGCGTTCCTGGGCCAGTGGACTGCAGACGGCGCATAGCGTTGCGCCCGGCGTATTGAAGGCGATGTTCTCGGCATGGCGCCGGCCCATGCGGCCCAGGCCGACCAAGCCGACCTGTAGCGAGGCGGGCGCGCTCATGCCGACAGGCTGACGATGCGTCGTTCGCGCCAGGACGTGGCGGCCGCCTCGGCCAGCTGCAGCGCCTTGACGCCGTCCTCGATGCTGGTGCGCACCGGTGCGCCGCTCTGCATGGCCTGGAAGAAATGGGCCATCTCGCGCGCATAGGCGGCGCGATAGCGCTCCAGGAAGAAGTGTTCCGGCAGGTCGCTGCCGACCTGGCTGGCCGTGGCCGCCACCACTTCGGTGGGCCGGTGGTTGCCGGCCTGCAGCATGCCCTTGCTGCCCAGCACTTCGAAGCGCTGGTCATAGCCATAGGCGGCGCGGCGGCTGGTATTGATCTGGCACAGGCGGCCACTGCGGGTGGTCAGCGTGACGGCGGTGGAATCGACATCGCCGGCGGTGGCGATGGCCGGATCGGTCAGGCAGCTACCGGTGGCGAAGACGCTCACGGCTTCATCGGCGAGGATCCAGCGGAAGATGTCGAAGTCGTGGATCAGCATGTCCTTGAAGATGCCGCCCGAGCTGGCGATATAGGACAGGGGCGGCGCGCCGGGATCGCGGCTGGTGACCAGCAGCATCTCGGGATCGCCGATCTCGCCCGCTTCCAGGCGGCGGCTCAGGGATTCGAAGGTGGGATCGAAGCGGCGCTGGAAGCCGATCATGCAGGTCACGCCTGCGGCGCGCACCGCCTCGGCGCAGGCTTGTGCACGCTGCAGGTCGAGATCGACCGGTTTTTCGCAGAAGATGGCCTTGCCAGCGGCCGCCGCCCGCAGGATCAGGTCGGCATGGGTGTCGGTGCTGGAGGCGATGACCACCGCCGCCACGCTGCTGTCATCGAGCACCTGTTCGACCCGCCCGACCTGGGCGCCATGGCGCTGCGCCAGCTCGGCGGCGCTCTCGGCATGCACGTCACAGACATACTTGAGCCTCACACCGGCTTGCGCCGCGATATTGGCTGCATGAATCTTGCCGATGCGTCCGGCGCCGAAAATTGCCACGTCGATCATTGATGTCTCCAAGGGAAATAGCGCCGAGGGGGGCGGTCGTTTTTTTGGAAACTATATTCCTTTTCGTTTTTAAATGGAATATTTATTTCGAATTGATCGGCATCAGCACCACCATATCATCACAATATCGCCGCCTGCGCCTTCTGCAGCCCGCGCGGCCTGAGCAGGCGAGGGCGCACGATCAGCACCGCGACCATCCAGGCCAAGGCGATGGCCAGCGCATACAGCGCAATGAATCCGCCGAAGCCGAGGTGGGGAGAAAGCGCCTTGGCAATGCCCAGAAACGCCGCATAGCCCCAGCTGACCGCACTGACCACGCCGATCGACAAGGTCAGGGAGCCCAGCAGCGCAGTCCGCTGGCCGCCATCGGCCAGCCTTGGCAATACATAGAGATGCACGCCCACGCCATTGATGCTGAGGATCGTCACCACCAGCAGCTTGGCCAGCAACTTGCCGTTCTGGGCGATGAGATGAGGATCGAATCCGGTATCGATGCCAATGACCGT
Source organism: Herbaspirillum seropedicae (assembly GCF_001040945.1). NCBI lineage: Bacteria > Pseudomonadati > Pseudomonadota > Betaproteobacteria > Burkholderiales > Oxalobacteraceae > Herbaspirillum > Herbaspirillum seropedicae. Next base: position 2,746,466 of record NZ_CP011930.1, on the reverse strand, counting down.
CAGGCCGGTGGCCCATAATGCCAGCAGGGACAGCAGGACAACCGTTGCCAGCCTGTCAATCATTCTCGCCAGGGCAGGGCTGCCTTGCCGGTTGAAGGCCAGGAAATCCACCATGACAATGGAGACTGCGGCTGCGATCATGGCAATGATGTGCAGATAGATCATGGTGATGCGGGTGACGTCCAGGAAGAGTTTCATGTTGGGCTCAAAAGAAAGGTTCTTGGCGCGTAAATACCGGGCGGGGCTGGAATGGTTCGAAGCGCCCGAAAAAAATAAGATGAACCTTTTGCCGCGAAGTCGGCATCAACGGCATATCCATAAGAAATACTGAAATGCACGGCCCTTCAGCAAATTCCATCGAGCAAGAAGACATCGACCTGATCGAACGCATCGCCCAAGGGGACCGGGGGGCGTTCGAGCGTCTCTACCGGAGCTATTTTCCGCGGTTGGCGCAGTTCCTCAGGCGGCTGGTCTGGGATGGTCCCCTCAGCGAGGAAATCATCAATGACACCATGTTCGTCGTCTGGACCAAGGCCCAGACCTATAACGGGCAATCCAAGGTCTCGACCTGGATCTTTGCCATCGCCTACAAGCAGGGGCTGAAGGCCTTGTCCAGGGTGGACACGCCAGTGGAGATGGATATGGAGACCATGGTGTCCGACGAACTGGTGGAGCCGGAGCACCAGTTGAGCGAAACGCAGCTGCGCCGTCATATCGGCGGCGCGCTGGAGCGCTTGTCGTTTGAACACAGGACCGTGATGACCTTGACCTATTTTCACGGCATGAGCTACGAGGAGATCGCCGACACCATGGGCTGTTCGATCAATACCGTAAAAACCAGAATGTTCTATGCGCGGCAGAAGCTCAAGGTCTTCCTGTCGGCGTACGCATAGGGAGATGTCATGACAGAGATTGAAATCCATTCCCACGACGAGATCCAGCGGCTGTTGCCGTGGTTCGTCAATGGCACCCTGGACGAAGCGATGCAGCAGGCCGTGCGCGCGCACCTGCAGTCCTGCCCCTCATGCCACGCAGCCTACGAGTGGGCCAGCCGGGAGCGCGCCGCGATCTACCTGGAGCAGCTTCCCGTGCCCGACGTCGAGGCCAGCCTGGCCAGGATGCGCGAGCGCATCGCCCCCAGCAAGGCCACCCAGGCCAGCCCGGTTGGCAATCAGCACGGGCCCAAGAAGGGCGCTTCGGTCTTCAGCAGAATCCTCGCCTTGTATGGCGGCAAGCCCTGGGTGCCGGTGGCCTTCGCCATCCAGGCGGCGCTGATCGTGGCGCTGGGCATGGGTGTGTTCATGCAATCGGAGGTCAAGCAATACGTGGCGCTGGGCAATGCCGACATCGGCAAGCTGAAGATCGCCCTGGTGTTCAAGCCCGACACGACGGTGCAGAGGATGCAAGAGATCCTGCGCGCCACCAACGCCAACATCGTGGCCGGACCAACGGTGACCTTCGCCTACGTGGTCGAAGTGCCGGCCAGCGAGGAGGCCGGCGCGCTGCGGCATTTCAGGCTGGCGCCGGAGGTGTCGCTGGTGCAGAGCCTGGGGCAGGAGAAGTGAGATTGACGCTGCAATTGACATGGGGAGGGCAACCGCGATGGCGATGGATGCTGGCGCTGTGGATCGGCATGCTCTGCACGGTCGCCGTCCAGGCGCAAGGGCAAGGCAGGCCAGACAGCAGCGCCGAGGCCCGGCAGATCCTGGTGATGCTGCATCTGCCGGCTGCGCATTTCCGGCCGGACGCCAGCTATGGCGGCGGCTACCGCAACGATAACGCCGGCCACTCCCGGCTCACGATTGCGCAGGAGGTCGCCGACCAGTACCGGCTGACGCTGGTATCGCGATGGCCCATGCCCACGCTGGGGGTGGATTGCTTTGTGATGACCGTCCCGCCCGACCGGGACCTGGAAGACACGGTCAAGCTCGTGTCGGCCGACAGCCGCGTCGAATGGGCGCAGGAAATCCAGTCCTTTGTCACGCTGGGTGAGGCGGACCCGCTCTATCCGATACAGCCAAGCGCCACGTTCTGGCATCTGGACCGTCTCCATACGGTCGCTACCGGCAAGGGCGTACGCATTGCCGTCATCGATAGCGGTGTCGAGGAGGATCATCCCGATCTGCTGGGCCAGGTCACGGCGCGGGAAAACTTCGTGACCCAACAGGCTTACGCGGCCGAGTCGCACGGCACTGCGGTGGCGGGCATCATCGTCGCCCTGCGCGACAACAAGCTCGGCATCACAGGCATTGCGCCAGACGCCAAGATCATGGCGCTGCGGGCCTGCTGGCAAGAGGGCGGCAAGAGCCTGTGCAACAGCTTTACCATCGGACAGGCGCTCAACTTCGCCATCCTCAATGGCGCCAAGATCGTCAACATGAGCTTTGCCGGTCCCCGCGACCAGTTGATCAAGCGCCTCATCGAAGCGGCCCAGCAGCGCGGCATGCTGATCGTGGCGGCCACCACCGCGGATGATGCCGATGGCGGTTTTCCGGCGTCCATGCCGGGCGTGCTGGCGGTGGCCGACAAGATCCAGTCCGCGCGACCCGCTTCCATCCTCTATGCGCCTGGCCAGGGCATCCCCACGACCACGCCGCATCACGCCTGGAGCCTGGTCTCCGGCAGCTCCTTCTCGGCAGCCCATGTGTCGGGCCTGGCCGCCTTGCTGGTGCAACTGCGGCCCGGGAACAATGCGGAACAGATCAGGAAATCGGTGGTGACCAGAAGCGCTTATATCTCGGGAGCGGGAAGCGGTAATATCGACGTCTGTGTCACATTCCGGAAGCTGGTGGAGAAATGTATCTGCGAATGCCAATAGGGGCGGTCGGCGGTCAGCGGTCGGGGGCCTATGTCGTTGCCTAGGCTCGGTGGCCTCGCCCTTGTCCTGATAATGGGCAGCCTGGACGCCTCTGCGCAAATGAGCAAGAGCGTGGGCTGGTCATCGGACTATTGGTATCGCGGGATTTCGCTCTCCGCCGGGCAGCCCGTCTTTCAGGGCACGCTCAACTACGATTTTCGCGATGGCTGGTATGCCGGCGCATCGGGCTCCAGCGCCCGCAATGCCAAGGGCGCGGGCGTCGCCCAGGCGGTGCTCTTCGGCGGCGTGAGCAAGCGCCTGGATGCGGCCACCAGCCTTGATCTGGGCGCGCACGTCACGAGCCTGGTCGATGCTCCTTCGCTGGCGTTCACCGAAATCTATGCGGGCGTCATCAGGCAAAGCTATTCCTTGCGTCTGTATTACTCCCCGCGCTATCTGGGCGAAAAGAAACAGACCACCTATATCGATTTCAATACCGCGTATTCCCTCTCTTCGTCGTGGTACCTGATGCTGCACCTTGGCTGGCTGGAAGCCATGTCGGTGGAGCGTACACACTTTTCCAACCGCTATGACGCCCGCCTAGGGATGGGCGCCTATGTCGGGTTCTGGAATTACCAGTTGTCCTTCAACAAGGTCCGGTCCTCGGAGCCCTTGACGGTGGATGCGGCCAATCGCTGGGTGCTCAATGTCAGCTATTCGTTTTGAAAGAGTTGGGCAGGCCGAGCTCTTCCTTCGCCTCTCAAAAGAAGCTGGAGTGGCCACCATCGATCAGCCGCTTCACCAGCTGGGTGCGATTGCCGACATTGAGCTTCTTGAAGATCCTGGTGATGTGGGTACGCACGGTAGAGAATTCGATATGCAGCTCGCGCGCGATCTCCTTGTCGGACAAGCCACGGCAGATGCATTGCGCCAGATGGCTTTCACGTTCGGACAAGGGCGTGGGCGTCAGCAACGCGCCCGCATCCGGGCTTGCCGCCGCAGCCGAGCAATGAGCACGCGCACGCTGCAGCGCCAGCGTGAAGGCGGGCCGGATCAGGGCCAGCAGCTTTAGCGCGTCGCGGTCGAAGTTTTCCCGGCGGGCGCTGCGCCAGATGCGGATGTCACCGATGTTGCGGTCGCCATCGTAGGCGAACATGTTCACGCCAAAGCACAAGCCATCGCGCGCCAGGAAATCATTGAAGAACTCGGTGCGCCGCAGTTGCTCCATGGGCATCACCTGGGTGACCAGCGTGGGCACGCTCAGGCGTTGCAGCTCGAAGGTGATGGGATCGCAATACTGATAGTAACGTTCGTAATTGGCCAGGTTGGCCGGGTCCATGTTGACCGAGACGGTGTTGCCGAAACGATGGTTGTCGTCATCCCAGGTATAGGAGGCGAAATAATCGGCATCCAGCAATTTCAGCAGCCGCGTGGAAACGAAATCCCGCACCTCGACGCTGGAGTTGCAGGTATTGAGCCCCCACATGATCTGCTCCAGCAGCTTCAACTTCTCGTCTGAAATGTACACGCGTCGCATCCTCCTCAAAACTCGCAGGTCCTGCCTTGACTGCTCAGGGGCGTACCAGAAACATCCGCGCACACGCTGTGACGCAACGCCAGCAGCTTGCCCTTCGGCAATAGATGACGTATAGGCATGCTGACCGAGACAAAACGATGTCTGGCGAATGGTTCGTTATCACAAAAGCAAGATGCACTCCACGTATTTGAGCTACGCGTCATCGAGGAGGGATGTGCCGCGTGCAACTTTCTGTCGATGTCATCGCGGAGCTGTGCAGGGCTTCCTGCAATGCGGGCCTATTCGACCTGCAAATTATTTATATCGTTTTAATGGTTCTTCTGCATCGACCGGTCAGCCTTAGCCAACACTGCTGACAGCGACGCCCCCTTTGTTTTGCATGCTACTCACTTTGTTTCTGCTACGCAATGCTGGCGCAGATGGCTGCGCTGTTGTCAGCATTTTGTCAGCCTTATTTGCGACAGATGCGTGGGTTGGGGCAGGTCTTGTCCGCAATCCGGGATAGCCACGGGGCTGGCTCGCGCACCATCCTCATTCTTGTGGATACTCGCATCTTCCGGACTGACTTATTCTCCATCGCAAACGCAGGCTCGCGGCGCAGCTGCGTCAACTTTCAATGGATGAATATGGATCTGGTAGACATGACCCTGATCGAGGTCCGGCAAGGCCTGTCGGACCGGCGCTTCTCCTGTCTTGAGTATGTCGATGCACTGATCGCCGAGACCGAGGCCCAGTGGGACCTGAATTGCTATCTTCAGCGCGATCCCGAGCAACTGCGCAGCCAGGCCCGGATGCTGGACGAACAGGGCGGCCATGGCCCCTTGAGCGGTATTCCCATTGCCATCAAGGACAACATCGATGTCGCCGGCATTGCCTCCACTGCGGGCACGGCGGCGCTGCGCAACAATGTGCCGCAACGCCACGCCACCGTAGTCGAATATCTCTTCGGCGCTGGCGCCCTGCATGCCGGCAAGGCCAACATGCATGAACTGGCCTTTGGCATCACCAACAACAATGGCGTGTTCGGTCCCTGTCGCAATCCCTACGATGCCGAACTCATTGCCGGCGGCAGCAGCGGCGGCTGCGGCGCGCTGCTGGCGGCCCGGCTGGCCCCGGCGGCGGTCGGCACCGATACGGGCGGTTCGGTGCGCATTCCGGCGGCGCTGTGCGGCGTGGTGGGATTGCGCCCGACCAGCCGGCGCTATTCCCAGCACGGTGTCGTGCCGATTTCCCATACCCGCGACACGCCAGGACCGATGGCGCGCAGCGTGGCTGATGTGGCCCTGCTGGACCAGATCATGGCCGGCAGTCGCGACAGCGCGCCCTTGCTGGCGCTACCGCCCAGCCAGTTGCGGCTGGGCGTATTGCGCAATCCGTCCTGGCAAGGGCTGGAAGAAGAGGTCGAGGCCAATGCCAATGCAGCGCTGATGCAGCTGCGCGAGGCCGGTGTCGAGCTGGTCGACGTGGACTTGCCGACCTTGGCGCCGCTGAGCCATGCGGCCGGATTTGCCATCGTGCTGCATGAATTCCTGATCGATCTGCCGGCCTACCTGCAGGCCAGCGACGCACGGGACGTCATCAAGCGCGTGCTGGCCGAGGTCGGCAGCCCCGATGTGGCGCGGATCATCCAGGCCACGCTGGATCAACCGGTACCGGAGCACGCTTATCGCCTGGCGCTGGAACAGCGCCGGACGATGCAGGCCCTGTATCGCGACTGCTTCCGCAGCCAGGGTGTAGATGCACTGATCTTTCCGACCACCGCCCTGACTGCGCGCCCGCTCGGGGAGGACGACACCGTGGCGCTGCGTGGCGAACGCGTGCCGACTTTCCCGGCCTTCGCCCGCAATGCCGATGGCGCCAGCATTGCCGGGCTGCCCAGCATCAGCATTCCGGTGGGCTTGTCGGAATATGGCTTGCCGGTCGGGCTGGAGCTGGATGGTCCGGAGGGTAGCGACCGCCGCCTGCTGCAGGTGGCGGCCAGTCTGGAGACCGTGCTGGGCCGTGGGCCACGTCCACCGCGCCCGCCGCGATAGGGCGGTAGGCGCGTCACGGAGGCGGTCGCCCTCAGGCAAGCTGCGCCAGTGCAACGGCGTCGGGGCCCGCCGGGAAATGCAGCCGGTCGGAGGTGTCCTTGGCGGCGTCCCAGATGCATTGGGCGACATCCGTCGCGGCGGTCACGACGGTGAGCTGCCCGAAACCTGCGAACACTTCATGGGCAAAGGACTCGTAGGGTTCCGTGATGAGGCCCTGCATGCGCTGCTGCCCGTTGGTGGCAAAACTCGTGGAAGGCCCATAGCCGGGCTCGACCAGCTTCACCCGCACCCCCACAGCCTTCAGTTCATGCGCCAGCGACGCCGTGAAGCCTTCAATAGCGGTCTTGCTGGCTGTGTAGGCAGCTACCAGCGGAAAAGCGGCCAGCGTCGCGCTAGATGTGACGTTGATGATTACGCCGTCGCCTCGCTCGCGAAACTGTGGAATCACTGCCTGGCACATCGCCATGACCCCGAACGTATTGGTCTCGAAGATCTCCCGCACCGTGGACATGGGAGTGGCTTCGAATGCACCGAACAGGCCGATGCCGGCATTGTTGACCAGCACGTCGATGGGGCCAGCGGCCTCCAAGGCTTGCTTGATGCTGTCGGGCTGGCTCACGTCCAGCGGCAGGATGCACAGGTTGTCGGAGGGTGAAAGGAGGTCAAAGCGAGGCGACCGCATGGTAGCGATGACCTTCCAGCCGTTTGCCAGGAAGTGACGTGCAGTTTCCAGACCATAGCCGGATGAACAGCCAGTGATCAATACAGTATTCATGTTTTGCTCCGAGATAGGTTGATTCGGAAAGGATGATAGGGAATTCTTCCTGGACTATCGATATAAAATAGTCCGTATCATTTTAGAGATCGTCCGATATGAGTGATCCTCTCTCAGAAGTTGTCCGCTTGCTCCGCCCGCAGGCAGTGTTCGCCAATCTGATCAGCGGCAAAGGCAATTGGGCGGTGCGTTACTCTGAGTTCGGCAAGCCTAGCTTCTGCATCATGCTGGAAGGCAGTTGTCGGCTGGCCGTCGATGAACAGGAGCCGACAACGCTCAGCGCTGGCGATTTCGTATTGCTGCCCACGACACCCGGCTTCACGATATCCAGCTTCGTTCCCGCGCCCCCAGTCCACCTGGATCCCAACAAGGTGCCGGAGGGCCTGGAATTACGCTATGGCGAGCAGACTGGACAGCCCGACATGCGTTCATTGGGTGGGTCGTTCGAATTCGGCTGCGCCGATCCGAGCTTGTTGGTGTCGTTGCTGCCGAAAGTCGTGCATGTCCAGGGTTCGACGCGGCTGTCGCAGCTGGTGCAGATGGTGGGCGAAGAAGCCTCGGGCGGGAAACCCGGCAGCGAGTTCATGCTCTCCCGGCTGGCCGAAATGCTGCTTGTAGAGGCCATGCGTTCAAGCACATCGACAAGCGCCCCGCCAGGCTTGCTCCGTGGACTGGGTGATGAGCGTTTGGCAGTCGCGTTGAAGCACATGCACGCGCGCATTGAGCAGCGTTGGTCGGTTGCCCAGCTCGCCAGGATCGCTGCACTATCGCGTTCAAGTTTCTTTGAGCGATTCACGCGAACGCTGGGGGTCGCTCCGATGGCGTACCTCCTTGCGTGGCGGATGGAAATCGCCAGGGAACTCCTGCGCCGTGGCGAATTGTCGGTGTCAGAGATTGCCGAACGCACCGGCTATGGATCGACCAGCGCCTTCAGCGTCGCCTTCACAAGGCAGGTCGGACAGCCCCCCGGTCTCTACGCACTTTACGCAAGTGCAGAGCGTAAGCGCGCCTGACGGCGAAGGCATTGATAGGACGGCGCATTCGTTCAATCTCCAAGGACATCCCATCACCCCGGCAAGCTCGCCACGATGAACATGCGCTGAAACGGCAGCAGCGTGCTGCCATCGGCGCTGGGCGGGTAAGCCAATTGCATCCGGCGCGCATAATCGGCGCGGAAGGCCTGCAGCTGCTCTCCCGCCAGTTTCTCAAGATAGGGGCGCAGGCTGCTGCCGCTGGCCCATTCCAGTACCGGGTCGGCACCCGTGAGGATGTGCAGGTAGGTGGTCTGCCAGATGTCCAGGCTAGCCACCCGCGGTCGCAGCAGGTCGTAATAGCCGCCCATCTCCAGGACATTGCGCCGTTCCGACACCTCGCCCAGCACGTCGGCATAGGCGGGCGATCGCGCCAGCTCCACCTGCGCCCGTCGCAAGGGCGCGTCATGCATGACCGGCATCTGCACCGCCAGGCAACCGCCAGGATTCAAAAAGGACAGCAGCCGTGGGAACAGTTGCGCGTGATCGGGCAGCCACTGCAAGGTGGCATTGGTATAGATCAGATCCAGCTTGTGCGCGGGCGTCCAATGATTCAGGTCGGCGGCGATGAAGCGGCCCTGCGGCACGTTCATGCGCGCCTTGGCCAGCATGTCTTCGGAGCCATCGACACCGAGCACCTCGGCCGTTGGCCAGCGCTGCTGCAGGATGGCGCTGAGGTTGCCGGCGCCGCATCCCAGGTCGAGGATGCGCGCGGGAGTCTGCGTGGGCAGATGCAACATCAGGTCCAGGGCCGGGCGCAGGCGCTCGCCGCCGAAACGCAGATACTGGCTGACGTCCCACTGGACCTGGGGTTGCATGATGTCTTGAGAGTCTTGCATGGCTGCTCCTGGGTCATTGTCTGATTCGGGCCGACGTCTGCATGCGCCGGGTCGTTTTCTCTTGGCTGCCTGGTATCTTGAGCGCTTCAGAAGAAACGGTAAAATGAAATTATTTCGAAGATTAATAAGTTTTCCTTATGAAAATCGACATCCTCGGTGTGCAGGCATTTGTCGCGATTGCCGATCACGGCAGCTTCCAGGGGGCCGCAGGCGCATTGCATGTGACACAGACGGCAGTGACGCTGCGTTTGCGCAAGCTCGAGGATTTTCTGGGTGTAACGCTGATAGAGCGCACCACACGTTCCATCGCGCTCACGGAGATCGGGCGGGACTTCCTCCCCCAGGCGCGACGGCTCCTGGCCGAACTGGCCGGGGCGCTCGTCGAGATCCGGGAGACGGGTATTGCCCGACGCGGTGATGTCTCGATTGCCTGCGTACCCACCGTAGGCGTGCAATACCTGCCGCGCATCCTGCAGGCTTACTCTGCGCGCTATCCGCACAACCGCATCAAGATCCTCGATCACGCCTCATCGGCCGTGGCGGAGGCGGTGCTGCGCCGAGAGGTGGAATTCGGCATCCATATTGCGGGAGAGCATCATCCCGAGCTCATCAGCGTTGCGCTCACCGAAGACAGGTATGTGCTCATTTGCCCCAAAGACCATCCCCTGGCCAGACGGCGCCGCATCGCCTGGCGTCAATTGCAGTCCTACCCACTGATCTTTGCCGGCGAGGTGAGCAGCAATCGGGCCTTGCTTGATCCGACGCTCAAAGCCAATGGCTTTGCATTGCGCTCCTTCTACGAAGTACAGCGCAGTTCGACGGCGGTGGGACTGGTGGCCCAAGGTGTGGGCGTGGCTGTCGTGCCCAAGCTGGCCATACAGGAAGGCGCTTATCCCACGGTGCGGGTGATAGAACTGGTGGACCCGGTGGTTTCTCGCAGTCTTGTCCTCATCACGCGCAAGGCCGCGCATCTGTCACCGGCGGCACAGGCGCTCTACGACATGATCCGGGAGCATGAAGGCGACGACTGACGCATGAGGCTGGGTATCTTTTCTTCTTCGCGTGGTCATGTTGATGGGCACCCGCGTTCAGTCCGAAGAAAAAAGGCAAGCGCAGATAGTCCCGCCATTTTTATTGATCTTGGTCAGCAATCCATTTCCGGGCAGGCGCAGGATGAGCAGACATCCGCAGGCCGACCTGGCGTCAAACGCCACCGGCCTTGCGTTCTCCATCTCTCTATCTCAGGACAGGGAAATGCGCATTCCTCTCATTGCGGGCTTGACTGCCATGGCGCTACTGATCGTCTATGTCGTCTTCTACTTCGTTGTTCAGTATGTCGTCCAGGACTGACGATTGCCGTTCAGGATCAACTGCAGCAACTGGCAACTGGAGCAATCGTCGTAGCAGCTTTCCAGTCGACTGACCAGTCGATCAAGGCGGCGCACTACGATAATGTTGCGCAAGCATGCGCGCCACGGCGCAGGAGGCCAGCCGGGTCTCGCGCGAATCGGCGCGGCTGGTCAGGATCAGCGGAATCCTTGCGCCGAGCACCAGCCCGGCGCTGATGGCGCCTCCCATGTACTCAAGCTGCTTGGCCAGCAGATTGCCGCTTTCCAGGTCTGGCACGACCAGGATGTCTGCCTGGCCGGCCACTTCCGAGCGGATGCCCTTGACCCTTGCGGAAACGGGCGAGACCGCGTTGTCGAAGGCCAGCGGGCCGTCCAGTATCGCGCCGGTGATCTGACCGCGATCGGCCATCTTGCACAATGCCGCCGCGTCCAGCGTGGCCGGCATGCGTGGATTGACGGTTTCGACGGCGGCCAGGATGGCGACTTTCGGTGTCTTCACACCGATGACATGCGCCAGCTCAATGGCATTGCGGATGATGTCCGCCTTCTCCGCCAAGCCCGGCTCGATGTTGACCGCTGCATCAGTGATGATGAAGGGGCGGGGATAGGAGGGCGTCTGCATCAGATAGCAATGGCTCATCCGCCGCTTGGTATGCAGCCCCGGACAGGCGACCACGGCGCCCATGAATTCCTCCGTGTGCAGGCTTCCCTTCATCAGCATCTCGACCTTGCCATGCATCACCAGTTCGATGGCCCGCGCTGCCGCAGCGTGACTATGCGGCACGTCTTCCAGAGGAAAAGCGGAAATGTCGAGCTTGTGAGACTCGGCCAGCGCCAGCAGCCGGCTTCGCGGCGCTACCAGGATGGGCGAGATGAGCCCGGCGGCATGGGCGTCGAGCACCGCAGCCAGACTGAGCTCATCGCAGGGATGCACGACCGCCACCGGGGCCGGCCCCGGCTTCCTGGCGTGCTCCAGCAAGAGCTGGAGGTCCGCATCGCCCATCTTCATGCTCACCTCCGGCAGGCTGGTGCGCCTGCGGAGGATAGGTTCGGTGGGCGCAAGGACCTTGGCTTCTCCCTCGATCACCGTCACCCCGTCCTGGTTGATGCAGGCGCATGCCAGCGTCAGCAATTTCCTGGCTTCGTCGCGTTCCTTCACGGTGACCGTGGTGCGTAAGGTGTCGCCGATACGAACGGGTGCGACAAAGCGCAAGGTCTGCCCAAGATAGATCGTCCCGGGCCCTGGCAGGCGGGTGCCCAGCACCGCCGAGATCAGCGCGCCACCGAACATGCCGTGGGCAATCAGGCCATGGAAGCGCGTTTCCTTGGCAAAGGCCAGGTCGAGGTGCTGCGGGTTGGCGTCGCCCGAGATGACGGCGAAGAGCTGGATATCAGCCAGGGTCAGGGTGCGGGTGATCGTGGCCGAATCACCCACGGCAATCTCGGAGAAGATGCGGTTGCGGATCAGGCCGAGCACGTCGTCGGAAGCGTGGGCATCCTTGTCAGCGACAACAGGGGCGGGAAGAGAATCGGCCATCTTGAGCTCCTTGCGTGGGTCTCAGCAAAAAAAGGTCGCCAGCGCGGCGCCCGCCTAAGCAACGATATGGTAGCCAGCGTCCACGTAGAGGGTATTGCCGGTGATGACGCTGGCCGCATCGCTGACCAGAAAGCTGCACATGTCGCCGACATCGTCGATGTTGGCCAGGCGACGTAAGGGAGAGCGTCTGGCGGCATCGGTGAGGAACTGCTCGAAGCAATTCAGGCCGGAGGCGGCGCGGGTCGCCAGTGGGCCGGGCGAAACGGCATTGACCCGGATGCCCGCCGGTCCCAGCTCCATGGCCAGGTAGCGTACGGCGGATTCGAGCGCGGCCTTGACGGGTCCCATCACGCCGTAGTTGACGACGACTTCTTCGGCGCCGATATAACTCATGGTGAGCAGGCTGCCGCCATTCTTCATCAGGGGCTCGGCGAGGCGGGCCATCCTGATGAAGGAATGGCATGAGACGTCCATGGCAAGGGAAAAACCTTGCGAGGAGCAGTTCGTGACGCGGCCATGCAGGTCAGGCGCCGGTGCAAAGGCAATCGAATGGAGTACGAAGTCGAGGCTGCCCCAGTGCGTCCGGATGAGATCGAAGACCTGTTCCATCTCGCCCGGATGCGTGACATCCAATCCGCACATGATGCTGGCCTGCACCTGATCGGCCAGCGGTTCGACATACCGCCGCGCCGACTCGTTGAGCCAGGTCACGGCCAGATCGGCGCCGGCCGCCCGCAAAGCGCGCGCACAGCCCCATGCAATGCTGTGCTTGTCCGCAATGCCCACGATCAAGCCACGTTTTCCCTCCAGCGAACAGCTCATCTCATTGCTCCATGATGTAATTGCCGGGCGCATCGGCCAGGGAGTGCGCCTTGTCATAGCCCATGCCTGCCGCAGGCACGGGCGTTCCCGAACGTTGCGCCAGCCAGTCGGCCCAGGCCGGCCACCACGATCCCGTGGTCACGGAGGTGCCCGCCATCCACTCATCGGCGGACCTGTACGATGCGCCCGCGGCGCGCGTACTGATCTGGAATTGACTGCGCGGATGACCGGGAGGACTGACGATGCCCGCATTGTGGCCACCGCTGGCCAGCACGAAGGTGATTTCCGCCGGGCACAGGGAGTGCAGCTTGTAGACCGAACGCCAGGGCGCAACATGGTCCCGGACGGTGCCGACGAGGAAGACCGGCAGGTTGACATCGGCAAGCAGCACCGGCTTGCCATCGACCTCATAGCGGCCTTCGCTGAGATCGTCGTCCAGAAACAGGCGGCGCAGGTATTGCGAATGCATGAGGGCTGGCATGCGCGTGGCGTCTGCGTTCCACTCCATGAGGTCGCTGTTGTGCGCCGGAACGCCCATCAGGTACTGCCGTATCACACGCGACCACAGCAGGTCGTACGAGCGCAACATCTGGAAGGCGGCCGCCATCTGGCTCTGGCTCAGGGTGCCGGCCTGTTGCATCTGGGCTTCCAGCAGGCTGATCTGGCTTTCATCGATGAACAGACCCAGCTCTCCCGGTTCAGTGAAGTCGGTCTGGGCGGCCAGCAAGGTCAACGACGCCAGCCGCTGGTCCCCATCGCGCGCCATGGCGGCTGCGGCAATGGAGAGCAGGGTGCCGCCCAGGCAATAGCCCACCCCATGCACCTTGCGGTCGGGACAGGCGCTGTTCACCGCATCCAGCGCGGCATGAAAGCCGCTGTCGAGATAGTCGTCCATGCTGAGGTCGCGGTCAGCAGGGGCGGGATTTTTCCACGACACGCAGAATACCGTATGGCCTTTCTCGACCAGATAGCGGATCAGCGAGTTGGCGGGGGAGAGGTCCAGGATGTAGTACTTCATGATCCAGGCGGGGATGAGCAGCAGGGGTTCCGGACAGACCGTCTCGGTAGCGGGCGCATAGCGGATCAGTTCCATGATGCGGTTTCTCAACACCACCTTGCCGGGCGAGACCGCCACGTCCCTGCCAGGCATGAAGGTGCGGGCCGTGCTGGCGGGCTTCTCCAGCAAGAGGCCGATCATGTCGTTCATGCAATTCTGCATGCCCATCAGCAGGTTGGCGCCGCGTTGTTCCATCGTGATCCGCAGCACCTCTGGATTGGTCAACAGCTGGTTGCTGGGCGAAAAGACATCCAGGCACTGGCGCGCAGCGAACGCGACCAGATCGGCATGGTGCTTTTCCACGCCCCATACATCGCGGGTCGCCGCCGCCCACCATTGCTCGGCCAGCAGGAAGCTCTGGTGCCACAGGTTGAAAGGCCATCGCTGCCAGTCCGGGTTGCTGAAGCGGCGATCGGCGACCGGCAGCATCGAAGGGCTGTCCGGATCAGACGAGCTCGACCGGCTGATGTAATGCAGCAGGTGGTTGGCCTGCTGCAGCGCCAGGCAGAGCAATTCCAGACGTTTGCCCGGAGAGACCGCCAGGTGCGCGGCCCAGTCAGTGACGGCGAGCAAGCCCGAGACCAGCGAGAGCGAGCCGCTGGCGCGCGCCAGTGCGGCGTGGATCTGCCTGTCCAGCCGGACGGTCGGCGCGACCGGGATGGCCGCCTCCTGCAATCCGGCCACCGCCAGGGGTTCCCGGTTTTCCGGCCCGTTCATGAGAGCAGGTGCGCCCGCCGCTGCTCGCGCAGCCGCTGGCAGTCCAGGCAACGTTTGGCGGTCGGATAGGCCAGCAGGCGCTCGACATCGATGTCGATGCCGCAGTCCACGCAGACGCCATAGCTGTTGTCCTGCATGCGCGCACGGGCATTGGTGATATCCAGCAATTCGTGCAGATCCTGATCGGACATGAAGTGCCGCACGCCAACCGTATCCTCGCCATCGTCGCCGGCGAGGTCCTGGGCCTGGATGCGCTGGCGTAGCGCGGACTCTGCCGTATCCAGCAGAGAGCGCAGCCGTACCAGCTGTTGTGTCGAAAGGTGTCGCATGAAAGCTCCTTGTCTGGCCATGCGCGCCGGGGAGTCGCGTCATGGCATGGACACTTTGCGCCATGCACGGTATCGCGCCACTGATTTAGGTCAAAGTGCGCAGTGCTCACCCTCTGGATCGACGGCCCTGAATTTGACCTGCATCAGTTTTGCCAGCGGGGCCCTTCGTAGAATCCTTTATATACGGTGCAGAAGTGGTCAGCACCTGAGTAGCCAGGAGGGCTTCCATGAGTACGTCGACCCAGGAACGGATCTTTGCCGAGATTGAAGAGATGGTGCGAGAGCATCAGCTCATCCTGGAAGAATTCGCTCGCCTGGCCGTGGTCCCGCCAGCCGAATTTGCGCCGGTCTATGCAGGCCTGCTGGGCCGGATCGAAGCCGATTTCCGCGCCGAGGAGAGCATCATGGAGCAGATCGATTATCCGGACCTGCAGAATCACCTGCGGGACCATGCCGGCCTGCTGGGCATCCTCCACAAGGCCAGACCCTACATCGACGAAGGCGACATGTCCTTTGCAGAGATGATCCGTGCGAGCATGCCCATGATGCTGGTGCATCACATGAACAGCATGGACATGCTCCTGGCCGATGCGATCGCGCGCTTCATCACCAAGGACAGCGAGCACGGGCAATGAAAACCATGACTGGGCCCCGGCAACAGCCGGTTCGACCTGGTCAATTGATGATGCATTTTTGAAAGGAGCAGTCATGTCTCAACCTACCATGGATAAATACGCCGATCTCTGGGTGCTCTGCGCCAGTCAGCAAATCGAACTGGGCGTCGAATTTGGCGCGGCGGCAATGGAATGCATGAGCAAGGTCTACGACCTGGACAGCAACTTCGTGCGGCGCGAAATGGGGAATGCGATTCTGCTGGTCAAGCAATGCGTGGATGCAAGGACACCCGTCGAGGCCGCTTCGCTGGTCGCCGAACGGTGGCGGGCAGACATGCAGGAAGGCGCGAAATTTACCCAACAGCTTGGAGAGCTGCTGGGCAATGCCACGATCAAGCTGAACCATTCCGTGCAACGGCACGCCATCGAGGTCAACAAGCAATGTACCAGCTGTCTGCAGGGCGTAGCCTCGCACCGCGCCGCCAGCAACGGCGATCTCACGCATCTGTTAGACAAAAGCATGCACGAGCTGCCGGGCATGCTCGGGAAGATGTTCGAAAGTGGAAAGCAGATCAGCGACGCCTGGAGCAATGGCATCCAGCAGGTCGTGCCGCAGATTCTCGCCGCCACTACGCTGCCCAGCGAAAGCACGAGTCGCAAACCGGCGGCTAAAGGAACAAAGGCTGAGTCGTGAATGAACCGGTCCCTTCCCTTGTCTCCGAGCGGGTTCAACGGATAGGGACTGCCCAGTCGGGACGATCAGTCGCCTCCGAGTCCACCACGACGATGTAACGCCCGGGCGTGTCGACATCGCCGATTGGAATGCTCCCCATGATCCGCTCCCCAGCGGCCCGGGCCGCCAGGTAATCGGCGTCCAGCACGCCATGGATATCCAGGAGCCGGTTCAGCGACGCCGGAATGCGGATACAGCCCTTGGATTGGGCCGATCCCAGCAGCGGCTCCAGCAGGTCTGGATCGGTGGCATGCATCTGCAGGCGCATCGTACCCGATCCGCCTTTTCCCCATCCACGCTGGGCGGTCTGCCAGCCAAGATCGAAGACCCGCATGCCACGCACCCCATAGCCCCTGACGCCTTTGGAGTTCCGCGTCCCCAGCGCCCGATAGTCCGGGTTGTCCACGGCATGCCGGAATACGCCGGTGGGGGTGAGGAAGTGATCGAATTGCCCAATACGCCCCGTCGAGACGGGCGCCGCACCAATGAGGCGAAAGTCGGCGCCACCGTCGGTCCAATACAGCAGCGATACCTGGACCGCAGGCGCACGATCCACGACCAGCACGTATTGGGCCTCGGCCAGCGTAACCTGCGCCTGCTGCAGCATTTGCCGGGTCAGGTCGATGTAGCGCTGCTGCGCGTCCGCCGGCGGCTGCCAGCGTGGCTGGACTGCGGCCGCATAGAGGGTGGCCAGCTCGAGCTCGCTCACCTCTGCGCGCGCTGGTGCTGTCACCATGGCGGCTACTACCGAAGCCGCCATGGTGAGGATGACATCAAGGTGAAACGACATGCTTGTCCTTCTGGCCGGTTAGCGCCCGGTCTGCGTCAGTTGATCCATGGCCGGATGGCGGCAGTCCGGGACTCCCTGCACTGGTGATCTGCCATTGCCTTTGCCGGATGTTTTTTTCTAGTGTTGGCGCTGGGCCCCGATCCTGTTTTGATCCACATCAGTTCTCCCAGGTAACCGAAGCATAGGATGAAGACATTGTTTCCCTTAGGAGATCAGGCCATGAGCATTTTCAAGAAAATCCTTGTCCCGACGGATGGGTCGGATGCATCGGAGCGGGCGGTCCAGGCGGCAGTCCAGTTTGCGAAAGAGAGCGGGAGCAGTCTTGTCGGCTTGTCAGTGGCCGAAGATATCGTCCAGTGGGCCGTCATCGACGGAACCGCCATCAACTATCTGCAGGTGGAAAACGAGATCCTGGAAAACGCCAAGTCCAACGTGGCGCGATTGGCGGCGCTGGCCAAGTCCGCCGATGTGCCCTGCGAGACCTTCACCGTGAAGGCGGTCCACCCCTACGAAGAGATCCTGGCCCATGCCTCGCACCAGCACTGCGACGCCATCTTCATGGCCTCGCACGGAAGGAAGGGCCTTGAGCGATTCATTCTCGGCAGCCAGACGCAAAAGGTGCTGGCCAACGCCACGATACCGGTCCTGGTATTTCGCTAACGATCTGCGCGCAGCTTCGGCGCAGGTATTTTTTCGGGCTTACCCTGAGGAGCATCAACATGAAGAGCGACCACCAACTGCGGCAGGAAGTGATGGACGAGCTGGCCTGGGATCCCGCCGTGGACGACAAGCGCATCGGCGTGGAAGTGTCGGAGGGCATCGTGACCTTGGCCGGGCACCTGTCCAGCTATGCCGAGAAGTATGCCGCCCAGCGGGCGGTGGAACGGATAGGCGGCGTGCGCGGCATCGCAGTCGAACTCGACGTGCGCCTGCCTGGTTCCAGCGAAAGGCTGGACAGCGAGATCGCAGCCTCGGCCAGGAATGCGCTGGAATGGAATACGGTCCTGCCCAAGGAGGGCATCCAGATCAAGGTGGAGGATGGCTGGATCACCTTGTCCGGTGAAGTCGAATTCGCTTACCAGCGCCTGGCGGCCGAACAATCCCTGAGAAATCTCTTCGGCCTGATCGGCATCAGCAATCAGCTGAAGGTGGAGGCCAAGGCGGCGCCGAAGGATATCAAGACAGGCATCGAGGCGGCGTTGCAGCGGCGCGCACATCTCCAGACCAAGTCACTGCGCGTGCAAGTGGATAACAAGACCGTGACCCTGAGCGGAAAGGTCGGTTCGCTCGCCGAGCGTCACGAGGCCTGCAAGGCAGCGCTGCACACGCCGGGAGTGGAGCAGGTCATCGATGAAATCATCGTCGGGTAGGCGCCAGGGACAGTGAGGACAGTGAGGACAGTGAGGACAGTGAGGACAGTGAGGTAAGTGAGGACACTGAGGAGTCATGACGGAAGGAGACAGTGAGAGTAGAAGCAAGCAAGAAAAAAGAAGAGCCGCGGCATGGACTCCGCGGCTCTTTCTTTGCAAGCTCAACACCAACTGCCTAGCTGTACTGTGTCGTCACTGCGATCTTGCTGGCCCCAGGCACGATATGGTGTTCGAACGAGAGATGGCCGGATGCCGCAAGCAGCGTCTTGGCGCGCACCACCTCCTTCTCGTCACCGTGGACCACCAGCAGGAACTCTCCCGCCTGAAGGCAGTTCTGATAACGCAACACCGAGTCCTTGGGAATCCCGATAGCGGTCAGCGCGCCCGCCAAGGCGCTCACGCCGCCCACCACCACAGCGCCTTCCAGGCCGCTGAAGATCAGCGCAGCAATGGGCCCGAGCGCCACCACCGGCCCCAGCGCCGGAAAGGAGAACAGCGCCGAACCGAACAGGACGCCCAGCAGCCCACCCCAGAATGCACCGAGCTTGCCGTAGATCTTGGCGCGGGTGCCGGCGTTGAGGAAGCCCACCACGTGTTCCTCCAGACGGTAGTCGCGACCGACAATGGAGATCTTCTTCATATCGAAGCCCAGCCTTTGCAACTCCTTGATGGCCGATTCAGCCTGGACATGCGTACTGTAGGTGGCCACCGCTAGCTGGCTATCTGCAACATTCATCGTGATTCTCCCGTCAGGATGCAAAGCGGTTTTCTTCCTGAATGACCCAGGAAGCGCAGATCAGGGTGATGACCGCAACGCCGATGGTCAGGCTGGTGATGTTGTGCATCATCGAGAAATCCAGCACCCAAGGCGAAGCCAGCAACCACAGGCCCAGCAACAGAACGATGACTTCTTCCCAGATCGCCGGCATGAACAGGGCCGCCAGCGCTGCGGCCACCAGCCCACCGCCTACCAGGTAGCAGTTCAGGGAAACGGCAGCGCTCTCCATCTCCAGGACGAAGGTGGCGGCCACCAGGATGACGCCTGCCAGCAGGGTGATCCAATCCTGCCAATGCGGCGATTTTTCGGCTTGCGGTAGCAATACAGTCATTTTCAACTCCTTGAAAGGGAAGGGGAGTTGTCAGTATCAGTTGCTAAGGAACCGTTCTCCTGATGCATGTCAAGAAAATCACGGCCGTCATCTTCGTCAGTCTGGCGCTGTGCAGAAAGCCCTTCCAGACATCAAAGCGAACTGGCGTAAGCCATCGTCTGCTGCAAGGGAAGATCTATTTTCACCATATGTTCCAGCAGGCATTGAGGCAGCAGGGCCGCCATCTCGCGGGCGGCTTCCATTTCGTGATAGTGGAGGCGGGCGGAGATGCGCCATAGCAGTTGCAGCAGCTTCTGGTGTTCCGCCATATGGATATCGCGCTGATCATAGCGAAGCTGGACCATGTCCTCTTCCTCTTGGCGAAAAACCAGGATGAGTGCGTCCTGGAAATGATGGAAAGCCGATTGGAAAGCGGCGTCGGAGCTGGCCAGGAGGTCTTCCAGACGGCGCACCACGAACTTCTGTTCGATCAATTGCATGGGAATGTCTCGGAGGGGGATGAATCGATTTGCGGGTAGGCGTCGGTCAATCGGTCAATCGTTCAACCGATATGGCTATTGCTTAGGCTTGCACGCCGCCGCAACAGTCCGCAGCAGTCACGCCATTTCGTCCAATGCATGTTCAGGCAGTCCGCCTGTGCATCGTAGTAGATCTGCAGGGTCCCCTTATAGGTGGTCGCTACGGCCACGTAGAGCCCCCGCGCCAGCATGGCGCTGGTGGTCGTGACGATGATCCTGCCCGGTTGATCCCGGACTTCCATGATCCGTTCCATGGGGTGAATCTGTAGTTCGCGGTCGGCCCGGCGCTGCAACAGTGCATCGATGGTGTGCTGCTGCTCGGATGTCATCGGTCCTTCCAGGATCAGACGACCGGCAGGCCGCTTTTCGCTCAAGCGGCGGCACGCCGGGCAAGTGCGCTGAAGCGCATAAGAAGTGGGCAGGGACCATGTCCATGCAAGCCCGTCAAAGAACGCGCCGCATGTCGGGCAGACGGTATGTTGATCGCGCCAACCATCCATCACTGCGCCCTGACACAGTAAAGGAACCGCTCTGGCTTCATGAACAATGATGGCAGGCGCGGGCGTCGCGCTACGGGGTAATAACTGTCGTGGAGCCTTCATCTCCCATCCTTGGCTGTCAGGTCTATTGGCCGCTTGACTGAAGCTGTCTCGAGCGCTAGCGGAGTTGCCGATCTCTCAGCGCTCACTGTGCCCGGTGACGACGCGGCGATCCTGCTCCAGATCAAAAAAAGCCGGCATGTTCTGCGTCCGTCGGCAACGATGCGGCACGGATGTGTTGCCTGGCTCGGCCGAATGCGATCCGCAGACGGGACCAAATTCTTGACTTACATCAGCGAGAGAAGAGCGCCCCGGCGTAAGGTCTCCATGACGTTTTCAGGAGAGCCCTATGAACACAATCGAGGTGATCGAAGTATTGGCCGAATCGGACAGCAGCTGGCGCCAGGCGGCACAGAATGCCGTGCACGGCGCTGCGGTGAAGATCCACAATCTCCGGTCGCTGTACGTCAGCGACATGGAGGCCGTGGTGGCGGACAACAAGATAACGCGCTATCGCATCAACGCCAAGATCAGCTTCCTGGTAGATAACTGAGTAACTGAGCCGCCTGAAGATGTCGTAACCATTTTCGTCTTTCATTCATGGAGAAAGAAATGTCCATCGCTAGTGAACTGCAGCAGAAGATTATTGATGAACTGGAATGGGAGCCCTCGGTGGACGCGCGCCACATCAACGTGGCCGTCAAGGATGGCATCGTGACCCTCTCGGGCTATGTGCCTCGCTTCGCAGACAAGAAGAACGCCGAGCAGGCCGCCAAGCGGGTGGCCAATGTCAAGGCCGTGGTCGATGAACTGCTGGTCAACCTGGACGGCGCCAGCAAGCGAAGCGATCTCGAGATCGCCGAGGTCGCCCTCACCGCCTTGCGGGCCAACGCCAATCTGCCGCGTGACAAGGTCACCGTCACCGTGGCAGATGGATGGGTCACCCTCGATGGCGAAGTGGAATGGCACTACCAGCATGACTCGGCCGAGAACTCGGTGCGGCATCTGCTGGGCGTCAAGGGTGTGCTCAACAAGATCCAGGTCAAATCGAATGTGCGCGTGACCGACGTGAAGTCCAAGATCCACGACGCCCTGGTGCGCAATGCGCAGATTGACGCCAGCAAGATCGATGTGGCCATCGATCATGGCGTGGCGACGCTCAGCGGAAAGGTGAAATCCTGGGCGGAAAAGGAGCCGGCCGGTTTTGCCGCATGGTCCGACCCTGGCGTGACTGTCGTGAAGAACAACATTTCGGTCTAGCTGACATCTGGCCAACATCTAGCGCATATCCGGCGCATGTCCGGCGCAGAGAAAGCGGATGCTGATCGCACTGCTGATCAGCATCCTCTTCCACGAATCTTGTTGAACTATCGAAATCCAGAAGGAGTAATCATGAATCGCGATCTTCCCAGCCTCGCCCCGCTGAGCGACGTGGCCCGCTTCGACCCCATCGGCAGCTTCGAGGACTTGTTGAGAGAAATCCGCCAGGCGCCCCTGGGCAGATGGATGGAAGCACGGCAGACGATGAAGATGGACGTCTCGGAAAACGAATCCAGCTATACCGTCAAGGCTGAATTGCCAGGGATGAAGAAGGAGAACATCAAGGTCGACGTCGATGGCAACAAGGTGTCCATCGCTGCCGAAGCCAGCGAGAACCAGGAGGAAAAGAACGGCGACACCTGGATCCGTTGCGAGCGCTCGTCGGAACGGCTGCACCGGGTATTTTCCCTGGCCCACGAAGTCGATGGCGAAAAATCGGTCGCCAGGTACGAGGATGGTGTGCTGACCCTGGTCTTGCCCAAGAAGAACGGCAAGCAATCCCGTCAGATCAACGTCCAGTAGCAAGCCGCATCGCCTGCCGTCTGCGGTGCGATGAATCAGAACCTCGTCAGGAGCATGACATGCAGTTCGTCAAATGGGTGGTCGTGATAACCGGTTTCTTTCTGTTTTCTGGATGCGATCGTATTGACTCTATGGTGCCGAAAACAGGAGATCAGGCGGCTGCGCAAGGTTCGCGTGAGCCAGCATCGCCGGATGATCCGGGCGCGTCTACACGGAAATAGGGCGCATTGTCGCCAGGGACGGCGCCCTGTCCAGAACGGGGCAGCCGTATCGCCAAGCAGGTCTCAACATCATCAGTGCAAGGGAGTGTAGCCATGGATATCTTGAAGGTCATTGAAGTGCTGGCGGAATCGGACAGCAGCTGGGAGGATGCCGCACAGAATGCAGTCAGGAAGGTGGCCAAATCGGTCACGCATATCAAGTCGATCTACGTCAACGAGATGTCAGCCTGTGTGGATGGCGACAAGATCGTGAAGTACCGGATCAACGCCAAGATTTCCTTCGTCGTCAATCGCGGTTCGTGATGAATCCTGGAGGAGGTGCATGATGCACAATTGCCTTGTCGTCTGTTACTCGCGCTCTGGTCACACGGCCAAGGTCGGCCGGGAATTCGCCGACCTGTGCGGCGCCGATTTCGAAGCCATCGACGATCTCGACAGCCGCTCCGGCCCGCTGGGCTACCTGCGCTCCCTCTACGAGAGCCTGTTTCACAAGGAGCCCAGAATCAGCACCTCGGGCAAGGATCCGGGCGAGTATGCGCTGGTGGTGCTGGGAACACCGGTCTGGGCGGGCAACATGGCCGCGCCGATGCGCAGCTATCTGGCGCGCCACCGCCTGCGGTTTCATCGAGTGGCACTGTTCTGCACGATGGGCGGCAGAGGTGGGGAGCATACCCTCGCCGAGATGGCCGACCTGTGTGGCAAGACCCCAATGGCGCGCGTGGCCATCACCGACGCGGAGATCCGGCGCGGCAGCTATCGGGGCAAGCTTGAACGTCTTCAGAACAATGCGCTCGAGTCCAGTTGAGCGCCGGCCCATCAGACATCTTCCCGAGTCAGCTACGGAAGATGTCGAAGGGTTCGATCTTCAGTACACGACGGATAGCAAACCAGCTCGACACTGCGGCAATAATGATCACCATGCACAGGGCCAGCGCCAGGTTCAGGAAGGTAATCATGGCGGCGTAATTGGGCAGGACCGTGCGCACCAGGGTCACCGTGATGGTGACCAGCCCGATCCCCAGTCCGAATCCTGTCATCGAGGTCAATAAGGCCATGCCCAGGATCATCACGATCAAATCCGACCCCTTGGCGCCGATGGCCTTGAGCGCACCGAACTTCTCCACGTTCTCCGTGATGAAGCTATAGAAAGTCTGCCCGGAAATGGACAGACCGACCAAAAAGCTGATGACTGTCATGAGCAAGATGTTGGTGCCGATGCCCGTCTTGTAGGTATAGAAATCGGTGATGCGCTTGCTGAATTCTTCGCGGGTAAGCGCAAGGTAGCCGAGCTGGCTCACGTTGCGCTTGATATTGGCGATCGCCTCGGCATTGCTGGGTTTCACCAGGATGTAGGAGAGCGTAAAGCGGGTGGACGGAATGTATTCGATAGCCCGGCTATAGGTGGTGTAGAGCGTTGGGACGCCGTTCAGACCGTTGGAGGCCACCTTGGCGATGCCGGCAATCACTCCGCGATGATCGTTCAGCTCGAAGGTGCTGCCCAAGGCGGGATTTTCCAGCTTGCCGTATTCGGCGTCGTTGACCACAAAGAATGAATCGTCGGCATAGATGTCCTGCAGCTGACCTTGCTCAAGCTCAGGGCGTCCGAACAGGCTGGCGTCATCCAGGCCGACGACCGTGACGCCCTGATAGGTGCCGCTAGCGAGCCTGAGTTGCGCACCTCCGATGAACAAGGGCAAGGCATACTCGACGCCCTCCATGCTGCGCATGATGTCCAGCAGATAGTCCGGCAGCGGTACCGAACTGGTGGGGGTATTGACCGCCGGATCAATGATCCACATTGCTGCGCCGATGTTGGTGACCGTGGAATGCGCCCGGTTGAGAATGCCGGCGAACATTGCGGTCATCTGCGTCATCAGGAAGACCGCAAAGGAGATCCCGATCAGCAGTGCGCTGAACTTGGTCTTGTCGCTGATCAGCAGTTTGAGACCTATCCTCAGGATGCCGCTCTTCTTCATGTTTTTTCTCATGCTCATTCAGCGCCGCTGCGCAGCCGTATCGAGCCATCCGCCGCCCGAGGCCACCAGCAGGGCGACGGTATCCTGGTAGCGCTGGACCGTCGCCTGCAAGCTGGCGATGGCTGCGCTGCGGTATTGCACCTCATAGAGCAGCATGTCGGCATAGGATGAGAGTCCAGCGCTATAACTGGCCCGTTGCAGCAGAAGGGTGTCATAGGCATAGCGCGCTGCGGCGGATTGCGCACTGACGATATGTCCGTCGGCCTGCAATGCCCGCAGCGCGTCGGCAACCTGCTCGAAGGCTGTCAGGACAGTCTGCTGGTATTCCGACTGGCTAGCTTCAAATGCATTGACTGCGGCGTCACGCTGGGCCCGCAATCTTCCGCCGTTGAACAATGGCGTGCTCAGCGATGGCCCGAAGCTCCATAACGATGTAGCCGGCCCGGTCAGCTGCGACAGATTGCGCGCGGCCACGCCGTAGGTGGCCGTCAGTTCCAGGCTGGGATACTGCGCAGCGCTGGACATCCCGATGGCGGCGCTGGCGGCGTGCATCCGCGCCTCTGCGGCAAGGATGTCAGGACGCCGGCGCACCAATGCGGAGGGCAGGCTGACCGGAATGTCAGAGGGCAGATGCAGATCAGCGAGGACGAGCTCTGGCAGACTGGCCTGCGCAGGGAATTCCCCCTGCAATTGCGCCAGCAGATGTTCGATTTGATAGAGGCGCTGGGTCAGTTGCGCGAGCAGGGCCTGGTTTCCTGCGAGCAGACTGGCTTGACTGAGCAGGTCTGCCAGCGGGGCGACGCCCGTGTCGACCCTGGCCTGGATCGCCTCCAACTGCAGCTCCTCCAGGGCGATGATCTGCCGGACCAGGCTGATCTGGCTGAGATAGCCGGCTCGCGCTATGTAGGCATTGACGACGTTGGCTGTCAGGGTCAGGTAGGCTGCATGATGAAGCTGCTGCTGCACGTCCACCATCGCCTCGAGCTGTTCCAGCGTGCGCCGCTTTTCCCCGAAGAGATCGATTGCATAACTGACCGCGCCACTGAGTGTGGCGACACTGAAGACTTTGTCCGGTGCACTTGAGCCTTGCACCAGGGAGGCGCTGCGGGTACGCTCGGCCATCATGTTGGCGTCGAGTCGCGGATAGAAGACGGCCCCTCCGGCGCGCAAATTGTCCTCGGCAAGCAGGAGGTTGGAGACGGCGGCCTGCAGGGTCGGATTCCTGGTCAGCGCCTGAGTGACGGCGGCATCCAGTTCGGGCGAGCCAAACAGCTGCCACCAGCGTGCGGGCGGGTTCTCTCCCATCAGCAGTTGCTGCGACATGTCAGGCTCCGACATCCTGTCGAGAAGCACCGGATCACGTGTATATTGGCTGACCCTGGGTGGCGTCGGCGCGACAAAATCCGGGCCCACCAAGCAGCCTGCCTGGGTGGCCAGCAGCATCCATGCCAGCCATTTGCGCATGAGCGAAACCGGTAGATTCATCATTTTTTCTGCCCAATGAACACATCAACCAATTGGCCGGGATAGACTTTGATCCGACCATCGGCGCGGAAGCGAAAGAGAATAGGCAGCACTCGCAGGTCCACGCGCTCCTGGCGCTGGTTCGATAGAGCGATCTTTGGCGAGACGTAAGGCTGAATGCGGACGAACTGGAGCGGCATCATGATGTCGCTGCCGCGCAGCGCCATCCTGGCATCGATGCGCTCGACCGGGGGCAGGCGCGAGACCAGCATCTCATCGACGTAGCAGCGCACCGCGAGATACTCCTGAACCGACCCCATGAGTACAGGCGGAGCCATGGCTTGGGTATATCCATCGTAGACGCCCTGCGCAGAGACGTAGGAGCCTGGCGCGACATTGAGGGCCAGTACGATCCCGTCCCCGCTTGCCCGTATCGTGTATTTCTGCAGCAGGGCCGTGGCAGCATCGTAGCTTTGCGTCAACGCCTCCACCTGCCGCTGCTGAGAAAGAAGATCGTAGCTCCAGCTACCGGCCCTGATCAGCTCATATTGTCGTTGCGCCACCTCCAGGCTGGCCTGTGCCTGGCGCCATGCATTCTCGGCCGTATCGAGCGCGTCCTTGCTGATCGTGCGGGCGTCCAGCTCTGCCATGGCCCGGCGCTTTTCGAACTGATCCTGAGCAGTCTTGCGGTTGGCGTCCGCCGCCACTACCTGGGCGCGGGCCACTGCCAGCGCTTCGGGACGTGGCTGGGCCTTGAGCTGAGCCAGTTGCGCCTGCGCCGCTTCAGCCTGCAGACGGGCCTGCTCGGTGCTTGCACGCTGCACGGTATCATCAAGCATGATCAGGACAGCGCCTGAGCTGACGTGCTGCCCCTCATGGACCAAGACGCGGATCACGCGGCCGGGCAATTCGGGATAGACCGGGATATTGACTCCGCCGCCTTGTTCGCTTTCGATGATGCCGTTGGCATGGATGGCATTCCCATACGGGTTGGCGATGGGAGCGAAGGCAGGGGGTTGCGGCTTTCGCTCCTGGCTGAACAGCCAGGCGACGACCAGCCCGATGACCAGGCCCACGCCAGCCAGGACGAAGATGGCCCGGCTTTTCATCGCAGTTCCTTGTCCAGGCCGGTCACCTTGCCGTCGGCCATATGGACGATGCGGTCTGCGAATTCGCTGATTCGCGGATCATGGGTCACGATCAGGATGCAGCGCCGCGGATTGAGGATCTTCTCTCGCAGAAACGCGATGATCATGCGCCCGGTATCTCCATCGAGCGAGGCCGTTGGTTCGTCAAGAATGAGAATGGGAGGCGAGGAGACAATGGCGCGAGCAATGGCGACCCGTTGTTGTTCGCCGCCGGAAAGCTTGAGGGGAAAGACATCGCCGCAGCCTTTCAGTCCCACCACGTCAAGAAACATGTTGGCCGATGCAAGCGCGGACTTCCAATCGACGTTTTTCAATATCAGAGGAATAGCGACATTCTCGGCACTGGTCAGTCTCGGGAAAAGATGGTAGTCCTGAAAAACGAAACCGATGGTGTTGAGGCGAAAGTCGGCGAGCTGGTCCTCTGGCAAATTCCAGAGGTCGACGCCATTGACCCTGACAACGCCGCCGTCCGGGCGAAGAATGCCGGAGATGATACTCAGGAAAGTGGTCTTGCCACTGCCCGAAGGGCCGACGATGAACAGGATCTCGCCGAAGGCTGCCGACAGGCAAGCATGGTCGATGGCGAGCACCCGTGCGTTACCTTGGCCGAAATACTTGACCAGCCTGTCGGCGACGACAGCGTCCGGCCTCGTGGCGAACGACTCGACTTTGTCCGGCATCATCTCTCCTGCCACAGGCTGCATGCGCGCCCCTGCTGTGAAGGTGGACTTCCAGATTCGGGAGTGCGTCGGATGCATGCGTGCCAGTGGATCTTCTCCCATCTCTCCGAGCGGACCAGACGGACTGGAAGTAGGCTCTGGTTGAAGATGATGGAACAGCATGGCGATGCAGAAATGACGTACGTCAAGAAATCCGTGTTGCACAAGGCTGAGCAAGCAGGGCAACGTCGTCCCCGACAGGACCGGTCTGCTGGTTGGAACATCTGCCCGCTTGGCCGCAGCCTTTTCGCTGGATTCGCCCAATTCCCTTTGACCTGGATCAGAGGGAAGGGCCCGCAGGACATCTAATCTGGAAAGATATTGCTCTTCGTTGCGTCCCCTATCCATTTCCCTCGCGAGAGGCTTGCCTATGAGTGTCAGCAATCGACTTTATCAGGCCATCCTCGTCTTCTGCGCCGTCACCTTGGCAGTGGGCATCCTGGGCCGATGGATGGGCCTGCAAGCGCTGGCGCAATGGGCCTGGCTGGCGGGTCCGCTTGTCGTGCTGATGGCGGTGCTGGCCGATACCGCGATGGCGATGCGGCGCGGAGGCATGAAGCTCGACCTCATCGCGCTGGTCTCGATCGCGGGCGCCGTCCTGTTGCGCGAAGACCTGGTGGCGGCGGTCATCGCGTTGATGTTTGCGGGCGGCCGCGCGTTGGAAAGTGTTGCGCAGAGGCGCGCGCAGCAGGAAATGTCCGCCTTGCTCGGCAAGGCGCCCCATGTCGCCAATCGCTACGAGGGAGAACGCATCGTCACGATTGGTCTGAACCTGGTCCGACCGGGGGATCGCCTGCTGGTCCGCCCCGGCGAGCCCGTCCCCGTGGATGGCCGCCTGCTTGGCCCCGCCGTGGTGGACGAATCCATGCTCACTGGCGAGTCCCTGCCGGTCTCCCATCCACAGGGAGCGACGCTGGCCAGTGGCTGCGTCAATGCGGGCAACGCCTTTGATCTGTTAGCCACCAGCACCGACCAGTCCAGCACATTTGCCCAGGTACTGCGTCTGGTCCAGGCTGCCCAGGCGTCCCAGGCGCCGGCGGCAAGGATGGCGGACCGCTATGCCTTGCTGTTCATCCCGCTGGTGCTGGCAATGGCCGCGCTGTCGTGGCTGCTGACTGGCGATCCCCGCCGTGCATTGGCGGTGGTGGTGGTCGCCACGCCTTGCCCGCTCATATTGGCAGTGCCTGTGGCGATCGTCTGCGCCATGTCGCGATGCGCCCAACGCGGTGTGCTGATCAAGCACGGCGGAGCGCTGGAAAAGCTGGCGCAGGTCCGCACCCTGTTCTTCGACAAGACAGGCACCCTGACCGCGGGAAAGGCGCGCCTGATGAACATGGTGACCACCCCGTCGATACAGGCCGACGAGCTGCTCAGGCTGGCGGCCTCGCTGGAGCAGATGTCCAATCACGTCATTGCCCAGGCAGTGGTCAGTGCGGCGATAGAGCGCGCATTGGTCTTGTCGATTCCGGATCAAGTACAGGAGCAGCCGGGTGCGGGATTATCGGGCCGGGTAGATGGCAAGCTGGTCCGTGTTGGCGCCATGCAATATGTCATCGGCCCCAGCGCTGCGCCGCCCTGGACGAGTGGACTCAGGGACCGTCTCAAATACGAAGGCGGCGCCGGCGTCTGTGTCGCGGTGGATGGACAGCTCTGCGGCGTGCTCTACCTGGCTGACGACATCCGCCTCGACACGCCGCGCGCCCTGCGCCAGTTACGCGCATTGGGGGCCAAGCGTATCGTCATGCTGACCGGGGATCGCCGCGACGTCGCCATGACGATCGGCAGCTCACTCGGTTTTGATGACGTCATGCCGGAGCAGAGCCCGGCGTCGAAACTGGCGGCCATCAAGCAGGCGAGCCGAGAGGGCGTGACAATGATGGTGGGTGACGGCATCAATGACGCGCCGGCGCTGGCTGCCGCTGATATTGGCGTGGCCATGGGCGCCCGAGGCGCGGCTGCAGCGGCCGAATCCGCACAGGTGGTGCTGCTGGTGGATCGCCTGGACCGCCTGGCATTTGCCGTGCGGATGGCGCAACAGGCCCGGAAGATCGCGCTGCAAAGCGTGGTGGCGGGCATGGGGTTGTCCGGATGCGCGATGCTGGCCGCGGCCTTCGGCTATCTGCCTCCGGTCGCCGGGGCGATCCTGCAGGAGTTCATCGACGTTGCGGTCATCCTGAACGCCCTGCGCGTGCTCTACGTGGAAAGGGGAAACCTCAGCGACCGCCTCTCGGCAGAAGATTGCCAGACGCTGCGCGAGGAACACGTGCGACTGCAGCCCATCATTGATCGGCTTGTATGGCTGGCGGACAGGGTGGAAGATCTCTCCAGCGCGGCGATGCGGGAAGAACTGGTTCTCCTGAGCGCCCAGCTTCAAGGCAATCTCCTGCAGCATGAGGCCCAGGACGATGGTGTCTTGTATCCCCGCCTCGCACAGCTGATAGGCGGGGAGGACCCGATGGGCGCCATGAGCAGCATGCACCGCGAAATCTATCGCCTAAGTCGTACCGTGGACAGACTGGCCACCCAGGCGCCTGACGATGAGCAGCAGGATGACGCTTTCATGCTGGAAGTGCGGCGCACGCTCTATGCGCTTCATGCTGTTCTGCGTCTGCATTTTGCGCAAGAGGAAGAAATCTTTCACGGCCTTTCGGCCTGAGAACCGCAGTGTCCGACAAGGTGACTTGGCGAAGACTGCGGCAATTTGGGCTGCGCCAGCCAGCTTCTGATCTTCTCGATACGTTGCGTGTTGATGACGTCGCAGGACTCGATCCAGCCACGACGCGCCTGGTCGATGCCCAGTCGCAGATAACCCAGTTCTGCGCTGTTGCGGGCGCTGGAATCAATGGCGATAAGAACCTTTTCCTCGTGTGCCATTTTGCAATGGAGGTCGTCGAGATCAAGCCGGTCAGGTTGGGAATTAAGCTCAAGCGCAATACCCCGCTCCTTTGCAGACCGCATCACCGCCAGCATGTCCACCTCGCACGGCGGGCGATCCGGGAGAAGCCGACTGCTGGGGTGGGCCAGAATATTGACATGCGGATTGCACAGTGCACGCAGTAAGCGCTGCGTTTGCGATGCACGTGAAAGATCGAAATTCCCATCCACTGCGGCCACAACGATATCGAGCTCCCGCAGGAGGGAGTCCGGCACATCGAGGGAGCCGTCTTCCAATATCTTTGTCTCTATTCCTTTGAGAATCGTGATCTCCGGATGGAGTTTGCGGGCGGCTTCAATGTCGGAAAACTGCCTGATCAAATCATTTCGACGAAAGCCATTCACGCCGACCCTCTGTTCAGGGTGATCGGTAATGGCGATGTATTCGAGTCCCAGCAGAGCTGCCGTAGAGGCCATCTCTATGATCGTGTTCTTGCCATCGGGATAATGGGTATGCACATGCAGGTCACCACGCAGGTCATTGTAAGCAATGAGATTGGGCAGGGCTCCTGCGCGGGCAGCGGCAATTTCCCCGCGATCTTCTCTGAGTTCGGGAGGGATGAATGGCAGGCCGAGGGCTTGATAGACGGAGATTTCCGTATCGCCAGCGATACGCTTCCCATCCTTGAAGAGGCCGTATTCATTCAGCTTCATCTTCTGCGCGAGTGCGATCTGGCGAAGCGCAATGTTATGCGGCTTGGACCCGGTGAAGTAGTGCAGCGCAGCCCCGTAACTTTCCGGTGGGACGAATCGAAGATCGACTTGAATGCCGCTGCCCAGAATGACGCTACCGCGTATCGGCCCTCGCATGAGGACGACTTTGACATCGCCGTAGGAGAGAAAGCGTTCCATCAACTCGCCGCTGTCACTCCCAGTCGCTAGCAGGTCGATGTCACCGACTACATCCTTGAGACGGCGGCAGCTGCCCGCGATCGCTATTCGGTCAATGTGGGTTGATTCAGACAGATAAGAGGCAAGGGCCGTGGCCTGAGGCATTACTGTCTGTCTGATAAAGCCTCCGCTGTGGACGGCCTGCACGGCAATCGCGCTGAGAATGGATTGCTCGGTTTTTGGGCCGAAGCCTGGGATATCCCTGACTTTCCCCGCTATGGCGGCCTCGCGGAGTTGCTTGATCGACGAGATACCCAATGCATGGTTCAGTCTCTGAACCCGCTTGGGGCCCAGGCCGGGGATCGCAAGCAGATCGTTGAAATGCGGAGGAAAGTTCCGTCTGAGCGCCTCAAGCAGGAGGCAGCGACCGGTGGCAATGATCTCCCGTACTTTCTCCTCCAGATCCTGGCCTATCCCTGGCAATTTCGGAAACTGGCCTTGCCCGATCAAGGTGTGGAACTGGAATTTGAAATTCCTGATCGTGCGCGCTGCAGAGCGATAGGCGCGAATCCTGAACGGATTTTCATCATTGATCTCCAGCAGATCGGCGATCTCTTCAAAGATCTTCGCAACATCTGAATTAAGTATCGGCACGAGGGAAGGGGCGGCAAGTTGAGAAGCGATCAAAAGAATGCACAATTAAAATTAATTAATTAATTAATTCAAATTAATTCAAATCAGCTCCTCTTGCGTGATCTAAGTCAAGATCCAAGCGCCGTTCGTACTTAGCATCCAATCAAACAACCTAACCCATGCTTTTGTCACTTTACTGAGGGTCTTCCTCGACTCTGGACCATCCTCTTCCATTGTGAGACTACCGTGCCTGATCCGACTAAGCCATCACCGGAAGACTCGGCCCTGGATCGAGTCCTGCAGCTTGTACAGCAGATGGTGGACGAGACTGCTCCAAACCGCCATTACGTAATCACACCACATACCTCATTCGAAAAAGATCTGGCACTGGACAGTCTGTCGCGCGTGGAACTGATGTTGCGTGTCGGGCGCGCCTTCGGCGTGGAAACATCGCCAGCCATGCTCTCGGAGGTGGACTCGGCACAAGATCTTCTGCGCTTCATAGGAACCACAGCGTCACGACAGCCGCGTGCATCCAGCGCTCTAGATAAGGCGCCAACCGTCGGCGTGCCGGATCATGCCCAGACGTTGCTGGAGATGCTGGAGTGGCATGCGGATCATCAGGCCGGCAAGGTCCATATCTTGCTGATCGATGAACAGCATCGCGAACAGGAAATCCGCTACTGCGACCTGCTTGATGACGCAAAGATGGTGGCCACCGCCTTGCTGCAAGGAGGACTGCTGCCGAAGCAGACTGTCGCATTGATGTTGCCGACATCCCGGGATTATCTGGCCTGCTTTTTCGGCATATTGTTTGCCGGTGGCATACCGGTGCCCATATATCCTCCAGCACGGCTGAGTCGCATCGACGATCAACTGCGACGTCATCACCATATACTGTCGAATTCCGAGGCGGTCTTCATTGTCACTCTCGCTGAAGCAAAACCGTTTGCGCGGATGTTGCAGGCAAAGTTGCCGGGTCTGATGTCCATACTGACGCCGGCAGAATTGAAATCCTCAGCTGGCTTTCTACGCTATCGTCCTTCTCGAGACGACATCGCGTTTATCCAATATACCTCCGGAAGCACAGGAGATCCCAAGGGCGTCACGCTCACGCATGCAAACTTGCTCTCCAACGTCAGGGCCTTGGGGAAGGTATCGAGGGTTAGTCCAAGCGACATCTTCGTTTCCTGGCTGCCCCTGTATCACGATATGGGACTTATCGGCGCATGGTTCGGCTCTTTGTACCATGGCATTCCATTGGTGCTGATGTCTCCGATGACCTTCCTGGCGCAACCCTCGATCTGGCTGGATCAGTTGTCTCGTCATCGCGGCACGATTTCCGCTGCACCCAATTTCGCCTACGAGTTGTGTCTGCGCCATGTCAATGACGCATTGCTGTCCTCGCTGGACTTGTCTTGCTGGCGGCTTGCGCTCAATGGATCGGAACCCGTCAGCGCCACAACGCTGGCTTCCTTTGCGAAACGCTTCGAGGGATGTGGTCTCCGATATCGCGCCATGACGCCTGTCTATGGCCTTGCCGAATGTTCGGTCGGCTTGTCGTTCCCGGTCTTGGACGCAGATCCGCGGATAGACAGCATCTCGCGTCAGTTATTGGCGCGTGAAGGAAAGGCCCTCCATCCAGACAGTGCTGATGCTGCCGACACAATAAAAGTCCCTTCATGCGGACCAGCACTGCCCGGACACCAGATCAGGGTGGTCGACGATGCCGGATTTGAATTGCCATCACGCTGCGTCGGGCGTCTGGAGTTCAGGGGGCCTTCTGCAACACATGGCTACTATCGCAATCCGAAAGCCACTGCAAACCTGTTTCACGACGGCTGGCTTGATTCGGGAGACTATGCTTACCTCGCGGAAGGGGAGGTCTATATCGTGGGCCGCATCAAGGATCTGATCAAGCGTGGCGGAAGAAATCTCTATCCCTATGATCTGGAGCAGGCAGTTAGCCATGTCCGGGGTATTCGTAGGGGGGGTGTCGCAGTGTTTGGCAGCAACGATCCCGAAAACGGGGCTGAACGCCTGGTCATTGTTGCCGAAACCGAGATACAGGACACGAAGCTGCAGGCCTCCATGCGGCGCGCTGTGCATGAAGCTTCGATTGATGTCATCGGAGAGCCGCCTGATGATGTCGTTTTTGTTCCGCCACACTGGGTATTGAGGACTTCCAGCGGAAAGATCAGACGCCTTGCGTGTAAAGCGGCATATGAAGAGGGCAGGGTATCGCATCGCTTCAGTATGTCTTGGCAGACTACTGCAGGTCTGGCGTCAAGGGCCGTCGCCGCACGTATCGCGACGATGGCGAGGACGACCGGCAGGCTAGCTTATGCGCTTTACGCCTGGGTGACTTTCGGATTGCTGACAGCCATCCTGGCGCCAGCCGTGGTCATCTTGCAAAGACCGAGGCAGGGGCGTCGCATTGCTCATCATGGTTCTCAACTCTTGGTGCGCTTACTCGCCCTGCAAGTGAGTATTGCAGGAACCGATCACCTGCCATCCGGACCGCATGTGCTGGTGGTCAATCACAGTAGCTATCTTGACAGCCTCATCTTGCTGGCCGCGCTTCCTCCCGTTCCGGGCTATTGCCTGGCGGCAAAGCGCGAACTCGAAGCACATTGGATCATTCGTCGGTTTCTGCGCGGTCTTGGCGTGCTGTTTGTGGATCGCTCGGACATCTCACAGAGCAGGACGGAGGTTGACTCCATGGTGGAAGCCCTCAAGCGTGGTGAAAATATCCTGGTCTTTCCAGAAGGGACATTCACACGAAATGCAGGCCTCAACGCCTTTCACTTTGGCGCTTTCATGGCCGCGTCAAAGGCCAACGTTCCTCTTGTGGTCGCGGGCCTGCGCGGCACGCGCCTTGCCCTTCGGGATGAGAGCTGGATACTGCGTCGTATTGCGATTGCCTTCGAGGTGGGCGAAATGCTGAAGCCTACCGGTAGCGACTGGACCGCCACGATCCTCATGTCCGCCAACGCACGGAAATTGATGATCCCGCTCACGGGAGAGTTTGACGCGGCCATCTAGATGATCAGCAGGCAGATTCGACTCAGCCGCAGTTGAATATTCGTTTGTCCAAATCCAGGTTCCTCTGGCACGGCAAATTCATCTCCTGCTGTTCCAATTGTTCCCATGAAGTGGCGCCGCTTGCCAATTCCTCCAGCGTGGATGGGGATAGCACGCGCACCTTGCGCACGCTCACGTCGATCAGCCCCGCTTTTCTGAACTTGCTGATGAGGCGACTCATGCTTTCATTGGTCAGGCCCAGAAACAGGCCGATGTCGGTCCGACTCATCCGCAGCGAGAATTCAGTCGAGGCATTGCCGCAGCGTGATGAGATGCGCGACAGGTCCAGCAAGAAGAACGCAAATCGCTGTTCCGACCTGGCCTTCAGCAGGAGGCTTTGCTGTTGCATCAGCGTGACTTCATTGCTCAGTCGCCGCCATACCTGCTGATGCAGCCTCGGTATCTTTCTCGACAATTCCTCCAGGCCCACGAACGACAACTCACATATCTGGCTATCTTCCAGGGCGATGGTGTCCACTTCGTAGGCAGAATGCGAGGCGCCTTCAATCCCCAGCAGGTCCCCGGTATGGTGGAAGGCAATCACGTCCATTCCTCCATAGCGGGACACCCGCACGGTCTTGAAGCTGCCGAGACGAACGATGAAGATCTTGGAGCATTCGTCATGCGCCCGGTAAGCGAACTCACCACGCAGCACGCGCCGCCGTCTGACGACCAGCTGCTCGAACTGTGCCGTTTCCTCGGGGCTGAGGTCGTGAGGAAAGCAGTGTTTCTTGACGATGCAGTTTCGGCATGTCAAGACGGGAAACAAACGCTTACTCAGGTCATTGTCGGACTTGCTCATAGCGGCTCCAGGCCCCCGAGGTGTTAGCACAGCGCGAAGTTCGTGTCATTGTCTGCCGGCAAGGGCAGGGCTTCAAGAAAGCATCGGGCACGTGTTTTTGTGCGAACCGCAGGGCCTTCTTTAAAGATAGTGAAAGCATGCAGGCCCTGGGAAAACGCGCAGGCAGCCGAACTGATCTAGGTCAATTGTGGAACATGGCAGTGAATGCACACTAACTCTCACCGCCTGGATGAGCTTGCGCAAAGGACCGTGGCGGGACAGCGGTGGACTGAAAAGCGGACTGCCTTTCCTAACAATTCAGCAATCAGTAATAGCTGCTGAGGATCTTGTTCCATGCCAGGCGCGCAGACAGGCGCATGGAATTGCCGCTGCGCCGGTAGAAATGATAGAAGCGGAAGAACGGTGCGATTTTCATGATCTGTGGACCTGAAGAGGGGAGCCAACCGAAACGATCGGAGCGGGACGGGGAGCGTTCTCCTTCTTGCGATATTCTCCCGGGGAGACGCCATGATGCTTGCGAAACAGTCGGGCCAGATGTTCGCCGCTGACCAGGCCACATCTGCGTGCGATCTTCTCGATCGGCAGATCGGTTTCCTTTAGGTAGAGGCAGGCCGCCTCGATACGGATCTTGGTAAGGAAGCAATGAGGCGTCTCGCCGGTCTCTCGCTTGAATTCCCTCTGGAAGTTACGTTCGCTCATGGAGACATGATCAGCAGCCTCGGACATATTGATGGAGGAGGACATATGCTCATCCAGCCAGATCAGCGCTTTTTGAATGCGCTCACTTCGATGCCGCTTTTCTCCTGGCCTGATTTCGCTGCCTCTGGAGAGGGAGTGCTTGAATTGATGGTGTTGTCGGACGGTAAGAGACTGCTCGATGCGATGCGCGAAGCTGCTGCCGAGATCATCCTCGATGAGCGCCAGCGCCACTTCCGCACCCGTGCCGGAGTCTGCGGAAGTGAAGACATTCTGGTCCTGGACGAGGGTGTCGCCTGGCTCGACATGGATATCAGGGAATTCCCGCTGAAGCCTGTCACGCAATGCCCAATGCGCGGCCACCTTTTTTCTGTCGAGCAAGCCCGCTTCGGCCAGGACGAGGACTCCCGTGCATAAGGCTGCAATCCGTGGGGCATGCAAGGCCGCCGTTGCCAGCCAGTTGAGCAGTTGCGGGTCGTTGCAGTCCGCAAAGTTGCCTCGACCGTCTGCAATGATGATGCTGTCGAATGCGCGGATATCGTGGTGTTGCAAGGACAATGTCCCGATCTGTACTGAACTGGAGGTGGTGATCATTCCCCCTCTGACCGAGAGCAATGAAAAGTGATAACCGTTGCCTTGCGAAAACATGGAGGAGAGCATCTTGTCGGTCACGAAAAACACTTCCGCGATTTCGGCCAGGTCGGCCAGGATGACTCCCTCTGATACGATGACGCCTATATGCTTAACTGAACTGCAATCTTCGTTTAATTCTTTTGATTGACGAGAATGCATTTGCAAGGTCCTCCGTTGCTTGCAGCAAGAGCTAGGTTTCCCCAGCGCCATAGCCCCCCGGCCTGCTCTGGTCCGGGTTCGTAGGGTTCCGGCTCCATCTTGCTTTGTTCATCATAGCGATACCTGGTGCAGCGCAAAATGTGAATCTTTGATGGGTATCAAAAATCTCCGAGCAATGTCCGGGTGCGTGGTCGATATCCGATGCCCTGACACTGCCGAACAAGACCTGGTCTCACGAAATGAGTTTTCCATCCATCGCGCGTCCCCACCCGAACAGGATCATTTGCTCAGTGACGATACCGAAGCATTGACTGGCAGCTTCGCACTGTCATTGGAGATAGGCGCCAAGCCCAGACGTCGTCGCACGATCGGATCGGAGTATTCTTCGGCCGCCGGAGCGGCGCCAGGCGAGCTGGGGAGGGCGGTCACCCTGCCCGGGCAACTGCGTCCCGTAGCCTCGACCGCCTTCTGATTGGCGGCGCTCTGGCATAACAAGGCCAGCGCGACATCTTCCATCCCCATGGCGCGGAATTCCCGCGAATCGAGACGCCGTACGCAGGCGTCATCGACCATCGTCGTGCCGCCGGTGGCGCCGAAGCCGACGATACTCAGACCGAACGAGGACGATCCCATGCAGGTGTCGGAGAAGGTCGAGGTCAGAGAGGGCGCAGCAATGGCCGGGTTGGTGCGCACCGTATAGCTGCCGCCATAGTTGATGGTAGTGGGAGCGCCGCCACTGGCCGGGTCTGTTGCGCTCGCGGCGCTGCCGAGCGCCCCACCGGCGCCGCTGCCGACCACCACCGAGACGTTGGACGTATTGCCGCTTGCCGACCCGCCAGCGGCGTTGCCACCCGTGGCAACACCGCCCGCACCTCCCGAACCGCCGTTTGCCGTCGCCGTCGTATCGGCCCAGGCCGATGGCGCCATCAGTGCTGTCCATATCAGCACCGCAAAGATCCTGTTCACGCTAGCCCCCTTTCTAGTGAGTGGGGGAGCAGGACTCCCCCGCCTACCGCTAAAGTTGTGCTGCTCAGTCAGTGGACGATTGCCGTTGCGGTCGCGCCGCCACCATTGCCGCCATTGCCAGCTACGGCCTGGCCACCTTGGGCGCTTCCGCCGATCGTGGTGGACACGCCAGCGCCGCCCGCATTGTAGTTGCCGCCAGCCGAGGCGTTAGCCGAACCGGTGGAGGAGGTCGTGCCGCCACCGACTGCTACCGCATTGCCATTGGCGGTCTGGACGTTGCTCGGGGTGGAATGGTACGGCAGCCGGTTCGCGGTGTTGGCCAGGGCGCCGGAGGTGGTCACGCCACCGATTGCCGTGGTCCCGCCGGTGGAGGTCAGATTGCCTCCGGTATTGGCGACACCGCCGGTATTGGATTGGCTGGCGCCACCGCCAGTGGCATTGCCGCCGGTAGTGGCGCCAGCGCTGGCGCCGCCGGCGAGCGCGCTGCCGCCGGCGCCGCCGTTACCGCCGTTGGCGACCACGACAGGGTTGGTGATGCGCGTGGTGGACGCAGCCGGCGGGGTGGGGCGGCCCGGCAGCTGGAATGCCATGGCCGATGCGGTAAAGGTAGAGACGATCATTGCAGCCAGATAAATCTTCTTCATTGCGTGCTCCTATTCAGACGATTGAGTTTCGACGCCAACTGCGGCCACCAGCCACTGCGAGGCATGCATGGCAGCGCGGTCAATATCGGCCGTGATCTGAAGGGGGCATGCGAGAAATGCTGTCAGGACGTGCGCCTCCAGCGCGCTGCTCCGATCTGTGTGATCTCCGGCAAGACAAATAGTAGAGAGACTGACGGCGTCGATTGCGCCAAAACCATGATTGCCATTGCCGCCATCAATGGCGCTTTTTGCAGGAAATGGACGGAGATGTCGTCGCGGAGATCAAGGAGGAGGGCGCATGACATGGCCGCGCGTGGAGTCCTCGTTTTCCGCACCAGGTTGGGGCTGAGACGCTTGGCAAGACCAGAGGGTCATGACCGGTGGAGGATGGCAATCCTGTCACACCTTCGTGGCAGCAGATGGAGTCTGCATCCGGTTGATCAGTAACTTGGCGCATTCGTAGGCAAGCAATGCAAGCGCGCCCCAGGCAAACGCCATTGCAAGGTCGAGGGCGGGCGGAGGAGAAAAATGGAAGGTATTGGCCAGTGCCGGCAGGTACACCGTGGCCAGCAACATGATCACGGCGATAATCGAGATGATGAGCGCTGCATAATTGCCGGGGCAGAATGCCCGGAAGAAATAGCGATCAGGAACAAGGGCAGAAAACATCATCCCGAGATTGACCAAGACCAGCACGATGAACTCTGCTGCGCGGGCCTGGCTGTGAGTGAGCCGTTCGAGAAACCAGAGATATGCCGAAACGGCGAAGAGCAGGGCGACGCTGCCCTGAACCAGAACCAGGATGATGATTCGCGCGTCGAGCAGCGGGGCGGCGCCGTGGCGGCGTGGCGCCTGACGCTCCCGGTAGTCCGATCCTGTATTTTCAAAAGCCAGCGTACAGGCAGGATCGACGATCAGTTCCAGGAACGCGATCTGCATCGGATAGAGGATCAAAGGCCAGCCGAAGACCACGGGCAATAAAGCCATGCCAGCGATAGGCATGTGCATCGCCAGGACATAGATCATTGCGCCGCGCATTCTGGAAAAAATGCGCCGCCCCATCAGGATGCCTTCCACAATGGAAGCAAAGTTGTCATCCAGCAGGATGAGCGAACCGGCTTCCCGTGCGACATCGGTACCGCGCGCACCCATGGCAATCCCAACATGTGCGGCCTTGAGCGCGGGCGCGTCGTTGACGCCGTCACCGGTCATGGCGATGATCTCGCCGTCGTCCTTCAGCGCGGCCACGATGCGCAGCTTCTGCAAGGGAGTAATGCGCGCACAGACGTTGGTCGTGCGCAGCCGTCGAGCCAGCTCGTGTTCGGCCATGGCTTGCACTTCATCTCCCAGCAATACCTGATCTGCGCTTATCCCTGCCTGTCTTGCAATGTTCTGCGCAGTGCTGGGATGGTCGCCAGTGATCATGATGACTCTGATCTCGGCCTGATGACATCTCTGGATGGCGTCCGGCACACCCGGACGCAGCGGATCAGCCAGTGCCAGCAGCCCGAGGTAGCGCAGTCCGAATTGCGCCTGCGAAGCCGGCAGCGCGCCGCTCCAGTTGCAGGCGGCGACCGCGATCACACGCAGACCATGGCTGCCCAGGTGCATGATATCGTTCTGCATCTGCTGTACCTCGGCCGGTGTCAGTCCGCACAAGGACGCAATGGCCTCCGGGGCTCCCTTGGTCGCTACCAGCAAGGGAGCATCGTCGTCACCTTTCCAGACCATCGTCATGGCCCGCAAGGCGGGAGTGAAAGGATACTCTTGCAACAACTGGGTAAGAGCTGGCGGCGCAAAGCGCTTGGCGCTTTCCCCGGCTAGCTGGTGAAAGGCTTTCTCCATGGGATCGGTCGGACGCGGACTACTCGCCAGGGCGGCTGTTTCCAATAGCGTGCGCCATTCCGGAGAGGTGATTCCGATGTCGCTTTCATCGAAATACATGTGGCGGCCGGCGATCATCCCTTGCACGACCCGCATCCGGTTCTCCGTCAGCGTGCCTGTCTTGTCGGTGCATAGCACCGAAATCGAGCCGAGCGTCTCGATGGCTGACAGGCGGCGCGTGAGCACATTGGCGCGCGCCATGCGCCATGCTCCGATCGCCGGAAAGATTGTCAGGATAATGGGAAGCTCTTCCGGCAGCAGCGACATCGACAAGGCGATTCCCATCAACAGTGCCTCGGTCCAGCGACCATGCGAATAGCCTTCGAGAACGACGAGAAGGGCGCTCAGCATCAGACCGGTGACCGCCAAGACCGTGACGATACGAGCGATGTGCCGTTGCATCGGGCTCGGTTCCTCGACCAGTTCATGCAAAAGACTGCTGATCTTTCCCAGTTCGGTCCTGGCGCCGGTAGCGGTCACCTTGGCGATGCCGCTACCACGTACCACCAGCGTGCCTGATCGTACCAGCGTCGCACTGTCCGTCTGCCCAGAGGGCAATGCATGCGGTTCAGGCTTCGTGGACGGGGCGAACTTTTCAACGGGACAGGCCTCTCCAGTCAGCAATGATTCATCGAGCTGCAAATTGCTGGCTTCGAGCACGCCCGCATCCGCAGGCACCCGCGCGCCTTCTTCCAGCAGGATCAGGTCGCCGCGAACCAGTTCCGCGGCAGCTATGCGCATCGTCCGGCCGTCGCGGATCACCCGAGCGGTGGGGCTGTTCAGTACACGCAGTGCCGCCAGCGCACGCTCTGTCTTTCCGCCCTGATAGAGCGTCAGCCCAACCGTAAGCGCAACCATGAACAGCAACAACAAGCCTTCGCGCAGTTCTCCCAAGGTCAGATAAATTGCGGCAGCCGACAGCAGGAGCATGAACATCGGTTCCCTGATCACCTTCATCAGGACCCGCCCCATTCGACGTTGGTCTGAATGGAGCACATTGGGACCGTCCTCGGCAAGCAGGCGCGTCACCTCGGAATGAGAAAGGCCGTGGTGATCATCGTTTGAATCCTGCATCATGCCCCTCTCAGGTGGCGCCTTGTTCCTGCCAGACCAAGCGTGCGCGAGCACGAAACACTTCAAAGCTGCTCATTAGCCTTTTAGTCAGCGGGCCGCTATTTGTTGAACTGACCGGACGCCTTCATCTGATCGCAGACATCGGACGGGGCTGCGGGAAGAGATTTTCCTTGTTCCGCCGCGCGTTCCTGCATTTGCTGGTGATGCTCAGCCATATATGCCTTGCAGTCGTTATAACTGGTGACGGCCATCAGCTTTTTCCGGTGCTCGATGCGCTCCCTTTGGCTCATCATGGCCCAGCCGAACGTATTGTCGCGATCGAAGCGGAATCCGTGGGGCCTGCCGCGCCAGGTGTTCGGATCGTCGCCGAATCCCACGCCAGGCTGCGCGGCGGCCGATAATGCGCTGAGCGAGAAAGCCAACGTTAATAGCCTAAGAGCAAGTTTCATGACGCATCATCCCTTTAAAGTCGATAACGTAGAGAAGTCATTCGGATCGACATCGCCCGCAGCAAGTCATCGAAAGAACTCGGCAGTACAAGCTACGGTAATGCTCTCGGGATGAAGCCGTCTGATTTATATCAAGTTCACCTGGACAAGAATGAACTTGTCAGCGCAATGAAGTTGGTGTCAGCAAAGGGGAGGGAACACCATGCGTATTGCGGGCAGGCATGGCAGCTGCCGGAAATAAGCCCGCTGAAGCGAGCTTATTATTCTGCGGGAGAGGATTTCAGTTTGATCTTTCGCTGTCCTTGATAACGAAAGCTCTTAGCTGAGCCAAACGGCCATTTTTTACGCTCCAAACGTCACAGTAGGAATTTGCGATCTTCGCGCCGTTTTCTTCAGTGGCAATCGTTCCGATTGCCACTACGAAATCGCCGTCTTCGATCATCTCCTGGACGTCGAATTCGGGCGGCTTGGTATATTCCCCAGCCATCCAGGCGCGGACGGCTTCTTTCCCGCGCAGGGTCTCGCCACCCACGGTAGACCACACGATATCGTCTGCGCAGAAAGAGAGGAATCCTTCGTGGTCGCCTGCGCTGATCGCGGCATTCGCCTGGCGCAAGATTTCTTTGTTCAGTCCTGCCATGTTGCCTCCGTGGTTGAGTGTTGAAGTTGAACGGGCAATGTGAGGGAGTAGGCTGATTGGACTTGGGGGCGAGGCTGCCGGTTCAAGCTTTGAATAGCGAAGTGATTACGTAGATGGATCAGGTTGCGCAGAGGAATTCGTGCCCTGGATGAAGAGGACGGTGCCGCCGTCCAGTCGCTCCTGGATCAGGCTGCTCAGTTAGTGACAATGGTGTGGGGTTTTAATAGCTAGCAGTGGAGTTGCTTGGAAGCCATCTGGGATCGACAAACTGCAAACGATATTTTACATAATAAAAATTATGCGAAGTTTCAGGTTCACCGGCAGCACAGCAATTCTGAGAAATGCCGCCTTTTTAGGCGGCTTTTTCTTAACACGGATTCACACTCCGTCCTTACAATCTCCTGACCAAAAATTAATAAGAAGATAATGAAAATGCCAAACTTGCGGTATGGGGACCGCGACGAGTTTGTGTTCTATGCGGACGGCAAGTCCCCGAAGACTCTTGCCCGCATGCTGCGCCGGTCGGAACGATCCGTCAAAGACTGGCTTGATGGCAAATCGAAAATTCCTTGGTGGGTTCCCGAACTCCTACGCTTGCGGCAGATGGAAGCCCGCGAGCGCCATAGGCAAATGGGCTTCACCAGCTTTCCCCGCCGCCTTGCGATTGTCTCAGGCGACGTTATCCAGTTTCCAAC
Source organism: Herbaspirillum seropedicae (assembly GCF_001040945.1). Classification (NCBI taxonomy): domain Bacteria; kingdom Pseudomonadati; phylum Pseudomonadota; class Betaproteobacteria; order Burkholderiales; family Oxalobacteraceae; genus Herbaspirillum; species Herbaspirillum seropedicae. The sequence continues at coordinate 2,702,476 of NZ_CP011930.1, read as the reverse complement.
CCTGAAGGACTCACAACATGAAAATCAAGTTCCTGTCATCCCTCGGCCTGGCGCTGATCCTGACGGCCTGCGCATCGAGCAAGCCGGCTAACGTGATGCCCATGGCAGGCGGCCAGTACCGTACTACCGGTTTCGGTGAATCCGAGAACGACGCCCAGGCCGCCGCGCTCAAGGCCGCTGACGCCGCCTGTAACAAGCAAGGCAAGCGCTTCGAGGTGGTCAATAGCCAGACCAAGTACAAGGGCGTCGTGAGCGAGTCCACTAACCGTAACCTGAAGGCCGCCGGCGACCTGGCCGCATGGGCTGGCAGCTGGGTTCCTACGCTGTCCGGCGACGACGATTACGAAGTCACCCTCCTCTTTTCCTGCGCCGCCTGATCCTGGCGCCATGGCGAAAAAAAAACCGACCTGGCCAGGTCGGTTTTTTCTTGCCCGCTTACTTCTTCTTGCGCTTGCGGAATTGGCCATTGGCCTTGCGCGGCGGCGTGCGTCGTTTGGTCATTTTTCTCTCCGATAAAGGATCGTGTCGATGCGCTTGTGCGCGGTGTCGGCCGTCTTTTGGGCGCGGTCGGCCTTTTCCCGCAGTGCCTTGATATCGGCACGGATGCCCGCGTACACGCCGGACCCGGTAGCCACTGCGGTCAGCACCTGGCCGAGCAGTTCCGGCGTGAATTCCATCAGGCGGCCTTGCCCTTGTTCTCGGTCAGCACGCCGGCCAGCGCACCGGCAGCAGCGCTGACGCCGTCCAATGCCAGCGCGTACGCCGGGAAAATGCCCTTCAGAACTTGCGCCAGGATGCCCAGGCCTGCCCAGGTGCTTGGCTCTTTTATTCGATCCATGTTTTCCTCTCAGAAGTAGTTGAAGTTGATGCCGCTGCTGTTGTTGCTCACCACGTCGTCTGTGTTTTCCCAAGGCGTCGTGTAGATCCACATGTTGTTGACCGGCTTGCGGATGCCGAAGGCCTCCAGCGGGTTCGTGATCATGTTGCCGAAGTTCGACCCGATGAGTCCCGCCGCCTCCACGCCTTCCTGCACCACGGGCGGAATCATGTTGCCGATCTTCTTCTTTGCGTAGTACGCCACGCCGACCGCGCCGACGAGCAGCGCGCCCGCGACAATCAGGCCGGTTTTATCCATACCACGGGTCTTCCGCCGTTCCGCCGATGGGTCCGTACAAGCCGAAGCTGTTCTTGGTGGTGTCGGTGCCGTTGTAGGTGTCCGGCAGACCGTTGGTGCCTGGGCTGGAGAACCAGTTGCCCAGCGCCCCCACGATGCCGGTTGCCACCTGTGCCACGCCGCTGCCGTTCGATGCCGGCGCGCTGGCCGGCACATAGACGGTACGAGGGGTGTTGCCAGCCACAGCGCCGCGCATGCGCGTGTACATCATGGCACCCACGATCAGCACCGCAACTAACATCAGGTCGTTGCCACCGCCGTTTCCGATTGCCTTGCTCATGCATAAATCCCTTCATTGAAAAGCCGCTTTTCCTCTGCGCGGCGATTGCGGATGCCGTTTTGCAGGTTCGATGCCACCCAGCCAACAGAGGTGTCTGCGATGGCGTTGATGCCGTTTCCGGCGTTGACCTGATCGGCGAATTTCTTGAACGACTGCGGCGACATGTTGTAGGCGATGGAAACCAGGGCGTCGAACTGGTTTTGCGACACTGGCACGCTCACGTAGAGCTTTACCCACTTTTCCCCGCGATTTACCAGATCGTCGGCGAAGATCGCCTCTGCCTGATCCGCGGTGATGTTCACCGGCAGCGCGTTCGGATTCTTGTCAAAGTGTCCGTAACCCCATGTGTACCCGCCGTCGCCAAGCGTGTAGCGCGTGAGGCGCAGGCTTTCGCGCCGCTTCAGCATGTCGATACCGTTTTGAGATGTTTTCATATCTTCCAATGGCTGATTAGAGAAAGAGCCCACCACCTCATCAAAGGTAGTTAGCACCGACTCGGAAATTCCGTCCCAATTTGATGAGCCGCCGCCCTGCCCGCCGTTGTCGTCGGTCAGAATCCAGTAGGCCGCCAGTAGCAGCGCCACAACGATGACCTCATCGCGCATCACACAGCCTCTTCGTAATATTCGAAGATCGTCACCATGTTGCCGTTTGCATTCTGTCCTTGGACACTCAGGCCATTCCCCGGCGTCAGCACGAAAGGCTCTTTCGGCGCCAACACCTGTGCAGCCGTCGAGACATAGGCAACATAGATCGGGTTCGTGAGGAATGTTGGGTTGATCACCTGTCGCACTTCGGCAATCGATCCCGCGACACCGTTCTTCTTGCTCAATGCCGGTTGCGCTGCCATGTTCGCTGCCGCAGCGCTTGCAAAGGCAATTCGCACCGTGTTGACGCTGCCCGAGCTGACCGTTACCGACTCGATCACAACATTTTTCCCGCTGCCTGCCGGATTCCACAACTGATGCACCGGCTTGTCGGCAGCGCCCATGTCTGCATAGGCCATGAATGCCTTGTTTGCCAGCACCCGTGCGCGGCCACCGTCCACGACTTCGACCACGCCATTTACGCCCACGGTGCCGGCGATGCTCACCGTCCCGACAACCCGGTTGTCGAAGAAGTTTTGGTCGGCCACCACTACCACACCGGTAATGGTCCCCTCACCTTTGTTGTTGCTGATGATCAGTTGCGAGAACGCCTCATCGGTACGGAAGCCCTGGCCCACCTTGAGTATGTAGTCCACCCCCGAGCCGCCTTGTGCCTTCACGACGATGCTGGTATCACCTGGCCCTGTCGCGGATTCGAAATACACGAACTGCCCATAGGCGGCCACTGGGACGACCGCGCCCGGATCGATCTTGATTGGCAGTAGGATCATTTGAAAATTCCTTGTTGCATGGCGATCATGCCAACCGCCACCATTCCGACGATGACGAGGGTTCGATTGCCGTTCACTTCTTCATTGGCCTTTGCAAAGGCAGCGTTGGTTTTCTCGGTGTTGTCTCCGACGAGTGCCAGCGTCTTTTCGAAACTGGCCTGGTTCGCCGTGGCCATGGCCTTGAGCGCGTCCACAATGTGCACGCTACTGGTGCCGGCCAGTTCGATCGCCTGTTTGACCGCGCCGTTATCGGTCATCACCACAGTGTTTCCGTTGCCGGACACGCCTAGCGAGTTGTCTCCGCCAACCACGCGGCGGTCTTCCGTGGTGGTGTTGTTGGTGGTCGTGGTCTCGGTGCGCGTGGACGAGTCACTACTCGAATCACCGCCGAAATAGATCGGCATCCATGCCGCACAGAACCACCGCACCCAAATTTTCAAAATGCTCATGGCCGGATTCGTTTTCTAAAAATGTTGCCTTCCCGCTTGTAGCCAAGTGCCGCAGTCTTTCTCATCAGGCCTGGCCGAACCGTCCGGAATGCGACCGTCTCGAAGTTCTGCGCCTGCTGGCACACGGCCTTGTCAATGGCCGCCGTCATATCGATGTCGGCGCGCCCCGCTGCGGCCAGGATGAAAACCTCGTCATCCATGGCTTGCAGCAGGTAGGCCCCCACCGTCTGGCCGGCGATCATCAGCCGGAAGCACTGCCCCCGGCTGGCCAGGCTCACTACCCCTTCCGCCCCCTCTGCCCGCCCTCGCTTTTCAGCCAGAGCCAGCCAGTCAGCCACTTCTGCTGCTTGGCATGGCTCGAAGGTCAGGAATTGCGCGCAATCAGCCATACCACCAGCGCCCCAGCCGCGAGCATCATCCAGTTTGTGTTCGTGAGCGCACTTGATGCGCCCGCGCCATCGTTCGCCCCCGACGATCCGCGCGCGGACTGGTCCCCACTGCCGTGGATGCTCACATTCCAGCCGCTGTTATCGAAGACAAACGGTGTCGATACCGGATTGCTTACCCCTGCGTTGGAACTCGACCCGGAAGACGCTTGGCCGCCCGAGCCTGAAATGCTCATGGGCATCGTCACGGCTTACCCCTTTTTCGAGAACAGCACCCAGGCCAGGCCGCCCAGGATCAGCAGCGGCATGAAGTTGCCGTGGGTGCCGACCGAGATACCGATGGTCTGCGGCGGATTTCCGACCGTGTTGGACAGGTTGTAAGCGGCATTCACCGCCGCCCCCGCCAGCCCCAGGGACAGCACGTCTGTCCAGTCTCCCGCCTGCGCGTTGAACTGCGCCGGCGACATCTGGTAGGACGTGCCATCCGGCCAGACCGCCGCGTTAATCACGTCAGTCATGGCCAGGCCTTACAGGTTGTTGATGACGTCGATTGCCTCGACCACGGTCTGAATCGAGTCCGAGGCGGTCAGGTAGGCATTGACTTCGAAGGTATCGAAGACCTGCGCGCCGCCCGCGCTCTTGCTGATGGTGGTCATCTGCGCATCGTGGTTGTTGTCGATGATGTAGTCGACCACGAAGGTTTGCGCCTGCGGGGTCTTCTTCTGCTGCACCTGATCGAAGCGCGCATCGCGGCAGGTCTGATCGAACACGACCGCACCGTTCTTCTTGACCTCGATACGGTTGATGTTGCCGTCGGTGGTGGCGCTGAAGTTCGTGCCGGTGTAGAAGTGCAGCGTACGCTTCAGCAGCGCGCCACGGAACGACAGCGGCAGGGTAAACTTGCCGGCCACCGCAGTCGATGCCGGATAGTTCAGATACTTGAGCACGAACGGATTGCCCTGGCTTGGCTCGAAGTAGCCCACCGCATCAATCTTGGGTGCCACGGCGGCCGCGTTGATGGTCACTTCCACGATGACATTGCCGATGGCCATGGCGGCCAGCAGGTCGATGCCGCCGATTTCCTTGACCGGGAAAATCGCCTGGTCACGTTCGGTGAAGTCCAGGTAGATGTACGCGGCGTTGTCGGCGTTGCCCTTGTAGTTGTTGATCTTGTTGAGCTGGTCCATGGTCAAGTCCCAGATCAGGCGCGGGCCGATCTTGACTTTGACCTTGTCCACCTTGGTCTTGTCGAAGGTGGTGCCGGACAGGCGCAGCTTGATGCCCACCAGAGTCTGGGAGCCACCCGTCGGGATGGTCAGCGTCGAGATTGCGCCGGGCGCGACGTTGACGGGCTGTTGCAGAGGGTAGTTGATCATTTTCTTTCGGTTCCCTTGTTATGCCAGTGCTTCCTGCACCAGCGGGCGCGTGACGCTCACGCGATTGAGCACGTAGATAACCGCCAGCGTCACCAGGGCGGTCTTGATGGCGTCTTGCATGGCGCGATCAGGGCAGCAGGTCAGCGATGCCGGCAGGCAGAGTGACGGACTTTTTCGCCAGCTTGGCGACAGCGATCACTGCCAGGATGAAAGCGGCTTCTTTGATGTAGGTCTTCATGGTTTCCCCAGGATTAAGAGTCGTAGGACTTGACCAAGGCCTTGAGCGCCGGCACTCGCGAAACCAGCCACGCCACGCCTACAACAGCGATGGCGGTAGCGATGACCTCTTGCGAGATTTTTTCCAGCGATGGAAGGTACTTACTCATGCCCGTTTCAAATTCATTGAATGAGCCCCCATGACACCAGTTTTCCGGTGCCGTAAACAGCCCCCTCCCCTGCACCTACGGATACCCCTACGCCTAGGCGCGTTTCCTTCCTGTAGCACTGCGTACCTGGCTGGTCTTTTCGTCGCCTGCCTGCAACGGTTTTTCGTTGATCCGGCCCGATGCCGGGTGAATCGTGCCGCGCACGATGTTGCGGCCCTCCCGGTGCCATTCCAGATAGTGCAGGTCGGGCAAATCGCGGATCAGGTCCGGATTGATGTCCATGCGCTGGGCGACCGCCGTCCGGTGCGGCTTTTCGCCCAGGAATCCGACGTGGATCAGGGTTGCGTTTGACAGGAAGGATTTATCGATCTGCGCCGGGAACTGGCTGCAGCCGATGACATGGACGCCCTCATGCCGCCCCGAATTGCACATGCGCCGCCACAATGGCGGGGCATGCTGCGCCGTGGTGAAGTTCGACAGTTCCTCAACGAGGAAACAGCAGTTGCGAGCGCCATAGGTCAGCTGGCAGGCCAGGTCGAATATCTGCGCGAAGTGGTCGGCGCTGCACATCTTGGGAAAGACGTAGCGCACCGCGAACGCGCCGCGCTCGCCTGCCGCCGCCACGATGCGCGCCATGTCGCCGGCCTTCGATACTGGTTGAGCGAACGCGCCATATTCGTCCTGGGGGTCCAGAATCAAAATCCTGCGCATTTTGCGGCGTTTTAGCTCTGCCTTGACCCATGCCCCCTTGCCGGTCCCCGATTGCCCCATCACGGCCCAGATTTGGGCCTTATTCTGTACGCTCATCGGTCTTGCCTTCTTCCGGTTTCTTGTCGGCTAAGGCCTTGCGCGCTCGATAGGCCATGATCGCCGGCATAGAGAACCCGAAAGCACCAACGGCCAGCATGAGTTCCGGCGAGTCGCCCGGCCCGTTCCACCCGTGTTTTTCTGCCACGGGCGCAATCTTGCGCGCCAGGTTGAGCTTTGCCTCATCCGTATAGGCCGGAGCCACCTCGGGAAACATGCCGCAGATGACGAAGGCCAGGGCTTCAGGGATCATCATCCACTCAAGCGCGGCGGCGTCGGGGTTGATGGGCGCGGGTCCGGCGATGGCGGCTTGCGCCTGCTGCGCTGTGCCTGCGTCGATGTTGTCGCCCTGCGCGATCAGGGCTTGCATATCTTGCTCAGTCACGGAAGAGCCCTCCGAACATTTGGCGGCCAGGCTTCGGCGGGACAGGTGCGGGGTGCAGGTCGGCGGGCGCAGGTGCCGGGGCCGGGGCCGGTTCTGGCGCTGGTGCCGGCTGGTCCAGCTTTTCAGCGCGGGTGCGCTTCAGGAGGTGTTCCGCCTGGTGCTGGGTGCGGGTGTGCATCTGGATTCCGCAGTCGCGGCAATGCACGTAGGGATAAGCCGTCTGGCCTTCGGCCTTGTCGGTCTTGAGTTTGACGTGGGCGGCGTCATGATCGCAGCACGGGCATGCCGTGCGGCCCAGGATTTTTGATGCCATGTGGTCCCCTTTTGCCGCGCCCGGTAAGGCGCGGCCAGTTGGCGGCGACGGCGGACCTCGTGAGCCCGCCGCCCCTTGGAAAAAACTTACGCCGCTTGCGCAGCTTGTTGCGTCTCGCCGTGGGCATTGGCCAGGGCGATGAGGGAATCAATCTTCTCGCCCAGGTCATGCACTGCCGCGTTGGTCGAGTTGTCGATTTCCGATTGCAGGCCGCTGATTCCGGCCATCACGCCGGCCACCACGGAATCAACCGTGACGGGTTGAGGCGGCGGCATGTCGGCCATGTTGGCGATGATGTCTTCCAGCTCGTCCTTGGCGCTGGCGAAGTTGGTTGATTGCGCGCTGGTGATACCGTAGTTGTCGCGGATGGTCAGCAGGGCGGCCAGGAGCTGGCGCAAGCGGCCTTTCGATTCTTGGATGGTGTTCATTGTCATTTCCCGTCGTTGAAGTTCGACCGCTTCATTTCCTCGATTTCGGCGCGCAGGCGGTCGATTTCCGCGCCCAGGTCTGTCAACACTTCCCGAACCGCGCCCGGCAATGCAAAGCCGAACAGGCCCAGGGCCTTACTGATTTTTTCGCGCATGGTTTCCCCCATATTTGCGATGTTCACGGGCCTGCTGCTGGGCGTGGTCCATCAAATCCAGCATCCGACCCTCACTGATGGCGATGTCTCGGTATTCGTCGCTGGCGAACCAGCCCGAGTCATCGAATTTGGCTATCGGATTCGTGCCTTTCACTTCCGCCGCCCAGGCTGGCGGCGTACAGTTATTGACACGAGTCCAAGGAACGTCAACGGCGCGCATTTTTCCGACCACGCGCCACTCATACCGAGTCGAGGCATAGATACCGGCTTCCGGCCTCGCCCTATCGAAAATCCCCGCGGGCTTCTCGCCCTCATACACGCCGTATTTCCCTTGCACCGTGCGCAGTTCCTTCGCCACGGCAATCAGGTAATTCCGGCCTATGCCGATGCCGCCTTGCGCCCGGATGTAGGCGGCGAAGTCGGCCGGCTTCTCTTCTGTCTTCTGCACGGCGGCATGCGCCTGGCGCACGTGCTCGCTCGCGCCTTCCACCTTGTCTGCGGCCACGCGGCGCAGCTCGCGCCAGACCGTGACAGGCGGTTGCCCAATGGCTTGAAACTGGCGAATGCCCCAGCAGGCCGCCCAGGCTTCCACGCGCTGGCATGGCCGGATCACCTCATCACCGATCAGGTCTTTCTCAATCACAGCGCCGTCGCGGGCCTTGTGTTCAGGCACGTGCTCATCGTCAATGTTCTTGCCCACGTACTTTGCGATGTAGCCTGCCGCAGTCCCCTTCCCTGCCTCGATTCGGACGATCTTGACCCGGTTGCGCTTGGCTCCCGGTTCGTCGCCGTCTTCTTCCAGGGCATATTCCTTCATGGTGTCGATGAACACCTGTGCGTCATCCTTCGCGATGAAAAGCAGCATGTGCCAGTGCGGGCAACCATCGTGGTGCGGTTCAGCGATGCGAAAGCCGTAGGGCTGCACATCCTGGCGGGCGTAGGCGGCGCGGATGCGCTGCCAGATGGTTTGCAGGTATGCATGCGCCTCGCGGGCGGTGGCATCGTTGTAATTCGGATTGGCCGTGCCGGACTGCGCCAGCACGGCATGAAATTTTGACGGGCATGTCAGCGTGACAAAAACCCCTACGTGGCCGAGTTCGTTGGCAATCTCCTCGCATCCACGCATGCGGAGCATCAGCTCCCCGCGCCGCACCTTTCGGTTTGCAACGCTTTTTGCCACAAGATCAGCCAACGCATATTCTTGTCCCTGATCGTTCGCCATCTGGACCGAATCCAGTATCTTGGCGTTACGGCGGTTCTGGTCCAGGCGGCGCAGCACGGTTTCATCGCTGGCATAAGCACCAGCCCGCACAGAAACCAGCCCCAGGCGGACGGCGGCATGCTCGAAAGTCCGGCCAAACACCTTGCGAAACTGTCGCCGCCACCAGGCGGGATCGCAGCAGCGCGCAATAAATTGAACGTCATCGTCTACCCCTGGCGCTGGTACGCCCTGTTGGTCACACATGACCTGCATGCGCTGGCGCAGCGCGGCCTTGTCATGAATCCGTCCCGACATGGACATGCACTCTTGCGAGCGATGCAGCGCGGCCACGCACAACTGCGAATCCGTCGCATCCAACGGGATCGGCGCTGCGGTGATTTCATCCAGCAGCGCCGACAGCTTCAGATACCGCGCCGGCAATTGACCGACCACGACGCCGCCGCGAGCCTGATGCAACTCGCGGTACGCCTTCCGGCCCCAGCGCGGGGGCAAGCCCGCGATTGTCCGGATGCCGTTCTCTTGCCGGATGGTTGGCATCAGTGCGCCTCAATGCCCGAGAGAATGACGCGATGCAGGCCGTCATTGAGTTCCTCAAGGGCGCGCTGTGCCTGTTCGAACAGCGCCACCGGCACCTGTACGCGGGCTTCCTTCAGCGCCGCCACCTCAAGTTCCAGGCGGCGGCGCACAGCGGCATGCAGTTCCAGGCCCGCGCCTATCACTGCGATTTGTCCCTCATGCAGGCTCATGCGGTCACCGGCTGGCTCAGAAAATCAGCAATCGCCAAACAGTCTTTTTCGATGTCTGACCAGCGGCGCGCAGTGTCATGTAGACCAGCAGCGCGGCAATCCTCTGCCTGGAAGTGGCACCAGCCGGCCTTATCCTTCAGGGCCGCTATGCACTGTGCATGTTGTTGTCCCGACAGGGTGAAAGTGAGTGCCACCATGGCTTACCCCTTGGTCACGTCCAGGGCGGCCAGGATGGTTGCTGAGCACAGCAGGCCGAAGCCTACCGCACACATGAAAGCGTCCTTGATTTTGTTGCTTTTCGACATGAGACCCCCTAGGTCTTGGCCCTCCCCCGGCGAAACTCGACCGGGGGCGGCTGGGCCGCTATGCCTAGGGGAGCGATGAGATTCCCCGGTCGATAGGGACGGAGAATACATAGAGCTCTCTATGCATGTCAAGCTCTATGCATTGAACTCGCTATGCTTGTAGGTGTCGATGCTTTGACCTATTCTATGCACCGTACCTGTCCGCCTACGCCTAGGCGGGCCTAGCCCTAGGAGAGCAACCGTGAATACCCTGGAATATTTGGACGAAGCGAAGAACAGGCTTGGCCTGCCTTCCGACTATGCATTGGCGAAGGCTTTGAAGGTGAGCCAACCGACGATCAGCGGATACCGTGCTGGCCGCAGCCGCATTGATGATGATGTTGCCCTGAAGCTGGCAAACCTGATCGGGCGCGACCCGCTTGAGGTGATCGCTACCGCGAATATCGAGCGAGCCAAGACGCCCGAAATGAAGGCTCTTTGGATGGGCCTTCTGGAAAAAATTTCCAAGTCTTTTGATGCCCTCATGCCACGCCGCAGCCCGCGCCTAGCCTGACTTTCGGCGCGGTGGCATGAGGTAAGTGCTGCCGATGAACCTGCTACAAATTATGCGAATTCAATGAGCAAAGAAAAAGCGAGTGCTGGAGGCTGAAGCGAACTGAAATTAGCTTCCAACCACTCATCTTTCCAGCGGACAACAATGAGAAATGATGCCATGAGATATCCCAATACCCGTTATGGCCACCACGGCGAATTAGAATTCTGATGCAAGGCCGTTCCGTCAAAGTCATCGCCAAACGGCAACCGGAATTCCCACAGAACAAGCCGAAGCTCACGCAACCGCCCTAGCCGAAGCCATGAACAACGAATTGGTCAACAAATCTGATCTGAACGAATTCCGTGCCGAAGGCGCTACTAGCTTCGCCGAGGTGGTCAGTTTGAACTACTGAAGTGGATGCGGGGATTTATGTTGGCTGGCACTGTAGGAATATTGTTCAAGATTTTCCATTGACAAGCGCCCTGCTTTCCAAATGAAAAGCCCCGGTTTTCCGGGGCTTTTCATTTATCGTAAAGTTTGGAATAATGGCTCTTAACATCCTTAACTATCTGCTCATCATCAGCAAGCCTTTTAACTAAATCTGCGGGAATGACAGTCATCAAAACGATCAAAATTTGCCATAGCGTCAGAATGGTTAAGGACAAAAACGATAATCCCCTGAACAAGCTCAGATACTGTTGAAGTTGAGAAATTTGCTTAAGGATTGGTGCAGCAATTCCGATCAATAGAAGAAAAACTAAAATAACGGTAGAGTGAACAGCAGGCGTTAATAATAGGCCCATATTCCCGTTAGAAGAGTCTGGACTTGCCTTTTTCCCGAAAGAAATTTTGAGCCGTTCTGGATAGATAATTGCTAACCATGCACCGACCACAGCGAAAATAATCGCGGCTGTATTTCTTAAAGCCTCGAAAAGAGGCCACTGCTGTGCGAATGGGATTTGTCGCCCATAGTAAAACCCTGCGCAGCAGAAACATGCACAGAGAATGACCACGAGCGAGATAGAAAGTGTCCTAAGCATTATTTGAGCACTTGCAGTATCGCCTTTCGATGTGACTCTAGCGATAAAAGTAAAAATGCTAAATCAACTTGCTCATCATTTACACGCTTTATAGGCAAACTAAATTCTCCACTAGCAGCCTCTCGTCCGAGCCAATGCGTTTTGGGATCTCCATCCAGAATAAATCCCATATCATCCCAACCCGAGACATCAGGGTCGTTTTCCTCAGCCACAATCATGTCCGTAACTTCTTTCAACGAAGGCCTAAATTCCAGCTCAACATATGCTTTTTGGGACACTTGCATTGCGGGCAGAGTTTTTGCATCTAAGTAGAAGAAGCCAAGAGCACTTTGCCACAAAGCCTTGTCGCGCGTTTTCAATGAAGTTATTTGCCCTCGCCTAACTACTTTCCTGATTTTCTGGAAATTCTTTAGGATAAAACGCTTCTCTCCGGGCTTCGAAAATGCGCTCGTTTTAAACACAGGTCGAAGTCCAGCCTTCGGTTTCCGGTCAGGCAAATTTGTATAGCCAACTACTATCGGAGAGCCATCCGGAGCTTTTGCCGGCGAAACAACCGTATAGCTCGTAAAGGAGGACATGAACCGACCGATATAGTCACGCATCGCAGTCTGACCAGTGAGTCGCCTATTAAATTGGATACTAGCAACGACATTCGCGCTTGGCACAAACCAAAAATATGTCGCATAGCCAGGAATATCGTTTGCTCCTACGGCACTGAACTGAACTTGGGGCGCGCCGACCTTCGAGTCGCGCCTTATCGATGGAACTCCAGACTCAGTAGCAGGAACTTCATTCCATGTAGCCATGACCCAAGAGTCCGTTGTATTGTGAAGGCCGAACAAATAGACCGGCAATTGATCTGCCGAAGCTGATGGATCACTTATCTTGGTAAGCGACAAGTCGATGCCTTTACTCCATTTTTGGAGCTGAGACAACACATCATCTATGCCACCAAAATCTGGATTATCATTGCCCCGAAAATAGAACCCGCATTTGTTAATCGAATAGAAGTTGATTTTTACTTCTTCAACGCTAGTGCTTGCCGCCATAGTAAGTAATCTTTCTTTTTATTAATAATCCCCGCCTTAATTTTAACCTATTTGAACTTTTTTGCCGCTAGAACGGAGCGGGTGATGCCTGCTCAAGGCACGGTGGCGTTGCGATCCACATCACGCTCAATCGCTTTTTGTACCAATACTGCACGCCTTCCATGCATCCACCTTCCGCGATCAGAAATGCCGTGCGAACCGCATCGACGGCTTGCGTGCAAGCCAGCGGCCATGCGGTGACTTCAGGTTTCGGAATGCCACGAAAGCAGAAATAGCGTTTCTGATTGAGCGTCCGACACGGCATATCCTTGGTGCAGTATTTGGCGATGTATGCGGCCAGCTTGTGAACACCATCCTTGCCGAAACCGAACTTGGGCGGGTTGCGTACGTCGATATTGGACATGGACCGGCCGGCCCCATCCTTTCCAACGACCTGCGCCCAAATACCTCGCAAGAGGTGATAGCGCTGACGACCATGCACCGTGACGTGAAAGTGAATTGCGCCGCGCTCTTGCTCTTCGATCACGGCGACATAGAGAAATTGACGATGCTTGCCCATGCGGCGGCGGAACCGGCCCCAATGTTTCAAGGCCGTATCCCGGTCGATCATGTTCTGCCGATATGTCAGGGTGATCATCCGATCCGCGCCGATGGTCTTGCAGGCTTGACGCACCCGTTTCTTGGCGGCGCGACCGGCGGTTTCGTCATTGCGTTCTCGGTTCTCTGATTCGCCCCTTGGCTTGCGCTGCTTGGGGGTAATGGCCGGGCCTAGGAAGCAAAGCGTCGGACGGTAATTCAGGCAGAGGAAGCAGCTGCGCAAAAAAGCAGCACAACTCGCCTAGGAATTGAGGCCATTCCACAAGCCGCCTGTTACATAAATCAAGAACCGAAACCGTGGCTTACTCGCTGAATTCGCTTTTCAGCACATCTAGAGTGCAGGCTAAGGAGTGGTTAACAGCGGATAGCGAATAATTCTCATCAGCCTCGGGATAAACAGTGGCAAATAACGCCATGGTAAACATACCTACTTCTAAAGCAAACTTTGCTGAATTTGCGGAGCTTAGACCCCACTCATGCAGAATTATTTTTTCGAGTTGAATACTTCCGTCGGCTAATTCTTTCTGGGACATATTTGAATAAAGAGCCTGAGTATTCGGATGTGCCCCATAGTCAATTGCGGTCTGATGGAGGTACTTTGCCCACTTTGCTTGCCCAGCGTTCAGATGAGCCGAAATACTAGAGACGCTAAATTCCCTAGACCATTCTCTGAGTGCCGCACGCTCAGTGGGCTTGCAATGCCATCTAGCAGTTGCCTCTGGAACCTTTGCTAGATAATAGCCGTAGAGGGCAGATTCCATACATGCTCTGCCTACCGGATAAGTAGGCAAGGCCTGTCCTGATAGTGTCAAGCGCACAGCACCTAAAAAATGATTGTGCGCAGCAATAAATAGTAGATGAGAAGTTCCATCGGCGGAATACGCCAGGGACATTGAATAGTCCATGATCATCCTAAGAGCAGTGGTGCACCTAGTGAACGCTTCTTGCCATCCTCTAAGATGAACGTAACTTGCATATTCGTTCTGAATAGCGCTAGCTTGAAATTCTGAAAGAATATCTTCACCCCATCCAGGTGGCGGAGGAATTGGTGTCACAATATCTTCCTTTGAAAAATAACTTAATATGGCGCATGAATCCGCTCTGATGCATTAGGTCTGCATGTGGCTATCACATGGCCCCTAAGCCTTTTTTATACCAGAATTGAACAGTATCTAACTGCTCGGACTCAGCAATATAAAAGGCCGTGCGAACGGCATCAATAGTTCGCGGCCATAACAGCGGCCACACGGTGACTTCAGGCTTAGGAATGCCGCGAGAGCAAAAATGGTGTTTCTGATCAAGCGTTCAGCACGACATGTTCTTGGCACAATATCTTGCAATGTAGGCCGCTAGCTTACGCCCTCCTTCTTCGCCGAACCCGACTTAGCATGATTCCCGACATCCATATTCATAGAGCGACCGCTATCATCGCGACCAACAACATCGGCCCAGATTGAGCGCAAGAAATGATAGCTTTGGCGGCCACATCGCTTTCGCCGTTGCGCTGATGTACGGCGCTGCTTTCCCGCGGTCAGCAAGAGGTGGGACTTAGGAATTGGCGCTACTAAAGCCGATGGAATTTCGAGGTTAACTGCGTTGTTAATCGAATTTGAAATTCCCGAAAACATAATTCCCTCACGGAAACCATGCTGGGCTGCGTTTGGAAGAATAGGAAGGGATTAGCGCCGCAATTCAAATTTCTAAATGTCCCCAATCTACAGGTTGCACCCTCTACGGCCGTCGACTACAAGCCCTCCCGAAGGACTCACTTCACGCTCGACGTTTGCTCTCGCAGCAATCGGAAATCGGGCCGGCCTTTCTGTTCCCAAGCCTTCGCGAGAAGGGGCCGGCAACTCGGCTAGCGGTAATCAGGTACCGTAAGCAATAAATTGCGATTCATTTGCAATCAGGATTTCGCGCTGTTTACGTCGGTCGCCTGACGTGGTGTGTCTCCGGGTACTGGCCGCTTTGTCGAAACCAGGTCACCCCCTTCAGATGCCGGATGGCAAGCGCCCTTCCATTGCGGCATTTGGTGGAGGTGGGGGGAATCGAACCCCCGTCCAAAACGCTGTTTGCCTTCAAGTTGCGCGGATGCCCGCATACACCATTGCGATATAGGTGTTGAGGCGCGGATCGCGGTTCCAGTTATTCTCTAATTGTTTTTTTGGAACCGCAGTGTATTGCAATTCAAAACTCGCTTCGGTCTGCAAAAAAATAGCAATGACTGAGCAAGGACCGAGCAAGGACTAGCCTTCCCACCGCCCATCAAACACCACCCGCCCGTTATCCATCCGCACCATCCGGTCAGCCAGATGGAAATACTGGTCATCATGCGAAATCACCAGCACCGTCTTGCCCGCCGCGCGCAGCTGCCCCAGCACCTCGTGATAGAAGACCTTCTTGAACACCGGGTCCTGGTCCGCTGCCCATTCATCGAAGATGAAGAACGGCCTATCCTCCAGCACCGCCACCACCAGCGCCAGCCGCTTGCGCTGGCCCATCGACAGCGCGCGCGTGGTGAATGCGCCGTCGCGGATCTGTACCTTGTGATGCAGGTAGAGCTTTGCCAGGAGCTCGTTGCCGCGCGCGTCCAGTTCCGCTCCACCCGTCTCCAGCAGGCTCTCGAACAGATGGAAGTCCGAAAACACCGTGGCAAACAGCTGCCGGTATTGTTCATCCGGCACCCTCGCCTCTCCCTCGCCCTCCACGTCCGGCTGCCATGACACGGGTCGGCCATTGAGCAGGATATGGCCTTCGCCGGGGCGATACAGCCCCGCCAGCAGCTTGGCCAGCGTGGTCTTGCCGCTGCCGTTGCCGCCCACCAGGAAGACCACCTCGCCCGGCGCGAAGGCCAGGTCGATCGGGCCCATGGTAAAGAATTCGTCGTGCTGTTCGTGGTAGTAGCGATGCAGCACGCCGGAAAGCTGCAGGCGCTGCAGCTCGGGGGCTGGTTGATGTGGCTGATGCTGCTGCGGCAGTGCTGCCGCCGGCGCGCGCGGGCGGCCATTGTCCAGGGCCTGGACCACTTCGTCGATACGGCGGGCCGAGACCTTGGCCAGGTTGGCGCGCGGGGCGTTCATCAGCAGGATTTCCAGCGGGGTGATCATGTAGATGAACAGCACGGCGTAACCGGTCAGGATGCGGTTGCGGTCGGGTACGTCGCCCACCAGCACGAACAGCACCAGCCCGATGAAGGCATAGATCAGGAAATTGCCCCAGCTGGTGGCCGCCACGAAGATGGCCATCCCCAGCGATCGTTCATGGCGCACCCGGTCGATGGACTGGCCCAGCACCTCGCGTCCGAACAGGCGGCGCTTTCTGCCGTTCAGGCGCAGTTCCTTGGCGCCGTCCAGCATGGAGCGGAAATGGCTGAACAGGCGGTCCTGTTCGCCGGACGCCTGGCGCAGGTGCCTGATGGCGCGCAGGTGGGCCAGGTGGTAGCCTGCTGCGCCCAGGCCGATCACCAGCACCGCGCAGGCAAACACCTGCGCCGACAGGGTGGCCATGTAGATCATGCAGCCGCTCACCACGATGGCATTGGTCAGGATCGCGGGGAAACTGACGAAGAAGGTCGATACATTGGTGCTGTGCTCGGTCAGCGCGGCCTGGATGGCCGGTGCGCCGACCTGCTCCAGGCGCGCGTAGTCGGCATGCAGCACGCGTTCGCAGATGAAGCGGCGCGACTGCGCATGCACGCCGTGGGCGAGCCGCTCGAAGAGGATGTTGCACGTCATGTGCGCCAGCCACAGGGCCAGCACGGTCAGCGCAAAATGCAGGGCCGCCGTGGATTGCCAACCCGGCGCCTGCGTGGCCGCCAGCGTGGCCGTGATCTGCGTCACCATCAAGATGCTGCATACGCCGCGCGCCACGCTGGCGGCGGTTGCGGCGGCCAGCAAGCCGCGGGATTGCCTGATCAGTTCTTTGAACACCGTCACTCCAGGGAACGGCCGCCAAGGGCCGGTATCAATGTGACGAACCGCGTCGGCAAATATTTAGAACCCATTTCAGCGCCCTTTCTGGGCAGAACGCATCTCACGCCTATTGGTGAAATGGGTTCTAACTGGCCCGCTGCCCTGCCCTGGCTTGACCGGGCTGAACAAATCTGCGCGCCATTCGTCACCTTCCATGACAGCGCCGGCGTTTGAGCCGGCTCAACTTGCGCCCTCTTCCGTGCTGCCCATCCTTGCTCCCCTGTTCGACCAGCGCACCGCCGCCTATGCCGCCCGGCTGGTCTGCGATGTGTCTTCTTATGCGCAGGCCTTGCCGCTGCCGGCGCTGCTGGAGGGGGCAGCGCTGGACGACGCCGTGCGCCTCCATGCGGCCCATTGGCGCAGCGATGACCTGCGCGCGGTGGCCTCGGCCTGGTGCCTGGATTATTTCGCGGCGATGCTGGTGCCGGCCATGGCGGCTGCGGCGGTGCTGCGGCATCACCTGCCGCTGGCGGCGGTCCAGGTGCGGGTGGTGCTGGCTTCCCACGGCGGCATGGCGCAGGTCTGCCTGCCGCACGCGGGGCATCCGTGGCCGCAGGCGAGCCCGCCAGAACGCTATGAAGAGCTGGTCTGGCAGCATCTGGCGCCGGTGATTGCGGCGCTCAACAAGCGCTTCCGGACCCCCTCGGCGGTTCTCTGGGGCAACGCGGTGCGCTATATCCATGCGGTCCTGCAGCGCGGCGTGCTGCTGGCCCTGCCCTCGCAGGAGGGGCTGGCCGAGGATCGCCGGCTGTTGCTGGACAGCCCTCTCTGGCCCGATGGCCGCACCAATCCGCTCTATCACCGCCGCGCTGTGCCGCCTGCGGGCGTGGACTACCTGCATCGCAATTGCTGCATGTATTACCGTCTGCCGGGCGAGGACTATTGCGCGGCCTGCCCGTTGCGTTCCAGGCATGACAAACGAGCGTCTGATTAGCTGGGCGACAGCGCCAATCTAAACAAAAGTGATTTCCATTCGTCTTTCTGATGACGGCCTGCGCATCCTGTTGCGACAGCGCGGCCGACCAGGAGCTGATGACAGATGGAACAAGCAGTCCTTACTACCGCCCTACCCGCCGCGCCCTATCTCGCCCATGTCGATGGCCACCCTTATGCGGTGGAGCTCGACGGTGACGTGGTGCGCGTGCGTCTGCCCTCCGGGGAGCGCCACGCCTGGCGGCTGCAGTCCCTGGCCACGCTGGACTCTGCCGCACCGGCCCCGACGCCCCGCTACGATGCGCACCCGGCTGAGCTGGCGGCGCTGGAGGCGCTGTGGTCGCAGCAGCACGGCCTGGCGCAGCAGCTGATCCTGCCCGATGGCGGCGCGCCGGCCTGGGCTTGTCCGGGCATGTTCTGGCAACAGAGCCGCAACTGGCTGACCCAGCCGCAAGCGCCCTTGCCGCTACGCCATTGCATCAGCGCGGGCAAGCGCCATCCGCAGCGTCCGCCCAAGCCGGCGGGCACGGTGTATCGCCGTCATATCCCCTGGCTGGGCCAGACGCTGTCGCTGCGCGCCTTCGAGGGGCAAGACGACCTGGTGCGGCTGAACCGCTGGATGAATGATCCGGACGTGGCCTATTTCTGGGAAGAACAGGGCGACCTCGAGCATCACCGCCACTATCTCGCCAGGCTGGCCGACGATCCGCACGCCTACCCGCTCATCGCCTGCCTGGATGAGCTTCCCTTTGCCTACTTCGAGATCTACTGGGCGCGCGAAGACCGCATCGCGCCCTTCGCCGATCCGGGTGAGCACGACCGTGGCTGGCATGTGCTGGTGGGTGAGCCGGCCTATCGCGGGCGCGCGTTTGTCAGCGCCTGGATGCCGTCGGTGTCGCATTACCTGCTGCTGGAGGACGTGCGCACCGAACGCCTCTGGATCGAGCCGCGCGCGGACAACCGCAAGATGCTGCGCAGCCTGCAGCGCAGCGGTTATGCGCTGCTCAAAGAATTCGATTTCCCCCACAAGCGAGCCATGCTCGGCATGCTTTCGCGCGAGCGTTTCTTCGGCGAACGACTCTGGATGCCGGGCGCCGCCAGCGCCAACTGACCAGGACCACAGGACCACGACATGCAAACCTATGAGCTGATCGGGATCGGCTTCGGCCCCTCCAACATCGCACTCGCCATCGCCCTGCAAGAGCAACAGCATCATGCCGGCGCTGCCGACATGTTCTTCATCGAGAAACAGGACAGCTTCGCCTGGCACGGCGACATGCTGCTGGACAACTCGCACATGCAGATCTCCTTCCTCAAGGACCTGGCCACGCTGCGCAATCCTGCCAGCCGGTTCACCTTCCTCAACTACCTGCACCAGAAAGAGCGGCTGAGCGACTTCATCAACCTCAAGACCTTCTACCCCAGCCGTCACGAGTTCAGCGACTACCTGCGCTGGGCCGCCGACCAGTTCAGCGCCTGCTGCAGCTATGGCGAAGAAGTCATCGAGGTGCAGCCTGAACTGCAGGAGGGTAAGGTGCGGCTGCTGCGCGTGCGTTCGCGCCACCGCGATGGCCGCATCACGGAGCGCCTGGCGCGCAATCTGGTGATCGGCGTGGGCGGCTCGGCCAATATCCCCGAGACCTTCCGGGGGCTGCGCGAGGATGCGCGCGTATTCCATTCCAGCAGCTACCTGCGCCATATCGCCGCGTTCGACAAGCCCGCCCGCATCGCCGTCATCGGCGCCGGCCAGAGCGCCACCGAGATCTTCCTCGACCTGCACGCCCGCAACGCCGGTCACGAGGTCGACTTCATCATGCGCAGCCGCAACATCAAGCCGTCCGACGACAGTCCCTTCGTCAATGAAGTCTTCAACCCCGAATACACCGACTACGTCTACCGCCAGGACGAGCCGACCCGTCACGCACTGATGCAGGAGTTCATGCAGACCAACTACTCGGCGCCGGACCTGGCGCTGATCGAGCAGGTCTACCAGGTCTTCTATAAGCAGAAGGTGACTGGCCAGCAGCGCCACCGCCTGCTGCGCTGCCATAACGTCGAGCGCGCCCGCGCCGAGGCCGATGGCGTCTGGCTGGACCTGCACGATCTCGACGGCGGCAGCGCCCAGACGCGCCGCTACGACGCCGTCGTGCTGGGCACCGGCTATACCCGCGAGCTGCACAAGGACCTGCTGGCGCCGCTGGCGTCCTACCTGCCGCACTTCGCGGTGGGCCGCGACTACCGCCTGCAGAGCACTCCCGAGTTCGAGCCGGCGGTGTTCCTGCAGGGCAGCTGCGAGCCCTCCCACGGCATCAGCGACACCCTGCTCTCGGTGATCGCCATCCGCACCGCCGAGATTGGCCAGGCCCTGCGCGAGCGCGACGAGAACGCTCCCTTCGCGGCGCGGCGCGCCATGGTCGCCAGCATCGCCGCGGCCAGCCGTGGCAGCCCACAGTTTTCGCTTTAAGCGATTTGCCATGCCGGCGTTGCCGGCGCTCTTCAATCGACCACCACCTCCACCATCATGAAACAACAATATAAGGGGATGCCTGCCAACAGGCCAACGCTGACTTTCCTGGCCGTGCAATGCGCGTTGCTGACCCTGGCCGCGCCGGCCTGGGCGCAACAGCAAGCGCTGCCACAAGTCGAAATCAAGGCCGACGCGGAGACTGCCAACGGTCCCGTCAACGGCTACGTCGCCAAGCGGACCGCCAGCGCCACCAAGACCGACACGCCCGTGCTGGAAGTGCCGCAATCGGTCTCGGTGGTCACGCGCGACGAGATGGATGCGCGCGGCGTGACATCGCTGCTGGACGTGCTGCGCTACATGCCCGGCGCCAACTCGGAAACCCACGGCGTGGATCCGCGCGGCTATGAATACTTCAACCTGCGCGGCTTCATCAATGCCCAGGTCACCAGCAACTTCCTCAACGGCCTGCGCCAGATTCCCGGCGGCTTCGGCCAGTTCCGCACCGAAACCTATGGCATGGAACGCATCGAAGTGCTGCGCGGCCCCGGCTCGGTGACCTTCGGCCAGGCCGATCCGGGCGGCGTGATCAACCGCGTCAGCAAGCTGCCCGGCATGGACATCCCCAACGAGCTGGGCGTGGACATCGGTTCCTTCAACCGCAAGCAGGTCGTGGCCGATCTCAATGGTCATACCCAGGACGGCGAGTATCTGTGGCGCGTGGTCGGGCTGGGCCTGGACAGCAACAACCAGTACAAATTCAACAATGGCCAGTCGGGCGACAACAACCGCTTCTATCTCGCGCCCTCGCTGACCTGGCGTCCCTCGGCCAGCACCTCGCTGACGCTGATGGCCGACTACATGAACGACCGCTCCGGCAGCAGCCGCTGGACTGCCGTACGGCCCGGCAATGTGCTCACCCACACCCTGATCGGCGACCCCAACTTCGACCGCCAGAGCAACGACCAGTGGTCCTTCGGCTACCAGTTCGAGCACAAGTTCGACAATGCCTGGACCTTCCGCCAGAACTTCCGCCAGGCCAATCTGAAGTCGGTCTATGCCGCGCTCAACCCTGGCACGCTGACCGGTTCCGTGCTCACCCGCGGCACCACGGTCTACAACAGCCAGGTCGACAATACCTTGGTGGACAACCAGCTGGAAGGCCGCCTCAAGTGGGGTGCGACCGAGCACACGGTGCTGTTCGGCCTGGACTGGTCACGCATGTATGACCGCGAGGTGCGCTATCGCGGCGCCGCGCCCAGCCTGAACATCGACAATCCGGTCTATGGCGTCACCATCCCGGCGGCCACCACCCTGTTCGGCAACCTGGAAGAGAACATGAACCAGACTGGCCTGTATGCGCAGGACCAGATCAAGTTCGACCAGCGCCTGACCCTGACCCTCGGTGGGCGCTGGGACAAGGTCAAGGACGAGACCCGCAACTATTTCAACCGGACCACCACCCGCAGCGACGACAGCGCCCTGAGCGGACGCATCGGCCTGTCCTATCTGGTGACCCGCGACATCGCGCCCTACGTCAGCTACGCCACTTCCTTCCTGCCGCAGACAGGTTCGGACTTCAACGGCAAGCCCTTCGATCCGACCAAGGCGCGTCAGGCCGAAGTGGGTATCAAGTACCAGCCGGCCGATGGCAAGACCCTGTTCACCGCCGCCCTGTTCGAGCTGACCAAGACCAATGTGCAGACGCCGGATCCGGCCCATACCAACTTCAACGTGCTCAGCGGCGAGATCAAGTCGCGCGGCCTGGAGCTGGAAGCCAAGGGTGAAATCGTCAAGGGCCTGAACCTGTCGGCCTCCTACACCTACACCGACGTCAAGAACACCCAGAACAACACGGCTTCCCTGCTGGGCAAGCAGCCCATCCTGGTGCCGCGCCAGGCGGCCTCGGTCTGGGCTGACTACACCGTGCAAGGCGGCCCGCTGGCTGGCGCTGGCATCGGCGGCGGTGCTCGCTACACCGGCAGCAACTATGCCGACGCCGCCAACACCGTGAAGAATGGCGGCGTGACCGTCTTCGACGCGGTGTTCCACTACAACCTCAACCGCTGGCGCTATGCCCTCAACATCAGCAACATCACCAACAAGGAGTACACCTCCTGCCTGGCCGAGCCGACCACGACCTGCTTCTGGGCCGCCGAGCGCACGGCCATCCTGAGCGCGCGCTATCGCTGGTAATACCCGAGGCATGACAGGCAAGCCGAACAGCTTTCCCCACTCCCACCTGACAGCCGGCCTCGCGCCGGCTTTTTTCCCTGAGGACCCCATGCCACTGCACCCTGATCTGGACGCCTTCCTGGCCCTGGTAGAAGCCGGCATCCAAAGCGGCCGCCAGCAGCCCATGCACCGCAAGAGCGTGCACCAGGCGCGAGCCGACTACGAAGCCGCCGCGCCCATGCTGGACCTGCCGCCAGACGACCTGGCCGAACGCCGCGCTCTGGAGATCCCCACCCGCGACGGCGCGCGCATCGGCGCACGTCTGTATGCCCCCGCCCCACTGGATGCCGCTGCGCCGCAGCCGGTGCTGCTGTATTTCCATGGCGGCGGCTACTGCGTCGGCAGCCTCGATTCGCACGACACCCTGTGCAGCGCACTGGCGGCGCGCACACCCTGCTGCGTGTTGGCGGTAGATTACCGGCTGGCTCCGGAACACCGCTTCCCGACCGCCTTCGAGGATGCCGCCGACGCCTACGACTGGCTGCTGCAACACGGCCCGGCGCTGGGCCTGGCGACCAACCGCCTGGCCGTAGGCGGCGACAGCGCCGGCGGCACCCTGGCCGCCGCACTGGCGCTGCGCGCCCGCCAGGCGGCCCGCGCGCCCTGCCTGCAAGTGCTGCTCTATCCCTGCACCAGCGCCCATCAGGACGGCGACTCGCATCGCCGCTTCGCCACCGGCTACCTGCTGGAAGGGGAAACCCTGCAATGGATGTTCGGCCACACCCTCAACGGCGACCATGAGCGCCAGGACTGGCGCTTCGCTCCCCTGCAGGCTGCCGACGTGTCCGGTGCGGCGCCGGCGCTGGTGGTCATCGGCGACCACGATCCGCTGCTCGATGAAGGCATGGCCTATGCCGAGAAGCTGCGCCAGGCGGGCGTGCCGGTCCAGCTCGACATCCACCCCGGCATGGTGCATGACTTCCTGCGTCTGGGGATGGTGGTGGCCGAAGCCGACCAGGCGCGCACCGCTATCGCCGCCCGGCTGGCTGCGGCGATGCGCTGAAGAAGGGCCATGCGGCCCGCGCTGCTAGCCCGTTCACTGAATCGCTGAAGGAAGAATCGCCGCCCTGGATGACCCAGGAGCGGCGATTTGTTTAGGGCAGCGATGGCCGTTACTCCGGCCATCACAAACCGTTCGGACTGAGTAGGCCCGTCAGGGCCGTATCGAAGGCGCGCCTGAGCAGCCCCTTCGATACGCGGCTATGCCGCTACGCCACAGCTCAGGAAGAACGGCCCATCGCCGCACCGGCAATATCGGCGCAATCCCCCGCCAGCACCTCAAGCGCCTGCACCACCTCGTCCAGCAAGCGCGCTTGCTTCATGATGCTGAAGTGGTCCGTCTCCAGCAATACCTCGGCGCAACCCGTCTGCCCCAGCTGGCGCTTGAGCTCGGCCCGGTGCGCCGGCTTGCGGCGCGCAATCCACCAATAGTGCGGGCTGGCGGCGACTGCCTCGAGCGCCGGCGCCTGCGCCGAGATCTGCCTGAGATGGCGCGCCACCACGAAGATGCGCGCCAGCTCCCCGGCCGAGGGCAGCGATGCCGGCAGTTCGCCGGCCTGTTCCAGCATCGCCGACAGCATCGCCAGCGCCGCTGCTTCCGAAGGCAAGGCTCCGGATTGACGCGCCTGCAGCGCCTGCAAGGCCAGCCAGCGCTTGCTGCCGGCGGCGCCGTCCCAGCTTGCGGGCAGCATCACGCTCACGAAGTCCTGCAGGTCATCCAGCCAGTCGCGGGCATCGGCCGCTTCACTCTGCGGAACATAGCCATCGACCAGGCCCAGGAAAGCCACCTGCGTTCCCTGCGCCTCCAGGCGCTGCGCCACCTGCGCCGCCAGCGTCGCCCCCAGCGACCAGCCCAGCAGGTGATACGGCCCCTGCGGCTGCACCGAGCGCAACTGCGCGGTGTAATGGTCGGCCAGTTGCGCCAGGGTGGGCGCAGCTTGCGCAGGGTCCTGCAGCATCGCGCACGGCAGTCCATAGACGCGGCGGCGACCCTGCAGCGCCTGCGCCAGCGGGCGGTAGTCGAATACCGTTCCCATGCCCGCATGCAGGCAGAACAGCGGCGCCACGTCTTGCGGACCGGCGTTCATGGCCACCAGTGCGGGGCCGTCAGCCGGCCTGCTCTCCAGGCCCAGCAAGGCGGCGATGGTCGGGCGTTGCATCAGGTCGGCCAGCTTGAAGTTGAAGTTCCACTGGCGCTGGCCGCGCGCACGGGCGATCACCTGCAGGCACAGCAGCGAGTCGCCGCCCAGTTCGAAGAAGTTGTCTTCCTGGCCGACACGCTCGCGCTTGAGCACGGTCTGCCAGATCTCGGCCAGCGCTTGCGCAGCGGGCGTCGCCGGCGCCACGTAGCTGCGTGCGGGGGCGGCCTGCGGGGCTGGCAGGGCCTTGCGGTCCAGCTTGCCGTTATGGGTCACCGGCAGCGCCGCCAGCAGCACGAAGTGCGCGGGCAGCATGTATTCCGGCAAGCCCGCCCGAAGCGCGGCGCGCAGGCTGTCGCTGAAGTCGCGTTGTGCGGTCTCGGGCGCAGCCACGGCTTGTGGCGCTCCCACGTAGGCCACCAGCTGGCGCACCGTCTCCTCGCCCTGGCCGTCGCTGCGCACCACCACCGCTGCCTCGGCCACGCCGGGCTGGCGGCGCAGCAGCGCCTCGATCTCGCCCAGTTCGATGCGGAAGCCGCGGATCTTCACCTGGTGGTCGAGACGTCCCAGGTACTCCACATTGCCGTCCGGCAGCCAGCGCGCCAGGTCGCCCGTGCGGTACATGCGCGCACCCGGCTCCCCGAACGGATCGGCCACGAAACGCTCAGCCGATTGCGCCGGCCGCTCCAGGTAGCCGCGCGCCAGTCCGTCGCCGCCGATGTAGAGCTCGCCCGCCTCACCGGGCGCGACCGGCTGCAGGCAAGCATCGAGGATATAGGCGTTGCGCCGCCCCACCGGCTTGCCGATCGGCACGAAGGGCCCGTCGAAATCGACGCCAGCCGCGCTCGTCCCCTTCCAGATCAGCGGCGTCACCACCGTCTCGGTCGGACCATAGCCGTTGATCAGCAGGCGCGGCGCGAGATGGCGGCGCACCCGCTCGAACGAGGCGCGCGGCATGGCCTCGCCGCCGAAGACGTACAGTTCCAGCGGCGGTGCGTCGCCATGCTGTTCACCCCACTGCGCCAACTGGCCCAGATAGGCGGGCGGGAACACCGCATTGCTCACGCGCTGTTGGTGCAGCGCCTGCCAGCTCTGCTCGATGCTCCACATCTCGGGACCGCGCAGCACCAGCGCGGCGCCGCTGATGAGCGTGGTGATCCAGCGTTCGTGGGCGCCATCGAAGGAGAAGGACATGAACTGCAGCTCGCGCCACTGCGGGGTCATCTCGTAGAGCGCGGCGGTGGCCTGGCAATGCATGACCAGCGGCCCATGGCTGACCGCCACGCCCTTGGGCTGGCCGGTCGAACCCGAGGTGTAGATCACATAGGCCATCTGTTGCGGGGCCACGGCCACCACCGGGTCGTGCGCCGGCAGGCCGGCCAGTTGCGCGGCCAGGTCGGCGTCGTCCAGCGCCAGGCAGCGCAGCCCCGGCTGCGCCTGTGCGGCCAGCAGCCGACGTGCGCGCGCATGCGTCAACAGGACCCGGATACGGCTGTCGGCCACCATGTAGGCCAGTCGCTCGGGGGGATAGTCCAGGTCCAGCGGCACGTAGGCAGCGCCGGCCTTCATCACCGCCAGCAGGCCGACGACCATGTCGAAGGAACGCTCCACCGCCACGCCCACGCGCTGCTCCGCGCCCACACCCAGCGACATCAGGTGATGCGCCAGGCGGTTGGCGCGGACATTGAGCTCGCCATAGGACAGGCTCTGCTCCTCCAGCACCAGGGCGATGGCGTCGGGCGTCTGCGCGGCGCGCTGCGCGATCAGCAGGTGCGCCGGCAGGTCGGCGGGATAGTCGTGGGCGCCGCGTCCCAGTTCCAGCACCGCCGCCAGCGCCTGCGGCGACAGCCGCGCCAGCTCGCCCAGGGCGCGCTCGCCACTGGCGCTCAACGCATCGAGGTTGAGCATGACCTGCTCGCGCAGGGCTTCCACCTCGGCGTCGCCGAACAGGCTGCGGTCGTAGCAGAACTCGATGTCCAGCGTCTCGCGGGCCACCACCTGCAGATCCATGGCAAAGCCGGTCAGGCCCTCGCCCTCGGCCTGGCCAAAGCGCAGGCCGGCCTGGGCGCGCGCTTCCAGCGAACGGCTGATGGGGAAGTTCTCGAACACGATGATGCTGTCGAACAGCGCCCGGCCGGCCATGCCGCTCCAGCGCTGGATGTCGTAGAGCGGCGTGTGTTCGTGCTCGCGGCTGTCGATGTTGGTCTGCTGCAGCGTGCGCAGCCAGTCGCCGACGCGGCGCTGGCCATCCACCTCGACCACGATGGGAATGGTATTGATGAACAGGCCCAGGCTCTTCTCCACGCCGGGCAAGGCGGCTGGCCGGCCCGAGACGGTCGCGCCGAAGGCCACCGCCGTGCTGCGCTTGTGGCGCGCCAGGGCCAGCGACCACGCGCCCTGCACCAGCGTGTTGAGGGTCACGCGCTGGCTGCGCGCAAATTGTTCCAGGCGGCGCGTGGCGGCGGCGTCGCAATGGCCGTAGAGCTTGCCGAAACCGCGCCGCGCCGGATCCGGGCGCACCCCTTCGGCCAGCAGGCTGGGACCGTCCAGCGCCTGCAGCGCACCCATCCAGTAACGTTGCGCCGCCTGCGGATCGAGCGTGGCCAGCCAGCCGATGTACTGGGCATAGTCCGGTCCTGGTGCGGGCAGCGGCTGGCCGCCATAGGCCAGCATCAGCTCTTGCATCAGCGCCGAGGTGCTCCAGCCGTCCAGCAGGATGTGGTGCATGGTCCAGACCAGCTGGTGCTGTCCCGGTCCCAGCCGCAGCAGGGTCGCGCGCACCAGCGGCGGTTGCAGCAGGTCGAAGCCGCGCGCAAGATCGGCCGCCGCAAAGGCGGCAATCGCCTGCGGCAGCTCGGCATCGTCCGCCCGGGCGCTCCAGTCCTGCACCTCGATGCCGAACGCCAGCGTGCGCCACACCGCCTGCAGCGGTTGCGCATAGTCCGCCTGCCAGAGGAAGCCCGTGCGCATCACCGGGTGACGCGCCAGCACGCTCTGCCAGGCCTGCGCGAAACGCGCCTCGTCCAGGCCCTCCACGCGCACGCTGAGCTGGTTCACGTACAGGCCCGAGCCCGGGCTTTCCATCGTGTGGAACAGCATGCCCTGCTGCATCGGCGAGAGCGGATAGACGTCCTCCAGCTCGCCCTGCAGCGCCAGCTGTGCGGTCTGCGCGGCGCTGAGGTAATCCTCTAGCCGGCCGCGCGCAGCCGTCACAGCCTGTGTCGGCGCGGGCGGCTGCAGCTGGTCGCATTGCTGCGCCAGCTCGGCCACGGTCTGGCTCTGGAACAGCTGGCGCGGCGTCAGCGGCCATCCCTGCTCATGGGCCCGCGCCACGATCTGCAGGCTGAGGATGGAATCCCCCCCCAGCTCGAAGAAATTGTCGTGGCGGCCGACCCGTTGCAAGCGCAATACCTCGGCCCAGATGGCCGCCAACCCGATTTCGGTCTGACCCTGTGGCGCTTCGTAGCCGCCTTGCTCGTTGAAGTCGGGACGCGGCAGCGCCTTGCGGTCCACCTTGCCATTGGCGTTCAGCGGCAGCGCCGGCAGCAGGATCAGGCGCTGCGGCACCATGTAGTCCGGCAGGCTTTGCAGCAGCGCAGCGCGCAAGGCCTCTGCCTCGAGCATACCGCCCGGGTCGGCCGCATAGCCCACCAGGCGGGCCGGGCGCCCTGGCTCCACCAGAGCGACCACGACCGCCGCCGCCACCCCGGGCTGGGCCAGCAGTTGCGCCTCGATCTCGCCCAGTTCGATGCGCAGGCCACGGATCTTCACCTGGTGGTCGGTACGGCCCAGGTACTCGATCTCGCCATCGGCGCGGCGTCGCACCAGGTCGCCGGTGCGGTACATGCGGCTGCCGTCGGCGGCGAAGGGGTCGGCCACGAAGCGCTCCGCCGACAGGCCGGGGCGCCCCAGGTAACCGCGCGCCAGGCCGATCCCGCCCAGATAGAGCTCGCCGGCGATGCCGTGCGGCAGCGGGTTGAGGCCGCCGTCCAGCACATAGGCGGCGGTGTGCGAGATCGGCCGCCCGATCGGCACGCTGCGCTCGCCTGGGCGGCAGGTCCAGTGGGTGACATCGATGGCGGCCTCGGTGGGGCCGTACAGGTTATGCAGCGCGATCTGCGGCAGACGCGCAAAGGCCTGTTCCTGCAGCTCGGCCGGCAAGGCTTCGCCGCTGCAGATCACCTGGCGCAGGCTGTGGCATTGCGCGCTGTCAGGATGGGCGACGAAGCCCTGTAGCATGGACGGCACGAAATGCAGCGTATCCACGGCGTGGCGACGGATGCGCGCCGCCAGCAGCGCCGGATCGCGATGCTCGTCAGGCGCGGCCAGCGCCAGGCGGGCCCCGGTCATCAGCGGCCAGAAGAACTCCCACACCGACACGTCGAAGCCGAACGGGGTCTTTTGCAGCACCGTGTTGCCGGGGCCGATGGGATAGGCTTCCTGCATCCAGGCCAGCCGGTTGTGCAGCGATACGTGGCGATTGCCCGCGCCCTTGGGCTTGCCGGTGGAACCGGAGGTGTAGATCACATAGGCCAGGCCATCGGGCGCGACCTCGATACCGGGATCATGGTCTGGCATGCCCTCGGCCCAGGGCTGTCCGGGCGCATCCAGTTCCAGCACCCGCACGGCGGCGGGGGCCGTCAGCTCGGCGCGCAGCGCCGTCTGCGTCAGCAGCAGCGACAGGCCGCTATCGGCCATCATGTCGGCCAGCCGCGCCGGCGGCAGGTCCGGGTCCAACGGCAGGTAGGCCGCACCCGCCTTGAGCACGGCCAGCAGCGCCACGACCATCTCCGGCGCACGCCGCGCCGCCACGCCGACGATGCGCTCCGGCCCCGCACCCTCGGCCAGCAGGCGGTGCGCCAGGCGGTTGGCTTGCTGGTTGAGGCTGCGGTAGTCCAGCACCAGATCCTCATACAGCAGGGCCGCGGCCGACGGCGTCGCCGCAGCCTGGCGTTCGATCAGGCGATGCACCGGGGCATCAAAGGCGTGCAGCTCGCGGTTCACGCCGCTCTCGCGCCATGCCGCCAGTTCATCGCCGGGCAGCAGCCCCAGGCTGCCGATGGCTTGCTGGGGATGCTCCGCCAGCACCTGCAAGAGATGGCGCAGGTGTGCGCCGATGCGCTCCACCATCTCGTGGGCAAACTGGGCGCGGGCGTAGCGCAGCTGCAATTGCAGGGTGTCGCCGGCATTGACCACCACGGTCATCGGATAGTTGGTCTCTTCGCGGTGCCGCACCGACGAGAAGGCCAGTCCCGCCGGCGCGCCCTGGCTCAGGGTGGCGTCGACCGGATAGTTCTCGAACACCAGGATGCTGTCGAAGAGCGCTTGCGCGCCCTGCCCCGACCAGCGCTGGATATCCACCAGCGGGGTATGCTCGTACTCGCGCGCCTGCAGGTTCTGCGCCTGCAGGGCGCGCATCCAGTCGCCCGCCGGCTGGTGCGGGGGCGTGGCCACGATCACCGGCAAGGTGTTGATGAACAGGCCCAGCAACTGCTCCACCCCGGTCAGCTCAGCCGGTCGGCCCGCTACGGTCGCACCGAAGACCACGCCCTGGTCGTGCGCAGCATAGGTATAGCGTTGCAGCAGCAGCGCCCAGGCCGCCTGCACCAGGGTGTTCAAGGTGATGCGCTGGGCCCGGGCGGCTTCATTGAGGCGCGCGGTGAGCGCGGCATCGAGCAGTTCCCGGTGTTCACCATGGCCGCTCTCGGGCGTGCTCGGGCGCGGCATGGCGTCGGCCAGGCGGGTGGGCTGTTGCAGCCGGGCCAGCTGGATTTCCCAGAAGCGGCGCGTGGCTTCCTGGTCACGTCCTTGCAGCCAACCGATGTAATCGCGGTAACGCAGGGCCAGCTTCGTCGGTTTGGCCTGCCCGGCTGCCGTAGCTTGCGCGTAGCGGCGCAGCACTTCCCCCAGCAGCATCGAGGTGCTCCAGCCATCGAGCAGCAGATGGTGGACGGTCCAGATCAGGTGATGGCGCTGGGCGCCGGTGCGCACCAGCACCAGCCGCATCAGCGGTGGCGCAGCGAGGTCGAAGCCTTGCGCCAGCTGGCGCTGGGCCAGGGCGTCAAGCTCGCCGCCCAGCGACTGCCCGGCGGCGGCGTCGCGCCAGTCCAGTTGCGACAGCGGCGAGGCTACGCGACGCGCCACCCATTGCAGCGGCCGCGGCTGGTGCAGGAAACCGGTGCGCAGGATGTCGTGGGCGGCCACCGTGTCTTGCCAGGCTTGCTCGAAGCGCGCCGCATCCAGGCCGTCGATATCCACCCGCAACTGGTTGATGTAGGCGCTGCCGCCCGGTTCAAAGACGCTGTGGAACAGCATGCCTGCCTGCATCGGCGAGAGGGGATAGATATCGTCGACGTTGCGTGCAGCCAGCGGCAAGGCGTCCAGCTGGGCCTGGTCCAGGCCCGCCAATGGCAGGTCGGACGGCGTCAGGCCACCGGCATGCTGGCTGCACAGTGCGGCCAGCTCTTCCAGCTGCGCCTGCAGATGCGCGGCCAGGGTCTCCACCATGGCGCGTCCATAGCGCTTGCTGCAGTAGTTCAGGCGCAATTGCAACACGCCTTCGTGGACCTGGCCGTTGATGGTCAGCGCGTGGCGCATGGCCGCCTGCGGATCCATCGGTGTGCCGGCCGATTCGCTGGCCAGCCGCCAGCCACCCTCCTCGCCCGACTGGAACTGCCCCAGGTAATTGAACGCCACCTGCGCGCGCGGCAGCGCCTGCAAGGCGGCCCGCTGTTCGGCGGTGCCAAAGCGGCGCAGCACGCCGAAATCCAGTCCCTTGTTGGGCAGCGCGCGCAGGCTTTCCTTGGTGCGCAGCAGGGTCGCCAGCGGCGTGCCGGAAGCCTCCAGCGCCAGCGGGAACACCGAGGTGAACCAGCCCACCGTGCGCGAGAGGTCCGGCGTGGCAGCGCCGTCGCCGAGCGCCTCGCGGCCGTGGCCTTCGAGGTCCACCAGCAGCGGCTGCGGTGCGCCCCAGGCCGCCAGCGCCCGCGCCAGCGCGGCCAGCAACAGGTCATTGACCTGGGTGCGCCAGGCGCTGTGGGCCTCGCCGATGAGGGTCTGGGTCAGTGCTGGCGTGAGGCGCAGCAGCACGCTTTGCTGGTCGACCAGGCGCGCGCTGGCGCCCTCTTCGCCTGCCCTGGCGGGATCGCTGGGCAACTGTACCGGGCAGCCTGCCAGCCCCAGCCAGTGGTCGATGCGCTGCGCCGCCACTGGCGCGTAGGCGGCCAAGGCCTCGCCCCATTCGGCCGGGCCGGCTTCTTCGGCGGGCAGCTGAGGGGCTTCATGCGGCGTGGCGCAGGCGTGCGCATAGGCGTGCTGCAGGTCTTCCAGCAGCACGCGCCAGGACACGCCGTCGATCACCAGATGGTGCGCCACCAGCAGCAAGCGCCAACCGGCCTGACCCATGTCCACCAGCACGGCCCGCAACACCAGGCCGTGTTCCAGGTCCAGACTGCGCTGCGCGCTCTCGCACAGCGCCAGCAGTTGTTCAGCGTCGGCGGCGCGTGCGCTCACGATGCGCTCGGCGATGGCCTGCAGAGTGGGCAGCTCGCCGTGCAGCTGGCGCCAGCCGTCGCTGTGCTGTGCATAGCGCATCGTGAGCGCCGGATGGGCTTGCATCAGCGCCTGCAGCGCTGCGGCCAATGCCGCCGGGTCGATGGGCGCGTCACTGTGCAGCAGCACCGACTGGTTCCAGTGGGCGCGACGGGGGATATCGGCCTCGAAGAAATCCTGCTGGATCGGCAGCAGACGGCACGCCTGCCCTGCCTGCGCCGTGTGCGTGATCGCGCGCGGGGTGGCTGCCGCCACGGCCTCGCTGGCCACGGCGGCCAGCTCGGCCACGGTCTGGCGCTCGAACATCTGGCGCGCCGTGATGGCGATGCCGGCGCGGCGCGCCCGCGAGACGATCTGCAGGCTCAGGATGGAATCGCCGCCCAGTTCGAAGAAGTTGTCATCGCGTCCCACTGCACCGCCCTTGAGCACCTCGCGCCAGATCGCCGCCAGTTGCTCTTCCAGCGCGCCCTGGGGCGCGGCGTAGGCGGTCCGGGCCGCCAGCTCGGGCGCGGGCAACGCCTTGCGATCGACCTTGCCGTTGATATTGAGCGGCAGCGCCGGCAGCATCACCAGCGCCGCTGGCACCATGTAGTCCGGCAAGACCGCACCCAGCGCGGTGCGCAGTGCGCCCGTATCCAGCGCTTCAGGCGCTATCCCCGCCTGCGGCGAGAGGTAGCCGACCAGGCGTGGCGTGGCGGCGTCCTGGCGCACCATGACGGTGGCCGCGCCCACGCCGGGCTGGGCCAGCAACTGGGCCTCGATCTCGCCCAGCTCGATGCGGAAGCCCCGGATCTTGACCTGCTGGTCGATGCGCCCCAGGTAATCCATCTGGCCATCATGACGCCAGCGCACCAGGTCGCCGGTGCGGTACAGGCGACTGCCCTCTTCGCCGGCGCGGGCGAACGGGTTGGCGACAAAACGTTCGGCCGACAGCGCCGCCCGGTTCAGGTAGCCCCGCGCCAGCCCCGCACCGCTGACATAGAGTTCACCAGGCACGCCCGCCGGAGCCAGGTTCAGCTGCTGGTCCAGCACATACAGGCCGAGGTCGGGAATGGCCGCGCCGATGGGGCTGCGGCTGGCGTCCAGGTCGGCGCGCAGGAGGCGTCGGTAGGTCACGTGGACGGTGGTCTCGGTGATGCCATACATGTTGATGAGGGCCGGACGCTGGTCACCGAACTGGGTGATCCAGGGCCGCAGCATTTCCGGCTCCAGCGCTTCGCCGCCGAAGATGACGGTGCGCAACGCCAGCGCCTCGCTTGGCAATTGGCGCAGCGCAGGCAGTTGCAGCAACTGGCGGAACGCCGAGGGCGTCTGGTTAAGCACCGTGACGCGCTGCTCCACCAGCAGCGCCAGGAAGTCTTCCGGCGAACGGCTGACCGCAAACGGCACCACCACCAGCCGGCCGCCGTAGCACAGCGCGCCGAAGATTTCCCAGACCGAGAAGTCGAAGGCGTAGGAATGGAACAGGGTCCACACATCCTCGCGCCCGAAGTCGAACCAGGCCGCCGTCTGGCCCAGCAGGCGCAGTACGTTGGCGTGGCTGAGCTGCGCCCCCTTGGGACGACCGGTGGAGCCGGAGGTGTAGATGATGTAGGCCAGGTTGTCGGGGTGCAGCACGACACCGGGATTGTGCGCCGGTGCAGCGTCATCGGCCAGGGCCGGGGCGATCTCCAGTGTGCGCAGGCCTTGCGCGGTCAAGGCAGAGACACCCTCGCCCGCCGTCAACGCCAGGGTGACGCCGGCATCCTGCACCATGTAGGCCAGGCGGTCGGCCGGGTAGTCCGGGTCCAGCGGCACATAGGCTGCGCCAGCCTTGAGGATGGCCAGCAGGCCGACGATCATCTCGAGGGAGCGCGGCGCGGCCAGGCCGATGCGGTCCTCGAGGCCTACGCCCTGTTGCAGCAAGCGGTGCGCCAGGCGATTGGCGGCGCGGTTGAGCTGGGCGTAGCTCATCTGCTGCGGCCCGCAGACCACCGCCACCGCGTCGGGAATCGCGGCGGCCTGCGCTTCGATCAGCCCGGCCAGGCTCGCGCTCGAAGTGGGCGGCAATGCCTCACGTAGCTGGGGATCGCCCCAACTGCGCAGCCTGGCCTGTTCGTCCTGGTCCAGCAGCGCGAGTTGCGCCACCGGACGCTCCGGCGCTTCCGCGAAACCGCGCAGCAGGTTCCGGTAATGGCCGGCCATGGCGGCGATGGTGGCTGCATCGAACAGGTCGCTGGCGTATTCCAGGCGGCAATGCACCTCGCCCTTGATCACCTTCACATCCAGCGACAGGTCGAACTTGGCGCTGTCCTGCGCCAGCGGCAGCGGTGCGGTCACGATGTCATCGAAGGCCAGTGCGCTGGCGCCCTCGCCCACCATCTGCAGGCCGAACATCACCTGGAACAGCGGATTGCGGCCAGGGTCGCGCTCCACCTTGCGGTGCTCCAGCAAGGCCTCGAAGGGCAAGTCGCCGTGTTCCAACGCGGCCAGCATGTCGCCGCGCACCTGGCGCACCAGCTCGCGCACCGTGAGCTCTGGCGTCAGCCGCGCCCGGTACAGCTGGGTGGTCACGAAGAAGCCCACCAGGTCCTGCAGCTCGGCATGGTTGCGACCGGCATTGGGCGCGCCCACCAGGAAATCGGACTGGCCGCTGTAGCGGCTCAGCAGTACCTGCCAGGCCGCCATCAAGGCCACGAAGGGAGTGCAATGCTGGGCCCGGCAGAAGGCCTGCATCTGCTGCGCCAGCGCGCTATCGAGGGTGAAGGCGTGGACCGCGCCGCGGAAGCTCTGGCGCGCCGGACGCGGACGATCCGTGGGCAGGTCCAGGCTGCTGTTGACGGGGCCGAGGTAGTCGTCCCAATAGCGCAGCTCGTCGGCCAGCCAGGCGCCCTGCACGCGCTGGCGCTGCCAGTGTGCGTAGTCGGCATACTGCATCGGCAAGGCCGGCAACTGCGCCTGGCCATCGCGGCGCGCCTGCCGATAGGCTTCGGCCAGGTCGCGGATGACCAGCGGATTGGACCAGGCGTCGGAAACGATGTGATGCATGCCGATGACCAGCACATGCTCTTGCGGCCCCAGCGCGATCAGCCGCACATCGAGCTGGCCCGCCTGGCCCAGGTCGAACACGTGCGCGGCGGCGGCCTGCAGCTCTTCTTGCAAGCGTTGCTCACGCTGCTGCGGCGGCAGCTGGCGCAGGTCCAGCCAGGCCAGTTGCACCGGGAACGGCGGCACGGCCTGCTGATACGGCAGGCCGTCGGTCTCGGCAAAGCGCGTGCGCAGGATGGCGTGGCGGGCCTGCAGCGCATCCAGCGCCGCCGACAGCGCCGCGCGGTCGAGTGCGCCGGTGAGGCGGAAGGCGCGGGTGAGGTTGTAGGCCGTCAGGCCGGGCTCGTATTGCTGCAGGAACCACAGCTGCTGCTGCGAATAGGACAGCGGCGCGTGCTCATGCGGGGGGCGGGACATATCGTTCATGATCGGTAAGGTATCCGGGTGTGGCGCGCAGGGAATCAGGCAGTCAGGGCGTTCATGGAATCGGCCTGCGCGGGGGCGGCGCTCTCCAGGCGCGACTGCGCCAGGCGCTCCAGCGCGTCCGGGTCAGGGGCAGCGGCTTGCAGCGCCGCTGCCAGCGCGATGGCGTTGGGATGGTCGAAGACCAGCGCCGGAGCGGCTTCCAGCGCCAGGCTCTGGCGGATGCGGGCGATCAGCTTGATCACCAGCAGCGAATGCGCGCCCAGTTCGAAGAAGTCTTCGTTGGCGGCAATGGCCGGGCGTTCCAGCAATTGCGCCATCTGTTGGGCCAACAGCGCCGCCAGCGCACCCTGCGCTTGCGCCACGACGTCCGGCGTGCCGCTATCCTGACGGCCAAGCTGCTCAAGCAAGGCCTTGCGATCGACCTTGCCATTGCCCAGCCGTGGCAGCTCAGGCAAGACCAGCCAGCGCGAAGGCTGCATCTGCGCCGGCAGGACTTCGGCCAGCGCCGCGCGCCAGGCCGGCAAGGCTTGGCCATGGTCGGCGGCCAGGCATGCGGCCAGTGCGCCGTCGGGGGCGGCCAGCACCAGCGCCTGACGCACGCCGGGCTGGGTGCGCAGCGCTGCCTCGATCTCGCCCGGTTCGATGCGGAAGCCGCGCACCTTCACCTGATGGTCGGCGCGCCCGGCCAGCCTGACCCCACCCTGCGGCAGCAATACCGCCAGATCGCCGCTGCGATAGAGACGACGGCCCGGCAGCCAGGGGTCGTCGATGAAGGCCTCGCGGTCCTGTTGTGCATCGAGGTAGCCGCGCGCCAATTGCGCTCCACCCAGCCAGAGCTGGCCGATGGCGCCGGCCGGCGTCGGCCGCAGCTGTGCGTCCAGGACGCGCACGTAGGCATGCGGCAAGGCCTCGGTCAGCGGCAGGCTCGCGCCGGGGTCAGCCTCAGCCTCAGCCTCAGCCTCGGTTGCGGCGCGGTGCACCAGCACCCCCACCGTACACTCGGTCGGGCCATAGTGATTGAATACCCGGCATTGCGGCGCCAGCGCGCGGATGCGCGCCAGCTGCGCGGGTGCCGTGGCTTCGCCGCCCAGCACCAGGGTCGCGGGCAGGTATGGGGCTGGTGTCTCCAGCAAGGCGTCCAGGTGCGAAGGGACGATCTTGAGCGCGTCGATCCCGTGCTGGCGCAGGAATTTCGCGAAGCGTTCTCCGTCGCGCATGTCCTCGGCGCTGGCCACGTGCAGGCAGGCGCCGTTGGCCAGCGCGCCGAACAGCGCGGTGTTGCCCAGGTCGGCCGCCACCGTGCCGGTCAGCGCCCAGTGGCGGCAGGCGTCCAGGCGCAGCGCCTGGGTCACGCCTTGCACATAGGCGGCCAGCTGGGCGTGGCCGATCAGCACCCCCTTGGGCGCGCCGGTGGAGCCGGAGGTGAACAGCACGTAGGCCGTCGCGTCCATGCGGCTGCCCGGCAAAGGCGCGCTCGCCTGGACGGGGCTGTTCGCCAGTTCATCCCAGGCCACCGCCGTGCAATCGGCGGGCAGGCCCTCGGCGGACTGGCCGGCTTCCATCACCAGCAGATGCACCTTGGCCGCCTGCAGGATCTGCTGGCGGCGTGCGACCGGGCTGTCGGTGTCCAGCGGCAGGTAGGCCGCGCCGCAGCGCCAGGTCGCCAGCAAGGCCAGCACCAGCTCGGCGCAGCGCGGCAATTGCAGCGCCACGATGTCGCCCGGCGCCACGCCCAGGCTGCGCAAGGCATGCGCCAGATGCTCCACGCGCCGTTCCAGTCCGGCGTAGTCCAGCACCGCGCCGCCAGCGGCCAGCGCCGGCGACTGCGGCTGGGCCGCCGCCCGGTGGGCGATCATCTGGGCGACGGTCAAGGTCGGCAGGCAGGATTCGGTCTGGCCCAGCGTGGCGGCGGCCAGCGCTTCGCCATGCAGCGGTAGCGTCAACAGCGGCTGCTCCGGCACCGCCAGCGCCCGCGCCAGCAACTGGCGGTATTGGCCAGCCAGTACGGCGATCTCCTGCCGCCCGTAATGTTGCGTATCGAAATGCCAGGCCAGCCGCCATCCTTCGGGGCGTCGCAGCGCCAGCAGCGTCAGTTCGGCCCCAGGCGGCGGCCCCGGCAATTCCAGTGTCGCCCATCCTGCCGGCTGCGCGGCTTCGTCGCGCCAGCCG
This sequence comes from Herbaspirillum seropedicae, assembly GCF_001040945.1. Classification (NCBI taxonomy): domain Bacteria; kingdom Pseudomonadati; phylum Pseudomonadota; class Betaproteobacteria; order Burkholderiales; family Oxalobacteraceae; genus Herbaspirillum; species Herbaspirillum seropedicae. The sequence continues at coordinate 2,664,551 of NZ_CP011930.1, read as the reverse complement.
AAGAGCAGCGGCAAGGCCGCGCCTTCCGGCAGATATTCCTGTTGTTCGCGGTGCTGCTGCAGCGCCTGCGCCAGTTGCGCCTGCCATTGGCGCAGGCCTGCCTGCGGTCCCAGGTTCAGGCGCAGCGGCAACACTCGCTCGAACCGTCCGACCGCGCCCTCCAGCATGTCCTGCAAGTGCTCATCGGTGCGGCAATCGTGCAGCCAGCCGCTGGCCAGCGTGCGCGGGCCGTCCTCGCCGAATGCCTGCGACAGGCGCGCCAGCAGCGCCAGCCAGACCGCATGCAAGCGCTCGGCTGCAGCGGCAGGCGAGCTGGGCAAGGCCTGCGCCAGCGGCGCATCCAGCGCGCATTCGAACAGTTCGATGCGCGGTGCTGCCGTCGCCAGGCCGTTGCGGCGGCTGGCCGGCCAGGGCGCCGCCTCCCCCGCCGGCTGCGCCTGCGCTTGCCAGTAGGCCAGGCCCGCTGCGGCGGCGTCGCGGTTGTCGGCGCCACTGACCAGATCGTCGAGCCAGTCGCTGAAGGCGCCGAACTGCAGCACTTCCTCGGCCACGATATGCTCAGGCTGCATCAGCTCACCGGCCAGCGTGGCCAGGCTGCGGTAATCGGCCACCAGCGGCGAGCAGGCCAGCCAGAGTTCCCGGCCCTGCCCGTGGCCAGCGTGCTCAAGCAGCGCAGCGCGCCACAGCGCGGTCTGCGGCTGGCCGAACGCTTGCGCGCGCCAGGCGGCGATGGCGTTCTCGTCCTCATGGGCGATGCCTTCCAGCCGGATCGTCGGCGGCCCGTCGACCAGTCGCAATTCGCGGTAGCCCGGCACCTGGCGCAGCTGGCAGCGCAGGATCTGGTGGCGGCGCGCCAGTCGCTCCAGCAGGAGCGTCAGGCGGGCTGCATCGAGAGCGGCCGGCAGCCGCAGGCGCAGATGCAGCGCCGGGGCCGCCTGCTGCAGCAAGCTGCGCTGGGCGGCGGTGAGGGGGAAGCCGACGTCGTCGGAGGGGATTTGTTCTTGTGGATGCATGGGGTTCTCCGGTAGCAGGCGCGGCGCTGGCTCGCCGCGCCCTTCAGTCAGGGTGATGCTGGATACATGTGAGGCGACTCACTACTCGATACTCGATACTCAATAGGCCGGCGTCAGCAGGTCCTTGCGTTCGAACATCGCACCCATGGCCACCACGATCTTGCGCGGCCCTTCATAGGGATCGCGGGCGTGGGCGGCAATCATGTTGTCCAGCATCACCACGTCGCCCTGCTGCCAGGTGAAGCGCACGGCGCACTGCTCATAGAGCTGGCCGACCAGCGCCATGGTCTGCTCGTCGATCTCGCTGCCATCGCCGTAGGTGACGTGGCGCGGCATGCGCTCCATGCCGACCATGGCCAGCAGGTCGCGGCGCACCGAGGGGTCCAGGCAAGCGATGTGGTGCAGTTGCACCTGGTTGAAGAACACCTTCTCGCCCGTCTGCGGGTGCGTGATCACGGCCGGACAGAGCGTACGCGTCTGCAGCTCGTCGCCAGCCAGCCAGCGGTATTGCGTGCCGGCCGCCTGCAGCCGCGCTTCCACGGCGCGCCGGTCGTCGGTCTTGAAGAAGTCGCGCCAGCTCACGTCCAGGCGCTCGGTGAAGGTGCGGATGTAGAGCAGCTGCTTCTGCTCGAAACGCTGCGCCAGCTCGGCCGGCAGGCGGCGGTACACTTCGCGGCAATCGACGATGGGCGTGGCTCCGCCCACCGGTGAGGGCAACTCGCAGAAGAACCATTGCTTGCGCGGCCAGCGCTCCATGTGGGCGCTCTCGTTGTGGAACAGGATCATTTCCTTTTCCGGATAGGGCGTGGAGCGGTAGGTGTTCTTGCCGCCTTCGTTCTTGGGCAGGTCGCCATAGCCGCCGTAGAGCTCGGGTTCGATGGCTTCGGCGAAGCTCTCGAAGTCGGCCGGCGTGCGCAGTCCGAAGTTGCGGAACAGCACCCCGCCGTGCTTGCACAGCATGTCGGCGATATAGCCGCGCTCGCGCCTGGCCCACTCGGCCATGTCCAGGCCGGCCGCAGCCGGCTCGATCACCAGCGGGAATTCCCGTCCGGCCTGCAGGAAGGAGGTTTTCACCTGCGCACGCGGCGTCTCGGCGGCGATCGCCGGACTGCCCTTGAGCTTGCGCAGCTTGTCGAGCTTGGAGGCTGCTGCATTGCCGGCAGGCGCAGCAGGTGCAGAGGAAGATGTGAGCGTCATGTCGGTTATCTCATCAAGTAAGACCTGGGACGGGACCTCGGCCTTGGTATCGGAGGGGGATGAAGGGAGCGCAGCGTCCAGCGGCGTCCAGGGCGATGCCAGCACCTGTTCCAGCAGGCGCTGCCAGTCGCGCCCCAGCGCGGCCACGGTGGCGGCGTCGAACAGCGCATCGGCATAGACCCAGTCGGCGCGCCAGCCTGGACCATCCGCGGCATCGCCGGCCCCGGCGTGGTCCTCGACGAACAGGGCCAGGTCGAACTTGGACCAGTTCTCCAGCGGCTCCAGCAGTTCGGCGCGCACGCCCGGCAGCGCCAATGCGGCGCGTGGCGTGTTCTGCAACACGAACAGCACTTGCACCAGCGGATTCCAGCGTCGCTCGCGCGGCACGCCAGCGGCCTCGACGATGCGGTCAAAGCCCGGTTCCTGGTGGTCGAAGGCGTTGACTGCGACGTCGGCGCAATGGCGCAGCCAGGCCACGAAGCTGGCCCGGGGCGCGAGCGTCTGAGGGCGCAGGCGCAGCGGCAGCACATTGACGAAGAAGCCGACCAGGCGCTCCAGGTCTGGATGGCTGCGACCGGCCACATCGGTGCCGACCACGAAATCGCCCGCGCCACTGCGCTGGTGTAGCAGCCAGGCGAACGAGGCCAGCAGCACCGCATAGGCGGTCACCCCCTCGCGCCGCGCCAGCGCCTGCACGCCGCTGCGCAAGTGCGCTGGCAGGTGCATGCGCAGACGCTGTCCGGCATACGTAGCGCGGGCCGGACGTGGCCGCGTGGACGGCAGGTAAGGCGTCGCTGGCACGCCGGCCAGGGCGTCGCGCCACCATGCGATGCTGTCTTCCAGCATCCGGCTGCCGGCGCCGGCGACCTGCCAGGCGGCGTAGTCGGCGTATTGCAGCGGCAACGGCGGCGGCGCATAGGAGCGGCCCTCCTGCAAGGCGGAGTAGGCTGCGGCGATCTCCTCCATCATCAGCGCCACCGACCAGCCGTCGGCAACGATATGGTGGATCGCCAGCAGCAGCACCTGCTGTTGCGACGCCAGCCTCACCAGCGCGGCGCGCAGCAGCGGCGGCTGGCGCAGCGCGAAGCGGGCGGCGGCATGGCTGCGGCGCAAGCGGTCCAGTTGCAGATCGCGCTGCGGCGGTGGCAGCGCGGCGAGATCGTGCTGTTCCAGGCTGAAATCGAACGGGTGCAGCGTAGCGACGGGGTTGCCATCGGCGTCTTCGCCAAAGCCGGTGCGCAGGATGTCGTGACGCGCCACCAGCAGGCGCAGCGCCTGTTCCAGCAGCACCGCGTCCACCACCCCCTCCAGCATCAGCGCCGCGCTCATGTTGTAGGCGGCCGCATCGGCCTCGCCTGACAGGCGGTCCACCAGCCACAGCCGATGCTGGGCCGGCGACAGCAGCGCCTGGGCGCCCCGCTGGCCAGGTTGCAGCAGCGGCGCAGGTGCAGCCGCCAACTGCTGGGCGGCAATGGCGGCCTGGCCTTCGATGCAGGCCGCCATCTCATGCAGGCGCGGATACGCGAAGACCAGGCGCAAGGGCAAGGCCACGCCTACCCCTGCCTCTCCTTGGTAACGCAGCCGCGCCACCAGGCTGGCGGCCAGGAGTGAATGCCCACCCAGCTCGAAGAAGTGGTCGAAGCGCCCGACCCGCTCCAGCCCCAGCAGCGCCTGCCAGATCTGCGCCAGGCGCTGCTCGACCTGGCCTTGCGGTGCAGCGTAGGCAAAGTCTTCGCTGTGCAGGCGCGGCGCGGGCAGCGCCTTGCGGTCGATCTTGCCGTTGGCGTTCAGCGGCAGCGTCGGCAGCAGGGTCAGCACCGCCGGCACCATGTAGTCCGGCAGACGGGCTGCCAGCGCCTGTTTGAGCGTAGCGGCGTCCTGGCGCTGCCAGCGGCGCGAGGCCACATAGCCGGCCAGCACGGGGCCGGCGCCGTGCTCGTGGGCCACCACGACGGCTTCCTCCACTTCGTCCAGCGCCAGCAGTTGCGCCTCGATCTCGCCTAGCTCGATCCGCAGGCCGCGGATCTTGACCTGATGGTCGAGACGGCCCAGGTAGTCGATCTGGCCATCCTCGCGCCAGCGCACCAGGTCGCCGGTGCGGTACAGCCGTTCACCCTGGCCGAAGGGACTGGCCACGAAGCGCTCGGCGGTCAGGCCGGGCCGGCCCAGGTAGCCACGGGCCAGGCCGATACCGCCCAGATACAGTTCGCCGGCCACGCCGCAGGGCAAGACATTGAGATCGGCGTCCAGCACCACGGCGCGCAGGCCGCTGATGGGCTGGCCGATTGGCACCGGCCCACGGTCGCCGTGCTGGCAGGTCCAGTGGGTGACGTCGATGGCCGCCTCGGTGGGACCGTACAGGTTGTGCAAGGCTGCCTGCGGCAGCAGTGCGAAGAACTGGTCGCGCGCCTCCGCCGGCAGCGCCTCGCCGCTGCAGATCACCTGGCGCAGGCTGGTGCAGGCAGCGGCCTGGCCCGAGGCCAGGAAGGCTTGCAGCATCGATGGCACGAAATGCAGCGTGCTCACGCCATGCTCGCGGATGAGCGCGGCCAGTTCAGCCGGATCGCGATGCGCACCCGGCGGCGCCATGACCAGCCGCGCGCCGGTCATCAGCGGCCACAGGAATTCCCATACCGAGACGTCGAAGCCGAACGGGGTCTTTTGCAATACCGCGTCGCCCTCCTGCAAGGCATAGGCCTGCTGCATCCAGCGCAGCCGGTTGTACAGCGCGCGATGGCTGTTGCCCGCGCCCTTGGGACGGCCGGTCGAGCCGGAGGTGTAGATCACGTAGGCCAGGTGCTCGCCGTGCAGCGGCGGCTGCGGGTTGTGCTGCGGATTGTACTGAGGCTCGTCGCCGCGCTGGCTGCCTGGCAACTGGTCTTCCAGTTCCAGCAGCAGAGTGTCCGGCAGCGCCAGTCGGCGATGCAGTCCGCGATGCGACAGCAGGCAGACTGGACGGGCGTCCTCCAGCATCCAGGCCAATCGTTCGGCCGGATAGTCGGGGTCCAGCGGCAGATAGGCCCCGCCCGCCTTGAGCACTGCCAGCAAGGCCGTCACCATCGCCGCCGAGCGCTCGGCCAGCAGCGCCACCACGGTGTCGGGACCGACGCCCGCGGCTTGCAGCCGGCGCGCCAGTGCATTGGCGGCGGCGTTGAGCTGGCCGTAGGTCCAGTGCGCCCCATCGGCCTGCAGCGCGATGGCGTCGGGCCGGCGCGACGCCTGTTGTTCGAAGAGGCGATGCACTGGCTCTTGGCCATCGAAGCGCTGGCCATTGAGGCTCCAGCCCAGCGCCTGTTGCCGTTGCGTGGCCGAGCCCAGGGCGCAATCGCCCAGGCGCGCGCCGCCAGTGGTCAGCGTCACCAGCGCCTGCGCCAGCCAGTCGGCCAGTTGCGCCACCTGGTACGCGCCGAAGCGGCTGCGGTCATAGCCAAGCCGCAGCGACAGGCCGTCCTGCACCGTCGCCACCACGGTCAGCGGATAGCTGGTCTGCTCGTGCAGGCGCAGTCCGGACAGATGCAGGCCATAGTCGGCGGCGCGGCCGATGGCTTCATCCATCGGATAGTTTTCCAGCACCAGGATGCTGTCGAACAGCGCCTGGCCGGCACGGCCGCTCCAGCGCTGGATCTCGTACAGGGGCGCATGGGCGAATTCGCGCATGGCCAGGTTCTGGTGCAGCAAGGCGCGCAGCCAGTCGCTGCAGTCCTGCGCCGCGTGCAGGCGCACCGCCAGCGGCAGGGTATTGATGAACAGCCCCAGCGTGGACTCGATGCCCTCCAGTTCGGCTGGCCGGTCGACCACGGTGACGCCGAAGGCCACCGCGGACTGGCCGCAGCAGCGCTGCAGCACCAGCGCCCAGGCTCCCTGCAACAGGGTGCCGGGGGTGATGCGCATGGCCTTGGCGGCCTGGCAGAGCGCCTGCCATTGCGCCGGGCTGATCGCGGCCAGATGCTCGGCGTGGCCGCTGGCGTCTTCCCGCGGTCGCGGCAAGGCCCCGGCCAGCAGGGTCGGTTCTTCCAGGTGCTGCAACTGGGCCCGCCAGAAATCGCGGGCGGCGGCGCCGTCGCGGGCCTGCAGCCAGTCGATGTAGTGGCGGTAGGCGAGCGTGGGTGCGGCGATCTCCTCACCGGCATAGGCGCGCACGATCTCGGCAAACAGCTGGGCGCTGCTCCAGCCATCCAGCAGCAGGTGGTGACGGGTCCAGATCAGGTGATGACGGCCCTCCCCCATCTTGGCCAGCACCAGCCGCATCAGGCCCGGCTGCGCCAGGTCGAAGCCGCGCGCCAGCTCCGCTGCTGCTATCTGCTCCAGTTGCTCCAGTTGCTCCAACTGCTCCAGCTGCGCCTGTTGCGCCTGTTGCTGCGGCGGCTGGCCGCTCAGGTCCAGCACGCGCCAGTGCAGCACCGGCTGCGCCACCCATTGCTCGGGCGCGTCGCCCTGCTGGCGGAAGCCCGTGCGCAGGATGGGATGGCGGCGCACCGCCTCACGCCAGACGGCTTCAAGACGCGCCTCGTCCACGCCCGCCAGGTCCAGGCGTAGCTGGTTGATGTAGGCGCCATCGCCGGCGTTCATGCTGCTGTGGAAGAACATGCCGGCCTGCATCGGCGAGAGCGCATAGGCGGCATCGCTACCTGCACGCGCCTCCAGCGCCTCTATCCAGCGCATCAGCTCCGTGCGCAGCCGTTCCTGCAGGGCGCGCATCTCCGCTGCCGCATGCAGGTCCTTGCAATACGTCCATTGCCATTGCAGACGCCCCTGCTGCACCCGGGCGATGGCCTCGAAGAGGCAGCGACGGCGGCTGTCGGCGGCGCGCTGGGCGCCGGCGTACTCGTCGGCCAGAGTCCAGCCGGCCGGTTCGATGCGATGGTCGAAATGGCCGAGGTAGTTGAACGTGATCTGTGGCTGCGCACCCTGGGCCAGTTCCTGTCCCTGCCCGCTCAGGTAGCGCAGCAGGCCGTAGCCCAGGCCATTGGCCGGGACCGCGCGCAGTTGCGCGCGCACCGCCTCCAGCGCCGACGGGATGGACGTCGACGTCGCGCCCGGCGCCAGCCGCACCGGATACAGCGCAGTGAACCAGCCGGTAGCGCGGCTCACATCCAGCCCGCCGGGGATGTCTTCGCGGCCATGGCCTTCCAGTTCGAACAGCAGGCTGTCGCGTCCGCTCCAGTCGCACAGCACCCGCGCCAGCACTGCCAGCAGCAAGTCCTGCGGCGCCACGCGCACGGCCGGATCGGCATGCGCTCCCAGCGCCAGCAGCCGGGCCGTGACGTCGGCGTCGAGCACGAAGCCTGCATCGGCGGCGCGTCCGGCCAGGTTGGCGGTGGCGTCGGCCAGCGGCGGCTCGGGCGTGTCCACCACGCTGCGCCAATAGGCCAGTTGGTCCGTCACCGCAGGACGTTGCGCATGGGCGCGCAGCGCCTGCGACCAAGTGTACAGATCCGTCGCCGGAGGCAGTTCGGCCGGGGTTCCGCCCTGTTGCAGGGTGTGGTAGAGCCCGGCCAGGTCGTCCAGCAGCACGCGCCAGGACACGCCATCGACCACCAGGTGATGGCCCGCCAGCAGCAGCCGGCCCTGTTTGCCCTGCGCATCCAGGCGGATCCAGGCGGCCGCCATCAGCGGCCCCTGGGCCAGGTCCAGGCTGCGTTGCACCAGTTCACCCGCCGCAGCGATGGCGCCGGGTTCGTCGCCATCGATGATCTCCAGCGGCAGCAATGCCGGTCCGCGCCGCTGACGCCATTGCCCGCCTTCCTGCACGAAGCGCAGACGCAGGCTTTCATGGCGTTGCGCCAGCAGCGCCAGCGCGCGGCGCAGCACGTCCGCATCCAGGCCCGGCGCGTTGAGCAGCACCGACTGGTTCCAGTGCTGCGGGGTGGCGAAGCCTTGTTCGAAGAACCAGTGCTGCACCGGCGTGAGCGGGATATCGGCAGGGGCGGCGACCACCGCCGGTGCGGGCGTGGCGGCCAGCAGGCCCTGCACCGCGCCGGCGGCGACGATGGCGGCCACGGTCTGCTTTTCCATCATGGCCTTGGGCGCGATGCGCAGACCTTCCTTGCGGGCGCGCGCCACGATCTTCAGGGTCAGGATGGAGTCACCGCCGAGTTCGAAGAAATTGTCTTCGCGACCCACCTGCGGCAGCTTGAGCACCTCGGCCCAGATGGCGGCCAGCTTGTGCTCCAGCTCGCCTTGCGGTGCGCCGGCTTGATGCGCCTGCTGCACCTGCGGCACCTGCTGCTGGGGCGCAGCCATCGCACCAGCCATCAGGCCGGCCAGCGCCTGGCGGTCCAGCTTGCCATTGGCCGTCAGCGGCAAGGCCGGCACTGGCGTCAGGGTCGGCAGCAGGTAATCGGGCAGGTCCGCCGCCAGGGTGGCGCGCCATCCCGCCGGGTCGGCCACAGCGCCGGCTGCGCAGACGATGAATCCATGCAACTGCAGGCGCTGTGCGTCATCGGCTGCGGGCAGCGCCAGCACGGCCGCGTCCACCACCCCGGCCAGGCGCAGGAGCTGCTGGCGCACTTCGCCGGGTTCGACGCGATGGCCACGGATCTTGACCTGGTCGTCGATGCGGCCCAGGAACTCGATGCTGCCATCGCCCAGGTAGCGGGCGCGGTCACCGCTGCGATACAGACGCTGCCCGCTGGCGAAGGGATGGGCCACGAAGCGTTCAGCGGTGAGCGCAGCGCGCCCGTGATAGCCACGCGCCAGTCCAGCGCCGCCCAGATACAGTTCGCCCACGGCCCCCACCGGCGCCCGCCGCAACTGGCGGTCCAGCACCCAGGCCTGCACGCCTACCAGCGCACTGCCCACCGGCAGCACCGCAGCGCGGCGCGACGCGCTGGCGGCTTCCTGCACCAGCACGCCCACGGTGGTCTCGCTGGGGCCGTAGTGGTTCAGGACCCGGCAGGCGGGCTGCAGGGCGGCGATGCGCTCGAGCAGCGGCCAGCCGGTCGCCTCGCCGCCCAGCACCAGGGTATGGCGCGGCAATACCTGCTCTGGCCGGGCGGCGTGCAGCAAGGCTTGCAGATGGCTGGGGACGATCTTGAGCACATCGACCGCGTGCTCGTGCAGGTAGGCGGCAAAACCGTCCGGGTCAAAGGCCAGGTCGTGGGTGATCAGGTGCAGTTGCCGTCCGGAGCACAGTGCGCCGTACAGCGTGGTGTGGCCGAGGTCGGCCGCCACAGTGGAAATCATCGCCATGCTGCGTGCCGCCGCGGGCAGCGCCAGCTTCTCCAGCACCGCCGCCACGTAATTGGCCAAGCCGCCACGGGTGACCAGCACGCCCTTGGGACGCCCCGTGGAGCCCGAGGTGTAGATCAGGTAGGCCGCCTGTGCGGGATGGACCGGGAATGGCGTCCAGGGGCTGGCCGGTGCTGTGCCAGCGGCCTCCAGCGACAGCAACGGGACGCCCGCCTGCGCCAGCCAGGCCGGCGCGCTCTGCCCTTCATGCAGCACCCAGCGCGCCCCGCTGTCCTGCAATTGCCAGGCCAGCCTCTCGGCCGGCAACTGCGGGTCCAGCGGCACATAGGCCGCCCCCGTGTCGAGCACGGCCAGCATGCCGCAGACGAAGTCGATATCGCGTCCGGCGTAGAGCGCAACCCGGCTCTCGGGACCGGCGCCGGCTGCGTGCAGGCGCTGCGCCAGCGCATCGACCCGTTGCAGCAACTGGACGTTGCTGATGAACTGCGCGCCGCAACGCAGCGCCACCGCGTCGGGCTGGGCCAGCGCCTGCCGACGCCAGCAGGCGGCCACGTCTTCGGCGGGCTGAAGCACCTGATCTGCCGCCGAGACCGGCGGGAACGCTTGCAGATCGGCCAGCGCCAGCGCCGGTGCGGCCACCACCTGTTGCGCCAGCGCCTGCAGCAGTCCAGCGAAGCCGGCCACCGTCTCGGCATCGAACAGCGCCGGGGCATAGGCCAGCAGGATATCGATGCCTTCGTCGGCGTCGGTGAAGTCCAGGCTGAGGTCGAAGTGGGATTCGGCATTGGCCTGCAGCTCTACCCGCATGTCCAGCCCACCCATGCGCCGCACTGTGGCAATGGCCTGCTGCTGGGTGCACTTGACCTGGAACAGCGGATTGGCCCCGGCCACGCGCTCGGGTTGCAGCGCGCTCATCAGGGCGTCCAGCGGCAGGTCCTGGTGCGCCTGGGCTTCTTGCACGGCTTGCTGGACCTGGCGCATCAGGGCGAGGAAATCGCTGCGTTCATCGATGCGGGTGCGCACCACCTGGACGTTGATCAGATAGGCCACCAGGGCCTGGGTCTGGCGACGCCGCCGGTCGGCCAGCGGCGCGCCCACGCACAGGTCGGACTGGCCGGACAGGCGCTGCAGCGCCAGCGTGAACAGCGCCAGCACCGCGCCATAGAGCGTCACGCCCTGGCTGGCGGCGAGCTTGCGCAAGGCAGTGGAGAGCGCAGCGCTCAAGCGCCAGCGGTGCTGTCCCTCGCCGCCATGCGCACCGGCCTGGCGGGGACGGTCGGTGGGCAGCGGCAGCAGCGCGGGGGCGCCCTCCAGCCGGGCGCGCCAGTAGTCCAGCTGGCGCTGGAACTCGGGCGAACCGGGCTGGCTGCGCTGGCGCTGCCACACGGCGTAGTCGCCCGGCTGCAATTCCAGCGCCGGCCAGGATGGCGCGGCGCCGGCGCAGCGCGCCTCATAGGCAGCCGTCAATTCATCGAGGATGATGCCCAGCGACCAGCCGTCGGCGGCGATGTGGTGGATGCAGAGCCCGAGGCGGAAATGATGCGGTTCCAGCTGCACCAGCATGGCGCGCAGCGGCGTCTCGCTGTCGAGCCGGAAGGCTTGTGCATGGAAGCGTTGCAAGGCGCTGGCGGCGGCCTGCGCGCGCTTGTCAGCAGGCTGGCGGCGCAGGTCGCTGCGCAAGAGCATAGGGCGTGCTTCGTCGATGTCCAGCACCTGCTGCACCGGTGTACCGTCGCGCAGCGGGAAGAGAGTGCGCAGCGCAGCGTGACGCGCGGCCAGGTCGCACAGGGCGTCTTCCAGCGCCTCGACCTGCAGCTCGCCGCGCAGGTCCAGCACGCCGGCCAGGTTGTAGGCGGCGCTGTCGGGCTGCAACTGCCAGGTCAGCCACAGGCCTTGCTGGGCCTGGGTCAATGGAAACTCGCTCTGCCCGTCCACGCAGGCTGGCAAGGGCGCGGCCTGCGCGCCGGCCTCGAGCAGCGCTGCGATCTGCGCCGCGCTGGCGGCCAGCGTCGGCGCGGCGAACAGCATGGCCGGCGTGAACTCCACCTGCCAGCGATCCACCACCGCCGCCACCACCTGCATGGCCGCCAGCGAGCTGCCGCCGCTGCGGAAGAAGTCGGCCTGCCGGCCAGCTATGGCGCGCTTGAGCGCGCTCTGCCAGATCGCCGCCAGCGCGGTTTCGATGTCGCCCTGCGGCGGCTCGGCGAGCAGCTCCCCGCCCTGCGCATCGCTGGGTCCGGCCTTGAGCTCGCCCTCCTCGACGATGGCCCAGGCATCCAGTTCGCCATTGCGCCAGCCGCTGCGGCAGGCGCTGCGCTGCAGCTTGCCGCTGGAGGTCTTTGGCAGACCGCCCGGGTTGAGCAGGATGACCACCTGCGGCGCTTCCAGGCTGGCTTGCGCCACGGCCTCGGCAATGGCGCTGGCGATTGCGCCGGGAGCGGCGAGCTTCTGCATGCCGCGGGAGATTTCGGCGGCCACGCCGATCCCCTCGCCGTCCCCTGTGTTCACGGCGAAAGCCGCCACCCTGCCCTTGCGCACGGCCTCGACCTGGTCTTCGACGGCGCGCTCGATGTCTTGCGGATAGACATTCTGGCCGCGCACGATGATCAGATCCTTGCGCCGGCCGGCAATGTAGAGTTGGCCATCCCGCAGGAAGCCCAGATCGCCAGTGCGCAGCCAGCGGCGGCCATCGCGCTCGACGAAGGCGGCGGCGCTCTCCTGCGGGCGCTGCCAGTAACCCTGGGTCACGCTGGGTCCGCAGACCTCGATCTCGCCGACCGCGCCGTCCTGCTGCACGCGTCCGTCTTCGATGATGCGCACCTCATGGTGCGGGGCGATGTCGCCGCAGGCCACCAGGCGGGTATCGTCGGGACCACCCTCGACGGCGCGGCCGGCGGCCAGTTCAGCGGTATGGAACGCGGTAGCGTGCGCGCCATGCGGGGGGCCGCCGCTGACGATGAGCGTGGCCTCGGCCAGGCCGTAGCAAGGATAGGCGGCGTCTGCAGAGAAACCGGCGACGGAGAAGCGTTCGATGAACGCCGGGAAGGTGTCGGCGCGCAGCGGTTCCGCGCCGCAGAAGGCCACCCGCCAGCTCGACAGGTCCACGCCTGGCAACTGGGCCGGCTTGATGCGCTCCACGCACAGGCGATAGGCAAAGTCGGGACCGCCACTGACCGTGCCGCGATGCCGCGCCACCAGCTCCAGCCAGCGCAGCGGGCGCTCCAGGAAGTAACGGGGGCTGCACAAGACCGTCTTCAGGCCGCGCACCAGGCCCTGCAAGAGGCCGCCGATCAAGCCCATGTCGTGGTACAGCGGCAGCCAGGTGACGAAGATGTCGTCCTCGCGCACCCGCATGCAGGCGCTGATGGCGGCTTCGTTGGCCATCAGGTTGCCATGGCTGACCATCACCCCCTTGGGCGCTGAGGTGGAGCCGGAAGTGTATTGCAGGAAGGCGATGTCCTGCGGCTGCGGCGTATGTTCGCGCCAGTGGACGGCGTCGGCGTCGGCCACCTGCTCTGCCGCCAGCAGCTCGGCGGCGCCGAACAGGGCCGCTTGCGCGCAGGTCTGGCGCAAGGGTTCCGGCAACACCACGCAGGCGGCCTGGGCGTCGGCGGCAATGCCGGCCAGGCGCTTGAGATGTTGCGGGCGCACCGATTCCGGCGGGAACACCGGCACCGCCACCATGCCCGCATAGAGGCAGCCGAGGAAGGCCTGCACATAGTGTTCATCGTTTTCCAGCACCAGCAGCACCCGGGCGCCCTGCGGGCAGCGCTGCTGGAACGCAGCGGCGTAGGCGCGGGCGCGCAGGTCGAGCTGGGCAAAGCTGAAGCGGCGTTCGCCGCTGGCGTCGGCCACCACCAGGGTACGGGCTTCTGCGCCAGTCTCTGTCGCCTCTGCGGCGATGGCGCGGAACTGGCTGACGAAGTTGTCGGCAAAGAAATGCCGGGCGGGGTCAAAGGGCAAGGTCGGCGAGGCTGCCTGGTTCATGACGGGTCCTGAGGGTGAAGAAGGCGCGCCTTCGGCGTTCAAGCGCGCGCTCGTTATGCTGGTTATGCTGGTTATGCTGGTTACGCTGCTGACGAAGAGAGGGCGCTGCTGGGCGGATCAGCCCTGGTGCAGGTTGCCGTGCGGCTCGGCCATGGCCACCACCACCTTGCGCGGCCCTTCGAAGGGGGTGCGCGCATGGGCGGCCAGCATGTTGTCGAGCATGAGTACGTCGCCGGCTTCCCAGGGGAAGATGACGGTTTCCTGGTCCAGCACGGCGCGCACCTCCTCGAGCATGCTGTCGGGGATGGGCGAGCCATCGGCGAAGAGCACATTGCGCGGCAGGTTGTCTACGCCGAGCATGTCTTCCAGGCTCTCGCGCACATCGGCCTGCAGATTGGAGGGATGGAACAGGTGCGCCTGGTTGAACCAGACCATCTCGCCGCTGCGCGGATGGCGCTCCACGCCCTGGCAGCGCTGGATGGTGCGCATGCTGCCGTCGGCCTTCCATTCCCATTGCACCCCGGCGCGGCGGCAGAAGGCCTCGACCTGGGCGCGGTCGTCGGTGTTGAAGACCTGCTGCCAGGGCACGTCGAAGTCGCTGTCGTAGTTGCGCACATACACCAGCCCGGCGGCAAAACGCTCGCGGATGGCCGCTGGCATGCGCCGATAGATCGCGCGGCTGTCGGCAATGGGCGTCTCGCCGCCAGCCTGTGCGGCGGTGACGCAGTGGAACCAGATCTTCATCGGCCACTCGCGGGTGTAGGCCTGCTCGTTATGCAGCGGGATGTGCTGGTGCGCCGGATATTCGGTGGAGGTATAGACCCCCGAGGACACGTTCGAGCGCGGCGTGGAGGCAAATTCATAACTCAGCAGCGCATGGCCGAAGGCGGCGGCGAAAGCGCGGAAAACCGCCACTTCCGGCACCGCATAGCCGCGCAGCAGCACGCCGCCGACCTGCTGCACGGTGGCGTCGATCCAGTCGCGCTGGTGTTCGAAGGCCTGCTGCAGCGGCTGGCCGGGACCGTCCGCTTGCAGCAGCGCCGGCAGCGCGCTGGCGGGCGGCGCCTTGCTGCGCCAAGGCGTCGTCAGGTCGGCGGGAAAAGCGGTGGCCTGCGGATGCAGGGCCGATGCGATGTCTGTAGGCATGTTCTTCAGGGCGTGGAGAGCCAGGCCACTGCGGCGGCGTAACCAGGCGGGGAAACGAGTTGGCAGGCCTGGACCTCGGCCCAGCCGGCTTGGTCGTGCGCGATGGCGTAACTGCCGTCGGCACGGGGATGGATGCTGAGCGCCTGCAGGTGCTCGCCGATGCCCACGCCCAGCGCCTTGAGCACGGCTTCCTTGCCGGTCCAGCGGGCGAAGAAGTCGCAGGGCTGGATCTGGCCATCGCGGCGTTCGCGCTCGGACCAGGCCAGTTCGGCCAGGCTGCCCACGTCCAGTCCAGGATCGCGGTATTCGATGTCGACACCCACTTCGCCCTGCTCCGACAAGGCCAGCAACACGTAGTCGCCGGCATGGGAGAGGTTGAAATGCAGGCTGTCGCACTGCGCCAGGCGCGGTTTGCCGAACGGGCCGACCATGAAGTCCAGCCGGGAGGGCGGGCAATCCAGCCGGCGCGCCAGCAGCAGGCGCAAGAGCGCATGCGCCAATGCATAGCGGCGACGGTCGGCGGGACGGACCAAGGCGTCCATGCGCACGCGCTCGGCGCTGCTCAGCTGGGCGCGTGCGGCGGCGAGCAGGCCGGCGTCCGCTCCGGTCTCGATATCGGCCAGGCAGTACTGCCAGACCTCGATGCCAGGCGGCAAGCCGGTGCAGGCGGCAAGCTCGGCGGGCATGTCACGCTGCATGGCTGGCCTCCTGGCAAGACGGCGCGCAAATCCCGTCCAGACGCGCCGCCAGATGCGCCAGCAGTGCGTCCTGCTGGGCGTGGAGATAGAAGTGGCCACCGTCGAACCACTGCAGGTCGAAGGCGGCGCGGGTCTCCTCGCGCCAGGCGTTCAGGCAGACGGCATCGATCTCGTCGCTGCGCCCTGCATAGACTTGCAGCGGCATCGTCAGCGGCGGGCCGGGATGGCGGATGAAACTGGCGCAGACGGCGTAGTCTGCCGCCAGCACGTCCAGCGTCATGGACAGCAATTCACGGTCTTCAAAGACTTCCGGATCGGTGCCGCCCAGACGACGCAGGTCGTGCAACAGCGAGGCGGTGTCGCTGGCCGCGAAACGATGGGTGTCACGGCGAGATGGCGCGGCGCTGGCCGACAGCAACAGCGCATCCGGCTGCCGCAGCGCGGGCTGCAGCGCCAGGCGGCGCGCCATCCCGTAGGCCAGCAGCGCACCCATGCTATGACCGAAGAGGGCATAGCGCGCCTGCGGCCAACTGGCCAGGTCGGCAGCCACCCGGCCGGTCAATTGCATGCTGAGGGTATCGAAGTCGCGCAGCGCCGTTTCGGCCATGCGGCTGCCGCGTCCTGGCAGCTCCAGCGGCAGCACCTGGATATGGGCAGGCAGCAGGCGCCGCCAGCGCAGGTAGCTGCTGGCGCTGCCGCCGGCGCACGGCAGGCAGAACAGGAGCCAGGTCGGAGCCATCATGGCTCAGCCCGCGGCGTTCTGTTCCTGTTCCATGAAGCGCCGCAGGCTCAGCGGGCGCATGTCGGTCCAGACCTTCTCGACATGCGCCAGGCAAGTCGCTTTGTCGCCGCTGACGCCCACATCGGTCCAGCCCGGCGGAATGGCCTTGTAGTCGGGCCAGATGGAATATTGCTCTTCGTGATTGACCAGTACGCGGAACACCGCATCGTCAGCATCAAAACTCATGGCCTGCTCTCCCTGTCATGCGCAATTGCTTGCATCGTAAATAAAAACGTGTCTCATTAACGATGACGAGGCAGCACTCGAAAAATTTAGTCGCGCCAGTGAAAGTTCATGCGCAGGTCATGAAGGATCATGCAGAGCGCACGTCCTCGCCTGCCCGCTCCGGGCTCAGGAGCCGGCCAGTTCCGGTTCGTTCTGCAGCAGGTTGCGGCAGCAGGCCAGGGCGTCGCGGATCATGAAGTTGACCAGCGTGGTAGAGATGTTGAGCTCGGCCGCAATCTCGCGCTGGGTCAGCCCGGACAGCCGGTACAGCTCGAAGGCGCGGCGCGTGCGGGCCGGCAGGCCTTCCAGCGCGCGGCCGATCATGGACAGGTATTGCCGGCTGATGGCGATGGCTTCGGGCGAATCGCCTTCCTGGTGGACGTCCAGGCCATCCTCCTCTTCGGTGAAGACATCGCATTCGAAGGCGCTGCGCCGATGACGGTCGATGGCCAGGTTGCGCACGATGCGGTAGAGGTAGGCCACCGGCTGCTTGATATCGAAGTCGTCAGGGACTTCGGCGATCTTGATGAATGTATCCTGGACCACGTCGTCGGCCCGGTGCGGGCAACCCAGGATGCGCGTGGCCACGTCGCGCAGGCGTGCGCGATGCTCGATGAATTGCTCCCGTAGACGGGCGGCTTGCGTTGACGTTGTGTGGTTCACCTTGTCCTGCCTTCCTTGAATTGCGCCGGCATCGATACAGCATCGATGCCGGCCATGCGCGGCCATGGCGACGGCTGGGCCTACCAACGATAACGGGCGCTGAGGACCGCAGTGCGTTCCGGCGCCCAGAAACAGGTCAGCGTGGGCTCGGCCAGGCAAGAGGTGTATTGCCGGTTGGCGAGGTTGCTGACATTGAATGCATAACGCCATGGCCCACGGTCGATGCGCACCATGGCGTCGAGGATGACCTGGGCGGCGTTTTCCACGGTATTGGCGGCGGTGGCGTAGTTGCGCCCGGTATAGCGCGCCCCGGCGCCAACGCCCATGCCGGCCAGGTCGCCGCGCTGCACGGTGTAGTCCAGCCAGAGCGAGGCGGCCTGGCGCGGCACCAGGATGGGCGTCTTGCCGATCAGTTCGGGGGCGGCGTTCTGGGTGTTGACCACTTGCGCATAGGTATAGGCAGCTGTCACGTTCAGGCCAGGCAGGAGCTCGCCCTTGGCTTCCAGCTCTACGCCGCGTGAACGGACCTGGCCGTTGGAGACGGAGAAGTTGGCATGCAGCGGGTCCGAGCCCAGGGCGTTGTCCTTGACCAACTGGTAGAGGGCGGCGGTATAGACGGCGCGTCCATGACCGGGTTGGTACTTGACGCCGGCCTCGATCTGCCTGGCCGTGGCGGCCTTGAAGGGCTTGCCATCGACGTCCTGCCCAGCCTGCGGCAGGAAGGAGCTGCCGTAGCTGACATAGGGGGCCAGCTCCGGGCTGACCAGGTAGGACAGCCCGACACGGCCGCTGAAGGCGTTCTCTTCGGCAGCCTGGAGGCTGTTGTTGGCGGCATTGCGGGTGCTGTCGCGCGAACGGTCGTAGCGCGCCCCCAGGGTCAGCACGATGCGCTGGTAGCGGATCTGGTCCTGGGCGTAGAGTCCGGTCTGCACCAAGGTCTGGTCGAGGTCGCCGAAGCGGGTGGTGGCGGCCGGGATGGGCTGCGTGTAGACCGGGTTGTCGATGTCCAGGCTGGGGGCGACGCCACGGTAGCGCTGCTCGCGCGCGCTCATGTGCGACCAGTCCAGGCCCAGCAGCACCTGGTGCTCGGCCTGGCCCCATTGGACGCGGGCCAGGGCCTGGTTGTCCAGCAAGGTGTTCTCGACCTGCGTATCGTAGACGGCAGTACTGCGGCTGAGGATGCTGCCATTGAAGCTGCCCGGATTGACGGCGGCGTACTGCGAACGCAACGCCGCCTGGCGGAAGTGCTGGCGCAGCGTCCAGGTGGCGTCGAGCCGGTGTTCCAGCATCCAGCCCAGCGACCATTGTTCGCCGCGCTGCTGGTCAAAGTCAGGATCGCCCAGCAGCGTGTGGGTCTGGCTGCCATCGGCGCGCACGGCGGTCCAGCGTCCGCTGCCGCTGCGGTCCTTCAGGTATTCGGCCAGCAGGATGAGGGAGGTGTCGGCCGAGGGCCGGATCTTCAGCGAGGGCGCCAGGTAGAGGCGATCATTGTCGCCGGCGCGGCCATTGGCGTAGCGGAACTGGGTGTCGCCATCGAGCAGCAGGCCGACTAGGCGCGCCTGTACCCTGCCCTCCGGGTCGAGGTCTCCGCTCAGGTCAGCGGCCACCTGGCGACGCTGGAAGGAACCGACATCCACCATCAGCTCGTTGCGCGCGCCGCTGCCGGCCAGCTTGCTGACGCGATTGACGACGCCGCCCGGATCGGCCTGGCCGAAGCTTGCCGAGTTGGCGCCGCGCAGCACCTCCACCCGCTCCAGGCCATAGGTCTCGGTGCGGAACATGCCGAAACCGGACGGTATCTGACGCAGCCCGTTGAGGTAATTGCTGGTGGTCTGGGCGTTGATGAAGCCGCGCAGGTTGAAATAGTCATAACCACGCGGGTCCACCCCGTGGGTCTCGGTATTGGCGCCGGGCATGTAGCGCAGCACGTCCAGAATGCTGTTGGCGCCACGCGCCTCCATCTCGGCGCGCGTGACCACCGAGACCGATTGCGCAAGCTCCAGCAGCGGCGTATCGGTCTTGGTGGCCGTGGCGCTGCGCAGCGCCACATAGCCCTCCACCGGATCGGCCGCACCGGGCTCGTCGCGCCGGCCCGATACGGTGATATTGCCCAGGCGGTGCAAGGTATCGACCTGCTCGGGCGCGCCTTGCACCAGCGGCTGCAAGGCGTAGGCGCCGTTGTCCGAGCGCACGGCGCGCAGACCGCTGCCGGCCAGCAGCACCTCCAGGCCCTGGCTGACCGAGTATTCCCCTTGCAAGGCCGTGACCTGCCGCCCCTGCACCAGGGCCGAGGCATAGGACATGGTGATGCCAGCCTGGCGCGCAAAACGGTTCAGCGCATCCTCCAACGGCCCGGCCGCCACGTTGAAGTGGCGGCGCGCCTCGGGCGCGCCCTGCGCCTGGGTGACGACCGGCCACAGCAAGAGCATCGCCACGACCAGCAGCAGGCGCCACGCCAGCGGCGCAGCCACCCACTTCGGCAGCGCGGACAGCACGCCGCCGCAGCCCGGCGGGCAACGCGCGGGATGGGCCAGGTGGAGGAAAAGGCTTGCGTTCATCGGAGCATCGGGGTCAATCATCGGGGGCTTCTCTTTGTATGCCGAACGAGCTGCCCGAAACCCGTAATGCGGTTGGCGATTTTTTTTGCCGGCTGGATGGGCTGCGCGCGCGCCGTGCCAGCGCGGCGCATAAATGCGCCTGACGCCGGTGTCGTAGCGAGCCGACATATCTTCATCCGACTTTGTAAATAGTAATTATTCGCATTTTAATGAGTCATCCCCGGGTTGACAACGATCGGGGACATTCACCGTGGCCAGCGGCATCGTCTGCGATCGCGCCCTGCTTATGCGTTTTTCTTCTTTCAAGCTTCTTTTTTATTCGTTCCCCAGATCCAGGGGCGGTTTTACAGTGAGCTCATCGATTGCCGTCTATAGCCGCCAAATGGCAGCGCGGTGAACATCAATTCCCTGTCATGGAGAAACCCCGATGTCTTCCTTGTCGTCCGTAGCCACCCTGAGCGCCCCCGCCCCCCAAGCCAGCCAGCGCGAGCTGCCGCCGGAACTGGCGCAGATCCGCGCACAGGCCATCGCCGATGGTCTCCCGTACGCCGGCGGCATCACGCCCAAGCAGGCCTGGGCCCTGGTGCAGACTGGCAAGGTGCTGCTGGTGGATGTGCGTACGGCAGAAGAACGCAAGTTCGTTGGCCATGTTCCCGACAGCCTGCATGTGGCATGGGCCACCGGCACCTCGCTGTCGCGCAATCCGCGCTTCGTGCGCGAACTAGAAAGCAAGCTGGGCGGCAAGGACGTGCCGGCGCTGCTGCTATGCCGTAGCGGCAAGCGCTCTGCCGCCGCTGCGGAAGCCGCGACCAAGGCCGGGCTGAGCTGTATCTTCAATGTGCTGGAGGGCTTTGAAGGCGAGCTCGATGCCGCCCAGCAGCGCGGCAAAGCCGACGGCTGGCGCTTCCACGGCCTGCCCTGGGTGCAGGACTGAGCCGGTCTCGCCTGCGTGCGCCTGCGGCCCTCAAACAAGAACAGTCAAGAGAATTCCATGGCCAATTTCGACATCCACCAGATCGTCCAGTCCCTGCACGAAGCCCGTGTGGGCTGGCGGGTCGCCCAGCGGCGCAACAATGATTCCAGTGGCCGCGAGTTTCCCTCGCGCGACGCTCTCGATGGCATCGTCACCACGCTCAAGGGCGTGCTCTTCCCGATGCGGCTGGGCCCGCCCGACCTGCGCCAGGAGAGTGAGAACTTCCACGTCGCCCATGCGCTCGATGCCGCCTTGCACGCCCTGCTGGGCCAGGTGCGGCTGGAACTGAAGTACAGCGCTGGTCTCTCCGGGCGACCCACGCCCAACCTGGAACAGGACGCCATTTCCATCACCCGCGCCTTTGGCGCCTCGCTGCCGCAGATCCGCAGCCAGCTCGATACCGACGTGCTGGCCGCCTATCAGGGCGACCCCGCGGCGCGCAGCGTGGACGAAGTGCTGCTGTGCTATCCCGGTGCGCTGGCCATGATCCACTACCGCCTGGCGCATCGCCTCTACCAGCTTGGCCTGCCGCTGCTGGCGCGCATCATCGCCGAGCTGGCGCATGCGGCCACGGGCATCGACATCCATCCGGGAGCGCAGATCGGCACAGGCTTTTTCATCGACCATGGCACGGGTGTCGTGATCGGCGAGACCGCCGTCATCGGCAACAACGTCCGCATCTACCAGGCCGTGACGCTTGGCGCCAAGCGTTTCCCCACGGACGCCGACGGCAAGCTGGAAAAAGGCCGGGCGCGCCACCCCATCGTCGAGGATGACGTGGTGATCTACGCGGGCGCGACCATTCTGGGACGCATCCGCCTGGGCCGTGGCGCGGTCATCGGCGGCAATGTCTGGCTCACGCATGACGTCCCCGCCGGCGCCCATATCTCGCAGGCGGCGTCACGCGAGGATTCCTTGTCCCTGGCCAACGCCGGCGCGTGAGGGGGCAGCATGAGAAAGCCCGTTCGTCCTGCCCGCCAGGCCGATGTCGAGGCGCTCTCCAGCGCCCTGGTGCAGAGCTTTGGGATCGGCGTGCGCCAGCTGCGGCGCGCGCGCGGCTGGTCGCAGGAAAGGCTGGCCGAGAACTCCAACCTGAATCGTTCCTACATCGGCGAGATCGAGCGCGGCACCGCCATTGCCTCGCTGGTGACCGTGGAGAAGCTGGCCACCGCGCTCACGCTCTCGCCCTCGGCCCTGGTCACGCATGGCGAGCGCATCCACCAGCAGAATCTGGTGCGCGGCCTGCAGTTGATGGCTATAGCATGTTGAGCTGCACGGCCTGAGCCCCGACACTTCGCCTGTTCACTTCCCCCCCTTCCCTGCAACCTCACTCTTACGGAGTCCAGATGTCCGCAACTGTCGGCGGTACCACCGCACTCGGCGATAATGCAGCACGGCAACTAGCCAATGCCACCAAGACCGCTCCCCAGCTCGAAACCATCAGCCCGCGCTGGTTGACGCACCTGCTGCAATGGGTGCCGGTCGAAGCCGGCATCTATCGCTTGAACAAGGTCAAGAATCCGGAATCGATCAAGGTCACCTGCACCGCCCGCCAGGAAGAAAACCAGTTACCGCGCACCTTCGTGGATTACGAAGAACAGCCGCGCGAATACTTCCTCAATGCCGTCTCCACGGTGCTGGACGTGCATACCCGCGTCTCCGACCTGTACAGCAGCCCGCATGACCAGATCAAGGAACAGCTGCGTCTGACCATCGAGACCATCAAGGAAAACCAGGAAAGCGAACTCATCAACAATCCCGACTACGGCCTGCTGGCCCAGGTGACCGACGAACAGCGCATCTTCCCGCTGACCGGCGCGCCGACCCCGGACGACCTGGACGAGTTGCTGACCAAGGTATGGAAAGAACCGGCCTTCTTCCTGGCGCACCCGCTGGCCATCGCCGCCTTCGGTCGCGAAGCCACGCGCCGCGGTACGCCGCCGCCGACCATCAGCCTGTTCGGTTCGCAGTTCATCACCTGGCGCGGCATTCCGCTGATCCCCTCGGACAAGGTGCCGGTGGCCGATGGCAAGAGCAAGATCCTGCTCCTGCGCGTGGGTGACAAGCGCCAGGGCGTGGTCGGCCTGTACCAGCCGGGCCTGCCGGGCGAACAGAGTCCGGGCCTGTCGGTGCGCTTCATGGGCATCAACAATCACGCCATCGCCTCTTACCTGATCTCGCTCTATTGCTCGCTGGCCGTGCTGACCACCGATGCGCTGGCGGTGCTGGACGATGTCGAGGTCAACAAGTACCACGACTATCCTGACACCTACAAATAAGAGGCCGCCAACGTGAGCATCCTCACTCCCGCATCCCAGGGCGGCGGCTTGCCCGGCCAGGACGCGTCGGCAGCGCCCTTCGACCCGGCGCTGCTGGCGCGCCTGGCCAACGAGCTGTTCGCCGCGCCCACCGCACCGGCCTGGACGCCGGGCCAGGCGCCAGGAGCCCAGCCGCCGGCCAACTTCACGCCACCGGCCTCGCCGCTGTCCAGTCCGGCAGGGACCAGCCAGGGTGTGCCCGGCACGGCCATCCCGCAAGGACTGGCGCCGGGCCTGAACCTGATTCCCTCGTCGCCCCACCAAGTGCTGACCCTGGGCAACCGGGCTCCTGCACTGGCGCCAGCAGCACCAGCCGGCAATGGCACGCCGGACAAGGTGTTTGCCGCCCTGCCCGCCTATGAGCCGCGCCTGGGCGGCGCCGTCACGGGTGCGCCGCAAGCGGCCGCACCATCGACGCCTGCTGCCCCTTCCACGGCCAGGTATTACTTCCTCGATGGCGGCCATGGCCATCCGCGCGGCAGTGCGGCTGCTCCCGCTGCGGCTCCCCTCTCGAGCAGTTCAGCCGGCGCGGCCAGCAGCCCGCAGTATTACTTCCTGCACGCGGTGGAGCTGCCCAGCGGCTACGTCACGCCGGCCAAGCCAGCGCCGCACGCGGTGCACCAGCCTGCCGGTGCGCAGCAGGCGGCGGCATTCGATGTCCACACCGTGCGCCGTGACTTCCCTATCCTGCAGGAACGCGTCAATGGCCGGCCACTGATCTGGTTCGACAACGCCGCCACCACGCACAAGCCGCAATCGGTGATCGACCGCATCAGCGAGTTCTATCGCCGCGAAAACTCCAACATCCACCGCGCCGCGCACGAGCTGGCCGCGCGCGCCACCGACGCCTACGAAGGCGCACGGGAGCGGGTGCGGGCTTTCCTGAACGCGCCGGACGTCAACGAAGTCATCTTCGTGCGCGGCACCACCGAAGCCATCAACCTGGTGGCCAAGTCCTGGGGCGGCAAGCATGTGGGCGCGGGTGACGAGATCATCGTCTCGCACCTGGAACACCACGCCAACATCGTGCCCTGGCAGCAACTGGCCGCCGAAAAAGGCGCCAAGCTGCGCGTGATCCCGGTCGATGATTCCGGCCAGGTGCTGCTGGATGAATACGCCAAGCTGCTCAACGAGCGCACCAGGATCGTCGCTGTGACCCAGGTTTCCAACGCATTGGGGACCATCACACCGACCAAGCAGATCGTCGAACTGGCCCGGCTGGCCGGTGCGCGCACGCTGGTCGATGGGGCGCAGTCGGTATCGCACATGCGCACCGATGTGCAGGCGCTGGGCGCGGACTTCTTCGTCTTCTCCGGCCACAAGGTATTCGGACCGACCGGTATCGGCGCCCTGTGGGGCCGGCGTGACGTGCTGGAAGACATGCCGCCCTGGCAAGGCGGCGGCAACATGATTGCCGATGTCACCTTCGAGAAGACCATCTTCCAGCCCCTGCCCAACACCTTCGAAGCCGGCACCGGCAATATCGCCGACGCCGTCGGACTGGGAGCGGCCATCGATTACGTGAACCGCGTCGGCATCGACAACATCGCCGCCTACGAACACGCCCTGCTGGAATATGGCATGCACCAGCTGGGCGAGATCGAGGGCTTGCGCCTGATCGGCACGGCCGCCCACAAGGCCAGCGTGATGTCCTTCGTGCTGGAGGGCTACAGCACCGAGGACGTCGGCAAGGCGCTCAACCAGGAAGGCAT
The DNA here is from genome assembly GCF_001040945.1 of Herbaspirillum seropedicae. NCBI lineage: Bacteria > Pseudomonadati > Pseudomonadota > Betaproteobacteria > Burkholderiales > Oxalobacteraceae > Herbaspirillum > Herbaspirillum seropedicae. The sequence goes on along the minus strand of NZ_CP011930.1, from coordinate 2,640,089 downwards.
CGCGGTGCGCACCGGCCACCACTGCGCCCAGCCCATCCTGCGCCGCTTCGGCGTGGAGACCACGGTACGGCCCTCGCTGGCCTTCTACAACACCTTCGAGGAAATCGATTGCCTGCTGACGGTGGTGCGCCGGCTGGCGGCCCAGCGTCATCGGCGCTGATCCCTTCCTGCAGGACTTGCAACGGCCGCCTCGTGCGGCCGTTTTTTTTTGTTCCTTGGAAAACGCCGTGGACCGATGCGCAGACTGTCGAGCACTGGCAGATCAACGCACGCCGCCATCGGCGAAATCCGCATAAGAAACGGCGAAAACGGTCGTTGTGCAAGCCGCACCTGCTTTGCATACTCAGCAACTGCGCAATGTTGCACACCCCGTTGAAACCAATAACAGGAACCAGCAATGAACATCACAAGAAGAGTATTCAACACCGCCATCGCCGCCCTGCTGCTGGCCGGCGCTGGCGCCAACGCTGCCGACAAGCCCATCGTGGTGGGCTACCAGAGCGACGCCCTGCCGTCCTCCCTGGCCATTGCCAATGGCGAATTCGAAAAGGCGACCGGAAAGAAGATCGACTTCCGCAAGTTCAACTCCGGCGCTGATGTGATCGCGGCCATTGCCGGCGGCGACGTGCAGGTGGGCTACGTGGGCTCGAGCCCGCTGGCGGCTGCGGCTTCGCGCGGGCTGGACGTCAAGGCCTTCTACCTGGCCTCGATCTCCGGGACCGATGAAGCCCTGGTGGTGCGCAATGGCGCGGGCATCAACAGCGTGGCCGACCTCAAGGGCAAGAAGCTGGCTGCCGCGCCTGTCTCCACCGACCATTACCAGTTGCTGGCGCTGATCAAGAGCCAGGGCTGGACCGAGAAGGATGTGAAGGTCTTCGCCATTCCCCAGCCTGACATCGTTGCCGCCTACAACCGTGGCGACATCGACGGCGGCTTCGTCTGGGACCCGGCGCTGACCGAACTGAAGAAGAACGGCAAGGTCCTGGTGACCTCCAAGGACGTGGCCGACAAGGGCGCGCCGACCTTCTCGGCCTGGATCGCCACGGGCAGCTTTGCCAAGGAACACCCGGAATTCCTGAAGACCTTCAGCGCCGTGATCGACAAGGCCAGCCTCTCCTTCCAGAACGACAAGGCCGCCTGGAACAAGGATAGCGAGAACGCCCGCCTGCTGGCCAAGCTGCTCGGCGGCACGCCCGCCGACCAGGCCGCCGGCCTGCAGAACCTGAACCTGGTGCCAGTGGCCGCCCAGGCTTCGCCGACCTGGCTGGGTGGGGGCGAGAACTCCGGCATCGCCAGGATCCTCAAGGAAACCGCCGTCTTCCTGAAGGAACAGAAGAAGATCTCCGACGTGCTGCCCAGCTACGCGGCCTTCGTGACTCCGACGGCAGTGGCCGGACTGAAGTAAGCCACCCTGCCCGTAGATTGATGCCGTTTGCGGACTTGCCGTGCCGATAGGAAGACTAAGGCACGGCGCTTTCGCATCAACGGCCTGGAAAGAACAAGCCATGTTGAAAGTCGAAAACGCCAGCGTCTACTTTTCCGGACGGGACAAGCAGCGCGTCCATGCGCTGGACCGGGTCTCGCTGGACATTCCCAACGGCGGCTTCGTCGTCGCACTGGGAACCTCCGGCTGCGGGAAGTCCACCCTGCTCAATGCGATGGCCGGCTTCCTGCCGCTGTCCGAAGGGCGCATCAGCCTCGATGGCCAGCCGGTCTCGGGGCCGGGCGCCGAGCGCGGCGTGGTGTTCCAGAAGGACAGCCTGCTGCCCTGGAAATCGGTGCAGGACAACGTCGCCCTGGGGCTGAAGTTTGCCGGCGTCTCCAAGAGCGACAGCCGCGAGCGTGCGCAAGAACTGCTGCGCCTGGTGGGTCTGCAGGACTTCGCCCGCGCCGCGCCCTATGAGCTCTCCGGCGGCATGCGCCAGCGTGTGGGCCTGGCCCGCGCCCTGGCCCCCAACCCCAAGATCCTGCTCATGGACGAGCCTTTCGGTGCGCTCGACAGCATGACCCGCGAACAGATGCAGGAGTTGCTGGTTTCCGTCTGGGCACGCACGGGCAAGCAAGTTTTCTTCATTACCCATTCCATCGAGGAAGCCCTCTTCCTGGGCACTGAAGTGATCGTGATGTCACCCCGCCCGGGGCGCATCGTGGCCCGTTTCGAGACCGACTTCGTGCGCCGCTTCGCCGCCGGGTGCGAGGCACGCGCCATCAAGACCGAACCTGCCTTTGCCGAACTGCGCGAAGAGATCCGCGCCATCGTCCACCAGTCCGAGGACCTTGTTACATCATGAACGACCAAGTTCAACCGCTCCCCTTGCTCAACGCGCTGCGCCCCGATCCCTCCGCACAAGCCCAAGCCGACCAGCCGCCACCGCTGGTGAAGATGCGCAGCTTCGGTATCGCTGAAGGCTCCACGGCGCGCATCAGCATAGCGGCCGGCATCGTCATCCTAGCGCTGTGGTGGCTGATCGCGCAGACCGGCTGGGTGCCGCACCTGTTCCTGCCTACGCCGGCCGAGGTGCTCAAGGTCGCGCAGAGCATCTGGGAAGACGGCTATGCCAATGCCACCCTGGCCGAACACGTCGGCGCCAGTCTGCTGCGCATCCTCACGGCGGGCGTCATCGCGGTCTTGCTGGGCATCCCGGTGGGCTTGCTGATGGGGCTGAACCGCTGGGTCAAGGGCGTGCTGGACACGCCCATCGAGTTCTACTGGCCGCTGCCGCCGCTGGCTTATCTGCCGCTGATGATCATCTGGCTGGGCATCGGTGAAGCCTCCAAGATCACGCTGCTGACCCTGGCCATGTTTGCGCCGGTGGTCCTGTCGGCCCAGGCGGGCGTGCGTTCGCTGCCGCAGGAACGGGTCAATGCCGCGCTCTCGCTGGGCGCCACGCGCTGGCAACTGCTGACCGAAGTAGTGCTGCCCTCGGCGCTGCCGGAAATCCTGACGGGCATCCGCATCGCCCTGGGGGTGGGCTGGAGCACGCTGGTGGCGGCCGAGCTGATCGCCTCCAATCGCGGCATCGGCTACATGATCATGTCCGCTTCCCACTTCCTGGCCACCGACGCGGTCTTCGTGGGCATCGCCCTCATCGCCACCTGCGCGTTCGCCTTCAGCTATGGCATGCGCCTGCTGGAACGCGCGCTGGTTCCCTGGAAAGGCAAGAGCTGAAGCTTTCGGTCGTCCCTGCTTTCCGCCGCCGGTCCGCTCTCAGACCCTCGCCCACCCTATGCACTGCGACCAAGCTATCCTGACAAGCCGTGCATAGGGCGCGGACTCAAGACGCCACAGGTGCCAAGCCCTGCTCTTCCTGCATCTGGGTCTTGCCCTTGAGCAGTTCTGCGCCCAGCACCTGCAGGTCGAGATTGGCCTTGCGGACCTTGGGAAACATCTCGGACTCCTCTTCCTCGACGTGATGCTGGATCTGTTCGCTCAAGACCTTCATTTTCGCGTCAAACATGGGATCGTCTGCCTTGAGCTCGCCCAATTGCTTGATCAGATCCTTGGCTCCTGCATGCTCGACCACGGATTCATTCATCAGGTCATCGTCACCGATGCGCTGGCGCACCTGCGGGTAAAAGATCTTTTCTTCGATTTCCATATGGATGAGTAGCGCGCCGCAGACCTTTTGCGCGAGCTCGAATTTTTCTTGCGCGCTGGCCTTGTCCTTGATGTCTTCAAATTTTTCAAAGAGCTCTTCGGCTTCGCGATGGTCTCCCTGCAAGAGGGTAAGTGCGTCCTGGCTATCCATGAGTGTCTCCAAAGTACGTCGTTAGTCGGAAACCAGATGATGCGCTCAAGCCTGTCTGGGCAACATCGGCGGCACGGACGATGTGTTGTGGGATACCGCTGACGTCAGCGCTGACGTCAGCCCCGGCGCAGCACCAGCGTCGACAAGGGCGGCAAGGTCAGCACCAGCGAACTGGCGTGGCCATGACAGGCTTGCGCCTGCGCCCTCAACTGGCCGCCATTGCCCAGGTGGCTGCCGCCATAGCAATCTGCATCGGTATTGAGGATTTCCTCCCATCGATCCTGCTGGGTCTGGCCAGGGGGCACGCCTATCCGGTAGTGGTGGCGCGGCACCGGGGTCATGTTGATCACCACCAGGACCGGCGCTTCATCGTCCGTCTGGCGGAGATAGGCGAAGACGCTATTGAGCTCGTCATTGCCGACCACCCAGGAAAAGCCCTTGGCTTCCGTGTCATGCCGATACAGGGCCGGCGTGCCTGCGTACAGCCGGTTCAGGTCTCGCACCAGCCGCTGGACGCCACGGTGGTGGGCGTCGTCGAGCAGGTCCCAGTGCGGTGACCGGTCGGGGTCGAATTCCCTGGTTTCGGCAAACTCGCAGCCCATGAAGAGCAGCTTCTTGCCGGGATGCGTCCACATGAAGCCGAGATAGGCGCGCAGATTGGCGAAACGCTGCCAGGCGTCACCGGCCATCTTTTGCAGCAGCGTGCCCTTCCCATGCACCACTTCATCGTGGGAAATCGGCAGCACGAAGGATTCCGAAAACGCATAGATCATGCCGAAGGTGATGTCGTGATGATGGTAGCGGCGGTAGATGCTGTCGAGCTCCACATAACGTAGCGTGTCGTGCATCCAGCCCATGTTCCACTTGTAGGTGAATCCCAGGCCGCCCTCAGACACCGGCGCTGTCACGCCGGGCCAGGCGGTGGATTCCTCGGCGATCATCAGCGCCCCGGGGCAGCGCTCGGCGACGGTCTGGTTGAGCTCGCGCAGGAAATCCACGGCCTCCAGGTTTTCCCGGCCGCCATGGATGTTGGGCACCCATTGGCCGCTGCTGCGGCTGTAGTCGCGATAGAGCATGGACGCGACCGCGTCCACGCGCAGCCCATCGACATGGAAATGCTCCAGCCATTCCAGCGCGCTGGCGATCAGAAATCCGCGTACTTCGTGGCGTCCGAGGTTGTAGATGTGGGTGTTCCAGTCCTGATGGATGCCTTCGCGGGGATCGCCATGCTCGTACAAGGGCGTGCCATCAAAATAGGCCAGCCCATGCGGATCGGATGGGAAGTGCGCCGGCACCCAGTCGAGCAGCACGCCTATCCCGGCGCGATGGCAGGCATCCACGAACGTGGCAAACTCGGCCGGCGGACCGAAGCGCGCGCTGGGCGCGAACTGCGACAAGGGCTGGTAACCCCATGAGCCGCCAAAGGGATGCTCCATCACCGGCAGCAATTCCACATGCGTGAAGCCCATGCCTTTGACGTAGGGGATCAGGCGGTCCGCCAGTTCATTCCAGTCGAGGTTGCGGTTGCCCTCCCCCGGCAGCCGCAGCCACGAGGCGGCATGGACTTCATAGATCGACATCGGCGCTTGCCGGGTCTGCCCTTGCGCACGTTGCTGCAGCCAGTGCGCATCCTGCCAGCGGCGGCCGCTGACCAGCTTGCTGTCGTCGATGACGCGGGAGGCCGTGGCCGGCGGGACTTCCGTCGCCCGCGCCATCGGGTCGGCTTTGCCGGGCAACAGCTCGCCGTGGGGGCCGATGATTTCATACTTGTAGAGCGCACCATCGCCCAGGCGCGGGACGAACAGTTCCCACACACCGGCGCTCTGACGCAGGCGCATGGGATTGCGTCGGCCATCCCATTGATTGAAGTCGCCGATCACGGAGACGCGCTGCGCATTGGGCGCCCAGACCGCAAAGCGCACCCCTTCTACGCCGTCGATCTGCATGACTTGCGATCCTAAGCAGCGCGCCAGCTGCCGGTGCCGGCCTTCGCGGAAGAGATGCAGATCGAAATCGCTCAGCAAGAGGCCGAAAGCGTAGGCGTCTTCGGTGATCTGCAGCGTTTCCCTGCCGTCAGCGCCGCGCCAGGTGACGTGGAAGACATAGGGAATCGGGGGCTGCACTGCACGTCTGGGCAGCTTGACCTCGCCAAAGAAGACGCCGCTGCGCTGGCGCGGCGCTTCCTGGTCATGATCCGACTCGCCCTGGCCAGTGGCGGGCGACCACTCATGCAGGCTGCCCAACAGCGAACCCGTCGAGTCCGGCGCGTGAAGCTCGTCAGGTGCGGCGGACGTACGGGCATAGACCTGCACCGCGCTGGCGCCGGGGAAATAGCAGCAAAGCCGCAGCCGCTTGGCCTTGGCCTTCTGCGTCGCCTCCGGCGCGTCGGCGATCTCGCGCGGTCCCAGCAAGGCAAAGGGGTCTCCCAGTCGTCCCTGCATCAGGCGCGCGACCAGGGACTCATCCAGCACCACCTCCGATGGCGGCGCGCCTGGGGCTTCAGTGAGGCTTTTTCGTCGTGACGCTGGCATTGCTGCTCCTTTGTCGATCAGTCGTGTCGGGTCGCTATGCGCCATCTTCCTCGCCCAGTATCCGGTTCGCTATGAGGTACAGTCCCCGCAGCGGCACGTGCATCCACGTTGGCCGGTTGGCCGCTTCATAACAGATTTCATAGGCGGCCTTTTCCAGCGTGAACAGATCCAGCAGCAGAGCCTGTGCGTCCAGCGGCAGGCTCTGCTCCAGCAATGGATTGCCCAGGCGATAACCCTCCAGCAACGCGGCCTGGCAGGCCGGGGCGAAGCGTTGCAGGATCTGCTTCTTGCTGGCCAGCGCTGCCTCATCGAGATCAGTGGGTCCCATGGTGTGGCCAAAGGCGGCGGCATAGTCGAAGGAACGCAGCAGGCCCGCCACATCGCGCAGCGGACTTCCCTTGGCGCGGCGCTGTTCCAGTGGACGCGCCGGTTCGCCTTCGAAATCGACGATATAGACATCGTTGAAGGCAATGAGCACCTGGCCCAGATGCAGATCGCCGTGCAGGCGCATGGCCAGAGAGCCTTCAGCGGCTTGCGCCAGCGGATGGATGCGTTCCAGCAAGCGCTCGCGCTGCGCCAGCAAGCGGGCGGCATGGTGCGCCTCGGCTGCATCGGGCCACTCCTCTTTCTGGCGCAGGATGTCGAGGGCGGCCTCGAGCTGCTGGGCCGCGCCTTGCGCCCAGCTCCTCCAGACGGGCTCCCCTATCGTCTGCGGATCGAAGGCGGGGTCGTCGCTGGGCTGGCCCAGCAGGCTATGCATCTCGCCCAGCCGCTGCCCCAGCAAGCGCGAAAACGTCACCAGCTCGACCAGGGCGGAATTGTCATCGATCCCCTGGGCGTCCTGCGGGCGGGTGTTGGGCTGGCGCTGGGATTCATCCAGTGCTTCGCTCTGGATGGCGCGCTCCAGCGTGTCCATGCTCCACTGCCAGGCGTCGCCCTGGTTATCGACGTAGCGCTGTAGGACGATCAAGGCGTAGGGCGTGCCATCGTCGGCCACGCGCACCACCTCGCCCAAGGTGGCCGCCACGTTGGCGAAACCGCGCTCGGTCAGGTAGCGGCCCATCTCGATTTCGGGATGGATGCCTGGATTGACCTGCCTGAGCACCTTCATCATCATCACGTTGTTGATGACCACCGAGCTGTTGGATTGCTCCTGGGTGATGCGGCGCAATTCCAGCGCTGTGGTGAGGATGGCGGGGTCGAACGCTGCCGTGGGAATGCAGCGCAATTGCCCGGAACGGGTCTTGATGCTGGCGCTGTCGGCCAGCAACTCCAGCACGGCGACGATGAACGAGTCGAGCGCAAAGGCGTCGGTCAGGAAACCCACATTGCGCCCGCGTCGCACGCGTGACAGGGCCAACTGGTGAGGCAATGCGGAGACCGTGTCTTCTTCGCGGATGAAACCCAGGGGCAACAGATAGCGCTGCACGCTCCCTGCTCCCGCATCACCCTCGGTCCCGCTGCTGTGGACGTCGATCTCGGTGAGCACGATAGGCAGCGCGCCGGGCCGGGTCCTGGACATGGGCAAGGTGGTCGCTTCCCTCATCTCCACCTTGTCGATCTGCCGTTGCTTGCCTGCATACCAGCGGCGTTTGAGCAGATAGTGCGGAAGCACTTCCTGCTCCAGCAGCTTGCGCGCGGGCGGCTCCATGATTTCCTGCACACCCTTGCGCAATACCAGGGTCACGTATTCGGGCAGCGGCTCGGGCGTGGGGGCGCGCCACGATGGCATGTTGGCCTCCGGCGCCAGCAGGAACCAGTAGAAACCAAAGGGCGGCAAGGTCAGCAGGTAGTTGAGCTGCCCGATCGGCGGGAAGGCCGCGCCGCCCATCATCTCTATCGGAATGCGCCCGGCGAAGGCCGACAGGTCCAGCTCCACCGCCTGGGCCGACTGCGACACATTGGCCACGCACAGGATGGTCTCGGTCGCGCCGCCCGGCCTGGGATCGGTGAATTCCCTCAGATAGGCGAAGATCTTCCGGTTGCTGGGATAGACCAGTGCCAGGCTCCCCCGCCCGAAGGCCTGGTGCTGCTTGCGTACGTTGAGCAGGCGGCGCATCCAGTTGAGCATGGAGTGGCGGTCTGCGCTTTGGGCCTCGACATTGATGGTCTGGTAGCCGTATTGCGGGTCCATCAGCAGCGGCAAGACCAGCCGGGCCGGGTCCACCCGCGAAAAGCCGCCGTTACGGTCCGGCGTCCATTGCATGGGCGTGCGCACGCCGTCGCGGTCACCCAGGTGGATGTTGTCGCCCATGCCGATCTCGTCGCCGTAGTAGATCACGGGCGTACCGGGCATCGAGAGCAGGAAGCTGTTGAGCAGCTGGATGCGGCGCCAGTCCCGCTCCACCAGCGGCGCCAGGCGACGGCGGATGCCGAGGTTGATGCGAGCGCGGCGGTCGGGGGCATAGTGGTTCCACAGGTAGTCGCGCTCGGCATCGGTCACCATTTCCAGCGTCAGCTCATCGTGGTTGCGCAGGAAGATGGCCCATTGGCAGTCCGCCGGTATATCCGGGGTCTGGCGCAGGATGTCCGTAATGGGAAAGCGATCCTGGCTGGCCAGCGCCATGTACATGCGCGGCATCAGCGGAAAATGGAAGGCCATATGGCATTCGTCACTGTCGCCAAAATACTGCTGCACGTCTTCCGGCCACATATTGGCTTCGGCCAGCAGCATCCGGTCGGGATACTTGCTGTCCATCTCGGCGCGTATCCGTTTGAGGATGGCGTGCGTCTCCGGCAGGTTTTCGTTGGAGGTGCCTTCGCGCTCGATCAGGTAGGGCACGGCGTCCAGGCGCAGGCCATCGATGCCGAGATCGAGCCAGAACGACATCACATTGAGCACCGCCTTGAGGACGTGCGGATTATCGAAATTGAGATCGGGCTGATGCGAATAGAAGCGGTGCCAGAAATAGGCCTTGGCGACCGGGTCCCAGGTCCAGTTGGATTTTTCGGTATCGACAAAGATGATGCGGGTGTCGGCGTAGCTCTTGTCGTCGTCCGACCATACGTAGAAATTGCGCGCCACCGAGCCGGGACGCGCGCGCCGTGCGCGCTGGAACCAGGGGTGCTGGTCCGAGGTGTGGTTGATGACCAGTTCGGTGATCACGCGCAGGCCATGTTCATGGGCCGCAGCGATGAAGCGGCGCACATCGCTCATGTTGCCGTAGTCGGGGTGGACGTTCTTGTATTCCGAGATATCGTAGCCATCGTCGCGCCGCGGCGAGGGATAGAAAGGCAGCAGCCAGATGGTGTTCACGCCCAGCCCCGTGATGTAGTCCAGCTTCTGGATCAGCCCTGCGAAGTCGCCGATGCCGTCATCGTTGGCGTCGAAATAGGACTTGACGTGGATCTGGTAGATGACCGCGTCCTTGTACCAGAGCGGATCGCGGGTAAACTGCATGCCGGGCCGACTCTGCTTCGCCTGTCTGGGACGCTTGCGATTGCCGCTCTTGGCGTTGCGGGCGTAGGCGTTGCTGCTGCCGGGCTGTTGCGCCAGCGGGTCTCCCTGGTAGGCAGCGCCGCTCTCTTGGATGTTTTCCATCTCAGGTCTCCCCTGCGCGAATGCGCCAGATACGGTACGGGCGTTCACGCGGATCAAGAGTGATCGACTGATGTCTGCCATACCACTTGAAACGATCTTCACCAAGCAGATCCACCACCTCCAGATGCGCTGGCTCAGCACCCTCGGGCAGGCCAAAGCCGGCCAGCGGTAGTTCGATCTCGCCTTGTTGCGATTGGAAAGGATCCAGGTTGATTGCCACCAGGATGGTGTTGTCGCCGAATCGCAGGCCGCCCTCGACAGCCGCTCTGCCCGACGGCGCGGCTGGCGTGGATTTGACGAAGTACAGGATCTGATCATTGCTGACCGGCAGGAAACGCACGCCCAGATGCGTCTGCAAGGCGGGGTTTTCGGTACGTATGCGATTGAGGCGGGTGATGTCCTCGATGATGTTGCCGGGGCGTTGCCAGTCCCAGCTGCGGATTTCGTATTTCTCGGAATCGAGGTATTCCTCCTTGCCCGGCACCGCGTTGGCCTCGCCTAGCTCGAAGCCGCTGTACACGCCCCATAATCCCGACAAGGTGGCCGCGAGCGCGGCGCGTATCTGGAAACCTGCGCGTCCTGAGCGCTGCAGGAAATAGGGATTGATGTCGGGCGTATTGACAAAGAAATGCGGCCGGAAGAAGTCGCGCGGTTGGGCCGCGTGGCCAGTGTCGGTCGTCAACTCGGTCAGGTAGTCGATCAGCTCCTGCTTGCCGTGACGCCAGGTGAAATAGGTGTAGGACTGCGAGAAACCCACCTTGGCCAGCCGGTACATCGGCTTGGGGCGGGTAAAGGCTTCGGACAGGAAGATCACCTGCGGATAGCGGCTGCGCACGGACGCAATCATCCATTCCCAGAATGGGAACGGCTTGGTATGCGGGTTATCGACGCGAAATACGGACACACCCTGCTGCACCCAGAACACCACGATGTCGCGCAGGGCCAGCCAGAGCTCGGGGATGGCGTCCTCGGCATAGAAATCAACATTGACGATATCCTGGTATTTCTTGGGAGGATTCTCCGCATAGCGCATCGACCCGTCGGGACGCCAGGCGAACCAGCCTGGATGCGTCTTCAGCCAGGGATGGTCTGGCGAGCACTGAATCGCAAAATCCAGCGCCAGCTCCAGGCCGTGGGCCGCCGCCGCGTCACGCAGGCGCGCAAAGTCTTCGAAGGTCCCCAACTGCGGGTGGATCGCGTCATGCCCGCCTTCTTCGCTGCCGATGGCGTAAGGGCTGCCGGGATCGTCGGGTCCGGCGGTGACGCTATTGTTTTTTCCCTTGCGGTGCTTCTTGCCGATCGGATGGATGGGCGGGAAATAGAGCGTATCGAAACCCATGGCGCGGATCGCCGGCAGGCGGGCGATGACGTCATCGAAATTTCCGTGCACATCGGCGCTCCCGCTCTGGGAGCGCGGAAACAGTTCGTACCAGCTGGAGAACGCGGCGGACCTGCGCTCCGCTTCCAATGGATATTCGGCATCGGTACGGGAAAGAAACGCCCGCTCCCCCGCCAGCCCGGTCAGTTGTTCCACCAGTTGGCGGGTCTCTTCCGCACACAGGAAGGCCAGCCGTTTATCGGTGTCGGCCTGCTTGCCCGCTGCACTTCGTCGCGTTTTCGAGGGCGGGCCTCCGAGCGCCTTGAGCAGGGCCCTGCTGGATTCCAGCACGCTGGGTTCGAGCTCCTGTTCCACCGCGCGTTGGACCAGGCGGGCGATGAGCAAGCGCCCTTCTTCCATCTCCAGGGACACATCCTGTCCCGCCATCAGCTTCTTTTGCAGGCCATCGCGGAAGGTGTCGAAGACATCGCTCCAGGCTTCGATACAGAAGTAATGTCGTCCCAGGCGCGTGAGGGATACCCGGGCCTGCCACCGGTCATTAACATCGGGATGCATGGGAATGCGACGCCACTGGGCTTCATCGGCAGCCCGCACCAACACCTCGGCGGCAAGATGGTCGTGTCCATCCATGAAGATATCGGCAGCGATCACGAAATGTTCGCCAACGATGCGCTTGGCGGCGAAAGCGCCGTCGTCTACGGCGGGTGAAACACGTTCAATGGCAATACGGCGGGAACGCATGTCGCCTAGCGCAGGGGTGGCCTGATCAAGCTCACCAGAGACGCCTTGCAGCGGCTTCAGAGGCAGTACCTTCACAGCGCCGGGTTCCAGCACAAGTCCGTCTTCCTGCCATGGCGCGACGCTCTCTTGCAGCCGCTGCTGCCAACCGTCATCCGTGATGCGTACCGGTCTATCCAGCGCGGGATTGACGGCAATGAGCAGACCATCTTCTACATTGACGCCGTGACGTTCCATGAGCAGCCATGGCGAATCGGGGGCGCTCAGCGGCGTCAAGCGCAGCGCCAAGGATTTGGGGGGTGACTGGCGTCGTTGCGCGAGGGTGCGGTTGGCTTCCGTGATCTCGCGGGTGAAATCAAGATCGGCGTCGGCACAGGCCCGCTTGAAGGCTTCCGGATCGCTCAATCGGGTGGCGCTGCCTGCCCGATGCGCGACCCTCAGCGCCGCGGTAAGGCCGAATTCGAAGCCCATCGGCATCATCCACCCCTCCGCGCTGAGGGTGGCGAATTGCAAGGCCCGCAGCGCGCCCAGGCGTCGCGTCTGCGGATCGCGAAAACCGTGCACACGCGCCAGCCGGGGACCCGATGGATCTTCCGGGAAGGCCAGCACCGGCGCGATCGCGGCGAGCTTGCGGTATTCGCGGAAATACCAGGGATCCCGGAAGTCCCACCATGCCCCGGAAGAAAAAACGGCGTCAAAACCGATACCGGCCAGTCCATCAAGCTGATCATGCGTGCAGCCTGGCGTCCAGGCGAGGAAGCGGCAGTCCGCCTGCTGCTGGCGTATGCCTGCAATAAGGCGACGCCAGAAATCCGCCGGGATGCTGGCCGGCTCCTGGCAACGGAAGCCGGCCACGCCGGCGTCCACCAGGGTCATCAAGCGCGCGCGCCACCAGTCGAGCATGGCGTCGGCGGCGACGGGATCGTCGAAGCGCGCTCTGCGCGTGACGAGCTCGTCGTCACGCTCATCCATGACGCTGGGGTAGCGGGGATCAGGCAAGGGATCGGAAGCGAGGTCCTGGCTCGACAGGCCTACCGCGGCGCTGCTCTGCGGTGCGAACCAGTCTGCATGACTGGTCAGCACCGGATCGCCGGCGTAGAAGCGCGTGAGCGACAGGTCCGCCAGCAGGCGCAAGCGGTGGCCCTTGCAGAGCTTGGCGACTTCTGCAAACGAGGCATCCACTAGGTCACCGCACAGCAGCACATGATCGAACCCCATTGCCGCGCACCGGCCCAGCAGATCATCCCAATCGGGGGACGCCACCAGGGAAGGATCGACGCAATAGATGCGTGGAGAAAAATCGGTGAGGGGAAGATTTTCCAATGCCTATTCTCTCTTTGAGGTGAGTGCGTGAGGTCAGTGCGCATACCCGCGCCATCTGCAATCAAGTCGGCGATCGGATGGTTCTTGTTCTTTGGAGTATCCGAACATCCAGCTTGATTCAAGTTAGCAATAGCCGCGCTGCGCAGACATCGGACAGCAACTCATACCCTTGTAGGATGGCGCCTCCGGACCTCCCTTCGTCATTGCTGGAGCTCAGCTGTCAAAAAGAAACCGGCCACATAGTCTGACTATGTGGCCGGCCTGGATCATCTTGCTCGACGAGGGATCTACATCTTCATCAAGCCCATCAGCGGTTACGCAGACGCCGCACGTAGCTGTCGCCGGTCCTTTGCACCAGCGATACCAGCACGATCAGCATGGCAATCACGATCACCATCACCTGGGTATCAAAGCGCTGGTAACCATAGCGGATGGCCAGGTCACCCAAGCCGCCCGCCCCCACCGCTCCCGCCATGGCCGATGAGCTGATCAGCGCCACCAGGGTGATGGTGAAGCCGCCGACGATGCCCGGCAAGGCTTCGGGCAGGTAGACATGCCAGACGATGTCCCACTTGCGGCAACCCAGCGCCTGGGCGGCTTCCACCAGGCCGGGATCGACTTCGCGCAGGCTGACCTCGACGATGCGGGCAAAGAACGGCGTGGCGCTGATGGCCAGCGGAACGATGGCGGCCCAGACGCCGATGGTGGTGCCGGCCACCAGGCGGGTCAAGGGAATCAGCGCCACCAGCAGGACGATGAAGGGGGTGGCGCGAAATCCGTTGATCACGCTGCCCAGCACCCGATGCAGGCGCGGCCAGTCGAGAAAACCGCCCGGCGCCGAGACGATCAGCAAGACCGCCAGCGGTACGCCCGCCACCAAGGCCAGCGCCCCGGACACGCTGACCATCTGCAGCGTATCGAGCAGCGCATTGCCATAGCGCTCAATGGGAATGGACAGGGTCAGCGACATAACCTAGCTCCTTGATGTGATGGGCGATGGCCTGCGCGCCCTGGGTCAGCGCCAGCCAGTCATGGGAAGCCGGGGCATCGGCCACCGCCAGCACGAGCTGGCCATGGGTATGTCCCTGGATGTGATCGACGCCAGCCTGCAGTACCCGCACCCTGCCACCGAGCACGGCGGCAATGCGCTGCAGGTCTGGCTGGAGGCCGTCGCCGCCATGGAATTCCAGTTGCAGCACCCGTTCATGCCGCCCCGCCGGGGCCTGCGGCTGCAGCGCCTGCTGCAGCTCTTGCGGCAGGCCGTGCTGCAGGGGCGCCAGCAAGGCCCGGGTGGCGGCATGTTGCGGCTTGCCGAACACTTGCCAGACTTCGCCCAGCTCGGCCACGCGGCCCTGTTCCAGCACCAGCACGCGGTCGGCGATCTCACGGATGACGCTCATCTCATGGGTGATCAGGATGATGGTGATGCCCAGCTTGCGATTGATATCGCGCAGCAGTTGCAGGATGGACTGCGTGGTCTCGGGATCGAGCGCCGACGTCGCTTCGTCGCAGAGCAGGATTTCGGGGCCGCTGGCCAAGGCGCGGGCAATGCCCACGCGCTGCTTCTGACCGCCGGAGAGCCGGCGCGGATAACTGTCGGCCTTGTCTTGCAGGCCGACCAGGGCCAGCAGTTCATGCACCCGCTGGGTGATCTGCGCACGCGGCACACCGGCCACGCGCAGAGGCAAGGCGATGTTGTCGAAGACAGTCTTGGCCGCCAGCAGGTTGAAATGCTGGAAGATCATGCCGATGCGACGACGCAGCGCCACCAGTTGCGTCTCGTCGAGCGTGGCCAGGTCCACGTCATCGACCTCGACGCGGCCACTGGTGGGCCGTTCCAGGCGATTGATGGTGCGCAGCAGGCTGGACTTGCCCGCGCCGCTGCGGCCGATGATGCCGAAGATGCTGCCTGGTGCGATCTCCAGGTCGATATCCTGCAGCGCCTGCACCGGGCCGGCTGCCGACACATAGGTCTTGCCGACGCCACGCAGCGCCACCTTGCCGTGCGGGCCGCCGCGGGCGGGGGTGGCCAGGGCCACGGTGGGTTCACGCACGTGCTCGGGGCGGCTGGGGGCAGTCAGCGATTGGCGGGCGGTGATCGAGAGTTCCATGCGGTCTCCAGAAGGATGGGGGCGCGAGGTCTTACTTCTTGAGCCAGGCCAGCGTATAGAGACGGCTGTCGTGGTTGAAGGCGCGACCGATATCGGCCCTGACGGCGGCCGAATTCTGGTAGATCTGGATGAACTTCTGCACCACCGGATCATTGACGCGATTGGCCCGGGTCACGAACTGGATGGCGAAGCGCGCGTCCTCGATGCCGGAATAGGCCAGTCCGGAAGAAGGATCGAAGGCCTTGGCGGCCACGATGAAGTGCGGGTAACCCTGGGCCAGGTCGACATCGGGCGTGATGCGCACCAGTTGCGGCCCTTCCACTTCGACGAAACTGAGCTTGCGCGGGTTGTCGATGATGTCATCGATGCTGCCCAGGTAGCCGACCTTGGGCTTGAGCTTGATCAGGCCCACATTCTGCAGCAACAGCAGCGCCCGCCCCTGGTTGACCGGGTCGTTGGCAATGCCGACCTTGGCCCCCTGGGGCAGCGCAGTCAGGGACTTGTACTTGAGCGAATACAGGCCGACATTGGAGAGGATGCCGGTGCCGGCGCTGGCCAGCTTGTAGCCGTTCTTCTGGATGGCGTTGTCGAGGAAGGGCTGGTGCTGGAAGTAGTTCAGATCGAGGTCGCCGGCGTCGAGCGCCACGTTGGGCGTGGTCCAGTCGGTGAATTCCACCACCTGCACATCGATGCCCTGGCGCTTTGCCTCCTTGGCGGCCACGGCGACGGAGTCGCCATAGGCGCCCGGCACCACGCCAATGCGCAGCTTGTCAGCGGCCTGGGCGGCCTGCAGAGACAGAACGGTCAACGACAAGAACACCAGATGGGAAAACTTCATGCAACACTCCGTGACGAGAAGGGGAAAGAGGAAGCGGTCCGGCAGACACATGCTGCGTCGCTGCCGCCAAGCCCCGATTGTGGGCGAGACCGTCACGCAGAGCCACAAAGTAAAACATGCTTCGATATCCGCTTTTCTCATGAAGCTCGGGCAGCCATATCGCCACGCTGTGCGACGCCAACAACACGGCCAGCTCATCCTGCACTATCCTGACTTGCCCTGCCGCGCCAGGCGGGGGGATGTGCTGGCGTCCGGTCATCCAGGCGGACCAGCGAGCACAGGCCGACCAGGCAACAACCCCACCAATAGACCAATAATCCAGGAGACAAGAACCCCATGAACAAGGCCCTGACCATGACCATTGCATCCACCTTACTGGCCGGCTCGCTGGCCCAAGCCGCTGACCGCCTGCCGGTCATCCCGCCGGAGCAGTACACGCCGGAACAGAAACAGGCCGCCGATGAATTCCTGGCTGCGCGCAAGGTGCCGGTATTCGGCCCCTTCGAGCCGCTGATGCATAGTCCCCAGGTCATGACGCAGGCACGCGCCATGGGCGATTACCTGCGCTATCACTCGGCGATCGGCAACACCTTGAGCGAACTGGTGATCCTCATCACCGCCCGCGAGTGGACCCAGGATTACGAGTGGTATGTGCACTATCCCATCGCCATCAAGGCCGGGATCAAGCCGGAGATTGCGGCAGCCATCGCCGATGGCCGCCGTCCGGAGGGGATGAGTGAGGAGGAAACGATCGTCTATGATTTTTCGATCGAACTGCACCGCAACAAGCGGGTCTCGGACCAGACCTTCGCCCGGGCGGAAAAGCGCTTCGGCAAGAAAGGCGTGGTGGACCTGACCGGGGTCAATTCCTACTACACGCTGCTGGCCATGCAGATGAATGCGGCGCAGTACCAGGCGCCCAAGGACGCCAAGCGGCTGGTGCGGTTCCCGGAATAAGCGCGGCGCCGTAGTTGGCGGCCCGGTCGTCCTGGCGACCGGCCGCGCTTAGGGCCTGTTCACGATGGCCTGGCGCGCCTTTTGGCCCTCACACCGCCACCCAGCCCTGCTCCCCGCGCTCCAGCAAGCCAGCCTCGCCAAAGCGCCACAGATGCAACCAGCCATTCTCCAGCAACTGCCGCACCACGGCGTGCGCGGCGATGACGCGTTCGATGGCGGCCTCGGGGGCGTCGATCACCACCGTCAACCGCAGCGGCTCGTGCAGCCAGCGCTGGCCGTCATGCAGGGACTGGCGCGCCAGGCCGATGCGCAGGTCGCCGCCGTTGCCTTCGAACACGCCGATGGCGCCGCCAACGACGTTGTGCAGCAGCTTGTTGCCGCTGCCCAGCCGTTGCGGGTCGCTGGTGGAGGCGTGGTACTGCCAGTTGATCCAGTGCGTCACCAGCATGGGCGCAGTCATCAGTTGCTCCAGCAGCGCGCCCTCGCCATCCTCGGTAGGGTCATAGTCATGCAGGAAGCAGCGCCCGCCCAGGTCGATGCCGCGGCTGCGCGCACGCGGGGCGATGAGGAAGGCTGCGTTGCCGGTGAGACCCCATTCCGGCCGCGTCTGGGCGCCGTCGTTGGCGCGACGGCGCAGGGCCTGCAGCAGCCGCGCTGCGGGTTGCTCGCCGTCCAGTCCCAGTCGTGCTGCGCGTTCGCGCCGCACCTGCTCGCCGGCGCGGGCAAAGACCTCGCGCATGGCGGCCCAGCGCTGCTGCGCTGGGGCGGGCAGCAGGTCCAGGTCGAAGGCCTCCACTTCATCGGTGGTGGTGTTGTGCAGCAGGGCCAGGAAAGCGGTCTCCTCGGGCAAGTCGACGCCCTGCGCCAGCAGGCCGCGACGCACGCTGTGCTCGTTGAGCAACTGCGCCAGGGTGCGCGCATTGACTTCGCCGGTCTGGCCGCAGCAGGCGCCGCAATCCAGGGCGGCGGCGTGGGCGTTGTTGGCGGACTGGCTGCCATGTCCCACCAGCAGCACCAGCGGCGCGACGGCGCGGTCCAGTCCCATGGCGTGCAGGATGCGGGCGGCCAGCGCCACCTTGTCGGCCTCGCTCACGCCGCTCAGTTGCGGGCGGCACAGCGCGCGGTAGCGCGTGGGCAAGCCGGCCAGGTCATCGCGCGCGCGTGCGCCGCGACCCGGCCGCAGCCAGTTCCACAAGCCGCCCAGCGCGCTCACCCCGGCCACTTCCACAAAGGAGAAGGCCGAGCCCGGCCAGCGCGTATTGCCCTGCCACTGCGCCTTGCCGGCCAGTTGCCGGTGGCGCGCCCGGGCGGCGGCGCTGGCCAGCACGGTGCTGTCCGCGGCCCCTGCCCCTGCGCCTGCGGCGGGAATGATCTGTTCCTGCACCTGATAGGCCGGGGCCAGCAGGCCCGGCAATTGCGGCCGCGCCGCCTGCGTGCCCAGCGGCGTATAGGCCACCGGCAGGCCGAAGAAGCCGGCCACGCCCAGCGTCTGCACGCCCGGATGGAGGCGCTCCAGCGCCCGCCGCATTGGCTCGCTGCGCACGTCGATGCAGAACGCCGCCTGCACCTCGATGGCTGCGCCAGCGGCAGTGCGATCCTGCAACAAGGCTTGCGCCAGCTGGCGCTGATAGCCGACTTCCAGCGCCAGTTGCCAGACTTCATCCACCACCAGTTCGTCGCGGACCTGCTGCAGGCGTTCCCGCGCCCTGCCCCAGGCTTGCTGCACGGTGCTGAAGGCCTGGGTGGCGGCGTCGTCGTCCTTGCACTCCAGCAGCAAGGCGCCCCAGGCCATGCGGATGGCCAGCAGTTCGCGCAGGTGCGGATCGTCCTGTCCCTGCAGGCGCGCCTGCCAGCCCAGGTAGGCGCACCACGAGGCCCAGCCATTGACGGTCAGCAGCACCGCTTCCAGGTAGTCCGCCCAGACCTCGGCGGGCAGCCCCAGCCGCTGCATGACCCAGCGCTCGGCCTCGCGCGCACAGGCCGGTAGCGCCTGGATGCCATGGGCGATGTGCGGCAGGCCCATCAACAGGCCGATGCCGTGGTCGTGCTCCAGCGTCTCGCGCCAGAAGGCGTAGAGGCCGTTGTCGCGCTCGGGTTGCCAGTCGGCCTGGTGGCGGTCGAAGTAGGCGGCGCAGGTCTGGCTGACCTGGTGCGTGATGGCCTGGCGCCAGGACAGCCGGGTATGGCGCTGGGGATCGTTGTCGAGGACATCGATGAGCAGAGGAAGCTGCGCTGGGCGGCTATCCGATGCCAGCACGGCCTGACAATGGGCAGCGTCCAGTCCTGCCGCGCGCGCCGCGGGCAAGCGGCCTAGCGCAAGGTGCAGATCGGCCGCGCTGATGCGGCCCTCGGCCCACGCCTGGCGCAATTGCGCGCGCGCTGGCAGCACCTGGATGCCGCCCAGCAGCGCCATGCGCGCCGCGACCTCGCGCAAGGGCATGCCGATGCGCGACCAGTGCGGGTTGACCGCGATAGCGCGATCCAGCGGCCAGGCCGGTGCGATGGCCGCGCAGGCCTGCGCACAGGCTTGATCCAGTGCGCTCTCCCAGGCGGCGTCAGGGGTGGCGGCCAAGGCCGATTGGGTGTGTTGGGTGGTGGCGTTCATGCTGCTCTCCTGAGATTGGGTTCAGCCTTGGGTATCGCTGGCCAGGGTGGACGGGGGGGCGCGGTGTGGCGCTCGGCGCGCCTGCGGCGCCCAGCGTGCCGGCCACAGTTGCAGCGCCAGCCGGGTATAGGCTTCGTCCAGGTAGAAGCCGGCATAGCTGCGCCGACGCCAGGCCGTCATGGCCTGCGGGCGCACCAGCAACAGCGCCACGCAGCCATACAGGGCCAGCATCCCGGCCAGCGTGGCCATGCCAAAGAGTGGCTGGGCGAAGTCATCCAGGCCCAGCGGCAGCAGGTGCAGGAGCATGGCCGCCACCGTCAAGCCGGCGGCGCCGGTCAGGCCCAGCAGCCAGCTGCGCAGCCGCATCGCAGTCGACACGGTGCTCGCCTGGGGCAGCCAAAGCAGCGGCGCCCAGGCCAGCCCCAGCACGACGCTCCACCACCAGGGCCAGCCGGTGTGTGCATGCAGCGTCTGCAGGGCCAGCACGACGGCGCTGCTGGCCAGGGGGGCGACGATGACGCTGGCCGCCGAAGGCTGGGCCTTGTCGTGCAAGGCCTGCAAGCGGGTCTCGCGCACCACCGAGGAGGCCGAGAGGAAGGCGTGCGCCTTGTACAGCGAATGTCCGATCAGGTGCAGCGCGGCGAAGGTGTAGAGCCCGGCTGCGCATTCCAGCAGCATGAAGCCCATCTGCGCCACCGTTGACCAGGCCAGCCGCACCTTGATGCTGATGCGGGTGAGCATCACCATGCCGGCCAGGAGCACCGTGGCCACGGCCATGAGCAGCAGCACGCTGCGCGCCGGGATGGCCTGCTGCAACAGCGGCGCAAAGCGGATCAGCACGAAGCCGCCCAGGTTGACCACCCCCGCATGCAGCAGCGCCGACACCGGCGTGGGCGCTTCCATCACCTGGATCAGCCAGCCATGCACCGGCAGCAAGGCGGTGCGCAGGATCACCGCCAGCACCACGCACAAGGCGCTGACCTGCAAGCCCGCAGACATGCCATGCGCGGCCAGGTGCTGCCACAGTGCCGACAGGCTGCCGCTGCCCGTGGCCGACCAGGCCAGCAGCGCGGCGACGCCCAACAGCAGATCGGCCAGGCGGTCGGCGATGCGCTTCTTGTAGGCGGCCAGCCGGGCGAAAGGCCGCTCCGGGTAGAAGCACAGCAGATGCTCCAGCGCCAGCCCGACCGCCGCCCAGGCGGCGATGAGCACCAGCCAGTGGTCAGCCAGCAGCAGCAGGTGGACGGCGGTGAGCACGGCCGCCAGCGCCACGGCGTACTGGCGCTGGCCGCCCTCGCCTTGCAGATAGCGCGCCGAGAACGCGCCGATGACGGCGCCCAGTCCTTGCACCAGCACGGCCAGCACCAGCCCGATCACCGAGACCTGCAAGACGCCCGGCCAGGGCGTCGCGCCACGTGCCAGGCACAGTGAGAGCACGGCCAGCGTCAGGGCCAGCATGGAGGTGGCCTGGAACAGGCGCCACAGCCCCTGGGGCGTGGGACGCGCCAGCATCAGCGCCAGCGCCGTGACGAACATGGCCGCCGGTGGCGCCCAGGGAAGCAGCGAAGTCAAGTGGGAAAGCGTGAACATGATGTAAGCGCCAGAGAACAGCGTGTGGTTGGATGGCCGCATGATGCTTGCGCGCGATCGTTCTGTAAATTACATTTATCAGAACATATTCATTGATAAATCAGAACGATGCGCCTAGAACAGCTCAATTTCCACCATCTTCGTTATTTCTGGCGCGTGGCCAAGCTCGGCCATTTGACCCGGGCGGCGGAGGAATTGCATACCTCGCAATCGGCGGTATCCGCTCAGATTCGTCAGCTGGAGAAACATCTAGGTGAAGATCTATTCATCCGCGAAGGCCGTCGGCTCAGCCTCAGCGACACGGGGCAACTGGTGTTCACCTATGCCGACAACATCTTTGGACTCAGCCAGGAAATGCTGGGCCGCCTGGAGGGCCGCTCGGCGGGCGTGACGCGCTTGCGGGTGGGCAGTGTGGCCACACTCTCGCGTAACTATCAGGAAAACTGGTTGCGGCCCATGCTGTCCGATCCGAGCGTGGCGCTCACGCTGGAGTCGGGCCAACTGGAGGGCTTGCTGGAGCGGCTGGTGCAGCACCAGCTGGATGTGGTGCTGGCCAACGAAACCGTCCCGGCTGATCCTGATCGTCCCCTGCACTGCCGCTTCCTGGGCAGCCAGGCGGTCTCGGTGGTGGGCCCGGCGCATCGCTGGGAAGCCGGCAGCCTGCGCATTCCGGAAGACCTGGAAGGCATCGACATGGCCCTGCCCGGCCCGCGTCATGCGCTGCGCATGCGCTTTGACGCGCTGTGCGTATCGGCCGATGTGCGCCCGCGGCTGCGCGCCGAAGTCGATGACATGGCCATGCTGCGTCTGATTGCGCGCGACAGCGGCTGGCTCAGCGTGCTGCCCGAAGTGGTGGTGCAGGATGAGCTGCGCAACGGGGTCCTGGTGACGGTGGGCCAGACCACCGAACTGGTCGAGAACTTCTATGCCATCACCACACCTCAGCACCATTACGGCGGACTGGTGGAGCGCCTGCTCAACGGATCGGCCGCCACCGCCCGGGAAACGGGCGTTACTCATCAGCAATAAATTCTACTAATCGGTACAATGCAAGAAATCAGCAAATAAAAAATGACAATCGCATGACAATCTTGCACTCTAGGCGGCCCCCTTCAGCCCGGCAGCAGCCCGGCAATGAGCGGCCGACCAGAACAAGACCGAGGAAACGATGAGAAAGGCGCTATTCAGGTATCGCGATGAGCTGGTCAGGATAGAACTCAAGTGTCCCAACGCCCAGGGCTGGACCTGGGATTTGTATATCAATGGCCAATTGCAGTTCTGCGGCCAGGATGCTCCCTTCGCCTTTGCCGAAGAAGCCATGGCCGCTGCGCGCCAGGCCAGCTGCCGTATGATCGATTTGCTGCACGCTTCCTGAGCTCGCCCGCACCCATCGCCCCTGCCCCTTGCGCCTCACGCCAGGCTTGTCAGCCCGACGTCTCTGCATTAATATATATTTAAATATATTATTAATTCACATATTGATGACTGCTCGCGCTCCCGTTCCCTCACTCGCCCTGCCGGCAGAACGCATGCGCCAGGCCGCAGGCGAGGCCGTTGGCGCCCTCAAGGTGCTGGCCAATGAAGACCGTCTGTTGTTGCTGTGCCAGCTGTCGCAGCAGGAAATGTGCGTGAGCGAGCTGGAAGAGCAACTGGATATCCGCCAGCCCACCCTGTCACAGCAGTTGGGCGTGCTGCGCAACGAGGGCGTGGTCAGCACGCGGCGCGATGGCAAGCGGATCTACTATCGGGTGGCGGATGCGCGGCTGCTGGAAATGCTGGACCTGATGTATCGCCTTTACTGCCCCAAGGAGTGAACATGCAAGTGGACTGGACTGCCTTTACCCCCGTCACCGCGCTGGCTGGCGGTGCGCTGATCGGCCTGGCCGCCGCCATCCTGATCCTGGCCAATGGCCGTGTGGCTGGCGTCAGCGGCATCCTGGGCGGCCTGCTGCAGCCGCGCGCGGGCGATCGCGCCTGGCGCGCGATGTTCCTGCTGGGCCTGCTGGCAGCGCCCCTGCTCATGCGCCTGGGCGCAAGCCTGCCGCCCATCCACATCGACGCCGGCCTGGGCCAGATCGTCCTGGCGGGCCTGCTGGTCGGCCTGGGTACGCGATATGGCGCGGGCTGCACCAGCGGCCATGGGGTGTGCGGGCTGTCGCGCTTTTCGCTGCGCTCGGCGGTGGCCACGGTCTGCTTTATGATGGCCGGTTTCGTGAGCGTCTATCTGCTGCGCCACGTGGCGGGCCTCTGAATGAGGGACAAACGCATGACTGCACTGACTGCCTTGCTGTCCGGACTGGTGTTCGGATTCGGCCTGCTGCTCTCCGGCATGGCCGATCCGGCCAAGGTATTGGCCTTCCTCGACCTGGCCGGGGCCTGGGACCCTTCGCTGATGCTGGTCATGGCCGCAGCGATTGCCGTGGGCGTGCCCGCCTTTGCGCACGCCCGCAGGATGAAGGCTTCCTTGCTGGGCCAGCCCATGCAACTGCCTGCTGCGCGCCAGATCGACCGCCGCCTGGTGCTGGGCAGCCTGGTCTTTGGCGTGGGCTGGGGCATGGCCGGCATCTGTCCGGGTCCGGCTCTGGTACTGGTGGGCGCGGGCCAGTTCAAGGGCCTGGTATTCGTGCTGGCCATGCTGGCCGGCATGCTGCTCTTTGCACTGCTGGAACGCCGTCGATCGCGATAACATGCGGCGACGGCATGGGTTGATGAAGACGAGGATGCATGATGGACAAGCTGCACATTGAAGGCCATTTCGATACCACCACGAGCACCGTCAGCTATCTGGTGCTGGACCGCGCCAGCGGCCAATGCGCGCTGATCGATACGGTGCTGGACTACGATCCCAAATCCGGCCGCACCGCCACCACCAGCGCCGACCAGCTCATTGCCCGCGTGCGCGAACTGGGCGCCCAGGTGCAATGGATACTGGAAACCCACGCCCACGCCGACCACCTGTCAGCGGCGCCTTACCTGAAGCAGCAACTGGGCGGCCGCATCGCCATCGGCGAGCACATCACCCAGGTGCAGGCGGTGTTCGGCAAGCTGTTCAACGCCGGCGCCGCCTTCGCCCACGACGGTAGCCAGTTCGACCAGCTCTTCGCCGATGGCGCGCGCTTCCAGATCGGCCAGTTGCAGGCGCGCGTCATGCATACGCCGGGCCACACGCCGGCCTGCCTCACCTATGTGGTGGAAGAGGCCGGGCATATCGCCGCCTTCGTCGGCGACACGCTCTTCATGCCCGACTACGGGACGGCGCGTTGCGACTTCCCGGGCGGCGATGCGCGGACCCTGTTCCGTTCCATCCAGGCGGTGCTGTCCCTGCCCGACCATGCCCAGCTCTACATGTGCCATGACTACCGCCCCAATGGACGAGAGTTGCGCTACGTCACGACGGTGGCCGAAGAACGCCGGCACAACATCCACGTGCATGAAGGGGTGAGCGAAGAGAGCTTCGTGACCATGCGCAAGGCCCGCGACGCCACGCTGGACATGCCGGTCCTGCTGCTGCCCTCGGTGCAGGTCAACATGCGCGCCGGGCAATTGCCGCCGGCCGAGGACAATGGCGTGCGCTACCTCAAGATTCCGCTCAACGCGTTCTAAGGCCCTCGGGCCGCGCCAGCTCGGCAGCGGCCCGGGTGCAACATTCCTACATCGCATCGCCGCGTGCGCCTATTCCGTGCGCAGGCTCAGGCTTTCCATAATCGCTCATCCCGATGTTCCGGTGAACCAGCGATGGCCGCGATGCCCACCACCTCTTCCTTGTTGTTGCGCCTGCTTGCAGCAAGCGCCTGTTGCGCCGTCCCAGTCGCGCAGGCGCGAGCGCAATGGCAGGATGTGCTGCAACCCGCTGGGCCGCAGGCCGCTACCATCGCCAGCCTGTGGCATGTCACGCTGGGCCTGTGCACCGTCGTCTTCCTGCTGACCCTGCTGGCCTGTGCCGTCGCCCTGTTCCGCCGGCGCCGCTACAGCGCTGAGGCTGCTGCCGCCACGCCACGCCTGACCTGGGCGATAGGCTGGGCGCTGGGCCTGTCGGCCACCGGGCTGCTGGCGCTGTTCGCCGCTGATGTGGTGGCCAGCCGGGCGCTGGACCAGTTGCCCACCGCCGGGGCGTTGCAGGTGAAGCTCACCGCACGCCAATGGTGGTGGCAGGCGCAGTACCACGATCCCCTGACCGGACAAGGCTTCACTACGGCCAATGAGCTGCATCTGCCGGTGGGTCGCGCCGTCATCATCGATCTCGATAGCGAAGACGTCATCCATTCCCTCTGGTTGCCCAATCTGCATGGCAAGCTCGACCTGATCCCCGGCAAACCTGCCCAACTGCGGCTGCGCGCCGACCAGGCAGGGACTTACCGGGGGCAGTGTGCTGAATTCTGTGGTCTGGAACATGCCCGCATGGCCCTGCTGGTGACCGCCGAATCCCCCGCCGACTATGCCCGCTGGGCGAGCGGCCAGGCACGTGCGGCAGCGCCGGTTGCCGACGCCGCCGCCACGGTGGCCCGCGGCCGCGCGGTCTTCATGGAGCGCGGCTGCGCACAGTGCCACGCCATCCGGGGGACCGACGCCGCTGGCCAGAACGGGCCGGACCTCACCCACCTGGCCAGCCGCAGCACGCTGGCCGCCGGCATCTTCCCCAACCAGCGCGGCTTCCTGGCGGGCTGGATCACCGATGCACGCTCGCTCAAGACCGGCGTCATCATGCCGCCCGCGCAACTGCCGCCCGATGAGCTCAACGCCCTGCTCGACTATCTGGAGACCCTGCAATGACCCCGGACCCACGCGCCGAAGAAGCGCGCCGCCTGGAACAGACCTGGTCGGACCCGCCCGGACTATGGGGCTGGCTTTGCGCGGTCAACCACAAGGCCATTGCGCGCCGCTTCATGGTGACCACCTTCGTGTTCTTCCTGCTGGGCGGCATGCTGGCGCTGGCCATGCGGCTGCAACTGGCGCGCCCCGACGCTGAGCTGATCGGCGCAAGGCTCTACAACCAGCTCTTCACCATGCATGGCACGACCATGATGTTCCTCTTTGCCGTGCCGGTGATGCAGGCCGTGGCGGCCTATCTGCTGCCGCTCATGATCGGCGCGCGCAGTGTCGCTTTCCCGCGCCTGAACGCCTTTGCCTACTGGATCTTCCTCTTTGGCGGACTGCTGCTGTATGGCGCCTTCTTGGCCGGCAGCGGGCCGGACGTGGGCTGGTTCGCCTACGTGCCACTGGCCTTGAATCCCTATGCCTCGGGCAAGGGCGTGGATATCTGGGCGCAGATGATCACCTTTACCGAGCTCTCGGCCCTGATCGAGGCCATCGTCATCATTACCACGGTGATGAAGCTGCGCGCGCCCGGCATGAGCCTGCGCCGCATGCCGCTGTTCGCCTGGGCCATGCTGGTGACCTCGGTGATGGTGCTCTTCGCCATGCCGGCGGTGATGCTGGCCAGCACCGGACTCATCACCGACAGGCTGGTCAACACCCAGTTCTACAGCCACCAGAACGGCGGCGATGCGTTGCTGTGGCAGCACCTGTTCTGGTTCTTTGGGCATCCGGAGGTCTATCTCATCTTCCTGCCGCCGCTGGGGATGATCTCGACCATCATTCCCACCTTCGCGCGTCGCTCCATGGTGGGCTATCCGGCCATGGTGCTGGCCCTGATCGCCACAGCCTTCCTCGCCTTCGGCCTATGGGTGCATCACATGTTCGCCACCACCCTGCCCGAGGCCGGCAAGCTCTTCTTCACCGCGGCCAGCCTGCTCATCGCCCTGCCCACGGCCTTGCAGATCTTTTGCTG
This sequence comes from Herbaspirillum seropedicae, assembly GCF_001040945.1. Classification (NCBI taxonomy): domain Bacteria; kingdom Pseudomonadati; phylum Pseudomonadota; class Betaproteobacteria; order Burkholderiales; family Oxalobacteraceae; genus Herbaspirillum; species Herbaspirillum seropedicae. The sequence goes on along the minus strand of NZ_CP011930.1, from coordinate 2,612,979 downwards.
GATCAGCACGATCTGGCTGGGACGGCCGGTGTTCAAGACGCCTTTGCTGTTCGTGCTGGCCTTCTTCTTCATCCTGGTCATGGGCGGCCTGACCGGGCTGATGCTGGCCTCGGTGCCGCTGGACCTGCAATTGCACGACACCTATTTCGTGGTCGCGCACCTGCACTACGTGCTGCTGGGTGGGGCCATCTTTCCGCTCTTCGGCGGTTTCTACTACTGGTTCCCCAAGTTCACCGGGCGCATGCTGGACGAGCGGCTGGGGCGCTGGAATTTCTGGCTGTTCTTCGTCGGTTTCAACGTCTGCTTCTTCCCCATGCATGTGCTGGGCCTGCAGGGCATGACGCGGCGGGTCTATACCTACGCGGCGCAGATGGGCTGGGAGGGCCTGAACCTGACGGCCACCATCGGCGCTTTCCTGATCGGCCTGAGCGTGCTGCTATTCCTGCTCAACGTGGTGCACAGCCTGTGGCGGGGTGCCGCGGCGGGCGACAATCCCTGGGGCGCGGCTACGCTGGAATGGAGCCTGCCTTCGCCGCCGCCGGCGGGCAATTTCCTGGAGGTGCCGGTGGTGCATGCGGCTGACCCGCTGTGGCAAGCGCCGCGCCTGCCCAGCCATGTCAGCGGGCTGGACAATGGCCAGCGCGAAGTGCTCATCACCAGCGTCATCGAGGCCCATCCGCAACATCGCTTCTGGTTGCCCACGCCCTCGCCCTGGCCGCTCTTGTCGGCGCTGGCGACCACGGCGCTGTTCATCGGCTCCATCTTCAGTCCCTGGGCGGTGGTGTGGGGCGCCTTGCCCGTTGGCCTGGCCACGGCGATCTGGTTCTGGCCGCGCCGCCAGCGCAGCCAGGCGCGCATCGCCAGCGAGGTGCGGCCATGACGATGAAGCAGCCAGCGGCAACCCTGGATGTCAGCGGCCTGCCCACCTTCGGCTTCGGCCCGGCCAGCACGACCTGGTGGGCCACGCTGGGCCTGATCTTCATCGAAAGCACGGTGTTTGCGCTGGGCATCGCCAGCTATTTCTACCTGCGCGGTCAAGCGCCGGCCTGGCCACCGGATTCAGCGCCACCGGATCTGCTCTGGGGCAGTCTCAATACCGTGATCATGCTGCTGTCCTGCCTGCCCAACTATCTGGCCAGCCAGGCCGCGCACCGCTTCGACCTCCAGCGCGTACGCCTGGGGCTGGTGCTGTGCCTGCTGTTTTCACTGCTGTTCCTGGGGGGCCGCATCGGCGAGTTCGCCAGTCTCAATGTCAACTGGAGCCACAACGCCTACGGCTCCATCACCTGGATGCTGCTGGGCTTGCATACGGTCCACCTGATCACCGATACCTTCGACACGCTGGTGCTGACCGTGCTCTTCTTCACCGGGCCGGTGGAGAGCAAGCGCTATGTCGATGTCAGCGAGAATGGCGACTACTGGTACTTCGTGGTCATCAGCTGGCTGGCCATCTATGCCGTCATCTACTGGGGGCCGCGGTTCTGAACCGCGCAACATCATGCGCTATCGCCTGCCCTGGTCCGTCTCCCTGCTGCTGGTGGCCTGCCCGCTTCCCGGCGCCGCCCATACGCTGGGTATCGCTGCCGCCGATACGACGCGCTGGAACGATGAGCCCTGGCTGATCGGCACGGTGCTGCTGTCCTTGCTGCTGTACCTGCGCGGCCATGGGCGCCTGCGGGCGCGGCGCGTGGCCAGCAGCGCGCAACTGGCCTGCTTCGGCAGCGGCTGGCTGTGCCTGGCGGCGGCGCTGCTCTCGCCCATCGATACCGCCGGCGCTGCCTCCTTCGCGGCCCACATGGTGCAGCACGAATTGCTGATGATCGCGGCGGCCCCGTTGCTCATCGCGGGACGGCCCGTGAAAGCCTGGCTGTGGGCGCTGCCGGCGGGCTGGCGCAAGCCGGTGGGTCGCTGGTTCGGCCGGCGGGCGTGGCTGTCCTGGATACGCCAGCTCAGCCGACCGCTGCCGGCCTGGCTGATCCATTTCGCCGCCGTCTGGGGCTGGCATGTGCCGGCCTGTTTCGAAGCGGCGCTCAGGCATGAGGCGCTGCATATGACGCAGCACCTGAGCTTCTTCGTCTCGGCGCTGCTGTTCTGGTGGAGCGTGCTGGCCAGCTGGCGACGCACGCAACCGGACCACGGCGCATTGCTCTACCTGTTCTCGACCATGATGCATACCAGCGCCCTGGGTGCGCTGCTGGCCCTGTCCTCGCGGCTGTGGTATCCGGCCTACGGGGAGCTGCCCTGGAGCTATGGCATCTCGCCGCTGGAAGACCAGCAGTTGGGCGGGCTGATCATGTGGATACCGGGCGCGCTCAGCTATGTGATCGTGGCGCTCGTGCTGTGCGCGCGCTGGCTCAAAGGAGGAGACGATGAAGCCGTCCATCCTGCCTGAACTGCTCTTGCTGACGACCTGCCTGGCCGCGCCCGCCTGCCCGGCGGCCGAGCCCGCCAACGCCCAGCAGGGGCGACGCTTGCTGGCCACACACGGCTGCGCGGCCTGCCACAGCATCCCCGGTATTGCGCCGGGGCAGACGCTGGTCGGCCCGCCGCTGGACCAGGTCGCCAAGGCCAGCTATGTGGCCGGCATCCTGCCCAACAGCCAGGCCAACCTGGCGCGCTGGATCATGCATCCGCGCCATTTCCACCCGCAGTCGGCCATGCCGGAACTGGGCCTGTCCGAACAGGAAGCCGCCGACATGGCCGCCTACCTCTACCAGGTCTCGCCCAAGCGGGGGCAGCGATGAGACAGCCCTTGCGCTTGCTGGCGCTGACCGGTGTCGCAGCGGCCTTGTTGACGCTGGCCGCCGGCTTGCTGGTCTGGAGCGGCTGGTACAACGTAAGCGCGGTGGCGCAGCACTGGTCGCCCGTGTTCAAGCTGATGGAATATGCGATGCGGCAATCGGTGCGGCATCACGCCCGCGCCATCGTTGCCCCGCCCCAGGATGCCGCCATGTCGGTGCGTGGCGCGGCGCTGTACCGTCAGCACTGTCTGAGCTGCCATGGCGCTCCCGGCTTGCCGCCCGCTACCGCCGGGCTGAGCATGCAGCCGGTTCCCGGGCCCTTGGCCGACGCCGAGCACAAATGGGAGGATCGGGAGCTGTACTGGATTGTCAGCAACGGCGTCAAGATGACTGGCATGCCCGCCTGGCAGAACCATCTGAGTGAAGCCCAGCGCTGGGACATCGTCGCCTATCTGCGCGCCATGCCGGACTTGACGCCGGCCTCACAGACGGTGAGCGGTAACGACGCTGATCCAACGCAGCTGGCCGGCGATATCGAACGCGGCCGCATCGCGCTCACCCAGTACGCCTGCCAGTCCTGCCACCGCATCCCTGGCGTGGTGGGCCCCGACACTCAGGTCGGGCCCGCCCTGGCGCACCTGGCCAGCCAGCACTACGTCTCCGGCGCCCTGCCCAATACCGCCGGCAACCTGGCCCGCTGGATCATGCACCCCAAGCGCTACAAGCCCGGCGGCGCCATGCCCGAACTTGGCGTGAGCGCGCAGGACGCAGCCGACATGGCTGCTTACCTGCGCGATGCCGATCGTGGCAACCCGCCCTGAGGGGCAGGTCGTTCAGCTATGACTGGAGAAATGGAACACGCCGAGCAGGAACATGCCGCCGATGATGGCCAGGGCGATGATGCCGGCAACGATGGCGATGGCGGGCTTGGGCTTGCGATCTGACATGGCGAACACTCCTTCGGGAGGGAGACGAGGGGAAAAAGCACTACCAGCGGAACTGAACACAACACACAAGGGAAAACACAGATGAAACAAGACTACGCAAGGCTGGGCCAACTGCTCTGTCAGCAAGACATGCGGCTGGTGACGGCGGAATCCTGCACGGCCGGCATGGTGGCGGCCGCCCTGGGCGATGTCGAAGGCTGCGGCCAGTGGCTCGAAGGCGCGTTCGTGACCTACACCGAGCAGGCCAAGGAAGTGATGTTGCGGGTAGCGCGGGCGGATATGCAACGCTACGGCCTGACCAGCGAAGAGATCGCCGAGCGCATGGCCCAGGGCGCCCTGGAGGGCAGCGCCGCCCGCGTCGCCATTGCCAATACCGGCGTGGCCGGGCCCGATGACGCCCCTGACGGCACGCCGGCCGGCACGGTCTGCTTCGCCTGGATCATCCATCACCCCCAGGGCAAGACCCTGCGCACCGCCCGCCGTCAGTTCGCCGGAGACCGCCAGGCAGTCAGGGAGCAGGCGGCCCAGCATTCCATCCTCCAGACGCTGCGCCTGCTGGAAAGCCTGCCGCCGCGCTGACGCCATTCAGCGTCCCTGGCGCCGGCCCATCCGGCCCAGCGCCAGGCAGACCGTGCCCAGCAGCGCCAGCCGGGTCAGCATGGGCGCGCGCGAACTGGCCCAGGTATAGGGCGAGCACGGCATCACGTAGCGCTCGCCGCCGCGTTCGGCCAGCGCCCCGCGGGCTGCGCTGGCATGCAGATGGTCGGGCTCGCTGCTGCGCGGCTGGTCGCTGCGCTGCTGGGCGAACATGCAGGATTGCAGGTACTGGTCCACCAGCGCGGGCGCGCATTTGTTGGCCGAGGAAAAGAGCCTGGAGGCGGCTCCCACGTAGATGTCACGGCGCACCGCGCAGGCCGCCACCAGGATGGCCTCGGCGGCGATGGCCGGTGCATAGACCGGCGGCGGCAGCTTGGGCTGCACGTCCATGTAGTTCTTGGCGTGGCGCGTGAAGGGGGTATCGATGGCGGCGGGTTTCACCAGCGTCACCGAGACCCGCGCGCCCTGCTCGGCCAGTTCCACCCGCAAGGAATCGGTGAAGCCCTTGACCGCATGCTTGGAGGCCGAATAGGCGCCTTGCAAGGGCACCGCCACGTCCGACAATTCGCTGCCGAGGTTGATCAGGACCGCCCCCTCGGGATTGGCCTTGAGATGCGGCAGCGCCGCCAGGCTGCCGTTGACCACGCCCCAGTAGTTGGTCTCGAAGAGGCGTCGATGGTCTTCCAGGCTGACCTCCTCGTGGCGGCCAAAGATGGAAATGCCGGCATTGTTGATCCAGGTGTCGATTCCGCCGAAGCGCTCCACGGCCTGCGCCGCGACCGCCTGCAGTGCGACCAGGTCGGCCACGTCGGCGGCCAGGTGCATGACGCGGCGGCCGCTGGGGTCCAGCTCGGCGGCCACGCGCTCGAGCGCCTGCGCATCGCGCGCCACCAGCACCAGACGCGCCTGCCGGGCCGCCGCCAGGCGCGCCGTGGCCAGCCCGATGCCACTGCTGGCGCCGGTGATGACGATGGTCTGGTCGGCGATGGGTTTGAGTCGGATAGTCATGGCGCGCTCCTCGGGTCAAAGCGTCCCAGCCTAGCCGCCTGCCACACGCCGCGCCATCAGACAAGCCCGCGCCGAGGACGGCTACAGCGCTGTCAGCGCTGCAAGGATCACTGAAGATGAGCCCGGTTTAATGCGAATTGTCTTCATTTTTGCTAATTGTCGTGGCTTTGCCCGCGCCCACGCCCTAGAATCTGCGCCATTCAATGCTACCTGGCTCAGCGCTCATGCCCAAATTCCATCTCGAACATCACAAGGTCGACGCCATCTCCTGGCTGCGTGCAGCCGTCCTGGGCGCCAACGACGGCATCGTCTCCACCGCCAGCCTGCTGGTCGGTGTGGTGGCGGCCCAGGCCAGCCACGACAATGTGCTGCTCACGGGCGTGGCCGGGCTGGTGGCCGGGGCGATGTCGATGGCGACAGGCGAATATGTCTCGGTGCACTCTCAGGCCGACAGTGAAAAGGCCGCGCTGCACCAGGAAAAGGAAGAGCTGGCCACCGACCCCGAAGGCGAACACCGCGAGCTGATGGGCATCTACATGCGGCGCGGCCTGAACCAGGAAACAGCGCATCTGGTAGCCACGCAACTGATGGCGCACGATGCGCTGGACGCCCACGCCCGCGATGAACTGGGCATTTCCGAGACCACCTCCGCGCGCCCGGTGCAGGCGGCCGTGGTGTCGGCGCTCAGTTTCGCGGTCGGTGCGGCCCTGCCGCTGGTGGTGGTGCTGCTGGCGCCGGCCAATGCATTGCTGCCCTCCATCGTGATCGCCGCCCTGCTCTCGCTGGCGCTGCTGGGTGCGGTGGCGGCCAAGACCGGCGGCGCCAGCCTGTGGAAAGGGGCGTTGCGCGTGAGTGTATGGAGTTCGCTGGCCATGGGCTGCACGGCGGCCATCGGGGCTTTCTTCGGCGCAGCCCTCTAGCGGTGCTGGCCCGGCTCACAACCAGCCCAGCCACTGTCCCCAGAGCAGTTGTCCCAGATAACGCTGCGGCAGCAGCGTGAAGCTTCCGGCCACCAGGCAGGCGCCGATGTAGACGCGTTGCATGGTGCGTCGATGCGCGGCGATGTCGCCGCGCATCACGGCAGCCAGTCCGCGATAGAGCAAGAAGCTGGTGACCGGCACCAGCAGGTGCAGCGGCGTATAGCCAGCGATATTGGGCAGGTCCCGTGAACGGATGAACAGCGCTGACAGCACCACGGCGACCATGCAGGTGAACCAGCCATAGCCCAGGGCGCGGTGCCAGCGCGGGCGCACGGGTGCGGCCAGCCGGGTCCACAGGGCCAAGGGGCCGACCAGCAGGGCCGCGAGAGCAGCAGTGAGATGAATGACAACGACCGGGGCAAGGGACATGGCAGCGCTTTCCGAAATGCGATGCCGGCATTGTTCCCCTGCTGCTGGTCCGCTTCCAAGCGGGATGCGACGAAACGCCGGCTGGGTGGCGCGAGCTGCATGGTCTTGCTCTTCAGCCCCCCTCGTTCCGGCCCCGCTTCGGCCCTCGTTACGCCCGCGTCTGCTGGCGCGGCCGGCTAGTGCCCCCCAGGATCATCTTCCCCCACCAGTTCCTTCACCCTGCGCGCCAGTACATCGGCGGCGAATGGCTTGGTCAGCACCTGCATGCCGCGCTCCAGGTGGCCGTGGTTGAGCACGGCGTTCTCGGCGTAACCGGTCACGAACAGCACCGGCAGGTCCGGGCGCGGAGCGCGGATGGCGTCGGCCAGCTGGCGGCCATTCATGCCGTTGGGCAAGCCCACATCGGTGAGCAGCAGATCGATTTCCTGGCAGGCCTCCACCACCCGCAGCGCCGAGGGACCATCCTCGGCCTCGAGCACGCTGTAGCCCAGGTCCCGCAGCACCTCCACGGTGACCATGCGCACCAGCGGTTCGTCATCCACCACCAGGATGGTCTTGCTGCCGGGGGCGGCAGGCACATGGCTTTCCTCCGGCAAGGCCAGGTCGTCCACGCCGCCTTCGCCCACATGGCGCGGCAGGTAGATGCAGACCATGGCCCCCTGCCCCAGCTCGGAATAGATGCGTACGGTGCCACCCGATTGTCCGGCGAAGCCATACACCATGGACAGGCCCAAGCCGGTTCCCTGGCCGGTCGGCTTGGTGGTGAAGAAGGGATCGAAGGCGCGCGCCACCACCTCGGGCGACATGCCCGCGCCGGTGTCGCTCACGCTCAGCGATACGTACTGGCCCGGCGGCACGCCGCGCTGCAAGGCGCCGATATCATCCAGCCAGCGGTTGGCTGTTTCGATGGTCAGCCGCCCGCCATGCGGCATGGCGTCGCGGGCATTGATGCACAGGTTCAGCAAGGCGTTTTCCATCTGACCGATGTCGACGAAGGTATGCCATAGTCCGCCGGCGGCGATGGTTTCCACGGCGATGGCCGGGCCGACGCTGCGGCCGATCAGTTCGTGCATGCCGGCGACGATGCGATTGAGGTCGGCCGGCTTGGGGTCCAGCGTCTGCCGGCGCGAAAAGGCCAGCAAGCGCTGCGTCAGCGCGGCAGCGCGCTTGACGGCCGACTGCGCGCCATTGAGATGACGTTCGATATCGCCGATACGGCCCTGGGCCAGCCTGACCTTCATCAGCTCCAGGCTGCCGCTGATACCGGCCAGGATATTGTTGAAGTCGTGCGCCAGGCCACCGGTCAGTTGGCCTACCGCCTCCATCTTCTGCGCCTGGCGCAGGGCTTCCTCGGCATTGAGCAAGGCGGCGGTGCGTTCTTCCACACGCTGTTCCAGGGTTTCATTGAGGGTGCGCAGGGCCGCCAGGGCGCGGTCGCGTTCGGCCTCGACGGCGCGGCGCCCTTCGATGTCGATGAGCACGCCCGGGAACTTGCTGGGGATGCCGTCGGGCGTCATCTCCACCCGGCCATTGGCCTCCAGCCAGTAGTAACGGCCATCGCGGCGGCGCGTGCGGTATTGATGGGCGTAGGCGCCACCACGCGCCAGCGCTTCGCGGATGCGCGCCGACAGCAGCTCGCGGTCGTCCGGATGCACCGACAGCATGAGCTCATCGAGCTTGATACCGTCCAGCCCACGTTCGGCGGGAATGCCAAAGGCAGCGGCAAAACCATCGTCCACGCTGAAACGGTCGCTGGGCAAGTCCCAGATCCAGGTGCCGATGATGGCCCCGGCCTCCAAGGCCAGCTGGACGCGCTCGACGTTCTCGCGCAGGGCGGCTTCGGTGCGCCGGCGCGCGGTGACGTCGCGAAACAGCACCGACACCTGGCGCATCTCTACCGGTCCCACCCGGGTGGCCGATACCTCGATGTGGCGGGCGGCAGCCTTGAACTCCTGTTCGAAGCGCACCGTCTGGCCGGTCAGCAAGACCTTGCCATAGATGTCCAGCCAGACCTGGGCATTGTCGGGTTCGACCTCGCGTAGGCGCTTGCCGACGATGCCTTCGATGCCGGTGTGCCGGTGGTAGCCAGAATTGGCCTCGATATGCACATAGTCGCTCAACGGACCATGCGGACCATCGATGAATTCGATGATGCAGAAACCGTCGTCGATGGCCTCCAGCAAGGCATGACGGTAAGCGCTGCTCAGCAATGGCGGGCTCTGTGTGGCCGGTTGGAATTCCAAGATAACGCCTTTCGTCGTCCAAAAATGTACACGGTGAGCGTCATCGGCCAGCATGCAGCATCACCAAGGTAGAGCTTGCGGGCATCTTAATGGAATCCCCTGGGACATGTTCGCCAATGACGAACAAAATTGCGCTCATGAGATGCGATATGCATTCCCCCTGCGACACCTTGCACAGCCTGTGCTCTGTTTTTTATCTATCCGGGCGGTCAGACCCAGCTCAACAGCAAAACGCTCCCTGGAATCGCAGATTTCTTTCGCTCCAGCGGCGGGCCGCCCGCCATGCTCAGCGGCCCGCCAGTCCTTGCGCCACCAGCCAGTCCTGCACCAGCGCCGCTATCTGGTCGGAGTTGGCGTCCATCATCATCAGGTGGCTGTTACCACTGATGCCGCGCGCCGGCAGGTCGATCTCGTCGGCCCGTCCGCCCTTGGCCTTGAGGGCGGCGATCATCTTCTTCATCGGCGCCTGGATGCCCTGCCAGCGCGGCGTGGCGGCGATCTTGTCGCCCCAGACGAAGAGCAGCGGCACGCGGCTCAACGGTGTCAGATCGACCTTGTCCGGATCGAGGGCGCCGGAGGGCTCGACACCGACCACCGCCTTGATCTTCTCCGGATAGCGGTTGGCCAGCGTGTAGGCGAAGGTACTGCCCTGGCTATGGACCATGAGCACGCAGGGGCAGACGCGCTGGACCAGGGCGTCGTAGGCGGCCTCGGTGGCGGCGTCATTGGTCAGCCAGCGCGGCACGCCCTGCTTCATGAACTGGTCGAAGGCGGCCACCGGGAACTGGGTATCCGGATAGGCGCTGCGATGCGCGGCATCCTGGTAGCTGCCGGCGGGGCCGATGCGAAACAGTTCCCAGGCCTCCTTCTTGGTGCGAAACACCGGCTCGCTGCGATAGAGCTCCGGATATCGCGCCCACGAAGCCCGTCCCCGCTCCACCGCATCCGAGACGTAGACATCATGCCCGGCCCGCAGGAAGAACATCTGCCAGCCAGGCCGCCCGTCCGGCGTGCTCTCCCAGGTCACGCCGCTGAGGCCGCCGCCGTGCCACATCAGCAAGGGATAAGGCGCGCGCCGCGCTGCCGGGGCCAGCCTGACGTACTGCACATACATCTGGCCCACCTCGAACTCGCCGTTGGGATCGATGCGGGTCAGCGGCGAGGTGGGCGTGAAGCGCACCTCCTTGGCCGGCAAGCCATCCAGGGTGGCCTGGCGTCCGCCGATATGGAAGCTGCCGACCTCGGCCACGGCCACCGGGGCCTGCGCACGCTCGGAGGCGGGTGTCGTGCAGCCTGCCAGAAGGATGAGGCCGGCCAGGGTGAGCGCGGCAGCGCCATGCTGTTTCATGTTGTCTCCTTGTTGTTGATGTTGATCGGCTCGTCATGCGCTTGCTTACCGCGCCCGTGCGGCGCAGTCATCCGACGCTGCCTGCCCCGGCGAGATCAGGGGGATCACCGCCGCCACCGGTGCCACCAGCGCCAGCGCGGCCGCTGCACCTGCGCGCGCGGCCAGAGCGCCGCTGTCGGCGCCGATCTCGGGATGGGAAAAGCTGCCGCGCACATGCAAGGGCGTACGCAGCGACAGGATGCGGACCTGCTTGGTGCGCGGGTGGATGTCCAGGGCCAGGGTCTGCCGGCCCAGGTCGACCTGGCCGCCCACGTCGATGGCGGCGTCTTCGGTGTTGAGGATGCCGTGCCGGATGGTGGCCTGGCCGTGCTGGATGGCCACGTCAGCGGCGCCGCACAGGAGCTTGACCTGCTGGTCGCGATAGAGCTTGGCGAACACCGCATTGGCCAGGTTCAGGCCGGCGGCCTCCAGGATGAACTGGCTGATGGTGCCTGGGCCCAGGTCGGCCTTGATCTCGCCATCGGCGCTGGCCAGCACGGCGGCGGCGGAATTGCCGGTGGCCGACAGCGTGGCCTCGCCGTTGAACTTGCTGAAGCTGGCCTTGAGGCTGGCCAGGCGCGGAAACAGTTCTCGCACCTGGGCATCCTGCAGGCGAATCTGCAGGCGGGAACGGATGTCCGGCTGGCGACCATCCAGCCGCACTTGCCCCTGCCCCTGGCCGCCGGCCATGTTGAAGCGCAAGGGATCGGCGGTGAGCACCTGGTCCTTCAGGGTCAGCGTGGCAGCGGCCTGCTGCCATTCCAGGCCGGCACGCCATTGCACGCGCTTGGCCTGCAAGTCGATGTCTGCATCCAGCTTGGACCAGCGCTCGGGCTGGGCCGGTTTGGAGGGCTTGCCTTGGTCAGCGTCATCGCCGGGCAGATAGTCGGACAAACGCAGCAGGCCGGCCTCGGCCTTGACCTTCAGATGGTTCTTCGGCGGCCCGCGGACATACTGGGCATCACCGGCGAAATCGCTTTCGCCGACCTTGCCGCTAAAACCGCTGTAGCGCCAGTCCCAGGCCTTGGTCTGGGGATCGAGGCGGGTGATGGTCAGCGCGCCCTCGGTGTGGAAGGCCCGGGTGGCGGGGAGCGGCACGCCGGTGGCCGGATAGAGACGGTCCAGGCTGTCGCCTGCCAGGCCGATGCGCAGGTCGGCCCGGCTCAACTGGTGCGGATTGATCAGGTTGCCGGAGAGCTGCGTCTGCACACCGCCGATGTCGCCCTCGGCCTGCAGGGGAAAGACGCTGCCTTCGTTGAGCAGGTCGGGCAAGGCCCCGCCCTTGATCTGGCCGTTGACCTCGGCCTGGCCGTAGCGCCCGGTCACGGCGGCCTGCAGCACCAGGGCGGCGCTGTCTTTCTGGTTGGTGGCGGTGGCGTTGAGGGGACGGGCGTCGAAACGCAGGTCCAGGTCCAGCGGCAGCTCGACATAGCGGATGAGCGCATGGCCGAAGACGATGCGATGGATGTCGAAGCTCCAGCGCGACCGGGGCTGGCTGGAAAAGCGCCAGTTCTTGCGCTGGTCGTCGGCGCGCTCCATGACCAGGTCCAGGCCCTCGACACGCAGGTCGGTGACGTGCCAATGCCAGTGCAGCAGCGGCAAGGGAGAAAAGCGCACATCCAGGGCGGCGGCGCGGACCAGATGGTCGCTGCTGTGCGCCCAGTCGGGGTTGCCGATGAAGAGGCGCTCGGCGCGCAGGCGCAGTTGCGGCGCCAGGCGCGCCAGGGCGCCGGCCTCATCGTCGGCTTGTGCAAGGCTCCAGGACAGGTCCAGGTTGCCATCGACGCGGATGTCGCGTCCGAGTGCGGCAGAAAGCTGCCGGCCCAGCCAGGGCTTGGCGGAGTTCCAGTCCAGCAGCGGCACCGCCAGCGCCAAGGCCAGCAGCAGCGCCACCAGCAAGGCCGCCAGCGCGGCCAGAGCGCGGCCCAGCAGCTTCATCCACGGCGACGCCGACCGCCCACGATATGGCATTTTGCCTCCCTTCCCGTTCTCTTGTTCTTGTGGTCCAAGCGCAAGAGTATCAGGTCGGGAGCCGCCGCTGGCTATAGGAAGAGATGCCGGCCCCTTGTCAGCGGGACGGCATGGCTGGGCTTCAGAAGGTTTCCCAGGCGTCTTCGTCCACCCGCGCCGGCGCCTTCAAGGCAGGCGCAGCTGCCACGGTAGGCGCCGCCGTAATGGCCGGCGACACCCGGGGCCGTGCTGTCGGGGCGCGGCTGGCCGTGGGCGCGGGGGCTGCCGGGGCCAGCGCCGTGCGCACTGGCGCTGCCGGGATGCTCGCTGCGCCCTGCTCCAGCTTGAAGATGCTGATGGACTGGGTCAGGCGCACGGCCTGTTCCTGCATGGACTTGGCCGCAGCGGCAGCCTGTTCGACCAGGGCGGCGTTCTGCTGGGTGCCCTCGTCCATCTGCGTGACGGCGCGGTTGATTTCCTCGATGCCGCTGCTCTGTTCGGCACTGGCCGCGGAGATTTCGGCCACGATATCGGTCACGCTGCGCACGCTGCTGACCACTTGTTCCATGGTCGCGCCGGCTTGCGCCACCAAGGCGCTGCCGCCTTCGACCTTGCCCACCGAATCCGCGATGAGGGCCTTGATTTCCTTGGCGGCGGCGGCGGAGCGCTGGGCCAGGCTGCGCACCTCGGTGGCGACCACGGCGAAACCACGGCCCTGCTCGCCAGCGCGAGCGGCTTCCACGGCGGCGTTGAGCGCCAGGATGTTGGTCTGGAAGGCGATGCCATCGATCACGCCGATGATGTCGACGATCTTGCGCGAAGACTGGTTGATCTCGTCCATGGTGTGGACCACGCGCCCGACGATCTGGCCGCCCTGCAAGGCGATCTCGGAGGCGGACACGGCCATCTGGTTGGCCTGGCGCGCGTTGTCGGCGTTCTGGCGCACGGTCGAGGTCATTTCTTCCATGGCCGAAGCAGTCTCTTCGAGCGAACCGGCCTGCTGTTCGGTACGGGCCGACAGGTCCAGGTTGCCGCTGGCGATTTCGCCCGAGGCCGTGGTGATGGACTCGGTGCCGCGGCGCACGCCGCTGACGATCTCGATCAGGTTGTCATTCATCTTGCGCAGCGCCTGCATCAGTTGACCGGTCTCATCGCGGGAATGCGGCTCGATGCGCGTGGTCAGGTCGCCGGCAGCGACGTTCTCGGCCACGCGTACGGCTTCGGTGAGCGGCTTGACGATGGAGCGCGCCATCAGATAGCCGAGGATGATGGCCGCCAGTACAGCCGCCATCGAGCAGGCCAGCGTCACCTCGATCGCCATTGCGCCATCGGCCACTGCCTTGGCGCCTTCGGCCTGCAACTGCGCATCCTGCGAGTCGGCAAAGGCGCGCGCCAGCGCCAGGTAGTTGTTCTGGGTATCGGTGATCTTGCGCAGCACGTACTCATCGGCCGACGTGCTGTTGCCCGCCTTCACCAAAGCCAGGAAGTCGGCCTTGCTGGCGTCGAAGGCAATGCGTGCCTCATCGAGGGCCTTGGCCTTCTTCTGGCCGACCGCCGTGACCTGGCGCGCAGTGATCTTGTCCAGCGCTTCCTTGGTCTGCTTGACGGCGACCTCGAGCTGGGCGAAGCGCTTTTCGTTGGCCGGGCGGTTCTCGATATCGATGGCGATGCCGCGCAGGTACTTGATCTGCTCGTTGACGCCGTCGCGCAGGTCGAAGGCCCAGCGTACCTTCAGGTAGCGGTCATTGACGATCTGGTCGATCGCACGGTTGATGTTGTTGATCTTGATGAAGGCGGTCACGCTGACCACGGCCAGCAAGGCCACGATGAAGGCGAACACAGCCGCCAGGCGCACGGCCACCTTGAGATTCTTGAAATACGCAAACATGGTTCTTCCCTATGCTGTTCATGTGTTGGCTGTCTCTCCAGTTCTCTCGAAGATCCAGCTTGTTATTGTTGAACAGCGACGGCGACGTCCACTGAAGCGTTTTTATTCTGGTGCTCGCAATGATGGGGCATTACATGCTCTGCGGCAACAGTTGCGTGCGACTATTTGCTGAAGTGTGGCAAAGTCATCACACAACTAGATGTGTAGATGTATTCACTGAAACAAGTCCTTAGAAGACCACCCCTGATCCGAGGATGATGTTGGCATAAGGCGTGCATTCACCGGTGCGGATCACGGCGCGGGCGCGACGGGTCTGCTCCTTGAAGCTTTCGTGCGATACGCTGCGCTTGCCGGCCAGTTCCAGCGCGGTGATCTGCGCGGCCAGCATAGGGCTGACCTGGGCCAGTTCATCAGCCACCACATGGAATTCCACCTGCAGCTCGCTGAGCACCGTCTCCAGCACCGTCAGAAAGCCTGGCACGCCGCGCGTGACGGCCAGGTCGATGACCGGCACGCCGGGCGGCACCGGCAGGCCGACGTCACCGATGACCAGGGTATCACCATGACCCATGGTGGCAATGACCTGGGAAATGGCGGCGTTGAGCAAGGCTGTCTTCTTCATGTCGATCCTGGGCTTGACGTGTTAGAGCACGACTTCGTCGCGGGTGGGAATGGAGGTCTGCGCACCCACGCGGGTGACGCTCAGTGCGGCTGCGGCCTGGGCATAGGCGATGGCCTCGAACTGGTCGCGCCCCTGGGCGATGGCGCCGATGAAGCCGCCGATGAAGGTGTCGCCGGCCGCCGTGGTATCGACCGCCTGCACCTTGCGCGCGGGCAGATGGCGCTGCTGGCCGTCAGCGAAGGAGCCATAGACGCCCTTCTCGCCCAGCGTCACCACCACGTTGCGCGCGCCCAGGTCGTGCAGCTTGCGCGCCAGCATGGGAATGTCTTCGGACTGTTCTTCGGCCAGCATGGCGGCCTCGATCTCATTCAAGATCAGGTAATCGATCTTCTGCAGCAGTGCACGCGGCAGGGCCTGCGCCGGGGCGGGGTTCAGCACCACGGTCTTGCCCAGCGCGTGCGCCAGTTCGATGCTGTGGATGACGGTGGCCATCGGCACTTCCAGTTGCAATAGCACGATGGAGGCCTGTTCGATCAGCGCGCGGGCGCGTTCGATGCGCTCCACATCCAGCCGGCCATTGGCGCCGGCGGCGATGACGATACTGTTCTGGGCGTTGGCGTCGACCATGATGGAGGCGATGCCGGTGGCTTCGCCCGCCACTTCGTCGATGTAGCGGTCATCGATGCCGCAGGCGGTGATCGATTGGCGCATCTGGCCGCCGAAGGCGTCGTCGCCCACGCAGGCCACCATGGCCACGCGGGTGCCGGGTGCGGCCAGGCGGGCGCAGGCCACGGCCTGGTTGGCGCCCTTGCCGCCGGGGATGGTCATGAATCTGTCGCCGGCCAGGGTTTCGCCCGGCAAGGGCATGCGCGGTACGCGCAAGACCAGGTCCATGTTGACGCTGCCGATGATGACGATCATGTGTGCTCTCTAGTTCTCAGGTCGGATTGACGCGCGGGGCGGTCGAGCCCCGCAGCTGGAGTTGCGGCGCTACCGTCTCGCGGCGCGCCGGCAGGCTGGGGTCGGCGATGCGTTCCAGCAGGAACTGCGCGGTCAGGTTGCCCAGCTTGCGGGTGTTCTGCGCCACTGTGGTCAGCGGCGGATGGACGAACTGGGCCAGTTCGATATCGTCGAAGCCCACCACCGACAATTCGCCCGGCACCTCGATCTGCAATTCGCCGGCGGCGCGCAGCACGCCGATGGCCATCATGTCGTTGCAGCAGAAGATGGCGTCCGGACGCTGGTCGGCCGGGCGTCCCTGCAGCAGGCGCATGGCGGCCTGGTAACCGCCGATGCCACTGAAGTCGGCATGCAGCAGGTCACTGTCGGCCAGGGCCAGGCCGCCCTGCTCCAGGGTCTGGCGGAAGCCCCGCACCCGTTCGTCCGACAATTCCAGCCCGTCAGGACCGGCGATGCAGGCCACGCGGCAGCGGCGCAAATCCAGCAGATGGCGCGCCGCCAGGCTGCCGCCGACGGCGTTGTCGGTGCTGACCAGGTCGATGTCCAGCTCCTTGGGGGCGCGGTCCAGCAGCACCGTGGGAATGTCCAGCTTGCCGGCCGGATTGAGATCGGCCTGGTTCAGGGTGGCGATGATGAGGCCGTCGCAGTGCTTGGTCTGCAAGACTTGCAGGTAGTCGCGCTGCTTGTCGGGGTCGTCGTCGGAATTGCACAGGATGACGCTGTAGCCGGCGCCATAGCAGTGGTCCTCGATCCCGCGCGCCAGTTCCGAGAAATACGGGTTGGTGTTGTTGGGGATGATCAGGCCGATACTGCCGGTGACCTTGCTGCGCAGCGAGCGCGCCAGGGCGCTGGGCACGTAGTCCAGTTCCTTGACGGCGGCCAGCACGCGCTCGCGCGCGTCACTGCTGACCGGACGCGTCTGGTTGAGCACGTGCGAGACCGTGGTGTAGGACACCCCGGCCAGCCTGGCGACATCCTTGATGGTGGCCATGGCGTCTTCGCTTAGCGCGCGTGGCGTTGGCCGCGACGGCGATAGGTATCCAGGATCACGGCCACCACGATGACGGCGCCGGTGATGATGCGCTTCATCGGTTCGCTCACGCCGACCTGGGCCAGGCCAGCTTCCAGCACCGAGATGATCAATACGCCGATGAAGGTGCTGACGATGGAGCCCCGGCCGCCCATCAGGCTGGTGCCGCCGATGACCACGGCGGCAATGACCTGCAGCTCCATGCCCACGCCGCCATTGGGGTCGGCCGCTTCCAGGCGCGAGACCTGGAACAGCGCGGCGATGCCAGCCAGCGCACCCATCAGGGCAAAGGCCAGGATCTTGCTGGGATTGGGGTTCACGCCGGACAGGCGCACCGCTTCTTCATTGGTGCCGATACCGATCCAGTAGCGGCCCAGCACGGTGCGGGTCAGCACCAGCTGGGCAATGATGACGATGGCGATGGCCGACAGGAAGGCCGGCGACATGCCAAAGAGGATGGGCGAGCTGATCACGTCCACGGCGCTGCCGATGTATTCGGTGCGCGAGTTGGTGACCTGGTAGGCCAGGCCGCGGGCGATTTCCAGCACGCCCAGCGAGACGATGAAGGAAGGAATGCGCCAGTGCACCGAGACCATGCCGGTGAGCGTACCGCACAGCGCCGCCACCACCACGCCCAGGGGCGCAGCGGCATACAGCGGCCAGCCCCAGCGCACCATGGCCATGGACAGCATGGAGGCCGCCAGCGCCATCACCGAGCCCACCGACAAGTCGATGCCGCCGATGATGAGGATGAAGGTCATGCCCACCGACATCACCACCAGCGGCGGGATGTCATTGGAGAGGGTGATGAAGGTGGCCGCGCTGAGGAAGTTCTCGCTCAGGAAGGCGAACATCACGCACATGGCCAGCAGCGCCGCCATCAGGCCCAGGTAGTTCTTGAAACCGGCCAGGTAGGCCGCTTGCCGGCTGGCGGCGGGGGTAGAGGAAGAAGTTTGCATCTGTCTCGTTGATTCTTGGCAGTTGATAGTCGGGCCGCGGATGCCGGCCCCTCAGGCGGTGTTGCCCGCCACGTGCGCCGCTGCGGCGGCTTCCTGGCGTCCCACGTAACCACTGAAGGCCGCGGCCAGGATGCGTTCCTGCGACCAGTCATCGCGGCTGAAAGTATCGGCAATGCGGCCCGCACTCATGACGGCGATACGGTCACAGATCTGCATGAGCTCGCGCAGGTCGCTGGAGACCACCAGCAGGCCCTTGCCTTGTGCGGCCAGTTCGGCGAAGAGGCGATAGATATCGGACTTGGCGCCGATGTCGATGCCGCGCGTGGGTTCGTCAAACAGCATGATGGGGCAATCGCGGTACAGCCAGCGCGCAATCACCACCTTCTGCTGGTTGCCGCCCGACAGCTCGCCGGCGGCCTGGGCCACGCTGCCGCTGCGGATGCGCAGCTTCTTCACGTAATCCTGCGCCACGCTGCTCTCGGCGGCATGATCGAGCATGCCGCCACGGCTCACGCTGCCCAGGTTGGCCAGCGAGGTATTGACGCTGATGGCTTGCGGCAGCAGCAAGCCCTGCCCTTTGCGATCTTCGGTGACCATGGCGATGCCAGCCTTGACGGCATCCTTAGGACTGCGGATGCGTGCGGGCTCTTGGCTGTCGCCGATGAAGATCTCACCCTGCTCGGCGCGGTCGGCGCCGAAGATCAGGCGTAGCAGTTCAGTGCGGCCCGAACCGATCAGGCCGGCAATGCCCAGCACTTCGCCGGCATGCAGCGCCAGGCTGGCGGGATGCACGACCGGGGCGCGGCCCAGGCCGCGGATGCGCAGGACCGGCGCGCCGATGCGGCGATGCTCGGCATCCAGGTCGACCTTGGTCAATTCGCCGGCCATCAGTTGCACCAGTTGCTCGGTCGAATAGCGACCGATGTCATCGTTGCAGACCAGCTTGCCATCGCGCAGGACCACGATGCGGTCGGCGATGCGCTTCAATTCTTCCAGGCGGTGCGAGATGTAGATGATGGCCACGCCTTCGGCGCGCAGGCGCTCGATGCGCGAGAACAGCAATTCCACCTCGCGGTTGGTCAGCATGGCCGTGGGTTCGTCCAGGATCAGGCAGCGGCAGCTGCCGATCAGGTTGCGCGCGATCTCGACCATCTGCTGGTGGCCCAGGCCCAGGTCGCCTACGGGCGTCCACGGGTCCAGCTCACCGAGACCGACCACTTCCATCTGGGCGCGGGCGGCCTCGGCCAGCTTCTTGCGGTCGATCCAGCCGAAGCGGCGCGGCAGTTTTTCCAGGAACAGGTTTTCGGCAATCGACAGCGTGGGGATCAGGTTCAGTTCCTGCATCACCATGCGGATGCCCAGGCCTTCTGCCTGGGTGCGTGAAGCCGGTGCATAGGGCTGGCCATCGAGCATCATGCCGCCGGCGCTGGCATCGACCAGGCCGCAGATGATCTTGGAGAGCGTACTCTTGCCGGCGCCGTTTTCGCCGGTCAGGGCCAGCACCTGGCCGGGACGCAGGTCCAGGTCGATGCCATCGAGCACCGGGGCGGCGTAGCGCTTGCCAATGCCGGACAGGGTCAGCAAGGGCGAGCCTTGGGAGAGGGAGTCGTTGGGCTGCATGGTTCTGTAGCGCGCAAGGAGGGAGAGGCAAAGCCCTGCCCCCGGGAACGGGCGCAGCGCTTTGCAGAGAAGACGCTAAAGGGCGTCGGTATTACTTGGTGACCAGCGAGACCTTGGTCTCGACCACGCCACCCAGGGCGCTTTGCGGCTTCTTCTCAGACAGCGCCTTCAAGGCGGTCTCGATGCCGAAGACGGCTTGCTGCTGGGCGAACTGGTCAACAGTGGCCAGCACGCGGCCATCCTTCAACATCGGCTTGATGGCGTTGATGTTGTCGTAGCCGACCAGTTGCACCTTGCCGGTCTTGCCAGCGGCGCGGATGGCGGCCACGGCGCCCAGCGCCATGTTGTCGTTGCCAGCCAGGATGGCCTTGATGTCAGGATGGGCGTTCAGGATCGACGCAGCGACCTTGTTGCCCTGGTCGATTTCCCACTGGCCCGACTGCACGGTCACCACATTGGCGCCGACATCCTTCATGGCGTCCTGGAAGCCCAGCGTGCGCTGCTGTGCATTGAAGGTGGTGGAAACGCCTTCGATGATGGCGACCTTGTCACCCTTCTGCAGTTGCTTGCCCAGGTAGTCGCCGGCCAGCTTGGCGCCCTTGCGGTTGTCCGGGCCCACGAACGGCACGGTGATGCCCTTTTCCTTCAGGGCGGCGTCGTCCAGCTTGTTGTCGATGTTGACCACGATGATGCCAGCGTCGATGGCCTTCTTGACCACCGGCACCAGGGCCTTGGAGTCCGCCGGCGCGATCACCAGGGCGTTGACCTTGGAGACGATCATCTGCTCGACGATCTTGATCTGGTTGGCCGTGTCTTGCTCATCCTTGATGCCGTTGGCGATCAGGTCGAACTTGCTGGCGTTGGCCTTCTGGTATTCGCGAGCGCCGTTTTCCATGTTCAGGAAGAACTCGTTGGCCAGCGACTTCATGACCAGCGCCACCTTGGGCTTGGCCGGGGTCTGCGCCATGGCGGCGCCGGGAAGGACTGCACAGGCCAGAGCGGCAATGGCGAAATGACGGCGGGTGAATTTGTTCATCTGGGTCTCCAGTATTGATGTTGCCGGCGTTTCCCAGGGCCTGTTCACACTTAATCTGCGAGTGCGAGAGGTCGCCAAGCGTTGACTGCCTAGGCGCAGCGACGCGCCGTGGTGGTGCCACGGCAAGGAGCTGCAACAACGGCAGGCGACGCTTGGCGGCCTCTCCCGGAGGGTTGCCCCCAGAAGGCGCGCTGGCCGCGTTGCACGTCAGGGCTGGTGGCACCACCACCAGCCCTGACGCGCGCCTTGCCACCCCGCCTTCTGGGGGCAACGCATCTCGCAGATTAAGTGTGAACAGGCCCTAGATGGACGCCGTTATCGGTGCGCAAACGTTTGCGCGGAAAGGAGAATAGCACCGCGTTTTGAGAAAATAAAGCCTCGACTACAGCTTTTTTTTGCATCTCGCAGGAGAACCAACCGGCATTTCAGATATCGCCGCGCTGGCGGAAAACGAAAAACGGCGAGCCGCCCCGAGAGGAGCGGCTCGCCGTTAGCAGCCTGTTCAAAACCCGCCAGGGCTCAGTCGATGCGCCTGTGCTGCGGCCCGCGCGCCCTCGCCTGCCGGGCCCTGAGCCAGTCAGGCAGCCACAGGCGATAGACCAGATAGCCGCCAAACGCCCCCGCGGCCACCACGAAGTAGACCACGTACCAACTCAAGAAGGACCCGCCCCACGACAGGACCCGTTCCAGGATATGCATACCATTTCCCCATCAACTACCGCCACCACCACGCCTGCCCCCAGGCACAACCCCATCGACGCACTGCCGCCCTGCCGCTTTTCTAGTGGCCCACCCCGGTGCGCCGCCATACATAAGCGCCGAAGGCGCAGCTCCCCACGAGCACATACATCGCATACCACACCAATGCCTGGCCACCATAGGCCATCAGCAGCTCGATGAACTTCATCGACGTCTCCTCATCTTTCTGGCTGCTGCGCTGATATTCGCGCAGCTTATCATCACCAGGGATGAAAATGCCCGCAGGCAACATCCCTGACATGCTGCAGGTGCTGCTGCCACGTCCGTCCAGCCTGACGGCCATCCGGGCCGCGTCTGCATTCACCTGCGAGCCCATCTTGCTACTGCCAAAAGATGATGTAAAGCATGCCTTGTTTCGCGTAGCAGCATTTTGCACTTGCCCGCGCCGCTACGGCAGAGCTTCACCGCAAGCATGATGCCTTTTTGGCAAAGGCGTCCTGCGGGGAGAGCGCGGCTGCCAGGCTTGATTATCGGTCAACATTTTGCAGTGCAAAACAAAAACTTATGGATTCGTCGTCAAACGGCGACTTATCGCTGTATTTGATTGACAACTACGGCTCACAGCCGCTCAGCTAGCGGCCCCGCCCCGCGATGCATCGAGCAAACGCGGGCCGAAAGAGTCATTCACCCAGGTGATGTCTTGCGCCACAATACCAGCGTCCCCAGCAAGCCTGCGATCACCGAGCCGCCCAGTACGCCCAGCTTGAGCTTGGCTTCAAAATCAGCCGCCAGCCCCTGGAAGGCCAGTCCGCCGATGAACAGGCTCATCGTAAAGCCGATCCCGCACAGCATGCACACGCCGATGAACTGCCGCGTCGTGGCCCCGGCCGGCGCAGTCGCCAGTCCGCTGCGCACCATCAGCCAGGCTGCGCCAAAGACCCCGACCGTCTTGCCCAGCACCAGGCCAGCCGCAATGCCCAGCGGAATGGGTTCGAGCAGGCTGCCCAGCGACATGCCCTGCAGGGAGACGCCGGCATTGGCGAAGGCGAACATGGGCAGCACCAGGAAGGCCACCCAGGGATGCAAGCCATGTTCCAGCGCCCCGGCCAAGGGCTGGTCGTGAGCGTCGCGCATGGGAATGGCCAGCGCCGTGACCACACCGGCCAGCGTGGCGTGGATGCCCGACTTTAGTACGCAGACCCAGATCACCAGACCCACCAGGATATACACATCGGCGCGACGCACCCCGCTGCGATTGAGCAGCAGCAGCACCAGGCTGCCCAGGCCGGCGCCGGCCAGCATGCCCAGCGAGAGATTGTCGGTATAGAACAGGGCGATGACCACGATGGCGCCCAGGTCATCGATGATGGCCACGGCCGTCAGGAACACCTTCAGCGAGGTCGGCACCCGCGAACCCAGCAGCATCACGATACCGATGGCAAAGGCGATGTCGGTGGCCGCAGGGATCGCCCAGCCGCGCAAGGCGACCGGGTCCCCCAGATTGATGAGGGCGTAGATGGCCGCTGGAACTACCATGCCGCCCAGCGCGGCCGCTGCCGGCAGGATGGCCTGCTTGCGCGAAGCCAGCTCGCCTTCGACGAACTCGCGCTTGATCTCCAGTCCCACCAGGAAGAAGAACACCGCCATCCACAAGTCATTGACCCACAGCAGCAGCGGCTTGGACAGCACCACCAAGCCACCGATATCGACCGTTCCCTGAATACGGGTAAAGGCCGCGTAGGCCTCGCGCCATCCTGAATTGCTGATCACCAGCGCCAGCACGGCGGCGATGGCCAGCACGATGCCGCCAGCGGCCTCGTGCGCGAAGAAGCGGGCGAAGGCGTTGCCGCCCTGGATGGGATGGGGGGATTGACTCAATGGAAGGCTCCTTGTTGCCAGGTTGATAGCAGCCCTGACTGTAACAAGGGAAAAGCGTTTCACCAAATTTTCTCACCCGCATCAGGCTGGCGCGCATCTGATCGACGGGCATAAAAAAAGGGCCGTCCCTCTCCACAGGAACGGCCCGACCCTCCACACCACAAACCTGCCTGGCGGCTTGCACCGCCTGCGCCCTTCTGCTTTCAGCTTTCAGCCGAAGGACGCGTCTTGATCTTTCAACGGAACACCAGCACCGGCACCTTGCTACGGGCCAGCAGCTTCTGCGTCTGGCTGCCCATGAGCAGGCGTCCCAGGGTGGACCTTGCCTTGGAAGCCATGAAGATGGCGTCGCAATGTTCGCGTTCGGCCACGCGCATGATTTCTTCGTAGGGGCGACCACCCTGGGCCACCTGCACCGAGCAGGGAACACCTTCCTGGCGGGCCATCTCGGTGATCATCTCGACACTGGCCAGCGCCCTTGCGCGACCAGCTTCACCGGCACGCGCCACATCCACGCCGACGCTGACCTCAGGGATCGACAATGCGCGCAGATTGCCCGATACCGACAAGCCGACCAGGCTGCTGCCACAGCTCTTGGCCAGGGCAATGGCCGCCTTGACCGACTCGTTGCACAGACGGGAACCGTCGGTTGCCAGCAGGATGTTCTTGAACATGATGACCTCTCGGGTGACAGAAATCGTATGACTGCATACTAAGCCCCCGACTCCTGAGACGACTTGACATGCATCAAGCGCCACCAGCCCCTAAAGCAGAACTGGTGCGGGCTTGCGCTGGATCAAACCAGGCGCGCCGAAAGGACGGCGACCTGCCCGCAGGCAAGCGGTCAGAACACGTTCTGTGACACGGCAGGCTCTGTGCAAGGACGGTAGCTCAGGAGGTGTGCCTGCTGCGCGGCGCGGCGCGGCATGGACATGGACATAGGCAAGGCAAGCTGCCTCGCCGCCTGGTTCAATCTTTCAGCAGCGCGGCCAGCGCGTGGCGGTAGTCTTCCCGCGCGCGGTCGTCGAGCGCATGACGCCCCTCCTTGACCACCTGCCGGCCGCCGACGTAGACATCACCGATCATCGGTCCATCGTGTTCGCAGAACACCAGCGCCGAGAGCAATTGCGTGCTGCTGCGTTGAGCCAGGTTGACATGGTCGGGATCGAGCACCACCAGGTCGGCGCGCTGGCCCGGCATCAGCCCTGCCACGGCCCGTCCGGCCGCCTGGGCGCCGCCTGCCAGCGCCTGGCAGAACAGTCGGTCAGCCACCGCTGGCGCGTCGATCACGGCCAGCACGTTGCGGCGGCGGTGATGCAGGCGTTGCGCATATTCCAGCAGGCGCAATTCGGCGCGCAGGCTGATGGCGATATTGCTGTCCGACCCGATGCCCCAGCGCGCTGCACTATCGATGAGACGGGGCGCGTCGATGACGCCGTCGCCGAGATTGGCTTCGGTGGTCGGACACAGTCCCACCACCGCGCCGCTGCCGGCCACGGCGCGGTACTCCTCGTCGTCCATATGGGTGGCGTGGACCAGGCACCAGCGCGCATCGACCGGCTGCGAAGACAGCAGCCACTGCACCGGACGCTGTCCGCTCCAGGCCAGGCAATCCTCGACCTCGCGCAATTGTTCGGCCACATGGATATGGATGGGCGCATCACTGCCGCCAGGCTGTCCTGCGAGCCCCGACAGCAGTTCTTCCAGCCCGGTCGGCGCCACCGCTCGCAGCGAATGCGGCGCGACGCCATAACGGCGCATGTCATTTTCCGGCATGTGTTGCAGCAAGCGCTCTCGCAGTCCGAGCAGCCAGGACGGAGCAGCGACGAACCGGCGCTGCTCGGCCGACACTGGCCGGCCGCCCAGGCCGCCCTGCTGGTACAGCACCGGCAGCAAGGTCATGCCGATACCGGACTGGCCGGCGGCCTGCAGCAAGGGCCAGGCCATTTCTGCCGGATCGGCATAGGGTGCGCCGTCCGGGGCGTGATGCAGATAGTGGAATTCGCAGACCGAGGTATAGCCGGCCTTGAGCATTTCGATGTAGGTCTGCCGCGCGATGGCTTCGAGCTGCCGGGGCTGCAGGCGCTGGGCAAAGCGGTACATCAGCTCGCGCCAGCTCCAGAAGGAGTCCGCGGGACTGCCCATGGTCTCGGCCAGCCCCGCCATGGCGCGCTGGAAGGCATGGCTATGCAGATTGGGCATGCCCGGCAGCACCGGGCCGCTGGCCAGCGCAGCGCTGCCGCGGGCACTGTCGGGCGTGACGTGCGTGAGGCGGCCCGCGCCGTCCCAGCGCAGCAGGACGTCGCTGCGCCATCCTTGCGGCAGCAAGGCCAGCGGACAGAACAGCGCGCCGTTGGCGCAGGCGTTCTCCGGTGCCTGGTCGAGGTGGTGCAGGTCTTGGTCGCCGTGCGATGCCATGTGCTCACCTTCTTTATTCTTGCAGGTAGCCGTAGTCTATCGCGGACTCATCCATGCCGCTGTCAGCCAGACGTCAGTTTCCATCGGCGACCTGACGCGCCAGCATGGTCTGGAGGAAGCTGCGGGTGCGTGCCTGCTGCGGAGCGGTGAAGATGGCGCCAGGCGGTCCGGCTTCGACGATGCTGCCGTGATCCATCACCACCACCACATCGGCCACCTCGCGGGCAAAGCCCATTTCGTGGGTGACGATGATCATGGTCATGCCTTCGGCTGCCAGCGCACGTATCACCTGCAGCACCTCGCCCACCAGCTCGGGGTCCAGCGCCGAGGTGGGTTCGTCGAACAGCATCACCTGGGGCTCCATGGCCAGCGCACGGGCGATGGCCACGCGCTGTTTCTGCCCGCCCGAGAGCGTGCCGGGGTAGGCCTTTGCCTTGTGCGCCAGGCCGACCTTCTCCAGCAGCTGCAGCGCCTGTTGCTGGGCGGCCTTGCGCGACATCCCGCGCAGGCAGGTGGGGGCCAGCGTGATGTTGTCCAGCACGGTCAGGTGGGGAAACAGGTTGAAGGACTGAAAGACCATGCCCACTTCTGCGCGCAGGAGGTCCAGCATGGCTTCCGGCATCATCCGACCGCCCTCCACCACCGGGCGCCCGCAGACCTTTACCGTGCCGCCCTCGGCCTTTTCCAGCCCGTTCAGGCAACGCAGGAAAGTGCTCTTGCCGCTGCCGCTGGGGCCGATGACGACCACCACCTGGCTGGGTGCGACGCTGAGATCCAGGTCCTTGAGCACTACGTGGGCGCCGAAGGATTTCCTCAGGCCGCTGACCTCGACGATGGGCTCGGTCATCACACCCTCCCTTCGGAGCGCAGCACTTTTTCGACGCGGCGCAAGATCAGCGTGGTCACGCTGGTGAGCAGCAGATAGATCAGCGCAATGGCCAGATAGGTTTCCAGCGAGCGGTAGGTGACGCTGATGATCTTCTCTCCCTCGTGCATCAGGTCGGCGATGGTCAGCAGCGAGACCAGCGCCGAATTCTTGATCAGGGCGATGAATTCATTGCCCAGCGGCGGGATCATGCGCACGAAGGCCTGCGGCAGGATCACGCGCCGCATGGCCATGCGGTAAGGCAGGCCCAGCGAACGCGCCGCCTCCATCTGGCCGCGCTCGATGGACTGGATGGCGCCGCGCACGATCTCCGAGACATAGGCCCCGCTGTAGATGCCCAGCCCCAGGATGCCGCAGACGTAGGCCGGCAGGATCACGCCCACATGCGGCAAGCCAAAGAACCACAGGAACAGTTGCACCAGCAGCGGCGTGCCGCGCACCAGGGTCAGGTAGATCGTACACAGGCCATAGATCACGCGACGCTGCGGTGACAGGCGCCCCAGGCCGACCAGCAGGCCCAGCACGCAGCCCACCACCAGCGAGGCCGCGGTGATCTCGACTGTCACCAGGGTGCCGTGGACGAGCGAGGGCCAACTCTCCCAGACGCCCGAAAAATCCAGTTTCATGCAATGCTCCAGAAAAAAGAAGCGCCCCGGCCACGCTGGATCGTGCGCGGACGAGGCGGTGCTTCATGCAGAGGGAACCAGGACCGGGAGGCGTGGCTTACTCGCTCTTGCCGAACCACTTGTCGGTAAGCGCCGTATAGGTACCGTTCATGCGTAGAGTTTGCAAGGCCTTGTTGAGTTGCGCGGTCAGTTCGGTATCGCTCTTGCGCAGGGCAAAGCCGTACAACTCGGTGGTCAGCCCCTTGTCCAGCACGCGCACCAACGGCTGGGTGCGGGCATATTCGACCGCTGCCGGACGCCCCGTGACCACGGCATTGACGCGACCGGTGGCCAGCAGGTCGAACATGGCCTGGTTCTTCTCGACCTCCACCCGCTCCACGCCGGGGAAGTTGTCCTTGAGGTAGCCCACCGACTTGGTGCCAACCTGCACCGAAACGCGCTTGCCCTTGTTGAGGTCTTCCGGGACCTTGATGCTGTTGTCGTCACGGCGCACCAGCACGGCCAGCCCGCCACGGTAGTAGGGGTCGCTGAAGTTGACCACCTTGCGCCGTTCGTCGGTCATGTAGATGGCCGAGGCGGCGATGTCGAAGCGGTTGGAGACCAGGCCGGGAATCAGGCCCTTGAAGTCGATGTCGATCCACTGGACCTTCTTGCCCATAGTCTTGGCCAGGGCTTCGATCAGTTCCACGTCAAAGCCGGTGCGCTTGCCATCCTTGACGAATTCCATCGGCGGGAAGGTGGCGTCGGTGCCGACCCGGATCACCTCACCGTTGGCGTGGGCGGCCGGGACAGCCGCGATCAGCAGGCTCAGGCTGGCCATGCCGGCGCAGAGCAGCTTGGAGAATGTCTTCATGATTTCCTCAGTAGAGAAGATTGGCTGGACGCCGGGCTTGCCGGCACGATGTCAACAGATTGACCTGGCGTCCTGACTGCTGCGCCTACCCCGCGGCGCGCAGCTTGGCCGCTCTTGCTAAGTCCTACGATAAGGCAAAAAGGCAAAAGGCAATTAAGGCTTAAAAACGGTTACAGATGCGTTGGGCCGATTCCAGCGTCATGCGCACCAGTTCCTGCTCGCGGTTGCCCACACGCAGCGCCGGCGCCATCAGGGTGATCGTACCTTCCAGGCGGCCATTGGAGGTCATGATGGGCACCGAGACACCCCATACGCCCAGATCGACCTCGCTTTCGCTGATACAGTAGCCGCGCCGGCGGATTTCTTCCAGCTGTGTTTCCAGGGCGGCCAGTTCCTCGGGCTTGTCGCCCAACTGGTCGGTCAGCAGCTTCTGCTGCAGCTTGCGCGGCATGAAGGCCAGCAGGCTCTTGGCGGAGGCGCCCTTGAGCAGCGGATGAGCGCGGCCCTTGGTGAAGGAACAGCGCAGCGGCTGATCGCTTTCTTCCATGGCGATGCACACCATCTGCCCGTTGATGGCCACCAGCAGGCCGACGCTCTCGCCGCTGCGCTGGACCAGCGAGCTGATCTCTTCGCGGCTCTGGCTGACCAGGTTGGAGTTCTGGTCGAAGCCCCAGGCCAGCTGTACGCCGGTGGGGCCGGGTTCGAAGGTCCCGGAGTTCATGTGTTCCTGCAACAGCCCCCACTTCTTGAGGGAGGCCAGATGCCGGTACACGGTACTGACGGGTTGTTGCACCATGGCAGCGATCTGCTTGGCACTGACGGGCTTGCCGGCACGGGCCACGCCTGCGAGGACGTGGAGTACGCGGTCAACGATAGTAGAGGTTTGAGGAGAGTCCATGGCGGCAATGTACGGTGAATTTCTCATTTTGGGTGAATCATTCCCACATATGAGGAAGATATTTGAAAAAATTTGAAAGCTGATTTCACATTTTCCCAACAGCTGGCTGAATTTTCTCATCCCTAACGAAAATTGCCTCATGCTATTTTTTAACTACCCAGTGCCGAAAATATTTCGGTGTCGACACTTCTTCCATTTTTAGGGTGAAGTGCTATGATTAAGCCACTCTTTGATCACAGATTGTCGACACCATGAGTGAGCTCATTTCACTACCCGGCAATGACCGCGAGGGCGAGACCTTGTCGGAACATGTTTTCCGCAAGATCCAGAGCGCCATCGTGCAAGGCGAGATCGCCCCCGGCAGCAAGATTTCCGAGCCCGAACTGGCGCGCACCTATGGCATCAGCCGGGGTCCGCTGCGCGAAGCGATCCACCGGCTGGAAGGCCAGAACCTGCTGGTGCGTGTGCCCCACGTGGGCGCGCGGGTGGTCTCGCTGACCCTGGAGGGCCTGGTCGAACTGTTCCAGATCCGCGAATCGCTGGAAGGCATGGCCTGCCGCCTGGCCGCCCAGCGCATGAGCCGGGCCGAGCTCGATGAGCTGCGCCGGGTGCTCGATACACACGAGAAGGACGAAGCCTTCCAGGCCGGACGCGGCTACTACCAGCAGGAAGGCGACTACGACTTCCATTACAAGATCATCCAGGCAAGCGGCAACCAGATCCTCACCCGCATCCTCTGCGGCGAACTTTACCAGTTGGCCCGCATGTACCGCATCCAGTATTCCGCCACCCCGCACCGCCCGCGCCAGGCCTTCGCCGAACACCATCGCATCCTCGACGCCCTGGCCGACGGCGACGGCGAACTGGCTGACCTGCTCATGCGCCGTCACATCGGCGCGTCACGCCGCAACATCGAACACCAGATCGCGCAGGCCCAGGCCGGCGGCGCGGGAAAGCGGGCCGGACAAGCCTCCGGCGCATGAGCCGCACCAGATAAGCCGATAACCATTCCATCAACGAGACACGAGCCAACCGCCATGAACACCCAATACCGCAAGCAGTTGCCCGGCACCCGCCTGGATTACTTCGACGCCCGCGCCGCCGTGGAGGCGATCCGTCCCGGCGCCTGGGACACCCTGCCCTACACTTCCCGCGTGCTGGCGGAAAACCTGGTGCGCCGCTGCGATCCGGCGACCCTCACCGATTCGCTGCGCCAGCTGATCGAACGCAAGCGCGAGCTGGATTTCCCCTGGTTCCCCGCGCGCGTGGTCTGCCACGACATCCTGGGCCAGACCGCGCTGGTGGACCTGGCCGGCCTGCGCGACGCCATTGCCGACATGGGCGGCGACCCGGCCAAGGTCAATCCGGTGGTGCCGGTGCAACTGATCGTGGACCATTCTTTGGCGGTGGAATGCGGCGGCGACGACCCGCAAGCCTTTGTAAAGAATCGTGCCATCGAAGACCGCCGCAATGAAGACCGCTTCCATTTTATCGACTGGACCAAGCTAGCCTTCGAGAATGTGGACGTCATTCCGCCCGGTAACGGCATCATGCACCAGATCAACCTGGAAAAAATGTCGCCGGTCATCCACGCCAAGGATGGCGTGGCCTTCCCCGACACCCTGGTCGGCACCGACAGCCACACCCCGCACGTGGATGCGCTGGGCGTGATCGCCATCGGCGTGGGTGGCCTGGAGGCCGAGAACGTCATGCTGGGCCGCGCGTCCTGGATGCGCCTGCCCGACATCATCGGGGTGGAATTGACTGGCCGCCGCCAGCCGGGCATCACCGCCACCGACATCGTGCTGTCGCTGACCGAATTCCTGCGCAAGCAAAAGGTGGTCGGCGCCTACCTGGAGTTCTACGGCGACGGCGCCGCCAGCCTGACCCTGGGCGACCGCGCCACCATCTCCAACATGGCCCCTGAATACGGCGCGACGGCTGCCATGTTCTCCATCGACCAGCAGACCATCGACTATCTGAAGCTCACCGGACGCGAGGACGAACAGGTCAAGCTGGTGGAAACCTATGCCAAAGAGGCCGGCCTGTGGTCCGACACCCTGGCCAAGGTCGAGTATGAACGCGTGCTGCGCTTCGACCTTTCCACCGTGGTGCGCACCCTGGCCGGCCCGAGCAATCCGCACAAGCGCCTGCCGGTCTCCGAACTGGCCGCGCAAGGCATCGCCGGCAAGGTCGAGAACGAACCTGGCAAGATGCCCGATGGCGCCGTCATCATCGCCGCCATCACCAGCTGCACCAATACCAGCAATCCCCGCAACGTGATCGCGGCGGGCCTCTTGGCGCGCAATGCCAATCGCCTCGGCCTGGCCCGCAAGCCCTGGGTGAAGAGCTCGCTGGCGCCCGGCTCCAAGGCGGTGGAACTGTACCTGGAAGAAGCGGGCCTGACCGCCGACCTGGAAAAACTGGGCTTTGGCATCGTCGCCTTTGCCTGCACCACCTGCAATGGCATGTCCGGTGCGCTCGATCCCAAGATCCAGCAGGAAATCATCGACCGCGATCTCTACAGCACGGCGGTGCTGTCCGGCAACCGCAACTTCGATGGCCGTATCCACCCCTACGCCAAGCAGGCCTTCCTGGCCTCGCCGCCGCTGGTCGTGGCCTATGCCATTGCCGGCACCATCCGCTTCGACATCGAACAGGACGTGCTGGGCGTGACCGCCGAGGGCCGGGAAATCCGCCTGAAGGACATCTGGCCCAGCGACGAGGAAATCGACGCCGTCGTGACCGCCGCGGTCAAGCCGCAGCAGTTCCGCAATGTCTACACCCCCATGTTCGCTGCCCGCGTGGATCGCAGCCAGTCGGTCAGCCCGCTGTATGACTGGCGTCCGCAGAGCACCTACATCCGCCGTCCGCCCTACTGGGAAGGCGCACTGGCCGGTGAGCGCACGCTGTCGGGCATGCGTCCGCTGGCGGTGCTGGGCGACAACATCACCACCGACCACCTTTCGCCCTCCAACGCCATCCTGCTCGACAGCGCCGCTGGCGAATACCTGGCCAAGATGGGCTTGCCGGAAGAAGACTTCAACTCCTACGCCACCCACCGTGGCGACCACCTGACTGCGCAGCGCGCCACCTTCGCCAATCCCAAGCTGTTCAACGAGATGGTCAAGAAAGCCGATGGCAGCGTGCAACAAGGTTCGCTGGCGCGCCTGGAACCAGAAGGCAAAGTCATGCGCATGTGGGAAACCATCGAAACCTACATGGAGCGCAAGCAGCCGCTGATCATCATCGCCGGCGCCGACTACGGCCAGGGTTCATCGCGTGACTGGGCCGCCAAGGGCGTGCGCCTGGCCGGGGTGGAAGCCATCGTGGCCGAAGGCTTTGAACGCATCCACCGCACCAACCTGATCGGCATGGGCGTGCTGCCGCTGGAATTCAAGGCCGGCGAGAACCGCAACACCTACGCCATCGACGGCACCGAAACCTATGACGTCATCGGCCAGCGCCGTCCGCGCGCCGACCTGACGCTGGTGATCCACCGCAAGAACGGCGAGCGCGTGGAAGTGCCGGTGACCTGCCGCCTCGATACCGCTGAAGAAGTCTCGATCTACGAAGCCGGCGGCGTGCTGCAACGCTTCGCCCAGGATTTCCTGGAAGCCTCCGCCAACGCCGGCCAGAACGCCAAGGAACAAGCATGAGCCAAGTCCCGCAGATCCGCATCCCCGCCACCTACCTGCGTGGTGGCACCAGCAAGGGCGTCTTCTTCAAGCTGGATGACCTGCCCGAGGCCGCCCGCGTACCGGGCCCTGCCCGCGACAAGCTGCTGCAACGGGTGATCGGCAGCCCCGACCCCTATGGCAAGCAGATCGACGGCATGGGCGGCGCCACCTCCAGCACCAGCAAGACGGTCATCATCTCGCGCAGCGTGCGGCCTGGCCATGATGTCGACTACCTGTTCGGCCAGGTTTCCATCGACCAGGATTTCGTCGACTGGAGCGGCAATTGCGGCAACCTGTCGGCTGCCGTCGGTCCCTTCGCGATTGCCGCCGGGCTGGTCGATCCTTCCAGGCTGCCGCAGGATGGCGTGGCCGTCATCACCATCTGGCAAGCCAACATCGGCAAGACCATCGTGGCCCATGTGCCGATGCGCGGCGGCCAGGTGCAGGAAACCGGTGACTTCGAACTCGATGGCGTGACCTTCCCCGCTGCCGAAGTGCAGCTCGAGTTCATGGACCCGGCCGCTGAGGAAGAAGGCGCAGGCGGCGCCATGTTCCCGACTGGCAATGTGGTCGATACGCTGGAAGTGCCTGGCGTGGGCAGCTTCCAGGCCACCATGATCAATGCCGGCATTCCCACCATCTTCCTCAAGGCCGAAGAGATCGGCTATACCGGCACCGAACTGCAGGACGCCATCAACAGCGACCCGGCCGCCCTGGCCCGCTTCGAGACCATCCGCGCCCATGGGGCGATGCGCATGGGACTCATCAGCAAGGTCGAAGAAGCCGCCACCCGCCAGCACACGCCCAAGGTGGCCTTCGTCGCTGCTCCCAGGGAATATGTCTCTTCCAGCGGCAAGACCGTCACCGTGCAGGATACCGACGTGCTGGTGCGCGCCATGTCCATGGGCAAGCTGCACCACGCGATGATGGGCACCGCGGCGGTCGCCATTGGCACGGCGGCGGCCATTCCGGGCACGCTGGTGAACCTGGCAGCGGGCGGCGGGGAGCGCAATAGCGTGCGTTTCGGCCATCCGTCTGGCACCTTGCGCGTGGGTGCAGAGGCCAAACTGGAAGACGGCCAGTGGGTCGTCACCAAGGCCATCATGAGCCGCAGTGCGCGGGTGCTCATGGAAGGCTGGGTGCGGGTGCCGGGCGACGCCTTCTGACGTTGACGGGAAGCTGCCTGCGAGGCGGGCCTACCGTCACACAGGCGCAAAAAAAGCCGGCCGCCTTGCGGCGCCGGCTTGGTCAGCTTGATCGTCGTGTTGCGGGGTCCGGGAGGACTCAGACGCGGTAGATCTTTTCCCCGGTCTGGACGATCCTGAATTTCTCATTGGTCAGGGGATCGAGCGCGCGGCCATCGGTCAACTTGTAGGTGCGGCTGAACGCCTGTACCGCTTCGTCGGCCTCGTCCTGCTGCGTCTGGTACACCTCAACGTGGTAAGGTGCGCCGGTCTTGCCCTTGGCATCGAATTTTTCCACCAGATCCATCTGTCGTCTCCTTAGTCGTGGCCCTGTGCCAGGGTCAACGATAGCAGATTTGGTCAGTCTTTCCAGTCGATTGCATGCTGCACTGCACAGACTGACCCGACCTTCGCATCGCTCAACTCAGAAGTGCAGGGTCACGCCCACGCCGAATTGACGCGTCACTTCCGCCTTGTTCAGGCCGAATTTGGCGCCTGCATCCAGGTCCACCGTCTTGTTGGGCGACCAGATCACGCCGACCAGCGCATAGGAGGGCAGCTTCTTGCTAGCGGCATCGGCGTTCTGCGCCAGACCGGTATCGGCCACCAGTCGCCACTGCTCGTTGAGCCCGTACCAGACCGCTGCCGAAGCACGCCAGACGGTCTTGCGCATGGACTGCTGGTCTTCTTCCCGCTGGAAGCGGTTCAGGCGCACGCCAATGTTGCCGTGCAGCGTCCATGGCCCGGTCTCGTAGGAGGCGATGCCGGTGAGGCCCAGGCCGTTCTTGCCGGTGCCAAGTCCCTTCTGCTCGTCGCCGCTGGGCATGAAGAACTCCGGCTTGAAGGCCAGCGCCAGGCCATCGGCTTCATGCCAGCGCCATTTGGCGCCCACCGAGACATCCCCCACGCCGGTGCCAGTGGGCGACTGGAAGGTCTGCGGCAGGTTGGTGAACAGGTCCAGATGATCGGTCACACCATAGGTGAAGGTGAAGGCGCCGACGTGGCTGGCCGCGCCGTTCTGGCGGCTCCAGTCGGTATTGGTTTCAATCTGGATGCCGCCAGCGCCCTGGACGCCGGCGTCGTCGGTGACCAGCGGATGCGCCGCAAAGACGGGTTGGCTGGCCGCCAGCAGCAGGCAGGAAATGCCGAGAATTTTCTTTGTCATGGGAGACCCCCTATTCATGTCAGGTGCGGCGCGCCAGCGTTGGCCGCAACCCCATCCGG
Source organism: Herbaspirillum seropedicae (assembly GCF_001040945.1). NCBI lineage: Bacteria > Pseudomonadati > Pseudomonadota > Betaproteobacteria > Burkholderiales > Oxalobacteraceae > Herbaspirillum > Herbaspirillum seropedicae. The sequence continues at coordinate 2,578,296 of NZ_CP011930.1, read as the reverse complement.
CCCCGCTCAAGGCGTGACAGTTCACACCGTGGTCGACGGTGACAGGATGTGGTCGAAGCGAATCGATTGGAAAACGCCGCGTTTTTTATCGGAACACATTAGCAAAGGCAGGCGCCTGGCATTCCGAACAGAAAGGGCGCAGGCAAGGCCTATTTGATGAATATGTGTCCTCGTGGCAGGCTGCGGCATATGCCGTGGCATTTCGGAAGAAACATCAGGTGGCTGGGTTCATCGGCCTTGCGCGCGGTCTGGAAGCAGGTCTGCGCAAACGCGAGCCAGCCGTCGACGCGGACTCACCCTTCCTGACTGACGTCCAATATCCAGCGCGCGGACGGTATGGCGTCCGGCTTATTTTTTGACGGTCAAAAGATGAGCTTTACTTCCAGAGCGGAATGCATGGTAACACTTCAAACTGACAAATCAGCAACAAAGAATTTCGAAATTTGCTGACAAAGTCTGACTGTTGCCAATTCGCATCAAGCCGTCTGTTCGGCCGCAGCAGCCAGCTCCGGACCGATTTCGCGCAAGACCCGGGTCGGCACCTTGAGCAATGCGCCCCAGTCGCTCCAGTCCCAGGAGACCCGTCCGCATACGTATTCCAGGCTCGATACCGGCAGCGCGAAGTGTTGCCCCAGCTGCAGCAGGCGCGGCAGCAAGGCGGCCCGCTGCGCGTCACTGGCCGTGCAGACATCGGCCACGCAACCGGCCAGCTCCAGCAGGCGTGTCACCTTCTGCTGGCGGTCGTCCTCCTCCAGGCCGCTGGCGGCGGGATCGCGATGATGCAGCACCGCTTCGCAGAAGATGCGGGGGAAATGCCAGTCCTGCATCATGGCAGCGGCCAGCGCCAGATGATCGAAGCCGAAGCTCTCCCTTTCCTGGACGCGCAGTTGTGCATCCTTTGCCCCGGCCAGCAACAGCTCGCCATAGCGCTTGGGACGCGCCGACGCCAGGCCCAGCTGGCCAATGCCGGCCAGCAGGCCGATGGTGAACATCTCTGCCGGCGGCGCCACCTGCAGCAGGTCGCCCAGCGCCTGTCCGGCGCAGGCCATGGCGGTGGAACGGCTCCAGAAGGCGTCATAGTCGAACTCGGCGCAATCACCGCGTCGCGCCGATTCGGTCAGCGAGATCGCCAGCGCCATCTGGCGCACCGCATGCAGCCCCACCATCAGCAGCAACTCGACATTGACCGAGGCCACCATGCGCCCCTTGTTGATGTTGGGGATGTTGGCGATCTGGATCAGCCGCCCCGCCAGCACCGGATCGCCCTGGACCTGGGCCACCAGTTCGGGCAAGGCAATATCTTCCTGCTGGCACATCTGCATGATCTTCAGGCGTACGCCCGAGGGAGCGGGCAGCACTTCGGAGTCCTGCATTTCACGGAAGGTCTGGGGATCGACGTAGGTAGACATGCTCATGCGCGTTATGGAGGGGGCTTGGGGTTGGCAGCAGGTAGAGAAACGGGTGATGAAAACCAGGCAATACAATTTACAGCTTGCCAACACTAATTGGCGATAGCATACCTAATTCAGAACAATTGTGCCGCGATGCAATGCAAAACTTAGTCAGAACGGGACAATACTGGTTCCCCTGACAGCGTCGTAGGAGACCCACCGACTGCAAGAAAGAATCGTTGCGGTTAAGCTAGCCCCTCGCCGACCTCGCCTGGTCGGCCAGCAAGCTCATCACAAGGAAACGGCAGGCATGCAAGACATGGTGGTGGTGCGCAAGGAAGGTCTGTATTGCGTGCCAGGTGATTTCTACATTGACCCCTGGCGCCCGGTGGCGCGCGCGGTGATCACCCATGCCCATGCCGACCACGCCCGCGTCGGCCATGCGCACTACCTGGCCGCTGCGCCTGGGGCGGACATCCTGCGCGCCCGGCTGGGCGCTGACATTGCCCTCGATACCCTGGCCTACGGCGCGAGCCTGACCCACAATGGCGTGCGCCTGTCGCTGCACCCGGCCGGCCATGTACTGGGCTCGGCCCAGTTGCGCATGGAGCACGAGGGCCAGGTCTGGGTGGCCTCGGGCGACTACAAGCTGGAGGCCGACGGCACCTGCGCCCCCTTCGAACCGGTGCGCTGCCACACCTTCATCACCGAATCCACCTTCGGCATGCCGATCTACCGCTGGCAGCCCCAGGCCGAGATCTTCGAAGAGATCAACGCATGGTGGCGCGCCAACGCCGCCCAGGGCCGCGCCAGCGTGCTGTTCTGCTATGCCTTCGGCAAGGCCCAGCGCATCCTGCACGGGATCGACGCCAGCATCGGCCCCATCATCTGCCACGGCGCGGTGGCGCCGCTCAATCGCCTCTATCGGCAGGAGGGCGTGGCGCTGCCCGAGACGCAGACCGTCAACCAGGGCAGCCCGGGCAGCAAGAGCGATGGGGGCAAGCGCAGCCCCTCTTCGGCCTATGCCGGCAGCCTGGTCATCGCGCCGCCCTCGGCGGCGGGTTCGCCCTGGATGCGCCGCTTTGGCGACTACAGCGACGCCTTCGCCAGCGGCTGGATGCGCTTGCGCGGCACGCGCCGCCGCCGGGGCGTGGATCGCGGCTTCGTGCTCTCCGACCACGCCGACTGGCCGGCGCTGCAGCAAGCCATTGCGGCCACCCAGGCCGAGCGTATCATCGTCACCCACGGCCAGGTCGCCACCATGGTGCGCTGGCTGCGCCAGAACGGCCTGGACGCCGGCGCTTTCGCTACCGAATACGGCGACGAGGCCATCGAAGAGATGCCCGCCGCGACTGCGGAGCCAGCCCCTCATGCGTGAATTCTCGCGGCTTTATGGCGAGCTCGACGCCACCACCTCCACCACCCGCAAGCTGGCGGCCCTGGAAGACTACTTCGGCCGCGCCGACCCCGCCGATGCGGCCTGGGCCGTCTACTTCCTGGCCGGCGGCAAGCCCCGCCAAGCGGTCCCCACCAGCCTGCTCAAGCAATGCGCGATGGAGTATGCGCAGATCGATGAATGGCTCTTCGAAGAGTGCTACCAGAGCGTGGGCGACCTGGCCGAAACCATCGCCCACATCCTGCCGCCGGCCAGCGGCAGCAACCCGCTGGGTCTGGCGCGCTGGGTGGAAGAACGCATCGCGCCCCTGCGCGGAGCGGCGCCAGAGACCATCCGCGCCGCACTCTTCCAAGCCTGGGACGAGCTCGACTGGCAAGGCCGCTTCCTGCTCTCCAAGCTCATTGGCGGCGGCTTCCGGGTCGGTGTCTCACGCCTGCTGGTCACGCGGGCGCTGGCCGCCGTCGCCCAGCTGGACGCCAAGCTGGTGGCGCAACGCATGGTCGGCTGGACCGATGGCCGCGCCCGCCCGGATGCCGAACGCTTCGCCCGCCTGATCGCCCCTGCCGACAGCGCCGACCAGCCATTGCAGGGCGGCCAGCCCTATCCCTTCTTCCTGGCCCATCCCCTGATGGACGCCCCCGCCACGCTGGGACCGATCCAGCAGTGGCAGGTGGAATGGAAGTACGACGGCATCCGCGCCCAGCTGGTGCGCCGCCACGGCCAGAACTGGCTGTGGTCGCGCGGCGAAGAACTGATCACCGAGCGCTTCCCGGAGCTGGCCGCCCTGCCCCTGCCGGACGGCACCGTGATCGATGGCGAGATCGTCATCCGCCATCCCGATGCCGGCCTGGCCGCCGAACGTGTGGCGCCCTTCTCCGAACTGCAGAAACGCATTGGCCGCAAGAACCTCAGCGCCAGGCTGCTGGCAGAACTGCCTGCCGGCCTGATCGCCTACGACCTGCTGGAACAGGACGGCTGCGACCTGCGCGGCCTGCCGCAAAGCGAACGACGCCGCCGGCTGGAAGCGCTGGTGGGCAGCCATCCTGCCGCCGCACTGATGCTGGCCCCGACCCTGACCGCCAAGGACTGGGACGCGCTGGCGCAACTGCGCGCCAGCGCCCGCGAACGCGGGGTGGAAGGCATGATGCTCAAGGACATCGATGCCCGCTACGGTATTGGCCGCACCCGCAACGACGGCACCTGGTGGAAGTGGAAGATCGATCCCTACAGCATCGACGCCGTGCTCATCTATGCCCAGGCCGGCCATGGCCGGCGCGCCTCGCTCTATACCGACTACACCTTCGCCCTGTGGGACGGGCCGCCAGAAGCCGGCAGCCAGCGCAAGCTGGTGCCCTTCGCCAAGGCTTACTCGGGCCTCACCGATGCCGAGATCGCGGTGGTCGACCAGGTCATCCGCAAGAGCACCATCGAGAAATTCGGCCCGGTGCGCAGCGTGCAGCCCAGCATGGTCTTCGAGATCGGCTTCGAAGGCATCGCCCTCTCCAGCCGCCACAAGGCCGGCATGGCGGTGCGCTTCCCGCGCATCCTGCGCCAGCGCCTCGACAAGACCGTGGAGCAGGCCGATACCCTGGCCACCCTGCGCGCCCTGCTACCGCCTTCCCCCCAACCGGAGCAGCGCTGAGATGCCGCGCAACCCGCGTTCCTCACGTGCTTCCGCATCAGCTTGCGCCGGCAGCGCTCATGCTGCGCAATCCGCCCTGACAGCCGCCGAAACATGGTTCCAGCGGCGCGGCTGGCAGGTCTTCGATTTCCAGCGCGAAGTCTGGCAAGCCGCCCAGCAAGGACGCAGCGGCCTGCTGCATGCCAGCACCGGCTCGGGCAAGACCTATGCAGTCTGGTTCGGCGCGCTGCTGCATGCCCAGCCAAGCCTGGGCCAGCCGACACAGGGCGCGACGACCAACGGGCTGCGCGTGCTGTGGATCACGCCCATGCGGGCGCTGGCGGCCGACACCCTGCGCGCCTTGCAAGAACCGCTGCCGGAATTGCTGCCCCATTGGCAGGCCGGCATGCGCACCGGCGACACCGGTTCCAGCGAACGCGCACGGCAGATGAAGGCCCTGCCCCAGGTCCTGGTGACCACGCCGGAAAGTCTCTCGCTGCTGCTGTCCCAGGCCGATGCGCGGCAGCGCTTCGGCAAGCTGGACGCGGTGATCGTGGATGAATGGCACGAACTGATGGGCAACAAGCGCGGCGTGCAGGTGCAGCTGGCGCTGGCGCGTCTGCGCCGCTGGCGGCCGCAGATGGTGGTCTGGGGCCTGTCGGCCACGTTGGGCAACCTGGAGCAATCGCTGCAGGCGCTGCTGGGGCCGGACCAGGCTGCCCAGGGTGTGCTGGTGCGCGGCCAGCAGCGCAAGCGCATCCTCATCGACACCCTGTTGCCGCCGCAGCCCGCGCGCTTTGCCTGGGCCGGCCATCTGGGCCTGCAGATGCTGCCGGGCGTGGTGGCCGAAATCGATTCCAGCAACAGCACCCTGGTCTTCACCAACACCCGCTCGCAGGCCGAGCTGTGGTACCAGAACCTGCTGGAGGCCCGGCCCGACTGGGCCGGGCTGATCGCGCTGCATCATGGTTCGCTGGACCGCGAAGTGCGTGAATGGGTGGAACAGGGCTTGCGCGACGGACGGCTCAAGGCCGTGGTCTGCACTTCCAGCCTGGACCTGGGCGTGGACTTCACCCCGGTCGAGCGCGTCCTGCAGATCGGCAGCCCGCGTGGCGTGGCGCGCCTGCTGCAGCGGGCTGGCCGTTCCGGCCACGCACCGGGCCGCGTCTCGCGCGCCACGCTAGTGCCCACCAACAGCCTGGAACTGGTCGAGGCGGCCGCCGCGCAGGACGCCGTGGCCGCCGGGCAGGTGGAACAGCGTCCGGTGCCGGAAGCACCGCTGGATGTGCTGGTCCAGCATCTGGTGACCATCGCCCTGGGGGGCGGCTTCCGCCCCGATGAGCTGTTCGACGAGGTGCGCCAGGCCTGGTCCTATCGCGCCCTGCGCGAGGATCAGTGGCAATGGGCGCTGGACTTCGTGGTGCGGGGCGGCCAGAGTCTCACCGCCTATCCGGAATACCAGCGGGTGCAAGCCGATGCCGAAGGCATCTATCGGGTGCCACAGCCTGCCATCGCCACGCGGCACCGGCTCAACATCGGCACCATCGTCGCCGACGCCAGCCTGCATGTGCAATATCTCAAGGGCGGGCGCATCGGCACCATCGAAGAAGGCTTCATCGCCCGACTGCGTCCGGGCGACCGCTTCCTCTTCGGTGGGCGCGTGCTGGAATTCGTGCGTGTCCATGAGATGACAGCCTGGGTACGCCGCAGCAGTTCAGGCAGCGGCGCCGTGCCGCGCTGGCAAGGCGGACGCATGCCCCTGTCCTCGACCCTGGCCCACGCCGTGCTGGACCGCCTGGAACAGGCCGCACAGGCGCGCTTCGACGGCCCCGAGATGCAGGCCGTCGAGCCCCTGCTGGCCTTGCAGCACGCCTGGTCGGCGCTGCCCACCGGCCAGCGGCTGGTGGTGGAAGCCTTGAAGAGCCGTGAAGGCCATCACCTGTTCTTCTATCCCTTTGCGGGCCGGCTGGTGCACATGGGGCTGGCCTCGCTGCTGGCGTGGCGGCTGGCGCGCCAGCAGGCGGCAAGCTTTTCCATTGCCGTCAACGACTATGGCTTCGAGTTGCTGGGCGCGCAGCAAGCGCCGCTGGAGCAATTGGCGGCCCACCAGGCGCAGACCCTGTTCTCCGACCACGACCTGCTGCAGGACGTGCTCTCCAGCCTGAACGCCACCGAACTGTCGCAGCGGCGTTTTCGTGAGATCGCCCGCATCGCCGGGCTGGTCTCGCAGGGCTATCCCGGCCAGCACAAGAGCGCGCGCCAGTTGCAGGCGTCCTCGGCGCTGTTCTTCGAGGTATTCCGCAAGCACGACGCCAACAACCTCCTGCTCACCCAGGCCCAGCGCGAGGTGCTGGAACAGGAACTGGAGCTGGCACGCCTGCGCAGCACCCTGGCCGAACTGCGCGCCCGCACGCTCACGCTGGTGCGACTGCAACGCCCCACGCCCTTCGCCCTGCCATTGATGGTGGAGCGCTTCCGCGAAAAGCTCTCCACCGAAAAACTGGCCGACCGCGTGGCGCGCATGCTGCGCGAGCTGGAAAGCGCGGCCGACGCCAGCGCGGGCAAGACTGCGGCACGGCGGCGTCCATGAGCGACTTCCCCAGCTTCGACGCCGACGGCGTGCAACTGAGCATGCTGCCCGAACGGGCGCTGTTGTGGCGCGAGCAGGCCATGCTGATCCTGGCCGACGTCCATTTCGGCAAGGCCGCCGCCTTCCGCGCCGGCGGCATCCCCGTCCCGCACGGCACCACGCAGGCCAACCTGGCGCGCATCGATGCGCTGGTGGCGCGTCATGGGGTGCAACGGATCGTCTTCCTGGGCGACTTCCTGCATGCCCGCAGTGGACGCGCACCCCATACGCTGGCCACCTTGGCGCAATGGCGCGCACGCCATGCAGCGTTGGAGCTGACCCTGGTGCGCGGCAACCACGATAGCCATGCCGGCGATCCACCACCCGAGCTGGACATGCAGGTGGTCGACGAACCCTGGCGGCTTGGTCCGCTGGCCTTCTGCCACCATCCCCAGACGGTAGCCGGGGCATTCGCCCTGGTCGGCCATCTGCACCCGGTGTACCGGCTGGCGGCGGCTGGCGATGCACTGCGCCTGCCCTGCTTCGTGGTCGATGGCCGCTGGGCCATGCTGCCCGCCTTCGGCGAGTTCACCGGCGGTTACCGCGTGACCCCGGCCCCGGGCCAGCGGCTCTACCTGGCCGCCGATGACTGCGTGTTGCCCTTGCCTGACTGAAAGACGTGCCGATCCGGCGTATCATCGGCTGCTGGACAACCATCGATGAGGAGAAATGCAGATGAGCCCCAGGAAGACGATGCTGGCCGTAGTGCTCGGACTGGCTGCCATGCAGGGTGGCCTGGCCCGGGCCGACGCCCTGGCCGATATCCAGAAGAACGGCGTGGTGCGCATTGGCGTGCCGCAGGATTTTGCCCCCTTCGGCTCGGTCAACACCGACCTGCAACTGCAAGGACTGGACATCGACGTGGCCCGGCTGATCGCGCAGAAGATGGGCGTGAAGCTGCAGCTGGTGCCGGTGGCCAGCGCCAACCGCATCGCCTACCTGCAGACGCACAAGGCCGACCTGGTCATCTCCACCCTGGGCCGCAACGCCGAGCGTGAAAAGGTGATCGACTTCTCGCAACCCTATGCGCCCTACAACAACAGCGTCTTCGGCGTGGCCAGCGTCAAGGTCAGCGGCCCGGCCGACCTGGCCGACAAGACCGTGGGCGTGGCGCGCGGCACCTTCCAGGATCTGCAACTGACCGACACCGCACCCAAGAGCGCCACCATCAAGCGCTACGAAGACAACAACGCCATGATCTCCGCCTATGTCTCCGGCCAGGTGCAGTTGGTGGGCACGGGCGACTTCGTAGCCTATGCGCTGGCCGAGAAGGCCCCCAACAACAAGCCGGTGCTGAAGTACATCATCCAGGAATCGGCCTGCAACGTCGGCCTGAACAAGGGTGAACCGGCCTTGCTGGCCAAGGTCAATGAGGCGCTGACGGCGGCCAAGAAGAGTGGCGAACTCAATGGCATCGTGCAGAAGTGGCTCAACGTGCCGTTGCCGGCCAAGATGGCGGCGACACTCCAGTAAGCGAAGTGGAACGCCAACGATATCGACGAGGTCTTCCCATGACGCTGCGCCTGCTGCTCACGGTGGGTTTCACGCTGTTCTTCTCCCAGCAGGCGTTCTCGGCCGAAAAGGCCTCGCCCTTTCATGCCGGCGTCGCGCGGATTGCGGTAACGGACAAGCTCCCCTTTGAGGCAGTGGCCTGGTACCCCAGCAAGACGCCGGAAACACCATGGCAGGCCGGTCCCTACACCATAGAAGCGACGCGCAATGCGGCCGTCGCCGACGCCGTCTTTCCGGTGGTGGTACTTTCCCACGGCCACGGCGGCATGCCTTTTGGTCATCGGGAACTGGCCACGCGGCTCGCGCGCGAAGGCTATGTCGTGATCGCCCCGATTCACGTGGGCGATTCCGCTGGCAATCTCGACGGCTATCGGCAGGGACGCTCATTGATCGATCGCCCCAGGCAAGCCAACGCCGCACTACATGCCGCATTTTCCGACAGCCGCTTGGGGGCGCATATGGACCCGGCCCGGGTCGGTGCAATCGGCTTTTCTGCCGGGGGCTATACGGCCCTGGTCATGGCGGGCGCCGTTCCGGACTTTGCGCTGGCTGGCAGGTACTGCGCCCGGCATCCTCAAGACAGCTCTTCTTGTGGCGATGGCCGAAACACGTCCTCCTCACCTGCCTCGGCGGGCGAACCGTTCCAGCCCGACTATTCCGTCAAGGCTGTGGTCGTGATGGATCCGCTGGCCATTCCTTTCGATGCCGCCGCCCTGGCGTCGGTCACGATGCCAGTCTTGCTTTATCGTCCCTCGGACACGAGCTTTTTGCCCGCCGAACCGAATGCGCTGGCAGTGGCGGCCGGCCTTCCCACCCGTCCAACAGAAGTCATCGTACCGGGACGGCATTTTGTCTTCCTTGATCCTTGCCCTGCGGCATTCGCCTCGCAGGAAGCATTGCTGTGCAAGGATGCGCCGGAAGTCGACCGCATTGCGATTCATCGACGGCTGGAAGATGAAATTACCGGATTCCTGCACAAGCATCTGTAGGGCTGACATGACGCCATCCCAGGCGCCATGACAACCACCGGCAGGCGAGCTCAGAACTTCGACGACACCGCCAGCCCCCACTTGCGCTCCTGGTCGCCGCTGTCGGGCAGGAGGCCGTTGGAATAATCCAGGCTCAATCCGACATTCTGGTTGAGGTTGTAGGTCAGCACCGATTTCCAGTAATGGATGCTGCGATTGCCCTGCAAGGCCTTCAAGCCCGTGAAGGTGGTCGTGAAGTCGAAGGGCAAGGCCGGATTGGTGGAGGACAGCGTGAAGCCGGCCTGCGCCCCCAGGCGGATGAAGTCGCGATGCTGGTCGTAGACATCCGGATCACCGCGATTGATGTAGATACCGTTGCGGCTCTGCCCCACCAGGATGGGCTTGAACGCCAGGCCATTGCCCCAGCGCAGGAAGTCATTGAGCACGCCAGGCCGCACCGGCGTGAGCGTGAAGTTGACCGTCAACAGGCGGCTGCCATCGGTATTGTTGACCAGGTAGTCGGGACGGGCGGTCAGGTCTTCGGTGTTGGCCGAATCCGGATGGGTGAAATGGAAGGCCGACAGCAAGCCCACCTGGCTGGTGCGGCTGGTGGTGACCTCGTTGGTCGCGCCGGCATAGCTGGTGACGCGATTCTGCTTGAAGCCCACGTAGGGCACCGCCTCATAGGTGCTGCCCGCTTCCCCGATGGGACGCTTGTCCAGCGAATAACCCGCATAGACCACCACATCGTTGGTGCGCGACTGCGCCACCTCGTCATTGGCCAGCGTCACGCGGGCGCGTTCCACCGAGGCATAACCGGCCTTGTCGCGGTGATCAATGGACAACTGGTCGGGATTGCCGCGCACCCGCAGCGGGTCTGTCCAGGTTGCCGGAGCGGCCGGGGCCGCAGTAGCGGCGGCAGGTGCAGCCGCAGCGCCACTGGCTGCGGCCAGCGGGGCCACGCCCATGCGCGCGGCCTGGGGCGCATGCGGCAGCGTCGGCGTGGCGGCCGCCACGGTACAGCCAAGGGTGATACGGCTGTCCTCACGGAAAAAAGCCGCAGCATCCGTGCGCCCGCTGGGGCGGAAACCTTCATCCTTGCCATCGATGAGACGTTGCACGTCCTCGGCCATGTGATCGACGTTGCAGCTGTCGCCGCTGCACGCTCCGCCGGTATTGCGCTCGCCCGCGCGCTTCTTGAGCAGCCAGGCCACCAGCGCGCGCGGCGAGGCAATCGGCGCCGCGTCCTTGCCCACCGAGAGATAGGCCGTACTGACCGGATAGGTCTGGATCAGGTAGGCCGCCAGGCGGTCCTTGTCGAGGGTCTGGTCGGGACGGCACAGGCCACCGGGATCGGCGGCCAGCGCCAGGGGGAGCGCACCGGGCGCGGCCATCAGCAACGCGACGGCGTAGGGATAAAGACGTGCTTGCATGCAGGACAGGAAGGATCAGAACGGATCAGGGATAGGCCAATGGCAAGCCCGGCAGTGGACGCAGCTCCAGCTGGCCCAGCAGGTAGGGCTGGATCACCAGCTTGTAGGTGTCCAGGTCGAAGCCCTTGAGGCTGGCTGCCGGGCGGGCCGGCAAACGTCGCTGCTGGCGATCCAGCGAACCCAGGTAGCGCCACTGGTCGATCACATGGATCTGCTGCCAGCCGTCGCCCTGCTCGACGATGCCCATGGGGCCGGCATAGGGCCAAGGCAGGATGCGCAAGTCTTCCAGCGCCTGCAGCAGGCGGGACTGGTGCTGTTCGTGCGACTCTTCGCCGGTGCAGGCGCCGCGGCAACGGCGGATCTGCCGGCCGAAGCAGGCCATGCCCGGGCCTTCGCCCTGTTCCAGCCCGGTAGCGATGCTGCACAGGCCATGATGCTCGACCAGCTTGTGCAAGGCCTCCTGGGCGGCGCGCTCGCTGGTGTAGAGGCCGAAGAGCTTGCCGGCGCGGTTGAATTCGTGGTCGGCCACCTGCGCCACCAACGGCTGGCCCTGTTCATCCAGGCGCAAGGTGAACAGGCCGCGCTTGGCGCGCTGTTTCTTGTTGTGGGCCGGACGCAGATCGCGCAGCAGGCTGTTTTCCAGCAGGGCTGCGCCCAGCTCGCCGGCCGTGCGCAGGCATTCGATACGGCGGGTGCGGCCGATCAGGAACTGGTCTTCGGCATGGTGCAGATGCGCCAGCACACGGCTGCGCAGGTTCACGCTGCGGCCCACGTAGAGCGCCTGGTCGCCCTCGCCGCGCAGGATGTAGACGCCGCAGGCGCTGGGCAGGGCCTCGATGCTGGCGCGGTCGATATGCAGCGGATAGCTGAAGGTCGCCGCCCGGTGCGCAGCCGGCTGGGGTGCGTTGAAGGTGGCCAGGGGTAGGCCGCGTGGAGGGAATGAAGGAAGCGCAGGCAGGCCATGCTCGCCCTCCTGCACCAGCAAGCGCTCCACCAGCGCGGCTGGCAGCTTGCGCGGCTGCGCGGCGGCACCGGCCGGCATCAGCGCCGGCATCATGGGGCGGGTGAAAAGCTGGGTCAGCGAGGGACGGTGGCTGATGGTGTTCATGGCTGGGGCCATTTCCTTCTTGTTGTTCATGGGGATGCCCGGACCCGCTCGGCGGGCCGGGACGGCAACCGGCGTGGTCGGTTCTCAAACTGGGGAGGATTATGGATTTGCCCCTTGTCAGGCGCAGTCGGCAGGATGATGAAGATCGTGTAGGACATCGCCGCCCTGCTGAGCTTGCCGGCCCAGCACTGCCGCCCGTTCAGACGCTGTCAAAGGCCGCCAGCATGGCCTTGGTGAGGCGCTGCGGAGCCTGCCCGAAGTGGGCCCAAGGATCGTGCTGCTCCAGGCTGCGGATGCGCGCCGGCATGGTGGACACCCGGAAATGATCGGCCTTGATGCCCTTGCCCTGTTCCAGCTCTTCCCAGGTGATTGGCACCGACACCGGCGCACCATCGCGGGCGCGCACCGAATAGGCCACCACCGTGGTCGCGCCGGGCGCATTGCGCAGATAGTCGATAAAGATCTTGCCGTTACGAGCGGCCTTGCTCATCTTGGCGATGAAACGGTCCGGCAGGTGCCGCGCCAGGTGCGCGGCGAACCGGTGCGCCCAATCCTTGACCACGGCCCAGTCGTGTTCCGGCCGGATCGGCACCATCACATGCAGACCCTTGCCACCCGAGGTCTTGAGGAAACAGTCCAGTCCGATCTCTTTCAACAGCCCCCGCACCAGCTGGGCGCCCTCCACCACCGTGGCCCAGGGTACGTCGTCAGCAGGATCGAGGTCGAACACCACGCGGTCGGGGTGATTCAGGGCAGCGCCGGTCGCGCCCCAGGCATGCAGCTCCAGCACGCCCATCTGCACGGTGGCGACCAGGCCGGCCACATCGTTGACCATCATGTACTGGGCATGGCCCTCGCCTTCCGGCACCTCGATGGTGTCGATGGCCTCGGGCATGCCTTGCCCGGTGTGCTTCTGGAAGAAGCGCTTGCCAGCATGTCCGTCCGGGCAACGCACCAGCGACAGCGGTCGTTGCCTGAGTTCGGGCAATATCCACGGCGCCACGCTCTGGTAATAGCGCGCCAGTTCCAGCTTGGTCAGCCCGGTATCGGGAAAGAGGATCTTGCCGGGATGGGTCAGCTTCACCCCGGCCACGGTGACGGGTGCAGAGAGATCGCTGGCCTTGCCACGGCTGCGCGCGGGCGCAGCGGCCGGCGCCTTGGCATCGGCCTTTGCCTCGGCGAGGGGCTGCGGGCCTTCGCGTCGGATCTGGTGCGGGTCCTTGTCTTCGCGCAGGGCCACGAAGCTGCCATGGCGCAGGATGCCGGCGCTGGTCCATTGGGCAAAGCGCACCTCGGCCACCAGCGCCGGCCTGAGCCAATGGACCCCGCGCCGCTGCTGGCCGGTAGGTGGATTGGCAAAGGCTGGCTGGTCCTGCTCCAGCGGGCCGAACTGCTTGAGCAGCGTCTCCAGCAGCTTGTCATCGAAACCGGTGCCCACCCGCCCGGCGTAGCGCAACTGCTCGTGCTCATCGTAGACTCCCACCAGGATGGCCCCAAAGCCGCTGCGTTGGCCGGCGGGTTCGGTATAGCCGGCGATGACGAACTCTTGCCGATGCTCGCACTTGAGCTTGAGCCAGTAGCGGTCGCGCCGCCCTGTGTACGGGGCATCGGCGCGCTTGAGCACGATCCCTTCCATGCCATGCTGGCAGGCGTGGCGGAACACTTCGGCGGCATGGCCCTCGATGTGTTCGCTGTAGAGCAGCAGTCCCTCTGGGTCCGAACCGGGGATCAGTTCACGCAGCAACGCCTTGCGCTGACGCAGGGGAATGTCGCGCAGGTCGTGGCCGTTCAGGTACAGCAGATCGAAGGCATACAGCGCCAGGCGGATGCCATCGGCCTGCTGGCGATCCCCGCGCGCCAGGTTCTGCAAGGCTTCGAAGCTGATCTGTCCTTGCGCGTCCAGCGCCACGACCTCGCCATCGATCCAGGCTTCATCGACCGGCAAGCGCGCCAGCGCCTGCACCAGGATGGGCCAGCGATGGCTCCAGTCCAGGCCTTCCCGGGTGTAGATGGCGGCTTGGCCGTGATCGATGCGGCACAGGCCGCGATACCCATCGAACTTCAGCTCGCACAGCCATTGCTCGCCTGCGGGAGCGCGATCGACCAGAGTGGCCAGTTGCGCCTGCATCTGCGCGGGCATTGGACCGGTGCTGTCCGGCGCGGCTTTGGCGCTTGCTCTGGCCTTGGCGAGCGGCGCCTGGTCGCCCAGATCCTTGACGCTCTCGGGGCGCAGTTCGGTGATGGCCGCTTGCTCGCCGCTGGCCGCAGCGGCGTCGTCGTCCTTGATCAGCAGCCAGTTTTCCTTGCCGTCGGCGGCGGGCTTGCCCATGCGCACCAGTGCCCAGCGGCCGTGCAGTTTTTCGCCCTCCAGCTCAAAGCTCAGATGACCTTTTGCCAGCCCGGCGCGCGCATCGCCGTGCGGTCGCCACTGACCGCGATCCCACAAGACCACATGGCCGGCGCCATACTGGTGCGCGGGGATGTCGCCCTCGAAGCTGCCGTAGTCGAAGGGATGGTCCTCGACCCGCACGGCCAGTCGCTTGTCGTGTGGGTCCAGGCTGGGGCCCTTGGGAACGGCCCAGCTCTTGAGCACACCGTCGAGCTCGAGCCGAAAGTCATAATGCAGCCGGCGCGCATGGTGGCGCTGGATGAAGAATTGCAGGCTCTGCGACTGCGCCCCTGCCCGGCTCCGGCTGGCATGACCGGAGGGTTCGGGCGTGATGGTGAAATCGCGCTTGGCGCGGTAGCGGTCGAGCTTGCCGGTGCTCATGCCTGCGCCCTCCTGGCGGTGCTGCCGCTACGGCGGGTGGCAGCACTGCGGCTGGCCTTGCTGGTGCTGGCGGTCTTGCTCTTGGTCCTGGGCTTGGCGACGCTTTTGGCAGCCGTTTTAGTGGCAGCAGTTTTAGTGGCAGTGTTTGCAGCGGGCTTGCGGGCAGGAAGCTTGTGGACCTTCGCCCCCCTCTTTTCCTTTGCTTCCTGCGGCGCTTTGTCGTCCCCCGCCTTGGCAGAAGACCTGCCGCGCCCTTCCAGGCTGCTCTTGAGCAAGGCCATCAGGTCGACCACCTTGGCGCCGCTGCTGGCCGGTGCGGCGGCTTCGTCCGGCTCGGCCACTTCATGGGTCTGGCGACTCTTGATCTTCTTCTGGATCAGCGCCAGCACGTCGTCACGATAGGTATCGTGGAACTGCTCCGGCTCCCATTGTGCCGACATGTGCTCCACCAGCGCCCGCGCCATCTCTACCTCCTGTCGGGTGACTGCCGCCTTCTTGGACTTGCGTGTGGGCACCGGCAGATCATCCGGAGCGCGCAACTCGCTGGGATAGCGCAAGGTGATCAGTTGCAGCATGTCGCCCTGGGGAATGAGCGCAGCCAAGTGCTGGCGGGTGCGGATGACGATCTGGGCAATGGCCATCTTGTCGCTGGCCAGCAGGGTTTCGCGCAACAGCGCATAGGCCTTGTCGCCCCCCTTGGCCGGGGCCAGGAAATAAGGTTGCTCGTAATAAAGGATGGGCACCTGCTCGCGCTCGACGAAACTCTGGATGTCGATGCTCTGGGTCGCCTCCACGTTGGCGCGGCGCAGGTCTTCGTCGGACATGAGGACATACTTGCCCTCCTCGTACTGGTAGCCCTTGATGATGTTTTCCCAGGGCACCTCGCGCCCGGATTTCTTGTTGTAGCGCTTGTAGCCCACTGGCGAGAGATCGCGCTGGTCCAGCAGCGTGAAGTCCAGCTCATCGTGCTTTTCGGCGGTGTAGAGTTCGACCGGGATATTGATCAGCCCGAAGCTGATCGCTCCTTTCCAAAGTGCGCGTCGCATGGCGTCCTCCGCAATATCGCTGATGGGCCGATTATCGGAGCGCAGCCGCGACCACGCAGTCGGCCTGATGATGAAGGCGGCGTAGGAATGCACCGGGCGTCCCCCATCCTCCTACAGGGATTTACCACAGACACCGATACAGGCCACCGGCTGGCGGACTTACTCTTGAGTGCAATCCCCCCTCTTTCCTCAACGACACCCATGGAGCCGCCATGCCCGCCACCGTTGCAGACATCCTCATCGACACGCTCTACGAGATCGGCGTACGCCAGATCTTCGGCGTGGTCGGTGACGCCTTGAACCCGCTCACCGACGCCATCCGCCGCGACAAGCGCATCGAATGGATAGGCGTACGCCATGAAGAAGGCGCAGCCCTGGCCGCTGCCGGCCAGGCCAAGCTGACCGGCCGGCTGGCGGTCTGCTGCGGCACCACCGGCCCGGGCGCCAATCACCTGGTGGCGGGCTTGTACGAAGCCCGCAAGGACCATGCCCCGGTGCTGGCGATCTCCGGCGGCGTGCCGGCCGCCCATCGCGGCACCGACTATCTGCAGGAGAATTCCCCTGAGCTGCTCTTTCGCGATGTGGCCGCCTACAGCCAGATCATCACCAGCCCGGACCAGGCCCCGGCGGTGTTCCACCAGGCCATCGCCCAGGCCTACGCCCAGCGCGGCGTAGCGCACCTGAACATCCCCGCCGACGTCATCGGCGCCAAGACCTCCGGCAGCGTCCCCAGTCTGCATACCCTGCGCGAGCGCACGCCGCTGTCGCCGCCAGCTGCCGATATCCAGGCCGCGGCCGACCTGATCAATGCGGCAGGGTCGGTGGCCATCTTCGCTGGCAATGGCTGCCGTGGCGCCATCGACGAGGTGCTGGCGCTGGCCAGCAAGTTGCAGGCGCCGGTCATGCATACCTTCCGGGGCAAGGACCTGGCCAGCTACGACCATCCGCACTGGATAGGCGGCGTGGGCCTCATCGGCGGCGCACCCGGCACCGACGCGCTGCATGCCGCCGAAGTGATGCTGATGCTGGGTTCGGACTATCCGTATTCCGAATTCCTGCCCACCAAGTCCAAGGTGATCCAGATCGACGAGCGCGGCTTCGTGCTGGGCCGCCGCGCGCCGGTCACCCTGGGCATCACCGGCTCGGTCGCACCGGCCGTACAGCAACTGCTGGAGCGCGTGGAGGGCAAGACCGACGGCGCTTTCCTGCAGCAGGCCAATGCGCATCGCGAACGCTGGAACGCCAAACTCGACAGCGCCGCCGAGATCAAGCGCCACCACAAGAAGATCAAGCCGCAAAGCGTGGCGCGGGCCATCAGCGATCTGGCCGATGACGATGCCGCCTTTGTGGTCGATACCGGCGTGGTGACGCTGTGGTGCGGCAACTGGATACGCCAGCGTGGCGGCCAGCGCATCCTGGCTTCCTTCAACAATGCGGCGGTCGGCACCTCGCTGGGCCAGGCCAACGGCATCCAGGCGCTGGACCGTGAGCGCCAGGTGGTGGTGGCCGTCGGCGACGGCGGCTTCACCATGTTGCTGGGCGAATTCATGACCAGCGTCGAGCACCGCCTGCCGGTCAAGGTAGTGGTCTTCAACAACCGCGAGTGGGGCCTGGTGCATCTGGAGATGGAAGAAGCGGGCATGCCCGCCTTCGAAGGCTCGGAATTCCCCAACCCCGACTTCGCCGCCTTCGCGCGGGCCTGCGGCGGCCAGGGTTTCAGCGTGCGCACGCCCGAAGAACTCGAGGGAGGCCTGCAGCAGTTGCTGGCCGCGCCCGGGCCGGCGGTCCTGGATGTCTTCATCGATCCGGACGAACTGCCGGTCATGCCGCACATCAAGATGGAACAGATCTGGCGCTTTGGCCTGGCCAAGGTGCGTGAAAGCCTGATCGCCATGAAAGGAGGCTGAACCATGGACGCCATTGAGCCCACTGCATCCACTGCATCCACTGCATCCACTGCATCCACTGCATCCACTGAGCCCACTGAGCCTCTCGCCCGGCAACGCCAAGACTACGCCCGCGAGCTGCGCGCCCGCTTCGAGCAATACAAGAGCTGGGCCATCACCCACTGGCCGGTGCGCGAACAGCCGCTGGAAGAATCCGCCTTCGTGGCCGCCGAGCGCGAGCTGGAACTGATCACGGGGGCGATGCTGCATCCCGGAGGTCCCTCCCAGGCCATCCCCGCCGATGGCGATGAGCCGGGCCAATTCCAGCAGGTCACGCCAGCGCCGTGGCCTTGAGGAACCGGGTGGCATGGCCTCGCGCATTCTTACGCGCGGTTGCGCCGCCCGCTTATATCGCCGCACCGGCGCGGGCAGTAATCTGGTCGTTACAGGCATACGCGTACAGCGCGTCGTTTCCATTGAAAAGACATACCCCATATCCAAAGGAGGTCAGCATGAGCGCAAGCAAACCCGACAAGGACCATCGTCCCAACAAGTACGACACGCCCTCGGAAGTGGCGCTGGATGAAGCCAACGAGATGAGCTTCCCCGGCAGCGATCCGGTGGCCACCTCCAATATCACGCGCATCGAAAAAGCGCCTGAGATGGATCGCGCCAGCAATGACCACCAGAACCGCAACCAGGTCCGCGAGAACACCCGACAGAACACCCCTGACTGAGCCTAGTCCGCCCCATCCAGGGCGGCCGGTGCATGCCGGCCGCCCTTTTCTTTTGCAAAGGGAGAACGAAGATGAGCAATCGCTACCATCAACTCAAGGTCGCCGTGCTGGTGACCGACGGCTTCGAGCAAGCCGAACTGCTGGAACCGAAAAAGGCGCTGGAAGCCGCCGGCGCTACCGTGCATATCCTCTCCGACAAGAGCGACAGCGTGCAGGGCTTCAAGCACGTCGACAAGGGCGAGGTGGTCTCGGTCGATGGCAGCCTGGACAACGCCAGCGCCGACGATTATTCGGCCGTGCTGCTGCCGGGCGGGGTCGTCAATGGCGACGCCATGCGCCTGCTGCCCCAGGCGCGCAACTTCGTGCGCGCCGCCAATGACGCGGAGAAACCCATCGCCTCCATCTGCCACGGCGGCTGGCTGCTGATCTCCGCCGGCATCGCCAAGGGCCGTACCGTGACCAGCTGGCCCAGCCTGCAGGACGACTTCAAGAACGCCGGCAGTCAATGGGTGGATCAGGAAGTGGTGCGCGACGAGAACTTCGTCTCCTCGCGCAAGCCTGCCGATATCCCCGCCTTCAACAATGAATTCATGAAATTGCTGGATGAACAGCAACGCCGGGAACATCGGCAACCGCCCAGCAGCGCCGCCGGGGATGAGGCCGTCACCGATGCCGGTGGAGAGGCTGCTACGGCCGCCCCGTCCTTGTCGGCCAAGGGGCGCGCGCCGGCCGCTCCGCCCAGCCATGAGAATGAAGCCTTCGCCGTGGCCCACGGTGAAGCACCGCAGAGCGACGGCTGACGCGCTGTTGCGTCCGGGCCCCGGCCTGCCCTGTAGGGTGGGCCGCCGTCCGGCGCGGTGTAATCGCATCCGCTCAGCACGCATCGACTCCCCACTCGGACGCATCACCCCAAGCTCAAGGTAAGGCCCATGAAAAATGCCGTCCGGTTTGCACCGAACGGCATCTGCGCGGACCGGTACATGCCGGTCGCCGCTTCCCCTCCACTACTCCACTGCTCTGCTACTGTCCCTTGGCCTGCCCCTCATACTGCCGCATGGCCTCGGCCAGCAGCGCCAGGGCGGCCTTTTCGGCGCTCTTGCGCTTCTTACAGATGCGCACCGGCTGGCCCTGCAGGTCCATCGACCAGAGATGGTCGATGCGGGTATCGATGTAGGCGGCGTATTTGTGCTTGTCCAGCTTGGCCACGCGCGGCATGAAGTGACCGGCTTGCTGCTCTTGGACGGATCGGGCGAAGTGCTTCATGGCAATTCTCCTCTGGGGCTGGACGAGGGGGAGCAAGGCTGCTTTCAGCATAGACCATCGCAGCGGGAGGAAAAGGGCCAGCCCGGCCTTTTTCCCTCCCGGCCTACTGGTCGGCGAGGATTATTTCTTGCCGGCATCGAGCGACTGCTTCAGCTCGCGCCCCATGGCCAGGTGCTTTTCCAGACCCGGCAGGGTCTTGGCGGCGAAGCTCTTGACTTCGGCGTCCTGGGCCGAGGACGAGGCCTTCTGGAACAGCTTGACCGCGTCTTCATGCGCCGACACGCCAATCATGCTGGCATAGCGCTGGTCGAAGGTATTGCCCTTGAGCTTTTCCAGCACCGCGATCTTGGCGCGCTGGGCCATGCTGGGCTCCTCCGGCAGGCTGACGTTCTTGCTGGAGGCCAGTTGCTTGAGCTCTTCGCCCACGGTGGTGTGCTCGTCAATCATTTTCTGGGCGAATTGCTTGACGGCCGGATTGCTGCTTTTTTCCAGCGCGATCTTGCTGGCCTCGACTTCAGTGTGGCCGGCCTCGGCTGCATTGGTCATGAATTTCTTGTCTTTCGACGCCGTCTCGGCGGAGGCAGTGAAGGACAAGGCAACGCCGGCCGTCAGCAAGGCTGCGGCTGCCAGCAGGCGACGCGATGGGCGGGGCGATACGGCACGCTCTGGCGCACGATGGAACAGGAATGTCATGGCGCTTCTCCTTGTGGATGATGGAAAGGTCTCTGGCCGGTCTGCGGCCAGCGTCATGCTTGCACTGTAGCCACCCCCATCCCGCCTTTGAATCAGACAGCGCCAACGACGCCTGTAAGAATCGATGACCATGGCCCACGCCCCGCCAGCCCGGCAGCTCAGCCTTGCCGACGCCGGTTGCGCAGGTACAGCACCTGTCCCAGCAAGGCCGTGAAGAGCAGGAACACGTTGGACACCACGAAAACCCAGTCCCCTTGCAGCAGGCTATAGGTGACAAAGCCGGCAGAGGCGGCCAACGGACCCGCGAAGAGCCAGTGCGACACGCCCTGGGTAGAACGGCTGCGCCATTGCTCATAGACCTGCGAAGAGATGGTCAACAGCAGGATCAGGGTGGCGCCCCAACCGATGAGGTCAGTGATGTGTTCGGACATGGTGAGGATCGGTAGCGTTGAAAAATCGGTGCCGCCATGGTGGACCATGTGCGCCTGGGCCACAGTCGGCAGGCTTCGCAAGCGCCTGTAGGAAGAACCCGCCAGGCCCGGGCGTCGGTGCTTTCGCGCAGCGCTGCGCGAATCTGCCGACCCGATAAAGGGCGCATGGCGCATTGCCACGCGCAGCGCAGCGACTTAGGCTGAAATGGTTTTTCCTTTCCCTTTTTTCCCTCTTCCAGGAGAACAGCATGCATGCCACCCGTACCATTGCCGACGTCATGACCCGCGGCGTCCATACCCTCAAACCCGACGATACCGTCATCCGCGCCGCCCAAGCCATGGAAGCGCTCGACGTGGGCGCGCTGCCGGTCTGCGATGGCGACCAGCGCCTGGTGGGCCTGGTGACCGACCGCGATATCGTGCTGCGCGGCGTGGCGCGCAAGCGTCTCACCGAGACCACCCCGCTGACCGAAGTGATGAGCCACGATGTGCTGTGGTGCTATGAAGACGAACCGGTAGACGATGTGCTGGACGATATGGTGCAACGCCAGATCCGCCGCCTGCCCGTGATGGACCGCCAGAAGAACCTGGTAGGCATGGTCAGCCTGGGTGACGTGGCGGCCAAGACCCAGAACAGCGGCATCGCCGGGGCGCTGGCCGAAATCTCCCTGCCGGCCGCGCCGCTGCGTCCGGACGACGACTTCCGCCTGCCCGAAGTGAGCCAGGGCGACCTGGCCGAAGTGAACCTGGGCCGCAGCTAGCCCAAGCCAGGGGCTGGCCTCCCTGGCCAGTCTTGTAGGTTTTTTCTTACACGCTAATCGGGCACTGTCCGATCTTCTTTTTTGCAGTGCATGGCTACTATGCACTCCAACGAACTCGAAACCGAGGACACCCACTCCGGCACGAACGTCCCCCTCCGTCGTGCTACGAATAATGTCCATCCCCCATCGGTTTATCCCCACGGGTCGTTTTCATAAGCAGAAATTCATCGAAGATTCCCCCGATCTTCGGCGTCTTATATCCCTCCCCTCAGGCCGCCTCCCCCAGGCGGCCATTTTTTTTATCCTTGCGCCGGTCCTTGCTGGGCAATATAGGCCAGGGCGTCCGCATAGGCGGCGTCGCTGGCCTCGCGGACCGGCTCGCACACGTAGGTGGACATCTCGTCCTCGTGGCTTGCGCCGATCAGGACGATGCCGCGAAAACCGCCGCCCTCGGCCTGTTGCACGCCTGGCTGCATGAGCGGGGCCGTCATTTCGTCCAGCTTGTCGCCGCCGGGAATATCGATGGGAATGCTCATGGAATGGGTCCTCCTGTGGCAAGGTGAAAACACAAGACCTGCTTGCACCGGCTGACGCACATCAGGTATGTGCTGATCGGCAACCATGAGGGCGCAAGAAGAAGTATGCTTGTCAGCATAGAAAACGCTGAAGGAAAAGGCAGCAAGAAGCCGCCCTCGATGGGGGTAGGACGGCTTGAAGATGAGGCTGCGCCAGCGTTCTCGCGCCTAACCGGACCTGTCATGCCCATCGATTATCTGCGCCGCCTCACCAGCCCGGCGCGCACCGACCTTTCCAACCGCCACCTAGGCCGTTCGCTGGCCTTCATCGCCGGGGCCGTCAATGCCGGCGGCTTCCTGGCGGTGGGGCAGTACACCTCGCACATGTCAGGCATCGTCTCGTCGCTGGCCGACAACCTGGTGCTGGGCGAGACCCTGCTGCTGGTGGGCGGCGCCAGCGCCCTGCTCTCCTTCCTGGCCGGCGCGGCCTGTTCGACGGTCATGATCAACTGGGCGCGCCGACGCAGCCTGCACAGCGAATACGCCATGCCCCTGATGCTGGAAGCCATGCTGTTGCTGTGCTTTGGCATCCTGGGCAGCAACCTGGAAAATCACCGGGTGCTGTTCGTGCCGGTCACGGTGGCGCTGCTGTGCTTCGTGATGGGCTTGCAGAACGCCATGATCAGCAAGATTTCCCGCTCCGAGATCCGCACCACCCACGTCACCGGGCTGGTCACCGACATCGGCATCGAGATCGGCAAGATATGCTACTGGAGCGCCGCACCGCGCCAGCCAGGCGAGCACGGGGAAGACCCGGTGCCCGCGGCGCGGCGCAAGTTCATGCTGCTGGGGTCCTTGCTGCTGATGTTCTTCCTGGGGGGCGTGGCCGGAGCATTGGGCTTCAAGCTGGTGGGCTTCCTGGCCACCATGCCGCTGGCCGCAGGCCTGTTCCTGCTGGCGCTGGTGCCGATGATGGATGACCTGGCGCGCTCCTGAGAGGCTATTCGCGGCGAGAAATTAATAAATCTCGATAAAATTATAATTTTTTCGTGATAAATTATGATTTCTCGATAGGAATTAAGAAAATTCGATGCCATGACCCCGCTAGGCTATCAACATCTGATCGATACGCTGCATCTGGAAGTCACCCCGCTGGAGCGGGTCGCCTTCACGGATTCCTCAGTGAACCGGCGAGTGGATTCAGGCACACGCATTCTCTTTCCGGCTTCGGTAGCCATTGACACCTCATTGGTAGGCCATCTGGAGTTTGCCTTGCGGCACGAAGGGGTCAACCTGGAGGTCATCGATGCCGCCTTCGCCAGCGCCGAGATCACTCCGGCAGCGCTGATAGCCCAATGGCAGGCCAAACCGACGGGTGAGCACATCCGGCGTGCCTGTTTTCTCTGGGAATGGCTCACCGGCGACGAACTTCAGGTAGCGGCCCTACCCAACGGCGGCTACGTCGACCTGTTCCCCGAAGACATCTATTACACCGCTGCGCAGCCCGTGCGCTCGCCCAAGTTCCGGATCCGGAACAATGCGCTGGGCACGCCTGCGTTCTGTCCCGTCGTGCGGCGCAGCGTAATGAGCTGCACACCCCCGCTGGAAGAACTTCTGAAGGAAGCACGTCACGCCCTGGAAGCCCTGGAAGACCCGGAGCTCTACCGGCGGGCGGTGGCCTATCTGTACCTCTCCGAAACGCGCAGCAGCTATGCCATCGAGTCAGAAACGCCCAGCTTCAACAAGCAGGAACGATTCGTCCAGCTATTGCAGCGGGCAGGCGAGCCAGTGGAGGTCAATGAACAATGGCTGGTCGGTCTGCAAAATGCCATCGTGCGCGACGTCTACAGCCAGGAAGCCAGCTATCGACACCAGCAGAACTGGCTGGAAGACGCCAGTGGCCGGGTCAGTTTTTTCCCCGCGCCGGCAGAAGATCTGGAATACGTCATGCGGGGCTGGGAAGACTTCGTCAACGATACCCGGCGTTGTACCGACCTGCTGGTCAAGACGGCCTGCGCCGCCTTTGGCTTCGTCTATCTGCACCCTTTCCTGGATGGCAATGGCCGTCTGCACCGTTTCCTGATCCAGCATGTGCTGGCACGTTCCACGCTGATGGCGCCCGGCACGCTGGTCCCGGTCTCGGCGGTCATCGAAAAGAACATTCCCGCCTATAGCGAACTGCTGACGGCGTTTTCACGCCCGGTCACGGCGCTGTGGGATTACCGTCGGGGCGATCAGGAGCCCATCGTCATCAGCCACCCCGGCAGCCGCGCCTACCGCTTCCTCCGGGCTGACCGGGAAGTGGCCTTCCTGCATGACATGGTCCGGCAGGCCGTGCGCGAGGAGATTCCCCAGGAACTGGCTTACCTCAAAGGATATGATGCAGCCTTCAGTGAACTCAATGATGAGCTGGATTTGCCGCAAAAGGACCTCTCGGCGCTCATCCGGATGATCCAGTCCAACCGGGGCCGTCTCTCGGCGCATCGCAGGAAGCAATATGGGCATCTGCCTGCCCATGTATTGGATCGTATCGAGGAAGTAGTGGGACGCAGCTTCCAGACCACAACGGATCCACCCGCCCCGTTAAAGGCTGCAGATTAATTTTTCACAATGAGATATCGAGTTTTCGCCAAAAAATTAATATTTTTCGACGGATATTAGAAAATCTCGATACTGCTGGGGCCGACTACACAGCTTAGCTTACCGGCAGAGAATGCAAAAAAGGCGCTCTGCGCGCCTTTCGTTTTCTTGTTATCCGTCTTACACGCCGCCCGACCCCATCCTGGGAGGCGGCAGCCGCTGCCTGAGGCGGCCGGCGCCATCAGCCTTGCTGTTGTGCCGTATTGTCCGACTGCTGGGGTTGCTGCGCGCTGGACTGCGACTCCTGGCGCGCCTGGTCTTGCGGAGCAGCCTGGTTCATCTGCGGCTGGGCCGAGCTGCTGGCGCCATTCTGGGCGGCAGCGGCAGCGGCGGCAGCATTCTTGCGGCCATGGCTGTTGAGACCACCCTTGCGGCCGGCTTCACGGGCTTCGGCCGAGGTGAACTCGTGGGCAGCGCCCTTGGCGTGGGCCGCCTTGCCGCCCATGCTGGCGATCTGGCGTTGTTTCTCCCGATCCATGGCGGCGAAGCCGCGATTACTGTTCCCCGGATTTTGTGCATTTGCCATGTGTAAGACTCCTTAGCTTGGATAGTCGAGTGGAGCGGACCGGTCCGGCCTGCCACTGTCCTGCTCTGCACGAGTGGCTGACACCAACCTGAATCCACGCTTGCAGTTTAGGAAGGCTCACCAAAGCTCACTATCGGAAGAGCTCCCCAGCCCTTGTCAGCATCCACTGTCAGACATGCAGGAATCCATGAAGATGAGCTTGCGGACGCTCTCCTGAATGCAGCTTCATTTTCCTGCCCCCACAAAGTCGGGTTTTGTCACACACCAAAACAAATACTGTATATTTATACAGTTACCGCCATTTCCCCGTCTTTCCTTGCCGCTGCACCCGACCATGCTGTCTCCCTCTTCCCCGGCCCGTACGCCGGAAACCATCCACCCCGCGCTCTGGCTGGCCTCCCAGCTGGCGCGCGGTAATGGGCGCGGGGTTTCCAGCGGTTTCGAGGCGCTCGATGCGGAATTGCCCGGGCGCGGCTGGCCTACGGGGGTGCTGATCGAATTGCTGCTGCCCCAGGATGGCGTGGGTGAACTGCGCCTGCTGCGGCCGCTGCTGGCCCAGCCACAGCGCCTGCGACCAGGCGCGCCCAGCGGTCGCATCGCCCTGCTGCAAGCCCCGCACGCCATCAATGCACCGGGCTGGGCGGCCATGGGCGTGCCGGCCACGCGCCTGCTGCAGTTGCAGGCCGATACCCCGGTCGACGCCTGCTGGGCCGCCGAGCAGGTCTTGCGCGCCGACAGTTGCCAGGCCCTGCTGATGTGGCAAGCGCGCCTGCGCAAGGGCGACCACGATCTGCTGCGCCGGCTGCACGTGGCGGCCCAGGCGGGCCAGACCCTGTTTTTCATGCTGCGTCCGCTGGCCTGCGCCCGGGAGGCTTCACCGGCCCCCTTGCGGCTCACGCTCAGGCCGGCGCCGGGCGGCCTGGACATCGGCTTTCTCAAGCGGCGCGGCCCGCTGCGCGAGCACAGCCTGTTTCTTCCCCTGACACCTTCACCGAATCTGCAACGCCATGTCTCCCCTGTGGATCGCCGTACACCTGCCACTGCTGCCGCTGGAAGTCTTCCGTCCGAACTGGCTGGATGAAGTCGCCGCCGTGGTCTTCGAACGCGAGCGCGTGGCCGCGCTGTCGGCGGCGGCGCGCGCGTGCGGGGTCCATGAGGGCATGCGGCGCGGCGGGGTGCAATTGCTGGCGCCTGAGGCGCAACTGCAGGAGCGCGACCCGGCGCGTGAACAGGCCGCGCTGGAACAGACCGCGCTGGCGCTGCTGCAATACACGCCCCAGGTGAGCCTGGCGCCGCAGGCCTGCGTGCTGCTGGAAGTCAGCGCCAGCCTGCGCCTGTTCGGCGGCATCCGGGCGCTGTGCCGCAAGGTCCGCGTGAGCATCTCCCGGCTGGGGCTGTCGGCCACGCTGTCCTGCGCCGTCACGGCCACCGGGGCCTGGATGCTGGCGCGCTACGGCGATGTGCGCACCGTGCGCGAGCGCTCGCTGCGGCGCCGCCTGGATCGTCTGCCGGTGGTCTTGCTCAGCGCCGCACAAGCCCATCTGGAATGGCTGCACGGCCTGGGCTGCCGTCAACTGGGGCAGTTGCGGGCCTTGCCGCGGGCGGGCTTGCAGCGGCGCTGCGGCAAGGCCTTGCTGGACATGCTGGAGCACGCCTATGGCGAAGCACCCGAAGTGCATGACTGGGTAGTGGCCCCGCCGGTCTTCCAGGCCCGCGTGGAGCTGCCCGACCGGATAGAGCAGACCGACATCCTGACCGCCTATGCCCAGGCCCTGCTGACCCAACTGGCCGGCTGGCTGACGGCGCGCCAGCTGGCCGTGAAGCAGTTGCGGCTATGGCTGGAGCATGAGCGCGGCCGCCAGGCCGTCGCCCCGACCGACTTGCGCATTGCCCTGTCGGCGCCGGCCTGGCAGGAAGACCACCTCTACAGCCTGGTCAAGGAAAAGCTGGCCCGCTCCACCCTGCCCGCCCCGGCCATCGCCCTGGGCCTGGCTGCCGAAGAGCTGGAACGCCGGCAGCCGGCCAGCGACATGCTCTTCCCCGAACCGGGCGGCAGCGCCGAAGACCACCAGCGCCTGCTGGAACTGCTGGTGGCCCGGCTGGGCGCAGACAAGGTGCGCCAGGCTGCGCCCCGCGCCGACTATCGGCCGGAGCTGGCCAACCGCTGGTGCAGCGTGATGCAGCCGGCTGCCAGCCTGCCCGCGCCGCTCTCCACCGATGCGGCGCGCTTGCCGCCGCGTCCGCTGTGGCTGCTGGATGAGCCTGTGCCGCTGCGGGTGCTGCAGCACAAGCCCTTCTATCGCACGCCGCTGGAATTCACTTCACCACCCGAACGCATCGAAGCCGGCTGGTGGGAAGGCCGGCCCTCCACCCGCGATTACTTCACCGTGCGCGATGCGCAGCATGCCTATTACTGGATCTTCCGCCAGTGGCATGGCGGGGAATGCCCGGAAGAAGAACCGCAGTGGTTCCTGCACGGGCTGTTCGGCTAGGAGCAGCACATGTCAACGACCCTGCCAGAGTATGCCGAGCTGTATTGCCGCAGCAACTTCAGCTTCCTGCAAGGGGCCTCGCACGCCCATGAACTGGTGCAACGCGCCATCGCGCTGGACTACCGCGCCCTGGCCATCACCGATGAATGCACCCTGGCCGGCGTGGTGCGGGCCTACGCCGCCTGGAAGGAACAGTTCGACAAAGGCCGCACGCAAGACTTCAAGCTGATCATCGGCAGTTGCTTCCGCTTCACCGGGCTCGAGGATGAGCCCGCCCATCCGCTGGCAGCCCTGACCTTGGTCGCGCTGGCCAGGAACCGCGAGGGCTATGGCAACCTCTCCGAGCTGATCACCCTGGCCCGCACCCGCGCCGCCAAAGGCAGTTACCTGCTCCATCCGGAAGACCTGAGCGGCCCGCCACCGGCCTTGTCGCACCTGCGCGCCCTGCCGGACTGCCAGTTGATCCTGGTGCCGGACTATCCCGCCGATGAAGAGACCCTCGACGCCCAGTTGCGCTGGTTCGCGCCGCTGGCGCCGGGCCGCTCCTGGGTGGGCATCACACGCCTGTACCGCCCGCTGGATGACCTGCACCGGGCCGCGCTGGAGGCCGCCACGCGCCGCCATGGCTTGCCCCTGGCCGCCGTGGGCGACGTGCAGATGCACCAGCGCTCGCGCAAGTACCTGCAGGATGTGGTGACCGCCATCCGCCTGGGCCAGCCGGTGCAGGAATGCGGCCATGCGCTGGCGCCCAATGCCGAGCAGCATCTGCGTTCGCGGGTGCGGCTGGGCATGGTGCATACGCCGGCCACGCTGGCCCAGACCCTGGCCATCGCCGCCGATTGCCGCTTCAGCCTGGCCGAGCTGCGCTATGAATATCCGGATGAACTGGTGCCGCTGGGCATGAGCGCGGCCGACTACCTGCGCCAGCAAACCCTGGCGGGCGCCGCCAAGCGCTATCCGCAAGGGCTGCCGGGAGGCGTGCGCGAACAGATCGAGGCCGAACTCGCCTTGATCGCCCAAAAGGAATATGAAGCCTATTTCCTCACCGTCTATGACCTGGTCCAGTTCGCCCGTTCACGCGGCATCCTCTGCCAGGGGCGGGGATCGGCGGCCAATTCGGCGGTGTGCTATTGCCTGGGCGTGACCGAGGTCGATCCCACCTCCACGCGCCTGCTGTTTGCCCGCTTCATCAGTGAAAAACGCGAAGAACCGCCCGACATCGACGTGGACTTCGAGCACCAGCGCCGCGAAGAAGTGATCCAGCACATCTACCGCAAATATGGCCGCCGCCGCGCCGCGCTGGCCGCCGCCGTGCACAGCTATCGCCCGCGCGGGGCCTTGCGCGAGGTCGGCAAGGCGCTGGGGGTGGATGCGGCCATCGTCGATGCGGTGGCCAAGTCGCAGCACTGGTTCGACAGCCGCGAAGAATTGCTGGCGCGCTTTGCCGAAGCCGGGCTGGACCCAGAATTGCCGCAGATCGGCCTGTGGGCCAGCATCACCGGCAAGCTGCTGCGCTTCCCGCGCCACCTGTCGCAGCACACCGGCGGTTTCGTGATCGCACGCGGGCAACTGTCGCGGCTGGTGCCGATCCAGAATGCGGCCATGCCGGAGCGCTGCGTCATCGAATGGGACAAGGATGACCTGGAGTCGCTCAAGCTGCTCAAGGTCGATGTGCTGGCGCTGGGCATGCTCACCGCCCTGCGCCGCACGCTGGAACTGGTCAGCCTGCGGCGCGGCCTGCCCGAGGTGATGCAGATGCACGCTATCCCGCGGGAAGACCCGGCCACCTTCGAGATGATCTGCAAGGCCGACACCATCGGCGTGTTCCAGATCGAAAGCCGGGCGCAGATGAGCATGCTGCCGCGCATGCAGCCGCGCACCCAGTACGATCTGGTGGTGCAGGTGGCCATCGTGCGGCCCGGTCCTATCCAGGGCGGCATGGTCCATCCCTACCTGCGACGGCGCGAGCTGGTGCGCGAGGGCGGCAGCTTCGACTATCCGGACAACACCAGCAAGAGCGGCAAGATCAAGAAGGTGCTGGAGCGCACCCTGGGCATCCCCATCTTCCAGGAACAGGTGATGGATGTGGCCATCGAGGCCGCCGGCTATTCGCCCAGCGAGGCCGATGACCTGCGCCGTTCCATGGCGGCCTGGAAACGCAAGGGCGGCATGGGGCCGCACTATGAACGGCTGGTGCTGGGCATGACCGACAATGGCTATTCGCGCGAATTCGCCGAGAGCATCTTCAAGCAGATCGAGGGCTTTGGCGAATACGGCTTCCCCGAAAGCCATGCCGCCAGCTTCGCCCTGCTGACCTATTTCAGCAGCTGGCTCAAGTGCCATGAGCCGGAAGCCTTCCTGTGCGGCCTGCTCAACAGCCAGCCCATGGGCTTCTACTCCCCTTCGCAACTGATCCAGGATGCGCGTCGGCACGGCGTGCAGGTGTTGCCGGCCAATGTGGTGCGCAGCCGCTGGGAATCGACGCTGGAACTGCCCTCATCCGCAGGGGCGCGCCCCGCCGTGCGGCTGGGCCTGAGCCTGCTGCGCAGCATGCCGGCCGAGGCCGCCCAGCGCATCGAACAAGCCCGCGCCCAACGGCCCTTTGCCGATGTGGATGACCTGGCCCGGCGCGCCGGGCTGGACCGCCCTGCCCTGCAGGCACTGGCGGCAGGCGATGCCTTGCGCGAACTGGCCGGCCACCGGCGCCAGGCGCTCTGGCATGCGGTGGGCGCGGTGCCCGACCGCGATCTGCTGCGCAGCGCCCCCCGGGGCGATGACGCCGTACAACTGGACGCTCCCGGCGAAGGTGACCAGATCATCGACGACTACCGCGCCATGAACCTGACGCTGCGCCGCCATCCGC
Organism: Herbaspirillum seropedicae; assembly: GCF_001040945.1. NCBI lineage: Bacteria > Pseudomonadati > Pseudomonadota > Betaproteobacteria > Burkholderiales > Oxalobacteraceae > Herbaspirillum > Herbaspirillum seropedicae. The sequence goes on along the minus strand of NZ_CP011930.1, from coordinate 2,547,615 downwards.
TGGCGCTGCTGCGCCCGACCTTGCAGCGGCGGCGCTTCATGAGCGTGGCAGATCTCAACACCCTGCAGAACCGCCAGTTCGCCTGCTGCTGCGGCATCGTCACGGTGCGCCAGCGGCCCGGCACGGCCAAGGGCGTGATCTTCATGACCCTGGAAGACGAGACCGGCTCGGCCAATGTGATCATCTGGCCTGCGGTGCTGGAACGGCAGCGCAGCGAAGTCTTGAATGCGCGTCTGCTGGGGGTATATGGCAGCTGGCAGTGCCACGGCGAGGTGCGTCACCTGGTGGCGGGCCGGCTGGAAGACTGGACCCATCTGCTGGGGGAACTGCAACCGCGCAGCCGGGATTTCTTTTGAATGGCGTCTCAATGGCCGAACGACATGGCCATGCGGTAGGCGTTGCGCCCCTCGTTCTTGGCGCGATACAGGGCCAGGTCGGCTTCGTGTACCAGTTCATCCCAGCTGCGCTGGTTACCCGGCTGCAAGACCGCCAGGCCGACGCTGATGGTCACCGGATGACCATGCTCGAAGCGCTGGGTGCGCACCGACTCCAGCAGGCGCTGGCCGATCTGGCAGGCCTGGTCATGGTCGACGCCGGGAAAGACGGCGCAGAATTCCTCGCCGCCATACCGGCCCAACACATCGCCCGGGCGGCAGCTCTGGGCCAGGGTGGCGCCAATGCCGGCCAGCACGCGGTCACCCGCCAGGTGGCCATGGCGATCATTGATCTGCTTGAAGTGATCGACATCGATGAAGGCCAGCGCCAGCACGCTCTTGCGCTCCACCGCCCGCGCCAGCAGCAACTCGCCGCAACGCACCAGCTCGCGCCGGTTCAGCGCACCGGTGAGCTGGTCTTCGGTGGCCAGGCGCTGCCTGTCGGCCAGCAGGCGTTCGAAATAGATCATCATCAGCGACACCGAGAACAGCAAGGAGCCGCTCAGGGGAATCAGATAGATCAGCGCCACGCCGATATTGCTCATGGCCGGCGGGATGAACAGTTCAGGATGGGAGAACGACAGGACAAAGCGCGCCACATGCGTGCTGATGAAGATGAGCAGCGAGACGATGCCGATGCAGCGCCCGAAGCTCCAGCGCGCATAGCGCTGCGCATGCGGCCCCGACATGCCGCGCGCGAATTCGCCCAGGGCCAGCCAGAACGTCAGCTGCAGGGCGACCAAGGCCAGATAACTGCGTTGCGTGAAACTGACCTGGTAGAGCAGCAGGAGCGAGAAAAGGAAGGCATAGAAGCCCACCAGCAGCCACGGCCACCAGCCGGTGCGGCGCTGGTAGAAGCTGCGCAAGCCGGCCCAGGCCAGCAGGCAGCAGGAAAACAGGCCGGTATTGCCCGCCAGCAGGGCCAGCGGATTCCATACGTCGCCCATGTGGTTGTAGCCCACCAGCATGAGACAGATCCCTGCCGCCCCGCACAGGCCCGACAGCGCCCACAGGCGCGTGCAGTGTTCCTTGGGCATGTTCATGAACAGGCCCGCCATGATCAGGCCGCCGCAAAACTGTACGAGGGCCAGTGCGATACTGGCAGTAGCTGCATTCATCCCAATGTGGCTGCCCCCTCAGGGCAGGTGAAAATGGCGCAAAGACTCGGAACCCTTCCCGCCCGTGGCGCGCCCCCGCGCGCCCTGACAGGCTTCCGGATACCGCAGTGCAGCATGCCGGACAGGACCGGCTAGTGTAACCGAAGCGCGTAGTCAAAACGCAAATTGCGCGTAACATCAAAAAAACTGAATCGTCCTCCACAAGGAGGCAGGGAGGCAAGCAAGCGTCTCAGCTCACTCCCGTTCGAGCAATTCGGTATGCCCCCAGCGCCCCGAGCGGCACAATTCATCGGTGACATCGAGCACCAGTTGCTCCACCGCCGCCGCCGCCGTCGTCAGCGGAATATTGCGCGAGGCGCACAGCGCCAGGGTGCGGGAGATGCGCTCGCCGGCGATGCGATGGGCCACCATCTCGCCGCGTTCGATGTCGGCCAGCAAGGGCGCCACCGGCAGGATGGTGGCGCCGATGTCGGCCAGGATGGCCGATTTGAGGATGGCCACCGAGTTGATCTCGATGACGTTGTCCAGGCTCATGCCCTGCGAGCGCACCAGGTTCTCGATGCGCGGCCTGACCCCGTGGGCCAGGCCCGGCAAGATCAGCGGCGCCTGGATGGCGCGCGCCAGCGGCACGCTCTTGCGCCCGGCCACGCCGTATTGCGACTTGGCGCGGGTGATGTACATCATCTCTTCCTCGATCATGGGCGTGGCCGCAAAGGAAGACAGCTGGCCGTCGTCGAACAGCACAGCCAGGTTGATGCGGCCGGACTTGAGCTGGGTGATCAGGTTGCCGGTCAACTCCTCGGTCAGTTGCAGCGTGATTTCCGGGTAAGTCGAGCGCACCGCGTTCAACAAAGGCAAGGCCAGCGCATTGGACACGCTCTGCGGGATGCCCAGCGCCACCGTGCCCGAGGGTTTGTCGGCGGATTGGCCGACGGCCTGCTTGGCGTCCTGCACTTGCTTCAAGATCGCCAGGGCGTGCTCGTAGAACACCTTGCCGGCGTCGGTGGCGATGACGCCCTGGGCCGAGCGGTGCAGCAACTGGGCGGCCAGCTCGTCTTCGAGCTGGCGGATCTGCTGGGTCAGCGCCGGCTGGGCGATGTGCAAGGCGCGCGCCGCCCGTGACAGCGAGCCGTGATCGACGATGGCGACGAAGTAGCGCAGTTGGCGTAATTCCATGCGGGCGGGTCCTGTGTGATATCGGGTATCGGGTGTCTGGCGTCGCTGTAAAGCAAGTTGTCAGTATTATTTACAATCTACAATCCCGGCCGACTATTGAACATGCGCGTGCGGGCGTTCTCGATATGACCGCGCATGGCGCGGCGCGCCCCTTCGGCGTCTTGCACGCGGATCAGCTCGAAGATCTGGCGGTGCTCGTCCATGGCGTCCTGCGAGCGCTTCCAGGGCGCGATATGCATCAGGTGGCGCAGCATGTTGACGGCATGGCTGACATCGTATTCCAGCGTCTTCATCACCTGCACGAAGCGCAGGTTGCCAGTGGCCGTGGCAATGGCTTCATGGAAGCCGAAATCGTAATGGTGGGCGATGCCGCCCACCCGGTTGGCCGCTTCGAACCCTTCCAGGAGGCGCTCCATCCTGTCCAGGTCCTGGCGGTTGCGGCGCAGCGCGGCCATGGCGGCGCATTCGGGCTCGATCACCAGGCGCAGTTCCAGGCCGTTCATGATGTGGCCGATGCGGGTCTCGGGTTCCGCCCCGGGCTGGGCCGGGGCCAGCCCGGGCTTTTCCTTCACATAGGTGCCGGAACCGCGCAGCGATTCCACCAACTGGTCTTCGCGCAGCCGGTCCAGCGCCTGCCGCACCACCGGGCGCGAGACCTCGAAGAGCGTGGCCAGGTCGTTTTCCGAAGGCAGCTTGCTGCCCACCGTGATGCGGCCTTCCACGATGGCATGGAACAGGGTTTCATACACTCGTTCGGCAAAGCGCTCAGGACGTACCGGCCCGAGACCGGCTGCGGCCAGGTTCAGGATGTCGCTGGATGCGCCGGCGCGCGCCGGCTTGCTGGTGTTGGGCATCGATTCGGTCTTTCCGGGGTGGCTACTGTACTGTTGCGCATGGTAGCGGATTTGCCGGGTAAGCGGCCAGTCATGCAGGGCAGGCAGTCAGCAAAGTAGTAAATTCAATTGACAGCTTGTCTGCACTGGCTTAGATTGACTCCCCAGAAAAACCAACAAGATCCAGGAGACAAGCCCTCGCCGACCGTCTGCGACCCCCGCGTCTGTGGCCGGGCCGTGGCGATTCTGCGCCCCTGCCTGCCGCCCTGCTGCTCTTGTTGCGTCCCCACCTCCAGCCACCAAGGAACGCACCGCCATGAAACAGCACTTCATCGCCAACCGCTGGGTCGCGCCCACCTCGGGCGAAAGCATCCCCGTCCTCGATCCCTCCGACGGCCAGCCCTTCGACGCCATCGCACGCGGCAACGCCACCGACATCGACCAGGCCGTGAGGGCCGCCCGGCTTGCCTATGAGGGCGCCTGGGGCAGGCTTTCCGCCGCCGAGCGCAGCCGCTTGCTGATGAAGCTGGCCTACAAGCTCCAGGATCACCAGGAAGAACTGGCCCAGCTGGAAGGCCGCGACTGCGGCAAGCCCATGAAGCAGGCCCGCGCCGACGCCGCCGCCATCGTGCGCTACTTCGAGTTCTACGCCGGCGCTGCCGACAAGCTGCATGGCGACACCATCCCCTACCAGGCCGGCTACACGGTCCTGACCCTGCGCGAACCGCATGGCGTGACCGGCCATATCGTGCCCTGGAACTACCCGATGCAGATCTTCGGGCGCTGCGTGGGCGGCGCCCTGGCCGCCGGCAATACCTGCGTGGTCAAGCCGGCCGAGGATGCCTGCCTGTCCATCCTGCGGGTGGCCGAGCTGGCCGCCGAAGTCGGTTTCCCCGAGGGCGCACTCAACATCGTGACCGGCTATGGCCACGAGGCGGGTGACCTGCTGGTCAAGCATCCCGATGTCAACCACATCTCCTTCACCGGTTCGCCCAATGTCGGCAAGCTGGTGGTGCGCGCCGCCGCCGAGCATCACACGCCGGTGACGCTGGAGCTGGGCGGCAAGTCGCCGCAGATCGTCTTCGAGGACGCCGACATGGAGGCCATGTTGCCAGTGGTGGTCAACGCCATCGTGCAGAACGCTGGCCAGACCTGTTCGGCCGGCAGCCGCCTGCTGGTGCAGCGCGGGGCCTATGAACAGGTGCTGGAGCGGCTCTCGGGATTGTTCTCGCAGTTGCAGGTCGGGTCTTCGCAGATGGACCTGGATTGTGGTCCGCTGATCCGCAAGACCCAGCAGGAACGCGTGGCCGGCTTCCTCTCGGATGCGCAGCGCGATGGCATCGCACTGGCGGCACAGGGCAAGATCGCCGCCGGCGTGCCGACTGGCGGCTTCTACCAGGCGCCGGCCCTGCTGCGCGACGTGCCGCCGCGCCATCGCCTGGCCCAGGAAGAAGTCTTCGGTCCGGTGCTGGCGGCCATGCCCTTCGAGGATGAAGCCCACGCCATCGCCCTGGCCAATGGCACCGACTATGGCCTGGTGGCCAGCGTCTGGACCCGCGACGGTGGCCGCCAGATGCGGCTGGCGCGGGCCATCCGCAGCGGCCAGGTCTTCATCAACAACTATGGCGCCGGCGGCGGCGTGGAACTGCCCTTCGGCGGCGTGAAGGCCAGCGGCCACGGGCGCGAGAAAGGCTTCGAGGCGCTCTATGGCTTTACGGTCTTGAAGACCATTGCCATCCGCCACGGCTGATATCGGTTCAACCCAACACGCAATCCGTGGCGCCATCACCCACCTACCGTTCGTCCTGAGCAGGCCCTTTCAGGGCCGTATCGCAGGCTAGCCGTCGGTGCGCCAGATTCTTTCGTACTTTCTTTCAAGGAGACACATCATGCGTTTGCAAGACAAGGTAGCCATCGTCACCGGTGGCGGTTCGGGTTTCGGTGAGGGCATCGCCAAGGCCTATGCCCGCGAAGGCGCGGCCATCGTGGTGGCCGATATCGGCGAGGCCGGCGGCCTGCGGGTGGTGGAAGAGATCAAGGCGGCCGGCGGCCGTGCGGTCTTTGCCAAGGCCGACGTCTCCAAGCGCGCCGACATGGACCAGTTGCTGGCCACCGCCCTGGAGCACTTCGGCAAGCTCGACATCGTCGTCAACAACGCCGGCACCACCCACCGCAACCGCCCCATGCTGGAAGTAGAAGAAGACGAATTCGACCGCGTCTATGCCGTCAATGTGAAAAGCATCTTCCTCTCGGCCAAGACCTTCGTGCCCTACTTCCGCCAGGTGGGCGGCGGCGCGTTCATCAACATCGCTTCCACGGCCGGCATCCGTCCGCGTCCGGGCCTGACCTGGTACAACGGCAGCAAGGGCGCCGTCATCACCACCAGCAAGTCCATGGCCGCTGAGCTGGGTCCGGACAAGATCCGGGTCAACTGCGTGAACCCGGTCATCTCGGCCACGGGCCTGCTCTCGGAATTCATGGGCGTGCCCGACACCCCGGAAAACCGCAAGAAGTTCGTCGCCACCATCCCCATGGGTCGCTTCTCCACCCCTGAAGACATCGCCAATGCCTGCCTTTACCTGGGTTCGGACGAGGCCGAGTTCGTTACCGGGGTGTGCATCGAGGTCGATGGCGGACGTTGTGTTTAACCGTATTTAACTGTGTTCAATAGGGTCGAAGTGTAAAAAACTTCATGCCAGCGGTGAGGATAATGATTTGACAATGCCCTCACCGCCACTACAATGCTGGGCACCGCCAACCGGTCACAAAGAACCGGCAACGCAGAACAACGACACGTCAAACAACATCTGGAGCGAGACATGAGCTACCAAGCAGGCGCAGCCGCCGACGGCGCACGCGCATCCTTCGAAGACGCGACCTACAGCAAGGTCACCTGGCGGCTGTTGCCGCTGCTGTTCCTGTGCTATGTGGCTTCCTACCTGGACCGGGTCAACGTCGGCTTTGCCAAGCTGCAGATGCTGCAGGACCTGAAGTTCAGCGACACCGTCTACGGCCTGGGCGCGGGCATCTTCTTCCTGGGTTACTTCGTCTTCGAAGTGCCCAGCAACATGATCCTGCACAAGGTCGGCGCGCGCCTGTGGATCGCCCGCATCATGATTACCTGGGGCATCATCTCCGGGGCCATGGCCTATGTCACCACGCCGGAGATGTTCTACATCATGCGTTTCCTGCTGGGGGTGGCCGAGGCCGGCTTCTTCCCGGGCGTGATCCTGTACCTGACCTACTGGTATCCGGCCGCCCGGCGCGGCAAGATCACGGCGCTCTTCATGACCGGCATCGCCCTCTCGGGCGTGATCGGCGGCCCGCTGTCGGGCTGGATCATGCATGCCATGCCGGGCGTGTGGGGCCATACCGGCTGGCAGTGGATGTTCATCCTGGAGGCGATTCCCTCGCTGATCCTGGGCGTGATGGTGATCCTCTACATGAAGGACCGCATCCGTGACGCCGACTGGCTCAGCGAAGAAGAAAAACGCCTGCTGGAAGCCAACATCAGCCACGAAGAAAGCCAGAAGGAACACCTGTCGCTGGGCGCCATGTTCGCCAATGGCCGGGTCTGGCTGGGTGCGCTGATCTACTTCTGCTTCGTGATGGGCCTGTATGGCGTGAGCTTCTGGCTGCCGACCATCATCAAGGCCACTGGCGTGAGCGATCCCCTCAACGTAGGCCTGTTGACGGCCATCCCCTACGCCTTTGCCGCGGCCGCCATGGTCCTCATCGGCCGCAGCGCCGACGCCCGCCGCGAGCGCCGCTGGCACGTGGCCATCCCGGCCTTCATCGGCTGCATCGGCCTGTTGCTGTCCACCCAGTATGGCCACAACACCACCCTGGCCATGGCCTCGCTGACGCTGGCCAGCGTCGGCATCCTGACTACCCTGCCGCTGTTCTGGAGCCTGCCGACGGCTTTCCTGTCGGGCACCGCCGCCGCAGCCGGGATCGCGCTGATCAATTCGCTGGGCAACCTGGCCGGCTTCGTCAGCCCCTTCCTGGTGGGCTGGTTGAAGGACGCCACCCAGAGCACCAATGCCGGCATGTACGTGCTGGCCGCTTCGCTGGTCATCGGCGGCCTGCTCACGCTGACGCTGCCGGCCAAGCTGGTCAATCGATGACCCAATAGCGTCATGAGGCAGGAAGGACGGCGGCGCCACGGGGCCGCCGTTTTTTCATGGGTGCGCGCCGGACTGCGGGTCCAGCAAGGCCTGCATGGCCTGCCGCACCACTTCGGCGTGGGCCGCCTGTGGTCCCATACGCTGGCGCTGCTGCGCGATCAAGGCATCCACGCGGGCGCGATCGCCGTGGCAGAGTTCCACCATCCGCGCCATCATCTCCAGATAGCCTTCGGGATCGTGCAGCGGCAGGTCGTCGCGTTCCACGTAGCGCTGCCAGGCGCGGTCAGCGGCGTAGCAGGCCAGGACGGCCAGACAGATCAGGATGAGCCAGGTCAGCATGGCAAGCTCGCAGGAATGAAAGCTGGATTCTGGCGCGCCGCTGCGGGTGGACGCCATCGCCAGCGCGTGAGAAAAACCCTTCGATTGCCCCTCAGAGCGCCAGCCACTCCCGCTGTACCGTCTCCTGCGCGCTCAGGCCTGTCGGCGTCCCCTCAAAGACCATCTCGCCCCGTCCCATCACATAGACCCGCTGGGACAGCTCCAGCGCCAGCGCCTGCTTCTGTTCCACCAGCAGCACCGCGACGCCGCGCGTGCGCAGTTCTTGCAAGGCCCGCGCCACCTGCTCCACCATCTGCGGCGCCAAGCCTTCGGTAGGCTCGTCCACCAGCAGCAAGGAAGGATTGCCCAGCAGTGCGCGGCCCAGCGCCAGCATCTGCTGCTCGCCGCCCGAGAGCGCAGCGGCGGCGACCTGCCGGCGCTTGTAGAGCGCCGGGAACAGCGCATGGATATCGTCCTCGCACCAGCCCCGCCCCGGCTGGGGACCAGGCTTGCGGCCCAGTAACAGGTTCTGGGCCACGCTCAGGGTCGGGAAGACTTCGCGGCTTTCAGGCACGTAGCCCATGCCAAGGCGGGCGATGGCGTGGGTGGGCAGCCCGCTGATGTCTCGGCCCTCGAAGCGGCAATCACCCCGGCTGGGCAACAGTCCCATCAAGGCCTTGAGCAGCGTCGAACGGCCCGCGCCGTTGCGACCGAGAATGCTGACGATCTCGCCGCGCTGGACGGTGAGATCGACGCCATGCAGCACACGGCTGTGGCCATAACCGGCCTGCAGGCCGGTCACGGAGAGCAGAAGGCTGGTCTTATCCATGGCGACGACGATCCAGATAGAGGGCTTGCACGTCTTCATTGGCACGGATGCGTGGGGCCGTGTCGCAGGCGATCACCCGGCCATTGTCCATGACCGCGATGCGGTCGGCCAGGTCGAAGACGACTTGCATGTCGTGCTCCACCATCAGCAAGGTCTTGCCCATGGTGACCTCGCGGATCAGCGCCACCATGGCCGCACTCTCGGCCCGGCTCATGCCCGCCGTGGGCTCATCGAGCAGGATCACCGAGGCGTCGGCGGCGATGGTGACGGCCAGTTCCAGGGCGCGCTGCTCGGCATAGCTCAGCTCACCGGCGGCCACATCGGCGCGGGCGGCCAGCCCGACCTGCTGCAATACCGTCAGCGCACGCGCGCTGGCCTCATGCGAACCACCCATGCGACGCCAGAAGGCATAGCGATAGCCCAGCGTCCACAACAGCGCGCAGCGCACATTCTCGAAGGCCGACAGGCGCGGGAACAGGCTAGTGATCTGGAAGCTGCGCGCCAGCCCCAGGCGGTTGATCTGCTGCGGCGACTGGCGCGTGATGTCCACCCCATGCAGCGTGATCCGTCCGGCATCGGCGCGATAGCGCCCCGAGACCAGATGGAAGAGACTGGACTTGCCGGCGCCATTGGGGCCGATCAGCGCGCAGCGCTCGCCCGCCCGCAACTCCAGATCCACGCCGCGCAGGATGGGGCTGCCGTCGAAGGCCTTGTGCAGGCCTTGCAGCGACAGGGCGACTGCCGCAATCATGACCGCCCTCCCTGGCGCCGCCAGCAGCACAGCGCCGCCACGCCGCCCGACATCAGCAGCAAGGCGGTCATCCAGGGTAGCGGCGCATGCACATCGACAGTCCAGCCCCACCAGCGCAGGGGCGCCTCGGCCAGGCTGCCCAGGCTGGCCTGGTAGGCCATTTCGGTGGCCAGCACCAGCCCGGCCAGCACCGGCAGCGCCGCCGCCAGCCAGGCGGTGGCGCGCACGGCCATGCGGGTGTCGAATGCGCCGCTGCGCAGGATGCGCCAGCCCTGGTCGATCAGGCTGGCCAGCCCGCCCGGGGCGGTCATGACGATGAGGATGAAGAAGGCGCCCAGGTAGAACTGCCAGGCTTGCGTATAAGCCGACAGCCAGGACGAGAACAGCACGCCCACCACGCCCCCGACGATGGGGCCATAGAAGTAGGCGCTGCCGCCGATGAAGGTAAAGAGCAGGATCGCGCCCGAGCGCAGCGCGCCCACGTACTCGGCGCTGACGATCTCGAAATTGATGGCCGACAGCCCGCCCGAGACCCCGGCGAAGAAGGCCGAGAGGATCAGCGCCAGGTAGCGCACCCGCTGCGGATCGTAGCCGATGAAGGCGGCGCGTTCGGGGTTGTCGCGCACGGCATTGAGGATGCGGCCCAGTGGCGTAGCGCGCAGCGCCCAGATGGCGATGGCGCACACCAGCAGCCAGCCGGCAATGAGGTAATAGACCTGGATCTGCGGCCCATAGCTGATGCCCAGCACCGGCTCGCCGATGACGCGGTTGCCGGAAATGCCGCCCTCACCGCCGAACACCTCGGGAAACATCAGCACGCAGGCCGACACCAGCTCCACCAGCCCCAGCGTGATCATGGCGAAGGTGGTCCCGGCCCGGCGCGTGGTCAGGTAGCCCAGCAGCACGCCGCACAGCGCGCCGGTGAGCCCGCCGGCCAGCGGCACCAGGGTCATGGGAAAGGCCAGCGCGCCCTCAGCCATGCGGTTCATCAAGTGGATGGCCCCGAAGGCGCCCAGGCCCGAATAGACGGCATGCCCAAAGGAGAGCATGCCGCCCTCGCCCAGCAGCATGTTGTAGGACAGGCAGAGCAAGACCATCGTCCCCATCTGCGAGAGCAGCGACAAGGCCGCACTCTGCGGGAAGACCAGCGGTGCGGCCAGCAGCACCAGCGCAAAGCCCAGCCAGGGCAGCAGGAGACGCTTCATCCTCATCCCTCCCGCTGGCCCATGAGCCCCTTGGGCCGCACAATCAGCATCACCACCAGCAACAGGTAGGGCAGCACCGGCGCGACCTGGGCCAGCGTCAGGCGCAGCAGCGGCGCCAGCGCGCTGTCCGGGGCCACACTCAGGCCAAGGCTGGCCAGCGAGACATCCAGCGCCACCGCGAAGGTCTGCATCATGCCGATCAAGAGCGAAGTGATGAAGGCCCCGGCCAGCGAACCCAGGCCGCCTACCACCACCACCACGAAGATGATGCTGCCCACGGCGGCGGCCATGCCCGGCTCGGTGACGAAGGCATTGCCGCCGATCACGCCAGCCAGCGCCGCCAACGCGCAGCCGCCGCCAAAGACCAGCATGAACACGCGTGGTACGTTGTGGCCAAGCGCCTCGACCATCTGCGGATGGGTCAGCGCCGCCTGGATCACCAGGCCGATGCGGGTATGCCGCAGCAGCAGCCACAGGGCCAGCAGCATCAAGGCCGCCACCAGCAGCATGAAGCCGCGATAGACCGGGAAGGCCGTCGTATAGAGCGTGAAGAGCGTGCCATCCAGTGCAGGCGGGATGCGGTAAGGCACCGGTGAGCGGCCCCAGACCAGTTGCACCAGCTCCACCACCAGATAGGACAGCCCAAAGGTGAAGAGCAGCTCCGGCACATGGCCATAGCGATGCACGATGCGCAGGCCGTAATGCTCCACCAGCGCGCCGGCCACGCCCACCACCAGCGGCGCGATCAGCAGCGCCGGCCAGAAGCCCAGTACACCGGCAATCGCATAGGCGACATAGGCCCCCAGCATGTAGAAACTGGCATGGGCGAAGTTGGGCACGCCCATCATGCTGTAGATGAGCGTCAGGCCCGATGACAGCAGGAACAGCAGGAAGCCGTAGCCCAGGCCATTGAGGAAGGTGATCAGCGCGAATTCCAAATTGCCAGCCTTGCCGCGAGAAGTCCGGCCAGAGGCGGCCGGGATGAAAAGTGGAGCGATCCTATGGGATTCGCGCTTCTCTGTCAAAATAGCGCATTGCGCCCGGCTTCGGGCTCCACTGGCTGCCCATGACTCTTCCCTCCCCTCGTCCCTATCCGCTGCCCCCGTTCGGCAACCGCTTTGCCGAGCTGCCCCCGGCTTTCCATACCCGGCTGCAACCTACGCCCCTGCCCGCGCCCTATCTGGTCGGCTTCAGCGAAGACGCCGCCGCCAGCATTGCCTTGCCGCGCCCGCAGGCCGATGATGGCGATTTCCTCGATATCTTTGCCGGCAACCGCATCGCGCCGGGCTCCACACCGCTTTCGGCGGTGTATTCGGGCCACCAGTTCGGCGTCTGGGCCGGCCAGCTGGGCGATGGCCGCGCCATCACGCTGGGCGACCTGCCCGCCGCCGATGGTGCAGGCCGCATCGAGCTGCAGCTCAAGGGCGCAGGCCCGACCCCCTATTCGCGCATGGGCGATGGCCGCGCCGTGCTGCGCTCCTCGATCCGTGAATTCCTCTGCTCGGAAGCCATGGCCGCCCTCGGCATCCCCACCACCCGGGCGCTGACCGTGATCGGCTCGGACCAGCGCGTGCTGCGCGAGACTGCCGAGACCGCCGCCGTGGTCACCCGCATGGCGCCCAGCTTCATCCGCTTCGGCTCCTTCGAACACTGGTACTACAACCAGCGCTTCGACGACCTGAAGCTGCTGGCCGATACGGTGCTGGAACAGTTCTATCCCGAACTGCTGCAGGCAGGCAACCCCTATGCCGCCCTGCTCAAGGAAGTCACCCGCCGCACCGCCACGCTGATGGCGCAATGGCAGGCGGTGGGCTTCATGCATGGGGTGATGAATACGGACAACATGTCCATCCTGGGCCTGACGCTGGACTACGGCCCCTTCGGCTTCATGGAAGCCTTCGATGCGCGCCACATCTGCAACCACACCGACAGCCAGGGCCGCTACAGCTACCAGATGCAGCCGCGCATCGGCCAGTGGAACTGCTTTGCGCTGGGCCAGGCCATGCTGCCGCTGATCGGCACGGTGGAAGAGACCGAGGCCGCGCTGGCCGATTACGAAGCCATCTTCCAGGCGCAGCACGAGGCCCTGTTGCGGGCCAAGCTCGGCCTGCGCACGCGCCAGCCTGAGGACGAGCAACTGATCGAGGCCATGTTTGCCATCCTGCAGGCCAACCACGTCGATTTCACGCTGTTCTTCCGTCGCCTGGGCGACTTGCAGATCGGCAATGCCGCCCATGACGAAGGCCTGCGCGACCTCATCCTGGACCGCCCCGCCTTCGACGCCTGGGCCACGCAATACCGCGCCCGCCTGCGCGCCGAAGACAGCGACGACCAGGCGCGCCGGCTTGCAATGCATGCGGTCAACCCCAAATACGTGCTACGCAATTACCTCGCCCAGGTCGCCATCGAGCGCGCGCAACAGAAGGATTTCAGCGAGGTGGCGCGCCTGCAGTCCATCCTGCGCCACCCCTTCGATGAGCAGCCCGAACACGACAAGTACGCCGACCTGCCGCCCGACTGGGCCAGCCATCTGGAAGTGAGCTGTTCTTCCTGAGCCGCCCACATCGCCCCACATTGCCCTCATCAACAAGGAGCCAAGCATGACCAAACGCGTAGAAAAGACCGAAGCCCAGTGGCGCGAACAACTGGACCCGCTGGAATACCAGGTCACCCGCGAAGCCGCCACCGAGCGCGCCTTCACCGGCCGCTACTGGGACCACCACGAGGCCGGCACCTACACCTGCGTGTGCTGCGACACCCCGCTCTTCACCTCGGACGCCAAGTTCGATTCCGGCTGCGGCTGGCCCAGCTACTTCGAACCCATCGACCCGGCCAACGTACGCGAGAAAGTGGACCGCAGTTATGGCATGATTCGCACCGAGATCATCTGCAACGTCTGCGACGCCCACCTGGGCCACGTCTTCCCCGACGGCCCGCCGCCGACCGGACTGCGCTACTGCATCAATTCGGCTTCGCTGCGTTTCGACCCGGCGTGAGCCGACCCTCCGCACTATTTTTATTGACTCACTGAAGAAGCCCAACCGATGAAGTTCCTGTTCGACCTGTTCCCCGTCATCCTGTTTTTCGGCGTCTTCAAATGGGCCGAGGGCCATCCCTCGGCCGCCCAGGACCTGGTCATGCAATACCTGGGCGGGGCCATGTCGGCCGGCGCCGTCACGGCTGCGCAAGCGCCTATCCTGCTCTCCACGGCGGTAGCCATCGTTGCTTCGCTGGGCCAGATCGCCTGGCTGCTGTTGCGCCGGCGCAAGGTCGACGCGATGTTGTGGGTCTCGCTGGCCATCATCGTGGTCTTTGGCGGCGCCACCATCTATTTCCGTGATGACACCTTCATCAAGTGGAAGCCCACCATTCTCTACTGGGCCTTCGGCCTGGCCCTGCTGGTGTCGCAGCTGTTCATGAAGAAGAACCTGATCCGCGTGATGATGGAAAAGCAGGTCAGCCTGCCCGAACCGGTCTGGCCACGTCTGAATCTGGCCTGGATCGTCTTCTTTGCGGTCATGGGCGTGCTCAATCTCTACATCGCCTTCAACTACCCGCTCGACACCTGGGTCAACTTCAAGATGTTCGGCAGCATGGGGCTGATGTTCGCCTTCATCATCGGCCAGAGCCTGTTCCTGTCCAAGTACATGAAGGATGAGCAATGAGCGCTGCGGATACCCGGGTGCAACGCATTACCGAGCGCCTGACTGCAACTTTCTCGCCGCAGGTCTGTCTGGTCGAGGATGAGTCTGCCCAGCATGCCGGTCATGCCGGTGCAGCCTCTGGCGGAGGACATTACAGGATCCGCCTGGTTTCCGACTTGTTCGAGGGCAAAAATCGGTTGAACCGCCATCGGCTGGTGTATGATTGCCTGTCCGACCTGATGCAGCAGGAGATCCACGCGCTGGCCATAGTGGCGCTCTCGCCGTCAGAGGCAACGAACTGAGACCAAGAACAAAGACCGACGCCTGCTTATCAAGCCCCTCCTGTTTTTCTTCTCCGTTTTGATTCATTCCTTTCTTTTCTAGGATTCAACAATGACATTCAAACCTGCTCGTCTGCTGGTGCTGCTGTTCGCAATCGCTTCCATCCCGGCCTTCGCTCAGAACCTGGCCGTGGTCAACGGCAAGGCGATTCCCTCCTCCCGCGCCGAACTGATGGTCAAGCAGATGACTGCACAAGGCCAGCCTGACAGCCCGCAGCTGCGCGGCGCCATCAAGGAAGAGCTGATCAACCGCGAAATCCTGATGCAGGAAGCCGACAAGCAAGGCCTGGCCAACAGCACCGACGTCAAGAACCAGCTGGAACTGGCCCGCCAGTCCATCGTCATCCGCGCCCTGATCGCTGACTACCTGAAGAAGAACCCGGTCTCGGACGCCGACATCAAGGCTGAATACGACAAGTTCAAGGCCCAGGCCGGCGACAAGGAATACCACGCCCGCCACATCCTGGTGGACAAGAAGGAAGACGCCGAAGCCATCATCGCCAAGCTCAAGGCTGGCACCAAGTTCGAAGACCTGGCCAAGCAGTCCAAGGACACCGGTTCGGCAGCCAATGGCGGCGACCTGGACTGGGCAACCCCGGCCTCGTTCGTCAAGCCTTTCTCCGACGCCATGGTCGCCCTGAAGAAGGGTGAAGTCACCCCGACTCCGGTGCAGACCCAGTTCGGCTGGCACGTGATCAAGCTGGAAGACGTGCGTCCGGCCAAGGTCCCGACCCTGGACGAAGTCAAGCCGCAGATCGCTGAAGCCCTGCAACAGAAGAAGCTGCAGGCTTACCAGGAACAACTGCGCGCCAAGGCCAAGGTGCAATAAGCCCTTGGCATGAGGGAAGGCCCTCGCCTTCCCTGCTGCAAGCTTCACCTTCCATGCCCGGCCAGGTCCTGCCTGCCGGGCATGTTGCATTTTAGCTACGCTTCCTGTCGATGGGAGATGAAGAAAATCGCTGAAAAGGGCCCAAAAACCGCCTCGAGACGCCTCGGAGCGCCAGCGCCGGGCGGCTGGAAAGCCGCGCCACAGGCCATAGAGAGAATTTTTCTTTATAAAAAATAGACCGGCTGATTTTTCCCGCTGAGAATTTATTCTATAAATAATTATAAAAAAAAGAATTTCTCTGCACCAAATCGCGCATTTTGCGAACCGTCGTTCTGATATTCTTCATCCCTGTTCCAAATAGGGACAGGTTGCATTTCCCATCAGATCCAACAACAAGGGAGTGCAGCCATATAAGACGTGACGGGGAGGGGCACACAAGGTCGCTCCATGGCGTCATGACAAACACAACATCGTGGTTTCAGGAGAAATACCTATGAAGAAGAGTTCCCTGCTGCTGCTGGCAGCTGGCTTGACCAGCGGCGGTGCGGCATTTGCCCAATCCAACGTCACCATCTACGGCATCGTCGATACCAGCATCCATTACCTGAGCAACGCCAATGCCCAGGGCAACAGCAATGTGCGCATGGATAACGGCGCTATCGCCAACAGCCGCATCGGCTTCAAGGGTACGGAAGACCTGGGCGGTGGCCTGAAGGCCATGTTCCAGCTGGAAAACGGTTTCAGCAGCGACACCGGCGCCATGCAACAAGGCGGCTCGCTGTTCGGCCGTCAATCCTGGGTTGGCCTGCAAGGCGGCTTTGGCAAGGTTCGCGTGGGTCGCCAGAACACCCCTCTGTTCGACCTGCTGGCAGACCACTTTGACCCGCTGACCGTGGGCAACTACGCCAGCAACTCCTGGCTGCCTGCCGCTGCCTCTTTGGTGCGTAGCCCCAACATGCTGCGTTACGACGGCGATTTCGGTCCGGTCGCAGCTTCGGCCAGCTGGGCCTTCGGCGAAAAAGCTGGCTCGGTCCGCACTGGCAGCCAGTTCAGCAGCGCCCTGCGTTACACCGCAGGTCCGCTGGCGCTCGGCGGCGGTTACCAACAGACTGTGAGCAGCACTAATTCCAGCCTCAAGCACACCACCTGGAACTTGTCGGCCTCTTATGATTTCGGCGTCGCCAAGGTCTTCGGCGGCTGGCTCAACATCAAGGACGACAGCGGCCTGACCGGCTCGGTGATGGCTGCCGACGGCGATGTCAGCAATGGATGGACGACTGCCGGAGCTGCAAACAACGGCAGCACTGGCGTCAAGCGCAAGGACAATGGTTTCTTCCTGGGCTCCAGCTACAAGGCCACCAACGCTCTGACGCTGACTGGCGCGTTCTACTATGACCGCAGCAAGAATGTCTCTTATGTGAGCACCGGCAACGTCGGCGACGGCAAGCGTTACACCCTGGTCGGCTGGGCTGACTATGCCCTGTCCAAGCGCACCCAGCTGTACACCACCATCGACTACAACAAGGCCAAGGACGCTGCCGTCTACGAGTTGACCAACTCGGCCAATGGCAAGAACAGCCTGACCACCGTCGGCGTGGGCATCCGTCACATCTTCTGATCTGCCTGAATGAGGCGCGCTCTTCCGGGAGCGTGTCTCTGCTGTTAAGGCATTCAGAAACAAAAAACGCAGTTCCTATTCGGAACTGCGTTTTTTTTCGCATGAATGCATGAATGTTTGCCGCGATGATCGCCCGGCGAACCGGGCAAGCATCGCACCACGCAAGCTACCGGCGCAGGATCAACCCACCCACTTGCGGGCATTACGGAACATGCGCATCCACGGCGAATCCTCGCCCCAGGACTCGGGATGCCAGGACTGCGTCACGGTGCGGAACACGCGCTCGGCGTGCGGCATCAGGACCGTGAAGCGGCCGTCCGGCGTGGTCACCGAGGTGATACCTTGCGGCGAGCCGTTCGGGTTGAACGGATAGGCTTCGGTGGCCGCGCCACGATGATCGACGTAACGCATGGCGACGATGGCCTTGTCGATATCACCAGTCTGCGAGAAGTCGGCGAAACCTTCACCGTGGGCGGTAGCGATCGGCGCCTGCGTGCCGGCCATGCCCTGCATGAAGATGGACGGCGAATCGGCCACTTCCACCATCACGAAACGCGCCTCGAACTGCTCGGACTTGTTACGGGTGAACTTGGGCCAGGCTTCGGCGCCGGGGATCATGGACTTCAGGTTGCTCATCATCTGGCAACCATTGCAGATACCCAGCGAGAAGGTGTCCTGGCGCTGGAAGAAGCGCGAGAACTGCTCGGCCAGTTGCGCATTGAACAGGATCGTCTTGGCCCAGCCTTCGCCCGCGCCCAGCACGTCACCGTAGGAGAAGCCGCCCACGGCGATGAAGCCCTTGAAGTCGTCCAGCTTGGCGCGATTGGCGATGAGGTCGCTCATGTGCACGTCCACCGCGGTGAAGCCGGCCTTGTGCATGGCATAGGCGGTCTCGATGTGCGAATTGACGCCCTGCTCGCGCAGGATCGCCACCTTGGGACGGGCCGCTGCGCCCAGCGACAGGTAAGGCGCGGCGATGTCTTCCTGCGGGTCGAAGCTCAGCTTGGGCGTCATGCCGGGATCGGTCGCGTCCAGCAGGCGATCGTATTCGGCATCGGCGCAGGCCGGGTTGTCGCGCAGGCGGGCGATGCGCCAGCTGGTTTCGCTCCAGACACGATGCAGCTCGGCGCGCGGCTGGCTGTAGATGTTCTTGGCGTCGCGCATGAATTCGATCACGTCGCGGTCATTGGGCTTGCCGATGATGTGACTGCACGCGCCCAGGTTGTAGCTGCGCAGCACGTTCATGACGTCCGACTTCTGCTCGGCCGGGACCTGGATCACGGCGCCCAGCTCTTCGCTGAACAGCGCGCGCAGGGTCAGTTCGTTGCGGCGCTCGGCCACTTGCGTGGTCCAGTTCTTGGAATCGCCCCAGTCGGCGGCGTGCTCGCCTTCCATGGTGAGGATGTCGAGGTTGACCGAGATGCCGGTATGGCCGGCAAAGGCCATTTCGGCCAGGGTCGCATACAGGCCACCGTCGGAACGGTCGTGGTAGGCCAGCAGACGGTCTTCGGTGTTCAGTTGCTGGATAGCGTTGAAGAAGGCCTTCAGGTCGTCAGCGCTATCCACGTCCGGGGTCTCGTTGCCGATCTGCTGCATCACCTGCGTGAGCGCCGAAGCGCCTATGCGGTTCTTGCCACGGCCCAGGTCGATCAGGATCAGGACGGTCTCGCCCTTGTCCTTGCGCAGTTGCGGGGTCAGCACGCGGCGCACGTCGGTCACTGGCGCAAAGCCGGAAACGATCAGCGACACCGGCGAGGTCACCGACTTGGCGCCCTCTTCATCGCTCCAGGTGCTGCGCATGGACAGCGAATCCTTGCCCACCGGGATGGACACGCCCAGCGCCGGGCACAGTTCCATGCCCACGGCCTTGACGGTATCGAACAGCGCGGCGTCCTGGCCGGGCTGGCCGCACGCCGCCATCCAGTTGGCCGAGAGCTTGATGTCGCCGATCTCGGCGATCGGTGCGGCGGCGATGTTGGTGATGGCTTCACCGACAGCCATGCGGCCCGAAGCCGGGGCGTCGATCACGGCCAGCGGGGTACGCTCGCCCATGGCCATGGCTTCGCCGCGATAGCCTTCCAGGCCCATGGCGGTCACGGCCACATCGGCCACCGGCACCTGCCAGGGACCGACCATCTGGTCGCGCACGGTCATGGCGCCCACGCTACGGTCGCCGATGGTGATCAGGAAGGACTTGTCGGCCACGGCCGGCAGACGCAACACGCGCTGGGCCACCTCCACCAGGTCCATGCCGGTCAGGTCAACCGGGGGCAACTGCTTCTCGACATGGGTCACATCGCGGTGCATCTTGGGCGGCTTGCCCAGCAGCACGTCCATGGGCATGTCCACCGGGCTGTTGTTGTGTTCGGGGTCGATCACCTTCAACTGGCGTTCTTCGGTGGCGGTACCGACCACGGCGAAGGGCGCGCGCTCGCGCTCGCACAGGTATTTGAACAGCTCCAGGTGTTCCGGCAGGATGGCCAGCACATAGCGTTCCTGGGATTCATTGCTCCAGATCTCGCGCGGGGCCAGGCCGCTTTCTTCCAGGGGCACTTTACGCAGATCGAAGATGGCGCCGCGCTTGGCGTCGTTGGTGATTTCCGGGAAGGCGTTGGACAGGCCGCCCGCACCCACGTCGTGGATGGACTGGATGGGGTTGTCGTCACCCAGCGCCCAGCAGGCGTTGATGACTTCCTGGGCGCGGCGTTCCATTTCCGGGTTGCCACGCTGCACCGAATCGAAGTCCAGGTCGGCCGCGTTCACGCCGGTGGCCATCGACGAGGCCGCGCCGCCGCCCATGCCGATGCGCATGCCGGGGCCGCCCAGCTGGATCAAGAGGCTACCGACCGGCAGGTCGTTCTTCTTGGTGTGCTTGGCCGAGATGTTGCCCATGCCGCCAGCGATCATGATGGGCTTGTGATAGCCCATGACCTGCCCGCCCACGTTCTGCTCGTAGGTACGGAAGTAACCGCCCAGGTTGGGACGGCCGAATTCATTGTTGAAGGCGGCGCCACCCAGGGGGCCGTCGATCATGATCTGCAGCGGCGACGCGATGCGCTCGGGCTTGCCGTAGATGCCGCCCTGGGCGTGGGCGTCGCGCTCGGCGACCGGCTGGGCCACGTCGCGGGCGTTTTCCCAAGGTTGCACGGCGTGGGTGACCATCAGGTTGGAGACGGTAAAGCCGGTCAGGCCGGCCTTGGGCTTGGAGCCGCGGCCGGTCGCACCTTCGTCGCGGATCTCGCCGCCGGCGCCGGTGGAAGCGCCCGGGAACGGGGAAATGGCGGTCGGGTGGTTGTGCGTCTCCACCTTCATCAGGATGTGGGTCAGCTCTTCCGAGGCTTCATACACGTTGCCCTTGATGGCGCCGCGCTGGTAAAAGCGCGAGACGGTAGCGCCTTCGATGATGGAGGAGTTGTCCGAATAGGCCACCACGGTGCCCTTGGGGGCGAGCTGGTGGGTGTTCTTGATCATGCCGAACAGCGACTTGTCCTGCTTCTGGCCATCGATGGTCCAGTCGGCGTTGAAGATCTTGTGGCGGCAGTGTTCGCTGTTGGCCTGGGCGAACATCATCAGTTCGACGTCGGTGGGGTTGCGCTGGGCCTTGGTGAAGGCTTCCACCAGATAATCGATCTCGTCATCCGACAGGGCCAGGCCCAGCTCGGTGTTGGCGCGTTCCAGCGCGGCGCGGCTGCCGCCGAGCACGTCCACGGACTCCAGCGGCTTGGCCTGCAGTTCGGAGAACAGGGCCGAGGCTTGCTGGGGATCGCGCAGCACGGTTTCGGTCATGCGGTCATGCAACAGTGCAGCCACGCCGGGGAGGCTGGCTTCATTGAGCTTCTTGGCGCCGCCCAGGAGGCCCGTCTTGACCTGCACGCGGAAGATGATGCCGCGTTCGACGCGATGGATGTGCGCCATGCCGCAGTTGCGCACGATGTCGGTGGCCTTGCTGGCCCAGGGCGAAATGGTGCCCAGGCGCGGGATGACGACGAAGGTCTCGCCGTCGTCGCTGCCATTGAAGGGGTCACCGTAAGTCAAGAGGCCATTCAGGCGCGCCTCGTCCTCCTGGGTCAGGGCCTGGGCGGCATCGACGAAATGCAGGTAGCGGCCGGACACGCCGGTGATGGCGGCGTCCACAGCTTGCAATTGGGTCAGGAGACGTTGGGTACGGAAAGCGGAAAGGGCATTGGAGCCCGGCAGGATCAGCATGGCGGAGTCGAGGCAGTTAGCTTGAATCGGGAAAACCGTCGCAGCAGCGCAGCAGGGATCGGTCCACCGGCACCGGCCAACCCGTCATGGCGCATTGCACAAGGGAAAAACCGTGCAGGCCGGGGGTCGTCGGAATGATGGATCGTGCGCGCGTCAGCTGGCAAAGCGCGCATTATACCGTGGTCCCGCCCCGACGTCCCGCCCAAAGCGAGCTTTCCGCGCTGCCGCCGGCGGCCCCACCCAAAGGGGCTGTCATCGGGGACGCTGCGCCAGACGTTGTCACTCCTAGACGTCAATTTAGGCAGGCAGCCTGCACGGCAAGCCCGGCGGCGCTGCTGCGGCAATAGCGCAACGACAACAGAATTTCGCGGTATCATTCGGCCCGCATCGAAAAACCCGGCTGGCGCTGCGGCAGCCAGCCTTGTGGGGCAGCGATGACCATGACCACAGCGGCCGCGCCGCTTCCAAGACGAACAGAGTGAACAGCACACATCGACAGATCGCCGTCATCGGCGGGGGACTTTCAGGGATTTGCAGCGCCTACTTCCTGGCCACCAAGGGCTATGAAGTAGCGGTGATCGAGCGCCGCGCGCATGTGGCCGAGGAAGCCACCTTCGGCGACTCCGGGCTGCTGGCCCCAGGTACGGCCATGCCGCTGACCCTGCCAGGCGCGCTGGCGACCTTTGCCTGCCGCTTCCAGGACGAGCCCCGTGTGCTGCTGGCCTCCGGCGCCGACTTCGGCCGCCGCCGCTGGATGCGCGCTACGCGCGCTGCCCAGCAACATCATTTTGCCCAACACAAGCTGATCCTCTCGCGCCTGTCCGCCTATGGCCAGGATCTGACCCAGCAACTGCAGGCCCACTACAACATGGAACACGAGAACAGCGCCGGCGTGTTCCACCTGTTCCGGCAGAGCGCCGAGGCGGCGCGCCTGCCCGCCCTGCAGGAAGCCGCCAGCCAATGCGAGTACAAACAGCTGACGCTGGATGCGGCGGGGATTCGCGCCCTGGAGCCGGCCTTCTCTTCCGAAGCGGCGCTGGCTGGCGCGCTCTACTACCCCGATGACATTGCCGGCAACAGCGTGCTGTTTGCCAAGCAGATGCGCAATGCCGCGCAGGCATTGGGGGTCAGTTTCCATTTCAACTCGACCGTGAGCAGCATCCGCAGCGAATTCGGCGGCCGCGTCACGCTGGAGGTGCAGTCGCCCCACCTGGCCTCGCACCTGACCATGGACGCCGTCGTGGTGGCCGCCGGCATGGCCAGCGCCGCGCTGTTGCAGCCGCTCGATACCAGCCTGCCGCTGCGCGCCTTGCAGAGCTACTCGGCCCTGGTGCCGGTCAAGAATCCCGACGACGCCCCCACCATGGCGCTCTACGACGACAGCTACAAGGTCGCCATGACGCGCCTGGGCAGCCGCATCCGCATCAGCGGCCTGCTGGGCTTCGTGCCGGCTTCGCAGACCCTGCCGCCGAAGGCCTTGCGCAACCTGCTCAAGATCGCCGGCGACTACTACCCCAACGCGGCCAACTACAACCAGGCCCACTTCTGGAGCAACAGCATCGCCATGATGCCCACCGGCCTGCCCGTCGTGGGCCCGACGCGCCAGGGCAACATCTTCGTCAACGTCGGCCATGGCGTCACCGGCTGGGCCGCCAGCGTAGGATCGGCGCGCCTGCTGAGCGACATGATGGCCGGCGAAGAGACCGAGATCGCCACCGCCGGGCTGCTGCCGCGCGACGTCCTGGGCTGAGGCCCGGCTCCATGGCGGCGGCCTGATTTTCATGCGGACCGGGCCTGCGTAGATGGCCTATTTCACTTAAAATTACGGCTCTTGCGTACGCACTGCCCCGCCTGAGCTTCACTTCATCCACGCAACACTAACGCATCAGCGATCACGATCATGAGCGCGCTCCATACCGTTGCCGAGATCCGCCGCATCGAACAAGAGGCCTTGGCGGCCCTGCCGCCCTACACGCTCATGCAGCGCGCCGGCGCGGCCATTGCCGAGCTGGCGCAGCAGATGCTGTGCTCCAGCACGGCCTCCTCGCCCTCGGTGCTGGTGCTGGCAGGCCCCGGCAACAATGGCGGCGATGCCCTGGAAGCGGCCTGCCTGCTGGAAGAAGCCGGCATCGAAGTCACCGTCCAGTTGCATGCCGACGAAAGCCGCCAGCCGCCCGATGCGCGCCGCGCCCTGGCGCGCGCGCGTGAAGCCGAGATCCAGTTCATCGAAGACCACGGCGACGCCCTGCTGCGCCAGCAGGCCTGGGCCCTGGTCATCGACGGCCTGTTCGGCATCGGCCTGGCCCGTCCGCCCGGCCCGCGCCTGCGCCTGATCATCGACTACATCAACAGCCTGCGCTGCCCGGTGCTGTCCATCGATGTCCCCAGCGGCCTGGATGCCGATACCGGCAGCATCGTCGGCGGGCGTGACGGCGCGGCCGTGCAGGCCACCCATACCCTCACTTTCATCGGCGACAAGCCTGGCCTGCACACCTGCGATGGCAGCGACCACAGCGGCCAGATCGTGGTCGATACGCTGGAGATCGCCGCCGAGCGTTTCTTGCCCACGCGGGCTTTCCTCAATGGGCCGCAGAGCTTTGCCACGGCCCTCAAGCCACGCGCCAACAACAGCCACAAGGGCAGCTATGGCGACGTCATCGTGGTGGGCGGGGCGCGCGGCATGGCCGGCGCGCCGGTGCTGGCGGCCCGTACGGCGGCCTTCGGCGGGGCCGGACGCGTCTATGTGGCCTTTGTCGACGATGGCCTGGCCTATGACGACAAGCACCCCGAACTGATGTTCCGGCTGGCCGACCGGGTCGAATTCGCCGCCAGCGCGGCGCTGGTGGTCGGCCCCGGCATGGGCACCTCGCGCCATGCGCATGACATCCTGGCGCGCGCCCTGGACAGCGAAGCCGAGATCGTGGTCGATGCCGACGCCCTGAACCTGATCTCGGCCGAACCCGCCCTGCAGCACAAGCTGCACCGGCGCAGCCAGGCTGGCGCGGCGGCCAAGACCATCATCACCCCGCATCCCCTGGAAGCGGCGCGGCTGCTCGACAGCACCACCCAGCAAGTCCAGCAGGACCGCCCGCACGCAGCGCGCCAGCTGGCTCGGCAGTTCAACGCCATCACCGTGCTCAAGGGCGCGGGAACGGTCATCGCCTTCCCCGATGGCGAGATCGCCATCAATCCCAGCGGCAACCCTGCCCTGTCCACCGCCGGTACCGGCGATGTGCTCTCCGGGCTATGCGGGGCGTTGCTGGCGCAAGGCTGGCCGGCCCGCGCCGCCGCCCTGGCCGCTACCTGGATACACGGGGCTGCGGCCGACCAGCTGGTGGCCAGCGGCCTGGGCCCGGTAGGCCTGACCGCCAGCGAATTCATCCCGGCCATTCGCGCCGTGTTCAACCAGATCATCCGAGACCATGTCCAGCGCCGTCCTGTCGCAACTGCCCATCGCCCGCACCCATAAGCTGGGCATCCTGTTCCTGATCTCGGGGCTCTGGACCCTGTCGCTGCTGGATACCGCCGGCAAGCTGCTGGCCCTGGCCGGTTATCACGTGGTCATGATTGCCTGGATGCGCTACACCATCAACCTGTTCTTCATGGCCGCCACCCTGGCGCCGCTGTACCGGCGCCGCCATGGACGCAGCATCCTGCAGTCGAACCGGCTCGGGCTGCAACTGGGGCGCGGCGCCTTGCTGCTGGGCTCGACGCTGATTTTCTTTTCGGTGTTGAAGATCGTGCCGCTGGCCGAGGGCACGGCCATGAATTTCTGCGCGCCGCTGATCGTGCTGGCGATCTCGCCCTGGCTGCTGGGCGAGCGCAGCTATCTGTCACGCTGGATCGCCGTGCTGGTGGGTTTTACGGGCATGCTCATCGTGATCCGTCCGAGTGGCGACATCCCGCCCTACGGCGTGGCGCTCGGGCTGATCTCGGCCTTGACCCAGGCCCTGCTCTCCATCCTCAACCGCAAGGCCAGCCAGGCCGACAATCCCATGGTGACGCTGTTCTACGGCGCCCTGGTGGGTAGCGTCGTCTCTACGCTCCTGGTGCCCTTCTTCTGGACCAGCCATACCCCGACGATGGTGGAACTGGCGATCCTGGTCTCCACCGGCATCACCAGCACCATCGGCCACTTCCTGCAGAACAGCGCCTACCGGCACGCCGAAGCCTCGGTGCTGACGCCCTTCTTCTATGCCCAGATCATCTCGGCCTGCGGCATGGGCTGGCTGGTGTTCGGGCAATTCCCCGACCGCGTCACGGTGCTGGGCATCGCCATCATCTGCGCCAGCGGCATCGGCATTGCCTACATCGAGCACAAGCGCGCTCACCCGCTGCCGCCGGCCGATCCGATGGAATCGGTCTGAGCCCGGCGCTGGCCAGCTAGGCCAGCCGGCCAGCGGCGATGGTGATGGTGCGCTGGCAGCGCGCCGCCATGGCATTGTCGTGGGTGACCAGCACCAGGGTGGAGCCGCGCTCGCGGTTCAGTTCAAACATCAGCTCGATGACCGCCTCGCCGGTGGCGGCGTCCAGGCTGCCGGTCGGCTCGTCGGCCAGCAGCAGCGGCGGTTCGGTGACGAAGGCGCGCGCCAGCGCCACGCGCTGCTGCTCGCCGCCGGAAAGGTATTTGGGGGAATGCTTCAGACGGCTGCCCAGGCCGACCCGGCCCAGCATCTCCGTGGCCTTCTCACGGGCGCGGGCGTCGCCGCGCAGCTCCAGCGGCAGCATGACGTTTTCCAGCGCATTCAGATGCCCCAGCAACTGGAAGGACTGGAAGACGAAACCCAGCTTGCGCTTGCGCAGCAGCGCGCGGCCATCCTCGTCAAGCGCATAGATATCTTCCCCATCAAGCCGCACGGAACCTTCGCTGGGCGTATCCAGTCCTGCCAGCAGACCCAGCAGCGTCGATTTGCCGGAACCGGACGCGCCGACGATGGCCAGCGTGGTGCCAGCGGCCACGGTAAAATCGATGCCATCGAGGATGGTCAGACGGCCCGCTGGGGCCGATGCATCGGCAACGTGTTTGGACAACTGAAGGACTTCAATGGCTGGAATGGCGGCGGCAACAGCGGTAGCGGAAACAGGCATGCAGGGCAATCGGGCAAGAGGGTCAGCAACGGGTGCAGTGCGCCATACTGTGGCGATGTGGCTGTGGCGGCTGCTGGCGGGCGTCGCCCTGGTGCTGGCGGCGACGAGCGCTTATTCTGCCCCAAAAACCCTGCTCGTGCTCGGTGACAGCCTCTCGGCCGAGTATGGCCTGGAGCGCGGCACGGGTTGGACTGCGCTGCTGCAGCAACGCTTGCAGCAACACAAGCTGGCCACCACCGTGGTCAACGCCAGCATCAGCGGCGACACCACCATCGGCGGCAAGAACCGCTTGCCGGCCCTGATGAGTCAGCACAAGCCCGACGTGCTGGTGATCGAACTGGGCAGCAACGACGCCCTGCGCGGCCTGCCGCTGAAGACCAGCCAGGACAACCTGCAGGCCATGATCACCCTGGCGCGACAGCAGCAGGCCAAGGTGCTGCTGGTAGGCATGCAGATCCCGCCCAACTACGGGCCGGACTACACGCGCCGCTTCAGCGCCATGTACCAGGATCTGGCCAAGAGCAACAAGGTGGCGCTGGTACCCTTCTTCATGGAAGGCATCGCGGCGGACTTGTCGCTGTTCCAGGCCGACCGCATCCATCCCAATGAACAGGCCCAGCCACGCCTGCTGGACAATGTCTGGCCGGCGCTGAAGCCGCTGCTGGGCCTGAAGTAAGTCCTCGCCCATACCAGCAAGAACCAATACCAATAACAGACAGCCCCCGTGCGCCAGGTCTGGCGACGAGGGCTGTTGGTCATGGGAGAGCGCCTTCAGTGACGCGCATGCAAGGCCAGGAAACGCCGCAGCAGTCCGGTGGACTGGGGCGTGTCGCTGACCTTCTCGCACAGCGCCTGGGCATCGATGCCGCAGCCGCGATAGATGTCGGCGTAGTAATGCAGGTGGGCGCGCACGAATTCGGGCGAGAATTCCGGGTGGAACTGGGTCGAATAGACGTTGTGCTTGTGCTTGATCACATGGTGCGGGTCCATCGGCGAGCGCGCCATGACGATGGCGTCCGGCGGCGGGCGCAAGACCGACTGCATGTGCAGCATGTGGGCCGGGAACTCGGGGGGCAGCACGCCCAGCAGTTCATCCTCGCGGCAGCATTCCAGGGTCTTGACGTGCATGGTGCCGGCGGCCCGTCCTGCCGGGTTGTAGCCGACTTCGCCGCCGAAGGCGTGGGTGAGCAGCTGGTGGCCGTAGCAGATGCCGAACATCGGCGTATCCAGCTCGGCCGCTTCGCGCAGCCATTCGGCGGTGCGTTCGCTCCAGTCTTCCTTGTCGGTCACCATGGCCGGCGACCCGGTGATGAAGACCGCCCGGTAGCTGCGCGGGCAGGATGGGCGCTGGCCCTCGTAGACGGTCACGACCTGCAGTTCGCTCTGGCACAACCCGGCCGCGCAGCCGATCTGCTGCGCATAGCCGCCATAACTGTCCTTGAGGGTGGGATTGGCATCGCCGGTCTGGATGATGAGAACTGGGGCAGGCATAAAAACGTGGTTGATAGTCAGGGCAACACGGCACGCAGCGTCGGCAGGCCACCTGGCCGGGCAACGCCTTCCGGATCGGACTGCTCTGTGCCGTCGACGACAACGCTGCTGCAGCCCTCCCTTTCCGGAACGGCGCACACCTTCATGCGGATGACAGGGAATTTCATCTCGGATCAGGAAACAGTGAATGTTCTCACCGCCTGCAACAGTGGCCCGGCATCAATGAACAACTGGAAGAAGTGAAGCGGATTCCCCACTGCCGGCCCCTTGTGCATCCCGCCTGAATGCAGCGCCGGGTTCCATGATGAAACAAAAAAGGCCGCTGGAAAAGCGGCCTGAGGAAATTTTTTAGCAATTTGTGGCGCTCATGCCGACGATGCGCCGGCATGGGGCGCAGTCGCGCACCGATTCACGATTGCGGTGCGCGATTGCGCCATCCTGCCGCACGCATCGCGGCTTACTTGGCGGCATCGTCGGCGCTGACGGCTGCCGCACCCTTGAGCAGCTTGGTCTTGGCCTTCTCGCGCAGGTAGTCCAGATAGGACAGGGCTTCCTGCTGCGACAAGGCGCTGGCGATCTGCTCGCGTTCGGCCTGGCGGCGGGCGGCATCGACGGTCTTGGGCTGTTCCACCTTGCTGATGCGGTAGATCTGGTAGCCCATGCCCGGGGTCTCGGCGCCGACATAGGCGGGCAGCTTGGCGGTATCGGCCTTCATGACGGCATTGAAGGCTTCCTGGGTCCAGCCATCGGCCTTCACGCGCGAGACCACCTTGGCCTCGCTGAAGCCGGCGGCGTCATCCTTGGCCTGCAACTGCGCCAGGCGTTCCTGGCCCGCCTTGACGGCCAGCAGTTGCTCTTGCTGCGCCAGCACAGCCTTCTGCACGTCGGCCTTGACCTCGTCGAACGGGCGCTTGGTCACCGGCTTGTAGCTGGTGACGCGGCCTGCCACGAGGGTGTTGGGTGCGGTCTGCACGGCTTCGGTGTTGTGCTTGGCCTTGATCACGTCATCGGTGAAGAGCGCGGTCAGGAACTTGGCGTTGTTGTAAGGCAGCGGGCCAGCCGCCGGGTTGGGCGTGCGGGTCACGCCGGTGGCGGTCTGGATCTTCAGCTTGAGCTTGTCGGAAACGGCCTTGAGGCTGTCGCCGTTTTCATAGACCAGGTTGTTGAACTGGTCAGCCATCTCGGAATACTTCTTGGCGGCGATCTGCTTCTTGATCTCGCTGCCGATCTCGGCCTTGACCGACTCCAGCGGCTTGACCGCCGCCGGCTTGATGCCGGTCACTTCGATGATGTGGTAGCCGAAGTCGGACTGCACCGGATCGCTGATCTCGCCCTGCTTCAGGCTGAAGGCCGCGTCTTCGAAGGGCTTGACCATGGCGCCCTTGCCGAAGTAACCGAGGTCGCCGCCATTCTCGGCCGAGCCGGGGTCTTGCGAATTGGCCTTGGCCAGCTTGGCGAATTCGCCAGGATTCTTGCGCAACTGCGCCACCAGGCCTTCGGCCTTGCTCTTGGCGGCAGCCTGGTCGGCCGCGGACGCATCCTTCTTCACGGCGATCAGGATGTGGCTGGCGCGACGCTGCTCTTCGGTGGCGTAGAGCTTCTTGTTCTGCTCGTAGTAGGCCTTGATGTCGTCATCGGTCACCGCCGCCTGGGCGGCCACGGCGGCGGCGTCCAGCACCACGTACTCGATGTCGGCCTGCTCCGGGGTCTCGAAGCGGGCGCTGTTCTTGTCGTAGTAGTCCTTGAGCATCTCATCGCTCAGCTTGACCTGGGACGCGTAGCTGTCGGGCTTGAA
Organism: Herbaspirillum seropedicae; assembly: GCF_001040945.1. Lineage (NCBI taxonomy): Bacteria > Pseudomonadati > Pseudomonadota > Betaproteobacteria > Burkholderiales > Oxalobacteraceae > Herbaspirillum > Herbaspirillum seropedicae. The sequence goes on along the minus strand of NZ_CP011930.1, from coordinate 2,517,812 downwards.
GTTGAGCATCTGCACCGTGCGTTCCTGGTCGTTCAGGGCCGACAGGTTCTCGGCCACGGTCTTGGGCGCAAAGGCGGTGGTCTGGATGGCGGCGTTCAATTGCTGCACGGCCATCTCGCGGCGCAGGCCGGCTTCATAGGACTTGGGCGTCATGCCCTGGGCCGCCAGCAGCACGCGGTACTGCTCGTTGTCGAACTTGCCGTCGGCCTTGGTCAGGCCGGGAATCTGCAGGATGCTCTGTTGCAGCACCTGGTCTGGCACCACCAGCTTGCTGGCCACCACTTCCGCACCCAGGGCGCGCTGGGCGATCAGGTTGTCCAGGATGGCGCGGCGCGCCTGGGGACTGTCGAAGATCTTGCTGTCGAACTGGTTGCCGTACACCTGGCGCATGCGTTCGAGCTGCTGACGGTGGGCTGCGTCCCATTCTTCCTTGGTGATGGTCTGACCGGCCACCTTGGCCACGCCGTTGTCGTCGGTCAGTCGGCTGTAGCCTTCCAGGCCGAAAAAGGCGAACGACGGGAAGATGAACAGCAGCAGCAGGAACTGCATCAGGCGCTGGTGGGTACGAATGAAATCAAACATGTATAGCCAATCAATAAACGATCTGGTCAATGAAGATGGACAAGGGCTGCCATGGCGGCGTCCGCGGATAATAAAAAAGGCGAACTCGCGTTCGCCTGGTTCCGGCGCAGGTCCCTTGGACCTGGGACGCACAACGCATACCGTCGTGCACGCGCGACATTATACACATGCCAATGCCGCAGAACACCTTGACAAGAGCTTACTCGCCCATCTGCGCCAGGGCCACGCTGCGCAGCTGGAAGCGTCCGTCGTTATTGAAAAGCCAACTTTCCGACAATTCGATGCGGTTGTGCTTGAGCAGCGCCGCTGGCGGCTTGGGGAAAGGCGCCGCCGATTTCAGGCTGCCCATGGCGCTGGCTTCAGCGTGCCTGTCGCGGTTGCTGCGCAGGATCTCGCTGGTGACCAGGTTGCCGTCGGCATCGACCACATACTTGATGACGATGACCGAGCGCAGCAAGGCCTGGGGCCGCTCCACATAGACGCTGGTGAAATTGACCTGGGAGATGCGCTTGGCCAGGTCGACCTTGTAGCCATCCACGGTGGTGGCGGTGGAGGTGCCGTCGGAGGTGGTCTTTTTCTGCTCGATCAGCTGCCGCGCCAGGGCGTCGCGGTCCTCCTTGCTGCTTTCCGGTGAAGAACAGGCTGCCAGCAGCGCCGCCACGCCAATCCCGGAGGCCAGCAGCCGCCTGGCCCCTTTGGATCTGCCCAATCCGCTAAATCTGGTCATATGAACTCCTAAATAGGTGAATGATATTCCTTCACCAGGAAGGCCTCGTCAACGTCCTTTTATGACCATATCAGAGGACCAGGATTCCCCTGGCGCGGGAGCATTCCGGCTCATCCATAACTTCAAGCTATAGCACGGATACCGGGCCGCTATCACAGCAGGGGGTGTCATCCAGCAGTCATATTAGGTCCGTACCATCCGCTTGCTTTCCGAACCCAGGCACGCCCCGCAAACACGCATGGGCGCTGCCTTCGGGCAATACGCGACCTAGCCGGACACACGCCACGATGATGCACACTCCCACCGCCGCTCCGTTCATGACTGCCGCCACGGAGGAGGATGCCGCCGTGTTCCTGTCGGTACGCGAGGTGGAAAAGCGCTTCGGGAGCTTCACGGCGCTGGACCGCGTGTCGCTGGAAGTGCGCCGTGGCGAGATGGTCTGCCTGCTGGGCCCTTCCGGCTGCGGCAAGACCACCCTGCTGCGCACCATTGCCGGGCTGGAACGCCAGGACAGCGGCCGCCTGCATGCCGATGGCCGCGACATTTCGCAACTGCCGCCGCAGGCGCGCGACTACGGCATCCTGTTCCAGTCCTATGCGCTGTTTCCCAACCTGAGCGTGGCGGACAATGTGGCCTATGGCTTGGGCCGCATGAGCCGCCAGCAAAAGCGCGAGCGGGTCACTGAGATGCTCTCGATGGTGGGCCTGGACGGCAGCCAGGACAAATACCCCGGCCAGTTGTCCGGCGGCCAGCAGCAGCGCGTGGCGCTGGCCCGGGCGCTGGCGCCCTCGCCTTCCCTGTTGCTGCTGGACGAACCGCTCTCGGCGCTGGATGCACAGGTACGCGAGCATCTGCAGCTGGAAATCCGCCGGCTGCAAAAGCAATTCCGCATCACCACCCTGATGGTGACCCACGACCAGGAAGAAGCCATGGTGATGGCAGACCGCATCGCCGTCATGCAGCATGGTCGCATCGAACAGTTCGGCACGCCCGAGCAGATCTATCGCCGCCCGGCCACGCCCTTCGTGGCCGACTTCATCGGCCAGGCCAACTGGCTGCCCTTCACCCGGCTGTCCGGCTCGCAGGTGGCGGTGGGTGGCCTGCATCTGGAAATCCAGCCCGACGAGAGCGACCGCGCCAGCGGCCGCCTGTTCTGCCGGCCCGAGGCAGTGCAACTGTTTTCCGACGAGAGCTGCGCCAACCGCTTCCTGGCGCGGGTGGTGGACCGCATCTACCTGGGCGACCGCTACCGCCTGGCGCTGGCCGCCGACGCCCTGCCGGGCCAGACCCTGCTGGCCGATGTCAGCAGCCAGGCGCACGAACGTGTGGCCAGCCTGGACACCCAGGACGGGCTGTGGGTGACGCTGCCGCGCCAGAGCCTGCAAGTGTTTGCCTGATGCGCGCCGAGATGACCATGCCTGCTACCGTGTCTGCGCCCCTGCCCACCCTCAGTGCTGAAACCAGCACCTCCACCCGGCCCGCGTCCGTGCCGGATCGCAGCCAATGGCTGCCGGCCCTGCTCAAATGGCTGCTGCTGATGCTGCTGGCGCTGGGACTGGTCGGTCCCCTGCTGTTCATCCTGGCGCAGGCGGTGCTCACGCCCGCTGGCGAGTGGGCCGGGTCGCGCCCCTTCGCACAGCTGTTTGCCAACATCAACTTCCTGCCGATGCTGGGCCGCAGCCTCTGGGTGTCGGCCATGACGGCGGTGGTCACGGTGCCGCTGGCCTACGTCTTCGCCTATGCGCTGCAACGCACCTGCATCCCCGGCAAGGGTTTGTGGCGCGGCATCGGCCTGCTGCCGCTGCTGGCGCCCTCGCTGTTGCCGGGCATTGCGCTGATCTACCTGTTCGGCAACCAGGGACTGTTCAAGGAATGGATGGATGGCAGCATCTATGGCTTCTGGGGCATCTTGCTGGGTGAAGTGTTCTACACCTTCCCGCATGCACTGATGATCCTGCTGTCGGCGCTATCGCAGGCCGATGGCCGTCTCTATGACGCCGCCCAGGCCATGGGCGCATCGCGCTGGCGCATCTTCACTACGGTGACGCTGCCGGCCACGCGCTATGGCATCTTTGGCGCGCTATGCCTGGTCTTCACGCTCACCATCACCGACTTCGGCGTGCCCAAGATCACCGGCGGGGCCTACAGTGTGCTGGCCGTGGAAGCCTACAAGGCCGTGGTCGGACAGCAGCAGTTCGGACGCGGCGCGCTCATTGGCCTGTTGCTGCTGGTGCCGGCGCTGCTGACCTTCACCCTGGACGCCTGGCTGCAGCGCCGCCAGCGCGCCAGCATGAGCAGCCGCTCCGAAACCTATGTGCCGCAGCCCGACTGGCGGCGCGATGGCGCCAACCTCCTGGCGGTGGCGCTCATCGCCAGCGCCATCCTGATGATGATCGTGGTGGCCATGGGAGCATCGCTGGTCAAACTGTGGCCCTACAACCTGCAGTTGACGCTGCAGCACTACGACTTCGACAACATGGATGGTGGCGGCTGGCTGGCCTACTGGAACAGCCTCAGGCTGGCCTGTGGCACCAGCGTGGCGGGCACCCTGTTGATCTTCTGCGGCGCCTGGCTGATGGAAAAGACCCGTGGCCAGGCCTGGCTGTCGACCCTGCTGCGCATGCTGTGCTTCCTCCCCATGGCGGTGCCGGGACTGGTGCTGGGGCTGGGCAGCCTGCTGTTCTTCAACCATCCGGCCAATCCCTTCAACTTCCTCTACGGGACGATGACGCTCCTGGTGCTGTGCTGCGTCGTGCACTTCTACACCACCGCGCAGCTCACCGCAGTGACGGCCCTGAAACAGCTCGATCCCGAATTCGAGGCCGCCTCGCTGTCGCTGAAGGTGCCGTTGCTGAAGACCTTCATCCGGGTCACCGTGCCGCTGTGCCTGCCGCAGTTGCTGGAGATCTTCCGTTACCTGTTCGTCTCCTCGATGACGACGGTCTCGGCAGTGATCTTCCTGTACCGGCCCGATACGGTGCTGGCCTCGGTGGCGGTACTGAACATGGATGACGCCGGCGACGTCGGCCCGGCCGCGGCCATGTCCACGCTGATCCTGCTGACCTCGGCGGCAGCCTCGTTGCTCATGCATCTGGGTGGCCGCCGCTGGCTGGCGCGCGCCCAGGCCTGGCGCCGGGGACGGGCGCACTGAGCGGGCCGGTCAGGCAGACGATTTCTCCACCTTGCGTCCTCGACGCGTTTTCAACCCAGCCATTCACAGACGAAGGCCATCATGAAAAAAACCAAGCTGTTTTCCCTGTTCGCATCGGTGATCGGCGCCGGCATGCTGTTCTCGGCCCAAGCCCACGCGGCCACCACGCTGACCGTCTACACCGCCCTGGAAGCCGATCAGATCAAGGCCTACCAGGCCGCCTTCCACAAGGCCAATCCGGACATCGAAATCAAGTGGGTGCGCGACTCCACCGGCATCGTCACCGCCAAGCTGCTGGCCGAGAAAGCCAATCCGCAAGCTGACGTGATCTGGGGCCTGGCCGCCACCAGCCTGGCCCTGCTGGACAAGGAAGGCATGCTCATGCCCTACGCCCCGCAAGGCCTCTCGGCCATCGATGCCAAGTACCGCAGCGCCGCCAATCCGCCGGCCTGGGTGGGCATGGATGTGTGGGCCTCGGCCATTTGCTTCAACACCGTGGAAGCGCAAAAGCAGGGCCTGCCCAAGCCGACCTCCTGGGCCGACCTGACCAAGCCGGTCTATGCCGGCAAGATCGTCATGCCCAACCCGGCCTCTTCCGGCACCGGCTACCTGGACGTGTCGGCCTGGCTGCAGATGATGGGCGAGGACAAGGGCTGGGCCTACATGGACGCCCTGCACAAGAACATCGGCCAGTACACCCACTCCGGCTCCAAGCCCTGCAAGCAGGCCGCCACGGGTGAGTTCCCGATCGGCATCGCCTTTGAGTACCGCGCCGTGAAGACCAAGAAGGAAGGCGCGCCCATCGATGTGATCCTGCCCTCCGAAGGCCTGGGCTGGGACATCGAAGCCACTGCTATCGTCAAGGGCAGCAAGCATCTGGAAGCAGCCAAGAAGCTGGCCGATTTCTCCGCCAGCAAGGAAGCCATGGCCTTGTATGAAAAGAACTTCGCCGTGGTCGCCATTCCTGGCGTGGCCAAGCCGGATGAACTGCTGTCGGCCGACTACGAGAAGCGCCTGATCAAGAATGACTTCACCTGGGCCAGCACCAACCGCGACCGCATCCTCACCGAGTGGAGCAAGCGTTACGAAAGCAAGTCAGAGAAGAAGCAGTAAGACGGAATAAGGCTGTCGGTCAGAAAATACCCCTGATACCGTTCGACCTGAGTCGGCCCGATTAGGGCCGTATCGAAGCCTGTCCTGAGCTTGTCGAAGGGGCGCACCGACGGTGATCCTTCGATACGCGGCTTTGCCGCTACTCAGGACGAACGGTAGTCCGGGCGCGACAGCGCTGACAGCCCCAAACGCTGTCGCAGCCCAGCCTGCGACAGCGCACGGAGAGGACCGCAGGACGCCGCCAGAGCGTCCCCGTACAAGCAGCCACACGACATCTCGCAACTGACTCCGATGGAGCATCTCCCATGAGCAATTCCCTCTCAGAACACGATCCACAGCACTTCGACCTGGCCGTGGTCGGCTCAGGCATCCTGGGCCTGGCCCACGCCTACGCCGCCGTCAAACGCGGCCTCAAGGTCGCCGTCTTCGAACGCACTGGCACGCCACTGGGCGCATCCGTGCGCAATTTCGGCATGGGCCTGGTGACCGGCCAGCCGCCCGGGATCATGCTGGACCTGGCGCGTGAAAGCCGCGCCATCTGGCTGCACCTGGCCGCACGCGCCCACTTCAGCGCCCGTGAGGCCGGCACCCTGCTGTTTGCCCGCAGCGAGGCCGAACATGATGTGCTGCAGGAATTCATGATGGTGCGAGCACGCCAGTACGATTACCGCGCCTCGCTGCTGGAAGGCGACAAGCTCAACACCCTCTACAATGGCCGCTTCCGCCACCACCGTTCAGTCCTGCATGGCACCGAAGACCTGCAACTGTATTCGCGCGAAGCCATGCCGGCGCTGGTGGCCTACCTGCATTCGCAGGGCGTGCATTTCCGCTTCAATACGCTGGTGCATGGCGCCGGCGATGGCCGCCTCTCGACCACGGCGGGCGAATTCCGCGCCGAGCGCGTGGTGGTCTGCTCGGGCCACGATTACCTGACCCTGTTTGCCGACCGCCTGCAGCCGATGAACCTGAAGCAGTGCCGCCTGCAGATGCTGCGCCTGAAGAGCGAAGAAACCCTGCCGCTGACCCATGCGGTGCTGACCGGCCTGTCCTGCACCCACTATGGCGCTTTTTCGGACTTGCCGACGGCGCGCGCGGTACACGCCGAGATCGAGGCCAACACTCCCCTGCTCAACAAGCATGGCATCCACCTGCTGGTCAGCCCCACGCCCTACCAGGAACTGATCGTGGGCGATTCGCACCACTACGGCACCGATGCGCCGCCCTTCAACAGCGAAGAAATCGACGAGCTGCTGCTGGGCCTGGTAGAACACACGCTGGCGACCCGGGTGAAAGTGATCGAACGCTGGCAAGGCGTCTATGGCAGCAAGGGACCCGGCCCCTTCTCGGCCCTGGCCATCGACGCGCAGACCTCGGTAGTGCTGATGCATACCGGCATCGGCATGAGCGTGGGGCTGGGACTGGGGGAACGGGTGGTCAAGGCGCTGCTGGAAGGTGCTGAACTGCCCTCCCCGACCGCCGTGCCTGTTGCGGTGACCGCACTGGCCTGAGTCCATCTCCTCCGGTGACTGGCCGATGCTGTGGCGGCAGCGGTCAGAAAATCTTTTGCTGTTCCTTCGGGCAGTCTGCCTCACCGCCCGACGCCTCATTGCATCGCAATAGCGCCCGCATCCCGCAACACCGCGCGGGGCGGGCGTTTTTCCTGTTGCACCGCAACCAGGTTTGGACGTCCCCGGCTGTAAGCTTGTGTAAGTTTGCAGCAAGTCCTGCGTAAGTTTGGCGTCGCACACTCGCGCCATGGACAAGTGGGTCCTTACGCAAGCAATGCGAAGCCAATATCGCGGTTTGTGTCTGACGGGGAGGCGCGGGGTGTGATCCTTGATGCTGTCTCCGGTGCGTTCTTGCATAACGCCCCATTCGACCATCTGTTGCACCCGTTGCATCTGTTGCACCAGTGCAGTAGCAAGATCAATTAAAACCAAGGAGACCAGCATGACCACAGCATCAGTCAACACGACTGCGCGCGGCATCACACCGGAGGAAAAGAAAGTCATCTTCGCCTCGTCGCTAGGCACCGTTTTCGAATGGTATGACTTCTACCTCTACGGCTCGCTCGCGGCCATCATCGCCAAGCAATTCTTTGCCGGCACCGATCCCAACACCGCCTTCATCTTCGCCCTGCTGGCCTTTGCCGCCGGTTTCATCGTGCGTCCCTTCGGTGCGCTGGTGTTTGGCCGCCTGGGCGATCTGGTGGGCCGCAAATACACCTTCCTGGTCACCATCCTGATCATGGGCGCCTCGACCTTCATCGTCGGTGTGCTGCCCAACTACAACTCCATCGGCATCACCGCCCCGATCATCCTGATCATCCTGCGCATCCTGCAGGGCCTGGCGCTGGGCGGCGAATACGGTGGCGCGGCTACCTACGTGGCCGAACACGCACCGGAAGGCCGTCGCGGCTCCTTCACCGCCTGGATCCAGACCACCGCCACGATGGGCCTGTTCCTGTCGCTGCTGGTGATCCTGGGCGTGCGTACGGCCGTGGGTGAAGCAGCCTTCGCCGACTGGGGCTGGCGCATTCCCTTCCTGGTCTCCATCCTGCTCTTGGCCATCTCGGTGTGGATCCGCATGTCCATGAACGAGTCCCCGGCCTTCCTGAAGATGAAGGCTGAGGGCAAGACCTCCAAGGCCCCGCTGACCGAAGCCTTCGGCCAGTGGAAGAACCTGAAGCTGGTCATCCTGGCGCTGGTCGGCCTGACCGCAGGTCAAGCCGTGGTGTGGTACACCGGCCAGTTCTACGCGCTGTTCTTCCTGACCCAGACGCTCAAGGTCGATGGCCCCACCGCCAACATCCTGATCGCGGCGGCCCTGCTGCTGGCCACGCCCTTCTTCCTGTTCTTCGGTTCGCTGTCGGACAAGATCGGCCGCAAGCCCATCATCCTGGGTGGCTGCCTGATCGCCGCCGTGACCTACTTCCCGATCTTCAGCGGCCTGACCCACTTCGCCAACCCGGCGCTGGAAGCGGCCCTGCAAAAGTCGCCGGTGATCGTCACCGCTGATCCGGCCAGCTGCCAGTTCCAGTTCAACCCGACCGGCACCAAGAAGTTCACCTCGTCCTGCGACATCGTCAAGGCCAAGCTGTCGGCTGCTTCGGTGAACTACCAGAACGTGGCTGGCGCTCCGGGTTCGGTGGCGACCGTGAAGATCGGCGACCGCATCATCACCTCCTATGACGCCGCTGGCCTGTCCAAGGAAGATGCGGCCGCCAAGGACAAGCAACTGTCCAAGGACCTGGCTGATGACATCAAGGCTGCCGGCTATCCCAGCAAGGCTGATCCGGAACAGATGAACAAGCCCATGGTCCTGCTGCTGCTGTTCATCCTGGTGATCTACGTGACCATGGTGTACGGCCCGATCGCTGCCTGCCTGGTGGAAATGTTCCCGACCCGCATCCGCTACACCTCCATGTCCATGCCCTACCACATCGGCAATGGCTGGTTCGGCGGTCTGCTGCCGACGACCTCCTTCGCGCTGGTGGCCTTCAAGGGCGACATCTACTACGGCCTGTGGTATCCGATCGTGATCGCCATGATTACCTTCGTGATCGGCATGCTGTTCGTCAAGGAAACCGTGCGTAACAACATCCACGACTGATCCTCGATCAGCATCAGCTTCTACCTCGCCCCGCGCCTTGTCGCGGGGCTTTTTCTTTGGTCTTTGGCGACGACGCTCTCCTGCCGCTTTCCTGGCGTTTTCCTGCCACGGCCGCTTCGGTCTCGGTCTCGGCCTTGGCCTTCCCTTCCACCAGCTCCAGCAAGCCCTGCGCCGCCACGGAAAGGCTGCGCTCCTTGGGTGTGACGATCAACAGGGGGCGCTTCAACTCGGGCGCATCCAGCGGGATCGCCACCAGGTTGGGCAGACGGAACTGGAACAGTGTCAGTTCCGGGACCACGCTCACGCCCAGGCCGCTTTCGATCAAGGCCGCGACCGTGGCCAGGTGTTCCACTTCCAGCCCGGTATGGATCACGCCCCCGGGACGCAGCACCGCGTCCAGATGCTGGCGCACGCTGGTGGAGCGGGCCAGGTGGATCATCTCGCATCCCGCCAGCTGGGGCACCTTGATGCGGCGCTTGCTGGCCAGCTTGTGGTCCTTGCGGCAGACCAGGTAGAACGGATCCGAGCACAGTGGCCGGGTGTCGAACTCCAGCAGGTTCGGCCCCGGTGCGGTCAGGGCGATATCCACCTTGCCATGGCGCAGCAGGTCCAGGCACTGGTCGGAGATGGCGTCGAACAATTCCACCGTCACGCCCGGATAGCGCTGCCGGTAGTCGGCCAGCACCGGCGGCAGCCAGCCCGCTGCCAGCGAGGGCAAGGCCGCAATGGCCACCCTGCCCTTGCGGCGCGCCACGTAGTCGCTCATGTCGGAAAATGCCGCTTCGATGTCTGAGACCAGCTGGCGCGCTACCTGCACGAACAACTCCCCTTCGGGGGTGAGCGTGACGTTGCGGGTGTCGCGCTCGAACAGGCGCGCACCGGCGGCCGCTTCGATCTTCTGGATCATGGCGCTGAAGGCCGATTGCGAGACATGGCAGCGCTGCGCTGCATGGCCGAAATGGCGGCAATCGGCCAGGGCCAGGAAGGCTTGCAGCAGACGCGTGGAGATGTTGGTTTGCATGAGGGCGAGCGGCCTGGGATTATGCGAAAAAGTCGATCAATCAATCGAAAAAAGCGACTTTACAACAAAATCGACCGCCACCTACACTCGGCCCTGATCCCATCCCGCAGCCCCACTACAGAACAATGAGCGGGCGCGATGGATGCGATGACAAGAACATCAAACCAAAAAAACGGAGACACGCATGTTAGCCCTGCTCGGCTTTGTCACGATCGTATCCTTGTTCACGGCCATCCTCACCAAGAAGATGTCGCCCTTGGTGGCGCTGATCGCCATTCCCATCGTCGCCGCGCTGCTGGGCGGCTTCGGCTTGCAGACCTCGAAGTTCATCGTCCAGGGCGTCACTGCCATTGCACCGGTGGCGGGCATGTTCGTCTTTGCCATTCTGTTCTTCGGCATCGTGACGGACGCCGGCATGCTGGACCCCATCATCAGCCGTATCCTGAAGACCGTCGGCAGCCGCCCCACCCGCATCGTGCCCGGCACGGCCCTGCTGGCGCTGCTGATCCACCTGGATGGCTCGGGTGCGGTGACCTTCCTGATCACCATTCCAGCCATGCTGCCGCTGTACACCCGCCTGGGCATCGACAAGCGCATCCTGGCCTGCGTGGCCTCGATGGCCGCTGGCGTGAACTTCCTGCCCTGGACCGGGCCGATGATCCGCGCCTCGGCGGCCTTGCACATTCCGGTCTCAGACATCTTCACGCCGCTGATCCCGGTGCAACTGGTGGGGTTGACCTTCGTCTTCATCGCCTCCTACCTGCTGGGCCTGAAGGAAGAACGCCGCCTGGGCCTGGGCAAGGGCGCCACGGTGGACTTCGTGCAGCAGCATGAACTGAGCGAAGCGCAGCTGAAGATCCGCCGTCCGCAGAACTTCTGGGCCAACATCGTGCTGACCATCTTCGTGCTGGGTGTGATGATCAGCGGCAAGGTCGATCCGGTGGTGATGTTCATGATCGGCGTGGTGCTGGCGCTGATGATCAACTACCGCGACGTGACCATGCAGCGCGAACGTATCGATGCGCATGCCAAAGCGGCGCTGCTGATGGCCAGCATCCTGTTTGCGGCGGGTGTGTTTACCGGCATCATGACCAAGTCCGGCATGCTCTCGGCCATGGCCAAGACGGCCGTGGGCCTGGTGCCGCCGGAGATGGCCAGCCACATTCCGGTGGTGCTGGGGGTGCTGTCGATGCCGCTGTCGCTGCTGTTCGATCCGGATTCCTTCTACTTCGGCGTGCTGCCGGTGATCGCCGAAGTGAGCCACATGCTGGGCGTACCGACCATCCAGGTGGCGCAGGCGGCGCTGTTGGGCCAGATGACCACGGGCTTCCCGGTCAGTCCGCTCACACCCGCCACCTTCCTGGTGTGCGGCCTGGCCGGCATCGAACTGGCCGATCACCAGAAATACACCATCCCCTTCCTCTTCGGCGCTTCGCTGGTGATGACCATCGCCTGCGTGGTGCTGGGACTGTTCCCGCTGTTCTGAGGAACTTGACCAGATGAACACAGATACGTTTTGGAGAATCGCATGACCCACGATCCGCAACGCAAGGTGCGCATCGGCGCTGGCGCCGGCTACTCGGGCGACCGCATCGAGCCGGCCGCCGAACTGGCCGAACGGGGTGAGCTGGATTACCTGATCTTCGAATGCCTGGCCGAGCGCACCATCGCCATCGGGCAGCAGGCGCGCCTGGCCGATCCGACCAAGGGCTATGATCCCTTGCTGGCCGAACGCATGCACGCAGTGCTCAAGACCTGCGCCGACAAGGGCGTCCGCATCATCACCAACATGGGCGCGGCCAACCCCGCGGCAGCGGCGCAGCGCGTGCGCGAGATCGCCCGCACTCTGGGCCTGGCGCACCTGAAGGTAGCCGCCGTGACCGGCGACGACGTGCTGCAAGCCGTGCAGGAAGGCGACTTCCGCATTGAAGACAATGGCCAGCCGGTGAGCTCGCTGGGCGAGCGCCTCATCTCGGCCAATGCCTACCTGGGCGTGGCCCCTATCTTGGAAGCCTTGCAAGCAGGCGCCGACGTGATCATCACCGGTCGCGTGGCCGATCCGGCTCTGGTGCTGGCGCCTCTGGTGCATGAGTTCGGCTGGGCCGCCGATGACTGGGACAAGCTCGGCCAGGGCACGCTGGTCGGTCACCTGCTCGAATGCGCCGGCCAGATCACCGGCGGCTACTTTGCCGATCCAGGCAAGAAGGATGTGGCGGGGTTGGCGCGGCTGGGCTTCCCCATCGGCGAAGTCAGCGCCGATGGCAGCGCCGTCATCACCAAGGTGGCCGGCTCCGGCGGCCAGGTCACGGCGCAGACCTGCAAGGAACAACTGCTCTACGAGATCCACGATCCTAGCGCCTATTACACGCCCGATGTGGTCGCCGATTTCTCACAGGTGCAGATCACCGAGATCGGCCCTGACCGCGTGGCGGTGAGCGGCGGGCGTGGCCGGGCGCGTCCGGCTACGCTCAAGACCACGCTGGGTTACCGCGACAGCTTCATCGGTGAAGGCCAGATTTCCTATGCCGGGCCGGGCGCGCAGGCGCGCGCGCAACTGGCGGCCGAGATCGTGCGCGAACGGCTGGCGCTGACCGGTGTCGAGACCGATGAGTTGCGCCTGGACCTGATCGGCATGAACGCCATCGCGGGCCCGCAGATGTCGGCTGGCGCGCCGGAACCCTACGAGGTACGCTTGCGCGTGAGCGGCCGCACGGCCAGCATGCAGCAAGCCGTGCGCATCGGCAATGAAGTGGAAACCCTCTACACCAATGGACCGGCCGGTGGCGGTGGCGCCACCAAGTCGGCCCGCGAGGTCATTGCCGTGCTGTCGCTGCTGCTGCCGCGCAGCCTGGTCCATCCATCCGTTCATATCGAGGAGGCCTGACATGTTGCTCAGAGAAATCGCCCATTCGCGCGCCGGGGACAAGGGCGACATTTCCAACATCTCGGTGATCGCCTATCGGCAGGAAGACTACCCGCTGCTGGAGCGTGAACTGACCGCTGAACGGGTGCGCGCACATTTTGCCGGCGTGGTGCATGGTGAAGTAGTGCGCCATGCGCTGCCACATCTGGGCGCGCTCAACTTCGTCATGCAACGGGCGCTGGGTGGCGGCGTGACGCGCTCACTGGCGCTGGACGCGCATGGCAAGTCCTTGTCGGGCGTGATGCTGGACCTGGAGTTGGCGTGAGGGAGAGCCTCTGGCACGCCTGGATCAGGCTTGCCAGGGATTGATGACCGTCAGCTCTGCGGCCAGATAAGGGGTGACATCGCGCGACGCCACGAGGAATCCGCAGGAAGCGGCAATGGCGGCTATGTAGCCATCCGGCGTGGGAAATCCCCGGCCTGCACGCCTGGCCATGGCGGCCAGCTCGGCATGCGAGCGTGCGGCGTCCATATCGAAGGGCAGGATGCGGTCCTTGAACATGCGCAGCAAGCCCTCGAAGCGACGCGCCAGCAAATCCTGGCGACGGCCAGCAGACAGGCAGGCTATGCCGAAGCCGATCTCGGCCACCGTAATGCTGGTCAGGTAGAGCGTGTCGGGTGCCTGGTCATTGAACCAGGCCTGTACGGCGGCGTCCGGGGCAGGCTTCATGGCCTCGGACACCACGTTGGTATCCAGGACGATCATTCGAAACTCATCGGTTGGGCTGGCGCACGTTCGCGGGTCTGCTGCAGGGCTTCGACATCTTCATTGCTCAGACCCAGCTCTCGGCTCATTGCCGCCAGGGCGTCTCCCAGGCGCAGTTGTCCGGCAGGCCTGACTGCCAGGGTGAGAATCTCGCGGATTTCCGCCTCGGTGCTGCGGCCATGCTGGGCCGCGCGCACGCGCAGGGCGCGATGGACCTCGTCGGGGAGGTTCCGGACTGTGAGGGTGGCCATGACAGCACTACTCCTAGATGATAGCAATGCATTCATTCTAGACATTTGAAGCTCTCCTTTCTAGCGTAATTTATGTGCGGTGCGTCGCTCATTCCTGCATCTTCGTCAGCAAGGTTCTCAATACACAGGATCGCGGGAGTTTTGGGCTGATTTACCCTTAGAAAGAAGAGGAAGACCGACGTTATTCGAGAACATCCAACACCGAACCCTCAATAACTTTCCACATGGAAAAATAGGCAAATTTTCGCCAATTTTTGTGACTGAAACTACCTACATTGCGACTGTCCAAACAGTGCAAGATTTGGTATCGTCCGCCCGTGATTGATTTCTCGCACTGCATCAGCGCCCCCCGCTGACTCTCCCTCCTCCGATATGAAAAAACCAACTCGACTCGGCACCCCGCTTTCCTCCTCCGCTACCAAGGTCATGCTGCTGGGCTCAGGTGAGCTGGGCAAGGAAGTCATCATTGCCCTGCAACGCCTGGGCGTTGAGGTCATTGCTGTTGACCGCTATGAAAACGCGCCCGGCCACCAGGTCGCGCATCGCGCCCACGTCATCAACATGACCGACGGCGCTGCCCTGGCCGCCCTGATTGAACAGGAAAAGCCGGACCTGATCGTGCCCGAGATCGAGGCCATCGCCACTGAAACCCTGGTCAAGCTGGAAGAAGCCGGCCTCGCCCGCGTCATTCCGACCGCGCGCGCCGCCTGGCTGACCATGAACCGCGAAGGCATCCGCCGCCTGGCCGGCGAAACCCTGGGCCTGGCCACTTCGCCGTACCGCTTCGCCGACAGCCTGGAAGAACTCAAGGCCGCCATCGACCAGATCGGCTACCCCTGCGTGATCAAGCCGGTCATGTCCTCCTCCGGCAAGGGCCAATCCAAGATCGACGGCCCCGACGAGATCGAGAGCGCCTGGAACTACGCTGCCGCCGGCGGCCGCGTCGATGCAGGCCGCGTGATCGTCGAAGGCTTCATCGACTTCGATTATGAAATCACCCTGCTGACGGTGCGCTCGCTCAACGAGAACGGCGACACCGTCACCAGCTTCTGCGATCCCATCGGCCACGTGCAGGTCAAGGGCGACTATGTCGAATCCTGGCAACCGCACCCCATGCCCGGCGCGGCGCTGGAAAAGGCCCGCGACATCGCCCGCAAGGTCACTGAAAACCTCGGCGGCCTGGGCCTGTTCGGGGTGGAATTGTTCGTCAAGGGCGACATGGTCTGGTTCTCCGAAGTCAGCCCGCGTCCGCATGACACCGGCATGGTCACCATGGTCAGTCAGGTGCAGAGCGAATTCGAACTGCATGCCAAGGCGATCCTGGGGCTGCCCGTCAACACGGCGCTGCGCACACCCGGCGCTTCGGCTGTCATCTATGGCCAGCATGAAGCCCGCGGCATCGCCTTCGATGGCGTGGCTGAGGCGCTGCGCATTCCCGGCGCCGAGATCCGCCTGTTCGGCAAGCCTGAATCCTTTGCCCGCCGCCGCATGGGCGTGGCCCTGGCCAGCGCCGACAACGTCGAGACCGCCCGCATCCGCGCCAAGCAGGCTGCGGCCAAGGTCAAGCCGGTGATCCCGGAATAAGGCTGCACGTCATCGGCGTACTGACGGGCTCCGATGCTTCATCGGAGCCCGTTTTGCTTTTACCCGGGCCGGCTGCGCCGGGACGGGAAAACGATATAAACAATATCCTGGCCGCGACTGGTTATAATCGTCGCCTCCCTCCACTACAGCAGCTTTGCTTACGATCATGAAGTGCGATGTCGCCATCCTCGGCAGCGGTCTGGCCGGTCTTTCCGTAGCTCTCCATCTGGCCGAGAAGTATCAGGTGGTGGTCGTCTCCAAGGGCGAACTGCTGGACGGCGCCAGCAACTGGGCGCAAGGCGGGATTGCCGCCGTGCTCGATTCCCACGACAGCCATGCCCAGCACATCGCTGACACGCTGGTAGCCGGCGCTGGTCTGTGCGATGAGAGCGCCACCCGCACCATCGTCGAACAGGGCCGCGAAGCCATCGAATGGCTGATCGAACAGGGCGTGCCCTTCACCCGCGACGACAGCGCCGAACTGGGCTATCACCTGACCCGCGAAGGCGGCCACAGCCAGCGCCGCATCATCCACGCCGCCGACGCCACCGGTCACGCAGTGCAGGTGACGCTGGAGCAGCGCGTGCGCGCCCATCCCAACATCACCCTGCTGGAACATCACTGCGCCATCGACCTGATCCACGCCCGCAAGCTCGATGCCAAAGCCGAGCCGCGCTGCCTGGGCGTGCATGTGCAGGACACCGCCAGCGGCAAGGTGCTGGCCATTGCCGCGGCCCGCACCGTGCTGGCCACCGGCGGCGCCGGCAAGGTCTACCTGTACACCTCCAATCCCGATTCGGCCACCGGCGACGGCATTGCCATGGCCTGGCGCGCTGGCTGCCGGGTGGCCAACATGGAATTCATCCAGTTCCACCCGACCTGCCTGTACCACCCTTACGCCAAGTCCTTCCTGATCAGCGAGGCGCTGCGTGGCGAAGGCGCCCTGCTGAAGCTGCCGCTGTCGGCCGGTGCAGCAGCCGGACAGCGCTTCATGCCGGAACATGATGAGCGCGCCGAACTGGCGCCGCGCGATGTGGTAGCACGCGCCATCGACTTCGAGATGAAAAAGCGCGGCCTGGACCATGTGGACCTGGACATCAGCCACCAGAGCCCGGCCTTCATCGCCGAGCATTTCCCTACCATCCAGGCGCGTTGCCTGGAATTCGGCATCGATATCACGCGCCAGCCGATTCCGGTGGTGCCGGCAGCGCATTACACCTGTGGCGGCGTGGTCACCGACATGGCCGGCCGCACTGACCTGCCGGGCCTGTACGCCGTGGGCGAGACTGCCTATACCGGCTTGCACGGCGCCAATCGCCTGGCCAGCAATTCCCTGCTGGAATGCCTGGTGCTGGGCCGCGCCGCCGCCGCCGATATCGAGCATGAACTGGCCGCCGGCAGCTGGCGCGTGGACGAGGTGCCGGCCTGGGATGAAAGCCGCGTCACCGATGCCGATGAAGAAGTGGTGATCGCCCACAACTGGGACGAGTTGCGCCGCTTCATGTGGAACTACGTCAGCATCGTGCGCACCGACAAACGCCTGGAACGCGCCCAGCACCGCATCCGCCTGCTCAAGGAAGAAATCGACGAGTACTACGCCAACTTCCGCATCTCGCGCGACCTGCTGGAACTGCGCAACCTGGTCGATGTAGCGCAATTGATCGTCTCCAGCGCACTGATGCGCAAGGAAAGCCGGGGCCTGCATTTCAGCCAGGACTATCCACGTACCCTGCCACGCGCCACCCCCACGATCCTGCCGGGCCGCAGCTGAAGCGATGCGCGCACCTTGCAAGGCGCTGCTGCGCCCCCTCCTCCTGGCGCTGGCCAGCGTCAGCCTGGGCGGCCCTGCGGCGGCCGAGACCAGCAGCACCGCCGCCCCCGCCGCCACACAGCCGCGTCCGCGCGTGTGCCTGGTGCTCTCCGGCGGCGGCGCGCGCGGCTACGCCCACCTGGGCGTACTGCAATACCTGGAGCAGCTGCATATCCCCATCGATTGCATCGCCGGCACCAGCATGGGAGCGCTCATCGGTGGGCTCTACGCCAGCGGGCTGGATGCCGGGGAGCTGGAGCGGCGGCTGGCGGCCACCAATCTGTCCGACATCGCCTTCGACCGCAATGAACGCTCGCGCCTGCCGCAAGCGCAGCGCGAGGATGAGTTCCAGTATCCGATCTCGATCTCGGCCGGCCTGGACGGCAGCAAGCTCAAGCTGGCCTCTGGCCTGGTCCAGGGCAACAAGCTGCTGGCCTTGCTGCAGAACTGGACGGCCCAGTTGCCTGCCAACATCGACTTTGCCCGCCTGCCCATCCCCTTTCGCGCCGTTGCCACGGATCTGAGCCTGGGCAGCGAAGTGGTGCTGGACCATGGCTCCCTGCCGCGCGCCATGCGCGCCAGCATGGCAGTGCCGGGCCTGTTCGCGCCGTTTCGCATCGACCAGCGCACCCTGGTCGATGGCGGACTGGTGAGCAACCTGCCGGTCCAGACTGCGCGTGACATGGGCGCTGACGTCGTCATTGCCGTCAACATCGCCACGCCGCTGCAAGACGCCGCACAGCTGCAATCGCCCACGGCAGTGGCGCAGCAGATGGTGGGCATCCTGATCCAGCAGAACGTCAAGGCGCAGAAGGCCTTGCTGGGGGCGCAAGACATCCTGATCGAACCGCAGATGGAGGGCATGTCCTTCACCGACTTCGCACGCGGCAAGGACGGCGTCAACGCCGGCTGGGAGGCGGCCCAGCGCCAGCAGGCCCGGCTGCTCCAGCTGTCGCTGACACCGACGCAATGGCAAGCCTATCTGGATCGCCGCGCGCACGACGGCATGGCGCTGGCCGCGGGCACCCGTATCGACGCCATCGAGATCCGCAGCGGCAGCCGCATTCCGGCCAGCTATGTGCGCAGCCGGCTGGCGGTCAAGGAAGGCGATGTCTACGATGGCCAGCGCATCAACCAGCAGCTGTCGCAACTCTCGACCAACGGCGACTTCAACAATGTCACCCAGGAACTGGTAAGCCGCGAGGATGGCCGACACGTGCTGCTCATCGATGCCGAAGAAAAATCCTGGGGACCGCAGTACCTGCTCTTCGGGCTGGGCGTGTCCAACAGCTTCAATGGACGAGGCGGCTTCAACCTGCAGCTGGGCCACCGCTATCCGTGGATGAACCAGAGCGGCCTGGAGTGGCGCAACGACCTGGTGCTCGGCGCCAAGCGCGCCAGCCTGCAGACCGAGCTGCGCCAGCCGATCTGGGGCAGTACCGGCGCCTACCTGTCGCCCTATCTGGAAGTGAGCCGGCGCTACGTCGACCTGTATCCCGACGGCAGCGACGTGAAGGCTTCGCCGATCAACGAATATCGCATCGATTCGGCCCAGGGCGGCCTGGACCTGGGCCTGCCCTTGTCTCGCCTGGGCGAGCTGCGGCTGGGGTTGAGCTATCAGCACGTCAACTACTCTCCCACCTACAACCTGCCGGCTGGCGGCGGCCTGCTCTTTGAGAGCGTCCAGACCAGCCAGCCCGTGGCGCGCCTGCGCCTGACCATCGACCAGCTCGATGACGCGCTCTTCCCGCGCAAGGGCTATTACCTCTCGGCCGAAGCCAACCGCGGCCTGGGCAGCGACGAGCACCGCTTCTCCAACGTGCAGGCACGCACCCTATGGGCCGTCAGCCGCGAGCGCAATACCTTGAACGTGGCGTTGGAGGGGGCCAGCAGCCTGTCGGCGAACAGTGCTGGGATCGGTTTTACGCTGGGCGGATTCCAGCACCTCTCGGCCTATGCGCCCGACCAGTTCTTTGGCAACTACCTGCTGTATGGCCGCCTGAGCTGGCTGCGCGACCTCGTCGACACCAGCCTGCCGGGCCTGCGCAATCCGGTGCTGGGGGCGAGCCTGGAAGCGGGCAATGTCTGGCAGAACCGCGATGCCTTCGGTGATGGACCTTACAAGAAGAGCCTGAGCCTGTTCCTGGGAGGCAGCAGCCCGGTGGGGCCGCTGTACTTCGGCGTGGCGCTGGGCCAGCAAGGGGTCTGGAATCTCTATCTCCAGCTGGGTCGGGTGTTCTGAGCCTTGCGCTCAGTCGGCCGGATCGATGAGCCAGACGCCGCCCACCCTAGGGCCGGCGTCGCGACTGCGCGGCAAGGGGCGGCTGCGGTCGAGCACGGCGCTGCCATCCTGCAGACGCACCGGCATCTGCACCACCCGCGCCGGATCTTCCCCATCCAGCCAACGTTGCCGCAGGCGCGCCTGGTCCAGCGGCGACACCAGCGCCAGCACCTGATCCAGCGTCTGCGCCGCTGCCGTCGGCACGCCCAGTACGCCCGCCACATCGCCTTGCCAGGTGAAGCAGCGGGTCTGTACATCGAACACATAGGCGACCTGGCGGCTGGCCGCCAGCGCCAGATGCAGTTCGCGCCGGCTGCGCTCGGCCTCGTCCAACTGTTGTCCGCGTCGCGTCTTGAAGGCCCCGACGAACAACGCCAGCAGCGCCGCCACCCCCAGGTAGACCTGCAGCTCCAGCAAGGCATTGCTGGCGTGCAGCTGCACCAGCTTGACGAAAGGTCCACCGCCACGCGCGTCATAGACCATGGCCAGCAGCGCCAACAGCAGCGCCGCCCAGGCGCCGCTGCGCGCTCCCCAGGCCAGGGTGAGCACGGCCAGCAGCAATAGCGGGAGATAGCTGGTGGCGAATTCGACGTCCAGCAAGCGGCGGTCCAGATCGCTGTTGAAGCTCAGGTAGGTCGTCGCCAGCATGCCGGCCAGGCAAGCCAGGCCGATCAGGAATTCGCCACGGGCGAGGCCGCGCGGATGGGCGCGCGCGCCTGGTACGCACAGGAGCAGCGCGGGCGTTACCAGCAGGATGCCGACCAGTTCCGAGAAAATCCATAGGCGCAGGCTGGAAGCGAAGGGCAAGCCCTGCGTGACCTGTTGCCAGCCGGCTCCCAGCAAGGCGCTGGCCACGCTGGCGCCACCCGCGACCAGCAAGAGCGCACGCACGAAAGCCAGCCCCGACAAGGGCCGCGGGCGACGATGCAGCAATGCGACCGCCACGGCGGCCACGCCCGTTTCATTGAACGCCAGCAGCAGCACGCGCCACAGTTCGCGCTGCTCCAGCGCACCCAGGCCGACCTGGGCCGCAATGATCAGCACCAGAAGCGCAAACCAGCGCGGCAACGGAGTCAGCCAAAGCGCCGCCACGGTAATCCCTGCCGGCAGCCAGACATGACCTCCGGCGAAGATCGCCCCATGC
Organism: Herbaspirillum seropedicae; assembly: GCF_001040945.1. Lineage (NCBI taxonomy): Bacteria > Pseudomonadati > Pseudomonadota > Betaproteobacteria > Burkholderiales > Oxalobacteraceae > Herbaspirillum > Herbaspirillum seropedicae. The sequence continues at coordinate 2,496,907 of NZ_CP011930.1, read as the reverse complement.
AGGTGCAGGCAGGCCAGGCCCGCCAGGAAATACGCCGCCGCCCACGCCAGCGGGGCCGCCAGTTCATTGGATTGCACGATGCGATTGATTGCCGGTTGGGTAGGAGGAAGGATTGGGCGACATTCTAGCAGGCCATAAAGCAAAGCCCGTCCTGCAAAACAGGCCGGGCTTCAGGCGCAGCGCCGCAGCAGGAAGCCTTAGCCGACCACGCGCAGCGAAAAGTCGGTGGCCTGGACGTCCTTGGTCAGGCTGCCGATGGAGATACGGTCCACGCCGGTCTCGGCAATGGCGCGCACGGTCTGCATGTTGATCCCGCCGGAGGCTTCCAGCAAGGCGCGGCCGGCGTTGACGGTGACGGCTTCACGCATCATCTCCAGCGAGAAATTGTCCAGCAGGATGGAACGCGCGCCGGCCTGCAAGGCTTCCTTGAGTTCGTCGATGCTCTCCACCTCGACCTGGATGCTGACACCGGCGTTGAGCTTGAGGGCGGCCGCCACGGCGGCGGTGATACCGCCAGCGGCGGCAATGTGGTTTTCCTTGATCAGGATGCCATCGTACAGCGCCAGGCGCTGGTTGACGCCTCCGCCCACCCGGACCGCATACTTCTGCGCCAGGCGCAGGCCGGGCAAGGTCTTGCGGGTATCGAGGATGGAGGCGCGGGTGCCCTGCACCACGTCCACGTAACGGCGGGTGGCGCTGGCCACGCCAGAAAGCAATTGCAGGAAATTGAGGGCCCCGCGTTCAGCGGTCAACAAGGCGCGAGCCGGGCCCTCGATGGTGCAGACCTCGCTATCGGCGGCCATGCGTTCGCCTTCAGCGTAACGCCAGCTGACCTGCAGGCGCGGATCGAGACGGGTCATGACCGCCTCGAACCAGGGCGCGCCACACAGCACGGCGGCTTCGCGCACGATCACGCGGGCCTTGACGAATTCACTCTCGGGAACCAGCAGGCCGGTGTAGTCGCAGTCGCCCACGTCTTCGGCGATGGCCTGGTTGACGTTGGCGTCGAAGGCCGCATGCAGAGCGGCATCGAAAGGCCCGAAAGGATTGCGCAGATTGCTGGCGGCAATGGTCGAGGCGGATTTGAGGGCGTGGAGCGTCATGCGGGACCGATTCCTGCAAACAGTTGCTGTTCGTCTTCAAGGCGCGCCGAGGGGCGGACCTTGGCCTTGCGCTGGGCGGCGAAGTCCAGCATGCGATCGATGCAGACCACCGCCTGCTTGCCGACTGCGGGATCGACATGGATCTCATTGGCGCCGGTCTCCAGCACGTGCAAGAGATTCTGCAGGCCGTTCATGGCCATCCACGGGCAATGGGCGCAGCTCTTGCAGGTGGCGCTGTTGCCGGCAGTCGGGGCATCGATGAAGCGCTTGCCAGGTGCGGCGGCACGCATCTTGTGCAGGATGCCGTTGTCGGTGGCGACGATGAAGGCCGGGGCGTCGGAGGCCTGCACGGCGGCGATCAGCTGGGAAGTCGAACCGATCACGTCGGCCTGGGCCACTACCGCCTCGGGCGACTCCGGGTGCACCAGCACCAGTGCGTCCGGATGCTCGGCGCGCATCAGTTCCAGTTCCACGCCCTTGAACTCGTCATGCACCAGGCAGGAACCCTGCCACAGCAGCATATCGGCCCCGGTCTGCTTCTGGATGTAGCTGCCCAGGTGCTTGTCGGGCGCCCACAGGATCTTCTTGCCCTGGGCATGCAGGTGCTGGACGATCTCCAGGCCGATGCCAGAGGTCACCATCCAGTCGGCGCGCGCCTTCACGGCGGCGCTGGTGTTGGCGTAGACCACCACGGTGCGGTCCGGATGCTGGTCGCAGAAGGCGGCGAATTCGTCTGCCGGGCATCCCAGGTCGAGCGAACAGGTCGCCTCCAGGTCGGGCATGAGGATGCGCTTTTCGGGGCTCAGGATCTTGGCGGTCTCGCCCATGAAGCGCACACCGGCCACCACCAGGGTCTGGGCGGCGTGGTCACGGCCGAAGCGGGCCATTTCCAGCGAATCGGAGACACAGCCGCCGGTTTCCTCGGCCAGGTCCTGCAGATCTCCATCGACGTAGTAGTGCGCCACCAGCACCGCCTGCTTTTCCTTGAGCAGTTGGCGGATGCGCGCCTTCAACTGCGCGCGTTCCTCGGGGCTGGGCGTGGCCGGTACCTTGGCCCACGCATTGGCGGTACAACTGCCGCCGGTCTCCATTTGCGGTCGCTCGAATTCGACGACCTTGGTTGCTGTTGCTTGCATGGCGGTCAACAATGCTGTGCTGATGCGGTTAGCGGGATTATTCGATGCCCTGGCTGGCCAGGTAGTCTTCATAGCCGCCCTGGAAGTCGATCACTTGACCATCCTTCACTTCGAGGATGCGGGTGGCCAGCGAAGACACGAATTCACGGTCGTGCGAGACGAAGATCAGGGTGCCGGCGTACTTTTCCAGCGCGATGTTGAGCGACTCGATGGATTCCATGTCCATGTGGTTGGTCGGTTCATCCATCAGCAGCACGTTGTGGCGGCCCAGCATCAGCTTGCCGTACATCATGCGGCCCTTTTCGCCACCGGAGAGCACCTTCACCGACTTCTTCACATCATCGCCCGAGAACAGCAGACGGCCCAGGATGCCGCGCACGGCCTGGTCATCGTCGCCTTCCTGGGTCCACTTGCCCATCCAGTCGGTCAGGGTTTCGCCGCCAGCGAATTCTTCGGTCGGATCCTGCGGCATGTAGCCGACGTTGGCGTTTTCGGCCCACTTCACCAGACCGCCATCGGGATGCAAGCCGGTGACGTCGCCGCCGATGCTGCGCAGCAAGGTGGTCTTACCGGCGCCGTTGGCGCCGATGATGGCGATCTTCTCGCCGGCTTCGACCATGATGCTGAAGTTCTTGAAGATGTCGCGGTCGTAGGTCTTGGTGATGCCCTGGGTTTCCACGGCCAGGCGGTGCAGCTTCTTCTCACCTTCGAAGCGGATGAAGGGATTCACGCGGGAAGACGGCTTGATGTCCTCGACCTTGATCTTGTCGATCTGCTTGGCGCGCGAAGTGGCCTGGCGGGCCTTGGACTTGTTGGCCGAGAAGCGGCGCACGAAGTCCTGCAGTTCGGCGACCTTTTCCTTGGCCTTGGCATTGGCGGCCAGCTGCTGGGCGCGCGCTTGCGAAGAGGCCAGCATGTAGTCGTCGTAGTTGCCCGGATAGATCTTCAGCGTGCCGTAATCCATGTCGGCCATGTGGGTGCAGACCTGGTTCAGGAAGTGGCGATCGTGGGAAATGATGATCATGGTGGAATTGCGCTCGTTGAGCACTTCTTCCAGCCAGCGGATGGTGTTGATGTCCAGGTTGTTGGTCGGTTCGTCCAGCAGCAGGATGTCCGGGTTGGAGAACAGCGCCTGCGCCAGCAGCACGCGCAGCTTCCAGCCGGGCGCGACATTGCTCATGGGACCATTGTGCTGTTCGATGGGCACGCCTACGCCCAGCAGCAGTTCGCCGGCACGTGCCTCGGCGGTGTAGCCGTCGTATTCGGCGAACTTGGCTTCCAGGTCGGCCGCCTTCATGTAGTCGTCGTCGGTGGCGTCGGGATTGGCGTAGATGGCGTCGCGCTCGGACATGGCGGCCCACATCTCGACGTGACCCATCATGACCACATCCAGCACGCGCATTTCTTCATAGGCGAACTGGTCCTGGCGCAATTTACCCAGACGCTCGTTCACGTCCAGGCTGACGTTGCCAGCCGAGGGCTCGAGGTCGCCGCCGAGGATCTTCATGAAGGTGGACTTGCCGCAGCCATTGGCGCCGATCAGGCCGTAGCGATTGCCATCGCCGAACTTGACGGAAATGTTCTCGAACAACGGCTTGGCGCCGAACTGCATGGTGATGTTTGCGGTGGATAGCACTGCGAAAACCTTTTCAAAAATGTAACTTGCGTGCGCAGAACGAAGCCGATGCCGTGGCACGCGAAACGGCGGATTTTACCACTCCGAGCCCGCCACGGCTCGCTTTGCGCCGTCGGCAGGCCGCTAAAACTTGTCAATAACCCATGCCGGCTGTGCTGCCGGCGCGGCTGGCGCTTACAATTGCCCGGGATTTTTCGCCCCGGCCGGGGCTCCTATCCACTTTGACACTCTGGACACTGCAAGCATGAAGCGAGCCCTCTTCCCTGTCGCGCTCTGCCTCTCCGGCGTCGCCCTGATCCCCGCCCTGGGCCAGGCCGCCGACAGCGGCTACAACATCTGGACCAACGAATACACCGTGTCCAGGCAGCAACTGCAGAGCGCCATTGCGCCGCAGTTCCCGCGCAAGCTGCGCTACATGGACATCTTCGACGTCACACTGAGCAATCCGCGCCTGGGCATGCTGCCTGCCGACAATCGCATGAATACGGTGGTCGATGCGCAGATCGCCAATCCCTTGCTGTTGCAGCGTCCGGTCAATGCCGTGCTGACGCTGAGCAGCGCTTTCAAATACGACCCGGCCACACGTTCGCTGCGACTGGATGCGCCCAAGGTGGACAAGGTCGACAGCAGCGACCTGCCGCCACAGTACGCACAGCAACTGACCGCCTTGGGCAACGCGGCAGCTGACCAGTTCCTGCGCGACTATGCGCTCTATACCTTCAAGCCGGAACAGCTGCAGATGAACGGCAAGCGCTTCGAACCGGGCAAGATCACCGTCGAGCAGGATGCGGTGAAGGTCGAGATCAAGGAAAAATGACCGTCCTGGCCCTCGTCCGGTTCAGCGGCGGGTCAGGGTCGGATAATCCGACAGGGTCAGCGTAAAGCCATCCGCGCCCTGCGCATCCAGCACTGCATGTGCGCCGATGGGCAAGGTGACCAGGTCGCGCACGTGGCCGAACGGCAGGCCGGTGACGATGGGCGTGGCGATGTGCTGGCGCAGGAAGGCCAGCATCTGGGTGAAATCGTAGCCGTTGTCGATCTCGGCCAGGCGATAGCCCGAGAAGTCGCCCAGCAAGATGGCGCGCTGCCTGGCCAGTACACCTGCCTGATGCAATTGCAAGATCATGCGCTCGACCCGGAAGGGATGCTCGTTCACATCTTCCAGGAACAGGATGCCGCCCTCGACCGGGGCAAACTGCGGATGGCCCACCATGTGCGCCATCATCGCCAGGTTGCCGCCCCACAGCTTGCCCTCGCAGCGCACCACGGGGCTGGCCGGATCGGTACGACGGTCGCCGATGGGGGCGCGGTCCATGCCATCCGGCCCACTGTAGTTGCGCACCGTCACCTGGGGCGAGGTCAACGTCTTCCAGAAGCAGGCCAGGGCCTGCCAATCCGGCGTTTCCGCACCGAAGTCTCCGCACAGCATCGGCCCCTGGAAACCACCCTGGCCGCCATGCGCCAGCAAGGCGCATTGCAGGGCGGTAAAGTCGCTATACCCCACCAGCAGCTTGCCGCTGGCCGCCAGGGCGGGGATATCCAGCGTGGGAAGGATGCGGCTCATGCCGTAGGAGCCGCGCAGGCCGAGGATCACCTCCACGTCTGGATCGGCGGCGGCTTCCATCAACTGTGCAGCGCGCTGCTCATCGGTCGCGCCGAAGCGCTGGTAGCGCTGCTGATGATCATAGAAGTTGCGCACCCGGCAACCCAGCGACTCCAGCAGCGCCACGCCGCGCGGCACCCGCTCGGGGTCAACGCCGGCGTGACCGCAGGGCGCCACGATGGCTACGCCGGTGCCGGGCGGAACCAGACCATCCAGAAGTTCACGACCTGCTGTCATCATGCTGCTCCATTTTCCTGACTGCCCTCGCCGGCGGCAGCTTGCAGACGTTGCTGCTTGAGCTGCTCGCGCCGCATGGCAAAGAAATCCTTCAACAATTGTCCGCACTCCTCGGCCATGACGCCGCCCAGCAGGGCCGTGTGATGATTCAACTGGTCCTGCTCGAACAGGTTGAGCACCGAACCGCAGGCGCCGGTCTTGGGATCGGCGGCGCCAAACACCACCCGCGCCAGGCGCGCATGCATCATGGCGCCGGAACACATCACGCAAGGCTCCAGCGTCACATACAGTTCACAACCCGGCAAGCGATAGTTGCCCAGGATTTCCGCTGCGCGGCGCAAGGCCATGATCTCGGCATGCGCGGTGGGGTCATGCTTGCCGATGGGCTGGTTGAAGCCGGTGGCGATGACGACGCCATCCTTGACCACCACCGCCCCCACCGGCACCTCGCCCAGCGCCCAGGCATGCCGGGCCTGCTCCAGCGCGGCGCGCATGTGCAGCAGATCGGCCTCGCCAGCCGCCGATGATGCGGATGGCACAGTGCAAGGCGCGTCCATCAGTCTGCCGTGATCTCGGCCCAGCAATTGGGCGTTTCATGCAGCACCAGCTTTTGCAGGTGCAGGCCGGTGCCATAGCGGTCCTTGTAGGCCGCCTTGAGGATGGCGAAAGCTTCGCGGGCCAGGTTTTCCACGGTCGGGATGCTGCCGATGATGACCGTCTTGTGGCCCGGCAGGCTGGCCAGGAAGTCGCGCACGGGCGTGTCCTTTTCATAGACCAGGAAGGCGTGGTCCCAGACATCGACCAGGTGCTCCTTGGCCAGCGCCTTGATGTCGGAGAAATCCATGATCATGCCATTGTCGGAATTGCCCTCGATGTCGATGACCGCGCCGGTCAGGGTGATTTCCAGCGTATAGCGGTGGCCGTGCAGGTTGCGGCACTGGCTCTTGTGGTCAGGGATACGGTGGCCGGCGTCGAATTCGAGTTTGCGGGTGATGGTCAGCATGGATGTTTCTTCAGAGAAGCCCGCTGCATCAGCTGTGCAGCGGGCGGGTGAGGCTATTGTAATCACACGGCAGATGGCCGCATGAAGGAAAATTCAGGGGATATTGAGCAGCTTGTGGGTCTGGATGCTCAGCTTCCACTTGGGATTGTTCTTGACCATCTCGATGGCCAGACGGGTATTGGCAGCCGCCTGCAAGCCGTCCATGGGTTGCAGCAGGAAGTGCTGGAAGTCCAGCTTTTCATACTCATCCAGCGGCTGGCCGGGCTGCGGCACCACGACTTTGAGTTCACTGCCGCGCCGGACCTTCAGTTCCGAGCCCATCTTGGGGCTCACACAGATCCAGTCCACGCCATCCGGCACGTCGATGGTGCCGTTGGTCTCGATGGCGATTTCAAAGCCCACCGCGTGCATTGCCTCGATCAAGGCGGCATCCAGTTGCAGCAAAGGTTCGCCGCCGGTGAAGACCACATACTTGCTGGGCGCATAGCGGGCGGGCCAGAGGCTGTCGATCTTGGCGGCCAGTTCGGCGGGAGACTTGAATTTGCCGCCGTTTTCGCCATCGGTCCCGACAAAGTCGGTGTCGCAGAACTGGCAGATGGCGCGTACGCGGTCTTCCTCGCGTCCGGTCCACAGGTTGCAGCCCGAAAAACGGCAAAACACTGCCGGACGACCGGCATGAGCGCCCTCGCCCTGCAAGGTATAGAAGATTTCTTTGATGCTGTAAGTCACGATAAGGAATGGCCGGCCGGGCAGCCACAAACAGAAGGGGTCGGACAACGCCAGCGTGAATCCATGACTAAGTCACTGATATTGCAGCCGATTTCGCTGGCGTCCAGGGGGCGTATTATAGCCGGTCGGGGCCGATCATGAGCTCATTGATCCTCATCGAGCATCAAGCCCGGCGGCGGCAGCTCCAGCTTCAATCCCAGGCGCTCGATCAGCCGGCGGGCGTCGAAGGGGGCCTTGACCTTCATATCATTATCAAAATAGCAGTACACATCCCGGCTGGCGCGCTTGCGCGGGGCGGCCGCCGAAATGCGCGGCCCCTGCTCCGGCTGACCGCCTGCGGCCCAGGCGCGGATGCGCTCGGCCCAGGCGTCGATGGCCTCATCGCTGTAGCCGCTCTGGTACAGGCGCTTGTCGCCGTGCAGGCGCAGGTACATGAAATCGGCCGTGACGTCTTCCTGGTAAGGCCATTTCTTGGGCGCATCCGCGATCACCAAGGCCACCTGGTACTTGCGCAGCAGCTGGATGAAAGACTCGTCCACGAAACTGTCATGGCGGATTTCCATGGCGTGGCGCAGCTTGCGCTTCTTGTCGACCTCCAGCGCCACCCTGCCCTGCATGCGCGGCTCGTGCCCTTGCGCCAGGGCCATGGCCGCTTCGGTATCGTGCGGTAGCAGGCTCAGGAAGTGTTCCAGCGACTCCGGCTCATAGCGGAAGCTGGGCGGGAACTGCCACAGGAAAGGCCCGAGTTTTTCCTTCAGATTGAATACACCGGAGGCGAACACGTTGGCCAGGGCGCCATCGATGTCCTGCAGGCGCCGGGTGTGGGTGATGAAGCGATTGCCCTTGTGGCTGAAGAGAAAGCCGGGTGGCGTCTGCTCATACCAGCGCTGATAGCTTTCGGGGCGTTGCAAGGCGTAGAAGGAACCGTTGAGCTCGATGCTGGGCAGTACCCTTGACGCATAGTGCAGCTCATCATCCTGGCGCAAGCCCTTGGGGTAGAAACTGCCGCGCCAAGGGGCGTAGCGCCAGCCCGAAATGCCGATCCAGATCTTGCCCATGCCTGTCTCCTTGTTCACACACATTTGTGTGTGACTGAAGGCAGCCTGCTTGGTGCCAGCCAGCGCGACAGCAGCGACGCGGCAACTGTTACACTGCTGCCCTTAAAAACGACCGTTCCACCCTGCCTTGCCGCCATGACCACTACGCATGCCATTACCCAATTCCGTCTCAGCTCGCCCACGCCCGAATTCGACCATCCGCGTGAAGAGCGTCGGCTGGACGGCAATCCCCTGCGCACTACCTGGAACCACTTCACCAGCGCCAGCGGCGAAGTCAGCGCCGGTATCTGGGCCTGCGAAAGAGGCAGCTGGCGCATTGCCTTCGCGCAGAACAAGGATGAGTATTTCTATGTGCTGGAAGGCCGTTGCCGGGTCATTGATGAGCAAGGCCATGCGGCCGAGGCGGGACCAGGCGATGCGATGGTGATTCCGGCTGGGTTCAAGGGGGTGTTCGAGGTGGTGGAGGCGTTACGAAAGCACTACGTGATTGTCACGGGGAAAATCTCATCGAACCAAACCGATCGTGCTGACCGCGAATAGAGGAAATATCAACCTTCGGCGAAGCGCAAGACATCCAAGTCCGATGAATCAGTCATCAGACCAGTCCTTTCAAGTCCAATCAGCTGAGGTGGCACTGCGTTGCCGGACAATTCCGGCAACTATATAATTTCGCGTAATTAAAATATGCCTTAGGTGTGATCATTGCGCATATGTGACCCTGTTCTAGGCTAAAAACGTATTTACAATTTATGAGCATCCTTCAACGCCCCGCACTTTCACACTCGAAATATCGCTCAGACATTGATGGTTTAAGGGCTATCGCGGTGTTAGCAGTAGTGAGCTTTCACGGCTTCCCCAATTTCGTTAGAGGTGGATTTATCGGAGTAGATGTTTTCTTTGTTATCTCCGGATACCTTATCTCAACCATCATTTTTGAGAATCTGGACAGAGGCACCTTTACTTTTACGGAATTCTACGCTCGCCGCGTAAGACGCATTTTTCCTGCCCTTCTTCTCGTATTAAGCACATGCTTTGTTGTGGGTTGGTTCGTTCTGCTAACGGACGAATATAAGCAGCTAGGCAAACATATTGCAGGTGGCGCCGGCTTTGTTTCGAACTTTCTTTTGAGAGATGAGTCCGGCTATTTCGACAATAGCGCTGAAACCAAGCCCTTGTTACACTTGTGGAGTTTAGGTATTGAGGAACAATTTTATATTTTATGGCCGATGTTATTATTTTTTTCCTGGCGACGGAAATTCAACCTCTTAACAATCACCATTATTGTCGCCTTAGCTTCTTTTGCTGCAAATATTAAAGGAATTAATAAAGATGCGACAGCCGCTTTTTATCTACCCCAGTCACGATTTTGGGAACTGCTAAGCGGCACCTTGTTGGCATGGTTCACGCTTTATAAGCAACACACAACAATCGAACTTAGGCCCAGATTAGGTACGTGGATACTTCAGCTTATATATAGCGAAAAGCGGAAGTCTGACGGAAAATTTTTAATCGACGTCTCGTCCATCACTGGCTTGTGCATAGTGCTGTACGGCTTCTGGCGAATCAATAAAGAACTGGCGTTCCCTGGGGTGTGGGCATTGGTTCCCATTCTAGGCACCATATTAATTATTGCCGCCGGGCCGGCAGCCTGGGTTAATCGCACCTTGCTTTCCAACAAAATTCTGGTGTGGTTTGGACTGATTAGCTTCCCACTTTACCTGTGGCATTGGCCTGTACTTTCTTTTGCAAGGATAGTCGAGAATGAATTGCCAAGCTATCCATTGCGCGTAGGAGCGATAGCCCTTGCTATCATTCTCGCCTGGCTTACGTATGAGATTGTTGAGCGCCCTATACGCACAGGAAATAACGCCAACACAAAAATCACAGTAACTGCGCTTATAGGCCTGATGGCCCTCGTGGGGGCTGTCGGCTACAGGACATTTGCGGCTAATGGATGGGAGTCCAGAATGTCCCCAGATATCACCAGAATTTCCAGGGCAGCCGGTGAGTGGCAGTATCCCGGAAAACTAACCGCTTTCAATTTTGAAAACAGAACCTTCTACCGCCAAAATTCGAACATGGATGAAATCACATTGTTTATCGGCGATTCGAATATTGAGCAATACTACGTCCGCACCGATGAGTTAATTTCGACCAAGCCGAACAACAGCAATAGCGTAGTTTTTGCAACTGGAGGTGGCTGCCTTGCCATTCCTGGCTCTCCATATGACGAGGCTCATATGAGTTGTGCCAACTTAATGGAAACCGCGCTCAACTATGCCAAAACTAATGCAAGCGTAGCAAGCGTCGTTATAGGCGCCCAATGGAATAGCTATTTATCAGACGGATATGGATTAAGAGGAAGTTTTGGAACTGCAGGCAAGGACTATTCCGCAGCCTTAAACCGCTTGGCCAGATATATAAGAGAACTAAAGTATTTAGGGAAAAAAGTTTATTTCATTTTAAACATCCCAATCGGAGATGAACTTGATCCCAAATTTATGATTACGCGCAACCTCAAGCATTTCCCACATGTAATTAATCTGAAAGAGAGAGGATTGAATAGAAAAGATATTGATGAAAGATATGGAAAAATACAAAAGGATTTAGAGCAGATCGCGCGGGCCGCTGGAGCGGACGTGGTAAATCCTATGGACTTTTTATGCAACGCTACCAAATGTTCGAGCTTGGATGATGAAGGTGAACCCATCTACAAAGATAGATCTCATTTGCGTCCGCAGTATGTAAGATATAGGGCAAGCTTTATAGATGAATTTCTTACGTGGCATTAGTTATTTACGCCATCATTTCTGATCAATACAAGAACACTGACCGAGAAGTCCCCGTTGCTTAACCCAGTAGGGTCTGCTTGAGCATTACAAAACACCCCAAAAGTCGGATCGGAATCCAACGGTTTGGGGTGCAGTTACATCATGCGAATCTTAGGCGCTTTCTCGCCATCCGCTATCGGTCACACAGGCGCGATCATTCCCACTCGATGGTCGCCGGCGGCTTCCCCGAAATGTCATACACCACCCGGTTCAAGCCCCGCACCTCATTGATGATGCGGTTGGACACCCGCCCCAGCAGCTCATGCGGCAGATGCGCCCAATGCGCCGTCATGAAGTCCTGGGTCTGCACCGCACGCAGCGCCACCACGTATTCGTAGGTGCGGCCGTCGCCCATGACGCCCACCGACTTCACCGGCAGGAACACGGCAAACGCCTGGCTGGTCTTTTCGTACCAGGTCTGGCCATCTTCATCCTTGGTATTGCGCAGTTCTTCGATGAAGATCGCATCCGCACGACGCAACAGGTCGGCGTATTCCTTCTTCACTTCACCGAGGATGCGCACACCCAGGCCCGGACCCGGGAACGGATGACGGTAGACCATTTCCGGCGGCAGGCCCAGCGCCACACCCAATTCGCGCACCTCGTCCTTGAACAGTTCGCGCAGCGGCTCCAAGAGCTTCAGGTTCAGCGTTTCCGGCAGGCCGCCGACGTTGTGGTGGCTCTTGATGGTGTGCGCGGTCTTCTTGCCCTTGCCGGCGCTTTCGATCACGTCCGGATAGATGGTGCCCTGGGCCAGCCACTTGGCGCTGGTCAGCTTGGCTGATTCGGCCTGGAACACTTCGACGAACTCGCGGCCGATGATCTTGCGCTTGGCTTCCGGATCGGTCACGCCAGCCAGGTGGCCCATGAACTGCGCGGTGGCGTCCACGTGGATCACCTTCACGCCCAGGTTCTTGGCAAACATCTCCATGACCATCTTGCCTTCATCCAGGCGCAGCAGGCCGTGGTCGACGAACACGCAGGTCAGTTGGTCACCGATGGCGCGGTGGATCAGGGCCGCTGCCACGCTGCTGTCCACACCGCCCGACAGGCCAAGGATGACTTCATCGCTGCCCACTTGCTGGCGGATCATCTCGACGGCTTCGGCGATGTAGTCCGGCATGTTCCAGTCCGACTGGCAACCGCAGATCTCGTGCACGAAGCGGCCCAGCATGGCCTTGCCTTGCACGGTATGGGTCACTTCGGGGTGGAATTGCACGCCATAGAAACGACGCTCTTCGTCGGCCATGCCGGCGATCGGACAGTTGCCGGTGGAGGCCATCAGCTTGAAGCCGGCGGGCATTTCGTTGACCTTGTCGCCGTGGCTCATCCAGACCTTCAGCATGCCGTGGCCTTGGGCGTTGGTGAAGTCGCTGATGTTGTCCAGCAGCTTGGTGTGACCGTGGGCGCGCACTTCGGCGTAGCCGAATTCGCGCAGGTGGCCGTTGTCGACCTTGCCTCCCAGTTGCTCAGCCATGGTCTGCATGCCGTAGCAGATGCCCAGCACCGGCACGCCCAGTTCGAAGACCGCTTGCGGAGCGCGCGGGGTGTCGCCTTCGGTGACGCTGTTGGGGCCGCCGGAGAGGATGACGCCAGCTGCGCCATAGTTGCGCACGAATTCGTCGGTCACATCATGCGGGAATACCTCGGAAAACACACCGGCTTCGCGCACGCGGCGAGCGATGAGCTGGGTCACCTGGGAACCGAAGTCGAGGATCAGGATTTTCGAATGCGAATGCGTGGACATGGGCAGTGAGGTCTGGCTACGTTAGCTACGTTGAAAATGGACTTCTGAAAAGATCAACAGCCCGACAGCCTGGCATGACGCCGATGGACTGTCGGGCTGTGGCGCATCGAGGATCAGTCGGCGCGGTAGTTCGGGGCTTCCTTGGTGATCTGCACGTCGTGGACATGCGATTCACGCATGCCGGCCGCGGTGATCTCGACGAACTCGGCGCGCTCGCGGAAGTCGTCGATGGAGGCGCAACCGCAGTAACCCATGGAGGAGCGCACGCCGCCCACCAGCTGGTACAGGATCGCCACTACCGAGCCCTTGTAAGCGACGCGGCCTTCAATGCCTTCCGGCACGAACTTGTCAGCGGTGTTGTCGCCGTCCTGGAAGTAGCGGTCGGCCGAACCGTCCGCCATCGCACCCAGCGAACCCATGCCGCGATAGGACTTGTAGCTGCGGCCCTGGTACAGGATCACTTCGCCCGGCGCTTCTTCGGTGCCGGCGAACATGCTGCCCATCATCACGGCCGAGGCGCCGGCGGCCAGCGCCTTGGCGACGTCGCCCGAGAAACGGATACCGCCATCGGCAATCACTGGCACGCCGGTACCCTTCAGGGCTTCGGCGACGTTGGCGATGGCCGAGATCTGCGGCACGCCTACGCCGGCGACGATACGGGTGGTGCAGATGGAGCCAGGGCCGATACCGACCTTGACCGCATCGGCGCCATGCTCGACCAGTGCCTTGGCGGCTGCGGCGGTAGCGATATTGCCGCCGATGACTTCGACGTGCGGATACTTGGTCTTGACCCACTTGACGCGGTTGAGCACGCCAGCGGAGTGGCCATGGGCGGTGTCGACCACGATCACGTCCACGCCAGCGGCGACCAGCAGCTCGATGCGTTCGTCATTGTCCGGGCCGACGCCGACGGCCGCGCCCACGCGCAGCTTGCCGTGCACGTCCTTGCAGGCGAAGGGGTGTTCGGTGGATTTCTCGATATCCTTGACGGTGATCAGGCCGCGCAGCTCAAACGCATCGTTGACGACCATCACGCGCTCCAAGCGGTGCTTGTTCATCAGGCGCTTGGCTTCTTCGGGATCGGCGCTGGAGCCGTTTTCCTTGACGTAGACCAGCTTCTCGCGCGGGGTCATCTTGGCGCGGACTTCTGCGTCCAGTTCTTCTTCGAAGCGCAGGTCGCGGTTGGTGATGATGCCCACCAGCGCCTTGCCTTCAACCACCGGGAAGCCGGAAATGCCATGCTGCTTGGACAGCGCGATGACATCACGGATCTTCATGGTGGGGGGGATGGTGATCGGGTCGCGGACCACGCCGGACTCGAAACGTTTGACCTTGGAAACCTCGCGCGCCTGTTCCTTGGGCGTCAGGTTCTTGTGGATGATGCCGATGCCGCCTTCTTGCGCCATGGCAATGGCCAGGCGGGCTTCAGTCACGGTGTCCATCGCCGCCGAGACCAGCGGAATGTTCAGCGAGATGTTGCGCGTCAGGCGCGTGGTCAGGGAAGTATCTTTGGGGAGGATGTCCGAGAAGGCCGGAACGAGCAGCACATCATCGAACGTGAGTGCTTTTTGGAGAAGACGCATAGTATTTCCTATAGGCGCAAAAGCGAATTATACAGAAAACTTGAACTTGCGTCTTGCCCTGCTTGCGTTTATCCATCCAGGCGTGGCAAAAACGCTGGATGGATTGAAATCGCGACAAGCCCCGCCCCACTCAAGATTGAGTGGTCGGCTCCTTCCCCTGGGCGCGACGACGGCGCGATTGTTTGGGATCGGCGATCAGGGGGCGGTAGATTTCGATACGGTCGCGCTGGCGCAAGGGGGTCTCGAGCGGCTTGACCTTGCCGAAGATGCCGACCTTGCAGGCCGACAAATCGATGGCAGGATGCTGGCGCAGCAGGCCGCTGTCCAGGATGGCCTGCTGGATGGTGCAGCCCGACTGGACTTCCAGGTCGCGCAGTATCTGCAGGCCGGGCGCTGCGTAGCACAGCTGCACTTGCAAAACAGACACATCAGCCATATATCTGTTCGGCGCGCTTGCAGAAGGAATCGACGAAGCTGTTGGCGATCATGCTGAAGACCGGTCCGATGACGCCTTCAAGAATGCGGCTGGAAAATTCATATTCCATGTCGAATTCGATCTTGCAGGCATCCTCGCGCAAAGGCTTGAAGGTCCAGCGCCCTTCGAAATGCTTGAACGGCCCTTCCACCAGGCGCATGGTCATGCTGGTGGGACGCACATTGGTGTTCTGGGTGCTGAAGGATTGCTTCAGGCCGTGGTAGTTGATCTTGATCTTGGCCGTCAGGCTCTCATCGCTGCGCTCGGAGACCTCGACACCGCCGCACCAGGGCAGGAATTCAGGATAATCCTCAACCTTGTCGACCAGGTTGAACATCTGCTCCGCGCTATAGTTGATCAGGACGGTTTTGTGAACGACTGCCATCGAGGGTGATCCGTTTGATAAAATCGCAAAGGCACAATTTTAACCGACGAGACGAATTTTTATTTAGATGAGCATTATTGATAACAAAAAGGCCTTTTTCGATTACTTCATCGAAGAGCGATTCGAAGCCGGCCTCGTCTTGCAAGGTTGGGAAGTCAAGTCGATCCGCGCTGGCCGCGTGCAATTGAAGGAAGCCTATGTGATCGTGCGCAATGGCGAAGTCTATCTGTTCGGCTGCCACATCAGTGCGCTGACCAGCACCTCCACGCACGTCCACCCCGAAACCACCCGCACCCGCAAGCTGCTCCTGAATGCTGCCGAAATCAGCAAGCTGATCGGCAAGGTCGAGCGCTCCGGCTATACGCTGGTGCCGCTGAACCTGCATTACAACAAGGGCCGCATCAAGTGCGATATCGGTCTGGCCAAGGGCAAGAAACAGCACGACAAGCGCGAGACCGAAAAGCAGCGCGACAGCCAGCGCGAGATCCAGACGGCGATGAAGCAGCATCGCCGCTGACGCCCCGTCACCCGCCCTGCCCCCCCACCACGGCTGCCACTGGCAGCCGTTTTCATTTCGGCTGCAGCAATCGCTGGGTGCAGACGGCAAGCATCTCTTCAACGACCGGACCCCACTGGCCCCGCTCCCGCTGACGCAGCAGTTGCAGCGAGGGATACCAGGGCGTCTGGCTGCCTTTGACACCCCAGCGCCACTCTCCGTCATACCGCAAGGGCAAGAGGCAAGGCACGCCCAGCGCGCCGGCCAGATGCACGACAGCGGTATCCACGCTGATCACCAGGTCCAGCGCGCAGAGCAAGGCCGCCGTATCGGCCCAGTCGACCAGCGTCGGCGTATGCAAGCGCTGCGCCAAGGTCGCATGAGCGGCCTGGTCACCGGCAGGCACCTCGACCTGCAGGCTGACGAAGTCAGCGGGCAGCGTCCAAAGCGGCGCGAGTGCATCGAGCGGGATATCGCGACTGTGATGCACCGTGGCGTACTGCCGGCCAGCCCAGGCAATCCCGAGCCGCGGACGGCGCGGCATGGCTGGCCACAAGGCCGACAGATAGGCCTGCCACTGCTGTACCCGCTGCGGCTGGGCTGCCAGATAGGGCGATGGTGGTCCCTGACGTGGATCGGGCAGGCCCAGCAGCAAGGGCAGGCTCAACAGGGAAGCGTGCAGGTCATGGTCCGGCGCTTCGCCGGGATTGGCCATGCATCGCACCTGGGGCAAGCAAGGCGCCAGCACGGCCAGCAAGGACGCCGGGGCGCACAGGCTCACCTCGGCCGCCTGCTGCGCCACCAGCGGGATATAGCGGGCAAACTGCAGGGTATCGCCCTGCCCTTGCTCGGCCCAGAGCAGGACGCGCTTGCCGCGCACCGGCTCCCCGGCCCGCCAGCGTGGACGCGGGCTGTCGATGCCACGCCGGGCCAGTTCGGCGATGCCGAAACGCGCTTCGTGGGCGCGCCACCCCTCTGCGTAGTGTTGCTGGCTCAGCAGCATGTGGGCGCGGCCCACCTCAGCCTCGGGGAAATCAGGATGCCATCGCAAGGCTTGCTCAAAGGCTGCCTGGGCCTGCTCGATGCGTCCCATGCGGCGCAGGATGTCGGCCATGTTGAAGGCGTGCAGGGCGCGGGCCTGGTCCTCGTCAGCGGCTGGGGGATAGCATTCCAGCGCCTCCTCATGACGATTGAGCCGCAACAGGATGTCGGCATGCAAGGCGTGCAGCGCCAGGCCGGCCTGGCCCGATGCCAGCGCGCGCTCCACTGCCGCCAAGGCTGGCAGGGGCTGATCCAGTTGCAGACGGGCGCGCGCCAGGTCGATGAGCGCCGCGCTGCCTGACGCCCCCTCGTCCGCCGTCTGCAATTCGCACTGGGTCGCCCAGCGCTGCAGCAGGCTGCGATGCAGCGCCCTCGCCTCGTCATAGTCCGGCGCCAGGTCCAGACAGGCAGCGCAGGCGGCAATGGCCTCGGGCAAGGCGCCCATTTCCTGCAGCAGGTCCGCACGCTGCATGTACAAGGGAAGAAATGACGGGTCCAGGGCCAGAGCCTGGTCCAGCGCCGCCAGGGCGGCCTCGGCTTGCTGGGCGCCGCGCAGCGCGATGGCGTCGCACATCAGGCCCATCAGACGGGCCAAGGTGGCAGGATCGGGGGAATTCATGGCCGGCAGCTTAACATGGGCTACCGGTAGCGCCCTGCTCTGCGCCGGCGCCGGGATGGCCGTTCCGTGTTAAGTTGACGCGCGGCTGGCAAAGGGGAGTAAAGTTCTGCAAAGGCGCTCTTGCCAACGTGGCTTGGAATCCTGCCGTGCAGGACACTGGCAAGGGCCTGGCTGTTCTGCGGCCCCGCAGTAAATGATTGTAAAGATGCAATTGTAAAGAAGCTTGGCAACACTTCTGCAAATCCTTTTACGGCATATTACCGGCTGCCGACGCCCGGCGGCATGTGTGCGGGGCAATTCGAGAATGGAATGCAGCAATGTCTAAAGTGCTTTTGATCGATGATGATGTGGAACTCGTCGACATGCTCAAGGAATACCTGGAGCAGGAAAAATTCGAAGTCAATGTCGCCTACGATGGCGAAGCAGGCGCCGCCGAAGCGCTGACCGGCCAATACGCCATCGCCGTGCTGGACGTGATGATGCCGCGCCTGAACGGTGTCGACACCCTGCGCCGCATCCGCGCCAAGAGCAGTATGCCGGTGGTGATGCTGACGGCCAAGGGCGATGACACCGACCGTATCATTGGCCTTGAACTGGGCGCTGACGATTATGTTCCCAAGCCCTGCTCGCCGCGCGAGATCGCTGCGCGCATCCGCGCCATCCTGCGCCGCGCCTCGGCCGAGAATAACGAGCAATCGCCCTACTCGCCGCTGGCCGTAGGCGCACTGTCGATGTGGCCGGAACAGCGCCGCGCCACCTGGAATGGCAAGCCGCTGGAACTGACCAGCAGCGAATTCAACCTGCTGGAGGTGCTGGCGCGCAATGCCGGCAAGCCGGTCAGCAAGCAACACCTGTCCGAACAGGGCCTGGGCCGGCCGCTGGCGCGCTTTGACCGCAACATCGACGTCCACCTCTCCAGCATCCGCCAGAAGATCGCCGCCCTGGGCAGCGACAAGAGCTGCATCCAGACCGTCTACCGACTCGGCTACCAGTTCATCAAGGAATAAAGTGGGCCGGTTATTCTGGAAGTTCTTCTTCTTTATCGCCATCGCCCAGATCACCGCCACCTTTGGCGTGGGCGTGCTGTTCTGGGTCGAAAACCTCGAACGCAGCAATCGCAACTCGGAAATCGACCTCAGCCCGCCAGCCTCCTTCATGATCCGCTCGGCGGCCGCCACCCTGCAGTTCGGCGGCACCGAAGCGCTGCGCAGCCTGATCAACGAGGGTCGGCCGCATCGGCTGCAGCTCTATGCCCTAGACGAAGACAACAAGGACCTGATGGGCCGCGAGGTGTCGCCAAAACTGGTGGAACAAGCCAAGCACATCCTGGCTACCGAGCGCGAGCGCCGGGTGGTGGAACGGGTCAAGGCCCCCAATGGCCACAGTTACCTGATGTTCATCCCCGCGCCCAATGACGAGTTCGGCCCGGGCGGTCCTCCCGGAGGTGCGCGAGAACCCCACCGGATCGGTGAGCGCGGACCCAAGTCCATGTTCTTCCCGACCATGCCCATCGTCGTCGCGCTATTGGCCAGCCTGGTGTTTGCCTTGCTGCTGGCGTGGTATTTCTCGCACCCCATCGGCCATCTCAAGAATGCCTTCAACCAGGCTGCCAATGGCAACCTTGACCTGGAGCTGGAGCCGGTCATGAGCGCGCGCAACGATGAACTGGCCGACCTGGGCCGTGACTTCGACGTCATGACGGCCAAGCTGCGCACCCTGATGGAAAGCCAACGGCGGCTGCTGCACGATGTCTCCCACGAACTGCGCTCGCCGATTGCACGCCTGCAGGTGGCCATCGGGCTGGCGCGGGTACAGGACAAGGACAAGCTGGACCTGACCCTGGAACGCATCGAGCGCGAAAGCGTGCGCATGGACAAGCTGGTCGGCGAACTGCTGACGCTCTCGCGCCTGGAAGCCAACGTGCCAGGCTCGATGGAAGAACCGATCGCCATCGAAGCCATGCTGGGCGACATGATCAACGACGCCAGCTTCGAAGCCGAGGCCATCGGCAAGCATGTGGACGATCAACTCGACTGCAGGGTGCAGGTCAAGGGCAATCCGGAGCTGCTCTACCGCGCCATCGAAAACGTGCTGCGCAACGCCATCAAGCACACCGCGCCGGGGACCACGGTACAGATCCACACCCAGCTCGACGAGATCAACAAGCTGCTGCACCTGTCCATTCTCGACCGGGGGCCGGGCGTGCCGGAAGAAGAGATGAACAGTATCTTCGAACTGTTCTTCCGCAGCAGTCGCACCAAGAGCAACAGCTCCGGTCACGGGCTGGGACTGTCGATCGCCCGGCGCATCGTCGAAGCCCACCAGGGTTTCATCCAGGCGGCCAACCGCAGCAATGGCGGCTTGCGGGTCGACATCACCTTGCCCTTCATGGCGGATGAACCTGCGCGGGGAGATACCGTAGAGAGCTGATCCTCCACTGCCAGTAAGGCGACGCCACCATCAACAAGCCCCGTGCTGCAGCAGGCAGGACGGGGCTTGTTGTGACGACAGACCAAAGCCAAAGGCGCTATCCGGGACCAGGAGTAGGGTCAGGAGCAGGAGCAGAATCAGCATCAGGAGCAGGCTCGACCGGCACTGCCGGCGGCTGCACGATGGCCGCCATCAGGCCGCGCTGCACCGCAGCCTGAAAGGCCTGCAGCCCCTCCACATCCTGCTCGGGCGGATAGGCCACGGGCATGCGGTTGAACAATACCGCCCAGGACCAGCCATCGGCGCGCGATTGCAGGTAAGCATAACTGCCGGCGGGCAGCGCACCGCTGTGCGAGATGATGTCTACGCCGCCGGTTCGGGTCAGCACCCACCCCAATCCATAAGGGTTATCAGGCATGCGTGGATGACGCTGCTTCATCAACGCCACGGTCTGCGGCTGGAGCAAACCGGGCCGGTTGCGCCCCTGCGCCGCATCGACGAACTGCACCAGATCGGCGGCGCTGGCGATCCAGCCGGCCGTTGCGTCCATGCTGGAGAAATGATGGACGCCATAGGATTGAGGGGCGGCAGCGCCCTCGCCTTCGCCAACAGGGACCGTTGGCCAGCGCGCATCGTCATAGTAGACCGCCTCCCCGGCGGCCCGTCCGGCACGACCGTCGGCTGCGATGGCGGCATCGCTGACGCCAGCAGGATGCCAGACCAGCGCCTGTACGGCTTGCGCATACGGCAGACCGGAACGCTGCTCGATGATGCGGCCCAACACGACATAGGCAAAATTGTCGTAGAAGAATTCGGTACCAGGCGCGGCATCCAGCAAACGTTGCTTGAGCACGTAGGCAATCACATCCTTTGCCGACGCCGGCGACTTGACCTTCATCACCTCGGCGATATGGCGCAGGTCGTCAAGCGGCTCGTAGTCACTGTCGCCCCAGCCGGCGGTATGTTGCAACAGGTCGCGCAGGGTGATCTTCAGCGCGCGCCGGTCAAGCGGCTGGGCAAAATCCGGATAGGCTGTGTCCGGCAACAGACCGTCTGGACCAAACACCCTGCGCTCCAGCGCCTCTGGCAATTCACCCTCGAACAGCTTGAGCATCGCCATGGCCGTCACGGACTTGGAAATGCTGCCGATACGGAACCGCGTCTGCGGCGTCACCGGCGTCTGCGTTTCGGTAACCGCCATGCCATAACCACGCTGGTAGACCAGGCGCCCCTGGTAGGCAATCGCGATGCTGGCGCCGGGTATCGGGTAGGCGGCCAGCAGGCGTCCCATCTGTGCATCGACGCGGGCTTCCAGCCCCTGCAGGGGAGACGGGGCCGTTTCCTGGGCCCGTGTGGGGCAACCCGGTAGCAGCATGACGGCTGCCAGCGCGGCCGCCAGCAGGGAACGGCGGCGCGCAGCGACCGGCGCCGCAGCATAAGGAAAGCGCTGCATCCTGTCTTACTTCTGTTGCTTGATCACTTGCAGGGCCGAGGCGATCAATCCGCTCATGTCCGAGAGATTGGCCGGGACGATGATGGAGTTGTTGGTCTTGGCCAGCTTGCCGAATGCATCCACATACTGCTCGGCCACCTTCAGGTTGACCGCGTCCTCCCCGCCCGGTTGCTGGATGGCGGCAGCGGTCTTGCGGATGGCTTCGGCGCTGGCCTCGGCGATGGCGAGGATGGCGGCAGCCTGACCTTCGGCGCCATTGATGGAGGCCTGCTTCTCACCCTCGGAGCGGGCGATGGCGGCTTCGCGCTCACCGGTGGCGATATTGATCTGTTCCTGCTTGCGGCCTTCGGAGGCGGCGATGAGGGCGCGCTTCTCACGCTCGGCGGTAATCTGGGCCTGCATGGCGTGCAGGATTTCCTTGGGCGGCGTCAGGTCCTTGATCTCGTAGCGCAGCACCTTCACGCCCCAGTTCTCGGCCGACTCGTCGATGGCGCTGACGATGGCGGTGTTGATGTGGTCGCGTTCCTCGAAGGTCTTGTCCAGTTCCATCTTGCCGATCACCGAGCGCAGCGTGGTCTGGGCCAGCTGGGTGATGGCAGCGATGTAGTTGGAAGAACCGTAGGAGGCGCGCATCGGATCGGTGATCTGGAAATAGAGGATGCCGTCCACCTGCAACTGCGTATTGTCCTTGGTGATGCAGACCTGCGGGGGCACGTCCAGCGGGATTTCCTTGAGGATGTGCTTGTAGGCCACGCGATCGATGAAGGGAACCACGATGTTCAAGCCCGGCGCCAGTGTGGCGTGGTACTTGCCCAGGCGCTCCACCACCCAGGCATGCTGTTGCGGGACCACCTTGACCGTCTGCACGACGAAGACGATGGCGAGGAAGAAAATGACCAGAGTAACGCTACCCAGCATGGAATGCTCCTGAAAACGAGAGGGGGGAAGAGAACAAGGACAAGGACGGTGCGAATCAGCGCGGCGCCACCAGCAGGCGGCTGCCGCGTATTTCGCGGATGACGTAGCTGCCGGGTAGCGCGTGATGTCCCGGCAGCAGCTCGACATCCCATTGCGCGCCGCGATACGGCACGCGGGCGAGGTATTGCGTGCCATGGGCTTGCCAGGCCGTCACCTCGATGCTCTGGCCGATATCCAGCAAGAGACTGGGGTCGTCGTTGGAGTTGCTCTGGCGCAGGCGGCCATAGGGACTGCTGCGCAAGCCCAGCACGGCGGCCACACCGACCACGGCGGCCACCAGCAACTGCCACTCCAGCACCAGCCCGCACCACGCCGCCACGGCGCCGGCCACCAGGCCCAGCGCGATCATGAGCAGGTAAAAAGTGCCGGTGAAGAGTTCGGCACCCAGCAAGCCGCCGGCCAGCACCAGCCAGATAGCCCAGTCCGTCATCATTGATTCCCCATGAAGAAAGCTGCAAACGGCATCAGTCTACCGCAGCTGAGGGAGGCAAAAACAAAGGCGCGGACATTTCTGCCCGCGCCTTCGACTTCTTTTGACGGTTTTACTCGTTGAGAGTAAGGCTTACCTCACCCTCACTTCTTGGCCAGTTGCTGCCAGGTGTCGATGACCGTATCAGGGTTCAGCGAGATCGACTCGATGCCCTGCTCCATCAGCCATTCGGCGAAGTCCGGGTGATCCGAGGGACCCTGGCCGCAGATACCGACGTACTTGCCCTTTTCGCGGCAGGTGGCGATGACCTTGGACAGCAAGGCCTGCAGCGCCGGATCGCGCTCGTCGAAGTCGGCCGCCAGCAGCTCCATGCCGGAATCGCGGTCCAGGCCCAGGGTCAGCTGGGTCAGGTCGTTGGAACCGATGGAGAAGCCGTCGAAGTGCTCCAGGAACTGCTCGGCCAGGATGGCGTTGGAAGGCACTTCGCACATCATGATGACGCGCAGACCGTTCTCGCCGCGCTTGAGACCATACTTGCCCAGGAGCCCGATGACCTTCTCGGCCTGGCCCAGGGTACGCACGAAGGGCACCATCACCTCGACGTTGGTCAGGCCCATGTCTTCCCGCACGCGCTTCATGGCCTGGCATTCCATCTGGAAGGCTTCGGCGAAGTCGTCGGCCAGGTAGCGCGCGGCGCCACGGAAGCCCAGCATCGGGTTTTCTTCGTCCGGCTCGTAGCGCGAACCGCCGATCAGCTTCTTGTACTCGTTGGACTTGAAGTCCGACAGGCGCACGATCACCGGCTTGGGCCAGAAGGCGGCGGCGATGGTGGCGATGCCTTCGGCCAACTTGTCGACGTAGAAGGCCTTGGGCGAGGCATGGCCGCGGGCCACCGATTCGACGGCCTTCTTCAGGTCGGCGTCGATGTTCGGGTATTCCAGGATGGCCTTGGGGTGCACGCCGATGTTGTTGTTGATGATGAATTCCAGACGCGCCAGGCCGACACCGCCATTGGGAATCGACTGGAAGTCGAAGGCCAGTTGCGGGTTACCCACGTTCATCATCACCTTCAGCGGGATCGGGGGCAGTTCGCCACGGGCCACTTCGGTCACTTCGGTTTCCAGCAGGCCGTCATAGATCTTGCCTTCATCGCCTTCGGCGCAGGACACGGTCACCAGCGTGCCATCCTTCAACACATCGGTAGCGTCGCCGCAGCCGACCACCGCCGGCACACCCAGTTCACGGGCGATGATGGCGGCGTGGCAGGTACGACCGCCACGATTGGTGACGATGGCCGAGGCGCGCTTCATCACCGGCTCCCAGTTGGGATCGGTCATGTCAGCTACCAGCACGTCGCCGGGCTGCACACGTTCCATTTCGGCCGGATCAGTGATCACGCGCACCGGGCCGGCGCCGATCTTCTGGCCGATGGCGCGGCCGGTGGCCAGCACGGTGCCGGAGCTCTTGAGCTTGAAGCGTTGCTGGGCGTCGGTCGCCTTCTGCTGCGACTTCACGGTTTCCGGACGGGCCTGCAGGATGTAGAGCTTGCCGTCGCGGCCGTCCTTGCCCCATTCGATGTCCATCGGACGCTGGTAGTGCTTCTCGATGATGGTGGCGTACTTGGCCAGTTCCACCACTTCGGCGTCGGTCAGGGAATAACGGTTGCGCAGTTCCACCGGCACGTCCACGGTCTTGACCGAGCGGCCCGCCTTGGCTTCGCCAGTAAATTCCATCTTGATCAGCTTGGAACCCAGGTTGCGGCGGATCACCGGTTGCTTGCCCAGTTCCAGCATGGGCTTGTGGACGTAGTATTCGTCCGGGTTGACGGCGCCCTGCACCACGGTTTCACCCAGGCCATAGCTGGAGGTGATGAAAACCACATCCTTGAAGCCGGATTCGGTATCGATGGTGAACATCACGCCAGCCGCACCGACGTCGGAGCGCACCATGCGCTGCACGCCGGCCGACAGGGCCACTTCAGCGTGGGTGAAGCCTTTGTGGACGCGATAGGAGATGGCGCGGTCGTTGTAGAGCGAGGCGAAGACGTGCTTCATCGCTTCGAGCACGTTGTCGATGCCGACCACGTTCAGGAAGGTTTCCTGCTGACCAGCAAAGGATGCATCGGGCAGGTCTTCTGCGGTCGCGGAAGAGCGCACGGCGAAGGACATCTCGGCGGTCGAATCGGCCACCAGCTTGTCGTAGAAGGCACGGATCTCCTGGTCCAGGCGCGGCTGGAACGGAGTATCGATGATCCATTGACGGATCTCGGCGCCGGCTTGCGCCAGCGAACGCACGTCATCGATATCCAGGCCTTCGAGGCGCTTGGCAATGCGGGCGGCCAGGGTCGGGCCGCCATCGGCGCTGTGCTCCAGGAAATCGCGGAAAGCTTGCGCAGTCGTGGCAAAGCCGCCCGGCACGCGCACGCCCGCGCCGGCCAACTGGGAAATCATCTCTCCCAGCGATGCGTTTTTGCCACCGACGGACTCGACGTCCGTCATGCGAAGAGTTTCAAAGGAGGCTACGTATACCGCCCCCTGGGTGTTTGCTGCGTTGGACATGACTACCCCTAGCTTGATGATAAGAAATCTTCGCGGGCGCGGCATGGGTCGGCATATTTTTGTTATTCTGCGACGGGTGCGGCGGCAGGTGCGGCTTCGAGGAAGTGCCCAGAGACATCAACAGACGCGCGCAGGCGCCGAGGACGTTTGCCAGGGCAAACATCATCAGGAACTCGGTCAAATTGCGCAGGCGAATGACGGTCATCAGGATGGGCTACTCGAAAAGTTGCTAGGCATTGTACCGCGTGAAATCATTTTTGTTCGTTGCACCAAACTTTTTTTCAATTTTTCCAAAAGACAATAATCTCCACCATGCTCGACCCCATGCCGATCCCGCACCCCTCTCCTGTCCTGGCCGCCAACCGCACGGTATTCTTCGTCTCCGACGGCACCGGGATCACTGCCGAGACCTTCGGGCATTCCGTGCTGAGCCAGTTCGAGCTGCGTTTCAAGCAGGTCCGCCTGCCCTTCATCGATACGCTCGACAAGGCCCATGACGCCACCCGCAAGATCAATGAAGCCTATCAGGTCGATGGCAAGCTGCCCATTGTCTTCTCCACCCTGGTCAAGTCCGAGCTGTCTTCGGTGATCCGCCAGGCCAAGGCCATGCATATGGACCTGTTCCAGACCTTCGTGGAGCCGCTGGAGCAGGAGCTGGAGATGAAGTCCACCCACACCATCGGCCGCAGCCACAATACGGCTGACTCCGAGGAATACCGCAACCGCATCGAGGCCATCAACTTCTCGCTGGCGCACGATGATGGCCAGTCCAACAAGAACCTGTCGGAAGCCGACGTGATCCTGGTGGGCGTCTCGCGTTCGGGCAAGACCCCGACCAGCCTCTATCTGGCCATGCAGTTCGGCATCAAGGCCGCCAACTACCCCTTGATCCCGGAAGATTTCGAACGCGACAAGCTGCCCAGCGGCCTGGTGATGCACAAGAAGAAGATTTTTGGCCTGACCATCGCCGCCGAGCGCCTCTCCGAGGTGCGCAATGAACGCCGCCCCGGCAGCAAGTACGCCTCGCTGGAAAATTGCCGCTATGAAATCAATGAAGCCGAGAAGATGATGCGGCGTGAAGGGATTCGCTGGATGTCTTCCACCGCCAAGTCCATCGAGGAAATCGCGGCGACCATCCTGCAGGAAATCAAGCCGGAGCCGCGCTGACGCCAGTCTACTCCGTTCCGCCGCTGTCACCGTCGCCACAGCGGCGGTAGGTGGTCAGGACCCGGGTGCGTTTGCGCGGGCCGTTGATGAAGGTCTCCATGCTGAACGCATCTTCACTGTCGAACGTGTACGCAGCGTTATAGCAGTCGGGGCCGCACAGATGATCGGCGGCGGGCACCAGCATATTCCCGCGCAGCAGATAGCTCTGGTAGGGCTGCCCTACCCGCTCGCCATCGGCAAACAGGACATCGAGCCGGTCCTGGCCAAAACGATAGTCGAACAGGCGAGAGAAAAGGATGGGCCGGCCTTGCCCATGGGACAGCATGCGCAACTGGCCGCGTTCGCGGTAGAGCCACTGGGCGGGCTGTTCGGTCGGCGCAAAGCTCATCTCGCCGCTGGCGCTGGCCTGAGGCGCTTCGCCGCCTTCCCAGATGATGCGGCTGAACTGCCATTGCCCCTGCAAGCAGGACGCCAGCGCGGCCATGTCGGCCATGAGAAAGGCAGCCACGTCCGCCGCCTCAACGACCAGCGGTACGCTGGCGCAGCTGTTCGAACAGGCAGACAGCGGCCGCTGCCGCCACATTGAGCGATTCCATCTGGCCCAGGTGCGGGATCACCACCTCCTGGGTCGCGGCCTCCTGCAAGGCTGCCGAGACCCCCTGTCCTTCATGACCCAGCAGCCAGGCCACCGGCCCGGAGAGATCGCAATCGTAGATGGTCTGGGCCGCATGGGAACTGGTGGCCAGCAAGGGGATGCGGCTGGCCGCGCACAACGCCACCAGGTCGGCATCTTCAACGATATCCAGCACGAAATGCGCCCCCATGCCGGCGCGCAAGACCTTGGGCGACCACGCTGCGACCGTACCGGGAGAGCAGAACACTTGCCTGACGCCCGCCGCCGCAGCGCTGCGCAGGATGGAGCCGAGATTGCCGGGATCCTGCAGGCCATCGAGCAGCACCGCCGATTCCGTCAGGGCCTTGGGCGCGCTGGCCACGGGCGTGGCCACCAGCAGGAACAGGCCCACGCCGTTATCTACCGTACTGACGGCGTCGTAGAGCTTGTCGGCCAACACCAGGCACTGGGCCTGCAGGGCTTCGCATTGCGCCAGGATGGGGGCGACTTCCGGATGATATTGGGCGCTTTCAGCCACCACGCACAACTGTGGCGCGCCGCGATGCTGCAGCCAGGCTTGCGCCAGATGCACGCCATCGAGCAGGCTCTGGCCAGCACGGCGACGGGCCTGGCTGCTGCTGGCCAGTTGCTTGAGCTCCTTGAAGAGCGGATTGTCTTTGGAGGTGATCAGCTTCATGCCCACTCTCTTAGGCCGCCAGGCCCGGCTGGGCAGTCAGCAAGGCCTTGACCGGCGCATAGGAACGGCGATGCACCGGCGAGACGCCATGCAGACGCAGCATCTCCAGGTGCAGCGGCGTCGGATAGCCCTTGTGGCGGTCGAAGCCATAGTGCGGATAAGTGTCATGCAAGACCATCAGCGCTGCGTCACGGGCAGTCTTGGCGAGGATGGAGGCGGCCGAGATGGCCGGCACCTTGTCGTCGCCCTTGACGATGGCTTCGGAGCGGATGCTCATGACCGGGCAGCGATTGCCATCGATGAGCGCCAGCGTGGGCAGCGTCGAGAGCGCCTCCACGGCGCGTCGCATGGCCAGCATGCTGGCGTGCAGGATGTTGAGTTCATCGATCTCCTGCTCGTTGCAGGAGGCGACCGCCCAGGCCAGGGCCGACGCCTTGATCTCCAGCGCCAGGCTGTCGCGGGCGGCTTCGGTGAGCTTCTTGGAATCGCGCAGGCCCTTGACCGGTCGGGCCGGATCGAGAATCACCGCCGCCGCGAACACAGGACCGGCCAGCGGACCACGGCCGGCCTCATCGACCCCGCAGATGATCTCGCCGGTGTAGTCGTCAAACAAAGCCAGGGTCTGGGGCGCCGCCTTGGGCATAGGGTTTTCCTTGATCAAACTATCGAACCGATCGCCATGGCGATCTTCTTGCTTATCCTGCTGATGCGTCAGCGGCGGCGCGCGCCGATGACTTCACATACGGCATTGGCGCTTTCCCGGCTGGTGTCACGCAGCAGGGACTGATGCATGTCGGCAAAGCGCCGCGCCAGGCGCTGCTGGTGCGCGTGATCCTCCAGCTGGAACCACATGGCGTCGGCCAGCGCCTCGGGCGTGGCCTGGTGCTGCAGCAGTTCGGGCACCAGGAACTCGCGCGCCAGGATATTGGGCAGGCCCACCCACGGCTGGTAAGCCATGTGCCGCATGATCTGGTAGGAGGCCCAGTTGACCTTGTAGGAGATCACCATCGGCTTCTTGTACAGCGCCACCTCCAGCGAGGCCGTGCCGGAGGCGACCAGCACAGCGTCCGCGGCTTCCATGGCGCTGTGCGACTGTCCCCGGATGACGCTGATATCCAGGTCTTCGTAACCGCCCTGGCGAATCTGTTCCTGGAACGCCGCCATCTGCCGATCACCGGCCATCGGGGTGACGAACTGCAATTGCGCATCGCGTTGCTTCAAGAGCCGTGCCGCCGCCAGGAAGCCAGCGCCATTCTGCTTGAGCTCGCTCATGCGGCTGCCCGGCAGGATGGCCACCACCCTGCCCGGCCCGTTGAGGTCCAGGCGCTGACGTGCACCCCTGGTATCGGGCTGCAGCGGAATCACCTCGGCCAGTGGATGGCCGACATAGGTGACCGGCACGCCGGCCTGGCGGTAGATGCTTTCCTCGAAGGGGAAGATCACCAGCATGTGCGACACCGCCCGCTGGATCTTCTTGATGCGCCAGCCGCGCCAGGCCCAGATCTGCGGGCCGATGAAGTGGATGGTGGGAATGCCGGCCTTCTTGAGCTGTTCTTCCAGCCCCAGGTTGAAGCCCGGGTAATCGACGCCCACGAAGACATCCGGCCGGTCTGCCAGCAGCTTGTCGCGCAGGGCATCCTGGATGCCCTTGATCTCGCGGTAGCGCGGGATCACTTCGAACAGGCCGCGCACGGTCAGCTTGTCCATCGGCCAGTCGCTGGCGAAGCCTTGGGCCATCATATGCTCGCCGCCGATACCGTGCAGCCGCACCTCGGGCAGGCGCTCGCGCACGCCGGCCAGCAGGCGGCTGCCCAGCAGGTCGCCTGAGCTTTCTCCCGCCACCAGCGCAATGGACTGGCGGCGTGTGATGTCAGCGGATGATGCCACGGGCCGAAGCCTCGATGAATTCGCGGAACAGGCGAATGTACTGCGCCGAATTGGCCGAGCTGGCTTCCATCTGCGCCAGCTCCTGCTTGGCCTCTTCCAGCGGCAGGCCGGCGCGGTAGATCACCTTGTAGGCGCGCTTGATCTCCATGATCTGCTCGCTGGTGAAGCCACGCCGCTTGAGTCCTTCGCTATTGATGCCCGCCGGCACTGCACGGTTGCCCGCCGCTGTGACGAAGGGCGGCACATCCTGGCTGACCGCTGCAGTAAAGGCGGTCATCGCATGCGCGCCGATATGGCAGAACTGGTGCACGGTGGTAAATCCGCCCAGGAAGACGTGGTCGCCCAGGTGGACGTGGCCGGCCAGGGTGGCGTTGTTGGCCAGGATGATGTTGTTGCCCAGCTGGCAGTCATGCGCCAGGTGGACATAGGCCATGATCCAGTTGTCATTGCCGATGCGGGTGGCGCCGGCGTCCTGTACGGTGCCGCGGTTGAAGGTGACGAATTCGCGGATGGTATTGCGGTCGCCGATCTCCATGGTGGTCGGCTCGCCGGCGTACTTCTTGTCCTGCGGCGCGGCGCCGATGGAGGCGAACTGGAAAATCTCGTTGTCGCGGCCGATGCGGGTATGGCCTTCGATGACGACATGAGGGCCGATGCGGGTGCCCGCACCGATGCGCACGTCCGCTCCGATGACGGCGTAGGCGCCGATCTCGACCGATTCGTCGATCTGCGCACCGGGGGCGATGATGGCGCTGGGATGGATCTTGGACATAGCCTGTGCTTCGATAGGGTTCGCTGGATGAAACAATCGCAACTTCTACAAGGGTTGCAACGAGGGCGCTGATTGCACCCACTGCACCAACTGCACCAACTGCACCAATTGCAACAATTGCAACAATGCGATGTTTCAATGAATCAGGCCCGGCGCGACCTTGCCAGTCGCCACCGGGCCTGCCTTGCAGCCTGCGTGGGCCGGTTGGGAAATCAGGCGCTCTGGCTGGCGTCGGCGGCGCTGCGCATGGTGCACATCAGATCGCCTTCCACGGCCACCTGGCCGTCCACGGTGGCCACGGCGCGGTACTTCCAGATGCCACGGGCGCGGCGGGTGATCTCTACTTCCATCTTCAGCTGGTCGCCCGGCTCGACGGGGCGCTTGAAGCGCGCATTGTCGATGCCGACGAAGTAGACCACGGTGTTTTCATCGGGCTTGCGACCTTCGGTGAGGAAGGACAGCAGCGCGGCGGTCTGGGCCAGCGCCTCGATCATCAGCACACCCGGCATGACCGGCTTGTGCGGGAAGTGACCATTGAAGAACTCTTCATTGACGGTCACATTCTTGATGGCGGTGATGGTCTTGCCACTCTCCCAGTTCAGCACGCGGTCCACCAGCAGCAGCGGGTAACGGTGCGGCAGGTACTGTTTGATTTGATTGATGTCGAGGCTATTCATTCTCTTCTTGATTCTCTGAAAGCGGGGCTTGGCCTGCTTGTTCTTGTGTCAACGTTTTGAGCGATTTTTCCAACGCCCGGATTTTCTCACGCATCGTGCCCAGATTGCGCACTAATGCCGCCGATTTTTCCCAGTCACGGTGTTCGGTGATGGGGTAGAAGCCAGTGTATTGACCCGGCTCAAGGATGGAGCGCAGGGCCAGCGTGCCCGCCGAGACATGAACCTTGTCCACGATGGTGATATGGCCATGGATCATGGCGGCGCCACCGATGGAGCAATACTTGCCGATCTTGGCGCTGCCGGCGATGCCGGCACAGGCGGCAATGGCGGTATGCGCGCCGATGTGGCAGTTGTGGGCGATCTGGATCTGGTTGTCCAGCTTGACGCCCTCTTCGATCACGGTATCGGCCAGGGCGCCACGATCGATGGTGGTATTGGCGCCGATTTCGACGTCATCACCGATCATCACGCGGCCCACTTGTGGAATCTTGATCCACTGCCCGGCCTCGTTGGCGAACCCGAAGCCATCGGCCCCGATCACGGCGCCGGAGTGGACGATGCCGCGTGCACCGATCTCGCAGGCATGATGCAAGGTCACGCGGGCATGGAAATGCGTATCCTCGCCCACCTTGGCGTGGCGACCAATGAAGCTGCCTGCATCGATGCGGGCACGGGCGCCGATGACGGCGCCTGCCTCGATCACCACCAGCGGGCCGATCACGGCGTCCGCGGCCACGCTGGCGCTTGGATCGACCACCGCGCTGGCGTGGATGCCCGCAGGCGGCACGATCTCGGCCATGGCCTGGAACAGTTGCGCTGCGCGGGCGAAATAGGCGTAGGGGTTGCGAGTGACGATGCGTGCGCCGGCATAGGCCTGCACCTGGGCGTCATCGGCCTCGGACAGGATCAGCGCCGCCGCCTGGGTCTGGTCGGCCTGGGCGCGGAACTTGGGGTTGGAGAGGAAGGTGATGTGACTGGAACCCGCCGCGTCCAGCGGCGCGATGCCCTGGACGGCGATCTGTGCATCGCCCTTCAGCTCCCCGCCCAGGCGCTCGACCAATTGCTGCAGCCGAATAGTCATCTTGGCTTTCCGAATGAGTTGCGTTGCGTCTGAAACGAGGCCGCCTGCACTGCCCTGACGGACAATCCGGCGGCCCTCAAGCGACATGCGGGCGCCAAGGCGTTGCCGCCTCGCGCCCGCACGGTCAGGACGGACTTACTTGGCCAGTTCCTTGAGCACCTTGTCGGTGATGTCGATACGCTTGCTGGCGTAGACCGCTTCCTGGAAGACGATGTCGTACTTCTCGGCTTCGGCGATCTGACGGATCACCTTGTTGGTACGCTCCAGCACTACGGCCAGCTCTTCGTTGCGGCGCTGGTTCAGGTCTTCACGGAACTCGCGCTGCTTGCGCTGGAATTCCTTGTCCAGGTCCGACAGGTCACGCTGACGCTTGGCGCGATCCGAATCCGACAGCACGGCGGCGTCCTTGTCGAGCTTGTCGGACTGGGTCTTCAGGCGCGCGGCCATGTCTTGCAGGTCGCGGTCACGCTTGGCGAACTCGGCTTCCAGCTTGGACTGGGCGGCCTTGGCCGGGGCGGCTTCGCGGAAGATGCGTTCGGTGCTGACGAAGGCGATTTTCGAGCTTTCCTGCGCGTGGGCAGGAGCAAGGCTGAACAGGCAAGCAGCCATCACGACGGTCTGCAGGGACAGGAACGATTTGGTCATGAACTTCAAGATTACTCTCCGTATTACGAATCAATGATGACCGCTTTAGAAGCCGGTACCCAGTTGGAACTGGAAGGTTTGAGACTTGTCGCCAGTCTTCAGGTTCAACGGCTTGCCGAAGCTGAGCTTGAGCGGGCCGATCGGCGACACCCAGCTGATACCCACACCGGCCGAATAACGCAGATCGTTGAACTTGATGTTCTGACCATCGGCGAAGACGTTGCCGCCATCGAAGAAGGTGAACCAGCGCAGTGTGCGGTCCTGGCCGGAGCCTGGGAACGGGAATTGTAACTCCACGTTGCCGTACAGACGAGAGGCGCCGCCCATGGAGTCGCCGTATTGGTCCTTGAGGCTACCCAGCGACGAGGCTTCATAGCCGCGCACGGTGCCGATACCGCCGGCATAGTAGTTCTTGAACACGGGATAGGGCTTGCTACCGATACCGCGGCCATAGTCCACTTCGCCATTGAGGGCCAGCGTCACGGCCTTGCTGAAGAACGGTTGGAAATACTGGTGCTGGTAGCTGGCGCGGTAATACTTTAGCGTACCCAGGTAGGAGACTTCCAGGTTGGCGCGCTGGTAGCGGCCGGTAGTGGGGACCAGGGCGCTGTCGCGACCGTCGCGCTGCCACGCCACCGTCAGCGGGATGCTGGTGGTCCGGGCGCTGCCGATGCCGCAACCATTGCCGCTGCTGGTCACATCGCAACCCGCCACGCCGGCGCCGCCGAAGTCACGCACGTACTGGCGATACAGCGTTGGACTGGTGGTATCGGTGCTGACGTCGGTGTTTTCCAGGCCCACGCCGAAGAAGACGCGATCCAGTTCCGAGAACGGCACGCCGAACTTGATGCTGCCGCCCAGGGTCTTGACGCGGTAGTCACCGGTGGCATAGACCGACGGGCGCACCGTACGCAGATAGACTTCATAGGTGCGGCTGATGCCGTCATCGGTGAAGTACGGGTTGGTGGTCGACACTGAGACCGTGCGGTAGCGCGAGCTGGTATTGATGTCGATGCCCACCGTATTGCCGCTGCCGAAGGCGTTTTCCTGCGAGATCGAGCCGGTCAGGCTGAGCTTGTCCGATTGCGAGAAGCCGGCGCCGACCATGATGTTGCCGGTCGGCTTTTCCTCGACCTTCATGTTCACGTCCACCTGGTCGCTGGTGCCTGGCACTTCGGGCGTGTCCAGCGTGACTTCCTTGAAGTAGCCCAGACGGTCGACGCGGTCGCGCGAGAGCTTGATCTTCTCGCCGTCATACCAGGAATCCTCGAACTGGCGGAATTCGCGGCGGATCACCTCGTCGCGGGTCTTGGTATTGCCGGCGATGTTGATGTGACGGACATACACGCGCTTGCCCGGATCGATCATGATGGTGAAGGCGACTTCCTTCTTCTCGCGATCGACATTGGGGTTGGCGTTGACGTTGGCAAAGGCGTAGCCGAAATTGCCCAGGCGCTCGCCGATCTTCTTGGTGCTGTCGGTGAGCTTGGCGCCGGAATAGACGTCGCCCGCCTTCAACTGCACCAGCTTGGCCAGTTCCGGCTCCATGCCGAACATCTCGCCTTCCAGCTTGACGCCGGAGACGGTGTACTTCTCGCCTTCCTTGATGTTGACGGTGATGTAGATGTCCTTCTTGTCGGGCGTGATCGACACCTGGGTCGATTCGACCTGCATTTCCAGGTAGCCGCGATCCAGGTAGTAGGAACGCAGGGTCTCGATGTCGCCCTGCAGCTTTTCCTTCGAATACTGGTCGGCCTTGGTGTACCAGGTGAACCAGCCCGGGGTGGTCAGCTTGATCTGGTCGCGCAGCGTGCTGTCGGAGAAGACCTTGTTGCCCACGAAGTTGATCTGCTTGATCCGCGACACATCGCCTTCGTCCACCGAGAAGGTGATGGCCACGCGATTGCGCTCCACCGGTGTGACGGTGGTCGAGACCTTGGCGCCGTACAGGCCACGCGAGAGGTACTGGCGCTTCAATTCCTGCTCTGCGCGGTCGACCTGCGAGCGGTCGAAGATACGCGACTCGGCCACGCCGATTTCCTTCAACGCCTTGGTCAGCTGTTCCTTGTCGAATTCCTTGATGCCGGAGAAATCGACGCTGGCGATGGCTGGACGCTCCACCACCTGCACCACCAGCACGTCGCCCTCGGACTCGATGCGCACGTCACGGAAGAAGCCGGTGGCATACAGCGCCTTGATGGCCGCAGTGCCCTTCTCATCGGTGAAGGTATCACCCACGCGCACCGGCAGGTAGCTGAAGACGGTGCCGGCCTCGGTACGCTGGATGCCTTCGACGCGGATATCCTTGACCACGAAAGGCGTGACCGCCATGGCCTGGCTGGAGCACAGAGCAAAGGCGGCGGCTGCGATCAGGCGACGGGAAAAGGTCGGGATGGGATGTTGCGCAGGGTGTAATTTCATCTATTGTTCATCAACAGTATTTTTGCCGTGGCTGCGCCCGACAAGATGCTGGTAAGAAATTGAGAACGGATTCGCGATCCATTGCCAATTGCTTAACAACTGCCTTCGGGGATAGGCCGGCAAATATAAAAAATCCGGTCTTTTTCAGGCCGGATTCATCCTTGGAACATCAGTCGCACGATATCGTTGAATGCGGCAACGAGCATCAGCGCCATCAGGATTCCCAGGCCGGCACGCTGCGCGATTTCCCCAAACCGCTCGGAAACGGGCCGCCCTGTCAAAATCTCCAGCGCATAATACAGCAAATGACCGCCATCTAAAACCGGGATTGGCAAGAGATTCATCACCCCGAGGCTGATACTGATGAAGGCCAGGAAGCTCAGATAGCTGACCAAGCCCACCCGCGCGGTCTGTCCAGCATAGTCGGCAATGGTGATGGGACCGGTGATGTTCTTCAGCGAGACCTGGCCGATCACCATCTTGCCGATCATCTTGATGCTCATCACGCTGGTATCCCAGGTGCGACGGACGCCCTTGGCCAGCGCGGTGAAGATGTCGTCGCTGACGGTGGCCATTTCCGGCGCCAGCGGCACTTCGACCTTGATGCGACCGATACGCTTGCCGCTGCCCTCCTCGTCCACACTCTCAGGCGTCACCCGCACGGTGAAGGGCGCGTTCCCGCGCACAGCTTCCAGCGTCAGCGGCTTGCCGCCCGATTCGCGCACCGTTTCGACGAAAGCCAGGCCATCCTGGACCGGGGCGCCATCGATGGCGGTGATGCGGTCGCCAGTCTGCAGGCCGGCGGTCTTGGCGGGTCCGTCCATGATCTTGCCCAGCACCGCAGGCGGACGCGCCAGCGACAGACCCAGCTTGGCCAGGAAGTCGCCCTCCAGGTCATCGGCGGCAATGCTGCCCAAAGGCAAGCTGACCGTATTGAGCAGCTTGCCGCTGCCATTGGGATTGGGACGCTCCACATCGAGCCGGGCATCGGCCTTTTCCAGCACCAGTTGCATGAGCTTCCAGCGCACCTCGGACCAGACATGGACCGGCGCGCCATTGATGGCGGTGATGCGATCACCGGCGCGCAGGCCGGACTGGTAGGCGACGCTCTGGGTGGCCGCCGCGCGCAGCACGGGCACCGGCTCCGGCACGCCATGCATGTAGAGGCCGGCGAAGAGCAGGATCGCCAGCAGGAAGTTGGCGATGGGGCCGGCGGCCACGATGGCGATGCGGCGCCAGACCGACTGGCGCGTGAATTCGCGCTTGAGATCAGCCTCGGAGATGTCTTGCAGGTCTTGCTCGCGGGCATCGAGCATCTTCACGTAGCCACCCAGGGGCAGGATGGACAAGGCCCATTCGGTCTGGTCGCGGCCGAAGCGGCGCGACCAGATCACCCGGCCCATGCCCACCGAGAAACGCAATACCTTGACTCCGCACCAGCGCGCCACCAGGTAATGACCCAGTTCATGCACCACCACCAGGGTGCCGAGGGCGACGAAGAAAGCGATCAGGGTATGCAGCAGCGTCATCGTGAAATCAGGTGTTCGGCATGAGAGCGCGCCTGCCGGTCCTGCTCCAGCAGCGCATCGATATCATCGGCTTGCCGGTTGGGGATGGCGGACATGACCTCGTCAATCAGGGGGGCGATCTTCCCGAAGCCGATACGGCGACCCAGGAAGGCCTGTACGGCCACTTCATTGGCGGCATTGAGGATGGCCGCCAGGGTGCCACCGGCACGCAGGGCATCATACGCCAGTTTCAGGCAGGGAAAGCGCTGGAAATCCGGCTCACTGAAGGACAATTGCGCAATCTGCGCCAGATCCAGCGGCGCCACGCCCGAGGCGATGCGCTCCGGATAGGCCAGTGCGTTGGCAATGGGCGTGCGCATATCGGGATTGCCCAGCTGCGCCAGCACCGAACCATCCGCATAGGACACCATGGAATGGATCACGCTCTGCGGATGGATCACCACCTCGATCTTGTCAGCCGGCGCACCGAAGAGCCAATGCGCTTCGATCACTTCCAGGCCCTTGTTCATCATGGTGGCCGAATCCACCGAAATCTTGCGTCCCATCACCCATTTGGGATGAGCCACCGCCTCTTCCACCGTGACGGTATCAAGGGTGCCTACATCGCGTGTCAGGAAGGGGCCGCCAGAGGCGGTCAAGAGGATCTTCTCGACGCCGTGGGCGCTCATGGAGCGCGTATAGCCCGGCGGCAGGCACTGGAAGATGGCATTGTGCTCGCTGTCGATCGGCAAGAGGCTGGCGCCATGGGCAGCCACGGCATCCATGAGCAACTGTCCGGAAATGACCAAGGCTTCCTTGTTGGCCAGCAGGATCTTCTTGCCGGCGCGGGCCGCCGCCAGCGTCGAGGCCAGGCCGGCAGCGCCGACGATGGCGGCCATGACCATGTCGCAGCCATTGGCTGAAGCAATGTCGCACAGCGCCTGCGGGCCATACGCCACCTCGGTCTTGATGGCGCGCGCAGCCAGCAGGAACTGCAGCTCGGCAGCGGCCGCAGCCGTCCCCACCACGGCCACCTGCGGGCGGAATTGCGCACACTGCTGCGCCAGCTCGGCCACGCGGGAGTGGGCGCTCAGGGCATAGACGCGATAACGGTCAGGATGGCGCGCCACCACATCCAGCGTAGACACTCCGATGGAGCCGGTAGAGCCAAGAATACTGATGGACTGCATGGAAATTCCAGTAACTGCAGTAGCAAGGCGACCGCTTACGCGGCGGCCAGCCAGAGATCGACCAGCGCCGCCAGTGGCAGCACGGGAATGAGAGCATCGATGCGGTCAAGCACGCCGCCATGGCCCGGCAGCAGGTTGCTGCTGTCCTTCATGCCGGCGCGACGCTTGAGCTGCGACTCGAACAGGTCGCCCACCACGCTGGCGGCGACCATCACGGTCAGCACGCCCACGAAGCCCAGCCAGCCCCAACGGCTGTAGAGGTGATACTGGAAGGTCTCTCCCGCGCCCATGGACATGGCCACCGCCGCCGAGATCACCAGCACGGCCAGCCAGCCGCCGACGGCGCCTTCCCAGGACTTGCCGGGCGAGATCGTGGGCGCCAGCTTGTGACGTCCGAACCCCTTGCCCGAGAAATAGGCGCCGATGTCGGCCACCCACACCACCGCCATGACCGACAGCAGGTACAGCGGCGCACGCTGGAACAGGTCGACGATGGCCACGAAGCAACCCAGGATGGAGAGCATGTAGGTGGCGTTGAGCAAGCGGTTGGCGAACGACTCCACGGGCGGCAGGCCCAGGCCCAGCGCGGGCACGAAGCGCACCGCCCAGAGCAGTACGCAGAGCACGTACAGCGGCCTTACGCTGGGCATGCCGGTAAAGAACAGGATGACGCAGAAGGCCAGCGTCCAGAGCGCCGCCCACAAGGTGGGACGCGGGCTCTTGAACAGGCGGAAACACTCCCAGGCGCCCGCTGCGAAAAACACCAGCGCAGCCATCGCAAAGGCCGGGAAGTAGCCGAAATACAGGATGGGCAACAGGATCGCCAGCAGGATCAACGCCGTGATGACACGCGTCTTGAGCATCAGGAAGCCTTTTTCTGGTCCAGCACCTGGGCGCTGGTGCGCCCGAAGCGGCGCTCGCGTTGTTGATAGGAGGCTATAGCCAGGTCCAGGGCCTTGGCGTCGAAATCGGGCCAGAAGGTCTCGGTGAAATACAGTTCGCTATAGGCCAGTTGCCACAGCAGGAAATTGGAGATGCGCTGCTCGCCGCCGGTGCGGATGAACAGGTCCGGCTCGGGCGCATAGGCCATGGCCAGGTAGGGAGCCAGCTCCTCTTCGGTGAAATCGGCGTGACCCGGCTTGTCCTTGATCATCTTCGAGACCGCCTGCATGACGTCCCATCGTCCGCCATAGTTGGCGCAGACGGTCAGGGTCAGACGGCTGTTGGCAGCGGTCTGGGCCTCGGCCTTGGCAGCCATTTCCTGCAATTTGGGGTCAAAACGGCTCATATCGCCGACGATCTTCAGGCGTATGCCGTTGGCAGCCATCTTCCCTACTTCGCGCTCCAGCACCGTCATGAACAGGCGCATGAGCACCGAGACCTCATCGGCCGGGCGACGCCAGTTCTCGGAGCTGAAGGCAAACAGGGTAAGGAATTCGATACCGCGCTCGGCGCAGGCCTCGACGATGGAACGCACCGCGTCCACGCCCTTGGCATGCCCTGCCACACGGGGCAGGAAGCGCTTGGTCGCCCAACGGCCATTGCCGTCCATGATGATGGCAACATGGCGCGGAACTGCGGACGTCTCCGGAACCGCCAGAGTTGAGCTTTGATGCTTCATGAAATTATTTTTGCATTCGGTGCATTGAGGTCGCCGGGCCATGTTAACGGGCCAGACCGGCTTTGACAAACAGACTGGCCGGTATATCCTCCCTGCCCCGTCTTTTCTTTCCCCACTGCACTTTTTCTTGTCGTATATGCCTGGGCGGCGCGGCCCGCCAGGGACCGCGCAGGAGCTGCCAACGGCTTACACCGTCATCACTTCCTTTTCCTTGTCCGAGACCAGCTTGTCGATCTCGGCGACGAACTTGTCGGTCAGCTTCTGGATCTCGTCCTGGCCACGGCGCTCGTCGTCTTCCGAGGCCACCTTGTCCTTGACCAGCTTCTTGAGGCTTTCATTGCCTTCGCGACGGATGTTGCGCACCGCGATCTTGGCGTCTTCCGCCTCGCCCTTGACCAGCTTGACCATTTCCTTGCGGCGTTCTTCGGTCAGCGGCGGCATCGGCACGCGGATGAGCTCACCGTGGGTGGCCGGGTTCAGACCCAGGTCAGCTTCACGGATGGCCTTCTCGACCACGGCCACCATCTTCTTCTCGTAGGGCTGCACACCAATGGTGCGGGCATCGATCAGGGTCAGGTTGGCGACCTGCGACAGGCCGGTCGGCGAGCCGTAGTAGTCCACCATCACCTGGTCCAGCAGGCCGGTATGGGCGCGGCCGGTGCGGACCTTGGCCAGGTTGGCCTTCAGGGTCTCGATGGACTTGGCCATCTTTTGTTCACTATTCTTCTTGACGTCAGCGACACTCATGCTGCTCTCCTAACTTGATGCAATAACTTGGCTTGTCTTGATGGCAAATGCCTGAAAGACCGGCATTGTAAACGGGAATGGCCGGCCTGAGGCCGGTTTCTGCGCAGCAACGATGCTCAGACGTGGACCAGCGTTCCCTCGTCATCCCCCATGACCACGCTCTTCAAAGCGCCTGGCTTGACGATGGAAAACACCTTGATCGGCAGCTTCTGGTCGCGGCACAGCGCAAAGGCGGTCGCATCCATCACCTGCAGGTGCTTGGCGATGGCTTCGTCGAAGGAAATCGACTGGTAGCGGGTGGCCGACGGGTCCTTCTTGGGGTCGGCGGTGTAGACACCGTCGACCTTGGTGGCCTTCAACACGATCTGGGCGCCGATTTCCGAGCCACGCAGGGCCGCAGCGGTGTCGGTGGTGAAGAAGGGATTGCCGGTACCGGCGGCGAAGACCACGATCTTGCCCTCTTCCAGGTATTGCAGCGCCTTGGGGCGCACGTAGGGCTCGACCACCTGTTCGATGCCGATGGCCGACATCACGCGGGCCGTCAGGCCGGCCTGGCGCATGGCGTCAGCCAGGGCCAGCGAGTTCATCACGGTGGCCAGCATGCCCATGTAGTCGGCGGTCGCACGATCCATGCCCTGGGCGCCCGGCGCCACGCCGCGGAAGATGTTGCCGCCACCGATCACGATAGCCAGTTCCACGCCCAGTTTGCTGATTTCTGCTACATCCGCGACCATGCGTTCGATGGTCGCGCGATTGATACCGTAGGCGTCGTCGCCCATCAGTGCTTCGCCGGAGAGTTTGAGGAGTACGCGCTTATAAGCAGGTGTTGTCATTGCAGGGCTCCGTTTTCTTTCCGATTCTGAATTGCTTGTTGACGCATCCGCACGCACTCCCGTCATGACGAAACGGCGCGCTTTCGTCGCCGGGAGGATGCCTGGACACATGAGATGGGTACTGCTGCGCCCGATTGTTATTGCACTTGCTGCATTTGCTGCACCTTCACACCTGCCGCCTTGATCTGCCTGCCACAAGCCAGAGGCTGGAGCACGACCTTGACTGTAGATGCGAGCGCCCGGGAAAGTTCCGGGACCAGCTTAAAAAAACGGGCCTCTCGGCCCGTTTTTCTTGCGACGCTTACTGAGCTTGTTTTGCTGCAGCCACTTGCGCTGCCACTTCAGCAGCGAAGTCGTCTTGCTTCTTCTCGATGCCTTCGCCCACCACGT
This sequence comes from Herbaspirillum seropedicae, assembly GCF_001040945.1. Taxonomy (NCBI): domain Bacteria; kingdom Pseudomonadati; phylum Pseudomonadota; class Betaproteobacteria; order Burkholderiales; family Oxalobacteraceae; genus Herbaspirillum; species Herbaspirillum seropedicae. The sequence goes on along the minus strand of NZ_CP011930.1, from coordinate 2,455,127 downwards.
ACATGGCGAACGACTTGACGGTGCTGTTGGCAGCCTTGAGCATCTGTTCGACGCTTTGCTTGTCGTTCTTCACGAAAGCCTGGTTGAACAGCGACACTTCCTTCAGGTACTTCTGCACCGAGCCGTCCACCATCTTGGCGACGATGTCGGCAGGCTTGCCGGATTCAGCAGCCTTCAGGGCGGCGACCGAGCGTTCCTTCTCGATCAGGTCGGCCGGCACTTGCTCGGCCGACAGGGCGACCGGCTTCATGGCGGCGATGTGCATGGCCACGTCCTTGCCCACTTGCTCGTCGGCGCCGTCGAATTCGACGATCACGCCGATACGGGTGCCGTGCAGGTAGGAAGCCAGCTTGGCCGAGGTTTCGAAGCGCTGGAAGCGGCGGAAGGACATGTTCTCGCCGATGCGGCCGATCAGTTCGGTGCGCAGCTCTTCCAGGGTCTTGCCGTCGGGCAGCTTGCAGGCGCCCAGGGCAGCCACGTCAGCGGGATTCTGCTCGACCACCAGCTTGGCGGCGGCTTCGACCAGACCGATGAACTCGTCGTTCTTGGTCACGAAGTCGGTTTCGCAGTTCACTTCGACCAGCGCGCCGACGTTGCCGGCGATGTAGGTCGAGATCACGCCTTCTGCGGTGATGCGGGAAGAGGCCTTGGAAGCCTTGCTGCCCAGCTTGACGCGCAGGATCTCTTCGGCCTTGGCCATGTCGCCATCGGCTTCGGTCAGCGCCTTCTTGCATTCCATCATCGGCGCGTCGGTCTTCGCGCGCAGATCGCCCACCATTGCTGCGGTAATTGCCGCCATACTTTTCTCCTGACTTGGGGGCATCCCGCCTGTGGCGGCATGCCTGAAACTCGAAAATTGAATCAAAAAAAAGGGGCCACTGCGTCACTACCCGCTGTCACCCCTTTTTCTACTACCGTACTACCGGAAGAGCAGAATCAAGCCTGCTCGACCTCGACGAATTCGTCGCCCTTGACTGCTTCAACCACGTCGTTGACGGCGTTGGCGCGACCTTCCAGGACTGCGTCAGCCATGCCGCGAGCGTACAGAGCGATCGCCTTGGCGGAGTCGTCGTTACCCGGGATCACGTAGGTGACGCCTTCGGGCGAGTGGTTGGTATCGACCACGCCGATGACCGGGATGCCCAGCTTGGCGGCTTCGGTGATGGCGCCCTTGTGGTAGCCGACGTCGATGACGAAGATGGCGTCAGGAATGCCGCCCATGTCCTTGATGCCGCCGATGGCCTTTTGCAGCTTTTCCTGCTCACGGCTGAACAGCAGGGCTTCCTTCTTGGACAGCTTCTCGACCGAACCGTCTTCGACAGCAGCTTCCATGTCCTTCAGGCGCTTGATCGAGGTCTTGATGGTCTTGAAGTTGGTCAGCATGCCGCCCAGCCAGCGCTGGTCAACGTAGGGAACGCCAGCGCGCTGTGCTTCAGCAGCCAGGATTTCGCGGGCTTGACGCTTGGTGCCGACGAACAGGATGGTGCCGCGGTTGGCCGACAGTTGACGCACGTACTTCTGCGCCTCCTGGTACATGCCCAGGGTCTTTTCCAGGTTGACGATGTGAATCTTGTTGCGATGACCGAAAATGAAGGGGGCCATCTTGGGGTTCCAGAAGCGGGTTTGGTGACCGAAGTGGACACCGGCTTCCAGCATTTCGCGCATGGTAACGGACATGAATTTCTCCAGGGTTAGGTCTGGAATCCGCTCGGTCATCCGGCTCATGCAGCCAGACACCCTTTTAGCGAACGGATTCGCGTTTCAAAAGATATTTTCTACAAACATTGCCAAAAAGACATGAAGAATCATTCGCATACATTCCGCATACCTGATTTCGGCGTCTGACCTGTGGTTTTCAGATCAGCCCGGCATTCTACTCGACCCCGTCACTTTGTTCAAGTAGCACATGAACCCGGATGGCGAAACCCTTCACAAGCCTGACCGCGCGGGCCGGAGACGGCAAAACAGAAACCAACCCCGTCGTCTATAATCTCGTCTTGACGATTTTCTAGCGAATTGCGATTCATCATGGGCAACATCACCATCAAGACCGCCGAAGACATCGAAGGCATGCGCGTAGCCGGCCGCCTGGCCGCCGAGGTGCTGGACTACATCACCCCCTTCGTGAAACCGGGCGTGACCACCGGCGAGATCGACCGCCTCTGCCACGAGTACATGACCAATGTGCAAGGCAGCATCCCGGCGCCGCTGAACTACTGCCCGCCCGGCTACACGCCCTACCCCAAGGCCATCTGCACCTCCCTGAACGATGTGATCTGCCACGGCATCCCGGGCGACAAGGTGATGAAGAACGGCGACGTGCTCAACATCGACGTCACCATCATCAAGGATGGCTACCACGGCGACACCAGCCGCATGTTCTTCCTGGGCGAACCTTCCATCCTGGCGCGCCGCCTCACCGAGATCACCTACGAATGCATGTGGCTGGGCATTTCCAAGATCAAGCCGGGCGCACACCTGGGCGATATCGGCCATGTCATCCAGCAGCACGCGGAAAAGGCCGGCTACAGCGTCGTGCGCGAATTCTGCGGCCATGGCATCGGCAAGGTCTTCCACGAAGAACCGCAGGTGCTGCATTACGGCCGCCCCGGCACGCTGGAAAAGCTGGAAGCCGGCATGATCTTCACGGTCGAACCCATGATCAACGCCGGCCGTCGCGAAATCCGCGAAATGGGCGACGGCTGGACCATCAAGACCAAGGATCGCAGCCTCTCGGCGCAGTGGGAACATACGGTGCTGGTCACCGAAACCGGCTTCGAAGTGCTGACCGTCTCACCAGGCATGCCGGCGCCGCCGGCCTTCATCCAGAACCAGGCCACCGCCGCAGCCTGAACCGGACTGGCGCAGCAAGACCGTGACGCCGGCGACCCTGCACACGGCTTCCGGCATGAAACCTGCTAAGGGCATGGGGCCGCATGGGGATGCGGCCCTGTTCATTTCCAGCGGCCCCGCCCGGCCCTGCCTTCATTGATCGATTCCAACGATGCCCACTCTCGCCATCACGCTCAAGAAACAACTCAAGGCTGCGCGCCAGCAGGCCATCGAGGTGTTCCAGTCCAACCACAAGACCGAGCAGTTGCTGGCGCAGTTGCGCCGCACCGTCGATGAGGCCCTCACCCAGGCCTGGGAGGCCCTGGGCATGTCCGGCAACGCCGCACTGGTGGCCGTGGGCGGCTATGGCCGCGGCGAACTGTTCCCGCATTCCGACGTGGACGTGCTGATCCTGCTGGACAAGGCGCCGGACGCCGGCAAGAAAGAGAAGCTGGAATCGCTGGTGCAGCTGTTCTGGGACATCGGCCTGGAGATCGGCCACAGCATCCGCACCATCGATGAATGCCTGGACGAGTCCGCCGCCGACATCACGGTACAGACCAGCCTGCTGGAAGCGCGCCTGGTGACCGGCAGCCGCGCCCTGTTCAAGCAGCTGCAGGAACGCTACCAGGCCGCCCTGGACCCGCTGGCCTTCTTCCAGGCCAAGACGCTGGAGATGCGCCAGCGTCATGTGAAATATGAAGACACGCCCTACAGCCTGGAACCCAACTGCAAGGAAAGCCCCGGCGGCCTGCGTGACCTGCAGGTGATCCTGTGGGTGGCCAAGGCGGCCGGCCTGGGCCACTCCTGGAGCGAACTGGCCGAACACGGCATGCTCACTTCCACCGAAGCGCGCCAGCTGCGCCAGAAGGAACGCGCCTTCAAGGACATCCGCATCCGCCTGCACATCCTCACCGATCGCCGCGAAGACCGCCTGGTGTTCGACATCCAGACGCAGATCGCCGAAACCTTCGGCTTCAAGACCACCGACACCCGGCGCGCCAGCGAATACCTGATGCAGCGCTACTACTGGGCCGCCAAGGCAGTCACCCAACTCAACACCATCCTGCTGCAGAACATCGAGGCGCACCTCTTCCCGCAGCAAGCCGTGCCGCGCCAGATCAACGAGCGCTTCAATGAGGTCAACGGTTTTGTCGATATCGCCCACGACCATGTCTTCGAAGAGACGCCCTCGGCCATGCTGGAAGTGTTTCTGGTGCTGTCCCAGCATGCCGAGCTCAAGGACATGTCGGCCCGCACCATGCGCGCGCTCTGGCATGCCCGCTTCAAGATCGACAACGCCTTCCGCAACAATCCCGAGAACCACCGGCTGTTCATGCAGATCCTGCAAAGCAAGCGCGGCATCACCCACGCGCTGCGCCGCATGAACGCCACCAGCGTGCTGGGACGCTACCTGCCCAACTTCCGCCAGATCGTCGGCCAAATGCAGCACGACCTGTTCCACGTCTACACGGTGGACCAGCACATCCTGATGGTGGTGCGCAATGTGCGCCGCTTCACCATGAGCGAACACGCCCACGAATACCCCTTCTGCAGCCAACTGATGGCCAACTTCGCCCAGCCCTGGGTGCTCTACGTGGCTGCACTCTTCCACGATATCGCCAAGGGCCGCGGCGGCGACCACTCCAAGCTGGGCATGGCTGACGCCCGCGCCTTCTGCGTCCAGCATGGCATTTCGCCGGAAAACACCGATCTCATCGTCTTCCTGGTGGAGCAGCACCTGGCCATGTCGCATGTGGCGCAGAAGCAGGACATGTCCGACCCCGACGTCATCACCGCCTTCGCCCAGTTGGTCAAGGACGAGCGCCATCTCACAGCGCTCTACCTGCTGACGGTGGCCGATATTCGCGGCACCAGCCCCAAGGTCTGGAACGCCTGGAAGGGCAAGCTGCTGGAAGATCTCTACCGCATGACCCTGCGCGTGCTGGGCGGCGAAGAACCTTCGGCCGACCGCGAACTCAAGAATACCCAGCAGGAAGCCATCAAGACCCTGCGCCTGTACGGCCTGCCGGCCGATGCCCACGAACAGCTGTGGAAGCAGCTCGACGTAGCCTATTTCCTGCGCCACGACGCCTCCGACATTGCCTGGCAGACGCGCTGCTTCTTCGACAAGGTCGATACCGCCGTGCCGCTGGTGCGCTGCCGCCTCGCGCCCATCGGCGAGGGGGTGCAGGTGGCGGTCTACACGCCGGACCGGCAAGACCTCTTCGCCCGCATCTGCAGCTACTTCGACGAAAAGAGCTTCAGCATCTTCGACGCCAAGATCCACACCACCCGCAACAATTACGCGCTGGACGCCTTCCTGATCAATGCCCCGGTCTTCGCCAAGAACTACCGCGACATCATCAACCTGATCGAGCACGAGCTGGGCGCGCTGCTGCAATCCGAAGAGCCCTTGCCGGCACCCTCCAAGGCCCGACTGTCGCGCCTGTCGCGCACCTTCCCGGTCAATCCGGCGGTGGACCTGCGCCCCGACGAGCGCGGCCAGTACTACCTGCTGTCGATCTCGGCCAATGACCGCGCCGGCCTGCTCTATTCGATCTCCAACGTGCTGGCCAAGTACAAGATCAACCTGCATACCGCCAAGGTGATGACCCTGGGCGAGCGGGTGGAAGACGTCTTCCTCATCGATGGTCCGGGCCTGTCGCAGCCGCGCAACCAGATCCTGCTGGAAACCGATCTGCTCAAGACCCTGCGCATCTGATCCACGCCGGCGGGGCCGCTGCTGCGGTGGCGCGGCGGCCCCGCTTGGCCGTACAATCTCACCCTCGCCGCTGGCCGGCTTCCGTTTTTCGCAAGGCAATCCCCATGACTGAACCCGTACGACTTTCCAAACGCATGTCCGAACTCGGCCTGTGCTCGCGCCGCGAAGCCGACGAGTGGATCGAGAAAGGCTGGGTGCGCGTGGATGGCGTCGTGGTGTCGGTCCTGGGCAGCAAGGTGCTGCCGCACCAGAAGGTTACGGTGGAGCGCCAGGCCAGCGCCGAACAGGCGCAGCGCGTGACCATCCTGCTCAACAAGCCCATGGGCTACGTCAGCGGCCAGGCCGAAGACGGTTACAAGCCCGCCGTGGTGCTGGTCAACGAACAGTCGCGCTGGGCCGAAGACCAGACCGAGATGCGCTTCCACCCACGCCAGTTGAAGAGCCTGGTGCCGGCCGGACGGCTGGACATCGATTCGGTCGGCCTCTTGGTGCTGACCCAGGATGGCCGCATCGCCAAGCAGTTGATCGGCGAGGATTCGGCGGTCGACAAGGAATACCTGGTGCGCGTGCAATACACCCGCCCCGGCAAGCTGCCCGAATCCGATCTCAAGCGGCTGAACCACGGCCTCATCATGGATGGCAAGCCGCTGCGCCCGGCCAAGGTGGTGTGGCAGAACGAGGATCAGTTGCGCTTCACCCTGCGCGAAGGCAAGAAGCGCCAGATCCGCCGCATGTGCGACATGGTCGGATTGAAGGTGATCGGCTTGAAGCGCGTGCGTATCGGCGGCGTCAAGCTCGGAGAACTGCCGACCGGACAGTGGCGCTATCTGCGGCCGGACGAAAAATTCTGATCGCGTTCGCCTGAATGAAGAAACGGCCCTGATTCACATCAGGGCCGTTGTCTTTTGCAGCGTGCGAAAAGGATCAGAGGAAGCGATCCAGGATCTTGCGGCTGTGCTTGTCCAGCGCCTTCTGGTCGCGGATCAGGAACTGGATGCCGTGACTGTCGGCAATGAGCAGCGCCGGCGCCGCCAGGCGGCGGATGTCTTCCTCGCCCTTGAGCGTGAAGGTTGTGGTGCCACGCGTGGTCTGCACGGTCCAGTCGCTGGGCGTGGCGAAGGTGGAGACGCTGACGATGCGCTGGATCTCCGGCATGAATTCGCGGCTGGCCAGCTCCTGCTCTACCAGCGCGCGCGTGGGCGCGTCGAGCTGATCCAGGGTATCGATCCAGGCCAGCTCATGGCCGTCGCTGCTGACCAGGGACATGCCCCGATCAGGCGAGGTGATGGGGAATGCACGCACCGGGATCACGTTGTCATGGGCCACACCCGCGGCATCGGTCAGCACCAGGCGGCCGAAACTGTTGCGTTGCAGGGTGAAGGACTGGGGGGCGTTCATTGGGGTGTTCATGGTCTTACTCGCCCTTCTCTTCTTCGCTCACCGAGACCTCGGCCTCGCCCTCAGGATTGCGCGCCTGGGCCTGGTAGAGCTTGTAGTAATGCCCTTCGCGGGCCATCAGTTCTTCATGGTTGCCGACCTCGACCACCTGGCCACGGTCCAGCACCACCAGACGGTCCGCCTTGCGCAGCGTGGACAGGCGGTGCGCAATGGCAATCGTGGTACGGCCTTGCACCAGGTTGTCCAGCGCCTTCTGGATTTCCTTTTCGGTAGTCGTATCGACCGAGGAAGTCGCCTCATCCAGGATCAGGATGCGCGGATCGATCAGCAGCGCGCGCGCAATCGAGATGCGCTGGCGCTCGCCACCCGACAAGGCCTGGCCGCGCTCACCCACCAGCGAGTCATAGCCCTGCGGCAGGCGCAGGATGAATTCATGCGCATGGGCCGCACGGGCGGCGGCGATGATTTCCTCGCGGGTGGCTTCCGGCTTGCCGTAGGCGATGTTCTCGGCAATCGTGCCGAAGAACAGGAAAGGTTCCTGCAAGACCAGGCCGATGTTGCGGCGGTATTCGGAGATCGGCAACGAGCGGATATCCACGCCATCGATGCGGATCGCGCCTTCGGAGACATCGTAGAAGCGGCAGATCAGGTTGACCATGGTGGACTTGCCCGAACCGCTGTGGCCGACCAGGCCGATCATCTCGCCCGGTGCAATCGACAGGCTCATGTTGCGGATCACCGCGCGATTGCCATAGCGGAAGCCGATGTTGCGCACCTCGATGGCGCCCTGCACCTTTTCCAGGTGCACCGGATTGGCCGGCTCCGGCACGCTGGAGACGTGGTCCAGGATATCGAAGATGCGCTTGGCCCCCGCCGCCGCCTTCTGGGTCACCGAGACGATGCGGCTCATCGAGTCCAGGCGGGTATAGAAGCGGCTGATATAGGCCAGGAAGGCCGTCAGCACGCCCACCGTGATCTGGTTGCTGGAGACCTGCCAGATGCCGAACACCCATACCACCAGCAGACCCACTTCGGTCAGGAAGGTCACCGTCGGCGTGAACAGCGACCAGATCTTGTTGACCCGGTCGTTGACCATCAGGTTATGGCGGTTGGCTTCGCGGAAACGCGCCACTTCGCGCTTTTCCTGGGCAAAGGCCTTGACCACGCGGATGCCGGGGATGGTATCGGCCAGCACGTTGGTCACTTCCGACCAGATGCGGTCGATCTTTTCGAAACCGTGGCGCAGGCGGTCGCGCACCACGTGGATCATCCAGGCGATGAAGGGCAGCGGCAGCAAGGTCACCAGCGCCAGCCAGGGATTGATGGAGATCAGGATGGCTGCGGTCATGATGATCATCAGCACATCGATGGCGAAATCCAGCAGGTGCAGCGACAGGAAGACGCAGATGCGGTCGGTTTCCGAGCCGATGCGCGCCATCAGGTCGCCGGTGCGCTTGCCGCCGAAATATTCCTGCGACAGCCGCAGCAGGTGGGAATAGGTGGTAGTGCGCAGGTCCGCGCCGATGCGTTCGGACACCAGCGCCAAGATGTAGGTACGCGCCCAGCCCAGCCCCCAGGCCAGCACCGCCGCACCCAGCAGGCCCGACAGGTAGAGCGTGGCCAGGTGGGTATCGATGGGTGCGCCGTTCTGGAATGGAATCAACACATTGTCCATCAGTGGCATGGTCATGTAGGGCGGCACCAGCGTGGCGGCGGTGGAGGCCAGCGTCAGCAGGAAGCCCAGCAGCAGCGAGCCCTTGTAGGGCTTGGCAAAGCGCGACAGGCGGAACAGCGCCCAGGTGGACGGCGGGGCTTCCTTGGTCTCGGGACAGATGGCACAGGTTTCCTGCCCTTCCGGCAGCACGGCCTTGCAGTTGGGGCAGACATCGCCCTCTTCCTCGGCCTGCACGCCCGAGGCCAGCAAGTCACGTTGCTGCTCGAACAACTTGATCAGGCGCAGCGCCTGCGGATTCTGCGACAAGGTATAGCGCCAGGCCGCCAGCCGTCCCGCGCCATCGCAGAGCTCCAGGGTGCCGACGCCGGCATGGTCATGGTGCTTCAGTTGCAGATCGGGGCGATAAGCCCATTCCTGCCACGCCTGTCCCGCAGGCGGGCTGGCCAGCAGGCGGCGGTCGGTGGCCAGCACCAGCGAACGGTTGAATTGCAGCTGGGCGTCGAGATCCAGCTCCAGCCAGGCCAGCACGGTTTCGCCAGCAGCCAGGCGGGCGGCGATTTCCGTCTGCCAGCGCTCGGGCAGGCTGGTATGGGCGGAAGGAAGTGAGTCAGTAGTCATGTAACGGCAACGTTGGGCCCGATGTGAGCGGTGAGGCTAGAGGTAATGGATGAGCAGGTCTCTGCGGACCTGTTGCCTGCGCCAGCGGGCAGCGCGCGATTATAGCGCAGCACTGCCCACCTGCACGGCTCCTCCGATAACGCGAGAACCTGCGAAATGGTGCACCTGGACGCCAGCGCAAGCGCACTTTTCCTCATCCTGCGGACCCGGGAAAGGCGCGCCGCCCATGTTTTTTGCGCCCGGACTGCCCAGAGTGCGGGACAGTCTGCGACAATAACGTTCACGTCCATCCCCACATCCTTCCCATGACCTACGCCCCCTGCCCCCGCCAAGCTGATCCTATCGATTCTATCGATCCGATCAGTCCTACGTCAGGCCGCGGGCACAGGCGCTGATTTCCTGCCAGCAAAAGAATTGATGGCCTGCCTGTCACTTCCAGTAAACCAAACGCCGTCCTGCGCGTTAGTGTTCCATGCGCTATTCTGACAGAGTGCTGACCAACCCGGGGTTGGACAGCCTCTGGCTGGCGCGATGTCCCAGGGAAGACGGCGGCATCGGCGAGACGGCTTGCGGGGGCCGGGCCCTCGGCCCCAGGCAGATTGAGCGGCATTAGCGGCATTAGCGATACCAGCGGCACTGTTAGCAGCACATTAAAGCGGCACACACCACACATGAAAAACATCGAATTCCTCCGTTTCCTGAACCTGAAGGGTCCCAACATCTGGACCTACCGCTCCGCCCTCGAAGTGTGGATCGACATCGGCGAACTGGAGGACTTTCCCTCCAACACCATCCCGGGCTTCCCGGACCGCCTGACCACCTGGCTGCCCACCCTGATCGAGCACCGTTGCAGCTATGAAGAGCGCGGCGGTTTCGTGCGCCGCCTGCACGAAGGCACCTGGCCCGGCCACATCCTGGAACACGTGACGCTGGAACTGCAGAACCTGGCCGGCCTGCCCGGCGGCTTCGGCAAGGCGCGCGAGACCAATGTGCGCGGCGTCTACAAGGTGGTGGTGCGCGCCCGCCATGAAACGGTCACCCGCGCCGCCCTCTATGCCGCCCGCGACCTGGTGATGGCCGCCATCGAAGACCGTCCCTACGACCTCGACGCCACCCTCTCCAAGCTGCGCCGCATGGTCGACCGCCTCTGCCTGGGTCCCAGCACGGCCTGTATCGTGGACGCCGCCGACGAGCGCCGCATCCCCACCATCCGCCTCTCCGAAGGCAACCTGGTGCAGCTGGGCCACGGCTGCAAGTCGCGCCGCATCTGGACGGCCGAATCCGACCAGACCAGCGCGATTGCCGAAGGCATCTCGCGCGACAAGGACCTGACCAAGTCGCTGCTGGAAACCTGCGGCGTGCCCGTCCCCGAAGGCCGCCTGGTGGAAAGCCCTGAAGACGCCTGGGAAGCCGCCCAGGACATCGGCCTGCCAGTGGTGGTCAAGCCCTGCGACGCCAACCATGGCCGCGGCGTCTTCATCGACCTGAATACCCGCGAGGAAATCGAGACCGCCTACAAGGTCGCCCTGGAAGAAGGCAGCGGCGTGCTGGTCGAACGCTTCGTGCCGGGCCTGGAACACCGCCTGCTCATCGTCGGTGGCAAGCTGGCCGCCGCCGCCCGTGGCGAGCCCATCTTCATCGTCGGCGATGGCAAGTCCACCGTGCAGGACCTGCTGGACGAACTGAACCGCGATCCGCGCCGCGGCCTGCTGGAAGAACACCTGCTGGACCCGGTGCTGCTGGAACGTGAACCGGCGGCGGTCCTGGAACTGCAGCGCCAGAACCTGACCACCGAGTCAGTCCCTGCTGCTGGTCGCCGCATCCTGCTGCTGCGCAATGGCAACGTTTCCTCCGACATCACCGACCTGGTCCACCCCAGCGTGGCCGCCGCTGCCTCGCTGGCCGCGCGCATCGTCGGCCTGGACATCGCCGGCGTGGACATCGTCGCCGAGGACATCTCCCGCCCCCTGCAAGACCAGGGCGGCGCCATCGTCGAGGTCAACGCCGGCCCCGGCCTGCTGATGCACCTCAAGCCCTCGGACGGCAAGCCGCGTCCGGTCGGCGAAGCCATCATCGACAACCTGTTCGGCCCGGAAGAAAACGGCCGCATTCCCATCGTCGGTGTCACCGGCACCCACGGCAAGACCACCATCGCGCGCCTGATCGCACGCATCGTGCACCTGTCGGGCAAGCACGTCGGCCTGGCCTGCGGTGAAGGCCTGTACTTCGGCGAACGCCAGATCGAGCGCGGCAACCGCGCCAACTGGGACGCTGCCCATCGGGTGCTGCTGAACCGCGCCGTCGAAGCCGCCGTGTTCGAGAACGGCAGCGCCGCCATCCTGGCCGAAGGCCTGGCCTATGACCGCTGCCTGGTCGGCGTGGTCGCCAACATCGACCCCAACGACAGCCTGCCCGAGTTCTACATCGAAAACGCCGAACAGATCGCCACCAAGGTCAAGCGCACCCAGGTCGACCTGGTGCTGCCGGACGGCGCGGCCGTGCTCAACGCCGATGATCCGCTGGTGGCCGACATGGCCCAGCTGTGCGATGGCGAAGTCATCTTCTTCAGCACCGACCCGGCCTCGGAACTGGTGGCAAGCCACCTGAAGGAAGGCGGCCGCGCCGTGTTCCTGCGCGGTGGCGACCTGATCCAGGCCGAAGGCGAACGCCAGTGCAAGGTCAGCTCGGTGGACGCCATCCCGCTGACCGAAAACGGCGCCGTGGCCTACCAGGTCGAGAACGTGCTGGCCGCCGTCGGCGCCGCCTGGGCGCTGGGCATCAGCCCCGAGGTGATCCGCGCCGGCATCGAGCTGTTCGGCACCGAGCGGGCCGAAGAGCAAGGCCTGAAGTTCAAGAACCAGGCCGCCTGAGCCGCCGCGCCGGCCGGTATTGCAACACAGACTGAATCAAGATCAAGAGACACCTAGGAAAACTTGTCCATGGACGTATCCCGCATTCGCGCCCTGCGCGGCCCCAATCTCTGGAGCAGACACACTGCCATCGAGGCCATCGTTTCCTGCCCGGAGGACGAACGTGTCATCGACAACATGCCCGGCTTCGAGCTGCGCCTGCGCGCCCGCTTCCCGCAGATCGGCTTCCTCGAACCCGATGGCGGCAAGCAGGTCGTCTCGCTGGCCCACGCGCTGGCCGCAGCCGCCCTGGGCCTGCAATCGCAGGCGGGCTGCCCGGTCACCTTCAGCCGCACCGTGTCCACCGTCGAGACCGGCATCTACCAGGTCGTGGTGGAATACAGCGAAGAAGAAGTCGGCCGCCTGGCCTTCGATCTGGCGCTGGAACTGGTGCGCGCCGCCCAGGCCGACGCCCCCTTCGACCTGACCGCCACCCTCACCCGCATCCGCGAGCTGGATGAAGACGTGCGCCTGGGCCCCTCCACTGGCTCCATCGTCAATGCCGCCATCAAACGCGGCATTCCCTTCCGCCGCCTGACCCAGGGCAGCATGGTGCAGTTCGGCTGGGGCAGCCGCCAGAAGCGCATCCAGGCCGCCGAAACCAGCAACACCAGCGCGATTGCCGAATCCATCGCCCAGGACAAGGACCTGACCAAGATGCTGCTGCACGCCGCCGGCGTGCCGGTGCCCAACGGCCGCGTGGTCGAGACCGTGGAAGACGCCCTCAAGGCCGCCGAAGAGATCGGCTCGGCGGTGGTCATCAAGCCGCTGGACGGCAACCAGGGCAAGGGTGTGGCAGTCAACATCAGCACTCCGGAACAGATCACCCGCGCCTTCAACAACGCCGCCCTGATCAGCGATGAAGTCATCGTCGAGCGCTACCTGCCCGGCCATGACTTCCGCCTGCTGGTGATCGGCAAGACCCTGGTGGCCGCCGCCCGCCGCGATCCGCCGCAAGTCATCGGCGACGGCGTGCATACCATCCGCCAGTTGATCGACCAGGTCAACGCCGACCCGCTGCGCGGCGACGGCCACGCCACCTCGCTGACCAAGATCCGCCTGGACGACATCGCCCTGTCGGTGCTGTCCGGCCAGAACCTGGACCCCGAAGCCATTCCCGCCCAGGGCGTGCGCGTGGTCCTGCGCAACAATGCCAACCTCTCCACCGGCGGCACCGCCACCGATGTCACCGATGACGTGCATCCGGATGTGGCCGCCCGCGCCATCGCGGCAGCGCAAATGGTGGGCCTGGACATCTGCGGCGTGGACGTGGTCTGCAACTCGGTCCACATGTCGCTGGAAGAACAAGGCGGCGGCATCGTCGAAGTCAACGCCGCGCCCGGCCTGCGCATGCACCTCTCGCCCTCGTACGGCAAGGCGCGCGATGTCGGCGAAGCCATCGTCTCGACCATGTACGAGGATGGCGACGATGGCCGCATCCCGGTCGTGGCCGTAGCCGGCACCAACGGCAAGACCACCACCGTGCGCCTGATCACCCACCTGCTGGCCAAGACCGGCCTGCGCGTGGGCATGACCAATACCGATGGCGTCTATATCGACGGCCAGCGCACCGATACCGGCGACTGCAGCGGCCCGCGCAGCGCCCGCAACGTCCTGTTCCACCCCGATGTGGATGCCGCCGTGCTGGAAACCGCCCGTGGCGGCGTGCTGCGCGAAGGCCTGGGCTTTGACCGCTGCGCCGTGGCGGTGGTCACCAACATCGGCATGGGCGACCACCTGGGCCTGTCCTACATCAGCACCGTGGAAGACCTGGCCGTGGTCAAGCGCGTCATCGTCGAGAACGTCGCGCCCACCGGCACCGCCGTCCTCAACGCAGCCGACCCCATGGTCGCCAAGATGGCCGCCTCCTGCCCTGGCGCGGTGACCTTCTTCGCGCTGGACCCGACCCACCCCATCATGGCCACGCACCGCGCGCAAGGCCATCGCATCGTCTACCGCGACGGCGACGCCATCGTGGCGGCGCAAGGCAGCTTCGAAAAACGCCTGAAGCTCTCCGGCATCCCCCTGACCCGCGCCGGCGCCATCGGCTTCCAGGTCGAGAACGTGATGGCCTCCGTGGGCGCGGCCTGGGCGCTGAACCTGGACTGGGAGCAGATCACCGGCGCCCTGGCCAGCTTCATCAGCGACAGCGGCACCGCGCCGGGCCGCTTCAACCTGTTCGACTACAAGGGCGCGACCCTGATCGCCGACTACGGCCACAACCCCGACGCCATCCAGGCCCTCATCAAGGCCGTCGACAGCATGCCTGCCAAGCGTCGCTCGGTGGTCATCAGCGGTGCGGGCGACCGCCGCGATGTCGACATCACCCGCCAGACCGAACTGCTGGGCGACGCCTTCGACGAAGTGGTGCTCTACCAGGACCAGTGCCAGCGTGGCCGGGAAGACGGCGAAGTGATCGCGCTGCTGCGCCAGGGCCTGTCCAAGGCTTCGCGCACCAGCGACGTGAAGGAAATCAATGGCGAATTCCTGGCCATCGATACGGCCCTCGGTTCCCTGCAGCCGGGCGACCTGTGCCTGATCCTGATCGACCAGGTCGAAGAAGCACTGGCCCACATCGACACGCGCGTCAAGGAAAGCAGCTGAGCCTGCCGCGTCATGTGAAAAAGGGCATCCCCGTCTTGCGGCGGGGATGCCCTTTTTGCATGGCGGTAGCGCGAACTCAGTCGTCCTGACTGGGGTCAAGCTCCGGGAACAACACCTCGGTAAAGCCGAACCGGCGGAAGTCACGGATGCGCATCGGATACAGGATGCCCTGCAGATGGTCGCACTCATGCTGGACCACACGGGCATGGAAGCCCTCCACGCTACGATCGATGGGCTCGCCGTTCTGGTCAACGCCCTGGTAGCGCAGGCGGCTCCAGCGCGGCACCACACCGCGCATGCCGGGTACCGACAGGCAACCTTCCCAGCCCTCTTCTTCCTGCTCCGACAAGGGTGTAAGGACCGGGTTGATCAGCACGGTTTCCGGCACGGGCGGCGCGTCCGGGTAGCGCTGGTTCTGGCCGAAGCCGAAGATCACCAGCTGCAGGTCCACGCCGATCTGCGGCGCGGCCAGGCCAGCGCCATTGACCGCACGCATGGTCTGGAACATGTCATCGACCAGGCGCGCCAGTTCCGGCGTGCCGAACTCCGTCACCGGCTGCGCCTGGCGCAGCAGGCGCGGATCACCCATCTTCAGAATCTCGCGTATTGCCATGATTGCACTCCAATGAAAGACGCCCGGACCGGCCGGGCGTCACTGCTGTGAAGGGACCACAGCGCCAACAGGCTCAACAGGCTCAGGCCTGCTTGCCGGCCACATCCTTGAGGAACTCGCTGAAGGCCGCGCCGGTCTCGGGGTGCTTCATGCCCATGGCGACCGTGGCTTTCAGATAACCCAGCTTGGAACCACAGTCATAACGCTGGCCCTGGTAGCGATAGGCCAGCACCGATTCCGCCTGCATCAGCTTGGCGATACCGTCGGTGAGCTGGATCTCGCCGCCAGCGCCGCGACCGATGTTTTCCAGGTAGTCGAAGATGCGGTTGTTGAGCACATAGCGGCCCACCACGGCCAGCGTGGACGGGGCCTCTTCCGGCGCCGGCTTCTCGACGATGGCGTTGACCCGCTCCAGGTTGGGCTGGTAAGGCGTGGCGCTGACGATGCCGTATTGCTTGGTATCGCTCTGCGGCACTTCCTGCACGGCCAGCATGCTCATGCCTTCGCGCTCGTAGATCTCGGTCATCTGCGCCAGCACCGGCTTGACGCCAGCGTCGGTATCCATGAAGTCGTCGGCCAGCAGCACGGCAAAGGGCTCCTCACCTACCACCGGACGCGCGCACAGCACGGCGTGGCCCAGGCCCAGCGGCACGGACTGGCGGATGAAGATGCAGTTGACGCTCTTGGGCACCACGTTCTGGACGATTTCCAGCAGCTTCTTCTTGCCCGCCGCTTCCAGTTCGCTTTCCAGCTCGTAGGCCTTGTCGAAGTGGTCTTCGATGGCGCGCTTGTTGCGACCGGTGATGAACACCATTTCGGTGATGCCGGCAGCAACCGCTTCTTCGACCGCGTAGTGGATCAGCGGCTTATCAACGATGGGCAGCATTTCCTTGGGCTGGGCCTTGGTGGCCGGCAGGAAGCGGCTGCCGAGACCGGCGACGGGGAAAACGGCTTTCTTGATCTTCTTGATCATCATGACTCCGAGGGAAAATTATCTGTTGCTGCGCCCGGCTTGCCGGAAGTGGCTTCCGGACGCATTGTAAACCTAGTCCGCCACCGGCTCGGCGCACAGGGCCTTGAGCCCATCCTCGTCCAGGATGGCGATGCCCAGCTCTTCCGCCTTGGCCAGCTTGCTGCCGGCCTCGGCGCCTGCGACCACATAGGTGGTCTTCTTGGATACCGAACCTGTGACCTTGCCGCCGGCCGCCTCGATGAGCTGGGACGCCTCATCGCGCGACAGGTTGGGCAAGGTGCCGGTGAGCACGAAGGTCTTGCCAGCCAGGTGCTTGGCCGCCGCCTCCACACCGGCGCTTTCCGGCCAGTGTACGCCCACTGCGCGCAGCTGCTCGACCAGCTCGACATTGAGGGCATCGTCGAAGAAGCTGCGAATCGATGTGGCCACCACCGGGCCCACGTCCGCCACTTCCAGCAACTGCGCTTCACTTGCCGCCAGGATCTTGTCGAGGCCGCCAAAGTGCCGCGCCAGTTCCTTGGCGGTCGCCTCGCCGACGTGCCGGATGCCCAGCGCATAGATGAAACGGGCCAGCGTGGTGGACTTGGACTTCTGCAAGGCATCAAGCACGTTCTGTGCCGACTTCTCGGCCATGCGGTCCAGTTCGGCCAGGGCCGACAAGCCCAGGCGATACAGGTCAGCCGGTGTATTGACCACCTTCCTGTCGACTAGTTGCTCGACCAGTTGTTCACCCAGGCCTTCAATATCCATGGCCCGACGTGAAGCAAAATGCTGCAATCCGCCCTTGCGTTGGGCCGAGCACTTCAGCCAGCCGCCCGAACAGCGCGCTACCGCCTCATCCTCGGCGCGCACGATGGGCGAGCCGCAGACCGGGCAAGCCGCCGGCATGACGAAGGCGCGGGCATCGGCCGGACGCTTCTCCGGCACATAGGCCACCACCTCGGGAATGACGTCACCGGCGCGCCGCACGATGACGGTATCGCCGATCTGGATGTCCTTGCGGCGCACCTCGTCTTCATTGTGCAAGGTGGCGTTGGTGACGGTGACCCCGCCCACGAAGACTGGATTCAAGCGCGCCACCGGGGTGATCGCACCCGTACGGCCCACCTGCACCTCGATGTCCTGCACCACGGTCAGGGCTTCCTGGGCCGGGAACTTGTGCGCCAGCGCAAAGCGCGGCGCGCGCGAGACGAAGCCCAATTGCTTTTGCTGGTCCAGCCGGTCCACCTTGTAGACCACGCCGTCGATCTCGTAGGGCAGGCTCTCGCGCTTGGCGCCGATGCCACGGAAGAATTCGAGCAAGCCGGTCGCGCCCGTGACCACGGCGCGCTCCTTGCAGACGGGCAAGCCCAGTTGCTGGTACCAGTCCAGCAAAGCCGAGTGCGAAGACGGCATGTCGGCCCCTTCCAGCACGCCGATGCCATAGGCAAAGAAGCGCAGCGTGCGCTGCGCCGTGATGCGCGAATCCAGTTGGCGCAGGCTGCCGGCAGCGGCATTGCGGGGGTTGGCGAACTCCTTCTGGCCGGCGTCGCGCTGGCGCTGGTTCAGGCGCGCGAAATCGTCCTTGTACATCAGCACTTCGCCACGCACATCGAGCAGCTGCGGGATGGCCTCGCCATGCAGGCGCAGCGGGATGGCGCGTACCGTGCGGATATTGGCCGTGACGTTCTCACCGGTGGTGCCGTCGCCGCGCGTGGCGGCTTGCACCAGCACGCCGTTTTCATAGCGCAGGCTGATGGCCAGGCCGTCGAACTTCAGCTCGGTGGCGTAGCGCACTTCCTGCAGGGTTTCCAGGCCATCGCGCACGCGCTTGTCGAAGGCTTCGATATCGTCGTCAGAGAAACCATTGCCCAGCGAGAGCATGGGAATGTCGTGCCGGACCGGCTCGAACTGCGGCAAAGGGCCGGCGCCCACGCGCTGGGTCGGCGAGTCCGGGGTGAGCAGCTCGGGATGAGCGGTTTCCAGCGCCTGCAATTCCTGGAACAGCCGGTCGTATTCGGCATCCGGAATGCTGGGCTGGTCCAGCACGTAGTAGCTGTAGTTGTGGCGATTCAGGTCGGCGCGCAGCGCGAAGGCGCGCACCAGCCAGTCCGGCGCCCCTTGCGGGGGCCGTCCGGCGGAAAACAAGTCTGCTGGCATCGTGGAGGAGGTAAAAACGCGCCTTAGCTGAACAGGCGCAGGGCGCGCGTGGAACCGGCCGGAATCTCGGCCGATTCCATGGCGCTGTAGAAGGCCGCGACCTGCTCGGCGATATCGGACAAGGCCTCATCGGAGAGCGGCTGGTCGCTGTCGTCGACGATCACCCCGCCCAGGCGCTGGGCCAGGGAGCGGGCGCAGGCCACCAGTGCGCCATAGCCATCGCGGGCCGGCGACACGCGCGGCACGTCCAGCAGCAGGGTCAGGCGGTCGGTGGTCTCGTCGGTGGGGGTGGCGTTGGTAGAGAGCGCAAAGAGCACCTCGCCTTCGCCATCCTGCATCACCAGGTAGCCCTCGGTGCGGCGGTCGAAGCCTTGCCGGGTCAATGCGGCCAACAGGGTGGCCAGGCTCCACGGCGCGCCTTGCGAGCGCACGTTCACCGACAGTTGCGCATCGTGGTCGGCAATGAACTGGTGCAGCGCCTGGGCGGTGCGGATGACGTCGGGCATGTCCGGCAGTTCTGGCTCGCCCGAGAGCGAATCGGTCAGGTCGCGCAGACGCATGACCAGCTCGGAATACTCGATCTCGTTGAGGGCATTGCTGCGGTTGGCCAGTTGCGCCCCGGCCAGCAAGGCGTTGTAGACGCCGCCATGGGCGATGGCTTCCCACTGGCCCTCGAGGGTGCGGCCGATGAAATGCACCGGCTTGTTGCCAACGTGGCGCAGGTTCTGCAGCAGCGGCAGCAGCTTGTCGCCGCGCAGCGGGTTGTCCAGGGCGATGGGGATATTGCAGTCGATCAGTTCATCGACCGGCAGCTCGCGCTTGGGGGCCAGGCGCGCCTGCATTTCAGGCGGGGGCGCAAAGGCCGGCGCAGTCTCGACCGGATCTTGCGCACCGGCGATGACCTGGGCCACGGTCGATTGCGGCGCTTGCGCCAGGACCTCGTCTGTCAGGGCAGCATCGCCTGGCTGGGTCGGGGCCGCCATCGGTGCATCACCGAGGAAGGGTTCGCGCGGCTCAAACTCAGCCTGATCAAGGTAGGCCTTCACGGGAGCCGACACCGGCTTGCGTTCCGGCGCATCATAGAACGAGGGCTCGGCGCGCTCGCCGGTCACCGCGGCTTCGGCCGGCTCGACACGAGGTTCGGCCACCGGGGCGGCAGCTGGCGCCAGCGTGGGCTCGACCAGGGGGGCATCCTCGTCGGGCGACATCAGCACGTCATCGTGGGACGACGAAAAGGCGCGCTCTACCGTCTTGCGCGCCTTGTGTTCCTGCCACTTGTTGTAGGAAATGACACCGGCGACGAAGACGCCGCCGAGAATGATCAGGCTGGTCTGGAGATCCATCATCATGCTGCACGACCTTTCAGGCTGGCGGGCGGAAAGACGCCGTCAACGGCGCCGCGTGGCTTGGTCGGCTGGGAAAAGCTGCTCATCGAAGAAGTCCGAATCCTATCAATCCAATAAGGCCTGGACCGCGGCTGCGGCCGGTTCGGGGCTTCGTCGATGCGGCCCGGCTGGACTGGTGCAAGCCAGCCAGGGGAGAAATCGGGCGCATCCGGCGAAGAAGAAACGGCAGGTTCGCGGTCAAGATATTGTTATTTTTCCATGGCCCGTCGGGGCCCAATCAATGCTGTTCCAGCGGGGCTAGCGCCTGCTCCGGGCTGGACGACAAGGTTTTCAGGGTACGGTCACACCCCCGCCTTGTCAAGCCGACAAAGGCCGGGGGAACGACCGCGCTGGCCGTCAGGCTGCCTGCTCCGCGCTGGAGAAGTTGGCCGCCGATTCCATGTCCACGGCAACGATACGCGACACGCCCTGCTCCTGCATGGTCACCCCGATCAGTTGCTGCGCCATTTCCATGGCGATCTTGTTGTGCGAGATGAAGAGGAACTGGGTATGGTCCGACATGCGCTTGACCATGTTGGCGAAGCGTTCGGTGTTGGCATCGTCCAGCGGCGCGTCCACCTCGTCGAGCAAGCAGAACGGCGCGGGATTGAGCTGGAACATGGAGAACACCAGCGCGGTGGCGGTCAGCGCCTTTTCGCCACCGGAAAGCAGGTGGATGGTGGCGTTCTTCTTGCCCGGCGGCTGCGCCATCACCTGCACGCCGGAGTCCAGGATCTCGTCGCCGGTCATGATGAGCTTGGCCTGGCCGCCGCCGAAGAGCACCGGGAACAGTTCCGAGAAGTGGCGATTGACCTTGTCGAAGGTGTCCTGCAGCAGGTCGCGGGTTTCCATGTCGATCTTGTGGATCGCATCCTGCAGCGTGGTGATGGCTTCGTTCAGGTCGGCGTGCTGGGCATCGAGGAAGTGCTTGCGCTCGGAGGCGGTGGCCAGTTCGTCCAGCGCAGCCAGGTTGACCGCCCCCAGCGCCGCAATGGCGTTGGTCAGGCGGGTCACTTCGCCTTGCAGGTAGGACGGGCGCATGTCGCTGGTCAGCTTTT
The DNA here is from genome assembly GCF_001040945.1 of Herbaspirillum seropedicae. Taxonomy (NCBI): domain Bacteria; kingdom Pseudomonadati; phylum Pseudomonadota; class Betaproteobacteria; order Burkholderiales; family Oxalobacteraceae; genus Herbaspirillum; species Herbaspirillum seropedicae. The sequence continues at coordinate 2,434,198 of NZ_CP011930.1, read as the reverse complement.
CGGACAGCGCGGCCTCGTCGGCCTGGGTCTGCGCCAGCGCTTCGGAGAACTGCTCCTGGTTCAGGCGTGCGGCCTGTTCCTTCAGCTGCAGTTCGGTGATGCGGTCACGCTGGGGCTGCAGGCTGCGTTCTGCCTGCATGCGCGATTCTTCATGGGAGCGCAATTGCTGCGACAGCTGGTCCAGTTCGTGGCGGGCGTCGGCCAGCGCGCGTTCCTGCTCGCTGCGGCGGTCCAGCAATTCCTGCAGGCCGGCCTGGGCAGCCTGGTCGTCCAGGCTTTCCAGTTCCAGCGAGCCCTGCTGCATGCTGGCGAACAGTTGCGCGGCCTGTTCCAGCGCGGTAGCGATACCGCGCTTCAATTCCTCGATCTTGTTGCGATGCGACTTTTCGGCGAACTCGGTTTCCTGGGCGGCGCGTTCCAGCTCGCGCAGGCGGGTGCGGGCGTCGTTGAGCTGCTGTTCCTTGTTGAGGTAATCGGTCTGGCCGTTCTCGTGCTGCTCCTGCAGCTCGGCCAGTTCGATGTCCAACTCTTCGAAGCGGGCCTCGGATTCGGCCTGCACCTGCTGCTGCTCGGCTTCCTGCATGGAGATTTCTTCCAGGTCGGTAGCGATCTGGGTGCTGCGCTGGTTGAAGCGTTCCTGCACCTCGGCCAGCTTCATCACCTCGATCTGCAAGCTGTGCGCCGACTGGGTCAGCGAGTTGACGCGCTGGCGCAGTTCCTGCAGGCGCTGCGAGGCCGCCAACAGGGCCGCCTCGGCGCGCACGGCGCGGCCCTTGGCTTCTTCGGCCAGCATCGCTTGCGCACGTTGCTGCTTGGTGATGTTCTCGATTTCCTGCTGGCGCGCCAACATGCCGTCCTGCTCCGAATCGGAGGCATAGAAACGCACGCTGGAATTGCTCACCACATGACCCTGGCGGGTCACGAACAGGCCACCCAGCGGCAGCTTGGCGCGCTCGGCAAAGGCGGTGGCGGTGTCGTCGGCGATGTAGATGTGGTTGAGCCAGTCGTTCATCAGGGCGCGCAGGCCCGGATCGTTCAGTTGCAGCAGCGTCACGAAGGGCTTCAGGCCCGCCACCGGCTGGGCTTCCGGCTGGGCCAGCCCGGCATTGGGTGCGTACAGCGCCAGCTTGGCCGGCGGCGCATCGCTGAAGAAGGCCTTGGCCCAGTCCAGGTTGGACATTTCCAGGGCCGACATGCGCTCGCGCAGCACCGCTTCCAGCGCGGTTTCCCAGCCGGATTCGATGTGCAGCTTCTGCCATAGGCGCGGCAGCTCGGCCAGGCCGTGCTTTTCCAGCCAGGGTTGCACCTTGCCCTGGGCCTGCACGCTTTCCTGCAATTGCTTCAGGGCCGTCAGGCGCGCTTCCAGCTGGGCGTTGGCCGAGGTTTCCTTGCTGACCAGTTCCTGGGCAGTGCGGCGCTCTTCTTCCAGGCGCGGCAACTGCTCCTGCGCCTCTTCCAGGTACATGCTGGCCTCTTCCAGCGAGGCCTGCTTTTCTTCCAGCTGCATGCGCAGGTTGGACAGGTGGACCTCGTCGGGCATGGCCATGCCGTTCTTTTCCTGCATCAGGCGTTCGCGCCGTGCGGCCAGGCCGGAGAGGATGTTGGAGGCATTGCGCTGGTGCGTCGATTGCAGTTCGATCTGCTGCTGCACCTGCATGATCTTGCCGCGTGATTCGGTGGTCTTGACCTGCGACTCGCGCCAGGCTGCTTCCAGCGAAGGCAGGCGGTCGCTGGTGTCCTGCACGGCGTGCTGGGCCTGCTCCACGCGCATGCCGAATTCTTCCAGCTGGATCTCGGCCTCGGCCAGTTCTTCCTGCTGCTGGGTGCCCTGGCGCTGCCACTGGTCGCGCTGCGCGCCCAGGGAGTTCAACTGGGCTTGCAGGCGATTGCGCGATTCGATGACGAACTTGATCTGCGCTTCCAGGCTGCCGATCTCGGAATTGGTCTGGTACAGGTGACCCTGCGCCTGGTGCAGGCGGTCGCCTGCGGCGTAGTGCGCCTGGCGCATGTGCTCCAGCTCGGTCTCGACGTGGCGCAGCTTGGCGGTCTGCTCTTCCAGGTCGATCTGGGCGCGTTCGATTTCCTTGAAGAAGCGTTCCTGCTCCGCCTTGGCTTCGTTCTTGCGCAACAGCCAGAGCAGCTTCTGCTTTTCTTCTTGATCGTTCTGCAGCTCGTGGAATTTCTTGGCCACGGCGGCTTGCGCTTCCAGCTTTTCCAGGTTGGTGTTCAGTTCGCGCAAGATGTCTTCCAGGCGCGTCAGGTTTTCGGTGGTGTCGTGCAGGCGATTCTCGGTCTCGCGACGGCGTTCCTTGTACTTCGACACACCAGCGGCTTCTTCCAGGAAGATGCGCAGCTCTTCAGGACGCGCCTCGATGATGCGCGAGATCATGCCCTGGCCGATGATGGCGTAGGCGCGCGGGCCCAGGCCGGTACCGAGGAAGATGTCCTGGATGTCGCGTCGGCGCACCGACTGGTTGTTGATGTAGTAGGAGGACGTACCGTCGCGGGTCAGCGTGCGCTTGACGGCGATTTCAGCGTACTGGCCCCACTGGCCGGCGGCCTTGCCGGCAGAGTTGTCGAACACCAGCTCGACCGAGGCGCGCCCGGCCGGCTTGCGGTGGGTGGAGCCGTTGAAGATGACGTCCTGCATCGACTCGCCGCGCAGCTCGGAAGCCTTGGATTCGCCCAGGACCCAGCGCACGGCGTCGATGATGTTGGATTTGCCGCAGCCGTTCGGTCCGACCACGCCTACCAGCTGCCCCGGAACCTGGAAATGCGTAGGCTCGACGAAGGACTTGAATCCAGATAATTTGATGGAAGTTAGACGCACGTTATCGACAAATTAATACAATTAAGAGAAAGCAGGAATTTTGCTTCCGGAAAGGCCGGTATCATAACATCGCAAGCGCCGTACCAGACCAAAAACGGCTCCTGGCCTGCACCTTAAGCAGCAGCACAGGGGGCCGGCCTATCCCGGCGGGCAAGAAAAAGACGCTGCACCGACTCGCATCAGCACAGCGTCTTGACTTGGCTAGCAGGCGCGCCCAGTCCCGGACTGCACCAGCGCTGGAATCAGAAGGTCTCCCAGTCGCCGTCATCGCCAGCCGGCAAGGCCTTGGCGGCAGAGGCCGGCTTGGCGGCGGCTGGCGCGGCCTTGGCGGGCGCTGGCAAGGGCGCCGCCCCGCCCGCAGGCTTGGTCAAGGGCTTGCCGGCCAGTGGCTTGGCCGATGCAACGGGGATAGCGGCTGCGGCAGGCGCTTTGCGCACGGCGGTGGGAGTTGCAGTGGCAGTGGCAGTGGCCAGCGACGACGCCACCGGGGCGCTGAGGTTTTCTTCACCATCGACGCGGAACGTCGATACTGCCGCCTTCAGGCGGCGCGCCTGTTCTTCCAGCGAACCGGCGGCCGCAGCGGCCTGCTCGACCAGGGCCGCATTCTGCTGGGTCACCTGATCCATTTCACCGATGGCCAGATTGACCTGCTCGATGCCGTTGCGCTGCTCTTCGGACGCCGCCGAGATTTCCCCGACGATATCGGTGAGGCTGCGCACCGCCGCCACCACCTCGCCCATGGTCTGGCCAGCCCGCGCCACCTGGTCCGAACCGCTGCCCACGCGCTGCACCGAATCCTCGATGAGGGCCTTGATTTCCTTGGCCGCCTGGGCGCTGCGCTGGGCCAGCGAACGCACTTCCGACGCCACCACGGCGAAACCGCGCCCCTGCTCGCCCGCCCGGGCCGCTTCCACCGCGGCATTGAGGGCCAGGATGTTGGTCTGGAAGGCAATGCCGTCAATGACGCCGATGATGTCGGCGATCTTGCGCGAGCTGCCGGTGATGCCCTCCATGGTCTGCACCACCTGCCCCACCACCTCACCCCCACGGGTCGCGATGTCGGAGGCGCTATGGGCCAACTGGCCAGCCTGGCGGGCGTTGTCGGCGTTCTGCTTGACGGTGGCGGTCAGTCCATCCATGTTCGAGGCGGTTGTCGCCAGCGAGCCTGCCTGTTCTTCGGTGCGACTGGACAGGTCGAGGTTGCCGGCGGCGATCTCGCGAGCGCCGATGTCGATGGCGTCGGTACCCTGGCGGATGCCCTTGATGACCCCGGCCAGACGTTCGCGCATGGTGGCCATCGCGTAGAGCAGGCTGCGGGTATCCCCGGGGCGCGTCTGCACCTGCACGGTCAGGTCGCCATTGGCAATGCGGGTGGCGATATCGACCGCATAGGCCGGCTCGCCGCCCAGGCTGCCGGTGATGCGGCGGATGATGGCCAGCATCATCACCGACACCACCACCCCCACCACCAGCAGGATCCCCAGGAGGCGGAACAGGTCAGCACGGAACTGCGCCTGCACGTCGCTGAGGAAGACGCCGGTGACGATGAACCAGTCCCAGTCCTGGTTATGCACCACATAGCTCATCTTGGGCGTGCGGTTGCTGTCATCGGTACCCGGCAGGCGTCCCATGTACTGGACGAAGCCATGCTGCTTCTCCTGGCCCACCTTCATCATCTCGACGTAGTAGGCCTTGCCTTCCGAGTCCTTGCGGTCAGCCACGTTCTTGCCCACCATGGCCTTGTTGGACGGCAGCATCAGTACCACCGGGCGGGAATCGAAGATGAACAGGTAGTTGTCGCCGTCGTAGCGCATGGCGGCAATGCGCTCCAGCGCGTTCTTCTGGGCCTCTTCCTTGGAAACACGGCCGGCAGCGACATCGGCCACATAGCTCTTGACCACCCCATTGGCGGCTTCGACCACGCGCCGCAAGCCGTCCTTGCGTTCATCGATCATGTTTTCACGGGCGCTGAAGGCCGACCAGGCGGCCAGCAGCAACAAGCCCGCCCACATCACCACCAGCGCCGACAGCAGCTGTGCCTTGAGGCTTTTCATTATTCTCTTCTCCGGGTTCGATGGCCGTCCTCGCGGGTCGGCCAGGTTTGGCGAACCCGCACGATACCCCTGAAAGCTTCCTGACAATCCACTGAATACACCGGCTCCATGAGCCCGATTGTTCAGATTGCACGTTGTACAGCTTACTTTTCATTCACGAGCACGGATGTCACCCGACAAGCCATCATGTCTGGCGATCAACAGGGCGAGGGACCATCAGCCCGGCAATGACGGTATAATCGCAAGCTTTCCCAGCCCTTTGCCCTGGCCGACCGCATGCAAGCCGCATGTGCGCTGGCCCGCGAAGCTTTACTCCAGTCCAGCGCCGTGAATCCCTTACTCGACCAACTGCAGCCGTATCCTTTCGAAAAGCTCAAGAAGCTCTTCGCCGGCATCACGCCCGATCCTGCCTACCGCCCGATCAGCCTGGGCATCGGCGAGCCCAAGCATCCGACTCCGGCCTTCATCCAGCAGGCGCTGATCGACAACCTGGCCGGCCTGGCCTCCTACCCGGCCACCCTGGGCAGCGACGCCCTGCGCGGTGCGATTGCAGACTGGCTGCAGAAACGTTATGACATCCCGCGTCCTGACCCGGCTACCGAGATCCTGCCGGTCAATGGTTCGCGCGAGGCGCTGTTCTCGCTGACCCAGACCGTGGTCGATCCGACCCGGCCGGGCGCGCTGGTGATGTGTCCCAATCCGTTCTACCAGATCTATGAAGGCTCGGCCTACCTGGCCGGCGCCCAACCCTACTTCGTCAACTCCGACCCCAAGCGCAATTTCGCCCCCGACTTCAGCCAAGTGCCGCAGGACGTGTGGGAGCGCGTGCAGCTGCTGTTCGTCTGCTCGCCGGGCAACCCGACGGGCGCGGTGCTGACGCTGGAAGACTGGAAGGAACTGTTCGCCCTGTCGGACCGCTATGGCTTCGTGATCGCCTCCGACGAGTGCTATTCGGAAATCTACTTCAACGAGGACCCGCCGCTGGGCGGCATGCAGGCTGCGCGCCTCTTGGGCCGCGACTACCGCAGGCTGATTTCCTTCTCCAGCCTGTCCAAGCGCTCCAACGTGCCGGGCATGCGATCGGGCTTCGTGGCCGGCGATGCGGCCATCCTGAAGAAATTCCTGCTCTACCGCACCTACCACGGCGCAGCCATGAGCCCGGTGATCCAGGCCGCTTCCGTGCTGGCCTGGCAGGACGAGACCCACGTGCAGGGCAACATCGCCAAGTACGTCACCAAGTTCTCCCAGGTCACTCCGCTGCTGCAGGAAGTGCTGGAGGTGGCCTTGCCCGATGCGGCCTTCTACCTGTGGGCCAAGGTCGACAAGCTGGTCAACATCAGCGACACCGAATTCGCCCAACGCCTGTACGCCGAATATAATGTCACGGTGCTGCCCGGCAGCTACCTGGCGCGCGAGGCGCATGGCGTCAATCCGGGCGCCGGCCGCATCCGCATGGCGCTGGTGGCCGAAGTCGAAGAATGCCTGGAGGCGGCGCAACGCATCGTCGCCTTCACCAGGAAACTGGCCGGCCAGGCCTGAGGCCCGGCCGAGAAGCCAGACTTACCCCCTTTCACCCAACCGTTCATAGATATCAACATGACACAGTCCATTCAGCAAATCATCGATCAGGCGTGGGAAGACCGCGCCAGCCTGTCCCCCAAGAGCGCTCCGGCCGACATCCGCAATGCGGTGGCCGAAGTGATCGCAGGCCTGAACGATGGCACCCTGCGCGTCGCCAACCGTCAAGGCGTCGGCCAGTGGGAAGTCAACCAATGGGTGAAGAAGGCCATCCTGCTGTCCTTCCGCCTGGAAGACAACGTGCCGATGTCGGCCGGTACCGGCTACCCGCAGTTCTACGACAAGGTGCCCACCAAGTTCGCCAACTACACCGCTGAAGATTTCGCCAAGGGTGGCTTCCGCGTGGTGCCGCCTGCCGTGGCCCGTCATGGTTCCTTCATCGGCCGCAACGTGGTGCTGATGCCCTCCTACGTCAACATCGGCGCCTATGTCGATGAAGGCACGATGGTCGACACCTGGGCCACCGTCGGTTCGGCTGCCCAGATCGGCAAGAACGTTCACCTGTCCGGTGGCGTGGGCATCGGCGGCGTACTGGAACCGGTGCAGGCCGGCCCCGTCATCATCGAAGACAACTGCTTCATCGGCGCCCGCTCGGAAGTCGTCGAAGGCGTCATCATCGAAGAGAACTCGGTGCTGTCCATGGGCGTGTACATCGGCCAATCGACCAAGATCTATGACCGCGAAACCGGCGAAGTCCACTATGGCCGCGTGCCGGCAGGTTCGGTGGTGGTGCCGGGCAACCTGCCCTCCAAGGATGGCAAGTACAGCCTGTACGCTGCGATCATCGTCAAGAAGGTCGATGCCCAGACCCGCTCCAAGACTTCCATCAACGAACTGCTGCGCGGCGAGTAATTCCGCACCAGCGGCTTACCTGAAGTCCTGAAGCACCCACGCGCCGCGCCGGTCGTCTCGTACACCGGCGCGGCGTCGTGTTCTAGTGACCTCGATGGCGAGAACAAGCGCGAGAACAAGCATGAGCGACAAGATCACCCTCTACGGCATCCCCAATTGCGACACCGTCAAGAAGGCCCGCGTGTGGCTGGACGAGCAAGGCATCGCCTATCACTTCCACGATTTCAAGAAGGCCGGCCTGACCGCCGCGCAAGCGCAAGCCTGGTTGAAGGATGTGCAGCGCGACGTGCTGGTCAATCGCAAAGGAACGACCTGGCGCGCCCTGCCCGATGAGCGCAAGGCCGCCATCACCGATGACGCCGCAGCGGTGGCCCTGATGGTGGAAAACCCCTCGGTGGTGAAGCGCCCGGTGCTCTTCGATGGCAAGCAGCATCACGTCGGCTTCAAGGCCGATCAGTATCAACACATTTTCGAGAAATGATCATGAGCAAGACGCTGGCCCTGACCCAGGAATTGATGTCCCTTTCTTCCGTCACCCCCGAAGACAAAGGCTGCCAGGCCAGGCTGGCGGAATTGCTCACGCCGCTGGGCTTCGTCTGCGAGACCATCCAGTCCGGCGAGGTGACCAACCTGTGGGCGCGCAAGGGTACGGCGCAGCCGTTGGTGGTCTTTGCCGGCCACACCGACGTGGTGCCGACCGGTCCGCTGGAGAAATGGCAGTCGCATCCCTTCCAGCCGACCCTGCGCGAGGGCCGCCTGTACGGTCGGGGCGCCTCCGACATGAAGACCTCGATTGCCGCCATGGTGGTGGCTTGCGAAGAGTTCACGGCGGCCCATCCCGATCACAAGGGTTCCATCGGCTTCCTCATCACCAGCGATGAAGAGGGCCCGGCCATCGACGGCACCGTGGTGGTCTGCAATGCCCTCAAGGCACGCGGCGAACAACTGGATTACTGCATCGTCGGTGAACCGACCTCGGCCAAGACCCTGGGCGACATGATCAAGAACGGCCGCCGCGGCACCATGTCGGGCAAGCTGACCGTCAAGGGCATCCAGGGCCATATCGCCTATCCGCAACTGGCGCGCAACCCCATCCACCAGGCGGCGCCGGCACTGGCTGAACTGGTGGCCGAACAGTGGGATGCGGGCAATGAATACTACCTGCCGACGTCCTGGCAGATCTCCAACATCCATGGCGGCACGGGTGCATCCAACGTGATCCCGGGTGAGGTGATGATCGACTTCAACTTCCGTTTCTCCACCGCCAGTACCGTGGAGGGCCTGCAGCAGCGCGTGCATGCCATCCTCGACAAGCATGGCCTGGAATATGACCTGAAGTGGACCGTCGGCGGCCTGCCCTTCCTGACCCCGCGCGGCGATCTGTCGGATGCCCTGTCCAAGGCGATCAAGGACGAGACCGGGCTGGACACCGAGCTGTCCACCACCGGCGGCACTTCCGATGGACGCTTCATCGCCCAGATCTGCCCGCAGGTGATCGAGTTCGGCCCACCCAATGACAGCATCCACAAGATCGATGAGCACATCGAAGTGCGCTACATCGATCCCTTGAAGAACATCTACCGCAAGACGCTGGAAAACCTGCTGGCCTGAGCCGGCGGCATTGCATCGAAGAGAACCTCATGACTCCCAACAATTTCTCCACCGTGCGCGATCTGCTGCGCTACGCCGTGACCCGCTTCAACACCGAACAACTGTTCTTCGGCCACGGCAGCAGCAATGCGCTGGATGAAGCGGCCTACCTGATCCTGCATACGCTCAAGCTGCCGCTGGACCAGCTCGATCCCTTCCTCGACGCCCGCCTCTTGCCCGACGAAATCGCCGCGGTCATGCGCGTCATCGAACGCCGCAGCAAGGACCGCGTGCCGGCCGCCTACATCACCCATGAAGCCTGGCTGGGCGCTTACCGCTTCTATGTGGATGAGCGCGTGATCGTGCCGCGTTCCTTCATCGCCGAACTGATTCCGCAGCATTTCTCGCCGTGGATCCAGGACCCGGAAGCCATCGAGAATGCGCTGGATCTCTGCACCGGCTCCGGTTGCCTGCCCATCCTGCTGGCTGATGCCTTCCCGAACGCGCAGATCGACGCCGTCGATATCTCCGCCGACGCCCTGGCCGTGGCCCGCAAGAACGTGGATGAATACCAGTTGCAAGAGCGCATCAACCTGGTCGAATCCGACCTGTACACGCAGCTGCCGCTGCGCAAGTACGATCTGATCATCAGCAATCCGCCCTATGTGAATTCCGGCTCCATGGCCAAGCTGCCCCAGGAATACCTGCGCGAGCCGCAACTGGCGCTGGCCGGGGGTGAGGATGGCATGGACCTGGTGCGCAAGATCGTCGCTGGCGCTGCCGAGCGCCTCACGCCCGAAGGTGTGTTGGTGGTCGAGATCGGCAATGAGCGCGCCTTTGCCGAAGCCGCCTTCCCGGAACTGGAACTGACCTGGCTGACCACCAGCGCCGGGGACGACATGGTCTTCCTGGTCACGGCTGAACAGCTGCAACTGGCCTGAGCCTGAACGCTCGCTCTTGCACCGCGTCCCAACGATTGTGAATCACTGATGATCCGTTTCCAGCAAGTTTCCCTCCAGCGGGGCGTCAAGCCGCTGCTGGAGAATGTCGACCTGACGCTCAACCCGGGCGACAAGATCGGCCTGATCGGCGCCAATGGCGCTGGCAAGTCCAGCCTGTTTGCCATGCTGCGTGGCGAGCTGCATGCCGACCAAGGCAATATCGATTTCCCGGCGCGCTGGCGCATGGCCTACGTGGCGCAGGAAACCCCGGCACTGGATCGCCCCGCCATCGAGTACGCCATCGATGGCGACGCCCATCTGCGCCAGCTGGAAGCCGAGCTGGCCCGCGCCGAAGCGCAGCCCGATGACAAGCACGACGGCAATCATATCGCCGAACTGCATACCGCCCTGGCCGATGCCGATGCCTATACCGTGCGCTCGCGCGCCGAGCAATTGCTGCTGGGCCTGGGTTTCTCGCTGGAACAGATGGAACGCCCCGTGGCCAGCTTCTCCGGCGGCTGGCGCATGCGCCTGAACCTGGCGCAGGCGCTGATGTGCCCGTCCGACCTGCTGCTGCTGGACGAACCGACCAACCACCTGGACCTGGACGCCATCATCTGGCTGGAAGACTGGTTGAAGCGCTACGAGGGCACCCTGCTCATCATTTCCCACGACCGCGATTTCCTGGATGGCGTGGTGAATGTGATCGTTCATATCGACGATCGCAAACTGAAGCGGTATTCCGGCAACTACAGCGCCTTCGAGCGCCAGCGTTCGGCTCAACTGGAACTGATGGCCGGCATGATCGAGAAGCAGCAGCGCCAACGCGCGCACCTGCAATCCTTCATCGACCGCTTCAAGGCCAAGGCCACCAAGGCGCGCCAGGCGCAGAGCCGCATGAAGGCCCTGTCCAAGATGGAAGAGCTGGCGCCGCTGCGGGCGGCGGCGGAATTCTCGTTCGAATTCCGCGAGCCCTTGTCGGCCCCCAATCCCTTGCTGGTGATGGAAAAGGTCAACGCCGGCTATCACATCGAGGGCAAGAACGGCGCGCCCGATGAAGACAAGATCATCGTGCATGGCATCGATTTCTCGCTGCAGAATGGCCAGCGCATTGGCCTGTTGGGGGTCAACGGCGCGGGCAAATCGACGCTCATCAAGACCGTGGCCGGCGAGATCGATCCACTCTCCGGCACTGCCCGCCTGGGCAAGGGACTGGTGATCGGCTACTTCGCCCAGCACCAGGTGGAGATGCTGCGCCATGACGAATCGCCGCTGTGGCACCTGACCCGGCTGGCACCGGATGTGCGCGAGCAGGAGCTGCGCAATTTCCTGGGCAGCTTCAACTTCAACGGCACCATGGCGACCTCCTCCATCGCGCCCTTCTCGGGCGGGGAAAAGGCGCGCCTGGCGCTGGCCCTGATTGTCTGGCAGCGCCCCAACCTGTTGCTGCTGGACGAACCGACCAACCACCTCGACCTGGAAACCCGCGAAGCCCTGACCATGGCGCTGGCGCAGTTCGAGGGCACGCTGGTACTGGTCTCGCACGATCGCCACCTGCTGCGCGCCACCACCGACCAGTTCCTGATCGTGGCCGAGGGCAAGCTGCAGCCCTTCGATGGCGACCTGGACGATTACAAGGACTGGCTCTTCAAGACCAAGCTGGCCGCTCGCAATGACGCCGCCGCCGCCGCGCCCCTGCCTACGGCCAGCCAGCCGGTGGAGAGCGCGCCCGCCGCGCTGGTGGACCGCAAGGAACAGAAGCGCCTGGAGGCCGAACAGCGCCAGAAGATGTCGGCCCTGAAAAAGCCCATCGAGGCGCGCATCAAACGTCTCGATGAACAGATCGCCAAGCTCAACGTCCGCAAGGCAGAGATCGACGCCCGCCTGGCCAGCCCGGACATCTACGACGCCGCCAACAAGGAAGAACTGAAGACCCTCATCACCGACCAGGCCTACTGCAGCAAGGAGCTCGAACAGCTGGAAAACGAATGGCTGGAACAGCAGGAAGCGCTGGAGCAATTGCAGGCCTGAGGCACACGGGAACCGGCGCTGGCATAAGCTTTCTACATCAAAGTATTAAGCCAGCCCTTGCAGTTCGGCAAAACGAAGGCATCATGGCGGCCTGGCTGCAATGTTTGCGGCGAAAGTTTTTATAAGGACATCGAGATATGAACAAGAACATCAAGCAATGGCTGCTGGCCGGTGTGGGCGCGGCGCTGCTGGCCTCTTCCCTGAGCGTCTCGGCAGCGGACCTGCTGCAATCGGTCAAGAGCAGCGGCACGCTGAAGGTGGCGCTGGAAGGCAACTACCCGCCGTTCAACTTCAAGGATCCCAAGACCGGCGAACTGACCGGCTTCGAGGTCGATGTCGCCAAGCTGCTGGCCGCCAAGCTGGGCGTGAAGCCAGTCTTCACCACCACCGAGTGGAGCGGCATCCTGGCCGGTCTGGGCGCGGGCAAGTATGACGTCATCATCAACCAGGTCGGCATCACCGACGAGCGCCAGAAGGCCTTCGATTTCTCCGATCCGTACACCCTCTCCAGCGCCCAGCTGATCGTGCGCAAGGATGAAAAGCGCGAATTCAAGAGCCTGGAAGACCTGAAGGGCAAGAAGCTCGGCCTGGGTCAGGGCACCAACTTCGAACAGAAGGCCAAGGCCGTGCCGGGCATCGACGTGCGCACCTATCCAGGCTCGCCCGAATACCTGGCTGACCTGGCGGCTGGCCGTATCGACGCCGCCTTGAACGACAGCCTGCTGGTGGGCTACATCCTGAAGTCGACCAACCTGCCGCTGAAGGCGGGCAGCCCGATTGGCGCGGTCGACAAGATCGGCATCCCCTTCCGCAAGGGCAATCCGGAATTCAAGGCCGCCCTGAACAAGGCCCTGGCCGACATCAAGGCTGATGGCAGCTTCAAGGCCGCTTCCGAGAAGTGGTTCGGCATTGACGTGAGCCAGCCGCCGAAAGCACAATAAGGCGCGTTCACGGCCCGCCTTGCCGTCCGGCTATTGCCGGACGGAACGATCTATCCCCGCATTGCGGGGATAATTTTTTATATCGAATGCTTATGGAAATCCTCGAACTGCTGCAGCAAGCCGCCCCGACGCTGGCCAAGGGGGTGGGCTACACCCTGCTCTTCGCGCTGGCCTCGATGCTGGGTGGCCTGGTGCTGGGATTCGTGCTGGCAGTGGCGCGCATCGTGCCGTGGCGGCCGATCCACTGGCCCGCCGCCATCTACGTGAGCATGATGCGCGGCACGCCGCTGCTGGTGCAGATCTTCGTGGTCTATTACGGCTTGCCGGGCATGGGCATCGAATTCTCCCCGCTCACGGCCGGGGTGCTGACCCTGAGCCTGAACGCCAGCGCCTACCTGTCGGAAAGCCTGCGCGGCGCCATCCTGGGCGTCACACGCGGTCAGTGGAATGCGGCCTTCAGCGTCGGGCTGACCTACTTCCAGACGCTGCGCTACATCATCGTGCCACAAGCCGTGCGCATTGCCGTGCCGTCGATGAGCAATACCCTCATCAGCCTGATCAAGGATACCTCGCTGGTGTCGGTCATCACGGTGACCGAGCTGATGCTGGCGACCAAGGAGGTCATTGCCGTGACCTTCCGTCCGCTCCCCTTGTATGTGGCGGCGGCGGCCATCTACTGGATGCTGAGCCTGTGTTTCGAGGCCCTGCAACACCGCCTGGAGAAGAAGCTGGGCAAGGCTCACCAGATATAGACCTGGGACCTGAGAGACCTGGGGCCGGCTTGTCCGCGCCCATAAAAAAAGCCCGGAACCATGTTTTCCGGGCTTCTGCTTGATGGAGCGGAATCTTTTCCGCCCGATGACATCCATGCAGATCAGCGCTTGACGCGATAGATGTCCTGGCCGACTTCGTTGATCTGGCGGCGCAGTTCGCGCCGCTCGTCTGCGCTGAGTTTACCGTTGCGGCGCTGTTCCTGGTCGCTGGCCATCTGGTTGCGGTGATCCTGCGGGTTGAAGTCGCCCGCGTGCTGCCTGAAGTCACCCGGCTGGCCAGGCATCGGACGTCCACCCTGGGGTGGGCCCGCCATCGCGGCAGCTCCCACGCCGAGCGTCACCACCGCGGCCAGACATAGCTTGTTGACGACTGCAATCTTCATAACGCGTATTTTCCAGATACAGAGAATCAGAACCAGGAAGCGACTATGAAGCCATCAGCAGCGAGACAATGACAATGCCGACGTCGCTTTCCCTACGTGATTCCAGTTTAGGCCGCAGGCCGCGATGGTATAAGATGATTAAGGTAAGGGATGTAACAGTTTGTAATGGATGGACAAGCCTGACTTGCTCAAAATCGCCAAGACGCTACCATAGGCAACATGAATACGACCAACGGCAACAATAGTAATACGACAACATCCGCCAATCAATTCAAAGTGTTGGTGGTGGACGACGACATCCGTCTGCGCGACCTGCTGCGCCGCTATCTGACCGAGCAGGGTTTCAACGTGGTCACGGCGGAAAACGCCCAGGCCATGAACAAGCTCTGGATCCGCGAGCGCTACGACCTGCTGGTGCTGGACCTGATGCTGCCCGGCGAAGACGGGCTGGCGATCTGCCGCCGCCTGCGGGGCGCGGGCGACCAGACGCCCATCATCATGCTCACCGCCAAGGGCGAGGATGTGGATCGCATCATCGGCCTGGAAATGGGCGCGGACGATTACCTGCCCAAACCCTTCAATCCGCGTGAACTGGTGGCCCGCATCAATGCGGTCTTGCGCCGCAAGGGACCGGACGAACTGCCGGGCGCGCCGTCGGAAACGCCGGAAACCTTCGAGTTCGGCGATTTCATCCTGGACTTGGGCACCCGCACGCTGAAGAAGAACGGCGACACCATTTCCCTGACGACCGGCGAATTCTCGGTCCTCAAGGTATTTGCCCGCAATGCCCGCCAACCGCTGTCGCGGGAAAAGCTGATGGAAATGGCGCGCGGTCGCGAATATGAAGTCTTCGACCGCAGCCTGGACGTGCAGATCTCGCGCCTGCGCAAGCTGATCGAGCCCGATCCGGCCAATCCGCTGTACATCCAGACCGTCTGGGGCCTGGGCTATGTCTTCATTCCCGAAGGGAAACCGCGCTGATCGTCCGTTTCACCCCTGACCTGCAGGCCGTTTGCCGATGAAAGTCCGTACCCAATCAGGATGGTTCAGCAACGGCCTGTTCTGGCGCACCTTCTTCCTCCTGACCTTCCTGATCACCGCCAGCATGGTGGCCTGGGTGGCCAGCTTTCGCATGGTCGAACGTGGCCCGCGTGCGGAGCAGTTGGCCGCGCAGATCGTCTCGGTGGTCACCATCACCCGCGCCGCCCTGACCCACTCGGCCCCGGAGATGCGCCGCGAATTGCTGTTCGACCTGGCCAGCAACGAAGGTATCCGCATCTATCCGCTGGAAAAGAGCGACCGCATCGTGCCGCCGGAGGATTCTCCCATCGTCCCGGAGCTGGAGTATTACGTGCGCCAGTCGCTGGACGAGAACACCTTGTTTGCCTCCAGCGTCAACGACGTCGAAGGCTTCTGGATCAGTTTCAACATCGATGACGACAAGTACTGGCTGATGCTGGACCGGGGCCGCCTGGACCGCACCTCCAGCCTGCAATGGCTGGGCTGGGGTTCGATTGCCCTGTTCCTGTCGCTGATCGGCGCAGTCTTCATCTCCACCCTGATCAACCAGCCGCTGGCGCGCCTGACGGCTGCCGCCCGCGCCATCGCCAAGGGCCGCCAGCCCGAGCCGCTGCCCGAATCGGGCCCCACCGAGATCGAGGAAGCCAATCGCAGCTTCAACCAGATGGTGGCCGACCTGAACCGTATCGAATCGGACCGCGCCCTGATCCTGGCCGGCATCTCGCACGACCTGCGCACGCCGCTGGCGCGCATGCAGCTGGAGGTCGAGATGGCCAACCTGTCCGACGAAGCGCGTGATGGCATGCATTCGGACCTGGCGCAGATGGACAGCATCATCGGCCAGTTCCTCGATTACGCCAAACCCTTCGATACCAGCAGCCTGGAAACCATCGACCTGGCCGACGTCTTGCAGGATGTGGCCGGCAATGCGTCGCGCCTGTCCGATATCCGGGTCCATACCCAGATCACCCCCGACACGCAAGTCGCCGGCAATGGCACGGAACTGGCCCGCGTGTTCAGCAACCTGGTGGAAAATGCCCGCCGCTACGGCAAGACCGAAGGCACCGATTGCGCCGAGATCGACATCCGCAGCCGCATCGAGGGTCATCAGGTGGTGGTGGAAGTGGCGGACCACGGCCCCGGCGTGCCCGTCAACGAATGCGAACGGCTGCTGCGCCCCTTCACCCGGCTGGACACGGCGCGCGGCCAGGCCAATGGCTCCGGCCTCGGATTGGCCATCGTCAATCGCATCGTGCTCAAGCACAATGGCAAGCTGCTCCTGAAGGGACATGAAGAGACCCGCAGTGGCCTGCTGGTACAGATCACCCTGCCGCTGCAAGGACATCGGCGCCATGCCTGACCGGGCTATCCTGCTGCTCCTGCTGGGCGCCGCCACCCTGCTGCCCGCCCTGGCCACGGCGCAAAGCTATGCCGACCGCAACCTCAGCCTGCCCCAGGGAGGCAATGAAGGACGTCGGCCCATCGTCATCCTCTCGCCCATCGTGCCAGCAGCGCCGGCGGCCGTCCCTGCGGCCACGCCCACCAACGGACCGGTGGGCTCCTACGCGTCCGAGGCCGCCGGGCCGGATATCCGCGCCCGCAATGCCGACTACGTGACGCAATTCAGGGTGGTAGGCACGGTGCCGCCCGGGTCGACGATCAGCAAGGTCAGCTGGCGCTACACGGTGTCGCACAAGCCGCCTGGCTTCGAAGCCTTGCTGTGCTGGCAGGACGCGGGCAGCTGCTGGCATGTCACCGACGCCAATACCGGCAGCACCGACTTCTTCAATGGCCGCGACGCCAGCAAGCCCTTCCAGCTCTACTATCGGGTGCGCGCCCGCGCCGCCGTGGGTGAAGCGCCCATCAAGGGCGAGATCAACCAGGTCATCGTCACCTACAACATTCCCGGATAGCCCGGCACGCTGGCCTCAGCTGGCGTGATCATCGATCTCGCGGGCTTTCTGCAAGGCGTCGTCGATACGCTCCACGGCGATCACCTTCAAGCCTTCGATGGCCTGCTTGGGCGCATTGGCCTTGGGAATCACGGCAATCGAGAAACCCAGCTTGGCTGCTTCGCGCAAACGCTCTTGCCCCCGGGGGGCGGGGCGAATCTCACCGGCCAGGCCGACTTCGCCGAACACCACCAAGCCGCGCGGCAAGGGCTTGTTGCGCATGGAAGAATTGATGGCCAGCAGTACCGCCAGGTCAGCCGCCGGTTCGGTGATCTTGACGCCGCCCACCGCATTGATGAAGACGTCCTGATCGAAGGCGGCCACTCCCGCATGCCGGTGCAGCACCGCCAGCAGCATGGCCAGGCGGTTCTGCTCCAGCCCCACCGAGAGGCGGCGGGCGTTGGGTACGTGCGAACTGTCCACCAGCGCCTGGATTTCCACCAGCAGCGGACGGGTCCCCTCCTGGGTCACCATCACGCAGGAACCAGGGACCTGGTTTTCGTGTTGCGAGAGGAACAGGGCCGAGGGATTGGAAACGCCCTTCAAGCCCTTCTCGGTCATGGCAAACACGCCCAGCTCATTGACCGCGCCAAAGCGGTTCTTGAAGGCCCGCACCAGGCGGAAGCTGGAATGGGTATCGCCCTCGAAGTAGAGCACCGTATCGACGATATGCTCCAGCACGCGCGGCCCGGCCAGCGCGCCTTCCTTGGTGACGTGGCCGACCATGATGATGGTGATGCCCGAGGTCTTGGCCACGCGGGTAAGTTGGGCGGCGCATTCGCGCACCTGGGCCACCGAACCGGGAGCCGAGGTCAGCGCATCGGAATAGAGGGTCTGGATGGAATCGATCACGGCCACTTCGGGCTTGTGCTCGGCCAGGGTGGCGAGGATCTTTTCCAGCTGGATCTCGGCCTGCAGCTGCAGCTCGCGCGCATCCACCGCCAACCGTTTGGCGCGCAGGGCGATCTGTGCGCCCGATTCTTCGCCGCTGACGTAGAGCACCTTCTTGAGCCGGGAGATATTGGCCAGCGCCTGCAGCAGCAGGGTCGACTTGCCGATGCCGGGATCCCCCCCGATCAGCGCCACACCACCCGGCACCAGGCCGCCGCCCAGTACCCGGTCGAATTCCTCGATGCCGGTGCCAAAGCGCGGCACATCGATGGCCTCGATGTCGGCCAGGCTCAGCACCGGTGCAGTCTGCGCCAGGCTTTGCGGCGAATTGGAATAACGGTTGCCGCCCGCCGGCTCCACCAGGGTCTCGACCAGGGTATTCCACTGCCCGCAGGCCGGGCACTGACCGGCCCATTTGTTGCTGACGCCACCGCATTCGGTGCAGGTGTAATTGGTCTTGACCTTGGCCATCGTTGCCTTGCGCTTCCTTGTCGTCTTGCTTGTTCAATGCTGCTGCGGTGCTACCCGCACCCTGCCTGTTTGCGCCGCTAGTCCACTTCCCGCACGGCCACGCGGGGCGCCAGCGCGCACATGAGTTCATAGCCGATGGTGCCGGCGGCATAGGCGACCTCGTCGATGGGCAGCTTGCTGCCCCACAGTTCGACCTGGCTGCCCACATCGGCGTCGGGGATGTGGGTGAGGTCCACGGTGAGCATGTCCATGGAGACCCGGCCCACGGTGCCAGTCTTGACGCCATCGACCAATACCGGCGTGCCGTTGGGCGCATGGCGCGGGTAGCCGTCGGCATAGCCGCAGGCCACCACGCCGATCTTCATGGGCTTGTCGGCCACGAAGCGGCTGCCATAGCCGATGGCCTCACCCGCCGGGACCTGCTGTATGCCGATGATGCGGCTCTCCAGCGTCATCGCCGCGCGCAGCCCGAAATCGGCGGCCGAGCCACCACCGGGCGTGCCGCCATAGAGCATCACGCCAGGGCGCACCCAGTCATTGGCCAGTTCGGCATGCATCAGGTCGGCCGCCGAGTTGCACAGGCTACGAGGACCGTCCAGCCCTTCGGAACCGGCCTGGAAGCGGCGCACCTGCTCGGCCAGCGGCAAGAGCGGGTTGCCGGCGTCGTCGGCATTGGCGAAATGGGTCATGAGGGTAATGCTGGCCACGCTGGGAATCTTCTGCAGCCGCGCGTAGGCGGCGCGGTAGGTCTCGGGCTTGAAACCCAGGCGGTTCATGCCGCTGTTCATCTTCAGGTGGGCGTGCAGGCTGGCGGCAGCGGTAAAGGCTTCCAGCTGCGCGATCTGCTCTTCGCAGTGCACCGCGAACTGGATGTCGTGCTGCGCCAGCACCGGCAGGTCGTCGGCGTCGAAGAAGCCTTCCAGCAACAGGATGGGCTTGGTCCAGCCCAGTTCGCGCAGGCGCACCGCGTAATCCGGCTCGATCAGGGCCAGGCCGTCGGCGGCGGCGAAACCGCGCATGGCGCGCTCCAGGCCGTGCCCGTAGCCATTGGCCTTGAGTACCCCCCAGACGCGAGCGCCAGGGGCATGGGCGCGGGCGACGGCGAGATTGTGTTGAAGTGCGGAAATGCTGATGGAGGCGACGATCGGTCTTGGCATGATGTCCTGTGGCGGCGTTGGGCAAATGACAATCAAGACGCAGGCAATGCGCACCTTGAGCAGTCATGCCGCCCGGCCTGGCTGTCGCGGTCCGCCCGGAAGTTTTTGCCCAGCGGGGAACAAGCGGGCATTTTACCGGACGAACATCTTTCTGGTTTGACTTATGACGGAGTGCGCATGGTTTCATGGTATAAAGCTAGCCGGACATCATTTGTTATACATCTTGGACAGGGATGAATCGCGGTTTCTATACCATCATGGCGGCGCAGTTCTTTTCGTCGCTCGCCGATAACGCGCTGCTGATCGCCGCCATCGCCCTACTTGCCGAAATGCATTCGCCAGCGTGGATGACCCCGCTGCTGAAGCTGTTCTTCGTGCTTTCCTATGTGCTCCTGGCGGCTTTCGTGGGCGCCTTCGCTGACGCTTTCCCCAAGGGCAAGGTCATGTTGATCACCAACATGATCAAGATCGTCGGCTGTTCCCTCATGTTCTTCACAGTCCACCCGCTGCTGGCCTACGCGGTGGTCGGCTTCGGCGCGGCGGCCTATTCACCGGCCAAGTACGGCATCCTCACCGAACTGCTGCCGCCGGAGAAACTGGTGGCGGCCAATGGCTGGATCGAGGGGCTGACGGTGGGCTCCATCATCATGGGAACGGTGCTGGGCGGTGCGCTGGTCAATCCCAAGATTTCCTCGGTGATCCTCTCCTTCGATTTCCCGCTGGTCGATCTGCCCATCGACACCCCCACCGAAGCCGCACTCTGCATCATCTCCCTGATTTACGTGATCGCCGCGCTCTTCAACTTCAATATCCCCGACACCGGCGCCCGCTACGAACACCAGGAACGCAACCCCATCCGCCTCATCGTCGACTTCGCCGGTTGCTTCACCACCCTCTGGAAAGACAAGCTGGGCCAGATCTCGCTGGCGGTGACCACGCTCTTCTGGGGGGCGGGCGCGACGCTGCAGTTCATCGTGCTGAAGTGGGCCGAGAAGTCCTTGCATATGCCGCTGGACAAGGCGGCCATCCTGCAAGGCATCGTCGCCGTGGGCGTAGCGCTGGGGGCGATGGCCGCCGCCCGCTTCGTGCCGCTGAAGAAATCCTTGACGGTCATGCCGCTGGGCATCGTCATGGGCATCGTGGTAATGCTGATGACCACCACCACCTCGGTCTGGGTGGCCTATCCGCTGCTGGTGATTGTGGGTGCGCTGTCTGGCTATTTCGTGGTGCCGATGAACGCCCTGCTGCAGCATCGCGGCCACGTGCTCATGAGCGCGGGCCACTCCATCGCCGTGCAGAACTTCAATGAAAACCTCTCGGTGCTGACCATGCTGGTGCTGTATGCCTTCATGGTGCGCATGAACCTGGATGTGAACACCGTCATCATCATCTTCGGCTCCTTCGTAGCCGGGATCATGTACCTGATCATGCGCCGTCATGCCGCCAACCAGCGCGAACATGATTCGCTGGCGCTGATCGGCGAGGACAAGCACGGCCACCACTGAACGCGGCCCTCAAGCTCCTGCCTCCCAGGATCTGATTCAGATGCGCTTCAGATTCGCACCAGCGCGTGCCGCGCCGTATCGGCGGCACGCTGCTCCCAGCCCGGCGGCACGATAAAGCCGCGGGCAAGCTCCAGCAACTCAGGTTCTGCGCCCTTGGCGATGCGGCATTGCGCCACCATCACCGGACTCTGGTCGGCCAGGAAAGCCGTTTCCAGGGCAGCCTGCAACGCCGGCAGCGACAATCCCTGCGCCAGCGGCGCACGCGCTGGCGCCAGCCAGGCCAGCCGGGGCAGGATCAGGTAGAGATCGTCAGGCTGGTGCTGTGCCGCCAGTCGCGGCAGATCGCACCAGAAGCCACGGCAATGATCCGCCGCCACGCCCAGGGACGCGGGCAGCTCGACGGCCTCGCCATGGCGATAGAACAGCCAGCCCTTGACCAGCGCGCGCGCTGCCACCACGGGCGCCGGCAGCACCGACGCCGCAGCAGGATGCGCCGACAGCATCAGTTGCTGCTGCATGATCTTGCGCATCTTCTTGCCCAGGGTATCGGCCAGGTTGGGGCCGACGAAGGCCCCGGCGTTCGCCTTGGCATCAGCGGCCGACTGGGGTGCGAGCAGGTAGAACTTGGTGGCGAATTCCCAGTGGATCAGACCCAACTCGTCGTCGCCTGGCGGACGGACGAGGAAATCGAATTCGCCCAGCGTTTCATGCGTCGGCCCCTGCTGGCGCACCTGCAGGTTGGCGGCCACCAGCCAATCCTGCTGCTGCAGATAGAACGTCAGCAATTGCTCGGCATAACGCCCCAGGCGGGCAGTAGGCTGGCGCGCCAGGTGGGCGTGCAAGGCGGCGTTGAGGCCAGGATCATGTTCCAGATCATGCAGCCAGCCCGCCACCTCGGGCGCGACCGGTCCCAGCGTGGCGATACGACACTCCCAGCAAGGCGCGTCCTGCGCTAGCAAGTCGGGCGCATAGAGCAACCAGGCCAACGCACGCACATGCGGATCGCGCAGTTCAGGCCAGCGCTGGTGGAAGCGCACCTGGTGGCTGGACAAGCTCGTCGCCGCCCGAGCGGTCAAAGCGTCCATCACCTTAGCGCGCCTGCGCCTGATAAGTGCTCATGGCCAGGCACAGGTCGGCCCAGGTCTTGCTCTTGTCCTGTAGCGAACGCAGCAGATAGGCCGGGTGATAGGTCACCACCAGCGGCAACTCCTGATAGCGATGAACCGTACCGCGCAAGCGCGCCACCGGGGTGGTCGGATCCAGACCCAGCAGCGAGATGGCGGCCGTCTTGCCCAGCGCGACCAGCACGGTGGGCTGGATCAGCTCGATCTGGCGCTGCAGATAAGGCAGGCAGGACGCCACCTCCTGCGGCGAAGGCGGCCGGTCGCGACCGTTCTCGTCGGTGGGACGGCATTTGACGATATTGGCGATATAGGCGTTGTCGCCGCGCTTGACACCCATGGACACCAGCATATTGTCCAGCAGCTTGCCGGCCGGGCCGACGAAGGGCTCGCCCTGGATATCCTCATTACGTCCCGGACCTTCACCGATGAAGAGCCACTTGGCCTTTTCATCGCCGACGCCGAAGACCGTCTTCTTGCGCCCCTGGCACAGGCCGCAACGGCGGCAGTCCGCCACCTGTTCCTTCAGTTGCGGCCAGTCCATCTGCTTGATCCTGGCGATCACGGGATCGACTGCAGGCATCGGCTCGTCGTCTTCGCCCTCCGGGATCAGCACGGGCTCCAGCGAGGCGGCAAAATCCATTTCGTCCAGCCAGGCCGGCGGTCCGCCCTCTTCTTGCACCGGCGCGCTGCGCGGCACCGGTGCGGCAGGCGCCTTGGGGGCGCCAGCTGGCGGCGCTTGCACCGCTGGCCGCTCGGCCACGGGGGTCGGTTCGCGCGCGGGCTCCACCGGCGCCCGGGACGGCTGCTCGACGGCCCCGACGGCCTCGACAGGGGCGGCTATCGGCGTGGCGCTGGCTGGCTGCTGCGCCTGTTCCTGGACTTCTTCCACGGCCAGCTCGCGCCGCACCCACACCGGCCCGATGCCCAAGGCATCGAGCAGCGCCAGCGAGGAGCCGAAGCCGTTTTCCTGATTCATTTGTTCACTCATAGCGGCAGGCTCATGACGATGGCCCCTTCGCGGGACTGGTTGGCGGCCGGATAGTAGTTCTTGCGTCGGCCAATCTCGGCAAATCCGTAATGCCGGTAGACCTTGGCCGCATGGAGATTGGATTCACGCACCTCCAGCAGCATGATGTGCATGCCATGCTGGCGCGCCAGGGCCGTGGCCCGGTCCAGCAGCAAGCGGCCCAGGCCCTGGTGCTGATGCGCGGCGGCCACGCTGATGTTGAGCAGATGCGCCTCTTCTACCGCCAGCATGACCAGGAAATAGCCCAGCAATTGCCCCGCGCTATCACGCAGGGTCTGTGCCTGGTAACCGCTGTACAGCGAATCCTGGAAATTGCCCCGCGTCCAGGGATGCGAATAGACGGCCTGCTCGATCTCGACGACTGCGTCCAGATCCTCGCTACTCATGGGCGCAAATTGCAGACTGCCGTATTTCTCATGCACGACAGCCACGGGCAAGGTGGCCACGCTGTTCATGCCACTCCCTTGGCGGCATCGCGCAGCTCGCGCTCGGCCGTGGTCAGCGCCACCTTGTTGCGCAGGTAGAACGGCTGGGCCTCTTGCGCCGGCACACCGCGTCCCTGGTCGAAATGATGCTGCCCCAGCGTGGCGACGTGCTGCGCATGCGGCATGCATGAGGCATAGGCGGCCGCAAACTGGCGGCCGCAGAAGTCCGGCGAGAAATGCTCGGCATAGGCCGACAGCCCGTTGCCACAGGCATATGGACGTCCTTGCGTATTCACGTCAGCGGCCGCCGACAGGGCCGGCTCGGCCAGCACATCCCAGCCGCCCCCGCTGCGGGCGCGGTAGCGCGCCCAATAGACCTCGCCCATGCGGGCGTCGAGGATGGCCAGCACCTCGGCGGCCTGCGCATCATGCACGCGGCAGGCCTGGGCCGCCGCTTCCAGCGTGACCACCGGCACCACCGGACGGTCGACGCCGAAGGCCAGGCCCTGGACCACGCCGCAGGCCGTGCGCACGCCGGTGAAGGAACCCGGACCGACGCCAAAGGCCAGCGCATCGCATTGCGCCAGCGCCAGGCCGGCTTCGGCCAGCAGTTGCTGGATCATGGGGAGAATGGCGTCGGAGTGCGTCTGGGCGCCAGCCGACTGCCGCGACAGCAGCTTGCCCTGGTACAGCAAGGCTGCAGAGGCGAGCTCGGTCGAAGTTTCAATGGCAAGAATCGTGGTCATCCCGCTATTTTACCGTGCGCGCAGCATTCTTCGGCTTGCCTGCGTGAAGGATGACGTAGTGTGCGCCAGCGCAAACCGGCTGCTGCCGAAGCGGTTAAAATACGCGGGCCATGTCTTACCAGATCCTAGACCAGACCAACCGCCGCCAACTCGCCGAGGCGCTTCGCAACGACACTTGGGTCGTTGCCTGCCTGTGCGCCAACTGGTGCGGCAGCTGCCGCGAATATGACGCGGCCTTCCGCGCCTGGGCCGAGCGCTATCCCCAGCATCATTTTGTCTGGATCGATATCGAAGACCAGGCCGACCTGGTCGGCGAGCTCGACATCGACAACTTCCCCACCCTGCTCATGGAACGCGGCGCGACCGTGGCCTTCTTCGGGCCGATGGAACCCGATACCCGCCTGGCCGAGCGCCTGCTGCTGGCGCAGATGGAAAAGAGCGACGCCGAGCTGCAGCGCGAAGCCATCAGCTCGGCCGAGCGCCGTAGCTGGCAGCAGGATTGCAGCCTGCTGGACAAGCTGGCCGATGTGATCGGCTGAACGATGCGCGTCCCGGCCCAGTTCAACTCAGCCAGGGATCATTTTCCGGATGCGGAAAGCGCGCGCTGATGAATTCGGCAAAACTGCGCACCTTGGCCGACAGCAGGCGCCGGCTCGGGTAGACCATGGACATGATCACCTGGCCCATGTCAAACCCTGGCAAGACCTGGACCAGCCGGCCGCTGCGCAGGTCATCCCCCAGCGAATACGAAGGCCGCAGCACGATCCCCATCCCCGCCAGCGCCAGATCGCGCAACAGCACCCCGCTATTGGAGACGACCTTGCTGACGATAGGCACATCCAGCACGCCGCCGTTGGTATTGACGTGCCAGTGATGCCGCAGATACTCGTGCGAGAAATTGAGGCAGTTGTGGCGCGACAAGTCCTCTGGCTGCTCCGGCGCGCCCTGCCGCGCAATATACGCCGGCGAGGTGCACAGGATGACCCGCGCCACCCCCAGCTGGCGCACGATCATGCTGGCGTCGAATTTCTGCATGCTGCTGAAGAAGCCGATATCGATGCCCTCTTCCACCAGGTCAATGGATCGCTCTGACAGGCTGATATCCAGCGCCACCTCGGGGTAGGCCTGCGAGTAGGCCGACAGCATCTCGCCCAGCTGCGACTGGCCAAAACCGGCATTGCAATAGATGGCCAGGGTGCCGGCGGGCCGTTTGGTCTCCAGAGACACCAGCGCCTCGGCATCGTCGACCTCGGCCAGGATCATCCGGACCCGCTCCAGATATGCCTGTCCGGCCTCCGTCAGGGACAGGCGACGGGTGGAGCGGTTCAGCAGGCGCGTTCCCAGATGTGCCTCCAGGTCGGCGATGAAGCGCGTCGCCACCGCATTGGAAATGTCCAGAAGCTCGGCCGCACGCACGAAACTGCCCTGCTCGACGACCTTGGCGAACACCCGCATTGATTGCAGCCTATCCATTTTTCAAGCCCCAGATTGTTCCAGAAAGAGAAATAGTCAATTCCGATTAGACCTATTTTTCTTTGCGTTGGCAATATTTACACTTCAGACATCGGTTAGCGCATTGCAACAAGCACTGGCCGGTTCCGCCAGATGCCTGTAGCGGGCTTTCCCATAAGGAGAGCACCCCTCCCGCAAAGGGCGTCTGCGGAGCTTTCCCTACTCACCCCACACAGAGGACAAGATCATGAACATCAAGAATATCGTCGTTGCCGCTTCCTTGCTGGCTGCCGCTGGCGCTGCCATGGCCGAGGCTCCGTATCCGCCGGAAACCGCCTTCCACTCCACCAAGACCCGTGCTGACGTGCAGGCCGAACTGGTCCGCGCCCGCGCCAACGGTGAAATCGCCGTGCGCAATGAGTACCCGATCGTTCACCAGGCGCCCTCCACCCTGAGCCGCCAGGACGTGCAGAACCAACTGCGCCAGGCCAGCAGCACCGCCCAGCAAGACCTCTATAGCGGCGCCTGATCGCAGCGTGTCCGTTAGCTTGCACAGCTGATGCGTTCCGCTGACCGCGTCTGAACCGTCCAGCCCGGCAAGCCCATGCCTTACCGCAGTACCGCAGCACTCCGTACCGCAGCACCAACTGCCATGTCGCCCTCTCTCATTGCCGGCGCATGACAGCTGGTGCCCCGCCCTCCTCTTCCTCCTTCCGCGCGCAGCATCTTCCTCCCGCCTGAGCGTTCTTTCCTGCATCAAATTTGCATGGTCCGTTAGCCCGTTCGGCAAAACGCGCAAACCTGGCCGCCTTCGCTCACTGCAATGCTGCATCGCCACATGCAAAAATCGCGCGCGAACGCCCATCCTGCCCAGCTTTTCCTTGAGATTTTGGCGCACCGCATGTAAAGTCAAGGGTTTGTTCCTTCCGGCCTAGCTAAGGGTTTTCTTGTCAAAGTCGGGCCACCTATTTTTATCCCCTATGGCTTTATACGTTCACAAATACGGCGGCACCTCGATGGGCTCGATCGAGCGCATCCAGAATGTCGCGAAGCGCGTTGCCAAATGGCACGACGCAGGCCATCAGATCGTCGTCGTGCCTTCGGCGATGTCTGGTGAAACCAACCGCCTGCTGGGCATGGCCAAGGAAATCATGGCCCAGCCTGACGGCCGCGAACTGGACATGCTGGCTTCCACGGGCGAACAGGTCTCGGTAGCGCTGTTGGCCATCGCCCTGCAGGCGCTGGGCAAGCAGGCCGTCTCCTACGCCGGCTGGCAAGTCCCCATCAAGACCGATTCGGCCTTCACCAAGGCGCGCATCCGCTCCATCGACGACGCCAAGGTCCGCAAGGATCTCAACGCTGGCAAGATCGTCATCATCACCGGCTTCCAGGGCGTGGACGCCGACGGCAACATCACCACCCTGGGCCGTGGCGGCTCCGACACCTCGGCCGTGGCCGTGGCAGCGGCCATCAAGGCCGCTGAATGCCTGATCTACACCGACGTCGATGGCGTCTACACCACCGACCCGCGCGTGGTCAGCGAAGCCCGTCGCCTCAAGACCGTGACCTTCGAGGAGATGCTGGAAATGGCCTCCCTGGGCTCCAAGGTCCTGCAGATCCGCTCGGTCGAGTTCGCCGGCAACTACAAGATGCCGACCCGCGTGTTGTCCTCGCTGACCGACCCGCTCACGCCGCTGGCCGAAGAAGCCGCCTCCGGCACCCTGATTTCGTTTGAGGAAGACAAGAACATGGAACAAGCAACCATCACCGGCATCGCCTTCAGCCGCGACGAAGCCAAGATCACCGTGCTGGGCGTGCCTGACCGTCCGGGCATCGCCTACCAGATCCTGGGCCCGGTGGCTGACGCCAACATCGAAGTGGACATGATCATCCAGAACCAGTCGGTGGAAGGCAAGACCGACTTCACCTTCACGGTGCCGCGCGGCGAATACGCCAAGGCTGTGGAAGTGCTGAACAACAGCGTCAAGGCGCACATCGGCGCCGCCGCCATCAACGGCGACACCAAGGTCTCCAAGGTCTCGGTGGTGGGCGTAGGCATGCGCAGCCACGTGGGCATCGCCTCGCAGATGTTCCGCACCCTGTCCGAAGAAGGCGTCAACATCCAGATGATCTCCACCTCGGAAATCAAGATCTCGGTGCTGATCGACGAGAAGTACATGGAACTGGCCGTGCGCGCCCTGCACAAGGCGTTTGACCTGGACAGCGCCAAGTAAATCACGCACCGTTCAAGGCGAAGACCGCACCGGTGAAAAAACAGTGTTTATTTGCAAGACGACTGTTGACCGGATGCAAATGAGACGATATTATCTCGGTCTTCGCTGAGGCAACGCAGCAATGCGATAACAGCCTTCAGTGTGGAGACGTGGCCGAGTGGTCGAAGGCACTTCCCTGCTAAGGAAGCATACGGGCTTAAACCTGTATCGAGGGTTCGAATCCCTCCGTCTCCGCCAGAAATATGAAAGCCCCTGTTTTTACAGGGGCTTTTTTATTGCTTGCTCGACGTTGCCGTCCTTCCTGGGCTGCCGCGTTCGCCACAATCACAATTCAGCCGCAGCAGCCCTTGCAGCTGCCCCCCGCTAGGCTATCCCAGCAGCCTGCCGCCCACAGGAAAAACAAAACCGCGAAAAAGCGTTCTTGCGTGTGCTGCAGCCCTCACAGCGGTTGTACAGGCAGATGCCGCAATGCGGGCAATAATCGGTAGCGGCATCGTCGAGATTGACGGCGCGTTCACATCCCGGACACACCTTGCGGCCCAGCCGGGTCAACGCAATGTCGTAGCTCAGCTCCTTGCGGCGCTCGACATCGGGCAATGCTTCAGCCTGCTTCTGCCGCTCGAGGTAGCGGGTCAGTCCCAGGATCGCCTGGCGGCCCACCACGATGGTCACCACGATGCCCACCAGATAGCGCACGAAACCGCCATAACTGGGCAGATACGGCACCAGCTCGACGAAAAAGGCGAACAGCGCAAACAGGATGAATCCCCAGACGAAAGGCCAGTACATGCTCTGGCGCTTGCGCACAAACAGCCATCCGGCCACGCCCAATAGCGGCAAGGTCAGGGCAAGGCGGTACAAGAAGACCCGCAGCTCCTGCTGCCGCGCGACCTGTTCGAGCTTGTGCCTCGCTGATTCGCGCAATCCATCCAGCTCCCGCTGCGCACCCCGCTCCGCCTGCTCCAGCGACAATCGCCGCTGCCGCAACTGCTGCAGCTCCTGCAGCGCTTTTTGCTCATCCTCCTTGAGCTCGTCCAGCTTGGCGGTACGACGGATCACCTCGGCATCCTGGTCAGACCGGCGCGTCACGTCGCGGGCGGCCAGCCAGTTGGAAAAGGTCTGCTGCGCCGCCATGGTGGTGGCCCTGGCCTGGGCATGCCTGAGCTCGGCCTGTCGGTAGGTCTCATCGAGGACGCGCAGATCGGCGCTGGATTTCGTGATCACCTGCCGCAGCGGCGCTGCTGATTCAGCATCGATGAATTCGTCGATCTGGTGGGTGCGTTCGACGCGCGGCAGATTGTCCACCACGGTCCCACCCAGCCCGATCAGGAATCCGGCAAACACCAGCGCTACCAGCCACAACCCAAAACGAAACCACTTTTCCGACAAGCGCAAACCTTTGTTCATGGATACTCTCCACCCTCTGCATGAAAAGGGGCCATCCCGGCCCCATTGATCACTGAATGATGCCGCACGCCACGCGCGCCCCGCCGCCACCCAGGGTCACCGGGTGGTCAGAGTGATTGTCACCACCGAAATGCACCATCAAGGTATGGCCCCGCACTTCGTCGAGCGTCTTGATACGTGGCGCCAGCACCGGGTAGTCGGCGCGACCATCTGCGCCCACATAGATTGCCGGCAAGTCGCCCAGATGGCCCTGGCCGAACGGTCCCTCATGCTTGCCGGTCTTGTCCGGATCCCAATGTCCGCCGGCTGCCATGGCCGGTTCCATCTTGCCGTCCTTGCTGAGCGGCTCGCAAGACGGGTTCTGATGTACGTGGAATCCGTGAAGACCCGCCGGCAACCCCGACAGCGCCGGCTGGAACAGCAAGCCATACGGCGTCTGCCGGATGCTCACCTCGCCCGCAGGCGCGGCCAGTCCCTGGGCATTCACAAGATGGATGGCTACCTTGATGGGAGGCTCGTCCGCCGCCCACGCTGAGGTGGCAGCCACCAGGGCGGCCATTGCAATGATGTGTTTCATGGTCTCTTCCTATGGTTGGTAAAGCGTTCAACATTAGACGCATTACGGGTCCGAGTGCCGATGAAAGCCCAAAAGCGTCGCCCAAGCTGGGCAGTATTCGAGACGAATACCTGGGTCGGACGTCTGCGCGCCCCTCCCAGCATAGGGCCGGCCACGACGATGGACAATGGGGAAACATGAAATGCGAATGCGAAATGCGCCCTTGGCGCATCAGGTCAGCAAGCTGACTAGGCCTGACTGGCGGACGCGGACTCCAGCGCCAGCTTGCGCCCTTCCAGCAACATGGCATGGAAGTCCGGCGCCGGCACCGGGCGGGAGAAGATATAGCCCTGCAGCTCGTTGCAGCCGGCCTCGCGCAGGAAATTGAACTGCTTTTCATCTTCCACGCCCTCGGCGATGACCTTGTGGCGCAGCTGCTTGGCGATGCCGATGATGGCGCTGGCGATGGCGCAATCATTGGTATCGTCGGGAATGCCCATGGTGAAGGATCGGTCGATCTTGAGGGTATTGATGGGGAAACGCTTGAGGTAAGACAGGCTGGAATAGCCCGTGCCGAAGTCATCCAGGGAAACGGTGATGCCCAGGCCGCAGATCTTTTCCATGATGGAGATGACCCGGTCGGTGCTGTGCATGAGCATGCTCTCGGTGATCTCCAGCTCCAGCCATTCACCGCTGAGCATGTGCCGCTCCAGCGCCGCGCCCACGCGATCGGGCAGCGAGCGGGTGAATTCACGCGCGGTGACATTCAAGGCGATGCGGATAGGCGGCAGCCCCGCATCCTTCCAGGCCCGCGCCTGGCGGCACACTGCGTCCAGCACCCAGTCGCTCAGCTGGACGATCAGGCCGGTCTCTTCCGCAATGGGAATGAACTCGCCCGGCAACAGCAAGCCGCGCTCCGGATGCTGCCAGCGCACCAGCGCTTCGGCGCCGGTGATGGCCAGGGTCTGCATGTCGACCTTGGGCTGGTAGTACAGCAGCAGTTCGTTGTATTCGAAGGCGTGCAGCAGTCCGGTTTCGATGCGCAACAGGTCCAGCGTGTTGCGGTTCATCTCTTCGCTGTAGCAGGCGTAGCCGCCTTCATTGTTCTCGCCGCCCTGCTTGGCGCGGTACATGGCGATATCGGCCAGCCGCAGCAGGGTTTCGGTATCGGTGGCGTTTTCCGGGTAAAGGCTCACGCCGATGCTGGCGCCTACGCGCAGCTCGTGGCCATCGATGAAGAAGGGATCGTCGAACAAGGCCAGCAGCTTCTGGGCGACGTAAGCCGGAGAATCCTTGTCGATCCCGAACAGCGCCACGGCAAACTCGTCAGCGCCCAGGCGGGCGACCACATCCTGCTCGCGCAAGGCACGGCGCAAGCGCATGGCCACTTCCACCAGCAGCATGTCGCCGGCGACGTGACCCAGGGTATCGTTGATGGGCTTGAAGCGGTTGAGGTCGATGAACATCACGCAGCCATGCAGGTTCTCGTGCCGCGCCTCCTCCAGCGCCTGATCTACCGTGCGGGTGAGCAAGGTGCGGTTGGGCAGCCCGGTCAAGGCATCGTAGTAGGCCAGGTGATGGATCAGCTTCTCGGCATTCTTGCGCTCGGTGATGTCGTTGAGATAGCCGATCAAGCCAATGGGATGACCGTTCTGGTCGCGCATGACCGACAAGGACAGGCTGGCCCAGAAGACTTCGCCCGACTTCTTGCGCCGGCGCACTTCCATTTCGCGTCCGCCGTGTTCCAGGAACAGGTCGTGCAGCGAATCTTCCTCGTCTTCGTTCTCGTAGAGGAACAAGACATTGCGGCCGATCGCTTCCATGGCCGAATAGCCGAACAATTGCTCGGCGCCGCGGTTCCAGCTGGTGATGAAGCCGGCCGGATCCATCGTGATCACCGACTCGTGCATCTGGTTCAGAATCTGGGCCTGCTGTTCCAGCTTGGCTTCGATCTGGTCCAGCGCGCGCACGCGCTGTTCGGTGTCGGCACGCCCCTGCATCAAGCGCCCCAGGAAGGCGGCCAGCATGGCCAGGCGCTGGCGCTCCTGATCGGAATACGGACGGGTCAAGGGCGGGAAGACGAAGTGACCGAACAAGGCGCCCTCGCATTGCACCGGCTGGCACAGGCCGCCTTCGACCGGTGCGCTCGCACCGATCACATAACGCCCGCCCGGACGCTTGAGCAAGCCCGATGCAATCCCTCCCAGCGCCGCATGCAGCGCCATGCCGTGCAGGTTCTGCATGGCCTCCAGCAATGCCGAGCAGCATGCCAGATCGTCGGTGCCAACGGAGGAAAGCATCGTGATCACGCCTCGGTGCTGACGCGTGTGGCCCAGTTGAAGGCCTGGATGAGACAGCGGCAGTACACCTCGGCATCCAGGCCGGCCGCATCCAGATCGGAATGGCGCAAGGGGATGCGGCCATCCTCGGAGCGTTCGACCACGTCGAGCAGCTTGCCCAGGCGGCCGCTGCGGCGCACCAGGGCGTTGACGATGTCGACAGGCAGCTTGAGGGGTTCGATGATGTCGTTGAGCGGCATTCCCAGCAGGATGTCGAGCAGGGAGAACATGCCGGTGATGAAGGCGCGGTCCAGCTCTTCCTGGGTGCAGTCGATACACTGCGCCATCGCCTCCATCATCGCCGCGCGCGCGGCGGCGCGGGGCAGCAGCGGATTGGCCGACTCGTCGCCGGGGAAACGGGCATACAGCAGCAGTTGCAGCCAGCGCTGCAGCTGGCGGCGGCCCAGCAGGTTGATGGCCTGGGTGAAATTGGTGATGTGCGCCGAGAAGCCGAAGGCGGCCGAGCTGACCAGCTTGAACAGCTGGTAGGACAAGGCCGGATCCTGCTTGAGCAGCGACTCCAGCTCATTGGCGTCGGCGTCGCGCGCCACCAGCTCCAGCAGCTTGAGCAGCCGCGCCCGCGAGATCGAATTCTTCTGCGACAGACGGCTGTCGGGATGCAGCGCATAGTCGCCCGAGAACCAACGGAAGCCTTGCACCCGGCAAGCATCGAACTGCACCGCATCGGCGACGTTCTCGGCCAGATGCGGGCCGCGCAGGCCATGCAGCCACTGCGCAGTCTCAGGCAGCTTGCCGATGCTGGCGTCCAGGACGATCGATTCGACGAAGGGGAAGACGCTCGCCCCCTGCGCAGGCAGACCGTCGGCGAGGATGGAGAAGCCGCGGCTGTAAAGCCAGTCCAGCGCATCGATGCGGGCCGGATCGACACAATGCTCCACCGGCACCCGCAGAGCCAGCTGGCCTTGCGGGAATTGCTCGCGGAATTCCGGCGCAAAGCTGGCCGGGTCGCTCACGGGGATGATGCAGTTCAGGCCGCCGAGGGCGTCATGCAGCTCGAATTCGTTGAACAGTCTCGCCAACAGGGCGCTGCCATCTTCCACCGCTGGCGAAATATGCAGGGACAGCGCGGTCCAGACGTGATGCACGTCGGCAACGGGCTGCAAGAACACGAGTGGAAAGGGAAGGCTTTTGTCCTGTAAGGCCATATTTTTAGCTTGGCGCGCCGCGTTAGCCTGCCGAGGCGCCCTGACATGGTGAAAAACCCCAGAAAAGTTTCCCAGCAGAATACTTAATTAAAATTAAATTTTTGCTAAATATACCTGATAAAGCCCGCCTTGCAACAGTGCTTTATCCCGACAGGAAAATTTCCTGCAGGTCATTGAGAAAGCGCCGTCCCAGCGGGGTCGGACGGATCAGGGCATGATCGCGGTACAACATGCCCTTGCGCTCGGCCAGGTCGAGCTGCTTGCCGATCTGGTTCAGCGCCAGGCCGGTGCGCTCGGCAAACAGATTGGGGGGGAAGCCTTCGGTCAGACGCAAGGCGTTGAGCATGAATTCGAAGCCCAGGGCGTCGCGACCGATCTCGGCCTCTTCCTGAATGTGAGTGCCGGCCTTGATGTGCTGCAGATAGGCCTGCGGGTGCTTGTAGCGCATCTGCCGCACGATGCGGTGCGGGAAAGACAGCTTGGAATGCGCACCCGCGCCGATGCCCAGGTAATCGCCGAACTGCCAGTAGTTCAGGTTGTGGCGCGCACGCCGGCCCGGCTGGGCATAGGCAGACACTTCATAATTGCCGTAGCCGGCCTGGGTAGTCAGTTCGCCGATCATGTCCTGCATGTCGGCACTGGTATCCTCATCCGGCACCGCTGGCGGGAACTTGGCGAAGAGCGTGTTGGGCTCCAGCGTCAGGTGGTACAACGACAGGTGCGGCGGCGCAAAGTCGATGGCAGTCTGGATGTCGGTGCGGGCTTGCTCCAGCGTTTGCTGCGGCAGCGCGTACATCAGGTCGAGGTTGAAGTTGTCGAAATTGGCATGGGCGATCTCCACCGCCTGGTGCGCCTGGCCGCCATCATGGATACGGCCCAGCGCCTGCAGGTGGGCGCTGTTGAAGCTCTGGATGCCGATGGAAAGGCGATTGATCCCGCTGTCCCGGTAGGACCGGAACTTGTCGGCCTCGAAGGTACCGGGATTGGCCTCCATGGTGATCTCGATGTCGGCGTCCAGCGGCAGTAGCGTGCGCAGGTCCGAGAGCAGGCGATCCAGCCCTGCCGCCGAGAGCAGGCTGGGAGTGCCGCCGCCGATGAAGATGGAATAGATCTTGCGGCCCCAGATCAGGGGCAGCGCCTGTTCCAGGTCCAGCCGCAAGGCGTCCAGGTATTCCTGTTCGGGAAACCCGTCCTTGACCTCGTGCGAATTGAAATCGCAGTAAGGACACTTGCGCACGCACCAGGGGAAATGCACGTACAGCGACAAGGGCGGCAAGGCCGTCAACTGCAGGCTGCCAGGCTTGAGAAAGGCCAGCGCCGCCTGGGCCGGCCCGCTAGCGCCCTGCCCGGCCACAGCGGTGACGGGAACCGGTTTGATGGAGATCATTTCAGCTTCTCGACCAGCGCGCGCAGGGCCTGGCCACGATGCGACACGGCGTTCTTCTCGGCCGCGCTCAGTTCGGCGGCAGTCTTGCCCAGTGCGGGCAGCAGGAAATACGGGTCATAGCCAAAACCGCCCTCGCCGCGCGCCTGCTCGACGATCTCACCCTTCCAGACGCCGTCGGCGATGACCGGCTGCGGATCATCGGCGTGACGCACATAGACCAGCACGCAGTAGTAATAGGCCGACTTGTCGGCATGGGCAGCGAGTTCGCGGATCAGCTTGGCGTTGTTGGCGGCGTCGGACTTGGGCTCGCCAGCGTAGCGCGCCGAATACACCCCAGGCGCGCCGCCCAGCGCATTGACGCAGACGCCGGAATCGTCGGCCAGCGCTGGCAGGCCGGTCAGGCGTGCCGCGTGACGCGCCTTGGCCAGGGCATTCTCGACGAAGGTGGCGAATGGCTCTTCGGCCTCGGGCACGTCGAACTCGCCCTGTGGCCGCACATCCAGCCCGATGCCGCCCAGCAGGCTGGCGAATTCCTTGAGTTTGCCGGCGTTGTTCGACGCCATCACGATCTTTTGCTTGGTATCCATGCTTGTCTGCTCATTTGTTGCCAGGTGCGCTGCGCCTGGGCGAAAGCGCCGCGGCGCAATGAAAAACGCCATGTCCTGTGGCAACATGGCGTCCTCGATAGCGGCATTGTAAGGGTATTCGCGTCGGCGCGCCGACGCACACCCTGCCCGCCTTTACAGCCCCAATGCCTGCCTCTGCAAGCCGTTGAGGGTGGCGATACCTTGCTGGGCCAGATCCAGCAGGGCATTGAGCGTGGCGCGGTCGAACGCGGCGCCTTCAGCGGTGCCCTGCACTTCCACGAAATGGCCGGCGTCGGTCATGACCACGTTCATGTCGGTATCGCAGTCCGAGTCTTCCGGGTAATCCAGGTCCAGCACCGGCACGCCCTTGAACACGCCTACCGAGATCGCCGCCACGAAGTGCTTGACCGGAATAGCCTCGATCAAGCCCTGGCTCTTGAGGCCAGCGAAGGCGTCATACGCCGCCACCATGGCGCCGGTGATAGCCGCCGTGCGGGTGCCGCCATCGGCCTGCAGGACGTCGCAGTCCAGCTGCAGCGTGCGCTCGCCGAAGGCTTCCAGGTCGAAGGCGGCGCGCAAGGCGCGGCCGATCAGGCGCTGGATTTCCTGGGTGCGGCCGGACTGCTTGCCCTTGGCGGCTTCGCGGTCCATGCGGGTGTGGGTGGAGCGCGGCAGCATGCCGTACTCGGCGGTCAGCCAGCCCTGGCCTTTGCCCTTGAGGAAGCCGGGCACCTTCTCCTCGATGGAGGCGGTGCAGAGCACCCGGGTATCGCCGAACTCGACCAGCACCGAACCCTCGGCATGCTTGGTGTATTGACGGGTCAGGCGCACCTCGCGCAATTGCTCGGGGCTGCGGCCGCTGGGGCGATGGGATGCTGTCATGGGAATCCTTGTATTGAGTACGAAAATGCTGGAAAACGGCGGCCGGGATGAACGATAAGGTTGAAAAACCGCCGTTTTTGATCTTTTGATGGCGCGCGGCGGCCAATCTTCTTTAAAATGCGGGCTCCGAGCGGGCATCGTTCGTTCCGGCCAGACCGCACAGGCGGCCGCCGCAACGTTCAAGTCCGGCATTGTAAAGGATGACCCGCCCGCCGTCGCGCCGCGTGATGCCTCATCCCGACCTGCCCGGCCACGCCCGCAAGCCCATCCAACCTGACAGCGCGGTTGCGCCATGCATGCCGCCCCGCGCTACGGAGCCTCGATTTGACCATCTACAGCATGACCGGCTATGCCGTCACCACCCGTGAAACCAGCGCCGGCACGGTCACCCTGGAAATGAAGAGCGTGAACTCGCGCTTCCTGGACCTGCAATTCCGCATCAACGATGACCTGCGTGCGGTCGAACCGCTGCTGCGCGAAGCCATCATGGGGCGCCTGGTCCGGGGCAAGGTGGAATGCCGCCTGTCCTTCGGCCGCAAGGTCGCCAGCGCCAACAGCCAGGCGCTCAACAGCAACGTGGTGGCGCAACTGGCCACCCTGCAGGACCAGTTGCGCGCCCAGTTCCCCGACGCGGCGCCGCTGTCGGTCAACGAATTGCTGCGCTGGCCCGGCGTGATGGAAGAAGCCGAGATCAGCCAGGAAACCCTGCAGGCAGACATCCTGGCCACCCTGCAGCAGACCCTGGACGCCTTCGTCGACACCCGCGCCCGTGAAGGCGCGGCCTTGCAGGCCGTGATCCTGGCGCGCGTGGATGCGATGGAAGCGATTGTCGCGCGCATCACGCCGATGGTGCCGCAACTGGTGGAGCAGTTCCAGCAGAAGGCCACCGACCGCATGACCGAAGCCCTGGGCCTGGCCCTGCAGACGCAGAATGGCGCGGCGCCGGTCGCTACCCGCGAGGAATCGCTGGAGCGCATCCGCCAGGAAGTCACCCTCTACGGCATCCGCATCGATATCGCCGAAGAACTGGCGCGCCTGACGGCGCACCTGGCCGAGACCCGCCACATCCTCAAGAAGGGTGGCCAGGTCGGCAAGCGCCTGGATTTCATGATGCAAGAGCTCAACCGCGAAGCCAATACCGTCGGCTCCAAGGCCGCCGTCAAGGAGCTGGCCGACGCTTCCATGGAACTGAAACTGCTGATCGACCAGATGCGCGAGCAGGTACAGAATCTGGAGTGACCTAAGGGCGAACTCCCGGCGGCGCAAGCACCGCCCTTTACTACCCGACAACATTAGCCAAAAGACATTTTTCAGCGAGGACATCATGCCCGTCCAAAAACCCACTTCCGGCAGCCTCTTCATGGTGGTCGCCCCCTCCGGCGCCGGCAAATCGACCCTGGTCAACGCCCTGCTCAAGCAGGAGCCGGCCATCAAGCTGTCGATCTCCTTCACCACCCGCGCACCGCGTCCGGGCGAAGAACATGGCCGTGAATACTATTTCACTGATCCGGAAGATTTCCTGAAGCGCCAGGCTGAAGGCGAATTCCTCGAATGGGCCGAAGTCCATGGCAACTACTACGGCACGTCGCGTCTGATGATCGCCGACCAGATCGCCAACGGCACCGATGTGCTGCTGGAAATCGACTGGCAAGGCGCGCAGCAGGTCAAGAAGCAGTTTCCCAACGCCATCGGCATCTTCATCCTGCCGCCCTCCATTGCCGCCCTGGAAGAGCGTCTGAAAAAGCGCGGCCAGGACGAGCCGCACGTCATCACCCGCCGCATCCTGGCCGCGGGCGGCGAAATCGCGCACTCTCCGGAGTTCGAATATGTTATTATCAATCAAGAGTTTGCCGTCGCTTTATCGGAGCTGACGGCCATTGTCCAGGCAGCCCGCTGCCGATTCCCGCAACAAGCCGCCCGCAACGCCTACCTGTTCACCCAGTTGGGCATCCACGCGAGCTGAGCCTGCCAGGGCGCCGGACCGATCCAACCACACGCAAGACCGTCATTCAGGAGTTACTCATGGCCCGCATCACCATCGAAGATTGCCTCAAGCAGATCCCCAACCGTTTCCAGTTGACCCTGTCGGCCACCTACCGCGCCCGCCAGCTGCTGCAAGGCCATACTCCCAAGGTCGACGCCAAGGACAAGCCCACCGTGACCGCCCTGCGCGAAATCGCCGCTGGCAAGGTCGGCGTGGAAATGCTGAAGAAGGTTCCGGCCTGATCCTGGCTCGTCCATGAAGCTGATAACGGACAAGTATGAGCCTGACCACTACCGACTCCACCTTATCAGCCACACCTAGCCCCAAACGTGCCGCCGGTTCCGGCCGCACCGCAGCTCCCACCGAAGTCGCCCCGGCCGCCCACAGCGGCGTGGCGACTTTCGCGCATCTGATCCCCAAGCTCGAAGAATATCTGACCCCTTCCGAACTGAAGAAGGTCAAGGAAGCCTATCGCTTCGCCGACGAGATGCACCTGGGCCAGATGCGCAAGTCCGGCGAACCCTACATCTCGCACCCGCTGGCGGTGGCCGAGATCTGCGCCGAGTGGAAGCTGGACGCCCAGGCCATGATGGCCGCCTTCCTGCACGATGTGATGGAAGACCAGGGCGTCAAGAAGGAAGAGCTGATCGAACGCTTCGGCGCCTCCGTGGCGTCGCTGGTGGATGGCCTGTCCAAGCTGGACAAGATCGAATTCCAGAGCCAGGTCGAGGCGCAGGCAGAGAATTTCCGCAAGATGCTGCTGGCCATGGCCCGCGATGTGCGGGTGATCCTGGTCAAGCTGGCCGACCGCCTGCACAACATGCGCACGCTGGGCTCCATGCCGCCCGAGAAGAAGCGCCGCATCTCGCGCGAGACCATGGAAGTCTATGTGCCCATCGCGCACCGCCTGGGCCTGAACAACATCTATCGCGAATTGCAGGAGCTGTCCTTCGCGCACCTGCATCCGCTGCGCCACCGCACCCTCTCCAAGGCCGTGAAAGCGGCACGCGGCAACCGCCGCGAAGTGGTGACCAAGATCATGGAATCGGTCACCAGCACCTTGATCGCCGCCGGCATCCCGGCCCAGGTCGATGGCCGCGAAAAGACCCTCTACGGTATCTATCGCAAGATGCGCAACAAGCACCTGAGCTTCTCGCAGGTGCTGGATGTGTATGGCTTCCGCGTGGTGGTGGACAGCTTCGCCAACTGCTATGTGGCGCTGGGCACCCTGCATTCGCTGTTCAAGCCCATGCCGGGCAAGTTCAAGGACTACATCGCCATCCCCAAGCTCAATGGGTACCAGTCGCTGCACACCACCTTGATCGGCCCCTATGGCACGCCGGTGGAATTCCAGATCCGCACCAGCGAAATGCATCGCGTGGCCGAGTCGGGCGTGGCCGCACACTGGCTGTACAAGGATGACGAAGGCAGCCTGACCGACCTGCAGCAGCGTACCCATGCCTGGCTGCAGTCGCTTCTGGACATCCAGAAACAGACCGGCGATTCGGCCGAGTTCCTGGAGCACGTCAAGGTCGACCTGTTCCCCGACTCGGTCTACGTCTTCACGCCCAAGTCCAAGATCATCGCCCTGCCCCGTGGCGCGACGGCGCTCGATTTCGCCTACAGCATCCACACCGACATCGGCGACCAGACCACCTCGGCCATCATCAACCACGAGCCCGCCCCCCTGCGCGCCGAGCTGCACAACGGCGACATCGTCGAGATCATCACCTCGCCGACCTCGCGCCCCAGCCCCAACTGGCTGGGCTATGTGCGCACCGGCAAGGCGCGCTCGGCGATCCGCCATCGCCTGCGCACCGCCAACCAGGTCGAGTCGCAGGCCGTGGGTCGTCGTCTCCTGGGCAATGCGCTGCATACCCTGGGCATCGAACCGGAACTGCCGTCCCATATCGTCGAGCGCCTGCTCAACGAATCCAGCGCCAAGACCATGGATGACCTGTATGCCGAGATCGGCATCGGCACCCGCATGGCCCCGCTGGTGGCGCGCCACATCATGACCATGATGGACACCGGCGTGAGCGTGCCGCAGCTCGATCCGGAAGGCCACATGCTGCCCAACAAGCCCGACCCGGTGGTCATCACCGGCAGCGAAGGGGCGTCGGCGCAGTTGTCCTCCTGTTGCATGCCCATTCCTGGCGACCGCCTGACCGGCTATCTCAAGGCCGACCAGACCCTGATCGTCCACACTCAGGAGTGCGACACCGCCAAGCGCCTGCACGAGAAGGAGCCCGACCGCTGGATCGAACTGGTCTGGGGGCAGGACCTGAACCGCCGCTTCGACTGCCGCATCACCATCCTGATCCACAATGAACGCGGTACGCTGGCGCGCATTGCGGCCGAGATCGGCGAATCGGACGCCAACATCGTCTCGGTGGCCATGGACGACGAAGGCGGCAATGCCTCGATGAAGTACCTGCGCTTCACCATCCAGGTCGAAGACCGGGTCCACCTGGCGCGCACCATGCGGGGCATACGGCGTATCGACAGCGTGGCGCGTATCCTGCGTGAACGCGGCTGAATGCTGATCGCGGGAAGCTGGCCGATCCTTCCGGAATGACAAACGCCCGCAATTGCGGGCGTTTGTCCAACTACGGGCCGGCCGGTGCAACGGCGGCCGGGATCAGTACTCAGGCG
Organism: Herbaspirillum seropedicae; assembly: GCF_001040945.1. NCBI lineage: Bacteria > Pseudomonadati > Pseudomonadota > Betaproteobacteria > Burkholderiales > Oxalobacteraceae > Herbaspirillum > Herbaspirillum seropedicae. Next base: position 2,393,258 of record NZ_CP011930.1, on the reverse strand, counting down.
AAGGCTTTTTCGCTTGACGATACTACCAGCCCGGATTCCCCCTCCAGATGCTTCTCGCAAGCCTGCGCCCCCTTGTCTGCAATCCCCCGCTCCAGCTTGTCGGCAAAGAATTCGATCAAGGCGCTCACCGCGCTGGGCAGCTGGCGGCGGTGCACATAGACCGCATAGAAGCCCATGGTGTCGCGCTGGTAATCGGGCAGGATGTTGACCAGGGTGCCATTGCGCAGGTCTTCCGAGGCCAGCATGGTCGGCAGCAGCGCAATCCCCAGTCCGGCCCGGGCCGCCCGCAACTGGCCCTGGGCAGTATTGACGCACAGGCGCGGCGTGACCTTGACGCTTTCCGGACCGTGCGGACCTTCCAGCTTCCACACCGTATGCTGGGGCGCCTGCGAGGTGGCCAGGCAGGCATGGGCCGTGAGGTCGGTCAGGCTCTGCGGGGTTCCCTGGCGCTCCAGGTAGCGCGGACTGGCGATCAGGGCCAGGTGGCTTTGCACCAGCTTCCTGGCCACCAGGCTGGAATCGGGCAGCACACCGCCGCGAAACGCCAGATCGATACCTTCGGCGATCAGGTCGGCGCGGCCATCGTTGAGCACGAACTCCAGTTGCACCTTGGGATAGAGATGCATGAATTCATGCATCCACTCGATGGAGAAATTGTCGAAAAAGTCCACCGGCGCGGCCACCCGCAGACTGCCGGCGGGTTCGCCCTGGCTTTCGGTGAGGCTGGCGCTGGCGTGTTCGATATCTTCCAGCCCCGGGGCGCAACGCTCGAAGAATTCGCGCCCGGCGGCGGTCATGTTGAGCTGGCGCGTGGAGCGCTGCAACAGGCGCACACCCATGGCCGCCTCCAGCGATTGCAGGCGGCGGCTGATGGTATTGGGCGGCATCGACAGCCTGCGCCCCGCCGCGGCAAAGCTGCCGGCGCGCACCACATGAACGAAAAGCCAGATATCGTTGAGGTCAAGCATGGGTCGATTCTTCCGATTGTTCCGATTTTTCTAATTACTTCCAAAAATGGACTGGTGAAATGCGATTCTCGCATCTATTGGAAGAAATGAAAACTAGGTATTGTTCGTATCAATGCAGACGTTCTCAGCGCTTCAGATTTCACCTCCCAAAGCTGACGCCCAATGAGCACGCTGCCCCTCGGACAATTGAAAGGATCACCATGAGCACCCTCCTGCATATCGACTCCAGCGCCCGCAGCGGCGGTTCCATCTCGCGCCAGCTGACCGCTTCCTTCGTCAGCCAGTGGCAAGCCAAGAACCCGGGTGGCAAGGTGGTGCATCGCGACCTCGCCGCCAACGCCCTGCCGCACCTGAGCGAATCCATGCTGGGCGCCTACTTCACCCCGGCCGACGCCCGCAGCGCTGAGCAGGCTGAAGTGATCAAGCAATCCGACGCCCTGGTGGACGAACTGCTGGCCGCCGACACCATCGTCATCGGCGTGCCGATGTACAACTTCGCGCCGCCCTCCACTCTGAAGGCCTGGATCGATCACGTCTTCCGCGCCGGCCGCACCTTCAAGTACACCGAGACCGGCCCCGTCGGCCTGGTGACCGGCAAGAAGGCCGTCATCATCCTCTCGCGCGGCGGCATGTATTCCGAAGGCCCGATGGAAGCGCTGGACTTCCAGGGCAAGTACCTCAAGAGCGCCCTGGGCTTCATCGGCATCACCGATGTCGAACTGGTGGTGGCCGAAGGCGTGTCCATGGGCGAGGAAGCCGCCAAGCAGGCCGTGGCCAGCGCCGAAGCCAAGATCAACGCCAGCGTCTGATCACGGCGGCGTCAAGCATTCGACATCAAGCCTTAACCATGACGGGGTGCGCCGGCAAGAGCGGCGCACCCCGTTGTGCGTTAACGATGACGGATGCCGGATCAGTGGTTGCCCAGCCCCTTGTGCATGCGGCGCAGGCCCAGCCAGACGCAGGCCGCCACCACCGGCACCACCAGGCCAGTGGCCAGGTCGGGATTGATGGGCAGGCCCGCCGCCTTGGCGGCCTTGCCGGCATAGCCGATCAACCCGATCACGTAGTAGGAGATGGCTGCCACCGACAAGCCCTCCACTGCCTGCTGCAGCTTGAGCTGCTGGGCGGCGCGGGCGTTCATCGACTCCAGGATCTGGCGGTTCTGCTGCTCCTGCACGATGCCGATGCGGGTGCGCAGCAGATCGTTGGTATGGGCGATGCGTTCGGCCAGTGCTTCCTGGCGCCGGGCGATGGCCTGGCAGGTGTTCATCGCTGGGGCCAGGCGGCGTTCCATGAACTCGCCGATGGTCGGCACACCCTCGATGCGCTGCTCGCGCAACTCCTCGATACGCGCCTGCACCAAGCGGAAATAGGCTTGCGAGGCCGAGAACCGGTAACTGTTCTCCAGTGACAGCTTCTCGATGCGGGCGGCCAGCCCGGTGATCTTGCGCAGCACCCGCTCGTCTTCAGCCTGCTCTTCCGGGGTGCCGCCGGTGGATTGCTCGGACTGCACCATGGCCGCCGTCAGCGCCGCCAGATCGCCTTCGATCTCATTGAGCAGCGGGCCGGATTGCTGGGCATGGGGCAGGCCCAGCAGCGCCATCATGCGGTAGGTCTCGATCTCCAGGATGCGCTGCGCCAGCCGGCCGCCCTGCAGTTCACGCAGGCCGATGTCGCGCACGATGAAGCGCGAGAAACCGTCCGACTGGATCTTGAAATCAGTCCAGATCTCGCCGCCCTGCAAGACCTTGCTCGAACTCATCAGCTTGCCTTCGAAGATGCGCTGCATCTGGCGCGCCGTGTCGGCTGGATCGTCGTCGCCGGGCTCCACCACCACGTGCGCGGCCACCATCAGCTTGCCCTTGAGCGAGATCAGCCATTGCTGCGGAATATGCGCCAGCGGCGCGCGGGCAAAGGCATCGTCGGTCGAGATGGCTTCCTCATGCGCCTGGGCGAAGGTGTAGGTGGCGAACTCGGTATGGCACTCCCACTTCAGCCGGAAGCGGCCGAAGTCGTGATAGAAGTGCTTGGCCTCGCCACCCGGCGCTACCACGCCGAAATGGGCGCACAGGTCGTCCAGCAAGGCGTGCTGGGCGCTGGCGTGGCGGCTGCCGTTGCCATCTTCGCGGACGTAGACGGCCAGGTGCGTGAGCGTCTCCGAGCGCGTGAGCTGGAGGAAGGGGCGCGAATGCACCTCGGCCGCCAGGACAACGCGCTGCGGATGGTTCAGGCTGGCAAAAACGATGGACATGGGACTTTCTCGTGGAGGATGGGAATACGGTCTTGCACCGGGACGCAGCACTCTTGACGGCGCCGGCGTCCATGACAGGCCCGCATGCGAAATGCATGCCGGCCGGGGTAAAAAAAGCAGAGGCCTACTGCGGCGCTGGATAGCTCACTTCAAGAATGGTCAGCTGTTCCAGCCCGGCCGGCGTCTGCAGCACGACTTCGTCGCCCTCGCGCGCCTTGGTCAGCGCCCGCGCCACCGGTGAAATCCAGCTGATGCGGCCCTTGAGCGGGTCGAGCTCATCGATGCCGACGATGGTCACGGTATGGGCTTCACCGCGCTGGTTCTCATAGGTGACGGTCGCACCGAAAAAGATCTGGTCGCTGCCGTGATGCACCGAAGGATCGACCACCTCCGCATTGTCCAGACGCTTGGTCAGGAAGCGGATACGCCGGTCGATCTCGCGCAGGCGCTTCTTGCCGTAGAGATAGTCGCCGTTCTCGGAACGATCGCCGTTGGAGGCTGCCCAGGACACCACCCGCACCACTTCCGGACGCTCTTCATCGATCAGGTGCAAGAGTTCATCCTTGATGCGCTGGTGGCCCTGCGGGGTCATGTAGTTCTTGCTGCCGGCGGGGACGGAGGGCAGCGCGATGTCCTCATCGTCATCGTCGCCGTCGGATTCTTTGACAAAAGCCTTGTTCATGCTGGATACGGTCCGGTGTGCTGGCCGCCGTGCGGCCTGTTGCGTGGTCGCCCTATTGTAGCTGCATGCAGGGCGCTGCAACGGTACAGTTGCGGCGATTAATGGCGGCGCTGCTGTGCTGGCGATCAAGGCTCGCCCTTTGCCGCGCACTCGGCGATAATCTGCTTTCCCGCCTGCGCGCAGGCTTGATCACCACCACGCACCCACGACACGCCCATGTCTTCCATCGCTCCCCGCTACCGCATCGGTCTCATCGCCAACCGCGCCCACCAGGACGCGCCCGACTCCGCCCTGGTCCAGCTGCTGACCGGCTCGCGGCATCGCATCGAAAGCCTGCAACCTGAACTGATCGTGGTCGGCCGTACACTCGACGCCATCGGCCAGATGAACCTGCTGCCGGGCTATGAGCATCTGGTGCGCTTTCCCTATGGCCGGCACGGCGGGCTGATGAAGCTGGTCTCGCGCACCGTGGACGAAGATCCCGAGCGGACCCTGGATGCGGTGATCTACCTGATCGATCCGGTCGATCCCTCTTCCACCTTCCCGGAAGCAGTGGCGCTCAAGCGCCAGTGCGTCATCCATGGCAAGCCCTTCCTGTCGACCCTGGCCGGCGCCCAGGAGTGGTTCGAACTGGAAGCCCTGGCCAATGGCGCGGCGCCCGATGCATCGCTGGATGACCGTTTCCGGCTGGGCCAGGAAGGCATCGCCCTGATCGCCCACGACGCCATGAAGTCACGCATGCTGGAGCTGGCCGAAAAACACTTCGCCGTGCTGGACCAGTTCGCCTTCCGCTGCGCCACCGGCACCACTGGCGGCCTGCTCAACCAGTTGGCCATGAAGATCAAGGGCGAGGCTGGCCGCCACTGGGTCAAGCCCTTCCTCTCCGGCCCTTTGGGCGGCGACGCGCAGATTGCCGAACTGATCCTGGAACAGCAGTGCCGCCGCGTGCTGTTCCTGGAAGACCCGCACGTGGCGCGCCAGCACGAAGCCGACATCCAGCTGCTGGAGCGCGCTGCGCGCACGGTCACGGCTTACGCTTCCTGCATGAGTGACGTCAAATGGGGCGATCGCTGGCTCACGCTGATCGGTCAGCGCGCCCAGTGACGCCCGGATGAGTTCACCTTCTCCTGCCCCACGCCGTCCGCGCTATTGGCGTCGCCGCCTGCTGGCGCCGCTGATCTACACGGCGGCGCTCCTGCTGATGCTGGAAGAATGGCTCTGGGACGCCAGCCAGGCCGTGCTGGCGCGCATTCCCGCCTGGCCCCTGCTGGTGCGTCTGCAACGCTGGGTGGAGCGGCTCTCGCCCTATGCGGCGCTGCTGATCTTCCTGGCCCCCACCCTGCTGCTGTTACCGGTGAAGATCCTGGCCCTGCTGTCGATCACCCACGGCCATCCCACGCTGGGGCTATGCATCGTGCTCATCGCCAAGGTGCTGGGCACCGCACTGGTGGCGCGCATCTATGCGCTGACCCGGCGCAGCCTGCTGTCGCTGGCCTGGTTCCAGCGCTATCACGACAAGCTGATGGAAATCAAAGCCCGGCTGTTGGCCCAACTGCATGCCAGCGCCGGTTGGCGGCAGTTGCAACGGCTGCGGCAGTCGCTGCGCGAAGGCATGCTGAGACTGCGTTTGCGCCTGGCGGCCACGCCCTCCTCGCCCTTGGCGCGCATACTGCGGTTGGTGCGGCGGCTGGTCGCGCGCATGCGCAGGCGCTGACGAAGTGGATGCTGCACGCCCATGAAAAAAAGCTGCCCTTGGAGGCAGCTTTTTTTCATGGGCAATCGACCTGAACGAGGTTCTCACTCTCAATCATCGTCGTCATCATCGATGAAGCCCTCGGGCGGGGGCGACATGTGCATGCTCGCCTGCGCGCCGATGTTGTTGTTGGAGATGCTGTTGCCCCACTCGAAGGCATGTTTCTCGGCTTCGAAGAAGTCATCCGCCGATAGCTGCAGTTCATCGAGCAGGCGCTGCATCTCGGCCTGGTCCTGGTCGCGCTGCTCGGTACACTCGACCAGCCGCAAGGCCACGCCGTAGAAGCCGGTGCGGCGCAGCAGCGCCTCGCGGATCTCGGTGCTCACCGTGATCTGGCGCAGCACCGTTTCCATGCTCATCCCGAAGAGCGCATCGACCAGCGACATGATGCCCACCGTGAAGGCCATCTCCGACATCTTGCGGCGACCCGGCCGGATCCTGGTGGTGATCAGCTCCAGCATCTTGCCGCGCGTGGCCGCCAGGATCATCAAGGGCGACATCGTATGCGCCTGCTCCTTGTCGGTATTGGCAAACAGCAGGATCTGCAGCCAGCGCTTCAACTGTCGCCGGCCCAGCACGATCAGGGCCTGGCCCAGCGAATCGATGAACTTCTGGAAACCGTAGACCGGGGTATTGACCAGGCGCAGCAAGGTCAGGCTCAGCGCCACGTCGCGCTTGATGAAGCGCACGATCTCGCCGTTGTCCACATTGCGCACCAGCAGGGTGAGCAGGTGCATGATGACCATCTTGGACGCTTCCAGCTTCTTGCCCTGGAGGATCATCGGTTTGGCGAAGTAATAGCCCTGGAAATAGTCGAAACCGAAGGTGACGCAGTCATTGAACTGTTGCAGGGTCTCGACCTTCTCGGCCAGCAATTCCTTCTGTGCGCGCTTGAAATGCACCGACAGCTTGAGCAGCTTGCTGGGATCGACTTCCATCACGTCGATCTTGATGATCTTCACCAGCGGCAGCAGCTCTTCGATCTCCTGCGACTCGGCCACCACATCATCCAGCGCGAACACGTAGCCTGCCTTGACCAGCTCGCGCACGCGCACCACCAGCTCGGGGGTGACGCGGACGGTTTCCAGGATTTCCAGCACCACCTTGTCGTTGGGCAGGAAATAGATGAAATCGCTCATCAGCACGGCCGCATCGACATTGATGAAGCCCTGCAGATTGCCGATCACATTGGACAAGCCCAATTCCGAGGCGTGGGCAATGACGGCGGCCGTAGCCGTCACGTCATCCTTCACATTGGCCGGCCCGAACGCGGCGCTGCGAAACAGCAGTTCGTAGCCGATCAGGTGCTGCTCACGGCTGAGAATGGGCTGGCGCGCCAGGTAGAAATCGAGCGCTTGATGAGTCGAGGTGGATTGGTCGGATGACTGATCAGACATAGTTGTTGTTTTAGCTACCTCAAGCGTTGCGTTAAATGTTGCCTCAAGGAAAGCACGCTATTGTATGCCGACTTGGCATGACTTTGCCAGGAAACGACAGCGGCCGGACTCAAAAATTCACAAATAATCACAACGGAGGCGTTATTTTCCATTACGTCTCACCCGATTCCAGGACGAATTCGGCGCTGTCATCCACCCCCAGCACATCGACCAGGTAAGGCATCAGCTCGCGCAGCATCGGCTCCAGCGTCCACGGCGGATTGAGGATGAACATGCCGCTATTGTGCAGTCCGAACCCATCCGGCGCCGGGCCATGGATGGCCAGCGAGACATTGAGCCAGCTCTTGGCGCCCAGGCGCTTGAGACGCTCGGGCAACTGGCGCGATTCATTGCGTTGCAGGGCGGGATACCACACTGCGTACATGCCGGTCGGGAAGCGCGTGAGCGCATCGGCCAGCACCTGTGCGACATGGGTATAGTCGCGCTTGTCTTCGTAAGGCGGATCGATCAGCACCAGCGCCCGCCGCGACGGCGGCGGCAGCAGCGCCTTGAGCCCCTGGAAGCCATCGCCGCGATGGACCATCACGCGCTTGCCGCGCGCAGCCGGGCGCTGGCCCTGGGCCGCCGCGTGGGCCTCGAGCTTGCGGAAGTTTTCTTCCAGCACCTTCACTTCGGTGGGATGCAATTCGAACAGGCGCAGGCGATCCTGCTCGCGCATGACCTTTTCGGCACAGTAGGGCGAGCCGGGGTAATAACGCATCTTGCCGCTGGGATTGAGCGACCTGACCAGGTCCACGTATTCCTTCAGGGCCGGCGGCAGGTCCTTGCGGTCCCACAGCTTGGCGATGCCGGTGTCGTATTCGGCGTTCTTGCTGGCGTAGTCCCCATCGAGCGCATAGACGCCGGCGCCGGCATGGGTGTCGATGACCATGTAGGCAGTGTCTTTCTGCCCGAGATAGCGCATCAACTGGATGATCACCATATGCTTCAGGACATCGGCATGATTGCCGGCATGAAAAGCGTGGCGATAACTCAGCATGGAAAATTCACTTCTAGGATGGGGTTGGAAATAGGATGACTGGACAAATCGACAACAGCGCAGACGCTCAGCATCGAAGAGATCATGACGTGTGACATTCTAACAAGGATACGTGAGCAGTTGTCGGACTAATCCGCCATTGTTACAAAGATACAGCGCTGTGTGCCCCATGGGCGCGGCTTGCATCGTGATCATGACTCATCCCCAGATGCGAGCCCGACGATGTCGCCCGGCTCGGCTTTCAGTTCCCGGCGCGATCCAGGCGGAAGTAGGCATCCAGCAGCGAGGTCTTGAACACCACTCCCAGCAGCTGAGGATCGTCCGCACTGGCAATCACTGGCAGACGTTCACCCTGATGGTCGAGGAACAATTGCAGCGCTTCGCCCAGCGACATGTCCGGCGTCACCTCGTGCAGGAAATGCGGCCGCAGGAAATCGCGAGCCACCCGCCCTGCTGCTTCCTTCTTGTCCAGCAGCCAGGAAGTGATGTCCTGCAGCGCCACCACGCCCAGATAACGCTGGCGCCCGTCCACGATGTAGACATACTTGACCGGATACTTGAGGAACAGCGCACTGATCTCTTCCAGGCTGGCCTCTTCATGCAAGACCGTCTCGGCGGGCCGGATCAGCTCGCTCATGTGGGTGCCGCGCAAGCGCAGGCGCTCTTCGTTGTCGCGGTGGCGCTTCAAGGTGATCTCGTACATGGAGCGGCCGTCCACGCTGCGCGCCACCACATAGGCGACCACGCAGGACAGCATCAGGGGCAACACCACCTGGTAGCTCAGGGTCATCTCGAAGATCATCAGGATGGCCATCAAGGGCGCATAGGAGGCGGCCGCCAGGAAGGCGCCCATGCCCACCATGGCATAGGCGAAGGGTTGCGAGATGTGCACCGGCAGCAAGGCCTGGGCGGCGTCCCCGAACAGATAGCCCACTGCCGCGCCGACGAACAGCGTCGGAGTGAAGATACCGCCCACCGCCCCGGAACCTACGGTGATGGAGGTCGCCAGCACTTTCACCACCAGCACCATCAGCACCGCCTGCCAGACCCAGCTGGTATGCAGCAGCGAATTGACCAGGCTGTAGCCATTGCCCCAGACCTCCGGGACCTGCACCGAGATCAGGCCGACCAGCAGGCCGCCCACACCCAGGCGCACCGGCAGCGGCAGGCGCAGCTTGCCGAAGCCGTGCTTGCCCAGTTCCAGCACGCGTAAAAACTGCGGCGCCAGCACACCGGCCAGCACCCCCAGCACCAGGAAAAGCATCACTTCCCAGCCACCGATCTCGGGGAAATACGGCATCTCATAGGCCGCGCGATAGCCCGGCAGCTCGCGCATGGTGATATTGGCCACCACCGAAGCCACCACCACCGGCCCGAAGCTTTCCATCACCAGCGAACCCAGCACGATCTCGGTGATGAAAAAGGCCCCGGCGATAGGCGCGTTGTAGGCCGAGGTAATGCCGGCTGCGGCTCCGCAGGCCACCAAGAGGCGCAAGCGGGAAGAAGGAAAGTGCGAGAACTTGCCCACCAGCGAGGCGCACAGTGCGGAGAGTTGCACCATCGGACCTTCGCGCCCGATGGAGCCGCCGGATGCAATCGAGGCCAGCGAAGAGATGCTGCGCAAGAGGGTGTTGCGCACCGGAATGGCGCCATCGCCGATGGCCACGGCTTCCATGTAGTCGCCGCCATTGCCGGCCGGGGTGCGCTTGGCCCAGACCAGGAACAGTCCCGCCACCACGCCGCCGCAGGTCGGCAGGAGCACGCGGGTATACCACGGCAGGCCCTTGGCGATATCGACGAAGCTGCCATCGTGACCCGTCATCCAGATCTGCAAGAGCGCGATGCATTCGCGGAAGGCGATCGTGGCCAGCGCGCCGACAAAGCCGGCCAGCGCGCCCCACAACAGCATGGAATGACTTTCCGAGACGCGGCAGGCGTTGAGCAGGCGCAGCCGGTATTTGATCCAGAACTCACGCATCGCCGTCGTCCGGCTGGGGGGCGTTCATCAGCGTATGCAGGTGCCGCAAGTCGGCAGCGATGCTGGCGGCCGCCTTCTTCTGCATGCGCCGATAGCGTGTCAACACCTCCTGGCCCAGCGCCGTGACGGCCGCACCGCCCCCGCGCGAGCCGCCGGTGGCGGTGGTCACCAGCGGGCTGGCGAAACAGCGGTTCATCTCCTCGACCAGCAGCCAGGCGCGCCGATACGACATCTCCATCTCGCGCGCCGCGCCGGAAATCGATCCGGTCCGGCCGATGGCCTGCAAGAGATCGGCCTTGCCGGGGCCGAAGGCGATGGTCTCGCCCTGCATCACACGCACGCGTAAGGTCTTGGAATCATTCATGCGCGTGATTGTACAAGGGCGCCCCGGCAGCGGCCAGGGCGGCGCCAAGAATTGACGTTCGTTATATCCTTGCGTATATTTCGCCACACACCACCACACCACTACACGCCGCCACGCGCTGTTCGTGCTTGGCCTTTCCTGTCCAGGACGCCTGATGTCAACCAGATCCCGCCTCAACACCGCGCTTGGCGCAGCCTGCGCCGCTACCCTGATGCTGGCCGCTGGCGCCGCCCAGGCCGCCGATCTGGTGGTCTCGGCAGCGGCTAGCCTCACCAATGCCTTCAAGGAGCTGGCCCAGTCCTTCGAACAGCAGCATCCCGGTGTGAAGGTGGTGAGCAACTTCGGCGCCTCCGACATCCTGATGCGGCAGATCGTGCGCGGCGCGCCGGCCGATGTGTTCGCCTCGGCCGACCAGACCGCCATGGACAAGGCGGTGGCCGAAAAAGCCGTCGATCCGGCTACCCGCAAGAACTTCGCCGCCAACCAGATCGTGCTCATCGTGACGCAAGGCTCACGCCTTGCGCCCACATCGCTGGCCGACCTGACCCAGCCCGACTACAAGCGCATTGCGCTGGGCAATCCGGCCTCGGTTCCCTTCGGACGCTATACCAGGACGGCGCTGGAACAGGCCGGCCTGTGGTCCCAGGTGCAGGCCAAGGGCGTCATGGCCGAGAACGTGCGCACCAGCCTGGACTATGTGGCGCGCGGTGAGGCCGACGCCGGCTTCGTCTTCGCCACCGATGCGGCCATCATGCCGGAGAAGGTCAAGGTCGCCCTGCGCCTGCCCTCCGATCAGCCTGCCACCTACCCCATCGCCGTCACGGCGGGCAGCAGGCAGCCGGCCCTGGCCGCGCAATTCGTGGCCTACGTGCTCTCGCCGACCGGCCAGGCGGTGCTGGCGCGCTACGGCTTCCTCAAGCCCTGAACCGCGCCCGTGGGCTCAAGCATGCATCCCGTCTGGACTCCCCTGCTGCTATCACTGAAGGTCGCCGGCCTGGCCACGCTGCTCAACCTGGTGCTGGGCGTGGCGGCGGCCTATGGGCTATCACGCTGGCGCTCGGCGCTGCGTGACTTCATCGATTCGGTGCTGACCTTGCCGCTGGTGCTGCCGCCGACCGTGCTGGGCTATTACCTGCTGGTGCTGTTCGGCCGTCGCGGTGCGTTGGGCGCATGGCTGGAGCGCATGGGTATCGAACTGGTCTTCACCTGGCAAGGCGCGGTGCTGGCCTCCACCGTGGTGGCCTTTCCGCTGGTGCTCAAGTCGGCGCGGGCGGCCTTCGAGAGCGTGGATCACCAGATGGAAGATGCGGCGCGGGTACTGGGCGTATCGGAGGCCGGTGTCTTCTTCCGCGTCAGCCTGCCACTGGCCATGCGCGGCATCATGGCGGGCGTGCTGCTGGCCTTTGCCCGTGCGCTGGGCGAGTTCGGCGCGACGCTGATGGTGGCGGGCAACCTGCCGGGACGCACGCAGACCCTGTCAGTGGCCATCTATGAAGCGGTGCAGGCAGGTGACGATGGCTCCGCCACCCTGCTGGTGGTGATCACCTCGATCACCTGTATCGTGCTGCTGATGGTGGCCGGACGCCTGACCCCGGACCGGGCGCAGCAACAACTCCGCTAAATCGTTTATCTCATTGACCTGCCCGTGAGCCTCGACCTCCAGATCCAGAAACAGCTGCACGCCAGTGATCGCCGCTTCGCGCTTGACCTCAGCCTGGTCAGTGCGAGCCAGCGCATCGTACTCTACGGCCCCTCGGGCGCGGGCAAGAGCCTCACGCTCAAGGCCATCGCCGGGTTGATGCGGCCCGACAGCGGCCGTATCAGGCTCAATGGCCGCACCCTGTTCAACAGCAACGAGGGCATCGACCTGCCGGTGCAGGGGCGCAACGTCGCCTACCTGTTCCAGGACTACGCCCTCTTCCCGCATCTGTCGGTGGCGCAGAATATCGCCTTTGGCCTGGCGCGTGGCTGCTTCAACCTGCGCCGGCCGGCGCAGCATCCGGCGGTAGCAAAGTGGCTGCGCGCCTTCGAGCTGGACGACATCGCCCATAGCCGTCCAGCGCAGATTTCCGGCGGCCAGCGGCAGCGGGTTGCGCTGGCGCGGGCGCTGGTGGCCGAGCCTGACATCCTCTTGCTCGATGAGCCCTTCTCGGCGCTGGACCTGAGCTTGCGCGAACGCATGCGCGCTGAACTGGCCGAACTGCAGGCCCAGCTGCAAGTTCCCATGCTGCTCATCACCCATGACCCGGCCGACGTGGAAGCGCTCGGGCAGACTGTCTTCGAACTGCGCGACGGCCGCCTGCATCAGGGCTGATGCCTGACGCCGACCGACGAAAAAAAATGCCGCACTCTTGTGGAGTACGGCATCAAGTTCGGGGATCACCCCGCCGGCCCGCGCAAGGAAGCGGGCCGGCGTACATCACACACATTCACTCAAGACTCGGATCATCGCATCTTAGGTCAATCAGGCCGCCTTCTTGGCCTTGTCATCGAAGAACTGTTCATCCTCGGTCGAACCGTGCAGCGCCGTGGTCGAGGACTGGCCCTGCTGGATCGCCTGGGTCACGGCGTCGAAATAGCCGGTGCCCACTTCGCGCTGGTGCTTGACCGCCGTGAAGCCCTTGGTGGCGGCGGCGAATTCGGCTTCCTGCAGTTCCACGAAGGCCGACATCTGGTTGCGGGCATAGCCGTGGGCCAGGTTGAACATGGAATAGTTCAGCGCATGGAAGCCAGCCAGCGTGATGAACTGGAACTTGTAGCCCATGGCGCCCAGTTCACGCTGGAACTTGGCGATGGTGGCGTCGTCCAGGTTCTTCTTCCAGTTGAAGGACGGCGAGCAGTTGTAGGCCAAGAGCTTGCCCGGGAACTTGGCATGGATGGCTTCGGCGAAGGTCTTGGCGAAGGCCAGGTCGGGCTTGCCGGTTTCACACCAGACCATGTCCGCATACTCGGCATAGGCCAGGCCACGCGAAATCGCCTGGTCGATGCCCGGATGGGTCTTGAAGAAGCCTTCGACAGTGCGCTCGCCGGACAGGAAGGGCTTGTCGTTGGCATCCACGTCGGAGGTCAGCAGGTCGGCGGCCTCGGCGTCGGTACGGGCGATCACCAGGGTCTTGGTGCCCATGACGTCAGCGGCCAGGCGGGCGGCGTTGAGCTTCTCGACGGCTTCGCGGGTCGGCACCAGCACCTTGCCGCCCATGTGGCCACACTTCTTCACCGACGCCAGCTGGTCTTCGAAGTGCACGCCAGCGGCGCCGGCTTCGATCATCGACTTCATCAGTTCGAAGGCGTTGAGCACGCCGCCGAAACCGGCTTCGGCATCGGCCACGATAGGGGCGAAGAAGTCGATGTCATCCTTGCCTTCCGACCACTGGATCTGGTCAGCGCGGGCGAAGGTGTTGTTGATGCGCTTGACCACCATCGGCACCGAGTTGGCCGGGTACAGCGACTGGTCGGGATACATTTCACCGGCCAGGTTGGCGTCGCCCGCCACTTGCCAGCCGGACAGGTAGATGGCCTTCAGGCCAGCCTTGACCTGCTGCATGGCCTGGTTGCCGGTCAGTGCGCCCAGAGCGTTGACGAAGGGTTCGTTGTTGACCAGGTTCCAGAGCTTGTCGGCGCCGCGCTTGGCGATGGTGTGCTCGATCTGCAGCGAGCCGCGCAGGCGGACCACGTCGGCAGCGCTGTAGTTGCGCTTGATGCCCTTCCAGCGGGGGTTCTCTGCCCAGTCGCGTTCCAGGGCCTGGATTTGCTGTTCACGTGTGCTCATGTGGATCTCCTTTTTGCTCAATGATGAAGTGGCTTGAAAGTGGCTTGAAACCGGATGAAATCGTTGATTCCATGACTTCATAGTAGGCCTGCGGGAGCGGAGCAACAATGTCTTATATAAGATATCTGTAAAATTTTTATACGAATAAAATCAATACCTTACGTCTTCGTTTTTGCGATACGAAACAAAAATCCAGAGAATGAAAAAGGTTTTTGATGCAGCGCACTCGCCGTTTTCACATTGCGGAATGAAGATTTCGTATCGTAAAAATCAGCCCAGATGAAACCTCTTGCACGCCAGCCATTCATACTCACTCTGCCTGCGCGACGGCCATCGGGTTGTTTAAACACACAAGAAGGCAGAGAATAAGCGCCTAACTCATTTAACGGCGATCCAACGCCGAACCGTCTTCATGCATTACGCCCTGGACATCCGCACTTTCCTTTTCAGTCATTATTTCTATACAGGAGTGCGGATCGCAATCGGGGTGGTCGGCCTGACCCTGCTGGTGTTCAACGTGGCCGACATGCCCACCACGATGACGGTGTTCCTCGGTGCACTCTGCACCAGCCTGATGGACCTGCCCAGCCCGCTGCGCCACAAGTTCAACGAGATGCTGGCGGGCGTCTTGCTCTGTACCGTGGTCATGCTGCTCATCAGCCTGTGCGCGCCCATCCCCTGGCTGGTCAGCGCCATGATGGTGGTGGTGAGCTTCTTTGCCAGCATGATGGTGGTCTATGGCAAGAAGACCATGCCGCTGCAGTTCGCCGCGCTCATGGTGATGACCCTGTCCATGGAAAACCAGGTGCCCATTGCCGACGCCTTCCTGCACGCAGCCCTGTTCCTGGGCGGCGGGCTGGGCTACCTGGCCTATTCCATGGCGGTGTCGTGGTTCCTGCGCCGGCGCATCAAGCAGCAGGTGCTGGCCGAGGCGCTCTTCGAACTGGCGCGCTATCTGCGCATCAAGGCCGAGTTCTATGACGTCAGGCATGACCTGGCGGGCCAGTTCAACCAGCTGGTGCGCCAGCAGATCGTGGTAGCCGACAAGCAGCAGGCCTCGCGCGACCTGATCCTGCGTGATCTCTATACCAAACAGGACGGTCTGCTGGTGCAGGTGCACCTGTCCATGCTGGAGCTCTACGAGCAGGTACTCTCCACCCATGCCGACTACGCCTTCCTGCGCCAGCACTTCGGCGACGCCGATGTGATGGTGTTCCTGCGCGACCTGGCCAACAAGGCCGCCCAGGATATCGAATCGATCGCCTACGCCATCACCCGCAACAAGGCTTCCGAGCCCACCGTGAACTACAAGGCCGAGCTGCGCGCGGTGCAGTTCGAGATGCACGAACTGGCCCAGCCCGGCCCGCGCCAGGCCTCCGAAGAAGCACTGACCATCCTGCGGGTGACCTATAACAAGATCCGCGACATCATCGAACTGATCAGCCAGGTCCACCAGGCCACGCAGAACCCGGTCGATCCCATCCCCATCCTGCCGGGCTCGGACATGACTCCGTTCCTGACCCAACAGAAGTTCAAGTTCAACATGCTGCTGGTGAACCTGCGCTGGCAGTCGCCGATCTTCCGTTTCGCCATCCGGGTGGCGCTGGCAGTGACCACGGGCCTGTGGATCGCCAACCAGTTGCCCTACATGTCGCACGGCTACTGGATCGTGCTGACCATCGTCATCATCCTCAAGCCCAATTTCAGCGCCACCAAGCAGCGCATGGCCGACCGCCTCATCGGCACCGTCATCGGCTGCCTGATCACCATGCTGATCCTGCGCTTCGTCCACAATCCGCTGGGCCAGCTGGCCGTGCTGTTCGCCGCCAGCGTGGCCGCGCCCGCCTTCACCTACATCAAGTACCGCTACACCGCCATTGCCGCCTCGGTGCAGATCCTGATGCTGCTGAACCTGCTGGTGCCTGCCGGTCATCAGGGCGTCATTGGCGAGCGCCTCATCGACACCATCATCGGCGTGGTCATCGCCACGGTCTTTTCCTATGTGCTGCCGGCCTGGGAATACCGTGACCTGCCCAAGCTGCTGCGCAACGTACTCAAGTCCAGCCAGCGCTACCTGACGGCCAGCCGCGACATGCTCGAGGGCAAGGTGCAGGACGACTTCTTCTATCGGGTCTGCCGCAAGGGCTTCATGGACAGCCTGGCGGCGCTCATCTCGGCGCTGGTGCGGATGATGGACGAACCGGCTACCAAGCAGCGCGCGGTGCGCGAGCTGAACCGCTTCATCGTGCAGAATTACCTGGTGGCGGCCCACATTGCGGCGCTGCGCCTGATGCTGCGCCGGCATCAGGAAAACCTGCCGCAAGCCCAGGTCAGCCGCCTGATCGAGGAAACCTACCTGGAAGCCAGCCAACATCTGGCCGAAGCCCAGCGCCTGCTGGCGCCCCAGCCGAGAAAGCGCGGCGGCGCCGTGACGGTCTCGCCGCAAGCGCCGCAAGACAAGGCGCTGTCAGGCAAGATCGAACTGATCGGCCCGCTGCCGCCCGAACCCGTGCCGGCCGAAGCCAGCGCCTGGTCCGGCTGGGACAACCTACGCCGGCGCACCAGCCTGCTGAACCAGGATCTCAAGGAAATCGTCGTGCAGACCGCGGCCATCGACCAGATCCTGCGCACCCGCAAAGACTGAGGCCCGCGCAAGGCGGGCCCCAGGGGAACACAGCGGCGGCTCAGAGCGCGCTGCGCGAGACTAGCACGCCATCGACATCGGCATAGATCCAGTCGCCCGGATAGACCGCCACACCGGCAATGCCCACCTTGATATCCGCATCCCCGGCGCCCTTGCGGAAGCTACGCTGGGGATGAGTGGCCAGGGCGCGGATGCCGACCTCGCAGGCATTGAGTTCAGCCGCATCGCGCACACAGCCATTGACCAGGATGCCGGCCCAGCCATTGTCCTGCGCCAGTTGCGCCAGGTTGCCGCCCACCAGGGCGCAGCGCAGGCTGCCGCCGCCGTCGACCACCAGTACATGACCCTGGCCCGGCGTCTCCAGCGTGGCGCGCACCAGCACATTGTCCTCGAACACCTTGAGCGTGCGGGCCGGGCCGCAGAAGGACTGCTTGCGGCCGAACGAGGCAAAGATCGGCGGCAACACGTGCAATGTGCCGGCGGCGAGCTTGTCTTCATGGGCGTCGCACAGGTCGCAGGTGGCGAAAGTCATGGGAACTCCTCCGTAGTCTGGGTAGGGACAGCCTATACCGACAGGATGCGATGCAGGCGCTTCTGGTCGAACATACGGGAATCGGCCACACGCAGCAAGGTTTCCACGTCCAGGCCGTCGTCCGGATAGAGCGAGACGCCGACCGAGGCATCGACCACATACTGCTGGCCCTCCCGTCCGGGGATAGGCTTGTTGACGGCGTGCCGGATCTTGTCGGCAATGCTGCGGGCCACTTCCATATCGCTCACCCCGTGCAGGTAGACCACGAACTCGTCGCCGCCGAAGCGGGCGACCGAATCATCATGGCGCAGGGTATGTTGCAGACGCTGGGCGATGGTCACCAGCACCTTGTCGCCTTCGTCATGGCCGTATTCGTCATTGACCGCCTTGAAGCGGTCCAGGTCAATGAACAGCAAGCCGAAATGCAAGGGACTGCCATCGACGCAGTTGCTGCGGCGGAAATCAATCTGGGCAATCAGCGAATCGCGGTTGAGCACATTGGTGAGGCGGTCGGTGCGCAGGTTGCGCTCCATCTCCACGAAGCTTTGCGCCAGCTGGCCGATCTCGTCATTGCGATTGATATTGAGATCCGGGAAAGGACTGCCATTGCCGATGCTCTTGGCCGCCTGGGTCAGCCTGCGGATGTCGCGCAAGACCCAGCGCAGCAACAGGAAGCCGATCACAAAGGTCAGGCACACCGCCATGAGACCCAGCATCAGCGTCTGGTAGACGCCGCTGGTGACCGAACCGAGGAAGTCCGAGCGCGGCGCCGCACTGATGGCCAGCCAGTCCAGTCCGGCGGCGTCATGGTGCAGCCGGAACGCCACTTCGATCTTGCCGCCTTCGGTGCGCGAACTCAGCAGCATGAGCTTACCGGACTGGGCGGGCTGGCGGGCCAGATAGCGGCGCACTTCCTCATAGGCCTGGCGCACCAGGGGCGAACTGCTCTGGCTGGCGTTGAGGCGGCGCAGGTCGGGGTCCTGGTCGCGGATCTGGTGCAGGGGCTCATTGACGGAATCGGCAATCATGTCGCCGTTGAGTTCGGTGACAAAGGCCACGCCATGCGCCCCCAGCGGCAGCGCGCGCAGCAGCGTGGTCAGACGCAACAGGCCGATACTGCTGTTGGCTACGCCGAGCAGCTTGCCGTCGGCGTCGAAGATGGGCTTGGAAAGGTTGATGCCCAGGTGCTTCTGGCGGTAGTCGGCATATACCGAAGACCAGGTCTCGCGCCCGCGTTGCACCGCCTGCACATACCAGGGGCGCTTGCGCGGTTCATATTCCTGGGCCGCCACCAGTTCCATGGGCGTACCGGGACCGCGCAGCTGGTACACGTAGTTCTTGCCATCGGGTTCGCGCACGCTGTAGGTGAACTGGCTACCCTCCTCCTGCTTGATGCCCAGGAAGCTGCCATCGGCGCCGCCGAAATAGACATAGCTGGGATCCTCGAACATCAGGTTGGCCAGCCAGAGCCGCTCTTCCAGCTCCTTGCTGTGAACCGGGAAAGGCAGCATGGCGGGAGGTTGCCCCGGGGCGGCAGTGCGCACGGCCGGCGGCGCCACCACATTCAGGCTTTCGCGCGCTCCCATGGTCTGACGGTCGATGGCCTGGCTGACACGGCCGATCAATTCGGTGAGGGCATTGCGGGCCAGCACCTCGGTGGCGTCGTCACCGGCGCGATAGAGGAACCACCCGATGGTCAGCACCAGGCAGACCATCAGGAAAACGAAAGGCAGGATGAATAGCCGCTGCAGGGACGATTGCTTCAGAATCGCCCCCGTTGGATATCAGTACCGATGTCGCTGCGAATTCCCGTTAAGACCATGTATTGTTTGCTCGAAGGCAATATTGTCACTATCTGGCGATGGCTGCCCACGCCTTGGCCTCGATTGACGGCGCGCCGGCATGCTCATCTGGCGCGTCCCCCGAAGAAAGTAAATCACATTAATCCTGCATTGTGCATAGATTTTTTGCACTTTTGCCAAAGAAATCCGTCGACTTGCCCCTTCAAGAGCCGCGCTGGGCGTGAAGAATGCAAATCCAGCCCTGCTGATTAGCAGTTGCACAAGTTTTCTGAACAGTTGTTCACTTGTCGTTTACAAAAGTGAGATTTTTGCCGTCCTGCAAAGAAAAAGGCAGCCGCATCTTCATGCGGCTGCCTTGATCGCCGCCCGCCTTGCCCTGAAGCAAAGGGGCGGGCCGGACGGGCTTATTTGCAGAAATACCTGCAGAACTACCTGCTGAATTACTTGCTGAAACTCAACTGGCCATGGTCCACGTCCACCCGCACCACATCCTTGGGACCGAACTTGCCTGCCAGGATCTGCTTGGACAGCGGGTTCTCGATCTCCTGCTGGATGGCGCGCTTGAGCGGACGAGCGCCATAGACCGGATCGAAACCAGCCTCGGCGATCTTCTGCAAACCGGCCTCGCTGATCTCCAGGCCGATCTCCAGCTTGGCCAGGCGTTGCTCCAGGATGCGCAGCTGGATCTTGGCGATGGCGCCGATGTTCTTGGCGTCCAGCGCGTGGAAGACCACGATCTCATCCACCCGGTTGATGAATTCCGGACGGAAGTGGGTGCGCACCTCGGCCATCACGGCCAGCTTCACCAGGGCCGGATCGCTGTCTTCCATGCTCTGGATCTTGTGCGAACCCAGGTTGGAAGTCATCACGATCACGGTGTTCTTGAAGTCCACGGTACGGCCCTGGCCATCGGTCATGCGGCCATCGTCCAGCACCTGCAGCAGCACGTTGAAGACATCCGGGTGGGCCTTCTCGATTTCGTCGAGCAGGATCACGCTGTAGGGCTTGCGACGCACCGCTTCGGTCAGGTAACCGCCCTCTTCATAGCCGACATAGCCCGGCGGCGCGCCGATCAGGCGGGCCACGGAATGCTTCTCCATGAATTCGCTCATGTCGATGCGGATCATGGCTTCCTCGGTATCGAAGAGATAGGAGGCCAGCGCCTTGCACAGCTCGGTCTTGCCCACCCCGGTGGGGCCCAGGAACATGAAGGAACCATAGGGCTTGCTGGGATCGCCCAGGCCGGCACGGGAACGGCGGATGGCGTCGGAGACGGCCACGATGGCTTCGTCCTGGCCGACCACGCGTTCATGCAGCACGTCTTCCATGTGCAGCAGTTTTTCGCGTTCGCCCTGCATCATCCGCGAGACCGGAATGCCAGTGGCGCGCGCGACGATCTCGGCGATTTCCTCAGCGCCCACCTGCGTGCGCACCAGCTTGGGCTTCTCGGTCTTGACGCCCGCCGCATCCTTCTTGTTCTGCACTTCCAGCGCGGCTTCCAGCTCGGCCAGCTTGCCGTACTTCAGTTCCGAGACCTTCTGCCAGTCGCTCTTGCGGGTGGCCTCTTCCATCTGCAGGCGCACCTTCTCGATTTCTTCCTTCAATTGCTGGCCGCCCTGGGCGCTCGACTTCTCGGCCTTCCAGATTTCTTCCAGGTCGGCGTATTCGCGCTCGAGCTTCTCGATTTCTTCCTCGATCAGCTGCAGGCGCTTCTGCGAGGCTTCGTCCTTCTCGCGCTTGACGGCTTCGCGCTCGATCTTCAACTGGATCAGGCGACGGTCGAGCTTGTCCATCACTTCCGGCTTGGAATCGATTTCGATCTTGATCTTGGAAGCCGCTTCGTCGATCAGGTCGATGGCCTTGTCCGGCAGGAAGCGGTCGGTGATATAGCGATGCGACAGCTCGGCCGCAGCCACGATGGCCGGGTCGGTGATGTCCACGCCGTGGTGCACCTCGTACTTTTCCTGCAGACCGCGCAGGATGGCGATGGTGGCTTCCACGCTGGGCTCATCCACCAGGATCTTCTGGAAGCGGCGTTCCAGCGCGGCATCTTTCTCGATGTACTGGCGGTATTCATCCAGGGTGGTGGCGCCCACGCAGTGCAGTTCGCCGCGCGCCAGGGCCGGCTTCAACATGTTGCCGGCGTCCATGGCGCCCTCGGCCTTGCCGGCGCCGACCATGGTATGCAACTCATCGATGAAGACGATGGTCTGGCCTTCGTCCTGGGCGATTTCCTTCAAGACCGCTTTCAGGCGTTCCTCGAATTCGCCGCGATACTTGGCGCCCGCCAGCAGGGCCGCCATGTCCAGCGACAGCACGCGCTTGGACTTGAGGCTGTCCGGCACTTCGCCATTGACGATGCGCTGGGCCAGGCCTTCGACGATGGCGGTCTTGCCCACGCCCGGCTCCCCGATCAGGACCGGGTTGTTCTTGCTGCGCCGTTGCAGCACCTGGATGGCGCGGCGGATTTCATCGTCGCGGCCGATCACCGGGTCGAGCTTGCCGGCGCGGGCACGCTCGGTCAGGTCCAGGGTGTATTTCTTCAGGGCTTCGCGCTGGCCTTCATCTTGCTGCGAGGACACGGACGCGCCACCGCGCACGGCGGTGATGGCCGCTTCCAGCGACTTGCGGGTCAGACCGTTTTCGCGCGCGGCGCGGCCGGCGTCGGACTTGTCGTCCACCAGGCCCAGCAGCACCATTTCGCTGGCGACGAACTGGTCGCCATGCTTTTGCGCTTCCTTGTCGGCCAGGTTCAGCAGGGCCACCAGCTCGCGGCCGACCTGCACTTCGCCGCCATTGCCGGAGACCTGCGGCAGGCGCTTGACGGCCGCCTGCAAGGCGGCAGACAGACCATTGACGTTCACGCCGGCGCGCTGCAGCAGCGAGCGAGCGCCGCCGTCCTCCTGGTTCAGCAGCGCCAGGATGAGGTGGACGGGTTCGATGTATTGATTGTCGTGGCCGACGGCCTGGGATTGCGCATCGGCCAGCGCTTCCTGCAATTTGGTGGTGAGTTTGTCGAGACGCATGGTTCGCTCCAATTTTTCAATAAGATGAAAGTTGGGCCTGCGCCTGCGATTTTCAAGCAATGATCGTGCCGTCTGTTTTGATCTGCATCAGGTCACGCGGAGTGCTCATCCAGCGAGGGCGCGATAGCTTGCAAACCCGGCAACACACAGCACGATGGAGCCCAGCAGATGCAAGCCGGAGTGGCCGATGGCCCAGAGGTAATCGCCCCGCTGCAACAGGATCATGGCTTCGGCCGAGAAGGTGGAGAAGGTGGTCAGCCCGCCCAGGAAACCGGTCACCGCAAAGAGCCGCCACTCCGGCGGCAGTCCCGGATGCTGCTCGAAATACGCCACCAGGAAACCGATCACGTAGGCGCCGATCCAGTTGGCCGCCAGCGTGCCCAGCGGCACGAAGTGGCCCGACACGTTCCACACCACCGAGATGCGCCAGCGCAGCCAGGCGCCCAAGGTCGCTCCCATCCCTACTGCCAGCCATCCCATGACATTCCCCCTTGATTGATCAGGCCTGCGGCCCGCTGCGTGTGGCCAGGCCCTGCATTTCCTCGCGCAGGCTGCCCAGGCGCTCCAGCGCCTGGTGGTCTTCCTGCAGGGTCCGGTCCACCGTTTCGTGCATCCAGTCTACCCAGGTGCTGATCTTGGCGTCCAGGTACTGACGGGAAGGATACAGTGCATACACGCCCATGTTCTGCAGGCGATGCTGGGGCAGCACGCGTACGATGGTGCCGGCGCGCAGCGCGTCCACGGCCGAATAGATCGGCAGCACGCCGATGCCCATGCCCTCGCGGATGGCGGTGAGCATGGCCTCGGCCACGTTGACCTGGAAATTGCTCTTGACGGCGACGACCGTCCCGCCTTCCGGCCCTTCCAGTATCCACTCATCCAGCGGCGAAATGGGGCTGACCAGTTGCAGGCAGGCATGGTTGAGCAGGTCGGCCGGCTGCTGGGGCGCACCGTATTTGTCCAGATAGGCGGGCGAGGCGCACAGCATGCTGAAGGTAGAGCCGAGCTGGCGGTAGATCAGGCCCGAATCCGGCAGTTCGCGCGCCAGCACCAGGGAGACGTCATAGCCTTCTTCCAGCATGTCGGGAATGCGCTGGGCCAAGGTCAGCTCGACCGCCACATCCGGATAGCGCTTGTGGTAGCCGGAGATCGACGGGATCACGTAGCGCTGGCCAAAGCTGGTCATGGCGTGGATGCGCAGGCGCCCGGAGGGCTTGACGTAGGCGGCGCTGGCCTCGGCCTCGGCTTCATCGACATAGGACATGATCTGCTGGCAACGCAGCAAATAACGTTCGCCCGCTTCGGTCAAGGCGATGCGGCGCGTGGTACGGTTCATCAGACGCGTGCGCAGATGGCGCTCCAGATCAGCCACGGCGCGCGAGACATGCGCGGTGGTCAAGCCCATCTGCTGGGCCGCCTGCGTAAAGCTGCCGGCCTCGACCACACGCGCGAAGACGCGCATGTTTTGCAGGGTATCCATCATTTTCCTTCACGGTACACGGGGGTACGGCGCGTAGACGGCTGCAGCAGCGATGCCGGGCGCACCTCCGGATGACAGCATTGTTACCCAGATCGGAGCAATCATTATTGCCACTTCTGAGATAAACAATTGCCAAATAGCAGATTTTTCCAAAAATAATTACAAAATAGAATACATATCTTCAGATATTTGCATATTTTCGGGTAATTCCATGACACGTATCGCATTCTCCAAGCTGCCCGTCCTGACCGTCATTGCGCTCTCGCTGACAATGGCCGGCTGCGCCGACCAGGGCGGCATCCAGCCGCAAGCCCAGGTCCGCGACGTGGCCGTGCTGGATGCCGGACAGGCCATCCGCCAGGCCGCCAGCGAAGCGGGCTGGCCACAGCGCGCCTGGTGGCAGGCCTATGGCGATGCGCAGCTGGATCAACTGGTGACCCGCGCCGTGGCCGGCAACCCCAGCATGGCGGTGGCCGCCGCCCGGGTGCGCCAGGCGCAGTCGATGGCCGTGGTGGCGCATGCCGGCGAATTGCCCAGCGCCCAGCTGGATGTGTCGGTAGGCCGCAAGGACTGGTCCGACAACGTCTATTACGGCGCTGCCTTCCGCAACAAGCTGACCTGGAACAACACCGCCACGCTGGGGCTGTCCTATAACGTCGACCTGTGGGACCGCAACAAGAACGCCACCCTGCGCGCCCAGGACGAAATGCACGCAGTGGCCGCGGACGCCCGCGCCGCCCAGCTGGACCTGGAAGGCAATGTGGTGCGCACCTACGTGCAACTGGCGCTGCAATATGGCCTGCTGGACAACACCGAAGCCCTGCTGAAGGAAGAACAGAAGATCCTCGATCTGGCCCATCGCCGCTTCAAGGGTGGCCTCGGCACGCAACTGGAAATTACCCAGGCCGAATCCCCCTTGCCCGAGACTCGCCGCCAGATCGAAGCCCTGCACGAAAACATCGCCCTCATCCGCAACCAGCTGGCCGCGCTGCTGGGCGCCGGCCCTGGCGCGGCCGATGGCGTCACGCGACCGGGCATGCAACTGCAGACCAGCCTGGGCCTGCCCAGCGCGCTGCCTGCCGACCTGGTGGGCCGCCGTCCTGACATCAGCGCCGCGCGCTGGCGCGTGGAAGCGGCTGCCAAGGGGATCTCGGTGGCCAAGGCGGCCTTCTATCCCAATATCAACCTGCTGGCCGGCATCGGCCCGGCGGCCGCTGGCGGCGGCCTGTTCTCCTTCCTCTCCGCACCCAACCTGCAGACCACCTACGGCCCGGCGATCTCGCTGCCGATCTTCGAGGGTGGGAGACTGCGCGGTCAACTGGGGGCGGCCAGCGCCGGTTATGACATCGAAGTGGAGCACTACAACGCCCTGCTCTCGCAGGCCCTCAAGGGCATCTCGGACCAGGTCGTGACCCTGCAGTCGGTAGCGCGCCAGCAAGAGCAGGCGCAGCAGTCGGTGCAAGCCGCGCAAAAGAACGTCGACATCGCCACCCGCGCCTACCAGCGCGGCCTGACCGACTATCTCAATGTCCTGCACGCGCAGACCCAATGGCTGCGCCAGCAGCAGATCGTGCAGCAGTTGCAGGCGCAGCGGCTGGCGGCCTATGCGGCCCTGCAGACCGCGCTGGGCGGCGGCATCGAGGAGGCCGCACCGGCCAAGGTGGCGGCACGATGAGCAACCCTGCCCTGCCCTTCAAGGCAAAGCTGCGCGAGGCCGCCGCCGACTGGTGGCGCAGCGATGCGCCGACCTGGGTCTATGTCTTCAAGATGGTCCTGGCCGGCCTGCTGGCGCTGGGCATCGGCTATGGCCTGGACCTGGAATCGCCGCGCTCGGCGCTCATCACGGTCTTCATCGTGATGCAGCCGCAAAGCGGCATGATCCTGGCCAAGAGCTTCTATCGCGTCATCGGCACCCTGGTGGGCTCCATGGCCATCGTGGTCTTCGTGGGCCTGTTTGCGCAGACGCCCGAGCTGTTCCTGCTGGCCTCGGCCCTGTGGATCGGACTGTGTACGGTAGGCTCGGCGCACAACCGCAATTTCCGCTCCTATGGCTTCGTGCTGTCGGGCTATACGGTCGCGCTCATCGGCCTGCCGGCGGCGCTGCATCCGGCCATCACCTTTGATTCGGTGATGACGCGGGTCACCGAGATCATGGTCGGCATCGTCTGCGTCGGCCTGGTCAGCGCGCTGGTGTTTCCGCAGGCCAGCGCCCCGGGATTGGTGCGCATCATCCGTGGCCGCTTCACCGCCTTCGTCGACCTGATCAGCGCCACCCTGGGCGGCAGCGCCGATCGCAAGCAGCTCGAAGCCACCAATGCCCGCTTCGTGGGCGACATCATCGGCCTGGAAGCCATGCGCAGCGCGGCCATCTTCGAAGACCCCGAAGTGCGCCTGCGCAGCGGCCGGCTGACCCGCATGAACAGCGAGTTCATGGCCCTGTCCACCCGCATGCACGCGCTGCACCAGCTGATGAACCGTCTGCACGCCAACCCGGCTGCCAGCGCACAGGTGGTCATCGACGCCATCTCGCCCTACTTCCGCGAAGTGCAACCCCTGCTCACCCGCGCCAGCGGCGAGCCGGTCATGAGCGCACTGGATGCCGCCGACGCCGCCCTGAAGCTGGACGCCTACAAGCGCGAACTGCCGCGCCGTGTGCGCGCCACCCGCAGCACGCTGGCCGGGCAATGCCAGAGCGACAGCGCCATGCTGGACTTCGATACGGCCTCCGAACTGCTCTATCGCGTCATCGAGGAACTGCACGCCTACACCCTCACCTATGCGTCGATGACCCAACGCCACCATGAGCGCGAGCAATGGGAGCATTCCTATGCGCCCAAGACCAGCATGACCACCGCCCTCATCGCCGGCGCCCGCGCGGCCGTCGTGATGCTGTGCCTGGCCGGCTTCTGGATCGCCAGCGGCTGGCCCAGCGGCGACGTGGCCGTACTCAACGCCGCCGCCTTCTGCGCCATCACCTCGGCCGCGCCCGATCCCGCCAAGGCCACCCGCACGGTCGCCATCGGCGTGCTCTTCGCCGCCGTGGCCGGCTACGTCTACACCTTCCACATCCTGCCGCGCCTGGATGGCTACTGGATGCTGGCCAGCGCGCTCATGCCGGTGCTGATGCTGGCGGTCTACCTGACCACCAAGCCCAAGTGGGCCGGCTATGGCCTGGGGATCTGTATCTTCTTCCCCTTCCTGGCGGTGCCCGACAACTTTGCGCATTTCAACGCAGCCGGCTATCTGAACGAATCGGTGGCCCTGGTGGTGTCGCTGCTGGTCACCGCCGTGGCCTTCATGGTGCTGCTGCCGCCCACCACCGACTGGACCGTGCGAGTGCTGGAAAAGCAGTTGCGCAAGCAGGTGGTCGACGCCTGTTTCGGCAAGCTGGCCCATCTCGCGCTGAAGTTCGAGAGCGGCACCCGCGACCTGATGCACCAGATCACGATGTTCACCACCAGCCGCCCGCTGCTGCGCCAGAAGGCGCTGGGCTGGATGTTCGCCACCCTGGAAGTAGGTCACGCCATCATCGAGCTGCGCAACGAGCTGCATGGCATCCGCACCGAGGCACCGGATCTGCTGCCGGCCTCCGCCTATGCCGCCCTGAACCGCCTGCGCGAAGCCATCCCGGCGCTGTTCGCGCAGCCCTCGGCAACGACCCTGGCCAGCGCCCTGGCGGCCAATGACGCCACCATCGCCGAGGTCCAGACCGCCATCGGCCCGCATTACCGCGAACGCAGCGAACGCCATCGCCTGCAACGCACCTTGAGCTATCTGCATTTCATCCGTACCGCCCTGCTCGATGAACAATCACCGCTGCACACCATGCGCGCCGGGGCGACCAACAACACAACGGGAGAGCGCCATGCCACGTGAGATTTCCTTCTTCGACGCCTATATTCCGACCGTCCTGCTGCTGGCGGTGGTGGCTGCCGTGCTGGCCATGCTGGCAGACCGGGTGCTGGTGCGCCTGGGCTTCTACGCGCTGACCTGGCATCCGGCGCTGTTCCGGGTCAGCCTGTTCGTCTGCCTGGCGGCCTTGCTGGGCCTGGCGGTGTATCGCTAGCCTGCGGGGCCCTTGCGCACCCATCCCTTACGAAAAGATAAAGCAACATTCAGGAGTAGTTCATCATGTCGGTCAAATCGATCTTCCGCGTTCTCATCACCACGGCCATCTTCCTGCTGGCCATCCTGCTGGCCTGGAGCCTGTGGCAGCACTACATGCATTCGCCCTGGACCCGCGACGGCCGCGTACGTGCCGAAGTGGTCAACATCGCTCCCGACGTCTCAGGCCAGGTCGTAGCCCTGCCGGTGCGCGACAACCAGCTGGTCAAGAAAGGCGACCTGCTCATGGAAATCGACCCGGCCCGCTACACGCTGGCGCTGCAGCAGGCAGAAGCCGCCGTCACCGCCCGCAAGGCCGAGCTGGACGTGCGCCGCGCTGAAGTGGAAGCCCGTCGCGCCGACCTGAACATGCGCCGCGCCCAGGCCCGCCGCCGTGCTGATGTCGATGCGCTGGTGGTCTCGCGCGAAGCCCGTGAAGACGCCGGCAGCCAGGTCACCGCCTCGCAAGCCCAACTGGAAGCCGCCCAGGCCCAGCTGCAAGGCGCCCAGGCGCAATACCAGGCCGCCCTGTCGCAGCGCGATACCGCCAGGCTGAACCTGGAGCGCACCAAGGTCTTCTCGCCGGTGGATGGCTACATCACCAACCTGAACGTGCGCCGTGGCGACTATGCGGCAGCCGGCGCGGCCAAGATCGCGGTGATCGACAGCCACTCCTTCTGGGTCTATGCCTACTTCGAAGAGACCAAGCTGCCGTTGTTGTCCATCGGCGACCGGGCCAGGATCCAGCTGATCAACGGCGCTTCCATGGAAGGCCACGTCGACAGCATCGCCCGCGGCATCTACGACCGCGACAATCCGCAAAGCCGCGAGTTGACTGCCGATGTGAACCCGACCTTCAACTGGGTGCGCCTGGCCCAGCGCATCCCGGTGCGCATCCAGCTCGACAAGGTGCCGGAGAACGTGCTGCTGGCCTCGGGGCTGACTTGCACGGTGGTGTTGGAACCGGGTAGCGGCAAGCAGCCGGCGGTGGCCAAGAACTGATGCTCTGAAGGATGAGATGGAGAAATGAGGCGACCTGGCAGCAGGTCGCCTTTTTCATGGGCGCTTGCGTACCACGGCGCCCACGCTCATGCCCACCGGCTTGAGCAGCTTGTCGGCGGTGGCCAGCGTAGGGCTGGATTCACCCCGTTCGATGTCTTGCAGCGTGCGGGCCGAGACGCCGCACAGCTTGGCGTATTCGGCGATGGTCAGGCGCAAGGTGGTGCGGATCTTGCGGACCACGGCCGGGACCGGCAAGGTCGGATGGGCCGCCAGCTCATCGAAGAGCGCGCGCCGCTCTTCCATTTGCTCGATGGCGCTCAGGGGCTTGAAGCGCTTGTCCATTCAGAGCGCCTCCAGCTGCGCCCGTACCTGCGCCACGGTGGCCGCCAACGGGTCAAGGAAGTTGGATTCGATTCCCAGGCTGCGGCCATAGTCCAACAGATCGGCCAATGGCAATGCCATCTCGCGCACGGCCGACTTCACCGGTCCCGGGTCGATCTGCGCTGCCTCGCATGCCTGCGCGATGGCGCTGGCCCATTGCGGGGAACCGCCGTCATCGCGCTCCCAGCGCATGCGGCGTGCAATACCGTCCGGATGCAGCCACATGGGCGCAAAGTCGAACAGTGGCGTCAGACCGACACGCCCCTGTGCATCGCGCCGGATCGCAGTGTTGCGGGCGTGATTGTCCTTGTTGCGCAGGACAATGTTGGCGATGTCGCGCTTCAGGTATTCGATGATCTCCGTCACCGGATCGGTGGCGACCTCCCCTAGCCGTGCACAGACGGCATTGTGGGTGGGCATGGCCGCAAAGCCGGTGACGCCGCACAGGGAGGCGATGCTTTCCTGCGCATGGCGTAGCACCTGCGTGCCCCGCACTTCACGGTCAAAACGGGGAATGAACAAGGCCTTGCCGTGCAGTTCCAGCGGCGCGTGGACGTGCAGGCCCAGACGAGCAGCCATCTGCATGTAGGGAGCCTCCAAGCGCAGAATGTCGGCCAGGTCGGGATCGGGCCCGCGCCCGAACTTGACGATGTAATGGCGTTCGGCCAGTTCATCGGGCAAGGCGTGGTCCAGGTAGAACAAGCCGTCACGGGCGCGGGTCAGCAGGATCTTGGGCCACTCGCCCTGTACCCCCGACGACCCCGCCAGGAACAGGCCGTGCTGCGCCAGATATTCGTTGAAGTCTTCCGAACGCGCAGCGATCTCTTCCATGGCGAAGCCACGCAACTGCGGCGCACTGCGCGCCTGCACCCATTCCCAGGCTTCCAGCACGCGGATATTGCCGATGGGGTTGCCCGCGCCGGCACACAGCAGCGGCCAATCGGCGCTGGCTTCGGTCCGTTCATCCAGACCCAGCTGCCGCAACAGCTCGGCGCGGCCATACCCCTGAGGCAAGAGGTCGATCAGGAAGGCCGGCCAGCGCGGTTCGCTCAGGTTGTCCAGCGCCACCGGCAGGTTCACCGACAAGGCAGCAGCATCCCGCCGGCCCAGGTAATCGATGGCATGTACGGTTTCATAGGCGAAGAAAGTCGATGCTGCCATGCCCTGCTCGACAGCTGCGGTCAGCGCCAAGCCGCCAGCCTGGCGCCAGGCACCGTCGATATGAACTTCAAGTGTGCAGGAGGTCTTCATATACACACCATACTATCATTATTACCGGCAAAATCCAGATCAATAATGATAGTTTGATGTGAAAGTAATGCAGGCGCTAGTCTGCAAACACCTGCCAGACCAGCCACACATTGGCCGCTGAAATGGCCGCGAACAGCACCCACGCCAAGCCGCTGACCCACCAGCGATTGACCAGATCGCCCATCAGATCGCGGCGGCTGGTCAGACGGATCAGCGGATACATGGCAAAGGGCAATTGCAGCGACAGGACCACCTGACTGGCCACCAGCAGCTTGCCCACCGAGTGCGGCCCCAGCGTGAGCACGCCGATCAGCGCCGGCACCAAAGCGAGTGCACGCGTGATGACGCGACGCTGCCAGCAGGGAATCTTCAGCTTGAGGAAGCCTTCCATGATGACCTGTCCGGCAATGGTGCCGGTGAAGGTCGAACTCTGCCCCGACGCAAACAGACCCACGCCAAAGAGGATGGCCGCCATGGCTGAGCCGGTGATGGGGTCCAGCAGGTGGTAGGCCTCATCCAGCTCGGCCACCTGGGTATTGCCGCTCTTGTGGAAGGCCGCAGCGGCCAGGATCAGGATGGTGGCGTTGATGACCATGGCGATCAAGAGCGACACCGTGGTATCGACCCGCGTATAGCGCACTGCCTCCAGCAACGACGCCGGATCGCGCTGCACGCTGCGGGTCTGGACGATGGAGGAATGCAGGTAGAGGTTGTGCGGCATCACGGTGGCGCCGATGATGCCGATGGCCAGGTACAGCGGCTCACGGCTGGAGATGGCCTGCAGGGAGGGAACGAAGCCCTGCATCACTTCGTGCCAGTCCGCCTTGACGAAGGCCAGTTGCGCCAGCAGACAGGCGGCGATGGTGATGACCAGCCCCAGTATGATGGCCTCGACCTGGCGGAATCCCCTGCCCTTCAAACCCAGCACGATCAGGGTATCGAGCGCAGTCAGCAACACCCCCACCGGCAACGACACGCCCAGCAGCAGATTGAAGGCCAGCGCACAGCCCAGCACCTCAGCCAGGTCGCAGGCGATGATAGAGAGTTCGGCCAGCACCCACATGCCCTTGCCCACCGCCGGCGGATAATGCTCGCGCGAATGCACCGCCAGGTCCTTGCCGGTAGCGATGCCCAGCCGGGCGCATAGGCATTGCAGCACGATGGCCGCCAGGCTGGAGAGCATCACCACGAACAGCAACTGGTAACCGAACTGCGCGCCGGCCTGGATGGAGGTGGCCCAGTTGCCGGGGTCCATGTAACCGATCGAGACCAGCAGCCCCGGGCCGACATAGATGCGCAGCTTCTGCCAGACCGACGCGCCACGCGGCACCTGGACCGTGCCGGCGACTTCGGAAGGACAGAACGGCGCCGTGGCCGTGGTGGGCAAACCCGGGATGCGGGGAAAACGGAAAGTGAATGGCAAGACGAGCTCCCCTTGTGTGCCGTTGATGGCGGTGCGCCCGATCAGCGTCCCGGGCGGCCGCGCCTTATTGTGACCACTTGGCCAGCGCAGTGTCGTCGCTCTCGCGGGCGTCGACCCAGCGCTCGCCTTGCGGCGTCTGCTCTTTCTTCCAGAACGGCGCCTGGGTCTTGAGGTAATCCATGATGAACTCGCAGGCCGCAAAGGCTTCGCCGCGATGGGGCGAGGTCACCGCCACCAGCACGATCTGCTCGCGCGGCAGCAAGGGGCCGACGCGATGGATCACCAGCGCATCGAAGATGGGCCAGCGCGCCTTGGCCTGCGCGACGATCTGCTCCAGGGCGCGTTCGGTCATGGCCGGGTAATGTTCCAGCTCCATCTCGGAAACCGCTGCCCCCTCGTTGAGATCGCGTACGGTCCCGACGAAACTGACCACCGCTCCGACCCGCGGATTGGACAGGCGCAACTGCGCCACTTCAGTGGAAAGATCGAAATCGGCAGTCTGGACGCGGACGGGCATGGCTGGTCAGAAAAAGAAATGCAGGCTGCGATTCTACCAGCGCAGGCCTGCCCGCGAGCAGGCCAGGATCAGACCAGCAGCCCCCATAGCACCAGCGTCATGCCCAGGCCGATCACCGACACCAGGGTCTGGATGACCGACCAGGTGGCCAGCGTCTGCTTCAGGTTCAGCCCGAAGTATTCCTTGACCATCCAGAAGCCGGCGTCATTGACGTGGCAGAAGAACACCGAACCCGCACCGATGGCCAGCGCCATCAAGGAATTGTGCGTGGCCGACAAACCCGCCACCAGGGGCGCGACGATGCCCGCAGTGGCCGTGGTGGCGACGGTGGCCGAACCGGTGGCCTGGCGCAGCGCCACGGCGATGATCCAGGCCAGCAGGATCAGCGGCATGTGGGTGCCATCGGCGATCTTGGTGATGGTGTCGCTGATGCCGGCTGACAGCAGGGTCTGCTTCAGGCCGCCACCGGCGCCGATGGTCAGCAGCAGGCCGGCGATCGGCGGCAAGGCGCGGCGCAGCGTCGCGCCGACCTCGAAGCGGCTGCTGCCCTGGCCCCAGCCCAGCACGACCACGGCGAAGAGCACCGTCACGGTCAGCGCGATGATGGGTTCGCCAAAGAAATTGAGCATCTCGAAGAGCTCGGTCTTGGGCGTGACCCAGATGCGCGCCACGGTGCGGCCCAGCATCAGCACCACCGGCAGCAGGATGGTCACCAGCGCCACCAGGAAGCTGGGTTGCGACTGCCCTTCACGTGCGCTGAACAGTTTGCCGATCTGGTCTGGCTCGGCCAGATTCAGGCGCGGCGCGATGAAGTTGCCATACAGGGGACCGGCGATGATCACCGCAGGAATGGCCACGATGAAGCCCAGCAGCATGGTCGTCCCCAGATCCGCATGCAAGGCCGAGACGGCGATCAGCGGGCCCGGATGCGGCGGCAGCAATGCGTGCAGGGTCGTCATGCCCGCCAGCGCCGGAATGGCCACGCGCATGATGGGCAGTTCCGAGCGGCGCGCCATGACGAAGATGATCGGCGCCATCATCACCAGCCCGACCTCGAAGAACAGCGGCAGACCCACCACCAGCGCCACCAGCGCCATCATCCAGGGGATGAAGCTGCCGCGCGCATAACGCAGCAGGGTGTTGACGATGCGGTCGGCCGCGCCGGATTCGGCCATGAGCGCACCCAGCATGGCGCCCAGGGCGATGATGATGCCGGCTTCGCCGAGCAGGCTGCCGGCGCCCTTGCTGAAGGCCTTGGCGATGTCTTCCAGCGGCAGGCCGGCGCCGATGCCAGCCACGAAGGTGCCGATGAGGATGGAGAGGAAAGGTGCGATGGACAGGAAACTGATCAGCACCACGATGGTGACCAGTGCGGTCAGCGTCACCAGCAGCAACTGGGTGTCCTGGGCCGCCCAGGCGGCCAGATGAGTCGAAATCAAGATGGTTCCTTCTTCAGGTGTGGATGAATGCGCATCGCTTCATTGAACGATGTCTTGTGCACCCCCTCCGCCGGCCTGTTTGGCGCAGGCCGTGTCTCCTCCCAAAGAATCCGGATTTCCGAATGTTTGGTTCAGCCCGCTTGGCGCGGGTCTTCCGTCTTTTGCCAGACGCTGGCCAGCCACGGCTGCTGCTCGCGCGGCAACCCGTCGGGGCGGTAATAATGCCGCAATTCAATGAATCCTGCTGGCTCCAGGTAACCGCGCCAGCCTTCCAGGCTATGCCAGACGCCATAGCGCGGACCGCTCCAGCCCTCCAGATCGCCACCCCGCGGATTGGAGCTGAAGAGGATGCCGCCGGGCTTGAGGCTGGCGCGCAATTGCCCCAGTACACGCGGCAGCTCCGCTGACGGCACATGGAACAAGGAGGCATTGGCGAAGATGCCGTCGAAGTGCTGCTGCGGCAGCTCCAGCTTCAGGAAATCCTGATGCAAGACCTCGCAACCGCTGGCCGCACGCGCCATCTCGACGAATTCGGCGGTACCGTCCAGGCCCACCGCCACATGACCGCGCCGGGTGAATTCGATCAGGTCGCGTCCAGGACCGCAGCCGAAGTCGAGGATCGTGAACGGTCCCTGTCCGGCAGCACCTGGCCTGGCGCTCAGGGCGTCCAGCAGCGCCGCCATGTTCTGACTGACGTCATGATCCCAGGTGCCCTCGCGAAAGCTTTCGGCATGGCTGCTGTAATGCTCCAGCGTAGCGGCGGCAGGATCGCGGCGGGTGCTCATCTCAGCCACCGGTGACGGGCGGGAAGAAGGCCACTTCGCCACCGTCGGCGATTTCGGTATCGGCCTCGGTCATCTCGTGGTCGTAGGCCATGCGCAGGTTCTTTTCCGGCCCCAGCACCTCGGCCCAGATGCCGCCCCGCCCCATCAGGAAGGCGCGCACGTCGCCCACCGTCTTCACGCTGGCCGGCAGCTCGATCACTTCTTGCGAGGTCTTGAGGGCTTCGCGCACGCTGGCGAAGAAACGCAGTTCGATTTTCATGGGATGTCCTTGATGAGTTCAGTTCAGCAGATGATCGAACGCCAGGAACTGCACCATGTCGCCAGCGGCGATGGTCTGTCCAGGCGGATTGTCGATCAGGCCGTCGGCCCAGGCGGTCGAGGTCAGCACAGCCGAACCCTGGCTGGGGAAAAGGTCCAGTCCGCCTTGCGCATTGCGACGCACGCGCAGGAATTCCTGGCGGCGGTCGGCGCGGGGCCAGTCGAAATCGGCGCGCAGGGCGACCGCCTGGGGCAGCACGGCCTCGCGGGGCAAACCTTGCAGGCGCAGCAGGAAGGGGCGCACAAACAGCAGGAAAGTAACGAAGGACGAGACCGGATTGCCCGGCAAGCCCATGAAGAAGGCTTCACCGGTGCCCTCCCCGCGCCGCACCTGGCCAAAGGCCAGCGGCTTGCCGGGCTTCATGGCGATCTGCCACATGTTGATGCGGCCTTCGGCTTCTACCGCCGGCTTTACATGGTCTTCCTCACCCACGGAGACGCCACCGCTGGTGATGATGAGGTCATGCTCGCGGGCGGCTTCGCGCAAGGTCTCGCGGGTGGCCTGCAGGCTGTCCGGGACGATGCCGAAGTCACTGACCTGGCAACCCAGTTTCTGCAACAGCCCACGCAGCAGGAAGCGGTTGGAATTGTAGATGCCGCCCGGCTTCAACGGCTGGCCCGGCATGGTCAGCTCGTCACCGGTGAAGAAGACCGCCACCCGCACGCGACGCAGCACCTGCAACTGTGCCTGGCCGATGGAGGCAGCCAGCCCCAGTTCCTGCGGGCGCAGGCGGGTACCAGCGGCGAGGATGGTGCTGCCCTGGCGGATATCTTCGCCGATGGTGCGCACCCATTCGCCCGCTGCGGGCACGTGGCGGATCACCACATGCTCGCCATCGGCCTCGCAGGCTTCCTGCATGACCACGGCGTCGGCGCCCGCCGGCATCATGGCGCCGGTGAAGATGCGGGCCGCCGTGCCGGGCTCCAGCGGCTGGCCGACGTGGCCGGCCGGGATGCGCTGGGAAACGCGCAGGCGCGCTTGGCCCGAGGCGCAATCGGCGGCGCGCACGGCATAGCCATCCATCTGCGAATTGTCCATCCCCGGCACGTCGATGGACGCCGTCACCGGCTCGGCGAGCACGCGCTCGCAGGCGTCCAGGGTATCGATGATCTCGCGCTGTGCGACCGGTACGGCCGCAGACAGCAGGGTCTCCAGCGCCTGGCTGACGCTTTGCATGGGCGCGCGTGCCGGCTTGGCCGAAGACGGGGGGGTGGAAGAATTGGGCGTGGAAGACATGGCAGGCCTGCGAAGAAGATCGGGCAACGGGTCAGCGTTGTTTTCTGGTCGATACAGCGACCCGAC
Source organism: Herbaspirillum seropedicae (assembly GCF_001040945.1). Classification (NCBI taxonomy): domain Bacteria; kingdom Pseudomonadati; phylum Pseudomonadota; class Betaproteobacteria; order Burkholderiales; family Oxalobacteraceae; genus Herbaspirillum; species Herbaspirillum seropedicae. Next base: position 2,357,050 of record NZ_CP011930.1, on the reverse strand, counting down.
ATTCTAATGCAATCGACGCCCTTGCGCGCCGCATGAAAAACGCCGCCCGGGCCAGTGGCGCGGGCGGCGTTGAACGCTCAGCCAGGCGGCTTACAGGCCGGTGTGCTGCGCCACGTAGGCCTTCACCCGCGCCGCATCGGCCGGCATCACTTCGAAGCGCTGGGGCAGCGCCTCGATGTTCTCGAAACCGGCCGGACGGTCGGCATCGCGGCCCAGGGCTTCGCGGATGGTTTCGTTGAACTTGGCCGGCAAGGCCGTTTCCAGCACGATCATGGTCACGCCCGGCGTGAGATGCTCGCGCGCCACCTTGATGCCGTCGGCGGTGTGGGTATCGACCGTGATGCCGTAGGTCTTTTCAGCGAAGCGGATGGTCTCCAGGCGGTCGGCGTGGGTGGACCTGCCCGAGGCAAAGCCATACTGGATCACGCTGGTGAATTCGTTGCCGTCGCTGCCGGCCTGGCCGCTCAGGTCGAAGCCGCCTGCGGTCTCGACCTTGTGGAACAGGTCCTTGACGCGGGCGCTGTCGCGGCCCAGCAGGTCATAGACGAAGCGCTCGAAGTTGGAGGCCTTGCTGATGTCCATGCTGGGGCTGCTGGTGTGGTAGGTCTCGGCCGACTTGCGCACGCGGTAGATGCCGGTGCGGAAGAATTCGTCGAGCACGTCGTTCTCGTTGGTGGCCACCACCAGCTTGTCGATGGGCAGGCCCATCATGCGGGCGATGTGGCCGGCGCAGATGTTGCCGAAGTTGCCCGAGGGGACGGTGAAGGACACCTTCTGTTCATTGCTGGTGGTCGCGGCCAGGTAGCCACGGAAGTAGTACACCACCTGGGCCACCACGCGCGCCCAATTGATCGAGTTGACGGTGCCGATCTTCTTGGCGGCCTTGTACTCCAGGTCGTTGGAGATGGCCTTGACGATGTCCTGGCAGTCATCGAAGACGCCTTCGATGGCCAGGTTGAAGATGTTGGGGTCTTGCAGGCTGAACATCTGCGCGGTCTGGAAGGCGCTCATCTTCTTGTGTGGCGACAGCATGAAGACGCGGATGCCCTTCTTGCCGCGCATGGCGTATTCAGCGGCGCTGCCGGTGTCGCCGGAGGTGGCGCCGACGATATTCAATTCCGCGCCCTGCTTGGCCAGCGCGTATTCGAACAGGTTGCCCAGCAGTTGCATGGCCATGTCCTTGAAGGCCAGCGTGGGGCCGTTGGACAGGCTCTGCAGCACCAGCTTCTTGCCACCCTGCTCTTCCAGCGTGCGCAGCGGCGTGATCTCGGCCGCATGTTCGCCGGCGCGGGTATTGCGATAGACGTCGGCGGTATAGGTCTTGTGCGCCAGCGCCTTGAGGTCGGCCTCGGGGATGTCGGTGGCGAACTTGCGCAGCACCTCGAAGGCCAGGTCGGCATAGGACAGCTTGCGCCACTGGTCCAGTTCGGCGCCGCTGACCTGGGGGTACTGCGCCGGCAGGTACAGGCCACCGTCCGGGGCCAGGCCACCCAGCAGGATTTCGGAGAAGGAAGGTGTTGCAGCGTGACCGCGGGTGGAGACGTATTGCATGTCGGTTGGATGCGCCGTAGGCGGCTGGAGCGTGAAGTGGGAAGAAAGTCCACGATTATACGGCCTGAGGGCGCTGCACAAAAGCGCAGCCGGGGATTTGCCGCAAAAACCGCCCCGGCGCTGCCCCGGCAGCCACTTGCCGTGGATCATCAAGCTGAAATAAAACGTTACCAGGCTTGAAACACGGCCATGGCCGGGCTATGCTGCGCCACTTCTTGCTGTGCCGCCCGGTCTCTCTACTGGCCGGGAATGTTTGCACGCAGGCTCCCTCAAAGACGCTATTCAAACTCAACAAGGATGGAAACGGCATGAACATCAAGATCAAGACCCTGCTGGCCACGGCCGGCCTGTTTGGCGCGGTGCTGGCAAGCCTGCCGGCCCACGCCGAGAACTGGCAATCCCTGGGCGGCACCGACCAGGCTGAACTGCTGATCGATACCGATTCCATCGTCGAATCCGGCGGCGTGCGCGAAGCCTGGTCGCTGTGGAACTTCAAGGAGGCGCGCCCCAACAATGGCGACAAGAGCTTCCCCACCCTGAAGTCCTACAAGGACCTGCATCAATACAACTGCAAGGCCGGGACCATGAAGCTGGTGCGCGAAATCATCTTCGCCGAGAACGATGGCAAGGGCGACAAGCGCGATCACTCCGACGCCCTCAAGGGCATGGAATTCATCAAACCCAAGCCGATGTCGGTGGGCGACGCCATGTTGCAGGCGGTCTGCACCTTTGAGCTGAAGAAGTAAGCCAGCCCCGAGGTTCGCATAGGAACAAAAAACGGAGCCCGAGGGCTCCGTTTTTCGTTGCAGCAAGGCTCAGGACTGCGATCAGGCCAGCTCTTCCAGGCGGATCTTGGTGACCGTCCCCATCACGGTGGTCAGCGCCTCGATCTTGGCGATGGCGGCCTCGATGTTCTTTTCCTGGGTCTGGTGGGTCAGCATGATGATGTCGGTCTGCTGTTCACCTTCGGCCGGCTCCTTCTGCAGCATGGCGTCGATGGAGATGGTCGAATCGGCCAGGATGCGGGTGACATCGGCCAGCACGCCGGCCTGGTCGGCCACGCGCATGCGCAGGTAGTAGCTGGTGGAGACCTCCGACATCGGCAGCACCGGAGTATCGGCCATGGCGTTGGGCTGGAAGGCCAGGTAAGGCACGCGATGTTCCGGATCGGCGGTGGCCAGGCGGGTGATATCGACCAGGTCGGCGATGACTGCCGAGGCGGTCGGCTCGGAACCGGCGCCCTTGCCGTAGTACAGGGTCTCGCCGACGGCGTCGCCGCGCACCACCACGGCGTTCATCGCGCCTTCGACATTGGCGATCAGGCGCGCAGCCGGGATCAGCGTGGGATGCACGCGCAACTCGATGCCCTTGGCGGTCTGGCGGGTGATGCCCAAGAGCTTGATGCGGTAGCCCAGCTGCTCGGCATAGGTGATGTCGCTGGCCTGCAGCTTGGTGATGCCTTCCACGTGGGCCTTGTCGAACTGCACCGGGATGCCGAAGGCGATCGAGGCCATGATGGTCAGCTTGTGGGCCGCGTCCACACCTTCGATGTCGAAGGTCGGGTCGGCTTCGGCGTAGCCCAGGCGCTGCGCTTCCTTGAGCACGACGTCGAAGTCCAGGCCCTTGTCGCGCATCTCGGAGAGGATGAAGTTGGTGGTGCCGTTGATGATGCCGGCGATCCACTGGATGCGGTTGGCGGTCAGGCCTTCGCGCAGCGCCTTGATGATGGGGATGCCACCGGCCACGGCCGCCTCGAAGGCCACCATGACGCCCTTTTCCTGGGCCGCCTTGAAGATCTCGTTGCCATGCGTGGCGATCAGGGCCTTGTTGGCCGTGACCACGTGCTTGCCGTTGGCGATGGCCTTGAGGACGAGGTCCTTGGCGATGCCATAGCCGCCGATCAGCTCGATGACGATGTCGATGTCGGGATTGCTCACCACCAGGTTGGCGTCGTTGACAACCTTGACTTCTCCATTGGTCAGTTCGGTGGCGCGCTCGGTGTTGAGATCGGCCACCATGGTAATTTCAATGCCTCGGCCAGCACGGCGCGCAATCTCTTCCTGGTTGCGCTTGAGAACATTGAAAGTACCGGAACCCACGGTGCCGATGCCGAGCAAACCTACTTTGATGGATTTCATATTGTCTTCGTGGTTGGTGAAAAATGACCGCCACACCTGCCCGCGCGGGCGTGACGGGGACTGCTGAAGCGGTCAGGCCGTGCCGTGGCGGCGGCGATAGCCTTCCAGGAAATGCGCGATGCGGCCCATGGACTCGGTCAGGTCGTCGGTATTGGGCAGGAACACCACACGGAAGTGGTCCGGCGTGGGGCAGTTGAAGCCCGTGCCCTGGACGATCAGCACCTTTTCCTCGGCCAGCAGCTCGTAGGCGAATTCCTGGTCGTCCTTGATCGGATAGATCTCCGGATCCAGGCGCGGGAACATGTACAGCGCCGACTTGGGCTTGACGCAGCTCACGCCCGGAATATCGGTCAGCAGCTGATGGGCCAGGTCACGTTGCTTGGTCAGGCGGCCTTGCGGGCCGACCAGATCGTTGATGCTCTGGTAGCCGCCCAGCGCGGTCTGGATGGCGAACTGGCCGGGTGCATTGGCGCACAGGCGCATCGAGGCCAGCATGTTGAGGCCCTCGATGTAGTCGCGGGCATGCTTCTTCTCGCCCGAGACCACCATCCAGCCGGCGCGGTAGCCGCAGGAACGATAGTTCTTGGACAGGCCGTTGAAGGTGATGAACAGCACATCGTCGGCCAGCGAAGCCAGCGAGGTGTGGGTGTTGCCGTCGTAGAGCACCTTGTCGTAGATCTCGTCGGCCAGGATGATCAGCTGGTGCTGGCGCGCCAGCTCGATGATTTCCTTCAACACCTCCACCGAATACAGCGCCCCGGTGGGGTTGTTGGGGTTGATGACGACGATGGCCTTGGTGTTGGGAGTGATCTTCTTCTTGATGTCGGCGATGTCGGGCTGCCAGCCTTGCTGCTCGTCGCAGACATAATGCACCGGGGTGCCGCCGGACAGGCTCACGGCGGCGGTCCACAGCGGATAGTCGGGCGAAGGGACCAGCACTTCGTCACCGGTGTTGAGCAGCGCATTCACGCTCATGACGATCAGTTCGGAGGCGCCATTGCCCAGGTAGATGTCATCGATGGTGACACCCTCGATCTTCTTCTGCTGGGTGTAATGCATGACCGACTTGCGCGGGGCGAACAGGCCCTTGGAATCGGTGTAGCCGGAGGCGTTGCCCATGTTGCGGATCATGTCCTGCACGATCTCGTCGGGCGCGTCGAAGCCGAAGGCGGCCAGGTTGCCGATGTTGAGCTTGATGATCTTGTGGCCCTCTTCCTCCATCTGGCGCGCCTTCTCCAGCACGGGACCCCGAATGTCGTAGCACACATCTGCCAGTTTCTTGGATTTCTGAATCGGTCGCACAGCTCTTCCTCTTCCTCAACTTCTACTCATTGTCAGACGACCCGGACGGATCGCCATTGTCGGCCAGCCCCAGGAACCTTTTCACGCCTGGCGCCTCCATCACGACGCATTGCCATGGTCGCTGATGGTGCACCAGTTGTGCTGCGGCGCAAGCAAGACCAGGCTCAAGCGCTGCAAAGCCGCCCCGGACGCAGCCCGCAGGGCAAGCCGGGAACCGGCCATTTTGCCCAAAGCTAAGCATTTTATCAATCAAATAGGCGTGCGCCAGGGTAGGAAACGGCTACAATGCTGCACTTTACGACCCTGTTGCTGCGATGCATGTCGGAATGACATCCCGGCGCCGTCGCCTCGCCACGCCTCCAACGTAACCCGGCCACGGCTGCGCTGCAGCCCATCCTGCGATGAAGCTCCATTCAACCGAAACCAAGCAATACCAGACCGTCACCGCCTACGATGAAGAGGGGGTCGAGCTCAATGCGATCCGCTTCACCAACAGCCTCCTGGTGCTGCCCGAAAGCGAGCCGGTACCGTGGCCGGTGGACAGCTTCGAGGCGCTCACCGCAGCGCACTTCGAGCAGATCGACGCCACCCTGCCCGACGTGGTGATCCTGGGCACCGGCGAACGCCAGCGCTTCGTCCACCCCAAGCTGACCACGGTGCTGACCGCGCGCCGCATCGGCGTGGAATGCATGGACAACCAGGCCGCCTGCCGGACCTACAACATCCTCATGGCCGAAGGCCGCAAGGTGGCGCTGGCCCTGATCATCCCGCCCCAGGCCTGATCCGCTCTTTGCAGCGACAAAAAACCGAAGAACCCGCACAAGGAACCGCTGTCAATGCGCGAACTGTACAAATCCAAGGCGTTCGTCTGGACGCTCCTCATTCTCTTCCTGCTGGTCTGGTTCTGGATGCTGGGCGCACGCGTCCTGGTCCCCACCGATGAAGGCCGCTACGCCGAGATGGCGCGCGAAATGGTGGCCACGCAGGACTGGATCACCACCCGCCTGAACGGCATCAAGTATTTCGAAAAGCCGCCGCTGCAGACCTGGATGAACGCCATCACCTTCGAGCTGTTCGGCCTGGGCGAATGGCAGGCGCGGCTGTGGACGGGCCTGTGCGGCCTGCTGGGCATTGGCCTGGCGGCCTACACCGGCAAGCGCGTCTTCAGCGCCCGCGTGGGCTACTATGCGGCGCTGGTGCTGGCGTCGAGCTTCTTCTGGGCCGGCATGGGCCACATCAATACGCTGGACATGGGCCTGTCAGGCATGATGACCATCGCCCTGTGCGCCCTGCTCATGGCGCAGCGCGACGGCGCTTCCCGCGAGGGCCAGCGCAACTGGATGCTGCTGTGCTGGGCCGGCATGGCGCTGGCCGTGCTCTCCAAGGGGCTGATCGGCATCGTGCTGCCGGGTGCGGTGCTGGTGCTCTACACCCTCTTTGCGCGTGACTGGGCGATCTGGAAGCGGCTGCACCTGGTCAAGGGCCTGTTGCTGTTCTTTGCGATCTGCACGCCCTGGTTCGTGGCGGTGTCGCTGCGCAACCCGGAATTCCCGCAGTTCTTCTTCATCCACGAGCATTTCCAGCGCTTTACCACCAAGATCCATAGCCGCACCGGCCCGTGGTATTACTTCATTCCCATCCTGCTGCTGGGCATCATTCCCTGGCTGGGCGTGTTCTTCCAGAGCCTCTGGAAAGGCACCCGCGAACAGCGCGACACCGCCGGCTACAACAGCCTGAACGGCGGGCGTTTCCAGCCCAAGCGGCTGTTGCTGGTGTGGGCGGTGTTCATCTTCGTGTTCTTCAGCATCTCGGACTCCAAGCTGCCCTCCTACGTGCTGCCGATCTTCCCGGCGCTGGCCCTGCTGATCGCCTGCTACCTGGAAGAAGCCGACCACAAGGCCCTGGCCTGGGCCGGCTCGCTGGTGGCGCTGCCCTCGGCGGTGGCGCTGGCCTTCATTCCGCGCGTTCCCGAACTGGCCAAGGATGCCTACTCGCTGCCGCTGGTGCAGGCGCACATGCCCTACCTGTATGCCGGCGCGCTGATCTTCTTCATCGGCGGCATCGCCGCCATCCGTCTGGCGCGCCAGAACAAGGACGGCGCTGTCACCGCCCTGGCGGCCACAGCCTTCCTGGCGGGCCAGCTGCTGATCCTGGGCCACGAACCACAGGGCCGCTATTCGGCTGGCGTGGACTATGTGCCGGCGCTGCAGGCCGAGCTCAAGCCTGAAACCCCGATCTACCTGGTGGGTCGCTATGAGCAGTCGCTGCCCTTCTACCTGCGCCGCACCATGACCCTGGTGCAGCATGCCGATGAAATGGCCTTCGGCCTGAAGCAGGAGCCGCAGCTGTGGCTGCCGACGGTGGATGCCTTCGTGGCGCAATGGGTGGCCGACCACGCCGCCGGCAAGAAGGATATCGCCATCATCAACCCCACCATCTACCAGCAACTGCTGGAGCGCAAGCTGCCCATGCGTCTGATCGGCCAGGACCCGCGCCGCGTCATCGTGGCCAACGACCCCGCGCCTGACGCTGCAGAAAAGAAGGCGGCGAAATGAACCTGACCACCTTTGGCTTCATCTTTGCCGGGATCTGCCTCAATGCCGTGGCCCAGTTGCTGCTCAAGGCCGGGACCAACGCCGTGGGCGCGATCCACCTGACGGCCGAGAACTGGTTCTCGACCGGGCTGAAACTGGCCATGCAACTGCCCATCATCGGCGGCCTGTCCTGCTACGTGATCTCGGTGGTGGTCTGGATCATCGGCCTGTCGCGGGTCGACGTGACCGTGGCCTACCCCATGCTCTCGCTGGGCTACATCATCAACGCCGTGGGCGCCTGGTACTTCCTGGGCGAAGCGGTCTCGCTGCAGCGCCTCCTGGCCATCGGCGTGATCATCGTCGGCGTGGTCTTGCTGACCCGAAGCTGATTTACAATAGCGCCTTGCCGCGCCCGGCCTGCCGGTGCGCCCGGGCGGCTGCCGCGCTTGCGGCTGCCGCCTCCTTCCCGAATATCGTCTGACCGGAATACAACATGAGCCTGCCTTTCCTCCCCTTTGCCAAACCCACCATCGATGAGCCCACCATCGCCGCCGTCGGCGAAGTGCTGCGCTCGGGCTGGATCACCAGCGGCCCCAAGGTGCAGGCATTCGAAAAGGCCTTGTCCGACTACCTGGGCGGGCGCATCGTGCGCACCTTCAATTCGGGCACCTGCACGATGGAGATCGCCCTGCGCATCGCTGGCGTAGGTCCGGGCGACGAAGTCATCACGACGCCGATCTCCTGGGTGGCCACCGCCAACGTGATCCTGGAAACCGGCGCCACGCCGGTCTTTGCCGACATCGACCCGATCACCCGCAACATCGACCTGGACAAGCTGGAGGCCGCCATCACCCCGCGCACCAAGGCGGTGATCCCGGTCTACCTGTCGGGTCTGCCCGTGGATATGGACCGCCTCTACGCCATTGCCGCCAAGCACAAGCTGCGCGTGGTGGAAGACGCTGCCCAGGCGCTGGGCTCGACCTGGAACGGCAAGCGCATCGGCGCCTTTGGCGATTTCGTTTCCTTCAGCCTGCAGGCCAACAAGAACATCACCAGTTCCGAAGGCGGCTTCCTGGTCCTGAACAACGCCGAGGAAGCGCGCCTGGCCGAGAAATACCGTCTGCAAGGCGTCACCCGCAGTGGTTTCGACGGTCTCGAAGTGGACGTGCTGGGCGGCAAGTTCAACATGACCGACGTGGCGGCCGCCATCGGCCTGGGCCAGTTTGCCCATATCGACGCCATCACCGCCCATCGCAAGGAACTGGCGCGCCACTACTTTGCCTGCTTCGGCAGCGATTTCGAGAGCCGTTATGGCGCCCAACTGCCGGTGGCCGACTTCGAGAATTCCAACTGGCACATGTTCCAGCTGGTGCTGCCCGAGCGCATCACCCGCGCGGCCTTCATGGAAAAGATGATGGAAAAGCAGATCGGCATCGGCTACCACTATCCGGCCATCCACCTGCTCAAGCTCTACCGCGAGCGCGGCTTCGGCGAAGGCATGTTCCCGGTGGCCGAGCGCGTGGGCCAGCGCATCGTCTCCCTGCCCATGTTCAATACAATGAGTAAAGATGACGTTGTCCGTTCGGTAGAGACAGTAAAATCCGTGCTTGGCTGATTTTTGCCGAATTGCAAAGAAATTCGGCATAATTCGGCATCAATCGGTAAAACGCGCATCCGCCGCCCGAAATTGCATTTGCGCAACCCGCCTCACCTTGCCTGACCAGCTGGCCTGACCGCCGCGACCGACCTGCGTCGTGGTGCCTCGGGCCTTTGATTTATTTCAGTACCAGCATTTCCAGCACTAGAGATTTGATGAAACCAGAACTGTCCGTCGTCATCCCGGTTTACAACGAGGAATCGGGGCTCTCCAAACTGTTCGAGCGCCTCTACCCGGCGCTGGACGCCTTGGGCTACAGCTATGAAGTCATCTTCGTCAACGATGGCAGCCGCGACCGCTCCGCCGGCATCCTGGCCGAGCAGTATCGCCTGCGTCCGGACGTGACGCGGGTGGTCCTGTTCAATGGCAACTACGGCCAGCACATGGCCATCATGGCAGGCTTCGAGGCAACCCGGGGCGACATCGTCGTCACCCTCGACGCCGACCTGCAGAACCCGCCCGAAGAAATCGGCAACCTGGTGGCCAAGATGCGCGAGGGCTACGACTACGTCGGCTCGATCCGCCGCAAGCGCCAGGATTCGGCCTGGCGCACCTATGCCTCCAAGGCCATGAATCGCCTGCGCGAAAAGATCACCCGCATCAAGATGACCGACCAGGGCAACATGCTGCGCGCCTATGGCCGCAACGTCATCGATCTGGTCAACAAATGCCGCGAAATCAATACCTTCGTGCCTGCATTGGCCTACACCTTCTCGCGCAACCCAACCGAGATCGTGGTCGAGCACGAGGAGCGCTCGGCCGGCGAATCCAAGTATTCGCTCTATAGCCTCATCCGCCTGAATTTCGACCTGGTGACCGGTTTCTCGCTGGTGCCGCTGCAGTTCTTCTCGCTCTTGGGCATCGGCCTGTCCTTCGCCTCGGCGGCGCTGTTCATCCTGATCGTGCTGCGCCGCCTGCTGATCGGCGCCGAAGTGGGCGGTGTCTTCACCCTCTTCGCCATCACCTTCTTCCTGATGGGGGTGATCCTGTTCTCCATCGGCCTCTTGGGTGAATACATCGGCCGCATCTACATGCAGGTGCGGGCACGCCCGCGCTACGTGGTGCAGGCCATCCTCGAACAATCCTCTGCAGAAGACAATCAATCCACATGAACGCCGTCGTATTCGCCTACCATGATGTGGGTGTGCGCTGCCTGAAGGTCTTGCTCGCCCGTGGCGTGCAGGTTTCCCTGGTAGTCACGCATGAAGACAGCGCCACCGAGAACATCTGGTTCGGCTCCGTGGCCGGGGTCTGCCGCGAGCATGGCATTGCCTGCATCACGCCTGCCGACCCCAAGTCGCCTCAGCTGCTGGCCCAGGTGCAGGCGGCCCAGCCGGATTTCATCTTCAGCTTCTACTACCGCCATATGCTGCCCGTCGAAGTGCTGGCCGCGGCCAAGCGGGGCGCCTACAACATGCATGGTTCGCTGCTGCCCAAGTATCGCGGCCGCGTTCCCATCAACTGGGCGGTGCTGCACGGCGAAACCGAAACCGGCGCCACCCTGCACGAGATGACCGTCAAGCCGGACGCCGGCGCCATCGTGGCGCAGACCTCGGTGCCCATCCTGCCCGATGACACTGCCCATGAAGTCTTCGGCAAGGTTGTGGTGGCGGCTGAGCTGACGCTCTGGAACGTGCTGCCGGCCATGCTTTCCGGCCGCACGCCCAGCATGCCCAATGACTTGTCCAAGGGCAGCTACTATGGCGGACGCAAGCCCGAAGACGGCCGCATCGACTGGCGCCGGACCGCCCGCGAGGTCCACAATCTGGTGCGCGCGGTGGCCCCGCCGTATCCAGGCGCCTTCGAGGAAATCGCGGATGATAAAATTACGGTCACGAGAACCCGGCTGGTTCCGCCATCGGCTCACCCTGCCCTGCAGCGCGCCCATGGCATGCAAGACAAGTTCTTCGAAGGCGGCAAGTTGTACGCACGTTGTGGCGATGGCAACTTCCTCCAGATCCTGGGCATCCAGATCAATGATCAGGATGCTTCACTCAACAATTACCTGAAATACATGGCCTCCTGAAGTCCGGCCATCCACTAGCTCTCACTACTATGAAAAAAGTCCTCATTCTCGGCGTCAACGGCTTCATCGGCCATCACCTGTCCAAGCGCATCCTGGAAACCACGGACTGGCACGTCTACGGCATGGACATGATGACCGACCGTATCACCGACATTCTGGAAAACGAGGCCTACAAGTCGCGCATGCACTTCTTCGAGGGCGACATCACCATCAACCAGGAATGGGTGGAATACCACGTCAAGAAGTGCGACGTGATCCTGCCCCTGGTCGCCATCGCCACCCCGTCGACCTACGTGAACGCGCCGCTGCGCGTGTTCGAGCTGGACTTCGAAGCCAACCTGCCGATCGTGCGTTCGGCCGCCAAGTACAAGAAGCACCTGGTCTTCCCCTCGACCTCGGAAGTCTATGGCATGTGCCATGACGAGGAATTCGATCCGGAAGAATCCGAACTGATCTGCGGCCCCATCAACAAGCCGCGCTGGATCTACTCCTGCGCCAAGCAGCTGATGGACCGCGTGATCTGGGGCTACGGCATGGAAGCCGGCCTGAACTTCACCCTGTTCCGTCCGTTCAACTGGATCGGCGCCGGCCTGGACTCGATCCACACCCCCAAGGAAGGCTCTTCCCGCGTGGTGACCCAGTTCTTCGGTCACATCGTCCGTGGCGAGAACATCTCCCTGGTCGACGGCGGCCTGCAGAAGCGCGCCTTCACCTACATCGATGACGGTATCGATGCGCTGATGAAGATCATCGCCAACGAAGGCGGCGTGGCCTCCGGCAAGATCTACAACATCGGCAACCCGGTCAACAACTACTCCATCAAGGAACTGGCCGACATGATGCTGAAACTGGCCGCCGAGTATCCGGAGTACGCCGAGACCGCCAAGCAGGTCAAGCTGGTCGAGACCACCTCGGCCGCCTACTACGGCAAGGGCTACCAGGACGTACAGAATCGCGTGCCCAAGATCACCAACACCTGCGAAGAACTGAACTGGGCGCCCACGACCACCATGGCCGATACCCTGCGCAACATCTTCGACGCCTACCGCAGCCAGGTGGCCGAAGCGCGCGCCCTGATGGACTGATTTCCGTCCTTCAACGGCCAGCAAAACCGCGCTTTCGGCGCGGTTTTGTTTTTCCGCCGCCCGCTGTTGCAGTCACCGCCGCCCTGCTGCTGCGCTCGCAGCATTGTCGTTTCGTCAAGCAACAGATGGGCCGCTGGCGTCTGTTTGACGCTGTATGCTGCGTTGCTGCATATTGTTCTATCCGACGCAGGATGCTAGTCTCGCAACTTATCGGCAGGGCTGGACGTTGTCCGGGCCTGCCTACAACAGGACGGACCACCGCCCTCACCCTCATCCTCATCCGGCCCAGCGAATTGCCCAAACTCACACTCAAGATCGACGCTGACACCTACCGCGGCACCCGCGTGGGCGTCCCTAACCTGATCAGCCAGCTGCGCCGCCACGGCGCCGGCGCCACCTTCCTGTTCTCGCTCGGCCCCGACCATACCGGCTGGGCCCTGAAGCAGATCTTCCGTCCCGGTTTCTTCAGCAAGGTCTCGCGCACCTCGGTGGTGGAACACTATGGCATCAAGACACTGATGTACGGCACCCTGCTGCCGGCCCCCGACATCGGCAAGACCTGCGCCGATTTCATGCGCCAGGCCCATGCAGCCGGCTTCGAATGCGGCATCCACACCTGGGACCACCGGGTCTGGCAAGACAATGTGCGCACCGCTGACGCCCAATGGACCACCGAGACCATGCAGCAGGCCTATGGCCGCTATCACGACATCTTCGGTCATGCCCCGCGCACCCACGGCGCAGCCGGCTGGCAGATGAATGACCATGCCTTCGTGCAGCTGGACCAGTTCGGCATCGCCTACTCCTCCGATGGCCGCTCGCAATTGCGCGAAGACGGCAGCCTGGCCGACCAGGACGCCGGTCCGCATCGACTCTCGGTGTTCGGCAAGCCCCTGTCCTGCGTCCAGTTGCCCACCACCTTGCCCACGCTCGACGAGATCCTGGGCCGAACCATCCGCGGCAAGCTCATCGATGCAGGCAATGCCGCAGAGCTGCTGCTGGAGTTGACCAAGACGCCGCGTGACCACGTCTTTACCCTGCATGCCGAACTTGAAGGGCAGAAACTCGCCCCCATCTTCGAGCGGCTGCTGGCGGGCTGGCGCGCCCAGGGCTATGAACTGGTCTCCATGGGCGACTACTACCAGAGCATCCAGAACGACGTCCTGCCCATCCTGCCCATCAGTTGGGGCGAATTGCCCGGCCGTTCCGGCGACATGATCCTGCAGGCCATGTAAGGCCACCTGACTTCATCCAATACGACATCACCTACCGGGGCGCCACTTTGACAGACCGACCATCCCTCCTCAACAAGACCGTTCCAGACTTCTCGGCCGCCATGACCAGCGGCAAGACTTTCCAGCTGGCCGACTACCAGGGCAAGAACCTGGTGCTGTATTTCTATCCCAAGGACAACACCCCGGGCTGTACCACCGAGGGCATGCAGTTCCGCGACCTGCACGCGCAGTTCCAGGCGGCCAATACGGAAATCTTTGGCGTCAGCCGCGACAGCCTGAAATCGCATGAGAACTTCAAGGCCAAGCTGGGCATGCCCTTCGAGCTGATCTCGGACCCCGACGAAACCCTGTGCACCATGTTCGATGTCATGAAGATGAAAAACATGTATGGCAAGCAGGTGCGCGGCGTGGAGCGCAGCACGTTTGTGATTGACGGCGCAGGCAAAGTGGTGAAAGAATGGCGTGGAGTGAAGGTTCCTGCACACGTCGACGAGGTGCTGGCCTTCATCCAAACTCTGGCCTGACCCTCACCCTATTGCGAAACGCCCCAGGCGCCATCGCAACGGCCCACGAAGCTGCGGGGCCAGGCCGCGGAGGATTCGTCTGGCAAGCGTTTCCGACGCGTTCAACAAAAATGCGGTCAAACGATACAAGCCATTGAATTCAAACAGAAAAACGTTTGCTGGGAGCCGTTTCAGGTTAAGGCCCAAGGCCTGCCGAAACGGCTTTTTTACTTTTCGATTTGCCACTCCCTCTAATCAAGCCCTCGCCTTTGCCTCCCTTCAACCGCCGGGCAAGGGTTTCATTAGACTTCGCGGCCCCGCAGCTTTGTCCTGCTTCCCTTTGCTGTATGCAGTTCTGCTTCACCTGTTCGCTCTGACAAAGCGGAGTTTTCTTCATCCACTTCCGAGGTCCTGATGCCCCTGCCCAAAATGCCGAGCAAACCAGCTTCGATGCTGTCTCCCGAGGACTATCCCAAGGCCGATCGCAGCAAGCCTGTCAAACCGAACATTACTCTCGTAGAAACAACACCTGCACCTGCCGTTGCCTCACCCGTAGCCGCCGTTGCCCCCGCCGTGGAAGCCAAGGCCGCCGCACCGCGCGCCCGCATCACCGGCAAGACCACCACGGTCGCCGAAAAACCCAAGACCGCGCCCAAGAGCGCTGAAATCCGCCCCAAGTCCCCCACCAGCCGGGTGGCCGACAAGCTGGGCAAATCCAAGCTCTTCGTGCTGGATACCAACGTGCTGATGCATGATCCGACCTCGCTGTTCCGCTTCGAGGAGCATGACATCTATCTGCCCATGGTCACGCTGGAAGAGCTGGACAACCACAAGAAGGGCATGTCCGAAGTGGCCCGCAACGCCCGCCAGATCTCGCGCTCGCTGGATGCGCTGGTGTCGGACGTGGCCGAGGATTCGATCGACCTGGGCATCCCCCTGGCCAAGCTGGGCAACAAGGACGCCAAGGGCCGCCTGTACTTCCAGACCAAGCTGCAGAACGCCGCCCTGCCCGAAGGCCTGCCCGAGGGCAAGGCCGACAACCAGATCCTGGGTGTAGTGCGCGCGCTGGACCAGCAGTATCCGGAGCGTCCGGTGGTGCTGGTGTCCAAGGACATCAACATGCGCCTGAAGGCGCGCGCCATCGGCCTGCCCGCCGAAGACTACTTCAACGACCATGTGCTGGAAGATACCGACCTGCTGTATTCGGGCATCCAGCAACTGCCGGATGACTTCTGGAACAAGCATGGCAAGGGCATGGAGTCCTGGCAAGAAAGCCGCCACGGCAGCAGCTATACCTACTACCGTGTCACCGGCCCCTACGTGCCTTCGCTGCTGGTCAACCAGTTCGTCTTCATCGAGCCCAAGAATGGCGAGCCGGCCTTCTACGGCCAGGTCACCCAGATCAATGGCAAGACCGCCGTACTGCAGACCCTGCGCGACTTCGGCCATGCCAAGAACAGTGTCTGGGGCATCACCGCGCGCAACCGCGAGCAGAACTTCGCCCTGAACCTGCTGATGAACCCGGAGTGCGACTTCGTCACCCTGCTGGGCCAGGCCGGTACCGGCAAGACCCTGCTGGCGCTGGCCTCGGGCCTGGCCCAGGTACTGGAAACCAAGCTCTACAACGAAATCATCGTCACCCGCGTGACGGTGCCGGTCGGCGAAGACATCGGTTTCCTGCCGGGTACCGAAGAAGAGAAGATGGGCCCCTGGATGGGCGCCTTCGATGACAACCTCGAAGTGCTCAACAAGTCCGATGGTGATGCGGGGGAATGGGGCCGCGCAGCGACCCAGGACCTGATCCGTTCGCGCATCAAGATCAAGTCGCTCAACTTCATGCGTGGCCGTACCTTCGTGAACAAGTTCTTGATCATCGACGAGGCCCAGAACTTGACGCCCAAGCAGATGAAGACCCTGGTCACGCGCGCCGGTCCTGGCACCAAGATCGTCTGTCTGGGCAACATCGCCCAGATCGACACGCCCTACCTGACCGAAGGCTCCAGCGGCCTGACCTATGTGGTCGACCGCTTCAAGGGCTGGGCGCACAGCGGGCATGTCACCCTGGCGCGCGGCGAACGCTCGCGCCTGGCGGATCACGCCAGCGACGTGCTGTAAGGACGTAGATGTAGTTTTCTTGAGCAGCAAAGCAAAAAGCCACGTGAAAACGTGGCTTTTTGCTTTTGGGCGACCGCTGCACACGCAGCGGCTGCAACGGCTGGCTTACAGCACGTGCACGCCGATCCACCAGGCGATCGCCGCCACGAAGGCCGAGGCCGGGATGGTGAAGATCCAGGCCCAGACGATGTTGCTGGCCACGCCCCAGCGTACGGCCGACATCTTCTGCGCCGCGCCCACGCCGACGATGGCGCCGGTGATGGTGTGGGTGGTCGAGACCGGGATACCCAGGGCGGTGGCGATGAACAAGGTGATCGCACCACCGGTTTCGGCGCAGAATCCGCCGACCGGCTTCAACTTGGTGATCTTCTGGCCCATGGTCTTGACGATGCGCCAGCCGCCAAAGAGCGTGCCCAGGCTGATGGCGCAGTAGCAGGAAATGATCACCCACATCGGCGGCGCTTCCGGCGAGGAATAGCCGGAGGCGATCAGCAGCATCCAGATGATGCCGATGGTCTTCTGCGCGTCATTGCCGCCGTGACCCAGGCTGTACATGGAGGCCGACAGCAGTTGCAGGCGGCGGAACCAGCCATCGATCTTGCGCGGCGTGGAGCGGAAGAATATCCATGACACCACGAGCATCATCAAGGAGCCGAACACCAGGCCCAGCAAGGGCGAGAGCACGATGAAGAGGATCGTCTTCAACAGGCCCGCCGAGATCAGCGCGCCAGTGCCGGCCTTGGCCACAGCCGAGCCGACCAGGCCGCCGATGAGCGCGTGCGAGGACGAGGACGGGATACCGTAGTACCAGGTCACCAGGTTCCAGAAAATGGCGCCGATCAGGGCCCCGAAGATGACGTACTGGTCAACGATGGCCGGCTCGATGGTGCCCTTGCCGACCGAGGCCGCCACGTGCAGCTGGTGGAAGACGAACACGGCGGCCAGGTTGAAGAAGGCGGCCATGGCCACGGCCGTCTGCGGGCGCAGCACGCCCGTGGAGACCACGGTGGCGATTGCATTGGCGGCGTCGTGGAAGCCGTTCATGAAGTCGAACAGCAGCGCCAGGACGATCAACAACGCGAGGATATGTAAGCTGATTTGGATTGTTTGCATGGGGAAACCGTTGTGTGAAGCCAGCGGCGTCCCCCTGAGGAATCGCCGCTACGCCGGGGGATCAGGCGTTTTCGACGATGATGCCTTCGATGATGTTGGCTACGTCTTCGCAGCGGTCGGTGACGGTTTCCAGGATTTCGTAGATGGCCTTGAGCTTGATGAGCGTGCGCACATCCGGTTCATCGCGGAACAGCTTGGACATGGCCGCGCGCATGACATGGTCGGCGTCGGACTCCAGGCGGTCGATCTCCTGGCAGATGGCCAGGATCTGGCGCGAATTGTCCATGTTCGACAGCAGACCCACTGCCGATTGCACCTTCTCCGCACAGGACAGGCACAGCTCGGCCAGGCGCTTGGCTTCGGGGGTGATGGCCTTGATGTCGTAGAGGGAGATGGTCTGGGCGGCGTCTTCGAGCAGGTCCAGGATGTCATCCATGCGGGTGATCAACTGGTGGATGTCGTCGCGGTCCAGCGGGGTGATGAAGGTCTTGTGCAGCAGTTCGATGGCATTGTGCGTGACCTTGTCGGCTTCTTTCTCGACGGCTTCAATGGCATGCACACGGATTTCGAGGTCATCGAAATTGGTCATCAGCGCTACCATCTCTTTCGCACACTTGACCGCCAGCTCTGCATGCTGATTGAAAAGGTCAAAGAATTTGCCTTCCGTCGGCATCAATCGTCCAAACATTTTTCTCTCTCATCAATGGTTAGCGCCCGTCTCGGGCGCCGTCTCGAACCGGCCTGCGGTATGGCCCCTTAAAAGCCGGAATCCCCGCCCTGCCGGTACTGCACGGAGGGCCTCGGGAGCCCTCCGTCTTGCATGACACGGGCGGCGACAAGCCTCCCGTGATCCTTGTTCGACGGCGCGCATCTGCCGCGCCGCCGGAAATCGATCAGTCGCCGCCGTAGGGTTGCGCCAGATTACCGATGTAGTTGTCGTACTTGGTATACATCCCCAGAAACGAGAGGCGAATGCTGCCAATCGGACCATTACGCTGCTTGCCGATGATGATTTCCGCCGTCCCCTTGTCGGGAGAGTCAGGATTGTAAACTTCATCACGGTAGATGAACAAAATAACGTCAGCATCCTGCTCGATGGCGCCCGATTCGCGCAAGTCGGACATCACGGGGCGCTTGTTGGGGCGTTGTTCCAGCGAGCGGTTCAGCTGCGACAGGGCAATGACCGGGCAATTGAGCTCCTTGGCCAGGCCCTTCAAGCTCCGCGAGATTTCCGAGATTTCAGAGGCGCGGTTTTCGGAAGAGCTGCCGCCGTTGCCCGACATCAGCTGCAGGTAGTCGATGATGATCAGGCCCAGCTTGCCGCATTGGCGGGCCAGGCGGCGCGAGCGTGCGCGCAATTCGATGGGCGACAGGGCCGGCGTTTCGTCGATGTAGAACTGGGCATCGTTCATCTTCTGGATGGCGTGCGTCAGGCGCGGCCAGTCCTCATCGAGCAGGCGACCGGTACGCAGGCGGTGCTGGTCCAGGCGGCCGACCGAGCCCAGCATACGCATGGCCAGCTGGGCGCCGCCCATTTCCATCGAAAACACCGCTACAGGCAGGCCCGATTCGATGGCGACGTGTTCGCCAATGTTGATCGAGAACGCGGTCTTGCCCATGGAGGGACGACCGGCCACGATGATCAGGTCGCCTGGCTGCAGGCCGGAAGTCATCTTGTCCAGGTCCATGAAGCCGGTGGGCACACCGGTGATATCGCTGGAGCTGTCGCGGTTGTAGAGCTCATCGATGCGCTCGACCACTTGCGTCAACAGCGGCTGGATTTCCATGAAGCCCTGCGAGCCGCGCGAACCTTCTTCAGCAATGGCGAAGATCTTGGATTCGGCCTCATCCAGCATGGACTTCACATCCTTGCCCTGCGGATTGAAGGCATTGCCGGAGATTTCGTCGGCCACCGTGATGAGCTTGCGCAGGATGCCGCGATCACGGACGATCTCGGCATAGCGGCGGATGTTGGCCGCTGAAGGCGTATTTTGCGCCAGCGCGTTCAGGTACACCAGGCCGCCCACCTCTTCGGCCTTGCCGCTGGTGGACATGGCCTCGTAGACGGTGATGACGTCAGCCGGCTTGGTGCTGTTGATGAGCTTGACGATGTGCTCGAAGATGATGCGGTGATCGTAGCGGTAGAAGTCCTCGGCGCTGACGAAGTCGGCGATGCGGTCCCAGGCCGCGTTATCCAGCAGCAGGCCGCCCAGCACCGACTGCTCGGCCTCGATGGAGTGTGGCGGCACGCGGAGCGCGTCGATCTGGGGATCGGAGGACTCCTTCTGGCCACGGAAAAATTCTGGATTGCCGCGGGACGATTCTTTCATGGCGCGCATTATAACCTGCTGATGTGAAGCCGTTGGTCAGGGCGGACGTTTTTGCACACCCCGATGCTGCGTGCGAACGAATGCAACATCAAGACATCCGCCGCCCCGGCCAATGCGGCCGCCAGAAGCGGGATATCTTGATCAAACTGACAATAAAAAAGCCAGGCGAACCCGGCTTTTCTATTGCAAAACGAATTGCAGCAAACAGGCGTATTACGCTTGCTCGCCCTTGACTGCGATGGTGACATCGACCACCACGTCGGTGTGCAGAGCCACCGACACGGGGTGTTCGCCAACGATCTTCAGCGGGCCGTTGGGCAGACGCACTTGCGCCTTTTCCACGGCGAAGCCCTTCTTGCCCAGGGCTTCAGCGATGTCGAAGTTGGTCACCGAACCGAACAGACGACCGTCAACGCCGGCCTTCTGCGAAACTTCAACGGTAGCGCCGGCCAGCTTTTCGCCTTGGGCTTGGGCAGCGGCCAGCTTCTCGGCAGCAGCCTTTTCCAGTTCAGCGCGCTTGGCTTCGAATTCAGCGATGGCTGCATCGGTAGCGCGGCGGGCCTTGCGTTGCGGGATCAGGAAGTTGCGTGCGAAACCGTCCTTGACGCGCACGACATCACCCAGACCGCCGAGATTCACGATTTTTTCCAACAGAATGACTTGCATGTTTTTCTCCTATTTCTCGGCGCAGATTACGCGTTGTGCAGATCGGTGTACGGCAGCAGGGCCAGGTAACGCGCGCGCTTGATGGCGGTGTCAACTTGACGCTGGTAGTGGGCCTTGGTACCGGTCAGGCGTGCCGGCATGATCTTGCCGTTTTCCTGGACGAAGTCCTTCAGGGTGTCCACGTCCTTGTAATCGACCTGTTCAACGCCAGCGGCGGTGAAACGGCAGAATTTCTTGCGCTTGAACAGCGGGTTTTGCTGTTGACGCTTGTTTTTCAGCTTGCTTTTATCGAACTTTTTACCGAATGCCATGGTTGGCTCCTGTATCTAAAAATTGGGTAAGGTCTGTTTGGCTACCTTGCGCCGCTCAATCCGGCGCGACCGGGCCAAAATCAACGATATGAAACACGACGCTCTTGCTGTTGCGATTCCTGCGGGCCAGAAAGCCGGTGAACCGGAAGATTTCACCCAGTGCCGCCCTGTTGAGCGCACCCGAGATTTCCCCCGCTGCCAGCGCCGCGATCTCGAATTCGACCTGACGCTTCATGCCAGCTTCCACCTGTTCCGACTGATGCTGCAACCTGGCAGTGACAATCGGTATACCGGCCGGCGTATAACGTAGGACATCACGTTCGGCCAGGCTGGCGATGACTTGAAACTGGTTCACTCTCCGCGATGTTCGCAGCGCTTAAGCTGCCGGAGCTTCGGTACGGCTCTTGGCCGCGTCTTCCTTCTGCACTGCCTTCAGGATGGGGGAAGGACCGGTTTCGGCCTTCTTCATCTTGACGGTCAGGTGGCGCAGGACGGCGTCGTTGAACTTGAAGCCGGTTTCGATTTCAGCCAGCGTTTCGCTGTCGACTTCGATGTTCAGGCAGACGTAGTGAGCCTTGGCCAGCTTCTGGATCTGGTAGGCCAGTTGACGACGACCCCAATCTTCGACACGGTGGACCTTGCCGCCGCGGGTGGTGACGATGCCCTTGTAACGCTCGATCATCGCCGGCACTTGCTCGCTTTGGTCCGGGTGGACGATAAATACGATTTCATAATGACGCATGTAGACTCCTTATGGACTTATTGAAGACGCCCACCCCGGCGTCAAGACGGGTGTGGGAAGAGGAAAACCCAAGATCATACAAGCTTTTGGATAGAACAGCAATCATCGGCAGGTCCGACCGACGCCTGGCAGAGACAAATCACCTTCATTGAAGGACAAGAAGACGCAGGAAGGCGCTGGGCGCAGGAAGAGAGCGATCCCCTCACCATTTTCAACCCCTCTATATATAGAGGGCCAGCTGCCCATCTATCCATAAGTGAACATAAGTGAAGAAAAACCGCAAAAGCCGCTTTTTCGACCGCTGGAAATGCATGTTGCCGTTGACACAAGGATTGCACCTGTATAAAAATACAGACTGTTCATCCACACAGCCTTCCCCGAGAGAAAGGCCCTTCCATGCTCAAACTGACCGCGCGCCAGGAACAAATCCTGAACCTGATCAAGAACGCCATCGAGAACACCGGCTTCCCTCCCACGCGCGCCGAGATTGCCGCAGAGCTGGGCTTTCGCTCTGCCAATGCTGCCGAAGAGCACCTGCAGGCCCTGGCGCGCAAGGGCGCCATCGAGATCTCGCCCGGCACCTCGCGCGGCATCCGCCTGCGCGAACCGGGCGGCCAGGCTGCCAGCCGCCAGATGGCGCTGCCCCACCCGGCCCTGATGCAACTGAGCCTGCCGCTGATCGGGCGCGTGGCCGCAGGCTCCCCCATCCTGGCACAGGAACACGTGGAAAAGACCTACCAGGTCGACCCAGCCATGTTCTCCGGCAAGCCGGACTATCTGCTCAAGGTACGCGGCATGTCCATGCGCGACGCCGGCATCCTCGATGGCGACCTGCTGGCCGTGCGCAAGACCGACCAGGCCCGCAATGGCCAGATCGTCGTGGCCCGGCTGGCTGACGAAGTCACGGTCAAGCGCTACCAGAAGACCGGCTCGGTGATCACCCTCTTCCCCGAAAATCCCGACTTCAAACCCATCATCGTCAAGCCCAACGAAGAACAGTTCGCCCTGGAAGGCCTGGCCGTAGGGCTCATGCGCAGCTGGAACTAGGCGCCAGGGGCCGCCACCGCGCCGCAGAAAGCTCTGCACTGCGGCCCGGAAGCACCCGTTCATGCAAAACCTTCGTCTAAAACGAAGGTTTTTTGCTTTCTGTTTTCCTCTTCGCCTGGACTTCGGCGCGCATATCATCCCTGCTGGAAAGCTATATCCGGTGCAACTACAGCACCCAACCACAAGGACCCCCTTCGATGTCGACGCGCAAGAACAGCAACAAGCACGGCAAGCCGGCCACCCCGCCGCCCAAGCATCCCCTGCAAGACCTGCTCGACGTGCGCAAGGCGCTTGACCTGCTGGATAGCCGCAAGACCGACGAAGCCAAGGCGTTATGCATGGCGGTCCTGTCGCGCAATCCCACGCTGGTGTTCGCCAATCATGCGCGCGGACTGGTGGCCATGCACGAAGGCAAGTTCGCCGACGCCGAAGCCTATCTGCGCAAGGCCATCGAAGCCGATCCGGAAAACGCCGAATACATGAGCAACCTGGCCGGCACGGTGCTGAGCCAGGATCGCATCGACGAAGCCATCGCCCTCTACGAACACGCCATCCGCATCGACCGGGACCACCGCGCCTCGCGCATAGGCCTGGCCAATGCGCTGCACGAGAAGAACGACCCGGAAGCCTCGGTCGCCTACTTCGAGGACGCCGTCAAGCGCGAACCCAATGCGCCCGGCCCCCTCTCCCACCTCGGCCGCGCCCTGATCGAATGCAAACGCTACAACGAAGCCGTGGCTGTGATCCTGAAGTCGCTGGAACTGCAGATCAGTTTCGCGCCGTCCCATACCGCCCTGGGCGAGGCCTTCCATGCCATGGAGATGTACAAGGAAGCCATCGAGTCCCACAAGACGGCCATCCTGCTCGATCCGCAGGATACCTATGCGCACAACAAGATTGCCGATTCCTACCTGAAGCTGAACCGGATCGACGAGGCCCACGAACACCTGTTGCGCGTCATCGAAATCGCCCCCAAGGATCCCAATGCCTACGTCAAGCTGGGATCGAGCTATTTCTCCACCAGTGACCGTTTTGACGATGCCATGCGCATGTTCAACAAGGCGCTGGAGGTGGATTCCAAACACGCCCTCACCTACAACAACATCGGCGCCATCCAGCACGATCACGGTGACCTCGAAGACGCCATCGGCAACTTCCGCAAGGCACTGGAACTGCGCCCCAACTATCCCACAGCCAGGCACAATATCGCCCTGAGCCTGCTGCTGCAGGGTCACCTCAAGGAAGGCTGGGAGTGCCATGAGAGCCGCCTGGTGACGCGCGAACGCTCGCACGTCTACCGCCTGATCCATAAATTGTTCGACTTGATCCCGAAGTGGGACGGCAAGTCCTCCCTGGCGGGCAAGTACATCCTGCTGATGCACGAACAAGGTTTCGGCGACAGCATCCAGTTCCTGCGCTACGTGCGCATGGTGCTGGACCAGGGCGCACGCGTGGCGCTGCACGTCAAGAATCCGCTGTACCGCCTGTTCCAGTCCTATTCCCCAGAGGTGACGCTGGTCCGCGAAAGCGATCCGCTGCCGCCCTGCGACTGCGCCTACGTGCTCATGAGCCTACCCTACGCCATGGGCACCGATACCGTGGACGACATCCCCAGCGTGCCCGGCGGCTACCTGTCAGCCGATCCCATCCTCAAGAGCAGCTGGGGCGAGAAGATCCGGCAGTTGAGCCAGTCCCCCGAGAAGCTGCGCGTGGGTGTGGTCTGGGGTGGCAACCCGGAACACGGCAACGACCGCCACCGCTCCATTGCCATGGACAAGTTCGCCACTCTGTTCCAACTGCCCAATATCGAGTTCTACTCGTTGCAGAAAGGCAAGCCCCTGGATGCCTTCAAGGCCCTGCCCCCGGGCCTGCCGATCTTCAACCTGGGCGATGACTGCCAAGACTTCGCGGACACGGCCGCGGCCATCGCCAACCTGGACCTGGTGGTCAGCGTGGACACCTCGGTGGTCCACCTCGCCGGCGCCCTGGGACACCCCACCTGGGTACTGCTGCCCCATGTGCCGGACTGGCGCTGGCTGCAGGACCGCGAGGACTCGCCCTGGTACCCGGGCATGCGGCTGTTCCGTCAACCGGCACTGAGCGACTGGGAGTCCGTACTGACCAAGGTGGGCCAGGAACTGGTCGCGCTGCAGCAGAAGAAAGCCGGAAGATGAAGGTTTCCCTCCAACAATTATCAGATTGACACCACAAAAAAGGCCGCCCACTAGGGCGGCCTTGTCGTTTCTGAGAAATTTCTTTACCACAACAGATATTTTCCTAAAGTTTTTCAGATTGCCGTCGAAAAAGGATTTGCTTGGAGTTTCAAAGCACGCAGTTTTAGTTCGGAAAGTCTTGAAAAAGATTTTTTTGCGTAAAACCCTAAACTTTTTCCAAGACTGCCCGATAAAGCAATCAACAGAGGTTGAAACGCCTGGGGCTCATGGGTAGAAGACCAAAGTTAAGCACTGAAACTCGGATCATCGGTCTCAAATCTTAGGAGAATTAACATGGCATCAGTCATCAATACCAACATCCCGTCGCTCAATACGCAACGGAACCTGAATGCGTCGCAATCGTCCCTGAACACCTCGATTCAACGTCTGTCCTCCGGTCTGCGCGTCAACAGCGCCAAGGACGACGCCGCCGGCCTGGCCATCGCCGACCGCATGAACTCCCAGGTCAAGGGTCTGGCAGTTGCACAACGTAACGCCAACGACGGTATCTCGATGGCGCAAACCGCTGAAGGCGCTCTGTCGACCGTCGGCGACAACCTGCAACGTATGCGTGAACTGGCTGTCCAGGCTGCCAACGGCACCAACAGCGCACAAGACCGCAAGACCCTCAACGACGAATACACCCAGCTGTCCCAGGAAGTGTTCCGCGTCCTGAACGGCACCAGCTTCAACGGCCAGAACCTGTTCACCGGTACCGGCCAAGGCGCTTCGGCTGGCACCGGCTCTGATTCGGCCAACGTGTCGGCTTCCCTGACCCTGTCCTTCCAGGTCGGCGCCAACGTGTCGGACAACAAGCTGAACGACCAGATCACCATCACCCTGGATGACCTGTCGAACAACGGCACGATGGCCAACGTCATCGGCACCAGCGCCAAGGGCCTGATCGGTCTGGGCAACACCTCCGGCGTGAGCACCGCGCAAGCGACCTACACCTCGGCCAAGGCTGCCCTGGACAACCTGTTCGCTACCGGTTCCTCGCTGTCCTCGTCGGCCCTGGCTTCCTCGGCTGTGACCCTGCAAGCTACCGTTGACAGCGCCAAGCTGGCTCTGGACCAAGCTGTTGCCGCCCCGTCGGCTCAAAGCGATGCACAGAAGGCGATCCAGAACCTGGACAAGGCCATCAGCCTGATCTCGTCCAAGCGTGCAGAGTTCGGTGCCGTGCAGAACCGCTTCAGCGCCGTCATCAGCAACCTGCAAGTGTCGAGCGAGAACATCACCTCGTCGCGCAGCCGTATCATGGATACCGACTACGCGCAGGAAACCGCGAACCTGACCCGTGCGCAGATCCTGCAACAAGCTGGTAACGCGATGCTGTCGCAGGCGAACTCGGCTCCGCAGCAGGTCCTCTCGCTGTTGAAATAAGCCTGATAGCTAGGTAGGATGACGTGCGGGGGATAGTCCATATTCTCCGCACGTTCCTTTAAGGAAGGGAGTAGCACCATGTCGATTGCCCCACTCAATATCGCATCCGCGGCTGACTCCGGCACCGCTTACGCACTGCCGAAGACCGCAGCCAAGCCTGACCCCGTGGTATCGACCGTCGCACCAGTAGCCGCTCCGGACGCCCGTCGCGCTACCGATAGCGAAGTCAACGACGCCGTCAGCAAGCTCAATGATTTCGCCGCCAGCAATGCCGCAGCACTGAACTTCTCGAAAGATGAAGACACTGGCAAGACCATCGTCAAGGTCATGGACACCGCCACCGACACGGTGATCCGTCAGATCCCCAGCGAAGAAGCGATTGCCATCGCAAAATCGATCGACAAGATGCAAGGCTTGCTGATCAACCACAAGGCTTGAGTTATACCTCGAGTCTGCTACGAACTGCAGTGGCTCGAATGACGTCATGCGCCAATGGACCATCATTGCGCATGATGGATTCGACTACCCCAGTTCATAACGGATTCACCTAGACATCCGCACAGCGTCCCTCCTGCACCGACGCCGTACTTGAGAGCCACTCTCCTCTTGACCGCGCCGCCGCCCGCATGGCGCTGTGCCCCAGCAAAGATTGAGGAGTTGAAGCATGGCTACATCCACCGGCACCATTTCCACTTCAGCAGGCCCACTCGACGTCGCCACCCTGGTCAGCCAGCTGATTTCGGCCGAAAGCCAGTCGCAACTCACTCCCCTGACCACCCAGGCCAGCAGCTACAACACGCTGATCTCGGCCTACGGCAGCTTGAAGAGCGCCATGTCGACCTATCAGTCGGCCATCAAGGCGATGACCTCCGCCAGCTTCAGCGCCCAGAAAAGCTCGGTCAGCAACGCCGGCACCGGCAGCAACCTGACCACCGATCCGTTCTCGGCCGACATCAACGGCGATGACTCCACCAAGATCCTGGCGCAAAAGATCCAGTCTGCCGGCATCAGCAGCGGCACCACCTTCAATGCGGGCGACTCCATCGCCATCAAGATCGGCACCAATTCCCCCGTCTTCGTCACCCTGCAGGCCAATTCCACCCTGGCCGGCGTGCGTGACGCCATCAACGCCGGCAAGACCGGCGCGACGGCTTCCATCGTCACCGATGGCGCGGGCGACCACCTGGTGCTGGAATCCAATACCGGCGGCACCGCCAATACCATCAAGGTCACGGCCAACAACAGCCTGTCCGGCTTCTTCTACGATCCGTCCAGCTCCACGCCCAGCACCATGACGCAGACGCAGGCCCCGCGCGACGCCACCAAGGCGGCCTCGGGCAACTACGCCGTTGCGGTGTCCCAGCTGGCGCAGGCCGAGAAGCTGAGCTCGGCCAGCATCGCCCCGGGCAGCACCTTCGACAACGGCCTGCTGGCCATCAAGACCGGCAGCGGCAGCACCACCATCATCAAGCCGACCACCAACACCCTGGCCGGCGTGCGTGACGCCATCAACAGCAGCGATGCCGGCGTCAATGCCACCATCGTCAGCGACGGCACCAATGACCACCTGGTCGTCACCGCCAAGAACAGTGGTTCGACCAACACCATCAAGATCACCGGCACCGAGAACTTCGCCGTCTTCAACTCGGACCCCAGCGGCACGGTGACTTCGCCCAATGTCGCCAGCGGCCAGACCTACAGTGCCGGCAACCTGACCCTGAAGGTGGGCGACAGCAGCTTCAATATCGCTCCCGTGGCCAACGGCAGCGGCAATATCGACCTGACCCAGGTGAAGCTGGCTATCAACAACGCCAACGCCGGTGTCACCGCCTCCATCACCAATGACGGCAGCAACGACCACCTGGTGCTCACGCCAACCGGGTCCAGCGCCACTGCAGCCGTCTCGCTGACCGGCACCAGCGACTATGCCGGCCTGAGCATGAGCGGCATGGGCCAGTTGCTCAAGGCGCAGGACGCCAAGCTGTCCATCGACGGCGTGAACGTGACCAGCCCGACCAACAAGGTCGAGAACGTGATTTCGGGCGTGACGCTGAACCTGTCCAAGGTCACCACCTCGGCAGACAACTTCACCCTCAACATCAGCAACGACACCTCGGGCATCACCACTGCGGCCAACTCCTTTGTGACAGCCTACAACACGCTGGCCAAGGCAGTGGCCGGCATGACCGCGCAGACGCCTTCGACCACCCTGGGCCAGGCCAACACCTCGGCGCCGCTGGCCAGCGAGTCCTCGGTGCAGACCATCATGAGCCAGCTGCGCAATACGCTGTTCAGCACGGTGGATGGCGGCAATGGCATCAACACCCTGTCCGACATCGGCATTTCGTTCCAGAAGGACGGCACGCTGGCGCTGGATTCGACCAAATTGTCGACGGCCGCGACCAACAATTTCGCTGGCATCGCCAATCTGTTCGCTGGTACAGACCCTGATCCGACCAACACCACTTCGTCCAAAAATGGTATTGTCACCAAGTTGCAGACCTTGATGACCAGTCTGCTCAGCGACAACGGCATCATCGCCACCAAGACCAGCGGCCTGCAAGCCAGCCTGAAGATCAATCAGGACCGCCAGACGGCGGTGCAGAGCCGCTTGTCCAACCTGAAAGATGCCTACACCAACCAGTTCAACCAGCTCAATCTCACGCTCTCCAGCATGCAGTCGACCCAGAGCTACCTGACCCAGCAACTGGCCAACCTGGCCAAGAGCAGCGGTTGAGCTGAATCCGCGAACATAGGAGAAAGTCATGTTCGGAACCATGAAACGCGGGGCCAACGCCTACGCCAATATCGGGGTGGAAACCGGCGTCCTCGCCGCCAGCCCGCACAAGCTCATCACCATGCTGTTCGATGGCGCCCTGGTGGCTATCGCGCTGGGCAAGAAGTACATGGCCGAAGGCAACATCAAGGACAAGGGTGAATCGATCACCAAGGCCATCCTGATCGTGGACAACGGCCTGCGCGCCAGCCTGAACAAGGAAGTCGGCGGTGAACTGGCGCTCAACCTGGATTCGCTGTACGAGTACATGAGCCGCCGCCTGTTCGAGGCCAACGCCACCAACAATCCCGCCATCCTGGATGAAGTGCACAGCCTGCTCGAAGACATCCGCTCGGCCTGGGAACAGATCGGCCCCAATGGCCAGCCGGCCTCGATGCAGGCTGCTCCTGCCCCGACCGCTGCATTTTCCCAACCCAGCTTCGCAAAGGCTTGACTGACATGAATGGTGACGAGGTCATCGCCATCTACGAGTCGATCTCCCGATTGACTGATGAAATGCTGGCAGCCGCCCGCGCTGCCGACTGGGAACTGTTGGCCACGCTGGAGACCCAGTGCGGCAAGCACATCAGCAACCTGCGCAATTGCGAGGAGAGCATCTCGCTGTCCGATGAGCTGCGCAGCCGCAAGGTCGACATCATCAAGAAGATCCTGGAAGACGACCGCGACATCCGCAACCTGACCGAACCGGGATTGCGCAAGCTGTCTGCCCTCATCCAAAGCAACCAGACCGAACAGAAGCTGCTCAATACCTACGGCATGGGTAGTTGACCATGTTGCCGCGGGCCGACATCGCCAGCGCCGTCCATCCCGTCAACGCCGTGGAACCCGCCACGGCCGTCGTCTCGGTCGCCGACACCCGGCAGGAAGCCTTCAGCCGCCTGGCCCAGATTGCAGTGGGCCAGCAGATGTCAGGGCGCATCCTCTCCAACTTCAGTGACGGCACCTTCCTGGTGCGCATCGCCAATACGGCAGCGCGCATGGTGCTGCCCAACAATGCCAAGGTCGGTGATGCGCTGGTGCTGACCCTGGTGTCCAAGGATCCTCGCCCGACCTTCTCGGTCAACGAAGGCAGCATCCGTCCCGACGAAGAAAGCGCCTCGGTGGCCCTCAGCAATGCCGGGCGCGCCATGCAGAAAGACCTCAAGTCCCTGCAATTCGTCACCCGGGATGACGCCGGCGCCGGCCAGATCGCCCAGAACGAGGACATCGCCGCCGATGCCCAGGCCAAGGGCGCACGCCCGGGACAGACCGGCGCGCCCGCCAGCACCACCACGACCCTGAGCAACGCAGCCAGACTCATCGACAGCCTCTTGCACGCCTCCCAGCAGGGCGACATGGCCGACCACGTCAGCGCCCCCGCTCCGCTGCTGCCTCGCGCCGGACTGCCGCCGGAGCAGATGGCCGGGGCGCTCAAGGACGCCATCGCCTACAGCGGCGTGTTCTACGAATCCCATGTCTCGGCCTGGGCCGCCGGCCAGCGTCCGGCCGAGGAATTGCTACGCGAACCCCAGGCCCAGGTGGCGGCCAAACATGGCGGCGAAATCAATCTGCTGAGCCAGAACGATCCAGCCCAGAACCAGCTTGGCCAGATCATCAACCTCCAGCTCAATGCACTGGAGCAGCAACGCGTGCTGTGGCACGGCGAAGTGTGGCCGGGCCAGAAGATGGACTGGGAAATCAGCCAGGAACATGGCCAGCAAGAGTCCAACGCGCAGGCGGACGATGAAGCGCCGCCCAGTTGGCACAGCGTGGTGCGCTTCGACTTCGCGCACCTGGGCGGTGTGTCGGCGTCGATCCGCCTGATCGGCCAGCAGATCCACGTCCAGGTCAAGGCCGACAATGAAAGCACCGCCGCCGCCCTGCGCGGCAACAGCAGCCTCTTTGCCGACGCCATGGCAGCGGCCGGAACGTCGCTGGATTCCCTGATCGTCAAGCAAAGCCATGGAGAAACCTAACATTCCCCTGCAGAATGCCGTCGCGCTGGCCTATAACGCCAGTCAGGCAGCACCCCAGGTCGTGGCCAAGGGCCGCGGCCTGGTGGCCGAGGCCATCATCGCGCGCGCCCGCGAAAGCGGCGTCTATGTTCACGAATCCAAGGAACTCGTTTCCCTGCTGATGCAGGTGGAACTGGACCAGCAGATCCCCCCTGCCCTGTACCGCACCGTCGCCGAGTTGCTAGCCTGGCTATATCGTATTGAAAATATGCAATTAAATTCATCGGTGATGTATGATACGGGACTAAATTATTCCAATAATTCCCCAGGGGAAAGCGATCCCACTCGCTGAATTCAGACGTATCGACGCACAGATGGCCAACCAAGACGAGATCGACGACGACAGTCCTTACCGGGTCCGCTCCCGGAGGGAGATCATTTCCCTGCTCACCAGCATGATGGAAAAGAATCAGCTGCTGAGCCTGATGATCAAGGGCGGCTCCGAGTCAGTGATCACCTCCATCCTGGAGGTCGATGCAGATGAAGATGCGATCACCCTGGACGCCGCGCCCAGTGCGATGCTCAATGAGAGCATCGTCTCCAGCAAGCAGATCGACTTCGAGGCGATCTACAACAGCATCCGCATCACCTTCGCCGTCGAGGGTGCGCGCCAGATCGAATACCAGGGCCGCCCTGCGCTGCAGGTCGACATCCCGGAAAGCCTGGTGCGCCTGCAGCGACGCGAGTTCTTCCGCATCCCCACGCCCATTGCCAAGCCGCTGCGCTGTACTTTCCGCATCACCCAGTCGGATGGCTCGTTTGTCACCGTGGTCACGATGCTCAACAACATCAGCGCCGGCGGCGTGGGCATCACCGATGAAAAGAAGCTGCTCTCCACCACGCCCGGCGTGATCTATGAAGACTGCCAACTGGAGCTGGGCGACAACACCCTGGTCTCAGTCAAGCTGCAGGTACGTGACTGCAAGGAATTCAAGATGACCAATGGCAAGATCGTCAACCGTTTCGGCTGCCAGTTCATCGATATCCCGCGCACCGTCCTGGCCGCGATCCAGCGCTTCATCACCAAGCTGGAACGCGAGCAGAACGCCAAGGCCTCGGGGATGATGTAAGCCCGCCAAGACCGGAGATCGCAAAAAAACACCCCAGCAACCGGACCACCGGCTGCTGGGGTGTTTTTTTGCCCTGCCACCCGGCGCCTGCCCTGCAGACGCCGGGAAACAGCCGATATCTCACACCTGCATCGTCATGATGTCACGGTAAGCCGACACCAGCTTGTTGCGCACCTGAATGCTGGTCTGGAAGGAAATGCTGGCCTTCTGCGACGCAATCATCACATCGGACAAGTTCACATTATCATCGCCCATGGCGAAAGCCTGCGACATCTTGGAAGCCTTCTGCTGCGAATCATTGACCTGGTCGATGGCGCCCTTGAGCACCTCCGAAAAGTCCACGCGCGGCGCGGCCTTCTCGACCTTCAGGCCGATCTGGGCCGGTTCCGACACGCCCTGGGCGCGTGCAGCGGCAGCTTTCAGCTGGGCCACCATCGCTTCGATCTTGCTGGTATCAATCACACTTTCGATCGCCATTTCCCACCTCTTGGTTTGATCTTTTGCATTCCTGCCACATGCTGACACGCACTGCGGCCTTGTACACGAGCACATTAACATCATTGCATTGACAAATCGAACCGATAAGCGGGGAATTTGCCATTCTGTTCGGGCGATCAAATTCCCGCCACGAACGGACAATCCACACTGAGCAAAAAACCTCACAAAGGTAAGCAGTGGACCAAGTCTTTATCAAGCTGGCAATCAAGGGGTCGCCAGAGGGGAAATCATGGCGGTAGCAGCCGATGGCACAATGACCGGCGACACCAACAATACGGGCGAGCTCGGCACTAACGAGGCCATGCCCGGATCTCAGCCTGCCCAGAACGGCATGATGGGTTACGCCCGCTCGCCGCAGGGCAAGCGCATCCTGCTCATCATCGCCGCCGCCGCCACCCTGGCGGTGATGGCCGGCATCTGGCTGTGGAGCCAGAAGGTCGAGTACCGCGTCCTCTTCTCCAATTTCAATGACCGCGACGGCGGCGCCATCGTGGCGTCGCTGCAGCAGATGAACGTGCCCTACAAGTATTCCGATGGCGGCACGGCCATCCTGGTGCCCGAGAACATGGTGCATGACGCCCGCCTGAAACTGGCGGCGCAGGGCCTGCCCAAGGGCGGCAACGTCGGCTTCGAGCTGATGGAGAACCAGAAGCTGGGCATTTCCCAGTTCCTGGAACAGGTCAATTTCCAGCGCGCCCTGGAAGGCGAGCTGGCGCGCTCCGTGGGCTCCCTGGCGTCCGTCCAGACCGCCCGCGTCCACCTGGCCTTGCCCAAGGCTTCGGTGTTCGTGCGCGACCAGCAGAAGCCGACCGCCTCGGTCGTCCTGAGCCTGTATCCGGGCCGCTACCTCGACCCGCAGCAGGTCAGCGCAATTGTCCACCTGGTGGCCAGCAGCGTGCCGGAACTCTCGCCCAAGGCGGTCACCATCGTTGACCAGAACGGCAACCTGCTCTCCGACACCACCAAGCAAGCCCAACCGAATACGCTCGATCCGACCCAGCTGAAGTATGTCCAGGACATGCAGCAGGACATCGTCAAGCGCGTCGAATCCATCATCGCGCCCATCGTCGGCAACGGCAATGTGCGCGCCGAAGCCACGGCGGACGTCGATTTCTCCCGTTCTGAGCAGGCGTCGGAAGCCTACAAGCCCAACCAGACCAAGGATAGCGCCGCCGTTCGCAGCAAGCAGAGCAGCGAAGCCAACAGCGCCTCCAACGGCACCTCGGGTGTGCCGGGCGCGCTGTCGAACCAGCCTCCGGCTCCGGCGACGGCGCCCATCGTCAATCCGGCAGTGGCCAACGGTGCGGCCAACCAGACTGGCGCGGCCACCCCCAATGGCGCCCTGCCGACCCCGACTGCCACGGGCAACTCGCGCAAGGACGAGACCATCAACTACGAGGTCGACAAGACCGTGCGCTATACCCAGCAACCGATGGGCGGCGTGCGTCGCCTGACGGTGGCCGTGGTGGTGAACTACAAGCGCACCATGGACAATACCGGCAAGATCGTGATGCGTCCGCTGACCGAGGCCGAGCGCAACCAGATCACCGACCTGGTCAAGGAAGCGATGGGTTACAACAAGGATCGCGGCGACTCGCTCAACGTGGTCAATACCCAGTTCAGCACCGACATGGAGCCGGAAGTGCCGCTGTGGAAGCAGCCTGGCATGATCGACCTGGCCAAGGAGATCGGCAAGTACGTGCTGGTGGCCGCTGTCCTGCTGTTCCTGTACTTCCGCGTCCTGCGCCCTATCGTCTGGAAGCTGTCCGGCCGCGAAGAACGCGAACGCCTGGCCAAGGAAAAGGCCGAGGCCGAAGCCGCCGCCGCTGCCGCAGCAGTTGCCGCCGGCTTCGATCCGGACGATCCGGACGCCATCGTCAACCTCTCCGGCGAATCCGAAGTCGACGAACGCGCCCAGTACAAGGCCAACCTCGAAACCGCCAAGCAGTGGGCCAAGAATGATCCGAAACTGGTGGCAAGCATCATCAAGTCATGGGTGAACAATGAGTAACGACGGCGTTCAGAAAGGTGCCATCCTCATGCTCGCCCTGGGCGAGGATGAGGCCGCCGAAGTGATGAAATACCTGGGCCCGAAAGAGGTCCAGAAGCTGGGTGCGGCCATGTCGGCCCTGCGCAACGTGAGCTTCGAAGAAATCAATGAAGTGCTGGAAGCCTTCGTCGCCGAGACCGGCCAGGCTTCTTCGCTGGGTCTGGATTCGGACGAATACATCCGCAGCGTCCTGACCAAGGCGCTGGGCGACGACAAGGCCACTTCCCTGCTCAACCGCATCCTGGGCGGGCGCGATGCTTCCGGCATCGAAAGCCTCAAGTGGATGGACGCGCAGTCGGTGGCCGAACTCATCCGCAACGAGCACCCGCAGATCATTGCCACCATCCTGGTGCACCTGGAGCGCGACCATGCCTGCGGCATCATCAACAATTTCACGGAACGTTTGCGCAACGACGTCATCCTTCGTATTGCAACCCTGGACGGTGTGCAGCCGGCCGCGTTGCGTGAACTCAATGATGTGCTGACCAAGCTGCTGACCGGCAACGAAAGCCTGAAGAAGCAACAGATGGGCGGTATCCGTACCGCAGCCGAGATCCTGAACTTCATGTCCGGCGAGAACGAGACCTCGGTCATGAACAACCTGCGCTCCTACGACGAGGACATGGCGCAGAAGATCATGGACGAGATGTTCGTCTTCGAGAACATCATCGATATCGACGGCCGCGGCATCCAGCTGCTGCTGCGCGAAGTCCAGTCCGAGTCGCTGATCGTGGCCCTGAAGGGCGCCTCGCAAGGCCTGCGCGACAAGATCTTCGCCAACATGTCGCAGCGTGCGGCCGAGATGATGAAGGAAGACCTGGAGTCCAAGGGACCGGTGCGACTGTCCGAAGTGGATGCGCAGCAGAAAGCCATCCTGCAGATCGTGCGCCGCCTGGCCGACGAAGGCCAGATCGTGCTGGGCGCCAAGGGCGAGGACGCGTTCATCTGATGCGCCTGATGCAGTCTGCTGTCGGCATGCCGGCCTGAGGAGTCAAAGAAGCCATGCGTGCAAAGATCATTCCCAAGGAAGAAATGACGCCCTACCAGCGCTGGGAGCTGGCGTCCTTCCACGACGAGCCCGAACCGGAGCCGGAACCGCTGCCGGAAGAGGAAGAATTCCTCGAAGAACCGCCACCGGTGCCGCAACTGACGGCCGAGCAACTCGACGCCATCCGCGAGGCCGCCCGCCAGGAAGGCTTTGCCGAAGGCCGCGAACACGGCCTGCAGGCAGGCCGTTCGGAAGGCTACATGGCTGGGCTGCAGCAGGGTCAGCAGGAAATCAACGAAGTCATCCAGCACTTCCGCCAGATTGCCGTCAATTTCAGCACCGAAGTCTCGCAATGCAGTGAAAAGATGGCCCCCGAGCTGCTGGACCTGGCGCTGGACCTGGCCAAGTCCATGCTCAAGACCGCGCTCAAGGCGCGGCCTGAGCTGGTGCTGCCCACCGTGAGCGCGGCCATCCAGGCCCTGCCCGTGCTGCAGCTGCCGGCCAGCCTGAGGCTGCATCCCGAAGACGCCGCCCTGGTGCGCAAGCACCTGGGCGAAGAACTGACCCAGCAAGGCTGGAAGATCGAGGAAGACGCCCTGCTCGATCGCGGCGGCTGCCAGGTCGAAACCCGCACCAACCAGATCGACGCCACCACCGCGACGCGCTGGAAGCGCCTGGGCGAGTCGCTGTCCAAGCAGCTCGACTGGCTGGAATGATGTCTTTCAAGTGATACCGACCTGAACGGGAGACCCGCATGAACTCCCCGATGCCATCCCATAGCAGCCTGTGGCAAGCCTACCTGCACAACTGTCGCAGCCTGGTCGCCATGGCCGAGCCCACCATGACCGCTGGCCGCATCACCCGCGTGGCGGGCCTGGTGATGGAAGCGGTCGGCCTGAAGCTGCCGGTAGGCAGCCCCTGCAACGTCCCCCTGCCCAATGGCACCATGATCGAGGCAGAAGTGGTCGGTTTCCAGGATGATCGCCTCTTCCTGATGCCGCAAAGCGATGTCGAAGGCATCGTTCCCGGCACCCGGGTCTATCCGGTCGAACCGGTCCGCCCGCCGCCGCGCACCGGCCCCATCAGCTTCACCCCGCGCCGCGCCGATGAGCACAGCCGCCGCCTGCCCGTGGGCGAGGAATTGCTGGGTCGCGTGCTCGACGGCGCTGGCCGCCCGCTGGACAACCTCGGGCCGCTGCATACCGAACGCTCTGCGCCCCTGGCCGTGCGCGCGGCCAACCCGCTGGGCCGCGCACCCATCCGCGACATCCTCGATACCGGCATTCGCGCCATCAATTCCATGCTCACCGTTGGCCGCGGCCAACGCATGGGCCTGTTTGCCGGGTCCGGCGTGGGCAAGAGCGTGCTGCTGGGGATGATGGCGCGCTACACCAGCGCCGACGTGATCGTGGTCGGCCTGATCGGCGAGCGCGGCCGCGAAGTCAAGGAATTCATCGAACAGATCCTCGGCGCCGAGGGCCTGGCCCGCTCCGTGGTCGTGGCCGCCCCGGCCGATACCCCGCCGCTGATGCGCCTGCAGGGAGCGGCCTATTGCACCTCCATTGCCGAGTATTTCCGCGATCAGGGCAAGGACGTGCTGCTCATCATGGATTCACTGACCCGCTACGCCATGGCGCAGCGCGAGATCGCCCTGGCCATCGGTGAGCCGCCTGCCACCAAGGGCTACCCGCCTTCGGTGTTCGCCAAGCTGCCAGCGCTGGTGGAACGCGCCGGCAATGGCGACGAAGGCGGCGGCTCCATCACCGCCTTCTACACCGTGCTCACCGAGGGCGATGACCAGCAGGACCCCATTGCTGACGCCGCCCGCGCCATCCTGGACGGCCATATCGTGCTCAACCGCCAGCTTGCCGAGGCCGGCCACTATCCGGCCATCGACATCGAGCAGTCCATCAGCCGCGCCATGCACAGCATCACCGACGCCGAACATCAGCGCAGCTCGCGCCATCTGAAGCAGTTGTACTCACGCTTCCAGCGTAACCGCGACCTCATCAGCGTGGGCGCCTACGCTGCCGGCAGCGACCCCATCCTGGACGAGGCCATTGCCTTATTGCCAAGAATGGAAGCTTTTTTGCAACAGGGCATCCATGAGCAAGCCGATGTATCAGAGAGCTTGAGGCAACTTACCGCTCTATTCGGGTGATTGAGCGCAAGCGGCCAAAAATATAATCAGTGCAATCATGGCGACTCCCTCCGCACTCGACACGCTGATCGAATTGGCGACCAAAGAGACCGACGAAGCAACCAAGCGTCTCGGTCGGGCCGTGCGCGTGAGTGAGGAAGCACAGCAGAAGCTGGGCATCCTGCAGCAGTACCGCGACGATTACGCCGCGCGTTTCCAGGAAACCCTGAGCAATGGCCTCACCGCCCTGAGCTACCGCAATTTCCAGTTGTTCATCGAAAAGATCGACAACGCCATTGCCGGCCAGGAAGATGTGGTCAGAAGCAGCCAGCAGCGCGTCGCAGAAGCGCGTGCGGCCTGGCAAGCGTGCGAGCGCAAGCGCATGTCCTATGACACGCTGGCCACGCGCGCGCGGGACAAGGAAATGCAGAAGCAGAACAAGCGCGACCAGAAGTCCATGGATGAACACGCATCGCGCATCACGTTCTACAAGCGTTGACGCCCGACCAGACAGCACGTACCCGCAAGTTACCGACAGGCCACCATCATGAACACTTCCCTGCCGCTGTTGAATGTGATCACCGGCTCGCAAGCCGCTACCGGCGCGCGCTCCGCCAATCCGGCCGACAGCTTCAGCGCCGATGTGCCTTTCAACCAGGTCCTCAACAGCCAGGTCAGCACCCGCAACCAGCAGAACCCGTCCCAGGACAAGCCCCAGGCCGCCCAGGAGCAGCAGCCCGCCGCGCCCAGCCAGCCGACCCAGAGCGCCAGCAGCGCCAAGGCCAGCGCGGCCAATGGCAGCGAGCAGAAACAGGACAGCGCCAAAGACGAGGACAAGGATAGCGACGACACCGCCACCCAGGCCTCGGCAGAACTGCTGGCCCTGGTGGCCAATATTGCCCAGAACGCCGTCAAACCGGTGACGGACGGCAAGAGCGAACATACCGACGCCGACCTGCTGGCCCAGGCCAAGCGCGGCGGCGCCAGCCTGTCGCTGGCCGATGAGCAGCAAGCCCTGGCAGGCGACGGCAAGGATGGCAAGATCGACCTGGCCGGCCTGCAGAGCAGCCTGGCCGCCAACAAGGGCAAGCAGGACGGTGCTGCCGCCGACCTGGCGCGCAAGGCCAATGCAGCCGAAGCCAATCCCACCGACGCCCATGCCGCCAAGGGCGAGAAGCCGGCCGTCGATCTGGGCAGCGAAAAAGCCCAGGCGCTGTCCAAGGAAGACGCCAGCACCCTGGCCAACCGCGCCCAGTATGGCAAAGCCACCACCGAGACCGTCGCGACGGCCAAGCAGGAGCTGCCCCAGGCCACGCCGACCCCGGTGGTCATGCCCGCCATGCAGCAGGCGCTGGCGGCCAACCAGACGCAGGCCG
This sequence comes from Herbaspirillum seropedicae, assembly GCF_001040945.1. Classification (NCBI taxonomy): domain Bacteria; kingdom Pseudomonadati; phylum Pseudomonadota; class Betaproteobacteria; order Burkholderiales; family Oxalobacteraceae; genus Herbaspirillum; species Herbaspirillum seropedicae. Next base: position 2,318,186 of record NZ_CP011930.1, on the reverse strand, counting down.
TCTTCGGCACCACCTACACCGACAAGATCCAGCCCAATGTGGGCAGCGCCGGCTGGGACCAGGCCGTGGGCAACAAGATCACCTGGATGGCCACTGGCGGCATCCAGAGCGCTTCGTTGACGCTGAACCCGCCCGACCTGGGACCGATGCAGGTGGTGCTGAACGTGCACAACCAGCAGGCCGACGCCACCTTCATCACCGCCCAACCGGAAGTCAAGCAAGCCCTGGAAGCGGCCATGCCCAAGCTGCGTGAAATGATGGACCAGGCCGGCATCCAGCTGGGCCAGGCCACCGTCAACACCGGCATGCCCAACCAGCAGCAAGGCGCCAACGGCGGCCAGCAGCAGGCGCGTAGCTCTTCTGGCGCCGGCGGTGCCGGCCAGGAACAGGACGGCGAGATCGCCATCACCGGCGCGGCCACCGCAACGACCACCAGCGGCCTGGGCCTGGTCGATACCTTCGCCTGAGCGCAGGGGAAGATCGACGCCCTGATGCAAGGCCACGCAATGCAATATCGTCCGCGCAGGACTCAACAATAAGAAAACTTTGCCGTTAAGCAGATATCCGCATACCACGCGCTGACGAACTGAAAGGAATAGTAGATGGCAACAAAAGGAAAAGCCCCGGCCAAGGGAGCTGAAGCAGATGCAGCACCGGCAAAATCGAGCAAGAAGATGCTCTTCATCATCGTCGGCGCAGTGCTGGTGCTGGTCATCGGTGGTGCGGCAGCCTTCTTCATGATGGGCGGCAAGGGCAAGAAGGGTGAGGATCATGCCGAAGAAAAGGCCGAGGCCAAGGCCCCGACCTTCGTGGTGATCGAGCCCTTCGTGGTGAACTTGCAGCAGGAAAGCGGTGACCAATACCTGCAAGTGGCGATGACCCTGCAGGTGCCGGACGGCCAGACTGCCGAAGCGCTCAAGCTGTACATGCCGCAGGTGCGCAGCCGCCTGCTCATGGTGCTCTCCAGCAAGAAGGCCTCGGAACTGCTCACCAGCGAAGGCAAGCGCCGCCTGACCGACGAGATCATCGACCAACTGGGCGAACCGTTCTCGGGCAAGGGCAAGGGACCGCAGATCACCGACGTGTTCTACACCTCGTTCGTGATCCAACAGCAGTAACACCGCATCGAAGTCAGAGATCGTCGACCATGGCCGAGCATTTTCTATCACAGGAAGAAGTCGATGCCCTTTTGAAGGGCGTGACGGGAGATGAAGACGAAGAAAAAGTCGTCGAAGAAGCTCCTGGTACGGTACGTACCTACAACCTGGCTACGCAGGAACGCATCGTGCGCGGGCGCATGCCCACGCTCGAAATCATCAACGAGCGCTTTGCACGCCTGTTCCGCATCGGCTTGTTCAACTTCATCCACCGTACCGCCGAGATCTCGGTCGGGCCGGTGAAGGTGTCCAAGTACAGCGAGTTCATCCGCAACCTGGTGGTGCCCACCAACCTGAACCTGGTCCACATCAAGCCCTTCCGCGGTATCGGGCTGGTGGTGTTCGACCCACAGTTCGTCTTCATGCTGGTGGACAACATGTTCGGCGGCGATGGCCGCTTCCACACCCGCATCGAAGGCCGCGAATTCACGCCCACCGAGCAGCGCATCATCATGCGCGTGCTGGAGATCACCTTCGAAACCTACGCCAAGTCGTGGGAACCGATCTATCCGATCGAATTCGAATTCATCCGCTCGGAAATGAATACCCAGTTCGCCAACATCGCCACGCCCAACGAAGTGGTGGTCTCGACCACCTTCACCGTCGAGCTGGGGCCGGTGTCGGGCGAAATCCATATCTGCACGCCCTACTCGATGATCGAGCCGGTGCGTGACCGCCTCACCAGCAGCATGCAGGGTGAGGCGCTGGAAGTCGACAAGCGCTGGATCCGCCTGATGAAGCAGCAGATCCAGACCGCCGAGGTCGAACTGATCGTCAATTTCGGCACCGCCCGGGTCAACTTCACCGACCTGCTGCACATGCAGGTGGGCGACGTCATTCCGCTGCAGACCAATACGACCGTCGAGGCACAGGTTGACGGCGTGCCGGTGATGGAATGCAGCTATGGCCAATCCAATGGCCAATACGCCTTGCGCGTTGAAAAACTGCTGTCCATCACCCATCAAGAAACACCGGAAAGCTTTCAAGGAGATTAGTAATGGCTGATGAGAACGTAGCAGGCGCAGGCGCAGCGGAAGACGATCCGTGGGGCGCGGCCATGGCCGAGCAGACGCAGGCTGAAGAGGCGCAGAAAAAAGGCGAGATGGAAGACGAGAAAGGCATCAGCGCGGCACCCGCGATGGCCACGGTCTTCAAGGATCTCTCCGCGGACGATATCAAGACCAATACCCCCAACGACATCGACTTCATCCTCGATATCCCGGTCCAGCTGACCGTGGAACTGGGACGCACCAAGATCGCCATCAAGAACCTGCTGCAACTGGCGCAGGGCTCGGTGGTGGAACTGGACGGCATGGCCGGTGAACCGATGGACGTGCTGGTCAACGGCTGCCTGATCGCCCAGGGCGAAGTGGTGGTGGTCAACGACAAGTTCGGTATCCGTCTCACCGACATCATCACGCCGGCCGAACGCATCCGCAAGCTCAACCGCTGAACGGGATGGTCGGTCGTTGATGAATCATCCGGTGGCAGCCTCTCTTTCGCGCAGCCTGCAACAGTGCCGGGCGGGCCTTGTGTCCGCCCTGCTCTTTCTGGGCGGCGCCATGCTCGGCAGCAGTGCTGCCTGGGCCGACAACGGCGCTGCCGCCAACACGGCAGCCAACACCCTGAGCACCCCCGCTGCTGCCGCCCATGCCACCGCGAATTCGGCGGCTGCGGCGGCGCAGAGCGCTGGCGCGGCCCTGCCGTCTTCCGGCGGCAGCGTCTTCACCATGCTGCTCGGCCTGACCGTCGTGCTGGCCGTGCTGGCGGCGGTGGCGTGGCTGTTCAAGCGCTTCGGCCTCAACCAGGGCCTGGCCGGCAACGCCGCGGCCAAGGTGGTGGGCGGCGTGAGCGTGGGCACCCGCGAGCGGGTGATGGTCATCGAGGTGGGTGAGCAATGGATCGTGGTCGGGGTCGCGCCTGGCCGGGTCAATGCGCTGGCCACCATGCCGCGCCAGACGCTTGCCGCCGCACAGGCGGGCGCTACCGGCCATGCGCCGGCCTTCGCCACCTGGCTCAAGCACACCATGGATAAACGTAATGGCGCAGCCGGCAACGGCGAGCGCCCGGGTCAAGATGGCAGCACTTCCTAAGCCGCAAGGCATCGTCTCCACTGCGGCCCGCAAGGCTGCTGCGCTGCTGCGCAACCGTTACTGCTGGCTGGCGCTGCTGTGCCTGCCCTTGGCAGCCTCGGCCCAGCAGGGTATTCCCGCACTCAACAGCATGCCCGCTCCGGGCGGCGGCACGAACTATTCGCTGCCGATCCAGACGATGCTGTTGCTCACCTCGCTGTCCTTCCTGCCGGCGGCCTTGCTGATGATGACCTGCTTCACCCGCATCGTCATCGTGCTCTCGCTGCTGCGCCAGGCGCTGGGCACCCAGTCGACCCCGCCCACGCAGGTGCTGGTGGGGCTGTCGCTGTTCCTGACCTTCTTCGTCATGAGCCCGGTGTTCGACCGCATCTATACCGACGCCTACCAGCCCTTCGCGGAAAACAAGATCCAGATGATGGAAGCGCTCGACAAGGGCGCGCAGCCGCTCAAGGAATTCATGCTCAAGCAGACCCGCGAGTCGGACCTGGCGCTGTATGTGAAGCTCTCGCGCGGTCCCGCCCTGCAGGGCCCGGAAGACGTGCCGCTACGCCTCCTGGTGCCAGCCTTCGTCACCAGCGAACTGAAGACGGCGTTCCAGATCGGCTTTGCCATCTTCCTGCCCTTCCTCATCATCGACATGGTGGTGGCCAGTATCCTCATGTCCATGGGCATGATGATGATGTCGCCAGCGCTGGTGTCGCTGCCCTTCAAGCTGATGCTGTTCGTGCTGGTGGACGGCTGGCAGCTGCTCATCGGGTCGCTGGCCCAGAGTTTTTACTAGCCTAGGACAAGGAAGAGCCTGATGACTCCAGAAAGCGTCATGACCATGGGCCGCCAGGCCATGGAAATCACCCTCCTGATCGCCGCGCCGATGCTGCTCACGGCCCTGCTCATTGGCCTGCTGGTGAGCATCTTCCAGGCCGCCACCCAGATCAACGAACAGACCCTGGCCTTCATTCCCAAGCTGCTGGGCGTGTTCCTGGCCATGATCGTGGCCGGTCCATGGATTCTGACGGTGATCGTGGATTACATGCACACCATGTTCAGCGGCATTCCCGCCATGGTCCAGTAGTAGGTCCGTGGCCGCAGCGCAGCTTGCGGCCTCCGATGCATGCTTACCTTCTCCAGCCAGCAACTCTATGTCTGGGTCGCCATGTTCATCTGGCCGACCACGCGCATCCTGGGCCTCATGGCCATTGCGCCCCCGTTTGGCAGCGCCAGCGTCCCGATGCTGGTGAAGGTCTTGCTGGGCGTGGCCATCGGCGCGGTGATCGCGCCCGACGTCCCGATCCCGCCAGCCATCGAGCCCACCTCGATGACGGGCATCATGATCCTCTTGCAGCAGTTGCTCATCGGACTGTCCATGGGCTTTGCCATGCGCATCGTCTTTGCCGCCGTGGAAGCGGCCGGTGAATTCACCAGCACCACCATGGGCCTGTCCTTCGCCGCCTTCTTCGATCCCCAGACCCAGGGTCGTACCGCCGTCATCAGCCAGGTCTTCTCCTTGCTGGCCACGATGGTGTTCCTGAACCTGAACGGCCACCTGATCCTGCTGCAGGTGATGGCCGAGAGCTTCCACACCCTGCCCATCACCGGCCAGCCCATCACCACCGAGGGCTTCCATCAACTGGTGCTGTGGGGCGCCAAGATCTTCAGCATGGGCCTGCAATTGTCGCTGCCGCTGCTCATTGCCCTGTTGATCACCAACTTCGCGCTGGGCGTGCTCACGCGCGCCGCGCCGCAGCTGAACCTGTTCGGTATCGGTTTTTCGATTACCATGTTGGCGGGTTTCATCTTGATCGGCATCACCCTGCCCTATATGCTCACGCCGGTCCAGAAGCTGCTCTCCGATGGCGTGGAGATGGTGCGCCTGCTGGGCAGCGTGCCGCCGGTCAACGCGCTACCCAAGCCTTGAGGCCAGGGCGCCGCCGCTAACCGAGGCGACATTTACCTGATCTGACGATCTTGCCGTCATTCTCCGTTCACACTAGCGCCTGATCTTTCCCAGGCCGCTGCAGGTCTTTTTTGCGCATGAAACTTGCCCAGCTACGTCGTCCCAAATTCATCTTCCTGGCCCTGCTCGTGCTGCTCATCGCGGCCTGGATCATCCGCAGTGTACTGACCCCGCCAGCGCCGCCCACCTACCTCAGCGCCACCGCCCGCGTGGCCGACATCCAGGACGTGGTGCTGGCCAGCGGCACCGTCAAGGCCTACAAGCAGGTCAGCGTGGGCGCCCAGGTATCGGGCCAGATCAAGTCGCTCAAGGTGGCGCTGGGCGACCAGGTCAAGAAGGGACAGCTGGTGGCCGAGATCGATTCGCTGACCCAGGCCAATGCCCTGGCCAGCGCGGAGTTCTCGCTGCAGAACCTGCAAGCCCAGTTGCGCGCCAAGGAAGCCAGCCTGAAACAGGCGCAACTGGCCTACGCGCGCCAGAAGATGATGCTGGCCGGCGACGCCAGCTCGCGCGAGAATTTCGAAAGCGCCGAAGCCACCCTCAACACCACCCAGGCCGACATTGCCGCCCTGCAGGCGCAGATCAAGGATGGCGCCATCAAGGTCGATACCGCCCGCCTGAACCTGGGCTACACCCGCATCAGCTCGCCCATCGAGGGCCAGGTGGTGGCCATCGTGGCGCAGGAAGGCCAGACCGTGAACGCCAACCAGAGCACCCCCACCATCATCAAGGTGGCGCGCATGGATACGGTGACCATCAAGGCGCAGATCTCCGAAGCCGACGTGGTCCGCGTCAAGCCCGGCCAGCCGGTCTTCTTCACCATCCTGGGCGATCCTGACCACCGCTACCGCACCACGCTGCGCGCCATCGAGCCGGCGCCGGACTCCATCCTCCAGGACGATACTTCCAGCAGCACGACATCCATCACCAGCAGCAGTAGCGCCAGCTCCACGGCGATCTACTACAACGGCCTGCTGGATGTCCCCAATCCCGATGGCAAGCTGCGCATCTCCATGACCACGCAGGTCAATATCGTGCTGTCCGAAGCCAGCAATGCGCTGGTGCTGCCTTCCACCGCGCTGGGCGCCAAAGCCGCCGATGGCAGCTACACCGTGCGCGTGCTGGACGATCAGGGCCAGGCGCATGAGCGCAAAGTCAGGATAGGCATCAACACCAATGCCCTGGTACAGATCGTCGAGGGCGTCAAGGCCGGTGAACGCGTGGTCACCGGCACCGTCCTGCCCGGCGCCGCCGCCAGCAGCAGCGCGCATGACGGCCCGCCGCCGCACATGTAAGGCCGGCCATGCGCACTCCCCTGTTACAGCTGCGTGGCCTGCGGCGCGACTTTCCGGCTGGCGATGAGAAGATCACCGTCCTCAATGACGTCAACCTGGACATCCATGCCGGCGAACTGGTGGCCATCGTCGGCGCGTCCGGTTCGGGCAAGTCCACGCTGATGAACATCCTGGGCTGCCTGGACAAGCCCAGCGCCGGCAGCTATCTCGTCGCTGGCCGCGAGACCGGCAAGCTCGATGCGGATGAACTGGCGCAGTTGCGGCGCGAGCATTTCGGCTTCATCTTCCAGCGCTATCATCTGCTGTCGGACCTGGACGCCACCGCCAACGTCGAAGTCCCCTCGGTCTACGCCGGCCTGGAGCCGCTGCAGCGCCGCCAGCGCGCCGGGGAACTGCTGGCCCGGCTAGGGCTGGCCGAGCGCAGCCATCACAAGCCCGGGCAATTATCAGGTGGGCAGCAGCAGCGCGTCTCGATTGCGCGCGCGCTGATGAACGGCGGCGACGTCATCCTGGCCGACGAGCCCACCGGTGCGCTGGACAGCCACAGCGGGCAGGAAGTCATCAAGATCCTCAAGGAACTGCATGCCGAGGGCCACACCATCATCATCGTCACGCACGACATGCAGGTGGCCAGCCACGCCCAGCGCATCATCGAGATCAAGGACGGCGTCATCATCGCCGACCGCCGCAACGAGGAGACGGTCCCTGCCCTCGCTACCACGGCCAGCAACAATACCGGCGCCTCTGCCCGGCAAGGCCGCCAGGCCCGTCCCTGGCGCGCCTGGCTGGACCGCTTCAAGGAAGCGCTGCGCATGTCGCTCCTGGCCATGAATGCGCACCGCCTGCGCAGCTTCCTGACCATGCTGGGCATCATCATCGGGATCGCCTCGGTGGTCTCGGTGGTAGCCCTGGGCAGCGGCTCGCGCGAGCAGATCCTGGCCGACATCAGCGCGATGGGCACCAATACCATCGACATCTTTCCGGGCGCCGATTTCGGCGACATGAAGTCGGCCTCCATCCGCACCCTCACGCCCGCCGACGCTGCGGCGCTGGCCGAGCAGAACTTCGTGGACAGCGTCACGCCCAGCGTGGCCACGTCATCCTCGGCCCGGTACGGCAACATCTCCGTGACCGCCACCATCAACGGCGTGGGCGAACAATACTTCCGGGTGCGCGGCCTGAAGATGGCGCAAGGCAAGAGCTTCGATACCGAGGGCATCCGCCGCTACGCCCAGGAAGTGGTGATCGATGCCAACAGCTACAAGAAGCTCTTCCCCGACGGCGGCAACGCCCTGGGCGAAGTGATCTTCCTGGGCAGCGTCCCCTGCCGCATCATCGGTGTGACGCAAAAGCGCGAGAACGGCTTTGGCAACAACAATGCCCTCAATGTCTGGGTCCCCTACACCACCGCCATGAGCCGCGTGATCGGCCAGCGCCACCTCAGCGGCATCACCGTGCGCGTGAATGATCAGGTGCCCAGCGCCGCGGCCGAGCAAGGCATCGTCGAGCTGATGACGTTGCGCCATCGCACCAAGGATTTCTACCTCTTCAACACCGACAGCATCCGCCAGACGGTCGAGAAAGCCACCGCCACGCTGACCTTGCTGGTGTCGATGATCGCCCTGATCTCGCTGGTGGTGGGCGGCATCGGCGTGATGAACATCATGCTGGTCTCGGTGACCGAACGCACCCGCGAGATCGGTGTGCGCATGGCCGTGGGAGCGCGCCAGAGCGACATCATGCAACAGTTCCTGATCGAAGCCGTGCTGGTCTGCCTGGCTGGTGGCCTGCTGGGCGTGTTGCTGGCGCTGTCCTTCGGCGCCCTGTTCTCGCATTTCGTCAGCAGCTTCCGCATGATCTACTCCACGGCGTCCATCGTCAGCGCCTTCGCCTGCTCAACCCTGATCGGCGTAGTCTTTGGCTTCCTGCCGGCGCGCAACGCGGCGCGCTTGAATCCGGTCGACGCCCTGGCCCGCGAATGAAATCACTGCCCATGTCCCTGCCCGTCCCATTCCGTCTCTCGCTGCTGCTCGCGCTCACGCTGCTGGGGGCCTGCAGCCCGCTCACCCGCAGCGCCTACACACCCGTGTCCACGCAGACGCCCGCCAGCTGGCAGCAGCGCGGCAGCCAGCCCGAAGCGGATGTGCAGCGCTGGTGGCAAGGCTTTGGCGACGCCACGCTGACCGCACTCATCGATGAAGCCCTGCGCAAGAACAATGACCTGGCCCTGGCGGCCATCAAGCTCAGGCGCGCCCAGGCGCAGGCTGGCCTGGCCGATGACGCTTTCGTGCCAGCGCTCAGCGCCAGCCTGGGAGCGAGCAGCAGCAAGCAGCTCGATGGCGACCGCATCAGCACGCGCGCCAGCCAGAGCTCGGTCAAACTCAGTTATGAAGTGGATCTGTGGGGCCGCCTGGCAGCCGCCTCCGACCTCAGTCGCTGGGAAGCCCTGGCCACCGAGCAGGATCGCCAGAGCACAGCGCTCACACTCATCGGCACTACCGCCAATCTCTACTGGACCGGGGCCTACCTGAACCAGCGCGTGGCAACGGCCGAGCAGAGCATCGCCTATGCAGAAAAGACCCTGGAACTGGTGCGCACCCAATACCAGGCAGGAGCGGTGTCGTCGGTGGAAGTGCTGTCGGCGCAGCAGAATCTCTACAGCCAGCAGTCGAGCTATACCGAACTGGTGCAGCAACGGGTGGAGAACGACAATGCCCTGGCCATCCTGTTCGACCAGCCGCCCGGCAAGGCCATCGCCCTGCCGGCACGGCTGCCGGAACAAGCGCTGCCCGTGCTGGCCGCTGGCGTGCCGGCCGAACTGCTGGGGCGGCGGCCCGACCTGCGTGCGCTTGAATTGCGCATCCGCAGCGCCCTGGCGGGCGTGGACCAGGCGCGCCTGAATTATTATCCGCAACTGAGCCTGACCGGCACGCTCGGCACCAGCAGCGACGCCCTGCTGCGCCTGGTACAGAATCCCGTGGCCACGCTGGGCGGCGCGCTGACGCTGCCCTTCCTGCAGCACAGCGAGATGAAGTTCAAGGTCGGCATCTCCCAGGCCGACTTCGATACCGCGGTGCTCAACTTCCGCAAGGGTCTCTACACCGCCTTCAGCGAGGTCGAGAACGCCCTGTCGGCGCGCCAGCAGTACGCCCGCCAGCAAGCGCTGCTGGTGCGCAACCTGGACGCCGCGCAGGCCGCCGAACGCTTGCTGGAAGTGCGCTACCGGGCCGGCTCGGCCACCTTGCAGCTCTGGCTGGACCAGCAGGACAAGCGGCGCACCGCTGAAATCTCGCTGGCCCAGGTGCGCCTGAATCAGTTGAAGAACCAGATGACGCTGTACCAGGCGTTAGGCGGAGACGCCAGCGTGCCAGCGGCCATCAGTGCGCCGTGAGTGCGGCGAGCGAAGCAGGCCTCAAGCAAAAAGGCGAACCCGAGGGTTCGCCTTTTTTGACTGTTCGCCACGATCCTGAAGGACCGGTCGGGCTGACTTACTTCAGATAGTTCAGCAAGCTCAGACCGCTGGTGGTGACGAACACCTTCTGCGCCGCCGACAGATAGGTCTGGGTCAGCGTGTAGTCGCTGATGAGCTGGTTGACATCGGACGGGTTGCGGCCCAGCAGGTTGTTGATGGTCTGGGTGTAGTTTTCCTTGTTGACCTCACCTGCCGCATCCAGATTGTCCAGCTCGTTCTGACGCGCACCGATGGAGGCCTTGGCGGTGGTGACATTGCTCAAGAGCGAGTCGATCTGGGTATTGAACGAAGCCAGATTACGGGTCAGCGCGGCCTGGCTGCCCACCACCGGGGTGCGTGCGGCGTCGGCGGCGTCAGACTGCAGCTTGAGCGCTGCCGTGGCCGTAAAGACCGCCTGGTAGGTCGGATCGGTGGGGCTCAACGCATTCAACTGCGCCAGCGAGGTCTTGTAGGCGGCAATCGGCGTGAGGCCGGAACCGGCCGGATAGACGAAGTTGTTGGCGGCAGTCTCATCAGCCTTGTTGGCAGCCTCGGTCACGGGTACCGACAAGACGTTGATGAAGTTGTTCATGGTCTTGAAGATATCCTGGCCATTGCCCTGGAAGATGGCTTGGCCGGAAGCGCTGATATCCATCACGCGGGTCGAATCGACCTGCAGGCTCATGGCGCCCTGGTCGCCGTTGTAGACCACGCCGCCCGTGCCATCGAGGGTGAACGGCTGGGTGGTGCTCTTGAACCCGGCGAAAAGGTAGTTGCCCTGGCCGTCCTGGGCATTGGCGTAACCCAGCACTTCAGCCAGGTTGCCCTTGATCTCGGAGGCCATGTTGATGCGCTCGGCATTCGAATACGAGGCATTGCCCGCGGTGATCACGTTGGATTTCAACTTGGTCAGCATGTTGGTCATGCTCTCCAGGTTGCCTTGCACGCTGGACAAGGCGCTGTTGGCGTTCTGGCGATTGGTCTTGTACTGCTCGTTCAGGTCCGCAGTCTGCTGCATATCCAGGGCGCGGGCGGCAGCCACCGGGTCATCCGAAGGCAGCAGCACCCGCTGCTGTGCAGTCACCTGCTGCGACAGCTTCAGGAACTGGCTCTGCATGCTGGTCAGGTCGTTGTTGCTCGACTGATAGATCATCTGGGTGCTAATACGCATGGTCTTCTTCCTCTAATCAGTTTAACTGCCCAACGACAACAGCACGTTGATCATGTCGCTGGCCGCCTGGATGATCTTGGCGGCGGCCTGGTACTGCTGCTGGTTCTGGATCATATGGGCCAGTTCTTCGTCCTGGTTGACCCCGGACTCGGACTGCTGCTGATTCTGGATCGCGGTCAGGCGCGCCTTTTCAGCGGTGTTGGTGACGTTGATCTCGTTGGTCTTGTTGCCGATGGTGGCCACCAGCTGGGAATACGAACCCTGGAAGCTGGTGCCGTTGATGGTGTTGGCCGTCTGCAGCTTGCCCATGGCCAGGGCATTGCGGTTGTCCGAGGCGGCATTGGTATTGGCCGCGATGGTGAACTGGTCGCCATTGCCGGGCTGGCCGGAAATGGCGAACTGCACGCCGCTGATCTCGTAGCTATCGCCTGCCGTGTAGGACAGCGTGGTCGCGCCACCGGCGATGGTGGTGGTGGTGCCATCCTTGTGGGTGATGGTGCCGCCGCCAGCGGGCACTGCAGGCGAGATGTTGAATACCGGCGGCGCGGCCGTGCTGTTGTAGGTCAGCGTGGTTGGCTTGGTCAGCGGCGTCGTGGTGGTCAGGTAAGCCGGGGTGACCGAACCGGTGCTGATGGTGGCCGTCCCCTTGTTGGCGGAGACCGGTGCGAAGTTGAACTTGTCGCCGGCGGCGGGCGAACCGGTCAGGGCGTAGGTCACGCCACCGCTGGTGATGGTCATGCCCGACTTGTAGTCGAAGGGCGTTGCGCCAGTCACGCTGGCGGTGGTGCCATCGGCGTAGTTCACCGTCACCCCGGGAACCGGCGCGGCGCCTGTCCAGGCTGCCGACAACTGCATCTTGGGCGGCGTCGAGGCGTCCAGGGCGGCAGTGAAGGACACCGATGAGCCCTGCTGATATTGGCTGGAATCCAGCGAGGTGTTGGAGATGATGGCGTTGCCGGTGTTGCTGGCCGGCATGCTGGCGTTGACGTTGTTGGTCGCGTTGATCGAGGTGGCGATCGGAGCGGCCGTGGCCAGCAGCTGGGTATTGTTCAGCGCCAGCGAGAAGCCCGCCGCGCCATTGGCGGTCGGCTGGATCTTGTAGGTATTGCCAGCGGCCATGGTGGGCGCAAACGGACCCGGCGCGGCCGCACCATTGGAATAGGTCACCCCGTCCAGCGTGACCGGGAAGGCGCCGGGCGCCTTGATGGTCTTGGTGTTGTCGGACAGACGGGTAAAGGTGTAGTTGGTGCCGTCGTAGCTCAGCGTGTAGTCGCTGGTGGTCAGTGCCGACGGATCCGTGATGGTGGTGGTCAGGTTGGTCGTGCCGGTGTTGCCCGGGTAACCGATCAGGTTGGGCGAGCTGACATTGAACAGCGCCGTGCCCTGGTTGCCGTTCTGGTCCAGGCCCAGCTTCTGCTGCTGGTTGAACGCCGTGCCCATGGCGATGGCGATACGGCCCAGCGCGTTCTGGGTCGGGTCCAGGGTTTCGGAACGATACTTGAGCAGGCCGCCGAGGCTACCGCCATCATAGAAGAAGCTGTCGGGGATGGTCGAGGTGCCGCCACCGGGAATGGCCTGGCCGATCTGCAGACGTGAGACATCGGTGGGCGAATTGGTCACCACCATCTGGGTGACGTTGTCACCCGCCACCAGCGACTGGCCGGTGCCGATGAACACGCTCACCGAACCGGTATCCTGCGGCACGGTGGTGATCTTGACCAGCTTGTTGAGCTGGGAGATGACCTGGTCGCGCTGGTCCAGCAGATCGTTGGGCGGCTGGCCGCCACCGGTGCCGATGGCCTTGACGATGGCCTGGTTGAGCTGGGAGATCTGCTGCGCGAAGGAATTGATCGACGTGACGGTCGAGGTGATCTGGCTGTTGACGCTGGCGCTGCTCGAGGAGAGCTGGTCGTTGATGCTGGAGATGCGCGCCACCAGCGTGGAGGCCTGCGACAGCACCGACTGGCGCGACGCCTGGGTGTTGGGGTTGGAGGCCAGGTTCTGCACCGCGCTGAAGAAATCCTGCAGCGCCGGCGACAGGCCGGCCTTGGTGTCGGCCACCATGTTGTTGATCTGCGAGATCTCGGAATAGTACGAATCCAGCGAGCTGGCCGAGGTCTGCGAGGCCAGCGCCTGCTTGTTCAGGAAGTCGTTGTAGACGCGCTTGATCTCGTTGACCTGGGTACCCTGGCCGACGAAGCCGTAGCCATAGTTGATACCGCCTGCCGAGCTTTGCACGACTTCCTGGCGATTGTAGCCGGGCGTCTTGCCGTTGGAGATGTTATGGCTGGTGGTGGCCTGGGCCGCCATGGCCGCCTGCAACGCGCTTTGCCCGATACTGAAGATATTAGTTGCCATGCTAGGTTGTCGTCCCTGAAAGCTTTTAGCGGAATAACCAAGTCAACGGCAGCATTGGCCAAAACTTTAGACGACACTGGCCGAAATTGTTTCCGTCCAGTACCGATGAGCTGGCCTAGACCGCCGCAGCGCCAGCGCTCAGGCCGACAGCGACTGGCGGATGATGCGCGAGAGCTTCTCGGCGTAGTGCGGGTCGGTGGCATAGCCGGCGCGCTGCAGGCCGTAGGCGAAGCCATGGGCATCCTGGGCGCTGGCCAGCACCTTCTCGTAGCGCGGATTGCTGCGCAGCAAGTTGGCGTAATCCTTGAAGGCGTCCGCATAGGAATCATAGGCGCGGAATTTCTCCACGCGCTTCTGCGGCTTGCCGTTGATGTATTCGATGGTGGTGGCCTCGACCACCTTGCCGGTCCAGTTGCCGGTGGCCTTGATGCCGAACAGGTTGTGCGCCGAGCGACCATCGCGGGTGATGATTTCCTTCTTGCCCCAACCGGTTTCCAGTGCCGCCTGGGCCAGCATGAACTTGGCCGGGATGCCGGTCATCTTGCTGGCGATCTCGGCATCGGCCTGCAGACGGTTCTGGAAGGCTTCCACGTGGGCCGGCTTGTTGGTGCTGCGGCGCTGCTTGCCGTTGCGGCCATCCTGGTCGGTGTTCTCGGCGGCCTGCTGGCTGGCGAAGCTCTGGATGAACTTGGCCCGGTCGGCCTCGCTCATGTCCTTGACCAGCGGGATGCCCATGGGCAAGCCTTCATCGCCGCCCGGTGTCTGGCCATCGAGCTCCTGCGCGTCGGGCAGCTTCTTGGGCAGCGACGCCGAGAGCTGGCGCGTCAGGACATCGGCCAGGCCGACCCCGCGCTGGGCCAGGGTCTGGCTGAGCTGCTGGTCCAGCATGGACGTAAACATCTTGGTCTGCTCGTTGTCGAAGGGGCCATTCTGCGGCGTGGCGTCACGCATGCTCTTCATCATCATGTTCAAGAACAAGGCCTCGAACTGCTTGGCCGCGCCCTTGATGGATTCCGGCGAGTTCTGCTTGGCCGCCTCGCGCAGGCCGTTCAGCCCATTCGCATCGACGGCCAGACTTTCGGTCGGATTGGATGGGTTGATCTTGTTGAGCATGGAATACCTTGGATGAGAGCGTTTGTTGTTGGATCGCAGCCGCCCCGGCCACCCTTGCCGCCTGGGCCGGTCTGCCGGGTCCGTCCTGTTACATCAGATCACTTCGAGTTCAGCCCGCAGCGAACCGGCTGCCTTCATGGCCTGCAGGATCGCCAGCAGGTCCTGGGGCGTAGCGCCGATGGCGTTGAGCGCCTTGACCACCTCGGCCAACGAAGCACCGCCCTTCAACAGCATCACCTTGCCCGGCTCCTTGTTGATCGAGATCTGGGCATTCTGCACACCCGCCGTCTGGCCACCGGCCAGGGCATTGGGCTGGCTCACGGCGTTGTCGGCCTGGATCACCACCGAAAGGTTGCCGTGCGAGACTGCGCAGGTATCCAGCATGACGCTCTGGTTCATCACCACCGAACCAGTGCGCGCATTGAGGATGACCTTGGCGGCCAGCTTGCCCGGCGTCACATCGACGTTTTCCAGCGCACCCAAAAAGGCCACGCGGTCGCCACTGGAGATCGGCGCGCGCACACGGATGACGCGGCCATCCTGCGCCACGGCGGTCTCGTTGCCGAAGCGCTTGTTGAGGGCGTCCACCACCCGGCTGGCGGTAGAAAAATCGTTGTCATTCAATTCCAGCACGATCATGTCGCTGCTGCCCAGCGAACTGGGAACGGCGCGTTCCACCGTTGCTCCGCCCGAGATGCGGCCGGCCGACAGCTGGTTGATGACGGTGCTGCTACCCGCCGCCGATCCACCCGCGCCGCCGACCACGATGTTGCCCTGGGCGATCGCATAGATCTGGCCGTCCGCACCCTTCAAGGGCGCCATCAGCAAGGTGCCGCCACGGATGCTCTTGGCATTGCCGATGGAGGACACGGTCACGTCGATCAACTGGCCCGGCTGGGCGAAGGCCGGCAGGTTGGCCGTCACCATGGCCGCCGCCACGTTCTTGAGCTGCATGTTGCTGCTGGTGCCGGTGGGCACATTCACGCCCAGCTGCTGCAGCATGCTGATGACGCTTTGCACGGTGAAGGGGGTCTGGGTGGTCTGGTCACCACTGCCGTCCAGGCCCACTACCAGGCCATAGCCCACCAACTGGTTCTGCCGCACGCCCTGGATACTGGCCAGGTCCTTGAGCCGTTCAGCCTGCGCCGGCATGGCAGCGGCCAGGGCCAGCGCGGCGACACCAGCCGCACCCAGCAGCTTGCGGCCTATCCGGGTCCATTGCATCGGAAACAATCCTTTCCGGGTCATCACACTACTCCACATCAGAAAGGAGAAATACTGAAGAAGAAACGTCCCAGCGAGGACATGAAGTCAGCCATGTCCACGCGGGTATTGGTACGGTATTCGACCTTGGCGTCGGCCACCAGGGTAGAAGACACGGTATTGCCGGTCTGGATGTTGTCAGGACTGACGGTGCCGGAGAAGCGCACGTACTCCACGCCTTTGTCCAGCGCCACCTGTTTCTCGCCGGCCACCACCAGATTGCCATTGGGCAGCACTTCCACCACGGTCACGCCGATGGTACCGGTGAAGGTATTGCTGGAGGTGGTCGCCCCCTTGTCATCGAACTTGGCCGAGGAACTGCCGTTGGCCGTCAATTCCTTGATGGAGGTGCCAAAAAAAGTCGGCACCGGCGAATTCACCGCACCCGTCTTGCTGGCCGAACTGGCGGCGGACTTGCCGGCGCTGGTCTTCTCATTGATCACGATGGTCAGGGTGTCGCCCACCAGGCGTGCACGGCGGTCTTCCAGCAGCGGACGATAGACCGCGCCCTGGAAGATCGCGCCCGAGGTTGGCGGCGCATAGGAGGCAGGCTGCGGGCGCGCCGACTTCGGTCCCGCCACGATGCTGTCGGGCACGGTGGTGCAACCAGCCACAGCCAATATTCCCGCGAGGGTCACCCATTTCAGCATGCTCTTCATCTCTGCCTCGTCCTTGCTTGTGCTGCCAACTACCTTGTTCAATGAATCCAACTACCCTGCCCGGCTTACAGCTGCGACAGCTTGGCCAGCATCTGATCCGAGGTGGTGATGGCCTTGCTGTTGATTTCGTAGGCGCGCTGGGTCTGGATCATGTTGACCAGTTCTTCCACCACGTTCACGTTGGAGGTTTCCACGTAGCCCTGCCACAGCGCACCGGCGCCGTTGGTGCCGGGGTTGTTGGGGTTGGGCGCACCGGAGGCGGCGGTCTCCATGTAGAGGTTTTCGCCGCGGCTTTCCAGGCCGGCCGGGTTGATGAAGGTGGCCACCTGGATGGTGCCGATCTGGGTGGTGGCGGTCGAGCCAGCCTGCATGATGGAGACCACGCCGTCACGGCCCACGGTCAGCTTGGTGGTGTTCAAGGGCACGGTGATCGGCGGCTGCAGGGTGTAGCCGCTGGAGGTCACCAGCTGGCCCTGGCTGTCGGTCTGGAAGGCGCCATCGCGGGTATAGGCGGTGGTGCCGTCAGGCAGCAGGATCTGGAAGAAGCCATTGCCCTGGATCGCCAGATCCTTGTCATTGTTGGTCTGGTTGACGTTGCCCTGGGTGAAGATGCGCTCGGTCGCCACCGGACGCACGCCGGTACCGATCTGCAGGCCCGAGGGCAATTGCGTCTGCTGCGAGGACTGGGCGCCGGGCTGGCGCACGGTCTGGTAGAGCAGGTCTTCGAAGACCGCGCGCGAACGCTTGAAGCCGTTGGTGCTGACGTTGGCCAGGTTGTTGGAGATCACGTCCAGTTGCGTTTGTTGCGCATCCAGGCCGGTCTTGGAAATCCACAGGGAACGAATCATTTATTTCTCCGTATTGAGCGCGTACGCTACAGGTGCATCAGGACAGCGACAGGATCGAGGTCGCCTTGGTCGCATCGCTTTCGGCGGTCTGGATCATCTTCATGTTCATTTCGAACTGGCGCGAGAGATTGATCATGTTGACCATCGCCTCCACCACATTGACGTTGCTGCCTTCCAGCGCACCGCTGGCCAGGCGCACATTGGCGTCTGGCTGTGCCGCGCCGGTGATGGTGCGGAACAGGCCGTCATCACCGCGCTTCATGTTCTTTTCATCCGGGTTGACCAGCTTGATGCGTCCCAAAACGTTGACCGCATTGGGAATGCCGTTGGTCGGGATGGCCGACACCGTACCGTCGGCGGCAATGGCCACGGTGGCGTCGGGCGGGATCGTGATCGGACCGCCATCGCCCAGCACGGTCTGGCCGGACTGGGTCTGGAGGATGCCGTTCTCGTTGATCTTGAAACTACCGTTGCGGGTATAGGCTTCGCCGCCGTCGGCGGTCTGCACGGCGATCCAGCCACGGCCCTGGATGGCCACATCCAGCGCACGGCCAGTATCCTGGATCGGCCCTTGCGAAAAATCGTTGCCCGCGGTCGAATCGACTACGAAGGTACGCGTGGGCAAGCCATCGCCCACCACGGGCGCAGCGCGGAAGGTATTCAACTGGGCGCGAAAGCCCGTCGTCGTAGCATTGGCCAGGTTGTTGCTGGCGGTCGCTTGCTGCTCAAGCGTATGCTTGGCGCCCGACATGGCGGTGTAGACCAGACGATCCATAAAACCCCTTTGGCGTGACGCCAGCCTGCGGCGCCACCGATTGAAACCGGCCGCCGGCAAGGCCGGCGACCGTGGTACTTGATGCGCGCCCCCGGACGCGCCCTGCCCGCCTTATCAGCGCAGGCTGACCAGCGTCTGCAGCACGGTATCCTGCACCTTGATGGTCTGCGAGTTGGCCTGGTAGACGCGCTGGGCCACGATCATGTTGACCAGCTCGGCGGTCAGGTCGACGTTGGAGTCTTCCTTCGCACGCGCCTGCAGGGTGCCGAAGGTGCCGGTGGTGGGCTTGCCCACCAGGGGGCTGCCTGCCGCACTGCTGGCCTGGTAGAGGTTGTTGCCCAGCGGCTGCAGGCCGTTGGGGTTGGCGAAGTTCACCAGCACCACGGTGCCCAGGTTCTTGGTCTGCTGGTTGCTGTAGGAACCGATGATGCTGCCATCCTTGTCCACCGAGAAGCTCGACAGGGAACCCGGCGGCATGCCGTTCTGCACCTGCGCCAGGTTGACGAAGGCCGAGCCGGTCTGGGTCGAGCCGGAGTAGGAAATATTGATCGGTGCGGCGAACACGCCACCGGCCTTGGCCACGGTGGCCAGTTGCGCCGTGGAGATGGTCAGGGTGTTGTTGGTGGGGGAGATGGCCGCGCCATTGATCTGGGTCATCGTACCGGTGGAGTCGAACGTCATCGTCCCCAGGGCCACGGGCACCGCAGGCGTGGCGCCATTGTTCAGGGTGGTGTTGTCGATCTTCGCGTAGACGGTCCAGGTGGTGGTCGGGGGCGTACCCGTCGGCGCAGCCTTCACATAATAGGTCTGCATGCTGTAGGGATTGCCCAGGCTGTCATACAGATCCACGCCGGTGGAGCTGTTGTAGCTGGTCGGATCGGCGGCGTTGAACGGTGTGGTGGTCGGCACCGACAGGCGCGAGTCCAGGTTGACCTTGGTCGAGATGGTGGTCGTCGGCGTGGCCGGGATGGACGAGGTGTCGATCTGCAGCGGCACCGGATCACCGCCCTGTGCACCGGCGGCCCAACCCATCAGATAAGCGCCGTTCATGCTGGGGTTGACGATGTAGCCGCTCTTGTCGAGCTGGAACTGGCCATTGCGACCATACATGGGCGACTTGTTGGTCAACGAGGCCGAGAGCTGGAAGAAACCGTCGCCATTGATGGCGATATCCAGCGGATTGTTGGACGAACTGATATTGCCTTGCGTGAACTGCTGGGCCACGGCGGGTACGCTCACACCGATACCGACCGGCGAGTTGCCGGAGCGGTTCATCGAGTTGGCGTACATGTCGGCAAATTGCGCCTGCGACTGCTTGAAGCCGACCGTGCTGGCGTTGGCGACGTTATTACCGATGACGTCCAGGCTCTTGGCAGCGCCGTTCAGTCCACTCAGACCTTGTTGAAAACCCATGAGATATCCCCTTGCCCCGAAATTTGTCGGTAGTAACGATTAAAGAATTTGCACAACGTCAGTCGGCTTGATGGTGCCGATGTTGGAGACGTTGAGCTTGATGCCGTCCGCAGCGGTCGAAACGCTGGCCACGGTGCCGAATGCCAGCGCGGTGGCGTTCACGGCGGTGCCATTGTTGGAGGCGGCGACGGAGAAGGTGTAGTTGCCATCGGCAGCCTTGCTGCCGGCGTCGTTGGTGCCGTCCCAGATCACCGGCACCACGCCGGAAGCCTGCGTACCCAGGTCCATGGTGCGCACGACCGCGCCCGTGGAATCCTTGACCGTGACCACGACCGAGGAAGCGTTGGTGGCCAGGTTCACGCCCATCACGGCGTGCTGCTTGGTGACGTCGTTGCCGCTGGCGTCCTTGGTGGTCTCGGAGGTCAGCTGGACACTATTGCCCGGCGCCAGCACGCTGTGGCCGATCATGTTGGCCGAGGACAGCGCCTGGGACGAATTGAGGTTGCCCATCAGCGTGGCCAGGGTGCTATTGAGCTGGCTGATGCCCGAGACGGTGGACAGCTGCGCCATCTGCGAGGTCAGCTGCGAGTTGTCCATGGGATTGTTCGGATCCTGGTTCTTCATCTGCGCCATCAGCAGCGTCAGGAAACGGTTCTGGATCGCATCCGGGCTGTTGTCGGTCAGGCCCGAGGAATTGGAAGTGGACGAGCTGCTGCTCGTGCCATTCATCGCGGTGAGCAGGTCATTGGAGACGGTAGCCATTGATCAGGTCCTATTGTCCGATAGTAAGAGTCTTGACCAGCATGGCCTTGGCCGTGTTCATGGTTTCCACGTTGGTCTGGTAAGCGCGCGAGGCCGAGATCATGTTGACCATTTCCTCGACCGGGTTGACGTTGGGCATGGCGACGTAGCCGTTGCCATCAGCCATGGGATGCTTGGGGTCGTAGACCAGCTTGGGAGGAGCCTGGTCTTCCACCACCGCGGCCACCTTGACGCCGCTGTCCTTGACCCCGCCCACCGGGATGGCCTGGAACACCACCTGCTTGGCCTTGTAGGGCGTGCCGTCAGGGCTGGTGGCGCTGTCGGCGTTGGCGATGTTGCTGGCAGTGGCGTTGAGACGCTGCGACTGCGCGCTCATGGCCGACCCTGCGACATTGAAGATATTGGAAAGAGACATGGTTTATCAGCCCGGTTGGATGGCGTTGAGCATGGCCTTGATCTGGCCGTTCACAGCAGTGACGCCGGCTTCGTAGCGAAGGCCGTTGTCGACGAATTCATTGCGTTCCACATCCAGGTCAACGGTATTACCGTCCACGCTGCCCTGGGTCACGGTGCGATACAGCAGGGGCGAGCCGCCGATGCTGCCCGGGCCATTCTCGGGCGCTGTTCCGGGCACATGGGTCGCAGCAGTGCGCGCCAGCTCCAGCGGCGGCATGGCAGTGGCCTTGTTGTCGAGGGCGTTCTTGAGCGCATCGGCGAAATTGACGTCGCGCGCCTTGTAGTTGGGGGTATCCGCATTGGCAATGTTGGACGCCAGCACCTGCTGACGCTGGGCGCGCAGGTTCATCGCCATCTCATTGAAGCGGAAGAAATCGTCTAGCTTAGAGACCATCAGGCCCTCCAGATAACCCGGCGCCGCCCGCGCTGTCCGCGCACTACGCCGATGATGGAATTACGTAGGCTTGATCATACGTTTCCACCCGCGACTCTAAGGGGCGATAAAGAGAGAAAAGCCTCCCCTGTTTGCCCTTTTGAGCTCGCGCGCGCGAAGTAACATTGCTGCCAAGATTCGCCAATGTCCCCTTGGGACAAGTTGCTCAAGATGAAACACCCTCTCCGCGTATTGCGTCACGCCTGCGCCGCCTTGGCCTTGCTGGCTGGCGGACTGCTGGCCTTGTCCCCCGCCTCGGCGCAAAACGATCCCACTGCCCCGCAACGCCAGGACTTGCAGATCGTGCAACAGACGGCCGAGCAATTCCTCAAGGCCCAGACCGCCGGACTGCCGGGCAGCATCACCATCCAGACCGACCCCATCGACCAGCGCATGATGTTGCCGGCCTGCCTGGATCCCCAGGCCTTCATGCCGAATGGCGCGCGCCTGTGGGGCCGCACCTCGGTGGGCGTGAAGTGCGTCGCCCCTGCTCCGTGGACCATCTACGTGCGCGCCAATGTCCAGGTGATCTCGGACTACCTGATCGCCGCCGTGCCGCTGGCCCAGGGCCAGACCATCAGCGCCAGCGACATCAGCCGGGTGCGCGGCGACATGTCGGCCCTGCCAGCCGGCGTGATCACCGAAGAATCGCAGGTCATCGGCCGTGTGGCCGGCATGTCCCTGCGCGCCGGCACGCCCCTGCGTATGGACGCCATCCGCAACCAGCGGGTGGTACAGCAGGGCCAGTCAGTGCGCGTGGTCTCCAATGGCCCCGGCTTCCAGATTTCCACCGAAGCGCGCGC
This sequence comes from Herbaspirillum seropedicae, assembly GCF_001040945.1. Classification (NCBI taxonomy): domain Bacteria; kingdom Pseudomonadati; phylum Pseudomonadota; class Betaproteobacteria; order Burkholderiales; family Oxalobacteraceae; genus Herbaspirillum; species Herbaspirillum seropedicae. The sequence continues at coordinate 2,296,182 of NZ_CP011930.1, read as the reverse complement.
GCTGTCCAATGCCAACGAGGGCCAGATGACGCAGGCGCGCACCGCTGCAGGCCAGGTGGTCAGCGGGATTGCCAAGGCCGGCGGGATTCTGGAAATCAACTATTGATACAGGGCAATTCCTCCTCGGGTCTCGTCATATGAGAGAATGTGAAGAAATATCCTTCACACCCCTCAATTAGATGCGCTGGCTGTTAAAGTTTGCGCGGAAATGGTCGATAATCAATGCGACAGGCGGGTGCAAAGCGCCCCCACCCTACAAGGAATACTGCCGTGAACGTTAACGACGCCCTCAAATCCGCCGCGCTCAACACTGAGCAGACCCAGGCCCAGCCTCGCAACAACGCCCAGGCGGGCGCGACTGCCGGCAACAACGCCGCCAGTTCTGCCGCTTCCGACAGCGTGCGCTTGTCGGCGACCTACCAGTCGCTGGAAACCAAGGTCAGCAGCAGCAGCGGCAGCTTCGATGCCAAGAAAGTCGCCGAGATCAAGGCCGCCATCGCCAATGGCACCTTCCAGATCGACGCCGACAAGGTGGCCAACGGCCTCATCGACACCGTCAAGACCCTGATCAACGCCCGTCGCGCCTGATCCCCCAGTACAGGATTGATCTGCATGAACCCGGCTAGCCAACTGCAACAGGAACAAGCGGCCTTGTCGCGCCTGGTCGAAAAACTGCGCCAGGAACAGGCGCTGCTGGCCGACGCCACGCCGGAAGGCCTAACCGAGGTGATCTCCGAAAAAGCCACCATCGTCGCCGACATGGCCACCCTGGCCGGCAACCGCCACGCTCTCCTGGGCCAGCTGGGCTACAGCGAAGACGAAGCCGGCATGCAGAAATGGATGAATGAGCACGGCAGCGAGACTGACCGTGAGCACTGGGCCGCCCTGTTCGAACTGGCGCAGGACGCCAAGGAACTGAACCGCGTCAACGGCCTGCTGATCGGCAAGAAGATCTCGCTCAACCAGAGCGCCCTGACCATCCTGCAAGGCAAGACCGGCGCCGGCAATTTCTATGGCCCCGATGGCCAGAACAGTATCAGCGCCTCTGGCCGCAGGCTGGGTGTAGTGTAAGCCCCCCCCTTCCCTGCCTCAGCAGAAAAGCAAAAGCCCGGCAATGCAAATTGCCGGGCTTTTTTCATGCTGGAGGGCCGCCGATGGGATCAGGCCACGCCGCTCCAGGAATGCTCGCGCAGATAGGAGCGCATGCGCGAAATGGCCTGGCTGTGCAGCTGGCAGACGCGCGACTCGGACACGCCCATGACGGCGCCGATTTCCTTGAGATTCATCTCCTGCTCGTAATACAGCGCCATCAGGATCTGCTCGCGCTCGGGCAGCGCCTTGATCGAATCCACCACTGCTTCGCGGAAGCCGCCATTGATCAGGTTCTGTAGAGGATCGTCGGAGTCCGAGGTCTGGTGACGGTCCAGGAAGTGCTCGTGGCCGCCATCGTCGTCATGGAAATCTTCGTAGTAGATCAACTGATGGCCGCCACACTCACTCAGCAGGGACTGGTAGTCCTCCAGGCTGATCTGCATGTGCTGCGCCAGTTCGGCTTCCTTCGGCTGCCGGCCCAGTTGCTGCAGCAGCGTCTGCATGGCTTCTTCGACCTTGCGGGCGTTCTGGCGGATGCTGCGCGGCAGCCAGTCGCTGCTGCGCAGCTCATCGAGCATGGCGCCGCGGATACGTTGCACGGCATAGGTCTCGAACTGCGCGCCATGGGTTTCCTCGTAGCGGTTGACGGCGTCGAGCAGGCCCATCATGCCGGCCTGGATGAGGTCGTCCACCTCCACGCTGGGAGGCAACTTTGCCTTGAGCTGATGCGCCAGCTTCTTCACCAGCGGCGCATGCTGCTCCAGCAAATCGTTCTTGCCTTTTTTTCCCTTGACGTTATACATGCACGTCACACTCCCAGACTCGCACCGTCGGTCGCCATCCCGTAAGTGCTGCGCGCCGATTCGGCCGCGGTGAATTTCTTGGACAGGCGCTGGAAAGCCAGCGCCGCCGTCGCGAACGGAAACACATCCATCACCGCACGCCCCTGCCCGGTGGCGCGACGGATATGGTCGTCGGCCGGGATGGCGCCCAGGTAATTGAGCTGCGCCGCCAGGTAGCGGCTGGCCGCCTGCGCCATGTTGGCGTAGACGGTGCGCGCCTCGGCTTCGGTCGCATCATTGACGATGAGGCTGAACGGGCGACGACCGATGCGGTCGCTCAGGCTCTTGAGCAGCACATAGGCAGCCTTGATCGAGGACGCCGTGGTCGAGACCTGGATCACGATCTCTCCCATCTCCATGGTCGGCACCGGCAGCGACTGGTCCGCCGACAGCACGCCATTGACCAGGGTGATCTCGGCCTGCTCGATGAGGCTATCGAAGATCTCCGCCAGTTGGCCGGCCTGCGGGTCACTGGCAGAGGGCACGCTGCGTCGCGCAATGCGCGCCATCGAAAAACCTTCCGGCAACATGCGGGTCGCTTCGCGTGGTGCGCGCTCCATGCGCGCCACCTCCTGCAGCGTGGCCACGTCATGGCGCAGGCCGATGCGGGTAAGCAGCCCGGTGGTGGCCACGTCGCCATCGATGACCAGCACGCTGTGCTTGGCCTGCGCCAGCGAAGCCGCCAGATTGATGAGCATGGCGCTCTTGTCTTCTTCCGCTAGCACGGAAAAGAAGGTAAACAGCCTGGGGACCGGACGCTCCAGCATCCGGCGCAGTCCAGCGGCCTGGTCGCCATCGTAACTAGCCAAAGCTCACCTCGCGCAGACCTTTGTCATTCATCGACATGGCGGTGGGACCGATCACGCCGGGTAACTCACCCTCCTGGAATTCGAAGGGCGCGGTCTCGCGCTTTTGCTTGAAGGCGCGGTCGGCCAGGTAGAGCTTGTTGGCCACATGCAGGTCTTCAGGCACGCGCTGGCCGTTGGCCACATAGTGCAGGTTGAGCTTGTGACGGATCACCACGTCCAGCACATTGCCGATGGTGGCAGCTTCGTCGAGCTTGGTGATGATGCAGCCAGCCAGGCCCGAGCTGGAATAGGCGTGCACCACTTCGTTCAAGGTGCCGCCGGTGGCGGTGGCGTTCAGGCACAGCAGGCGCTTGATGTCCACGCCGGCGCCAGTGAGCATGGCGTCCTGCTCGGCCACCATCTGGTCGCGCTGGCCCACGCCAGCGGTGTCGATCAATACGGTGTGCTTGCCCTTGAGTTCTTCCAGCGCAATGCGCAGGTCGGTCTCATCCTTGACCGAGTGCACCATCACGCCCAGGATCTTGCCGTAGATGCGCAGCTGTTCGTAGCCGCCGATACGGTAGCCGTCGGTGGTGATCAGGGCCAGCTTGCCGGAGCCGTGGCGCATCACGCAGCGCGCTGCCAGCTTGGCGGTGGTGGTGGTCTTGCCTACACCGGTGGGGCCGACCATGGCGAAGACGCCGCCGTTCTCCAGCAATTCGTTTTCGTTGGCCAGGGTGTTGAGGTTGCGCGCCAGGACCGACTTGACCCAGAACATGATGTCCTGGGACTTGGAATTGGCCGGCAGGTTTTCCGTGATCAGACGCGACAGGCTTGCCGAGAAACCGGCTGCCAGCATTTCCTTCAGGACGATGCCCTTGAGCGGCTCACGCTTTTGCGTGCCACCCCAGGATATCTCGGCCAGCTGGGTTTCCAGCACGCCGCGCATGGAACGGATCTCGCTCATGACCTCGGAGAGGATCTCGTCATAGTCCTTGCCATCGAATTCAGGCAGGGCCGAACGCGGACGGTCCTGCTCCTGTTCTTGCCCCTGCGGGGCGCCTGCTGGTGCGGCGGCGCGACGCTGAGCGTTGCCGCTATCACGGGTGCGGCTGCGCCAGACGCGGGCATCGGCTGCCGGGGCGGCCTCGGCGCGTGCCTGGCTGCGTTCGCTGCCCGGCTGGTCCAGCAAGGGAGCGCCTTCCCGCGCCGGGCGGGCTTGCGCCGGCGGCGACGACAACAAGGCCGGACGGCGCGGCTGCTGTGCCGGCGGCAAGCCCGACTGCTGCTGCAGCGAGGCCGCCTGCGGACGACCGGACGGGTCGCGCGCACCGGTGGGCGCGACCAGGGTGGTCATGTCCTCATTGGCCATGGCCAGGATTTCCACCCCGTCAGGAATATTGCGGTTGGAGAGAATGACGGCATCCGGCCCAAGCGCCTCGCGGACCTGGCGCCAGGCCTCGCGAGAAGAATTGGCGATAAATTTCTTGACGTTCATGCTTGCCCTCCAACTAGGCTGGTAACTTTAATCGTTTTCGACTCGGGTACTTCAGCGTGCGACAGCACGCGCAACTGTGGCATGGCCCGGCGCAAGAAGCGCGCCAGCAGCGTACGCAAGGGCGCGCCCACCAACAGCACCGGCGAATACCCCATCTGTTCCTGGCGCTGCGCCGCGATCTCGGTATGCTGCACCAGCGAATCGGCCAGGCCCGGCTCGATGCCGCCGGACTCGCCGCTGGCCTGCAGGGCTTGCATGAGCAGGCGCTCCAGCTTGGAATCGAGCGCCATGACCGGCAACTCGCTTTCGCCCGGGAACATCTGCTGCACGATCGCCCGGCCCAGCGCGATACGCACGATCGCGGTAAGGTCGGTCGGATCCTGGATGCGCGCAGCGTGCTCGGCCAGGGTCTCGATGATGGTGCGCATATCGCGGATATGCACGCCTTCGATGAGCAGGTTCTGCAACACCTTCTGCAGGCTGCCCAGCGGCAGCATCTTGGGCACCAGGTCCTCGACCAGCTTGGGCGCATCCTTGGCCAGGTGGTCCAGCAGGCTCTGCACCTCCTGGCGTCCCAGCAGCTCTGCTGCATGGGTGGTGATCAGGTGGTTCAGGTGCGTGGCCACCACGGTGCCGGCATCGACCACGGTATAGCCCATGGTAGAGGCTTGCTCGCGCAGACCATTGTCGATCCATACCGCCGGCAGCCCGAAGGCCGGGTCGGTGGTCATCATGCCCGGCAAGGGACCGGTCACCATGCCGGGATTGATGGCCAGGTACTGACCAGCATGGGCCTCGCCGTTGCCGACTTCCACTCCCTTCAGAGTAATGCGATAGGCCGAGGGTTTCAATTCCAGATTGTCGCGGATATGGATGGGCGGCGAGAGGAAGCCCACTTCCTGGGCGAATTTCTTGCGGATGCCCTTGATGCGCTTGAGCAACTCGCCGCCCTGCCCCTTGTCCACCAGCGGGATGAGACGATAACCCACTTCCAGGCCGAGGGTATCGACCGGCATGACGTCGTTCCAGGTGGCCTCTTCGCTTTCCTGCGGCGCCGCGGCCGCGCCACCGCCCGCGGCGGCCTGCGCCTGGCTGGCAGCGGCCTCGGTCTTGGCCTTTTCGACGCGCTTGCTGATGGCGTAGGCGCCACCGCCCATGGCGGCGGCCAGCAGGATGAAGGCAATGTGCGGCATGCCAGGGATCAGGCCCATGCCGCCGATGATGACAGCGGTAATGTAGAGCACTTCCGGCTTGGCGAAGAGCTGATTGATCAGCTGGCCGCCCACGTCCTGGTCGTTGGCCACACGCGAGACCACCACACCGGCGGCGGTGGAAATGATCAGCGAGGGAATCTGCGCCACCAGGCCGTCACCGATGGCCAGCAAGGTGTAGTTCTTCAGGGCGGCGTCGAAGGCCAGATCGTGCTGCACCATGCCCACCACCAGGCCGCCGACGATGTTGACGACGGTGACGATGATGCCGGCCACGGCGTCGCCGCGCACATACTTGGAGGCACCGTCCATGGCGCCGTAGAACTCGGATTCCTGCGCCACTTCCTTGCGGCGGGCGCGGGCTTCGGGCTCACCGATCAAGCCGGCGTTGAGGTCGGCGTCGATGGCCATCTGCTTGCCGGGCATGGCGTCCAGGGTGAAGCGCGCGCCCACTTCGGCGATACGGCCAGCACCCTTGGTCACGACCATGAAGTTGATGATGGTCAGGATCACGAACACCACGATACCAACCGTGTAGTTGCCGCCAATGAGGAAGTGACCGAAGGCCTCGATCACCTTGCCGGCGGCGTCCGGGCCGGTATGGCCTTCGGTCAGCACGACACGGGTGGAGGCCACGTTGAGCGACAGGCGCAACATGGTCGAGACCAGCAGCACCGCCGGGAAGGCGATGAAGTCCAGCGGCTTGACGGTATAGAGCGCCGTCATCAGCACGATCACCGACAGCGAGATGTTGAAGCTGAACAGCAAGTCCAGCATGAAGGCTGGCAGCGGCAGCACCATCATCGCCAGCATCATGACGATGAGGATGGGGGCCGCCATGGCCCTGGCGTTCTTGACCGGCACCCAGGCCGGGATTTTCATGGTATTGAGTTTGGTTGCCATCGTTACTGCCTGGTTCTACGCTGTGAGCCGCGCGGTTTCTTGGGCGCGGTGAGCGGGTCGAGTTCCTTGGGCACTTCCAGCCCGGTCGGTTCGACCGGACGCGTACCGCCGAACTGGCCGTAGGTGCGCAGCTGGAACACATAGGCCAGCACCTCGGCCACGGCGGTATAAAGGGCCTCGGGAATCTCGTCGCCGATCTCGGTATGGGTATGCAGGGCGCGCGCCAGCGGTGGTGCTTCCAGCAGCGGCACGCGATGTTCGCGGGCCAGCTCGCGGATCTTGGCAGCGATCTCGTCACTGCCCTTGGCCACCACCTTGGGCGCGCCCATCTTGCCTTCGCTGTACTTCAGCGCGACCGCATAGTGGGTCGGGTTGGTCACCACCACATCGGCGGTCGGCACCTCGGCCATCATGCGGCGGCGGGCCATGGCGCGCTGCATCGCGCGGATCTTGCCCTTGATGTGGGGGTCACCTTCGGATTCCTTGTGTTCCTGCTTGACCTCTTCGCGCGTCATGCGCAGCTTGCGGCCGTAATTCCAGAGCTGGTAAGGCACATCCAGCACGGCAATGAAGATCAGCGCGCTGACCATGGTGATGAAGCTGATCCAGAGCAATTGCGCCGCGTGGGCGCCCGCCGTCTTGAGCGACTCCACCCCCAGTCCCATGACCGCATCGAGCTGGCTGCGGATGGTCACCCAGGCCACCGTCCCCACCAGCAGGGTCTTGAGGACGGCCTTGCCCAGCTCGACCAGGGAATTGACCGAAAACATGTTGGCAAATCCGCTGATCGGATTGAGCTTGCTGAACTTGGGCGCCAGCGAACTGACGTTGAACAGCCAGCCGCCCAGCGTCAGCGGCGCGGCCATGGCCGCCAGGGTCATCAGGAAGGCCAGCGGAATGACCGCGATGGCCACATCCAGACAGCGCGCGCTGATCAGGTTCATCAGCACCACCGGGTCATAGATGGCCGCCCGCTCCAGGCTCATCATGGCGACCATGATGCGGTCCAGGCTGGTCACCACCGGGCCGCTGAACATCCAGACGCAACTGCCGCCGACCAGCAGCACCAGACAGGTGGCCAGTTCGCGCGAACGCGGCACATCACCCTGCTCACGGGCACGCTCTATGCGTTTGCCCGTGGCGGGTTCTGTCCGCTCCATGTCGCTGTCTTCGGCCATGCGCCGCACCCCCTGCTAAACTGCTGCCCGCCCGGCGTCGCGTGCGCTGGACGGATTTATCGAACAATAGGGTAGGATTATTGGCGAGCAGCCCGCGCGGGCATCAGGGGAATAAGGGCGGAAAGGTCCCCCATTTCGGACTAGGCAAAAACGCAAGGCTCTGCCTGTGGCAGTACGCGTCGTCTCGGAACGGGATCATCAGGGAGGAATGTGTTGCCAGCACAACAAAGGATGGGGAATTGCCTTGACAACAACACCCCATCCGGCAGAGAACTCAGAAACCCAGGCTCTCCAGCAGGTCATCGACCTGCCCCTGGTTGGCGATCACGTCCTTGCCGGTCGGATCGATCTGCGGACCGTTGAGCAGGCCCGTATCCTCGCGCTTGGCTTCCGATGGCGCATAGTCCACCAGCAGTTGCACCAGTTGCGATTCCAGGTCATGCGCCAGCTTGGTCACGCGCTTGATGACCTGGCCGGTCAGGTCCTGGAAGTCCTGGGCCATCATGATGTCCAGCAGTTGCTGCTTGGTCACGCTGCTGTCTTCACTGGCCTGGGCCAGGAAGCTGGAGGTGCGGGCGGCCAGTTCGCGGCAGTGGGCCTCGGAGAAGCTGCCGGCGGTGGCGGCGTCCCACTGCGCCTTGAGGTCGGTGGCGCCCTCGCTGATGCGATCCTGCAAGGGGCTGGCCAGCTCGGTGGCGTTGAGCACACGCTGGGCGGCCTGCTCGGTCATGCGCGCCACGTACTCGAGGCGGTCGCGCGCATCCGGCATGTCGCTGGCGGCCTTTTCAAGCAGGCGGTCGAAACCCAGGCCGCGCAGGCTGTCGTGCAGGTTGCGGGTCATGTGCCCGATGCGGACCAGCACCTCTTCGCTGACCCCGGCGCCTTCGGCCGCCGGGTTGCGGACGGGATTGACGCCGTTGTCCACGTCAGCCACCTGCTGCCATCTTCTCGAAGATCTTGCCCAGCTTTTCATCCAGCGTGGCGGCGGTGAAAGGCTTGACCACGTAGCCGTTGGCGCCGGCCTGGGCGGCGGCGACGATGTTTTCCTTCTTGGCTTCGGCCGTCACCATCAGCACCGGCAGCTTGGACAGCGCCGGATCCTTGCGGATTTCCTGCAGCATGGTCAGGCCGTCCATGTTGGGCATGTTCCAGTCGGAGACCACGAAGTCGAACTGGTCGCTGCGCAGCTTCTGCAGCGCCTGCACGCCGTCTTCAGCCTCATCGACGTTGGTGTAGCCCAATTCCTTGAGCAGGTTGCGCACGATGCGGCGCATGGTCGAGAAATCATCGACGACTAAGAACTTGGTATTGGGACCCGACATGCTAAGACTCCATCTATTCAATTGAATTCTTGGTTAACGGCAAGCCCGGATACGAACTTGAGCCGCCACCTGTTATGGGCAAGCGCCCTGGCGCTCGCTTCCCTCTCGGTTGCCACGGCATTGTAGTGCAGCAAATCCAAAAAAGGCAGCACAATGCGCGCGGCAGTCGTGTTTCAGACCCGCAGCGCCCGGCTTCCGTGTTCCGCCAGCCACGCCAGCACCCGGCCCGGCATGGCCTGCAGGGCCAGCACTTCGTGGGCCGCACCCACGGCGATGGCTTCGCGCGGCATCCCGAAGACCACGCAGGAAGCCTCGTCCTGGGCAAAATTGTAGGCGCCGGCATTGCGCATTTCCAGCATGCCCTGCGCGCCATCCTTGCCCATGCCGGTCAGGATCACGCCCACGGCGTTCTTGCCGGCGCAGGTCGCCGCCGACTGGAACAGCACATCCACCGAGGGACGATGGCGGTTCACCGGCGGACCCTGGTCCAGCTGGGTCATGTAGTTGGCGCCGCTGCGCACCAGCTTCAGGTGCGAATGGCCAGGCGCGATATAGGCGTGACCCGGCAGCACCCGTTCATTGCCGGCCGATTCCACCACCGAGATCTTGCACAGGTTGTTCAGGCGCTGGGCGAAGGAACGGGTGAAGCCCTCGGGCATGTGCTGGGTGATCAGGATGCCGGGGCAATCCGATGGCATGCGGATGAGGAATTCCTTGATCGCTTCGGTACCGCCTGTGGAGGCGCCGATGATGATCAGCTTTTCACTACTGGTGAGGGGGTTGCGGATCTGCGGCAAGGCTTCGCTACCGCCCCCGGCGGCCTGCTCGGCGCTGCGCGCCGGACGGGCGCGCACGCGGGCCTTGGCGGCTGCGCGGATCTTGTCGGCGATCATGTCGGCGTATTCCTGCATGCCGCTCTGGATGGAGATCTTGGGCTTGGTGACGAAGTCGATCGCACCCAGCTCCAGCGCGCGCAAGGTGATTTCCGAACCGCGCTCGGTCAGCGAGGACACCATCACCACCGGCATGGGGCGCAGGCGCATCAGCTTTTCCAGGAAGTCCAGGCCATCCATGCGCGGCATTTCCACGTCCAGCGTGAGCACGTCGGGATTGGTCTGCTTGATCAGCTCGCGCGCAATGATGGGGTCCGGCGCTACGCCGACCACTTCCATGTCCGGCTGGCTGCCGATGATTTCGCGCATGACGCTGCGGATCAGCGCCGAGTCGTCAACGATAAGAACTTTAATTTTCATCACTCAATCACTCAAATATCGGTATAGGCCTGCAACCCCTGCCCGTCCTGCGCCACTGCCTCAGAACAGATCCACCTCGCCGCCCACTGGCTTGGTGACCAGCTTGCTGGCGTAGGCTTTTTCACGATCCACCAGCGTGTTGTTGTGCATCTGCTTGAGCTTCTTCACCAGCACCTTGCCGGTACGGGGGAAGAAATACACCTTGCGCGGATAGATGTCGTTGAGATCCTCGGCCACCACGCGGATGTTTTCCGCCTTCAGGTAGCGGCGCACGAACTCGGCGTTGCGCTCGCCCACGTTGATGGCCGAGAACCCGCGCAGCACGTTGCCGCCGCCAAAGACCTTGGCCTCCAGATTCTCGCGCCGCGCACCGGACTTGAGCACGTCGTTGATCAGCACTTCCATCGCATAGGTGCCATAGCGCGCCGAGGCCGATACGGGGCTGCCGTCATCGCCGCCGCCATCGGGCAGCATGAAGTGGTTCATCCCGCCGATGCCGGAGACGCGGTCACGGATACAGGCCGAGACACAGGAGCCCAGCACGGTGACGATCATCATGTCCTTGGTGGTGAAGTAATACTCCCCCGGCAGGATCTTGGCAGCGTCGCAGTCGAAGGTGCGGTCGTAGTAGAGATTGGAGGCAATCTGCTCCGAGGCCTGGCTCATGGCTTGGTCCTTGCGCCGCGCTGCGTGGCGTTGAGTTCATAGACCGTCTTGCCCTTGAGCTTGAGGGCGTCGGAGACATACAGGAAGTTCTCCGAATGGCCGGCGAACAGCAAGGCATGAGGCTTCATCAATGGCACGAATCGGGACAGGATCTTGCTCTGGGTAGGTTTATCGAAATAGATCATCACGTTGCGGCAGAAGATCACGTCGAACTGCCCGCTCAATGGCCAGCCATCGGCCAGCAGGTTGAGCTGCTTGAAGGTGATCAGCTTGCGCAGTTCCGGGCGCACGCGCACGTAGCCCTCATGACTGCCCTTGCCGCGCAGGAAAAACTTCTTGACCCGCTCCGGCGACATCTTCTCGATGCGCTCCATCGGATAGACGCCATTGGAACCGGTGGCCAGCACATTGGTATCGATGTCGGTGGCCACGATCTGTACCGGGGGCGTGAGCGAGCCATAGGCTTCACAGGCCGTCATGGCGATGGTGTAGGGCTCTTCCCCGGTGGAGGCCGCCGAGCACCAGATGGTGGCCGGCTCCTTCAAGGTCTTGAGGAAATCGGCCAGGATGGGGAAATGATGCGCCTCGCGGAAGAACGAGGTCAGGTTGGTCGTCAGGGCGTTGGTGAAGGCTTCCCACTCCTCGGAGTCGTGGGTGCGTTCGAGCATGTCCAGGTATTGCTGGAAGGAGGTGATGCCGGTGGCGCGCAGGCGGCGCGCCAGGCGGCTGTAAACCATTTCCTGCTTGCTGTCGGCCAGCGCGATGCCGGCCCGCTGGTAGATCAGGCCACGCACGCGTTCGAAATCACGGCTGTTGAAATCGAATTCCTTGCCGGATGATTCGCCCTTGCTTGGCACCGTAGGCTTCACTATCTTTCCTTCCCTGGCGCAACGCGCTCGAAATGCGCGCCGCTTGCTGTTACTCGCCGCCCCGCATGGGCAGGCGTCCCCTTGTCGAATAATCTATCAGGCGTCTAGCCGGGTCAAGCAAATCAACCTCGGAAATGAAATGGTTTTCTCCCGCTATTGCGGCAAGTCAATTTCCCCAAGCCGTGCATGGGACTCTCATCCCCTGGCAATTCTCACCGATACTTTCGCTGGCGACGGGACCGGCGCGGGCGTCGTCGCCACCGCAGGCGCAGGCGCGTGGCTGGAGCGGTAACCGACCCGGAAGCCGCCCCAGTGCTTGCCGTGCACATGAATAGGCACCGACAGGTCGTGCATCACCTCGCCGGTATCGCGTTTATAAGTTTGCAACAGGAAGGGCTTGGTATTGGAGCCGCAACGCTTGCCGGTGCGATCACTGAAGATGCGCTTGGTGCGGTTGTTGACCAGGTCCACGTCGTAGTTACCGGTGAGCGGCTGGGAGAATTTCTTGTTGTGGGTGGGGAAATAGCCATTGTTGTCCACCGCCCCGGCATAGGCCAGTTGCGGCATGCGCTCCAGCAGCGCCTCCTGGATGGCTGGCAGCACGCGGTCGGTGAAGGCGTCGAACTGACTGGAATGCTTTTGCGGCGAGGTGTTGGGAATGGGCTTGTAGTGGCGGTCGAACAGCGCCGCCTCGGTGATGACCCCGGCCCGGATCGATTCCTCGAACAGCTTGCCCACCGCTGCCGCAGCGTCGGCGGCGGCAATGCGGATGTCATCGTGGCCGCCGCGTGCGCCGCCCTCGACGATGGCCTCGAAGACTGCCTCGGCGCGCTCCGAGAGCTGCATGGCCGAAGCCGCCACGCGCGGCAATTCGGTATCGGTCTGCAGCATGCCGTTGCGGATGTCGGTGATGGCGTCGGCGATTTCCTGGGTGGTCTGCACATGCTCGCGGGACGCCACCGCGATTTCCTCGATCTGCTCCTGGGACTGGCTGGCCGAACGCTCGATGCTGTTCAACAGCCCATGCACCTTCTCCACGTTCTGGGCCGCTTCCAGCACCCGGCTGCTGAGGGAATTCATGCCGCTGGCGGCCCGTTCAGCCTCTTCGGTAATGGCGCGCACCATCGTGCCGATATCATCGGTGGCCTCCTTGGTGCGCTGGGCCAACTGGCGCACTTCCCCCGCCACCACGGCAAATCCGCGCCCTTGCTCACCAGCGCGGGCCGCTTCAATGGCGGCGTTGAGCGCCAGCAGGTTGGTGCGCGCGGCGATCTCGCTGATCACCTCGGTGATGCCATGGATGCGGCGCGATTTCTCCTGCAACTGCGCCATCATCGACGACGCCGACAAGGCATCGGTCCGGGCCTGGCCGATCTGCTGCAAGCCGCGGTCCACCTCGGAACGTCCGCTCACGCTCTCGGTGCGCACTTCAGAGGCGATGGAGGAGGCGCGCTCGGCATTGGCGGCAATCTGCTGCGTGGTCGCCGCGTTCTGTTCGGCGCTGGCGGCGATGCGATTGGCCGCGTCCACATCCTTGCTGAGCTTGGTCTTGATGGTGTCGACGAAGAAGGAAGTCTCGGCGGCCCCGATCATGATGTGATCGATCTCGCCACTGATCCGGTCGACCAGTTGATTGCCCTGCGGCTGGCTGCGCTGGCGCAAAGGCGCGAACACCGCCATCCCCAGCAGCACGCCCAGAGCGTGGATCACGGGGCCAGGCAGCCACTGTCCCGCCCCAAGCGCATCCAGCGCCAGCCCCGCCAGGCTGCCCACCAACAGGCCGGCCAGCCAAGGCCCCACGGCACGGACACATTGCATCAGCTTGCCGGTCGCGCCGGCTGCCCTCGTTACTGCCATCGCTGTCTCCCTGCGGATTTCCCGCTTGTTTTTACCTGCTCCCGGGCAGGTATGGTTGCGGACGAGAAACGCCGCATTGTCCCGAGGCTATAGCGCCTAGCTTACGCGTAGCTGAATTGGTCAGCACTTTCCCCATTCCCTGACAGCCCAGCCACACTTGTCGCCATGCCTGATACAATCCAGGCTTTATACGATAGGGGGGTATGGTATGGCACACCTGACGCAGGACAAGGATGCCCTGCTCAAGCGCGTCCGCCGCATCGGCGGGCAGGTCCAGGCGCTGGAACGCGCCCTGGAGGGCGAAACCGACTGCGCCAAGACCTTGCACCTCGCCGCCGCCATCCGGGGCGCGGTGCACGGCCTGATGGACGAACTCATCGAAGCCCACGCACGCGAACATGTGGCCCGCCCCGGCCTGACCGACGCCGAACGCAGCCAGGGACTGGAAGAAGTCCTGGAAGCGATTCGCCGCTACGCCAAATGAAAGGAACGCCCATGCAAAGCACCTCCCCCTTCCGCCATGAGCATGTCTACCTGGGCGCCAATCACGACCGCAACACCCGGCGCACGCTGTGGGTGGTCGTCCTGACGGCGGTGATGATGGTGGCCGAGATCGCAGCCGGCTACCTGACCGGCTCCATGGCCCTGCTGGCCGACGGCTTCCATATGGCCACCCACACCGGCGCACTGGCCATCGCAGCCGGCGCCTATGTATTTGCACGCCGACACGCGCACGACCAGCGTTTCAGCTTCGGCACAGGCAAGGTGGGCGACCTGGCCGGCTTCGCTTCGGCGCTGGTGCTGGCGGTGATCGCCATTGGCATCGGCGGCGGATCGCTATGGCGGCTGGCCAGCCCCAGCCCGGTAGAGTTCGGCGAAGCCATCGTGATCGCGGTGATCGGCCTGATGGTCAACATTGCCAGCGCACTGCTGCTGATGGAAGGACATCACCATGATCACGCCCATCATGATGCTCATGCGCACCACGCCCATCACACCCATCACACCCATCACTCCGATCACGGACACGGCAAGGACCATCCCCCTCATCACCATGCCCATGCCCACGACAACAACCTGCGCTCAGCCTACCTGCATGTGGTGGCCGACGCGCTGACCTCGGTGCTGGCCATCGCCGCCCTGCTGGCCGGTCTCTACCTCGGCTGGACCTGGCTGGATCCGGCCATGGGCGTGGTCGGCGCGGTGGTGATCGCACGCTGGTCGTACAGCCTGCTGCGCGCCAGTGCGACCGTGTTGCTGGACGTGACCGATGAACAGGTGGCAACCCGCATCCGCCAGGCGCTGGCCGACGAGCCGGTGCAGATCGACGACTTGCATGTCTGGCGCATCGGCCCGACCGCGCGCGCAGCCATTGTCAGCCTGTCCGGCCCGGCAGAGCAGGAAGAAACGCCCTTGCGGCAAAAGCTCGCCGCCCTGGAGCAATTGCAGCATCTGAGCCTCGAATACCGGCGACTGCCGGCCTGACCAACTGCCCACGCTGACAAAAAAAAGCAGCAGGCCGTATGCCTGCTGCTTTTTTCACATCACGCTGCCATCAGGGCTCAGCGCCAGCCACGGTGCCAGCCATAGTGCGGATGGTGCCAGCCCCAGCCATAGTAGGAGTGATATTCCCAGACCCAGCCCGGCCCGGGTGACGCGTAGGTAGGCTCGACATACACCACGCCTGGCGGCGCGACATAGGCAGGATGGACTGCAGGCGGCGTCACCACGCATCCGCCCAAGGCGAAGGTGGCGGCCAGTGCCGGGATCAGTAATAGGGATTTCATGCTTGCGCTCCTGGATGTGTTTGGCGGAATGTTCCGGAGCCGATGTCCGGACGCCACGTGTGGCCGTGGTGGTCGGATAACGGCTGGGCTTGAGCGCAGGCAGACGCGAAATTGTGTGTTTGTGTAACCCGGCCCACAACGCCGGGACCGCTCAGGCCTGGCCAGCCCGGCGCGCCGAAGCGCGCGAGAGCGCCGCCCAGTCGAGATGGCCTTCACCATGGGCCAGACCATCGATATGCAGGTCGCGCAATGCGCTGGCCAGCGACAGCGGCACATGGGCCTGCTCGCCCGCCTCCAGCGCCAGGCGCACATCCTTGAGCCCGAGCGCAAGCTTGAAACCGGCCGGCTCGAAGCGGTCATCGGCAATCGCCTGCCCATACCCCTTGTAGACCGGCGCCGCGAAGGCCGTGGACGTCGCCAGCTCGATGAATCCCGCCTTGTCCAGGCCATACCCCTGCACCAGCGCAACGGCCTCGCTCATGGCGCCGATGGCGCTGGCAATCATGAAGTTCATGGCCAGCTTGGCAGCATTGGCCTGCTCGGGCTGCCGCCCCAGGCGCCAGGTCTTCTGGCCCAGCACATCCAGCAAGGGCTGGACCGCCGCCAACGCCTGTTCTTCGCCAGCGGCCAGGATATTGAGTTGCCCCGCCTCCGCCACATTCACCCGCCCCAGCACCGGCGCGGCGACATAGGCCACGCCACGCGCCTGATGCAATCCCGCCAGGCGTAGCGCCAGCGCAACCGATATCGTTGCCATGTTGACATGGATCGCACCCGGCCTGAGCGCGGCCAGTGCGCCGGCATCCAGCAAGCTGGTCTCGGTGGCGTCATCGTCCGCCAGCATGGAGATGAGCACATCCGCATCGGCAGCCGCCTCCGCCGGCGTGGCGGCGGCCTGCGCTCCCAGTGCTGCCAGCCGTTCTACGGGCGCCGGTGAACGGTTCCAGGCGCGCACGGCATAGCCGGCGCGCACCAGGTTGGCAGCCATGGGGAAGCCCATCGTGCCCAGACCGAGAAAAGCGATTTTCATAGCCACAGCTCCTTTGATTGTCGAATCATTCATTGCATGTCCTATCCGGATAAATTGGAAACCATCGATTCCAATCCAAGTAAAAAAATCAATCCAGCACTTTCAGCGCCACCTCCACCAGCGCCAGCATTTCCTTGCGGCTGCGCCCTGCCTTCCCGACCACCCGCATGCCCTGGGTCAGGCACAACAGCAGGCGCGCCGTCGAGGGGGGATCGGCATGCGCAGCCACCGACCCATCCTGCTGCCCCTGGCGGATCAGCTCGCCCAACAAAGCCTCGTTGCGCGCCAGCGTCGAAGCAATCTGCGTCGCTACGGATGGCTCGAAGCCCGTGATTGCCACGGCGCTGCTGACGACCAGGCAACCCTGCCGCCCCGCCGCGCCCTGGGCAGACTCCGCATAGAACAGCAGCATGTTGCGCAAGCGCTCACGCCCGGTGGCGCCGGCATCGATGGCGCGCCGGAGTTTTTCCGAACGCTGCGTCCGATAGCGTTCCAAAGCGGCCAGGAAGAGAGATTGTTTATCCCGGAATGCCTTGTAGAGACTGCCTTGAGCCAGCTGCATGGCCTCGCTCAGATCACTGATCGAGGCGCCGGCATAGCCACGCTCGCTGAACACACGCACTGCGCCATCCAGCGCTTGGTCGGCATCGAACTCACGCGGCCGACCGGGGTTGCGCCGGCGGGACGACGGAGCGGAAGAGGAGGAAGAAGCAGGCATGAAAATATTAATTTGGAAATGATTACTTCCAAATATATCCATTTTTCTGCATTCCGGGAAGAAGGGAGAAAAGGAATCAGGCGATTGCCCAATGCAGACCTTGGTGTATCCTAGTGCAGAGACGAGCAGCTGTCGCCCGCCTCAAGCACTATAAATTCATAGGGGATCACAAACTCATCATGAACAACATCGATTCGCTGGATAACAGAACGTCCTACCCGGGCAGCGCGTCGGCGCAAAGCAAGAGCAATGCGGCGACCTCCTCCTTCGAAAGCAAGCTGCAGCTGGCCAAGGGCTCAGCCAAGCCCGATCCCGCGAGGGAACTGCAGGAGTGGCTGGCGATGACGCCGGATCAGCGGCTGTTCTTTACAGTGCTGCACTCCATGGGCGTATCGAAAGAGCAGTACGAACAGATGTCACCTGAGGAAAAGGAAAAACTGGCGGAGAAAGTTCGCGAGCGCATCAAAGAAATGGCCAAGAACGGCACGGCAGGCACGGCATAATCCTGCCAGATCAAATCGCCCCAAGAGCGCGCCACCGGATGAGCGGATTCAAATTCGGGATTTGCGCGCCTTGGGCGCTACTGTTGCAGCTCGAACGAGGCAGCCGATAGAACAGATCCTGACCCGCCTGGCACACACGCGTCGCAACAGACGCCCGGAATCCATATCAAGGCAATGACTGCCCAGGTCTCGGAATCGACTTTCCGCTACCCTGCCCCACAAAGCAAAACAGCACTGGATCAGGC
This sequence comes from Herbaspirillum seropedicae, assembly GCF_001040945.1. Taxonomy (NCBI): domain Bacteria; kingdom Pseudomonadati; phylum Pseudomonadota; class Betaproteobacteria; order Burkholderiales; family Oxalobacteraceae; genus Herbaspirillum; species Herbaspirillum seropedicae. Next base: position 2,278,420 of record NZ_CP011930.1, on the reverse strand, counting down.
AGTTGCCCAATACAGTGCTGTCTTTTCTTACGGCTTTCGCCACAAGCTTTGAATCTAATGGTCGGGACGGTGTGATTCGAACACACGACCCCTTGCACCCCATGCAAGTACGCTACCAGGCTGCGCTACGCCCCGACTGAAGACAAAGATTATAGCAGCATATGTTTTTAATTCAACTGTTTCTGGAAAACATTTTTAATATTTTTTCATATCCGCTTTGGTAGGCCGTTTGGCTAGCGGGACCAAAATGCCTGAACCTGGCCGCTGACCCAGCTCTGGCGCGTGCCTCAGGCGCTACGACTGCAGCTGCGCCCCTGCCCGGGTTGCGGTTGCGGCACGCACGGTTCGCCGAAAAAATATAACTGCGCACCACTTCGCGCCCAGCCGGGGTCAGGTTGAACGCTCCACCCAGGTTGGGAATCCCCAGGCCGAGCCCGATCACGCTTCGCACCACATGGCGCGGAATGATGCGAAACTCGCCGCGATACACCTCAAGCATCCAGAAGAATTCTTCTTGTGTGAGTTCGATGTCCATGTGCGCCCAGCCCTTTTTGAAGAACCTTGACGATAACATCGCGATTTTTCTAGATTTGTCAGAAAAATCTCAAAAATCGAATGAATTTGAGGACGGGTGAGAGAACCGGCCTGGAGGTCGATCCAGGCTGACTCAATTGCCGCCGAAGAACTCGTTGAGCAGGAAATTCTGCAAGCCCTTGGTATCTTCCAGCCGTGCCGACAAGGTCACCACCCTGCCCAGCCGCTGCGAATCAAAGCTGAAGTCGCCGCTGTAGTATTTGCGGATCAGCGCAATCATGCTGTTGACCACGGCCAGTTGCACATTGCCGCCAAAGCCGGCGTCCACTTCGATCAACTGTTTCTCGCTGCGCCGCTGGTCGGTAGTCCAGCCACGGAAACTGTACTGGGCCACGCGCGGCCCCATGCTGATGATCTGGAAGACACCATTGGTGCCGCGTCCGCGCCGGTCCTGGAAAGCGATGTTGGCGCGGGCGATGTCGTTGGCCGAGGGATTTTCGGCGGCGCGGGCGGCGGCGTTTTCCTCGGCGGCAGCCTGTTCGGCGGCCTGGCGCTGCTCGCGGCGGCGATTCATCGACGTCATGAAGTCCTCTTGCGGCGCAGCCTGGGCCATGGGCGCGGCATTGCTCACCGGCGCGCTGGGCGCGGTGGGACGCGGCGGCTGGGCAGTCCGCGCCGGCGGCGCGGCTGGGCGGCGCGCTGCGGGCTTGGCCGCAGGCTTTTTCGGCTGGACTTTCCTGGGCGGCTCCGGCGCTGGCTTGGGTGGCTCAGGCTGAGCCACCGGCACGGGTGCGGGCGGCCGCACGAAAGTCACTTGCAAGGGCGCATCCGGCCGGCCCGGATTGTTCAGGGGCGGCGGCGTCTCGTTGAGCTTGGCGCGGATGAACAGGAACAGCAGCGCATGCACCAGCACGGACGCACCCAGCCCCAGCGCGGTTCTGCGCCGGGAACGGGACAGGCTTTGTGAACGGGAAGCTGAAACGAACAAACTCATACCTTGCGGCGGCGGCTCCTGGGAATCAGCCCGATGACCAAGCCTTGAGCCCGGTTCCGAAGCCGATCAGTAAAGGCGACATTCTAGCTGTTTTTGCCCTGCGCGCAGCATGCACCATCAGGCGCAACCGTACTCAACGCCAATGGCCATGCCGGCCCCAGCCGCTGCTATAGCCGAAATAGAAGGACGAAGACGGATAGCTGTAGGCAGGATAAGCGGGATAGGCCGGATAAGCCGGATAGGCATAGTAGGGCGAATACACCGGCTGGGCCGGATAGACCGCCGCGCCGTTATACGGATCGGCGGGCACGGCCACACAGCCGCCGAGCATCAGCGCGGCAGGCAGGACGACCAGGCAGGCAAGTGATTTCATGGGACGAACTCCTCAGCCGAATGGCGGCTAATGTGAAACTATCCACCAGCTCGGGGGCGGCTGCCATCGCGCTTACCATTTGTTACCCGCGCTGCCTTCCTGGCGGCAAGCTCATGCGGACGTGAAAAAACTTCATGAGCCTTGGCTGCCGCAAGCAGCTTTGCCCCGGCAATAGGCCGCGCCTGCGCTTATATAATGGCGCGACCATAAAGACTACCGAGCACAACGCGATATTCACCATGACTTCTTCCCGCCCTGCCCTTCGCCCTCCCGTCGTTGTCATCGCCCCCGATTCCTTCAAGGGTTCGCTCTCGGCCGAGGACGTAGCCCGCGCCATCGGCGCTGGCATCCAGGCGGCGATTCCGGATGCGGAAATCCGCCTGCGTCCCATCGCCGATGGCGGCGAAGGCACGCTCGACGCGCTCATGCATGCGGGCGGCGAGCGCTTCGCCGTCGCCTGCCGCAATGCCGCTGGCCAGATGACCGAGGCGCTGGTGGGCATCCTCAAGGATGGCAGCGCGGTGGTCGAATCAGCGGCCATCGTCGGTCTCACCGATACGGCTGGCACGGCGGTGGCCGTGGAGCGCCGCAGTACGCTGGGGGTGGGCGACGCCATCAAGGCGCTGCTCGATCGCGGCGCGCGCAGCTTCCTGGTCGCCTTGGGCGGCAGCAGCACCAATGACGGCGGCGCCGGCCTGCTGGCCGCGCTGGGCGTGGTGTTCTACGATGCGGCAGGGGTTGAGGTCGCGCCGGCCCCGGCCGAACTGCACCGAGTGGTGCGGGTGGACGCCTCCGGGCTCGATGCGCGTGTGAAAGAGGCGCACTTCGTGGCCATGTCCGATGTCGATAATCCGCTCTGCGGCGCAGAAGGCGCGACCGCCGTGTTCGGCCCGCAAAAAGGGGTGCAGCCCGACCAGGTTGCGCCCCTGGACCAGACCCTGGCGCACTTTGCCCAGGTGCTGGAAGAAGCGCTCGGCCGCCAGGCAGCCACCCTGCCCGGCGCGGGCGCCGCCGGCGGTCTGGGCTATGCCCTGCTGATGCTGGGCGCGCAGTTCCGCTCGGGGGCGCAGACAGTCGCCGATCATATCGGCCTGGACCAAGCCCTCACCGGCGCCGACTGGCTCATCACCGGCGAAGGCCGCAGCGATGCCCAGACCCTGCACGGCAAAGCGCCCTTCATCGCCAGCCAGCGCGCACGTCAACTGGGGGTGCCTGCCACCCTGCTCTCCGGCGGTATCGATCGGCATTCGCTGGCGCAACTGCAGACCAGCTTCTCGGGCTGCTTCTCCATCGTCTTCGGCCCCGGCGCGCTGCAGGACGCCATCGCCCAGGCGCCGCAACTGCTGCAAGCCAGCGCGGAACAGTTGGCCCGCCTGTGGCAAAGCGCCGCGGCGATGCGCTGAGCGCTGCCAAGTTGTTCACAAAAATCGGGGACGGGCCTGTGGAGAAGCCTGGGAAAAGCCAGGCAAGCCATTGAATACACAGGTTTTTATGGGAGCGGCGCGCAGACATGCAAAGCGCCGTCAAACCACTCCCCGACGATGCGGAAACGGGACTTGTCCTCACGCTGGGGCAGTTATCCCCAAAAAATGGGGGCAAGCCTGTGGACAAGCCCGGGAAGATTCCGCTAAGTCATTGATATAAATAATTTTTCTTTTTCTGCCCGCCACGCAGCAGCCTCCTCAGGCTCAGGCCGCGGCCGTCTCCAGCAAGGTGCTCATGCGCCGCTTGCCGGGAATGCGGCGGATCAGCCAGGAGCGCACGGCATTCCACTCGCCGGTCTCGGGCTCGTTGCCAGCCTGGAACAGGAAGTAGCGCCACAGCAGCAGCAATTCATTGCGGGTGGTGGCGAGCTTGCGGAAGCGCAGCTCACGCTCCACCTCCGGCGAATGCATCAGTCCCTCGCGCACCGCTGCGGCCATGCGCTCGAACTCGGGCGAAAAATCACTGCGGCCATTGATCTCGAAGAGCAGGCCGCCATGATTGCAGAACGGCGCGGGATCGAAATAGGGCTGCTGCTTCATCCGCGCAAAGGCCCGCACCAGATAGCGCGACACCTGCAGGGAGACCTTCATCTGTTCATCGAAACGGGTCGCGCTGACGTTATTACCGTGCCAGCGATACTTGATCAGTTTCTGCGGCACGTTGTTGCACTTGCTTTGAATGCCGAGCTGGCCGAAGAGGAAGTAATCCTCGGCCAGGTTCTTGACCATCATCTGCTGCTCCTGCGGGAACACGCCCATGAAATCGACGCCATAGCGGATCCCCTGGCGCTGCACCTCGGCAAAATCCAGCATGGCCGTGGGGTGGGCAATGGGATTGCGGAACAGGCTGGCTGCCGCCACGCGCTGCACGCCCACCGGCATCTTCATCTCATGGATAGGACCGCCCTTGGCATCGATCACATCGGCCTGGCCGCCAATGGCCACGCACTGCGGGTTCGCCTCAAAGGCCGCCAGGGAAATGGCCATGCGTTCGGGATAGCAGACGTCGTCGGCATCATGCCGCATCACGTAGCGGCAATCGCTGATCTCCAGTCCCTTGTTGAGCAGGCCCGACAAGCCATCGGCTTCGGGGAAGCGATGCAGTTCGATGCGGGCATCGCGTTCGTGATAGCGCTCCACCATCTCGGCGCTGCCATCGGTGGACCCGTGGTCCAGCACCAGCACGCGCCAGTCGGTCACCGTCTGGGCTTGCAAGCTGTCCAGCGACTCCGCCAGGAAATCCACCCCATTCTTGACCGGCAGCAGCACATCGATGGTCGCCATGATCACACTCCTCTGTTTGAATTAGCTTCTCGTGCTGCCGCTCAGGCAGCCTCTTCCTGGGCCAGTCGCTTGGCCAATGCCTGCCAGCGCCAGGTATCGGCGCACATGGCTTCGATGCCGCGCTGGGCGCGCCAGCCCAGCTCGCGCTCTGCGCGTTCGGTGGCGGCGTAGCAGCAGGCGATATCGCCGGGACGGCGATCCACCAACTGGTAAGGCAGCTTGTTGCCGCAGGCCTGTTCGAAGGCCGCCAGCATTTCCAGCACGCTGTTGCCGCGTCCGGTGCCCAGGTTGTAGGTGTAGACGCCCGGCCCCTGCTCCAGCTTGCGCAAGGTCTTCAGGTGGCCCAGCGCGAGGTCGACGACGTGGATGTAATCGCGCACCCCCGTGCCGTCCGGGGTCGGGTAATCGCTGCCATAGACCGACAGCGCCGCGCGACGGCCATCGGCCACCTGCGCGATGAAGGGCAGCAGGTTGTTGGGAATGCCGCTGGGGTCTTCGCCGATGAGTCCGCTCTCATGCGCGCCGACCGGATTGAAGTAGCGCAGCAGCGCAATGCGCCAGCTGGGATCGGCCACGTGCAGGTCACCCAGGATCTGCTCCACCATCAGCTTGCTGCGGCCATAGGGATTGGTGGCCGAGAGCGGGAATTCTTCCGTGATCGGCACGCTGGCCGGATCGCCATAGACGGTGGCCGAGGACGAGAAGACGATGTTCTTCACTCCATGCGCAGCCATGGCTTCGAACAGCACATTGCTGCCGTGGACGTTGTTGTCGTAGTAGCGCAGCGGCTGCGCCACCGATTCGCCGACCGCCTTGAGGCCGGCGAAGTGGATCACGGCCTCGATGCGATGGCTCTTGAAGATGCCATCCAGCACCGCGCGGTCGCGGATGTCGCCCTGCACGAAATGCGGACGTTGTCCGGAAATCTGCGCGATGCGATCGATCACGCTGGCGCGGCTGTTGCACAGGTTGTCCAGCACCACCACGGCATAGCCGGCATGGATGAGCTCGACGCAGGTGTGCGAACCGATGTAGCCGGCGCCGCCGGTGACGAGGATGGTGGCTTGGGTCATGTCATGTCCTTTTGCAGTAATTCGGAAGAGGCGGATGCAAGGCTGCCCGCCGAGGTGCGCGCAATCACGCGCGCGGGTGCGCCCACGGCGGTCGCGCCCGGTGGCACGTCGTCCAGCACCACGGACATCGCCCCCACCTTGCAGCCATCGCCCAGGTGGACCGCGCCCAGCACCTGGGCGTACGCACCCAGCTCGACGTTGTCGCCCAGCACCGGCACCGGACCGCCTTCGCGGCGGTTGCCGATGGTCACGCCCTGGCGCAGCGTGCAGCCCGCACCGATGACCACGTCGCCGTGCAGGAAGATGTTGCCGAAGTGCCAGATGCGCAGGCCCGGGCCTATCCTGGCGGTGCGCGGCAGGCTGATGCCGAATACGGTTTCGACCAGCCGGAAGGCCAGCCAGTAGAACAGGTTGGCGATCTTGCGGGACAGTCCCGCCGGACGCGCCTCGATACGGCGGCCCCAGCGATACACCCAGATCGCCCAGATCGATTGTTCCTTGAGGAAGGGGCGGCGCATGTCATAGCGCCGCAGGTCGGCTTCCCAGTCGGGATCTCTCGTCATCCAGGTCTCTCGTCGGAAGGTCATTGAAGGAATACAGACGTGGCCAGCCAGTGAAATCGGTGCTGCGCCACATGACCTTCAACAGAGCGGCTGAAGGCCGAAAAGTTCTTATTGCGGAGCAAAAAACTGATGTCGCCGGACTGCGACACACCCGCCTGCACGGCGATGTGCAGCGCAACAAATGGATCGCTGCGCATGCGGAACTTTGTACTCCTTTATCGACCTCAAGCGTGCAGGCGCTCGCGCAAGCATGCCCGGCGCTGCCCCTCACGAACCAGCATGAAGAACAACACGATGAACATCGCCTACCTGATCCTGGCCCACAACAATCCTCGCCTGCTGGACACGCTCATGGCCCAGCTCGACAGTGACCAGGCGCAGGCCGATGCACCCGCGCATCCGGCGGCCCCCTCGAAGGCCCATTTCTTCCTGCACATTGACCGCAAGACCGACATCGCGCCCTTCCTGGGACTGGCCGACCGCTATCCGCACCTGCACTTCTGCCGCGATCGCGTCGATGGCGCATGGGCGCATTTCTCGCTGGTGGAAGCCACGCTGCGGCTGATGCGCCAGGCGATGCAGACCCTGGGCACGCCCGACCGCGTCGTCCTGCTCAGCGGCGCTACGCTGCCGGTGCAACCGCCCGCTTACATCGCCAGCTTCTTTGCGCGCGAGCGCGGGGCCAACTACATGGATGCCTTTGCCATGCCCAATGAAGAGTACGGCAAGGGCCTGGGCCGGCTGGAGCACTACTGGATACGCCGCAGTCCGCCCATGCACCGCTATCGCTGGATGTTGCAGGACTTCATCAACGCCCACCTGCCGCGCCGCAATTTCCGGCGCGCCTTCGGCCCGTTGCAACCGGCGGCGGGTTCGCAATGGTGGGCCATCACTGGCGAGGCCTGCCGCTACGTGCTCGACTACGTCAGCGAGCATCCGCGCTTCGTGCGCTTCTGCCATCACACCGATTGCCCGGATGAGTTCTTCTTCCAGACCATCCTCTGGAATTCGCCCTTCAAGGAGAGCCTGCGCCCTACCCTGACCTACACCGACTGGCGGCCCGGCAAGCAGAGTCCCGAAGCCATCAACGGCGATACGCTGGCGCAGTTTGCCCAGGACGTGGTCTTCAATTCGCCGCACAACAATAGTCCGCTGCCGCCCGGTGAAGTCTTGTTTGCGCGCAAGTTCGATGAGCAGGACTGGCCGGTCATCGAGCAGCTGGTCGCGCTGCTGCAGGCCAAGGCAGCGCGCCAGGCTGCCGCGCCGCTCAGGGAATCAGCCTGACCCAGCCCAGCCGCCCTGCGCCCTGAAGGGTCTTGAGCTTGCCGATGGCATAGGCCAGCAGCGCCGACAGCACCGCCGTCACCAGGAATACCTTGCCGCCACCGAACTTGCCATTGAGCTTGAAGGCCATCTCGAAGATGGGATGGAAGTAGTAGATGCGCGCCGACATGTGGTCGCGATAGTTCAGTTGCACCTGGCGCGCCGCCAGGAACAGCACGGGCGCGACCACGATCAGGCTGGCGTAGAGGTCGCGCGTCTGGTTGCGGCTCAGCCATCCCCACAGCACGATCTCGCCCACGAACAGCGCGCCCACCAGCAGCAACAGCGGCAGTGACACATGCAACGGCGTCTGGCGCCGGCGCAGCGCCATGCCGATCAGCAGGAAGGGCAAGGCTACCGTGAGGGCATTGCGATACAGGTCGAACTGGCCGTGGATGGCATGGGCAAAGTCATTGCCATTCCACAGCGCAATGGCCTGCAACACAATGCCTGCAACGAAGCACAGCAGCGCCACCGGCAGCAGCAAGGACAAGTGCGCGCGTCCCAGGTAGGCCAGGCAAGCCGCCACGATCAAGGCCGCCAGATACCACAGGTGATGCCAGCCCGTCGCCAGATTCTGCACAATCGAAAGCAATGCGTCCTGCGGCGAAGCGGTATCGAGCCACAAGGGCGAAAACAGCAGGCTCAGCAACAGGTAGAGCAGCACGATGCGGCGCAGCCAGGGCAGGAACTTGTCGCGCTCCAGGCTCAGGAAGTAGCCATTCATCACAAAGAACACCGGCACGGCGATGCGGAAGATGCCGTTGGAAGTCAATGAATTGAGCGCTGGCAGGCTCGCAAACGGGTTGGTATGAATGCCCACCACCATCAGGCTCATGATGAGCTTGAGGATTTCCAGGCCGCCATGATGCTGTTTTTCCATCTGCCTCTCCCCTGCCCGTCCTACTTGCCGCCCGCGTGCAGGGTCGGCGCCAGCGAAGCCTTGTACTTGCCGTACTTGAGCTGCTTGACGGCGAACTTGGCGTGCGAACGTCCACCACCGAGCATGGTGAAAAAATCGCTGGCTGACAGCTTGATCTGCTGGTAGCCCGCCAGCGAACGCAAGAGGCCAGCCATGTTGCGGCGCTGGCAGTGGCGGTCGTAGAACAGTTGCGCCGCCGAAATGATGCGTTCGGGGGACTTCAGCGTAATGCGCTCGAACTCGTGGGAGATGTCCATCAGATAGGTGTTGGAGCAGATGCTCACGGCCGGGCCGAACGTGCGCACCAGCCGCACCCAGGTTTCCCAGTCCTGCCAGGCCGGCATGGCGGCGTCGAACATGCCGATCTCGACGAGGCGCTCAGGGGTGGTGAAGACCTGGTTGCCGATGGCGTTGGTCTCCAGGATCGCCGGCAGATCGACGCGGGCGTCCAGATCCCACAGCATCACGCTGCCGCCGGCATTGACGATGCGGCGGTCGAACAGGCAGGAGAAGGACTCGCCCTTTTCTTCCAGCGCATGCCACTGGCGCACGAAGCGCTCGATGCGGTCGGGCATGAAGACGTCATCATCGTCGATGCCCGTGATGAACCGCCCCGTGGCCGCCTGGATGGCCAGGTTGCGCGCCGCGCAGGCGCCCTGGGATTGCTCGTTGTGGATCAGCTTGACCTGGATATCGCTGTGCTGGCCGCGCAACTGATTGACGTAATCGCAGGTGCCGTCGGTGGCGCCGTCGGAGACGACGATGAGTTCCAGTGGCCGATAGGACTGCGCCAGCACCGAATTGAGTGCGCGCGTGAGCAGGCCCAGGCGGTTCTTGGTGGGAACGTAGATGGTGACCAGGTCGTTCATGGCGTGATTGTCATTCTTGTCATGGGAAGGGAACGGGAATGGAAAGCGCCCTTGCTCAGGCGCGCCCCACCATCTTCTTCATGTCCAGCACCAGCTCCTTGGAAAACAGCAGCGTCAATCCCGCAAACACCGCCGCACCGCAGGCTGCCAGGCCGAACAACACCACCTGCGGGCCGAACTGGTCGCTCCGCATCCATTGCAGCAACGGCGCCAGCAAGGCCAGCATCACCAGCGAGAAGGCCACCGGCTGCCACAGCGCGCGCAGCAGTTGCAGCAGGTTGCTATGCAACTCGCGGGTGGCGAAATAGAAATGCGGAATGGCATTGAGCACATTGGCAATCAGGTAGCAGATCGCCACGCCCTCGATACCCCAGTGCACGCCGATGAAGAAGCTGCCCACCTGCAGCACCGCACCCAGCGCGCCCAGGCGCATCATCAGGTCAGTGCGGCCAGTGGCCATGAACACCGCGCCCGTGGTGCTGATGATGGATTGCAGGAAGCCCACCGGCGCCAGCCAGGCCAGGATGATGGGCACGCTCTGCCACTGCGGCCCCAGCGCCACCCGCACGAAGGGTTCGCGCAACAGCCACAGGCCCGCCATCATCGGCGCGGTCACGGTGGCGATCAGGCGCAGCGAGCGCAGGTAGAGCCGCGCCATCTCGGCGCGCTGGCCCTGCTGCCGGCTCATCACCGGGAACAGCGCGCGATTGGCCACATAGCTCATGCTTTGCAAGGGAAACATCATCACCTTGTAGGCCTGCGCATAGATGCCCAGGGGAATCGCGCCCAGGATGCGGCCGATGACCATGCTGTCGGCATTACGGGCGAAGAAGTTGACGAAGGAAAAACCGGTCAGGTTGCCGCTGAAGCGCCACAGCCCGCGAAACTCGCTGCGGCTCCAGATCTTCTCGGGACGCCAGCGGCTGGCCAACCACAGCTGCAAGGCCGAAAGCATGGCCGACACCAGCGTCTGCCACACCAGGCTGTAGACGCCGAAGCCGGTAAAGGCCAGCGTGACCGCCGTCACCAGCGCCAGCGCCGCCGAGACGATCTCGATGCGCGCCAGCGTGCGGAAATTGGACTCGCGCTCCAGCAAGGCGCTGTGCACGGCGCAACTGCTGGTCAGCGGAAAGGACAAGGCCATCAGGCACAGCACCGGGGCCAGATGCGGCGTGCGGAAGTAATCCTCAACCATGGGCGAGATGGCGATGAGCACCAGCGCAATCGACACGCCCAGGCCGACATTGAGCCAGAAGACGGTATTGGTGGTCTCGCGGGTGAGGTTCTCTTTCTGGATGACCGCCGCGCCGGTGCCCATGTCGCGCAGCAGCGAGGCGAAGTTGACCGCCACCGTGGCCATGGCCAAGAGGCCATACTCGGACGGCGCCAGCAGGCGCGAGAGGATGAAGATGGAGACCATCTGCAAGGCAATGCGCACCATCTGGGACAGCGTCAACCAGCGTGCGTTGGACATAGCCGAAGCCATTATGCGACCTTCCTTTCTTCGGCAAAGCCGTAGCGGCCTATCATGGCCGCGATCTGCGTATCGTTGTAGCTGCCGGTGAGATTGTCTTCCCACAGGGCGCAGGCCTGGGAACCGTCCCAGCAATGGAAATAGCTGTCCCGGTTGACCGAGGGCGCGCGCCGGAAGCGTGCGCCATTGCGCCGCGCCATCCACCAAAACCAGATGTCATCGCCGCGCGGACACAGGCGCATGAACTCGTCCTGCTCCAGCACCTGGGCATCGAGCACGCCCGGCGCATACAGCACGCCGCCAATGCCGGTGGGGAAATGCAGCGCATCGGCGCCGTATTCACGGATGGAATGCTCCCACTCGTTGTAGGGCAGCGGCAATCCATCGGCGCCCAGCCGGATGCGGTGGACGCGGTGGGCGATGACTTCCTTGCGCTCTGGCTCATAGGCGTCCACCAGCTCCTGCAGCCAGTGACGCCAGTAATGCACGTCGTCATCGGCGGTGACGATGATGCTCCTGGGATCGCTCTGCAATTGCGGGATCAGCTTCTTGTAGGAGCGCAGGTCGTCGCAGGCCTTGATTTCCAGGCCATGGCGCGTTAGGTCGGTCACGCTGGCCGGCAGCTTGTCCATGTCCTGGTGCGCGATCCAGAGCACGATGCGCGCCGGCGCATAGCTTTGCGCCAGCAGCGACATGAGCGTCAGGTGCAGCGTCGGAAAGCGCGGCGGATACGAGGTCAGCGACACCACCACACCACTGTCGGCCTGGCGGCGCGCCGCGAAGCGGCGGCCATTGAGCAGCCAGTTGGCCTGGAACTTGAGGAAGAAGCCAGCGGTGGGAAAGAGCCTGGCATCGGCGCGCAATCGCTTGAGCATCACCGCCTCACTTGGGACGCTTGGAAGGACGGCCGATGGCGTGGTATTCCACACCGAGGCGCGCCATGGTCACGGGCTCGAACAGGTTGCGGCCATCGAAGACCAGCGGCTCTTTCAGCGCGGCCTTGACGGCGGCGAAGTCCGGGCTCTTGAAGGATTTCCATTCGGTCACGATGACGACTGCATCGGCCCCTTCCAGCGCTTCCATGGCCCCGCCGGCATAGTGCAGGTCGGCCTCCTTGCCCGGCAGATCGGCCAGATCCAGGGCGAAGGCATGGCGCGCTTCTTCCATGGCCACCGGATCATAGACTTGCACCTTGGCGCCACGCTGCAGCAGTTCGCGCACGATCACGCGGCTGGGTGCAGCGCGCATGTCATCGGTATTGGGCTTGAAGGCCAGGCCCCAGACCGCGAAGGTCTTGCCGGAGAGATCTTCGCCCAGGCGCGCCACGATCTTCTTGAGCAGCACCTGCTTCTGCTTGTCGTTGACGGACTCCACCGAGCCCAGGATTTCCAGTTCCTGGCCATGCTCGCTGGCCGTGCGCGCCAGCGCCTGCACATCCTTGGGGAAGCAGGAACCGCCATAGCCGGTGCCGGCATAGAGGAAGCTGAAACCGATGCGCGGGTCCGAACCGATGCCCTTGCGCACATGTTCGATATCCACGCCCAGGCGGTCGGCCAGGTTGGCCAGTTCATTCATGAAGGAGATGCGGGTGGCCAGCATGGCGTTGGCGGCGTACTTGGTGAATTCGGCCGACTTCACGTCCATGTAGAGGATGCGTTCGTGGTTGCGGTTCAGCGGCGCATACAGTTCGCGCATCACCTCGCGCGCCTCGGCGCCGGCCGCGCCCTCTTCCACGCCGATGACGATGCGGTCCGGGCGCATGAAGTCTTCCACCGCCGCGCCTTCCTTCAAGAATTCCGGATTGGAGACGATCATCGCGTCCAGCTCGCCGCGGCCACGCGCTTCCAGTTCAGCGCGGATGGCGGCCTTGACCTTCTCGCCGGTCCCCACCGGCACCGTGGACTTGTCCACCACGATGCAGTTGCGTTCCATGTGGCGGCCGATGTTGCGGGCGGCCGCCACCACGTATTGCAGGTCGGCCGAGCCATCTTCATCCGGGGGCGTGCCCACTGCGATGAATTGCACCTCGCCGTGGGCCACGCTGGCGGCCACATCGGTGGAGAAGATCAGGCGGCCCGAAGCGCGGTTGCGGGCAATGATTTCCTTCAGGCCCGGCTCATAGATGGGCACGCCGCCGCTGTTGAGGATCTCGATCTTGTTGCGGTCCACGTCCAGGCAAAAGACCTTGTTACCCAGTTCAGCCAGGCAGGCGCCGGTGACGAGACCGACGTAGCCGGTCCCGATGACGGTGATATTCATGCGTTTCCTTTCAGCTCCTCGGAGCAGAGCAAGTTTTTACAGCGATCTAAGACTGATGCGCGCCGGTTTGATTCCCGGCGCGCAGCATTAATGTCGTCAAGCTGCACTGGCGGATGTGAGGGCTCCGCTCTGATCGATGGTGTGCAGCAATGTCTCCTCGCCTTCCCTGAACTTTCTGGCAAAAAGCACAGGCCCTGCCCCGTATAGCCGGCTGTCGTCGATGAAGCCGCCGGCCTTGAGCCGCTGATAGATCTCAGCGGTCATGATTTCCGGATTGGCGCGCCCTTCCACCCAGTAGGTGTAGGTCAGGTTGCGCCGTATCCTGCCCTTGAGATCCGAATTGGAAAGGATCGTCTGGAAATAGGTCTCGTCCGGGCAATAGGAGTTGACCAGGAAGCGATAGATCTCCGGCCGCCGACGATGGAAATCCAGGATCACCGTGCAGGCCGCATGCGTGAGCGCCCACCAGGTCGAACCACCGTGCGGCACCAGCTTGCCGAACAGACCCGCGATATGGCGCGGCGGCACCTTCAGGCCCAGCTTCCACCACAGCTTCATGAACAGCTTGCGCGGCAACGGATCGGCCGCGCTCGGGCAGTAGGTGGTGATGCGGCTCATCGGCTTGCTGGGACTACCCAGCGGCACGCTGTTGATGAACTCGATGTGCGCATTGTCGGCAAAGAATCCTTCGATCTGCTCGGCGCCGAAGAGCGGATAATCCGAGCCACTGATGAGCACGTAGCGGTCGAAGGGCCCGGCCTGCACGGCGCTGGAAATCAGTTCCAGGATCGCATCGACCTGGGAAATCTCGCCCCAGCGCACGTCATGGCGGCGCGCCGTGAATTGCACATGCTCGCGCTGCAGGCCCGCATAGGCCGCCGCGTCGGACTTCGCATCCAGATGGATGAAGAAGCGGGCGCGGCCACTGTCGAGCTTGTCGATGATGCGTGCGGTATGGTGAGGCGTATTGTGGATCAGCAGCAGATAGGCGATGTTCATGGATCGTAATCTCTAGGTCCGCTACGCCGGCGCGTCTACCGGTGCATCAGCGACATGGCTCAGGCACGCTTGTAGACGTCGTCGAAGCGGACGATATCGTCTTCGCCCAGGTAGCTGCCCGACTGCACCTCGATCAAGTGCAGCGGCAGCTTGCCGGGATTTTCCAGACGGTGGGTCACGCCGATGGGCAGGTAGATCGATTCGTTTTCGCTGAGCAAGGTGACTTCCTCACCCCGCGTGACCAGCGCCGAACCACTCACCACCACCCAGTGTTCGGCCCGGTGATAATGCATTTGCAGGGACAGCTTTTCGCCTGGCTTGACGATGATGCGCTTGACCTGGAAGCGATCGCCGGCATCCACGCTCTCATAGCTGCCCCACGGACGATAGACACGCTTGTGGTGAATATGTTCGCTGCGTTTCTTGTCCTTCAACTGATCGACCACGCCCTTGACGTCCTGGGCCTTGTCCTTGTGCGCCACCAGTACGGCGTCATCGGTCTCCACCACGATCAGGTCCTGCAGGCCCAGCACCGCCACCATGCGGCTCTCGGCGCGCACCAGCGAGTTGGACACGCCATCCAGGTAGACATCGCCACGGGTGACATTGCCCTGGGCATCGGCTGGCATGACTTCCTGCAAGGCGCTCCAGGAGCCCACGTCGCTCCAGCCGATATCGGCCGGCACCACCACGGCGCGGCGGGTGTTTTCCATGACCGCATAGTCGATCGATTCTGCTGGCGATGCGCCAAAGGCGGCTTCGCCCAGGCGGCAGAAATCCAGGTCGGTATAGGCCTTGGCCACCGCGTCCTTGACCGCTGCGGCGATGAGCGGGCGATGCAGTTCCAGTTCTTCCAGATAATCGCGGGCGCGCAGCAGGAACATGCCGCTGTTCCAGTAGTAACGGCCATCGGCCACGAAGCCCTGGGCGCGCTCCAGGTCCGGCTTTTCCACGAAGCGTTCGACGGCGAAGTTGCCGGTGTCGCCGTGGGCGGCGCCGCGCAGGATGTAGCCATAGCCGGTTTCCGGCTTGCTGGGCGTGATGCCGAAGGTCACCAGCGCGCCCTGCTCCACCGAGCGCATCGCTGCGCGCACGGCCTCATGGAAGGCCTCGCGGTTAGTAATGACGTGGTCAGCCGGCAGCACCAGCATGACCGCGTCGGGGTCCTGGCGCATCAGCTGCAGGGCCGCGGCCGCCACCGCCGGCGCGGTATTCTTGCCTTGCGGCTCCAGCACGATGGCATGGGGGCGCACATCCATCTCGCGCAATTGCTCGGCGATCATGAAGCGGTGCTCGTTGCCGCACACCACCAGGGGAGCCAGCGCTTCCGGCCAGGCGCACACGCGCGCCACCGTTTCCTGCAGCATGGTCTGCTCGCTCACCAGCGGCAGCAGCTGCTTGGGATAGGCGGCCCGCGAGAGCGGCCACAGGCGGGTACCGGCGCCGCCGGAAAGGATGACGGGATAGATCTTCATGATGGACTCTCTTCACTGGCTGGAGCGTGGCGGGCGGCGAGGGTTGCCGGCGCGGCTGGCGCTCTGTTGTTTGAATTCTTTGTCACACGGAAACTTGTTGCCCTACGCCACTGCAATTTGCTGCAAGGCAGTCCTGGTGCGGTGTTGCGCTGTGCAGGCAGTGTACTAGAACGCCCTGCCTGCGACCAGTTCAGGCGCGCCGCGGCCAAGCCGTCCGGGGCGAAAGAACTGACGATGACTGACCTTTTCTGCACCATGGCTGACTCCACGTTCAGGCGCGCGCCTGCAACAGATAGTCGGCGCAATGCAGCGTGATCTGTCGCCGCAACGACGCCGAGGCATTGATGATGGCCCAGGGCCGTCCCCGCCGTACGCAATCGCCATACAGCAGCATCAGCTGCGCCAGCGCCGCGCTGTCGATGTACTGCAAGCGGGTGCAGTCCAGCACCAGGGGCGCATCGCCCTGTGCGGCCTGGGCCAGCACCGGGCGCAGGCGCGCCAGATTGGCCTGGCCCAGCGCGCCGGAAAACAGCAGCTCGCAATCGCCGCCATCCAGGCGGCAACGGATCTCGGCTTCGTCCAACAGTGCCGCTGCAGGACGATGGCGGCGGCTCTCCCAGATGCAGGGCAGCACGCGCGTGGCCAGCAGCCGCAGCAAGGCCATGCCGTCGTCGAAGTAGCGCCGCCACAGCTTGGGTTCTTCCTTGATGCGCCACAGCCATTCCAGGCCGGTCTTCTGCGCCCAGCGCGGTGCACGCGACACCGTGCCGGCGACGAAGTTGACCACCGCGCCCAGATGACTGACCACCGGCGCGCGCAGTTGCACCAGGTTGTGCTGGATCCAGGCCTGCCCCTTCTTGGCGCCCAGCGCCACCACCAGGAAATCGGCGCGGCTGTCATTGATGTGCGCCAGGGCCTGCGGCGGGCTCATCTCTTCGATGCTGCCAAAGCCGGGCGAGGCGTAACCGACGCTGCGCAGACCGGAGGGGGTGGCATTGAGTTTTTCGTCCGCTGCCTGCGCCACGCCGGGCGGGCCACCGAAGAAATACACGCGCAGCGGCGCCTGGCCATTTTCCATGCGCTGTTCGCGCAGTGCCTGGAAGAGGCTCGATCCGGCCACCCTCTCCTTGATGGGCAGACCCAGGGCGCGGGCGATCCAGACCAGCGGCATGCCATCGGCAATGGACAGGTCACTCTGGATGACGGAATGGCGAAACGCTGCATCGTCCAGGCAGGCCACCGCGAAATTGAGATTGGGCGTGGACAGGAAGCAGCGACGACGCTCGCTGGCGGCGCGCTGCAGGATGCCTGCGGCCTGTCCCAGGCTGACACGGTCGAACGGCAGGCCGAGGATGCTCCAGACATCGCGCTGGAAATCCGGTGCGCCGGCGATGACCTCGCCGGGCGCTTCGCGGGGAGCGGAAGACGACGCCGGTTCACCCGCGCGCGCCTTGATTTCCGACTTGATATTGACGTTATTCTGAATCACGTTTGGACCTTACCCATTCGACTTGCCGGTTGAACATGAACTTGCAATACAAGGGCAGCTTGCGCGCCACGTAAGCGAAAGCAGCGCCCAGTTCGCGCAGGCTGATGACGTCGCGGCCGAAACCCGACCAGGCCAGCAGCACCGCCGCAGCGATCGCCGCCACGATCAGCGTGGCCAGCAGGCAAGCCGCCAGCCAACCGGTCAGCACGGCCACGAGTGCGCTCACCACCCACGCCCCGCCAGCCATCATCACCAGCAAGGCCAGCGGCGGCACGCACAGGTCCAGCGCCAGTCCGGCCAGTGCACCCTGCCCCGACGCCAGCGCCCCGCCCAAGAGGCGCGGCACGTAGGAAAGGATGACGCTGAGGTGGCCATGCTCCCAGCGCGTGCGCTGCGTGGCGGCGCCGCTGTCGCTGCTGGGGAAATGGCTGTAGACCATGGCGTCGGGGCAGAACAGCGGCGCCTGGCCGGCGCGCGCCAGGTCCACACCCAGCTTCATGTCTTCGACGATGTGGCCGGTGGCCAGGTCGGCCTGGCCGATCTGCTGCCAGGAAAACGCCATGCCGGTGCCCATCAGCTGGCACGGCAGGCCCAGCTTGTGCCAGCCCAGCGGGCGCACCAGGTTCTTGACCACCCAGGCGAACTCGGCGATCTTGCGCCGGCTGCCCGCGCCCGCCGGCGCATGCATCAGGTACAGGGCCTGCACCGGGCGGCCACTGCGCCAGCACACCCGGGCGATGCGCTCCAGCGCGCCCGCGCCCAGCAGGCAATCGGCATCAACCACGATGAGCACCTCCGGCGGATCAGCGGCCAGGTGGCGGATGCCATGATCGAGTGCATACCCCTTGCCGCGCAGTGTGTCGTGGAAGCGTTCGCTCACTTCTGCACCCGCATGGCGCGCGATATCCGCAGTGGCATCGCTGCAGTTGTCGGCCACCACCAGCACGCGATCGCCCTCCTGCAACTGTCGCCGTATCCCGACAATGACTTCGGCAATGCCGCCGGCCTCATTGTGGGCCGGCACCAGCACGGCCATGCGCGGACGCTGCGGGCTCTCGGCCACAGGCTGCGGGCCCGCCCAGCGCGCTGCCAGCACCTGCACCAGCAGCACCGCTGCGGGAATGGCCAGGACCAGCAGGGCCAGCATCAACAGAATTTGCAATAGCAGGATCATCATCAAACTTTCTTGGTCTCAGACCTCATCGGCCGCCTTTTGGAGAGTTCATCCTCAAAAAGATTCCGCACGATATTTACTAACAATTGTGAAGAGCATTTCCATGGCATTCATTGCCACACGACCACTATCTTCATAGCGAAAAAACTCTATACTGCAGCTCATGGCCATTCGCGATAGCGTCAGAAAAACTAACAAATACGGTCCTTCACCTCATCCTCACACTCACCTCAAAGGAATGATGATGCAAGTTCGCACCCGCCCACCACGACTTCTTCCCATGCTGGCCATGCTCGGCGCGCTGTACGCCGCCATGCCGGCCCAGGCCGACGATTGGGGCACATACCGCAAGCCCTTCGCCGCCGATTCGCTGTGGAACAGCCGGCCCGTCAATCCCAGCTTCGCGCCGGATGTGATCCCGACCTCTACCTACTTCCCGGCCATCAACGCCGGCGCCTATTCCACTGGCGTGTTCCTGGCCTCGCCGCAAGATCCGCCGGTCACGGTCACGGGCGCAGCCGGCAGCAAGGGCCTGCTCATCACCGACGAAGAGGGCTACCACGACATCACCATCCCGCACTGGCCGGCTTCGGTGAAACCGGCGTCCGGCTCGGACGGCCATGCCGACATCGTCGACCCGACCACCAACATCATCCATTCCTTCTGGCAGTTGAAGCAGGTCGGCACCCAGTGGACCGCCGCCCAGTACTCCTGGACCAAACTCGATGGCCGCGGCTGGCCCGATCCTGCGCACTACTACCAGGGCGCGCGCGCCACCGGGGTGCCTGCCTCGGGCGGCTTGATCCGCACCCATGAGGTGGAACAGAAACCGGCCTACTACCCGCATGCGCTGGCCATGTCACTGACCTTCAACGGCCTGTCGGCCAACCCGACCTATGTCTTCCCGGCCACCTCGGCCGATACCAATGCCGCCAAGCTCAACAGCGGCGCCTTCCCGGAAGGCGCGCTGGTGATGCTGCCGCCCGACTTCGACACCAGCAAGCTGACCGATCCCGAGCTGCGCCGCGTGGCCGAGACCTTGAAGCGCTACGGCGCCTACATCGTCGACGCCAACACCGGCACACCCTTTGCGATCTATGTCGAGATCGGTGCGTCCTACAACCTGCATCCCAATGGCTGGAACAACACCGCCGCCAGTGAACTGCAAGTCATCCGCGCCGCCCTGCGCCGCGTGACCGGCGCCAGCGGCTGGGTCGATGGCAACGGCAACAGCTTCACGCCCAACCAGAACCTGAACATGCTCTCCATGCGCGGCAACTGGACCCAGCAATCCGGCAGCACCCTGGGCAAGTACAGCTCCTGGGACCAGGCGGTGGTCTTCCCGGCCTCCAGCAGCGTCTCCGAGGTGGTCAACTACGCCAACCGCGGCATCGCCGGCATCAACTGGGCCAAGCCGGTCACTGGCCGCAACTACAAGCTGACCGCCCGCACCACTGGCGGTGGCAAGCTGCGCTTGCTGGTGCAGGACCAGGCCACCGGCAAGGCCGCCTTCGACAGCGGCTACCTCGACAACGGCCAGAGCAAGACCTTCACCTGGACCGCCACCAAACCAGCGCTGGCGGTCTATGCCCGCAGTGGCGGCAGCGGCCAGCCTTCCACCGTGGGGGCCGAACTGATCAGCGCCGACTGAGGCCGCCCGCACTTCCCGCTGGCCTCAGCGCCCCGCCCTCTCACGAGCGCGGGGCTTTTCTTTGCTCTGCTTGCCACTTCACGGCTGCGCCGCCGGCAACAAGCCGCGCCGCTGCATCTCGGCCAGCAACAGGCGCGACGCCGCCAGGCTGATGTGCTGGTTGTCGTTGTACAGATAGGCCTCACCCAGCTTGGCCTGGCATTTGCCATCCGGACAGAACAGGCCCTGCGGGTCGAAGAAGACCGCGTCCGGATGCGCGCGCTGCAGGGCCGCCACCGCTGCGTCATAGTCGCGCCGCAACGCTTGGTGCTCGGCTTCGGTATAGGCGCAGTCACGCGCCTGGCCGTCGCTGAAGCGGTTCACGCAGGCATGTGGATCGAGCTTGAGGTAAGGCACGTCGGGCATGAAGACGACCTTCTTGCCTTGCTTGCGGAAGGCCTCGATCAGCGCCCCATAGCCCGACAGGAAAGCCTCACGCTTGCTCAGCGCGCGCCCGTCCTGCTGGTATTCGGATGGCTGCGAGAGGTCGCCACGCGGATAGGCGCCACTGATGACCACGGTATCGATGGAAGGCAGCTTGCCCGCCACCGCAATGGCTTCATTGGCGATGGCCGTGCAATTGTTGGCCCAGCGCAGCAGATGGGTCGGCGTATAGGGCAGGTTGGGATAGACACGGCAGGCATGGCCAGCCACCATCATGGCCGGCATCTTGACGTCGCCCGAGAAGATCGCCGAATGCAAGGCCATCACGTGGCTGTCACCCACGAACAAGGTGCGCGGCGCGGCCGAGTTGGACAGGCAGACTTCTTCATCCACGCCCTCCATGCCATTGAAGCGCGCGCAGCTGCCATCGGAATTGCGCGAGCCTTCGAAGACATCGCTCTGGGTCAGGTAATCGAGCTTGCCATTGATGGCGCGTTCATCGAAGCCGCCCTTGAGGTAGATCGCCAGCCCGCCCAGGCCCACGGCCACATTGATGGCCAGCAGTACCAGCACGGTGCGGCTGCGGGTGGAACCGCGCAGCGGACGTTCGATATAGCGATAGGTCAGCCAGGACAGCAGCAGCGCGCCCAGCACCGCCGCGGCACGCCATTCGGCTGGCGCGCTCTCGCCCTCGATGATGGTGGCAAAGGCCAGCAGCGGCCAATGCCACAGGTACAGCGGATAGCTCACCAGGCCCAGCGCCACCATGCCCTTGCTGGCCAGCACGCGGCGATTGAACCAGGCCCCCGGTCCCGCCGAGAGCAGCAGGAAGGCGCCCAGCGACGGCAGCAGCGCCCACCAGCCCGGGAAGGCGCGCGCACCATCGAGCAGGGCAAATCCGGCCACCAGCAAGGCTGCACCCAGCCAGGCCTGCAGGTTCTTGTAGCCGCGCGTGAGGTCTTGCCGGTGCAGGTTGATATAGGCCAGCGCACCGCCGATCATCAGTTCCCAGAAACGCGCCAGCGGCGAATAGAAGGCCGCGCTCTGGTCATGGCCGATGAAATAGAGATTCACCCCGAAGGACAGCAGGCCGATCACGCCCATAATGCCCAGGAAGCCCCAGCGGCGCTTCCAGACGAAGGCCAGCAGCAGCGGCCAGAACAGGTAGAACTGTTCCTCGATGGCCAGGCTCCAGAGGTGCAGCAACGGCTTGGTCTCGGCAGAATTGTCGAAGTAGCCGCTCTCGCGCCAGAACAGGAAATTGGAAATGAAGGTGGAGCCGCCGAAGAGGTGCTTGCCCAGTTGCTTGTATTCATCGGCGAAGAGCACGAACCAGCCCGTCACCAGGCACAGCGACATCACCGTCATCAAGGCCGGGAAGATGCGGCGCACCCGGCGCACATAGAAATCGACGATGGAAAAACGGCCATGTTCCAGGTTCTTGAACAGGATCAGCGAGATCAGGAAACCCGAGATCACGAAGAAGATGTCCACGCCGATGAAACCGCCCGCAAACCATTCCGGGAAGGCATGGAAGATCACCACCGAGCCCACGGCGACCGCGCGCAGGCCATCGATGTCGGGCCGGTAGGCCGGATGCAAGGACGGCGCTGCGCCCGCGCTGAGCGCATGTTCCCCTGCCATCCCCCCCGGGCGGCGTGGGTGGGGTGCCGGTGGTCCGGCGTCATTTTTCTTGGTCAAGAACACGTATAGGCTTCCTTATCGGTTCGGATCGGGATCAACGGAAACGCGCGCGCAGCATGCGCAGCGGCGCATCGATGCAGCGGTCCACCGCCATGGCGAACAGCAGCGAGAACACGGCGGCCACGGCGATATTGACGGCAGCGTTGTGCGACACCCAATCCACGTTGCTCAACAGGATTTCGTGCGAGAGATAGATCGAATATGAATAGATGCCGATGCGCTGCACCCAGCGCAAATTGAGCAGGCGGAACGGAAAACTGTGCGGATGCGCCACCGAGTAGAAGAACAGCGGCATGAGCGCCAGCCCCTGCACGCTATAGCGCAGGGTTTCGCGAAACACCTCATCACGCACCGCCAGCGACAGCAACAACAGCAGCACGCCCAGCGTCACGCCGCCCACGCGCACGGCCGGCTTGTGCAGCGCTGCGTAGACCGCCGGCGGCAGCTTCAGCGTGGCCAGGATGCAGCCGAACAGGATGGAATCGATGCGCGTGTCGGTGGCGTAATAGGTGCGGTCCATCGATGCGTCCCCCAGCAACACCAGGCCGTAGCGCCACAGCAGCACCAGCAGGCAGAGTCCGCCCAGGTAGAGCGGGATCTTGCGGCGGTCGGCCTTGTGCATCAGGAAGATGAACAGCGCCGGGAAGACGAAGTAGAAATGCTCTTCCACCGCCAGCGACCAGAACACCCCGGTGCCCTGCGGCAGCGTATGGCCAGGGTCGAAGAAAAGCACGTAGTAGTTGGCGAAGTAGAACAACTGGGCCAGGAAGCCCGACCAGGAGGCGTCGCCAGTGAAGATGCCCAGCCAGGTGAGCGTATAGGTCAGCACCAGCACCAGCAACAAGGGCGGCGTCAGACGCAGCAGGCGGCGCAGGTAGAAGTGGCGTACGTTGACGCTGTCGCTGCGGTCGAACTCGCGCACCAGCAAGGTGGTGATGAGATAGCCGCTGAGGAAGAAGAAGATGGTCACGCCCAGTCCGCCGGGCACGATGCGGCCCAGGCCGGCGTGGCTCAGGAAGACGATGGCGATGGCCAGCGCGCGCCAGCCATCCAGCGAAGGGATTTCCTTGTGCTGGGTATGGACCATGCCCAGGGCGCGCCACTCCTGGGCGCTGCCGGCGGGAGAGAGGCTGCGGGCCAGCGTCATCGGGTCCCTCCTGCGGGTGCGGCCAGGCCCAGCGCCTGCGGCTGCGGGGCCAGGTGGGCGTTGAACAGGCGCGCCAGCTTGGCGGCCTCGACATTGACCGAATGCCGTTCCACCGCGCGCAACTGGGCCGCCTGCCCCATCGCCGCCAGTTGTTCGGGCGTGGCTTGCAGGCAGGCTTGCATGGCGTCGGTCAGGCGTTCGATGTCGCCGGCCGGGAAGAGCCAGCCGTTTTCTTCATGGATCACCAGCTCGGGGATACCGGCGATGTAGGTGGTCAGCACCGGGCGGCGCAAGGCCATGGCTTCCATGATCACCACCGGCAAGCCTTCCGCAAAGCTGGGCAAGACCATGGCGCGTGCAGCCAGCAATTCCTCGCGTACCTGCGCGCTGCTGATCCAGCCGGTGATGCGGATGTGTTGCTGCAGGTCGTGATGGGCAATGCGCTCTTCGATCTGGGCGCGCATCTCGCCATCGCCGGCCAGCACCAGTTCGAAGGCCACGCCGCGACGCATCAGTTGCGCCGCTGCCTCCACCAGCAAGAGCTGGCCCTTCTGCTCGCACAGGCGACCGATGCAGACCAGGCGCAGGGCGATCTGCGGTGTGGTGGGCGCACCGGCGTAGAAGGCGCGCTCCAGGCCGCAATGGACGATGGCGACCTTGTCCCAGGCGCTCTGCTCCACCCAGCGGTACAGCTGGCTCTGGCAAAACGAAGTGATGGCCACCGTGAACGCCGAACGGCGGATCTTTTCGTCCAGGCCCAGGGCCTGGGGCTTGTCGAACTCTTCCGGGCCATGCACGGTGAAACTGTAGGAAGGCCCGCCCAGGCACTGCGCCAGCATGACGATCTCGGCCGAGTTGGTGCCGAAATGGGCATGGATATGGCGCACCCCTTCAGCGGCGCACCATTGCGCCACCTGCGCGGCTTCGGCCAGGTAGGCCAGGTGATAAGGCAACCCGCGCTCGCCGCGCCGGGCCATCTTCAGGGCCAGGCCAAGGGCGGCCAGGAAGCGTCCGGGCGCGGCCGTGAGCTGGCGCAGCAAGGGCGCGAGCAATCCCGCCATGCCCCGGCGCAGCACATAGCGGGTGCGGCCGAGTTCGGCGCGGTCATCGTCATCGACGATCTCGGCATCCCAGCCGCGCAGCGCGATGCGCACGACCTCGAAGCCCTGGGCTTCGACCGCGGCGATCTCGCGGCGGATGAAGCTGTGGCTGACCTTGGGATACTGGTTGATGAAATAGGCGATTTTTGTCGGCATGTCGTGTCGTGCGCAATGCGCGTTCAGTTCGAGGGTTCCGGATGGCGCAGTCCCGGCATGGCGGCGCGATGCAAGGGACGCGCCTTGCGCTGGCGCAGTTCTTCCTGCCAGGCTTCGCTGTTCATGTAGACCGAGCAACCCATGCCCAGCAACAGCCAGAAGTACCAGTTGAAGGCCAGGTAGGACAGCAGGTTGTCGGAGGCCGAGACGACCAGGTATTCGACCAGGGTGCAGATGAGGATGACCGCGCCCAGGCGGTCCAGGCGATAGAGCTTCATCAGCTTGCGCAGCACCATGTAGAAGATGCTCAGGTAGGCCAGCATGCCGATGAGACCGGTATCGAAGAACCACTGCACGAACACGCTGTGCGCGCCCCATTTGGTGGTGCCGGCCAGCGGGAAGAAGGTCTGCGAGTAATACGGGAAGGATTCCACGCCATAGCCGGTCAGGTAGTGCGAGGGCGACATCCACTTCAGGCCCGACTCCCACAGGTAGACGCGCCAGGCAAAGGAATTGAGCTTGGCATAGGTCTGCACGGTGTTGCCGCTGTCGAGCTGCATCACGCGCTCCTGCACGCTGGGCACCAGCATGGCCAGCATGGGCAGGATGGCCAGGTAGATCAGGTAGCGCCGCTCGAACATCAGGCCATACAGCAGCATGAGCATGAAGGAGGCGATCCAGGCGCTGCGCGTCTGCGTCAGCAGCAAGAGCACGAACAGCAGCAGCATGTAGCCCATCAGCGCAAAGCGCTTGAACTGGGTCAGCCGGAAGAAGGGGCTCTTGAGCACGTACAGCCCCAGCGAAATCACCAGCGTCAGGTAGAAGGCCAGGATGTTGGGGTGGCCGAAGGTACTCTGCAGGCGGAAGTTGGCCAGCCCGCCGCGGCCATAGAGACCGGTGGCGACAATGCCATAGAGGGCCGGCACGATGGAAGAAGCGATCATCAGCTTGACCATGCTGCGGAAATCCTCGGGCGTGCGCACCACGTAGAAGGCGCAGACGAAGACGGCGAAGTAGGAGCACAGCGAGAGCACGATCTTGATGGCGGCCACGCGATCGGGCGAGATCAGCACGCCCGCCGAGGCGACGGCCAGCAGCACCAGCCAGGGCACGGCCATCCAGCGCGGCAGCTGCTTGGGCTTTTCCACCACGAAGAGGAAGGCGATCAGGATGATCAGGCCATTGATGGCCGCACCCAGGCCCATGCCGCCCCCCACCCGGGTCGATTCGAGCACGATGTCGCCCGAGGCGCGGAACAGGAAGATCAGCAGCAGCAAGAGCTTGCGGTTGAACAGGAACAGCCCGCCGAGCACGAACAGCGCCGGCAACGCCGCCAGGCGGCCGACGCTGTCGCCCAGCAGCGCGATGGCCACGGGCAAGGCCATGCCGACCAGGATGGAGACCAGGACGGCGGCGGCCAGCAACAGCCATTGGCTGCGATCGAGGGAATATCGTTTCATGCTTGCATCCTCTGCACGGGGCCAGGAGAAAATTCAGATTGCATCAGGCCGGCAACAGCAGGCCTGGATTGTTCTTGCGCAGCGCGGCTTCGAGGTCTTGCAGGAAGCCTTGCTGCAGGGCGAAGGCGGCGTCTTGCCCGGATGGATCACTGATGAGGCTGGAGGCGCGCACCAGGATGCCGTCGGCGATACGGCCTTGCATGCCCTGGCGGAAGATCGTCAGGCGTGCATCCAGGCCGCCGACCGGCAGTGCATCGCCAATGCGCGTCCAGTAAGTGACCGGCTCCATGCGGTCGCCGCTGCGGGCCAGGAAGCGCCGCCCTTCGATGGTCTTGCCGTCGGCAGCACGCATGGACAGTGGCTGTTGCCCGGAGAGCGTGAAGCCCTGCGCCACATAGCAGACCTCGGGCGGATGGATCTTGACGTCCTGCATCTGCTCGCGGGCGTAGGCCAGCGCCAGCATGACCTGCTGGCCGCGGCTGTTGACGTAGGTGCGGGCGATCTCGTCGTCATAGGGCTGCTCGGCGGTGCGGCCGGTGCCTTCCTGCAAGGCCGTGCTCACCTGCAGATAAGGCGAGGGCACCATGCGCCAGTCGCCGAAGCGCTGCGGCAGGAAGGTCGCAAACGGCGCGGTCTTGGCGACGCTCTCCTGGTGCGGCGCCAGCGCATACGCCGCACCCACGGACACCAGCATGCCGCCAGCCAGCACCGCAGCCACCGGCAGGCGCAGGGCAAACAGGCCGTCCTGCCGCAACGGTGCAGCCGGCTGGCGGCGCACCGGCGCGGCCGGCAGCGCCCTGCCCCGCCCGCGCGCCAGCTGCACGGCGATCCAGCGCAACAGGCTGTCCATGCCGATGATCAGGCCGAGCGCCACGAAGAACAGCAGCATGCCCGCAAAGCCATGCAGGAAGCCCTGCCCGGCGGCATCCCCGAGGTAGTAGGTGATCAGCGCCAGCACCACCACGCGCACCGTATTGGCGGTGAAGGAGATCGGTACGATCAGCAAGGCCAGGAGCGTATTGCGCACCAGCGAGGGATGCCGCACCAGGTTCATGTACAACAGACCCAGCGCTTCCAGCGTGAACAGCGAATTCAGGCCCGCGCAAGCGTCGGCCACCAGCAACTGGTAGGGGCCGATGCTGATGATCACGCCGCTGCGCGCCACCGGATAATCGAGCCACTGCAACAGATGCTGGGCCGCATAGGACACGCCTATCTTCAGCGGCTGGGTCAGCACGTCCACCACCGAGGCCGGCAGCGGCACCATGAAGAGCATGAAGAAGAAGGCGAACCACAGGCGGCGGCAGGTCTTCACGCCATACACCAGCAAGACGATGCCCACCAGGATGGGAATGAGCGAACCGGCCTCCATGAACAGCACCGTCTGCGCCCGGCCCAGGGCAAAGCACAGCAGGCCCAGCAGCACCATGAGGCTGCCCGCCAATGGCGCGGGCTGGCGCTCGATCAGGCCCGCATCGCGCAACTGGCGGATACGCACGCCCAGGTAGACGCAGGCCACCACCAGCACGATAGGGCCGTGGGCATTGCGTTCGCTGCCCCAGACCCCGTGCAGCAGGTCCACGAAGCTGGGCACGTACATGGCCGCCAGGCCGAGCGCGACCAGCAGCCAGGACAGCGGCCCAGGGCTGCGCTCCTGCGGGGGATTGAGGGTCTGTTCCAGGCTCATGACGGACGTGTCTGCGCCGGGCTCAGAACTCGTTGAGCACGCTACCCACCACCATCACGCGGGCATCGGCCAGGCGGTCGGTGAGGCTGCGCACGGCGCTCATGTGGCTCACGTTCTTGCGCACCACCATCAGCGCTGCACCGGTACGCCCTGCCACCATCTGACCATCGGCGCAGTCGCCGCCGGCGGGCGTGTCGATGAGGATGACGTCGTAGCTGGGCGCGAGCTCCTGCAACAGTTGCGCGAAGGGTTGGCGGCCCAGCAGTTCCTGCGGATTGGGCGGGGTCGGGCCGGTGGGCATGACCGACAGGTCGATCAGGGCGGGAATGCGCTGGATGGCTTCGGCCGCCGTGGCGCGCCCGGCAATCACGCCGGACAGGCCATTGCGGTTGTCCAGCCCGAACAGCTCGTGCTGGCGCGGGTGGCGCATGTCGGCGTCGATCAGCAGGGTGCGCTCGCCCAGTTGCGAGAAGACGACGGCCAGATTGGCCGCCAGGAAGCTGCGCCCTTCCCCGCGCGCCGGGCTGGTGATGGTCAGGGCCTTGTGGCCGAGATCGGCGTCGAACCAGCGCAGCATGAGCTGGCTGCGCAGCGCGCGCAGGGTTTCCACTTGCGCGCTGAAGGGATTGTAGGCGGCGACGACGGCTTCGCTGACCTTGCTCTCGCCCTTCATCAGGTAGGGATAGTCGAACTGGCGCGAGAGGGCCTGGTCGATATCGGCCTGGGTCAAGAGGCCCAGCTGGATGGCGGCGTCACCGAAGCGCATGCCGCGCTCGCGCTGCAGGCGCAGGATGCGTTCGGCCTTTTCCGGAGTGAGCTTGCCGACGTCGATGAGGATCGCGCCGATGGAACGGTTGGGCAAGCTGTCTTGTTCCTTGCTGTGGATGAGAGTGACGGTATCCATGGAGTGACCTTTACATAGGAAGCGGTAACGATCCGGCCAGCCTCGGCTGACCGGTACGAAGATGGGCGCGGTTCAGTCTGAGGCCATCAGCCCATCAGACTGGCGCGGCGCCCGGTTCGCGGCCAAAGCCCAGGCGGCGGTCGCGGCCCTTCTGTGCGGCGGGGTGGGAGATGGTCCCCAGCACCGGCAGGCCGATCCCCTCCACCAGGTCCGCTTCGGAACGTACGCGGCGATTGATCAGTTCCAGGCCCAGGGCGGCCATCACGCCCAGCACCAGGCCGACGAACATGGACAGGATCAGGTTGATGAACAGGCGCGGGCTGGACGGCGCCGTGGGCGGCATGGCGCTGGCCAGGATGGAAATGTCGGACTGGTTGGACTGGCCTTCCAGGTTGGTCTGGGTGAAGCGCTGGGCGGTCAGCTCGTAGGCGCGCTGGGCGCTGTCGAGATCACGCGAGAGCACCGACAGTTCGTCGCGGGTGCGATTGAGCTCCAGCACCTTCTGCTTTTGCGCATTGAATTCGCTGCGGATCTCGGCTTCGCGCTTCTGCAGGATGCTGGCGTTGGTGGCCACGCTGGCCGAGGTGGCGGCAATGGCGGCATTCAACTGGGCGCGCAGGCCATCGACTTCGGCCTTGGCGTTCAGGTAGTCCGGGTGCTGGGTGCCCAGGCGCTTGGCCGCCTGGGCGAAGCGGGCTTCGGAAGCCGCCAGGTTGGCCTTCAGATTCTGGACCAGCGGATTGGCGTTGACGTCCGGCGAGTTCTGGGCGCTGCCTGCAGCCTGGCGGCGCGATTGCGCTTCGGCCAGCGCACCTTGTGCAGCCACCAACTGGGTGGAGAGATCATTGAGGCGATTGTTTTCCACGTCCACGCGGTTGTCCAGGTTGGTGATGCCGTGTTCCTGCTGGTACTTGGACAGCTTGGCCTGGGCCTGTTCGTAGTTCTCGCGCAGGACCTTGATCTGGTCGTTGAAGTAGGCCGAAGCCTTGCGGGTCGGGTCCAGCTTGAGCTGCATGCTGACCTGCTGGTAGGCCTCGGCAAAGGCGTTGGCCATGGTCGCTACGGTCTGCGGGTCGCGGCCCTTGTAGGTGATGTCGATCACACTGCTGTCACGCGAGGCTTGTGCATCGAGGTTGCCCAGCAGGATGCCGGCCAGCCAGTTGCGGATGTCGAGCTGGCTGTTGCTGTTGGCGTAGCTTTCCTTGACGGCGGGGTCTTGCGCCAGCTTGAGCGCATCCACCACCGCCAGCGCGGTGCTGCGGCTGTTGATGATATCCACCTGCGTGGGCATATAGCCCGGCAGCGCCTGGGCCGTGACCATGGTGCCAGTCACCGGATCGGTGGCCTTGTAGTTCAGCACCACCGAGGAGGTGGCCTTGTAGGTCTTGGGCAAGACCAGGCTCACCACCAGCGCCGCCACCACGGTGACGCCGAAGATGGCCAGGATGATCTTGAGATGGGCCCGCAGGATCAGCAGGAACTGGGATAGGTTCATTGGAATACTCCTGACAAGAATGTCGT
This sequence comes from Herbaspirillum seropedicae, assembly GCF_001040945.1. NCBI lineage: Bacteria > Pseudomonadati > Pseudomonadota > Betaproteobacteria > Burkholderiales > Oxalobacteraceae > Herbaspirillum > Herbaspirillum seropedicae. The sequence continues at coordinate 2,248,378 of NZ_CP011930.1, read as the reverse complement.
GACCGGGAAGCTCTGGGCTGGACGCTGGCGGCGCCCGGTCAGAACCAGCTTTCCTTGACGTAGACGATGTCGTCCGGCAGCAGCAGGTCGTCCTTCTTGACGCTGATTTCCTGCAGCTCGCCATTGGCATCGCGCCGCTTGACCTTGAGCCCGCGCTCGGTGCCGCGCGGGGTGAGGCCACCGCCCAGGGTCAGGGCCTGCAGCACGGTGGTGCCGCGCTCGAGCTTGTAGGCGCCGGGACGCTGCACTTCGCCGTAGATGTAGAAGCGCTGGTAACGCTCCACATAGACCACGTCATTGGCGCCCACGGTGGGCAGTTCGGTGGTGTCGCCGTTGTGGGTGATGGCATAGATATCGACGGCGGTGCGGGTGACCTTGCCGTCCTCGGTGCGCACGATGGTGATGGTGTCGCCGCCGTCAGGATTGACGCCGCCGGCCAGCGCGATCACATCGGCCACATTGCGGCGACCATCGAGCGGATAGCGGCCGGGCTTGTAGACCTGGCCCAGCACCGAGATCATCTGGCTGGCCGGGGCCGTGACCAGGATGTTGACTTGCGGGTTGACCAGGTAACCGCCCTGCTTGAGCATGCCGGCAATCTTGCGCTCAGCCTGGGCGGTGGACATGCCGCCGATCTTGACCTCGCCGATGAGGGGATAGCTGATGACGCCGGCCTCGCTGATGCGGGTTTCCAGCGTCAGGTCCTGGCTGCCGTAGACGTTGATGCGGATCACGTCACCTGGCCCCAGGGGGATGTCCTCGGCGCGAGCGCTGCCCGAGAAGGCCAGCACCGCGACCAGCAAACCTGCAAGCATTAGCAAAATTTTTCTCATGATTGTTTTGACTCCGGAGTTATGCCTGTACGGCCTGATTCGATGTTGGGGGGTCTTGCAAATTCTGGCGGCGCGGCCCTAGCGGATGGCGGCGCCTGCCGCGGCATCCTTGCCGGGGCTGGTGGCGTCGGCCACCGGGGCGACGCTGTTGTCCTTCAGGGTCTTGGCCGAATCGAAGTAGACGATCTTGGCGTCGGCCTTGAGCCGGGCCACGGCCTGCTCGGTGATCTCACCCTGGCGCTGGTTGGCCAGGTATTGCTCGATCTGCTGGGTGGCGGCCGCGCGCGAAAGCGGCACGTTGCGCACATCGGCCAGCGCGGCCAGGATGGCGGCATCGCCCTCATTGACGATGAAGAGCTGGCCTTTTTCCATCTTCTTGACGCCAGCCAGCATCGGCGGCGGCAGGTCCATCGAGGTCTTGGTGACCTGCAGACGGGTGAAGGGGATGTGCTGCTTCTGCAGCCAGGCCGCCACCTCTTCCAGCGGGCGCACGCCCACCATCATCTTGGTGAGTTCCTCATTGACGCTGGCGCGGTCGATCACCAGCTCGGCGAACTCGTACTGCTGGCGCTGCGCGAACCAGTCCGGATGCTGGTCGTAGAAGGTGCTGACCTCTTGCTGGCTGGGCCGCGTGGGCTTGGCCAGCTTGCGCTGCACATAGCTTTGCGCCAGCACCAGGTCGCGCGCACGCTCCATGTCGGCCAGCACGGCCGGGTCGGCATCGAGCTTTTCCTTGCGCGCGGCATTGACCAGCACCTGGCGCGCCACCAAGCCATCGAGCACTTGCTTGTTGGCTTCGCGCGCACCGCCCTTGCCCAGTTCGGCGTTGAGCTGGTGGATGGTGATTTCCTTGCCGTCCACGCTGGCCAGGGCCTGCCCGGAAGCGGCCTGCTCCTGCTTGCCGCAGGCTGCCAGCAGGGCCAGCATGAGCAAGGCGGCGCCGCTCTTGAGCGCGCCTGCGGCGGGTCGGGTGATACCTTTTTCTGTCTTCATTTCTTCGTATCCTCGGTACTTGGTATGGCTGGGTGCTTCGTTCCCAGGTAGATCAGGTCAATAAGCGTTTTCCCGCTTGAGCACCAGGCGCACGGTCTGCACGATGATCCAGAGATCAAAGGTGAGCGACCAGCGGCGCAGGTATTCCAGGTCGAACTCGATGCGGGCCTTCATCTTGTCCAGCGTCTCGGTCTCGCCGCGCAGGCCGTTGACCTGGGCCCAGCCGGTGATGCCCGGCTTGACCTTGTGGCGCAGCATGTAGCCCTTGATCTGCTTGCGATAGAGCTCGTTGTGGGCCACTGCATGCGGACGCGGGCCGACGATGCTCATGCGTCCCTGCAGGACGTTGACGAACTGCGGCAGCTCGTCCAGGGAAGACTTGCGCAGGAAGCCGCCGATCTTGGTCAGGCGGGCGTCGCCCTTGGTGGCCTGCTGCACATTGGCGCCGTCTTCCAGCACGGTCATGGAGCGGAACTTGTAGACCACGATCTCTTCGCCATCGAGCCCGTAGCGGCGCTGCTTGAAGATCACCGGCCCCGGCGAGGTGGCCTTGACGCAGATGGCGATGACCACCAGTACCGGCAGCAGCATGAGCAGGATGACGGTGGCCAGCAGGATATCGCTGACGCGCTTGACGAAATTGTTCATGCCCGTAAAGGGCGTTTCGCAGATGGCCATCACGGCCATCCCGCCGACGTAGTCGAAGCGGGCCTGGATCAGGTTGAAGATGTAGATGTCGGGGACGAAGTAGATCGAAGCAGTGGTGTCCTGCAGCTCGTCGATCATCTGCAGCACGCGCGGCTGGGCCGAGATGGGCATGCTGATGTAGACCATGTTGATGTTGTGCTTGCGCACGTAGGCGGCGACGTCGGACATCTTGCCCATCAGGGGGGTGAAGGTGCCCTGCGGCTGGCGGCCGATCTCGCGGTCATCGAAGAAGCCCATGAGCTTGATCATCAGCGCCGGATAGTTGTCCATGCGCTCGGCCAGCTTCAGCGCGGCCGGGTTGACGCCGATGATGATGGCCTTGCTGACCTCGCCCTTGGTATGCAGGTCGCGCATGACGCGCGACTGTGCATACTGCGACACCAACAGGCCCACCGGGGTGCCGATGACCCAGGCCGCCAGCACGCCCGGCGCGAACTGCTGGTAGAACTCGCAGACATAGCCGATCAGGCCCAGCACCGCCACCACCGCCAACCAGTCCACGAAGATCGACGCCACCGGACGCGTCCCCTTGGGATTGCGGCGCAGGCGGCGCTCGTGGAATTCAGTAAAGAAATAGGAACTGATGAAGAAGGCCATGATGGCCAGCATCCAGTAGTCCCCCGAGAACGGCACCCCGTGCAGGCGCACCAGCACCCACAGGTAGGCCACGATCATGGCCGGTTCCAGCAGGCGCTTGAACACCATGACGATCACGTTGGGCTTGACGTTCACCATGGGAAGGGTGTCACGGATCTCATTCATTTTGGGGGCCTCAGAACTCATAGCGCGTGGTCAAAGCAATACCGTTGGAGACATAGCCAAAACCGCTGATGTTGGAGGACGAATCCTCGCGGTAGATGGCCGCCATCAGGGACAGCGAGCGCAGGGGGGCGTAGATGACGCCGAAGCTGTACTTCTTGTAGGTATCCTTGCGGCCGGAGGGCGTGACACCCGTGACCACGGCCGCACCGTTGTAGTCGCGGCGCTGGTAATCGATGCCGGCATCGACGCGGATCTTCTCGGTGGCGCGCCAGCGGGTGGACAGGCTCAGGCCGTTGGTCAAGGCATAGTTGGCGTCGATGTCGCTCACGCCACCGATCTCGCGATACAGGTTCATCGTGAAAGCGGTCTTGGCGGTAGCGTCCCAGTCGGCGATCAGGCGCGCATTGAGACCGCTGAAATTGGCCGCGCCACCCGTGTCGCGCTCACGGCGCACATAGCCGCCGAGGAACTGCAACTTGGTCTTGTCACTGTAGAGCCAGGAAACGCGCGCCTTGAGTTCATCCTGGCTGAACGAGTTGTTGATCAGAGCGCCACTCACCAGCGCCGGTTCCGGATAATTGCCGCGCGTATGCCTGACCTGGAGGCCGGCGATGCTGCCACTGCGAGCGGTGTAGTCCAGACCCATTTCGTAGATGTCCTGCGAAAAGCTGTTGTTCTGCAAGGAAGGCAGGTCGTAGCCGAGACTGAAGCGCGAATACTGACCGCGCACGGTCCAGTCCGGGTGCAATTGCCAGGCTGCCGTGGCATAGCGGGTCTGCGCGGTGCGGATGTTCTTCTCCAGCACGCGCAGGTTCTGGAACGGCGTCAGACCTTGCGAATACACATAACCGATGTCACCCGAAAGATGCTCTCCCAGCACCCAGCCCCAATAGGCATTGAGGTCGCGCTGGTCGTTGTCGAACTGCCTGAAATTGTCAAAGGTGTTCTGCGTCAGCCGTGCGTCAAGCCGGATATGCTGGCGGCTGAACATCCGGTCAAAGCGCACGCCGCCTGCCTTGGACTGCACGGTGTCGGACATTTGCGTCGTGCCCAGCGTGGCCTGCGCCTGCGCCGGATCACGCAGTCGCAGCAAATTGTCGTCATAGAGGATCGAGTACTGCACGTACGGCGTCACCACCTGGCCATCATCGTCGGCACGGGCCTGCTGGGCGGCCATGAAGGCAAGCACAGCAAGGACTTGCGCACTACGTCTACGATTGAGCCAGGAATGTCTCTGCCAAGCCATCTTTCCAATGTCCTTTCTTTTTAGATAAATCTTTTATAACAGTGGCGATTTCCGGCGTCGGCATTGCTGCGTCGCAACAGAAAAAATCAGAGTTCATCATGCATCATTTTTGACACTTAATCAAAAAATATTTGTTGCCAAACGAAACAATGTGTGCTAAGGCAAAAACACCCCACTTCCGTCAATCGGATAAGCCCGATAGCTCTTGTAGGAAGAGCGGAAGTTTTGGGTTCGGAAGCTCCGACATGGCTGTTTTTCTGCGTTTTTGATGAACTTGGCGGGCATCGGGGGATCAAGCTCATCTTGGACTTGGCGTTGAGCGCCCTGCTCCCTTTTCTTTTCCTTGATGAAGTGACGACAGACTGGATGTTTGGTTTTCTTTCCCAAGAGTGGTGGCATGCCCTGAGCTTTTTCGGCGACAGTGCGCTGACTGTTCCCGGTGCGCTTGTGCTGGCCTTGTGGCTGGCCGCCAATGGGCGCTGGCGCACGATGCTGCGCTGGCTATGCGCCTTTGGGGGCGCGATGATGATCGTGGTGGTGAGCAAGCTGCTCTTCATGGGCTGGCATATCGTGCCGCCCTGGCTACCCAACTTCACCGGCGTGAGCGGCCACTCGGCCTCGGCCATGTGTTTCTATCTGGGGCTGGGCTTGCTGCTCAGCGAAGGAAAGAGCGGCACGGCGCGCGCAGTGACGGTATCGGGAGCGGTACTGCTGGCGGTGACGGTGGGACTGTCGCGGCTGGCGATCAAGGTCCACTCCCCCTCGGAAGTGATCACCGGCCTGGCGCTAGGCGCATTGGCCGGGGCCTGGTTCTGGCTGGGACTGCGCGGACCGGCCGAGGTCTTGCGCCGACGCTTCGTGCTGGTGGCCTTCGCGGCCTTCATGCTGGCGGGATCGGATGCGCGGCCCGCGCCGACGCAGCAACTGCTGCAACAGATCGCGCTGTGGCTGTCCGGGCATGAGCGTGTCTATACGCGCAGCGAGCCGCTGTGAGTTGTCCGGCCTGATGAAAAAAAACGCCGGATGCCCTGCGGCTCCGGCGTCATGCGATAAGCAGCGGCCCCATCAGGCCGGCTTGATCATGTAGAGCGCGTGTTCATCGTAACTGCGCAACTTGGCATGCAATGCCGGCGGCGCATCGGCCAGCACCTCGAATCCACGGCTGCGCCAGTAAGGCGCAGAGCCATGCACCGCCACCAGCGCGGCATGCGCCAGACCATCCTTTTCCATGAGCATCGACAGTTGCTGCATCAGTGCGCGACCCAGTCCGGCTGAGCGCGCTGCCGGCAACAAGGCGACGTCGTGCAGGTAAAGACAGTTGGCTTGAGGGTCCAGTGCTTCCAGGAAGCTGTCCAGCGCCGGAGGCTGGCCCAGGAGGGCCGGATGCATGAACGCATACCCCACGGCCTGCCCGGCGCCGCCTTCCACGCGGGCGATCCAGCATCCTTGCGGATACAGCGCCAGCCGCTCGGCAAAGACGTCGCGCCGTTCGTAGAACCCCACATGCACCACCGCTGCTATCGCCATGACGGCGTCGAGGTCGGCGGGCTGCATGGGTTGCCATGTCATACTCATAGAAGCAAATACCTGTATTTTTTATATTATTTATATCGTTTATATGATCTTCAGATTTTCTGATTTTCTGATTTTTGCGCATCGGCGCCGCACACCATCTGTACCAAGAAAAAAACCGCTGGCAAGCAGCGGTTCTACAGAGGGCGAGCACGACAGCCTCAGGCCTGGGCCACCGCCTCCGGGCGCAGCACCTTCAGGATATCCAGCAGTTCGGCGCGCACCTTCTCGATGCCCTCCTCGTCCAGGCTGATGGCAGGCGGCTCCACAATCTCGGGCTGCTCGGGCTCATTGCTGCCATCGAGCTTGTTGCGCGCACCGCTGATGGTGAAACCCTGCTCGTAGAGCAGCTCGCGGATGCGGCGGATCAGCAGCACTTCATGATGCTGGTAGTAGCGCCGATTGCCGCGCCGCTTCACCGGCTTCAACTGCGTGAATTCCTGCTCCCAGTAGCGCAGCACATGCGGCTTGACGCCACAGAGCTCGCTGACCTCGCCAATGGTGAAGTAACGCTTGGCCGGAATGGGCGGCAAGACGATTGCCGCAGGCTTATTGACACGATCGTTCATAGATTAGACGGACATTTCAACGGGGCTGCCGCTGGAGAGCTCCACCATTTCCTTCAGTTTCTGACTTGCGTGGAAAGTGACCACGCGCCGTGCGGTAATCGGTATTTCCTCACCGGTCTTGGGATTGCGGCCAGGCCGTTGCGGCTTGTCGCGCAGCTGGAAATTGCCGAAGCCGGACAACTTGACGGCCTCGCCGCGCTCGAGCGCATTGCGGATCTCGTCGAAGAAGGTTTCCACCATGTCCTTGGCTTCGCGCTTGTTCAGACCGACCTGCTCGAACAAAAGTTCGGCCAGCTCGGCCTTGGTCAGCGTAGGCAGGTTCTTGTCGGCCTGCGAACGCGCCTGGGATTCAAGCACGGCGCGATGCAGGTCGGCGTCCAGCACGGATTGAAATTCGTTCGAATTCACGTTGTTCATGGCGATGAATGACTGGGCCTCAACCGATTCCGGTCTGTAATTATTTTCGCTCGCGGACATCACATCAGGCACGCAGTCTGGCGCCGAGCTTGGCGCTCGCAGCGGCCACCAGTGCATTCATCGCAAGGTCAACCTTGTCATCCTGAAGGGTGTTTTGAGTATCTTGCAAGGTGCAGCGGAACGCAAGGCTTTTTTCGTCACTCTCCAGTCCGCGGCCTTGATATTCATCAAATAAAACAAGGGCTTGCAAAATCTGGCAGGCCGGATTGGCTTGCTTTTCGGCGGCGAAGACATCCATGAGCTGCTGCGCCCCCACGGACTGCTTGACCACCAGGGCGATATCGCGGCTCACGGCTGGGAACTTGGAAATCTCGGCATAGGTCGGCAGGTCGCGCTGCTGCAATGCATCAGCATCGACTTCGAAGACCACCGGCGCCAGTGGCAGGTCGTACTTCTGCTGCCACTTGGGATGCAGTTCGCCGATCACGCCGATGACCTGCTCACCCAGCAGCACCTGGGCCGTGCGCCCCGGATGCAGGGCCGGATGCTCGCTCTTGACGAAGCGCAGGGTGCGCGGCGCGAACAAGGCTTCCAGGTCGGCCTTCACATCGAAGTAATCGACGTTGCGACTCGCCTGCCCCCATTGCTCCTCGGCGACCGGACCATAGGCCAGGGCCGCCACGCGCTTGGGCTGGTCGAAACCGGCCACGGCCAGCGGACCATCGGCCACGGCGGCGTTCTTGCTGAATACCGCACCGACTTCGAAGACGCGAATACGCGCCGCCTTGCGGTTGACGTTATAGCGTGCGTTGGCGACCAGGCCGGCGATGAGCGAAGAGCGCATCACGCTCATCTGGCTGGCGATCGGGTTCAACAGCTTGATGGGATCGGTATTGCCCGCGAAGTCGGCTTCCCAGGCGCTTTCCACGAAGCTGAAGTTGACCACTTCCTGGTAATCCTGGTCGGCCAGCAGGCGACGGATGGCGAACAGCGAACGGGTGTTCTCGGGCGCGATGCGCATGGCATGGGCGGCCACCGGCGGCAGTGCCGGTATGTTCTCGAAACCGTAGACGCGGGCGACTTCTTCGATCAGGTCTTCTTCGATCTCGATGTCGAAGCGATAGGACGGCGGCGTCACCGAGAACAGGCCCGGCTGGTAGTCGAAGGACAGGCCCAGGCGCTTGAAGATGTCGGAGACCATCTCATCGGTGATCTCCACGCCAATGACCTTGGCCGCACGGGCGGTGCGCAGTTGCACCGGCGCGCGCTTGGGCAGGTTGACGATCTGGTCGTCCACCGGACCCACACGGGTCTCGGCGGTGCCGCAGATTTCCAGCAACAGCGCGGTGATGCGTTCGATGTGATCGACCACGGTGGCGAAGTCGACGCCGCGCTCGAAGCGGTGGGCGGCATCGGTGGAGAAGTTGTAGCGGCGGGCGCGCCCCTGGATGGCCTGCGGGAACCAGAAGGCCGCTTCCAGGTAGATGTTGGTGGTGTCCAGCGAGACGGCGGTAGCGTCGCCCCCCATGATGCCGGCCAGGGATTCGAGCTCCTTGTCGTCCGAGATCACGCCGACCCATTCATCGACTTCCACGGTATTGCCGTTCAAGAGCTTCAAGGACTCGCCCTTGCGACCCCAGCGCACATCCAGGCTGCCGTGGATCTTGTCGAGATCGAACACGTGGGAGGGACGTCCCAGCTCCAGCATGACGTAGTTGGAAATGTCCACCAGCGCCGAGATCGGGCGCTGGCCGCTGCGTTCCAGACGCTGCTTCATCCATTGCGGGGTGGCGGCCTTGGCGTTGAGGCCACGGATGACACGACCGGCGAAACGGCCGCACAGGTCGGGCGCGGAAATGCGCACCGGCAGTTTCTCATCCAGGTTGACGGCGGCCGACTGGAAGGTCGGGGCCTTCAGCGGGGTGCCGGTCAGGGCCGAGACTTCACGCGCCACGCCCAGCACCGACAGGCAATCCGCCTTGTTGGGGGTGAGCTTGATAGTGAACTTGAGGTCATTCAACTGCAGGTAGTCACGGAAATTCTGGCCCACCGGCGCATCGTCGGGCAGCTCCAGCAGGCCGCCATGATCTTCCGACAGCTTCAGCTCGCGCGCCGAGCACAGCATGCCCTGCGATTCCACACCGCGCAGCTTGCCGACCTTGATCTCGAAGGGCTTGCCATCGGGGCCCGGCGGCAGCACGGCGCCGACCATGGCGCAAGGCACCTTCAGGCCGGCACGCACATTGGGTGCGCCGCAGACGATGTTGAGGATGGTGCCGGTATGCACGTTGACGCGGCAGACGTTGAGGCGATCCGCATCGGGATGCTTGGCCACTTCCAGCACCTCGCCCACCACCACATTGGTGAAGGGAGGCGCGACCGGTTCGACTTCCTCGACTTCCAGGCCGGACATGGTCAGCAGATGCGACAGTTCATCCGAGGTCATGGTCGGATTGACCATGGTACGCAGCCAGTTTTCAGAGAATTGCATGATTCAGACTTTCAGCTATCAGCCAGAGGCGCGCTGTGACCCAACTCGAGCTGAGGTGGCGCAGCGCCCTTCGTTCGGATTAATTGAATTGCTTCAGGAAGCGCAGGTCGCCTTCGTAGAACAGGCGCAGGTCGTTGATCCCATAGCGCAGCATGGTCAGGCGCTCCAGGCCGGAGCCGAACGCGAAACCGATGTACTGCTCGGGGTCCAGGCCCATGTTGCGCACCACGGTCGGATGCACCTGGCCAGCGCCGGAGACTTCCAGCCAGCGCCCCTTGAGCGGACCGCTGCCGAAGGCGATGTCGATCTCGGCCGAGGGTTCGGTAAAGGGGAAGTAAGAGGGACGGAAGCGCACCTGCAGGTCGTCGGTCTCGAAGAAGGCCTTGACGAAATTGAGGTAGACGCCCTTCAAGTCGGCGAAGCTGATGTCCTCGGCGATCCACAGGCCTTCGACCTGGTGGAACATCGGCGAGTGGGTGGCGTCGCTGTCGACGCGGTAGGTGCGACCCGGGGCGATGACCTTGATAGGAGGCTTGTTCATGCGGGCGTAGCGCACTTGCATCGGGCTGGTATGGGTACGCAGCAGCAGGGGCTTGCCCTGGCTGTCGTTGCCTTCGATGTAGAAGGTGTCCTGCATGGAGCGCGCCGGATGGTTCTCGGGGCTGTTCAATGCAGTGAAGTTGGTCCAGTCGGTCTCGATCTCGGGACCGTCGGCGACATCGAAGCCGATGGAGCGGAAGATTTCCTCGACACGCTGCCAGGAGCGCATCACCGGGTGGATGCCGCCCACGCCACGGCCGCGGCCCGGCAGGGTGACGTCGATGGCTTCGGCATTCAGGCGCGCCTGCATCTGGGCATTGGCCAGCGCATCGCGGCGTGCGGTCAGCGCGGTTTCGATCTGTTCCTTGGCGACGTTGATGATCGCCCCTTGCACCTTGCGCTCTTCCGGCGCCAGCTTGCCCAGCCCCTTCATCTGCTCGGTGATCTGGCCGGTCTTGCCGAGGTACTTGGCCTTGGCGTTTTCCAGTGCGGCGGCGTCGGGCGCGGCGGCGAAATCAGCCTGCGCCTGCGTGACCAGTTGGCCCAGGAGTTGGTCTAGGGGATTCATGCGGTAAGTCTCGCTCCAATCGAAAATCCGACGACGAAGTCGAAAAGGAAAAAAATCCACGAAACCGTGGATCAAAAACATACGGGGCATCGGTGTGACACCTCTGCCCCGCAGGATTTTGCAGCGCCGGCTGCTCGTCTGACTTGCGTCGTGGATGTTGCGGCCGGCTACCGCGTCAACACGCTGTCGATTTAGGCGGCAGCGATGTTGGCCTTCACCTGGTTGACGATGGCAGCGAAAGCAGCCTTGTCGGTGACAGCCATATCGGCCAGAACCTTGCGGTCCAGTTCGATCGCAGCCTTCTTCAGGCCGTTCATGAACACGCTGTAGGTCACGCCGTGCGAACGCGCAGCGGCGTTGATACGGGCGATCCACAGTGCGCGGAACACGCGCTTCTTGTTACGACGGTCACGGTACGCGTATTGACCAGCGCGCATGACTGCTTGCTTGGCGATACGGTAGACGTTTTTACGACGGCCGCGGTAACCCTTGGCGAGTGCGAGGACTTTCTTGTGGCGGGCACGTGCTGTTACCCCACGTTTGACTCTAGGCATAGTAGCTCCTTAGTGTATGGTGAGGTTAAGCGAACGGCAGCATCGCGCGAACGGAATTGAGGTTCGTCTCATGGACGCCCTCGGTACCGCGCAGTTGACGCTTGTTCTTGGTGGTCTTCTTGGTCAGGATGTGACGCTTGAAGGCTTGACCGCGCTTGACGGTACCGCCCGGGCGGACGCGAAAACGCTTCTTCGCGCTGCTCTTCGATTTCATCTTAGGCATAGCAACTCTGTCCTTTCGGACAGCTCCATTTTTTGATGATTGCAGGTGGCAGCACGCTCGCTGCTCTTGGATGCCTGCTCTCACTTATTTGACAGCGGGAGAACCCGCTGCTTTTGCCTGGCGCAGTCGCCTGCGCCCTGCAAATCCTTTGTCGGCCTTCGCTGCCGCGTTGTGGCGGCATGGACGACACCGGGGAGATGTCGTCCTGATACGGCTAACTGCTTGAAACTCTACAACCTGGAAAGCTGGAAAAGATATAAATGATCTAAATGATCCAAATGATCTAAATGATTTATTTCTTTTTCTTGGGCGCCAGCACCATGATCATCTGGCGACCTTCCATCTTGGGAAACTGCTCGACCTGGCCATACGGTTCCAGGTCAGCCTTCAGGCGCTCCAGCATGCGCATGCCGATTTCCTGGTGAGCCATTTCACGGCCGCGGAAGCGCAGCGTGATCTTGGTCTTGTCACCATCTTCCAGGAACTTGGTGAGGTTGCGCAGCTTGATGTTGTAATCGCCATCATCGGTACCCGGGCGGAACTTGACTTCCTTGACCTGGATGACCTTCTGCTTGAGCTTGGCCTCGTGCGCCTTCTTCTGCTCCTGGTACTTGAACTTGCCGTAGTCCATCAGGCGGCAGACCGGAGGTTGCGCAGTAGGCGCAATCTCGACCAGGTCGACTTCAGCCTCTTCGGAAAGACGTAAGGCTTCAGCCAGGCTCACGATGCCCAGCGGCTCGTTATCGACACCCGAAAGGCGCACTTCCGGCGCAGTGATCTCGCGATTGAGGCGATGCGACTTGTCAGTAGCTATTGCAGTTTCCTTTTAAAATCCAATAAATTAAGCCGTGCTCTTGCGCTGGGAGGAAGCCCTAGGCTTCCCCGTCTCAGGCTTTGGCGGCGACCTCATCCTTGAGGCGCTCCACCAAGGTGTCGATGGACATGACGCCCAGATCGACATTGCCCCGCGCACGCACGGCCACAGTGTTGGCATCCCGTTCTTTATCGCCGACAACCAGGATATAGGGCGGCTTCTGAATGGAATGCTGCCGTATTTTATAGGTAATCTTCTCGTTGCGCAAATCGGTCTCGACCCTAAACCCTTGTTTTTTCAGCGTTTGTGCAACGTTCTGCACATAATCGGCCTGCGCATCGGAAATATTCAGGATGACAACTTGTGTTGGCGCCAGCCACAAGGGCATCGCTCCGGCATGGTTTTCGATCAGGATGGCGATGAAGCGCTCCAGCGAGCCCACGATGGCCCGGTGCAACATCACCGGCACCTTGCGGTTGTTGTCTTCCGTGACATATTCCGCCCCCAGGCGGGCCGGCATCGAGAAGTCGACCTGCATGGTGCCGCACTGCCAGGAACGGCCGATGGAATCCTTCAGGTGGTATTCGATCTTGGGGCCGTAGAAAGCACCCTCGCCCGGCAGCTCTTCCCACTCGGAGCCGGAAGCACGGATGGCTTCACGCAGGGCGTTCTCGGCCTTGTCCCAGACTTCCTCGGCGCCGATGCGCTTTTCCGGGCGCAGGGCCAGCTTGACCGCCACTTCCTTGAAACCGAAGCAGTCGTAGACTTCGCGCACCACGCGGTTGAAGGCGGCAACCTCTTCCTGGATCTGGTCTTCGGTACAGAAGATATGGCCATCGTCCTGGGTAAAGCCGCGCACTCGCATCATGCCGTGCAGCGCGCCGGAAGGCTCGTTGCGGTGGCACTGGCCGAACTCGCCGTAGCGCAGCGGCAGGTCACGGTAGCTGTGCAGGCCGGAATTGAAGATCTGGATGTGGCCCGGGCAGTTCATGGGCTTCAGGGCGTAGGCGCGATTTTCGGATTCGGTCGTGAACATGTTTTCACGATAGTTTTCCCAGTGACCGGTCTTTTCCCACAGGGAACGATCCAGGATCTGCGGCGCCTTGACTTCCTGATAGCCATTGTCCTGGTAGACGCGGCGCATGTATTGCTCGACCTGCTGCCAGATGGTCCAGCCCTTGGGATGCCAGAAGATCAGGCCCGGCGCCTCGTCCTGGAAGTGGAACAGGTCCAGCGCACGGCCCAGCTTGCGGTGGTCGCGCTTTTCGGCCTCTTCCAGCATGTGCAGGTAGGCTTCCTGGTCTTCCTTCTTGGCCCAGGCGGTGCCATAGACACGCTGCAGCATCTCGTTGTTGGAGTCGCCACGCCAGTAGGCGCCGGCCAGCTTCATCAGCTTGAAGACCTTCAGCTTGCCGGTAGAGGGCACGTGCGGGCCGCGGCAGAGGTCGGTGAAGCTGCCTTCGGTGTAGAGCGACACATCCTCGTTCTGGGGAATGGAGGCGATGATCTCGGCCTTGTAGTCTTCGCCGATGGACTTGAAGTAAGCCACGGCCTCGTCGCGCGGCAACACCTTGCGGGTGACCGGCTCATCCTTCTTGGCCAGCTCGGCCATCTTCTTTTCGATGGCTTGCAGGTCTTCCGGAGTGAACGGGCGCTTGTACGAGAAGTCGTAGTAGAAGCCATTGTCGATGACCGGACCGATGGTGACCTGCGCCTCGGGGAACAGCTCCTTGACCGCATAGGCCAGCAAGTGGGCGGTGGAGTGACGGATCACTTCCAGACCATCCGCATCCTTGTCGGTGATGATGGACAGTTCCGCATCCTTGTCGATCAGGTAGGAAGTATCGACCAGCTTGCCATCGACGCGGCCAGCCAGGGCCGCCTTGGCCAGGCCGGTGCCGATGTTGGCGGCGACCTGCGCCACCGTGACCGGGTTGTCGAACTGCCGTTGCGAACCATCGGGAAGACGAACTGAAACCATTTTGTACTCCATGTCGGCAGCCGTGCTGCCTTGCCTGTTGAGGGTAATGTCGAAAAGACGGACGAAAAAAAACGCGGACCAGCCGCGCTTTTTCAAAGGACGAAAAAGAACCCGACTAGCGTCGCGTGAAAACCTCGGTGGTAGTTCGCGGTGTCATAACCGGTTTGCCTTTCTCGCTCTTACAGATTCGGTGTAGGGATTGCCTGATTGGGGCCGCCCAACGGCGGTCGCACAGCCTGGACGGCGATTATAGCAAATTTCGCCCCATGCATTGACACAAGTATTCACCAGCACTGCCGCCGCGCCACGACCATGACATCACAACAAGCCAGGACGCCCGACCCGGCCCAGGGCGACCGCTGCACAACGTTCCTCAGCGATTCTCATCATTTGCCGACACAAATATCCGTCTTTACACGCACCGCTCCACGCCCTGTCACTTTTGCGTGCTAGCATTTGGATCAATTCAAGGAGAACAGCATCATGCCGGACGCCAAGAACTGCATCGAGCAACATTCCCAACGGACCGTCATCAACAACCGTGAATACACGCTGCAAAGCCGTACGGTCGAGCTGGACAACGGCGAGCGGCACGAGGAGTACCGGGTGCTGCTGGATGGCCTGGAAATCAAATCATGGACGCGCGGCGACGTCGTCCGTTATTTCGGCCTGGGCTGACAGCGCCCTGCTCCCGCACCATCAAAAAACGGCATCCGCAGATGCCGTTTCTTTTTCCGCGCAAGACAGCTCAGCCGCTCGCGCAGACCATCGGAATCTCAGGCCTTGGCCAGATGGGCGCGACGCGCCAGGATCTTCTCGATCTTGTCCTTGAGCGTGGCGGCGTTGAAGGGCTTGACGATATAGCCGTCCGCACCGGACTGGGCCGCCTCGACGATATTTTCCTTCTTGGCTTCGGCCGTGATCATCAGCACCGGGAGATGCGCCATCGAGGGAGTGGCGCGAATCTTCTTGAGCAGGGTCAGGCCATCCATGACGGGCATATTCCAGTCGGTCAGCACGAACGTCACCGGCAGGGCTCCCGCCTCCAGGATCTTCAGCGCGGAAGAGCCATCATCGGCCTCCACTATCTTGGTGTATTCGAGTTCCTTCAGCAGTCCGCTGACGATACGACGCATGGTCGAAAAGTCATCAACTACCAGGAAATACTGATCATCTGCCGCCATAGCTAATTTGGTTTCTTCGGTGAGAGAGGAGTTCGAGGACAAAACTCGCAAAAAATTCGTTAGCAAGTTTAATTCATTTTTCGATGCTTCCGTGAAACATCAGGCCGGACCAGCGCAAAAACGAGGTTTTACCCGGCTGTCATTGCGCAAGCATTGATCGAGGACAACCCGGCCCATGACAGATCACGGCAGGTCACGCACAGCAGGAAAGTGCGGGGAGAGAAAAAGAGAGGCACAAAACAAAAAAGGAAGCCGCCAGTGCGCTTCCTTTTGAGTATCACGTCGCAGTATCACTTCGCTGCCAACCCCTCTGCATCTACAGAAGAATTGGTAGGCACGATTGGACTCGAACCAACGACCCCTACCATGTCAAGGTAGTGCTCTAACCAGCTGAGCTACGCGCCTAGCGAAACGGTGTATCAAAAATCAAAAAGGAAGCAGCCGGAGCGCCTCCTTTGAGCTTTCTTCGCCCCAACCCATCCACACCAGGAAGAATTGGTAGGCACGATTGGACTCGAACCAACGACCCCTACCATGTCAAGGTAGTGCTCTAACCAGCTGAGCTACGCGCCTAACGAAGAAGCGAGAGTATAGGAAGCTTTTGGACTTTTGCCAAGGGGTAAATAGCAAAATCATCAAAAAATTTCAGCTTCCCTTCTCGACCGCCCTGCCCCGCCCTTATTGCCGCTTGGCCTCGATCACGCCCTTGACCTCGCGGATCACCGTCAAGGCCTTCTGCAACTGCTCGGTAGAGCCGATCTCGGCGGTAAAGGCCATGCGTGCATGGCCCTTGACGCTCTGCGTACTCACGCCGATCACATTGATCTTGTCGCGCAGGAAGATATCGGAGATATCCCGCAGCAAGCCCTGGCGATCGCTGGCCAGCACGAAGATATCCACCGGATAGACCGTCTCGCGCGCCGGCGCCCCCCAGGTCGTCTGGATCACCCGCTCGGGCGCGTGCGAACTCATCTCGGCGAAGTTCTTGCAACTCACGCGATGAATGGACACGCCCTTGCCGCGCGTGACAAACCCGGCGATGGCGTCCGGCGGCGCCGGCTTGCAGCAACGCGCCAGTTGTGTCAACAGACCATCGGTACCCACCACCAGCACCCCCGACTTGGCTCCCTGCACGATGCTGGACGCACGGCTCTTGCGGGTGATCAGGGTCTCGTCGTCGATCTCGGGCTTCTTTTCCTGCCCCTCGTGCAAGGCCTGCTCGACATGACGCAGGCTGAATTCTTCCTTGGCCAGGGACAGGCACAGATCGTCGACCTTGGCAAAGCCCAGCTTCTGCGCCAGCTCTTCCAGGTTGACCGCCGTCTTGCCCTCGCGCTGCAAGGTCTTTTCCAGCAGGCCGCGGCCCACCGAGAGGGTTTCCTGCTGCTCGATGGCGTTGAACCAGGCGCGGATCTTGGAACGCGTGCGCGAGCTGACCGCATAGTCTGGACTGAGCCAGTCACGCGAGGGCCCCACGCCCGGGCCGCTCTTGACGGTGATGATCTCCACCGTCTGGCCATTCTTGAGCGCCGTGTTCAATGGCACCATCACCCCATCCACACGCGCCCCGCGGCAGCGGTGGCCGACATCGCTGTGCAGGTGATAGGCGAAATCGATGGGCGTGGCGCCGCTGGGCAATTCGATCACCCGCGCCTGCGGCGTGAGCACATAGATGCGCTCGTCCAGGGTGGCCGACTTCAGCTTCTCGACCCAGTCGCGACGCACCTCTTCCTGGTCCACCACGGCGTCGGTGACCTCATTCTTCCAGGCCAGCAGCTGGCGCAGCCAGGCGATCTTCTCGTCGTACTTCTGGGCGGAGAAATTGGAACCACCACTCTCCTTGTAGCGCCAGTGCGCCGCCACCCCATACTCGGCGAAATGATGCATCTCGTGGGTGCGGATCTGCACTTCCAGCGCCCGGCCATCCTCGGCCGTCACCACTGTGTGCAGCGACTGGTAGCCGTTCTGCTTGGGCCGCGAGATGTAGTCATCGAACTCTTCGGGAATCGGCGTCCAGATATCGTGCACGATGCCCAGCACCGCATAGCAGGTCTTGACGTCATCGACGATCACGCGGAAGGCGCGCACATCATAGAGTTCCGAGAAGTCGATGTGCTTGCCGCGCATCTTGTTCCAGATGCTGTAGATATGCTTGGGCCGGCCACTGACCTCGGCACGGATATCCTGCGCCGCCATCTCGGCGCGCAGGCGCGCAATGGCGTTGGCGACGAAGGCTTCGCGCTCCAGCCGCTTTTCTTCCAGCATCTTGGCGATGCGCTTGTAGGTCACCGGCTCCAGGAAGCGGAAGGACAGATCCTCCAGCTCCCACTTCAGCTGCCAGATCCCCAGCCGGTTGGCCAGCGGCGCATACAGCTCGAAGGTCTGGCGCGCATAGTTGGCGCTGGCCTCGTCTTCCTGCTTGGTTTCGGCAAAGTAGCGCAGCGTCGCCACACGCGAGGCCAGGCGCACCAGCACCGCCCGCATGTCGGTGGCCATGGCCAGCAACATCTTGCGCAGCGTTTCGATCTGCGCGGCGGCCTGCTGGGCAGCGTTCTTGCCGCGCAAGACCTCCTGCTGCGGCTGGAAGCTGAAGCTGTGGAAGCGCATCAGCTGGCGCACATTGCCCACCAGATCGGCAATCTCCTTGCCGAAACGTTCTTCCAGCTTCTCTTCCAGTTCGGGATGCAGCATCTGCGCCTCGAAGGCCAGCGCGGCGATACGGGTGGCGGCGTCGACATTGAGCGCGGTCAGCACCGTGGCCACCGAGATGGAGAACTGCAAAGCGTTCTGCCCGGACAGGATCTGCCTGTCGGCATAGAGCGGCTCGAGCTCGGCCAAGGCCTGCGCAACCCGTGCGGCATCCTCAGGGCCGAGACCAGCGGTGAGCGCCGCCAGGCCTTCGCCCTGTGTACTTGCTACCGAAACCATAGATGATTACTTCTGTGCAGCGACGATGATGATTTCCACCAGCAGTTCGGGACGGGCCAGCTTGGCTTCGACGGTGGCGCGCGGAGGCGCATTGCCGGGCGCTACCCATTCGTCCCAGACGGCGTTCATGCCAGCGAAATCCTTCACGTCGGACAGGAAGATCTGGCACGACAGGATCTTGCTCTTGTCGCTGCCGGCCTCGGCCAGCAGGCGGTCGATATGACCCAGCACTTCGCGGGTCTGGCCTTCGATGTTCTGGGTGGTGTCTTCGGCGATCTGGCCGGCCAGGTAGACGGTGCCGTTGTGGATGGCGACTTCGGAGAGACGGTTGCCGACGTGCAGGCGTTGTACGGACATGGTGATTCCTTTTACGTGATGCCCGGCTCGAGGGGAGCCGGCTGATTCAGATCAGATTCAAATTCAAATTCAAGAACGGCGTGCAGCAAGCTGCACTCAGCCTAGCAGGAACTGGCGGGCGACCTCGATCTGCGGTGCATGCATGAAGGTCGGCGCATGTCCCACGTCAGGCAGTTCCACCAGCTTGGCCTTGGGGCCGCGGCGGGTCATTTCCTGGGCCACCTCCGGCAGCAGCAGGTCGGACTGGGCGCCACGCACCAGCAGCGTGGGACAGCGGATGGCGTCATAGGCGGCCCACAGCATCTGCTCGGCGGCGCTGGCGGCCTCAGGCGTGGTCTGCTTGAACGGCAGCGCCAGGGCAAGATCGTAATGACGCACCCACTGACCCTGCTCGTTCTGGCGCAGCACGTCCTTGGCCAGCTTGTGCCATTCCTCATCGCTGTGCTGGCCGAAGCTGGCCGAGATGGTGCGGATGTACTGGGCGGCCTCCTCGAAACTGTCGAAGCGGACGTCCTGGCCGATATAGTCGCCGATGCGCGCCAGGGCCGCACCATTGATGGACGGGCCGATATCGTTCAAGACCAGGCGACGGATGGGATTGCCGGGCAGCGAAGCCAGCGCCATGCCGATCAGCCCGCCCATGGAAGTGCCAAACCAGTCGACGATCTGCGCATCCAGGCGCGCCAGCAGGGTAACCATGTCACTGACGTACTGCGGCACCGTATAGAACTGCGGATTGGCCAGTCGCCCCGAGCGCCCGCGTCCCACGACATCGGGACAGATCACGCGATAGGTATCGCACAGCTCGCGCGCCATGCGATCGAAATCATCGGAGACGCGGGTGACGCCATGGACGCAGACCAGCACATTGGGATTGCGCGCGTCGCCCCACTCCTTGTAGGCCATGGTGTGCAACCCGGCGGGCGAGATGCACTGCACTGTCTTGACTACGGCTTCAGTCATGGTCGCTTCTTTCTGGTGGCAAGAGCCGACATTTTACTATCTTGGGCGCGCTTGTCTGCGCGAAATGGCGACTGCAGTCCATCCGGACTGACGCCGCGCAGCTCCACGGCGGGGCTCGGGTTTTCATATGCAAAAACCGATGAAAAAACAGATGAAGGCAGGAAAGTCGCTGCTATAATGCACGCCTTTTCCGGCGGCCATCGTCGGCAGACGTCCACGGTACACACTATGGCGCAAGCAGGATGTCCAGACTCGCCGAAACAGCAGAGATAGCGGAGCCGACATCGGTCGCCCCGCCCAGACCGCGCTGGGGGTATGGTGAAATTGGTAAACACAAGGGACTTAAAATCCCTCGGCTGAAAGGCCTTGTCGGTTCGATTCCGACTACCCCCACCACCACAGGCAAGCGCATCGGCTGCCTGCCTTTCCGAAAAAATCCCGCAAGCTCGGCGCCCTCAGCGCTTGAGCAACTCCAGCGCGTCTTCGGCCACGCTGCGCAGGTTGGTGATGGTGGCGTTGAGTTCGGCCAGCTCAGCCGCAGTCGGCGGCTGATCCATGCCATTCTTTACCAGCGAAGCCTTGATGATCGTGGCGGCCATCTGCCACGCAGCTTTATTGTGCGCGTCAACCAGCTCACGCCGGATACGGTCCAATTCCGCTTTCTGATGTTTGTCCATTGCTGTCGTTGACGAGGCTGTATTCGAATCGGTGCATGTGCGATGCAGGTTCACGTTAGTCCCGATGGAAAACCCTTCTGCTGCAGGCTCTCAACATTACTTTCAGTCGGGCAATTTCACAAGTGATTTTATGTTCAGGAATCTGACCGATCAGCTTTGACCCGCCTTGTTCCCGCCTCGTGATAAGCGGGCCAGGATGAACTGTTACCGATCTTTACCATCTGCCCAAACCCGGCCTAGCCCGAATCCTTTACAATTCCCGCCACTCGTCTGTCTGCCGTTGGAGATCCGCCGCATGTTGCACCCGCGCCTTCCTGTTTCGCTCTGCTTCGCCGCCACCCTTTCGCTGACCCTGGCCGCCTGTGGCACCAAGGCGGCTTTCTATCACCAGGAAGAGTTCAGCGACACCAGCGCCTTCTCGCGCAGCTTCCCCGGCAGTGAAAAGGCCGTCTGCGAAGCTGCCCGCCGTGCGCTGCTGGGTCAGGGCTACATCATCACCAAGGCCACCGACAACACCATGGACGGCAACAAGAGCTTCCAGCCGGCCAGCGACAAGCATATGGAAATCGCCTTCCATGTGGTGTGCGCTTCCAATGGCAACGGCAAGAGCTCGACCATGTTCGTCAGCGCCACGCAGGATGGCTACGGCATCAAGAAGAGCAACAGTTCAGCCAGCCTGGGCGTGAGCGTGCTGGGTTCGGTCTCGATGCCCTTTGCCGCCAGCGACGACTCGATGGTGCGCGTCTCCAGTGAAACGATACGCTCGTCGGACTTCTACGACCGCTTCTTCGGCGCGGCCGAGCGCTATCTGCTGGTCGATGTCGACGACGACACGGCGCCGGGCAAGAAGTAGCCGACAAGCGCTCAGGACTGAGCTGATTGACCAATGAAAATGGCGGCCTAGGCCGCCATTTTCATTGCTGATGGCTCTTGCGCTTGCAGGAGCCAGGCCGGGGACGCCAGCTCAACGTCCCCAATATCCCGGAGGCGGCGGCGGACGGTGCCAGTGGCGGTGATGACCACGGTAATAGTAGTAATCACGTTCCACGTACACCGGGGCCGGATTGACGTAGTAGACCGGCGCCGGACGCACATAGACCGGCGGCGGCGGCGCGTACACGGGGGCCGGCTGCACATAGACAGGCTGCGGAGCCACGTATGCACCCGGCACGCCGATGTTCACGCCGATCGAGACATGCCCCGCCATCGCCGGGGCGGCAGACAGGCCGGCCACGGCGGCAACGATGGCCATGCCGGCAATCACAGAAATCGACTTTTTCACGTTAGCTCCTCGCTGTTCTGAATACGTGACCAGACTATAGCCCCGCCCCGACAGCGCTTCCAGACCAAACCGGTAAGGTTTGTAAGCAAATGATTCACAAATGTTAAGTAAATGTTGAATCACAATGCTTCAGTCCGGAAGCCCCGCTGCTACATCAGCCGCATTCAGGCCCAATTCAGGCCGCATTCAGGCTGGCTTGCGCGCCCGCGCGCACTTGCGCCAGCTTGGCCACGGTGGTGGCGCAGGCCTGGGCGGCTTCACGACCCTTGACCAGGAAGTGCTGGTGGAAGTAGTCGTGATGCTCGCTGTGGGAATGGAAGTGATGCGGCGTGAGCACCGCCGAAAACACCGGCACTTCAGTGTCCAGCTGCACTTGCATGAGTGCGGAGATGACCGACTGCGCGACGAAGTCGTGGCGATAGATACCGCCATCGACCACCAGCCCGCTGGCGACGATGCCAGCATAGCGGCCAGTCTTGGCCAGCACCTTGGCATGCAGGGGGATTTCGAAGGCGCCGGGCAGCTCGAAGAAATCGATGCTGGCGGCAGGCCAGCCCAGCTTGGCCATTTCCTCGGTGAAGGCGATGCGGCACTGGTCGACGATATCCTTGTGCCAGCAAGCCTGGATGAAGGCGATACGTTGACCGTGATGGGAAGAGACGGCAGAGAGATGCGATTGCGACATGGGTTCAGGACTCCTGTTCGATGAATAAACAGGGCGTTGGAATGCGCGGCCGCCCGCACACTGCAGGGCAGCGGCGTTGACCGATCATCCCGTTCTCTTTCATCCGGACTATGACCGTCGGCCCCGGAATCACACCAGGTCTGCTGACCCCGGCTCACCTGAAAGGCAGACCGGGCGCTCGCGGGCTACAGAAGACGTCGGGCGACGCCGCCTGATTACCGCCGGTGGGGAGTTTCACCCCGCCCCGAGAACGTATTGCTGCGCAGCAGGCGCAAACCTGCTTGCCACAGCAGCCGCGACTGTATCACGTCAGGAAAATTGCTGCAGATGGCGGAGCGAATTGCTGAAGCTCAGGCGCCCTGCCCGACCAGTTCCAGCATGCCCCGCGCGATCTCCCGCTCGCCCATGATGACGCGCTGGGCGCCGTGTTTTTCCAGGTGCTCGATCTCGGCATCGGAATGCGCCCGCGCCACCACCTGCAGGCCGGGATTGAGCTCCAGCGCATTCTCGATCACCTGTCCAGCCTCGAACACTTCCGGAATCGCCACCAGCAGCCAGCGGGCGCGGTCGATGGCGGCCGCCTGCAGCAACTCGCTCTGGGCCGCATTGCCATACAACGCCGGCACGCCTGCGGCGCGCAAGGCCTCCAGGTTTTCCAGCTGGGCCTCGATCACTACGAAAGGCTTGCCCTGGGCGCGCAACTGCTCGCCAATGCCGCGCCCCACCCGGCCAAAGCCGACCAGCACCACATGATCCTGCAACTCCACCTTCTGCGGTTCGTCCCCGCCTTGCGGCGCCTTGGGCTGGCGCGCTTCATAACGGTCCAGCAGCGAGAACAGCAGCGGATTGAGCAAGATGGAGAGAATGGCGCCGCCCAGGATGAGGTCGCGCGCCATCGGCGAGAGCAGGTCCAGCGACAGGCCCAGCGTGGCCAGGATGAAGGAGAATTCGCCGATCTGCGCCAGGCTGGCCGAAATGGTCAGCGCGGTACCGTTGGGATAACCGAAGGCCCGCACGATCAAGAGCGCCCCCAGCGACTTGCCCACCACGATGATGAGGACGGTGGCCAGCACCAGCAGCGGTTCGCGCGCGACGATGGAGGGGTCGAACAGCATCCCCACCGAGACAAAGAACAGCACCGAGAACGCGTCGCGCAAGGGCAGCGACTCTTCGGCGGCGCGATGGCTCAGTTCGGATTCGGACAGGATCATGCCGGCAAAGAACGCGCCCAGTGCGAAGGACACCCCGAACACATAAGCCGAACCCAGCGCAAAGCCCAGCGCGATGGCCAGCACTGCCAGGCGGAACAGTTCACGCGAACCGGTATCGGCGATGCGTTCCAGTATCCAGGGAATGACCCGGCGACCGACGATGAGCATCACGGCTGCAAAGGCCACCACCTTGCCCAGGGTAATGCCCAGGGTCAGCAGCACGGCGTTGCCGCTCAAGGCCTCGCCCTTGCCGCCGAGAATGCCCGAGAGCGCGGGGATGAGCACCAGCGCCAGCACCATGGCGATGTCCTCGACGATGAGCCAGCCCACGGCGATCCGGCCGCGCTGGGTTTCCACCAGGCGGCGTTCCTGCAAGGCCTTCAGCAACACCACGGTACTGGCCACCGACAGCGCCAGACCGAACAGGAAACCCTCTCCCACCGGCCAGCCCAGCAGCCAGCCCAAGGCCATGCCCAGCAAGGTGGCGATGGTGATCTGCGCTACCGCACCGGGAATGGCGATGTTCTTGACCGACAGCAGATCCTTGAGTGAAAAATGCAGACCCACGCCAAACATCAGCAGGATCACCCCGATCTCGGCCAGTTCCTGCGCCAGGTCAGCGTCGCCCACGAAACCGGGTGTAAAGGGGCCGATGGCAATGCCGGCGACCAGGTAGCCGACCAAGGGCGGCATCTTGAGACGATGGGCCAGGGTGCCGAAAATGAAGGCCAGCACCAGGCCTGCGACAATGGTGGCGATCAGGGGAGTGTGATGGGGCATCAGTCAGGTTTCCTTTCTGGGTGGATGAATTGTCGGAATGACTGGAAGGCCGGGCGCAGCAACCGTACAACGACTAGCACGGCCACTACCCCGGCCAGGGAAGCGCTGCGCTTGGCGGGGCGCAGCAGCAAGCTCAGCAAGCCAATCAGCGGCGCGACTGCAATGCGGCAATGCGCGACTCCAGCGAGGGATGGCTGGAGAACAGGCCCATCCAGGATTCGCGCCCGGAAATACCGGCGGCCTGCAGGTTCTGCGGCAAGCCGTCGGACTGCATGCCGCCCAGGCGACGCAAGGCATTGATCATCGGCGCGTTGGATCCCATCAACGAGGCTGCACCAGCATCGGCCCGGTATTCACGCTGGCGCGAGAAATACATGACGATGATGCTGGCCAGGATGCCGAAGATGATTTCACAGACGAATACCGTGACCATGTAGCCGATGCCGGGACCGGAGTTCTCTTCATTGTTGCGACGCAGGAAGGAGTCGACGAAGTAACCGACGATGCGCGCAAAGAACATCACGAAGGTATTGACCACGCCCTGGATCAGCGTCAGCGTGACCATGTCGCCATTGGCGATGTGGGCTACTTCGTGGGCTAGCACGGCCTCGACCTCGTCCTTGGTCATGCCCTGCAACAGGCCGGTGGACACCGCCACCAGCGAATTGCTCTTGCTGGCGCCGGTGGCAAAGGCATTCGGCGGACCGTCATAGACGGCCACTTCCGGCATCGGCAGTTGCGCCCGCGCGGCCAGGTTCTGCACGGTCTGCAAGAGCCATAGTTCGGTGGAATTCTGCGGTTGCTCGATCACGCGAGCGCCGGTGGACCACTTGGCGATGGTCTTGGACATGAACAGCGAAATGAAGGAACCGCCAAAACCCATCAGGCCGCAGAACACCAGCAGCATGCCGAAGTTGAGGCCGTTGGCGGTGAGGTAGCGGTTCACGCCGAGCAGGCTGGCGGTGACGCTCAAGACCAGCATGACGGCCAGGTTGGTGACAAGGAAGAGGATGACGCGTTTCATGATTTTTCCTGAATGACAATGAGGGCCGCGCACGGTGGCCACGGCCGGGTCGGAACGAAGGGACACAAGCGGAGGCAGCCAGTCCGGATGGCTGGCCGGACCCTGTCCTGCACGCAAAGCAGGGCGGCCGAACCAGGCCGGAGGCCGGGATATCAGGCCAGCGGAGGGGGCCGCAACTGGTCGCGCAGATAGGACGACCAGGTCAGGACCGTGGAGAAGACGTGAGGAAACGGATACCAGTGCACACCCGGGGTGGCAATGCTGGCCGGCAGCGTGGGATCTTCCAGCTCGGCTTGCAAGGACGGAAAGTCATCGTCCTCGTCGGACGTATCCTCGCCGGCCACGTCCGTCTGATATACGCCCGCCAGGGCATGTGCATGCCACTGCCCCAGTGTGGCTGCGGCCTCGCACAACTGCGCCTGACTACCCTGCCCGCCCTGGCGCAGCTGTGGCTCCGCCGTCGCCGCCAGCAATTGCAGCGGGATCAGCAAGGTCAACAGCAAGAGCAGCAGTCGGCGCATCGAGTCCTATTCAGGGAAAAAAGTTGTCAGCATCTTGTCAGCAAGAAAGGCTGCATTATACGCAAGATTGCGGCTGATCAGCCCATTGCCCCACCTTCCCCAGGCCGGGCGCCCAAAGAAGTTATCCACAAAACCTGTGAACAAGCCTGTTGATAAGCAATAGCCAGAATTCTGACAAGCTTGAGTGGCAAGGGTTTCCAATAAATTGCTACAGTTTTGCACAAAGGTGCATGTTTTTTTCCAAAGGGTAACCCGCTTCGGAAAGTCGCCCGCCATGAAAAAAGGAGACCTTGCCGGTCTCCTCGATCCACCTCACGCGTTAGCAACAGCGCCCTACCCGGCCTTTGCCGCCATAGCGCGCCTCCTGCCGTTCCCGGAAGAATTCTTCATAACTCATCACGCGCTGGTCGGGATGCGACTTTTGCATGTGGGCTACGTAGTTGTCGTATTCCGGCATGCCGACCATCAGGTTCAGCGTGCGGCCGACCTGGCGCCGCCAGGCCAGCAGTTGCGCCAGAGCGCCAGGTTTGCTCATTGCTGACTCCCGGACGTCATTATTGTTGCGCCAGCGCGCTGGCCGGCAGGGTTTCGTAAGGAGCTTCCTTGACGCTGGGCTGGTGCGCCGAGCGCGCCTTGAGCACCGTACGGATGCCAAATACCAGTACGCTGATCACCACCAGCATGAACATGGCCGCCAGGCCGGCATCGACGTAGTCATTGAAGATCACCTGGCGCATCTGCTCGATGGACTTGGCCGGGGCCAGCAGCTTGCCCTCATCCAGCGCCGCCTGGTATTTGCTCGCATGGGCCAGGAAGCCCACGCGCGGATTGGCGTCGAACACCTTCTGCCAGCCCGCCGTCAGGGTGCAGGCCAGCAGCCATGCGGTGGGCAGCACGGTGACCCAGGCAAAGCGGTCGCGCTTCATCTTGAACAGCACGCAAGTGGCCAGGATCAGGGCGATACCGGCCAGCATCTGGTTGGAGATGCCGAACAGCGGCCACAGGGTATTGATGCCACCCAGCGGATCGACCACGCCCTGGTACAGGAAGTAGCCCCAGCCGGCCACACACAGGCCGGTGGCGATCAGGCTGGCGACCCACGAATCGGTACGCTTCATCGGCGGGATGAAAGCGCCCAGCAAGTCTTGCAGCATGAAACGGCCAGCGCGGGTGCCGGCATCCACGGCGGTGAGGATGAAGAGCGCTTCGAACAGGATGGCGAAGTGATACCAGAAGGCCATCATGGCCTCGCCGGTCACGCCGGAGAGGATCTGGGCCATGCCCACGGCCAGCGTGGGCGCACCGCCGGCGCGCGAGATGATGGTGTGTTCCCCCACGGCCTGGGCGGTGTGGGTCAGCATCTCGGGGGTGATATGGAAGCCCCACTGCGAAATCACCTGGGCCACGTTTTCCGGCGTGGTGCCGATCAGGGCGGCCGGACTGTTCATGGCGAAGTAGATGCCCGGCTCGATGCAGGAGGCGGCGATCAGCGCCATGATGGCCACGAAGGATTCCATCAGCATGGCGCCATAGCCGATGAAGCGGGCGTGCTTTTCATTTTCCAGCAGCTTGGGCGTGGTGCCCGAGGAAATCAGCGCATGGAAGCCCGAGACCGCACCACAGGCAATGGTGATGAACAGGAAGGGGAACAGCGAACCCGACCACACCGGACCGCTGCCATCGATGAAGCGGGTCACCGCGTGCATCTTCAGATGCGGAGCGATGAAGACGATGCCCAGCGCCAGCGCCAGGATGGTGCCGATCTTCAGGAAGGTCGACAGGTAGTCACGCGGGGCCAGCAGCAGCCACACCGGCAGTACCGAGGCGACGAAGCCGTAGCCGATCAGCATCCAGGTCAACTGCTTGCCGTCGAAGGTAAACATCTGGCCCAGGGCCGGATGCTCCTGCACATACTGGCCGCCGACGATGGCCAGCATCAGCAGCACGAAGCCGATCCAGGACACTTCACCGATGCGGCCCGGGCGGATGTAGCGCGAGTAGACGCCCATGAAGAGCGCAATCGGAATGGTGGCGGCTACGGTGAAACTGCCCCACGGCGATTCCGCCAGTGCCTTGACCACGATCAGCGCCAGCACCGCCAGAATGATGACCATGATCATGAAGGCGCCAAAGAGTGCGATCACGCCGGGCACCTGGCCCAGTTCGGACTTGATCAGGTCGCCCAGCGAACGGCCATCGCGGCGGGTGGAGATGAATAGCACCATGAAGTCCTGCACCGCGCCGGCAAAGACGACCCCGGCCAGGATCCACAGCATGCCCGGCAGATAGCCCATCTGCGCGGCCAGCACCGGCCCCACCAGGGGACCTGCGCCCGCGATGGCGGCGAAGTGGTGGCCGAACAGCACGTACTTGTTGGTGGGCACGTAGTCCAGGCCATCGTTGAACTTGTAGGCCGGCGTCATGCGGCCGCCGTCCAGGCCCAGCACGCGGTCGGCGATGAATTTGCTGTAGAAGCGGTAGGCGATCAGGTAGACGCACACGGCGGCCACCACCAGCCAGACGGCATTGATCGATTCGCCGCGCTGCAACGCGACGTAGGCGCAGGCGCCAGCGCCTGCCAGGGCCAGCGCGAGCCAGCCCAGCCGGGAAACTATCCGGTTCATTGTTCTCCTCCTTGCGGGGTTCTTGTAGGGTGATGGAAATATTCTTGTAATGGGCGTCGCCAGCCTCGACAGCGCGGACGCTGATGCAGGCTGGCGCGACGCCCGTCAGTATCAGCAGCCAACCCCAGCCCCACAAGCGCAGCACTACGCAGAGCCTCTACGTAGAACTACGCAGAGCACGGCGGCAAGGTAGTTTTTCGCGGCCCGATGCGAAGCTTTGGGTAGAATCGCGGCATGAAGCTGCGCCAGAAAATCATCTTCCTCGCCATCGTCCCCTTGTGCCTGGCCTTTACCGCCATCGCGCTGGTGGTGCGCTACCAGGCCGTGGAACTGGCCAGCCAGCAGCGCGCTGCGGTAGAGGCGGCCTACCTGGCCAGCAAGAACACCGAGCTGCGCCACTATGTCGACCTGGCCCAGCATGCCCTGGCCCATCTCTACGACACCGGGCGCACCGACGACGCCATCAAGGAAGAGGCGCGCCACCTGCTGGCTGACCTGGAGTTCGGCGACGACGGCTATTTCTTCGTCTACGACGACACTGGCCGCAGCATCATGCATCCGCGCCAGCCCGAGCTGGTGGGCAGCGAAATGTGGAACTGGCGCGATGCCTCCGGCAGCTTCACCATCCAGCATCTCATCGAGCGCGCCCGGCAAGGCGGCGGCTATGAGCGCTATCTGTGGCGCAAACCGTCCAGCAAGACCGTCGCGCCCAAGCTCGGCTACGTCATCAGCCTGCCGCGCTGGGGCTGGGTGATCGGCACCGGGATCTACCTCGATGATGTGGAGGCCGCACTGGCGCAGATCGACCGTCAGAACTCCGGCTACCTGCACCAGACCCTGCTGCTGATCGCTTCCATCGCCTTGGCCAGCGCCCTGGCCGTGGGCCTGGCCGGATTGCTGCTGAACCTGAGCGAGCACCGAGTGGCCGACGCCAAGCTGCGCCAACTGGCCCAGCGCGTGGTGCGCTCGCAGGAAGAAGAACGGGCAAGGCTCTCGCGTGACCTGCATGACGGCATCAGCCAGTGGCTGGTGTCGATCAAGCTGCAGATCGAAGCCGCGCTGGTGCGCCTGAACGGCACGCCCGAACAGGCCGCCACGGCGCGCGCCGGCTTCGAGAAGACCGCCACCCAGATCAATGGCGTGCTGGCCGAAGTGCGGCGCATCTCGCACGACCTGCGCCCGGCCATCCTGGATGACCTGGGGCTGGCCGCCGCGCTGGAACACCTGTGCGGCGAATGGCGCGATGCGGCCGGCGCGGGCGTGGAGATCGTCTTTGAAAACCAGGCCCAGGCAGACGACGGTGCGACGCTGCCCGACGTGGTCAATACGGTGCTGTTCCGCATCGCCCAGGAGGCGCTGACCAATATCGCCCGTCACGCCGGCGCCAGCCGGATCAAGGTGCGCCTCTACCAAGGCCACAACCTGCTCATGCTGCAGGTGCAGGACAATGGCCACGGCTTCGACCTGGGCCAGGTGGATGACCACTCGCGCCATGGCATCGGCCTGCGCAACATGCGCGAACGGATCGAAGCCGTCGGTGGCGAGTTGGGCATCGATTCCTCGCCAGCCGGCACCAGCATCAGCGCCGTCATCGCGCGCGCTTCCCTCCCCTCACTGATCCCTGCCTGACACCATGACCGCTGCCCCCGCCCGCGCCACCGCCGCCACCCGCATCATGCTCATCGACGACCACCCGCTGGTGCGCGACGGCCTGCGGGCGCGGCTGGAAACCGTACCGGGACTGGAGGTGGTGGCCGAAGCCGGCCATGCCGACGAAGCCCTGGCTGCGGCTGCCGCGCAAGAGATCGACCTGACCCTGATGGATATCAACATGCGCGGCATCAATGGCATCGAGCTCACCGCCCTGTTCCATGCCCGCCATCCCGAGATTGCCGTGCTGATCCTGAGCATGCATGACAAGGCTGAATACGTGATGCAGTCGATCCAGGCCGGCGCGCGCGGCTATGTGCTCAAGGACGCCCCCAGCCAGGACATCGTCCACGCCATCGAAACAGTGCGCTCGGGCGGCATCTACTACAGCGCCGCGCTGGCGCGCCAGCTGACCCAGCCACTGCCGCCCCGCGAGTTGCTCACGCAGCGCGAGCGCGAGGTGCTCATGCATATTGCCAATGGCGAGTCCAACAAGCAGATCGCCCGCGAACTGGACCTCAGCGTAAGGACGGTGGAAACCCATCGCCTCAACATCAAGCGCAAGCTCAATATCGATGGCCAGGCCGAGCTGATCAAATTTGCGGTGGAATCGCGCAGCGCCGGCGGCGCGCCGTGATGGCTTTTACGGATGCGGCGGCAACTGCTGCGGCAGCGCCAGGCGCATGACTTCGCCATAGGCAATCTCGCCACGCTCCTGCACCGCCAGCAGGGCGATGGCCTCCAGCGCCGCTGCATCTGGTGCGCTAGCCTGAAGCTGCCCTGCCTGCCAGGCCGCGCAGGCGCGCAACATGCGGATCGATCCGGCATGACAGACCACGATGAGGTCGCTCACCCCGTCCGCTTCGGCCTGGGCGTGCCGCCGTAGCCGCTCCCAGGCGCGCCACATCCGTCGCGCCACCGCCGGCAAGGTCTCGCCGCCGCCCGGTGCGTAGTGCAGCAGATCCTGGTTCCAGGCCTCTACCTCGCTCCAGGCGATATCGTCCCAGGCGCGCAGCTCCCAGGCGCCAAAATCCATCTCGCGCAAGTCCGGTTCGACCACCAGGGGCTGCCGCAGGGCATCCGCCAGCGCCTGCGCCAATACCGCGCAACGCCGCAGCGGGCTGGTGACGATCGCGGCCCTCTGCGGCCATTGCTGCACCTGCAGCAATGACGGCAGCAGCGCGGCGAGGCTGGCCTGCCAGACCTCGTCGGCGACCTCCACATCGCTACTGCCGTAGCAATGGCCCTGATCAATGCGCGGCCGGGGATGACGGATCAACAGCAGCGCCATCGCTCACGCGCTCAAGAAGGCTGGCAGGCTTGCCAGCACGCCGAGGTAGAAGACGGTCTCGCTCAACTGCTGCACGGCGCCCAGACCATCGCCGGTATAGCCACCCAGGCGCCGCTGCAAGCGGTACGCCAGCCAGAGCGCTGCCAGCGCCGCCAGCCCACAGCCCATGGCGATGTGTTGCCAGGACATCAGCCCCAAGGCGACCGTGCCAATGACCGGCACGACCACCCACACGGTGGCGACGAGGAATTCGCCCGTGCTCATGCGCTGGGCCAGCAGCTTGGACTTGCCCTCTTCGCGCACGTAGTCCATGCGCCAGATCAGGCAGGTGGCCAGCCAGCGCGACAGCGGATGGGCAATGCCCAGCGCCGCCAGGATCTGCCAGGGCTGCAGCGCAGCGAGCGCAGCCAGACGGGTGAGCATCAGCAAGACCAGGCCGATGACGCCATAGCTGCCCAGGCGGGAGTCCCGCATGATCTCCAGCGCGCGCTCCCGGCTGACGGCGCCGCCCAGTCCATCGCAGAGATCGGCAAATCCGTCTTCATGGAAAGCGCCCGTGAGCCAGATGCCGGCGGCCGTACCCAGCAACACCGCCACAGGCTGCGGCCAGAACTGCACCGCCAGCAAGTACACCAGGGCCGTGGCCCAGGCGACGATCCAGCCCACCAGGGGGAAATAGCGCGTGGAGTGCGCCAGCCAGTCCGGATGGAAACCCACCCAGCGCGGGATGGGCAAGCGCGTGAAGAATTGCAGGGCGGTAAAGAACAGGCGCAGTTGGTACAGCAGGCCCCTGCCCGGCGCGGATGGGCTTGACGTGGGCTCAGTCATGCTTGCCACTGACGCTGGCCGACGAGAACGTCGCCATGTCGGCCAGGAAATTGACCGCTGCCTGCAACAGCGGCAAGGCCAGCGCCGCGCCGGTGCCCTCGCCCAGGCGCAGGTCCAATTGCATGAGCGCACGTGCGCCCAGGTGGGCCAGCATGCGGCCGTGGCCAGCCTCGTCGGAACAATGCGAGAACACGCAATACTCCAGCACCACCGGCTGCAAGGCTGCCGCCACCAGCAAGGCGGAGGTGACGATGAAACCATCGATCACCAGCACCATGCGCCGTTGCGCACCGCGCAGCATCGCCCCGCACATGAAGGCGATCTCGAAACCGCCCAGCGCGGCCAGCCTCTCCAGCGGCGTCTGCGCCTGGGCATGCAACTGCAGGGCCCGCGTGATGGCGTCTGCCTTGCGGGAGACACCCTGGGCATCCAGGCCCGTGCCGGCGCCCACGCAGTCCTGGACGGCGATGCCGGTCAAGGCGGCCATCAAGGCCGCCGCAGCGGTGGTGTTACCAATCCCCATTTCACCGAAGCCCAGCACATCGGCCTGCAGCGTATCCACGAAGCGCATGCCGGCCTCCATGGCGGCGGCGCACTGCGCCTGGCTCATGGCCGGGCCACGGCAGAAATTGGCGGTGCCGGGCGCGACCTTGCGATCGACCAATCCGGGGCGCACGCCGAAGTCGTGATTGACCCCGGCATCGACGATATGCAGGGCAATCCCGTTCTGGCGGGCAAAGACATTGATGGCCGCGCCCCCGGCAAGGAAATTCTCGACCATCTGCCAGGTCACGCTTTGCGGATAGGCCGATACCCCTTCGTCGGTCACCCCATGGTCGCCAGCGCAGACGATGATGGCCGGGCGGGCGATGACTGGCCGTTCTGTCGCCTGGATCAGGCCGATCTGGCGCGCCAGGCGCTCCAGCACACCCAGGCTGCCCAGCGGCTTGGTCTTGTCATCGATGAGGCGGTCCAGACGGGCCGACAGGTTGGCGTCCTGCGGGGAAACAAGGGTGGGAATCTGCATGGGGCGGTAGCGGCGACAAGGGCAGGATCAAGGGAGCGACAGTATACGAGATCGTCGGCTGCCGGGCGAGCCGACGAAGCGAGCCGACGCAGCGCGCCAACAAAAAAAGGAGCCCCGCAGGGCTCCCTTGGCGATGGCGCCACGCCTGGCGGCGCTCAGGCCTTGACGCCGGCCTTGTCGAGCACGCCGTAGATGGTCGCGGCCAGCTCATTGGCCTCGAACTTGGCGACATAGGCGTCGCCGCCGACGCTACGGACGTGATCCTCGTTGGCCGAACCGGACAGCGAGGAGTGGATGATGACGGGAATGCTCTTGAGATAATCCTCGCGCTTGATGTTGCGGGTCAGCGTGAAGCCATCCATCTCAGGCATTTCCAGATCGGTCAGGACGAAGGAGATCTTGTCGGAGATGGGCCGGCCCTCGGCACGGGCTTCCCTGGCCAGTTTCTGGATCTTTTCCCAGGCTTCCTTGCCGGTGACGTGCATCTCGTAGGGAATTTCCATGGCCCGCAGGCCCTGCTCGATGAGCGAGCGCGCCACCTTGGAGTCATCGGCGGCAATGGCCACCGTCCCCGGGCGGATGCCGTGGCTGGCGCTCTTTTCCAGGCTTTCCATCTTCAGGTCGCGGTCGGTGGGCATGATCTCGTGCAGGATCTGCTCCACGTCCAGTACCTGGGCCAGGCGGCTGGTGTCCTTGTCGGCGTCCAGGCGGGCGATGCTGGTGACGAATGCGCCGCCGCTGCTGGTCTCGGCCGACAACACCTGGCTCCACTCCAGGCGCACGATCTCGTCCACCGATTCCACGGCGAAAGCCTGGGTGCTGCGGGCGTATTCGGTGACCAGCAGGATGTTCAGGCCGGTCTTGGGCACACAGCCCACCACGGCGGGCAAATCGATGACGGAGATGATCTGGCCGCGGATATTGACCATGCCCAGCATGGGAGATTGCGTTCCGGCCGCCTTGGTCACCGGCGGCATGGGCACGATCTCGCGAATCTTGAACACATTGATGCCGAACAATTCAGAGCGCTCGCCGTGCGGATCGGTCCCCAACCGGAACAGCAACAGCTCGAATTTGTTAGATGCCGTGAGATTGGTTCTTTCATCAATCTCTTTTTGGAAATTATCCATTTCCCCCACTCCCCGTTGGATATGATGTGACAGGCAAATGCCTGATTCACAAATGTAGTAGGGAAAGTGCTACGTGGCAATCAGTCAATCACATCATTTTGATTTTCATGAATTTTTGTCGCAAGAACGTTCTCTTTTGCTCGTCCGACATCCCCACCTTGCAGCCCTGAGGTGATGAGCAGCACGCTCAGGATGGCAAGAACGAGGGCCAATCCGCCGATGAGCCGATCTGCAGCGACGGTGTCGGCGAGCAGGCCGGTGACCACCACGGCCAGCAGGAAGGCCGCGCCGGAGGCGCTATCCAGAAGCGCGGTGGCGCGCCCGAGACGGGACGGATCGACCGTCTGGTACAAGCGCAACAAGCCCAGGCTCATCACCATCCCTTCGGCCAGCCCAGCCATGCTCACCAGCAGGGCGGCGCTGCCCAGGCGCTCGACCTGCGACACCAGGCCGATGGCCACGCACATCAGCAGCAGGCTAAGGCGTATGACGTCGTCGCTGCGGGCGACAATGCGATGCCAGGATGACAAGACCAGGCCAAGCACGACCCCCGCGCCGTAGGCGCCGAAGAGCAGCCCCACATCGGCCGCAGGCCTGTGCAAGACCTGCTTGACATACACGATCGCCAGGATTTCGATGCTGCCCAAGGCCGCCATGACCAGCATGCCTGCCGCGATGGCTAGCCAGCCGCTGCGCCCCGGGGCCGCGACGCATTGCACGACGAGCGTCCAGCGCCAGGCAGGCGACTGCGTAGCGGCGAGGCGCCGGCGTTCGGGCAAGCTCAGGCTCAGGCCGCCACACCCCAGCATCAACAGTCCCATTGTCAGGATCGTGGCGTCGTTTCCCGCCACGCCAGCCAGCACGCCGCCGACCATCGCCCCGAGCGCCATGCCAGCCATCCTGGCGGCCATTGCACAGGCATTGGCCGCAGGCAACTGGCCAGGGCAGACCAGGCAAGGCAGCAGCGCGTTGGCAGCCGGGCTGAAGAACCGGTTGCACACCGCCGTCAGCGCCGCGACCGCCAGCAAGGGCGCGGCACTGCTGCGGGCGGCCGGCAGCGCAAGCAGCAGGAGGAGAGCCAGCCTGGCCACGCATGAACCGCCCAGGACCCTGCGCAAGCCACTGCGGTCGGTCACCGCGCCGGCCCACGGCCCCAGCAGCAACATCGGCGCCAGTTCGGCCAGTACCAGCAGCATCACCTGAAACGCCGATTGGGTCAGTTCGAACATCAGCATCTGCAACAGGACGATGAGCATCCAGTCCGCCATCGAGACCAGGAATTGCAGGACGATCAGACGCGTCAGGGCGCCCCTGCCCCTGCCCGGCGACGCGCTCACCCGGCCACCTTGCGGCTGTCCTGCTGGCTGGCTCCGTCCGCTGTCGTCGGCGTCAGCACGAAACGCCGCAACAGGTAGCGCAGCGGACCGCCCAGCCAACGTGGAGAGGCCGTGATACGAGCGTAGAGGCCGTCGAATTGACAGCCCATTTCCTGCTTTTGCTGTTCATTGGAGATGCCGAAATTGATTCGCCTGAGGCCTGCCTCATAGGCCACGCGCACAATGTGGTAGCCCATGGCGCGATGGACGGACAGCCTGGCCGTGCGCGCCAGGTCAACACCGCAATAGGTTGACTCCAGTTCGTCGCCGAGGATGAAGCAGAGATCGAAGGCGTCGATCTGCTGCTCCCGGCGCAACAGCAGCAACAGCGCATGTGGCAGACGGCTCATGCTGGCAAAGAAGGCGGGGCTCACTTCGATCTGGTCCGCAGAGCGATGCTTGTGAAACAGCTGCAGCCACAATTGATGCAGGCGCTGGGCTTCAGACAGGCTCAGCGCGCTGGCGCGCCGTATCTCCACCGTGTAACCGGCTTTTTCCAAAGAACGTATCTCGCGACGGATATGCTTGCCGCGCGGATGACTCGCCACGAACGCAGCAAAATCGGCCTGCTGCAAAACCAGGCAAGCCCGCCTGTACAGCAGGTCGAGCGATGCTTGTCCGCAGCAGTGCGGCGCAGGAAAATCGCGGGCGACGAACAGCCTCGCCCCTCGTGCCACCGATGCCTTTTCCAGAGCGGCGATCAACGAGCCGGCCAAGGCCGTATTGCCATCGTCCCCAGCGAGCATCATGGCCAGGCCCGTGTTGAGCGGCGTCCCCACGGTGCCCACCTTCAGCTCTGCCCACCAGCACAAGCGCAGAGACCAGAGGGTGGCCACCGCTGCGCCGATCAGTTGCCCCTCTCGCCACGCGGTGGCATAGAGGAATTGGCACGCGATCCTGCTTTGCTCAAGCGCCAGCAGATAATCATGGCGACAGAATTGTCCGGGATGCCGCAGACGTTCCCACTGCTGCGCATCGATGGCCGCAATCGTTCCATGCAGCCGGATATCAAGCGCAGCATCCAGCGGTACAGCAGGCCCTGCCTCCCTTGCCATCCGGCCGGACGGGATGTCCTGGCTCATCTCTGGCGATGCCCGACGAACTCGGCGCCGGCGATTGCGTCCCTGCTTGCGCCCTGCCCCAACAGGTCTTTGAGGCTGGCCACGAAACGGTCGATCTGCGGCTCGGTATGCAGACGATGCAGGATCAGTCGCATCAATGCCTGGTTGGGCTTGACCGCCGGATAGCGGAAGATGGGAACGCAGAATCCCTGCTGCTCCAGTGCTTGCCGTACCTGTTCAGCCTTGTCATCCCGGCCGATCATCACCGAGGTGATATAGGACGCGGTGTCATTGAGGCGCAGACCGCTGGCCTGCAGTTTCAGGCGAAACATCGCACTGCGGTCCAGATAGTCCTCCATGATCCATGGATTGGCCCGCAGACGCTCGATGATGAATACCGCCAGATCCGCAGTGGGCGGCTGGATGGCCGCCGTAAAGATGGAGGTCCCACTGAGCACCTCGAAGGCATCGATGAACTCGGCGCTTCCACTGATCGCCCCACCCTCCAGCCCCACCGACTTGGACAAGGACACCATGATGAAATCAGCCCGCCGCATGTGACGGAACTGTTCATGGAATGGACGTTGCGGTGAACCGTAGACCATGAAGCCATTGGCGTCGTCGATGTAGCTCAGGGCATCGAAGCGCTGGCAGACATCCAGTATTTCACCGATGGGGGCGACACTGCCGTCTGAAGAATAGAGGCTTTCAAAGACGACGATGGCCTTGCGCCCACCCAGCTTGGCCAGTACCGCAGTGAGGTCGGTCACGTCATTGTGCTTGAACGCCAGCAGCGACTCACCGAACTTCAGATGCGAGGCTGCCTTCCAGAGACTCCAGTGACACTCCCGGTCGAAGATCAGCACGGCATCGCGGTTGTCGATCGCGCTGCGCGATGAGAAACCGAACTTGGCCGTCATGGCGTTGATGAAACCGATATTGGCGAGCATGCCGGAAGCGAAGCTGAGCGTGCGCTCCTTTCCGTGCAAGGTGCTGAGCATGTTCTCCAGCCGCAGGTGCGGCTCGCAGATGCCCTGGGTGGCGCGCGAGCCACCGGTGGAGAGGCCATAACGCCGGGCCGATTCGACAAAGGCATCCAAGACCCGCGCATCCTGCTGCCACCCGAGATAATTGATTCCCGAAAAATTGACGTAAGACCGGCCGTTGCGGCTCACTTCGGCGCCTGACATGCCTTGCATGATGACCGGTTCATGCAGGAAACCTTCGGCTACCGATGACGCGACGAAACGCTGGAACCCCCAACGCGCGCTTTTCGACGAATTGCTCATGCTGTCCTTGTGTCGATGATGGATGTGTTGCCGGCAGCAAGGGCGACGCGTCGCCCAACGAATTGCCCCGGTTTTTTGGTCGGCATCAAAGAATTGCCCCACCCCTTCCACGTGCTTATAATTGCGAACGATCGTCCCACCGATCCTCCGCCACGCTTGAATCCACTCATCGTCTCACCGCAAGGTGAAGCCACGATGAAGACATTATCAAGATTTCGCTAAGGAGGACCTTGTGAGCAAAGGACGAATACTGATCGTCGAAGATGATCTCGACGGCGCCGACATCCTCGACGCCTACCTGAACCGCGAAGGTTTCCAGACCCGTCAGGCTGCCGACGGTCACCAGGCGCTGGAACTGTACCGGCGTTGGCGGCCCGATCTGGTGCTGCTGGATGTGATGCTGCCCGGCCTCAGCGGCAATGAAGTGCTGGCGGCGATCCGTCAACATGCCTCCACTGCCGTCATCATGGTCACCGCCGTGGCCGATCAGCCTCGGCTGATCAATTCCCTTCTCTATGGCGCCGACGACTATGTCGTCAAACCCTATCATCCCGGCGAGGTGGTGGCGCGCGTGCATGCGGTGTTGCGACGCATGCTGCGCCCCGTCTCGGGCGCAGCACAGCAGGCCGTCCTGCGTCACGGTGCGCTGACGCTGGACCCCGATGCCGCCCTGGCCACGGTCGACAAGGATGGCCATCCACAAGCACTGACCCTGACACGCACCGAACTGAACCTGCTGGCGCTGATGATGGCGGCGCCCACGCGCATGTTTTCGCGCGCCGAATTGCTGGCCCATAGCCAACCCGAAAGCGACGCCATGGAGCGCGTGGTGGACGCCCATCTCCACAACCTGCGGCGCAAGCTGGAACAGGCGGGCATCCGCGAGGTGGTGGTGACAGTGCGCGGGCTGGGCTATCGCTTCCGGAATCCCTCATGAGCGCGCCCTTGCGTACACACACACGCGCCCGCCAGCTGTGGTACTGGATCAGCCTGCGCATGATCGCCCTGGCGCTGCTGGCGGCCCTGCTGGTGGGGACCGGCATGTGGTTGCGCTTTTTCTGGTGGGAGGCGCGCTTGCGCGAGCGCATCCCCGAGGCCATCCTCGACGAACTCAAGCGCCTGGAGAACGATCCCTACACCGATGCTGAACGCCTGCGCCAGATCTACGGGCAATATCTGTACGGCGACTATTTCACCCCTGAAGTGTTGCAGGCCGATCTGCTCTGGTTCAGCCTGCTGGTGCTGATCGCCCTGCCGCTCATCGTTGGCGCCGGTCTGATGCTCTCGCTGCGTCTGTCCCGGCATCTTGACGCCGTGGCCGTGGCAGCGCGCCGCCTCGCTGCCGGCGACTTCAGCGCGCGCGCCCTCTCCTGCAAGCAAGTGCCTGCCGCACTGGATGCGCTGATGCGCGACGTCAATGAAATGGCAGAGCGGCTGGAGCGTCGCGAGCGCGAGCTGCATGCCTCCAGCGCGGCCATCGCCCATGAATTGCGTACGCCGCTGACGGCGGCCAAGGCCCGGCTGCAGGGCATCATGGATGGCATCTTCGATCGCTCGCCGCAGCAGTTGTCGATGATCATGCGGCAGCTGGATCAGCTCAACCGGCTCATCAGCGATCTCTACCTGCTCTCCCTGGTCAGCGCAGGACAATTGGCCTTGGTGCGCTCGCAGTTCCAGCTGCGTCCCCTGCTGGAAGAGCGCCTGGCCTGGGCCGCACCGAGCCTGCGCCTGCTGCCCATGTCCACCGCGCTGTACTGCTGCGAACACTTGCCGCTGAACGCCGACCGCGACCGCCTGGGGCAAGCCATCTCGATCCTGATCGACAATGCCTTGCGCTATGCGGCCAGCGGGAAGTTGTTGACCATCAGCGCCGGCCTGCACGACGGCCAGATCCATATCGATGTGGAAGATGATGGCCCCGGATTTGCGCCGGAACATCTGGAGCTGGCCTGCGACCGCTTCTGGCGGGCTGAGCACTCGCGCAGCCGCCATGCAGGCGGTAGCGGCCTGGGGCTGGCCGTGGCGGTGGCGATCTGTGAAGCGCACGGGGGCAAGCTGAGCGTACACAATCGCCCGGCAGGGGGTGCGCGGATGCACCTCGAATTACCGGCTGAAGGAACGGCACCGCAAGGCGCTTGAGGAATCCTTCATGGATTCTTGGCGCGGGCTTGTTGGACGCATGGTTTATTACGGGCTGCCCCATCAATTTGCCCGCCATCATGCACCCCAGCCCTCAGCCCTTCCTCCCAGCCCCGATGTCCGCTAGCACCCATCGCGGCGTCTTCATTGCCTGGCCTTGCCGCCCTGCTGCCGGACGCGCCGGCACTGGCGCAGCACCATACCGCACCCGCCTCTGACAAGGGACAGGCATGAGCAGAACCATGTCTCGCCATCTGCGGCTACTGCCCACCCTGGCGCTGTGCGCCTGTGCGCCGTTGACAGCGCCGCTGCCGCCTTCTGCGCTGGACCTGCCGACGCATTACCCTCGGACCCTTGCAGAAGATGCGCCCGCCAACGCTGCTCCAACCGCATCGGCCATAGGCTGGCAAGACTACTTCCCGCAAGCGCCACTGCAAGCCCTGATCGCGGAAGCACTACGCCATAATCCTGATCTGCGCGACATACGCCTGCGGCTGCAACAAGTGCAGGCGCAATGGCGCATCCAGCGCAGCACCGGACTGCCGACCGTCAACCTGGAGGCGCAGGCGCGCCGCTCACGCGGGCCACTGGAGCCACCCGAATCGGGGCCGGCGGCAAGCACCCGCGAGTACCGCGTGGGCCTTGGCGCGAGCAGTTGGGAGCTCGACTTCTGGGGCCGCATCGCCAGCCTCAACGAAGCAGCCTTGCAGGAATGGATGGCCAGCCGCGCCGCCGAACAGGCGCTCGTCATCAGCCTGATCGGCCAGGTCGCCGCGGCATGGACCAGCCTGCGCGAACTCGATGAGCGCCTGCATCTGCTGGAAACTCTCCAGGCCGCTACCGCAGAATCGCTGGCCCTGATGCAAGCACGCCACGATGCGGGCCGCGCCGATGCGGCCGCACTGGCGCAGCAACGCAGCGAGCTGGCGCAGATGCGGGCCGAGCAAGCCGAACTGCAGCAGATGCGGGCCAGCCAGCGATCGACGCTGGAAATGCTGGCCGGCCTGACGCAACTGCCGGCCGCGCTGGAACCCGCCCCGACCACCATCCTCCTGCCGTTCGCGCTGGCGCCCGGACTGCCTTCGACACTGCTGGCCGCCCGGCCTGACATCATCGCCGCCGAGCATCGCCTGCAGGCGTCGGCCGCCCAGGTGGCGGCGGCCCGTGCGGCCTTCTTCCCGCGCATCAGCCTCACTGCCTTCGGCGGCGTGGCCAGCACAGCGCTGCAGGACTTGTTCAAAGGGCCCAGCAGGGCCTGGAATTTCGTTCCCGAGATCAGCCTGCCATTGCTGGACGGAGGCTTGCGTCAGAGCCGCTACGATATCGCCGCATTAGACCAACAACGGGCGCTGCTGGACTATGAACGAACGGTCCAGAACGCCTTTCGCGAAGTCGCCCAGCGTCTGGAGGAGGCGCACTGGCTGAAAGAGCAGCTCAGGTTGCGCCGCGAGGTCGTGCAGCAGCAAGCGCAACGGCAGGCGCAGATGCACATGCGGCTGCGCTACGGGCGCGCCAGCCGGCTCGATGTGCTGGAGAGCGAACGCGATCACCTGCGCGCGCAGCAGCGCCAGCACATGCTCGAACACGCCCTGCTGCGTAACCAGATCGCCCTGTACGTGGCCCTGGGCGGTGGAACGCAAGCTCTCTCCGCCTCCTCTCCCTCTCAACAAGAGTAGATGCATCATGAACCGAAGCTTGCAACATCCCCTCTTTGCGGGTCTGCTGCTGGTCGTCCTGGCGGCAGTGGGCTGGACGGGCTGGGCCTGGTGGCGCGATGCAGATGCGCCCGCCGGCCTGGTCTCCAGCAATGGCCGCCTGGAAGCCACCGAGGTCGATATCGGCTCCCGCCTCGGCGGACGTATCCGGCACATGCTGGTCGATGAAGGTGAAGCGGTCCAGGCGGGCCAGGTGCTGGCCTATCTGCAGGTCGATTCCCTGCATGCACAACTGCGTGAAGCACGGGCGCAGCAGCAACGCGCCAGCCAAGGCGTGACAGTGGCGCAGGCCCAACTGGCCATGCGCCGCAGCGAGCAGCGCATTGCGCAGGCGTTGACCGTACAACGACACAAGAGCCTGTCAGCCGCCACCCGCCGCGTCGAGCGCAGCCAGCCCCTGGGCCGTATGCAAGCCTTGACTGCCCAGGAGGTGGACGATGAAGAGAACACCCTGGCCGAAGCGCGCGCGCAGCTCGACGCCGCGCAAGCCCAGGAAGAAGGAGCGCGCGCCGCCATCCGCGCCGCCGAAGCCGACGTTGCCAGCGCCCGCGCCTTGCTGGAGGCAGCCCAGGCCGCCACAGCAAGAATCGAGGCTGACCTGGAGGAAAGCGCCATCCGCGCTCCTCGCGATGGTCATATCCAATATCGACTGGCCCAGGCTGGCGAGGTAGTGAGCGAAGGCAGCAAGCTGCTCAACCTGATCGACCTGTCGGACCTGCACATGCACTTCTTCCTGCCCGCCGAACTGGCCGGCAAGGTGCGGCTTGGACAAGAGGTGCGGGTCGTGCTCGACGCCGCGCCGACAGACGCCCTGCCCGCCAGGATCACCTATGTCTCCAGACAGGCGCAGTTCACACCGAAGGCGGTGGAGACTGCCAACGAGCGGCAGAAGCTGATGTTCCGGGTCAAGGCCCAGTTGACGCCCTCGTCGCGCGGCAGTATCGCGCCGCATCTGAAAGCAGGCATGCCCGGCGTGGCCTGGATCAAGACCGCCGAACAACTCCCGTGGCCGAAGACCTTGCCTGCACCGGGGCAATCGCCATGACCGCGCCCATCTGCGCCGCCCGCGTGCACGATGTCAGTCACAGCTACGGCAAGAACCCGGCACTGTCCCACGTCGAATTGGATATTCCTGGTGGCTGCATGGCGGGCCTGATCGGGCCGGATGGTGTGGGCAAATCCACGCTGCTGTCCCTGATCGCCGGGGCGCGCCGCATCCGTGCCGGCCGCATCGATGTGCTGGGTGGCGACATCGGCCAGGCGGCGCATCGGGATGCAGTGGGCCCGTGCATTGCCTACATGCCGCAGGGACTGGGCAAGAATCTCTATCCCACCCTGTCGGTGGAAGAAAACCTCCAGTTCATCGCCCGCCTGTTCGGGCAGGACGCACAAGAACGGCGCCAACGCATCGATGACCTCACCCACAGCACAGGCCTGCAGCCCTTCCTGGCGCGGCCGGCCGGCCAGCTTTCGGGCGGCATGAAACAGAAGCTGAGCCTGTGCTGCGCACTCATTCACGATCCCGACCTGCTGATCCTGGACGAACCCACCACCGGCGTGGACCCGCTGGCCAGGGCGCAGTTCTGGGAGCTGATCGCGCGCCTGCGACAGCGCCATCCCGGCATGAGCGTCATCGTGGCAACGGCCTACATGGACGAGGCGCAGGCCTTCGACTGGCTGGCCGTGATGGACCAGGGCCAGGTGCTGGCCACCGGTACGCCGGCAGCGCTGCTGGCGCGTACCGGCGCAAGCTCGCTGGAAAGAGCCTTCATCGCCTTGTTGCCAGCCCATCGCAAAGCCGGCCATGAAGCCCTGTCCATCCCGCCGCTGGAAACCCATGCCGATGACATCGCCATCGAGGCCGAGAACTTGAGCATGCGCTTCGCGGACGGCTTCACGGCGGTCGATCATGTCAGTTTCCGTATCCGTCGCGGCGAGATATTCGGATTTCTCGGCTCCAACGGATGCGGCAAGACCACCACCATGAAGATGCTCACCGGCCTGTTGCCGGCCAGCAGTGGCCGGGCTCGCCTGTTCGGGCAGGAGATCGATCCGCGCGATGTCTGCTTGCGCAAGCGGGTGGGCTACATGTCGCAATCCTTCTCGCTGTACAAGGACCTGAGCGTGCGCCAGAACCTGGCGCTGCATGCACGCCTGTTCCACCTGCCGGCGGCGCAGATCGGCCCGCGCGTGGCGGAGATGGCCCGGCGCTTCGCGCTGATGCCGGTGATGGACAGCCTGGCCGCCGACCTGCCCATGGGTATCC
Source organism: Herbaspirillum seropedicae (assembly GCF_001040945.1). Lineage (NCBI taxonomy): Bacteria > Pseudomonadati > Pseudomonadota > Betaproteobacteria > Burkholderiales > Oxalobacteraceae > Herbaspirillum > Herbaspirillum seropedicae. The sequence goes on along the minus strand of NZ_CP011930.1, from coordinate 2,204,099 downwards.
GGCAGCGGCTTTCGCTGGCGGTCGCCACCATCCATGGCCCGGAGATATTGATCCTGGATGAGCCCACTTCCGGCGTCGATCCAGTGGCGCGCGATCATTTCTGGCAATTGCTGGTCACGCTGTCACGACGTGACAAGGTCACGATCTTCCTTTCCACGCATTTCATGAACGAGGCGCTGCGCTGTGATCGCATGTCCATGATGCATGCGGGCAAGGTGCTCGACAGCGACACCCCTGCCGCGCTGATGCATAAACGCGGCGCCGCTACGCTGGAGCAAGCCTTCATCGGCTATCTGGTCCAGGCGGGCCAGGATGAGAAGCACGCGCCAGGCCAGAGCAGGCAGACCGCGGCGATGCCGCCCGGACTGCCGTCCCATCCCGCCCCGCCCACCTCTTTCAGCTGGCAGCGCATGCTCAGCTATGCCTGGCGCGAAGCCCTGGAGCTACGCCGTGATCCAGTGCGGGCAACGATGGCCTTGCTGGGCTCGCTGCTGCTGATGTTCGTCATCGGCTACGGCATCAGTACGGACGTCAACGGACTGCCCTATGCGGTGCTGGACCAGGACCAGTCCAGCGCCAGCCGCGATTATGCGGCTGCGCTGCGCGCCTCGCCCTATTTCCAGGAGCGTGCGCCGCTGCAGGGACCGGCGCAGCTGGACAAGCGCATGCGCAATGGCGAACTGACGCTGGCCATCGAGATTCCCTCCGGTTTCGGTCGTCGTCTGGCCGCGGGCCGCCAGGTCGAGATCGGCGCGTGGATCAACGGCGCCATGCCCAGCCGGGCGGAGACGGTCCAGGCCTACGTGCAGGGAATGCACCAGCACTGGCTGGAGCAGCGCCAGCAGCGTCTGCAAGGCCGCCCGCAGACGCCCGCTCTGGAGATCCAGACACGCCTGCGCTATAACGCTGACCTGCGCAGCCTGCCGGCCATCTTGCCGGCGGTCATTCCACTGCTGCTGCTGACGCTGCCGGCCATGCTGACCGCCTTGGCGGTAGTGCGGGAAAAGGAATTGGGCGCGATCATCAATTTCTACGTCACACCGGTGACGCGCCTGGAATTCCTGTGCGGCAAACAGCTGCCCTATATCGCCCTGGGCATGTTCAATTTCCTGCTCATGAGCATGGCTGCCGTGACGCTGCTGGAATTGCCCGTCAAGGGCAGCTACGCCGCGCTGGCGCTGGCCACGCTGGTGTACCTGGTGATTGCCACCGGCATGGGCCTGGTTGCCTCGGCGCTCACACGCAGCCAGATCGCGGCCATGTTTGCCGCCCTGCTCGGCACCCTGGTCCCGGCCACGCAGTTCGCCGGCATGACCACACCGGTCAGCGCACTGGAAGGCATGGGCCGTCTGGTCGGCGACATCCATCCTGCGACCCACATGTTCCTGATCAGCCGAGGCGTGTATGTCAAGGCGCTGGGACTGGCCGACGTGGCCACATCGCTGGCCCTCCTGCTGGCCACCTTGCCCGTCGTGATGGGGCTGGCGGTGCTGATGCTGCGCAAGCAGGAGGGCTGAGATGCGACAGGGCCTTGCCAATCTGTGGCAGTTGACGCTCAAGGAATTGTGGAGCCTCTGGCGCGACCGGGTGATGCTCTGCCTGATCGTATTGAGCTTCACGGGCATGGTCTACAGCGCCGCCTCGGCCATCCCCGACACCTTGAGCCATGCCGCCATTGCCATTGTCGATGAGGACGATTCCCCGCTCTCGCAGCGCCTGGCCGCGGCTTTCATGGCGCCGCAATTCAGCCCGCCCCAGCGCATCAGCGTGGCCGAGATGGATGCCGGGCTGGATGCAGGCCGCTATGTCTTCGTCCTGCATTTCCCGGCAGGACTGCAAAGCAAGCTGCAGACCGGCAAGCCGGCCGAAGTGCAGTTGAACGTAGACGCCACCCGCATGGACCAGGCCTACAGCGGTAGCGCGTATGTGGAACAGATCCTGCAGCTGGAGATCCGCAGGTTCCTGCAGAAAAGACAGGATGAACCGCGCGAGGCGGCGACGCTGGCCTTGCGGGCCCGTTTCAATCCGGCATTGGAAAAGACCTGGTTCAGCAGCGTGCTGCAGATCATCGATAACATCACCATGCTGGCCATCATCCTGGCGGGTGCTGCGCTGATCCGCGAGCGCGAGCATGGCACCATCGAACATCTGCTGGTGATGCCGGTATCGCCTGTCCAGATCATGGGCGCCAAGGTCCTGGCCATGGGCGGTGTGGTCCTGGTGGCGGCTACGCTGTCCTTGCATGGCGTGGTGCGTGGCTTGCTGGACGTGCCCATCGAAGGCTCGGTCGGCCTCTTTCTTTTTGGGGCGGCGCTGAGCCTGTTTGCCAATACCGCGCTGGGGATCTCTCTGGCCACAGTGGCGCGCAGCATGCCGCAGTTCGGCCTCTTGCTCATGCTGGTGTTGCTGCCGCTGATCTTGCTGTCGGGCGGGGCTACGCCGCGCGAGAGCATGCCGGTGCTGATCCAGTATCTGATGCTGGCCGCCCCGTCCACGCATCTGGTCAGGCTTGGCGAAGGCGTCCTGTATCGCGGCGCCGGCCTGGAAATGGTCTGGCCACAACTGCTGGCGCTTTTTCTGATCGGCAATATCCTGCTGTGGGTTTCGTTGCGGCGCCTGCGGACCATGCTCACGCAGATGAACTAGAAGCGGCAGATCGGGATGACCGGGACGATCGCGATATCCGAAGGAAGCGGAGGGAAAAAGGAAGGGAAGGAAAACCAGGCAGAAATGAAAAGAGGAAGCCCGAAGGCTTCCTCTTTCAATCTGGAGCGGGAGAAGAGTCTCGAACTCTCGACCTATACCTTGGCAAGGTATCGCTCTACCAACTGAGCTACTCCCGCATGGGAACTACCACTTTACTGCAACAGGAAACCGAAGCTGCCTGCCTTGAAACCTGGAGCGGGAGAAGAGTCTCGAACTCTCGACCTATACCTTGGCAAGGTATCGCTCTACCAACTGAGCTACTCCCGCATGGGAACCATCACTTTGCTGCAACAGGAAGCCGGGGCTGCCTGCCTTGAATCTGGAGCGGGAGAAGAGTCTCGAACTCTCGACCTATACCTTGGCAAGGTATCGCTCTACCAACTGAGCTACTCCCGCATGGAGCGTACTGGAGGCGGGGGTCGGGATCGAACCGGCGTAGACGGCTTTGCAGGCCGCTGCATAACCACTTTGCTACCCCGCCTTGGGGACACGCATACTACCTAAAACACGTGTTGTTTGCAAACATCTTTTTTGACTTTTTTCGACATCCGCCGAAGCCAAACTTTCAATGCTCGCTCACCTATCACAATAAAAAAAGGAAGCTTTGTTAGGCTTCCTTTTTTCCAAGTAACCTGGAGCGGGAGAAGAGTCTCGAACTCTCGACCTATACCTTGGCAAGGTATCGCTCTACCAACTGAGCTACTCCCGCATCGAAAACAGAACGCTATTATAAGCTGCCGTTGGCCTTTGTCAACTATCAATCTTGGTTTTTTAATTATTTATTTAATTATCTTTTTGCGGTTCTCGGCATCGGCATCCTTGATCATGGGCATCGCGCGGCGCAGGTAATACAGCATCGACCACACCGTCAGCACGGCCGCCACCAGCAGCAGCAGGCTGCCCCACAGGCGGGTGTCGATGAAGCCGAACAGGTGGTCATAGTACAGCAGCATGGGAATGGCGATCATCTGCGCCGTGGTCTTGATCTTGCCCAGCGAGCTCACCGCCACCGACTTGGACGCGCCGATCTGCGCCATCCATTCACGCAGCGCAGAAATGGCGATCTCTCGGCCGATGATGACAAAGGCGATCACCGGATGCACCCGGTCCAGATGGACCAGCACCAGCAAGGCGCCCGTGACCATGAGCTTGTCGGCCACCGGGTCGAGGAAGGCGCCGAAGGCGGAGGTCTGGTTCCAGCGTCGGGCCAGGAAGCCATCGAACCAGTCAGTGGCCGCCGCCACGATGAAGATGGCGGTGGCGGCAATGCCCTGCTCATAACGGTTAAGGCCTATTTCTGGCAGGTAGTACACGCCGACGACCAGCGGAATGAGCGCCACCCGCAACCAGGTCAGCAGAATCGGAATATTGAAAGGCATACGTCTTGGAGGGTTGGAGCGGCGTACACGAAAAAAAATTTACCGAATAGTAGCAGAGTCGCCCGCTGCTGCGCCCTCCTTTACGTGGGAGAGTGCGTGACAAAACAGGCTGAGCGGACAAGGTCAGTGCAATTGCCGGTAGATTTCCTCGGCGAGCTGGCGCGAAATCCCTTCCACGGAAGCCAGGTCGTCCACACTGGCATCGGCCACGCCACGCAAGCCGCCAAAGCGCACCAGCAGGCGCTGGCGACGTTTGGCGCCGATGCCTTCGATCTCTTCCAGGCGCGAACTCTGGCGCGCCTTGGCGCGCTTGGCGCGCATGCCGGTGATGGCAAAGCGGTGCGCTTCATCGCGGATCTGCGCGATCAGCATCAGCGCGGCCGATTCCTTGCCCAGTTCCTTGGGCGCGCGGCCATCGGCGAAGACCAGGGTTTCCAGGCCGACCTTGCGCCCTTCCCCCTTGGCTACACCGACGATGAGGCTGATGTCCAGGCCCAGTTCGGTCAGTACCTGACGCGCCGTCTCGACCTGGCCCTTGCCGCCGTCGATCAGCACGATGTCCGGCATCACGCCCTCGCCGTTGGCCACCTTCTCGTAACGGCGCGTGAGCACCTGGCGCATGGCGGCGTAATCGTCGCCGGGCGTGATGTCATTGATGTTGTAGCGGCGGTATTCGCCGTTCTGCATGGCATGGTGATGGAACACCACGCAGGAGGCCTGGGTGGCTTCGCCTTGCGTGTGGCTGATGTCGAAGCACTCGGCGCGCAGTTCGTCGAGGTCGTCGCGCTCCAGCTCCAGCACATCGGCCAGCGCGCGCGTGCGGGCCTGCTGCGAGCCCTGTTCCGACAGTAGCCGCGCCAGCGCGATCTCGGCGCCCTTGGCGGCCATTTCCAGCCATTGGCGGCGCTGCCCCTGGGGCTGGAAGGTGAGCGTGATGCGATGGCCGCATTGCTCCATCAAGGCCATCATCAGCGCCGGATCATCGAACTCGGTGCCGACGATGAGCGAGCCGGGGATGAACTTGTCGATGTAGTGCTGGGCCAGGAAGGCCTTCAGGACTTCGACGTCGATGCTGTCCTCGGCGGTGTCCATGGCATCGTCCACATGCGTGGGGAAGTAGGCGCGGTCACCGAGGTGGCGGCCGCCGCGCACCATGGCCAGGTTCACGCAGGCACGACCGCCCTGCACCACCACGGCGATGATGTCGATGTCGGCGTCGCTGACGGTTTCCATGCTCTGCTGGTGCAACACGCTGGAGAGCGAGCCGATCTGGTCGCGCACGGCGGCGGCCTGCTCGAACTTGAGGTCGGCGGCGAAGGCGTGCATCTTCTGCTCCAGCGCTTCCATCACTTCGCTCTGGCGACCACGCAGGAATTTGGAAGCATTCTCCACATCGATGGCGTAATCCTCGCGACTGACCAGGTTCACGCACGGACCGCTGCAACGGTGGATCTGGTGCAGCAGGCAGGGTCGCGTGCGATTGGAGAAGACGGTGTCTTCGCAGGTGCGCAGCAGGAACACCTTCTGGAGGATCTGGATCGATTCCTTGACGGCGCCGGCATTGGGGAACGGACCGAAATACTGGTTGCGCTTGTCCACCGCACCGCGATAGTAGGCCATGCGCGGGAAGGCGTGGCCGGTGATCTTCAGGTAGGGATAGGACTTGTCGTCGCGGAAGAGGATGTTGAAACGCGGACGCAGCGTCTTGATGAGATTGTTTTCCAGCAGCAGTGCTTCGGCCTCGCTGCGGGTGACCGTGGTTTCCAGCCGGGCGATGCGCTCGACCATCATGGCGATGCGCGGGCTGGTCAGGGTCTTCTGGAAATAGCTGGAAACGCGCTTCTTGAGATCACGCGCCTTACCCACGTAGAGGACATTGTCCTCGGCGTCAAAATAGCGATAGACGCCCGGCAGGTGCGGCAGGCGGGCGACCGTCTCCAGTACGGCTTCGCGCGGGTCGGGCAGCGGGGAGGCAGGCAGGTCGGACATGGGCAAAAGCGAAGACTGATTTACAGCGACTGCACCAGCGCGCGCGCAGCCAGATAACGCGGGTCGGCCTGCAGCGCGTCCCACGCCAACGCCTCGCCACAGGGCAGCAAGGTGGCGCGACGCGCAGCCGAGGCTGCATCCGTGCCGCCCTGCAAGCCTGCCAGGATGGCATCGGCCTTGTCCGGCGAGTTGCAGATGAGGGCCACGTCACAGCCCGCATCCAGCGCAGCCTGCGCGGCCTCCAGCGGGCCACCGGCGACACTGGCGCCATGCATGCTGAGGTCGTCGCTGAAGATCACGCCCTGGAAACCGAAGCGCTCGCGCAGCATGGACAGCCAGACCTTGGAGAAGCCTGCCGGCTGCGCATCCACCTTGGGATAGATGACGTGCGCCGGCATCACGGCAGCCAGGCTCATGCCCAGCCAGTCGTAAGGCGTGGCGTCGTCGCCGAGGATCTCGTCGAGCTCGCGCTCGTCCACCGGGATGGCCACATGCGAATCGGCCGTGACGAAACCGTGACCAGGGAAATGCTTGCCGCAATTGGCCATGCCCGCCAGCGCCAGGCCGTGATTGAGGCTCTTGGCCATCAGTGTGACCACGCGTGGATCACGATGGAAGGAGCGGTCACCGATGACGGTGGAGGCTCTGTAATCGAGATCGAGCACCGGCGTGAACGACAAATCGATGCCGCAGGCGCGCAGTTCAGCGGCCAGCACGAAGCCGGTGGCAGTGGCTACCTTGGTGGCCTGCAGCACGTCGCGGTCCCACAGCTGGCCGAGCTGGCCCATGGCAGGCAGGCGCGTGAAGCCATCGGTGCGGAAGCGCTGCACGCGCCCTCCTTCATGGTCCACGGCGATGAGGATGCCGGGACGGGCCTGGCGGATCGCGCTGGTCAGGGCGACCAGTTGCGCACGGCTTTCGTAATTGCGGGCAAACAGGATGACCCCGCCGGTCAGCGGATGCTGGAGGCGGGCGATATCGGCCGCCTCCAGCCGGGTGCCGACCACGTCCAGCATCACCGGACCGAGCGGTTTGACGGCTTGATTCATGACTTCTCCACGATGACAAAGGCGACGGCGTATTCCACTTCGTCGGTGATGGACACCTGGGCCGTCAGGCCCTGCTCTTGCATCCATTCCTGCAAGGCGCCGCTGCAGACCACCACCGGCTTGCCGCTGGGTGCGTTGAGCACCTGCATGGCGCGCCAGGTCATGGGCATGCGCATGCCCAGGCCGATGGCCTTGGAAAAAGCTTCCTTGGCGGCAAAGCGGGTGGCCAGGAAACGCACGCCACGGGCTTCCACCTTGGCCTTGCGGCGCAGGTATTTTTCCATTTCCTGCGGGCCCAGGATCTTGCCGGCGAAGCGGTCGCCATTACGTTGCAGGGCAGCCTGCAGGCGCGAGATCTGGAGGATGTCGGTACCGATGCCGTAGATCATGCGGTGCGCCTCAGGCTTTGGCCTTGAGCGCTTCCAGGCGCGCCTTGATCATGATGGCCTTCATCTCCGAGACCGCATTGCGCCAGCCGGCAAAGACCGCATGGGCCACCACCGCATGGCCGATGTTCAGTTCGGCAATCTCGGGGATGGCGGCGATGGCCTGGACATTGGTGTAGTGCAGGCCATGGCCGGCATTGACCTTCAGGCCAAGCTTGACGCCTTCCTGCACGGCCAGGCGGATGCGCTCCAGCTCTTCCTGCTGTTCCTGCTCGCTGGTGGCGTCGGCATAGCGGCCGGTATGCAGCTCGATGACCGGCGCGCCGGACTCGGCGGCGGCCTTGATCTGCTGGACATCGGCATCGATGAACAGCGACACCCTGATCTGCTCCTGCTGCAACTGGCGGATCGCCGCCTGCACGTCGGCGAAATGGCCGACCACATCCAGGCCGCCTTCAGTGGTGACTTCGGTGCGCTTTTCCGGCACCAGGCAGACATCCTGGGGGCGGATGAAGCAGGCGAAATCGATCATCTCGCGGGTCACCGCGGCTTCCAGGTTCATGCGCGTCTGCAGCAGCGGACGGATGGCTTTCACATCGTCGTCGCGGATGTGGCGGCGATCTTCGCGCAGGTGCAGCGTGATGGCGTCGGCGCCGGCTTCCTCGGCTTCCAGTGCGGCCCGGATCGGGTCGGGATAGCGCGTGCCGCGCGCATTGCGCAAGGTGGCGACGTGGTCGATGTTGATACCCAGTTCAATGGCCGGGCCGGCGGGCTGCAGGAAACTCATGGCGTCAGGAAGCTTCGTGTGAATGATGTTCGGATGTACTCAGGGCTGCACGTCGATGACGGTGCAGCCAGATCTGGATTGTAGCGGCATGGGGGCGGATATGGGCAGAGAGCTGCGCAGACGGCGGCGCGATGAGCGCCGCCGCATCACAATTGCATGAGGTCGATCAGGATCTGGCGCGTATTCAACTGCGCCCCGCCCAGATGGTGCGCCAGCAGGTAGCGCATGAGGAACTTGCTCTGCAGTTGCGTGGTGGGATCGCTGTAGTCCTCGCGCTCCATGTCCAGCAGGGTCTTGCCGCTGACCTTGGGGGCGCGGTCGGACAGGCGCTCGGGACGGGTGCCCTGCTCCGGGTCGACCACGTAGATGAGATCGGGCCGCACGGTCTTGCCGCTGACCACGCAATGGCTCCAGTTGCCGGCCACGCCGGTCTGCTTCAACAGGATGCGTTCGAACTGGCGCAGCACGATGGGGGCATTCTCGCCGTGGGCCAGCTTGTTGAGCGTGGCCACGTAATGGTCGAACAGCGCCGGGTGTGCATCTTCGCGCGCCAGCAGCTTGACCAGCAATTCATTGAGGTAGAAGCCGCACAGCAAGGCGGACTTTTCCAGCGGCAGCAGGCCGCCGACCCATTCAGCGTCGGTCAGCGTGCGCACTTCGGACTTGCCGCTCCACGACAGCGAGAGCGGCTGGAAGGTCTGCAAAGCTCCGCGCAGCTTGGAATGCGGGCGCTTGGCGCCCTTGGCCACCAGCGCCACGCGACCATGATCACGCGAGAAGACGTCGATGATGAGGCTGGTTTCCTTGTAGGGATAGCTGTGCAGCACGAAGCCCGGCTGCGCCAGGACCTTGTGCTCCTTCTCTGGCACGGCGCGGCTGCGCGCACGCGGGGCGGCCGTCTTGCGCGCAGGCGTCTTGGCCGGCGCCTGCGGCGCGACCGCCGGCGCTACGGCGTTGGCCGGGTCAGCCTGGCTGTCGAGCTGGGATTCGGTGAGCATGGTGGTCATGGATATCCGTCCTGAATGCGTGAAGCCACGTCGTTAGGGCGCGGCGTAATGCCATGATGATGCAGGAATTCCGCGCAGCCCGCAGGACGGACTGCAGCCGGGATCATTCGTAGCCGTAGGCGCGCAGGCCGGCTTCGTTGTCGGCCCAGCCCGATTTGACCTTGACCCAGATTTCCAGATAGACCGGACCGCCAAAGAGGCGCTCCATGTCCTGCCGCGACTGGGTGGAAATTTCCTTCAGGCGCGCGCCTTTCTGGCCGATCACCATGGCCTTGTGGTTGTCGCGCTCGACCAGGATGGCGGCGAAGATGCGGCGCAGGTTGCCTTCCTGCTCGAACTTTTCGATCAGCACCGTGCTGGTATAGGGCAGCTCTTCGCCGACGAAACGGAACACCTTTTCGCGCACGATTTCGGAGGCCAGGAATTTCTCGCTGCGGTCGGTGATGTCGTCCTCGTCGAACATCGGCGGGTTCTGCGGCAGCAGCTTGCGCACCTCTTCCTGCAGGCGATCGAGCTGGAAGCGCTGCTTGGCCGAGACCGGCACCACGGCGGCGAAATCATGATGCGAGGCCACTTCGCGGGCGAAGGGCATGAGCGTGGTCTTGTCCTTGTTGCGGTCGGCCTTGTTCAACACCAGGATGCAGGGCACGTTGGCCGGCAGCAGATCCAGCACCTGCTTGTCAGCCGGGCCGAAGGTGCCGGCTTCGATCACGAACAGGATCACGTCGGCCGCGGTCAGTGTGTTGGTGACGGTGCGGTTCAGGGTCTTGTTGAGGGCATTGCTGTGACGGGTCTGGAAACCGGGCGTGTCGACGTAGACATACTGGGTGTTCTCGATGGTCTGGATGCCGGTGATGCGGTGGCGCGTGGTCTGGGCCTTGCGCGAGGTGATGCTGACCTTGGCGCCGACCAGCACGTTCATCAGGGTCGACTTGCCAACGTTGGGACGACCGACGATGGCGATGTAGCCGCAACGGTAATCGCTATCGGGGGTCTGTGCCGACGCGTCGTCGGCCATGGGGGAATCTGTCATGCTGTTCTGGATTGCGTGGCGGATGAAGCCGCCGAAATGGGTTCTGCTGCGGCCGTTTCAGGGCGGTCGCCGGTGTTCTTGGCCTCACTGCGGGCGGCTGCGGGGGCGCTCTTCTGCTCCTTGGCAGGCTTGGCCGGCTTGCCGGCGCTGGTCTGGACGGCGTCCGGGCGGTTGCCCTTGCCGCTTTCGTGCTCCGGCGCATCCGGCTGGATGGTGGCAATGCCGGCCAGCTTCAACTGGGTGGTACGGGTACGCGGCTTGCGGCCGGCCGAGGGCGTCTTGGCCAGGGCCAGTTGCACAGCCTCCAACGCCAGCTTGGCAGCGGCCTGCTCGCCGGCGCGGCGGCTGCCGCCGGTGCCGAAGACCTGGATGTCCAGCTTGGGCACCAGGCACTCGATCTCGAATTCCTGGCTGTGGGCAGCGCCGTGGGTGGCGATGACGTTGTACTGCGGCAGCGGGATCTTCTTGCCTTGCAGGAATTCCTGCAGGAGCGTCTTGGCGTCCTTGCCCAGGGTGCGCGGATCGACGTGTTCCAGCACGGGCACGTAGAGCGAGCGGATCACCGCGCGCGCGGCCTCGAAGCCGGAATCGAGGAAGATGGCGCCAAAGAGCGCCTCCAGGGTATCGGCCAGGATGGAGGGACGGCGGAAACCGCCCGACTTGAGCTCGCCCTCGCCCAGGCGCAGGAACTGCGACAACTCCAGCCGCTGGGCGATCTCGTACAGCGATTGCTGCTTGACCAGGTTGGCGCGCAGACGCGAGAGGTCACCCTCGTCGATCTTGTCGTAACGTTCGAAGAGCAGCGAGGCCACCACACAGTTCAGCACCGAATCGCCGAGGAATTCCAGCCGCTCGTTATGCAAGGCGCTATGGCTACGGTGGGTCAAGGCCTGCTGCAAGAGCGAAGCATCCTTGAAAGTGTGGCCTAGCCGTTGTTGCAAGAGTTGAGGATCCATTTTTTCATCCGTCATTCAGTCTGCCGCCCCGGCGCGCAGTGGCGCGATTGTCGGGGATTACCAGCCTGACCAGTCAGCGGGATCGGTTCAAAGCAAAGCTGAAAACTGCTCCGGGTCTGCCTCCACAATGCAAAGTTGCCAAATGGAAACTGCGGAAACTACGAAAGCTGCTGGACCAGGATGCGGCGCGCTCTTAGTGGAAGCTGCCGATCCGCTTGATATCGCCCAGGTTCATCCAGACAAAGAAGGCCTTGCCGACGATGTTCTGGTCCGGCACGAAGCCCCAGTAGCGGCTGTCGAGGCTGTTGTCCCGGTTGTCGCCCATCATGAAGTACTCGCCCGGCGGCACCGTGCAGGCGAAACCTTCGGCGTTGTAGGTGCACAGCTCGTGATGCGGGAAGGCATCGGGATTGGGCACGAAGTTGGGAGCGCGCTCATCGGTCAGAATCTTGTGCTCCACGCCGGTCAGGTTTTCCTGCCACTGCTTATAGTACGTCAGATTTTCCTCGTCCAGATAATCCGGCAGCGCTTTATAAGAAATTTGTTCACCATTAACCGTTAAGCGCTTGTTTTTATAGACTATTTTATCACCAGGCACGCCCACTACGCGCTTGATGTAGTCCACCGACATGTCCTTGGGGTACTTGAACACCATCACGTCGCCGCGCTGCGGCTGGTTCACTTCGATGATCTTCTTGTTGATGATGGGCAGGCGGATACCGTAGGTGAATTTGTTCACCAGGATCAGGTCGCCCACCAGCAGGGTCGGCACCATGGAGCTGGACGGGATCTTGAACGGCTCGTACAGGAAGGAGCGCAGGCAGAACACCAGCGCGATCACCGGGAAGAAGCTGCCCGAATACTCGATCCAGGCCGGCTGCTTCAGGTGATGGGCCTGCAGGTCGGCGCGGCTGCTGGCGACGCTGCCATCGCGCTTGATGCCTTGTGCCTCGTCGCGCGCCACGCGAGCGTCGAACTCGGCCAGGGCGGCGTCGGCACGGGCGCGGCGCTGCTTGGAGAGGAAGAAGGTATCGGCAAACCAGATCACGCCGGTCACCAGCATCAGCACGAACAGAATCAGTGCGAAGTTGCCCAACAAAGCCTGCATGTTATTTGTCTTCCACTTGTAAGATTGCCAGGAATGCTTCCTGCGGAATTTCGACCGAGCCCACCTGCTTCATGCGCTTCTTGCCGGCCTTCTGCTTTTCCAGCAGCTTGCGCTTACGCGAGATGTCGCCGCCGTAGCACTTGGCCAGCACGTTCTTGCGCATGGCCTTGACGTTTTCACGCGAGATGATGGTCGCGCCGATGGCGGCCTGGATGGCCACATCGAACATCTGGCGCGGGATCAGTTCGCGCATCTTGGCGGCCACCTGGCGGCCGCGGATCTGGGCCGCAGCACGGTGCACGATGATGGCCAGGGCATCGACCTTCTCGCTATTGATCAGCATGTCCACCTTGACCACGTCGGCGGCGCGGTATTCCTTGAACTCGTAGTCCATGGAGGCGTAGCCACGCGAGGTGGACTTCAGGCGATCGAAGAAGTCCAGCACGATCTCGGCCATCGGCATTTCATAGGTCAACTGCACCTGCTTGCCGTGGTAGCTCATGTTCATCTGGATGCCGCGCTTCTGCGTGCACAGGGTGATGACCGAGCCCACGTATTCCTGCGGCATGTACAGATTGACGGTGACGATGGGTTCGCGGATCTCTTCGATCTTGGACACTTCCGGCATCTTGGACGGGTTGTCCACCATCAGCAGGGTGCCGTCGCGTTGCTGCACTTCATACACCACCGTCGGCGCGGTGGTGATCAGGTCCATGTCGAATTCGCGCTCCAGGCGCTCCTGCACGATTTCCATGTGCAACAGGCCCAGGAAGCCGCAGCGGAAGCCGAAGCCCAGCGCCTGCGACACTTCGGGTTCGTACATCAGCGCAGCGTCGTTGAGCTTCAATTTTTCCAGCGAATCGCGCAGGGCGTCGTACTGGTTGGCTTCTACCGGGAAGAGACCTGCAAACACCTGCGGCTGCACTTCCTTGAAGCCCGGCAGCGGCGCCGGGGCGGGCTTGCTGGCCAGGGTGATGGTGTCGCCCACGCGCGCGGACTTCAGTTCCTTGATGCCGGCGATGACGAAGCCGACCTGTCCTGCCGTCAAGGCTTCACGCGATTGCGACTTGGGCGTGAAGACACCGATGCTTTCGGTCAGGTACTGGGTTTCGGTGGCCATCAGCAGGATCTTGTCCTTGGGACGCAAGGTGCCGTTGACGATGCGCACCAGCATGACCACGCCGACGTAGTTGTCAAACCAGGAATCGATGATCAGCGCCTGCAGCGGGGCCTCCGGGTCACCCTTGGGCGCCGGCACCTTGGCCACGATGGCTTCCAGCACGTCTTCCACGCCCAGGCCGGTCTTGGCCGAGCAGGGAGTGGCGTCCGATGCGTCGATGCCGATGACGTCCTCGATCTCGCTCTTGGCGTTGTCGGGATCGGCGGACGGCAAGTCGATCTTGTTCAGGACCGGCACCACTTCCACGCCCAGATCCAGGGCGGTATAGCAGTTGGCCACGGTCTGCGCTTCCACGCCTTGCGAAGCGTCCACCACCAGCAGCGCGCCTTCGCAGGCCGACAGCGAGCGCGAAACTTCATAGCTGAAGTCGACGTGACCCGGGGTGTCGATCAGGTTGAGGTTGTAGATCTGGCCATCCTTGGCCTTGTAGGACAGGGCTGCGGTCTGGGCCTTGATGGTGATGCCGCGCTCGCGCTCGATATCCATCGAATCCAGCACCTGGGCTTCCATCTCGCGGTTGGACAAGCCCCCGCACAACTGGATGATGCGGTCGGCGAGCGTGGACTTGCCGTGATCGATGTGGGCGATGATCGAGAAATTACGGATATTGTTCATTAACAGACTGGAAACGATGAAAAAAGGCGCTCTGAAGCGGGCAGTGCCCAGCCGAGCGCCTTTGCAACAGCTTATTCGACCCGGCATTTTACCGGATTTCAGAGGGACAAGCCCGACTTTCCGGTGCAGGCTGGCGCGCCGGCGCACCGAAAAGCATCAGCCGACGCGCGACATCAATTACCGGGAAGCAAGAAATTTGCGCAAGGCCGCCTCATCGAGATGATAGTGGCACAGTTGCACCCACCGCCCTTCCCGGTCACACCCCATCAGCACCGGGACCAGCTCGTCATATTGCGCCACCAGCGCGGCGTCGGCGTCCACATCCACCATCTCGACCCGCGCCGCCGTCTCTCCCAACGCCGCCAGCAAGGCCCCTCGCAAGTCCTCGCAGAGATGGCAGTAACTGCGCGAATAGATCAGGAACTGCAAGGCATCGGAGCCGGAGGGGGTCGGGGACGAGGTGAGCGACATAAGAATGACAAGCAGACAAGCGGATGGAAAAAGGCTGCGATCCGCACGGAATCGCAGCCTCGACGTCACAAGCCCACCGGGGGCTGCGAGGGATCAGTTACCGCCGTTGGGGCGCAACGGCACGAACTGCGAAGAATCGCCACGACGCACCAGGACGGCGGCGCGCTTCTTGGCGTCCAGCTTGGAGACGAGCTGGGCGAACTGCTTGGCGTCCTTCACATCCACTTCGTTGAGGCGCTGGATGACGTCTCCCGGGCGGATGCCGGCCGCGGCAGCCGCACCACTGACGGCCTCGACCAGCACACCATTATCGACCTTCAGTTCCTTGCGCTGCGCGTCGGACAGGTCACTGACCACCAGACCCAGGGAATTGGGCGCGTTGTCAGGCTTGGCCTTCTTCTCTTCGGCCTGCTTAGGCTTGTCGGCTTCCAGCTCGACCACGGTCACGCTGACGTCACGCGCACTGCCCTTGCGCCAGATGCTGACGGTCGCCTTGGCGCCCGGCTTGGTGGAACCCACCATGCGCGGCAGGTCGCTGGGACGCTCGATAGCGGCGCCGTTGTACTTGAGGATGATGTCACCTGCCTCCAGACCCGCCTTCTCCGCCGGGCCGCCGGCCTCGACGCGCTGCACCAGCGCGCCCTGCGCACGCGCCAGCCCCAGCGACTCGGCGACATCCTTGGTCACCTCGCCGATCTGCACGCCGATACGGCCACGGGTGACGCGACCGCTGGCCTTCAACTGATCGGCCACACGCAGCGCCTCGTCGATGGGCACGGCAAAGGAAATCCCCATGAAGCCGCCAGAGCGGCTATAGATCTGCGAATTGATGCCGATCACCTCGCCCTTGAGGTTGATCAGCGGACCACCCGAGTTGCCCGGATTGACGGCCACGTCGGTCTGGATCAGCGGCAGGTAATCGCCAGTGTCACGGGCCTTGGCCGAGACGATGCCGGCGGTGACCGTGTTTTCCAGGCCGAAGGGCGAACCGATGGCCAACACCCATTCACCCACGCGGATCTTGTCGGAGTCGCCCATGTTCAGGCGCGGCAGGTTGCTGCCGTCGATCTTGAGCACGGCCACATCGGTGCGGGTATCGGAGCCGACGATCTTGGCCTTGAATTCACGCTTGTCGGTCAGGGTGACATAGACCTCGCTGGCGCCCTCGACCACGTGGGCGTTGGTCATGATGAAGCCATCGGCCGAAATGATGAAGCCCGAGCCAACCCCGCGCGGCACTTCTTCCTGCTGCCCTTGGCCACCCTGCTTGCCATTGCCGCGCGGCGTGCCAGGCTGTTGCTGGCGGGGGATGGGAATACCGAAGAAGCGGCGGAAGAATTCCTGCATCTCCGGATCATCGACACCGCCCTGCCCCTGGGCATTCTGGCGCACGCGTTCGGTAGTGCGGATATTGACCACGCCCGGACCGGTGCGCTCGACGATATCAGCGAAGTCCGGCAAGGCAGCCACAGCGGGCGACGCCACTGGCGGAGCGGCCAGCGCGACGGGGGCGGCAACAAATACGGAAGCGGCCAGCAAGGCGCTGGCAAGGGTAGTCTTCAAGGGTGTCATTGCAACGGTCTCTTTTATTTGGATTTCAATTCTATGGAATCAGCCACTTGCCGGATCGCGGCCGCCGGCACTTCCCCCACCACGGTGAGCCAGTAGTCCCCCTGGGGACGCCCGAGGATATGCATGGCGCCCTGCTGGGCGCTGCCCTCCTCACGTCCCGGGCTGCCCGGTTCGATGAACACCGAGATGGCGGCTAGGCCATCGGAAAACACGATCTGCGACACTTCACGCTCGGCGGCCCGGTTCTGGGCCGGCGCCGCACCATCGGCCGCGCTCCCGGCCATCAGTCGGCGCACTTGCTGGATCTTGCGGAAACCGGGCGGCGGCGTGACCTGCCACTGTGGCAGATCGATGGGCGTCATGACGGCCTTTTCGATATGCCAACCATGCGTGTCCTTGTAGGTGGGGTTGACCCGGGCGCGATCAATCCCGCCAATCTCGATCTGGGTGAAGGCAATCTGCTCGATCACTTCGCCCTGGCCATCCAGCGTCTGTGCGCGCAGCAGCAAGCCAGTGGCCTTGTCGGTCCAGAAGCGGTAACCATAACGCAGTTTATCGCGCGGCTCCAGCATGACGACCCGGCAATCGCGCCCGGCCACGCGCTCGTCGCTACCGGCCCGCAGATGGTATTGCGCACCCAGGTCCTGCGGACGGACATCGACAATGGCGGGAAAGACGTCACGGGTGACGCGCTTTTCCATCCGGATCGTGCGCGATTGCGGCAGATAACTGGCCACCTCGTCGTTACTGCGGATGAATTCAGCAGGCTTGCCGTCGAGCAATTCGAGTTTTTCCAGCTCATTCTTGCCCACGACCACATGCGTGACACGTGAACTGCGTATCAGCGCAGCCTGCTGATAGACGAAACGACCGGAATAATTCAGGTGCTGGGCGGACGATTGCATTTTCTGCAATTGCGCCATCAGCAAGGAAGAAGCGGAAGCCTGCTCGCCCTCCGCCGCATGGGCGGATGGCAAGAGCAACGCGGGAAGCAAGCACAGTACGCCTAACAGACGCCCCGTTTGACGCATATTACTTGTCAGCGTCAGTGGAGAAGGCTGCGGAACGGGCGTATTGCGCCGAGCTGTAGGAGGGCGAGAAGCGCTGATGGGCGAACAGGTAGTCGTCGATGCGCGGATCGCGCTTGACTTCACCCTGCTGGGCCAGCGAACTCACCTGGGTGACGTTCTGGGGATTGGCGTTGGTGGTGGACACCGTGGCAATCGCCGAAGGCACATTGACCGGCGCCACGGCCACCTGGCTGACCGGCGCAACCGCCTTGGCGTCGGCGGTCACCATGGCCTGCTGCTGCGGCATGGCTACGAAGACAGCGGCGACGGCAGCTGCTGCGGCAGCGGCGCTGGGCATCAGGAAGCGCACCAGGCGACCCGGACGGGCGGCGCGATGATCGCCGTTGGCAGCGGCCTTGGCGGCCTGCACGGCCACAGCCGGCTGCGCCACAGGAGCGGGCTCAACGGCCGTGGATTGCGGCGCCACGATGGTCGGTTCGGCCTCCAGCAAGGCGCTCATGCGCGCGGAGAAACCGGCGCTCAGGGGCACATCCATCTCCTCCGAACGCAGCACCTCACCAATGCGGTGGTAGTCTTCCCACGCTTGCTGCGCATCCTTGGAGGAACGCAGGCCCGCGAGGGCAATGGTCATTTCTTCAGCACTCAGCTCGCCATCGGCAAGGGCTGAGGTCTGTTCTCTGGTTGTTACTTTGGTATCCATGAGCAGTCACCCGGCAAATATCTTAGTTCCATATCCCGCTTTGTTATTTTGCTTTTTCAACAACAGCCTTGCGGCTGCATCACCAGCGCTTGTCCGCCGCCGTATCCAGCAGTGGACGCAACTTCTCGGCAATTGCTTCCCGGGCGCGGAAAATACGGCTGCGCACGGTGCCGATCGGACAATTCATCGCATCTGCAATTTCGTCGTAGCTCAACCCCTCGATCTCGCGCAACGTAATGGCAGTACGTAATTCTTCCGGCAATGCTTCCATCGCCACGTTGACCGTCTGAGCAATCTGCTTGGTGGCCAACATCGACTCTGGAGTGTTGATGTCCCTCAGATGGTCTGCATCGTCAAAAGTTTCCGCTTCTTCTGCATCTGCTTCAGTCGATGTGGGCGCCCTTCTGCCCATGGTGACCAGATAGTTCTTCGCGGTATTGATACCGATACGGTAGAGCCAGGTATAAAAAGCTGAATCGCCGCGGAATTGCGGCAGTGCACGATAAGCCTTGATGAAGGCTTCCTGCACCACATCCTCGGCTTCAGCCTGGTCGCGGACCAGCCGCGAGACCAGGCGCATCAGCTTGCGTTGGTACTTGACCACCAATAGCTCGAACGCCTTCTTGTCGCCACGCTGGACGCGCTCAACAAGCTGCTGGTCTATTTCGCGTTCTGTCGTCAAACCGGGTTCCTTGTTTTTTATGGCAGTATTGTTTTATCGTCATCGCCAGGGGCAGATGCTTCCACCTCGGCAATTTTCAAGACTGCCGACCTTACTTTTCCAGCATCCTGGCTTTGGCCGTATTGTGACTGATCAGCCAACGACATGCCACGGAAAGTGCGCGGAATGTATCTTCGGAAACAGAATCCGACAGGACGGGGATAGTGCGGGTCTTGCCGCTTTCAAGGCGCAGCCGCAAAAACAGCATGCCGGGCCAGATCGTGCTGCCGGCCAGCAATTGCGCCAGACCGGCGCTCATGACTTGTGGCTTGGTGCGGCTCGAGGCGGCCAGCAGATGTTCCACCACGCGAATCTGCCCGGTGCCGGAAATATGCAGCCAGATGGTCTTGCGCTCGCGCAACACCGTCAGCAGCGCCACGCCGGCGGCGATAATGCAGGCCAGCGCCAGCGCAATGCGCGCAGGCCAGGACCACGATCCCGGCAACCACACACACAGCAGGACGCCAGTCAACGCCACGCACAGGCAGGCGAAACCAGTGACCAGCAGCAGCAGGCGGGAAGGTTTGATATCCGCAGAGACAGCTATCGACATGAGAGGCCCGGGCGCGAAGTGCGCAATGTGCGCCATTAAAACGACAAACCCGGCTTCCGCAGGGAAGCCGGGTCATGCATTTTACATCTTGCCGATGACCAGGGTACCGTTGGTGCCGCCGAACCCGAAAGAGTTCTTGACGGCAATATCGATCTTCATGTCCCGCGCCTGGTTGGCGCAGTAATCCAGATCGCATTCCGGATCCTGGTTGAAGATGTTCATCGTCGGCGGCGACACTTGGTTGTGCACTGCCAGCACGGTCAACACCGTTTCCAGGCCACCGGCGCCACCCAGCAGGTGACCGGTCATGGATTTGGTCGAATTGACAACCATCTTGTAAGCATGGTCACCGAAAGCGGCCTTGATCGCGTCCGACTCGTTCTTGTCCCCCAGCGGGGTCGACGTGCCGTGCGCGTTGAGGTACTGCACTTCATCCGGGTTCACGCCGGCATCGCGCAGTGCATTGAGCACGCAACGACGCGGACCATCCAGATTGGGCGCAGTCATGTGGTAAGCATCGCCGCTCATGCCGAAGCCGAGCAGTTCTGCATAGATCTTGGCGCCACGGGCCTTGGCGTGCTCGTACTCTTCGAGCACCATCACGCCAGCGCCCTCGCCCAGCACGAAGCCGTCGCGATCCTTGTCCCAGGGACGGGAGGCGGTCGCCGGATCATCGTTGCGGGTGGACAAGGCGCGCGCCGAAGCGAAACCACCGATGCCCAGCGGCGAAACGCTGGATTCGGCGCCGCCGGCCACCATCACATCCGCATCACCGTACATGATCATGCGCGCGGCGGAGCCGATGCAATGCAGGCCGGTGGTGCAGGCGGTGACGATCGCCAGGTTGGGACCCTTCAGACCGAACTTGATGGACAAGTTGCCCGAGATCATGTTGATGATCGAGGCCGGGATGAAGAAGGGACTGATGCGGCGCGGACCACGGTTGGTCAGTTCGGCGTGGGTTTCTTCGATCAGCGGCAAGCCGCCGATGCCCGAACCGATCATGACGCCAATGCGCTCGGCATTCTCATCCGTTACCGTCAGGCCACTGTCTTGCATGGCCTGGATACCGGCGGCCATGCCGAAGTGGATGAAGGTATCCATATGACGCGCTTCCTTGGCGGGGATGTAATCCTCGATATTGAAGCCCTTGACTTCACCGGCGAAGTGCGTGGTGAAGGGGGTTGCGTCGAACTTGGTGACGGTAGCGATGCCGGACTTGCCTTCCTTGATGGCACTCCACGTATCGGCGACGTTGTTGCCGACAGGCGAGATGCATCCCAGGCCGGTGATGACTACACGACGTTCACGAGTGCGGCTCAAGCAATTCTCCTGAAACTTTGACCAAAGCCCTTATCAGGCCTTGACTTGCGACTTGGCGTAATCGATCGCCTGTTGCACGGTGGTGATCTTTTCGGCTTGTTCGTCGGGGATTTCCATTTCGAACTCATCTTCCAGCGCCATGACCAGCTCGACGGTGTCCAGCGAGTCGGCGCCCAGGTCGTCCACGAACGACGATTCGTTCTTGATGTCGGCTTCGGCGACGCCCAGTTGCTCAGCGACGATCTTCTTCACGCGTTGTTCGATATCGGACATAGTGTTCCTCCAGAGGGATGATAGGTTACAAAAGTGCGCGCATTTTAGCAGGTTTGCGCGCGGAAAATTTACTTTTAACTATTCCTGGCAAGATTGCGCCAAGTGCAGCTTAACTTCAAACAAAAGTCGCCAAAAGGACTTGAATCAAGCCCCCAGGACTTACTTAGCCCATGTACATGCCACCATTGACATTGAGCGTGGTGCCGGTGATATAGGCCGCCTGCGGCGAGGCCAGGAAGGCCACGGCATAGGCGATCTCCTCGGCCGCACCCAGGCGGCCCAGCGGAATCTGCTGCAAGATGGCGGCGGACTGCTGCTCGTTCAAGGCACGGGTCATGTCGGTATCGATGAAACCAGGGGCTACGCAGTTCACGGTGATATTGCGGCTGCCGATTTCACGGGCCAGCGCGCGGCTCATGCCGGCCACGCCCGCCTTGGCGGCGGCATAGTTCATCTGACCGGGGTTGCCCGCTTCGCCCACCACCGAGGTGATGTTGATGATGCGGCCGGTACGGGCCTTCATCATGCCGCGCAGCACGGCGCGCGAGAGGCGGCCGACGGCGGTGAGGTTGGTGGCGATGACGCTGTCCCACTCCTCATCCTTCATGCGCATGGCCAACTGGTCCTGGGTGATACCGGCGTTGTTGACCAGGATGGACAGCGAACCGAAGTCCTTCTGCACCTGCTCCACCAGCGCCACGCTGGCCTCAGCGTCATTGACGTTGAGGACCGCGCCGCGGCCGGCTTCCGGGCCCAATGCAGCCAGGTACTCGGTGATGGCGGCTGCGCCCGACTCGGAGGTGGCGGTGCCGATCACCTTGGCGCCCTGGCGGGCCAGTTCGGTGGCGATGGCGCGGCCGATACCGCGCGATGCGCCGGTCACCAGGGCGACCTGGCCTTGCAGATTCTGTGCACTCATTTCAGCGACTCCAATACTTTGTTCAGGGATTCCTGGTCGACAATGGCTTCACCCACCAGATCGCCATTGATGCGCTTGGTCAGACCCGTAAGGACCTTGCCAGGACCGCATTCAACCAGATGGGTCACGCCCTCGGCGGCCATCTTCTGCACGGTCTCGACCCAACGCACGGGGGCTGCAGCCTGACGCACCAGCGCATCCTTGATGGCAGCCGGATCATTGACCACGGCGACGTCGACATTATTGATCAATGGGATCTGCGGCGCGGAAAACGCCACATTGGCCAGGTAGGCCTGCAGGCGATCCGATGCAGGCTTGAGCAGCGACGAGTGGAACGGCGCCGACACCGGCAACGGCAGCGCGCGCTTGGCGCCCTTGGCCTTGGCGATGTCGCAGGCGCGTTCGACCGCAGCCTTGTGACCAGCGATCACGACCTGGGCCGGCGCATTGAAGTTGACGGCCTCGACCACGTCGCCCTGGGCGGCTTCGGCACAGGCCGCACGCACGTCCTCATCAGACAGACCGAGAATGGCCGCCATGCCCCCCTGCCCGACCGGTACGGCTTCCTGCATGGCCTGGGCGCGGAAGCGCACCAGCGGCACGGCATCCTTGAAGGCGATCACACCGGCGGCGACCAGCGCCGAATATTCACCCAGACTGTGGCCGGCCACCAGCGCCGGCGCCTTGCCGCCCGCTGCGAGCCAGGCGCGGTAGAAGGCCACTGCCGCCGTCAGCATGACGGGCTGGGTATTGGTGGTCAGGTCCAGGTCTTCCTTGGGGCCTTCAGCGATGAGCTTGCCCAGGTCGAACTGCAATGCATCGGACGCTTCAGCGACGGTCTGGCGAACGACGTCATTGTCGGCAAAACCATTGAGCATCCCGATGGCCTGAGAACCTTGGCCCGGGAAAACGAAAGCAAATGTTGTCATGCTTGGATGTGATTGAAGTTGGATAAAAATGCAGACGCTACGGAAGGCGGCCCGGTGAACCGCCCCGCCCTGCTTACATGCGCACCAGCACGGCGCCCCAGGTGAAGCCGCCGCCCACGCCTTCCATCATGACGGTGTGGCCCGGCTGGATGCGGCCATCGCGCACCGCCTGGTCCAGCGCCAGCGGGATGGACGCAGCCGAGGTATTGCCGTGTTCGGCGACGGTCACGACCATCTTTTCCAGCGGCAGGCCCATCTTCTTGGCCGTGCCCTGCATGATGCGGATGTTGGCCTGGTGCGGCACCAGCCAATCCACGTCGGTGGACTGCATGTTGGCCGCTTCCAGCGCCTCGCGCGCCACCTTGTCCAGCAAGGACACCGCCAGCTTGAACACGGCCGGACCATCCATATACAGGTAGGCGCTGCCAGCAACGGCGCCATTGTCGACGCTGCCCGGCACACACAGGATGTGGCCATGGCTGCCATCGGCGTGCAGCTTGGTGGCCAGCACGCCAGGCTCCTGCGAGGCGCTCATGACGACGGCGCCGGCGCCGTCGCCGAAGAGCACACAGGTGGTGCGATCCTTGAAATCGAGGATGCGCGAGAACACTTCGGCGCCGATCACCAGCACGTTCTTGTGGGCGCCCGACTTGATGAAGCTGTCCGCCACCGACATGGCATAGACGAAGCCGCTGCACACCGCCTGCACGTCCATGGCCGGCGCACCGTTGGTGATGCCCAGCTTGCGCTGGACCACACAGGCGGTGCTGGGGAAGCCACCCAGGTGATCCGGGGTGGAAGTGGCCATGATGATCAGGTCGATATCATTGGGCTGCAGGCCCGCGGCTTGCAATGCGCGCTGCGCGGCCTGCAACGCCAGGTCGCTGGAGAGCTCGGCGGGCTCGGCGTAGTGGCGCGCGGAAATGCCGCTGCGCGTGACGATCCATTCGTCCGAGGTCTCGATGCCCTGCTCGGCCAATTGCGCCGCCAGTTCCTGATTGGTCACGCGCTTGGCGGGCAGATAGCTGCCGGTGCCAATGATTTTGCTGTAAGTGGTCATGCCGTCTTCTTGCTCTGTTAGTTCGGTTGATCCAGCGAGACCGGCGCCGGCTCGGAAGCCAGTGCTGCGGCCTCGGCCGTGCGCCCCTGTCCCTGGGGCATCAGCTCCGCCATGCTGGCGGCAATACGGGCCAGCACATCGTACTTGGCCGCGTCGTAGGCGCGGCGGATGGCCCATTCAAACGCATACACATCGGCGCCACCGTGGCTCTTGAAGACCAGTCCCTTCAGCCCCAGCAGGCTGGCGCCATTGTAACGGGAAGGATTGAGCCGGCGCGACAGCGCCTTGATGGCGCCATAGGCGATCAATGCGCCCAGCTTGTTGACCAAGCCCTTCTTGAATTCACTGGTGAGCACCTGCTTGACGAAGCGCCCCAGGCCTTCGGAGGCCTTCAGCGTCACATTGCCCACGAAACCGTCGCAGACCACCAGATCGGTGGTGCCTTCGAAGATGTCGTTGCCTTCCACGTTGCCGTAGAAGTTGAGGATACCCTTCTCATGATCCGCGCGCAGCAGGCCGGCAGTCGCCTTGACCAACTCGTTGCCCTTCATGTCTTCCTCGCCCACGTTCAAGAGGCCGACCGTCGGCTTGGCCTTGCCTTCCATGACCGCCACCAGGGCCGAGCCCATCAGTGCAAATTGATGTAAATGCTGTGGCTCGCAGTCGACATTGGCGCCGAGGTCGAGCATGTAGGTGGGGCCATCCTTCTGGTTGGGCAGGATGGTGCAGATCGCCGGACGGTCAACGCCCGGCAAGGTCTTCAGGACATAGCGCGACACCGCCATGAGCGCGCCGGTATTGCCGGCCGACACGGCCGCCTGGGCCTGCCCGTCCTTGACCAGGGTCACGGCCACGCGCAGGGAAGAATCCTTCTTGCGGCGCAGGGCCACCTCGACCGGATCTTCCATGGTCACCACTTCAGTGGCGTTGTGGATACGGATGCGGGCTTCGCCGGCCAGCTTGTATTTCTTCAACAGCGGCTGCAGCACGGCTTCCTGGCCGACCAGGATCAGCTCCGCATCAGATTGGCGCTTGAGGAAGGAGGCAGCGGCCGGAAGAGTGACTGACGGGCCATGATCGCCACCCATGCAGTCGATTGAAATTTTGATTGTCATCGATTTGATTCAGAGCCTTGCCAGCCCACATTATGAGGCAGTTTGGAGACCGTTCAAACTGGCACACTCGGACAATGCGCCAGATGAAGGTTCACGCAAGCAGGCAGGCGGATCCGCACACGGATGTCGCGGACATAAAAAAGCGGCGCAAAATGAACCTCCTTGAACAGAAGCTCATTGCGCCGCTTTTCTCCAAAAACAGCAAGCTCAATGAATGAGATTACTCGTCGTTCTTGGTCTTCAGCACCTTGCGACCACGGTAGAAACCGTTGGGGCTGATGTGGTGACGCAGGTGGGTTTCACCAGTCGTCGGCTCCACAGCCAGCGGGGGTGCAGTCAGAAAGTCGTGTGCACGGTGCATACCGCGCTTGGACGGGGTCTTTTTGTTCTGTTGAACGGCCATGATTACTCCTAAACCTTACTTAAGATTGAAAATTTTAACACACCGGATCCAGGTTTCCGTAAACCCGCTGTGCCGCTGCCCGGCACCTGCCAGACATCCCCAAACAATTACTGCTTCAACTTCTTCAGTACCTCAAACGGGGAAGCCCGTTCAGCACTTTTGGCCTCGACCGCCGCACTACCACCCTCGGGACACTTGTCATGCTTGGGCGCCACCGGCAGAGCCAGCAACGCTTCGTCCTCGATCAGGTAGTTCACATCGAAGGCTGCCGAACCGACAATGACATCGATCTCGTCATCATCGAGCAGTTCTTCGATTGCGTCGGCCTGGGCCTCATCTTTTGCCAATACCAGCAGCGACTTCGAATCAATCTCGAAATTCAATGCCGTCAGGCAACGCTGACAGATCAGATTAACTGCACCCGACACTGCCAGACTGAGTTGAGCATGCCCCAGCTTGTCGATATCGCCGGACAGAGCCCAACGAATCGTGCCGGAACGGTCAACCGTCTCTTGCGCCAGACGACCTAATTCAGCAACCGGAATCTCGCCCTGTGCCTGCTGTTTCAGCCGACAGAAGTCGAACGCGTCGATCACAAATGCATTCATAGCCAAAGCAGAATCCGGAAAACCTGCGATAATAACAGAAAATTTCCTTACCAGTCAAAGCCTTAGCGCGGCGTTTGCGAATTTCTCGCAAAAAATATCTTGACGCGGCCTGATGCAAGGCTTCTGCGCCCATCTTCGGGCAATGAGGACGATTACCCCGCAAACCCATCCCTTCCCGCTCCTGACCATGTCGCATTCCCACTTCACCGCTCCCACCACCCGCCTCATCCTGGGCTCCAGCTCGGTGTACCGCAAACAACTGCTGGAGCGCCTGGGCCTACCCTTCGAGACCATGACGCCAGATATCGATGAAACGCCGCAGGCCGGCGAGACGCCGGAAGCGACCGCGCTCAGGCTGGCCCGTGCAAAAGCGGCCGCCATTGCCGCGCGCGCTGGCGCCGCCCTGGTGATCGGCTCGGACCAGGTAGCCACGCTGGATGGACAGCAGATCGGCAAACCCGGCAATCACGCCAATGCCTTGAGACAACTGCAGATGATGCGCGGACGCGAAGTGATCTTCCATACCGCATTGTGTCTGTGGGATGGCCGCCGCACTGACGCCGCCCAGGCAGCCCAGCTCTGCAATGTGCAAACCCTGGTGCGCATGCGCGACCTCTCCGACGCCGAGCTCGATGCCTACCTGCACATCGAACAACCCTACGACTGCGCCGGCAGCGCCAAGAACGAAGGCCTGGGCATTGCCATCCTGGAAAGCATCCGCAGCGACGACCCCACTGCCTTGACCGGGCTACCGCTCATTGCCCTGACCACGATGCTGCGCCAGGCGGGCGTGGGATTTTTCGGACTGACCGCGCCTCAGTAATTGCGACGCGGGTAACCCTGCGCCAGGATGCGCTGCCACACCCGCTCACGCTGCTCCACATCCATGAAGACCCATTGCGCCACCTCATCGACGGTACGGCCGCAACCGCGGCAGACGTCATCAAAGGTCGTGGAACAGACCGCCACGCAAGGCGTGTCGGGCCGCTCAGGCAGGGGCTGGGGCGACGAGGGGGAGACGGAAGCTGAAGACATTGAGGTGTTCTGAACGAATGACATGAAGCAGCGCACCCGTGGATCCCGGCGCTGCACACGCCATCTTACCAAGAAGCGGCGCATCCCCGGCCCTGATGCCGGAAGGGACAATCACTCCAGCGCGACGGCAAAAGAAGAAAAAGGCAAAAAAAAGCCCGCGACCAAGAGGTGCGGGCTTGAATCCAATTTCTTAAGGAGGAGATTGGAGGAGACAGGTGCAACTATAGTCATCCTCGCCCATCACGTCTGCTTTATTGTGGCAATAGCAGATATTCACAAGAAAAATATCTGACAGCCCCATCAACGCCCCTACTCTCTCTCACCCCATCAACGCCCCTACTCTCTCACCCCATCCAGTTACCCCCCTCAACCGGCATCCATCGAAGCTTCCAGCGCCGAGGTGACCGGCTTGGGCGGATTGGCCTCCTGGCGCTGGCAAGCCTGCAGCACCAGCATGGCCGACAGCAGCATCAGCAACGCCTTGGTTCTCATCAGCTTCTCCTTGCGTGTCCACTCCAGCGGCGACTGCCGCCATCGCAGCAGAATCCCCCTGCCCGCCCGACCTGTCAAGCCGCACTGCGCAAGCTTGGCCCGCTGCGCGCCGCGGCCAGGTTCTTTTCATACAGGGCGGCAATCATGTCCGACTGGGTCAGCATGCCCGCCAGCTTGCCGTCCGCCTGGACGACGGGAATCTGATGCAGGCCATCAGCCATGCGCGGCACCAGCTCCAGCAGCGGCGTATCGACCTGGGCCGTCACCACCGGCCGGCTCATGATCTGCCCGACCACTTCAGGCTTGTCGGAATGAAGCAGCGGCACGCGATGCAGCAGCGCCCTCAATTGCGCCGTCAGGCCGGTATGCACCTCCACGCCGGCATGCTCCAGGAAATCGCTGCGACTGATGATGCCGATGACATGGCGGCCGCGATCAATGACCGGCAAGGCGCGCAGGCGATGCGCCTGCAAGAGTCGCCAGGCCTCATCAAGGCCGGTGGCAAACTCCACCGCCACCACATCGCGCGACATCACCGAGGCGCACAGGGTCTGGCCGAAACGGCGGTGATAGGCGCGCATCTCGGTCTGCAAGAAGATTTCTTCCAGGTCATCCCGGCCGATGTCGAGCACCTGGTTGTAGCGCTTGAGCACCTCGTCCAGGTCCTCATGGGAAAAGCCCAGCCGCGTGATCGGCAATTCATCCCGCGTATGGTGCGGATGAGGCGCGGCGCTCTGCTGGGCATGCGGGTAGCGGCGACCGCTGGCATTGTTGAAGAACAGCGCCGTGGCCAGCAGCAGCACCGAATTGAGCAATACCGGCGAGAGCACGAAGCCATACCCCATGGCCTGCACCGCCGGCCCACCCAACACTGCGGTGAGCGCGACCGCGCCGCTGGGCGGATGGATGCAACGCAGATAGAACATCGCACCGATGGCCAGGGCAATGGCCAAGGCCGCTGCCAGGGCCGGCTCCGGCACCAGCTTGGCGCAGGTCACGCCGATGAGCGCTGCGCACAGGTTGCCGCCGATGATGGACCATGGCTGGGCCAGCGGACTGGATGGCACAGCAAACAAGAGCACCGCCGACGCCCCCATGGGCGCAATCAGCCAGATCGTGCCGGCCTTGTGCGGCAGCACCGCATAGCTGACCATACCGACCAGCAGGATGCCAAAGAGGCTGCCAGCGCAGGAGCGCATGCGCTCGAAGCGATCGACATTGGCCTTGGCAGGAATAAAACTTTTGAACCACAGCGAGATAGAATCCGGCATATCCATTTCCGCGACGACGTTTCATACGAATTGGCCATGCGCACCGCCACCCGCTGCGCCAGCCAGACCGCAATTACATCACAAGATGATATATATGTCCCGATTCCCCGCTGTCGAGCCGTCCTCCACCTCCATCCAAGGATGGAGCCAGCAGCCATGACAAGCCCATCCCGCCTGCAAAAGGATGATTTCGAAGCCCTGTCGGAATTTCGCTACCAATTGCGCCGTTTCCTGCGTTTTTCGGAGGAGGCAGCCCAGAGCGAGGGGCTCACACCCCTGCAATACCTGCTGCTGCTGCACATCAAGGGATTTCCCGGCCGCGACTGGGCCAGCATCAGCGAACTGGCCGAGCGGCTGCAATCCCAGCACCACGGCGTGGTGGCGCTGGTCACACGCTGCGTGAAGGCCGGCCTGGTCACCCGCACGCCCGATGACCGCGACAAGCGCCTGGTCCAGGTCCGCCTGACCACCCTGGGGGAGCAATACCTGCACCGCCTGGCGCAATTGCATCGCAATGAGCTGCAGTCTTTGTCCGGCGTGTTCCAGGTCTCGCACATCTCGGCCTTCAATGACCGCGATTAGAAGGCGGCCCAGCGCCAGCGACTGCCTGTGGATGTCCGCAGGGGGCGCTGCCCTCATGCTGCTGTTATGCTTGCGGCAACCTCTTTGACAGACCGCAACGATGAGCCACAAACCCGAGCCCCCTGCCATGCCAACGCGCGCCGTGACCAAGGAAGACGTCGCGCGCGCAGCCGGCGTGTCGCACATCACGGTCTCGCGCGTGATCAATAGCCCTGAAAAGGTCTCGCCGGCCACGCGCGAACGCGTCGAAGCCTTCATCGCCAGCATGGGCTACATCCCCAACCTGCTGGCCGGCGGACTGGCCTCGCGGCGCACCCGCATCGTGGCAGCCATCGTTCCCACCATCAGCCACTCCATCTTTGCCGAGACGCTGCGTGGGCTGTCGGAACAATTGTGCATGCAGGGATACCAGTTGCTGCTGGGCCAGACCAATTATTCGGAAGAAGCGGAAACGGGACTGGTAGAAGTCTTCATCGGCCGTCGCGTCGACGGCCTGGTGCTCACCGGCGTACAGCATTCACCGATGACTCGCCAGCGTCTGAAGGCGGCCGGCATCCCGGTCGTGGAAACCTGGGACCTGACTGACACGCCCATCGACATGCTGGCCGGCTTCGACAATCACGCCGCTGGCCGCGCCATGGGGGACTACCTGTACCAGAAGGGATATCGGCGCATGGCCTTCGTGGGCGGCGACGACCCGCGCGGGATGGCGCGGGTAGCCGGACTGCGCGAGTCGCTACGCCACCATGGCGCAGCCGAACCGGTGCATCTGGTGATGCCCATGGGCGCCTTCCTGCAGGCCGGGCGCGAAGCCATCGGCCGCCTGCTGACCCAGCATCCGGAAGTGGATGCCGCTTTCTTCAGCAATGATGTGATCGCTGCGGGCGCGGCGCTGGAGTGTGCACGGCGCGGCATCGCCGTGCCCGGTCGCATCGCGCTGGCCGGCTTCGCCAACCTGGAGATTGCCACCGAAGTGCTGCCCGCGCTGACCACGGTACAGATCAGCGCACACCAGATCGGCCTCACCGCAGCCGAGATGCTGCTGACCCGTTTCGATGGCGATCCCCTGGACCAGGCGGTACACGACCTGGGCTACTCCATCCTGGAGCGCGACAGCACCTGAGCCACGGCTCAGGTCCCCGCCCCTTCCACGCCTTCCTCCTCGCCGGCCAGCTCGACGCGATTGCGCCCCAGCTTCTTGGCGCGGTAGAGCGCAATGTCCGCCTGCTTGATCAGATGCTCCAGCCCCGGCCCGCCGTTTTCGGCGGCTACTCCGAAGCTGGCCGTGACACGAATGCGGCGACCACCATCGATTTCGAATTCACCCGCCGCCAGCGCCGCGCGCAGCTTTTCGCTGGCGGCGGCCGCCTGCAGCAGGCTGGATTCGGGTAGGAGAATGATGAATTCCTCACCGCCGTAACGCGCCAACACATCGACCTTGCGCAAGAGCTGCGACACCGACTGCGCCACACCGCGCAGGATGGCGTCGCCGGCCTGGTGGCCGTAGGAATCATTGATCTGCTTGAAGTGATCGATATCGAACAGCACCACCGCCAGTTCGCGTCCGTAGCGCTTGGCGACGGTCATCTGCTGCTGCCCATGGGTAAAGAAGGCGCGACGGTTCAAGACCCCGGTCAGGAAATCGGTATTGGAAGAGGTCTGCAATTGCGTGATCAGCGCTTCGCGCTCGCGGGCCAGGCTGTTGCGTTCGCGCATGCGCTGGCGCAGCACCTTGAGCGCCCGCATCATGGCGCTGATCTCGTCCTCGTAGCGGGGCTGCGGAATCTCCTGGTCCAGCCGCCCCTCCACCAGGCCTGAGACCAGATCGGTCGCCAGCACCAGAGGCTGCACCACGCGGCGGCGGATCAGCACCATCAGCACCTGGAAGAACAGGCAAGCCACCACCGTCACGGCGATCACCAGCAGCAGGTAGTTACGGGCGCGCCGGTTGTGGCGCTCAGCCTGCTCCATCATGTCGTCCAGCAGCAGATCGCGCAGGTCGGTGATGGACTTCATCTGTGGCACGTAGAAACGGAACAGGTCCACCGAGGTCAGGCCGTAGTCGCCTGAGGCGACACCCGTCTGCAAGAGGAAATCGAGGAACTGGAAGCCATTGTCGAAATACTGCTTATCCACCAGCTCCAGCGCGCGGGCGAACTCCGGGCGCTGGACGTAGCTGGCCATCTGGGTATTGAGCAGACCGCGCAGCAACTCGATGCGGCCGTAGAGCCGTCCGATCTCGATGACCTCGTCCTGGGTCAGCTTGCGATGGGCGATCAAGGCCGGCGTAAACCGCGACCCGACCTGCCCGGCGTATTCGCGCAAGCTGGCGGCGGCACGGATGGCGGCCAGCCCCTCGCGCAACTCCGGATCGGCATGATCGACTTCGCTGCTAAGCTCCGAAGCCACGCGGATCATCAGTGGAATCATGTCGACCATGCCGCCCACGGCCGAGAGTACATAGACATTATTGCGCTCCGCCTCCGGCTGGCGGCCGATACGGTCGATGGCGGCACGCGCCGGCTCCAGCGCCTGCTGGACCGTCTTGACCTTGT
Source organism: Herbaspirillum seropedicae (assembly GCF_001040945.1). Taxonomy (NCBI): domain Bacteria; kingdom Pseudomonadati; phylum Pseudomonadota; class Betaproteobacteria; order Burkholderiales; family Oxalobacteraceae; genus Herbaspirillum; species Herbaspirillum seropedicae. The sequence goes on along the minus strand of NZ_CP011930.1, from coordinate 2,172,291 downwards.
CCAGCGACCATGACTGGCGCAGCCGGGGATGCGATTGCAGCGCCTGGCGCAAGGCTGCCAAGGCGGCGTCGGTCTCGGCCCGGGCGTTCTTGAGCTTGTCGGCGACAGCCTCCCGCTGGCTGGCCGACGCGCCCATGAAGGCATTGGCCGGTCCCCGCTCGGCCGACAGTTTTTCCAGCGCCACCAGCGCCAGCCTGAACGTACGCAAGGCCGGCACACTGTTGGCGCCGTTGCGATAGCTGTTCCACTCGGTCCAGACCAGCGAGACTGCAAATGCCAGGAACAGCAGCAGCAAGGCGATGGAAATGAGCCGGAACAGTCGATTCAGGGACATGATGAATCCGCTACGAAGGCAAACGCGTTGGACGACTATATCAAGGCCGGCGGGCCGGCGACACTGCTTCTTGGCGCAGGGGTGTATAGCCACCACGCCAGCGACGGCCGCGCGGATCGCCCTGTAAGGCGGGAAGGAGGACAGCCTGGCGACCCGCTCCCCCCACGAGAACGCGCCGCTGGCAATGATGACGCCGTCGCCTTGCCGGCCACTCCCCTCGAGCAGCCTGCCAAAGCGACAGATAAAAAAATAAGGCCCTGAAAAATCAGAGCCTTATCTCTACAACTTCTACAACATGTGAGCCAACTGGCGGAGAGGGTGGGATTCGAACCCACGGTACGGGAAACCGTACGCCTGATTTCGAGTCAGGTACATTCGACCACTCTGCCACCTCTCCGGTTAACTTCGGTCGTTTCACTGCGTGGTGCAGCAAAGACAGCGACTATAGCAGAACTATTTTCAGAGTGGAACTATTTTCACAAAAAAAGTTTAAAAAAATAATATCCACCTGATAACCCCGCCCCGGCACGCAACGTCGGTGAAGGAATTTTCACCTCCCCTAGCGCAGAGCTGCCCGGCATCATCATCTTGTCATAAATCACTTCTAGCATCCGTAAACTATTTGCCGTTCTTTCGACCATTCCAACCCGGTACCTGCCAGATGGCGCCCCTTTCCAACCTTTCCTTCCCGCTCGGTACTGAAGTCGCCGACCTGATCGCCCGCGCTGCGGGAGGTACGATGTCCGGGACCGAGGACCCGATGCTCTCGCTGCTGCACGAGATCATCGCCCAGCGCAAGCTAACGGCCCTGTTCCAGCCCATCGTGCGCATGCGCAATGGCGAGATCCTGGGCTATGAGGGCCTCATCCGCGGCCCTTCCAATACCCCGCTGCATTCACCGCTGGCGCTGTTCAAGGTCGCGCGCGCGCATAACATGTCGGTACAGATGGAATACCTGTGCCGCCACATCGTGCTGACCCGCTTCGCCCAGCTGGGCCTGCCGGGCAACCTGTTCCTCAACGTCTCGCCCGGGGCGCTGATGCAGCCCGAGGCGATCCAGGGCGAAACCCTGCGCTATCTCGATACCCTGGGCGTGAACCCGCAGCGCATCATCATCGAACTGACCGAGAACGAACCCACCTACGACTACGCCCAGCTGCGCAACGCCGCCATGCATTACCGCGACATGGGCTTCCAGATCGCCATCGACGACCTGGGCGAAGGTTTTTCCAGCCTGCGCCTGTGGTCGGAATTGCAGCCAGAATACGTGAAGGTGGACATGCACTTCGTCCAGGGCATCAACCACGACCCGATGAAGCTGCAGTTCGTCCGCTCGATCCAGGAGATCGCCGAGAAGTCCGGCTCCATCGTCATCGCCGAAGGCATCGAGTCGCAGGCCGAACTGCTGACCATCCGCGACCTGGGCATCGCCTGCGGCCAGGGCTACCACATCTCGCGCCCGCTGCCGGAACCGCCGGTGTCGATCTCGGACGACGTCACCAAGACCCTGCGGCGCGACAAGGTGCCGCTGGACGCCAAGAAATACGGCCCCGGCAAGCACAGCACCACCGTCTTCAAGCTGTTGCGCGAGACCCGCTACGTCAGCCCTGAGGTGAGCAATGACACGGTCTATGACATGTTCGTCAACGATCCCCAGCTGCAGGCCCTGCCGGTGGTCAGCAATGGCCTGCCGATCGGGCTGATCAACCGCTACAGCATGGTCGAACGCTTCGCCCGCCTGTACGGGCGCGAGCTGTATGGCAAGAAGTCCTGCGCCTTCTTCATGGACCCCAATCCCATCCTGACCGAGCAGAGCACCAGCCTCCAAGACCTCTCCAACCTGCTGGTGCATGCCGAGTCGCACCACCTCTCCAACGGCTTCATCATTACCGACCGTGGCCAGTACATGGGCCTGGGCACCGGCCACGACCTGCTGCGCGAGATCACCCAGATGCAGATCGACGCGGCCCGCCATGCCAATCCGCTCACGCAATTGCCGGGCAATGTGCCCATCAACGACCACATCGAATACCTGCTGCAAAGCGGCGTGGAATTCTGTATCTGCTATTGCGACCTGGACCAGTTCAAGCCCTTCAACGATGTCTACGGCTACCGCAAGGGCGATGACATGATCCAGGCCACCGGCCGCGTGCTGCAGCAGGCCTGCGACCCTGAACTGGACTTCATCGGCCATATCGGCGGCGATGATTTCCTGATCCTGTTCCAGAGCGAGGACTGGGAAAAACGCTGCCGCAGCATGCTGGACAATTTCGACGCCGAGACCCGCGGCTTCTACTACGACGAAGACGTCGAACGCGGCGGCTACTACACCGAAGACCGCCAGGGCAACCGGGTCTTCCATAAACTGGTGTCGGTGTCGCTGGGCGCGGTCAAGATCGAGCCGTCGCAATATTCCTCGCCGCACCAGATCGCCTCGGCCGCCACGCGGGCCAAGAAACAGGCCAAGAAAATCCCCGGCAACAGCCTCTTCATCGAGCGCCGTATCCCGGCAACCTTCTCGTGGGCCCTCAAGGACGCCTAGCCAGCGCCCTCAAGAAAACGTTTTCGCCAGCCAGACGTAAAAAAAACGGCTGCCTCATCCAGAGGCAGCCGTTTTCACATGCAGCGCAGCGGAAACGCGGCAGGGTTGAGCGCTTATGCGCCCGGCACGAGCCGGGTTACTCCACCCATGTAGGGCTGCAGGGCCTCGGGGATGTCCACGCTGCCATCGGCCTGCTGGTAGTTTTCCAGCACGGCCACCAGGGTGCGGCCCACGGCCAGGCCCGAACCATTGAGCGTATGCAGCAGTTCCGGCTTGCCCTGGGCATTGCGGAAACGCGCCTGCATGCGACGCGCCTGGAAGGCTTCGCAGTTGGAGACCGAAGAGATCTCGCGATAGGTTTTCTGCGCCGGCAGCCAGACTTCGATGTCATAGGTCTTGGCCGCACCAAAGCCCATGTCGCCGGTGCACAGGGTGATCACGCGGTACGGCAGGCCGAGCTTCTTGAGGATGGTCTCGGCGTGGCCCAGCATCTCGTCCAGGGCGTCATAGGACTGCTCCGGATGGACGATCTGCACCATTTCCACCTTGTCGAACTGGTGCTGGCGGATCATGCCGCGGGTATCACGGCCGTAGGAACCGGCTTCCGAGCGGAAGCAAGGCGAATGGGCGGTGAACTTCATCGGCAAGGCATCGCCGGCCACGATCTCGTCACGCACGAAATTGGTCAGCGGCACTTCCGCCGTGGGGATCAGGTACAGCGCGGCATTCTCGGCCTCGCCTTCCTGGCCGCCCTTCTTGGCCGCGAACAGGTCGGCCTCGAACTTGGGCAGCTGACCGGTGCCGCGCAGGCTGTCGGCGTTGACGATGTAGGGGGTGTAGCACTCGGTATAGCCATGCTCCATCGTGTGCGTGTTCAGCATGAATTGCGCCAGCGCACGGTGCAGGCGGGCGATGCCGCCCTTGAGCACGGCAAAGCGCGAACCGGTCAGCTTGGTGGCGGTATCGAAGTCCAGGCCCAGCGCAGCGCCGACATCGACGTGATCCTTGATCTCGAAGTCGAACTGGCGCGGCGTGCCGACCTTGCGCAGCTCGACGTTGCCGCTCTCGTCATTGCCCACCGGCACCGATTCGTGCGGCAGATTGGGTACCGCCTGCAGGAACAGGTTCATCTGTTGCTGCACTTCTTCCAGACGGGTGGCCGAAGCCTTCAACTCGTCGCCGATGCCGTTGACCTCGGCCATCACTGCGGAAGCGTCTTCGCACTTGCCCTTGAGCATGCCGATCTGCTTGGACAGGCTGTTGCGCTTGCCCTGCAGTTCTTCGGTACGGGTCTGGATCTGCTTGCGCTCGGCTTCGAGCGCATTGAAGCCGGCCACGTCCAGGACGAACTTGCGGGCCGCCAGGCGGGCCGCGACGTTCTCGATGTCTTTACGGAGGAGTTGGATGTCGATCATGGGAAGAAAATACGATAGGTTTGGTGCTCGAAACCGCGATTGTACCAAGTCAGGCGGCCACCACGGGCCTCCAGCGACGCCAGTTCGCAAGAAAATGCCACTTCAGCACGGGCCGGGGGTATCCGGGGCCTATCCGGGCGGGTTACCATTCGGCCAATTCCGCCATCCAGAGACCCTGTCCCTTTCACCATGTCTGCACCGCAAGATCCCCGCGCCCCGCGCGACGTCCCCGTCCTGTTTTCCCTGCTGGGCCTGGTAGCCGCCTTCGCCCTGGGCTTATGGGCCGGCATCCATTACATGTCCAACGACGCCAGCCTGTTCTACGGATTGATCGCCGGCCTCTCCTTCGGCGCGGCCTTTGCCTTCGGCCAGCAGATCAAGAACCGTTTCGTCCCGCCCAAGGCGCGCAAGAGCGACTGGAAGGTACAGGCTCCGGGCGCCGCCGAGCTGTCTCCGGCCCGGCTGGCGGCGCAGCAGGCGCGCAAGATCAGCGTCGAATTCGATGACGAAGAAATCCGCACCATGGTGCGCGGCGCCAAGCGCGAAGGCATCGCCTGGGCAGAGGTCAAGGACGTGACCATCCGTATCAGCGAAGGCCACTTGCCGCAACCCGAATGGATACTCTCGGGCCAGAGCGCCGAAGGCATCAAGGGCATCTTGGTCCCGAACGACGCCGACGGCCTGGAAGAGCTGATGCAAGCCATGAAGCAGCGCCTGCCCGGCTATGACAACGACCAGAACTACAGCACCGTGATCGCCGCCATGTCGGCCATGGAAGGCAGCTTCCATGTCTGGAGCCGCCAGCCCGCCTGAGCCCCCTCAGCGCGCCGCCTTGCCGCCGCCCGCCAGGGTCGGCTCCTGCGCCAGCCGCTGCGCCAGGAACTGGACGAAGGCGCCCAGGCGCGGCGGCAGATGGCGCGTGGCCGGATACAGCGCCCACAGCTCGCCACAGTAGTGCGTCCTGAAGCTCCATTGCGGCAGCACCTGCACCAGACTGCCCTCCTCCAGCGCCGGCCTGGCGATGAAATACGGCAGGCTGGCAATGCCCAGATGGCGCAGCACGGCATCGAGCCGCACGCCAGTATGGTTGGCCGCATACCGTCCCCGCACCTCGACATTGACCGACTTTCCCTGCCGGCGGAAACGCCAGCGCGCATCCGCCGGCGATTCGCCAAGATAGATGCAACTATGCTCCTTCAGGGCCTGGGGATGGGCTGGCGTACCGTGAGTGGCCAGGTAGTGCGGCGTGGCGCACAGCAGATGATCGATACGCATCAGGCGGCGTCCCATCAGGCCCGGTGGCGGATGATCGGTGATGCGGATGGCCAGGTCGACCTCATCGTCGATGAGGTCCATATAGCGGTCTTCCAGCCGCAGCAGCACGTCCACCTTGGGATGCGCGGCCAGGAAATCCGGCACATGTGGATGCACCAGCGCATGCCCCACCGCCTTGGGCACGCTCACCCTCACCTGCCCCTGCGGCTCGGCGTCGAACGCGCCGGAGACCGCCAGCACGGCCTGGGCCGCGTTGAGCATGTCGCGGCAGCGGGCGTGGATGTCCTGGCCGCTCTCGCTCAGGCGCAGCTTGCGGGTGGTCCGCTGCAGCAATTGGGTGCCCAGGGCCTTTTCCAGCCGGGCGATGGCGCGGCTGATGGCTGAGGGCGTGGCGCCCAGTTGGCGGGCCGCTTCCGAAAAGCTGCCGGTCTCCACCACCTTGGCGAAAACCGCCATTTCATTCAGCAGCGCGATGCTTTGATTTGTGCTCATGGTGCAAAGATCATTTGCTCAGGAGCTGGATTATCGCAACTCCAGCCGATCGATACAATGCAGGGCACTTGCTGCCAGCCAATCGGAAAGCCTCGCCATGACAGAACGCCTCTACCTCACCGACCGCGCCTTGCGCGCCGACATCCACGTACTGGACTGCACCCCGCAGGAAGATGGCCGCTACGCCATCCGGCTCTCCGCCACGCCCTTTCATCCGCAAGGCGGCGGCCAGCCCAGCGATACCGGCTGGATCGCTGAGGTCGAGGTGCTGCGCGTGCTCAGTGAAAGTGACGGCGTCGTTCATTACACCACCGCCCCCGTCGCACCCGGCCCAGCCGTCGCATTGGTCGATGCCCAGCCGCGCCAGCTGCATGCGCGGCTGCATTCGGCGGGCCATGTGATTGGCCAGGTCATGACCGAACTGGGGTGGACGCCGACCAAGGCCCACCACTGGCCGGGAGAAGCGCGCGTGGTGGGCGTGGCTGCCCCGACAGAGGCCGCGGCGCAAGAGCTGGCGCCGGCGGAACTGGAGCGCCGTTGCAATGCCTTGCTGGCGCAGGACCTGCCCTGCGTGATGGCGATGCAAGACGGCTTGCGGCAGATCGGCTTTGGGGATTTGCCCGCCTATCCTTGTGGCGGGACGCATGTGGCCGCTCTGGGAGAGATCGGGCAGATCCGCATTCAATCCGTGCGGATCAAGAAAGGTGAGGTGTCGGTTCGTTACGACGTGGTCAACTGACGCCTAGTCCTTGCGGGCCTCTTCATCCCACTGGCGCAAAGTGGCGAGCTTCTCACCGATCTTTATTTCCAGCCCGCGCGGCACCGGCTGATACCAGCCCGGCTCCTCAATGCCGTCCGGCAGATAGGTCTCACCGGCCGCATAGGCATTGGGCTCATCATGCGCATAGCGATACTCATGCCCATAGCCCAGCTCCTTCATCAGCTTGGTCGGCGCATTGCGCAGGTGCACCGGCACTTCCCGGCTCTTGTCCTGCTTCACGAAGGCGCGCGCGGCGTTATAGGCGTTGTAGCCGGCATTGCTCTTGGCCGCCACGGCCAGGTAGATCACTGCCTGGCCCAGCGCCAGCTCGCCCTCGGGGCTGCCCAGCCGTTCGTAGGTCAGCGCGGCGTCATTGGCGATCTGCATGGCGCGCGGATCGGCCAGGCCGATGTCTTCCCAGGCCATGCGCACGATGCGGCGCGACAGGTAGCGCGGGTCGGCGCCGCCATCGAGCATGCGGGTCAGCCAGTACAGCGCGGCGTCCGGGTGGGAGCCGCGCACCGACTTGTGCAGGGCCGAGATCTGGTCGTAGAAGTTGTCGCCGCCCTTGTCGAAGCGACGGCTGTTGAGAGTCAGCGCATTCTGCAGGAATTCCGCAGTCACCAGGCGCGTGCCGGTGGTGCGCGCTGCCGTATCGGTCTGCTCCAGCAGGTTCAGGAAGCGGCGCGCGTCGCCATCGGCATAACCGATGATCGTATCGGTGGCCTGCTGGTCGAATTGCAGATCACCCAGCGCCTTGTCCTGCGCACGCTTGAGCAGTTGCTTGAGCTCCTCATCGGTGAGCGACTTGAGCACATACACCTGGGCGCGCGACAACAGCGCCGAATTGACCTCGAAGGAAGGGTTCTCGGTGGTCGCGCCAATGAAGGTCACCAGCCCGCTTTCCGCATAGGGTAGCAGCGCGTCCTGCTGGGACTTGTTGAAGCGGTGGATTTCATCGACGAACAGGATGGTGTGCTTGCCCATCGCCAGATTCTGCTCGGCCTGCTCCATGGCTGCGCGTATATCCTTCACACCCGAGAACACCGCCGACAAGGCGATGAACTCACACTCGAAGGCCGTCGCAGTCAGGCGCGCCAGCGTGGTCTTGCCTACGCCCGGCGGGCCCCAGAAGATCATCGAATGCGGCTTGCCCGACTGGAAGGCCAGGCGCAGCGGCTTGCCTTCCCCGAGCAGGTGCGACTGCCCGATGACTTCGTCGAGCGTCTTGGGCCGCAGCGCTTCGGCCAGCGGCGCGGCGGGCTCTTGGGCGAACAGGTCAGCCATGAGGGCGCTCCTCCACAGAACTGGAAGCAACGAGGAAGCAGGACCGCTGCAGGGCGGCTGGGGAAATAAAGTTCATATTCATCAGGATGCGGGCGCAGCGCCGGATTGCCCGACGCGTTCACCAAAGGCCGTAGTCTAACGCAGCAGGCGGCCCCGGGGGCAATGGGCGACGCCTGCAGCCATCCGGCCCAGCGGTTAGAATGCGGCCTGCGCCTTTTTCTTCACCAAGCCTTCTCCATGCCCTTCGTCGTCACCGATTCCTGCATCCAGTGCAAATATACCGATTGCGTCAGCGTCTGCCCGATGGACTGCTTCGTGGAAGGCCCGAATTTCCTCGTCATCGACCCGGACGGCTGCATCGATTGCTCCATGTGCGTGCCGGAGTGTCCGGTGGGGGCGATCTACAACGCGACCGACCTGCCGGCGACCCTGGCGCACTTCGAGCAATTGAATGCCCGGCTGTCCCGGCAGCCGGGCTGGAAGCCCATCACCCAGGCCAAGCCGCCCCTGCCCGGGCACGAGAAATGGAAGGACGTGGCGGACAAGCTGCCGCTGCTGGAACAGCCGCAGGCCTGACCCAGGGCAACAGGAAAACAGCCCCGCAAGCATACGCCTGCGGGGCTGTCTTCATTCTTGCCAGCCGATCCCGACAGAACAGCTTCAGTTGTTGAAGACGTCCGCGCCCTTGGGGATGGTGAAGCTGAAGCTGTTGACCTTCAGCGGCGGATTCTTCTCGAAGCTGTCGAAACTGAGCAGCGAGACCTGGCCGAAGGAATCATGCAATTCCATGGCCACCGGCGTGCCATTCTTCAAGCCGATGCCGATACGGTCGAAGGTGGTGTCCTTGCTCTTGGGGACGGCTTCCAGCCACTCCAGGCCGTCCTTGTCGCCGGCTTCCTTGAGGGTGAAGTTCTTTTCCAGGTCATTGCTGCCGAACAGGATGGCGGCTGGCGAAGAGCCGAGCGCATTGCCCAGCTTCTTGGTGGTGACCTGGTTGAGGTCCTTGTCGTAGATGAACAGTTTTTCGCCATCGGCCTGGATCACCTGCTCGTACGGTTTCTGGTAGGTCCAGATGAACTTGCCCGGGCGCGAGAACACGAAGCTGCCGCTGGAGGTGTTGACCACCTTGGTGGCGCCATTCTCGGTCCTGACCATGCGCTGGGTGAATGCCCCCTTGGCGGACTGGGTGCTGCTGACGAATTGCTTGAACTGGTCCAATGCGGCCGCCGAGGCGCGGCCCGGCGTCAAGGCCGTGATGGTGATGGCGCCGGCCACGACCAGGGCCGACAGGCCGGCGGCCATCAGTCGGCGACGCAGCGTGGAGGCAGGCGCTTGCGCGGCGCGCAGGCGAGATGCGTTTCTGGAATTGTCCATGTTATTTGATTCCTTCTTGAGGTGGCCGCCGCCGGGGGCGACCTGCTTATTCGACCGACTTATTCGGCCGCATCGCTGGCGCCAGCCGGCACCAGGATTTCACGGTTGCCATTGGATTGCATGGTAGAGACCAGACCGCTCTGCTCCATCTGCTCCAAGAGGCGAGCGGCCCGGTTGTAGCCGATGCGCAGGTGGCGCTGCACCAGCGAGATCGAGGCGCGGCGATGCTTGAGCACCACGGCCACGGCCTGGTCGTACATCTCGTCGCCCTCGCCGCCGCCGGCTCCACCAGCCGCAGCACCGCTGCCGCCGCCGTCGGCGTCTTCGAGCACGCCTCCCTCTAGGATGCCCTCGATGTAATTCGGTTCCCCCTGGGATTTGAGGTGTTCCACCACGCGATGCACTTCATCGTCCGAGACGAAAGCGCCGTGCACACGCACCGGCAGCCCCGTACCCGGCGGGTTGTAGAGCATGTCGCCCATGCCCAGCAGGGTTTCCGCACCCATCTGGTCGAGGATGGTGCGCGAGTCGATCTTGGAGGAGACCTGGAAGGCGATGCGCGTCGGCACGTTGGCCTTGATCAGGCCGGTGATGACGTCCACCGAGGGACGCTGGGTCGCCAGGATCAGGTGAATACCGGCTGCGCGCGCCTTCTGGGCGATACGGGCGATCAGTTCTTCCACCTTCTTGCCCACCACCATCATCAGGTCGGCCAGTTCGTCGATGATGATGACGATGGTTTCCAGCTGCTCCAGCGGCTCCGGCGCGTCCGGGGTGAGGCTGAAGGGATTGGGGATCTTCTCGCCGCGTTTTTCGGCGTCGGCGATCTTCTGGTTGTAGCCGGCCAGGTTGCGCACGCCCAGCTTGGACATCTTCTTGTAGCGCCGCTCCATCTCTTCCACCGCCCAGTTCAGCGCGTGGCCAGCCTGGCGCATGTCGGTCACCACGGGCGCCAGCAGGTGCGGGATGCCTTCGTAGATCGACAGTTCCAGCATCTTGGGGTCGATCAGGATCAGGCGCACCTGGCGCGGGGTGGACTTGTAGAGCAGCGAGAGGATGGTGGCGTTGATGCCCACCGACTTGCCCGAACCGGTGGTGCCGGCCACCAGCAGGTGGGGCATCTTGGCCAGGTCGGCCACCACCGGGTTGCCGGCGATATCCTTGCCCAGCGCCACGGTGAGGCTGGAATGACTGTCGTTGTAGACCTTGGAGCCGAGGATCTCGGTCAGGCGCACGATCTGGCGCTTGGGGTTGGGCAATTCCAGGCCCATGTAATTCTTGCCCTGGATGACTTCCACCACGCGGATCGAGGTCAGCGACAGCGAACGCGCCAGGTCGCGCGCCAGGTTGACGATCTGGCTGCCCTTGACGCCGGTGGCTGGTTCGATCTCGTAACGGGTGATCACCGGGCCGGGATAGGCCGCCACCACCTTGACCTCGACGCCGAAGTCGGAGAGCTTCTTCTCGATCAGGCGGCTGGTGAATTCCAGGGTTTCCACCGACACCGTCTGCTGCGACGGCGGGGCCTCGTCCAGCAGCGACAGCGGCGGCAGGTCGGTGCTGACGTCGTCGAACAGGCTGGTCTGCTTTTCCTTCTGGACGCGGTCGGATTTCTGCACCTCCACGATCTGCGGCTCGATGCGGATGGGCGGCGCTTCGACGATCTTGGCGCGCTCCTGCACCACGGTTTCCTCGCGCTTGACGGCAGCCTCCTGGCCAGCCTTGCGGTCAGCCCGGGCGGCGAAGAAGTCGCGCACCCAGAACAGGCCATCCTCGATGAGTCCGCCGATGCGCTCCACCGCTGCCAGCCACGAGACATGGAACAGCAGCGAGAAGCCCAGGCCGAACAGCATCAGCAGCAGCAGCGTGGAACCGGTGAAACCGAAGGTGGGCTGCACGGCCGAACCGATCATCTCGCCCAGCACGCCACCGGACGAGTGCGGCAGCTTGGGGGCAAAGCGATGCATGCGGGTGAATTCGATGCCCATGCTGCCGGTGAGCATGAAGACGAAGCCGACGGCGCGGATGAGCGGCTCCTGCTGGTGTTCAGGTTCCACCGGCTGGGCCACCAGGAAGCGATTGGACAGGCGCCGATAGCCGGTCCACACCGAGCGGGCGGCCAGCACGCACCACCACCAGGCCGACAAGCCGAAGATGTAGAGCATCAGGTCGGCCATCCAGGCGCCCACGCGACCACCCCAGTTGCCCACGCGCGGCACCGAGCTGGCCACCGACCAGCCGGGGTCGGTCTTGGAATAGCTCAGCAGGATCAGTACCAGGTAGACCAGCAAGGCGGACAGCGCCAGCCAGCGCGCCTCGGATAACAGCCGCACCAGACGGCTGGGCATGGGGGGCGCCGGCGCCTTGGTGTTGCGGATGTGGGCTTGACTCGTCTTCGACATAACTTCCGTGCAAAAAAAACTAGCCGCCATTGTAACGGCATTGAATTGGCGCTTCGCGGTTTTACCGGCCAGAGGCGTCCTACGCTGCACTGACCGGTGCCGACGGTAATCGTTCTTCTGTTGCTGTGTTGCCTGCGCGGCCCCCTGCGGCTATCGCCGGCATAGCGTAATTCCATCGGCCCGCAGGAGGGCTTGGACTATAATCTTACCCGTTTTGCAGCGCGGCAATCCGTTTGTCCGTTTGCCCGTGTGAATCCCGTCTCCTGAATGGCTGCGCAGTCCGCCCGTGGTCAGGAATTGAAATCCCGGGTCACGCCTCAAGCTAGGGAGGCGAACCCACAACATACGAAGAGTAGCTTATGAGCACGACGCCCAAACACGCCAAGGTCCTGATTCTCGGCTCCGGCCCCGCCGGCTATAGCGCCGCCGTCTACGCCGCGCGCGCCAACCTCAACCCGGTGCTCATCACCGGTGTGGAGCAAGGCGGCCAGCTGATGACCACCACCGACGTCGAAAACTGGCCGGGCGACCCGCTGGGCGTGCAAGGCCCCGAGCTGATGCAGCGCCTGCTGCAGCATGCCGAGCGTTTCAAGACCGAGATCATCTTCGACCATATCCACACCACCAAGCTGTCGGAGCGCCCTTTCCGCCTCATCGGCGACAGCGGCGAGTACACGGCCGACGCCCTCATCATCGCCACCGGCGCCTCGGCGCAATACCTGGGCCTGCCCTCGGAGCAAGCCTTCATGGGCCGTGGCGTGTCGGCCTGCGCCACCTGTGACGGTTTCTTCTACCGCGGCAAGGAAGTGGCCGTGGTCGGCGGCGGCAACACCGCCGTGGAAGAGGCGCTGTACCTCTCCAACATCGCCAGCAAGGTCACCATCATCCACCGTCGCGACAAGTTCCGCGCCGAGCCCATCCTGATCGACCGCCTGCTGCACAAGGTCAGCGAAGGCAAGATCGCCATCCAGTGGCACCACACCCTGGATGAAGTGGTCGGCGACGACAGCGGCGTGACCGGCATCAAGATCAAGTCCACCCAGGACGATGCCATCACCGAGATTCCAGTGCACGGCCTGTTCATCGCCATCGGCCACAAGCCCAACACCAGCATCTTCGAAGGGCAGTTGTCGATGCAGAACGGCTATCTCAAGACCCGCACCGGCACCGAAGGCTTTGCCACGGCTACCAGCATCGACGGCGTCTTCGCCGCTGGCGACGTGCAGGACCACGTCTACCGCCAGGCCATCACCAGCGCCGGCACCGGCTGCATGGCCGCGCTGGATGCACAGCGCTACCTGGAAGGACTGGAATAATCTTGCTGCGCTGCGAGAACTCGCAGCGCGACGGAGCATCCAAGGGCCGGGACGAGGAGATCGTCCCGGCTTTTTTGTTTTCAATCCGGCAACTCCCTCTTTCCCCAAGGAAAACAACGTGCCCCGTTCCGCGTCCGCCATCACCGTCGCTCTCGCCCTGTTGGCCCTGGGCGGCATCCTGGCCGCCTGCAGCGCCTCGCGCGAGCCGCAGGCCACTGCCGCCGCCGATCCGGCCGATGCTGCCGCCAGCCAGTGCGACGCCGGCAAGGTCCAGCGCTGGATAGGCGAAGACCTGAGCGGCTATGTGGAACGCCAGGCGGCGGCCGAGTCCGGCGCCCAGGAAACACGGGTGCTCAAGCCCGGCGACGCGGCCACGATGGACTTCAATCCGCGCCGGCTCAACATCCACGTCGATCCGGGCGGCGTCATCATCAAGCTGGCCTGCGGCTGAAGACTGCGCCAGCTTCTGCTACAGTAGCCCGCTCAGGGACAAATTCGCTACAGGGTTGGGGTGGCTGTCATGGCGACTATGAAGGATTTTGCGGCGCTCAAGGGATTGCGCCGCGACCTGCAAGAGCAGGAAAAAGCGCGTGCGCTGGCCTTGGCCGAGCGCGCGCGCCAGGAAGCAGCGATCCGCGAAGAGGCCAACCTCTTCCGCAACAGCATCGGCCAGATCGCGCCGCTGCGCAGCAAGGCCATCGACAAGGCGCTTCACTTGCCCGACGCTCCCCTGCCCATCCCGCGCCAGCACCTGGCCGATGAGCAGGCGGCGCTGCTGGAGTCGCTCTCCGACGAATTCACCATCGACACACTGATGGACAGCGACGAAAACCTCAGTTTCGCCCGCCCTGGCGTGGGCATGGACGTGCTCTCCAAGCTGCGGCGCGGCAACTGGGTGATCCAGGCCCAGCTCGACCTGCACGGCTACCGGCGCGACCAGGCCCGCGAGGCGCTGGGTGAATTCCTGCGCCAGTCGCGTCGGCGCGGATTGCGCTGCGTGCGGGTGATCCATGGCAAGGGCCTGGGCTCGGTCAACAAGGAGCCGGTACTCAAGCACAAGGTGCGCAACTGGCTGGCCCAGAAGGATGAAGTCATGGCCTTCTGCCAGGCCCGCGCGGCCGACGGTGGCGCGGGGGCGCTGGTAGTGCTGCTCAAGTCCAGCGAGCGGGCCTGACCGAACCGCCATCGGCCACCGGCAAGCTGCGCATCAGAACAGATCCATCTGCCCGTCCGACCTGGCTGGCTGCCGCGGCGCTTGGGGCGCCCACTGCGGCCGCTTGAAGCAGCTCGCATCCAGCGTAGCAAACGCCCGGTTGCGATGATGGATGCCCAGGCGGCGGCTGGCTTTCTCGAAGCGCTGCTGCAACAGGTCGGCCCACACGCCCGTACCACGCATGCGGGTGGCGAAATCGGCGTCGTAATCCTTGCCGCCGCGCATGTCCTGGATGCGATTCATCACCCGCGCCGCCCGGTCGGGGAAATGCGCCTGCAGCCATTGCCGGAATAGCGGGCTGACCTCCCACGGCAACCTCAGCACGATATAACCCGCCTGGCGTGCGCCCGCCTCTACCGCCGCCTCCATCACCCGCTCCAGATCAGGTTCGGTCACGAAGGGAATCACCGGCGCAATCGACACGCTCACCGGGATGCCCGCCTCGGCTAGGGTGCGGATCACCCGCAAGCGCCGCGCCGGGCTGGCCGCGCGCGGCTCCAGCGTGCGGGCGATGGCGGGATCGAGCGTGGTGATGGTGACGGCCACGATGGCCTGGTCCTTGGCGGCCATGGCGGCCAGCAAGTCGATGTCGCGCTCGATCAGGGCGGACTTGGTGATCATGGCAACCGGGTTTTCGCAATCGTGCAGGATCTGCAGAATGCGCCGGGTCAGCTGGCGTTCGCGCTCGATGGGCTGATAAGCGTCGGTATTGATGCCCACGGTGATGGTGTCGGGCTGGTAGGAGGGCTTGGCCAGCTCGCGCAACAAGAGCTCGGGCGCATTGGTCTTGGCCACCAGCCGGCTTTCGAAGTCCAGGCCTGGCGAAAGCCCCAGGTAGCTGTGCGATGGACGGGCAAAACAGTAGATGCAGCCATGTTCGCAGCCCCGGTAGGGATTCAGGGACAGCGAGAACGGCAGGTCCGGCGAAGTATTGCGGCTGATGATGGACTTGGCGGTTTCTTCGGTGACGATGGTCTTCAGGCGCGCCGGCTCCTCGTCCTGCTCAAGCGCGGCAGCACCCTCTCCCTCGGCCCAGCGCATGGGCTGCCAGCCATCATCGAACTCTTCCCGGCTCACCGATTCATAGCGCCCCCGCAGGTTGGTGACCGCACCCCGGCCCTTCTGGGCTACCTGGCTGCGATGGATGAAGGTCGCAGGCGTGAGGGTAGGATCGTCCTCTGCCGTGGGCGCTGGCTGGGTCGGGAAAGGCTGGGCGATGCCCTGTGGAAATTTGGGGAAGGAGGCCACCGGAAGCTCAACAATACTGTATTTATATACAGTATTCTGCCTTCACTTGGACGGCCCTGCAAATGCTGTTTCAATTTGTCCGGCTGCCGCATTAATCGGTTATGCTAGTTCACCCTCAGCTTCCCAACAGAGAAGAAAGTCACCACAAGGGGGAACAAGGACCGCCAGAGGTCCCAAGGAGACAAGGATGCAATACCAGGCAAACCGGCCCAGCGCCGGTGCATTGCTGGGCACCTCGCCGCTTGTGCAGGCCAGCACCGATGGCGTGCCGGATCTGCAGGCCATCGAGCGCTCTCACCAGCGCAGCTCGTCCTACGGCATCATGCGCGGCCAGCGGCCCGACCTCGACTCGCTCTCGCGCGCCGACCTGGCGCAGACCCTCGAAGCCAACCAGACCCTCTCCGGCCACGCCCGCCCGGTCATGGAAACCCTCTACGACCAGATCCGCAATACCCACAGCATGGTGATCCTGTCGGATGCAGAAGGCACCATCCTGCATACCCTCGGCGACAGCGATTTCCTGGCCAAGGCCGATCGCGTCGCCCTTGGGCCGGGAGGGCGCTGGTCCGAGCAACTGCGCGGCACCAACGCCATCGGCACAGCGCTGTTCGAGCAGAAGCCCACTACCGTACACGCCCAGCAGCATTACCTGGACGCCAATCGCTTCCTGACCTGCTCGGCCGCCCCCATCTTCGACCATCGCGGCCAGGTGCTGGGGGTGCTGGATGTCTCGGGTGAATGCGGCAGTTTCCACAAGCACACCATGGCGCTGGTGCGCATGTCGGCGCAGATGATCGAGAATCACCTGCTGGCCGGCAGCTTTCCTGATTGCATCACCCTGCATTTCCACAGCCGCGCCGAATTCGTCGGCACGCTGGTCGAAGGCATCGTCAGCTTCACGCCGGGCGGTCGCTTCCTGGCGGCCAATCGCAGCGCGCAGTTCCAGCTGGGCCTGACCCTGGCGGCGTTGCAATCGCATACCTTCGCTTCACTGTTCGGGGTGCCGCTGTCGCTGCTGTTCGAGCATCATCGCAAGGCCGCCCCGGGCCTGCTGGAGCTGTGCCTGCACAATGGCATCCGCATCCATGGCCGCGCCGAATTGCGCCTGCGCGACCAGCATTTCCAGGCCGCGCGCGAGGCCGTCATCGATGCGCCCGGCCTGCTCCCGCCTGCGCCCAATACCACCACCCCGCCGCCGTCGCCGCCCCAACAGCGCGCGCGCCACCAACGGCGACCGGACCTGCAGGCGCTCGATACCGGGGACGTACGCATGAGCGCCATCATTGCCAAGCTGCGCCGGGTGATCGACCGCGACATCCCCATCCTCATCACCGGCGAGACCGGCACCGGCAAGGAATGGCTGGCGCAAGCCATCCATGGCGACAGTGCACGCTTTGGCGCCCGCCAGAACCGCGCAGGCGCGGCCCCCTTCGTCGCAGTGAACTGCTCGGCCATCCCGGAAAACCTGATCGAAGCCGAACTGTTCGGCTATGAAGACGGCGCTTTCACTGGCGCACGGCGCAAGGGTGCGCTGGGCAAGATCGCCCAGGCGCACGGCGGCACCCTGTTCCTGGATGAGATCGGCGACATGCCCCTGGCCCTGCAAGGCCGGCTGCTGCGCGTGCTGCAGGAACGCGCCGTGACGCCGCTGGGCAGCCAGCGCGTCATCCCGGTGGATTTCGCACTGGTCTGCGCGACCAATCAGCCGCTGCGCGAGATGGCCGCGCGCCATGCCTTCCGCGAAGATCTGTACTACCGCATCAATGGCTTGCAGGTGAAGCTGCCGGCGCTACGGGACCGCAGCGACCTCCCCCAGCTGATCGAACGCATCCTGGAAGACGAAGGCGGCCCCCACGCGCCGCGCTTCGACGCGCAAGCACAGGCGCTGCTGCTGGCCAGCCACTGGCCCGGCAACCTGCGCCAGCTGGCCAACCTGGTCCGCACGTCGCTGGCCATGGCCGAAGGCGAAGAGGCCATCGGTCCGCATCACCTGCCCGATGATTTCCTGGAAGAGGCAGGCGCACCCGGTGCGCTACACGACGGCATGCACACCATGCACGCCGTGCGCAGCGATTGCCTGTCCATCCAGGACAATGAATGGGCCGCGATCGAACGGGCCCTGCGCACCCACGCCGGCAATGTCAGCGCCGCCGCCAAGGCCCTGGGCGTGTCGCGCAATACCATCTACCGGCGCCTCAAGTCACGCGGGCACTGAGCGGGGCCAGGGCGTCATACTCCTCATCGGTAAACAGCCGCGAGCGCGTCAGGAAGCGCTTGCCGCTGCCGTTCTCCAACGAGAACATGCCGCCATTGCCATTGACCACGTCAATGATCAGTTGCGTGTGCTTCCAGTACTCGAACTGGTCAGCGCCGATGTAGAACGGCACCCCATCGATGTCGCCAAGATAGACATCGGTATCGCCCAGGGTGAAATCACCCTCGGGATAGCACATCGGTGCGCTGCCATCGCAGCAGCCGCCGGACTGGAAAAAGATCAGCGCGCCATGCCGCGTCTTCAACTGTCGCAACAGATCCACGGTAGCGTCGGTGGCGGTGACGCGGGGTAAGGCTGTCATCGGCATCCTCCTGCCTCAATGATCCAGATAAAAACGGCGCCGGCCGCACAGAGCGGACCGGCGCCGAAGCTGCCTTGCTGCAAGGAGACCAGCGAAGGATCAGAAGAAGCCCAGCGCCTTCGGGCTGTAGCTGACCAGCAGGTTCTTGGTCTGCTGGTAGTGGTCCAGCATCATCTTGTGGTTTTCGCGGCCGATGCCGGATTGCTTGTAGCCGCCGAAGGCCGCATGCGCCGGATAGAGGTGATAGCAGTTGGTCCAGACACGGCCAGCCTGGATCTCACGCCCCATGCGGAAGGCGCGCGTGCCATCCCGGGTCCACAGGCCCGCGCCCAGGCCGTACAGCGTGTCATTGGCAATGGCCAGCGCTTCTTCTTCATCCTTGAAGGTGGTCACCGAGACCACCGGGCCAAAGATTTCTTCCTGGAAGATGCGCATCTTGTTATTGCCCTGGAACACGGTCGGCTTGACGTAGTAGCCCGAGGCCAGGTCGCCGCCCAGTTCTTCGCGCCCGCCGCCGGCCAGCACCTTGGCGCCTTCCTGCTTGCCGATGTCGATGTAGGACAGGATCTTTTCCAGCTGTTCCTGCGAGGCCTGCGCGCCGATCATGGTGCTCTTGTCCAGCGGATTGCCCTGCTTGATGGCCGCCACGCGCTTCAAGGCGCGCTCGATGAAGCGCTCGTAGATCGATTCCTGCACCAGCACGCGCGAGGGGCAGGTGCAGACCTCGCCCTGGTTCAGCGCGAACATGGCAAAGCCTTCCAGGGCCTTGTCGAAGAAGTCGTCATCCTTGTCCAGCACGTCGGCGAAGAAGATATTGGGCGACTTGCCGCCCAGCTCCAGCGTCACCGGGATCAGGTTCTGCGAAGCGTATTGCATGATCAGGCGGCCAGTGGTGGTCTCGCCAGTGAAGGCGATCTTGGCGATACGCTTGTTGGAGGCCAGCGGCTTGCCGGCTTCCACGCCAAAGCCCTGCACGATGTTGACCACGCCCGGCGGGATCAGGTCGGCGATCAGTTCGATCAGCACCATGATGGAGGCCGGGGTCTGCTCGGCGGGCTTTAACACCACGCAATTGCCGGCGGCCAGCGCCGGGGCCAGTTTCCACACCGCCATCAGGATGGGGAAGTTCCAGGGGATGATCTGGCCGACCACGCCCAGAGGCTCATGGAAGTGGTAGGCGTAGGTGTCATTGTCGATGGGGCAGATGCTGCCTTCCTGGGTGCGCACGGCAGCGGCGAAATAGCGGAAGTGGTCGATGGCCAGCGGGATGTCGGCGGCCATGGTCTCGCGGATGGGCTTGCCGTTGTCCAGGGTTTCGGCAGTGGCCAGCAGCTCCAGGTTGGCTTCCATGCGGTCGGCGATCTTCAACAGCATATTGGCGCGCTCGGTGGGGGAGGTCTTGCCCCAGCTCTTCTTGGCTGCGTGGGCGGCGTCCAGCGCCAGCTCCACGTCTTCGGCGCTGGAGCGGGCCACTTCACAGAAGGCGCGTCCGATCACCGGGCTGATGTTCTCGAAGTATTCACCCTTGACCGGCGGCACGAATTTGCCACCGATGAAATTGTCGTAACGTTGCTTGAAGGGGTCGCGTACGCCGAGTTTGCTGATGTCTGCCAGGTTCATGTCGTCTCCGTTGGGGTTATGGTTGAAATCCCGCCGCCATCATGGCCGCAGCGGACCTTCATCCCTCTGGATGGCAAATCGCATGCCAGCCACGAATCCCAGCGTGGACGCGCCTGTGCAGCCAGCGCCCTTGTCACGCTGTGTCAATCTGGCGCAGCCTGTGACACGCCCGGGCAACAGTCAGCAACACCCTCCCCGCTGGCCGCAGACGTAAAAAAACCGGCCAGGTGGCCGGTTTCTGGTGATGCATGACGCAAAGTCGGGATCAGACGGCATCCGGCCCGGTTTCGCCGGTACGGATACGGATCACCTGCTCCACTTCCTGCACGAAGATCTTGCCGTCGCCGATCTTGCCGGTGCGGGCGGCCTTGATGATGGCGTCCACAGCCTGCTCGACCACCTTGTCGTCCACCACGACTTCGATCTTGACCTTGGGCAGGAAGTCGACCACGTATTCAGCACCGCGATAGAGTTCGGTATGGCCCTTCTGGCGCCCGAAGCCTTTCACTTCGGTGACCGTCAGGCCCGTGACGCCGACTTCGGCGAGGGATTCACGCACCTCGTCCAGCTTGAACGGTTTGATGATGGCGGTCACTTGTTTCATGGCAATTCCTCTCTTGGTATGTCGTAAAGAAACGATCTGTCGATCTGTTGGGTAGCGGTAAGGCGTTGTTATTCTTTTACTGACAGGCTCGTGGCGTCCTGTCCACTTGCACATTGTCAATCAGGCTTGCGCAGCTTTCAACCTTCCTTCGCAAGCGCGACCGTAAAAAGTGGATTTCAGCCCTCCAGATCGGGAATCCTTTCCAGATCCTGCAACCAGACGGTGGCCTCGCCATCGCTGGGCGCGCGCCAATCCCCACGCGGCGAGAGCGAGCCGCCGCTCCCCACCTTGGGGGCGTTGGGCACGCAAGAACGCTTGAACTGGCTGGTCTTGAAGAAGCGATAGACAAAGATGCCCAGGTTCTTCTTGATCTGCGGCAAGCTGTATTCGTTGTGCGCCCCGTGCAGTCCATCGGGCCAATGCCCGACCCCGCGGTCATGCCAGGCGCTGTGCGCCAGGAAGGCGACCTTGGCGGGGGTAAAGCCGTAGCGCAGGATGTAGTACAGGTTGAAGTCCTGCAGCTCGTAGGGACCGATGAAGTCCTGGGTGCGCTGGCCTGGCTCGCCATCGGAGGCGCCTGGCACCAGTTCCGGACTGATCTCGGTTTCCAGGACGTGGATCAGCACTTCCGGCTGCTTCAGTTCCAGCGAACCCGATTCGGCCACCCAGCGCACCATGTGGGTGATGAGGGTCTTGGGCACGCTGGCGTTGACGTTGTAGTGCGACATGTGGTCGCCCACCCCGTAGGTACACCAGCCCAGCGCCAGCTCGGAGAGGTCGCCGGTGCCGATGACGATGGCGCCATGGTGGTTGGCCAGGCGGAACAGATGGTTGGTGCGTTCACCGGCCTGCACGTTCTCGAAGGTGATGTCATAGACCGGCTCGCCGCGCGAATACGGGTGGCCGAGGTCCTTCAACATCTGTTCGCAGCTGGGACGGATATCGATTTCCTGCGCCGAGCAACCGACCTGCGCCATCAGCTGGTGCGCCTGCACCAGCGTGCGGCTGCTGGTGGCGAAGCCCGGCATGGTATAGGCCAGGATGTTGCTGCGGGGCAGGCCCAGCTTGTCCATGGCCTTGGCGCAGACCAGCAGCGCATGGGTGGAATCGAGCCCGCCCGAGACGCCGATGACCACCTTCTTCAGCCCCGCCGAGGACAAGCGCTGCACCAGCGCCTGCACCTGGATGCTGTAGACCTCGCGGCAGCGCAGTTCGCGCTGTTCGGCATTGGCCGGTACATAGGGGAAGCGCGCCACCCGCCGCTGCAACGGCAGCGCCTGCTGCTGCGGGATCTGCACCTCGAAGCCGACTACCTCGAAACGGCGCACTTCGTCGGCATGACGGCGCACCGACTGACCGAAGGTGGTCTGGTGGAAGCGCTCGCGGGAGAGGCGTTCCAGGTCGACATCGGCATAGATCACATGGCCGCCCTGGGCGAAGCGCTCGGACTCGGCCAGCAGTTCGCCGTTCTCGCAGATCAGCGCCTGGCCGTCCCAGGCCAGGTCGGTGGTCGATTCGCCATTGCCCGCCGAGGAATACAGATAGGCCGCCAGGCAGCGCGCCGATTGCTGCGAGACCAGCTGATGGCGGTAGCCCGACTTGCCCACCACGATATTGGACGCCGACAGGTTCACCAGCACGGTCGCCCCGGCCAGGGCCGCGAAGGAAGAGGGAGGGATCGGCACCCAGACGTCTTCGCAGATCTCGATGTGGAAACGGAAGTCAGGGATATTGCGGATCTCGAACAGCAGATGACTGCCAAAGCCCACCTCCTGCCCCAGCAGATGCACGCTGCGCGTGACTGCGCAATCGGCGCTGCTGAACTGGCGCGCCTCGTAGAATTCGCTGTAGTTGGGCAGGTAGCTCTTGGGCACCACGCCCAGGATGCGCCCGTGATGAAGCACCACGGCGCAGTTGTAGAGCTGGTGATCGACCTTCAGCGGCAGCCCCACGATCAATGCTGCCGGGATGCGCATGGATGCTTCCAGCACCGATTGCAGGGCTTGCAGGGAAGCGTCGAGCAAGGCGCGTTGCTGGAACAGGTCTTCGCAGCTATAGGCCGACAGGCCCAGTTCGGGGAAGGACACCAGCACTGCGCCACGGGCGGCGGCCTGTTCGGCCAGGGCGATGGTGCGCTGGGCATTGAAGCCGGGATCGGCCACCTTGCAGTCCGGCACCGCCACCGCGACGCGGGCGAAACCGTGGCTGTAGAGATTGAAGAAGGGGCTTTGCATAGCGTGTTCTGGACTCCGTGCACGTCGCCGCGGCGGCGACGCGTTCTGTTCATTTTGCGTAGAATGCCTGTTCGAGCGGGGCCGTGGGCCGCGCCATCTTTCGCAGGTCACTCGCAGTCCATGGATTATCGCACGCGAATCGTTTCTTCTCTGGCCGAGATCGGCCAGGCCCGCTGGGACGCTCTGGTAGCGACCCAGGAGGAAGGCAATCCCTTCCTCTCCTACGCCTTCCTGCATGCGCTGCACGAGAGCGGCAGCGCCAGTGCAGAGTCAGGCTGGGAGCCGCACTACCTGACGCTATGGCAGGACGAGTCCCTGGCGGCCGCCCTGCCCCTGTACCGCAAGTTCCATTCCTATGGCGAATACGTCTTCGACTGGGCCTGGGCCGAGGCCTACCAGCGCCATGGCGTGGAATACTACCCCAAGCTGCTCTCGGCCATCCCCTTCACGCCGGTGCGCGGCGCACGGCTCATGGCCATCGACGAGACCGCCCGCGTCGCCCTGCTGGAGGCGCTGCAACGGCTGCAGCAGCAAGGCCAGCACTCGTCCACCCATATCCTCTACCCGCCTGAGCAACAGGCCGGACAGCTGGCCGAAGCCGGCTTCCTGCTGCGCAGCGGCGTGCAGTTCCACTGGCACAATGAAGGCTACGGCAGCTTTGCCGACTTCGTCGATACGCTGGACCGCAAGAAGCGCAAGAACATCCTGGCCGAACGGCGCAAGGTAGCCGAGCAAGGCGTGCGCTTCGTCTGGCTGCGCGGCGCCGAGATCACTGATGCGCACTGGCGCTTCTTCAACCGCTGCTACCGGCACACCTATGCCGCGCACTACTCCACGCCCTACCTGAACCTGGATTTCTTCCGCCGCATCGGCGCCACCATGCCGCAGCACCTGCTGCTGACATTGGCCCTGCGCGGCGAGGAGCCGATTGCCTCCTCGCTGACCGTGCATGACGCCGACACCCTCTATGGCCGCTATTGGGGCGCGCTCGAACACGTCCCCTGCCTGCACTTCGAGACCGCGTATTACCAGCCGCTGGAATTCTGCATCGCCGAAAAGATCAGCTGGTTCGAGGGTGGCGCCCAGGGCGAGCACAAGATGGCGCGCGGCTTCCTGCCGCAGAAGACCTGGTCGGCGCACTGGCTGGCGCATCCGGGATTCTACGATGCGGTGGAACACTTCCTGTCACGCGAAAGCAATGGCATCGATGGCTATATTTCCGAGTTGAACGAACACAATCCCTTCCGCGATCCACCGCGCTGAACGGTGCCTGGTCGCGCCTGGCCGGCAGGCATGAAAAAACCGGCCCATGCAGCGCATGGACCGGCTTTCCTTGAAAACGATATAAATCGTCTAAATCATTTATATCCGACACGATCCAGCATCTGCAACACCTTCTGCTGGTTGGCGCCCACTGCGCCGATATTGATCACTTCCGCCTTGAACGGACCCATCTTGACCAGGGCCGGGTTCTCGGTCTTCACGCTCTTGACGGCGGGCCATTCGTTATTGCCCTCGGCGAAGTAGCGCTGGGCCGAATCGCTGGCCAGGTATTCCAGGAACTGCACCGCTTCGGCCTTGTGCGGCGCATGCTTGGCCACACCGCCACCGGCGATGTTGACGTGGGCGCCATAGCTCTTCTGGTTGGGCCAGACGATGCCGACCTTTTCCATCAGCGCCACGTCTTCCGGCTTGGTCGAGCGCATCAGGCGCGCCACGTAGTAGGAGTTGGAAATGGCCACGCCGCACTCGCCCGAGCCAACCGCCTTGATCTGGTCGGTATCGCCACCGACCGGCTGGCGTGCCTGGTTGGCGACCATGCCCTTCAAGATGGATTCGGTCTTGGCAGCACCGTCATGCTCCAGCAAGGCGCCGAACAGCGACACGTTATAGGGATGCGAACCGCTGCGGGTGCACAGCTTGCCCTTGTTCTTCGGGTCGCCCAGGGCTTCGTAGGTGTCCACGTCTTCCGGCTTGACGCTGGCCTTGTTGTAGACGATCACGCGGGCGCGGGTGGAGAAGCCGAACCATAGCGTGCCATCGCTGCCTTCCTTGCTGTGCAGGTTGGCGGGAATGCGTTCGTCCAGCAGCTTGGACTTGACCGGCTGGAACAATCCATCGCTCTGCGCCTTCCACAGGCGCGCGGCGTCCACCAGCAGGATCACATCGGCCGGGCTGGAGGCGCCTTCGCTCTTCAAGCGCGCCAGGATGCCGGCGTCGTCGCCGTCGATGCGGTTGATCTTGATGCCGGTGGTCTTGGTGAAGTCGGCGTAGAGCGCTTCATCGGTCTGGTAGTGGCGCGCCGAGTAGAGGTTGATGACCTTCTCCTGGGCGAAGCTGGACGTGGCAATGGCAGCCAGCATGGCGCCGACAGCGAGGTGACGAGGGAACATGGACCATCCTTTTCAAAAAAAAGTAAACGACCACCGTGGCAAAACGGCGTTTTCTTTTGGCGCGGAAGACGGTCCGGGAGCGCGCTCCTGGGGGACTTGACTGTCGCAGCGGGCGGCCTGATGGCCGCCTCGTTATGAGTATGCGGTTGATAAACCGCAGGCGACTATATCACAAATAAGAAGCATTATCATCAGCAGAATCCCCCCTGCCCGAGAAAGCAAAACGCCCTCGCCGGCGATTGCGCGGCAAGGGCGTTTGCGGGTAGAGCCAGACAGTCAGGCGCTCAGATCACCTTGACGGCGAAATCGACGCCAATGCCGGCCCACCACTCCTGCTCCTTCTGGAACCAGAAGGAAATGCTGGGATGCTCCTTGATGTAATCACGGCGGATTTCCAGGTCGATCCTGCTCTTGAGCTTGACCCGCACCTTCTCCAGGTCCAGCGTGATATGCGCATGGCGGAACATCACCGCCAGGCGCAGGGCCAGCACGGCCTTGGCGAAATCGATGTCGGCCAGCATCTCGCTGATCTTCTTGAGGTTGCCCTTCTGTCCGAGGATGAGCGTGCTCATCAGGCGCTGCTCGCGGGTGGTGAAACCAGGCAGGTCGGCATTGGCGATCATGTAGGCCGAATGCTTGTGATAGCCGGTCGGCGAGACCACCAGCCCGGTCTCGTGCAACAGCGCGCTCCAGTAGAGGTAGCGGGCATAGGAATCGGTAGCAGGCTTCAAGAGCTGGAAGAAGCCCAGCGCCGTATCGGCCACGCCATGCGCGCGGGCGGCGTCGATATGGAAGCGGCGGGCGAACTCCTCGACCGACCGGTCGCGGCGGTCGGCCTTGGTGGCGCGCAGTTGCAAGTCCCACATCACGCCCATGCGCAGGCCGGCCTCCACCGGCGTGATGACCTCGATGCCGAATTCCTGCATGAACCCGATCAGCACCGCCAATCCCCCCATGATCACGCCTGCGCGGTCGGGCTTCATGCCGTCCAGCGCAATCTGGCTGACGTGACCAAAGTCGATCAGGCGCTGCATCAGGTCGGCCAGGCTGGGCAAGGTGATGCGACCGTCGCCCATGTTGTTGCGGCGGATGGTATCGGCGATGGCCCGCATCGTGCCCGAGGAGCCGTAGACATTGACCTTGGCCGCATCGAAGCTGAACAGATGGACGGCATCCTCCACATGCGAACGGGCCGAGATGATGGCGCGCTCGAAGGCGGCCGCGGTGATGGCGCCGTCAGGGAAGAAGGCCAGGCTCTGGTTGACCGTGCCGATACCGAAGGACTCGACGTGACGGATATGCTCGCCCAGCCCGCGGATGACCTCGGTGGAGCCGCCGCCGATGTCGATGACCATGCGCTCTTCACCCGCATCGGCCAGCACGCCGGCCACGCCCATGTAGATCAGGCGACCCTCTTCCTCGCCGGAAATGATTTCCACCGGATAACCGATGGCGCGCTCCAGCGCCGGCAGCAGTTCGCCGGCGTTCTTGGCCACGCGCAGGGTATTGGTGGCCACCACCCGCACAGCGGTCAGCGGATAGTCGCGCAGGATGGCGCGAAAACGCGTGAGCGAATCGATGGCGCTCTGGCAGGCCTGTTCGGTGAGGTTGCCGGTCTTGTCGATGCCGGCAGCCAGACGAATGGGATCACGCGCGCTCTTGATGACGCGTATGCCCTCGTCCTCATACTTGCCGATGTGCAAGCGAAAACTGTTGGAACCGAGATCTACCGCAGCAAACATGCATTTCCTTTCGCAAGGGTTCCAGGCGGATGGCCCCCGAAACAATTGCTAAATAATTTAAACCGCATCCTGTCTCCACTCCGACAAGATAATGGGCGCGCATTACACTTTGATGACAGCTTGCACCCTGTAGAATGGCGGCTCAGCGAAGTCGTGCTGCGTTGCACATATTATTTTATACAATTTATCCCATTTCCCTTCCATGCCCGGCATTCTTTATCTGGTTCCCAACACGCTCGGCAGCACCGAGCTCAGCACAGAGCCCGGCGACGCCCATCCGCTGGAGGCCATCATTCCGCGCCAGGTGCAGGTCATCACCGCCGGCCTGGACTACTTCGTGGCCGAGAACGCCAAGAGCACACGCGCCTTCCTGAAGCTGCTAGGCAGCAGCCAGGCGCTGGCCAGGCCGATCCAGGAAATCGAGATCAGCGAGCTCAACGTCAACACCCCGGCAGCCGCCCTGCCGGCGCTGCTCGCGCCCTTGCTGGCCGGTCGCGACGGCGGCCTGATCTCGGAAGCGGGCGTGCCCGCGGTCGCCGACCCCGGCGCCAACCTGGTACGGCTGGCGCACCAGCATGGCATCCAGGTGCGACCGCTGGTGGGCCCCTCTTCCCTGCTGCTGGCGGTCATGGCCAGCGGCTTGAATGGCCAGAGCTTCGCCTTCAATGGCTACCTGCCCACCGACGCCGAGGCGCGCAGCAAGCGCATCCGCCAGCTGGAAGACCGTTCCCGTAAGGAAAAGCAGACCCAGCTGCTCATCGAAACGCCCTATCGCAACGGCGCCATGCTCGATGCGCTGGCGCAGAGTTGCCAGCCCGGCACCTTGATCTGCGTCGCCACCGACCTGTCCCTGCCCACCGAGACGGTGCGCACGCAGACAGCGGCCCAGTGGCAGGCCGCGCTGGCGGCCAGGCAGGCCCCGGACTTCCACAAGAAGCCCACGGTCTTCCTGCTGCTGGCAGACTAAGTCGGCTGCGCCACCAGCGTCAACAGCACCAACGACCACCAAAGACCACCAAAGACAAAGGCCGGTTGCACTACGCAACCGGCCTTTCTACATCAAGGATCGCAAGCCTCAGCGCAACTGCGGCAGCGACGACGACATTACGGTCTTGGCGAAACCGGCGCCAAAGGCCACGCCAAATTTCTTGAGCACGCGCTCGGAGAGGTTCTCGGTCTGGGTGTAGTCCACCACATCCTCGGCCTTGATCTCATCGCGCGCCACGCTGTCCACCGTGCCAAAGCCATCGGCCAGGCCCAGTTCGACCGCCTTGGAGCCGGTCCAGACCAGACCGGAGAAGGTGTCCGGCGTTTCCTTCAGGCGCGCACCGCGTCCCTGGCGCACCACTTCGATGAACTGCTGGTGGATCTCCTGCAGCATGGACTGCGCATACTCGCGCTGCTTGGGGCTTTGCGGGCTGAAGGGGTCGAGGAAGCTCTTGTTCTCGCCCGCCGTGAGCAGACGACGCTCCACGCCCAGCTTGTCCATCAGGCCGGTAAAGCCGAAGCCGTCCATGAGCACGCCCACCGAACCGACCAGGCTGGCCTTGTTGACGAAGATCTTGTCAGCCGCCGCGGCGATGTAATAGCCACCGGAAGCGCAGACCTCTTCGACCACCACGTAGATGGGTTTCTTCGGATATTGCTTGCGCAGGCGGGTGATCTCGTCATTGATCATGCCGGCCTGCACGGGGCTGCCGCCGGGACTATTGATCTTCAGGATCACGCCCACCGAGTCGTTGGCGGCAAAGGCCTTGTCCAGCGCGGGGATCACCACGCCAGCCGAGCCCTGGCCTTCGGAGTCGATGGCGCCCTTGATCTCGACCAGGGCCGTATGCGGCCCCAGCGGTTCGTTCTCGATGCGGTTGAAGGTGAAGGCCATCCACACGCCCAGGACCACCACCGCCAGCAGCGCGATGCGGAAGAACACGCCCCAGCGGCGTCGTGCGCGCTGTTCCTTGACGGCGAACAGGGCCAGCTTTTCCAGGACATCGCGCTCCCAGCCGCTCTTCTTGTCATCGCGCACGCTGGCGGGAATGGAAGAAGATGGCGCCGGCGGCGTGGATTGCGGTTGCGATTCCGGATGTTCAGATTCGTTGTTGCTCATAGGCTCACTCAAGACTGCGCAGCCAGCTGCGCCGGTTTCCCTCGAAGCTCATGCCTCGACGGGCTTGACGACATCGTCCGGGCGCCAGAACACCTGGCCTTCCCGCTCAACCGTCATGATCTTACGCAAATGCGCGCCGGTACAGGGACCGCCCGCGCATTTGCCGGTATCAGGCGCATACACTGCGCCATGTGTTGCACACATGAGATACAGGCCGCTGGACTCGAAGAACTCGCCCTCGGCCCAGTCCAGCTCCACCGGCAAATGGGCGCAACGGTTCAGG
Source organism: Herbaspirillum seropedicae (assembly GCF_001040945.1). Classification (NCBI taxonomy): domain Bacteria; kingdom Pseudomonadati; phylum Pseudomonadota; class Betaproteobacteria; order Burkholderiales; family Oxalobacteraceae; genus Herbaspirillum; species Herbaspirillum seropedicae. Next base: position 2,143,074 of record NZ_CP011930.1, on the reverse strand, counting down.
TAGCCATAGACCACACCGCCATAGCGCACCACAAAGCCGCTGGCCTCATCGCCCCGCACCTGCACCGGAAAGCGCTTGCCCAGCCCGCCCTCGACCAGCTCGGCCGAGGCGCAGATGAGGATGGCGTCGGAAGCGGTCATGGCGGCGCCTTATGCGTGATCGCAGAGCCACTGGTGCAGCTCGCGGATGGAGCGCGCCGAGTACAGCGGCGAAAGGGTCTGCAACTGTTGCGGCGGATGCGCGCCGAATTCGACCGCCACCCCGGCCGCGCCGGCATTGATGGCCATCTGCAGGTCGTGCGTGGTATCGCCGATCATCAGCGTGCGATGCATGTCCTGGCCCAGCTCACGGGTCAGTTCCTGCAGCATGGCCGGATGCGGCTTGGAAAAGGTTTCATCGGCGCAACGGCTGGCATCGAACATCGACAACAGCCCGGTCGTGTTCATCGCCCGGTTCAGCCCGACCCGGCTCTTGCCAGTGGCCACCGCCAGGAAATAACCCTGCTGCGACAGGTCGGCCAGCATCTCGGGCACGCCCTCGAAGAGGGTGAGGTCCTTGTCCTGGCCCAGGTAGTGATGACGATAACGCTCGACGATGCGCGGGTAATACTTCGGGTCCACATCCGGGATGGCGGCCTGCATCGCATCCTGCAAGCCCAACCCGATCACGTAGGAAGCCGCGCTCTTGTCGGGAATGGGCAAGCCCAGGTCGCGCGCGGCCGCCTGGATGCAGCGCACGATGGTGGAGGTGCTGTCCATCAGGGTGCCGTCCCAGTCGAAGACGATCAGGTCGAATTGCTTTCTTGCCATGGTTGAGATGCTCTTTGCTTGCCCGCCCGTCGCCAGATCCACCCTGGCGAACGAGCATGCGATTCTGTCAATGCCGGGCAGAAAGTATCATATCCCGGCCAACTACGTGTACTGTCCTTCAGCCCTCCGCGCAAGCCAGCATGCCGTAGGGCAACAGCTCGCCCTCCTCGCCGCCTTCCAGGCTGCGCAGGAAGCTGGCGCATTCCTGCGGCAGGCCGGCCTTGAGGGTGACGGTGTCGCCCGACTCCGGATGCCTGAAGCTGATGCGCCAGGCATGCAGGAACATGCGCTTGAAGGCAATGCGGCGGCCATCGGCCTTCTGCAGGGCCTTGTTGAGGGCGAAATCGCCATACTTGTCGTCGCCGACGATGGGAAAACCGCTGGAAGACAGGTGCACTCGGATCTGGTGGGTGCGACCGGTCTTGAGTTCGGCTTCCAGCAAGGCGAAGTCGCCGAAACGGCGCAACAGCGAAAACACCGTATGCGAAGGCTGGCCATCGGCCTGCACCCGCACGCGACGCTCGCCGTCGGGCGTGCTGTACTTGAACAGCGGCAGCTTCACATGCTGGCGGGCATTCTTCCAGTCGCCCTGCACCAGGGTGAAGTAGCGCTTGTCGGTCGTGCCCTCGCGCATCTGGTCATGCAGATTGGTCAGGGCCGAGCGTTTCTTGGCGATCAACAGGACGCCGGAAGTGTCGCGGTCCAGCCGGTGCACCAATTCCAGGAACTTGGCCTGCGGACGGGCGGCGCGCAACTGCTCGATGACGCCGTAGCTCACCCCGGAGCCCCCGTGCACGGCCACGCCGGCCGGCTTGTCGATGACCAGCAGGTGGCTGTCTTCCAGAAGGATACGGAATTCCGCCCCCGGCACCACCGTCTCTTGCTTCTCTGCAACTCGTATTGGCGGCACGCGCACCACGTCGCCTTCGGCCAGCCGATAGGTCTGGTCGATGCGGCCCTTGTTGACGCGCACCTCGCCCGAGCGCAGGACACGATAGATATGGCTTTTCGGAACACCTTTGCAGACCCGCAGCAGGAAATTGTCAATCCGCTGGCCCGCCTCTTCGTCGGAAATGGTCAGCAACTGCACCTGAGGGACGCTCTGCGAGGCTGTTGCGTTCCGGGAGGCCGGCGCCGCTTTGGCGCTTTCAGAAGCCCCCCTAGAAAATCTCGCTAAGTCCTTCATTTTGAATATATAATCGATCGACGCTGAACAAAAAAGCAGCGTCAGTAGAATAAAAAGGAACATTCTACACAAGAGGAGACTTCGTCAGCCTCGCTCATTTGCAAAATAGACGGAGGGGGCCCCGAAAACCACGACGCGCGGCATCGCAGACGCTTCAAAAGCGCTGCAACGGTTGACAATACAGCCGATCATGCCGCTTGCCTGGTCCACATAAAGGCCTCGAAACGAGTACGCATCTTCCCTGCGCGAGTCCAGTTTGCACCGCAGTTGCAATCGGATAACGCACTTGGAAGCGGAATAGAATTGTTTGGATCATCAGGATAAAAGTCTGGCAAGACTCGCATCCGGCGTTCCGGCCCAGGACAGCAGCGCACAGCCCACCGGCGACCAGCAGCGCAACAGCGGCAGGCTCATCCGCCTCCCCTCTTGCAGCGCATCGCACGGGCCATGCCGCAATTCAGGCCGAGGCGTCGCGAAGCTTGCCGGTTGATGCAGTGAAACCCGATCGCCGTCGCCAACCCTATTGATATGTTACGTTTGGCTTCACAGACCAGCTTACCGTCCGCAGTTGCCTGCGCGACCGCCTATGGCGGAGCGCGCGGCGCGGATACGGCGCTGCCCGGCGTTCCGGTCCACCGCATCCGCGCCCCTTTGTGCTGGAGCGCCCGCTAAGGCGCACTCACACAATCAAGGCAATTCCCTCCCCGATCACTTCGTTCCCGCGTACATCCCCTGTACTTTTGGCCCGCTACCACATACGGACGGGCCATTTGAAGGACCTACGGGTCCCGGAGTGAAAACATGAAACGTATGTTGTTCAACGCAACGCAGCAGGAAGAACTGCGCGTAGCGATCGTTGACGGTCAGAAGCTGATCGACATCGACATCGAAACGACCGGACGCGAACAGCGCAAGTCCAACATCTACAAGGGCGTCATCACCCGCATCGAGCCCTCGCTGGAAGCCTGCTTCGTCAACTACGGCGAAGAACGCCACGGCTTCCTGCCCTTCAAGGAAGTGGCCCGTTCCTACTTCAAGGAAGGCATCGACGTCCGTAACGCCAGCATCAAGGAAGCGCTGCGCGAAGGCCAAGAAATCATCGTCCAGGTCGAGAAGGAAGAACGCGGCAACAAGGGCGCCGCCCTGACCTCGTTCATCTCCCTGGCTGGCCGCTACCTGGTGCTCATGCCCAACAACCCGCGCGGCGGCGGCGTCTCCCGCCGTGTCGAAGGCGAAGACCGCCAGGAACTGCGCGAGACCATGGACAAGCTGGACCTGCCCAATGGCATGTCCGTCATCGCCCGCACCGCCGGCATCGGCCGCAACGTCGATGAACTGCAGTGGGACCTGAACTACCTGATGCAACTGTGGCGCGCCATCGAAGGCGCCGGCCAGTCCGCCTCGGGCGCCTTCCTGATCTACCAGGAGTCGTCGCTGGTCATCCGCGCCATCCGCGACTACTTCCAGCCCGACATCGGCGAAATCCTCATCGACACCGACGACATCCACGACCAGGCCCAGCAGTTCATGGCCCACGTGATGCCGGACATGGTCCACCGCGTCAAGCGCTACCGCGACGACGTGCCGCTGTTCTCCCGCTTCCAGATCGAACACCAGATCGAGACCGCCTACTCGCGTACGGTCCCGCTGCCTTCCGGCGGCGCCATCGTGATCGACCACACCGAAGCGCTGGTGTCGGTGGACGTGAACTCGGCGCGCGCCACCCGTGGCAGCGACATCGAGACCACCGCCTTCAACACCAACCTCGAAGCGGCTGATGAAGTGGCCCGCCAGTTGCGCCTGCGCGACCTGGGCGGCCTGATCGTGATCGACTTCATCGACATGGAGAATTCCAAGAACCAGCGCGAAGTGGAAGGCCGTCTCAAGGACGCCCTGCACCACGACCGCGCCCGCGTTCAGATGGGCAAGATCTCGCGCTTTGGCCTGATGGAACTGTCGCGCCAGCGCCTGCGTCCGTCGCTCTCCGAAGGCAGCCACGTGACCTGCCCGCGCTGCAACGGCACCGGCCACATCCGCGATACCGAATCCTCCGCCCTGCAGGTGCTGCGCATCATCCAGGAAGAGGCCATGAAGGAAAATTCGGCCGCCATCCACGTGCAGGCGCCGGTAGACGTGGCCGCCTTCCTGTTGAACGAGAAGCGTGGCGAAATCCTGAAGATCGAGACGCGCCATCGCGTCACGGTCATCATGATCCCCAACAAGCACCTGGAAACCCCGCACTACAAGATGGAACGGATCAAGCACGACGATCCGCGCCTGGACGACGCCCAAGCCAGCTATACCATGGCCGAGCAGGCCGATACCGACATCGGCTACAGCAAGCGCCAGAAGGAAGACGTGCGTCCGCGCCAGGAAGCCGTGGTCAAGGGCATCACTCCGGACCAGCCGGCCCCCATCGTCGAGCGCAAGGCCCCCGAACCGGTGGCTGCCCCCGTGCCGCCGCCGACGCTGGCGCCGGAATCGGGCCTGCTGGGCAAGATCTTCAGCTTCTTCCGCAAGAAGCCGGTCGCGCCGGTGGCTGCCCCCGCTCCGGTGGAAGCCAAGGCTCCCGCCAAGCGCGAGGGCGAGCGCAATGGCCGTGGCGGCGATCGCAATGGCCGTAACCGCAACCGCAACGAGCGTGGCGACCGTGCTGAACGTGGCGAGCGCGCAGAACGCAACGGCGAACAGCGCAATGGCCGCAATCCGGCGGCTGCCGAACTGAAGGCCGGCGACGCCGCCGAAGGCAAGCAGGTGCGCGCACCGCGTCCGCCGCGCGAACCCAAGGAAGGCCGCGAGCCCCGTGAACCGCGCGAACTGCAGGCCCAGGCCCGTGACGGCCAGGAAGTAAAGGAAACCCGCCGTAACGAGCCTCGCGAAGCCCGTGAACCACGTGAAGGCCGCGAAGGCCGCGAGCCCCGCGAAGGCCGTGAACCGCGTGCGCCCCGCGCCCCACGTGGCGAACGCAAGGAAGCCAAGTCCGAGGAAGGCCTGCCGCTGGAAGCCGCTCTGGCTGCCGGCACTGCCGGTGTAGCCGTGGCCGCTGGCACTGCCGTCATCGCCAGCGATGAGGCCGCCACGCAAGTCGAGGCCGCCCAGGTCGAGGCTGGCGAAGCTGGCGAAGGCGCTGAAACCGCCGAAGGCGCAACCGAACCGCGTCGCCGCCGCCGTCGCGGCGGTCGCAACCGTCATCGCCGTGAACGCGACGAGAACGGCAACCTGATCGACAACGCTGAAGCCGGCGACAGCGCTGAAGGCGATGCCGCTGAAACCGCCGAAGGCGCTGAAGCGGCCATCCCGGCCTTCGTGCCCGTGGCTGACGCCGCTGCCGCCTCGGCGCAGGCTGCCGTGGCGCAGGCCTCCTTTGCCGCATCGCCGGTACCGGCCGCAGAGGATGCCCCTGTTGCAGAGAGCGCAGCAAAGGTAGAAAGCGGCGTCAACTCGGTGGAAGCCGTGGCCGCTGCAGCTGCCGAAGCGACCGAAGCCGTCTTCTCGCACCAGCCCGCCATCGAGCCGGTTGCCCCGTCCATCGACGCCAGCTTCGCACCGGCGCCGGTAGAGGCAGCTGTGCAGGCGCCCGCGCAGGCTCCGGCAGCTTCGGAAGCGCCAGTGGAAGTGGTCCCAGTGGTGGCCGCCGAGCCTGTTGCAGCGCCCGCTCCGGTGGTGCAGCAGCAGATCAGCCTGCTGGACGCTGTGGAAGCAGCGCCGGTGGTTGCCTCGGCACCTGCTGCACCAGCAGCACCAGCAGCGCCCGCGCCGCAAGCCGCCCCTGCCCCGGCGCAAGCCGCCGGCAATGGCGCCCAGTGGGACTCGCTGCAGCAGATGCTGTCGCAGGCCGGCCTGACCCTGGCCACCACCGATCCGGTCAAGCTGCGTGCCGCCCAGGAAGCCGCAGCGGCCTTCGTGCCGGCGCCACGCGTGCCACGCGAGCGCAAGCCGCTGCCGCCGCAGTCGACCGAGCCGCTGGTGCAAGTGGAAACGCGTCGTTGATCGACCAGGCAAGCGCCTGATGGTCCGGGAAAAAGGGAGCTTCGGCTCCCTTTTTCTTTGCCAGCCTCATAGGTCGCCCGTCTTGCCATCGGCAATCCAGCCCCTATTTGGTGACAGTTGACCGGCGACCCGCGCGATACAGTGCAAGCCCTCTTTCTGCGCCCATCCTGCCTGGGCCGCGCCGGTGCTGGGGTTGCGCAGCACTGATCGCCTAGGCGTCGGAAAATATGCATGATCGTGCATCTACGCCGGATCGCCAGCCGTGCTATCGTTACACACCTGTTACCGCCAGCCAGCATGAACCAGCGCGTCATTCCCATCGTCGATTACCGGCAAGCCTTCCCCGCCAGCGAGGCAGGACGGCTTGCGCCGATGGCAGTGCAACCTACCGGCTGGCTCAGCGACAGCCTGGGCCGGCCGCTGCATGATCTGCGCATCTCGGTCACCGACCGCTGCAATTTCCGTTGCGTCTATTGCATGCCCAAGGATGTGTTCGACAAGCAGTACCAGTTCCTGCCGCATTCGGACCTGCTGACCTTCGAGGAACTGACCCGCGTAGCCGCCCAGTTCGTCGCCCACGGCGTGCGCAAGATCCGCCTGACCGGCGGCGAACCCCTGCTGCGCAAGAACATCGAGACCCTGATCGGCATGCTGGCGGCCCTGCGCACGCCTGAGGACGAGCCGGTCGATCTCACCCTGACCACCAACGGCACCCTGTTGAAGCAAAAGGCCCAGGCGCTCAAGGACGCCGGGCTCAAGCGCGTGACGGTATCGCTGGATTCGCTCGATGACGAGGGTTTCCGTCGCATGAACGACGTCGATTTTCCGGTGGCGCGCGTGCTGGAGGGCATCGACGCCGCCCACGCCGCCGGCCTGGGTCCGGTGAAGATCAACATGGTGGTCAAGAAAGGTGTCAACGACGACCAGATCCTCCCCATGGCGCGCTATTTCAAGGGCACGCCGGCCATCCTGCGCTTCATCGAATACATGGACGTGGGTTCCTCCAACGGCTGGCGCATGGATGAGGTCTTGCCCTCGGCCGAGGTGGTGCGACTGATCGCCACCGAGATGCCGCTGGAAGTGGCCGATCCCAACTACACCGGGGAAACCGCCGAACGCTGGCGCTATGTCGATGGCAGCGGCGAGATCGGCGTCATCTCCAGCGTGACCCAGGCCTTCTGCCAGGATTGCTCGCGCGCGCGCCTGTCCACCGAGGGCCGTGTCTACACCTGCCTCTTCGCCAGCGAAGGCCACGACTTGCGCAGCATCGTGCGCAGCGGCGGCAGCGATGCCGAGATCGCCGGAGCCATCGCGGCACTGTGGGGCCAGCGTGGCGATCGTTATTCCGAATTGCGCAGCGCCCTGCGGGAAGCGCCGCTGCGCAAGGTCGAGATGTCCTATATTGGCGGCTGAGCCGGGGCCGATCATGCGCTCCGCCGCCACGACCAGCTCCCTGCTCTGCACCAGCCACATCACCGGCCTGGTCTTGGCCGGCGGCCGTGGCACGCGCATGGGCGGCGTCGACAAGGGCCTGCAATTGCTGCATGGCAAGCCGCTGGTGCAGCATGTACTGGAAAGGCTGGCGCCCCAGGTCGGCACGCTGGCCATCAACGCCAACCGTTCCCAGCTGGAGTATGCCCGCTTCGGCTATCCGGTCTGGCATGACCTGGAGGAAGGCTTCCCCGGCCCGCTAGCCGGCCTGCACAGCGGGCTGGTCCATTGCACCACCGATTTCCTGGCCAGTACGCCCTGCGACTCGCCGCTGATTCCCTATGACATGGTGGCCCGGCTGGCCACTGCCCTGGCCGAGGCCAAGGCCGACGCCGCCGTGGCGCTGACCGATGGCGCGCATGGCCGGCAGCGCCATCCTGTCTGCTCCCTGCTACGCCGGTCCACGCAAGCCTCGCTGCAAGCTTTCCTGGCCGCCGGCGAGCGCAAGATGGACCACTGGTTCGCTACGCTGGCCTGCGTGGAAGTCGAGTTTCCCGACGAGCGCGCCTTCTGCAACATCAATACCGGGCTGGAACTGCAACGGCTCGAAGAAGAACAATGACCCTTCCTTCCCTGAACGATATCGTCAGCTGCATCAGCGGCTATGACCCGCACGCCATGACCGTGGAGCGCGCCCAGGCGGTGATCCGCGAGTTCATCCACCCCATCGAGGCGGTCGAAAAACTGCCTATCCGCAGCGCTCTCTCGCGTGTGCTGGCGCAAGACATCGTCTCGCGCATCGATGTCCCCGCGCATGACAACTCGGCCATGGATGGCTATGCGCTGCGCGGCGAAGACCTGGCCGAGGGCCGCGAACTGCGTCTGCAGATCATCGGCGAAGTCCATGCCGGGGACCGCTTCACGGGCCAGGTCGGGCCTGGTCAATGCGTGCGCATCATGACCGGTGCTCCCATGCCCGCAGGATGCGATACGGTCATCCCGCAGGAATTGACGGTGGATGCCGACCAGAGCGCGGTCACCGTGCCACCCGGCCGCGTACGTGCCGGCGACAACCGCCGTCTGCGTGGCGAAGACCTGGCGTTAGGCAGCGTGGCGCTGCCGCGCGGGCGCATCCTGCGGCCTTCCGACATCGGCCTGCTGGCCTCGCTGGGCCTGGCCGAGGCGCCGGTGCAGCGCCGCCTGCGCGTGGCCTTCTTCTCCACCGGTGACGAATTGCGTTCGGTGGGCGAGCCGCTCGATGAGGGCTGCGTCTACGACTCCAACCGCTACACCCTGCACGGCATGCTCACGCGCCTGGGCTGCGAGGTGCTCGACATGGGCGTGGTGCCGGACGATCCGGCGGCGCTGGAAGCGGCTTTCCGCAGCGCCTGTGAAGAGGCCGATGCAGTCATCACTTCGGGGGGCGTGTCAGTCGGGGCGGCCGACTATACCAAGCAGATCATGGCCAGCCTGGGCGAGATGGCCTTCTGGAAGATCGCCATGCGTCCTGGCCGTCCGCTGGCCTTTGGCCGCATCCGTTCGCGCGGGCGGGAGGCCTACCTGTTTGGCCTGCCGGGCAATCCGGTGGCGGTGACGGTGAGCTTTTCCTTCTTCGTGCGGGACGCCCTGCTGCGCCTGGCCGGGGCCGAAGCCAAACCCTTGCCACGCCTGCGTGTGAAGACCGCTACGGCGATCCGCAAGAAGGCCGGGCGCACCGAATACCAGCGCGGCATCCTGGCGCCTGATGACAGTGGGAACTGGAGTGTGCGGCTGACCGGCATGCAAGGCTCGGGCATCCTGCGATCCATGTCGGACGCCAATTGCATCATCGAACTGGAGCATGATCGCGGCGATGTGGCTGCGGGCGAAGAAGTGGCGGTGGTCTTGTTCGACGGACTGGTGTAAATCAGTTCAGCCGGATCGACGCACCTCTCCCACCCCGTTCTCCCTGAGTAGACGCATCGCGTCGTATCGAAGGGCGCACCACTGGTAGCGCGCCTTCGATACGCTGCTCGCGCAGCTACTCAGTCCGAACGGGGAGGTTCAAAACGCCAGAAACTTGGAACGGAGAAGTGCGTGGTTCGTGCGTTCTTGCTGCGATTGCATCCCGCTGATCGTCGTACACCTTCCACCCCGTTCTCCCTGAGTAGACGCATCGCGTCGTATCGAAGGGCGCACCAGCGGTAGCGCACCTGCAATACGCTGCTCGCGCAGCGACTCAGTCCGAACGGGGAGGTTCAGAAGGCCAGCACCTCAAGGACGGACGGGTTCAATTTTCCGTGCTGCGATTGCATCGCGCTCACAGCGCCTCGTCCGACTCGCCCAGCTCTGGCTCCGCCGCCCCCAGCAGCTTCTGCGCAGCGTCTGCCGGCAAGGCTTCCACCGACTTGAGCTTGCGGGTCATCTGGCGGGTCCGGGTCTCGGCCTGGTCGATGTTGCGGGCGGCGCGTTCCAGCGCGGTCTTGGTGGAGGCCAGCACTTCGCCGAACTTGCCGAACTCGGTCTTGACCGCGCCCAGCACCTGCCACACTTCCGAAGAACGCTTTTCCAGCGCCAGGGTGCGGAAACCCATCTGCAAGCTGTTGAGCAGCGCCGACAAGGTCGACGGCCCGGCAATCGTGACCCGGCAGCTGCGCTGCAGATCGTCGGACAGGCCCGGCCTGCGCATCACCTCGGCATACAGTCCTTCGGTAGGCAGGAAGAGGATGGCGAAATCGGTCGTCAGCGGCGGCGACAGGTATTTCTCGGCAATCGTCCTGGCCTCGGTGCGCACGGCGCGCTCGAGCTCCTTGCCGGCGGCGGCCACGCCATCGGCGTCGGCACGCTCGGCGGCCTCGACCAGGCGTTCGTACTGTTCCTTGGGGAATTTGGCGTCGATCGGCATCCACACCGGCTCGCCCTCTTCCTTCGCGCCCGGCAGGCGGATAGCGAATTCGACCCGCTCGCCGCTGCCGCGCACGGTCTCGACGTTCTTGCCGTACTGCTCGGGAGTGAGCATCTGCTCCAACAGGATTTCCAGCTGGACTTCGCCCCAGGTGCCACGGGTCTTCACATTGGTCAGCACGCGCTTGAGATCGCCCACGCCGGTGGCCAGTTGCTGCATCTCGCCCAGTCCCTGGTGGACCTTGTCCAGGCGGTCCGACACCAGCTTGAAGGATTCGCCCAGACGTTGCTCCAGCGTGGCGTGCAGCTTCTCATCGACGGTCTTGCGCATCTCGTCGAGCTTTTGCGCGTTGTCGGTCTGCAGGTCCTTGATCTTGGCTTCCAGCGTGGCCCGCACTTCGCCCATGCGCTGGGCGTTGGACTCGGTCAGGGCCGACAGTTGCTGGTTCAGGGTATCGCCAAAGCGCTTGAGCGAGACCGCCTGCTCCTCACGGCTGACCTGGGCCTGCAGCGTGATGGACTGACGCATGCTGTCCAGCTGCTGGGCATTGGTCTCGTTGAGCTTGACCAGTTGCTGGGCAAAGCCATCGATCTGCTGGTTCTGCAGGCTGGCCACGCTGGCCATCTGGGTCGCCAGCGTCTGTTGCAGCTGCGCGAAGCTGGCGCCCAGCTCCTGGCGCGTGCTCTGCGCGCTGGCCTGGACCTGGCTGCGCAGCTCGCGCTCGATGCGCTCGCCGATATCCTGCTGGTGGCGCTGCAGGACCTGCTGCATGTGCGCCAGCATCTCTTCGACCTCGGCGCCGACCTCCTCGCGCTGTCCCGAACGCAACAGCACCAGCACCTGCAGCACGATGCCGGCCACCACCAGGCCGGCCAGGATCATCTCGAATGTGTTCATGGGGAGCTTACTCGGGCTTGTTGCGCATCCAGTCAGCGGTCTGGTAGAGCGCTGCCAGCAGGCGTTTCATCAGGTCTTCCGGCAGGCCCACGTCCTGCATGGCCCAGGTCATGCAGCGCAGCCACTGGTCACGCTCGGAAATGCCGATGGGGAAAGGCAGGTGGCGCGCCCGCAGGCGCGGATGGCCGAACTTCTCCATGTACAGGCTGGGACCGCCGGTCCAGCCGGAGAGGAACATGTAGGTCTTCTCGCGCGAACCCTCCAGCGAGGGCGGATGCAGGGCGCGGATGCCGGCGAACTCCGGCTCCAGGTCCATCAGGTCATAGAAACGATCGACCATCTCGCGCAGTTTCTCCGCGCCGCCGATGAGTTCGAAGGTGGTGGGTTGGTTGGGGTCTTCGATTTGCATAAGAGCGTCATGATACCGCAGCCGGCCAGCCCACGGCGGGCCGCCCGGCGGCGATATGCAGGCGATTTGACCTGGCGCGTATCAGCCCTCGCGCAGGGTCTGCAAGGGTGGACGGCGCAGCACATGGCGCAGTCCGGCCCAACCGCCCAGGGCCGAGCAGGCCGCACCCAGGCTCATGCCGGCCAGCCATACCAGCGGGCTGAAGCTCCAGTCGAAATTGAAGACATAGTGCGCCAGCGCCCAGCCAATGGCGGCCGCACCGCTGGCCGCCAGCAACCCCGCCAAGGCGCCCACCAGCAGTACCTCGATACGCTGGGCGCGCGCCAGCTCCACGCGGGTGGCGCCGAGCGCGCGCAACAGTCCGGCCTCGCGCACCCGCTCGTCCTGCGAACCCGCCAGCGCCGCATACAGCACCAGCACGCCGGAGCAGAGCGTGAAGAGGAACAGGAATTCCACCGCCGAGATCACCTGCCCCACCACGTCCTGGATCTGGCGCAGCACGCTGCCGATATCGACCACGGTGAGGTTGGGATAGTCACGCGTGAGGGTGTTGCCCAGTGCTTCCTGCTGCGGGTTCAGATGGACGGCGGTGATCCAGCTCTGCGGCGTGTCGCGCATCAGCGTGGGGTTGAGGATGACGAAGAAATTCACCCGCAGCGAGCCCCATTCCAGCTTGCGCAGGCTGGTCACCGGAGCTTCCACCAGTTGCCCGGCGATGTCGAATTGCAGGCGGTCACCCAGCTTGATCCCCAGCGTCTGGGCCAGACCGCGTTCGACCGAGGCTTCCGGCTGGCGGTCGTCGTACCAGCGCCCCGCCACGATGCCATTGCCGGGCGGGATCTCGCGCAGGGTCGAGAGATTGAATTCACGGTCCACCAGGCGCTTGGCGCGATCCTCGGCATAGTCGGCGGCGCTGATGGCGCGCCCGTTGATCTGCACCAGTCGGCCACGGATCATCGGATACAGCGCGACATCTCCCACCCCGCCCTGGCGCAGCAGCTGTTCCACGGCCTGGCGCTGGTCGGGCTGGATGTTGATGATGAAGCGGTTGGGGGCATCGGCGGGCGTGGCCTGACGCCAGGCGCCCACCAGATCGCCGCGAATGACCGTCAGCAACAGCAGCGCCATGAGGCCCAGTCCCAGCGCCACCACCTGCATCACGGCAGCGGCAGGACGGCGTTGCAGGCCGTCGATGGCAAAGCGCCAGCTCTGCCGATCCACCAGGCCGCGCAGCGAGCGCAGTGCCCGCAGGCACAGCCACGCCACCAGCGCAAACAGGCCAAAGCCGCCCAGGAAACCGGCGATGGTCAGCAGGCCCAGCTTCAGGTCACCCGCCTGCCACAGCAGCAAGCCGGAGAACACCAGGGTACCCAGCCCGTAGGTGGCCACCGTCAAGGGTTGCGGGGTGAGCTGGTCGCGGCGGATCACGCGGTTGTGCGGCACGTTGCGCAATTGCAGGATGGGCGGCAGGGCAAACCCCAGCAGCAGCAACAGGCCGGCCGCCACGCCCTGCACGGCCGGCTGCCAGCCGGCAGGCGGCAAGGCGGTCGGCATGAAATTGCCCAGCCATTGCAGCAGCGCGAAATGGGCGGCGTAGCCGATGAGCATGCCCAGCACGCTGGCCGCCAGTCCGACCAGCATGAATTCGCCCAGGTACAGCCGCGTCACCTGCGCCTGCGTGAGGCCAAAACAGCGCAGCATGGCGCAGGCGTCCAGGTGGCGCAGCATGAAGCGGCGCGCCGCCATCGCCACGGCCAGCGCGGCCAGCATGGCCGACAGCAGGCCCACCAGGGACAGGAACTGCTCGGCGCGGTCCAGCGTGGCGCGCATCTCGGGGCGGCCGTTTTCCAGCGATTCCAGGCGTACGCCGCGCAGCTTGTCGGCCTCGATCTGCCGTTCCAGCTCTTGCTGGAATTGCTTGACGACTGGCGCCGGCCCGGCGAGAAGCAGGCGATAGGTCACGCGCGAGCCGACCTGCACCAGATGGGTGGCGGCCAGGTCGGCCTCGCCCAGCATCACGCGGGGGGCGAAGTTGACGAAGGCGCTGCCGCGATCCGGCTCTACGGCGATGACTGCCGCGATCTTCAGGGGCAGGTCACCGAGCTTGAGGGTATCGCCCACCCGTACATCCAGTTGCGAGAGGATTTGCGGATCTACCCAGACCGTGCCTGGCTGGGGGATGCCCTCAGCCGGACGGTCAGCGCCCGACGCCGTTTGCAGCCTGAGCTGGCCGCGCAGCGGATAGCCCGCCGTGACCGCCTTGATGGACGCGAGCACCGCGCGCGCCGCATCGCCCTCCCCGGCCTGCGCCATGCTCGGGAAGACCTGGGTCTGCGCCTGCTGCAGGCCCTGCGCGGCGGCCCGCTGCATCCATTGCGGCGGCAAGGGCTGGTCTGCCGCCACCAGCAGGTCGGCGCCCAGCAACTGGTGGGCGTCGCGGGTCATGCCGGCGCGCATGCGATCGACGAAGAAACCGACCGAGGACAGCGAGGCCACTGCCACGATCAACGCGATCAGCAGGAAACGGAGTTCACCTGTGCGCCAGTCGCGCCAGGTCATGCGCAGTGCTTGTTGGAACATGCGGAAAGTAAGGTGATGGAATGGAAAAAGGCGGCCTCGACATCAGCAAGGCCGCTTCAGGACACCCCAGGATGTCCAGGATGCATTAGCGCCACCACAGCGCCGCCAGCCCCACCGCCAGCAGCACGCAGAAGGCCGTCTGCATGCGCAGGCGGCGGCGCATGCCATCGACGGTAGCCACCAGTTGCGCGTTCTGCTCGGCCAGGGTGTTGATGAGCTGGGTGGCTTCCAGCTGCTCAGCCTCGAGCTGGCCGATACGCTGGGCCAGCCGTTCGGCATCGGTGGCGGCAGGCGCGACCTGCGGGGCCTGGGCCGCCGTGTTGGCCTTGCGGGTGCGCGACCACAGTTCGCGCGCGCCCCTGACGATGCCCGGCGTGGCCTGGACCACATCGCCCCAGGGAATCAACTTGATGGCAGACAACCAGCTCAATCCCATCGCTACCTCTCCTTTTTCGGCTCATGCCGGATACGGCTTGTTGCAAATGACCGAGAACCTCAGCCTTGCGCGTTCTTCTAAGACACGCAAAATGTGATTTTATCCCGACGAAGTACGGTACGCGGTCCCGCTGCGGCTTCGTCCTCGCCCATGGAGTTCCCAAAGATGAAAGCTCTCTTGCGTTCCCTGTCCCTGCTGGGCGCATTGCTGGTCCTGGGCAGTCAGGCCGCCCAGGCCGCCGACTGCACCAAGGCCGCCACCCAGGCCGAGATGAATGCCTGCGCCTCGCAGACCCTGACCCAGAGCGACGCCGACCTCAACGCCACCTACATGGCCTACCGCGACAAGCTCGACCGCGCCCGCCAGAACGAGTTGCGCGAGGTACAACTGGCCTGGCTGAAATACCGTGACCTGTCCTGCCGCTTCGAAAGCGCCGCCAGCGCCGGCGGCTCGGTCGCCGCCACGGTGCGCCAGACCTGCCTGGCCGAGAAGACGCGCCAGCGCACCGATGAGCTCAAGGCACTGGCGGGTTGCCAGGAAGGGGATGTGGCCTGCGTACGCTAAGCTAGTCAGTGGCAAACTTTCATGCTGTAATGCGCTCGTCTGAATTAATAGACATCTCGCATCCACCAGCCCTGGGAGAATCCAATGAAAAAACTGCTCTTCGCCATGACCACTTTCGCACTGGCCGCACCGCTGCTGGTGGCTTCCCCCGCCATGGCGGAAAACGCCCAGCAGAACAAGATGAAGCAGTGTAATGCCGACGCCACTGCCTCTGGCAAGAAAGGGGACGAACGCAAGGCCTTCATGTCGTCCTGCCTGAAGAAGGACGCGCCCAAGCCAGCCACCCAGCAGGACAAGATGAAGCAGTGCAATGCTGACGCCGCGGGCAAGAAAGGCGACGAACGCAAGGCCTTCATGTCGTCCTGCCTGAAGAAGGACAAGTAATCCCCCTTCCGGCTACCGGGAAGAAAAAACCCGCAAGTCACTGGCTTGCGGGTTTTTTATTGGGCAGCGACTTCAGTGCTGCGTGCGCTTGAAGAAGAACAGGCCTGCCCCCACCAGCATGAGCACGCCGCCGAAGAAGCGGTTCTGCGCACGGATCGCCTTCTGGCTGCGGAAGAAGCGCTGCAGGCGGCTGGCGGCAAAGGCATAGCCGTGCATCACCACCAGGTCCACCGCCACCATGGTCACCGCCAGCACCAGCAGTTGCAGCCACAGCGGGCGATCGTGGTCGATGAACTGCGGCAGCACCGCCACCATGAAGACAATGCCCTTGGGATTGGTGGCATTGGTGAGAAAACCGGTCATGCAACGCTGCCACCAGGTCTGGCGAGCATGGGCGCGCGCCGAAGCATTGGCCGCGTCCAGCGCTTCGCCCTGCTCTTCGCTGGGCACGCGCGCACGCCATTGCGAAAAGCCCAGATAGATCAGATAGAGCGCCCCCGCCACCTTGATGACATTGAAGGCCGTCTCCGAGGCCACCAGCAGCGAACCCACGCCCGCACCCGCGATGATGAGGATCACCACCAGCGCGATCTCCAGCCCGAGGATGGTCGCGCTGGTGCGGCGCACGCCGTAGTTCAGGCCATGGCTCATCGACAGTACCGCGCCCGAACCGGGGGAGATGGCGATGACGCAGGCAGCGGCGAAGAAGGCAAACCAGGTTTGATAATCCATGGGAATCTCGATGGGCAGACAGGAAAGCCCACCATTATAGAGAAGCAGCCCGCGCGCTGCTGAGCCCCTCACACATCGGGGCAAATCGGGTCGCGCCGACACCAGCAACGAATGCTTACAAATCCACGATGAATTGAAACACTTTGACGTCGTCCTTCCCGTCGCCGGGTCGTTATAGGAAGCAAGGCGCAACGAAACGATGTAGCGATTACGCAAAATCAAGCGCCGAGCGTAATAACCACTTTCAAAAGGAAATTGCCATGAAAACCAAATCCGTCATCGTCGCTTCCCTGCTGACCGCGCTGGCCCTGCCGGTGTTTGCCCAGAGCGGCGCCACCGCCCCTGCCGCTGCCGCGCCGGCTGCGACCACGGCCGCTCCGGCCAAGGCGGAAGCAGGCAAGACCGAAGCGACACCCAAGGCCAAGTCCGAACATCACGCCAAGCACAAGAAGTCCGAGAAGAAGTCGGAAGCCAAGGCTGAAGGCAAGACCGAGAAGAAGGCAGAAAAGAAGGAAGCCGCAGGCGCTGACGCCAAGCCGGCCGCCGACACCGCCAAGACCAAGTAAGACCGGCAGCACACCGTACTACTGATTCATCAGATTCATTCGGTTCATTACTGACACCGTCACAGACATTACAGACATCCGTCTTCGAAAGGACACCATCATGAAAACCAAGACCATCATCGTTGCTTCCCTGCTGTCGGCACTGACCCTGCCCGTGTTCGCCCAGACTGGCGCTGCGGCTCCCGCCACCCCTGCGGCTCCGGCTGCGGCTGCGGCCGCGACCGCCGCCGCACCGGCCAAGGCAGAAGCCGCCAAGACCGAGACTGCACCCAAGGCCAAGCATCACGCCAAGCACAAGAAGGCTGAAAAGAAGGGCGAAGCCAAGGCTGAAAAGAAGGAAGCCGCCGGCACCGAAGCCAAGCCGGCCGCTGACGGCGCCAAGAAGTAAGCGCTGGCACTGAGCAAGACCGGGCGTGTGCAACGCCCACCCATGTCAGGGATGACAGGGATATCGCCTCCGCACCATCAGGTCCGGGGGCGATATTTTTTATATCATTTCCGATGATCGATGACTGGCATCATGCGAATGACTTCACGACCGTTACGACCTACGACACATACATCCTACCGTTCGACCTGAGTAGGCCCTTACAGGGCCGTATCGAAGGCTCACCGACGGCGCGTGCCTTCGATACGCGGCTACACCGCTACTCAGGTCGACGGTCGGTGCCGCATCCCGAATGAACACGCTGTGCGTCTCAGAGCCCTTCAATCGGGCTGCCAGCGCAAGGCAATTCGCTGCGCCGTAGCGGACGGCGCAAACTGCCCGCAATCCATGCCTATCCCCGCCGCAAAGAGCAATGACTCGCCCGCCCAGACCAGCGGAAGGTAAGGACGCTCCCAGGCGGGCACATCCGCACTCTGGTATTGCTGCTTGAGACTGCGCGCCGGACGATTGGCCGCCAGCCTGATGCGCTCTCCGCCGCTGCGTCCGCACGCCAGCAGGGACTGTCCCTGCAGCCAGGCGGGATCAAAACCAGGGCGGGCGTCATCGCCGCCGATACGGTCGAAGTGCAGCGTCCCGTACCAGGCCGGCAAGCGCCATTGCGCCTGACCGTCCCAACGCAGCGTGGCCACTGCGCCCTCGTCGGGCGGCATACGGCGCGGCGCAAGGAAAACGCGCTCGCGATAACGATGTACTTCACCATCAGGATGGGAGACGCACAATTGCGCCTCCACATCGGCTTGCAGCAGTTGATGGCGCATTTCCTGCATCCACGCTGCCGAAGGCATGCGCATGCCGCGCAGGCCGAACCAGTGGCGCATCAGGTTCAGGAAACGCTGTTCGCTGAGCTCGCGCAAAGGCGGCATGCGCAGGTGCTCATCCTCACGGCAGTGCGCCAGATCCTGCTCGGCCACTTCCCGCAGCAGTTCCTGCGCGCCCTGGGCATGGCCGGCGGCGCGCGCCAGCCGCTGCTGATAGCCGGGGAAGACCTGGCCCAGCGCTGGCATGACCTGATGGCGCAAGGCGTTGCGGGTATAGCGCGGATCGCTGTTGGACTCGTCCTCGATCCACTTCAGCGACATCGCATCGGCCACCGCCTCCAGCTGCGCCCGGGTCACGCCCAGGAAAGGCCGCGCCATCAGCAATCGATCGTCGCCCAGCAAGGCCGGGGCGGTATTGCAACGGTCCATGCCGGACAGGCCGGCCAGGCCGCTGCCGCGCAGCAGTTGCAACAGCACCGTCTCGGCCTGGTCATCCAGGTGATGGGCCGTCAGCAGCACCCGCGCACCCTGCTGGCGGCACAGGCGGCCCAGCGCCGCATAGCGGGCCAGCCGCGCCGCTTCTTCGACGCCGCTGTCGGCCACCCCTTCCAGCTGCACACGCTCGGACTGCAAGACCAGCCCCAGCTGCGCGCAACAAGCCTGGGCATGGGCCAGCCAGGCATCGGCATGGGGACTGAGGCCATGATGCACATGCAGCGGCGCCAGCCTGCTAGTGCCGCCATTCTCACGCGCCCATTGCGCCGCTACCCACAGCAGCACGGTGGAATCGAGCCCGCCGCTGTAGGCCACGGCCAGCGTGTCGTGGGCGGCGTCAAAGCCGCTCGCGGACAGGCTGTCCTGCAGCGCCTGCTGCAAGAGGACAAGGGTGGTGTGGCGAGCGTGACGAGGATGAGCGGACATGGAAGAAATCAGAGCCGGAAAAGACAAACGCCAGCGAAGCAATCGCTGGCGCCTGGGCGGACAAAGCAAGCGGGGAAGATTATTCCGCCGAATTCAATTCCTTGAACTTGCCATAGGCCATCAGCTTTTCGTGACGTGCGGCCAGCAGGTCCTTGGTCTTCATGCCCTGGAACTGGCGCAGCGAATCCGACAGCGCGCGCTTGAGCAAACCGGCCATCTGCTTGGGATCACGATGGGCGCCGCCCAGCGGTTCGTTGACGATCTTGTCGATCAGGCCGATGGCCTTCAAGCGATGGGCGGTCAGGCCCAGGGCTTCGGCCGCGTCGGCGGCGCGGTCGGCGGTCTTCCACAGGATGGAAGCGCAGCCTTCCGGCGAGATCACCGAGTAGGTGGCGTATTGCAGCATCAGCACCGAGTCGCCTACGGCGATGGCCAGCGCGCCGCCGGAACCGCCTTCACCGATGATGGTGGCGATCAGCGGCACCTTCAGTTCAGCCATCACGTACAGGTTGTGGCCGATGGCTTCGGACTGGCCGCGCTCTTCGGCGTCGATGCCGGGGAATGCGCCCGGGGTGTCGACAAAGGTAAAGATAGGCAAACCGAACTTCTCTGCCACCTTCATCAGGCGCATGGCCTTGCGGTAGCCTTCCGGCTTGGGCATGCCGAAGTTGCGCATGGCGCGTTCCTTGGTGTCGCGCCCCTTCTGGTGGCCGATCACCATGCAGGCCTGGCCGTTGAAGCGGGCCAGACCGCCGACGATGGACTGGTCGTCGGCAAAGGTGCGGTCGCCGTGCAGTTCGTGGAAGTCGGTGAAGATCTCGCGCACGTAGTCCATGGTGTACGGACGTTGCGGATGGCGGGCGATCTGGGAGACCTGCCAAGGGGTGAGCTTGGCGTAGATGTCCTTGGTCAGTTGCTGGCTTTTCTTGACCAGGCGTTCGATCTCTTCGGAGATGTCAACGGCCGAGTCGTCCTGTACGAAACGCAACTCTTCGATCTTGGCGTCCAGCTCGGCGATGGCCTGCTCGAAGCCCAGAAAAGTCGTTGTCGATTTAGTCATTGTGTTCCTTTTCAACAAGTCCGATCATGCGGCGAGGATCGGTGAAAATGCCGGCCCGGTGCGGGTTGCGGCGCGATGATCCCGGATGTATCGGTTTGCCTTCAATTCTTGCGAGGACGGGAGTATACACCAGCAGTGCCTGCGCCCTCTTCCCCTTGGATCAATAATCGGAGGGCAGCGGGTCCAGGCTGCGCCACAGATACCAGGTCGCCACGGTGCGCCACGGTTCCCAGTTCGCGGCGACTTCCCGCGCATCGCTGCGCGAGACGGGCTCGCCCGAGAAGTAGCTGATGCTGATGCCTTTGAGCAATCCCAGGTCATCCAGCGGCAGCACATTGGGGCGCAGCAGATTAAATATCAAAAACATCTCGGCTGTCCAGCGGCCAATGCCACGGATCTGGATCATCTCGGCAATGACGGCTTCGTCTTCCATCTCCGCCCATTTGTCGGGATGCACGGTCTTGGCCTTGAAGTGTGCGGCCAGGTCGAGGATGTATTCGGCCTTGCGCTTGGACAGGCCGCAGCCGGCCAGCCCTTCCGGACCGGTGCGGATCACCTGGCCGGGTGTGCAGCGCGGGCAGGCTTCCAGGAAACGCTGCCAGACCGCATTGGCGGCCTTGGTCGAGATCTGCTGGCCGATCACCGAACGCGCCAGCGTGGTGAAGGCGTCGCCGCGCACCGTCAGTTGCAGGTCCCCGAACTGCGGGATGATCTTGCGCATGATGCGGTCGCGCTTCATCAGCTCGGCCTTGGCCTCTTCCCAGTAGGCCGGCACGATCAGGCTGGGATCGACGTCGCTGGCTTTTCGGTTGGTATTCAAATCACGCTCTCCGCCATTCGGTCAGCCCACCCGGCTTGTCTTCCAGGATGATGCCGGCCTCGGTCAGTTCGGCCCGGATGCGGTCGGCTTCGGCAAAGTTCTTGCCGGCCTTGGCGGCCTTGCGGGCAGCGATCAAGGCCTCGATCTCGGCTTCGCCCAGGCCCTCCGCAGCCGCCACGCCGCCCTTGAGGTACTCGCCCGGCTCACGCTGCAACAGGCCCAGGATGCCGGCCAGCGCCTTCAACTGGCGCGCCTGCACGGGTGAACGGCTGCGGTTGACCTCATTGGCCAGTTCGAACAGCACCGCGATGGCCACCGGCGTATTGAAGTCATCATTGAGCGCATCGGCCAGGCGCACGGCGTGGGCCTCGTCGGCCACCAGGCCGCCGGCTTGCGGCGGCACGTCCTTCAAGGCCGTGTACAGGCGGGTCAGCGCCTGGCGGGCGTCGTCCAGGTGCGCATCGGAATAATTGAGCGGACTGCGGTAGTGGGCGCGCAGGATGAAGAAGCGCAGCACTTCCGGGTCATACTTCTTGAGCACATCGCGGATGGTGAAGAAATTGCCCAGGGACTTGGACATCTTCTCATTGTCGATGCGCACGAAGCCGTTGTGCATCCAGTAGTTCACGAAGGTGTGCTGGTGCGCGCCTTCGGACTGGGCGATCTCGTTTTCGTGGTGCGGGAACTGCAGGTCCTGGCCGCCGCCGTGGATGTCGAAGTGGTCCCCCAGCAGGTCGCTGGACATGGCCGAGCACTCGATGTGCCAGCCCGGACGGCCACAGCCCCAGGGCGAATCCCACTTGGCCTCGTCCGGTTCCGCCGGCTTGGCCGCTTTCCAGAGTACGAAGTCCAGCGGATCGCGCTTGCCGGTGTTGACATCGACGCGCTCGCCGGCGCGCAGGTCGTCCAGCGACTTGCCGGAGAGCTTGCCGTAGCCAGGGAAATCGCGCACCGAATAATTGACGTCGCCATCGCTGGCCTTGTAGGCCAGGCCGTTCTTTTCCAGCTTGCCGATCAGGTCCAGCATCTGCGGCACGTATTGGGTGGCGCGCGGCTCATGGTCGGGACGCTGCACGCCCAGGGCGGCGGCATCCTCGTTCATGGCATCGATGAAGCGATTGGTCAATTGGGCGATGGTCTCGCCGTTTTCCACGGCGCGCTTGATGATCTTGTCATCGATGTCGGTGATATTGCGCACATAGGTCACCTCGTAACCGGAGGCGCGCAGCCAGCGCTGCACCATGTCGAATACCACCAGCACGCGAGCATGGCCAATATGGCAATAGTCATAGACGGTCATGCCGCACACGTACAAGCGTACCTTGCCGGGTTCGATCGGAGAAAAGGTCTGCTTATCGCGCGCTAGCGTGTTGTAAATCTTGAGCTCGCTCATGGGATGGGATTATGGATCTGGCGACGCCGCAGAAGGCGCCTGGTTCATGCATTGTGCGTGGGGTTCGCGCCGCGAAAGCCCGCGCGCCGAAACACCCCTGCCTGGGGATCATTGTTCTAGCAGCAGTTGCAACATGAACGGGTCACGGTCGCCAAACCTCTTTTGGTCTTACTTGTTTGATATAAAATGCCAGCTTTCTTCGAATCTCTTCGAGTATAGCATCGATAAAACCATGGCCCCAGAATCACAAGAACAGACACCCATTCATGGTTTGCGCGATCTGATCAGCAAAACTGCCCATAAGACGGCAGTGATGTCCAGCCTGGTGGCCGCCCTCTTCGCGGCGCCCGCCAGCCTCGCGCATGCCAGTGAAATGTCTGACATCAACAAGCTGATGCGGGCCGGACAATATGCCGAAGCGCTGACCAAGACCGATGCCGTGCTGGCGAAACACCCGCGCGATGCGCAACTGCGTTTCACGAAGGGCCTGATCTTAGCAGAACAAAACCGTTCTGCCGAGGCCATCGCGGTATTCACCAAGCTGACCGAAGATTTCCCTGACCTGCCCGAGCCCTACAACAACCTGGCCGTGCTGTACGCGGCCGATGGCCAGTACGACAAGGCCCGGGCGGCGCTGGACATGGCCATGCGCACCAACCCGACCTATGCCACCGCGCTGGAAAACCTGGGCGACGTCTACGCCAAGCTGGCCAGCCAGGCCTATGACAAGGCCTTGCAGATCGACCCGGGCGCCAATGTGCCGCAACCCAAGCTGACGCTGCTGCGTTCGCTCAACGGCAACACCACCGGTGGCACCGTGCCGCGCCTGGCCTCGGCAGCGGCCGCCCAGCGCGAAGCCAAGGCCAAGGCCGAAGCCAGCGCCGCCGAACAGCAGCAGCGCGCCAAGGCCCTGGCAGCCGAAAAGCTGGCCCAGCAGGCCGCTGCCGACAAGGCCGAGGCCGAGAAGAACGCCATCTCCAAGGCCACCAGCGAGAAGGAAAAGGCCGCTGCCGACAAGGCTGCAGCGGAGAAAGCCGCCGCCGACAAGGCTGCAGCCGACAAGGCTGCAGCCGACAAGGCAGCGGCCGAAAAAGCCGCTGCAGACAAGGCTGCCGCCGAGAAGGCCCGGGCCGAGAAGGCGCGCGCCGAGCAGCTCGCAGCCGAACAGGCGCGTGCGCAAAAGGCGGCTGCCGAGAAGGCCGCCGCCGAGCAGAAGCAGAAGGAACTGCTAGCCCAGAAGGACAAGGAACAGGCCGAGAAGCTGGCCCGCGAGCAGGCCGCCCGCGCCGAGAAGGAAAAGGCCGCCCAGGCTGCCGCCGACAAGGCCAAGGCCGACAAGCTGGCCGCCGCAGAGAAGGCCAAAGCCGACAAGCTGGCCGCGGCCGAAAAGGCCAAGGCGGACAAGGCCCGCGCCGACAAGGAAAAGGCCAAGGAGCAAGCCAGCGCCGAGCAGGACAAGACGGCCGTGCTGGCTGCCTTGAATGGCTGGGCCAAGGCCTGGAGCGACAAGGATGTGCGTGGCTACCTGGGCCACTACGCCAGCGACTTCGACACCCCCAAGGGCGCCTCCCGCAAGGAATGGGCCGAAGAGCGCCGCGCCCGTATCGAAGACAAGGGTCGCATCAGTGTCAAGGTCAGCAATGCCACGGTGAGCATCAATGGCAACACCGCCACCGTGCGTTATCGCCAGATATATAATTCGGATCGACTAACGGTAGACAGCCGCAAGACCCTGATCTTCGTAAAACAGGGCAATCGATGGCTGATCAAACAGGAACGATCGGGAGGGTAATTGGTGGCTAGCGCTTTGCAAGGGCGTCCCGCGCGCATGCTGGGACGCCTGCTGATGTTGTGTCTGGCGGGTCTGCCTTCGGTGGGCAGCGTCGCTTCCTCGTCTTCCATTCCGCCCCAGAGCGCCCCGGCCGGTGCGCCCGTAGCCAAGCCGGACCCGGAAGCCCTGTTGATCGACATCTACAAGGACCTGGGCGCCAACCGCCTGCGCGAAGCCCAGGCCAAGGCCGACGCCCTGGTGGCGGCCTACCCGACCTTCCGACTGGGCCATCTGGTGCGTGGCGACCTGCTCTTGATGCATGCTCGGCCGGTGCGCAATTTCGGCGCGATGGCTGACGGCCCCGCCGACAAGCTCAAGGAATTGCGCGATGAAGCCATGGTGCGCATCCGCTCCCTGCAGGAAAAGCCCGACCCCAACCTGATCCCCAAGGCCGTGCTGCAAGTGGGCGAAGACCAGAAGAACGTGCTGGTGGTCGACACCACGCGCTCGCGCATGTACGTCTACGAGAACCAGGGCGGCGAGCTGAAATTCCAGACCGACTTCTACATTTCCCAGGGCCGCTTCGGCGCCAACAAGTCCAAGTCCGGCGACCAGCGCACGCCTATTGGCGTGTACTACGTCAACAACCGTATTCCCGGCCCCAAGCTGCCTGATTTCTATGGCACGGGCGCGCTGCCCCTGTCCTATCCGAACGAATGGGACAAGCGCAATGGCCGCAGCGGCTATGGCATCTGGCTGCACGGCACGCCCTCGGACAACTTCAGCCGCCCGCCCCTGTCTTCGGACGGCTGCGTGGTACTGGCCAACCCGGACCTGCAGAGCCTGTACTCCACCGCCGAGGTCGGCAAGACGGTGGTGGTGATCAGCCAGCATGTGCAGTTCGTGGACAAGAACGAATGGGCGCGCCAGCGCGACGCCGCCTCGGCCATCCTGGAACAATGGGGCCAGTCGCTGGAAAACGCCGACCCCGAGAAGGTGTTGTCGTATTATTCCCCCGAATTCCGCTCGGCCCAGGGCGAAAGCCTGGCCACCTGGTTCGGTCGCCAGCAGAAGAGCCTGAACGGCGCGCGCTATACCAGTGTCAAACTGCGCGATGTCAGCCTGTTCCGCTACCCGGGCACACCGGAAGACATGATCGTCAGCACTTTCACCCAGGAAAGTGCTGTCGGCAAGAGCAAGAACGCGATCCGCAAGCGCCAATACTGGGTGCGTGAAGGTTCGCAATGGAAAATCATTTACGAAGGCAACGCATGATCCTCTCCCGTCGTCACCTGCTGCGCATGGCCGCAGCATTGTCCCTGTCTACTGCGCTGGCCGTCCCGGCGCTGGCTGCTGACGCCCCGCGCGTGCTGCTCAAGACCAGCATGGGCGATATCACCGTCGAGCTGAACCCCGAAAAGGCGCCGGTCTCGGTGGAGAACTTCCTCAAGTACGTCAAGAAGGGCCAGTACAACGGCACCGTCTTCCATCGCGTCATCAATGGCTTCATGATCCAGGGCGGCGGCATGGACCAGAACCTGCGCGAAAAGCCCACCGATGCGCCGATCAAGAACGAGGCCAATAACGGCTTGAAGAACGAGGTTTATACTATCGCCATGGCGCGCACCTCGGCCCCGCATTCGGCGACCGCGCAATTCTTCATCAATGTCGCCAACAACCGCTTCCTGGATTATCCGGGCCAGGATGGTTGGGGTTACGCCGTGTTCGGCAAGGTCGTGGCCGGCACTGAGGTAGTCGACAAGATCAAGCAGGTGCGCACCGGCGCCGGCGATGTCCCGAGCACCCCGGTGGTGATCGAATCGGCCACCCTGGTCAAGTAAGCCAGCCGGCGCTACCGACCTCGGCGGCCTCGGCGGTATCGAAGGCATCAGAGGTACCAGAGGTATCACAAGGCGGGCCCATGTCGCCCGCCGGTTTTTTATTTCCCCTACATCAGCAAAGGATTCATCATGGCAGTTCTGCTCACCACCAACCACGGCACCATCAAGATCGAACTGGATGCGGAAAAGGCGCCCAAGACCGTTGAAAACTTCCTGGCCTACGTCAACGCCGGCCACTACAACGGCACCATCTTCCACCGCGTCATCGACGGTTTCATGATCCAGGGCGGCGGTTTCGAACCCGGCATGAAGCAGAAGGAAACCCGCGAGCCGATCGAGAACGAAGCCAAGAATGGCTTGAAGAACGAGCCCTACACCCTGGCCATGGCCCGCACCGCCGCTCCGCACTCGGCCTCGGCGCAGTTCTTCATCAACGTCAAGAACAACAGCTTCCTGGACTACCCGGGCCAGGATGGCTGGGGCTACTGCGTCTTCGGCAAGGTCGTCGAAGGCACTGAAGTGGTCGACAAGATCAAGGGTGTGAAGACCACCCGCGCCGGCATGTTCGCCGACGTGCCGGCGGAAGACGTGGTGATCGAGAAGGCAGAAGTGGTCTGAGCCCGGCCTTGACCGCTGACTTCATCGACCATGACTGATTTCCAGTTCATGCAGAAAGCGCAACCGACGGTTGCGCTTTTTGTTTCCGACCTCCATTTGCAGGCCAGCCTGCCGCGCACCACGGCCGCCTTCCTGGCCTTCCTGCAGAGCCATGCAGCGCAGACGCAGCAGTTGTACCTGCTGGGTGACATCTTCGAATACTGGGCCGGCGACGACGACCTGGCCACCCCCTACAACCAGTTCATTGCCGATGCGCTCAAAGCGCTGCAGGCTCAGGGCGTGCAACTGTACTGGATGGCCGGCAACCGCGACTTCCTGGTCGGCCAGGCCTTTGCCGACGCCGCCGGCCTGACGCTGCTGCAGGACCCGCACGTCATCACCGCCGCTGGCCGCAGGCTGACGCTGGCCCATGGCGACGCCCAGTGTACCGATGACCATGCCTACATGGCCTTCCGCGCCCAGGTACGCCAGCCGGCCTACCAGCAGCAGTTCCTGGCCATGCCGCTGGCGCAGCGCAAGGCCATCATCGAGGGCATCCGCAAGAACAGCCAGGACGCCAACCAGAGCAAGGAAATGGCGATCATGGATGTCAACGCTGGCGCCATCGACACTCTCTTTGCGCAGACCGGGACCGATACACTGATCCACGGCCATACGCATCGCCCTGCCCTGCATCGCCTGGGCGAAGGGCCGGCCGGGAAACTGCGTTATGTCCTGCCGGATTGGGAATACGACGTGGAAACGCCGCGTGGCGGCTGGATCAGCCTGACGGCCGATGGCGCGCTGCACCGGCATGATGTGAACGGCGACGAGATCGCCTGAGCGAAAGCCAAGACGAACCACGCAGCCGGTCTGATACCGGCTGCGCCCCTCCTCCTCAGTCGACCAGCCGGTTCAGCTGCGCGGCGTCGAATTGTCCGGCCTCTTCCAGGCGTCGACACCCTATCCCCGCTCCCTGCAAGGCGGCCAGCATCACCTGGAGCTGCTGCTCCTGCGCCGCCACCTGGTTGATGAGCCCGTGCAAGGCCTTCGACAGCGGATCATCGCCGTTGGGCATCACGCCATAGGCCGCAAACAGCCGCGCAGCCGCCTGATCAGGCTCTGCCGAGACGGTGTTGCGTTCGATGATGCGCGCCGGGTTACCCACCGCTGTCGTTCCAGCCGGCACTTCCTTGGTCACCACGGCATTGGAACCGACCTTGGCCCCATCACCGACAGTAAAGCCGCCCAGCACCTTGGCGCCGGCGCCGATGATGACGCCACGGCCCAGCGTAGGATGGCGCTTGGCGCCCTTGACCAGCGATGTGCCGCCCAACGTCACGCCCTGGTAGATGGTGCTATCGTCCCCCACGATGGCGGTCTCGCCGATCACCACGCCCATGCCGTGATCGATGAACACGCGCCGCCCTATGGTGGCGCCCGGATGGATCTCGATGCCGGTGAGCATGCGACCCAGTTGCGAGATGAAACGGCCCAGCCATTTCAGTTGCGCCTGCCAGCAGGCCTTGGCCCAGCGATGCAGGATCAGCGCATGCAGGCCGGGATAACAGGTCAGCACCTCCCAGCTGTTGCGTGCGGCGGGGTCCCGCGCACGGATGCTGGCGATGTCTTCTCTGAGTCGGCTGAACATGATGACTTCCCTGAACGATATAAAAAGAATAAAAGGAATAAAAAGAATAAAAGAAAAAGTGGGATGACAAAAAAAATCGCCGGACACGCAGTCCGGCGATGCTGTCATGCGGAGATGACCGGACTTACTTGGGCAAGCGCTGGCGTCGCGCCTCGTACAGACACACACCCGACGCCACGGACACATTCAAGCTCTCGACCGAACCGAACATGGGGATGTTGACCAGCACATCGCAAGTCTCGCGGGTGAGACGGCGCATGCCCTCGCCTTCGGAGCCCATCACCAGGGCGGTGGGACCGGTGAAGTCGCCTTCGTAGAGACCCTTCTCGGCATCATCGGAGGTGCCGATGATCCACACACCGCGCTCCTTCAGGTCGCGCATGGTGCGCGCCAGGTTGGTGACGGTGATGTAGGGCACGGTATCGGACGCACCGCTGGACACCTTCATGGCCGTGGCATTCAAGCCCACGGCGCGATCCTTGGGAGCGATCACGGCGTGCGCGCCGGCGCCGTCGGCCACGCGCAGGCAGGCGCCCAGGTTGTGCGGATCGGTGATGCCATCGAGGATCAGCAGCAGCGGCGGGCCGACCACGGCGTCGAGCAGCTCATCGAGCGTGCGCGCCAGCGACAGCGCGGCGGCCTTGGCCACCACGCCCTGGTGACGGCGCGTGCCGACCATGGCCGCCAGGCGCTGGTCATCGGCCTGGATGATGCGCACATTGGCTTCCTTGGCCGCATGCAGCAGATCCAGCATGCGACGGTCGCGGCGCTCGGCATCCACGTAGATCTCGTCTACCGAGGAAGCCTCGTGGCGGATGCGGGAGGTCACGGCATGGAAGCCGAAAATCATTTTGCTCTTCATAGATCCTGCTTGTGTCTTTCGTCTTGCTTGATGGGGCATCTGCCCCTCGTTCCATCAAACCCGGCCTACGCGTCACGCCATTACGCGATCACGCACGACCGGGGACATGCTCATCGCTTCTTCTTGCCCTTGGCGAAACCCTTGGAGGCTGCGCGCTTGCGGTCGGCCTCACCGGGCCGGGTCGTGCTGGTGCGGGCTCCGCCGGCCTTGGCCTTGGCGCCGCCCTTGGCCTTGCTGCCGGCGGCCGAGGCGGCCGGCTTGGCGGCTGCGCCCTTCTTGCCGCGGGCGGCGGGCTGGCTGGCCTCCTGTGCTTGCCGGCCGCCAGCGGACTTGCTGCGTGCGGCGCTTTCAGCGCGCTTGGCTTCGTTCTTGAGCAAGGTGCGAATGCCCGGTTCGTTGACCAGCGACAGGTCGATCTTGCGCGCATCCAGGTCCACGCGGCTGACCTGCACGGTGACGCGGTCGGTCAACTGGTAACGGATGCCAGTGCGCTCGCCGCGCAGCTCATGGCGCGCTTCGTCGTACTGGAAGTAGTCCGCCCCCAGTTCGGTGACGTGCACCAGGCCTTCGATGTAGAGCGCATCGAGTTGCACGAAGATGCCAAAGGTGGCCACGCCGGAGATGGTGCCGGTGAATTCCTCGCCCAGCTTGTCGCGGATGAAGTAGCACTTCAGCCAGGCTTCCACATCACGCGAAGCCTCGTCGGCGCGGCGTTCGTTGGCCGAGCAGTGCAGGCCCAGCGCTTCCCAGATCGCCAGCGCACTCTCGCCGCGCGGCTTCTTGCCTGCCGCCTTGTCAGCGGCGCGCTGTTGCGCCTGCGCCTTGCGGGCCGCGGGCGAGATCGAGGTATTCAAGGCGCCGCTGTCGATCCCCTTGGGTTCGTAGCGCTTGCCCTGCAGCACGGCCTTGATGGCGCGGTGCGTCAAGAGGTCGGGATAACGGCGGATCGGGCTGGTGAAGTGCGCGTAGGACTCGTAGGACAGGCCGAAGTGGCCGATGTTGTCGGGGCTGTAGACCGCCTGCTGCATGGAGCGCAGCAGCATGGTCTGGATCAGCACCGCATCCGGGCGGGCCTTGACCTTGGGCATCAGCTCGGCATAGTCGGAAGCGCTGGGGGTGTCACCACCGCCGAGCGTGAGGCCGACCTGCTTGAGGAAGGTCCGCAAGGTCGTCAGCTTTTCCTTGGTCGGACCGGCGTGGATGCGGTAGAGCGCGGGATGATCGTGACGCTTGAGCAGGTCGGCCGCGCAGACGTTGGCGGCCAGCATGCATTCCTCGATCAGGCGGTGCGCATCGTTGCGGGTGCGTGGCAGGATCTTCTCGATCTTGCCGGCGGCGTTGCAGACGATGTAGGTCTCGGTGGTCTCGAAGTCGATGGCGCCACGCGCCTGGCGCGCCGTCAAGAGCGCCTGGAACACTTCGTAGAGGTGCGTCAGGTGCGGCACCAGGCCGATGCGGCGCGCCGCTTCCGGGCCCTTGGTATTGGCCAGGATGGAGGCCACTTCGGTATAGGTCAGGCGGGCTGCCGAGTGGATCACGGCGGGATAGAACTGGTAGGCCTTGATCTCGCCCTTGGCGGTGATGACAGCGTCGCACACCAGGGTCAGGCGGTCCACGTCCGGGTTCAGCGAGCACAGGCCGTTGGAGAGCTTTTCCGGCAGCATCGGGATGACCCGGCGCGGGAAGTAGACCGAGGTGCTGCGCTCCAGCGCATCCACATCCAGCGCGTCATTGGGCTTGACGTAGTGGCTCACGTCGGCAATGGCGACGATCAGGCGATAGCCCTTGGTGCGGCCGATCTTGACGGGTTCGCAGTAGACCGCGTCGTCGAAGTCGCGGGCGTCTTCACCATCGATGGTGACCAGCGGCACATCGCGCAGGTCGACGCGATCCTTCAGGTCCGCCGCCTTGACTTCGCTGGGCAGCTTGGCCGAGAGCTTCTTGGCCGCTTCGGAGAATTCATGCGGCACGCCGTACTTGCGCACGGCGATTTCGATTTCCATGCCGGGGTCGTCGATGTCACCGAGGATCTCGACGATCTTGCCCACCGGTTGCGTGTAGCGCGAGGGATGCTCGGTCAGCTCCACGCTGACCACCTGCCCCGCCTTGGCCTTGCCCGGGGGACCGGCCAGCAGCACGTCGTGGCCGATGCGCTTGTCTTCCGGAGCGACGATCCAGACGCCGTTTTCATTGAGCAGGCGGCCGATCACGTGGGTGTTGGCGCGCTCCACGACTTCGACGATGGTGCCTTCCGGACGACCACGGCGGTCGGTGCCGACGATGCGCGCCTGGACGCGGTCGCCATGCATGACCTTCTGCATTTCCTTCTCTGGCAGGAACAGGTCATCGCTGCCGTCATCGGGCAGCAGGAAACCGAAGCCATCGCGATGGCTGGAGACGCGGCCCAGGATGAAGTCGGGCGAATGGGTCAGTTTGTAGTGACCTGCGCGATCCGGCTTGATCTGGCCGTCACGCTCCATGGCGTTGAGGCGGCGCGTCAGGCCATCCATTTCTTCAGGCTTGACGCCGAGCGCGGCTGCCAGGGCGGCAGCGTTTTGCGCGCCGGACGAAGTGCGCAGGATGCCGAGGATTTCTTCCCGGCTGGGAATGGAATAGGGAAATTGGCTCAAAAGTTTCGTTTCGCGCAATTGTTAACAATGCCGGGACAGGAAAACAACGGTGTATCAGTCGCCCCGGCGGGTGGATGTGCCTAGTGTAACGGAGTTGCGGCCATTTACCTAACCGCAATAATAGGGGTGAGAACGCTTGGAGCATCGTATTGCAACGAAAAATCCTTCACTGCAGCAAAAAAGCTGTTGACAGTTCCCGCAGACCGTCTATAATCACGGTCTTCGCTTTACAGCGCAGCCCACGTGGCGGAATTGGTAGACGCGCATGGTTCAGGTCCATGTGCCGCGAGGTGTGGGGGTTCGAGTCCCTCCGTGGGCACCAAAATAGAAAAGGTCGATTGACGAAAGTCAGTCGGCCTTTTGTATTTTGGGGTCCACGAGCAAGGCGCCTGCGCGCCTTGCGAGAGGGACGAGAAAGTCCGGCCTTACAAGGCCGGACGGGGTCGCGGGACGTGACCGAGTGCCTCAGTGCGCAGCAAAACAAAAAAGGTCGATTGATGAAAATCAATCGGCCTTTTGCGTTTTGGGACCAGAACACCCCCTCCTCCCGTTCGGACTGAGTAGCTGCGCCACGCGCAGCGTATCGAAGGCGCAAGGACGAATCACCATCCCATGCGCGCCTTCGATACGCGCCTGCGGCGCTACTCAATCCGAACGGGCGGGATATCGTGGATCCGCCTTCCCGCGCCCCAGCACCACCTGCACGCATCCTGTGTCAAAGCTGGGTCACCCCCCTCCCATCCGGGCCGATGCAGTTCAAATCTCTTATCATCTCTGACGACACGGTTGCCCAGCAGCCATCCTGGGGTGCTCTCCATCCTATCCTCCTTCACCGTTCATCATCGCAATGCCTCAATTCGACAGATCCCTGGTCTGGTTCCGCCGTGACCTGCGCATGACCGACCACGCTGCGCTCTACTACGCGCTTTCGCAGAGCCGGCAAGTGTGGTGCGTGTTCGTCTTCGACACCGACATCCTCGCTGCCCTCAAGGCCGAGGGCGTCACGCAGGATCGCCGCATCGATTTCCTGCTGGCCAGCGTGGCCGAGCTCGATGAAGCCCTGCGCCACGCCGGCGGCGGACTGATCGTGCTGCACGGGTCGGCCGTCACGCAGATCCCGGCGCTAGCCGCCGAGCTGGACGTGCAAGCGGTTTATGCCAACACCGACTACGAACCCGCTGCCGTGGAACGCGACGCGGCGGTGGCCCAGACCCTGGCCAAGAGCGGCGCTCAATTGCTGAGCTACAAGGACCAGGTGATCTTCGAGAAGGACGAAGTGCTGACGCAATCGGCCAAACCCTTCTCTGTCTTCACGCCCTACAAGAATGCCTGGATGAGCAAGCTGGCCGCAGCCGACGGCGACTTCTTCCTCAAGCCCTATCCGGTCGAGAAGTACCTCACGGCCCTGGCAAGCCCACCCGGCAAGGCAGGACACGCCCTGCCCTCGCACAGGCAACTGGGCTTTGCGCCCAGCAATCTGCAGGAACTGAAGATTCCCACCGGCATGTCGGGCGCACAAAGCCTGCTGGACGAATTCCTCGACCGCATCGGCAGCTATGGCGCGGCGCGCGACTTCCCGGCGGTGAAGGGACCGTCCTACCTGTCGGTGCATCTGCGCTTTGGCACCATCTCCATCCGCACCCTGGCGCGGGCGGCCATGCAGGCCATGCATGCCGGACAAGGAGCGGCGGGCGCGGCGGTGTGGCTGTCGGAACTGACCTGGCGCGATTTCTATTTCATGATCCTGCACCACCACCCCCGCGTCACCCGCCACGCCTTCAAGCCCGAATACGACGCCATCCAGTGGGAGCAAGGCCCGCAGGCCGAAGCACTCTTTGCCGCCTGGTGCGAGGGCCGCACCGGCTATCCGCTGGTCGATGCCGCCATGGCGCAGATCAACCAGAGCGGCTACATGCACAACCGCCTGCGCATGGTGGTGGCCAGCTTCCTGACCAAGGACCTGGGCATCGACTGGCGCTGGGGCGAGCGCTACTTTGCGCGTCACCTCAATGACTTCGACCTCGCCGCCAACAACGGCGGCTGGCAGTGGGCCTCCTCCTCGGGCTGCGATGCCCAGCCCTACTTCCGCATCTTCAATCCGGTGACGCAGTCGGAGAAATTCGATCCCGACGGCAAGTTCATCCGCCGCTATCTGCCGCAACTGGCCAAGCTCTCCAACAAGCGCATCCATGCGCCGTGGACGGCCACGCCAGATGAACGCATGGATGCCGGCGTGGTGCTGGGACAGAACTATCCCCGCCCCATCGTCGATCACGCCCAGGCGCGCGAGCGCACGCTGGCGCGCTATGCGGTCGTGAAGAAAGCCGAGTAAGCAGAGCAATCTCCAGGTGCAAGAAAAAAGGACTGCATGCAGTCCCTTTGGTGTTATGCCCTCCCGGCTGCCGCTCATTCCGACATCACCGGCTCGACCTTCTTGTCCTGATCGAAGCGGATAGGCGGCACCCGGCGCACCATCCAGAGTCCCACCAGCGCAGCGACGATGGCAATCGCAATGCCCATGTGGATGGCCCCCACCAAGGCCTCGCGGGCTGCTTCCAGCAAGGCCGAACCATCATGGCCGGCTTGCATCAGCTGGGCCAGCAGCACCGACTGGATGTCGTGGTTGACCAGCACTTCGGGGTCACTGAAATCCTTGAGCCATTGCGCGGCATGATCGCCCTCCAGCGCCTTCTCGACGCCCGCCCCATACATCTGGCTCACCAGCGTACCGGTGATGGCCGTCCCCAGCATCCCGCCTATCATGCGCAGCGATTGCAGCAAGGCCGTCGCAATGCCCAGGTGCTCGCGCGCGGCGGCCTGCTGGGCAAACACGGTCAGGTTAGGCAGGACCAGCCCCAGCCCGAACCCGCCGGCCAGCATCACCGCCAGCAGGAAGCCCTTGCCCGTGACGCGGTCGCACAGCACGATGCCCAGGCAGGACGCGGCGATCAGGGCAAAGCCCAGATTCATCATCAGGTTGGGATTGGGAATACGGGTGATGATGCGTCCGTTGACGATGCTGGCCACGGTGATACAGGCCACCAGGGGCGTGATCAGCAACCCGGCTTCGCGCGGACTCAGGCCGAACCCGCCCTGGAACAGCAGCGGCGCATACATGAGCATCGAGAACATGGCAAAACCGGCCAGCACCGACAGCAGGAACAGGCTGGCCAGCGCACGGTCGCGCAGCATCTCGAAGGGCAGGATAGGCTGGGCGGCGCGCTGCTCCCATTTCCACAAGGCATAGAAAGCCGCCACCGACACCGCCAGCAAGACCAGCATGCCGCTGGTGACGCCGCGCTTGGGCAAGAGCTCCACCAGCAGTTGCAGGCTGCCCAGCGACAGCGAGATCAGAAGCGCGCCGGGCCAGTCCAGCCGCATCTTGCCTGCATGCTGCATATGGCGGATATGCGGCACGAAACGCCACACGAAGAACAGCGAAATCACACCGATGGGCAGGTTGCAGTAGAACACCCAGCGCCAGCCCAGGCCCTGGGTCAGGAAGCCGCCCAGCGAGGGACCGACCGCCGTGGCAATGCCAAAGGACACCGAGAGGATGATCTGCCAGCGCAAGCGCACCCGGGGATCGGGAAACAGGTCGGCCACCGACGCAAAACAGGTTCCCACCAGCATGCCCCCGCCAATGCCCTGCAAGCCGCGCGCCAGCACCAGGAACAACATGCTGTTGGCCATGCCGCACAAGGCGGAGGCGCCGACAAAGACGATGATGGAAGCGATCACGAAAGGCTTGCGGCCGAAGTAGTCGCCCAGCCGCCCGAAGATGGGCACGGTGATGACCGAGGTCAGCAGGTAGGCTGTGGCGACCCAGGCGTAGAGCTCGAAGCCCTTGAGCTCGGCCACGATGGTGGGAAGCGCGGTGCCCACGATGGTCTGGTCCAGCGCCACCAGCATGATGACGAAGCAAATGCCCAGCGTGGCCAGCAAGGATTCGCGAAACGGCAGGACTTGGCCGCTGGAATGGGCGGAGTCGGTATGGAGAGCCATGTTGCGGGAAATGTCATCCGGAAGTCGCGCAAGGCGCAATCCGCCATTCTAGCGCTGCGCCGGACAGCTTGCCGGCGCCCTCACAGCAGCAGTTCGTAGCGCTGTTCCTTGAGCTTCACGCCCCAATGCGAGCCGATGCGCTCCTCCACCCTCACGAAGCCGTGGCGCTCGTAGAGCGTGCGGGCCGCGTGCAGCCCCTCGAAGGTCCACAGGTAGATGGAGGCAATGTCACGCTCGGCGCAGCAGCGCACGGCCTCGCTCAGCAGCGCATCGCCCACGCCGCGCCCGCGCAGCTTCTCGGAGGCGATGAACCAGCGCAGCCAGGCGCCCTGCTCCTGTGCATGCTGGCCGTCAATGGTCAGCGCGCCTTCGATGCGTCCGTGTACGGTGGCCGTCCAGAAGCCGTCCCGGGCGTCGTCGTAGCGACTCATGAAGGCCGCCAGCTCGGTAGCGATGCGGGCTTCGAAGTAGACGCCGAAGCTCCAGTTCTCGGTGTAATAGGCAGCGTGCAGTTCAGCTACACGCCCGATGGCGCCTGGCAGATAGCCGCGCCGGATGTGGATGTCGTCCATGGCTTGCCTCCCCGTACAGGCGGCGACGGCCGTGGTGTGCCGCCATGTCGCAAGACATGGCGGCTGGCGCCAGACTCAGTCGCCCGCGATGGTCATGCTTTCCAGCAGGATGGAACCGGTTTCCTTGGTGCCGCGGATGAGCGTGTCGTTACCTACGGCCACGATCTGGCGCAGCATGTCCTTCATGTTACCGGCAATGGTGATCTCTTCCACCGGATACTGGATCACGCCATTCTCGACCCAGTAACCGGAAGCGCCGCGCGAATAGTCGCCGGTGACGTAGTTCACGCCCTGGCCCATCAGCTCGGTCACCAGCAAGCCGGTGCCCATCTTCTTCAACATGCCCTTGAAGGTATCGGCGCGGGTGGTCAGCTCCGAGCGCAGCGTGAGGTTGTGCGAACCGCCCGAGTTGCCGGTGGTCTGCATGCCCAGCTTGCGGGCCGAATAGGTGGACAGGAAATAACCCTGCACCACGCCATTGCGCACCACTTCGCGCTTGAGCGTGCGCACACCCTCTTCATCGAACGGGGCCGAGCCGACGCCACCGATGACGTGCGGATCTTCCAGGATCTGGATGTGTTCCGGAAACACCTGCTGGCCCAGGGAGTCCAGCAGGAAAGTCGATTTACGGTACAGCGCACCACCCGAGACGGCCTGCACGAATGCACCCAGCAGACCCGCTGCCAGCGGCGCCTCGAACAGCACCGGGCACTTGCGGGTGCTCAGCTTGCGTGCGTTCAGGCGCGCCAGCGCGCGCTCGGCGGCGTAACGGCCGATGGCTTCGGGCTGGGCCAGCTTTTTAGGGTCGCGCTTGGAGGAATACCAGTCGTCGCGCTGCATGCTCGCACCCTTGCCGGCGATCGGCGCCACCGAGATGGTGTGGCGCGAGAAGGGATAGCCGCCCATGAAACCACGGCTGTTGGCGGCGATGAAATGCGAGTGTTGCACGTAGACACCGGCGCCTTCGCTGTTGCTGATGCGGGGATCCGTCTCCAGCGCAGCGGTTTCGCAGCGTTGGGCCAGCGCCACAGCTTCTTCGGCGGAAAT
Source organism: Herbaspirillum seropedicae (assembly GCF_001040945.1). Taxonomy (NCBI): domain Bacteria; kingdom Pseudomonadati; phylum Pseudomonadota; class Betaproteobacteria; order Burkholderiales; family Oxalobacteraceae; genus Herbaspirillum; species Herbaspirillum seropedicae. Next base: position 2,105,830 of record NZ_CP011930.1, on the reverse strand, counting down.
ATTCCACGGCGAAAACAATTTCAGGTCGCGCGGCGCCATTTCCAGCATCTCGGCATCGGGCAGGCCGGCGCAGTCATCGATGGAGGTGAAGCGGGCAATGTTGTAGGCGGCCTCGACCGTTTCCTTCAGGGCCTGCTGCGAGAAATCCGAGGTGCTGGCATTGCCGCGCCGCACCTGGCGGCCTTCTCCGAGGAACACGGTCACGCCGATGCCCTTGTCCTTGTTCTGCTCGATGGTCTCGATCTTGCCCTTGCGCACCGCTACCGAGAGGCCGCTGCCTTCGCTGATGTCGACGGCGGCGTCCGAGGCGCCCTTGTCACGGGCATAACGCAGGACATCCTGCGCCAACTGCTTCAACTGGTCCTGACTGTGCGTGAATGGGGTATCGCTCATGAGCCTGTTTTCTCTGAAATCCGGGTAAAGCGGTTATCATAGCAGTCGTTAAGCTTTATTTCTCGAAGTCACGATATGCCCAATGCCAACCGCGGCGCTGTCGGATTCCAGTCCAGCGAATTCGAACAGGAATACGACCGCCCCTCCAAGTCCCAGCTCAAGCGCGAGATGGATGCCCTGCAAAAGCTGGGCGAATCCCTGGTCAACGAACCGCGCGACCGCGTCAAGCGCGTACCCATGCCCGAGGATGTGCGCGAGGCCATCCTCGAATGCCAGCAGATCAAGGACCACGAAGGCCGTCGCCGCCAGATGCAGTACGTGGGCAAGAAGATGCGCACGCTGGAAGCCGACGAGATCGCCATCATTCAGAAGACCATCGACAGCTGGCACGGCGCCTCCAAGGCCGAAACCGCCGCCATGCACGCGCTGGAACGCCGCCGCGAAAAGCTGCTGGCCGACGACCAGGCGCTCACCGAACTGCTGAACCGCCATCCCGAGGTGGACGTGCAGCACATGCGCACCCTGATCCGCAATGCCCGCAAGGAACAGGCGGAAAACAAGCCGCCCAAGGCCTACCGCGAGATCTTCCAGATCCTCAAGCAGTTGCAGACCCAGGCCGCGCTGGCCAAGGGCGAAGCCGCCGAGCAGGCCGATGACGAGCAGGACGGCGATGAGCGCTGAAGCCGTCCAGCGTGAGGTGCTGCGGGTGGGCCTGGTGTCGATCTCGGACCGCGCCTCCGGTGGCGTCTATCAGGACCAGGGCATCCCGGCCCTGGAAGAATGGCTGGGCCGTGCGCTTCGCAGCGCCTTCGAGGTGCAGACCCGCCTCATCCCCGATGAACGCGCCCAGATCGAGCAGACCATCGTCGAGCTGGTCGATGTGGCCCGCTGCGACCTGGTGCTGACCACCGGCGGCACCGGCCCCTCGCGGCGCGACGTCACGCCCGAAGCCACGCTGGCCATCGGCACCAAGGAAATGCCGGGCTTTGGCGAGCAGATGCGCCAGATCAGCCTGCAGTTCGTTCCCACGGCCATCCTCTCGCGCCAGGTCGCGGTGATCCGCGAAACGGCCGACCATGCTGCACTGGTGCTGAACCTGCCCGGCCAGCCCAAGTCCATCCGCGAAACGCTGGAAGGCTTGAAGGATGAAGACGGCAAGACCCGCGTAGCCGGTATCTTCGCCGCCATCCCCTACTGCATCGACCTCATCGGCGGGCCCTACATCGAGACCGATGACGCGGTCTGCAAGGCCTTCCGTCCCAAGTCGGCAATCCGCCCGACCAGCCCGGCCGGCAACTAGGCCAGGCAGGCCCTAGTTGGGGCATTTCCCCTCGTCCGGGCCGCCGCACAGCGTGGCCGCATTGAGCAAGTCCAGGAACTGTTGCAGTCGCGCCGGACTGATCCGGTAAGCGAACTGCTTCAGTTCGTTCTCGGTGGACGGACGCCAGCTGAACTGCACCACGAACAGACGCTCCTTGCCCTCGAAGACGGCCATCACCGAACCTTCGCCATAGGGTGCGCTGGGTCCCAGCCGGTCGCAGAAACCACCGCTCACGGAAGTCGGAATATTGTTGGTCAGGCTGTCCTTCTGCCCCATCGGCACGAAACGGCCAGGACACTTGCGCTGTGCGATCTGCATCACCTCCGAGATCGCCACCTGCGGCATGGTCAGGTTGCGGGCGCGGATGTTGTCCCGCAGGGCCGCTTCCGGGAAGGTGCGACGCTGCACGCTCATGTAGCCTTCGCGCCAGGAATCGTGGGCCTCGTTCTGCGGCAGGAAATCGACCACATAATCTCCCTCCGGATCGCCGTCCATGTAGGCCAGCCGCCAGCCAGCGGGCGGCGAGATCATCAGGTTCTCGCCGGTGGGCTGGAACAGCCTGCCCTCGGCCTCAGCCTGCGCCAGGGGCGGCGGCAAGACGAGCAACAGGCTCAGGGCGCCGGCCAGCAGTCCGGAAAATCGTTTGCACTTCATCAAAGCTCCTTGTGACCGATCGCAGCAGGACGGCCGCGTTCATCGTATGATGTGAGCCCATCGCCCAGGCGCACATCCTTGGACAAGACCGTATTGTGCGCCCGGGCAGCGAGACAGACAAATCGCCCTCCCCCAACCGCACAGGAATCAGGAACCGCACGCCCATGGCCGCACCACTCGACACCATCCAGATCGATACCGCTCCCAATCCCACCGCCTCCGTCATCTGGCTGCATGGCCTGGGAGCCGATGGCTCGGACTTCGTGCCTATCGTGCGCGAGCTGGACCTCTCGGCCTGCCCGCCGATCCGTTTCATCTTCCCGACCGCGCCGACCATGCCGGTGACCATCAACGGCGGCTATGTGATGCGCGCCTGGTACGACATCTTCGCCCCCGACCTGGTGCGCCGCGAGGATGAACCCGGCCTGCGCGCCTCGCAGGCCGCCATCGAAGCCCTGATCGCCCAGGAAAAGGCGCGCGGCGTCCCGGCCAACCGGATTGTGCTGGCCGGCTTCTCGCAAGGTTGCGCCATGACCCTGCAGACCGGCCTGCGCCATCCGGAACGCCTGGCGGGCCTGATGTGCCTGTCCGGCTACCTGCCGCTGGCCGCCACCATCGAGGCCGAACGCCATGCCGCCAACCACGACACGCCCATCTTCATGGCCCATGGCACCATGGACCCAGTGGTGGTGCTGGAGCGCGCCGTGAAGTCGCGCGAACTGCTCACGCAACTGGGCCATCCGGTCGAGTGGCATGACTATCCCATGCAGCACTCGGTGTGTGGTGAAGAAGTCGAGGATATCGGCGCGTGGCTGACGCGCGTGCTGGCGTAAAGATGGATGGGCGAGAGAGGTGCAAGGCATTCCTTTGCGCCCCGCCGCCCGTTCGTCCTGAGTAGGCCCGCAGGGCCGTATCGCAGGCGTACAGGTAGCAGCGCCTTCGATACGCGGCTGCCGCCGCTACTCAGGACGAACGGTTAGCAGGTACACAAAAGGCAAAAACGCAAAAGGCTCCGGACACATGCATGCGTCCAGGAGCCTTTTGCATTTGAAGCACCACGCCCTGCGCGACTTCACGCGCAGGACAAGCTGATGCAATTACTTCAGGCGGAACTTGAGCTCTTCACCCGCCTGGCGCATCGCCGTCTGCACCGCCGGCACCTTGGCCAGCACGTTCAACAGGCCAAAGTCGTGGATCATGCCGTTGTAGCGCACGCTGGTCACGGCCACGCCGGCAGCAGCCAGCTTGCGGCCATACTCTTCGCCCTCGTCACGCAGCACGTCCTTTTCGGCGGTCTGGATCAGGGTCGGCGGCAGGCCGGACAGTTGCGCCGGGGTCGCGTTCAAGGGCGAGGCGGTGATTTCCTTGCGCTTGGCGGCGTCGGTGGTGTAGCTGTCCCAGAACCACTTCATCATGTTCTTGGTCAGGAAGTAGCCATTGGCGAACTGGTTGTAGGATGCGGTCTCGAAATTGGCATCGGTCACCGGCCACAGCAGCACTTCCGAGCGCAGCGCCGGGCCGCCCTTGTCCTTGGCCATCAGGGCCACCACGGCAGCCATGTTGCCGCCCACGCTGTTGCCGGCCACGGCCAGGCGCTTGCCATCGACGTTGATCTCCTTGCCATGTTCTGCTACCCACTTGGTAGCGGCATAGGCCTGGTTGATCGCCACGCCATAATGCGCTTCAGGCGAAGGCGTGTAGTTCACGAACACCGCCACTGCACCCGAGTTGGCTACCAGGTCGCGCACCAGGCGCTCGTGGGTGGGGAAGTCGCCCAGCACCCAGCCGCCGCCGTGGAAGAACATGAAGGCCGGCAGCGTCTTCTTGGCCGAACCGGCCGGACGCACGATGGTCAGCTTGATCTGCTGGCCGTCGGCGCTGATGGTCTTCTCGGAGACATCGGCCTTGGGCAGTTGCAGCTTCACGCTGGCTTGCGCACCCACCAGCACGGCGCGGGCGTCCGCCGGCGAAAGCTGTTCCAGGGGCTTGCCGCCGCCGGCTTCGAGGGCCTGCAGGAAAGCCTGGGTGGTGGGTTCCACGCCAGCGTCGCCAGCGGCATAGGCATTACCGAATACCAGGCCGATGGCGGCGACGGCGGCGAGTTGCTTGAACGATGTCATGATTTTCTTCCTTTATCAAATATCAAATCGGTGCGGACACCGGAGAACTGCAACGAGGGGACTGCGTCGGGTTACAGCAAAAAAACGGCGTTTCAATCAAACAACCATTAAATAACTACCAAATAACTATTAAAGAACTATTAAATAGCAAACTACTTATATGACGCTATTGGCTCTCGGTATAACTGCCCTCCTGCGGACCTGTCGGAGGGAAAGGAGAACCTGCACATCAAGCTGCGTACGACTTCCTGAATGCGTAATTACATACTATTAAATAGCGCACTATATATTTGACTTCAAAAAAGGGACACGCCATCCGGCCCATGTCCCTGCCTGCATTGCTCTTGCTCTACGGCGTCTGGCTAGTCGCCGGTATTCTTGTGCAGGCGCGCCCGCAACTGCATCAATTCTTCCTTGATCGCCGCCAGCTCCGCAGCGGTCGATTCGGTGGCGCGCAAGACTTCACGCGGCAACTCCACCGCCTTCTCGCGCAGCGTGTCGCCCTCGGCGGTGAGCGAGATGACCACCTGCCGCTCGTCGCTGGCCGCCCGCTCCCGGGTCACCAGGCCCTGCGCTTCCATGCGCTTGAGCAAGGGGGTCAGCGTGGCCGAATCCAGCACCAGGCGTTCGCCGATCTCGGAGACGGTGAGCTGATCCTGTTCCCACAACACCATCAGCACCAGGTACTGCGAATAGGTGATGCCCAAGTCGCGCAAGAGCTTGCGGTAGAGCTTGCTCATCGACAAGGACGTCGAATACAGCGCAAAACACAACTGGGCATCCAGTAGCGGGGCCGCCTTGCGTTTGTCTGTTTTCGAAACCATGGAACGCAGTTTAGCGAGGTCAAAATTAAATAGCAAGCTATTTAATTGAAATTTCTTCCATCGCTATCGTTGCGTCGTCAGCTTGCTGACAATGCCCATCCTGTTCCTGAAATCCAAGCTGCGCTGTGCTAGCCTTTCCGCTTTGACCAGCGAGGAGACAGGGATGAAAGTCGCAGTGATGGGCGCAGGCGCAGTGGGCTGTTATTTTGCCGGCATGCTGGCGCGGGTCGGGCATCAGGTGGCGCTGGTGGGCCGGCCGCAGCACGTGGAGGCCTTCAACACCCGTGGCCTGCGTCTCGAAACCAAGGCCTTCGACGAGACCATTGCGGTGAAGGCCAGCACCGATGCGGCCATTGCCGCTGATGCTGAGCTGGTGCTGTTCTGCGTCAAGTCGCCCGATACAGAAACTGCCGGCGCGCAACTGGCGCCCCATCTCGCACCCGATACGCTGGTGCTGAGCTTGCAGAACGGCACCGACAACGCCGAGCGCCTGCGCACCGTGATGGCTCAGCCGGTGGCAGCCGCCGTCGTCTATGTGGCCACCGAGATGGCCGGACCAGGACACGTCAAGCATCATGGCCGGGGCGAGCTGGTCATCGAGCCCGCAGCGGGGAGCCGCGATGCCGCCGATGCGCTCGTCGCAGCGGGCGTTCCCACCGAGATATCAGACAATGTGCGCGGCGAGCTCTGGCTCAAGCTCATCCTCAACTGCGCCTACAATGCCCTCTCGGCCATTGCGCAACTGCCTTATGGCAAGCTGGTCGAAGGCCCTGGCATCCCCGAGGTGATTGCCCAGCTGGTGACTGAATGCAAGGCAGTTGCTGCGGCCGAAGGCGTGACCCTGGCCGACGACGTGGACAGCGCCGTGCGCAAGATCGTCCAGACCATGCCCGGCCAGTTCTCTTCCACCGCCCAGGACCTGGCGCGCGGCAAGCCCAGCGAGATCGATCACCTCAATGGTTTCATCGTGGCGCGCGCGCAGGCGCATGGGTTGTCCGCGCCGGCCAACCTGACCGTCCATGCCCTGGTCAAGCTGATCGAAAGCAAGGCCCAGTAGCCTGTACCGCCTCATCAGCCGTCATCAGCCGAACAGTCTGGCATCGAACTGGAACAACTTCTTTTCCACTACCTTGATGCCAGGCATCTGCGGATGCAGCGGATTGAGCAAGACATTGAAATCGGTCGGACTGACGACCGAAGGCACTTTCATCATCAGGTGCTTTCCCTCTTCTATCCAGTGCTGCCCGATGGCCGCCGTGCTGGCCGGGTCGCGCGTGATATCGGCCCAGTCCGGCGGCAGGCTCGGCACGTAAGCCTTGCGCAGTTCGGCATCGGGCGCCTCCAGCACGATCAGATAGTAGCGGGCGCGGGGCATGAGCCCCGCCATGTGGACCAGGGATTCGAGCAAGGCCGTCGAAGCGCTGCAGCAGGTGTAGAGCACCCGCAAGCCACGCGGATTCCAGCGTCCGCCACTCAAGGCTGCGCCATTGCCCGAGAGGTCTTCTGCGGCGTAGTGTCCTGGCTTGTCCTTGGCCAGGCGGTACAGTTTCACGCCGCCACTCCAAAGGCAATGCGGGAGAGAATATCGCGCACCCGGTCATAGCCGGGTTGGGTATCGAGCACTTCCAGCGGGGTCATGCCGCCCAGCGCTGCATTGGCGCGGCGCATCCATTCGGCGGCCAGCTCCTCATCCTCGAACACGTCCGCCGCCTGCTCGCGAATGTAGAGCACGCGGGCGATGCGGTCGGATTCGGAACCGGAGAGTCGTTCCTTGCGGGAAATCTTGCGCAAGATAGTGGAGCTGGGCAATCCCAGGCCGGCCAGCAGTGTCTGCAAGGGAATCTGCAGCAGCTCCCTGGCCACCCGCTCGGCGATGATGGCGTCCATGCCATCGCGAATGGTGCGACCCTGGCTGATCGGATCCATGTTGGCAAAGCGCTGGAAGTCATTGGGCCGGGCGCCCAGTCCCTGGCTGCCTTTGCTCACTACGCGGATGCTGCTGGATCGGGTTGTCATGGCCTGCCTCTCATCTGGGAATTGCTACCCTCTCATCCTAGAACCTTCTCAAATGAGAGTCAACAAACCACCAAACGAGAAAAGAAGCAAAACGCAGCCGCTCAGCGCAACATCGCCGACATGGCCGAAAGGCTGTTGAGTACCCGCACCGCATATTCCGCCGTGGGCGCATCGAACTCCACGCTGACATTGTCGCAACGTTCCAGGATCGGCAACTGGCTGAACAGATCCGCCAGCGCCACCGTCTGCGCCTGCAGGCGGCAGCGCAAGGGCCCGCGCAGGGGCCGCGCAGGCATGGTCTGCGGATCGGCCAGCCAGGTCGCCACGGCCTGTTGCGCGCGCGCTTCCAGCAAGGTGCAGGATTGCTGGGGCGTGAGCGAGTCGCCGCTGTTGGCGCCATAGGCCTTCTTGGTCTCGGCAAAGACCGCGTGGGCGAACAGGGGCTGGTTTTCTTCGATGAAGGCGTCGTCGCCACTGCCAAAGATCACCGGCGCCCCATGTTCGGCGGCCAGCGCGCCATACAGGCCGGCCTCCCCCATTTCCTGCCCATCCAGCCAGACGCGGGCAAAGGCGAAGCTGTTGGTGGTGTGCGCCAGGATGCCGCGCCCCTGCGCTCGCGAGTGGTAACCCACCAGCATGACCGCATCGATGTCGTGATCCACGCCGCCCATCATCCCCAGCACGCGCGGCTTGCCCAGCACCATGCGCGCCTGCGGGTGCAGCAGGTCGGGCAAGAGGTTGCGGAAACCGCCGTGCGAATCATTGACCTTGATGGCCGTGGCGCCCGCGGCCAGCGCGCCCCGGATGACGGCGTTGGCCTCCTCGGTCATCCAGCGCCGGGCGCGTTCGTATTCGCCGTTGCCGGCACGGGTCTGCTCGGGATGGAAGACCCCGGCCACGCCCTCGATATCGACGGAAACCAGGATGTTGGCGCGCTTGCTCATGGGAGGTTCTTTCAGGAATGCGATTCAGGAAGCCAGCCGCTCGCGCAGGCTCATGCGTACATGGCCGTCGCGCCCGCGCACGGTCTGGGCGGCCAAGAGCGCATGGACGATGGCCTGCTCGACACTGTCGGCAGCGGCATGGAACAAGGGGTCCAGCAGGTGATCGGCCAGCAGCGCCATCTGCACGCAGTCGGCCTCGGACTCGATCTGCTGCGCCGTGGAAAAGGCCAGCGCGATATCACCGCTGCCATGGCCATAGGCCGAGCCGGTCCGCGCCAGGCCCGCGCCGGCACGGGTGGCCAGGCGCTTCAGTTGGCGTGCATCCAGCGGCGCATCGGTGGCCAGGATCATGATGATGGACCCCTTCTCGGGCGCGCTGTCGCTGCCGCCCTGGCCCGCCAGCTGCGCGCCCAGTGGCTCGCCGGCAAGGATCAGCTCAGGCAGGCGGCCAAAATTGGAGAGCACCAGCGCGCCCACCGTAAAACCCTGCGCCGCCTTGCCCAGCACCACACAGCGCGAGGCCGTGCCAATTCCGCCCTTGAGTTCGAAGCTGGACATGCCCCGCCCCGCTCCTACCGCGCCCTGGACGACCTCTTCGGACAACGCCTGCAACGCCGCCTCGAAATGCGCCGCTTGCACCGCCATGCGCTGCAGGTCGTTGAGGTAGCCGTCATTGCATTCCAGCACCAGCGGATTGACCGTGGGCAGGCTGCGGCCGCATTCGGGATTGGCGCGCAGGGTGTGGCGGATCTGGGCCTCCAGCAGCGCGCCCACGGCAAAGGTGTTGGACAGCGCAATGGGCGTCTCCAGCGTACCCAGCTCTTCCAGCTGCACCAGCCCGGCGCTCTTGCCAAAGCCATTGATGACGGCGACCGCCGCCGGCAGCTTGTGGGTGAAGAGATTGCCTGGGTGCGGCGCGATCACGGTCACGCCGGTCTGCACCGCGCCGTCGTCGAGTGTGCAATGCCCTACGCGCACGCCCGCCACATCGGTGATGCTGTTGCGCGGCCCGGCGGGCAAGCGGCCTATATGCGGTACCGGCAGACTCATTGCATCAACGCTGATCGATCTTGGGATCGAGCGCATCGCGCAAGCCATCGCCCAGCAGGTTGAAGGCCAGCACGGTGAGGAAGATGGCGATGCTGGGCACCAGCGCGACGTGCGGCGAAGTGACCATGTCGGCGCGGGCTTCGTTCAACATCAGGCCCCACTCCGGCGTTGGCGATTGCGCGCCCAGGCCGAGGAAGGACAGGCCCGCGGCCGTGATGATGGAGGTGCCGATGCGCATGGTGAAATACACCACGATGGCCGAGATGGTGCCGGGGAAGATGTGCTTCCACATGATGGTCATGTCGGAGGCGCCGATGCTGCGGGTGGCTTCGATATAGGTCAGGTTCTTCAACTGCAGCGTATTGCCGCGCACCAGGCGGGCAAAGGCCGGGATACTGAAGACTGACACCGAGATGATGACGTTGATCATGCCGCCGCCCAGGATGGCGACGATGCCGATGGCCAGCAGGATGCCGGGGAAGGCGAACAGCACATCGCAGATGCGCATGGTGATGCGGTCCCACCAGCCTTCGTAGTAACCGGCGAGCAAACCGAAGACGGTGCCGATCACCGCGCCGATGGCCACCGAGAAGAAGCCCGCCGCCAGCGAGATGCGGGTCCCCATGACGATGCGGCTGAAGATGTCGCGCCCCAGCGAATCCACGCCAAACCAATGCACCCAGGTGGGCGGCGAATTGAGGGCGTCGTAGTCGAAGAAGTTTTCCGGATCGAAGGGAACGATCCAGGGCGCCAGGATGGCCACGGCGACCAGGAACAGGATGAACACCCCCGCATACACGGCCAGGTGCTGCTTCTTGAACTTGCGCCAGAATTCGCGCCAGGGCGTGCGGATCTTCTGGCCGCTGGCGGCCACAGCAGGACCGGGCGGCGGCAAGGGGGCGCCGGTATCGGAGATGGGTGCGTTGGAGAGCGACATGATTCCCCTCACTTGAAGCGGATGCTGGGGTTGATCACGGCATAGAGCACGTCCACCACCAGGTTGATGAAAATGAATTCCAGCGAGAACAGCAGGATCTCGGCCTGGATGACGGGGTAGTCACGCATCTCGACGGCGTCCACCAGCAGGCGGCCCATGCCCGGCCAGTTGAACACCACCTCGACCAGGATGGAGCCGCCCAGCAGGAAGCCGAACTGCAAGCCCATCATCGTCACCACCGGAATCAAGGCATTGCGCAGGCAATGCTTGATGACCACCACGGTCTCGGTCAGGCCCTTGGCGCGCGCGGTGCGCACGAAGTCCTCTTGCAGGATCTCGATGAAGGAAGAACGGGTAAAGCGCGCCATCACCGCCGCCACCGCCGCACCCAGCGTGATGGAGGGCAGGATGTAGTGAAGCCAGGTATCGTCGCCGACCGTAGGCAGCCAGCCCAGCTTGACCGAGAACACCTGCACCAGCAGGATGCCCAGCGAAAAGGCCGGGAAGGAAATGCCCGACACCGCCAGGGTCATGCCCAGCCGGTCCGGCCACTGGTTGCGCCACACCGCCGAGGAAATACCGATGATGAGGCCAAACAGCACGGCCCAGACCATGGCCACCACGGTCAACCACAGCGTGGGCCAGAAGCGCGCGCTGATCTCTTCGGATACCGGACGCTTGGTGCGGATGGAATGGCCGAAGTCGCCGCGCGCGGCATTGAGGAAGAAATTGACGAACTGCTCCGGCAAGGGCTTGTCCAGGCCGAGGTCGGCGCGCACCAGCGCGACGGTCTTGTCGTCGGCCTCGGGACCGGCGGCCAGCCGCGCCGGATCGCCCGGCAGCAGGTGCACGAACAGGAACACCAGCACCGCTACCAGCAGTAGCGTGGGAATGAGGCCTAACAGGCGTTTGATGACAAAGGAAAACATGATGCTCTCTAAGATGGCCTCGCCGGGGAAACCCACCCGCGCTGGTTGCCGCGACGGGCCGCCGCCCATCGCAAGAATACTGCCGGCGGCGCCTGCGACGCCGCCGGAGGGGTACTGCCTGACTACTGCGGTACTACCGCCTGCTTACTTGACCAGCTCGATGTTCTCGAACTCGATGGCCTGGTCAGGCATCACATAGACGCCCTTGAGGTTCTTGTTGCGCGCATAGAGCAGTTTTTCGGTGACCAGGAAGGCCCAGGGTGCGTCCTTCCAGATTTCCTGCTGGGCGTCCTTGTACAGGGCTTCCTTGTCCTTGCGCTCGGTCAGGGTCAGCGCCTTGGCGATGTCGGCATCGACCTTGTCATTCTTGTAGTAGGCGGTGTTGTACAGACGCGGCGGGAAGGATTCCGAGGCCAGCAGCGGACGCAACGCCCAGTCGGCTTCACCGGTGGAGGACGACCAGCCGATGTAGAGCAGGCGCACCGGTGCGGTGGCCGGGTCTTGCCAGCTTTCGACGCGTTCCACGCGCTGGCCGGCTTCCAGGGCCTGGATCTTGGCCTTGATGCCCACCTGCGCCAGCTGCTGCTGCAGGAACTGGACGATCTTCACCGCCGTGCTATGGGTATAGGCCGACCACAGTTCGGTCTCGAAGCCATTCGGATAGCCCGCCTCGGCCAGCAGCGCCTTGGCCTTCTTCACGTCATAGGGCCAGGGACCAGTCTTGTAGGCATAGTCCACGCCCTGCGGCACCACACCGTCCATCGGCACGGCGTAGCCATTGAAGGCCACCTTGACCAGCGCCTGCTTGTTGATGGCGTAGTTGATGGCTTCGCGCACCTTGGGGTTGTCGAAGGGCTTCTGCTTGGTGTTCATCGACATGTAGCGCTGGATGATCGAGGGCGCGGCCACCACATCCAGGTTGGACTTGCTCTTCAACAGGTCGGCCTGCTCATAGGGCAGCGGATAGGTGAACTGCGCCTCGCCGGTCTGCATCATGGCCGAGCGGGCGTTGTTGTCCACCACCGGCTTCCAGATGATCTCATCGACCTTGGGATAGCCCGGCTTCCAGTAGCCGTCGAACTTGGCCACCTTGACGTAGTCGGTCTGCTTCCATTCCACGAACTTGAAGGGACCGGTGCCCACCGGGTGGAAGGCGATGTCCTTGTTGCCGTACTGCTTGAGCGCGGTCGGCGAGATCATCACCGCAGACGGGTGCGCCAGCACGTTGATGAAGGCCGAGAACGGTTCCTTCAGGACCACCTTGACGGTGTAGTCGTTCAGGATCTCGGTCTTGGCGATGCGGTTGAAGAGGTTGTAGCGCTTCAACTTGTTGTCCGGATTGGTCACGCGGTCGAACACGGCCTTGACGGCATCGGCCTTGAAGACGGTGCCATCCTGGAACTTCACGCCTTGCTTGAGTCGGATGGTGTATTCCAGGCCATCCTTGCTGACCAGGTAGCCTTCGGCCAGCACCGGGATGAGCTTCATGTCCTTGTCGAAGCCGAACAGGCCCTGGTAGAAGGACTTGGCCATGGACAGCGAGAGCGTGTCGTTGGCGTCATACGGGTCCAGCGTGGTGAAGGTCGAATAGACCGCCAGGGTCACGGTCTTGGCCGCGAAGGCATGCGCTGCGGCGAACTGCAGCGTGGTACCCAGGGCGGCGACAGCCAGCCATTTGGCAGCCGACACTCCCTTGTGAGTTGCTGTGGTAGACATGTGGTCTCTCCTGATCAGTAGACAGAAAACAGAAAACAATAAAGCGAGGTTGGTACGACGTAATTGATTTTTACTGCGCGGACTACATTTTTGTACAACATCAAAAACCCGGAACGCACCGCCGCTCAGAAAGCGCCGGCAATACGGTGCTGGGCCACGAAATGCCCAGGCGCCACTTCCTGCAAGGGTTCCACCTTGGGCTCGTCGCCCACCCGCCGGATCGGGCTGGGGATTTCATCGGTCAGCAGCTTCTTGCCCGGCTGGCGCAGGGTCGGATCAGCCACCGGCACAGCCGCCATGAGCTTGCGCGTATAGGGATGCTGCGGATTCTCGAAGATCGCCCGGCGCGGGCCGATTTCCACGATCTGGCCCAGGTACATCACCGCCACCCGATGGCTGATGCGCTCCACCACCGCCATGTCGTGCGAAATGAAGATGAAGGAGATGCCCAGCTCGGCCTGCAGGTCCAGCATCAGGTTGACGATCTGGGCCTGGATCGACACATCCAGCGCCGACACCGATTCATCGGCAATGACGATCTTGGGGTTCAGCGCCAAGGCGCGCGCAATGCAGATACGCTGGCGCTGGCCGCCAGAGAATTCGTGCGGATAGCGCTGGCCATGCTCGGGCGTCAAGCCCACGCGGGTCAGCAGCGCATCCACGCGTTCCTGCGCGCCCTCCTTCATCCCATGCACCAGCATGGGCTCCATGATGGAATAGCCGACCGTCATGCGCGGGTCCAGCGAGGCGAACGGGTCCTGGAAGATGAACTGGATGTCGCGGCGCAGCTGGCGCAGTTCCGAACGCGGCAACTGCGCCAGGTCGCGCCCGCCGAACTCGACCTTGCCGCCGGCGATATCGACCAGGCGCAGCAGCGAGCGGCCCGTGGTCGACTTGCCGCAACCGGATTCGCCGACGATGGCCAGGGTCTCGCCGGCATACAGATCGAAGCTGACCTTTTCCACCGCATGCACGCGCTGCCTGACGCGACCGAAGATCCCGCTCTTCACATCGAAGCGGGTGGTCAGGTCGCGCACCTTGAGGATGGGCTGGCGTTGCGCGGCGATCTCGGCCTGGGCCTGCAATTCACTGGCGATCAGGTCGGGACGCGCCTCGGCCTGGGGCGCGATGCCAAAGCGCAGCGGCTTGTCGGTGCCGCGCATGGAACCCAGGCGCGGCACCGCGGCCAGCAGCGATTGGGTGTAGGGATGGGCCGGTGCGGCGAAGAGCGGATTGACGGCGTTCTCTTCCACCTTCTCGCCCCGGCACATCACCACCACGCGGTCGGCCACTTCGGCCACCACGCCCATGTCGTGGGTGATGAAGATCACGCCCATCTGCATCTCCTGCTGCAGCGAACGGATCAGTTGCAGGATCTGCGCCTGGATGGTCACATCCAGCGCCGTGGTCGGTTCGTCCGCGATCAGCAGCGAGGGCTTGCAGGACAGCGCCATGGCGATCATCACGCGCTGGCGCATGCCGCCGGAGAGCTGGTGCGGATGGCGGCCCAGCACCCGTTTGGCTTCGGGGATGCGCACCATCTCCAGCATGCGCAGGGCCTCGGCCTGGGCAGCGGCGCGTCCCAGCCCCTGGTGCAGGCGGATCGATTCGGCGATCTGCTCGCCGACGGTAAAGACCGGGTTCAGCGAGGTCATCGGCTCCTGGAAGATCATGGCGATCTCCGCCCCGCGGATGCTGCGCATGGTGGCGTTGTCAGCCTGGGCCAGGTCCAGCCTCTGGCCGCTGCGGCGCAGGAACTGCATGCTGCCGCTGGCGATCTTGCCGCCGCCATGTTCGATCAGGCGCATGATGGCCAGCGACGACACCGACTTGCCCGACCCCGATTCACCGACGATGGCCAGGGTTTCGCCCTGGTCGACATGGAAGGACAGGTCGCGCACCGCATCCACGGTCCGCTCGGAGGTGGAAAATCGCACGCTCAGGTGATTCACGTCCAGCACGCGTTGTGGCTGTTGCATCTTGATTCTCTCCTGCTGGGCCGCGTCAGGCCTGGGCTGCGTAGATGGCCGTGACCGGGGCCAGCTCGCCGCGTCCGTAGGCGCGATACATGCCCTCGGTATTGAAAGGCAGGGCCAGGTTGCCCTGGCCGTCGATGGCGATGACGCCGCCGCGTCCGCCGACCTTGGGCAAGGTCTCGAACACCACGGCGTGGCTGGCCGCCTCCAGGCTCTGGCCGGCATAGGCCATGCGGGCGGCGATGTCGTAGCAGGCCGCAGTGCGCATGAAGGCTTCGCCGGTGCCGGTGGCCGAGACCGCGACAGTAGCGTTGTTGGCATAGCAGCCCGCGCCGATGATGGGCGAGTCGCCCACGCGGCCCGGCTGCTTGTTGGTGATGCCGCCGGTGGAGGTGGCGGCCGCCAGGTTGCCGAACTGGTCCAGCGCCACTGCGCCGACGGTGCCGAACTTGTGGTCGGGATCGATGGGCTCGGTGGGGGCAGCCGCTTTTTCCGCGAAGGCGAAGGAAGACGCATCGTGGTCCAGCATGGCGCGCGACTGGCCGCGCACGCGCAGCCATTGCTCATGACGGGCATCGGTATGGAAATAGCCCGGCTCGACCGTGACCGCGCCATGCCGGGCAGCAAAGGATTCGGCAGCGGGACCGACCAGGAGCACGTGCTCGCTGTGCTCCATCACCGTGCGCGCCGCCAGGACGGGATTACGCAGATTGGTCACGCAGGCCACCGCGCCCGAGGCCAGGTCGGTGCCATTCATGACACAGGCATCCAGCTCGTGCTTGCCTTCGCTGGTATAGACCGCACCATGGCCGGCATTGAAGAGCGGACAGTCTTCCAGCAGGCGCACCGCTTCGGTCACGGCTTCCAGCGCCGAGCCGCCGGCATTGAGCACGGCCTGGCCGGCGGCCACGATGTCGGCCAGGGCCTGGTGGTAGCGGGCTTCGTCCTCGGCGGTGAGCGAGGCGCGGGTGATGGTGCCGGCGCCGCCATGGATGGCGATTACGGGAATGGTCATGCTTTGGTCTTTCGTCGGGTTGAAACGTCCTTGGCGGTCTTGGCGGTCTTGGCGCGCCCTGCGGCCTTGCTCACGACCGGGCGTTGTTGCTGCTGCGGCAGGTACAACCAGGGCAGCACGAATTCGGCCATCTGCGAGGCGGCCTGCACCGAGCGCCGGGCGCGATGCGCCACGGCGTCGCACAGCGCCTGGATCAGGATCAGCGCGGCCGCATCCGAGGTGGGTGACAGCTTGCGGTCGGTCTGGGCATAGATGGTGACATCGGCCAGCGGCACCAGCGGCGAACCGGGGCTGTCGGTGATGGCCAGTATCCTCGCGCCCTTCTCCACCGCGCGCTGGGTCAGCCAGACCGTATCGGCGGCATAGCGCGGAAATACCATGGGGATGACCAGGTCGCGGTTGTCGAGCTTGAAGAATTGCCGGCCTGCCTGCGAAGGACCGCCGGCCAGCGCCACCGAAGACACGGTGCGCACATAAGGTTCCAGCGCATGGGCCATCAGGCCGGCCAGATAGGCCGATGCGCCAAAGCCGGTAATGAAGATGCGCTCGGCCGCCAGGATCATGTCCACCGCCGCTTCGCAATCGGAGGCGGTGAGCATGCGCCGCGTAGCTTCGATATTGGCGATGTCGCTGTCGAAGGCCGCCGCCATGATCTCGGCGCTGGTGGCGGCGCGCTGGACTTCATTGCGCAGCTTTTCGACCGGCGCCAGGGTGGTGGCGAAGTCCGACACCAGCGCGGCGCGAAAGGACGCATAGCCGTCAAAACCCAGCGCATGGGCAAAACGGTTGGCGGTGGCGACCGAAATCCCGGCCGCTTCCGAGAGCTCATCGATGGTCATGGTGGCCGCGCGAAACGGATTGCCCAGCACATAGTCGGCCGTCTTGCGGTGCGACTTGGACAACTGCGCATACAGCTTGCCCACCGCCTGCGCGACCGCGCCTGCGCCCTGCAAGCTGATGTTCTTCTGCTGTTGCGTCACCGTCGGCCACCCCGTTTTTCTTGATCTTCATGGCGCAGTCACCGCAAATAATATGAAAATGATATAAATCATTTCCATGCGACTCGCCACCCCATTTACGCACCCGTCTTCAGGCCGCGTTTATCATGCAGCGAGAGGTGATCAACTGTCCCTGCCCGCTGAAAAAATGTAAATATATTTTCATTTTCTTCGAGAGTAAAGAAAAAATACTTTCAAATTTCGAATATCGATATAACGCACCAGAAGCACACAAATAAGACGACGTAATGCACCAGATCAACACAGGAAGCCAGCAGTTTTATGGCGCAGCGCACCAAAACTGACGCGCCGGCTGTACGCCTGATGGCGATAAAATACGCCCTTCCTTCCGCCTGAAGCAGGTATGACGCACGCATGAACATCCGCTTTCTCGAAACCTTCGTCTGGCTGGCCAGGCTGCGCAACTTCCGGCTCACCGCCGAACGCCTGCACACCACCCAGGCCGCCGTTTCCAGCCGCATCGCCTCGCTCGAACAGGACTTCGGCGTGCGCCTGTTCGACCGCAGCGCGCGCGAGGTGGCGCTCACCGCCGATGGCAGCAAGGCGCTGGTGCACGCTGAACGCATGGTCAAGCTCATGCGCGAGATGAAGGAAGACATGTCTGACCGCGAAGTCTACGCCGGCGTCATCCGCATCGGCGTGATCGAATCCATCGTGCACAGCTGGTTCCCGGATTTCCTCGGACGCTTGCACAAGACCTTCCCGCGCCTGCAGATCGAGATCGTCAGCGACACCACCATCCATCTGCACGAACAGTTCAGCAAAGGCAACCTCGACCTGGTGCTGCAGGCCGAAGCGGTGATCGGCCCGCAGGTCAGCAATCTGGCGCTGTGCGAATTCCCCATGCGCTGGGTCGGCAGCCCCAAGCTCGACATCGGCAGCGAGACCTTGTCGCTGGCCGACCTGGCGGCCTTCCCCATCATCAGCTTCGCCCGCAACTCGGGGCCGCACGCGGTGATCGAGCGCCTGTTCTCGGACAGCCAGCGCAGCGAGCGCACGCTGCACATCAATTGCATCGCCTCGGTGGCCACCATGATCCGCCTGGCCACCGATGGCTTTGGCATCACCGCCGTGCCGCCGGCCATCATCCAGCGCGAGCTCAATGAAGAAAGCCTGCACCTGCTGAGGGTGGATACCGAATTCCCGGCGCTGGTGCTGATCGCCTCGTTCCGCTCGGACCATGAGAATCCACTGACCGAAACAGTGGCGCGCATTGCCCAGGAAACCGCTGCCGATTTCGCACTCAATTGGGGCCATGAGATCGCCCGCCTGCCAGCCTCGCTGAACTAAAGAGCGCGCCGCGCCCGCGCCGGGGCGGGCGGGCGCGGCAGGCCAGGCTTGCGCGCACAGCACCATCCTGAAGCAAACCCTGCCCTGCTTTTGCTCATAAGATTTTTCAATCAAGCCTGCTCAGATTTTCTTGTTGGACAGCGCCTGCCCCGCATCCCCATACTGATTTCAGACCGAGACGGCAGCACCGTATGACCCCGGCATTCCGGATTGCCTGTGCAGGTCCGGCCACATCTTCATTTCCCACAGACCACAGCACGACGCCGCAGCAGCGGACGCCGGCATTACCTGAGGAGGTTTTCATGTCTTATTCCCCATCCGCGGCGGCCACGCCGGCGGCCCATGCCAGCGCGGCAGCACCGCTGGAAGTCACCTACCGCAAGATCGCCTGGCGTCTGATTCCCTTCCTGGTCTTCCTGTTCGTGCTGGCCTGGATCGACCGCGTCAACGTCGGCTTTGCCAAGCTGCAGATGCTGCAGGACCTGCAGTTCTCGGAAGCGGTCTATGGCTTGGGGGCAGGCATCTTCTTCATCGGCTATTTCATCTTCGAAGTGCCCAGCAACCTGCTGCTGGAAAAGATCGGCGCCCGCAAGACCCTGGCCCGCATCACCATCCTCTGGGGGCTGGCGTCGATGGCCATGGCCTACGTCACCACGCCGACCAGCTTCTACATCCTGCGCTTCCTGCTGGGCATCTTCGAGGCCGGCTTCTTCCCCGGCGTGGTGCTGTACCTGACCTACTGGTTCCCGGCCCAGCGCCGCGCCCGTGTCAACGGCCTGTTCATGACGTCGTTCGCCATCGCCGGTGCCGTCGGCGGTCCCATTGCCGGTCTCATCATGAGCGGCATGGAAGGCGTGGGGCATCTGGCCAACTGGCAATGGCTCTTCATCCTCGAAGGCATTCCCTCCATCCTGGCCGGCTTTGCCGTACTGGCCTGGCTGCCGGAAAGACCGGCCAACGCCAAGTGGCTCAGCGAGGCGGAAAAGAACGCCGTCACCCAGGTGCTGGCCGCCGAGAACAGTGCGCCGGGCAAGCATTTCTCCTTCAAGGATGCCTGCACCAACTATCGCGTCTGGATCTGTGCCGCCGTGTATTTCTGCGTGGTCAGCGGCAACGCCACCATCGCCTTCTGGGCACCGTCCATCATCAAGGAAATCGGCGTGAAGGGCAATCTGCAGATCGGCCTGATCTCGGCCATCCCCTTCATAGCCGGCACGCTGGCGATGATCTGGAACGGCTTCCATTCCGACAAGACCGGCGAGCGTCGCCTGCACAGCGCCATCGCCACCCTCATCGCCTGTATCGGCCTGGTCGCCACCGGCATGACGCTGGGCAACGCCACCCTGGCGCTGTGTTCGCTGACGTTGGCGGCCATCGGCATCCTGGCCGCCTTCCCGGTGTTCTGGTCCATCCCCGGCGCCTTCCTGGCCGGCACTGCAGCCGCAGGCGGCATTGCCCTGATCAACTCCATCGGCAACCTGGCCGGCTTCGTTGCGCCCTACATGATCGGCGCATTGAAGACCAGCACCGGGTCGCTGTCCTCGGGTCTGTACTTCGTGGCGGCGCTGGAACTGGTTGCCAGCTTCCTGGTGGTGGTGTTCATCAGGAAGCATTGATACCGCACCCCAGCGTATCGAAGTCTGTCCTGAGCTCGTCGAAGGGGC
This sequence comes from Herbaspirillum seropedicae, assembly GCF_001040945.1. Lineage (NCBI taxonomy): Bacteria > Pseudomonadati > Pseudomonadota > Betaproteobacteria > Burkholderiales > Oxalobacteraceae > Herbaspirillum > Herbaspirillum seropedicae. The sequence continues at coordinate 2,085,962 of NZ_CP011930.1, read as the reverse complement.
GCTCTGGCCTCCGGCTTTTGCGCACCCGACACAGCGCCTTCGATACGATCCTCCGGATCTACCCAGTCCGAACGGAAAAAGATGTGCATGGCGGGACTGCTACGCCTGGCACCGACTCCCCTTGATTCACCCTGTTGGATAGACACTCATGAAGCTGACCTTTACCCTCCCCGACCAATCCTCCCTCCAGGCCGAGATCCATACCCTGGTCATCGCCGGCTGGGCTGGCCGCGACATGGCCGCCATCGAGCACCATATCGAAGAACTGGAAGCCCTGGGCATCTCCCGCCCCAGCGCGGTGCCGCTGTTCTACCGCGTCTCGGCCAACCAGCTCTCGCAAGCCGCCCAGGTGCAGGTGCTGGGCGAGGCCTCCTCCGGCGAAGTGGAGACCTTCGTCTTCAACGCCGGTGGCGAGCTCTATGTCTCCATCGCCTCGGACCATACCGACCGCAAGCTCGAAGCGCACAGCGTGGCCTTCTCCAAGCAGGCCTGCGTCAAGCCGGTCGGCACGACCGCGTGGAAGCTGGCGGATGTGGCCGAGTACTGGGATGAACTGGTGATCCGTTCCTGGATCGAGGAAGACGGACAGAGCAAGCTCTACCAGGAGGGCCCGCTGGCCTCGCTGCGCACCCCGGCCGACCTGATCGAACGCTTCACCGAAGGCCGCGCGCAGCTGCCCGAAGGCTGCGGCATGACCTGCGGCACCGTGGGCGCCATCGGCGGCATCCGTCCGGCCGCCTCCTTCACGATGGAATTGTTCGACCCGCGCCGCCAGCGCGCCCTGCGCCATCACTACGTGGCGCAGTCGCTGGCCGAAGTGGCCTGAGCGCTCCCCCGCTGCGGCCGGCCAGGCCGGCCGTTTTGTGGGATGCCCGCAGCAGTGCGATACTGCACGCTTTGATCGCCTGCGGACGTCCCTGACTGAGAACCACGACTTCCTCATCATGCCAAGCACACTTTCCCGACTGGCCGCCGACCTCGCCGCCGGCCACACCACCTCCCTGCAACTGACCGAGCAAGCCCTGGCCCGCATCGCCGACCCGGCTGGCGAAGGCGCGCGTGTCTTCACCCGCGTCTATGCCGAGCAGGCGCGCGCGGCGGCCCGCGCCTCCGATACCCTGCGCGCAGCCAGACTGTGCCGCTCACCGCTGGAAGGGGTGCCGGTCTCGGTCAAGGACCTCTTCGACGTGGCCGGTGAAACCACCCTGGCCGGCTCCGTGGTCCTGCGCGGCAAGCCCGTCGCCAGCGCACATGCCGCCGTGGTGCAGAACCTGCTCAAGGCCGGCGCCATCCTCATCGGCAAGACCAACATGACCGAGTTCGCCTACTCCGGCCTAGGCATCAACCCGCACTACGGCACGCCGCAGAACGCCTGGGAGCGCAACATCGAGGGCGGCCGCATCCCTGGCGGCTCTTCCTCCGGCGCGGCCATTTCGGTCACCGATGGCATGGCCTTTGCGGCAGTCGGTTCGGACACCGGCGGCTCGGTGCGCATCCCCTCGGCGCTCAATGGCCTGACCGGCTTCAAGCCGACGGCGGCACGGGTGTCCATGCAAGGTGTACTGCCACTGTCCGCCTATCTGGATTCGATTGGCCCGCTGGCTGTATCGGTGCAATGCTGCGCCATCATGGACGCTGTCCTGGCCGGTGAAGACTATGTAGCCGTCCTTGCGCACCCGCTGCGCGGGCTGCGCCTGCTGGCGCCGACCAATGTGGTGCTGGATGGCATGGACGACACCGTCGGCCAGGCCTACCGCACAGCGCTGGGCAAGCTGGCCGCCGCCGGCGCCATGATCGTCGAGGCCGAAGTGCCGGCCTTCAACGCCCTGGCGGCCATCAATGCCAAGGGCGGCTTCACCGCCGCCGAGGCCTACGCCTGGCACCGCGCGCTGATCGCCGAGAACGCCGCCGGCTATGACCAGCGCGTGGTCTCGCGCATCCTGCGTGGCAAGGACATGAGCGCCGCCGACCTGCTGGACGTGCTGCACGCCCGCCCGCGCTGGATCGCCCAGGTAGAGGCGCAACTGGCCGGTTACGACGCACTGGTCATGCCCACCGTCCCCATCGTCGCCCCGCGTATTGCCGAGCTGCAAGCCAGCGACGACGCCTACTATGGCGCCAACGGCAAGATGCTGCGCAATCCCACGCTGATCAACTTCCTCGATGGTTGCGCGCTGTCCCTGCCCTGCCATGCTCCCGGCAGTGCGCCGGTCGGGTTGTCGTTGGCGGCCTGCGGCGGCCAGGATAAACGCCTGCTGTCCATCGGCCTGGCAGTGGAGGCCTTGCTGGCGGCCTGAGTCGCTTATTTGCCACTTTGACAAGGCTTGTGCTTGCACAAGCCTTTTTTATGCGCGTAATTAACCGCAGTTACCAGCGGTTACCAACAGCTCCTGCCCTGAAGGGAACATTTCCTCGCCGCGGACGCCGAATTCCTGGAATTTTCATTAGAATGCGCTTTTGCAGCGCACGATAGCCCGGACTGCGGGCCTCGGCGCTGGGCAAACAGAGACACGACAACCCTTCCGGCATCAGCCACGACCACTCATCTGCATGGCAACCAAGAAAACCTCCCCGTCCGACTACAGTGAATCATCGATCCGCGTCCTCAAGGGACTGGAGCCGGTCAAGCAGCGCCCGGGCATGTACACCCGCACCGAAAACCCGCTGCACATCCTCCAGGAAGTGATCGACAACGCCTCCGACGAAGCGTTGGGCGGCTATGGCAAGAGCATTATCGTCACCATGAACGCCGACGGCAGCGTCAGCGTGGAAGACGATGGACGCGGCATCCCCGTGGGCCTGCATCCGGAAGAAAAGGTCCCGACCGTCGAGATCGTCTTCACCCGCCTGCACGCCGGCGGCAAGTTCGACAAGGGTTCCGGCGGCGCCTACGCCTTCTCGGGCGGCCTGCACGGCGTGGGCGTATCGGTCACCAACGCCCTGGCCACGCGCCTGGAAATCACGGTCTGGCGCGAAGGCGGCGTCCACACCCTGGCCTTCTCGGGCGGCGACGTCATCGAAAAACTGAAGTCGCGCCCCGCCACCCGCGACGACAAGAAATCCGGCACCCGCGTCACCGTCTGGCCCGACGCCAAATATTTCGACTCCCCCACCATTCCCATGGGCGAGCTGCAGCGCCTGCTGCGCTCCAAGGCCGTGCTGCTGCCGGGCGTAAAGGTCACGCTGACCAATGGCAAGACCGGCGACAGCCAGAGCTGGCAATACGACCAGGGCCTGCGCGGCTACCTGATGGAACAACTGGCCCAGACCGGCAGCGGCGAGACCCTGATCCCGCTGTTCGAAGGCGAACAGTTCGCCGGCAAGGATGCCGACGGCTTCGCCGAGGGCGAAGGCGCATCCTGGGTGGTGGCCTGGACCGAGGAAGGCGCGGTGGTGCGCGAGTCCTACGTCAACCTGATCCCCACCTCCAACGGCGGCACCCATGAATCGGGCCTGCGCGAAGGCCTGTTCTCGGCCGTGAAGAGCTTTGCCGAGATGCATTCGCTGCTGCCCAAGGGCGTCAAGCTGCTGGCCGAGGACGTCTTTGCACGGGTTTCCTTCGTGCTCTCGGCCAAGGTGCTGGACCCGCAATTCCAGGGCCAGATCAAGGAGCGCCTCAATTCGCGCGACGCCGTGCGACTGGTGGCCGGCTTCTCGCGCCCGGCGCTGGAACTGTGGCTGAACCAGCACGTCGATTACGGCAAGAAGCTGGCCGAACTGGTCATCAAGCAAGCCCAGAGCCGCCTGCGCTCGGCGCAGAAGGTCGAGAAGAAGAAGTCTTCCGGCGTGGCCGTGCTGCCCGGCAAGCTGACCGATTGCGAATCCTCGGATGTGTCGCGCAATGAACTCTTCCTGGTCGAAGGCGACTCCGCCGGCGGCTCGGCCAAGATGGGCCGCGACAAGGAATTCCAGGCCATCCTGCCGCTGCGCGGCAAGGTCCTGAATGCCTGGGAAACCGAACGCGACCGTCTCTTCGCCAACAATGAGATCCACGACATCGCGGTGGCCATCGGCGTCGATCCGCACGGCATCAATGACACGCCCGATCTGTCCGGCCTGCGCTACGGCAAGATCTGCATCCTCTCGGACGCGGACGTGGACGGCTCGCACATCCAGGTGCTGCTGCTGACGCTGTTCTTCCGTCACTTCCCCAAGCTGATCGAGAACGGCAACATCTGCGTGGCGCGGCCCCCGCTGTATCGCGTCGATGCGCCGGCGCGCGGCAAGAAGCCGGTGCAGAAGCTCTATGCGCTGGACGATGGCGAACTCGAAGCCATCGAAGACAAGCTGCGCAAGGATGGCCTGAAGGAAGGCGCCTGGAGCATTTCCCGCTTCAAGGGCCTGGGCGAGATGAATGCCGAGCAGCTGTGGGAAACCACCATGAACCCGGACACCCGCCGCCTCTTGCCGATCAGCTTCGGCGAACCCGGGGTGCAGACCTCGGAAGAGCGTTTCAACATGCTCATGGGCAAGGGCGAAGCCGCCTCCCGCCGCGCCTGGATCGAAGAGCACGGCAACGAGGCTGAAGCGGACATCTGACATGCCCCGCGCCGCATTGCCGCCTATCCATCTGCTCGCTACCGCCCTGCTGGGCGGAGCGACGCTGCTGTGCGCTGTACCGGTACAGTCGCAGCAAGTGGTCCGGTACACCGATGCCGATGGCGTGCAACACATGCGGGTGGAAGCGGCTGACAGCAGCAGCGATGGTGGCAGCAAGGGTAGCGGCAGCAAGAAGGCCCAGAGCATTGTGTACCGGTACACCGACGCCGATGGCGCAGTCCATTTCTACGCCCAGACGCTGGATGACCCCGACAAGCTCATGGCCAGCAGCGCTGCCCTGTTGAACCACGCAGAGAGCAAGGAAGCGGTCACCCCCGCCGACCCGCCCTTCGTGCGCACCATGCTGTCGCATCGCGACGCCCGCAAGTACGACCCGCTGCTGACCCAGGCCGCCAGTGAATTCGGCCTGGACGCGGCCCTGCTCAAGGCCGTGATGACGGCCGAATCCGGCTTCAACGCCAAGGCGGTATCCAGCAAGGGCGCGGTGGGCCTGATGCAGATCCTGCCGGATACCGCCGAGCGCTACGGCCTGCAGGGCGACCGTCGCAAGACCCTGCACCAGAAGCTGACCGATCCGAAGATCAACATCCGCCTGGCGGCGCGCTACCTGCGCGACCTGATGGCGATGTTCCCGCAGCATGTGGAACTGGCCATCGCCTCCTACAACGCCGGTGAAGGCGCGGTGCAGAAGTATGGCAACAAGATTCCTCCCTATCCCGAGACGCAGGGGTATGTGCGGCTGGTGTCGCGGTTCTACCAGCTGTATCGCCCCGATGGCGGCGCCACCCTGGCCTCGGCCGGATCGGCCCGCCTCAAGGTCACCCTGCCGCCCCATGCGCCCGCTACGGCCAGCGGCAATGACTGAACGATTAACCCAGTGACACAAGAAGACCACGCCCCATGACCGATCAACCGACCCTGTTCGACCAAGTCCCGAGCGCGCCCGATGGCGAATCGCTGACGCTGTCCACCTTCGCCGAGCGCGCCTATCTCGACTACGCGATCTCGGTGGTCAAGGGCCGCGCCCTGCCCGACGTGGCCGACGGCCAGAAGCCGGTGCAGCGCCGCATCCTCTATGCGATGAATGAACTGTCGCTGAACTCGGCGGCCAAGCCGCGCAAGTCCGCCGCCGTGGTCGGCGACGTGCTGGGCAAGCTGCACCCGCACGGCGACCAGTCGGTGTATGACGCGCTGGTGCGCATGGCCCAGGATTTCTCGCTGCGTTATCCCTTGATCGACGGCCACGGCAACTTCGGTTCGCGCGATGGCGACGGTGCGGCGGCAATGCGCTACACCGAAGCGCGCCTGACACCCATCAGCAAGCTGCTGCTCGATGAAATCGACATGGGCACGGTGGAGTTCCAGCCCAACTACGATGGCTCCACCGAAGAACCGCGCCTGCTGCCGGCGCGCCTGCCCTTCCTGCTGTTGAACGGCGCTTCCGGCATTGCGGTGGGTATGGCCACCGAGATTCCTTCGCACAATCTGACCGAAGTGGCCAAGGCCGCCGTGGCGATGATCCGCAACCCCAAGATCAGCCACGCCGAACTGATGGAGCTCATTCCCGGTCCCGACTTTCCCGGCGGCGGCCAGATCATCACCCCGCAGGCCACCATTGCCGAGATGTACCAGAGCGGCCGTGGCAGCCTGAAAGTGCGCGCACGCTGGAAGATCGAAGACCTGGCGCGCGGCCAGTGGCAGGCGGTCATTACCGAACTGCCGCCGGGCGTTTCCTCGCAGCGGGTGCTGGAAGAAATCGAAGAACTGACCAACCCCAAGGTCAAGCTGGGCAAGAAGTCGTTGACGCCCGAACAGCAGGCCCAGAAAGCCGCCATCCTCGGCCTGCTCGACGCCGTGCGCGACGAATCCGGCCGCGATGCGCCAGTGCGCCTGGTGTTCGAACCCAAGTCCAAGAACCAGGACCAGACCGAGTTCATGAACACGCTCCTGGCCCAGACTTCGCTGGAAACCAGCGCCTCGCTGAACCTGGTGATGATCGGTGGCGATGGCCGTCCGCGCCAGAAGAACCTGACCGACATCCTCAGCGAGTGGATCAGCTTCCGCTTCGAGACCGTGACCCGCCGCACGCAATTCCGCATGCAGAAGGTCAACGACCGCATCCACATCCTGGAAGGCCGGGAAGCGGTGCTGCTCAACATCGACAAGGTCATCAGGATCATCCGCGAATCGGACGAACCCAAGCCCGCCCTGATCGAGGCCTTCAGGCTCTCGGATCGCCAGGCCGAAGACATCCTGGAAATCCGCCTGCGCCAATTGGCCCGCCTGGAAGCCATCAAGATCCAGCAGGAGCTGGCCGAGCTGCGCAACGAGAAGAGCACCCTGCAAGACCTGCTGGACAATCCGTCCTCGATGAAGAAGCTGGTCATCAAGGAAATCGAAGGCGACGCCAAGACCTATGGCGACGCCCGCCGCACCATCATCGAAGAAGCCGAGCGCGCCACCTTCGAACAGAAGGTGATCGATGAACCGGTGACGGTGATCATTTCGCAGAAGGGCTGGGTGCGCGCACGCACCGGCCATGGCCACGATGCCACGCAATTCACCTTCAAGGCCGGCGACAGCCTGTATGGCGCGTTTGAATGCCGCACCGTGGACAACCTGCTGGCCTTCGGCTCCAACGGCCGGGTCTACACCATTGCCGTCAATGCCCTGCCCAATGCGCGCGGCGACGGCGTGCCTGTGACCACGCTGCTGGAACTGGCCAGCGGCAGCAGCATCCTGCACTACTTCGCTGGCCCCGCCGATACCACGCTGCTGCTGGCCTCGGACGCGGCGGCGGGCTTCATCGCCAAGGCTTCCGACATGTTCGGCCGGGTCAAGGGCGGCAAGAGCTTCTTCACGCTGGACGAAGGCGCCCTGCCGCTGGCCCCGACCCCGGTGCCGACCGATGCCAGCGCCGTTGCCTGCGTCTCCGGCAATGGCCGTCTGCTGGTGTTTGGCCTGGACGAGATGAAGACGCTCTCTTCCGGTGGCCGTGGGGTGAACCTGATGGAGCTGGAAAAGAACGAGAAGCTGGTCGCCGCCCAGGCCATCAGCCAGAAGGGTGTGGTCGTGTACGGCACCGGCAATGTGGGCAAGGCCAAGGAGATTGCCTTGTCGGCCGTCTCGCTGGCCCTGCATATCGGCAAGCGCGCCCGCAAGGGCAAGGCGCTGGAATCGCGTATCAAGGTGACGGGATTGCGGGCGCAGGTCTGACGCGCTTTCTGCTCACGGAAATCGCCCCCTGTGCCTGTTGGCGAGGGGGCGATTTTTTTTCATGATGTCACGTCAGCCGATGGCCACCGACACCCGATACAACAACACCCCCAGCAAGCCAAACGCCCCGGCAAGCATGCAATACGGCGCCCAGCGATAGCGGCGCAGGCCATAGCCGAGCAATAGCAGGCCGATGCTGGCCGCGGGGATCAGGGCGGAAGGACTGGTCAGGTCGGGCATGGTGGTTCTCCGGTCAAGTTGCGCCCGCCTGTGCCGGGCAGGCAGACGATATCCCCATCACGCCATCTGGCTGATGGTCTTCCTGAAGCGGCCCAGCGCCGCCATGAACAGCACCGCGCCAATGCCAAAGATGGCCAGCAATTGCGGCCAGATCACCTCCAGGCCGGCGCCGCGGTACAGGATGGCTTGCCCGGCCGCCACGAAGTGCGTGGTCGGGGCGGCCAGCATGATGTCCTGTACCAGTACGGGCATGCTCTCGCGTGGCGTGGAGCCGCCCGAGAGCAATTGCAGCGGCAGCAGCACCAGCACTGTCAACATGCCGAACTGCGGCATCGAGCGCGCCAGCGTGGCCATGAAGATGCCCATCGAGGTGGTGGCAAACAGATGCAGGCAAGTGACCAGCATGAACAGCGCCACCGAACCTTCGATGGGCACATGCAAGGCGCCCCGCACGATCAAGAGCAGCGACGCCAGCGCCGCCAGCGCCACCACCACGCCCATGGACCAGACCTTGGCCAGCATGATCTCCGCCGGCGTCACCGGCATCACCAGCAGGTGTTCGATGGTGCCGTGCTCGCGCTCGCGGATGAGCGCGGCGCCGGTCAGGATGATGGAAAGCATGGTGACGTTGTTGATGATCTCCATCAGCGAACCGAACCAGGACTGCTCCAGGTTGGGATTGAAGCGCATGCGCAGGGCCAGGTTGACCGGCGCGCTGGCCCCACCTTCCTGGCGCTGCACGAACTGTGCGACCTCGTTGGTGACCATCTGCTGGATGTAGCTGTTGCCGGTAAAGGCCTGGCTCATGCGGGTGGCGTCCACATTCAGCTGCACTGCCGGGGCGCGTGCGGCCAGCACGTCGCGCTGGAAGTCGGCGGGGATGTCCAAGACGAAGGTGTAGTCGCCGTCGTCGAGCCCGGCGTCGGCTTGCCGGGCCGTGACCAGCCTGGCTACCTTGAAATGCGGCGGATAGAAGGACGCCGCAATGCGCGCCGACAAGGGCGAACTGTCATTGTCCACGATGGCAATGGCGGCGTGGTGCAGGCTCTCCGGCATGGCCGTGGCGGCCACGTAGATCGAGAGCGAAAAGGTGTAGGCAATGAGCACCAACATGGCCGGATCACGCAAGAGGCTCCACAGCTCCTTGATGCCCAGACGGTAGATGTTGGCCCAGGAGTTGCGCATCTCAACGCTCCTGCTTCTTGAGCAACAGCACCGACAAGCCCAGGATCACGGGCGCGGCCACTACCAGCGGCCAGAACGAGGAGGCCAGGTCATCCAGCGCGAGCGCCTTGCTGAACACGCCCCGGCTGATGGTCAGGAAGTGCGTGGCCGGATAGACCTGGCCGATCAGCGCGCCCATGCCCTCCAGCGACGAGACCGGATTCAACAGGCCAGCGAACTGCACGCAGGGAATGATGGTGCCGATCATGGTCACGAAGAGCGCCGCGATCTGGCTGTTGGTGAAGGTCGAGGCCAACAGGCCAAAGCCGGTGGAACAGATGACAAACACCAGCGCGGCCAACGTCAGCGTCAACAGGCTGCCCTTGACCGGCACGCCGAACACAGTCACCGCCAGCAGCGTGAGCATGGCGAAATTGAGCATGCCCAGCAGCAGGTAAGGCAACTGCTTGCCCAGCAGGAATTCGGTGCGGCTCACCGGGGTGACATACAGGTTGAGGATGGAGCCCAGCTCCTTCTCCCGCACCACCGACAAGGCCGTCAGCATGGCCGGGATCATCATCAGCAAGAGCGGGATGATGGCCGGCACCATGGCCGGCAGGCTCTTCACATCGGGGTTGTAGCGATAGCGCGTCTCGATGCGGGCGGGCATGGCCAGGCTTTGCCCGAGCCGGTGCGTGGCCATGTCAGCCAGCCATAACTGATGCATGCCCTGGACGTAGCCGCGCACGGTCTCGGCGCGCGTCGGCATGGCGCCATCGACCCAGGCCCCCACCTCCACCGTGTGACCGCGCGCGATGTCGCGGGCAAAGCCGGGTGGGATCTCGATGGCCAGGGAAATATCGCCGCTGCGCATGCGCCGGTCCAGCTCCTGGTAATCGCTGATGGGCGGCTTCTCGATGAAGTAGCGCGAGCCTGAGAGGTTCAGCGCATAGTTCTGGCTCAGGCCGGTCTGGTCGCGATCGAGCACGGCGTAGCTGAGGTTTTCCACGTCGAGGTTGATGCCATAGCCGATGATGAACATCAGGATGGCCGTGCCCAGCAAGGCCAGCGTGGCGCGCACCGGATCGCGGCGCAGCTCCAGGCTCTCGCGCTGGCTGTAGCTAAGCGCCCGGCCCAGGCTGGTGCGCCAGCGGCTCAGGCGAGGTGCTGGAGATGCGGCTGGAGACGCGGCCGGCGGCGCCACGGCGACGGCCACCGCGCTGTGGGTCGCGGCGGCGCTGCCGCCCTTGCCTGCCGCCTCTTCCAGATAACCGATGAAGGCCTGTTCCAGCGTCTGCGCGCCGCGCTGCTGCATCAGCGCCTGCGGCGTGGCGCTCACCAGCACCCGGCCTGCATGCATGAGGGAGATGCGGTCGCAGCGCAGCGCCTCGTTCATGAAGTGGGTGGAAATGAAAATGGTCACCTGGTCCTGTCGCGCCAGGCCGATCATCAATTGCCAGAACAGGTCGCGGGCAATCGGGTCCACGCCCGAGGTCGGTTCGTCCAGGATCAGCAATTCCGGCTTGTGGACCATGGCCACGGCCAGCGACAGGCGCTGGCGTATGCCCAGTGGCAGGCTCTCCGGCAGGCTGTCCATCACGTCCAGCAGGCCGAAGCGGCGCGCCATTTCGTCGGTGCGGGCGGCAATCTGCTCTGCGGGGACGCGGTACAGGCGCGCATGCAAGACCAGGTTCTGGCGCACGCTCAGTTCGCCATACAGCGAAAAGGCCTGCGACATGTAACCCACCCGCGCGCGCGTGGCCATGTCGCGCGGATCGATCTCGCGCCCGAACAGCCAGGCCTGGCCTTCGCTGGCCGGCAACAGGCCGGTGAGCATCTTCATCGTGGTGGACTTGCCGCAACCATTGGAGCCGAGGAAGCCGAAGATCTCGCCGCGCCGGATGCGAAAGTCCACATGGTCCACCGCCAGGAAATCGCCAAAGCGCATGGTCAGCCCCTTGGCCTCGATGGCCACGCCGCTATCGATGGTGTCGTCCAGCGGGGTGACCTGCACGGTCTGGTGACCGCGCCGTTTTTCTTCCGGCAGCAGGGCGATGAAGGCTTCTTCCAGCGAAGCTGTACCGGTACGCTGATGCAACTGTACCGGTGTGCCGGTAGCCAGCACCCTGCCCTCATCCATGGCCACCAGCCAGTCGAAGCGGTCGGCCTCTTCCATGTAGGCGGTGGCCACGATGACGCTCATGCCGGCGCGCTGCTGGCGGATGTGGGCGATGAGGTCCCAGAACTGGGCGCGCGAGAGCGGGTCCACGCCGGTGGTGGGCTCATCCAGGATCAGCAGGTCGGGATCGTGGATGAGCGAACAGCACAAGCCCAGCTTTTGCTTCATGCCGCCGGAAAGCTTGCCGGCCGGGCGCGCCAGGAACTTGTCCAGTCCGGTGCTGGTGGTCAGTTCATCGATGCGGCGACGGCGTTCGCTGGCATCCTGGCCAAACAGGCGGCCAAAGAATTGCAGGTTTTCTTCCACTGACAAGGTGGGATAGAGATTCTTGCCCAAGCCCTGCGGCATGTAGGCGATGCGCGGGCAGGCCTGCTGGCGATGACGCTGCTGGCGCATGTCGCCGCCCAGCACCGCCAGTTCGCCCTGCTGCAGCGCGCGTGCGCCGGCCACCAGGGATAGCAGGCTGGACTTGCCCACGCCATCGGGGCCGATCAGGCCGACCATGCAACCGGCGGGAATGTCCAGCGACACCGCATCCAGCGCCACGGTCTTGCCGTAGCGCAGGGCGACCCGCTGCAGGCGGGCCACGCAAGCGCCGCCCGGGAGCGTATTCATTGCGGAACCTGCACGGCCAGTTGCGCCGGCCAGGGCTGGTTCTGGTCAGTCCGGACCCAGGCCACGCCAGGCAGGCCGGTCTTGACCAAGGTCAGGTGCTGTTGCAGCAGCGCCGGATCGATCTGGGCCTTGACGCGAAACATCAGCTTCTGGCGCTCGCTGGCCGTTTCCACTGTCTTGGGCGTGAACTGCGCGGTGCTGGCGACGAAGGAGATGCGCGCCGGGATCACATACTGGGGTGCGGCGTCAAGGATGATGCGGGCCTCGCTGCCCAGCGCCAGCTTGCCGACCACCACCTCGGGCAGGAAGAAGGTCATGTAGACGTCGCTGAGGTCCACCAGGTTGAGCACCTTGCCGCCACCGCCCAGCACTTCACCCGGCTGGGCGATGCGATACTGCACCCGCCCCGCGCGCGGGGCGGCCAGGGTACTGTCGTCGATATCCACCTTGATGCGCTGGACCGTCGCCTGCGCCGCCGTCACGGTGGACCTGGCCCCGCTGACCTGGGTGCGCGCCGCCACCACGGCAGCCTCGGCCGCCGTCACCTGGGCCTTGGAGGCGGTGACCGCCGCTTCCATGCTGCGCACGCGGGCGCGATCATCATCGACTTCCTGCACTGAGGACGCGCCTTCGCGCACCAGCACTTCAGAGCGCGCCAGGCGGCGACGGGCGGCGTCCAGTTCGCTCTCGCGCTGGACCGTCTGGGCCAGGGCCGCCTGGTAATCGCTCTGGCGCACCGCCACCTGGGCCTCGGCGCTGGCCACGGCGGACAGTGACTGCTGTTGGTGCGCCAGGGCTTCGTCGCGCTGCGCCTGCAGCGACAGCACCTGCATGCGCGCCAGCGGCTGGCCAGCGCTGACGAAATCGCCCTCGTTGACGAGGATGGCGTCGACCCTGCCGCCCAGCTTGGTGGCCACATCCACTTCGGTCGCCTCGATACGGCCATTGCCGCTGGTGAAGCCCTCACCGGGGCCGTTGTGATGCAGGCGCTGCCAGGCTAAGAAGGCTGCACCCAGCAACAGCAGCAATGCGGCTGCGGCCAGCAGGGGTTTCTTGAGGAGGGGAAGCTTCATGATCATGACCCGGAACGAGAGGGAGAAGGTGGCGATGGGACCGCGGCAACGCCCTCCCCGCCCAGCGCCGCATACAGCGCCACCGAGGAAGACAGCAGCGCGCGCCGGATCTGCACCAGTTGCTGCTGGGCGCTCAAGAGATCACGCTGGGCGTCGAGCACGTCGAGGAATGGCGCAGCGCCATTGTCATAGCGCAGCGCTGACAGCCTGGCCCGCTCGCGCTGTACGCGCACGGCGGACTGGGCGATCTCCAGTTGCTGCGTGAGCCACTGGCGCGCCGCCAAGGCATCGGCAACCTCGCGAAAGGCCGTCTGTACGGTCTTTTCGTAAGCGGCCACAGCCAGGTCGCGGCGTACCTCGCTCAACGCCAGGTTGTTGCGCAGGCGGCCTGCGGTGAAGATGGGCAGCGTGATGCTGGGCGAGAAGGTCCAGGCATGGCTGCCGTCGCGGAACAGGCCGCTCAGTTCAGCGCTGGCCGTGCCGACATTGCCGGTCAAGGAAATACTGGGGAAGAAGGCCGCGCGCGCCGCGCCGATATTGGCATTGGCCGCCATGAGGCGATGCTCGGCGGCAGCCACGTCGGGCCGGCGCGTGAGCAACAGCGCTGGCAAGCCCGGTTGCAGCGGCGCAAACACGGCGTCCAGCCCGGCGCGCGCCTGGCCGACCGGCAGCACCACGGGGCTGCCCACCAGCAGGGTCAGTGCATTGAGGCGCTGGGCGCGCTGTTGCTGCAGTTGCGCCCCCAGGGCCTGGGCCTGGGTGAGCAAGGTTTCGATCTGGGTCAGGTTCAGGCGCGAGGTCGCCCCGACTTCCACCCGGCGGGAAAAGATGCGGAAACTCTCTTGCCGGCTGGCGATGGTCTGGTTGGCGATCTCCAGGCGCTCATCCAGTTCGGCCAGTTCCAGCCAGGCATCGGCCACTTGCGCCATCAGGCTCAGGGCCACGGCGCTGCGCGTGGCCTGACTGGCGCGGGCGCTTTCGAGGGCGGCGTCATCCAGACTGCGCAGGCGGCCCCACAGGTCGATCTCCCAACTGCTCAAGCCCAGCCCGGCCTGGTAGGCGCTACCCACCAGAGGGCGACGGGTCAGGTTGAGGTCAGCGGGCGTGCGCGAGCGATCCAGCCCGGCCTGTGCGCCGATGGTCGGAAACAGGTCGGCATGCCCGATGCCATACAAGGCCTGCGCCTCCTGCACCCGCAAGGCGGCTGTGCGCAGGTCGCGGCTGTTTTCCAGCGCCTGGGTGATGAGGGCTTGCAGAGGGGGATCGGTGAAATAGTCGCGCCATGGCAGCGGCGGGCTGGCCGCCTCATTGGCCACTTGATGGGCCGCCTCATTGACTGGCCCGTCCGGATAGACGGCCGCCACCGGTGCAGCGGGACGTTGGTAATGCGGCGCCAGGCTCTGGCAAGCGGTCAGGCACAAGGGCAAGACCGCCAGCAGCAGGCGTGTTCTCGTCAGCAGCGGGCGCGTGGTGGTCATCGGCGTGGGCAGATAATGTGGCGACGAAGTTCGTCTTTTGTGTCCACATTATGAAGATCCGCGCCGATGCGGCCCTTGATGTGCGTCAGGTTACTGACTGATGGGTTGGTTATTGACGACCAGGCCATCCACGCCGCGCCGGGGCCACTGTAGCTGGCCCCGGCGCGGTGGCGATCAGTCCAGCAAGGCCCTGATCTGTGGCACGGTGAGGTTGCGCCTGACCGCATGCTGGTCGAGGAAGGCGATCATGTCGGCGATATTGCCCAGATCACCGTCTCGTTGCACCGAGGGCGGCACGGCCAGCACTTCGCACAGGTACACGCTCAGGGCCGCCACATCCAGGCTGTCCAGGCCAGCGTCATAGAAGCTATCCTCTTCCCCGGTGAGCTTGACCCCGTAGCGGGCCCCGCCCATGGTGTAGGGAACGACCTCATTGATGATGTTGATCCATTCCATTTCATGTCTCCTTCTGGGATTGATGATCGGTGTTGCGCAACACCTTGGGCACTTCGATGACGCACACGGAGGGTTCTTCATTGCGGTAGCGGATGAAGGCCACGCCCTTGACCTCACGCTGCTGCAATACCTGGTGCACCAGGTTGCGCAAGGTGAAGACCGGATCGATGTCGGCCGAGAGCAGGTCGATGACGAACAGGTAAGGCCCGTCCTCGATTTCCTGCCCCGAGTAGTCCAGCCGGGTCTGGGAGGCGCGCAGTTGCTCGACCCAGCTTTCGCTGACGAACTTCCAGGCCACGAACTGCAGGGGCCGGACTTGCCCGGTCTCCTTGTGGAAGGCCTCCAGGTAGTTGAAGTTGTTGTTGGCCAGCGCTTCGCGCCAGCGTGAGAGCATGAAGCCCACCGGATAGCGCCCATGCAGGGCAGACCGCCCGGCCAGCAGGGTGGCGCCACCGAGGATGCGCTGTAGATCGACGTGATTGACCATGTTCTTATCCGATCACCTGATGGGAAAGCAATGCGTTGTCGAGATAGAAGTCCACCTTGGCCGCCGTGAAGTCACGCAGCGAACGCACTTCCATCACGTCCTTGCCCGCCACCGAGACCATCAGCGACGAGGCATTGGTGGAGACCTTGTGGTCGCCCACGGTGTAGCTGCCCACACCGTCGTTCTTGACCGTGAAGCCGATATCGGCGGCATTCACTGACGAGATCTTCATGAGGCTGCCGGCGATATTGCTCAGGTCGATGCGGTCGATGACGGTGTCCTCTCCCCCCTTGCCACCGCTGACGAAGAGCTGGGCGTGCTTGGCGCCACCCAGCAGGTCGCTCAGACCAAAGGAGAAATCGTTCTCCGACTGCCATGAACCCAGGCCCTTCCACTCGGTAGTAGCCGGTCGCGGCGCGCTGCCTTCCGAACGCATCTGGAAGCGCGTGGCGGCCACGGCGTCATAGGCGTCCAGTTCGTTGCCCGCACGCGCCGACAAGGTGTAGAAGTCGCTGCTGCCGCTTGCCGCAGCCTGGTGCACCACCACCTTGTTGCCGGTGGTGTTGACCGCGAACTCACCCGAGGGGGTGTAGAAATCGACCCGGCTGTTGTCGGCCAGGTCGGCCAGGATCACGATCGGCTGCTTGCCGCTGTTGATCGAGATCTCCTTGGACGTGTTGGTCACCAGCAGGGAGGCCGGATGATCGCCGTACAGCGAGAAGTCGATGCGATCAGTCTGGTTCGCGACGGCGAAGTTCTGGATGTCGGTGTAGCGCAGGCTGCCATGCTTGCTGTCCTTGTCATCCAGGTAGTCATAGGACACTTCTCCTTCCTTGAGGTTGACCTTGGTCAGGTTCAGGCTGTTGGTAAAGCCCAGGGTATCGGCTTGCTTGGCGCTGCCGGTGATGAGCTTGGTCTGGGCCGAGGCCAGGAAGATGGTCGGCGACAGGTCGCTGCCTACCATTTCGCGCGCCCCATCCAGGGTGCTGGCGCCCTCGCCGGCATGCAGCACCATGTGCTTTTGCGCATCGACGCTGGTGACCTTGATCAGGAAGTTGCCCTTCTCCAGGTAGAGATGCCCATCCAGGCCCTTGGCATTGCCGGCATCGCTGATGAAGTACAGATTGACCCGCTTGCCCTCGGCAGTGCTGAGATGCACGCTTTCGCCACCCAGCCCCAGACTGACGGCGTTGATGACATCGGGATTGAGGTTCTTGTCGATGTCCGCCATGCGCGCGGCCGCCATGAACAGGTCCACCGGACCATCCTGACCGATGATCCAGGACTGGTGGTACATGTGCGTAGGTGCGGCGATCTTGGTCAGGCCAGTGTAGATGCCGATATCGGTGAGCATGGCATGGCTCTTGCCGCTGATCGGATCACCATTGGGCATCGTGATGCTCTTGCCCGAGAGGACGTTGAACATGTAGTGGAACTGTTGCTGGTAGAGCTTGCTCAGCAGCGCGATCTTGTTGGCCACGGACTGCTTGCCTCCATTCTGCTCGTTATACTTGCCCCAATCGATCAAGCCGCTGCCGCCGCTCGTGTAAGGTACATCGGAAGTCAGGAAATTGAAGATCATGCTCTCGGCTGCCACCACCTTGGCAAAATTGGACTGGGCATTGAGGAAGTTACCGGGCGCATCGCTGAAATCAGGTTCGTACTGAAGCTGGTTGTTCAACATCGTCGTAGCCAACTTCTCATCCATGGGGCCATACATGAACCCAAACGGCAGGGACGCCCCGAACATCTGCTTATACTGCGCAGTCTGCATCAAGAGTAGTGCCTTGAACGGTGAGCACGAAGCCAGGTAACCCTCATTCAGAGCCGTGTCACGCAGGCGAATTTCACCACCGCCGAGCATAGGGGCGATGTCATCGATCAGATGGATCCTGTCATGCATGACGCTGGCCGCGACCGCAGCCTGGAAATTGGGCAAGATCGCTTCGATCGCCAATAGGATCGGCGCCAATTCCGGATTGGACAGTGCGATCATATTGATGGTGATGAAGAGAGCGTCCTGCATCATCGCCAGCACCGGAGACAGGACATTCTGGGCAGTAATGGCCAGGCCCTGCACAATGATGTCGATGCCGGACGAAACGACCCCCAGCGCAGCGCCAATCTGTACGCCTAAGGTCTCGAGTTTGGCCAAGTTGCCCAGCGGGGAAAGCTTGCCGATCCCCGCCATGGAGTTCCACCAGCCGACCGTATCAGCGGCCAGGTAGCTGAAGCCCGACACGGTACTGACAATCTGCTGGATGACCGTGAGCGATTTGGCGGTCTGCTCCTGGACTGTCAGTTCCGCGCCCGATGTCAGCGCCTTGCCCGCCGAGACCGCCGCAAAGAGCGAGGCCGCAAGACTTGCCAGGTCGGCCGTCAGGCATACCACCGAGGAGATGCAGATCCGGAAGGCTTCGGGAGTCGTGCTGCCGACCTTGGGCGGCTTGGGGGTACTGTCGCTGAGCATGCCGTCCAGCACTGCCTGCAACGATGGAGCCTCTGCAGAGAGCGCGTGAGCTCCGCCAAGCTGTTCGGCCAGCAGTGCAGGTTCGGCCTGGGCTGCCTGGAGCGCCTTGGTATAGTCGTTGACGATGGAACGGGTGCCGAACGGATTCTTCATCTCGCCGCGCAGCTTGAACATGTCCGCCAGCGAGCCGGTGAGCCCCTTCTCTTTCCAGAACTGCGCGAACTCCTCCCACGAGCTGACTTGATTGAACCGCCCATCCACCTTCTTGTTGACGATGGACTGTGCAAGGAACGAGACCGGCACCTGCAGGCTGGACAGGATGTTGGAGGTCAGCTTGACTGCCGTCTGCGCCAGGGCGTCCTGGTCGCTCGCCTGTTCGATGTCCCTGCCCAAGGTACCGGCAGCACCGACCAGACGGAACACCGAGGCATAGAAACGCACGGCCTGGTAGAGCGAAGTGGCGCTCTCGGTCTTCTGGAGCTGGTTCTTCAGGGTCTCATGGGCCGTATTGAGGTCCTCAAAGGACTGCAGCAACTTTTGCTGCTGGGTCGAACCGGGGTTCAAATGACCGAGGGCATCCCGAATCTGGGTCATACCGGCTTCCCAGTTGCCGGTCGGCAGCTGGGCTTTCATGTCGGCAATCCACTGGGCGAAGAAACCACGGGAGCCCGAAAGCGTGTTGTAGGGATAAGCGAACTGCCACATCTTCCACGCCGGCACCTTCAGGTCGAGGATGTTCTTGAGGTCCACATCGCTGATGTCCGGGCTGATCTGCGCCAGCACATCCGTGCTCAGGCCGGGCATGCCATTGGCCAGCGAGAATATGCCGGCCAGATGGTCGTTGTCCTTGCGCGCGCTGTCGAAGCGGGCCGCGGCCTCCGTGATGGCATTGCGCTGGTCCGTGGAAAGCGTACTGTACACAGACAGCTTGCTGAGGCTGCGCACGGTGGCTTCGTCCAGATGGGCGATCACCTGGGTGGTAAGCATCTCCGCGGTCAGTGGCGAGTCAGACGGCGGGTTGAGTTTCTGCTGCAAGGCCTTAATGCGGCTGGCGATGTCTGCATCGTACTGATCAACAACCCGTCGGAGCGCTACAACGCCCGCGTTCACGTAATCGCGAGCCTGGTCGCGCCACACGATCAGCGTGGTGAGCTTGATCGGATTATCGTCCAGTTGAACAAGCACCTTGGGGTCCGTCGTCGCTATGGTCGTCGCTATGGTCGTCGCTGACAAGCTGACACTCTGCAGCAAGGTATCGATGCGGTGGGCGATGCGTTCATAGAAAGCATCAGCCACGTCATGCGCCAGTTGCTGGTCATTGCCCCGGTACAGCATTTCCAGTGCGGTATTGACCGGCAAGGCGTTGATCTGCGCTGGCGTCAGGCTGGCCAGGCGGCCCGTCTTGCCCCACTCGGCCAGCAAGGCCATCGACACATGGCGGAAGAATTCCGGGGCCAGGCTGGCGATGGCGGCGGGATCGATATCCTTGAGCAGGGTCACGCCGTAGACATTGTTAGCCAACAGGTAATTCTGGTAGGTCGTCAGGGTGCGCAGCTCGCCGACTTCACCGAGCGTCTGTGCATACAGGACCCGCACATCACGCACCCAGTCCTGGGCGACACCCTGGACGGTAGGGGTTTCCCTCAATGGCAGCGCGCCTTCGATGGAGGTGACACCGTGCGAGAGCACCACATTGCCGAAGCAGAAATCATTGGCTGCGCTGGCCGTCTCCAGATCCTTGAACTCCAAGGTCACCGGGCCACTGTCGGGTGTACGGAACGACACGCTGCCGGTAACCCAGCCCTGGCTGGCCTGAGGACTGACCGGATCGCCAGTGGCCACGCCATTGACGTACAGCGTAACCCGCGCCAGCGCGCCATCGCCGCCATTGATCACGCTGAACTGCACGGTGTGCATCTCATGCGGGGACAGGTCGTTGAAGGAATGGCGCCAGAAGGCCTTGCTGGCGTCACCGCCGCCATCGATCTGGAGGAACTTGCTGCCGGGTCCGGCGGGCCCCTCCTGGCTGGCCATCTTCCAGTAGGAGGGCATGTTGGTGATCTCGTAGACCTCGCCTACCCGCGTGATCGAAGAGGAAGCAGAGGCGCGCTGATAATCCGTGGAAAAGTCGCTGACATTGCGGGTGAAAGCTGGCGCAGACGCCAGCACCGGCGCCGTGGGTGCGGCGCTGGCGGCATCAGACGAGACAGCCGGATTGCTCTGTAGGGTCACATTGCCGAAGCAGAAATCGTTGGCCCCGCCCGCCGTCTCCAGGTCCTTGAATTCCAGGCGCACCGGGCCGCTGGCCGGCGTACGGAAAGTCAGGCTGCCAGTGACCCAGCCCTGGCTGGCCTCAGGCGCGAGCGGATCGCCCATGGCTACGCCGTTGACATACAACTGCACCCGCGCCAGGGTACCGTTGCCGCCGTTGATGACGCTGAACTGCACGGTGTGGAGCTGGTTGGGCGCCAGATCGTCGAAATAGTGACGCCAGAAGGCCTTGCTGGGGTCGCTGGCGCCATCGACCTGAATGAACTTGCTACCGGGGCCGGTAGGACCGACGCTGCTGGTCATCTTCCAGTAGGAAGGCATGTTGCGGGTTTCGTAGATCTGGCCCGCCCCAGAAATCGGAGAGGCATCGGAAGCGCGCTGGTAATCCGTGGAGAAATCGGTGACCGTGCGTGTGGACCGGGAGGCAGAAGCCGCATCGTGGGTCAGATAGACGTTGCCAAAGCCAAAATCATTGGAGTCGCTGGCCGTCTCCAGGTCCTTGAATTCCAGGCGGACCTTGGTGCTATCCCATGGGACCTGGAAGGAAATGCTGCGATCAGCCCAGGCTTCACTGCCCTTGGAGCTCACGACATCGCTCTGGGCCACGCCATTGACGTAGAGCTGCAAGCGCGCCGGAGCGCTGCCTTTGCCATTGAGCAGGCTGAGGTGGATGGTGTAGTTGTCGCCGGCCGTCAGGCCGCTCACATCGCTGCGCCAGAAGACCTTGCTAGCGAGGGAGTCCCCATCGACCAGCAAGAACTTGCTGCCCGGACCAGTAGGACCGGTACGCGTTGCAAAGCCCCAGTCCGGCGCCAGCGTGGTCTGGGTCACCGACCCGGCGCCGTCGAATTTGGTCGGATCGCTGGTCAGGCGGTAATCGGTGGAGAAATCGTTGACCACGATCGGCGCGGTGATGGTGGGCGCCGTCACCGCAGCATCTGTCCAAACGCTGGTAGCCGACGTCAGCGTCACATTGGCAAAGCCGAAGTCATTGTAAGCAGCGACCGTCTCAAGGTCCTTGAGCTCAAGGCGAACCGGGCCGCTACCCTGCGGCGCCACGAAGGAAATACTGCGATTGGCCCAACCTTCGCTGCGCGAGGATGTGACAAAAGACCCAGTAGCCACACCATTGACGTAAAGCTGCAAGCGTGCGGGAGCAGGGTCGCCGCTATTGATGATGCTGAAATCGAGCGTGCACTTCTCTCCAGCCACCAGGCCGGAGACATCGCTGCGCCAGAAGGCCTTGCTAGCGTCGGTCGCACCATCGACCACCATGAACTTGCTGCCGGCGCCATCAGGGCCGTTGCGGGTAATGAAGCCCCATTCCGGGGCCAGCGTGGTCACGATCGCCGTCCCCCCGCCACCGAAGGTGGCCAGATCGTTGCTAAGGCTGTAACCGCTGGAGAAATCGGCCAGACCGAGATTGTGTTTGCTAGGGGAGAACGCGGCATGATCGAGATGCGTAAGCGCCACATTGGCAAAGCCGAAGTCATTGGAACCGGTGGCCGTCTCCAGGTCCTTGAGCTCGAGACGGACCGGGTTGCTACCCTGCGGCACCTTGAAGGCAATGCTGCGATTGACCCAACCCTCGCTACCCTTGGAGGTGACGAAAGCCTGAGTCGCCACGCCGTTGACGTAGAGCTGCACCCGCGCAGGCGCGGCCCCGTTGCCATTGATCATGCTGAAGTTGAGCGTGTAGGTGTCGCCGGCGACCAGGCCGGCGACATCGCTGCGCCAGAAGGCCTTGCTGGCGTCGCTTGCACCATCGACCAGCAGGAACTTGCTGCCGGCGCCATTGGGGCCGTTGCGGGTGGCGAAGCCCCAGTCCGGGGCCAGCGTGGTCAAGGTCGCTGAGCCCACGCTATTGAAGTCGGTGGGATTGTCGCTCAAGCGATAATCACTGGTGAAATCGACCAGGCCGCGATTGAAGTTGCCATTGGAGATCCCGCCGTTGTTGGTCAGGCCCGGCAGCGTCAGCAGGCTCTTGGCGCCCATCATCTGGACCAGGCTCGATGGCAGCGAGGCCTGCTCGCCGTCGGCGACGAAGGCGTCAGTGCCGCTGCCGTGCTGGTTGGTGATGAACTTGAAGACCGCCTTGGCGCCGGTACCCAGCAAGGGGCGCACCACATTGCTGTCCAGGTTGGTGAGCATCAGGTTGCCCTGCCCGCCCAGATCGATCTGCACCGTCTCGGGCAGTGCAGCGTTGAAGATCGAGGTCTGGATGCGATGGCTCACGGTCTTGTGCTTGTCATCCTGATAGACCAGGTAGAGGTCCAGCATGGGCCGGCCCATGTCCTGGTCCTTGTAGAGCAAGAGCTGGGCGTCGTGCGGCAGCGCGAACGGCACGTGGATCACCAGCGTCGAGCCGTACCCCAGCGAGGCCACCGCGCCTTTGGTCATCGAGGCCATGGTGTGCACCACTGTCTCCCGGGTGCCCAGGGCGTTGAGGTTGCCGTGGGTCAGCAAGGCTGCATTGTTATTGCCGGCGTAGAACCGGTACCGGCCCTGGTTGACCAGGTCGAGTACGAAGTTGCCGTCCCCACCAAAGTTGTAGCTGCTGCCGTTGTCGCGGGCGTTGAGGACGTAGTTGTAGTTCTCGCCCATGGAGATATTGGATGGCAGCCAGGAGCTGCCGTATTGTCCATCGATGACGCCATTGCCGCTGCGGCCGAAGCTGAGGTTGGTGACCGCGCCGCCATTGTTGAACAGGAACTGGTTGCCCGCGCCGGTGTTGTTGTGCACGTCCAGCTTCTGGCCCAGCAGGTCCATCGTGGTGGCGCCGTAGGCATTGCGCTGCACCAGGGTCCAGACGGTGATGGCGCCGTACTGTACGCCAGTGGTCAGGTAGTTGTTGCCGCCGTTGTCGTTGATGGTGGTGCCGATGAGCGCATGGATGCGCAGCGAGTTCTGGCCGGCCAGGTCGGCCTTGGCATTGGAGCCGCCGTACACATCGCCATACCAGGTCGAGGCGCGGCTATTGACAGTCAGGTCGGCATAGCCCACGGCATAGGCCTTCCAGCGTCCTGCTTTCCAAGGCTCGCTATCGTCCTGATTATCGATGCTCAAGCTAAAGCCATAGGACGTGCTATCGCCGTAGACCTTCGCCGTGTGTGAGTTGACTTCCAGTTTTCCAGCCAGGTCACACATCTGTGAATATTGCAGACTACCCCGTTCCTTGTTGACGACGGCATCCCAGCCATTCACAAATTTGACCTTGTCCTGGCCATTGCCGGTGCCGACGGCACTGAAGCGGCCGCCCATGACCACGGTAACGTCATCATCACCGTCGGCAGTGAAGACTTTGTTGGTGCCCGGACTGGCGACCCGTATGGTGTGATTGCCAGTACCCGCATCGACCGCGTAGTAGTTGCTTCCCACGCCATAGATGTCAACGAAGACCGCGCCGTCAGCGCGTTTCACCAGGATGGTATTGCCGGTGCTGCGCGACTCGAAATGGCCGCCCTGGTGCAGCAAGCCAGCGTTGACGGCGGTCCATCCCGCGCGCTCGTGTGATCCGTCCAGCCACAGGTAGCCGTCCCCTTTGGTGAGGTCGGTGTCCCAACCAGAGGAGAGGTGAACGACGTCCCTGCCGTCACCGACCTTTAAGTCGGTATGACGCCCGCCCATATGAATGCCGATGGTGTCGTCGCCCTCGGCTGTACGTATTGTGACCGTACCCGGGCTAGCCGCGTCAATGTGCTGATTGCCGCCAGTGACAGTCAGGTCCACCCATGCGAGACCGTACACATCGATGGAAGACGAATCGGCGCAGCCCGAAAGGAAGACGCCCCAGGCCCTGAAGCCCATCTCGATGTACCTGACCCGGTAATCGGACCATAGCTTGACGGCTTCGGATTGGTAGGCGCTGGCGCCGACCGAAATAGTGCCATGACCGTGGTAGAAGAGGTCAGTCCAGGTACCCGTGCCCCAGTGGAAATTGGCGACATCTTCGCTGAATTCGTGGCGACTTCCCATGTTTTTTCTCCCTGTGATTGACGGAGCTTTTGTGGTTACGTAATTCGCTTTACGCCGACCGCTCCGTCTGCACCCCCTCGCCGCAGATCGATCAGGACACGATCAGTCTGCGGCGCAGGCGCAATTGCTTGTTTTAGTGGATGAACGTACTCAGGAGAGACCAGCGCCGCTGGCCGCCTCCCGACAAGCAAGCCGGACTGCGGCCAGGACCGCGCTCCACACAGAGGGGGATATCGAGACGATCAAAAGCGGGCAGGATGCCCAGACGGATACGACGCACGGCGAGCGCCGTGACTGAGGTCGTCGCACTGGAAGCAGTGGCGGCCATCGCTGTATCCCCCCCATCGTGAATTATTGTTCTGGCTTGTTTGTGGGGAGGAGTATTGGTTTTGACGAATGAAGGGACAATTACCCCAAAGGACAGGCATACGAGCAAAAATTCACTCGGACAAGGCAGCGTGTACTTCTTCTTTCACACTTAAGGGAGGGAAGCTGACATTCCGAGATGAATCTCGAAATTTTTCGAGTCAATCAGTTTTCGCGAACGCGGGGACAGCGAGGGAGGATGAGTGAGCCTCAAATGATCTTCAATGTGCCACGCCCACCTGATCCACGTAATGCTGGACTTCCGCCGCCGTCGCCGCAAACAGCGACTGCAACTCGGCCAGACGCGGCTGGGCGCTTTGCGCCGGCTCGGCGCGCGACTGCACTTCGATGCTCTTGAGCAGTTCGGTCAACACACCCGCGCCGACCAGGGCGGTCATGCTCTTGAGGCTATGGGCTTCACGTTTGACCTGGGCTGCATCGTCGGCCAGGATGGCCGCTTCCAGCCTTGCGAAGTTGGCCGGTGCGCTCTTGGCGAAGGTGCCAAACATATGGCGGCAGGCAGTGGCATCGCCGCCCATGGCCTCTAGCAAGGGTTCAGGATTGATGTGCTGATAGTGGTGGTCGTTCACGCTTTTCTCCCTTTGGCAGACACAATCACAATATACGCAGAATATTGCAATTATGCCAACTTTTCTTGAGCAGCTTCCGAGGCGGTCTGATCAACTTGCCCCGGTTCGTGAGCCGAAACACAAAGTAGAACCATAACGTAACCAAGCACGTAAGCGCCGTCAATCAATACTGCCGCCGTCCATGCAAAAAACCGCCCGGTGAGACGGGCGGTTGGCTGCTTGTTCCTGCCGGACAGGACGGTGACGATCAGGCGGCGCGTTCGAGGCGCTGGACGTTGTCGTCCTGGCTGCCGATCTCGATCTTGCGCGGCTTGAGCGCTTCCGGAATCTCACGGACCAGCTCGATGTTGAGCAGGCCGTTTTCCAGGTTGGCGCCGACCACCTTGATATGGTTGGCCAGCTGGAAGCGCTGTTCGAAATCGCGGGCAGCGATGCCGCGATGCAGGAAGTTGACCTGCTTGTCTTCCTTCTGCTTGCGGCCCGTGATCTTCAGGGTTTCATTCTCGGTCTCGATGTCGATCTCGCTGCGGGCGAAACCGGCGACGGCCATGGTGATCCGGTATTTGTCCTCGGCCACCAGTTCGATGTTGTACGGCGGGTAGCTGGGCTGATCAGCACGCTGGGCGTTGTCGAACATCTGGGCCAGGCGATCGAAGCCGATCGCAGTACGGTACAGGGGGGAGAGATCAAAAGTACGCATAAAAATATCCTTTCAGTTAAGCGATGTTTTCGTCGCAGACCTCAACATCAAGCATCTGCTGGTACCGATCTAGGGATGCGTTTTTGGGTTTTCAAGAGATTTTTTCGAAAAAATTACAAGCTTTTCCATCTCGATTTTCTCCTAGGAAAAGTCAGAGCATCTTTGGGCTTCTCCGCCTATTCGGGCGGACAACGTTTTATCAGCCAAGTTGTTTGGCATGCTTGCTGCTCTTTCATCTTCATGAAATGTCCCAAGGAGACTAACAGATGAGCTACACGACATTATCAGAACGAAAGCTGTTTTCGGGAGGCATGCTGCCAGCAGAAGTCGCACGCCAACTTGAACCGCAGCTGTCCATCGCAACCCGAACGGCGCCATTGGATGGTACGCCGGCATCAGGATCCTAAGCATGTTCTGGCGCGCCTTCATCCGAGAAGGAGACACGGTTACTCCTGGCGGCGGCCTAGTTCAGCCACGCGCACAAAGCCCCCTTGTTCGATATAGCGGCAAGTTGGCTTGCTTCGAAGGTGACCCTGTCTACTGCAATTCGTGCAAGAGCTGGGGAATCACCCAATGCATTCAACCATTTCGTCCCCATAGAGGCCCCGATGGACGGTAAGTCAATCTCGATGGCGACCTATGCCTTTGCAAATGCCCGAAACCGCCCAAGTTAAAAGCCTTGCATAGCGATGTCCGGATGGGATTCGAGGACGAGCATCGCCACGCACCCACGTCCCGTCAAGACACTCAGCGAAATTACCTTTCCCCCGCCCCTCTCTACGATCAGCGCTTTGCGGTTCGACATGCTCGAAGCGGCAAGCCCATGGCAAACGTCAAGTACCGCATTACGCTGGCGGACGGAAAAACCTGCATTGGTCTGACAGATGAACACGGCCTGACCGAAACCGTGTCATCCGACACTGCGCAAAAAGTCAAGATTGAGGTCCCTTTTTATGACGACAACCCACACCCTACTAACGCCTGCGTCGAATCAGACGCCTGTCGTTGTTAATACGCTGCCGGAATTGAGTGGCCCGCAATGGGTGACACGATTTCCCGGGAGCAATCGTATAAGCGATCTGAACAGTAGCTTTCGTCAAGCAATTGAAAGCTTCATCTCGGCGTTGACAACCGCGGGAGCGAACGTGCGAATTTCTGCAACGTATCGACCACGTGAACGCGCCTACCTGATGCATTATTGCGTCAAGGTAGCGAAGGGTCTGATTTCACCCGATAGGGTTCCAACAATGAATGGAGTGGAAATAGAGTGGGATCATGGGGACGATCGCAGCTCCAAAAACGCAGCGGCGCAAATGGCCAGAAGCTACACCATCGTTCATCCGCCCGCCTTGATTTCTCGACATACGGAGCGTGCGGCCATCGACATGACGATCACGGGGATCATTGGAAAGACGATGCTTGACGCATCTGCAGCGGCCGTTGAAGTCACCGACAATGCAGTTCTCTATCGGATTGGCGCATCCTACGGTTGCCATAAGCTGATTTCCGATCCGCCCCACTGGTCCGATAACGGAACCTGAAAACGATGAAACTAGCACTGCTCATCTGCTTGGCGCCCCTCGCTCCTCTCGCGCAAGCGCAAATCGATATCGGCTTCTACCGGCAAGAAAGAAATGGTCTGAGCCTGTACACGACGGCCCCGTTGAACACGATTCACACGGTGATGTTCTGCACCGACCCCTCTGATGGCCAATCAGCTTGCCACACGCTGAAACCTTACGATTTCACGCAAGCCGCAGAAGTCGATTTCGTGATGGCGGAGCAGAGAGTGAGGCATTACCGCATCAGCAAACGCATCCTGCCTCATGCAAAAACGGAACAAGGCATAGCGATCATCAACGCCCAACAGGTAACGCAAACAGCGAATGCCTTCTCGGTGCTTGCCCAGCGCAGGCGCTACAAGATCACGACTTGCACAGGTTCCGAAGGGATCAACCTCGATCTGTATGATGGGCCGCACAAGCTGCGCAACCTGTATTTCTACCTCGGCTACGACATCACTCCGACTTGCGATAGCGCATCCCCCTCCGACAAGCGCCCCCTGTAACGGAGGCGGCCTGTTGTGACTCACGCTGCCTTCAACGCCGCCACCAAGCCCCGCAACGCCCCCTGCAAGCGCGCTTCCTTGAGCCGTGAATGCAGCCTCACCTGCGCCAGCGGCAGGCGCGGCAGGCCCAGGCGTTCTCCTACGTCCACGGCGCCGGGCGGGGCGCTGCGGTACAGCAGCGCCGACACCGCCAGTCCCGCGCTCACGGCCGCGCCCACGGCCAGGATGCCGCCGCCCACGAACACTTCCACCCAGGCAATGCCCGCCGCGTCCAGGCGGCGCAGTGACAGCTCACGGATGCGGCAGGCCTGGGAAAACGTCGCCACGCGCAAGGCCCCGCCAGCCCAGCATTGGGCATCGGGATGGGCGAACCAGCCGATGCGTTCTTCCATGACCAGCTTGCCGCCCCGATCCTGCGGCTCGCGGCGCACGATCACGGCATCGAGCTCACCGCGCTCGTAGAGTGGCATGAGGTCATGCGAGGAAGCGACCCGCACTTCCACCACCACACCGGGATCAAGCGCATGCACCTGCGCCAGTGCACGCGGCAGGCTGGCGCCGGCGACGTGATCGCTGATGCCCACCGAAAATCGGACCGGTCCCTGATCGAGTTGCTCGAGCGCGCGCTCATGCGCGGCCAGCAATTCCCGCGCCGCCGGCAGGAACTGCTGGCCCTCGGCCGACAGCCGCACCTGGCGTGGCGTGCGCTCCAGCAGGCGGCGGCCCAGGCGCTGCTCCAGCTTCTTGAGCTTGAGGCTGACGGCCGACTGCGTGCTCTCGAGCGCTTCGGCCGCGCGCGTGAAACTGTGCAGATCGGCCGCCAGGACGAAGGCCTGGACGGCGTCCAGGTCCAGAGGTTTTTCCATGGCTTGGGCTCCCTTGGGGAGGGCTATCCAATGATGATGAATTCAAATCATTGAAATCATGAATCAGTGGTTTTTCAAATCATTGCGCCAGCATAGCATGCAGGGCATGGGCTTAGCGCCCTGCCCCTTTCCACTTCCACCTCACAAGGAGAACAACATGCCCCTGGTCCGCATTTCCCTGTTGCGCGGCAAGTCCCGCGCCTACCGCAACGCCATCGCCGAGAACGTCTACCAGGCCCTGCGCGAGCGTTTCAACGTGCCCGAGGATGACCGCTTCATGGTCATCACCGAGCATGATCCGGAAGAGCTCATCTTCAGCCGCAGCTACATGGGCATGGCGCGCACGGACGACTTCGTGCTGATCCAGCTGACGGTCAGCAATACCCGCACGCAGGCGCAGAAGAATGCCCTCTATGCGCGCATCGTGGAGCGCCTGCAGCAGGACCCTGGCATCGCGCCCGATGACGTCATGATCAGCCTGGTCGAGGGCGACAAGGGTAACTGGTCCTTCGGACAAGGACTGGCGCAATACGTGATGTGAGCCGGCCCGGTGGCGGCCTCCTGCATGCCTTGCCACCACCTGCTAGGATGTCGCTCATTCCATTGACTGCGCCCGGCTGCGCCTTTGCCATGCCCCCTGCGACATCCCGTTCCTGGCCGCGACTGCGGCGTGTTCTCGCCACGGCTGGCGTCCTGATGCTGGCGACCAGCCTGGGCGCCTGCTCTTCGTCCGGCAAGTATGCCGACCCCAGCAAATCGAATCGCACCGACAGCGGTTTTCGCAACAACTATGCGCAACCCGAGCGCGGCTCCTTCTGGAAGTGGCAATGGGAGCGCCTGACCCAGGGCCTGCCCAAGCCGCCGGAAAACCATTACCAGTTCCCCGTACTCAAGCCGGACCTGGCCTGGCTCAAGGACAATGATCGCCACCCCAGCGTGACCTGGATAGGCCATGCCACGGCACTGGTGCAACTGGGCGGCAAGAATGTGCTGACCGATCCCATGTTCTCGCAGCGCGCCTCGCCCTTCTCTTTCATCGGTCCCGCGCGCAAGGTGCCGCTGCCGGTGCAGATCAGCGAGCTGCCGCACATCGACGTGGTGGTGATTTCGCACAACCACTACGACCATCTGGACCGCGCCAGTGTGGAGCAATTGAACCTGCAGCCGGGCGGCCCGCCGCTGTTCCTGGTGCCGCTGGGACTGCGCGACTGGTTCCAGGCGCTGGGCATCACCAACGTCCAGGAGATGGACTGGTGGGACAAGACCTCGCTGGACCAGCTCGACATCCATTTCGTCCCTGCCACGCACTGGTCGGCGCGCGGCCTGTTCGACCGCTCCGAAACGCTGTGGGGCGGCTGGGTGCTGCAAGCCATGGACTGCCCGGGCAAGGCCGATACGACGCGGCAGTCGCCGGTGGCGCCCTTCTCGGTCTACTTCGCCGGTGACACCGGTTACTCGCAGGATTTCCGCGACATCGGCGAGCGCTTCGGCCACTTCGACCTGGCGCTCATCCCCATCGGGGCCTATGCGCCGCGCTGGTTCATGCAGAACCAGCATGTCGATCCGGCGCAGGCGGTGCTGATCCACCAGGATGTGCACGCCCGGCGCTCGGTCGCCATCCATTGGGGGACCTTCGAACTGGCTGATGACGCGCTCGACGAGCCTCCCAAGGAGCTGGCCAAGGCCATGCAAGCGGCTGGATTACCGCAGGAGCAGTTCGTCACGCTCAAGCATGGGGAGACGCTCAAGCTGGATCGGTAAGAGATGACGCTTGCTGTCCGGATACCATCACCTCAGCAACGGGCAACGTGGCGTCAAATTGACACCAAGTGAGAGCCATTTTGGCACCATGTGCTATGATGCAGTTCGCCCGGATTTCTGCTTTGTTTCGAGAAAGCGGCGTCGATTTACATTCCCGTTCACGTAAGGGAAACTGCCCGGGATACTCTCCGCAGGAAAGCGAAGATCACCATGACCGATATCGTTGAAAGGGGCCGGATCACGGCCCGCGTACCACTAGCCGTCGAAGCAAGGCTGAGGGAAGCTGCCGACCTGGTCGGCGCGACGATGAACCAGTTCCTGGTACAAGCCGCGCTGGAAAAGGCCAATGAAGTGATCGACCGCGAACGCTTCATCGCAGTCACGCCGAGGGATGCTGACTTTTTGTTGAACCTGCTTGACGACCCATCGCCTGCCAACGCCAAGCTGATGCGCGCGCGCGAGCGTTATCATCGGGCCCGACATGAACGAGTACTTCGTAGCACCACTGAACAAGACGCAGCATCAGACTGAGCACTTCGATTGTGCTACCCCAGCGTTGAACCAATGGTTGCGCAACACGGCAGGCCAACATCAGGACAAGGGAATTTCCCGTACTTTCGTGCTTGCCTGCGACGATACCCCCCAGGTTATCCGCGGCTACTACGCATTGGCCATCCGCCAGATGATCGCCACAGCCACCCTGCCTATAGAATTTTCGAAGCGTCTGCCGCGTGAAGTCCCCGCCCTGACCCTGGCGCGACTGGCCATTTGCCGGACCTTGCAAGGACGGGGACTCGGCGAGTTTCTCCTCTACGACGCCCTGTGGCGCGCCAAGGAAGCCAGCAATCAGGTCGGCGGAGCCCTGCTTTTCGTCGATGCCAAGGAGGCTCAGGCTGCCAGTTTCTATGCGCAATATGGATTCAAGCCGATGCCAGAATCACCGTTGACGCTGGCCATCGCCCTGTCAAAAATTACTTGATGATCGGCTTTCCTGATCCATGAAAAAAGAGGCTGGATCTTTATCACAGATGCCAGCCTCTTCATTGAACGTTTCATTGAACGTGGGAACATGCTTGTCCGTCACGCCCAGGTCATTCAATCCACGATAAACAACTTCGCCCCCACCGCCGTAGACGAGCGGTGCGGCTCAGCCCCATCGGCCACCTGATAGCTCATGCCCGGTTTGAGGACGAAACTGCGGCCATCCTCCAGCTCGGTATGCAGCTCCCCTTCCAGGCACAGCAGCACATGGCCCTTCACACACCAGTAATCGGCCAGGTAGCCGGGCGTGTATTCGACCATGCGCACGCGCAGCTCGCCAAACTGGCAGGTGCGCCACCAGGCCGTGCCGGTCACGCCGGGATGCTCGGTGGCGGGGACCTGGCTCCAGTCGGTGGTGCCGAAGGGCAGATGGGTGATCTTCATCCGTGGACCGATCCGGCCTGATTACAGCTTGGAGGCGATCAGCTTGCCCAGGCGTTCCACGCCGGCGCGGATCTGTTCCGGCGGCACGGTCACGAAGGACAGGCGCAGCGTGTTCTTCTGCGCCACGTTGGCATAGAACGGGGCGCCGGGGACGAAGGCGACCTTTTCCTGCTCCACGGCTTCGTTCAACAGCGCGCCAGCGTCGATGTGCTCGGGCAGGGTCACCCAGATGAACATGCCGCCTTCCGGCTTGCTCCAGCTGCAGCTGGCCGGGAAGTACTGTTGCAGCGCATCCAGCATGGCCTGGCACTGGTCGCCATAGAGCTTGCGGATGGTCGGCACGTGCTGGTCCAGGAAGCCGTCCTTGATGGCCTCGTACACCACCATCTGGGTCAACTGGGCGGTGTGCAGGTCGGTGGCTTGCTTGGCCTGTTCCATCTTCAGGATCAGCGGACGCGGCGCGACCACGTAACCCAGGCGGATGCCCGGGGTCAGCACCTTGGAGAAGGAACCCATGTAGATCACGCCCGAGGGATTCATCGACAGCATCTTGGGCAGCGGCGCGTTCTGGTAGCTCAGGGCGCCGTACGGATCATCTTCGATCAGCGGCAGACCCAGGCGGGCACAGGTTTCCACCAGCTTGAAACGGCGCTCGGTGGGCAGGGTGCGGCCGGTCGGGTTCTGGAAGTTGGGCAGCGAATACAGCATGCGCGCGCCACCGGCGATGGCTTCGATGGTCTCGGGTTGCAGACCGAATTCGTCGCTGGGCACCGATTCGAACTTGGCGCCGTAGAGCGCAAAGGCTTGCAGCGCGCCCAGGTAGCTGGGGGTCTCGACCAGCACCTTGCTGCCTTCATCGATCAGGACCTTGCCCAGCAGGTCCAGGCCCTGCTGGGAACCGGACACCATCAGCACCTGTTCGGCGCTGATCTGCGCGCCATTGGTCGACAGCGATGCGGCGATCCATTCACGCAGCGGCAGATAGCCATCGGTGGGGCCGTATTGCAGGGCCATCTTGCCTTGCTGGCTCAGCACGCGGTCGAAGGCGGTCTTCATGTGCTCGACCGGGAAGGTCAGCGGCGAAGGCAGGCCACCGGCGAAGGAGGTGATGTCGGGACGCATCGTCACCTTCAGGATTTCACGGATGGCCGAGCTCTTCATGGCGTCAGCGCGCTGGGAGAACTGCCACTGCAGCGGTGCGGGATTTTCGAGTTTCATACGGGTCGTTCAATCTGTTCTGTGTTCTGTGTGAGATGGTGCAGGTGGCCGTGCGGCTTCTGTGGCCGCAGCAGCCGATATGGCGATGGATCAGGCGATCTCGGCGATCATTTCGATTTCCACGCAGGCGCCCATGGGCAGCTGCGCCACGCCAAAGGCGGAACGGGCGTGCTTGCCGGCTTCGCCGAAGACTTCGCCGATCAGCTCGGAGGCGCCGTTGGTGACCAGGTGGTGCTCGGTGAATTCGCCGGTCGAGTTGACCAGGCTCATCAGCTTGACGATGCGCTTGACGCGGGTGAGGTCGCCGCCGCAGGCAGCCTGCAAGGTGGCGATCAGGTCCACGGCCACGGCGCGCGCGGCCAGCTTGGCGTCGTCGGTGCCGATATCGCGTCCCAGCTGACCGACCCATACCTTGCCATCCTTCTTGGCCAGGTGGCCGGAGAGGAAGACGGTATTGCCGGTTTGCGCATACATCACATAGGCTGCTGCCGGGGTGGCCACGGCGGGCAGTTCGATGTTCAGTGCTTTCAGCTTTTCATAGACGGACATGCGGTACTCCCTGTTGGACAGCGCCCCTGCGGCTGGCAGCCGCGGGCACTGCGCGTTAAGAAAAATAAGTGGACGATTATCTCAAATATCCGGACTTTTGGTCGGCTCCGGCCGAACTATTTCGGCTCGCAATGCCGTTCAGATCCGGGTCAGCAGCCCCGCCGGGCCTGCATCAGCGGCGTACCGCCATGCGCCGGCCAATGGCCACGACCACGATCACGGCCAGGGCGAAGAGCATATTGCTCGCATCCAGCGCCTCGCCGGCGATGACGGCCGCGCCCAGCAGGCTCATGAAAGGTTGCAACAATTGCACCTGGCCAACACGGGCAATGCCGCCCAGGGCCAGGCCCTTGTACCAGAAGAAGAAGCCGATGAACATGGAAAACAGCGACACGTAGCCAAAGGCCAGCCAGGCCGGCGCGGAAGCGCTCAGTCCGTCCTGCCAGCCCAGCCACAGCGAGACCGGCAGCATGACCGGCAAGGCCACCACCAGCGCCCAGGCAATCACGTTCTGCCCGCCCATGCTCTGGGCCAGCCGTCCGCCCTCGGCATAGCCCATGGCGGCCGTGATGACGGCGGCGAAGAGCGCGAAGTCGGCCGCATGGAAACTGCCCCCACCCGCGCGCAATGCAAAGGCAATGACGATGGCCGAGCCGGCCAGCGCGGACAACCAGAAACCGGCAGAAGGACGTTCACCGAAGCGCAGCGCGCCAAACAAGGCGGTGGCCAGCGGCAGCAGGCCGACCACCACGGCGCCGTGGGCCGCCGGCACGTAGCGCATGGCAATCGATGAAAACAGTGGAAAGCCCACCACCACGCCGAGGGCGGTGATGACCAGGCCACGCAATTGCTGCGCGTTCGGACGAGGCGCCCGCATCCATGCCAACAGCGCCAGCGAGCACAGGCCCGCCACCACGGCGCGGCCGAAGGCGACGAAGGCGGGGCTGAGTTCAGCCACGGCGATGCGGGTAAAGGGCAAGGTGAGACTGAAGACGGCCACGCCGATGAGCCCCAGCCACATGCCCCGGCTTTCATTGCGCGCCACATTGCCTTCGGCTGTGGCAGTGACGACTGGTTTGCTGCTTGCCTGCATGAGAACTCCCCTGTGATCGAATCGATGCAAATTGAGCCAGCTCAGAACCAGATGGCCAATGCCGAATAGAGCGTCAGCAGCACCATGACCGCCGCAAAGGCCATGCGCCACAGCGGGCGCTCCAGGTAACGGCGCAGCACCGCCCCCGCGCCCGCCCAGACGGATACGCAAGGCAGGTTGATGGCGCAGAACACCAGGCAGTAGACCAGGATTGCCAGTGCGCCGGGCAGCTTATGCAGCATCGGCATGAAGGCCGAAGCGCCGGTCACGGCCATCACCCAGGCCTTGGGATTGGCGAACTGGAACAGGGCCGCCGCACCGAAGGACATCGGCTGGGCCGCCCGCTCGCCCGCACCGGCCACGCCCATGCGGCGCAATTGCCAGGCCAGGTACAGCAGGTAGGCGCACCCCATGGCCTTGAGCAGCAACACCAGTTGCGGCACGGCGATGACCAGCTCGCCTATACCAAAGGCGCATAAGGCCAGCAGTACGCCAAAGCCGAAGGTGATACCCAGCATGTGCGGCAGCGAGCGGCGAAAGCCGAACCAGATGCCCGAAGAGGTCAGCATGATGTTGTTGGGCCCGGGCGTGATCGAAGAGACGAAGGCAAAGGACATCAGCGGCAGCAAGGTCTCGATCATGCGGACCTCCGCTGGGGCAAGGAAGTCAGCGGCAACACCTGCGCCGGCGCCAGCAACATGTCAGCGGGCGCCGCCGCACGCGCCAGTACCCGGGCCAGCACATCGTGATCGACATTGCCGCCCGAGAGCGTGACGCCGACCTTCAGGCCGCGCAGCCGCGCACGCAATTGCCAGGCCGCCGCCAGCGCACAGGCGCCCGCTCCTTCGGCCACGTTGTGGGTGGCGATGTAGGCCAGCTTCATGGCGTCCATCACTTCGTCATCAGTCACGGCCACGACCTCATCGACCTCGGAGAACAGCACCTCCAGCGAAGCCTGGTCCGGCACCCGGCAGGCCACGCCGTCGGCGATGCAGGTGCTGACCGGCGATTCGATCTTGCGCCCCGCCTCGAAGGACAGCTTGTAGGCCAGCGCATGCGCCGAGACCACGCCGATGATGCGGGTCGACAGGCCCAGCGCATTGCGCGCAGCGACTGCGCCGCACATGCCCGAGCCCTGGCCGATGGGAACCAGCACCACATCCAGCCCCGGCTGGGCCGCGAACAGTTCCATCCAGTAGCTGGCCACGCCGGCCACCAGATCGCGGTGCAAGGAGGGAATCATGTGCAGTTGCTGCTGGGCGGCGAGCTGCTGGGCGTACTCGCGGCTTTCCTGGAATTCGCTGCCATGTTCGATCAATTCCACACCCAGGGCGCGCATGGCGGCATTCTTCTCCCGGCTGTTGCCCTGCGGGACCACGATGGTCGCAGAGATGCCCAGGCGCCGCGCCGCCAGGCCGACGGACTGGCCGTGGTTGCCGCGGGTGGCCGAGACGACGCCGGAGAGTTGCGGCTGCTGGCGCGCCAGGTGATGCAGGTAGACCATGCCGCCGCGCACCTTGAAGGCGCCAGTGGGTGCATGGTTCTCGTGCTTGACCCAGACTTCCGCGCCCAGGGCCTGGTTCAGCAGCGGCCAGCACAGTTGCGCCGTCGGTGCCATGCCAGCGTAGACAATGCCGGCGGCCTGCTCGATGTCGGTCAGGCTGGGCAACAGGGTACGGGCGGCGTGCGACATGGGGAATCTCCTCGGACGATGATGGTTCAGGCAGGCGGCAAGCGGCCTCTAGGGGGCCTGGCAAAAATGTGTCTGCGCTTGTAATGAAAGTCATCGTAGCCGACAATACCGATACAGTACCTGTACAGTTTTCCGAATAATTTCCATAGTGTCACGGCGATATGACCAATACAGCCAGTCAGCACCCCACCAGACAGAACGAGCCCCACCCCCGTGGTACGGGTCCCGACAGCGGCCAGCCAGGCTGGCCGCTGTTGCTGCGCGAAAGCGGCGACTCCCTGGTGGAACAGATCGTGCGGGGTATCCGCGCCCGTATCGATGACAAGCTCTTGCGCAGCGGCATGCGCATGCCTTCGATCCGTCAGTTTGCCGATACCAATCAGATTTCCCGCTTCACGGTGGTGGAGGCTTACGACCGGCTGGTGGCCCAGGGCTATCTGGAGTCGCGTCGGGGGTCGGGCTTCTATGTGAAGGAGCGCGCGCCGCTGGGCGGCAGCTACGGCGCAGCCCAGGCCGAGCTGGACACCGAACCGGGACGCGGCCTGGATGTGGTCTGGCTGGTGCGCAACATGTTCCGCCAGATGCCGCCGGCCAAGATGCCCGGGGGCGGCTTGCTGCCGCCGGACTGGCTCGATGGCGAACTGATCGCCAATGCCCTGCGTGCGGTCAGCCGCGACAATCCGCAGCTGCTGCTGGGTTATGGCACGCCGCAGGGATTCCTGCCGCTGCGCCAGCAATTGCAGTTGAAGCTGGCCGAGCTGGAGATTGCCGCCGCGCCCGAGCAGATCGTGCTGACCACGGGGGTCACCCAAGGGCTGGATACGGTGGCGCGGCACTTCCTGCGCCCCGGCGACGTGATCTTCGTGGATGATCCGGCCTGGTTCCTGATGTTCGGCTCCTTCGCCGCGCTGGGCGCCAAGGTGGTGGGCATCCCGCGCCTGGGCGATGGCCCGGACATCGCCCGCCTGCGCGAGCTGGCGGCGGTGCACAAGCCCAAGCTGTACGTGATCAACTCGGTGCTGCACAACCCGACCTCGACGTCGCTGTCGGCGGCCAAGGCCTTCCAGGTGCTGCGCATCGCCGAGGAGCACGATTTCGTCATCGTCGAGGACGACATCTATTGCGACATGCATCCCGGTTCCGCCGTGCAGCCGGCCACCCGCATTGCGGCGCTGGACCAGTTGCAGCGGGTGATCTATCTGGGCGGCTTTTCCAAGACGCTGTCAGCCAACCTGCGGGTGGGCTATATCGCCACCTCGGCCGAACTGGCGCGCAGCCTGGCCGATCGCAAGCTGCTCTCGACCCTGACTACCGGCGAGATCGGCGAGCGGGTGGCCTACAAGGTGCTCTCCGAGGGCCATTACCGCAAGCATGCCGAGCGCGTGCGCGCACGCCTGAACGGCGCGCGCGACAAGGTGATGCGTCAGCTCGAACGGCTCGGCATGGACGTGGTGGAAGCGCCGCCCTGCGGCATGTTCCTGTGGGTCGATACCGGGCGCGACACCAATGTGATGACCGAAGCGGCCATGCAGGAAGGCTTCCTGCTCGCGCCGGGCAGCCTGTTCTCCCCGGCCCAACTGCCCTCCACCTACATGCGCATCAACGTGGCCAGCATGGCCGACCCCGGCATCTGGCGCTTCCTCGCCCAGGCGATGGAGCGCTGAACGCCGGCGCCTGCGGGTGCATCCGCTACTCAGGCGGTCACCAGGTGGATGCGCGCCACCTCCGTGTTGCTGCTGTTGTAGAAGGCATAGTCGGTGGTGCCGGGGAAGTAGACGTAATGATCCGAACCATTGGCCGCGATCTGCAAGCTCTCACCGGCGCTCATCTTCACGGTCAGGATGGTGGACGTCGAGCCGCTGGGCATGCCCATGCGGATCACGTCCTGCGCCGTGATGAGGATGTTGGTGCTGCCCCCTGCACTGACGTCCAGCGTGGTGATGCCGCTGACCTTGCTCGAGAAGTTGCTCAGGTTCAGCGAGTTGCCCAGGTCGGCGAAGTGCAAGGTGGTCACGCCGGCGCCGCCGGAAATGGAGTTGATGTTGGATTGACCGGTATTCTGGTTCACCATGTCGCTCTGCGCGCCCAGTGAGCTGTGCGAACCGGCGCTGACATTGATCAGGTTGTTGCCGCTGCCCACGGTCACCGTGTTGTGTCCGCCTTCGACCACGTTGTAGATGTCCGTGCCGGAACTGGCCCCGCCGCCGCTGAGCGAGTTGGTGGTGCTGTCGCCGCGCGCGGTGAGTGTGTTGGCGCTGGCATTGCCGGTCAGTGAACTGTTGACGTTGGCGCTGCCCTCCAGGTTGGCGATGCCGGAGTAGGTATCGCCGCTGGCGTCGCCGCCACTGCCGACGGACCCGGTGGCCAGGCTCACCGTGATGTCGCCGCTGGTCGAGTAGTAGTAGCTGACCGTATCGCTGCCGCCGCCCCCCGTGAAGGCATTGGCGTCGCCACTGGCGTAGAAAGTGTCATTGCCGGCGCTGCCCACGACATTCTGGATGTGGGAGTAGGTGTCGCCTGCGGCATAGCTGTTGGCCACACCGCTGGGGGCGCTGCCGGTGCCATGGAACAGGTCCACCACCACGCCCGCCGATCCGGAACGGGCATAGTTGACGGTATTGACGCCCGCCCCACCCTCGAAGGCATTGGCCGCGCTGCTGGCATAGAAGGTGTCATTGCCGGAGCCGCCGATGAGGTTGGCGATATTGGTGAACTTGTCGCCCACCGCATACGCACCGCTGGCCGCCAGGGTGTTGGTCAGGTCCACCGTCACGCCGCCGGTGTCGTTGGCGTAGCTCACCGTATCGGAACCGCCGCTGCCACCGTCGAAGTTGTTGGCCTGGGTGCTGGCCACGAAGGTATCGGAATAGGCGCTGCCAATGACATTGTCGATGTTGACCAGGGTATCGCCCTGGGCATCGCCGCCGCTGCCGGTGGCGTTCTTCAGATCCACCGTCACGGCCGAGGACGATCCGGCATAGGACGCATAGGTGTTGGCGCGATTGGCCGCCACGGCCGTGATGACGTCAGCCCCGGCGCCGCCTTCCAGCACCGAGCGCACGCCCACGGTGGCAAACCCGGTGAGGCGGTCCTGGTAGGCGCTGCCCACGGCATTTTCGATGTTGGTGTAGGTGTCGCCATCGGCATAGTTGCCGCTGCCGCTGCCGGCGGAGAGATCGACCGTGACGCCATTGACGCCATCGCTGCTGGTGGAGAGCGAATAGTTCACCGTATCCGAGCCGGCCCCGCCATCGAGCTTGTTGGCATTGGCGCTGGCGTAGAAGGTGTCGTTCTGGCTGCTGCCGATCAGGTTGTCGATGTTGAAGAGCGTATCGCCCTGGGCGTCGCCGTTGCTGCCCACGCCGGTCTGCAGGTTGATGCTCACGCCATTGGCCGAGCCGGCGTAGGAGGCGTAGGTGTAGGCGCGGTTGGCATCGATGGCGGTGAGCTTGTCGGCGCCCTTGCCGCCGGTCAGCACCGAGGTCACGCCGACGGTGGCAAAGCCGGTCAGGGTATCGGCGAAGTCGCTGCCGATGACATTCTGGATATTGGCATAGGTATCGCCCTGGGCGTAGTTGCCGCTGCCGGTCCCCGCCGACAGGTCCACGGTCACGCCAGTGCTGCCATTGCTGCTGGTGGAGCCGGCATAGCTGACCGTATTGGAACCCGTGCCGCCATCGAGGAAGTTGGCGGCGGCGCTGGCGACGATGGTGTCGTTGCCGCTGCCGCCGGTAACGTCCTGGATGTTGGCGTAGGTATCGCCATTGGCCAGGCTGCCCGCGCCGCCGGTGCCGGTGTTGCTGACCAGGTTGATGGTCTCGTCGACGGTGGAGTTGGCATAGCTGACGCGGTTGTGGCTGCCGCCGCCGCCATCGAAGGCATTGGCTGCCGCGCTGGCCACGAACGTGTCGTTGGCGCTGCCGCCGGTGGCGTCCTGGATGTTGGTGTAGGTATCGCCATTGGCCAGGCTGCCAGCGCCGCCGCTGCCCTGGCCGAGGAACAGGTCCACCGTCTCGGCCACAGTGGAGGTGGCGTAGCTGACGCGGTTGTGGGTGCCGCCACCACCATCGAAGGTATTGGCCGCCGTGTTGCCGTAGAAGGTGTCGTTGCCGCCGCCGCCCGTGACGTCCTGGATGTTGAGATAGGTGTCGCCCGCGGCCAGGGTGCCGCTGCCCTGCCCGCTGACCAGGTTGATCGTCTCGGCCGCGTTGGAGTTGGCGTAGCTCACCCGGTTGTGGGTGCCGCCGCCGCCATCGAAGGCATTGGCCGCTGCGCTGGCGATGAAGACATCATCGGCGGTGCCGCCGGTGACGTCCTGGATGTTGGTGTAGGTATCGCCATTGGCCAGGCTGCCTGCGCCGCCAGTGCCATTGCCGTTGAACAGGTCGACCGTTTCGGAAACGGTGGAACTGGCATAGCTCACGCGGTTATGGCTGCCGCCGCCGCCATCGAAGCGGTTGGCCGCCGCGCTGGCGATGAAGGTGTCATTGGCACTGCCGCCGGTCACGTCCTGGATGTTGGTGTAGACGTCGCCCGCAGCAAAGCTGCCCGCCCCGCCACTGCCCAGGCCGGCGATCAGGTCGACCGTCTCGGCCACGGTGGAATTGGCGTAGCTGACCCGGTTGTGGGTGCCGCCGCCGCCATCGAAGGTGTTGGCGGCCACGGTCGCCACGAAGGTGTCGTTGCCGGCGCCGCCGGTGACATCCTGGATGTTGGCATAGGTGTCGCCATTGGCCAGGCTGTTCAGGCCGCCCGAACCGGTGCCGTTGTACAGGTCGATGGTTTCATCGGCGGTCGAGCTGGCATAGCTGACGCGGTTGTGCAGCGAGCCGCCGCCACCGTCGAAGCGGTTGGCTGCCGCGCTGGCGATGAAGACATCGTCGGCGCTGCCGCCGGTGGCGTCCTGGATATTGGTGTAACGGTCGCCATTGGCCAGGCTGCCCGCCCCGCCGCTGCCCTGGCCGTTGAGCAAGTCGATCGTCTCGGCCACGGTGGAGCTGCTGTAGTTGACCCGGTTGTGCGTGCCGCCGCCGCCGTCGAAATTGTTGGCGGCGGTGTTGCCGTAGAAGGTGTCGTTGCCGCTGCCGCCGGTCACATCCTGGATGTTGATGTAGGTGTCGCCGTTGGCCAGGCTGCCCGTGCCGCCACTGCCCTGGCCGGTGACCAGGTTGACGGTCTCATCGGCGCTGGAATTGGCGTAGCTCACGCGATTGTGCAGCGAGCCGCCGCCGCCATCGAAGGCATTGGCCGCTGCGCTGGCGATGAAGACATCATCGGCCGTGCCGCCGGTGACATCCTGGATGTTGGCGTAGGTGTCGCCATTGGCCAGGCTGCCTGCACCACCGCTGCCGACGTTGTTGAACAGGTCCACCGTCTCGGCGACGGTGGAGCCGCTGTAGTTGACCCGGTTGTGGCTGCCGCCGCCGCCATCGAAACGGTTGGCCGCCGTGTTGCCGTAGAAGGTGTCGTTGCCGCTGCCCCCGGTGGCGTCCTGGATGTTGGCATAGGTGTCGCCATTGGCCAGGCTGCCGATGCCGCCACTGCCCTGGCCGCTGACCAGGTTGACGGTTTCGTCGACGGTGGAGTTGGCGTAGCTCACCCGGTTATGGCTGCCGCCGCCGCCATCGAAGGCATTGGCCGCAGCGCTGGCCACGAAGAGGTCATCGGCGCTGCCGCCGGTGACGTCCTGGATATTGGCATAGGTATCGCCATTGGCCAGGCTGCCCACGCCGCCGCTGCCGACATTGTTGAACAGGTCGACGGTTTCCGAGACGGTGGAGTTCTGGTAACTGACCCGGTTGTGCAGCGAGCCGCCACCGCCATCGATGTTGTTGGCCGCCGCATTGGCGATGATCAGGTCATCGGCGCTACCGCCGGTGACGTCCTGGATGTTGGTGTAGCGGTCGCCCTGGGCGTAGGTGCCTGTGCCACTGCCATTGAAGAGGTCGATGGTTTCGCTGGCGCTGGAGTGGGCGTAGCTGACGCGGTTATGCAGGCTGCCGGTGCCGCCGTCGAAATTGTTGGCGGCCAGGCTGGCCACGAAGGTATCGTCGAACTGGCTGCCGGTGAGGTCCTGGATGTTGGATAGCTTGTCGCCAGTCGCATAGCCGCCGGAGGTGCCGGTGCCATCGGTATAGGTCAGGTCCACCGTCACGCCGGCGCCGGAATTGGCGTAGCTCACGCGGTTGTGCGCGCCGGTCGCGCTGAGGCCACCATCGATGGTGTTGGCGTCGCTGCTGGCGATGATCAGGTCGTCCTGGGCGGAGCCCACCACGTTCTGGATGTTGGTGAAGGTATCGCCATCGGCAAAGCCGCCCGTGCCGGTGCCAGTGACCAGGTTCACCGTCACCGCTGCCGTCGAGTTGGCGTAGCTGACGGTGTTGGAACCCTGGCGGCCATCGAAGACGTTGTGGTTGTTGTCGGCCACGAAGGTGTCGTCGTAGGCCGAGCCGATCACGTTCTGGATGTTGGCATAGGTATCGCCGGCGGCAAAGCCGTTGCTGCCCCGGCCATTGAACAGGTCCACGGTCACGCCGTTGCCATCGCCGGCCTTGGCATAGCTCACCGTGTTGTTGCCGGCGCCGCCGTCAAAGGCATTGGCTGCCAGGCTGGCGATGAAGGTATCGTCGAAGCCGCTGCCGGTGACGTTCTGGATGTTGGCGTAGGTATCGTTGTTGGCATAGCCGCCCGTACCCACGCCCAGCACCAGGTCCACCGTCACCGCCGAGGTCGAGGCGGCATAGCTCACGCGGTTGGAACCGGCCCCGCCATCGAAGTTGTTTTCGGCCAGGCTGGCGACGAAGGTATCGTTGCCGGCGCCGCCGGTGAGGTCCTGGATGTTGGCAAGCTTGTCACCCTGCGCATAGCCCCCCGACGTGCCGGTGCCATTGCTGTAGTTCAGGTCCACCGTGACGCCGGCGGTAGAGGCCGCATAGCTGACGCGATTGTGCAGCGAGCCGGTACCGCCATCGAAGCTGTTGGCGTCGGCGCTGGCGACGAAGGTATCGTCGTAGACGCTGCCGATCAGGTTCTGGATATTGCTGAACGAATCGCCGGCTGCATAGTAGCCGCCGGTACCGGTGCCGATGGTATTGGTGAGATCGACCGTCACGCCACCGGTCGAATAGAAATAGCTGACCGTATTGGAGCCACCGCGGCCATCGAAATTATTGACGTCGGCGCTGGCGATGAAGGTGTCGTCATAGTTGCTGCCGATGACGTTCTGGATATGCGCCAGCACGTCGCCCTGCGCGTAGCCGCCGCTGCCGGTGCCATGGAACAGGTCGACCGTGACAGCGGCATTGGAGAAAGCGTAGCTGACGGTATCCGAGCCCCCCAGGCCGCCGTTGAAATTATTGGCGGCCAGGCTGGCGATGAAGGTGTCGGAATAGGAACTGCCGACGATGTTCTGGATATGGGTGTAGCTGTTGTTCTGGGCGTAACCGCCGCTGCCGACCAGGTTGATCATGTCCACCGTGACCGCGCCAGTGGAACCGCCGTAGTTGACGGTATCGGAACCCCCGCTGCCGCCATCGAAGTGGCGGCTATCCACGCCGGCAAAGAAGACATCGTCAAAGGCCGAACCGATGGCGTTCTGGATGTGGTTGTAGGTATCGCCCTCGGCATTGCCGCCGGTGCCGCGACCGGAGATGAAGTTCACCGACACGCCCTGCGCCGATCCGGCATAGCTGACGGTGTCATTGCCGCCGCTGCCGCCGTCGAAGCTGTTGGCGTCGGCATTGCCCACGAAGGTGTCGTCGCCGGCGGTGCCGATGACGTTCTGGATGCGCACATAGGTGTCGCCGTCGGCCGCGCCGCCGCTGCCCACGCCGGTCAGCAGGTTCACGTTCACGCCGACCGCCGAATTGACGTAGGACACCGTGTTGGACCCCGCACCGCCATCGAAACGGTTGGCATCGCCGCTGGCGACGAAGATATCGTTGAAGGCGCTGCCCACGACGTTCTGGATGTGGGTATAGGTATCGCCCTGGGCATGGCCGCCGCTGCCGGTGCCGGTCACCAGGTTGACGGTGACGGCGGCATTGGAAGATTCGTAGGAGACCGTATCGGAGCCGCCGCTGCCGCCATCGAGGCGGTTCACCGAGGCATTGGCCACGAAGGTGTCGCTGTAGGCGCTGCCCTTGAGGTTCTGGATGTTGGAGAGCTGGTCGCCCTGGGCGTCGCCGCCGGTGCCCACGCCGGTGACCAGGTTGACGTTCACGCCTGCGCTGGAATTGGCGTAGCTGACCGTGTTGACGTTGGTGCCGGTGCTGTTGACGCCGCCCACCAGGCGGTCCGCGCCTGCGCCGCCATCGAAGAAGGTATTGCCGCTGCCGCCATAGATAGTGTCGTTGCCGGTGCCGCCGTAGAGCAGGTCGTTGGCATTGCTG
Organism: Herbaspirillum seropedicae; assembly: GCF_001040945.1. Classification (NCBI taxonomy): domain Bacteria; kingdom Pseudomonadati; phylum Pseudomonadota; class Betaproteobacteria; order Burkholderiales; family Oxalobacteraceae; genus Herbaspirillum; species Herbaspirillum seropedicae. Next base: position 2,041,059 of record NZ_CP011930.1, on the reverse strand, counting down.
CCATAGATGGTCACGCCGCCATTGCCGGCATGCACCTCGTGCGGCAGCCCTTGGGCGGGCAAGACCAGCACCGGATCGCCGGTGGCCGGGTCGAGGTAGCTCAGGTCGCCATAGGCGGTGGCGTCCTTGAGCGCGACATGGCGCACGTCATTGAGGGTCAACTGCCCCAGCGAGGTCGCCACCACGGTGGTGAAGGTCAGATCGAAATGCTGGTGCACCGGCGAGGCCGTATTGGCTTCCACCGTGTTGTACTGCAGCTGCATCGGGAAATCGGTCTGCCCGCTCGCTACCGACATCTGGTAGCGGCCGCCGCCCAGGTTGGTGGCGTTGACGATGGACATGTTGGCCGGCACACCCGAGACGATCACGGAGAGCACATTGCCATTGCCGCTGATGGTGACGTCAAATACCTTGATGAAGGTGCCGGCATTGTTGCCCGCTGCATAGATGGTGTGCACATCATTGCCGGCATTGATGACCTGGGTGCTGAACTGCAGCGGCAGGCCGGCGTCGGTGGCCGAGACCGGGATGCCGCCACTGCCGAAGAGGCTGTCGCCGGTCTGGGTGATGGTGGTGAGGTTGACCAGCTTGATGGCCATCGACGGCTGCGAGGGATCGACCACGATGGTCGAGGGTATCGTGCCCGGCTTTTCCGGCGGCAACTGCGGATCGACCGGCCGGATCGGCGCGTCATTCGAACTGGGGTTGAGGGCCGCTGCAATGGAGGCCGCCACACTGACCTGGGACGAATCCCCCACGGTCGGCTGGGTCGGCACCGACAGGTTCTGGCTGCCATTGCTGGTGAGCGAACCGGCATTGTCGGTGATGATCTTGGACAACTGGCTGATGCCATCGCTGCCCACGCTGGCGGCATTGCGGTCCACCGTCACATGCGGCTGGGCCTGCGCATGGGCATCGAAACTGGCCACATTGTCGGCCACGGCGATCGGATCGGAATTGAGGATGCGCGACTGGTCGTTGGGCTTGAGGGGGATCTTGCCGACGGCGTCGAGCAGCTTGCCGGTTTCCGAGCTGCTGTCGGCGAACTTGACCTTGGACTTGTCATCCATGGCTTCCATGGCGCCGCCGGCCAGCACCACCTTGCTGCCATCGGCCATGTGCAGCACCATGTCCACATCGACCACCTGCACATGCTGGACCGCGCCACGGTTGGCGTTGATCTGGAAGCTGCCGCTCTGGTCGGGCATCACCACCCGTACCGGGCCGGTGACCTTGTCGCTGGAGTTCACTTGTGATGAGCTTGCGGTTGCCATGGTTTCCTCGCTATCGAAGATCGGTTCGAATCAGTCTGACTGCGTAATCTCTGGCGCGTAATACTTAGTACGCAATAAGCAATGCGTAATACGTAATAAGTAATACGCAGCCTCATTGCAATATCTGCGCACGCGGCCCATCGGCCACGATGCGCCCACCGTCGATGACGACGATGCGGTCCATATGGCGCAACAGCGCCGGGCTATGCGTGGCCACCACCAGGGTGCGGCCGCCGGCATAGCCGACCAGGCGCTCGATGATGCGGGCTTCGGTCTGCTGGTCGATGCCGGTGGTGGGCTCGTCCAGCAGCAGGATGCGCGGCGTGCAGGCGATCACCCGGGCCAGGGCCACCATCTGGCGCTGCCCCCCCGAGAGATTGCCGGGAGCCTTGATGAGCTGGTCCAGGCGCAGCTCGCCGCGCGCGATCAGGTCATCCAGCGAAGACACCGCCAGCGCTGCCTCATACACCTGCCCCGGCACGCGGTCGCCCACGAAGATATTGGCCGCCACCGTTCCATCGAAGAGGAAGGGTTCCTGCGGCTTGAAGCCGATGCAGCGCATGCGCACTTCTTCGGCATAGGCCGTCACGGCCACGCCATCGATGAGCACATGGCCCTCTTCAGCCTGGTGCAGTCCGGCCAGCGTGCGCAGCAGCGTGGACTTGCCCGAGCCTGAGCGGCCCACGATGCCGACCTTCTCGCCCGGCTGGATGGTCAGGGAAATGTTCCTGAGCGTGGGCGTTTCCTTCTTGTCCAGGTGCAGCAAGAGATTGCCGACTTGGATCAGGCCGCGCATGTCCTGGCGCAGCACATCGGCGGTGGGGCCTTGCTCGGGCTCCTCGAAAAGCTGGTCGAATTCGGCGCGGGCGCGGCGGAACATCTCGATGCGTCCCAGGAAGGCCGCCAGCGAGGACAGCACCGTGGCCGCCCGGCTGATGAGCAGCGAGCAGGCGATCAGCGCGCCCACGGTCAAGAGGTTGTCCTCCACCAGATAGACGCCCACCACGAGCGTGGCCACCGAGATGAGGGTGTAGCCCACCGAGGAGATGGCATAGCTGGTGTTCATCCAGAAACGGCTCTTGGCCTGGGCCACCGCATTGGCCGAGGCATCGGCCAGGAAGGCGCGCAGGAGACGATGTTGCAGCGGCGAGGTCTTGAGCGTTTCCATGCCATAGACGATGCTGGCCAGCTTGTCGACCTTGCCGGTGCCAGCCTTCATGGCGCTGTTGGCGTAGTCGTTGCCGGGCACCTTCAACAGCAATTGCAGGCCCACCAGCAAGCCACCGCCCACCAGCAGCACCCACACCATGTGACCGCCGATCAAGCCCAGCACCACCAGGTAGAGCAGCAGGAATGGCAGGTCCACCAGCAACAGCATGTAGTTGGAGGACATCAGGTCGCGCGCCGCCGAGAGGTCGCGATAGCGCGCCAGCACCACGCCCACCGGGGCCTGCACCCGGGCGGTGAGCATGCGGCGCGCCGAGACTTCATCGAACTCACTGTCCAGGCGGCCGGCCAGTTGCTCCGTGTAGTACACGCGGATGATGCGCAACACCAGCTCCAGCGCCACGAACAAGAGCATGCCCAGGGTCAGCGCCCACAGGGTTTCGGGAATGTGATTGCCGATCACCTTGTCGTAGATCAGCCGCGAATACAGCGGCATGAGCAGGCCCAGCACATTGACCACGATGCCGGCCACGATGATCTCGACGAAGCGGCTGCCATAGGCGCGCAACAGCGACAGGTAGCTGGGATCGGCGCGCAGGTCCTGCAGGACTTGCGGCTGGTCGATGTGGACCTGTTCGCTGGCGTTCATGGGCGGCTATGGCTATCCGTAGGGGAAAGGCTGCGCTTACGCGCCGCGCACGGCGGTGATTTCGCGGATGGCTTCGCGCATCTCCAGGCGCAGGTCCTTGACCATGGTCTGGCGGCCGGTGCGCATCTCGTCGATGACGGTCTGCCAGTTGATGTTCTGGCGCATCAGCGCTTCGGTGATGGAGGTCAGCGACTGCGGGATCGCGCCCAGGTTCTTGACGCGGTCGTTCTGGGTCGCCATGTGCTTGGCCAGGTCGATCTGCAACTGGCGCGCCGAGAGGGCATCGCGGGCCATGTTGCTGGAGTTCTCGCCGATGGTGTTGCCCAGCTCGTTCAGGCGCGCCGCCACGGTGGCCTGCAGTTCGCCCTGGTACTGGATGGCGCCCATCTCGTCGGCCAGGCGCACCGAGATCTGGTTCAGCAGCGCCGGCAGCTGCGCAATGTTCTGCGCATTCTTCTCGTTCATGTTGGCGATCTCGCCCTGCTGCGTCTGCAGCGAGGTCAGCGCCGAGGACAGCGCCAGCTGGCCGGCCTGGATGGTGGTGACGATCTGCGGCAGGACTTCGAAGGTGCGGTTGGCGATGTCGCCGTTGACCGAGAGACGCTCTTCCAGCGAAGACAGGCTGTCGGAGAGGTCGCGCGCCGAGGTGATCTTGGTATTGATCAACTGGCCGACGTTGCGGATCTCTTCCAGTGTCTGCTGTGCCGTTTCGTGCATGCGCGGACCGAAGGCCACCAGCTGGCGCAGGCTACGCGATTCTTCCATGCTGTCATTGAAGAGCTGGACGATGTTGTTCAAGCGGTCGTTCAGGCCTTCGAGCTTGATGCCGGCCTGCAGCGACGCTTCCGAGCTGTTGCGGGCGGCCATGATGGATTCGCGCTGCAGCACCATCAGGTCTTGCAGGAACTCGGCCAGGAAGGATTCGGACACGCCCTGGCGCTGGGTCGCAGCCGGGCCGCTCATGTCGTGCACGACGTGCTGCACCATGTCGCTGATGCATTCGCGGGCGCGGCTGACCAGCTTCTTGCTGGCCGCGCGCAGGGGCGTGAGGGTCAGGCCCAGGGCCAGCGAACCGATCAGGCCGAACATCGAGGCCGAGAACGCGGTGCCCATCGACGCCAGCGGCTTTTGCAGGTCGGCCACCAGGTGCATGAAGGAGGCATCCATGTCGCCGCCCGAACTGGCCTTGCCGAAGCCGTCGATCAGCGCGGCCGTGCTGACCAGGGTTTCCAGCAGGCCGATGAAGGTACCCAAGAGGCCCAGCGCGATCATGAAGCCGGTCAGGAATTGCGGGAACTCGGTCTTGGCGTCGAGGTGGGCGCGCAGGTCATGCAGCGAACCCTCGATGGTTTCCTGTTCGATACGGGAGGTCAGCCGGCCCTTGGTGCTGGCCACCGAGACCAGCACCTGGCCGATCTCGGTGCCTTCGAATTCAGGGGCCTTGACCAGGCTTTCCATGGATTCGCCAGCCTTGGTGCGCTCATAGAACTGCATCAGCTTGGCGTGTTCCCAGTTCACGCGCCAGAGGTTGTAGCCGATCAGCGCGATGCCGAACACCGCCACGGCGATGATGAACAGGTTCAGGAAGGGATTGATCTGGATCGCGTGCAGCACGAAGCCCCGGAACAGGAACGCGCCCAACAGCAGCAACAGCGTCGGAATGGCAGCGAGTGCATAGAATTGGCGAAGATTTTTCATACGTACGATGTTCCGGAGAAAAGGACGCGATGGAAATGAAATCGGAAATGGAGGTGGATGGTGCAGAAAACGTCAATGAGCCGCCGACGCAACGGCAGGCCAGACAAGCGCAAGCAGGCGACGATCATCGCGGCTCCCTCAGCGCGCCCTGACCGAAACGGGACAGTGGCGACATCAGGTACTGCCAGACCGTGCGGCGGCCGACGATGATGTCGGCGCTGGCGGTCATGCCGGGCATGAGGGCCAGCTTTTGCTGCAGTTCGTCATGACCGCGCTTGACCTCGATCTTGAGGCGATAGAAGCGCTCGCCACGCGGGCTGCCTTCGTCGGGAACGGTGTCGGCGCTGATCTCGGTGACCACGCCGTCCATGGCGCCGTAGACGCCATAGTCATAGGCCGAGACCTTGACCCGGGCGCGCGCACCGGTGACCAGCTCGGCGCGATCGGTGGGCGAGATCCTGGCTTCGATGACCAGCTTGTCATCGCTGGGGGTCATCTCGATGATGGGGTCGCCGGGACGCACCACACCGCCGATGGTATTGATCATCACGCGGTTGACCACGCCATCCATGGGCGCCTTGACCTCGGAGCGCGAGACGCGGTCATTGCGTGACTTGATCTCTTCCTGCAGCCGCGCCAGTTCAGTCTCGGCCGCAGTCAATTCGGTGCGGGCGTCGGAGCGGAAGCGCGAGGCCGCTTCGCCCTGCTTGGCCTGGGCTTCGGCGATGGCTGCGTTCAGGCGCGGGATCATGGCGTTGGTGGCGGCCAGCTTGCTCTGGGCGTCCTGCACGCGCGAGGCGGCCTGGATATCTTCCAGTTGCGAGGCGGCATTGCGCACCAGCATGTCGTGGATCAGCTTGTACTGGCGCTGCGCCAGTTCCAGTTCACTGGCCTGGCTCTTCTGGCGGCTGATCGCCTCACCTAGCTCGGCCTGGCGCTGCGCCGATTGCTCGCGCAGCACCGACATTTCCTGCATCAGCTTGGAAGAACGTGCCGCAAAGGCGGCCTGCTCGCTCTGCACGGCCGGGTCGCCGCGTTCCAGGTCATCGGGCATCTGCAGGCTGGAAGCGCCCGAGGCTTCGGCGCTCAGACGGGCGATCTTGGCGCGCAGGCCGAGGATCTTGACGCGCCCCTCGCCCAGGTCGGCGTTGGCGCGCACATCCGAAATCGAGATCAGGGTCTGGCCCTTCTTCACCGCTGCACCTTCGCGCACCAGGATGGCCGAGACGATGCCGCCCTCCAGGTGCTGGATGACCTGGTTGTGTTCGGAGGCAACGATGCGGCCACTGCCGCGCACCACCATGTCGATGGGGGCGAACACCGACCACAGCACCAGCAAGGCCAGCAGCACGGTCACGGCCAGCACCGCCAGGCGCGGGCGCGGCATGGTGGCCAGTTCGCCCAGGCGGCGGTCCAGGCGCGGCGCCAGGCGACGCATGAAGCCCTGGCCGCGGGCGCCTATCCCGGGGGTAGCGTTGGGCTTGAGCGAGAGTGTCATTTTGCACTGGCCTGGTATTGGACGACCACGCGCGAATCATCGGCCGCGCCGTTCTCGGAGGTGGCCACGCGGCTGACCACACGCTCCTTGTCCACGCCAGCGTCGATCAGGTAATTGCGCACCGCCACCGTGCGGTAATAGGCGCGGCGACGGCTTTCGCTGTAGGCGCCGCTGCCGATGACGCCGGTGATGACGATCTTGCCCTGGCTGGACTTGGCGCGCCGGACCCAGTCGCCGATGCTCTTGTCGAGGGCTTTGCCGCCCTCCTCGCTCAATTGGGTGGAATCGACGTCGAAGTTGAGGGTGACGGCCTTTTCATTGGCGTCGATGCGCAGACCAGGGGCCACTTCCTTGTCGCTGGGCTCGGCCTTGACCTGGATGGCGTTGGGGCTGGAGGGCGCGGCGGCGCTGCGCAGGCTGCCGGCGTCGGACTGCAGCGGCGGCGCTGCCAGCTTGGCCTTGAGGGTGGCCACTTCGCGCTTGAGCTGTTCGATCTCCTGCGCCTTCTCGCGCTCGCCCGGGGTCTCGGCGGCCTGGGTGCTGCTGCTCTCCGGGGTGGCCTGGGCGTCGGTCTGGCTGGCCTTCTGCGCGCCCACCACCTGCACATGGCCCTGCGAGATCAGCTTGCTGACCTTCATCTGCGCCAGTTTCTGCGAGTAGTAGAACAGCGTCACCACGAACACCACCACCACGAAGATCATCACCAGCACCACGTTGGACAGCGCATCCACGAAGCCGGGCCAGAAATTCTGCTCTTTTCCACTCTCCATCTTGCCCTCGCCTACTTCTCTGCCTGCGTCGGCGTGAGCACCGCTGCCGAAGCGCGGCCGGTGTTGCGCAGGATCTGGTAACTGATATCGGCCTGCTGGAACAGCAGGTTGGAGAAATCCACGCGCGCCTGGTAGGCCTGCTGGTAGGCGTCGAGCACATCGATCAACTGCTTGCTGCCCGCCGAGAGCTGATCGAGGAAGACGTCGGCCACATTGGCATTGGTCAGGTAGGCCTGGCGCGAGATGTCCATGCGCTTTCTCACCGCGCCCAGGGTGCGGTAGTTGATCTCGATCTGCTCACGCAATTTGCGTTCCAGGTCCAGCACGGTATTGCTCTTTTCCACGTACTTGGCGCCGGCCTGCTTGCTGTAATAGACGTCGGAACCACCATTGAGCAGGTTCATCGTCATCACCAGCATCAGGCGGCGGTCGGTGGACAGTTGCAGGCTGTTGGCGGTGGGGTTGGTGGTATCGATGGCGCCACCGGCCCCGCGGGTCTTGGTCTGGGTGAATTCCACGGCCAGCGTGGGCGAGAACTTGGCCCGCGCCGACTTCAGTTCCTGGTTGGCGGCCTCCACGTCCTGGCGCGCAGCGCGCACGCCGGGATTGGTGTCATAGATGTCCTTGAGGGCGAGCTTGGAGGTGTCCGGCACCGGCGGCATCATGTGGTCCGGCACTTCGAGCTGCTCGATCTTGCGGCCGGTGATCTGGTTCAGCGACACCATGGCGCTTTCCAGCGCGCCTTCGGCTTCGGCCACGGCGGCCTGGGCAGTCAGCGAGCGTCCGCGCACCCGTTCGAAATCGATGCGGCTGGCGCCGCCGCCTTCAAGACGCTTGCGCATGTATTCCAGCAAGGCGTTCATGCGCTGGGCATAGCTGCGCGAGAACGATAGCGTGGCATAGGCGCGCATGACGTCGTAATAGGACTTGATGGCGGTGTAGTAGAGGGTCTCGCGGGCGTCTTCGCGGCGCAGGTCGGCCGCGTCGGCCAGGGAACTGGCCTTGCGGTAGTCGAAGTAGGAGCCCGGTGCAAAGACCGGCTGGCGGCCGATCACCGTGACATCCCAGCGTTTGTGGTCGGACGCGCGCCGGACCAGGCCGGTATTGGGATCGATCACCGAGGACGGCGAGGAATACTCCTGCCCCTTCTGCGCCCGCACGTCCAGGGTCGGCCCCATCTGCCCGGCGGTGGCGCGGGCGGCGTAGCGCGCCTGGTCGGCCTGGGCCGAGGTGGCGGCGTAGCTGTAGCTGTTGTTGACGGCCAGGTCCAGCACCTGGCTCAGGGTCAGGTCATTGACCGGCGCGCCTTCAGGCACCACGCTGATCTGCGGCAACACGATGGCATTGCCCGAGAACTCGGGATCGGCCTGGCGCAGCAGTTGAAGGATCTCGTCCTGCGGCGACCCCATGGCGGATTCGCCCGGCAAGGCCGGCAATTTGAAATCGCCGACGGCGGCGCCGCCCGGGTCGGCGCCCAGGCGAATCTGCGGCGGACTGTCCAGCGGTGCGGCCGACGCCGGTGAGACCACCTGCGTCGGCGCTGGCGGCTCGGTGAAGGCTGGCGGCGTATCCGCTGCACTCACCATCTGATGCGTGGCCAATCCCAGTGAAACCCCAATGAGGAAACGCTTGCTTTTTACTTTCATCAACACCATCGGCCGGCGTCACGCCAGCCACCCCTACCCCAACCTTCACCCAAGGAAAGACCGGTGGCACCCACGCCACCGATCCGGTCATCCAGCTAGCCAAACCCATATTCTTTTTCTTTGCGGGCGATACCTGCGGGGTATCCTGGGAGTATGAAAACTTACCATCTTGGCAAGGTCATTCTACCATCGGCACATGGCAGCAGAATTACAAAAGTTCCAAAAACTCGTTTGTTTTCAATTGACTTGATCAAAATTAAGACTCTGATTATGGTCAGCAAGTTGAACTCCCGCCATCGGGAAATGCCGCATTTCCACGAAAACACACATAAACGCACAAAAAAGCATAAAAAAATGCGGTTGAAAAACCACAGGACCCGCCCTATATCCTGCCCACCGGCAATTGTCTTTGCCTATTTCCACGATCCATTTCTTCAATAAGGACCTCAACATGGCAACCGAAAAACAGACCATGGGCTTCCAGGCCGAAGTCAAGCAACTGTTGCAACTGATGATCCACTCGCTGTACTCGAACAAGGAAATCTTCCTGCGCGAGCTGGTCTCCAATGCCTCCGACGCGGCCGACAAGCTGCGTTTCGAAGCGATCAACAACGCCAGCCTGTTCGAGGACGACCCGGAACTGAAGATCAGGATCAGCTTCGACAAGGCCGCCCGCACCATCACCATCTCCGACAACGGCATCGGCATGAACCGCGAGGAAGCCATCTCGCACCTGGGCACCATCGCCAAGTCGGGCACCAAGGAATTCTTCTCGCGCCTGTCCGGCGACCAGCAGAAGGACGCCGCCCTGATCGGCCAGTTCGGCGTGGGCTTCTATTCCGGCTTCATCATCGCCGACCGCATCACGGTCGAGACGCGCCGTGCCGGCACCCCGGCTTCCGAAGGCGTGCGCTGGGAGTCCGAAGGCGCGGGCGACTTCTCGATCGAACAGATCGACAAGCCGCGCCGGGGCACCGACATCATCCTGCACCTGCGTGAAGGTGAAGATGAGTTCCTCTCTTCCTGGCAGCTCAAGTCCATCATCCGCAAGTATTCCGACCACATCTCGCTGCCCATCCAGATGAACAAGGAAGAGTGGGATGAAGAGAAGAAGGAAACCGTCCAGAAGGACGAGCTGGAAACGGTCAACCAGGCCAGCGCCCTGTGGACCCGCAGCAAGTCCGAGATCACTCCGGAGCAATACGAAGAGTTCTACAAGCACGTCTCGCACGACTTCGGCGCGCCGCTGGCCTACACCCACAACCGCGTGGAAGGCCGCAGCGAATACACCCAGCTGCTCTATATCCCGGCGCGCGCCCCCTTCGACCTGTGGGACCGCAACAAGCGCGGCGGCATCAAGCTCTACGTCAAGCGCGTGTTCATCATGGATGACGCCGAGCAGCTGATGCCGGTGTACCTGCGCTTCGTCAAGGGTGTGATCGATTCGGCCGACCTGCCGCTGAACGTCTCGCGCGAGATCCTGCAGGAGTCGCGCGACGTGCGCGCCATCCGTGACGGCTCGGCCAAGCGCGTGCTGAGCCTGCTGGAAGAACTGGCCAACAGCGACGAGCAGGCGCAGAAGGACAAGTACAGCACCTTCTGGACCGAATTCGGCCAGGTACTCAAGGAAGGCGTGGGCGAAGATGCAGCCAACAAGGAGCGCATCGCCAAGCTGCTGCGCTTTGCCTCCACCCACAACGACAGCGACGTGCAGAACGTCTCGCTGGCCGACTACGTGGGCCGCATGAAGGAAGGCCAGGACAAGATCTACTACGTCACCGCCGAGACCTGGCAAGCCGCCAAGAACAGCCCGCACCTGGAAATCTTCCGCAAGAAGGGCGTGGAAGTGCTGCTGCTGACCGATCGCGTGGACGAATGGATGCTGTCCTTCCTGACCGACTTCGACGGCAAGGAACTGGCCTCGGTGGCCAAGGGCGGCCTGGACCTGGGCAAGCTGGAAAACGAAGACGAAAAGAAGCAGCACGAAGAGACCCAGGCCGAGTACAAGGATCTGGTCGAGAAGATGAAGACCGCCCTGGCCGACAAGGCCAAGGAAGTGCGCGTGACCTTCCGGCTGACCGACTCCCCGGCCTGCCTGGTGGCCGACGAGAATGAACTCTCGGGCAACCTGGTGCGCATGTTGAAGGCCGCCGGCCAGGCCGCGCCGGAATCCAAGCCGACCCTGGAAATCAACCCGGACCACCCGCTGGTGCAACGTCTGAAGTATGAAGAAGCCCGCTTCGACGACTGGTCGCACATCCTGTACGACCAGGCCCTGCTGGCCGAGGGTGGCGCGTTGGCTGATCCGGCCAGCTTCGTCAAGCGCCTCAACGACATGCTGCTGGCCATGGCCGCCAAGTAAGCAAGCAGGCAAGCAAGCTTGCCGGCCCCGATCACGGGCCGGGAACGATGACGCCGCCTTCCGGTCCAGCCGGAAGGCGGTATTTTTTTGCCGGCTTGCCTGGCCTGCCTCTCATCGATAACATCGGATCCTCTGCTTACCCGCCCGCTCCATGGAACTGCACTTCATCAATCCACGCAAGAACGCCCTGGTCTACCTGATCAAGATCCTCTCGGGCTGCCTGATCCTCTGGTATGGCCTGCGCGCGGTGGGCATTGCCGAGCCCTACTGGGCGATGATCTCGCTGATCATCGTCACCGAGCCGGACATGACGGTGGCCAAGGCCAACTTCCGCGCGCGCCTGATCAATACCCTGTCCGGCTGCATCGTGTCCTGCATCGCGCTGGTCCTGTTCGGCCCAACCTTCCTGGCCATGCTGGCGGCGCTCACCGCAGCGGTGGTGGTGGCCATGCTGCTGCAGAACTATCCCAGCAACTGGCGACTGGGGCCGGCCACGGTGGTGATCCTGCTATCGGCGGCCTTCAGCGGACAAGGCCTCAACGAGGAGCTGCATCTGGCGCTGATGCGGGTGGGTGAAGTCATCGTGGGCAGCACGGTGGCGCTGTTGCAGACGGTGGTCTATATCTGGCTGGTCAAGCGCAAGGAGGCTGACGATGGTCCCGCTGCCGGCGCCTGAATCGCCGCTGCTGCGCGGTCCGCGCGTGCTGCTGCGGCGCTGGCGGGCGTCGGATCGCGCGCCGATGGCGGCCATCAATGCCGATGCGCAGGTCATGCAACATTTCCCGGCGCCGTTGTCGCGCCAGGAAAGCGATGTCCTGATCGACCGGATAGAGGCGCATTTTGCCCAGCACGGCTTCGGCGCCTGGGCGCTGGAAATCCCCGGCGTGACCGAATTCGCAGGCCTGGTGGGCCTGATGCGGGTAGCGTTTGCCGCTCCCTTCACGCCGGCCGTGGAAATCGGCTGGCGCCTGGCGCCCGCCTGCTGGGACCAGGGCTATGCCAGTGAAGCAGCGCGCTGTGCACTGCGCTATGGCTTCGAGACGCTGGAACTGGCGCAGATCGTCTCCTTCACCGTACCGGAGAACCAGCGCTCGCTGGCCGTGATGCAGCGGCTGGGCATGCAATGCGATGTGCGCGAGGACTTCCTCCATCCGCGCCTGCCGCCGGGCCATCGGCTGCGCCTGCACCGGCTCTACCGGATCGAACGCCAGCAGTGGCTGGCGCAGAACAGGCCAGCCGGCTGAGAACGAAAAAAGGCAGGACCGCAGTCCTGCCTTTTTTGCTGCTGCGACCAGCGTAGCGGCGCGTGGTCTTAGTGCGTCACGCGGGTGGTACGGCCGTTGGACAGCAGGCGCACGCGCTCGCCCACGCGGAAGGGTTCGTCGGCATCCTGGGTGATGGCGCGCAGTTCGCCGTTATCCAGGCGCACGGTGATTTCCAGGCCGGGACGGTTGCTCAGGTGCGCTTCGGCCTGGTTGCCCAGCACGCCGCCGGCCAGTGCGCCGACGATGCCCGCCGCCAGGGCGCCATTGCCGCCACCGATATTGGAGCCTGCGGCGATACCGCCCAGCGCCGCGCCGCCCAGGGTGCCGACGCCGGACGAGCCCTTGTCGATGGTCACGTTACGGATCGACTCGACCACGCCCATGCGCACCGTCTGCTCGCCCTGTGCTTGGCGGGTGTTGTAGACGCTGGCCGAATTGGGGGTCACGGCGCAGCCGGCCACCAGGGAGCCCAGGGCTGCGATCACAAGCAATTTCTTCATAACAAAAATACTCCGACTGAATTAGTAGCCCGGCTTCGGGCGGCGTGGCATCCGGCAGGTGCGCACGGATGTGCAATGTTCGCGCATTTTCCGTTTGCGCCAACAATTTCTTACATCTTAATACAAAGATGCAGTTTTCCGCCTCAATAGGCGATGCGCCAGCGGCGGTACAGGAAGGCCAGCACGAACAGCGGGCCGATCAGCAAAAAGCGCAGGTCCTCGAAGAAGGAAGGTTTGCGCCCCTCTATCCGGTGGCCGATGAACTGCCCTACCCAGGCCAGCACGAAGATCGCCGCCGACACCGGCAGCACCGCCCCGGCAGGCAAGCGCGCCAGGAACACCAGCATCAGCGCCGCCATGGCCAGCATGCCTACCGCGAAAGGCGGCGACAGGCGCAGATAATAGGCCAGCGCCGCCGCTGCGACCACCAGCGCCACGGCCGGAGAAAGGCTCCAGCACAACCCCAGCAGCGACAACACGATGGCCGGCACGCAGATGCAGTGGATGCGCTCATTCATGGGATGGCGGTGACTCTGGGCATAGCGCGCCAGCAGCACATCGACGGGACGTTCGGAACGGGAAGAATGCATGCTGGCCTCCGCGGCGGGTCGGGGATCGAGGATCGAGGATCAAGGATCGGGGTTCAAGCTTGGCATGGCGGGCCGCCGCGCTCAACGGCCGCCGGAGACATCGATGAAGGTGCCGGTCGCATAGGAAGCCTCTTCGGAGAGCAGCCACAGGATGGCGTTGGCCACCTCGGCGGCGCTTCCTCCGCGCTTCATCGGCACGGCGTCCTTGAGCCTGTCCACTCGCCCGGCTTCGCCGCCGCTGGCGTGGATGTCGGTATAGATCAGACCGGGACGCACCGCATTGACACGGATGCCTTCGGCGGCCACTTCCTTGGCCAGGCCAATGGTGAAGGCATCGATGGCCCCCTTGGAGGCGGCGTAGTCCACATACTCCCCGGGCCCACCCAGCTTGGCCGCCATCGAAGACAGGTTGACGATGGCCCCACCCTGACCACCATGGCGGGTGGACATGCGCTTGACCGCTTCGCGGGCGCACAAGAGGCTGCCGGTCACGTTGGCGATGAGCACGCGATTGATGCGTTCGGCGCTCATGTCCTCCAGGCGCGACTGATGGTCCAGCACGCCGGCGTTATTGACCAGGGCGGTCACGCGCCCCAGTTCGCCATCGACGGTGGCGAAGAGCTGCAACACATCTTCCTCACGGGCCACGTCACCGCCCACTGCGATGGCCCGGCCACCGGCGGCCTGGATCTGGGCGACCACCGCGTCGGCGGCGGCGCGGTTGGTCACATAGTTCACTGCGACCGCATAGCCGCGCTGCCCGGCCAGGAGCGCGGTGGCCGCGCCGATGCCACGGCTGCCGCCTGTGACGAGGATGACTTTATCTGCCATGTTCATGTCTCCCTGAACTGAAAAATCGGAAATGCCTGCGACGCTGCGGACACGATCGCCTGCGAGCTTCGCTGACGCATACGCTACTTACGCTAAGATGTGCATTTTGCCGCAAGCACGCGCCCCGTGCAGCCGCCGCGCCATTGTGCCTGGCGGGGGACGGCGCGCGTGCTTGCTGAAATTCTTTTCATCCTCTCCGGCATCATGGCTGCACGCAAACCCATTCCTTCGTCCTCATCCGATCCGGCCTCGCCGCTGGCCTTCACGGCCAGCGATCCCTTGCTGGCGAGCTTTCCCCCGGTGGTGGCGCGCGATACGCGTACCCTGATCCTGGGCAGCCTGCCGGGCGTGGCGTCGTTGCAGATGCGCCAGTATTATGGGCATCCGCGCAATGCGTTCTGGAAGCTGGTCGGCGAGGTGCTCGGCGCGGACCTTTACGCAATGGACTACCCGACGCGCCTGCAAACCCTGCTGGCGCATCGCGTCGGTCTATGGGACGTGATTGCCCAGGCGCGCCGCATCGGCAGCCTGGACAGCGATATCCGGGATCATTCACAGAACGACCTGCAGACGCTGCTGGCCCAGTTACCCGCCCTGGAAACGATCGCCTTCAATGGCGGCACGGCTGGGAAGATCGGCCTGCAAGCGCTGGGCGAACAGGCCGGGTGCTATCGCATCCTGCTGCTGCCCTCCAGCAGCCCGGCCTATGCCGCCCTCTCCTATGCCCAGAAACTGGCTAGCTGGCGGCAGCTCGCCGATCCGGCCGGTGGCCTGTGCGAGACTACTTCCGGAAAAACAGATAATCGTAGAACTCCCCCGACAAGCCGCCGTTGAAGATCAGGTATTGCAGCGCCTTGGCAAAGAAGACGATGGCGGCAAACACCAGGGCAAGCTTCAGGCAGAGGATGAGGTTCTTGAGCATGATGGCCGCAGTGTAATGGAGTGCGGCCCGGCTGGGCGCGCTTTGTGTCGGCAAGCGCATAAAAAAACCGCCCGATGCACGGGCGGTTGAGCCGCTGGGGTGACCAGGGTTGCAGCCGCATCGGCGGCAAGGCCGGCCTCAGAAGGCTGGCACCAGCGAGCCCTTGAACTCGGTCTCGATGAACTTGCGCACCTCCTCGGAGTGGTAGGCCTGCACTAGCTTACGGACCCAGGGGCGATCCTTGTCTTCGGCGCGGGTGGCGATGATGTTGGCATAACGCCCGCGCGGGTCTTCCACGGCAATGGTGTCTTTCTGCAGAGACAGGCCAGCCTTGAAGGCATAGTCATTGTTGATCGATGCGGCCGCCAGATCATCCAGCGAACGCGGCAGCTGCGCCGCGTCCAGTTCCACCAGCTTGAGCTTGCGCGGATTCTCGATCACGTCCAGCGGCGTCGCGTTCACGCCATTCTCGCCTACTCCGGGCTTGAGCCGAATCAGGCCGGCTTTCTGCAACAGCAGCAGGGCGCGATTGCCATTGGAGGGATCATTCTGGATGCCGATGGCGGCACCCTGCGGCAGCTGTTCGACCGAACGGAACTTGCGCGAATAAATGCCCAGCGGCGCAGTGATGGTCAGTCCGACCGGCACGATGCGATAGCCGCGCGCGGCGATCTGGCTTTCCAGATATGGACGGTGCTGGAAGGCGTTGGCGTCGAGGTCGCCTGCCGCCAGCGCGGCATTGGGCTGCAGGTAGTCGCTGAAGACCACGGTCTGGATCTCCAGGCCGTCGCGGGCGGCCACCTTCTTGACGACGTCGAAGATGGCTTCGGCGCTGCCGACCGAGATGCCGACCTTGATCTTCTGCTTGTCCTGCGCCTGTCCAAGCTGCGGGACCAGGGCCAGAGACAGCGCGCCGATGGCGGCAAGGCGCTTGATATTCTTGAAGCAGGAAGCGAAATGCATGGGAACTCCGGGAATGATGAACCACGCATGCTCACACGATGACGCTGCCGAATGAAGGAATGAATCCGCATGTCCATATGCACAAAGTGCGTTGCTCCGCTGACCGGGGCTAGGCAAGGTATCATTCGGCATCCACAGGTTGCCCCCTCCTCGTGCGCCTGGCCAGATTCATCCACATCATGCTCATCCGAAGAAAATCCATCGAAGCCCAGGCCAATACCAAGGCCGGCCCCAACCGTCGCCGCCAACAGCTGGAAGCCGACGCCAGCAAGCCGCGCAAGATCAAGTACGCCCCCGTGACCCTGTCCGAACTGGAGGGGGTACGCTATCTCCACTTCGGCACCGAGTGGGTGCAGGGCGCCATGCGCATCCGCAAGCCGGACTGGATCGAACTCGAGTACGCCCAGCAGATGATGGCCTGGATGCTGTTCAACCGCGATCCGCGCCACATCGTGCAACTGGGCCTGGGAACGGGTGCCCTGACCAAGTTCAGCTATCGGCAGTTCCCCCAGGCGCAGGTGACGGCGGTGGAGTTGAATCCGGCCGTGATCACCATCTGCCATAGCATGTTCAAGCTGCCCGAGCCGGATGAGCGCCTGATGATCCTGGAGAGCGACGCCATGGACTTCATCGTGCATGCCGCCAGCCACGGCATCATCGATGCGCTGCAGGTGGATCTTTACGACGCCACGGCGCGCGGGCCGGTGCTGGATACGCCCGAGTTCTACCAGGCCTGCTACGACAGCCTGGCTGCGGGTGGCGTGATGACGGTGAACCTGTTTGGCGATCATCCCAGCTATGCCAAGAATCTGCGCGCCATGGAGCATGCCTTCGACACCGTGGTCTCGCTGCCAGAAGTCCATGACGGCAATGTCGTGGCGCTGGCCTTCAAGGGCGAGGTGCAGTTCGATTTCCCAGAGCTGTACGCGCGTGCGGCGCTCATCGAGACCCAGACCAAGTTGCCCGCCAAGTCGTGGGTGAACGGGATCAAGTCGGCGTTGCAGTAAGACCGCTGTTCACGCCGCGAGGACGGGGATGACAGTGAGGGAAACGCGCCACAGCCGGGGCGCGGCGGAGGGTAGTAAGCGGGGGCGGATAAAATATTTTCATATTTTGTTCACAAAATGCTTGCACTACCCCTGACCCCCACCTATAATGCGCTCTCTCTTGCAGCACACAGCAACAACGAGTGCAGCAACGGGGCGTTAGCTCAGCTGGTAGAGCAGCGGACTCTTAATCCGTAGGTCCACAGTTCGAATCTGTGACGCCCCACCAAATTTCCAAAAGGCCTCCTCAATAGAGGCCTTTTTATATTCCCGGTCATCCTGCCTCTGGCGGGATCGGCGAACGGGGCGTTAGCTCAGCTGGTAGAGCAGCGGACTCTTAATCCGTAGGTCCACAGTTCGAATCTGTGACGCCCCACCAATATCAGAAAAGCACCACGATCGCTCGTGGTGCTTTTTTCATTTCTGCCGCCTGCAACCGCGGCCTAACCTTGTTCGGACTCCCCCTCCCCACCCTCCTTGGCAGGTGCCTGTTCCTTGGCGGGCGCCTCATTGAGAAAATCCTTCTGCTTGCGAGGACGGCCCACCGGCAGCTTGCGCTGCCGACCGGGACGGACCCGCACTTCCTCGGGAACGGCAAAGAAGTCACGCTTCTTGCGGCTGGCCCTGACCATGTCGGCCATGCCGGCCAGCAGTTGTGTCAGCGCGCTGCGCGTGGCCTTGTCGACGCTGCGGTAGCAGGCGATGAGCTGGCTCTCCTCAGGGCTGGGCGTGGCGCCGCGCACACCCGTCAACACATAGGTGACATCAATGCCGATCGCATCCAGGCCGTGCAGATAGTAGGCGTCGGGGGCAGTTTCGCCAATTTCGTACTTGATCTGAGTGCGCGCGGTGATATCGAGATTATCGGCGATGGATTTCTGGGTGTGGCCGCAGCGGCTGCGCTCTTTGGCCAACCTATCACCAAGTGTTGTCAAATATTCGCTTTTATTCGATGACATATGAAAAGGACCTCTCCTAGGATATTGCTTTTGGACCAACAAGCCAGGAGACATCTTATGGCAGCGACGCAACAATCCGAACGCAAGCCCGCAAATGGAACATCCCGTCTGGTTAATTTTCGACTTACACCGGCGGAATTCGAAGAAGCAGAACACTTTGCGAGACAAAGTTACCGCTCAAAGGCACTTTTCTTACGCCTCATGTATTTGAGAGGATTGCAGGCCTACCAGCGGGATCTGGAAGAAGAGGAATAAGCCGCGCGGTCCTCTGCACGAGGCTGTTTTCGGCCCGCGAGGCGCCTTCAACGCAGGAATTCCACCACGGCGCGCAGCACCGCATCGGGCTGCTCCCGGTGGGGAACGTGGCCGCAACCTGACAGGATGAGACTGCGCCCCTGCCCGGGAAATGCCTGTGGTTGCGTGGCGATCCTGTGCGGGTGCGCCAGCGATCCGTATTCATCCTCGTCACCGTGGATGGCTAGCACCGGGCAGTGCAAGCGCGCCAGCGCCGGCGTCAGGGACCAGGCGGCAAACTCTGGCGCGAGCCAGGTCTCGGTCCAGGCCTCCAGCACCCACTGCGCCTTGTCCTGGTCCTGGCCGTGATGACGCGCCAACCGGGCCAACTGGTCCGGATTGGCGAATTGTTCGCGCGCCTTGCGTATGCCCTGCAGGGTGCGGTCCTCGACGAAGGCCTGGGCCGATTCGGTGATCACCGCCACCACCTGCTCCGGCAGTTCCGCCGCGGCGGCGATGGCCATGCCGCCGCCAACGCTGTGGCCCAGCAGCACCGCCTGGGTCAACCCCAGTTGCTGCAGCACTGTCAGCAGCCATGGCCGGGCTTCTTCGGCAATGAAACCGGGCGCCAGACGATCCTGGCGCGCGCTGGACTGACCGAAACCGTAACGGTCATAGGCCACCACCGCCCTTCCCGTCTGTTGCGACAGCTGAAAGGGGAAATCGCGCCATAGCGACACCGCCCCCAGCGAATCGTGCAGCAGGACGATGGCCGGCAGCTCGCCATCCAGCCGCCCCCAACTGCTGGCATGCAGGCTGACCGCGCCCACCTCGATACGATGATGCCTGGCCTCGCTCATCTCGACCTCCTCATGGAAACAGGCTGCGCCCCACTCTGGCTGCGCCAGCGGCACAAAAGAAAAGGCGCACCCGAGGGTGCGCCTTAATCAGCATTCAAGAGGTATGCCTCCCCCTTAATATACCGGACACGCTGTCAGCCAGGCGACGTGCGAGCCCCAGTATCACGCTGTGCGCATGCTGGGGCGGGCTCGTCGCCAGGCATCAGTGATGCGCACCGCCGCCCAGGTAGGCGGCCTTGACCGCCGGGTCGTTCTGCAGCTTGTCGGCGGGTCCATGTACGGATATCTTGCCATTCTCCAACACATAGCCGTAATCCGCAACATTAAGCGCTGCCGCAGCGAACTGTTCAACCAGCAGCATGGTCACGCCCTGCTCCTTGAGACGCACGATGATGCGGAAGACCTCGTCGACCAGGATGGGCGCCAGCCCCATGGAGGGCTCGTCCAGCAGGATCACCTCGGGGTTCAGCATCACCGCCCGCGCCATGGCCAGCATCTGCTGCTCGCCGCCCGAGAGCGTACCGGCCAGCTGGCTCTGCCGCTCCTTCAGGCGCGGGAACAGTTCCAGCGCGCGTTCCAGGTCATGGGCGATGTCGCCCTTGGGACGCGCCCGGGTGAAGCGCGGAAAAGCGCCCAGGAGCAGGTTGTCGGTCACGCTCATGGTGGCGAAGACGCGCCGGCCTTCAGGCGAATGAGCCAGCCCGAAGCGGGCGATCTTGTGCGAATCCAGGCCGGTGATGTTCTTGCCGCCGAGCGTGACTTCGCCGCCCTTCGGTTTGATCATGCCGGAGATGGCGCGCATGGTGGTGGTCTTGCCGGCGCCGTTGGAACCGATCAGGGTCACCACCTTGCCCTTGGGTACCTCCATCGAAATGCCATGCAGCACCTCGACCTTGCCGTAAGCGGCGTGCAGATTGGAAATGGTCAGCATGTTCAGGCTCCCGCGGGGCTGGATGTGTTGTCGTGGGCATCGCCTGCGCCACTGCCGAGGTAGGCTTCGATGACCTTGGGGTCAGCCTGGACCTGGGCCGGCTTGCCTTCGGCGATCTTCTGACCGAAGTCGAGCACGGTGACGGTATCGCAGATCGACATGACCACGTCCATGTGGTGTTCGATCAGGATGATGGTGATGCCGGCTTCGCGGATCTTGCGGATGATGGCGACGAGCTCCTTGATGTCAGGCGCGGTCAGGCCGGCAGCCGGTTCGTCCAGCAGCAGCAGGCTCGGGTTCAGGCCCAGGGCGCGGCCGATTTCGAGCAGGCGCTGCTTGCCGTAGGGCAGGTTGCGCGCCTCTTCATTGGCCAGGTTGGCCAGACCGACGAACTCCAGGATGGCCGCTGCGCGTTCGCGCGCGGCCTGCTCTTCGCGCACATAACGCGGGGTATTGGCCATCACATCGACCACATTGCTGTTGAAGGTGTGATGCAGGCCCACCAGCACGTTTTCGGTAGCGGTCATTTCACCGAACAGCTGCACGTTCTGGAAAGTACGCGCCACGCCGCCCAGGGCGATGGCCGAGGGCACATTGCCGGAGATCGGGCGGCCGTCGTATTCCACCACGCCATCGGTGGGACGATAGATACCGGTCAGGACGTTCATCATGGTGCTCTTGCCGGAACCGTTGGGGCCGATCAGGCCATGCACGGTACCCTTGCGCACATCCAGGTCAACGCGGTTGAGCGCCTTCAGGCCGCCGAACTGCATCAGGATCTGGTTGACCTTCAGCAGCGTTGCGCCGGCGTCCTTGACCGAGTCGGTCGTGATGACGGCACGCTCCTTGTCACCGGCGATCTGCTGGGCCACCGGCACATGCTTGGTCAGCACGCGGCCAAACAGGGTGCGGCAGAAGCCGACGATGCCGTCCTGCAGGTAATACACCACGAACAGGGTCATCAGACCAAAGATGGTCAGACGCCAGTCGGTGATGTTTTCCAGCTTATAGGAGAAGGCCGCCATGGCGATGGTCGCCACCACCGGCACGATCACGCCGCGCACCGTCTTGGTCTTGCGCGCGACCTGGACACCCGCGCCCACCACCACGATCACAGCCAGCACGGTGGCGATCTGGCGGAACAGCGCGATATCGGACAGCAGGCTGGGCAGCATCACCACGATCAGCGCGCCGATGAGCGAACCGATGCGCGACTTGCGCCCCCCCATGATCACCGCCAGCAGGAACATGATGGTCAGCTCGAAGTTGTAGGTATTGGGCGAGATGTACTCTTCCGAATACGCATACAGGGCTCCGGACAGACCGGCCAGAGCGGCGCTGATGATGAAGGCGTAGACCTTGTAGCGATACACCGACACGCCCATGCAGTCCGAGGCGATGGGGCTGTCGCGCAGCGCCTGGAAGGCGCGGCCCAGGTTGGACTTGAGGATGCGGTGCACCACCAGCATGGAGAGCACCATCAGGACCGCCACCAGGTAGAAGAACTGCACTTCGCTCATCTTGTCGCCGCCGATCATGGGCTTTTGCAGCTTGATGCCCAGCGGACCTTCGGTGAGGAAGGTCATCTCGTTGATCAGGATCTGGATGATGGTGCCAAAGGCCAGCGTCACCATGGCCAGGTAAGGCCCGGTCACGCGCAGCGCCGGCAACGCCAGGATGGCGCCGAACACGGCCGTCACGGCGATGGCCGCCGGCACCGTCACGAAGATCGGCATGCCCAGCTTGAAGAAGAGCACGCCGGCTGCGTAGGAACCGATGCCGAAGAGGCCCGCATGGCCCAGCGAGACCTGGCCGGTATAGCCGACCACGATGTCCAGCCCGAACAGCAGGATGGCGTAGATGAGGATGGTTTCGATCAGGTGCAGGTAATACGGGTTGTGCACCACCATGGGAATGCCGGCCAGCGCGACAATGCCCAGCAAGGACAGCAGCAGGATTTTCTTGTTCATGGCATCAGACCTTCTTGATCGCAGTTTTGCCGAACAGGCCTGCAGGTTTCACCGCCAGCACCAGCAACAGCAGTACCAGTCCCGGAACTTCCTTGTAACCGGTCGAGATGTAGAAGCCGGTCAAGGTCTCGGCCACGCCCAGGATCAGGCCGCCGACGATGGCGCCCATGCCCGAGGTCAGGCCGCCGATGATGGCCACCGCAAAGGCCTTCAGACCCAGCGCCGCTCCCATGGTGGCGCCGGTCAGGGTCAGCGGAGCCACCAGCACGCCTGCGAACGCGGCCGTGGCCGAGGACAGCGCATAGGAGAAGGTGATCACCATGCTGGTATTGATGCCCATCAGGCCGGCGGCATCGCGGTCATTGGAGGTCGCCACCACGGCCTTGCCGTAGATGGACTTGCGGTTGAACAATTCGACCGCCGCCATGATCAGCAGCGCGCCCACCACCACCAGCACCTGCATGGGCTGCACATTGGCGCCGAAGATCTGGAACGGTGCGCCCGAGATCGGCGAGGGGAACGGCAGGTCATCCTTGCCCCAGATGTTCTCGGCGACGTTCTTGAAGATGATGGCCAGTGCGATGGTGGACATGATCCAGCCGAATTCGGACTTGATCTTGATGGCCGGGCGTACCCCGATCCATTCCACGAACATGCCTTGCAGCGCGCCGAAGACCAGCACGATGGGGATCATCAGCCAGTAGTTGAGATAAGGTCCGCCGTGGATGTTGCCCACCACGGAAAGTCCCACCAGCGCGCCCAGCATCAGGGCTTCGCCCTGGCCGAAGTTCAGTGTGCCGGAGGTGGCAAAGGTCAGTTGGTAACCGAAGGCGATCACGGCATAGATCATGCCGAGCGCGATCCCGGAGAAGACCAGTTGTAAGAGGATATCCATTGTATTTCCCAAGAAGCGGCTACCGCCGGGTGGCGGCACAGAGCTGCGACGACCCGCGGCGCGGTGCCACCGTGCCGTTAGGAATTCGTCAACAGATCGTATTAAAAAGGCCAGCCCCCGGATCGCAAGGACTGGCCTCTTCGACTACTGTGCGTGATGCAAGTCGAGTCTTATTTGCCGAGGATGACGCGGCCGTTCTTGACCTCGCCCATCACGACCATGGCAGGCTTGATGGCTTCGTGATCGTCGTGGGTGAACGGCTTGTCGTAGGTGGTGACCACGCCTTCGACCTTGGTGTTCAGGTTTTCCAGCGCAGCACGGACCTTGTCGCCGTCAGTGGTGCCGGCTTGCTTGATGGCGGCAGCCAGCAGCAGGATGGAGTCATAGCCTTGGGCGGCCGAGACAGCAGAGGGCATGCGGTCAACCTTGTAGGCTTTCTGGTAAGCCTCGATGAAGGCCTTGCGCTTGGGGGTGTTGCCGTCCTGGATGAAGGTCTGCGGCATGCGGGCGCCGTTGCCGTTCTTGCCGGAGTTGTCGATGAAGTTGCCCATCGACAGCGGCCAGCTGCCGATGATGGGCACGTGCCAGTTCAGCTTTTCCATGCCGTTGGCGATCTGCGCCAGTTCCGGGCCGATGCCGTAGGTCAGCACGGCCTGGGCGCCGCCCTGCTTGGACTTGAGCAGCTGGGCCGTCATGTCCACATCCTTGATGTTGTACTTCTCGACGGCGACCGGGGTGACCTTCTTGTCAGCCAGTACCTTTTCCAGGTCTTCACGACCGAGCTGGCCGTAGTTGGTGGAGTCGGCCAGGATGGCGACCTTGGTGAACTTCTGCTTGTCCACGGCTTCGTCGGCGATCATCTTGGCCTGGATCTTGTCGGCAGCAGAGGTACGGAAGACGTAGTTGTCCTTTTCCTTCTCGAACTGCTTGGTGATCACGGTGCCGGTGGCCACGTTGTTGATGACGGGGATCTTGGCTTCCTGGTAGAAGCGCTGCGACGCCAGGGCCACGCCGGTGTTGATGAAGCCCACGGTGGCGACCACTTTTTCCTTGTTGATCAACTCCTGGGCGATCTGCACGCCGCGCTCGTTCTTGGCTTCGTCATCGCGCTCGATCAGCTGGATCTGACGGCCCAGCAGGCCGCCGGCAGCGTTGATCTCGGCCACGGCCAGCTTGACGCCGTCACGCATGGACACGCCCATGGGGGCAGAGCCGCCGGTGTAGGGGCCGGACACGCCGATCTTGATCGGGTCAGCAGCCTGCGAGGTGAGCGCCAGGCTCATCAGGGCGGCAGCAACAAAGGCTTGGGTCTTGTATGTCATGTCATCCTCCAGAATGTAATTGTTGGCTCGCACATCGGTGACGGGCTAAGCACTTTTGAACCCGCTCCAGGCGAAACGAATTCTCTGCTCCCTCCGCTCTGTGGCGGCTCCTTGCGGGAGTGTCGGGCCGATTCTGTCCCAGTTTCCTTGCGCCAAACTTACAAGCTTGTCAGCAGCTGTCGCAGCTGTTCTGGCAGCGCGGTGGACTTTTCTTTCTTGAAATCAACCCAGACGATTTTTGCGGCACCGTCAGCATAAATGATCTGCTCGTCGGCCGCGTCGCGGATGATATACGTAGTTTCCACACTCGTGCGACCTAAATGACCCGCGGACATCTCCACACAGATGCGCGCCGGATACTTCATCTGGCGACGGAAATTGCAGTGGGCGTTGACGATGACGGGGCCCTCTTCGCCTGCGATGGTCGGTCCGAAGACTTCCTCGAGCCACTCGATGCGGCACTGCTCCATGAAGCGGAAATAGACCGTATTGTTGACATGGCCGAACGCGTCCATGTCACCCCAGCGGATGGTCTGACGGGAGAGATACAACTGCTTGGAATTGGCCTGCGGGTGACTGCTCATCGTGGGTCCTTTTCAGGTTTGATTCATCAATGAATGTAATTTTTTTCATGCGGCGCGTTGGCGCTGTGTCGCATTTACGACTCGGGAAACAAGATCACTCCTGGGTCATTATCGAGTCATCTGACCAGTGGGTGCGCTGACCCCGTGGTCTGCGTCATGGCTGCCGGCTATGTCGAGACGACAAGACAATATAAGAGGACATCCCAAAATCCAATAAAATAGCTGCATTCAGGGAAACATATTCCGGGTCCGGCACCCTGCCGCCCCGCCCTTGCCTGTGCCTTGTCAACAGCGAAACGCCGGCAAGCGGACTAAAAGGATCTCAACTGCAGGGAAATGCAGATTTCCTCTAGCGTTCCTTCGAAAAATAATTAACAATAGCACGATCGTTCGAAAACAGGCAGTTCATATAAACGGGACACCCATGACTTCTTCTCAAGACTTGATCGCTCAGTACGGCCCACGGGAATCGATGGAATACGACGTGGTCGTCGTCGGCGGCGGCCCCGCCGGCCTGTCAGCGGCCATCCGCCTCAAACAGCTGGCCGCCCAGCAGAACCGCGAGGTCTCGGTCTGCGTGCTGGAAAAAGGCAGTGAAGTCGGCGCCCACATCCTCTCCGGCGCAGTGATGGACCCGCGCGCGCTGAGCGAACTGATTCCTGACTGGAAAGAGCAAGGCGCCCCGCTCAACACCCCGGTGACGGAAGACCGCTTCCTCTTCCTCTCCGCCAGCAAAGCCTACAAGACGCCCAACTGGCTCTTGCCCACCTGCTTCCAGAACCACGGCAACTACGTCATTTCGCTCTCCAACGTCACCCGCTGGCTGGGCCAGCAGGCTGAAGCCCTGGGCGTGGAGATCTTCCCCGGCTTCCCGGCAGCCGAGGTGCTCTATCACGAGGATGGCTCGGTCAAGGGCGTGGCTACTGGCAACATGGGCATCAACAAGGAGGGCGAACCCGGTCCGGAATTCCAGCTGGGCATGGAACTGCACGCCAAGTACACCTTCTTCGCCGAAGGCGCGCGCGGCCACCTGGGCAAGCAACTGATCAGCAAGTACCAACTGGACGCCGGCCGCGATCCGCAAACCTACGCCATCGGCATCAAGGAACTGTGGGAAGTGAAGCCGGAAGTCCACCAGCCTGGCCTGGTCGTGCACACCGCCGGCTGGCCGCTGGACAACGATACCTATGGCGGCTCCTTCCTCTATCACCTGGAAAACAACCAGGTGGCGGTTGGCTACGTGGTCGGGCTGGCCTATGAAAACCCCTACCTCTCGCCCTTCGAGGAATTCCAGCGCTACAAGACCCACCCTGAGATCCGCAAGTTCTTCGAAGGCGGCAAGCGCCTCTCCTACGGCGCCCGCGCCATTACCGCGGGTGGCGTGCAGTCCCTGCCCAAGCTGGTCTTCCCGGGCGGCGCGCTGCTCGGTTGCGATGCCGGTTTCCTCAATGCCTCGCGCATCAAGGGCAGCCATGCCGCCATCAAGAGCGGCATGCTGGCCGCCGACGCTGCCTTCCATGCGCTGGGCGAGAACCGCCAGTCCGATGAACTGTCGGCCTACCCCGCCGCCTTCGAGGCCTCATGGCTCAAGGAAGAGCTGCACAAGGCGCGCAACTTCAAGCCCTCGATGAGCAAGGGCCTGGTGACTGGCACCCTGCTCGTTGGCATCGATCAGGTACTCTTCGGCGGCAAGGCGCCGTGGACGCTGCGTCACAGCCATGCCGACCATGAATGCCTCAAGCCGGCCAGCAACTACGCTCCCATTGCCTATCCCAAGCCGGATGGCAAGCTGACCTTCGATCGGCTGTCGTCGGTCTTCATCTCCAACACCAACCACGGCGAAGATCAGCCGGCGCACCTGACGCTCAAGGACAAGAACGTGCCGGTGCAGGTCAACCTGGCCAAGTATGCGGGTCCGGAATCGCGCTACTGCCCGGCGGGCGTCTACGAATTCGTCAAGAACGAGGACAATACCGACCGGCTCCAGATCAACGCCCAGAACTGTGTCCACTGCAAGACCTGCGACATCAAGGACCCGACCCAGAACATCGTCTGGGTCACGCCTGAAGGAGGCGGCGGACCGAACTACTCCGGCATGTAACGCAAAACGCCGGTTCCAGAAACACCAAAGCCGCATCCCAGGATGCGGCTTTTTTGCGGGCTGATGCAGCGGCGGTTCAGATCCCGGCCGGACGCGGCGGCGGCGTCCATGCGCCGCTCAGGATCTTCTCCAGCCAGAACACACCGATCACGGTCTTCACGTCGGTGATCTCGCCATTGCGCACCTGTTCCACCAGTTCTTCCAGCGGCGCCTTGTAGATATCGAGGAACTCCCCCTCATCGAGCTTGCGTTCGCCCTGCGTCAGTCCGCGTGCCACATACAGCACCAGATGCTCGTCCGAGTAGGCGATGGCGTTATGGATGGTGCAGACATACTGCCATTGGGCAGCGGTGTAGCCGGTCTCTTCCTGCAGCTCGCGCTTGGCGCAATCCAGCGTATCTTCGCCCGGATCGATCTTGCCGGCAGGGAACTCGATGAAGACGCGGTGCAAGGGGTAGCGGAACTGGCGCTCCATCAGCACGCTGCCATCGTCGAACAGCGGCAGCACCGCGACCGCGCCGGGATGCTTGATGTACTCGCGCACGGCATGCTTGCCGTCGGGCAGGATGACCGTATCCTGCTGCACCTTGAGGAAGTGGCCGGTGTAGACCTGGCGATTGTCTTTCTGGGTCTCTTTGAGATGGGCGTCCATGTGATGACCGTGGAAGGTGGAGGAGCGATCAGGGGAGATGGCCGGGCTCACGCTGCCTCGGAACGCCCGGGTTCATCGCCGGGCGATCCCGCAGCCGCACTGCCCGGCAGGACAGTCGGAAACTCAGGCGTTGCTCTTGCGCAGATAGCGCATTACATAGCCGGGGTAGGCCAACACCAGGAACAGACAGCCAGTGATGGCATAGAATTCCCAGCCTTGGGAGAAGACATTACCCACGCCGGCTTCCAGCAGGTGAGCGACGATGCCGACGACAAAGTAAAGCACCAGCAACTCGACCAGACGCAGCCAGACCGGCTTGACCCAGGCAGGATCTTTCTTCAACGGGATGAGCGCGAACAATTGCTGGTTCAAGAACGGCAAATTGGCCGCAAGCGCGGCCAACAGGATGACGACCCAGCTGAACAGGGAAATATTCATTCCCCTGTTCCCTTAGGCGACGACCTTGCTGAGGAAGGTCGCCAGCGTGGTCACGATGGCATTGGTGCAGGCATCCATCAGGTGACCCGGCCACAGGCCGATGGCCAGGGCAGCGATACCGTTGAGGCTCAGCACGACGCGCATCTCGGGCGTAGCGACGATCTTGCTGTTGTCAGCCGGCTCGTCGAAGTACATCACCTTGACGACGCGGATGTAGTAGAACGCGCCGATCAGCGAGAAGATCACTGCCAGCACCGGCAGCCAGATCTGGCCGGTGGCCATGGCCGCCTGCAGCACCGACAGCTTGGCGTAGAAGCCCACCAGCGGCGGGATGCCGGCCAGCGAGAACATCATGATCATCATCACGGCAGCAAACCACGGGCTGCGCTGGTTCAGGCCCTTGAAGTCATCCAGGGTGTCGGCTTCGAAGCCCGAGCGCGACAGCAGGATGATCACGCCGAAGGAGCCCAGCGTGGTGATCACATAGGTCACCGCGTAGAACAGCGAGGAGCTGTAGGCGTTCACGGCCGAGAACAGGTTGCCGTCGACCACGCCCGACATCATGCCCAAGAGCATGAAGCCCATGTGCGAGATGGTCGAGTAGGCCAGCATGCGCTTGATGTTGGTCTGCGCGATGGCGGTGACGTTACCCAGGATGATGGACAGCACGGCCAGCACCATCAGCATCTGCTGCCAATCCACGGCCAGCGGCAGCATGCCTTCGACCAGCAGACGGAAGGTGATGGCGAAGGTGGCCAGCTTGGGCGCCGCGCCCAGCAGCAGGGTCACCGGTGTGGGCGAACCCTGGTAGACGTCGGGCACCCACATGTGGAAGGGAACGGCGCCCAGCTTGAAGGCCAGGCCGGCCACCACGAAGACGATGCCGAACACCAGCGGAGTACGGTCAACGGTGCCGGAGACGATGGCGCGGAAGACTTCGTTGAGCTCCAGCGCACCGCCGGTCGCACCATAGAGCATGGACATGCCGTACAGCAGGAAGCCGGAAGCCAGCGCACCGAGGATGAAGTACTTCATGCCGGCTTCGGTGGAAGCAGCGTGGTCACGGCGCAGGGCCACCAGCGCGTACAGCGACAGCGACATCAGTTCCAGGCCCAGGTAGATGGACAGGAAGCTGTTGCCGGAGATCATGACCATCTGGCCCAGCAACGCGAACAGCGCCAGGGCGTAGTATTCGCCGCCCAGCATGCCGCCGGTGATGCCGCGCGCGGTGTTGTACTGGCGCGAGTAGATCAGCGTGACGCCGACACCCAGGTAGGTGAACAGCTTCAACAGGTTGGCCAGCGGATCGGACACGAACATGTTGTTGAACGTGTAGACCGTGGCGCCGCTGTTGAGGTCGGCAAAGGTCAGTACCGCGCACACCACCAGCGCTGCCAGCGACAGCAGATAGGTGATGACGCGCTTGCTTTCCGGCAGGAACATATCGATCAGCAGGATCGCGGAAGTCGCGATCAGCAGAAATATTTCCGGATAGACAGGGATCAGATTCATGTTATTCATTTAGTTACTACCGCTTGTGTTCGCCCGCTTGTGTCGCGACTTCCCGCCGCGCCGCCCGACCGGCAATATCACACCGGCTCGTCTCGTTACTCGTTGTTGCCCAGCTTCTTTGTCGGCGGGACGCAAGCGCCCCGCCCTTCACATCTTTACTGCGCAGATCAGTTGATCTTGGAGACCGCCACGTGCTTCAACAGGTCGGTCACCGAGGTCTGGATGCTATCGGTGATGATGCCCGGATAGACACCCATGACCAGGGTCGCAATCGCCAGCAGACCCAGGATCAGGAACTCGCGGCCATTGAGGTCCACCAGCTCGGCCACGTGATGATTGGTCACCGCGCCGAAGATGACGCGCTTGGCCAGCCACAGCGAGTAGGCCGCACCCAGGATCAGGGCGGTGGCGGCCAACAGGCCGATCCAGAAGTTGAACTTCACTGCGCCCAGGATCACCATGAATTCGCCGACGAAACCGGAAGTGGCCGGCAGGCCGCAGTTGGCCAGCGAGAACAGGATGAAGAAGAAGGCGAAGCGCGGCATCTTGTTGACCACACCGCCGTACTGCGAAATCTCGCGGGTATGCATCTGGTCGTACAGCACGCCGATACACATGAACATCGCGCCGGAGACGAAGCCGTGCGAGATCATCTGCACGATACCGCCCTGCACTGCCATGTCGTTGAACATGAAGAAGCCCAGGGTGACGAAGCCCATGTGGGCGATCGACGAGTAGGCCACCAGTTTCTTCATGTCCTGCTGCACCAGGGCCACCAGACCGATGTAGATCACGGCCACCAGCGACAGGAAGATCATGAAGCCGGACAGCGCATGGCTGGCGTCAGGCAGGATGGGCAGGGAGAAGCGCAGGAAACCGTAGGCGCCCAGCTTGAGCATGATCGCGGCCAGCACGATGGAGCCGCCGGTCGGCGCCTGCACGTGGGCGTCCGGCAACCAGGTGTGCACCGGCCACATCGGCACCTTCACCGCAAAGGCGGCCAGGAAGGCGAAGAACAGGATCTTCTGTTCCAGCATCGACAGCGGCACCTGGTGCCAGGTCGGGATCTCGAAGCTGCCGCCCGACACGTAGTACAGGTAGATCAGCGCGATCAGCATCAAGAGCGAACCCAAGAGCGTGTACAGGAACAGCTTGAAGGCTGCATACACGCGGTTGTCGCCGCCCCAGACGCCCACGATGATGAACATCGGGATCAGGGTCGCTTCGAAGAAGGCGTAGAACAGCATCGCATCCAGCGCCGAGAACACACCGACCATGATGCCCGAGAGGATCAGGAAGGCGCCCATGTACTGGGCCACGCGCTTCTGGATCACCACCCAGCCGGCCAGCACCACGATGACGGTGATGAAGGCGGTCAGCGGCACGAACCACAGCGAGATGCCGTCCAGGCCCAGGAAGTAGCTGATATTGAAACGATCGATCCAGGGCGTCTTTTCGACGAACTGGTAACCGTGCGCCAGCGGATCGAAATGCTGGATCAGCGGGAAAGTAACGACCAGGCCGACCAGCGAACCGAACAGCGCCAGCCAGCGGGCCAGGCCCGGATTGCTGTCGCGGCCCAGTGCCAGGACGAGGATGCCGAAGACGATCGGTACCCAGATCGCGAGGCTCAGGATGGGAAATGTTGACTGCATCATGGTTGTTATCTACTCGGACAGCTTATTTGGCGAACGGGAACGGCATGAACCACACCAGGAAACCCAGCACCCCGATGATCATCACGAACGCATAGTGATAGATGTAACCGGACTGCCAGAGACGCGTGAATTTCGAGAACCAGCCGACGACCTTGGCGCTGCCGTTGACGAACAGACCGTCGATCAGGCCACGGTCACCCACGGTGGACAGTCCGCTGCCCAGCAGGCGTGCACCGCCGGCGAAGACGACTTCATTGAACTTGTCCATGTAGTACTTGTTGTCCAGGATGGTGTAGATGATGCTGAACTTTTCCTTGAACCAGGCCGGCACGCGCGGGTTGATCATGTAGCAGTAGTACGCCACGACCACACCAGCAATGGCCAGCCACAGCGGTGCGCTGGTGAAGGCATGCAGCACCATGGCCACCGGACCGTGGTATTCGTGGGCCAGTTCTTCCATGACCTTGTGGTTTTCGCCGAAGAAGATCACGCCCTTGAAGAAGTCGCCATACAGCATCGGCGAGATCGCGAAGAAACCGATGATGACCGAGGGAATGGCCAGCAGGATCAGCGGCAGGGTCACCACCAGCGGCGACTCGTGCGGCTTCTGGCCCGGAGCCAGACCGTGATGGTGTTCATCATGGCCGTGGTCATCATGGGCATCGTGCGCATGGTCGTCATGCACGCCATGGGCCGCAGCCGGCGCATGATGATCGTCATGACCGTGGGCCTGACCGAAACGCTCCTTGCCATGGAAGACCATGAAGTACATGCGGAAGGAGTAGAAGGCGGTCACGAACACGCTGGCCAGCACGGCGAAGTAGGCAAAGCCCGAACCTGCCAGGTGCGACTCGGCCGCGGCTTCGATGATCGAATCCTTGGAGTAGAAGCCCGAGAAGAACGGTGTACCGATCAGGGCCAGCGAACCCAGCAGCGAGGTGATCCAGGTGATGGGCATGTACTTTCGCAGGCCGCCCATGTTGCGCATGTCCTGATCGTGGTGCATGCCGATGATGACCGAACCGGCGCCCAGGAACAGCAGCGCCTTGAAGAAGGCGTGGGTCATCAGGTGGAACACGGCCACCGAGTAGGCCGATGCGCCCAGGGCGACAGTCATGTAACCCAGCTGCGACAGCGTGGAGTAGGCCACCACGCGCTTGATGTCATTCTGCATGGTGCCCAGGAAGCCCATGAACAGCGCCGTGATGGCGCCGATCACCAGGATGAAGGACAGCGCGGTGTCGGACAGCTCGAACAACGGCGACATGCGGGTGACCATGAAGATGCCGGCCGTCACCATGGTGGCGGCGTGGATCAGCGCGGAAATCGGGGTCGGGCCTTCCATCGAGTCCGGCAGCCAGACGTGCAGCGGGAACTGGGCCGACTTGCCCATCGCACCCACGAACAGGCAGATGCAGGCCACGGTCAGCAGCATCCAGTCCGTACCCGGCAGGGTCAGCTGGGCCAGCTCGGCGCGTTTGTCGAAGACTTCGGTGTAGTTCATCGAACCGGCATAGGCCAGCAGCAGGCCGATGCCCAGGATGAAGCCGAAGTCACCCACGCGGTTGACCAGGAAGGCCTTCATGTTGGCCTTGATGGCGGTCGGACGGGTGTACCAGAAACCGATCAGCAGATAGGACACCAGGCCCACCGCTTCCCAGCCGAAGAACAGCTGCAGGAAGTTGTTGCTCATGACCAGCATGAGCATGGAGAAGGTGAACAGCGAGATATAGGAGAAGAAGCGGTTGTAGCCTTCATCCTCGGCCATGTAGCCGATGGTGTAGATGTGGACCATCAGGGACACGAAGGTCACCACGCACATCATCATCGCCGTCAGGCTATCGACCATGAAGCCGATCTCCAGCTTGAGGCCGGCCACCGTCATCCAGTTGTACAGCGTACCGTTGTAGGTGGCGCCGTCCAGCACTGCGAGCAGGGTCTGGAGGGAGATGATGGCGGCGATCAGCACGCCCAGGATGGTCGCGGTATGCGACACCTTGCGGCCAACGACGTTGCCGAAGAATTTGGTACCCAACAGACCGGCGATGGCCGAACCTGCCAGCGGCGCCAGGGGTACAGCAAGAAGAAGATGTGGGTTAAGTTGCCCAGCCATGATGAACCTTATCGCTTATTGGCTGCCCCGCCTGCACCATCTGCTGCAAGGGGGCCTCCCATCTTTAAATGAAATCCAAACCAGAACGCAAGAACAGGACGCTGCGGATGCCGACTCAGCCCTTGAGGCTGTCGAGGTCTTCCACGTTGATGGTATCCAGGTTACGGAACAGCACCACCAGAATCGCCAGACCGATCGCGGATTCAGCCGCAGCCACGGTCAGGATGAAGAACACGAAGATCTGTCCGCCCGCGTCACCGAGGTAATGCGAGAAAGCAATGAAGTTCATGTTGACCGCAAGCAGCATCAGTTCGATCGCCATCAACAGCACGATGACGTTCTTGCGGTTCAGGAAAATGCCGACGATCGAGATCGCGAACAGGATCGCGCCGATGATCAGATAGTGGGAGAGCGTGATTGCCATGATTCTTGATCGCCCTTTTTAAGATTGTTGACCGGCGGCCGGCTTGTCTGCCGCAGCGGCGGCGTCGGCGGGCGGCTCGTTACGGGTGGACTCGGCCTTCATGCTGACCAGGCGCACACGGTCCGACGCCTTGACCTTGACGGCCTTGGCCGGATCGAAGTACTTGCTGTCCTTGCGCTTACGCAGTGTCAGGGCCACGGCGGCGACGATGGCCACCAGCAGGATGACGGCGGCGATTTCGAAGGCGTAGACGTATTCGGTGAAGATCAGCTTGCCCAGCGGCTTGGTCTGGCCCAGCGTATCGGAGGCGGCAGGCACCTGCGTTTCCGGGGTCCAGAAGCTGCGCAGCAGCACGGCGGCCATTTCCAGCACGATGATCACGCCGATGGTCGCGGCCAGCGGGAAGTAACCCCAGAAGCCCTCACGCAGCTTGTCCATGTTGATATCGAGCATCATCACCACGAACAGGAACAGCACCATCACCGCACCGACATAGACCAGCACCAGCACGATGGCCAGGAACTCGGCCTTGAGCAGCATCCAGATACCGGCTGCCGAGAAGAAGGACAGCACCAGGAAGAGCGCCGCATGCACCGGATTGCGGGCCGTGATGACGCGTACGGCGGCGATCACCAGGATCACCGCGAACACGTAGAACAAGACAGTTTTAAATTCCATAATCAACCAGAAGTTGGTTCATTCAATCAGCACGGGGACGGCAAGCACCGGCCACCCCATCGCAATCCATCCGACATCGTCCTGCGACTTCCCCTACCCTGCCCAGCCGCTCTGTCCTGCAGTGCGGCCTGGCAGCACCATCAACGGTAGGCAGCGTCAGCAGCGCGGGCAGCGGCGATTTCGTTTTCGTAACGATCACCCACGGCCAGCAGCATTTCCTTGGTGTAGTACAGGTCGCCCCGCTTTTCACCGTGGTATTCCAGGATGTGCGTTTCGACGATCGAGTCGACCGGGCAGGACTCTTCGCAGAAACCGCAGAAGATGCACTTGGTCAGGTCGATGTCGTAGCGGCTGGTGCGACGGGTACCGTCAGCACGCTGCTCGGACTCGATGGTGATGGCCATGGCCGGGCAGACCGCTTCGCACAGCTTGCAGGCGATGCAGCGTTCTTCACCGTTGGGATAACGACGCAGCGCATGCAGACCGCGGAAACGCGGCGACATCGGCGTTTTTTCCTCGGGGAATTGCACCGTGATCTTGCGCTTGAACAGGTAGCGACCCGTCAGGGCCAGGCCCTTGAACAGCTCGCGGAGCATCAGGCTGCCGAAAAAATCCTTAATAGCTTCCATTTTTAGCCTCAGCCTTCCAACTTATTTCCAGATATTCCACGGCGACTGAATCCAGATCGCCACGACCACCAGCCACACCAGGGTCAGCGGAATGAACACTTTCCAGCCCAGACGCATGATCTGGTCATAGCGGTAGCGCGGGAACGATGCGCGGATCCACACATACAGCGACAGGAAGAAGAAGGTCTTCAAGCCCAGCCAGATCCAGCCCGGGATGAAGTCCAGCGCCGACACCGGAGCCGACCAGCCGCCGAAGAACAGCAGTGCGGTCAGGATCGAGATCAGGATCATCGCGGCGTATTCGGCCAGGAAGAACATGGCGAAGGACATGCCCGAGTACTCGATCATGTGACCGGCCACGATTTCGGATTCACCTTCCACCACGTCGAAGGGGTGGCGATTGGTCTCGGCCACGCCGGAGACGAAGTAGATCACGAAGATCGGCAGCAGCGGCAGCCAGTTCCACGACAGGAAGTTCAGGCCCATGCTGGCGAAGTGCCCCTGGGTCTGGCCCATGACGATGTCGGTCATGTTCAGGCTGCCCGAGACCATCAGCACCACCACCAGGCAGAAGCCCATGGAGATTTCGTAGGACACCATCTGTGCCGAGGCGCGCATCGCACCCAGGAAGGCGTACTTCGAGTTGGAGGCCCAGCCGGCGATGATGATGCCGTAGACTTCCATCGAGGTGATGGCCATCAGGTACAAGAGGCCGGCGTTGACGTTGGCCAGCACGTGTTCCGGCGAGAACGGCACCACCGCCCAGGCGGCCAGCGCCGGCATGATGGTCATCACCGGAGCCAGGTAGAACAGCGCCTTGTTGGCCTTGGACGGTGTCGAGATTTCCTTGAAGATCAGCTTGACGGCGTCAGCGATGGGCTGCAGCAGGCCGGCCGGACCGACTCGGTTGGGGCCCAGACGCACGTGCATCCAGCCGATCAGCTTGCGCTCCCAGTAGGTCATGTAGGCCACGCACACCAGCAGCGGCACCATCACCACCAGGATCTTGACCAGCGTCCACACCAGGGTGAACAGGGTCGGACCCAGGTAGGCCGGGCCTACCGTATTGATTTGGGCGATCAGGTGATCCATTTTTACGCTTTCTCCACGACGATTGCGCCAAACATGCCGCCCAGTGCAGCCGTGGAGGCGTGCGCAGCAGCGACGCGAACCACGTTTTCCGGCAGTTTCTTATCGATGGCTGCGGTCAGCGCTGCGCTGCCCGAGCCTTGCTTGACCTTGACCTGGTCGCCTTCAGCCACGCCCAGTTTGGACGCCAGTGCTGCCGACAGCCACGCCCTGGGGGCCTGACCATCACGGGTTTCCAGCAGCGGCGCGGAACGGCGCGCGATCGGATCGGCGAAGTAGATGGGCACATCGGCCACACGCTCCACTTCAGCGGCAGCGGTCGAGACGGCCCGCAGCTGCACGGAGGCGAGGTTGTTCAGGCGGGCCGACAGGTCGGTCTCCTTGCCCAACAGTTCGTCACGGATGGACTCGGACGTCTCGTACTCGAAGTTTTCCAGTTCCAGCAGGTTGCCCAGCACACGCAGGACCTTCCAGCCCGGACGCGCATCGCCGGCCGGCTTGACGGTGCCGTTGAAGCTCTGGGCGCGGCCTTCGGTGTTGACGAAGGTGCCGGAGGTCTCGGTGAAGGGAGCGATCGGCAGCAGCACGTCGGCGTAGTCGGCGCCATGCTTGAAGGCCGACATCACCACGACCATATCGGCCTGCTTCAGTGCGGCGCTGGCGGCTTGCGGGTCGTAGCTGTCCAGTTCCGGTTCAGCGTTGAGCAGCAGGTAAGCCTTGCGCGGCTGCGCGAAGACAGCGGCGGCCTTGCCCGCAGCCGGCACAGCGTTGGCCAGGTAGCCGCCCACGGCGTTACCGCCTTCGGTCAGCACGCCCAGCTTGGCGCCGGTCTGTTCTGCGATCCATTGTGCGGCAGCGTGCAGTTGCGCCGCTTGCGGGTGCTGTACGGCAGCGTTGCCCAGGAACACGCCCTTGGCGTCGCCCGACAGCAGGCTGGCCGCGGTGGCCTTGGCGGCGTCCGAGGCCGTCACGCCAGCGTAGGCGGACGGTGCGGCCACGCCCTTGGCTTCGGCCACGGCCACGGCCACTTCGGCCAGGGCGGAGAGCCATGCCGAGGGCGCGGCGATGATCTTGTTGGCCACCGGCATCAGCAGATCATCGTCGGTGGCATGCAGCACGCTGACCTTGGCGCCGCTCTTGGCGGACTGGCGCAGGCGGGCCGACAGCAGCGGGTGGTCCTTGCGCAGGAAGGAACCGATCACGAAGACGCGGTTCAGCTGCGAGAACTCGACGATGGACATGCCCAGCCACGGCTTGATCTGGCCATCCAGGCCGAAGTCCGATTGACGCAGGCGGAAATCGATGTTCTCCGAACCGACGCCGCGCACGATCTTCTGCAGCAGGCTCAGTTCTTCCAGCGTGGAGTACGGGGTACCCAGCGCGGCGATGGCGTCAGCACCATGTTCGTGGCGAATGTTGCGCAGGCCGTGGGCGACGTATTCCAGCGCGGTCTGCCAGTCCACTTCCTGCCACTTGCCGTCCTGCTTCAACATCGGCTTGGTCAGACGTTGTTCGCTGTCCAGCGCTTCGTAGGCGAAACGGTCCTTGTCGGAGATCCAGCACTCGTTGACTTCTTCGTTCTCGAAGGGCAACACGCGCATGACCTTGCCATTCTTGACCTGGACGATCAGGTTGGCGCCGACGCTATCGTGCGGGCTCACCGACTTGCGGCGCGACAGTTCCCAGGTACGGGCGCTGTAGCGGAACGGCTTGGAGGTCAGCGCGCCGACCGGGCACAGGTCGATCATGTTGCCCGACAGCTCGGAGTCCACGGTCTTGCCGACGAAGGTGGTGATCTCGGAATGCTCACCGCGACCCAGCATGCCCAGCTCCATCACGCCGGCCACTTCCTGGCCGAAGCGCACGCAGCGGGTGCAGTGGATGCAGCGGTTCATTTCCTTCATGGAGATCAGCGGACCGACGTCCTTGGGCTCCACGACACGCTTTTCTTCCTGGTAGCGCGAGGACGAACCGCCGTAACCGACGGCCAGATCCTGCAGCTGGCACTCACCGCCCTGGTCGCAGATGGGGCAATCCAGCGGGTGGTTGATCAGGAGGAATTCCATCACGCCCTTCTGGGCCTTGACGGCCTTGTCGCTGGCGGTGCGCACGATCATGCCGGCATTGACCGGCGTGGCGCAGGCAGGCAGCGGCTTCGGGGCCTTCTCGACCTCGACCAGGCACATGCGGCAGTTGGCCGCGATGGACAGTTTCTTGTGATAGCAGAAGTGAGGGATGTACGTGCCGAGTTTGTTGGCAGCGTCCATGACCATGCTGCCTTCCTGCACTTCAACCTTCTTGCCGTCTATTTCGATTTCAACCATGGCTGTTTGCCCAAGCTAAATATTCTTGCCAACAATACCGGTGGAAGGCTTATTCCATTCCACCTGGCATCCCCTGCCCTGTTCAGATGTATGCCGGAACCAGGCAGTGTTTGTGCTCGATGTGGTATTCGAACTCTTCGCGGAAATTCTTCACGAACGCACGTACCGGCATGGCCGCCGCATCACCCAGCGCACAGATGGTGCGGCCCTGGATGTTGTCAGCCACCGAGTTCAACACGTCCAGATCTTCCATCTTGCCGTGACCGTTCTCGATACGCTCCACCATGCGGTACATCCAGCCGGTGCCTTCGCGGCACGGCGTGCACTGGCCGCAGGATTCTTCGTAGTAGAAGTAGGACAGCCGCAGCAGCGACTTGACCATGCAACGGGTTTCGTCCATCACGATCACCGCACCCGAACCCAGCATCGAGCCGGCCTTGGCGATGGCGTCGTAGTCCATGGTGGTGTCCATCATGACATCGCCACGGATCACCGGTGCGGACGAACCACCCGGGATGACGGCTTTGATCTTCTTGCCGCCGCGCATGCCACCTGCCAGCTCCAGCAGCGTGGAGAACGGTGTACCCAGCGGGATCTCGTAGTTGCCCGGACGCTCGACGTCGCCCGAGATCGAGAAGATCTTGGTGCCGCCATTGTTGGGCTTGCCCATCTCGGCGTAGGCCTGCGGGCCCACCTTGAAGATGAAGGGCACGGCCGCGAAGGTCTCGGTGTTGTTGATGGTGGTCGGCTTGCCGTACAGGCCGAAGCTGGCCGGGAACGGCGGCTTGAAGCGCGGCTGGCCCTTCTTGCCTTCCAGCGACTCCAGCAGCGCGGTTTCTTCGCCGCAGATGTAGGCGCCATAACCGTGGTGCGCGTGCAGCTGGAAGCTGAAGCCGGTGCCCAGGATGTTGTCACCCAGGAAGCCGGCGGCGCGCGCCTCTTCCAGCGCTTCTTCGAAACGCTCGTAGGCGGAGAAGATTTCGCCGTGGATATAGTTGTAACCGACAGTGATGCCCATCGCGTAGCCGCCGATGATCATGCCTTCGATCAGCGCGTGCGGATTGTAACGAATGATGTCACGGTCCTTGAAGGTGCCCGGCTCGCCTTCATCTGTATTGCAGACGAGGTACTTCTGGCCGGGGAACTGGCGCGGCATGAAGCTCCACTTCAAGCCCGTCGGGAAACCCGCACCGCCGCGGCCACGCAGGCCCGAGGCCTTGAGGTCGGCGATGACCTGTTCCGGGGTGATCTTTTCATTGAGGATGCGCTTGAGCGACTCGTAGCCGCCGCGCTTGACGTAATCCTCGAGGTGCCAGTTCTCGCCATTCAGGTCGGCGAGGATCAGCGGTTTGATGTGGCGGTCGTGCAGGCAGGTCATTTCTTCAGTTCCTCCAGCAGCGCGTCGATCTTCTCGTTGGACATCCAGCTGCACATTTGATGGTTGTTGACCAGCATGACCGGTGCGTCGCCGCAAGCGCCCATGCATTCGCCTTCCATCAGCGTGAACTGGCCGTCGGCCGTGGTTTCGCGATAATCGATGCCCAGCTTTTGCTTCAGGTGGTGTGCGGCGCGTTCGCCGCCCGACAGCAGGCACGGCAGGTTGGTGCACACAGTGATCTTGTGCTTGCCCACCGGGCTGGTGTTGAACATGTTGTAGAAGGTCGCCACTTCCTGCACGGCCACGGCGGGCATGCCGATGTAGTCGGCAATCTCCTGCTGCAGCTCGGCCGGCAGCCAGCCATGTTCCACCTGGGCGATGCGCAGTGCGGACATG
This sequence comes from Herbaspirillum seropedicae, assembly GCF_001040945.1. Lineage (NCBI taxonomy): Bacteria > Pseudomonadati > Pseudomonadota > Betaproteobacteria > Burkholderiales > Oxalobacteraceae > Herbaspirillum > Herbaspirillum seropedicae. Next base: position 2,000,731 of record NZ_CP011930.1, on the reverse strand, counting down.
ACCGCAGACTGGCGCTGGTCCGCCGGGTATTTCGCGAGTTCGCGATCGATTTTCTTAAGGGCTTCTTGACTTAACAGCATATCGTTGGCCATCCATGCGCATCAGTACTGCGCGGTTATTGGATATTCCCCAAACCTGACGGGCTTCTCATCGAAGCCCGCCTTGACTCTTACTCTTGCTCTTCGACTTACCGGTCGATTTCCCCGAACACGATGTCTTGCGTACCGATGATGGTGACCGCGTCGGCAATCATGTGGCCCTTGGCCATTTCGTTGAGGGCCTGCAGGTGGGCAAAGCCCGGGGCACGGATCTTCAGGCGGTACGGCTTGTTGGCGCCGTCCGAGACCAGGTAGACACCGAATTCGCCCTTCGGATGCTCGACGGCGGCATACGCTTCGCCGGCAGGCACGCGGAAACCTTCGGTGAACAGCTTGAAGTGGTGGATCAGGTCTTCCATGTTGGACTTCATGTCCGCACGTTTGGGAGGCGCGATCTTGTGGTTGTCGGTGATGACCGGACCCGGGTTGTTGCGCAGCCATTCCACGCACTGCTTGATGATGCGGTTGGACTGGCGCATTTCAGCCACGCGCACCAGATAGCGGTCGTAGCAGTCGCCGTTCTTGCCCACGGGGATGTCGAAGTCCAGCAGGTCGTAGACTTCATACGGCTGCTTCTTGCGCAAGTCCCAGGCGATGCCCGAGCCACGCAGCATCGGACCGGAGAAGCCCATCTGCAGGGCGCGTTCCGGCGAGACCACGCCCACGCCCACCAGACGCTGCTTCCAGATACGGTTGTCGGTCAGCAGGGTCTCGTATTCGTCGACATAGGTCGGGAAGCGATTGGTGAAGTCTTCGATGAAGTCCAGCAGCGAACCCTGACGGTTTTCGTTCAGTTCGCGGATGGCCTTCTCGTTGCGCACGATGGAAGCCTTGTACTGCGGCATGCTGTCCGGCAGGTCGCGGTAGACACCGCCCGGACGATAGTAGGCCGCGTGCATGCGGGCGCCGGAGACGGCTTCGTAGCAGTCGAACAGGTCTTCGCGCTCACGGAAGGCATACAGCAGCACGCCCATGGCGCCCACGTCCAGCGCGTGCGCGCCGATCCACATCAGGTGGTTCAGCAGGCGGGTGATTTCGTCGAACATCACGCGGATGTACTGCGCACGCAGCGGCACATCGATACCCAGCATACGCTCAATGGCCAGCACGTAACCGTGCTCGTTGCTCATCATCGAGACATAGTCCAGGCGATCCATGTAAGGCACGGACTGCAGGAAGGTCTTCTGCTCGGCCAGCTTCTCGGTGCCACGATGCAGCAGACCGATATGGGGGTCGGCGCGCTGAATGACTTCACCATCCAGCTCCAGCACCAGGCGCAGCACGCCGTGCGCGGCCGGGTGCTGAGGGCCGAAGTTCAGCGTATAGTTTTTGATCTCTGCCATTATTTGATCCCGTAGTTTTCTTCACGAATGATGCGCGGGGTGATTTCGCGCGGCTCGATCGTTACGGGTTGATAGATGACGCGTTTCTGTTCGGCGTCGTAACGCATCTCGACATAGCCGGACACCGGGAAGTCCTTGCGGAACGGGTGGCCGATGAAGCCATAGTCGGTCAGGATGCGGCGCAGGTCGGGGTGACCGTCGAAGAGGATGCCGTAGAAATCGAAGGCTTCACGTTCGTACCAGCCAGCCGAGTTCCAAATCGGATCGACCGAGGCCACGATGGGCAGGTCGTCATCCGGGGCAAACACGCGCACACGCACACGCCAGTTGTGCGCGATCGACATCAGGTGCGACACCACGGCAAAGCGCGGACCTTCCCAGGCGCCATCGCCGTAGGTGGAGTAGTCCACGCCGCACAGGTCGATCAGTTGTTCGAAACGGGTGTCGGCATGGTCGCGCAGCACGCGCATGGCCGACAGGTAGTCAGCGGCCTTGACCACCACGGTGACTTCACCGAGGGCCACGGTCAGATTCTGAAGATACCCTCCAAGCGCATTACGCAGGGCGGCTTCGAGAGTTTCCAATTTTGTCGTCATACTGCCCTCTTAGCGCGCGATGGTGTTGGTGCGCTTGATCTTGTTCTGCAGCTGGATCACGCCATACAGCAGCGCCTCAGCCGTCGGCGGGCAACCCGGGACATACACGTCCACCGGCACGATGCGATCGCAACCCCGCACCACCGAGTAGGAATAGTGATAGTAGCCACCACCATTGGCACAGGAGCCCATGGAGATGACCCAGCGCGGTTCCGGCATCTGGTCATAGACCTTGCGCAGCGCCGGCGCCATCTTGTTGCACAGGGTGCCGGCTACGATCATCAGGTCGGACTGGCGCGGCGACGGACGGAACACCGCACCGAAGCGGTCCAGGTCGTAACGCGAAGCACCGACGTGCATCATCTCAACTGCGCAGCAGGCCAGACCGAAGGTCATGGGCCACAGGGATCCGGTACGGGTCCAGTTGATTACCTTATCCAGCGAGGTGGTAACAAACCCCTCATTCAATACGCCTTCAATAGACATGGCTTACTCCCAATCCAGGGCACCCTTTTTCCAGATGTACCAAAATCCGACAACAAATTCAGCGATGAAGACCATCATCGTGACGAAACCTTGCCAGCCCAGCTCACGCATGGACACGCCCCAAGGGAAGAAGAAGGCGGTTTCCAGATCAAACAGGATGAACAGGATGGCGATCAGGTAGTAGCGCACATCGAACTTCATGCGCGCATCTTCGAATGCTTCAAAACCGCATTCGTAAGGAGAAGTTTTTTGAGCGTCCGGCTTGTGCGGACCAAGAAGACGACCGAGGAGCTGGGGAGCGACACCGACGCCGATGCCAACAAGAATAAACAGGAGGACTGGGAAGTAATTTTCGAGGTTCACGATTGGCCGCTATGCGTTGGTTTATCGATGGGAATGATTCTCAATATCAATCAGAAACTTCCTCGACAAAAAGCCAGCTCAGGCACGAAGACCTTCGCTGGCTTTTCATTTCATTTCTATGGTGCCGACGACGAGACTCGAACTCGTACAGCTTTCGCCACTACCCCCTCAAGATAGCGTGTCTACCAATTTCACCACGTCGGCCTGAGACTGCTATTGTACCTTCATTTGTTACTCTTGTTCAATGCACAATCAGCTAAAAAGAAAGATTCTTATCGTTTTATTCTTCGATTATTTCAGATTCAGCAAAGGCTTATTTCGGAATCTGATTGGACTGGTCGCCAGGCTTGCCAGCTTCGGCCGGTGCAGCGGGCGCAGCCGGGGCCGCTTGTTGAGCCGGGACGGCAGGCGCCTGCAGATTATCCATCACACCGCCGCTTTGCGAAACATGGTGATTGCCGATGAAGGCCAGACCCAGGGTCGCCGCGAAGAAGATGGCAGCAGCCACAGCGGTCGACTTGGACAGGAAGTTGGACGAGCCGGTCGCGCCAAAGAGGCTGCCGGACGCGCCGGAACCGAAAGCCGCACCCATGTCGGCACCCTTACCGTGCTGCAACAGCACCAGACCGATGATTGCCAGCGCCGCCAGCACCTGAACTACCACTACCACCAAAGACAAAGTATTCATTTGAACCAATCCACTCTTGATATTTCGACTGCCTGCCACCGAGTATCTCCCGCGCGGCTGACAAACCCCTTACTTGAAACCTGAACCGCCTGCCTGAAACTCAGGCCGCCGCATTGATGATCGCGAGGAAATCCGCCGCCTTCAACGCCGCACCACCGATGAGACCCCCATCGATGTCACCCATGGCCAGCAACTGCTGGGCATTATCGGGCTTCATGCTGCCGCCGTACAGGATGCATACCTTGGCAGCAGCTTCCGCGCTCTTGGCGCCCAGACGCGCGCGCAACATCGCATGCACTTCCTGCGCCATCTCGGGCGTAGCGGTCTTGCCGGTGCCGATTGCCCAGACCGGCTCATAAGCCACGACGATGCGGGCAGCCTCTTCCGCGCTCAGCGCAGCCAGCACGACATCGAGCTGACCACCCACGACGGCATTGGTCTGGCCGGCTTCACGCTGCTCCAGCGTCTCGCCCACACACACCAGCGGCACTAACCCGGCCTTGAGCGCAGCCACCGTCTTGGCCGCCACCGCTGCATCGGACTCGCCATGATAGGCGCGACGCTCGGAGTGACCCAGGATGACGTACTGCACACCGAATTCCTGCAACATGGATGCCGACACCTCGCCGGTATAGGCGCCCGAAGCATGGGCGGACATATCCTGCGCACCCAGCCCCACCGGCGAACCGGCCACAAGCGCCTGCACCTGCGCCAGGTAAGGCGCCGGCACGCAGACGGCCACATCGCAAGCCTGGGCCGCGAGCCCTTCCTTGATGCCGGCCACCAGGGCAGCATTGGCAGCCAGGCTGCCATTCATTTTCCAGTTACCGGCTACAAGTTTGCGACGCATAGGCTGTGTTCGTTGAATTCGGTTTCGATTTGGATAACCCCACATTGTAGCCGCTTGCCATCCACACGGTCAAACCAGACCGACCGCCTGAGACCCAGCAGCCCCACCGACTCATAGCTCCAGCATGATCTTGCCGATATGGGTGCTGCCTTCCATCATGGCGTGCGCCTGCGCAGCCTGCTCCAGGGGAAAGCGATGATGGATCACCGGCCGGATCTTGCCGGCCTCGATCAGGGGCCAGACATGTTCACGCAGCTTGGCCGCGATGGCGGCCTTGAAGGCCACGGGACGCGGACGCAAGGTCGAGCCCGTAATGGTCAGGCGACGACGCATCACCTGCCCCATGTCCAGCTGTCCCTTGGCCCCGCCCAGCTGGGCGATGAAGACCAGGCGGCCATCGTCGGCCAAGGCCTTGATCTCGCGCGGCAGATAGTCGCCGCCCACCATGTCCAGGATCACATCCACGCCACGGCCGCCGGTCAATTCCTTGACCACGGCCTCGAAATCCTCGGTCTTGTAGTTGATGGCGCGCTCAGCCCCCAGCTCTTCGCAGGCGCGGCACTTCTCGGCGCTGCCGGCGGTAGCAAACACGCGGTGCCCCAGCGCGCGGGCGATCTGGATGGCCGTCACGCCAATGCCGGACGAACCACCCTGCACCAGCAGGGTTTCTTCACCCGACAGTTGTCCGCGGTCGAACACATTGCTCCACACCGTGAAGTAGTTTTCCGGCAGGGCTGCCGCCTCCAGCGCGCTCAAACCCTTGGGCACAGGCAGGCACTGGGCCAGCGGCGCAGCGCAGAATTCCGCATAGCCGCCGCCCTGCACCAGCGCGCAGACCAGGTCGCCCAGCTTGAAACCACTGTCGCCCAAGTCGCCGGCCACGATCTCGCCCGCCACTTCCAGGCCGGGCAGGTCGGAAGCGCCAGGCGGGACCGGATAGTTGCCGGTTCGCTGGAACACATCCGGACGATTCACGCCCGCGGCGTGGACCTTGATGAGTACCTCACCGGCCTTCAGTTCCGGCACGGGCCGTTCGCAGGCCTGCAATACCTCAGGCCCGCCGAATTCCTTGATCTCGATTGCGCGCATGTGTCCTATCCTTCATTGAATGGAGTGTGATGGGTCTCAAAGCGAGGCCGCCGCCCGTGCTGCCGTGTCGTACAGCCCGGAGGCATTGCGCAGCAATTGCGCAGCCTCGCCGATGGCCTGGTTGGGAATGCCACTCTCGGCCTGGACCTCGATGAGGCAGCGCTCGCGTACCTCGCGGTACTTCATGCACAGCGCCTGCCCGGCCGGGGTGGTCGAGAACAGCAGTTCCTTGCCCGCCTTCTCGCTCTTGACGTAGCCGGCCTTGACCAACTTCTTCAAGGCATAGGTGACCACGTGGGTGTCCTCGACGTTCAATACGAAACAGATATCGGCCAGTTTTTTCTTGCGGTCACGGTGATTGACGTGATGCAACAGCGACACCTCGATGGCCGTCATGTCCTTGGCGCCAGCGGCGGCCATGCAACGCACCATCCAGCGGTTGAAGGCATTGCAGGCCATGATGAGCGCATATTCGAGCTCGGACAGCTCGGCGCTGCGTTCGGACACCAGGTGCTGGGACGACACGATCTTGGTCGGTCGCGGGGCCATGACCACGTCTTGCGCATCAGGCTGGACGGGGCTGGACGTCTCGTTGTTCTCTTGGCTCATGGGAAGCGGATAAGTCAGGGCGACGAAATGGCAACACTATAACGTAAAGACCAAATAAATAATTTATCGACATATTGTTTATATTTTCTTTGGAATGTAATATCCGCAAAAAAGCAGGGCATCACCAGACGCACCTTGACCCCGTCGGCGGCATCGGCGGGTTCTCAACAAAAATCAACGGCGAGGCAAGAGACACATGCAGCCACAGCTCCACCCTTTGGGCGATCGCGCACTGCTATGCAGTCTGCCGGCGCCCGCCACCCTGCCCCAGCAGCAGCGCATCTGGGCGCTGGCCGAACTGGCCGGCCAATGGGAAGAAGTCAGCGAAGTCGTGCCCGGCATGAACAACCTGACGCTCATCACCACACGCCCCGTGGTCGACCTGGAGATCCTGGCGCACCGCATCGAGACGACCTGGCCCAAGCTTAGCGGCGAGCGCAGCGTCGGGCGCACGGTCGAGATCCCGGTGGTCTACGGCGGCAGCGCCGGCCCTGACCTCGACAACGTGGCGCGCCATACCGGCCTGTCGACAGAGGAAGTGATCGCCCGTCACAGCAATGCCGAGTACGTCGTCTACTTCCTGGGCTTCCTGCCCGGCTTCGCCTACATGGGCGGACTCGACGCCAGCCTGGCGACTCCGCGCCACACTACGCCGCGCGTGAGCATCCCGGCCGGATCGGTCGGCATCGGCGGCGAACAGACCGGCGTCTACCCAATGGCCTCGCCGGGGGGCTGGCAACTCATCGGCCGCACCACCCTGCAACTGTTCGACCCTTCCCAGGAACCGCCCACGCTGCTGCGTCCCGGCGACCGTGTACGCTTTACCGTGGAGCGCGTAGCCTCATGATCGACATCATCCAACCCGGCATGCTGGCCTCGGTGCAGGACATGGGCCGCTACGGCCATCGCCGCCTGGGCATCCATCCCGGCGGCGCGCTCAATACCCTGGCCCTGGCCAGCGCCAACCTGCTGGTCGGCAATCCGGTCGATGCGGCAGGGCTGGAAATCACCATGGGCGTGGCCGAGCTGCGCTTCACCCGGGCCACCCGCATCGCCCTCGGTGGCGACGACATCGGCGCCACGCTCGATGGCAAGCCCATCGCGGCATGCTGGAGCATTCCGGTGCGCGCCGGCAGCATCCTCAAACTGAGCTTGGCCGCCGCCGATTCGCCCGAGCAGGCGCCGCGTCACAGCATGCGCACCTACCTGGCCGTGGCCGGCGGCATCGATGTGCCGCTGGTGCTGGGTTCGCGCAGTACCGATCTCAAGGCCGGTTTCGGCGGCCATCAAGGACGTGCGCTCAAACGCGGCGACAAGCTGCCCATCGGCGATGCGCAAGCCGCTGCCGCCGCCGTCCACGGCCCTGCCTTCGGTGTCCGTTCGCCGCGCTGGAGCGGCCTGGCCCTGCGCGCCGACGAACATAGCCAGCACGTCACGCTGCGCGTGCTGCCCGCTCCCGAATTCGACCAGTTCAGCAAGAGTGCGCGCGAAGCGCTCTGGTCCGATACCTGGCGCGTCACACCCAACAGCAACCGCATGGGCTATCGCCTCGAAGGCCCGGAACTCAAGCGCAAGCAGGGCCGCGACATGCTCTCGCACGGCGTAGTGCCGGGCGTGATCCAGGTGCCGCCCTCGGGCCAGCCCATCATCCTGATGGGCGATGCGCAGACCACCGGCGGCTATCCCAAGATCGGCGTGATCATCGGCGCCGACCTGTGGAAGCTGGCGCAAGCGCCGCTGAACGCCACGCTGCGGCTGGAACCCTGCGAGATGGCCGATGCCCTGGCCGCCGCCGAAGAACAGCAACGCTACCTCGACTCCATCCGCGCCACGGTCGCCGCATTGGACTGGTCGCGCGCCACGCTCTACAAGAAATAAGGGAACGCCATGCATATCGATCTCAATGCCGACCTCGGCGAAGGCTGCGACACCGACGAACAACTGCTGACCCTGGTCAGCTCCGCCAACATCGCCTGCGGCTGGCATGCAGGCGATGCCAATACCATGCGCCGCAGCGTGCGCTGGGCGATCCAGAATCACGTGGCCATCGGCGCACACCCCAGCTTCCCCGATCGCGAGAACTTCGGCCGCAGCGCCATGCAATTGCCGCCCGAGGAAATCGTCAGCGGCATGCTCTATCAGCTCGGCGCGCTCGAGGCCATCGTGCGCGCTGAAGGCGGCCGCATGACCCACGTCAAGCCGCACGGCGCGCTCTACAACCAGGCCGCCAAGGATGCCGTGCTGGCCAATGCCATCTGCGCTGCCATCCGCACCTTCAATCCCGAGCTGAGCCTGTATGGCCTGGCCGGCAGCGAACTGATCGCCGCCGCCCGCCATGCCGACCTCAATGCGGTGGAAGAAGTCTTCGCCGATCGCGCCTATGAAGCCGATGGCAGCCTGGTGGCGCGCAGCAAGCCGGGCGCCCTGATCGACAACGATGCCGACGCCATCGCCCAGACCCTGATGCTGGTCAAGCAAAAGAAGGTCAAGGCCATCGACGGCAGCATCGTCGAAGTCAATGCACAGACCGTATGCCTGCACGGAGATGGCGCGCATGCACTGGATTTTGCGCGCCAGATTCGGGCGCGCCTGCACGAAGAGCGCATCGCGGTGCGCGCGGCGGCGTGAGACGGTGTGAGATGTCTTACGCAACATCGCACCATGCGGGAATGTGCGCCGTACGACAGGATTCAAGGTAGTCACAAGCGGTAGTTCTGTTCCAACCACAAGAAGAAAAGTCGCCAGTACGAGGCCCGCGAGGCCGCAGGAAAAGTCACGTCCCGACACTACAGTGATTGCCGCAAAGCCAGACCCGGCAAGGCTTTGCGCGATGCAGTTGGCACGGACCTTGCACTAGGACGATAGGATCTTTTCCACATTCACATAGGGAGTTTTTCATGGAGAGTACGACACTGCTGCCCCTGATCGGGATACCGATCGTCGTGGCCGGTTTTGCCTTGCGTTTCAATCCGCTGCTGGTGGTCACGGTCGCGGGCCTCACCACCGGCCTGTCGGTGGGCATGGATTTCGGCATGCTGCTGGAAACCTTCGGCGAGAAGTTCGTCAACAGCCGTTCGCTGGCGACCTTCCTGCTGATCCTGCCCATCATCGGCCTGTTGGAACATTATGGTCTGAAGGAGCGTGCCCAGGCCTGGATCTCCAGCATCGCCAGCGCCACCTCGGCGCGCATCCTGATGCTCTACTTCATCCTGCGTGAAGGCACGGCCGCCCTCGGCCTGATCTACCTCGGTGGCCAGGCGCAGACCGTGCGTCCGCTGCTGGCGCCGATGGCTGAGGGGGCTGCAGTGAACGCCTATGGCGAAGACCTGCCGCAACACATCCGCGACAAGATCAAGGCGCATGCTGCGGCGTGCGACAACATCGCGGTCTTCTTCGGCGAAGACATCTTCATCGCCTTTGGCGCGGTGCTGCTCATGGACGCCTTCCTGAAGGAAAACGGCATCACCAATATCGAGCCGCTGCACATCGGCCTGTGGGCCATCCCCACTGCCCTGTCGGCACTGGTGATCCACATGTTCCGCCTGACCCGCCTCGACGCTTCCATCCGCCGCGATGTCGATGCGTGGAAGGCCACCCAATCCGCTGCCAAGGTGTCCGCATGAATACGCTCATCTCGATCAATCGCATCTACTACCTCATCGGCATCATCGTCATGATGCTGACCGTCATGACCCTGCGCGACAAGGGCAACCCCAAGCGCTTCACCACGGCGCTGTTCTGGTTCCTCTTCGGCGCGGTCTTCCTGTTCGGTGACCTGCTGGTGGAAAACCTCGGCAAGTCCATGGCCCACCGTATCATCGGCGGCACCGTCATCATCATCTCCCTGATCGCCGGCACCGGCCTGCTCTCCATGGGCAGCTATGCCACCTCCACGCATGAAGAACGCGTGGCGTCCTCCAAGCGACTGGGCAACTGGCTGTTCTTCCCCGCAGTGTTGATCCCGGTGATCACGGTGGCCTGTACCGTGCTGCTCAAGGGCGTCTCGGTGGGCGGCGTGATGCTGCTGGACCAGAAGCAGCTCACGCTGGCGGCTCTGTGCGTGGCCTGCGTGTGTGCACTCATCGCCGGTTGCGTGCTGACCCGTGGCACGCCACTGCAAGCGGTACGCCAGTCGCGCCGCCTGGTGGATTCCATCGGCTGGGCCGCCATCCTGCCGCTGATGCTGGCCATGCTGGGTGGCGTCTTCGTGGCGGCCAAGACCGGTACGTCGGTACAGCAGGTGGTGAGCCTGTTCGTCAATCCCGACAACCGTTTCCTGGTGGTGGTGATCTACTGCGTGGGCATGGCGCTGTTCACCATGGTGATGGGTAACGCCTTCGCCGCCTTCCCGGTGATGAGCGCCGGCATCGCCCTGCCCTTCCTGATCCTGGGCCATCACGCCGACCCGGCGCCGCTGGTGGCCATCGGCATGTACTCCGGTTATTGCGGCACGCTGATGACGCCGATGGCGGCCAACTACAACATCGTGCCGGCGGCGCTGCTGGAACTGAAGAACAAGTACCAGGTCATCAAGGTGCAGATCCCGACCGCGCTGACGCTGCTGACGGTGAACGTGTTCCTGATGTACTTCCTCGCCTTCCGCTGATCTGTTCGGAGGGCCGGACCTGGCCGCAGACGATGCTGGCCAGGTCTCCCACATTGCCTCAAGGAGTCCCCATGCAACTCACACTGGAACGGGCTGAAGAGTTTGCCCGCATGCCGCTGGCCTATCTGCGCCAGGAATATCCGAATCACATCATGCACGTGCTCAATGACGCCGGGGATGTGCTCTCTCCGCGCGCCATGCATCCGGTGTTCTATGGCTGCTATGACTGGCACTCGGCTGTGCATGGCTTCTGGCTGCTGCTGCGCTGCGTACAGCGTTATCCCGAGCTGCCCGCGCGCGCTGAGGTCGAGGCCATTTTCGATGAACACTTTACGCCCGAACTGATGGAGCGCGAGACCGATTATTTCCGCGTCGGTGGCCGCGCCTCATTCGAACGTCCCTATGGCTTCGGCTGGATACTCGCACTGGACCAGGAACTGGCGCAATCCACGTTGCCGCGTGCTGCTAGCTGGCGCACCGCGATGCAGCCACTGACGCTGGAGATCCGCCGCCGCTTGCTGGAGTACCTGTCCAAGCTGAGCTATCCGATCCGGGTTGGCACGCACTACAACACCGCCTTCGCCCTGGCGCTGTCGCTGGATCAGGCGCGCCATGTCAAGGATATCGAACTGGAACAGGTCATCCTGGCCAGCGCACAGCGCTACTACGGCAAGGACACCGACTATCCTGCCCACTATGAACCCGGCGGCGACGAGTACATCTCTGGCGCGCTCACCGAGGCGCTCCTGATGAGCAAGGTCCTGTCGGCGCAAGCCTTCGCCGCCTGGTTCGACCAGTACCTACCGCGTGTGGCAGAGATCGAGCAGATCATGCAGCCGGCCCTCGTCTCCGACCCGACCGATCCCAAGATCGCCCACCTGGACGGCCTGAACCTCTCGCGCGCCTGGTGCATGAAGACCGTGCTGCGCCACCTGCCCGCGGGCCACGCCGCACGCAGCGCCATCGAGGCTGCCATCCAGCGCCACATCGCGGCCTCCATCGACCAGGTCGTCGGCAGCCACTACAGCGGCGGCCACTGGCTGGCCAGTTTCGCCATGCTGGCGCTGGAAGACTGAGCCACACTCGGCATCCCTGCAAGAAAGAAGAAAGCCCTCGCTTCCGTCACCGGAAACGAGGGCTTTCTGCTGATGGGCCGAGAGGGCCTATTCAGCCGCTTCCTTGCGCAAGGGCGACTGCTCGGCCTGCGTCGGCATGGTCGCCGAAATGACCCGGGCACTGCGCTTGAAGGTGAAATACGCCCAGGCCCAATCGGCCATCACCATGATGCGGTTGCGGAAACCGATCAGGAAATACACGTGCACGAACAGCCAGAACAACCAGGCCGGATAGCCCGAGAACTTGAGCTTGCCCACCATGGCGATGGCCGCCTTGCGGCCGATCGTGGCCAGTGAGCCATAGTCTTGGTAGACAAAGGTCTCCGGCGTCTGGCCGGCAATGCGGTGCTTGATGTTGCGTGCCGCCACGCGCCCCATCTGCTTGGCCGCCGGCGACACGCCCGGTACCGGCTTGCCCTCCGACTGCGCCGCCGCCAGGTCGCCGATGACATAGACATCATCATGCCCGGCGATATTGAGCTCGGGCGACACCGGCACACGGCCGGCGCGGTCCAGCTCCACCCCCAGGGCACGGCCCAGCGGCGAGGCGGCCACCCCGGCCGACCAGATCACGGTGCGGGTGGACAAGGTCTGTTCGCCATCGAAGTTGGTATAACGCACGCAGGTCTCATCGATATGCACCACGCGGCTGCCGGTACGCACGTCCACGCCCAGCTTCTGCAATTGCTCGCGCGCCTTGTCGGAAAGGTCGGGCGGATAGGCGCCCAGGATGCGGTCCGATCCTTCGATGAGCACCACCCGCGCCGAATGCGGATCGATGTTGCGGAATTCCCCGGCCAGGGTGTGGCGGGCAATCTCTACCAGCGTACCCGCCATTTCGACGCCGGTCGCGCCGCCGCCGATGACGGTAAAGGTCAGCCATTCCTGGCGGCGTCGCGCATCGCTCTCACGCTCGGCGCGCTCGAAGGCCATCAGGATGCGCTTGCGGATCTCGAAGGCATCTTCCAGGGTCTTCAGGCCGGGCGCCAGGCTGCTCCACTCATCCCGCCCGAAATAGCTGTGGGTGGAACCGGCGGCCACGATCAGGTGGTCGTAGGCCATCGTGCTGCCGTCTTCGAGCTGCACTGTCTTGGCGGCGGTGTCGATGCCCGTCACGGCGGCCATCAAGGTGGTCAGGTTGCGCTGGTGCGCCAGGATGGCGCGGATCGGTGCGCTGATGGCCGGGGCCGACAGCCCTGCCGTGGCCACCTGGTAGAGCAGCGGCTGGAACAGGTGGTGGTTGCTGCGATCGATCATGGTGATGCGCACCTCGGCATTGGCCAGTTCGCGCGCGGCGGCCAGGCCGCCGAATCCACAACCGATGATGACTACGTGGGGCATTGCCTTCCTTTCAAAAGTAACCTGTTGTTCTGTCCGCGCAAACCCGTCCCTCTGACGTGGCCGGGTTGCGCAGCTGTCCCCTACTCTCTATTCGGATATGCCTGCATGGCAGTATCGCCCGCGCCTCCCCTGATGAGCGCGGCATACCAGGACATTGATGTCCCTCAATGCAGACCGACAGAATCGCATACTTTTGGTTCGAAATCACGTGGGCAGATTGTCCGCTCCCCCGGTAGCCGATCCCGGCAAAAAAAAATCCCCCGGCCTTGCGGCACGGGGGACTTCCTTGTTACCTGGTCAGACCTGCCGGGACAAGCTCATCGGCTGCCCGCGGCAGACGGTCTTACTGGGCTTCTTGCGGAGCAGCAGCTTCGCCGCCTTCTTCAGCCTGGGCAGCCTTCATCGACAGCTTCAGGCGGCCACGGTCATCGGTTTCCAGAACCTTGACGCGCACTTGCTGGCCTTCCTTCAGGTAGTCGGCCACGGCATTGACGCGCTCGTTGGCGATCTGGCTGATGTGCAGCAGGCCATCCTTGCCCGGCAGGACCTGGACGATGGCGCCGAAGTCCAGCAGCTTCAGGACGGTGCCTTCGTAGATCTTGCCCACTTCCACGGAAGCGGTCAGCTCTTCGATGCGGCGCTTGGCTTCCTGGCCAGCCGACGCATCCACGGAGGCGATGGTGACCACGCCTTCGTCGCTGATGTCGATCTGGGTGCCGGTTTCTTCGGTCAGGGCGCGAATGACTGCGCCGCCCTTGCCGATCACGTCACGGATCTTTTCCGGGTTGATCTTGATGGTGATCAGGCGCGGTGCGAAGTCGGACAGCTCGGCACGGCCGGCCGGCACGGCTTCCTGCATCTTGCCCAGGATGTGGTGGCGGCCTTCCTTGGCCTGCTCCAGCGCGACCTGCATGATTTCCTTGGTGATGCCCTGGATCTTGATGTCCATCTGCAGGGCGGTAATGCCGTTGGCAGTACCGGCCACCTTGAAGTCCATGTCGCCCAGGTGATCTTCATCGCCCAGGATGTCGGTCAGCACGGCGAACTTGTTGCCTTCCTTGATCAGGCCCATGGCGATGCCGGCCACGTGGGCCTTCATCGGCACACCGGCGTCCATCAATGCCAGGCAGCCGCCGCACACCGACGCCATCGAGGAGGAACCGTTGGACTCGGTGATTTCCGAGACCAGGCGCACCGAGTAGCTGAACTCGTCAGCCGCCGGCAGCGCGGCGATCAGCGCGCGCTTGGCCAGGCGGCCGTGGCCGATTTCGCGGCGCTTCGGGGTGCCCACGCGACCGGTTTCGCCGGTGGCGAACGGAGGCATGTTGTAGTGGAGCATGAAGCGGTCGGAGTATTCACCCAGCAGACCATCGATCTTCTGTTCGTCGCGTGCGGTACCCAGGGTCGCGATGACCAGGGCTTGCGTTTCGCCACGGGTGAACAGGGCCGAACCGTGGGTACGCGGCAGCACGCCGGTACGGATCGAGATCGGACGCACGGTGCGGGTGTCGCGGCCGTCGATGCGGGGTTCGCCTTCCAGGATCTGCGAACGCACGATCTTGGCTTCCAGGTCGAACAGGATGGAACCGACTTCGGCAGCATCCGCAGCCACGCCGTTGTTGGCAGCGGCTTCAGCGACCAGGGCTTCGTTGACCTGGGCGGTCACGGCCTTGAGCTTTTCGGTACGGGCTTGCTTGTCCTTGGTCTGGTAGGCTTCGCGCAGCGGGCCTTCGGCCAGTTGAGAGACGCGGGCGATCAAGGCTTCGTTCTTGGCCGGGGCGGTCCACTGGACTTCCGGCTTGCCGCCGTCACGCACCAGGGCGTGGATGGCTTCGATGACGGCCTTGGACTGGTCGTGACCGAACACGACGGCGCCCAGCATGACTTCTTCGGACAGCTGGTCGGCTTCGGATTCCACCATCAGCACGGCGGTCTCGGTACCGGCCACCACCAGGTCCAGTTGCGAGGACTTGAGCTGCGAAGTGGTCGGGTTCAGGACGTACTGGCCGTCGATGTAACCCACGCGGGCTGCGCCCACCGGGCCATTGAAGGGGATGCCGGCCAGCGACAGGGCGGCCGAGGCGCCGATCATGGCGGGGATGTCAGGATCGATCTCAGGGTTCACCGACAGCACGTGGATGATCACCTGCACTTCGTTGAGGTAGCCTTCCGGGAACAGCGGGCGGATCGGACGATCGATCAGGCGCGAGGTCAGGGTTTCCTTTTCGGAAGGCTTGCCTTCACGCTTGAAGAAACCACCGGGGATACGGCCGGCTGCATAGGTCTTCTCGATGTAGTCGACGGTCAGCGGGAAGAAGTCCTGGCCGGGCTTGGCTTCCTTGCGGGCCACCACGGTAGCCAGGATGACGGTGTCTTCCACCGACACCACCACGGCGCCAGAAGCCTGGCGAGCGATTTCGCCGGTTTCCAGGGTCACTTGATGCTGACCGTACTGGAAGGTCTTGGTTACTTTATTGAACACGGTATTTCCTTTCTTTTATGGAGCCGGCCCCGACTGTGTCCGCGGTGCACGACTTCCTTTTGCCGACAGATTTTCAGGCGCTGTCGTTCACCTCACCACAGTGACCGGCGAGACCGGCCACTCACGACGAACGCGGCAATGTGCTGCCTGCCGCGATGAAACAATGATGCATTCTTGCCCGGCGGGCGCTTTGCGCTTGCCTCAGCCAGACTTACGCCTGAGCTTGCGGAATCGCAAAAAACAAAATGCCCGCATCAACGAGTGACGCAGGCATTTCGTGGTGGTCCGGGGCAGACACCCCGGGACCCAGACGCGGAGTCAAATTACTTACGCAGACCGAGTTTCTCGATCAGGGCGCGGTAACGGTCAGCGTCCTTGTTCTTCAGGTAGGACAGCAGGCTCTTGCGACGGTTGACCATCTTGATCAGGCCACGACGGGAGTGGTGATCCTTGACGTGGGCCTTGAAGTGGCCGTTCAGGTCGTTGATGCGTGCGGTCAGCAGAGCGACTTGCACTTCCGGAGAACCGGTGTCGTTCGTGCCGCGGGCGTTTTCGGAGATAATGGCAGCCTTGGCTGCTTTTTCGATGGACATTGCTTTTACCTTTCACAAGCGGTGTGCGGAGCGTCGGAAAATCCCTGCCCTGCATACCGTGAACAAAAAATGAGAATCCGGTCAAACCGACCGGACGCGAAATTATATAGCAAAAAGTCATTCTCACCAACATTGACCGACGCCCGCGTGCCGCCAGGCCACGTCGCAGTCCGGTGATAATGAAGTGACAATCTGATCAGGAGTCTCCCATGCCCTCTTTCGTCCCCCTCTTGCAAAGCACCCGCCCGCGCCTGGCGGCCGCGCTGCTGGCCCTCTCTGCACTCTGTGCACTGTCGGGCTGCGCCTCGCTGCTGCAGCCGCCGGTGCAGCCGGGCGAGCCCGAAGACCAGGTCGTGGCCCGTCTGGGGCCGCCGACCAATGTGTATCCTGATGGCAACGTGCGGGTCTTCGAATACGGCGCCGGGCCCTTCAGCCAGTATCAGTACATGGCCCGCATCGGCCCCGACCATCGCCTCATTTCCTATGAGCAAGTCTGGACCATCGAGAATTTCCGCGCCATCCGCCCCAAGCAGGACACCAAGCTCGACGTGTTGCGCCGGGTCGGCCGCCCCACCGAAGTGACGCGCTACGCCCGCATCCCCTTCGAAGCCTGGAACTACGGCTACAAGGAAAGCGGGGTCTGGAATTCGCAGATGACGGTCTATTTCACCGACCAGGGCATTGTCGAAAAAGTCGAGAACGGTCCCGATCCGCGCTACGACGATTCGCGCTTCCGCTTCTGAGCACCGCAGCAGCAAATGGAAAAGGGCCGCCCGGAGCAATCCGGGCGGCCCTTGGCCTTTCTTGCGTCAAGCGCGCTCAGTGCATCAGACCACCGTCGCCAGCGCCAGCGTGAACAGCAGCGCCAGTACCGAGACCAGGGTTTCCATCACGGTCCAGGTCTTGAAGGTCTGCGGCACGGTCATGTTGAAGTATTCCTTGACCAGCCAGAAGCCGCCGTCATTGACGTGCGACAGGATCAGCGAACCCGCGCCAGTGGCCAGCACCATCAGCTCCGGACGCACGCCGCCAACGGTGGAGACGATGGGAGCGACGATGCCGCAGGCGGTGGTCATGGCCACCGTGGCCGAACCGGTCGCCACGCGGATCAGGGCGGCCACGAACCAGCCCAGGATCAGCGGCGACAGATGGGCGTCTGTGGCGATGCCCACGATGGCCTTGGAGACGCCGCCATCCATCAGGATGCGACCAAAGCCGGCGCCGGCGCCCACCACCAGCGTGATGCTGGCAATCGGGGCCAGGCATTCGTTGGTGAATTTGAGAATCTGGTCAGCACCAAAGCCACGGGCGCGGCCAAAGGTCCAGAAGCTCACCAGGGTGGCGATCAACAGCGCGATCACCGAATTGCCGATCAGGCGCAGGAAGTCATTGGCGAAGGTCTTGGGTGCGAAGAACAGGTCGGCCCAGCTACCGATCAGCATCAGCGCCACCGGCAGCAGGATGGTGAAGAGCGTGATGCCGAAGCCCGGCAGTTCACGATCCTTCTTGCCCTCATCGACGAACTGCGAAATCAGCGGATTGTCCGGATTGGGGATGACCACCTTGGAGATCAGCTTGCCGAAGATGGGGCCGGCGATGATGGCCGTGGGAATACCGACGATCAACGCATACAGGATGGTGCGACCGATATCGGCGCTATATGCGGTCACCGCCAGCAGCGCCGCCGGGTGCGGCGGAATCAGACCGTGCACCACCGACAGGCCCGCCACCATGGGAATGCCCACCAGCACCATATTGGTCCCGGTACGCTTGGCGACGTTGAAGGCAATCGGCACCAGCAGCACGAAACCGACTTCGAAGAACACCGGCAGGCCGACAATGAAGGCCACCGTCATCATGGCCCAATGCACGTTCTTCTCGCCGAAGGCCTTGATCATGGTGTTGGCGATGCGCTCTGCCCCGCCGGACTCGGCCATCATCTTGCCCAGCATGGTGCCCAGACCCACCACCAGCGCGATATGCCCCAGGGCGTTGCCCACACCGGTCTCGAAGGCCTTGACGATGTTGCCCATCGGCATGCCCACGGCCAGGCCCAGCACCAGCGACACCACGATCAATACGATGAATGGATTCATCTTGAACTTGGCGATCAGCACGATCAGTGCGATCACCGCTACCAGCGCGTACACCAGTAGCGCACTTCCTTGTACTGCCTCCATCTGCTTCTCCTCTTCCGATGATCAAAGACACCTGCTGGCGCACGACACCCCTGCCAGCAAACAATTAATTCTCTAAATCATTTACGCATTGCATGCGGGATACTTGGCGATCCCTTGAAAAAATGGCGACGCATCCAACGCCGCCATCGCTTTTTTTTCGGACGCTCAGCGCTTGAACGCCACGCAGTCGACTTCGACCTTGCAGTCCACCACCATGCTCGAGACCACGCAGGCACGCGCCGGCGGATTGGCGCCGAAGTATTCCTTGAACACCTTGTTGAAGGACTGGAAGTCGCGCGCATCATCGAGCCAGACGCCGCAACGGACCACGTGCTCGGGGCCGTAGCCGGCTTCCTTCAGGATGGCCAGCACGTTCTGGATGGCCTTGTGCGATTGCGCCACGATGCCGCCGTCGATCACCTCACCGTTTTCCATCGCCACCTGGCCCGAGACATACAGCCAGCCATCCGCGGCCACTGCACGGGCAAATGGCAGATGCTGGCCACCCGTGCCGCTGCCGCCTTCCACACCAAATCGTTGAATGCTCATTGCTACTCCTTGTTGTTTGTTGAAGCTTCCTGAAAACCTGGAAATCTGAAAATCCGGAGATAGGGAAATCCGGAAAGACCAAAAAACTCAGGCTGACGTTTTCTGCACCGTGCGCGCCAGGAAGCGTCCTGCGCGCGCGGCGGTCGCCTTCTTGTCCTGACCGCGATAGGCCAGTTCGCCATTGACCCACACCGCCTCGATGCCATGCGCTGGCTGCATGGGATCGGTAAAGCTGGCCGCATCACGCACGGTCTCGGCATCGAACAGCACCAGGTCGGCGTGATAGCCCACCCGCACGAAACCGCGCAGATCCAGCCCGAAACGCTGGGCCGACAGGCCCGTCATCTTGTGGACCGCGGTGGCCAGCGAGAACAGCTTCTGCTCGCGGCTGTAGTAACCCAGCACGCGCGGGAAAGCGCCCCACAGGCGCGGATGCGGCAAGGGATCGTTGGGCAGGCCATCGGAGCCCACCACGGTGGCGGGATGCGAGAGGATGCGATTGACGTCGTCATCGGACATGCAGTGATACACCGCCCCGGCCGGCATCAGGCGCGCGGCGGCGGCGTGCAGGTCGACATCCCATTCGGCGGCGATCTGTTTGAGCATCTTGCCGCCCTGTTCAGGATGCGGCTCGGACCAGGTGACCTGGATGTCGTAGTCGCCCGTGACCTGCTTCAAGTCCAAGGTGGAGGAGCTGGCGGTATAGGGATAGCAGTCGCAGCCTACATGCTGATGGCGCGCCGCCCTCTCCAGCGCATGCAAGACTTCGCTGCTGCGCCCCCAGTTCTCCACGCCCGCGCACTTCAGGTGCGAGATCACCACCGGCACACGGGCATGCTTGCCGATGCGGAAGGATTCTTCCATTGCATCGAGGATGTCGGCAAATTCGCTGCGCAGGTGGGTGGCATACAGGCCGCCGAACTCGGCCAGCGGCTCGGCCAGGGCCAGCACTTCCTCGGTGGGCGCGTTGATGGCATTGCCATAGGCCAGCCCGGTGGACAGGCCCAGCGCGCCATGCTCGAGCGCCTCGCGCAATTGCGCGCGCATACCGGCGATTTCGCTCTCGGTGGCGGCGCGATCCAGACGGTCCATGTGATTGTTGCGCAGGGCCGTGTGGCCGACCAGGGCCGCCACGTTGATGGCGGGTCGCGCCGCATTGACGGCCTCGACATAGCTGGCGAAGCTCGGATAGTGGAAGGCCTCGCGCTTGCCCAGCAGGTTCATCGGGTCCGGTGGCTCGCCCTTGAGCGTGACCGGCGCAGCGCTGATGCCGCAGTTGCCGACCACCACCGTGGTCACGCCCTGCGAGAGCTTGGGAAACATCTCGGGGGTGCGGATGACGTTGGTGTCATCGTGCGTATGGACGTCGATGAAACCCGGCGAGAGCACGCGACCACTGGCATCGATCTCTTGCGCGGCCTGCCAGTCGTCGAGCTTGCCGATGGCGGCGACGCGTCCTTTGTGTACGGCCACATCGGCCGCCACGGGCTCGGCCCCGGAACCATCGATGACCAGGGCATGGCGGATCAGGATATCGCAGCGGCGTTCGCCGTCTGCGGCATGGGTGGTGGATAGCATGTCAGTCTCCCAGCGGCTGGTGCAGGTCGCCACCGCCCCGATGCGCGTCGAGCACATACTTGAGGCGACGCAGGCGTTCCTGGCTGCTTTCCTTGTGCAGCAGGGCCAGTTCCAGCACCAGCATGTCCAGCGTCGCCATCATGGCGTAGCGCGACGAGGACGGTTTGAAAATCAGGTCGGTTTCCAGCGTCTTGATGGGCAGCAGCACGTCGGCCAGCTTCGCCAGCGGCGAGCCCAGCGCAGTGATGGCGATGAGCTTGACGCCGTACTCGCGCGCCACTTCGCAACTGGCCAGCAGCTCAGGCACGCTGCCGGTGGTGGAAAAGACCAGCAGGACGTCGTCCTTGTCCAGGGTGGCGGCCACCATCTTCTGCAGCACGGCATCGTGGTAGCTGGCCACCGGACGGCCCAGCCGCACCAGGCGGTAGCGCGCCTCGTCGGACATCATGGTCGAACCACCGCCCATGCCGAAGCAGTAGATCATGCGCGCACCCAGCAGCAGGTGCGCGGCCTGCATCAGCATGTCGGCATTGAGCATGGCGCGGTTGAGCTCCAGCACCGCGTGGATGTCGCGATAGACCACATCGGCCAGTTCCGGCGGCTGTTCCGACGGCACGGTCTTTGCTCCGTCGAAGAAGCGCTGCCCCACTGCCACCGCCTGCGCCAGCAGGAACTTGAATTCACGCACGTCGCGGCAACCCATGGCCTTGGCAAAGCGCGTCACGCTGGCCACCGACACGCCCGCCTTGTCGGCCAGCTCGCCGATGCTGGCGCTGGCGGCGGCGTGCAGGTCGCCCAGGATGGCTTCTGCCACCTTCTGTTCGGCCAGGCGCAAGGTGCTGCTGCGCTCGGTAATGCGGGAAATGATGTCCAATGTCTGCGCCATGGGAAGATGAACTCTCTGCAAGGAGGCAAGAAAGGCCAGGCAGGAAAGGCCGAGCTGCGCAGTCCACCAGGAACTGCGAAACAATTTATGTTATTTACTAACACGACGTAAACATAGTAAATTCAAGGCTATTGTTACGTCAATCCTAATTCAACAGGAATCAATGCGATGAATGATACAAACTACCAAGGCGCTTACGAGGCGGGCATCATCGATCCACTCAACAAGGGGCTGGGTCCCTTGCCGCAAGCGCTGCCGCCGGGTCAGGCCGGCACCGTGCGCTGGAACCTGCTCAACGAAGACATCAGTTTGCCGGCGGCGGTTCTGTATGAAGAAAAGATCGCGCACAACCTGAAGTGGATGCAGGAATTCGTCGGCCAATACCAGCTGAAGCTGGCCCCGCACGGCAAGACCACCATGGCGCCCAAGCTGTTTGCGCGCCAGCTCGACACTGGCGCCTGGGGCATCACCCTGGCTACCGCCCACCAGACGCTGGCCGGCTACCACCATGGCGTGCGTCGCGTGATCATGGCCAACCAGCTGGTGGGCAAGCGCAACATGGCCATCATTTCCGAGCTGCTGGCCGATCCCTCCTTCGAGTTCTTCTGCCTGGTCGATTCGGCCGCGCTGGTCGATCAGCTTGGCCGTTTCTTTGCCGAACGCAAGCAGACCCTGAACGTGCTGCTGGAACTGGGTCCGACCGGCGGACGCACCGGCGTGCGCGATGAAGCCCAACAGCAGGCCGTGCTGGAGGCGATCTCGCGCTGGGACAGCATCGCCCTGGCTGGCGTGGAAGTCTATGAAGGCGTGCTCAAGGAAGAGGTCGATATCCGCCGCTTCCTGCAGCGCGCCGTGGCCTGCCTGCAAGACCTGGCCGCGCAAGGCCAGCTGGCGCGCCGGCTGGCGCGCGGACCGGCGGTGCTCACCGGCGCCGGCTCGGCCTGGTACGACGTGGTGGCCGAGGAGTTCGGCCAGGCCGATATCGGCGCGGCGTTGGATGTGGTGCTGCGTCCGGGTTGCTACCTGACCCATGACGTGGGCATCTATCGCGCTGCGCAGGCGCAGATCCAGGTGCGCAATCCGGTGGCGCACAGCATGCGCAGCCAGTTGCAGCCGGCGCTGCAACTATGGGCCTATGTGCAGTCCATTCCCGAGTCCGACAAGGCCATCATTGCCCTGGGCAAGCGCGACGCTGCCTTCGATGCCGGCCTGCCGATGCCGGTCTCACGCTTCCGCCCCGGCCGCGATACCGGCCCGCAGGCCACGCCGGCGCACTGGGAAGTGACCGGCATGATGGACCAGCACGCCTACCTGAAGATCGCCGCGGGTGACGATATCGAGGTGGGCGACATGATCGCCTTCGACATCTCCCATCCCTGCCTGACCTTCGACAAGTGGCGTCACCTGGTGGTGGTCGATGGACGCTTCGATGTGACCGACATCGTGCAGACCTTCTTCTGAGCGGGGATGGGCAACGAACATGAGCAAAACCATCCTCGCCTATGGCGAAGCCATGGTGGAATTCAACCAGCGCATCGATGCGCCGCGCCAGTTCCTGCAGGGCTATGGCGGCGACACGTCCAACTTCGCCATCGCAGCGGCCCGCCAGGGGGCGGCCTCGGCCTACCTCAGTGCGGTCGGCGACGACCACTTCGGGCAAGACCTGCTGGCGCTATGGCAGCGTGAAGAGGTGGACGTGCGCCATGTCGCCATCGCTCCCGGCGGCAGCACCGGCATCTACTTCGTCACCCACGATGCCGCCGGCCACCACTTCCACTACCGCCGCGCCGGCTCGGCCGCCAGCGCTTACCAGGCCAAGGCGCTGCCGCTGGAGGCCATCGCCGCCGCTGGCGCGTTGCACCTCTCGGGGATCAGCCTGGCCATCAGCGAATCGGCCTGCGAGGCAGGGCTGGCCGCCATGGCGCACGCCCGCGCCAGTGGCGTGACCACGTCGCTCGATACCAACCTGCGACTGCGCCTGTGGCCGCTGGAACGCGCCCGCGCCCGGATGGAAGAGGCGTTCCGGCTGTGCGACATCTGCCTGCCGAGCTGGGAAGACGTCTCGCTGCTGACGGGGCTGGAAGACCGGGACGCCATCGTCGATCGCTTGCTGTCGTATGGCGTGAAGCTGGTGGCCTTCAAGCTGGGCAAGGAAGGCTGCTATGTCGCCACTTCCGACCAGCGCCGCATGGTGGCGCCCTACCCCGTCGACTCCCTGGACGCCACCGGTGCGGGCGATTGCTTCGGCGGCGCCTTCATGGCCGAGCTGATGGCCGGCCGCGATGCTTTCGCGGCGGCGCGCTATGCCAATGTGGCCGCAGCCTTGTCGACCACCGGCTATGGCGCGGTAGAGCCCATCCCCAGGCGCGCCCAGGTCGAGGCTGTACTGGCGAAGACGAGCGGATGAACTCAGGCGCGGCGGGCCACGAACAGCATGCCCGCCACCGGCTGACGCACTTCTTCGCGCAGGATCTGGTCGCTGTCATGCAGCAGCGTGAATCCATGCGCCTGCAGCAAGCCGCGC
The DNA here is from genome assembly GCF_001040945.1 of Herbaspirillum seropedicae. Lineage (NCBI taxonomy): Bacteria > Pseudomonadati > Pseudomonadota > Betaproteobacteria > Burkholderiales > Oxalobacteraceae > Herbaspirillum > Herbaspirillum seropedicae. The sequence continues at coordinate 1,976,755 of NZ_CP011930.1, read as the reverse complement.
ACATAGTCGCGCCCATGACGATAACGGCCACTGGCGTGCAGGGCGTGGCCTTGAGGGGCGACATCGGCCCCGGTGAGCGCCTCCACCGTGAAGACGAAATGACCGCCGCTGCGCAAGGCTAGCGCCACCGCCTGCATGACCGGCGCCAGATCGCCGAAGTAGATCATGGTGTCGGCCGCCGTGACCAGGTCGCAAGACTGCGGATGGGTCGCGAGGTAGTGGCCGATCTCGGCCTTTTCCAGGCGGGCATAGTGGCCCGTCGCGGCGGCCTTCTCCAGCATCTTGCCGGCCAGGTCCACGCCCACCAGATGATGCGAATAAGGGGCGACCTGCCCCCCGCACAGTCCGGTGCCGCAGCCGATATCGATGGCGGCGAACTGGTGCGCCGGCGGCGCGATCAGCGCCAGTCCTTCGGCGATGAGGCGCGGGCCGCGATAGCCCAGGCTCTGCAGCAGATTGGCTTCGAAGGTCTCGGCATAGCGATCGAAGTGCGATTCGATGTAGCGGTCCGAGGCACGCGGCGGCACGTCGGCCTGCGAACAGGCCGCCAGCATGTGGGCGGCGATGGGATTGTCCGGCTCTTCCCGCAGCCAGGCGCGATAGGCCTCGGCGGCCTCGGGCAGGCGGCCGAGGAAGTAGAAGGAAATGCCCAGCATCTCCCACGACTTCCCTTCCAGCGGCGGCAGCACGTAAGCCCGGCATTGATAGTGCGACGCCTGCATCTTGTCGCCGGCGGCTTCATGGATGCCGCCCAGGTGCAGCAGCGAGGGCAGGAAATCAGGATCGATCTGCAAGGCCCGTTCGAAGGCGCTGATGGCGTCCGGGCGCTTGTCCTGCTGCAGCAGCACCGCCCCCAGGTTGTTCCAGATCGTGTGGTCGTCCGGCCGCAGCGCCAGCGCATCGGCGTAGGCCTGCTCGGCCAGGGCCGGCTGCTGCAGGGCGAACAGCACATTGCCGCGATCGTTGTGCCAGTCGGCGTTGTCCGGTTCCAGGGCGCTGGCCAGCTCCAGCTTGTCCAGCGCCTCGTCATGCTGTCCGTCCTGGTGCAGCCAGATACCGTAGTAATGCAGGGCCAGCGGATGAATGGGATCAGCTTCCAGCACCGCTTCATAGATGGCGCAGGCCTGGTCGAGACGCCCGGCCATGTGGGCGTCGATGGCCTGGCGCAGCAGGGCCTCGTAATGGGCGCCGGCACGCGCGGGGTCTTGCGTAGGCGGCGATGGCAAGGACATGGCCGGGTCTCCAGGGACAGATGGATGTGTCAGGAAGGCGAAATCCGGGCCGCGTCGCCGCAGGCGCGCCGCCTCTTTACTTGGTCTTTACAAGTGTGAAGGAGATGGGGATTTCAGGCAATGCCTGATTCTCTTGCCACAATGTCTGATCACCCAAGAAAAAGGTCGCCCGCAGGCGACCCTTGAACACGGTCCGAGCGCATCAAGCGTCGGCCAGGTGGTGCACCAGTCCTCCCAGGCGGCGCAGCGCCTGGTCCAGTTCGCGGTTGAAGGGATGACCGCAACAGATGCGCACGAAATGGCCGTAGCGGCTGGAGTTCGAAAAGATCGCTCCCGGCGAGACGCCCACGCCCTCGGCCAGTGCGCGCTCGAACAATTGCTGGGAACAGACCTGCACCGGCAGTTCCACCCATAGCCCGACCCCGCCGTTGGGCAGGTTCAGGCGCGTGCCTTCGGGGAAATACGCGGCGATGGACTCGGCCATGCGCTCGCGCTGCTGCTTGAGCATCTGGCGCAGACGGCGCAGGTGGCGGTCATAGGCCGGGCTGGCGATGAAGTCGGCGGCGGTGACCTGGGTCCACTCTTCATTGGCGCGGGTGTGGGTGAACTTGAGCATCTTGACGCGCTCGTGCCAGCGTCCGCCATTCATCCAGCCCAGGCGCATGCCAGGGGCCAGCACCTTGTTGAGCGAGGCGCAGTAGATGACATTGCCGTTGCGGTCACGGCTCTTGAGGCTGGAGGGCGTCACGCTGCCATCGGCCAGCTCGGTGTAGGCGTCGTCCTCGATGAGGGGCAGCTTCAACTGGTCGCACAGGCGCACCAGCTGGTCCTTGTGGTCCTCGGGCATGATGCAGCCCAGCGGGTTCTGCAGGTTGGGCACCACCACCACCGCCTTGATGTTGCCGTAGGTGCGCACGGCCAGCTCCAGCGCTTCCACCGAGATCCCGGTATGCGGGCTGGTGGGAATTTCCAGCGCCTTCATGCCCAGGTTTTCCAGCGCCTGCAAGAGGCCGAAGTAGGTGGGCGACTCCACGGCGATGGTATCCCCCGGACCGGCCACGGCGCGCATCGCCAGATTCAGCGCTTCGATACAGCCATGGGTGACCACCACTTCCTCGGTATCGATGCGCATGCCGGCATTGAGCGCGCGGCGCGCCACGGCCTGGCGGAAGGTGGCGTTGCCATTGTGCGGCATGGCGCTGGTGAGCAGCTCAGGGCGCTCGCGCAGGGCGCGCATGGCGGCCTGCTTGAGGGTTTCGACCGCATACAGCTGGGGCGCACAGGTCATCCCCGACAGATCGATGTGCGGTGCGCCCGCCTGGCGCAAGGCGATGTACTTGGAGACGCGCTCATGGATGCCGACGAACTGCCCGGCATCGATGGCCAAGAGGCTCTTGGGCTCTTGCACCGGCCGGATGGCGGAACGGCGCGGCTGCCGCACGAAATAGCCGGAGCGCGGGCGCGCCTCCAGCCAGCCGCCCTCTTCCATGTGCCGCAAGGTCTGCAGCGCAGTCGACAGGCTCACCTGGTGCTGACGCATCAGATCGCGCACCGAGGGCATGCGATCCCCCGCCACCAGGGTGCCGGCCTGGATGGCGCTCTGGTAGTGATCGGCCAGGCGGCGATACAAGGGCTGGCGGCCAGACTCGGGCGCGCTGGGAAGCAGGGACGCGGGCGTGGTGGGAGCGGTGGGCGTGGCGGCCGCACCGGACGCATCGGCAATAAGCAGGCTGGTATCCATAACAGCAATCATGTTCTCCGGCAAACGACCGGAACAGATACAGAGTATTCGAAAAGCAGAGGTAACAGAACGGAAAATCACCTCCTGTTACGCTGCACCATGAATTTTCCTGTGCCTGTTGCCATCCCGCCAGCCTGCCTAGACTGCAAGCGTACCCACTGACGGAGAAAGCACATGCATACCCCCTGGCACACCCCTCTTCCCGAACTGCAGGCCAGCCCGCGCCACCTGCGCCTGGCGCGCGGCCAGACCCTGCAAGTCTGGCTGGCTGCCGGCAGCCAGCTGATCAGCCAGGCCAACGCCATGCGCGTGACCGAATCGGCGCAATGGCAGATGGAGCGACTGGTCAGCCGGCGCAGCCAGCTGGCCGATGGCGAGTGGCTGGTGCTGGCCCACGATGGCTGGATCGAAATCCATGCGAGCGAGGGTGGCGAGCTGCTTTGCTTCACGCCGGTGCAGCGGCCCTGGCATCACCCCTTGCTGGCGTTGTGGCGCTGGCTGGCGGCGCAGCGGCCCAAGGTGGCAAAGAGCCTGCAGCGCTGAAGAAGAGCAGGCCCAGGGCGAGATGGGAGTTAACCTTAAATCAAGCAAGAGCCTGCATGACCTGTCTTTGATCAATCATTTTTGGCAAAACGATCAAAACGGGCCGGCAACTTCTGCCGAGCTTGACGTAAAACCATTACACTTGGTTATCAGCAAAAGACGAAGTGTTATGCAGAACGATCACCCCCTCGCAAGCGCCGGTCCAGCTTCCTTTTCCGGCAAACACGCCCTGTCCGAACAGGAAACCTTCGATCTGACCCCTGTTTCCCTTTGGAAAGAGGATTACAGCGGCCTCAAGCGCCTGTTCGACCAGTGGCGCGCCGCAGGCGTGACTGATCTGCGCAGCTATCTGCGACAGGATCATGCACGCGCCCATGCCTGCGCGATGCAGATCCGCGTGGTCGACGTCAATCGCCGCACGCTGGAATGGTATGAGGCGCGCGACCTGGAGCATCTGGTGGCCAACCTGGACAAGGTGTTCCGGGATGACATGCTGGAAACCTTCATCGACGAGATGGCGCAACTGTGGGAGGGTCGCAGCCATTTCTCCAGCTATACGGTGAACTACACGCTGGGCGGCAAGCGCCTGGACATCCAGCTGTCGGGCCGCATCATGCCGGGCAGCGAAGAGAGCTGGGAATACGTGCTGCTGGCCATCGAGAACGTCACCGAACGCGAAACCGCGCGCAAGAAGCTCTCCCGCAGCGAGAACTACGCCCGGGGCCTGTTCGAATACTCCCCCATCTCGCTGTGGGTGGAAGACTTCAGCCAGGTCAAGCGCCTCTTCAATGACCTGCACCGCATTGGCATCACGGATTTCCGCACCTTCACCGACGTGCATCCGGAGTTCGTGGAGCGCTGCATGCAGGAGATCCGTGTCATCGATGTGAATCTCCAGACGCTGTCCATGTTCTGCGCTCCAGACAAGGCCACGCTGCTCTCGCGCCTGTCTGATGTGTTCCGCGACGACATGCGCCAGCACTTCAATGAACAGTTGATCGAACTGTGGAACGGCAACCTGCTGCACCAGCGCGAAGTGGTCAACTACGCGCTCAATGGCGAGACGCTGCACGTGCATCTGCAATTCTCGGTCTTCCCCGGCCATGAGGAGCACTGGGACCTGGTGCTGGTGGCGCTGACCGACATCACCGCGCGCAAGAAGGCCGAAGCCTATCTGGAATTCCTCGGCAAGCACGATGAACTGACCAAGCTGCACAATCGCGCCTACATGGTCGACGAGCTCAACCGCCTGGAGCGCAAGGGTCCCTTCCCGGTCAGCGTGATCGTGGCCGATCTCAACGGCCTGAAACAAGTCAATGACGAACTCGGCCATGCGGCCGGCGACGCCTTGTTGCGCCGCGTGGGCGAAGTGCTGGACAAGGCGGTGGAGCGCCCCTGCAGCGTGGCGCGCACCGGTGGCGACGAATTCGCCATCCTGCTGCCGGCCACCGATGAGCGCGGCTGCGTGCTGCTCATGGAGCAGGTGCAGAAGCTGCTGGAGGTCAACAACCAGTATTACTCCGGCGTGCCGCTGAGCCTGTCCATGGGCGCGGCCACGGCGCTGCCGGGCGAGCGCCTGGAACAGGTGGTGCAACGCGCCGACAGCCTGATGTACGAAGCCAAGCGCCAGTATTACGCGACCTCACCCACGCTGGAACGGCGTCACCTGCCCGATTGATGAGCGCCCTGCCCGACGGCTGGAGGGCCCAGCCACGCGCACTCGCGGTGGGCGCTGAAACGCTGGCCGCCGATCTGCTTCACGGCCCGGCCAGTGCGACGGTGCAGACGCTCGTGCTGCATGGCGCCGGGCAGGGTGACCGCCAGCGCCAGTGGCCTTTGCGCCAGGCGCTGGCGCTGCGCGGATGCGCCAGCGCCGCCATCGACTTTTCCGGACACGGACAAAGCAGCGCCCGCCAGCCGAATTCCCTGGCCAAACGCCTGGCAGAAGCCCAGGCCGCCCTGGATGCCTTGACCGTTGCGCCGCGCACGGTGGTAGGCGTGAGCATGAGCGGCGAGATTGCGCTGCGCCTGGCTTGCCGCCCCGAAAACCGGATCGCCCATGTGGTCACGCTGGTGGGTGCGCTCTATGACGGCGCAGCCTTCGAGTTGCCCTTCGGCCCAGCCTTCAGCGCAGCCTTGCGCCGCCCTGGCAGTTGGCGCGACGCCACGGTATTGGCCCTGATCCGCCGCTACCCGGGCCGCCTCACCCTCATCCGCGCCAGCGAGGATGCGGTCATTCCCGCTGAAGTCGCCGAACTCATCCGTGCGCATGCCGTGGCGGCCAGCGCCTGCCGCATCGTCGATCTACCGGGCGTGGATCATCGGGTCAGCGAACGCAGCCAGCATGACGCCCTCCTGCGCGAGCGGCTGGCCGATCTGATCCTGGAGCAGTAATCGCTGGACCGCGCAAGGGCCTGAAGCAGGCGCTTCGGACGTCCGGATACAGGCTCAGGCGGTGGTGGAGATGAGACCGCCGACGATACCCTGGTTGACGATATCTTCGACGATGGCGCCGGTCAGATCGGGATTGGACTTGAGCAGCAGCGAGAGCTGCGAGGACAGGGCCTGGCCGCTGAACTGCCCCGAACCGTCATAGACGCCATCGTTGGAGGACGGGATGACGATGCTGCCGAGGATGCCCTGGTAATACGACTGGGTGGCCTGGTTCTGGGTCAGGTCGGGGGAAGCGCCATCGGCCGAACCGGCGCCGACAATGGCATCGAACAATCCAGCCGCGTTGTAGGTCAGCGCCCCGTTGCCGGACGAAGCACCGCCCAGGCTGACCACCACCGAGGCCTGCGCGGCCAGTTCCACCGCCTGCGCGACGGCGGCCGGATCGTTGACCGCCTTGACCGCACTGTTGCCCGCGCTGGCGCTGTTGCCAGGCAGGCCATAGGGGTCGAGGTTGCCCAGCGGAATCGAGGAGGTGTCAATGGCCATGTTCATGCCGTCCATGCGCAAGATGCAGGAAAAACATTCAGTTCAACAAGGATTCTAGGCAACTCCCGCCGGATCGGCAAGCCACGCCTGCCTCTCTGCCCCGCCAAAATGACAACACCCGGCGCGCGGCCGGGTGCGGGGATCAGCCAGGCGCCAGCGCGCCAGACTCAGTGCGGCTCCTCGCCATGCTCGTCCTTGGTCTGCACGATACTGACCGGCTTGCCCTTGAGGCGGCGCCAGAGATAGACGCCATAGCCGGACAGCCCATACAGCACGAACAGCCCGAACAGCACCTTGGACGGATCGCTGGAAATGAGCACCAGCGCCACCACCACCAGCAGCGCCGCAATGAAGGGCACCGGCTTGCGGAAGTTGACATCCTTGAAGCTGTAGAACGGCACGTTGGTGACCATGGTAACGCCAGCGTAGAGGGTGATGACCCAGGCGTACCAGCTCAGGTCGGTGCCGGCAAAGCGCAGGTCATCCATCAGCCAGACGAAGCCCGCCACCAGGGCAGCGGCGGCCGGGCTGGGCAAGCCCTGGAAGTAGCGCTTGTCGACCACGGCGATATTGGTGTTGAAGCGCGCCAGGCGCAGCGCACCGCCGGCGCAATAGACAAAAGCGGCCAGCCAGCCCAGCTTGCCCATGCCGCGCAGCGACCATTCATACACCACCAGCGCAGGTGCGGCGCCGAAGGAAACCATGTCCGACAGGCTGTCGTACTGCGCGCCGAATTCGCTCTGGGTGTTGGTCATGCGGGCCACGCGGCCGTCCAGGCTGTCCAGCACCATGGCCACGAAGATGGCGATGGAGGCATAGTCGAACTTGAGGTTCATCGCCATCACGATGGCGTAGAAACCGCAGAACAGGGCTGCGGTGGTAAAGGCGTTGGGCAACAGGTAGATGCCGCGCGACCGGCGCCGCACCACCACTTGCCCGCTCTCGTCCAGTTGCGCCGCCTTGGGCTTGCGCAGGGATTTGGGGAAGGGAATGCCGGTCTTGGCCTTGCGTCTTCTGAGTGTTGGCATCGATATCCAGTAATGGTTGTGCAGGAAACCCTGTGCCAGCCTCATCCGTGGCGTACTACCCGGAGGAGGCTGTCAGGATGTGATCAGAGTTCGGCCAGAATGGTTTCGGTCGCCGAGACCTTTTCGCCCACGGTGACCTTGGGGGTGGCCGTCAGCGGCAGGTACACGTCCACGCGCGAACCGAAGCGGATGAAACCGTAGCGCTGGCCGCGCGCCAGCGTATCGCCGGCCTTGACGTAGCACAGGATGCGGCGGGCGATCAGGCCGGCCACCTGCACGCAGGTCACGCTATGGCCGCTGGTGGTGGTGATGGCCAGGGCGTTGCGCTCGTTTTCCAGCGAGGCCTTGTCGAGGTCGGCATTGACGAACTTGCCGGGGAAGTACTGCACCTTCTCGATCTTGCCATCCACCGGGGCACGGTTGGAGTGGACGTTGAAGACGTTCATGAAGACGCTGATCTTCAGGGCTTCGCGGTCGGTATAGGGATCATGGGCGCGGGCCACCACGACGATGCGGCCATCGGCCGGGGACAGCACGGCATTGGCGGCTTGCGGGATCACGCGCGGCGGATCACGGAAGAACTGCAGCACGAACAGCGCGATGATCCACAGCGGGAAGGACCAGGCGCCGCAGAAATAGGTTGCCAGCGCTGCCACGACCACGGCGATGGTCAGGAAGGGCCAGCCTTCGCGGGCGATAATGGGGTGGGGATAGTGGTTATTGTTCAATGTTGCTCCAATGATCGCGCAGTGCTCGCGGAAAGTTCAAAAGTAAAAGCGTGCCCATTTTAGTCCAGCGCCCGTTAAATGCAATGAAATGCGCCGCCATCCGGCCGGTGGCGGTGCATCCCGGGTCATTGAGGACAATTTTTCGAGCATCGGGCCAAGGCATGGCCCGGCGCCGGCTCAGCGTGGTCGCTGGCGGGAGAAGCTCAGCTTCAGTTCGTTGCGCGCCAGGCCCCGCGGACCGGTCAGCTGCATCTGCCCGATCAGGACCGTCACTTCCGCATCGGCATAGTCCAGGCCAGTGACTTCGGTGATCTGGCGCAGGTCGCCCTGACGGCGCTCCTGCGGCTCGTCGGCGATGATGCCCGGCGGCTCCTTGGCCAGCGGTGCACAAGACTTCACATCGCTGACCAGGCGCTGGTAGGCGCGACCCATGTCGGTCGGTGTGGGATAGCGCCAGATGCAGGTGTAGACCGAGGAATTGTCAGCGATGGCGCAGCTCTCGGCGCCATCCAGCATGAAGTTGGAGAGATAGATCGGGCCGCGCTTGTCGTCCTTCATGACGGAATCGGGACCGTCTTTCTTCCAGCCGTCGAAGCGGGATTGCGACTGCTGGTGGATGGCGCGCAGGTCGGCGCAGATGTCGGCATGCGCCGTGCTTGCCACCAGTGCGGTGAAGAGCGGCAGGAGCAGCTTGGTGAAGGTCCGCATGATGAGATGATCTACTTGAAACGGAAAGGGGGGCCGATTATAGCCTCCCTCCCCTGCCAACCCGAGCGGGTTGACGATTCTTGATATGAACTGTCAGGCGCGAACAGTCCGGTGTGCTCACTTACTTGAAGCGCACCTTGCCCACCAGGCGCATATTCACAGTGGATTCACCCGGCTCGAAGCTGGGCTCGGCCACCGTCGTGCTTTCCTGGACCATGTCGGCACGCATGGCCTTGGCCATCATCGGAGCGGGAGCCGGCGCAGCGTAGTTGCCGGAACCTTCAAAGTCCACGGTCTCGATCACGGCATCCGACGGAGCACGATGCATGGCATTGGCGATGAAGCCGATGCGCTCTTCCAGATTGCGGTAGGTGGCATTGACCAGGGTGGCGTCCAGCTTCTTGGCGGCCGCCGGGCTCAGGCCGAATTGCAGGCCGTTCAGGCTCATCAGGGCCTGGGCCGAGGAGACGGTCTTGGGCAGCGCCGCCAGGTTCTCGGTGGTCATCTCCAGATACTGGCCGACGCGCCATCCGACCACCTGGCGCGCCTTGGCCGGCTGGCGCGGCTGTTGCGGCGTGACTTGCGGCGGTTCAGCATAGACCGCGTAGGTGTAATACCCGTAGCTCTTCAGGGCGGCTTGCGGGTCCTGGCGCTTGAGCAGCTCGATGCCCTGCTTCATCTTCTGGTTCACACGGGAGGCGGCAGCGGCCTTGTCCTTGTCCTGCTCTTCGACTTGCAGGGTGACGCGTGCCTGGTCGTTCGGCACGCTGATCTCACCATTGGCCGGCACCACGACCATGGTGCCGCTGGTCGGGACCGGCGCCGGCGCGGTCATGGCCGTCTGCGCCTGAGCGGCAATACATGCGGTGGCCAGAACGGCGCCCAGCATCAGTTTGCGGGAAGGTGTCATAGGGGATCCTCTTTATTCTTGGTCGGTGACGGGGGTGATGATAGCTTCATATCTGAAGCATCTACCCGGCACTTCGACGACATACCTCAAGAATTGGTTCTTGGCCAAATGCAACAAGGCGTAACTCAATGACAATGCCAACGACCTCACCTGGTCCACAGACGGAAAAAAAACGCCACGGCGAACCGTGGCGTTTTCCTGGACTGCTTGCTTGACGCGGCAGATCAGTTCTTGCTTTGATCGACCAGCTTGTTGGCCTTGATCCAGGGCATCATGGCGCGCAGCTTCTCGCCCACGATTTCGATCTGGTGTTCGGCGTTGATACGACGACGCGACATCAGGGTCGGTGCACCGGCCTTGTTTTCCAGGATGAAGCTCTTGGCGTATTCGCCGGTCTGGATGTCTTCCAGCACCTTCTTCATCGCAGCCTTGCTCTCGGCGTTGATCACGCGCGGGCCGGTCACGTACTCGCCGTATTCGGCGTTGTTGGAGATCGAGTAGTTCATGTTGGCGATGCCGCCTTCATAGATCAGGTCGACGATCAGCTTGAGTTCGTGCAGGCACTCGAAGTAGGCCATTTCCGGCGCGTAGCCAGCTTCGACCAGGGTTTCGAAACCGGCCTTGATCAGTTCCACGGTACCGCCGCACAGCACGGCTTGTTCGCCGAAGAGGTCAGTTTCGGTTTCTTCGCGGAAGTTGGTTTCGATGATGCCGGCACGGCCGCCGCCGTTGGCGGTCGCGTACGACAGGGCCAGGTCACGGGCGCTGCCGGACTTGTCCTGGTGCACGGCGATCAGGTGCGGCACGCCGCCACCCTGGCTGTAGGTCGAACGCACGGTGTGGCCGGGGGCCTTGGGGGCGATCATGATGATGTCCAGGTCGGCGCGCGGCACGACTTGGCCATAGTGGATGTTGAAGCCGTGGGCGAAAGCGACGGTGGCGCCTTGCTTGGCGAACGGGGCAACGTTTTCGGCATAGACCTGGCCGATGTTTTCGTCGGGCAGCAGGATCATGATGACGTCGGCGTCCTTGACCGCTTCGTTGACTTCAGCGACCTTCAGGCCGGCTTGTTCAGCCTTGTTCCACGATGCGCCGCCCTTGCGCAGGCCAACGGTGACCTTCACGCCGGAATCCTTCAGGTTCAGGGCGTGGGCGTGGCCTTGCGAACCGTAACCGATGATGGTCACGTTCTTGTTCTTGATCAGGGACAGGTCTGCGTCTTTGTCGTAGAAAACTTTCATGATTTTTTCCTATGTTCCGAGTAACTCGAATTTGAATATGTGTATGTGTGTGATGCGTACTGCCTGGCGCGGTCGATCAGATCTTCAGGATCCGTTCGCCGCGGCCGATGCCGGAGCCGCCGGTACGGACCGTTTCCAGGATCGCAGTGCGATCCAGGGCGTCGATGAAGGCGTCCAGCTTGCTCTTGGCGCCGGTCAGCTCGATCGTGTAGGTCTTCTCGGTGACGTCGATGATGCGGCCGCGGAAGATATCCGCAGTACGCTTCATCTCTTCCCGTTCCTTGCCCACTGCGCGCACCTTGATCAGCATCAGTTCGCGCTCGATGTGCGCGCCTTCGGTCAGATCGACGACCTTCACCACCTCGATCAGGCGGTTCAGGTGTTTGGTGATCTGTTCGATCACATCATCCGAACCCGAGGTCACGATGGTCATGCGCGACAGGGTCGAATCTTCGGTGGGTGCAACGGTGAGCGTTTCGATGTTGTAGCCGCGTGCGGAGAACAGACCGACGACACGGGACAATGCGCCGGCTTCGTTTTCCAGCAGCACAGAAATGATATGGCGCATGTTAGAGATCCTCCGAACCCAGCAACATTTCAGTCAAACCCTTCCCCGCCTTGACCATGGGCCAGACGTTCTCGGTTTGATCCGTGATGAAGTTCATGAAGACCAGCCTGTCCTTCATGGCGAAGGCTTCGCGCAGCGCGCCATCGACATCGCCCGGTTTCTCGATTTTCATGCCGACGTGGCCGTAGGACTCCGCCAGCTTGTTGAAGTCCGGCAGCGAATCCATGTAGGACTCGGAATAGCGCGAACCGTAGTCGATCTGCTGCCACTGGCGCACCATGCCCAGGAAGCGGTTGTTCAGGAGGATGATCTTAGGCGTCAGGTGATACTGCTTGCAGGTCGCCAGTTCCTGGATGCACATCTGGATCGAGGCTTCGCCGGTGATGCAGGCCACCGTCGCATCGGGGTTGGCCATCTGCACGCCCATGGCGTACGGCAGGCCCACGCCCATGGTGCCCAGGCCGCCGGAGTTGATCCAGCGGCGCGGCTTGTCGAAACCGTAGTATTGCGCGGCCCACATCTGGTGCTGGCCGACGTCGGAGGTGATGAAGGCATCGCCCTTGGTCACTTCCCACACCTTCTGCACCACCGATTGCGGCTTGATGAATTCTTCCGAAGTGGCGAACTTGAGGCAGTCACGCTTGCGCCATTCGTTGATCTGCTTCCACCAGGCGTCCAGCGCCGCGCCGTTCTGGCGAGTCTCGGCCGCATCCAGCTGCGAGAGCAGTTCCTGCAGCACGTCCTTGACGTTGCCCACGATGGGGATGTCGACCTTGACGCGCTTGGAAATCGACGAGGGATCGATATCGATGTGGATGATCTTGCGGGCATGCGAAGCGAAGTGCTTCGGGTTGCCGATCACGCGGTCATCGAAGCGCGCGCCGATGGCGATCAGCACGTCGCAGTGCTGCATGGCCATGTTGGCTTCGTAGGTGCCGTGCATGCCGGGCATGCCCACGAACTTGTCGCTGGACGAACGATAGGCGCCCAGGCCCATCAGGGTGTTGGTACAGGGATAGCCCAGGCGATCGACCAGCTTGTTGAGCTCGGGCGCGGCGTTGGCCAGGATGATGCCGCCGCCGGTATAGATCATCGGACGCTCGGCCGACAGCAGCAGCTGCAGCGCCTTGCGGATCTGGCCCGAGTGACCCTTGTCGACCGGCTTGTAGGAACGCATTTCCACCGCCTTCGGATACGCGTAGGCGCAGGTATGCATGGTGATGTCCTTCGGGATATCGACCAGGACCGGGCCGGGACGGCCGGTGGTGGCGATATAGAAGGCCTTCTTGACGGTTTCCGCCAGGTCTTTCACATCCTTCACGAGGAAGTTGTGCTTTACGCAGGGGCGGGTGATACCGACGGTGTCGCACTCCTGGAACGCGTCCTGGCCGATGGCGGTCGACGGCACCTGGCCGGAGATCACCACCATGGGAATCGAGTCCATGTAGGCCGTGGCCAGGCCGGTGACCGCATTGGTCACGCCGGGGCCGGAGGTGACGATGGCCACGCCGACCTTCTGCGAGCTGCGCGAATACGCGTCTGCGGCATGCACGGCGGCCTGTTCGTGACGAACCAGGATGTGCTGGAATTTGTCTTGCTTGAAGATTGCGTCGTAGATGTAGAGGACGGCGCCACCAGGATAGCCGAAGACGTGTTCAACACCCTCTTCAGCCAGGCAACGGACGAGTATATCCGCGCCGGTGAGTTGCTCAGCACTCATGCTGCTTCCTTTCAAGGTCCATTGGAAATTGATCGGATGTTCTCTCCTGACGGAACCGTATCGATCGTCTTGCCGGCAGCATCCCTTTATTGTGCGGTCACGCCGTTTCTGCGCCCCAACCGTAGTGGAGTTCGAAACGCCGCTCAACGCGACTCGTTCAGCCTTGGTACAAGATCGACTGCTACTGATTCCTCGCGCTTGTGGCACGGGTTAGAACAAACAAGCTTTAAACCTATAAAGCGTTTCCTCGAACCGGCACGACCTTATGTGAAGCACCGGCAAGGAACAAAAACGCCCCAGATGTGGGAGGCGGGAAACAGGACAGTAATGCGTTGCATCATTTTGGTCAAGCGAAATCAGGCCAAACACCGTACATCACTCGCGTTTGTACGAAGGTGAAGGGATAAACTGCACGACAAAGAGGGCCATTTTTGCTAGGATTCGGTCTGCTTTTTGACGTTTTGTTGCATTTTCCGCATCCCTACCGGCCAGACTGAGCGATTTTGCCCGTTCTTGGCCAGCGACCCATCCGGCACACCGTATTGCATGGCAACTGACAAAGAACTCTCCGATTTTCTTGAAAGTGTCGAACGCCGCGCCTTCAAACAGGCGGTGTATGCCGTACGCAAGGATGAGGCCGCGTTGGACATCGTCCAGGATGCGATGATCAAGCTGGCCGAGAAATACGGCGACAAACCGGTGGATGAGTTGCCGATGCTGTTCCAGCGCATCCTGCAAAACACCATCCACGATTTCTTCCGCCGCGAAAAGGTGCGCAACACCTGGGTGAGCCTGTTCTCCAGCTTCGGCGGCAATGGCGGAGATGGCGAGGGCGGCGAGGACTTCGACCTGCTCGAAAGCCTCGAATCGGAAGACGGCTCGGAGGCCGCCGAATCCAGCGCCGACAAGGTCGAGCGCCAGCAGACCCTGAACCTCATCGATGCCGAGATACAAAAGCTGCCCACACGTCAACGGGAAGCATTCTTGATGCGTTATTGGCAGGACATGGACGTGGCGGAAACAGCCGCCGCCATGGGTTGCTCCGAAGGCAGCGTAAAAACCCATTGCTCCCGCGCAACTCACGCGCTGGCTCAAGCTCTAAGAGCCAAAGGAATCTCATTATGAACAACAAGGAAATGCAATTCGCCTACAAGGTGAAGTTGGCGCTGGACGCCAACCTCGACAACTTGTCCGACGACACCCTGCAAAGCCTGGCCGCCGCCCGCCGGGTGGCGCTGGCGCGCAAGAAGCAGACGCCCATGACCGTGCGCGTGGAGCAACCGGTGCTGGCCGGCGCCTTCGGCAGCGCCGGCGGCATGCTCTCGCCGAAGGCCTCCTGGCTGGGCCGCCTGGGTGTGGCCGCGCCGCTGCTGGCGGGCATCATCCTCTTCGCCGGTCTCTACCAGCACGAGAACGCCAAGCGCGTCTCCTACCTGGCCGACATCGACGCGGCCGTGCTCTCTGACGAACTGCCGCTGTCGGCCTACCTGGACCACGGCTTCAATGCCTATCTGGCTGAAAAGGAACAATAAGACGATGCGCAAGACCACCGGCACTTCCGTGAAAGCCCCTGCCCGCCTCTCGCGCATCGCGCTGGCGCTCGCAGTGCTGGCCGGTGGCTTGAGCTGCGCATGGACAGTGGCGCAGAACGCTCCGGCGGAACCGGCAGCCCCGACGGCTGCGGCCGCCACCCHGGYTGCWGCCCCTGCCCTGGCCCCTGCACCGGCTACGTCAGCCACCCCCGCCGCTCCCGTCACGCCTCCCGCTGCGGCAACCGCGCATCCGCCCGCCAAGTCCGGCGTCAAGAGCACTGCGCGCAAATCCGACAACCAGTTGGCCTGGACCAACCTGTCCGCCGCCCAGCGCCAGGCGCTGGAACCGCTGACCACGGAATGGCCGCGCATGAGCGAGCTGCAGAAAGAAAAGTGGCTGGAGATCGGCAAGCGCTACGCCCGCATGAAGCCGGAAGAACAGCAGCGCCTGCATGAGCGCATGCGCGACTGGGTCAAGCTGACTCCGGCCGAGCGTAGCGCCGCCCGCACCAACTACGCCCGCGCCAAGAAGCTGGACGCGGAAGAAAAGCACGAGCAATGGGCCAAGTACCAGCAACTCTCCGAAGAGCAGAAGAAGAAACTCTCCGAAGCCAAGCTGCCCAAGCGCGTGGCCAAGCTGCCCACCTCGCCTTCCGCCGCCGCACCCACCATCCAGTTGCCTGCTGAAGCACTGGACCGCCCGTTACCGGTCGTGCCGGCGCCGACGCCGGCCATTGCGCCCGTAGCACCGGCACTGGTGCCCGGCTCGCAAGCTGCGCCCCAACCTGCCCTGGCGCCGCTGGCCACGACCGCCGCCTTGACCGCCTCATCGACCGCACCTGCAGCCACTCCTGTGGCGGCAACGGTGGCCGAAAGCAAGTAAGCTCCGCAACTCTCACTCCAACGCGCAAGCCAATCGCCAGCGCAGTCCACTCCTGAGCAGCAGTCCCTGCCGCCCCCCCTTCTCCATCCGCCATTGCCCACCGTATTGCGCTGGCTCAACGGACGCCATAGGCAATCCCTGCTGATTGCTTTACCATCTGCGGGCCCGCTCAGGCGGACGTCGCGCCGCCTGAGCGGACCACCGCGACTACCCTCTACCCTCTGTTGCCTTTGACACCACCATGCCGGACCTGACCACGCCCTCGCTGCGCCGCCGCCTCAGCAGCATGCTCTACGAATCGATGCTGCTGTTTGGCGTCCTGTTTATCTCGGGCTGGCTATTCTCGACGCTGCTGCAGCAACGCCATGCCCTGTATCTGCGCCATGGACTGGAAATGTGGCTGTTCCTGGTACTGGCCTTGTATTTCATCTGGTTCTGGACCCATGGCGGCCAGACCCTGGCCATGAAGACCTGGCGTTTCCGCGTGGTGGACCAGCACGGCGCGGCGCTGGGCCTGTGGCGTGCCGCCTGGCGCTTCCTGCTGGCCTGGCTCTGGGTCTTGCCGGGCCTGGCGCTGGCGGCGGCCGTGCATGGCCAGCAATGGACGCTGGTGCTGATCCCGGCCGGCAATATCGTGCTCTGGGCATTGACCGCAAGGCTGGACAAGGACGGCCAATTCCTCCATGACCGCCTGGCCGGCACCCGCCTGGTCGACGTCACCGCCATGGCTGCCACCTCGAAGTCATGAAGCGGACATGAGCCCGGCGCGAGGCTCTGCTATGCTCTCGGGCGAACGCATGCTGCGGCATGTCCGACCCACTGCTCGCCCGGCCCTCATCCCGCATGATTTCACGCATCTCCAGAACCCTGCTCCTGATCCAGTTCGGCATTGCGATCCTGTTCTACTTCCTGCTGCGGCATTTCGACTGGCCCATGCTGGCCGCGGCGCTGGGCGGCATCCTCATCGTGCTGCTGCTGCGCGCACAGATCACCGCCAACAGCTTCTTCCTGACCTGGCCCTATCGCGGTCGCACCTCCAATCCCGTCGAGATCAGCTGGCTGCAGATCGCCACCCTGTTCGTGCGCGAATTCCGCGCCACCATGCTGTGCTCATCCTGGGCCATGCCCTTCCTGCGCTTCGACCAGTTCACCTACCCCGACACTACCTCGCTGCCGGTCCTGCTGATCCACGGCTACGGCTGCAACAGCGGCTACTGGCGCTGGATGAGCCTGGAACTGCGGGAAGCCCATATCACCCACTACGCGCTGGATATGGAGCCAGTCTTCGGCAGCATCGATGAATACGCACCGCTGGTCCACGCCGCCGTACAGCGCGTGCTGGCCGAGACCGGGCAGAAGAAGATCGTCATCGTCGCCCACAGCATGGGCGGGCTGGCCGCCCGGGCCTACCTGCGCGACCATGGCTGCGATCGGGTGGCCCGCGTGATCACGCTGGGCTCGCCCCACCACGGCACGGCCATCGCCAACTTCGGCATCGGCATCAATTGCGGAGAAATGAACTGGCTGGGCCGCTACGAGGAGGGCCGCAGCAGCGAATGGCTGCAGAAGCTGGCCGCCACCGAAGAGGCGGACGCCTTGTCGCACATCGTCTCGATCTATTCGCATCACGACAACATCGTCTCGCCGCAAAGCTCATCCCATCTTGCCGGCGCCTGGAACATCCCGGTCATTGGCATCGGCCATGTAGCGCTGGCGCTGGAACCGGCGATCCAGAAGCTGGTGATCGACCTGATCCACAACGCCCGGGAATAAGGACACCAGGAGCAGCACGCCAGCAGGCCCAGGGGCCAGAATGCACAATGCCGTCCGGCGGGCGCGGGACGGCATTGCGGCAGGCCACCGGTGCAGCACGGAGCTGCGCCGGAATTACTTCTTGGAGGCGTCCTGGATCTTCTGACCAGCCTCTTCCATCTTCTCGCCGGTCTTCTGGGCCAGGTCCTTGGCGCCTTCCTTGGTCTTTTCGTAGGCTTCCTTGGCGTCGGCCTTGGCCTTGTCCAGCGCATTGTCCAGCTTGGAGCCGGATTGCTCGCTCTGGTCCTTGGCCTGTCCGGTCACCTCGTCGAGCTTCTTGCCCGCATCCTGGACGGCGCCATCGATCTTCTTGCCCAGCGCTTCCGCCGGACCCGGCTCTTCCTTCTTCTGGCAAGCCGCCAACAAGGAAATGGCGGCCACGCTCATCACTACACCCGCCAGCAGTTTGGACATCTTGTTCATGTTGTCATCCTTTCCATAAAAGCGATTCCGGGCATCGGAATTCGAGGTGAAGATAGCACAGCAGTCGGCCCCGCCTCGCAAGCAAGAAAATTGGTTACACAAGTTGCAAAGCTGGCCACTAGCGGGAAATATCGGTGAACATCAGCATTTCCTCATCGGAAAAGCCGGCAGCCCGGCGTGCCTCAAGATTAAAGGGGCCGCGCAAAGGCGGGGCCTTGTGGCGCTGGCACAATTGCGCGAAGGTCGCCACCGGGTCCAGCTGGCGCTGCTCGCACAGCCAATTGAACCAGCGATTGCCGATCAGCACGTGACCGACCTCGTCGCGCATGATGATGTCCAGGATCTCGGCCGCGGCCAGGTCACCCGCCTGAGCCAGCTTGGCGCGCACCGGCGGGGCTGCATCCAGGCCGCGCGCTTCCAGCGTGCGCGGCACCAGCGCGATGCGCGCCAGCACGTCGCCCTTGGTCGATTCGGCCATGTCCCAGAGCGCGTTATGGGCGGTGAAATCGCCATAGGCATGGCCCAGCGTGCTCAGGTGATCGGCCAGCAACCTGAAGTGATAGGCTTCCTCGTCGGCCACCTGCAACCAGTCGACATAGAAGTCGCGCGGCATGCCGGCAAAGCGCCAGACCGCATCCAGCGCCAGGTTGATGGCATTGAATTCGATATGCGCCAGCGCATGGATCAGCGCGGCCCTGCCCTCAGGCGTGCCCATGGAACGATGCTTCACCTGCAACGGCGACACCAGTTCCGGCCGCTCTGGCCGACCGGGAATGCCGCTGCCCGGTTCGGTGACCGCCAGATCCTCCGTTTCCAGCGGCAAACGCCCCTGCTGCCAGGCGGCGCGCAGGGCGCGCACGGCGCTGCACTTGGCGGCGGGGCGCGTTTCTTTCAGGCAAGACAATGCGCCGCTACGCAGGCCGGTGAATGAAAAGACTTCATCTGGGGACGAGACGTGATCCAAGGAACTGACTTTCAGGGAAGGTAAAATACGCGGTTGAGGACGCCGGCTTTGTCTCCATATGATGACAAAGCTCCGCAAAGACAAGGCGGCAAGGCATCAGCTACCGACCAGCAGGCAACGAGGAGACAATTTTATTATGGCGATCTACCAATTGGAGCAAGACATCCCCGAGATCCACGACACCGCCTTCGTGGCCGAGTCGTCCACGGTGGTGGGCAAGGTGAAGATGGAAGCGCACTCCAGCGTCTGGTTCAACGTGGCCATCCGTGGCGACAATGAACTCATCACCATCGGTGAGAACAGCAATGTGCAAGAAGGCGCTGTGCTGCATACCGACGTGGGCTATCCGATGGTGATCGGCAAGAACGTCACCGTGGGACACCAGGCCATGCTGCATGGCTGCACCATCGGCGAGGGCGCCCTGATCGGCATCCAGGCGGTCGTGCTCAATGGCGCCAAGATCGGCAAGAACTGCCTGGTCGGCGCCGGCGCGCTGGTAACCGAGGGCAAGGAGTTTCCCGACAACTCCCTGATCATCGGCGCCCCCGCCAAGGCAGTTCGCCAGTTGAGTGAAGAAGATATCGCGCGTATGCGGGCCGGCACCGACAGCTATGTCCAGCGCGCGCAACAGTTCAAGGCCAAGCTCAAGCGCATCGCTTGAGCCGCCAAGCAAAGGAAACAATGAAAGACACGCTGCAAAAATTCCTGGTCGACAACGCGCCCGTACGGGGCGAGCTGGTCGAGATTTCCGACACCTGGCGCCAGGTGCAAGCGCGCCGCGACTATCCGGTCGCGGTACGCACGCTGCTGGGCGAGATGCTGGCCGCCTCGGCCCTGCTGTCGGCCAATCTGAAGTTCAACGGCATGATCGTCATGCAGATCCATGGCGATGGTCCGGTCAAGCTGCTGGTGGTCGAATGCGACTCCGAGCTGCAACTGCGCGCCACCGCCAAGCTGGCCGACGGCGCCGAGATCGCTGACGACGCCACGCTGACCGACCTGGTCAACGCCAACGGCCATGGCCGTTTCGTCATCACCCTCGATCCCAAGGACAAGCTGCCCGGCCAGCAAGCCTACCAGGGCGTGGTGCCGCTCGATGGCGAAAGCGTGGCCACCGTGATCGAGAACTACATGCTGCGTTCCGAGCAGCTCGATACCAAGCTATGGCTGGCGGCAGACGAAAACGTCTCGCGCGGCCTGCTGCTGCAGAAGTTGCCCTCCATCGGCGGCACGGCCGCCCCGACCGCCAAGCCGGAAGGCGAACTGGAAGACTGGAACCACATGGTCATGCTGGGCGATACCCTGAAGCGCGAAGAATTGCTCTCTACCGACATCGCCACGCTGATGCATCGCCTGTTCTGGGAACAGACCATCCGCGTCTTCGACCCGGTGCATCCGCAATTCCACTGCTCCTGCTCGCGTGAGAAGGTCGGCAACATGTTGAAGATGCTGGGCCAGGAAGAAGTGGCCGAAGCCTTGTCACAGATGGAAAAGCTGGCCATCGACTGCGATTTCTGCGGACAGCACTATGAGTTCGATGCGGTGGATTGCGCGCAGTTGTTCGTGGCCGATGTGGGTGGTGCGAATGAGGCCGGAGACGCGCGGCATTGAGGCAGGACAAGGGGACCAGCGGAAGGATTTCGGGAAAAACGGAAATTAAAATGTTCCGGCAACACTCGGAGGGAATAGGGCAAAACCCAGGTCTATAATCGCCGAATGACTTCCTGCACCTTCCCCCTCGCCGACAAATACCCTCTGGCCCGCGAAGCCAGCCCGTCTGCCATCGGCCCGCAGACTGAAGAAGAGCAAGGCCTTCAGGCGCTGATCGAGGAGGGCTTGCAAGCGGGGCCGTCGATCGACATCGCCATTGACGACCTCGCCAGTCAGCTGCGCGAGCGCATCCGCAACAGAGCATGACCGTCGCGCATGCGCATCACGCTATCCCCGGTAGCGCAGCGCGACATCCTTGATATCACCGATTACTACGTCGAATTTTCGCCTGCCCTGGCGGAGCGCTTCGCTGAAGAACTTACCAGCACCTTGCAAGGGCTGGCCCTGCAACCCGCCATGGGCTCACGGCGCTATGCCCACTTGCTGCTAGACCGCTCGCTGCGGATGTAGCAGTTGGATCACTTTCCCTACCTTCTTTCTAACGCACGCAGGCGGAAACGCTGAGCCTGCTACGCGTGCTGCACGAACGCCGCGCCCTGTCAGCGAATGCTCTCAAACACTGAGCCTGGGCTACTCCGCATCCGGCACCAGCAACGCCATCTGCTCGGCATCCAGATAGGTCCACTCGCCCTCTTCCAGCGCCAGTGCCTCAAGTTGCAAACCACCGATGGCAGTGCGCTGCAAGGCGCTGCAATGATTGCCGGCCGCCGCCAGCATGCGCTTGACCTGATGGTACTTGCCCTGCTCCAGCACGATTTCCAGCAGGTTCTCGCCAAGCTGGCGGCAACGGGTCGCGGCCAGCGGCGCCGGTTCGTCGTGCAATTGCACGCCCGCCTTCAGTTGCGCGATCAGGGCCTCGGTCACCGGCTCGGCGGTGGTGGCCGCGTACACCTTGGGCACGTGGCGCTTGGGCGAGGATTGCGCATGGATGAAGGCGCCATCATCGGACATGAGCAGCAAGCCGGTCGTGTCATGATCCAGCCGACCCACCGGCTGCACATCGCGCCAGGTGAACTGTTCGGGCAGCAGCGTCAACACGCCCGGATGATGGCTGGGCTTGCGCGAGCATTCGATGTTGGGCGGCTTGTTGATGGCGATGTAGACGTGCTCGCGGTATTCCCACTCTTCCTCGAAGATGGTCAGTACCAGGTCCTTCGTGTCGGGCGTGGCGCGGTAATCGTCCACCACCTCACCGTTGATGACGACTTCGCCATCCTCGATCAACTCGCGGCAATATTTGCGCGAACCGAAACCCTGCGATTGCAGGATGCGGTCCAGGGTCAGCTTGGCCATGTCAGCCTTCTCCTTGTTCGTTTTGTTCTCGCCTGCCGGCCTTGGCCTGCTTCGGTTCCAGGATCTGGCGGGCGATGCCGCGCAGGATGTTGACCTCTTCGGTCTCCAGCTGGGCGCGTGAAAACATGCGCTTCAGACGCGGCATCAGTTTCTTGGGATTGTCGGGATTGAGGAAATCGATGGCCACCAGCGCCTGCTCCAGGTGTGCGAACATGCCTTCGATCTCGGCCACGCTGGCGCTCTGCCCGTGGAAGCCCACCTCGCCCGGCGACCGGGCGTCCCCGCTGGTCTGCATGGGGCCGCCCTGCACTTCCAGCTCGGTCATGCGGCATTCATAGGCCAGCACCTGCACCGCCTGCGACAGGTTCAGCGAGGAATACTCAGGATTGGCCGGAATGTTCAACAAGGCATTGCACTTCTGCACCACCTCATTGGGCAGGCCGAAGCGCTCATTGCCGAACAGCAGCGCGGCGTTGAGCCCAGTATCGCGCGACAGTTGCCCGGCCAGCTCGCGCGGCGAGACCACCGGCGGCGAGAATTCACGCAGGCGGGCGCTGACCGCGGCGGCGAAGTTGCATCCCTGCAACGCTTCCTCCACGCTGCCGACGATGCGTGCATTTTGCAACACATCCAGCGCGCCGCTGGCGAAGGCCACGGCTTCATCTTCCTTGACCGCGTCCGGAAAGCGCGGATTGACCAGCACCAGCTCCGAAAAGCCCATGGTCTTGATGGCCCGTGCGGCCGAGCCGATGTTGCCGGGACTGCTGGTATTGACCAGCACGAAACGCAAACGGCTGAAAAGAGATTGTCCTGACACTTGCTTGTTCATTTAAAATAGCGGGATTCGCGCCCCAGGATCAGATATTGGCAAAACGTCAATATTGCAGCAGCGAGGTCAACCCAGGTCGACCGTTGTGCATGACCGTTGCCCTGCCCCTGGACTGCCTGGCAAACCCGCAAGCATAACAGCCGCGGGTGGCGCAACGCTCATTAATTTCATCGTCGCACTGGTTTGACTGCCGGGTTTCGCCTGGCCAGCCGTTTCGCATGCTTGTCGCGGAAGGCCGGCTGGTCGGCCATGGCGACGATGAGCAACGCAGCCATCGTCTTCGATGGCCGCAATTTTAACGGAACCATCGGAATGATCATCCCACCCATGCTCAATACGGCGATCAAGGCAGCCCGCCGCGCCGCTACCATCATCAACCGCGCGTCCTTCGACGTGTCGCTGCTGAAAGTGTCGAAGAAGTCGCACAACGACTTCGTCACCGAGGTGGACAAGGCAGCCGAGGATGCGATCATCGACGTGCTCAAGAACGCCTACCCCGACCACGCCATCCTGGCCGAGGAATCGGGCGCTTCCGACAACCTGCACGATGAAAACGAGAACGTCTGGATCATCGATCCGCTGGACGGCACCACCAACTTCATCCATGGCTTCCCGCAATACTGCGTCTCGATCGCCCTGCAACAGCGCGGCATCATCACGCAGGCCGTGGTCTACGACCCCACCCGCAACGACCTGTTCACCGCCTCCAAGGGTGCCGGCGCCTACCTGAACGAAAAGCGCATCCGCGTAGGCAAGCGCGACAAGATCGCCGACGCCCTGATCGGCACCGGTTTCCCCTTCCGCGACCTGGACGGCCTGAACGAATACGTCAAGATGTTCAAGGTCATGACCGAGCACAGCGCCGGCCTGCGCCGCCCGGGCGCTGCCGCCCTGGACCTGGCCTACGTGGCCGCTGGCCGCCTGGACGGCTTCTTCGAGAAGGGCTTGAAGCCCTGGGACATCGCCGCCGGCTCCCTGCTGGTGACCGAAGCGGGCGGTATCGTGGGCACCTTCAAGGGCGACTCCGACTACCTCTACAAGGGTGACGTCATCGCCGCCAGCCCCAAGATCTTCGCGCAACAGGTCAACCTGCTCTCCGAATTCGCCTGATCCGGCCCTGCTGACCGGCAACTCTCCCGGTCATCCACCCTGCGGTGGCACTGGCATTGCTGCTATAGTGCCGCTACCGGCGATGACCGAGGAGACGACATGCCCATCCCGCCCAACGCGGCTACGCCGCTGCCCCAGCCCAATGCGTCGGCGACCGCCTGCGCCCTGCCGGCCGGCTACCATAGCGTCACCCCCTACCTGATCGTCCATGCCTCGGCCGAGGCCATTGCGTTCTACCAGCGCGCCTTCGATGCGGTCGAGATCATGCGTCTCGATGGCCCCCATGGCAAGATCTGGCATGCCGAACTCCAGATCGGCGACGCCCGCATCATGCTGGCTGACGAACATCCCGAACTCGGCTTTTTCAGCCCCCAGACGCTGGGCGGAGCGGGCGTGAGCCTGCTGATCTACGTCGCCGATGTCGATGCCGTCTTCAACCAGGCGCTGGCCGCCGGCGCCGTCCAGCTGCGCCCGGTGCAACACCAGTTCTATGGCGACCGCTCAGGCACCCTGCGCGACCCTTTCGGCCACGTCTGGTCCATCGCCACCCACATCGAAGACCTCAGCACCGAGGAAATCTGCGCCCGCTCCCGCGAATTGCTGGCGCGCCGCTGCAAGAAGCAGTCCGACACTCCCTGAGGATAGCCATGCCCTTTGCCATCAGCGACCAGCGCAAGATCCACTACCAGGTCGAGGGCGAAGGCCCGCCGCTACTGCTGCACCACGGCTTCACCAGCAGCCTGGAAGCCTGGCGCTTCTTCGGCTTCACCGACGTGCTGCGCCAGCACTACCGGGTCATCAGCTTCGATGCCCTGGGCCATGGCCAGAGTGACAAGCCGCACGACAGCGCGGCCTACAGCCAGCACCAGCGCTGCCGCGACGCCCTGGCCGTGCTGGACGCGGCGCAGGTCGAGCGCACCCACTTCTTCGGCTACTCGCTGGGTGGCTGGGTCGGCTATGGCCTGGTGCGGCAGGCGCCGGAACGCCTGCGCAGCCTCATCCTGGGCGCGGCGCATCCCTATGAAGACCGCAGTTGGGAAGTGTTCCGCGGCATCGACGGCACTGATCCGGAAGCCTTCATCGCCGCCTTCGAAGACTTGCTGGATGAAGCCATTTCGCCCCAGGTGAAGATGCTCATCCGTGGCAACGACCTGGTGGCCCTGGCCGCCGCCGCACAGCAGGCGCGCCCCTCGCAGGAAGAGCTGCTGGCCAGGATGGACCTGCCTTGCCTCTTCTTCTGCGGCGACGCCGACGCCCGCCACACTGCGGTAGCGCGCACCGCCGCCCGGCTGGCGCGCGCCGAATTCGTCAGCCTGCCCGGGGTGACGCACTTTGGCGGCCTCATGCAGAGTGCGCTGGTGTTGCCGCCGGTGCTGGACTTCCTGGGCCGCCTGCCTGGATGAGCTTGGCAAAAATGGAAAATAAATCACGTCTGCCACAGGCGGCGCTGTTATACTGCGGCCTGCGCGGCGTATAGCCAGTCAAGTCCGCGCCCTCCTCAAGTTCCAACCCGTTTGCCTGCGACTGGCGCCCGTACGGGGCCACAGGCCAAACCCATTTTCAGAGTCTCATGTCATTTTCCGCGCTCGGCTTGTCCGACGAAATCGTTCGTGCCGTTTCCGAACAAGGCTATACCTCCCCTACTCCGATCCAGGCCCAGGCCGTCCCCGCAGTGCTCTCCGGCGGCGACCTGCTGGCCGGCGCCCAGACCGGCACCGGCAAGACCGCTGGCTTCACCCTGCCGCTGCTGCAACGCCTCTCGGCCATGCCGCGCCAGAAGATCAACGGCCATGTGCCCATCCGTGCCCTGATCCTGGCCCCCACCCGCGAGCTGGCGGCCCAGGTCGAAGAAAGCGTGCGCCAGTACGGCAAGTACCTGCCGCTGACCTCGGCCTGCATCTTCGGCGGTGTTGGCATCAACCCGCAGATCACGCTGTTGAAGCGCGGCGTGGACATCCTGGTGGCCACTCCGGGCCGCCTGCTGGACCACATGCAGCAAGGCACCGTGAACCTGCAGCACATCCAGATCCTGGTGCTGGACGAAGCCGACCGCATGCTGGACATGGGCTTCATCCGCGACATCCGCAAGGTGCTGGCAGCACTGCCGCCCAAGCGCCAGAACCTGCTGTTCTCGGCCACCTTCGCTGACGAGATCAAGAAGCTGGCCGACAGCCTCCTGAACAACCCGGCCCTGATCGAAGTGGCGCGCCGCAACTCCACCGTGGAAGTGATCGCCCAGAAGATCCACCCGGTCGACCGCGACAAGAAGCACCCCATGCTGGCGCACCTGATCAAGACCCACCAGTGGAAGCAGGTACTGGTCTTCACCCGCACCAAGCACGGCGCCAACAAGCTGGTCGAGCAGCTGGGACGCGATGGCATCACCGCCATGGCCATCCACGGCAACAAGAGCCAGTCGGCCCGCACCAAGGCCTTGGCTGAATTCAAGGACGGCAAGCTGACCGCCCTGATCGCCACCGACATCGCCGCCCGCGGCATCGACATCGACCAGTTGCCGCACGTGGTCAACTATGACCTCCCCAACGTGCCGGAAGACTACGTCCACCGCATCGGCCGCACCGGTCGTGCCGGCGCTACCGGCGAAGCGGTCTCGCTGGTCTGCATCGACGAGCGCGACCTGTTGCACGACATCGAGCGCTTCATCAAGCGCGAGATCCCGGTGGAAGTGATCGCCGGTTTCGAACCCGACCCGACCGCCAAGCCCCAGCCCATCCAGCTGCGCAGCGGCCAGGGCCGTCACCAGAACGGTGGCGGACGTGGTGGCCAGCGCAGCGCCCCGCGCAAACCTGCCGCCAATGGCAACGGCAATGCCGCGGCGGCCAAGCCGGCCAAGCCTGCCAACGGTGGCAATGGCGGCCAGCCTGCCAAGCCGCGCCCAGCGGCCAATGGCAATGGCAATGGCAATGGCGGACGCGGTCAGGGTCATGGCCAGGGCGCACGCAGTGGCAACGCAGGCGGCAATGGCAACGGTGGCAACGGTGGCAACAACGCCAACCGCGCCCCCAAGCCGGCTCATGGCAACAGCCAGCCGCGCAATTCCGGCCAGCCTCGCCAGGGCGGTCCGCGCCCCTCGGCGCTGACCCATGGCGGCCAGCGCGCAGCGGGCAAGTAAGGCGCTCATCTTCATCAGCAAAGGGACGACATGGGTGTTTCCGTCATCAAGGCCGACCTCGGCAACGCCGCCCACGCGGCAGCATTGTTCGAGACCCTCAATGCCTACGCTTCCGACGCCATGGGCGGCGGCAAGCAGCTCTCCGACTACGTGCGCGAGAACCTGGCAGCCGAGCTGAAGAAACGTCCCACTGCCCATGTCTTCCTGGCCTTCGATGGCGATACGCCGGCCGGCCTGGCCACCTGCATCGAAGGTTTTTCCACCTTCGCCTGCCACCCCCTGCTGAACGTGCATGACCTGGCCGTGATGCCAGCCTATCGCGGCCAGGGCCTGGCCAAGCAGCTCCTGGCTGCGGTCGAGGAAGAGGCGCGCAAGCTGGGTTGCTGCAAGCTTACGCTGGAGGTATTGGAAGGCAATACCGTAGCGCGCTCGCTGTATCGCGCCTGCGGCTTCGAAGGCTATGAGTTGAAGGCCGAGACCGGCAAGGCCATGTTCATGCACAAGCCATTGGCCTGAAAAGACCAGACTGCCTGCCTGAAAGAAAACGCCCGCATCGGTTGATGCGGGCGTTTTTCGTTTTACGACCTGCTCCTTCAGGTCCGGTATGTCACGCCCGGCAGGATGCACAACATCTCATAGGCCAGGTTAGCCGCCACCAGCGCGGTGGTTCCGGCCTGGTCATAGGGAGGCGAAACCTCGACCACATCGGCCGAAACGATATCGAGTCCCTTGCAGCCACGGATGATCTCCAGTCCCTGCTGCACCGTCAGCCCGCCAATTTCCGGCGTGCCGGTGCCGGGTGCAAAGGCGGGGTCCAAGCCGTCGATATCAAAGGTCAGGTAGACCGGGCCATCGCCCATCTGCGCGCGCACCTCTTCCATCAACGGCGCCAGCGAACGATGCCAGCATTCTTCGGCCTGCACCACGCGAAAACCCTGGGCGCGGCACCAGTCGAAGTCATCGGCATGATAGCCGGTGCCGCGCAAACCGATCTGCACCACCCGCTGCGGGTCCAGCAAGCCCTCCTCGAAGGCGCGGCGGAACGGTGTGCCGTGGGCGATCTTCTCGCCGTTCATGGTGTCGTTGACGTCGGCATGGGCATCCACATGGATCAGCCCTACCGGGCCGCGATAGCGCGCCAGGGCGCGCAGGATGGGGAGTGTCAGGGTGTGGTCGCCGCCCAGGCTGATGGTCTTGCAGCCGGTGGCGTAGATGCGGTCATAGGCCTCTTCGATCATGCGCACCGAATCCAGCAGGCTGTACGGATTCAAGGCCACGTCGCCCAGGTCAGCCACCTTCAGCGAATCGAAAGGCGCGGCGCGGGTGGCCATGTTGTAGGGGCGCAGCAGCACGGATTCCGTGCGGATCTGGCGTGGCCCGAAGCGCGTACCGGAACGGTTGGAGGTGCCGATGTCCAGCGGCACGCCGACAAAACCCACATCCAGCCCGGCCGGATCTTCCACATGCGGCAATCGCATCATGGTGGCGATGCCGCCAAAACGGGGCATCACGTTGCCCCCGAGAGGTTGGTAAAGTGCGTGTTCCATCGATATTCATCCTTGCAGTTCGGCTGAGATGGGATCGATTCTAGCGAGGCTTGCAGCAGTGAAATATAGCGATGTTGCGTCACTTACATCGATTTTTATCGATGTAAAATCACAGGAACGCCCATCCCCTCTCCATCATGCTCACCAACATCTTTGATCTGGACCTGCGCCTGATCCGCGTCTTCCTGGCCGTGGTCGATTCGCACGGCGTCTCGGCTGCCCAGGCCCGGCTCAACGTGGGCCAGTCCACCATCAGTACACAGTTGAATTCGCTGGAGACCCGACTCGGATATCGCCTCTGCGAGCGTGGCCGGGCCGGCTTCAGGCTGACGGCCAAGGGAGAAAAGTTTGCCGACGCGGCAAGGCGCATGATGGATGCGCTCGACGAATTCGGCATGCAGGCGCGCAACCTCGACAAGCGCCTGGTCGGCACCCTCGCCATCGGCCTGATGGGCCATACTCCGGCGCAGCATAACCACCGCCTGGCCGAGGTGATCCGCCGCTTCCGCCAGCGCGACGAGGCGGTGCGCCTGGAGCTGCTGGTGCGCACGCCCGGCGAACTGGAAGAGATGCTCCTCAATGGCGCCATCCAGGTCGCCCTCGGTTACTTCTGGCGGCGCGTCACAGCCTTGCACTACACCCCCCTGATGCTGGAGCGCCAGCTAGCCTATTGCGCCCCACCCCATCCGCTATTCGACCAGCCCGGCGAGATCGAGCCGGAGCAGGCCGCAGACTACGCCTGGGCCTGGCGCGACTATCCGGTGCCACCCGAACACCTGCCGCTGCAACAGCGCAACATCATGGCCGTGACCGGCAACATGGAAGCCATGTCCATCCTCATCCTCTCCGGCCAGCACCTGGGCTATCTGCCCGAGGAAATGGGCCGCCAGTACGAGGCGCGCGGCCAGATGCGGGCGCTGAACCGGGCCAAGCTGGCCTATGACGTGGGCATCAGCGTGGTGACCCATCGCAGCCGCGCCAGGGAGCCCATCGTGGCGGCCTTCCTGGACGACCTCAAGCACGCACAATGAAAAAGGGCAATGCCTATGCATTGCCCTTGCTGTGCTTCCCATCGGCTTGCCGATGGCCGATGGCCGATGATCAAGCCGCCATCGCCATCCCGCGCGACTTGCCCGAGCTGAGATAGCTGGCGATGGAATCCTGCGTGACTTCACCCACGTAACTGCCGTCGTTGGCGATGACCGGCATCCAGCTGGTGCTGTGCTTGTACATCTTGGAGAGCACCACGCGCAGGTTCTCATCCGGATCGGCATTCATGGTGAACGGACGCACCTTGTCCTCGGCCACCCCGGTACTGCCGCGCACATCGCGGCGGGTGAGATAACCCAGCGCGCGGTTGTCGGCATCGATGATGGTGAGATAGCGCGAATCCTGGTCATCCATCAGCGCCAGGGCCTGGTCACAGGAGACATCCGGATGGGCCGTAGGCGGCGTGGTCGCGGCTTCGCCAGCGCGCACCAGCAGCAGACGCTTCAAGGTGTGATCCTGGCCCACGAAGGCGCTGACGAAATCATCCTTGGGACGGGCTAGCAAGGTATCCGGATTGTCGAACTGCACCAGCTTGCCGGCACGGAAGACGGCTACCTTGTCGCCCAGCTTGATGGCTTCGTCGATGTCGTGGCTGACCATGATGACGGTCTTGTTCAGCTGGCGCTGCATCTGGAAGAACTCGTTCTGGATCGATTCGCGATTGATCGGATCGACCGCGCCGAAGGGTTCGTCCATCAGCAGCACCGGCGCATCTGCAGCGAGCGCGCGGATGACCCCGATACGCTGTTGCTGGCCGCCGGACAGTTCACGCGGATAGCGCTTCAAGAACTTCTTCGGGTCCAGCGCCACCATGGCCATGAGCTCGGTGGCGCGCTCCTGGCAGCGCTTCTTGTCCCAGCCCAACAGGCGCGGGACGATGGTGATGTTTTCTTCGATGGTCAT
The DNA here is from genome assembly GCF_001040945.1 of Herbaspirillum seropedicae. Classification (NCBI taxonomy): domain Bacteria; kingdom Pseudomonadati; phylum Pseudomonadota; class Betaproteobacteria; order Burkholderiales; family Oxalobacteraceae; genus Herbaspirillum; species Herbaspirillum seropedicae. Next base: position 1,946,246 of record NZ_CP011930.1, on the reverse strand, counting down.
GTTGGGGAACAGACCGATCTGCTGGATCACGTAGCCGATATGGCGGCGCAGTTCCACTTCATCGATGCCCGAGGTGTCCTGACCGTTCAACAGCACGCGACCGGAGGTCGGGTTGATCAGACGATTGATCATCTTCAGGGTGGTGGTCTTGCCGCATCCGGAGGGGCCGAGGAAGACGCAGATCTCGCCTTCGGCCACCTTCAGGCTGACGGCGTCCACCGCCTTGACCTGAGTGCCGTCCTTTTGGGTGTAGGTCTTGCTCAGTTGGTCCAGTGCTATCATTTTTGTACTCCTTTCGGTGTCAGGATTTTCTGCAGACGTTGCAGCAGGGTGTCCGCGATGATGGCCAGCACGCTGATCATCACCGCGCCCACCACGAGTTTTTGCATATTGCTCTGGCTGATGGCGTGCAGGATCAGCACGCCCAGGCCGCCAGCGCCGATGATGGCCGCAATGGCCATCACGCCGATGTTCATCACCACGGCCGTACGCACCCCGCCCAGGATCACCGGCACGGCCAGCGGCAGGTCCACCATGCGCAGGCGCTGCCAGAAGGTCATGCCGATGCCGATGCCGGCTTCCTTGATGCCGGCTTCGATGTTTTCCAGCGCCAGATAGGTGTTGCGCATGATCGGCAACAGCGAATACAGGAACACGGCGGTAATGGCGGGCAAGGGGCCGATGCCCGCGCCGAATTTCGAGAACAGCGGGATCATCAGGCCGAACAGGGCAATCGAGGGCAGCGTCAGCACGATGGTGGCCAGCCCCATGAGCGGGCCGGCCAGCCAGCGCACGCGCACGATCAGGATGCCCAGCGGCACACCGATGGCGATGGCCAGGCTCACCGCGATGCCCACCAGCTTCAGGTGCTGCAGCGTCAGTTCAAGGATGTTGGGCCAGTCCGATTGCAGGTATTGGAAGATGTTCATGGTCCCTCCTCAGATCAGGCCGGCTTGCTTGAGGAAGTCGGCGGCCACCTTGGCGACCGGCTCCTGATCAATGTCGACGCGCTTGTTCAACTCCGTCATGGTGGCGGTGTCGATCTTGGCGGCCAGCTCGTTGAGTTGTTCGGCCAGCTTGGGATGCTTGGCCAGGATCTCCTGGCGCACCACCGGGGTGGCCTTGTAGGCGGCGAAGTAGCCCTTGTCGTCCTCCAGCAGTTGCAGGTCGAAGCCCTTGATGCGGCCATCCGAAGCGTAGGTCAGGCCGACGAACAATTGTTCATTCTTCAGCGCCGTGTAGACCAGTCCCGGGTCCATCTGCTTGACCTCGCTGCGATCGAGCTTGAAGCCATACAGTTGCTGCATCGGTCCCAGGCCGTCAGGGCGCGAGGCGAACTCGTAGTCCACGCCCATGAGGTGCGGTTGGCCGCCTTCCTTGTCATCTTCGTTGATGCGCTTGGCCAGGTCTTGCAGCGAGTGGATGTTGTACTTGTCGGCCAGTGCGCGTGGCATGGCGAAGGCATAGGTGTTGTTCAGCTCGGACTGGTTCAGCCAGGTCAGGCCGCGCGGCGCGTCCAGCTCCTTGACCTTCTGGTAGATCTGGTCGGGGTCGAGCTTGTCCTCGATGTGGTTGTAGACGATCAGGGCGGTACCGGTGTAGTCCCAGACGATGTCGAGCTGCCCGCTTTCGAGCGCCGAGCGCATCAGGGTGGTGCCCAGGCCGTTCTTCAGTTCGGTGTCATAGCCCTTGGCGCGCAGGTACTGGGCGGTCATGTCCGAGAGCAGCAATTGCTCAGTGAAGTTCTTGCCGCCGATGACCAGGTGCTGCGCCTGAGCGCGAGCCGGGGCCGCGCCCAACAGGGCAAGGCCCAGCGCCAGGGCGCACAGAGCATAGGTTGCGATGGTCTTCTTTGTCATGCTTTCCTCTCTACCGCTATGCCGTGGATGAAGTCGGCGTGCGGTCGTTCTTGTGATGGAAATGGAATCTGCGGAATCAGGTACGCAGCCCGCGACGGGCCAGGTAGAAACCCGACAGCGCCGTCACCAGTGCGTCCAGCACCAGCGCCAGCAGCGCCGTGGCCGCCGCGCCCAGCAGCAGCTGGCCGTGGTTGTTCAGGTAGATGCCGGGGAAGATCAATCCCCCCAGGCTCTCGCCGCCGATGAGCATCGACAGCGGCGCCGTCCCCACATTGATTGCCAGCGCCGTACGCACGCCACCGACGATGATGGGCAGCGCATTGGGCAATTCCACCCGCAGCAGGATCTGGTGCGGCTTCATGCCGATGCCGCGGGCCGCCTCTTTCATCGCCGCCGGCACGTTCTTCAGACCCTCGTAGGTATTGCGCACGATGGGCAGCAGCGAAGCCAGCCACAGCGCCAGGATGGTGGGGCCATTGCCGATGCCGAAGAAGGCCAGCGCCAGCGCCAGCACGGCGATGGAAGGGATGGTGTTGCCGATGTTGAAGATCTGGATGAATTTTTCTGCACTGCGCTGCGCGCCCGGACGGGACAGCGCAATACCGGCCGGAATGCCGGTGGCCAGCGCCAGCAGCATGGAAGTGAAGACCAGCTCCAGATGCTTGCCGGTGTAGTAGATCAGGTCACCGCGATACTTCTGGATGACATCCGGACCGATCCACCAGACCAGGCCTGCAAGGACCAGCGCAAAACCGAGCGCGCCGGCGAAGACGTGACGAACACGTGTCATGTTACCCCCTGTTGGTATAGCCGGCACGACATGACGCCGCGACGACGGGTTTCTGGGATCAAGTTTTAAGGGTTCGCTGCCCACCTGGGCGTATCGTTTGGATGCGAACCGAAAGCTGCAAGGGCAGCGATGAAACCGAAGCGATGAAGCCAGCTTCGGCATAGTGCATACCGGACAGGGATGGGAACGGGTCACCGTGGAGAACGGGAGGGCGTTCACGCTGCCAGCCGGAAATTTGGACAACCCGCACAAGCGCGGATCGGACACTGCTGAGAGTCGTTGTTGAACAAGTAATGTCGCGAAGACAAACGATAGTTTAATGCAATCGCTTAATACTGTCCAGCAATGTAGCAATCTAAATCGATAACTTACAGATCTGAAGCACTTTTAAAAGTTCCCAACGGGGCTCAAAGTGTAGCTAAAAGCGTTCATTGTGAAAACCGCCAGCGCGGCGCTATCCCTTACCCCATGCGGCTCCGGCCGAGCTTTACCGTCGAGCAACAGGGCAAAAAAAAATCGCCGGTCCATGCCTGGACCGACGATTTTTTCAGAAGGCGGAGTGCGCCAGAACGGATCAGCTGTCAGCGCATGGCGCCAAAGACCTTGCCGATGATGGCGCTGCCGCTGCCCACCGGGTCCTTGCGGATCGCCTTTTCCTCTTCGCCGATCATGAGGAAGAGGCCATCCAGGGCGCGCTGGGTCACATAGCCTTCGACGGTGCTCTGCTCGCTGCTGACCAGGCCGGTCTTGCTGGCCTGCCCCATCACGGCGTTATAGCGGGCCGACAGGCCGTTCTTGTCGGTGATCTGCCTGACGATGGGCAGGAACTTCACGGCCAGCTCCGCCGAGGTCTTCTGGCGGAAGAAATCGGTCACCGAGGTGTCGCCCCCAGCCAGGATGTTCTTGGCATCGGTCACCGACATCGATTTGACCGCGTTGACCAGCAGCGGCTTGGCCAGCGGCACGGCGGCCTCGGCGGCGTGGTTCATGTCGGCCACCAGGCCATCGACCTGGCTGCCCATGCCGGTCATGCGCAGGATGGGCATGGCCTGCTCCAGCGCGCCGGGCAGGTGGATCTTGACCTTGTCGTTGTTGAGGAAGCCATTCTGCCGGCCCAGGTTGGCCACGGCACTGCTGGCGCCCTTCTCCAGCGCGGCCTTCAAGCCGGCGGTAGCGTCCTGGTTGCTCAGGTCGGACAGGGAAAAGGCCAACGCGCCGCAGGAAGCCAGCAAGAAGCTGGCCGCCACCATGCGGCGCAGGGAAGAAACAGGAAAGGACATCACGGACTCCATCGTTGCAGGATGCCGGGATGATAACAGCCCGGCTCAGCCACACGGCCTCATTTGCCGCGCGAGAGCTCCAGCCCGGCGTTATGCGGCAGCTTGCCGCTGATGGGTACCGACGCCACCGAGAACAGCCCGATGACCAGGAAGGCTGGCCAGAAATCGGCTTCGACGATGGTGGCATGGCCCTGCAGGTGATTCGACAGTTGCAGCACGATCCCGGCCACCGTCACGCCCAGGCCCAGCGACAGCTGCTGGATCACGCTGGCCAGGCTGGTGACGCGGCCGGCGTCGCGGCTGTCGATATCGGCATAGGCGATCGAATTCAGGCAGGTGAACTGCAGCGCCGGGAAGACCCCGCCCATGAGCACGATGGACACGATCAGCAGATAAGGCGTATGGATACTGAAGATCCCGTAGGCCGCCAGCGCGATGCCGGCGAAGACCGCATTGACCATGAGCACCGTGCGAAAGCCATAGCGGCGCAGCACCCGGCCGGCCAACAGACGGATGAAGAGCGAACCGAAGGCCGAGGCGCAGGTGATGCTGCCGGCCTGGAACGCCGTCATCCCCAGGCCTTCCTGCAGGGCCAGCGGCAGCAGGAACGGCACCGCGCCCAGGCCGATGCGAAAGAGCGAACCGCCCACCACGCTGGCGTGCAGCGTGGGGATGCGCAAGAGACGGAAGTCCAGCAGCGGGAACTCGATCTGGGTGGAGTGGCGGTAGTACATCACCAACGCAATGGCGCCGATGGAGCACATGGCCACCGGCGTGGCGCCATCCACCAGATGGCTGCCAAAGAGCGACAGGCCCAGCATGATCATGGCCGCGCCCACCGAGGTGAGGACAAAACCCTTCACATCCAGCGGGGCGGGATTGTCTTCCTTGAAGTTCTGGATGAAGCGGCGCGCCAGGTACAGGCCCAGGAAGCAGAACGGAATATTGATCAGGAACACCCAGCGCCAGTGAAAATAGGTAGTGATGAAACCGCCCAGCAGCGGCCCCACCACCGGCCCCAGCAAGGCCGGCAAGGTCAGGTAGCTGACCGCCTTCACCAGTTCGGACTTGTCCACCGAGCGGGCAATGATGACCCGCCCCACCGGCACCATCATGGCCCCACCGATGCCCTGCAGGAAGCGCGCCGCCACGAAGGTCACCAGCGAACCCGAGACTGCGCAGAGGATGGAGCCGGTCATGAAGACGATCATGGCCGCACTGAAGACCTTGCGCGCGCCCAGCTTGTCGGCCATCCATCCCGAGATCGGGATGAACACGCCCAGCGCCGCCACATAGGCGGTCATGGCCAGCTTGAGGGTGATCGGATCTTGATGGAGGTCGCGTGCCAGCGCGGGCAGCGAAGTGGCCAGCACGGTGGCGTCCATGTTTTCCATGAACAGCGCACAGCCGACGATGAGCGGAATGAGCAGCGAAGGTCGCACGGTAGGCAACAGATGGCGCAATGAAGGAAATGAAGGAGAAGGAGGTTCTGCGACCTCCTGGGGCTTCACAGTTTATACCAGTTGGACTTTTCTTGCGGGCAAGCCCCGCCCCACCCTGCCCGCGCTCACTTCTTCTTCAGCGCCTTGAGCCGCCTGGCAGCCAGTTGCACCGTTTCGAGCCGGTCGCGCCGCTTCATGCCCTTCCATTCCTTGATTTCGTCCCGGGTGCGCCCGCAACCGGTACAGACCTCGTGCTTGAGCTTGCACTCGGAAATGCACGGACTCTTGACCTCTTTCGGCACTTCACTTCCTTATTGATTTGCATTGGATCGCGGGGAAAATGTCGTCGCCGGACCACGCCAGCAAGTTCACATCCCGCGTCCCGGCAGAAAATGTCTCGCCGGACGATATTAAATTCCCACCCTACGGCACAATTTAATGCAAATTAATGCCAAAATAGAAAAGGGGCATAGGTAAGACAGCACCCGGGATTGAAGACTACAATGCCACCTTAGCACGAACGGGCGGCCAGATATGGCAAAAAATTTCCGATTAGAAATGATTTGCCCGCATCGGACGCAGGAGACTCAGCGTTTCGGCGCGCCTAGCGCTAGCGCTATTTCATATTTTCCGCATATCAATATGAGCGAAAAATGAAATATATCAAGCAAATTGCTTTATTTGCCCTTGACTGCGCCCTAAGATGTTAAATATGAGAAATACACGACCGACCTCACCTACAGCCATACTTTTATAGGATCAATCAAATGGGACGCGCCGCCAGATCTCACGAAAGCGACGCACCGCCCAGCGACCCCGCAATGACTTCCCGGGAGGCCGCCAGAATGCTGGGGGTGTCGATCACGACCGCCCAGATGTGGATGGAAACTGGCATGTTGGCCTCATGGAAGACACCCGGCGGTCACCGGCGGACGCGGCTGAGCTCGGTCATGAGCTTGCTTGGCCACAACGGCGCAAAACAATCCGGACCGGCTGCGGTCCAGCCGGCTGCCGTGGCGCAGACGCCCGAGGCCGCCAGCACGGACGAGGCCCGGCAGGCGCCCCTGATGGCGCAAGCCAAGACCGGCACGCAGGCCGAAGCACGCTTTCATCGGCTGACCTGGCTCGCCAGCGAATTGCTGGAAGTGCCCATTGCCCTGGTCACCTTCCAGACTGCCGAGCTGCAGATCTTCCACGCCGCCCATGGACTGAACATCGCCGCTACGCCGCGCTCGTGGGCGTTCTGCAACTACGCCGACATGGATGAGGATGTGTTCACCGTGGCCGACGCCAGCAAGGATGCGCGCTTTGCCAATAATCCCATGGTCACCTCGGCGCCCTTCATCCGCTTCTATGCCGCGGTGCCGCTGATGTACCAGGGCAAGGCCTTCGGCTCGCTGTGCATCATCGATACCGAAGCCCGCCTGCTGCGCTCCCAGGAAAGACGCGCCTTGCAAGAGCTGGCGGCCCTGGCCACGGACATGATGGCGCTGCAGCTCATGGAACTGCAGCAGCACTAGCACCCCGTCCACGCCCCGTGGACTCATCCACGCCTCTCCAGCCAGGCCTCCAGTTCCGCCAACGGCATCGGTCGGGCAATGGCATAGCCTTGCCCATAATCACATCCCAGGTGGCGCAGGAGCGTAGCGGTCCGTTCGCTCTCCAGGCCTTCGGCGACGACACTGAAGCCAAGGTTGTGCGCCAGGTGCAGGATGGACGGCACGATCAACTGGTCCGCCTCATCATCGAGCAGGCGATGGATGAAAGAACGGTCGATCTTCATGGTGTCGGCCGGAATGTTCTTGAGGTAGGAGAGATTGCTGAACCCGGCGCCGAAATCGTCGATGGCCACCTTCACGCCCAGTTCGCGCAGAGCCTGCACGCGCTGACGCACCTGCTGGGGATGATTGGCCATGGCATGCTCGGTGAACTCGATCTCGATCAATGCCGGTGGCACCTTGTGCAGCTTCAACTGCTGGGCAAGCAGTTCGCGCAGTTCATCCGAATCGAAATCCCGGGCCGAGGCATTGAACGCCACGGGCAGCGCCCTCCCAGACTTCAACCACCGCGCCACTTGCGCCACTACCTGGCGCAACACCCAGGCGGTCACCTGGCGGATCTGCCCCGTCTTCTCGGCCAGCGGAATGAAGACATCCGGCGGGATGTTGCCGTGGATAGGATGATGCCAGCGGATCAGCGCCTCCACGCCCACGCAGGCGCCATCGCGCAGCCGTACCTTGGGCTGGAAATGCAGGACCAGCTCATCGGGCGTAGTGAGCGCCATCGGCAAGGCCGCCAGCAGCCAGAAGGCGTAGCGCTGCTTTTCCGCGTGCACCGATTCGAAGAGGCGCGGCGAGACGCCCTCTTCCCGACTGACATCGATGACCGTGAGCAACGAGCGCACCACATCGCCGCCGCTGACGTCCTCCTCCATCGGCAGCACGCCAATGGCGATATCCAGCAGGTGCGGAATGCCCTGGAATTCCAGCGCCGGCGTGAAGCGCTGCTCGATGTCGGCAATACGCCGCCGGCGCTGCGCAGGGGCAGTTTCGTCCAGATAGACAAAGGTGGTGGTGGTCACCCGATAGAGCGGCAGCGTGCCCAGCACCCGCCGCAGCGTGCGACTGACCTCCATCAGGAAACCTTCGGCATAGTCCCACCCCAGGGCCTTGACCATGTCGAAGAGATATTCGCGCGGGCAGATGTCCACGGCGACCGCTGCATCCGCCCCGCTGGCGCCGGGGCGCGCATGTCCGCGCACACGCAGCACCTCCATGAGGCGGGCGCGGTTGGGCAACGCGGTCACGTGATCGATGTAACCGCGGTTGCGCAGCTGTTCCAGACGCTCCATGACAATGGCAGCCAATTGATTGAGCTGCGCGAACTGGCTCGCACCGAAATCCGGACGTGGTCGCGAATCGATGATGCACAGGGTGCCCAGCGACAGCCCCTGCGGCGTCACCAGCGGCGCCCCAGCATAGAAGCGAATGAAAGGTGCGCCAGTCACCAGCGCATGGCGGGAAAAACGCGCATCCTGCAGGGCATCGGTCACCACCATGCCATGACGGGTCTGGATGGCATGATTGCAGAACGAATCCGCGCGTGGGGTCTCGCTCACCTCCAGCCCAACCCGGGATTTGAACCACTGCCTGTGCTCATCGACCAGCGCTACCAGGGCGATCTCCACATCGAACATCGAGCACGCCAGTTGCGTCACCTGATCACATAACTTGTCCGGCGGCGTATCGAGCGCGCAATAGCCGTGCAGTTGCGCCAGCCGCTGGCTTTCCTGCCGTACGGCGGCTTCCACCTCCGTGTTGTCCTCTTTCTCCAGCAACACGTCACTACCTCAATGCCAGCGCGTCGGGCGCGACCTTGAACGTCGAGACCAGCCGCGCCAGCGATTGCGCCTGCGCCGTGAGCGCCTCGGCCGCCGCGGCGGACTGTTCGACCAAGGCCGAATTCTGCTGGGTGACTTCGTCCATGTGCGAGATGGCGTCATTGACCTGCTCGATCCCGGTGCTCTGCTCGCGACTGGAGGCGGTGATCTCGGCGATGACCTTGGAGACATTCTGGACGCTGCCCACCAGTTCCCCCATCGTTTCGCCCGCCCCCTTCACTAGGCCGCTGCCACTCTCGACCTTGGCCACAGAGGCGCTGATGAGCTCCTTGATCTCCTTGGCGGCGGCGGCGCTGCGCTGCGCCAGCGTGCGCACCTCCGAGGCCACCACCGCGAAACCACGTCCGCCCTCGCCAGCGCGCGCCGCTTCCACGGCCGCATTGAGCGCAAGGATATTGGTCTGGAAAGCGATCCCGTCGATCACGCTGATGATGTCGACGATCTTCACCGAAGAGTGATGGATGTCTTCCATCGTCGCCACCACATCGCCCATCATCTGTCCCCCCTTGAGCGCAATGCTGGACGCCGATCCAGCCAGCTGGTTGGCCTGGATGGCGTTATCGGCGCTCTGGCGCACCGCCGAGGTGATCTGTTCCATGGCGCTGGCAGTCTCTTCCAGCGAACTGGCCTGCCGCTCGGTACGGCCAGAAAGATCGGCATTGCCGCTGGAGATTTCGGAACAGGCCCGTTCAATCGAGTCGGTCCCCTGCCGCACCTGGGCGACGATGCGGGACAGGCTGTCGCGCATCATCTTGATCGCATACAAAAGACTGCTCTGGTCATGGCTGCGGGTCACCACATCCACGGCCAGGTCCCCATGGGCGATGCGCTGGGCGATGCCCATGGCATAGGCGGGCTCGCCGCCCAGCTGGCGCAGCAGGCTGCGGGTGATGAAGAAGGCGATGACCACCGCAATCAGGAGGGCCAGCCCCGCCAGCAGGGAAATGAACAACAGCGCCTGCTTTGCCGCATTCTCGGCAGTATCGCCCGCGGTGGTGCTTTCGGCCGAGATCTGATCGATCAGCTGGTTGATGTTGGCCACGATCTTGCGGCGCAAGGGGCTGCATTCGTTGACGAGGAAATCGCGATAGGCTTCCATGGCGCCGCTGTCGCGATACCTGCGTGGACGCTTGAGTTCCTCAGCCATTTGCAGCAGCCCCTCGCGGACGGCGGCAAAACCGGCCCGATCAGCCAGGCGCGGCTCCAGCAATTGCAGTTGCTGCAGATAGATGGCCTTCTGCTCGTCGACAATGTTCAGCTCGTTTTTTGCATCGGCATCACTGACGAAGACGTAGGCATTGCGCGCGGCGATCCCGGTCTGGTCCAGCGCTTCGCGGGCGAGATAAAGCGGCTCGAGCTGTTCGTTCTTGAGCTTGTTGGCGTAGACGATGGTCTCGCGCAAGGAGTTGATCCCCAGCATGGCGGCCGCGACCAGCGCCAGCAGCAGCAACAGCTGACTGGCAAAGCCCAGGCTCAACTTCACCCCTATTTTCATTTCCGACAAGACCTTCATTTACCCTCCGTGGATCGATGCGAGCACAAAAACCACTACAAATAAAACATTATTAATAATTTGTGATTTTTGAATTTGGATTTTTTGCATATTTAGATTATTTACTCACATAATGGTCTTACCAGCCAAGAGATATTCGTCCCTTGTCTCTTTTGCATCACGGTGTGATGGTTCTCATTTTCATTTGCCCATTGATCTGACCACGTATGGCCGATCCGCCCTGGCTTTCCTGATGGAAAAGCAGGCCGAGAGGACGCTGGAAAGGAAACGGAAGGCAGCGACGAACGCGCTGCATCAACGCGCTACGTCAACGCGCCGCAGCCGCGTCGGCGGGGCTATGAGCGGAGGCGGCGAAGTTGAGGAAGTCATCCTCCGGCAAGGGCCGCGAGTACAGATAGCCTTGCACGTACTCGCATCCGGCGTCCCTGAGCAACTGGGCTTGCACCATGGTCTCCACGCCCTCCGCAATGACCTTCATGCCCAGCCGATGGGCCATGACGATAATGGCTTCGACGATGGCCTTGTTGCTATCGGCATCGACCATGTCCTGCACGAAGGAGCGATCGATCTTGAGGTAGTCCATGCTGAATTTCTTGAGGTAGGACATGGCCGAATAGCCGGTGCCGAAATCATCCAGCGCCACCTGGATGCCGGCCGCCCGCAGGTTGTTGAGCTGGGAGCGGACCGCCTCGCTGTCGTCTAACAGCAGCCCTTCGGTAATCTCGATGGCAATGAGGCCGGGCTGGCATCCCTGCAGGGAGAGTTGGTCCATCACGATGGCGTCGTAATGGCCATTGAGGAACTGGACCGGTGACAGATTGACGCTGATCTGCTTGCGAAAAGGCGATGTCCCCTGGGCGTTCCAGCGCACCGACACCCGCGCCGCCTCCTGCAGTATCCAGCGCCCCAGATCGAAGATCAGCCCGCTCTCTTCGGCCAGCGGAATGAAGCGATCCGGGGAGATCATGCCGAAGGCGGGATGCCGCCATCGCACCAGCGCCTCGGCCTTGTGGATGACCCCGGATTGCAGTTCCAGCGCTGGCTGGAAATGCAATTCGAATTGCCCTTCCTGAAGCGCGTCATACAAGTCGTTGAGCAAGCGTCGACGCTCGAAGCTTTTCTCCCGCATGTCTTCGGTAAAGAAGGCCAGGCCGTTGCGACCGCCCCCTTTGGCGGCGAACATCGCCTGGTCGGCGCAGCCAATGAGCGTGGTGACGGTGTCTGCATCGTGTGGATAGATGGCGATGCCGACACTGGCCGAAATACGCACCCTGTGTTCCCCCAACTGGAAGGGTTCGGCCAGCGCGGCCACGATATCGTCGCCGATACGCGTGAGCGCCGCCGAGGCTTCCAGCCTGGGCAGCACAGCGACGAATTCGTCGCCGGCCAGGCGCGCCACCAGGTCGTGCTCGCGCACACTGGCGCGCACGCGTTGGGCGGCCACCACCAGCAGTTGATCGCCCACCGAATGTCCCAGGCTGTCGTTGACGTCCTTGAAGCGGTCCAGATCGATGAACACCACTGCCAACGGGTAAGCATGCTTCTTGGCGCTGGCGACCTCCCGCTGCAGCATGTCGCCGAGCAGGCGCCGGTTGGGCAGTCCCGAGAGCGGGTCATAGTTGGCCTGGTGGCGCAACTTGAATTCGACTTCCTTGCGCCGCGTGACGTCCCGCCCGATGGCCAAGGTGCCGAAGATCTGTTCATCGGCGTCATATTCAGGAACGATATGCATCTCGTGGGAGACCAGGTGCCCCTGCGGATGGCGCCATTCCAGCACCACCACATCGGCAACGCCGGTGGCGGCGACTTGCCTGACCCGCTCACCGAAGCTGCACGACTCATCATCCCATCTGCGGTTGGCCGAACGATCGAGGATGGTATTGATGTCCTGGTCGGCCATCAGCCCGGTCTCGCGGGTGAAGGCTGGATTGGCGAACACGCACCGCCCCTCCATGTCGTAGCGCAGGATCACGTCGGGCGAGTTGTCGACCAAGGTACGGAACTGCCGTTCGCTGCTGCGGATGCGTTGCTGGATGGCGTGCTCGGCCTTGAGCAAGGCCGTCAGGTTCTGCATCAGCAGATGCAGGCTCTGCTGGCCGGAAGATTTGCGGGAAAGCTCGTCCTCCACCATCTCGGCAAAACCGATGATGCTGCCCAGGTGGGTATTGAAGTCATTGAAGACGTCGCCGATCTGGCGGGCGATCAGCTCCTGCTCACCGGAGGCGCAGAAGAACGACGCCGCAAGATCCTGATAGCGCACGGCGATCCGCTCCCGGAACGCGCTCTCATAGGCCTGGTACATCGTCACCAGCGGCATATTGAGTCGAGCGCCGATCTGCGCGAGCTGCAGAGCGGGACAGCAGTTGGCCAGGCTCTCCACGGCCGCCTGATGAATGCCGAGCAGTTCGGCAGGAGCGATCCTGCCCATCACCAGGCTGCCACCCAGATGATGGGCGAGCTGAAGTTGCTCGCTTGCGGCGTTGCCCTCGGGGGAGAGGAGAAATGCGCGCAACAAGCCGCAGTATTTTTCCGAAATGTCTCGAAGCACATCCTGATTCATGGCTTCCTCTCCTGAAGATTCATCCGCTAACAAAGCATCCATGGCAACAGCTGCGACCGTGGGGCAAACTGGTGCAGCCCTGCCGGCCTGTCCGCCGGGCTACCCGCGCCATGGCGCGCATTCAGAAAAACTCGAACTTGGGAAGATCACTGCCGCCCTCGCCTTCCTGCGGCGTCATCCTGGAATGGCCAGATTCCTTGACCAGATAATCCTGGATCACCTGACGGAGCTTTTCGGCCACGGCCAGCGCTCCCATGTCGGGAGCATCCCTCTCTTGCGCCATCTCCCTGAACAGCGTATCGCGCTGTTCGCCCGCCTCCCGCAGCCGCTCTATCCTCTGGCGCACGATGTCCTGGAACTGTATCTCGCCCAGGATCTCACCCAGATCGCTGGCCAGCTGGGCATCGTGGGACGACACCACGGAAAAGGCGCTCTTGTAGAACTGCCGCACCTCTTCATAGCGCTGGCGCAGCAGCTGGGTCGACTCGGCCAGCATGGCGGCCTCGCTCAGTTGCTGGGCCGATTCGTCGAGAAACCTGAATTGCAGTCCCGTATCCACCTTCTGCTGCGCCTTCTTCAAGCCCTCATCGATGACGTTGGCCGCCTGCGTCGCACTGATGGCGAGATTGCGCACCTCGGCCGCCACGACAGCGAAGCCGCGCCCCGCATCGCCTGCACGGGCAGCCTCGATGGCGGCATTCAGGGCCAGCAGTTCGGTCTGCCGACCGATCTGCTTGATCATCGACACCAGCTTGCCCAGCTCCTGTATTTCCCTGGAAGCCTCATGGATGGCGTCCATGTCTTGCCTGATGCGATCAGGCAGCTCGCGGATGAAGGTGCTGATGGAAGAAATCTTCTCCATGCCGCCGTCGATTTCCCGCTCCAATGCGGCCGACTGCAAGCTGGACTGATCCAGATACCGCACCAGCGCGGCAGCCGCCTCGTGGATCTCCCTGACCTGCTTGACCAGCGCGATGGCCGCAAACTCGGTATCGCCCACGGCCTCGGCCAGGCGCGCACCCATCTCCTGCTCCAGCACCAGATGCTGGTCCACCACCTTGCCGAAGGCAACGTCCTTGCCCGCCGACAAGCGCCGCAGCCACCAGTACAGCCCCAGGTTGCTGCCCACCACGACAGAGGCGGCCACCAGCAGCGCCACGATCCCGCTCTCGGAATCCACCGCAAAATGCAACAGCAGCACCAGCAACGCCAACGCCATCGTCGCGACCAGGCAACGACTTTCACTGCGTGGCAGCATCTGGACAATGCGGCGCCAACTGCCGGATCTTTCTTTAACGTTCATGGGCTTTGCAATCTCGATCGAGGTACGACATACCAGCTGGGCTTACACACCGGGAAGGACCTGGCGCACGATCTTCAACAGATCAGCCCCACCCACAGGCTTGACCAGCCAACCGGTAGCGCCGGCTTTCTTGCCTTCGTCGCGCTTGCCCGACTGGCTTTCGGTAGTCAGCGTGAGGATGGGAATGAAACGAAAGCCTGGCAAGGCGCGCACATTGCGAATGAGCTCCAGGCCATCCATGTTGGGCATGTTGATGTCGGTGATGAGCAGGTCGGGCTTGTATCCGGCCTGCATCTTCTTGAGCGCCTTGACGCCGTCTTCGGCGGTATCGACGGCGAAGCCCGCCATCTCCAGATGACTGCGCACGCTCATGAGCATGGTGGCCGAGTCATCGACCAGGAAGATAGATTTGGATGTGGCCATTGCATTTCCCCTTGTGATTCTGATTCTGGTTCTGAGTCTGAAAATAGAGCTGCTTCATTTCATCGATACGCATGACCGCGCATGAGCGCGCATGAGCGCGCCCCCGGCCCCGCTCCGGATCGGTCATCCGCTCATGTTGGCGACGCCGGCCATAGCGGTTCCAGCCAGCTGCGCAAGGAGGGCTCCTGCGGCCACGCCTGAATCTGCACCGCTGCAGCCAGCAGCACCTGCAGCGTGGCGGGGTGGAGATGGCTGCAGTCGCGCAGATCCACCTTCGCTATCGGCCGCCCTTGCAGCCAGCCGAGCAGTTCCTCGGCGTCGTCACCGGAGACCAGGTCCCGGCACACCAGCAGCGCATCGTCATAATCAATCGGCATCAGAACATTTCCCTTGTGTTCAAGACCATCAGCACCGAGCCATCGCCCATCAGGGCCGAGCCGGAATACAGCGAGAGGCCGCCGAGAATGCCCAGCAACGGCTTCTGGATCACATCCACGGTCTCGCGGAAATCATCGATGACCAGCCCCACGGACTGCCCGCCCACCCGCAACACCAGCACCGCCACTTCCCCATCGGCATTGGTCTTCTGTTCGGCGGCAATGCCCAGGATCTGGTTGATGCCCTTGAGCCCGAGGATATGACCGCGCAATACCATCTTGGCGCTGCTGTTGGCGAAATGGAGAGAACTGCGCGGAACCCGGACCGTCTCCATCACATGCTCCATCGGCACGCCAAAGAGCTGTCCATCCGATTCGATGATCATCACCTTGGTGACCGCCATCGACAGCGGCAGCGAGATCTGCAGGCGCGTGCCCTTGCCCGACACGCTATGCAAGGCGAGGCTGCCATTGACCTTTTCCACGGCGTTGCGGACCACGTCCATGCCGACCCCGCGGCCGGACAGATCGGAGACCACTTCGGCGGTAGAGAATCCCGAGGAAAACACCAGGTTCACAGCGTCCTGATCGCTGATGCGCTCCAGCTGCGCTTCGTCGATGAGCCCTTTCTCGTAGGCCTTGCGCTTGATCAGCGCCGGATCGATCCCCTTGCCGTCATCCTCGATGACGATGACCACCTGGTCGCCCTCATGGGCGGCGCTGATCGTCAGCGAGCCCAGCGCCGGCTTGCCGCTGGCGCGGCGCTGCTCGGGGCCTTCCAGTCCATGGTCCAGGCTGTTGCGCACGATATGGATGAGCGGATCGGCCAGGGCCTCGATGATGTTCTTGTCGGCTTCCGTCTCTTCACCGACGAGAACGAGCTGCACCTCTTTGCCGAGCTTGCGCGAGATATCCCTGACCAGGCGCGGAAAGCGCTGGAACACCACCGAGACCGGCATCATCCTCACCTGCATGATGGCGTCCTGCATCTCCTCTGCGATGCGATTGATCACGGCGTACTGCGCCTTGATTTCACGCGCCAGTTCGCGCACGCCGAATTGGTCCTCGGCCCGCTGCGCCAGATAGGGCAGCGCATTCTTGGAGACCACCATCTCACCGATGAGATTCATGAGCCGGTCGATCTTGACCTGTTCGACCTTGACACTCTTGTTGCCGGAGAGGCTCTCCTCGGCTCGCCGCCCCGCTCTGCCGGACTCTTCCGGCAGGCTCTCCCGCAGCGGTGGCGCGGGCGGCTGCACCTGCGGCGGCTCCTGCCGGCTCAGAGCTTCCGGCTGGGGCAACGATTCCTGTCGCACCTCCACGGCGACGGCCTCCGCCGCCTCCGCCCCCGCCTCCGCAGATGCAACGGATGCCACTGATGCCACTGGCCCACGTTGCAGCGGCAGCGGATTTGCGTTGAGCCAGGCCAGCAAGGGATCGCAGCTGCGCAATTGCAGCGACTGCTGGCGCGCGATTTCCAGTTCGCCGATCAGTTCGAGATTGCCGATGGAACGACAACAGTTCATCAGCGTGGAGGCGACCGCCTGGGTGCGGCCATCCTGCCATCCCATGTTCGCTTCGGATTGCAGGATCTGGCGCTGGATGGCAAATATCTCCGCCATCACAGCGTCAATGGGATCCTGGGCGGGCTCGGCGTGCGCCCCCGCACTTGCGCGCTCGGCAGACTCAGGCGCCGGCGCCAGCCATTGCGCAGCAAGCTGGGTCAGCTCCACCTGATCGGGAACATAGCGGAAATACTCCATCAGTTCTGCCTGCGACGCCGCCGCCACTATCTGGAAGTGCAGCACGCAGTCATAGGCATTGAGCTCGGCCAGGGGCGGCCAGGCGGCAGGCGCCTCGATGCGCCCCCAGATGAAGCCGGGCACTTCCCTGGCCCGGTGGAAGGGGTCGTCGCCCTGGAAGAAGCATTCGCGGCTGGGGCGATACGCGATCCAATGCAACTCGCCGCCGGCCTGGGCCTGGGCAAACGCTTGCCTGCGCAATGGCTCCGGTATCGCCCGCAAAGGCAGCGCCTGCCCAGCGGCAGGGGCGGCAACGATGGCCGCGCCACGGTCCTGCGCATCGCCGATCCTGGCGAGATCGCCCACTGCGCTCTCCACGCCCGCGTGCTCGCCGATGAGCTGGCGCAGCGAGCTGGCGATCTGCACGGCCTCCTGGGCATGCGGGTCGGCCTGCTCTGCCTCCATTTCCAGCCCATCGCAGAGCATGGCCACGAAATCCATGGCGTCCAGCAGACGATCAGCCAGCACCTCCGAATAGGCGACCTGCCGCCGCCTGACCGCATCCATCAGATCCTCGCAGGCGTGCAATACCCGGGTCATTTCAGGAACGTCGAACAGTCCGCTGTTTCCCTTGAGCGTATGGACCATGCGGAACAAGGATTCCAGCAGCTCGACATGCTCGGGCGCGTCTTCCAGCTGCATCAGTTTTTCGCTGATGCCCTGCAGTAGATCCCTGGTCTCGAGAATGAATTGATCGCGCAGAAGAGTCATTGGCCACCCTCTCCCACCAGCAGCCGCACATGCATGAGCAATTGCGCAGGCGTCACCGGCTTGACGAGATAGTCGTTGGCGCCGGCGCGATAGGCCAGGACACGGTCATTGGCTTGGGACTCGGTGGAAATCATGATCGCTGGTGCATGCACCAGCGGCTCGCCGCGCAACTGGCGCAGGAAGCCGTAGCCGTCCAGCTTGGGCATGTTGATATCCACGATGTAGAGATCGTAGGGCTGGTGCAGCGCTTTTTCCAGGCCCTCGATGCCGTTGACCGCTTCTTCGACCAGGTAGTGAGCAGCTTCAAGGATGTTGCGATGGTACATGCGCACCGTCGCCGCATCATCGACAAGCAGGATGCGCTTCATTGGGCCTCCGCGGTTTTTTGATAAACAATGGCTTCGGGAAATTTCCTGACCCGGTACAAGGAGGAAATCCGGCTCATCGACTCCGAATGACCCAGGCAGATAAAGCCGTTCAGGTTCAGTGCTTCATAGAAGGTCTCGGCCGCTTCCTTGCGCGACACATCGTCAAAATAGATCAGCAGGTTGCGGCAGAAGATCACATCGAAATTCCGGTAGGCCTTGGTATCCTGCGACTTGGCCAGATTGACGCGGGTAAATTCGACCGCGCCGCGCAGCGCATCGCAGATCTGGTATTCATCGCCCTGGCGGAGGAAATACTTGCTCATCCAGTCAGCGGGCACATGCTGCACCGAGCGCGCCGAATAGCGCCCGAGCTGGGCCTTGCGCAACACCCCGGTATCGATATCGGAGGAAATGATTTCCACATCCCATTGATCGATGCCCGGCCAGCGCTCCATCAGGTACATCGCCAGGGTGTAGGCTTCCTCTCCCGACGAGCAGGGAATGCACCAGATCCGTATCGGCGCCGTGCTGCGCCTGTTGCGGGTGATCTCGGGAAGCATGGAATTGACCAGGCATTGGAACTGGTATTCTTCGCGCAGGAAATAGGTTTCATTGACGGTCATCAGATTGGTCAGCAACTGCAGTTCCTTGCCGTCGGCCTCGAAACGCAGCAGGGAAAAATAATGGCGAAAACTGCCGCTGCCGGTCGCCTCGATGCGCTCGATCAGGCGCTTGTCGACGAAATAGCGCTTGGTCGCCTCGAAGCTGATGCCGGTCTTGCGGTAGAAGTACTCCCTGAACTTCAGGAAGTCCGCTTCGCTGATGACAGTCTCATTCATGTTGGGCTTATTCCTGGCGCAGACGCGCCAGCGTGAGATTGGCGGCGAACTGGATATACGGGTCATCGGCAAAACGCGCCTGCACGCGCTCTATTGCCTCAAGGGCCCGCATCGTTCCCACCTCGCTGAGCACATCCAGCGCTGCCGAACAGACGTTGACGTGCGGGTCCGACCGGATCACCTCGATGAGCCACTCTTCCACCCTGGGATGGCGCATGGACTCGAGCACATTGACGGCAAAGATCCTGACGTCGGCGTCGACATCGTCCAGCAGTTGTTCCATCAGCGGCGCGACTTCCTCGGGGAGCTGCTTCATGGCCTCGATGGCTTCGTTGCGCAAGGCGGCGTCGTCGCTGCGCAGGCATTCGATCAGGCCGGCGGCGGCGGCCGCATCGCCCAGCCGTATGAGCGTGGTGATGATGGTCTCGCGCACCGACAACAGCGTTTCGATCTTCAGGCGCGCCAGCAATGCCTCGGAGGCCTGCGGACAAGCGACCAGATCGCGCGCGGCCGCGCGGCGCACGGCGGCCTCTTCGCTGTACAGCTCCTGCATCAGGACGTTGCATTCACGGTCGGCGGCAGGCTCCGCAGAGAGTCGGGAATGAGTCACCTTGATCAATGCCATGTTTGGCTCCTTTACTGTTCCAGCCAGACACGCAGCTGGGTGGCGATTTTTGATGCCGGCAGGACCACGCTGGCCCCGCCCCGGTCAATCAGGTCCTTCGGCATGCCAAAGACCACACACGAAGACTCCGACTCTGCGATGGTGCGTCCGCCGTCGCCGCATATCTCGGCAAAGGCGGCGGCGCCATCGTTGCCCATGCCGGTGAGCATGACGCCGATCAGTTGCCTGGCCGCCATGCTCTGCAGGGCAGACCGCGCCAGCAGCTCGACCGAGGGATGCCACAGATGCGTAGGCGATTCCGGCTTGGGCAGGACCGACAGATGGCTGCCGCGCTTGGCGACCAGCATGTCCGCTCCGCCGCGGGCGATATAGACATGGCCGCCTTGCACTACCGTGGGCGCGGCCACCTCCAGCACGTTGAGCGCGCACAGCTTGTCCATCCGCTCCGCGAACGAGCGCGTGAAGGCCGCTGGCATATGCTGGGCGACCAGGATCGGCCAGGGAAACGAGGCCGGCAATGCCGGCAGGATCTCCTCCAGCGTGCTCGGCCCGCCGGTGGAGACGCCAATCAGGACCAGGCCATCCGAGGCCGGTCGTCCGCGTCTGGCCGCCTCTGCGACGGGCGCAGCCAGAGGCTCCCTGGCGCGCGCCAGCTCAGGCGCAGGCGCACGGCTCCTGATCCTGGCCTTGGCGGCCACGCGGACCTTGGCCAGCAAGTCCTGCTCGATCTCATGGAGCGACAGCGAAATGGTGCCGCTGGGCTTGGCGACGTAATCGACCGCTCCCAGGTTCATGGCCTCAAAGGTCGCCAGGGCGCCCTGCTCGGTCAGCGACGACACCATCACCACCGGAACAGGCCGGTCCAGCATCATCAGCGACAATGCCGAGAGGCCATCCATTTCCGGCATGTTGATATCGAGCGTGACCACATCCGGCGCAAAGCTGCGATTGAGTTCGACAGCCTCCCGTCCATTGCGCCCGAGGCAGATATCGAAACCTCCCGCCTGCTCGAACACCTGCATGAGCTGACGCCGCATCAACGCGGAATCATCGATGATCAAAAGCTTAATCATGGGGCAATTCGTAAAGCGTGGATTCCTAAAGCGATGCGAGACCCGTCATTTCGTCGGCATTGATCAATTGCGCGGGTTCCAGCAGCTGCACCATGCGTCCCTGCTTTTCCATATTGGCCATGCGCGCCAAGAGCGCAGACTGCTGCGTGGAGAACCTGGGCGCGGGCTCGATGGCGTCCTTGGCGATGCGCAGCACTTCGGCGACCTGGTCCACGATGAAACCGGTGCGCACATCGGCAATGACGAAGACCATGATGCGCTGGCCATCGCTGCGTTCGATGGCCGGCAACCCCAGCCGCGCGCGCAGATCGATGACCGGCAGCACGCTGCCGCGCAGATTGATGACGCCCTCCACAAAGGCCGGCGCGCCCGGGACATGCACCAGCTCGTCCGGCACCCGCACGATCTCCTGCACGCTATGAATGGGGACGCCGAACTCTTCCTTGTCCAGCCGGAAGATCACCATCTGCTCATCATCATCGATGGCCGTGTCGATTTCCTCGCCTGGCTGGGCGTGGTCGGAATGGTCTTCGCTCATGATATTGAATGCATCTTTCAGGGCCGAGTGATCGAGGAGGTTCTTGCTGGTGATGACCGAGACCAGGCGCCGTCCCTCGTCGAGCCGGCATACGCAGGCAATCTCCGGGGCGTCGTCGCTCTTGGCCAGCGCCACGGGCAGCGGATCGACCAGCCCTTTGGGCACCCTCAGCACTTCGCTCACGCTGTCCACTGCCAGTCCGATGGAACTGGCGCCATGCGCCAGGACGACGATGCGGCATTTGTCGTCGAGTTCTTGCGCAGGCAGGCCGAACATGCGGCGCAGATCCACCAGCATCAGCAGCCGGCTGCGCAGCGCCATCACCCCGATGACATGCTCGGCAGAATGGGGCAGGCGGACAATGCCCGAGGGGACCTGCACGATTTCCTGGACGTCGGCGATATCGATCGCATACTCCTGGCCGGACAGCCTGAAACTGACCAGCTGGAGTTCGTCGTTGCGGGTGGCCTCGGCGCCGTCGTTGTGTACCTCAAGGCCAGCATGCAGGCGCACATCGTTCCTGGCCGAGGCCGCGATCTGGGAAAATTCGCGGCTCACCAGCTTCTCGAAATCCAGCACCATGATCACCGGATAGCCGCCCACATTCTTGAGCAAGCCAGCCAGCAGTTCGGTATCGATGGTGCTCTGCAATCCCTCCGGCGCCTCGATCTTGTCGGCCTCGACATCGAGCACGCTGGCCACCCGGTCCACCACGAATCCCAGTGGCTGGCCTACGTTGATGACCACGGCCCGGGTGGCGTCGTCCTTGTCGCGCTCGGGAAAGCCGAAGATGCGACGCAGCGATACGATGGGAAGGATCTTGCCGCGCAGGTTCGCCAGCCCATCCAGGGTCGGCGGCGCCAATGGCACCCGGACGACATCGGGAGAGCGGATGATTTCCTGCACCGGCGCCATCTCCACGGCAAACACTTCATCGCCAGCGACGAAGGTCACGAACTGGCGCGTGGCAATGCGCTCCTGGGATGACGGTCGGTCAGGATCCGACGTTTCGGTGAGGGTGACGATATCAGTTGTCATCGCCGCCCCTTAGGCTACGCTTTGCAGTTCATCGGCCAGCGAGGAGATTTCTTCGATGGCGGCAGCGAGTTCGCGCGCGCCCTTGGATTGCTGCTCGGCCGCGCCAGCCGCTTCGCCGGCAGCCTTTTCCGCTTCCTGCGCGGCGCTGGCAATCTGGTCCACACCTTTCTTGGCCTGCCCGATGGCAGTGGAGATTTCCCCCGAGGCGGCCAGGATCGCTGCCGCCCCGCGTTCGACCTCAGCGACGTCTGCCTCGATCTGCGCCAGATTGGCCGTCGTGGTCTTGGCCTTCTCTGCCTCGCTGAGGGCGGCCTTGACGATGTCTTCCAGGTCCGCGCTGACCAGGGCGATCTGGTCCTGCACGGCCTTGACCAGATCCTTGATGCGATCGGCATTCTCTGCGGAGTCGCGCGCCAGGTTGCGGATATCGGTCGAGACCACCACGAAGCCCTTGCCGAATTCACCGGCCCGGGCGGCTTCGACCGAACCATTGACGGCCAGCATGTTGGTCTGGATCGAGACTGTGGTGATCGCTTCGACGATCTTGTCGATGCGGCGCGAGACCTGGTCCAGGTCGCGGACCTGCTTGATGCTGTCCTGCGTGGCCTTCACCGAGGTGGCGATGCCGTCGATGAGACTGCCCACCGCTTCCTTGTTGGTAATGAGCAAGGACTGGATGCCTTTGACTTTTTCCCCGCTCACGGTGGCCCGCTGCTGCGCGACTTCCACGCCCTTTTCGATCTGGCCGATGGCCGTGGACGATTCCTCGCTGGCGGCTGCGGCCACCTGCGCGCCCTTGCTGATTTCCTCCAGCGCGCCCATGATCTGCGCGCTGGCGCGGTTGATCTCTTCCACCGCCGACGACAGCTGTTCAGCGCTGGAAGCCACCACCTCGGCACTCTTGGCCACATCGGTGGAGTTCTTCAGCTCTTCGGCCACCTCCGCCAGCGCCTGTGCGGCCTGTTCAGCCTCAGCCAGGGCTTGCGACTGCTCGCTGACGGTCTTGGCCGTTTCTTCCGCCGCTGCCGCCTGCTGCAATGCAGCCGCCGCAATATCCTGCGAGCCCTTCATCGCCTGTTGCGCCGCCGTGTCGGATTGCTTCGCGCCCGCACTGATCTCCACCACTCCACGGGCGATTTCGCGGAAGTCCACGCCGATGCGTTCCAGCTGCGCCGTGATGACCTTGCCGTTTTCCACTTCGGCGCCCAGGACCCGGGCGGAATTGTTGATGCCCTCGGCAATGGACTTGACGTCTTGCTGAATCTGGCCGACCAGGTCCTGGATCTGCTTGGCGCTGCGTTCGGAGGTTTCCGCCAGGGTCCGCACTTCATCGGCCACCACCGCAAAGCCCTTGCCGTGCTTGCCGGCGCGCGCTGCTTCGATGGCTGCATTGAGCGCCAGCAGATTGGTCTGGTCGGCAATGCGGGCGACCGCCTTGACGATATCGCCGATGTTGGAGGCCTGCGCCTCCAGTTCGCTCACCATGGCCACCGAACCTTGCTGGCGCTGGCCGGCCACGGTCACATTGGCGATGAGATTGGCGACGTCGCTGGAGGTGCTGGTGATGACCAACTGACAGGCATTGACCTTGGACTCGCTCACCTCAGCGCTCTGCAACTGAATCCCGATCGATTCGGTGACCAGGTGGAATGCACTGGTGGATTCTTGCGCCGCCCCGGAAGCTTCCTCCGCCCCTGCCGAAATCTGGTTGGCCGCCCGCCGCAGCTGTTCTGCCGCTGAGGCAGCCTCATTGATGCCCGAGGACAACTCACCCGTGGCGGCAGCGATACGCTCGGCCGCCTGCTGCTGCTTGGCCAACGTGCGTGCACGCTTGCGCTGCGCCTCCGCCTCGCGCACCGAAACGCCGCCTTTGCGATTGGCGTCGTTATCGTGGAAGGAGGCTGCCGACAGACTCGGAATGTTTTTTTTGACCAGGGCCACGAGGATTCCTTTCAGTGAACTGGCAGCCGGGATCGAGGCACGCCTTGGTCATGCGGAAACAAGGACATCGCCCTCGCGCCGACATTCGCAGGAACCGCCCACTTCAGCTACCGATGCTTTCGTTATTGGTGATTGCTATGACGTCGGCAGCACACGCCGCCCCCCTTTGGCACGATCCGCAGTCACGAACAAGTTACGTAGTTAATTGCGTAATTGCTTACGCGCGCAGATCCAGCACCAGCACCTCCCATGGCGGGCTTACCCCTAAGCCCTTCTGCCTGAAGGTGTTACATATTTTACATATTTTGCATCTTTGATGCAATTGTGAGAGCATATTTTGTAGATTTGGTATTTTATTCGTAAACAAATTTGATATTTCACCTCCACCGCCGACAAAAACAAGGGGGAATCGCCAAGGGCCACGCCCGCGGCGCGGCGCTGGAAACCCAATCAGAACGCGACTCGACAAGCGTTCGTCAGGCTGAAAGGAGCCGTAGTGAGCACGGACCAACACTTTCTGGTGGTTGATGATTTTTCGACGATGCGGCGCATCATCATCGGGCTGCTCAAGGAGCTGGAGTACCTGAAGGTCACCGATGCCGACGATGGCACATCGGCATGGAAGATTCTGGAGTCCGGCGCGCTTCCCATCAGTTTCGTGATCACTGACTGGAACATGCCGGGCATGGACGGGCTGGGCCTGCTGAAGAAGATCCGCGAGACACCGCGACTCAAGCGACTGCCGGTACTCATGGTCAGCGCCGAGGCAAAGAAGGAGAACATCGTGCTGGCGGCAGAAACCGGGGCAGATGGCTACATCGTCAAGCCCTTCAATGCCGCAACGCTGGACGACAAGATCAGCAAGATCCTGCAGCGTCGCAGCAGCATGGGGCTGCAATAAGGCTGGGGCCGCGCAGGCGAGGCCTCGATACCTCAGTGCGATCTGCCGCCATGTACAGGACCCATAGTGCTGCGCTTCGACTGCGGAGGATATCCATGAAGCGCAGTGGCAAGCGCAGGTGGCGCTGCGCAGAGCGGCGCGGCGCAGAACCTCGAGTCGATAGCGCACGCGCATGCTGTCCATTTTTGAAGAGGAAGGCCTGAGCACTGGCTTCCCGCCAATGTCGCCTTTCCCGACCACACCAAGGAGCTAGTCACGCGATGCAGTCCCAAGACCATTTCAATATCCCGTTGGAGAACATCGAGGCAGCGGTCGCCCACCAGTCCGGCAGGCCACATCCGCTGAATGTGAAAGTCCCCACCCGCGCGGAAGTGGCCACGCTCCCGCTGGACGAGCTGTATCAGCTCATCCGCAAATGGATCCATAAAAGCGCCATCGAGATCGTGCCCAGCCGCAAGCAGATCGGCGAGGTGCTGGAGATCCTGCGCAGCCGTGCGGACATCCCTGCGATGCCGGCGCTGGTGGCGCTCTGCGAAGAATATGCCGGCCCCGGACATGCGCACAGCGCACCGGCAGAACCGTATCCGGAGGCGGCGGCGCCTGCTCCGGTGACGTCGTCCTGAAGACCTGCCCGTCGTTCCGATCATCCAACCTACTGACCTAAACCATGGAAACTGACTTTCATACGCTGTGCCGAGTCGTTGAACAACAGCATCTGATGCTGGCGCAGATGGCCAAGCTGCTGGAGACCGACATCGCCATCCGCGAAGCGCACACTTCCATCCTGCATACGCTCACCGCCATCGCCAGGAACGATCCGGACTTTCGTCGACTGCTATCGGAGATCCATACGTCACGCCTGAACATGCACATCCATACGGATGTCGATAACAAATTCATCCAGACCTATATCGATAACGTCAACACCTTCCTGCCTGATCAGTGGAAATATGCGCCGATGACCGCTGAGAAAAAATAGCGATGGCCAGCAGGCGCATTCGCTCCAGACCATCGCGCTAGCAGCGATCAGCCGGGCCACCAACCCTTGGGCCCTGGCTGCGGTCGCACCCATCGCGCGGGCAGAGGCCCGCCGTCCACTCCCCTCCTCCTACTTCCGGACCACGTCCAGGTCACAGGGCCAACGGCAGCAGCCGCGCTGCGGCTTGCCGTGCCATTGAGCCACAAAAAACTTGTGACTCCATGACGCAAGTCAGCTTACTGACAAACCACGACACGCCGGCAAACACTGAAATATAGTCGCGGTTACAATTCAAAGATTTTGGATGCAGGCTCAAGACCGAAGAAGCCCACCCCGGCGCAGCCTTGCGCGGGCCATGAGACACCTGGAAAGCTGAACAAAGCTGAGCAATAAGCTGCCTCCTCGCAATGGAGGCCAACAGGATCAGCGCATGAAAACGTTTTGATCGTCCGTCATCCGCAATAACGCCACGCATTGATATCTTCACAATCTTTTTGCAAAAAAACGAAATATGAAATCAGATGATGTTGTTTTCCCTATCTCTCCTCTGGGAGGGCGTCACTGATGGGCCGCGCCACACCGCCTGAAGTCAGGGATATGTCGATCGTCGACCCGGTGATGACCTCCCGTGAGGCCGCACGGATGCTGGGCGTGTCCATTACGACTGCGCAGATCTGGATGGAAAGCGGAATGCTGGCTTCCTGGAAAACGCCCGGCGGCCATCGCCGCACGCGCCGGAGTTCGGTGATGTCGCTCATCGGACATCAGGAAGTACCGGCAGTGGGAGAGGAGGACGGGCCTGAAGAGCTGGAAGCCCTGGCCTACCCTGCCGGTGCAGAAGAAGGCGACCGGGCCGCATTCGTGGAACGCATCATCGAGCGCTCGGCACCGGATACCCGCTTCGATCGCCTGACCTGGCTGGCCAGCGAGTTGCTCGATGCACCCATTTCGCTGATCACCTTCCTGACATCGGAACTCCAGATCTTCAAGTCGGCGCACGGCCTGAGCCTCAATGAGACGCCGCGCGCCTGGGCCTTTTGCAACTATACGATCGCGCATGAAGGCGTGTTTGCCGTCAGCGACACGCAGACAGACATGCGCTTCATGAACAATCCGCTGGTGACGTCCACCCCCTTTTTCCGCTTCTACGCGGGGGTGCGCCTGATGTACGAGGGCAAGGCGTTCGGCTCCCTGTGCGTCATCGATACCGAACCACGTATTCTGCGCTCCCATGAACAGCAAGCGCTGGAAGAACTGGCGATGCTGGCCTCGGATATCCTCCGGCTGCACATCCTGGAGTCCAGATAGACTGTTTCCGCCGCGCACGTCTGCGCGTTTCTGTTATGACTGCTCCAGGTCGCGGATGGCCCAGTTCAGCACGGCGTTATACATCACCGCCGACGCGCCCTCGGAGATGTCGCGCATGAAGGAAAACAATTGCTGCTGGCACGCCACCGCGGGCGCAGAAGCGACGCTGCCAAGATCACGCTTGGCGTGAGAGAGGGTGAAGTTGAGCGCCTCGATCATGTCCTCGCCGGCATCGGCTTGCAGGGCAAGATCGCGGATCTGTAAGGCGTATTTGCTGGCCAGTTCCATAGAGTTCATTTCATCAAGAGCGAATCCATTCCGGGTTGAGCGGCGCATCGAGCCGCGCACTGAGCCCCACCTTGCAATCAGGAAAGAAGACCTGCCCACGCTGCGGCGCTGCCCCTCAAGCGGTCAGGCCATCATTGGGTGTGCCTGGCAGCCTGAAGTTCCTGATCGCGTCCAGGCAATCGGCTGCCTGGCTCAACAGCAGGAAGGGATGCTCCTGCACCAGGCATTCGAATTGAGGAATCACCTTGGCCATCGCGCACGCCAGCGTGAGGTCATCTTCCTCTTCGCCCCATAAGAGCTTCTTGACGAAGACCTCGGCGCCCACTGCGCGCAGCACTGGCATGGCCAATTCCAGTTCGATGCTGCCCGTCTCTTCCGGACCGTAGCCTTCGCGCAGTATCCGTTCCACCGCCTTGTCCAGGTCCTCCGTTTGCTGTTGGTGCAGACGGGAACCGGCACGCTCGAAATAGTCCGTGAGCACAGCCATCTGGTTGGTGAGCTTGTTGACCGAAGTGATCATGACCCGGAGCTCGTCCGCGTCCAGCGCCGCTAACGCGGGCATGTTTACACCGGGATTGTTCATAGGCTCTGATAGGGTTCTGTCAGTTGGGTTATAGAAAGATTCACGACTCACGATTAATCGGAAATGCACCATCGTCGGTGAGCAGGTCGGCGGCCAGACAGCCTCGCAGCCGGCCTTCTACGTCGACCATGTTGATCACATTGATCACATTGATCACATTGATCATGTTGATCATATTGATCATGTTGACGATATGACTCGCCTCTGCAGGACCGCCATTGACGGATAGCGCGTGCGCTGGTCCCCTCTTATTCACCGAGGATCAGTTCCCGCAAGCGATCCTCCTGATCAATCACCGCCGCCACCGCCTTCAGCGATTCGCGCAATGCCTGCACCACCGATACAATGCCGCCGGTACGGGCCAGCGACTTGCTGGTGGGCTTGAGATGCAAGGCAGCGCTGCCGCCGGGATCGCCATGGGAATGCGCAGTGAGGATGCCAAACTCACGCAACAGGATCATCCCGACCGCCGCACTGGCTTCGCAGGGGACCGCCGCGCTGAAGCCGGCGTCCATATCCCGCTGCATCAGCAGGTAGCGCAACAAGTCTTCCGCGTCCAACATGACGCCGAGCGGGCTATGCCTGACCCAGGCGCCGAGTTCATGGCTGACCGCCTCGGCCAAGCGCTTTCCGCAGGCAGCCTCGCTGATCAACTGCAGCGAGGTGTAGGCCTGCAATGCCCGCAGCACACCGGCCATGGTCGGCGCACGCGCATCCGTACCCCACTCACGCGAACGCGCCTGCAGGGTGGTGATCGCGGCGGCATCGCCGCCCATCAATCCGGCGCGCGGACCATGCAGGCCTGCCTTGTCGCAACTGGTGATGACCAGGTCTGCCCCCAGCGAGAGCGCGGAGACGCCATCGCACAAGGCCGGACGCAGGCGCGCGCCATAGGCGTCATCAACCAGCACCACGGCCCCGACCGCATGGGCGATCTGGATCATGTTGAGCATGCCGTCATCGCGCAGGATGTCCAGATCGCTCGTGACCGGCGTGATGACCACCAGGTCCGGCCTGACGCGCTCGATGGACTGCTGCCAGTTCTGTTGCGCCGTGTGCTCATGCAAGCGGGCATTGGCCAGAGCCGCGCCACGACGTACCGAGGCGTGCGAACGGCCCTCTGGCGGCAGCAATGACATCACGATCCCATGGCCGGCCAGGGCGGCGATGGCGGTGATGATCCCTGCCGAGGTGCGATTGAACAGCGCTGCCCGGGCTTGGTCATCGCCCCCCAGATGGATCCTGGCGGCATTCTGGAACTGCCGCTCCATGCGGCTGGGGCCGAGCCACTCCTCGCACCAGGTCCGTGTATCTCCCTGACTCAGGGAAAAGTCCCCGGCATGGCCGCCAAATACGCCGATGGAGGTCTCGCCGAACAGCCGCAATCTCTCTGCGGCGAGACGCTGCCCGTAATTGAATCTGCGCATTTCCTCCACATGGGAACGGAGGATCCTGCCTCTGGCATATCCGGTTTCTTCGTCCAACAAATTGCCGAAACCATCCTTGACACCCGGGCGCGCGGCCCTGGCGTCAAATGGTACGGCGGCAAGCCGCGATGGCGAGATATCCGGGAGCATGGTCAATGATGTGTACGTGTGATCTTCTGGAGCGAGCAATGATGGTCAAGGACAGGCTGGCGTGCTGGCTAATGGGATTGGCGTTCAAACAGAAACAGGCGATAAATATCCTCGGCGATCTGCGCCAAGCCCTCGAAAGTCCGTATTTCACGGGCGCGGAAAATGCGCGGCTCGGTATCCATCACGCACAGCGCGCCGAAGACGACACCGTTATTCAAGCGCAAGCGCATGCCGGCAAAGCAGCGCACGAACGGCGCTCCCGTGACCAGACTGTGGTCGCTGAAACGTGGATCCTTGCTCGCATCCGGCACGAGAAAAACACCCTCGTGCAGCAGCGTGTGCTCGACAAAAGCACAGGGCCGAGTGGTTTCTTCGACATGCAGGCCGACCGGGCCGTGCCAAATCACGGTCTCGGAAGCAACAAGTCCAATCAACGACATCGGTACATCGAGCAATTCGCTAGCTAGCCAGTTCAGCCGCCGGAATCGCTCTTCAGATTGCATGTCATTCATTTTTATTTATGTAAGCGCGTTCCCCATTTGCCAACGCTCACTTCAATCAAAGCCGGACCGGTGGATAACCGGTCCCTGCCTCGACGAGGACGCCGCTCAAGCGCATCGTTCGACCGCCGGCGCCCTGCACCCAACGTCCAAGATCCCGCGCTTGGCACAGCCTCCTCTCGCAACGCCTTTGTCCGTGACCCCAAGGCGTCGTGATCCTGCGTGGCAACAACACCGATAAGCTGTTGGAAAAATTATAGACTGATTGCGGAAAAACTTTAATATTTTTTACTTTTAATACTTTTTGGAATCAAAAATACAACTAAAATCTGCTATATTTTGAGATTTCTAGTGATATTGTGACAAATAATCACAGATATCACCAATAAATACAGAATATACAAATACCAAAAGGAGAATAAGAAAAGCAACGCCCCATGGTCGGCGCCAAGGCACCATGGCAGCAAGGCAGCACGGCTGCAAGGTTGCCCGCAGGCAGCCATGGCCTGAAGTGAAGGCGCAACAAAAAAGCCCGCATCCTTTCGGATGCGGGCTTTACCCACGACTACCTCTGCTACGTTACTACTTACTCACTTGCTACCTTTACGACATTGGTCGCCTGCTTTCCCCGCGTACCAGTATCACGAGCAGACGACCGATCGAAGTATCTTTTAAGCAGCGAGGAGTGAAAATAAGAAAACTCTGAAAAACATCAATCCCGAAGCGGCGCTGCGTCCTTCTCGCTCTTGTCCTGCTTGAAACGGGTCACCAGCAACTGGTTGATGCGATTGCCTTCGATATCGACCACCTCGAACTTGAATTCGGCAAAGAGCACGAAATCGGTCTTCTTGGGAATCTTGCGCAGCATGTACATGATGAAGCCCGACAAGGTCTCATAGCCCACCGGGTTGGGATATTCATCGATGTCGAGCTCGCTCATGACGTCGTTCAAGGGCGTCAAGCCATCCATGAGCCAGGAATTCTCGTCGCGCCGCACGATCTGCTGCTCTTCTTCGGTGATGGCCAGCAGATTGCCCATGAGCACGCCGGTGACATCGGTGATGCTGATGATGCCCACCACCAGCGCATATTCGTTGACGACGATGGCCAGGTCTTCATCCATGGCCTTCATCCGCTCCAGCACTTCCCACAAGTTCAGGCTGTCGGGAATAGACAGCGGAGGATGCACCAGGCCTTTGTCGGCCAGCGAGAACTGTTCGCCCTTGAGCAGGCGCTTGAGCACATCCTTGCTGTCGATATAGCCCAGCACGGCATCGATGTGACCATCGCAGACCAGGAAGCGCGAGTGCGGATGGTCGATGATCTTCTGGCGTATCGTCGCCTCGCTATCGGTGAGCAGGAAGTAGACGATGCTGTCGCGCGGCGTCATGGCCGAGGGTACGTAACGGCTTTCCAGCTCGAACACGTTTTCGATCAGGTGATGCTCCTGCGTGAGCAGCACGCCGGCCTGGGCGCCGGCATCGACCATGGCGTGGATCTCGTTGGGCGTGATCACTTCCTGGCGCACCTGCGGCAGGCCGAACAGGGTGAAGATCCATTTCGACAGGCTGTTGAAGAACCACACCAGGGGCTTGAACAGCGTCTCCAGCAGCAACATGGGCTTGACCAGCGCCACCGCTGCGCGCTCCGGCGCCACCATGGCCAGGCGCTTGGGCATGAGGTCGGCAAAGAGGATGAAGAAGGCCGTCACCACCAGGAAAGACATGGCGAAGCTGGCGTTTTCCAGCCAGGGACCGATATAGAAGCTGCTGATGATCTCGCGCATGTGGGGCGTGAGGGCGGGTTCGCCCACCACACCGCCGAGGATGGCGACGGCGTTCAGGCCGATCTGGACGACGGTGAAGAAATTGCCCGGTTGCGCCTGCAGGGACAGGACGCGGTCGGCATTGTGTACGCCTTCCTTGGACATCATTTCCAGGCGGATCTTGCGCGAGGCGGCAATGGAAATCTCGGCGCAGGAAAGAAAGGCGCTGACCACGACCAGGAGCAGGATCAGCAGCAGACTGGTGAATATGCTCATGTTGTTCTTATCTCAATGATTTGACGTGACATTCTCTCCTGCAACAGGGAGAAAAGGCAAATCGCGTCAAACCCGGCGCATCCTTGTCCCCTGGCCCGGTATCAGGCGCGCCGGCCCGGACGTCCTCAGCGCAGCAATTCGTAGGGACCGCCCTTTTCCAGCGCCCGCTGGTAGGCGGGACGGGCATGGATGGCCTCGAGGTACTTGAGCAGGTTGGGATAACGTCCATCCAGGCCGCCACGGGCGCGCAGGGCTTCCACCGGGAAACTCATCTGGATGTCGGCCCCGCTGAACTGCGCCCCGGCAAACCAGCCCTGCTGGCCCAGCTCGTCCTCCATGAAGCGTAACTGGCGCTCTTGCTGCGGCGCCACCACGCGGCTGCGCATGCCTTCGGCCAGCATCCTGGCGATCGGGCGGATCAGCGTCGGCACCGCCTTGGGCATCTTGGCGAAGATCAGTTGCATCACCAGCCAAGGCATCGCCGATCCCTCGGCGAAGTGCAGCCAGTAGCGGTAACGCAGGCGCTCTGGCGTCCCGGACGCGGGCAGGAGGCCGCTGTGGGCGCCGTAGCGTTCCAGCAGGTATTCGATGATGTTGCCGGACTCGGCCACCGTCAGCTCGCCATCGGTGATGACCGGCGACTTGCCCAGCGGATGCACCTTCAGCAGCTCCGGCGGGGCCAGCATGGTCTTGGGGTCGCGCTGGTAGAACTTGATCTCGTAGTCCAGCCCCAGCTCTTCCAGCAGCCACAGCACGCGCTGGGAGCGGGAGTTGTTCAGGTGATGCACGGTGATCATGGCGCGGTCCTTGTAAAATGCGAGGCAACAACTCTAACACCATCAAGAAACCCGCCCCATGGCCGTCACGCCTCTTTACAAACAATTTGCCGACCAGCTCGCGGCCTCCATCCGCGACGGCGTGCTGCGCCCGGGCGAGCGCATCGCTTCGGTACGCATCGCCAGCCAGCAGCACAAGGTCAGCGTCACCACCGTGGTGCGCGCCTACGAACTACTGGAAAGCCGCGGCATCATCGAGAGCCAGCCGCAGTCCGGCTACTTCGTGCGCGAACAGCCCGAAGCGCCGCCCAAGCCGGCGCTGCGCACCACCTCGCGCGAAGACCATCCGGCCTGGCAGGAATCGACCGAGGTCGATGTGAGCCGGCTGGTGCTGGCCACGCTCAAGACCATCCAGCAGGACGGCACCGTGCCGCTGGGTTCGCCCTACCCTAACCCGGCGCTGTTTCCCTCGCACCGGCTGGCCCAGTATGCAGGGCGCATCGCCCGCCATGCCAGCCAGTCCAGCGTGTTCGACGACCTGCCGCCGGGCCACCCCGAACTGCTGCGCCAGATCGCCCGGCGTTACCTGGAAAACGGCCTGAAGGTGGACCCCGAGGAAATCGTCATCACCGTCGGTGCGACCGAGGCCATCAATCTGTGCCTGCAGGCCGTGGCCCGCCCCGGCGACACCATTGCCGTGGAGACCCCGACCTTCTACGCCATGCTGCACGCCATCGAGCGGCTGGGCATGCGGGCGCTGGAAATCCCGACCGATCCGCAACGCGGCATCGACGTGGGCGCGCTGGAAGAACGGATGAAGACGCAAGCCATCGCTGCCTGCATGGTGATGCCCAACTTCCAGAATCCGCTGGGCTTCCAGATGCCGGACAGCGAAAAGGAAAGGCTGGTGCGCCTGGCCGAGCAGCACCAGATGCCGGTCATCGAAAACGCTGTCTACAGCGAGCTGTATTACGGCAATGCCCACCCCTCTTCGCTGAAGAACTACGACCGCGACGGCCTGGTGCTGCACTGCTCGTCGTTTTCCAAGAGCCTGACCTCGGCCTATCGCATCGGCTGGGCCATGCCAGGCCGCTACCGGGCGCAGGTGGAAAAGCTCAAGTTCCTCAACACCCTGGCCACGCCGACGGCCCCGCAACGGGCCATTGCCGAATACCTCACCCAGGGCGGCTACGAACGCCACCTGCGGCGGGTGCGCCGCGCCTTTGCCCAGCAGCGCGACATGATGCGGCACTTCGTGCTGCGCTTCTTCCCGGCTGGCACGCAGGTGTCCGAACCGCAAGGTGGTTACGTGTTGTGGGTGGAGTTGCCGCAGGGGGTCGATGCGATGGAGTTGTATCGCCGCAGCCTGGCGCTGGGGATCACGGTGGCGCCGGGACGCATCTTTGCGGCGACCAACCGCTACAGTCATTTCATCCGACTCAACTACAGCTATGCCTGGTCCAAGGAGACCGAGCAGGCCTTGAAACTGGTAGGGAAACTGGTGGAGGAACTGGCGGGGTGAATTTGCGTGCGGAGCGCCCCTTCGGCGAGCTCAGGACAGGCTTCGATACGGCGCTGTCGCGCCTACTCAGTCCGAACGGTTTTTGGTGGAACCGACGCACAGAAAAAACCGTTCGGACTGAGTAGGCGCAGCGCGCCGTATCGAAGACGCGCCCCACGCCGCACTTACTTACTGAGGAGACACCAGCAAACTAACGCTGCCAGTCCCATCCTCATTCATCTCGACCTTCACCACGCCGGCCTCTTCCAGCGCCGACAAAAACCGCCGCAAGGTGCTCATACGCAATTGCGTACGCTTGGACAGGCGCGCCAGCGACAGCGCCCCGCCCTCCTTCTCCTCGGCATCGGCCTGCAGGGTTTCGACGATCAGCAGCACCTCGGGCGGCACGCCCATCTGCTGTGCACGCGCCTGCAGGTCAGCATCTTGCTGGGCCGGCATGTCAATCACACTCATGCTGCCCTCCCTTCAGGCCGCCGAACGCTGCACCGCCGAACGCGACAACAGCACCGGAATGGACTTGGAAGTAGGCGTACGCGCCTTGTCGGCAAAGCTTTCCAGCGGCACCAGCGGATTGGTCTCGGGGTAGTAGCTGCCAATGCAACCACGCGGAATCTCGTACTCCACCAGCAGGAAGCCCTCGGCGCGACGCTCCACGCCATCATCCCAGACGCTGGTGATGTCGACCCATTCACCATCCTTCAACCCCAGCATCTGCAAGTCCGCCGGGTTGATGAAGACCACCCGGCGCTGGCCGAACACGCCGCGATAACGGTCATCCATGCCATAGATGGTGGTGTTGTACTGGTCGTGCGAGCGGGTGGTCATGAGGGTCAGCAGCTTCTCGCCATGGATCGCGCGGGCGCGATGGATGGGCGTGTCCTTGGGAATGTCGTGGACGATGAAGTTGGCCTTGCCGCTGGCGGTCTTCCAGACCCGGTCGCGCGAGGCCACACCCAGGTGGAAGCCGCCCGGATTGGCGATGCGCTCGTTGTAGCCCTTGAAGGCGTCATAGACCTGCTCGATGGCGTCGCGGATGCGCGAGTAGTCCTCGGCGTACCACAGCCAGTCGATCTTGGGGCCGTTGTTGCGCGACTTCATGGTGGCTTCAGCCAGGTGCGCCACGATGGCCGTTTCCGACATCAGGTGCTCGGAAGCCGGCTTGTTGATGCCGTAGGAGACGTGCACCATGCTCATCGAATCTTCCACCGTCACGCCCTGCGGACCGGACTTCTGCATATCGATCTCGGTGCGGCCCATGGTCGGCAGGATCAACGCATCCTTGCCATGCACCAGGTGGCTGCGATTGAGCTTGGTGGTGATATGCACAGTCAGGTTGCAGGAACGCATGGCCTCGAAGGTGCGCGGCGTATCGGGCGTAGCCATGGCGAAGTTGCCGCCCAGGCCGATGAAGACCTTGGTACGGCCTTCCAGCATGGCCATGACCGAACCCACGGTGTCATTGCCGTGATGGCGCGGGGCCTTGAAGCCGAACACCTGCTCCAGGCGATCCAGGAAGGCCGGGGTCGGTTTTTCATCGATGCCCACGGTGCGGTCGCCCTGCACGTTGGAGTGGCCGCGCACCGGGCACAGGCCCGCGCCCTGGCGGCCGATGTTCCCGCGCAGCATCATCATGTTCGACAGCAGCTGGATGGTGGCGACCGCATGCTTGTGCTGGGTCAGGCCCATGCCCCAGGTGGCAATCACTGCCTTGCCCTTGACGTAGACCTGGGCCAGCTTCTCGATGTCCTCACGCGAGACGCCGGACTCGGCAACGATGTCGTCCCAGCTTTCGGCCCGCGCCTGGGCGGCGAATTCCTCGAAGCCCGCAGTGTGTTCCTCGATGAATTTCACGTCGATGACGCGCTCGGCGCCAGCGGCCCGGGCGGCGTCATCCAGTTCGATGGTGCGCTTGATGACGCCCTTGATCAGCGCCAGATCGCCCCCCAGCGTGGGGTGGATGAACATGGAACTGATGCGGGTGCTGCCCATGGTCAGCATCTCGACCTTGCTCTGGGGATCGGCAAAGCGCTCCAGGCCACGTTCCTTCAAGGGGTTGATGGCCACGATGGTGGCGCCGCGCTTGGAGGCGTGGCGCAGCTCGCCCATCATGCGCGGGTGGTTGGTGGCCGGGTTCTGGCCGAACAGCAGCAGCGTGTCGCAATGGTCGAAGTCTTCCAGCAGCACCGTGCCCTTGCCGATGCCGACCGTGCCCGGCAGGCCCACGCTGGTGGGCTCGTGGCACATGTTGGAGCAATCGGGGAAATTGTTGGTGCCGTATTGACGCACGAACAACTGGAACAGGAAGGCCGCCTCATTGCTGGCGCGCCCGGAGACATAGAAGTCGGCCATGTCCGGATCGGGCAAGGCATTGAGATGCTTGGCCATCAGCGCGAAGGCGTCGGCCCATTCGATCTTCTTGTACTTGTCGGTGGCGGCGTCGTAGACCATGGGATGGGTCAGGCGGCCATGCTCTTCCAGTTCGAAGTCAGACTGCTGCATCAGCTCGGTGACGGTGTGCTGCGCGAAGAACTCGGGGGTCACGCGCTTCTTGGTCGCCTCGGCGGCCACGGCCTTGACGCCGTTTTCGCAGAATTCGAAGGTGGAGGTATGTTCGCGATCCGGCCATGCGCAACCGGGACAATCAAAGCCATCAGGCTGGTTCTGCGACAACAGGGTGCGCAAGCCACGGCCATCGGCCACGTGTTCCTTGACCAGGTTCAGCGCGACGTACTTGAGCGCGCCCCAGCCGCCGGCAGGTTGATTGTATTGCTCGATTCTTGGTTTGGAAGGCATGATGTCTCGGGTCGGAGTGGAGTCCAGTGTAGGTGAAGTCTAGGACACACCGGCAGGCTCCGGAATGCACAGGAGCATCCGGCCGATTCAAGTACAGTGCTTGTCAACCTGCCCGCGCAAACGTCCCTCGCGCCGGCCCCGCTTTATCCGCACCGCTTTTGCGCTCAGTCTTGGCGCTCAATCATCCAGCGGCAGCGCCAGGGTTTCCTTGATCTCTTCCATCACCACATAGCTCTTGGACTGCGCCGCCCCCGGCAACTGCAAGAGGATGTCCCCCAGCAGCTTGCGGTATTCGGCCATGCCCCGGATACGGGCCTTGATCAGGTAGTCGAAATCGCCCGAGACCAGGTGGCATTCCTGCACCTCGGGGATGCGCAGCACTTCGCGCCGGAACTGCTCGAACATGTTGCCGGACTTGTGGTTCAGCGTGATCTCCACGAACACCAGCAGCGTCGCGCCCAGCGACTCCGGATTGACGCGGGCGTAATAGCCGGTGATGACGCCATCGCGCTCCATGCGCCGGACCCGCTCGATACAGGGCGTCACCGACAACCCGACCTGCTCGCCCAGCTCCTTCATGGAGATGCGGCCATCCTTTTGCAGCACGGCCAGGATGCGGTGATCGAGCTTGTCCAGGGTACGGACGGACTGTTGCTGAGTTCTCATGAGATTTTCCTGTTTCGGGGCGCTTTACAAGAAAACTTCATAAAACACCGGATAAATACGTGAACAAACACTACATATTCGCTCCTATCATAGCTGAATCTTCTGCCAATCGACCAATTCATCTATTTCATCTGTTTCAACAGCACTTGGCAGCGTCAACATTTCAAAACGGGGAGTCAGCATGCGTGTGGTCATTCTTGGAAGCGGTGTCATCGGCGTCACCAGCGCCTGGTATCTGGCCCGCGCCGGCCACGACGTCACCGTGCTGGACCGCCAGCCCGGCCCGGCGCTGGAAACCTCGTTCGGCAACGCCGGCCAGATCTCCCCGGGTTATGCATCGCCCTGGGCCGCCCCGGGCATTCCGTTGAAGGCCATCAAGTGGATGTTCCAGGAGCACGCCCCGCTGGCCATCCGCCTCGACGGCAGCTTCAACCAGCTGCGCTGGATGTGGCAGATGCTGCGCAACTGCAATGCCGAGCGTTACGCCGTCAACAAGGAACGCATGGTGCGCCTGGCCGAATACAGCCGCGACTGCCTGCGCGACCTGCGTGCCGACGTCGGCATTCCCTATGAAGGCCGCCAGCAAGGCACCCTGCAACTGTTCCGCAGCCAGGAGCAGTTGGAAGGCGCGGCCAAGGATATCGCCGTGCTCAAGGAAGCCGGCGTTCCCTTCGAACTGCTGACCCCGGACCAGTTGGGCAATGCCGAACCGGCGCTGGCCAAGGTGCGCGACAAGCTCACCGGCGGCCTGCGCCTGCCCAATGACGAGACTGGCGATTGCCAGCTCTTCACCACCCGGCTGGCGACGATGGCAGAACAGATCGGCGTGAAGTTCCGCTACGGCGTGGACATCGATGCGCTGGCCATGGCCGGCGGCAAGATCGCTGGCGTGGTGTGTGGCAAGGAACTGGTGCAGGCGGACAGCTATGTGGTGGCGCTGGGATCGTATTCGCCGCAGCTGCTGGGCGAGGTGCCGGGCCTGCCGGCCATCCCGGTCTATCCGCTCAAGGGCTACTCCATCACCGTCCCCATCACCGACGCCTCGGCGGCCCCGGTCTCGACCATCCTGGACGAAACCTACAAGATCGCCGTGACCCGCTTCGATGACCGCATCCGCGTGGGCGGCATGGCCGAGATCGTCGGTTACGACACCGCCTTGAAGGCCAAGCGCCGCGCCACGCTGGAGCTGGTGGTCAACGACCTCTTCCCGGGCGCCGGCGACACCGCCCAGGCCAGCTTCTGGACCGGCCTGCGCCCGATGACCCCGGACGGCACCCCAGTGGTCGGCGCCACGCCGGTCTCCAATCTCTACATCAACACCGGCCATGGCACCCTGGGCTGGACCATGTCCTGCGGCTCGGGGCAGTTGCTGGCCGACCTGATCTCGGGTCGTCGTCCGGCCATTGCCCACGAAGACCTGTCGGTGGAGCGCTACCTCTCCTCCGGCGGTCGCGCGCAGACGCCGCGCCTGGCGGGCGCATGAGGATGAAATAGTTTCTTCTGCATCCCTCGCAGAATGCTTGGCCGGAGTCCAGTTCTCCGGCCTTTTTTTATGACTGCCAGGATCAGCGCAACGCAATCGCCGGGGCGGCTGCCAGCACCCGCAGCGGTGCTGGTGCAACTGCTGGCGCCGCGTGTAGTGCCTGCTCCTCACGGCCGGCCAGCTTGAAGGCCCCCATCAAGTCCAGCAGCTTGCTGGCTTGCGCGCTCAGGCTCTCGGCCGCCGCTGCCGACTGTTCCACCAGCGCGGCATTCTGCTGGGTCACATCATCGAGCTGCTGCACGGCTGTGCCCACCTGCGAGATACCCTGGGTCTGCTCCTGGGTGGACACGCCGATCTCATTGACCAGCCCCGACACATGGCGCACCTGGGTGACGACCTCGCCGATGGCGTCAGCGGCTTCCTGCACCTTGCTATACCCGGCATCGACCTTGGAGACACTGTCTTCGATGAGCGTCTTGATCTCGCGCGCGGCCTGGGCCGAACGATGGGCCAGCGTGCGCACTTCCGATGCCACCACCGCAAAGCCACGCCCCTGTTCGCCGGCACGGGCTGCTTCCACCGCCGCGTTCAAGGCCAGGATGTTGGTCTGGAAGGCGATGGCGTCGATGACCACGATGATTTCCTTGATGCGCGCCGAGCTCGATGCAATGTCTCCCATCAGGTCCACCACGCCCGAGACCGCCTGCCCGCCATGGCCGGCCGCTTGGCTGGCGTCGCCGGCCAGCTTGACCGCTTCGGCAACGGTCTGGGCATTGTGCTTGACGGTGCTGGTCAGTTCTTCCATGGAGGCGGCCGTCTCTTCCAGGTTGGAGGCCTGCTCCTCGGTACGCTGACTGAGATTGAGATTGCCGTCGGCGATTTCGGAGGCGCCGGTATCGATGGCGTGGCAACTCTTGTAGACCTCCTGCACCAGATGGGCCAGGCGCGCGCGCATGGTTTCCATGGCGGCCAGCACACTGCCCTGGTCGCCGGCACGCAGGCGCACTTGCGTGGCCAGGTCGCCATCGGCAATGGCCTGGGCGATATCGACCGCATAATCCGGCTCGCCACCCAGCTGGCGCGTGATGGAGCGCTGGATCACCACGCTGAAGGCCACCCCCAGCGCCACCGTCAGGGCCAGCAGCGCCACCAGCCGCCAGGCGGTGCTATCCACACCTTCGGCGGAGACGTTCATGTGGTCCTGCACCGACTGGTCGTAGAGCTTGACCACCTGCAGGAACACGTCACGCAGCTTGACGTGGGCCGGATCGGTGGTCTTCTGCAACTCGGCCAGGGCGCCGGCCTGGTCGTCCTGGTCAGCCTTGTCCATGAGCCGCTGGAACGACTCCTTGTAGGCCGGCCAGGCCTGGTTCAATGCGGACACCAGCGGGGCCAGCTGCGCGGTCTTCTCGGCGCCTTGCAGGTAGTCGAAGGCTTCCTGGATCTGGGCCTCGGCCTTCTGGTTCAGGGCGCGCGTACCGATGCGCGACTTGGGGTCGCCGGCATTGGGATAGATGTAGGAATAACCGCGCCGGAAGTGGATGGCCATGGCCAAGGCGGCGGTATTGAGCTTCTGCATGGGCTCGATGCGGTCGTGATACATCTGCCGCTCTTGCGCGCTGATGCTGCGCAGACTGACGATGTTCCAGCTCACCATGGCCAGCATGGCGGCCAGGAACAGCGCGGAAAGCAGCGCAAGACGTGCCGAGACGCGCAGTTTTTGCAGAAATGACATGAATTTTCTCCCCAATCTTTGGCTAGTCGTTGTCGTTGTAGATGTTGTCCGATGACCGACCAATTTACACCAAGTGGATTGCCTATCGGAAAAAATTTCCGCTTCCAGTTGGCATCCTGCCGCCACTCTGGCCACTCCTCCTACTCTGCCCCATCAATCGGCACGCGCTGGTGCAGCCTGCGCCGCCGGATGGGCCGATGGCATGTGGCCGGTCATCTTGCGAAACATCGTCGAAAAGGCAGCGGGCCGCTCATAGCCCAGGTCATAGGCAATGGTGGTAACAGGCTGGCCCAGCGCCAGGCGCGAGATGGCGTACATGACACAGGCGCGCAGACGCCACTGCTGGAAGCCCATGCCGGTCTGGGCCAGGAAGCGGCGGCTGAAGGTCCGTTCGCTGATATGCAGCTGGAGCGCCCACTGGGCCGGTCCCGAACGGATCGACGGCGCGGCCAGGAAACGGTGGCACAGCTCGCCCAACCGAGGCTCCGGCGGCAATGGGACATGGGCCGGGATTTCCTCGGCGCGGCCGATTTCATCGAGCAGCAGGCGGATCAGGTTTTCTTCCCGGCTGTGGAGGACGTAATGGGGGTCCATGCGGGTGGCCTCGATGAGAAGCTCGCGCAGCAGCGGGCGCACCGCCAGCACCTGGCAGGAAGACGCCACGCGCGGCGCATGTTCAGGCTCGATGAAGGCGCTGCAGGTGGTGACGGCTTGCAGCATGCGGCTCTGGTGCTCACGCCCAGAGGGAATCCACACCGCATGCTGGGGCGGCACTACCCAGGCGCCATCGGCAGTGATCACCTGCATCAGTCCGCTCAGGCCATACAGCAGCTGCGCGCGTCGATGGCTGTGCCAGGGCTGCACTGCGCCGTGTCGGTACTGCGCACCGGCCGCGACCACCGGGCGCGCAATGCCATCCACCTGATCGATGGGCAGGACGGCAGGGCGGGCGGGATGAGCGGCAGGCGTGATCATCGGCTGCGGTGCAAGAGATGGCGGAAATTCGAATATTATTGTC
Source organism: Herbaspirillum seropedicae (assembly GCF_001040945.1). Classification (NCBI taxonomy): domain Bacteria; kingdom Pseudomonadati; phylum Pseudomonadota; class Betaproteobacteria; order Burkholderiales; family Oxalobacteraceae; genus Herbaspirillum; species Herbaspirillum seropedicae. Next base: position 1,904,194 of record NZ_CP011930.1, on the reverse strand, counting down.
CCGGCATCGAAAGTCAGTCAAACCCGACCTGGACTACTGTTCTGTCTTTCCATTGCGCCCTCCTGACCTCCATGCCTCCTCCTCCCCTTCTTGCCGGCATCCTCGTGGCCCTGATCTGGGGCATCCAGCCCGTCATTTCCCGTTACGGCTTCCAGCACGGCCTCACGCCCCAGGACGCCACCCTGGTGCGCTATCTCACCAGCGGCCTGTTGATGCTGCCCTATGTCTGGCGGCGCGGACTGGCCAAGGCCTGCGGCCTGCGCTGGCCGCGCGCGCTGGTGCTGTTCCTGCTCTCGGGCCCCTTGTTCAGCCTGGTGCTGGTGGGCGGGGTGAACTACGCGCCGGCCTCGCACGGCGCGCTGATCCATCCGGCGCTCACGCCGCTGTTCGGGATGGCGATCAGTCGTTTCGTGTTCCGCCGCGATGAGCGCTTTTCCCTGTGGGGGACAGTGCTGCTGGTGGGCGGCCTGCTGGTGGTGGGATTGCATGGCGTGATGGCCGGCGGCTCGCTCGCGCCGGAGGGCGCCTGGCGCGGCGACCTGCTGTTCGTGCTGTCAGCCTTCATGTGGGCCTGGTATCTGGTGCTCAACAAGACCTGGGGCCTGCCGCCGCTGGATGCGGTGGCGATGACCCAGGTGCTCTCGCTGGGCTGGGTGCTGGCGGTGCTTCCATGGCAAGGCCCGGAGACCTTTGCCAAGCCCTGGGCAGCGTTGGCGCTGCAGTCGCTCTATCACGGCGTGCTGGTCAGCATTGTCAGCGTGGCGCTGTTCAACTGGGTGGTGGCGCGCCTGGGCGTGAAGGCCATGATGCTCAATGCGCTCTCGCCGCTGTTCGGCGTGCTGGCTTCGGCCTGGGCGCTGCGGGAGCCGCTGCCGCCGTCCATGCTGGCTGGCGCGGCCGCCATCATGGCGGGCCTGGCGCTGTCGCTGCGCCGGCCCAGCGGCAGCCCCGCTGCGGTGCTCAGCGCGCGCGACGAAAAGTCAGGTTGTAGCGGCAGGCTCCAGTGAGCGGATGCTCTGCCTGCCGCACCGTATCGACACCATGGAAAGCCAACCGCGCCGGTCCGCCCCAGACCACCACGTCACCACTGTCCAGGCGCATGCGTTGCGCCTTGTCGCTGCGCTCCATGCCGCCAAACAGGAAGGTGGCCGGCAAACCCAGCGACACCGAGACAATGGGCTGGGTCATGTCGATTTCATTGCGGTCCTGGTGCAGCGACATCTTGGCGCCGGGTTCATAGCGGTTGACCAGGCAGGCGTCCGGCACGAACGCCGCAAAACCGGCCGCCTCTGCGGCGCGTCCGGCCAAGGCCAGGAAAGACGCGGGCATGGGCGGCCAGTCGCGCTCGCTCAAGGGGTCCAGCGACTGGTAGCGATAGCCACGCCGGTCCGTCACCCAACCGTACTGCCCGCAATTGCTCATGGCCACCGACATGCGAAAACCGCCCGGCGTCTGCATGTGCCGCAGGGGCGACTGGGCCAGCACGGTGGCGATATCCCGCATCAGTTGCGCGGCCTCGCTGGCATCGACAAAGGCGCGCAGCAAGAGCGCGCCCTCGGTGATGCGTTCCACCGCGGGCGTGCGTTCCAGGCCGGCGAACAGATCGCCAGTCACGACCGCCCCGCCGTGCGCGGCGGCGGCGCATCGATGAAGCGGCTGACCTCGTCCAGCGTGGGGGCGATGAACCGCAGCGGACGCGCCAGGCTGCCCACCAGCGAGGCGTGGGAGGTATTGTCGAAATAGGTCTCCACCACCGGCACCCCGTGCTGGCGCAGCAAGGCGGCCAGGCCACCGGTGTTGCGGGTGGCCGAGACCAGCTTGTCCTGGTGCGAGGCGATCAGCAGTGCTGGCGGCGCGCTGGCCTGGACGTGGCGCACCGGCTGCGAATCGGGGGGCGAGTCGGGGAAATGGAATACCGGTTTCACATCCGGGTTTTCGATGGGCAGGAAGTCATAAGGGCCGGCCAGCCCTATCCAGCCGCGCAGTTGCGCCGGTGTCGCGCCAGCGGCGTCCAGCCAGCGCGCATCCAGCGCCATCATGGCGGCATTGTAGGCGCCGGCGCTGTGTCCCATGACGAAGACCCGCTGCGGATCTCCGCCCAGCGCCTGCAGCGAGCGCAGGGTCCAGGCCACGGCCTGGGCGCTGTCCTGGAGGAAATCGGGGTAGCTGACTTCAGGATAGAGGCGGTAGTCCGGCAGCACGGCGATGACCCCGCGGGAGGCCAAGGCTTCACCGACGAAGGCATAGTCCTTGCGGCTGCCCTGGTTCCAACTGCCGCCATAGAAGAACACCACCACCGGCCGCCCCTGCGGCGGCGCGCTGGCCGTGTCGGCGGGGCGATAGATATCCAGCTGCTGGCGTGCATTGTCGCTGCCGGCATAGGCCACGCCTTCGGTCTTGAGGTAGGTCGAGGCGGGCGTAACGGCATTGATGGCCGTCAGCGGCGAACAGGCGATGAGGCTGCCCAGCAGTGCGGTAGCGCCAGCCAGGACGAGTGCGGCCTTGCCAGGAACAGGCATGCGCGGCTCCGGTAATGAGGGAACAGCTATTGTAGCCGCGCCTGCGCGCCGCTTCAGGCGCCCTCCCGGTTTGCCGCTTCGCGCGCCAGCAGCGCGGCCTTGCGCTGTATGCCCCAGCGGTAGCCGGAGGGCGAGCCATCCAGGCGCACGATGCGGTGACAGGGAATGAGCACGGCGATCTCGTTGTTGGCGCAGGCATTGGCCACGGCCCGCACGGCCGCCGGTTGTCCCAGCCGCGCGGCCAGTTCGGAATAGGTCAAGGTGACGCCCGGCGGAATGCTGCGCAAGGCTTGCCAGACCCGCTGCTGGAACGCCGTACCCCGCACGTCCAGCGGCAGCGCCGCCCCTTGCCGAGGGTCTTCCAGCGCCGCCAGCACCTGCGCCAGCGTGCGTTCGAAGTCGGCGTCGCCGGGCGCCAGGTCGGCCTGCGGAAAACGGTCCTGCAACTGACGTACCAACACATCGGCGTCTTCGCCCAGCGTGACGGCGCAGATGCCCTGCCCGGTCGCGGCCACCAGCAAGGCTCCCAGCCAGCACTGCGCCACTGCGAAGCGGATGCGCTCGCCGCTGCCGCCGCGCCGGTAGGCGGTCGGTTTCATACCCAGTTGGGCGTCGCTGTGGGCGTAGAAGCGCCCGCTGGAATTGAAGCCGGCTTCGTAGAGCGCCTCGGTCACGCTGCTGCCCTGGCCAAGCTGGGCGCGCAGGCGCTGGCCGCGATGGGCATCGGCGTAGGCCTTGGGGGTGACGCCGGTATGGGCCTTGAAGATCCGATGGAAGTGATAGCGGCTCAGGCCCACCGCCTCGGCCAGGGCGGCGGTGTCCGGTGCGGTCTCGGCGGCTTCGATCAGGCGGCAGGCCTGCGCCACGGCCTCGGCCTGGCGCTGCGCCAGCGGCGGCAGGTCGGGCCGGCAGCGCTGGCAGGGACGAAATCCGGCCGCCTCGGCCGCGGCGCAGCTGGCGTGGAAGGCGACGTTCTTGCGCAAGGGCGTGCGCGCCCCACAGGAAGGCCTGCAATAGACGCCGGTGGTCTTCACCGAATACCAGAACTGCCCGTCAGCGGCCTGGTCGCGCTGCTGCACGGCGCGCCAGCGGGCAAGATCGGTGGAGTCGATGGGCTCGCTGGATGCGGCGGGATCGTTGGGAAGCTCGGGCAAGGTCGGCATGATGCGCTCAAGGCGATGGCAATGTCCGGATTCTAGGTCGCACAGCAAGCGGACGCACTCCGCCGCTTGCTTTCGAATCCGCTGCGCCGGCCTACTGTGAGAAGCGGATGCGCTGGCGCGACTTGACCGGCTGCATCACGTGTTCCAGCGGCAGTTCATGCGACTGCTTGACCTTCTTGAGGGTGATGTTGGATTTGACATTGGTCACGCCCGGCAGACGCAGCAGGCGCGTCATCATGAATTCGGAAAACGCCGCCAGGTCGGGGGCGACGATGCGCAGGATATAATCGCCCTCTCCCGTGACCGAAAAGCACTCGGTCACCTCGGGCATGGTCTCGACGGCCTTCTCGAAGAGCTCGCCGCGGGTCTCGCCCTGGCGATCCAGCGTCACGGTGGTGAAGGCCGTCACGCCCAAGCCGACCACGGCCGGGTCCAGCACGGCGGTGTAGCGTTCGATGACGTGGGCTTCTTCCAGGCGCTGCACGCGGCGGCTGATCTGCGAGGTCGACAAGTGGACCTTCTGGCCCAGGGCGCTATTGGTGATATGGCCGTCGCGCTGCAGCTCGGTCAGCAGCGCGAGGTCATAGCGGTCCACGTTGATGATGCTCATTTATCTCTCCAATTTGCTTATTTAAGAATTATTTGTGCATATTACCTAGTTTATCGCGCAAAAAACAATCACATATTGCGCTTTTTACGCAATAAACTCCTCGCATAGGCCGCGCTTGCCGGCCGCACCCGATACGAGGAGACACAGATGGGCCACACCGAGACCAATTTCGCCCCCGCCGCCAGCGGCGACCTGTTCGACAATCCCATGGGCACCGACGGATTCGAATTCGTCGAATACACCGCTGCCGACCCTGCCGCCATCGCCCGCGTGCTGGAACTGATGGGCTTTACCGCGGTGGCGCGGCACCGCTCCAAGAACGTCACCCTGTACCGCCAAGGCCAAGTCAACTTCATCCTCAACGGCGAACCCGGCAGCAATGCCGCCGCCTTCGCCCAGGTGCATGGCGCCTCGGTGAACGCCATGGCCTTCCGGGTCAAGGATGCCGCCCAGGTCTACAAGCGTGCGCTGGAACTGGGCGCGGAAGGCGTCGAGGCCAAGCTGGGGCCGATGGAACTGAATATTCCCGCCATTCGCGGCATCGGCGGTTCGCTGCTGTACCTGGTGGACCGCTATGGCGAGAATGGCTCCATCTATGACGTCGACTTCCAGTTCTTCCCCGGTGTGGAGCGCAACCCCAAGGGCGTGGGCCTGACCTATATCGATCACCTGACCCACAACGTCATGCGCGGCGCGATGGATACCTGGTCGTCGTTCTACACCCGCCTGTTCAATTTCCGCGAGATCAAGTATTTCGACATCGAAGGCAAGGTCACCGGCCTGCGCTCGCGCGCCATGACCAGCCCGTGCGGCAAGATCCGCATTCCCATCAACGAGAGCGCCGACGACAAGTCGCAGATCGAAGAATTCATCAAGCAATACAACGGTGAAGGCATCCAGCACATCGCCCTGGGCACTGACGACATCTACCAGACCGTGCGCGCCCTGCGCGAGCGTGGCGTGCCGCTGCAGGACACCATCTCCACCTACTACGACCTGGTCGAACGCCGCATCCCCGGCCATGGCGAAGACCTGGACGCCCTGCGCGAACTGAAGATCCTGATCGATGGCGCGCCCACGGCCGGCCAGGGCCTGCTGCTGCAGATCTTTACCCAGAACCTGATCGGCCCGGTGTTCTACGAGATCATCCAGCGCAAGGGCAATGACGGCTTCGGCGAAGGCAATTTCAAGGCGCTCTTCGAATCCATCGAACTGGACCAGATGCGCCGCGGCGTGATCTGAATCCCGCTGCCCACCTGGACGGCGAGGCGGAGCCCGCATCAAGGCGGCTCCGCCTTTTTTCTTTTGCGGCTCAAGCTTTGCCCCAGGCTGCCGTAAAACATGCAGGCAATCCCATCTCACTAGCGCCTCGTCAGGGGCTGGAGTCCGCATGTACGTCGCTCAGGCAAGGCAAGACGCTGTCCCGGCAGCCGCAGGCACCGACACACTGGATCCCGATCCGGCCGAACTGATCGCGCAACTGAGCCATCGCATCCTGATCCTGCAACAGCAGGCGCAGTCGCTGGCGCGCTTCCCCGCCAACAAGGATGGCAAGCAGCAGCGTCAGTTGCTGCAGCAGCAGATCCGCAATCTCTACCAGCAATTGTTCGTCCTGGAACAGCAGCAGGCGCAGCAGCGCAGGCGCAGCGACAACTATCTCAGCATGGCGTTATCGATGGCCGCCCACGCCGCGCACCATCACGCTCATGGCGTGGCGCTGGCGCCGTCGGTTTGAACCGGTCTGCGCTGGCTTAAGCCTGCTTGGGGCGCATCAACAAGCTCCGCTCGCCCTGCCCCCCACGAAAAACACCCCAACGTTGGAATCGGCATCCAACTGTTGGGGGACGGTTCACTGCCAAGGCTTTTTGCATCATCGGGACCTCGGTCCCGAGCCCTGCGCATCAAAGACTGAGATCAGGAAGCGGAGGATCACGGTAGGTCTCATCGATCGTGATGTTCTCTTTCTTCAGCGTCTCCTCTGCGGCCTGGCGCGACTTCGCAAGTTGCGGCAGCACGGCAGGCAACTCGGTCTTCCAGTGCAAGCGTTTGGTGGGGCCAACCACGGAACGCCATTTTTCATTGTCCGATTTCAATGCGTATTCGACAAAGTAGGCGCCCGGCTTGGTCACGTCGGTCTTGCTGGGATCACGGGTGATACTGACATCCAGGTAGGCATGATCGGAGTACAGGCTCCATGTAGCCCTGGTATCGAGCGTCATCCATTGCTCTAGCGACAAGACATAGTCGGGATCGAGGCTATAGATGGGATTTTCTTTCTGGCGATAGTCCAGGGCCTGCTTGCCTTTGAGTCGAGGTTCGCTCAAGCGGATCGCGCGCACCCAACCGGCATTACGCAGTGATTGCAACAGGCCAAAGAATCTTTTCCTGGCATCGTCATGCGCAATCACGTCCGCTTCTGTGATGCCGGCATTGATGTTCCAGTTGATAATGTTCTCGGAGGCAAAATTGGGATCGTCATTGCCTGTCGCACTCAAGATATAGGGCAGCGTGACATTATGCGCGCTGGTGGCAAGCACTACGCTTCCATTGGGGACGGATCCCCAGTCAGCGGCATAGAATTGGATCCCTTGCGGATACTTCGTTATTTCGAACTGATCAGGGTACTTCTTTACCAGGTCCACGCCCGATTGATTGACGCGGATTTCAACAGGTGCGGTCATTTCCTTTGCGCTTCCTGGCAGGCGATCCCGGCAACCAGACAATGACGCCAGGAAGAAAAAGAACAGAACGAATTTATTTCTGCAAAGGAAGCGCACGGTATTCCCGCCCCTTGGTCACGGAATGATCGCCCCCCGCCAGAGCACCTAGCGAAACGCCGAAATCGGCGTCAGCTTCTTGTCGCGGGGAATATTGAACTTGGTCTTGGGACCAAACCACTTGGTCCACAGGGCGTCGATTTCCCCGTCCTTTTCCAGCGCGGCCAGCGCCGCATTGACGGCGTCGCGCAGCCGGCGCTCGCCCTTCTTCACGCCCAGCGCGGTCGGCTCCCATGACAGCGCCCCCTCGACGAACTTGAAGCGCCCAGCCGATTCATTGACGAAACGGATGCCCGAAGGCATGGAAATGGCCAGGCCGTCGGCGCGGCCCTGGGCCAGCGCCAGGAAAGCCTGCGGCGTATCGGCAAAGGTCTGCAGCATGGCCTTGGGCAGCACACGGCGCACTGCCTGTTCCGGGGTCGAGCTGCGATTGGCGCTGATGCGCTTGTCAGCCAGGTCTGAGATCAGGTTCAGGCCGGAGTCGGATTGCACGATCAGCTTGATCGGATTCTGGTAATGCGAGGCGGTGAAGTCGATCTGGCGCGCACGCTCGCGGGTATAGCCCAGCGCTGCCGAGACCAGGTCGGCCTGGCCCTCGATGAGGGCCGGCAAGCGTCCTTCCACTGTCACGCTCTTCTGCTCCATCTGCACGCCCAGCCTGCGCGCCACGGCGGCGCACATGTCCACGTCGAAACCGACCACCTGGCGACTCTGCGGATCAGGAAAACCGAGCGGCTCGTTATTGGCCAGCGTCGCGCAGACCAGGGTGCCGCGTGCCTGGATCTCGGCCAGGCGATCGGCTTGGGCCAGGCCAGGGAAAAGCGCGGCACAGGCCACCAGGAGGCTGCCCTTGCCCATGCGTTTGATGTACTGCGAAATCTTTTTCATGCGCTTTTTCATGCTTTTCCTCGTCGAGTGGCGAGGATAGCCCGAAACAATCCTTACTGTCACGAATGGCCAAGGTGAACAACAAATCAGCAGCCAGAAAAAAACCGCCCGGTTTGCACCGGGCGGCTTCTCCAACAAGATTCCCTCAGTGACGGCCAGGCGACCCCATCAGGCCACCCTGCGCGCGCGCCGCCGACGCCACAAGACCCACGCCAGCAGCGCCACCAGCAGGCCCGCCAGCGCCATCCCTGCGCGGGCCAGCCACAACAGCGGCGAGGCCGCGCCGCCAGCGCGCAGCGTCGCCACCCGCTGGGTGGTCACGCTGACCTTGCTGCCGCCGATATCCTGCAACAGGTAGTTGGTGACCGCAGCCACCTGCTCGTCGTTGAGCGTATGGGCAAAGCCGATCATGCCCTGTCCATGCTCGGGCAATACCCCTTCCAGGATGGCCATGACCACATTGTCACCATTGGGCTGGCGCAACACCGGGTGCGACTGCAGTGGCGGCAGGCCGTTCAGGCCCTGGCCGGCGGTGTTGTGGCAGGACGCGCAATTGTTCATGTAGACGCGCGCTCCCGGGCTCAGCGCGGCCAGCGCCTGCGGCGTGTCGTCCCCCTGCACCGGCGTCAGGCCGGCGGGCGGCTTGTTGACAGCCGGTGCTGCGGTCGCTGCCGTCGGTGGCAACAGGTAGCTGGCCATCGCCTCCAGGTCTTCGCGGCGCAGGCGCGAGAAACTCATCTCGATGGCTTCCAGCATCGGGCCGGCCGCCGTCGCACCGTTGGCGGCGTGGCCGCTGGCCAGGTAGTCGGCCAGCATCTCGCGCGTCCATGCCGGCTTGGCCTGCAAGGCGGCGGGCGTGATGTCGGGCGCATACCAGGTACCCAGCGAGCCGCCTTGCAGACGGCGCTCCAGTTGCTCGGCCATCAGGAAGTTGCGCGGCGTGTGGCAGGTGCTGCAATGGGCCAGGCCCTGCACCAGATACGCACCGCGATTCCACTGCGCCGATTGCGAGGGATCGGGCTCAAACGGTTTCTTGTCCAGGAACAGCCAGTTCCACGCCTTCATCGACAGACGGATGTTGAACGGGAACGGCAAGTCCGTCGCCGGCGCCGCCTGGTCCACGGCGGCCACGCCCTGCATGAAGTAGGTGTAGAGCGCCGTGACATCCTCGTCATTCAAGCGCGCATAGGCCGTATAGGGCATGGCCGGATAGAGCTGGCTGCCATCGGCGCGTACGCCCTGGCGCAGGGCGGCGGCGAACTGGTCGCGGGTGTAGCTGCCGATGCCTGCGGTCTTGGAGGGCGTGATGTTGGTGCTGTAGATCGTCCCCAAGGGACTGCTGATCGGATGGCCGCCGCTGAAAGGCGCACGCCCTTTCTGGCTGTGGCAGGCGGCGCAGTCACCGGCAATGGCCAGGTACTCGCCGCGCTTGATCAGTTGTCCCTCATCGGCTGCGTGAGCCAGATGGGACATGCCCGCCGCGCCCAGCAGGGCAACCAGGGCCAGCAGGCGCTTGAACGGCTTACGCATGACGGCTCTCCTCGATGATCTTGTCGGCCGTGCGCAAGGCCAGCGCCATCGCCGTCAGGGTGACGTTGCAGGTGCCCACGGTGGGCATGACGCCAGTGCCGACCATGAAGAGGTTCTCGTGGTCATGCGCGCGGCCCCAGGCGTCGGTGACGCTGGTGGCCGGGTCCAGGCCCATGGAGAGCGTACCGGTGATGTGCTGGCGATTGGAGAAGGCCCCGCTCTTGCTGTGCTTGATATTGGTCGCGCCCAGCTTGGCGGCGATGGCGTCGTAGCAGGCGCGGGTCTGCTCGGTTCCCTTGATGACGTAGTCGTCCACGTTCCAGTACAGGGCCGGCACGGGCAGGCCGAGTTCATCCTTCTTGTCGCCCAGGGTGACGCGGTTGTTACGGTCCGGCAGTTGTTCCAGCGCATTCTTGATGCTCAGGCGACGCGCCGCGCGGAACAGGATCTGCTCTTCCAGGCGCTTGCCGAAATAGCCCTCGGCCACCACTTCCTTGGTCACCGCAGCGACCTGGGAGGCATTGGAGATATCGATGCGGAATGGCGCGTGCTCGGCGCGGAAGTCGCCATCGCGGAACTGGCCGATGGAACAGGGACTGACCGGGCCACGGCCCGGCCAGATTTCTTCATCCACATCGAAGCTCACGCCGATGGCCGGGTGGTCGCACAGGTTGCGGCCGACGTTGTCGCGCGCATTGGCAATGCCCTGCGGGAACCTGTCGCTGATCGACATGAGCAGCAGCTTGGGGGTTTCGATGGCGTTGGCCGCCAGCACGAAGGTCTGCGCCGTGATGCGATGGCTGACCTTGTTCCAGTCATAGTAGTGGGCGGCAGCGATGCGGCCCTTCTCATCATGCTCGAGGCGATAGACCACGGCCTCGGTGATGACCTTCACGCCGCTGTCTTCGGCCTGCTGGGCCGCCAGTCCGCCATGGTATTGCGCATCGATGGGACACAGCGGCATGCAATTGTTGTTGCCGCAGCAAGCCGGGCGGCCATCATAGTTGCGGCTGTTGCGACCGGTGCTGTCGTCCAGCACCGTGAACTCCGGCGCCAGGCGAGCCGTGACGCGTTGCTGCAGCCAGGAGGCCGGCACCCGCTCCATGGGGAAGGGATGCTTGCGCGGCGAACCACTCTCGGGCGAACCGCCGACGCCGGCGATGACCTCGGCCTGGTAGTAGTAATCTTCCAGGTCGTCATAGCTGATGGGCCAATCCTTGCCCACGCCATAGAGGCTGTGCTGGCGGAAGTCATTGGGCACGTAGCGCCACAATTGCGCCGCCCAGTGCCAGCTGGTGCCGCCGAACATGCGGATGTACTGGGCATTGAAGGCGTGCGGCCCCTTCTGCTGCAGGTAGCCATTGGGCTCGGGGGTATAGCGCGGATGCGGCGCCAGCGGCGAATACGGATACGGCGCCATGAAGTCGGACTTGAAGGCCGAACTGCGGAAGCGCTCTACCAGTTGGTCACGGCCCATGCGGGGACCGGATTCCAGCAACAGCACCGACTTGCCGGTCTTGGCCAGGCGCGTGGCCAGCAAGGCGCCGGTCACGCCGGCGCCGATCACCACCACATCGGCGGAATTGAGATTACTCATGGATGTCGCTCTCGCAAATCAGGGCTGGCGCGACCAGCTGCCACAGGGGCCATAGGAAAAACTGGGCGGCACCAGCTTGCCGCTCACCAGGGTGTTGGAGAGCGTATTGAGGTAGGTGACATACTGGGCTTGCTTGCCCTTGCCCACCACGCCCTCGTACCAGGCGCCCAGGATCACCCGGGCCAGCTTTTCGCTGTCGCCATGCTCGGCGGGAAAGGCCAGGCGCTCAGCCTGCAGCAGCGCCGGCTGGGCTTGCAGCAGCCCTTTGAGGGCTGGCAGGCGACTGGCCAGGTCTTTCTCGGTCTTGCCCAGGGCCAGCAGCAAGGCCGCGCCCAGCCTGGGGCTCAGATCCTTGCGTTCAGTCAGTTGTTGGGAAACCTGAATGAAATCATCCAGCGGGGCCGTCGTCGCATTGTTTTGCGCGGTGACCAGTCTTGGCAGGGCCCCGAACAGGCCGGCGGCACTTGCCCCCGTCATCAGGCCCACCACTTTGAGTACCCGGCGGCGTGAGGTGTGCGTCATTATGTCTTCCAGGAAAATGGCCCGCAGGTACGCAGAGCGTACCGCGCCGTCGCGCCGGGGCCAGGATGGGCGCACATTCTACGCACTTTCGCATTGATCTGCAGCAGAGCTTGTGCGGCCGCGCTTGCGCTTCCTGGAAGCCCATCTGAAAACAACACGGCCCGGTCACTTGCATGACCAGGCCGTGGCGCAGGACTTGCGTCCCGAAGATTCCTCTGTGCTCAGCCGTGGCCGAGGTAAGCCTTGCGCACGTCGCTGTTAGCCAGCAGGTTGGCGCCCGTATCGGATATGACCACATGTCCGTTTTCCAGTACATAGCCACGGTCGACCACACCCAGCGTTGGTTCATCCGGCGGTAGACGCGGCTTGCTCCACAGGGCAAGACCGATGGGCCTGAACCGCACAGCCGACAATCCCATTCCAACCTTAATCCGAGAACCCCTGCCACACCGTTGCCCAATCCACCTTCCTGCGCAATCCCCACCAAGGCAGATAGGCGTTACCCTCACCGCGCGCCCGGAACCAGTCCTTGTCCGGGTTGAAGACCCGCGCACGCGAAGGCGGCGTCACCACTACGGCTGTCGCTTTGTCTTCTTCTGTAGTGCCTGCCACCAGCACGGGCTTGCCTTTCTGGTGGCTCCAGGCAATCGCCAGGGCCAGGTTGGTCACCGCCGTGCCCGCACGCATGTCACCCAGTAGCTTGGGCGTGTTGAAGGTCTGCTGCACGAAGTCCAGCTCGGGCATGGTCAAGGTCAACGCCTCACCTAGCGTGCCGATGCGTTTGCCGCTGGTGTCATTGCCGTGGCCGGCGTCGTGGATGACGTAGCCGATGTCGGCGGGCTTGACTTCGGCCTGGTCGGCAGCGGAACGGATGGCGGCATTCCAGGCATGGCCTCGGCGGGACATCCCCTCGGGAACTTCACCATCGGCCAACTGGCGTACTGCAGGACGAGCGATCCAGGCCAGGGGTTCCCGCTGCGTGTCGAAATGCGGACCAGCCAGGACCAGCAAGGTGCAGTTCTCCGTCATCAGGCCATAATCCGGAAACTGGGGGGAGTCCCAGTTCATGACCCAGACGGACTTCTCCGGATTGGCCTGCAGGTAGTCCAGCGCGGCGGACAGGGACGTGAAGCCGGCACTGGCGCCGCCTGTGGTGATACTTACATCGGCGGGAATGTTGCCGGTGGAAAGTTCTGCGTCGTAGAACTCGAATTCGGCATTCATGGTCTTGCGAATGATCTCGGCAGCTAGTTCAGGCGGCAGTACCGGCGTCTCGGGAATGGCAAATTCAATATGAATGCCGTGTAGTTCGCGCCATCGCTTCCGGTCTCGCGGTTGAATCGTGTAGAAGTAGCCTCCGTGCATGGCGTAGCGGCGACCGATCGGCTGCAAGATCTTTTCCATATAGCGTTCGAGATAGTAGGGAAAAGCGCTCGTGCCATCTGGATACATCACAGTCCTTTTCCAATTTATCTTGATGGGTGAGATCGGTTGGACTGTAGAAAACACCTTGGGATCTCGCTTCAGTTCATCATCGTTCTTGTTCGGTTTGGCCAGCCCGAGTACCCAAAGCAATTGCCATTCCGTCGTATAGTCTCGGCGCATCAACGGATTGAGCCATTGCACTCCCACTACTTGCGCCTTGAAGGGACGGGCAGGCTCGTCAGGCTGGCCCGTCATGCTCTTGCCGGACGCACCCTGAAGTGGGGACCACGAGCATGCAGTAGTTAGCGACAGTACCGCGATCATGAGCAGTGCGGGCATTCCCAACAGTCTTGACATCAGTTCCTCCGTTGACCAAAAGCGGGGATGAATTTGGTCCAGGTGATACATCCAGAATAGGTTTAGAAACATAGCGATAGCCGCAGCGAAGAAGGAGAGTGCAACGCGACGGCTTCGGGTTGCAACGAGGAACTTCATGGCTCCCCCCCTACAGCGGGCGCCGCCCAGTCGCGTTGATCAATCACAGTATCCGGCTTGGCGGCCTCTCCAGCTCCAATCCATTCATGTAGGGGCTGGCCATTCATCCTGCCCGTTTTGAAATACTCGGCCAGATATTGATTTGAAGAGTTGATCTCCGATTCCTCTACATACCTCCAATCAGCCTCCACCCGCAACTCATGGAGATCGTCTTCACTCAACGTGCATACCCCCACCGCCACATCGTACGCAGCGGCCCTGCGCGCATGCTCCGGATTGGTCACGATCGTGGAGTGATCAGTGGCGTTCTGGTCCACTCCGTCAACGAGAAACCGGCTGATCTGCTGATTGCGCCACTGCCGGTAGCTGTCACTGGCCTCATCCGGCTTGTCCTCCCCGATCACCTGGCCGTCGGCGTCAGCCAGCCCGGTGCGTCTGGCCTGCATGCGCAGTCTGGCCCGGTCCTCATAGCGCAATTGCGCTTCGGATGAAGCATCGCCCATGGGAGCATCAGTGGCCGAGCCATCTTGGCTGGTGCGCGTGGAGTGCTGGTCATAGGGATCGTCCGGCCGCTTTTGCTCCTCGCGCTTGGCGACATCGCGGGCATTACCGGACGGGTCGAGCCCTTCGTCGAATCCGTCCATTTGCTGCCCATAACGATAGGCCCGGGGCAGGAACGGATTTGGCAACGCCGGAGCGTTGACAGGAATGCTCCAGTGCTTGGGCGCGTCGGCATTGACTGATACCTTGAGCAAGGCGACCGGGGCCAGAAACGGAGTGCTTAATGCGGTCGCGATCTTGCCGATGATGCCCTGATTGGAAGTCAAGCCCTGGCGGATCGAATAGCGGGCGGTGGGCGACGGAGGATGCCAGAAGCCATCCTTGCCGGCGCCGGCGTCCTTGTTCCAGCGGTCTTCCCAGTAGCGATAGGATTGGCCCGGCGCCTGCCCTACTGCATACCCATGCGCAAACACCCGCTGCGCAAACACACCCTCCCCCTGAGTGGCCTGGATCTCCTCCTGACTCATCCCGCGCCAGCCTATGCCTTGCACCGTACTGGCGGAAATCACCTGATCGTGCGGATTGCAATACAACGTCACCCGACCGAAGGTATTGCCATTGAGTCCATGGCGCTGGCGGTCATCGGCAGAGGTGAAAGGCTGCCCCTGACGCGGTGCGGCGTTGGCCATCTCCTTGTCGATACGGTCATCGGGATGGGCGGCGGCGGCACGCTGGCGCAGCAGGGTGAAAAAATTCTTGAGGGTTTCGGTGCGTGCGGCGCTGCTCTGCCGTCCTGCCGCACCGCGGGCGTCGCGGCTGCCGCGCTGGACCCAGCTTTCCATCATGTTGTCCGGGACCAGGCTCAGGGGAGGATTGCACAGCAGGTAGCTATCGGCCTGAACACCCAGCCGATCTGCCAGGAATGCTGCGGCCAGGCCCACCATGTTGCCCTGGCTGTGGCACATCACGGTGACCGGGCAATCCTGCTGGCGCTCGCGAATCGACTTGATCAGGCGCGCCAGGCGCAAGGCGGCGTGGACATAGTAGGCCCGGTGCGGGCAGGTGTAGACGTCGCGTCCCGGTACCGGGTTGAGATGCTGGGCCGTGAGCCAGAGGAACAGGCGATCGTTGAGCCCCTCGCTCCAGAGATCGGCGACGGCGGAACACCCGTTGGCAAAGGGGCCGCCGCCCCAGTAATCCTGTTCGTTGAGCCAGACATTGGGACCATAGAGCCGCAGGTCTTTCTTACTGGCCTTGTAGCCCCAGCGGAAGCGGATCACCGGCGACCAATGGGGCTGCGGTGCGAGGAAATTGCTAGCACTACGCATGGGGGCCAGGAAGCCTTCACTGGTCAATTCCGGCGTGTACTTTGCCGCCATCAAGCGACCGGAGGTCGGGCCGCTGAAGGCCATCTGTTCCGGCTGTCTGGCCAGCCTGTCGTTGAGTCCTTCGCACAGCCCCTCTTCGGTGCTGTCGTACCACTCGCCGTCGGAATTGACGCCATGCACCAGGATGATCACGCCTGGCAGTGGCAAGGTCTTATAGAAACGCGCCTCGCTGTGATCGGGTAGCAAGGTGAAACCACCGCCGCCGACGACACGGTCGGGTTTCTTGGTCGCAGAAATCGATGCGGGATTGGACATGGAAAAAAGCGATGCTGTAAAACCAAACATCCTATCCAATGAACCGACGCGCTGATTTAGCAGACTTTCGAGAAAGACGGAGCAATTTGCATCTTTGCGACTAGCTCACTTGCGCCGTTTTTCGACTTTTTGAACGACACACGGTGAAACAAAAATGCCGTTCAGCGTTAGCTGAACGGCATTACATCTCCTACCTACCGAGTCCTGTCAGCTTCGCATTTCCAGCCTCAGCCGTGGCCGAGGTAAGCCTTGCGCACGTCGCTGTTAGCCAGCAGGTTGGCGCCCGTATCGGACATGACCACATGTCCGTTTTCCAGCACATAGCCACGGTCGGCCACACCCAGCGCCTTGTTGGCGTTCTGCTCGACCAGGAACACCGTCACGCCGCTCTCGCGGATGGTGCGGATGATGTCGAAGATCTGCGCAATCACCAGCGGAGCCAGGCCCAGGGTGGGCTCATCGAGCAGCAGCAGGCGCGGCTTGCTCATCAGGGCGCGACCGATGGCCAGCATCTGCTGCTCGCCGCCGGACATGGTGCCGGCGCGCTGGGCCGCCCGTTCCTTCAGGCGCGGGAACAGGCCGAAGACATACTCGATGCCCTGCTCGATGGCCTCATTGCTGGCAAAGAAGGCGCCCATCTTGAGGTTTTCCAGCACGGTCAGGCTGGGAAAGACGCGCCGGCCTTCCGGCGAAATCGCCAGGCCGCGGCGCATGATCTCGTGGGTCTGCAACTGGGTAATATCCTGGCCCTCGAAGATCACCCGGCCACTGGAGGCTCGCGGACGGCCGCACAGCGTCATCAGCAGCGTGGTCTTGCCCGCGCCATTCGCGCCGATGAGCGTGACGATCTCGCCCTTCTCCACATTCAGCGATACGCCGTGCAGCGCCTCGATGGCGCCATAGTGGGTATGCACCTTGTCAAACTGCAGCATCATTCTTCTCCCAGGTAGGCCTTGATCACACGCTCGTCACTGCGCACCTGTTCCGGTGTGCCGGTGACGATGGGCTTGCCATGCTCCATGACCAGGATACGGTCGGAGATGCCCATGATGAGGCTCATGTCGTGTTCGATCAGCAGCACGGCCACGCCGTGTTCGCGGCGCAGGCGGTCGATCAGTTGCGACAGCTCCTGCTTTTCCTGCGGGTTCAGGCCGGCCGCCGGTTCATCCAGCAGCAACAGGCGCGGCTTGGTGATCATGCAGCGAGCGATTTCCACGCGCCGTTGCAGGCCATACGACAAGGTGCCAGCCTCACGGTTGGCCAGCGCCGTCAGGCCCAGCTGGTCCAGCCAGTAGGCGGCGCGCTGCAGCGCTTCTTGCTCGGACTTGCGATAGGCCGGCGTCTTCAGCAGACCCGACAGCAGGTTGGTGTTGACTTGCTGGTGTTGCGCCACCAGCAGGTTTTCCACCACGGTCATGGACTTGAACAGGCGGATGTTCTGGAAGGTGCGCACCAGGCCCTGCTGCGCCACCTGGTGGCTGGGCTGGCGGGCAATGGAGGCGCCATCGAGCATGATCTCGCCCGAGGTCGGCCGGTAGAAGCCGCTGATGCAGTTGAAGACGGTGGTCTTGCCGGCGCCGTTGGGGCCGATGATGGCGAAGACTTCGCGCTCCTGCACGGCCAGGGAAACGCCATCCACGGCCAAGAGGCCGCCAAAGCGCATCGACAGGTTGGACACTTCCAGCATGGTTTTCACGGATGCATTCATTGCGGCAGCTCCACGTGCGGACGGGTTGCGGGGAGCAGTCCTTGCGGACGCCACATCATCATCAGCACCATCACCAGACCGAAGATGAGCATGCGGTACTCGGCAAAGCTGCGCGCCAGTTCCGGCAGCACGGTCAGGAGGATGGCGGCCAGGATCACGCCCAGCTGCGAGCCCATGCCGCCGAGCACGACGATGGCCAGGATCAGGGCGGACTCGATGAAGGTAAAGGATTCCGGCGTCACCAGACCCTGGCGGGCGGCGAAGAAGGAACCGGCCAGGCCGGCGAAGGCGGCGCCCAGCGTAAAGGCGGAGAGCTTGACCTTGGTCGGGTTGATGCCCAGCGAGCGGCAGGCGATCTCGTCTTCGCGCAGCGCTTCCCAGGCGCGGCCCATGGGCATGCGCAGCAGGCGGCTGGTGACGAAGTAGGTGAACAGCACCATCAGCAAGGCCAGGAAGTACAGGAAGATCACCATGTGCCCGCCCTGGTAGGACAGGCCGAACAACTGGTGGAAGGTAGTGCCGCCCTCGGTCACGGGATTACGCGCCATCACCAGCCCGAACACGGTCGGCTTGGGAATGCCGGACACACCATCGGGACCGCCGGTGATGCTGGTCATGTTGTTGAGCAGCAGGCGGATGATTTCACCGAAGCCCAGCGTGACGATGGCCAGGTAGTCGCCGCGCAGGCGCAGCACCGGGAAACCCAGCAGGAAGCCGAACAGCGCCGAGGCCGCCGCAGCCAGGGGCACGCATTCCCAGAACGTCAGGCCGAAATACTGGTTGCACAGTGCATAGGTATAGGCGCCCACGGCGTAGAAGCCCACATAGCCCAGGTCCAGCAGGCCGGCAAAGCCCACCACGATGTTCAGCCCCAGGCCCAGCACCACGTAGATCAGCGCCAGGGTCATCACGTCCACATAGCCGCGCGAACCGAAGAAGGGCCACACCAGCGCGGCCATCAACAGGATCATCACGGCGGCGCGCTGCTGGCGCGGCTGCATGCGCGGCAGAGCAGGCAGCTTGATGCCAGCGCTCGAACGCGACAGCACCGGCTTGGCCAGCTGGAACAGGAACACGGCCAGCACCGCCACCAGCACCGGCGTCCAGTGGGTATTGAGGACCACTCGGTAACCTTCCAGCTGCAACTGCATGCCCAGCAGCGGGATGGTCAATACGGCAGTCACCAGGGCCGCCGTCACGGCATTCTTGAAAGTCTCAGGCATCACGCCTCCTTGAATAATTCGTTGTCCGTCTTGCGTCGCAGTGCCGCCACGCTCAGACCTTTTCCACGTCCGGCTTGCCCAGCAAGCCCGTGGGACGGAACAGCAGGATCAGCACCAGGAGGCCAAAGGACACCACGTCCTTGTACTCCGAGGGCAGGTAGCCTGCGGCGAAGGTCTCGGCCAGGCCCAGCAGCACACCGCCCAGCATGGCGCCGGGAATGCTGCCGATCCCGCCCAGCACCGCTGCCGTAAAGGCCTTGATGCCAGCGATGAAGCCGATATAGGGATTGAGCTTGCCGATGGTCAGGGCGATGAGCACGCCGCCAACAGCGGCCAGCATCGCGCCCAAGACGAAGGTGAAGGAAATCACCTTGTTGGTATCGATGCCCAGGAGGTTGGCCATGCCCATGTCTTCGGCGCAGGCGCGGCAGGCGCGGCCCATGCGCGAGCGCGCGATGAACAGCGTCAAGGCCACCATCAGCACCAGCGTCACGCCCACGATGACCATGCGCGAGTAGGGAATGGTGACGGTGAAGTCGCTGCCCATCTGGAATTCCAGCGCGCCCGAGATCAGCACCGGCACCGACATGTCGCGTGCGCCCTGGCCGATCTGCACATAGTTCTGCAGGAAGATGGACATGCCGATGGCCGAGATCAGCGGCACCAGGCGCGGACCGCCGCGCAGCGGGCGGTAGGCCACACGCTCGACGGTCCAGCCGTACAGGCCCGTGACCAGCACCGAGACAATCAGCGCGCCGCCCAGCAGCAGCGGCAAGGGATAGCCCGACTGCACGCCGATGGCCGTCAGGGTCACCAGGCCGACGTAGGAGGCGATCATGTAGATCTCGCCATGGGCGAAGTTGATCATGCCGATGATGCCGTAGACCATGGTGTAGCCGATGGCGATCAAGGCATAGATCGCGCCCAGCGAGAGCCCGTTGACGAGCTGCTGGGTCAGTTGAGGGAGCAATTCATTCATGAGGGGGTACCAGATGTGGAAATGCCCCATCCGGACTGCAATGGGGCATTTCGTGGTTGACGTCAGGTCAGACGGTCATGCCAACGATTCGGTGCGAATCACTTGGCCTCGGTCTTGCTGGCGTCCTTGTGCCAGGTGAAGACGACGAACTTGAACGACTTCAGGTCGCCCTTCTTGTCGTATTCGACGTTGCCGATCGGGGTCTTGAAGCTGTTGGCGTGGATGTAGGCCGCCACCTTTTCCGGATCGGTGGACTTGGCGCCAGCGATGGCGTCGGCGATGATCTTCACGCCCGAGTAGGCCGGCATCTGGAACGGACCGTTGGGATCGCGCTTGGCGGCAGCGAAGGCCTTGACCAGCGCAGCGTTGGCCGGATCGGCGGCGAAGTCGGCCGGCAGGGTCACCAGCATGCCTTCGGAGGCCGGGCCGGCGATGGCGGTAATGTCCTTGTTGCCCACGCCTTCCGGACCCATGAACACGGCCTTGATGCCTTGCTCACGCGCCTGGCGCATGATCAGGCCCATTTCCGGGTGGTAGCCGCCGAAGTAGACGAAGTCCACGCCCTGCGACTTCAACTTGGTGACAATGGCCGAGTAGTCGCTGTCGCCGGCATTGATGCCTTCGAACACCACCACCGGCACCTTGGCTGCATCCAGCGCCGCCTTCACGGAGCTGGCCACGCCCTGGCCGTAGGACTGCTTGTCGTGCAGCACGGCCACCTTCTTGGGCTTGAGCTTCTCGATGACGTAGCGGGCCGCGGCCGGACCTTGCTGGTCATCACGGCCGATGGTGCGGAAGATGAACTTGTGCGGCTTGGCTTCGGTCAGTTGCGGAGCGGTGGCCGAGGGGGTGATCATCACCACGCCTTCGTTTTCATAGATGTCGGAGGCCGGGATGGTCGAGCCGGAGCAGACGTGACCGATCACGTACTTGATGCCCTGGCTGACGATCTTGTTGGCCACGGCCACGGCTTGCTTGGGTTCGCAGGCGTCGTCCATCATCACGGCTTCGAACTTGTTGCCGTTGGCGCCGCCAGCAGCGTTGATCTGTTCGATGGCGGTCAGGGCGCCGGCCTTGACCATGTCGCCGTACTGGGCGACGGCGCCGGTCATCGGGCCAGCGATCGCGATCTTGACGGTCTCGGCATGCGCCACGCCAGCAAAGGCGGCGAAGGTGGCGGCGGCCAGGGCGATCTTGGTCAGACGGCTTGCGAATTTCATCGTGTTTTCCTCCAGGCTGTATTCGATTCAAGGAGCGCCGCAACCCGACGGAGAGGGCCGGCGCGCGTTGGGTCCCGGTTCTCTGACCCCGATTTTTTTCGGGCCCGGCCGGGACATGGGGGCAGAGTGTAACACCACCGTCATAGAGGACAACTTTTTTTTGAGAATTCCACCTGCCACGTCATTTTTGCACTGTCAAATTCGATTTCCCGCACATTTCATGCCGGTTTTCTCGATTTTTGAAAAATCCCCCTGACTTCGCACTGCAACATGACAGGTCCCAGCGAAATCCCCGCAATCCCGCTGCCGGCCTGGCTTTGCGCCGGATCAGCCGGTTCCGGTGGCAAGCCTGGCCTGCCCCCATTTACAATAGCCGCCTGTCATCGTCCTGCCCCGAGGGGCGATGGCGCTCCTGCAACACGAGACCTGCTTCATGCCTTTGTTCCCGCTCACCGCTCTCCGCTCGCTCCTGCCCGCCGCCCTGGCCGCGGCCGCCCTGGCGCTGTGCCTGGCCGCCCCGCTGCCGGCCCGCGCCGCCGAGGTCAAACAGTACCAGTATCACCAGGTCTTCATCAGTACCTGCCGCGCCGATCCGCGCACCGACACCATCCGCATGTACTGGAAGGATGCCAACGGCGTGCCGCTGGCCAATTTCCTGCGGCTCGACGCCCATCTGCGCAGCCAGGGCCAGGACATGGTCTGCGCCACCAATGCCGGCATCTACGACAAGCAATTGCAGCCGCTGGGGCTGTATGTCGAGAATGGCGTGCAGCTGCGCAAGCTCAACACCCGCCAGAACGCCTACGGCAATTTCTATCTGCAACCCAATGGTGTGTTCGTGCTGGGGGACCGCCAGGCCTACATCGTGGAAACCTCGGACTATGCTGCCGAGGGCAGCCTCTGGAATACGGTGGCGCGCTTTGCCACCCAGTCAGGTCCGCTGATGCTGGTGGAGGGCAAGATCAACCACCGCTTCGATCCGGACTCGGTCAACATGGTGGTGCGCAATGCGGTGTGCCTGGATCACGCCGGCGTGGTCACGCTGGCCATTGCGCGCAACCCCATCAGTTTCTTCGACTTCGCCACCTTCTTGCGCGACGAGCTCAAGTGCAGTGATGCGCTCTACCTGGACGGCAGCATCTCGCGCATGTATCCCACTTTGGAAGCCAACATGGGGCCGGCCTTTGGCGCCATGATCGCCGTGGTCAGGACGCACGGCGCCAAGTAGGACCGGTCGCGCGCGATGAACGAAAAAAAGCCCGCAGCAAAGAACTGCGGGCAAGTTCCCTATCAAGAGGGAGGTTGAAGGAACAGTTCAACCACCTGTAGGAGTAAAGCCCCGCAAAAAAAGTTCGTAAAGTTTTTGCATGCTTTTTCCCCTGCGTTTTCACGCTCGCCACGCTAGAGCTTGTCGCCATTCGGCGACGCCTTCCCACCAAAAGAAAACGCCGCGACAGGGAGCTGTCGCGGCGCATGCAGTGCTGTTCCCACTGCGGGTGATAGGGTCGGCTATTGCCGTTCTTGTGGTGACGGGACGCTTACTTCTTCTCGCCGCCGGCGGTGTCCCCGCTGGCCGGTGCCGGAGTGGTCGGCGTCGGGGTGGCCGGGGTGGCGGTCGAACCCGAATCAGCCGGCGCCGGAGTAGCCGGTGCGGCAGGGCTTGCCGGTGCTGCCGGCGTGGTCGCCGAGTCAGCCGGCGCGCTGGCCGGCGGGTTGGCCGCAGGCGTGGCAGGAGCCTCGTCGCGCTTGTTGCAGCCGGCGAGGACGGCGGTGAATACGGCGGCAGCCAAGAGGGTGTGGCGAATCTGCATATTTTGCCTCCAAAGGTTGTTGATCGGATTTGCCGAAAATCATGGGGTTGCCGAAATTCGACACTGCTCAAATCGGATTATTCCCGCTTTGCTGGTCCCGCACTGTCAGAAAATGGCGCATCTTGATGTCAGCCATCGCAGGCAATCTGACACAAAAGACAAGGATTTCAGCCGCAAAAACCCGTATCATCGCCAGCTATGATGACCCTCCCCGCCCTTCCTTCTCTCTTTCCCCGCCTGCTGTGCGGCCTGCTGACCAGCCTGGCCCTGGCGCAGGCGGCCCATGCCGACATCACCCCTGTTTCAGCAGCGCAATGCGCGCGCATGAAGAGCAGCAAGGTCATCACTGCCGGCAATCCGGTTCCCTGCCAGCGGCTGGCCACGGTGAGCTTCGACTACAACGACAGCGAGGGCGCCGTCCGGCGCGGCGCGGTGGTGGTGCTGGACGCCATCGCCCCGGAGGTGGAGGCGCTGTTCGGGGAATTGCTGCTGCGCTCCTTCCCGCTGGCTGGCGCCCAGCCGATGGAAGCCTTCGAGGGCGATGACCAGCGCTCCATGGCCGCCAACAACACCTCGGCCTTCAACGGTCGGCCCATGACCGGGGGCGGCGGCTGGTCCAAACACGCCTATGGCGCAGCCATCGACATCAACCCGCTACAGAATCCCTACGTCAGCCAGGCGGGCAGTCCCACCCAGGAAGTCCTGCCGCCGGCGGGGAGCGCCTATCTCGAGCGCAGTCCGGTCAGGAGCGGCATGGCCGAGGACGTGATCAGCGTGTTCCATGACCATGGTTTCCTGGTCTGGGGCGGCCACTGGAAGCAACCTATCGACTACCAGCACTTCGAGATCGGCAGCCGCGCCTTCATCCAGCGCCTGGCCAGCCTGCCGCGTCCCCAGGCGCGCGCCGAGTTCGGGCGCTATGTCACGGCCTACCGGCAATGCGCCCACAGTGGAGCGAGCGCAACAGGCGGTGATGAGGACGAAGACACCCCCGAAGACACCACCCTGCGCGACCAATGCGCCGCCAGGCTGAAGAAGTAGCTAGAACCCATTTCATCAATAGGCGTGAGTGCGAGCGAGTCCCGTTTGGGATGAAGTGCAAGGCGCGAATTTGGGTCAAGACTGGGCGTCTTGACCCACTCGTAACGCAGCAATTCGCCCAAACGGGCCGCTCCCTCCGGGTTCTGCCCAGAAAGGGCGCTGGCCGCGTTGCGCTCCTTGCGTGTGGCACCGCCACACGACGCGTCGCGCGCCTTGCCAGCGCCCTTTCTGGGCAGAACGCATCTCACGCCTATTGATGAAATGGGTTCTAGCATCCCACACTGGTAAAGATAGGCAAGTCCGGGTTAAGGGCGGCGGCAGCGGCAAGGCTCCCACCTATACTCCCCTGGCAGTCACAAGTCTGGGCCACCGGCCCGGGGGGCCCACACTTTACCGAGGAGATGGTCATGTCCATCAACAACGTCACTTCCACCTATCACAGCAACGCCTACACCAACCTGCCCACGCCGGCCAAGAAGCCTGCGGTCAGCTTCACCGACGTGCTCAACTCCGCTGGCCAGCCTGCCCTGGGCAGCAATGGCGTCGTCAACTATGGTGTGCCGGCCAGCCAGAACACCACCCGCGCCTGAGCGAGCGGCGCAGAGGCAAGAAAGCCCGGTCACGTTGTTGCGTGGCCGGGCTTTTTCATGCGTGCGATTTCCTGCGTTTATTGCGGGGCATTGGCCTCATTGAGCGCATTGACGATATCAGCGCGCTTGAGTTCAGGTGCGAACTGCTGGATGAAATCGAAGGCATAGCCACGCAGGTAAGCGCCGCGCCGCACCGCCAACCGGGCGATGTTGGCCTTGAACAGGTGCGAGGCATTGATGGCCACCATCTCCTGGTGCTTGCCCTGGTCCACCGCCATCGAGGCCACCAGCCCCACGCCCATGCCCAGCGAGACGTATTGCTGGATCACGTCCGAATCCATGGCGGTGAGCACGATGTCGGGTTCGATGCCGGCCTGGCGGAAGGCTTCATCGATATGGCCTCGGCCGGTAAAGCCGACGTCATAGGTGATCAGCGGCCAGGTGCCCAGGTCTTCCAGCGAGACCTGTTCCAGCCCCAGCAGAGGATGGCCTTTGGGCACCACGATGACGTGGCTCCAGGTATAGCAGGGGAAGGACACCAGTTCCTTGAATTGCGACAGGCCTTCGGTGGCGATACCGATATCGGCCTTGCCCGAGATGACCCATTCGGCGATGTGTTCCGGCGCGCTCTGCTGCAGGGCGATGCGTACCTGCGGGAAAGCGTCGCGGAAGGCCTGCACCACGCGCGGCAGCACGTAGCGCGCCTGGGTGTGGGTGGTGGCAATGGAGAGCGTGCCGCTCTGCTCGCCGGCGTATTCCTTGCTGGCGCGACGCAGGTTCTCGGCTTCCAGCAAAAGCCGCTCGACGATGCCCAGGATGCCCTTGCCGGGCTCGGTCAGGCCGGTCAGGCGCTTGCCGTTGCGCTCGAAGATTTCCACGCCCAGCTCTTCTTCCAGTTCGCGGATCTGGCGGCTCACGCCGGGTTGCGAGGTGAACAGCACATTGGCCACTTCGGTCAGGTTGAAGCCGCAGCGCGCGGCCTCGCGGATGGAACGCAGCTGCTGGAAATTCATCGTGCCGGCCCTCCTTCCTGTTGCGCAAAGACCTGCAGGCGGCGCGGACGCACCACCAGGGTCTCGCCATTCTTCAAGCCCAATTGGGCGAAACGTTCATTGGGGATGACCGCCTCGATCAGCTCGGCATTGTCATCGCGCTCCAGTTCCAGTTGCGCCAGCGGACCGATGGCGTGGGCGCGGCGCAATTGCACCACGATGCCCTCGGCACCCGGCGAATAGCGCTCCACGTCCAGATCATGCGGGCGCACGAAACCGACCCCGGCGGCATCGCGGATATTGTCGTGGCCGGGCGCCTCAAAGCGCGCGCCACCGGCGTCGAGCACCCCTTCATGCAGACGGCCATGAAACAGGTTCACATTGCCCAGGAAGCCGTAGACGAAGGGCGAAGCCGGATGGTTGTAGACCGCCTCGGGTGTGCCGATCTGCTCGACCTGGCCCTTGTTCATCAACACCACCTGGTCGGCCACTTCGAGGGCTTCTTCCTGGTCGTGGGTGACGAAGATGCTGGTGACGTGCAGTTCATCGTGCAGGCGCCGCAGCCAGCGGCGCAGTTCCTTGCGCACCTTGGCGTCGAGCGCGCCGAAGGGTTCGTCCAGCAGCAGCACGCGCGGCTCCACGGCCAGCGCACGGGCCAGCGCGATACGCTGGCGCTGCCCGCCCGAGAGCTGCGGCGGATAGCGGTCGGCCAGCCAGTCCAGTTGCACCAGCTCCAGCAGGCGCTTGACCTTCTCGCGGATCACCGCTTCCGACGGACGCTGGCTGCGCGGCTTCACGCGCAGGCCAAAGGCGATGTTCTCGAACACGGTCATGTGCTTGAACAAGGCATAGTGCTGAAACACGAAACCGACCTGGCGCTCGCGCACATGGCGCGCCGAAGCGTCCTCGCCATCGAGCAGCACCTGGCCGGAGTCGGGAGACTCCAGACCGGCGATGATGCGCAAGAGCGTCGTCTTGCCACAGCCGGACGGCCCCAGCAAGGCCGTCAGTTCGCCCGCCGGGAAATTCAGCGACACGTCGTTGAGCGCGGTGAAGCTGCCAAAGCGTTTCTGGATATGATGGACTTCGATGCTCATGATGACTCCTTAGACTTGCTCGCTGGCGCTGTGCTGCTGATGCAGCCGCCACTCGATGACACTCTTGATGGCCAGTGTGACCAGGGCCAGGAAGGCCAGCAGCGAGGCCACGGCAAAGGCGCCGGTGATGTTGAATTCGTTGTAGAGGATTTCGACCTGCAGGGGAATGGTGTTGGTCTCGCCGCGAATGTGGCCGGAGACCACCGACACCGCCCCGAACTCGCCCATGGCGCGGGCATTGCACAGGATCACGCCATACAGCAGCCCCCACTTGATATTGGGCAGCGTGACATGCCAGAAGGTACGCCAACCGGACGCGCCCAGCACCAGGGCGGCCTCTTCTTCCTCGCTGCCCTGCGACTGCATCAGCGGGATCAGCTCGCGCGCCACGAAGGGGAAGGTCACGAAGATGGTGGCCAGCACAATGCCCGGCACGGCGAACAGGATCTTGATGTCATGCTCGCGCAGCCAGGGACCGAGATAGCCCTGCAGCCCGAACAACAGCACATAGATCAGCCCCGAGATCACCGGCGAGACCGAGAATGGCAGGTCGATCAGGGTCAGCAGCAGGTTCTTGCCGCGGAACTCGAACTTGGCGATGGCCCAGGCGGCGGCTACGCCAAAGACCAGGTTCAGCGGCACGGCGATGGCGGCGGTGATGAGGGTCAGCTTGATGGCCGACCAGGCATCGGCCTCGGTGATGGAGGCCACATAGACATCCCAGCCCTTGCGCAGCGCTTCATAGAACACCGCCACCAGCGGCACGAACAGGAACAGCGTCAGGAACGCCAGCGCGATGCCGATCAGCAGCGCGCGCACCCAGAAGGGTTCGGCCGTGGCCGCCGGGGTCAGCGGCGGCTCGCCACGGGCGATCGCCTGGTGGGCCGCGGAAATGGGCGCAGCACTCATCTCAGATCCTTTCCGACTGGCCGCGCTTGCGGGTCCAGGCTTGCAACAGGTTGATGGTCAACAGCAGCACGAAGGACACCAGCAGCATCACCATCGCAATGGCCGTGGCGCCGGCATAGTCGTACTGTTCCAGTTTGGTCACGATGAACAGCGGCGTGATCTCGGACACCATCGGCATGTTGCCGGCGATGAAGACGACCGAGCCGTATTCGCCGGAAGCGCGTGCAAACGCCAGTGCAAACCCGGTCAGCAAGGCCGGCAGGACCGTGGGGAAGATCACCCGGGTGAAGGTCTGCCAGCGGCTTGCGCCCAGGCTGGCAGCGGCTTCTTCGAGCTCGCGCTCGGCCTCTTCCAGCACCGGCTGCACGGTGCGCACCACGAAAGGCAGGCCGATGAAGGTCAGCGCCACCAGCACCCCTAGCGGCGTAAAGGCGACCTTGATGCCCAGCGGAGCGAGCAGCTTGCCCAGCCAGCCATTCTGTGAATAGAGGGTGGTCAGGGCGATGCCGGCCACGGCGGTAGGCAAGGCAAACGGCAGGTCCACCAGGGCGTCAATGATGCGCTTGCCGGGAAAGCGATAGCGCACCAGCACCCAGGCCACGATGCCGCCGAAGATCACGTTCAGGAAAGCGCCGATGAGGGAAGCCCCGAAACTCAAGCGATAGGACGCCATCACCCGGGGCGAGGTCACGGCCTCGATGAAGCCCTCCCAGGTCAATGTGAAGGTCTTCAGGAACAGCGCCGACAGCGGGATCAGGACGATCAGCGCCAGATAGAAGAGGGTGAAGCCCAGCGACAGCCGGAAACCTGGCAGGACACGCCGGCCACTGCCGCCAGAAGCGGCTGCCGGCGCGGCCCGAGGGGCGGCAAGGGAAACAGGGGATGCGGACATTGTCGTTCTCTTTTTATTACAAATGCGACTATAGGTGAGCGATATTCGCACCCGATAGTTATAAAGAGAACGAAGTTTTTTGCATGCCCTTAGAAGAAAAGCGCATAAAGACCCAGCTAAATGCCGCTCTTCCTGCGCTTGAGGAGGAGCAACCGGACGAGATTCAGGCGATCTGGTCCAGCAGCTCCAACAGCCATTGCTGGCCCTGGGTCCAGTCGCCCAGACCGGACTCCGCATTGATATGGCCATGCGCGCCCACCGAGCGGAAATCCGCGCCCCAGGCCTCGGCCCAGTGGCGGGCGCGCTCGGCGCTCATCCAGGGATCGTTGTCGCTGCCGATCACCCTGGCCGCAAAGGGCAGCTTGTGCCTGACTGCCGCGCTGACGCCGAACTTGACCGGATCCGCCGGGGCCACCAGCAAGGCGGCCACGATGGGATAGGCCGAGCCGCCCTCGGCTTGCAAGGCGGCGGCGCGATGGACGGTGGCCAGGCAGCCGAAGCTGTGCGCCACGATCACCGTGGGCCGGCCATCCTGTGCCAGCACCTCGCCCAGACGCTGCGACCAGCGCGGCAGGTCGGGGCTTTCCCAGTCATCCTGCCGGACCCGCTCGAAACCCGGATACAGGCGCTGCCAGCGCGACTGCCAATGTTCGGCGCCGCTATCGGACAGGCCGGGCGCCACCAGTACCCGGAAGTCGGCCAGCCGCGCCGGGGCCGAAGACGTTTGGGAAGACAGACTCATACGCGCCTCACTGCTGGAGATAGAACCACGGAGTATGCCTCAGGCCGCGTCCCTGAGCGCCAGGAAAGTCTCCGGCAGATGCGCCGCCGGCACGTCCCACAGGTAACCCTGGGCATGGATAGGCTGGGCCAGCGCCTGCCCGTACTGCTGCAGCCGCCCGAAGACCTCCCGGCTCTCGACGCGCTTGAAGAAGATGCGCACGCCCTGCTCCGCCGCCCGCAACAGCAGCAAGGCCACGCTGTCAGGGTCGGCCAGTTCGCGCGCATCGACCTTGATCAGATCGGGCCTGACCTTGTCCAGCAGGCCCAGCGCTTCCAGCGGACTATTGGCTGACACGCCCAGGCGGAAACCGTTGCGGCGGTAATTGTCCAGCACATAGTTGAGCAGCCAGCGCTGGTTGGGCGTGACCACCGGCAGTTGCAGCACAATGCGCTCATGCGGCAGTTCCAGCGCGGCCAGGATGCGGCGATAGGCCACACCGTGATTATTGTTGACCGCCGCCAGCAGCCGCGCATGCACCGACAGGTGCAGCTCGGGCGCATCCTCGCCGACCTGGCGGTAATAGTTGATGGCGTGCAGCATGCGGCACAGGCGGTCCAGTTCTACCGATTCGTCGTCACTGGCGGCCTGGTCGAGCAGCTTCCACAGATGCAGGCCATCGTCGACGGCCGAATGGCTGCGGGCGAAGGCTTCGCAGGCGATCACCTGGCCGTCGTCGAAGCTGCGCACCGGCTGGAAGGCCGATGTCAGCGAGGTATTGAAGAAACGCCCTGCGGCGCGCCCCTGCTCATCCAGCCAGACCGGGGAGGCCGTGGTGGCGCCCTTGGAAAGGCGCGCCAGATAAGCGTTCAGTGCCTGATATGCCATCGGGCCTGCTCCTGAAAAAAATACCGCCCGGGCAGGCTGGCCGCCCGGAACGGCCACGCGATCACAGCTTGGCGATCGATACTTCGGTGGCCTTGACCAGCGCCACCACTTCACTGCCAATGGTCAGGCCCAGGTCCTTGACCGAACGGGTGGTGATGACCGAGGTCACGATGCCCGCCGGGGTCTCCACATCCACCTCGGACACCACCGAACCTTCGATGATGGCCTTGACCTTGCCCTTGAACTGGTTGCGTACGTTGATTGCTTGAATGGTCATGCTCTGCTCCTTGATGAAACGGTGTGGCACTTGCCGCGCCGTAGGGGTTGAAATCAATGTTGTTCAGATGGCCCACTGCACCTGCTGCACGCCACGCGGCGCAAACGCAGGTTCCAGTTCCTCGATGGCGGATTCGCTACCCGGATGCCTTAGCACCCGCGCCAGGATCGCTTCTTCCAGCGCCGCAAACTGCGCCTGGCCGCGCGAGCGCGGGCGGGCCAGGTCGATGCGCTGGTCCAGGGCCACGCGGCCGTCTTCGATCAGCAGTACGCGGTCAGCCAGGGCGATGGCTTCCTGCACATCGTGGGTGACCAGCAAGGCGGTGAAGCCGCGTTCGCGCCAGAGCGATTCGATCAGCGTCTGCATCTCGATGCGGGTGAGCGCATCGAGCGCGCCCAGGGGTTCGTCCAGCAGCAGCAACTGCGGGTCATGCACCAGCGCACGCGCCAGCGCCACGCGCTGCCGCTGGCCGCCCGAGAGCACGGCAGGCCACTCACCGGCGCGCTGATCCAGTCCGACCTGGCGCAACGCGTGCAAGGCTTGCGGCGCTGCCTGCCGAGGCAGGCCCAGGGCCACATTGGCCTGCACCCGCTTCCACGGCAGCAGGCGGGCGTCCTGGAACATGATGCGCACCTCGGGCTGGCCGCTGCCGCCGTGTTCATAGATCAGCTCTCCGCAGCTGGCTGCATCCAGCTGCGCCACCAGGCGCAACAGCGTGCTCTTGCCGCAACCGCTGCGCCCGACGATGGCGACGAATTCGCCCGCTGCGATATCGAGATCGATCTCATGCAAGACCGTGCGCCCGCTGAAGGCCTTGGACAAGGCGCGCAGCCTGATGCCCACGCCCCGCCCGGCGGCGCGGCGGACTTGCTGGTTTTCCTGTGCGTCGTTACGCATGCTCTTCTCCTGACTCGGTCTCATGCAGCTTCATTGATAGCCCGGATGCCAGCGCAACCAGAACCGCTCCAGCCAGCGCGCCGCCGTATCGGCCAGCTTGCCCAGCAAGGCGTACAGCAGGATGCCCACCAGCACCACATCGGTCTGCAGGAATTCGCGGGCATTCATGGTCATGTAGCCGATACCGGCCTGGGCTGAAATGGTCTCGGCCACGATCAGCAACACCCACACCAGCCCCAGCGCAAAGCGCAGGCCCACCAGGATGGCCGGCAAGGCGCCCGGCAGGATCACGTCGCGGTACAGCGGCCAGCCCGACAGGCCGTAGCTCTTGGCCATCTCGATCAAGCCCTGGTCGACCGAGCGGATGCCGTGGAAGGTGTTGAGGTAGACCGGGAAGAACACCCCCACCGACACCAGGAACAGCTTGGCCGTCTCATCGATGCCGAACCACAGGATCACCAGCGGGATCAGCGCCAGCGCGGGAATGTTGCGCACCATCTGCAAGGTGGTGTCCAGCAGCAGCTCGGCCGAACGCAGGCTGCCCGAAAGCAGTCCGAGGATCAGGCCCAGACCGGCGCCGACCGCAAAACCGGAGGCCGCCCGGCCACTGGAGACGGCCAGGTGACGCCACAACTCGCCCGAGGCGGACAGTTCCCAGGCCGCCTTGAGCACGGCCAGCGGTTCCGGCAGGATGCGGCTGGACAGCCAGCCCGCCTGCGCCGCCACTTCCCACCACACCAGCAGCAGCAGCGGCAAGAGCCAGCCGATCCAGGCATGGCTTGGCTGGAACGACTTCCTGGCGGCCTTGGGCTTGGCCTGTTCCTGCGGCCCGGCGACCCTGCCTGCGACCGGATTGGATGCGCTCGTCATGACCGCCTCAACTGGCTGACACGCGCACCGGCGCGGCCTTGGGCAATTCGGTATTGCCAACGATCTCGCCGAAGGGGCCGGGCAGCTGTTGGCCACTGCCGCCTTCGCGCTGCCCGCGCGGCAACAGAGGGAACACCAGTTCGGCAAACCGGTAGGACTCTTCCAGGTGCGGATAGCCCGAGAGGATGAAGGTATCGATGCCCAGCGCCGCATATTCCTGGAGCCGTTCGGCCACCGTCGGGCCATCGCCCACCAGCGCCGTGCCCGCGCCGCCTCGCACCAGGCCGACCCCAGCCCACAGGTTGGGACTCACTTCCAGCTTGTCGCGGCGGCCGCCGTGCAGGGCCGCCATGCGGCGCTGCCCTTCCGAATCCATGCGGGCAAAGTTGGCCTGGGCCTTGGCGATGGTCTCGTCATCGAGCCGACTGATCAGTTCATCGGCAGCGCGCCAGGCGGCTTCATTGGTCTCGCGCACGATCACGTGCAGGCGGATGCCGAAGCGCAGCGTACGGCCTGCCTTGGCGGCGCGTTCGCGCACGCGGGCGATCTTCTCGGCCACGGCGGCGGGCGGCTCGCCCCAGGTCAGGTAGACATCGACCTGCTCGGCCGCCAGGTCGATCGCCTCGTCGGAAGAACCACCGAAATACAGCGGCGGATACGGCTGCTGCACCGGCGGATAGAGCGCCTTGGCGCCCTTGACGCTGAGATGCTTGCCCTGGAAATGGGTCGGTTCGCCGCTGCGGGTCTTGGTCAGCACGTCGCGCCAGATCTTGAGGAATTCGTCGGAAATCTCATAGCGCTCGGCATGGCTGCCGAAGACGCCATCGCTCTCCTGCTCCACCGGATCACCGCCGGTAACTACATTGATCAGCAGGCGGCCCCCGGAGAGGCGATCGAAGGTGGCGGCCATGCGCGCGGCCAACGTGGGCGCCATCAGGCCGGGACGCACGGCTACCAGGAATTTCAGGCGGCGGGTGGCGTCGATGAGGCTGGCGGCGGCCACCCAGGCGTCTTCGCACGAGCGACCGGTGGGCAGCAGCACACCGTCGTAGCCCAGGGTATCGGCGGCCACGGCGACCTGTTTCATGTAGTCATGGCTGACCGCGCGAGCGCCTTCGGACGTGCCGAGGTAGCGGCTGTCGCCATGGGTGGGGATAAACCAGAAAACGTTCATGCTAGGACTCCTGTGGCAGCCTTATTTGAGGACGGCGTCGCTGACCTTGAGCGGCTTGGGGATGAGCTTGAGTTCATAAAAGGCGTCGGCGATCTTCTGCTGCTCGGCCAGCACCTGGGCATCGACGGGCTTGTAGACATGGGCATAGCGCTTCAGGCCGGTCTCGATGATGTCGGCGTCCAGGCCCTGGATGGGCGCGAGCTGGGCCGCGGCCTGCGCGGTGTGGGTGCGCACCCATTCGCCTTCGCGGCTGATCTCTTCCAGCAGGATCTTCTCGACCTGCGGATTCTTGGCCGCAAAGGGCCGTGCGCTCAGGAAGAACTGGTGGTGATTGACCGCGCCCACGCCAGTGGCCAGGCGACGTGCGCCGACCTGTTTTTCGGCCGCGGCCTGGAACGGATCCCAGATCGCCCAGGCATCCACGGCGCCGCGCTCGAAGGCGGCGCGTGCGTCAGCCGGGGCCAGGTAGACCGGCTGGATATCGCTGTACTGCAGGCCGGCCTTCTTCAACAGCGCCACCACCAGCCAGTGCACGTCGGAACCCTTGTTGAAGGCGATCTTCTTGCCCTTCAGTTCGGCCACGCTCTTGATGGGCGAATTCTTTTGCACCAGCAGGCCTTCGGCATCAGGCGTAGGAATTTCATAGGCGGTATAGACAAAGTCCGCGCCCGCAGCCTGGGCAAACACCGGCGGCGCTTCACCAACATAGCCGAAATCGACCGAGCCCACGTTCAAGGCCTCCAGCAATTGGGGGCCAGCGGCGAATTCGGCCCACTTCACTTCCACGCCCAGCGGCTGCAGGCGTTTTTCCAGCGTGCCATGGGCTTTCAGGAGCACCAGGGTATTGGCGGCTTTCTGGTAGCCGATGCGCAGCAGCTTGGTTTCCTGTGCCTGGACGGGCGAGGCCCCCAGGGCGATGGTCAGCGCACCCAGGGCGATGGCCGAGAGGCGCTGGATGGCGCGGCGGCGCGCTTGATGGACAGTCTTGTTCTTGTTGGCGGACATGGTTTTCTCCAGATTCCAGAAATTCAGGCATGCAAGCGGCCATCCGCTGTACCAGCCGGTGCTCTTGTCGGTGCGGATCGCCGTGCCGGACTCACTCCGGCGCTGTTCTTCAGTAGGAAACGCTGTATTGCAGTTGCGAGAAGGGAATCTCGCGGAATTGCTCGGGCGCGGCCTTGTGCAGGGCCAGCAGGCTGGCCGAGAGCTGCGCCACACCTTCATCGACGCGGGCTTCGATGGGGGCGTCCAGCACCAGGCCTTTTTCTTCACTCCAGGTCACTTGCGCCTCGGTGGCATAGATGCTGGGCAGCACATGCTTGGGATTGAGCGAAGAGAGCACCGGGCGCAACGCATAGTCCAGCGCCAGCATGTGCGACTGGCTGCCGCCGGTGGCCAGCGGCAGCACCAGCTTGTCGGTCAGGCCGAATTGCGGCAGCAGGTCCAGGAAGGCCTTGAGGATGCCGCTGTAGGCGGCCTTGTAGACCGGCGTGGCCACCACCACGGCCGAGGCCTCCGCGACGGTGGCCAGCGCCGCCTTGACCTCGGCGTCGTTCCAGTCGGCGCGCAGGATGGCCTGGCCCGGCAGGTCACGCACCTCCAGGCGGGCGTAGCGATGTCCTAGCTGGGCCAGCTTGTCGCCGACGTGATGCAGCAGACGAGTGGAACGGGAAGGCGCAGAGGGGCTGCCGGCCAATAACAGGATAGTCATGTCGTGTGCTTGTACGGGGAGGGAGGGGAACCGGCGCGCCGGTTCCCGCCAGGGTTTCAGGTCACTTCTTGTTGGGCGCGTAGAGCTGGTCGAAGGTGCCGCCATCGGCGAAGTGGGTCTTCTGGGCCTTCTGCCAGCCGCCGAAATCCTTGTCGATGGTCACCAGGTTCAGCTTCGGGAATTGCGAGGCGTACTTGGCGGCGATCTTGGGATCGATGGGGCGGTAGTAGTTCTTGGCGATGATTTCCTGGCCCTGCTCCGAATAGAGGTACTTCAGGTATTCCTCGGCCACCTTGCGGGTGCCGCGACGGTCGACCACCTTGTCGACCACGGCCACTGGCGGCTCGGTCAGGATGGAGACGGACGGCGCTACGATGTCGAACTTGTCCGGCCCCCATTCCTTGAGGGAGATCAGGGCTTCATTTTCCCAGGCCAGCAGCACGTCACCGATGCCACGTTCGACGAAGGTGATGGTGGCGCCGCGGGCACCCGAATCCAGCACCGGCACATTCTTGAACAGCTTGGAAATATAGTCGCGGGCGGCGTCGTC
The DNA here is from genome assembly GCF_001040945.1 of Herbaspirillum seropedicae. NCBI lineage: Bacteria > Pseudomonadati > Pseudomonadota > Betaproteobacteria > Burkholderiales > Oxalobacteraceae > Herbaspirillum > Herbaspirillum seropedicae. The sequence goes on along the minus strand of NZ_CP011930.1, from coordinate 1,868,974 downwards.
GCTACCGCCCTTCTGCTTGGCATAGGCCCAGGCCGCCAGGTAGTTCCAGCGGGCGCCGCCGGAGGTCTTGGGGTTGGGGGTGATGACGGAGACGCCCGGCTTGATCAGGTCGCCCCAGTCCTTGATGCCCTTGGGATTGCCCTTGCGCACCAGGAAGACGATGGTGGAGGTATAGGGCGAGCTGTTGTGCGGCAGGCGCTTTTGCCAGTCGGCCGGCAAGAGCTTGGCCTTTTCCGAGATTTCATCGATGTCATAGGCCAGGGCCAGGGTCACCACGTCGGCATCGATGCCGTCGATGACCGAACGGGCCTGCTTGCCGGAACCGCCATGGGAAGCCTTGATGGTGACGTTGTCGCCCGACTTTTCCTTCCAGTACTTGGCGAAGGCCTTGTTGTAGTCAGCGTAGAGTTCGCGCGTCGGGTCGTAAGAGACGTTGAGCAGCGAGACGTCTGCCGCCTGCGCCACATGGGCGGCCTGGGCCAGCACCAGGGCGACAGCGACCGACTTGATGATGTTCTTCAGCATATCCGTTCCCGAATGTTCTGTTGTTTTGGAGCACACAGGTTAATGAGCCTGCCCTGCAAAAAGAACGAATAGTTTCGTCTCTCGATATGCGAAAAACAGATATGCAAGCACATGGCCTCAGAATAAGGCAGACAATCTTTATAACCAAAGGCTTGGTTGGAGCGATGCTGGCGCCAGCGCTCCGGGCCTCCCGCCGACAAGGAAAAGCACGAACGGACTTTTTGTTGTTTTCACATTGTGGTATAAACGCGATATTGCAACGCACCAGGCGGCGTCATGAAAAAAGAAGCAGGCGAGACAGAACAACACATCTCCATCCAGGTCATCGAGCGCATGGTATCGCTGCTCGACGCCCTGGCGGCCTACCCTGATCCGGTCAGCCTGAAGGAATTGTCCGCCGCCACCGACCTGCACCCTTCCACCGCCCACCGCATCCTCAATGACCTGGTGGTCAAGCGTTTTGTCGACCGCGTCGAGCCCGGCACCTACCGCCTGGGCATGCGCCTGCTGGAGCTGGGCAACATCGTCAAGAGCCGGCTGTCGGTGCGCGAAGCGGCGCTGGACTTCATGCGCGCACTGCATCGCAAGACCCACCAGACCATCAACCTGTCGGTGCGGCAGGCGGATGAAATCGTTTATATCGACCGTTCCTTTTCTGAACGGTCTGGCATGCAGGTGGTGCGCGCCATCGGTGGCCGGGCGCCCTTGCACCTGACCTCCACGGGCAAGTTGTTCCTCTCGGTGGACGACCCCAAGAACGTGCGCGCCTATGCCACCCGTACGGGGCTGGCGGGCCACAACAAGAATTCCATCACCGATCTGGCCAAGCTGGAGCGCGAACTGTCGATGGTGCGTGCGCTGGGCTACGCACGCGACAATGAAGAACTGGAGCTGGGGGTACGTTGCATGGCCGCCGGCATCTGTGACGACAGCGGCAAGCTGGTGGCCGGCCTGTCGATCTCGGCCCCGGCCGACCGGCTGCAGGATGAATGGGTGGAAGACCTGGTCAGCACGGCCAGCCAGATTTCCTCGGCGCTGGGGTATCGTCAGGACCGGAGTTGAACACGCTTCAGCTCACGCAGTCCGTTCGTCCTGAGTACATTCCCATCCCGTTCGTCCTGAGTAGCCGCGCAGTGGCGTATCGAAGGCGCGGCAGTCGTCGCGCATCGGTCGGCGCGCCTTCGATACGGGCCTCGCGGCCCTACTCAGGTCGAACGGTTTTCTGAAATACAAGCAGTTTCTCTACGACGCATCCGCCCTCCACTGCCCACCCAATCATCCCCATCCCGTTCGTCCTGAGTACATTCCCATCCCGTTCGTCCTGAGTAGCCGCGCAGCGGCGTATCGAAGGCGCGGCGGTCGTCGCGCATCGGTCAGCGTCCCCCTCGCTACCGCCGCGTGGCCGACTCAGGTCGAACGGTTTTCTGAAGCGCAAACAAAAATGCCGTTCATCACTGAACGGCATTTTTCATTCAAGCATTTGCAGGCAAGGCCATCCGCCTCCATCAACCCTCGTCGGCGCGCACCATCTTCATGCGGGTCAGGTTGCTGGGCTGGTCATCCACCAGCCACTTGCGCATGCGGGCGGCGTCACCCACGTGCGAGAGGCGGCCCTTGGAATCGAGGAAGACCATGACGATGGGACGCCCCTCGATGCGGGTATACATCACCAGGCAATGCCCCGCCTCGTTGATGAAACCGGTCTTCTGCAGGCCGATATCCCATTCCTTGTTGGAGGTCAGGCGGTTGGAGCTGTTGTACTGCAGGGCGTGGCCGCTGGGCTCGACCATGTACTTGGGATCGGTGGAGTACTGACGGATGATGGGATAGTTGTAGGCCGCCACCACCAGCTTGGCCAGGTCACGGGCGCTGGCCACGTTCTGGCTGGACAGGCCGGTCGAATCGACATAGCGGGTATCCATCATGCCCAGCGAGCGCGCCTTGGCGTTCATGGCCGCCACGAAGGCCGGCAGGCCGCCCGGGTAGTTGCGGCCCAGCGCGGAGGCGGCGCGGTTTTCCGAGCTCATCAGGGCGATGTGCAGCATGTCGTCACGGCTCAGGGTGGCGCCCACACGCAGGCGCGAGCTGCTGTGCTTTTCGCGGTCTACGTCGTCATCGGTGACGGTGAGCACTTCTTCCATGTTCTGGCGCGCTTCCACCACCACCAGCGCGGTCATGAGCTTGGTCACCGAGGCGATCGGCAGGGCCACGCCGGAATTCTTTTCAAACAGGACTTGCGAATTGGCCTGGTCGATCACCAGCGCCACGTTGGAACGCAGGGCCAACGGGTCGGGGGTCAGGTTCAGGCCGGCCATGTCACCCGCAGTCATCACTGGCGGCACCACCGGCACCGAAGGAGCGGCCGAGACGCGCTGGTAGCTGACCTGGCGCTTGCCCTTGACCACGGTCACCTTGCGCACCAGCTTTTCGCGGTTGTTCAGCGATCCCTTGGCAACGGTGCGGCTGACCGGCTGGGCGGCACGCTTGGCCACGGCCTTCTTGACCGGCTTCTTGGCGGTGTTGTTGACAGTCTGCGCGGCGGCGGGCGCCAAACCAGCGTGGATGAAAAGTAGCGATGTCAATACGGCCAGCGCTGATTTGATCATAGGTGGATCTCCCCCCAATTTACCCGATAGTCCACAAAAGAAACGTTGGCAGTGTAGCAAAAAGCAGAATTTTCGCAAGAGAATTAAGTAGTTAGCGCAATCACTTAATCGGCTTTCTACATTTCTGAGAGGTGCTTGCGCCCCCCGCTCACCTCAGATTTTCCTACTTTTGCTTTAAATTTTTTCTCGATATTTTTTGATTTTTCTCGAGAAAATTCACTTACACCAACTTCGACATGAATCAGTCTACCGTAACGCCTGGCCCGTCCAAGGCTTTAACAGAAGGCAATATAGGTCGCAGATATGCGCTTTTACGGTAGATTGAATGAAGGGATAACGAAGGGGTCGGCTGGGCCGTTGACGCCGGAGGGTCTTAAAGCGCGCAAGAAAAACGAAAAAGCCCGCCGCCAATGGGCGGGCCCACACCCGCTCAGAGCTTGCAGGCATCCAGCATAGCCACATCGATGGAAAACGACCCGGCCTCGTCCAGGGCGAAATACTGCCGCACTTCTTCCGGAGCCGCCTGCCACAGGGCCTTGATGGCCACGATGTTCTGCTGCGGGGTGCGCATGCGGGCCACCCAGCTGTCGAATTCCAGGCGCAGCTTCCAGGTCTTGTCGCTGGAGACGCCAAAGCCGGCCCGGGCCAGCAGCTTGCGCCAGGAACGCAGGCTGATGTTGCGCACGTGCGAGGTGTCGCGCAACAACTCGATGGACTGTACATAGGTATCGGCCAGCACATCGGCGGGGGCGGCGGTGTCGATGACGATGAAGCGCCCGCCCATCTTGAGCACCCGGAACACCTCGGCCAGCGCCTGCGGCAGGTTGCGCCAGTGATGCGCCGAGAAGCGGGTGCAAACCAGGTCGAAGCTGGCGTCGGGGAAGTCGAGCCGGTCGGCGCTACCCTGGCGCACCGCCAGGTTGGCCAGGCCGCGTTCGGCTGCTGCGGTGGCAACCACGTCCAGCATGGCCGGCGAGAGGTCATAGGCGATCACCTTCTCCACCACCGGTGCGACCGCGAAGCTCGCATGGCCGCCGCCACATCCCAGGTCAAGTACGCGTGCGGCCGGAATGGCGGCGGCGATGGCGGCCAATTCCTGCAGATCGGCGCCCTGCGCGTGGACGGTGCTGCTGAGGTAGGCGGCGGCGGTGCTGCCGAACTGTTCGGTGACGACTTGCTGATGGCTGCGCATGGCGGGGCTCCTGATACGTGATGAGGGGGTGAAGGGTGATGCAGTGGATGAGCAACCAGTCTAGCGCTTCTCTATGCTGTTACAAGTTGGGTAGTTATACTATTACCCTGACCACTACCCTGCCCCATCGATGGAACCCGATCTCGCCCGCCGCGCCCTTGGCGAATTCATCAAGACCCAGCGCCAGCAGATGGCCCCTGCCGATGCGGGCCTGCCGGCCATGGCGCTGGCCGGCCGCCGCCGCACGCCCGGACTGCGACGTGAAGAAGTGGCGCAGTTGTGCGGCATCAGCGTGACCTGGTACACCTGGATCGAACAGGGGCGCACCGAGTCGGTCTCGCCACAGGCGCTGGCGCGCATCGCCGATGCCTTGCGACTGCCGCGCGCCAAGCGCACCTACCTGTTTGAACTGGCGGGAAAGAAAGATCCGGCCGCCCCGGACCAGCATGAAGAAAGCAGCATCGCGCCGGAAATCCTGGAGGTCGTCAGCCAGTTCCGCGCACCCGCCTATCTGCTGGACCGGACCTGGAACACCGTGGCCTGGAACCCGGCGGCGCGCAAGCTCTTCGGCGGCTGGCTGGAGGACAGGAGCACGCGCCCCAACCTGCTGCGCTTCATGTTCGCCAGCGAACAGGCGCGTAGTCTGACGGTGGACTGGGAGCAGCGGGCGCACCGGCTGGTGGCGGAATTCCGCGCTGATTGCGCGGCCCTGCTGGACGATCCGGCAGTGCAGCGGCTGGTGGATGAGCTGTCGGCCTGCAACGCCCTGTTCCAGCGCGCCTGGCGCTTGCAGGATGTGGTGGCGCGCGAGGGCGGCGAGCGCCGCTTCCGTACGCCCCAGGGAACAGAACTGCGCTATCTGCAGGTCAACTTCCGCGTGGCCAATCGGCCCGACCTGAAATTGGTGACCCTGATGCCGGCGGCGGACTGAATTATTTGCGCACGCTTATTTGCGCACAACGAAGGCCACGCCGATCACCCCCACCAGCATGCCCAGCGCGCCGATGAGGCTGAACGCTTCCCCGAACATCAGCCAGGCCATCACGGCGGTGGTGGGCGGCGTCAGGTAGAGCAGGCTGGTGACGCTGGTGGCGGCGCTGCGCCGGATCAGCGCAAAGAGCAGAAAGATCGCGCCGATGGACAGGGCCAGCACCGACCACAACAGCGCACCGATGAACTGCGGGGTCCAGGCCACATTGCTCAAGCGCCAGTCGAGTCCTTCCACGGCCACCGCCAAGGGCAGCACCACCACGATGGAAGCCATGAACTGGATCGCGGTGCCTGTGCGCAGGTCGAAGTGCGCGCAATAGCGCTTCTGGTACAAGGTGCCCGCCGTGATGCACAGCAAGGCAAACACGCACAGGGCGATGCTGGCCGTGGACAGGCCGATGAGCGAGATCTTGTTGGCCACCACCAGCCCCACCCCGCACAGGCCCAGCGCCAGTCCCAGCCACTGCCGTCCACGCACGGACTCGCCCAGCAAGGGCGCGGCGAAGGCGGTCAGGATGGGTTGCAGCCCGACGATCAGGGCCGACAAGCCGGCCGGCATGCCGATCTTGATGGCGCACCACACGCCGGCCAGGTAACCCGCCTGCAACAACACGCCAGCCACAGCCACATGACGGATACGGCCATGCGGCCAGGGAGCGCGGAACAACAGCACCAGCGGCAGCAGCACCAGCAGCACGCCGGTGAAACGCAAGAGCAGGAAGGTCAGCGGCGGCGCATAGGGCAGGCCGAATTTGGCGACGATGAAGCCGGTACTCCAGATCAGCACGAACAACAACGGCACCAGGCTCATCAGGAGCTGGCGGGGCCGGCTTGCGCCAGCGGGGGAAGGCATCATTTCTTGTTTTCCATCATCGGGGCTGGGCCCGGTTCAGCTTGTCGGCTGCTCCAGCGCGCGGCGTGGAGGCTGGCCAGTCTTATCGTTTGTAGGTGTACGGCCACGGTCTGTTCGATCTCCCGTCCGTAACCGCCCGCCATCGTAACCGCAACCGGGATTTCGTGCTCGCGGGCATAGGAAAACACGGCCTGGTCGCGTGCGGCCAGTCCCGCCAGGCTCAGTTTCATCTTGCCCAGCCTGTCGCCCTCATGGGGGTCTGCCCCTGCCAGGTAGATCAGCAATTGCGGGGCAAAGCGCTGCTGCAGCGTCGCCAGCGCCTGCTGCAAGGCGCACAGGTAGTCCTCATCGCCCACGCCATCGGGCAGCGCTACGTCCAGGTCGCTCTGCTCCTTCTCGAAGGGATAGTTGTTCTGTCCATGCAACGACAGGGTGAACACCGAATCGTCACGCGCCAGGATCGCTGCCGTGCCATTGCCCTGATGGACATCCAGATCGACGATGGCGACGCGGGCGGCGCGGCGTTCGGCCTGCATCAGGCGCGCGGCGATGGCGGCGTCATTGAAGACGCAAAACCCCGCGCCGTGGTCGCCGTAGGCGTGATGCGTGCCGCCGGCCAGGTTGACGGCGACACCCTCGCTGAAGGCGGCGCGGCAGGCGGCAATGGTCGCCCCCGAGGAGCGGCGCGAGCGCTCCACCATCTCGGGCGACCAGGGAAAGCCGATCTCGCGCTGCTCAGCGGCCGTCAGCTCGCCACGGCTGGCGCGACCGATGTAATCCGGATGATGCGCCAGGGCCAGCTCACCGTCCGAAGCTGGCATGGCTTCATGGAATTCCAGGCCTGGCACCGTGCGCGCCGCCCCTTCGCGGATCATGCGGTACTTGACCATGGGGAAACGGTGGCCGGGTGGCAGGGGTAATACAAAATGATCGCTGTAGTAGGCTTTCACACAACACTCTCGTTTTTCTCGGCAGAGCTTGCCGCACTGCAACAAAACTGCCTTGATGCGGTGCGCAAACGATTGCGCGCACGGGATTGATAACCAGAATCCAGTTCCTTGCAGCAGAGTCTATCTGTCTTGGAATGCCTCTCAAAAAATCACCTAAGTCCTTGATTAGACGTGGATCAACTTTCCACTGCTTTTCGCCATTCCCATGTGATGAAAGCTTTGACTTTATGCACGATTAAACTAGAATTCGCTTGTGCAATGCATCATATTTCAACAAGAAATGACATCGGAATCCACCTGTTCGTCGAGATCGGTCCGTAAGTGTTCACTGTCGCGCTGCCTTGTTCATCAACCAACTAAAGAGAAGGATGTTTCAACATGACGACCTACACCGAGCAATTTTCCGCTGCAGCCAAAGCCAACGCAGAAGCGCAAATCGCCCTGTTCAGCCAGCTGGCCAGCAAGACCTTTGAAGGCGTGGAAAAACTGGTGGACCTGAACCTGAAGGCAGCCCGCTCCACCCTGGAAGAAAGCCAAGCCGCCGCCCAGAAGCTGTTCGCGGCCAAGGACCCGCAGGAATTCTTCGCACTGACCAGCGCCCACGCCCAGCCGACGCTGGAAAAGTCGGTCGCCTATGGCCGTCACCTCAGCGGCATCTTCTCCAGCACCCAGGCTGAACTGACCAAGGCTGCCGAAGCCCAGATCGCCGAAGTCAACCGCAAGGTCGTGGCGATGATCGACGAAGTCGCCAAGAACGCACCGGCCGGTTCCGAGCAGGCTGTGTCCGTGCTCAAGTCGGCCATCGGCAACATGAGCGCCGGCTACGAGCAGTTCACCAAGAATGCCAAGCAAGCCGCCGAAGTGCTGGAAGCCAATGTCACCAACGCCGTGGAACAGATGTCCCAGGCTGGCGCCAAAGTGACCCGCGGCGCCCGCAAGTAATTCTGCGCTGCGCCGCCGCCCCTGCCTGTGCAGGGCGGCGACGAGAATGGAATGCCCCGGCCGGACCGGGGCATTTTTTTGTCTGGCGCCAGCGCGGCCGGGCCGTTTCAGGCGCTGATCTGGTACTCGGCGCGCAGGCTGCGCAGGCCTTCCTGCATCTTCTCGAAGGCGGGCTCGACCTGGGCCGGGTCTCCCTTGACACCGAGGTCGATGTGGCGGCGGGTCTTTTCATCGCCCACATGCGGCAGGCTGAAGACCTTCACCAGCGGGAACTGCGCTTCGATCGCTTCCATCAGCGGCGTCAGGGTCGACTCCATGGCTTCGAACACCAGCATGGAGCGCTCGGCCCAGGCCTGGCGGTGGAACTGGTCGGCGTAGTGGGTATCGAGCACCCATTCGAACATCGGCCAGGCCATCACCGGGAAACCCGGCGCAAAATAGTGCGCACCCTGCCCGCCCGGGTTCTTCAGCGAGAAGCCGGGGATCTTGTTGTAGGGATTGGGGATGATGGAAGCGCCCTGGGGAAACTCACCCATCTTCAGGCGGTGCTGATTCTCGGGGGCGTCGAAATCGGGCGTCGATCCCGCCTCGCGGGCCATGTCGGCGATGCGTTCCTGGATCTTTTCCTTGGCCTCGGGGTGCAGCGCCAGCGACACGCCCAAGGCAGCAGCAGCGCACTGGCGGGTATGGTCGTCGGGGGTGGCGCCAATGCCGCCGGTGCAGAACACGACATCATTGCTGGCCAGAGTACGCTTGAGGGTGGCGGTGATGCGCTCGCGGTCGTCGCCCACGTATTCTGCCCACGACAACTGCAGGCCGCGCTGCGAGAGCAGCTCCAATACCTTGGGAAAATGCTTGTCGACACGGCGGCCCGAGAGGATCTCGTCGCCGATGATGATGAGTCCGAATGCCATGAGTCTGTCTGCCCGAAAGTTGATGAAACACGCCGTCGATTATGCCCGATTCAGGCCGGGCGCGGATCGGACCACCCAGCCCGGCGCCGCTGCAGGCAGCTCAAACCGGCGTCAACGTGGCGTCACGTCCTTGATCTCGCCTTGCGGCCCGTCCGGCGCCTGGCCACGACGATGGCGCAACAGGGCTTCCAGGCAATAGAACTGGAACCACAGGCCGGTGAAGACGAACACCACCACATACAGCCAGATCGCCAAGGCCGCCAGCGCCGGCAGCAGGATCACCGACAACACCCCGCCCAGCCACAGCAGCGTGGGCGCAGCGCCCAGCGCACCAGCCACGGTGCCTACCGCCAGCAGCGGCCAGCGATGCAGATGCAGCACGGCGCGCCGCTCCTCGGCGCTGGCATAGTCGGCCAGGGTGTCGTAGGCCATGACGCGATAGGTCAGCCAGCCCCACAGCAGGGAATGGATGACCAGGGCCAGCGGCGGGATCAGGAATACCCAGATGGTGGAAATCCACAGCACCGTGAAGACCGCAAAGCACCACAGCGACGTCCACAGGCTACCGGCCACGCTGCCGCCATAGCGCTTCTCCAGCATGGGGTAGTGGCGCGCACCGATGTGGCGGGCGATGGCGGGAATGGTGAACAGGCCCACGAAAACCAGGGCCGTGATGATCATCAGCGGCAGCAGGGTCCACATGGCCAAGAGCGGCACCAGCACCGTCTTGAGCGCACCCATGCCGAACCAGGCCAGCATGCCGCCGATCTCGCCGAACATGCCGTGCGAGACGAAATAGTCCTGCAACCAGTCGATCACGGGTTGCAGTCCCAGCCACAGGCACAGCGCCCACAAGGCCAGCGACACCACGAAGGGCAGCACCGTCAGCCACAGCATGCGGATGTGCAGTTGCGCCAGCAGGGCGCGCCCGAAGGAGGCGATGAACAAGCGCATCAGCGCACTTTCCGGCGGCTGAACTCAACGATGCGCTTCACGCCCAGCCATTGCTGCATCCAGAAGCCGCGACCATAGTCGCGTCCCTTGCCGGCCGGCGGCGGCAGCTGGTCGCGCACGCCAGTCATGGCAAAGCCCTGGCTGAAGTGGGCGGTGCGGAAGAGCACATCCCAGATCGGGAACAGCACGGCAAAATTGTGCCCGCCCAGCGAGTTGCGGCCCCGGCTTTCATGGCCCAGGCCGACGGCGTGGTGCGTGCGATGGAAGCGCGGCGACACCAGCAGGTATTCGCCGATGCGGCCGAAGTGGATGCGTACGTTGGCGTGCTGCAGGCTCTGCAGCATGCGCGAGAGCGACACCAGCAGGATGTACTGCGAGGGTTCCACGCCGATGAAGACGGCGATCAGGCCGAAGATGATGTCGTGGAACAGGTTGTCCAGCATGTGGTTGCGGTCATCGCTCCACAGGTTCATGTTCTGCTGGCTATGGTGCAGGCTGTGCAGCGCCCACATCCAGCGCACATTGTGCTGCGCCCAGTGATAGACATATTCACACAGGTCCAGCACCACCATGTAGAGCAAGAAGCTCACCAGCGCCTGGTCGGTCACGCCCGGCCAGATCTGGTCGAGGTTGAAGCTGCCCCAGCCTTCCAGGTGCAGCGCCTCGGACAGGTAGGACAGCGCCGGATCGAGCAGCAGGAAGGCCACGATGGGGATCACGCCCAGCCGCTGCAGCACGGTATAGATGAAATCGTTCCAGCGCGCGCGCGGATCGGTGATGGGATGCACCGGGATGGCCGACTCCAGCGGACGCAGGATGAGGAAGAGGATCACCAGCTCGCACAGGCCCACCAGGACGAATTCGGTGCCGGTAAAGGCTTCTTCGACGAATTCCCCCATGCCGATGAAGAACACCAGCGGTTGCACGAGAGTCTGGAATAGCCAGCCCTGGACGGCGGCAAAAAGATCGGAAATGGTCTGGATCATGGATAGCTCAGAGACGATGGTGCAGTGCTGCGGTACTGCAATGATACGCTGGCGCCCTCCCCTGGCGGCCTGCGCCGCTTGGACCCGGGGCGCTCCTCAGCGTTCCTTGCCGACGGTGAACAGGTGGCGGTAGGCCGGATGATCGCGCAAGGTGGCAAAGCAGAAGCCCTTGTGCTCCAGCCCGGTGATCAGGGGTTCCAGCACAGCCGGCGCCCACGGGTCCTGGCGCGACCAGATGCCCATATGGGCCAGGAAGATATCACCATCCTTGAGGCCATCGAGCGCCTTTTTCAGCAACATCTCGTTGGGGAATTTGTCGCTGGGCAGTTCGTCGCCCGAGAATCCCGCCGGCGCCCAGGCCACATGGGCATAGCCGCAGGCCTGGCCGGCCTTGAGCAGATTGGGTGTCAGGCGTCCGCCCGGCGCGCGCCACAGCGGATCGAGCTTGCGCCCGGTCAGCTCCTGGAAGCGCTGGTCGACCCGCTTCATCTCTTCGCAATACTGGGCCGGTGTCCATTGCAGCTTCTTGCCGGCCTGCGCGCCGAACTGCGGACGCACTTCGATCTTGCCCTCGGGCAGGTCGCGGATCACATAGACATGGTCGAAGGTATGCGTACCAAAGGCATGCCCTTCGCCGGCCAGCCGCTTCCACAGCGGCGCCCAGCCCGGATCGAGGGAATAGTCGCCGTGGATGGTCTTTTCGTTGGCGAGGAAGAAGGTGGCCTTGATGTGGTGGCGCTGCAGGGTCTGCTCGATCAGTTCGGCCTGGGACTGGCTGCCGGTATCGAAGGTCAGGTAGATCCTGCCCTTGCAGGCCGACTCTTGCGGCGTGGCCGGTTGCGCAAGGACCTGGCCTGCCGCCAGCAGGGCGAACAGGCACAGGCCGCGCAGGGACTTTCTGGGGAGAGGCTGCTTCATCGCTGCTTCATCGCTGCTTCATGGAGAGGGATCAGAGATCGGGCGCGCGGTTATGGAGATAGATGCCGTGCGGCGAGCGGCCCACCGGGATCACCTTGGTCACCGAACGGCTGGCCAGGTCGATCACCGCCACTTTCTTGACCCAGCGCAGCGTGGCCCACATGGTCTTGCCGTCGGAAGTCACTTCCATGCAGTCCGGACCACCCGGCACCTTGATGGTGCCGACGTTTTCCAGCGTGGTCATGTCGACGACGCTGATGGTGTTGGCGACGCGGTTGGAGACGTAGACGAAGCGCTTGTCGCCTTGTCCACGGAAATTGTGCGCGCCGACGCCGGTCTTGATCTTCTTGACGATCTTCTGGGTGCGCCAGTCGATCACCTCGACATAGTCGGCCCCCATGATGCCGACCATCAGATACTTGTTGTCCGGCGTCATGATGATCCCGGCCGGCAGCTTGCCCACCGGCATCGTCCATTTGACCTGCTGGGTGGCCAGGTCGATGGCGCTGATCTGGTCGCTGCCCTGCTGGGTGATGAAGGCGGTGGTGCTGGCGTTGTCGAAGGCGATATGGCTGGGCGTCTTGGGCAGCGGGATGCGCTTGGACAGCTTCAGATCCTGGCCGTCATAGCTGTAGACATCGACGCGGTCCAGGCGCAGGCCGGTGGCGACGAACCATTTCTGGTCAGGGGTGAAGCCGATCTGGTAGGGATCGATGATGTCGCGGATCTTGCGTTGCACCGCGCCGGTCTTGGGGTCCAGGAACAGCAGCTGGTTGCCGGTGGCGCTGGCCACGATCAGCGATTTGTTGTCGGGCGTGGCCATCAGGTGGTGCGGTTCCTTGCCCACCGAGAAGGTCGAAAGCTCCTTTTCGCCGGTCTCGTCCAGCAAGGAGACCGAGGCATCGCCCGAATTGAGGACCACGACCACGTTGGCGTGTGCCGAGACGGCCAGGACGGCCGAGACGCATGCTGCGCGAAGGGTAAGGGAAAAATATTGGCGGATTCTACGCAACATGACGAACTTTACACAAAAATGCCTGATCTCATCGTGCACGAGGCACGTCCTCGGCGGTTAACGCGGCCCGTGTGCTTCCCGCTGACAGCCCACTGACGCAATATGAAAAATTTCTAGTTTTTTGGTTTACACTGCCTGCCGTTCCGGTCGCAAGCCGCCACCGCAGGCCTGACAGCCCGGCTCAGTCCGCGTCACGCCTGCGTTTGCGGACAATGCCCGGGAGCAACATCCTGCGCTGTCAGGAATGGTCAGCACACACCAGGGCAGCACCGGCCGCACCCACGCAATCCCCTCACCGAAAGGAACATGATGTCCACGATCACGACAGCTTCCGGGCTGCAATATGAAGAAATCAACATTGGCGCAGGCGACGAAGCCAAGGCCGGCAGCCATGTCACGGTGCATTACACCGGCTGGCTGCAGAACGATGACGGCAGCGCCGGCAGCAAGTTCGACTCCAGCAAGGACCGCAATGACCCGTTCGCCTTCCCGCTGGGCGCAGGCCACGTGATCAAGGGCTGGGACGAAGGTGTGCAGGGCATGAAGGTCGGCGGCACCCGCAAGCTGATCATCCCGGCCAGCCTCGGTTATGGCGCACGCGGCGCCGGCGGCGTGATCCCACCCAACGCCACGCTGATCTTCGAAGTCGAACTGCTGGCCGTCTGAGCCCTGGGGAGGAGAGAGATGAGCACCCTGCAAGAACAGTTCGAAGCGGCCGTGGCCGAATCCAAGAGCCTGCCCGAGCGTCCCGACAACATGACCCTGCTGAAGATGTACGGTCTCTACAAGCAAGGCAGCAACGGCGACGTGCAGGGCGAACGTCCCGGCATGACCGACTTCGTGGCCCGCGCCAAGTATGACGCCTGGGCCGCCTTGAAGGGCAAGCCGCAGGCCGAAGCGCAACAGGAATACATCGACATCTTCAATGAACTGAAGGGTTGATGCACTCGGGGTGGGTCGCCATCCTGCCGCCCGCCAGACGAGCATAGAGAAACAAGATACGGGCGCACCTGCCACGCGGGTGCGCCCGTTTTCTTTGCGGGTGATGCCGCCGGATCAGCCCTTGACGACGTCCGGATTGAGCAGGTTGGGCGGACGCTGGCCCGACAGGGCCGCAATCAGGTTATCGGCTGCGCAGTTGGCCATGGCCAGGCGCGTCGGCGTGGAAGCGCTGGCGATGTGGGGCGTGAGCACGACATTGCTGAGATCCAGGAATTCCGGCTTGAAGGCTGGTTCATTCTCGAACACATCCACGCCGGCGGCAGCGATGCGGCCTTCGCGCAGCGCGGCAATCAACGCCGCATCATCGACGATGCCGCCGCGGGCGATGTTGGTGAGGGTAGCGGTCGGCTTCATCAGCGCCAGTTCGGCTGCGGCGATGGTGTGGTGGGTGTCTTTCGAGTAGGGCAACACCAGGATCACGTGGTCAGCCTGGCGCAGCAGCTCTTCCTTGCTGACGTAACGGGCGTGGTTGGCGCGCGCTTCCAGCTCCGGCGCCAGGCGCGAGCGGTTGTGGTAGAGCACCTGCATATCGAAGCCCAGCGAGCGGCGGGCAATGGCCTGGCCGATGCGGCCCATGCCGATGATGCCCAGCGTGGCGCCATGGATGTCGGGACCGACGAAGCTGTCATAGCTCCATTTCTTCCACTTGCCGGCGCGCAGGAAGTGTTCCGACTCGGTGATGCGGCGCGCCGCGGCCATCATCAGCGCCCAGCCGAAGTCGGCGGTGGTTTCGTTGAGCACGTCGGGGGTATTGGTCGCCATCACACCGGCCTGGGTGGCGGCGGCCACGTCGATGTTGTTGTAACCCACGGCCATGTTGCAGACAGCCTTCAACTGCGGGTTGGCGGCAAACAGCGCCGCCGTCACCGGCTCGCTGGGGGTGGTGAAGAGGCCATCCTTGCCCTGCGCCTTGGCCTGCAGTTCAGCGGCGCTGTAGATGCGGTCGTCCTGGTTGGATTCGACCTCGAAATGCTGCTCCAGGCGCGCCAGGACTTCGGGGAAGACGGCGCGGGCGACGAAGATCTTGGGTTTCATGCGGGTCTCGTTATCTAGGTTTCGTTGTCGGAAAGGTGCAGCACAACATCACTCGGAATCAATCTGAATCAGTCAGAAGAACAGGAAACTCATGACAATGAACAGCGGCGCCAGAATCCCCGCCGACCATGCCATGTAGCCGAAGAAGCTGGGCATGCGGATGCCGCGCTCCTCGGCGATGGCCTTGACCATCATGTTGGGGGCATTGCCGATATAGCTGTTGGCTCCCATGAAGACGGCGCCGGCGGAGATGGCCGCCAGGGTCGAGGCCAGCGGCCCCATCAGCTCACGCGCATCGCCGGAGGCGGTATTGAAGAACACCAGGTAGGTCGGCGCATTGTCCAGGAAGGAGGACAGCAAACCCGTCATCCAGAAATACATCACATCGTCGGGCTTGCCATCGGGCCCGGTCACGGCCCGCACCACGGCAGCGAAAGCGCCCTGCTCGCCTGCGCGCAGCATGGCGATCACGGGAGCGATGGTCAGGAAGATGGCGGCGAAGAGCTTGCCCACTTCCAGCATCGGCCCCCAGCCGAATTCATTGCCGGAGCGCGCCGACTTCGGCGTCAGCCACAGCGAGACCAGGATCACCCCCAGCAAGGCGCCGTCACGCAGCAGGTTCTGCCACTCCAGCGGCGCGCCCATCAGTTCGGTAGCCACACCCGGCTTCCACAACCCGCTCATGAGCACCAGCCCGACCACTGCGCCCAGCAGCAGGAAATTGACGCGCCCTTCCAGTTGCCATGCCGAGTCCGGCGTGGGATCGAGGGGACGGCGCTCTTCGCGGTTGAGGTAGAAGTGGCGGTCCAGCCCATAGAAGATGAGCAGCAGCGCACCGCACAGGAAGGCCATCGGCCCCAGCAGGTGACGCGCGGTCCAGAAGAAATCGACGCCCTTGAGGAAGCCCAGGAACAGCGGCGGATCGCCCAGCGGCGTGAGCGAACCGCCCGCATTGGCGACCAGGAAGATGAAGAACACCACCACATGCACCGTGTGCTTGCGGTCGTCATTGGCGCGGATCAGGGGGCGGATCAGCAGCATGGCCGCGCCGGTGGTGCCCATGATGCTGGCCAGCAGCGTGCCCAGCGCCAGCAAGCCGGTATTGAGGCCGGGCGTGCCATGCAGGTTGCCGCGCACGCAGATGCCGCCGGCCACGGTGAAGAGCGCGGTCAGCAGGATGATGAAGGGCAGGTATTCGGCCACCAGCGCATGCACGCTGATGGCCAGCGCCGCATGCGCGCCATGCAGGGCCGCGAACGGCAGCAGGAAGGCCAGCGCCCAGGCGGCGGCGATCTTGCCGAAATGATGATGCCAGAGGGCCGGCATCAACAGCGGCAGCACGGCGATGGACAAGAGCACACCGGCAAAGGGGATGGCCCAGGCCAGGGAGAGGCCTGCGCCGTCGAGTTCGGCGCTCCACCCCGGCAGCGGCAGGAGCAAGGCACAGAGGGCAAACAGGAAAGGGGCAGGGATTCGGGTCAGCAAATGTCGTCCTGAAGGCATGCAGATGGAGAAACTCCTCGCGACAATCTGCCGGAGCAGGCCATCACGAGGAGTCACACTATAGCAGCCGACATGCCGCCCAGGCGCAAAAACGTCCGGGTGGAAAAACTTTCAGGTATCGTTCAAATCCGGTCAAGCCTTGATCTGGAACACCTGCCGCAGATAATTCACATAGGCCGGGTCATCACACATGTTCTTGGACGGCGTGTCCGACAGCTTGGCCACTGGCTGGCCATTGCAGCGGACCATCTTCATGACCACCTGCAGGGGCGTGTAGCCCAGGTCATTGGTGAGATTGGTGCCCACGCCGAAGGCCACCTTGGCGCGGTCCTTGAAGCGCAGGTACAAGGCGCGCACCTTGTCGAAGTCCAGGCTGTCGGAGAACACCAGCACCTTGCTGGAGGGATCGACGCGATTGTCGCGGTAATGCTGGATGAGCCGCTCGCCCCATTCGAACGGGTCGCCCGAATCGTGGCGTGCGCCATCGAAGAGCTTGCAGAAATACATGTCGTAGTCGCGCAGGAAGGCGTCCATCCCATAGACGTCCGAGAGCGTGATGCCCAGGTCGCCCCGGTACTCGCGCGCCCACATCTCGAAGGCAAAGGTCTGCGAGTCGCGCAGGCGCGGCCCCAGCGCCTGGCAGGCCTGCAGGTATTCATGCGCCATCGTGCCCAGCGGGGTCAGGTCGTGCTGCATCGCGTACATCACGTTGGAGGTGCCGGCGAAGTGATCACCCATGTGCTGCTTCATCTCGTCGATGACTTCGGCATGCCAGCTGCGCGAGAAGCGGCGGCGGGTGCCGTAGTCAGCGATCTTGCAGCCGGCCAGTTCCGGGTCGTCGGTGATGACCGACATCTTCTTGCGCAGCCGCGCCCTGCCCTCTTCCAGGTCCGGCGAGCGCTGGGTGGCGCGGAAATACACTTCATTGACGATGGCCAGCACTGGCACTTCGAACATGATGGTGTGCAGCCACGGTCCCTTGACGCTGATCTCGATCTCGCCATTGCCGGCCGGGTCGGGCTGGACCGTGATGTACTTTTCGTTGAGATGGAACAGGTCGAGGAAATCGACGAAATCGCTCTTGATGAAGCGCAGGCTGCGCAGGTAGTTCAGCTCGTCTTCCTTGAACCGCAACCGGCACAGGGCGGCGATCTCGGCGCGGATCTCATCGACGTAGGGCCGCAGGTCGACGTTCTCGTTGCGGCATTTGAAGCGGTATTCGACTTGCGCGCCAGGGAAATGGTGTAACACCACCTGCATCATCGTGAATTTGTACAGGTCGGTATCGAGTAAGGAAGTGATGATCATGAAATCCGGATGCGGCTGGCCGCATGCTGCCATGTTGATAGTCCACCTGCACCGCGCGATGCCGGGACGACGCCGCCGGGCGTCGCGCCCGCTATCTTAACCGAGATCGGTCAGACCAAAGCCCCGGTTGCTGCGGGGGCTTTGCGGCCTGGGCGGGTCATTTCGAGGCCGAGGCCGGACGGCGGCTGCGCACATAGGCCGGCGGCGGCAGGTAGGCCGCGCCATCCAGATAGCGCCAGTCGCGCATGCTGCTGCGCCCATCCTTCTGCGAGACCAGGCCGACAAAGGCGCCCAGCGAGGCCTGCTGGTCCAGCGCGCGGAAACTGACCGGCCCCAGCGGCGAGCCGAACTGCAGGCCGCGCATGGCCTCGACCAGCACCTCGCCATCGCCGCCCTCGCTCTTCTTCAGACCGGCGGCAATGGCCATCATGGTGGTATAGCCGAACACGGCCGACAATTGCGGGCGTTCGCTGAAACGCTTCAGGTAAGCCTCGAGGAAGCGCTGGTGCTCGGGCAGGCTGACCTGGTCCCAGGGATAGCCGATGGCCAGCCAGTCACGGATGGCTTCGCTCTGGCTAGGGTCCAGGCTTGGCGCGCCGGCCGAGGCCATCGAGACTACCCGCACGCCCTCGAACAGCTGCTGGCGGTTGCCGGCCTGCACGAACTTCTGCAGGTCTTCGCCAAAGGTGGCGTTGAAGATGCCATCCGGACGTGACTGGCGGATCGCCCGGGCGACGTCGTCCGCCTTGATCTTGCCCAGGGCCGGCCACTGGTCGCTGACGAATTCCACATCCGGACGCGCCTGCTTCAACAACAGCTTGAAGCTGGCCACGGCGCTCTGGCCATATTCATAGTTGGGCGCCACCACCGCCCAGCGCCGCCCCGGCAGGCGGGCGGCCTGCTCGGCCAGCATGGCGGCCTGCATATAGGTCGAGGGGCGCACGCGGAAGGTGTAGCGGTTGCCCTTGTCGAGGGTGATGGCGTCGGAGAGCGCATCGCCCACCACCAGCACGGTACGGCCGCGGGCCGCCTCGCGCGAGACGGCCAGGGCCACGTCGGAGAGCATGGAGCCGGTCAGCACTTCCACATGGTCCTGGCTGATCAGTGCGCGCGCATTGCGGGCGGCCTGGTCCGCATCGCCGTCGTCCTCGCGCACGACCAGTTGCAAGGGGCGGCCGCCGACGCCGCCGGCGGCATTGATCTGCTCCAGGGCCAGCGCCAGGCCATTGCGGTAGGCTTGCCCGGCGGTGGACAGCCGGTGACGGCTGTTGATCTCGCCGATGCGGATGGCCTCGGCGGCATGACTCGGGCCCCAGGGCAGCGCCAGCGCGGCGGCCAGGCCCAGCAGGAGTGTCCAGCGGGAGCGCGGGGAATGAAGGGATTGCTTGCGATGGGCAGCGTTCACGCCGGACATCCTTATCATCTTGTCGCTCTGACCAGACCGTCGCTTCCACGAAGCGGCATGCCGGCGGGATCGCCGGCCCTTCGGACGCCCCTGGCGGCGGCTGGCCTAATCGCGAGCTTGTTTATTTACTTATACGTAATCTGTATAAGCCTCATTTGTGGGAAAAATCGAATTACCTTAAAATACAAGGCTTTGCGGCGGGTTGCACAGCGGCATTCCGACGGCGCCCACAAGGCGGAGGATTGCCCAAAAATGCAGGCGCTCGGCTCGTCGACTGAACGTCGAGGGTGGGTTGACCAGCCGCAACAAGATTTTAACCGTGCCATATTGCCATCAATTGCGGCGCAGTTAGCCATCGGTTTGAAGAAATTTTACAGATAGGACAGTTATGACCCACGTTGTCACCGATTCCTGCGTCCGTTGCCGCTATACGGATTGCGTGGATGTTTGCCCGGTGGATTGCTTCCGCGAAGGCCCCAATTTCCTCGCGATTGACCCTGACGAATGCATCGACTGCGCCGTGTGCGTGGCCGAATGCCCGGTCAACGCGATCTACGCGGAAGAAGACGTGCCGGCCGACCAGCAGCAGTACATTGCCCTGAACGCCGAACTGTCCCGCAGCTGGCCCTCCATCACCAAGACCAAGGCGCCGCTGCCCGAAGCCGAGGAATGGAAGGACAAGACCGACAAGCTGCAATACCTGCAGCGCTGATCGCTGCGGTCGATCAAACCGGCCGGGCCTGGACCCGGCCAGAATTGCGGTTGCGCATCCAGCCTGGCAGCGTCCTTGCCCAAGCCAGATGCGCAGCCGTTTGTATTTGACCGGCAGCAAAGACCCTGCCGGCCACATGGGCTGCGCCGCCTGCGGCGCCAGCCGGCTGCATCTTCATTGGCCGATCCCACCGCCATACGGTACCGCCGTTAGCCCCTCGCGCAGCGCGCAAGTGTGAAAAGCCTCTCTACTGATCTGATCTACTGAAACAGGAATATCAAGAAATCATGGAAAACAATGTCCAGACTGCGGCAGCAAACGGTGTCATCGATGCCGACGCCGTCATCATCGGCGCCGGCCCGGTCGGCCTGTTCCAGGTGTTCGAACTTGGCCTCTTGGAAATCAAGGCGCACGTGATCGATTCCCTGCCGGTCGTCGGCGGCCAGTGCGTAGAGCTGTATCCGGACAAGCCCATCTATGACATCCCGGCCGTGCCGGTCTGCACCGGCCAGGAACTGACCGACAACCTGCTCAAGCAGATCGAGCCTTTCTCGCCCACCTTCCACCTGGGCCAGGAAGTGACCCTGGTGAACAAGCGCGAAGACGGCCGTTTCGACGTCGAAACCTCCACCGGCACCAAGTTCATCACCAAGACCATCTTCATCGCCGCTGGCGTGGGCTCGTTCCAGCCGCGCACCCTGAAGGTCGAGGGCATCGAGCAGTTCGAAGGCTCGCAGGTGTTCTACCGCGTCAAGGACCCGGCCCTGTTCGAAGGCAAGAACATCGTCATCTGCGGCGGCGGCGACTCCGCCCTGGACTGGGCGCTGAACTTCGTGGGCAAGGCCGAATCGGTGATCCTGCTGCACCGTCGTGAAGAATTCCGCGCAGCACCCGCATCGGTGGCCAAGATGAAGGAATTGTGCGAGCAGTATGAAATGCAACTGCTGATCGGCCAGGTCACCGGCACCGAGATCAAGGACGGCAAGCTGGCCGAGGTCAAGGTCACCGGCGCTGACGGTGTCACCCGCCGCCTGCCGCTGGACATGCTGCTGGTGTTCTTCGGCCTGTCGCCCAAGCTGGGCCCGATCGCCGAGTGGGGCCTGGAGATCGAGCGCAAGCAACTGAAGGTGATGGATACCGAGAAGTTCGAGACCAATGTCCCCGGCATCTTCGCCGTGGGCGACATCAACACCTATCCGGGCAAGAAGAAGCTGATCCTGTCGGGCTTCCACGAGGCCGCCCTGGCTGCCTTCGGCGCGGCGCCCTACATCTTCCCGGAAAAGAAGATCCACATGCAGTACACCACCACCTCGCCCAAGCTGCACAAGATCCTGGGCGTGGAAAGCCCGGTCTTCGACTGAGCTGGGCGGTCGACCCACTGGGTCGCGTCCTACAGAAGAGCCCCTGCCCTGTGCAGGGGCTTTTTTTTGGCGGGCTTGAGAGTGGTATTACCAGCAAGCAGGACCGCAGCCAAAGCGTGCTATGCTATTGCGTCGCAACAAGGATAGTATCGACAGAATGAAAACGAAACAATTCTGTCAGCCAACGATCATCGCCAAACGTTTGTGGCACATGCTTGCTGCGCACCTGGCCCGGCGTGTCGTCCGGGAGGGAAAGCCAGCCGGTGCTTGTATAAAGGTCAGCTATGCTTTATCAACTGCATGAACTCAATCGCGCGTTTCTGAACCCGATGATGCAATGGGCGGAGACCTCAGCCAAGCTTTTCTCGGACCCGGTTTCGCCGCTTGCCCACACCCCCTTCTCCCAGCGTATCGCAGCCGGCTATGAGCTGTTGTACCGCTTGTCCAAAGAATACGAAAAG
This sequence comes from Herbaspirillum seropedicae, assembly GCF_001040945.1. NCBI lineage: Bacteria > Pseudomonadati > Pseudomonadota > Betaproteobacteria > Burkholderiales > Oxalobacteraceae > Herbaspirillum > Herbaspirillum seropedicae. The sequence goes on along the minus strand of NZ_CP011930.1, from coordinate 1,847,342 downwards.
CCGCAGTTCAACATCGACGCCGTGCCGGTCGATGGCAAGAGTGTGGGCATCGTCGAGGAAGTGGTGGAAGAAAAGCCCTTCTGCCGCCTGATCCATTTCCGCAAGGACCTCAGCGCGCGCCAGGCTACGGCCCTCAAGCAGCCTACCGTGCTGGTGGTGGCGCCGCTGTCGGGCCACCACTCCACCCTGCTGCGCGAGACCGTGCGCGCCCTGCTGCAGGAACACGATGTCTACATCACCGACTGGACCGATGCCCGCATGGTGCCGGTCGAGCAGGGAGCGTTCCATCTGCATGACTACGTCTATTACGTGCAAGACTTCATCCGCACGCTGGGTCCGGATGTGCATGTGATCTCGGTCTGCCAGCCCACCGTGCCGGTGCTGGCGGCCATCTCGCTCATGGCCAGCGCCAACGACCCCATGCTGCCCAAGAGCATGACCATGATGGGCGGCCCCATCGACGCCCGCAAGTCGCCCACGGCGGTCAATGACCTGGCCACCGAGAAGCCCTACTCCTGGTTCGAGAACACGGTGATCTACAGCGTGCCGGCCAACTACCCCGGCTTTGGCCGCAAGGTCTATCCGGGCTTCCTGCAGCACGCCGGCTTCGTGGCCATGAACCCGCGCCGCCATGCCCAGAGCCACTGGGATTTCTACATGCACCTGCGCGATGGCGACGACGCCTCGGCCGAAGAACACCGCAAGTTCTACGACGAATACAATGCCGTGCTGGACATGCCGGCCGAGTTCTATCTCGAAACCATCAAGGTGGTCTTCCAGGACTTCAACCTGGCCCGCGGCACCTGGGAAATCGAAGGCCAGCTGGTGCGCCCGCAAGACATCAAGTCGGTCGCCCTGTTCACCATCGAAGGCGAGCTCGATGACATCTCCGGCTCCGGCCAAACCCAGGCCGCGCAGGAGCTGTGCAGCAGCATTCCCAAGGCACGCAAGCAGCACTTCACCGTGCCCAAGGCCGGCCACTACGGCATCTTCTCGGGCCGCCGCTGGCGCGAGATCGTCTGTCCCAAGATCGGCGAATTCATCCGCGCCAACGCCTAAGCGCGATGTTCCCGGCCAGACGGCGCCCCGTTCCGACGGCGGCGCCGTTTTGCTTTGCGCAGCCGGCATGACTTGGCGGCGGTTTGGCCGGATAATAGCGCCCTTATTCTGCTGAACTGCCTGACCGACGTGCCGCCATCCGCCATCACCTCGTCCGCCTCGCTGGCCGACCGACTCGAAGACCTGCTGCCGCAGACCCAATGCACCAAGTGCGGCTATCCGGCCTGCCGCCCCTATGCCGAGGCCATCGCCGAAGGCCGCGCCTCGTACAACCAATGTCCGCCCGGCGGCCAGGAGGGGGTGGCGCGGCTGGCGCAGCTGCTGGGGCGACCAGTGATCCCGCTGAACCCGGAGCATGGCAGCGAACAACCGCGCCGCCTGGCCGTGATCGATGAAGCCGTCTGCATCGGCTGCACCCTGTGCATCCAGGCCTGCCCGGTCGACGCCATCGCCGGCGCGGCCAAGCAGATGCATACCGTGATCGACGCACTCTGTACCGGTTGCGATCTGTGCGTGGCGCCCTGCCCGGTCGATTGCATCAGCATGGTCGAGGTGACGCCGGGCCGTACCGGCTGGCAGGCCTGGCGCCAGGAACAGGCTGACGCCGCCCGCGCGCGCCATGCCTGGCGCACCCAGCGCCTGCGTCGCGACAAGGAAGAGAACGACGCCCGCCTGGCCGCCAAGGCCGCCGCCAAGTTGAAGGAAGTCGAAGCGGCCGCCGCCGGCACGCCCGAGGAACAGGCCGAACTGGCCCGCAAGAAAGCCATCATCCAGGCCGCCATGGAGCGCGCGCGCCTGAAGAAACTGCAGGCCGAACAGGCCAGCCATCCGACCGACAGCGAGCAAGCATGAATCCCACCAAACGCCGCGAGATCTTCGAGCGCCTGCGCCAGGCCAATCCCACCCCCACCACCGAGCTGGAATACACCACGCCCTTCGAGCTGCTCATTGCCGTGCTGCTCTCGGCGCAGGCCACCGATGTCTCGGTCAACAAGGCCACGCGCAAGCTCTACCCGGTGGCCAACACGCCCGAGGCGATCTACCGCATGGGCGTGGACCAGCTCATGCCCTACATCCAGACCATTGGCCTGTACCGCACCAAGGCCAAGAATGTCATCGAGACCTGCCGCATCCTGATCGAAGAACACGGCGGCCAAGTGCCGGAGTCGCGCGAGGCGCTCGAAGCGCTGCCGGGCGTGGGGCGCAAGACGGCCAATGTGGTCTTGAATACCGCCTTTGGCCATCCCACCATCGCGGTCGATACGCATATCTTCCGCGTGTCCAACCGCACGGGGCTGGCGCCGGGCAAGGATGTGGACGAGGTCGAGCGCAAGCTCATCAAGTTCGTCGCGCCCGAATTCCGCCAGGATGCCCATCACTGGCTGATCCTGCATGGCCGCTATACCTGCATCGCGCGCAAGCCGCAATGCTGGAACTGCATCATTGCCGACCTCTGCGAATTCAAGCAGAAGACCCCGCTGCCGAGCAAGGGCGTCTGAGCCCGCGCCTCACTGGCGCGGCAAGCCGTTGAAGCGCGCCACCGGTTGCCAGCGCTGGTCCTTGACCTCGTACATGGTAAAGCTGGGCTGCAAGAGATCGCCCTCTTCATTGAAGGCCACCGGCCCGCTGACGCCTTCGAAACGCAAGCGATGCATGGCCTCGGCAATGCGTTCGGGATCGGCGCTGCCCGCTTGGCGGATGCCCTGGATGATGGCCTGCGCGGCTTCATAGGCAAATACCGCGTACAGATCCATATCGGAATCGAAGTTCTCGCTATAGCGCTGGCGGAAGCTCTTCCAGCCCGGCATCTTGTCCTGCGGCGGGCCGGGCTCAAGCACCAGCGCGCCATTGGCATCAGGCCCGGCGCGCATGAGGAAAGGCAGGCCCAGCGTGCCGGGTGAAGCCATCAGGCGCGCATGCAGCTTGAGGCGGCGGATGGACTTGGCCAGCACCCCGGCCTGCCAGTCCAGTCCGCCGAAGAAGATCAGGTCTGGCTGCAGCTTGCGCGCCTCCAGCAGCGCAGCGTTGAAGTCCGAGGTCTTGTCGCTGACCGAGTAGCGCCCCACCACCTGGGCGCCGCGCTCGCTGGCCGTGCGCGCAAACTGCTCAGCCAGTCCCTGGCCAAAGGGCGTGCGGTCATCGATGGTCACGATCGTCCTGGTCTCAAGCTTGTCGACCGCATAGCCGGCTGCCAGCCGGCCCAGGCTCTCGTTATTGGGAATGGTGCGAAAGATGCGTGGATAGGACATGGCCGTGAGTCGCCGGCTCATTGCCGAGGGCGTGACCTGGATCACGCCCGCGCGATGATAGACCGGGGCTGCCGCCAGGCTGGTGCCGCTGGTCCAGTGGCCGACCACCGCGATGACCTGCTGCTGCACCAGGGAGCGCGCCACGAACTCGGCCGTGGCCGGATCGGCGCGGTCATCCTGGGCGATGAGCCTGAGCTGCCAGGACTTGCCGCCGATGCGCAGGCCGCGTCGGTTGGCCTCGGCCAGCGCCAGTTGCACACCATTCTGCATGCTCTTGCCGACGCCCCCGGAAGGTCCGCTCAAGGGGCCGGCAAAGCCGATGGCCAGCGTCGCTGTCTCTTGCCTGTCCGGCAACGGCGCGCGCGGCTGGGCTGTCGCCCCGACGGGCGCGCCCAGTGTGGCCAGCGCCAGCAGCGCAGCCAACAGCCTTGCAACACATTGCATGCACTATCCCTTCTCTAAACCGGGCCTCTTCCCCCCCTACCGGTAGACCCGGTGCGGCCGGTGCTGGCTGGATGGATTATTCGGATGCTTGTTGTACGGCAAGAATATTACTTCAGGAATGCTCTCACGTGGCGGTAGGCTTCAGGATGCCTGAAGCGGCAGACGTTGCAGCGTACAATACCGCTTTGTCACCGATCCTCTGCACCGCCATGTTCACGCCGTCCCAGCACGATGTCCGTCGTTTTTTCTGCGAAGCCTACCGCAAGCACCAGGGCAATGAGATCCTGACCCCGCTGGAAGCCATCGCCCGCGACTGGATCATGCAGCACCCCGAATACCACGAGGGACTGCGCGACGTGGAAGAAGCCCTGGCGGCGGACTATTCGGTCGAACGCGGCCAGACCAATCCCTTCCTGCACCTGTCGATGCACCTGTCGATCACGGAGCAGATCTCGATCGACCAGCCACCGGGCATCCGCGCCGCCTTCCAGCTGCTGGCGCAGCGCCGCGGCTCCGAGCACGAAGCGCATCACGAGATCATGGAAGCCTTGGGCGAGATGATCTGGAATGCCCAGCGCAGCGGCCTGCCGCCGGATGGGGCGGCCTATATCGAGAATATCAAGCGCAGGGCGCAAGGATAAATCTGGCGCGCATGCAAAAAAGCCACGCCGCAGACAACTGCCGGCGTGGCTTCAGTGCTTGGGTGGTGCGCCTACTTACGCACCACCAGGCTACCCGGCAAGCTATGCAGATAAGCGGCGATATCGTTGATATCGCGATCACTGAGCGGCTTGGCCTGGGCTGACATGATGGCGTTGTTGCGCCCGTTCATGGCCGTGTTGCCGCGCCGGTAGGCGGTCAGGGCGTGCTTGAGATAATCGGCATGCTGGCCGGCCAGCTTGGGATAGGCCGGTTCGGTGGGCGAGTTGTAGTCCTTGCCATGGCAGGAAGCGCAGTTGTACTTTTCGGTCAGCGCGCGGCCATTGGCTACGTCAGCGGCATTGGCGGCCTGCGTGCACAGGGTTGCCGCAGCCAGCAGGCACAGGGTGATCAGGTTCTTCTTCATCTCGTGGCTCCCCCTCACTTCTGCTGCGAATAGTAGGCGGCCAGGTCGGCGATGTCCTGGTCCGACAGGCTGGCGGCCACCCCCATCATGGAGGGATGCTTGCGCTCCCCCTTCTGGTAGGCGCGCAGGGCGCTTTCGATGTAGGCGGCGGACTGGCCGCCCAGCATCGGCACCTGATAGACCTCGGGATAGCTGGCCTTGTAGCCAGGGATGCCATGGCAACCGATGCACATGGAGACTTTGTTTTCAGCAGCCTTGGCATTGCCGACGATGTCCGCCGCAGACGCACTGCCGACTACGCCGACGAGGGCAAGAAACACGAGGTGTTTTTTCATGTGAGCAGGGTAAGGTGATTGGACTTGCCATCCGCCCCACCCAGACAGCTGCGTGGCGGACACCCGACGAAACGCATCTTTTGCTACCAGCGGCAAACTTTATCGTGCTTGTTAGATTGTCCTGGTGTTGCAGGTTTGGCTGTTCTGCTATGGCTCAACCGATGTTTCGGCTCAAGCTGGTCTCTCCACTCCCCCTGCCTTGCGCAAAAAACGATTTGATTCTAACCAATAAAACCGCGAGCGTCATCCCTGTCAAAAAACTGCGCCCATGGCCCGCAACAGCCCAACCGGCGCGGGCTGCGGCCTGCTGACGCAGTTGTGTGCAATGCAATATCCGAAGCGATGAAAAGTGCCGCCGGGGCGACTTCAGGCCACATGTCGACGTACAGAAGACTGCACCTCGTCATCACGCTCAACTGAAGCCAGGCGCGACATCTGATGGTCCGGGCCGGGACCGTCGCCGCCGTCGTCATCGTCCTGCTCATCCTCGTCGGACTCATCCCGCACTGCCGCATGCGCGCGCTCGGGCAAGATGAAGAACAAGGGACGCACGACGAAACGGCGCAACACTGCCCGCATGGCCACGTTGCGTGCGCGTCGTGGCAAATCGCGCGAACGCAGGGCCAGCGCGAGCGCGCAGGCGAACGCCACGGCGACCGACAGCAAGCCGGTGATGGCCACCCCGCCGGCGGCCAGCCAGAAGGCCGGCGTCGTCAGCGCTTGCCAGCCCAGGCTGAAGGCGGCCGCCGTCAAGGTGCCGGCGGCCAGGGTGACATGGCGGATATCCAGCGGCAGGCTGAAGAAGGCCGCGACCACCGGCGCCATGCCCAGCAGCAGCGCCAGCGCAAAGCTGCCGGCAATGGTGGCGACATTGCGTTCCAGCCAGGCCGCGCAACGCTGGGCGCGCAAGGCCCCCAGGCCATGCACCAGGCGCCGGTGGTTGGAGACCACCTCGCGCACCCGGCGCAGTGCAAACCAGTTGTCGGCAAAGCCCGCCACCAGGCTGGCCAGCCACAGCAGCACGCCGGTCAAGGCGGCGTAGAGGGGCGTGGGGCCGACCAGCGACAGCGAGGCCACGCTTTGGCGCGCGGCCTCCAGCGACATGGGCCGGCGGTCCAGCGCAAACCAGCCCAGCGCACACAGCGCCGCCGTCACCGGCACGACCGCCAGCAAATTGCCAAAGATGCCCGCCGATTGCGAACGCAGCAATCGTCCCGACTCGGCGATCAAATCGCGCATGCCCTCGGCATCCAGGTCGCCCATGCGCGAGGCCAGCGCGGGTGCGGTCACGGCAGGCTGACGGGTGGCCAGCACGCCGCCGAGCGCGGCGATGAGGAGGAAACTGGCGGCATAGTTCAAGGAGGCTAGCGCCCCGTCAACGAAATGGACCACGCCCAGCGTAGAGAGGCTTTGCTTGAGCAGCGCGGTAGCGGCGATGACCGCCCCGCCCAGCAGGCCGGCGCGCATCACACGGCGGTAACCCGCCGCATCGCGGGCAATGGCCTGCTCGCGGTGGTCGGCGTTGCGCTCCACCATCTTGCGCGCCAGCAGCGCAAAGCTGCGCCGCATCAGGCCGCGCACCGAGTCGCGATGATGGTGGGCGGAGATCAGGTCGCACAGCAGCAGTTGCACCCGCCCCGCCCCCGGCTTGACCGCCATCCCCGGCACGGCCGGGCTGATCGCCGGCCCCGGCATGCCCGAGCGCACGTCGATCAGGCGCCCGATGCGCTGCAGATGCGCGCGCATGCGCTCGACCCGGTAGACCAGGCTGACCGAGACGCCATATTCATCCAGGTGGGCATAGATGCGGTCGGTCTGCGCATGGCACACCGCCACCAGCATGCGCACGCTGCGCAAGGCGCCCATGTCGCCCGGCTGGGCGCGCAGCCAGGCTTCCATCTCGCGGCGCAACGCCAGGAAGGGGGTGGCGCGCATGGGCATCTTCGGTTCCAGGCGCTGGCGGAAGGCCGGGCTGATGCCATCGGCCACCACCGTCGTGGTCAGGTAGGTGATGGCTTCCTCGATCTGCTGCCAGTACATGTGCGAGATGCCATCGTCGGCCATGAGCTTCCACAGGCGCTGCAGCAGGTCATTGTCCAGCTCCAGCAGCCAGACGGCGTCGTCCGGGTCGGGGAACATGGCAGTGAAGAGCGAAGACAGGTCGGTGGGCGACAGGTGCCGGGGCAGGATCAGCCGCGCCAGGCGTTCGGACAGTTCACCGAAGAAGCCGGGTTCGTGGGGAAGTCCGGTGGTAGAGAAGAGTTCGGGGCCGGTGGCTTCGCGCAACGTTTTTTGCAGCGCATTCTGTACCGCCCGGCGCACCTCGCGGTGCTGGTCCAGCCAGTCCAGCAGGATGGCCAGCCGCTCACGGCGCACCTGATGCCAGGCCCGGCGATCGAGGAAGGATACCGCCGGGCGATGACGCAGCCATTCGACCACGTCTATCATCCAGTTGGCCCGCTCATGCCAGCTGGAGGCCGGATCGGCGCGGCGCATCAACACCTCCAGCTGACGTCCGACATCCTGGCGATCCATGTAGCGCGCCTGCATGCCGTGACGCATTCGTCTCCACACCACCAGCATCTTGAAGAAAAGGAATTTCATGAGCAGTGAGCGCCGGGGCGCTGTCAGTTCTGTCAGTTGTTGCATGCGGAAAACCGTATATAGGAACGGTTTCGCCAATTTCAAGCGAAGTCAGCGGGCCGGGGTTTTCCCTTATACTCGAGGAAACCTGCGGTCCTGCTGCTGCAACGCCGCATCCAAACGCCGCCCCGACCCCAGCAACTGACAAGGACAGCATCCATGCCAGATCATTCCACCGCCCCTGCAAACCCGATCAAATTCACCGGCAGCGAAAACTACGTCGCCACCGATGACCTCAAGCTGGCCGTCAACGCCGCCCTCACCCTGCAACGTCCGCTGCTGATCAAGGGCGAACCCGGCACCGGCAAGACCATGCTGGCCGAGGAAGTGGCCGCGGCCCTGGGCCGGCCCTTGCTGCAATGGCATATCAAGTCCACCACCAAGGCCCAGCAGGGCTTGTACGAATACGATGCAGTCTCGCGCCTGCGCGATTCGCAGCTGGGGGAAGAACGCGTCAAGGACATCCACAACTACATCGTCAAGGGCGTGCTGTGGCAGGCCTTCACCGCTGACGAGCCGGTGGTGCTGCTGATCGACGAGATCGACAAGGCCGACATCGAATTTCCCAATGACCTGCTGCGCGAACTCGACCGCATGGAGTTCTACGTCTACGAGACGCGCGAACTGGTGCGCGCCCGGCATCGTCCGCTGGTAGTCATCACCTCCAACAACGAGAAGGAACTGCCGGACGCCTTCCTGCGCCGCTGCTTCTTCCACTACATCAAGTTCCCGGACAAAGAGACCATGCAGAGCATCGTCGATGTGCACTTTCCGCACATCAAGCGCGATCTGCTGGCGCGGGCGCTGGACGCCTTCTACCAGGTGCGCGACGTGCCCGGCATCAAGAAGAAGCCCTCCACCTCGGAACTGATCGACTGGCTCAAGCTGCTCATGGCCGAAGACATCCCGCCCGAAGCCCTGCACAGCCAGGACAACAAGGCGGTAGTGCCGCCGCTGCACGGTGCGCTGCTCAAGAACGAGCAGGATGTGCATCTGTTCGAGCGCCTGGTCTTCATGTCGCGCAACCATCGCTGACCCTGCCCCCCCTCCTACCTGCCGGAGCCGCCATGCAATTCCTCTCGCCGATCACCCTCAAGGGCCAGTTCGCCACCATCGAACCGCTGCATCCCGAGCACCACGATGCGCTCATCGCGGCCGTCTCGGACGGCAAGCTATGGAAGCTCTGGTACACCGCCGTCCCCAAGCCGGAGAACATGCGCGCCGAGATCGAACGCCGCCTGCACCTGCAGCAGCAGGGCAGCATGCTGCCCTTCGTGATCCGCCGTAACGACACCGGCGCGCTGTGCGGCATGACCACCTACATGAATGCCGACTCGGTGCATCGGCGCGTGGAGATCGGTTCCACCTGGTACGCCGCCAGCGCCCAGCGCACCGGCATCAATACCGAGTGCAAGCTGATGATGCTGACCCACGCCTTCGAAGACATGCACTGCATCGCCGTGGAATTCCGCACCCACTGGATGAACCAGCAATCGCGCGCCGCCATTGCCCGGCTGGGCGCCAAGCAGGACGGCGTGCTGCGCAACCACATGCGCATGCCGGATGGCTCCTATCGTGACACGGTGGTGTTTTCCATCATCGAATCGGAATGGCCCACGGTGCGCCGCCATCTGCAGTTCAAGCTAGGCCGCTGAAGCCGTACCCATGCTGATCGATTTCTTCTACACCGTGAAACAGGCTGGCGTGCCAGTCTCGATCAAGGAATTCCTGACCCTGCTGGAGGCGATGGACAAGCAGGTCATCTCGCCCTCGCTGGACGAGTTCTACTTCCTCTCGCGGCTGACGCTGGTCAAGGACGAGGCCCACTTCGACAAGTTCGATCGCGCCTTTGGCGCCTACTTCAAGGGCATCGAAACGATCTTCGAGAAGCGCCCGGAGATTCCACTGGAATGGCTGGTCAAGCAGTTGCAGCGCGATCTGACGCCCGAGCAGAAGGCCGCCATCGAGAAGTTCGGCTATGACAAGCTGATGGACCGCTTGAAGCAATTGCTGGAAGAACAGAAGGAGCGCCACGAAGGCGGCAGCAAGTGGATCGGCACCGGCGGCGTCTCCCCGTTCGGCCATGGCGGCTACAACCCCGAGGGCATCCGCATCGGTGGCAAGGGCGGCCAGCGCAGCGCCGTAAAGGTCTGGGAAGAACGCCAATACCAGGATTACGATGGCGAGCGTGAGCTCGGTACGCGCAACATCAAGGTAGCGCTGCGCCGCCTGCGCCGCTTTGCGCGTGAAGGACTGGACGAGGAGCTGGCGCTGGACGACACCATCCGCGCCACCGCCAGCAATGCCGGCTACCTGGATATCCGCATGCAGCCCGAGCGCAAGAACAAGATCAAGGTGCTGATGCTCTTTGACGTGGGCGGCTCCATGGATGACCATATCGCCCGCACCGAAGAACTGTTCTCGGCGGCGCGTACCGAATTCAAGAACATGGAGTTCTTCTACTTCCACAACTGCGTCTATGACTACCTGTGGAAGAACAACCGCCGCCGCCATGCCGAACGCTTCCCGACCTGGGACGTGCTGCGCAAGTACACACCCGACACCAAGCTCATCTTCGTGGGCGACGCCACCATGAGCCCCTACGAGATCGTACAGCCGGGCGGCGCGGTGGAATACAACAATGCCGAGGCCGGCGCCGAATGGCTGCAGCGCTTTACCAGCACCTTCCCGCATTTCGTCTGGCTCAATCCCGAACCGGAAGGGCTGTGGCAATACCGCCAATCGATCGCCCTGATCCGCCAGTTGATGAATGACCGCATGTTCCCGCTGACCATGGATGGACTGGAAGGGGCGATGCGCTTGCTGAGCAAGTAAGCGGCGTTTTCGTTCCCCCTCCCTACCGTTCGGACTGAGTAGCCGCTTGCGGCCACCTCCCGGAGCGCCTTCGATACGCCGCGTTGCGGCTACTCAGTCCGAACGGATTGATATGATTCAGGCGGCAACGGGGGTATAACCCGCTTCTTCGATGGCCTCGGCAAACTGCTGCGCCGGCAGGCTGCTGTCGATGACCACGCGCTTGTCGGCCACGGTGATATCGACCTTGGCATTGGCGTCCACCTCCTTGACGGCCTTGGTGATGACACCGGCGCAGTGGTTGCAGGTCATGTCGTTGACGGTGAAGGTGGTGCTCATGGCGTTTCCTTTCATAAAAGAGAAGATGACATTGGCAGAAGCTTAAACCTTCCCGCCATGGCAAGGTCAAGCGCGACTGCATGCCAGGATGCGTCATGCGACAATCGGGCTTGACCTTACCCTCATGGGAAGGATGATGATGCAGGCATCGACTTCATCTTTCCGGACAATTCGCATGAATGATTCCACTGCCACCCGCACCGACATCAGCCTCGACATCGAAGGCATGAGCTGCGCCTCCTGCGTGATGCGCGTCGAGAAAGTGCTCAAGAAGATCCCCGGCGTCACCGAGGTCAGCGTCAACCTGGCCACCGAGCGCGCCAGCATCGTCACTGCCGGCGCGGTCGCGCCGGAGCAGCTCATCGCCGCCATCGAAAAGGCCGGCTACCACGCCCGCGCGCACCTGCCCGAGGAGGCCGCCCCCACCGCCAAAACGGCCCTGTCCTCCTGGTGGCCGGTAGCGCTATCTGCCGCGCTATCGCTGCCGCTGGTGCTGCCCATGCTGCTGGCGCCGCTGGGCGTGCACTGGAGCCTGCCGCCGCTGTGGCAATGGCTCTTGGCCACGCCGGTGCAGTTCTGGCTGGGCTGGCGCTTCTACCACGCCGGCTGGGGTGCGCTGCGCGCGCGCTCGGGCAACATGGATCTGCTGGTGGCGCTGGGCACCAGCGCGGCCTATGGCCTGTCGCTGTGGCAATGGCTGACCCTGCCCACCATGCCCGGCCATGCGATGGCCATGCCCCACCTCTACTTCGAGAGCTCGGCCGTGGTGATCACGCTGGTGCTGCTGGGCAAATGGCTGGAAGGCCGCGCCAAGCGCCAGACCGCCGACGCCATCGCCGCGCTCAACGCCTTGCGTCCGGAGAACGCCCGCGTGCGCCGCGATGGGCAAGACATCGAGGTGCCGCTGGCCCAGGTTCGCGTAGGTGATCTGGTGGTGCTACGCCCCGGCGAGCGGGTGCCGGTCGATGGCGTGGTGCGCGAGGGCCGCAGCCATCTGGACGAAGCCATGCTGACCGGCGAGAGCCGCCCGCAAGCCAAGCAAGCCGGCGACCCGCTGACCGCGGGTTCCATCAATGCCGAGGGGGTGCTGGTAATGGAGACCACGGCCATCGGCGCCGAGACGGTGCTGGCGCGCATCGTGCGCATGGTGGAGCAGGCCCAGGCGGCCAAGGCCCCGATCCAGCGCCTGGTGGACCAGGTCAGCGCCGTGTTCGTGCCAGCAGTGCTGCTGCTGTCACTGCTGACGCTGCTGGGCTGGGGCCTGGTGCAGGGCAATTGGGAACAGGCGCTGCTCAATGCCGTGGCGGTGATGGTGATCGCCTGCCCCTGCGCACTGGGCCTGGCCACGCCCACGGCCATCATGGCCGGCACCGGCGTGGCGGCGCGCCACGGTATCCTGATCAAGGACGCCGAAGCACTGGAGATCGCCCACCGGGTCAATGCGGTGGCCTTCGACAAGACCGGCACCCTCACCCTCGGCCATCCGCGCCTGCTCGAGCTGGAAGCGACTCCATCCACGCAGCCCGATGAACTGCTGGCGCTGGCGGCGGCGCTGCAAGCCCATAGCGAGCATCCGCTCGGACGCGCCGTGCGGGAAGCCGCTGCGCAGTCGGCCCAGGCAGCCCGGCAGGCCGAACAGGTGCGCAGCGTGGCCGGCCTGGGCATCGAAGGCGTCGTCGAGGGACGTCAACTGATGCTGGGCAGCAGCCGCTGGATGCAGCAATTGCAGGCACACGCCCCGGCCCTGCAAGCGCGCGCCGAGCAGTTGCAAGCCCAGGGGCGCACCCTGTCATGGCTGGCGCGGCGCAATGACAGCGGGGTCGAGGTGCTGGGACTGCTGGCCTTCGGCGACCAGATCAAACCCGGCGCGCAGGCCGCCATCGCCACGCTGCACCGCATGGGCGTGCGCAGCGCCATGCTCAGCGGCGACAACCTCGGCGCGGCGCAACAGGTGGCCAGCGAACTGGGCATCCAGGAAGTGCGCGCCGAAGTACTGCCGGCCGACAAGGCCGAGGCCGTCACGGCGCTGCGCCAAGGCGGCGCGCAGGTGGTGGCGATGGTGGGCGATGGCGTCAACGACGCGCCCGCGCTGGCGGCAGCCGATGTCGGCATGGCCATGTCCACCGGCACCGACGTGGCCATGCAGGCCGCCGGGGTGACGCTGATGCACGGCGATCCCGGGCTGGTGGCCGACGCCATCGACATCTCTCGGCGCACCTACGCCAAGATCCGCCAGAACCTGTTCTGGGCCTTCATCTACAACCTGGTCGGCATCCCCCTGGCCGCGCTGGGCCTGCTCAACCCCATGCTGGCGGGCGCAGCGATGGCCTTTTCCAGCGTCAGCGTCGTCAGCAACGCCCTGCTGCTGCGCCGCTGGCGGCCCCATGCGCCCGTCAGCACCAAGGAGTGAATCCATGAATATCGGAGAAGCGGCCAGCGCCTCGGGCGTCTCGGCCAAGATGATCCGCCACTATGAAGAGACCGGGCTCATCCCCCGCGCCAGCCGCACCGATGCGGGCTATCGCGTCTATGGGCAGCGCGATGTGCACTTGCTGCGCTTCATCCGGCAGGCCCGCCAGCTGGGCTTTTCCATGGCCCAGGTGAGCGACCTGATCGGCCTGTGGCTGGACCAGTCGCGCCCCAGCCGCAAGGTCAAGCAACTGGCGCAGACCCACATCGCCGAACTGGAGCAGCGCATCAGTGAATTGCAGGGTATGAAAGCCACGCTGGAACAGCTGGTGCAGGGTTGCCATGGCGACAACCGGCCCGACTGTCCCATCCTCGAGGCGCTGGGAGGGGATGCAGACTGTTGTGCTGTCCACGGCAGGCACGGCGACTGAAGGCGGCAGGCGAACTCCCGCCCTGCGAGACAGGTATGCCGGGAATACGGCAGAATGCCAACTGCGGCGACGTCAGTTCGCCCGTTGCACTTGTCCGCACGCCATCCGAAGGAGAACGCCTGCCATGCCCCAGACCAATCATCTGAGCTTCATCGATACCGACAAGCTGCGCATAGGGTTCGAAGTCAGCGGCCCGCCCGAAGCGCCGCCGGTGGTGTTGCTGCATGGCTGGCCAGATGATGTGCGCACCTGGGACGCCTTCCTGCGCCCGCTGCGGGCGGCGGGGTACCAGGTGATCCGCCCCTACCTGCGCGGCTACGGGCCGACCCGCTTCCTGTCCGACAGCACCCCGCGCAGCGGCCAGTTGGCTGCGCTGGCCAGCGACCTGATGGCCTTTGTCGATGCATTGGGACTGCAGCGATACGCGCTCATCGGCCACGACTGGGGCGCGCGCGCCGCCTACATCGCCGCCGCGCAAACACCGGAGCGCATCAGCCACTGCATCACCTTGTCGGTCGGCTGGGGCACGAATACGCCGGAGCAGCAGTTGAGCCTGCAGCAATCGCGCAATTACTGGTATCACTGGTTCTTCGCCACGCCACGCGGCGCGGCCGAGCTGGAACAGGACCGGCGCGCCCTGGCCCGCTTCATGTGGAATACCTGGTCGCCGTCATGGAAGTTTGCCGAGAGCGAGTTCAACAATACCGCCGCGTCCTTCGACAATCCCGACTGGGTCGCCATCTGCCTGCACTCCTATCGCCATCGCTGGGGCTTTGCCGTGGGCGATCCGGCCTATGCGGCGCTGGAAGAACAATTGCGGCAGACTCCGCGCATCATGGTGCCGACGCTGGTGCTGCATGGCGCCGAGGATGGCGCCAACCATCCGGCCACCTCCGAAGGCAAGGAAAAGCTCTTCAGCAACGCCTACCGGCGTGTGGTGATCCCGGGCGCCGGCCATTTCCCGCAACGGGAAAAACCGGACGAGGTGATCACGGAAGTGATGGCCTGGCTGGCGCAGACCGCCTGAGCCGCGGCGTTTTTAGTGGCAGCCGCCGCCATGGCTGCCCAGGTTGGCCGGCTTGAGGTCATCAGGCAGGCTGGCCAGGCCTTGCAGGATGCCGCAGTCACGCGCCGGCTGCGCCACTTCGCATTGGGCGCGCAACTGGCGCAATTGCGCCTGCAGCGCCTGCAATTGCGCAATACGCTCCGCTACATGGCCGATGTGCTTGTCCAGCAAGGCATTGACGCCGCCGCAATCCTGTTCGGGAGCATCGCGCAGGCGCAGCAACTCCCGCACCTCATCCAGGGTCATGTCCAGCGAACGGCAGTGACGGATGAACTGCAGGCGCTCGACGTGGCGCTCGCCATAGAGCCGGTAGTTCGCCTGGGAACGCGTGGGCTCGGGCAAGAGCGCTTCCTTCTCGTAATAGCGGACGGTTTCTACCGGGCAGTCAGCCTTGGCGGCCAGTTCGCCGATCTTGAGCGTATCCATGATGATCCTCGCTTGACCTTGTAGTTACTTCAGGGTTTTTAATATACCCCTGAACCCAATTGGCTGCACAAGGAGCACCGGATGGCGGAACATTCGCACAAGCACGATCACGATCACCTGCATGATCACGACCATGGCCATGAGCACGCACATGAGCACGACCATCATCACGCCCCCGCAACCTCCAGTTGCTGCGCCGGCCATGCATGCGCCAGCGAGCAGGAAAGGTCCGCGCCCATCCCCGCCGCACGCCTGGAGGGAGCAACCGAAGAGGCGGTCTTCTTCATCCAGAAGATGGACTGCCCGACCGAAGAAAAGCTGATCCGCGAACGCCTCTCGCAGATGTCCGGCGTGGGTACGCTGGAATTCAACCTGATCCAGCGCGAGCTGACCGTGCAACACCAGTTGCCCTCCATCGCCCCGCTGGTGGCGACCCTCAAGGCGCTGGACATGCTGCCCGCCGTCAAATCCGACTCGCTCGACGCCGAGGCCGGCCGCGACGCACCTGACCAAGCCGCTGCCTACCGCATCCCGGCCCGGCGCTGGATCTTGCTGGGCCTGGCCGGCGTAGCCGCGCTGGGCGCCGAAGTGCTGGCCTGGAGCAGCGGCGACGAGCGCTCGCTGCCGGTGATCGGGCTGGCGCTCGCGGCCATCCTGCTGGGTGGGCTGGGCACGCTCAAGAAGGGCTGGATCGCCCTGCGCAACTTCTCGCTGAACATGAACTTCCTGATGTCGCTGGCCGTCATCGGTGCGGCCGTCATCGGCCAGTGGCCCGAAGCGGCGGTGGTGATCGTGCTGTTCACCCTGGCCGAGATGATCGAAGCGCTGTCGCTGGACCGCGCCCGCAATGCCATTGCCGGCCTGCTGGCGATGACGCCCGACATGGCCACGCGGCGCGGCGAGGACGGTGTCTGGTCAACTGTACCGGCCCGTACCGTGACAGTGGATGACACTGTACGGGTCGCCCCTGGGGAACGTGTACCGCTGGATGGCCTGGTGCTGTCAGGCAGCACCAGCATCAACCAGGCGCCCATTACCGGAGAAAGCATACCGGTACAGAAGCAGGCCGGTGATCCGGTCTTTGCCGGCACCATCAATGAACAGGGCGCCTTCGAGATGCGCGTGACGGCGGCGCAAGGCGACTCCACGCTGGCGCGCATCGTCAAGAGCGTGCAGCAGGCGCAGGGCCAGCGCGCGCCGACCCAGCGCTTCGTGGACAACTTCGCCCGCTACTACATCCCTGCCGTGGTGGTCATGGCCGTGCTGGTGGCGCTGCTGCCGCCGCTGCTGGCGGGTGCGGCCTTCCAGCCCTGGCTGTACAAGGCGCTGGTGCTGCTGGTGATCGCCTGTCCCTGCGCGCTGGTCATCTCCACTCCCGTGACCATCGTCAGCGGCCTGGCCTCGGCGGCCCGCCACGGCATCCTGGTCAAGGGCGGCGTCTATCTGGAGCAGGGCCGCCAGCTGCGCGCCCTGGCGCTGGACAAGACCGGCACCCTCACCTTCGGCAAGCCGCGCGTGACCGATGTGGTCTCGCTGCAGGCACAGGCGGACCAGCAGGCGCTGCTGCAACTGGCGGTCTCCCTGGCGGCCCGTTCGGACCACCCGGTCTCGCGCGCCATCGCCGCCCAGGAAGAGATCGCGACCGTGGAGGTGAGCGAATTCGCCGCCCTGGCCGGACGCGGCGTGCAAGGACGCATCAACGGACAGTTGCTGCACCTGGGCAATCACCGCCTGGTCCACGAACTGGGCCAGTGCAGCCCGGAACTGGAAGCGCGCCTGCAAGCCTTCGAGAAACAAGGCAAGACCACCACCGTGCTGTGCCTCGATGGTCAGCCGCAACTGCTGGTGGCGGTGGCCGATACGGTGCGCCCCAGCAGCAGGCAAGCCGTGGCCGAGCTGCGCGCGCTGGGGGTGGAGGTCATCATGCTGACCGGCGACAACAGCCACACCGCCCAGGCCATCGCCGCCCAGACCGGCATCAGCGATGCCCGCGGCGACCAGCTGCCGGAAGACAAGCTCAAGGCCATCGAAGAACTGAGCCAGCGTCACGGCGTGCGCGGCGTGGGCATGGTGGGCGACGGCATCAACGATGCGCCGGCGCTGGCGCGGGCCGATATCGGGTTCGCCATGGGCGCGGCCGGCACCGACACGGCGCTGGAAACGGCCGACGTGGCCTTGATGGACGACGACCTGCGCAAGATTCCCGACTTCATTCGCCTGAGCCGCAAGGCCCATGCCGTGCTGGTGCAGAACATCAGCATCGCGCTGGGCATCAAGGCGGTGTTCCTGGGCTTGGCGCTGGTGGGCATGAGTTCGCTGTGGATGGCGGTGTTTGCCGACATGGGAGCCAGCCTGATCGTGGTCTTCAACGGCCTGCGCCTGGTGCGCGGCTTGCGCCAGCGCAAGGCCGCCGCTTGAGCATGGAGGGACAGGTTGATTGCCGCCAGCCGGACGGTCTATACTGCCGCCCATAATGCTGCGCGCAAAACTCTTCCTGCTCTGCTTGCTGGCGCTGGCCATTCCCGTCCAGGGTTTCGCCGCGGCGCTGCAGGCCTGCGCGCCGGCTGTGCAGTCGTCGGCCCGGCATCACGCACCATCCGCACCGGCCGCGCCCGCCGCGCACAGCGCCGGGATGCAGCATGAGCATCATGCCCCGCAAGGACATCATGGCGCGGCGGCTCAGACCGTTGCCGACCAGAGTGCCGAGACCGCCCACCAGCCAGACCCGCCCCATCACACCCAAGCTTCCTGCAGCTTCTGCGCCGCCTGCACCGTCGGCGGCCTGCTGCCGCTGGCCCTGAGCGCGCCGCCTGCGCCCGATCTTCCCTCGCGCGAATTCATTGCGCTGCCGGCTTCCGGCTTCGTCGGCTATCTGCCGGAAAACCCCGACCGTCCCCCTGCCCTGGCCTGATATCGCCCTGCGCACGTCCGCGTGCGCCTGAGCCTGCGCGCCCTGACCACAGTGCGCGCATGGCATGACGATCACCATCAGACGAGGATTCCATGATCCCCCACGTTTCACGTCCCTTGCGGGCCGCTGCCGTGGCCGCCTGCGCCTTGCTGGCTGGCTGCGCCCAGCTGTCGCCCGACGGCGGTTTCGGCCAGGTCGAGCAGGCCAGCAGCACGCGCCTGGGCCAGGCCCCGGCCTGGAACCGCACCCCGCAACAAACCCAGGCCAGCAGCGAGCACGTGCGCCAGTTGCTGCACGATCCCGCCAACAGCACGCCACGACTGGCCAGCGCCGATGACGCTGTGCAGATCGCACTCATCAACAATCCGGACCTGCAAGCCGATTTCGCCGGACTCGGCGTGGCCGAGGCCGACCTGGTGCAGGCCGGCCGCCTGCCCAATCCCGGCTTTTCCTTCAAGCGCAGCCATGCCGGTGACGATCTCAAGATCGAACGCAGCCTGTCGCTGGGCCTGATGCGCCTGCTCACCCTGCCGGCTGCGTCGCGCATCGAACAGCGGCGCTTCGAGCAAGTGCGTCTGTCGCTGGCCTCACGCGTGCTGAGCGTGGCCGCGCAGACCCGGCAGGCCTACTACCAGGCGGTGGCGGCGCAGCAGGGCTTGCAGTACCAGAAGCAAGTGGCCGACGCCGCCGAGGCAGCGCATGCGCTGGCGGCGCAAATGGCGCGGCTGGGCAACATCAGCCAGCTTGACAGCGCCCGCGAGCAGTTCTTCTACGGCCAGGCGCAAACCAGCCTGCAACAGGCCCGCCGCCTGGCTGCGCAGCACAAGGAAAGCCTGGCCCGCCTGCTGGGCCTGGCCCCGGACTTCTCGCTGCCGGCCCAATTGCCCGCCCTGCCCCGGCAGTTGGAAGCCGTGGACGACATCGAGCAGCAAGCCCTGCAACAGCGCCTCGACGTCGAGGCCGCCCGCACCGAACTGGAGGGCTTGCAAACCTCGCTGGGTCTGACCCGCGCCACGCGCCTGGTCAACGTACTGGACCTGGGCGCGCTGCGCACCACCGAAAGCGGCAAGCCGGTCGAGAACGGCTACGAGATCTCGCTGGAGATCCCGCTGTTCGACTGGGGCGAGGCGCGCGTGGCCAAGGCCGAAGCCATCTACCTGCAAGGCGCCCACAAGCTGGCCGCCGCCGTCCTCGATGCGCGCGCCCAGGCGCGCCTGGCCTGGCGCGAGCGGCAGGATGCCTACACCCTGGCGCGGCGCTATCAGGATGAATGGCTGCCCCTGCGCCAGCGCATCGCTGATGAAAACGTGCTGCGCTACAACGGCATGCTCGTCAGCGTCTTCATCCTGTTGGCCGATGCCCGCGAACAAGCCGCCACCGTCAACGCCGCCATCGAGGCCCAGCGCGACTTCTGGATTGCCGACGCCAGCCTGCAACTGGCCCTGGGCGGCCGTCCCACACAAGGAAAACAACCATGAGCACACCCGACAAGCAACGCCGCAGTTTCCTGCAAGGCGCAGCCCTGGCGGTGACGGCAGGCGCGGTCAGCCGCGCCGGCGCGGCCGCCCTGCCGGAAGCGCCGCTACAGGCCAGCCCCGCCACCCAGCCGCCGCTGCATCCCGCCAATGGCCGTCCATACCAGCCGGTGGTCACCCTCAATGGCTGGAGCCTGCCCTGGCGCATGAACAATGGCGTCAAGGAATTCCACCTGGTGGCCGAACCGGTGGTGCGCGAGATTGCGCCTGGCATGAAGGCCAGGCTGTGGGGCTACAACGGCCAGAGTCCCGGTCCCACCATCGAAGTCGTGGAAGGCGACCGGGTGCGCATCTTCGTCACCAACAAGCTGCCCGAAGCCACCTCGGTGCACTGGCACGGACAGCGCCTGCCCAATGGCATGGATGGCGTATCGGGCCTGACGCAGCCGGCCATCCCGCCGGGCAAGACCTACGTCTATGAATTCACCGCCAGGCGCGCCGGCACCTTCATGTATCACCCACATGCGGACGAGATGGTGCAGATGGCCATGGGCATGATGGGCTTCTGGGTCACGCATCCGAAAGACCCTGGCTTCATGCGGGTGGACCGCGACTTCGTCTTCCTGATGAATGCCTACGACATCGCGCCCGGGGCATCGGTCCCCAAGGTCAGCACCATGCTGGACTTCAACCTGTGGACCTGGAACAGCCGCGCCTTCCCCGGTATCGATCCGCTGGTGGTGCGGCAGAACGACCGCGTGCGCATCCGCGTGGGCAATCTCACCATGACCAATCATCCGCTGCACCTGCACGGCCATGAGTTCAGCGTCACCGGCACCGATGGCGGCTGGGTGCCGCCCGCAGCGCGCTGGCCGGAAGTGACCACCGATATTGCCGTAGGCCAGATGCGCGCCATCGAATTCGACGCCACCGAAGAAGGCGACTGGGCGCTGCATTGCCACAAGGCCCATCACACCATGAACGCCATGGGCCATGACCTGCCGACCATGATCGGGGTGGACCAATCCAAGGTCCTCGACAAGATCACCCGGCTCATCCCCGACTACATGGCCATGGGCGACAAGGGCGGTTCCATGGGCGAGATGGAAATGCCCCTGCCCGAGAACACCCTGCCCATGATGACCGGGCGCGGCCCGTATGGCCCCATCGAGATGGGCGGCATGTTCAGCACCGTCAAGGTGCGCAAGCAGCTGGCGCGCGACGACTACCGCGATCCAGGCTGGTACCGCGCCCCCGCCGGCACGGTCGCCCGCCCCTGGAACGGCCCCGCTCCCAGCGCCGCCCGCGCACCCGACCGCGACGATGGCAAGCCCACGCTGGAAGTCGTCAAGCCCGGCATGCAGGGCGGCCACCAGGGTCATCACTGAGTCATCACTGAGTCATCATTAATTACGTTAACTTCATCGAAAAGGAAAATCCATGTTACGCCTCTTTCCCCTTCTGGCCGCCCTGTTCCTCAGCATGCCGGCGGCCCAGGCGCAAGACAGCGCCCCCAAGGTCGACGGCCAGATCCGCAAGATCGACGCCGCCGCCGGCAAGCTCACCATCCGCCACGGCGAGATTGCCAACCTGCAGATGCCGGCCATGACCATGGTGTTCCGGGCTGCGCCCGAGATCGTCGGCCAGGCGCGTGAAGGCGAGCAGGTCCGCTTCACGGCCGACCGCATCGATGGCGCGCTGACGGTCACCTCGCTGGAAGAGAAGCGCTGAGCCTGCCGCATCGGCGGGGCGACGATTTGCCGCAGGCAGGCCTGGCACATTTCGTCGTCCCGACCACCATCCTCTGGGAGCGTTAGCGTTATCATCGGGGTTCATTCCGACAACAGGCGACCACGCCGCAACAGAGGAGACCCGGCATGCCCCAAGCCATCCACCAGACCCCGTCCGCCTATGGCTATCCGCTGCTGATCAAGCAATTGCTGCACAGCGCCCTGGCCACCGCCTCCGGACAGGAAATCATTTACGGCCAGCGCCGCCTGAGCTATGCCGGCTTCTACGAGCGCGTGCAGCGTCTGGCCAATGCGCTCAAGGAAATGGGTCTGCAGCCGGGCAACACGGTGGCTGTGATGGATTGGGACAGCAACCGTTACCTCGAATGCTTCTTTGCCGTGCCGATGATGGGATGCGTGCTGCAGACGGTCAACGTGCGTCTTTCTCCCGAGCAGATCGCCTATACCCTCAATCATGCGCAGGCCGACGTCTTGCTGGTCAATTCCGACTTCCTGCCGTTGTTGAAGCAGATCCGCGGCGAGCTGACCACGCTCACGCGCTGTGTCTGGCTCACCGACGACGCCACGCCCTGCCCGCGCGGTCCTGGCTTTGCTGGCGAGTATGAGGAACTGCTGGCCCAGGCCGAGCCAGCCTGCGACTTCCCCGACTTCGACGAGAACGCCCGCGCCACCACCTTCTACACCACCGGCACCACGGGCCTGCCCAAGGGGGTGTACTTCAGCCACCGTCAACTGGTGCTGCACACCCTGGCCACCACCGCCGGCCTGGCGCTGGCGCCGCAGCAGGGGCGCTTCCATCGCGACGACGTGTACATGCCATTGACGCCCATGTTCCACGTCCACGCCTGGGGGTTGCCGTATGTGGCCACCATGGCCGGGGTCAAGCAGGTCTATCCGGGCCGCTATGTCCCGGACACGATCTGCAGGCTGATCCGCGAGGAGAAGGTCACCTTCTCGCATTGCGTGCCGACCATCCTGCAGATGGTGCTGACCTCCGAACAGGCGCGCGAGGCGGACCTGTCGGGCTGGAAGATGATCATCGGCGGCTCGGCGATGACGGGCAGCCTGGCGAAGATGGCGCGTGATCGCGGCATTGATGTCTTCACCGGCTATGGCATGTCGGAGACCTGCCCGGTGCTGACGCTGGCGCAGGTGCCAACCGAGGAGCTGGGCGGGGAGCGCGAAGCGGCGATCCGGGTGAAGACGGGACGGCCCTTGCCGCTGGTGGACTTGCGTACGGTCGATGGCGAGATGCAGGATTGTCCGCGCGACGGCAGCACGACCGGTGAGGTGGTGGTGCGGGCGCCTTGGCTCACGCAGGGCTACCTGCATCAGGCTGAGGCTTCTGAAGAGCTATGGCGGGGAGGATGGCTGCATACGCAGGATATCGGGCATCTGGATGCCGAAGGCTATCTGCAGGTGACCGATCGCATCAAGGATGTAATCAAGACTGGTGGCGAATGGGTCTCTTCGTTGCAGATCGAGGACATCATTGCGCGCCATCCTGCGGTGGCGGAAACGGCGGTCATCGGGATACAGGATGGCAAGTGGGGCGAGCGGCCTGTGGCGCTGGTGGTGCTCAAGAAAGATGCTGCTGCGGTCAGCGAGGACGATATCCGGGAACATGTTCGGGCGGCTGCTGAGGCGGGGGCTATTTCGCGTTATGGGGTGCCGGATCGGGTGCGGTTTGTGGCTGAGTTGGCGCGGACCAGTGTGGGTAAGCTTAACAAGCGGGTGATGCGGGAGCAGTATCCTTCTTCCTGATTTCTGCTTGCTGATTTCTGCTTGCTGATTTCTGCTTGCTGCTTGCTTGCTGCTTGCTGGGGGGCTTGGCTGGCGGTTCTTTTGATGCTGCCCTCCTGGGTAGTCTGCACGGAATTTCTTCCTGCGCTCTAGCTTAATGTTTATCTTTCTCCGGTCGGGAGAACGCGCCGGGAGCGGCCCGGCAGCCGCTCACTTTTCTTGTCTCGCCAAGAAAAGTAAGCAAAAGAAGGCGACCGCTACTGCCCCGCCCTCCTTCGGAGGGTCCCCGCGTCAGCGCGCATAAAAACGGGAAAAATAGAGTCGCTTCGCTCCGACTATTTTTCTGATCCGTTTTTATGCGCGCTGACGCGGCGGGTCAGAAGCGGACGGCCGGTCCGGCTCGCCTTCGGCATCGCCGGGGGCTCGCTGACGCATCGACTCTCTTCGATCACATACTTTCCGTACTTTTTAGTTTTTCTTCCTCTTCCTCTTCCTCTTCCTCTTCCTCTTCTCTTTCTCTTTCGCTTTCCAGCCTTTGTTTTTCTTCTAAATTATTTCCCCCCGTTCGGACTGAGTAGTCGCGAAGCGACGTATCGAAGGCGCACCGTCCCCAGCCAAAGCCGAAGGCGAGTAGGAGAAGTGCGAGGCCGAAGGCGAGCCCGTTCAGGTTTTTCCCCTTAGAGCCAGCCGCCGCAGTGGAGCGAAAAGTGGATCAGAAAAATAGTCGGAGCGAAGCGACTCTATTTTTCCCACTTTTCGCTCCACTGCGGCGGGAACCCTCCGAAGGAGGGCTGGATCTTAGGGGTCGCCTTCTTTTGCTTACTTTTCTTGGCGAGACAAGAAAAGTGAGCGGCTGCCGGGCCGCTCCCGGCGCGTCCTCACGACCGGAGAAAGATAAGCATTAAGCTAGAGCGCAGGAAGAAATCCCGTGCAGACGACCCAAAAACGCAAAACGCCGCCCAACCCCAAAAAGGCCAGACGGCGTCCACACAACGAAAACGAAAACCAAAAGCAAAAACCAGAAAGGATCAGTTAAAGATCACAGTCTTATGTCCATTCAACAGAATGCGATGCTCAGTAAACCACTTAACAGCCCGAGCCAGCACAACACACTCGATATCCCGCCCGATAGCAGTCAAGGTATCCGGCCCCATGGAATGATCCACGCGTTCCACCCCTTGCTCGATGATCGGACCTTCATCCAGGTCGCCCGTAACAAAGTGCGCAGTCGCCCCGATGAGTTTCACCCCCCGATCATGCGCCTGGTAATAAGGCTTGGCGCCCTTGAAGCTAGGCAGGAAGGAATGGTGGATATTGATCGCCCGCCCGCGCAAAGCCTCGCACATCTCAGGCGACAGGATCTGCATATAACGCGCCAGCACCACCAGATCGATCTGGTTGGCCTCCACGATTTCCATGATGCGCTGCTCCTGCGCCCGCTTGACCTCCATCGGCGCGCCCGTTGCCAGCGGCAGATGATGGAAGGGAATGTTGTAGCTCGCCGCCAGTTGGTAGAAATCCGTATGATTGGACACGATCGCCGGAATCTCCACCGGCAGCAGACCGCTCTTGTAACGGAACAGCAGATCGTTCAGACAGTGACCGATCTTGGACACCATCAGCATCACACGCGGCTTCTTGCCAGCATCATGCAACTGCCAGTTCATCTGCAACGCATCACCCAGCACACCAAAATCGGCACGCAAGGCAGCGTCACTCACCGACGCATCCTCCGAAGAGAAATGCACCCGCATGAAGAACAGCTTGGACTGCGCATCACCAAACTGCGCCGAGTCGATGATGTTGCAGCCGTGATCGGCCAGGAAGCCCGAGACGCGATGCACGATGCCGCGCTGGTCCAGGCAGGACAAGGTAAGGATATATTCCGGGTGAGCCATGAGAGTGAACTGAGAAACGCCAGCGTCCCCAGGGACCGCGCCGACCAAGGACGCCGCCGCCGACCCGCGCGGGCCGTCAAGAGGACGAAAGGCGCTATTGTCGCACGCCCGGGCGATGCGGACAAATCCACCTCCCGAGCCTGCAACAGCAGCTATGCCAGCAAGGCAACAAAGCCGCCATGATCACGACAGATAACGGCAACTTCCCCGCTGTTTCCAACGCCGCACCCATAGTTTCAGACAGGAAACACCCTGAGGGCAGCGCACCGCACCGCCCTCAACGCCCACCCTGGTGGAGGATTCAGGCCGTCTTCTGCAGCAGCTCCTTCTGCTCGTGACCGCCGCCCACCTGCAGGTCGCCCGCCAGTTGACCACCCTCTTCGATGACCAGCTTGCCATAACGGATCTTGCCCGTGACCTTGCCGCTGGCATAGATCACCAGCTTCTGGCGCACCGTCAGCTCGCCATCGAACTCGCCACGGATCTCGGCCAGGTCGATCTCGGCCGAACCCTTGAAGGCGCCGCGCTCGGCGATCTGCACGACGCGGCAATTGATGGTGGCCTGCACCTTGCCTTCCACCACCAGGGTGTCGCAGTCCTCGATCTCACCCTTGACCTTGATGTTGGGTCCCACGGTGAGCTTGCTGCCGCTCTCCTCCGCTGCCGCCTGCGCAGGAGCGGGAGTGGAGACCGACGAGGGATACTGGGCTGGTTTGTTCACGCTGGTCACATTGCCACCTGTAGGAGTAGAGGTGCTGCCGTTGCTGGAAGCGCTGCTGAAAGGAGAATTGGTCGAAGTGGTTTCGCGTTTGCCGAAGAGGGATTCTGAACGAAGCATGTGATCTCCTGAAATTGAGGGTGCGTGTGCGTATCACTACGCGCGAAAAATAAGCGTGCAAAACGGAAAGCACGAAAACGGCGGCGCGCTTGAATCGGAACTGCCGCAGGCAGACCAGCAGGCACATGCATGTGGTGCGCATGCGTGTACCGCTGGCGCTGCCGTGCAGATCCGAAAGACCTTCTGGGTGGGTCCGGATGTTCAGCGGCGCGTCGCTACGTCGACAGGCTCAAGGCGTCGCAGATGAGCGACGCATGGAGACAAGGAAAGATTGTCTCCGAAGAAACCTGTGCGATTCGGCAGGATGCCTTTTCTAAAGTTCACCAGAAATTTGTAACAGCGCAGCGCCTCTGTGACGCACTCTGCGAAGGACCATTTTCCTGCGTTGAAACCATGCGAAATTATTTATATTTCTACGAGGCTTGTAACTAAAAAAAATGTAACAGTTGATCGCACCATGGCGTCGCCATATGGCGACATCCACCAGACTGCAAGCCGCTCGCCACAAGGATTCCAGCGCTTCTTCATTTTATTTTCGCTGACTTCATCACCGAGATCGGAGCGCATAAAAGTTAGACTTTGAGAAGCGCGAATCCCCCTTCCATTCTCATCAAGCGAGGATGCCCGCAAGCTCTTATTTCCCCGCACGGAAGAGCATGCGCACACTCCGCGGCAGGCACATGCCGACACAGACGCGAGCACACGCGCTCGCGTCACAGCATGTGACGCAATGTAAGCAATGAAAAGGAATGTCATTGGCCAAGCACATCCGCGCCAGCCGATTTATGATGTGCGCTATCGCCCCGCCGCCGCCCTTGCTGCTGCGCGTGAGCAGGGGTCTTCCAGCCATCCATGTCTTGACCATGAACCACGAACAGTTCCCCGATCCGGAATCGCTGGATTCCTTTGCCGAGCGCCTCTATCCCGAGCGCCGCCAGTCCAGCGCGGCGCGCGCCCTGGCATGTCTGATCGCTTCCATCAGCTGGTTCGCCTTCGTGGCGCAGACCGATATCACCATCTCACGCCTGCTGGCGCGCGGCGGCGGTGTGCTGGATGGGCTGGACCGGCTGACGATGTACCTCACCAACCTGACCATCCTGATGAGCGCCCTGTGCTTTACCTCGCTGGCCCTGTCGCTGAAGACGCCGCTGAGCCGCTTCTTCCGTCAGCCAGCAGTGATCACGGCGGTGGTGACCTACCTGGCCTTCGTCGGCATCGCCTACAACCTGCTGCTGCGACAGCTGTGGACGCCCACCGGCTTCCGGGCGCTGGTCAATGAAAGCCTGCATACGGTGGTGCCGCTGCTGGCCATTGTCTATTGGATTTTCTTCGTGCCAGTGTTCCAGGCCTCGTGGCGCAAGGCGCTGCTATGGCTGGCCTATCCGCTGGGCTACCTGTTCATCACGCTGTGGCGCGGGGCGCTGTCGGGCTTCTACCCCTACCCCTTCATCGACGTCAATGCGCTGGGCTACCTGCGCGTGGCGGTCAATGCCAGCCTGTTGCTGGTCGGCTTCCTGGGACTCATGGCCCTGTTCATCGCGGTGAACCGCTCGGGCAAGCCGGTCCTGCTGCGCAAGCAGGATTGAGCGGCTTGCTCATTGCTTGCGGCTCATTGCAGGGGCGCCGTCAACGCCATCACCAGGAAGAAAAACGTACTGCTCATGAAGCCTGCGCAGACGAGCAGGATACCCAGCGTTTTGATCAGCATGATGGCCCCCATCGATGTGGATGACCTATCCTAGCGCTGGAGCTGGCGCAGTTTGAGTGTCTCTTGGTGCAGGATTGTTCGCCTTTGCACCTTGCTCAACTGATCAAAAAGACACATCCTTGTCATACGGTCGCGCTATGCTGCCTCCCGCTACGCGCCAAACCCCACAACAATATCCGACAGGAATCCATCCATGAGCAAGCACGACGACGATATCGCCGGCAGCCAGCCTGCGTCTTCCGATCCTACCCAGCCTTTGCAGCAACCCAGCCGCCGCCGCTTCCTGGGCGGCATGGCGGCCCTGGGCGCTGGCAGCGCGCTGGCCGGCTGCGCCACCGAGGGCCAGGGCAGCGCACCGCCGCCCAGCGGCAATCCGGCCGAGGCCGCCGCGCTGGACCGCGCCCTGCGCGAACAGGTCAAGACCATCGTGGTGATCTACGCCGAGAACCGCAGCTTCAACAACCTCTTCGCCGATTTCCCCGGCCTGGAAAAGCCGCTGTCTGCGCTCAAGCCCTCGGACTACCAGCAGCGTGACCGCGATGGCAGCCTGTTGAAGCAACTGCCCCCGGCCTGGAGCGGCGTGGTGAACCAGGAGCAGACCGTCGAAGGCGTGACCTACGAGGCCGGCAAGCAGTACCAGACCAACCTGCCCAACGCTCCCTACGCCCTCAAGGGCCCGCAAGGCGAAGCCCTGCCGCTGGGCCTGGTCACGCGCGACCTGTGGCATGTGTTCTACCAGAACCAGATGCAGATCAACGGCGGCAAGAACGATGGCTTCGTGGCCTGGGCCGATTCCGGCGGCCTCACCATGGGTCACTATGCCGACACCCGCTACCACCTGCGCCTGTGGGATGTGGCGCGCGAGTTCGTACTGTGCGA
Organism: Herbaspirillum seropedicae; assembly: GCF_001040945.1. Lineage (NCBI taxonomy): Bacteria > Pseudomonadati > Pseudomonadota > Betaproteobacteria > Burkholderiales > Oxalobacteraceae > Herbaspirillum > Herbaspirillum seropedicae. The sequence goes on along the minus strand of NZ_CP011930.1, from coordinate 1,818,858 downwards.
CAACTTCTTCCAGGGCGCTTTCGGGGGCTCCTTCCTCAACCACCAGTACCTGATCTGCGCCACCGCGCCCTACTATCCCAACGTGATGAATTCGGTCTCGCGCACGCAAGTGGCCAAGACCAAGAACAATGACCCACTCTCGCCGGAACTGGTGCCCGCCGAAGGCAGCCCGACCAGCGCCCTGCAAGGCCCGCCCAAGTTCGGCCCCAGCGCGCTGACCCCGGACGGCTACGCCGTCAACACCATGGCCCCGCCGTACTGGCCGACCTGGAGCCGCGACCGCAACAACCCGGCCTATGCCGAACCGAACCAGCCCAGCGTGCTGGTGCCGCAGACGCACGAGCACATCGGCGACAAGCTCAACAAGAAAGGAATCGACTGGGCCTGGTATGCCGGCGCCTGGCAGGCCACGCTGGATGAATTCAAGGATTCCAAGGGCATCCCCAAGATCCCCAATTTCCAGTACCACCACCAGCCCTTCAACTACTTCAAGAACCTGGGTCCGGAAAACCCCGCCGAGCGCAACAAGCGCCTGCGCGACGGCGGCCTGGGTGATGAAGCCCGCACCAACCGCTTCCTGGCCGATGTCGAGGCCGGTCGCCTGCCGCCGGTGACCTTCTACAAGCCGCAGGGCAACCTCAACCTGCATGCCGGCTATGCCGACATCGCCTCCGGCGACCGTCACATCGCCCACATCATCAAGAGCCTGCAGGCCAGCCCGCAGTGGAAGAACATGGTGGTGGTCGTCACCTTCGACGAAAACGGCGGTTGGTGGGATCACGTCGCCCCGCCCAAGGGCGACCGCTGGGGTCCGGGCACGCGCGTACCGGCGCTGGTGGTCTCCCCCTTCGCGCGCAAGGGGACGGTGGACCACACGGTCTATGACACGGCGTCCATCCTGCGCCTGATCACCCGCACCTTCGACCTCGAGAAGCTGGACGGTCTCAAGCAGCGCGACGAGGCCATGATCGCGCGTGGGCAGCAGCCTATGGGGGATTTGACCAATGCGCTGCAATTGAAGGTCTGATACGGACCCGATAGGGACCCGATACGGACCTGATCCTTCCTGGCAGCAGAACTGACAACGCCGTCGCGGAGCAATCCGCGACGGCGTTCTTCATGGCGCCCCTCTTGATCTCGGGCTCACGCCAGCCAGGGCGGCGCAGCTTCCAGCAAGCTGATCTTGCGGGGAATGAGCCGAAGGTCCAGGAAGGTGTCGGCGATCTGCTGCTGCTCGTCGAGGATGGCGCGGGTGATGGGCAGCGTGCCATAGTGATAACGCCGCACCACCACGTCCAGCACGCTCCTGGGCAAGCCCAGGATGCCGGCCAGCTCGCTGGCGTATTCATCGGGCCGGGCCTGGGCCCATGCATCGATCTTGCCCAGCTCTTCCAGTGCAATGCGCAGCAGGTCGGCGTGGTCGCGGGCATAGTCCCGGGTCGAGAAATAGTAGGCGCGATTCTTGACCACGCCGTCGGCATCGGCCAGGATGCGCGCCTTCAAACCCTGCTGGGCGGCGGCCAGGTAGGGCTCCCAGATCGCCCAGGCGTCGACCGCGCCCCGCTCGAAAGCGGCGCGGGCATCCGCCGGAGCCAGCCAGACCGGCGTGACGTCGCCGTATTTCAAGCCATGCTTTTCCAGCAGCTTGACCAGGAAGTAATGGACATTGGAGCCCTTGTTCAAGGCGATGCGCTTGCCCTTCAACTGCTGCGGTCGCTGCAGCTCGCTGTCGTCCTTCACCAGCACCGCTTCCACGTAAGGCCGCGGCACCGTCGCGCCCACATACACCAGCGGCGTGCCTGCCGCCTGCGCAAAGATGGGCGGCGCTTCTCCGACATCACCAAAGTCGATCGAACCCGCGCCCAAGGCCTCCAGCTGCACCGGGCCGGCACTGAATTCCACCCACTTCACCGTGGCCCCCAGGGGCGCCAGGCGCTGCTCCAGCACGCCGTGGGCGCGGATGAGGCTGAGCGCGCCTTTCTGATAGCCCACCCGCAACTGACGGGGCGCAGCCGCATGCACCCATGCGGGCAAGCTCGCCCCTGCGGCGGCAGCAGCCCCGAGCGTCACCGCGCCGGCGATGAGACGGCGGCGGCGTGGGCTCCTTACGGCGGTCTGGATGGCCTTGTTTCTTTGTGCTTGGTCATGCGGCATGCGGGCTCCGGAAATCTCGTTGGTCAGGGAAAAGTCTGAGCGATGAGATTAGCCATGCCGGCCAGTGATGCGAACGAATTGTTCCGCCAGTGCATAGAAGAAAAGCGGATAAGCCATCCGGCATGGCTGCGCACGTACTGAAACCCAGTCACATCCATTTATATCACGTTGTGATATATTTGCGCTTTATCCCTTTACCATGGCGACTTCTTGATCGATCAACAAGATCCAAAGAAAGCGCCCACCCGCTTCTCCACGATGAAACATAAACGCGACTACACAGCCGACCGGCGGCTGCCCTACCTGTGCGCGATCGCCCTGCCGATCGGCCTGCTGTCCACCGGCGCGGCCTGGCTGCTGCTCAAGCTCATTGCGCTGTTCACCAATCTGTTCTATTTCCAGCGCCTGTCACTGGCCGCCAGCACGCCCGCCACCCATACACTGGGCTGGATCGCCGCCCTGCTGCCCATCGCCGGCGGGCTCATCGTGGGCCTGATGGCGCGCTATGGCAGCGACAAGATCCGCGGCCACGGCATTCCTGAAGCGATTGAAGCCATCCTCTTCGGCAAGAGCCGCATGTCGCCCAAGGTCGCGCTGCTCAAGCCCTTGTCATCGGGCATCGTGATCGGCAGTGGCGGACCCTTCGGTGCGGAAGGTCCGATCATCATGACGGGCGGCTCCATCGGCTCGCTGCTGGCGCAGTTGCTGCACCTGACCGCCGCCGAGCGCAAGACCTTGCTGGTGGCCGGCGCCTGCGCCGGCATGACGGCCATCTTCGGCACGCCGCTGGCGGCGGTGCTGCTGGCCGTCGAACTGCTGCTGTTCGAACTGAAGCCGCGCAGCCTCTTGCCGGTGGCGCTGGCGTGCGCGGTGGCCGGGTTCGTGCGGCCCTGGCTGGTGGAGGCAGGCCCCTTGTTTCCCCTGGACGTCGCTGCGCCCACCCCGGTGGCGCTGCTCTCCTGCCTGGTGGCCGGCCTGGCCAGCGGCGTGCTGGCCGCCGCCCTGACGCTGGCCCTGTATCGCATTGAAGATGGCTTCCACCGCCTGCGGCTGCACTGGATGTGGTGGCCGGCGCTGGGCGGCATTGCGGTGGGCCTGGGCGGCCTGTTGCAACCGCGCGCGCTGGGGGTGGGCTATGACGTCATCGGCGACCTGCTGCACCAGCATATGCTGCTGTCGGCGGCGCTGGCCCTGCTGTTGGTGAAGGCCGTGATCTGGCTGCTGGCGCTGGGCTCGGGCACCTCGGGCGGGGTATTGGCGCCGTTGCTGATGCTGGGCGCCGGCCTGGGGCTGGTGCTCTCGCCCTGGCTGCCGGGCGGGTCCGATGGCCTGTGGCCGCTGGTCTGCATGGCCGGGGTGCTGGGCAGTGTGCTGGGTGCGCCGTTGACGGCGATCGTCTTCGCCTTTGGCCTGACCCACGCCAGCCAGGCATTGCTGCCCCTCATCGCTACCACCGCCGTGGCCTATGGCGTGAATGTGCTGCTGATGAAACGCTCCATCATGACCGAGAAGATCGCCCGTCGCGGCCTGCACGTCCATCGTGAATATGGCGTCGATCCGCTCGAACGCATGCATGTGGAAGAGCTGATGACCGCCGCTCCGCAGACGCTGGCCGGCGCCCTGCCCGCCGCCGAGGCGCTGGCCTGGTGCCGGGCGCAGGAACATGTGCATCGCTATTATCCGGTCACCGATGGCGTGCACCTGGTGGGCATGCTGGCGCTGCGCGCGCTGGAACATGCCGATGCCTCCCAGCCCTGCGACACCCTTGCCCAGGGACATGAACACTATCTGCTGCCGCACATGAGCGCTCGCAGCGCAGCGGGGATGATGGCCCGCCTGGGCGTGGCGCGCCTGCCGGTGGTGGCAGGACCGGAGCGGCGCAAGCTGGTGGGCGTGCTATCCCTGTCGGACCTGGCCCGCGCCAGCGCCGCGCATGCCGAAGAAGAATCGGTCAGGGAAAGATTGCTGGGCGGTTAAGCTGAAGTCACGTCGGCGCGTCAGACGCCGCCGCTGAGCTTGCACATCAGGTTATCCCGCGAGACCAGCACCACATTGATGCCCGCCGCGCCATTGTCGAGACGGAATTCACTGTTGCCATTGGACAAGGAAATGATGCGCACCGCCCGCGAGGCCGCCTCGGTCAAGACCGTATCGCCGGTCATGTTCAGGCAGGTCAGCACGCAGCCGGCCCCGTTGCTGCAACTGCGGGTGATATCGCTGGCCACCGGGGTGGGCGCAGCACTGCCGGCCGGCACTGGCACTGCCGCCGGTCCCGGCGCGGCCACCTGGGCCGAGGCGGACATGGGCGCAAGCCCCAGCAGCAGCGCCGCCAGCAGCAGCGAGGATGGAATGGACCGGGCCAGACGCATGGCGAGACTCCGTGAGAGGAACGATAAGTCCCCTATTGCAACACAAACGCCGTGCCAACGAAAAGGGGGCGCACCTCCTTGCGAAAGTGCGCCCAAACGTCAGCCCCCCTCAGGGCTCCCGGTAACCGCACTGCCCGAAGTGCGCCATGGGCGCAGACTTTGACGGGCAGCTGGCATGGGAGAACTTTAACTTCCTGCGCGGATGGTCGATATCAGGAGCTTCCTGATGAGGCCGCATTCGGACTCAGGAAATTCCCTAGCTGCCGTGGCGGGCGGATTTTGCTGCAGATCAAATGGCGCAGAGAGTGCATATGGATAGACGCAATGATTGTTTGCAACATGGTGCGGGAAGGGTTAAAGTCATTTCCAGAGCAGATTCACCAGGCGGCGCCACTTTTCAGATAGAACTGGGCGCCGCGAATCTCTCTGCCTTGCTCCCCGCCCCCTTGCTTTCCAGCCAGTTGCCCGCACCGGGCCACAGCGGCCTGCCCTCTACCCGCAGCACGATCCAACACCATGGCGGCATTTTTGATAGCATGCGCACATGGATACCTCGAACACCCCCGAATTGAGCGCCCTGGTCGACACGGCCGGACTGGGCCTGTCAGCCGTCGTGGCCGGGCTGCGTACCTCGCGCGAAGTGACCAACAAGATCCGCTATCGCGGCGAAATTCGCGAACTGCCCTCGCGCGAGGCCATGCACAAGCTGCTGCAACACCTGCAGGCAGCGCTGTTCCCCACGCATTACGGCCATACGGACCTGTCGGACGAGACCATTGATTATTTCGTCGGCAGCCAGTTGAATACTGGCCTGAGCATCCTGAAGGAGCAAGTGCGGCGCAGCCTCTACTTCAGCAGCGACCTGCAGGAAGATGCGCCCTTGCGCGAGCAGGCCGCCCGCATCACGCGCGACTTCGCGCACCAGTTGCCGGCCGTGCGCGACGTGCTGGTCAGCGATATCCAGGCGGCTTATCACGGCGACCCGGCAGCCTCGAGCATTTCGGAAATCCTGCTGTGCTATCCCGGCACGACGGCGATCATCTACCATCGCCTGGCGCACGCCCTGCATCAACTGGGCGCGCCCTTGCTGGCGCGGCTGATTGCCGATATCGCGCACTCGGCCACCGGCATCGACATTCATCCGGCTGCCCAGATCGGCCCCAGCTTCTTCATCGACCACGGCACTGGCGTGGTCATCGGCGAGACCACCATCATTGGCCGCAACGTGCGCCTGTACCAGGCGGTGACGCTGGGCGCCAAGCGTTTCCCGCAGGAACCGGATGGCTCGCTGGTCAAGGGCATTCCGCGCCATCCCATCGTGGAAGACGATGTGGTGGTCTATGCCGGCGCGACCCTGCTGGGCCGCATCACCATCGGCCGGGGCTCGGTGATCGGCGGCAACGTCTGGCTGACCCACAGCGTGCCGGCCGGCAGCAATGTCTCGCAGGCGGAGATGCTCAGCGACTGCCGCCAGCCCTGAACCTGGCCGGCTTCAGCCGCCCAGGCCCAGCCAGTGTTGCAGCAGGAACAACAGGCCCAGCACCGACAGACCGAGCAGGAAGGCAGCGCCGATGGTCCAGCCTTCCGCAGGAAGCAGCGGCTCGGTCGCAAAGTGGCCGAGCTCCTGGTAGATGTGATGATCGTTCATGAGCGCTCCTGACAACGGCAAGGAAGGGATCAGGAGCATGCTAGTCAAGCCGGGCCCGCCTGTGAACGAAGCAATGAGCAGATCGATATCCGTAGCGCGCATAAGGCGCTGCGCCTGCTCAGCCCTGGCTCGACACGGAGACTGAAGGGACCGGCGCCGGCGCCCCCCCGCAAGCGATGGCCGCGAGCGCCAGCGCCGAGGCGGCCAGGCTGTAGAGCCACAGGGAAGACATCACCGGCAACAGCAAACCGGCCAGCATCGGTCCCATCCCCGCGCCGATATCGCGCCAGATCGCCCGTCCCGCCAGGGCGTGCACGCGTTGCTCCGGCGCCGTACGGGCAGCCACGATGGGGGCCAGCAGCGGCAGTTGCAGAGCCCGCAGGATCACGATCACCCCGGCGAACAGCCATAGCAGCCCACCCCCGAAACCGACCAGGGCCACGCAGGTGGCCAGCGACAGCGTCACCAGCACCTTGACCGCCCCGAAACGTTCGGCCAGCCATCCGCCCAGGGGACTGAGGACGATCTCTCCGGCATAGCGCAAGGCCATCAGCACCCCGGCCACCAGTTCGCCATCGGCGCCGAAAGACTGCTTGCTCATGTAGGCCAGGCCCACGATGAAGAGTCCATCCAGCGTCAAGCCCTCCAGGAAAGACCACCAGTCCAGCGCATTGGGCAGCTTCCAGCGGCGCGGCTGCGGCGGTGCGTAGGCGTGCTGCGGCAGGCGCCGCGCGGCCAGCAGGCCCAGCAGCGCCGTCGCCGCCACCAGCGCGAACACCAGGCGCGGCCCGATGTGTGGCGCCAGCAGCGCCGCCGTCGGCAGCCACAGCATGGGCCCGATGGCGATCACGCCCCGCGAGCGCCCCGAGCGTCGCGCCGCGCCTTGCGGGTTGGAGGTGGACATGGCCTGGGTGGAAAGATTGAGGCCGGCGAAGGCCATGCCCCACAGCAGGCGCAGCGGCAGCAATGCCCAGAAACCGCTGGCCGCCGTATAGCCGAGGGCGCACACGATCGCGGCGCAGACCGCCAAGGTGCAGGTGGGACGATCACCGCGCTGGGCGTAGAAGCGCGCGACCCAGCGATAGCCGGCGATGCGCACCAGCCGGTTGGCCGCCAGCAGCACACCGGCCTCGGCCAGGCTGATGTGGAACTGGTCGGCGTACATCGGCAGGAGCAGGTAGAGGACGATATCGCAGGGCAAGGCGGCCGAGAGCGACATGGCGGCGTGGCGCGAGTGGAGGTCGGCCTGGCGGAGGTCTGGCGTGGTCATGGCGCTGATGATGCGCCGCGCGCGCGGGGGCTGACAACCGATATTAATTCCGGGCATGCGTGATAATATCTGACGCATGGCCGATCTCACCCTTCCGCTCAACGCCATCCGCGCGTTTCTGGCTGCGGCCCGTCACCAGAGTTTTACGCTTGCGGCGCACGAGCTCAATGTCACGCATGGCGCCATCAGTCGCCAGATCAAGAATCTCGAAGGCTATCTCGGCATGCCGCTGTTTGAGCGGCGCACGCGGCAGGTGTTGCTGACGGAGCGGGGTCGGCAGTTCTTCGAGGAGGCCAGCCCGGCGCTGGAGATCCTGGCCAATGCCGCGCGGCGGGTGATGCGCGACGCACCGACGCGCACGGTGGTGATCAATGTGCGGCCTTCCTTTGCGGTGCGCTGGCTGATTCCGCATCTTTCCGATTTCGTGGAGCGTTATCCGGGCATTGCGCCGCAGGTGGTGACCAGTACGGCGACGGTGGGCAAGGCGGGTTCTTCGTTTGATATCGCGGTCCGCCGGGGGGAGACCAACTGGCCGGAGACGCTGAAGGTGCAGCGCTTCATGGAGGATGAGCTGGTGCTGGTGGCTTCTCCTGCACTGTTGCAGGCGATGCCGCTGGAAGATGTGTCCGGGCTGGCCAGGCATACGGTGCTACTCTCGCGCAGTCGGCGCAATGACTGGGAGGACTGGCGCAAGCTGGCGGGATTGAAGCGGTCGCGTTCTCAGGCGATGCTGCATTTCGATCATGTGCATTTTGTGTTGCAGGCGGTGGTGGATGGGCTGGGGGTGGCCTTGTCGCCTGTTTCGCTGGCGGACAATGATCTTCGTTCCGGGCGACTGGTGTGTCCCTTCCCTGACTTGCGCTTGACCTTGGCGCCCTACTATCTCGGGATCAATGCTCAGGCTGGTTCTGAGGCTCAGCTGTTTGCCAGATGGCTGGCTGAATATCGGGGGGCTTCGTTGATGTTTGCTGGTGGTTGATGCTTGCTCTTGTCTTGTATTGTCTTGTCTTGTCTTGGCGGAGTGGTTTGGTGGTTGTTAGGTTTTGGGTAGTCTGCACAGAATGCTTTCCTGCGCTCTAGCTTAATTACTTTCTTTCTCCGGTCGGGAGAACGCGCCGGGGGCGGCCCGGCAGCCGCTCACTTTTCTTGTCTCGCCAAGAAAAGTAAGCAAAAGAAGGCGACCGCTACTGCCCCGCCCTCCTTCGGAGGGTCCCCGCGTCAGCGCGCATAAAAACGGGAAAAATAGAGTCGCTTCGCTCCGACTATTTTTCTGATCCGTTTTTATGCGCGCTGACGCGGCGGGTCAGAAGCGGACGGCCGGTCCGGCTCGCCTTCGGCATCGCCGGGGGCTCGCTGACGCATCGACTCTCTTCGATCACATACTTTCCGTACTTTTTAGTTTTTCTTCCTCTTCCTCTTCCTCTTCCTCTTCCTCTTCTCTTTCTCTTTCGCTTTCCAGCCTTTGTTTTTCTTCTAAATTATTTCCCCCCGTTCGGACTGAGTAGTCGCGAAGCGACGTATCGAAGGCGCACCGTCCCCAGCCAAAGCCGAAGGCGAGTAGGAGAAGTGCGAGGCCGAAGGCGAGCCCGTTCAGGTTTTTCCCCTTAGAGCCAGCCGCCGCAGTGGAGCGAAAAGTGGATCAGAAAAATAGTCGGAGCGAAGCGACTCTATTTTTCCCACTTTTCGCTCCACTGCGGCGGGAACCCTCCGAAGGAGGGCTGGATCTTAGGGGTCGCCTTCTTTTGCTTACTTTTCTTGGCGAGACAAGAAAAGTGAGCGGCTGCCGGGCCGCTCCCGGCGCGTCCTCACGACCGGAGAAAGATAAACATTAAGCTAGAGCGCAGGAAGAAATTCCGTGCAGACTACCCAAAACCTAACAACCACAACAACACCCCGCCAAGCCCACATCAACCAAAAACCAACTAAGAAAAGAAGAAAACATTCTTAGCCACAATCGAACCAGAGCGCTCTAATAACGCCAACGTCCCAAATCTATGCAAAAGGAAACACGGCATGTCATTAGAACTCTTCTGGTTCCTCCCCACCTCAGGCGACACCCGCTACCTGGGCAAATCCGACTTCGGCCGCGCCCCCACGCTGGAGTACATGCGCCAGATCGCCGTCACCAGCGAGACATTGGGTTATGACGGCCTGTTGATTCCCACCGGCGCCTCCTGCCTGGACCCATGGGTAGTAGCCGCCAGCCTGGTCCCCGTGACCCAGCGCATCAAACTGCTGGTAGCGCTAAGAACATCGCTAGGCGGCCCCGGCCCCTCAGCAAGACAAGCCGCCACCCTGGACCAGGCCTTGAACGGCCGCCTGCTGCTCAATGTCGTCCCCGGCGGCGACGCCACCGAACTCGAAGCCGACGGCGTCTTCCTCAAGCACGACGAACGCTACGAAGCCGCCGACGAATACCTCACCATCTGGCGCAAGCTGCTCCAGGGCGAAACCGTCAACTACGAAGGCAAACACTTCCGCATCCGCAACGGCCAGCTGTTCCACCCCGCCGTGCAACAGCCCTACCCACCGCTCTACTTCGGCGGCTCCTCCCCCGCCGCCCACGACCTCGCCGCCAAACACGTAGACGCCTACCTCACCTGGGGCGAACCCCCAGCCGCGGTCAGACAGAAGATCGACGACGTGCGCGAACGCGCCGCCAGACAAGGCCGCACCGTGCGCTTCGGCGTACGCCTGCACGCCATCGTGCGCGAAACCACCGCCGAAGCCTGGACGGCAGCCGAACGCCTCATCAGCAAACTCACCGACGAAGACATCGCCCGCGCCCAGCAGAACTACGCCAGGATGGATTCAGTCGGACAACAGAGAATGGCCGCCCTGCACGGCGGCCGCCGCGACAAGCTGGAAATCGCCCCCAACCTGTGGGCCGGCGTGGGACTGGTGCGCGGCGGGGCCGGCACCTCGCTGGTGGGCGACGCCACCACGGTGGCCGAACGCCTGCAGGAATATGCGGACCTGGGCGTGGATACCTTCGTGCTGTCCGGCTACCCGCACCTGGAAGAAGCGATCCGCTTCGCCGAACTGGTCTTCCCGCTCTTGGGCAAGAACGCCGTCACCTTGCGTGACCGCGCACAGACCGGCGGCGCCTTCGATATCCGCGCCGCCGCTTCGGCTTCCTGAACGAACCAGCGCGTCAGGAAATGAGCTTGAGATAGCCCGCCGCATCGAGGAAGCCCTCTGCCGAGAACGGCGCGGCCGGCTTGAGCTTGAAGATCCATTGCTCATACGGCGCGCCATTGATGGCGTCGGGCGTCTCTACCAGCAGCTCGTTGACGGCGACAACCTCGCCATCGACCGGCGCATGCAGGTCCGACGCCGTCTTGTTGGATTCGACGATGCCCGACTCCGCGCCGCGCGCCAAGACCTTGCCCACCGCCGGCATGTCCACATACACCAGCGGCCCCAACTGCTCCTGGCCAAAATCGGTAATGCCGATGGTCAGCGTGCCATCGTCTTCGAGCTTGACCCACTCATGGGTCTGGGCATAGACCAGATGATCCGGAATGTGCATCCCTGTCTCCTTATGGAAATGACTGCGTCAACATGATTGCGTCAGCACGCAAATGCCTTACTTCGCTTCGGCCTTGCTGCCATCGGCAAACACCGGCTCGCCCAGATTGAGCATGAGGCGATTGGCCCAGGCAAAAATGGCCACCGAATGGATCAGGTCCAGCACTTCCAGCTCGCTCAGGCCGACGTCATAGAGCGCCTTGATCTGCGCTGCGCTGACATCACCCGGCGTCTCGGTCAGCTCGGCAGAGAACTTGGCGATGGCCCGCTCGCGCGCATCCACGCCAGCGCCATAAGGCGTGTCGAAGACCTGGCGCACCGTATCGTTACGCTTGGCCAACTGTTCGAAACGCTGTGCATGCACCGAGGCGCAATACACGCAGCCATTGATGCGCGAGACCACCAGCGAGCCCAGCTCGCGCTCGGCGCGCGGCAGGCCGCCGGGCGCGTACATGATGGCGTTGAAGGCGGCCGAACGCTGGCGCAGGATGTCGGGCTGGTGCGCCAGGAACAGGTAGTAGTCCGAGGTCTTGGCCTTGGGATGGCTTTCTTCCAGCACCTTGATCTGGTCTGCACTGGCCGCCTCCAGCTGGATCACGTCCAGCCAGGCATCCCACTCCAGGGTTTCATTGGTAAAACCGTTGGCCTTGATGATGTCGCTCATGCGGCTCTCCTTACTGGGCAGCGGCAGCACGCATGGCCTTCAGGCCAGCGACCACGCGCAATTGATAGGACACGAAGGCGATCAGCTGCGACAACGCCACCACGGCGGGCGTGCTGATGCCGGCAGCGGGCAGCTTTTCGATGGCGGCCTTGTCGCCTTCCACCGGACGCTGCGTGAGCGCGCGCGTGAAGACCAGCATGGCGCGCAGGCGACCTTCGGGCAGTTGTTCGGGCTCGCCGGTCTCGGCGGCGGCCAGTTGCGCCGCCTCCACCGAGATCACCAACGCGCGCGCACGATAGTGGGCCACCAGGTCGTCTGCACCGGCCAGGCGGCAGGCGTACAGCGCCACCAGCAGGCGTTCGTCCAGGCCGATGCCTTCCAGGGCCGGATCGAACAGGGTGTCGTAGCTGCCTTGCGAGGCCACCGCGACCTTGTCGCGCTGGTGCCGCAGGCTATGCAGCGCACTGCCGACGGACAGGCCGGCGAGTTGGTCGATGACATCGGCGTGGATGTCGTAGACGGGGGTAGTCATGAAGTCTCCTTGGGGGATGAATGCCTGGTCAGCGCGTCGCGCAGGAAATGCTGCGCCTGCTGCCAGGAGTCGAGATCAGCGCGAGCGTTCGCCGCCGCCTCGCCGCCACCGGTGCTGATGCGCCCGGATACCGGGTGGGCATAGGTGGTCTGCGTGGTCGGCACGAACGGGAACAGGATGGAATGGCCGGCATTGGCGTAATTGCGCCACAGCACCGGCCACGGATGGGCGACTTCGGCGAGCTTGTCGCGCACCATGCCGCAATACAGGCTGGAAGGCCAGGAGCCGTCATCGGTGGCCGACAGCAGCAACACGGGCGCGGCGATTTTTTCGACCGGAATGCGCGCACGCGCCACCGCCTCTTCGTCCTGCAAGGCGGTCAGCATGGCCAGTTCATGACGATGCGGTGCGGGGCCCTCGTCGAAGGGCGCCCAGCTGGCGGTCCGATTGTCCTGCCACTGGTGTGGCAGCGGCTGGCCGCGCAGCAGCCAGGTCGGGCCTTCGCGGCCGATCGTCGGATCGGCGGCGTTCTGGCCGCTGTGTACCAGTGCGCTGGGGACATAGGCCAACACCGCCGAGACCTTCTGCGGGAAGGTCGCCCCCAGCAGCAAGACCAGTTCGCCGCCACGCGACTGGCCGCTGATGGCGACGAAGTCATGCAAGGGACTGACTTCGGCGCGCAACCAGTCAAGGCCGCGCTCGAAATATTCCAGCGGTGTGTTGGAGATGTAATCCGACAGGCCCGGCGCCTTGAAGTAGGCCAGTGCAAAGGCTGCGTAACCGCGCGACGCATACAGCGCCGCGCGTGGCTCGTTGATGCCGCCACCCGATCCGTTGAGGATCATCACGGCGGGATGCGGCCCGGGCGTGGCTGGCAGGAAGAGCGTGCCGACCAGGCCCAGTTCGCGCACTTCACGGCGGGTCACACCCGCGCCGGCCAGGCGCTGCACCAGCCTCGTGCTGGCCGGGGTGCAGGGTGGCAGTCCCGGCTGCTCCAGTGCAGAAACGGTCAGCGTGGTTTCCAGCGGCGCCATCACATCGGCATGGAACTGATCGCGCCGCCCGGCCTGCACCGGCTTCTGCGACCACAGCAGACCCATCGGGTCGATGCCGTAGTAGTCGCCGTCGATGGCCGGGTTCATGCTCACATCCACATTGCCATGGGCGTCCGCGATGTAGCAGGCCGTGCTGCGCCACTGCGTTCCATTGCGCAGCGTGGCGGAAGAAATCCGCACCGGCTCGCCCGGATGCGCACCCCGCACGATGATGCGGCGAGGCACGTCGATCAGGTCGTCGGCCGGGCTGACGTCGATGGAGAAGTTGGGCATGGCCTTACTTCTTGTCCTCGGTCACCATCATGGCGGTGGTGCGGTCGCTGCTGATGGGGGTGACCTTCAGGCCCTTCTTGGCGGCCCAGATGTTCTGGTAGTGGTACAGCGGAATCACGCCCACTTCCTCCGAGACGGTCTTGGCGGCGCCGCGCAGGATGGCTTCGCGCTTGGCCGCATCGAATTCAGCGGTGGAATCGGCCAGGGCCTTGTCCACGGCGGGGCTGCTGTAGTGGTTCCAGTTGGAAGCGCCGATGCCCTTCTTGGGATCGACCGAACCCAGCACGTTGACCAGCGCGTAACTGGCTTCGCCCGTACCGTTACCCCAGGCCAGCACCGAGACGGCGAACTCGTTCTTGTTGGCGCGCGAGGAATACGCCGCCCAGGGCAGTACTTCGACCTGGGTCTTGATGCCGATGCGGGTCCAGAACTGGGCCACGGCCTGCATGGTCTCCGGCGCTTGCGGATAGCGGTCGTTGGGCACGTGGATGGTCAGCTTGAAACCGTCGGGGAAGCCGGCGTCGGCCAGCAGCTTCTTGGCCTGTGCGGCGTCGAAGGGGATGTTCTTGATCTCCGGGTTGTAGCCGAAGGTGTCGGCCGGCATCCATTGGTTGGCCTCGGTGGCTGCGCCCTGCAGGATGCGGTCGATCAAGGCCTTGCGGTTGATGGCCAGCGACATGGCGCGGCGCACGCGCACATCCAGCAGCGGGTTCTTGTCCAGCTGCTTGCCGTTGTTGTCGGTGATGAAGGGGCTGGGGCCTTGATGGAAACTCGGCTGGATCAGCAGCACGCGCAGGCCGTTGTAGGGATAGACCTTGACGTTGGGCGACTGCTTCAGCTTGGCCAGGTCGGACACCGAGACCTTGTCGATCACGTCCACATCGCCCGAGAGCAGCGCTGCAGTGCGCGCTGCACCGTTGTTGATGTAGCGGTAGTTGACCTTTTCCCACAGCGGCTTGCCGTTCCAGTAGTCGTCGTTACGCTGCATCACCACGCGGTCGCCCGGGGTGTAGGAGACGAACTTGTAGGGGCCGGTGCCGATCACCGCTGCGCCGCTGTTGTAGTTCTCGGTGGTGGATTTTTCACCAATGTGCTTGCTGACGATGTGCACCGAGGCCAGGTTCAGCGGCAGGTCCGGGTTAGGGATATTGGTCTTGATGACCAGGGTCAGCGGGTCCTTGGCGGTCACCGATTCGACCGTGCGCAGGTAGCCGGCGAAGGTCGCTACGCTGCCCGGCACCGCACGGGCGCGCTGGTAGGAAAAGATCACGTCGTCCGCAGTGAAGGGCTTGCCGTCCTGCCACTTGACGTTGGGACGCAGCTTGAACTCCCAGGTCTTGGGGTCGATGTTCTTCCAGCTCACGGCCAGGCCCGGCACCAGCTTGTTGTAGTCGTTCTGGACGAGCAGGTCCCAGAAATGCAGATCCACCGAGCGGTCGCCGGCGTGGTTGTTCAACTGCGGGTCCAGCGACGAGAGCGGATCGGCAAAGGCGATATTCAGGTTCTGCGCATGCGCGGCATCGGCGGCGGCAGCCAGGGCTGCGCCGGTCAGGGCGATGGCCAGCAGGCGGGTCAGGAGGGTTTTCTTCATGATCGGGTTCCTCTGTGGTCAAAGTGGAAGCACTGCGGATACATCAACTTGCGGTTTTCTGGATGGGGTTTCCTGAATGGCTTTTTCTGAATTGCACCCCTGCCCCCGTTCGGACTGAGTAGCAGCGCAGCTGCGTATCGAAGGCCTGGCTGCCGAGGCATCAGCGGCATCAGCGCCTTCGATACGGCCCCAAAGGGGCCTACTCAGTCCGAACGGAAAATAGAACATCTCAACAAACCTTATTGGAAGCACTGCGGATACATCAACTTGCGGTTTTCTGGATGGGGTTTCCTGAATGGCTTTTTCTGAATTGCCCCCCTGCTCCCGTTCGGACTGAGTAGCAGCGCAGCTGCGTATCGAAGGCGTGGCTGCCGAGGCATCAGCGGCATCAGCGCCTTCGATACGGCCCCAAGGGGCCTACTCAGTCCGAACGGGAGGGAGAACATTTCAATAAACCTCATCAACGGCCATCGTTGAGATGGCAGGCGCTCATATGCCCCGGCGCGATCTCGCGCAGCAAGGGCTGTTCTTCACGGCAGCGCTGCGTGGCATGCGGGCAGCGCGGGTTGAAGTGGCAACCGGTGGGCGGGTTCAGCGGACTGGGGATCTCGCCCTTGATGGCGGTGAATTCCTTCTTGCGCGCGCCCATGCGCGGCACTTCGGCCAGCAGCGCCTGCGTGTAGGGATGATTGGGCTGGCCGAACAGCTCGGCCACCGGCGCACTCTCCACCACCCGGCCCAGGTACATGATGACCACGCGGTCCGAGACGTGCTCTACCACACCCAGGTCATGGCTGATGAAGAGATAGGTCAGACCCAGCTCTGCGCGCAGGTCCATGAACAGGTTGAGGATCTGCGCCTGGATCGACACATCCAGCGCCGCCACCGCTTCATCGCAGACCAGCATCTGCGGCTGCACGGCGAGGGCGCGGGCGATGCCGATGCGCTGGCGCTGGCCGCCGGAGAACTGGTGCGGATAACGGTCGCGCAGGGCCGGATCGAGACCGGCGCGCAGCAACTGCTGGCACACGTAGTCATCAAGATCGCCCTCGACCTTGCCATTGACCTGCGCCGCCTCGCCGACGATCTGGTCGATGCGCAAGCGCGGGTTCAGACTCGCATAGGGATTCTGGAAGATCATCTGCACCTGCAGACGCGCCTCGGCTTCTTCCCTGCTGCTGAGGCTGGCGCGGTCACGGCCGTTCACCAGCACCTGCCCATCGGAGGGATCGAGCAGACCGCAGGCTACCCGGCCCAGGGTGGACTTGCCACAGCCGGATTCGCCCACCAGGCCCACTACCTCGCCAGGCAAGACTTTCAGATCCACCTTATCCAGCGCATGCGTGATGGCGGGCGGACGGCTCCAGCCGCGCGCTTGCAGCTGGCGCTGCAGCCAGCCCTGGCGGCGCTCACCGAAGCGGCGGCTGACGGCGCGGGTTTCGATCAGGGGAATGACGGCCTTATCCATGTTGCTCGCTGCTCTGTGTACTCGGGGTGGGGTGATAGCAGCGCACCCGGTGCGCCGGCAACGGTTCGCTGATCGCAGGGGCCACCAGACATTGCTGGGAGAGGCGCTCACAGCGGGCCGCAAAAGCGCAGGTCGGCGGCAGGTGCAACAGATTGGGCGTCATGCCGGGAATCTGGCGCAAGCGCGCACCGCGCCGGTTGTTGCTGGGCAGGCTGCCGATCAGGCCTTGCGTGTAGGGATGCAGCGGCGCATCCAGCACCGCATCCACACTGCCCTGTTCGACAATGCGCCCGGCGTACATCACCGCCACTTCATCGGCCAGGCCGGCCACCACCGACAGGTCGTGCGTGATCCAGATCAGCGCGGTGCCATGCTGGCGCGCCAGCTTCTGCACTTCCGACAGGATCTGCGCCTGGATGGTCACATCCAGCGCGGTAGTCGGTTCATCGGCGATGATCAGGTCGGGCTTGTGCAGCATCGCAATGGCGATGGCTACGCGCTGGCGCATGCCACCGGACAACTGATGCGGATAGGCCTGCAGCCGTTCTTCCGGACTGGCGATGCCCATCATGCCCAGGGTGTCGCGGGCCAGTTCGCGGGCCTGCTGGCGGCTCACCTTGCTGTGCGCCAGCACGGCGTCGACCATCTGCGCCTCCACCTTCAGGACCGGGTTGAGGGTCATCATCGGGTCCTGGAAGATCATGGCGATGCGATTGCCCTGCAATTCGCGCAGGGACGTCTTGTCCATGCGCACCAGGTCGCGGCCCTGGAACAGGATCTCGCCGCCGACGATGCGGCCCGGTGCATCGACCATGCCGAGGATGGAAAAACCGGTCACGCTCTTGCCCGAACCGGATTCGCCGACCAGGCCCAGAATGCGGCCACGACCGACCGACAAGGAGACGTCATCGACCGCCGGCAGCACGCCTTCGGGAGTAAAGAAATGCGTGCGCAGATTGCGCACTTCCAGCGTGAGCGCGCTCATTTCTGCCACCGTGGATTGAGGATGTCGCGCAGGCGGTCGCCGACCAGGTTGATGGCCACGATCACCACCAAGAGCGTGATGCCGGGATAGAAGCTGATCCAGTATTCGCCCGAGAGCATGTATTGGTATCCATTGGAAATGAGCAGGCCCAGCGAGGGTTCGGTAATGGGCACGCCCAGGCCGAGGAAGGACAAGGTCGCTTCCAGCGTGATGGCGCGCGCCACCTGCAAGGTGCCGATGACGATGAGCGGCGGCAGGCAGTTGGGCAGGATGTGGCGCACCATGATGCGCCAGGACGACAGGTTCAGCCCGCGCGCGGCCTCCACGTATTCCTTGCGTCGCTCCACCAGCGCCTGGCCGCGTGCGGTACGGGCGTAATAAGCCCACTCCAGCACTACCAGCGTGGCCATCACGTTGAAGATGCCCTTGCCCACATAGGCCAGGATCAGCATCGCCACCAGGATGGAGGGGAAGGACAGCACCAGGTCGGCAAAGCGCATGAGCAGCGTATCGAGCTTGCCGCCGGCATACGCAGCCAGGAGGCCGATGAGCGTGCCGATCACGCCAGCGATCAGGGCCGAGCCCACGCCGATGCCTACGCTGATGCGCAGGCCATAGAGAATGGCCGAGACCAGGTCGCGACCTTGTCCATCGGTACCCAGCCAATAGGTATAGGTGCCGGCGCCATTGAGCGTGCCGGGATGCAGGCGTGCATCGAGCACATCGAGCTGCATCAGGTCATAGGGATTCTGTGGGGTGATCCAGGGCGCGGCGATGGCACCGACGATCAGCAAGAGCACGATCACCAGCCCCAGCATGGCCGAGCGCGAGGCCACGAAGTGGCGCATCACGCGCCGCCAGGGCGATTCGCGGCGCGGGGCCTGGAAGGCCGACAGCTCGGCCACGCGGGCGCGCACCTGTTCTTGCGTCATGCCCACTTCGGTCTGCGGCGCGCTCATGGCTTGGCCTCCACCCGCACGCGCGGGTCCAGTAACTTGTAGAGCACATCCACCACCAGGTTGATGGTGACGAACATGCAGACGATCACCATCAGGTAGGCCACGATCACCGGGCGATCCAGCGCATTGATGCTGTCAAGGATCAGCTTGCCCGCGCCGGGCCAGGCGAAGATGCTTTCTGTGACGACCGCAAAGGCAATCGTGGAGCCAAACTCCAGCCCCACCACCGTCACCAGCGGAATGAGGGTATTGCGCAGCACGTACATCAGCACCACGCGCGCAGGCGAGAGTCCCTTGGCGCGGGCGAACTTGACGAAGTCCATCGGTAGCACCTCGCGCACATTGGCGCGGGTGAGGCGAATGACCAGTGAAATCTTGAACAAGGACAGATTGATCGCCGGCAAGATCATGTGACGCCAGCCATCGGCCGTCAGCCACGACCATTGCACGCCGAACAGTTCAGCGGTCTGGCCGCGTCCCCCCGAGGGCAGCCAGCCCAGCGTGACCGAAAAGGCCATGATCAGCATCAGGCCGATCCAGAAGGTCGGCAGCGAAAAGCCGAAGATGCTGGTGGTCATGACCAGGCGCGAGAAGGGATGATCCGGCTTCATGCCCGCGAAGAGACCCAACGGCACGCCCACCACCAAGGCCAGCAACAGCGCCGCACAGGCCAGCTCGAGGGTGGCCGGCAGACGCTGGAAGATCAGCAGGATGGCCGGGGTGTTATAGACGAAGCTGTTGCCCAGGTTGCCATGCAGCGCGCCATTGAGGAAGGCCAGGTACTGACGCCAGACCGGCTGGTCCAGCCCCAGCTCCTGGATGATGCGCAGACGGTCGACCTGGTCGACATCCTGGCCGATCAGGATATCGACCGGATTGCCGATCATGTGCAGGCCGAAGAAGACGATCACCGTCATCAACAGCACCACCATCAGCGCCTGCACCACGCTCCGGGCGATGGCGCCACTCATGCCGGCAGCTCCCATGGCGACTCGGTCCACTCGTCGCCTTCCAGTTCGGGCTCTTCATAGGCCTGGATATTGCGGTAGTGGTATTCCACATCTTCGCTGTACATCAACGCGGCAATGCCCTGCGCCAGGCGATAGGCGCCATCGCTGATGGCAGGGATGTCGCCGGAGACGGTGCCATGGCTGGCCGCGGCCGGATAGCAGAAGCAATGCACACGCTCCAGTCCCGGCAGGCTGCCCGGGGTCTTTTGCTGGAATTCGAACACCGGTCCCAGGTAGGGCGAGTCGGCCAGCTCCTGGTCTTCTTCGCCGGCGGGCGGGGTGTAACGGTCGCTCCAGTTGAGGATGTGCGGGGCGATGTCCCTGAATTCGCGGCGCAGGCTCCAGTCGATCTTGAAGCCAGTGGAGAAGAACAGGAAATCCAGCTCCAGCGGGCCGCGATTGGTGTGCAGCAGCAGCGCGCCATCTGGCTGGATCTGCACCGACTCGATCGCCGTGCCCAGCAGGAAGCGCGCATTGGCAAAGCGCGAGACGCGGCGGGTGCTGCCCGAGGGCGGCGGCACCTGCTGCGCATTGACGTAATGGCGGATGCGCCATTTCCATTCATCCGGCAGATGCAGGTGACCATTGACCAGGCCGGGGCTGCCCGAGCCCTTGCCCTTGTTGATGCGCGGCAGGTCCTTGCGGCGGATCAGCATGTCCACGCGGGCCGCGCCCTCTTCCAGTGCGGTCGCGGCGCTATCCATGGCCGAGGCGCCGCCGCCGATCACGCCCACGCGCTTGCCCTTGAGGCTGGCATAGTCGAACAGGTCGGAGGAATGGGCCCAGCGGTCCCGCGGCAGTTGCCCGGCCAGCGGCGGCAGATAGGCGCCGCCCAGGCCATCGCGGCCGGTCGCCACCACCACGCGGCGCGCCAGCACGGTGGCGGCGCCCGACGGCGATTGCAATTGCAATGCCACGATGCCGTCGGCACGCGGCTGCACGGCCAGCACGCGATGCTCGTTGCGGATATCGAGCTGCATCACGCGACGGAACCAGCGCAGGTAATCCATCCATTGCAGGCGCGGGATCTTGTCCAGCGCCTCCCACGCAGCCAGCCCGAACTGCGCCTCGAACCAGGCGCGGAAGGTCAGCGCCGGGAAGCCCAGCGCCGGGCCGGTCAGGGTCTTGGGCGAGCGCAGGGTTTCCATGCGCGCCGTGGTGGCCCAGGGGCCTTCGAAGTCCTTGGGCGACTGGTCGTAGATCACATTGGGAATGCCCAGGTGCGACAGCGCCACCGAAGCGGCCATGCCAGCCTGGCCGCCACCGATGATGGCCACGTCGAGCACCGGCACGCCCTCGCGCTCGATCTGCGGCGTCCACGACTTTCCCGGCAGGGCCAGCCATTGCAGGTCCTGGCGCAGGCGCGCCTCCAGTGCCGCCAGCCCTTGCGGGGGCGCAGCGTAGGTGGCGCAAGTGGCGTCGGTTGGGGTCGGTTCGGTGTCTTGCATATCGCCTCGTCAAAAGCATGAAAAGACGTCACAGGCCATGGCCTGAGATCGTCTGGTTTCGGGTTTTGTGATGCAACGCCCTTCCCGGTTGACGCTGCTGCCTGCTGCGGTACTGCTTACTGCGAAATCATTTATAACAATTCATCATGCAGGCTGGCGTCGCGCTTGACGAAGCCCTGCAAGGTCGTGCGCGCGGCCTGTTCGACCGCGTCGATCAGGCGCTCGGTGACGCCTTCGACCGGCTTGCCATAGGGCGTGACCACGCCAAAGTAAAACGGAATCTCCACCGCCAGGCGTTTGACCACCATGCCTTCGATGGGCATGCCATAGGCCGTGGCCGGCTCCACCAGCGCCACCCCCAGTCCGGCGCGGGCGGCCATGATGGCGTTGAAGGAAGTATTGGTATCGATGGCCACATCCAGCTGGCTGTCTTCACCCAGCGCCAGTTCCACGCGCTGGCGCAGGCGATAGCGGTTGGACATGGTGATGACGCGCTGGCCGCGCAGGGCGGCGCGGGTCAGCTTGTCCTTGCTGGCCAGGGGATGATCGGCGCGCACCACGGCCACACAGGGCGCTTCGCCGATCCAGTGCAGGTCCAGCCCGCGATGGGCTACCGGCAGCGAGGTCAGGCCCAGGCTGACGGTGCGATGCAGGACCGCATGCACGACCTGCTCGGCCGAGGCGCTGCGCAGGTGGACATGTTCGGGAAAGGCATGCTGCCCATCGGCCGCCAGCAATTGCAGGGCCGCCGGGGCGATGGTCGAGGCCAGCGCGGGCGTGGCCACCAGGTGGACCGGATGGACTTCTTCGCGGGCGATTTCCAGCGCGCGTTCGCGGATGCTGCGCAGGCCCACCAACGAGCGCTCCACCTCTTCATAGAGCAGGAAGGCCTTGGCCGTGGGCGTCACGCGCGGACCGTTGCGGTCGAACAGGGCATAGCCCAGCTCGCTCTCAAGGTCGCCGATGGCCTTGCTGACCGCCGGCTGCGAACGGCCCAGGCTGCGCCCGGCGCCGGTCACGCTCCCCAGGGTCATTACCGCTGCAAAGGCTTCCAGCTGGTTCAGGTCCATCGAAATCGCATTCCTTGATCAAAGTGCTTGCATATGTTTTTCGAATTATAGGTTTGTCTGTATTCTATTTCAGTATAATAATTTTGTATAAGCTAATGCGCCGCTAGCGCCAAGGCCGGGAAGCCTTGCCGCCGGCGCCTTTGCATCGATTGCTTGAAAGAAACACGTAAACCGTATATACAAATAGCGGCAAATTCGTTTTCCAGATAAGGCAAGCGACGTAATGTAGGCCTGTCGTACCCGCTGCGCCCTGTATCACCTCATTCTCCGGATCGCATCATGAACGCCCCTGCCCCCTGTCGCCCGCCGGCTGATCTTCGTTTTCCCATCTACCTGGACTATGGCGCGACCACGCCGGTCGATCCCCAGGTGGCGCGGGTGATGTGCGATTTCCTCACGGACAAGTTCGGCAATGCCGCCAGCAGCTCCCATCCCTTCGGCTGGGAGGCGCGACGCGCGGTGGAACAGGCGCGCGCCCAGGTGGCGGGCCTGGTCGGGGCGCAACCAGGCGAGATCGTCTGGACCTCCGGCGCGACCGAATCCAACAACCTGGCCCTCAAGGGCGCAGCCTATGCGCTGCGCGCGCAGGGGCGCGGCAATCACCTCATTACCGTGCCCACCGAGCACAAGGCCGTGCTCGATACCATGCATACCCTGGAAAAGGCGGGCTTCGAGGTCACTTACCTGCAGCCCGGAGCGGATGGCCTGATCACGCCGCAACAGCTGCGCGCCGCGCTGCGGCCCGATACCCTGCTGGCGTCGGTGATGTACGTGAACAACGAGATCGGCGTCATCCAGCCCATTGCCGAGCTGGGCGAGATCTGCGCGGCCCACGACGTGGTGTTCCACGTCGATGCGGTACAGGCGGCGGGCAAGATCGCCATCGACCTGACCCGGCTGAAGGTGGACCTGATGTCCTTCTCGGCGCACAAGGTCTACGGTCCCAAGGGAATCGGCGCGCTCTATGTGCGCCACAATCCGCAGCTCAAGCTGGAAGCCCAGATCGACGGCGGCGGCCATGAAAACGGCATGCGCTCGGGCACCCTGGCCACCCACCAGATCGTCGGCATGGGCGAGGCCTTCGCCCTGGCAGGCCGCCTGCTGGAAGAAGAAAGCCGCCGCATCGGCGCGCTGCGCGACCGGCTCTGGGCCGGGCTGGCCGATCTGCCCGGCGTGCAGTTGAATGGCTGCGCCCGCCAGCGCGTGCCGCACAATCTCAATGTCAGCTTCCCGCCGACCCGTCACGGCACGCTGGGCAGCCAGTTGCTGGGCATTGCCGTATCGGCCGGTTCGGCCTGCAATTCCGCCGCCGCTGCCCCCTCCTTCGTGCTGCTGGCCATCGGCCGCTCGCCGGACGTGGCGCGCAATGCCGTGCGCTTCTCGCTGGGGCGCGGCACCACCGAGGCCGAGATCGATTACGTCGTGGCGACAGTGCGGCAAGTGCTGGCCCACGAGGCCTACCAGGCCTCCCAGGCAAGAACCGCAGCCCTGGCCAGCGCTGCCTGAGACTGGCCCCTCCTCCCTCCCCTTTCCTTCCTCCCAGCCGGCGAGGACGGGAGGGGGTATCATCATGCCTTTATCTCATAAGCTAGTAACTTCATTTTCGTTTCCCGCCTAATAACTAAAAGTTAGACTTCCGCAGTTCCCTTAACACTGACCATCGTGATTCGCATCGAGCAACTCCACAAGACCTACCGTGCCGGCCAGCGTGACATCATCGCGCTGCGCGACATCAACCTGGATATCGCCCAGGGTGAGGTATTCGGCATCATCGGCCGCTCCGGCGCCGGCAAGAGCACCCTGATCCGCACCCTCAAC
Source organism: Herbaspirillum seropedicae (assembly GCF_001040945.1). Lineage (NCBI taxonomy): Bacteria > Pseudomonadati > Pseudomonadota > Betaproteobacteria > Burkholderiales > Oxalobacteraceae > Herbaspirillum > Herbaspirillum seropedicae. The sequence goes on along the minus strand of NZ_CP011930.1, from coordinate 1,795,013 downwards.
GTGCTGGAGCGCCCCGACAGCGGGCGCGTCCTCATCGATGGCGAAGACATCACCGGCCTCGGCCACGAAGCCCTGCTCGGCCTGCGCCAGCGGGTGGGCATGGTGTTCCAGCATTTCAACCTGCTCAATGCCAAGACGGTGGCGCAGAACATCGACTGGCCGCTCAAGATCACCGGCCGCTACAGCCGCGAAGAACGCGCCGCGCGCGTCGATGAGCTGCTGCAACTGGTGGGGCTGGATGCGCATCGCGACCAATATCCCTCGCAACTGTCGGGCGGCCAGAAACAACGCGTGGGCATTGCCCGCGCCCTGGCCAACCACCCGCGTCTCTTGCTCTGCGATGAGGCCACCTCGGCCCTGGACCCCGAAACCACCCAGTCCATCCTGCGCCTGTTGCTGGAAATCAACCGCAAGCTGGGCCTGACCATCGTACTCATCACCCACGAGATGGAAGTCATCCGCAGCATCTGCGACCGCGTGGCGGTGCTGGATGGCGGCGCAGTGGCCGAACAGGGACGCGTGGTGGATATATTCCTGCGTCCGCAACATGCGGTCACGCGTTCCCTGCTGACCCAGAGCCACGCCTGGGACGCCGGCGAGAGCCTCTACCAGCGCCGTCCCGATGGCAAGCTGGTGCGCCTGACCTATGCCGGCGATATCGCCGCACAACCCATCCTCTCGCAACTGACTGCGGCCACCTCGGCCCTGGCCACCATCGTGCGCGGCACCGTCTCGCGCATCAAGGACACGCCTTACGGGCAGTTGCTGGTGGAGTTTTCCGGCGACGCCGATGCGCTGGCACAGGTGCTCGATCGCCTGCAGACATCGGACATCGAGCATGAGGTGCTGGCATGAGCGCACTGTCTTCCCTGTTCAGCCAGATCGATCTGTCGGTGATCGACTGGGGCGAGGTGGGCGACGCCACCCTGGAAACCCTGGCCATGACCGGCGGCTCGCTGTTCTTCACGGTGCTGCTGGGACTGCCCCTGGGCATCCTGCTGTTCCTCACCAACCGTCGCCAGCTGCTGGAGCAGCGCGGCCTCTACCTGGTGCTGTCGCTGGTGGTCAATGTGCTGCGCTCGGTGCCGTTCCTGATCCTGCTGATCATGCTGATCCCCTTCACGCTGTGGCTGGTGGGGACTTCGCTGGGCGTGACCGGCGCCATCCCGCCGCTGGTGATCGGCACCGCGCCCTTCTTTGCGCGCCTGACCGAAAGCGTGCTGCGCGAGATCGATCGCGGCATCCTCGAAGCCTGTACCGCCATGGGCGCGCGACGCCGCCAGATCATCTTCGGCGCGCTGCTGCCGGAAGCCCTGCCAGGACTGCTGGCTGCGGTGACCATCACGGCCATCACGCTCATGTCCTATGCCGCCATGTCGGGCGTGATCGGCGGCGGCGGCCTGGGTGACCTGGCCATCCGCTACGGCTACCAGCGCTTCCAGACCGAAGTGATGGTGGTCACGGTCGCCATCCTGGTGGTACTGGTGCAGTTGTTGCAGTTCTTTGGCGACCGCCTGGTGCTGCGCTTTACCCGCAAGTAAGTTCCGCAAGCAAGTTCCCGGGCTCGGCCCCCATGAAGGACGAGCCCGCTCATGCGTCAACCGACGTCGAATTGATTGTCACTACAAGAATGGAGAAACACATGATCCGCAAACTGATCCCTCACCTCTTCGCTGGCGCCGCCCTGGCCTTCTCCGTGGGCGCGCACGCTGCCGACAAGCTGGTCATCGCCGCCACCCCGGTGCCGCATGCCGAGATCCTGGAACACATCAAGCCGGCCCTGGCCAAGGAAGGCATCGACCTGCAGGTGAAGGTCTTCACCGACTACGTGCAGCCGGCCGCGCAGACCAACGAGAAACAGGTGGACGGTAACTTCTTCCTGCACCAACCCTACCTGGACCAGTTCAAGAAGAGCCACAAGAACGATATCGAAGTACCGGTCGCCAAGGTCCACGTCGAGCCCTTCGCCGCCTACTCGCAGAAGTACAAGAAGATCGCTGACATCCCCAATGGCGCCACCATCGCCATCCCCAACGATCCGTCCAACTCGGGCCGCGCCCTGCTGCTGCTGGCCCGCAACGGCCTCATCAAGCTCAAGGACAACACCAACATCTCCGCGACCCAGAAGGACATCGTCGAGAACCCCAAGAAGCTGAAGTTCCGCGCCCTGGAAGCGGCTACCCTGCCGCGCGTGCTGAACCAGGTCGATGTCGCCCTGATCAACACCAACTATGCGCTGGAAGCCAAGCTGAACCCGGTCAAGGATTCGCTGTTCATCGAAGACGCCAATTCGCCCTACGCCAACCTGCTGGTGGCGCGCGAAGACAACAAGGACAGCCCGGCCATCAAGAAGCTGGCCGCTGCCCTGAACTCGCCGGACGTGAAGAAGTTCATCGAAGAGAAGTACCAGGGCGCTATCGTCCCGGCCTTTTGAGTCGTTGGCATGACAGCGCCGGTATGACGGCGCTGCGAATGTTGAAAAGCCACGGAGCGATCCGTGGCTTTTTTTCATCCATTCTCGATTACGTGATAATCACGCAACCGTTACATCACGTCTACGTGATGTGATTGAGGCACGCTGCCTCTCCTGACCGGAAGCTCACTGGTACGTGGTGGCGATCTTTTCCGGCAGCGGCACGTTGAGCCACTTCTTGACGATGCCGTTGAGTTCACCGCTCTTCTTGGACGCGGTCAGGGCCTCATTGACCTTGGCCATGAGCGCGGGCTCGCCCTTGTTCATGCCCACATAGCAGGTCGAGACATTGATGATGTACTTCAGCAGCGGCTTGTTGGCAGGCGTCTTCTCGGCCAGTGCATACGCCACGAAGTCGCCCGTCCCCACCAGTTGCACCTGCCCCGAGACATAGGCGGCGATGAGGCCATTGTTGTCTTCGTAACGCTTGATCACGGTGCTCTTGGGAACGCTGTCGGTGAGCATCAGGTCCTCGAAGGTGCTGCGCGCCACGCCCACGGTCTGGTTGGCCAGGTCGGCGGGCCCCGCCACCTTGATGGCGGCCACGCCAAAGACGCTGTTGTTATAGGGGGCATAGCCCTGTGAGAAATCGATGACTTTTTCGCGCTCGGCGTTCTTGCCCAGGGTGGAAATGATGAGGTCGATCTTGTGCGTCTGCAGGAAGGCCATGCGGCTGGAAATGGGGACTGGCACCAGCTCGGCCTTCACGCCCATGCCCTTGGCCACCAGGCGCGCCACGTCGATGTCCAGCCCCTGCAGCTGCAGGTCGGAGGTGACCGAACCATAGGGAGCGAAGTCTTGCGGCACGCCGATCTTGACCACGCCGGCTTTCTGGATATCAGCCAGGGTATCGGCCATGGCCGGGTGGACAGCGACAGCCATGAGGCCCAGAGAAGCGGCGATTGCGGTCTTGATGAAATTCATGCGGATTCCTTGAGGTCGAGAAATGGTCGGGTAAGGGAGTGACAAGCTGACATGACAAGCATCACCTGGCATCACCGGGATACTGCAACACCGAAACACCGCAACACCGGAACGTCAGGACTAACAAAATGCCTCAGTCGCCCCTGGCTTGCCAGCCGCTCATCATGCCTACCGAGACTGCAAGGACTATGCCAGCAGGTGCGCCGCATCATGAATGAGCGCCCTCCCGAGGCGCAGGCCGCTGCCCTGCAAGCACGGCAGCCAGCAGCGCCAGAGCACACGCGGCGACTCGCCGGCATTTAGTAAAGCGTCCTTGCCCAAACGTGGTGAGGATGCAAGAGGATGGCGCTTCTCATAGGGAAATGCTGCAGGACAGCGCAAGCATATATTTTTCCCATAGAGTGAAAACCTAACAAATCTCCCTCGCGCCGCGCCTCTCGCTGACGCCCGTTGCCAGCGCCGGCCAACGCCCTTCCAGGGGAATAAATATAAAAAATTTCTGTTGCGATCCTGCCGAATCAGAAGATATTCGTTCTCACCAAATAAGATCCAGCAAAGAAAATGCGTAAAATAGAAAAAATGTGTTCTAACTTTTTGGAGATAAAAGTTATATTCGCGCAGTCACAATCTACCCATGAATGAGGGAGACTCTAATGCCCAAACGTAGCAAGATTCAGGAAGCCGTCGTCGTCACCCCGCCCCGTTTCCTCACCGAACCCGATGGTTACATCAATGTGCCGGTGAGCAAAAAGACCCGCGACGCCATCCATCATCTCAAGAAAAGCATGCGCGTGACCAGCCAGGCCGAAGTGATCGAAAAGGCCGTGGCCATCGTGCGCGCCATCGATATCGCCGCCAAAGGCCAGGACTGAGTTTGCTCCCGCGGTTGTCGTCGTTCCCGCCGCTCCTGCTGCCCCCGCTGTTCCCGCACTGATTCTGCTGCTGCGCCATCGTCAACGGATGGCGCAGTGATGCGTCACGGCGCCAGCGCGCATCCTGCCTTCCCTCCCCGCTATCAGCAACAAGCCCGGCGGCCTGTTTCCAGGCGGCCGGGCTTGCGGGCGACTACCTTACGGGCAGCGGATCAGGACATGGCGCTGCGGGCCTGGGCCGGCAGGCGGAAGATGCTGACCTTCTCGGCCAGGTCTGCGGCCTGGGTCTGCATGGCGCGCGAAGCCGCTGCGGCCTGTTCGACCAGGGCGGCGTTCTGCTGGGTCACTTCATCCATCTGCGTGATGGCCTGATTGACCTGTTCGATGCCGGCGCGCTGCTCTTCGCCGGCATTGCTGATCTGGTTGATCACGGCATTGACCTGGGCCACGCTCTTGACGATCTCCTGCATGGTCTGGCCGGCCTTCTTGACCAGGTGCGCGCCCGAATCCACCTTCTCCACCGAATCACCGATCAGGACCTTGATCTCCTTGGCCGCTGCCGCCGAGCGCTGCGCCAGGCTGCGCACCTCGGTGGCGACCACCGCGAAGCCTCGTCCCTGTTCACCGGCGCGGGCCGCTTCCACGGCTGCATTCAGGGCCAGGATGTTGGTCTGGAAGGCGATGCCATCGATGACGCCGATGATGTCCACGATCTTGCGGGCGGAGGCGTCGATATCGTCCATGGTCGCCACCACGTCACCGACCAATTCACCGCCCTGGCCGGCAATACCCGATGCCGACTGCGCCATCTCGGCCGCCTGGCGGGCGTTGGCGCTGTTCTGCTGGACGGTCGAGGTCAGTTCTTCCATCGACGAGGCAGTTTCTTCCAGCGAGCTGGCCTGATGTTCGGTGCGCGCCGACAGGTCCTGGTTGCCAGCTGCGATTTCCTGCGAGGCCGTTGCGATGGTATCGGCGCCGGTACGCACATTGGTCACGATATCGACCAGGGCGCTGTTCATCTCGCGCAGCGCCACCAGCAGCTCACCGGTTTCGTCGGGGGAGTTGTCGCGGATGTCCTTGGTGAGATCACCATTGGCCACCTTGCGCGCGGCATCCACGGCCTCGGCCATGGGCACGGTGATGGAGCGGGTGATCACCAGCGCGGCCAGCAGGCCCAGCAAGATGGCCACGCCAGCCGCACCACCCAGGATGGTGGCCGAGGTCACATAGGTAGCGTGGGCCTGTGCGGAGGCCTGCTGCATCTGGCCTTCATAACGCTGCACCAGTTCGGTCAGCCGCGCCAGCAATTCACCCTGGCTCTTGTAGCGCGGGCCGAACAGCAGGCGCTGGCCTTCCTCGTTCTGGTTCTTCAAACCCAAGGCGACGACGTCGTTGGTGAAGGCGAAGTAATTCTTGCTGGCCTCGGCGACGGCGTTGATCATCTGACGACCTTCCTCGGTCATGGCGCTGCTGCGCAGTTGCTCGAGCAACCGGGCGTATTCGGCCAGATCCTTGTCGATGCCCTGCTTGTTGCTGGCCATCTGGGCTTCGTCGGAGAGGATGATGATGTTACGGGCCGAACGGGCGATATTCATCATCAGGTATTGCATCTTCTGGGCCGCGCTGACCTTGGGATAGATCTGCGCGCTCAGTTGCGTGGAAGTATTGTCCAGGGAGGACATGCGGGTGATACCGATGACGGTGATGACCACCAGCAACAGCAACAGCGCGGCAAAGCCGCAGGCAAGACGCGCGCCGAGACGCAGACGACGAAGAGGATTCATGAGTTTTCCGGAGTGGTTCGTGGGATGGGGGGCACGGTGCCGCGCTTTCGCTGGTCGGCGATGCGCAGTCTGGTATGCCCTCATGATAAGTCGACCACGGTGCGCGCCCTTCCGGAAAAAGAGGGCAAGAGTCCCGCCTGATCGGCGGACCGCAGTGTATCGCGGGGGAAATGCCGGTCACCCCTGCGCCATGCCGGGCGGGGCCGCCAGCACTGGATGAGCTTTAGCAATAGTCAAGTGCAGTCACGTAAAACTTCCGCCGCACAGAACCTGGGCAGCCTGCCGGATTATGCCCATCTCGGTCCTTGCCCATCCGAGGAAAAGCGCCGCGATTGCTCTGCAAGCGCTGGTTTTTGACGTCCTTGATTTCTGGTATAACAACTAAGGCCGTCATGGCATTTTTGACAGCTTTTCAATAGTCCTTTTCATTCCCCCCACTGTAACGGACCAACATGATCAAGCCCCCCTTTCACCCGCCTGCTGGCGCTGACGGCGCAGACCGTTGCGCCTGGCGCGGCGCTGCTCTCGAGGCCGGCGCGCAGCCACGCCGACCTCGACTTCTTCTCGACAAGGACAATCCGTCCTGCGCCCAGATGGCCCTGGCCCTCTCCAGCACATGGGGAACCCAGCCGCTGGCATTGCGATACAGCAAGAATGCGCACGGCAAATGGGCGCGGCAGCACTGAGCCCATCCCCCTTCTGACATAGCAGGCGCCTCGCTGGACGATGGCCAACCTGCGCGCGCCCTGTGGCCGCATGACCGCGCCTGCCCGGATACCCCGGCTGCAAGCGACGCGACGAGCTTCGTGCCCGCGTAACAGGGCAGGCGCAACAACGTAATAGGTAAAGCAATCATGGCAGCAACAGAACAGCATTTCCTCGTGGTCGATGATTTTTCGACGATGCGACGCATCGTCAGCGGCCTGCTCAAGGAACTCGAATACACCAAGATCGTGGAAGCAGACGATGGCTCATCGGCCCTGAAGATCCTGGAATCGGGCGCCTCCAATATCACCTTCGTGCTGACGGACTGGAACATGCCGGTGATGGATGGCCTGACCCTGCTCAAGAAGATCCGCAGCACACCTGCGCTGTCGCATCTGCCGGTGCTGATGATCACGGCCGAAGCCAAGAAGGAGAACATCGTCATGGCCGCGCAGGAAGGCGCGGATGGCTATATCGTCAAACCCTTCAACGCCACCACGCTCAAGGAAAAGATCGAAAAGATCCTGGCCCGCCGCGCGCACATGCAATAAACAGGAAGCGAGAACATGGACATGCCTTCCCACGACAATCCCCCTGAGCTGGCCAGCGGCAACATCCTCAAGCATGTCTCGATGAGCACACGGATTCATGAAACCGTCTATACGCTGGAAAGCCGTGTGCTCAGCCTGCCCGATGGCAGCACCCGCTCCGAATATCGCGTCATGCTGGAACGCAACGTGATCAAGGACTGGACCGAGGGTGACGTAGGCCAGTATTTCGGCATGGATATCTACTGATCCTGCCAGCCTTGCTGATGCGCCGGGCGCGGCGGCCCGGGCCGATGTAGCGTCCGCGCCGCCCTGCCCCGCCGGGTGCGCGGACGGCTGGCAGCCGGCGCGTTCAGGCCGCCAGCGGCATCTCCTGGCCGACGCAGCGCGCCAGGGCGGCTGCGATGTCATCCGAATGGAAACGATTCCAGCGCGCCGCCACATGCTGGTCTGGCCGGACCAGATAGACGCATCCCTCACTGGCGGCATAACGCAAGGCAGCCAATCCTTCGCGGTCAATCAGTTCCGCACCCGAGCCCGGCGCACCCACCGTCACCACCCTGGCGCTGATGCCCGCTGCCTCGATCACCGCCTGCGGCGCACTCGCCCCGAAGAACAGGACGACAAAGCCCGCCCCCAGCGACTCCAGCAGCCATCCCGGCTGCCCCTCCCGCAAGACCGGAGCATCGGCGCAGACGGTGCCGGGCGCCATGCGGCCACCGAAGAGCGCCGCATCGGCGGTATTGAGCGGCGAATGCACATAGGACGTGGGCGTGGACAGGCGTCCGCTATTGACCAGCGTGCGCGCGAATTCCTCGGTCTCGGCCAGGCCCAGCACAGCGTCGCGCAAGGCCTTGCTGGCGCGGCTCTTGGGCGTGATGAAATCGGTGGAGCGGGTGGACTGGCGCAGGTTGTCGTCGGCGGCCCAGGCGCGTTCCTCGTGATAGCTGTCGATGAAGCTGGGCGGAGCCTTGCCGTCGATGACCAGCTTGAGCTTCCAGACCAGGTTGTCGATATCCTGCACGCCGGTATTGGCGCCGCGCGCACCGAAGGGCGAGACCTGGTGGGCCGCGTCGCCGGCAAAGAGCACGCGCTGGTAGCGCATCTTGTCGATGCGGCGACAAGCGAACTGATACACCGAGACCCACTCCAGTTCGAACTCCACCTCCTTGCCCAGCATGGCCTGGATGCGTGGGATGACCTTCTCGGGCTTCTTCTCTTCTTCCGGATCGGCCTCCCAGCCCAGCTGGAAATCGATGCGCCAGACGTTGTCGCACTGCTTGTGCAGCAGCACGCTCTGGCCGCGATGGAAAGGCGGATCGAACCAGAACCAGCGCTCGGCCGGGAAATCCGCCTTCATGATGACGTCGGCGATGAGGAAGCGGTCCTGGAAGAACTGGCCGCTGAACTCCGCGCCCACCATCTTGCGCGTATCGCTGTTGGCCCCATCGCAGGCGATCACCCAGTCGGCCTCCATGCGGAAGATGCCATCGGGCGTTTCCACGTCCAGCGTGGCGTGGGTATCGTCCTGGTGCAGGCTGATCATCTTGTGCTTCCAGCGCAGGTCGATCAGCGGCTGGGCCTGGCAGGCCTCGACCAGGTACTGCTCCAGGTAATACTGCTGCAGGTTGATCATGGCCGGCATCTTGTGCGCATGCTCGGGTAATAGATCGAAGCGGTAGACCTCGCGCTCCTCGAAGAACACCTTGCCCAGCTTCCAGCTCACCCCCTTCTCGACCATGCGTGGGGCCACGCCCAGGCGATCCCAGATTTCCAGCGGGCGCTTGGCGTAGCAGACCGCCCGCGAGCCGATGCTCACCGTGTCATTGTCATCCAGCACCACCACCGGCAAGCCGCGCGCGGCGCATTCCAGCGCCGCCGTCAGGCCGATGGGACCGGCGCCGATCACCACCACGGGATGGCGAGACGGCCTGGCCTCACGTTGTTCGTCGGACTGCCGGTAGGCAAAACGGGGATAGGTATAGGTGCTGTGCATGCGTGTCTCCTGTTCATTCTTGTAGGGGAAATAGATGGGCGAAGGCGCCCGGGGAAGGCAGTCTCAGTGGGTCGGCGCGGCGAATTCCTGCTCATGCATCCAGGCCGCATGCTTGGGCGCGCGACGCGTGCGCGACCACTCTTCCAGCATGGCCCACTTGACCTCGTCCAGACGCTGCATCTGTTCCGGCGTACCGCAGTCGGCGGCCAATTCGATGCGATGCCCGTTGGGATCGAAGAAATAGATGGATTTGAAGATGGTGTGATCGGTGACCCCGACCACCTCGATGCCATCGGCCTGCAGGCGCTGCATCACCTCCTTGAGGGTGGCTTCGCTATCGACCTTGAAGGCCAGGTGCTGGACCCAGGCCGGGGTATTGGCGTCGCGCCCCATGGGCGGCGAATTGGGAATCTCGAAGAAGGCCAGCACATTGCCCTGCCCGGCATCCAGGAAGACGTGCATGTAGGGATCGGCCTGCCGCGTCGACGGGACCTGGTCTTCGGCGATGGCCAGGATAAAGCCCATGTTGAGGTACTTGCCATACCACTCGACGGTCTGCCTGGCGTCCTTGCAGCGGTAGGCCACGTGGTGGATGCGTTCGATGTTCATCATTGGTCTCCATGGCCGGATGCGGCCTAATTAGTAACATTTGTTACTATATGGAGTGAGCCACGGCATGGTCAATGCGTCGATGACGAGATGAAGCGCTTCAAAGTTATCGTTCTTGATGTGCATCAAGCCGGCACTGGATGTCGTGTTTTGGTAACGTCTGTTACCATGTCCGCATGAAACTACAGGACTTCTTTCCCTACCAGCTGGCGCAGCTGGCCGAAGCGGTGAGCCGCTCGGTGGCCACGGTCTATGCCGACCGTTTCGGCCTGACCCGTGACGAATGGCGCATCCTGGCGGCGCTGGCCGAGCAGGGCCAGATGCAGGGCAGCGACCTGGGGCCGCACGCCTCGCTGGACAAGATGCAGGTCAGCCGCGCCCTGGCGCGCATGGAAGAGGCCGGACTGATCGTGCGCGAGCCCAGCCCGCACGACGCCCGGGCCCGCATTGTCAAGCCGACCGCGCAGGCGCGCAAGCTGTATCGCAAGATCGTGCCGATGGTGGAACAGCGCGAGGCCTTCCTGCTGGAAGCGCTCAGCAAGACCGAGCGCGAGGCATTGATGAGCGCCATGCAGAAAGTGCGCGAACGGGCGCTGCAGGATCTGCCCTAGCCCGGCAAGGACTGGCCGGGTCTTGTCAGCGCCTGGCCGACGACAATGCGAGAGGCCGTCTGATAACGTCTGCGCTGCGATGCGGCTACCTTGTATGCTTTAAGGAGACCGCTATGAGCCAGGATCAGTCCCACGACCAGCGCCAGCATGCGCATGACATCGATCGCGATCAACCGCTGCGCCCCAAGGAAGGCCCCACCGAAACCCATTATGAAAAGGAAGCGCAGGGCCACGAGGGAACCCTCGGAGGACAGCCGCCGCTCAATGCACCAGCCGGGATACAGCGCGTTGGACGAGGTGGCGTACTGGTGGAAAAGAGCCCGGCCTCTGCGCCAAGTGATCCAGGCCCCAATGAAGGCCGCGTCGAGTAGCTCTTCCCTTCCACCACAGCGCCCTGCTGCAAACGTGCTACCGCTATTCATGGGTAGAAGGTTTCGCAGCAACAAGGGCAAGCGCCAGGAGAACCTGATGAAACTGACTCGAGAATATGGCCTTGCATTCTTACTTGCAGGCATCTCGGCCGTAGCAGTGGCTCAACCGTTCGAGCAACGCGGCCCCACGGGCGATAACCGGGCTGCGACCGGCAACTCCGGAACCCAGGAGCCGCCTACCGGGAACGGCAAGGAGGCCGCGAAGAAAAAGCAGCCGCGTCAGGGGGAACCGAGGGAAGCCCCCCGGAAGATACACAACCCTGACGCCGCAGCGCCGACTACTGCGCCTGGCACGCCGGCGGAAAATAATGCTCAGCCTGAGTCTGCCAAATAGACTTTGTAGCGCGGAATTGCAAAAATAAAAAGGGCCCCTGTTTGAAGGCCTCCCAAAAAGTTGCGTATCAATCCAAGCTTTTTTGGGGGAGACAACTCACGTCTAACGTCTTGAATAGTATGGAAAACGATTAGGATATTTTCTGCTGTAAGCAGCCTCGAATGCGCCGGAAAAGTCTTCGACAGCCAGTTGAATTTTAGTAATTATCTGATCAGAGTAGTTCTGGGTGGCGAAAACAGCTACTTCAAAATTTTCAAGGGTTATAGCTTGGCGGATTTTTTTCACCCCTACTGCTACGGTAGTTTCTTCAACTATGGCCGCCCGAAGAGCCGCGCCCTCGATCTTGCGAAGGGCCATCAAAACGGAATCAGCTTTAGGCTGATCGTATTCCTTACCCATATGGAATTGCAGCGCATCGTCTCGCAATTCGTCTAGAGATTCGAGTAAAGCGTCGAGTTGACCTCGCACCTCCTTACGGCGGTCCCTAATTTCACTGAGCCAATGGTTAGCCAACCATCCCACAACGACGAGAAGCCATCCCAAAATAGTGATAGCGGCTGAGCTATTGTCGCTTATGGCAGCCTCACTTCACATTATTGGCCGCGCGGACGCTGGCATCATTAATATATTCTTCAACTTCTACTTTAAGACTCGGTTTCGAAGTGGTGAAGTAAAGATGAGACTTTAGAAAATCTCGTTGATATCCCAAGCGAATTAGTCCGCCAAAGGCTTCTTCTAGAAAAGACGAACCATAGCCACGAACGCCATCCATTTCGATCATTACTATCTCACCTTCTTCGAGAGCTGGAACTAAATGATCTGCTCTAAATTCTTCGCCGCTATAGGGGCCATCCTTTTTATATCTGCCGCCCGGGTGACGAGAAAATTGTTTAGCGATGCTTATGGTTCTCATGATGCCGAAACTCCATTCGTCCTTAGGACCGGAATGGTCCAATGGATCAATGTGCCGAATATACTATCACTGTAGTTCTGCTTTTTTATGACGCCGCCAACTTTGTAAAACAGCGCGCCACGATTGCTAAAAATTGCCACTTCTCCAATAGCTGTTTGACTGACAACGTCCACCAACTGCTTCAGCCCCTTTCCGCGCTCTTCCTTGCGCGTTCGGGTCACGCTGTCTTCCAGAGCATGTTCAATCACGTCTGCGTCGCTAGTTAAATTGAGGCTGACCAGCCTTTTCCAAAGGGCCTCTTTTTTTACTGGCAGAGTTGTCGGTATTCCCAACCCTAAGTCACAAAATACCACAGTGATTTTGTCATCTTTTTGCTGGCTAAACATCCACCATTCGTTGTCATCGCGAACATTTAGGCCATCCTGCCTTATACCGATATACGCGTGGTGAAGGACGTTATTCATGGCCTCGATAAAGCCTTCATATAGCTCAGTTTGAACTTGGTCTTCGATTTTCGAAGTCAGCTCACCAAGCACCTCTTCGAACTTAACACCCTCTACCTTGTTCCCGTGAGTAAATTTCCAGTGAACAACATCAGAGTCAGTAGGCTGGATCCACGAAGACCGTCGGAGGAGTTTTAAAAGCCCGATTTGCTTGAAAACCTGTTGCACCTTCGGCACTTTGCTGACGTTGCATCTTATAGAGTGCGCAACGGCAGGGAAGTGCTTAAAAAGCCGCCGCAATTCTGCAGAAAACAACAACATCGCTCCAGAGTGCAGCTTTGACGTCGATGAAAAGTCGAGGCGAAGAGGTCCTTTCGCTTCGGAAACGAGTCTCCTTAACGCACGAATTTGCTTGAGCAATTTCTCCCTGCCGCCGCTCATCAGAGTGAAAACCGCAGGCGCATGCCAAACCGCCCAGTCAGGCTCCCTTCGATTCCGCATTTTGTAGAGCCTGCGCCGGACTCTTTGGAATTTTGCGATAGTCCGTCTATTGTGACGATCCAACCAAGTCGCACGCCTACTAGAGATCTTTTTCAACAATGCCCCCCTCGTCTTTTACTTAATTGCATCGTAGCCAAGCAAAGTTCCAAGACACACTGAAAAATGCTGGCAAAAAATCCCTCATTTCAAAACCAACGTCAGCCTATCTATCCTCATGAGATATGGCCAAAAAAAATGCGTAAGCCTTGATAATCAAGGACTTACGCATTTGTGTTTGGCGGAGAGGGGGGGATTCGAACCCCCGATAGGCTATGAACCTATACACGCTTTCCAGGCGTGCGACTTAAACCACTCATCCACCTCTCCTGGATTCGGGTTCGCGTTCAGCGAAGCCATGCATTATAGCAAGCTTCTCAACGAAACCAAGTCTTTTCTGCAAATTTTTCAAAAAGACCATGAAAAAACCGGCAGGGCCGGCGTCCATCTTGCAACGCCCTGCCCTGCCGGCTCACCTGCAAGCGCCTTGCGGCGGCTTGGGCGGCTGGACCAAGCTTGTTACTGCGCTTCCTTCAACTGATCCAGGATAGCCGGGTTTTCCAGTGTGGAAACGTCCTGCGTGATCGCCTCGCCCTTGGCCAGCACGCGCAGCAGGCGGCGCATGATCTTGCCGGAACGGGTCTTGGGCAGGTTGTCACCAAAGCGGATTTCCTTGGGCTTGGCGATGGGGCCGATTTCCTTGGCGACCCAGTCACGCAATTCCTTGGCGATCTGCTTGGCTTCGTCACCGGTGGGACGCGGGCGCTTGAGCACCACGAAGGCGCAGATCGATTCGCCGGTCGTTTCATCGGGCTTGCCGACCACGGCGGCTTCGGCCACGATGCTGTTGGCCACCAGCGCCGATTCGATTTCCATGGTGCCCATGCGGTGGCCGGAGACGTTCAACACATCGTCGATGCGGCCGGTGATGGTGAAGTAGCCGGTTTCCTTGTTGCGCACCGCGCCGTCGCCCGCCAGATAGATCTTGCCGCCCAGCTCTTCGGGGAAGTAGCTCTTCTTGAAGCGCTCGGGATCGTTCCAGATGGTACGGATCATCGACGGCCACGGACGCTTGACCACCAGGATGCCGCCATTGCCGTTGGGGATGTCATTGCCGGTCTCGTCGACGATGGCCGCCGTGATGCCCGGCAGCGGCAGCGTGCAGGAGCCCGGCACCTGGGGCGTGGCGCCCGGCAGCGGCGAGATCATGTGGCCACCGGTCTCGGTCTGCCAGAAGGTGTCGACGATGGGGCAGTTCTCGTGGCCGACGTTCTTGTAGTACCACATCCAGGCTTCCGGATTGATGGGCTCGCCCACCGAACCGAGGATGCGCAGCGAGGACAGGTCGTATTGCTTGGGATGGACCTTCTCATCCGCATCGGCAGCCTTGATCAGCGAACGGATCGCGGTAGGCGCGGTGTAGAAGATGGTGGCCTTGTGACGCGCCACCATGTCCCAGAAGCGGCCCGCGTTCGGATAGGTCGGCACGCCTTCGAAGACGATCTGGGTCGCGCCCACGGCCAGCGGGCCATAGGCGATGTAGGTGTGACCGGTGATCCAGCCGATGTCGGCGGTACACCAGTAGACATCGTCGGGCTTGATGTCGAAGGTCCACTTCATGGTCAGCACCGCCCACAGCAGGTAACCCGCCGAAGCGTGCTGCACGCCCTTGGGCTTGCCGGTGGAACCGGAGGTGTAGAGGATGAACAGGGGATGCTCGGCGTCGACCCATTCCGGCTCGCAGGTGTCGGACTGGTTGGCCACGACGTCGGAGAGCCACAGGTCACGGCCTTCGACCCAGTTGATCTCGGCGCCGGCGCGCTTGTAGACGACCACATGCTTCAAGGTGTCGCAACCGCCCATGTCGAGGGCTTCGTCGACGATGGATTTCAAGGGCAGCTGCTTGCCGCCGCGCACCTGGTAGTCGGCCGTCAGCACGGCGACCGCGCCGGCGTCGATGACGCGCTCGTGCAGGGATTTGGCGGAGAAGCCGCCGAAGACCACCGAATGGGTCGCGCCGATGCGGGCGCAGGCCTGCATCGCGGCCACGCCTTCGACCGACATGGGCATGTAGATGACCACGCGATCACCCTTCTTGATGCCCAGCGACTTGAGGCCATTGGCGAACTGGCAGACCTTCTGGTGCAGCTCGCGATAGGACACGCGCGTGACCTTGCCGTCATCGGATTCGAAGATGACGGCGGTCTTGTCGGCATTGCCGTTTTCCAGGTTGACGTCCAGGCAGTTGTACGAGACGTTCACCTGGCCGTCGGCGAACCACTTGTAGAACGGCGCGTTGGATTCATCCAGGGTCTGGGTGAAGGGCTTGTGCCACTTCAGGTTGTCCTTGGCCAGTCTGGCCCAGGTGCCTTCGTAGTCCTTGGCGAATTCGGCGTTCAGGGCATGGTAGGCGTCCATGCCGGAAATGGCGGCGTGCTTGACCAGCTCGGCCGGGGGTGCGAAAACGCGGTTCTCTTGCTTGAATGTCTCGATGTCTGCCACGGTAGTCTCCAGTAGGTTTGTTTTTGCTTTCCGCAAAACATAGGCCGTTTCACTTACTCAGTCCTTACACAAGCAGCGCCCTTCCAGCACGGGAGGCCGCTTGCATCAGGGCTGGGCGGGTCTTGCCACAAGGGCTTCATTGAAGAAGACCTTCATATCCCCCTTATGTTCAGGACAACATTTATGCATTTTGGCACAGCATCGTGTTTCCCGCAGGCACGGATCTGCTCACATTTGATCTGGCACAGGATGAAGGGAGCTCGCCGGATTGTGGCCAAGGGCGTGTAAAATACGCCCCCAAATCCGCGGCTTGCCGTTGCGCTTTTGCGCGGCAGCAGAATCGGATCTCGCTCCCATCCGGCAGAATCAAGCGTACTCCAGAGACCCATGAAAACCCCGTCGCCCCAGGCCCCCAAGCCTCCCCGCAAGATCGGCATCCTGCCCAACCTGATTTTCATGAGCCGCTGGCTGCAGTTGCCGCTGTACCTGGGCCTGATCCTGGCGCAATGCGTCTACGTCTACCACTTCTGGGTGGAGCTGGTGGATCTGATCGGCGCGGCCATGGGCAACGCCAGTTCGCTGGATCACATCCTGGATGCCGTGGCCATTCCGGGCGCGATCCGTCCTGAAAAGCTCAATGAACAGACCATCATGCTGGTGGTGCTGGCGCTGATCGACGTGGTGATGATTTCCAACCTGCTGATCATGGTCATCGTGGGCGGCTACGAAACCTTCGTCTCGCGCATGAACCTGGAAGGCCACCCCGACCAGCCCGAATGGCTCTCGCATGTGAATGCCTCGGTGCTCAAGGTCAAGCTGGCCACGGCCATCATCGGCATCTCCTCGATCCATCTGCTCAAGACCTTCATCAACGCCAACCTGTACGACGCCAAGACGCTCATCGCGCAGACCGGCATCCATATCGCCTTCCTGTTCTCGGCCATGGCCATTGCCTATTGCGACCGCCTGATGATCCATCCCGGCGCGCACGGCGACGAACCTTCCGACAAGCCCTCAGAGAAGCATTAAGTACCGATCCCGCCTCATCCAAACCCGAGAGAACCAGCCATGACCATCATCAAGCAAGACGATCTCATCGAATCCGTAGCCGCTGCGCTGCAGTACATCAGCTACTACCACCCGGCCGACTACATCCAACATCTGGCCCGCGCCTACGAGACCGAGCAGAGCCCGGCCGCCAAGGACGCCATCGCCCAGATCCTGACCAACTCGCGCATGTGCGCCGAGGGCAAGCGTCCGATCTGCCAGGACACCGGCATCGTCAACGTCTTCCTGAAGATCGGCATGGGCGTGCGCTTCGAAGGCTTCTCGGGCTCGATCGCCGACGCCGTCAACGAAGGCGTGCGCCGTGGCTACTCGCACCCGGACAACGTGCTGCGCGCCTCCATCGTGGCCGACCCGCAGTTCGAGCGCAAGAACACCAAGGACAACACCCCGGCCGTGATCCACATGGAACTGGTGCCGGGCAATACCGTGGACGTGCAGATCGCGGCCAAGGGCGGCGGCTCCGAGAACAAGACCAAGTTCGTCATGTTGAACCCCTCCGACAACCTGGTGGACTGGGTCCTGAAGACCGTGCCCACCATGGGCGCCGGCTGGTGCCCGCCGGGCATGCTGGGCATCGGTATCGGCGGCACGGCCGAGAAGGCCATGCTGATGGCCAAGGAAGTGCTGATGGAAGACATCGACATGTACGAGCTCTTGAAGCGCGGCCCGCAGAACAAGACCGAGGAACTGCGTATCGAGCTCTATGAGAAGGTCAATGCCCTGGGCATCGGCGCACAGGGCCTGGGCGGCCTGACCACCGTGCTGGACGTGAAGATCATGATGCATCCGACCCATGCGGCCTCCAAGCCGGTGGCGATGATCCCCAACTGTGCCGCGACCCGTCACGGCCACTTCGTGCTGGATGGTTCCGGCCCGGCCTACATGGAACCGCCGTCGCTGTCGGATTGGCCGGAAGTGCACTGGGTGGCCGACACCGAGAAGTCCAAGCGCGTCAACCTGGACACCCTGACCAAGGAAGAAGTCGCCTCCTGGAAGCCGGGCCAGACCCTGCTCTTGAACGGCAAGATGCTGACCGGCCGCGATGCCGCCCACAAGCGCATCCAGGACATGCTGGCCAAGGGCGAGAAGCTGCCGGTGGACTTCACCAACCGCGTGATCTACTACGTCGGCCCGGTCGATCCGGTGCGCGACGAAGTGGTGGGCCCGGCTGGCCCGACCACGGCGACCCGCATGGACAAGTTCACCGACATGATGCTGGAACAGACCGGCCTGATCTCCATGATCGGCAAGTCCGAGCGCGGCCCGGCCGCCATCGAGGCGATCAAGAAGCACAAGTCGGCCTACCTGATGGCCGTCGGTGGTTCGGCCTACCTGGTCTCCAAGGCGATCAAGTCGGCCAAGGTGCTGGGCTTTGCCGACCTGGGCATGGAAGCGATCTACGAGTTCGACGTCAAGGACATGCCCGTGACCGTGGCAGTGGACGCCAATGGCGTCTCGGTGCACAACACCGGGCCGGCCGAATGGAAGGAAAAGATCGCCCAGAGCGTGTCCCTGTCCAAGATCCCCGTCACCACGGCCTGATCCAGGCCGACTCACCGCAGGAGCCTACGCAGCACCATGGATGAAGCCGTCAAGCAGCTCCGTACGCCTTCTGCAGTGAGGTCCGACAGCAGCAGCCCCATGCCGACCGCAGCAGATGCCGCGATCGGCATTTTCGATTCCGGCATCGGCGGCCTGTCGGTGCTGCGGCATATCCATGCCGCCCTGCCCCGGGAACAGCTGCTCTACTTCGCCGACTCAGGCTATGCGCCCTATGGCGACAAGACCGAAGCGCAGATCGTCGAGCGCTCGCTGGCCATCGCCTCCTTCCTGCTGGAACAGCGGGTCAAGGCGCTGGTGGTGGCCTGCAATACCGCTACCGCAGCCGCGATCCAGGCCATCCGCACACGCTGGCCGCAACTGCTGGTGGTGGGCATCGAGCCGGGACTGAAACCTGCCGCGCAGTTGACCCGCAGCCGCACCGTCGGTGTGCTGGCCACGCGCAGCACGCTGGCCAGCCAGCGCTTTGCGCTGCTGCAGGCGCAGATGCAAGCGCAATACCAGGTGCGCTACCTGCCCCAGGCCTGCGTGGGCCTGGTGGACCTGATCGAGAAAGGCGAACTGCATTCCCCGGCCACGGTGCAACTGCTGGAGCGCTATCTGGCGCCGCTGCTGGAACAGGGCGCCGATACGCTGGTGCTGGGCTGTACCCACTACCCCTTCGTGCGGCCCGCCATCGAAAGCGTCTGCAAAAGCCTGGTGGGCGAAACGCCGGACATCATCGATACCGGACAGGCGGTCACCCGGCAATTGCAGCGCCTGCTGGAAGCAGGACAATTGCAGACCGGGGCCGCGAGCGGCTCGCTGGCCGGCTTTACGACCGCCAGCCGATCCACGCTGGAAAACGCCTTCCGAGGTTTGCTCAAGCTCGATCCGCCGGTACAGGCGCTGCAGCCGCAAGGCGGTGGTTGAGGCTGCCGGGAAGGCCGTGCCAGAGGGACTTTCTTGTTTGCATCGAAATTTTGTTGCCATTCTCTGCAAGTCTTTGTATAATCTTTTGCTTACTTGATGACGGACTTAAGTCTGTCTGACAGTCGACGGTGGCTGTAGCTCAGTTGGTAGAGTCCAGGATTGTGATTCCTGTCGTCGTGGGTTCGAGTCCCATCAGCCACCCCAAAGAATCAAATGAAAAGCCCGGTCCTTGCGACCGGGCTTTTTGTTTTTGCGCGTCTTCCTGGGGCCTCCTGCTCTGCTGCCTTTACTTTAAACAGGGGGCGAGGAAGGAAATCCAATTGGCAGATGCGCGCACCGCCAACACTCCACCTCGCCCCCTCCGCCCGCTCCAAGGATTTACTTCAATTCCTCCGCATCGAGCGCCTTGCGTACGGCGGGCCGCTCACGCATGCGGAGATACCAGGCCTTGAGATTGACCAGTCCGTCGAAATGGATGTTGGCCTGGTAGGTCGGCACCAGCCATTCGGCCTGCCCCCATTGCGTGAGGGCGTACAGGTAGGCGTCGGCCACCGTGTAGTCCCCCATCAGGTAGTCGCGACCCGCCAATTGCTCATCGAGCCAGGCGTAGCGCTGCTCCAGCTTCGGCTTGACCGTCTCCAGGCCGTAGGCGCCGGACAATCGCGCATAGAGCAGCGGAATGAAGCCTTTGTGAATTTCCGACGTCAGGAAACTCAACCACTCCTGCAAGCGGTAGCGCTCAAGGGTGCCGTTGGCCGGGGCGAGCTTGGCGTCCGGCTTCAGGTCGGCCAGATACTGGACAATGGCCGGGCCCTCGCGCAGCAAGGTGCCATCCTTCAGTTCCAGCAACGGCACGTAACCGAACGGGCTGAGCGTGCGGAAGTCGCGACCGTCTTCGGTCTGGTGGGTCTTGTAGTCCACCTTCACGAGTTCGACGTCCAGCCCCAGTTCGTTGATGACGATGTGCGGCGACAGCGAACAGGCGGCCGGGATGTAATAAAGCTTCATAGACAATCTCCAGATAACGTTGAGGAGGCTTCCCCTTCCGGGTTGAGACGATTCGAACTATTTTAATGATTCGGTATAGAAAATATAGAAGGCACTATAATGTCGTCTAGGTACATTTTTTATACCGAAATTTGTAGATTTTCATACGTTTTGTACTCGCTTGATCCTGGCCGTCGCTGGAGATGTCATGAAAGAAAACATGAGCGGTTGCTCCGTCGAAGAGTCGATGCGCTTGCTGGGCGGGCGTTGGCGGCTGTTGCTGGTCTCCTATCTCCTGGAAGGCCCGAAGCGGTTCAACGATCTGCGGCGCGATGTGCCGGGCATTTCCCAAAGGATGCTGACCCTGGATCTGCGTGCGCTCGAAAATGCTGGCCTGGTAAAACGCACGGTGTATCCGACCTCGCCTGTCAGGGTGGAATATGAAGTCACCGAAGACGGCAAGCGCCTGGAGCCTGTCGTCAAGGTGATGAAGGAATTTGGTCTGTGGCTCAAGGAACGTGATCCAGTCCGGGTAGCCAACGACTAGCCGAGCGCGAACCACCAAGCGGGGGCCGACTCGCCGCCCCCCTTCTTGCGCTCAGTTGATCATGCCCGTCGAGAAGGCATACTTGATCAGCTCGGCATCGGAGCTCAGCCCCAGCTTGCGCATGGCATTGTTCTTGTGGGTGCTGATGGTGCTGGGCGTGCGCGAGAGGCGTACGCAGATCTCGCCCAGCGACTGCCCTTCCACGAACAGGCGCACCACTTCCAGCTCGCTCTGGGTCAGCTCGCGGGTGGCGGCGAAACCGTCCCCCTGGGCCCAGCTCATCTCCAGTTCGCCTCGCAGCGAAACGGGAAAGTACAACTGCTTGCTGCTCTGCGTGGCCAGGCAGGCATTGATGAGCTCGTCGGGCTTCTCGCGCTTGTTGATCACGGCGAACACCCCCATCCGGTACAGCCTGCGGATCACGGCGCCATTGTTCATCGCGGTATAGACGATGAGCTTGGTGGATGGATGCTCGGCCTTGATCCGCTTGACCAGTGCAAAACCATCGGACTCATCGCTTTCCTCGTTGGGCATGGCGAAGTCGGTGATGACAATCTCGCACGGTGTACGCTTGAGTGCATTGATCAGGTCTTCGCCGGTATCGACCTCGAGATCGATGCGGATCTCAGGCAAGCGAGCCAGCTCATTGCGTAACGCGCCCAGCACGATAGGGTGGTCATCTGCGATGGCCACGTGCAGGACTTTCTTCAAATTCATGCTACCCCCAAATGGTTCAATTAACGGACAGTTGGCTGCCGTCGGCCGGAGCTGCCCACCCCTCTATCGCCTCGGCTCAATGGCCCTCGACTTGGCTGCGTCGATGTCGGCTCCCCCATCTCCGATACCCTGACGGCATCGAAAAAAAATCTATCCAGACGTGATAGAGAAATTCAGCGCAGAACTGGAAGAAAACGTCGATATATGACCTAAAAATCGAATTATTTCGATATGACCATCGCCGCTTTTCTTGAGTCTGCCTTCTTTCTTCATGGAAGCCGAAAAATATGGCCCTATTCTTTTCAACAAGTCCGACATTTACCTTTGTTAAGCCCTATCCTACGCCAACCGTCGCCGGGGAGCACCTCACCAATAGTCTTCGGTGACGAACTGGCCGCCGCCGGCGCGACGCAAAGGACTCATGCCGCGCTGCCGCAACAGTTCCCGCACTTCGGTGACCATCTCGGGATTGCCGCAGGCCATGACGCGGGCGTCATCCACGGTCAGCGACAGGCCGGCGGCCTGCTCCAGCTGACCGCCGCGCAACAGGTCGGTGATGCGTCCGGCCAGTAGCCCCGGCGAGGACGGCAGGACCTCTTCGCGGGTGACGCAGCGCAAGCTGTGCAGGCGCGCTGGCCAGCCTTGGGCGGCGGCCTGCTGGCGCAATTGCGCGAACTTGTCGGCATAGGCCAGTTCGGCGCACTGACGCACCCCATGCACCAGCACCAGATCCTCGAAGCGCTGCCAGACTTCCGGCTGCTGCAGGATGGACACATAAGGCCCCAGCCCGGTGCCGGTGGCCAGCATCCAGAGCTGCCGCCCGTCGCTGAAGCGGTCAGCCGTCATGAAGCCGTAGCTGAGCTTTTCGACCCAGACCGGGTCGCCCGGCTGCAAGGCGTCCAGGCGGCTGGTGAACTGCCCGCCCGGCACGATGATGGCGTAGTACTCCAGCACGTCTTCATGCTCGGCGGAAGTGATCGAATAGGCGCGCGAGACGACCTGGCCATCGATCTCCAGGCCCAGGCGCGCGAACTGGCCGGCCGTGAACCGATAGCCGGCCGGCCGGGTGGTACGGAAACTCAACAGCTTGTCGGTCCAGCGATGCACCCACAGCAGGCGCTCGCAGCTGGCCTTTTCCGAATACGCATCAATACTCACATTGCTCGCACTGCTCACACTACTCTCCTTGAATCTGCGCCATGAGGCATGACTGAAATGCAATCATCGGTTCGGCAAGCACGTCCGGCGCATTACAATACGCGCTTGCAACCCAGGCGGCTGGCGCGGCGTTGACTGCGACGCGCCCGCAAGAACCCGCCGGCGACGCGGCGTGGCCAGGAACTATCGGCAGCGCACACGGGTCAGGCTTGGTGGCGCGTGCCGCCTAGCCCTCATCCTACCCGAATGCCCACCGCCGGGCCGGCCGCCTGAACCGATCACAATGACGCAATGATTCCATGAAATGGACCCGCAGCCTGGCCATCACCCTCCTCTGGTGCGCCGCAGAACCCGCTATTGCCGCCTACCAGGTGGATATCGAAGCGCCCAAGCCGGTGCAGTCGCTGCTCAAGGACTTCCTTGACTTGTCCCGCTACCAGGACCGCGACGACATCAGCGACGAGCAACTGAAGTTCATGATGGACACCGCCGGCGAGCAGGTGCGCGACCTGACCGCCACCGAAGGCTATTTCACGCCCGTGACCAAGGTCAGCGAAGAGAGCGCCGCCGGCAAGGACGGCGTGCGGCGCATCACGGTCACCGTCGATCCCGGCCCGCGCACCCTGGTCGAATCGGCCGAGATCAGCGTCACCGGCAGCGCCGCCAGCCAGGATGCGGCGCGCGTGGCGCAGTTGCGCACCGACTGGTCGCTCAGCCCCGGCGAACCCTTCCGCCAGCAGGACTGGGACAAGGCCAAGAATGCCGGCCTGGCAACGCTGCAACAGAAGAAATACGCCGCCGCCCGCATCGCCGACTCCGAAGCCCGCATCGCCCCGCAGGCGCAGCAGGCCGATCTGAGCGTGCGCTATGACAGCGGTCCGGCCTTTACCCTGGGTGCGCTGCAGATCACCGGCACCAGGCGCTACCCCGAATCGATCATCCGCAACGTCAGTCCACTGATCGTAGGCGAGCCCTATGATGTGGACCGGCTCCTGGCGCTGCAACGGCAGATCCAGAACACGCCCTACTTCTCCAACGCCATCGTTGCCATCGACGACGACCCCGCCCATCCCGACCAGACCCCGGTGAAGGTGCAGGTCACCGAGTTCCCCACCCAGCGCATCCGCACCGGCGTGGGCTATGGCACCGATACCGGGGCCCAGGCCGAAGGGCGCTATTCGCATTACAACGTGTTCAACCGCGCCTATGTCTTCGACAGCCAGCTGCGGCTGGAGCAGAAGCGCCAGTACGGCCTGCTGTCGCTGGCCATGCCGCCGGACAGCAAGGCCTTCGTCAACAGCATCAATACCGCGTACGACCGCACCACGCTGGAAGGCATCGACCTGCGCACCCAGCAGGTCGGCCTCAAGCGCGCCCGCAACAGCGATAACTACGACACCACCTATTCGCTGACCTATTACCGCGATGAGCTGGTGCAGGAAAACGGCGTGACCCTGCCGGCCAACACCATCGTCACCCCGGGCAAGCACCGCGCGCTGGTGCCGGGCTTTGCCTGGTCGCGCCGCAATGTGGACAATCCCATTTTCCCCCGCCACGGCAACCTCCTGACGCTGGAAGCCGGCCTGGCCCTCAAGGGGGTGCTGACCGACCAGAGCTTCAGCCGCCTGTATGGACGCTTCAAGCAGTTCGTGCCGGTCGGCAAGCGCGATATCGTGGTCTTGCGCGCCGAGCTGGGCGGCGTCTTCACGGCAGGCCGGGCCGGCTCGGTGCCGGCCTCACTGCTGTTCCGTACCGGCGGCAACGATTCGGTGCGCGGCTACAGCTACCAGAGCATCGGCAATGAGCAGAACGGCACCGTCTATCCCACCAAGTACCTGGCCGTGGGCAGTACCGAATACCAGCGCTGGTTCAGCGAGAACTGGGGCGCTGCCGTGTTCTATGACATGGGCGCGGCGGCGGACAACTGGAGCAACAAGACCTTCTATCATGGCGTGGGCACGGGCGCGCGCTGGCGCAGTCCGGTCGGCACCCTCAACCTGGACCTGGCCTATGGCATCCAGAAACGCCAGATCCGACCTCACATCTCGCTGGGGATCGCTTTCTAGCGCAAGCGTCCAGAACCGGCAGGACACCGTGGCCAGCAAGCCAAAAACGATATAGCGATATAACGATATAAAAGATATCGACGATACAAACCGACGGTACAAACGATAGACAGCGACCAACACGCATGAGCGACCAGCCAGCAGCCCCACCCCAGCCCCAGCCGTCCTCCACGCCCCCTTCGGGCCCAGCGGGCAGACCCGATACGCGCCGCCGCGGGCGCGCGGGCCGCATCGCCGCCTGGAGCGGCGCAAGCGTGGCCGTGATGGTGCTGGCGCTGGCCGGCGCTGCGCTCTACGCGACCCAGACCGAAAGCGGCGCCCGGCTGCTCTGGAATACTGCCGTCAAGACGCTGGGAGGCAAGCTCTCCGGCCAGTTGCTGGGCGGCACCGTGGCCGACGGCCTGCACCTGCGCGCCGTGCATTACCAGGATGGCCAACGCATCCTCGATATCGACCGGCTCGATGCCAGCTGGCGCCTGTCGCTGCTCAAACGCCGTTTCAGCCTTGCCTACCTGCGCGCCGGCACAGTGCAATTGAACCAGCAACCCTCGCCCAGCGAACCCAGCAGCCTGCCGGCCTCGCTGTCGCTGCCGCTGGCCCTGGAGATCGGCGAGATCAGCCTGGACAAGTTCAGCCTCACCCAAGGTACGTCCACCACTGAGCTCAGCAAGCTGCGCCTGCATGGCAGCTCCGACGGTGTGCAGCACACGCTGGTGCTCGACAGCCTGGTCACACCCTATGGCCAGGCCACGGCGCTGGTGCACCTGAACGGCAAGGCGCCCTTTGACATCGGCGGTGGACTGGAGCTGGGCGGGGTCTACCAGCATGGCGAGTTCAAGGAACAATACCAGCTGGCAGCGCAGCTTTCAGGCTCCCTGCAGGAACTGGGCGTGGCCCTCAAGGCCAGCGGCGACAAGCTCAAGGGCGACGCCGATATCATCGCCACCCCCTTTGCCGCGGTGCCGCTCAAACGCGCCCGGGTGGACCTGCAGCATCTCAATCCACAAGCCTTCCACGCCACCGCCCCCGCCGCCGACCTCAGCGTGCGCGCCGACCTTGCCCCGTCAGCCGGACAGGCGGCCGACGCGCCGCTGAAAGTGGCCGGGCGGATAGAAATCAACAACGCCCGTCCCGGCAGCCTGGACCAGCAACTGCTGCCGCTGCTCTCGGCCAGCGCCGACCTGCAGCTGGACCTGCAACAGCAAGCCCTGACGCGCCTGGAGATCCGGCTGCCCCGCAATGGCCGTATCGAAGGCGCAGGCCAATTCCAGCCCGGCAGCCAGGACCCCGCCCAGCCCACGCCGATGGCCGGACGCCTGGCGCTGCGCGTCAGCGAGCTCGATCTCAGCCAGATCCATCACCAGGTTCGCCCCACGCGCCTGTCCGGCCCAGTGGAGGCCACACTCGGCCCGGATGCCCGGCAGCTCCTGCTGACGCTGCAAGACAGCGCCCTGCGGCTGCATCTGGACAGCACCCTGCGTGCTGACACAGTGGAGTTGCGCGAGGCCAGCCTGACCGCCGGCAAGTCGCGCCTGGAAGCCGCCGGCAGCATGAAGACCGTGGGCGCGATGGACTATGCCTTCAAAGGCCGTCTGGTGGACTTCGATCCGACCGCCGTGCTGCAGACCGTCACCGCGCCGACAGCAGCAAGCGCGCGACGCGGTGGCAAGACCGTGGCAGCGATACCGGCTCGCATCAACCTGGACTTCAACGCCGCCGGCCTGCTCTCGCCGGAACTGCGGCTCAAGCTGGGCTTTACCATCCACGACAGCAGCTATGGCGACCTGCCCATGGCCGGACGCGGCGACATCGACCTGGCCGGCATGCGCCTGCTGCCCAGCCAGGCCCATCTGCAGGTGGCCGGCAATACGCTGGATCTGAACGGCAGCTTTGGCGCGGCCAATGACAAGCTCAAGCTCAAGATCGATGCGCCCCAGCTGGCGCGCCTGGGCTATGGCCTGTCGGGCCTGTTGCGCCTGGACGGCCAGCTTGGCGGCACGCGCCAGCGCCCCAGCCTGCAGGCCAGCTATCAGGCCGAACAACTGGGCTTCGGTCCGCACAAGCTGCAGCACCTGGCCGGACAGGCGGAAATCCACAGCAATCTCGCCGCCGGCGTGGCCTCGCCCGAGAACCGCCTGGCGCTGACGCTGGAAGGCGATGGCTACAGCGGGCCGCAGGCCGAGCTGGCGCAATTGGCGGTGAAGCTCGATGGCACCTACGCCAAGCACAGCCTGAGCCTGAAAGCCAACGGCAAGCTGCTCAACCGTCCGCTGGCGCTGACCTTGGCGGCGCATGGCCAGGTCACCGAAAAGACCCGCGGCCAGTATGGCTGGAACGGCAGCATCGACCAGCTCAGCAACGACGGCTTCCCGCGCATCGCCATGCTGCACCCGCTGGCGCTGCAGGCCTCGCCCGAGGCCGTAGAGGCCGGCAGCACCCGCATCGAGATCGACCGCACCGCGCTCGACCTCAGGCATCTGTCGTGGCGACAAGGCCGTATCGCCTCGGCCGGGGAGGTGCGCGCCCTCGACGTCGGCCGGCTGCTGGAACTGGCGCAACAACTGGGCGCCGCCGCGCCGCCGATGAAGACCGATCTGGTGCTCGACAGCGACTGGGATTTCTCGCTGGCCGAAAGCGCCCGCGGCTATGTCCAGATCGCCCGCCAGTCCGGCGACCTGCGGCTCGTCACCAGCAATGGCGAGGCCACGCTGGGGCTGTCCGAACTGAAGCTGCGCAGCGATTTCCAGGGCGAGCAGATGCGCCTGAGCGGACGCGTGGACGCCAGCCGCATCGGCACCCTGGCGCTGGGCGGACAGATCGGTCTGCAACGGGTCGACCAGCTGCTGACCCTGGCCGATGGATCGCCACTGGCGTTGAACGCGCGCCTGGAGCTGCCTGAACTCAAGCGCATCGGTGACCTGATCGGTCCGCAGGTGAGCCTGAACGGCAAGCTCAGCGCCGACCTGAACGTGGCCGGCACGCTGGCCCAGCCCAAGCTCTCGGGCGCGGTCAATGGCGACGACCTGGCCGTGACGCAGTTCGACCAGGGCATCCAGTTGAAGGATGGCATCGTGCGCATCGTGATGGACAGCAATGTCATCGACCTGCGCCAGATCGAATTCCATGGCGGCCGGGGGACCCTGCGCGCCGGCGGCAAGATCCAGCTGGGCGCCGACAACCCTGACCTCAACGCCACCCTCACGGCCGAGCAGCTGGAACTGTTCGCCAGTCCCGACCGCCGCCTGATGCTCTCGGGCCAGGGCAAGATCAGCAACGTCAACGAACAGTTGCATGTGGATGGCAAGTTCACGGTAGACCACGCCCTGTTCGACCTGCCCAAGAGCAGCGCGCCCAAGCTGGGGGATGACGTGGTCATCATCAGCCGCAGCGGCAAGAACCAGGTGGGTGGCCAGGCGTCTTCGAAGCAGCGGCTGGAAGCCGCCACCGAAAAGCCGGCCAGCAAGTTCGCGCCCTTCATCAATATCGCCGTGGACCTGGGCAATGACTTCCGCTTCCGCGGCAGCGGCGCGGACCTGCGCCTGCGCGGCGAGATGGCCGTGCGCAGCGAACCGCTCTCCCCCATGCGCGCCAGCGGCACCATCAATGTGGCCGAAGGCAGCTACGAAGCCTTTGGCACCAAGCTCAACATCGAGCGCGGCATCATCAACTTCCAGGGGCCCATCGCCAATCCCAACATCAACATCCTGGCCATGCGCCGCAACCAGGACGTCGAGGCCGGCGTCTCGGTCACCGGCAACGCCAACCAGCCGCGCGTGCAGCTGGTGTCCGAACCCAATGTGCCGGATGACGAGAAACTGTCCTGGATGATGTTCGGCCATGGCACCGACAACTCCAGCATTGGCCAGCGCACGGCCAGCAGCCAGGCGCTGGCGTTGGTGGGCAACATGGGCGGCAAACGCATCGCCAAGGATATCGGGCTGGACCAGTTCAGCATCGGCTCCAGCGAATCGGGCCTGACCAATGACCAGGTCGTCAACCTGGGCAAGGCCATCACCGAAAAAATCACGCTGGGCTACGAACAGAGCCTGCAAGGCGCGGCCAGCGTGGCCAAGGCCACCTGGCAGATTTCGCGGCGCTGGTCGGTAGTGGCCCGCGCGGGTACCATCAATGGCCTCAACATCCTGTTCAACCGCCGTTACGACTGAGCCCGTCCACAGCCCGCCCCGAGGGCTTGCAACAGGGCAATAGCGGCACGTTTCAGGCTTTCCCTGATAGACAGCCGGATGCCGATTGGGAAGAATGCGCACTGGGGTCAAGTGCGCTTTCGGGGACATCAACATGGCACAACACGGCAAGACACATACATCGCGCACAGCACTGCTGTTCGTGGTCGTCGTCTGCGTTGTGATCCTGCTGCTGGAAGCCTGGACGGCCTGGCGCGCCCGCGAAGTGGCCCTGTCCGAATCGACCACCGATGCCTCCAACGTGGCGCTGGCGCTGATCCAGCATGCCGAGCAGTCCATCAAGGAAGCCGACATCGTCCTGGAAACCGTGCAGGAACACCTGGACCACGAAGACCGCAGCGCCAGCGCCCGCATCCGCACCCACGACTTCATGATCCGCAGCGTGGCCAGCCTGCCGCAACTGGCGCAACTGACCGTGGTGGACGAACAGGGCCGCACCGTGGCCAGCTCGCAGCAACGCATGGTGCAAACGGGCTCGCCGGTGCAGGATGACTATTTCCAGTACCACCAGCACCGCCGCAGCGACCGCCCCTTCATCGGCCAGCCCATGCGCAGCCACGTCACCGGTCAGCGCACCCTCACCGTCAGCCGCCGCATCAATCACGTCGATGGCAGCTTTGCCGGGGTCATCGTGGCAGAGATCGACCTGGCGTATTTTCAGCGCTACTACGAACAATTCAACATCGGCCCTCATGGCGTCATCCTGTTCGGTCTGACCGGGGGCTCGCTGATCCTGCGTCGTCCACTGCTGGCGGACATGACCGACCGCAGCCCGGCCATGTCGGAGGCCCTGCGCAAGCATATGGAACAGGCCCGGCGGGGCTCCTTCGCGATGCGTTCCGAGCGCGATGGCGTGGAGCGCATCAGTTGCTTCCAGCAAGGCGAGGCCTATCCCATCTTCACCGTCGTCGCGCTGGCCAAGGATGACATCCTGGAAGACTGGAGCCGCCACGTCTGGGTGCGCGGCATTGGCGTGGTGCTGCTGCTGGCGGTGATCTGCTTTGGCGGCAAGCGGCTGGTAGTGCTGGTGGCGGGACGCGAACGTGCCGAAGCGCAGGCCATTGCCGCACGCCAGGAACTGGAAAGCCTGTACCGCACGCTGGAAGCGCAATCGCAGAAGGACGGGCTGACCGACGTCTTCAATCGCCGCTACTTCGACGCCGCCCTGGCCGCCGAGCTGGCGCGCCTGAACCGTACCGGCGAATCGCTGAGCCTGATGATGATCGACGTGGACCATTTCAAGCAGTTCAATGACACCTACGGCCACGCTGCCGGCGACGTCTGCCTGCGCCAGGTGGCCGCCGCCATCAGCACGGTGGCGCGCCGCCAGGGCGATATCGTGGCGCGCTATGGCGGCGAGGAATTCGCCGTGATCCTGCCCAACTGCCATCCCGGCAGCGCCCAGGGCTTGGCCCACCGGGTGGTGCAGGCCGTGCGCGGGCTGGAGATCGCCCATGAACGCAGCCCCATGGGCGTGGTGACCATCAGCGTGGGCGTGGCCAGCCTGGCCAGCGGCAAGTCCTTGCTGATCGAACCGCGCGAACTGATCGACAGCGCCGACGGCGCCCTGTATCGCGCCAAGGAAGAAGGGCGCGACCGCGCCGTGCAACGTCCCTTTGCCAGCGCGGCAGCGCCAGCGCAGAAAGCCACAGAGGATGCCGCAAAGAGCTCGCTCCAGGCCGCATCGGGAGCGCCGTCCGATTACTTGACCGTCAGGTGAGCCATGCGTTGCCTTATCCGATATCAGCTTCGCAACGAAGACGTGCCGGCCCACCATGAATTCACCGCCGACGCGCCGGACCTGGAACAGGTGATCCTGCACCTGACCGAATTCCTCCATCCGGAAGTGGTCTACGAATTCCTGCCGGTGCAGCCTGGCGGCCATGACACCATCACCCAGCTGCGCAACCGCATGAACCATGCGCGCGCCTACCTGGAGCAGTATTGCGGGCTGCAGAGCCTGTCCTACATGATCCTGCCCGACGGGCTCGATTCGACCCAGGGACGCTGGGCCACCCTGCTCATGCAGGGTGAAGAGGCTCAAGACGCCGACCTGCCCCTGCCCGCCCCCGACGCCTGAGACCCGCGCATTCAGTGGGCGGGTTGGGACTGGGACTGGCCCGCCGGCGACAGCGTCAGGCGACGGTCGGCCACGCAGCGCACGATGTCGGCATCGTGCGTCACCAGCAGTACCGCGCTGCCCACCGCCCTGGCCTGCTCCACCAGTAACGCCATCACTTCCTGCTGGGTCAGCGGATCCAGTCGCGAGGTCGGTTCGTCGGCAAAGATCAGCGCCGGCTTCATCAACAGCACCCGCGCCAGCGCAATGCGTTGCAGCTCGCCGCCCGAGACCTGGCGCGGCAGGCGATCCAGCAGCGCCGGGGCGATGCGCATGCGCTCCAGCAAGGCTTCCAGTTCCTGCCACGGCAGACCATGCAGGCGCACCAGATCCTGCAGGGAGCGCCGCAGCGGAATGCTCGGCGCGAACGCGGCGGCCGGGTCCTGGTAGATCTTCTGGAAGGCCGTGCGCGGCAAGCCCGGCGCCCGGAGGACCTGGCCGCTATCCGGTTGCAGCAGGCCCAGCAGGATGTTGCCCAGACTGGTCTTGCCCGAACCGCTGGGACCGCTGACGGCCACCACCTCACCGGCATGGAGACGGGCGCTGACGCCCGCGAACAAGGCCTGCTCGCCGAAGGACTTGCTGATCTCGCGCAACTCGGCGATGACAGCGGCATCCGCGCGGGGTGTACGTACCTCGGGCAGCGGCCAGCATGCCGGATCGGCGCCCAGCAGGCGGCGCGTGTAGGCATGTCGCGGCTGCGCCAGCAGCGCCTCTGCACTGCCCTGCTCGACCATCGCGCCGTCTTGCAGCACCGCCAGTTGCCCACCCAGGGCGCGCGCCAGCCAGACATCATGGGTGATGCACAACAGGCTCACGCCCTCAGCCTGTGCGGCCTGCAACAGGGCCAGCACTTCGCCGCGGCGATCCACGTCCAGTCCCTTTGTAGGTTCGTCGATGATCATCAGCGGCGCCCCGGCCGCATGGGTGGCCAGGAAGGCGACGCGCTGGGCCATGCCGCCCGAGATCATGAAGGGATACTTGTCGGCGGCGGCTTCCAGGCCCAGGCTGGCCAGGGCGCGTCGGGCCGAGGCAGCGGCCTGGCTGCGCGCACGGCGCAGGCTCTCGTTCTGCTGGTCAGGCGCGCTCTGGCTCACCAGCTCATAGGTCTCGGCGACCTGGCGCGCCACGGTCATGGTCGGGTCCAGCGCCAGCCAGGGCTCCTGCGGCAGCAAGGCAATGCGTCGTCCCCAGCCGCTCTGGCGGCTGCGGCCATCGGCGGCGTCACTGTACTGACCCGCCAGGGAAATGGAACCGGTGGCGCGCAGGCTGGCCGGCAGATTACCCATGATGGCCTGGGCCAGCAGCGACTTGCCCGAACCGCTCTCGCCCAGCAAGCTCAGCACGCCGCCGACAGGGACGGCAAAGCTGACGCCGCCCACCAGTGGTTGCTGGCCATGCCAGACGGTGAGGTCCTCGACGCGCAGGGCGTCCAGTGGCAGGGAAGCGTTCATGCGGCCTCCCCTTGCGACGACAGCAGCAGCAGACCCAGCAAGCCAAGGAATAGCACCAGCACCGGCGAGGCCACCAGCCACGGGGCCTCGCGGTAATACGGCAACAGTTCGATCATCATCACGCCCAGTTCCGGCGTGGGCGGCTGCAGGCCGACGCCGACGAAGCCCAGCGCCGACATCGCCAGCACCGCACCGGCCAGGCCGAAGCGCACCAGCGTCAACAGGCGCGGCAGCAAGGCCGGCAAGAGATGGCAGCGGACGATATAGAGCGCGCCGAAGCCCAGCAGGCGCGACGCTTCCACCTGCGGACTGGCCAGCAGGATGCGGCTGGCCGCCCGGACCACGCGGAAATACTCCACCCACAGCGCCAGCGAGATGCCCACGTACAAGGGCCAGAATCCCCCCGGTGCAAAGGCGGCCAGCAGCAGCACCAGCAACAGCCCCGGCAAGGCCAGCACGGCATCGGCCAGCGCCGCCAGCACGCGCTCGGTCCAGCCGCCGCACCAGGCCGCCAGCAGGCCGATGAGGCTGCCCGGGATGGCCGCCGAGAGCACGCTCAGCAGCGCCAGCGACAAGGACAGCCGCGCCCCATGCGCCAGCCGCGCCAGCATGCTGCGCCCCAGCTGATCGAAGCCCAGCGGCTCGGCCAGGCTGGGCGTTTCCAGGTAGCGCGCCAGTTGCTGGCGGGCCGGATCGGTATCGATGACAAGCGGCCCCAGCAAGGCAAAGCCGGCCACCAGCAGCAGCAAGACCAGCCCGCTCCACTGCCCCGCGCTCCAGCGCCGTGGGCCAGCCTGCTCCAGCAGCGGCAGGGAAGACGACAAGGTACTCATGCGCGGCCTCGCGGATCAAGAAAGGCGCAGGCCGCATCGACCAGCGCGTTGAACAGAACGAACATCAGGCCCAGCACCAGGGCCGTGCCCTGGATCATCGGCACATCGCGGCCAAAGATCGCATGCACCAGCGCATGGCCGATGCCGGGCCAGGCGAAGATGGTCTCCACCAGCACCACGCCTTCGACCAGCATGACCAGTTGCACGCCCAGGTAGGCAGTGACGGGGGCAGCGACATTGCGCAGGCCGTGGCGCGCCAGCGCCTGGGCTGGCGAGAGGCCCTTGGTCAGGGCGAAGGCAAAGTACGCCGACTGCCGTACCTGCACCATGGCATCGCGCGCTACCCGGCAAGACACGGCGGCCAAGCCCAACGCCAGCGTCAGCGCCGGCAGCAGGATGCCGCCATGGTCGCCATGGCCGGCGGCGGGCAAGGCGCCCAGCTGCACCGAGAACAGCAAGACCAGGATCAGCCCCAGCAGGAAGGACGGCAAGGCCCGCAAGCCCACCGACAGCGCCAGCGTGGCGCGGTCCAGCCAGCGGCCGGGATGCAGTCCCGCCAGCACGCCCAGGGTCGGTCCGACCAGCAGCGACAAGGCCATCGCCAGCAGCGACAGGCGCAGTGTCGGACCGAGCTGATGGGCGATCTCCGCCAGCACCGGCTGGGAGCTGACCTGGGAGACGCCCAGGTCCAGGTGCAGCAGGCGGCTCCACCACTCCGACAAGGCCATGAACCAGGGCCGGTCCAGCCCCAGTTCATCGCGCACGGCCAAGGCGGCCTCGGTGGTGACCATGTCATAGCCGTAGCGGCCCGCAGCGATGCGATAGGCCATGTCGCCAGGCAGCATGCGCGTCATGAAGAAGCACAGCGTACCCACCAGCAGGGCCACCAGGACGGCCTGCAACAGTCGCGGCACCAGGGCCGCCGCCAGCCGCTGGCCGCTGCGGGCGGAAAGAAAACGGTTCAGGTCCATTGCAATGAAGAAATCCGGTAACTGCGTTCAAAGGGATCGATGCTGGCGCCGCGTACGCGCCGGCTCACGGCGCAGGTCTGGCGATACCAGACCACCGGGATCACCGGCAACTGCTCTTGCAGCAGCGCCACGATGCGTGCGCGCTCGGCGTTGCCCTTGGCGGCGGCGTCAGCGGGCGTTGCGGCAAGGCGCGCCAGCAGGGCCGGCACTTCCTGGTTGTCCCAGCCCATCGCGCCCCAGTCGCCGCCTTGCGGGCCAAAGTCCTGCAAGAGGCTGGCCACCGGATCGGGCAGATTGCCGTAGTTGCGCGCGGCCAGCGCCATCTGCAACTGGCCGCTGCGATGGCCGGCGGGGATGTCGCTGGAGTTGCCGATCACCACCCGCACCGCCATGCCGATCTGGCGCATCTCTTCCTGCAAGGCCGTGGCGATGAGCGGCAGCTCAGGGCGATCCACGAAGGTGGTCAGGTTCAGCGCCATGCGCTGGCCATCGCGACGCCGCACGCCATCACTGCCAGGCCGCCAGCCGGCCTGGTCCAGCAGGCTGCGCGCCTGCTGCAGGTTGGTGCGCAAGGGCGCCAGTGCGGCGTCGTGCCAGCGCGCCAGCGACGGCGGAAAGAGTTGCGTAGCGCCCAGGTCGGGATCGCGCAGCAAGGCGCGGGCGATGCCCTCGCGCTCGATGCACAGGGAGATGGCGCGGCGCACCCGCACATCGGCCAGCAGCGGATGGCCGGCATTGAGCTTGAGGAGGGTGGTACGCGGCAGCATGGCCGAGAGCAGGCTGGCGCGCGGGCTATCCTGCAGGGCGCGGATGCTGGGCGGGTCCAGCGAGAAGGCCAGGTCGGCCTGGCCGCTCTGGACCAGCAACGTACGCGTCTCCGCACGCGAGACGCTGATGTAGCGGGCACGCTGGACCACCTTGCCCACATCGCTGCCCGCCCCGCTGCCAGAAACGCTGCCCGCAACCCGTTCGACCTCGAACTGCTGCGGCAAGGCGATGGAACGGATACGGAAGGGGCCGCTGCCGATGATGGCCACCACATTGCCCTGCGCATCGAAGCTGGCCGGCGCCAGGATCTGGGTGGTGTAATGGGTCAGCAGATAAGGCAGCGGACCGAAGGGACGGCGCAGCACGACCACCAGGGTCTGCCCCTCCACACGGAGGGCGGCGATATCGGCCAGGCGCAGCACGCCCGGACGCGCCTGCGCCCGTTGCAGGCAGGCCAGGATGCTGGCCGGCGTGAGCGCCGAGCCGTCGTGGTAGCGCAGCCCGCTGCGCAAGACGAAACGCCATTGCAGACCGTCGGCGCTGACGCTCCAGGCGCTGGCCACGGAGGGCTGGAGCTGGCCGGCATCGTCCACTTCCAGCAAGGTTTCCAGCACCTCCATGCGGGCGAACATGTAGCCCGAGCGGGTGGGATCGAGTCCGGTCAGCTCCCACGGCCCCACCACGGTCAGCATGTCCTTGCCGGCGTGTGCGATGTCGCCGTGCGCATGACCGGCCTCATCCCCATGGGCCAGCGCCGCGTGCCAGGGGCTGGCGGACAGCGTGGCCGCCAGCGGCGTGAAGAGCAACAGATCGCGCCGTTTGCGCGAAGGTGGTTGACTAGCCAAGACCATCCTCAGAACTTGATATTGAGCGCCAGCGTCGCATTGCGCTCGTCGCCAGGCATGATCCACAGGCTGTTGTAGGAACTGCTGTAGTAACGCTTGTTGAAGAGATTATTGACGTCCAGCGAGAGCTTCATCTTCGGCGTGAACTGCCAATAGGCCAATGCCCGGGCCGTGACGTAACTGGGCAGCATGAAGCTGCCGGCCTGATCGCCCGTGCGCCGGCCCACATAGTTCAGGCCACCGCCCACGCCATAGGGCGCACCGTGCGCATCGGCATCCTCGAACACGGCCAGCAGGCTGGCGGAGCTGCGCGGGATATTCACCAGCCGCGAACCCACTGGCAAGGTGTTGTCCCGGCTGACGTAGGCGTCGGTATAGGCCAGGTTGCCGG
The DNA here is from genome assembly GCF_001040945.1 of Herbaspirillum seropedicae. Lineage (NCBI taxonomy): Bacteria > Pseudomonadati > Pseudomonadota > Betaproteobacteria > Burkholderiales > Oxalobacteraceae > Herbaspirillum > Herbaspirillum seropedicae. The sequence goes on along the minus strand of NZ_CP011930.1, from coordinate 1,758,730 downwards.
TCACGCGCCAGTGGTGGCCCAGCCTGGCGTTGGCATCGAGCTCCACGCCCTTGCTGCGGACCTCGCCAGCGGCAATCGAAAAGTTGGGATTGGCCGGATCGGTCGTCAGCACGTTCTGCTTGGTGATATCGAAGACCGCCAGGGTCGCGCCGCTGCGCTTGTCCTCGCTCTGGAATTTCAGGCCGGCTTCTGCGGCCCGCGAGGTCTCGGGGCTGAAGGCATTGCCGCTGACGTCGCTGCCGCTGTTGGGACGGAAGGACTTGCTGGCGCTGACGTAGACCGACCAGGATGGAGTAAGCAGGTAGGTCAGGCCCAGGCGTGGCGAGTAGGCGTGCTTGTCCTGGCGGGTGACGGCGCCATTGCGCAGGTTGTTGAGCGTGGAACGGAAAGCATCGGCGCGCACGCCGGCCAGCAGCCTCCAGCGCTCGGACAGACTGAGCTGGTCTTGCAGGTAGAGGCCGGTGCTGATCTGGCGCTCGCTGGTATCGGTATTGGCCGTGGGCGTCGGCTGGGCCTGGCCATAGACGGGGTTGTAGATATTGACCGCGTAGGGGGCGACGTTGCTGGGATTGATGCGCAGCATGCGCTGATCCAGCGTGAGCCAGTCCACCTCGGTTCCCACCAGTACTTCATGGCCGACGCCAGCGGTGGCGAACTTGCCGCCGATCTCGGCCTGCAGCGAGGTATCGTGCCAGCTGTAGTCGCGATAGCGGCGCTGGCGCCGCAGCGTGGCATTGTCGGCTTGCAGCGCAAAGGCCTCGGTGGAATAGCCATCCAGGCTGCCTTCCTTGTGGAAGATACCGGTGCGCAGATGCCAGTTCTCGTTGAGGCGCTGCTCCAGCGTCAACAGGTGATTCTGGTTCTGCATCTTGATGTCGCCGTCATTGGGCTCGCCCAGGAAGCGCGACACCGGCAGCACGCCGGCATTGCCATTGACTGCGACAATGCCGCGATCCAGCGGCGCCTTCTGACGCAGGAACTCGCCTTCGTAGTTCAGTATCGTGTTCTCGGTCAGCAGCCAGGTGAAGGCCGGCGCGAAGAATTCGCGCTCGCTGCGGACCTGGTCGCGCATGCTGCCCTTGTGCTCCATGGCGGCATTGAGGCGGTAGGCCACGGTGCTGCTGAGCGCCCCGGTGGAATCGACCGCGCTGCGATAGGCGTCGTTGCTGCCGATGGACAGGTCCAGCGCATTGGCGGACTTGAATTGCGGCTTCTTGGTCACGACGTTGATGGTCCCGCCCGGCTCGCTGTTGCCATACAGGGCCGCAGCTGGCCCCTTGAGGAAGTCCACGCTCTCCACATTGGCCATATCACGCGGCGGTGCATAGCCGCGATTGGAGGCGAAGCCGTTCCAGAGGATGTTCATGCCGCCGTTTTCACTGCCGGAAAAACCACGGATGGAATAGTTGTCCCAGAGCCCGCCGAAGTTGTTCTGCCTGGCCACGCCGCTCACGTAGAGCAGCACATCATCGAGCCGGGTCGCGGCAAGATCATCGATCAACTGGCGCGAGACCACCTGCACCGACTGCGGCAATTCCTGCAGGGGTGTCTCGGTGCGGGTGGCGCTGCTGGTGCTGCTCTGGCGATACTGCTGGCGCTCGCCCTGCCCGGTCACCACGATCTCGCCCAGGTCTCCCTCCTGCTTGCCGGCGGCATCGGCAGCCCAGCTCACGGACGGCGTCTGGCCCAGCGCCAACGCGCCCAGCACGGCCGCGCGCAATGCGGTCATCTTCATCTTCTTCCCTTGTCGTTATGGCGTGCTGCGGCAGTGGGACGGACCTGTGCCGCAAGACATGGCGGTCGGCGTGACCGGCCAGGCCCGGCATTTTATGCAACAAAGTTGCATTTTACAAGTGGAATGACTCGCATTTAGAACGGACTGCGCGGCATGAGGAAAGGCGCCAGACCAGGCGCCATGCGGGTCAGCGAGCGGTGGGGCGGACGCCCGGCACAGGGTGCGGCAATTTGCCGCACCCTGTTGCGCCGACCGGCCTCAGAGCCAGCCGGCCTTGCGCAGCCGCCGCCACAGCAGCGTGCAGGCGCTGACGATGCCGCCCAACACCAGCGGGAAGCTCCATTCCCACGACAGGCCCGGCATATGGGCGAAGTTCATCCCGTAGAGACTGAAGATCATGGTCGGGATGGCCAGGATCGCACCCCAGCCGGCCAGGGTCTGCACGATCTCGTTCTGGTGGATGGTGACCTGGGCCAGGTTGATCTGCACGGCCGATTCCACCATTTCCCGCAGGCGGTCGCCGGTATCGATGAAGCGCACCACGTGGTCGTAGATGTCGCGGAAGTAGGCCTTGCCGTCCTTGGTGATGAGGCCCTCGTGGAAGCGCAGCAATTGCGTGCAGACGTCCAGCAGCGGCGAGGCCGCCGAGCGCAGGCGGATCAGTTGGCGCTTCAACTGGTACAGCTCCTGCAGGTAGGCCTTGCCGCTGATGGTGCCGGGATTGAAGAGCTGTTCTTCGTACTGGCTGAACTTGGCTTCGAGGTCGTCCATGATGGGACGGTAGTTGTCCACCACGAAGTCCATGATGGAATAGAGCACGAAGCTGGGGCCGCGCACCAGGCGCTCGGGCAGCATCTCGCAGTGTTCGCGCACCTTGGCATAGCTGCGCGAGGCGCCATGGCGCACCGTGACCACGAAGCGCGGGCCGGTGAGGATGTGGGTCTCGCCGAACTGCACTTCGCCGCCGGTCAGCTGGGCCGTGTGCAGGACCACGAAGAGGGTGTCGCCATACTCCTCGATCTTGGGGCGCTGGTGGGCGGCGTAGGCGTCTTCCACGGCCAGCTCGTGCAGGCAGAATTCTTCCTTGATCTTGTTCATCAGCTCGACGTTGGGCTCCAAGAGGCCCAGCCAGACGAAGGTACCCTCCTCTTCCAGCACGTCGCTGATCTCGTCGAGGCTGATCTCGCGCAGCTTCCTGCCCTTCTTGTAGACCGTGCAATTGACGATCATCTCGGGATCGATCATGTCTCTTTCCTGTCTTCCTGTTTGTTGTTCTGGCCAGATCAGCCCGGCAGTCGCCGCCAGCGCAGCCGCTGCCGGAACACCTGTGCCATGATGACGCCGCCCAGCGTGATGACGCCGCCCACGGCATGATAGCCATGCAATTGCTCACCCAGCGCCAGCACGGCAATGATGACAGTAAATACCGGCATCAGGTTCACGAAGATGGCGCAACGGCTCGCCCCCAGATACGCCACGCCGCGCATCCACAGGAACTGCGAAATGATGGAAGCGGCAATACCGGCATAGAGCAGGATGGGCAGGTTCTCGCGCGTGACCGGCGAGTGATGGCCCAGCACGAAACCGGGAAACAGCAGCACCACCGCCATGAGCACCTGCATGTACAGCAGTTGCCAGGTCCGCAGCGGCAGGGCCCAGCGGCGCAGCATCACGCCATACAGGCCATAGGCGATGGTGGCCAGCAGCATGAGCAGGTCGCCCGTGACCACGCCCTGTTCGAACAGCGCCAGCGGATGGCCGCGCCCGATCAGCACCGCCAGTCCCAGCAGCGACAGGATGCCGCCGCCCAGGGTGCCCACGGTGGGCGGTTCGGACAGCAGCTTGATGCTCAGCACGAGGGTCAGCAGCGGCATGAGCGAAGCGATGATGCCCATGCTGGTGGCCGAGGCCGTGGCGGCGGCGAAGTAGGCCAGGCTCTGGAACAGCACCATGCCCAGCAGCGCGAGCACCACGATCTTGCCCAGGTGCGGCCGGATCTGGGCACGCGCCGCCCAGGTCTGGCGCGCCAGGAAGGGCGACATCAGCAGCGCCGCCAGCACCCAGCGATAGAAGGAGATGTCTTCCGGTGCAATGACGCTGGCCGACATCTTGCTGATGACAGTATTGCCGGCCCAGATCAACACTGCGCCGAGGGGAAACCAGAGGTGTTTGTAGTGCATCGCTATCCTCAACGTTGTCGATCAGGCCGGACGGTTGTCGTCGCGCCCGGCCATCTCGGCCCCGGCGTCATGCGGCAGTTGGCGCAGCATCAGCAGCGCGCAAGCCGCCACCGCCCCCACCACCAGGAAGGCCGGCCAGAAATCCTGCGCCACCAGCGTGGCATGGCCCTGGATTTCGTTGGACATCTGCAAGGCAAACCCGGCCAGCACCACGCCCATGCCGATGGACAGTTGCTGGGCCACGCTGGCCATGCTGGTGGCCTGGCTCAGGCGCAGCTTGTCGACATCGGCGTAGGAGATGGCGTTGAGGCTGGTGAACTGCAGCGAGCGGAAGCAGCCGCCGATGAGCAGGATCACCACCATCAGCAGGTAAGGCGTCTGCGGCGTGAAGGTGGCAATGGCCCACAGGCCCAGCACGCCCAGCGCGCCATTGACCAGCAGCACGCGACGGAAACCGTAGCGGCGCAGGAAACGCGCGGCGATGGTCTTCATGAACATGGCCCCCGCCGCCGAGGCGCAGGTCAGCATGCCCGAATGGAAAGGCGTATAGCCAAAGCCCAGTTGCAGCATCAGCGGCAGCAGGAAGGGAATGGCGCCGATGCCCACGCGATAGAAAGAACCGCCGAAGACGCCGGCGCGCAGGGTGGGAATCTTCAGCAGCGCCAGGTCGATCAACGGCGCGCTGGCGCGGCGCGCATGCCAGACGTAGGCCGCCAGGAACACCAGCCCGGCCAGCACGCAGGTCAGCGCCACCTCACCCGAGACCAGATGGCGTCCCGCCGTGGCCAGGCCCATCATCAGCAGCGAGCAACCCAGCGCCGAGAGCAGGAAGCCCTTCAGGTCCAGCGGTGCGACCTGCTCGGCCTTGAGGTCGGGAATGAAGCGCGTGGCCAGGTAGAGGCCCAGGATGCTGATCGGGATGTTGATGAAGAAGATCCAGCGCCAGTGGAAATAAGTGGTGATGAAGCCGCCCAGCGGCGGCCCCAGCACGGGACCGAACAAGGCAGGAATGGTCAGGTAGGACAAGGCCTTGACCAGGTTGACCTTTTCCACGCTGCGCAGGATCACCAGCCGCCCGACCGGCACCATCATGGCGCCCCCGATGCCCTGCAGGAAGCGGGCCGCCACGAATTGCGGCAGGGTCGAGGAGACGCCGCACAGTATCGAGCCCAGCATGAACACGCAGATGGCCGAGCGGAAGATGGTGAGCGAGCCGAAGCGGTCCGCCATCCAGCCCGAGATCGGGATGAACACGGCCAGGCTGACCAGGTAGGAGGTCAGCGCCAGCTTGAGCGAAATGGGATCGACATTCATGTCCAGCGCCAGCGCTGGCAAGGAAGTCGAGATGACGGTGGAATCCATCTGTTCCATGAACAGCGCACAGGCGACGATCAGGGGAATGATGAAGGTGCGTGGGATAGGCATGGGCAAAGGGGTGGATGAAGCCGCGATGGCAGCCTGCAGCGCAAATGACCGGCATTGCAGAGCGCCCGGCAAGCCTTCAAGTATACCTTTTACGCTATCATGCTGCCGGCGGCCGCCCTGGCCGCCGCCCTCATCGCCGCCCACGCTTCATGAACGATTGCTTCGCCCTCCTCGACGACCACCAGGCCAGCCCGGCCGACCCACGCTCGCGCCTATATACCAGGCATGTGCGCACGCTCTGCTGCACCGATGCGGCGGGCTTTGCGGGCCTGCTGGAGGAGATGCAGACAGCCCTGCGCGCCGGCCTGCACGCCGTGGCGCTCTGGAGCTATGAACTGGGCGCGGCGCTACAGGGCTTGCCGCATCATCGGCTGCAAGGACCATTGGCGCGTGTGCTGCTGTTTGCCCATTGCGAGCGCCTGGCCGCGACCGAGGTCGATACCTGGCTGGCCGCGTCGTGTCAGGCGGATGGTGCCGATATGTTCACGTCAGGCGGCATCGCCAACCTGCGCAGCAGCGTGGACGAAGCCGCCTTCAGCGCGGCCATCGCCCGTATCCGCGACTACATCGCCGCTGGCGACACCTACCAGGTCAACTACACGTATCGCCTGCATGGCGATGTCCATGGTGACGCCATCGGCCTGTATCGCCGTCTGCGCGCGCGTCAGCCGGTGCCCTATGGCGCGCTGGTGCGCGACGAGCTGGGCGGCATGGTGCTGTCGTGTTCACCGGAACTGTTCGTCTCGCACCAGCAGGGCGTGCTCAAGGCCAAGCCCATGAAGGGCACCGCGCGCGCCCTGCCCCCCGAGCAGGAAGGTGCAGAAACGGTCAACGCGCAACGCGCCCTGGCGCTGGCCGCCGATGAAAAGAACCGCGCCGAGAACCTGATGATCGTCGACCTGCTGCGCAATGACCTGGGCCGCGTGGCCGTGCCAGGCTCGGTGCAGGTGCCGCATCTGTTCGACGTGCGCCGCTATGGGCAGGTGCTGCAGATGACCTCCACCATCCGCGCCCGCCTGCGCGAGCACGCCACGCTGGCCGACACCATCAACGCGCTCTATCCCTGTGGCTCCATCACCGGCGCCCCCAAGCGCCGCACCATGGAAATCATCCATGAACTGGAGAGCGAGCCGCGCGGACTCTACACCGGCGCCATCGGCTGGTTCGACGCGCCCCGCCCAGGCGGCCCGGCCATCGGCGACTTCTGCCTGTCGGTGCCGATCCGCACACTGGAACTGCAAGCGCCGCACGCAGGCCTGCGCAAAGCGGTCATGGGGGTGGGCGCCGGGATCGTCCATGACAGCCAGGCCGCTGCGGAATTTGCCGAATGCCAGTTGAAGTCCTCCTTCCTGACCGGTCTGGAAAAAGACTTCGGCCTCTTTGAAACCCTGCACGCCAGTCAACAGGCCTGCCGCCATCTGGATTTGCACCTGCAACGCCTGCAAGGCTCGGCCGCTGCGCTGGGTTTCCCTTACGACGAAGCAGCGATCCGCCAGCACCTGGCCGCCACCTGCGCCGGCCTGCCCGCCAATACCACACATCGCCTGCGCCTGGCGTTGGATGCGCAGGGCCGCATCACCATCCAGCACGCTCCGCTGACGCCATTGGCGGGGCCGGTCAAGATCTTCCTGGCCGAGACCGCCACCGACAGCCACGACCTCTTCCTGCGCCACAAGAGCACGCGCCGCGCGCGCTACGACGCTGCCTGGAAAGCGGCCGAACAGCGCGGCGGCTTCGACATGCTCTTCTTCAATGAACGGGATGAATTGACCGAAGGCGGACGCAGCAATGTCTTCGTCAGGATCGCTGGCCGCTGGTGCACGCCGCCCCTCTCTTCGGGCGTGCTGCCGGGCGTGATGCGGCGGGTGCTGCTGGCCGATCCCGCCTGGGATGCCGTGGAAGCCGTGATCACCCGCGCTGACCTGCTGGCGGCGCAGGAGATCGTGGTCTGCAATGCCTTGCGGGGAGCGCTGCCGGCTGTGCTGGTGAAGCCTTAGTTGCTTCCTGCCTTCCCGTTGATTACGCCTAGTTCACACGTAACTTGCTTACCGATTACTCAACTCAACGCAGCGCGGCATTCTCTTTCAGTGCTTTGGCTTTTTCTGCACTTTGCTGTTGCAGCGACCCCAGGTCGTCCAGGCTGCGCTCGTCCCAGCCCCCGCCCAGCGCCTTGGCCAGCAGCACGCTGGCGGCCATGCGGCGGTTGAGGATGTTCAGCGAGCTCAGCTCGGCCGACAGCGCCGTGGCCTGGGCGGTGATGACATTGACGTAACTGACGGTACCGGCCTTGTACTGGTTGTTCACCAGCGTCACTGCCTGGCGCGCAGCCTGCAGCGCCTCGCCCTGCACTGCCGCTTCCTGCTCCAGGATGCGCAGCGCGGCCAGGTTGTCTTCCACTTCCTGGAAGGCGGTCAGCACGGTTTGCTTGTAGGTGGCCACGGTGCCGTCATAGGTGGCGATGGCCTGGTCGGTGGCCGCTGCGCGCGCACCGCCATCGAAGATGGTCTGCGCCAGCTGCGGTCCCAGCGACCAGACGCGCCCCGGCAGCGTGAACCAGTCCGCGAAGGTGGAACTCTGATAGCCGCCCGATGCGGACAAGGTCAGGCTGGGAAAATACGCCGCCTTGGCCACACCGATCTTGGCATTGGCCGAGGCCACCCGGCGCTCGGCTGCGGCCACGTCAGGACGGCGTTCCAGCAGCATCGAGGGGACGCCCTGCGGCACCGGTGGCGCGACGGCCGCCAGCGGAGCACGCGGCAGCGCGAATTGCGCCGGCGTCTTGCCCACCAGCAGCGCGATGGCGTGCTCGACCTGGGCGCGGGTGACCCCATTGTCCAGCGCCGAGGCCTGGGCCGATTTCAATTGCGTCTGCGCCTGGATCACGTCGGACTTGGCCACCATGCCAGCGGCATACTGGTTCTGCGCCACCTGCAAGGAACGCTCGTAAGCCTGCACCGTCTCTTCCAGCAATTGCTGCTGGGCGTCCAGCACGCGCAGTTGCAGGTAGTTCTGCGCCACCTGCGCCTGTGCCGACAGGCGCGCAGCGGCCAGGTCCGCCGCACTGGCCTGGGCGCTGGCCTGACTGGATTCGACATCGCGCCGCACCTTGCCCCAGATATCCGCCTCCCAGGCAGCCGTCAGCGAGAAGGTATAGGAATTGCGCACGCTCCCCGCACTGCTGCCCGAGGCAGCGTTCGAGGAAGACGCGCCTGCCGACCCCGAACTGCCCCGCGACGCCCCGGCCGAAGCCGACAGCGTAGGCGAATAGGCCGAGCGCGAACTTTGCACCAGCGCCACGGCGCTGCGGAAATTGGCTTCGGCCAGGGCCAGGTTCTGGTTGGAGATATCCACCTGGGCCACCAGGGCATTCAATTGCGGGTCGCCGAACATTTCCCACCACTTGCCATCGGCCACCAGGTCACGCGGCTGGGCCGGCTTCCAGTTCTGGCCTTCCTTGAAGATGGCAGGTCCCGTGTCCATCTGCGGGCGCACGTAGTCGGGGCCGACCGAGCAGGCGGCCAGCGCCAGGCTGGCCACCAGCATCGCCAGCAAGGGCTTGAGTTTGAAGAGGTCTTGTTGCGTCATGCGTTTCTCCATCACGGCAGCGCTCAGGCGGCCGAGGTTTCTGTCTTGTTCTTGCGGCCGAAACGGCGCTTGCTCCAGCTGCTCAGGCGTTCCATGTAGAGGTACACCACCGGTGTCGTATAGAGCGTGAGCAATTGGCTCACCACCAGCCCGCCGACGATGGAAATGCCCAGCGGCTGGCGCAGCTCTGCGCCGTCCCCATGGCCGATGGCCAGGGGGATCGCGCCCAGGAGCGCCGCCATGGTGGTCATCATGATGGGGCGGAAGCGTAGCTTGCAGGCCTCGAAGATGGCGTCGCGCGGCGACATGCCGCGATTGCGTTCGGCATCGATGGCGAAGTCCACCATCATGATGGCGTTCTTCTTGACGATGCCGATGAGCAGGATCACACCGATCAAGGCGATGAGGCTGAAGTCGGTCCCCGTCACCATCAGCGCCAGCAGCGCCCCCACGCCTGCCGAGGGCAGCGTGGAGATGATGGTGATGGGGTGGATCAGGCTTTCATAGAGGATGCCCAGCACGATATACACGGCCAGCAAGGCGGTGAGGATCAGCAGCGGCTGGCTGGACGTGGACGACTGGAAGGCATTGGCTGTGCCGGCAAAGGTGCCCAGCACATTGGTGGGCACGCCCAGTTGCGCCATGGCGCGGTCGATGGCCGCCGTGGCCTGCGACAACGAGACCCCTTCGGCCAGGTTGAAGGACAGCGTGGACGCCACGAACTGTCCTTCGTGGCTGACCGACAAGGAGGTGGTGGTCGGCTCGAAACGCGAGAAGGCCGCCAGTGGGATCTGCCGTGACGGTGCGGTGGAGATGGTCTGGGCCAGGCCGGTATTGGCGTTCAACTTGCCCGAGGCCGACAGCGCCGGCGGCGTGGACAGGCTGGACGTGGTCGGCGAGAGGTTGGAAGAACCGGCCAGGCTGACATAGGTATCGCGCAGGGTTTCCGGGCTCTGCCAGTATTGCGGCGCAGCTTCCATCACGACGTGGTACTGGTTCATGCCGCTGTAGATGGTCGAGATCTGGCGCTGCCCGAACAGGTCAGACAGGGTGGAATCGATCAACTGCGGCGTGACGCCTGCGCGCATGGCGGTCTCGCGGTCGATGGTCAGCGTGGTCTGCAGGCCGTTGTCCTGCTGGTCGGTGCTGATGTCTTCCAGCTCCTTGAGGTTGGACAGGGCCAGGCGGATCTTGGGCTCCCAGATGCGCAAGAGGCCCACGTCATCGGACTTGAGCGAGTATTCATATTGCGAATCGCTCTGTCGCGCGCCGATGCGGATATCCTGCACCGGCACCAGGAACACCCGCGCACCGGCCACCTTGGCGGTCTTGATGCGCAAGCGCGCCACCACCTTGTCGGCGCTGTCCTTGCGTTCGCTCAGCGGCTTCAGGGTCACGTACATGAAGCCGCCATTGCGCCGCTGCCCGCCGGTAAAGGCGACCACATCGGAGACGGCCGGATCGGCCCGGACGATGTCGATGAATTCATTGAGCTTGGTGCGCATGGCCTGGAAGGAGATGGCCTGGTCGCCGCGGATGCCGCCCACCAGCCGGCCGGTGTCCTGCTGCGGGAAGAAGCCCTTGGGAATGGCCTTGTACAGGTAGACGTTCAGGGCGATGGTGGCCAAGAGGATCAGCATCATCAAGGGCGCCGCCCGCAGCGCCCAGGCCAGCGTGCGCTGATAGGCCAGCAGCATGTCCTCGAAGATGGCCGCGCTCTGGTCGGCGATCTTCTGCAACCAGGGATGACGGCGCTGGCGGCGTGCTTCGTCAGCGGCGGGATCATGGCGCAGCAACTGCGCGCACATCATCGGCGTGGTGGTCAGCGAAACCACCAGCGAGACCAGGATGGCCACCGACAAGGTGATGGCGAACTCGCGGAAGAGCCGTCCGACAATCCCCTCCATCATCAGGATGGGAATGAACACGGCAATGAGTGAAATGCTCATGGACAGCACCGTGAAGCCCACCTCGCGCGCGCCCAGCAGGGCGGCCTTGTAGGGTTTCATGCCCGACTCGATGTGGCGCGAGATGTTTTCCAGCACCACGATGGCGTCATCGACCACGAAGCCGGTGGCGATGGTCAGCGCCATGAGCGAGAGGTTGTCCAGGCTGAAGCCGGCCAGGTACATCACGCCAAAGGTGCCGATCAGCGAGACCGGCACCGCCACCGCCGGGATCAGCGTGGCGCGTGCATTGCGCAGGAACAGGAACACCACCATGATCACCAGCGCCACCGAGAGGATCAGGGTGAACTCGGTTTCCTTTAACGAGGCGCGGATGGTGGGGGTGCGGTCCAGCACCACCTTCATGTCGATGGCCGAGGGGATCGAGGCCTGTAACTGCGGCAACAGCTCGCGCACGTTATCGACGGTGTCGATGATGTTGGCGCCGGGCTGGCGGTTGATGATGATCAGCACCGAGGGCTTGCCATTGGACGAACCGGCATTGCGCACATCAGCCACCGAATCGCGCACCTCGGCCACATCCTGCACCCGCACCGGCGTGCCGTTGCGGTAGGAGACGATCAGCGGCGCATATTCAGCGGCGGTCTTGGCCTGGTCATTGGCGTAGATCTGCCAGTTGCGATCCTGGTCTTCCAGCAGGCCCTTGGGACGATTGGCATTGGTGGCCGCCACGGCGGTGCGCACATCGGCCGTGCCGATACCGTACTTGTTGAGCGCGGTCGGATTCAACTCGATGCGCACCGCCGGCTGCGAGCTGCCGCCCACGCTGACCTGCCCTACCCCGCGCACCTGCGAGAGCTTCTGCGCCACGATGCTGTCGGCGGCGTCATACATCTGGCCCTGGGTCATGGTGTCGGAGGTCATGGCCAGGATCAGGATGGGCGCGTCCGCCGGGTTGACCTTGCGATAGGTCGGATTGCTCGGCATGCCAGTGGGCAGCAGGTTGCGCGCCGCATTGAGCGCGGCCTGCACGTCGCGGGCGGCGCCGTCGATGTCGCGGCTCAGGTCGAACTGCAAGGTGATGCGGGTGGAGTTCTGCGAGCTGGTCGAGGTCATCTCGGTCACGCCCGCAATCGCCCCCATGGCGCGTTCCAGCGGCGTGGCGACGGTCGCGGCCATGGTCTCGGGACTGGCCCCGGGCATCGAGGCCGAGATCGAGATGGTCGGATAGTCCACCTGCGGCAGCGGCGACACCGGCAGCAGGCGGAAGGCCACGATGCCGGCCAGGGCGATGCCGATGGTCAGCAGCGTCGTGGCAATGGGCCGCTGGATGAAGGGAAGCGAGATATTCATGCGTCGATCCGCTTACACCGCCGGCGGCAGGGCGGCCGGCTTGCCTTCGTCATCGCCGCCGCCCGGCCCTGGCGCACGCTGGCCGAAGCGCGCGCGCAGGCGGCGCCCCAGGCTGTCGAAGCCGAGGTAGATCACCGGTGTGGTGAAGAGCGTGAGCACCTGCGACACCAGCAAGCCGCCCACCATGGTGATGCCCAACGGCTGGCGCAGCTCGGAGCCCACACCGGTTCCCAGCATCAGCGGCAACGCGCCCAGCAAGGCCGCCATGGTGGTCATCAGGATGGGACGGAAGCGCAGCAGGCAGGCCTGGTAGATCGCCTCGCGCGGGCTCTTGCCCTCGTGCCGCTCGGCTTCCAGCGCAAAGTCGATCATCATGATGGCGTTCTTCTTGACGATGCCGATGAGCAGGATGATGCCGATGATGCCGATGATGCCCAGGTCGGTGCCCGAGATCATCAGCGAGAGCAAGGCCCCGACCCCTGCCGAGGGCAGCGTGGAGAGGATGGTGATGGGATGGATGTAGCTCTCATAGAGCACGCCCAGCACGATGTACATCGTCACGATGGCCGCCAGGATCAGCCACAGGGTATTGGACAGCGACGCCTGGAAGGCCAGCGCCGCGCCCTGGAAGTTGGTGACGGTGGAGGCCGGCATGCCGATCTCTTCTTCGGCGGCCTTGATGGCCTTGACCGCCTCGCCCAATGACGCGCCCTTGGCCAGGTTGAACGACACGGTGGCGGCCGGGAACTGGCCGATGTGGTTCACCACCAGCGGCGCGGTACGTTCGGTCACCGTGGCGATCGACGACAAGGGGACCTTGCCGCCGCCGGAGGTCACCAGGTAGATGCTGTCCAGCGCCGCCGGACCATGCTGGAACTCGGGCTTGACTTCCATCACCACGCGGTACTGGTTGGATTGCGTATAGATGGTGGAGATCAGGCGCTGGCCGAAGGCATTGTAGAGCGCATTGTCGATGGCCGCGGTGGTGATGCCCAGGCGCGAGGCGGCATTGCGGTCGATCTCGATGTAGGCCTGCAAGCCCTGGTCCTGCAGGTTGGTGGCCACATCGGCCAGCTCGCTCTGCTGTTGCAGACGGGCGATCAGCTTGGGCACCCAGGTGCTCAGCACCGCGGGATCGGCGTCTTCCAGCGTGAACTGGTATTGCGTGCGCGAGACGCTATCCTCGATGGTCAGGTCCTGCACCGGTTGCATGTAGAGCGTGATGCCCGGCACCTCGGCGGCCAGCTTGCCTTGCAGCCGGCGGATCACGTCCGTGGCCGAGACCTCGCGCACGTCATGGGGCTTGAGGTTGATGAGCATGCGGCCACTGTTGAGGGTGGCATTGGTGCCATCCACGCCGATGAAGGAGGTCAGGCTCTCCACGGCCGGGTCTTGCAGCACGACCTTGGCCAGCTGCTGCTGCTTCTCGCCCATGGCGGAGAAGGAGATCGATTGCGTGGCCTCGGATATCCCCTGGATGACGCCGGTGTCCTGCAAGGGGAAGAAACCCTTGGGCACGAACACGTACAGCAACACCGTCAAGCCCAGCGTGGCGGCGGCCACCAGCAGTGTCAGCTTCTGGCGCGCCAGCACCCATTGCAGCATGACGCCATAGCGCGCAATGATGCGGTCGAAGAACTGCTGGCTCTTGTGATAGAACCAGCCCTGCTGTTCTTCCGGCTGATGGCGCAGCAGGCGCGCGCACATCATGGGCGTGAGCGTGAGCGAGACCACTGCCGAGATCAGGATGGACACGGCCAGCGTGACCGCGAATTCATGGAACAGGCGGCCCACCACATCGCCCATGAAGAGCAAGGGGATGAGCACGGCGATGAGCGAGAAGGTCAGCGAGATGATGGTGAAGCCGATCTGTTCGGCCCCCTTCAGCGCGGCCTGCATGGGCTTCATGCCCTCTTCGATGTAGCGCGAGATGTTCTCGATCATCACGATGGCGTCATCGACCACGAAGCCGGTGGCAATGGTCAGCGCCATGAGCGTGAGGTTGTTGATCGAGAAGCCGGCCAGATACATGATGGCAAAGGTCCCCACCAGCGAGAGCGGCACCGCCACGCTGGGGATGATGGTGGCCGGCACATTGCGCAGGAAGACGAAGATCACCATCACCACCAGCGCCACCGAGAGCAGCAGCTCGAATTTCACATCGTCCACCGAGGCGCGGATGGTGGTGGTGCGGTCGGTCAGGATGTGGACATCGATGGCGCCCGGCAGGCTGGCCTGCAACTGCGGCAGGATCTTCTTGATGCTGTCGACCACGGCGATCACGTTGGCGCCAGGCTGGCGCTGGATGTTCACGATCACCGCCGGCTGGGTATTGGCCCAGGCGCCCAGGCGCACGTTTTCGGCCCCATCGACCACATCGGCCACATCCGAGACGCGGATGGGCGCGCCATTCTTGTAGGCGATGATCAGGTTGCGGTATTCATCGGCTGAACGCAGCTGGTCATTGGCGTCGATGGTGGAGGCGCGCGTGGGACCGTCGAAGCTGCCCTTGGCCTGGTTGACGTTGGCGTTGCCGATGGCGGTGCGCACATCATCCAGGTTCAGGCCCAGCGCTGCCACGGCGCGGGGATTCAATTGCATGCGCACAGCCGGGCGCTGGCCGCCCGACAGGCTCACCAGGCCCACTCCGGAGAGCTGTGAGATCTTCTGGGCGATACGGGTATCGATCAGGTCTTGCACCTTGGGCAGGGGCATGGTGTTGGAAGTCACCGCCAGCGTGATGATGGGCGTATCAGCAGGGTTGACCTTGCTGTAGACCGGCGGCATCGGCAGGTCCGAGGGCAGGAGGTTGCTGCCGGCATTGATGGCGGCCTGCACTTCCTGTTCGGCGATGTCCAGGCTCAGGTCGAGGTTGAATTGCAGCGTGATCACCGAGGCCCCGCCGGAGCTGGTGGACGACATCTGCTTCAAGCCCGGCATCTGGCCGAACTGGCGTTCCAGCGGTGCGGTGACCGAGGAGGTCATCACATCGGGACTGGCGCCGGGATAGAGCGTGACCACCTGGATGGTCGGGTAATCGACTTCGGGCAGGGCCGACAGCGGCAAGAGCCGGTAGGCCACGATGCCCACCAGCAGGATCGCCAGCATCAGCAAGGAAGTGGCGACTGGCCGCAGGATGAACTGGCGTGAGGGATTCATGCGTGGTCCTGCTTATTTGGCGGCATTGCCATTGCCATTGCCGGCGGCTTCACGCTGGCGGCGCAGCTCCATCATCTTCTGGCGGCGCTGGTCTTCGGGCAGCTTCTTGATCTCTTCGCCGAATTCGCCAGCGTCGATGCGCTTGTTGAGTTCGGCCCAGCGCTTCTGGCGTTCTTCCGGGCTCATGCCGCCCTGAGCGCCCTGCCCTGCATCACCGCCAGCGCCAGCCTGCGCGCCCGGATTGCCCTGGCCGCGCTTGCCATGGCGGCGTTCGGGATTCTCGGTGGTGAGCTTGTTGGCCGGATCATCCGCACCGCCTCGCGCCACCGCTTCCACCTTCGCGCCTTCGCGCAGACGGTCGATGCCATCGATGACCACGGTCTCGCCCGCGCTCACGCCGTCGGTGATGACGGTCAGGTCATCCTGCACCGGACCGGTCTTGACCGGCCGCACGGTGACGCTGCTGTCGTCCTTGACCACGTAGACGAACAGGCCCTTGGAACCGCGCTGGATGGCTGCCGTGGGAATGACGGTGGCGCCCTGCTCGGTATTGAGCTGCAGGCGGATATTGACGAACTGGCTGGGGAAGAGCGCGTAATCCGTATTGGGGAACTGGGCCTTGAGCTTGACCGTGCCGGTCGTGGCGTCGACCACGTTGTCGATGGTCAGCAGCACGCCATCGGCCAGCTTGTTCTTCTGCTCACGGTCCCAGGCCTGGGCCGGCAGCTTGCGGCCGCTCTGCAATTGCTGCAAGACCTTGGGGATATTGTCTTCGGGGATGCTGAAAATGGCCGTGATCGGCTGCAACTGGGTGATGATGACCAGGCCGTTGGTATCGCTGGTGGTGACGTTGTTGCCCACGTCGGCCTGGCGCAGACCCAGGCGGCCGCTGATGGGCGCGGTCACGCGGGTAAACGAGAGTTGCAGGCGGGCGCTGGCCACGTTGCCTTCGTCGGCCTTGACCGTACCTTCGTATTGCTTGACCAGGGCCACCTGGGTATCGACCTGCTGGCTGGCGATCGAGTCCTGCGCCAGCAGGGTCTGGTAGCGCTTGAGGTCCAGCCGGGCCGAGGCCAGCAAGGCGCGGTCGCGCGCCAGCTGGCCTTCGGCCTGGGTCAGCGCGGCCTGCAACGAGCGCGGATCGATCTCGGCCAGCAGGTCGCCGGCCTTGACGACCTGGCCTTCCTTGTAGTGCAGCTTCATCAATTGGCCGTCCACGCGCGCCCGCACGGTAGCGGTGGCCGTGGGCGTCACCGCGCCCAGGCCGTTGAGGAAGACATTGACGTCTTGCAGACGCGCCTTGGCCACGCCCACCGGCATGGTCTGCGGGCCGAAGGCGCCGGGTCCGCCTGGGCGGCGTGCGCCCGCTGCCCCTGGCCCCGGACGACCACCCGGCCCGCCCATGGCCGCCATCTGCTCTTGTTCTGCCTTCTTCTTGGACCACATCTTGTAGCCGCCACCGGCCGCCAGCGCCGCTACCAGCACCCAGAACCACCAGCGGCGCAGGATGCTGCCCCGGGCGGATGCGTTGGAGGGAGAAGGCGGGTGGGGATTGGGAGTATTTGTCATGTCAGGGAAACCAGTGGACCGATCACGTCATCAAGTCATCACGTCAACGGGCCGCCACCATGGCGACCCGCCAGAATTTGTCTGCGTTGTCTGCGTTGTCTTCTTGTGGTGCGCCTGGGCGCAACCCGAAAGCATAAAGGGAGGCCGGCCCTCCAGTCGGAACCGGGCCGCCCGCCTTTATTCTCTCCGAACAGGCTGACAGGCGTGCAACATTGTCAGCATGCCACCCAGCAGCCGGGCTGGCACGCAGTGTACCCAGCTATTGCGCGTATTGCACGATGTGCCGACGGGAACGAACGAGAACCAACGAGAACAGCCTTGCGCGGGATACGCAAGGCTGCGCAGTGACACCACCCTGGGCGCCGGCATCAGGCCTGAGCCGGCGTCCAGGGCCTCTCCTGCCGGGCCTGGATCAGTTGGCCGGAGGCGCAACCGGAGCCGGGTTGCCGTCATGGGGCGGGCCCTTGCGATCACCACGACGCATGTGCTCCATCTTTTCCCAGCGATGGCGTTCCATCTTGGCGTGCTCGGCGTCGAAGATCTTCTGCTGTTGCGGCGACAGGGTGGCGTAGAAGTCCTTGGTGGCGGCGATACGCTGTTCGGCGAAGGCTTCACGCTTGCGCATCATGTCCAGCTGCTTGTCCAGGCGCTCCGGGGTGGACAGCTTGGCCCATTCGTCCTTGTTCGGACGGCCAGCCTGGTCGAACGGGGCCGGTTTGGTCTTGTCCAGGAAGAGCTTCCAGGCGGCTTCCTGGGAGGCGGTGATCTTGAGCTTGTCGTGCAGCTCGGCCTGGTGCTTGGCGCGCATCTGCTCGAACTTGGCGACCTGCTCGGGGCTGGGCGGATGGCCTTGCGGGCCGCCCGGGGGCATCTGGGCGAAGGCCGACAGGGTCACGGCGCTGATGCTCACGGCGGCGATGCCGGAGAGGATACGGTTCTTGATTGTCAACATGGCTTGCTCCTTTCAGGGGTGGTGCTCTGTAATGCGTTGGACAGCGACATGCCGTCTTGGCACGGTTCCCATTAAACCGGCGGCGTGTATCGGGGATTTTTCTGCTGTGGCGTCATTTGTATCGTTTTGTATATACGCAGGCCGCCCAGGTATCGTTTTATTTCTACCCCGCTCCTTGTAAAGACCCGATACAAATCCGCCCTGCACGCCCGGACAAGTTCGGCATAATGCGACCCATGGATACAAATACTCACATCCTCGTCGTCGATGACGACCGCGACATCCGCACCCTGCTGGCCGAATACCTGGACAGCAATGGCCTGCGCACGCTCACCGCCACCAATGGCAGCGAAATGCGCCGCGTGCTGGAAGAGTCGCGGGTAGACCTGATCGTGCTGGACCTGACCCTGCCAGGAGAAGACGGCCTGACCCTGTGCCGCAACCTGCGCGCCACGTCGTCGGTGCCGGTGATCATGCTGACCGCGCGCGGCGAGCCGCTGGACCGCATCCTCGGGCTGGAGATGGGCGCCGATGATTACCTGGCCAAGCCCTTCGAACCACGCGAACTGTTTGCCCGCATCCGCAGCGTCCTGCGTCGCACCCAGGCATTGCCGCCCAACATGGCCCAGCCGGACGTGGCCGCCATGCGCTTTGCCGGCTGGACCCTGGACCTGACCGCACGCCACCTGGTGAACCGGGATGGCGTGGTGGTGGCCTTGTCGGGCGCGGAGTTCCGCTTGCTCAAGGTCTTCCTCGACCATCCCAACCGGGTGCTCAACCGTGACCAGTTGCTGGAACTGACCCAGGGCCGCGAATCCGATCCCTTCGACCGGTCGGTGGATATCCAGATCAGCCGGCTGCGCCAGAAACTGGGCGATGATGCGCGCACCCCCACCATCATCAAGACCGTGCGCAACGAGGGCTATGTCCTGGCCACCACCGTCACCACGGAAGGCGCGGGCCGCTCGGCATGAAGAATTTCCTGGGCTCCATCGGCAACCGCATCTTCTTCCTGCTCCTGGGCGGCATCGTGGTGGCGGTGTTCGCCACCAACTGGCTGGCCGGCAACGAGCGCCGCAATACCCTGCGCGAGCTGCGCTTCCAGCACCTGGCCGACCGCGTCGAACAGATCGTCCAGGCGGTAGACAACATCCCCCCGGCGCAGCGCCCCATCGTGCTGCAGGCCGCCAGCAACTTCGGTTTCGAGGCGCGCATGGTGGAGGACATGAACGACGCCATCGGCCCCGATGCCAGTCCCAGTCCCAGCACCAGCCCCTTGACCGAGATGCTGCAGGCGCGCCTGGGCGAAGACCGCAAGATCGCCGTGCAGCGCGAGAGTGAATGCCCGCCCCTGCGCACCGATGATGCCCGCGCGCCGCGTCGCGATACCTGCCGCGTCATCTACATCAGCCTGCATGACCAGGCGCTGATGCGCCTGCGCCTGCACCAGCCGGGCGAGCCCCCGGCCCTGCGCGCACGCGCCGGCCCTGGCGGGCCGGCCAGCCTGTTCGGACTGCAATACATCCTGCTGTTCCTGGTATTGATCGCCATGCTGGCCTGGCTGGTGGCGCGCATGGCCACCCGCCCCATCCGCCAGCTGGCGCAAGCAGCCTCGCGCCTGGGCAGCGACATCGACCACGCCCCGCTGGCCGAAACCGGACCGACCGAGATCCGCCAGGCGGCCCACGCCTTCAATGCCATGCAGGCGCGCATCCGCCGCCAGATCCAGCATCGCACCCACATGCTGGCGGCCATCACGCATGACCTGCAAACACCGTTGACGCGCATGCGGCTGCGACTGGAAAAGGTCAGCGATCCCGGCTTGCAGCAGAAGCTCATCGATGACCTGGGCGTGATGCACGGGATGGTACGCGAGGGTCTGGACCTGGCGCGCAGCATGGATTCTTCGGAGAAGATCCAGGCGCTGGACATCGACTCCCTGCTCGACAGCGTCTGCGCCGACGCCGCCGATGCAGGCCAGGACGTGGCCCTGCAAGGCAGCACCCGCGCCTTCGTGATGGCCCAGCCGGGGGCCTTGCGGCGCTGCCTGACCAACCTGATCGACAATGCCTGCAAGTACGGCAAGTCCGCCCGCGTCTCCATTGCGCTGGAACAGCAGAAGATCGCCATCCGCATCCGTGATCAGGGGCCTGGCATTCCGGAATCCGAACTGGAAGCCGTCTTCGAGCCCTTCTATCGGCTGGAAGCCTCGCGTTCCCGCGACACCGGCGGGACCGGACTGGGGCTGACCATTGCACTGAACATCGCCGAGAACCACCATGGCCAGCTGCGCCTGCGCAACCTGGCCGAGGGCGGGCTGGAAGTCTTGCTGGAACTGCCGCCGATGACGCCCGCCAAGAATCGGTGAATTCCCTGCCCCTTGTATGAAAAAAACGCCGCAAACCCTTTCGAGATGCGGCGGTTTTCATTGGTCGGCCAAGCTGGCTTAGCCGAAATAGTTCAAACCCAGCGCAGCATTGACTTCCGACATGGTCTGCGCGGCCACCGCGCTGGCGCGCTCGGTGCCGCGCTTCAAGATGGCCAGCACTTCGCCGCGGTCCTTGGCGAATTCCTCGCGGCGGGTGCGGATGGGTTCCAGCATTTCCTGCAGGATGCCTTCGAGACGGCGCTTGACCACGCTGTCGCCCAGGCCGCCACGGGTGTAATGGGCCTTCAGTTCGGCCACGGCGTCGCGGTCCGGATCGAAGGCGTCCAGGAAGGTGAAGACCACATTGCCCTCGACCTGGCCCGGGTCATCCACGCGCAGGTGGTTGGGGTCGGTGTACATGCGGTGCACGGCCTGCTTGATCTCGGCCGGCGTCGCGCCCAGCGCGATGGAGTTGCCCAGCGACTTGCTCATCTTGGCCTTGCCGTCGATGCCGGGCAGGCGGCCGGTTTCGGACAGCACTTCCTTGCATTCGACCAGCACTTCGCGGTCCACGGTGGCGTTGAATTTGCGCACCAGTTCATTGGTCTGCTCGATCATCGGCAACTGGTCGCTGCCCACCGGCACCAGCTGGCCCTTGAAGGCAGTGATGTCGGCGGCCTGGCTGACCGGATAGGTCAGGAAGCCGGCCGGAATATCGCGCTCGAAGCCGCGCAGGCGGATCTCTTCCTTGATGGTCGGATTGCGCTCCAGGCGCGAGACCGTCACCAGGTTCAGCAGCACCATCGACAGTTCATACAGCTCGCGCACCTGAGACTGGATGAAGATGGTCGACTTCTCGGGATCGATACCCACGGCCAGATAGTCCAGCGCCACTTCGAGGACGTTGTCGGTGACCTTCTGGTGGCGTCCCACGTTGTCGGTCATGGCCTGGGTATCGGCCAGCAGCAGGAACTGGCGCGAGGTCTCCTGCAGCGCCACGCGCGACTTGAGCGAACCGATGTAGTGGCCCAGGTGCAGCGGGCCGGTAGGACGGTCGCCGGTGAGGACGACGGGCAAGGTGCTGGAGGTGGAGCTAGTGGCGTTCGAAGACATGGTCATTCCTGATCGTTAATCTCTGGAATGCCGCCGGTCCCGAAGCTGAAGAAACAATGCCGCCGGAACCGGCGGCATCATGGTCACATGGTCAAGCTGTGTGAAAACGGGCCGCCTCGTTCAGGCGCGCCACCAATGCTGGGTTTTCGCAAGTTGATCTTTTCGGAAAAGCATGGCGGCGAGTATAGCATCGACAGCGCATCGACAGCGCACCATGTTGCGTCGCATAAGAAAAAACCGCCTGCAAGGAGGCGGTGTCGACGCGCGGACTCAGTACGCGCCCGGCGGCGGACCGTAATACACCGGCGGCGGGCCGTAATAGCCCGGGGGCGGCGGCGGTGCGTAATAGTAGTAACGCGGATGGTAGGTATAGACGGTGGTGGTCTGCACCGGCTGCTGGACCTGGTTGCCCTTGCTGTACATGCATTGGGTATAGGTCATGTCGTAGCGCTGCTGCATGGAGTAATTGCCACCCGCTGCAGCATTGCTGCCGGCGGTGCTGCCCACCAGCAAGCCCCCACCTGCACCGATGGCCGCGCCCGCACCGGCATTGCCCGAGGCGGCGCCAATGAGGGCGCCGGCCACCGCACCGACGGCGGTACCGACGGCGGCGCTGTTGGCGGCATTGTTCTGCGTCTGCGCCGCCTGGCCGCCGATGGCGTCCTGGGCGTATTGCTGGCATTGCTGCTGGTCGGCGCGGAACTGCTCATAGCTCTTGCCCTTGCCGGGCATGGCCATCACCGAAGGGCCGGTGGGCACGCTCACGCAGCCGCCCAGCGCCACCATCGCGCCCAGGGCGCAGACCGTCGCGGCGCGCTTGTTGATCGGATTCATGGTGCTTCCTTTGCGCCACCGGCGAGGTGGCATCGGGTTGATACGGACATAGGCGGTACGGAAGAACGGCCCGGCCTCAGGGCGGCGGCCCGCCCGGCCCGGACGGGTTGGTATTGGGGACCACCTTCATCCACTGGCTGGGGCAGCTCTGCACGTAGGGATAGTAGGCGCGCGATTCCTGGCAGTAGTACCAGTAATCCTGGCGCGGTTGCTCGATATAGACCGGCGGCGGTACGCGCTCGACATAGACCGGCGGCGGATAGTAGACCGGCGGCGGCACCCAGATCGGGCCGCCGATCACCACGCCGCCATAGAAGCGCCCGTGCGCATACACCGATGCGCTGGCCGCCAGTCCTGCCACGGCGAGGACGCCACAGACGCCGATTGCCGCAATTTTCTTCATGTGATTGCCTCTGGAAGTTTCTTTTCCTTGCCAGAGTGCATCATTCCCGACGTCGTCCGCTGGAGCGGAACTCCTTTACCGGCGCGGGCTGCAGGCGCATCTGGCGCATGAAAGCAATATACGCCGGGAGTTGCTCGAATTGCTTCGATGTTTCAATTCGTAACCCAAATCAATATTGCTATACATGGGCTTGAGAAAGCTTAGCAATCAAGCAGTGGGCAGGCCCCCATCAAAACAAAAACGGCCTTACGAGGCCGTTTGTTGTCACCCGCCTGGCGGTGCAGACAGGAAAGGATGTGTATCGATTCAACCCGGCCGCGTCATCTGCTCCGGCTTGATCCACTCGGCAAACTGCTCTTCAGTGACGTAGCCCAGCGACAGCGCCGCCTGCTTCAGGGTAGTACCGTCGTGGTGTGCCTGCTTGGCGATCTTGGCGGCCTTGTCGTAGCCGATATGCGGCGCCAGGGCGGTCACCAGCATCAGCGACTTTTCCATCAGCTCGCCGATGCGGCTGTGATTGGCCTCGATGCCGCGCGCGCAGTGCTCTTCGAAGCTGGCCATGCCATCGGCCAGCAGGCGCACGCTCTGCAGGAAGTTGTGGATGATCAGCGGCTTGAAGACGTTGAGCTCGAAGTTGCCGCTGGCGCCGCCGATGTTGAGGGCGACGTCGTTGCCAAACACTTGCGCGCACAACATGGTCATCGCTTCGCACTGGGTAGGATTGACCTTGCCCGGCATGATGGAACTGCCCGGCTCATTCTCGGGAATGGTGATCTCGCCCAGGCCCGAACGCGGGCCGGAGGCCAGCCAGCGCACATCATTGGCGATCTTCATCAGCGCTGCCGCCAGGGTCTTCAGACCGCCGTGGGAAGCCACCAGGGCGTCATGGCCCGCCAGGGCCGCAAACTTGTTGGGCGCCGTCTTGAACGGGAAACCGAAGAACTTGGCCAGCTCAGCCGCGACACGCTCGCCGAATTCCGGGTGGGCGTTCAAGCCCGTGCCCACCGCCGTGCCGCCCGCAGCCAGCTCGGAGATGGCGTTGAGGGTGCCGATGACGGCCGATTCGGCATGTTCCAGCTGGGCCACGTAGCCCGAGAATTCCTGGCCGAGGGTCAGCGGCGTAGCGTCTTGCAGGTGGGTGCGACCGATCTTGACGATGTCGGCGAACTGGCTGGATTTCTCCGCCAGCGTGCCGCGCAGCGTGTGCAGCGCCGGGATCAGGTGGGTCGCCACGGCCATGCAGGCGGCCACGTGCATGGCGGTGGGGAAGATATCGTTGGAGGACTGGCCACGGTTGACGTCGTCATTGGGGTGGATCAGGCGATCCTCGCCACGCACGCCGCCCAAGAGTTCCGAGGCGCGGTTGGCCAGCACTTCGTTCATGTTCATGTTGCTCTGGGTGCCGGAGCCGGTCTGCCAGACCGACAGCGGGAACTCCAGCGGATGCTTGCCGGCGATGACTTCATCGGCGGCGGCAATGATGGCCTCGGCCTTCTTGCCGTCCAGCTTGCCCAGGTCGCGGTTGACGCTGGCGCAGGCGCGCTTGACGGCGGCCAGCGCCACGATCAGCTCGGCGGGCATGCGCTCGGTGGAAATGTGGAAGTGGTGCAGCGAACGTTCGGTCTGCGCGCCCCACAGGCGGTCGGCCGGCACTTCGATCAGGCCAAAGGTATCGCGCTCCATGCGGTGGTTCATGATGCTTCTTCTCCGTGATAAGACGGCCACAAGCGGCCGGATGAGTCCCCGGCCCGGTCCGAGATGCCTCTGGCGCAGGTGGGGTGACTGAAGATCAACGAGCTAGTGTAACTGCTGGCGGGGCCGCCTGCAGGAGCGGGCGGCGGGAAGCTGGCGGGATGGTGCAAAGACGGCGCTGGCAGCGCCATTTCAAGCGGGATCAGGGCAAGGATACGGCACAGGCCTCAAGCGCCCTTGTTGTCCTTGGGCGGGTCGGGCAGCACACAGGCTTCGACCACCTGCAGGTCATTGTCCTTGGCGAAATTGACCACGAAGTGATAGGCCAGCGGCTCCAGCTCACGCAGGGCTTCGTTGACCACCACCGAGCGCACGCCATCGATATGGGTGGGCAACACGTAGGGAGAATACTTCAGGTGGGCGTTACGTCCGCCACTGCCCTCGGGACGGAAACAGGACATCACGCCGCACAGCCGTTCAGCCCAGTCGCTGGGGCGAAACTGCCGGCCATCCGAGGTCTTGCCAAGGATGATGAATTCCTTGGCCGGTGCGTTTGCGGGTTTGATGGGATCAGCCATACATGCAGTTCTTCTAAAGCGCTTGCAACCGAATGCCCTGGTCCTGGTGGAACCTGAGCCCTGGATTCCGCGGTGCCTGCGCGATCTTCTGCGTTGGGTGCCTGCGGTGTTGAGTATTATATCTTATAGAAGACTTGGCTTCTACCGGTCTCCTCGCCTCCACCCAGCCGTGCATGTCGCCCGTGCCTGCCCTGCTGCGGATGCTGCTGCCGGGCAAGATGCGATCTTGATCTTTTGATGATGTGAAGCCCGAAGTATACCGGGTTGGCGTGTTTCGCGTTTCCAAAAATAAAGCGGGCCAGAGCCCGCTTCTTGCCAGACCGCCCGGATCTAGCCCATCCACACCGCTACCGATAGCAGCAGCAGCAGGAACATCCATAGCAGCAAGGCGCGCCAGACCAGGCCCACGGTGCTCTGCAGGGTGCGCGGCGAGGGGGTGTCGCCGGGCAGGCCGTCGGTTTCCTCGGGCATGGAGTCGACCGTGGCGGCATCGGCCGGCAGGATGATGCCGGCTGCGGCTTCCTTCTCGGTGCCGAAGCGCACACCCATGGCGCCGCCGCCAGCGGCCAGGATGATGCCGGCGCTCTCGTCATCCCAACGGCTGGCGAAGTTGCGCCAGGCATAGATGGCGTCTTCGAAGTTGCCCACCACGGCAAAGGCGGCGGCGGTCAGGCGCGCCGGGATCCAGTCAATCCAGTAGAAGGCCTGGGCGGCGAAGCGGCCGAAGGCTTCGAACTTCATGTGATCGGGCTCATTCCAGGCGCGCGAAAGATACTCGGCCACGCGATACATCACGGCCAGCGCCGGGCCAACCGGCATCAGGAACCAGAAGAACACGCCAAAGACGTGACGATGCGTCGTGATGAGGGCGCGTTCGGAGGCGATGCGGGAAATTTCACTCACATCCATGCCGGTCGTATCCTGCCGGGTCCATTCGGCCAACAGGGCGCGGGCGGTCATTTCATCGCCGCTGTTGAGGGCCAGCTGGATCGAAGTGAAGTAATGGCTGTAGTGACGAAAACCCAGCGTAAGATAGACCACCAGCACGTTCCAGGCGAACGCCGCCACCAGGCTCACATGCAACAGCAGCCAGTAGACCAGCGCCACCGGCACGGTCAGCGCACCGACCATGGCCACCCAGCCCAGGCGGCCATGATGAACCTGGCCGGCATTGAACCAGCCTTCTATGGTCGCTGCGAAAGACTTGATCGATGCATAAACGGGATTGTCTGCGCGCAGCGGTTTGAGTTGTTCGATGAGCAGCGCAAAGAGAATGGAAAGAAATGTCATCAAGCAGCCTTATGGGTCTCTGTAGCCCGTACGATAGCGCAGTGCAAGATGGGAATCAAACAATAGATTCGTTGACCGGAATCAACAATAGATTTCACCTGCTTTTATACCGATATGCAGACTTGGTCGGCTGACATCGCTTTGAACCCGCGCCCTGCCGCTCCCTGCCCCACTCAGCTGCGCAGGAAGTGGAACAGGTTGCGCAACATGCCGGCGGTCGCCCCCCAGATGAAGTAACGGTCATACGGCATCGTGTAGAAACTGCGCCGGCCCACCGGGGCCGGCAGCTCTACCGAACGGCGCTGGTGATTGACGCCATCCATGAGGAAGGCCAGCGGCACCTCGAAGATCTCGGCCACTTCACGCGGATCGCCGACGGCCTCGAAGGGCGGCTGGATCAAGCCCGCCACGGGCGTGACGCGATAGCCCGTGCCGGTGAAATAGTCCGGCAGGGAGCCGATGACCTCGATGTGCTGGCGCGCCAGGCCGATTTCTTCCTCGGTCTCGCGCAGGGCGGTCTCGATGGCCGAGCCGTCATAGTCTTCACGACGACCGCCAGGGAAGCTGATCTGCCCCGCATGATCCTTCAGATCCGCTGTTCTGCGAGTGAACAGTATTGTCATTCCCTGCTCACGCAGGACGATAGGAATCAGCACCGAAGCCAGCCGGAAGCGCCCCTTGGACTCGGCCAGGCGCGCCATCTGGTCGCCGCTGTGCTCGGGCTCCCAGCGCGGCGGGTCGGCGAAGCGCTGGCGCAGCCAGTCGGCATTGAGGCGCGCAGCCTCCAGCGCGCCTTCACCGGCGACGGCGTCCACAGGCAGATTGACAGGATCGAAACTGGCCACGTTGTGCTCGCTTCATCGAGGTTGGCAGGACATTAATGCAGCAGACGGAAACGAAAAAGGGGCGTCGTAAGACACCCCTTTTCCTGACGCATCAACAGGCGACCGATTACTCGGCAGCAGCAGCCTTTGCCGCACGGCTGGGCAGCTTTTCCTTGATACGTGCCGACTTGCCCGAACGTTCGCGCAGGTAGTACAGCTTGGCACGACGCACGTCACCACGACGCTTGACTTCGATCGAGGCGATCAGCGGCGAGTACAGCTGGAAGGTACGCTCCACGCCTTCACCCGAAGAAATCTTGCGGACGATGAAGTTGGAATTCAGACCACGGTTACGACGGGCGATGACCACGCCTTCGTAGGCCTGGGCGCGCTTGCGGGTACCTTCAACCACGTTCACGTTGACAATCACGGTGTCGCCGGGGGCGAAGTCGGGAATGTTCTTGGCGAGACGCGCGATCTCTTCTTGCTCGAGTTGCTGGATCAGATCCATTTTTTGCTCCTGTAACCATCTTGCCGGCGCCGTTGCCACGAGGGCCGATTGTAGGGCCCGGTAGAGGATGGGGTTTCAAACACGGTGGCCTGGGCCACCGCACGGTGCAGGTCCATTGCTGGGCCTGCGGTACTGCATTTGCTGCAATGTGCTACTAAGACTTCGGGTGGGCGGCCTGCTGCGGCAGACTGCCCAGAAACTTTTCATCGGCCTTGCTCAACAGGCCCTGCTCGCGCGCCCTGATGATGAGGTCGGGACGCTTGGCCTGGGTGGCTTCCAGCGCCCGCTGCCGACGCCATTTCTGGATCTCGGCATGGTGTCCACCCAGCAGGATGGACGGCACCGGTTCACCTTCATAGACTTCCGGACGCGTGTAATGCGGCGAATCCAGCAGTCCGTTGACGAAGCTGTCTTCGACCGCCGAGGCGCTGTCGTTGAGCGCACCGGGCAACAGCCGGATCACGGCATCCATCAGCGCCATCGCCGGCAGCTCGCCGCCGGAGAGGACGAAGTCGCCGATGCTGATTTCCTCGTCCACGCACTTGTCGAGCAGGCGCTGGTCGATCGCTTCATAGCGTCCGCACAGCAACACCGCTCCGCTGTCCTGCGACAGCCGCACCACGCGCTCGTGCGTCAGCGGTGCGCCTTGCGGCGACAGGTAGATCACACGCGGCTTGGCCAGACCCAACGCCTGCTGACGCTGCTGCGCCGCCTCGATGGCGGCCTGCAGCGGCTTGGCCAGCATCACCATGCCGGGGCCGCCGCCATAGGGGCGGTCATCCACGGTACGGTGATTGTCGGTCGTGAATTCACGCGGATTCCACAACTGCAAGCCCCAGCGCTGCTGCTCCAGCGCCCGGCGGGTAATGCCGGACTGCGTCAGCGCAGCGAACATCTCGGGAAACAGAGTGACGACGTCAAACTGCATCACGCCTCCATTTCCTGGCATCTCTTGAAACTGGTGCATCCCTCGACATCAGCGAGCCGGAAAAGAAAAAACTGACCGAAGAGGTCAGTAATCCTTGTCCCAGTCGACGATGATCTTTTTTTCGCTCTGCTGTACCGTCTTGACGAACTGGTCGACAAACGGGATCAGCATTTCGGACGCCGCGGCCGACTTCTCCTTGGCGCCCTTCTTCGGCTTTGCATCGGCGGCGGGATCCAGCTCGGGCGCAGTGTCCTGCACCGGCGCCGTCACCTTCAGGATGGGGTGGGCGCCGTTGTCCATCATGTCGGACACCACGCCCAGGTGTTCACCCTGGAGATTTTCCACTGCCGAGCCGATCAGATCGACCCAGTAGAATTCATTGTCATCCAGCGCCGGGAAGTGCTTGCGGGAGATGGAAACCACCGTTCCCTTCATCGCTTCGGCCGCATTGCGGTCGGCGACCCCGGTCAGGCGCGCAACGACATCGCCGCTGTGCCCCTTGGACTGCATGACATCGACGTCCTGCTTGGGCTGGCCGGATTTCTCCAGCCACCACGTCTTGGCATTGAGCAAGGCGTCTGCCTCGCTCGAATAGGGACGCACGCGAATCCAGCCCTGGATTCCGTAGGCTCCGGTCACATGGCCGACGGTCACGAGATCGTCGGGTGCGGAGAACCCCGCCTGGGCTGGATGAGTCATGGGTACGCCAGACCTGTTCTTCATCCTGACGCCAGGAAACCCGGCGGGGGAATCAGACAGGAAAACCTGTATTAGGCAGCAGCCTTGGAACCGGCTTCTGCGACCAGGCGAGCAACGGTCGGCGACAGTTGTGCGCCAACGCCTTGCCAGTGAGCCAGACGGTCAGCAGCGATACGCACGGTTTCTTCCTTGCCGGAAGCGACCGGGTTGTAGAAGCCGATGCGCTCGATGAAACGGCCATCGCGACGATTGCGCGAGTCGGTTGCAACGATGTTGTAGAAGGGGCGCTTCTTGGCGCCGCCACGAGCTAAACGAATAACGACCATAATGGTTCCAGTAAGAATACGGACACGGAAAAGCCGCAGATTATAACGGACTTCCGCACACCCGGGCAAGCTGCTTGGCGCTTTTGTGCAGCAGACCAACGCATTACCCCAACAAAAAGCGCCGAAACTGATGTCAAATCGCATCAGGAAACACCAGAACGCCCCCCCTCCCCGCCGCGACAGCCGGTCATGACATGTCCAGCGGGAAATTCCTGTACGCCCCAGGCTCGGCTATACTGCCTCGATATCCTGAGAACAACATTACCAGGGCTTCATCTCCCATGGCGCAAACCAGAACAAAGAGACAAGCAGCATGCCCCCATCCTCCCGCCACAAGAACAAGACCCTGACGACCTTCCTGGCCACCACGCTGGGCAGCATCGGTCTGCATCGTTTCTATCTCTACGGCGCGCGCGACCGTTTCGGCTGGCTGCACATCCTGGCCATTCCACTGTCGCTGGGCCTGATGGCCGCCCAGCCGCAGGCGCCCCGCTTGTTCACCGCCCTGCCCTTCGTGCTGTCGATGCTCATCGCCTGCCTGGAAGCGCTGGTGATCGGCCTGACCCCGGATGACAAATGGGATTCCCGCCATAATGCCGGCAGCGGCAAGAGCTCGGAATCGCACTGGATCCTGGCCGTGATCCTGGTCCTGACCGTGGGCCTGGGGGCCATGGGCGTGATCGCCCTGCTGGCGCGCAGCTTCGATCTGCTCTTCACCGGCGGCGCCTTCGGCTGATTCCCAGCCCCATCAAACAGACAAGCCCGGAACGCCGCTCTGCGGTGTTCCAGGCTTTTGTTTCCGCCAGAAATCGGGAAATCAGGAAATCAGAACTGCTCCTCCGCCAGGGCCATCACCGCAGCACCGCCATCGACGATGGCTGTACGATAGGCCAGCGCCTGCGGCAGGATCTGGTCGGCATAGAAACGCGCCGTGGCCAGCTTGGCCTCATAGAACTTGCCATCGCCCTCGCCCGCCTTGAGCTTGGCCGCAGAGACAGCCGCAGCACGCGCCATCTGCCAGCCGCCCAAGACGACACCGGCCATCTTCAGATAGGGGACGCTGCCGGCAAAGACCGCCTTGATATCGCTCTTGACGTTGGCCACCACATAATCCACCACCTGCTCCAGCGCATCGGCCGCCTCACCCAGGCGCGCCGCGATGGGCTGCAGCTGGGCGTCACCTTGCAGTTCGGAGACTGTCTTGCGCACCTGGGCGAGGATGCCCTTGGCCACGGCGCCGCCATCACGGGCGGTCTTGCGACCCACCAGGTCATTGGCCTGGATGGCGGTGGTGCCTTCGTAGATCGGCAGGATGCGGGCGTCGCGGTAATACTGGGCTGCGCCGGTTTCTTCGATGAAGCCCATGCCGCCATGCACCTGCACGCCGGTGGAAGTCACATCGATGGACATCTCGGTGATCCAGCCCTTGACGATGGGCACCAGGTATTCATAGAAGGCCTGGTTGGACTTGCGGGTGGCCTCGTCATCGCTGAAGTGGGCCGCATCCGAAGTGGCGGCGGCCACATAGGACAGCGCGCGCGCCGCCTCGATCTGGGCGCGCATGGACATCAGCATGCGGCGCACGTCGGGCTGGTGGATGATGGCCACAGGGCCGGGCGAGCCGGCCAGGTCACGCGACTGGATGCGATCGCGGGCATAGGCCACGGCCTTCTGATAGGCGCGTTCCGACACCGACAGACCCTGGATGCCCACGGCGAAGCGCGCCGCATTCATCATGATGAACATGTATTCCAGGCCGCGATTCTCTTCGCCGACCAGGGTGCCGATGGCGCCGCCATGGTCGCCGAACTGCAGCACGGCGGTCGGGCTGGCCTTGATGCCCAGCTTGTGTTCGATGGAGACGCAATGCACGTCATTGCGCGCCCCCAGCGAACCATCGGCATTGACCAGGAACTTGGGCACGATGAACAGCGAAATGCCCTTCACCCCTTCGGGCGCGTTGGGGGTACGGGCCAGCACCAGATGGACGATGTTCTCGGCCATGTCGTGCTCGCCATAGGTGATGAAGATCTTGGTGCCGAAGAGCTTGTAGGTGCCATCGCCTTCGGGCACTGCGCGCGTGCGCACCAGCGCCAGGTCAGAACCGGCCTGCGGCTCGGTGAGGTTCATCGTGCCGGTCCACTTGCCGGAGATGAAGTTGGCGATGAAGGTTTCCTTCTGCTGCTGGGTGCCGGCGGTCATCAGCGCTTCGATGGTGCCATCGGTGAGCAGCGGGCACAGTGCGAAGGACAGGTTGGCCGAGTTCAGCATTTCGATGCAGGGTGTGGCCAGCAGCTTGGGCAGGCCCTGGCCGCCGAATTCCACCGGATGCTGCACGCCTTGCCAGCCTGCCTCGCCGAACTGGCGGAAGGCTTCCTTGAAACCGGGGCTGGTCGTCACCTTGCCGTCGGCCCAGCTGCTGGGCTCCTTGTCGGCGGAGTGATTGAGCGGGGCCACCACCTCACTGCAGAACTTGGCGTTTTCCTCGAGGATGGCCTCGGCCGTCTCCGGCGTGGCGTCTTCGCAGCCGGGCAGCGCGTTCACGGCCGCCAGGCCGGCCAGCTCGTTCATGACGAACAACATATCCTTCACGGGCGCGGTGTAACTCATCTCCAACCTCCATTGCGGAACGCTCTGCCGGCGTTCCTTGCTTGCACGAAAACACCCCGGCCGGAGCCGGGGCGGATACTACGCTTGAACAGGCCTCAGCCAAGCTGCTTGACCAGCTCCGGCACGACCTCGAAGAGGTCGCCCACCAAGCCATAGTCAGCCACCGAGAAGATCGGCGCTTCCTCGTCCTTGTTGATGGCCACGATGACCTTGGAGTCCTTCATGCCGGCCAGGTGCTGGATCGCGCCGGAGATACCGACGGCGATGTAGAGCTGCGGGGCGACGATCTTGCCGGTCTGGCCAACCTGCCAGTCGTTGGGCACGTAGCCCGCATCGACGGCGGCGCGGGAAGCCCCCATGGCGGCGTTCAACTTGTCGGCCAGCGGCTCGAGGATCTTGAAGCTTTCGGCAGAACCCATGCCACGACCACCGGAGACGATGATCTTGGCAGCGGTCAGTTCCGGACGGTCCGACTTGGCGACCTCACGGCCCACGAAGCTGGACTTGCCCGAATCGGCCACGGCCGGGATGCTTTCCACGGCGGCCGAGCCACCCTGTGCGGCCGGATCGAAACCGGTCGTGCGCACGGTGATGACCTTGATCGGATCAATCGACTGCACGGTGGCAATGGCGTTGCCGGCGTAGATGGGACGTTCGAAGGTATCGGCCGACTCCACCTTGGTAATGTCGGAAATCTGGCCCACGTCCAGCTTGGCGGCCACACGCGGCAGGATGTTCTTGCCGTAGGCGGTGGCGGGGGCCAGGATGTGGCTGTAATCCTTGGCGATGGCCAGGACTTGTTCAGCGACGTTCTCGGCCAGGCCATCGGCGAATTGCGGGGCATCGGCCAGCAGTACCTTGGTGACGCCTGCCACTTGGGCGGCAGCGTCAGCGGCGGCCTTGGCGTTGGAGCCGGCCACCAGGACGTGGACATCGCCACCGGCTTGCGCTGCGGCGGTGATGGTGTTGAGGGTGCTGCCCTTGAGGCTGGCGTTGTCGTGTTCGGCAATAACGAGTGCGGTCATGATCAGATCACCTTGGCTTCATTTTTCAGTTTGGCGACCAGGGTCGCGACATCCGGCACCTTCACGCCGGCGCTGCGCTTGGCCGGCTCGGCGACCTTCAAGGTCTTCACGCGCGGGGCGACATCCACGCCCAGCTCTTCGGGCTTGACGGTGTCCAGCTGCTTCTTCTTGGCCTTCATGATGTTGGGCAGCGTGACATAACGTGGCTCGTTCAGGCGCAGGTCGGTAGTGATGATGGCCGGCAGGGTCAGGGCCAGGGTTTCCAGGCCGCCGTCCACTTCACGGGTCACGGTGACCTTGCCCTCTTCCAGCACCACCTTGGAGGCGAAGGTGGCTTGCGGCCAGCCCAGCAAGGCGGCCAGCATCTGGCCGGTCTGGTTGCAGTCGTCGTCGATGGCCTGCTTGCCCAGGATGATCAACTGCGGCTGTTCCTTCTCGGCCAGGGCCTTCAAGATCTTGGCCACGGCCAGGGGTTGCAGTTCGACATCGGCGCCCACTTCAGCCAGGATGCCACGGTCAGCGCCAATGGCCATGGCGGTGCGCAGGGTTTCCTGGCACTGGGTCACGCCGGCCGAGACGGCGATCACTTCGGTGACCTTACCGCCTTCTTTCAGGCGCACGGCTTCTTCCACCGCGATTTCGTCAAACGGGTTCATCGACATCTTGACGTTGGCGATATCGACGCCACTGCCGTCGCTCTTGACGCGCACCTTGACGTTGTAATCCACGACGCGCTTGACTGGTACTAATACTTTCATCGCATGGCCCTTGCAAAAAGGAATTGACGTAAACGTAAACTTCCGCAGGATTATAAAAGCAAAACGGCGTGCCCACCGGTTTTTAGCACGATCGTTCTTTTTAACGTTTGCAGGATACACCAAAGATTCAGGTGAACGGAAGAGGAAATGCGGCGAAGCTGAAAAAAACTTCATGCCGCACTGTTGCTTCCCACCGATACCGGGAAGCAACGGCGCTGCTCTCAGACCGCGAGGTGGGCAACGGGTTCGCCGCGCAGGCCGGCGATGAGGTTGGTGACGGCCAGTTCAGCCATGGCCAGGCGGGTCTCATGGGTGGCCGAGCCGATGTGCGGCAAGGCCACTACATTGGGCAGCTTCAGCAAGGGAGATTGCAGCGGCAGCGGCTCGACCTCGAACACATCCAGGCCGGCGCCATGAATGGTCTTGTCCTGCAGGGCGGCAATGAGCGCGGCCTCATCGACGATACGGCCGCGCGAGGCATTGATGAAGATGGCGCTGCGCTTCATCAGCGCGAACTCAGGCGCACCGAACATGCGTTCGGTCTGCGGCGTGAGGGGCAGCATCACGCAGACGAAATCAGCCTGGGCCAGCAGATCCTCCTTGCTGACATAGCGCGCCCCAAGCTCACGCTCAGCCTCGGGATCGGGACGCCGGTTGTGATACAGGATGGGCATGCCAAAACCGTGATGCGCCCGCCGCGCCACGGCGCTGCCGATGCGGCCCATGCCGATCAGGCCCAGCGTCTTGCCGTGTACGTTCACGCCGAACTGAGCCTCGCCGATGCTGCCCTTCCAGCGACCGGCCTTGACGTATTCCGCCAGTTCCACCACACGGCGCGCGCTGGCGAGGATCAGGGCGAAGATGGTATCGGCGGTGGCTTCGGTCAGCACGCCCGGCGTATGCGCCAGCATCAGGCCGCGCTGGCGGAAATAATCCAGGTCGAAATTGTCCACGCCCACCGAGATGGTAGAGACGATCTTCAACTGCGGCGCCGCCTCCAGCATGGCGTTGGTGATGGGCAGGCTGGCTCCGATCATGCCGTGGGCGGTCGCCAGGGCGGCGATGAAATCTGCGCGGTTGTCATCGGTAATGCGATCGAAGAGCGTCAGATCGAACTCGGCTTGCAATCGCTGCACCAGATGCTCGGGCAATTTTTTGTAGACGACTACGTGCGGCTTCATGGCGATTCCTGTCAGATAAAGAGTGCGCTAACTTTGATCACCCAACTACCGTTCGGGCTGAGTAGGCCCGCCAGGGCCGTATCGAAGACGCGCCGTCAGAGCGCCTTCGATACGCGGCTTCGCCGCTACTCAGTCCGAACGGGGCGAGGTGTTTCGGACAAGCGCTAGGACGCCGCCTCCAGCTCGGCCCGGGTGGGCAAGCCTTCCATGTCACCCACCACCTGGATCGCGAACGCCCCGATGCGGTTGCCGCGCATGACGGCCTGCGGCACCGGCAAGCCTTCCAGCATCCCGCTGATGACACCCACCGCAAAGCCGTCGCCGGCGCCCACGGTATCGACCACTTCCTTCACCGGCACGCCGGCCACCCTGCCCTCGCCCTGTCCGTTGCGCCAGTAAGCGCCCTCGGCGCCCAGCTTGATGACCACCAGCTTCACGCCGCGTTCCAGGTAGAAGCCGGCAATCTCGCGGGCATCGTCATGGCCGGTCAATATCTTGCCTTCCGACAAGCCCGGCAGCACCCAGTCCGCCTTGAAGGCCAGCGCATTCAATTGCTGCGCCATCACTTCCTGCGAGGGCCACAGCATGGGTCGCAGATTGGGGTCAAAGGAAATCGTCTTGCCTTGCCCGCGCATGAAATCCATGGCCTGATGGGCAAAGGCCATGGTCGTAGCCGACAAGGCCGGTGCAATGCCGGTGGCATGCAGGTGGCGCGCCGCGCCGAAATAGCCGGCGTCGAAATCGTCCACCGACAGATGGCTGGCCGCCGATCCCTTGCGGTAATACTCGATGGCAGGATCGGCCCCGCCGACGGCCTTGGCCTTCAACTGGATGGCGGTGCGAAATTCCATGTCGGTGATCACGCGGCTGACCTCCACGCCCTCCTGCGCCACCCGCTGGCGGATGAAGCGCCCGAAGGCGTCATTGCCCACCCGGCTGGCCCAGCCCACCTTCAAGCCCAGGCGCGCCAGGCCGATGGCCACATTGGTCTCGGCGCCGGCCAGGCGGCGCGTATATTTTTCCACTTCCTCGAAGGGACCGACCTCATCGGCCACCAGCAAGGCCAGGGCCTCGCCCCAGGTCACCACATCCAGTTGCATCGTCATTGTGCTTGTCCTCAGACGGCCGCCAGCATCGCCACGTGGCGGCGCGTCGTTTCTTCCAGGTCGCTGCCTACCAGCGGAAATTCGATGGCGCGCAGGATGCCTGTGGGGAAATGCGCCAGCATCTCTTGCCAGTGGCTGTCCTGCGCCTGCAGGGGAACGGCCCTGAGCTTGCCCTTGTGGTCCTGTACGCCCTTGCAATGCACATAGCGCACGTGCGGCGCCAGCGAACGCGCAGCCGTCTCGGGATCGACACCCTGCCAGTGCCAGTTGCCCATGTCGAAGGTCATGCCGAAGGCATAGCCATTGCCCGTACACAGGGCCAGAAAACTGACGATGGGTTCCAGCCGCCCGCCCTGCGGGGTCTGGTCGTTTTCCAGCAATACCTCGATGGGCGAGTGCGAGAGGAAGCGCAACAAGGATTGCAGGTCGCTGGCCGCCGAGAAATGCCCCAGCGACACCTTCAGGAAACGCGCACCGAGCTCTTCGGCCTCGCTCATCGCCAGGGCGATCTGTTCCCGGTCAAAACGTCCCTCGGCGCCGAACAATTCAAACGGCGCCGAATAGACCGAAAACAGCTTGTGCTGCGCCAGCAGCTCCCGCAAGGCCGGCAGATCCTGCGGACCATCGAACAGCTCGCGCCGTATCTCCAGGCCGGCCGCCCCGGCCGCCGCCACCATCGGGACCAGATCGGCATGGCCGACCCGCCGCACCAGATCGGCCCCGTAGGCCGAGGCGGCGACCAGGACCGGGCTCATTTGATGGCCCCGGCGCCGATGAACTGCCTGGCCTCGGGCGTCTGCGGATCGGCGAAGAATTCCTCCGAGGGGCGCGCCTCCCATACCTTGCCCTGGTGCATGAACACGGTCAGGTCCGCTACCCGGCGCGCAAACTCCATCTCGTGCGTCACCAGCAGCATGGTCATGCCGCCGCGCGCCAGCTCTTCCATGACCTTCAGCACTTCGGCGGTCAGCTCCGGGTCCAGCGCCGAGGTCACTTCATCGAACAGCATCACCTGCGGTTCCATCGCCAGCGAACGGGCAATCGCCACACGCTGCTGCTGGCCGCCGGAGAGCTGTTCGGGATAGGCGTCGCGCTTGTGGTCCAGGCCGACCTGCTTCAAGACCTTGATGGCGGTCTCGCGCGCGGTCTCGGTGGCGGTCTTCTTGACGATGCGGGGTGACAGCATGATGTTCTCCTCCACGGTCAGGTGCGGAAAGAGATTGTAATGCTGGAACACCATGCCCACATCCTTGCGCAATTCGATGAGGTGTTCATGCTTGTGGGTTAGCTTGTGGCCAGCCACCGTAATACTGCCGCCATCAATGGTCTCCAGGCCGTTGATGCAGCGCAGCATGGTGCTCTTGCCGGAACCGGAGCGACCGATGATGGCCACCACCTGGCCACGCTCGACCGACAGCGAAATGCCGTTCAACACCTGGTTGCTGCCGAAGCGCTTGGTGATGTTGTTGATCTCAACGATGGGCATGGTATTTCCTCTCTAGGGCAAAGGCGAAGCGCGACAGCGGATAGCAGAAAACGAAGTAGATGCCGGCCACGATGGGGAAGACCAGGAAAGGCTGGAAGGTCGCATTGCTGACCAGCTTGCCGGCCTGCGCCAGTTCCACCAGGCCGATGATGGAGGCGATCGAGGTGTTCTTGACGATCTGCACCAGGAAGCCCACGGTGGGCGGCAGCGAGATGCGCACCGCCTGCGGCAGGATCACGTAGCGCAACTGCTGCCAGCGCGTCATGGCCAGGGCGGTCGAGGCTTCCCACTGCGGCACCGGCACGGCCTCGATGCAGCCGCGCCAGATCTCGCCGAGATAGGCGCTGGAATAGATCGTCATGGCGATGGTCGCCGCCACCATGGGCGGGAGCTTGTAGCCGAAGATCGCCAGTCCGTAGAACGACAGGAACAGCAGGATCAGCACCGGCGTGCCCTGGATGATCTGGATATACACGGCCGAGAGCAGCCGCAGCGGCGCCAGGTGCGAGGTGCGCATCAAGGCCACGATGAAGCCGGCGATGCCGCCGCCGAGGAAGGCCAGGGCTGACAGCAGCAGGGTCCAGCGGGCCGCTTCCAGCAGGAACACGAAGTTGTCGAAGGAAAATTCAGCGAGCATCACATTCTCCTCGGACGAGCCACGCCCAAACGGCGACGGCGTTTGAAGACCACCAGCCCGATCAGCCAGAAGGCCAGGCGGAACAGCAGGGCCAGCAGGATGTAGAGCACCATCACCACCAGGTAGATCTCGAAGCTGCGGAAGGTCTCGGCGTCGAGCAGGTTGGCCGTGGCGGTCAACTCTTCAGCCGAGATGGCCGAGACGATGCTGGAGGCCAGCATCATCAGCGTGAACTGGCTGGCCAGGGCCGGATAGACTTTTTCCAGCGCCGGCGTCAACACCACATGCCGGATCACCTGCCACCGCGTCATGGCCAACGCCTGCGCCGCTTCGATCTGCGAAGGGTGGATGGCCATCATGCCGGCCCGCACGATCTCGGTGGAATAGGCGCCGAGGTTGACCGTCATCGCCACCAGCGCGGCGATATTGGCATCGACCTGCACGCCGATGGAAGGCAGGCCAAAGAAGATGATGAACAGCTGCACCAGGAAAGGCGTACTGCGGATCAGCTCGACATAGGAGGTGACCGCCAGGCGCGCTGGCTTGCTGCCGTGGATGGAAATGATGGCGCCGAAGATCCCCACCGCCAAACCGCAGATCATCGATAGCGCGCTCAGCCGTATGGTGAGCAGCGCGCCGACCAGCAACTGATCCAGGTGCTGGAAGATGAACGCGAACTGAAAATCGTATTGCATCGTGTGCTCCTCCGACAAACCCGCGCCGCCCGTTCATCCCCTGAGCGGCGCGTGATCTGTTCTTCCAGGCGGCGCACGCGATGCGTGCGCCGCCGCTTCTGCAAGGCAGTTTCCAGGGATCAGAACACCGGCAGGTTGGGCAGCGGACCGGCCCACTTGCGCGAGATCGCATCCAGTTCGCCGTTGAGCTTGACGTAGTAGATGAAGTTGTTGAGCCACTGCTGCAGCTCATAGGAACCCTTGCGCACGGTCATCGAATTGGGCTGCACCGAGTACGGGAACTTGACTTCGATCTTGCCCTGGCCACGGCTCTTGACGATCTCATTGGCCATGGTGTTGGGAATGGAGATGGCGTCGACCTGGTTCGACAGCAGCGCCTGGGTCACCGTGGAATCATCCTCGAAACGCACCAGCACCGTCCCCGGAGGGGCCAGGCGGGTCAGCGCAGTGTCGTTGGTGGAGCCGCGCGAGACGCCCACTTTCTTCTTCACCAGATCGTCCAGCTTCTTGTAGTTGCTGCCGACCGGAGCGACGATGGAGAGCTCGAAGCCGCTGTAGGGAATGGTGAAGAGTACCGACTTGGCGCGCTCGGGGGTAGGCGCAAGGGTGGCGGCCAGCATGTCGACCTTGCCCGATTCCAGCGCCGGGATGCGGGCCGGCGGCACCAGCGGCACGATCTCCACCGGCAGGCCCAGATACTTGCCGATCAGGTTGGCCACGTCCACGTCATAGCCGATGGGCGTGCCCTTGGCATCGACCGAGCCGAACGGCGGCGTGCCGCTGACCACGCCGATGGTGATCTTGCCCTTCTTGGTCAGATCGGCAATGCTCTGCGCGCTGGCCGACGCAGTGGTGGCCACGGCGCAGGCGGCGGCCAGCGTCAGTGCGAGGAACTTGGCGTTGAAAATCTTCTTGATGCTCATCCTGGTCTCCTGAAAATTTGCCGTGGTGACGGCAGTCCGTTGGCCCCATGGGGGCCCATTTTCCGAATGGCCTCGAACCCTCCCGCAGATCGCCGGATGAGTCCTCCTGCCCTCTTTGCTGCTGCGCCTGCTCTGCGTCAGGTTGGCTTGCGGCCAGGGGCCGCGACTACTGAAACTGTTTCTGCCCCGTTCGGCGCCGGCGACGTGGCGCCGAGGCGAACTGAGCTGAACTGAGCTGTCCTGTTGCAAGGTCTTACCAGTGGGGCACAATTGCCCCTAGAAACCCTGGTACCGGTTCCAGCCGCGCGGCTTTTCAGCCCGTCACGCCCAGCTTGGCGGCCAGGCGCGCACTGCAGGCACGCCCTTCCTGCGCGGTCACCGCGGCGGTTGAACCCCGGCTGATCAGGCGACCATCCAGCAGCATCTCCATGCGCACCGAGCGTTCGCCCTGGATGCGCACCAGCAGGCGCTCGATGGCCGTGAAGCCGATTTCATACGTCGGTTGTTCTATCGTGCTGATGCCGCTGCCCACCAGCGGCGACCAGGCCAGTTCGTCAAAGCAGAGCAGCCCCACGTCATCGGGGAAGCTCAGCTTCATGCTCTGCAAGGCCAGCGCAATCTGCAGCGACACCATGCCATTGCCCGCCAGCAGCGCCACCCGGCCGCCGCTGCGGGCGCGGCGCAGGAAGAATTCGCGCAGCACCGTGGCCACATGGCCGGGCTGCTCCACGTCCACCTCCAGCGTCTGGCCATGACAATCGCGCCGCTCCGACATCGCCTGCAGGAAACCCGCCTGCCGCCCCTGGCGCGAACTCACGCCGTACAGCGACTGCACCACCAGGGCGATATCGGTATAGCCCTGCGCCAGCAGGTGGCGGGTAGCCAGTTGCGCCGCCTTGACGTTGTCCAGGCCGACCAGGTCGAAGTCACAGCCTTCCACATGGCGGTCCAGCAGC
The DNA here is from genome assembly GCF_001040945.1 of Herbaspirillum seropedicae. Classification (NCBI taxonomy): domain Bacteria; kingdom Pseudomonadati; phylum Pseudomonadota; class Betaproteobacteria; order Burkholderiales; family Oxalobacteraceae; genus Herbaspirillum; species Herbaspirillum seropedicae. The sequence continues at coordinate 1,717,922 of NZ_CP011930.1, read as the reverse complement.
ACCACCGGAAAGGCCGCCTGCCCCAGCTCGTGCAGCGGCGTCACATTGCGCCCCTGGGTATTGAACAGCAGCCCTTCCACGCTATAGGAATGCAGCGCCGCCAGCGATTGCTTCTCACGCGCCTCGTCGTTACCGGTATTGCAGAGCATGAGGGTGTAGCCATGCTTCTGGCAGGCCGCCTCGGCCCCGTGCAGCACCGCCACCGAATAGGGATTGAGGATATCGGCCACCAGCATGCCGATGAGCCGCGTACGCCCGCCCTTGAGGCCGCGCGCCATCTGGCTGGGCTGATAGCCCAGGCGCGCAATGGTCTTGCCGATCTGCTCGCGCAGGCGCACCGAGAGCGCGTCGAACTCGCCGCCCAGGTAACGCGAAACACTGGTCTTGGACACGCCGGCCTCCCGCGCAACCTGCGCGATGGTGACCCGGTCGGTGCCGGTCTTGATGCTTTGTCTCACTCTTGCCCGCCAAATCGTTGAACTGCGTCGGTTGATTTGTGCTGCCAGTTCCGGGCTGCTCTTTATATGAATCTTTTGGAACCGGTTCCAAGATAGCAGCGGGACGAGGGCCGGTCAAACTTATTCAGATGAAAAATTTACAGCCTTGAATTGAAGCCCCGCGCGCGTTCCCAAGCAGTGGGAGAGCAACAGGAAAACCTATTGCTTCGTATCTGGATGCGATATCATGAATAGAAATTATTCTCATTATTAATTGATTCATGCCCTTACTTACTCCTGGCGCACGCGCCATCCTGCTCGCCTTTTCTGCCTCTTCCGCCCTCTTCACCAGTTCTTCCGTCCTGGCCCAGACGGCGCCGCCGCAAGGCGCCGACAGCAGCAGCACCGCCGCCAGCGCTGCCCTGCCCACCGTCAGCGTGACTGCCGACGGCTATACCGACAGCAAGTTCAAGGCCACGCAGACCCAGGTCAACAAGTCCAGCACGCCGTTGTCGGAAACACCGCAGTCGATCTCGGTAGTGACCCGCGCCATGATGGACAGCCAGCAAGCCGTATCACTGTCGGATGCGCTCAAGAACGTCAGCGGGGTGGTCGCGCAGCAATACGGCCGACGCGGCTGGGATGACCTGATCATTCGTGGCCAGGTCGCCTCGGATTCACTGTATCTGGACGGCCTGCGCACCACCGCCAGCAGCCGGGTGGCCGAGCAGTTGTATGGCTTGCAGCAAGTGGAAGTGCTCAAGGGGCCGGGCTCTCTACTTTATGGGCTGGTATTGCCGGGCGGCCTGGTCAACATGGTCAGCAAGCGCCCGCAGGGCAGCGACTTCGCCAACGTCGACGTGACCATTGGCAGCCACGACCTCTACCAGAGCACCGTGGACCTGAACAAGTCGCTCTCCGAGAATGGCAAGCAGGCCTTCCGCATCAATGGCCTCATCTCCAATTCGGACGACGCCACCGACCATGTCTGGTTCAAGAACCGCTACATTGCCCCTTCCCTCTCGCTGGACCTGGGTGCGCGTACCGACTTCACCATCTTGACCAGTTACCAGGAACGCAACTACGTCCGTCAGCAAGGCTTGCCGCTGTCTGGCTCGATCACGCCCAACGCCAGCGGCCCGCTAGCGCGTAGCCTGTTCATCGGCGAGCCGGGCGCACGTCCCTATGCTGCCAACGAGACGCGCATCGGCTATTCGCTCACGCACCGCTTTGACGATGGCTGGACGCTCAACAACAACCTGCGTTACCAGCAGTTCACCATGAGCGGCCAGCTTATTTCGATCAACAACCTGACCGGAACCAGCCTCACCCGCAGCGCCATGGATCAGACCTTCGAAGGCCAGACCTTCACCATGGATACCAATGTCCAGCGCAGCTTCGCCACCGCCTGGGGCAAGCACGAAGTCACGCTCGGCACCGACTACATGAATTCACGCGAGCTGGAGCGCACGCTCACCTGTAGCGTGACGCCCCTGAGCAATATCTACAATCCGAGCTACGGCGCCAGGGTGGTCTGTCCCACCCAGCTGACCTCGACCAATGCCAAGCTCAACGACACCTCGGTCCGTGACACCGGCTTCTATGCCCGAGACAAGATCAGCCTGGGCGAGCGCTGGCAATTGCTGGCCGGCGTGCGCCAGGATCGCGCAGCGACCTACACCACCAGCGCTCTCACCGGCAGCCACTCCGACAACGCCTCCAGCGCCACCACCGCCTCGGCCGCCATCATGGTGGAGCTGTGGCACGGCGTACGTCCTTACCTGAGCTACGCCACCTCGTTCTACCCCAACAGCGGTACCGCCTTCGACGGCAGCATCTTCAAGCCCGAGACCGGCAAGCAATGGGAAACGGGCGTGAAGGTCGATCTCGACGAGGGACGCACCAGCATCAACTTTGCCCTCTTCGATCTGCGCCGACGCAACGTACTGGTCACGGACCCTGACCACACCAGCTACAAGATGGCCATCGGCGGACAACGCTCGCAGGGGGGCGAAATCAGCGTGACTTCGGACTTGCGTAATGGACTGAGCCTCAACGCCGCTTATTCCTACACCGCCGCCATCGTCATTGACGACGGCGGCCAGCGCAGCACCACGGTAGGCCAATGGCTGGACAATGTCCCGCGCCACAACTTCACCACCAGCGCCCGTTACCGTTTCTCGGGCGAACTGAGCGGCTGGGAACTCAATGGCGGCGTGCGCGGACAGAGCATGATGCGCACCAATGGCTATACTTTGCCAGGCTATGTGCTCGCCGATATCGGCGTGGCCTACAACGCCGAGCGTTGGCGGACGGCGTTGAATGTGAAGAATGTCTTCAATACCGAGTATTATGCCGGCGGGCTGGGCAAGGCGGTCGCGCTGGGGGATGACAGGACGGTGATGCTGACCTTGGGTTATCGCTACTGAGCGAACCGGACTTTCCGCCCCATCGCAATCGGCCGCCTTCACGCGGCCGATTTTTTTCATCTCGATGATTTTCTAAGACAGCACTTCACTTGCAGAACCTGGCTCGCCTTTACACCCCTTCGCAGTGAATTCGTGCATTGTTGCGACTCACTTCAAGCGCTGCCCGCGCGGCAGCCATTTCGTCGCCAGTCAACCGAGAAAAAAGAATGCGGATGCGTTATCTACTATGGCAAGGGGCCGCCTTTATCCTCATCCTGCTCATCTTCGGCCTCTTCGCACCGCCGGTTTTCGCGACGTATCTGCAGTATTCATCGCTGGCCCTCTCTGCCGGCCTGCTCTTGGGATGGCTCCTCCCCCTTTCCTGGAGGCGGCATTTCGGGATATCCAGTTGGACCTGGGACGTGGCCTTTCCGGTCATCATCACACTGGTCAGCTCGCTGCTGCGCGTGAGAGGAAATGAATTGCATCTGGAATACCTGCTGCCAGCGCGAATGGCATTGCTCTTGGCGCAGGGAAGAGATCGCGCTGGTTCAGAAAAAAACAATATAAAGGATGCGCGCTGATGCAATCCCTTCTCGCCTTCTATGCCGGGACCAATCTCATTTCCTTCAACGTGACGATTGGCTATCTGCTGGCCAATTTCATGTGCAGCGCATTTCTCGTGGTCTGGAGTGAGAGGGAAAAAGCCGCCATCATGACGGCATCATTTCTTTTCTCGATCCACATCTTCCTCTCGACTTATTGCTTCAGCAGTCATCCCTTGAAGATAGCAATCGCTACAGGCTTCGCGCTTTTCCCTTATCTGATGGCGGCAGTCCTGTTCTACACTCGAAGAAAAGCCGCTCGCAGACAGGATGGAAAGTAAACACGCGATGAGACTCAGCACGATCCTCTGCATGCTATCGACACCCACCTGCATGCTCTCATGCAGCCGCCTTCCCGTGAATGAAGACCTGCAGGCCTTGCAACGTACTCCCACCTTCGCCCTCGGCCAGGTCGGTTTCATCGGCCACATCAGCCAGAGCGAGCAACACTATCGCCGCCTGCTCAAGTCCAGCGATGCGCTGGCCGTCTTCATGCAACTGGTCGACGCTGAACAAGCCACGCCGGAAGCGCGGCTCTATGCGGCTTGCGGCCTCCATGCACTGGCGCCGGCGCAATTCGATAACGCCACACGCAGGCTGCGTGATTCTGGCTTGCAGGTGTCGGTCTTGCGCACCGACATCCTCCAGCGCGAACCCGTCGCCCGCAAGCTGGACCATATCGCGCAGCATGGCTGCGACAACGCCTACTGGCAATCCGCGAGCCAGTAGCACAGACCATCAGGAATAACGATCAAGAATAACGGCCAGAAACAACGAAAAGAGACGGGCCTCCTCACGGAGCCCGTCTGAAAAGAAGGCCAGAAGGAGCCTCTGCGAAACTGAACGATGGTCGTTTCAATCTGCGTCCCGATAGTAGTCAGGCTTATAGGCAAGAGGCAAATCCGCACCACGGATAAGCCCCATCAATACTCCAAATAGTCTCCCACCGCTGCCGCCAGGCCACGCAAGTTTGGTGCATACCACACTGCAAACCCGCTCCCATGGCGGACTTTCGCCTCATGCAAGTGCATCGGCCCGGGGCCGCGTGCGCCATCGCGGCGCGTCCTACTGATTATTACTAATATTCATTGTGCCAATTCCTAAATAGAATTTGACCCTACTTTGACCGAGGATGACACTCAGCTACCTTCTTTCAACCAAAGTGGTGCGCCATGAATTCGATCACGCTCGATGTTTATCCCGTCCAGAAAAAAGTCGTCGCGGCCTTGCCGCCGCACGTTGACTCGCCCGAGATGGACACCCTCATCGCCGAGGTCACGGCGCGTCGCGATGAGTTCGACCAGTTGGGCCATGTGCCGCGCGACCTGATCGCCACGATGAAGCAAGCCGGCATCTTCCGCTCCAGCACGCCGCGCCGCTTCGGTGGCGAACCGCTGGCGCCCGCGCCCTTCCTGGCCATGGTCGAACGCATCTCGCGCGCCGATGGTTCGGCCGGCTGGGTGGCCGCCTTCGGTTCGGCCAACACCTACCTGGCCGCCCTGCCCATCGAGACGCAACGACAGATCTACGCCGACGGTCCCGACCAGGTCTATGCCGGCGGCCTCTATCCCCTGCAGGAAGCCAAGCCCGTCCCCGGCGGCTGGAACATCTCCGGACGCTGGCACTTCGCCAGCGGCTGCAAGGGGGCGGACTGGATAGGCGTGGGCATCAAGGACGGCGGCGGCGACGAGGGCGCACCCAGACCCGCGCTCATGGCCGTCATGCCGGCCGCCGAAGTGGAAATCATCGACAACTGGAACGTGGTCGGCATGCAAGGCACCGGTAGCCACGACACGCGCCTCAAGGATAAATTCGTCGCTCATGAATGGACCTGTGCACGCGGCGCGCCTGGGCTCATCGACGAACCGCTGTATCGCTATCCGGCCCTGGCCTACCAGGCTGAGGTGCATGCGGCAGTCAATATCGGACTGGCGCGCGCGGCATTGGACATCGTCACGGACATGGCCGGCGGCGCCAAGATCATGCCAGGCGCCCTGCGGCTGGCTGACCGCGCTTACTACAAGATCAAGCTGGGCCTGTCCGAAGCCAAGTGGCGCAGCGCCCGCATGTTCTTCTATGACGCCTGCGAACAGGCCTGGGAACAGATCCTGGCCGGCAATCCGATCAGCGAAGAGACCGACATGATGCTCAAGCTCTCGGCCACCTATGCGGCGCGCGTCTCGATGGAAGTGGTCAACGACGCCTACCAGGCCGCCGGCATGGCGGCCATCCAGCGCAGCCACCGCCTGCAGCGCATCGTGCGCGATGCGATGGTGGTAACGCAGCACGCGGCCTTGTCCGAGCTCAATTACGAAAGTGCTGGCGCACTCTTTGCAAAGCTGGGCATCAGGCGCTGAAAGGCGCCTCCCCCCAGCGGCGCAAGACATCCCTGTTTTGCATGTGCTGCTCTGTAGTTGCTGTCCCCCGCCATCTCCACTGGCGTTCCACCCACTGACAAAGAGGACCAAGCTCGTGACCCATTCCACTCCCTCGCCCCATCGCCGCAAGCTCCTGCTGGGCGCGGCTTCCATGCTCGCCGCCGGCGCCCTGCCTGCCGTGCCAGCCCTGGCGCAAGGCGCACCCGTGACCATCGGCGTGGGCGCCGACCCGGTGTTTACCGCCTTCTTCGTGGCGGCCAATGAAAAGCTCTTCGCCAAGTACGGCGCGCCCAACGTCAGCGTGCAGTCCTATACCGACGGCGGCGAAGCGCTCAATGCGCTGGTGGCCAACCAGGTCAATCTGGGCTGCGCGGGAGAACCGACCCACATCGTGCGCCTGGCGCGCGCCGAACTGCGTCCGCTGGCCGTGACCTACCAGTCACGCACCTACTTGAAACTGGTGGCGCGCAAGGACATCGCCACGGCCGACAAGATCAGGAAATTCGGCATCGTCGTCGGCTCGGTCTCGGAATACGTCACCGGCCTGACCATCCGCCAGCTAAAGCTCGATGCCAGCAAGATCGAGATGGTGCGCTCCGGCCCGCCAGAATTGCCGGCCCTGCTGGCGCGCGGCGACATCGACGCCTACTTCGTCTGGGAACCCTGGCCCACGCTGGGTGTGCAGCAAGGCGGCCATATCCTGATGACCTGCGGCGATGTCGGCTATACCAGCACGCTCTGGCTCTCGGCCACCGCCCCCTGGCTGGCGGCCAACAAGGAGGTGGCCGGCAGGATCCTCAAGGCCCTGGCCGAAGCCGCCGAGATCACCCGCAAGGACCCGCCGCGCGCGGCCCAGTCGGTGCAGGCCATCACCCGCATCCCGATCCCGCAGACGCTCAATTCGCTCAAGGATATGGAACCGGTGGTGCGCGACTTCAGCGATACCGACCTGGCCACCGCCAACGCGATCGGCGAATTCCTGCTGTCGCGCCAGGCCATCAAGGCTCCGGTGGACATGGGCAAGGTGTTGCAACGCGGCTTCTACAAGGGGTGAGCCATGGCGCATGGATCTTCTGTTTCCCTCAAGCGGGTGGGCCTCACCATTGGCAGCAATGACATCATGGCCGGCATCGATCTCGATATCCGCGCCGGTGAATTCGTCTGCCTGCTCGGCCCCTCGGGCTGCGGCAAGTCCACCCTGCTCAACGCCATTGCCGGCTTCCAGGATGTCAGCGGCGAGATCAGCGTGGACGGCAAGCGCGTCAAGGGTCCGGGGCTGGACCGTGGTGTGGTGTTCCAGTCATCGGAGGCGCTGTTCCCCTGGCTGAGCGTGCGCGAGAACGTCGAGTACGGCCTCAAGCTGCGCGGCGTCGCCAGCGCCGAGCGGCGCGCCGCGGCCGAGCGCTATGTTTCGCTGGTGGGTCTGAAGCACGCCATCGACAAGTTCCCCGCCGAACTCTCGGGCGGCATGCGCCAGCGTGCGCAGATTGCGCGGGTGCTGGTCAATGAGCCTTCAGTGGTCTTGATGGACGAACCCTTCGGCGCGCTGGATGCGCAGACCCGCGAGGTGTTGCAGAGCGAGCTGGACCGCATCTGGAAAAGCACCGGCTGTACCATCGTCTTCGTCACCCACGACATCTGGGAAGCCATCCTCCTGGCCGATCGCGTGGTGACGATGACCGCCGGTCCACGCGCCCATATCAAGACCATCGAAGAAGTGCACCTGCCGCATCCACGCGATCCGGCCGATCCGGCCTGCATGGCGCTGTATGCGCGCATCCGCGACGACATCGGCGCAGAAGTCACGCGCGTATTGCGCGCCCAAGGTTTGCTCGAAGAGGAATCAGTCAAATGACGCAGTACACACAGACAGCCACGCCGACGGCGCAAGAGTCGGCCATGCCATCCAACCTGGGCCGTCGCCTGAAAGCCGCCCGGCCCTTCCTGATCTCGGTGATCGCCATCGTCGGCGGCCTGGTGCTGTGGCAACTGGTCTCGCTGACCACCTCGCCGCTGTTCCTGCCATCCGTCTCGATGACCTGGGCGGCGGCGCTGGAGCTGATCAGCGACGGCACCCTGCAGCAATCGGTGCTGGCCTCCTCCGGCCGCATCCTGGCCGGCTGGGGCGCGGGGGTGGTGATTGGAGTGCCGCTGGGCATCTTCATGGGCCGCTTTGAAACGGTGCGGCAGTTGCTCGATCCGTACATCGAGTTCTTCCGTTTCATCCCGCCCATCGCCTTCGTCACGCTGGCGGTGATCTGGCTTGGCCCGGGCGAGCTGTCCAAGATCGCACTGATCTTCTATACCACCGTCTTCATCGTCACCTTGAACACCATTGCCGGCGTGCAGGCGGTGAACCCGCTGCGCCTGCGGGCGGCCGCCTCGCTGGGGGCGGGACAGTGGAAGATCCTGAGCACCGTGATCCTGCCCTCGACCGTGCCATTCATGGTCACCGGTGCGCGTATCGCCATGGGCAATTCCTTCCTCACCGTGGTGTCGGCCGAGATCGTCTCGGCCCGCGAAGGACTGGGCGCCTTGATCTGGACAGCGCGCAACTTCAGCCGCACCGAGTGGGTGTTCGTGGGCATCATCGCACTGGGCATCCTCGGCTACCTGTTCGACCGCGTATTGCGCGTAGCGACCCGCAAGCTGCTGGCGCGCTATCTTTGACCGCCAGCATGCGGCGGGTCTGCTCCCATCGCCGCATCACTGCATCGTCACTGCTGACCGCCGGCGCAAGCCGGCGGTCGGACTTATCTTCATCAACAAGACAGAGACACTTCACCATGACCGATCTCCACCAGGAAATCCTGCAACTCAAACGCCGCCTCGACGTGCTCGACGCCGAAGCCGACATCCGCCGCATCCAGGCCCGCTACATGTTCCTGTGCGACACGCCCTGCCCCGAACCGGTGGCCGATGATGCCGAGCGCATCGAGAAGATCCTCGAACTCTATGCCGAAGACGCCATCTGGGAAGGCGTGGGCGCCTACTACGAAGGCCAGTTCGGCCAGGCCGTCGGCAAGGACGCCATCCGCAAGCACTTCCAGGCCTTCTGGGGCCAGAAGAAGGATCCGGCGCTGCTGCTCAACGTGCATTACCTCACCTCGGAACAGATCCACGTCAACGCCGAATGCACGCAGGCAGATGGCCAGTGGGTGCATTGCCAGCCGTGGATCTTCGGGGATGGTTCGTCGCTGCTGCGTTCCAGCCGGCTCAACAACCTGTTCAAGAAGGTCGATGGCGTCTGGAAGATCGCCCGCACCCGTACCGAGAATGTCTTCGTCGCGCCCTTGACCTCGGGTTGGGCCAACAATGTGCCGAGCTATTCGGTGCTGATGAAAGACTAATTTTTTATATCAATATCATCCAGCGCGTTAGCGTCATTCATACCGATGCATCCCAAGCCTCCCGCCATCCGCCGCCAGTTCGTCGCCACCAGCGCCGGCCCATTGCACCTGGCCAGCGCTGGCGAGGGCTTCCCGGTACTGCTGTTGCACCAGACGCCCCGTTCCTGGGACGAGTTTCGTGACGTGCTGCCCCTGCTGGGACAGCGCTACCGCGCGCTCGCCCTCGATACGGCGGGCTTTGGGGATTCCTGCAGGCCCGCTTTGCACGAGCACTCCATCGAGCGCTGGGCGCAACTGGCGGTGGAGGTGATGGATCAGCTGGAGATCGGCAAGGCCGCCGTGGTCGGCCATCACACCGGCGCCGTCACGGCCATGGAGATCGCAGCGGCAGCGCCTGATCGGGTGGCGGCGCTGGTGCTGTCATCCTGCCCGTTCAACGATGCCGCCCGCCGCACTGCTCACGCGGGCAAGCGCACCATTGACGATGTGCCGGTACGTGAGGATGGCGGCCATCTGCAGGAATTGTGGCAGCGCCGCCAGCCCTACTATCCGGCGGGCGATACCGACCTGCTCTCGCGCTTCATCGTCGATGCGATCAAGGCGGGACCGATGGCCTCCCACGGCCACGTGGTGGTGCGCAATTACCTGATGGAAGAACGCATTGGACTGGTGCGCGCTCCCACCCTGGTGCTGCGCGCCGGACGCGATCCGCACGCCGCGCCCTATGGCGAGCGCATCGCCCAGGCCATTGCGGGGAGTCGCTTGCAGACGCTGGAAGAAGGCATGGTGCCCATGCCCGACCAGATGCCTGAACAGTTTGCCCAGGCGGTCATGACCTTCCTGCAACGCGTTTGCTGAAGGGCAGGCGCTGGGGCGCAGGCCCCATGGGATTCAATCGCGGGAAAAAGCGTAGTCCCGTTCGACCTTGCAGATCCGCGTCTTGTAGGCCTGGTACCACTGCTCGCGGCCCAGGCGCTGGGCCATCTGGTGATCCAGGTCGCGTTTCCAGGCGGCGATGGCTTCCAGGCTGGACCAGTAGGACACGGTGATGCCCAGCTCTTCGCGCGCCGATTCCACGCCCAGGAAGCCGGGCTGGCGCGAGGCTGCTTCCACCATCGCCTCGGCCATCTGGCCGTAGCCATGATCGCCCTCGGTGCGCAACGAAGTAAAGATGACGGCGTAATAGGGAAGATCTCCGGTGGCGGCAATGCGCATGGTCTGGCTCCAGGAAATGAGGATCGGCGGCGGGGAACGCTGCGTGCGCTCCCGCCCGAGGGCGTCATTGTGACGGTTTTCACGCACCTGCGCTGGCTGCAACGCCAGCCTCCGGCTACCCGATATCGAGCACCAGCCGCCCGCGCGTGACCTCGCCTGCCTCTATCCTCTGGTGCGCCCGTGCAATCTCCTGCATCGGCAACACCCCGCTTACGGCAGGCCGCCAGACGCCTTGCTGCGCCAGCGCCGCCACCTGTTGCAAGATGGACTGATCCTCCACGATCAGCGCACGCCTGACGGAGACACCGAACTCCTCGCCCCGCTCCCGTATCGGTGCGGCCACCAGCCAGACCAACTGCCCGCCCCGTCGCAGCATGCGATAGGACTGGTCGTGCGCGGCCCCGCCCACCAGATCGATCACCACATCCTGGTCGCGCACACGGCCCAGCTCATCGCGGTCATAAGCGAGCACACGCGAGGCGCCCAGCGCGGCCACATACTCGACATTGCTGCTGCGGCAGCTCGCCGTCACCTCGGCGCCCAGGTGCGCCGCCAGCTGCACCATGAGACTGCCCACCGCGCCCGAACCCGCATGGATGAAGACCTTCATGCCGGCCGCAATGGGAGCGGTCTGCATCAACGCAATCCAGGCGCTGCAAGCCGGCTGCAGCAGTGCAGCGGCCTGCTGCATGGACAGCACATCGGGCTTGCGCACCACCTGTTCCTGCGGCAGCACCAGCTCGGCCAGCGTCGTGCCGCGTCCCGCCATGGACGGCATGACGCACACCGCCTCACCGACTTGCAGTGTGTGCACGCCTTCGCCCAGCGCCGTGATGACGCCCGCACCATCGCGCCCCGGCACCTTGGGCAAGTCCAGCGCTACCAGATGTTGCAGCCGGCCCGCGCGCAGCTTGGTATCCACGGGCGCCACGCCGGCAGCCTGCATGGCCACGCGCACATGTCCGGGCGGCAAGGGTTGTTCATCGAGGTCGCACAGATGGAGTACGGAAGGCGGTCCGTACTGGTGATAGCAGATGGCGCGCATGATGGGGATGGCGGGGGCGGAAAAATCAGTCGGCCCTGTAGTGTCGACGCAGCCTTGCCGATGGTCAAATCAACGCAACTGATGCGCCCTATCGGGCGCAATCATCATGGCTGCCGCGCCCGAACATCTCGATGAGCAAGCTGCGCAGCCACTGGATGCCGGTGTCGCCCGAGAAGCGCGTGTGGGTGTAGATGCTTACCGGAATGCGCGGCATCTCCAACGGCAGGTCCAGCAGCACGAAGGCATGGTCGAGGTTGTTGCGCTCGGCGATGCTGCGCGGCAGGAACAGCGCCAGGTCGGTGATGCGCACGATCTGCGGCGCTACCGTGAAGTGCGGCATGCGCAGCGCGACGTCGCGCTTCACGCCCGCATTGCGCAGCACATCCTCGGCCAACTGGTGGCCGGTGGTATTGGTGACGGTGTAGACGTAGCGCAACTGCAGCAGGTTCTCCAACGTCAGCGGTCCCTGCGCCAGCGGATGTTCCCGACGCAGCATGCAGATGTAATCGTCATAGAGCACCAGCTGGCTCTGGCAGTCTTCCGGCAGGCCGGGCAGGTAGCCGAAGGCCAGGTCGACGTCGCCATTGCGCATGGCTGCGCCCAGGTTTTCCATGGCCATCTGCTGCACCTCGATCGACACATGCGGCGCCGCATGGGCCAGCTCTTCCATCAGCAGCGGCAGCACGTGGCTGCACGACATGTCCGACATCACCAGGTGGAAGGTGCGGGTGGCCGTGGCCGGGTCGAACTGTGCGTGGGTGTGCAAGGCCTCCTGCAGGATGTCGAGCGCGCGTGCGATGGGCTCATGCAGGCGAATGGCCGTTTCGGTCGGCACCATGGCGCTGGTGCTGCGCACGAACAGCGGATCATCGAACATCTCGCGCAGGCGGCGCAGTGCATGGCTCACCGCCGGCTGCGTCAGGTGCAGGCGCTCGGCGGCGGCGGTGAGGCTGCGCAGCTCCCAGATGACGATGAAGGTCTTGAGCAGGTTCAGGTCGGCTGCGGCGATATTCATTTGCTTCATGCGGAACATTCCAGACAATCATTTGACCCGTGATTTGCTCAGGGTCTATTGTTCATCCCAGGACGCAGGCTGTTGCAAGCACTGCGTTCTCCCTCTCACCGGCTGGCCGGCCTGCGCCGGATGGCGCTACTGATGGTGCTAGTCATAGTGTCAGTAATGGCGCAAAGGATACGAAGCCTGGTGCCGGATGTCACCTCATTTTTGGATGGACCTACCATGAAGCAAGACTTTCGCGACGCCATGGCGCGCCTCTCGGCGGCCGTCAACATCATCACCACCGACGGTCCCGCAGGCCGTGCGGCGATGACGGTCAGCGCCGTCAGCTCGGTCTCGGATGAGCCGGCCACGGTGCTGGTCTGCATCAACGTCAGCAGCGCAGCGCATCCTATCCTCGTTGGCAATGGCCGCCTGTGCATCAACATCCTGGCCGCGCATCACGAAGACGTGGCGCGCATCATCGCCGGCATGACCGGGCTGGCCGCCGAGGAACGCATGGCGCAGGTGCGCTGGGAGATGGGTGACTACGGCCAGCCGGTGCTGCCGGATGCGCTGGCGGTGCTGGAAGGGGATATCGTGTTGCAGCAGCAGACGGGGACGCATAGCGTGCTGTTCGTGGAGATCCGGCATATCCGCCTGGCGGCGGCGCAGGCCGATGGACTGGCTTACTTCGGGCGCAGGTTTCATCGGATTGCGGCGGGGGTGGCAGTAGCAGCATGAAAGCCACCGCATTGCCCACGCGCAAATGCGGTAAGTCACGCAAGAAAAAACCGCCCAGCAAGCTGAGCGGTTTCGGTGGAACAGCAAGAACGCAGCCGGCCTACACCGCCAACTGCTGCAAATGCCGATTGACCGCCTCGAGCACGATGGCGTCCACACCCGCCCCTTGCGTCTTCTCGATATGTTCCAGGAAGGCCTTGCGCATGCGCGGCTCCCAGAAGCGCTTGAGATGGGTGGCCAGGTCGGCGATGGCCTGATCGCGGTCGGGCATGGTGGAAAAGAAACTGCCAATCTGGTTGGCCATCTTGACCAGGTGTTCGGTATTCATAGGGGGTCTCCTCCTGCTCTGTTCGTCAATCCGTCAATCCGTCAGTCCACCAATCCATCAGTCCAACAATCGATTCGCCCAGGCCCGCAATTCATCGCAGGCGATGCGGCCGTGCATACACCACATGCCCCTGCTTGCGCACAAAGCCCAGCAGCGTCACATCGGTCTCTTCGGCCAGCCTGATGGCCAGCGCGGTCGGGGCCGAGACGGCGGCGATGAAGCTGATGCCCACCGTGGCGGCCTTCTGCACCATCTCGTAACTGGCGCGGCTGGTGATGATGGCCGCGCCCTGGGCAAAGTCCTCGCCCTCTTCCGCCAATGCGCCGATGAGCTTGTCCAGCGCATTGTGGCGACCCACATCTTCCCGCACCAGCACGATGCGCCCGGAGGCGTCCATCCACGCCGCCGCGTGCGTCGCGCCCGTGGCCTGCTGCAATTGCTGCCCCGCCTGCATCTGCTCGAAGGCCGCATGCACCTGCTGCACCGAGAACGAAGCTCCGCCCTGCACCGCCTGCGGATGACGTACCGCCTGCTCCAGCGTCTCGGCCCCGCACAGGCCGCAGCCGGTGCGGCCAGTCAGGTTGCGGCGCTTTTCCTTGAGCGCCACGAAGCGCTCGGTGGCAATGCGCATCTGGACCTGCACACCTTCGCAGCCGGGCACGATCTCGCATTCATACAGCTCGCTGGGGTCGGCCAGGATGCCTTCGGTGAGCGAGAAGCCCAGCGCGAAATCTTCCAGGTCGGCGGGCGTAGCCATCATCACGGCGTGCGAGATGCCGTTGTATTCCAGCGCGATCGGGACTTCCTCGGCGACCACATCCTCCACGGTCTCGCGCTGGCCGTCGCGCCAGCGATCCACCTGCACGTGGGTGAAGGTGGCGTAGTCGCCGGTGCTGTCATCGATGAGGGGGCTACTGGGCTTGCTGGTGTTCATGCTGTCCTGCTGGATAGGTTGGGCTCGTGTCTGCGGAAATCATGGCAGCACGAGCCCGCCAGGGCTGCGCTGCCTACTTCGTCACCAAGGGCTCGGCCTGCGCCTGGCCCTTGAGCAGATCGAGCTGCTCGCGGTTGAAGCGCTGGTAATGCTGCTGCCATTGCGAGGGCTGCGTCACCGGCATCACCTGCACCGCCGTCACCTTGTACTCGGGGCAGTTGGTGGCCCAGTCGGAGTTGTCGGTGGTGATCACGTTGGCGCCCGATTCCGGGAAGTGGAAGGTGGTATAGACCACCCCCGGCTGCACCTTCTCGGTCACGGTCGCGCGTAGCACGGTCTGGCCTGCGCGCGACTCCACACCGACCCAGTCGCCCTCGCGGATGCCACGATCCTCGGCATCGTGCGGGTGGATCTCCAGCCGGTCTTCACTGTGCCATTGCGAGTTCTCGGTGCGGCGCGTCTGCGCGCCCACGTTGTACTGCGACAGGATGCGGCCGGTGGTCAGGATCAACGGGTAACGCTGCGTCACCTTCTCATCGGTGGCGAAGTATTGCGTGTTGATGAACTTGCCCTTGCCACGGATGAAGCTGCCCACGTGCATGATGGGCGTGCCTTCCGGAGCCGACTCGTTGCAGGGCCACTGGATGCTGCCGAGCTTTTCCAGCTTGTCGTAGCTCACGCCATGGAAGCTGGGCGTCAGGGCGGCGATCTCATCCATGATTTCCGAGGGGTGATTGTACGGCATCGGGTAACCCAGCGCTTCAGCCAGCGCCACCGTGACTTCCCAGTCGGACTTGCCGGCCTTGGGCGGCATCACCTTGCGCACGCGCGAGATGCGGCGCTCGGCGTTGGTGAAGGTGCCATCCTTTTCCAGGAAGGACGAACCGGGCAGGAAGACGTGCGCATACTTGGCCGTTTCATTGAGGAACAGGTCCTGCACCACGATGCATTCCATGGCCTGCAGGGCCGCAGCGACGTGCTGGGTATTCGGGTCCGATTGCACGATGTCCTCGCCTTCGCAATACAGGCCCTTGAAGCTGCCGTCGAGGGCCGCATCGAACATGTTGGGAATGCGCAGGCCCGGCTCCGGGTTCAGCGTCACGCCCCAGGCCTGCTCGAACTGGTTGCGCACGGTGGAGTCCGAAATGTGGCGATAGCCCGGCAGTTCATGCGGGAAGGAACCCATGTCGCAGGAACCCTGCACATTGTTCTGGCCCCGCAGCGGGTTCACGCCCACGCCTTCGCGACCGACATTGCCGGTGCACATGGCCAGGTTGGCAATGCCCATCACGGTGGTCGACCCTTGCGCATGCTCGGTCACGCCCAGGCCGTAGTAGATCGCGGCATTGCCGCCGGTGGCGTACAGGCGAGCCGCGCCACGGATGATCTCGGCGGGCACGCCGGTGATGGCAGCCATGGCTTCGGGCGAATTGTCTTCGCGCAGGACGAATTCCTTCCAGTCCTGGTACGACTGCAGGTCGCAGCGTTCCTGGATGTAGGCTTCATCCTGCAAGCCCTCGGAGAGGATCACGTGGGCCAGTGCGGTGATGATGGCGGTATTGGTGCCGGGGCGCAGCTTGAGGTGATAGTCGGCCTGGATATGCGGCGACTTGACCATCTCGGTGGTGCGCGGATCGATCACGATCAGCTTGGCGCCCTGGCGCACGCGGCGCTTGATCTGCGAGGCAAAGACCGGATGGCCGGCCGCCGGATTGGCGCCCATGATGAGGATGACGTCGGACTTCATCACCGATTCGAAGGTCTGGGTGCCGGCCGATTCGCCCAGGGTCTGCTTGAGACCGTAGCCGGTCGGCGAATGGCACACGCGCGCACAGGTATCGACGTTGTTGTTGCCAAAGGCGGCGCGCACCAGCTTCTGCACCAGATAGGTTTCTTCATTGGTGCAGCGGGAGGAGGTAATGCCGCCGATGGAGTCCTTGCCATGCTTGGCCTGGATGCGGCGGAATTCGCTGGCCGCATAGGACAGCGCTTCTTCCCACGAGACTTCGCGCCAGGGGTCGTTGATGCTCTTGCGGATCATGGGGTTCAGGATGCGGTCCTTGTGGGTCGCATAACCCCAGGCGAAACGGCCCTTGACGCAGGAGTGGCCCTGGTTGGCCTTGCCGTCCTTGTACGGCACCATGCGCACCACTTCATTGCCCTTCATCTCGGCCTTGAAGGAACAACCCACGCCGCAGTAGGCGCAAGTGGTGACCTTGCTGTGCTCGGCCTGACCCAGCATGATGACGGTCTTTTCCGTCAGGGTGGCAGTCGGGCAAGCCTCCACGCAGGCGCCGCAGGAGACGCATTCGGATTCCATGAAGGCTTCCATCTGCCCTGCCGACACACGCGATTCGAAACCGCGTCCGTTGATCGTCAGTGCAAACGTGCCCTGGGTTTCTTCGCAGGCGCGCACGCAGCGGTTGCAGACGATGCACTTGGAAGGATCATAGGTGAAGTAGGGATTGGATTCATCCTTCTTCATCTTGGTGTGGTTCTCGCCCTCGTAGCCGTAGCGCACTTCGCGCAGGCCGACCACGCCGGCCATGTCCTGCAGTTCGCAGTTGCCGTTGGTGGGACAGGTCAGGCAATCCAGCGGGTGGTCGGAGATGTAGAGTTCCATCACGCCGCGCCGGATCTCGGCCAGCTTGGGGGTCTGCGTCTGCACCTTCATGCCCGGCTCGCAGGGCGTGGTGCAGGAAGCCGGATAGCCCTTCATCTTGCGGCCATCCTTTTCGATTTCCACCAGGCACAGGCGGCAGGAACCGAAAGGTTCCAGGCTGTCGGTGGCGCATAGCTTGGGCACGTTGATGCCGGCCTCGACCGAGGCGCGCATGACCGAAGTGCCGGCCGGCACGGTGACTGCCACGCCGTCGATCTCCAGCGTGACCATGTTGTCCGAGGCACGCGCGGGGGTGCCGTAATCCGTTTCATTGAGCTGGTTCATGTGCAACTCCTTGCATTCGCTGATTCGCTGGTTCGCTACTTCGCTGACGGGATCAGGCCGCCTGTTCGCTGGGCGCGCCGAAGTCTTCCGGGAAATGGTTCAGGGCCGACAGCACCGGGAACGGCGTCATGCCGCCCATGGCGCACAGCGAGCCATTGACCATGGTGTCGCACAGGCTCTTCAACAGATGGATCTGTTGCGCACGGTCGTCATTGGCGATGATCTTGTCGATCACTTCCACGCCGCGTGTGGAGCCGATGCGGCAAGGGGTGCACTTGCCGCAGGATTCCACGGCGCAGAACTGCATGGCGTAGCGCGCCTGCCGGGCCATGTCCACACTGTCATCGAAGGCCACCAGGCCACCGTGGCCGATCATGGCGCCGATGGCGGCAAAGGCCTCATAGTCCAGCGGCGTATCGAACTGCGACTGCGGCAGATAGGCGCCCAGCGGGCCACCCATCTGCACCGCGCGAATTGGGCGACCGCTGGCGCTGCCGCCGCCGAAGTCTTCCAGCAACTGGCGCAGCGTGAGGCCAAAAGCCTTCTCCACCAGCCCCCCCTGCCGGATGTTGCCGGCCAGCTGGAACGGCAGCGTGCCATGCGAGCGACCCACGCCGAAGTTCTTGTAGAAGTCTGCACCGCGCGCCAGGATCACCGGGACCGAGGCCAGCGAGATCAGGTTGTTGATCACGGTGGGCTTGCCGAACAGGCCTTCGATGGCCGGCAGCGGCGGCTTGGCGCGCACCACGCCGCGCTTGCCTTCCAGGCTTTCCAGCATGGCCGTTTCTTCGCCGCAGATGTAGGCCCCGGCGCCCTTGCGCACTTCCAGGCGGAAGGACTTGCCGGAACCCAGGATGTCATCGCCCAGGTAACCCTGTGCATGGGCAATGGCGATGGCTTGCTCCAGGGTGGCAATCGAATGCGGATATTCGGAGCGCACGTAGATGTAGCCTTCGGTCGCGCCCACGGCGACACCGGCAATGGTCATGCCTTCGATGAGGGTGAAGGGATCGTCTTCCATGATCATGCGATCCGAGAAGGTGCCGGAGTCCCCTTCGTCGGCATTGCAGACCACGTACTTCTGCGCCGATTGCGCGCGCAGCACGGTCTGCCATTTGATGCCGGTCGGGAAGGCCGCACCACCCCGGCCACGCAAGCCGGAAGCTATCATCTCCTGGACGATGGCCTCGGGCGTCTTGGCCAGCGCATTCTTCAGGCCCACGTAGCCTTCGTGGGCCAGGTAGTCTTCCAGCGAGAGGGGATCGATGATGCCCACGCGGGCGAAGGTGAGGCGCTCCTGGTTCTTCAGGAAAGCAATCTCTTCGGTCAGCCCCAGGTGCAGCGCATGCTGGCCGCCTTGCAGCAGGCCCGCATCGAACAGCCCGGCGACATCTTCCGGCGCCACCGGCCCATAGGCCACGCGGCCCGCCGCCGTGGCCACTTCCACCAGCGGTTCCAGCCAGAACATGCCGCGCGAACCATTGCGCACCAGCTTGATGGACTGGCCGCGTTTGTGCGCCTCGGCGGTGATGGCGGCGGCCACTTCATTGGCGCCCAGCGCCAGTGCGGTGGAGTCGCGCGGAACGTAGACGGTCACGGTATCGTTAGCGCTCATCATGCCTCCCGCTTGGCCTGGATCAAGCGCTTGAACTTGTCGGCATCGACGCGGGCGTGCAGCTCGTCATCGAGGGTGAGGTTGGGACCGATGGCGCACTGGCCCAGGCAATACACCGGCTCCAGCGTGAACTGGCCATCGGCGCTGGTGTCGTGGAAGCCGCAGCCCAGCACGTTCTGCGCATGCTCGGCCAGGGCTTCGCCGCCACGCGCCTGGCAGGCTTCGGCGCGGCAGACCTGCACCACATGCCGGCCCGCCGGCTCCTGGCGGAAGAAGTGATAGAAGGAGATCACCCCATGCACCTCGGCGCGCGAGACATTCAACTCCCCCGCGATCATCGGCACCGCATCGGCGGGGATATAGCCGACTTTTTCCTGGATGCCATGCAGGATGGGGAGCATGGCGCCGGCCATCTCCTTGCGCTCGGCGATGATGCCGCGCACCGCCGCCACGTCGAAAACCTGTTGCCTCTTCATTGATGCCTCCTGTGTTGCCTTGATGCGGACCTTGTCCCTCTCCCGGAGGATCTTCTGCGGACCGCGCAATTGACGAATGAAAGGGATGGAACCGCGCCTACGGCGGCGCAGCCTGCGGAAAGCAGATCAAGGGATGGGAAGAACAATGCGGCGGCGTGGCGCTGCCCCGGTGAAGGGCGCGCACCGTCGTGCCTGACGAACCAGCTAGTCTCCGTTCTTGCATGTTCTCCCTGCCTTTAGGGGTTGGTCTGAACACTGCGGATGCTGGCCTGCCCTTACCGGGTGGGCGGGCCATGCTCCTGTTTTTTTTGATAGTCGCTGACACAAGCTGCCCTGGTTCACGTGGCCATGGCAGCTTGTGTCAGCGGCTTTCGCCGCTGCGGTCCTGCGTGCAGGCCGGGTGGAGCCGGCCTGCGGGTGAAACGAAATGACTAAACTGCTAGATCAGCAAACTACGTAACTAATTAATTACGCAACTAATTACGTAACTTAATTACGTGACTGGGTCAGCAAGCCATCAACGGAACAGCACCGCCGACTTCTGCAGCACCAGGGTGATCCCCCAGATCAGCGGAATACCGACAGCCGCCCAGGCCAGACCGATGAAGACGGGGTTGCCGCCGCTGCCGATCTGGGACATGTCGCCCGAACCGGCAGTGACTGCGGCATCGGCCGCCGACTTTTCGTGGGCCAGTTTCTTTTCATGGGCCAGTTCTTCCGGCGTCATGAAGTGCTTGGCTGCGACCGGGCGGATCAGCAGGTTGCAGATCAGGCCCAGGATGAGCATGCCGGCCAGGATGTACATGGTGGTGTTGTAGACCTCGTTCTTGGGCATGCCCTGGGCCAGCTGGTACTCACGCATGTAGTTCACCACCACCGGACCGAGGATGCCGGCAGTGGCCCACGCGGTCAGCAGGCGGCCGTGGATGGCGCCCACCATCTGGGTGCCGAACAGGTCGGCCAGGTAAGCCGGCACGGTAGCGAAGCCGCCGCCATACATCGACAGGATGATGCAGACCGCACCCACGAACAGCGGGATGTTGCCGGCCTTGGCCGACCACGGCAGGCTCACGTACAGCACGAAGCCCAGCACGAAGAAGATGGCGTAGGTCATCTTGCGACCGAAGAAGTCCGAGCACGACGCCCAGGCGAAACGGCCACCGATGTTGAACAGCGAGATCAGGCCCGTGAAGCCGGCAGCCAGCGCTGCGATGGCGGTCTTCTGCTCGACCGAGAGGTCATTGAAGCCGATGTTTACGCCCAAGAGCTTGCCGCCGAACACTTCCTGCAGCATCGGCGAGGCGATGCCGATGACGCCGATACCGGCCGACACGTTCAGGCAGAGCACCAGCCACACCAGCCAGAACTGGGGAATGCCCCAGACCTTGGAGACGTGCACGTGGTTCTGGGTGATCATGGTCGCCGAGGACTTGGCCACCGGCGGGGTCCAGCCAGCCGGCTTCCAGCCGGTCGGCGGCACGCGGTAGCCGAAGGCGCCGGCCATCATGAAGACGAAGTAGATGACGGCCATGACCACGAAGGTTTCCCACACGCCCACCGAAGTGGGGGTGGCGAACTTCTTCATCAGCGCATCAGCCAGCGGGGTGCCGACCAGCGCGCCGCCGCCGAAGCCCATGATGGCCATGCCGGTGGCCATGCCGCGACGGTCAGGGAACCACTTGATCAGGGTCGACACGGGCGAGATATAGCCCAGGCCCAGGCCCACGCCGCCGATCACGCCCGAGCCCAGCCACATCAGCCAGATCTGGTGCGTCTTCACGCCCAGGGCCGAGATCAAGAGGCCGCCGCACCAGCAGATGGCGGCCACCACACCGGCCTTGCGGGGACCGGCGTGTTCCAGCCAGCCACCCCAGAGGGCCGCGGAGATGCCCAGGAGGACGAAGAACATCGTGTACATCCAGCCCAGCATGGAAATCTTCCAGTCACAGGAGGACGAGAAGACCTGGGCGAAGAAACCGACATCGGCGCCGCAGGCGATGGGCGCGGTCACGCCCAGGGCCTTGGACAGCGGCAGCCAGAACACGGAAAAACCGTAGGCCATACCGATGCAAAGGTGGATTGCGAGTGCTGCTGGCGGGACCAGCCAGCGATTGAAGCCAGGCTTGGCGACTGTGTGTTCCTTGTTCAGGAAATCGAAAGCCATTATTCCTCCGGATATTTTATGAGTGATGTGTGTAGGTAAAACGAAGGAAGGAGGTCGCGGCAAAGCCGGTAGGAACGGGTCGTGAAACCGTTCCATCTTTGCGACGATGTCCTTCTCTTGTATTTATATATGTACAACGCCGCATATATTTTCTATCATTTATGCGGAGTGACGCGAAATTATCACCGATAAACGGGCGTTTCAATATGCTTTATTTTTCTTAAATGTACAAAGTCCACATCAAACCCCACTGGGAAATCGCCTACGACAACGAGGCGCCGCTGGACACCGCCAACCTGCTGATGTTGCTCACCGCCATCCAGCAAAGCGGTTCCATCGCCCGCGCGGCGCAGTTGACGCGCTACTCCTACCGCCATGCCTGGGGCCTGTTGCGCGAGGCCGAACGGCTGTTCGGCAATGCCCTGATCGAGAGCGGACGTGGCCGTGGCACCACACTCACCGATTTCGCCAGCAAGCTGCTGTGGGCGGATCGCCTGGTGACGGCGCGCCTGTCCCCGACGCTGGACAGCCTGGCCTCGGAGCTGGAAGTCGAACTGGGCAAGACCGTCGAGGGCAAGGCCGAGAAAGTGCGCCTGAACGCCAGCCATGGTTTTGCGGTGGCGGCCCTATTGGGCAAGATCAATGAAGCACGCCTGCCGGTGGAAGTGCGCTATCGCCACAGCACCGACGCCGTGGCCGCGCTGTCGCGCCAGGAGTGCGACCTGGCCGGCTTTCATGTGCCGCTGGGAGAATTCGAGAAGCCGGCCATCTCCACCTACGCCAAATGGCTCAACAAGCGCAGCGACTGCCTGATCCACCTGGCCATCCGCAACCAGGGCCTGTTCGTGGAACCGGACAATCCCAAAGGCGTGCGCAACCTCACTGACCTGATCCGCACCGACCTGCGCTTCGTCAATCGCGAAGCGGGCTCGGGCACGCGCATGCTGCTGGAGCTGATGCTGGCCGGCGCGGGCATTCCGCACAAGAAGATCAACGGCTTCGAGAACACCGAGTTCACCCATTCGGCGGTGGCTGCCTTCATCGCCAGCGGCATGGCCGACGTCGGCTTCGGGGTGCAGACCGCCGCCCATCGCTTCGGACTGGGCTTCATTCCGCTGGTGCGCGAGCGCTATTTCTTCGCCCTGCCGGCGGCTTCGCTACACGATCCGCTGATCCGCGCAGTCATCGACATCCTGCAATCGGACAGCTTCCGCAAGGTGGTCAACAACCTGGCCGGCTACGACGCCACCGAGATGGGCAAGATCCAGACCATCAAGGAAGCCTTCGGCTGATCCCCACGCCTGGCAGCCGCCCGCGCCGCTCTTGAAGGCGCGCGGCGAAGCGGCTACACTGCCGCCCCTGACCCGCAACCGCCCGGCTGCGGGTCGTTTCTTTTCTGCCTGATCGCTTCATGAACCTCGCTGCCCTCGACACCCGCCTGCTGCAATTGCTCGACGCCGTCCTCGACGAAACCCACCTGGCGCGCGCCGCCGCGCGGGTGGGCATGTCCTTGCCAGCCGCAGCCAGTGCGCTGGAACGCTGCCGCCAGTTGCTGCGCGAACCGCTGCGCCAGGCGCTGGCCGAACGCCACGCCGCATCGGCCAGTGCCGGCGCAAGCGCCCAGCCGCAGCGGGTGCGCATCCTCATGCCGGATTATCCGGCGCAGGTGGTGGCGCAGCCGCTGTACCGCGAGCTGGCCGACAGCGCTGGCGCGCTGACGCTGGAGTTCCAGCCCTGGCAGGGCGACGCCCATGCCGCCGCCAGCCTGGAAAGCGGCCACACCGAACTGGTGCTGGGAGCCATCACGCCCAATGCATCGCTGCGCGTGCGCGACGTCCTGCAAGAGCGCTGCGTGGCCGTCATGCGGCGCGACCATCCGGCCGCGCAAGGACTGACCCTGGCCAAATGGCTGGCCCATCCACAGCTGCGCATTTCTTGTCACGACACCTTGAATCGCATGCTCGATGAGCAGCTCGCCACCCAGGGCCACCGGGCGCGCATCGGCATGGTGATCCCCAATTTCCTGATGGCCCCGGCCCTGCTGCACGGCTCCGACCTGATCGCCCTCATGCCCATGCACTGCGTGCCTGCGGCCAGCGCGGCCCACCCGGTGGCGCTGAGCTGCCTGCGCCCGCCCCTGCCGCTGGATGCACCGCCGCTGCGGCTGCTGCACCATCGCCGCCACGCCGAGCACGCCGCTGTATCACAGGTGGCGCAAGCGCTGGAGCGCATCGTGCGGCAGCATCTGGATGGGCGCTGAACATTGAGCGTTGAGCATTCTGCAGCGCAGAGTGTCGAGCACGAAGCCATTGCTCCCACCTACCGTTCGGACTGAGTAGCGCCGCAGGCGCGTATCGAAGGCGCTACGGACCTCGCGTCTTCGATACGCCGCTCACGCGGCTACTCAGTCCGAACGGGAGAGGATGCACACTCACCCGCGCCCTCCCCCTAGCTCAAAGCATTGAGCGCAGAGTGTCGAGCACGAAGCCATTGCTCCCACCTACCGTTCGGACTGAGTAGCGCCGCAGGCGCGTATCGAAGGCGCTACGGACCTCGCGTCTTCGATACGCCGCTCACGCGGCTACTCAGTCCGAACGGGAGGGGGATGCGCACACTGCCAACCTCCGACTCTCCCTGTCCTCCCTATCAAGCCATGGCCGGCAACACCGCCACATCCAGATGCTTCTGCAAGAAGCGCACGCATTCCCGCACCTTGGCCGAATTCTTCAACTGCAGGGGATAGACCGCACACAAGTCAGCCTCCTGATAATACTGAGGCAACACCCGCACCAGCCGGCCGCGCTTGAGGCTGTCGGCCACATCCCAGGCCGAGCGCAGGATGATGCCATGACCATCGACGGCCCATTGATGGATGATCTCGCCGTGATTGGAGGCCAGCATGCCCGAGACCTTGACCGTCTCCACTCCCTTGGGCCCCATCATGCGCCAGATGCCAAAGGACTGGTTGCGCTCGCGGATCACCAGGCACTGATGCTGGCGCAGCGCAGCCAGGTCTGCAGGCAGGCCATGTTTCTTGAGATAGGCCGGGCTGGCGCACAGTACCCGCTGGCTGGGCAGGATGCGCTTGGAGAACAGATGCGGCTCATGCCCCGCCCCCACGCGGATATCCAGATCGATCCCCTCATTGACCAGGTCGATCTGCCGGTCCACCAGCTCCAGCTGTATCTTCAGCTCCGGATGTTCGCTGGCAAAGCGCGACAGCAAGGGCGAGACCACCTTGCGTCCCAGCCCGAAGCTGGTGCTGATCTTGAGCAACCCACGCGGCACGCGCTTGGCGCTGCTCACTGTCTCCATCATCTGCTCGACGTCATCCAGGATCCTGCGCGCCCATTCATGGACATTGCCGCCCTCTTCGGTCATGACCACGCTGCGCGTGGTGCGATGGAACAGCCGCACCCCCAGGGCCTGCTCCAACAGGGCGATGCGCTTGCTGATGTAGGCGGGTGATGCGCCCACCTCGCGCGCCGAACCCGCAAAACTGCTGTGGCGCGCCACCACGCAGAACAGGCGCAGGTCTTCCAGCAAGGGAGTATTGTTCACGATATGTAGCCATTGAGATCCACGATCCGTGGATTATAGCCCCGTCCATGATCCCCTCCTCCGGCCTGGCGAGACACGGCGCATCGTCTGCAAAGCCGGCCAGATCTCCCGCAACTGGCCGAAATGTGGCAGTCTTGCACCATCGCAACGAATTCTCTTGGAGACATCGGCATGAGCCTCATCGACGAACAGGAAGTCCCGCCCGATCTTCCCCACATCCAGCGCATCGAAGTCAACCAGCTGCAGTGCCTGCGCGTGCAGACTGCGCGGGCAGAACTGCTCATTGCCGAACAGGGCGCGCAGGTGCTGCGCTACCAGGAGCATGGACAGGAACCGCTGATCTGGATGAGCGAAGAAGCCGCCTTCGAGGCCGGCAACTCGGTGCGCGGCGGGATTCCCGTCTGCTGGCCCTGGTTCGGCGACCTGATGCGCAACCCGCCGCAGGTACAATCGCTGCACTCGGGCGGCCGCCTGCCCGCGCACGGTCTGGTGCGCGGCATTCCCTGGCTGCTGATGGAGAACGCCATCGAGGGCGACAGCGTGCGCCTGGTGCTGGCCATCCCGCCCACCAGCGAATCGCCGGCGCTGCGCCACCTGCCGCCGGGCATCGAGCTGCGCCTGGAGATCCTGCTGGACGACCGCCTGCACCTCAAGCTCACCACCCGCAATGGCAGCGAGCAGCATCTCGCCCTCACGCAGGCGCTGCATAGCTATTTCGCCGTCAGCAGCATCCACGACGTCACCATCGAAGGCCTGGAAGGCCACCGCTATATCGAGACCCTGGAAGGCTGGGCCGAGCGCGAGCAGAAGCGCGCCCTGGTGGTCAGCAGCGAAACCGACCGCATCTACCTGGACCTGCCGCCGCGCCTGTCCATCCGCGACGATGGCTGGAACCGCCGCATCCAGATCGAGGCCAGCGGCTCGACCTCGGCGGTGGTCTGGAACCCCTGGGTGAGCAAGGCGCGCCGGCTGTCACAGTTCGCCGATGACGCCTGGCAACGCATGCTGTGCGTGGAAACGGCCAACGTGATGGAAGACCTGGTGGAACTGGAGCCCGGCGCCGAGCACACCCTGGGCGTGACGCTCTGGAGCGAGAAAGCGGGCGGCTGATCCGCCCTCCCCTGGGCCGTCGATGAGGCGCTGACCGTGCTGGCAGCGCCTTTTTTGTCGCCTGGCGTTTTCGGCATCATTCACGATTCGTGTTTTATGGAATCACCAGTTCGTGGATGATCGCAACAGGGAAGCGCTCTATGATGAAGCCCATGACGCGCTCGCCGTGAACTCTTGATGAGTCCGTGATGCGCCCGCCTTCCATCGTCCAGTCAGAGCAGAGGAGCACAAGAGATGAGCAAGACCCACAGGATCGCCGTCATCGCCGGCGACGGCATCGGCCAGGAAGTCATGCCCGAAGGCCTGCGCGCAGTCCAGGCCGCCAGCAAGAAATTCGGCATCGACATCGAATTCACCCACTTCGACTGGGCCCACTGCAACTACTACGCCGAGCACGGCAAGATGATGCCCGACGACTGGTTCGAGCAGTTGAAGGGATTCGAAGCGATCTACTTCGGCGCGGTCGGCTGGCCGGCCACGGTGCCGGACCACGTCTCGCTGTGGGGTTCGTTGCTCAAGTTCCGGCGCGACTTCGACCTCTACGTCAACCTGCGCCCGGTGCGCCTGATGCCCGGCGTGCCCTGCCCGCTGGCCAACCGCAAGCCTGGCGACATCGACTTCTACGTCGTGCGCGAGAACACCGAAGGCGAATATTCCTCCATCGGCGGTCGCATGTACGAAGGCACCGAGCGCGAGACCGTGATCCAGGAATCGGTGTTCAGCCGCAAAGGCACCGACCGCATCCTCAAGTTCGCCTTCGACCTGGCGCAAAGCCGCCCCAAGAAGCACCTCACCTCGGCCACCAAGTCCAACGGCATCGCCATCACCATGCCCTACTGGGATGAGCGCGTCGAAGCCATGGGCGCGAAGTATCCCGACGTGCGCCGCGACAAGTACCACATCGACATCCTCACCGCGCACTTCGTGCTGAACCCGGATCGCTTCGACGTGGTGGTAGCCTCCAACCTGTTCGGCGACATCCTCTCCGATCTCGGCCCGGCCTGCGCCGGCACCATCGGCATTGCGCCCTCGGCCAACATCAACCCGACCCGCGAACTGCCCTCGCTGTTCGAGCCCGTGCACGGCTCGGCCCCGGACATCTTCGGCAAGAACATCGCCAACCCGGTGGCCATGATCTGGTCGGGCGCGATGATGCTGGACTTCCTCGGCGACGGCCAGGGCAAGTACCGCCAGGCCCACGACGCCATGCTGGCCGCCATCGAGACCGTGCTGGTCAATGGCCCCACCACGCCCGACCTGGGCGGCAAGAGCAACACCGCCGAGGTCGGCCAGGCGATTGCAGCAGCGATCTGAGCGGCGCTGACCGGACCTGGCGGCGCGGGTCCGGTCAGCAGCCCTGCCCCTACCCCTGCCCTTGCCTTTGCCTGCTTGCGGCGGCATCCGGCGATTTCCCTGAGATTGCAGCATGTCAATTTGCGTAGACATGTTAGGATTACTGCAACTCAATTTCTCGCGATCGGCAGGTTGGACATGGTGGCAAGGCTGGACACGGCAAAGCACTGGGTGCTGGCGCAACTGCTCTTCTGGAGCATCGTGCTGATCCTGATGCTGGAAGACGATGTCGCCATGCTGGCCATGATGATGAGCTGACGCGACGCCGGCCCCGATATGGATAGTGTGTTTTCCTTTTTTTCTGCGCGGCGCGCAGCGCTGCTGCTGGGCGCGGTGCTGGCCACGACTGGCCTGACGGCCCATGCCGAATGGTTGCCGCTGGGTGAGAACAGCATTGGCAGCTTCTTCATCGACAAGAGCAGCATCGTCACTACGCGCAGCGTGCGCCAGGCACAGATCCTGCTGAACTGGCACCGGCCGCAACTGTTGATGGGCCAGGGCAGCAAGACGTATTACCTGTCCGAGATCTCGACGGCCTACTTCGATTGCGGCAACCGCCAGTTGGGCTTTGGCAGCCGCAAGATGTATGCGCAGGCCGATGGGCGTGGGCAGTTGCTGCTGGCGCCGCAGCTGGCGTATTCGGACGTGAAATTGCAGGATCCCATCCCTGGTTCCACCGGTGAGCGGGCCATCGAGGCGGTGTGCGGTAAATAATTTCCGCGCCCGGCATGGCTGACCGTGTTGAGGGCTTGCTCCTCGGAGCGAAATCATACATAATTGCCGGCTTGCGTCGCCGGGATGGCGGAATAGGTAGACGCACGGGACTCAAAATCCCGCGCCGCAAGGCGTGCCGGTTCGATTCCGGCTCCCGGCACCACACAGTATTAGTTAGTATTGAACGAAGTCCGATGATGTTCTTAAACCCGCATGTCTGCCGACACAGCGGGTTTTTTATTGTCTGCAGGATTGGCTAACTTCTTTCAGCATCACCCCCCCATCCTCCGTGTGTCGAACACCCTCGCAGCCGGCGAGAACTTTTTCCCCGACTGCCTGTCTCTAAGTCGCTTATGCCAGCAAGGCGCACCGTCATCGCAACATTTGTCTTTGCGCAAACAGGTCACAAACAATCCATCGCCCGCCGATGGGGATAATGACAACGACAATGAGGCCAAGCACATGATTCCCGCTTCCCCGAACTCTTCGGGCCAAGGTCTGCTGCCATTGAACCTGGCCACTTCGGAGGCCCCCTCCGCTGTCCTCGCGCCCCTGTTCGGCGCTGGCCTCTGGCATCGCGCGCCTGACCACCATGAGGACGCGGAATTTGCCATGGAGCGGCTCAAGGTCGTTGCGGCCAGAGCTGATCGCGAAACAGATAAATCAACAGGACACACTCAATGGGCGCTCCGGACAAAGTAGAGTCGCAGACCAATACGACGGAAAAATCCTGCAAGGAACTGAAGTGCGACTGCAACCTGATGTGGTCGATGATCCAGCAGATGAGCACCAAGCGCCTGTGCACCCTGCATGGACGCAACGAAGGCTCCATCATCCCGGTCTTCAGTGACCGCGCCCGGCGCATCTCCGCCACGTATGCTCGCTTCTATCTGGAGAAGGAAGACTATGGCGAGCCGACCAAGAAGGGGCGCTTCTACTGGATGGCGCTGGGCGCCTTCGCCAGCAAGACGGTGGCCTGTTCACTGGACGATCTGCGGGTGCCGATCATCGATCCGGTATTCAAGGGCTTGGCAAAAGGCAATCTGTGGCTGTTCTATGACATCAGCGGATGGCACTGGTATTACACACGCTTTCGCAACAGTTTCGATCAGTGCGTCTCGTGCCGGGACGCCTCTGCCTACATCAAGCCGGTCAAGGACCAGGTAGCCAACTATCCCTGGATGGATGAAGCGCTGCCCAAGATCGCCAACATGCACAGGCACGACCACATCGTCGAGGCATTCGACCTGGTCAAGCAGATCGAATCCAGCAGGCCGGGCGAAGACCAGGAACGACTGAAGTACCAACATCTCATCGCCATCGCCAATCATGAGCAAGGCGTGATATTGCAACCCCTGATCTACGATGACGCCTGTTTTGCACGTTGGGTATGGGTGCAGCGCTTGCGCGGCATCCGCTCGCTCTCCCCAAAACTCCAGATGGCCTTCACCAGCGCCTGCGACATCGACGACCAGAAATTGAAATCAGAGGCGCCCAAGGAGACCGTTCTGGAAGATTTCCAGAGTCGTATGCAATGGATTACCAGCGTCGCCGATATCTTCCATGACCTGATGCAAAGGCAAGGAGCGTACATGGAAAGCCAGTTGAATGCGATGGCGGGTTGGGTCAACATGGACCAAATGCAGAACTATCAACCGACCTACATGTTTGGCGCACCGCTCTGAATGCCACCACTGCGATGATACGAAAACGCCTGATGCGCCTTGGCGCGACCTTGTCTGCAGCCCTGCTCGTCACACTTGTCAGCGCTTGCTCACCCGACCACAACGAGAACGTCCAGAAGATGCCCGAAACCATCGAAATCACGCCCAACCAGTCCGGCAAGGCATTGCTTGCGCGCTACCCGCACCAGATCAAATTGCTCAACCGGCCGCCCAACGTCAATTTCTATTCGCTGGACTGGCCGCGCAATGCACTGGGGACCGTCCAGGTCAAGACGGGAAATCACGTCGCCGTGATCAAGGACGTGCTCGGTATTTCGGGAAGCGATGATCCCAACTTTGCCAGTGAAGATATTGTCGAGTGGCACGTGTATGCGGGTCTGGCGACCGAAGAGGAAATACCGCATGACCTGGCGCGTCAGCGCTTCCTGGCGCTGCTACAGGAAATCCGCAAGGCGGGCTGGCAACGTTATGTGGGACGCGGCCATCCGCGCCTCAAGGGCAGCACTGCCCTGCGCTATGCATTGAGCTCCCGCACCTATGCCCTGGATCCGGACTACCCGCTCTCGCTGCAAGAGTGGATGAGCATGCCCGACGACACCATGTGGCGCTTCCAGCTGGAGAACGCCTATCTCATGTTGACCTTGACCCGGGACCCCCAGCGCAAGGATGTCAACAAGAAGGGAGCGTATTTCGTCAAACTCTCCCTGAACGGCGCCAACGAGGAGGCCCGCCGGATCGTCGGCCCGGCCAGGAGAGCCGACTGGCAAGCCGCCTTGCCGGAAGAACTGAAGCTGCTCAAACAGGACAGGGAGCGCGCCGAGCAAGTTCTCAGACAACAAGGGGTGGCGATCGACGAGAGCTACCAGGACCCAAAGCTGCCCTGATCTCTTCACGCTGACTGGATTGCCTGCCGTGAACATCTCCTGTCTGCAGGGCAAAGGAGGGATCATGCACGAAGCAGGCTACCCGAGCAGGCTACCCGTTGAAACGGAACGCGCACCCACATGGGTGCGTTTTTCTTTGGTAGATCAAGAATCTACAGCACTGTGCGGACAAGTACTGCACAACTCCGCTTGGGACACTTGATCTTGCCGGGTATGGCCGCCCTTGCGGTTCTCACAAAAAACTCATGGCAAGCGAAGTCGCCTTGAATGACTTCACCATCGATCTCTGGATTCGATGGGCTGATGAGCCTGGCATCTGACCACTGCCGACTTTCGTTGGCTTACCCACTTCACTACCGGCTCACCCTGCCAAAAAGCTCAAACCAAGGACAGAAGTGACGGACCGCAAACAAAGCCGGCGCCCGGCCATCGCATAGACCTGCACGTTCAAATGTTTTTGAAAAATGCTGAGTAAGCCGCCCTTCATGCGCCACCACAAAAGCAATTGAGGAATACTTGCCGCCACCAAGTCCGGCCCAGTAGCCGCGACAAGACCAATCCAGAGCGCCCTTCCAATCCGATTCAATCCTATGCGTCACAGATTGGCTTTGCCCTTGACGCGGGAAAGGAGCGCTCACTATGCCCAGAAGGAGAACAGCATGAACGGAGCGGCGCGACCCACTTTCAACGGCAAAGGAATGAGTTGGCTGGGCGACAAGACCAGTCATGGAGGCATCGTAATGACCGGTTTCCGGCAAAGTACCTGGAACGGGGGAATCGCCCAGGCGCGCTTGGGCGATATCGTTTTTTGCCCAAAATGCGCACCCCATCGACACACCATTTCGCAGGCATCTGGAATGAGCGTCTTCGGGGTTCGCAGCGCGCTCGAGGGCGACATCACCAGCTGTGGCGCCGTACTACTGGCCGAGCGCGCCGCCCCGAAAGAACTAACGGCCGCCCAGGCGTTCATGGACGGCGCAGGGTTTGATGATCGCTATGTGCTGCTCGACTCCAATGGACAGCCGATGCCCCACACCTACTACGCGTGCCAGACGCAAGATGGTGAGATCGAGTATGGAACAACCGACGACGCGGGCAGGACGCATTTCCACCTGACCGGCCAGCAAGCAGAGCAAGTCAGTTTTTTTGTGGCAGGGTAAAACAATGGCCGATCAGACCATCAAAAGCCCCGACGGCGAAACCCTTCGGCTGGTCGGCAAGGTAAAGACAACGCCTCATGCAGACAACCTTCCAAAGCCCATCAATACTGACTCGACGACCATCGAAGTTATCGTCAGCGACGGTCGCCTGATCAGCAGCGGATCACAATGGGGTCATGTCGCTATCGATGTTGGCGGCACTGTTTACGGGATGGCGCACAAGGGCTACGACAAGCGCGCACGGACCAAATATCTTGCGGACAATTCCTATCGAGACTCTCTCGGCGTAGTACTTCGCGTCGCACAGATTGAAAAAGAGAAGATACAGCAAGAACTTGAACGTAGAATCCGGGCAGACGCACCATATAATCTGGTGTCAAATAGCTGCTCCACCAACGTGGCCGATGTGCTCGAAAGCATTGGCATACTGGCTCACGATCCACGGTTTCTGTTCGCGCCAGCATCCAATGTCGGCGTCTCGCCAAAAGAATTGCTCATCGTGATCCAACGTTCCAAGCGCGCAGTCAAGACCAACGACTATCCCCGGCGATGAAAAGCCCTCGGCTCCTTTTACTGACCGCTACGCTACTCCTGCATGGCTGTAGCAAGCCTGAGGGCAAGTGGCATGCAACGCAGGATGTGCCGGTATTCAGGGCAGCCGATGAGGCCGACGAAGTTGCCTTCGTCGTGCGTAAAGGCGAAACCTGCGCCTTGGGCAGGGAACAGATCGTCAAGGCCTTCATGTATCGTGAAGCCGCCTGCGCGCAGGGCAAAGGATGGATCCTGTACGAAGCAGGCTACCCGTTCACCCAGGAACATCCGGCGGCTTCTCCGCTAAATAATTTTCTGCCGTCGACCGTATCATTTTTTTTATCCAGGCTATATAATCACCCCCTCTCCGGAAAAAGACATTTCTGAGAGGATTCAAAAACCCCGGCCAGAACGGCTTTTTTGAAGGCAAGGCGAGAACCGGCAACACCAATCCACATTGCCCGGGCTGCAACGAACACATCTGAAAATGGCTCTCGCATGCGAGGGCCTTTTTTATGGCCCGCAGTTTTGCAAATAATTTGCGCAACGGCTCCCAAAGCCCCGTCCCCACAGGAAACTTATCCCCGATTTGTGTGCATAAACCTGTGGATAAGCGATTTCCTCGCAACGCCAGCGCCGGTCCCGCCTGCCCTCCCAATAAACCGCACAAAAAATAAGCAGCGACCGCGCAAAAATCTACTTGCCCGACCTTGTCGAAATGGCATCGCGCAGGGCTTGCGCCAGGGTCGCGGCAGCCGGCTTCAACACCCTGCCCTTCAAGGTGATCAAGCCCATGGCGCGGCTCAACACGGGACTGGTCACAGGGCGCGCCACGATGCCCTTGTAGGGCGCATTGCGAATGGCCAGTTCCGGCAGCAGGGCCACCCCCAGCCCAGCGGCGACCAGGCTGATGGCGCCGGCCACGTGATTGGTCTCGTACTGGATCACCGGGCGCTGCGGCACGCGCGAGAAGGCGTTGTCGATCAAGCTGCGGTTGCCGCTGCTGGACGAGACCGAGACCAGCTTCTCACCCGCCAGTGACTTCCAGTTCAGGCTGGCGTGCGCGGCCAGCGGATGGTGCGTCGGCATGACCGCCAGATAGCGCTCGCGCGTGAGTTCGGCAAAGTCGATCTCGGCTTCCTGCGCACCGATGAAATTGACGCCAAAGTCGGCCTCGCCCTTGCGTACGCTCTCCAGCACATCGGCCGCACTCTCGTCGATGATGCGCACGCGCACGTTGGCGTGGCTGCGCGCATAACGCTTCAAGACCTGCGGCAACAGATTATTGGCCACCGAAGGAACGCAAGCCACAGTGACGTGCTCGCGCCGCTGCGCCATGCGCTGCTCGACACTCTTGACGGCCAGTTCCAGCTCTTCCATCACGGCCTGGGCATGGACCAGGAAGAGCTCGCCAGCGGGGGTGAGCGAGACGCGCCGGGTGGTGCGGTCGAACAGGCGCTCCTGCAAGGCTTGCTCCAGGTTCTCGATGCGGCGGCTCAGCGCCGGCTGGGTGATGAACAAACCCTCGGCCGCGGCGCGAAAGCTTGACTGGCGGGCGACGGCGATGAAGGCCTGCAATTCGGCGGTCTCGATATTGATGCGCATTATTTATCAATCCTTAGATTAAATGCATTTAACTTTTCAAAGGATACTCCGCAAACTGCCGTGTTTTAAACCGAAAAACGATACCTACTTCAGGAGATCCGCATGAAAAGCCTTCTGTCCTCCAAGCCCCTGCAGCGCAGCGTTCTCGCCCTGCTCATCGGCGCCACCAGCGCGCTGGCCGCAGCGACCGACATCCACGTGGTCAGCTCGGGCGGCTTTGCCGCTGCCTACAAGACGCTGGCGCCGGAATTCGAAAAGAAGACCGGCCACAAGCTCATCTCCGGCTGGGGTCCCTCCATGGGCGAAACGCCGCAGGCCATTCCCAATCGCCTGCAACGCGGGGAGCACATCGACGTGGTGATCATGGTCGGCGATTCGCTGGACAAGCTGGTGGCCGCGGGCAAGGTCTCCAAGACCGAGCACAAGCTGCTGGCGCTCTCGCGCATCGGCCTGGCCGTCAAGGCCGGGGCGCCGCGCCCGGATATCTCCAACCTCGACGCCTTCAAGCGCACGCTGCTCACGGCCCACTCGGTGGTCTATTCGGATAGCGCCAGCGGCGTATTCCTCTCCACCAAGCTGTTCAAGCGCCTGGGCATCGACCAGCAGATGGCCTACAAGGGCCGCATGATCCCGGCCGAGCCGGTGGGTCAGGTGGTGGCGCGCGGTGACGCCGAGATCGGCCTGCAGCAGATCTCCGAGCTCAAGCCGGTCAAGGGCATCGACATCATCGGCCCGATTCCCGAAGAAGCCCAGCAACTGACGCCGTTCTCGGCCGGAGTGGTGGTGGGCGCCCACGAAGCCGAAGCAGCCAAGGAACTGGTGCACTTCCTGGCCTCGCCTGAGGCACAGGCGGCGATCAAGGCTTCCGGACTGGATCCCGCGCCGCGCTGAGCACGGCTCCAGGCAAAGAGAGAACGAGAGAGACTGATATGACCACAACCACTACAAACGCCAAACACTCCAAGCTGTCCACAGTCCTGCGGGTCACCAGCGGCAATTTCCTGGAGATGTTCGACTTCTTCCTGTACGGCTTCTACGCCAGCTACATCTCCAAGACCTTCTTCCCGTCGGACAACGAGTTCGTTTCGCTGATCCTGACCTTCGGCACCTTTGGTGCGGGCTTCCTGATGCGTCCGCTGGGCGCCATCATCCTGGGCAGCTACATCGACCGCGTGGGGCGTCGCCAGGGCCTGATCGTGACGCTGGCCATCATGGCCATCGGCACGCTGCTCATCGCCTTCGTGCCTGGCTATGCCACCATCGGCGTGGCCGCGCCGATCCTGGTGCTGACCGGACGATTGCTGCAGGGGTTCTCGGCAGGGGTGGAGCTGGGTGGCGTGTCAGTCTATCTGGCCGAGATGGCCACGCCCGGCAACAAGGGCTTTTACGTGAGCTGGCAATCGGCCAGCCAGCAGGCGGCCATCATGGCCTCGGCCCTGATCGGCTATCTGGTCAGCCAATCCTTGTCGCCGGTGCAGATCAGCGACTGGGGCTGGCGCATTCCCTTCTTCATCGGCTGCATGATCGTGCCGGCCATCTTCATCATCCGCCGCTCGCTGCAGGAAACCGACGAATTCCTGGCGCGCAAGCGTCATCCCAGCTTCGGCGAGATCATGTCCTCCATCGCCCAGAACTGGAAGATCGTGGTGGCCGGGATGATGATGGTGGTGATGACCACCGTGTCGTTCTACCTGATCACGGTCTACACGCCGACCTTCGGCAAGAACGTGCTCAAGCTGTCGGCCTCGGACAGCCTCATCGTGACCTTCTGCGTAGGCCTGTCCAACTTCTGCTGGCTGCCCATCATGGGCGCGCTGTCCGACCGCGTGGGACGTCGTCCGGTACTGGTGGCCTTTACGCTCTTGACCTTGCTGACGGCCTATCCGGTGATGTCCTGGCTGGTCTCCGACATCAGCTTCAAGAATCTGTTGATCACCGAACTGTGGCTGTCCTTCCTCTATGCCAGCTATAACGGCGCGGCAGTGGTGGCGCTCACCGAGGTGATGCCGGCGCATGTGCGCACGGTCGGTTTCTCGCTGGCCTACAGCCTGGCCACCGCCATCTTCGGCGGCTTCACGCCGCTGGTCTCGACCTGGCTGATCGAAACCTCCGGCGACAAGGCTGCACCGGGCTACTGGATGAGCTTTGCCGCCGTCTGCGGCCTGCTTGCCACGCTGGTGCTGTATCGCGGCAAGAGCGCAGCCGCCACGGTCAGTCCGACCGCCTGACGCCGTCTTTCCGGCTGCACCTGCGGCAGCCGGAGCACTCCCCTCCTCCATTGTCGCAGCCGCTGCCACTGATCCTGCAAGTTGTTGCAGCAGCGGCTGCCGCCTCTCCCCTTCCCTCCCCGCCACCTCCTGCATAGAGGCTAGCCGCCTCGCCGAAAAAATAATCACGCCGTGATGAATCTTTTTTGGATGAGCTTAATCATAAGCCTTACAACTCCAGTGCAAAACGCTTAAAAACAGAAAAATACATGTACAAAATGCACGTTTCTGGCCGAGATAGCGTGGCAAGTTGGCATAAATTCATTTTTTGTATCGCTTTTATACAGAAAAAAGAAATCTGCGCAGGGCGGCAATCGCCAGGACAGGTATGAAATAGGGTTTGCAACCCAATCGGCAGCACAACTCATCTAGAGGGGAATTCCCATGAACAAACTGAAGGTATCCACCCGCCTGGCGCTGGGATTTGCCAGCGTCGTCGTTCTGCTGGTCGTCATCTCGCTGGTCGGACTGTGGGGCATGGCCACGGTCAAGGGCAATTTGTCCGACATCGTCGCCAACAACCAGCAAGGCGGCTTGGCCGACGTCATGAACAACAGTGTGCGCATCCGCGCCCTGGCCATCCGCAATATCGCGCTATTCCAGGAGCCGGCGCTGATCGCCCGCGAAATCGAACGCATCAAGGTGCAGGAAAAGGCTTATCAGGACGCCCGCGAAAAGCTCGGCAAGATGTTCGATCAGCCCGATACCACGCGCAGGGAACATGAATTGTTCGACCTGATCGCGCAAAACGCAGCCGACACCGAGCCCCTGATGAACCAGGCCGTCACTCTGGCGCAGCAGGACAAGAGCGCCGAACTGATCAGCCTGCTGACCCAGAAGATTCGCCCGGTCCAGGCCAAGTGGCTGGACAACCTGGATGAACTGGGCCGTTTCGAGGATGAACTCAACAACCAGGCTTCCGCCGCCGCCGACACCACCTACCGCAGCATCCTCACGACCACCTGGACGCTGGTGGCCGGTTCGGTGCTGCTGGCCGTGGCTGCCGCTTTCCTGATCGTGCGCAGCGTGCTGCACCAACTGGGCGGCGAACCCGCACAGGCCCAGGAACTGGCCGCCCAGATCGCCCAGGGCAACCTGGCGGTGAGCATCCCCCTGGCCAAGGGCGACCAGCACAGCCTCATGGCGTCGCTGGAAAACATGCGCGCCCAGTTGACCAGGATCGTCGATGGCATCAAGCATTCAGCGGAGTCGATCTCCACCGCCGCCAGCCAGATCGCGGTCGGCAATCTGGATCTGTCGCGCCGGACCGAAGAGCAGGCGGCCTCCCTGGAAGAGACCGCTTCCAGCATGGAAGAAATCACCTCCACGGTCGAACAAAACACCCAGAACGCCGGCCAGGGCCACCAACTGGCGCGCTCGGCCTCCTTGCATGCGCAAAAGGGCGGTGAAGTGGTCGAGCGCGTGGTCGGCACCATGAAGGATATTTCGCAGAGCGCCTACAAGATCACCGAGATCATCGCCACCGTGGAGGGCATCGCCTTCCAGACCAATATCCTGGCCCTCAATGCCGCCGTCGAAGCGGCCCGCGCCGGCGAACAGGGCCGCGGCTTCGCCGTGGTGGCAACCGAAGTGCGTTCGCTGGCCCAGCGCAGCGCCTCCTCCGCCAAGGAAATCCGGGGCCTGATCGAATCTTCGGTACAGCATGTGGAAGCGGGCCAGAAGCTGGTCGATGAAGCTGGCCTGACCATGGACGAAGTCGTGCGTTCGATCCAGCAGGTCAATGACCTGATGAGCGAAATCACGGCCGCCTCCAACGAGCAGAGTTCGGGAATCAGCCAGATCAACATCGCCATCTCGCAGATGGATGAAGTGACCCAGCAGAATGCGGCGCTGGTCGAAGAATCGGCCAGTGCAGCCCAATCGATGGCGCAGCAGGCCAACAGCCTGCGCGATGCAGTCGCGGTATTCCGGATCGAACAGCCGCAGCCCGCCGTGGCCTACCCGCGGGAACAGGTGATCCATCCGGCGATGGGATTGCTCAGCGCAGCCTGAGCCCCCTGCCCACTCCCGCTCTCACGCCCGGCATCGCCGCCCGCCTGTGCTGCTACGCAGCCTGGCGGGCTTTTTCTTTCAGGCGCGCCATGTTCATGCCGATGGCGACCATCACGGCAGCAGCGCTCCAGCACCAGAAGGCTGGATGGCGCGCGAATTCCTGATCGGGCGTGAAGGGTATCCACATCGTGTCCAATGCCACGAGGACAAAGAAGACAGAGGTCGCGGGCCGGGTCAGCAACTTGTCGCCCAAGGCAATGAAGAGGGAGGCGATCAGGCTCAGGTTGACGACGCTATAGAACGACATTGCCAGGCCCAGCCAACTGGGCTTGTCGAACAGGAAAAATGGCATCATCAACGAATAGATGAAGGCCAGCGCGCCCGGCTCGTCGCCCAGCACAGGCAGCACCAGCGAGAGCATGAACAAGCCCCAGCCGGCTACGATGACGCGGCGGGCGACCTTCAGATGGGGAGCGGTGTCCGGCTTGGCCGGGTTGACGATGAGGTCGGCGAGAGACTTGGACATGGACTTTCCTGCTTGAACGTAATGAAGCGACAAGTGAAGGCAGACGCGCACGATCGATGCCGGCCCCCAAAAGACCAACGGCGAACCCGAAGGTTCGCCGTTGGTCTTTGTACCTCGCCGCCTGCCTTGCTGCCGACAGGGGCGGGACGCCTTACTTCTTGCGCTGTGGCGGCAAGTCGGTGCAATGACCTTCTGCCACTTCGGCGGCCATGCCCAGCGACTCACCCAGCGTCGGGTGCGGGTGGATGGTCTTGCCGATGTCGACCGCATCGGCGCCCATCTCGATGGCCAGGGCCACTTCGCCGATCATGTCACCGGCATGGGTACCGACGATGCCGCCACCGATGATGCGATGGGTCTCGGCATCGAAGAGCAGCTTGGTGAAACCTTCCGAACGGCCATTGGCCACGGCGCGACCGGAAGCAGCCCACGGGAAGTGGCCCTTCTCGATCTTGATCCCCTTGGCCTTGGCTTCGTCTTCGGTCACGCCGACCCATGCCACTTCCGGATCGGTATAGGCCACGGACGGGATCACGCTGGCGTCGAAGAAGCTCTTCTCGCCGGCAATCGCCTCAGCGGCGACGTGGCCTTCATGCACCGCCTTGTGCGCCAGCATGGGCTGACCCACCAGGTCGCCGATGGCGAAGATGTGCGGCACGTTGGTGCGCATCTGCTTGTCCACGGCGATGAAGCCACGATCGGACACGATCACGCCAGCCTTGTCGGCCGACAGCTTCTTGCCGTTCGGGCTGCGGCCCACGGCCACCAGCACCAGGTCGTACAGTTGCGGCTCGGGTGCGGTGGCGCCGGCTTCAGCGGCTTCGAAAGTGACCTTGATGCCTTCGGGCAGGGCTTCCACGGCCACAGTCTTGGTCTTGACCATGACGTTGTCGAAGCGCTTCTCGTTGAACTTTTGCCAGACCTTGACCATGTCGCGGTCAGCGCCTTGCATCAGGCCATCCATCATCTCGACCACGTCGATGCGCGCGCCCAGGGTGGAATAGACGGTCGCCATTTCCAGGCCGATGATGCCGCCGCCGATGACCAGCATGCGCTTGGGCACCTGGCGCAGTTCCAGCGCGCCGGTGGAATCGACGATGCGCGGGTCCTGCGGTACGAAGGGCAGGTTCACCACCGAGGAGCCGGCGGCGATGATGGCGTGCTTGAACTGCACCACCTTCTTGCTCCCGTCAGCGGCAGTGACTTCGATATGGTTGGGGCCGGCAAACTGGCCGTCACCGTTGACCACCTGCACCTTGCGTGCCTTCGCCATGCCGGCCAGGCCGCCGGTCATGGTGCCGATGACCTTGTCCTTGTAGGCGCGCAGCTTGTCGATGTCGATCTGGGGCTTGCCGAAGGTGACACCGTGCGAGGCCATGGCGGCAGTCTCGTCGATCACCGCGGCCACGTGCAGCAGCGCCTTGGAGGGGATGCAACCGACATTGAGGCAGACACCACCGAGGGTGGCTTCGCGCTCGACGATGACAGTGTTCAGGCCCAGGTCGGCGGCACGGAAGGCCGCCGAGTAACCGCCAGGGCCACCACCCAGCACCATCACGTCGCATTGCACGTCGGCGCTGCCGCCGAAGCTGGCAGCGGTTGGTGCGGCGGTCGGTGCGGCAGCGGGAGCGGCGGCCGGAGCAGGCGCTGCCGCTGCAGCCGGTGCTGGCGGAGCGGCGGGGGCCGGGGCAGCAGCGGCTTGGCCAGCCGCTTCCACCAGCAACAGCAGCGAACCTTCGGCGACCTTGTCACCGACCTTGACCTTGACTTCCTTGACCACGCCGGCCTGGCTGGACGGGATTTCCATGCTGGCCTTGTCGGATTCGACGGTGATCAGCGATTGATCCACCTTGATGGTGTCGCCAACCTTGACCATCACCTCGATGACTTCGACTTCCTTGAAATCCCCGATATCGGGGACCTTGACTTCAGAGAGACTCATTGTCCTGACTCCGTAATGTTCGGTGGTGGCTTAGAGGAGCGACTTGCGCAGATCGCCCAGCACGTCGGCGAGATACGCCGAGAAGCGCGCGCCCATGGCGCCGTCGATGACGCGGTGGTCATAGGACAGCGAAGTCGGCAGCATCAGGCGCGGCACGAACTGCTTGCCATCCCACACCGGCTTGGTGATCGACTTGGACAGGCCCAGGATCGCCACTTCCGGCGCATTGATGATGGGCGTGAACGCAGTGCCGCCAATGCCACCCAGCGAGGAGATGGTGAAGGTGGCGCCTTGCATGTCGGCCGGCTTCAACTTGCCGTCACGGGCCTGCGCGGACAGTTCGCCCATTTCGATGGCGATCTGGCCGATGCTCTTCTGGTCGGCATTCTTGATGACCGGAACCACCAGGCCATTCGGGGTATCGGCGGCGAAGCCGATGTTGTAGAACTTCTTGAGGATCAGGTTTTCGCCCTTGGCATCCAGCGAGGAATTGAAGGCCGGGAACTTCTTCAGCGCCGAGACGCTGGCCTTGATGACGAAGGCCAGCATGGTCAGCTTGACCGGCGACTTGGCCTTGGCGAAGGCGTCGTTGGAGGTCTTGCGGAATTCTTCCAGCTCGGTCACGTCGGCTTCGTCGAACTGCGTCACGTGGGGGATCATCACCCAGTTGCGATGCAGGTTGGGGCCGCTGATCTTCTTGATGCGCGACAGCGGCTGCAATTCGGTCTCGCCGAACTTGCTGAAGTCCAGCGACGGCCACGGCAGCAGGTTCATGCCCGCACCGCTGCCATTGGTGGCCGGTGCGGAAGCCGCCACCGAGGTGGACCCGGCCATGACGCCCTTGACGAAGTTCTGCACGTCCAATTGCAGGATGCGGCCCTTGGGACCGGTCGCCGGCACACGCGACAGATCCACGCCCAGTTCGCGGGCGAACTTGCGCACGGAAGGCGAAGCGTGGGCCTTGCCGCCGGTGCTGGTGGCCGACGCGGTAGCGATGGCGGGCACGGCGGCAGCAGCGGCCGGTGCGGGTGCTGAGGCGGGAGCCGGTGCCGCAGCGGCGGCCGGCGCGGCTGCAGGCGCAGCAGCGGGAGCAGCGGCAGGCGCGCCACCCGCAGCTTCGATGGTGGCGATGATGCTGCCCTTGGAGACCTTGTCACCCAGCTTGACCTTCAGTTCCTTGATCACGCCGGCGTGGCTGGAGGGGATCTCCATGCTGGCCTTGTCGGATTCCACGGTCAACAGCGATTGCTCGGCCTTGACGGTGTCACCCACCTTGACCATCACTTCGATGACTTCCACTTCCTTGAAGTCGCCGATGTCGGGGACTTCGATCTCGACGGTGCCACCGGCAGCGGCTGCCGGTGCAGCAGCAGGGGCCGGCGCCGGCGCCGCAGCCTGAGCGGCTGCGGGCGCAGCGGCGGCGGCTTGCGGTGCGGCGGCAGGCGCGGCAGCAGC
The DNA here is from genome assembly GCF_001040945.1 of Herbaspirillum seropedicae. Classification (NCBI taxonomy): domain Bacteria; kingdom Pseudomonadati; phylum Pseudomonadota; class Betaproteobacteria; order Burkholderiales; family Oxalobacteraceae; genus Herbaspirillum; species Herbaspirillum seropedicae. The sequence goes on along the minus strand of NZ_CP011930.1, from coordinate 1,675,473 downwards.
GCCCTCGCCTTCGACGATCACCAGCAGCGAACCTTCGGCGACCTTGTCGCCGACCTTGACCTTGATTTCCTTGACCACGCCCGCCTGGCTGGACGGGATTTCCATGCTGGCCTTGTCGGATTCAACCGTGATCAGCGACTGGTCGACCTTGATCGTGTCGCCGACCTTGACCATCACCTCAATGACTTCGACTTCCTTGAAATCGCCGATGTCCGGGACTTTTACTTCGACTTGACTCATCTGATGCGCTCCGTTGTTCTGTTCCCAGGCGCTGGGCCGGGAGAAGTATTCGCTTGGGGCAGGTGCTGCCTGAGCAGCGGACCTCGCCGTTGGGGTGGCTTTCCAGACACGACACATCCCCGCGATCAGCAGGCTGAGGCGGGGATGGTCGGTCAGGCAGTCCTTACAGGGTCACCGGGTTCGGCTTGTTCGGATCGATACCGTACTTGGCGATGGCTTGCGCCACCACTTCCGGCTTGATCTTGCCTTCATCGGCCAGCGACTTCAGGGCCGCCACGGTCACGAAGTAACGGTTCACTTCGAAGAACTCACGCAGCTTGGCGCGGGTATCCGAACGGCCATAGCCGTCGGTGCCCAGCACCTTGTACGAACGGCCCTTGGGCACGAAGGCGCGGACCTGCTCGGCATAGGTGCGCATGTAGTCGGTGGAGACCACGATCGGGCCTTCGCTGCCTTCCAGCGATTGCTCGAAGTAGCTCTTCTTGGGCGCCTCGGCCGGGTGCAGCATGTTCCAGCGTTCCACGTCCTGGCCGTCGCGCGCCAGCAGGGTGAAGGACGGCGCCGACCAGACGTCGGCGTCGACCTTCCAGTCATCACGCAGCAGGTCGGCGGCGGCGATGACTTCACGCAGGATGGTGCCCGAACCCAGCAGTTGCACGCGCAGCTTGTTTTGCTTGCCGCCTTCGTTCAACAGGTACAGACCCTTGATGATGCCCTCTTCCTGGCCCGGCTTGATGCCAGGGTGACCATAGTTCTCGTTCATCACGGTGATGTAGTAGAACACGTCTTCCTGGTTGGCCACCATGCGGCGCAGGCCGTCATGGATGATCACCGCGACTTCGTGGGCGAAGGTCGGGTCGTAGGGGATGCAGTTCGGGATCGCCGAGGCGAACACATGGCTGTGGCCGTCTTCGTGCTGCAGGCCTTCACCGTTCAGGGTGGTACGGCCGGCGGTGCCGCCGATCAGGAAGCCGCGTGCGCGCATGTCACCCGCTGCCCAGGCCAGGTCGCCGATACGCTGCAGACCGAACATGGAGTAGTAGGTGTAGAACGGAATCATCACGCGGTTGTTGGTCGAGTACGAGGTCGCCGCAGCGATCCACGAGCTCATGCCGCCCGCTTCATTGATGCCTTCCTGCAGGATCTGGCCGGCCTTGTCTTCGCGGTAGTACATCACCTGGTCCTTGTCGACCGGTTCGTACAGCTGGCCGACCTGGCTGAAGATGCCGATCTGGCGGAACAGGCCTTCCATACCGAAGGTACGGGACTCGTCGACCATGATGGGCACCACGCGCGGGCCCAGGTTGGGGTCGCGCAGCAGTGCGGTCAGCACGCGCGAGTAGGCGGCGGTGGTGGAGATCTCACGGCCTTCGGCGGTGGGCTCCAGCATGGCCTGGAAGGCCGACAGTTCCGGCACCGGCAGCTTTTCGTCAGCCTGCACGCGACGTTGCGGCAGGTAACCGCCCAGGGCCTTGCGGCGCTCGTGCAGGTACTGCATTTCCGGCGCGTCGTCAGACGGCTTGAAGAAGGGGATGTTGGGCAGGTCCGCGTCCGAGATCGGCAGCTGGAAGCGGTCGCGCATGGCGCGGATGGCTTCGTCGTCCAGTTTCTTGGTGTTGTGCGCGGTGTTGCGTGCTTCGCCGGCCTTGCCGAAGCCATAGCCCTTGATGGACTTGGCCAGGATCACGGTGGGCTGGTCCTTGGATTCCTGCGCGACCTTGAAGGCGGCGTAGATCTTGTGCGGGTCGTGACCGCCACGGGTCAGGCGCCAGATGTCGTCATCCGACATCTTGGAGACCATCTCCAAGAGCTTGGGATGCTTGCCGAAGAAGTGCTTGCGCACGTAGGCGCCGTCCTTGGCCTTGTAGTTCTGGTACTCGCCGTCGACGGTTTCCATCATCACCTTCTGCAGGATGCCGTCCTTGTCCTTGGCCAGCAGCTCGTCCCAGCCGCTGCCCCAGATGACCTTGACCACGTTCCAGCCGGCGCCGCGGAAGTCGGATTCCAGTTCCTGGATGATCTTGCCGTTGCCGCGCACCGGGCCGTCCAGGCGCTGCAGGTTGCAGTTGACCACGATGACCAGGTTGTTCAGTTTTTCACGGCCGGCCATGCCGATGGCGCCCATCGATTCCGGCTCGTCCATCTCGCCGTCGCCACAGAAGGCCCAGACCTTGCGGTTGTCGGTCTTGGCGATACCGCGGGCGTGCAGGTACTTCAGGAAACGCGCCTGGTAGATCGCCATCAAGGGGCCCAGGCCCATCGAGACGGTCGGGAACTGCCAGAATTCCGGCATCAGCTTGGGGTGCGGGTAAGACGACAGACCATGGCCATCGGCTTCGCGGCGGAAGTGGATCAGTTGGTCTTCGGTCAGGCGGCCTTCCAGGAAGGCGCGCGCGTAGATGCCGGGGGAGGAGTGGCCCTGGATGTACAGCAGGTCGCCACCGTGGTCTTCGGTCGGGGCGTGCCAGAAATGGTTGAAGCCGATGCCCAGCATGTTGGCCAGCGACGCGAAGGAAGACAGGTGACCACCCAGGTCGCCATCCACACGGTTGGCCTTGACCACCATGGCCATGGCGTTCCAGCGCATCCACGAGCGCAGGCGCTCTTCATATTCCAGATTGCCCGGGCAGTGCTCGCCCTGATCGGCGGGAATGGTGTTGACGTAGGCGGTATTGCTGGAGAAGGGGATGTGGGCGCCACGACGGCGGGCCAGATCGACCATGCGTTCCATCAGGTAGTGGGCGCGATCCGGGCCTTCTTTTTCGATCACGGCTTCGAGGGCGTCGAGCCACTCCTGGGTTTCCATCACATCGGGATCGTTGGCGGCCTGCGCCAGAACTTGATCGATTTGGGCTGACATGTCATGTCTCCTGGTTGTTGAGAGATCCGTCTGGTCGGATAAACCAGGCGGGTCGGTCGGGTCATTCGGTACGCGATGCCGCCGGCAGGTGATGCAGGAAAACCCATCATATTGCCTGCGCTGCAACCCCTTCCCGGCCCTTGGGGCAGGATGTTGGAGGCGGAACAGGCTTAAATGTACGGTCTTCCAGCCGTGTGGACGACGAATTTTATCAGGGAATTTTCAATTTTCAAATTACGATAATCGATTTCATAATACGAAAATATGCTGCAAAGCGGCATAAACAGGGGCTTTCCAGGCCTCGTATTTTTACGATATCACTGCTGGAATGGCGCTTTCTTAAGTTGTTTGCAATGCCGCAAAGGGCTCTGAACGCCCCGCAAAGCCGCTCCACGGGACGATAAGGTGAAATCTTTTTCACATATAAAAGAGGCAACAAAGCAGCCAGAAAGGGCCTGACGGCCGCCGCTGCCGGCGCGCCTGCACAACAGCTTCTATATAGAACAGGGGATGGCTAGAGGAACCGGCCCGCAATGGCCGGCCGGCCCGCATCAGATCAGATGGCGATATTGCCCAGGGTGCTGGCGCGATAGGCTGCGACGAAGGTGTCGAAGTCACCTTCCTGGGTACGCTCAATGGCGCGCTGGGCGTCCAGGGAGGCCTGGGCGATGGCCACGAAGTCGGCCGTGGTGGCCGCCGGCAGCGGGCGGGCCATCAGTTCGGCGGCCTGCCGCTGGCTGCTGGCCAGGGTGTAGTCGGCGAAGGAATTGCCGCTGGCGCGGATCTCGCGCAGCACCCGCGCCGACGGCGTGCTATCGGGATCGGCCAGCTTGGCGCGCTGGGCCTGCAGGCTGTCGCGGTGCTGGCTGCCGCCGCGCTGGCGATCCAGCAGGTCGGCCACCGGCGCCATGCGGTCCAGCAACTGCTCGCCCCACGCCTTCAAGCCGATGGACGCGCCCTTGAAATGCAACTGCAGTCCCGGACGACGGCCCTCCTTGACAGTGGCCAGGAAGTTGGCGCGATTCTCGGCGCCCTCCTCGTCGGACGTCAGGCAGCTCGATTCCAACGCCAGGAAGTGCAGGAACACATCCAGGAAACGCGCTGCCTCCAGGCCGATGCCCAAGGGGTTGAAGGGATCGATGTCCATGCAACGCACTTCCACATACTGGACGCCGCGCGCCGAGAGCGCCTGCACCGGGCGCTCGCCACTGTTGATGACGCGCTTGGGGCGGATGGACGAGTAGAACTCGTTTTCGATCTGCAGGATATTGGTATTGATCTGCACCCATTGACCATCGCGCTTGGTGCCAATGGCTTCATAGGGCGGATAGGGCTCGCTGACCGCATGCGAGAGGCTGCGGATATAGGCCGGCAGGTTGTTGTAGTGCGGCGTGATATTGGCCTGGGCGTGATTCTGGTAGCCCAGGTCGCTCATGCGCAGGCTGGTGCCGTAGGGGAGATAGAGGGTGTCCTCGGAGAGCGTTTCCAACTGGTGCGGACGGCCGCGCAGGAAATTGGTCGCGACGGCGGGCGAAGCGCCGAACAGGTACATCAGCAGCCAGCTATAGCGGCGGAAGTTGCGGATCAGCGCAATATAGCGCTCGGACTGGTAATCGCGGCGCGACAGCGACAGGTCCACGCTGTCATCTCCCTCGCGCAGCACTTCCCACAGGTCTTCACTGAGCGAGAAGTTGTAATGGATGCCGGCAATGCACTGCATGGTGCGCCCGTAGCGCAAGGCCAGGCCGCGCCGGTAGACGTGCTTCAACATGCCGATATGCGAATTGCCGTACCAGGCGATGGGAATCTCGTCTTCCGGCGGCAGGACGCAGGGCATCGAGGCATTCCACAGGAATTCGCCCTCCAGCTTGGCATAGGCAAAGCGGTGGATCTCGTCCAGCCGCTGCAGGGCGTCAGCGATGTCGGGCATGGCCGGGGTGATGAATTCCAGCAGCGCCTCGGAGTAATCCGTGGTGATCAGCTCGTTGGTCAGCGCCGAGCCCAGCGCCGGCGGATGCGGTGTGCGAGCCAGATGGCCCTGGGCGTCCACGCGCAGCGTCTCCCGTTCGATGCCGCGCAAGCCCTGCCCCAGCAACGCCAGATGTTGCGGCTGGGAAAGCTGTTGCAGGCGGCGGTTCAGGAGATCGGTCATGCGGTAATCCTTGTTCAATCGGGGGGCAGGCTTGCTTGGTTGCGGGAGCATAACCGAAATTGGAAATTCCCGTCGTGCGCTGCCCCAAAGCCAGAGGGTGACAGAAACGACGACATTCGTTTTCAAATCGACAACAGCAATACCGGAGTGCGCATTTCGTCGCTCCTGCCGGCTGGCTTTATAATCACGGATTCCGGCGCTTCGCGCCCCAGCCGCCCCGGCCCGCCGGGAGCTTCCTTTCTCTTCCTGCCTTAGCTTATCTGCCATGCCTGCTCAACTGATCGACGGAAACCTGCTCTCCCAACAACTGCGCGCCGAGGTCGCCAAGCGCGCCGCCGCCCTCACCGCCCAGGGCAAGCAACCTGGCCTGGCCGTGATCCTGGTGGGCGACAGCCCGGCTTCCCAGGTCTATGTGCGCAACAAGGTCAAGGCGTGCCAAGACAATGGCCTGCACTCCGTGCTGGAAAAGTATGAAGCCTCGATGACGGAAGCCGAGCTGCTGGCCCGCATCGACGCCCTCAACAGCGATCCCAAGATCAACGGCATCCTGGTGCAGCTGCCGCTGCCGGCCCATATCGACGCCCACAAGGTGATCGAAGCCATCGCCCCGGAAAAGGACGTGGACGGCTTCCACGTCAGCAACGCCGGCCTGTTGATGACTGGCCAGCCGCTGTTCCGCCCCTGCACGCCCTATGGCGTCATGAAGATGCTGGAATCCATCGACTACCCGGTGCGCGGCGCCAATGCGGTGGTGGTCGGAGCGTCGAACATCGTCGGCAAGCCGCAGGCGATGTTGCTCTTGCAAGCCGGCGCCACCGTCACTATCTGTAACTCCAAGACCCGTGACCTTGGCCACCACACCCGCCAGGCCGACATCCTGGTGGTCGCCACCGGCAAGCGCAACATCGTCACCGCCGACATGGTCAAGCCCGGCGCGGTCGTCATCGACGTCGGCATGAACCGCGATGACAACGGCAAGCTGTGCGGCGACGTCGATTTCGCCAATGCCAAGGATGTCGCCGGCTGGATCACCCCGGTGCCGGGTGGCGTGGGTCCGATGACCATCACCATGCTGCTGGTCAACACCATCGAAGCCGCCGAACGCTGCTGATCGGCCTTCACTTAGCGCAATACCCTCCGGCAGCCTGGCTGCCGGACGTTTACAGAGAAACGAGAGCCCATGACCACCACCGACATCGCCGCCAATCCCCTGCTCGATTTCTCGGGCTATGCCCAGTTCGATGCGATCCAGCCCGAACACGTCACCCCGGCCCTGGACAAGCTGCTGGCCGACGCCAGCCGCCTGGTGACCGAACTGGAGGCGCCGATGGCCGAGGTCACCTGGGACAATTTCGTCAAACCGCTGGAGTCGGCCACCGAAAAGCTGGGCCGCGCCTGGAGCGTGGTCGGCCACCTGAACTCGGTCATGGACACCCCGGCCCTGCGCGCCACCTACAATGAGAACCAGCCGCGCCTGGTGGAATTCTGGACCTCGCTGGGCCAGAACCTGGCGCTGTTCGAGAAGTACAAGGCCTTGCAGGCCAGCCCGGCCTTCGCTTCCCTGTCGGCGGCGCGCCGCAAGGTGGTGGACAATGCCGTGCGCGACTTCCGCCTGTCCGGCGCCGAACTGGCCGAGGACAAGAAGGAACGCTTCGCCGAGATCCAGGAAAAGCAGGCCATGCTGACCACCCGCTTCTCCGAGAACGTGCTGGACGCCACCAATGACTTCGCCCTCTTCGTCGAAGACGAGGCCGAACTGTCGGGCCTGCCGGCCGATGTGAAGCAAGCCGCCCGGGCCGCCGCCGAGAAGGATGGCAAGCCCGGCTACAAGTTCACGCTGCACTTCCCGTCCTACTTCCCGGTGCTGCAATATGCGGACAACCGCGCGCTGCGCGAAAAGATCTACCGCGCCAACGCCACCAAGGCTTCCGAACTGGGCGCCAAGCCGGAATGGGACAACAGCGCCAACATCGACCAGATCCTGCAACTGCGCAAGGAAGAGGCGCAACTGCTGGGCTATGCCAACTTCGCCGAAGTCTCGCTGGTGGCCAAGATGGCCAAGTCGCCCAGCGAAGTGATCGCCTTCCTGGAAGACCTGGGCCAGCGCGCCCGCCCCTTCGGCCAGAAGGATTATGAAGAACTGAAGGCCTTCGCCCGCGAAAAGCTGGGCCTGGATGAGCTCAAGGCCTGGGACAGCACCTACGCCTCCGAAAAGCTGCGCGAGCAACGCTACGCCTTCTCGGAACAGGAAGTGAAACAATACTTCCCCGAGCCCAAGGTAGTCGGCGGCCTGTTCCAGGTGGCGCAGCAACTGTTCGGCGTACAGATCAAGCCCGATAGCGCCCCGGTCTGGCACAAGGATGTGAAGTTCTTCCGCATCGAACGCGACGGCCAACTGGTCGGCCAGTTCTATCTCGACCTGTACGCGCGCTCCGGCAAGCGCGGCGGTGCCTGGATGGACGACGCCCGCGCCCGCCGCCTGACGGCGCAAGGCGTGCAAACCCCGATCGCCTACCTGGTCTGCAACTTCACCGAACCCGCCGTGGTCGATGGCGTAGCCAAGCCGGCCCTGTTCACCCATGACGAAGTCATCACCCTCTTCCACGAATTCGGCCATGGCCTGCACCACATGCTCACGCAGGTCGATGAAGTGGGCGTATCGGGCATTTCCGGTGTGGAGTGGGATGCGGTGGAACTGCCCTCGCAGTTCATGGAAAACTTCTGCTGGGAATGGGATGTACTGCAGCAGTTGACCGCGCATGCCGACACCGGCGAGCCGCTGCCGCGGGCGCTGTACGACAAGATGATCGCCGCCAAGAACTTCCAGTCCGGCCTGCAGATGCTGCGCCAGGTGGAGTTCTCGCTGTTCGACATGCTGATCCACCATGAATATGAAGTGGGCGGCAACCAGACCGTGCAGCAACTGCTCGACAGCGTGCGCGACCGCATCGCCGTGATCCGCCCGCCCGAATTCAACCGCTTCCAGCATTCGTTCTCGCACATCTTCGCGGGCGGTTACGCGGCTGGCTACTACAGCTACAAGTGGGCCGAAGTGCTGTCAGCTGACGCCTACAGCGCCTTCGAAGAGGCGGCTGCCGGCAGCGGCAACGTGATCTCACTGGAAACCGGTCGCCGCTTCCAGCAGGAAATCCTGGCCGTGGGCGGTTCGCGCCCCGCCATCGAGTCCTTCAAGGCCTTCCGTGGCCGCGAACCCAGCATTGATGCGCTGTTGCGGCATAGCGGCATGGCGGCGTAAGCCCCTCGCCCGTTTGCCCCGTCTGGATGGCCCGCCTGCGCGCGGGCCTTTTTCATCCAGGTGCTCAATGCGCAGCAGACTGCGCACCTGGAGCGGGCCTAGAGCCGGGGAGCTGGCGGATCGACATATCCTTCATCGATGCTCGCTCCCTTCGAGCGCCACGCCTTTTCCGCCTGCTGATTTCATTTGTCAGCAAAGCAAGGCAGCCAAAGCGCAGGATCCATCATTCATACAGGGAATTGTGCTGAACTGCTCAACGATTGGCTAGCTTCGTATGCATCTGGCCGTTTTTGTTTGTCGCCTGCAGATGGCATGCGGCAGCGCCAGCCACTATACTGGCGGGATGACACGAATCGACTTTCACAGCAACGTCCCGCAAAAGATCACCTACGTCTGCCGCCTGGTGCGCAAGGCGCGCGCCACGGGCGTCAATATCGTCGTGCGCAGCCCGGATGCGGCCCAGTTGCAGCAGCTGGACCAGGCCCTCTGGAGCTTTTCCGAGCAGGATTTCCTGCCCCACGTGATGGCCAAAGACCCGCTGGCCGCCCAGACCGCCATCATCCTCACCAGCGACGACGCCGCCGAATTGCCGCATCACCAGCTCCTCATCAACCTGGGCGCAGACACGCCGGCCCATTTCGCCCGCTTCGAGCGGCTGCTGGAAATCATCTCCGCCGACGATGCCGACAAGGCCGCCGGCCGTGACCGCTATCGTTTCTACAAGGAACGCGGCTATCCGCTGACGCACCATGTGGCCGCCTGAGCGACCTGAGCCCGCCTGCCACGCATTGCCATGAATCAAGACGACAACAGCATCCCCCTCCTGACCGAGGTCATCCCGCTGGCCCCGGCCGCGCCTGCCCACACCCCGGCGCGCGCGCCCGACTACGCGCCCCCTGCCCGTCCCGGCGCCTTCCACACCCAGCCGGCGGCCACCAGCTACCAGGCCACGCCGCCCGGCGCACCCATCGTCGCGCCGCTGCCGGTGACGCCTGCGGCGGAGCAATACCGCCAATGGGAACAGGAAATCCGCGAAAACGTCCTGCAAAGCCTGCTTGAACAGGTCGATACCGTCCTGCAGCAACAACTGCAGGACCAGATGGCGCTGGTGCTGGACAATCTCTCCACGGTGCTGACGCAGCGCATCAAGGACAGCCTGCATGAAGCCCTGGCCGAAACCGTCACCCGCGCCGTCGCCGAAGAGATGGCGCGCTTCGCATCCACAAAAAACTAAATCAGCGGCCAGTTTTCTTTTCTTTTTGAATAAAAACTGGCAGATCGCTTTTCATCGAATAAAAAAACAAGCCAGTATTGATCACATTGGCAATCCCGCTTTTCTTACAATGCATGCATCGTTCGCATTCCTCCAAGGCCATGCGAACATCCGAAAAACACCAGCAGGTTCATGCAAAACCGGGAGAGTGAGATGAAAGTGATCGTATTGGGCGCAGGCATTATCGGAACCGCTTCGGCCTGGTTCCTGAAGAAGCAGGGCTACGACGTCACCGTCATCGACCGCCAGCCCGGCGCGGCGCAGGAAACCAGCTTCGCCAATGGCTGCCAGATCTCGGTGTCGCACGCCGAACCCTGGGCCAACCCGGCAGCGCCCATGAAGGTCCTGAAGTGGCTGGGCAAGGAAGACGCTCCGCTGCTGTATCGCTTCCGTCCCGAATGGCTGCAATGGAAATGGGCCGTGGCCTTCCTGCGTGAATGCACCGCCGCCCGCACCGACGAGAATATCCGCAACATCGTCGCCCTGTGCGAATACAGCCGCCAGACCCTGCAGGCGGTGCGCGCCGAGACCGGCATCCAGTATGACCACCTGACCCGCGGCATCCTGCACTTCTATACCGAAGAAAAGGAATTCCAGGATTCCCTGCCCGCCGCCAAGCTCATGCGCGACCTCGGCTGCCCGCGCGAATCCATCGGCGCTGACGAAGTCGTGCGCATCGAACCGGCGCTGGCGTCGATCCGCAACAAGATCGTCGGCGGCGACTTCACCGCCACCGACGAATCGGGCGATGTCTTCAAGCTCACCACCGGCCTGGCCAAGAAGAGCGCAGAAGCCGGCGTCGAATTCCGCTATTCCACCACCATCACGCGCCTCATCACCGAGGGCGCCGGCGCTGCCGCCCGCGTGACCGGCGTGGAAATCATCAATCCGGACGGCCGCCATGAGGTCCTGAAGGCCGATACCTTCGTGGTCGCCATGGGCAGCTTCTCGCAACAACTGGTCAAGCCGCTGGGCATCGACCTGCTGCTCTACCCCGGCAAGGGCTATTCAGCCACCTACCAGATCACCAACCCGGACGCCGCCCCCACCGTCTCACTCACCGACGATGGCTACAAGCTGGTGGTCTCGCGCCTGGGCGACCGCCTGCGGGTGGCCGGCACCTGCGAACTGAACGGCTATACCCGCGAACTGAACACCACCCGCTGCGAAGCCATCACCCGCCGCACCCGTGAACTGTTCCCGGATGGCTGCGACTACGAAAACCCGACCTACTGGACCGGCCTGCGCCCGCTGACCCCGTCCAACGTGCCCTACGTGGGCAAGACCAAGTTCGCCAACCTGTACCTCAACACCGGCCACGGCACCCTGGGCTGGACCATGGGTTGCGGCTCGGGTCGCGCCATTGCCGAGATCGTCGCCGGCCACGTGCCGGAGATCGACTTCGCCTTCACGGGCCTACCGCGCTGGAACCGTGCGCGCCAGGTCGTGACCCAGGCAGCCTGATCACTCTCCTGCCGCTTCACATCATGGACGGACCGGGATTTCCCGGTCCGTTTTCTTTTGGGCGCTTGATATGGGTCAGAGCAGGATGAATATGTATCTTCATTCATATAGAAGCCATCTGGCGGCTTACAAATGCTCACATCCCCTTGGTGTAGAATCCCCGCTTGCTCTGCGCGAACGCCGGTACGGCCGGTTCCCGCAGCCCCCGGGAATAGGACTCAACAGCCTGCATCTTGCGCCTTGCGGCCGCCTTTGCCGTTGATCTTTCCCCAACCGACTCCATCTGGGCGGATATCCGCCCGAGCTTTTCCTTCATATGGAAGAGCCGGCAACATCAAGAGGACCATGCAATGAAGTGGGCGATCGTTTCCATCTATCTGTTTTCCATCCTGTTCATCCACTTCCGTGGACGCGTCAGGCTGCCCTTCCTGCGCCAGTTCTTCGACCATTCGTCGATCATGTCGCCCATCAACCTGTTCATGTACGCGTTTTCGCGCGTGCCAGCGGTCCCCTATCCTGCCGTGAAGGAATTCAAGGATCTGGCCATCATCGACCAGAACTGGGAAGTCATCCGCGACGAAGCCGTGGCCCTGCGCGAAATGGCCAAGATCAAGGCGGCGGAAAAGAATGACGACGCCGGCTTCAACTCCTTCTTCAAGGCCGGTTGGAAACGCTTCTACCTGAAGTGGTACAACGCCAGCCATCCCTCGGCCGAGAAGTTCTGCCCCAAGACGGTGGAGATCCTCAAGGGCATTCCCTGCGTAAAGGCGGCCATGTTCGCCGAGCTGGCCCCGGGCGGCACCCTCAATCCGCACCGCGACCCCTTCGCCGGCTCGCTGCGCTACCACCTGGGCCTGGTCACCCCCAATGACGATCGCTGCTTCATCGAGGTCGATGGCCAGCGTTACAGCTGGCGCGATGGCCAGAGCGTGGTGTTCGACGAGACCTTCATCCACTGGGCGCAGAACGGCGCCGAGAGCAACCGCATCATCCTCTTCTGCGACGTCGAGCGTCCGCTGCGCTATCGCTGGGCCGAAGCGATCAATGGCTTCCTGGGCCGCACCATGATGACCGCTGCCGCCTCCCCCAATGAAACCGGCGACCAGACCGGCCGCGTCAACAAGCTGTTCCGCTTCGTCTGGCTGGCAGGACAATATCGCCGCCGCTTCAAGAACTGGAACAAGACGGTCTACAAGCTCACCAAGTTCGGCCTCATCATCGCCGTGGCCCTGCTGATCATCTACGCATGAAGGTGCGCGTGACGATCCGCTGCGGCTCGTCACACAATGATCAGATAGCGGCAAAGCGCCGCACATATCGAAAATGATATAAAACAAATCGCCGGTGCAAGCCGGCGATTTTTTTATAAGTATTCGCAAGGGGCCATCCATGTCCATTGCGCAGCCCCTGAGAATGGAGGGCGCCATTCTGATAGCAGGCAAGCTGCGTCAAAGCCAATACAGGCGCGGCGATGCAGGGCATGGCGAAATTGCGTATGCAAACGGACTGTCATGACATCAGCAAATACGCACGTAATCGAAAATCACGTTAACTAAATATTTCCACATGGAAACCAAAGTGATTTTTTCGGCACCTGTTTGCAGAAACTGCTTCTTCCTAGCTCATACCAGCGTGTAAAATCCTTGTGCTTCGCCGCCCGGACCATGGCGTGATTCTTGCATCGGTTCCGACACTGTCTCAATGGCGAAGTACGCAAGACGAGTACCGACCATACATACAACAATGGGCTCATGCAGGACATCGACGACGAGATGAAAAAACCGCTGCTCAAGCATCTGGTAGAGATCACGGCCCACCGGGAACATTCCCGCCTGGCCATCTCGGTCGTCTCCGCGCTGTACCAGCTCACTGACGTGAAGACCATCCGCATGATGGATATCTTCACCATGCGCGACGAGCATTACGTGCAGGAGAAGATGGTCATCCGCGACGGCACCTTGCATACCATCGACGAGCATACCGCCGATGATCCCAAGGAATTGCTGAGCGCCTACCCTGCCATGGTGGCCTGCATCCGCAACCATCTCAACGAATACCTGGAAGCCACGCCGGATGGCCTGCATGTACTGTGGCTGCCGGTCTGGCTGCATGGCAAGATGAACTCCTGCCTGGAGATCCGCAGCCAGCAGCCGTTCGCGCCACAGATGATGGATGTGATCCATGGCATCTTCCACGTCTTCTGCAATTACCAGAGCCTGCTGGACTACAGCGAGCGCGATGCGCTCACGGGCCTGTTCAACCGCAAGACCTTCGACGAGCAGTTCACCCGCTACGCCTTTGCCATTGCCCCGCACGAAGCGCATTCGATGGAGCAGGACGAGCGCCGCCACGACAGCGCCGAAGCCCAGGACGACGAGCCCAAGGGCCACTGGCTGGCGGTGGTGGACATCGACCACTTCAAGCAGGTCAACGATCGCTACGGCCATCTGTATGGCGATGAAGTGCTGATCCTGGTGGCCAACATCCTGCGCGCCTCTTTCCGCAGCCATGACCGCATCTTCCGTTTCGGCGGCGAGGAGTTCGTGATCTTGCTGCGGTCGACCACCCTCTCGGACGCCCGCAAGATCTTCGACCGTTTCCGCCAGAACGTGCAGGAATACGATTTCCCGCAGGTCGGCAAGGTGACAGTGAGCCTGGGCTTCGTAGGCATCGCCCGCGAAACGCCGGTGGTGATCCTGGGGCATGCCGACCAGGCGCTGTACCACGCCAAGAAGACCGGTCGCAACCGCATCTGCTACTACCAGGAACTGGTCAACTCGGGCGTGCTGCGCTCGGGCATCGCCACCAACGACACGGTGGAATTCTTCTAGTCCCGCTTGCCGGGCATGCTGGACGGGGCCGCGCATGCGGCTTTTTTTACGCCGCTTGCCCATGACGTTGTCACGTATGACCTGACTCCATCCCCTCCACCACAGTGGCCCGTAGCCCCTACGCCAGCTCATGCAGGAGATGCATCCGTTCATGTTTTAAAAGCATGAGACAGCGCTGTCGCGCTTTCGTATGATCGCCTTCGTTCGATGCCATCCGCACGAATCACTCCGCCCGATCCGCTCGGGAAAGACGACCATGACAACGAGCGCGATGCGCGTAGCGGCCATCCATAGCACACCAGGAGACTTATAAAAATGCAGCAGGCACAATTCAAGAAAATCGGCGCTGTGATGATCCTCTCGCTGGCCTGCGCCTTCTCGGCGCAAGCACAGGACAAGAAGCCCAACGTCGTCGTCATCGGCACCGGCGGCACCATCGCTGGCGCCGGCGCGTCCAGCGTCAACACCGCCGCCTATCAATCGGCCGTGGTGCCGGTGGACAAGATCATCGCGGCCGTGCCCGAGATCAGCAAGATCGCCAACGTGCGCGGCGAACAGATCTTCCAGATCGGCAGCGAAAGCTTCAATGACGAACGCCTGATCAAGCTGGGCAAGCGCGTCTCCGAACTGTTGAAGCAGAACGACGTGGACGGCATCGTCATCACCCACGGCACCGACACCATCGAAGAGACGGCCTATTTCCTGAACCTGGTCTTGAAGAGCGACAAGCCGGTGGTGGTGGTCGGCTCCATGCGTCCGGGCACCGCGCTGGGCGCGGATGGCGCGCTGAACCTGTATGACGCCGTGCTGGTGGCCGGCAGCAAGGAAGCCGCTGGCAAGGGCACCCTGGTGGTGATGAATGACGAGATCCATTCCGGCCGCGACGTCACCAAGAGCAATACCTTCAAGGTCGAGACCTTCCGTTCGCCCTATGGCCCGCTGGGCTATGTGGTGGAAAACAAGCTGAGCTTCTACCGCCTGCCGGCGCGTCCGCACACCACGCAGACCGAGTTCGACATCGACAAGATCAGCAGCCTGCCGCGCGTGGACATCGTCTACAACTACGGCAACGTCAGCCGCACTGCCTATGACGCCTTCGTGGCCGCGGGCGCCAAGGCCATCATCCATGACGGCACCGGCAACGGCAGCGTGGCCGAGCAGATCGTGCCGGTGCTGCAGGAAGTGCGCAGCAAGGGCGTGCAGGTGATCCGCGCCTCGCGCACCGGCAGCGGCGTGGTCATCCGCAATGGCGAGCAGCCTGATGACAAGTTCGACTGGGTCGTGACCGACGACCAGAATGCCCAGAAGGCGCGCATCCTGGCTGAACTGGCGCTGACCAAGACCAATGATCCCAAGGAACTGCAGAAGATCATGTGGAAGTATTGATCGTATTGATCATATTGATCTCTACATGCATCGCACAGAGAGTTTGCGTTGTTGTTGCACGACCGGGTTCACCCGGTCCCCTCTTGGCCCCGCTTCGGCGGGGCTTTTTTCACTCACCTGGAATACCGCCTACCCAGGGCGTCAGAAATCGAGCTGCTCGATGCCCACGCCCAGGGCTATCGCAATTTTCTTCAGCGAGCTTGGACGCAAGCTGCCACTGTTTTCCTGTTGCGCATAGGCGGACTGCGATATACCCAGGCGGCTCGCCATTTCCTGCTGCGTCAGGTTCAAATGCTCGCGCCAACTGCGAATGGCGGTCCACTGGTGATCTACCATCAGCGCAACCACCTCGTGTGGGACATACTGCCCCTCCACACGCGGCTGCTCCTTGAGGTAATCGGCATAGGGAATCACCACAAAGGCTGGCTTCCCGTCGGGGTCATGGATGATCTGGATGTTAGTAGGTGCGTTCATCGCGCTTGCTCACTTCCTCGATGGAGACGATCCGGAGAGCATCAAAGTCTGCCGCCATGGGTGACCCGCTACAAGCTGCAAGCGCAATCTGTCGTCTTTGTTTCGAAACTCTCCGGGTACGCCTCAAGACAGCGAGGGTTCACGCAACTCCGGGATCAAGCGGATCGGCACCGACTTGGCCGCTGGCACCTTGCTGCCACGCGCATGGTGGAACAAAGGAATGAGCCGATTCAGTTCGGGGAAGTAACCCATCACGCAGCCCACCGGGATATCGAAGGGTTCCACCCGCAGATGCGGGACACGGCGCTCTACGCCATCTGCGCTGACGGTTTCGGCACACACGAAGTCGCCCGCCGCCAAGCCGTGCTGTTGCAGGTCGCGCAGGTTCATCAACAACACGCGCCGCGTTCCCCATACGCCACGGAAGCGGTCGTCCAGGCTGTAGACGGTGGTGTTGAACTGGCTGTCGCCGCGCGTAGTCATCAGGCGCAGGACTTCGGGGGCGTCACCGGGCATGTCCGGATCAGGATCGAAGCCGTCGGGCGTCATGAAATTGGCGCGGCCGTTGGGTGTCTTCCACTGCCGCTCGCGCGCGGCCAGGGGCCGGGCGAAGCCGCCTGGATTCCACATGCGCGCATTGAAATCGCGGAAGATGTCGGGATAGGTGGCTTCGATGGCGTCGCGGATGCGGGCGTAATCGCCCACCCAGCCGTCCCAGTCCACCTGCGGATTGAAGGGCAAGAGCCGCTTGGCCAGCTCGGCCACGATGGCCGGTTCCGACAGCAGGTGCGGCGAGGCTGGCTCGGCCCGCCCGCGTGAGCCGTGCATGCAGCCGGTGCTGTCTTCCACCGAGACGGCCTGCTCGCCGCCGCGCTGGCGATCGATCTCGATGCGGCCCAGGCAAGGCAGCACATAGGAGGTCTGGCCGTGGATCACGCAGCTGCGGTTGAAGTGCGTCACCACCTGCACCGTCAGCGGCAGCTTGCGCCAGGCCGCTTCCATCACACCATGATCGGGAATGGCGCGCACGAAATTGCCGCCCAGCATGAAGAAGGCCGACAGTTCGCCATCACGGATCTTTTCGCAGGCCTCGACCGTGTTGAGACCCTTCTCCATCGGCGGCTCGAAATGATAGAGCGCGCGCAGCTTGTCATTGGGGACCAGCTCGGGCTTTTCGGTGATGCCCACGGTGCGCTGCCCCTGCACGTTGGAATGGCCGCGGATCGGGCAGATGCCCGCGCCCGGCTTGCCGATATTGCCACGCATGAGCAGCAGATTGGTCAGCATATGGATGGTGCGCACCGCTTCGCGATGCTGGGTCACGCCCATCCCATACATCAGCATGGCGCGCCCGGCCCCCGCATAGGTATCGGCGGCCAGCTCCAGCTCGGCGCGGGAGACGCCGGCATGGCGCTCGAGCTCGTCCCAGGGAGCCGCGCGCACGGCGTCGGCGAACTGCTCGAAGCCGCTGGTGTGTTCTTCGATGAAGGCCAGGTCGAGCAGGCGTGGCAAGCCTTCCTGGCGCGCCTTGTCATCCCGTTCGAGAATGCGCTTGGCCATGCCGATGGCCGCTGCGCTATCGCCGCCGATCTTGATCTGCAGGTACTGGGTGCTGATGTCGGTGTGCGCCGGCGTGACCATTTCCTTGGGCGATTGCGGATTGACGAAGCGCTCCAGTCCACGCTCGCGCAGGGGATTGAAGGTGATCACCGGCACGCCGCGCTTGCGCACTTCTTCCAGCGGATGCAGCATGCGCGGCGCATTGGTGCCGGTGTTGTGGCCGAAGAAGAGGATGCAGTCAGTCTGCCCGAAGTCGTCCAGCGTGACGGTGCCCACCGGCACGCCGATGGTCTGGGGCAGCGCCACGGAGGTGGATTCGTGACACATGTTGGAACTGTCGGGCAGGTTGTTGGTGCCATACATGCGCGCCATGAGCTGGTAGAGGTAGGAGGTTTCCAGCGAGGCGCGGCCGGAGGCGTAGAACACCACCTTCTTCGGATCCATGGCGCGCAGCTGCGCGGCGATATCATCGAAGGCCTCACTCCAGCTGACCGGCAGGTAGCGGTCGCTGGCGGCGTCGTACTTCATGGGCTCGGTGACGCGGCCGCTGGACTCCAGTTCGAGATCGTTCCAGGCCTCCATCTCGGTCACGGTGTGCTGCGCGAAGAAGGCGGCTGTGGCGCGCTTGCGGGTAATTTCCCAGGCGGTGGCCTTGGCGCCGTTCTCGCAGAATTCGAACAGATGCGGATCGGCCGGCTTGGCCCAGGAACAACTGACACAGGCAAAGCCCTCGGGCTTGTTCTGATGCATCAGGATGCGGGTGCCGCTGGCGATGACGTGCTCCTGCTGCAAGATCGACCCCAGCGCCTTGACCGAACCCCAGCCGCCGGCGGCGTTGTTGTATTCGTCAAAGGTAGCGTCTTCGGGAATGTCCTTGGTCTTCATGTCGCATCTCCGTGCTGGCTGAATCATGGATGGGCAATTGGCGCGGCGCATTCTGGCGTGCGTCCGGGATGCTCATGGTGAATTCTTCCAGGGCGGATGGCTGTAGGCCGCCAGCGCATTTACGGGCACAGCGCGTCCTACACGGCCAGCGGCGTCAAGCTCAGCGCTGGCCCTCGCTGGCGCGCACCACCTGCTGGGCTTGCTGCACGCTGACGTGATGATCTTCCACCGTATTGACCAGCTTCTGGCGCAAGGCGCGCGAACCGAAATTGTTGGCGTAGATCCAGGTGAATTCCGCGCCCAGCAGGAAGATCTGCGCCGAATAATAGATCCACAGCAACAGCAATGCGAACGAGCCGGCCGCACCGAAACCGGAAGTCATCCCGGTGCTGCCAAGATACAGGCCGATCAGATACTTGCCGATGATGAACAGCACCGTCGTGGCCACCGCGCCTATCCAGACGTCGCGCCAGGACAGGGTGACGCGCGGCATGAACTTGTAGATCATCGAAAATAACGTAGAAAACACCACGAAGGACAACACGAAATTAAGCAGTTGCAACACCAGCTGCCAGCCCTCGAACCAGCCGCCCCACCAGCGCCCCAGCGCTGCCAGGGCGGCGCTGACCACCAGCGAGATGATCAGCAGAAAGCCAAGCCCCAGGATCAGGCCGAAGGACAGCAGGCGCGTGCGCGCCAGCTGCCACACGCCGCTCTTGCGCTTGACCGCAGGGATGCGCCAGATGCGATCCAGCGCGCTCTGCAATTCAGAAAACACGGCAGTCGCACCAATGACCAAGGTCACCACGGAAATGCCGGCGGCGATCATGCCCTCGCGTGGCTGGCTCACCGACTTGAGCAAGCCCTGGATGGCGAAGGCGCCCTCGGTGCCGACGATGTCGCGGATCTGGTTGACGATCTCGCCCTGGGCGGCGTCGTGGCCGAAGAGCATGCCCGCCACGGCAATGGCGATCACCAGCATGGGGGCGATGGAAAAGATGGTGTAGTAGGCGATGGCCGCTCCCATACTGGGAGCGAAGTCATCGATCCAGGCATTGATGGCTGCCATGGTCATCTGCCAGGCTTGCTGGGGACGCGAGCCGCCACTGATCATCTTGACCTCGGCGGCCGGGTCCAGGTAATCCGAGGGCGCTGGCTCCAGCCTCGCCTTGACGATATCCATGCGCGCCGGGGCGTCGGGGGAGGACTCGGCGCGCTCGTTGGCCCTGGCCTGCTCAAGCTTGGCGCGCGCCGTACCGCGTCGCCAGGCGGCCACCAGCGGCAGCGCCAGCGTGACCAGCCGTAGCGCGCGCTCCAGCCCGGAAGGCAGCGGCGGCTGGGCGCTCGTCTCTGTGGCGGGCCGCGCCTGCACAGGCAGCACAGTCGAACGCGCAGACCTGCGCTGGCGGCGTTTGCGGCCCAGCCATATCCCTACCCCGGCGCTGAGCAGGGTGCCCGCCACCAGGGCGGCTGCATCCTGGGAGGCTGTGCCCTTGGTAGAGGCGGCGGAAGAAAGCTTGCGGACGTCGTCGGAAGAGCTGCTCATGGAGGCCTCTGCTTGGCGCATTGTTATGGCGGTGTGACCGGCGCTTGCGAATGATTGTTCCGCCTTTGCATGGCCGCTGCGTCCTTGTAGGACGCCGCTGTCAGCGGCATGGCCAGCCGCTGGCGGCCGACGGGAAAGACGCGCCCATGGTATAAAGAACGTCTTTGGACGACATGCCGCCGCGCGTGAACCAGAGCGGTTTGCACCGGTCTGTCCTGCTACTCCCCCGCCGCCGCGCCCGCCTTGCCTGTCAGGACAAGGCCGCGCGGCCTCCCCGCAACCTGACCAACAAGGATCGCACATGTATAAGGACGTACAGCTTTTCATCAATGGAGAATGGACCGCCAGCGCCTCGGGCCGCACCATCGACGTGATCAATCCGGCCACCGAAGAAGTGATCGGCAAGATCGCCCATGCCGACCGTGCCGATCTGGACCGCGCACTGGAAGCGGCCAGCAAGGGTTTCGAGACCTGGCGCAACATGTCGGCCTTTGAACGCTCCAAGATCATGCGCCGCGCCGCCGACCTGCTGCGCGAGCGTGCAGAGGAAGTGGCGCGCCTGATGACCATGGAACAAGGCAAGCCGCTGGCCGAAGCGAAGATGGAAACCCTGGGCGCGGCTGACACCATCGACTGGTTCGCCGAGGAAGCCCGCCGCACCTATGGCCGCCTGGTGCCGGCACGCGTGCCGGGGGCCTACCAGATGGTGATCAAGGAGCCGGTCGGCCCGGTGGCGGCCTTCACCCCCTGGAACTTCCCGCTCAATCAGGTGGTGCGCAAGCTCTCCGCTGCGTTGGCGGCAGGCTGCTCCATCATCGTCAAGGCGCCCGAAGAAACCCCTGCGTCGCCCGCTGAACTGATCCGCGCCTATGCCGATGCAGGCGTGCCGGCAGGGGTGATCAACCTGGTCTATGGCGTGCCGGCCGAGATTTCGGAATACCTGATCCCGCATCCGGTGATCAAGAAGATTTCCTTCACCGGCTCCACCCCGGTGGGCAAGCAACTGGCTGCGCTGGCGGGCCAGCACATGAAGCGCGCCACCATGGAACTGGGCGGCCATGCACCGGCGATGGTGTTCGACGACGCCGATGTGGATGTCGCCGCCAAGATGCTGGCCACGGCCAAGTTCCGCAATGCCGGTCAGGTGTGCGTCTCGCCGACCCGCTTCCTGGTGCAGAAGGGTGTCTTCAATGCCTTCGTCGACAAGTTCGTCACCTATGCCGAACAGCTGAAGGTGGGCAATGGCCTGGAAGCCGGCATCACCATGGGTCCGGTGGCCAACAAGCGCCGCATCCCGGCGCTGGAAGCGCTTATCGACGACGCCGTCTCGCAGGGTGCGCAACTGCGCACCGGTGGCAAGCGCATTGGTAACAAGGGTTACTTCTTCCAGCCCACCGTGCTGACCAATCTGCCGCTGCAGGCCCGTGCGATGAATGAAGAGCCCTTCGGCCCACTGGCGCTGATCAATTCCTTCGAGACCCTGGATGAGGTGATCACCGAAGCCAACCGCCTGCCCTACGGTCTGGCCGCCTACGCCTTCGCCAAGTCGGCGCACACCAAGCACGCCCTGGCGGCGCGCGTGGAAAGCGGCATGCTGACCATCAACCACCTGGGCCTGGCGCTGCCGGAACTGCCCTTCGGCGGCATCAAGGACAGCGGCTATGGTTCCGAAGGCGGCACCGAGGCCATTGAGGCTTACATCAACACCAAGCTGGTGACTCAGCTGGATGTGTGATGGCATAAGTTGATGGGCTGATCGCCCTGCGCGATCAAAAAAATCGGCGGGCCTGCAAAGGTCCGCCGATTTTTATTTCACCTCCCGTTCGGACCGAGTAGGTAGATTCAGCCTATTTATTCTTCAACACCACCCGAAGGCGGCACCAAGATATCGCGGCTGCCATTGCGCGACATGGCCGAGAGCACGCCTGCGGTTTCCATCTGCTCCACCAGCCGCGCAGCGCGGTTGTAGCCGATGCGCAATTGCCGCTGCACCGACGAGATCGAGGCTCGCCGCGTCTTGAGCACGAAAGCCACGGCTTCGTCGTAGAGCGGGTCGGCTTCCGGATCGCCGCCCTCGCCGTTGGCAAACATGTCGGCCTGGGCCGTGTCTTCGGAGATGGGCGGCGCCAGGATTTCTTCGATATAGCGCGGTTCGCCGAAGGACTTCAGGTATTCCACCACGCGATGCACTTCCTCGTCGGAGACAAAGGCGCCGTGCACCCGCTGCGGGTAGCCCGAGCCGGGTGGCAGGAACAGCATGTCGCCATGGCCCAGCAGCGATTCCGCACCCATCTGGTCCAGCACCGTGCGTGAGTCGATCTTGGAAGACACCTGGAAGGCTACGCGGGTCGGGATGTTGGCCTTGATCAGGCCGGTGATCACATCCACCGAAGGGCGCTGCGTCGCCAGGATCAGGTGGATGCCGGCTGCGCGCGCCTTCTGCGCCAGGCGGGCGATGAGCTCTTCGACCTTCTTGCCGACCACCATCATCAGGTCGGCCAGTTCGTCGATGACGATGACGATGGTGGGCAGCTTTTCCAGCGGTTCCGGCGCGTCCGGCGTCAGGCTGAAGGGATTGGGAATCTTTTCGCCACGGGCGGCGGCTTCGTCCAGCTTCTGGTTGTAGCCTGCCAGGTTGCGCACGCCCAGCTTGGACATCTTCTTGTAGCGGCGCTCCATCTCGTCCACGGCCCAGTTCAGCGCATGGGCAGCCTCGCGCATGTCGGTCACCACCGGCGCCAGCAAGTGCGGAATGCCCTCGTAGATGGACAGTTCCAGCATCTTGGGGTCGATCATGATCAGGCGCACTTCCTCGGGCGTGGCCTTGTAGAGCAGCGAGAGGATCATGGCGTTGATGGCCACCGACTTGCCCGAGCCTGTGGTGCCGGCCACCAGCATGTGCGGCGCGCGCGCCAGGTCGGTCACCACGGGCGTGCCGGTGATGTCCTTGCCCATGGCAATGGTGAGATGGGAAGCCGACTTGCGATACGCCTGCGAATGCACGATCTCGGACAGCTTGATCATCTGCCGGCGCGCATTGGGCAACTCCAGGCCCATGCAGGTCTTGCCGGGGATGGTCTCGACCACGCGGATGGAGGTCAGGCCCAGCGCCCGCGAGAGGTCCTTCATCAGGTTCACCACCTGGGCCCCGCGCACCCCCTGGGCCGGTTCGACCTCGAAGCGGGTGATCACCGGACCGGCCTCGGCGCCCAGCACCGTCACCGGCACCTTGAATTCCTTGAGACGTTGCTCGATCAGGCGGCCGGTTTCCTGCAATTGCTCGGTATCGACTTCAATGCGCGATTCGGGGACTTCATCCAGCAAGTCCAGCGAAGGCAGCGGAATCTCCACGCGCGGCTCATCCACATAGTCGGGATAGGCCATGGAGACCGGCGCTGGCTCGGGTGCGGTGGGCGCCTCCGGCATGCGCACCGTGAAACCGGTCTGTGCCGCCACGGGCTCGACCGGCGCTGACGGGTCGGGATCGGGCAGCATGTCGAACCACGGCGCCTGGAATGTCTGCTGCGCCCCCGCAGCGGGGGTGAGCGGGGCAAAGGGAGTGAGGGGCTCCTGCTGGTCTACGGGCTGCTGCGGCGCCGATGGCGGGAGGGGCTCGGCGGGCAGGGCCGCCTCCCATGGCGGCGTCGGCGCGGGCGACTCCAGCGGCGGGACGCTATCGGACACAGGAGTCGGCGCCGGCGCAGTCGGTTCGGTCGGCAGCGCCGCCGCTGGCGGCGCCATGGCTGTTGCCGCTAACGGCGGCATGGCGGGCTGGGCCGCTGCAGGAGCGCTGCTCTCTTGCAAGGAGCGCATCAAGCGGGTGGGAATGACATCGGCGCGCTCAGCGGGGCTGGCCGCGCCAGGCGAGGCGGCGCTGGCCGGTGCGGGGCGGCCTACGCTGCTGATGCGCATGCCGCGCGTTGCCGGCGCAGGCGCAGCGCTGGCCGCAGGCGCCCCACCGGGCTGCGCGGGACGGGCGATCGAAGGCGGAATCGGCCGGGGTGCGGCGGCCGCAGGCGGGGCCGCGCGCGCCAGGCTCACGTCAGCGGCTGCGCTGGCGGCCTGGATGGCGCGGCTGGCGGCGGCGCGGGCCAGCATGGCTTCGGTCGGACGCAAGGTTTCGAAGGCGGCCCACTCGGATTCAGGACGCGGCTTGGCGGGCTGCGCTCCGGGTTTCAGGGCTGGCCATTTGCCGCGCTGGCTGCCATTGCCGGTCAGGGCCGACAGCGGCACCTGCCAATCCTCGCGCGGCGCGCTGTCCGGCGTGCGCTCCGCGGCGGGGGACAAGCGCGCCGGGCGCGGACGCGGCTCGAAGGGCGAGGCTGGCGCGCGTGCTGCGGGCCGGGCCACTGGACGGGCCGGTGCGCGACGCTCGGCGCCGGCGGGGAAGCTGGAGCGCAGGCTGCTCATGCGCACGCGCTCGCTTTCGATGCTGCCGCGACGGGGCGGCCCCAGGTCCAGTTCAGGATGATGGTCTTCGCGCTCTTCGCTGCGGGCGCGACCAAACAAGGCGCCCAGCAGCCATTTCAGGCCCAGCGCCAGCAAGACCAGCATCACGGCCACCGCCAGGCCACGGCTGATGCGTGCTCCCAGGGCGTCCAGCAGCGCGCCTCCCATCAAGGCAGCACCCGGGCCGTCGTCGCCGCTGCTCAGTTGCGCGCGGATGAGCGCCTCGATCGCGCCGCTGGCAACCAGCAGCAAGAGACTGCCGCACCACAGGCGGATCGCGCCGCGGCCCCCGAAGACCGACTTGCGGCCGAGCGCGCGCGCTACCGTGCGCAGCAGCAGCGGCAGCAGCCAGAGGACCGACCAGCCAAACCATTTGACGAAAATCATGCTACTCCCGACTTCACCGGCCTGGCATGACGCCAGCCGGCCTTGTGTATCCTTTTACGACGGCGTCGGCACGACGCCACAGCCTGGCAGTGTAAACCAATCCACTCCATTGCCAGGGTTCAACAAGCCACCCTTTGGTACAGCCCCGTTTCAGCGGCCCTCATTCAGCGTCCATGGCAATGGCAATCCTGGACATGGTCATTGATCACCCCCACGCCCTGCAGATAGGCATAGATGATGGTGGAACCGACGAACTTGAAGCCGCGCCGCGCCAGGTCCTTGGAGATGGCGTCCGACAGCGGCGTCTTGGCCGGGCACTCGGCCAGGCTGGCCCAGCGGTTGACGATGGCTTGGCCATCGACGTGCGCCCACAGGTAGGCATCCAGGCCGCCGATTTCTTCGCGCAGCTTGAGATAGGCGCGGGCATTGCCAATGGTGGCGGCCACCTTCAGGCGGTTGCGCACGATGCCCGGATCGGCCAGCAATTGCGCCACCTTGCGCTCGTCATAGCGGGCGATCTTCTCGGCGTCCCAGCCGTCGAAGGCGGCGCGGTAGCTCTCACGCTTGTTGAGCACGGTTTCCCAGGAAAGACCGGCCTGCGCCCCTTCCAGGTTGAGCATCTCGAAGAGCCGGGTCTCGTCGTGACAGGGCACGCCCCATTCGTGGTCGTGATAGTCGATGTAGCGTGGATTGGCAAGATTGACCCAGCCACAGCGGGTAAGCGTTTGCGTCATGTGTTCTCTTTGATGAATGGCTCAGACCGGCCACAGCGGCGCTTCGTCCATCAGGGCGATCTGTTCGCGCAGTTCCAGGATGCGGTCTTGCCAGTAACGTTGGGTATTGAACCAGGGAAAGGCGGCCGGGAAGGCCGGGTCATCCCAGCGCCGCGCCAGCCAGGCCGAATAATGGATCAGCCGCAGGGTGCGCAGGGCTTCGATCAGGTAGAGCTCGCGCGGTTCGAACTCGCAGAAGCTTTCATAGCCGGCCAGCAGGTCGGCCAGTTGCCCGACCATCTCGCGGCGCTCCCCCGAGAGCAGCATCCACAGGTCTTGCACGGCCGGGCCGCTGCGGCTGTCGTCGAAATCGACGAAATGCGGGCCGGCATCGGTCCACAATACATTGCCGACGTGGCAATCGCCATGCAGGCGCAGGGTGCGGATCTCGCCGGCGCGCTCGTAGCAACGCTGCACCCCGGCCAGCGCCTGCTCGACCGTGGTACGCCAGGCGGTGGCCACATCCATGGGAATGAAGTCATGCGCCAGCAGCCAGTCACGTGGTTCTTCGCCGAAACTGGCCTGATCCAGCGCGGGACGATGGACAAAGGGCTGGCGCAGGCCGACCGCATGGATGCGGCCGATGAAGCGGCCCAGGCGCTCCAGCGTGTCGGCGTCGTCCAGTTCCGGCGCGCGACCGCCATGGCGGCGGAATACCGCGAAGCGAAAACCCGCATGACGATGCAGGGTGCGGCCATTTTCCAGCCTCATCGCCGGCACGACCGGCACCTCATCATCCGCCAACTCCTGCGAAAAGGCGTGTTCTTCGAGGATCTGCTCATCCGTCCAGCGCAAGGGGCGATAGAACTTGGCCACCAGCGGCGGCCCCTCTTCCATCCCGACCTGGTAGACGCGGTTCTCATAGCTGTTGAGCGCCAGCAGGCGGCCATCGCCATACAGGCCCTGGGCCGCGAGGGCGTCCAGCACGGTATCGGGCGAGAGGGTGGCAAAGGACGTGGCGTCGGGCTGGTCGGGGGCGGCGGATTGATTCATCCGTCTATTGTACTGTCCGGCAAGCCAAGGCCGCACGACAATCCCCCCGGTACCGCCAACAATGCTCGCGCCCCCGGCCCAATGCCTTTAAACTCCTGCCTTTAGCATCAGTCATTGGAACCATCATGCATCTCGACCAGCCCCTTTCCGACGCCGAATTCGACGAACTCGACGATTTTCTTCTCTCCGATCGCTGCGCCGACGATGTGATGACCATGGACACCCTGCACGGCTACCTGACGGCCCTGGCCATCGGTCCGCAGGAGGTGCTGATGGCCGAATGGCTGCCGCGCGTCTGGGGCAGCCGTCCGGAAGACACGCCCAAGTTCAAGAATGGCAAGGAAGCTGAACGTATCACCAGCCTGATTGCGCGCAGCATGAACGAAATCGCCATCACCTTCGAGGTCGCGCCCAAGGAATATGAACCCCTGTTCTGCGAGCGCGAGCATGAAGGCAAACCCCTGCTGGACGCCGAGGCCTGGGCCTGGGGCTTCTGGGAAGGGATACAGCTGCGCGCCGAGCAGTGGGATGAAATCTTCCACTCCAACCTGGCGCCGCTGATGCGGCCGATCTACCTGCTGGGCTCGGACGAGCTGGAAGAGGAAGAGACCAAGCTCATCGACGATCCCATCAAGACCCACAAGCTGGCCATCGAGATCGAGGCGGCCATTCCGCATATCCACCGTTACTGGGCGCCCAAGCGCAAGTCGGCGGTGGAACAGGTGCAGCGCGATGCCCCCAAGACCGGTCGCAACGACCCCTGCCCTTGCGGCAGCGGCAAGAAGTACAAGAAGTGCTGCGGGGCCGATACCGAATCGGAAGAGTGATTTTCCTCGCTGCAACAAAAAGGCGCGCCATGGCATTCAACGGGCGCGCCTTCTTTTTCAGTTTGCGTCACGTCACCGGACGCGACTGCGGGCTCATTCCTTGATGAAGTGCTCGCGGTAGTACTTCAGTTCTTCGATCGATTCGAGGATGTCGGCCAGGGCGGTGTGCATCTGGCGCTTCTTGAAACCGGTGGCGATTTCGGGCTTCCAGCGCTTGCACAGTTCCTTCAGGGTGGACACGTCCAGGTTGCGGTAGTGGAAGAATTCTTCCAGCTTGGGCATGCCGCGCACCATGAAGCGGCGATCCTGGCAAATGGAATTGCCGCACATGGGCGACTTGCCGGCCGGGACGTATTGCTTCAGGAATTCGATGATCTGCTTTTCAGCATCTGCTTCGGTGACGGTCGAAGCCTTGACGCGGTCGATCAGGCCGGAACGGCCGTGGGTGCCCTTGTTCCAGGCGTCCATGCCGTCCAGCAGCTCGTCGGACTGATGGATGGCCAGCACCGGGCCTTCGCCCAGCACGTTGAGTTCGGCATCGGTAACCACCACGGCGACTTCGATGATGCGGTCCTTGTCGGGATCCAGGCCGGTCATTTCCATGTCCACCCAGATCAGGTTCATTTCATTGGGGCGGACAGGCGCGGCGGGGGCTTGTGACATAATTCTTCCTTATTGACGTAATGGGGATGGCTCCCCTCTACTGCTTGGTTCCATTGCTGGGTGCGCTCGCCCGGTACTGGCCGGGCGGCGTGGCTGGCGATTGCCGCCACGCACTTTCGCCATTTTCGCACAGGGTACGCATGTCTTCACTTTCGTTTTCGGTTTTGTTCGTCACCTTCCTGGCCATCAGCCTGGGAGTACGCTTCTGGCTGGCCTCGCGGCATATCCGCCACGTGCTGGCGCATCGCGCCGCCGTGCCGGCCGAGTTCGCTGAAAAAATCCCCCTGCCGGCCCACCAGAAGGCGGCCGACTACACGGTTGCACGCACCAAGTTCGGCCTGGTGACGCTGCTGGTCAATGCGGCGGTCCTGATCGGCTTTACCCTGCTGGGCGGCCTGCAAGCCCTCTCCAGCCTGCTGCTGGGCTGGACCGGCGGCCCCGGCATGCTGTACCAGATCGCGCTGGTGGCCGGCTTCGGCCTCATTTCGGGAGCGGTCGACCTGCCCTTCGACTATTACCGCCAGTTCAGGCTGGAAGCCGGTTTCGGCTTCAACAAGATGAGCCGCGCGCTGTTCTTCAGCGACATGATCAAGCAGACCTTGCTGGGCGCAGTGATCGGCCTGCCGCTGCTGTGGGTGGTGCTGGCGCTGATGGAAAAGGCCGGTGCGCTCTGGTGGTTCTATACCTGGATCGTGCTGTGCGTGTTCCAGTTGCTGATGCTGGTGATCTATCCCAGCTTCATTGCACCGCTGTTCAACAAGTTCACCGCGCTGGAAGACGACAGCCTGCGCAGCCGCATCGAGGGCCTGATGCAGCGCGTCGGCTTTGCCTCCAAGGGCTTGTTCGTGATGGATGGCTCCAAGCGCAGCGCGCATGGCAATGCCTACTTCTCGGGCTTCGGCTCGGGCAAGCGCATCGTCTTCTTCGACACCCTGCTGGCGCGCCTGGCCCCGCATGAGATCGAGGCGGTGCTGGCGCACGAGCTGGGCCACTTCAAGCTCAAGCACATCGTCAAGCGTGTGGTGGTGATGTTCGCCATGTCGCTGGCCTTCCTGGCCTTGCTGGGCTACCTGAAGCAGCAGGCCTGGTTCTATACCGGCCTGGGCGTGGAACCGCTGCTCATGGGCAGCAATGATGCGATGGCGCTGATCCTCTTCATGCTGGTGCTACCAATCTTCACCTTCCTGCTCTCGCCCTTGTCCTCACTGTCTTCGCGCAAGCACGAGTTCGAGGCCGACGCCTTCGCTGCACAGCATACCCAGGCCCAGGACCTGGTCTCGGCGCTGGTCAAGCTCTACGAGGACAATGCCTCCACCCTCACGCCCGACCCGCTGCACTCGGCCTTCTACGATTCACACCCGCCAGCCTCGCTGCGCATCCGGCGTCTGCATGGCGCGCTGGCGGCGGCGAGCCAACAGTGACACCGCAAGCACTCAACATCGAACATCGTCAGGCCGCTAGCGCATGCGCGCCGGCCTTCAGGAGAAGTCCATGAGCATCACCGCATCCACTCTCGCCGCAGCCCACTGCATCCAACCTGTCGACGCACTGGATGACAGCGCCATCACCGCCCACCTGGCCGTCCTGCCCGACTGGCAGATCGAGGCCGGCAAGCTGGTGCGCAGCTTCGCCTTCAACAACTATTACGAGACCCTGGCCTTCGTCAATGCGATCGCCTGGATGATCCACGCCGAAGACCATCATCCTGAGCTGATCGTGAGCTACAACCGCTGCACGGTGAAGTTCGACACCCATAGCGTCAACGCGGGGCGCGGTGGTCTCTCGGCCAATGACTTCGTCTGTGCGGCCAAGGTGGACGCCCTCTTCGCCCAGCGCGCCCACGCCTGATGGGAGTCCGCAAGCACGCCGCTGCACGCCAGCGCGCCACGCCCGACGCCCTCGAACCGGGCCTGGTCATTGCCGCGCATGGCCGCCATTACCTGGTCCAGGCCGGTGAAGAAAAACTGCATTGCGTCACCCGTGGCAAGAAGAGCGACGTCGCCGTAGGCGACCGCATCCGCCTGGCCCGCACCTCGGCCGACCAGGGCGTGATCGAATCCATCGATGAACGCAAGACCCTGCTGTACCGCTCGGACCAGTACAAGTCCAAGCTGCTGGCCGCCAACGTGGACCAGCTCTTCATCGTGGTGGCGACCGAACCCAGCTTTACCGATGACCTGGTCTCGCGCGCCCTGGTGGCGGCCGAATCGGCCGGGGTCGCCGCGCACCTGATCCTGAACAAGACCGACATCACCGACGCCCTGCCCAAGACCCGCGAACGGCTGCAGGTGTACGCCCGCCTGGGTTACCCGGTGCATGAAGTCTCGGCCAAGGCCCATCCGGACGACACCCGCGCGGCCTTCCTGCCGCTGCTGGAAGGCAAGAGCACCATCCTGATCGGGCAGTCGGGCATGGGCAAGTCGTCCATCATCAACCTGATCATCCCCGACGCCGACATCGCCACCCGCGAGATCTCGGCGGCGCTCGATACCGGCAAGCACACCACTACCTTCACCCGGCTCTACCAGATGGAGGGCGAGGCCAGCATCATCGATTCGCCGGGCTTCCAGGAGTTCGGCCTGTACCAGCTCTCGGAAGGCATGCTGGAGCGCGCCTTCCGCGACTTCACACCCTACCTGGGCAAGTGCCGCTTCTACAACTGCCATCACCTCAACGAGCCCGGCTGCGCGGTCCTGGAAGCGGTGCAGGCTGGCGAGATCGCGGGATTGCGGCACCAGCTCTATGCGCAGCTGGTCCATGAGTCCTCGCAGACGCTGTACTGATCCCTTAGCGATCCCTTCAGAACTTGTAGGCCGCCGTGAGCAACAGTGCGCGCGGCGCACCGGGCCGCACCTGGGATAGCCCGGTGGCGCTCTCGTAGTAGCGGCGATTGGCCAGGTTGGTGACGGCCAGGGTGAATTCAGCTTCATCGAGGCGATAGCCCATCTTGCCATCCCAGCGCGTATAGGCCGGCAGTTCGAGCAGGTTGTCACGGTCGGCATAGCGCGCTCCCTCGACTGTGAGACCAAGCTCGGCGAACCATCCCAGGGTGGGAGCATAGCTGAGGAACAGACTGCCACCCCGGCCCGATACGCCCGATGCGCGCTTGCCGACGAACTTCGGTTCGGCCTGCACGATCTTCGCGCTCTGGATGGCCCACCCGGCCCGCACGAACCAGGGCGCGGCGAGCTCCCCTTCCACGCTCAACTCGATGCCGCGATTGCGTTCCAGCCCGCTTTGCTCAAAGAAGCCCGGGCGCACGGGGTCGGCCACGTTGCGGTTGAACAGCTCCAGCTGGAACCAGGCCAGGGTGGTGCTGAGACGACGGTCCAGCCATTCGCTCTTGATCCCGGCTTCAACCTGGCGGCTGAACTGCGGCTTGAGATCATTGAAATTACCCCGGGCGTCGGGCGTGATGCCGATGACGTCGCCGCCGACCGGCGCAAAGTTCTTGCTCCAGGACAGGTAGGCATGCTGGCCCGGCAAGGCTTCCCACACCACGCCGATGCGCGGGCTCAGGGCATGGGCGGTGCGCTCGCTGCGCACGCCGTTGCGGCGGTTGCGCGAATCGACCTCAAAGCGATCCCAGCGCAGGCCGGCCAGCATCTTCCAGTGCGCAGCCAGGGTGATCTTGTCCTGCACGTAGAGGCCCAGGTTGGAGGCCTTGTGGTAATTCATCTGGAAAGGCGTAGTCGGGTCGTCGCCATTGCGGGTGTTTTCCGGTGTCACCGCCGAGACTGCCGGCGCAGCGACCGACCACAGGCGCGGCTCGCGCTTTTGCCAGCTGTGTTCCACTCCCAGCAGCAGATCATGTGCGCCCAGTTGCCCCAGCAATTCCAGATTGTTCTGCACGCTGCGTTGCTGGAGGTTCTGCTGGTAGCGGGTGCGCTGTACGCGGTCCAGGTCCAGTGGTGCGCTCTGGTAGGCCTGGGTGACAAAGGTGTTGTCGAAATTGCTGTTGAGGTCCATCAGGGCAAGCGCATGACGCAGGGTCCAGTCCTGCGAGAGCGCCCGGGTGAGCGTGGAGCGCAGGCTCATGTGGATATCGCGGATGACGTCGCGCCCGGCGGCGCCGAAGAATTGCTCATGCCCGGCGGACGGCAGCGCGTAGGCAGTGGGCTCGCCGTTGGCCGTGGCAATGGCGCGACCGGGAATGCCGCGATCCGGCACCCTTTCATATTCGTCGTATTCAGCCTGCAGCAGCCAGCTGTCGCGTCCAGACTCCCACTTCAGGGCCGGCGCAAAGTACTGGCGCGTGCCGTTGACGGTATCGCGGAAGCTGCCCGCATGTTCGCGCCCGGTATTGATGCGCAAGGCCCAGTGCGGCGCCAGCGGCCGGTTCCAGTCCAGCGCAGCGCCCAGCAGCCCGGCGCTGCCCAGGCTGAGCGTGGCCTGGCTGGCGACGTCCTGACCGGGCTGTTTGCTGATGCGATTGATCACGCCCCCGCCACTGCCGCGCCCGTAGAGCACGGAAGCCGGTCCGCGCAGCACTTCCACCCGCTCGATGTTGCCCAGTCCGCGCACGTATTGCGGATCATCCCGCATGCCATCGAGCAAGAGATCGTTGGCGCTGGAAAAGCCGCGAATGCGGAAGGCATCGAAACGGGTATCGGAGATACTGGAAATGCCAGGCACACCCAGCAAGGCCCCGGCCAGCGTACGTGCGCCATAGACGCTGACCTGCTCCACGCTCACGCTCTGGATGCTCTGCGGCACCTCCATGGGATCGGCGGCGCTCCTTGTGGCCGTACCTACCCGCCTCGCACGCGGGTCAGGGGATCGGCGCTGGTCACGCACCTCCACCACTGGCAGGGATGACTCCCCGGAGGGCTCGCCCTCGTTACCACCGTCGCGCTCGGCAGCGTAGGCTGGCAGGGCCAGGAAGGCTAGACACAAGGTAGCGGGAAGCCGGCGGACGCAGGCACAGGGAATCGGAGATTGCATCAGGAACATGGCGGCCATTCAAGGAAAGTTGAAAGGCCGCCAATTCTAGGCAATTCAATACAAATGATTATCGTTTACATTCTAGCTTTTGCCGACATCGTGAAACTGCGCCCTGTTTCTCGCAAACCATTCATGGTCTCTGCGAAAGTCTTCTATTTTCTTCGCCGATGCATTCGAGGCGCCGCATTTCCCGCATTTCTCGGGCTGCCTGAGCTGCGCAATCGCCGGCACGCTCAGCGTCCGGGCGAGAGTTTCCCGCGAGCAAGTATGCCGGGTATCTTTTTGGGCCGAATCCCTTATAATCTAAGGAGTTATCGACTATCGGCGGCAGGCGCCACACTGGCCGCCGTTTTTATTTATGGCAATCAAACACTACCTTCAGTTTTCCGACTTTACGCTTGATGAATACGAGTACGTGATCGAACGTTCCCGTGTGATCAAACGTAAGTTCAAGAATTACGAGCCCCATCACACGCTGGCCGATCGTACCCTGGTGATGGTGTTCGAAAAGAACTCGACCCGCACCCGCCTCTCCTTCGAGGCCGGCATGCACCAGATGGGCGGTGCGGCGATCTACCTCAACACCCGCGACAGCCAGCTCGGCCGTGGCGAACCGGTGGAAGATGCGGCCCAGGTGATGTCGCGCATGTGCGACGTGATCATGATCCGTACCTACGGCCAGGAGATCATCGAGCGCTTTGCCAAGCATTCGCGCGTGCCGGTCATCAACGGCTTGACCAACGAGCAGCATCCCTGCCAGGTGCTGGCCGATGTGTTCACCTACATCGAACACCACGGCAGCATCCAGGGCAAGATCGTGGCCTGGGTCGGTGACGCCAACAACATGCTCTATTCCTGGCTGCAGGCGGCCGAGGTGTTTGGCTTCCACGTCAACGTCTCTACCCCCAAGGGCTACGATATCGACCCGGCGCAGGTCTCGCCGGGCAACAAGAACTACACCTTCTTCGCCGATCCGGCCGACGCCTGCCAGGATGCCGACCTGGTCACCACCGACGTGTGGACCAGCATGGGCTTCGAGGCCGAGAACAATGCCCGCCTGAAAGCCTTCGATGGCTGGATCGTGGACCAGGCCAAGATGGCGCGCGCCAAGAAGGATGCGCTATTCATGCACTGCCTGCCCGCCCACCGTGGCGAGGAAGTGGCCGCCGAAGTGATCGACGGCCCGCAATCGGTGGTTTGGGAAGAGGCGGAAAACCGCCTGCACGTGCAGAAGGCCCTGCTCGAATATCTGGTGCACGGCCGCTTCGACTAAGCCGCCCTGCTGCCCTGCTCTCCTAGCGCAAGAATCACGCTCAACACTTCACTTCATCGCAACGTCAAGATCATGTCCAACATCCTGCAATCCGTCCCGGTCAATCAAAAAGTCGGCATCGCCTTCTCCGGCGGCCTCGATACCAGCGCCGCGCTGACCTGGATGCGCCAGAAGGGCGCCATCCCCTACGCCTACACCGCCAACCTGGGCCAGCCGGATGAGCCGGACTACGACGCCATCCCCAAGAAGGCCATGCAATACGGCGCCCAGCAGGCGCGCCTGATCGACTGCCGCGAACAGCTGGCCAATGAAGGCATCGCCGCGCTGCAAAGCGGCGCCTTCCACATCTCCACCGCCGGCATCACCTACTTCAACACCACCCCGCTGGGCCGCGCCGTGACCGGCACCATGCTGGTGTCGGCCATGCGTGAAGACAACGTCGACATCTGGGGCGACGGCAGCACCTACAAGGGCAACGACATCGAGCGCTTCTACCGCTATGGCCTGCTGGTGAACCCCAACCTGAAGATCTACAAGCCCTGGCTGGACAGCACCTTCATCGACGAACTGGGCGGCCGCAAGGAAATGTCCGAGTTCATGATCAAGTCCGGCTTCGACTACAAGATGTCGGTGGAAAAGGCCTACTCGACCGACTCCAACATGCTGGGCGCGACCCACGAAGCCAAGGACCTGGAATTCCTCAACAGCGGCATCAAGATCGTGCAGCCCATCATGGGCGTGGCGTTCTGGCGCGATGACGTGGAAGTCAAGGCCGAGACCGTCACCGTGCGCTTCGAAGAAGGCCGTCCGGTGGCCCTGAACGGCAAGACCTTCGCCAGCATGACCGAGCTGATCCTGGAAGCCAACCGCATCGGTGGCCGCCATGGCCTGGGCATGAGCGACCAGATCGAGAACCGCATCATCGAAGCCAAGAGCCGCGGCATCTACGAAGCTCCGGGCCTGGCCCTGCTGTTCATCGCCTACGAGCGCCTGGTCACTGGCATCCACAACGAAGACACCATCGAACAGTATCGCGACAATGGCCGCAAGCTGGGCCGCCTGCTGTACCAAGGCCGCTGGTTCGATTCGCAGGCCATCATGCTGCGCGAGACCGCCCAGCGCTGGGTGGCGCGCGCCATCACCGGCGAAGTCACGGTGGAACTGCGTCGCGGCAATGACTACTCGATCCTCAACACCGAGTCGCCCAACCTGACCTACCACCCGGAACGCCTGACCATGGAAAAGGGCGAAGGCAGCTTCTCCGCCATCGACCGTATCGGCCAGCTGACCATGCGCAACCTGGACATCGCCGACACCCGCCAGAAGCTGGCGATCTATCAGAACACCGGCCTGCTGGAGTCCAGCACTGCGGTGTCGCTGCCGCTGCTGGGCAAGGACGAGAAGTAATTCCGATTCATACAACGTATTAATGGAAAACCATTCGATGAGCACTCAATTCGACAACGTCACCGTCCTGAAAAAGGGCAATGTCTACTTCGACGGCAAGTGTGTCTCGCACACCGTGCTGTTTGCCGATGGCACCAAGAAGACCCTGGGCGTGATCCTGCCCGCCAGCCTGACCTTCAACACCGGCGCGCCGGAAATCATGGAAATCAACGGCGGCAGCTGCCGCGTGCGCCTGAAGGGTGAAGAAGCCTGGAACACCTACGCCGCAGGCACCACCTTCAGCGTGCCGGGCAACTCCAGCTTCGACATCGAAGTCACCGAGACCCTGGACTACGTCTGCCACTTCGGCTGATCGCGGTCTTGCCTGAACGAAAAAGCCGTCCAGTAGCGATACTGGACGGCTTTTTCATGTTTTGCCCTTGGGTCACGTTCAGATGAAGACCGGCTCGGGCTCCAGCTGCACCCCGAATTTTTCCTTCACATCCTCCTGGATGGCCTTGGCCAGCCTGGCCACCTCGGCGCCGGTGGCGCCACCGCGATTGACCAGCACTAGTGCCTGTTTCTCATAGACGCCGGCACGGCCCACGGTCTTGCCCTTCCAGCCGCTGCGGTCGATCAGCCAGCCGGCGGCCAGCTTGTAGTGTCCCTCATCGACGCGATAGCTGACCAGGTCGGCGTATTGCGCCAGCAAGGTATCGCGCAGACGGGCCGGCACGATGGGGTTCTTGAAGAAGCTGCCGGCATTGCCGATCTGCGCGGGATCGGGCAGCTTGCGGGTGCGGATGGCGATGACGGCTTCGGCGATGTCGCCCGGGCCGGGTTCGGTCACACCGCGCTCCTGCAGCGCCTGCGCCACGTCGGCGTAGTTGGCATTGGCTTGCCAGCGCTTGGGCAGGGCAAAGCTGACCTCCAGCACCACGGCGCGGTCGCGCAGCGCATGCTTGAAGACGCTGTCGCGATAGCCGAAGCGGCAGGCGTCGCGGTCCAGCGTGAGGATCTCGCCGGTAGCGAGATCGAAGGCGCGCAGGCTATGGAAGCGGTCCTTGACCTCGATGCCGTAGGCGCCGATGTTCTGGATAGGCGCGGCGCCGACGCTGCCAGGGATCAGCGACAGATTTTCCAGTCCCCCCAGGCCTTGCGCCAACGTCCATTGCACGAAACCATGCCAGTTCTCGCCGGCAGCCGCGCAGACGTAGATGAAATCCTCATCCTCACCGGTGATGGTCATGCCCCGGCCCTGCATGTGCAGGACCAGCCCTGGGAAATCCTGTGTCAGCAACAGGTTGCTGCCGCCGCCCAGCACCAGGCGCGGCAAGGCCATCAGGGCGGCGTCCTGGCGCAGGGCGTGCAGGGTGTCGGCGCCCTGGACGGGAAGATAGGCATAGGCCTGCGCCTGGAGGCCGAAGGTATTGAGGCCGGCCAGGGAAACGGCGTACTGGAGGGGAAGCGAAGACGTGGTCATAGGGCTGGGATTATATCGCCCTGCTGCGGTAAATCCGCTGTCAGCGGATCGGCGATGGCGGCCACGTCCCCTCTCCGCTAAAATCACGGGTCAGACGCCGGCCTTCGCCGGCTGCAAGAACATAAGGAACAAGCCATGCCCTCATTCGATACCGTCTGCGAAGCCAACCTGGTGGAAGTCAAGAACGCCGTGGACCAGGCCAACAAGGAAATCTCCACCCGCTTCGACTTCAAGGGCACCGACGCCCGCGTCGAGCAAAAGGAGCGCGAACTGACCGCCTATGCCGACTCCGACTTCCAGTTGAGCCAGGTCCGCGACGTGCTGACCAACAAGATGACCAAGCGCAACGTCGATGTGCGCTTCCTGGACGAAGGCAAGATCGAGAAGATCGGCGGCGACAAGGTCAAGCAGGTCATCAAGGTGAAGAACGGCATCGAGAGCGATGATGCCAAGAAGATCGTGCGCGTCATCAAGGACAGCAAGATGAAGGTGCAAGCCAGCATCCAGGGCGACGCCGTGCGCATCACCGGCGCCAAGCGCGATGACCTGCAGGCGGCCATCGCGCTGCTGCGCAAGGAGATCAAGGATATTCCGCTGGAATTCAACAACTTCCGCGACTGATTCCCTGCTACGCCATCCACAAAAAACGCCGGCAACTGCCGGCGTTTTTCATGGTCGTGCGCTACTGCCTGCTGAGCATCAGGCGGCGTCGCGCTCATCCCCCACCAGGCGGCGCTGCTTGACCGAATCGGCCAGGCCTTGCAGCACTTGCAGGCTTTCTTCCCAGTTGATGCAGCCATCGGTGATGGACTGGCCATAGGTCAGTTCCTTGCCCGGCACCAGATCCTGGCGGCCGGCGACCAGGTGCGATTCCACCATGACGCCGACGATGCGGGTGTCGCCACCGGCGATCTGGCGACCGATGTCGGCGCAGACCGGGATCTGGTTTTCCGGCTTCTTGGAGCTGTTGGCGTGCGAGGCGTCGATCATCAGGCGCGCCGCCAGGCCGCTCTTGGCGATGTCCTGGCAGGCTGCTTCCACGCTGGGGGCATCGTAGTTGGGCTGCTTGCCGCCGCGCAGGATGATGTGGCAATCCTCATTGCCGGCGGTGGAGACGATGGCCGAGTGGCCGCCCTTGGTCACCGACAGGAAGTGGTGCGGCTGCGAGGCGGCCTTGATGGCGTCCACGGCGATCTTGACGTTGCCGTCGGTGCCATTCTTGAAGCCCACCGGGCAGGACAGGCCGGAGGCCAGCTCGCGGTGCACCTGCGACTCGGTGGTGCGGGCGCCGATGGCGCCCCAGCTGATCAGGTCGGCGATGTATTGCGGGCTGATCACGTCCAGGAACTCGGTGCCTGCCGGCAGGCCCAGCTCGTTGATGTTGAGCAGCAACTCACGGGCCGCGCGCAGACCGTCATTGATGCGGAAGCTGTTGTCCATGTACGGGTCGTTGATCAGCCCCTTCCAGCCCACCGTGGTGCGCGGCTTTTCGAAGTAGACGCGCATGACGATTTCCAGCTCATTCTTGTGGCGCTCGCGCTCGACCACCAGGCGGCGAGCATATTCCATGGCCGCCTTGGTGTCGTGGATGGAGCAAGGGCCGATGACGACCATCAGGCGGTCGTCCTGGCCATGCAGGATGCGATGCAGCGCGGTGCGAGCTTCAGCCGTGGTGCGCTCGACCTTTTCGGTGCAGGCGAATTCGCGGATGAGATGCGAGGGGGGGACCAGTTCTTTCATTTCTCGGATGCGAAGATCGTCAGTGCGCGGCATTTTTTTCTCCTGGAGTGCTGCAATTATTCAGCTGGAAATTTGACCAAAAAAAAACCGCCATCACTGGCGGTTTTTTAGGAAATCGGTTTTGTCTTTTTACGAACGCTTACCGCTTTTCACCGCCGTGGGGCTGGAATAGCTAAAGTAAAAATAAAAGTAAGCGCGGGTGAAGGACATGTCTGGCGTCAATCGTTTAAGTGAAGCAGGCATTCATAGTGCTACAAATCCAGACCTTTGGCAAGCAAACCGAAAAAAATGGGATGGTGCAGTGCATATGCAATTTTTATGCATACACAACCCTTAAAAATAACTTTTTATATCACCAATACAAAAATTATCCGTAAAAACACAATAATAATTCAAGCCAAATGCAAGCCATGCGCGCCCGACCGGGGACCTGTGAGTGTGGCTATCCTGCAAAAAAACAGCTTTCTTGATCTGACCACGCCCCTCTCCTCCCTCGAAAACGGCGCCACGGACGAAAAAAAACCGCCGGCATCCCGCCGGCGGTTGTGATCATGCTGGCAGCGCAGCAGCGCCGCAGGATCAGGCGGTCCCGCCCACGGTCACGCCGTCCAGACGCAAGGTCGGCTGACCCACACCCACCGGCACGCTCTGCCCTTCCTTGCCGCACACGCCCACCCCCGAATCCAGGCGCATGTCGTTGCCGATCATGGAAACGCGGTTCAACACGTCCGGGCCATTGCCGATCAGCGTAGCGCCCTTGACCGGATAGGTGATCTTGCCATCCTCGATCATGTAGGCCTCGCTGGCCGAGAAGACGAACTTGCCGTTGGTGATGTCCACCTGGCCGCCACCGAAGTTGACCGCATACAAGCCGTTCTTGACCGACGCCAGGATCTCGGCCGGATCCCTGTCGCCACCCAGCATATAGGTGTTGGTCATGCGCGGCATGGGCAGGTGCGCAAAGGATTCGCGGCGGGCGTTGCCGGTGACGTCCATCTTCATCAGGCGGGCGTTCATGGTGTCCTGGATGTAGCCCTTGAGGATACCGTCTTCAATGAGTGTGGTGCACTGGGTCGGGTTGCCCTCGTCGTCGATGTTGAGCGAGCCGCGACGGTCGGCGATGGTGCCGTCATCGACCACGGTCACGCCCTTGGCCGCGACGCGCTCGCCGATGCGACCGGAGAAGGTGGACGAGCCCTTGCGGTTGAAGTCGCCTTCCAGGCCATGGCCGATGGCTTCGTGCAGCAGGATGCCGGGCCAGCCGGGGCCGAGCACGACGGTCATCGGCCCGGCCGGGGCCGGGCGCGATTCCAGGTTCACCAGCGCCGTCGCCACAGCTTCGGAAGCATATTGTTCCAGCAGCACGTCGGAGAAATAGCCATAGTCGTAACGACCACCGCCGCCGCTGCTGCCCATCTCGCGACGGCCATTCTGCTCGGCAATCACCGTCACCGACACGCGCACCAGCGGACGGATGTCCGCGGCCAATACGCCATCGGCACGCGCCACCAGCACCACATCGTATTCGCCGGACAGGCTGGCCATGACCTGCTTGACGCGCGGGTCCTTGGCGCGGGCGATGCGCTCCACGCGCTCCAGCAACTGCACCTTGGCGGTGGCGTCCAGCGAGGTCAGCGGGTCATGCGGCAGATACAACGCACGGCCGCCGCCAGGAATCATCGCACCGGCCACCTTGATCTTGCCGCTGCCCTGGCGGGCAATGGTGCGGGTCGCCGCTGCGGCGTCCATCAGGGCCGATTCGGAAATCTCGTCGGAATAGGAAAAGGCGGTCTTGTCACCCGACACGGCGCGTACCCCCACGCCCTGGTCGATGGAAAAACTGCCGGTCTTGACGATGCCTTCTTCCAGGCTCCAGCCCTCGCTCTTGGTGAAC
Source organism: Herbaspirillum seropedicae (assembly GCF_001040945.1). Taxonomy (NCBI): domain Bacteria; kingdom Pseudomonadati; phylum Pseudomonadota; class Betaproteobacteria; order Burkholderiales; family Oxalobacteraceae; genus Herbaspirillum; species Herbaspirillum seropedicae. The sequence continues at coordinate 1,634,734 of NZ_CP011930.1, read as the reverse complement.
TGGAAGTAAAGGTCGGCATAGTCGACCTTGTGCGTGAACATGCTGCCCAGGGCCTTGAGCAGCTTGGATTCGTCCAGGCCGAAGGGAGTCAGCAGCACGTCACGCGCCACTTGCAGGGCGCCCATGTTGGGTTCAAATAATTTCATAGCGTCTTGTCGGAAGGCAAAAAGGTCAAAGCTTGCGATGGCGTAGCGCCGGCAAACTTTCTCGAACGTATTGTAGACGATGGGGATCAATGTCGCCGATCACAAGCCCTTCCCCTTCCGGCAGGACCGAAACGATCTCGCCCCAGGGATCGACCAGCATGCTGTGGCCCCAGGTCCGGCGGCCATTGACGTGCTCGCCGCCCTGGGCCGACGCCAGCACGTAGCACTGGTTCTCGATGGCGCGGGCGCGCAACAGCAATTCCCAGTGGGCGCGGCCAGTGGTGTAGGTGAAGGCGGCGGGCATGACGATGAGCGCACACTCGCCCATGGCGCGGTACAGCTCGGGAAAGCGCAGGTCATAGCAGACCGACAGGCCGACCCGCCCGAAAGGCGCTTCGAAGCTCTGCACTTCGTGGCCATATTCGATGGTACGGGCCTCATCGTAGTTTTCTTCACCGCGTACGAAGTTGAACAGATGGATCTTGTCATAACGCGCCACGCGCTGGCCCTGTGGCCCGTAGACCAGCGAGGTATTGAGCACCTTGTCCGGATTGTCGGCCTTCAGCGGCAGCGTGCCACCCACCAGCCACAGGCCGTGCTGGCGCGCCAGGCTGGCCATGCATTCCTGGATCGGGCCGGCGCCATCGGCTTCAGCGTGGGCCAGCTTGTCACGTTCGTGACGGCCCATGATGGGCCAGTATTCGGGCAGCAGCACCAGTTGCGCCCCCTGCTGGGCGGCAGCGGCCACCAGACGGGTCGCACTGGCGAAGTTCTCCGCCACCTCCGGAGTGGAGACCATCTGGATGGCCGCCACCTTGATTGCCTGCGTCATGTCTTGCCTCTCATTGCATTGGGAGATGAACAATGCCTACAGTATCGCGCATTCGAGGCCAACCCGCCGCCCACGCCAGCAATACGCTCACGCGCCGCTATTGATGACCGGGCCGATGTTCTGCGGGTTGGCGGGGCGGCGCCCTGCCGGGGCCGTCGGCGCAGCGGCCGGAGCGGCTGGCGTAGCCGGAGCCGCCGGCGCAGGCATTGCAGGCAGACCCTGCCCGCGCCCCTGCTCCAGCAGCTCGCGCGCACGCTGCCCATCTACTGGCGTGACCTGGCCTTGCTTGACCACGATAGGATCGCTCCAGGAACCGCTGACCTTGTACTCGAAGCTGAGGGATTTCATCACCGGGTTACGCAGGAACAGCTGCGCCAGCAAGGTACTCACGCCCACCACCGGATTGACCGCCATGGCCACCACCGAGGCCGTGCCCAGGTTGATCTCGGGAATCACCACCACATGCAGGTCCTGGGTCTCGCGGGCGATATCGGCCGAACCGCTCATGAGCACCGAGGCGGTCACGCCCGTCATCTTCAGGTTGTCGGTGCTGGCGATGCCCTTGTTGATGCTGGCCGTGCCGGCAACGGTATCGAAGGCGAAGCCTTCCGAGAAGACATCGCGGAAGTCCAGCGTCAGCCGCCGCGGCAAGGCTTGCAGGTTGAGCACGCCCAACAGCTTGGCGGCCCCCGGATCGACCTTGAGGAATTGCCCGGCATGCACATCCATGTGGACCTGCCCGGCCAGGCTGGCCATGTCCATGGCGTAGGGCGGCGCCTTCCAGCTGAGATCGCCATCGAGCTTGCCCTTGCCGCCGCGCACCGTACCGGGATAGCCGAAGCGCTCCAGCAGCTTGCCGGCGTCCTCGATGTCCAGCGCATAGGTGAAGTTGGAAGTATGGTTGCTGCCAAAGCTCATCCAGTTGCCGGCGGCGCGGAACTGGGCGTCTGGATTGGCCAGCAGCAAGCGGCTGATGCGCCATTCCCGGCCCACCGAGGTCACCATGTTGCTGGCGTCGAGTTCCAGCCGGCCCAGCTTCTTGCCGCCCAGCTCGAACTGTTCGGCGCGGATGTCCAACGCGGGCATCTGCACCTTGTCGTCTTCCGAGGCCACCGTCGCGGCGCCATTCTCGGCGGTCGGCGTGGACTTTGGAATGACCAGCGAGGACAGGCGCGCCGTCACCTTGCCCGGGCCGCGGGCTGCGCCTGACTCGTCCCAGGTGACGGTGCCGGCGACCTGTTGCGACTCCAGACTGATCTGCCAACTGTTGCGCCGATGGGCAGCCTCCAGGATCAGCTTGTTGAGCTTCTTGCCCTTCAGGCTGAGTTCCCCCACCCGCGCCGAGACCTGATCCGGCGCCAGATACTGTGCAATGTCGCCGCTGCCAAGGCGAGTGGAAGCGGCCGACGCATCCTCTGCAACCGCCGGGCCGACCAGCTCGTTCTTCAGGCTCAGCCACGGATCCACCTCCAGACTGTCGGCAGCCAGCGCCAGCTTCAGGCCGGCAGACGGCGACGGCGCGGGCTGGTTCCAGCCGATGCCGCCGCTGGTCACGCGCCATGCGGCCCCCGTAGCAGCCACCCGCTCGCGCACATAGCGTGAAGCGATGCTGCTTCCCAGCGCCAGCTTCAGCTCCTCGCGTTCGATCAGGGGATCGGCCGAGGCCAGCGGCAGCAGTTCGAAGCGCAGTGGCAGGCTCTCCTGCGCACTCTTGCGCAAAGGTACCGGCAGATCGACGCCCAGCCCGGCCAGGCTGGATTCGACCACCACCTCGGGCTGATGCTGGCGCACCAGCACGGTGGCGTTGTAACGGGTCGTGCCGGACAGGCGCGCCAGCAGGCGCTGCAGCGATGGCTCGGGATATTGCTTGCGCAGCATGTCGACGTTGATTGCGCCCTCCAGCCGCATCTGGCTGCTACCGTCTTTCTGGGTGCCGCCACTGATGGTCAGCGCATCGCCGAGGAACTGGCCGCGCACGCCATTGAGAGTGAAACCGTGTTCATTGAACTCGACCTTGCCATTGGTGCGATAGAGCACCGGCAGGTCCGGCAGCAGGTCCACATCATTGTTGGCGAAATGGAAGGCGCCCTGCGCACGGGTATCGATGGCGTGATGCAGCGGCATCTGGAACTTCAGGTCCAGCCTGGCCTCGCCGGTGGCGCTGCTGTGCTCCATGAGATTGCCGGTCCAGCGCGCCACCGGGCTCTGGTTCACATACCGCAGGAACACCGCCATCGGCGCGCTGGCCACGCCCTCGATCTCCAGCTCGGCCTCATGCGAATCGACATCGGCCACCCGCGCCGTCACCGGCCCCAGCTTCGCCCCCAGGGTGCGGGCGCTGTCGGCCTTGATCTCCAGCCGAGTGCGATCGATGCTCAGGTGACCCCGACCCTCTTCCAGCAAAGGCCATTCCGGCTCCTTGCCATCGCGGCCCAGATGACCGGGCGTGTAATTCAGCTTGAGCCCCTCGAAATCGCCGCTGAGCTGGAACTGGCCCTTGGGCTTGTCGCCCGGCTTGGCCGTATGGAAGGGGAAATCGGCCAACGCGCCCTTGAGGGTGAATTGCACATCGCGCAGGCTGCCGTCGACCAGTCCGTCGGTGAGCCAGTGCCGCAAGGGTTCGCTCAGGTGGCGCGGCAGGTAGCGCCGGATCGCCTTCACATCGAAGCGGCTCAGTTCGCCGTGCAGGTCCACACTGCCCGCCGACTTGCCCTGCAGGGGCTGCACATGCCGCCCCGAGAGGCTGCCGGCCACACCGGGCTGGGCAAACTGCAGCTGCTCCAGGTCCACCTGCAGGGTCTGGTCCTTCAGGTACTGCCAGCGCGCCTGCATCTTGAGGCTGTCGAAAGGCATGCTGGACTCGACGAACTGTTCGGCCGGCATCTCGATAGCGAGCTCCTGCGAATCCAGCTTGACCGACCCGCCCTTCTCGGTGGCGTCGATCTCGCCGTCGATATTGCTGAAGCCGGGGAAACCCGCCCACTGCGCCCGCACCTGCTGGGCGGCATTACGACGCGGCTCCACATGCGCCGGCAAGCCCTTGAGTCCGAGCCCGGAAAAGCGGCCCTGGACGCGGTAGGAAGCCAGTTCGGGATAGGTTCCCTGCCATTGCACGGTGAAGTCGCGCAGCTCGCCGCGCGGCGCCAGGTCATCCAGCAGCTTGCGCTGGGAGGGCGCCAGCGGCAGCCGCGTGGCCAGTTGCGACAAGGTCTGCAGGTTCAGGTAGGTGGCCTTGACGCTGGTGCGCTCGGCCTTCAGGGGCGTGCCGGGCTCATAGCTTTCGGCAATCGACGTCGGCGGCAGCACGAAACCGTCCGGCGTCTCGATCGAAAAATCGGTCAGGGTCACCTGATGGCCATTGGCGCCGAAGGTGGGAATGCCGTCCTCGGGAGTGGCTCCCAGGCTTTCGCTGGCCGAGATGCGGCCATTGACGCGCTTCAGCGACAGCGGCTCCAGCTGGCGCGAGAGCTGCGCATTGAAATTGTTCAGGGCCAGATCGGCGGTGAAATTGGCCACCTTGGCATGGTCCAGCGCCAGCCAGGCCCGCACCGAGCCGGTGCCGCTCTGGATGGCGATGGGATAGTCGAAATAGGCGCGCCAGACCGACAGGTCGGTGCGCTGCAGGTCGGCATAGAGCGTTCCCTTCCAGCGCAGGATGTCGGAACTGCGGGCAAACGCCGGATGGCTGAAGTCGGCGCGCACGTCCAGCGGCGCGGCATAGGACGTCGGCGGGATGGCGCGCAGCGAGAGACGATGGCGCAGCCAGCGGTTGTGCAGCACCAGGTTGACGTCTTCCAGCACCAGTTCCGGCGCCTGACGCAATTCATCGTCCCAGCGCAGCTTGCTATGGCGGATCACGATTTCGCGCTGCGACAGCAGCCAGTCCAGCGAACTGCCATCGCCCCCGGTAGGCACCGGGATGCCCGCCACGAAGAGCTTGCCGCCAGCGTCGCGCCGGATCGCCAGGTCCGCACCTTCGATGCTCAGGTTTTCCAGCCGCAGGCTGGCCACCACCACGCTGCTCCAGGACAGCGTGGTCGAGACCTGCGGCAAGGTCAGCGCGGGCTCGCCCTGCTGGTCATGCACGGTGATGTTGGTCAGCGAGAGCTGCGGGCGCAGGCCGCGCCAGGAAGCGTTGATGACGTCGATACTGACGGCGCGGCCGATCTGGGCCGACACCAGGCGTTCGATCTGCGGCTTGTAATGGCCGATCTCGGGCAGCACGGCGTAGCGCAGCACCAGAAACAGTGCGCAGAAGATGAAGTAGCCCGCCAGCAGCAGCTTGACGGTGAAGCCCAGCAGATGATGGCTGGCCCGGTTCAGGCGGAAGTAGCTGCCCCGCGCGACGCGCCAGCACAGAGCCCAGCGGCCAGGCTTGTGTGCAGCGTTATCGTGTTCTTCGGACATCAGGATGCAATGGCAGCTCGGGATTCAAAGATTTCTGGCAATACGGCAGTTCAGGCAGGTGAAGCGGTGACATGATCGCATGGAAAACATGGCCATGCCATCTGCGCAATGCCCTTCCTGGGTGCAAAATGGCCGATAAATTGAAAAATGAAGGATAGAATCCCCTCTCTGGCCCATCCGTCAGGCCCATGTCAGCCCTGTCCCACCCTGTCCGATTATCGACGCGGCGCAACATGACTGAAGCGACATGGCCGCCGGTTTTCCTTCTTTTACACTTTGCTGCGGAGCTTTCCAGACGCTTATGCCGGTCTTCTCGCCTGCCCATCACCGCTCCCTCGTCGAGGCCTCGTCCTCGCGCTACTACACCCGCTGGACCCAGGCCGACCCGGCCCGCCCCGCCCTGGTGGCTGCCGCGGCGGCCGCCGGTGCGCTTGACCGCGCCTTCCTGCAGCAGCGCCTGGAGCACGACCTGGCCAGCGGCCTGAGCCTGCCGGCGGCCATGCGCCGGCTGCGCAACCTGGTCATCTGCACCCTGATCACGCGCGACCTCGATGGCCGTGGCGACCTCGACGAAGTCGTAACTACCATGACCGGCTTTGCCGACTTTGCCGTGCAGACCCACCTGGCGGCGCTGATGCAGGAACAGACTGCGCTCTACGGCCTGCCCATCGGCGAGGAATCAGGACGGCCGCAGGAAATGATCGTGCTGGGCATGGGCAAGCTGGGTGGGGGCGAACTCAATGTCTCCTCCGACATCGACCTCATCTTCGTCTATCCCGAAGACGGCGATACCCGCGCCGAGGCCGGCCAGAAATCGCTGTCCAACCATGAATTCTTCGTGCGGCTGGGCAAGAAGCTCATCGGTGCGCTGGCCGAGATCACTGAGGACGGTTTCACCTTCCGGGTCGACATGGCGCTGCGCCCCAACGGCAACTCCGGCCCGCTGGTGGCCAGTTTCAACATGGTGGAGGAATACCTGGTGCGCCAGGGCCGAGAATGGGAACGCTATGCCTGGACCAAGGCGCGCGCCCTCACCGGCACGCCGGAAGACATCGCCACGCTGGAAGCGATCAGCCGCCCCTTCATCTTCCGCCGCTATCTCGACTACGGCTCCATCGACGCGCTGCGCTCCATGCACGGGCAGATCCGCGCCGAGGTCAAGCGCCAGGAAGCCCTGCACCCGGACCGCAGCAACAACGTCAAGCTGGGCCGTGGCGGCATTCGCGAGATCGAGTTCACCAGCCAGGTATTCCAGCTGATCCGGGGCGGGCGCGATGCCGAGCTGCGCGACCGCTCCACCCGCACCACCCTGCGCACCCTGGCCGCCAAGGACCTGCTCGCACCCGAGGTGGTGGAGCAATTGCTGCACGCCTACACCTTCCTGCGCAATCTCGAACACCGCCTGCAATACCTGGAAGACGCCCAGACCCACACCCTGCCCGTCAATCCCGACGACCTGCTGCTGGTGGCCCGGATGATGGGCTATGAGGAACCGGCCGCGCTGCTGCACGAACTGGAGCGCCAGCGCGCCATCGTCGCCGCCCAGTTCGACGCCATCTTCGCCGACAAGCAGTCCGAGGCCGACAACGACGGCCCCAGCGTGAGTGTGAGCGATAACGACAATCTCGAAGGACTCGCCGACGCCCTGCGCCTGGTCGGTTTCCCCGAGGCCGACATCGCCGACGGTGCGCGGCGACTGCACCTGACCTGGCAATCCCCGCGCATGCAAAGCCTGCCCGAGGCCAGCCGCAACCGCCTCAACACCGTCATCAACACCAGCCTGCCGCTGCTGGCGGCACTGCACTACGACCAGCTGCCCGCCCTGGGACGACTGCTCGACCTGCTTGAAGCGATTGCCCGCCGCGCCGCCTACCTGGCGCTGCTGACCGAGTATCCCTATGCCCTGCAACGCCTGGTGCGCATGATCGGCGCCAGTGGCTGGGCCGCGACCTACCTCACGCGCCACCCGCTGCTGCTGGATGAATTGCTGGATGACCGCAACCTCAAGGCCGCCTCCGACTGGGCCGCCTTCGCCGAGAACTGCCGCCGTCAACTCGCCACCGCCGAGGGCGATACCGAACGCCAGCTCGACATCCTGCGCGAGTTGCACCATGCCGAGCAGTTCCGTCTGCTGGCGCAAGACCTGGAGGGCGACCTGTCGGTGGAAAAACTGGCCGACGAACTCTCTGCCCTGGCCGATGTACTGGTGCAAGTCACCATCGAGGCGGTCTGGCAGACCGTTGCCCAGCGCCATCGCGAGGTGCCGCAGTTCGCGGTGATCGCCTATGGCAAGCTGGGCGGCAAGGAACTGGGCTATGCCTCCGACCTGGACGTGGTCTTCCTCTACGACGACGAAGACCAGGACGCCCCCGGCCTCTACGCCAAGCTGGCGCAGCGCTTCATCACTTGGATGACCAGCCACACCCCGGCCGGCACGCTGTTCGACATCGACATCGCCCTGCGTCCGGACGGCGCCAGCGGCCTGTTGGTCTCGCCCTTGTCTTCCTTCGAGAAATACCAGCTCAATGCGGCCTGGATCTGGGAACACCAGGCGCTCACGCGGGCGCGCTTCTGCGCGGGAGATACGGCCATCGGCGAGCGCTTTGAAGCGCTGCGCGAACGGGTGCTGCGCCAGCCGCGCGATCCGGCCAGGCTGGAAGAAGAAGTCCTGTCGATGCGACGGCGCATGCGCGAGGCTCATCCCAACCGCAGCACCATGTTCGACCTCAAACACGATGAGGGCGGCATGATCGACATCGAATTCATGGTGCAATACTTGGTCCTGCGCCATGCCAGCGACCATCCGCAGCTCACCGGCGACATCGGCAATATCGCCCTGCTCAAGCTGGCCGGACAGCTGGGGCTGATCGATGCGCTGCTGGCCGACGAGGCCGCCAATGCCTATCGCCTCTTCCGCAAGCTGCAGCACCAGATCCGCCTGCAGGGTTCAGAACGCGCCCATATCGATGCGATCCGGGTGGAGCATGAGCGGGCATGCGTGATCCGGCTGTGGCAGCAAGTCTTTGGCTGATCCTGGGCCGGGCCGGCCCCAGGGTGCCGGTGAACGAAAAACGGGATGCACCTGCCGGTGTATCCCGTTTTTCATGTCCAGCGCTGAGCCAACAGCGAGGTCGCCTTACTGCTGCGGCTTGACCGCCACCAGATTGATGAGCGTTTCTTCGCGCTCGGCGCGGGGCTTGATGCCGAAGACGCGCTCCAGGATGCCCAGGTCTTCCCGGCTCCACCACAGGTAGGGATAGGAGATCGACTGCGGCGCCACCTCGAAACCGGCGCTGCGGACCAGGGCCAGGTATTCACCGGCGGTCTTCTGCACCTCCATCGGATGGCGGAACAGCAACCGGATGATCCACGAATGGATGTAGCGCTTGGTCGACTCGGCAAACAGCAGGATGCCGCCCGGCTTGAGGACGCGGTAGAACTCGCGGATCGCCTCTTCCTGGTCGATCAGGTGATGGAAGGTCTGGTGGCAGAACAGCAGGTCCACGCTATTGTCCTCCAGCCGCATGCGCGAGCTGGAACACTGGATGAATTCGGCGCGCAGGCCCTCGGCCTCGGTCTCGCTGCGGGCGGCGGCGATCATGGCCGGATCGATGTCCATACCGATCAGGCGCTGCGGGGCAAAGCGCTGGTGCAGCTTCTTGAGCGAACGGCCCCAGCCGCAGCCCACATCGGCGACCACAGGATAGCTGCTGCGGCGCGCGGGAATGAGACGCTCCAGATCCTGCATGGCGCGCTCCAGCACGTGCAGGGTCCAGGTCGGCGTGCGCAGGAACCAGAGACCGAAGGCGGTCTCGGGGACGTGCTCCGGCACGGCCGGAGGCATGGGCGAAGAATGTGATGTCATGTCGTTATGCTTGTTGTACTGGCTGGACGCCGCGGCAGAATCGGCTAGCGTCCGGCTGACCGGCGGTTTCCCCCTGCCGGCTGATGGAAAAATGCCCCGCAAGCGAAGCATCGCAAGCGGGGCATCAGATGTTACCGGCTGGCAAACAGGACTGCAACCGTCCTGCGCTGTTATCCCAGCTCAATATTTGGGCGGCGTCTTCTCATCGCGGCTGGCGCGGCGGTCGCTGCTGCTGCTGTCGCGTGAGGACGAGCTCTCACGGTCGCGCGAACGGGCGCTGTCGCGGCTGGAATCGCGTTCGCGGGCGCGGTTGCTGCGATCACTGTCCTTGCTGTCCTTGCTGTCCTTGGCATCCTTGCTGTCCTTGCCGTCCTTGCCCTTGGCGTCGTCCTTGGCCGCGTCGGCCGGGGGTGTGGGCGGCGTGACCGTCTGGATGCCCTTGGCGGCCATGTATTCGTGCATGTCCTTCCAGCCGGCGAAGATGCCCGCCTTCAGGGCGTCGGGATTGCGCTGGTAGCAGTCTTCCAGGCTCTGGCCGGCCTGGCGGCAGCCCGCGCCAAGCGCGATGCCCTCGGCCTTGGCCTCTTCGGGGGTCTGCTTGGGCTTGGAAAAGCTGCTGATGTAGTCGCACGCAGACAGCGAAAAGCTGACGGCGGAAATCAGGGCCAGGTTGGCCAACAGGCGACGGGCCTGGGATGAGCTTGCTGACATGCGTTCCCTCGTTGGGTCGGTTGCTCTTGTTGTTGACGGGCCATGCGGCCCATGGCGGCAAATGGACAAAAGGCCATTGCAAGCGACGCTCGCAACAGCCTTCTGATCCTTTTGCAGGCTGATCCGTCTATTTTCACCGCGGCAAGCAGGCTTGCATACGAGGAAAAGAAGCCGAAACAGCCCTGAAATTGACGCTCCCGGCCAGGGAACCCCGGCCGGTGCGCCAGAACACGCGTCTTACTTGGCGTTGGCCAGGGCGACGGTGGTGTCCAGCATGCGGTTGGAGAAGCCCCACTCGTTGTCGTACCAGGACGACACCTTCACCAGGCGGCCGGAGACCTTGGTCAGGGTGGCGTCGAAGTTGGACGATGCCGGGTTGTGGTTGAAGTCCACCGAGACCAGCGGGTCGGTGTTGTAGGTCAGGATGCCCTTGAGCGGACCGTTTTCGGACGCTGCCTTCAGGATGGCGTTGACTTCATCCACGGTAGTGTCGCGCGAGGCCACGAAGGACAGGTCGACGATGGACACGTTGATCGTCGGCACGCGGATGGCGTAGCCGTCCAGCTTGCCGTTCAGTTCCGGCAGCACCAGGCCGACCGCGGCAGCAGCACCGGTCTTGGTCGGGATCATGGACTGGGTGGCCGAACGGGCGCGACGCAGGTCTTCGTGATAGACGTCGGTCAACACCTGGTCGTTGGTGTAGGCGTGGACGGTGGTCATCAGGCCGTTTTCCAGACCGATCTTTTCATGCAGCGGCTGCACCAGCGGAGCCAAGCAGTTGGTGGTGCAGGAAGCGTTGGAGATGACGGTGTCGGACGCCTTCAGCACGCCGTGGTTCACACCGAAGACGACGGTGGCGTCCACATCCTTGCCACCCGGCGCCGAGATGATCACCTTCTTGGCGCCGCCCTTGAGGTGGGCGCTGGCCTTTTCCTTGGTGGTGAAGAAGCCGGTGCATTCCAGCACCACGTCCACGCCCAGCTCGCCCCAGGGCAGCTCGGCGGGGTTGCGCTGGGCCAGCACCTTGATGCGGTCGCCGTTGACGACGATGGAGTCGCCATCCACGGTCACGGTGCCGGGGAACTTGCCGTGGGCGGTGTCGTACTGGGTCAGGTGGGCATTGGTCTTCGGGTCGCCCAGGTCGTTGATGGCAACGATCTCGATGTCGTGCTTCTTGCCGCCTTCGTAGTGGGCGCGCAGGATATTGCGGCCGATACGGCCATAACCGTTGATTGCAACACGAATTGCCATGCTCTTCTCCTTGAGTAGTAAAAATCAATGCAAACCGGTAGTCGGGAAAGCGACCTGTCCGTCAGCTTGCACCCGGTGGGCGCCGCCAGGCGGACATCAATCCTTCTTTTCCGGCCTTTTTGTTCAGTTGTTCTTGCCGTCGCTGCCTGCCCTGCTGATCCTGCCGATCCATCCCGTAGCGGGCACAGCCGGCCCTCGTCCGTTCAGGAGTGAAGCTTGCGCCAGACGAAACCAGTCTCGTCGAGTTCACTGCCATCATCCCAGGTGAACGTTTGTTCATAAAGCCTTTCGGCCCCGAGCGAGGCGAAAAATTCCCCTGCGCCTTCATTCTTGCTCAAGACCCAGGCCATCAGGCCGGTCGCACCGGCGCTGATGAGGGTGGCGGCGACGTTGGCCAGCAGGCGCTTGCCGATTCCCTTGCGCTGCTCATCGGGCAGCACGCAGATGGCGGTCAGCTCGGCGTCGCAGCCAAAGCGCGACTCGGCCAGGGTCATCCCGGAAGCAAAGCCGATGATCTCGCCGCCGCTCTCGGCCACGAAGGTGCAGGCGGCGTCCGAGGATGCTTCCAGCACCTGCTCCCAGAGCTTGACGCTTTCCTCGGGCTTCAAGTGATCGAGGTAGCTGTCGGGCACCAGGCCGCGGTAGCTGGCGCGCCAGGCATCGATGCGCACGCCAGCGATGGAGGCCGCGTCGCCCTTCCTGGCGCGACGGAACAGGACTTCTTCAGTCATGGACGGCGCACTGCTCAAGCCAGCACTGCCTTGGCCTTGGCCACCACGTTCTCGACGGTGAAGCCGAAGTGCTTGAACAGCACGCCAGCCGGGGCCGATTCACCGAAGGTGTCGATGCCGACCACGGCGCCTTCCAGGCCGACGTACTTGTGCCAGAAGGCGGTCACACCGGCTTCGATGGCCACGCGCGGCACGCCTCGGGTCAGCACGGAAGCCTTGTAGGCTGCATCCTGGCGATCGAACACGTCGGTCGAGGGCATCGACACCACGCGCACGGCAATGCCTTCGGCGGTCAGCGCATCCGCGGCCTTGGTGGCCAGTTCGATTTCGGAGCCGGTCGCCATCAGGATGACCTTGGCGTTGGGCGCATCGCGCAGCACGTAGCCGCCACGGGCGATGTCCTTGACCTGGGCGTCGGTGCGCTCCTGGAACGGCAGGTTCTGGCGCGAGAAGATCAGGGTGCTGGGACCATCGTGACGCTTGATGGACTCGGCCCAGGCCACCGCGGTTTCGGTGGTGTCGCAGGGACGCCAGTTGTCCAGGTTGGGGATCAGGCGCAGGCTGGAGACGTGTTCCACCGACTGGTGGGTGGGGCCGTCTTCGCCCAGGCCGATGGAGTCGTGGGTGAACACGAACAGCGCACGGATCTTCATCAGCGCAGCCATGCGCAGGGCATTGCGGCTGTAGTCCGAGAAGGTCAGGAAGGTGGCGCCGAAGGGCAGGTAGCCGCCATGCAGGGCGATCCCGTTCATGATGGCGCTCATGCCGAATTCACGCACACCGTAGTTGATGTGGTTGCCGCGCTGGTCGGCGCGCACGGCCACCGATTCCTTCCAGTTGGTCAGGTTCGAGCCGGTCAGGTCGGCCGAGCCGCCCAGGAATTCCGGCAGCGCCTGCGCATAGGCCTGGATGGCGTTCTGGCTGGCCTTGCGGGTGGCGATGGTTTCCTTCTTTTCCAGCGTGGAATTGATGTAGGCGGTCACGGTCGATTCGAAGGCGGCCGGCAGTTCGCCCTTGAGGCGACGCAGCAGTTCGGCGGCTTCGCTCGGGTATTGGGCGGCGTAGGTGTCGAAGGTCTGCTTCCAGCTGGCTTCGAAGTCGGCGCCGGTGGCCTTGGCGTCCCAGGCGGAATAGACATCGGCCGGGATCTCGAAGGGTGCGGAAGTCCAGCCCAGCGCTTCGCGCACGGCGGCGATTTCCTTGTCGCCCAGGGCAGCGCCGTGGACCTTGTCGGTGCCGGCCAGGTTGGGCGAACCCTTGCCGATGACGGTACGGCAGCAGATCAGGGTCGGCTTGTCGGCCAGCTTGGCCTGGTGGATGGCGGCGCTGACGGCTTCGACGCTGTGGCCGTCCACGGCCGGGATGACGTTCCAGCCGTAGGCTTCGAAGCGCTTCGGGGTGTCGTCCTTGAACCAGCCTTCGACGTGACCGTCGATGGAGATGCCGTTGTCGTCATACAGCACGATCAGCTTGGACAGGTTCAGGACGCCGGCCAGCGAGCAGGCTTCGTGCGAGATGCCTTCCATCAGGCAGCCGTCGCCGACGAAGGCGTAGGTGTAGTGATCGACCACGGCCAGGCCGGGCTTGTTGAATTCCGCGGCCAGCAGCTTTTCAGCCAGCGCCATGCCCACCGCATTGGTGATGCCCTGGCCCAGCGGGCCGGTGGTGGTTTCCACGCCCGGGGTGATGTGCACTTCGGGGTGGCCGGCGGTCTTGGAATGCAGTTGGCGGAAGGACTTGATGTCTTCCATCGACAGGTCGTAGCCGGTCAGGTGCAGCAGCGCGTATTGCAGCATGGAGCCGTGGCCATTGGAGAGCACGAAGCGGTCGCGGTTGGCCCAGTGCGGATTGGCCGGATTGTGGCGATAGTGCTTGGCCCACAGGGCCACTGCGATTTCCGCCATCCCCATCGGCATGCCCGGGTGTCCGGAATTGGCTTTTTGAACTGCGTCCATCGCCAGCGCGCGGATCGCGTTGGCCATCTTGTCGGTGGGGAGAGTGGAAATCATGTCGATGTCTGAGTTTGCTTTGCTGGAAGCGCCGCCTGGCGCACAAATCGGGGTTCTGAAGCCAATCCACCCGCCCCGGAAGGCCGAGGCAAGTGCGGGGCCGTATTTTACCAGAGTGCGCCGGGGGGATTAAAATTCAGGGCCAGCCGCATGGCTGTATTGACAATGTTTCCCCCGCTCACTGCCTTCAGGACCCGTCCATGCCCCGTTTCCATCTCCCGCAAGCCCTCGGTATCGGTTCGGACCTGGTCCTGCCGGAGCAGATCGCCCACCACATCCATGTGCTGCGCCTGCAGCCAGGCGACGCCATCACCCTGTTCAATGGCGAGGGCGGCGAATACACCGCCACCCTGAGCGCCGTCGAGAAGAAGCGTGCCCACGCGCAAGTGAAGACCTTTTCCCCCCGCGAAGCCGAGCTGCCCTATGCGCTGACCCTGGCCCAGGCCTTGCCGGAAGGCGCCAAGATGGACTGGATCGTCGAGAAGGCCGTGGAACTGGGCGCCACCGCCCTGCAACCGCTGGCCGCCCAGCGTTGCGTGGTGCGGCTCTCGGGCGAGCGCGCCGAAAAGAAGCAGGCGCACTGGCAAGGCATCATCCACGCCGCCGCCGAGCAATGCGGGCGCAACCGCCTGCCTCATCTGGGGGAAGTGACCGAATTCAAGCGCTGGATCGCCCAGAGCGACCTGCACCGCCGCATCCTGCTCTCGCCGCGCGGCGCCGAGCCGTTGTCGGGCTGGGCGCGCCACCATCCACCACAGGCCGTGACGCTGGTGGTCGGCCCGGAAGGCGGCTTCAGCGACGAGGAAGAGGAACTGGCCTGCGCCCAAGGTGCGCTGATGCTGTCCATGGGCAGCCGTGTGCTGCGCACCGAGACAGCGGGGCTGGCTGCGCTGGCCGCCTTGAATGCGGTGTGGGGCGAGCTCTGAGCGGTTTCCCCCCTCGCCATGGAGCCTGTTGCGCCTACACCATGCAACCGGCCTGCTGCCTGAACGTGCGTAAGCTATTCTCCCCCTCCCCAAAGGAGCGCAAGCCTCACCAATTTGAATCGCCACTGCAGCATCTCACCCGCTGAACCCATTGATACCACCCGGCAAGGATGGCCGCCCCGCCTTTCCCCGCCTGGCTTTGCCAGGACCAGCCAGGTCCAGGTAGCGATCTGGCATGGCTCCTGCTTAACGATATTCAATCTTGTATTCAAGTTTGAATATCCAACATGAAGCCTGCCCATATTCCGCAACAAGTCGCTGCCCCTGTCACCATCGCCTCCACCCTGGCTGCCTATCGCAATGGCAGCAGCACGCCCGGCAAGACCGTGGCCAGCTTGCTGGCGCTGATCGAGCAGGCCGACCGCGAGGAAGTCTGGATCAGCCGTGTGCCGGCCAAGCAGTTGAAGCAGCAGGCCGCCGCACTGGACCTGATGTGGCAGATCAAGGGCGAGACGGTGCTGGAGAGCATGCCTTTGTTTGGCATTCCCTTTGCCGTCAAGGACAACATCGATGTGGCCGGCATGCCCACCACGGCGGCCTGTCCCGAGTTCAGCCGGGTGGCAGAGACCAGCGCCACGGTCGTGCAACGCCTGCAGGCGGCCGGTGCGCTGCTGGTGGGCAAGACCAACCTGGACCAGTTCGCTACCGGCCTGGTCGGCGTGCGCTCGCCTTACGGCGCGGTGCGCAATGCGATTGCTCCGGATTACGTCTCGGGTGGCTCCAGTTCCGGCTCCGCTGTGGCGGTGGCGCTGGGCCAGGTGATGTTTGCACTGGGCACCGATACCGCCGGCTCGGGGCGCATTCCGGCCGCCTTCAACCATCTGGTCGGACTCAAACCCAGCCGTGGCCTGATCAGCGCGCAGGGCCTGGTGCCGGCCTGCCGCACGCTGGACTGCATCTCCATCTTCGCCCACGACGTCGCCGATGCCTGGCATGTGCTGCACAGCGCCGCCGGCTACGACGCTGCCGACGCCTATGCGCGCAAGCTGCCCATGCTGGGGCTCAAGCGCCGGGGCTATCGCATTGCCATCCCGGCCGCCACCGAGTTCTACGGCGACCTGGCCGCCCAGGATGCCTGGGACCGCACCCTGGCCCGGATCGCCGAACTGCCTGGAGTGACCCTAGCGCGGATTCCCTTTGCGCCCTTCGCCGACGCTGCGCGCTTGCTGTATCAAGGGCCATGGGTGGCCGAGCGCCGCGCGGCGCTGGGCGATTTCTTCGTGAAGCAGCCGCAGGCGGTGCATCCGGTGGTGCGCGAGATCACTGCCCAGGCCGCCGACTATGACGCCGTGGCAGCCTTCCAGGGCCAGTACCGCCTGGCCGAGCTGCGCCGCCAGGCCGAGCAGTTGCTGGAAGGCGCTGACCTGATGCTGGTGCCGACCACCACGGGCATGCCCACCATCGCCGAGGTCCAGGCCGATCCGGTCAGACGCAACTCGCAACTGGGCTACTACACCAACTTCGTCAACCTGATGGACATGTCCGCCCTGGCCATCCCCGGCCTGTGGAGGAACGACGGCCTGCCCGCCGGCGTGACCCTGATCGGTCCGGCCGGGGCCGATCACTTGCTGGCCGAGGCGGGTGCGCGCCTGCAGCATCAGCTCGGTGGCGCCGCCCAGGCCGACGCCGTTGCTAGCGCGCCCCTGCCCTTCACCGAAGAGACGATCCGGCTGTGCGTGGTCGGCGCCCACCTGAGCGGCCAGCCGCTGAACTGGCAGTTGCTGGAAGCAGGCGCGCGCCGTCTGGCCAGCACCCGCACCGCGCCGCGCTATCGCCTCTACGCCCTGGCCAACAGCGCGCCTCCCAAGCCGGGCCTGGCGCGCACCGCAGGCGCAGACGGCGCGGCCATTGCCGTGGAAGTCTGGGAAATGCCGCTGCGCCATGTCGGCGCTTTCGTGGCCGCCATTCCCGCACCGCTGGGCATAGGCACGGTGGAGCTGGAAGACGGCAGCAGCGTCAAGGGCTTCATCTGCGAACCGGCCGGCATTGCCGATGCCACCGACATCACCCACCACGGCGGGTGGATCAACTATCTCAATGCGCTGAACAAGGCGCCGCAATGAGCGCGAACCATTATCTCGAGAAAGCTTTGCCCTGGCTGCCGTTCGTCCTGAGTAGCGGCAGGGCCGTATCAGTCCGAACGGCCAATTGATGTACTTAGTGACAAGTCAGTGACTGACCTCACGCCATGTTGCCCCACCCCAACCATCCACGATCACACTGGAGCACCACCATGAAAAACCGCCGCGATTTTCTGAAACTGTCCGGAGCCGCCGCCCTGGGCGCTGCCTTCCCGCTGGAGCTGCTGGCCGCAGGTCCCTTGACCGTGGGCTTCATCTACGTCGGTGCGCGCGATGACTTCGGCTACAACCAGTCGCATGCGCAGGCGGCGGCCGTCATCAAGAAGATGCCCGGCGTGAAGGTGATCGAGGAAGAAAAAGTGCCCGAGACCGTGGCCGTGCAAAAGACCATGGAAGCCATGATCCAACAGGATGGCGCCACCCTGCTCTTCCCCACCTCGTTCGGCTACTTCGATCCGCACGTGCTCAAGATCGCCGAGAAATACCCCAAGGTGCGCATCGCCCACTGCGGCGGCCTGTGGACCGCCGGCAAGCACCCCATGAACGTGGGCAGCTACTTCGGCTACATCGAAGAGTGCGAATACCTCTCGGGCGTGGTGGCCGGCTACATGAGCAAGAGCAAGAAGCTGGCCTTCATTGCCGCCAAGCCGATCCCGCAGGTGCTGCGCAACATCAACGCCTTCACCCTAGGCGCGCAGTCGGTCGATCCGGCCATTACCTGCCACGTCATCTTCACCGGTGACTGGTCGCTCCCGGTCAAGGAAGCCGAAGCCGCCAACAGCCTGATCGACCAGGGTTGCGATGTCATCACCTGCCACGTCGATGGCCCCAAGGTGATCGTCGAGACCGCCGAAAAGCGCGGCGTCATGACCACCGGCTATCACGCCAGCCAGGCTTCGCTCGCGCCCAAGGGCTATCTCACCGGCGCTGAGTGGAACTGGGCCACGCCCTACACCGAGATCGTCAAGGCCACGCTGGAAGGCAAGCCGATGATCAATTTCCTGCGCGGCGGCTTGAAGGACAACTTCGTCAAGATGTCGCCCTACGGCGCAGCCGTGAGCGCACCAGCCAAGAAGAAGGCCGACGAGATCAAGGCGCAGATGCTGGCCGGGAAGTTCCAGATCTTCAAGGGCCCGATCAAGGACAACAAGGGCAATACCGTGATCCCGGCCGGCACCACGCAAGTCCAGACCGACGTGGTGCTGGAGAAGATGAATTACCTGGTGGCCGGCGTGGTCGGCCAGGTCTGATCCCCGATCGCTGATGCAGGACGGCCTCATGACTTCCCTTCCCGCTCCCGGGGTGGCGGCTGCCGCCACCTCGCCGCTGCTGCGGCTGCGCTCGGCGCTGCTCAACGGCAGCGCACCGGCCCTGCCGACGCTGTGCGCGCTGGCTGGCACGCTGCTGCTGTTCGTGCTGTTCCTGCTGGTACAGGGCAAGCCTGCGGGCGAGGCCTGTCTGCTGATCTTCCAGGGTGCGTTCGGCACGATGTTCGCGTGGCAGAACACCCTGCAGCGCGCCGCCCCCCTGTTGTTGACGGCGCTGTGCGTGGCCTTGCCGGCGCGCGTGGGCTTGATCGTAATCGGCGGCGAAGGTGCGCTGGCGCTGGGTGGGCTGGCCGCGGCGGTGATGCCGCAACTGCTGCCGGGCCTGCCCTCGCTGGTGATGCTGGTGGTGATGGCGCTGGCGGCGATGCTGGCCGGCGGCCTGTGGATTGCCCTGTGCGGCGGCCTGCGCCAGTGGCGCGGGGTCAACGAGACCATCGCCAGCCTGCTGCTCTCCTATCTGGCCGTGGCGGTGTTCAAGCATCTGGTGGAAGGACCGCTGCGCGATCCGGCCAGCCTCAACAAACCTTCGACGCTGCCCTTGCCCGATCCCTACCTGATAGGTTCCATGCCCGGCCTGGAAGTCCACTGGGGCCTGGCCTGGGGAGCACTGGCCTGCCTGGCGGCCTGGGTCTTCCTGCGCCATAGCGTTCCTGGCTTTGCCATGGGCGTGGTCGGCGGCAATGTGCGCACAGCGCGGCTGGTGGGGCTGCCGGTCAATCGCCTCATCCTCACCGCCTGCGCCCTGGGTGGGGCGGCGGCGGGACTGGCGGGCATGTTCGAAGTCAGTGCCGTGCAGGGCAGCGCCACCAGTGCGCTGCTGGCGGGTTACGGCTTCTCCGGCATCCTGGTGGCGTTTGCGGCGCGCCAGAATCCCTTGGCCATCATCGTCTGCGCGCTCGTCATTGGCGGCGTAGAAGCCAGCGGCAGCCTCTTGCAACGGCGCCTGGACCTGCCCGACGCCACCACCCTGGTGCTGCAGGGCCTGCTGTTCTGCAACCTGCTGGCCTGGGAAGCCATCACCGGCCGCCTGGCGGCCCTCAAGCTGCGCTGGCAGCAACAGGCGCAAGTCATCCCCGCCAAGGAGGCCGGCCATGCATGACATCGATTTCACCACCCTGCTGCTGGCGCTGTTCGCCGGGGCGATCCGGGTCGGCACGCCTTTTCTGTTCGTCAGCCTGGGCGAGTGCCTGACCGAAAAAGGCGGGCGCGTGAACCTGGGCCTGGAAGGTATCCTGGTCTGTGGCGCCATGACCGGCTATGCCGCTTCCTTCTACAGCGGCTCGGCCTGGCTGGGCGTGCTGGCGGCCGGATGCACCGGGCTGCTGCTGGGCGTGCTGCATGGCGTGGTGTGTTCGCTGCCGCGCGTCAACGACATCGCCTTCGGCATTGCCCTGATGCTGCTGGGCACGGGCCTGGCCTTCTTCCTCGGCAAACCCTTCATCCAGCCGCAGGCGCCGATGCTGCCCTCCATCGACCTCGGCGCCTGGAGCAGCAATGACCGCCTGCACCATGCCCTGCAGATCAATGCCCTGTTCTTCATCGGCGTGGTGTTGGCGCTGGTGCTGCAATGGGGCCTGTCGGCCACGCGCTGGGGCCTGGCCCTGCGCCTGGTGGGCGACCACGCCGAGACCGCCCGCGCGCTCGGCTATCGGCTCACCGGCACGCGCATCGCCGCCACGGCGGCGGGCGGCTTCCTGGCCGCTGTCGGTGGCGCCTACCTGTCGCTGTACTACCCCGGTAGCTGGAACGAGGGACTCTCCAGCGGTCAGGGCCTGATGGCTGTCGCCCTGGTGATCTTTGCGCGCTGGCAACCGTGGCGCTGCCTCTTGGCGGCCCTGCTGTTCGGCGCGGCCGGGGCGCTCGGACCGGCCCTGCAGGCGGTCGGCGTGACTTCCGGCTACTACCTCTTCAATGCCGCGCCCTATGCGCTGACGCTGTTGATCATGATCATGACCTGCCGCCCCGACCGCACGCTCTCGAGTGCGCCGGGCGAACTGAGCCTGACCCGATAAATCCGTCTATCCCCAAGGAGAAACCATGTCCGCACGCTTCATCCAGGCCGAACCCTATCCCTGGCCCTACGACGGCGCCCTGACCCCGGCCAACACCGCGCTCATCGTCATCGACATGCAGACCGACTTCTGCGGCATCGGCGGCTATGTGGACAAGATGGGCTACGACCTCTCGCTCACGCGCGCGCCCATCGAGCCGATCAGGAAAGTGCTGGCCGCCATGCGCGCCGGCGGCTACACCATCATCCACACCCGCGAAGGCCATCGTCCCGATCTCTCCGACCTGCCGGCCAACAAACGCTGGCGCTCGCGCCAGATCGGCGCCAATGGCGTAGGCATCGGCGACGCCGGCCCGTGCGGCCGCATCCTGGTGCGCGGCGAACCAGGCTGGGAAATCATTCCCGAACTGGCCCCCATCGCCGGCGAGATCATCATCGACAAACCCGGCAAGGGTTCCTTCTGCGCTACCGATCTGGAAATGATTTTGCACACCCGCGGCATCCGCAACATCGTGCTGACCGGCATCACCACCGACGTCTGTGTGCATACCACCATGCGCGAGGCCAATGACCGTGGCTTCGAATGCGTGATGCTGTCGGACTGCTGCGGCGCGACCGATTACAACAACCACCTGGCGGCGCTGTCGATGATCAAGATGCAGGGCGGCGTCTTCGGCGCGGTCGCGGATTCGGCCGCGCTCATTGCCGTGATCGGGGCCTGAGCATGCATGCCCTCGAGCTGGAGATCATCAACGCCGGCAAGTCCTTCGGCAGCTTTCGCGCGCTCGATGAGGTCTCGCTGAAGATCCGCGCCGGCACCATCCACGCCCTGCTGGGCGAGAACGGCGCGGGCAAGAGCACCCTGGTCAAGGGCCTGGTCGGCTATAGCCCGCTGGACCAGGGCAGCATCCTGGCCGATCGCCGCGAGGTGGACATCCGCAGTGCACGCGTACCCAACCAGCTCGGCATCGGCATGGTCTACCAGCACTTCACGCTGGCGCCCAGCCTCACCGTGGCGGAGAACCTGCTGCTGGCGCGCGGTGACCTGCCCTGGCGCATCCGCTGGAGCAGCGAGCGCGCGGTGCTGGAAGAATTCATGGCCAAAATGCCCTTCAAACTGTCGCCGGAACGCACGGTCAGCAGCCTGTCCGCTGGCGAGAAGCAGAAGCTGGAAATCCTCAAGCAACTCTACCTGCGCCGCCGCTTCCTGATCCTGGACGAACCAACCTCCGTACTCACCCCGCAGGAAGCCGACGAAGTGCTGGGCCTGATGCATGCACTGACGCGCCAGCAGGAATTGACCGTGCTGATGATCACGCACAAGTTCCACGAGGTGAGCGCCTATGCCGACGATGTGACCGTGTTGCGCAAGGGCCGCCTGGTCGGCAGCGCCCGCGTCGCCGAGACCAGCCCGGATATGCTGGCGCACTGGATGATGGGCCAGGCCCGCGCAGAGAAGGCGCAGGTGGCGCGCCCCGCAGTGCCTGTGCAGGCGTCCGTGGGACTGGAGGTGCGGGACCTGACGGTCAACAATGATCGCGGCGTGGCCGCCGTGCGTGCGCTGTCGCTGCAGGTCAGGCGCGGTGAGATCGTCGGCCTGGCCGGCATCTCCGGCAATGGTCAGAAAGAACTGGTGGAAGCCCTGCTGGGCCAGCGCCGCCTCCTGCTGGGCGAGATCCGCGTGGAAGGCGCACCCTACGCCGCCACCCGCGAAGAGATGCGTCGTCTGCGCGTCTTTGCGCTGCCCGAAGAACCGCTGCGCAATGCCTGCATCGCCGGCATGAGCGTGGCCGAGAACATGGCCTTGCGCAATTTCGACGTCGCGCCCTTCAAGCGCGGCGGCTGGCGCATCGACCGCAGCGCCATGAAGCGCCAGGCGCAAGCCCTGATCAGCGCCTTCAACGTCAAGCCGCCAGTGCCGGAACGTCCCATTGGCACGCTTTCCGGCGGCAATGTGCAGCGCGCCGTGCTGGCGCGCGAGCTGGGGGAAGACGGCCAGGACGGCGCGGCCAATGTGCTCATCGTGGCCAATCCGGTATTCGGACTGGACTTCGCCTCGGTCGCCGACATCCACGCCCGCCTGCTGCAAGCCCGCGCACGCGGCGCGGCGGTGCTGCTGGTGAGCGAAGACCTGGATGAACTGCTGGAACTGTCTGACCGCATCCTGGTGATGACCGAAGGCCGCATCGTCCACGTGGCGCAAGACGTGGCCAAAGAAGGCGCGGACCGCGCCGCCCTGGGCCGCTGGATGGCCGGGCACGCCCAACAATCCACCCACGCCGAGGCCGCATGATCCGCATCGACGCATTTCCCTATCCCTATCAGTTCCATCCGCGCAGCACGGCGCTGGTGGTGATCGACATGCAGCGCGACTTTGTCGAGGAAGGCGGGTTCGGCAGCGCACTGGGCAACGACGTACGCCCCTTGGGCGCCATCGTGCCGACCGTGGCAGCGCTGCTGGCGCTGGCGCGCCAGACGCAGATGCTGGTGGTGCATACGCGTGAGTCGCACCTGCCCGACCTGTCGGACTGCCCGCGCACCAAGCGCCTGCGCGGCAACCCGACGCTGGGCATCGGCGATGTCGGGCCGATGGGCCGCATCCTGGTGCGCGGCGAGCCGGGCAACCAGATCCTGCCGCAGTTGACCCCCATGGCCGGCGAGATCGTCATCGACAAGCCCGGCAAGGGCGCCTTCTACGCCACCGACCTGCACGCGCAATTGCAGGAGCGCGGCATCACGCATCTGCTGGTGGCGGGCGTCACTACCGAAGTCTGCGTGCAGACCTCGATGCGCGAAGCCAATGACCGCGGCTATGAATGCCTGGTGGTGGAAGACGCCTGCGCCAGCTACTTCCCCGCCTTCCATCGCGCCACGCTCGACATGCTCACCGCCCAGGGCGGCATCGTCGGCTGGCGCGCGCCGCTGGCGCAATTGCAGAGCGCCGTGACCGCTTATGCCGGAGAACATCCATGATGCAAGTGAACCTGCCCCACGTGGTCGCCGAAGTCGAACACGCCTTTGCCGACTATGAATACGCCCTGCTCATCAATGACATTGCGACCCTGGACCGCTGGTTCTGGTATGCCCCCGAGACGGTGCGCTATGGCGTGGGCGAGGTACTGCTGGGCGGCGAGGCGATCCGCCAGTACCGCCAGCGCTGCACGCCGGTGCCGGCCTCGCGCAAGCTGCATCGCACCGTTGTCACCACCTTTGGCCAGGACTATGCTACGGTCTCCACCGAATTCACCGACCATACCTCGGAGCGGATCGGCCGGCAGATGCAGACCTGGGTGCGCATGGCCGAGGGCTGGCGCATCGTCGCCGCCCACGTCAGCCTGATGGCCTGAGCTGGACTCCTCCAAGAACATCCGAATGATTGCGCCATGACTGTCACCCTCGCCAATGCGCTCGCCGAACAGGTCTATCACCGGCTCAAGGACGATATCTTCAGCTTCCGCCTGCTGCCGGGCGACAATTTCACCGAGACCGAGATGGCGCAACGCCAGGGGGTCTCGCGCACGCCCTTGCGCGATGCGCTGTTCCGGCTGCAGCGCGAAGGCTATCTGGAAGTGGGCTTTCGGCGCGGCTGGAAGGTCTGCCCCATCGACTTCGACCGGCTCGACAATCTCTATGACCTGCGCATCGTGCTGGAAATGGCTGCGCTGGACAAACTCTGCAGCCAGCCGGAGGCCAGCGCCGAACTGACGCAATTGAACGCCATCTGGCTGGCCGAACCCGATGCGCGACAGACCGATGCGGTCAAGGTGGCCCAGCTGGACGAGGCTTTCCACACCAACCTGGTCGCAGCGGCCGGCAATGAGGAGATGACGCGGGTACATACCGAGGTCACGGAAAAGATCCGCATCGTGCGCCGGCTCGACTTCCTGAAGAAAAAGCGCATCGACGCCACCTACGAGGAACACGGCAAGATCCTGCAGTTGATTGCCAAGCGCAAGGCCACTGAAGCCCAGATCCTGCTGCGCGCCCATATCACGCAGAGCAAGCTGGAAGTCCGGAAGATCACCATCTGGATGCTGGCCGAGGCGCGCCAGTTGCAGGAACCGGAGGCGGCGTTGGCACAGCAGTGAAGCAAGGAAGCAAGGAAGAGGAATTCAGATGAAATACCAGCAATGTTTCATCTAGGAAATATGAAAACTGCTCTGGATATCCGCCCCTGGCGGCCTGATCGCCCCGATCCTGCCACCAAATCAGGGAAAGCCTCCGAAACCATTTATAATGGAAGGCTTTTGCAACAGCGCATCTATCCAGCGGCTCAATGAAGGTATTTCGCGGACTTCCCACAGCCGAATCGCGCGCCCCGTGCGCGCTGACCATCGGCAATTTCGACGGCGTGCATCTGGGCCACCAGGCTCTCTTGGCGCGCGTGCGCGAGGCCGCCGGCAAACTGGGGCTGGACGCGGCGGTGATGACCTTCGAGCCGCATCCGCGTGAATTCTTCGCCCAGCTGGCCGGCACGCCCGAACGCGCCCCGGCGCGTATCGCCAACCTGCGCGACAAGCTCGAAGCACTGGCCAACTCCGGCATCGACCGCGTGGTGGTGGAACACTTCGGCAGCCATTTCGCCGCCCTCTCCCCGCAAGACTTCATCGAGAAGATCCTGGTGCAGGGCCTGCACGTGCGCTGGCTGATGGTGGGCGACGACTTCTGCTTTGGCGCGCGCCGCGCCGGCACCCTGGACACCCTGATCGCCGCCGGCCAGCAGTACGGCTTCGAAGTCCACGCGCTGCCTACGGTGACCAATGCCGGGGTGCGCATCTCCTCTTCGGCCGTGCGCGCCGCCCTGGCCGAGGCTGATTTCGGCCTGTCGCGCCAGTTGCTGGGCCACCCCTACGCCATCAGCGGTCGGGTCGTCCACGGCAAGAAGCTGGGCCGCACCATCGGCTTCCCGACGCTGAACATGCGCGTGGGCCACAAGCGCCCGGCGCTCTCGGGCATCTTCGTGGTGCAGGTGCACGGACTGGCCGAGCAGCCGCTGCCGGCCGTGGCCAGCCTGGGCGTGCGTCCGACGGTGGACGACAGCGGCCGGGTGCTGCTGGAGACTCATCTGCTGGACTTCAAGGGCGATTGCTACGGCAAGCTGGTGCGCGTGGAATTCCTCAAGAAGCTGCGCGACGAAGAGAAGTACGTCGATCTGCCCACGCTGACGGCCGCCATCGCGCGCGATGTGGACCATGCGCGAGCCTGGTTCCGCGAGAACGCCGGTTTCGCCGTCTCGGCCACCGACCGAATTTGAACGCTGGGCGGCAGCCGGAGCCCTGCTCCCGCTGCTGTCCAGCCGCCCCATCCTGCATCTCGCCAGCGCGCATCTCGCCGCGCGCGGCTACCGAATCAACCTGCATTCAACGAAAGCCTTGTCATGTCCAACAACGAATCCTCCGCCAAGCCCGGCAAACCGGAAAAAGCCGGCAAAGCCCCCTCCAAGTACCCGGTCAATATGACCGAGACCGCCTTCCCCATGCGCGGCGACCTCGCCAAGCGCGAGCCGCAATGGGTCAAGCAATGGCAGGAGAAGAAGGTCTACGAGCGCATCCGCAAGGCATCGGCAGGTCGTCCCAAGTTCATCCTGCATGACGGTCCCCCGTATGCCAACGGCGAGATCCATCTGGGCCATGCCGTCAACAAGATCCTCAAGGACATGATCGTCAAGGCACGCAACATGGCCGGCTTTGACGCGCAATACGTGCCGGGCTGGGATTGCCACGGCATGCCCATCGAGATCCAGATCGAGAAGAAGTACGGCAAGAACCTGCCGGTGGCCGAGGTGCAAGCCAAGGCGCGCGCCTACGCCAATGAACAGATCGCGCTGCAGAAGAAGGATTTCATCCGCCTGGGCGTACTTGGTGAATGGGACAACCCCTACAAGACCATGAACTTCTCCAATGAAGCCGACGAGCTGCGCGCGCTCGGCAAGATCCTGGAGAAGGGCTATGTCTATCGCGGCCTGAAGCCTGTGAACTGGTGCTTCGACTGCGGCTCGGCCCTGGCCGAAGCCGAGGTGGAATACCAGGACAAGCGCGACCCGGCCATCGACGTCGGCTTCCCCTTTGCCGAACATGACAAGGTCGCCACCGCCTTCGGCCTGACCGATCTGCCGACCCGCCACGGCTATATCGTCATCTGGACCACCACGCCCTGGACCATCCCGGCCAACCAGGCGCTGAACGTGCATCCGGAATTCGAATACGCGCTGGTGGAAACCAGCCGCAATGGCGAAGCCACGCTGCTGATCCTGGCCAAGGACCTGGTGGCCTCCTGCCTGGAGCGCTTCGGCCTGGAAGGCAAGATCATCGCCACCACCACCGGCGAGAAGCTCTCGCTGATCCGCTTCCATCATCCGCTGGCCAAGGCCGATGCGGGCTACGACCGTCTGTCGCCGGTGTTCCTGGGCGAGTACGTGACGGCCGACAGCGGTACCGGCATCGTCCACTCCTCCCCGGCTTACGGTATCGAAGACTTCGTCTCCTGCAAGGCGCACGGGATGAAGGATGACGACATCCTCAACCCGGTCATGGGCGATGGACGCTATGCCTCCTGGCTGCCGCTGTTTGCCGGCCTGACCATCTGGGAAGCCTCCAAGCCCATCTGCGACAAGCTCGAGGAAATCGGTTCGCTGTTCAAGCTGATCATGTTCAGCCACAGCTACATGCACTGCTGGCGCCACAAGAGCCCCATCATCTATCGCGCCACCTCGCAGTGGTTCGCCAGCATGGACAACACGCCCAAGGATGGCGGCCCCAGCCTGCGCCAGACCGCGCTGCAAGGCATCGAGGACACCGCCTTCTTCCCCGGCTGGGGCAAGGCGCGCCTGCACGGCATGATCGCCAACCGTCCGGACTGGACCCTGTCGCGCCAGCGCCAGTGGGGGGTGCCGATGGCCTTCTTCGTCCACAAGGAAACAGGCGAACTGCATCCGCGCACGCCTGAATTGCTGGAACAGATCGCCCAGCGCATCGAGCAAGGCGGCATCGAAGCCTGGCAGGCGCTCGATCCCAAGGAATTGCTGGGCGACGAGGCCGACCAGTACCTGAAGAACAAGGACACGCTGGACGTCTGGTTCGACTCCGGCTCGACCCATCAGACCGTGCTGCGCGGCTCGCACAGGCAAGAGCTGCAGTTCCCGGCGGACCTCTACCTGGAAGGTTCGGACCAGCACCGCGGCTGGTTCCACTCTTCGCTGCTGACCTCGTCGATGCTCAACGGCCGCGCCCCCTACAAGGCGCTGCTCACGCACGGCTTCGTGGTGGATGGCGAAGGCCGCAAGATGTCGAAGTCGCTCAAGAACGGCGTGGAGCCGCAAAAGGTGGCCGACTCGCTGGGCGCCGAAATCCTGCGCCTGTGGGTCGCCTCCAGCGACTACTCCGGCGAGATCTCGATCTCGGAAGAAATCCTCAAGCGCGTCACCGAGGCCTACCGCCGCATCCGCAACACCCTGCGCTTCCTGCTGGCCAACACCTCCGACTTCGACCCGGCGCAACACGCCGTGCCGATGGCCGAGCTGCTGGAAATCGACCGCTACGCGATCGCCAACATGGCGCGCCTGCAGGGCGAGGTGCTGGCGCACTTCGAGACCTATGAATTCCACCCGGTGGTGGCCAAGCTGCAGATGTACTGCTCGGAAGACCTGGGCGGCTTCTACCTGGACATCCTCAAGGATCGTCTCTACACCAGTGGCGTGGATTCGGCCGCACGCCGCTCGGCGCAGACCG
This sequence comes from Herbaspirillum seropedicae, assembly GCF_001040945.1. Classification (NCBI taxonomy): domain Bacteria; kingdom Pseudomonadati; phylum Pseudomonadota; class Betaproteobacteria; order Burkholderiales; family Oxalobacteraceae; genus Herbaspirillum; species Herbaspirillum seropedicae. Next base: position 1,606,649 of record NZ_CP011930.1, on the reverse strand, counting down.
CCGTCTGGCATATCACCCAGTCGCTGCTGCGCCTGATGGCTCCGATCCTGTCCTTCACCGCAGAGGAAGCCTGGAGCTTCTTTGCCGGCAAGGAAGCCTTCGAGGCCAGCGGCGAGACCATCTTCTCGCAGGTCTATTACGCTCTGCCGGAAGTGGCCGATGCGCAAGGCCTGCTGGCCAAGTTCGCGGTGCTGCACGAAGTGCGCGCCGCCGTGACCAAGCAGCTGGAAGAAGTGCGTATCGCTGGCAGCATCGGTTCTTCCCTGCAAGCCGAGGTGGAACTGAAGGTGGCGGGCGAGAAGGCGGCGCTGCTGGAAAGCCTGGGCGATGACCTGAAGTTCGTGCTCATCACCTCGGCGGCCCGCGTGACCCGTGTGGCCTCGGTGGAAGAAGAGGCTGTGGTGGTCACCCCCTCGGCGCATCAGAAATGTGAACGCTGCTGGCACTATCGCGCCGATGTCGGGTCTCATGCCGAGCATGCGGGCCTGTGCGGCCGCTGCGTCAGCAACCTGTTCGGCCAGGGCGAGAAGCGTCAGTTTGCCTGATCCGGACAGGACCGCCTTGCAAGCTGCCCGCTGCGACTTCATGCAGCGGGCAGCCTCATCAAACAAGAACATCCATGGCAACCAAAAAACGCTCTTCCTCTTCCAGCGCTTCCTCTTCCACCCAAGGGCTGCTGCCCTGGCTGGGCATCGCCACCATCGTGCTGCTGCTGGACCAGCTTTCCAAGATCACCATCCTCAAACTGTTCCACTACGGTGAGTCATTGCCGGTGACCGGTTTCTTCAACCTGGTGCTGGTCTACAACAAGGGCGCGGCCTTCAGCTTCCTGGCCGCCAGTGGCGGCTGGCAGCGCTACCTGTTCACCGCCATCGGCATCGGTGCGGCCGTGTTCATCATCCACCTGCTGCGCAAGCATCCCGGCCAGCGCATGTTCTGCTGGGCGCTGGCGCTGATCCTGGGCGGTGCGATCGGCAACGTGATCGACCGCGTGGTCTACGGCCATGTGATCGATTTCCTCGATGTCTACGTGGGCAACTGGCACTGGCCGGCCTTCAACATCGCCGATAGTGCGATCTGCGTGGGTGCGGTATTGTTCGTCGTGGATGAACTGCGCCGCGTCTCCAGGAAGTAAGCCTGCGGCGCGCCACATCAAGGAGCAAGCAATGGATCTGGCTGGCAAGAAAATCGTACTGGGCCTGACCGGCGGCGTGGCCTGCTACAAGGCCGCCATGCTGGCGCGCGAACTGGGCCGCGCCGGCGCCGCAGTCCATGTGGTGATGACCGAAGCGGCCACCCATTTCATGACCGCCGTCACCATGCAGGCGCTCACCGGCAACCCGGTCTATACCGACCAGTGGGATGCGCGCATGGACAACAACATGCCGCACATCAATCTCACCCGCGATGCCGACGCGGTGGTGATCGTGCCCTGCTCCACCGACTTCATCGCCAAGCTGGCCCATGGCGCCTGCGACGACCTGCTCTCCACCCTGTGCGTGGCGCGTCCCGCCAGGGTGCCATTGATGGTGGCGCCGGCCATGAACGTGGAGATGTGGCAGAACCCCGCCACGCAACGCAACGTGCGCCAGATCAGGGAAGACGGCATCCTGCTGCTGGGCCCGGATGCCGGTGCGCAGGCCTGCGGCGAGGTCGGCGAGGGCCGCATGCTGGAGCCGGCGCAACTGCTGGAAGAGATCGTCGCCGCCCTCCAGCCCAAGCTGCTGGCGGGCCGTCGCGTGCTGTTGACGGCCGGGCCGACCTTCGAACCGATCGATCCGGTGCGTGGGATCACCAATCTGTCTTCCGGCAAGATGGGGTATGCGATTGCCCGGGCCGCCCGTGAGGCCGGTGCTGAGGTCACCCTGGTGTCCGGACCGACGGCGCTGGCTACCCCCTACGGCGTGCGCCGCGTGGACGTGCAGACGGCGCAGCAGATGCATGATGCGGTGATGGCCCAGGTGGCCGGACAAGACCTGTTCGTGGCGGTGGCCGCCGTGGCTGACTGGCGCGTGGCCAACGCCAGCGCGCAGAAGCTGAAGAAGCAGAACGACGCGGATACGCCGGAACTGCACTTTGTCCAGAATCCCGACATCCTAGCCACCGTGGCTGCCCTGCCCCAGCGCCCCTATTGCGTGGGCTTCGCCGCCGAATCGGAGAACCTGGAGCACTACGGCGCGGCCAAGCGGATCAAGAAGAACATTCCGCTACTGGTCGGCAATATCGGCCACCAGACCTTTGGCCGCGACGACAATGCGCTCATGCTGTTCGACGCCCAGGGCCATACGGCGCTGCCGCGTGCAGACAAGCAGACCCTGGCCCGCCAGCTGGTGCGCGAGATCGCGCGCCGGCTGGCGGCCTGAGCCCTAGCGGCCTGCCGGCAACCAGCCTCGCAGGCCGTGTTTTTTGTACCCTTTTGAACTCGACCAAGCCTCCATGAAGACCATCGACATCAAGATCCTCGACCCCCGCATGAAAGACCAGCTGCCTGCCTACGCCACCCCCGGCAGCGCTGGCCTGGACCTGCGGGCCTGCATCGATGCGCCGCTGACGCTGGCGCCGGGTTCCACCCACCTGATCCCGACCGGCCTGGCGATCCATCTGGCCGATCCCAACTACGCAGCCGTGATCCTGCCGCGCAGCGGCATGGGCCACAAGCATGGCATCGTGCTGGGCAACCTGGTGGGGCTGATCGATTCGGATTATCAGGGCCAGTTGATGGTCTCGACATGGAACCGCGGCAGTACCGAGTTTGTCCTAAACCCCATGGAACGCCTGGCGCAGTTGGTGATCGTGCCGGTCCTGCAGGTCGGCTTCAACGTGGTAGAGGAATTCGACAGCAGCGAACGCGGCGCCGGCGGTTTCGGCAGCACAGGCAAACACTGATGGAGAACCGCATGCTCGTATCCCCCCTGCCCCCATCCCAGTGGCAGAAACTGAAGACCCTGGCCGCCCTGGCGCCACTGGCCCTGCTGGCCGCCTGTGCTACGCAGGAACCGACCGTCAGCAGCCCCCCCTCGACGACCTGGCCGACCGCCACGGCACAGCCGCCCAAGCCGGCGGCCACCACTCCCCAGCAGCAGCAGTTGCAGGAACTGATCGCGCAGCAGGACCGCCTCTACCGTGTGGCCGCTCCGCTGTTGACCAGCAACGCCCAGCTGTGCCGCGGCAATGCCCGCAACCTGCTGGGCTTCACCGCCAAGAACCGCTATTCCTTCCCCATCGAGTATGCCGATACGGCGCGCAGCCTGGGCTATGACGACCGTCTGCAGGTGACCGGCGTGCTGCCCGGCAGCGGCGCGCAACAGGCGGGCATCCAGCGCGGCGACCTGCTGGTCTCGGTGGCGGGCAAGCCCATGCCGCAAGGTACCGATGCCGAGCGCCAGGCCGCCGTGCTGTTGAGCCCGCTGGTGGTCAAGAAAGCGCCGATCGCCCTGGGCGTGCAGCGCAATGGCCAGACCAGCACGGTGAATGTGCCGCTGACCTTCGCCTGCGCCTTCAGCATCGAGCTGGGCAATGCCGACAACGTCAATACCTATGCCGATGGCCGCCGCGTGCTCATCACCCGGGGCATGCTCAAGTTCACCCAGTCCGATGACGAGCTGGCCTACCTGATCGCCAAGGACATGGCGCACAACATCCTCGGTCATGCGATCCGCCAGCGCATGGTCTCGACCATCGCCGAAGTGATCGACAACCTGCTGCTGCCGCATCCGGACCCGACCACGACCGCCGGCACCGCGGGTATCCGCGTCTATCCGCAGGACCTCGATGCCGCCGCGGATACGCTCTCGCTGTACCTGCTGGCGCGGGCTGGCTATAGCATCGACAACGTGCCGGCCTTCTGGAAGCGCCTGGCGGAGCAGTATCCCGCCAGCGTACCCAATGGATACACGGCGCTGCATCCCTCCACCACCTATCGCCTGGCGATGATCGAGAAGGTGACGCAGATCGTGAAGGCCAAGCAGGAGGCGGGCAAGCCGCTGGTACCTTGATCAGTTGGTGTTGATCAGATCGACTTGAAGACGGCGCGGTGAAGACCGCGCCGTTTTTGTTTTGTTGATCGCTTACTGAGGCGCGCCCCTTCGGCAGGCTCCGGCCTGCCCAATACAAAAAAGCCACGCCGGTTTCCCGACGTGGCTTTCATGGCTTGCTTGATGAGGCTTATTCGACTTCGAGCTTCTCTTGCGGCTCTTCCGGCGGAGACGAATCGTCGCCTTCGGGGAATTCCAGCTTGATCTGGTCCTTGTCGTCCATCTCCACCGTCACCCGGCCACCGCTGACCAGCTTGCCGAACAGCAGTTCGTCGGCCAGCGCCTTGCGGATCAGGTCCTGGATCAGGCGCGACATCGGGCGCGCCCCCATCAACGGATCGAAGCCCTTCTTGCCCAGGAACTTGCGCAGGCTGTCGGAGAAGACGGCTTCCACCTTCTTCTCGTGCAGTTGCTCTTCCAGCTGCATGAGGAACTTGTCGACCACGCGCAGGATGATTTCCTCGTCCAGCGGGCGGAAGCTGATGATGGCGTCCAGACGGTTGCGGAACTCCGGGGTGAACATACGCTTGATGTCCGCCATTTCGTCGCCGGCTTCCTTCTTCTCGGTGAAGCCGATGGTGCGCTTCTGCAGGCTCTCGGCGCCCGCATTGGTGGTCATGATGATGATCACGTTGCGGAAGTCGGTCTTGCGGCCATTGTTGTCGGTCAGCGTGCCATGGTCCATCACCTGCAACAGGATGTTGAAGATGTCGGGGTGCGCCTTCTCGATTTCATCCAGCAGCAGCACGGCGTGCGGCTTCTTGTTGACGGCTTCGGTCAAGAGGCCGCCCTGGTCGAAACCGACATAGCCCGGAGGCGCGCCGATCAGGCGGCTCACGGCATGACGCTCCATGTACTCGGACATGTCGAAACGCACCAGCTCGATGCCGAGGATGAAGGCCAGTTGCTTGGCCACTTCGGTCTTGCCTACGCCGGTCGGGCCGGAGAACAGGAAGGAGCCGATCGGCTTGTCGGTCTTGCCCAGGCCGGCACGGGCCATCTTGATGGCCGACGACAGGGCTTCGATGGCCGGGTCCTGGCCGAACACCACGTTCTTCAGGTCGCGGTCGATGGTCTGCAGCTTGGCGCGATCATCCTGGTTCACCGACTGCGGCGGGATGCGGGCGATCTTGGAAATGATTTCCTCGATTTCCGGCTTGCCGATGGTCTTCTTCTGCTTGGACTTGGGCAGGATGCGCTGGGCGGCGCCGGCTTCGTCGATCACGTCGATGGCCTTGTCGGGCAGGTGACGGTCATTGATGAAGCGGGCAGCCAGTTCGGCGGCCGAAGTCAGCGCCGAAGCCGAATACTTCACACCATGGTGTTCCTCGAACTTGGACTTCAGGCCACGCAGGATCTGCACGGTCTGTTCCACCGTCGGTTCGTTCACATCGATCTTCTGGAAGCGACGCGACAGCGCGTGGTCCTTCTCGAAGACGCCACGGAATTCGGTGTAGGTAGTCGCGCCGATGCACTTCAGTTGACCGCTCGACAGCGCCGGCTTCAACAGGTTGGACGCGTCCAGCGTACCGCCCGAAGCCGAACCCGCACCAATGATGGTGTGGATTTCATCGATGAAGAGGATGCCGTTGGGGCTGTCCTTCAGTTGCTTCAACACGGCCTTGAGGCGCTGCTCGAAATCACCACGATACTTGGTGCCGGCCAGCAGCGCGCCCATGTCCAGCGAATAGACGACGGCGTTCTTCAGGATCTCGGGCACATCGCCTTGCGTCACGCGCCAGGCCAGGCCTTCGGCGATGGCGGTCTTGCCCACGCCGGCTTCGCCCACCAGCAGCGGGTTGTTCTTGCGACGACGGCACAGCGTCTGGATCACGCGCTCGACTTCGGACTCGCGCCCGATCAGCGGATCGATCTTGCCTTCGGCAGCGGCCTTGTTCAGGTTCTGGGTGAACTGGTCCAGCGGGCTTTCCTTCTGCTGGCCTTCAGCTTGCACGTCTTCCGCGCCTTCCGGAGCCTTCTGCGGATCGGCCTGCTGATCCTTGCGCACGCCATGCGAGATGAAGTTGACCACATCCAGACGGGTCACGCCCTGCTGGTGCAGGTAGTAGACCGCGTGCGAATCCTTCTCGCCGAAGATGGCCACCAGCACATTGGCGCCGGTGACTTCCTTCTTGCCGTTGGAAGCCGACTGCACGTGCATGATGGCGCGCTGGATCACCCGCTGGAAGCCCAGCGTGGGTTGGGTGTCCACCTCGTTGGTGCCAGGCACCGTGGGGGTGTTGTCGGTGATGAAATTGGTCAGCGTCTTGCGCAGATCGTCAATGTTCACCGAGCAGGCGCGCAAGACTTCGGCGGCCGACGGGTTGTCCAGCAGAGCCAGCAGCAGATGCTCCACGGTAATGAATTCATGACGCGATTGTCTGGCTTCGACAAAGGCCATATGCAAACTGACTTCGAGTTCCTGCGCAATCATGCTTCCTCCATCACGCATTGCAGGGGGTGCCCTGCCTTTCGAGCGTGGGTTAAAACGAGTTCCACTTTTGTGGATGCGATATCTTTGGGATACACACCACACATTCCCTTCCCATCGCGGTGAACCTTGAGCATGATCTGCGTCGCGGTTTCACGGTCCTTGTTGAAGTACTGCTGGATGACGGCGACGACGAATTCCATCGGCGTATAGTCATCGTTCAACAATAACACCTGGTACATCGGCGGCGGCTTGAGCTTGGACTCCTGCCGTTCGAGGACGGTACCTCCATCATTTTCGTGCTTGGTTGCCATGCGTTTGTTCGACCATCATAAGCTGTGCAACGCACAATGATCACGTAAGATCTAGATGAGATAGATATTACGCGTTTTCCGGACCTTGCGCAGATGACGATGATTTATCCTAAATCAAGGGGAGCGTCCCCCATCAAACAAACAAGCCTACAAACTTAAATCTGAAAACAGCTTGACTTTTGCATTTCGACCGAGAACAATGGAATTTCATCGGAAATCAGTTACATCTTGTTACTGTTGGCCGATAGAAGGGGGCACGGTTTAAGTGGGGCTGCGTGACGCGCGATGTTTCTTGCTTTAACGGCTCGTGTGATAGTTTATATTTGAAAGATGCTTTTATGGCAACAGGTACTGTCAAGTGGTTCAACGATTCCAAAGGCTTCGGCTTTATCACTCCGGATGACGGCGGCGAAGATCTGTTCGCCCACTTCTCCGCAATCCAGATGAACGGCTTCAAGACCCTGAAAGAAGGTCAAAAAGTCCAGTTTGACGTCACGCAAGGCCCGAAGGGCAAGCAAGCATCGAACATCCAGAACGCCGCCTAAACCCCGGTCTTCTCTGAAAAGCCCCGCCCCGCGGGGCTTTTTTCATTTCCACCGGTGCCGCGCTACCGCTTCGCCACTTCATCACTCCATCACAGACAAAAACAGCCGGGGAATGCGCCCGGCTGTTTCATTCTTCATCCTGCGATCACATATTCTCGATCATGACCTCGCCAAAGCCCGAGCACGAAACCTGGGTCGCCCCCTCCAGCAGACGGGCGAAGTCATAGGTCACGCGCTTGGACGAGACCGACTTCTGCATGGCGCTGATGATGAGGTCGGCGGCTTCGATCCAGCCCATGTGGCGCAACATCATCTCGGCGGAAAGGATGCTGGAACCAGGATTGACGTAGTCTTTGCCGGCATACTTGGGCGCGGTGCCGTGGGTGGCTTCGAACACGGCCACCGAGTCAGACATGTTGGCTCCAGGTGCAATGCCGATGCCCCCCACCTGCGCCGCCACAGCGTCGGAGATGTAATCGCCATTCAGGTTCAGGGTGGCGATGACGCTGTATTCAGCCGGGCGCATCAGCACCTGCTGGAAGAAGGCGTCGGTGATGGCGTCCTTGATGATGATGGCGCGACCGGTCTTGGGGTTCTTCAGGCGCATCCACGGACCATCGTCGATCAGCTCGGCGCCGAACTCGCGCGCCGCCAGGGCATAGCCCCAGTCACGGAACGCGCCTTCGGTGAACTTCATGATATTGCCCTTGTGCACCAGCGTCACCGAGGGCTTGTCGTGGTCGATGGCGTATTGGATCGCCTGGCGTACCAGGCGCTCGGTACCCTCCCGCGAGACCGGCTTGATGCCCAGTGCAGAAGACTCCGGGAATCGCAGCTTCTTGACACCCATTTCGCGGGTCAGCAAGTCGATGAGCTTGTTGACTTCAGGCGTACCGGCGGCCCACTCGATGCCGGCGTAGATGTCTTCGGAGTTCTCGCGGAAGATCACCATGTCGGTCTTCTCCGGCTCACGCAGCGGCGAAGGCACGCCCTTGAAGTAGCGCACCGGGCGCAGGCAGACGTACAGGTCCAGCTGCTGGCGCATGGCCACGTTCAGCGAACGGATGCCTCCGCCCACGGGCGTGGACAGTGGGCCCTTGATCGCGACCAGGTATTTCTTCAGCACCGCCAGCGTCTCTTCCGGCAGCCAGACATCCGGACCATAGAGGCGGGTGGCTTTCTCGCCCGCGTAGATCTCCATCCAGTGGATCTTGCGCGCGCCGCCATAGGCCTTTTCCACCGCCGCATTGACCACCTTGAGCATGACCGGCGTGACATCCACGCCCACGCCATCGCCTACGATATAGGGGATGATGGGATTGTTGGGGACATTGAGGGTGTCATCGGCATTGGCGGTGATCTTGCGCCCTTCTGCAGGCACCTGGATATGTTGGTACGACATCGTGTTCTCCGACGGTTGAGGCGAGCGTGGCCTGTATAGGTATCAGCGGCAGGCAGCAGCAGGCAAAGCAGCGACCATTGCCTGAATTGCCATGCAAGCGGGGAATTTTAAGAGATTTCCGCGATTTGAGCCGGGGAAATTCCAGTTCGCCGCAATCCGAGTCCAATCCAAGTCTTATATAAGACATAGGACATACCAGTCGATTATGCATCAGGATTTTACGCAGCGCCATGTTTTTGCGACACTAGCGCATGCCCCTGATCTTATTGAACAAACCCTTCCAGGTGATGAGCCAGTTCTCGGCCCATCCCGAACGCCAGACGCTGGCCGATTACATCGACATTCCCAACGTCTACCCGGCAGGCAGGCTGGACGCCGACAGCGAAGGCTTGCTCCTGCTCACTGATGACGGCAAGCTGCAGCACGCCATTGCCCATCCGCGTCGCAAGCTGCCCAAGACCTACCTGGCCCAGGTCGAAGGACAGCCCTCCCCCGAGGCCCTGGACAAGCTGCGCCAGCCGCTGGACCTGGGCGACTTCGTGACGCAGGGCAGCCAGGCCCGGTTGATTCAGGAACCAGGCTGGATGTGGCCGCGCAACCCGCCCATCCGCCAGCGCCAGAACCAGCCAACCAGCTGGATCGCCCTGACCATCAGCGAAGGCAAGAACCGCCAGGTAAGGCGCATGACCGCTGCCGTCGGCCTGCCGACCCTGCGCCTGGTGCGCATTGCCATCGGGCCATTCTCGCTGGCGACCCATCCGGTCATGCCGGGCGAATGGCGGGAAGTGGACCCACTGGAGCTGGAGCGCCAGGGATAGCGCGGCGCAAAACGGAAAATTACATCAATGACAATGTTTTTCCTGATCGCACAACAGATTTTCTTGGCAATAACTCTTAAAAATATGAAGAACACTGTCAACCTATGCAAGCCGCTGCCGTTATTGACAGTGATTCGCTCGAATCATCGTTTGCCTCACATCCCTAACATGTTGAATTGAAGGACGCAAAATGAAAAAATTGATCGCCGCTCTGATCGCTGGTCTGTTCGCAACTGCTGCTTTCGCACAAGCTCCGGCCGCTCCGGAAGCGCCGAAGGCTGAAGCCGCTGCTCCGAAGGCCAAGAAGGCAAAGAAAGCCAAGAAGGCAAAGAAGGCAAAGAAGGCAGCTGAAGCTAAGTAATTAGCGTCCGCATGACGAAAAAGGCAGGCTGGTCCTGCCTTTTTTCATGGGCGCGCACTTTGCGCGCATCCCCGGGCCATCCACCATCGCCCGGCGCCTGCTATGCTGCTGATCCCTGCACGAACCGATATCCATAGAATCCGAACATGCGCCACCATCCTCTTTCCCGCTTTTTCGTCCGCAGCGCCGCCACCCTGCTGGCGCTCGCCTGCTTCTCCAGCGCCCAGGCCCAGACGCCGCAGGTGCGCAAGTTTCCCACTACCCAGCTCAACATCGGCATCCACCTGATCAAGGCAGAAGTCGCCAAGACCGAGGCCGAGCGCGAGCAAGGTCTGATGTTCCGGGAAAAGATGGGGGACAACGAAGGCATGCTGTTCCTGTTCGAGCAGCCGGCCGGGGTCTGCATGTGGATGAAAAACACCCTCATTCCCCTGTCGGTAGCCTTCATGGACGAAAAAGGCGTCATCATCAACATCGAGGACATGAAGGCACAGACGCTGGATTCGCACTGCGCCAAGCGTGCGGCGGTCTATGCGCTGGAAATGAACAAGGGCTGGTTCAAGCAAAAGAATATCCAGCCGGGTAGCCAGATCGAAGGCTTGCCTCGTTAAGCAGGGCGCAGGGCCGGGGCGGTCGCTCCGGCCTCGGCCGCCAGGAAGAACACAGGCAATAAAAACGCAAAAAACCGCTTAGCAATAAGCGGTTTTTCTTGTACTGCATCTACTGCAAGCTGAAGCGGGCCGAGCCGCGCTTCAGTTCAAGCCAGGCGCAGATTAAGCAGCCAGGGCCTTCAGGGCAGCAGCCAGACGGCTCTTGTGGCGAGCAGCCTTGTTCTTGTGGATGATCTTCTTGTCGGCGATGCTGTCGATGGTCGACACGGAAGATTGGAACACGGAGGTTGCTGCAGCCTTGTCGCCGGCGGCGATGGCCTTGCGAACTGCCTTGATTGCGGTGCGCAGGGTCGAGCGCTGGCTCGAGTTGTGAGCGTTTTGCTTGACTGCTTGACGAGCACGCTTACGTGCCTGTGCGGTATTTGCCATGAAAATTATCCTAAATCGAGAGTCGTTTGCGCCGCAAACCCCTAGGACTCGCGATGCCAAATTCTGTAAAGCATCGGATTATAACCAGATTTGCGTGAGCAGGCAACCAACTTGTCCGTATCTGCGGTAAACCGGACGGCATCCGTTGCCATGCAGCCCCACCGCCACTACGCGGCGCACTCCGGATTGCCCGGCGGAAATGATACACCCGGGCTGAACCGATCCGTGCGGCCGCACTCTACAGCGCCATGGCGCGCTTGCGCCTGCCCTGGCGTCGCGCTGCGCTTGTCCTGGCCGCGGCCCTCCCTGCCCCCGCTATAATGCCGCTCCATGAATCTGCATAAAACCCTCGCCGCCATCTCCGGCATGACGATGCTCTCGCGCATCACCGGACTGGTCCGGGAAATCCTGTTTGCCCGTGCCTTTGGCGCTTCCGCCTATACCGACGCCTTCAATATCGCCTTCCGCATCCCCAACCTGCTGCGCCGGCTGTTTGCCGAGGGCGCTTTCTCGCAGGCCTTCGTCCCCATCCTGGCCGAATACAAGAACCAGCGCGGCGAGCAACAGACCAAGCACCTGGTGGACCATGTGGCCACGGTGCTGATGTGGGTCATGCTGGTCACCTGCGTGGCCGGCATCCTGGCGACTCCCTTCGTGGTCTATTTCATCGCCACCGGCCTGCAATACAACCCCGACGCCTTCAACGCCTCGGTGGTGATGACCCGCATCATGTTCCCCTACATCGGTTTCATGGCCTTCGTGGCGCTGGCCGGGGGCATCCTCAATACCTGGAAGGAATTCAAGATTCCCGCTGTGACCTCGGTCTTGCTGAACCTGGCCTTCATCATCGCCTCGCTGTTCGTGGCCCCCTTCATGGCGCAACCCATCTATGCCATGGCCTTTGCCGTGCTGGTGGGCGGCATCCTGCAAGTGGCCATCCAGGTGCCGGCGCTGATGAAGATCGGCATGCTGCCGCACCTCTACTGGAATCCCCTGCTGGGCCTGCGCGATGAGGGCGTCAAACGGGTGCTCAAGAAGATGGGACCGGCCATCTTTGCCGTCTCGGCGGCGCAGATCAGCCTGATGATCAATACCAACATTGCCTCGCGCCTGGAACATGGCAGCGTCTCCTGGCTCTCCTATGCAGACCGCTTGATGGAATTCCCGACGGCGCTCTTGGGCGTGGCGCTGGGGACCATCCTGTTGCCCAGCCTGTCCAACGCCCACGCCGCGCAGGACATGGAGGAATACTCTTCCCTGCTGGACTGGGGTCTGCGCCTGACCTTCATGCTGGCCATGCCCTCTGCCGTCGCGCTGGCCACGCTCTCCGAGCCCTTGACGGCCACCCTGTTCCACTACGGCCGCTTCGACGCACTTTCGGTGACCATGACCGGCCACGCCCTGGTGGCCTACGGGGTCGGCCTGATCGGCCTGGTCATGGTCAAGATCCTGGCGCCGGGCTTCTATGCCAAGCAGGACATCCGCACCCCCGTGATCATCGCCGTGGGCGTGCTCATCGCCACCCAGCTGATGAATAGCGTCTTCGTGCCCCTGTTCGCCCACGCCGGGCTGGCGCTGTCCATCGGCCTGGGGGCCTGCCTGAATGCGCTGTGCCTGTTCATCGGACTGCGCCGCCGCCAGATCTATGTACCGCGCCCCGGCTGGGGCCTGTTCCTGGTGCGCCTGACGGGTGCACTGCTGGTGCTGGCGGGCGCTTCCCTGTGGATCGCCGGGCACTTCGACTGGATCGCCCTGCGCGCCCATCCGCTCATGCGCATCGGCGCCCTGGCGCTGGTGATGCTGGTGTGCGCCCTGGCCTACTTCGGGCCGCTGTTTGCCATGGGATTCCGGCTGCGCGAGTTCAAGCGCATTGCGCGGCGCTGAGGTGGTGAATCAAAAGGTGTTGGTCAGACTGTCGGCAAGCTGAATCATGATCTTTCTTGCCACAGCAGACAGACCTGACGCAGCGCGCAATATTTTGATAGCATGGGTGACATGACGCTCACCTCCCTCGACTATTTCGCTTCACTGGTGCGCCAGGACGATTCGATTCCCTTGTTCGAATCCGCCCTGACGCTGGGTCAGGACTTCTATCCCGAGATGGATTTCGCCGAAGAGGAGATGGCGCTCGATACGCTGGCCGCCAAGCTCAAGCAGCGCCTGCCCTCGGACGCTTCGCAGATCCAGAAGCTGCGCATGCTCAACCATTTCTTCTTCCAGGAAATGGCCTTTGCCGGCAACGTCAACAATTATTACGATCCCGACAACAGCTACATCCACCGGGTGCTCTCGACCCGGCGCGGCATCCCCATCTCGCTGGCCGTGGTCTATATCGAACTGGCCCAGCACATCGGACTGGATATGAAGGGGGTGTCATTCCCCGGTCATTTCCTGATGAAGCTGTCGGTACAGTCGGGGGAAATCGTGCTCGACCCCATGAACGGGGCCAGCCTCTCGCGGGAAGAGCTGGAAGAGCGCCTGGAACCTTTCCTGACGCATCAGCCTGATGAAGAATTCGGCGATGAACTGCCGCTGGCAGCCTATCTGCGGGCGGCGCATCCGCGCGAGATCCTGGCGCGCATGTTGCGCAACCTCAAGGCCATCTTCATGGAAAGCCAGCGCTGGCAACAGGTGCTGGATGTGCAGGAGCGCCTGGTCATCCTGCTGCCCGAGGAAATCACCGAAAAGCGCGACCGCGGACTGGCCTACGCCAACCTGGGCCAGGCTCAGGCGGCGCTGGAAGACCTGGAAGCCTACCTGGCCCTGCGTCCCCATGCCGAGGACGCACCCAATCTGCGCGAGATGCTGCCCGACCTGCGCGAAGCGCTGCGCAAGCCGAACTGACCAACCCGGGCGGGCTTACTGCTTGCCCTCGATTTCTTCCCAGCGCTCCAGGCTCACCAGCAATTCCTCGTCGATCTCGGCAAAGCGCTGGTTCAGCTTGACGGCTTCATCGGCCCCCTTCTTGTACAGATCCGGATCGGCCAGCTTGGCGGACAGTTCCTTCTGTTCCGCTTCCAGCGCGGCGATGCGCTTGGGCAGCTCGTCCAACTCACGCTGCTCCTTGTAGCTCAGCTTCTTCTTGGCCGCCACCGGCGCCACGACCGGTGCGGCCATGGTCGATTCGGCCTTCACCTCGCTCTTGTCAGCAGCCTTGGCGGCGGCCTTGGACGAAGCAGCCTGCTGCGCCGGGCGCTGGCGCTCCCAGTCGGAATACCCCCCCACGTACTCACGCCAGACGCCATTGCCTTCGGAGGCGATCACCTGGGTGACCACGTTGTCCAGGAACATGCGGTCGTGGCTGACCAGGAAGACAGTGCCTTCGTATTCTTCCAGCAATTCTTCCAGCAGTTCCAGGGTATCGATATCGAGGTCATTGGTCGGTTCGTCCAGCACCAGCACATTGGCCGGCTTGGCGAACAGGCGCGCCAGCAGCAGGCGGTTGCGCTCACCGCCGGAGAGCGTGCGCACCGGCGAACGGGCGCGCTCGGGGGCAAACAGGAAGTCCGACAGATAGGTCATCACATGCTTGCGCTGGCCGTTGACTTCGACCCAGTCGCTGCCCGGCGCGATGGTATCGGCCAAGGTGGTTTCTTCATTCAACTGCGCGCGCATCTGATCGAAATACGCCACCTGCATCTTGGTGCCCTGCTTGACGGTGCCGCTGTCGGGGGCTTCCTCGCCCAGGATCAGCTTCAACAGCGTGGTCTTGCCGGCGCCATTCTGGCCGATCAGGCCGACCTTGTCGCCACGCATGAGGATGGTGCTGAAGTCGCGCACGATGGTCTTGGGACCATAGGCCTTGTTCACGTTCTCCAGTTCCGCCACGATCTTGCCGGAACGCTCGCCCGTGCCCACTTCCAGCTTCACCTGGCCTTGCCGCTCGCGGCGCTCGCTGCGCTGCACGCGCAAGGCTTCCAGGCGGCGCACGCGGCCTTCGTCGCGGGTACGGCGGGCCTGCACGCCCTTGCGGATCCAGACTTCTTCCTGGGCCAGGAATTTGTCGAACTTGGCGTTTTCCACCTCTTCATTGGCCAGCAGCTCGGCCTTGCGGGTCTGGTAGGTGGTGAAGTTGCCAGGGAAGGAGAGGATCTTGCCGCGATCCAGTTCGATGATGCGGGTCGAGACGTTGTCCAGGAAGCTACGGTCGTGGGTGATGAAGAGGATGCTGCCCTTGAAGTCGCGCAGCAGGCCTTCCAGCCAGAGGATGGAGCCGAAGTCGAGGTGGTTGGTCGGTTCGTCCAGCAGCAGCACGTCGGGGTTGCCGACCAGGCCGCAGGCCAGCGCCACGCGCTTCTTCATGCCGCCGGAGAGCTCGCCGATGCGGGCATCGCGGTTCAGGTTGAGCTTGTCCAGCGTGGTCTCGACCTTGTTGCCGATGGACCAGGCATCGGCCGCATCCAGCACGGTCTGGATCTGGTGCATGCGCTCCAGCAGCGCATCATCGTTGTCGCCGCCGAACTGGCCGGTGATGGCCTCATATTCGGCCAGCAGCGCCGGCAGCTCGCCCAGCCCCGAGGCCACGGCATCGAAGACGGTCATCTCTTCCGGGAAATGCGGCTCCTGGTCGACATAGGCAATCTTCAGGTTCTGCTGCATCACCAGGAGGCCATCGTCCAGCTTGGAGCGCCCCGCGATGATCTTCAACAGCGAGGACTTGCCGGTGCCGTTGCGGCCGATCAGGCCAATGCGTTCGCCGGTCTCCAGCGAGAATTCGGCGTGATCCAGAAGGGCGACGTGGCCGAAGGCCAGTTGTGCGTCGGAAAGGGAAATGACTGCCATAGCGTGCGTGATCTGCGTGAGTGCAACGGCCTGGGCCGTGCAGGATGGATGCAAGGGCGCTTGAAAAAGCGCAAGAGCGGCATTGTACCGACTGCGCCGCCGAAATGCTGATTTAAGCGCAGGAATGCCCGCAGGCCCCGCCAATGACGCCCTTGGTTTGCACTGTAGCAACGGTCCTGACGACAAATAGCGACAGATACTCGAATTTCAGCGTCGAAGAAGTTCCATGTTACAACTGGTTAAGCATTGGCCGAGCGCGCCGCGCCGGCCTGGCGGCCCGATGCTGTAAGATAGCGCATCCCGATTTCTGCTCATCCCATGCCTCTGCCAACGCTTCCCCGACCGCATTCCCGCCCCCTCACCCGACAGCGCGGTTTTCTCAACCCCAACATCGCCAAGTTCATCGGACTGTCCATCCTTGGCCTGGGCGTCGCCGGCGCGCTGCTGGTGGTCTATGCCCTGATCTTCATCAATCCGCGCCTGCCCTCGCTGGAACTGATCACCGACTATCGCCCCAAGGTGCCGCTGCGCATCTGGTCCGAAGACAAGGTGCTGCTGGGCGAGTTTGGTGAAGAAAAGCGCAGCCTGGTCAAGCTGGACGACATTCCGGCCGACATGAAGAACGCCGTGCTGGCCATCGAGGACTATCGCTTCTATGAACACGGCGGCATCGACTGGATCGGCATCGCCCGTGCGCTGGTCACCGACGTGCTGCGCGGCAGCGCCTCGCAAGGCGCCAGCACCATCACCATGCAGGTGGCGCGCAACGTCTTCCTGACCAAGGAAAAGACCTTCTCCCGCAAGCTCTATGAAGTGCTGCTGGCCAACAAGATCGAACATGCCTTGACCAAGGACCAGATCCTGGAGGTCTACATGAACCAGATCTACCTGGGCCAGCGCGCCTTCGGCTTCGCCGCCGCCGCCCGCACCTACTTCGGCAAGGACCTCAAGGACGTCACCCTGGCCGAAGCGGCCATGCTGGCCGGCCTGCCCAAGGCGCCCTCGGCCTACAACCCCATCGTCAATCCCAAGCGCGCCCATATCCGCCAGCAGTACATCCTGCAGCGCATGCTGGACGTGGGCTTCATCACCAAGGCGCAATATGAAAAGGCCGCCAAGGAAGAACTGAAGGTGCGCGCACCGGGCAGCCAATACAACATTCACGCCGAGTATGTGAATGAAATGGTGCGCCAGATGGTCTATGCGCAGTACAAGGAAGATACCTACACCCAGGGCTTCAACGTCTATACCACCGTCAATGCCGCCGACCAGCAGGCCGCTTACCTGGCCGTGCGCAAGGGTGTGATGGACTACGACCGCCGCCACGGCTATCGCGGTCCGGAAGAGACCATCGAGCTGCCGGCCAATGCCGAGGACCGCGCCGCCGCCATCGATGACGTGATGGATGACCATCCGGACAACGACGACATCCTGGCCGCAGTGGTAGTCGCGGCCAGCCCCAAGCAGATCGACGCCGTGCTGCGTAGCGGCGACAAGATCAGCATCAAGGGTGAGGCGCTGCGCTTCGTGGCGTCGGCCCTGTCGGAAAAGGCCAAGAAGGACATACGCATCGGCCCCGGCGCGCTGATCCGCGTGATGCAGGACGCCAAGCAGAACTGGCAGGTGGCGCAACTGCCGCAGGTGGAAGCCGCGCTGGTGTCGGTGGTGCCGCAGGATGGCGCGATCCGCGCGCTGGTCGGTGGCTTCGACTTCACCCAGAACAACTTCAACCACGTCACGCAAGCCTGGCGCCAGCCTGGCTCCACCTTCAAGCCCTTCATCTACTCGGCAGCACTGGAGAAGGGTTTTGCGCCGGCCTCCATCGTCAATGATGCTCCGGTCTCCTATCCTGCCGGCCCCGGCCAGCCGAACTGGGAGCCCAGGGATGACGAGACCCCGGCCGGCCCCATCACCGTGCGCACTGCCCTGCAGAAGTCGGTGAACCTGGTGGCCATCCGTACGCTGGACTACATCGGCGTGCCCTATGCCAAGGACTTCATCACCGGTACCTACGGTTTCGATGCCGACAAAGTGCCGCCCTACCTGCCGATGGCGCTGGGTGCGGGCCAGACCAATCCGCTGCAGCTCTCGGCGGCCTACTCGGTGTTTGCCAACGGCGGCTACAAGGTCCAGCCCTACCTGATCTCCCAGATCACCGATGCGCGTGGCCAGGCGCTGTCCAAGGCCGAGCCGCTGATCGTGGGCAATGGCGCACCGCGTGTGGTGTCGGAGCGCAACAGCTACATGATGACCAGCATGCTCAAGTCGGTGGCCCAGGGGGGTACGGGTGCGCGCAGCAACAGCATCGGCCGCAGCGACCTGGCCGGCAAGACCGGTACCACCAATGACGCCGTCGATGGCTGGTTCGCCGGCTACCAGCGCACCCTGGCGACGGTCGTCTGGATGGGCTATGACCAGCCCAAGAGCCTGGGCAGCAAGGAATTCGGCGCACAGCTGGCGCTGCCGATCTGGGTCGACTACATGGCCAAGGCCTTGAAGGGTGTGCCGCAATTCGACTTGCCAGTGCCTGAAGGCATCCGCTTCATCGATGGCGAACCCTACTACGACAACTTCACCCCGAATAATGGTCTGGTGACCAATGTGGGCGTGACGGTGGTGGATGCGATCTCGAACTTCTTCGGCTGGACGCCGAGCCAGGCTCCGGCTACGCCGGGTAGCACACAGCCGGAACCGAATGTCCCAGGCACTGCACCGGCGACGAATGGGACGCGCGCACCGAATGAAAACGCCCGGCGTTTCCTGGACAGCACCAACCAGGGCCATTGAACGAAAGCCTCTTCCTGATGCAGAGGAAGAGGCTGAAGGAGACGCCGTAAACGAAAAAGCGCAGAGGTTGCCCTCTGCGCTTTTTTTATGCTGGCGCCCCCGACACGGATCGAACGTGTGACCTATCCCTTCATACCACTATGGCTTTCGCCACCGGAGAACGTTTGTGGTCTGGACTATACCTTGGCCATGGGCCTGTGCCTGATACCGCACATGCCTGCAGGCCGGAGCCGTCTAGTCTCTACACCTTCCGGTTTCCATCCATCTCGGAGACCGGCTTGGCTCGGTATTGCCAGCAGCCGCGCAGTCACAGGGACCAGGCGCTGTCAGGGTTCACCGAATTTGACTCCATTCACGCGGCGCCTTTCGGCAGCCGCTGCCCAATTGTCTTTAGGAGGGGATCGCTCTATCCACTGAGCTACGGGGGCAGCAAGGCCGCTATTGTAGCTGCTGCGTCCAGGCTTGCAAAGCTGCAAGCAGGGGCAAGGCTTGGACTACAATAGATCCATGCGCTTGCTCAATAACAAAGTGAAGGGGACGGCAGCCATCGTCCTGGCAATAGGGGTGGGGATGGCATGCAGCCTGGCGGCGGCAGCGGCCCCGGAGGCCGCGCCGGCTGCTCCGGCTGCCATTGCGGGCATGGCCGAACGCATGGCGGCCTGTACCGCCTGTCATGGCAAGCAAGGGCGCGCCACCGCAGATGGCTACTATCCCCGCATCGCGGGCAAGCCTGAGGCCTACCTCCTGAATCAATTGCAGAGCTTCCGCGATGGCCAGCGGCGCTATCCGATGATGAATTACCTGCTGGCCAACCTGTCGGACGATTATCTGCAGCAGATTGCGCGCTTCTTCGCTGACCAGCATCCCCCCTATCCGCCGCCGGCGTCGAATGAGGCCAGCGCCACCGTGCTGGAGCGCGGTCGCCGCCTGGTCACGGAAGGCGATCCGCAACGACGCCTGCCGGCCTGCGCCGCCTGCCATGCGCCCAGCCTGGGTGGCGTCCAACCTGGCATCCCCGGATTGCTGGGCCTGCCGCGCGACTACATCAATGCCCAGTTGGGCGCTTGGCGCAACGGCGACCGCACGGCAAAGACGCCTGACTGCATGGCCGCCGTCGCGCGTGCGCTCAGCCCCGAAGAAATCAATGCGGCCAGCAGCTGGCTCAGCGCCCAGGCCGTGCCGGCGGACTACGCACCAGCACCCGCGTTGCCCTCGCCACTGCCGCAGCAATGTGGCAGCCAGCCGCAGTCGGGAGTGCAGCGATGAAACGCACACACTTCTTCAAGAGCCTGGGCGTCCTTGCCGCACTGCTGATCGCCCTGCCCGCCGCCGTCATCGGCTGGCAATGGCTAGGCCCGGAAGAGCGCGGCGCAGCCACTCCCGCCCCCGACCCCACGCGCCAATTGGCGCAAGGGCAATACCTGGCGCGCGCCGGCAACTGCATGGCCTGCCATACCGCACGCGGCGGCGCACCCTACGCTGGCGGCCGCGCCATTGCCTCGCCCTTCGGCACCCTCTACACCAGCAACATCACTCCCGACAAAACTACCGGGATCGGCCAATGGAGCGCCGACGACTTCTGGCGCGCCCTGCATCACGGACGCGGCAAGGAGGGACAGTTCCTGTACCCGGCCTTCCCCTATACCAGCTATACCCGCTTGAGCCGCGCAGACAGCGATGCGCTGTTCGCCTACCTGCAAAGCCTGCCGCCCGTGGCACGCGCCAACCAAGCCCATACGCTGCGTTTTCCCTACGACCAGCGCATGCTGCTGGGACTATGGCGCGCACTCTACTTCACGCCGCAAAGCTACCAGCCCGATCCCCGCCAGGATGCCCAATGGAATCGCGGCGCCTATCTGGTGCAAGGCGCGGGCCATTGCAGCGCTTGCCATAGCGCACGCAACCGGCTGGGCGCAAGCATTGAGCCGCTGGCGCTGGCGGGGGGCGTGATCCCGGCGCTGCAATGGTATGCGCCGCCCTTGCACGGAGGAGCGGACGGCCTGCAAGACTGGAGTACTGCGGATATCGCCGCCCTGCTCAAGACGGGTGTGTCTCCCCATGCAGTGACGCTGGGCCCGATGTCGGAAATCGTCGGTCGCAGCCTCCAGTACCTGAACGATGCGGATGTCAGCGCCATGGCGGTTTATCTGAAATCCCTGCCGGCCAGCGCTGCGGACGACGCGGCGCGCCCTGCGTCGGTAGAACCCGCCGAGGCCGAGCGCATCATGAAGCAAGGCAAGCAGCTCTATGGCACCCTATGCGTGGACTGCCATGGCGGCAAGGGCCAGGGCAGCGCGCCCGACTACCCGCCGCTGGCAGGCAACCGGGCCATTGCCGGCCCGCACCCGGCCAACGCCGTCCGGGCCGTGCTCAATGGCGGCTTCCCGCCCTCCACGGCGGGCAACCCCTACCCCTTTGGCATGCCGCCCTTCGGTCCGCAATTGAGTGACCAGGAGGTGGCCGCAGTGGTCTCCTACGTGCGCAACAGCTGGGGCAACCAAGGCGGCCTGGTATCGGCTGCGGAAGTGAACCGCTATCGCAGCGTGCCGCTGGATTGAACATCCTGGTGGCATGAGCGTAAAAAAAGGCGATCCGCTGGATCGCCTTGGTGACGGTGGTGTGCGCGGGTGCGCTTACTCTCTTACTCGCTTATTCCCTTACTGTTCGGCGCTGAGCTTGTAGCCCATGCCGCGCACCGTCTGCACATAGTGGGCCAGGTCGCCCAGCGACTTGCGCAGGCGCATGATATGGACATCCACGGTGCGCTCTTCGATGAAGGTATGGTCGCCCCAGACCTTGTCCAGCAGTTGGGCGCGCGAGAAGATCCGCTCCGGATGCGCCACCAGGTAGCGCAACAGCTTGAACTCGGCCTGGTCCAGCAACACCGGCTTGTCGGCCACCGAGACCTGGCGCCGCTCGACGTCGATGCTGATGTCGCGATACTTCAGCGCCTGGCTGCCGATCTCCGGCGCCTTGCGACGCAACAGCGCCTGCACCCGTGCCACCAGTTCCTTGGGCGAGAACGGCTTGGTCACATAGTCATCCGCGCCTTCGTTCAAGCCCTTGACCTTGTCCTCTTCCATGCCCTTGGCGGTCAGCATGATCACCGGCAGGCTGGCGGTACGCTGGTCGCGCCGTAATTCGTTCAACAAGACCAGGCCGGAACTGTCGGGCAACATCCAGTCCAGCAACACCACATGGGGCAGCGACTCGGCGATATGCTTCCTCGCCTGGGCCACGTCGGTGGCGATGGTGGTGGCGAAGCCCGCCCCCTGCATCGTGAAGCGCAACAGCTCCGCGATGCTGGGTTCGTCCTCGACCATCAGGATGTGGGGTAACTCTTTTGACATCGTCCTTCTATCCGCAACACTGAATACTGAACAAGACCGGGCTCAAAGCACCTTGGCCGCAATGCGCTGCGCCATGCTGCGCGCCAGGTCGGCCTGCTGTGCTTCCACCATCACGCGGATCAGCGGCTCGGTGCCGGAGGGGCGCAACAATACGCGGCCGCGTTCGCCCAGTTCCTCTTCCACGGCAGCCTTCTCGGCTTGCAGCGCGGTATTGGATTTCCAGTCGTAGCCAGCGGGAATCTTCACATTGACCAGCGACTGAGGATACATGGAAATATCGGACGTCAGCTCGGCCAAGGTCTTGCCGCTGCGCTTCAAGGCCGACAGCACCTGCAAGGCCGAGACGATGCCGTCGCCGGTGGTGTGCTTGTCCAGCGCGAGCAGGTGGCCGGAGCCTTCGCCGCCCAGCACCCAGCCCTTTTCCTGCAGGACTTCCAGCACATAGCGGTCGCCCACCTTGGCGCGCTCGAAGGGCACACCCATCTTCTTGAAGGCCACTTCCAGCGCCATGTTGGTCATCAGTGTGCCGACTGCGCCATGCACCGGGCCTGTGGCCAGGCGATCCTTGACCATCAGGTACAGCAGCTCGTCGCCGTTGTAGATACGGCCTTCGCCATCGACCATGATGAGCCGGTCGGCATCACCATCGAGGGCAATGCCCAGGTCAGCGCGGTATTCACGCACCGAGGCCACCAAGGTCTTGGGTGCTGTGGCGCCACAGTCTTCATTGATGTTCAGGCCATCCGGCTGGTTGCCGATGGTGATGACCTCGGCGCCCAGCTCGTGGAACACGTGCGGGGCGATGTTGTAGGCGGCGCCATGGGCGCAATCGACCACCAGGCGCATGCCACGCAGGTTCATGGCGTTGGGGAAGGTGCTCTTGCAGAATTCGATGTAGCGGCCGGGCGCGTCCGACAGGCGGCGGGCCTTGCCCAGCTTCTCGGAGGGCACGCAATCCATGGGCTGTTCAAGCGCGGCCTCGATATCGGCCTCGACCGAGTCCGGCAGCTTGTTGCCGCTGGCCGAGAAGAACTTGATGCCATTGTCGTGGTAGGGATTGTGCGACGCCGAAATCACCACGCCCGCCGAGAGGCGCAGCGCGCGCGTCAGATAGGCCACGGCCGGCGTAGGCAGCGGACCGGCCAGCCAGACGTCCACGCCGGCAGCGGCAAAACCGGCTTCCAGCGCGGCTTCCAGCATGTAGCCGGAGATACGGGTGTCCTTGCCGATCAGGACCGTGGGGCGGGTCATGCCATCCTTGGCCTTGGCCAGCACCTTGCCCGCGGCATAGCCCAGGCGCATGACGAAATCCGGAGTGATGGGCGCCACACCCACGCGGCCACGCACGCCATCGGTGCCGAAATACTTTGCTGCCATGTCTGTCCTTTTCCTTTTTCCTTTTGTCTGGCGGACCTGTGTCCCCCACGGTCCTTCTCCCATGAAGCGGCCCCTGCGACCGCATCATCCCTAAATGCTCTTGCCTGCTGGCTCGCTCAGGCGTCTTCCCGTCCGGCCTGCCACATGGTGAGGGCATCGACCGTCTCGGCCACGTCATGCACCCGGATGATCATCGCGCCCTGCTGGGCGGCCACCAGCGCCGCGCCGATGCTGCCGGCCATGCGCCGCTCCAGCGGCTTGCCGGTCACCGCGCCGATCATCGATTTGCGCGACATTCCCGCCAACAACGGCAAACCCAGTTGCCGGATCAGGCGACGGGTATTCTTCAGCAAGGCGAGATTATGCTCCACAGTCTTGCCAAAGCCAAAACCGGGATCAATACAAATACGCTCGCGGGCAATACCGGCCTGGCGCATCAGGTCCACCTGTCGTTGCAGGAAAGCCTCGACCTCACCGACCACGTCATGGTACTGCGGCGCCTGCTGCATGGTCTGCGGCTGGCCCTGCATGTGCATCACGCAGAGCCCGGCTTCGCTGTCCCTGACCGCCTCGATGGCGCCTTCTGCGCGAAAACCGTTGATGTCATTGATCATGTCCACCTCGGCCAGCAGCGCTTCCCGCATGACGGCGGGCTTGTAGGTATCCAGCGAGAGCGGTTTGCCACAGTCGCGCAGGGCGTAGATCACCGGTAGCACGCGTTCCAGCTCCTCTTCCAGCGACAGCGGAGCGATGCCGGGGCGGGTCGATTCGCCGCCGATATCGATGATGTCCACGCCATCGGCGATCATCTGCTCGGCATGGGTCAGGGCCATGTCCAGGCGTTGGTGACGGCCGCCATCCGAAAAGGAGTCCGGCGTGACATTGAGGATGCCCATCACCAGGGGGCGACGGCCTTGCTGTACCGACAGGCGGAACCTGCCGCATTTGAGGAATGCTTGCGTCATCTTGCTTGTGTGGTGGTGCGGAAAACTTTTGCTGCGCGTCCTTGGCAGGACGCCAGGCGATGCATGATACACCGCCTCATCTTGTCTTTTTGATCAGAGCCAAAAAAGAAAAAAGGTGAGGATCGCTCCTCACCTTCCTTGCTACAGTACGTCTGCCATCGTCATCAGGCCGGGGCCGTGGCGTTGGGCGAGACATCGCCGGAACGGTTGTTGTCCGAAGGCGACTTCTTGGCCGGCACGCCATTGCGCGGCGGACGCGGTTCGTCGCCGTTCATGATGTCGTTGACCTGGTCGGCGTCCAGGGTTTCCCATTCCAGCAGGGCCTTGGCCATCACGTCGACCTTGTCGCGATGCTCTTCCAGCAGGCGACGGGCCAGGGCGTATTGCTCGTCCAGGATGCTGCGGATTTCAGCGTCCACCTTTTGCTGCGTGGCTTCGGAGACGGTCTTGGAGGACATGCGGCCAAAGTAGGCGTCCTGCTCCGAATCTTCATACACCATGGTGCCGAGGGTAACCGACATACCGTAGCGGGTGACCATGGCGCGGGCCAGCTTGGTGGCGCGCTCGAAGTCGTTGGAAGCGCCGGTGGACATCTGGTGCATGAAGATTTCTTCAGCGATACGGCCACCGAAGAGGATAGAGATCTCTTCCAGCATCTTGTCCTTGTACATGTTCACGCGGTCATGTTCCGGCAGTTGCCAGGTCAGGCCCAGGGCGTAGCCACGCGGCATGATGGTGACCTTGTGGACCGGGTCGGCCTTGGGCAGCAGCTTGGCGACGACAGCGTGGCCGGACTCGTGGTAGGCGGTGTTGCGGCGTTCTTCCTCGCGCATCACGGCCGACTTGCGTTCCGGACCCATGACGATCTTGTCCTTGGCGTCCTCGAAGTCCTGCATCTCGACCAGGCGCTTGTTGCGGCGGGCGGCGAACAGGGCGGCTTCGTTGACCAGGTTGGCCAGGTCGGCGCCGGAGAAGCCCGGGGTGCCACGGGCCAGGATGTCGGCCTTGACGTCAGGCGCGATGGGCACCTTGCGCATGTGGACGTACAGGATCTGTTCGCGGCCACGGATGTCGGGCAGGCCGACCATCACCTGGCGGTCGAAGCGACCCGGACGCAGCAGCGCCTTGTCCAGCACGTCGGCGCGGTTGGTGGCGGCGATCACGATGACGCCGGAGTTGGCTTCGAAGCCGTCCATCTCCACCAGCATCTGGTTCAGGGTCTGTTCGCGTTCGTCATTGCCGCCGCCCATGCCGGCGCCACGATGGCGGCCGACGGCGTCGATTTCGTCGATGAAGATGATGCAGGGAGCGTGCTTCTTGGCGTTCTCGAACATATCGCGGACACGGGAAGCGCCCACGCCGACGAACATTTCCACGAAGTCCGAACCGGAAATGGTGAAGAACGGCACCTTGGCTTCGCCAGCGATGGCGCGCGCCAGCAGGGTCTTACCGGTACCCGGGGGGCCGACCATCAGCACGCCGTGGGGAATGCGGCCGCCCAGCTTCTGGAACTTGGTGGGGTCGCGCAGGAACTCGACCAGCTCCTGCACTTCTTCCTTGGCTTCGTCGCAGCCGGCGACGTCAGCGAAGGTGACGGAATTGCTGTTTTCATCGAGCATGCGCGCCTTGGACTTGCCAAAGGAGAACGCCCCGCCCTTGCCGCCACCCTGCATCTGGCGCATGAAGAAGATCCAGACGCCGATCAACAACAGCATCGGGAACCACGAAATGAAGACTTGCGAGAGGAAGGACTGCTCTTCCGGCTGCTTGACGTCGAACTTGACGCCATTGTTGAGCAGGTCGCCGACCAGGCCGCGGTCCAGATAGGTCGCTGCGGTCTTGACCTTGGTGCCATCCTGGGTGGTGGCCACGATGGTGCGATCCTCGATGGTCGCATCCTTGATATGGCCTGCCTTGACCTCGGAGATGAAGTCGGAATACGCGATCGCCTTGGCGTTGGTCGCCATGCTGCGGCTGTCGAACTGCTTGAACACCATAAACAGCACGAGCGCGATGACTACCCAGATGGCAGCCTTGGAAAACATATTGTTCACTGGAACTCCTCCGACGCCTGGGCGCCACGTTGCCTTTGTATGCTCCGATTTTACCCGGATTCAAACACCCTTACACAGAAAACCGCCGTCCGCCCTGCTCCCGGCGTGCGCTCACGCAACGCAACATCGCGCGAGCCACCTCTGGAGGCAGGCTTGTCATTTCGCCATCAGCAGTCCTGGACAGCCGGTAGAGGCAATCAGACGATTCCTGAAAATCGATATGAGGCTGAAATCAGGCAAAACAAGTCGGGAAAACGCAGCATCTGAAGAGAAATCTGGCAGATTTTGCGCTCAAACCGAGCTTCTGACGCTGTTTCGCATCAACTTTAACCGATTTAGCTGCGAGGATTTTTCAGGATTTTCCCTAGTAGAAAGATTTCCGACGACTTATCGCGACTGGCCTTGGGCTTTTTTGACATCACGGTCTTGAATTCGGCCCGGAATTTATGCACCAGCTCGTTGTAGCCAGTCCCGTTGAAACACTTGACCAGCAAGGAGCCGCCAGGTTTCATGTGCAGCTGGGCAAAATCGATGGCCAGGTCGATCAGGTACTCCACCCGGGCGGCGTCGGCAATGGCCACGCCAGACAGGTTGGGCGCCATGTCGGACAGCACCAGGTCGGCCTTGCGCCCGTCCAGCACGGCTTCCAGCTGGCGCACCGGCTCGTCCTCGCGGAAGTCGCCTTGAATATAGTGGACGTCGGCAATCGGGTCCATTGGCAGGATGTCCAGGCCGATGATGGTGCCGTGGATGCCTCCGCCCTCGGCGCCGGCCAGCTTGTTGCGCACGTACTGGCACCAGCTGCCGGGGGTGCAGCCGAGATCGACGATCACCTGGCCGGGCTTGATGAGGCGTTCTTCCTCGTCGATTTCCTTGAGTTTGTAGGCGGCGCGCGCACGATAGCCCTCCTTCTGCGCAAGCTTCACATAAGGGTCGTTGATATGGTCGTGTAACCAGTTTTTGTTCAGTTTGTTCTTTGCCATTCGCGTAGAATACTGGTTTTATCTCATTGAGGGACAACTTGGCGCCGCCGAGACACCGTCCCGACCCTGCACTCCCATGTTGACATTGACTCCCGCCGAGCGCAGCGAACTGCGCGCCCAGGCCCATGGCTTGAACCCCGTCGTGATGGTTGGCGAAAGCGGCCTGTCCGAATCCGTGATGAAGGAAATCGACAAGAGCCTGAACGCCCACGGCCTGATCAAGGTACGCGTCTTCGGCGACGACCGCGAAGCCCGCATCGCGATCTACGAAACCATCTGCGCCGAGCTCAAGGCTGCTCCGGTGCAACACATCGGCAAGCTGCTGGTGCTGTATCGCCCGCAGAAGGACGAGGGCAAGAAAGCCGCTGCCGGCGCCAAGGGCGGCCTGCGCGAAGTGACCATCGTCAAGTCGCATGCCACCAAGCGTCCCTCGGTGAGCAAGGTCATGCTCAAGGGCAACGAGCGCATCACCGCCGGTGGCCTGGTCAAGAAGGCCAAGCCGCGCCAGCGCAGCACCAAGAAGTCGCTCGGCTGATTGAGGTTCGCCCAACGGGCGGCAGCGTGCTGCGGCCCAAAAAACAGAATGCCCGCTGATGCGGGCATTTTCATTTCCGGCTCGTCGGAGTTTGCAGCCTGATCACCTCCTTGCCGGAGGGATCGCTGCGGCAGCCTGCCCCGCCTTGAGGGCAGGCAGGCCGCCGATGCTACGTCAGACGTAGCGCACTTCCAGGATCTCGTATTCCTTCAGACCCGACGGGGCTTCCACCGCCACCACGTCGCCAGCGCTCTTGCCGATCAGGGCGCGGGCGATGGGCGAGGTCACGGAGACCTTGGATTCCTTGATGTCGGCTTCGTCCAGGCCGACGATCTGGTAGGTCACCTTCTCGCCGCTGTCCAGGTTTTCCAGGTCCACGGTGGAGGCGAAGACCACGCGGCCTTCGGCGTTCAGTTCGGCCGGATCGACGATCTGGGCCGCGCCCAGCTTGCCTTCCAGGTCAGCGATGCGGCCTTCGATGAAGGCCTGGCGCTCCTTGGCCGACTCATATTCGGCGTTTTCCGACAAATCGCCCTGCGCGCGCGCTTCGGCGATCGCATTGATGACTTCCGGACGGTCTTTGGTTTTCAAACGGTGCAATTCTTCCTTCAGAAGTTCGGCGCCACGCTTGGTAAGGGGAACTGTGCTCATAAGTCTCTTGCTCAAGGTTAGGGTTACACGGAGGACGCATCCAAGGTCCGCAGGCCAGCGAACACGCAAAAGGACAGCGTCGCCGCCAACCTGGCGGACAAGCATCGTCTTTGCGGGAACATTCTGGCTGGTAGGCGGACCGTTGCTGCAGGATTCCGTCAGCTCTTCAACAACACGCGCTCCTGACTCAGAGCCGCTAAGGACATGACGCCAAGCGGGTGCCGTTGTAACGGCGGCACGGTGGCGTCATGTCCTTAGCGTCCCCGGACGGATCTGCCCTGCAACATTGAACATGTTGTGGCCGCAGGGTGTCGTCCAAAAGTCAGAGAGGGCATCGATTGCTCAGATGCCCTCTGCGCTTGCCGGCGTCAGATACAGCCGACAAAGTAACGTGTTGTGGGTTTAGTGTATAGCTTTATGCAGGCCTTGTAAATCGTAGACGTCCAAGGACTCCAGATGGCGCATACCTTCCACTGCCGCTTCAGCACCGGCGATGGTGGTGAAGGTGGTCACGCGGGCGGCCAGGGCCGAGGTACGGATGGCTCCGGAGTCGGCAATGGCGTTGCGCTTTTCTTCCACGGTGTTGACCACCAGGGCGATCTCGTTGTTCTTGACCATGTCCACGATGTGCGGACGGCCTTCCACCACCTTGTTGACGGTGGCCACCGGGATGCCGGCAGCGCTGATGGCGGCAGCCGTACCTTTGGTCGCGACGATCGAGAAGCCCAGCGCCACCAGGTCGCGCGCCACTTGCACGGCACGCGGCTTGTCGCTGTTCTTCACCGACAGGAAGACCTTGCCCGACTTCGGCAGCTTCACGCCGGCGCCCATCTGCGACTTCACGAAGGCTTCGCCGAAGGTCTTGCCCACCCCCATGACTTCGCCGGTGGACTTCATCTCGGGGCCGAGGATGGTATCCACACCCGGGAACTTCACGAACGGGAATACGGCTTCCTTGACGCTGTAGTAAGGCGGCACCACTTCGTTCTTGATGCCCTGGCTGTCCAGCGACTGGCCGACCATGCAGCGCGCTGCGATCTTGGCCAGTTGCAGGCCGGTGGCCTTGGAGACGAAGGGCACGGTACGCGAGGCGCGCGGGTTCACTTCCAGCACGAAGACGGTATCGACAGTCTTGCCATCGACTTCGCTTTGCTGGATGGCGAACTGCACGTTCATCAGGCCGACCACGTTCAGGCCCTTGGCCATCAGTGCGGTCTGGCGCTTCAGTTCTTCGATGGTGTCCTTGGACAGCGAATACGGCGGCAGCGAGCAGGCCGAGTCGCCCGAGTGCACGCCGGCTTGTTCGATGTGTTCCATCACGCCGCCGATGAAGGTGCGCTCTCCGTCGGAGAGGCAATCCACGTCCACTTCGATGGCATCGTTCAGGAAGCGGTCCAGCAACACCGGCGAATCATGCGAGACCTTGACGGCTTCGCGCATGTAACGCTCCAGGTCACGCTGCTCGTGGACGATTTCCATGGCGCGGCCACCCAGCACATAGGACGGGCGCACCACCAGCGGATAACCGATTTCCTGCGCCAGTTGCAGCGCGTCGGCTTCGGTACGGGCGGTACGGTTGGGCGGCTGGCGCAGGCCCAGGTCCTGCAGCAGCTTCTGGAAACGCTCGCGGTCTTCGGCGGCGTCGATCATGTCGGGCGACGTGCCGACGATGGGCACGCCATTGGCTTCCAGGTCCAGCGCCAGCTTCAGCGGGGTCTGGCCGCCGTACTGGACGATCACGCCGACCGGCTTTTCCTTGTCGACGATTTCCAGCACGTCTTCCAGCGTCACCGGTTCGAAGTACAGGCGGTCGGAGGTGTCGTAGTCGGTCGAGACGGTTTCCGGGTTGCAGTTGACCATGATGGTTTCGTAGCCATCGTCACGCATGGCCAGCGCCGCATGCACGCAGCAGTAGTCGAACTCGATGCCCTGGCCGATACGGTTCGGACCACCGCCCAGCACCATGATCTTCTTCTTGTCGGTCGGGTTGGATTCGCACTCTTCGTCATAGGTCGAATACATGTAGGCGGTATCGGTCGAGAACTCGCCCGCACAGGTATCGACGCGCTTGAAGACCGGACGCACGCCCAGCTTCTTGCGCTGCTCGCGCACGGCGGTGTCAGTGGTCTTCAACAGCTTGGCCAGGCGGCGATCCGAGAAACCCTTCTGCTTCAGCTGGAACAGGGTGGCCTTGTCCAGCGACTCCAGCGCCACATCCTTTTCCAGCCACAGTTCGATGTCGACGATCTCCTTGATCTGCGACAGGAACCACGGGTCGATGTGCGTCAGGCCGTGCACTTCTTCCAACGAGAAGCCTTGGGCAAAGGCATCGCCCACGTACCAGATGCGGTCCGGACCGGGTTCGCCCAGTTCCTTCTCGATCAGTTCGCGGTCGGTGGTCTTTTCGTTCATGCCGTCCACGCCCACTTCCAGGCCACGCAGGGCTTTCTGGAAGGATTCCTGGAAGGTACGGCCGATGGCCATCACCTCACCCACGGACTTCATCTGGGTGGTCAGGTGCTTGTCCGCCTGCGGGAATTTCTCGAAGGTGAAGCGCGGGATCTTGGTCACGACGTAGTCGATGGACGGCTCGAAGGACGCCGGGGTGGCACCGCCGGTGATCTCATTGCGCAGTTCATCGAGCGTGAAGCCCACGGCCAGCTTGGCGGCGATCTTGGCGATCGGGAAGCCGGTGGCCTTGGAGGCCAGCGCCGAGGAACGCGAGACGCGCGGGTTCATTTCGATGACGATCATGCGACCATCGGCCGGGTTGACCGAGAACTGCACGTTGGAGCCGCCGGTATCCACACCGATTTCACGCAGCACCGCCAGCGAGGCGTTACGCATGATCTGGTATTCCTTGTCGGTCAGCGTCTGTGCGGGCGCCACCGTGATGGAGTCGCCGGTGTGCACGCCCATCGGGTCCAGGTTTTCGATGGAGCAGACGATGATGCAGTTGTCCGCCTTGTCGCGGACCACTTCCATTTCGTATTCCTTCCAGCCGATCAGCGACTCCTCGATCAGCAGTTCGGACGTCGGCGAAGCCTCCAGGCCGCGCTTGCAGATGGTCTCGAATTCCTCGGCGTTGTAGGCGATGCCACCGCCGGTGCCGCCCATGGTGAAGGACGGACGGATGATGACCGGGAAGCCGATGGTCTTCTGCACCGCCCACGATTCTTCCATCGTGTGCGACACGCCGGAGCGGGCCGAACCCAGGCCGATCTTGGTCATCGCTTCCTTGAACTTGGAGCGGTCCTCGGCCTTGTCGATGGCTTCCGGGGTGGCGCCGATCAGTTCGACCTTGTACTTCTCTAGCACGCCGTGGCGATGCAGGTCCAGTGCGCAGTTCAGCGCGGTCTGGCCGCCCATGGTCGGCAGGATGGCGTCCGGCTTTTCCTTGGCGATGATGCGTTCCACCGCTTGCCAGGTGATCGGCTCGATGTAGGTGGCGTCGGCCATTTCCGGGTCGGTCATGATGGTGGCCGGGTTGCTGTTGACCAGGATGACCTTGAAACCTTCTTCACGCAGGGCCTTGCAGGCCTGGGCGCCGGAATAGTCGAATTCGCAGGCCTGGCCGATGATGATCGGGCCAGCGCCAATGATCAGGATGCTTTTGATGTCAGTACGCTTAGGCATTTTGTTTCTTCTCCATCATCGCCACGAACTTGTCGAACAGGGGAGCGATGTCATGCGGTCCAGGGGATGCTTCGGGGTGGCCCTGGAAGCAGAAAGCAGGTTTGTCGGTGCGCTCGAAGCCTTGCAGCGAACCGTCGAAGAGCGAGACATGGGTCACGCGGCAGTTGGCCGGGAGGGTCGCCTGATCCACGGCGAAACCGTGGTTCTGCGAGGTGATCATCACCTGCTTGCTATCCAGGTCTTGCACCGGGTGGTTGGCGCCGTGGTGGCCGAACTTCATCTTCAGGGTCTTGGCGCCCGAGGCCAGGGCCATGATCTGGTGACCCAGGCAGATGCCGAAGGTCGGGATGCCGCGCTCGATCAGTTCCTTGGAAGCGGCGATGGCGTAATCACAAGGTTCCGGATCGCCAGGACCGTTGGAGAGGAAGATGCCGTCCGGATTCAGGGCCAGCGCCTCGGCAGCGGTGGCTTGCGCCGGCAGCACGGTGACCTTGCAGCCGCGCTCGGCCAGCATACGCAGGATGTTGTACTTGACGCCGTAGTCGAAGGCGACCACGTGGAATTTCGGGGTGATCTGCTGACCATAGCCGCGACCCAGGCGCCATTCGGTCTCGGTCCAGTTGTAGGCCTTCTGGGTGGAGACCACCTTGGCCAGGTCCATGCCGGCCAGGCCCGGGAAGGCGCGCGCCAGTTCCAGTGCCTTGGCGGTGGCCGCGGCGATGTCCGCCTCACCGGCCACGATGGCGCCGTTCTGCGCGCCCTTCTCGCGCAGGATGCGGGTCAGCTTGCGGGTATCGATGCCGGCGATGGAGACGATGTTGCCTTCCTTCAGGTAATCCGACAGGGATTGCTGGCTGCGGAAGTTCGACAGCAGGCGCGGCAGGTCCTTGATGATCAGGCCGGCAGCGTGGATCTGCGAAGCTTCGACGTCTTCACGGTTCACGCCCGTGTTGCCGATGTGCGGATAAGTGAGGGTGACGATCTGGCGGCTGTAGCTGGGGTCGGTCAGGATTTCCTGGTAGCCGGTCATCGCGGTATTGAACACGACCTCACCGGTGGTGTTGCCTGCGGCGCCGATGGAAAAACCTTGGAAGACAGACCCGTCTGCGAGCGCGAGGACGGCCGGAATCGCGGGACCGGAAAGAAGAGGCAGCAAGGGTAACTCCTGAGATTGTTACCGCCGCGGCTGGATGACCGGTAGACCTTTGCGCGCCAACCGACCGGCGCGAACACTCCGACTCATTCGGTACGGGAGCGTGGCTGGGCCTGTTAGGAACGAGGAAGAGGAATGGGTATGCGCTACGGCGGATAAAATTGGCTAAACCGCTCAATTATAGCGCAAGAGCGTCCCTCCGGCAAATCGTAGATCGCCGAAAGTTACCGCAAGAAGCACCGAAATGGCTGCAAAAACGCGGGAACGCCGGCAGGCAAGCCCACCGGCGTCGAAGAGGAGATTACAGGCCCAGGGCAGCGATACCGGCCTTGGCGATCTGCACGTCTTCCGAGGACTTCACGCCCGAGACGCCCACGGCGCCCACGTAGTGGCCGTCGACCACGACAGGCACGCCGCCTTCGAGCAGGCCATCCAGGCCGGGGGCGCTGAGGAAGGAGACACGGCCGTTGTTGATCATGTCTTCATAGATCTTGCTTTCACGGCGACCCAGCGCAGCGGTGCGGGCCTTGGCCGGGGCGATCTGCGAGGAGATCGGAGCAGCGCCGTCCATGCGTTGCAGCCACAGCAGGTGGCCGCCATCGTCGACCACGGAAATGACCACATTCCAGTTGTTGGCACGGGCTTCGGCTTCGGCGCCGGCGGCGATCTTCTTCACGTCGTCCAGCGTCAGAAACGGTTTGGTTTGCATGTTTGCTCCGGTAGGCATAAAAAATCGAACGCTGATTGTACGGCCAGATCGCTTTTTTGACACCCCGCCAGGACAAACTCGTCGGTGAGAGTTTTTAATGCACCATTTAAAGCACCAGGAAGAAGCCCCTCCCCAGCTCGCGACAGGCTGATCCCGGAAGTAGTGCAAATAGCGCAAATAATTTAGCCAAAAAAAATTTTGCAGCCTCTGTAGGAAAAACACTTACAGGGAGAAGACCGCGAGAAGCCCGCTTTTGCCCCACAAATCATTTCAATTTGACAAGCTGGCATGAAATCAGCTTTTGACAAGACGTAAGATTTACCTTACAGTCCCGCAATCCTATTTTGAGAGGATCCCGATGACCCTACGCCGATCTGACCGAATCCGACGACAAACCGCTCGCGCGTGCGCGCTCGCAGCCGGCCTCTGGATCAGTGCATCGGCTCATTCCGCTGACCTTTCCCTGGCAGCGCAGGATCTTCCCCCTCCCCAGGCAACTTCTCCGCAAGCCCAGCAACTGATCAGCAAGACCAATCTTGCGATCGCCCGCCTGCAAGACATCACCAACCGCGCCTCCGAACTGGCCACCCAGGCCCTGGCCATGCTGGGCATCAATTATCGCTACGGCGGCAATTCGCCCGATACGGGCCTGGATTGCAGCGGCCTGGTGCGTTACGTCTTCAAGGAAGCATGGGGCACCGACCTGCCGCGCACCTCGCTGGAAATCAGCCGCGTGGGCGAAAAGATCGGCAAGGATAATCTGCAACCCGGCGACCTGGTGTTCTACAACACCCTGCGCCGCGGCTTCTCGCACGTCGGCATCTACCTGGGCGACGGCAAGTTCATCCACTCCCCCTCGGCCGGCGGCCAGGTGCGCATCGAGAGCATGGACGAGTCCTACTGGAAGAAGCGCTTCAACGGTGCGCGCCGCATCGCCGCTGGCGAAGAAGAAAGCAAATAAGTAAATAATTACGCAATTCCGAGTTCTGCTTACCAAGCAAATTCAACGAAAAAGGCCGCTATCATCAGCGGCCTTTTTTGTTATTTCTAAAACATCATCACCAAGCCCCTCATTCACCCATCTGCATGGCCTTGAGCTTGCGCTTGATCTCCGGCATGGCCGCCAGCGCCGCCTGCTCGCCAGCCATGATGGCCACGTTGCGGCTGGCGAAGTCGCTGCCCTTCATCGCGCCCAGGCCGGGCTGCAGGACGATGTCGGCGTTCTTGAGCTCATACTGGTTGATGGTCTGGCCCATGATGGCAAAGGTCTGCAGCAGCACATCGACCGAACTGCTGGAGGCAGCCTGCGCCTCGGGATTGGCCGAGATGTTGACCGCAATCACGAAGTCCGCCCCCATCTGCCGCGCAAAGCGCACCGGCACCGGCGATACCAGCCCGCCATCGACATAGGTGTGGTCACCGATCTTCACTGACTGGAACACGCCCGGCACTGCCGACGAGGCCCGCACCGCAATGCCGGCATTGCCGCGCTGGAACAGGATGGGCTGGCCGCTGCGCAGATCAGTGGCCACTGCGCCAAAGGGAATCTTGAATTTCTCGATGGGGACATTGTTGAGGGCCTTGTTGACGTAGTTCTGCACGCCCTCCCCCTTCAGGACGCCGCTGACCTTGGAGAACAGTGGCACCGACCAGTCCGAGATGGCCGCCTCGTCCATCGCCAGGGCCAGCTTCTGCAAGGCAAAACCATCGTTGCCGGCGGCATAGAGCGCACCGACCAGGCTGCCCGCGCTGGTGCCGGTCACCACATCCACCTGCACGCCCTGCGCCTCCAGCGCCTTGATCACGCCGATGTGGGCAAAGCCGCGCGCAGCGCCGCCGCCCAGGGCCAGGCCGATCTTGAGGCGGCGCGGCGTCGGGCTGACCGGCGTCACCGTCGAGGAGGTGGCCGTACCGCCCTCGCGGGGCGAACTGCTGCCCGGCATCCACGAAGAGGTGCCGCAGGCGGAAAGGAAGAAAGTGCTAGCAAGGGCGGCCGCAGCCAGACGGAAGGGAAAGCGCATGAGACGACAGGTGGGAAATGAAGCGCCCTATTCTACTGCAAGCCCGGCCAGTGTCCGGGTCCGAGATGCCAGTGGTGTAGAATGCGCCGCCTGGCTCCAGGCCTTCCTTATGCATCGTTTTGCATCGTCTTGCACGGCACCACCATGAATATCGTCATCAACGAAGAACTGAAACAGTACATCGACCCGCTCACTCCCAACGAATACGCCGCGCTGGAACGCAGCCTGCTGGCCGAAGGCTGCCGCGACGCGTTGGTGCTTTGGGGCGAGGTGCTCATCGATGGTCACAACCGTTACGAAATCTGCAGCAAGTACGACCTGCCCTTCAAGACCATCCAGAATGACAGCTTCCAATCGCTGGAGGACGTGCTGCTCTGGATGATCGACAACCAGCTGGGCCGCCGCAGCGTCTCCGATTTCCAGCGCGGCATGCTGGCCCTGCGCAAGCGCGACATCATCGCCGCCCGCACCAAGGCCGAAGCCACGCCGGCCAAGGCCAGCAGCAGCGAAGACAGCCCGGCCAGCGACGCGGCCGTCCCCGCCGAGGCGGCCCAGGCCCAGGATGATCCCTGGCATGCCGACGACAACACCGGCCGCATCAAGACCCGCGAAGACATCGCCCGCGCCGCCGGCATCAGCAGCGCCACCATCGGCCAGATCGACCGCATCCGCAAGACCGCCGCACCGGAACTGGTGCAGGCCGTGCGCAGCGGCGCCATCTCCATCAATGCCGCCGCTGCCGTGGCCACCCTGCCCAGCGAAGTACAGGTCAGCGCCGTGGCCGGCGGCAAGAAGGAATTGCGCGAGGCCGCCAAGAAAGTGCGCGAGCAGAAAGCCGCCACCCGCACGCCGCGCGCTCCCAAGGCCGAGGACAGCGCCGGCGACGCACACATCCCCTTGGTGGAAGGCCAGGAAAACGAACTCACCGCCACGCTACGCCGCGAGATCAGCGCCTTGCAAACCCGCGTGGCGCAGCTGTCCGAAGAAAACCAGGGCCTGCGCGCCGAACTGGCCCTGTTCAAGGGCAACGCCGACCACCAGGCCTGACGGTACCACGCCATGGCCACCTTCACCCTCGCCCAGCGTGTGGAGATCGAACTGGAGATCCGCAAGAGCCGCTTCATCGGCATCGTCATGCCGGTGCCCGGACGCGAGGCCGCCATGCAGGAAATCGCCCGCATGCGCGACGCCCACCGCAGCGCCACCCACGTCTGCTGGGCGCTGATGGCGGGCGGCCAGTCCGGCATGTCCGATGATGGTGAACCCTCCGGCACCGCGGGCCGGCCCATGCTGGAAGTACTGCGTCACCATGAGCTCGATGGCGTCCTGGCCATGGTGGTGCGCTATTTCGGCGGCGTGAAGCTGGGCGCGGGCGGACTGGTGCGGGCCTATACCGACGCTATCGCCAGCGCCCTCAAACAGGCGCAACGCATCGAACGCGTGGCCCAGGCCGAGCTCGAGATCGGCGTGGTCTATTCGGCCGAGCCGCAGTTGCGCCACTGGCTGGCGCAGCAGAAATACGAACTGCTGGACAGCCGTCACGACACCCTGGCGTACCTCCACCTGCGCCTGCCCGAAGCCGCCCTGGCTCAGGCCGAAGAGGCGATCCGCCGACTCTCTTCGAACGCCGAGATCAAACGCATCATCTGATCCATGCGCTCGCGCAGGGCCGCATCAGGCGGGCGCGACCACAGCATGTCGAACTCGGCCACCAGCAGGTGATAGTCGATCTCGCTCATGGGCACAGGCAGCTCCATCTTCCCTCCTACGCTTAATCACGCGCCGCCAGCCTGCGCGTGAGCATGATGGCCAGGGCCGGCGCGACGGCAAACACGGCAAACAACACCCCGGCGGCCTGGCGCGCACCGTCCACCCCGCCCGGCATGCCCAGGCCCGCCTGGTTGGCGATCAGGCCGGCCAGGGCCGCGCCCATGGCCATCGCATACAACTGCACGGTGGTGATGGCCGAGGACGTCAGGTTCTCTTCACCGGGACGCGCCGCCTGCATGGCCCGCGCCACCAGATGCGGCCAGCCCACGCCAATGCCCAGGCCAGCAGCCGCCAGCGCCAGCACGATCAGCACATCGGCCACCACGCCCGCCGCCAGCAAGCTCGCCGGCAGCAGCGCCGCCAGGGCCAGCAGCCCCAGCAGCATCAGCCAAGGCCCCATGCGGATCATGCGTGCAGCCGCCTGCGCACTGCGTCCGGAACCCACCAGCGAACCCACGCTCCAGCCGCCGGCCATGGCGGCGGCGGCATATCCGGCGGCCAGTGGTGCGTAACCGTGCAGGCTCTGCAGGAAGTACGGCACGAAGATCTCCACGCAACTGGCCATCACCAGCAGGGAGATGCAGGCGAAGACGCAGCCCATCACCGTGGAGAGCCGATAGCCATCGCGTGGCAACAGGCTGATGCGATGGCGCAGGTCGATGCGCGCCACCCATGCGCCCAGTCCGGCGCCGCCCAGCACGCAGGCAAGCGCACTCCAGGCCTGTCCGGTCTGCGCCGCCAGCGCCACCAGCAAGACCGACAGCGCCAGCAAGAAGATGCGTCCCAAGGGCATGGCTTGCACCGCATCGGACTGCGCCCGCACCCGGCCCGGGCCCAACTGCCGCACCACCAGCACGGACTGCAGCAACAGCAAGGGCAGCAAGGCGAAGAAAGCCAGCCGCCAATGCCCGCCTGCCGCAAACAGCCCACCCACGGCCGGCCCCAACAGCGTTGAGACGCCCCACATCCCCGACACCAGGGCGATGGCGCGCGACCACAAGCGCTGCTCGAAGACCAGCGGAATCAAGGCGTAGCCCAGCGAGGCCAGCAACCCGCCGCCGACACCCTGCACCGCCCGTCCCGCCAGCATCCAGCCCATGCTGCCTGCGCCCGCGCACACCAGCGCGCCTGCGCCGAACACCGCCAGCGCCAGCAGGTAAGCCGCACGCGCTCCCAGGCGCGCCAGCAGCTTGCCGGTCAGGGTCGAACCGATGATCGATGTCACCACGAACAGGGTCACGTTCCAGGCGTAATAATCGAGTCCGCCAATATCACGTACCACCGAGGGCAGGATGGTCGTGACGATGTGCACGTTGATCGCATGCATGGCCACGCCGCCAGTCAGGGCGACGGCGCACCAGCCATGGCGGCGGCCCAGCAGTTCGCCCCAGCTGGCCACGCTGGCGGGCTGGGGCTGAGCTTGACGCTGGGCGGGCGGAGCGGAAGAAGAAGTTGTCATGGCGTTTCCTTCACGATTGGAGGGGGCAAATGCTGATCGACTTTTGTCCGGCGCCGGACTATTATCCAAGTAAACTCTTGGTTAATTTGAGCGCATGGTAAAACGTAACGCGCAATTAAACAAGTAAACACTTGGATAAATATGCGACCCGATCAAGCGATACAGAACCCCACTGCCGCCAGCCCCAGCACCGCCGACCGCATCCTGCTGCGCCTGAAGACGCGCGGCCCGGCCTCGGCCAGCGAACTGGCCGGTGAGCTGGAGATGAGCGCCGAGGCGGCGCGCCAGCAGATACAGAAACTGGCGGGCGATGGCCTCATCGCAAGCCGCCAGGCCGCCGCCGCACGCGCCGGGCGGCCGCGGCAGGACTGGGAGCTCACGGCGGCAGGCCACGCCCGCTTTCCGGATACGCACGCGCAACTGACCGTGCAATTGATAGGATCGATACGCCAGCTGTTTGGCCAGGCCGGCCTGGACAAGCTGATCGAGCAGCGCGAAGTGCAGATGCGCGCCGAGTATCAGCAGCACTGCGGCAGGCTGAACTCGCTCCCGCGCAAGCTGGAAAAGCTGGCCGAATTGCGCAGCGCCGAAGGCTACATGGCGCGGGTGGAAAAACACGGAAAGCAATGGCTGCTCATCGAAGACCACTGCCCTATCTGCGCAGCGGCGCAGAGCTGCCAGGGCTTTTGCCGGTCGGAGCTGCAACTGTTTGGAGAAGTGCTGGGCGAGCAAGCCGAGATCACCCGGGAGGAACACTTGCTGGCCGAGGGACGACGTTGCGTCTATCGCATCACCGCGCTGGCGTCGGGTTGAGACGCGCCAGCGGGTGGCCAATGAGGTGAGGATCAACGACCCGTCATTGCTGCCCCAGCCTGCGATACAGCTCATTGGCCCGCACCAGGTGTACGCGCATCGCCTCGGCGGCGGCGTCGCCGTCACCAGCGGCGATGGCGTCCACGATGCGCGTATGTTCGGCCAGGGTCAGCTCTTCCGCACCCGGCGCACGCACCATGGGCGTATAGAACTCACTGGCCCAGCGGAACAGGGATTCGACGATGGAGGGGAAGATGGGATTGCCGCTGATGTCGGCAATCTCGCGGTGGAAGGCCATGTCGCGTTCGATGAACTCGCCCAGGTCGACCATCGAGGCGCGATGCACCGTCACGGTCTGGCGCAAGCGCTCGATCTGCTCTGGCGTGGCGCGCGCGGCGGCCATGCGGGCGGTGCTGGTTTCCAGGAAGACGCGCGCCTCCTTGAGATGCTGCAACATGTCCGGCTTGGTCCGCAGCAGATGCTGCGCACCGGCGGCGATCTGGGCGATCAGGCGCTCGGCAGTGGGATCGACCACCCGTGCACGCTCGCCGTGGGCGATCTCCACGAAGCCGGAGCGCTCCATGGCCTGCAAGGCTTCGCGTACGGCCGGCCGACCCACGCCGTATTGCTCCATCAGGTCACGCTCGGAAGGCAGCTGCGACCCCGCCGGGAATTCACCCTGGTGGATACGGTTCATCAGGCGTTCCAGTACTTCCTGGTATAACTTGCGTCGCTGTATCTGTTCGGGCATGGCGGATGTCTCTGTCTCTAATAGGTTTCGTTGGAGGCGCACTCTACCACAATCCCAGGCCCGGCCTGCGATTGCGCCCTATGCCAAGCCCTCGCGCAGCAATTGCACAAAGGCCTGTCCCGCCCCCGACAATTGCCCGCCCTTGCGCGTGACGATGCCGATGGTCTGCGACATCGACCGCAGTTTCACCGGCAGGATGCGCAGCATGCCGCGCTGCACGAACATCTCCGCCACCGCCGTCGGCAGGATGGATACCATGTCCGCCCCCTGCTGCAACAAGGCCACCGTCACGAAGGTGGAGGCCGTGGCGATGGTATTGGCCGGCATGGACAGCCCGGCCAGGTCCATCTCCCGCTCCAGCACCGCATGCAGGGGCATGTGGCTGGGATAGGTGATCCAGCGGTAACCGGCCAGCGCCGCCAGCTGCAGCTCCTTGCCGCGCGGCCGCGGATGCTCGGCCGATACCACCACCGACAAGGGCTCTTCCGACAGGCTCTGGTAATGGTACTTGCCGGGATGGGCCGAGACGCTGGCGCGCGCCACCAGCAGGTCGAGATGGCCCTCGTCGAGCAGGTCCAGCATGTGCAGGCTGGTGTCTTCCACGATCTCGATGCTCAGCGCCGGATGGCGCCGCTGCAAGGCATCCACCGCCGGCACGATCAGCGCGGGCACCGCCCCCATGACCGCGCCGATGGCCAGGCGCCCGCCCTGCCCCGAACGGATCTGGGCCATCTCTTCGCACAGCGAACCCAGGTCGGTAGCCATCAGGCGCGCATAACGGATCACGCAATGGCCGAAGGGATTGGCAATGAGGCCGGACTTGGTGCGCTCGAACAGTTGCGCATCCAGCATCGATTCCAGCTCGGCCAGCGACTTGCTGGCCGCCGACTGCGTCATGGCCAGGGCGCTGGAAGCCTTGTGCAGGGATTTGTGCTCATCCAGGGCGATGAGCAATTGCAGCTGCTTCATGCGCAGGCGCGACAGCAGGCTGTTGAGACTTTGCGGGCGGGGAGCGGATGACATGGAGGGAGCGGGTGATTCCAAAAAGCGATCACATGATGGAAAGTCTTCACTATACAGCCCATCGGGGCAGACGTATATTCACCGTCAGCCAACAACCCCAACAAGGAGACTCCATGAGCACCCCTCTCTACCGCGGCGTATTCCCGGTCGCCCCGACCATCTTCGACGCCAACGGCAAGCTGGACCTGGAAGGCCAGAAGCGCGCCATCGATTTCATGATCGACGCCGGCTCCAACGGCCTGTGCATCCTGGCCAATTTCTCCGAGCAATTCGTGCTCTCGGACGAAGAACGCGTGCAGGTACAGAACACGGTGCTGGAGCATGTGGCCGGACGCGTGCCGGTCATCGTCACCACCACCCACTACGGCAGCCAGATCTGCGCCGAGCGCAGCCGCGCCGCCCAGGATGCGGGCGCAGCCATGGTGATGGTGATGCCGCCCTACCACGGCGCCACCTTCCGCGTGCCGGAAAAACAGATCTACGAATTCTACAAGCACGTCTCCGACGCCATCGACATCCCCATCATGATCCAGGATGCGCCGGTGGCCGGCACGCCCCTGTCAGCGCCCTTCCTGGCCCGCATGGCCAAGGAAATCGAACAGGTCTCCTACTTCAAGATCGAAACCGCCGGCGCGGCCTCCAAGCTGCGTGATCTGATCGAACTGGGCGGCGACGCCGTGGTCGGCCCATGGGATGGCGAAGAAGCCATCACCCTGATCCCCGACCTGGACGCCGGCGCCACCGGCGCCATGACCGGCGGCGGCTATCCGGACGGTATCCGCAAGATCGTCGACGCCTACTTCGCGGGCGACATCGAGAAGGCCGCCGAGCTCTACATGCAGTGGCTGCCGCTGATCAACTATGAAAACCGCCAGTGCGGCCTGTCCGCCTGCAAGGCGCTCATGCTCGAAGGCGGCGTGATCAAGTCCGACATGCTGCGCCATCCGCAGCCGCCGCTGCACCCCAAGGTGCGCGAAGGCCTGCTGCGCGTGGCGCGCCGCCTGGATCCGCTGGTGCTGAGCTGGGGCAGGTAAACCCGGCCGGGCTGGCCATAGGAAACTGTGGCTGCGCCGAGCCTGGATAAGGAAACAAGGAAATCGCCGCCCCTGGCTGATCCAGGCGCGGCGATTCTTGTTAAGGGTCGCGACGATTTCAATAGGCGCCCCCTTCAACGGGCCTGGATAGGCTCGCTGAAGTAATAGCCCTCTCCATGCAAGGTCTGCAGCGGCAAGCTGCTCAGCTTGCTCTCGCGCCACTTGCGACGCAGCCGGCTGACAATCTTTTCCAGCATGCGCTCATCGAAATCGACATAGGGCTTCCCGAAGACGCCAGCGATATCGCTGCGGCTGGCCAAGTGATGCGAATTGGCCGCCAAGAGCCTAAGCAAGGCCATCTCCTTCTCATTGACCTTCAATGCATCATTGCTGGGCGTGCGCAAGGTGCGCGCCTTCAAGTCGAGCTGCCAGACGCCCGGCACCAACCGACGCAGTATCACGTTGATGTAAGTCATCAGGATGTCCAGCCGCACCGGCATCGGCTCGCAGAAATCAGCACCGCTGTTCAGGCCGAGGATACGACTGGCTATGCATTCATCGGGCGCGGCAATGAGCAGGATGCCGATGCGCGCATTTACCGCGCGCAGCCTGCGCACCACCTCGCAAGCGGGACCAGCCGCTCGTCCCATATCGACGATAGCGATATCGCCCGCACGCGCTGGCATCATGAGCCCGCCCCCCTTCTCCATCGACGAGATCAACGTATGACCGTACGCACGCAGATATTCGCGCAGCGGCGCATTGCACTGCCGCCTGGAAGCGCTCTCGACCAGAAACACTGCAACCATTCAATCCCTCCCCTATGATTGAGATAAGCGAAAAATGACTAACAAAAAACTGATGTCACGAAAACGTCAGCACCGCTACGCTCCTTGAATGAAGCGCATTTACGATGATGCCAGGCAGAAAATTTAGACAAAAAATCTAATTTTTTAAAATTTGTCTTATTCCGTTTGGACAAGTTTTTTTGCAGCGGGGAAAAATTATTGTCTTTGAACAAAGCTTAATCGCGATCATGGCCAAGACCCTGATTCATGTAGCAAAACTATCTGCCCGGGTGAGAGACCAGAGAGGCTCGGACAGCGGCCTTTTCGGGATATCATCAACGATACGTTTTTCGTAAAAGTTCGCTGTCTTTCTCATCGGGTTTTTGCCTACCTGGCCGATAGTTTTGAGGGCAGGAAAAATATTTGCTCCAAGACTATTTTTTCGTCGGCATACTAGTCTTTCGCGGTAACGTTCTCCTCTACATCACGAGGAGAAAATGATCTACAAACCGCTCACCCCCCTCCCCCCCGGCCCCCTCTCCGGCCAACGCATCCTGGTGGTCGATGATGCCGAGGACGACCGCACCCTGCTCTCGGGATTCCTGCTGCGCCATGGCGTGCGCCTCTACATCGGCACCGATGGACAGGATGGCTATCGCAAGGCCCAGACCGTGCGGCCGGACCTGATCCTGATGGATATCCGCATGCCCGGCTACGACGGCCTGACCAGTTGTCGCCTGCTCAAGGCCAATACGAGCACGCGCAATATTCCGGTGATCTTCCTCTCTGCAGCCACGACCACGGAAGAGAAGGTCACCGGACTCTCCACCGGCGCCGTGGACTACATCACCAAACCCTTCGACTTCGAGGAAGTGCGACTGAGGTTGTGCATCCATCTGCGCTCGGCGGCGCGCAGCAATGCGCCCTCGGCCAGCACGGAGAGTGTGGAAATTCCGCACGGGACCAATACCTTCGACATGGTGCTGTTCCAGGCTGCCCGCAAGCTGATGCTGGAAAAGCTGGACCAGACCCTGAGCCTCAATGGCCTGGCCTCGGCGGTGGGCACCAATGCACGTCGGCTCAGCAGCGCCTTCAAGAACTGCGCGGGCGTGACCGTGTTCGACTTCCTGCGCGAAGAGCGCATGAGGGAAGCGCGCCGGCTGCTCTC
The DNA here is from genome assembly GCF_001040945.1 of Herbaspirillum seropedicae. NCBI lineage: Bacteria > Pseudomonadati > Pseudomonadota > Betaproteobacteria > Burkholderiales > Oxalobacteraceae > Herbaspirillum > Herbaspirillum seropedicae. Next base: position 1,561,895 of record NZ_CP011930.1, on the reverse strand, counting down.
GGAAACCACGCTGGAGATTGGCGCCATCGCACTGGCGCTGGGGTATAGCAATACGGCCAATTTCTCCACGGCGTTCCGCGAGCGCTTCGGCATGCCGCCCAGCCAGTTCCGCCGCTGACATCCCGCCATGCCAGCCTCGCAGGAACTGCGCCGGGCGCATGGACCCGCGCTGCGGATGATGCGCGCTCTGCTGCTGACATTGGCGCTCGGGCTTGTGCATGCGCCGCGCGCGGGCGCGCTCAGCATCGACTTCGCGCAAGTGGGCGAGGCCGCCACCATCACGTCTGCGCTGTGGCTGCTGCATGACCCCGGCGCCCACCTGGGCGTGCAGGAGGCGCGCGCGCAGCCGGACTGGCGTCCCGTTGGCGTGAGTGTGCTCAAGCTTGGCTACGACGAAGGGGCTTACTGGCTGTACGGTACGCTGCGCAATGCGGCGGAGGTGCCCGTCACCCGCTGGCTGGGGCTGGGTTCGGCGCGCCTGGAAGACGTGCAGCTGCATCTGCTGGACACGGACCATGGCGGCGACGCCAGCGCGCCTGCGCAGATGCAGCAGGCCGGCACCCGCTTTCCCCTCGGGCAGCGCAGCGTGCGTTCCTTGCGCCCCTTCTTTACAGTGACGCTGGCCCCAGGCGAGGAGCGACAGTTCATGCTGCGCGTGGCCAGCGACTCCATCATCGACATCAGCGTGGCGCTGTGGGAGCCCGCCGCGATGCGCCAGGAAGAAGGTCGCGAACTGGCGATCCAGGGCTTCCTCCTGGGCCTGTCGCTGCTGCTGGCGGCCTATGCGCTGGTGCAGGGGCTGGTCTGGCGCGATCGCAGCCTCATGCTCATGGCGGCCTGGCTGGTGACGGCGCAGGCCTATATCTGCGCCTTCCAGGGCTACCTGTATCGCTACCTGCTGGAAGCGGGCAGCCCCTGGATCGTCCATGCTCCCGCCACCCTGGGTTGCCTGGCCACGCTGATCTACCTGCGCATGAGCCAGAGCCTGGTGGAGCTGGAGCAGCTATGGCGCTGGAAGACGCTGTACCGGTGCATGATCCTGGCGCTGGGCGGAGTGACCTTGTGGACGGCGCTGGGCGACTATCGCGACGCCGCCCCGGTCGCCAACGCCAGCGCCGGGCTGTCCTACCTGGCCTGGCTGGCCTCGATGCTGCACGCCTGGCGGCGGCGACTGGACAATGCGCGCATGCTGGTGCTGTCCTTTGCCCTGGCCTGGCTGGCGATGTCGATGAAGATGCTGGAACTCAACGGCGTGTTCGACGGCGACCTGCTGCCGGACTGGCGCTTTGCCGCGCTGTTCCAGATCGGGCTGCTGTGCATGACCAGCGTGATCGTGACCGGCCGCGCGGTGGACCTGCATCGCAAGCACGAACAGATGCAATGGACCATGCTCTACCTGCGCGTGCGCGAACAGCTCAAGCTGGAAAAGGCGGTCGCCGCGCGCACCCAGGAACTGCGCCAGGCCCTGCAGGCGGCCGACGAAGCCAACCTGGCCAAGAGCGGTTTCCTGACCCGCATCAGCCACGACCTGCGCACCCCGCTCACCTCCATCCTCGGCTTTGCCGACATGATCCAGGCCAGCGGCGGCCCGCATGCGGGACACGGCCGCATCATCATGCGCAGCGCCCGCCACATGCTGACCATGGTCAACGACCTGATCGACTATGCCCGCGGCGATCCGCTGGACACCCCGCAGCCGACGCCGCTGTACCTGCACGCCCTGCTTCAGGAGATCGCCCAGGAGGGCCAGGTGCTGGCCCAGCGCCAGCACAATCATTTCACCCTGGACATCAGCCCGGACCTGCCGCCCGTGCTGGCCCTGGATGCGCGGCGCCTGCACCGCATCCTCGGCAATCTGCTGGACAACGCCGCCAAGTACACCCGCGAGGGCCGCATCGGCCTGCACGTGCAGTGGCAGGCCGACCACGCCGACGCCGGCAAGGGCGCGCTGCAGATCGAGGTCAGTGATACCGGATGCGGCATTGCGCCGCAGTTCCAGTCACGCATCTTCGAACCCTTCGAGCGCGCCGACGCCGACCGCCGGCAACCCGGCATCGGCATGGGCCTGGCCATCGTCAGGCTATGGGTGCAGCGCATGGGCGGCAGTATTGTGCTGGAGAGCCAGCCAGGCATGGGCACCCGCATGCACCTGCAACTGCCGGCCGAGCGGGGATCGGAACAGGATATCGCCAGCCATCACGTGCAGGAGCACAGCAGTACGCGCGTACTCATCGATGGCGCTGGCCGCCAGGTGGTGGTGGTGGAAGACAGTCCGGAAATCGCCCGCTTGCTGTCAGACCAGTTGAGCAGCCTGGGCTTCGCGGTGAGCGTGTTCGGCGATGGCGAAACCGCCATCGCCCACCTGTCCGCGCTGACCATGGACCAGGAAGCCCCCGCACTGGTGCTGACCGACTACCTGCTGCCCGGCGTACATGGCGGCGCCGTGTTGCAGGCGGCGCGCCGCCTGCTGCCGGAAGTGCCGGTGCTGCTGCTGTCGGCCACCCTGCATGCCTGCGAGGTCGAGCTTGACGGGGATCTGCGCTTTGACGGCAGCCTGCTCAAGCCGGTCAACTTCAGCGAGCTGCAAGAGATGATCGCGCAACTGCTGCAATTGCCATTGCTGGGAAGCACCGCCAGCAGCGCCAGCAGCGGCGGCAGCGTCGGCGAGGTCGTGGCCATGCCACCCGAGGCGCTGTTGCAGGCGGCCCTGGCGATGATTGCGGACGGGGCGGTATCCGACCTGATCGACTGGTGCGAAACGCTGGGTCATGAACATCCCCAGTGCAGCCAGTTCCAGGCGCAGGCGCTTGAGCAGATCTCGCAGGGCCATCTGGCGAGATTGCGCGCCATGTGCGAGCAGGCGCTCAGCGAGCGCACGGCATCGGCCGCCATCTGAGGCAGGGTCGGCAACGGCGGCGGCGTTCAGTCCCGCAGTCGCCCGCTGGCCAGGTCGATACGGCCGTCCACTTCGCCTCGCTGCTGGTAGGCCTGGGCATTGCGCTGGTTGATCTGGTACTGCTCCTCGGCATGCTGGTAGGCCAGTTGCTCCTTGGGCGAGCGGCTACAGCCGGTCAGCAGCAGGAGAGACATGAGGGGGAGCAGGAGTAGCAGAATTGCCGGTTTGGCATTCATGATCGTCTCCGTTTTATATTTCTGTGCGGAAATATACTCCTCACAAAGTCTCACCACAAGCCCTATCGGCCCATCCTGCGCACACCGGACAGTGCTGCTGCAACGCCGCCGCTACTGGCGCGCCCCGATCCAGTCCCAGCAATCGGCGGCGTTCATGGGCCGGGCAATGCCAAAGCCCTGCCCGAAGTCACAGCCCAGATGCTGCAGGATGCGCCGGGTCTTTTCGTTCTCCACCCCTTCGGCCACCACCGCGAAGCCCAGCCGCTGGCCCAGGTGGATCATCGAGGGGACGATCTGCTGGTCGGAGTAGTCGCTTTCCATGCGCAGGATGAAGGACTGGTCCAGCTTCAGGTAATCGGCCGGAATATGCTTGAGATAACTGAGGTTGCTGAAGCCGGCACCGAAGTCATCGATGGCCACCTTCACCCCCAGCCGCTTGATTTCCTGGATGCGGCCATAGAGCTTTTCGGGATTGCGGCTCATCGCGCTCTCGGTGAACTCGATCTCGATCAGCCCGGCCGGAATGCGGTGCTGCTCCAGCAAGCGTCCCAACAGCTGCAGCAAGTCGTCATTGTCGAAGTCGCGCGCCGAGACATTGATGGCCACCGGAATGGCCACGCCACGCCGCGCCCAGGCGGTGGCCTGCTCGATGCCCCGTTGCAGCACCCACAGCGTCACCTGGCGGATCAGCGCAGTCTTTTCCGCCAGCGGGATGAACAAGGCCGGCGAGATCACCCCATGGATCGGATGACGCCAGCGCAACAGCGCTTCCACACCGGCGCAGCGGCCCGTGGACAGGGACACCTTGGGCTGGAACTCCAGCCACAGCTGGTCGGTGCTCAGCAAGGCTGCCGGAATCGAGGAGAGCAGTTCGAAACTGTGCTTTTGCATCTGCCCCAGCGGCTGCTCATACTGGCATTGCAGATGGCCGTCCGCGCGCGCCACGTCAGCCGCCGTCAGCAGCGACGGCACCAGTTCGGCCGCATCCGGACACTGGCTCAGCGGCACGATGCCCACCGAGACTTCCAGATGATGCGGAATGCCCTGATGCTCGACCGTGGCCGCGAAAGCCTGGCGGATTCGGTCGGCCTGGTCCTGCCAGCGATCGCATCGATCCAGGTAGGCGAAGCTGGTGGCGCCGATGCGATAGAGCGCCATCTCACCCAGCGCCTGGCACAGCCGCTCCTTGGCCTGGATCAGGAAACCCTCTACGTAATCCCAGCCCAGCGCCTTGACCATGTCGGTCAGGTAGGTATGGTCACAGACATCCACCGCCACCGCCGCCAGGCGGCGCGGCAACTCATCGAGCCCGGCCAGCCCGGTCGCGTGCGCCTGCATGAGCTGCACGTCGGCCACCAGGCGACTGCGATTGGGCAAGGAGGTGAGACTGTCCACATAGCTGCCCATGCGCAGCATGTCCAGGCGCGCCATCACGATGGCGGCCAGACGTTCCAGCCTGTCCTGATCGACCTCGCTGAATTGGCTGCGCGGCGATTTGCCGATCAGGCACAAGGTCCCCAGGGCCACGCCATCGGCGGTGCGCAGCGCCGCTCCCGCATAGAAGCGGATGCCGGGCTCGCCCAGCACCAGAGGATTGCCGGCGAAGCGCTCATCCTGCCGGGCATCGGGAATGACCATCGTCTGCGCCTGCACGATGGCATGCGCACAGAAGGATTGCGAGCGTGGCGTACCGGGTGCATCCAGGCCCCGGCGCGACTTGAACCACTGGCGATGCTCGGCCACCAGTGAGACCAGCGCGATCTCGACATCGAACAGCCGCGTCGCCAGTTCAGTGATCATGTCGCACAAGGGATCGGGCTGGGTGTCGAGCAGGCAGTAGGCATCGAGCACGGCCAGGCGCTGCTGCTCGGCAGCATCGAGCGGCAGCGGGGGTGTCAGCAAAGGGGACTGTTTCAGGAGATCAGCATGCATGTAGGCCTTAGAAGGTAACCCATTCATCGGCATCGGCCGAACTCAGACGGCTGCCCGAAGCGGGCGCCGGGTGCATCGGACTGGCCGACGGACTGGCCGACGGACCGACCGGCGAGGGCAGCCTGGACGAACGCGTCGCCGGCCTCACCCCGGATCTGGACGCGGCGACACTGGCCGGCGCTGGCTCGGGTGCGACCTCCAGCGCCTGGCCAGCCTCCAGACGGAACACGCTGACCGCCTGCGCCAGTTCCTGCGCCTGTTCCTGCAGGGATTGGGAGGCCGCAGCCGCCTGCTCCACCAGGGCCGCGTTCTGCTGGGTCACCTGGTCCATCTGGCCCACGGCCTGGCTGACCTGTTCGATGCCCGAGCGCTGCTCTTCACCGGCGGCGCTGATCTCATTGATCATGTTGGTCACGCGCTGCACGCTCTCGACGATCTCGCGCATGGTGTCGCCGGCCTCATTGACCAGCAGGCTGCCAGACTCGACCTTGGCCACCGAATCGCTGATGAGGGCCTTGATCTCCTTGGCCGCCGCCGCCGAACGCTGGGCCAGGCTGCGCACCTCGCTGGCCACGACCGCAAAACCGCGCCCCTGCTCGCCAGCGCGCGCCGCTTCCACCGCCGCGTTCAAGGCCAGGATATTGGTCTGGAAGGCGATGCCATCGATGACGCTGATGATGTCCACGATCTTGCGCGAGGAATCATTGATCTCTTCCATCGTATCGACCACCCGGGCCACCACCCCGCCGCCGCTGCTGGCGATGTCGGAGGCAGCCTGCGCCATGCGGTTGGCTTCGCGGGCGTTGGCGGTGTTCTGTTGCACGGTGCTGGTCAGTTCTTCCATGGACGAGGCCGTCTCTTCCAGCGAGCTGGCCTGCTGTTCGGTACGGGAAGACAAATCCAGGTTACCGGTCGCGATCTCGGAGGAGGCCGTGGCGATCATCTCGGTGCCGCGCCGCACGCCGGAGACGATGCGCACCAGGCTTTCATTCATGTCCTTGAGCGCGCCCAGCAGTGCGCCGGTTTCATCCCGCGAGCGCACCTCGATGCGCGCAGTCAGGTCGCCCGAGGCGACCCGGCGCGCCAGTTGCACCGCCAGCGCCAGCGGACGGGTGATATTGTTGGCCAGCCACCAGGCCAGCAGCACGGCCAGCATCAGGGCGATGGCGCCGCCGCCGATGAGGGTGGTGCTGGTCACAGACCGCAACGCCGCAGCTTCCTCGGCGCGCTCGCCCAGCAGCGCGGATTCGGTACGGTCCAGATCATCGAGCAGCACGCGCATGCTGTCCATCTGGCTCTTGCCCTTGCCCGCCTGCTCGAAGGCGACCACGGCGGCCATCTGCTCGCGCCCTTCGCGCACGGCGCGGCGCAACTCGATGGCCGGGTCGATGGCCGACTTGAGCCAGCGCTGCTCGCTGTCCGACAGCTCCTGCAGGCGCTGCTGCTGCAAGGTGTTATCGCTCGTCAGAGTGCGCGTCTTTTCCAGCGCAGTCTTGAAGGTGGTCATGCCCAGGTGATACGGTTCCAGCGAAGCATCGATGCCCGAGAGCGAAAAACCGCGTTGCCCCGTCTCGATGTTGATCAGGCTCTCGGCCATGGCGCGCAACTGGGCGCGCACTTCATAGGTGTGCACGTTGAGCTCGTTGGCCGCGCCCAAACGCGCAAAATTGGTATAGGCCACGCTGACGAGGATGACGAGGATGGCGGCGACCAAGCCAAAGCCCATGTAGAGCCGGGTACCGATTTTCAGGTCCGCAAGTTTCATGACGGTTCTTTCTTGTTGTGATGGATGCAAGGTTTCTCAGGGGGCCAGCCAGGGTGGCTGGTCTTTATGTCAGACAAACACGACACAATCGTACAAATACGTGACATACTCTCCCAAAAAATCACGGAACAGATCGTATCGCCGTTTTGTCTATCCGCAATTATCGATATGCACCGCTTTTGAACGGGTACATATAAGAAAAATCCGTATTTTCCAAAATTTTTTCTATTGCAAACATGACAAGCAATTCACCCACCGATCCCGACGAGCTCAACGAACTCCCGCTGCTGCGCCCCGGCGCGGTAGCCCGCCAGCTGGGCATGTCGGTGGAGACCTTGCGGGCCTGGGAGAACCGTTATGGCCTGACCTCATCGCATCACAGCGGCGGCGGCCAGCGGCTTTATTCGCAGGAAGATGTACAGCGCCTGGCGCACATCAAGCGCCTGGTGGACGAAGGGCATCGGATCGGCCAGTTGGCCGCGCTGCCGCTGGAAGCGCTCAAATCCCTGGACCCGAGTCCGGAGGCCGCCGGGCCGGCTGGCCAAACGACCCTGGCCGGCCTGCGCCTGGTGCTGGCCGGCCCCTGGATCAGCAGCACGGGCTGCATCGAGGCGCTGCGCCAGCAACAGGCCAGCGTGAGCGCTGCGGTCCAGGACCTGGAAGAACTGCGGCAATCCAGCCTGGGCCTGGACACCGGTGTGGCGCTGCTGCTGGTGGAAAGCGCGGTGCTGGACCCTGGCCTGGGCGGCAGGATGGAGAGCGTGCGGCGCAGTTTCGCCAGCGCCCGCGTCGTCATCCTCTATCGCTTTGGCTCGCCGGAGATGGTGGCGCGGCTGACCCAGGCCGGCCATCAGCTGGTGCGCAAGCCCATGGACGGCATCGATCCGGCCTGGCTGTGCGAACTGGTGCGACGCCTGGACCTGCCGCCCGGCGAGGTACAGATGGACAGCCCCGACGTACCCGCCCCGCGCTTCAGCGAAGCCGAACTGGCGCAGGTCTCGCAAGCCTCCACACGCATGCAGTGCGAATGCCCGCGTCACCTGGCCGAGCTGTTGACCGCCCTGGTCGGCTTTGAACGCTACAGCCGCCAGTGCGAAGACGAATCCGAAGAAGAAGCCGCCCTCCACCGTGAGCTATGCCTGGCCGCTGGCCGCGCGCGCTTGCCACTGGAAGAGACCTTGCAGCGGCTGGCGCAGGTCAAGGGCATCAGCCTGCCCTCGGGCCAATAAAAAGGCGCGCCGCTGGGGCGCGCCGGATGTTGCGTGAGTCCGCCTTGCAGCGGACTGCTCGGGATTGCTCAGAACTGCTCCCACTGCCCATCGGCCAGGGCGGCCTGGGCGACCGGCTGGGCCGCCGGGATGGACTTGGCCGGCGCACTGGTGCGCGTGACCGGCTTGCGCGCCAGGACTGGACGGGCCGGTGCGACCTGCACACTGCGCTGCACCGGCGCTGACAACGGCGAGGGCTGATGGGCGTGGTCGTTGCCGAGACGGAAGATGCCCACCGTGTCCGACAACCGGCCCGACTGTTCCTGCAAGGACTGCGCCGCCGCGGCAGCCTGCTCGACCAGCGCCGCGTTCTGCTGCGTCACTTCATCCATCTGCACGATGGCCTGATTGATCTGCTCGATGCCATCGCTCTGTTCACCGCTGGCCGCAGTGATTTCGGCGACCACATCGGTGACGCGCTTGACGCTGGCGACCACTTCTTCCATCGTCGCCCCGGCCTGGCCGACCAGGCGGCTACCGCTTTCCACGCGCTCCACCGAGGCGTCGATCAAGGACTTGATTTCCTTGGCCGCCGCCGCGCTGCGTTGCGCCAGCGTACGCACTTCCGAGGCCACCACGGCAAAGCCGCGCCCCTGCTCGCCGGCACGCGCGGCTTCCACCGCCGCGTTCAAGGCCAGGATATTGGTCTGGAAGGCGATGCCATCGATGACGCTGATGATGTCCACGATCTTGCGCGAGGCATCGTTGATCTGCCCCATGGTCTGCACCACTTCACCGACCACGCTGCCGCCCTGGATGGCGACCTGCGAGGCGGTCTCGGCCAGGGTATTGGCCTGGCGTGCGTTGTCGGCGTTCTGGCGCACGGTCGAGGTCAGCTCTTCCATCGCCGAGGCGGTCTCTTCCAGCGCCCCGGCCTGCTGCTCGGTGCGCGAGGACAGGTCGAGGTTGCCGGTAGCGATTTCCCTGGAAGCGGTATTGATGGTGTCGGTACCGGCGCGCACCTCGGCGACGATGCGGTGCAGGTTGTCATTCATCGACTTGAGCGCGCCCAGCAAGGCGCCGGTCTCATCTTTGGAAGTGGCCTCGATCTGCACCGTCAGGTCACCGGCCGCCACGGCGGTAGCCACCTGCACGGCTTCATTGAGGGGCCGGGTGATGGAGCGCGTGATGAGCATGGCGCACAAGGCCGACAACAGCACGGCCACGCCGGAGAGCACCAGCATGATGTTGATGGCCGAACTGGAGGCGGCACTGGCGCGCTCCGCGCTCTTGTCCATCAAGGAGGACTGGAAGCTCACCATCTCCTTGACCGCCGCAAAATATTTATCCTGGACCGGGATGGTCTTGTCGAAGAGATGGGCAGTGGCCTCATCGCGCTTTTGCTGGTGGATCAGGTCAACGACCTTGATACGCTCCTTGCTGTAATCGGCGCGGGCTTGCTTGAGCGCCGCCAGCAACTCGCTGCCCCTGGGGGTATTGGTGCGCTTTTCCATCTCCGCCAGATGCTCACTCACCTGGCTGGTATAGGTATCCATGCGATCGAGATACTTCTTCTGCTCCTCCGGATTGCGCGCCATGATGGCGTTGCGCAGGCTGCGTGCGCCGGTGTTGACCTTGTCTGTGATCTGGGTGCCCAGCGCAACCTTCACGTAGCGGTCGTTGACGATCTCATCGGTCGCATCGCTCACCATCAGCAGGTTCTTCACGCCTACCCCGGCAATGACGCACATCACCACGATCAATGCAGCAAAACACGCCCCCAGCCGCACACTGATCTTCATATCCGAAATTTTCATCATCGCCCCCTATTGAGTGGTTTTCTTCGCGCGGTCGCGAAGTTGAGCCCGATTCACGAACTCGTCCAGACAACTGTAAACGATTTATTTAATATATTCGATAAATATGTTTTTATATGAGTTTTGGCGAGGCATTGCCGCCACAGCTTGTTGGAAAGGCAAGCAGCCGACCTGGCGACGAGGGGAAGAAAATCCCTCCAAACACTGGCCTGATGGAGCATCAAACGGAATCGCCACCGGTCGACCCGACAGGAGTAACGGGGATTGATCAGCGCTTGCAGGGCGGCAACACCCTCCCCGCTTTTATAAAATAACCACGATAAATCGATACATTTGATATAAACGATTAAATCATGGCGAGAACACAGACAGGAAAGCCCGTCGCCACTCACCCTGCCCTGGCCGCTCAGGCGTCCTCCAGCGCCAGCGTGCTGGCCCCCACCAGCACCAGCCCTGGGGTGAGATAGAAATAGCCTTCCGGTGCGGCCTGGGCATCATCCATGTTTTCGGCAATGACACCCAGGCTGGCGGCCACGATGCTGCGCGCCACGTCGATGGGCGTGAGCCCGCGTCGCAAGGTGCCGCGCTCATAGGCGATGTTGATGACCGCGGTCAGCTCGCTCACGGCACGCAGGATCATCGTTTCCAGACGCAGCGACAACTCTTCTGGCAGCTCGGGCGTGCCCCGATAGCGCAGCACGATTTCCATGCGCCGACGCTGCCGCAGGTCGGCCACGCCTTGACGCATCTGCAGCCACAGGACTTCGCGCAGCAAGCCCAGCGGATTGTCGCAGGCATGGTAAGCCGACAGATCCTCACCCAGCTCGAAGGGCCAACGCATCTCCTCGAAGACCGCCGTCACCAGCGCCTTCTTGTCCGGGAAATGCCAATACACCGCCCCCCGCGTCAACGCCGCGCTGGCCGCCACATGTTCCAGCGTGGTGGCGCGCACACCACGTCGGGCGAAGGCCGCCAGGGCGGCATCGAGCAGGAGCGCCCGGGTCTGGTCGGCGCGCGCCATCACGGCTCCTGCGTGGCAATATCGCTGGCCGCCGGCGTTCCCGTACGCTCCACCCAGCCGCCACCGAGGGTCTTGTAGAAGGTCACCAGATTGGTCCAGCGCGAGAGCTGGGTGCCGATCAGGTTCTTCTGCGCCGAGTACAGCGTGCGCTGCGAATCCAGCACCGTGAGGTAACTGTCCACCCCGCTGTGGTAGCGCGCCTGCGACAAGCGGAAGGCCTCGTCGCTGGCCTGCACCAGCGCCTCCTGGGCCTGTAGCTGGCGGCCCAGGGTATTGCGCTGGGCCAGGGCGTCGGAGACTTCGCGGAAGGCGGTCTGGATGGCCTTCTCGTATTGCGCCACCGAGATGTCGCGGCTGACGGTGGCGATATCCAGGTTGGCCTGGTTGGCGCCGCCGTCGAAGATGGGCAGGGAAATCTGCGGCACGAAGCTCCACGATCCCGATCCCCCCTTGAACAAGCCCGCCAGACGGGCGCTGGCAGTACCGGCATTGACGGTCAGGGTGATGCTGGGATAGAAGGCCGCGCGCGCCGCGCCGATGTTGGCATTGGCCGCGCGCAGGTCGCGTTCGGCCTGCACGATGTCAGCGCGCCGTTGCAGCAGGTCCGAGGGCAGTCCCGGTGGGATGGTCGCCAGCGGGCTGGCCGCAGCCAGCCGCGTATCGGGCAGGCCCTGCGGCAACAGCGCTGTCGGCAAGTCCTTGCCCACCAACAGCACCAGCGCATTGCGGTCCTGGTCGACCTGGGCGGTATAGCTCTCCACATCCACGCGGGCGCTCTCCACGCTGGTCTGGGCCTGCCGCAGGGTCAGTGCAGAGGACGAGCCCAGTTCGAAACTGCGTTGCGTGAGCGCGTAACTGCTGCTCTGGCTTTCCAGGGTGTCCTGGGCCAGGCGCAGGCGATCCTGGTCCGACGCCAGGGTCAGCCAGGCGGTGGCCACTTCGGCAATCAGACTGATCTGAGTACTGCGGCGCGCCTCGGCAGTGGAGAGGAAGGATTGCAGCGCCTGCTCCTTGAGGCTGCGCACGCGGCCGAACAGATCCAGCTCGTAGGCGCTGAAGCCCAGCGTAGCGGTATAGCTGCGGCTGGTCAGGGCGCTGCCGGTGCTGGAGAGATCGCCCGGTGTGCGACTGGCCGTTTCGCTGGTGGCCGCCTTAATGGAGGGGAACAGGGCCGCGCGCTGCACGCCATACTGGGCGCGCGCCTTCTCGATGTTGAGCACGGCCACGCGCAGGTCACGGTTGTTCTCCAGCGCCAGCGCAATGACCTGCTGCAAGGAAGGATCGGTGAAGACATCGCGCCAGCCGATATCGGCCACCACTGGCGCGCTGCTGGCGCCGGCTGCGTTCTTGCTGTCGGCGCCGGCAAAGTGCGCCGCCACCGGGGCGTCGGGACGATGGTAGTCAGGCATCAGGGTGCAGCCACCCAGCAGCATGGCCAGCATCACCGGCAACATCATGGGCAGCACCGGGGAACGGGTAGAAAGGGAAGGCTTCATCTCAATGCTCCGGGGAAATGGCAGGTTGGCCTTGCGGCGCGTCAGCCGGCTTGCGGCCAAACAGTGTCATGATGATCACGAAGAACAGCGGCACGAAGAACACCGCCAGCACCGTGCCCGAGAGCATCCCGCCAATCACCGCCGTGCCCAGCGCATGCTGCGCACCGGCGCCAGCGCCACTGCCCAGCACCATCGGCAGCACGCCCAGGATGAAGGCCAGCGAAGTCATCAGGATAGGTCGCAGTCGCATGCGCACCGCCTCCATGGTGGCCTCCACCAGGCTCTTGCCGTGCTCGTAGAGATCCTTGGCGAATTCGACGATCAGGATGGCGTTCTTGCAGGCCAGGCCGATGGTAGTCAACAGCCCCACCTGGAAGTAGACGTCGTTCATCTTCCAGGTCAGCATCGCGCCCAAGAGCGCCCCGAACACCCCCAGCGGCACCACCAGGATCACCGAGAACGGCACCGCCCAGCTTTCATACAAGGCCGCCAGCGCCAGGAACACGATCAGGATGGAAACGCCATAGAGGATGCCGGTCTTGCCGCTGGAAGCCTTTTCCTGCAGCGACAGGCCAGTCCACTCATAACCGATGCCCGGCGGCATCTTGGCCAGCGCCGCTTCGACGATGGCCATGGCCTCGCCGCTGGAGGCTGCGCCCGGCAGCGCCATGCCGAGGATTTCCATGGAGGGCACACCGTTATATCGCTCCAGGCGGGGGGAGCCCGAGGTCCACGAGGCCGTCGAGAAAGCCGAGAACGGAACCATGGTGCCGGCGCTGTTGCGCACATACCAGCGATCCACATCGGAGGGCAGCATGCGGTACTGCGCATCACCTTGCAGCATCACCTTCTTGACCCGGCCCTTGTCGATGAAGTCATTGACGTAGCTGCTGCCCCAAGCGGTGGCGATGGTGTCATTGATGTCGGACATCGCTACACCCAGCGCGCCGGCCTTGTCGGTATCGACGCTCAGACGAAACTCCGGCGTATCTTCCAGACCATTGGGGCGCACCGCCACCAGGCGCTTGTCTTGCATCAGCTCGCCCAGCAACTGGTTGCGCGCTTGCATCAGGGCGGCATGACCGAGATTGGCCTCATCCTTCAACATCAGGTCGAAGCCGGTAGCGTTGCCCAGTTCAGAGACCGCCGGCGGCGCGAAGGCAAACACACGAGCATCACGGATGTTGGCGAAGGCCGCACCGGCCTTGGCCGCCACGTCGGTCACCGACAGTCCCGGCCCCTTGCGCTCATCCCAGGGCTTGAGCTTGATGAAGGCAAAGCCCATGTTCTGGCCGCTGCCGGCGAAGCTGAAGCCGGACACCGCAAAGACGCCGGAGACGGCCTCCTTCTGGTCCACCAGGAAATGCTGCTCGACCTGGCGGATCACCTCATCGGTGCGCGCCTTGGTCGCGCCCGAGGGTAACTGCATGATGGCAAACAGCGTGCCCTGGTCTTCGTCCGGCAGGAAGCCCACCGGCAACTTCATGAAGCCCGCCACCACCAGCGCCAGCAGCACGGCGTAAGCGGCCATGTAGCGCCAGCCGCGTCCCAGCATGTGGCGCACGATGCCCTGGTAGCGGATATTGCTGCGGTCGAACTGACGGTTGAACCAGCCGAAGAAACCGGTCGTCGCCAGCGCATGGCCCTTGGCCGCTGGCTTGAGCAGCGTGGCGCACAGCGCTGGCGTGAGCACGAGGGCCACCAGTACCGAGAGGGTCATGGCCGAGACGATGGTGATGGAGAACTGGCGATAGATCACCCCGGTAGACCCACTGAAGAAAGCCATCGGCACGAACACCGCCGCCAGCACCAGCGCCACGCCCACCAGTGCGCCGCTGATCTGGCCCATGGACTTGCGGGTGGCTTGCTTGGGTGGCAGGCCCTCTTCGGACATCACCCGCTCGACGTTTTCCACCACCACGATGGCATCGTCCACCAGCAGGCCGATGGCCAGCACCATGGCAAACATGGTCAGGGTATTGATGGTGAAACCGAACACCGCCAGCACGCCAAAGGTCCCCAGCAGCACCACCGGCACGGCAATGGTCGGGATGAGGGTCGCGCGGAAATTCTGCAGGAACAGGTACATCACCAGGAACACCAGCACCACCGCTTCGATGAGAGTACGCACCACTTCTTCGATGGAGATGCGCACGAAGGGCGTGGTGTCATAGGGCTTCTGCACCTTCATGCCGGTCGGGAAGAACTTCTCCAGCTCGGCCACGCGCTTGTCGATGGCCTTGACGGTATCGAGCGCATTGGCGCCGGTGGCCAGCTTGATGGCCAAGCCGGCCGCAGGCTTGCCGTTGTAGCGACCCACCGAGGTATAGCTCTCGCTGCCCAGTTCGATGCGGGCCACATCGCGCAGCTTGACCTGGGCGCCGCCGGTGAGGGTGCGCAAGACGATGTTCTGGAACTGGTCAGCCGTGCGCAGGCGCGTCTGGGCGGTGATGGTCGCGTTGATCTGCTGGTTCTCCGCAGCCGGCAGGCCGCCCAGTTGGCCCGATGACACCTGGGCGTTCTGCGCCTGGATGGCGTTCTTCACGTCCAGGGGCGTCAAGCCATAGCTGTTGAGCTTGTTGGGATCGAGCCAGATGCGCATGGCGTATTGCGAGCCAAACAGCGTCGTATCTCCCACCCCCTCCACCCGGCTGATGGCGTCCTGCACATTGGCCGCCACGTAATCGGAGAGGTCCGAACCGCTCATGCTGCCATCTTCCGAGGTAAAGGCCAGCACGTTGAGGAAGTTGGTGGCCGACTTGGTCACCGTGATGCCCTGCTGCTGCACTTCCGAAGGCAGCAAGGGCGTGGCCAGCGAGAGCTTGTTCTGCACCTGCACCTGGGCCGTGTCTGGATTGGTGCCGTTCTCGAAGGTCAGCGTGATGGTCACGCTGCCCGAGGATTCGCTGGTGGAGGCCATGTAGCTGAGGCGGTCCAGACCCTTCATCTTTTGCTCGATGATCTGGGTCACGGTGTCTTCCAGCGTCTTGGCCGATGCGCCGGGATAATTGGCCGTGATGGCGATGGCCGGTGGTGCGATGGCGGGATACTGGGCAATCGGCAAGGTCAGCACCGAGACGATGCCGGCCAGCATGACGATGATGGCGAGCACCCAGGCGAAGATGGGGCGGTCAATGAAGAAGCGGGCCATGATCTGTCCTCGCTGTTCAATGCGCGCCAGCGGCAGCGCTGGCAGCGGTGTTGGCCACACTGGCGAGGCTGGCCTTGGGCGTCCACGGCACCACCTTCACCTTGGCCCCCGCACTGGCGCGCTGCTGGCCATCGACCACCAGCTGATCCCCTTCCTTGAGGCCACTGCTGACCAGCCATTGGTCGCCAATGGCGCGGTCCGTCACCAGCGCACGCTGCTCCACCACGCCCTGGGCATTGACCACGAAGGCCACCGGCTTGCCCGCGCCATCGCGACTGACCGCCTGTTGCGGCACCAGCAGGCCCTGCTGGCGCACGCCCTCCTGCAACACCGCACGCACATACATGCCCGGAAGCAGGTCGGTCTTGGGATTGGGGAAGATCGCGCGCAGGGTGATCGCGCCGGTGTCCTGGTTGACCGTCACATCAGAGAATTGCAGGGTTCCTTCCTGCGCATAGGTACGACCGTTTTCCAGGACCAGCCTGACCTTGGCGCCATTGCCCGACTTCTCCAGCTGGCCATTGGCCAGGGCCTCCTTCAGGTTGAGCCAGGTGGTGCTGGACTGGGTCACGTCCACATAGATGGGATCGAGCTGCTGGATGGTGGTCAGCGCCGTGGTCTGGTTGGCCGTCACCAGCGCGCCCGGCGTCACGCTGGACTTGCCGATGCGACCGGAAATGGGCGCGTCGAGCCTGGCGTAATCGAGATTGATGCGACTGGTCTGCACATTGGCGCGGGCCGACCCGACATCGGCCTCCGCCTCGCCCAGGGAGGCCACGGCATCATCGTAATCCTGCTGGCTGACCGCCTTGATGGCGACCAGCTCCTTGTAGCGGCTGGCCTTCAGGCGGGCCGTCCTGACGCTGGCCTCGGCCTTGGCCAGGGCCGCTACGCTGCTGTCATAAGCGGCCTGGTAGCTGGCCGGATTGATCTGGTACAGCACCTGCCCCGCCTTGACATCACTGCCCTCACGGAAACTGCGCGCCTTGATGATGCCATTGACCTGCGGGCGCACGTCGGCGATCTGGTAGGGCGAGGTACGGCCCGGCAACTCGGTGTGCAATTCCACCGGCTGCGCATGCACCGTCACCACGCCCAGCACCGGCGTGCCAGCGGCAGGCGGCGCACCGCCAGGCGGCTTGCCGCAAGCGCTGAGCACGCTGAGGATGGCCAGCGCAGTCAGCGCGGCGACAGGCTTGGGAATGGGAGGTGTGCGCATGAAGGATTCTCCGGAAGGGAAGATATGTTTATAACGATACCGAACTGTACGGTATTATTAATTGACATATTCCAGCCGGTCAAGCAATACTGAACACATCTGTACGAAAAAGACACGTAGCAGCACTGATGATGGAGACTTGTAAATGAGGGTAAAGACTGCCGAGCGGCGCGACGCCATTCTTGCCGCTGCGGCCGAAGTATTTTTGGAAGAAGGGTTCGAAGGCGCGTCGATGGCGGGCATTTCAGCGCGCATCGGCGGCTCCAAGGGGACGCTGTACAGTTATTTCAAATCGAAGGAAGAACTGTTCGTGGCCGTCACCCACGAACAGGCGAAGAAACAGATGGAGCCGGCCCTGGCGGCTCTGGAGAAAGACACCGGCGATCTGCAGAAGACCTTGCAGGTATTTGGCGAAAAGGCGGTCAGTTTCCTGTGCCAGGAGAGCACCTTGCAGACCCACAGGATGATCGTGGCCGAATCCGGCCGCAGCGACATTGGCCGGCGCTTCCACGAAAGCGGCCCGAAGTTGGGCATGGAGCGCATCGCCGCCTTCCTCAGCCGGCAGATGCAAGCCGGTCGCCTGAAGCAGGCCGACCCCATGCTGGCTACGCTGCAGCTATGCGCCCTGCTTGATTGCGAAACGGTCAAGCCGATGATGCTGGGACTGGAAAGCGCGATCTCTCGACCGCGCATGAAGCGTATGGTCGGTCGGGCGGTGGAGACCTTCCTGGCGGCCTATGCTGTGGATTGATCGGCGCTCAGCTGGGCGACGGTGAGCGCTGATAGTTAAACCCGCGAAAAATAGAAATCCTTCCATTGAGCAAGTCCAGCAGGGACCGGAGACTGACGCCCTCAACCTTGGGGGGGAGTGCACGGTCTACCGGAGCTGCACTCAGCGCCGAGAAATTCAGACGAGCAGCTGTCAGCTCATCGCGAGCTTGGGGACAAAAGGATGCGTACGATGACTCAGTGGAAAGGGATGCCTAGACCATGGCTATTGGGAATCATCGCCAGCATCTTGCTCCACGCCGGGGGCGTCGTGTTTATCGCCCAGCAATCCCTTTCAGACCAGCGCGATATCGATGGTCCGCGTCCCCTCACCGGCATCCTGTATGTCCAGCCAAGACCATCCCTCCCATCGCCCTCCCCGCTGCCTCCGGCCAACGCAAAGCCTGCTGCCACCCGGCCACGCTTGGCCCCGCCACCTGCCAACCACGCTGCTGATGCAGCGGCGCAGTCGTCCAGCGCGGCAGCGCTTGCAAGCAGGCCCCAGAAGAGCGATGGCATGGTTGCGGACAACCATGATCTGCCCCCAGCGCCGACGGGCGGACAGGATAGCGGCCTGGTGCTGAGCTTGCCTGCCAATGCCAGCAAGGCCAGAGGCTTGCACCCGAACAGCAACACGCCCGATCCCGCCGACCGCAAGCTGACGCTCTCCAGGCCAAAGGATGTCCTGGCCGAAGGCATCCGGGAAGCGGCCATTCCCGACTGCCTGAGCGAGAACCAAGCGGGCGGCTTGCTTGCGCTACCGGGCATCCTGTACCGGGCCGCCAGCGGAAAATGCAAGTAGCTTGCGCCGTCAATGCACCTGATACAGCCCCTTCAACATCTTGCGCACAATCGCCGCAAAGAAAATCACCGCAAACCCGTCATTGCGAATGAGCTGCTGGGTCAGGTCCGCGCATTTCTGCCGCACGTCATCCTGCAAGACCTGATCCTCGCCCCCCATGGATCGACCCGCCACCTGGATCTCGGCGGCGCGCTGCACCGTCCACAGCAGGAAGAAGGCGCGCTCGATATCGCTCTCGCACACCGCCACCCCATGGTTGCGCAAGACCAGGATGTGCTTCTCGCCCAGGCTTTGCAGCATGCGCTCCTTTTCCTCGGCAAACAGGGTGATGCCCTCGAAGTCGTGATAGCCGATGCGCCCAAACAGTTGCGCGCCGTAGAAGTCGTTGTGCGCGAAGCCGCTCTTCTTCATCGTCACCGCCGAGATCGGCGTGGTGTGCGTGTGGATCACGCAGCGCAGGTCATCGCGGGCGCCATGGATGGCGCTGTGCAGCGCGAATCCGGCGGGATTGGCCTGGTAGTCCGAGGGCTCGGCCAGGTGGCCATCCAGGCCGACCTTGAGCAGGTTGGCCGGGGTCACTTCGTTGTAGTTCAGCGCAAAGGGATTGACCAGGTAATGATGCTCCGGCCCCGGCACGCGCACCGAGATGTGGTTGAAGATCATCTCGGTCCAGCCGAGGTAATCGACCAGGCGATAGCAGTGCGCCAACTGGATGCGCAGCGCCCATTCCTCGTCGCTGCAATGGGCGGGCTGCACGGCCCCATAGCTGTATTGCATGATGTCCATCGATGTCACTCCTTGATCCTCTGAATCAGTGATCCTGCTCAGGCAGCCCGCGCCGCCGGCTGCGGCGCTGCTGGTGTCTGCGGCGCTCTCTGTTGTTGCGCCGCTTCGCCGCGAAAGCGCGCCAGCGAAACGATGGCGCGGGTGATCGGCATCGGGATGGCGTAACGCTCGGCCATCTCCAGCACGGCGTCGCCGATGGCGGCCAGCTCCAGCGGACGGCCGCGTTCCAGGTCCTGCAGCATGGAAGTACGGAAAGCCCCCATGGCCTCGCCCAACTGCAGGAAGGTGAGCGGATCGATATCCACCCGCGCACCATGGCTGGACGCCACCAGCAGGGTCTCGCGCATGATCTGGCTGACCACCTCGCGCAACTCCGGCAAACCGTACAGCTGCTGCAGCGTACCTTGGGTGATGACCGAGAGCGGATTGGTGCTGATGTTGGCAATGATCTTGGTCCACAGCTTGTCGCGGATACGGTCGGTGGCGCGGGCTTCGATGCCGGCCGATTCGACCGCCGCACGCACCCGCAGGAGGCGCTCGCTCATCTCGCCGGAAGGCTCGCCCAGCACCATCAGATGAGGATTGACGGAGCGGATCACGCCGGCACTCTCCACCTCGGCGGTGATGAACAGCACGCTGCCGATGATCTGCGCCAGGGGCAGCGCTGCGGCCAGCGCGCCCTCGGGATCGACGGCCTTCACGGTCTGGCCATCGAAGCGTCCGCCTTCGCGGTGGAAATACCACCAGGGCACACCGTTGTTGGTGGGGATCACCACCGTCGTCTCGCCTACCATCGGCGCGACCTGCGGCAGCAGGCCCGCCATGTCCTGGCTCTTGGCGCAGAGGAAGATCACGTCCTGCACGCCGAACGAGGGCCGATGATCGGCGGCTGGCCGGGCGTGGGCCGTGCCATGCAGGTCGTGCAGCGTCAGGCCGTGTTCACGAATGGCCTGCAAGGTCTGGCCACGCGCCAGCACGCTCACCTGATGGCCGGCGGCGGCCAGGCGCACTGCCAGCGTACCGCCGATGGCGCCCGCGCCGGCGATGCAGATGCGCAGCGGGGCAGAAGGGGCAGAAGGGGAAATGGAATCGTCACTCATGGAAGCTCCCTGCTCCGGTTCAGCCAGCGAGCTTGTCCTGGTGCTTGCCGGACAAGCCCAGGTAAGCCTCGATCACGCGGCGGTCATGGGCCAGCTGGCTGGCCGGACCGTGCATGCGGATCGCGCCGTTCTCGAGCACGTAGCCATAGTCGGCCACTTGCAGCGCGGCGCGCGCGTTCTGCTCCACCAGCAGGATGGAGACGCCACGGCGGCGCAGCTCGGCGATGATGCGGAAGATCTCGCGCACGATCAGCGGCGCCAGGCCCAGGCTGGGTTCGTCCAGCATCAGCAGGCGCGGCTTGGCCATCAGTGCACGGCCCACCGCCAGCATCTGGCGCTCCCCGCCAGAGAGCGTGCCGGCCTGCTGGCTGCGGCGCTCGCGCAGGCGCGGGAAGAGCGTATAGACCTCCTCCAGCGTGGCGGCATGATCGCGCTGGCCGGTGCGATAGCGCTGAAAAGCGCCGAGCATGAGGTTGTCCTCGATGTTCATCTCGGCGAACAGCTCACGCTTTTCCGGCACCAGGGTCATGCCGGCCGCGACCATCTCTTCCACTTCTGGCGAGTGGCGGATGGCGCCGTCGAAGGCCATCGCCCCGCGCGAGGGCAGCACGCCCATGATGGCCGAGAGCAGCGTGGTCTTGCCCGCGCCATTGGGACCGATGACCGTCACGATCTTGCCCTGCTCCACCGACAGGTCGATGCCGGCGAGCACCTCGACCTTGCCGTAGGCCGCTGACAGGTCACGTACTTCCAGTACCTTATTGCCCATGATGTGCTCCTGCCGCCATGGCGGTGTCGGGTTGCGCGGCGGTGGCTCCTTCATCGGCCTCTTCATCGGCCACACCGAGGTAGGCTTCCAGCACCGCAGGATTGTTCTGGATATCCGCGGGCAAGCCCTCGGCGATCTTCTGGCCGAAATCCATCACCACGATGCGGTCCACCAGTTCCATCACGAAGTCCATGTCGTGCTCCACCAGCAGGATGGCCATGCCCTCCCCGCGCAGCTTGCGCAGCAGTTCCGCCAGCGCCTGCTTCTCGCCCAGGCGCAGGCCGGCCGCCGGTTCATCGAGCAACAACAGGCAGGGGTCCGCCGCCAGCGCCCGGGCGATTTCCAGGATGCGCTGCTGGCCCAGCGAGAGCGCGCCCGCCAGCTCGTACATCTGCGCCTTCAGCCCCACCCGCTCGATCTGGCGGGCGGCTTCGGCGAGGATGCGTGCTTCTTCCTTGCGGTCCAGGCGCAGCATCGACGCCAGCACACCACGCTGGCCGCGCAGGTAAGCGCCGATGGCCACGTTCTCCAGCACCGTCATGCGCGGCATCAGGCGCACATGCTGGAAGCTGCGGCTCATGCCCAGCCCGGCGATGTGGCGTGAACCACGACCGGTGACCTCCTGCCCGCGGAATTGCACGCTGCCCGAGGTCGGTGTATCCACGCCCGAGATCTGGTTGAAGAGCGTGGACTTGCCCGCACCATTGGGACCGATCAGGGCCAGCACTTCACCGGCCATCACCTTCAGGCTCATGTTGTTGTTGGCCACCAGCCCACCGAACTTGCGGGTGACGCTACGCACATCCAGCACCACTTCCTGCGGCGTAGGCATGGGACGGCGCGGCAGCGCCTCGGCCTGGGCATCGATCACCAGGCGGCGCGTGCGCACCGGCGCCAGCCGCGCCAGGTAAGGCCAGATCCCCTCGCGCGAGCGCTGCAGCAGCACCACGATCAAGAGACCGAAGACGATGGTCTCGAAGTTGCCGGAGCGGCCCAGCACCACTGGCAACAGGCCTTGCAGCCATTCCTTGAGCACCACGATGAGGCTCGAGCCCAGCACCGCGCCCCACACATGGCTGGCCCCGCCCAGCACCGCCATGAAGAGATAGTCGATGCCAAAGCCCAGGCCGAAGGGGGAAGGATTGACGAAGCGCTGCATGTGGACATACAGCCAGCCCGACAGCGCCGCCAGCACGGCAGCGATGACGAAGACCACGATGCGCATGCGCGCCGTGTTCACGCCCATGGCCTCGGCCATCACGATGCCGCCCTTGAGCGCGCGGATGGCCCGCCCTTCGCGTGAATCCAGCAGGTTGCGCAAGGCCGCCACGCCCAGCAGCACGGCCACCCAGATCAGGCCGAACATGGCGCGGTCGGAATCGAGCACGACGCCCAGGAAGGCAATGGAGGGAATGCCCGACATGCCGGTCTGCCCGCCCATGCTCTCGAGCGTGCCGAAGATGAAGTACAGGCTGATGCCCCAGGCGATGGTGCCCAACGGCAGGTAATGCCCGGAGAGCTTGAGCGTGACGCTGCCCACGGCAAAGGCCAGCAAGGCCGTCAGCACCAGCGCCACGGCCAGCGCCGGCCACGGCGATTGCAACCACAGCAGGGCCTCGGGCAGCGGCAACACCTTGGCCGACAGCGCTGCCGAGAAGTAGGCCCCGAGCCCGACGAAAGCCGCCTGGCCGAAGCTGGTCAGCCCGGCCACGCCGGTCAGCAGCACCAGTCCCAGCACCACCAGCGAGGCCAGGCCGATGTTGTTCAACAAGGTCATGTAGAACGGCGGCAGCACCAACGGCGCCAGCGCCAGCAATACGATGAACAGGCCCAGCGCGACGCGCGGGGACAGCGAGAAGGCAGAGGTCTTCATTCTTCTTCCTCCACATGACGGGTGGTGAGAGAGCGCCATAGCAGGATGGGAATGATCAGCACGAAGACGATGATTTCCTTGTAGGCGCTGGCCCAGAAGGTGGAGAAGGATTCGATCAGGCCGATGGCCAGGGCGCCGGCGGCCGCCAGCGGGTAGCTGACCAGCCCGCCGATGATGGAGCCGACGAAGCCCTTGAGGCTGATCAGGAAACCGGAGTCATAGTAGATCGTGGTGATGGGCGCGATGAGCACGCCCGACATCACCCCGATCAAGGACGCCAGCAGGAACATGGCCTTGCCCGCAAACACCGGCGAGATACCCATGAGCCGCGCCCCCATGCGATTGAGCGCAGCCGCCCGCAAGGCCTTGCCGTAGAGGGTGCGTTCGAACATCAGGAACAGGCCCACGATCAACAGCAGCGATACGCAGATCACCCACAGCGCCTGGCTGGACAAGCGCAGGCTGCCCAGCTCCAGCGCCGCCTCGGTGAAGGGCGCGGTGCGCGCCCCTTCCGGGCCGAACACCAGCAGCGCCACGCCCACCAGCGCCACATGCACGGCAATCGAGACGATCAGCAGCACCAGCGGCGAAGCGGTGGCGATGGGCTGGAAGGCCATGCGATACATCAGCGGTCCCAGCGGCACCAGCAACAGCAGCGTCATGGCGATCTGCACCAGCATGGGCAGGGTGGCGAAGTTGACCGACAGCGCCACCCCGCCCACCACGGCGGCATAGGCCAGCTTGGCCGGCAGCCACAGGCTGGGACGGCGGCGACTGGTGCGCCACATGTCGTAGAGATCGAAGGCACAGGCGCCCAGGCACATGGCCACCAAGAGCCAGGCCACCGTGAGCGGCTGGCCGTTCTGCATCATGCCCATGGTCAGCGCGCCGAAGGAGACGAATTCGCCCTGCGGAATCAAGAGGATACGGGTGACGGTGAAGACCAGGACGATGGACAGCGCCAACAGCGCATAGATCGCGCCGTTGGTGATGCCGTCCTGTCCCAGCAGCGCCACGATTTGGAGATTCATTGCGACTTCCTTGTGGAGCCGGCGCGCTGCAGAGCAGCCAGATCGCCAGGAGCGGCGCGCCAGGTTCGGGATGCGTGTGGAGAGGAAAAACTCCGCCGTCCTTGGTGGAGGCCAGGACAGCGAAGCAAGCACCGTTCTTATTGTTTGAGCAGCGCCCAGTTGCCACCCTTGACGGTGATCAGTTCACGCCCACGGTCATCGAATCCGCTGTGGTCGGTCGCACTCATGTTGTAGACGCCCTGGGTGCCCACCACTTCCTTGGTGTTCTCCAGCGCATCGCGCAGGGCGGCGCGGAATTCCTTGCTGCCCGGCTTGGCCTTGCGGGCGGCGACCGGAATGGCCTTTTCCAGCAGCAGGCCGGCGTCATAGACATTGGCGCCGAAGGTGGCCGGCACGGCGTTGTACATCTTCTTGTAGGCCTCGATGTAGTCCGTGGCGACCTTCTTGGAAGGATTGCTGTCCGGGATCTCCGGCAGCACCAGCATCAGGCTGGCCGCCAGGATGGTGCCTTCGACCTTGTTCTTGCCCAGTTGCAGGAAGGCCGGCAAGGCCGCACCATGGGTCTGGTAGATCTTGCCCTTGTAGCCCTGGTCGAACAGCGTGGTCTGCGGCAGCACCGTGGCCGCTCCCGGCGCGGCTACCAGCACGGCGTCGGGATTGGCGGCAACGATCTTCAGGCTCTGCGCAGTCACCGAGGTATCGGTGCGCTGGTAGCGCTCGTTGGCGACGATCTTGATGTTGTTCTTGGCGGCCAGGTCGCTGAAGACCCGCGCCCAGTTCTCGCCGAAGGGATCGTTGACGGCGATGAAGCCGGCGGTCTTGACCTTGGTCTTGACCATCTGGTCCACCAGCGCCTTGGCGATGAGGTCATCGTTCTGGGTGGTCTTGAAGACCCACTTCTTTTGCTCGGTCATCGGCAGCACCACTGCAGCCGTTCCCACCGGCGCAAGCAAGGGCACGCCGGCTTCGGCAACGAAGGAGATCACGCCCATGGCATTGGGCGAACCGCTGGGGCCGATGATGGCGTCGACGTTGTGTTCGGCGATCAGCTTCTTGATCTCGGTGACCGACTTGGTCGGATCGCTGGCGTCATCCAGCGAGATGTACTCCACCTTGAGATCGCCGATCTTGGTGGGTAGCAGCGGCACCGTATTCTTTTGTGGAATGCCCACCAGCGAAACCGGTCCGGTGGACGAGGTCACGACCCCGACCTTGACCTGGGCCAGGGCAGGATGCATGGCCAGCGAACTCATCCCCAGCAGTACGACAGCGGCAATCAGGCGTTTGTGCAGCATGTGTTTCTCCCTTGTTGGTGGCGAGGATGACGGGCTTTCCCGAGGCGTCATCCATCTGGAACAGCAAATCGAGAGCAGCGCAAGACCGCTCGGCATCAACGCATGTACAGGCCGCCGTTGATGTCGAGACAGGCGCCGGTGGCCGACCCCGCCTCTGGCGAAGCCAGCAGCAGCACGGCGTCAGCGATGAAGTCCGGTTCGCCCAGGGCCTTGACCGGAATGGTGGCGATGGTCGCGGCCAGCTTGTCGGCCGGGACGATCTCGCGCACGATGGGCAAATCCAGCGGCCCCGGCGAGATCGCATTGACCGTCACGCCCGCACCGGCCAGTTCGCGTGCAAAGACCTTGGTCAGCGTCAGCACCGCGCCCTTCGCGGCGGCATAGTGCGCGCCGGTGGCGGTGCCGCCATTCTGGCCGGCCAATGAAGCGATATTGATGATGCGGCCGTAACCACGATCAGCGAAGCGCTTGCCGAACACCTGGCACGCAAGAAACGTGCCTTTCATGTTGATGGCGGTGACCTCGTCCCACTCCTCGGGAGTGATCTCCATGAGCGCCGCCACGCGTGAGCGGCCGGCATTGTTGACCAGCACCGCCGCCCCGCCCCAGCGCAGTTCGATGGCGTCGCAGGCGGCGATGAAGTCGGGCTTGCGGCGCACGTCCAGCGCCAGCGGCATGGCCGTGGCGCCGCTGGCGTCGAGGCTGGCGGCTACCGCCGAGACCTGTTCAAGATCGATGTCCGCCAGCGCGACCTTGTAGCCGGCTGCGTGCATCTTGCGCGCGATGCTTTCCCCCAGGCCACGCGCGGCGCCGGTGACCAGCGCAATCTTCTTGTCCATGATCAAGCGCCCTGGATGATCAGGGCGCGGCCCACGCGGGCTTCGATCTTGCCGTACTTCCACAGCCGGTGTTGGCCCACCATGGTGGTGCGGAACAGGTTGCAGGCGGCCACCACCGTGTCGAGGTCGGCCACGTCGGCCATGATGTAGAAGGTCCAGGGCGCATCATCGGACTTGCCCACCATCAGGCGGTCATCATCCATGGTGCCCAGCACCTTGATGCCCTCCATGGTGGCCAGGGCGGTCATCATCTGGCCATAGGCCTGCCACACCGGACCGGTCTCGGTGGCGGGCAGGTCAAAGAAGTTCTGCGTCACGCCGACACAGAAGAGGACGCGCAGCGGTTCTTTATCATTGCTGGGGACTTGGCTCATGGAGGCTCCGGGGTGATAACTGGGTAATCAGTAAATACGTAAAGGTACGCAAGAAGAAAGGACTCAGCGGCTTACAGGAAGCCCGGCATCGGCGGCACGCCCAGCGTAACCGCCCCGGCGCCGTCATAGATGCCCTCGCCCAGGAAGGCATGCTGCTTGACCACGGCGGCGTCGCGCAGGTAGCGCTGCAGCGGGTGGTGGCTGTAGATGGCGGTGGTGCCGGCCAGGCCGAACATGGCCTGGGTGACTTCATTGCCGACCTTGGCGATTTCCACGGCGGTCAGGCGCAACAGGCTGACCTGCTCGGGCGTGACCGGATTGCCGGCGAGGATGGAATTCCATACTTCGCCGGTGGCGTCATAGAGGAAGGCGCGCGCCGAGCGCAGCTTCGCTTCGGCCTTGGCCACTTCGATGCGCACGTAGGAGCGGTCGGCCAGCTTGGGTGCGCCCGTGATGGCCACGCGTCCGCCCGACATCTGGTTGATCTCGTCGATGGCCGCGCGCGCCACGCCCAGGTTGACCACGGCCAGCACCTGCGCGGCATAGGCGATGGTGGGATAGCGATACAGCGGCTCATCGATGGTGGGCTCGCCGCCGCGGATGAAGGTCCATTCCTCGGGGACGAATTGCTGTGACACCTTGAGGTCGTGACTGCCGGTGCCCAAGAGCCCCATGACATCCCAGTTGTCGATGATCTCGACCTGTTCCGGCGGCAGCACAGCGGTGCGCGGCTTGGAGCCGGCCTGGCCGGGAACGGCCGCACCGATGCCCACGCCGAGCACGTCAGCGCCTTTGCTGCCGCTGGCGAACTTCCAGGTGCCATCGACCATCCAGCCGCCCTCGACCTGGGTGGCGGGCTGGATCGGGAAGAGGCCGCCGGCAAAGGTCAGGTCCGGTCCCTTGGCGTAGAGCTTGGCCTGGGTTTCCCTGGGCAGCGCGGCCAGGTAGACCGAGGCCGAACCGAAACTGGCGACCCAGCCCACGGAGGCGTCGGCTGCGGAAATCCTTTCGATCAATTGCAGAAAGCCCATGGGCGACATGCCGCTGCCGCCGAAGCATTGCGGCGTGGCGGCGCGATAGACGCCGGCCTTCTTCAACTGCGCGATGAAATCCTTGGGCACGAAGCGCTGGGCGGCGAACTCATCGCGGCGCGCGCGGATCTCGGCCAGCAGCGGAGCCAGGGCGTCTTCTTCACGGGCCGCCAGCGCGGCCGGGTTTTCCATCACGGACATTGCATTCTCCAGGTGGCTTGCATCAGAATGAAGTCGAGTGTAGGGAGCGGCGTATCCCGGTTCAATCGGGAGCGCTGCAGCTTTTTTAGGGGAAGAGGATGAGTGCGCTAAAGAAATCCCCTAGACGCCCTGCCTGGACGCCGTGACCCCACTGCAGGATGGCATGACTGCATGACTGCACCAGGGCGCGCTTCCCGTCAGGCAGGAACCAGACCAACGAGACGCCCATGCCAGAACCCACTGCCGCCCCCGAGGACGATCCCATCCGTTTCGGCCTCGATGATTTCCGCCGCATGATGGATGCACTGCCCATGTGCATCATCCTGCATGACGCCCAGACCAAGTCCATCCTCTGGGCCAATCCCTCGGCCTGCCAGGTGCTGGGCTTTACGCTGGAAGAGCTGCTGCCGCTGAAGGCGCCGGACATGAGCCGGCAATCGCACGAGTATCGCCGCGAGATCGGCCGCAAGTGGCTGCACGACGCCACGCTGCATGGCAGCAACATGGTGGAATGGTGCTATCGCGCCAAGAACGGCGAGGAGATCCTGTCCGAGGCGATCGCCACGCTGGTGCCGCTGACCGAGCGCGATGTCATCATGGTGCAGTTCCGCAATATCGCCCGCGAGGAACAGATACGGCGCGAGATGAAGAAGCTGGAAAGCCGTCTCAAGGAATTCATGCAGGACTCCGATGAAGGCGTGGCGGTGCTGCGTCCCGATGGCGGCATCGAGTATCTCAGCGATGCGGGCCGCAAGCTGCTGGGCGTGCGACCCGGCCAGAATCCGCCCAAGAATTTCGTCGAGCAATGCCTGCCCGATTCGCAGGAGGAATTGCAGGAACTGCTCACGCTGGCGCTGCCGGACGCGATCAGCTTCCCGCTGCGCTATCGCATCGCCCGCAAGGATGGACTGGTGCGCTGGCACCATGCGGTGTGCCGCTATATCGAGATCGAGAACGACCTCAAGGGCCATCTGCTGCACTTCCACGACATCACCGACCAGGTCGAGGCCGAGGAAGCGCGTCGCCGCGACCAGGCCGCGCTGGAATACCTGGCGCGCCACAACGCCATGGGCGAGATGGCCACCGCCATTGCCCACGAGCTGTCACAGCCGCTGGCGGCGATCCGCAATTTCCTGGAAGGCTCGGTGCTGCGCCTGAATCACAGCGAGGCCCTGCGCGAGCAGGCCGGCCAGATCATCTGGGGACTGGAGAGCGCCGGCCGCCAGGTCGACCATGCCGCCGCCATCATCAAGAGCGTGCGCGAATACGTGGTCAAGCTGGAGCAGAGCGAGGGCCTCATCGATCTCAATGAAGTGCTGGCCGAGGTGCGCTGGTTCATCGAGATGCGCGCCGCCGAAGGCCGGGTCCAGCTGGAGGTGCAAGCCAGTGAAGAAGCGCTGGTGGTGAGCTGCGAGAAAGTCCTGATCGGCCAGGTGATCCTGAACCTGGCCTTCAACGCCATCGAGGAAATGTCGCACTTCCCGGAAAACCAGCGGCGCGTCTGCATCAGCCTTGCGCGCAAGGATCAGCAGGCGCTCCTGACGGTGGCCGACGAAGGACGCGGCATCGATGCCGGTCATCGCGAGCGTCTCTTCGATGGCTTCTTTTCATCCAAGGTCAGCGGCAATGGTATCGGGCTGGCGCTGTGCAAGAACATCATTGCGCGCCATCGTGGCGATATCTGGGCGCAGCCGGCGCAGGTGCGCGGCACGCGCTTCTGTTTCACGCTACCGTTGGTCCAGCGCCACAACTAAAGAATCCTTTAGCCGCCGCCGCGCACGCGCCGCCTTGGTGATCATGCGCACCTGCATGGTGCCAGCGCGCATGAATTCATTGCCTGCGCGTACCTTGATGCACCGGAGCAGAGAAAACGGCCACTGCCGGGCGCGCGCATGAACCAGGCTTATTGACGCTATCCGCTGTATCAATTTGATCTGACGCAAATGCGCTTCCTATGATGCCTGCACATGACACCCCACCGTCATGTCCGCCACGCAGTCCGGCAAGACCGCGTATCACAGCCAGCGGCCTGCTTCGCAGCGCCGCCAGCCATACAGCACACAGGGAGAGCTTGCTACATGAAGAAGACACTACTGGTCGCCGCGATGCTCGCGGGCGGCGCGACGACGGCGCATGCCCAGAGCAGCGTTTCCATCTACGGCCTGATCGACCTCGGCCTGACCTACTATTCCAGCGCCCCCAAGAGCGGCGGCGGTGGCGCCAGACTGCTGCGCATGGATAGCGGCATCGCCCAGGGCAGCCGCATCGGCTTCAAGGGGACCGAAGACCTGGGCGGCGGCATGAATGCCTTCTTCACGCTGGAAACCGGCTTCGGCGCCGATGACGGCAGCCTGGGCCAGGGCGGGCTCCTGTTCGGCCGCCAATCCTTCGTCGGCCTGGGCAGCACGCAATGGGGTTCGCTCAGCGTGGGCCGCCAGTACGACTTCATGGCCAACATCGGCGGCCAGTACGCCATGGGCGCATTGTCGCCGGCCGGCTCCTTCGGCTGGGGCCTGCATGCCGACGCGGCGCACGGCACGGCGCTGAACAACCACATCTATGCGGGCGATCGCACCAACAACTCGATCAAGTACAACAGCGCCAAGTTCGGCGGCTTCAGCTTCGGGGCGATGGTCGGCCTGGGCGAGACCGCTGGCAACAACAATGCCGGTCGCACCGTCAGCGCCACTGGCCAGTACGACAACGGCCCCTTCAGCGGCGCGCTGGCCTACACCGACATCAAGGACAGCACCGGCAGCTTCTCCACCCGCATCTACGGTGGCGGTGCGCGCTACCAGATCGGCGCCTTCACGCCCTTCGGCGTGGTCACCCAGGTCAAGAACACCAATACCAGCGCCAAGGCCACTACCTATGAACTGGGTACGGTCTATGCGTTGACGCCGCTGTGGGATCTGGCCGCCGCCTACCAGTTCCAGAAGCGCAACCAGGGCGTGGGCAATGCCCAGGCCCTGGTGGCCACGGTGGACTACAAGATCTCCAAACGCACCGATCTCTACGTGGGCGCGGTCTATGACCGCGACAAGGGCTACAACGCCTATCCGGTCTTCGGCGGCGGCATCCAGTCCGCCACCGGCAACCAGACCGCGCTGCGCCTGGGCATGCGTCATCGCTTCTGACGCTGCTGTTGCCACATCCGGCGGTCATGACGACGGCTGCAGCAGCCTCAGCTGCTGCGGCCGTATTGCTGCAGCAGGTCGATGACGATCTGGCGCAACCAGCTGTTGCCGGCGTCATGGTCGAAGGACTGGTGCCAGTGCAGCGTGACCTCGACCACGGGAATGTTGACCGGCAACTGGTAGGAGACGAACACCCCCGGATGTTCGCTATGGAAGAGCCGGGCGATGCGCGCCGGCACGGTGGCCACCAGGTCGGACTTGCCGAGGATGCGCGGCAGCACCGTGAAGTGCGGAATGGAAAGGCTGATGCGGCGCTGCACGCCCAGCTTCTGGAAGGAATTCTCGACCTGGTGGTGGCTGCTCTCGGCCGACTCCACCAGCACATGCGACATCGCCAGGAATTCATCGAGCTCCAGCTGGGCGCGCTGCGGCAAGCCATCGCGCTGACGCATCAGGCAGACATAGGTCTCGCGGAACAGCAGTTCGTGACAAGTCACGGGCTTCAAGGCCGGCAGGTTGCCGAAGGCGAAGTCGAGCTGGCCGGTGCGCAGCGCTTCTTCCAGATGGGCCGGCGGCACCTGCTCGACCTGCAGACGCACGTCCGGCGCCTGGGCCGTCAGGATTTCGCACAGGTCCGGCAGGAACATCATCTCGGCCACATCCGTCATCGAGGCGCGAAACACCCGCGTGCTCTGGGCCGGGTCGAAGCGCTCGGTATAGCGCAGCGCATCCTGCACGGCCTGCAAGGCTCGGTTGATGGGCTTGGCCAGTTCCAGCGCGGCCGGGGTGGGCTGCATGCCTTCCTTGGTACGGATGAACAGCGGGTCGTCGAAGATCTGCCGCAAGCGCCCCAGCGCATAGCTCACCGCCGGCTGCGACAGGTGCAGGCGATTGCCCGCCAGCGTCAGGCTGCGTTCATCGGCAATGGCCTGGAAGACGCGCAGCAGGTTCAGGTCCATGTTGTTGAAGGTCGCCATTGCAGTCTCCGGATGGGGTCGCTGGGGTCGCGAGGGGCCTGAGCCCGATAAAGGAAAGCGGCCATCACTATCCATGCCGCTTATGCGAAAAATATTTTACATCAATTTGATCTATTTTAAGGCGACTTTTAAAATGCTTCACATCAGCCAGGGAAACCGCCTGCATCCTGCGCCGGACGCGGATTGTCGGCCTGCAAGGCAACTTTTAGATGGATGCGCCATGACACCTCAGCCCAGTTCTACCCCGCGCCAGCCCGCCCCGCTGCCCAAGCGCAGCGGCCGCGCCGCCGTCGCCGCCCTGCAGCAGCAGGCGCGCATTGCCTGCCTGGGAGCGGCAGGATGAACGCCGCCACCCCACGCACCGTCCCCGGCACTGGCAACGCCCTGCTCTCGCGCTTTCACCTGGGCGGCAGCGGTCCTACGGTGGCCATCAAGGATTGCATCGACATCGCCGGCCAGCCCACCTGCGGCGGCAGCGCCGCGCTGGCCGATGCGCCGCCGGCCAGCGCCCATGCCGACGTAGTCGCCCGGCTGCTCGAGGCCGGCTGGCAGATCACCGCGCGCGCCAACATGCACGAGCTGGCCTATGGCATGACCGGCATCAATGAATGGAACGGCACCGCCGTCAATCCGCAAGATCCCGCGTGCATGACCGGCGGCTCCTCCAGCGGCTCGGCCTCGGCGGTCGGCGCGGGCCTGGTGGATGTGTCCATCGGCAGCGATACCGGCGGCTCGATCCGCCTGCCCGCCGCCTGCTGCGGCGTGATTGGCTTCAAGCCCAGCTTCGGGCGCGTCAGCCGCGCCGGCGCCTATCCGGCGCTCAGCAGCCTGGATTGCCTGGGACCGTTCTCACGCAGCATGGACCTCATCATCAGCGCCATGGCCAGCATCACGCCGGGCTTTGACCGCGCCGCCGCCAGCACGCCTGCGGCCCATGCGCGTGTGAAGCTGGTGACCGTGCAGGCCGATACCGAGATCGCCGAGGCGGTGGCCGCTGCCTTTGCCGCCAGCGGCTGGGAAGGTTCGCCCTGGACGCCGCAGCACATGCAGGCCGCCTTCGACGCCGGCATGACCCTCATCAACCGCGAGACCCACGACGCCTTCGGCCATCTGCTGGGCCTGGGCAAGCTGGGCGCCGATATCGAGAAACGCCTGTCGGCCGCAGCCAGCACCAGCGACGCGGCAGTCGCCCACGCCGAAACCGTGCGCACGGCCTTCAGCGCAGAGATCGACGCCGCCCTGGCCGATGCCGACGCCCTGCTGCTGCCCACCCTGCCGGCGCTGCCGCCGACGCTGGAAGCGATCCGCCAGGGGACATCGGTACTGATGCTGTCCTCGCTGGTGCGCCCCTTCAACCTGTCCGGCCATCCGGCGCTGAGCATTCCGGTGCCCATTGCCGGCAGCCCGCTCAAGGCCGGCCTGCAACTGGTCGGCCGCAAGGGTGAGGATGAACGCCTCTGCGCGCTGGGCCTGCATCTGGAACAGGTGCTCAAGCGCCTGCCCTGACGTTACCAGACCGTCACCAGACCGTAACAAGCTCGCAACAAGATCAACACCGACAACGACAGCAAGCCACTGGAGAAAGCCATGAACGCACCGCTACGCTTCCACCCGCGCAAGACCGATTCATCCTATGCCGACCTGGTCCAGGATGCGGTGGTGGATCCTTCGCTCTACACTGATCCGGCCCTCTTCGAAGCGGAGATGGACAAGATCTTCTACAAGACCTGGATCTGGGTCGCCCATGAAAGCGAGATCAAGAACCCCGGCGACTTCAAGACCGCCCAGATCGGCCGCCAGCCGGTCATCGTGGTGCGCGACAAGACCGGCAAGATCAACGTGCTGGAAAACCGTTGCCGCCATCGCGGCGCCACCGTCTGCGAAAAGCACAAGGGCAATGCCACCGGTTTCACCTGTCCTTACCACAGCTGGTCCTATGGCCTGGATGGCAAGCTGCGCGGCCTGCCCTATCCGGAAGGCTATGAAGACGTGATCGAGAAGGCCGACCTGCCGCTGCAAAGCCTGCGCTGCGAAAGCTACCACGGCATGATCTTCGCCTCCTTCAACCAGGAGATCGAACCGCTGTCGGACTTCCTCGGCCACGCCAAGAAGTGGATCGACCTGTTCATGAAGCAGGGCGCGGGCTTCCCCATCAAGGTGCAGGGCGAGCACAAGTTCAGCTTCAAGGGCAACTGGAAGATCCAGCTGGAAAACACCACCGATGGCTATCACTTCCCGGTGGTGCACAAGACCTTCCTGTCGTCGGTGGATGAAGAGACCTCCGAGATGCTCTCCTTCATGACCGATGATCAATCCATCACCCGCTCGCTGGGCAATGGCCATAGCGTCATGATCATGGTGCCCGAGCACGTGGACCTGGACGTGGATGACGGCAGCGAGCAATTGCAGGAACGCTTTGCCCATGTGACCGAAGAACTGTCCAAGACCATGCCGCCCGAACAGGTGCGCCGCATCGTGCGGTCGCTCCATGGCGCGGGCTTCAACCTGAACCTGTTCCCCAATGTGGCCATGTCGATGTCCTTCTTCCGGGTGCTGCATCCGGTGTCGGTGGGCGAGACGCAGATCCGCCACGTCGCCCTGGGCATGGATGGCGGACCCGAGATCGCCAACCGCGAACGCCTGCGCATCCACGAACACTTCCAGGGCCCGTTCGGCTTCGGCAGCCCCGATGACGCCGAAGCCTGGGAACGCGTGCAGGCCGGCTCCCACGCCGGCCGCGATGCGCCCATCCTGGTCAACCGCGGCCTGAACCGTGAGTGGGTGGACGACAACGGCGACAAGGTGTCGCACTCGACCGATGAAACCGGCATGCGCGAAGCCTATGCCATGTGGAAAAAGATGATGGAGAAGTGATCACCATGAGCCAACAAGACACCCTGCAAGGCCTCCCCGCACCGATGGCGCGCGCCATCGCCTTCATCTGGAAGGAAGCCGAACTGCTGGACCGCAAGGACTACGCCGCCTGGCAAGACCTGTGGAGCGAAGATGGCTACTACGTCGTGCCGATCGATCCGGAGACCACCGACTACGCCGCCACCCTGAACTACGCCTACGACAATGCCCACATGCGCAAGATCCGCATCGAGCGCCTGACCTCGGGGCATGCGATGTCGGCGGTGGATGCGGCGGCCACCGTGCGCACGGTCTCGCGCTTCGCGCCGGTGCATCTGTCGGAAGAACTGGTGGAAATCAATTCGGCCCAGGTGCTGGTGGGCTACAAGCGCCAGCAGCACACCATGTTCGTGGCCAATGTCACGCACCGCCTGCGCTTTACGCCGCAGGGTCCGAAGATCGAGCAGAAGGTGATCCGCCTGATCAACTCCATGGACAGCCTCAACGCCCTGGGCTTCCTGCTCTGAACTGCGGCACCGCAATCCGCATCGAACCGACGAGTAACCGACGAGTATTGGCCTCATGAAACTGATCGTAGACACCCTCACCGACGAAACCGGCGACATCCGTTCCTTCCGCCTGGTGCGCGCCGATGGCGCACCGCTGCCGGCCTATGAGCCGGGCGCGCACATCGACGTCACCGGGCCGACCGGGATCATGCGCCAATACTCGCTGTGCGGACCGTTGGAAGACCGTTGCGGCTACACCATCGCCGTCAAGCGCGAGAGCGCCTCGCGCGGCGGCTCGGCGGCGCTGCACGATGTGGTCAAGGCGGGCATGGAGCTGGAAGTGGGCACACCGCGCAACCTCTTCGCGCTTGACGCCAGCGCCCCGGAGCATCTGCTCTTTGGCGCCGGCATTGGCGTTACGCCCCTGCTGGCGATGGCCTATCGCCTGTGGGCCGAAGAGAAGCGCTTCACGCTGCACTACTTCGTGCGCGCGCGCGAACATGCGGCCTTTGCCGACCTGCTGGAGAATGCGCCCTTTGCCGCGCATGTGCGCTTCCACTATGCCGTCATGCCGGCGCAGATGGAGCATTACCTCACCGTCTGCCTGGAAGCCGGCAGCAAAGAAGCCCACGTCTACACCTGCGGCCCTGCGCCCTTCATGGACGCCGTGGTCAAGTGCGCGTCCGCCACGCGCAGCGAAGAGGCCATCCACCTGGAGCACTTCCAGGCCGCGCCGGCGGCCCCGGCTGCAGCGGGCGGCGATGGCGCCTTCGAGGTCAAGCTGGCCAGCTCGGGCAAGGTGGTGCAGATTCCGGTGGGCATTCCCATCGTCGACATCCTGGCGCGCGAGGGCATCGTCATCGATACTTCCTGCCGCGAAGGCATTTGCGGCACCTGCGTGGTGCCGCTGCTGGAGGGCGAACCGGATCATCGCGACAATTGCCTGTCCAAGAAGGAGAAGGCGGCCAATGACCAGATCTGCACTTGCGTCTCGCGGGCCAGGTCGGGGATGCTGGTGCTGGATCTCTGAGGCCCCATAGACCGTTCGGACTGAGTAGGCCCGCAGGGCCGTACGAAGGCGCAGCGCTGGTTGCGACCATGAATGCGTCTTCGATACGCCGCTGCGCGGCTACTCAGTCCGAACGGTATCGGGGTTGCATCGTCCCTATCTCCTTCCGTTCGGACTGAGTAGGCCCGCAGGGCCGTATCGAAGGCGCAGCGCTGGTTGCGGCCCTGGTGCGTCTTCGATACGCCGCTGCGCGGCTACTCAGTCCGAACGGTATCGGGGTTGCATCGTCCCTATCTCCTTCCGTTCGGACTGAGTAGGCCCGCAGGGCCGTATCGAAGGCGCAGCGCTGGTTGCGGCCCTGGTGCGTCTTCGATACGCCGCTGCGCGACGACTCAGTCCGAACGGTATAAGGACTGCATCGACTCCCTCTCTGTCCGAACGGTCTTTTTATTAAGCAAACAGACACGCGCAAAAGCATGAATGCCGTTCAGCATTACGCTGAACGGCATTCATCTTTGTATCCTTGCTAAAAGATTTACAGCGCTGTGCGCTTGACCTTATGGAACAACCGGTTGAAGTAGATGAGGCTATCCTTCTTCTCATTGACCTTGACCTCGGCCAGCTCGACGAACATGACGGAGTGAGTGCCCACTTCCTTGAACTCGCGGATGCGCCCCTGCAGTTTCACCAGCGCATCAGCCAGCACCGGCTGATCCAGTTCGCCCGGCTGCTCCCAGATATCCCAGGCGAAACGTTCCTCCATGGGGACCTTGGTTGCACCGGAGAAATGCATGGCCAGTTGTTCCAGTTCGTCCGAGAGCACGTTCACGCAGAGCCGCCCATTCTTCCTGAACACCTCATGCATGGCGCTGCTGCGGTTGATGCAGACCAGGATGGTGGGCGGCGTATCGGTGACCGAACACACCGCACTGGCGGTGATGCCGCAGCGGCCGCCCTCGCCGTTGGTGGTGATGATGGACACCGCCGCCGGCAGGTGCGCCATGGCATGACGGAATTCCAGCTGCTCCGGCGCCAGCGCTGGACGGGCCGCGCTGGCAGCGGAGGTGGATGGATGGACGGTGGCGGTTTGCACTGCGTTGGCGCTCATGGGGACTCCCTGGTTTGCACGCCGATGATGCACGGCGCTCGATAACAGCAGGTTAAGGCATGCCCATGGTGCAGACAATGCGTGCCACATGCCCGCCCCACCGGGGATTGCGGCAGACCATCTAGGTAAAAATACCTAGATCACACCCCCGGTGGCAGTGTTAAAGTGTCGCTGATCCCAAGAATTTCAGGCCTGTTTTTTGCATAGATCAAAACGTGGTGTTTTGATTTGTGCCGACCGGACCATCAAGAAATCGAGAGGGTCGGAAATAGCGCCGGTGCACACCGGCTCCATTTTGACGAGACGAGGAGTAATGATGGAAACCAACCCGCCGGTGGTCTACATCGTTGATGATGACGAAGCCGTGCGCACGTCGCTGGCCTGGCTGCTGAGCTCGGTCAACATCCGCACCGAATGCTTCGAAGGACCGGAAGCCTTTCTCAAGGCCTACGACGCCAACAGCCTGTCCTGCCTGATCCTGGATGTGCGCATGCCCGAGATCAGCGGCTTCCAGCTGCAGGATCGCTTGAAGGAGATCGGCGCCGACATTCCGGTGATCTTTGTCTCCGGACACGGCGACATCCCGATGTCGGTGCGCGCACTGCACAACGGCGCGGTCGACTTCCTGGAAAAACCCTACAACTCCCAGCAGATGCTGGAGCGCATCCAGATGACGCTCAAGCACGTGGCCGGCAACATGCAGGCCCGCACGCGTCGCCAGCAGCTCAAGGCGCGCCTGAAGACGCTGACCGCGCGTGAACGCGAGATCCTGGAAAAGGTCATCATGGGCCAGTCCAGCAAGCTCATCGCCCGCGAACTCAATATCAGCGTCAAGACGGTGGACGTGCATCGCGCCAGTGTGAAGGACAAGCTGGGCTGCCAGAGCACGGCCACGCTGGTGCGTGACGTGCTGATGGATTTCGGCAGCGACTTCCTGCGGCTGCCTAAGGCTGCATAAAGCTGCTTAAGGCTGCTTGAGGCTGCCCAAGGCAGCCTACCCCCGCCGAAACGCATCGCGCCGGCCCGGACGGGCCGGCGGCGGCTTTATGCTGCCTGCAGGGAGAAGAAGGCCACTGCCCGCTTCAGTTGCGCAGCCTGGTCTTCCAGCGACTTGGCGGCCGCCGCGGCTTGCTCCACGAGCGCGGCGTTCTGCTGGGTCACGCCATCCATCTGTCCCACGGCCTGGTTGACCTGGTGGATGCCTTCGGCCTGCTGGCGGCTGGCGGTACTGATCTCGCCCACCAGCGTATGCGCACCCTGCACGCTGCCCACCACTTCCTGCATGGTCTTGCCGGCCTGCTCCACCAGCGTGCTGCCGGCGCTGACCTTGCCCACCGAATCGTCGATGAGCTGCTTGATTTCCTTGGCCGCCGCCGCCGAACGCTGGGCCAGCGCCCGCACTTCGGAAGCCACCACCGCAAAGCCGCGCCCCTGCTCGCCGGCGCGGGCTGCTTCGACGGCGGCGTTCAGGGCCAGGATATTGGTCTGGAAGGCGATGCCATCGATCACCCCGATGATGTCCACGATCTTGCGCGAGGAATCATTGATGGTGGCCATGGTGGAGATCAACTGATCCATCACCGCGCCGCCCTGGCCCGCCACTGACGCGGCGGTGCTGACCAGTTCATT
Source organism: Herbaspirillum seropedicae (assembly GCF_001040945.1). NCBI lineage: Bacteria > Pseudomonadati > Pseudomonadota > Betaproteobacteria > Burkholderiales > Oxalobacteraceae > Herbaspirillum > Herbaspirillum seropedicae. Next base: position 1,523,063 of record NZ_CP011930.1, on the reverse strand, counting down.
GGCCTGGTGCGCATTGTCGGAATTGGTGCGTACGCTGGAAGTCAGTTCTTCGATGGACGCCGCCGTCTGTTCCAGCGCGCCGGCCTGTTCTTCGGTCCGGGCCGAGAGATCCAGGTTGCCATTGGCGATCTCGCCGGAAGCCATGGCAATGCTGTCGGCGCCATGGCGCACGGTCGAGACCACGCCATGCAGGCGCTCGCTCATGCCTTGCAGCGACGCCACCAGCTGGCCCAGTTCGTCGCGCCCCATCGCCTGGGCGCGCGAGGTCAGGTCGCCTGCGGCAACGCGCTGGGAAATGGCCAGCGCCACATGCACGGGCCGGGTGATGCTGCGCGTGAGCAAGACCGCGAAGGCAATGCCGCACAGCAGGATCACCACTTCCAGCAGCATGATCTGGTGCTGGCTCGATGAGGCGTCCTGCTGGATCTGGGCGGAAATCTGGTCGATGCGGGCGCGCTCGAAGTCCAGCAGGGCGCGCATGGCGTCCTGGGTGGACTTGGCGATGCCCACATATTGCTTCTGGTAGAGCTCCTCGACCTGGGCCGCGTCGCCCTGCTTCTTGGCCGCGTAGATCTGGTCACGAATGGTCAGGAATTGTTTGCGCGCCACATTGATGGCCGCAAACATCTTCTTTTCTTCCTCGCTGGCCAGCAGTTGCTCCACATCCTTGAGGGTCTGGGCCGATTCCTTGCTGGAGGCCGCGGCCTCCTTGGCAAGGAAGGCTTCCAGTTCAGGATCGTGGCTCTTGACCACGGTGGTGGTGCGCTGGATGGCGATCAACAGCAGCGTGTTCCATTGCGAGACCAGGCGTTCGGTCTTGAGCGGCACGTCCATCATCTGCTGGGTCTGCACCGCCACGGTCTTGAGCCGCCATATCCCCACGGCCGCCACCACCATCGAAAACACCAGCACTACCGCAAAGCCCGCCCCCAGGCGCGAGCCGATACGTATGTCCTTGATCATTGATTCTTTCCATCGCTTCCGCGTTATTCCCGGCATCCCGGGGGACGGATCCCACCCTGCTTCCGTCCCAGCCGGCTTGCCCCCCATGCCGAGCTAGCAAGACTGGTGCCTGCGTTGCTGTCACGCAATCGATTCTAGAAGTGCCTTACGTTGCCGACTATATCAAAATTAAGAAATGTCCCATGCCGAAAAAGCAAGGCATAGCGGTAAAGCAGCGTGCAGCGTGGCGTGCAGAACACAGGGGAGATGAAAATGTTATGAAATAAAAAACATAAACATCTGTTGGCGACCTGCTCCAGCGTGGTCGAAACGCCACCTGAGCGCATCTCCGCCGAGGAAGCGGCAGTGCGATAAGTTGGGCACAATAGCACCTTCCCGCCGGCATTCCTTCCGCCCAGACTCCATGACCATCCCCTCCTCCCCACCCATCGCCCTGCTCCTGGCAGCTGGCCGCGGCAGCCGCTTCGATGCGCGCGAAGAGAAGCTGCTGCAAGCCTTCCCGCACCATGACGGACGGCCAGGCATGGTCGCCACTGCGGCCGCGGCCGCGTTGCTGGAGGTGATGCCGGTGCTGGCCGTGGTGCCCGGACCGGGCGCGCTGGCCGAGGCCCTGCGCGCGCAAGGCTGCGCGGTCTGCATGCCCGCGCCAGCGTCATCGCGGGAAATGAGCGCGTCCTTGCGATGCGGCGTGCAGCACAGCGCACAGGCCTCGGGCTGGCTGGTGGCGCTGGCCGACATGCCGTGCGTGGACCTGTCCACCCTCTGCCTGCTGCGCGACGCGCTGGCCGCCGGCGCGCCCATCGTGGCCCCGGTCATGCAGGGCCGGCGCGGCCACCCGGTCGGATTCGGACGCGCTCACCTGGACGCCCTGCTGGCCTTGCACGGCGACCAGGGCGCACGCGCCTTGCTGAAGACACATCCGGTGACGGAACTGGAGGTGATGGACGAGGGCATCTTTGCCGATGTGGATACGGCAGAGGATCTGCGCCGGGTGCGGGTGCTGGCGCAATCTCAGAGATGACAGATTCCCAGCCGACAGAATTTCCGGCCGCCTCTCAAAAGAACTTAATGAACTGCCGTGGCCAGTCAGCGCAGCAACAAAAAAAGCCACCGCATGCGGTGGCTCTCCTTGAACCGGCCAGAGGACTGGCGCGCAGTCTCCACTACTCCAGCGCACGATTGCGCGACTCCACATCCACGCAAAGAATGGCCACGGCGCCTGCCACCAGGAAGGCCGACAGCATCGCCAGCGCCAGCGTGAAATGGCTGGCCATGACGGGCGCCACGATGGCCGGGGCGAACAGGCCGCCAAAGCGGGCCACCGCGCCGGCCGTGCCCATGCCGCTGGCGCGCAGGTCGGTGGGATAGACCTCGGGCGTGAAGGCGTACAGCGCGGCCCAGGTACCCAGCAGGGAAAAACTCAACAACAGCGTGGAACCGACCACCAGCATGGGGTCCTTGCCCAGGCTGTAGAGCATGCAGCCCACCGCCGAGAGCACCAGGAAACCCACCAGCGTGGGCTTGCGGCCCCAGCGCTCCACCCCATAGGCCGACAACGCATAACCGGGTAACTGCACCAGCGCCAGGAAGATCAGGAAGATCTGGCCACGCATGAAACCGAAGCCTTCCGAACCCAGCTTGACCGGCAGATAGACGAACACCCCATAGTAGGCAATCGAGATCAAGCCCCAGGCCAGGTACAGCGACAGGCTGCGGCGGCGCAGGGCAGCCGAGAACAGCGCGCTCATGGGCTTGCGCTCCACCACCTCGGGTTGCAGCGGCGGGATCGGCGTGCTGCTGCCATTGACCTTGGCCACCCGCTCCAGCACCTGGCGCGCGGCGTCGGACTTGCCGCTGCGGTTGAGATACATCGGCGACTCCGGCACATAGAAGCGCAATACCACGCCCACCAGGGCCGGCAGGCCGGTGACGAAGAAGATCACGCGCCAGGCGTCATTGCCCCAGCTCACCGCCACCAGCGCCAGCACGGCCAGGCAGATGGTGCCGATGGCCCAGAACGATTCCAGCATCACCAGCCAGCGCCCGCGTCGCGCACTGGGCAGGAATTCGGCCATCATGGTGTAGTCCACCGGCAGCGTGCCGCCCACGCCGATCCCGGTCAGCAGGCGCAAGGCCAAGAGCCAGGTGAAATCAGGCGCGAAGGCCGAGGCCACGCCGAAGCAGGCATCGATCACCACCGCCCCCATGAGCACCGGACGGCGGCCGATGCGGTCGGCCAGGCGGCCAAAGACGAACGCGCCCAGCAGCATGCCGACAAAGAACATGGTGCCGGTCTGCAGTGCCTGCGGCACGGTCAGGCCGAAGGTCTTGGCGATGGTCGGCGCCGAGAAGCCGATGGACAGGACCTGCATCGCATCGGCCAGCCAGACCAGACCGAAGATGACGAACAAGCGATACTGGAACTTCCCGACCCCGGCGGCCTGTAGCCCCTGTTCCACTGACGCGGGTAGCGTGGACATGCAACTCTCCTCAAATGTTCAAAACGGCGCCAGGCGTCCTGGCTACCGTACCGGTGGTGACCGGCGACACGATGCAAGAGCCGGGCCTTCCTCGCTTTCCCTCGAAGCGGGCCCGGCGGTCAATCAACCAAGCGCTCAGGCGGCAGCCTTGCTGGGCGAGACCAGCGGCTCGGTGAAAACGTCGTAGCCAAAGCACCAGGACGGATCTTCATTGGTGCGCAGCCAGGTATTGTCATGCGAGATGCGCTGCACCTTGCTGGCGCGGGCGGCGCGATTGGCTTCGTAGAGCGCGAAGGCATCGGCGTAGTTGCTCACGCCCACTTCCTTGAAGCAGCGCGCCAGCATGGCGCCATCCTCGATGGCCATGGCGGCGCCCTGGGCCATGTGCGGCTTCATCGGGTGGCAGGCGTCGCCCAGCAGCACCAGACGGCCACGGCTCCACAGCGGCAGCGGATCGCGTTCCAGCAAGGACCACTTGGTCACTTCCACGGTCGCGTCCACCAGCGCCTGTACGGTCGGATGCCAGCCGTGGAAGGTCTCGCGCATTTCTTCCTTGCTCGAGGGCAGCCAGCGGTCGTTCAGATCCCATTTCTCCACCGGCACGCCGGTCACGTAGTAAAGCTCGTTGGCCTTGCTGGTGACGAAGTAGACCATCATGTGACGGTCATCGCTCCACCACTTCACGCAGGCATCGAAGGGCAGCATGCCGGCCTTGAGTTCGGGCGTGGGGAAGACCGCGCGGTGCGCCAGGTAGCCGGCGTACTTGGGCGGCTCCACCCCCAGCAGTTCTTCGCGGATGCGCGAGTTCACGCCATCGGCGCCGATGACGATATCGGCTTCTTCAGTAGTGCCATCGGCAAAGCTGAGGATCACCACATCGCCACGGTCCTCCACCTTGGTGAGGCACTTGCCGAAGCTCAGGCGCTCGCTGGGCAGCGCCTTGATCAGCAGCTCGTGGAAGTCGCCCCGGTGCACCGTCAGGTAGGACGCGCCATAGTGCTTGACCGCGTAGTCACCCAGCGGAATCTGCGCCAGCACGTCGCCAGTCTGCCAGTGACGGCTGTACCAGAAATCGGGACGGGAACCCTGGCGGTTCATCTCATCCTCGATGCCAATGCGGCGCAGCACCTTCATGACGTTGGGCCCAACGTGGATGCCCGCACCCAGGCGCGAGAAACCGGGCGCCTGCTCATAGACGCGCACATTGAAACCTTCCTGCAACAGCAGCGCGGCGGTTGCCGCACCACCCAAGCCAGCGCCGACGACGGCGATACGAGGGGAATTGGACACACTGATCTCCTTGCGAAATGGGGAAAAACCTACGACGAGAAATCCGGTACACGTCGAATTAAATACAGTGTACACACTCTATTTTTAAAAGAATAGATGTTTATCGAAGAGATTTTTCTTGCTGCATTGCAGTGCAATTTACGCCCATTAATAGGCATAACAACCCCATACTGGTGCGGCCATACGGGGAGCGCACGGGCGCCATGAAACAAGATCCCGCACAACGCAATTTAAAGCGTACACATTATTGTTTACAGGAATCGGACAAAGATTGCCCCAGACTCGCCATCCCTACCCATGACGCAATCTGCACGCACTTCCCGAAGACTCAGCAGCAGGCGCCCCACGCAGCGACTTGGCCTCTTCAACACCCCACACGCGTGGCAGCAATACGCCATTACGCACGGCCACGATCTCGGCCATGACAGAAATGGCGATCTCGGCGGGTGTCTTGCTGCCGATGAAGATCCCCACGGGTCCGCGCAGCGCCTGCAGCTGCGCAGCAGTGAGATCGAACAGCCGCAGCCGCTCGCGTCGGGCATGGTTGTTGGCGCGCGAACCGAGCGCACCGACATAGAAGGCCGGCGTCTTGAGCGCCTGCATCAGCGCCAGGTCATCGAGCTTGGGATCGTGCGTCAAGGCCAGCACGGCCGAACAGGCATCGGGCTGCATCGCATCCACGGTGTCGTCGGGCATGCTGCGCACCAGCTCCACGCCCGCCAGGTCCCACTGATCGAGGTACTCGCTGCGCGGATCACAGACCGTCACCTGGAAATCCAGCGCCAGCGCCATCGCACAGAGGATGCGCGACAGCTCTCCCGCACCGATGACCAGCAGGCGATAGCGCGGACCATGCACCGTCACCAGCGCATGCGCATCCACCTGCAGGCTGCTGCCCGCAGGTGCCGACTCCAGACGCACCTCGCCACTGCGCAGGCAAAGCCGCCGGTGCACCAAGCGCCCTTCGGCCAGCATGGACAGCAACTCGCCGATGCGGCTCTGCGCCGACAAGGGTTCGGTCACCAGCTCCAGGGTGCCACCACAGGGCAGGCCAAAGCGATGCGCCTGGTCGGCATCGACGCCATAGACCAGCCGCCCCGGCCGCTGCGGCACGATGCCATCGCGCTGCACGCTGGCAATGAGATCATCCTCGATGCAACCGCCCGAGACCGATCCCACCAGCGCACCATCGTCACGCAAGGCCAGCATCGCCCCGACCGGCCGTGGCGCCGAACCCCAGGTGCGCACCACCGTGGCCAGCAACACGCCACGGCCAGCCTCAAGCCACTGCTGACTGCGCTTGAGTACATCGAGGTCGATGCTGTCCATTGCTTGACTCCTCTTCAGAACATCACAAACTCAGAACAGATGGCGGATACCCACCTGAACCCCATTGACCGTGCCACCCGAGACCGGCGCATTCTTGGTGATCGGCGCCGCACCCGCCAGCGAGAAGCTCGCGCCATTGTTGTTGGCCAGGTGAGCATAGGTGGCGTAGAGCATGGTCCGGCGCGACAGGTCATAGGTGCCGATCAGGCTGAACTGGCGCGCATTGCGGCCCGCACCGGTGCTGTCCTTGGCCCAGCCATAGCCAGCGCCGAGCGTGGCCTGGCCAGTCAGGCGATAGTTGGCCGACAGCGAATAGGCACTGTAGTACGAACCGGGCGTATTGGCACTGGCCGCCGCACCCAGGTTGTTGCCACGGTAATAGCCGAGGAAGACCTTGCCGCTGCCGTAATCATAGGCGCCGCCGGCAAAGGTGGAGCGGATGGTGATGTTGTCATTGGCGCTGTTCTGGGCCGAGCTGCTCACACCCAGGTAGAGCGGGCCGCTCTCATACTCCCCCGCCAGCATGGCGGTGGACAGGCCGTTGCGCGGCGCGGTCTGCTCACCCAGCCCATAGTAGGCCTGCACCCTGAAGCCGCGCATCACCGGCGAGAGGTAGCCGATCACGTTGTCGTAGCGCGGCGTGTAGGCCGAGACGTTGTTGAGGAAGGACGCATAGGTCGCGCCCGCAAAGGCGTCCAGGCGCGCGATCATCAGGAAGCCCGGCGAATTCTGCCGTCCCAGGCGCAACTCGCCCAGCTCGTTGCCCAGGCCGACCCAGGACTGGCGGTTGAACAGACGGGTGCTATCGTGCATGGCCCCGCTATCGGAAGCAAAGCCATTTTCCATCTGGAAGTTGGCGCGCAGTCCGCCGCCCAGGTCTTCGCTGCCCTTGAAACCCACCCGGCTGGCCTGGTAGCCGCCACTGTCCAGCGAGGCCACCGAGCCCTTGCCGGTCGCATTGGTGTAACCCATGTAGGTATCGATCACGCCATAGAGGGTGACGTTGGATTGCGCCAGCGCGCCACCCGCGCACAACAGACTTGCCACGCCGACTGCCCATGCCTTTTTCATGTTTCTTCATCCCTTTGATTTGATGTGTTGGAGGTACCGCCACTGCCTTGCCGTCCCGGTCGACCGGGCTTCTTCTGGAAATCCTTGCCGCGCCTACTGGCGCGTACGGAACATCGCCACCGACTGCTCCAGCCGCCGGCTCTGCTCGGCCAGCGCCGCAGCGGCAGCGGCCGCCTGCTCGACCATGGCAGCGTTCTGGCGCACAGCGTCGTCGATCTGTCCAATGACCTGATTGATGTGCGTGATCTCGCCGCCTTGCTGGCGCGAGGCCTCACTGATCTCGCCGACGGTCACGCCGACCTTGCGCGCCAGCCCGACAATCTGTTCCAGGCTCTCGCCCGCCTGGCCTGCCAGGTTCACGCCATTGGCCACATCGCTGCCCGAGCGCGCCAGCAACTGGCTGATCTGGCGCACCGCATCGCTGCTGCGCTGGGCCAGGCTGCGCACTTCGCTGGCCACCACGGCAAACCCGCGTCCGTGCGCCCCGGCGCGCGCCGCCTCGACGGCGGCATTGAGGGCCAGGATGTTGGTCTGGAAGGCAATGCCCTCGATCACCGAGGAAATCTCGGCAATGCCGCTGGCGCTGCGTGAGATCTCATCCATGCTGCCGATCACCTGACGCACCAGCTCGCTGCCGGCTTCAGCGGCCTGCACCGACGCCGTGGCCAGCCCGTGCGCCTGGCCGGCGCTGACGGCATTGCGCTGCACGGCGCTGTCCAGCTCGGCCATGCGATGGGCGCTTTGCTCGACGGCGGCAGCGGTCTCTTCGGTGCGGGCCGCCAGGTCCATGTTGGCGTCGGAAATTTCCGCTGCCGCCCCGCCCACCGTGGCCACGCCTTCGCGCAAGTCGCGCACCAGGCTGGCCAGGCTCTTCTGCATCACATCCATGCTCATCGCCAGGCGGGCGACCTCGTCATCGCGGCCACCCTGCTGAGCCACCACCTGCGTGAGATCGCCCGCGCCGATGCTGCGCGCATGCCTCAACATCCCCTCCACCGGCCGGCTCACGCGTCGCGCCGCCAGCGCCAGCACCAGCACCTGCCAGAGCGCGAGCAGCACGATCACCACCCCCTGCCATCCGGCCGCACCACCCGAACCCGTCAACCAGAGCAGCGCCACCAGCAGCAGCGCAGCATTGAGGCCTTGGGCAAAACGCATGCGCCAGGCCAGCGTGGGGCTGAGGCTGATACGCAGCAAGCGGCCTATGCCGCGCAAGCCCAGCCGCCCTTCCCGCAGTTCCCACCAGCGTCCCGCGCCGCGTCGGCGCGCAGCGGTGAAGGCGCGCATCCGGCGCACCTCGTGATCGGCGGCGCGGGTGCGCACGGTGGTATGGCCGACGTGCGCACCATCGACCATGGTGCGGGTGATGGTGGCCCTGGCCCAGAAGCAGCGGCCATCCTTGCCGCGATGACGCATCACCCCGGTCCACGCACCGCGCGCCTTGACCGTACGCCACAGGTCCGCACCCAGTTCGGGCGGCGTATCAGGCGCATACATCATGCTGGCCGGCTGCCCCAGCAACTCATCAGCGGCGTAGCCGCTGCGCCTGACGAAGGCCGCATTGACATAGACCATCCGCCCCTCGATGTCGGTGCGGGTGATCAGATACTCATCCTCGCCCAAGGCCATGTCGGCCTGGACATCCTCGTTTCCATGGCCGAGCACCGGCAGCCGTGGATCTTGCGTAGCGGGTAGCGACAACATCTTCCTCTCCTGTGCGGCGCCGCCAGATCATGCTGACGGCAGTTCTCGCGCAACATCCTCGGTCCATACCAACGGGATGGCGCAAGCGCGACTCACCAATTATTTTTTATGACGCACACACTCTATATTTAGCGTGTAAGCAAAATATAGACCAGCTTTGACCGAGCGCAAGAAGGCAGCGCCAAGGCCGGATTAATATGGATTAAATGGGGATATAACAGGGAATCCAGCTTGTCTCCACGGCGATTCCAAAGCCGCTTACAGATTTATTATTTATAATGTATACACCATATTAATGCGAAACGCGAAAACTGCACAAGCACAGTGCGTTGTGCACCACGACATCGCGACAGCGCTGGCGTTTCTGCTTGCGCCGAGTGGGCAAGCAGGATGCAAGAACGTCAATGGAGTGTCAGCAACAGCGCGCGCCGTCGATGGATCGACGACGCCTCTGCAGGAGCAGCACGGCCAGTCCGATCAGCGTGGACGCGGCAAGGTGAAATTGGCGGCGTTGATGCTGCGGCCATACCACTCGCCGCCCATGCGAAAGAGCAGATCGACCTTGCCCGGATCGAGCTTGCCATCGGCATCGAGCAAGTCATCCTGGACGTGTGCGACCAGCACTTCGCCCAACACCAGATGGCAAGACGGCGCGTGGCGCGGGTACGGCTCCAGCATGGCCAGCTTGCACTCGAAGCTGGCCGCAGCGGCCGCCACGCGGGGCGGCGCCACCCTCTGGCTGGGCGCGGCGGTCACGCCGCAGGCCTCGAACTCGCTGACGCCAGCCTCGAAGGGAAAGGACGTCTCATTGAGCTGCGCGGCCTGCGCGGGTGCGGCGAGATTGACCACGAACTCGCCGCGCTCATCGATATTGAGCACCGTATCCTTGAGCTTGCCGCCGCGCTGCAACAAGGGACAGATCAGCAAGGTGGGCGGCTTGCCGGTGACCATCTGGAAGAAACTGAAGGGCGCCAGGTTCGCCCGTCCCTGCGCATCCAGGGTCGAGACCCAGGCGATGGGCCGCGGCACGATCAGCGACGACATCCATTCATAAGCCTCGACGGGCTTGAGCCCTGCGAAATCAATCAACATACTTGCCTACCTCTCCGATGAAAACCACAGCAACACGCCCTGCCCCCATCACCAAACGGACCGCGCCGACGCGCCAGCGCGCCAAGGCTTCCTCAGGGACCGCAGCGGGTCTGGCCTCTGCCACGTATACAGCGGGCAAACAGGACATTAGAATCAACAGCTGCCCTTTGCTCGCCGCCGGCGACCAGGGCATGCCGAGCCACTCATCTCCGGTGCCCATGACCAAGAAGACCGTTTCTGCCCAATATCACTTTTCCGACCAGATCGGCCACCTGCTGCGCCGCGCCTACCAGCGCCATGCCGCTATCTTCCAGCAGCACATCCCGGATTCGCAGTTGACGGCCGCGCAGTTCGTGACCCTGTGCGCCATCCGCGACCTGGAGACCTGCTCGCTGTCGGACATCGTCAAGGTGACCGCCATCGACCAGGCCACCATTCGCGGCATCGTGGAGCGCCTCAAGGCACGCGGCCTGATCGAGCTGTCCCACGACGAGGCCGACCGCCGCAAGGTGCTGGTGTCGCTCAGCAAGAGCGCCGCCACGCTGGTGGCCGACACCGTGCCCTTCGCCGCCCAGATCAGCGAGGCGACCTATGGCAACCTCAATCCGGCTGAACGCGTGGCGCTGGTGTTCCTCCTGCGCAAGATGATCGAGGAGTAGACCCGGCCCTGCGCGAGGCCTGCTCACCCCGCCGCCAGCGGTTCCTGCAGCGCCGCCAGGATGCACTCCGCATTGAAGGGCGGCTGGCGCAGGCGTCTGCCGGTGGCGTCGAAGAGCGCATTGGACAAGGCCGCCGCACTCGGCACCGAGGCCGATTCGCCGGCGCCCATGGGCGGCTGGTCCTGGCGCTCCATCAACACGATCTCGATGGGCGGCACTTCGGTGAAATGCAGGATGGGGTAAGCGCCCCACTCCAGGCTGCTGGCGCCGTGCGGCCCAAAGGCCACCCGTTCCTTCAGCACCCGGCTCAGGGATTGCAGGATATTGCCGTGCATCTGATGGCGCACCCCGGCCGGGTTGACCATCATGCCGGTATCCTGGCCCACCACCAGCGAGGTGACGGCCAGCGCGCCTGTGACCGGATCGACTTCGACATCGATGACCCAAGCCGACCAGGCCGCCCCAAAGCCCGGAAACTTGCTATGGACGTAGCGCGCATAGGCGATGCCGCGTCCGCGCAGCTTGCCGTCGGCCTGTACCTGCCCGCGCGAGCCCTGGGCATGCGCGACCCATCCCGCCTTGTGCGCTACCGCCTGCAACAGCTCGCTGGCGCGCTGGTCCGGCAGATGCGCCAGCCGGAAAGCCAGCCGGTCCGCTCCGGCCAGCTCGGCCAGTTCGTCGATGAAGACCTCGTGAGCAAAGGAATTGGGCATGGCCGACACCCCACGCAACCATCCGGCGCGCACGATGGGCGCGACATCATCGCAATCGATCTGCATATGCGGGTAGGCATAGGGCGGCACGGCGGTGCGGTCGCCCATCTCCAGCACGCGCGGTTCTGGCGCGATCTTGCCGGTCAACAGCAAGGCCAGCACCGGCGCATCATTGGAGGGATAACGGGTCTGGAAGCGATAGTGCGACAGCCGCCCCTGGGCGTCGACGCCGCCGCACACGTCCATGAGCTGGGCCGCCCCCTTGGGCTCCCAGGCGTGTTCCTGCTCACGGGTGAGCTGCACCCGCACCGGCCGTCCTACGGCGCGTGACAACAGGGCCGCATCGGCCACCACATCGTCTGCGCAATTGCGGCCATAGCAGCCCGAGGCTTCCAGCCGGATCACTTCGATGCTGCCTTCGTCCAGATCACACAGGCGCGACAGGTCGATGCGCATCACATGGGGATTCTGGGTGCCGGACCAGACCGTCAAGCCTTCCGGCCGCCAGTCCGCCACCGCGCAAGACGGCCCGATGGATGCATGCAGCTGATAGGGCCAGACATAGGTCCGCTCGATGTGGCCAGCGGCGCTGGCGCTGGCGGCGTCCGGATCGCCCTGGCGCACCAGCTCGCGCCGCCGGGCGGGCAGGCTGCGCAGGCGCGCTTCCAGGTCGTCCATGGGCGGCAGCGGCGGGATGCTCTTCCACTGCACCTTCAGTTCGCGCATGGCGCGTTGCGCCTGCTCTTCCCGCTCGGCCACCACGCCGATGAAATCCCCCTCCACCACCACCGCGACCAGGCCGGGAATGTGGGCCACCGATTGGCGATCCACCGCCAGCAGGCTGCGGCCGACGAAATCCCCGCCGTCGCGGCCAGGATGCGGCGGGCGCACTACGCGGCCATGCAGCATGCCAGGCACACGCACATCATGCACATACACAGGCTGCGCGCGCACCTTGGCCGGAATATCGACCCGCTGCGAACTACGTCCCACCAGCGTGTACTGGCTCACCGGCTTGAGCGGCACCTCGCCGGGTTCCAGCGTGAGCACGATGCGTTGCCCGCGCAGCAATTCGAAATAACTGATAGTGCGCCCCGCCACGTCGGCATCGATGATGCAGCCCGCCTCCACGCGCAGACGCCCGACCGGCGTCGCCCAGCGCGCAGCGGCCATCGCCAGCAGGTGCTCGCGCGCCTGGGCGGCGGCCTTACGCAACGGCATGGCGGAAATCTGGATGGTGGCGCTGGCAATCGTCGGCCCCTGGTTGGGCGCCTCCTCGGTATGCCCGAGGATCATGCTGACCTGCTCCATGGAGAGACTCAACTCTTCGGCCACAATCTGCGCCAGCGAGGTGCGGATGCCGGTTCCCAGGTCGACGTGGCCATTGAAGGCTAGCACCTGTCCCTCGCCCAGGATGGCCACGAACACATCCGGCAAGGGCTGCACATAGGAAGACGCCGCCCCCGGCTGGCCGGGCGCGGGCTTCACGCCCGGCTGGGGGGCCCGCGTCACCAGCAGCACGTCGCTGCGCGAGAGCAGCTGGCGGCGGGCCTCGCGCGGGGTCGGGGCGGTAGGGTTCATTGCTTGCATGTCAGCGCATCTTGCATGTCACATTCATCGGGTCCGCACCGGCCTTGCCCGCTGCAGACATCAACGCTGGCCGACCACCTGCATGGCCTCGTCCAGCGGCATCACGGCCGCATACTTCTGCGCCATGTCGAACAGATTGGCCTCGTGCGGGCCGAGGGCGCGGTCGCCCACGCAATCCGACACCACCAGCGGGCGGAAGCCCCAGGACATGGCGTCCACCACGCTGGCGCGCACGCAACCGCTGGTCACGGCGCCGGCCACCAGCAGGGTCTGCACACCATGCTGCGTCAGCCACGGCGCCAGCGAGGTGCCAAAGAACGCCGACGGCACGGTCTTGCGCACCACCAGTTCACCGTTGGCCGGGGCCAGTTGCGGCACGATGGCGCTGCCGGGCAGGTCTTCCTTGAGGGTCACCATGCCGGGCACCTTCATGCCGAAGATGTTGCGGTCAGCATCATCATCGGCAAACACGATGCGGCTGTGCGCCACCGGCCAGCCTTGCTGGCGCGCGTGCGCCAGGAGGCTGCGCGTGCGCTCGATGGCCTGCGGGATGTTGCCGCCGCCGAACTGCTGCGGATCGGCGAAGCTGTTGACGAAATCGACGATCAGCAGCCCGAACGGCGGCTTCATTTCCAGCGTCTGGCCAAAGCCCTGGCGCTGGTAGGTTTCCACTTCCTTGTGCATCGTATCTTCCTTTGCGGGAGGCTGCCGGCCATCGCCGGCTGGCCTCATTTCGAATTGCCGTAGACGAAGCCGTCCAATACCTTGCCCTCCTTGACCACTGGCACGCCATCGAGCGCCACCGTGCAGCGGCGCAGCGGGATATCGATGTGGCAGGCCGTGGTGCGGCTGCCGCCGGCTTCATTGTTGGGACCGAAGGAGAACAGGAAATTGCCTTCGTAGGCGCGGGCATCCATGCCGATGGTGGCCTCGCGGTCGTACATGGCCAGGGTGGACCATTGCGCGCGTGGTTGCAGGCCCCAACCGATATGCGACATGGCATAGGCTTCCGGATCCTTGAAGGAGGCCATGTAGTCGCTCAGCAGTTCGGCGTCGAGCCCGCCTTCGATACGGGTGACGAAGCCATCCTTCACGGTGACCTCGATGGCTTCCTGCGCATAGCACTTCATGGGCAAGAGGATATCGCCCCGGTCGATGACCAGGGTGCCGTTGGTCTGCCGCTCATTGGGCCAGGTCAGCACGAATCCGCTGGGCCAGTGGTCCCAGCGGCCCGGCTGGTCGACAAAGCCATATTCCTGGATCACCGGGAACTCGCCCAGCGGGCAGCGCAGGTCGGTGCCGGCGTCGGAGCTGATGTGCATCTCACGCTTGCCTTCCAGCAGGCGCGCCGCCTGTGCCACGCGGCGGCGATCATCTTCGCTGGGCACCATGCGCACCAGCACCTCGGGCGGCTCCACCGCCAGCAGGATCTTGGTGCCGGTGGCGAGGATCTCGTGCTGCTCGGGCGAGAACAGCAGGGTCATCAGGTCCAGCACCAGGTCGCTTTCCTGGAGGGCGGCGATGGCGGCGCGGTTGCCGGTCAGCGGGGTGGTGCCGAGGTAGGCCAGCGAGTCGCGGCTCAGGGCCTTTTCCGCGTTGACCGGCGGCAGGTCCAGACGATTGACGGTCGCGCCCATGAGCGCAGCGGCGGTCATGGCGGTGGACAGGGTCTGCGGATGGGTAGTGCTGCTGGTGAGGACGGTGACGATCTGTCCCGCCTCCAGCCTGGACAAGCTCAGCACCTGTTGCCAGGCGCTGATCAGGTCATGGTCGCTGACGGCCATGGTGTTCTCCTTTGCAATCGATCATTCGATGAACGGGATCTACAGCGTTGCGCCGAGGAAGTCGCGGAAGGCGGCGTAGAAACCGGCCTCGTTATCCCAGGGAATCATGTGGCCGGCCTCTTCCACGCGGCTCACCACCACCTGCGGCAGCAGGCTGCGGATCTCGGCCACATCCTCGGGCAGGATGACGTCGCCGCGCGAGGCCTGCATCAGCATCACCGGCAGGCGCAGCGCGGGCAGGTCGGCATGGAAATCACCGGTATGGAATTCCTCGAAGCTGGCGATGACGGCGCGCTCGTCGCAGGTATGCAGCCATTCGGCGCGCAACTGCAACTGTTCCTCGGTCCAGGTCGCACAGAAGGCGCGCATCTGCTCGGCCGAACAGCCCGCGCGCGCCAGGCGCATCGAATCCACATACCAGGGCAGCTTGGACGGATAGGCACGGCGGCCCGGGCCGGACACCGGCGGGTCCACCATCACCAGCCGCGTCAATCCCTGCGGCGTCTGGCGTGCGGCGCGCGCACCGATGCGTGCGCCCATGGAATGGCCGACGATGGCGTAACGCGACAGGCCCAGCGCCTGGGCCAGCGCGATCACGTCGGCGGCCTGGGCGTCCACGCTGTAGTCCAGCGTATCGGAAGCCGATGACAGACCACGGCCGCGCACATCCAGCACATAGGTATCGAATTGCTGGCCGAAGCGCTCGCCCACAAAGCCCCAGGTCACCGCAGGACTGGTGATGCCGGGCAGGATGATGACGGCGTCGCGACTGGCGCGCGCACCGTCGTTGCCGCCATAGCGCAGGTAATGCTGACGGATGCCGTTGGCCTGGACGTTGGCGCCGTAGAGGAAGCTACTGGAGTGGCTATGCATGGCGCACCTCTCAGTAAGCGCCGGAGAGCAGCGCACCCGCGCCCGGCACGATGCGGTCCAGCTCCAGGCGCTTGAGCATGGCGTAGGTCGTGGCCACAGCCGCGGTGATGACGGGCTTGCCGGTCATCGCCTCGACCTGGGCGATCACCGGCAGCGAGGGCATCTGCACGCAGGCCGAGAGGACGATGGCGTCGACCTGGCTGGTATCCATCTGGGCCACGATGGCAGGCAGCCTGGCCGGGTCATGACGGGCTACGTCGAGGTTGTCGGGGATTTCCAGCGCACGGTAGTCCAGCACTTCATACCCTTCATGGCGGATGTAATCGACCACCAGCTCGGTCAAGGGCTTCATGTAGGGCGCCACGACCACGATCTTCTTCGCGCCGATGACCTTCAAGGCATCGATGAGCGCGCCGGCGCTGGTGACCACCGGTGCGTCGGCGCCATTGGCGGCGGTGTGGGCGGTCAGGCGCTGCTCGGACTGGCGATGATAGCCGCGCCCCATGGCCATGATGGCCACCAGGCAGGCGTAACCCAACACATCCACGCGAGCGTCCGAAAGCTCGACGGCGCAGCGATCGGACTCACCATCCATGGCCGCCAGCTCTTCCTTGACCACCTTCTTCATGCGCATGCGGCTGGAGTGGAAGGTGAAACGCTCGGGGCGGATCGCCTGGCGCGCCGTCAGCATGGCCGGGATCTCGGTCTCCATGGTGGTGTTGGAACTGGGGACGATTTGCCCGATACGGTAAAGACGCTGCTGCATGTGAGGTTCTCCTTGATCTGCCGTGGTCATGCGAAGTTCGCTAATTTGTAATGCATACACTATATTTAATCATTTCCCGGATCTTTGCAACAGCGTTTTTCACACGCACCAGCAGAACCGGGCAATTCCCTATTTATGTGCGATGCAGCACCAAATACGGGAGTTTCCGACCCCATCTCGCACCAGTTCGAGACCGCGCAATGCAGCATGGAAATTTGCGATTTACTTGGCATTATTCAATGTGTACACTCTTTTCCAGACCAGGAAGGAGGTCAGCCTGACAGTCCCTGCGAGCACAGGCATACTCCCCGCAGCAAGCGCATTGGCATGAAGGATGCTTCACCATGCGCTGACGACCATTCCACCAGCGCCCCCGAGGCGCCTGCAGCAACAGAGAGACCATGCACAAGCAAGAACCCATCACCTTCCATGTCAACGGCGTCCCGGTCAGCCTGGACATCGCCGCCGATGCGCCGCTGCTCAACGTGTTGCGCAACGACCTTTGCCTCAACGGCCCCAAGTTCGGCTGCGGCCTGGGTGAATGCGGCGCCTGTACGGTGCTGGTCGATGGGGTGGCGGCGCGTTCTTGCGTGATCCCGCTGGCCGGCGTGGCCGCGCGCCACGTCACCACGCTCGATGGACTGGAACAGGACGGCCGTCTGGACCCGGTGCAGCAAGCCTTCATCGATGAACAGGGTGCGCAGTGCGGCTACTGCCTCAACGGCATGATCATGACCATCAAGGCCTTGCTGCTGCGCTCCCCCACGCCCAGCGAAGACGAGATCCGTCACGAACTGGACTTCAACCTCTGCCGCTGCGGCACCCATGTGGAAATCCTGCGGGCCGCACTGCGCGCCGTCGAACTGCAGCGGGGAAGGCAATGATGGGCAGCGTCGACTTGCGTGCGACGGCCACCGCCACGCCCGCCTCCCTAGCCTCGTTGCGCCATGCCCGGCTGGCCCTGCCGCCGGTGCTGGGTTGGCAATCGCAGCGTTATACCGGCGCGCGCCTGCAAGGCGTGGACGTGGACGCCGCGCTGGGATTGCCCGGCGTGCACAGGCTGGTGCAACAGCGCCACCTGCTGGCCGTCATCGCCGACAGCGACGCCCAGGCGCGCCAGGCCTGCGCCCTGCTCAAGCCGCGCTGGAGCACGCCGGCCGACGACGACCGGGCGCTACGCCCACGCCAGGCGCACAGCCTTTATCAGCGCGGCAAGGAAGAAGAAGGCCTGTACGACCTCACGCTGGAAGCCGACTATCAATGGCAGGATGGCGAAGCCACCCTCTCGTCCCCCGACGTGGTAGCCCTGGCGGCACCCAGCGGAACAGGCATGCGCATCGATCTGCCCTTCGGCAATCCCGCCGCCATCGCGCTCGAAGTCGCGGGCTTGCTCGCTCTGCCCGTCGCCCAGATCGAAGTGCGCAGCCACCGCGCACCCGCCGACGCCCGCGAGTATCGCGCCGCCTCCGATGTGGCCGGTGTGGCGGCGCTGCTGTGCCAGCAGTGTGGCGAAGCGGTCTCGCTGGCGCTGACGCCCGCAGAAGCGCCGGCCCTCTCGACCTCGCTGCACCTGCGCGGCGAATTCGATGAGGATGGCGCGCTGGGCAACACCACATTGGACATTACCCAGGACAGCCCCGCGCCCCCACTGGCCTGGCTGCTGACAGAGACCGCCTATGCGCTGCAGGACGCTGCCGCCATCGATGGCGCGGCGCTGGCCCCGCCTTATGACTGGCGCAGCGTGCATGTCAGCGCTGCGCTGGAGGCCAGCGTGCCGGTCGCCGCCACCTGCTTTGCGCAGGAAGTCTTTCTGGATGAAGTGGCGCAGCGCCTGGGGCAGGATCCGGTCCAGTATCGCCTGGCCCACCTGCCCGACAGCCACGGCAGGGACCTGATCCGTTCGGTGGCGCACGGCGCCCGCTGGCATCCCGCCCGGCAGCAAGGCCAGCGCCAGGGCGGCCGCTTGCGCGGACGCGGCTTCGCCTATGCCAGCACGATCGAGCAGCACGCCGGCCAGCCCGTGCAGAGCTGGTCGGCCTGGGTCGCCGAGGTGGAATACGACGAAGCCTCCGGCGAACTGAGCGTGACCAAGGTCACCGCCGGACACGACGTACGCGCCGCCGGGCAAGCGCCCGCCACCAGCCCTGTGCTGGCGCAAGCCAACGCCGAACGGCTCGACCAGCAGGCCCGGCTGGCGCTGGCGCAGAGCATG
The DNA here is from genome assembly GCF_001040945.1 of Herbaspirillum seropedicae. NCBI lineage: Bacteria > Pseudomonadati > Pseudomonadota > Betaproteobacteria > Burkholderiales > Oxalobacteraceae > Herbaspirillum > Herbaspirillum seropedicae. The sequence continues at coordinate 1,504,537 of NZ_CP011930.1, read as the reverse complement.
CATGGCGGCCAGGGCTTCGACGCCTGGTCGAGCGAAGCGGGCCTGCCGTCCACCCTGCCCTCCTCGCTCGGCTTGCCCCAGCGCACCGCACTGCCGACGGTCGAACTGGTGGGGACACCGGCGGCCCTGCAGAACATCCAGCTCAATGCCGGCGCGGCCTTTACGCTGCCGGCGGCGGCGGCCATCTCCAATGCTGTCTATGCCGCCACTGGCGTGCGGCTGCGCCAGGCGCCCTTTTCCGGCGAGCAGATCCGGCTGGCCTTGAACGCATCCGCGCCCGCCAGCGGCGCGCAGCGCTGGCGCAAATATGGCTGGCTGGGCGCGGCCGTGGCGGCCGTGGGCGCTACGCTGACCCTGGCGATGCCCTGGCGCAGCGAGATCGCGCCCATCGCACGTCCCGATCCCGACCTCTACTCGGCCGCCACCATCGAGCGGGGACGACGGGTGGCGCTGGCGGGTGATTGCGCGGTCTGCCACACCGCGCCGGGCGGGGCGACCAACGCCGGCGGCCACGCCTTGCAGACGCCCTTCGGCACCGTCTACAGCACCAACATCACGCCCGACGAGCACACCGGCATCGGCAACTGGTCCTACGCCGCCTTTGAACGCGCCATGCGCGAAGGCATCCACCGCGACGGCAGGCATCTCTACCCGGCCTTCCCCTATACCGCCTTCGCCAAGATCAGCGAGGCCGACATGCAATCGCTCTATGCCTACCTGATGGCGCAGCCGGCCGTGGCCAGCACGCCGCCGGCCAATGACTTGCGCTTCCCCTTCAATCTGCGGCCCTTGCTGGCGGGCTGGAATACGCTGTTCCATGATCCCCAGGTATTCCAGCCCGATCCGGCGCGCTCGGACCTGTGGAACCGCGGGGCCTACCTGGTCGAAGGTGCTGGCCATTGCGCGGCCTGCCACTCGCCACGCAATGCGCTCGGGGCCGAAAAAGGGGGACGCCACTACCTGGGCGGCGGCATGGTCGATGGCTGGGAGGCGCCGGCGCTGACGGCCTTGTCGAAGTCACCCACGCCGTGGACGGAGGAAGAATTGTTTGCCTATCTGCGCACCGGCTTCTCTGCACGGCATGGCATCGCAGCCGGGCCGATGGCGCCAGTGGTGGCCGAGCTGGCGCAGTTGCCGCCGGGTGACGTGCGCGCCATCGCGCATTACCTGGCTTCGTTCCAGTCCGGCGCAGCCAGCAGCCCTGCGGCGCCCGTACCGGCATCGGCCGCGCAAGCGCCCAGCCCGGCCGAGCTGCGCTCACGGGCCAATGGCCAGCGCCTGTTCGCAGGGGCCTGTGCGGCTTGCCACCAGGAAGGCACCGGCCCGACCCTGTTCGGCGTCAAACCCTCGCTGCGGGTCAATACCAATCTGCACAGCGATACGCCTGACAACCTGGTCCACGTGATCCTGCATGGCATCCGCGAACCGGCCAATCCTGCCTTGGGTTACATGCCTGGCTTCGCCAACAGTTTCAGCGATGCACAGATGGTGGACCTGCTGGCCTATCTGCGCAGCGAATTCGCCGCCGGCAAGCCGGCCTGGCAAGGTGTGGAAGCCGCCATCGCACGTTCGCGCGCCATGCCGATGCCATGAGCCGATCGCCCGCCTGTCGGTTCAGATGCCGCTGAACCAGTTGTAGCCCTGGTCTTCCCAATAGCCGCCAGGGTTCTGGTTGCTCACGAAGATGGCCACCACATGCTTGGGATTCTTGAAACCCAGCTTGGTCGGCACGCGCACCTTGAGGGGATAGCCATACTGTGTCGGCAAGGCCTCCTTGCCGAAGTCGAGTGCGAGGATGGTCTGCGGATGCAGCGCGGTGGGCATGTCCAGGCTGGAGTAATAGCGGTCGGCGCATTTGAAGCCGACATACCTGGCCGTCAGGTCCGCACCCACCGCCTGCAGGAACAGCCGCAGCGGCACGCCGGACCATTGGCCGATGGCGCTCCAGCCCTCGATGCAGATGTGACGGGTGATCTGGCCGGCCTGCGGCAGTGCGCGCAGGCGCTCCAGCGTCCAGCTGCGCTTGTCGCTGACCAGGCCCGAGACTTCCAGCTTCCAGTCGCTGCCATCGATGTCGGGCGCATTGAACTCGTCATAGAAGGCGTTGAACGGGAAAGGATGCGTGATCTGGCTGGCCGCATAGGTGGGCGCCAGTTTGTGGCTGCGAAACAGCAGCGCCTGCACGCGATCATTCCAGCGCGACATGGCCCACAGCACCTTGTCCACGCTGTCATTGTCCTGCAGGTCGCAGCCCGAGAGCATGGACAGCGCCCCCAGCGACAGCGCCGAGCGCAGCATGAGGCGGCGCTGCACCTGCACCAGAGCCGGGCGATGGTCGGCCAGCAGGATCTTTTCCGTCTTCGGCGCGTGCTTGTCGTCCTTGTCTTTCATGATGCATTGGCCTTCTTGTCATGGCCGCCGGTGAACATCGGGATGAGCGTCCTGGGCACGATGGCCACCAGCGCCAGGTGGACCACCACGAAGGCGGCGATGCCCGCCATGGCGGCGAAGTGGACCTTGCGCGCAAAGTCGAAGCCGCCAAAGAGATCGGCCAGCCAGTCCAGCTGCACCGGCTTCCACAGCGCCAAGCCGGACAGCACCACCAGGATGCCCAGCAGCATCACCGCCCAATACAGCAGCTTCTGCACGGCGTTGTAGACGCCGGGCTGGTGCGGCAGTTTTAAGCGCAGCGCCTGCCCGGCGTCGCGCCAGACCTCGCCGGCCCGCACGGGCAGCAGGTGGCGGCGGAAGTGGCCGCTCAGCGCGCCATAGAGCAGATAGAACAAGCCATTGGCCACCAGCAGCCACATCGCCGCGAAGTGCCAGGCGATGGAACCGCCCAGCCAGCCGCCCAGGGTCATCCAGGAAGCGAATTTGAAGGGAAAGAGGGGCGAGGCGTTATAGATGCCCCAGCCACTGCTGATCATGCAGGCGATGGCAAAGGCATTGAGCCAGTGGGCAATGCGTACGGCCAGCGGATGAAGAACGGGTGGTCGGGACATCGTCGCCCTCCTTGTCACATCGGCGGGGTGATGCCGTTCTTGCCGGCGCTGACGCTGGCGGCGGTGAGACTGCCGTCGGCATTCTTGCGGGCGCGCACCACTACCTTGACACCGGCGGCCAGCAGCGAACGGTCACCGGCTTCGATGTTGACCACCGGCACATCCTCGGGCACCACGATCTTCTTTTCGCCGTTCTTGTACTTCAGCGTCAGGGTGCGGCCATTGCTGGCGATGACGTCGCCCACGGTGCCGTTGGTCATGGTGCTGTTGGGGGCAAGGTCGAAGGGACGATGACCATCGCCAGTGCCGGCCATGGCGGGCGGGAAGACATGCACCTCCAGCGCCTTCTGCGAGCCATCCGGCTGGGGAATGCCGGCCGCGCCGATATAGCTGCCGGGCTTGATGTCACTGATGTTGGCAATGGAGATGGCGGCCACGCGGGTGTCCTTGTCCAGCGCCACGTTCTGCTCGGCGCCCTTGTTGCTCTTGACGACGAGCTGATCCTTGCCGACCGAGACGATAGTGCCGCGGATACCGACCAGCGCCGGGGTCTGCGCCAGCGCGACGGGGACCAGCAGATGACTGGCCAGCAGCGCCGGGATCAATGCACCGCGAAAGACTTGAGGCAGTAGTTTTTTCATCATGGGAACCTGGAAGACGTCATTGAAGGGGAACCTGATTCTAGGCAGCCCAGCACGTCATTCGAATGACATTTGAGTGACAAAAATGTCATCTTTCCCACATGACGAAAACAACGATCCAGCGACGCAGCGACGCTCCCCGTCAGCATGCCTGCCGGGGAGCGCAGTGACCCAAGGGAGGGCGGGCGTCAGTTGTCCTGATGCGCCCAGTTGAAGCTCAGCGATGCCGGCTTCTCGCCCACGCTGACCTTGCTGGTCTTCTTGACGCCGTTGTAGATGGCGGTGACCTCATATTCGCCGGACGGCAGCTTCAGGTTGGTCATCGGTCCTGCGCTGGGCAGGGTGAAGACGCTCTTGCCGTGCAGATCGCTGACGGTCAGCTTGACGTTGCTGACGAAAGCGCCGTCCTTGGCTTCCGAAAAGAGCAGGCGCAGGTTGTAGTCCTTGGCCGCCTCGCGCAGCTTGTGCTGCTCGCCGGCGCCGATGCCGCCGTTCATGTAGGCCACCGAGCCCTGCATCTCCTGGGCCTGGGTGAGCGGTGCGGCCAGGCCTGCGAGGCCGAAGACGATGGCGCTGATGGCGGTGATCTTGTTGATGTCCATGATGGCTCCTTATCGTGGTTCAGGATGAAAAGCGCGCCGCCTGAGGCGGTGGACCGGATCTGCCCGACGGTTGGGCTTCCGATGACTTGACTGTAGACCTGGAAAATTAAGAAAGACTTAATGCCGGCCTCATTTCATCCATCATCGTAGCCGTGAGATGCCCGTGGATGAAATGAGTTCTACAGGCCGGGGCGTCGCAGGCCCTGTTCAATCTCGCCCAGTTGGCCGGTGTAACGGTGGATGATCTGCTGCTTGCGATGCACCGCCGCGCTCAAGGCCTCCAGGCGGGCGGCGCAGACCTGGCCGGTGGTCTCGGCCAGCGCTTCCAGGCTCAGTTGGATGGCCTGGCCCAGGGCGTCGTAGAGCTTTTCATAGGACGGCGGCAAGTCGTCTGCGAAGGCTCTCTCGTAGCCGGCGTCAGCGGGCAAGACGATGCCCTGCGCCGCCGGTGCGGCCAGCACATGACTGTCCAGCACAGCGCGGGCGTGGCGCTCAAAGGCGTGCATCATCAGCGGCTGCACGGTGTCCAGCACGGCGGCCAGGTCGTCTGCGGCGGCGTGCTGTTCCAGCAAGGCCGGCAGGCCCGGCATGATCTCGCGCCAGGCCAGCTGCACGATGCGCGCACATTGGGCGGGCAGCGTCGCCTGCTCCTGCTCCAGCAACTGTTGCAAGGCCTGCAGGGCCGGCAGGGTCTGTCCAAGCAAGGGCGCCAGCACGTCTTCCTGCAGGTGATGCAGCAATACTTCGGCGGGCTTGCGATCCCGATAGGCCAGCGCCGGTGCGAGCAACGCCGACAGCGCCGCATAGAAGCGATCAAACCCCGCCCCCTCCATCGCTGCGGCATCCGCGCCCTCGGTGCGGGCCACATGCGCAGACAATGAGACCGGTGGCTTGAGCTGGCTCAAGGCCACGCCCAGGGCCTGCAGCTTGTCGCGGGCGCGGGCATGCACATCGGCTTCCTGGTCGGCCCGATTGGCCGGGGATTTGTTGCGCAGGCGCTTGACGATCTGGCCGTCCAGTTCGTCTTCATCGATGACGTCGCTGCGCGTGAGCACCGGCAGCAAAGGCTTGCCACGGCGCAGTTCGCGCGCCAGCTCGTCAAGTTCCTGCACCTGGCCCGGCGACGTCGAACTGGTCAGCCACAGCACGGCATCGGCGCTGTCGAGAAAACGCTGGGTCAGGGCGGCGTTGTCATCGGTAGCCGAGTGCAGGCCGGGCGTATCCAGCAGCACCAGGCCATCGCCGAGGCAGACCCCTTGCAAGCGCGCCGTGGTCTCGGTGGCGCCTTCATGGAAGGCGCTGGCGCTCTCGATCAACTGCCCATCCTGCAGATGGAAATACTGCACGGCCTGACCGCGCTGGCGAAAACGCTGGGCCAGGAAATTGCACAGCGAACTCTTGCCGGCATTGAACTTGCCGAACACCAACAGCATCAGCTTGCCTTCGAAACGCTGCGCCAGCGCGCGCGCCGGCGCCAGCGCCATCCATTGCTGCTGGCGGCGCTGCGCCTGGCGCGCCAGGTCGTCATGCAGGCCAGCGATACGCCGGGCCAAGGCACTGCCGGGCTGCAAGCCGACCGCGTCGATGCGCCCGTCCTGCAAGGCCTGGTCCAGCGCCGACAGCCAGCCGCGCAAAGCCGCCAGCACCGGCTGCAAGTCGGCCTCGCCCTGGCCGGTGCGGCCGATGGCGTCGATGAACTGCTGCTCCTGCCGGTTCATGCGCTCGCCCCTTGGCGCAGCCGCTGCAGCGCCTCCAGTGCGCGGGTGTTGGCCTGCTGCTCGGACTGCGCCTGCGCCAGCGCCTGCTGCAAGGCTTGCTGGTCCTCTGAGAGTTCGTAGTAATGCAGGAAGGATTGCATCAGCTGTGCCTGTCCGGCCGGCTCGCAGAAGCGGCGGCGCAGGTCGGCGCGGTATTTGACCGAGATGCCCATCACCGCCACCATCACCGTGTCCAGGCTGGCCACGGAGGTGCGCTGGTCAGCGGGCAAGCCTTCCACACCGTGCTGGATCAGGTGAGCGCGAATGGCGATGCAGGCGCGTGAATAGGCCACGTGGATGCGCGCCCGCTCGCGCTTGCCGGCGGTGAGCCTGAACTCATCGGCTGCCGTGTCAGGTGTCAGCGCCGGATCCTCGCCTTGCAGCTCGACGATGGGCAGGAGGTCCTGGTGGATGCTCTCCAGCACGCTCTGCAAGCCTTGCTCGAATTGCTGGCGCTGCTGTTGCTGGCGCTGCTGCAGCGCCTGCCATTGCGCTTGCGCGGCGGCCTGCTGCTGCTGCAACTGCTCGCCGATGTCGGCAAAGAGCACTGCCTGCTCATGCTGGCGCGCGGCCGGCACTTGCTGCACCACCTCGCGCAGCAGCGCTTGCAGGGCCGGGATGCCGCTCTTGTTGAGCAACAGCTGCTTGCCGCCTTCCACGCCATTGCGATGACGGGTGGCCGAGACCGGATGCAGCGCCAATCCGTGCGCCTGCGCCTCGATAGCGGCGCTGACCTTGGCCAGTTGCTCCTCGTCGCTCATCTGGTCGACCTGGGTCAGCACGAACAGGGTCTGACGCCGGGTGCGCAGCTGGTCCTCCCGCAGGGTCTGCAGCAGCTTGCGCTCGGCGGCGTCGAGCTCGCCCTCCTTGGCGGCATGCACGAACAGGCGGATATCGGCGTGCAGCCAGATGGCTTGCTGGGCGTGGCCGTCGTCCTGCTCGGCCACATCGGCATCCAGGCCGGGGGCGTCCAGCCAGCGCAGTTCGGCATGATGATGCTCGGACAGCGTGACCGTCTGGCGGCGATCGGCCACGGCGAACACGTCGCGCCCCACCAGCTCATTGAGCAGGCGGCTCTTGCCGTGGTTGTACTTGCCCACCACGGTGACGGTGGGCGCGGCGTGCCGCTGCGCCAGCACGCGCAGGCGCGCCAGGTCATGCGCGCGCGTCGGGGCCACTGCCAGCACCTCGCTGGCCAGCGGGTCGAAGAAGTCTTGCGGATTCATTGCAGTCTCCATGCGTTTTCATTTTTTCTGAACGGGGCGGCCAATGAGCCAATAGGCCGCCATGCCCACCATCACACCCCAGAAGGCTGCGCCCAGGCCGAACAGCGTCATGCCGGAGGCGGTGGCGAGGAAGGTGATGACCGAAGGCTCGACATAGTCGCCCTCCTCGCTCATGAGGCGGATGTTGGAGACGATCGCGCCGATCAGCGCCAGGCCGGCCAATGCGGCGATCAACTCCTTGGGGAAGGCGGTGAAGAGCGTCACGATGGAGGCCGCAAAGGTGCCGCCAATGAGATAGAAGACGCCATTGGCGATACCGGCGATATAGCGCTTGCCCGGATCGGGGTGGGCGTCCTTGCCAGTGCACAGCGAAGCCGTGATGGCCGCCAGCACGATGGTGATGCCGCCAAAGCAGGCCGTGGCCAGCGAGGCCAGCCCGGTGCCGGTGACCACGGCGCGGGTGGAGGGATGGTAGCCGGCCAGTTGCAGCACCGCCATGCCGGGCAGGAACTGGCCGGTCAGGCTGACCAGCACGAGCGGCACCGTCAGGCTGAAGAACACGCCCACGCTGAAATGGGGCGCGATGAAGACCGGTTCGGCCAGTTGCAGCTGCAATGCGCCCAGCGCAGTCTGGCCGCTGGCAAAGGCCACCGCAAAGCCGGTCAGCGCCACCACCACAATGCCGTAGCGCGGCCACCAGCGGCGGCCCGCCAGATAGGCCGCCAGCATGGCCGCCACCATCAGCGGCGCGGCCACGCTGGAGCGGAAGGCCTGCAGGCCGAACTGCAACAGGATGCCCGCCATCATGCCCGCCGCAATGCCCTTGGGAATGAAGGCCAGGATCTTCTCGAAATAGCCGGTCACGCCGATGAGGATGAGCAACACGGCAGCCATCAGGTAGGCTCCCACCACCTCGGGCATGCTGATGCCGGGAAACAGGCTCAGCAGCAGCGCCGTCCCCGGGGCCGACCAGGCCGTGATGATGGGTAGCCGGAACCAGCCGCTCAACAGCAATCCGCTCACGCCAGCGCCCATCGAGATGCCCCACACCCAGGACACCAGCTGCGCCTGCGGCACCTGCCCGGCATGCGCGGCCTGCACGAAGATCACCAGCGGACCGGCATAGGAAATGAGCACTGCCAGGAAACCGGCCACCCACGCTGTGAGCGAGCCTTGTCGTTGCACCATTGCGCGTTCTCCGCTGCACATGTCGTCCACAGTTAGAACCCATTTCATAAATAGGCGTGAGTGCGAGCGAGTCCCGTTTGGGATGAAGTGCAAGGCGCGAATTTGGGTCAAGACTGGGCGTCTTGACCCACTCGTAACGCAGCAATTCGCCCAAACGGGCCGCTCCCTCCGGGTTCTGCCCAGAAAGGGCGCTGGCCGCGTTGCGCTCCTTGCGTGTGGCATCGCCACACGACGCGTCGCGCGCCTTGCCAGCGCCCTTTCTGGGCAGAACGCATCTCACGCCTATTTATGAAATGGGTTCTAGTACCAAAGCAAAATGGTCCGGCGCCGCCCGCAGGCGCCGGACCGCCTAGCTGCCAGACCGATCTTAAACGCTACGCGAGGCGGCCGCAGGCGGCGCCTTCGCCGCCGGGGCAGCATGGCTAGCTTGGCTGCCATGGCGGTAGCGCAACATGAACAGGCCCATGGCCAGCGCGGCCACCAGGCCGGGGATGGCGAAGACCAGGAAGTTCATCTTCAGCGGCAGGGCCGCCGCCATCAGTGCGCCACCCAGCAAGGGGCCGACGATGGCGCCCGAGCGGCCCACGCCCGAGGCCCAGCCCAGTCCGGTGGAGCGGATCGCCAGCGGATAGAATTGGGCGGTGTTGGCATACAGCAGGATCTGCGTGCCGATGGTGGTGGCGCCGGCCACGATGATGAGCAGGTACAGCACCGGCGTAGGACTATTGAAACCCAGTAGCGCGATGGCCACCGTACCGACAGTGAAGAAGCTCACCACCACCTTGGGCAGGGTAAAGCGATCACCCAGCCAGCCGCCGCCGATGGCGCCGACCACACCGCCGAAGTTCAGCGCCAGCAGGAAGGACAGCGAGGAACCGAGGCTGTAGCCGGCGCTGGCCATGAGCTTGGGCAGCCAGGAGCCGAGCGCGTAGACCATCAACAGGCAGCAAAAGAAGGAGACCCAGATCATCAGCGTACCGACGGCGCGATCCTGCTTGAACAGATGCAGCATGGGGGCGCCCGCGCCCTTGACATCGGCTTGCACCAGCTGGGTATCGGTCGCGATGCGCGCCTGCGGATCGACCTGCGTGAGCATGGCGCGGGCCTGTTCCAGGCGGCCCTGGCGCAGCAGGAAGCCGACCGATTCGGGCAGCTTCCACAGGATCACCGGCAGCAGCACCAGCGGCACGGCGGCGGCGAAGAACATCGATTGCCAGCCGAAGTTGGGCAGCATCCAGATGCCCAGGCCGGCGCACAGCACGCCGCCCAGCGAGTAGCCGCTGAACATGATGGCCACCAGGGTGCTGCGCAGGCGCTTGGGCGCGTATTCATTCATCAGCGCCACGGCGTTGGGCATGAGGCCGCCGCAACCCAGGCCGGCCAGGAAGCGATAGACGCCGAACTCGGTGGGCGAGGTCGCAAACCCGCTCAGGAAGGTGGAGACGCTGAAGAGCACGAAGCTGATCGCCACGCCCTTCTTGCGGCCGATGCGATCAGCCAGCGGGCCGAAGATGAAGGCCCCGAACATCATCCCGAACAGCGCATAGCTGCCCAGTGCGCCGGCCTGCACCGGCGAGAGCGACCACTCCTTCATCAGCACCGGCAGCACCGCGCCATAGATGAACAGGTCATAGCCGTCGAACACCAGCAGCAATGCGCACAGGCACATCACCATCCAGTGGAACTTGGTAAAGCGTGCGCCATCGATGATCTGGCTCACATCCAGTGTCTTCATAGGTCTCCTCCGTCGTTGTCTTCAGTACGTTGTTTTTAGTACGTTTTATGGATTGGCCGCGTGGCCGGTCCTGCTTCAGGATGCGCCGCCTCCTGCCGGGCGCAGGTGCGCCACCGCCTTGATCTCGATGACATAACCCGGTGCGCCGCCCAGCATGTGCGCGCCGATGGCGGTCCAGGCGGGCAGCGGATAGTGGCTCAGGTAGCGGTTGCGCACCTTGATGAACAGCGGCAGGTCGCGCATGTCGGTGTGGAAGGTGGTCAGATCGACGATGTCGTCCAGCGTGCCGCCGGCCGTTGCCAGCACCAGCTTGAGATTCTCGAAGGCTTGCACGATCTGGGCTTCGCGCGGTTCGACCAGCTGCATGTCCGGCCCCCGGCCGATCTGGCCGGAGACATACAGGACCTGCCCCACCCGCACGGCGGGGGCGTATCCGATCTTTTCGTAGACGTCTTCCATTCCTTTGGGAATGATGGCCTGGCGGTCTGACATGGCGGCTCCGTAGCTGGTGAAAAGAAAATTGACAAGGTTCAACCGTTGTCGCCGCCCGCCACCGGCAGCACTGCACCGGTGATGTAGCTGGCGTCGTCGGAGGCGAGAAAGAGGATGGGTGCGATCTGCTCTTCCAGCGTGGAATAGCGCTTGAAGTAATTGGAACCGGTGACCTGTTGCACGGCTTCTTGCATCCACATCTGTTCCTGCTGGCTGTCCCCCTCCGGATTGCGTGGCACCCGGCGCGGCGGGGCCTGGGTACCGCCGGGCGCGGTCGCCACCACGCGAATGCCGAGTTCGCCGTACTCCATGGCCAGCGCTGCGGTCAGGGCATTGACGCCGCCCTTGGCCGCCGAATACGGCACGCGGCGAATCCCGCGCGTAGCGTTGGACGACACATTGACGATCACGCCCCGGCCCTGCTGCAACAACTGCGGCAGTACCGCGTGGCAGCCATAGAGCGTGGGCATGAGCGAGCGGCGGATCTCGGCGTCGATCTGGGTCGGCGTGTATTGGGCATAGGGACGCATGCGGATGGCCCCGCCCACCCCATTGATGAGGATATCGATGCGGCCATACCGCTGCACCGCCTCGTCCATGGCCGCCTGCGCGCCGGCATAGCTTTCCAGGTCGGCGACCAGGCCCTTGCCGCGTCCACCGGCGGCCTCCGCGGCCACGTCATGGACGAACTCGGCGCGGTCCACCAGCAGCACCTGGCCGCCCTCTTCGGCAATGCCCAGCGCCACGCCGCGCAGAATGCCCTGGGCGGCGCCGGTGACCACGACGACCTTGCCGGCGAAGCGGCTTTTCATGGAGGCGGCGCTCATACTGCAGCCGCCGCTGCCGCCGCTGCCGACGCTGAGGCCACCGCCGGCTGGCTGGAGGCGAACTTCTCGTAATAGAAGCTGGCCGGCTGCATGCCCGTGGCCTGGAAGTGCTTCTGCACCGCCTCCACCATCGGCGGCGGGCCGCACAGGTAGACGTCCACATTGCCATCGTGCAGCACCGCAGCGGGCATGTGCTGGGTCACATAGCCCTGGCGTGCATGGGTGGTGGCGGGATCGGCCACGCAGGTGGTGAAGCTGAAGCCGGGCAGACGATCCGCCAGCGCTTGCAGACGCTCCACCAGCACCAGGTCCTGGTCGCGGGTGACGCCATAGATCAGGTGGACCGGCTGATCCAGTCCTTGCTGCGCCAGTTCCTCCAGCATCGACAGGAAAGGCGCCAGCCCGGTACCGCCGGCCAGCATCAGCACCGGACGCTTGACCGGTCGCAGGTAGAAGCTGCCCAGCGGCCCGGTCAGCTCCAGCGTAGCCCCCTCGCTGGCGCCGGCCAGCCAGTTGCTCATCAAGCCGCCGGGGACGTTCTTGATGAGGAAACTCATGCGGCTCGCGCCCGAGGGCGAGCTGAACGAATAGGAACGGTGCTGGCCACTGCCCGGCACGCCGATGTTGACGTACTGTCCGGGCAGGAAGGCCGGTGCATTGGCCGGCGCCTCCAGCACCAGTTCAAAGGCCGCGCCCCCCAGGTCGCTGAGTCCGGCCACCTTGCCGGTGAAACTGGCGGTGCCAGTCTTGCAGGCGGTCGAGGCGACCGGCACGGCGATGACGCAGTCGGACTGCGGCACCATCTGGCAGGTCAGCACCATGCCTGCACCGGCTTCGTCGCTGCTGAGCGCATCGTCGATGTAGTCATCGCCCAGGTCGTAGAGGCCGCTCTCGGCGCGGCACTTGCAGGTGCCGCAGACGCCGTCGGAACAATCCATGGGCAGGTTGATGCGATTGCGGAAGGCCGCATCCAGGACTTTTTCCTTGGCGCCGCAATCAATGATGCGGGTCACCCCATCCTCGAAATTCAAGGCGATGCGATAGCTGCTCATCTTCTGTCTCCTGCTGCCGGTCAGACGTGATAGACGTCGATGACCTGGCGGATATAGTCATTCTTCAGCACGATCTTCTTGCGGGCGATGACGAAGCCGCCCTCGACCTTGCGCAACGTGGCCAGCACGGTGCCGAAGAACTGGTCGGTGATCTTGTAGCGGTGCGACAGGGTGTGGAAGTTGTAGCGCACCTCCACGACGTCGCCCTGCTCGTCCAGGACCTCGACATTGGCGATCATGTGGCTGGTGCGCGGCTCCGGCATGGAGGCGCTGGAACGCTCGGTCTTGATGCGGAAGACGCGGTCTTCCAGGCCATCGCGGTTGGCGTAGTACATCAGCGAGATCTCGCGCTGGGGGTCTTCGGTGATCTGGTCGTCATCGTCCCAGGCCGGCATCCAGTATTCGACGTCGGGCGCGTACAGCTCCAGCCATTGCTCCCACTGGCGCTCGTCCAGGTAGCGGGCTTCACGGTAGAGGAAGGCGCAGATGGCATTGAGTGAGGTGGACTGGCTCATGCTTGTGCTCCTTGTTGTGATCCCTGCTGTGCAGCGGCGCGTTCCTTCTTCACAGCCTTGCGCATCTGTTCGGTCCAGTAGTGGTGCTGGCAGACGAACAGGCCTTCGTCTTCGCTGCGCTCACCGCTCAACTTGGGGTGCATGCCCATCTTGCGGGCGTTCTCGTCCGGACCTTCCTTCCACAGCGGCGCGCCGCGGCTCATGTCATTCCAGCGCACGGCCGAACCGGCATAGCCAGCCTGGCAGGCGCGGAATTCTTCCAGGTCGTCCGCCGTGCCCATGCCGGAGACGTTGAAGAAGTCCTCGTACTGGCGGATGCGCACGCGGCGGTCTTCCTCGCTCTCGCCCTTGGGAGCGAAGCAGAAGATGCTGATCTCGGTCTTGTCCACGCTGATGGGACGGGCCACGCGGATCTGCGTGCCGAACTGGTCCATCAGGAACACGTTGGGATACAGGCACAGGTTGCGGGTCTGGGCCACGATGGTATCGGCGCGCGCCTGGCCCACGCGGGCCGCCAATTCTTCGCGCTGGTTCCAGATCGGGCGCACTTCGGGGTTCAGGGTATTGGTCCACAGCAGGATGTGGCCATTCTCGAAGCCATACACCCCGGCCACCGCCTTGCTCCAGTTGTTGGCGTCGGTGGCCTTGGTGCCGCCTTCCTTGCGGCGGCTCATGGTAGCGGCATAGTTCCAGTGGACCGAGCTGACGTGGTAGCCATCGCAGCCGTTTTCCATCTGCATCTTCCAGTTGCCGTCGTAGAGGTAGCTGGAGTTGCCGCGCAGGACTTCCAGGCCATTGGGGGCCTGGTCGACGATCTGGTCGATGATCACACGGGTCTCGCCCAGGTACTCTTCCAGCGGCAGCACGTCCTCGGAGAGGCTGCCGAAGAGGAAGCCGCGATAGCTCTGGAAACGCGCCACACGGGTCAGGTCGTGGGAGCCATTCTTGTTGAAGGAGACCGGATACTCGGTGGTCTTCTCATCCTTGACCTTGAGCAGCTTGCCGCTGTTGGAAAAGGTCCAGCCGTGGAAGGGACAGGTGAAGCTGCTCTTGTTGCCGTGCTTGCGCCGGCACAGCATGGCCCCCTTGTGGGCGCAGGCGTTGATGACGGCGTTGAGCTGGCCGCTCTTGTCGCGGGTGATGACCACCGGCTGGCGGCCGATCCAGGTGGTGTAGTAATCGTTGATCTCGGGGATCTGGCTTTCATGGGCCAGGTAGACCCAGTTCGATTCGAACAGGTGCTTCATCTCCAGTTCGAACAGGTCGGGGTTGGTGAAGATGTCGCGACGGCAGCGGAAGACGCCATTGTCCTTGTCTTCCTGCAGGGCGCTCTGCAGCAGGGTGTCGAGCTCGTCATACCGATCGGCGGCGGCGGTGGTGTTCATGGTGCGGTCTCTCCAGGGTGCAAGCCGCCCCCGCGCGATGACAGGCATCGCGGCGCAGCGCACGGCGGGGGCAGGTGGGGTAGCGTCAGGCTGCCAGGCGCGGACGGTCGACGATCTGGTTGTCGGCGCCGTTGACCAACGAAGTCAGCTTGATGTCGAAGACGATCTCGGCGAACGGCCCCTCCAGTCCTTCGGCCTTGATGCTGGCGGCGTCGGTGCGCTCCACCAGCGGCGGCACCAGGCCTTCGCGGGTGGCGTAGGCGAAGTCGTCGTAGATCAGCGGATCGCCTTCGATGTTGATCTGGGTGGTCAGCTTGCGATGGCCTTCGGCAGTGACGAAGAAGTGGATGTGCGCCGGACGGTTGCCGTGGCGGCCCAGGGCATTGAGCAAGCCCTGGGTGGGGCCGGCCGGCGGGCAGCCGTAGGCGGTCGGCATGATGCTGCGGAATTTGTAGCGGCCCTGGGCATCGGTGATGATGGTGCGGCGCATGTTGAAGGGCTTCTGTTCACCGGTCGGGTCGAAGTGCGAATAAAAGCCCTTGGTGTTGGCGTGCCAGACCTCGACCTGGGCGCCCGGCATGGGCTTGCCATCGGCGCCGTAGACGGTGCCGTGCATGATGATGGTCTGGCCGGACTTGTCGCTGCCATCGTCCAGGCGGGCGAAGCCCTGTTCTACCGGCGCGCCGGCCACGTACAGCGGACCTTCGATGGTGCGCGGGGTGCCGCCGGCGATGCCCAGGGCGGCGTCTTCGGCATCCATGCGCATGTCCAGGAAGCGGTCCAGGCCCAGGCCCGGTGAGAGCAGGCCGGCTTCGTGGGCCGTGCCCAGGCGGTTGATGTAGGCCACGCCGGCCCAGTATTCGTCGGAAGTGATTTCCAGGTCTTCGATGGTCTTGAACAGGTCGGACAGGATGCGGTGGACGATCTGCTTGGTGCGCGGGTTGCCGCCTTCGGTGTCCAGGCCACTGGCCAGGCGCAGGAAATCTTGTACTTCGCGGGTGCTGAAAATCTTGGCTGCCATGTTGCGTCTCCTTTTGGATTTATTGATTGCCGATGGGGTTATTGTTCTATCCGGCCAGCTTGGCCGGCCTCACTGCTGTCACTGTCGCGCCCTGTTTGCGGTCGCGCCGGAAATACTGTAGCCGCTCTTCGTCGAGCGTAATGCCCAGGCCGGGACGGTGGGGGATGGCCAGCTGGAAATCTTGGTACTGCAAGGGCTCGGCCAGGATTTCCTCGGTCAGCAGCAGCGGACCGAACAGTTCGGTCCCCCATTGCAGTTCGCGGAAGGTGGCGAAGGCATGGGCCGAAGCGATGGTGCCGATGGCGCCTTCGAGCATGGTGCCGCCGTACAGCTCGATGCCGGCGGCGTCGCCGATGGCGGCCACCTGCTGGGCTGCGCGCAGGCCGCCGGATTGTTCGATCTTGATGGCGAACACATCCGCGCCGCCGATGCGCGCCAGCGCAAACGCCGAGGCCGGGCCGGTCAGGGATTCGTCGGCCATGATGGCGATGGCGTGCCGGCCCTTCAGACGCGCCAGCGCCTGGGGCGAGGCCACGGGCTGCTCCACCAGCTCGCAGCCGGCATCGACCAGTCCGGCCAGTCCGCGCTGGGCTTCCAGCTCGCTCCAGGCCATGTTCACATCGACCCGCACCGCGCCGCGGTCCCCCAGCGCCTTCTTGATGGCGGCCACGTGGGCGACGTCAGCGTCCACCTCGCGGCGCCCGATCTTGAGCTTGAAGATGTTGTGACGACGCTGGGCCAGCATGCGCTCGGCCTCATCGATATCCTTGGCGGTATCGCCCGAGGCCAGGGTCCAGGCGATGGGCAGGCTCTCGCGCGAACGTCCGCCCAGCAACTGCGACACCGGCAGGCCAGTGCGCTGGCCCAGCGCATCGAAGAGCGCCGTCTCGATGGCGCATTTGGCGAAGCGGTTGTCGCAGATGGCCTTGTTCAGGCGCGCCATGATGGCCGGGATTTGGCTGGCGTCCGCGCCCAGCAGCAGCGGAGCGAAATAGGTATCGATGGCCAGCTTCATGCCCTCGGGCGACTCGGCGCCATAGGCCAGGCCGCCGATGGTGGTGCCCTCGCCTACGCCGATGCTGCCGTCGGAACAGTACAGGCGCACCAGCATCAGGGTCTGGCCGTTCATGGTGGCCATCGACAGCTGATGGGGCCGGATCGTCGGCAAATCGACCAGGAAGGTCTCGACCCGGTCGATCAGCGCCGGGCCTGCCGCAGTGATGTTGTGTAGTGTCGTCTCCATGACCTGCATTGAACACCCGGAAGGCCATCCATTGCCAACACCAAATACGTCTAGTTTCATACCTTTTTTATATAGTATTCTCGCAAATGCACAAAAAAGGCCGAATTAGACAGGTTTAGTGCGCCTGGGATATGATTTTTGGACCATGGACATCAGACAACTGAAATACTTCGTCGCCGTCGCCAACACGCGCAACTTCACCCGCGCCTCCGAGCAGTTGCACATCGCCCAGCCGCCGCTGAGCCGGCAGATCCAGCTGCTGGAGGAAGAGCTGGGGGTGCAGCTCTTGCTGCGCAACAGCCGTCCGCTGCGGCTGACCGAGGCCGGACGGGTGTTCTATGAACAAGCCCTGCAGATCCTCAATCGCCTGGACCAGCTCAAGAATGCAACGCAGCAAATCGGCCTGAACCAGCGCCAGACCCTCTCCATCGGCTTTGTCGCCTCCACCCTCTATGGCGGCCTGCCGATGCTGGTGCGCAAGTTGCGCCAGCACTATCCGGAGGTCGACATCCAGTTGCTGGAGCTGACCTCGATGCAGCAATTCGCCGCGCTCAAGTCGGGCCGCATCGATGTGGGCTTTGGCCGCATCCGCAGCAATGACGCCACGGTGGCGCGCATCGTGCTGCGCGAGGAAAAGCTGGTGCTGGCCATTCCGCCCTCCTTCGCGCTGGCCGGCAGCAACCAGCGCGTGAGCCTCAAGGAGGTGCATGGGCAAAAGCTGATCGTCTACCCCAAGGAGCCGCGTCCCAGCTTCGCCGACCACATCCTGAGCCTGCTCAACGACCAGGACATCCACCCGGCCGAAGTGCACGAGGTGCGCGAGATCCAGACCGCGCTGGGCCTGGTGGCGGCCGAATCGGGGATCTGCCTGATCCCGGCCTCGGCGCGGCTGCGCAATGACCTGCACTATCGTCTCATCGACGATGCACGCGCGACCTCGCCCATCATCCTGACCCATCGCATCAACGACAACGCCTGGTACATCGAGGCCGTCAAACGGCTGGTGGCCGACATGTATGCCGAACATCCGGCCTGGCTGGACATCGATACCAACTCCTTCCCGGCCACCGGTTTTCCCATCCCCCAGCGCAAGCCTGCCGATCCTGGCGATCCCGGCGAAGGTTGACAGCGCCAGCCGCGCACGCCTACACTGGCCTGTGCGAATAAAGGATTATTGTTCGTTTATCGAACAACATAGCGAGCATCATCAGCGCGCCCGCAGGCAAGCGCCCCTCATCACGACAATGGAGAAGACATCATGCTGTTCATGGTTCAAATGCAAGTGAATATCCCCGCCACGCTGGACAAGGCCGTCGCCGACCAGTTGAAGAAGGACGAGAAGGAGATGTCGCAGAAGCTGCAGCGCGAGGGCAAGTGGCGCGACCTGTGGCGCGTGGTGGGCCAGTACGCCAATGTGAGCATCTTCAATGTCTCGGGCAATGACGAACTGCACAACATCCTCTCGGCCCTGCCGCTGTATCCCTTCATGACCATCTCGGTCACGCCGCTGACCCAGCATCCGTCAGCCATTGCCCAGATCGGCTGAGGGGACCTCGATGCCTTTTGCCAACGTCAACGCCATCCGGCTGCACTATCAACTGGAGGGCGATGCTTCGCTGCCGGTGCTGGTGCTGTCGAACTCGCTGGGGACCTCGCTATCGATGTGGGATCCGCAGATGCCGCAGTGGCTGCAGCACTTCCGCGTGCTGCGCTACGACACGCGCGGTCACGGCCAGTCCGAGGTCACGCCGGGCGAGTGCAGCATCGCCCAGCTGGGCAGTGATGTGATCGCCCTGCTGGACCATCTCGGGATCGCCCAAGCGCATTTCTGCGGCCTGTCCATGGGGGGCAGCACCTTCATGTGGCTGGCCGTGCATCATCCGCAGCGCATCAACAAACTGATCCTCTGCAACACCGGCGCCAAGATCGGCACGGCCGAAGCCTGGAACAGCCGCATCGAGACCGTCCGCCGCGAGGGCCTGGGGGCCATTGCCGGCGCGGTGGTGTCCCGCTGGCTCACGCCGGAGTATGCCCAGGCGCATCCCCAGCAGGTCCAAGCGCTGACCGCGATGTTGCTGGCCACGCCCGCCGAAGGCTATGCCGCGGCCTGTGCGGCCGTGCGCGACCATGACCTGCGCGAGGCCATTGCCGGCATCCGCGCCCCCACCCTGATCATTGCCGGCAGCGGCGATGTGCCCACACCGCCGGCCGATGCACAGTTCATGCGCGCTACCATTCCGGGAGCGCAGTATGTGGAGTTCGATGCCGCGCATATCTCCAACCAGCAGCAAGCCGCCGCCTTTACCCAGGCCGTGGTGCAGTTCCTGACCGGCCAGCCCTGACCGGATTGCGCGGCGCTGCTTCAGCGCCGCGCCGGGCCACGCCGCCCATTCCCTCTGTTGTTCCCGTAATCTGCTTCCCCTTCTCCCCTTCTCTCTTTGCCCTTTCTCCCCGCCTGTCCAAGGCTGCGGCATGTGCGCTCCCCGCTGTCGCAGCTAACCCAGCGTGCGAATCCACACAAATAATTTCCTTGAAAAAAGATTCGCCCGCATGTAAATTAAATCCATCAATTTAATCATATTTTGTTTATTAAATTGATTATAACGAATTTGTGATTCTTTGATAGAAATTTGTGCTTCGTTGCAGACACGGGCGGCGCGGAAGGCGGCCAGCCCGGACGGCGCCCCGGTTCCAGCTCAAGGGCAGAACAGCGGCCGTTTTGACGAGCCAGGCGGTGGCAGCTGTTGCACGGCGCCGTCAAGCCCATGCGGCCTTCAGCAGTATCGATTCGGGGCGAGATAAAGGATCCGCCCCGATTGACTTGATCTTACATAGGGGTCCGCCATGAAAATCTCGCTAGTCTCCCGCTTCAGCATCCGCCAAATCTTCATCATGCTCACCGCAGTGATCACCGTGCTGATGACGCTGATCGTTCTGGCCGCCCTGGCCGTGGACCGCTACGACGCCAGGCTCAACGCCGCCAACGAAAGCCGCTATGCGTCCTTCCTGCTGGCCACCGAATTGCGCCAGAGCTCCGACGATCTGACCCGGCTGGCCCGCACCTATGTGGTCACTGGCGATCCGTCCTATGAACAGCAATACGAAGCCATCCTCGACATCCGCAACGGCAAGAAGGCGCGCCCTGAACATTACGGACGGATCTATTGGGACTTCGTGGCCGCCGACGGCAAGGCGCCACGGCCGGATTCGAACCAGCACGTGGCGCTCACCGACCTCATGCGCGCTGCCGGCTTTACGGCCGCCGAAATGGGCAAGCTGGAAGAAGCGAAAAACAATTCGGACGCGCTGGTCAAGACCGAGGTCATCGCCATGAACATGGTCAAGGGCCTCTACGCGGACGCCCAGGGCAATTTCACCAAGCGCGCCGACCCCGACCTGGCGCAGGCGCGCGAGCTGATGCATAACCATGCCTACCACGTCTACAAGGCCAAGATCATGCGCCCGGTCGATGAGTTCTTCGCCCTGCTCGACGCCCGCACCACAGAGCAGGTCGAAAGCGCCCGTGCGCAAGCAACGCACATGGCTACCTTGTTCTACAGTCTCATCGCCATTGCACTGGTGGTATTGGCCTGCACGCTCATGCTGGTCTACCACGCCATCCGCAATCCGCTGGCGCATGCGGCATCGGTGGCCCGGCGTGTCGCCCATGGCGACCTGACCGCGCAGATCGATCCCGCGATCAAGGGTGAGACCGGTGAATTGCTGGAAGCACTGACCATCATGCAGTCCGGCCTGCAGACCATCGTGCTGGACGTGCGCAACGGCGCCCAGTACATCAATACCTCGGCCAATGAAATCGCCTCGGGCACACTGGACCTGTCGTCCCGCACGGAACAGCAGGCCAGCTCCCTGGAAGAGACCGCCTCCTCCATGGAAGAACTGACCTCCACCGTGAAGCAGAATGCCGGCAACGCGCGCCTGGCCAGCGAGTTGGCCAATACCGCATCGGGCGTGGCGGTCCGGGGTGGCGAGGTGGTCGCCCGTGTGGTCGATACGATGGGCGCCATCAATGAATCGTCCAAGCGCATCGTCGATATCATCGCCGTGATCGATGGCATCGCCTTCCAGACCAACATCCTGGCCCTGAACGCCGCCGTGGAAGCGGCCCGCGCCGGCGAGCAGGGACGCGGCTTCGCCGTGGTGGCCACCGAAGTGCGCAGCCTGGCGCAGCGCTCGGCCGCAGCCGCCAAGGAGATCAAGACCCTCATCGACAATTCGGTCAGCAAGGTGGAGGCCGGCAGCACCCTGGTCAACGAAGCCGGCAGCACCATGCGGGAAGTGGTGGAGAGCGTGCAGCGGGTCACCGAGATCATCACCGGCATCAGCAACGCCAGCCAGGAACAGGCCAGCGGCATCGAACAGATCCAGCAGGCCATCAACCAGATGGACCAGGTCACGCAACAGAATGCGGCCCTGGTCGAACAGGCCTCGGCGGCGTCCGAATCGATGCAGATGCAAGCCCACAAGCTCACCGACCTGGTGGGCGCCTTCAAGACGCCCACTGCGATGGGAATGATGGTGGTCGCCTAGCCCGCCCCAACGGACGCCGGGGCGGCCTGTGCCGCCTCAGGCGTCCAGCCGCAGGCGCCGCTGCAAGACCCCGATGGGAGGCGCCCAGCGGGCTTCGCGCGGTTTCTTCGAGGTCACCAGGGTGATATCGGCGGGCTCGAAGACTTCGACGTTATGCGTGATCGGCGTGGTCAACACGTATTGCGCCCGGGTCGACTTGAGGAAGTTGCCGACCAGCTGGATGTTGCGTACATCAAGGTGGGCAAAGGGTTCGTCGATGAAGACGAAACCGCCGGGCATGTCGTCGTCCTTCAACAAACCCACCAGCAGGATCAGCGACTTGATCACCTGCTGCCCGCCCGACGCCTCGCCGTCGTTCAAGCCAATCTCACCCTTGCCATCGAAGTTGAAGCTGACCTTCAGCTCCGCCTGGCGCAGCACGGCGTCGTCATTGTCCAGGTGCGGCAGCTCGGCGCTGACGATCACGCCAGCCAGCGCACCCAGGTCGATGATGTTCTTGCGATAGCGCCGCACGGTGGCGCGCAGCACATCGATGTAGCGCTCACGGGCATTACCCACGGCTTCCTCGGCCTGGGCATTGCTGATCTTGCGGGCATCGAGCTCATTGCGCTGGTTGCCCACGGTGCCTTGCATGATCAGGTGCTTGTCTTCGACGGTGCCGTCCTTTTCCCACTGGCCGCTTTCCAGTTCGTTTTCCACCGAGGTCATGCGCAGTTCGGCTTGCTTGGCATTCGTGTATTTTTCGTACAGCAATTGCAGGGATGCGCCACTGATCCAGCGCTGCGGGAAGCCGGCCTTCTGCGCCCGCGAGGCCAGCGCGCGGGCGCGCTGCTCGTCGTGGCGTACACGCCATTCGCGTTCCTGTCCGGCCAGGTCGCCTTCGCTCTCGCGCAGGCGGCGCTCCAGGGCGGCGTGCTTGCCATCGATGATGGTGCGCTGTTCGATGGCGGCGGCATGGTGCAGGTCCAGCTGCGACCAGCGTTCGCTGGCGGCCATGCGGGCCTGGCGCAGCGAGGGCAGCTGACGGCGCGCCTCTTCGAATTCTTCACTGCGGCGCGCCAGGGCTTCGGCGGCCAGGTGGCCCTGGGTGGCTTTCTTGGCGGCGTCGAGCTGGCGCTTGACTTCGCTTTGCTTGAGCACGATGTCGGTGAGCTGTTCGTCCAGGCTGGCCAGGCGCTTCTGGATCGAGGCCTGGCGCGAAGCCATGGCGGCGGCGCCGAACTGGTAGTCGCCCGGATCGCGCCAGACGCTGCGTCCGCCCCGGCCATCGCGCCAGTAGGCTTGCGGGGTGATCCATTCACCGCCCACGCTGGCCCCTTCGACCGTGTCGTCCACGCGGCGGATCTGGGCCAGCTGGCGCAGCAGCCAGGACGGCGCCTTGGCCGAGAAGCGCAATACCGCCAGGAGGCTGTCGGCATTGGGCTTGTCCGGTGCGCTGGCCGCGTCAGCGACGACGTAGTGACGATAGCGCTCGCGCTCGGCCAGGGCCATGGCGGCGGCTTCATCCTTGGGGTCCTCCAGCACCACCACCCAGCAGGATGCGCGCAGCACGCCTTCGGCCGCAGCGCGCCAGTGATCGTCGCTGATCTCGATGACGTCGGCCAGGATGTGGTGCGCAATGCCGGCCTGGCGCAGGCTGCGGGTGAACTGCTGGACGTCGCCCGGCTTGGGCGCCTGGCGTTGCCCGGAGACGCGCTCGAGCGCCTCCTGGGCGTCCTTGCGTTGCTGCTCCAGGGCGCGCCAGCGGTCATGCAGATCGCTCTTGTTCTGTTCCAGTTCTTCCACCCGCGCCAACAGTTGGGCAGCGTCGCCCTCCACTGCCGACAGGGCCAGCAGTTCGTCGGCCTGCTTGACCAGTTCTTCCACCGGCTTCTCGGCATCGCGGGCCTTTTGCTGGGCCTGCTGGGCCTCGGCCTTGTCGCGCTCCAGCGTCGCCACCTTCTCGCGGGCGGCCTGCTGCTGGGTCAGCAGCGCCGACAATTGCAGCGTGTCGCTGCTGCGCTGGCGGCGCTGGCTGTTGTGATGCAGGCGCTGGCGATGCAATTCGCGCAGGCGGTGGGCTGTGCCCTGGCGTTCTTCATGCCAGCGCAATACCGGGATCACTTCAGTGGCCAGGGTTTCGCGCTCGCGCAGCTTGCCCTGGTATTGGCGATACAGGGTGACGCGGCTGTCGAGCTGGGCCAGTTGGGCTTCGCTGTAGGCCAGTTCCTGCTCGGCCAGCGTGACCTCGGCGGCCAGGTCGCGCTGGTGACGGCGCGCTTCTTCGTAGCGGTCCAGCACTTCCTGGTCACCGAAGACTTCAAACACCAGCCGCAGCAATTCCTTGGGCGAGAATTCGCACAGGCGGTCGGTCTGGCCCTGTTCCAGCGCCAGCACGCGGGCAATCGCACGCGACAGGCCAGCGCCCTCCAGGCGCTTGCGCCAATGGTCCAGGCCCAGCCAATCCTTCTCGGGCAATTGCGCCAGGGTTTCGATGGCGACGTCGCCATCGCTCATGCAATAGCGCCGCTGCCAGTCGCCGCCATTGCGCTCGATGCGACAGGCCAGCGTGACCTGGTCGGCATAGAGCAGGTTGCGGGCGAAGGGCCGGGTCGAAGTCTGGCGGCCATGCGGACGGTTGTCTACGGTGGCGCGCAGCCAGGTGGTGTCGGCATTGGCGTGGCGGGCGTAGGTCTTGTAGCTGCGTCCGCCCGAGCATTCCAGGCCCAGCAGGGTGCGCATGGCGTCCAGCAGCGTGGTCTTGCCCGAGCCGTTGGGGCCGGCGATGGTGATGATGGAGCCGTCCAGCGGCAGGGTCAGGCGCTGGCAGTAGTCCCACTGCAGCAGTTCCAGGGATTGCAGGTGGAACATCAGGCGTCTCCCTCGGCGGCTGGTTCGGCTGGTTCGGATGGGTCGGATGGGTCGGTGGCGGCAGCGTCGTCCTGATCACTCTCGTGATCAGCCTCGGGGCCCGGCTCGCGGGCGCCGGCGCGGGCCAGCACATCGCCCAGCGCGCCATCGAGGATGCGCGGGGCCAGGGCGTCGTAGTCCAGCAGCAGGTCCAGCAAGGGACCTTCGGCGATGTCATCGCCGCGCCGCACGATGAAGCCGTGCGCCTCCAGGCGGCGCAGATTGCCGTCCATGCGCATCTTCTTGCCCAGTTGCGCGCCAAAGTCAGCCAGCAGCGACTTGTACGACACCACCGGACTGACCTCGGCGGCGCTGGGCATGGGCTTGTCGGTCTGGAACATTTCTTCCTGCTGTTCGCCGGCGTCGCCGGCAGCGCGGGCCGACTGGCGCTCGCGCTTGGGCAGCACGATCAGCGACCATAGCACCACCAGCAGCGAAATCGCATCGCGCGGCAGTTCAAGGTTGTTGTTGGCGTTCATGCCGGCTTCGCCGAAGACGGCGTACTCGGCCGGGCGCACCAGGGCCACGCTGATATGGTCGGCGTGGATGTTGTCCACCAGGCGCAGGCCGACCTGGGTCAGGCGGTCTTGCAGGGCTTGCCAGAGGTCGGCGTCGACCAGGGCGCGGCGCACGCGGGGATGCTTGCGGGGCAGCCAGCGGCGCGCCAGCAGTTCGGCGGCCAGCAGGCCTGCCTCGTCTAGGGTCTCACTCATTCGGTCTTTCCCGGGATGGATCTGGATGGATGGCTCCGGCGCTCATGGCGGCCACATCGGGGTCATCGGTTTTTTCTACGCGCGGCAGGAAGCCGGCTTGCCAGGGCAGGCGCGCCAGGTCGCCGGTCTGGCCCTGCAGGGTCTGGGCCTGGCGATCGCCCAAGAGCGGCAGCAGTTGCAGCCGATAGGCGGCCTTGCCAAAACTGCCGCCCAGCACCACCGAGGACAGTGGCTGTGGTTGCAGCTCCGCCGCATCCTCAGCGCTGGGCAAGGCGCCCAGGCGGCCCAGTTGCTCGATCAGTTCGCCCAGTTCGGCGGGCATGCGCAGGGCTTCGATCTTGCCCTCCACCGCCTGGGCCGGCGGCGGCAGGCCTTGCGAGCGCTGGGTGTCGGGGCGGTCGCGTTCGAACTCGCCCTCGGCCACATCCAGCAATTCGTGGCCGCTGACGAAGACGGGTTTCACACCGATGGACAAGGCCTCGCCCATCAGGGACGACAGGTCGGGATGCAGTTGCAGCCAGCGCCGCACGTCCGAACTGGTCACGCCGGTGCTGCCCAGGGTGACGCGCTGGCGGTCGGCCTGTTGCAGGGCGCGGGTGAACTGGCTGGCCATGGTCAGCAGGCGCGCCTGGCCATTGCCCAGGGCGCGGGCTTCGCGCTCCAGGCGGGCATCGGCGTGTTCGCTGCGGATCAGGGCGGTGAGGGCTTCGCCGGCCCTGTTGACCAGCTTGAGGGCGCGTTCGAAGCGCGGCTGGGCCTGCCGCAGCAGGGCTTCCGAGCCGCTTTCGATGGCGTCGGCGAACTGGTCGTGCAGGCGCGCCAGCTGGGCGTGCAGGTGACGGATCTGGCTGGCGTCGGACAGGCCCAGCGCCTGCGCGCCGGCAACCTGGGACAGCAGCGCGGCCATCTCGTCATCCTCGCCCACGGCGCGCGTCAACGGGGCCAGCAAGGCTTGCACCTGCTGGGCGATGGGCGGGAGCTGGTAATCCTGGTCGGTGGCGTTCCAGACCAGAAGGCCCAGGTCGCGCAGGCGTTTGAGGGCGGCTTCCATGGCCTCGGGCTTGAGGGCATAGAACAGCTGGTTCAGGTCTTCACGCTGCAGGCGGCCTTGCGGCAGGGCCGCCAGCTCCAGGAACACCCAGATGCGCAGGCGCGCCGCTGCCTGGCCGCCGGAGACCAGCCCGCGCAGCGCATCCAGCACGTCCAGCCGCTGGCCCAGGCTCCAGGCCAGCGGCGCTTCCGTGGCCTGCGAGGGGTCGCGGAAATAGCTCTCGAAGGAGCCGGATTCATGCTCGTCGCCAAGGGGGGCGGGGTCGAATTCTTCTGTCAATTTATCGTTGGGGTTGGCCAGGACTGCCTGGAAACCGGCCTATCAGCCGGCCCGTAAATCAGGCGGATCGGCAAGTTTATCAGGCGGGCCGGTTTGCATCCAATCCGCCGGGCCTCCCAAGGCCGGGCAATTGCGCAGAAGAACCTTTATTGTTGTCAATTTAAGCACAACTGTCGCCAAAAAACGCTAGAACAGGTCAAAAACAGTCTCGCTCAATGCCCTGTCGCCTGCAGCACATCGTCCCGCTTCCACCAGGACGGCAACAACGCCTGCACCTCCGGCTGGGCAAAGCGCTCATCGATGAGCCACACCACGCCCTGGTCGCTTTCGGTGCGGATGACCCGTCCGGCGGCCTGCACCACCTTCTGCAGGCCGGGATAGAGATAGGTGTAGTCGTAGCCCGCGCCAAAGAGCGCCTGCATGCGCAGACGCAGCTGTTCATTGACCTCATTGACCTGCGGCAGGCCCAGCGTGGCGACAAAAGCGCCGATGAGCCGCTCGCCCGGCAGATCGACTCCCTCGCCGAACGAGCCGCCCAACACCGCAAAGCCTATCCCCCTGCCCCCCACGACAAAGCGCGCCAGGAAAGCCTCGCGCTCGGCCTCGCTCATGCCGCGCGACTGCTGCCAGGTGGGGATGTCGGGATGCGCGCGGGTGAACGCCGCCAGCGCTTGCTGCAGGTAGTCGAAGCTGGAGAAGAACGCCAGGTAATTGCCCGGGCGCTGGTGGAACTGGCGCGCCATCAGCGCCGTGATCGGCGCAATCGATGCGCTGCGGCGCTGCCAGCGGGTGGAGATGTCCTGCGCCACCCTCACCTCCAGCTGGCTGGCGTGGAAGGGCGACTCGACATCGATCCAGGCGGTGTCCTTGGGCATGCCCAGCAGGTCGGCGAAGTAATGCCAGGGGCCCAGCGTGGCCGAGAACAGCGTGGTGGCGTGGGCCTGGGCGAAACGCGGCCCCAGGAAAGGCGCCGGCACCACATTGCGGACAGCCAGCACGGTATTGCGCTCATCCTGGCGCGTGAGGTCCAGCAGCGAATGCGGCCCGAAGGATTCGGCCAGGCGCACGAAGGCCATGGCCTCGAGATGGAAGTCGCGCAGCGGCGGCTCCAGCGGCACGGCCACCTGGGCCAGGTGATCGCTGATGGCGTTGTTGGCTGCGCTCAGGGTTTCAATGAAACGCGGCGGCATCGCCTCCAGCACCTGGTAGGGCAGCAAGGCCTGCTTGCCGATGGCGCTCCAGGCGCGACCGATCTTCTCCAGCAGCTTGGCCACCGCCGCCGGCGCCACTGCGCGCGCCGCGCGCAGGCTGGCGCGGCTCAACTGCGCGCTGTACATGCCGCGGGCGCGCGCCACCAGGTTGTGGGCCTCGTCAGCGAGCACGCTCACGCGCCAGTCATGCGCCTGCGCCATGGCATAGAGCATCGCCCCGCCATCGAACCAGTAGTTGTAGTCACCGACGATGACATCGCTCCAGCGCGTCATCTCGCTGCCCAGGTAATAGGGGCAGACCTGGTGCGCCAGGGCGATCTGGCGCAGGCTGGCGCGGTCCAGCAAGGGAGCGTCCAGGCAGGCCGCGCGCGCCTGCGCCAGGCGATCATAGAAACCCTGGGCCAGGGGACAGGAATCGCCCCGGCACAGGCGTTCGGGATGCTCGCAGGCCTTCTCGCGCGCGCTCAGTTCCAGCACCCGCAGTGGCAGCACGCCCTGCCCTTTCAACGTGGCGGCCGCATCCAGCGCCAGTTGCCGGCCGGGCGTCTTGGCGGCGAGGAAGAGGACCTTGTCCAGTTGCTGGCGTGGAGCGGCCTTGAGGGCGGGAAAGAGCGTGCCCAGCGTCTTGCCGATGCCGGTCGGCGCCTGGGCCAGCAGGCTGCGCCGCCCCGCATGGGCGCGAAAGACGGCCTCGGCCAGTTGCCGCTGGCCGGGGCGGAAATCGCCATGCGGAAAACGCAGCTGCTCCAGCGCCGCATCGCGCGCCTGCCGATGCGCCAGCTCCTGGGCGGCCCAGCCGATGAAGCGTTCGCACAATGCCCCGAACAGCTCGGCCAGTTCTTCCCGGCTGCGACTTTCTTCCAGCCGCGTCTCCTGCTGGCTGCCAATCTCGAAATAGACCAGCGCCAGGTTCACCCGCTCCAGCCCCTGCGCCTGGCACAGCAGATGGCCATAGACGCGCAGTTGCGCCCAGTGCAGATGGCGATGATTGTCGGGAATGCTGGCCAGTTGCCCGCGATAGGTCTTGACCTCTTCCAGCAACTGGCGGTCTGCATCGTAGCCATCGGCGCGGCCGCGTACGTGCAGCGCGCCATGATCGATGGCCAGCGCCAGCTCGCTCTGGTAGTGCTCGCCACGACGGCTCGCCACGATGGCGTGACCCTCCATGCCCTGGCGCGCCGTCGGCGTGGGCGTGAAGCGCAGGTCCAGATCGCCCGCCTTGGCGGTGAATTCACAGAGGGCGCGCACAGAGACCGTGTAGCGCCGGGCCGGTGCGAGAGGTGCGCTGCTCATGCGACCTGCTGCTGCCATTGCAGGTAGCACACCGCCACCGGCATCTGGTGTTGCGCGCAAAAGGCCAGCCAGCGCTGCTGGTTGTCCTGCAGGCGGTCACCCGGACCCTTGACTTCGATCATGCGGTAGCGCCGCTGCTGCGGCCAGAACTGGATCAGATCGGGGAAGCCGCTGCGGTTCTCGCGCACATCCTCCAGGATGCGCAGGCACCAGTGCTTCAAATGCCAGGCCGGGATGCAGTCCAGCGCCAGCACCAGCAATCCACGACTGATCGCGCCCCAGCTGACGAAAGGCGACAGCACCCCTTGCTTGTCCTCGTAGGCAGCAAGGATGGCCTCGCGATGGCGCTCCTGGTCCAGCCGCGCCAGGCAATGCGCAAATGCCTCGCGCCGACGCGCATGGAAATCCGCGCTGTGCAGATCGGCGGGCTCACGCTGGAAGGGATGGAAAAACGCACCCGGAATCGCCGCAAAGATGGCGTCCCAGCACAGCAGTCCGAACAGCGCCGTCGCCAGCGTATTCTCGACATAGAACACCGGTGCATCCGGCGCCTGCAGATGCGCGCGCACCGCCGCCTCCACGCCCTGCCCGGCCTGCATGGCCAGGACCAGGTCCAGCCGCTGCGGCGGCAAGGTGCGCACGCGCACCATCGGTGGATAGCCTAGCTGGCGCGTCAGGCGCGGTCCGATACGTTGCAGGTGCTGGCGCTCGGCTTCGCTTTCCGGTGCGGCTTGCGCGGCCTGGAACAGGGCGTAGGCCTGGGCATAACGACCCTGCTTTTCCAGCACGCGCATGGCCCGGCCACGCGCGCCCGGATAAGGGCAGCGGGCATAGACGGCATGCGCTTGCGGCCAGTGGCCCTGCTTTTCCAGATGCTGGCCCAGTTTGAACAGCAGGCGCTCGTAGCGGCTTTGCAGCCAGGGGTTGTCGTGGCCCTCGGCAGGCGCGGCCACGGTCAACGCGGCCATGACATCGGCAGCGTCCTCGCCAGCCTCCAGCGCTTCGCTGCAGGCATGCAGGCGCAGGTAGTGATCGACGTCGCTGCGCTGACGAAAACCGCGCGCCTCTGGCGACAAGGCCACCCGCTCATAGCGGAACCGGCCCAGGTCGGCCAGCACGAACTCGCTCCAGTCCTGGCGCAGGTTGCCGAAGAACATCAGGCGCAGGCGGTCGCACAGGTCCTGCACGCGCAGGCGCAACGCAAGTTCGTCGCCTTGCCTGCACCACTGGCGCAGCACACGCGCTTGGTCCCAGGCCGGATCGGCCGCCAGTTGCGCCAGCAGGTCGGTCTTGCGGGCGGCGCGCTGCGCGCCGGTCAGCGCGAAGGCGCGCACAAGTTCCGGCTTGGTGGAAAGGCTGAAGAACTGTTCCAGCGTCAACGCGGCATCGCGTTCGACCCAGTCCTCGGGCAGACCCTTGGCGGCCTCAAGCGGGCAGCCGATCTCGGGATAGTCCAGCCGACCGCTACGGAAGAGCTCGCCCTTGCGCATCATCATGCGCACGAACAGCGCCCGCGAGGGCAACGGCAGGCCGGGGAAAGCGACGATGAACTGCCGCTCGCGCAGATCGAGCAGGTCGGCGCAGCGCTGGGCCAGCCAGTCCAGGACTTGCTGGAAATTGTCCAGATAGTAGAAGGGTCTTGCGGAGGGCACGGGGGTTCTGGTGGCCGTTAACTGTATAAAAGCACAGTATAACGCGTCCGAGCCCGGCAGGCGCCTCAGCGCGGGATGGTCGTCTTGCGGAACAAGCGCTCTATGCGGCCCAAGAGTCCCTGGCGCGGCGGCACCCAGCCTGGACGGATGAACTCATAGACATCATCGTAGTGGCTCAAGGGCCGCACCGGCATCAGCTCCATCGGCACCATCGGGCTATCGATCTGGACTTCGATGCCACGCCGCCAGCACAGCTTGGTCTGCAATACGGCCACGTGTGACATGGCGTCTTCGAACAGGGGATCGGCGCTGTTGATCTTCGCGCTTTCATGGATCAGACGGGTCAGACCGTCATGATCTCGGGCGAGCAGCAGCGAATAGAAATCCGTTCCCGCTGCTGCCGGTTTGCGATACTTCTTTTCCCCATTCTTGGCCAGCTTGGCAATGCTTTGCCGCAGCAGCTCGTCCTCGCCCAGGATGGCCCACTGGATCATCCGGTGGTGAAAAGCAGAATAAAGCGGATTGGCGCCACTCTTGCGTAACTCGGCGCTACTGGCCTTGGCTGCCAATTGGATAGTGGCTTCGTTGTCGCTCAGCAGGGCATGTAACAGCCACGAGCCCGGGCCAAGATCGCGTGGGGGATCCGCCAGACGCACTCTCGCGGCGACGTGAAACCACTGCTTGAGCTTGGCGGTGTCACCTTCGACATAAAAGCCATACATGCCCATGGCCAGAGCGTGGGACTCCACCGCCAACATCACGGCGTTCAAATTACTGGAGTTTCTGCGGAAATAAATCCGCTCAAGCACATCTGGCAGCTCGCGCTCGCGAATCCGAAGGAGTGTGGTGATGGAATCCTGAAGGTTGCCGTTCATCTAGTCTCTCGCAAGCTTGATAAGTGTGATGCTCTTGGAATCGACCGCAGTCACGACCTTAACCAGTCTGCCGTCACTCAATGCGCTCCGGATCATTTCCGCTGTCTTAATCGCGTCGCTTCTTCCGGTCTGTTCAAGGCGATCCGCTGCATTCCTGATCCAGGCATCGGTCATCTGTGTCGGTAGTCCTGGCGTATCTCCGTTAAGGGAGATCGAACCGTTGTTGGACAAAGGCTTGACCTCGTTAATAAATACGGTGTTGCCCTTGAGATAGACGCCATCGAAACAATTCACTCCGCATTTTCCATCAAAACTCTTGTATCCATTCCGAGAAAAATAAAAATCCGAAACCATCTCTCTCAATTCGCCTTGTGCCTTGGTGGTTTCCAGCTTATCGATTTGCTGAAGCAGCGACATTTCAGCATTGCTCAGTTTCACCGAATAACCTTCCATCGTCACCTTGCCGACACCAATGTAACCTTTGGCCGAGGGACTGACCGTCCCCGCAAAGAACAGGTCAGTCTCGTTGCCCAGCAAACGACCCAACAGCCCCAGGGTCTTGGCAGCAAGTTTTCCTCCAAGGAGGTTCTCTTCAAAGAAGTAATCTTTCAGCGCACTTCCGTTCTGCGCCAGGAAGCGGTCCACGCGATCAGCGTCGCGTTCTGGACGCCCCGCCGCGAGCGGGTCAGGGAAACTGCCCAGGAAGGTATTCAAGAAACGGTCGCTACGCTGCGCTTCGGTTGCAGAGAAATAGGTCTGTGCCGACCCGTCGCCAAAGGCGGGAACTCCGTTGGTCACGATGGGTGTTCCGACATAAGGCTGCAACAATGCCTCGGCGCTGCGCCAGGCATTGAGGTAGGCTTCCAGCCCACCGCGTGCCCCCTCGCTGTCCGGCGCCGCCGATGCATTGGCCAGCTTGGCGAGATAGTCCATGTTCTTGGCGGCCTCGACATTATCGACCTTGCCATTGGCCACCCGCTCCAGCATGTCCGACCAGAACAAGGTTTGCCGCGTCGTGCAGTCAGCATCCTGGCCGCAGACAGCCGCAGCTTTTTCCTTGGCCAGCTTGGCCAGCAGAGCACGCTCGGATTGATGCAACTGGCGGTTGTTCAAATCGACGGTGACCGCAGTGGCGGCGCCGGCGCTTCCGCCAATGATCGCTCCCAACCCGCTTGCTGCGGCAGCGGCGACCACGCCCTCCAGTTCAGAGGGCAAGCCCATCTTCTTGATCTGCTCCGCCAGCGAGGGCATGAGCTTGCTGACCGCAGCCGCGCTGGCGGCCCCGGCCAGTCCTCCGGAGAGCGCGCCGGCGGCAGCGTGCACGGCAGCTCGAGCGGTGCCGTCCTCCCCCCAACGGGCAGCTTCTGCGCGCAGTTTCGCTGCCTGCTCCGCATCGCCATCCTGCTCGGCCTGCTTGGCGGCGTTCTTGAGGTCTCTTTCCTTGGTATCGGCATAGTCGCCAATGGACTTGGCAACGGTCTGACCAAATGCCTGCCGGATCTGCGCTTCCGCTTCCACCTGCTGACGCAAGGCCTCACCATCCCATGCCTTGCTCAAGGCTCCACTGGAATCCTTGCTGGAATCGACATCGCGATTGAGCGACGCCAGGATCTGTTCGGCGCTCTGACCGGTGGCGGCTTTCTGACCTTGTTCATCGGTGATGATGACGGTACCGCCGCTGATTCCTGAGCGCGTCACGCTGGACTGGCTGCCGCCGGTATCGGAGTACCCTGGGCTGCCGCCAGGGCCGGTACGTGAATTGGCTGCTGCCTTGTCGGCTTCTGTCTTGGCTTTGCTCTGGTCACCCAACTGGCTGCTCATCGAACCGCTGACGGAATAGCCGCTGGCTTCGTAGGCATCGTGGTTGCTGATATCGCTGTAGGTCAGCGTACCAGTCTGCAAGAAATTCTTGCCGTCTTCGATCGCCTTGGCGGTACTGGAGATGACCGCCCCCTTCAGATCGGTATTGCCAGCGACCACCAGGCGGAAGCCACCATCACCCGCCTTGATTCCCGCCTGCGTCACCACACTCTGGTAATCCCCTTTCGCCTTGGAACCGGAGAGGCTGCCGCTGACCGAACTGGCGCCATAGCAGAACGGCGGAATGCATAAGCTTAGCCCCACGCCTGCACTGCTCTGTTTGCTGCCGTAGGTGCTCTTGTCTTGCAGGCTCTCAATATTGAGGTCGCCGCCGATGGCCGCCGCGACCGTCTTGGCGCTGACCGTAGAGCCGCGCACGTTGGTGTCGCCGCCCGAAATCAGGCTGGCCTGGTTGCCGGCGCTGATGGTGCTGGCCTTGTTGACGAGGTCGTCGCCATCCAGGTTGCCGCGCGCCCGATTGGCCCCCAGTTCCAAGGTGAATCCGTTCTGGCTGCCGCCCATGGCAAAGCCGATGCCGATGCTGGCGCCACTGCTGTTGTTGTTGCCATGCTGGCTGTAGGCGCTCTGGGCCGCCAACAGATTGATCTCGTGGTCGGCCACCAGGCTGACGTCGCCGCCGGCACTGATGGCGCTGCCTACCACATTGATATCGCTGCGCGGACCGCCGGAGGCGACGATATTGACCGCACCACCAGCAGCCACGGTACTCCCCACGGCCTGACTGGAAGCCTGCGTGACCTTGTTGCTGCTCTGCGAACTGCCCAGGCTCAGCGTGATCTTGACTCCGCTCGTGTCGGTCGGCTTGTCGATCAGCGCGGCGCCAGCGTCATAGGCGTTCTTGGCCAGGGTCGCTGCGGCCAGTGCCTGCATGCGCTTGTCGGGAGTCTTCTGACCGGCCTGGATGAGCTGCTGGCCGGTCTGCAGTACCGAAATCACCGGACTGTTGATGGCCAGGGTCAGCCCGCTCTGCTTGAACTTGTTTTCCTGCGTATAGACCGAGGCATCGTAGGCCGCACCGATATCGACCGACTTGGCCAGGATGTTGATATCCCCCTGGGGCGCCACCACCTGGCTGCCGATCTGGCGGAAGGCATTGCCGGCGATGATATTGACGTTGCCGTTGACGCTGCCCACGGTGCTGGCGTTGTTGGTCACGCTGGATCCATTGCCGTTGGCCATCTGGCCCTGGCTGCCGATGCTGATGCCAAAGCCAGCGCCCATCAGGCCGGATTTGCGATCCTCCTTGTAATGGGACTGTTCGGTGAAGTTCTGCGTGGTGGTGATACTCACGTCATTGGCTGCACGCAGCGAGGTCAGCTCGGTGGAGACCACCTCACTGCCGCGCACGGCGATGTTCCTGCCGGCATCGATGACCACCTTGTTGCCGCTGAGGGTACTGCCGTTGGCCATATCCTGGCGCACCTGGTCGGTCCGGTCGGAAGAACTGCGCGAGAGGAAGCCTCTACTCTCCGAATGCGCCTGCTGCCATTCATCGGAACTGGAACGGGTCTCCGCCACGGTGACATCGCCCTTGGCCTGGATGGCGATGGTGCCGTTGCTGTAGATATCGCTGCCCGCCACGCTGACCTTGGCGTCGCTGCGTCCGGTGGCAATGAGGTTGACACCCTTCTCCCCTTCGATCAGGCTGCCGGCGGCCACGGAAGAACTATCGTGGGTCTTCATCCACGCCTTGCCGCCGCGTTCGTCGATGCGGTTATCGTTGTTCTTCTGCATCGCGCCGATGCTGATGTCGCCTGCTGCATTGAGGGTCACTTCACCTTCCTTGCTCGACAGGCGGCTGGCGGCCAGGGTGATATCACCACTGCCATTCTGACCGCTGGCGACGATGCTCAGGCCCTTGCCGGCAGCGATCTGGCTGGTGGTAAGGTTTTCCGTGTGCCCCACCACGTTAAGGTCGTAGCGGTCGCTGCGCCCGGTGACCACGCTGTCGGTGGCGGTCTTGACCGCGCTGACCTCGACCGAACCACCGGCCAGCAGGGCTGCATTGCCCTTGACGTCGATGGAAGAGCCGCGCACGGCGATATTGCGGCCAGCCGCAAAGCTGGCGTCGCCTCCCGCTTCGATGGTGCTGCCCAAGGCTTGTTGCAGCTGGGCGGTGACGCCGCCGTTGCGCATCATGCCGTGATTCTCTTCGCGCTCACCGGCGCCGCTCCAGGTCAGCTTGACATCGTGCTGGGCGGTTGCCGCGGCGATGGTCAGGTTGTTCTGGGCAGCCAGCTTGAGCGTATCGTCGGCCTTGATCTTGGCGCCGATGATGTTGATGTCATTGGCGGCCAGGCTGACCTGGCGGCCCGTGACGCTGCCCTGCCGGCCATAGTTCTGGAAGTCGGTCCCGATGTTGAGGGTCTCGGTGGCCAGCACGTCCACCTTGTCGCCGCGCAGCTCACCGCCGGTATTATTGATATCGCGGGCGGCCACCGCCAGCTTGTCCTCGGCGCGCACGATACCGCTGTTGTTGACGGTATCAGCGGCCAGCGTGACATCCCTGCCGCCAATGAGCGCTCCGCTGGCCTGCAAGGTGGCGCTGCCGCCATGGGCCAGGTAAACCGTGGGCACCAGGGCATGCTGACGACTGCCGTCGGCCAGGGTCACTTCGGTATCGACCATCCAGACGATATCGCTGGTGAGCGCCGCCATCTGGTCTGCGCTCAGGGCAATGCCGGGAGTCAGCTTGAAGCTGGCTGCGCTGGCCACGCCACTATCCATCAGGGCCTTGTACTGCGCTTCCGCATTGGTGTAGCCATCCAGGAATTTCTTGCCGGTCAGCTGGGCGATCTGGTCATTGATCAGCTTCTGCTCATAGAAGCCATCACCCAGGCGTTTCTGGGTCATGGAGGGATCCATGGTCAGGCGGCCCAGCATGTAGTCGCTGCCCAGGAAAGTCTTGTAGTCCGTGAAACGGCGGTCGGTCTCGACCAGATAGCGCTGGCCTGGCTCAGGACGCACCGTGAACAGACCGCCAGCCGGCAGGGTGATATTGGCGTGACCCACGCCACCGGCCCTGGTGGGAACGGTGGCCGCCCCGACCGTGGTGTTGTTGAGGTTCTGCGCGCTGATCGAGACGGCCTGGTTGGACTGGATGTTCGCATCGATGGTCTGCAGCGCAGTCACCTCGGTGAGGTTCAGCGTCGTGTAGGTGTGGTGACCGACGTGGCGGTCGTAGTGATCCACCGCCGTGCCGATCGCGGTGCGGTTGATCGAGTAGCCGATGTTGTTGACTACCCCGCCGCTGGCGGCGCTGCCGTTGGCGCCGTTGATGGTCAGCGCCCCGCCGGCGATGATATCGCTGGCGTCGTTGGTCAGCGCGGCGGTATTGATGGTGATGCGGCCAGAGGCATTGAGCTTGGCGGCGTCGCTCATGGCGGTGATGGCGTCGTGGTAGTTCGAACCGTTATAGCTGCGCTCACGGAAATCGTAGGCGCTCTCGCCATTGGTGCCGATGCCCTTGAGTTCGGCCGGGCTGGTGTAGCGACTCGGATCGAACTGATCCTGCACCCGGCTGCCGGTGTACTCGCGCCATACCATTTGCTGGTAAGGACAGAGCGTGCTGCCATCGCAGTTCTTGCCTTCATAGAAGGTCATGTCGTAACTGCCATCGGCGTTCTGCTTGATGGCCTTGTAGGACACCCACAGCTGGTTGCTGCCCTGGAACTGGACCAACGCCCGGTTCGAAGAAAGATCCAGCTGCAGGATGCTGCCGTATCGCGAGCCGAACGCGCTGGCATCATTGAAGGGCAAGGTGCGCGTGACCGCTGCCATCAGGCCGGCGCTGTCGGGGCCGCTCATGCCCGAGCCCCAGCTACGCCAGTAGTAGTTGTACTTCTGCCAGGATTCGGTGCCATCGAAGATATCGCGCGCAATCACCAGCGTGCTGCGCTTGTTGACGATGGTATCGGCGCTCACGGCCAGGTCGCCGCCGGCTTCGATGGTGGCCGAGGAGTTGGTCAATGTTCCGGTGCGGTGCAGGTAGTCCCCCGCCGCACTTTGTGTTGCGTCGGCGGCAATGACCAGCTTGCCGAGGCTGTAGATGAGCGCATTGTCCTGGTTGGTCAGGGCGCTGCGCACAAAGGCCTGCACGCTGTTGGTCGCTGCAATGGCGGCGGCAGCGCCGCTGTTGTTCAGGCGGTCGGCATTGATGGTGACATCGCCACCGATCATGGAACCTTGGTTGTTGAGCGCATTGCTGGTGGTGGCGATGGTGTTGCCGCCGATCTTGCCGGCATTGTTGATGTCACCATTGAGCGCTTGCAAGGTGGTCGCCGCCGCGCTGATGTCGCCGCCGGCAGCATTGTCAATCTGGCTGGCCGTCAAGTTGAGTGCACCGATTGCCTTGAGCGCCCCCTGGTTACCGGTTGCGCCACTGGTGGTGATGCGCAGGTCGCGATTGGACTGGATCAGGCTGCCCGCCTCGTTGTTGAGGCTCTGCAAGCTCAGCGTGGCATCGCCATTGGCAATCACGCTGCCCTGGCCTTGTATCGATGCCGCCGCCAGATTCAACGCTGCGCCAGCGGCGATGCGCCCTTGCCCATTGCTGATGCTGCCGGCGCTGCGCAAGGACAGCACGCCGGCGCCACCTGTGGCGGCGCTGATCATGCCGGCGCTGTTGTCCACGCTGGCCGCTGTG
The DNA here is from genome assembly GCF_001040945.1 of Herbaspirillum seropedicae. Classification (NCBI taxonomy): domain Bacteria; kingdom Pseudomonadati; phylum Pseudomonadota; class Betaproteobacteria; order Burkholderiales; family Oxalobacteraceae; genus Herbaspirillum; species Herbaspirillum seropedicae. Next base: position 1,466,811 of record NZ_CP011930.1, on the reverse strand, counting down.
ACATTCATGGCGCCGGCGCTAGTGATCTCGCCGCCACGATTGCTCAGGCCGGCCACCGCATTGATCCGGGCATCAGCGCTGCTGGTGAGCTTGGCGCCGTCCAGCGTGATCGTCGCGCCACCCAGTTCCAGATCACCGGCCAACGTCTCCACCGTCGCACCGCCGAGCGTGAGGGCGTCACTCGCCTGTGCCCCGAGCTTGCGCCCGGCGCTGCTGCTGGAATGGGATAGATCGATCTTGCCGCCGACCAGTTGCAGATCGGCGCCGGCGCGGTTCACGCCTGTGGCGAGAACGTCGCCGCTGGCCGTCACGGTCAGGTTACCGGCCTGCGCCACATTACCGGCCTGGTCTACCCCCGCCGCCAAGGTACCGGTCGAGCGAAGCTGGGCAGCGGTGATATCGAGATTGCCCTGCGCCGACAAGGTCCCGGCATTCTCGATCACGCCGCCTTGGAGCTGGGCATTTCTGCCGGCATAGAGCACCCCGTCATTGCTGGTGCCGACCGCGCTCTTGAGTACGATGTCGTCGCTGGCGCTGGTCTTGCCCGATAGCGCGATCTGGCCCTGGCTGCTCAGGGTGAAGGAGCCGGCTTGCGCCGCCAGGGTGCCCAGGCTGCGCACGCCCACGCCGTTCTCGGTGCCCACCAGCATGATCTTCTGCGCGTACATTCCCCCCATGCGCGCGACGTCCACGCCGATCGTTGGCGCATTGCCTTCGCCGGCGATAACGCTCAGACCGAGATCGCCGTAATTGACACGATTGGCCCCCGTCACCAGGTTAAGCCGGTTGCCCCAGAGCTCGCCGTTGACTTGTACGCTGCGGGCGATGAGGTCGAGCTGATCGGTATTGGCGCCGTTGAGGCCGCCGCTGCCGATCTGGATTGCGCCACGCGAAACACGGAAAGCCTCCAGGCTGCCGTTGCCGCCGAACAGCGGCACGCCGGTGGTCAGTACACCGCGGCTGGTATTGATGAAGCCGCAGCCATCGCAACTGATGCCATTGGGATTGGCGATGATGACTTCGGCGCGCTGGCCGGCCACTTCGGTATAGCCGCGCAGCTGGCTGGGAGAAGTGCTGGTCACCTCATTGAGAATGACCCTGGCGGCGCCACCTTGCAGGTTGGGATTGGCTCCCACATAACCGCCCTGCTGGGTGAGCACCACATCGCGCGCGTTGTTGAGAATGGCGCCATTGGGTCCGACATTGAACTGGGAGTACTGGTTGTGTGAGACACCCGCGGCGCTCGGAGTAGCGATCTGCACCAGGGGGCGGCCATTGGCCGTGTTATCCACCACAGGACGCTTGCCAGCGCCGGCATTGGGATCGGCGACGATCTGCGGATAGCCCGGTGGCACCACGCACAGCATGATCATCAAGGCCGCCATCGCCCGGCGTAGCACGCCATGGCGGCCAGACTGGAAGTGGATCGTATCGATCATATGCTTGCTCATGGGTTCCTCCCGCTGCGCGCGCAGCGTATTCAGAATTGGTAGATCAGATTGAAGCCAGCCGCCGGCATGGCAGTCTGGAATTGCTCAGGCCGGACCAGCGCCCAGCCGGCGAAAAGCTCATAGTGCAAACCGCTGACCGCGCCGCGCAGGCCGATGGCCGCACCGGCCAGCGTGTCGCCTTGCAGATTGGCCACACTGGGGCCATACAGGCGCCCGGCGTCCAGGCCGGCATAGAGGGCCGCACCGGTGCTGCCCAGCGCGATCTCGAGATCGTTGCGCAGGAACACACCGCTTTCCGACGCCAGTGTCAGCTCACCATCAAAGCCACGCACCGTGTAGCGGCTGCCGATGGCGAACTGGTCGGTCAGGTACAGCCGCGACCGGCTGTGCTGGCCGCGCAACGTGCCCACATAGGTCAGCGACTGGCCGCCCAGCTTGAATGGCGCCACCACAGTGGCGTCGATGGTCTGCATGCTGTAGCGATAGGTGGGGCCATCGGAGAGACGGTCCGGTGCATCGGCGGCGCCATTGAACCAGCTTACGCCCCAGCGATTGGCCAGGGTTGCGTCCAGTTGCACGTCACCAAAATAATGACGGTGCATCCAGCCCAGTTCGGCGAAGGTGGTGTTGCGACGCTGGACTTCGATTTCGGTGTCATCGATGTAGGAGCGGCTCCAGCGCTTGCCGATGCGCAGCTGCAGCGAGTTCTTCTGCTGCGCGTCGCGCTGGAACAGCTTTTGCACCCGCACCTCGAGGTTCTCGGAGTGGCCGCTGGAGACGAAGGTCTGGAACAGACCGGCGATTCTCTGGTGATAGCGCGAGGTACTGCCGCTCACGCCAAAGGTCCAATAACCCGCCGGCGCCGAATAGGAGAAATTGTTTCCGGTGGTGCCGCGCGCTTGCCCCATGCGGTCAGCGTCACTGCTGAAACCGGCATTGAAGAGGTCATTGATGCCCAACAGGTCATCGATGGCCAGGTTGATGCCTGCCTGGTATTTGCCAGTGGACTTCGCGCCGCTGTCGTCCAGACTCAGTGTGAGCTTCCACGGCTTGATCCGCTTCACCTCCAGCACGACATCGCTTTGACCAGGAACATCGGTGGGCAGGATCTGCATGTCCACGTCCTGGCTGGCAACCCGCTTCATCTGTTCCAGGCCTTGCTCGAGATCGCGCAGATTGAGCAGCGCGCCAGCTTGGGTAGGAAAGGCGGAACGATAGGAAGCTGTGATAGCCGGATCCTTGAAACGGATGGCATGGATGATGCCGGGCACCAGAGTGATGCTGAGCTGTCCCGTACTCAGGTCCTGCTGGCCAATGCCGACGCGGGTGGTGCTGTAGCCACGCTCCAGTATCTGCCCCGTGACCCGTCGCAGGATGGTCTCGATACCCTGTTGGCCCAGGCAGCTGCCGGCATAGCCGGCCAGATAGGTCTGGATGAAATGAAACGGATCCATTTGCAGCGCAAAGCCGCCCGTTCGCCTGACCGCCTCGCTGACCTGCTCAGGGAACGCCAGGGTCACCCGCTGCACCGGGAAGCACAGCGACTCGGGGGCGAGCGTATAGGACTGCAGATCCTCGTCGCTGCGCTGGCGCGGCAAGGAGACCGAAGGTTGCTGCAACTGCCGTTGCCGCTCCTGCGCCTCTTGCTGGGCGCGGCGGCGCAGCTCCTCAGCGTCGCTGTTCTGGGCGACCTGGGCGACAGCGGGCAGCGAAAAGGCGGCGCAGCACAGGCTGAAACTCAGTCCGACAATCCCCCGGTGGAGGCGGCATTTCATCGCAAATGTTCCCCAAAGCTCACAAAGTGTTTACCAAGTGAAACAAATTGTAACGATGCGTTTTGCCGCAAAGCAATATCGAAAAGGAATGAATCGGCTATTTTTTCCCGAAAATCGGGAAAATATTTCTCCTGAAAAGGGAATTATTAATAATAAGGCATCATTTTGGACGCCAAAAAAAGAGGAAATGAGAGGATCAGAAACAAGACCAACCCGCCGCACGCCGCACGCCCGCAAGGCTGGTCCAGGCAGACAACTCAGGCCGGCGCCGCCGCCACCGCGTTGAGAGGAAGAACCACCTCGAAGTAATGCTGGATATGCTCCAGGCACTGCCTCACCTTGAGCGGCATGTTGTCGCGGTGGCGCACCGTCACATAGACGTCGAAGCCGCCCAGCGTCCAGTCCGGCAAGACCTGGACCAGGCGCCCGGCCCTGAGGTCATCGTCGATCTTGCATTCCAGCAGGCGCGTGATGCCGTGGCCGTCCAGCGCCAGATATCGCAGCGAGCGCGCATGATTGGCGCTGATGCGCGGCTGCAGCCGCACCCTCACCGTGCCGCTGGCGGCATTGGAGAATTCGAGGAAGCAGGGTTCGCCATGCGGATTGAACAGCAGGAAATCGTGATGCAACAGATCCACCGGCGAATGGATAGGCGGCCGCACTGCCAGGTAGGAGGGTGAGGCGCACAGTACATCCGAGAACCGCCCCAGGAAGATATCGCCCGGCTGGCGATTGCGACCCGCGCGCAGCGCCAGGTCGATGCGCTGCTCGATCAGGTCGACGTTGTTGTCGGCCACCTCCAGGCGCAGCCTCACCTTGGGGTTGTGCCTGATGAAATCGTGCAGCGCCGGGATCAGGTACTTGGTGGACATGAAGCTGGAAACGGCAATGCGCACCTCGCCCACCATCTCGTTGTTGAGCACGGCGATGCTCTGCTCGGCTTCGCTGGCGGCCGTGACGATATGGGCACAGTGCTTGTAGAAGAGCGTGCCGGCCTCGGTCAGGCTGAGCTTGCGGGTGGAGCGGTTCAACAGCGTTGCCTGCAATGACAATTCCAGCGCCCTGACATGTTGACTGACCGATGAAGTGGTGAGGCCCAGGGCTTTGGCGGCGCGCGAGAAAGCTCCCAGCTCCACTACCCGCGCAAACGTCGCCATTCGTGCTAAATCATCTATTCCAAGTTTTCTCATTGACTGAATGTGCTGATGCCGCGCAGCCCAATCCTGGCTGCGATGCAATGCGAGTTTCTTTATCGCAACATGATATGGATGAACTTATTCCCTTGAATGACTGATTGTACGGAATAGCATTTGTTGATTGATCGTGAACCGCTGCGCCTCGTGAGCAAGCGGCCCCGAGCTTGCGGCGCAACGGCGCATCAGGCTAAGGACGAGCTTGTCCGCCTCTGACCAGACAGCACCGTCTCTCGCAAGATTCCCCGCGCGCATGCGCAAGCTTGCCTGCGAGCATGTTGTGCGTTGATGGTCAAGCTCATCGAAACCGGAATGTAATACAGGAGTTGTCACTTGATTAGGTCGAGAAAATTACACTAATAGTTAATTTTTCTTAATAGTCAATGTAGCCAAAATAGTTGACTGCAGTACACCATCAACAGACCTCCATCCCCGTATGACGGGGTTGAACCTGCGTCCGGCCGGTTAATGGCAAGCATTGATTCTTGCGCAAGCCCAGCTGGCGAACAGCTCGAAAATTGCCCGGCCATCTTTATTCGACTGATTTACCAAACAGTCTTTGTATTAATAAGGGGCTAAACGCTGGGACTCATCTGTAATAAAGTCCGCAAGGCCAGACACGAGAAGAACAAAAGATCGTACGTCGACGGTGATTACGGATAACGCCTGGCCCGAACTTCCTCTCGCTCCCGCCTCAACCTCCCTGCTCTGGCCAGGCAGATCCCGTTTCCCCGTTTGCGATGATCCACAGTTCCCCGCACCAGCGCGGTCTGGCCGAGACCACATGCGCAGGGCGGCCCGACGGCACGCCCGCCGCATTGCAACTCACTTTGATAAAAAAGGGGCAGGAATGAACTGGTTCACCAATCTGAAAGTCAGTCACAAACTCATCGGCGGCTTCATGATCGTCGCCTTGATCGGCGCGACCATCGGTACCTTCGGCATCATCAAGGCAGGCCAGATCAACGACCTGGCCACCGAGATGTACGAGCTGCAGGTCGTGGGCCTGCGCCATTCTGCCCAGGCCACGCTGGACCTGAGTTCGTCCAACCGCGCCATCCGCACGGCCATCCTGGCAGAGTCGCCGGCCGAACGCGAGGCCAGCCTCAACGACCTCACCAAGCGTCTGGACAATACCACCCTCGCCTTGAACGAAGCCGAACAACGCTTCGTCACCCCCGAGGGCAAGGCCTTGGTGGCCAAGGCCAGGGAGGCCTTTACCAAGTACAAGAACGCCGTCATGCAGACCGCCGAGGAGTTGCGCAAGGAGCCGCTCGCCGATGCGCGCCAGTCGACCAGCCGGCTGTTCTCTTCGGTGCGGCCGCTGGCCAACGAAGCCGAGGCGAACATGCTCAAGCTGATGGAAGTCAAGAAGGACAACGCTGACCGGCTCAATGACGAAACCGATCTCATCTATGCCCATATCCGCACCCTGTTGCTGGTGCTGACCTTTGGCGGCGTCCTCTTCGGCATCGCGCTGGGCCTGTTCATCTCGCGCAACCTGACGCGCCAGCTCGGTGGCGAACCGCGCGACGTGGCCGCTGCCGCCGATGCGATTGCTTCCGGCGATCTGAGCACCCACATCGACATCAGCCACGCCGCCCAAGGCAGCGTGGTCAGCGCCATGCACATGATGCAGGGCTCGCTGCGCAAGGTGGTGCAGACGGTACGCACCAGCAGCGAAAGCATCGCCACCGGTTCGCGCCAGATCGCCACCGGCAACCTGGACCTGTCGGCGCGCACCGAACAACAGGCCAGCGCCCTGGAAGAAACGGCCTCCTCGATGGAAGAGCTGACCTCCACCGTCAAGCACAACGCCAGTAACGCACAGAACGCCAAGGAGATGGCCGCGACCGCCTCCACGGTGGCGCAGGAAGGCGGCGAGGTGGTGGCGCAGGTGGTCGACACGATGAGCGCCATCAATGAATCCTCCAGGAAGATGGCCGATATCATCAGCGTCATCGACGGCATTGCCTTCCAGACCAACATCCTGGCCTTGAACGCCGCCGTGGAAGCGGCCCGCGCCGGCGAGCAGGGACGCGGCTTCGCGGTCGTCGCCACCGAGGTGCGCAACCTGGCGCAACGCTCGGCGGCAGCGGCCAAGGAAATCAAGGCGCTCATCGAAGATTCGGTGGACAAGGTCACCGTCGGCGCGCGCCTGGCCGATCAGGCTGGCACGACCATGAGCGGCATCGTCGAAAACGCCGGCAAGGTGACCTCCATCATCGGCGAGATCTCGGCGGCCAGCACGGAACAGACGGCGGGCATCGAACAGATCAACCAGGCCATCATGCAGATGGACGACGTGACCCAGCAGAACGCTTCGCTGGTCGAAGAAGCCGCAGCAGCCTCGCGCGCCTTGCAGGATCAGGCCGATGCGCTGGCGCAGATCGTGAGCATCTTCAACCTGGGACACACGGCCATCGGCATGCAGGATGCACCGCGCACGATCACGCCAACCGCGCCCAAGACCATTGCAGGCGCGCCACGTAGCGAACCCAAGCGCCTGGGCAACAAGGCCGCCACAGCCTCCGCACAAGCGGCCAAGGAAGAGGACTGGGCGACCTTTTGAGCCGATACGTCCGGCCCGGCTAGGCTGGTCGTGCCTGAGGCTTGATCATGGAACAGGCGGACCGGCTCAGCCAGGTCCGCCCCTGGCTCAGCGGATCTTGATCTCGACGAAGCGATTGCGGGGTTCGGCCACGCCGCGCTTCTGCGGGACACGCGGGTCGCGTGCGCCCTTGCCGATGACTTCGATGCTCAGCGCCTTGACGTCGGCACGGCGCAGTTCGCGTTCGATCAGGCGGGCGCGGCGCAGCGACAGGGCATCGTTGTTGGTTTCGCTGCCGATATTGTCGGCATGGCCGGTCAGGACGAATTCCCCTGCGGGGAAGTCCTTGATTTCAGCGATCGCCTTTTTCAGGGCGTCTTGCGAGGCCGGGGTCAGGCGATCCGTTCCCAGTTCAAACAAGAGATCATAGCTGCGCGGCCGCGCGGGCAGGCTGCCCAGCACGTCGGCATAACGCTTTTCCACATCGGCGGGGGCCACCGTGAGGGTCTTGTCGACCTTGCCGCCGGCGGTCTCCACCGATGCATAGGGCGTGGCAAGCGCGGTTTCGCCGGTGGCGGTCTTGACCACGATGCTGCTGGCCGAGCCATCGGGCTGGGGCAGCAGCAGGAATCGTTCGCGGGGGCCGGCGCAGCCAGCCAGCAGGACCGCCAGGGCGGCCAGGATCAGGCTCTTATTCACCGGCCACCTCGACGATGAAATCAGTGCCGCGAATGCCGATGGTGGCCGTGGGCGTGGAAAACTGCTGGCGTTCCGGCGCATGCTTGCCGATCAGCCCGGAGACGTAGCGCAGGGTCCCTTTGACCATGCGCACGGCGATATTGCCTTCATCGGTCTTTTCATTGAAGACGAACTGTTCGAGCAGGAACTGGCTGTTGGGTCCCAGCGAGATGAGGGTATCGTCGCGCAGCGTGAAGCCGACCGAACTGGCGGCGGCGGTGAGCACGCGGTCCCCCTCGTAGAGCCGTTCGCCCACTGCCAGCGGGCGCGTCTTGCCCTCGCGCTGGGCCTGTACCTCGCCGCGCATGACCTTGACGATGGCCGCCTGGGTCGCTCCATCCTGCTGCGCCCAGGCCGCCGCCGACGCCAACATCAGCGCCGACCATCCCAGTCCCAGCAGCATGCCCTTGCCCCCGCGCCGCACCTCCCTGCGCCCCGACGATGTGATCCCCATATCGCTTGCCCTTTGATGTTTTGATGTTTTGATGTTGTGGTGTTGATATCGTGATGTTGCAGTGACGCAATCTGCTGCGCAATTTCGCAGAAAATCGGTGCCGCCGTCAATCTCTCTTTTCCCGCTTCTCGAAAAGGGAATGCCGGGATGACCTGCCAAGGACGTAACGAGAACGCCACCAGGCCGCCACGGCAGAGTTACAAGTGACATGCATTCCTTCAATGAATGCCTGCGATGTCCACGCGGTCTTGCGCCAACTCCTTGATCAGCTGCATGACGGTACGGCATGCCAGGGTCAGCTCGCCATGACGCGACATGGCCAATGCGATGTGGCGGGTGATCTCCGGCGCAATGATCCGCGCTGCCTTCAGGCGGTTCTTGCGCACCGCGCTGGCGATCGCGTAAGGCCCCAGCAGGGCATAGACCCCGCCGTTTTCCACCAGGTGCTCCTGGATGCTCAGGGAATCGGCTTCGATCTGGACATTGAGTGTGATGCCATGCTCGATGCTCAGGTGGTCCAGGCGGTCGCGCCAGCTGTTGGGGCGGCAGAACGACACCAGAGGCAGCCGGTCCAGCGACGCGAAAGGAACCGTGGGCCCCTGCACCAGCGGATCGTCGGGCGCACCCACGAGGTAGGTATCGGTCTTGGTGATGTAGAGATCGCCGTTCTTGGCGTTGGCGCCATGGCGGAACAGCAGCGCCAGGTCCACATAGCCATTGTCGAGCCAGGTATCGAGCTGCGCGCCCTGCCCTTCGCGCACGCTCAGCTGGATCTGCGGATAGCGTTGCTGGATCTGCTGGTACAGCGTGCTGACCAGGGGATGCGCAGCCGAAGGGAGTATGCCCATGCGCACGCGGCCAATGGGCGTGCCGGCGGCCGACTGGATGTCATTGGTCAACTGCTCGGTGGTGGCCAGCCAGGCCCGCACCCGCGGCGCTACCCGCATGCCCAGCTCGGTCGGAATCACGCCCCGGCCATTGCGCTGGAACAGCCGGCCGCCGTATTGCTGCTCCAGCTCGGCGATCTGCCGGCTGATGTGGGGCTGGGTGGTCCCATGCAACAAGGCCACCTTGCTGAGACTTCCCAATTCCAGTGCTTCGACAAAGAGCTTCCAGGCAGCGTAATGCATGGCGTCGTCCTCCATCGGATATGTCGACCCAGTATATCTGAAATGCCCCTTTACGCTCTTCCTGCATGACTCGGGCGCCCCTACACTTGGCCTCATCCCGCTGCCACCGGCCCTGCCAGAGTGCAGGCCCAGCGGGCGTCTTGGGCCTCTTTGCTGTTGCAGGAGGACAAGAAAAACATTCATACAACGAAAGGATGACAACATGAGTATCGACCTGCGCGGCCTCGTCCCGGCCCCCGTGACCCCCTTCACCCGCGACGGCGCCGTCGACCACGCGGCCATCATGCGCCTGGGCAAATGGCTGGGCAGCTTCGATGGCGTCAAAGGACTGGTGGTGCTGGGCCACGCTGGCGAAGGCACCTTCCTGTCGCAATCCGAGCAAGCCGCCGTCATCGAGAGCTTCGTCAAGTCCACGGATGGCAGGGTCCCCGTGATCGCCGGCATCACGCTCGAGGGCACCCAGGTCGCCGCGGAAGAAGCCAAGCGCGCCGTCAAGGCCGGGGCCGCCGCCGGCCTGGTCTATCCCTCGCACGGCTGGCTGCGCTTCGGCTACCAGAAAGGCGCGCCGCAAGACCGCTACCGCGCCATCTACGAAGAAAGCGGCCTGCCGCTGATCCTGTTCCAGTACCCCGACGCCACCAAGGCCACCTACAACCTGGAAACCCAGCTCGACATCGCCGCCCTGCCCGGCGTGTTCGCCATGAAGAATGGCGTGCGCAACATGCGCCGCTGGGACACCGAGATCCCGGTCGTGCGCCGCGAACGTCCCGACCTGCAAATCCTGACCTGCCACGACGAATACCTGCTGCACACCATGTTCGATGTGGATGGCGCCCTGGTCGGCTATGGCAGCATCGCCCCCGAGCTACTGATCGACCTCATCGCTGCCGGCAAGGCCAAGGATTACCGCAAGGCCCGCGCCATCCATGACAAGCTCTTGCCTGTGACCAAGAACGTCTACCACCGTGGCTCGCACATGGAAGGGACGGTGGCGCTCAAGCATGCCCTGGTGGCACGCGGTATCCTCGAGCACGCCACGGTGCGCTCCCCGCTGCTGCCGCTGGAGCCCGGCGCCGATGTCGAGATCGCCAAGGCGCTGCGTTCTGCCGAGATGATCTGATCGGTCCGCGCCCCTCCAAAAAAGGGGCGGCGCACGGCGTCACAGCGAGCACTGGCCGGCGATGGCGTGCCAGTGACTACGCTGTGACCATGGCCTTGATCGCCCCCAGAGGCTGACAAGGAAGACTGGCCGGAACAGGCCTGCAACAGAAAAAAGCATGGAGACACTATGACTACGCTGGCCGCGCACACGCGCGCACAGGCAGCCCGCCAGGGACTGCTGACATCCGACGATGCGCACCGCGCCGCAGGATTGCTCTTCCGTATCGAGAACGTACCTTTCTCAAGGTGGCACACCAAGGCCCGCATCATCATGGGCAGCGCCACCTTGTTCGACGCCTTCCACGCCCTCTCGCTGGCCTTCGTGCTGCCGGTGCTGGTGGGGCTGTGGCAACTGTCGGCGGCGCAGATCGGTCTCTTGATCGCCTCCGGTTATCTGGGCCAGGTCATCGGCGCCTTGTTCTTCGGCTGGATGGCCGAGCGCTACGGTCGCGTGCCCAGCGCCAGTGTCACGGTCGGCCTGATGTCGGTGCTCAGCATCGTCTGTGCACTCACGGGCAGCTTCCATATGCTGTTCCTGTGCCGTTTCCTCCAGGGCATCGGCGTGGGTGGTGAAGTCCCGGTAGCGGCCACCTACATCAACGAGCTGTCACAGGCCCATGGCCGCGGCAAGTTCTTCGTCCTCTATGAGCTGATCTTCCCGCTGGGCCTGCTGGCGGCGGCGCAGGTGGGAGCCTTTCTGGTGCCGCGCTTTGGCTGGGAATACATGTTCCTGGTGGGCGGCATCCCCGGCATCCTGGTGGCCCTGCTGATCACGCGCCTGCCCGAATCGCCGCGCTGGCTGATCGCGCGTGGCCGGTTGGATGATGCAGAAAAGCTCATCCGCACACTCGAGGCCAGCACCCCAAAACGCAACCTCGATGCGCAGACCGACAAGCAAGCCATCGAACAGCGCATCAACGCACTGGCTGCCGGCGCGGGAAAACGCCAGCGCGGCTCGTGGAAGGAATTGTTTTCTCCGGTCTATCGCGGTCGCACGATCATCGTCTGGCTGCTGTGGGCCAGCTCCTACTTCGTGGCCAATGGCATCAACAACTGGCTGCCCAGCCTCTACAAGACCGTCTATCACCTGCCGCTGCAGGAGTCGCTGCGCATGGCCTCGGTATCGAATGTGCTGAGCGCCTGTGCGGTGCTGGGTTGCGCCTTGCTGATCGACCGCGTGGGCCGCCGGCGCTGGGCCATTGCCAGCTTCATCCTCAGTGGCGCATTACTGGCCTTGCTGGGCGTACTCAAGGCCGAAAGCGCCTGGTCGGTGATGTTCCTGGCTTCTTCGGCCTATGCGGTGATGGGAACGACGACGGTGCTGCTGTATCTCTATACCCCCGAAATCTATCCGACCCGCATGCGCGCCATCGGCACCGGACTGGCGACCTCCTGGCTGCGCGCCGCCTCTGCAGCGGCGCCGGCGATGGTCGGGGTGGTCCTGGCCGGACATGGCATTGCCACGGTGTTCCTGATGTTCGCCGGCGTCACCGTCCTTGGCTTGCTGGCGGCGTGGCGAATGATCGAGACCACCAACCGCTCGCTGGAAGAAATCTCCCCTTAGTCTGCAAGCACCGGGGAGGCGCTGCGTCGCCATCGGATCGCCCTCCCCTGACGCTGACCATCCCCATTTTTTGCTGGCAACGGCCCGCACAGCACGCGGCCCGCGCACGCTCACGCCCGGCCAGGACGAACGCCTGCGTGCCAGCCCGCATCCTCGCATCTGAACAAGACCAAGCACATCCATCAGGAGGAATTCATGAAGGCATTGAAGGCTATCATCGCTGCGCTATTAACCATGAGCGCAACGCTCTCCCAGGCACAGTCGGTGACGCTCTACGGCATCATCGACACGGGCGTGGAATACGTCAGCAACGTCAGCAACGTCGGCGCAGGCCAGCAGGGCCTGCTACGCGTCCCCAATCTCACCGCAACCACGCCCTCCCGCATCGGGCTGCGCGGCAGCGAGGACCTGGGCGGCGGCCTGCGCAGCGTGTTCATGCTGGAATCGGGATTCGCTCCCGATTCGGGAGCACTCAACCAGGGCGGCCGGATGTTCGGACGCATTGCCTACGTGGGCTTGAGCGATCACTGGGGGCAGGTCAGCTTCGGTCGGCAGGCCACCATGCTGCTGTGGGCCACGCTGGACTCCGACATCCTGGGCGCCAATGTCTATGGCGCCAATGCACTGGACAACTATCGTCCCAACGCGCGCGCAGACAATTCCATCGCCTACCGGGGCAGCTTCGGCGCCTTCACGCTGGGCGGGACCTACAGTTTCGGACGCGACACCGTCAACGCCGGCCAGAATCCGGCCGGTACCAACTGTGCGGGCGAGCAGGCGGGCGACAGTCTGGCCTGTCGCGAGTGGTCGCTGATGGTGAAGTACGACACCGCCGCCTGGGGCGCTTCGCTGGCCTATGACACGCTGCGCGGCGGCAAGGGAGCGGCGGCGGGGCTGTCCAGCAGCCAGTTGAGCGACAGCCGCATGTTGCTGGGCGCCTATATCAAGGCCGACCGGCTCAAGGTCGGCATCGGCGGCTCGCTGAGACACAACCAGGGCAGCGCGCTGTCCAAGAGCCAGCTGTACTACGCCGGCCTGTCCTATGACCTGACGCCAACCTTGAACCTGGCTGGCCAGCTCTACTACCTGCACTACGACGACAGCGCCAACAAGGCCTGGCTGGGCGCCTTGCGGGCCACCTACTCACTGTCGGCTCGCACTGCGCTCTATCTCACCGGCGGCTTCATCGACAATCGCGGCCAATCCAATCTTTCCGTCAGCGCCGGCGGCAGCGTGGGGACCGCCAATCCCGCACCGGGCGGCAACCAGTTCGGGATGATGGCGGGGATACGGCATAGCTTCTGAGTTTCAAAGGGTCCTCCGGATCTGAACAAGAGCCCATCTACTGCTGCTTCACCAATTCCGAAAGTCGTGCAAATACGTCCGGAGAGCTTCGCCGGAGACGACAGGCATAGAAGGAAGCCAGCCCTCCGGCGATCAGGATGCTCACCGCAAGCAGGTAACTGGGAACGGAAGGCAAACCCGAGAGGAGTTGCACATGGGCGATCATCTGCCACAGGAAATACAGCAGCACCACGGCACTGCACACTGGCGCAACCAGGCCGCGCCAGGCGGATACGGAGCTCTGGTGACGTCTGAAGAAACTGGCCACGGCAAGCGCAGCCAGCACCTGGCAAGTCAACACGCCGATGGCCGATGGAACGCTGGCCCATGGCAATGCCTGCAGCATCGGGTCCAAGCCGGCCATCGCGCACATCAGGATCAAGGCACAGGAAATGCACATCGTGATGGCCGAGGCGACATAGGGCGAACGATGGCGTGGATGCGTCCTGGACAGCATTGTCCAGACCAGCCCGCGCATCGACAAGGCATGCCAGTAACGGGCTACCACGTTGGTAAAACTCAGTACCGCAGCGAACAGGCTGGTGATGACCAGGACCGCGCCGATCCTGGCGGCGGTCGGTCCTGCCAGGGTCTGGAACATGGACAGCCACATTCCTCCGGGGTCATTTGCCGCGACCTGTACCGCGTGATCCACGCCAAAATGATTGAGCATCAGGAAGATGGACGCTGCGTACAACACGCCGATGAAGACGATCGAAAAGTACATCGCGCGTGGCACCGAACGTTGCGGATCGCGCGCCTCCTGGGCATAGATCGCGGCCGTTTCGAATCCCATGAAGGAGGCGACGACAAAGATCAGGGAAGGTCCGAAGCCCGCCGTGAAAACCGACTGCGGCCAGAACGGAGCAAAGGAAACCACGGCGCCAGTGAAGTGCTGGCGCAACAGCTCCAGCACATCCGCGCCCAGGATGGCGCCCACCTCGCACAACATCAACAACAGCAGCAGGCGTCCGCTGAACTCGATGCCACGTACACATAGCAGATGGGCCAGCACGGCGCAGACCAGCGCCCAGATCCACCATGGCGCAGCAATGCCCATCGCGGCCATCATGACCTGCATGAAATGCCCCAGCATCGCATAACAGGCCAGCAGGATGGAGATATAGGACAACACGGCGATACAGGCGCTGCCTACTCCTGCGACGCTGCCCAGACCTTTGGTGATGTAGGCATAGAATGCGCCGCCATTCTCGACGTAAGGCGTCATCGCGCAAAAGCCGATGGCGAAGAGCAGGTAGGCCAGACACACGACGACGTAGGAACCCGGCAGCCCGATGCCGTTGCCCAGGGTGATGCTCACTGGTACGCCGCCTCCCATCGAGGTAAGCGGACCATTGGTGGTGATCACCATCAGGAAGATGCCGAACCAGCCGATGGCATCTTTCTTCAGACCGGTGTGGTCAGGCGTTGAACGGGCTGGTGCAGACATCCGGGACTCCTTGAAACGGCAAGCAAGAAACGTGGTTGGCTCGGTTTGGCTGAGCTTGCTCAGTTGCCGGCAAACGGCCCGAAACCATACATATCGGCCGCAATGCGCCAACCATCCTGCTCTTTGCGCCATGCCGTCAAGGAACGCATCGCAATCTGATCGCCGGCGCCGCCGGCGGGAGGGGAAGTCCATTCCAGCCAGGTGATGGCCGCGCCTTCATTGATCGCCACCGTGCGCACCGAACGGATGGACAGGTGCGGAGTGATCTTGAGCATGTCGGTCAGCATCGGCAGCAAGTCGCCGCCAACGGTGATGACCGGCGTGCCCTCCCCGTTGATGCTGCAGTCCGCGCAGAACATCTCGCGATGCAGTACGGCGGCATCTCCTTGACGGCACAAGGTTTGCAGCTTCTCGATGGCCTGGTTCAGGTTCAGATTCAGGTTCATGTCATTCCTTTCAAAGTAAAGTGGATGTCGCACTACTGCCTAGCTTCAAGCCTGCGGAGACAGGAACTCTCCTACCTCGCGGGCGGCCCGGATACCCTCTTCGATGGCCCCGTCAATGAAGCCGCGCCAGCCGCTGGCCCAATCCGTATTGGCAAAGAAGAGCGGCGGCGCCGAGGCCTGCAGCGACGCCAGGTGACGGGTGGTCTGGTTGGGCGCGAACCAGGTCCATCCACCCTTGGCATAAGGGTCATTGATCCAGTCGTGCGCCAGTACCTCGGTCACGTTGATGTCCGGCAGAAACTTGCGCAGCTCGCTCTGGATCTGGCCGATATCGGTGAGATCGATCTTGTCATCCGGGCCGAATCCGACCAGCAGGGACTTTCCGTTGATCACGCGGTCAGAGATGACCATGGTCAGCGCATTGGGATACGGCGCAAAGCCGATCCAGGCCCCCACATTGCGGTCCACCTGCGCGATGAACTTGGTGCCGGCGCAGACATGGCGCTGGCGATGCGCCTGCTCACGGGCCTGTGGAAGACCGGAGGTGAAGCGGATGTCGCCCAGTACATTCATGGGAACGGCCACCACCAGGGACTTGGCCTGCAGCGAGATATTCCTGGCCTGAAGCCGTACGCCATCGGCCCTCGCCGTGATCTCGGAGACTGGCTCACCGACGAACAGATCGGCCTTGGAATCCTTGAGCAAGGCCAGCGCCAGCGCCGAGGTTCCCTTGGCGATCTTGTAGCGTCCCAGACGCTTGAGCAGCGCCTCCGTGGAATATTCGCCCAGCGCCCACCAGCGCAGCTGATCATAGAAGCCGCCCTTGGCAGGATCGGTCGCCGCATTCATGGTGACAAATGCCTCCAGCAGTGCGCGCTGGCGGCTTGACAGCTCGATCTGCGCAAGCCGCTCGGCCAGGCTGATGCTGTCGAAGCGATCGGCGACCGGGTCCGGACAATGTGGATTGGCGAAGGCGATTTCGCCACGCGCGCCGTCGACATCGCAAAACAATTGCAAGGCCGCAGACAGATCCTTTCCCATCGCTTCGGCGCTATCCGTTTCCAATCCCTGGGAGGTCAAGAGGCTGATGCTCTCAGGCGTGCCGCTGATCGATTCGGAGATGCCCAGTCCATAGCGATGGAGTTCATTCCATACATAAGCCTGGCCCCAATGCACCCAGGTGCCCCCTACTTCGTACTTCTGGCCATTCTGCTCGGCAATGAAGGTGCGCCCGCCTATGCGGTCACGCGCCTCGACAATGGCCACTCGCAGGCCTCTGGACCCCAGTTCGCGGGCAGCGGTCAGTCCGGCAAACCCAGCACCGACGACGACCACATCGTAGGCATTGCCATCGGGAATCTTGCTGCTCAAGGCAGCCGGGGAAGGTAGGCCGTGAATGGGTGCGCATCCGGCCTTGATGTGATGTCCGTCCGAAGTAGTCTTCATTGGCGTGTGATCCAGAAGGAGTGAAGAAAAATGGATAGCTGGATTCTGGCCCTGGCGACTGCGCCGGGGTAACCCCAATCGGCATATGAAACAGGCCACCGCAAATGCCGGGCGGCCAAGAGCACGGCGCTAAAAACAGCAGCCGCATCAAACTTGTGCAAAAAAATAAAGATTGCACCAAGATCAAAAGAAGCAATAAAAAACACAAATAAGTAAAAAATTATTTGCTGTTTTTTTGCTTTGAGATAAAGTCGCAAAAAAAATGACGTCATTCCCGCTTGATTGCGGAATGAGTGGTGATGGGTGACGGCAAGCCGATGCTCGCAGCCCGCCGTCATCGACGCCATGCATAAGATCAGGCACGCTAGATGCTAGGAGACTGGGCTGCGCTTATCGATGAAGGCGCTGCTCACCTTGGAGAGAGACCATGTTGCAAAGCGTTCTTCGTTTTCAGGATGTGCATGAGCACGCCGCTGCGATCAGTCCATGGAATCTGCACTATGCGCAGATTTCGGCGGGCAAGGTGGAAAGCTCGCTGCTGCAGTTGTCCACGCCCCGCTGCCACGTCTTTCGCGAGCGCATCAATCAGCGTGTGGTGCAGCAGGGGGAAGCGCCCAGAGAGCAGGTGTGCTTTGCCTTTCCTGTCGCAGCGCCCGGCAAGGCGCATGTACAGGGCCGCGAGGTGGATGAGCACTGCATGCTGTTCTTGCAGGGGGGGAGACGAGTTCATGTGTCACCTGCCCATCGACACGGACTTGTTCGCCATCACCTTCGACCGCGCGCTTTTTGAGGCGCAGCTTGAGCACACGGCAAGTCCGGAACGGATTGTTGCGCTGATGAAGCAGCCCGTCGTGAAAGTCGCCTCCCAGGACTTGCACGCCTGCCGCGAGCGGCTGCTGAACATATTCTATTGGGCGATGCTATCCATCGAGGATGGACACGGACAGCACCCGCAACACGAGCAGGAACTGGAGCTTTCCCTGTTGGCCGAATTGCTGGCGCTGCTGTCGGCGCCCGACTGTGGCGCCAGCCGGCAGATCAGCACGATACGCAGCTACATCGTCGACAAGTTGCATCGGCAGACCATGAACGATGCCATCAATGTTCCCAGCATCTTCGAGGTGTGCGAGCAAATGCAGGTCAGCCGGCGCACGGTGCAGAACAGCTTTCAAACCGTGACCGAGACGACGCCCCGCAACTATCTGCGCTGCGTGCGGCTCAACGGCGTACGACGGGCATTGATGTCGACCTCTGCGGAACAGATCACGATAGGCGATATCGCCTCACGTTGGGGATTCTTTCATCTGAGCCACTTTGCAGAGGATTACCGGGCCTTGTTCTGCGAACTGCCATCCCAGACCATTCGCCGCTCCCACGCCTTCGGGAGAGCGGCGACGTCCTGAGCGTTTCTCTGCGGGCCGCGGATCAGAATGAATAACGCCCCTGCACATAGACGGTACGCGGTGCGCCCACCAGCTTGCCCAGGTTGTTATCGGTGGTCCGAGTGAAATAGCGACGGTCGGTCAGGTTATTGATGCCGGCAAAGACATCAAAGCCCTTCGTGCCCGGCACTTTCCAATCCACCTGGGCATTCCAGAGGCGGAAACCAGGGATTTCCCCGATGCTGCCGTCGGCGCTTTCGGCGATGGTGTTGGCTTCATCGGAAAATTGACGGCCTTGATGGGTGGTCGACAGATTGAAACCCCACGGTCCCGATTTGAAGCGCGTGCCCACTGTGTCGGTAGTGCGGGCATAGAACGGCAAGTCCTTGCCCGGATTTGCACCCGACTTCTGCAAGGCGCGGGTGTAGGTGTAGTTGGCGTAGACCGACCATCCCTTCAAGACACTCTGCTGATCAAAGGCATAGTCCATCGCCAGTTCGATACCGTCATGCTGGGTCTTGCCGATGTTGCGGAAGACGCTTGGATTCGTACCCTGGACGGAGACGATCTGGTTGTCGAAATCGATATGGAACACCGTCGCTTCTGCAGATGCCCGCGCGCTCTTCCAGCGCACCCCTCCTTCGATCGTCTTGGCCAGCTCGGGCGAGAGCGGATTGGCCGATGACATGGTGTTGAGTTGCGAATTCTGAACCACACCGAAGGAAGTGTTGTAGTTGCTGAACAAGGTCAACTGCTCGGTAAGCAGGTAGGCCACATTGATCGAGGGCAGCGGCTTGTTGTTGGACACCTGGTAGGAAGCGTTATTGGCTACGTCATAGCGGGTCGACTGGACATGCTCGAAACGCAGGCCCGGCGTAATGCGCCATTTGCCGAAGGCGATCTTGTCATCGATGTAGCCGGCATGGGCATCGGTGCTGTTCTGGAACTGGGTGAATCCACTGAGCACGCCAGTGAGGACGGCTTCGCTATAGACATTGTCATCGCCGCGCTCACGGACATAGCGATAGCCCACGGTGACATCGTGCGTGGTACCGCCCCATGCAAAGCGCTGCGTGTAGCGCGGCTCGATGCCCAGCGTTTCATAGTTGCGCGGTTGATGCGAGAGGCGAGTGCCGGCCGGATTGATCAACGTGCTCTGGCGGGTAGCCTGGCTGAAGTAGGTACGGATCTCGAATTCCTGGCGATCCGATATCGTGTTGAGATAGCCCACATCAAAGCCTTTGCGGGTTCCACCCCAATTGTCGCGCTGGCGTGTGCTCTGGAACGGGTCGGCGGCGTATTGGGCAACGCTGAGCCCGCCGGGCGTGCGGCTGAGCACGTCATAGTAGTTGATCTTGGCGTAGAGCTCGGAGGTCGGCGAAATCTCGTAACGCATCTTCAGCGCAAAATCATTGAGGTGCTCATCGCTCTTGTCGCGCCAACCACTTCCTTCCTGGCCGGAATAGAGGAAGGCCATGCCGAAGCCGTTCTCCGCCTGACCGCCGGCAAAGGCGGTGTACTGCGTATTGCCGCCGCCCTGGCCGTAACTGTTGTAGCGCACCGCAGCGTCGCCGGAAATGCCGGGCGTCGTCGGGATGGAGCGCGTCTTGAAATTGATGATGCCGCCCACGTTCTGCGGACCGAAGCGCACGGCCCCGCCACCACGGACGACGTCGATCGATTCAATATTGTTCAGGCTCAGTGGTGCGAACGATAGTTGCGGCTGACCATAGGGCGCCACCGCCATGGGAATGCCGTCCAGCAGGATGGTGGAGCGCGGTGAATAGCGCCCGGCCAGCCCGCGCACACCGATGTTGAGCGCGATGGCGCTGCCAGCGGTGCCAGAGTTGTCGCTGGACTGCACACCGGGAATGCGGCGCATCGCGTCACCGATACTGACAGCGCCGGTGCTTTCGATCTCCTGCTTCTTCACCACGGTGCGCGCTCCCGGATAAGTCTTAACGCTACTCTCCAGGCCAGTGCCAAGCCAGTCTCCGCTGACCTGTATGGGCTCCAGGCCGGGTTGTCCATCCGATGGGCTTGCCTGCTGGGCCAGGCCTGCTACGGGAAAAGCCAGTATCGCCAGCGAGGCAAGAGCGGTCGTGGTGATACGCAGGTCGCGCACAAAGAGCGAGGGGGCTTGATGGGTCTTCATTACATTCGGTCCAATAAAAATACTGGCGAACCTCCGCCGTTTATTTCTTCTAAAAATTGGGAAATCTTCAGGACGACACCCGAAGAATTACGAATGATAATGATTTGCAATAACAAACGCACGTATTTCGATATACCTAATGATTTATCTACAACACCTCCGTATTTTTTTGAGACGAGATAGGCTCGCCCGATGCGGCAGGCGCACGGCCTACCGAAGGGTGTCAGGCCGGCCGGCCAATGACGATGCGCTCGATCTGCCGGAAGCGCCGGACCAGCGCATCAATATCAATATCAATGCCTGGCCAGGCGGCCGCCCCCTCGGCGTCCATCGGCTTCTTCGATGGGAAAGTGCAGCAGCGCCGCCACGATGCCCACCACGAAGGTCGCCATCCACAGCAGGGAATACGATCCCGTCACTTCCAGCATCCATCCGCCCAGCCATGCCCCCAGGAAGGAACCCACCTGATGACTCAGGAAACAGACGCCAAAGAGCGTGCCCATGTGCGCCGTGCCGAACAGGCGCGCCACCAGACCGGTGGTGAGCGGTACCGTCCCCAGCCAGGTCAGTCCCATGACGGCGGCAAAGAGGGTGACCGACTGGCTGCTCTTGGGCGCGATGAAGAACAGGCCGATGGCCGTGCTGCGGACCAGGTACAGCCAGCCCAGCACCCGCTGCGGGCGGTAACGTCCACCCAGCCAGCCGCAGGCCCAACTGCCGGCCATATTGAACAGGCCGATCAACGCCAGCGCGGTCGCCGCCAGACCCATGGGCATGTGGCACAGTTCCAGATAGCCGGGCAGATGCGTGGCGATGAAGGCCAGCTGGAAACCGCAGGCAAAGAATCCCAGCGTCAGCAACTGGTAGCCACGATGGGCGGTGGCCTGCGCAATCACCTCGCGCACCGAGTAATCCAATCGTGGCGCGTCGGCTGCGACCGGGCCGGTGCGGGCCAGCGCCAGGCCCAGCGGCGCTACCGCCAGCACCAACAAGGCCAGGACCATCAAGGCCAGGCTCATGCCCGACGTGGCCCGCAGCCCCTGGACCAACGGCAGCATCAGCACCTGGCCCAGCGAACCACCGGCGCTGACCAGGCCCATGGCGCTGCTGCGACGTTCAGCGGGCACGCTTCGCCCGACCGCAGGCAACACCACGCCGAAACTGGTGCAGCTGATCCCCACACCAATGAACACGCCCATGCCCAGCACCAGGACCGCCCCATTGGGCGCCAGCGCCGTCAGCGCCAGGCCGATGGCATAGCACACTGCCCCGAACGCCACCACCGGCGCCGGTCCATGGCGATCCGTGAGGGCCCCGGCCAGCGACTGGGCGACGCCCCAAACCAGGTTGTGCAAGGCGATGGCAAAGGCCACCAGGGTCACCGGCAAGCCATGGTCATACGACAAGGGGCTGATGAACAGGCCAAAGGTCTGGCGCGACCCTAACGCCATGCTCATGATGGCGGCGCCGGCCAGCACCACCAGCCAGGGTTTTCGATTGACAGTAGCAATACGCATGGAAGGCCTATCTCGTAAAGGAGCCGATGAAGAAAGAATGCTGAATTTGACTACGTGGCGGGCGCAGGCTCAAGTGAATCATGATGGCGGCGCCGGCCAGCACCACCAGCCAGGGTTTTCGATTGACAGTAGCAATACGCATGGAAGGCCTATCTCGTAAAGGAGCCGATGAAGAAAGAATGCTGAATTTGACTACGTGGCGGGCGCAGGCTCAAGTGAATTCGGTAGAACCTCACATTCCCGCTACGCATGTGAAAAATTTCCGCCGGCGCTCTCACGCCAGCCCGGGACTATGCTTCAATAGCAGCTCTTCCCTGCCCTGCCGAGACTGCCATGAGCCTTCCCCTTGCCAAGCTGCCGCCCCTGGATCTGCTGCGCGGATTCGTCGCCGTGGGTCGCCGCATGAGCTTCACGCTGGCCGCGCAAGACCTGTTCCTGACGCAATCGGCGGTCAGTCGGCAGGTGCTGTTGCTGGAGCAGTACATGCAGACGCCATTGCTGCAGCGACATCATCGTTCGATCTCCTTCACGCCCATGGGCGAACGGCTCTTCCGCAGCGCCGACGCCGCCCTGCTGCAATTGCAGGACAGTCTGGGCGAGCTGCGCGCGGCCCAGGCGGCGCGGCCGGTCACCATCACCGCCAGCATCGGCATGACCGGACTGTGGCTCTTGCCGCGTCTGTCGCGGCTGCAGCAGCAAGTCCCGGGCGTGGACGTGCGCGTGGCCGCCAGCGACAGCACGATAGACCTGCGCCACGAAGGCATCGATCTGGCCTTGCGCTATACCAGGCGCGTCCATGCCCCCGCCGATGCGATCCGCCTGTTCGGCGAATCAGTGGCGCCGGTAGCCCATCCCTTGCTGCTCAAGAACGGCAAGTTGCCTGCCGACGCCACGCTGCTGGAATTCGACCAGGCCAACCCGCACCTGCGCTGGAAGTCCTGGCTGGACCATGAATCCCTGGGCAAGGCCGGCAAGATTGGCAAGCTCGGCACGATCAGCAAGAAGGCGCGCATGCTGCGCCTGAACCAGTACGACATGGTGATCCAGGCGGCCCTCGCCGGCCAGGGTGTGGCGCTGGGGCGGCTGGAACTGATCGCGCCGCAGCTGGAGGGCGGCCAACTGGTCTTGCTGGCTGATCCACGCACCCAAGGCGACGACGGCTACGCCTACTGGCTGATCCAGGCAGAGCCATCGCCGCGCCGCGAGGTGCAGTTGATCGCCAACTGGATCTGCGCGCAGGCCAGGGCCGGCCGCAGCCTCATCGGCTGACACCCGCATCGCCGGCACACCAGGCCAAGGCATCGTCGAGGCGATCATTACCCCAGAACATCTCATCACCGACGAAGAAGGTCGGTGCGCCGAAGATGCCGAGTGTGCGGGCCTGTCGGGTCTGTTCGCGCAGCCGGGCGCGATTGGGTTCCGATTGCGCCTCGGCGATGATCTCGGCAAATGGCAGGCCCAGCGCCTGCAATACTTCGCTGATCGTCTCGACACTGTCGATATCCCTATCCTCGGCGAAGTTCAGGTGCATGACCAGGCGGCAGAAACTGGACATCCAGAGCGCATCCTCAAAGCTCAGCGCCACCCGGGTCGCCAGCACCGCCGCGCGCGGAAAGCGGCTGGGCATGGTCCACGGCAAACCGTACTTCCTGCACTGGCGCGTCATGTCCTTCCAAGTATAGGCCCCCTTCTCTTTCTGCAACACGAACGGTGAGGTGCTCCAGCCCAGTTCCTGGAATACCGGCCCGAGCAGGAAGGGACGCCATACCACCCGTACACCGGCCTGCTGCGCCGCCTGCTCGATGCGCATGGTGCTCAGGTAGCTGTAGTTGCTGCCGAAGTCGAACCAGTATTCAATCAGCTTGGCGGGGCCGTTCATGCGTGGACCACCAGGCAGCGCATCTCCAGGCTCTTGCGCAAAGGCGCATCGGCAGGGATGGCCGGAAGATCGAAGGCCGTGTGTGGGATAAAGCGCGCTACGCCGCTGGTGCGGGAATCGTATTGCTTGAACACCAGGGCATGGCTGCGATCCATCTGTGGAAAATAAAACCAGCGGTGTGCGGGATTGTTACGCACCAGATAGATCTCGCCGTTCCGGTGGGGATAACGCACTTCGCCGCGCACCAGGTCCTGGCTTGCCACACTGCGCGCATCGAGCAGCGCCAGCGGTGTATCTTCGACCACGCCGCGCAGGGTGCGCCAGATGTTGATGATGGAAAAATGCTGGACGAAAGGGATCAGGTCGGAATCCCGCAAGATCATCGACAGACGCCGCCGCCCTGACACCTCGGTATAGTCATTGTGGATGCGCCCATTGGCCGCTGGCGTGGCGCCCCGCGTGGTGCGGCCAAAGTTCAGCGGCGCCCGCACCGGGTCGCGCTCGCGCACCAGGTGATCGAAGACGTAGGCATGGGTGCCGCCGGTGACCGCCAGCGCGATCTCGATGGCCTCGGCATAGCAAAGGGCGGTGATCTCGTCGGCATCGTCCGGGTTGCGCAAGGCGGTGGGCGCATCCAACAGCGCAAAGCCGTTGGTGTCGATGCCCAGTCCTGAATAGACGCCGGCATCGGCGATGAAGCACTCTTGCTGGTCGTATTGCGCGCTTTCCCAGGGCGTGCCGGGCGGTGGCGTGAATGCATAGCTGACCGGGTCGCGCGAATGGCTGGACAGATAGCTCAGGCGCGCATGGACGCCACGGCTGGCATCAGCTTCCTGAATGCGAAGGGCGGCCGATCCACTTTCTGAATTCATCTGCTTCTCCTGGGTCATGGGGGCTTCCATGAAGGGTATTGAAGCAGTGCTGTGGGCTGATTTCAAATGACTTATTTGAGCTTCCCATAAGCAGCAAGAATATCAATCCAGGACGATGGCATCATCTCCCAGCGCCGGCAGCAGGTCAGGTTGGATTGGTGCTGTCCTCAGACACCGGGCTCAGCCGCGAGCGATCACCAACAAGCCACCGGCAATCAATGCAGCGCCTGCCAGCTTCGCGGGTGTGATCGCTTCATTGAGTATCCAGCAGGCCAGCAGCACAGCGACGACTACGCTCCCTTTGTCGATCAACGCTACTGTGGAGACGTCTCCCAACTTGATGGCTTTGTAATAGAAGACCCACGAAGCTGCGGTGGTGACGCCCGACAGCCCGAGCCAGAAGAAGTTCTTCCACGTCAGCATGTCCAGCTGGGATGTCGGCACAACGGCAGCGGCAAAGAGCAATACGAAGACAAAGACGAAACAGGTCCGGATCGCCAAGCCTAGATCGGCTGAGATGCCCGTCAATCCCAGCTTTGCGATCACCGAGGTGAAACCCGCGAAAGCCATTGAAACAAATGCATAGAGGATCCAGCGTTCCATTTCCTTATCCCTTTCAGTGGTCAGGTGTCAGGTGACAGGTGGCAGTTGAGCCCTATCGGGTCTTGAAAAAGCCAGCAGGCAGATCGCCTTTCGGCACGCTGCCTTGCTGTGTTTGCCGGCCTGCCGAGCGTGCGCGTGATCGCGGCCGCCCTGGCTCGGCTTGGCCATCTTCAGGTTGCGGTCCTATGTACACCGCACGGGGCCGGATCAGGTGGTGCTGCTCGCGCTGCTCCAGTCCGTGCGCAATCCACCCTATCGAGCGACCGAGCGCAAACAGGCCGAACGCTGCACCCACCGGAAGCCTCAGATGCCTGCGCAGCGCCACCAGGGCGAAATCCACCGAGGGCTTCTGGCCCGTGAGGGTGATTCCGGCGTCGATCATGGCGGCCCAGGGAGAATGGCGCGGCAGGATCTGGGAGAGCAGATAGCTCGCCCGTGGATCGCCATCCGGATAGAGTGTGTGCCCGAAGCCGGGCAGATCGTCCCCTCTCGAGAGCCGCTCGCGCATCTTCCTGTCGACGTCACGCGTGCCGAGTTCATCCCATAACGCTTCTACGCGACCCGTAGTCGCACCATGTCGTCCGCCAGACAGCCCTGCCAGGCCGGCGATCACCACTGCCCGCAGACTGGCGTCCGTCGAGGCCACGCAGCGGCTGGTGAAGCTGGACGCATTGAGCTCGTGGTCGGCGCAGAGCACCAGCGCCATCCGGATCAGCTCGCCCCCCGCACGCCCCACGCCCCATGCCCGCGCACATTGCACGTGGATCGGGCTGGTGTCGGGACGGGTCCGCAGCAGGCATGCCGCCAGAATCCGCACCAGGTCGCCACAGCCCTGCGCCTGGCGCTCGACCGCCTTCTGCCAGATGGCGGTCGAGGCATCGTCGCTGGCCACGGCGAAAAGCGGCAGCAGGACTTCCTCCGCCCGTTGATCGCCGTAGTGCCGGAAGAGTGCTCGCAAGACTGCTGGAGAGGCGGCGCCGTGAGGACCAAAGGCAGTCCGCCTGTCGCATTGCCAGAGGCCGGCCGCCACCTCCTCCAGGCTGGCATGCTCAGCCAGGCTGAGTGCATCCACGCCGCGATAGAAGAGCCGTCCGCCATCGATCAAGGTGATGCTCGATTCGAGCACGGGAGCACCCCAGTTCAGCGCGGCCTTCGCCACTTCCTTGGGCTTGCGTCCGTGTGCGCGCTGTGCCGCGACGCGCTCGACGTCGGCGGCGAAATAGCGGCTCTCGCGCGCCGTGGCGCCGGGCTCCGCGTGCAGCAGGCCGCGGCTGACGTAGGCGTACAGCGTTTGCCGGGACACACCGAGCCGTGCAGCGGCTTCGGTCGAGTTGAGGTAGTTCGACATCGTGAGGGACGGGAATCGTTTGATTGGTTGATCAGGATAATCAACGTTGACAGCAAATTCAAACGATCCGATCTTTGTCACACCTGAACCAGTCGAGGCCAAAATGGAGAACGATCAAGTGACACAAGCTGCGTCGCAGCATCTGCGGGAATTCTGGACAGCCCTGGGAGGCGCTCCCGCGTTGGCCGCGACGTGCGGCTTTGGTGGAACCGGGGAGCTGGTGTCCGCATTCCGGGTAACCGACCTGGCCGCAGCGGCCATTGGCGCGGCCGCAACGGCGGCAGCCGAGTTGCTGCAGGCCTCGACCGGTCACTTGCCGGCGGTTCACGTCGACCGGCGCATGGCCTCGCTCTGGTTTGGCGCGTCGCTGCATCCGCTGGGATGGACGATGCCGCCGCTATGGGACGCGATCGCCGGCAATTATCGGGCGCGTGATCGCTGGATCCGCTTGCACACCAATGCGCCGCATCACCGCCAGGCCGCGCTGTCCGTGCTCGACTGCGCGGCGGATCAGGAATCGGTGCGGCAAGCGGTGGCAGGCTGGGACGCCGACACGCTGGAAGCGGCCATTGTCGCGCGCGGTGGTTGTGCTGCTGTGATGTATTCCCGCGAGGAATGGGCCGCGCACCCGCAAGGCAAGGCGGTCGCCGCCGAGCCCTTGCTGCATGTCGCGACCGGGGCCCGCGTCAGTACGCGCGCATGGGAGCCGTCGCGGGATCGGCCATTGCGTGGAATCCGCGTGCTCGATCTCACGCGCATTCTCGCCGGTCCTGTCGCCACCCGCTTCCTCGCCGGCCTGGGGGCCGAAGTGTTGCGCATCGATCCCTATGGGTGGGAAGAACCGAACACGGTGCCGGAAGTCGTCCTGGGAAAGCGCTGTGCGCGGCTGAATCTGAAAGACCCGGCCGACCTCGATACGCTGCGGCGATTGATGGGCCATGCCGATATCCTTGTCCACGGTTATCGTTCCGATGCGCTCGCCAAGCTCGGCCTGGACGCTGCGCAACGGCGCGAACTCAATCCCGCACTGATCGATGTCTCGCTCGATGCCTATGGCTGGTCCGGTGCATGGCAGTGCCGGCGCGGTTTCGACAGCCTCATCCAGATGAGCACCGGCATCGCCGAGGCCGGCATGCGAGTGATGGGCAGCGCTGCACCGGTCAATCTGCCGGTCCAGGCCATCGACCATGCGACGGGCTATCTGATGGCGGCCGCAGCGCTGCGGGGATTGACGCTGAGAATGACGCGAGGGGTGGGAATCGAAGTGCGCGCCTCGCTGGCGCGTACTGCAGCGGTCCTGCAATTGCGCACGGAGCCCATGCGCGAGGTGAGCGGGTTCGCGGCGGAAACGCCAGTTGATCGCTGCGCGCACGTCGAACCGACGTCGTGGGGACCGGCGGCGCGACTGCTGCCACCGGTGCAGATCGAGGGCGCGCCGCTGGCATGGCGTTATCCGGCGCGCGCACTGGGGGCGTATGAACCTGAATGGTTGCCTTCGAATGAACTGCTTTAAGCTTGAGTGAAACCCATGAATCTGGCGGAGGGGCAGATAAGCCGCCCCCCCCCGCAGGACAGCCGCATGCTCTTCGAAGATGGGTGATATCGACGCAACATCAGCCCGCGGATCGCTGCAGCTGCAATCAATCTACGGGAGCCTTGAATACAAAGCAGGTCGTGGTTGCATGGGCGTACAACCTGCCGCTCTCATCCTTGATGCTCGCTTCTGCTGTGGCCATTTGACTGCCCCGATGCAAGACCCTGGCAGCCGCGCGGAGCGGTCCGGTTTGTTGCGAAGCTGCCCGTACGATATTGACGCTCAGTTCTACCGTCGTATAGCTCTGCCCGGCCGGCAGCGTGGTTTGCACAGCACAACCCAGCGCAGAATCCAGGAGCGTGGCAAACCAGCCGCCATGCACCGTCCCCATCGGGTTGAAGTGGCGCAGCAGCGGGATGCCCTGGAATACGGCGCTACCCTCGTCAAGTTCCAACAGGGTCATGTTCATGGTCTCGTTCATCGGCGGCGACGGCAGCGCTCCGGACATCATCGCACTGAGGATTTCCATCCCGCTCTTGCCGGCGATCTGTTCCATTCGGGCCACGCCGAGCGCGCCGCCGCCGTCACGCTCGCGCTGGAGTGCGGCGGCCTGCTGATCTGTCCATACACTGGCTTGTTTTTCGGCGTCCATGTCTTCCTCTCTCGTGCTGATGGTCAGGGTTGGGATAGCGGGTTGAACGGAGACACTATTTTCATAGTCCCGGCAGGAAAATCACATTCCCGCTATTCGTAAGCTCGTTGATGCGCTTGGCCTTCAATGGTGCATAGCTTGGCGACGCATACATTTCGGCCGCAGCTTCTTGAGAAGGAAAGCGAATGAGGGCGGTGAAGTTGCCGCTGGATTGGCCTTCCTGCGCCACGGCATCCCCTGTGGCGGCAAGAAACGCTCCGCCAAACTTCTCCACCTCGGCCTTCATCAGGGAACCGTATTGCTCGAAATAGGTGGGGAAGTCCTTTACATCGAACTGCACGAGGACAAACATCGGCTGTGTCACTGGTATCTCCTATTGAATGCAGATGCGGCAATTCCCGCGATGTTGGGCAAGACCTATGCCGCGACTGGCGCCGGTGACGAGAACGGTGGAGTCAGCGATTTTCATGAATCAGACCTTTATGATGACCATCATATTTATAAGCAAAATGAGGCTGTCAGCGACAAAGAGGACAAACTCAACGGAGGGATGCGTCGTCAAGGTGAAGGCGACGGATCAAGACAAAACCGGATCGAACTGATTTATCAACTGCTTTCTGGCCAGCGCCAGCAACTCACGCCCTTGCTTGCCGCCCAAGGTCCGCGCCAATTGCAATGCCCCCATCATGGTTGAGGCCACTATTGCGCCGTTAGCCGGATCGCAGCCTGGCGGCAAGCATGAACGCACCAGCGCGATCAACTGGGCGACGAGCCGCTTGGCATCGCCGCGAGCCGCCTCATCCAGACGCGTCATTTCAGAAGACAAGGCGGCGATCACGCAACCCTGTTCGACTTTCTCCAGATGACTGTCATGCAGATAGCAATTCACCAGCGCTGCGAAACGACTTTCGCCCGCCGCCACCCGCCGCGCCATCGCGTTCATCAACGCCTGCGATGTGTCTTGCCAGGCATGTCTCATCGCTTCGCTCACCAAGGCGTTGCGCGATTCGAAATGCGCATAGAAACCGCCATGGGTGAGGCCAGCCTCCTTCATGATGTCCGCCACGCCGACACCATTGGCGCCCGCCCGCCTGATGGCGCGCGAGGCGACATCGACGATACGGTCGTGGCTGACTTGTTTGCGGGTAGGCTTGCTCTGCATGATGAGCATCATATTAGCGATGTCGTGCAGAAGACGTCAAGCGCACTTCATCCTATGCACGGAGCGCTAGTGGTTGGCCGCCGGCCAGCATTGGAACATGACGGTGATGGCATGCTGGGGTGCCCTCGCCCTCCGAAAGTGGGAGAAGTTTCCAGGGCAGATCAACCAAGCTTGCACGGCGCATGACCTGAAAACTCACCCATTGGCCTATTGGTCTTACCAATAAACTGGTAATATCCAACTTCCAAACGACAGGCGACCCCACGCCCTTGCGTGCCCTGGCTGCAGCACCTGCACCAGCCGCAAGCCGGCATCGGCGCCGATCCGAGACAACCCTTTCTTCAAGGAAACACGATGAAATTACTGCGTTACGGCCCGGTTGGGCAGGAAAAGCCCGGCATCCTGGATCAGGCTGGCAAGATTCGCGACCTGTCGGCGCATATCAAGGACGTCAACGGCGCCGTGCTGGACGATGCCTCGCTGGAAAAGATTCGCAAGCTCGACCTCAACACCCTGCCGGTGGTGGAAGGCAATCCCCGTATCGGCGCCTGTGTGGGCAATATCGGCAAGTTCATCTGCATCGGCCTGAACTACGCGGATCACGCCGCCGAATCCAACCTGCCCATCCCGGCCGAACCGGTGGTGTTCAACAAGTGGACCTCGGCCGTGGTCGGCCCCAATGACAACGTCAAGATCCCGCGCGGCTCCAAGAAGACCGACTGGGAAGTGGAACTGGGCGTGATCATCGGCAAGGGCGGCAGCTATATCGATGAGAAGGATGCGATGTCCCACGTGGCCGGCTATTGCGTGGTCAACGACGTCTCCGAGCGCGAATACCAGATCGAACGCGGTGGCACCTGGGACAAGGGCAAGGGCTGCGATACCTTCGGCCCCATCGGGCCCTGGCTGGTGACCCGCGATGAAGTGGCCGATCCGCAGAAGCTGGGCATGTGGCTGGAAGTGGATGGCAAGCGCTACCAGAACGGCAATACCAGCACCATGATCTTCAACGTGGCGCATATCGTGTCCTACCTGTCGCGCTTCATGAGCCTGCAGCCGGGCGATGTCATCTCCACCGGCACGCCGCCGGGCGTGGGCATGGGCGTCAAGCCGGAAGCGGTCTACCTGCGCGCTGGCCAGACCATTCGTCTGGGCATCGACGGTCTGGGCGAGCAAGAGCAGAAGACCATCGACGCATAAGGCATTGGCACAGGCGCAATGCCTGGCGCTGCCCCTGCGGCAGCGCTGCGTCACCCATCCGGAACAAGAACAAGAATGCGCAGGCCCACGCGGCCTGCGCCATCCAATGACCGAACCAGGGAAGGAGAGACAATGAATCACTACGATTTCCAGGGCCGTAGCGCCATCATCACCGGTGGTGCACAGGGCTTTGGCTATGCCGTGGCCGAGCGCCTGTTGCAGGGCAAGGCCAAGGTGGTGCTGTGGGACATGGACGAGAAGGCGCTGGCCGAGGCGCGCCGCAAGCTGGAATCACTGGGCAATGTGGAGACCGTCAAGGTCGATATTTCCAGCCAGGCCGAGGTGCAGCAAGCCATCGAGGCCACCGAGAAACTGACCCAGTCCATCGATATCCTGGTGCATAGCGCCGGTATTGCTGGACAGAATAATCCGGTGGCGGAGTATTCCCCGGAGGAATGGCGCCGCGTCATCGATATCGACCTCAATGGCGCGTTCTACGTCAACCAGGTAGTGGTGCAACGGATGATCGCGCAGAACTATGGACGCATCGTCAATATCGCGTCCATCGCCGGCAAGGAAGGCAATCCGACCGCCTCGGCCTACAGCGCGGCCAAGGCTGGCATGATTGCCTTGACCAAGAGCCTGGGCAAGGAAACCGCCACCAAGAACATTGCGGTGAACGCCATCACCCCGGCGGCGGCGCAGACCCGCATCCTGGAACAGTGCACCCAGGCGCATATCGACTACATGCTTTCGAAGATCCCGCGTGCGCGCTTCGTGAAGGTGGAGGAGCTGGCGGCCATGGTGGCCTGGCTGGTGTCGGAAGAAAATTCCTTTACCACGGCGTCGGTGTTCGATCTCTCCGGCGGTCGCGCGACCTACTGAGGCAATCGCTGCATCGAGCGCAAATGATATAAATCATTTGTGCAACTGCCGGATTGCTTCCGGAAAAAAATTGCCCGCCACACAGGCGGGTAATTTTTTTACCGAAGGCGGCTCAGCGCAAGGCCGGCAAGGGCGGCGTGATATCGACCGCGCTGCGGGGGGCGTAGGCGATCTGGTCCTGCCCCAGCAGCTTGAACTGGCTGACCACCTCGGACAGGCGCGCCGCCTGTTCCTGCATGGCTTCGGCGGCAGCGGCTGCTTCTTCGACCAGGGCGGCGTTCTGCTGGGTGGTCTGGTCCATGTCGGTGATGGCCAGGTTGACCTGGCTGATGCCATCGCTCTGCTCGCTGCTGGCGGCGCTGATTTCGGAGACGATGTCGGCGACCTGGCGCACGCTGGCCACCACTTCATCCATGGTGCTGCCGGCACGGGTGACCAGTTCGCTGCCGGAGCCCACCTTGGCCACGGAGTCGTCGATCAAGGCCTTGATTTCCTTGGCGGCCGAGGCCGAGCGCTGGGCCAGCGAGCGCACTTCCGAGGCCACCACCGCAAAGCCCCGGCCCTGCTCGCCGGCGCGGGCGGCTTCCACTGCGGCATTCAGGGCCAGAATGTTGGTCTGGAAGGCGATGCCGTCGATGACGCTGATGATGTCGACGATCTTGCGCGAGGACTCGTTGATCGAGCCCATGGTGGAAATGACCTGCGATACCACTTCCCCGCCCTGCTGCGCCACCGATGAGGCGGAGGCGGCAAGCTGGTTGGCCTGGCGCGCGTTATCGGCGTTCTGCGATACGGTGGAGGTCAGTTCTTCCATGGCCGAGGCGGTCTCTTCGAGCGCGCCGGCCTGGCGTTCGGTGCGCGCCGACAGGTCGAGGTTGCCGGTGGCGATTTCCTTGGAGGCGGTGGCAATCGCATCCGTGCCGCCGCGCACCTGGCCAACGATACGGGCGAGATTGCCGGTCATGGCGTGCAGGGCATGCATGAGCTTGCCGGTCTCATCGCCACGCGCAGCCAGGCGCTCGTCGATGCGATGGGTGAGGTCTCCGGCGGCCACGGCTTCAGCCACCTCCACCGCCTGTTCCAGCGGGCGGGTGATGCCCAGCGCCAGGGTGCGGGCAAACAACCAGCCCAGCACGACCTGCAAGAAGGCCAGGGCCAGCATGAGGTTGCGGCTCTCGCGGTAGACCGTCTGGATGTGGGCCGCGACCTGGTCGATATTGGCGCGTTGCAGCGTCAGCAATTGCTGCAGCAGGTCGAGATAGCCCTTGCCGGCCACATCGAAGGGACCGGCCAGGATCTGGGCGGCCTCCTCCGTGCGGCCCTCGGCCTTGGCCTTGGAGATGGCGTCGCGGTACTTGATGTAATCCTTGCGCACCTCGCCCAGCTTGGTGAAGACGGCCTTTTCCTGGTCCGACTCGATCAGCGCTTCGATGGCCTTCTGCTGCTCGGTCGACATGCGGCTGGCGGCGGCGGCATCGTCGGCGAAGAAGGCTGCCAGGCTGGGATCGGAACTCTTGGCAATGGCGGTGGTGCGGCGCACGCTGGTGTGGATGGTGCGGTACCAGTCCGAGACCAGCCGCTCCTTGGTCAGGGGTTCGTGCATCATTTCGTCGGTGGCGGCGGCGATGCCTTGCAGGCGCCAGATCGACAGGGCCACGACCACGCTGGCGGCGGCCAGGATGACGGCAAAACCCAGGGCCAGGCGGCGACCGATTTTCATGTTGGCGAAGTAGCGCATTTTTTTCTCTCTGGGCAAAAATACTGATCGGCGACGAGCGCAGGCTCCTCGGCTGCCCGCAGGCAACAGGGGGGCGTACGCTGAGTGTGCAAGCACATGTCAGGAACCGCGATCAGGGATTTCCTGAGCGCGGCGCCGTCAAGTCATCGGTTGACCGGTTGATCGGTTGGATAGATGGCCGTGCTTCATGTCAGACATCCCTCATTTCGTCGATGCGAAAAAAACTGCTGGTGTCAGAAGACAGCTTGAAGAAAAGGCGCCGTTGATTCCCGGTGGCCGGCGCCGATTCCTGCGGTGCGATATTGTTCCTACTTGCACCTTGGCAAGGCATTCGTATTTGTACTTACTGACGAGGCGTCAGTATTACGATACAGCGCATTATTACGCGCCCAACACCGCTTCAAAGAAGAAAAAAGGATGCCGAAGCATCCTTTCTAAATCGCATGGGCCGTGGTCAGGCATCCACAATCAGGGCGTCTGGGCATAGTCCTGGATGGTCTGGGTCGAGGGGAAATGCACGGTGAAGGTGCTGCCGTGGTCTGGCACGGAGGCGATTTCCAGCGTGGCATGGTGGCGCAGCAGCACATGGCGCACGATGGCCAGGCCCAGGCCGGTGCCCTGGGTTTCGCGGGAACGGCTCTTGTCGACGCGGTAGAAACGTTCGGTCAGGCGCGAGATATGCTCGGGGCTGATGCCAATGCCGGTATCTTGCACCGCAAAATGCGCGCCCTGCTCATCGCTCTGCCAGCGCAGGCTGATGCGGCCGCCCTCGGGCGTATAGCGCACGGCGTTGGTGACCAGGTTGGTGAAGGCGCTGCGCAATTCCTCGGCATTGCCCTTCAGGTCGGGACCGTCGATGGTCAGCACGATCTCGTGCTTGCCGGCCGACAAGGCGCGGCCTTCCTCGGCGATGCGCTCCAGCAGCGGGCGCACGCGCAGCACCTCGGTGCGCAGGGGATAGTCGATCGACTCCAGCCGCGTGAGGGTCAGCATGTCATCGATCAGGTTCTGCATGCGCTGGCCTTGTTCGGTCATCAACTTCAGGTGCGCCATGCGTGTGCCCTCTTCCAGATTGGGCTGGGCCAGGGCGATCTCCAGGAAACCATTGATCACCGTCAGCGGCGTGCGCAATTCATGGGAGGCATTGGCCACGAAGTCGCGGCGCATCATGTCGATACGCTCCGACTCGGTCACGTCATGGGTGACCAGGATCTGACGCCGGTTTTCGAAGGGGATGATCTGGATGATCAGCTTGCGCTCATGCAGCGTCATGGTCAGCGGCTGTTCGTAGCGACCGAGGATGATGTAGTCGATGAAGGCCGGATTGCGGATCAGGTTGGTCACGCGCATGCCCTTGTCGCGGTCCAGCTTCAGGCCCAGATGCTGCTGGGCGGCCGGATTGCACCATTCGAGGAAGAGCACATCGTCCATGATCACCACGCCATCGGGCAGCAGGCTCATGGCCTGGCGGAAGCGCGCCAGCCACTCGGCCAGTTCGGCCTGGTTCTTTTCGTCGTCGCGGCGCATGCGGTAGAGCCGCGCATAGACGTCGGTCCACGCGCCCCAGCCGTCGGGCAGGCGCGACTGGCCCGAATCATCCAGCCAGGTGGACAGGCGCAACAGGTAATGCAGATGGGTGATCATCATCGCGCCCACCCCCAGCACCGCTGTCACGAGGCCTGCGATGGGACCGAAAAAGAAACCGACGACTCCCGCACCGGCCAGGCAAAGCACCAGGCGCAATACAGCGGGAATCCAGAACAATAGTTGAGGACTCATTGATTTGGCAGTTAGATCTTGCAAGCGCCCGCGCGCCGAATTTGTAATTGTCGCGTGATTATGGCTGATGCGGGCGGCTTTGGCTTTGGCTTGGGTCGTGTTCGGGCTTATTTGGTGGAGAGCATGTAGCCCACGCTGCGCACCGTCTTGATGAGGTACTCGGCATCGCGCAGGGCCTTGCGCAGGCGCAGCACGTGGACATCCACGGTGCGCTCCTCGATCACCACATGGTCGCCCCAGACGCGGTCCAGCAGTTGGCTGCGGGAGAAGACGCGGTCAGGATGGGCCAGGAAGAACTTCAGGAGCTTGTATTCGGCGTGGCCGATATCGATGCGCGCGCCCGACAGGCTCACCGAGCAGCTGGCCGGATCGAGCGTGATGGGGCCGGCCGACATCACTTCCTGCGCGTGCTCGGGGCTCTTGCGGCGCAGCAGCGCCTTGATGCGCGCGGTCAGTTCGCGCGGCGAGAAGGGCTTGGTGATGTAGTCGTCGGCGCCATTGTCGAGGCCGGCGATCTTGTCTTCTTCCATGCTCTTGGCGGTGAGCATGATGACCGAGAGCTGCTGCAGCTGGCGGTCGGCGCGGATGCGCGAGAGCAGGTGCAGGCCGCTGCGGTCCGGCAACATCCAGTCCAGCAGCACCAATTGCGGCGCGCGATGCTGGACGAAGTCCCAGGCCGCCGCCGCATTGGAGACGACGAAGCTGGACCAGCCTGCCTCCTTGAGCGTGAAGGCAATCAGTTCGGCAATGGAGGGTTCGTCTTCGACGATGAGGATAGTGGTCATGGGTATAGGGCTTATAGCAGTATCGCGGGTCTCCCCTCCGCAATCCGGTAGCGGCAGCATTCCCCTGCTGCCCCCACCGGCGCCGTCGTGCTCAGTCTTCTTCCTGGACCGCCTTGGCCGAGCCGAAGTCGGTATGACGGATATCCTTGCCGCCGACCACGTAGACGACGTATTCGGCGATGTTCTTGGCATGGTCGCCGATACGCTCGATGGCCTTGGCCACCCACAGGGTATCGATGGAGCCGGAGATGGTGCGCGGATCTTCCATCATGAAGGTGATGAGGCTGCGGGTGATGGAACGGAAGCCATGGTCGATGCGTTCATCGGCCTTGATCAGTTCCAGCGCCTGCTGGTCATCCAGGCGGGCAAAGGCATCCAGGGCGCTGCGCAGCTGGTCCATGGCCTGTTCGGCGATCAGGCTCACGGTTTCGTAATGCGAGATCAGGCCGATGCCACGCTTGTGCAGGTGGACCGCAGTCCGCGCGATCTTGGTCGCCTCATCGCCCACGCGTTCCAGGTCGGTGATGATCTTGATGGTCGCCATGACGGTACGCAGGTCATTGGCGGTAGGCTGGCGGCGCACGATCAGGTGGCTGCAGGCGTCATCGAGTTCGACTTCCAGGCGATTGACCGCCTCATCGTCCTTCATGACGCGGTTGGCCACTTCGAGGTTACCGCTACGGAAAGCCGCAATCGCGTCCTGGAACTGGTGTTCCACCATGCCGCCCATGGCAAGCACCTTGGAGCGGATCTGCTCCAGATCCTGGTCATACTGTTTGGAGGAATGATCGCCGGTCATATGACGTCCCTAAAAAGAATTTCTAAAAAAATATGTGCCCTGACTACTCTGTGGAATCGTCGTATCGGCGTAGCGAGCGCTTCGAGTTCGCGTCGAGAAGCGCAGCCGTACAGGCGTACGGCGAGCATCGCAGACGCGAAATCGGAGCGCGCAGTAGCCGAGACGACGGTTCGATCAGCCAAAGCGGCCGGTGATGTAGTCTTGGGTTTCTTTGCGCACCGGATTCATGAAGATCTGGTCCGTCTCGCCAAACTCCACCAGTTCGCCCAGGTACATATAAGCGGTGTAATCCGAGCAGCGCGCCGCCTGCTGCATGTTGTGGGTCACGATGGCGATGGTGTAGTCGTTCTTCAACTCACCGATCAGCTCTTCCACCTTGGCCGTCGAGATCGGGTCCAGCGCCGAGGTCGGTTCATCCAGCAGCAGCACTTCCGGCTTGACCGCCACACCGCGTGCGATACACAGACGCTGTTGCTGACCGCCAGAGAGCGACAGGCCGCTCTTGTGCAGCTTGTCCTTGACTTCACCCCACAAGGCCGCCTTGTTGAGCGCCCATTCGACGCGCTCGTCCATTTCGCCCTTGGGCAGGTTTTCATACAGGCGGATACCGAAGGCGATGTTGTCGTACACCGACATCGGGAACGGCGTCGGTTTCTGGAACACCATGCCGACCTTGGCGCGGAGCATGTTGAGGTCCTGGCCGGGTTCGAGGATGTTGTTGCCGGCGTAGATGATCTTGCCCTCGGCGCGCTGGCCGGGGTAGAGGTCATACATGCGGTTGAAGGTGCGCAGCAGCGTGGACTTGCCACAGCCCGAGGGACCGATGAAGGCGGTCACCTTGCCTTCGTAGATGTTCAGGTTGATGTTCTTGAGCCCCTGGAATCCGCCGTAGTAGAAATTGAGTTGCGAGACTTCCAGCGTGGCCTTCTGGGGTGCAGCGGCGTTGGCGGGTGCGGTCGAAGCGTGGCTTGCCATTTGATGAGCAGTAGTCATGTCGGTCACTTGGAGAATTAGCCGGGGATTTGTTGCTTGAACAGGGTGCGCGAGAGCACGTTGAGCAGCAGCACGCTGAAAGTGATCAGCAAGGCGCCGCCCCATGCCAGCGAGACCCAGTTGTCATACGGGCTCATGGCGAACTGGTTGATCACCACCGGCAGGTTGGCGATCGGACGGTTCATGTTGGTGCTGAA
Organism: Herbaspirillum seropedicae; assembly: GCF_001040945.1. Taxonomy (NCBI): domain Bacteria; kingdom Pseudomonadati; phylum Pseudomonadota; class Betaproteobacteria; order Burkholderiales; family Oxalobacteraceae; genus Herbaspirillum; species Herbaspirillum seropedicae. The sequence goes on along the minus strand of NZ_CP011930.1, from coordinate 1,428,628 downwards.
GAACTGGTTGTTCAGGGCGGTGAAGAGCAGCGGTGCGGTCTCGCCCGAGATACGCGCCACGGCCAGCAGCACACCGGTCACCACGCCCGCCTTGACGGCGCGCAGGCGCACGATGATGGCCACCTTCCAGCGCGGAGCGCCCAGGGCGAAGGCCGCTTCGCGCAGGCCGCTGGGGACCAGCTTCAACATGTTGTCGGTGGTGCGCACGACCACGGGAATGGCGATCAGCGAGATGGCGAAGGTGCCGGCCCAGCCCGAGAAGTGGCCGACGTTGGCGACATAGATCGCGTAGATGAACAGGCCGATGACGATCGACGGCGCCGACAGCATGATGTCGGTGACGAAGCGGGTCACCTGGGCCAGCTTGCTTTCCTCGCCATATTCCGCCAGGTAGACGCCGGCCAGGATGCCGATGGGGGTGCTGATGAGGGTACTGATACCGACCATCATCAGCGAGCCGACGATGGGGTTCAACAGGCCGCCGCCGGCGTCACCCGGACCCGGGGTGTTTTCGGTGAGCAGGCCCAGGTTCAGCGCAGCCACCCCCTTGAACACCAGGGTCAACAGGATCCAGGCCAGCACGAACAGGCCCAGGCCCATGGCCAGGAAGGAGAACAGCATGCCCATGCGATGCTGCATGAGGCGCTTGCGGTAGACGGGGTTCATGGCTTGCGCCTGATCGGCGTGTTGTACGCCGGCTTGTACGGTCTGGCTCATTATTTGGCTCCTTCCTTGCGGGTCATGCCCATCAACATGATCTTGGCGGCGGACAGGACGATGAAGGTGATGACGAACAGGATCAGGCCCAGCGCAAACAGCGAGGACACGTGCAGCTTGCTGGAGGCTTCGGCGATTTCATTGGCCAGGGTGGAGGCAATCGAATTGCCGGCCGAGAACAGCGACCAGGACAGACGGTGCGAGTTGCCGATCACGAAGGTGACCGCCATGGTTTCACCCAGCGCGCGACCCAGGCCCAGCATGACGCCGCCGACCACACCGGTCTTGGTATAGGGCAGCACCACCTTGCGCACCACTTCCCAGCGGGTGCAGCCCAGGCCATAGGCCGATTCCTTCAGGACTGCCGGCACCACTTCGAACACGTCGCGCATGACCGAGGAGATGAAGGGGATGATCATCACCGACAGGATCAGGCCGGCGGTCAGGATGCCGATACCCATGGTCGGGCCCGAGAACAGCACGCCGATGCCAGGGATCTGGCCCAGCGTGGCCTTCAGGAAGGGCTGGCCGTATTCGGAGAACAGCGGCGCGAACACGAACAGGCCCCACATGCCGTAGATGATGGAAGGCACGCCGGCCAGCAGTTCCACGCAGGTACCGAGCGGGCGACGCAGCTTGGCGGGACAGATCTCGGTGAGGAACAGGGCGATGCCGAAACTGACCGGAAAGGCGATCAGCAAGGCGATGATCGAGGTCGACAGCGTGCCGACGATGGCGATCATGGCGCCGAATTCGTTATTGGTCGGATCCCATTCGACGCGAGTGATGAAGCCTGGGCCGAAGGCCTGGAAGGCCGGGGCGGCGCCGATGATGAGGGAAACGATGATCCCGCCCAGCATCAGCAGCACGGACAGGGCGAAGATCAGGGTGATCTTGTGGAAAAAGAAATCCTGCAAGCGCTGGCGGCGCATGACGGCCATCAACTTCTCGCGCGCGACCTGTGCGCTTTCCGTATCTGTCGTGGATTTTTTGACTTCGGTGTTCGACATTGCCGTGGTGGAATAATTAGCGCTCATTTGAATTCACCATTAAAACGGGCCATCGCCGCGAATGCTCTGATCTCCAGAGTTGCTCGTTTTCGCTGCGATGACCCGAATGCTCCGTGGGGAGAGGCTTGCTTGGCCGGGCCCCGCGAGCCCGGCGCGGTTGGGCACTACTGGATTACCAGATGGCCTTGCCGCTGCTGTCCTTCACGTTGCTCTTCCAGGAATCTTCCACCAGCTTGGTGACCGAGTCCGGCAGCGGCACGTAGTCCAGGTCAGCGGCGACCTTGCCACCGTTCTTGTAGGCCCAGTCGAAGAACTTCAGGACTTCCTTGCCCTTGGCGCCATCGCCAGCCTGTTCCTTGTGCAGCAGGATGAAGGTGGCGCTGGAGATCGGCCAGGATTCCTTGCCGGCAGCGTCGGTGAAGTCAACAGCGAAACCCGGGGTCTTGGCCCAGTCGCCGTGGGCGGTCGCGGCCTTGAAGGAGGAATCGTCCGGGGAGACGAAGTTGCCGTCCTTGTTCTTGAGCTGGGTGTAGTTCAGCTTGTTCTTCTTGACATAGGCGTACTCGACGTAGCCGATGGCGCCCTTGACCTTCTGCACGTTGGCGGCAACGCCTTCGTTACCCTTGCCACCCACGCCGGTGGGCCACTTCACTGCAGTACCGGCGCCGATCTTGCTCTTGAAGTCGGCGTTGGCCTTGGACAGGTAGGAGGTGAAGACGTAGGAAGTGCCCGAAGCGTCCGAACGGTAGACCACGGTGATGTCTTCGTTAGGCAGCTTCACGCCCGGGTTCAGGGCGGTGATTTCGGGAGCATTCCACTTGGTGATCTTGCCGGCGTAGATGTCGCCCAGCACTTGGCCCGACAGCTTGATCTGACCCGGGGTCACGCCATCCAGGTTGACCACGGGGACCACGCCACCCACCACGGCGGGGAATTGGGTCAGGCCGGCTTCAGCCAGTTCATTTTGCGGCAGCGGTGCATCGGAAGCGCCGAAGTCGACGGTCTTGGCCTTGATCTGCTTGATACCACCACCGGAACCGATGGACTGGTAGTTCAGGCTGTTACCGGTAGCGGCCTTGTACAGCTCAGCCCACTTGGCGTAGACCGGGTACGGGAAGGAGGCGCCAGCGCCGGTGATTTCTGCTGCATGAGCGGCACCGCTGAAAGCGAAAGCGCCGGCCACTGCGACTGCAACAGATTTGATCAGTTGGTTAAACCCCATTTCAACTACTCCTATGATTTTGAGAGAGGACGTCAGCAAGAAACATCACGGTGGGAGGGATGACTTCTGAGACAGGGCGAACTTTAACCAGCTAATGTGACGAGTTTATGACCCAAACTTGTCATCTTCGGGCAGGTCATAATTTCCTGCAGGAAAGTATTCCGAGCACCATCAAGCAGCTCGGAAAGGGGCGCAGGCTGGGGCTGGAGGGGCTTTCCTGACAGTTCTGTTGCAGCGTTGGTCAGTCAGCTGACGGGGACAGGGATCTTGCATTCATTGCATCGAAAATATGATATTTTCTGCTGAGAAAAAATGACAAAGCGTCATAATACTTGTCATAAACTCGTCATACCTCCTCAATACACTGCCCGCTCAAACTGGATGGACAGGGACTCTTGATGACCAGAAAAGTAAAACCGGAAAGCAGTACCCAACCTGATCTTCCCGTTAATACGATCTACCTTAACCGCGAACTCTCGCAGCTTGCCTTCAACCGCCGGGTGCTGGCCCAGGCCGAGGACGACAGCGTGCCGCTGTTGGAGCGCCTGCGGTATCTGTGCATCTGCAGCAGCAACCTGGACGAATTCTTCGAAGTGCGCATCGCCAGCCTGCTGGCCAACCGCATCGAGGGCGAGAACATCGACCCGCCCGAGCTGCGCGCGGCGCTCGAGCGCACCAGCGCCGAATGCCACCGTATCGTGGCGCGCCAGTACGAACTGCTCAACGAGGAAATCCTGCCGCAGCTGGCCGCCAACGGCATCCACCTGTTGCGTCATGATGACCGCAACGACGCCCAGCGCGCCTGGGTGAAACAGTATTTCGAACAGCATGTGCGGCCGCTGTTGACGCCCATCGGGCTGGACCCGGCCCACCCTTTCCCGCAGGTCCATAACAAGAGTCTCAATTTCATCATCGAGCTCTCGGGCAAGGACGCCTTCGGACGCGGCACCGGCATCGTCATCATCAAGGCCCCGCGCGTGCTGCCGCGAGTGATCAAGCTGCCGGACCATCTCTCGGCCAAGGGGCAGTCGTCGTTCTGCCTGCTCTCCTCGGTCATCCACGCGCATATCGCCGACCTGTTCCCGGGGCGCGACATCACCGCCTATTCGCAATTCCGCGTCACCCGCAACAGCGACCTGTGGGTCGATGAAGAAGAGGTCAAGAACCTGCGCCAGGCGCTGGAGACCGAATTGCAGAGCCGCCAGTTCGGCGTGGCCGTGCGCCTGGAAGTGGCGGCCAATTGCCCGGAACACCTGGCGCAGTTGCTGCTGAACCAGTTCAATATCGAACGCAACCGTCTCTACGCCGTGCAAGGCCCGGTGAACATGGTGCGCCTGGGCGAGATCGTCAACCTGGTCAACCAGCCGGAGCTGCGCTTCCCGCCCTTCTCGCCCACGCTGCCGCCGCAACTGGCCAGCGAGAACATCTTCGCTGCGCTGGACAAGAAGGACGTGCTGCTGCACCACCCCTTCCAGTCCTTCCAGCCGGTGGTCGACTTCATCCGCACCGCGGCCCACGATCCGGGCGTGCTGGCCATCAAGCAGACCATCTACCGTACCGGCATGAATTCGGACCTGATGGAGGCGTTGATCTACGCGGCCCAGCACGGCAAGGAAGTGACGGTGATCGTGGAACTGATGGCGCGCTTCGATGAAGAGGCCAATATCAACTGGGCGGTCAAGCTGGAGCAGGCGGGCGCCCAGGTGGTCTATGGCGTGGTGGGGCTGAAGACCCACGCCAAGCTGGCGCTGGTGATCCGCCGTGATGAAGACCAGGGCCTGCGCTTCTACGCCCACCTGGGCACCGGCAACTACCACCCCAACACCACCAAGTTCTATACCGACTTTGGGCTCTTGACCTCCAACCAGGAGCTCACCGCCGAAGTCAACGAGGTCTTCATTCACCTCACCAGCCTGACCAAGCCGCGCAACCTGACCCATCTGTGGCTGGCGCCGTTCTCCTTGCAGAAGGAGATCATCCGCGCCATCCGCAACGAAGGACAGATCGCCCGCGAGGGACGGCCGGCGCGCATCATCGCCAAGATGAATGCGCTGCTGGACGAGTCGGTGATCCGGGCCCTCTATGCCGCCTCGGCCGATGGCGTGAAGATCGACCTGATCGTGCGCGGCGCCTGCGCCCTGCGTCCGGGCGTGCCGGGCCTGTCCGAGAACATCAAGGTGCGCTCCATCATCGGTCGCTACCTGGAACACTCGCGCATCTATTATTTCCGCAACGACCTGGCGCATGATGTCTACCTGGCCAGCGCCGACTGGATGAACCGCAACCTGTTCCGCCGCATCGAAGTGGCTTTCCCGGTGCTGGACAAGAGCCTGAAGAAACGCGTCATTTCCGAAGGTCTCAATCCCTACCTGAAAGACAATACGCATTCCTGGCACCTGGACATCAACGGCGTCTATACGCAAAAGAAGCCACGCAGCAGGCAGCAGACCTTCAACGCCCAGCAATACCTGATGAACACGCTGGGCATCCCGGCTACGCCGCCGGAAGAGTGAACGATGGACCGGCGGCGCCATGGCGGCTTACCTGAGGAGTTGAGATGGACCTGATTCTATGGCGGCATGCCGAAGCCGAACTGGGCGAACCTGACGAGGGACGCGCCCTCACCCCCAAGGGACACAAGCAGGCCGCCAAGATGGCGGAATGGCTGGACCGCAACCTGCCGGAAAGTTGCCGCATCCTGGTCAGCCCGGCCACCCGCACCTTGCAGACGGTGGAAGCCTTGAAGCGCAAGTACAAGGTGGTGGCCGACCTGGCCCCCAACATGAGCGCCGAGGATCTGCTGCGCGCAGCCAACTGGCCCGAAAGTCGCGAACCGGTGCTCATCGTGGGCCACCAGCCCACGCTGGGCCTGGTCGCCTCGCAACTGATCGGCGGCCAGCCGCAGGAATGGTCGCTGCGCAAGGCCAATGTCTGGTGGATCGCCCAGCGTGATCGTGGTGACGTGACCACCAATTACCTCAAGGCCGTGATCGCGCCCGAGCTGCTGGCCACCAGCGGCAAGCATCACCCGCGCTGAGCGGGACGCTGCTTCCCCACCCTCCCGGCACAAACAAAACCGCCGCGACCGGCATGGCTGGTCGCGGCGGTTTTCATTTTTATCTTATTGATTTCTTATTTTTTTATTTTTCTTATTTTTCTTATTTGTTTCCGGGCGGACTGATGTTCATCCGCCGCGCAATCTCAGGACACTCAGGACACTCAGGAAAATCGGAGCAATCAGAAGGTTTCCCAATCTCCCTCATCCCCGGCCGGAACGCCACGGCCGGCCGGCTTGGCAGCCGCCGGCGCCGCTGGCAGCGCCGGGCGCTTCACTGCGGGGGCAACCTTGGCCACGGGCGCGGCGGGTGCAGTGGGTGTGGCAGGCGCCGCTGGCGCTGCCGATGCCGGCTTCATCGCAGGCTTGGCGGCCGGCTTGACCGTCGCCCTGGACGCGGCAGCCGCAGGCGGCTTTACCGTCGGCCCGGCGCCGTTGACGCGGAAGATCGCCACTTCCTGCATCAGCGCCTGGGCCTGCTGCTCAAGCGACTTGGCCGCGGCGCTGGCCTGCTCCACCAGTGCAGCGTTCTGCTGGGTGGCTTCATCCATCTGCGTCACTGCGTGCGAGACCTGGTCGATGCCGGCGCTCTGTTCGTTGGAGGCGGCCGAGATCTCGCTCATGATGTCGGTCACGCGCTGCACGGCGTTGATGACGTCGCTCATGGTGTCACCGGCCTGCCCCACCAGCTCCGAACCGGCCTGGACGCGGTCGACCGAGTGCATGATCAGTTCCTTGATTTCCTTGGCGGCGCTGGAAGAACGCTGCGCCAACGCGCGCACTTCGGTGGCGACGACGGCAAAGCCGCGCCCCTGCTCGCCTGCGCGCGCGGCTTCCACCGCTGCGTTCAAGGCCAGGATATTGGTCTGGAAAGCGATGCCATCGATGATGCTGACGATGTCGGTGATCTTGGCCGAACTGGCGCGGATCTCTTCCATGGTCTGCACTACCCGGCCGACCACGGCATTGCCATCGGCGGCGATGGTGGAGGCGTTGACGGCCAGCGTGGTGGCCTGGCGGGCGTTGTCGGCGTTGTGCTTGACGGTGCTGGTCAGCTCTTCCATGCTCGATGCGGTCTCTTCCAGCGAGGCCGCCTGCTGTTCGGTGCGCGAGGACAGGTCCAGGTTGCCCGAGGCAATCTCGCGGGTGGCGGTGGAAATGGCGTCGCTGCCGCTGCGCACCGCCTGCACGGTGCGGGAGAGGCTTTCCTGCATGCGCTTGAGGCCTTCCAGCAGCTGTCCCATCTCATTGCGGGAATGGACGTGGACCGCCTCGGTCAGGTCACCCGAAGCAATGGCGTCGAAATGGCGCAGGGCGCGCTGCATCGGTTCGCCGATGGCGCGGCGCAGCGACCACCAGCTGTAGAAGGCCAGCAGCAGGCCGGCCACGATGGCGACAATGGAGAAGTTGCGCGAGGCTTCGTAGCGGGCCATGGATGCGCCTGCACTCTGGGCCGCCTGCTCGGTCTCATATTTGCTCAAGGCCTGGCCATCCAGTTGCATGGCGGTATAGATGGTGCCGACCTTGCGCGCCTGGTCGGCGATGGCCTGGCGGTCGCCTGCCTTGATCACCTCGGCGAAGCGGGTCAGTTCCTGTTCGGTCTTGTCGATGCCGTCGGAGACTTTCTTGACCAGCACGCGCCCTTCTTCCGTCTGGGGCAGCGCAGTGTACTTGCCCCACCACTGCAGGGCTTCCTTGCGCGCATTGGCGTCCATGCCATACATGCGTTCGGCCCAGGCGGGATCATTGGTGAGCGCGGCCTGATCCAGCGAGGTACGCTGGCGGCCGATCCAGATCAGCGTGTTGTCGGCCGCCACCGTCTTGGGCAGGCGCTCCTGGGACAGCTGGGCGTTGATGCTGACGGCGGCCGACATGCCGAGCAGGCCCGAGGCGCCAATGGCCACCAGCAGGGCGGCGAGCACAAGGATGGCAATGGCCAGTTGCGCCTTGATCGATAGGTTCTTGATGGACATGGATGGATTCCGGTGGATGAAGAGGATGTGCCATAGGGCTCTCCCAGGGCGCATGTCTTGGCGCACGCTCGTCATCCGAGGCTCTCTGTGTTGCCCAGCCCCCGACGCGATGCTCTTCCCCTGGCCGCGCAGACTGTCGCCCTTCCTCCCCTTTTCCGGAATGATGCGACCCGTCTGCTGCAATTGGTATAGCTTAACGGCAACTTGCAGATTATCTTAAATTCTCACCGTTTGTGCTTGCCGGTCAGCAAGATAACAAAACGCCACCGTCCTGGGGACGGTGGCGTTGCTTGCCGATCTCTGTCTCTGGCGAGCTGGCGGTCACATCAACGCCAGCCGGCCCAATCAGAATTCCTCGAACTCATCATCCCGCGTCAGCGCCGCAGGCTTGCGCTTGGCCGGTGCGGCCGCAGGCAGGCTGGCCACCGGACGGGTCGCGGTAACCGCCGCTGGCGTATTGACGGTGCGCAGGGGCGCAGGCGGCGCCGGCACGGGCGGCGGCGTCGGGATGCTGCCCTGCGCTTGCGCGGTCTTCAGACGGAATACCGCCACCGCCCGCGCCAGCACATCGGCCTGCTCTTGCAGGCTCTCGGCGGCGGCGGCAGCCTGTTCGACCAGGGCGGCGTTCTGCTGGGTGATCTCGTCGATCTGGGTGATGGCGTGATTGACTTCGGCAATGCCGGCGCTCTGCTCCTGGCTGGCGGCGGTGATCTCGCCCATGATGTCGGCCACGTGCTTGACCGAAGTGACGATTTCACTCATGGTCGCACCGGCTTCATCGACCAGCTTGCCCCCGGCATCGACCTTCTCCACCGAATCGCTGATGAGGCCCTTGATTTCCTTGGCGGCAGCCGCGCTGCGCTGTGCCAGGGCGCGCACTTCCGAGGCGACCACGGCAAAGCCGCGCCCCTGCTCGCCGGCGCGTGCCGCTTCCACCGCTGCGTTCAACGCCAGGATATTGGTCTGGAAGGCAATGCCATCGATCACACCGATGATGTCGACGATCTTGCTGGAGCTTTCCTTGATCGAACCCATGGTGGCGACCACATCGCCCACCACGCGTCCACCCTTGGTGGCGTAGTCCGAGGCTGAGACCACCAGCTGGTTGGCCTGGCGCGCATTCTCGGCGTTCTGCTGCACGGTGGAGGTCAGCTGCTCCATGGAGCTGGCGGTTTCTTCCAGGCTGGAGGCCTGCGATTCGGTGCGGTTGGACAGGTCCACGTTGCCGCGTGCAATCTCGTGCGAGGCCACGGCGATGACTGCGGCGCTCTCCTTGACCTCGTTGAGGGTCGCGGCCAGATTGGTCTGCATGGCCTCCAGGGCGTTGACCATGGTGGCGGCTTCATCACGACCGTGATCGTGGAAGTCTTGCGTGAGGTCGCCGCGCGAAATCGTCTCAGCGATATTGCCGGCGCGCTTCAAGGGCCCGACGATGGAACGCGTGATGACGAAGGTGAAGAAGAAGCCCAGACCCAGCGTCAGCACGCCCATGAGCAGCATGCCGATCTGCGCCTTGCGGTAGCTGTCCTTGGCCTCGGCATGGGCGGCTTTCATGTCTTCTTGCTGGAACGCCGCCAAGGCACCGACGCTGGCCATCCACTTGTCATGGGCCGGCAGGAAATCGCTCTTGAGCAGTTGGGCGGCATCGAAGTAGTTGTTGCTGGCGACCTGCTGGCGGATCGTCTCGACGATCGGGAAGAGTTGCTTGCTCTGGCCACTGGCGGCGGTGAGCAATTCCTTGCCCCGCCCAGCCGGTGACAGCTCGGTGATCTGCTTTTCAAAGCCGGCATAGGCTTGCAGGATCTTGCTCAGGTGCGCATCCTCGGCCTTGCCTTCAGCGGCGTCGGTGGGCGTGACCACCTTGCGCAGGGCCAGCGCCAGTTGGCTGCCGGCTTCGCGCATGTTCAGGGCGGCCGTCATGGCGGCCACTTTCTCGTCGATCACATATTCGCTGGCCGCTTCCAGCTCGGCCATGCGCCACAGGCCGATGAGGAGGATGGCCGTGGCCAGCAGGAGGATGAGGCAAAAACCGAAGGCCAGGCGGCTGCCGATCTTCAAACGTTGGATCATGGGTGTGCTCTTCCGTATCGCTACGCGTCTGGTGTGTGTGCTTGTTGTGCCGGCTGGTCGTGCCGGCCGGTGCGTCTCTTTTTGTTTCCCTGTGGCAGTGATTCAGCATGATTCATGCCCGCTGCGCGCCGCTCGCCCCCAAGCCCTCTCAGCAGTCCCGCAGCAAAGGCAAGCACCCTGCACAGGATCCCCATCCGATGCGGGCCACAGGCGCTTCTCCGACTTGTCTATTGTTGTTCTGGTCCAGCTTGCCGGCGCAGGGTACTTGCAGTCGTCTGCCTTGCCGGAGCCGCAATCGGATGCTCAGCGCAAGCGGGCGTGGCGCATATTAGAAGAGCGGAGCGCGGGCGAGCCAATGCTTTGTGGGCATGCACTCATGTTTGTTTTGCATACTTAAGAAAATGACCACGCCCCGTTTCGGGGCGTGTCGATGACCTGCTGCACCACCAGGGAAAACACCCCGGCGGACAGGCCGGGGGGAGCATCGCCAACGTCGCGCCACACTCACCAGCGCGGTGCATCAGGGCATCAGGCGGGCGCCAGCCTCAGTGCAGCAGAGCGGGGGGCAACAGGCGGCAAGCCATCGGGTGCGCCGCCGGCGGCGCCCTCGGTCTTGAAGACGCCAACCTCATCCCACAGCATCTCGGCCTGCTGCTGCAGGCTTTCGGCGGCCGCGGCGGCCTCTTCCACCAGCGCGGCGTTCTGCTGGGTGATGGCTTCCATCTGGGTGATGGCGTCGTTGACCTGGCCGATGCCGGTGCTCTGCTCCTGGCTGGCCTGGGTGATCTCGCTCATGATGCCGGCCACCTGGCGGACCGAATTGACGATCTCGCCCATGGTCATGCCGGCCTCATCGACCAGGCGGCCACCGGCGTCGACCTTGTCGACCGAATCACTGATGAGCTCCTTGATTTCCTTGGCCGCACTGGCGCTGCGCTGGGCCAGCGAGCGCACCTCCGAGGCGACCACCGCGAAACCGCGCCCCTGCTCGCCGGCACGGGCCGCTTCCACGGCGGCGTTCAGGGCCAGGATGTTGGTCTGGAAGGCGATGCCATCGATGACGCTGATGATATCGACGATGCGCCGCGAACTGGTCTTGATCTCGTCCATGGTCTGCACCACGTTGCTGACCACCTCGCCGCCACGCTCGGCCAGGCGCGACGCCGAGCCTGCCAGCTGGTCGGCCTGACGGGCGTTCTCGGCATTGTTCTGCACCGTCGAGGTCAGCTCTTCCATGGCGCTGGCGGTCTCTTCGAGGCTGGACGCCTGCGATTCGGTACGGCGCGACAGATCGGCGTTGCCGGTAGCGATCTCGCGCGAGGCGTGCTGGATCACTTCGATACTGGTGCGCACGCGGCCCACGATCCCGCCCAGGCTGGCCGTCATGGCGTTGAGCGAACCCAGCAGCTGGGCCGATTCGTCGCGGCCTTGCGCCACGCTGCGCGCGGTGAGGTCGTAGTCAGCCACGCGACCGGCCATGGCCACCGAAGCAAGGATGGGCTGGGTCACCGAGCGGGTGATCATCACGCCCAGCCAGGCCACCAGCAAGGCCAGCGCGAAGATGGCGCCCAGCACCGTGAGCTGTTCGCGGCGCAGGGCGGCGTTCTGCGTATCCAGCTGGCCGGCCAGCACTTCCGTGACTTCGCCGATGGCCTTGAACTGTTCATCGATGGCCAGGGTGAATTGTTTGAAGTAGGCGTCCGGCGGGAAGCTCAGCTCCTGCGGCAGCAGCACCTGTTCACGCGTGAGTTTCATGACCTCGTTGCCCAGGCGATCGGCCTTCTCGAAGGTGCTGCCCAGCTTGACGCCGATCTCGGCATTGGCGGCCACGCCCTTGGCGAAGGACTTGCGCGCCGAACTGAGACGCTCCTGCGCGCGTTCGAGCATGGCCACCAGTTCCAGCCGCTCTTCCAGCTTCAGTTCCTTCTTGAGCAAGAGGCTGGCGCCACGGGCGCGCGCCCGGCCCAGGTCTTCGGTCAGCGCCGGCATGGCGATGAAGGCGGCATTGATGAGCTGGGTGCTGTCGAAGTCGGGATCGATGGTGTAGTGGTAGTAGTCCAGCAGGCGCTCGTTGAGATCGAACAGCGCCGCGATCGCCGCGCTATGGGCGGCAAAGCTCTCGGGCGGTGTGATCGAGCGGCTCGCTACGGCGTCGCGCACCTTGGTCCAGGCGGCCAGCTGATTCTTGAACAGCACCGGGATGCGGGTGTCGTCACGCCCGACTTCTTCCAGCGCCCCTGCCAGCGCCGCCAACGCCTGGTCGACCTCGGCAGCCTTGGCCTGGCGCGGGCCGGCCATGTCGGCCGCGCCATTGAGCATGACGGCCGACATGCCGCGATGCTGCTGCATGAGCTGCACGCTGCGCAGCAATCGGCGCACCGGTTCGACGCCGGCGATTTCCTGCTGTTTGAAGCGGATGACCCGCTCGGTGCTGTTGAAGTACAAGGTCGTCGGCACGCCGAACAACACCAGGCCCAATAGTCCCAGCAAGGCAAACTTTTGCCACAGTTTCAGATTGGCCAACAATTGCCCCATGATGATTCCCCCTTATGGTTGTTACTGTCTCTGCCGACGTTGATGGCAACGCCCCCCCCCGGCGCGCATTCACAACTATAGGTGCTGTGATCAGTGCTGCTTTTGAGGTTTAGCAAAATCCATTCCATTACTTCGCCACCGACCCGGCGGCAGTGGCGACGGATGCGGATGATGCCATGGGCGCGTCCCGCCCAACGGGGAAACTGGAGATGGTATGACCTCTGTCAGTAAAGGTCAGTAAAGCTCAGGAAAGCTCAAGCATCGCCGGGAAAGATGCGCAGGATCAGCAAAGGCCCTCCCGGCAACGGGAAGGCCTTCATCGATGCGCTCATTGCAGAGCTGGTGTAAAGCGGAACACCCGCCGCAGCCGTTTGGGGCTGGGGAGGTATCAGTGCGTCTCGCGCAGTGGCTTGATGACGGCAGTCTTGTCGGCCACCGGACGCCGCGCCAGATGCAGGTGCTGCAGGAACTGCTGGGTAGCGGATTCCCACGAACGGCTACGTGCGTGCGCGTGGACGGCCTGGCGATCCAGCGTCAGCGCCTGCAGGCAAGCCTGGCGGAGATCGTGACGCAGGATGCCCGAGACGCCATTGTCGACCACGTCGATCGGCCCTTCCACCGGATAGGCCGCCACCGGCACGCCGCAGGCCATGGCCTCCAGCAGCACCAGGCCGAAGGTATCGGTCTTGCTGGGAAAGACGAACACGTCGGCGCAGTTGTAGTAGGCCGGCAGTTCGTCCTGCCCTTTGGCGCCGAGGAAGCGCACCTCCGGATAACGCTGGGTCAGCTCTTCCAGTTGCGGGCCGTCGCCGACGACCCACTTGGTGCCGGGCAGGTCTAGCTTGAGGAAGGCTTCGATGTTCTTTTCCACCGCCACCCGTCCCACGTAGAGGAACAGCGGCCGGTCGATGCAGGCGTGGTCTTCCACGGCCGGACGGAAGTGCGTGGTATCCACGCCGCGCCCCCACAGCACGACCTTGTTGAAGCCCTGCTCTTCCAGCGCCGTCTTCATCGCCGGCGTGGGCACCATGATGGCTTCGGAGCGGCCATGGAACCAGCGCAGCAGCCGGTAGGTCAGCGCCTTGGGCAAGAGCTTGCGCGCGGCCAGGTATTCCGGGAAGCGGGTGTGATAGGCGGTGGTGAAGCTGAGCTTGCGGCGCAGGCAATAGCGCCGCGCCGCCAATCCCATGGGGCCTTCGGTGGCAATGTGGATGCAGTCGGGCTGGAAGCTCTCCAGCGCCGACGCGATGCGCGCATAGGGCTGGTAGGCCAGCCGGATTTCCGGATAGGTCGGGCAGGCAAAGGTGCGGAAGTCGCGCGGCGACAGCAGCAACACTTCGTGCCCCAGCGCACGCAGGCAGCGCACTGTGGAGCGCAGCGTGTTGACCACGCCGTTGACTTGCGGTTCGCCCGCGTCGCTGATGATGGCAATGCGCATAAATAATTTAAACGATATAAAACATAAAACGGTTGCGCCGCCGGCCGGGCCTGGCCCGGCCTGATCGCGCTCAGGCCGTGGCCAGTTCGCGGGCGGCCGTGCGGGCTTCCTTGCCGGCGCGCTTGAGCTGCATGATTTCCTGCCAGGAGACCAGCCGCAACTGCCCGCTGGGTTCTTCCACCAGGGCCGACAGGCTCTCGACCCAGTCGCCGTCGTTGCAGTAGGTGACGCCGCCGATGTCGCGGATTTCAGCCTTGTGGATGTGGCCGCAGATGACGCCGTCCAGGCCCTTCTTGCGCGCCTCATCGGCCAGCGCATCCTCGAAGGAGCTGATGTAGTTCACTGCGTTCTTGACCTTGGACTTCAGGTACTGCGACAGCGACCAGTAAGGCAGGCCGGCACGGGCGCGCCAGCTGTTGAACCACTGGTTGAACTTCAGGATCATGGTGTAGAGCGTGTCGCCCACATAGGCCAGCCACTTGGCGCAGGCGATCACCCCGTCGAAGCGGTCGCCGTGCAGCACCAGCATGCGCTTGCCTTCTGCGGTGACGTGCACCAGCTCGTCACGGATCTTGATGCCGCCGAAGTCGAGGTCGATGAACTGGCGGATCACTTCATCGTGGTTGCCGGGCACGAAGATGACGTTGGTGCCCTTCTTGGCCTTCTTCAGCACGGTCTGCACCACGTTGTTGTGGGACTGGTCCCAGTACCAGCGACGCTTCAATTGCCAGCCGTCGATGATGTCGCCCACCAGGTAGAGCGTATCGGACTCGGTGGCGCGCAGGAATTCGAGCAGGCGCTCGGCCTGGCAGCCGGTGGTGCCCAGGTGGATATCGGAAATCCAGATGGTGCGAAAGCGCAGCGGATCGCGCTTGGCTTCCTCGTCACCGGCGTCTTGGTCGGGGCCCAGGTCGGCGAACAGCCCCTGGGCTTTTTCCATGAACTGTTCGCGTGGCTTCATGCAGTCCTCGAATCCTTGAGGTAGTGGCGGGCGTAGCGGCTGTCGAGCTTGGAGAGCGGCAGCAGCAGGAAGAAGTCGGCCGAGTGGAAATCAGGATCCCAGGCCGGCTCGCCGCACACCCAGGCGCCGCTGCGCAGGTAGCCGCGCAACAGCGGCGGGATCTGCGGTTCGACGCCGGTCTGGCGGTCTTCCAGCGGGAAGGGCAAGAGCGGCGCGACGCGGTAGTCGGGCGGCGCCATGTTCTTTTCGCGGAAGGCGTGGTACAGGGCGGCGGCGTTGTGGCCGCCATCGGCCAGGCTCACGCTGGCGCAGCCCATCAGGTATTCGCAGCGCTCCTTGCGCATGTAGGCGGCCAGGCCGGCCCACAGCATCATGATCACGCCGCCGCTGCGGTAGTCGGGATGGATGCAGGCGCGGCCGGCTTCGGCGATGACGCCGCGGATGTTGTCCAGGCGCGAGAGATCGAATTCCTGTTCCGAGTAGAACTTGCCCATGCGGCGCGCGCCGTGCGGGCTCAACACGCGATAGGTGCCGACCACCGAGAGGGTCTTGCTGTCGCGTACGATCAGGTGGTCGCAGTAGTCGTCGAACTCATCCTTGTCCAGGCCTTCCGGGTTGGCCAGCGCCGACAGGTTCATCGCTTCGATGAAGACCTTGTAGCGCAGGCGCTGCACTTCGCGCACTTCTTCCGGGGTGCTCGCGAGGCTCAAGCTCAGCTTGGAAAAACTCGGGTTGGCATCGGCAGGAATGGTAAGCAGTCTCATGCATGGTCCTTTATGGTGGTTTAGTGAAGGAGCCGGCCAGTTGGCGTCAGGCACGGCCAGGAAACGCTACCCCGGACCTTGCCGACCTGTCTTGTGCTCTCCTTCAAAACTGGGCCGTCCCCGAAACAAATCGAGACCTTGCTCGCCGGAACGCGGGAAACGGCCATGTCCCCGGATAACGCTGCACAGACTAACCAGTGAATGTTTCACGAACATGACCTTTACCGTCACTTTGGCGACGCAGCAACAACCTGCGCCCCAGCGTTACAATGGCGTGACAAAGCCACGCCCGGAGACGCTCCATCAGGAGATACGGCGTTGCACGAGTACAGGAAAGCGGGGCCAGCACCCCGAGGAATCTTTCGATGAGGGTTTCATCGAACCATGGATCGATGGCCGCCACCCTTGACCAAGCGCAAGAAGCGCTAGCAGGGGTGGCGGCTACGCTTTGCAATGTCCGTCAAACGAAAATAAAGGAAGATCATGCTACTCAAGGATAAAGTCGCTCTCATCACCGGTTCGGCCAGCGGCATCGGCAAGGAAATCGCCGTCGAGTACGCCCGCCAGGGCGCCAAGGTCGTCATCGCCGACCTGGCCCTGGAAGCCGCCAAGGCCACCGCCGAGGAAATCGTCAAGGAAGGCGGCACCGCCATGGCCGTGGCCATGAACGTCACCGATGAAACCCAGGTCGACAAGGGTGTGGCCGATGCGGTCAACACCTACGGCGGGCTGGACATCATGATCAGCAATGCCGGCATTCAGATCATCAGCCCGGTGGCCGAACTGTCGCTGGAGAACTGGCGCAAGATGCTGGCGATCCACCTGGACGGCGCCTTCCTGACCACCCGCGCGGCCATGAAGGCCATGATCAAGCAGGGCCGCGGCGGCTCCATCATCTACATGGGCTCGGTCCACTCGCACCTGGCCTCGCCGCTGAAGGCTCCCTATGTCACGGCCAAGCATGGCTTGCTGGGCCTGGCCAAGACGGTGGCCAAGGAAGGCGCCAAGGACAAGATCCGCACCAATGTCATCTGCCCCGGCTTCGTCCGCACCCCGCTGGTGGAAAAGCAGATTCCCGAGCAGGCCAAGGAATTCGGTATCAGCGAAGAAGACGTGATCAAGAAGATCATGCTCAAGGACACCGTCGATGGCGAATTCACCACCACCCAGGACGTGGCCCAAACCGCCGTCTTCCTGGCGGCCTTCCCGACCAATGCTCTGACCGGCCAGTCGGTGGTGGTCAGCCACGGCTGGCATATGCAGTAAGCCGCGCCCGCTGCGACAACCATAGTCGCAACGCGTACAGCCGCCCCGGTGCAGACCGGGGCGGCTTTTTTTGTGCTCTCACCTGCGCTTACATTTGGCGACAAATTGACGTCTTCACGTCATGCCGATGTCATATGAAGGGCATAAGGTCATCCCGCCCCAAGCCGGTCTCTGGAGACGAAATGGATGAGCGAGCCCTGAAGGATTTCCGCGCCTGCGTAGCCGACACGGCCAGCCAGCGCCAGCGTGTGCGCGAGCTGGTCGCCTGCGGCCAGTGGCGCACTGCCGAGCCCGACAGCGAACGCGCCCGCGCCTATGCCCTGCGGCAACGCAACCTGGGGGCGCGCGGCGGCCCTGAGTCCATCATCGGCGATACCGAGGATTTCCTGCGGGCCAGCTTCCTGGCGCAAGGCGCGGCGGTGGCGCGCGCCGTGGCCTATGTCGAAGTCAGCAGCGGCCAGGTCAATGAGGTCGCCACCGGCTTCATGGTCAGTCCCCGCCTGTTCCTGACCAACCAGCACGTGATCGCCGACCTGGCTGCGGCGCGGGGCACGCGCGTGAGCTTCCTGCGCGAACTGGACGAACGCGGCGTGCCGCGGGCGAGCACCAGCTTCCTGCTGGCGCCGCAGCGCCTGGCCCTGTTTTCCGCCAGTGACCAGCTCGACTATGCCCTCATCGCCCTGGGTGAGCGCCAGTCGGGAACGGCCACGGCCGACATGCTCGGTTTCTGCCCCCTGTCGGACCAGCCCGACAAGCACGTCATCGGCATGAACGCCAACATCATCCAGCACCCCGGCGGCTGGCTGAAGATGATCAGCATCCGCAACAATACCGTGACCGCCCGCACCGAGCACACGCTGCTCTATGAAACCGATACCGAACAGGGTTCGTCCGGCTCGCCGGTCTTCAATGACGACTGGCAACTGGTCGCCCTGCATCACTGGGGCGAGCCCTATCGCGACGCCGCCTCGGCGCAGGACACGCCGCGCAAGGTCAACGAGGGCATCCGCATCAGCGCCATCTACCGCGACCTGCTGCAACGTCTGCCGACCTTGCCCGAGGCAGCCCGGCCGCTGCTGCAGGAAGCCCTCAGCTACCAGACTGCTGCTACGCCAGCCACCGCTGTGGCCTGGCCGTCGGCAGCCGCTTCCGACACGAGAGAGGAGACCAGCATGAGCACAGGCAATGACAGCGGCGCGGACGCCCGCACCGGGGTGGACGCGCAGGCCGCCACGTTGACGATCCCCCTGGAAATCACGGTAAGGGTCGCCGGCGCAACGGCGACGGCGGCGTCATCACCGGCAGCGCCATCCACTCCCGTCCCCGCGCAACCGCAGGCCCGTCGGCTCTCCCCTCCCCGCCCCACGCATGCCCAGGAAGCCCTGCGCATCGATCCGGACTACAGCAAGCGCAGCGGCTACGATCCTGCCTTCATCGCCGGCGTACAGGTGCCGCTGCCTCAACCGGACGGTACGCTGGCCGCGCAGATCGTCCCCCTGCTGGCTGAGGATGCCGTCCACGGCGACGGCGAACTGAAGTACGAGCACTTCAGCATCAAGCTGCTCAAGCCGCGCCGCCTGGCCGCCTTCACCGCCACCAATATCGATGGTGCGCGCTATCTGGAGGTCGATCGCGGCAGTGGCCGGGTCAATGGCGCCGAAGGTGACGCCTGGTTCCGCGACCCGCGCGTGCCCGTCGGCGCGGTGTTGGAACAGGACTTCTACGGCGCCTGGTCGAACTACTTCGATCGCGGTCATCTGACGCGCCGTTCCGATCCCAGCTGGGGCTCGCCCGAGGAGGCCGAGCGGGCCAATGCCGATACCTTCCATTTCACCAACTGCTCGCCCCAGCATTTCCGCTTCAACCAGAGCGCGGTCTACTGGCAGGGGCTGGAACGCTATGTCCTGGAAAACGGCGTGCTGGCCAGCAGCACCAAGGGGCGGCTGTGCGTCTTCCAGGGACCGGTGTTCAATGACCAGGTCGACCTGTGGGCCGACGAGGTGCAGATCCCATCGTCCTTCTTCAAGATCGTGGTCTGGAAGGGCAAGCAGGGGCTCAAGGCGGTCGCCCTGGTGGCGGACCAATCGGCGCTGCTGTCGGAGAGTCGGCACAGCCTGGGTGCGCCGCAGGCGCTGCCCTCGGTGGAGGTGAACCATTGGCGCGTGGCCGTCCCCGAGGTGGAGCGGATGACCGGGCTGGACTTCGGCAAGCTGGTGCGCCAAGCCGACACCATCGCCGCCGGCCAGCAGCCCCAGGTGGGCGAGGCGCGCCAGCGGATCACCAGCTTCGACCAGATCCGTCTGTAGAACTCGGCTATCATGGCGGCATCCCGATTGCCCTGCCTGCGCCATGTCCCTGCCGAGCCTGCCGCATCCTGACCTCGCTCCTCCCCTGGCGCAGCTGCACCTGCGCAGCTACCGCGACGAATCGCTGGCGCATCGCCATGACTTCCCGCAACTGGTCCTGCCGCTGGCGGGCCATCTGGCGCTGGACATCGGCGGGCGCGAGGGCCGGGCCGACGCGGCCACCGGGGCCTTCGTCGAACCGGGGGCGCGCCACGCCACCCGCGCTGGCGGCGAGAACCGTTCGCTGGTGCTGGACCTGGCGCCGGCGACGGTGAACGCGCTGCAGCTGGAACAACTGGCGCAACGCCCCTTCCTGCCCTTGTCGGTGGCCGCGGGCAAGCTGGTGGAATTCATGGCGGTCTCACTGGCGCAGGCCCGCAGCAGTCCGGCTATGCTACAGCACTGGGTGCCGCTGCTGCTCGATACCCTGGCGCAGCGCACCCCGCAGGCGCTCTCGCGGCTGCGCCGCATGATGGCCCAGGTAGAGGCGCAGGTCGCCCATCCCTGGACCGTGGCGCAGATGGCCGAGGCGGCGGCGATTTCGCCCAGCCGCCTGCATGAGTGGTTCCGCGCCGAGCTGGACAGCTCGCCCCGCGCCTGGCTGGCCGAGGTCAGGATGGCCCAGGCCTGCCAGCTGCTGCGCACCAGCGCCCTGCCGCTGGCCCAGGTGGCGCAGCGCTGCGGCTACGCCGACCAGAGCGCGCTCACGCACGCCATGCGCAGACTGCGCGGCGTGACGCCGGCGTCCTATCGCAAGAATTATCTGGAGTGAGCTGCCGCCGCACCACTGGCTGGGCATAGGCAGTGCCGGAAGTATTGGGAAAAGTGCTGATAGTCCGGCGTGGCCAGGCCCGCTGTCTTGGCCTGGTCGTCCCAGCGCCGCAAACGTACCGCGTCACGGGCATAGGGCCGGTCGATGAAAGCAGCCGCCTGTTCGACGTCGAAGATCCCGCCCTGCAAGGCAAGGCTGCGCACCGAATCCGCCGACAAGGCGCCGAAGTAGCCCGGATCGGTGGCGCAAAGATAGCGCTTGGCATCGACGTGCAGGGCAATGGGCGCCAGCACCTCGTCGCCGAACAGGCCGCGCAGGAAAGGCTGGATGCGCCACTGGTGCAAGTCATCCACACCCGACAGCGTGGGCGTATCGCCCAGGTCTTCCAGCATATGCCCCAGGTCGTGCAGCAGGCTGGCCACGATCAGACTGGCCGATGCGCCCTGCTGCTCGGCCAGCAAGGCCGTCTGCAGCGCGTGCTCCAGCTGGGTGACCGGCTCACCGGCGTATTGGGTATGACCATGCCGTGCAAACAGCACCGCCACATCGTCCAGGCTCAGGGCCATGAAGCGCCTCGCGTATCAATGATGAAGACAGGATTCAAGCCGGCCACTATAGCGTCTGTCCCGTGACACGCCGATGACATCAGCCGGCATCGATCCTGCCGCCCAAGCAAAAACGGCGGACCTCGCGGTCCGCCGTCTGCTACTGCTTCACTCAAGCTTCAAGCCCTGCCTGAGCTCACTTCAGGTCGAAGCGATCCAGCTCCATCACCTTGACCCAGGCCGCCACGAAGTCCTTGACGAACTTTTCCTTGGCATCGGCGCTGGCATAGACTTCGGCCAGGGCGCGCAACACGGCATTGGAGCCGAACACCAGGTCGACACGGGTACCGGCCCACTTGACCGCGCCCGTCTTGCGGTCGCGCCCTTCGAACTCTTCCTGCGCCGGCGAGGTGGACTTCCATTCGGTCGCCATGTCCAGCAGGTTGACGAAGAAGTCATTGGACAACACACCCACACGGTCGGTGAACATACCCTTGGTGCTGCCGCCGACATTGTTGCCCAGCACGCGCAGGCCGCCGACCAGGACCGTCATTTCCGGCGCGCTCAGGGTCAGCTGTTGCGCCTTGTCGATCAGCATGTCTTCGCCACGCACGGCATAGCGCTGCTTCTGGAAGTTGCGGAAGCCATCGACGATGGGCTCCAGCGGTGCGAAGGACGCTGCATCGGTCTGCTCTTGCGAGGCGTCCACACGGCCAGCGCGGAACGGCACGGCCACGGCCACGCCTGCATCCTGGGCAGCCTTCTCGACTGCGGCGCTGCCGGCCAGCACGATCAGGTCGGCCAGCGAGACCTTCTTGCCTCCCTGGTTGAAGGCGGACTGGATGCCTTCCAGGGTCTTGAGCACCTTGGCCAGCTGCGCCGGCTGGTTGGCGGCCCAATCCTTTTGCGGGGCCAGGCGGATGCGTGCACCGTTGGCGCCGCCGCGCATATCGCCGCCACGGAAGGTGGACGCCGAAGCCCAGGCAGTGGCCACCAGTTCCGGCACCGACAGGCCCGAGCCCAGCACCTTGGCCTTGAGCGCGGCGACATCCGCCGCATCGATCTGGGCGCCCTCAGCCTGAGGCAGCGGGTCTTGCCAGATCAGTTCTTCGGCCGGGACTTCCGGGCCGAGGTAACGCGAACGCGGACCGAGGTCGCGATGGGTCAGCTTGAACCAGGCGCGGGCAAACGCATCGGCGAACTGCTCGGGATGTTCCAGGAAGCGGCGCGAAATCTTTTCGTAGGCCGGATCGAAGCGCAGCGACAAGTCCGTGGTCAGCATGGTCGGCAACAGCGGTGCGCCGCCGTGGGCGTGCGGGATCACCGCATCGGCGCCCTTGGCCACCCACTGGTGGGCGCCGGCCGGGCTCTTGGTCAGTTCCCATTCATACTTGAACAGGTTCTCGAAGAAGTAGTTGCTCCACTGGGCCGGGGTCTGGGTCCAGGTCACTTCCAGGCCGGAGCTGATGGTGTCGCCACCCACGCCGCTGCCGAAGCTGCTCTTCCAGCCCAGGCCCTGGCTGTCCATGTCCTCGCCTTCCGGTTCGCGGCCGACATGCTTGGCGTCGCCGGCGCCGTGGGTCTTGCCGAAGGTGTGGCCGCCGGCGATCAGGGCCACGGTTTCTTCATCGTCCATGGCCATGCGGGCGAAGGTCTCGCGGATGTCATGGGCGGCGGCCAGCGGGTCGGGATTGCCTTCCGGACCTTCCGGATTCACGTAGATCAGGCCCATCTGCACTGCGGCCAGCGGGTTTTCCAGGTTGCGGCCAGCCGGTGCGGTGCGCGCCTGCTCCTGGCCATGGCGATGGGCGTCAGCCGGGATCTCACCCTGGCTGCTGCTACCCTTGCCCTTGCCGTAGCGGTCATCGCCCCCCAGCCAGGTGCTCTCGGTGCCCCAGTACACGTCCAGGTCCGGCTCCCACACGTCGGCACGGCCGCCGGCGAAGCCGAAGGTCTTGAAGCCCATGGTTTCCAGCGCCACGTTGCCGGTCAGGATCAGCAGGTCGGCCCAGGAAATCTTGTTGCCATATTTCTGCTTGACCGGCCACAAGAGGCGACGCGCCTTGTCCAGGTTGACGTTGTCGGGCCAGCTGTTGAGGGGAGCAAAACGTTGCTGGCCGCGCCCGGCGCCGCCACGGCCATCACCGATGCGGTAGGTGCCGGCGCTGTGCCAGGCCATGCGCACGAACAGCGGGCCGTAGTGGCCGAAGTCGGCCGGCCACCAGTCCTGGGAATCGGTCATCACCTTGGCCAGGTCGGCCTTCACCGCCGCCAGGTCCAGGCTCTTGAAGGCCTCGGCGTAATCGAAATCCTCGCCCATCGGGTTGGACTTGGAGGAATGCTGGGCCAGCAGGTCCACGCGCAGCTGCTTGGGCCACCAGTCGCGGTTGCTGGTGCCACTGCCGGCGGTATGGTTGAAGGGGCACTTGGCTTCGTTCGACATTACGTTCTCTCCTATTGTTCGACCCGGGGGTCATCATGTCCGGACCGGGAAACGGGCATGTTCTGATGGCTGCGCACACCGTCTTCCCTGATGCGCGGCCGGCTTGTCGCGACGATATGCTGGCTGCGTCCTGCTACGGCGTCATGACGCCGTGCTGCGGGGCCTGCCTCGTCGCGTCCCGGTCATTGTTGCGAAGAACCATTAATGTAATTCATCAAAAACCATTATGTGATTGTCTTTTTGTATAACGGCAGTCGATAAAAACAATCTCATCTGTTCAGAATTTGTGCCTAAGGAGTGTAGACAAATACAGATGAGCCTGCATCGTTGCGGCGCACCAGGCCGTCAGGGAGGCTTGTGAGGAAATGCGAATTTTCCTGCAGGGAGGGAACAATTTCCCTTTTGGGCGGCATATATCCGGGCTCCATCATCAGAAGGAAAATACGAGTCCGGTGATGCTTCAGGTCAACCGATCGCGATCTGAATCGTTGATGACTCGCTGGCCACAGCGCGGCCACCCCTTATTTCCTCACACCACAACAAAGCACCATGACGGAAACCACCGAAAACCTGGAACACGCCGAGCATGCCCACGCTTCCGGCAACAAGAAGCTCGCCCTGCTCATCGCCATCCTGGCGCTGGTGCTGGCGATCACCGAAACCCTGTCCAAGTCCTACCAGACCGAAGTCATCCTGAAGCATCAGGAAGCGGCCAACCTGTGGTCCTTCTTCCAGGCCAAGTCGGTGCGCGGCAATGCGGCGCAGCTGGCCAAGACCCAGCTGACCCTGCTGGGCAACCCCAAGGATGAGCGCGTCAATGCGGCCATCGCCAAGCTCGACGACGCCATCGCCCACTACGACAGCGACGAGAAGTCCGGCGAAGGCAAGAAGGAGCTGGCCCACAAGGCGCGCGAGGCGGAACACGAAGCCCACGCCTATATGGAAAAGTACGAGAAGATGGAAATGGCCGCCGGCATGCTGCAAGTGGCCATCGTCCTGGCCTCGGCCACCATCATCACCGGCGTGGCGGTGCTGGCCTATCTCTCCATGGGCATCGGCGTGGTCGCGCTGGCCTTCATCGGTGCGGGCCTGTTCGGCACCGTCATCTGACCTGCACTGGCGCCGTCCTTGGCGCAGCGAAAGACACGACGCCGGCCCAGTGCCGGCGTTGCTGTTGGCGCCCAGACAAGCGCCGCCGGCATGGGCGCATCGCCGTAGCGTCGATCAACATTTCCGTAGCCTGCAACAAGCCGGGCCGCGCATGCTGCGGCATACTGCGCGCTTTCCAGTATTGCGACCGGTGCTGTCCGGCCCTCCCCGATGAGTTCCCCCATGATCTTGCAAGGCATCCTCTACAGCGCCCTGGCTGGCGCTGCCTGGGGCCTGGTGTTCCTTGCACCTGAACTGACCCGCAGCTTCTCGCCCTGGCAACTCACCGCCGGGCGCTACCTGGCCTACGGCCTCTTCGCTGGCGTGCTGATCGCACCGCGCCTGCGCCGGCTGCTGCCGCACCTGGGGCGGGACGAGTGGCGTGCCCTGGTGTGGCTGAGCCTGTTGGGCAATGTGGTGTATTACGTCTTCCTGGCCAGCGCGGTGCAACTGGGCGGCATGGCCATGACCTCGCTGGTGATCGGCTTCCTGCCGGTGGCGGTGAGCATCATCGGCAGCCGGGGCGAAGGCGCAGTCCCGCTGCGCAAGCTGGTGCCGTCGCTGGCGCTGGGGCTGGCCGGGATTGCCTGCGTGGCCTGGCAATCGCTCTCTGTGTCGGCAGCGGGCCAAGCCAGGGATAGCGTGATCGGATTCTTCTGCGCGCTGGCCGCGCTCATCTCATGGACCACCTATGCGGTGGGCAACAGCCGCTGGCTGGCGCGCCTGCACCACATCTCGGCGCATGACTGGAATCTGCTGATCGGCGTGGTGACGGGCCTGCTCTCGCTGTTCGTGGCCGTACCGGCCTTTACGGTCATGCTGCAGCCTCATCCGGGCCACGACTGGCTGCATTTCGCGGCGGTGTCGGCTGGCGTGGCGATCTGCGCCTCGCTGTTTGGCAATGCCTGCTGGAACAAGGCCAGCCGCCTGCTGCCACTGACCATGATCGGCCAGATGATTCTCTTCGAAACCCTGTTCGCCCTGCTCTATGGCTTCCTGTGGGAACAGCGCTGGCCCACCCTGCTGGAGATCGCCGCCATGGTGCTGGTCACCGCCAGCGTGCTGCTGTGCGTGTCGGCGCACCGCATCGATGAGGGCGGCGGCCACTGAACCAGCGTCTGCTCAAGGCTGGGCAGCAGCCTGCTCGGCCAGTTTCTTGAGGACGTGCGCAGCGGCCACCAGGCCGAAGCTGGCCGTCACCACCATGGCCGAACCGAAACCGGCGCAGTTCAGGCCGGTCACGCCGGCCTGGGTGCTGTCGGCAGCGTCTTCGCCGACATCTATGTCTTCCGCCGGGGCGATCTCGCAGGCCTCGCCCTCGGCCAGTTCCGGAAAGCGCAGCGGCTCGGTGGAGAACACGGCGTCGATATGGAACTTGTTCTTGGTCCCGCGCGGGAAGCCATGCTGTGCGCGCAGGCGCTTGCGCACCTTGGCCAAGAGCGGTTCCTGCTCGGTGCGGCAGAGGTCGCGGATCTCGATCTGGGTCGGGTCGATCTGCCCGCCCGCGCTGCCGATGGTGACCATGGGCATGCCGTTCTTGCGGCACCAGGCGATCATGGCGACCTTGGCCGGGACGTTGTCGATGGCGTCGATGACGTAATCGAAACGCTCGCCTCCCAGCATCTTTTCCACATTGTCGGGATCGACGAAATCCTCCACCTCGGTGACCACGCAGGTGGGATTGATCTGCCGGATACGCTCATGCAGGGCCGTGACCTTGGCCTGGCCCAAGGTGGTCGTCAAGGCATGGATCTGGCGGTTGACGTTGGATTCGGCCAGGTTGTCCAGGTCGACCAGGGTCAGGTGGCCGATGGCGCTGCGCGCCAGCGCTTCGACGATCCACGAGCCCACGCCCCCGACCCCGACCACGCACACCCGCGCCTGGCGGAAGCGTTGCAGGGCGGCGGCGCCGTACAGGCGGGCCACGCCGCCGAAGCGGCGTTCATAGTCGATGTCGTTGAGGTCGATGGATGCGTTCATGTTCGATACTTCAGTGCGGTGTTGTCCGGCCTGCCCCGTCGGGATAGGCCTCTCATGAAAAAGGGCCGCAGCATGTACGCGGCGGCCCTTTCATCGTCGTGCGGGAAGCGCTGGATCAGACCACTGCGCCGCCGTTCTCGTCCTTGACCTTGACCGGCTTGATCAGGTCTTCGCGCTTCACGCCCAGCCACATGGCCAGGGCCGCGGCCACGAACACCGAGGAATAGATGCCGAACAGGATGCCGATGGTCAGCGCCAGCGCAAAGTAGTGCAGCGTCGGGCCACCGAAGAAGAACATCGCCAGCACCATCATTTCGGTGCTGCCGTGGGTGATGACGGTACGCGACATGGTGCTGGTGATCGCATGGTTCAGCACTTCCGGCGGGGAAAGCTTGCCGAAGCGGCGGTCACGGAAGGCTTCGCGCACGCGGTCGAACACCACCACCGATTCGTTGACCGAGTAGCCCAGCACGGCCAGGATGGCGGCCAGCACCGTGAGCGAGAATTCCCACTGGAAGAAGGCGAAGAAGCCCAGGATGATGATGATGTCGTGCAGGTTGGCGATCACCGCCGCCACCGCGAATTTCCATTCGAAGCGGAAGGCCAGGTAGATCACGATGCCCAGCACCACCATGCCCAGCGCCAGCAGGCCATCGTGGGCCAGCTCGTCACCCACCTGGGGACCGACGAATTCCACCCGTTGCAGGCGCACGTCCGGATCATCGGCCTTGAGCGCAGCATTGACCTTCTCGGTCTGCTGGCTGGCATTCACGCCCGCTTGCGCGGGCAGGCGGATCATCACGTCCTGGGCGGTGCCGAAGCTTTGCACCAGGGTGTCGCGGTAACCCAGTCCTTCGATGGACTTGCGGATTTTCTCCAGGTCGGCCGGCTTGTTGTAGGCCACTTCCATGACCGTGCCGCCGGTGAATTCGATGGAGAAGTGCAATCCCTTGGAGAACAGGAAGAACACCGCGGCCACGAAGGTCAGTGCCGAGATCGCATTGAAGATCAGGGCATGACGCATGAAGGGAATATCTTTTTTGATGCGGAAAAATTCCATCACTATCCTTTCGGTGCCGGCCCCGCGATCATCGGGGAGGCCGGCTCAATTCTGGCTGTGCTGCTATGTCGTCGTACCGCGGCTTACTTGCCGTCGCGCTTGGCCGAAGCCTTGCCGGAGGTGGTCAGCACCTCACCCTCGGGCTTCCAGATCTGGCCGATGGCCAGGCTGGAGAGGCGCTTCTTGCGGCCATACCAGAGGTTGACCACGCCACGCGAGAAGAACACGGCCGAGAACATCGAGGTCAGGATGCCCAGGCAGTGCACCACGGCAAAGCCGCGAATGGCGCCGGAACCGAAGATCAGCAGCGCCAGGCCGGCGATCAGGGTGGTCACGTTGGAGTCCAGGATGGTCGCCCACGCGCGATCGAAACCGGCGGCGATGGCGGCCTGCGGCGAATTGCCGGCGCGCAGTTCTTCGCGGATGCGCTCGTTGATCAGCACGTTGGAGTCGATCGCCATACCCAGCGCCAGCGCGATCGCCGCGATACCGGGCAGGGTCAGCGTGACCTGCAGCGTGGAGAGCAGCGCCACCAGCAGCAGCACGTTCACCGACAGCGCCAGGGCGCTGAAGAAACCGAACAGCTGGTAGTAGATCACCATGAAGATGGCCATGGCCAGGAAGCCATACAGCACCGAGTCAAAGCCCTTCTTGATGTTGTCGGCGCCCAGTTGCGGGCCGATGGTGCGCTCTTCGATGATGTCCATGGGCGCGGCCAGGGAACCGGCGCGCAGCAGCAGGGCCAGGTCGCTGGCGGCTTCGGGCGAACCCATGCCGGTGATCTGGAAGCGCGAACCCAGTTCGGAACGGATCGTGGCCACCGTCAGGACTTCGCCCTTGCCCTTTTCGAACAGGACGATGGCCATGGCCTTGCCCACCTTGTCGCGGGTGGCTTCGCGCATCTTGCGGCCGCCGTCGCCGTTCAGGTCGATGCTGACCGCCGGCTGGTGGTTTTCATCGAAGCTGGCCGAGGCGTTGGAGATGTAGTCGCCGGTGAGCACCGGTTCCTTGTTCAGGACCACGGGCGCGCCCTTGCCGATCTTGAACAGTTCGGAACCGAAGGGGATGGCGGTGGTTTCTTCGGTACCGCGCACCACGCTTTCGTCCACCATGCGCACTTCCAGCGTGGCGGTGCGGCCGATGATGTCCTTGGCGCGCGAGACGTCCTGCACGCCCGGCAGCTCGACCACGATGCGGTCGGCGCCCTGGCGCTGGATCAGCGGCTCGGCCACGCCCAGCTCGTTGACGCGCTTGGACAGAGTGCTGATGTTCTGCTTGACGCCGTCTTCCTGGGTCTGCTTCAGGGCTTCGGGACGCAGGGTAGCGATGAGTTTGAGGTCATCGCCGCTGCCGGCGTCGGTCAGCAGCATTTCCTGCAGCTCGCCCAGGGCGGCGCGGGCCTTGTTGCGGGTGTCGGCATCGCGGAAGGAGATCTCGATGCTGTCACCGGAACGGCTGATGCCGCTGTGGCGGATGTTCTTGTCACGCAGCAGGCTGCGCACGCTGGCCTGCATGCCCTGCAGGCGCTTGTTCAGGACCGCCTTGATGTCGACCTGCATCAGGAAGTGCACGCCGCCGCGCAAGTCCAGGCCCAGGTACATCGGGAAGGCATGCAGGCTCTGCAGCCATTGCGGGGTGTTGGGCAGCAGGTTGAAGGCGACGATGTAGGTCGGGTCGCTGGGGTCGGTATTGAGTTCCTTTTCCAGCAGGGCCTTGGCCTTGAACTGGATGTCGGTGGTGGCAAAGCGGGCGCGCACCGAGGGCTGCGAACCGCTGTTGTCGAACGCCACACTCTCTGCGCCGAGATTGCCTTGTTTCAGGATCTGATCGACACGGCCAGCCACGGCAGGCTCGACCTTGAGGGTCGACTTGGCGCTGCTGATCTGCACCGCAGGAGATTCGCCGAAGAAGTTCGGGACGGTATAGATCACGCCGAACAGCAGGGCCAGGACGATCAGTGCGTATTTCCAGAGAGAGTAACGATTCATGGTCTTGTGCTTCTTGCTTGCGGGAGAGGGAGGCAGGGACCTGCCGCCCTGTTCAGAACCGGCGCACGGAACCCGAGGTTCCTGCGCGCCGTTCTAACAACATGGGCGCATCAGCGATGCGCCCATGGGTTCGCCGGATCACGCCGGCCGAACCGGTGAGGCCGGCTTACAGGCCCTTGATGGTGCCCTTGGGCAGCAGGGTCGTGACCGCACCCTTTTGCACGATGATCTCGGTGCCTTCCGACACTTCGATGGTGATGTAGCCATCGGCCACCTTGGTGATGCGGCCCAGCATACCGCCGGAAGTGACGACTTCGTCGCCCTTGGCCAGTGCGTCCATCATGGCTTTCTGTTCTTTCTGACGCTTCATCTGCGGGCGGATCATCAGGAAGTACAGGACCACGAACATCAGGATGATCGGCAGGAAGCTGGCCAGGTTGCCCATCGCGCCACCAGGGGCTGCTGCGGCCGTTTGCGCGTATGCGTCGGAAATAAACACGTAAGGCTCCAAAGGTTGATTGAAAAATAGCCCTGCATTCTAGCATTGCGCAGGCGCTATACCGCCAAATCGGGACAGCTTGCCGTAGATCAAGGGCAAATTGGGGATTTTTGTCCGGACCGGGGGGCTGCAGGTCCTGCGCCGCTGCTGAAAAATGCTTCATTTTCCGTGTGCTCGCTTCTAAGATAGCGCCCATATCCGCCCCTATCCGCCCCCTCCACTTCGCCTTGGCCCTGCCCATGCCCGCCCAGCCTCCCCACTCCGTTACCGCCAACCAACCCCGTGCAAGCGGTTCGCCAGGGGCTTGCTGGGAGGTGTTCCTGGTCTTCCTGCGCCTGGGCTTGACCTCCTTTGGCGGACCGGCGGCGCATCTGGGCTATTTCCGTACGGAATTCGTGGCGCGGCGCGGTTGGCTGTCGGAGGCGGCCTATGCCGATCTGGTGGCGATGTGCCAGTTCCTGCCCGGCCCCTCCAGCAGCCAGGTCGGCATGGCCATCGGCGTACTGCGCGCGGGCTATGGTGGCGCGCTGGCGGCCTGGCTGGGTTTCACCCTGCCCTCGGCGCTGCTGCTGATGGGATTGGCGCTGTCGGTGCTGCAGCAGGCGCACTGGCTCTCGGCAGAAGTGGTGCATGGCCTGAAGATCGTGGCCGTGGCCATCGTGGCCCAGGCAGTCTGGGGCATGGCCGGGAGTCTGTGCCGGGGGTTGCAGCGGCAAGTGATCACGCTGGCCGCGGCGCTGGCGGCGCTGCTGATGAGCGGGGCGCTGGCGCAACTGGCCATCATCGTCACAGCAGCGCTGGCCGGCTGGCTGTTGCTCAAGAGCGTACCGACAGCCCGCCTGGACGACTTGCCGCCGACGCTGAACCGGCGCGTGGGCGCCGCCTGCCTGCTGCTGTTCCTGGGGCTGCTGCTGGGCATTCCTGCGCTGGCCGCCTGGCATCCGGCTTCCTGGCTGCAACTGACCAGCATCTTCTACCGGGTGGGCTCGCTGGTCTTTGGCGGCGGCCATGTGGTGCTGCCCTTATTGCAGGCCGAGCTGGTGCCTGCGGGATGGCTGGACAAGGATGTCTTCCTGGCCGGCTACGGCGCGGCGCAGGCGGTGCCTGGCCCCTTGTTCACGCTGGCCGCCTACCTGGGCGTGGTGATGTCGTCCTGGCCCAATGGCGTGGCCGGTGGACTGCTGTGCCTGGTGGCCATCTTTACACCTTCGTTCTTGCTGGTGATCGGCTTGCTACCGTTCTGGGACAGCGTGCGCCGCAACGGCCCGATGCAAGCTGCGCTGGCGGGCGTGAATGCGGCGGTGGTGGGATTGTTGCTGGCAGCGCTCTACCAGCCCGTCTGGACCAGCGCCATCCATAGCCTGCGCGACCTGCTGGTGGCGCTGGCCGCGTTGGCCGCGCTGGTGTACTTGCGCATGCCGTCCTGGGCCGTGGTGCTGCTGGTCGTGCTGGCGGTGCTGCTGCCAGGGCTGGCCGGCTAGGCTAGTAAACTACCAGCACCGAGCGCGCCTGCTGGTCCACCAGCAGGAAGGCGCGGCCATCCTGGGCGCCGTTGGGGACCGCGCCACAGAGATTGGAGACGGCTGCCATGCCATCGACCACATTGACGCGCACCTGGCAACGCGTGAAGACCAGCGCCGACATGGTCAACTTGCCGACCGTGGCCGCATGGGGCCGCTGCCAGGCCAGGGCGCTCATCAGAAGCAAGGCCAGCAGACCGGTCAAGCGGATCCATTCGGACCGCGCAGGCCGAACAGGCAATATCAAAGAGAAATCACGCTTCATTGGCGGCTCCTGGGAATTGTTGTGGTTGTGGCCGTTGCCTTGTTTTACATCCTGAAGCCATATTAAGTGATTTAAACGAATAAAACAAATTAATTAATTTATTATCATTCTCTGGTAAGATTGTCACTGTAACCAGAACGGTCAGCGGGAATCCGTAGCAAACGTCGTGACGGCGGGACGATGCGCATCACCAGCATGCGGTCATACGCGTGGTTTTCCCGACACCCTGACCTGATGGACACTAAACAAATAAACCAATTTCGATAATTATAAATATTATTCGTTATAATTGATTGCAACAGGCATCCGGACCACACGGAATGCCCATGCCAACGGGGGAGGAACCATGGGGAGAATCTTGTGATGCGATGCACATCGGGCAGTCCGGGCGGCAGGGCTGCGCGCCAGGGGCGCATGTTGCTCATCGTGTCAGAGACCTGCTTTGCCGTGCTGGCGGCAGTTGCACTGGCACAGGGCGCCCTGCCGGCCTGGCAGAAGCTGGTGCTGGCGGCCATCTGGGGCATCCATGCGCTGACCCTGTTGCGGCTGCTGCGGGAAAACGCGCGCACTGCCGAGAAGCTGGTACAGGCCAAGGAAGCCGCCGACCATGCCATGCTGACCCGGGGCGCCTTCCTCTCCACCATGAGCCACGAGATCCGCACGCCCATGAATGCGGTGCTGGGCATGGCCGGCCTGTTGCGTTCGACGCGCCTGGATACCCAGCAGGCCGAGTTCGCCAAGGCCATCGAGGATTCCGCCCATGCCCTGCTGGGCATCGTCAATGACGTGCTGGATTTTTCCAAGATCGACGTCGGCAAGATGGACATCGCCGTGGTCGAGTTCGACCTGGCCAAGGTGGTCGAGGCCAGCGCCGAAGCACTCTCCTTCAAGGCCAGGGAAAAGCGGGTGCGCCTGCTGGCCCATCTGGACAGCCGCCTGCCGCCCCGACTCGTGGGCGATCCGGGACGGATCCGCCAGATCCTGCTCAACCTGCTGGGCAATGCGCTCAAGTTCACCCACGCCGGCGAAGTGCTGTTGCGGGTGCAGGCGCTGCAGGTGACGAGCGATCACTGCCGCGTCCGCTTCGAGGTGCGCGACAGCGGCATCGGCATGGATGAGGACACACTGCGTCGGCTGTTCTCCCCCTTCGCCCAGGCCGACAGCTCGGTGACCCGTCAATATGGCGGCACCGGCCTGGGCCTGTCGATCTGCAAGCGCCTGGTGGAACTGATGGGCGGCAGCATCGGCGTGGAAAGCGCCTTGGGGACGGGCTCGTGCTTCTGGTTCGAACTGGGCATCCCGGTGACGACGGGCCCGGGCATGATCCGCAGCGAACCGCCGGCCGCCGACCGGCCGCGCCGCATTGCACTGGTCGAACCGCATGACGCCAGCGCCGCCATGCTGCACGAATACCTGCGCAGCGCCGCCCTGGAAACCCTGCGCTTTGGCAGCGCCAGCGATGCACTGGCGGCGCTGACCGGCCCGGGCGCGAGCGCCAGCGGCATCGATGCCGTCATCGTCAGCACCCAGGTCCAGGACCTGGATGCGGTCTCGGTCATGGCGCGGCTGCAGGCCGAACGGCCGGCGCTGCGCCGGGTGCTGCTTGACCATGGCGTGCATGGACTGGATACGGGCAGCAAACCCCATCATGAAGTCTTGCAGTTACCGCTGCGCAAGCAGCAGTTGCTGCGCGCCCTAGGCGTGACCGACAGCGCAGCGGAGGCCCAGACCAGCCCGCACGCCCGGATGGCCGCGCCGGCAACGCCACGTCAGGGCCACTCCGGCCAGCGCGACATCCTGCTGGTGGAAGACAATGTGATGAACCAGAAGGTCGCCGTGTACCAGCTCAACGCCATGGGCTATGCGGCCGACATCGCCGCCAATGGCCTGGAGGCGCTGGAACGGCTGGCGCGCCACCGCTATGCCCTGGTCCTGATGGATTGCCAGATGCCGTTGCTGGACGGCTACGAAACCACGCGCCGCATCCGTCGCATGCAAGGCGAGCTGGCCCATACGACGATCGTGGCCATGACTGCCAATGCCATGGCCGGTGATCGTGAGCGCTGCCTGGAAGCAGGCATGGACGATTACCTGACAAAACCCCTGCTGCGCTCGCAGCTGTCGGCCATGCTGGCGCACTACCTGCCGCCGTCCGCGGCGTCGGCAGGTAGTGCGCCAGCGGCGCCGCAACTGATCGATGAAGACCGTCTGCAGGAACTGTTTGGCCAAGACCGCGCCCTGGCCCATGAGATGCTGGCCATGTTTGTCGAGCACACCAGCCCGCTGATGCAGGAGCTGCAGGCGCACTGCCAGGATCAAGAACCCGCACTGGACGAGGTGCAGGCGCTGGGACACCGGCTGGCGGGCAGTTGCATGAACCTGGGCCTGGATGCGCTGGGCCAGCTGGGACGGGAAATGGAAATGGCGGCGCGCCAGGGAGATCTGGCGCAGACACGCACGCGGGCACAGGCCTGCGCCGCGACATTCGCACAACTGTGCCAACACCTGCAAGCAAGCCAGACGAGGGGCCTATGAGCAATATGAACATCCTGATCGTGGATGACGACAAGACCAATCTGTCCCTGTTCTCGCACATGCTGGGGCAAGTGCCGCAAACCCGTATCGACACCTGTGCAGATGCGCGCCAGGCCCTGGACTGGTGCCAGGAGCATGCACCGGACCTGATCCTGCTGGACTACATGATGCCCGGCATGGATGGCCTGGATTTCCTCTCGCGCTTTCGCGCCATGCCCGGGCAGGAAATGACCCCGGTCATCATGATCACCGCCGACATGGGCCTGCAGGTGCGCCATACCGCCCTGCAGATGAGCGCCAACGATTTCCTCTCCAAACCGGTCAACCGGGTGGAGCTGCTGGCGCGGGTCAAGAACATGCTGGCCATGCGCAGGTCGCAACTGGCCATGAGCCAGAAGATCGACACCCTCTCCGAACAAGTGGACCAGCAGGTCCGCCACAGCGACACGCTGGCGTTGGACTCGGTGGATCTGCTCGCGCGCGCGGCCGGCTATCGCGATCCCGAAACAGGCGAACACCTCACGCGCATGGCCAACTACGCCAGGATCATCGCCGCCCGGATGGGCCTGGACAGCCAGCAGCAGGAATTGCTGCTCAATGCCGCGCCCATGCACGACATCGGCAAGATGGGCATTCCCGACCACATCCTGCTCAAGCCGGGCCGGCTCGACGAGGAGGAGCTCAAGGTCATGCGCATGCATGCGCGCATCGGCGCCGACATCCTGGTGGCCAGTCCCTCGCCGCTGCTGCAGACAGCCTCGCAGATCGCCCTTACCCACCACGAAAAATGGGATGGCAGCGGCTATCCCAATGGCCTCAAGGGTGAACAGATCCCGCTCTACGGTCGCATCGTCGCCGTGGCCGACGTGTTCGACGCCCTGACCTCGTCGCGCCCCTACAAGCCGGGCTGGAGCCTGGAGCGGGCCTCGCAGTACCTGCGCGAGCAGAGCGGCGCCCATTTCGACCCACGTTGCGTGGAAGCTTTCTTCGCCGGGTGGGAGGAGGTGCTGGAGATTTTCAATCGCTACCAGGAAGGAAAGTGAATGCTGACCTTCATCGAACCGACCCTGTTTGACAAGCTGCGCAGCGCCCAGGCCCTGCCGTCACCGGGCGGGGTGCGCCTGACCATCATGCGGCTGTGCGCCCAGGACAATCCGGACATGGCCGAACTGATCCACCTGGTGCAGGCCGATCCGGCGCTATCGGGGCGCATCATCCGCATCGTCAACGTGCTCAACGCCCAGCGGGTGCGGCCGATTGCCTCGGTGAGCATGGACAGCCTCCTGCTGGTGGGTCTGCAGGCGGTGCGCCAGCTGGCGCTGGCGTTATCGCTGGCCGAAACCCGGGCGCCGGCCTCCTGCGCCAACTTCAGCCTGCCCGCCTTCTGGGCGCACAGCTTTGCCATGGCCTGCAGCGCCCAGGCGGTCACCAGCCAGCTCCGCGTAGCGCCGCTGGGCGAAATGTTCACCACCGGCCTGCTGGCCAACATCGGCAAGCTCACCCTGGCCTCCGCGCAGCCGACCGGCTACTCGGCGCTGCTCACGCGCGCCCTGGATGCGCCGGCCCGCCGGGCAATGGAACAGTCACTGTTCGGCTTCAACCATCTCAACATCGCCGCCGCGCTGATGCAGGACTGGAAGATTCCCGACCTCTTCTGCGACGCCGTGCTGCACTATGAAACCCCCGTGGTCATCGGCGAGATCGCCGCCACGCGCCAGGACGAGATCGTCTGGACCCTGCATCTGGCGCAGGCCATGGCTGAGCTGGGCTGCGGCCCGGCGCAGCAGGCCCAGGCGGCGCTAGCCCGGGCCGGGACCGCGCTGGCGCAGTTGCAACTGGCGCCGCACGACCTGCTAGTGCTGTACCAGCAGGCCGGCCAGGATTGGCAGGAGTGGACGCAGACCATGCGCATCGCCGGGACCTCTCCCTGGCAGGCGCTGGACGCACGATCCCTTGAAACCCTCCGTCAGCGCGCCCAAGGCGGCGCTCCCTGCTGAACCCCGCCGCCAAACCCGCCGGCTGCGCCAGATCATGTGAGGCCGTCGGCAGTTCACAGCTGACAGCTGGCAGCCGGAATTAAGGCGTAGAATCGCGGCATAAAAATCCCAACCATACCGGCAGTCCGTCACAAGGACTGTGGGAGGATGCCTTGCCGATGTCCACGCCTCATCTCCTCATCATTGATGATCACGCCCTGTTTCGCAGCGGCCTGCGCCTGGTGCTGCAAAACAGCCTGCCGCAGGCGCGCCTGTCCGAAGCAGCCTCGCTGGAAGAGGCGCTGCACCTGCAAGGCGACGAGGAAGACGCGCCCACCCTGCTGTTGATCGATATCCAGCTGGGCGGGCTCAACGGCATCGACGGCATGGCCGTGCTGGCGCGCAGATGGCCGGGCGTGCCCGCCATCATCCTGTCGGCCGACGACACCGACCATACGGTTCGCCAGGCGCTCCAGCGCGGCGCATCGGCCTTCGTCTCCAAGGCGGCCACGGCAGAACACATCATGGCCGTGATCGCCAAGGTCGGCGGTGGGCTCACGCCCTGCCAGAACCTGCGCGGCGACCAGCCCGATGACAAGGCCCAGTTCACGCCGCGCCAGTACGAGGTGCTGGGGCTGCTGAGCCAGGGCCTGACCAACAAGGCCATCGGGCGGCGGCTGAACCTGTCGGAAAACACCATTCGCGGCCACGTCCAGGCCATCCTCCTGGCGCTGGACGTGGACAACCGCGCCGAGGCGGCCTTCGCAGCGCGCCGGCGCGGCCTGGTCAGCTGAGGCCATGGACGCGTCCTCCCCGCCTCGTCCCGGCACCCTTGCGCCAGACGCCGTGGCGCACCAGATCCAGGTGGAACAGATCCGGCTGCTGTGCGGCAACCTGGGCAGCTCGGTGGTGCCCGGCATCCTGGTGGCGCTGCTGATCGTCTATGCCCTGGGCGAGCGCGCTGGACTGTGGCCGCTGCTGGCCTGGGCCGGCGGAGTGATCGTCTCCAAGCTGATCGATTTTGCCGATGCCCGGCGCATACTGGCCATGAGCATCACACCGCAGCAGATCGGCGCGGTGCGCCGCCGGCTCATGCTGTTGCATGGCCTGGACGGCGCGGCATGGGGCGCGTTGGCGGCGGTGGCCCTGGACACCGGCAGTCCCGGCGGCAGCATCCTGGCCATCGGCGTGCTGGCCGGGGTGGCGGGCAACTCGATGTCCATCCTTTCCCCGGTGCTGCCGGTCTTCATTTCATTCTGCATCGTGGAACTGGGCATGCTGGCCGGCTGGGTATGGATCATGCACGATCCCTCGCTGCAGGTGCTCAGCGCGGCGGCCCTGCTCTACGTGGCCTCGCTGCTGGTGCAGGCGCGCAACAGCGCGCGTGCAGCCCAGGCGGCCATCACGCTGCGCTATGAAAATACCGAACTGATCCGGCGGCTCCAGCACGAATCCGAAAGGACCCAGCAAGCGCTGGCCCAGGCCGAGCAGGCCAATGCGGCCAAGTCCAAGTTCCTGGCGGCGGCCAGCCACGACCTGCGCCAGCCTATCCACGCGCAGGGCCTGTTTCTGGAGGTGCTCAACACGACGCCGCTGGACCCCATGCAGCGCGATGTGGTCGCCAAGCTGCGCCGTGCGGCCGACAACTGCGCTGACATGCTGCATACCTTGCTGGATTATTCGCGCATCGAAGCCGGGGTGGTGGAGCCTCAGGTCACCCGCTTCAGGGTACAGGCGCTGGTCGGCCGCATCAGCCAGGAAATGGCCGCGCAGGCCGAAGCCAAGGGGCTGGTGTTTCGCTGCCGCGAGAGCCGGGCGGTGGTCAGCGCCGATGCTTCGCTGACCGAACTGATCCTGCGCAACCTGGTTTCCAACGCCATCCGCTACACCGACCGTGGCGGCATCCTGGTGGCCTGCCGCCAGCGCGGTGGGCAGGCCTGGCTGGAAGTATGGGATACCGGGGCCGGCATTTCTGCGGCCCAGCAGCAAGAGATCTTTGAAGAGTTCCGCCAGTTGGGCAATCCCGAGCGGGACCATCGCAAGGGTCTCGGGCTGGGCCTGGCCATCGCCCAAGGGCTGGCGCGCCTGCAGGGGCTTACGCTGAGCGTGCAATCGGTCCCGGGACGCGGCAGCGTGTTCCGCCTGACGCTGCCCCTGGCGCGCCAGGACGACGCCTCCCTGGCGGCGGCCTTGCGGCCGCTACCGCCGCCGGTGCGGCATGATCTGCATGGCTTGCGGGTCTTGCTGATCGACGATGACCAGCGCGTGCGCGAGAGCATGGCGCAACTGCTGGAACACTGGGGCTGCCGCTGTCACTGCGCCGAGTCGCTGGAACAGGCCGAGGCGCTGGCGCAGCAACATCTGCCGGAGCTGGTCATCAGCGACTACCGCCTGCGCCAGCACAGCAACGGCACCGACGCCATCGCTGTCGTGCGGCGCGTGCTGGGCAAGCCGGTCAGCGCCCTGCTCATCACCGGTGACACCGCGCCGGCGCGGCTGCGCGAGGCCGCCGAGAGCGGCATTCCGATGCTGCACAAGCCGGTTGCGCCGGCGCAATTGTGGGAGCAGTTGCAACGCCTGTCGGGGCAAGCCCGGCAGGCCCACCCGCGTTAGCGCCAGCGCCAGCTGGCCCTCATCAGTCCACGCCGCGGGCGCGGTCTTCCTTGAATTTCTTCACGAAGTCTTGGAAGGTGCCGGCGTCGATGGCGTCGCGCATCTCCTGCATCAATTGCAGGTAGTAGTGCAGGTTGTGCACGGTATTCATGCGCGCGCCCAGGATTTCGCCGGCGCGATGCAGGTGATGCAGGTAGGCCCGCGAGAAGTTCTTGCAGGCGTAGCAGTCGCAGCTCTCGTCGAAGGGACGGTCATCGTTCTTGTACTTGGCGTTCTTGATCTTGACGTCGCCGTAGCGGGTGAAGATCCAGCCGTTGCGGGCATTGCGGGTGGGCATGACGCAATCGAACATGTCCACGCCATTGGCCACACCCTCCACCAGGTCTTCCGGCGTACCCACGCCCATCAGGTAGTGCGGCTTGTCGGCCGGCAGGCGCGGGCCCACGTGTTCCAGCACGCGCATCATGTCTTCCTTGGGCTCGCCTACCGACAGGCCGCCGATGGCGAAACCGTCGAAGCCCAATTCTTCCAGCCCGGCCAGCGATTCATCGCGCAGGCCTTCGAACATGCCGCCCTGGACGATGCCGAAGAGCGCGTTCGGATTCTCGCCACGATCGAATTCATCCTTGGAACGCTTGGCCCAGCGCAGCGACATGCGCATGGACTTGCCGGCTTCTTCACGGGTGGCGGGGCGGCCATCGATCTCGTAGGGGGTGCATTCGTCGAACTGCATGACGATGTCGGAATTGAGCACGCGCTGGATCTGCATGGAGATTTCCGGCGAGAGGAACAGGCGGTCGCCGTTGATGGGCGAGGCGAAATGCACGCCCTCTTCGGTGATCTTGCGCATCTCTCCCAGCGAAAACACCTGGAAGCCGCCGGAGTCGGTCAGGATGGGCTTGTCCCAGCCGATGAACTTGTGCAGGCCGCCGAACCTGCTGACCACTTCCAGGCCCGGGCGCAGCCACAGGTGGAAGGTATTGCCGAGGATGATCTGGGCGTTGATCTCCTTCAGTTCCAGCGGCGACATGGCCTTGACCGAACCATAGGTGCCCACCGGCATGAAGATGGGCGTCTCGACGGTGCCGTGGTTCAGTTTGACGCGGCCGCGGCGGGCCTTTCCGTCGGTTTTCAGCAGGGTGAATTCCAGCATGGTGCTCTCGGGTTTCTTGTTCAGGTTGCTCAGGTACGGGTCAGCAGCATGGCGTCGCCATAGCTGAAGAAACGATATTTCTGCGCGATGGCGTGCGCATAGGCGGCGCGGATGAGCTCATAGCCGGCAAAGGCCGACACCAGCATCAGCAGGGTCGACTTGGGCAGGTGGAAGTTGGTCACCAGCTGGTCGACGGTCTTGAAGGTATAGCCGGGGGTGATGAAGAGTTGCGTGTCGTCGCTACCGGCCTTGAGCGCGCCGCTCTGCGAGCCCGACTCCAGCGCGCGCATGCTGGTGGTGCCCACCGCGATCACGCGGCGGCCAGCAGCCTTGGCCGCGCGCACGGCCTCCACCGTTTCCGGCGGGATGGTGTACCACTCGCTGTGCATCTTGTGCTGCGACAGGTCTTCCACCCGCACTGGCTGGAAGGTGCCGGCGCCCACGTGCAGGGTCACGAAGGCCTGCTGCACGCCCCGTGCGGCCAGTTGTTCCAGCAAGGCCTGGTCGAAGTGCAGGCCGGCGGTGGGGGCGGCCACCGCGCCGGGCTCCTTGGCGTAGACGGTCTGGTAGCGCGTCTCGTCGTAGGCGTCGGCCTCGTGGTCGATGTAGGGCGGCAGCGGCAGGCTGCCGTATTGCTCCAGCAGCGCGAAGGCATCCTCGGGGAAGTGCAGTGTGTAGAACTCGCCGAAACGCTCACCGACGGTCACCTCGAAGGCGTCAGCCAGGCGGATGCGGGTGCCGGGCGGCGGCGACTTGGAGGCGCGCACCTGGGCATGCACGGTGCGCGGATCGAGGATACGCTCGACCAGCGCCTCGATCTTGCCGCCGGTTTCCTTCACGCCGAACAGGCGCGCCTTGATCACGCGGGTATCGTTGAAGACCAGCAGGTCGCCGGCCTGCAGCAGATCGACGATGTCGGAAAAGCGGCGGTCGGTCAGTTGCGCACCCTGCACCTGCAACAGGCGCGAGGCGCTGCGCTCGGCCAGCGGAGTCTGGGCGATCAGCTCGGGGGGGAGCTCGAAATCGAAGTCGGAAAGAGAGTACATGCGTGCAAAATATGGGTGGAGGCGATGCGCGGCGGCGCTCGTGGCGCTGCGCCAGGGCGCTTCCCGGGCAAGAAGTGTTGCCGGCGGGATTGATACTGTAAATATTCACAGTAAAATAGCGTAACCCGCTATTTTACGCTGTCTGCGCGTTTTTCCCATATGCGCGTGCGACTAGTCACAATGGCTCCTCGTCCAACCAACGCCGACCGCATGCCCGCTACCGCGAAGAAAACCAGCCCGCCGGCCCCGAAGAAAAAGGCCACCGCCGCAAAATCGGCTGCAAAGCCGGCTGCAAAGCCCGAAAACAAGCTGGCCAAGCTGGGCCTGCACAACGACATGGACCTGGTGCTGCACCTGCCGCTGCGCTATGAGGATGAAACCAGCCTCATGAGCATCGCCGAAGCCTCCATGCGCGGCTTGCAGACCGTGCAGGTGGAAGGCGTGGTGAGCTCCTGCGAGGTGCAGTTCCGCCCGCGTCGGCAGTTGATCGTGACCGTGGGCGACGACAGCGGCCAGCTCACCCTGCGCTTCCTCAACTTCTACGGCAGCCAGACCAAGCAAATGGCCGAAGGCACGCGACTGCGGGTGCGCGGGGAATTGCGGCACGGCTTTTTCGGCGCGGAGATGGTCCATCCCTCCTACAAGGTGGTCAACGAGGGCGCGCCGCTGCCGGACGTGCTCACCCCCGTCTATCCGGCCGGCGAGGGCCTGTCCCAGGCCTACCTGCGCAAGGCCATTGCCAACGCCATGAGCCGGCTGGACTGGAGCGATACGCTGCCGCCCTCGATGCTGGCCACGCTGAACCTGGCCGCCTTCGAGCCTTCGGTGCGCCTGCTGCACAACCCGCCGCCGGACGTGGATGAACATGCGCTCATCGAGAAATCCCACCCGGCCTGGATACGGATGAAATTCGACGAGCTGCTGGCCCAGCAGCTCTCGCTCAAGCGCGCCCAGGCGGCGCGCCGCGCCAAGAGCGCGCGCGCGCTGCCGGTGACTGGACGCATTACCGAGGAACTGACCAGGCTCCTGCCCTTCCAGCTGACCGGGGCGCAACAGCGCGTCCTGGAAGAAATCCGCGCCGACCTGCGCCAGTCCTTCCCGATGCAGCGGCTGCTGCAGGGCGACGTAGGCAGCGGCAAGACGGTGGTGGCGGCGCTGGCGGCGGCGCAGGCCATCGACAGCGGCTGCCAGGCGGTGCTGATGGCGCCCACTGAAATCCTGGCCGAGCAGCATTTCCGCAAGATCGCTGCCTGGATGGAGCCGCTCGATGTCGGCGTGGCCTGGCTTTCCGGGAGCCAGAAGAAAAAGGAAAAGACCGAGGCGCTGGCGCACATCGAGTCCGGCGCGGCACGGCTGGTCATCGGCACCCACGCGCTGATCCAGGACACGGTGCAATTCGAGAACCTGGGGCTGGTGATCGTGGACGAGCAACACCGCTTCGGCGTCGGCCAGCGGCTGGCCTTGCGCAACAAGAGCTTCAACCCGGCCGATCACGACTCGCCGGCCGTGCCGCACCAGTTGATGATGTCGGCCACGCCCATCCCGCGCACCCTGGCCATGACCTATTACGCCGATCTGGAAGTATCGGTGATCGACGAACTGCCGCCAGGCCGCTCACCCATCGTCACGCGCGTGATCGACCAGAACCGCCGGGACGAGGTGATCGAACGGGTCCATGCCGCCGCGCTGGAAGGCAAGCAGATCTACTGGGTCTGTCCGCTCATCGAGGAATCCGAGGCGCTGCAGTTGCAGACCGCCACCGACACCCATGCGGCGCTCTCGGCCGCCCTGCCCGACCTGCAGATCGGCCTGGTGCATGGCCGCATGAAACCGGTGGAAAAACAGATGGTCATGGAAGGCTTCAGCCGGGGCGCCATTCATCTGCTGGTGGCCACCACGGTCATCGAGGTGGGCGTGGATGTGCCCAATGCGTCGCTGATGGTGATCGAACATGCCGAACGTTTCGGCCTGTCGCAGCTGCACCAGTTGCGCGGGCGGGTGGGACGGGGATCGGCGGCCAGCGTGTGCCTGCTGCTCTATCAGGGGCCGCTGGGCGGCACGGCCAAACAGCGCCTGGCCACCATGCGCGAAACCACGGACGGCTTCGAGATCGCCCGGCGCGACCTGGACATCCGCGGCCCCGGCGAATTCCTCGGTGCGCGCCAGTCGGGTGAAGCCATGCTGCGCTTCGCCGACCTGGCCACCGACCAGTGGCTGGTGGAAAAGGCGCGCGATACGGCCCAGGCGCTGCTCCAGCACGCCCCGGACATCGTCGATCGTCATCTGGCCCGCTGGCTCGGAGGACGGGAAGATTATCTCAAAGTGTAAGGGGTGAGGCGTGTTATGCGTCAACAAAGCCTTACAGCTTGTATCAAACGATTGACGTCGACAAGGGCCGGCCTTCACTCTGGTTAAAATTGCATTTCAATATCCCTAAAAATCGAGAGTATCTTCGCTTAATGTCGATTGACGTCGAACGATGCAGGGATCAATCTAGCCTACCGAGATGAACTGTCGTGCCGGTGGCCTGAAAAGCGCAAATAGGGGCTCGCCGGCAGCAAGATGAACCATTGCGCACCCTAAAGAAGGCCCATCATTTTGGTTTCCCCGCTCGATCAACACGCTCAACCCGCGTCCCGCAGACTGCTTTGCCCGATCTGCCAGCGCGCCATGACGGCTTGCATCTGCCACTGGACCTCGCCCATCGACCATGCGTTCGACGTGCTGATCCTGCAACATCCCCTGGAAGTGGGCAATGCCAAGAACAGCGTGCGCCTGCTGCACCTGAGCCTGCCGGCCAGCAAGCTGGTGGTCGGCTCGGTCTTCGACACGGACGAACTGGAGGCGCTCCTGCATGGCCCTTCCCGGCTGCGCAACGTCAGCCCCAGCGAGAAGGTCCA
This sequence comes from Herbaspirillum seropedicae, assembly GCF_001040945.1. NCBI lineage: Bacteria > Pseudomonadati > Pseudomonadota > Betaproteobacteria > Burkholderiales > Oxalobacteraceae > Herbaspirillum > Herbaspirillum seropedicae. The sequence continues at coordinate 1,384,828 of NZ_CP011930.1, read as the reverse complement.
TCCGGTGCTGCTCTATACGGACGACGCCAGCACCTCGGCCACCACCTACTTCGACGCGCGCACGATGAGGGTGGAAGGACAGGAGCAATTCCAGCGCGTGCGCCTGGTGATCCTCGACGGCACCTGGCGCAAAAGCCGCAAGATGCTCTTCGAGAACCCCATCCTGCAAACCCTGCCCCGCCTGGTGCTGTCCGACACGCCGGCCTCGCGCTACACCATCCGCAAATCGCACAAGCCCGAACAACTCTCGACGCTGGAAGCCGTGGGCTATGCCTTGATGCAACTGGAGCGCAACAGCGAGAAATACCACCCGCTGCTGACCGCCTTCGACAACTTCGTGCTGCAGCAGGGCTATATGCGCCTGCATGGCCAGGCAGTGCGCAGGGGCGAGTGAGCGACATCGCGTCAGCATCCGGGAGGAACCAATGCGGCTGACCGTGGACCAAGCTCTTCCGGCCGGCCCTGGCGTCCCTTCTTGTTCTGGGCGCGGTGCAATGGGCTTATAATTGAAGATTGCTGACCACACCGATAAGGCCGGTCAGCACAATTCCCATCCTGCGAACATTCAACACATGAGTTCCGAATTCCTGCAACTGGCTGAAAAAGTCTCCCAGCTGGCCCAACTGGCGCAACGCCTGCGCGAGGAAAACGCCGAGCTGCGCCGGAAAGTCAAAGGACTTTCCGAAGACAACGCCACGCTCAACCACCGCGTGGACGAAGCCTACCGGCGCGTCTCTGCCGTCCTGGCGCAATTGCCGGTGGCCGAGGAAGAAGCGGCGCCCGCCAATGAGGAGGCCGCATGAGCACCATCCAGATCCAGGCCATGATCATGGGCCAGTCCTATACCCTGGCGTGCCAGGAGGGCGAACAGGCCGCCCTGCACCACGCCGTCGCCTATCTCGACCAGAAGATGCGCGCCATCCGCGACGCCGGGCGCATCAAGGGCACCGACCGCATTGCCGTGATGGCGGGCCTGGGCATCGCTGCCGAGTTGCTGAGCATGCAACGCAATGAAGGTCCGTTCGCCGGCATGACCCTGGCCCAGTGGCAGCAGCAGATCGCCACGATCACCGAGGTGGTCGATCAGGCGCTTGCCCCGCAGGAAAAACTGTTCTGACCCATCAGCGACATCCGGTGTCAGTATCGGTATCGGCGATGCAAAATGGCTGCCCTGGGCAGCCATTTTTTCATGGTGCGACGTGCAGGAAAAACCAGAACCCATTTCATCAATAGGTTCAATAGGTTCTAGTTACAAAATCCTCGGGGAAAAATTCACACAGGCCTTGGATCGTGGCAGCGAATGCGTTAGACTTCGTACTCCTGCCGTGTTCGCGATTGCCATATATTCCTTGAACCATTTACGAGCATAGGTTGTGGGATCGTTTGATGGGCGTGAGCGTCGCTAGTCCGATGAACCCGAAATTGAACTACTGCAACCAACTTGAACCGTCAGGTTCAGGATGCCGGCACAGCGGCACAGGCGGGGCTTGATTCAAGAAAAACGGCTGCATATGCAGCCGTTTTTTTTTATGCCTGCGCACCGCAAGAAGGGTGCGCTTCTCTCATTGATGGGTTCCGCGCACGCTAATCGTCGCGTCGCTTGGCGCCCTTGCGCTCCTGCCCTACCTCGGCGATGGCGTCCTGGAATTCGGCGACGTCCTCGAAACTCTTGTACACCGAGGCAAAGCGGATATAGGCGATCTTGTCCAGGCGCTTCAGTTCGCGCATGACCAGCTCGCCGATCTGACCCGACATCACTTCCCGCTCACCACTCTGCAGCAGCTTGTCCTGGATGCTCTGGATCGCCATGTCCACCGCCTCGGCGGACACCGGGCGCTTGCGCAAGGCCAGCATGAGGCTGCCGCGCAGCTTGGCCGGATCGAACTCGGTACGGCTGCCATTCTTCTTGACGATCACCGGCAAGGTCAGCTCGATGCGCTCATAGGTGGTGAAGCGCTTGTCGCAATTGCCGCAGCGGCGACGACGGCGGATGGAGTGGCCGTCTTCGGACAGGCGCGTGTCCAGCACCGGGGTGTCTTCGTGATTGCAGAATGGGCACTTCATGGCGGCGATAAATCCCTTGGACTAGACAAAGAGGGCGGCGCCCTCGCACTTCGTGACGGACTGATCAGATCAGATCAGACCTGACCAGATCCGCCCTGCCGGCAGCGGCACCGGGGTAGGCACGATGACACCAACGCGCCGGTCAATCCAGTGTACCGAGAGGCAGATACGCGAAGGCGCCCGCAACAACGGGCGCCTTCCGGTAATACATCGAGCTGCCCCGGCAAGCTGGCGCGACGGCACTGCGCCGGCCTGCCTGGGCTCAGGCCGGGATTCAGCCGTAGACCGGGAAAGCGTCGGTCAGCTTCTTCACCTCGGCCTTGACGCGTTCGATGGTGGCCGCGTCATGCGGGTTGTCCAGCACGTCGGCGATGAAGTTACCGACCTTCTCGGCTTCGGCTTCCTTGAAACCACGGGTGGTCATGGCCGGGCTGCCCAGGCGGATGCCCGAGGTCACGAACGGCTTTTCCGGATCGTTGGGGATGCCATTCTTGTTGCAGGTCATGTGGGCCGAACCCAGGATGGCTTCGGCTTCCTTGCCGGTCAGGCCCTTCGGGCGCAGATCCACCAGCATCACGTGCGACTCGGTGCCGCCGGAGACGATGCGCAGGCCGCGCTTGATCAGGGTCTTGGCCAGCACGTCGGCGTTCTTCACCACTTGCTGCTGATAGGCCTTGAATTCCGGCGAAGCCGCTTCCTTGAAGGCCACGGCCTTGGCCGCGATGACGTGCATCAGCGGACCACCCTGGATACCCGGGAAGATGGCCGAGTTGATGGCCTTCTCGTGCTCGGCCTTCATCAGGATCACACCACCGCGCGGGCCGCGCAGGGACTTGTGGGTGGTCGAGGTGACGAAGTCGGCGAAGGGCACCGGGTTCGGATAGACGCCAGCGGCGATCAGGCCGGCGTAGTGGGCCATGTCGACCATGAAGTAGGCGCCGACTTCCTTGGCGATCTTGGCGAAGCGCTCGAAGTCGATGCGCAGCGAGTAAGCCGAGGCGCCAGCGATGATCAGCTTGGGCTTCTTCTCACGGGCCAGGCGCTCCATGGCCTCGTAGTCGATCTCTTCCTTGTCGTTCAGGCCATAGGAAACCACGTTGAACCACTTGCCCGACATGTTCAGCGCCATGCCGTGGGTCAGGTGGCCGCCTTCTGCCAGCGACATGCCCATGATGGTGTCGCCCGGCTTCAACATGGCGAAGAACACGCCCTGGTTGGCCTGGGAGCCGGAGTTCGGCTGCACGTTGGCGGCTTCGGCGCCGAACAGGGCCTTCAAGCGGTCGATGGCCAGTTGCTCGGCCACGTCCACGTATTCGCAGCCGCCGTAGTAGCGCTTGCCCGGATAGCCTTCGGCGTACTTGTTGGTCAGTTGCGAACCTTGCGCTTCCATGACGGCCGGCGAGGTGTAGTTTTCAGAAGCGATCAGCTCGATGTGATCCTGCTGGCGTGCGTTTTCCTTCTGGATGGCAGACCACAGGTCGGGATCGACTTTCGCGAGAGTCTGGTTCTTGTCAAACATGGTATTTCTCCAAATTGATGAGCTGCGGCCGAAGATCGCGTCACCGGCAGGATGCGGACATGCCGGTAGCTCGACTTCCGAAATCGAATGAGGGCCAGAAAATAGAATGGGATTGCGGGCAGCCTCAGTCGTACTGTCCATTCGGCTGCCCAGGCGCACGGCTGTTGAAATCTCACGCTTCCCGATGGATCCCCATCTTGGCCGGCTTTTGCCGGCGTTTCGCCAGTCACGTGAGACGAAATGGTCAGCGCATTGTAGTGAAACGAGGCGATTTGGGCAAGAACCCTGCGGTCCTGACAACACCCCGCCATGCCAGCGAAACCAGCGGGAAAAGCGAGCCCGCCCTCGTAAAAAGCGGCTTTGGGCTACAATTCCCTTTTCTTTCCGGCTGCGCCGGTTCCACGCCACATCGCCACACCAACAGGAGATTGAAGAGATGGTCGTCTTGATTACGGGAGCAACCGCAGGCTTCGGCGCCGCCATGGCGCGCAAATTCGCCGGCAATGGCCACAAGGTCATCGCCGCCGGCCGCCGCAAGGAGCGCCTGGACGACCTGGTCAAGGAACTGGGCGCCGACAAGGTGTTGCCGCTGGTGCTGGACGTGACCAGCAAATCCTCCATCGAGACCGGCCTGGCCAGCCTCACCGGCGCCTGGAAGGAAGTCGACGTCCTGATCAACAATGCCGGCCTGGCGCTGGGCCTGGGCCCAGCCCATGAAGTGGCGCTGTCGGACTGGGAAACCATGATCGACACCAACGTCAAGGGCCTGGTTACCATCACCCACGCCCTGCTGCCCGACATGGTCAAGCGCGGCCGCGGCACCATCATCAACCTGGGTTCGGTGGCCGGCGCCTATCCGTATCCGGGCGGCAACGTCTACGGCGCGACCAAGGCCTTCGTTGACCAGTTCACGCTGAACCTACGCGCCGACCTGGTCGGCACCGGCGTGCGCGCCACCAACCTGGCCCCCGGCCTGTGCGGCGGCACCGAGTTCTCCAACGTGCGCTTCAAGGGCGACGACGGCGCAGCGGCCAAGGTCTACGAAGGCACCACGCCCCTGACGGCAGACGATATCGCGGAAGCAGCCTTCTGGGTCGCCACCATGCCGGCCCATGTGAACATCAACTACATGGAGCTGATGCCGACCTGCCAGGGCTTCAGCCCCTTCAACATCAAGCGCAAACAATAAGGGATGAGGTAGAATGGCGTTTTTGCCGGAACCGCCACGGTGCCGCAGGAACGCCTCTTCTGCCCTTTCCTGCTTTCCTGCTGACTGCCGCAAGAAGTCTGCGGTCGTCACGGGCGTGATTGCAATAGTGCAATATTGATTGATCCTTTTTCCTCTGTCTCCATTTCCGCTGCCACAGCAGATTTCCCAATAACAAGAAGCATATGAGTGCCGCCAGTAGTCCATTCGACTGGAAGATCCGGGTCTATTACGAAGATACAGATACCGGTGGCGTTGTCTTCTACGCCAATTACCTGAAGTTCTTCGAGCGCGCCCGCACCGAATGGCTGCGCTCCTTCGGCTTCCAGCAACAGCAGCTTGCCGCGACCACCGGCGCCATCTTCGTGGTCAAGAACACCAACGTCGACTACCTCTCGCCGGCCCGCCTGGACGATGAACTCCGCCTGACCGTCGTGGTCGAAAAACTTCGAAATGCCTCCATGCAATTCATCCAGGAGGCCTGGCGCCTGCCGTCGGGGGACGGCGAACCCAGGCTGCTGGCCCGCGGCAGCATCACCGTCGTCTGCGTGGACCAGGCCACGTTCCGGCCGCGCCCGATTCCTGACGAACTGCTGACTTGCCTCAAGAAGACCACATGATGTCAACGGAAAAGCTCATCCGAGCCTTTATGGCTCAGAGATTCGCGCCTGCTTGCAGGCCCCTCTCGCCAGCTGGGACGATCTGCCGCAGGGAAAACTTCTGTCTCTATTTACCGTCTTTTGTTTCGTATCGCCCGCAGGCTCACTGAACAAAAGATTTTTAACTCTCGACTTTCCATCCAAACGCCGCCTCCAAGCCGCCACACTTTCCCATGAATGTCACACAAGACCTGTCCTTCATTTCGCTGATCGCAAACGCGTCCGTCCTGGTGCAACTGGTGATGCTGCTGCTGCTGTCGGCCTCGATCATCAGCTGGACCTACATCTTCCGCAAGATGTTCACCATCCGCGCCGCCCGCGTGCAGACCGAGGAATTCGAACGCGTCTTCTGGTCCGGCGGCAACCTCTCGGCGCTGTACCAGGACGCCCTGTCCAACCGCCGCAAGGCCGGTGGTGCCGGCGGCGCGCTGGAACGCATCTTCCAGGCCGGCATGGGTGAATTCACCAAGGCCAAGGCGTCGGTGGCGGCCCGTGGCGGCGCCGTCGATCCCAGCCTGCTGCTCGATGGCGCCCGCCGCGCCATGCGCGCGGCCTACCAGCGCGAAATGGATGCACTGGAATCGCACCTGGCCTTCCTGGCTTCGGTCGGTTCGGTCTCGCCCTACGTGGGCCTGTTCGGCACCGTCTGGGGCATCATGAACGCCTTCCGCGGCCTGGCCAATGTGCAGCAGGCCACCCTGGCCGCCGTTGCTCCCGGCATTGCCGAAGCGCTGATTGCGACCGCCATTGGCCTGTTCGCCGCCATTCCGGCCGTGGTCGCCTACAACCGCTATTCGCACGACATCGACCGTCTGGCGATCCGCTTCGAAAGCTTCATCGAAGAGTTCTCCAACATCTTGCAACGTCAGGCACGCTAATGGCTGGGTCATCAATGCGCGGGGGCCGTCCCCGCAAGTTCAAGTCAGAAATCAACGTCGTGCCCTACATCGACGTGATGCTGGTGCTGCTGATCATCTTCATGGTGGCCACGCCCATCACCAACCCCAGCGTGATCAACCTGCCCACGGCGGGCAAGTCCACGCAACCGCCTTCGGACTATATCGAGATCGCCCTCAAGCCCAACAGCCAGGCCACCATCCGCATCAATGGCCCTAAGAGCGGCGGCAAGAAGGCCGAGACGGTGACTGGCAAGACCGACCTGTCGGAGCGCCTGCGCAAGCTGCACGATGACAATCCCGAGCTGGCCGTGATGATCTCGGCTGACAAGGACATCAAGTATGACGAGGTCGTGCAAGTGATCTCGGAAGCCAAGAAACAGGGCATTGCGCGGGTCGGCCTGGCCACCAAGTAAGCGCACACCCGAGTGATATGAGCGATAACGCACCCTACAACATCCCCAAGGCTCCCGGCCGCTGGCGCGCCATCACGCTGGCGCTGGTGATGCACGTGGCCTTGTTCCTGTTCTTCTGGATCGGCATCCGCTGGCAGAGCGAAACACCGCTGACGGTGGAAGCCGAGATCTGGGATCCGCAATACAAGGAAGCCGCCCCGCTGCCCACCCCGCCCGAGCCGCAACCGCAGCCCGTGGTCGAGCCGCCCAAGCCGCAACCGCAACCGGAACCCAAGCCTGTCCCGCCCAAGGTGATCGACGAACCCAAGGTCGAGAAGCCCGATATCGCCTTGCAGAAGGAGAAGGAAAGGAAGCGCAAGGAAGAACAGGAAAAGCAGGAGAAACTGGAAAAGGAAAAGGCCGAAAAGCTCAAGGCTGAGAAGGAAAAGGCTGAGAAGGAGAAGGCCGAGCGCGAGAAGAAGGAAAAGCTCGAAGCCGACAAGCAGAAGAAGCTCAAGGAAGAGAAACAGAAGGAAGACGAGGCCAAGAAGAAGGCCGACGCCGAGAAGCAGGCTGCCGACAAGAAGAAGCAGCAGCAGGCTGCCGCCGACGCCAAGGCCGCTGAAGCACGTCGCCAGGAAGACCTCAAACGCATGATGGGCCAGGCCACCAGCGCCACCGGCGGCACGGGCACGGCCGAGAAGTCGCAAGGTCCCAAGGGCAGCCCCAACTACGCCAACAAGTTGCGCGCCAAGATCCGCAGCAACACGGTCTTCGACAACAGTGGCGTGAGCGGAAACCCTGCTGGGGAGTACACTGTCGAATTGTTCCCGGACGGGACCGTGCGCAGCGTGCGCGTGAACAAGCCTTCGGGCGTCCCCGGCTTTGATGAAGCGGTGCGTACGGCAGTCATGAAGTCGCAGCCGTTCCCGCCGGACACCGACAACAAGGTGCCGTCCAGCTTCACTTTCACCCATTATCCGAAAGATCAGTAGACGATGATTAAAGCCCGTTACCTGACCAGCCTCGCCGCCACGGCCGCCGCCGTGGCCGGCTTGTCCTTCGCCCCGGCCTCGCAGGCGCAGATCCGCTTCGAGATCACCGGCGTGGGTGCCTCCCAGATTCCCATCGCCATCACCGCCTTCCCCGGTGAAGAGTCGGCGCCGCAACAGATCACCTCGGTGGTCAAGGCGGACCTGGCCCGCAGCGGCGTCTTCAAGCTCATCGACAATGGCGATGCACTCTCGGACTCCTCGGCCGTCAACTATGCCGACTGGCAAAAGCGCGGCGCCAACGCCCTGGCCGTGGGCAGCGTCACGCGCCTGGCCGATGGCCGTTTCGACGTGCGCTACCGCCTCTTCGATACGGTCCAGTCGAGCCAGCTCTCGGCCCTGTCCATCGGCGCCCAGCCGCAACTGCTGCGCCTGACCGCGCACAAGATCGCCGATGACATCTACCAGAAGCTGACCGGCATTCCCGGCATCTTCTCCACCCGCATCTCCTACGTGACCAAGTCCGGCGGCGAATACCGCCTGGAAGTGGCTGACGCCGACGGTGAAGGCACCCAGGTGGCGCTGCGCTCCAACGAGCCCATCATCTCGCCGTCCTGGTCGCCTGACGGCACCAAGGTCGCCTACGTCTCCTTCGAGATGAAGAAGCCCGTGGTCTACATCCAGAACCTGGTAACCCGCCAGCGCTCCATCGTGGCCAACTTCAAGGGCAGCAACTCCGCCCCCGCCTGGTCGCCGGACGGCTCGCGCCTGGCCGTGGCCCTGACCCGCGACGGTCTCACCCAGGTCTACGTGATCAATGCCGACGGTTCGGGCCTGCGTCGCCTGACCAACAGCGCCGGCATCGATACCGAACCGCAGTTCTCGCCCGATGGCGGCAGCATCTACTTCACCAGCGACCGCAGCGGCGGCCCGCAGGTGTACAAGGTCGGCCTGGATGGCGGCTCGCCCCAGCGCGTGACCTTCAACGGCAGCTACAACATCAGCCCGCGCATTTCGCCCGATGGCAAGACGCTGGCCTTCATCTCGCGCCGCGATGGCCAGTTCCAGCTGTATGCACTGGACCTGACCAATGGCCAGGAGATCCGTCTGTCCGACGGTAGCCGCGACCAGTCGCCCAGCTTTGCGCCCAACGGCAAATACATCATGTACGCGACGGAAGCAGGTCGTCGCGGATCCCTGGCCGTCGTCTCCGTCGATGGCCGCATCAAACAGCGTCTGACGACGCAGGCCGGCGATATCAGGGAGCCGACCTGGGGTCCGTTCATGAAATAAAGAAGTCCAACAAAACCATTCAGTATTGCTTTCATCACGACAAGGAGAAATCCAAAATGCGCACTATCAGTACCTTCGCTCTCATCGTCTCCAGCGCTGTTCTGCTGGCCGCCTGCTCGTCGACCAAGCTGGACGACAAGGCCAACGCGCCCGTGCAGACCGGCGCAAGCAACGGCGCTGACACCCGTACCGTGGGCACCGTCAACGCCGGCTCCGTGGATCCGCTGAACGACCCGCAAGGCGTGCTGGCCAAGCGTAGCGTGTACTTCGACTACGACAGCTACACCGTCAAGCCGGAATACCGTACCGTGATCGAGAACCACGCCAAGTACCTGGTGGCGCACAAGGATCGCAAGGTCATCATCCAGGGCAACACCGACGATCGCGGTGGCGCAGAATACAACCTGGCCCTGGGTCAGAAGCGTGCTGAAGCCGTCCGCAAGGCGCTGGTGCTGCTGGGCGTGTCCGACGCACAGGTGGAAGCGGTTTCCTTCGGCAAGGAAAAGCCGAAGGCACTGGGCCAGGATGAAGCGTCCTACGCCGAGAACCGTCGCGCTGACATCGCTTACCAGTGATTGTCATGCATACCGCTTTCAAACTGAAATCGGTAACCGTGGCGGCTCTGCTGGCCGCCACGGCTTTCTTACCGCTTACCGCCCGTGCCGGCCTGTTTGATGATGACGAGGCGCGCAAGGCCATCCTGGACATCCGGTCCAAGATCGAAGCCCTGCAACGCGACGTCGCCAACAAGGCTGACAAGAACAGTGTCCTGACGCTTTCCGATCGCAACGACAACCTGCAATCGCAGATTGCGGCCCTGCGCGGCCAGATCGAAGTGTTGACCAACGAGATTACCAACGCCCAGCAACGTCAGAAGGATTTCTACGTCGACCTGGACGCACGCCTGCGCAAGCTCGAGCCGCAGCAGGTGCAAGTGGATGGCCAGACCGTGGCCGTGGGCGTTTCCGAACAGCAGGCCTATGACGCGGCCCTGTCGCAATTCAAGGGTGGCGACTACAAGGGAGCGGCCAATGCGTTTGCCGACTTCCTGAAGCGCTATCCGCAGTCCGGCTACGCCCCTTCGGCGCAATACTGGCAAGGCAATTCCCTGTACGCCCAGCGCGACTACAAGGGCGCCATTGCCGCGCAGCAGGTGGTGGTGAAGAACTATCCGGACAATCCCAAGGCCGCTGACGCCCTGCTCAACATCGCCAGCTCGCAGGCTGAGCTGAAAGACAAGGCCGCCGCCAAGAAGACGCTGGAACAGTTGATCGCCAAGTATCCCAACACCCCTGCCGCGCAGACCGGCAAGGAACGGATGGCGTCGCTGAAGTAAGGGGCTGGCAGAGGCGCTGCCTGGGCGGGTGATGCGGGACCGTGATCACCATGCGGCTATGTGTTGACAGCGCCAATAGCGTTTGCCTATAATAGCGGTCTTTCGGGTCGTTAGCTCAGTTGGTAGAGCAGCGGACTTTTAATCCGTTGGTCGCAGGTTCGAGTCCCGCACGGCCTACCAGAAATTCAGCAGTACATGAGAAGGGCTCCAGTTCGCTGGAGCCCTTTTTGTTTTTCCTTATCGGCTTGCTTGCTAGTGATCCGCCATCTGGCGCGACATCGAGGCATCCAGCTCCCTCCTCCCTCCGTTCATCATGACTTCTATGGACCTGATATTTTGGTACTGGAATACCCAGAGCTCCGGCCGATTCGGTGCAGCTACTGAGAGCGAGACTGGGCCCGTCCGCAGCATAGAATTCTCATATGGATACCCAAGCCTCATGCTCTAGCGATGGCAATGAAGAGCCGGAGGGGGAGCAGAGAGCACTGCTACAATTGATTAGAAATCAAACCCAATAATATTCACAAATGACCATTCCCGATTATCAGTCGATCATGCTCCCCCTCCTTCGCTTAACAGGCGATACTAAAGAGCATCGATTCAGAGATCTGGTAGAGCAGTTAGCCGACGAGTTTTCCCTCACCGATGCGCAACGTGCGGAAATGCTTCCAAGTGGCACCGCCCCACTCTTCGATAATCGAGCCGGATGGGCAAGAACTTATTTAAAACAAGCAGGGCTACTTCAATCGGCAAAACGGGGAGTACTTCAGATCACTGAACGAGGTAGCGACCTGTTATCTAAGCCACCGGTAAAAATCGATGTCGAGTTTCTGCGCCGATACCAAGAGTTCCGTGAGTTCCAAGTGCGGCGAAGAACGAAGGAGGTCGACACACCAGATGCTCCAAACGCTACAGTAGCAAGCACTGACCAGACTCCGGAAGATGCTTTGGCTGCTGCCTACCAAACCCTCCGCAGCAATCTTGAGGCAGAACTCCTGGATCAGGTGAGGTCCATGTCGCCTGCCTTTTTTGAACGGCTGGTCATTGATCTTCTGGTGTCCATGGGGTACGGGGGCTCTCGGCAGGATGCCGCGAGTGCTGTCGGAAAGAGCGGCGATGGCGGAATTGACGGCATTATTAAAGAGGACCGCTTGGGCCTCGACGTCATTTACGTTCAAGCGAAGCGATGGGAAGGAACGGTCGGCAGACCAGAAATTCAGAAGTTTGCGGGTGCACTCCAAGGACAACGTGCAAACAAAGGGGTGTTCATTACGACATCGAGCTTTTCAAGTGAAGCTGAAGAATACACAAACATCATCAGCTCCAAGATAATCTTGCTGGATGGACGACAACTCGCAAAGCTGATGGTCGACCACAACGTCGGCGTCGCCCAAGTCGGCCTCTATGAAATAAAAAAGATCGACTCCGACTATTTCGAAGGTGAATAGCAAGAGCTTTCAGTCACTGGGTCGGGGCATTCTCGCCCAACAGGGACGCCAATTTTTTCCGGCGCGCAGCTCCAGCATGACTTCTCCATAGGCTTCCTGGAGCTCCTTGCTCAAATCAGTGTTTCAAAACAGGGAAGTGTTTAAAGTGCGGGGCAATCGGTCAGAAGGAAAAACTGAAATAATCGGTTAATTTTTTATTGGCGCAAATATTAGGCAGAGGAAATTCTGTGAGATCTATTAAAGTCCCTAGAATGAAGTTCTGCCCATGGTTTTCTTGGGAGGATCGAAAGGATATTCCTCTGTCTGAAATGCCGGGAATTTACCTTCTCTCAATCACAAAAAAGAACCTAGCCGGATCATTACCAGACTGGAAAGATGTTTCATATATCGGCATGACCAATTCACGTCAGGGATTGATAGGGCGCTGGCAGCAGTTCTTTAACTCAATTCGAGGCACACCTGGGCATAGTGGCGGCAACGCCGTTTTCGACGACCTCAAACATTACGACCAGTGGGACAAAAAGCTGTTTGTCGCCGCAATGCCAATCGAATGTAATGTTGTATCTCCATCCAAACAAGACCTCATTAAAATGGGCTGGGTCGCATATCTTGAATATGAAGCATTTGCAAAGTGCGTTGCTTCTAATAGCAAACCGAAATACAACACTCGGTAAGCCAGCCAACAGCTTTCGCTAGATCAAGGACGGGCTACTCACCGTCGAAGTAATCAGAATCGATTTTCTTGATCGCGTAGACGCCGGCTAAACAGAGAAGAGGGAGCATGATCGACTGATGATTGGGAACGGGCATTTCATGGATATATGAATTTGATTTTTTGTTAAGTGTATTTTGTTAACTACACATACTGACCGCCCCGTTGAAACCTATAGATCAATGGTGCGCAATCCGAGATAGTGCAAGCAATTGCAAAACACGTTCTCATCCGGTAAGGTTTTGAATTTCCATAAAGCAACAACCCATCCGGGGAGAGAACATCGTGTCTGCATCATCCAAACGCTTCATTTTTGCGGCCTCAGTACTGATGGCCACCTTCAGCCTGCTAGCCCCGCCAGCCTTAGCGCAAATGGCCGAGAACACCCTGCGTGAATTCACCCGCTGCAACAGCAGCTTCTTCAGCGCCCTGGCCAGCGATACAGCAACCCAGCAGGCGATAGGGCCTGTGGAACGCAAGGACGGTATCGCCTGGATCAAAGTCAAGGACCGCAAGAACGCTCCCGCCAACCATGTCGATTTCAACCCGGCCATTACCGTCGGCGGCTTGAAGCTGCTCGGTTATTTCGATGAGATCAGCGATATGGAGGAGCTGGGCCACTATTACTACTGGGGCTTTGTCGTGGAGGGCAGCGTCGAAAACGTCATCGGCAATCTACGTCCTCTGGTCAGCGACGCCGACCGGCTGCGCGGCAGCGGCTCGGATTATGCGCGCACCGAACTCAGGTCGGGCAACTCGGGCTGGCGTGCCGTCCATACCGGGTCCGGCACGGTCCCTACAGCCAATACCATCGAACGTGCCTTCATCGTGGAGCCCATGGAGAACAACAAGAACGCCACGCGCGTCTCCTGCTCCTTGCAAGGCAGCGTCAGCGCCCAGGTACTCAAGACCGAACGCCCCGATCTCGGGCCCGATGAACTCCCTGCTCCACCGCCCCCGCCGGCCGTTCTCGGCAAGCCACCCGCCAATGTCATCGCCGCCGTCGATGCGGCTGCGCCGCAGGGTTCGGTCTGGCGTCCGCGCTTCAGCAAGATCGTCACCATGCTCTCCTACGGGGGAAGCAAACCCTTCAAGACGATCATCGAAATCGACAACGTGGAGGGTCTCTTGCACGTCCGCGAGCATTACACCACCTCGTCCTATGTGGAACGCATCTCGCTGTCCGGCTTGGCCGAACTGGGCTCGCAGATCTACCTGAACAAGGCGCCCATGCCGCCACTGGCAGCGACCGAACTCTCGCTGTCCTTGCCAGCCACCCTGGACCCCGGCCAGACCTTCCACGTACGCAGCAGCGTACAAAGGACAAATGACCCGAAAGCGAAACCGGTGACCATCAGCAAAACCTGCACGACGGGCGCAACAGTGCCTGCCAACCAGATTCACCGCTCCTTGCCTGGCAGCGCCACGACATTGACCTGCACACAAGAGGGCGGCACGCCAAGAGAATATGCCTTCCTGCAAGACCTGGGCCTGGCCCTCATGACCAAGGAAGGCGACGCCCAGATCACCTATCCAGAATTCGCCCTGACCCGATAAGCGGACAAATGAACGCCCCATCCGTGCGCGCGGCGCAAGGATGGAGGCGCCACCAATACCCTTCGCCAGCTGGAGCCACGCGCTTTGGCGCTCCTCCAAAGGTACGAGCGGCAGTGATCCGTATCCCGATCCGATATACTGCTGCCTTCCCCCTACCCACCCGGAGCCCCAGCCCCAAGCCCGGCTCCACATAGACCATGTCCGAGCAAGCCCCCGAACCCCTCTTCCCCGAAGACGCCGTCGCTGGCGATACCATCCCCGCACCGCGTCCCTGGATCGTGCTGCAGAACGTGCACGAGGTGGAAACCTGGATCGATACCTATAACCGTGAACTGCAAGCGGTGGTGTTCCGCCACAAGATCAATACCGTCAACGCCGGCCAGGGCATCTGCTTCACGCTGGAACTGGGCGGCGAGATCTACCTGCATACCACCCCTGAAGGCCAGATCCTGCTGGATGTGAGCGAAGAAGCCTCCTGGGCCGCGCCGGTCATCAGCGCAGCGGCCAATGTGGCGGCGCCGGCGGGCAGCGTCTGGGTCTTGCCGCCCGATACGCTCACGCAGCTGATCCTGGGCCTGTCGGGGCTGATCGCCAGCTCGCAGTTCGTGCTCAGGCACGAATACCGTCTCGGCAAGGCCTTGCGCACCTACTGATCCCCTAAACGAGCGCTGCCGCCCTCCCCTCTGATCGCCAGCCCCTGCGCCAGCCTGAACCTGGCTTCCGTGCCAACAGAAGCCGCTCCAACCCGGAAGGAAACACCATGAAAGAACGCACCCTGATCGCCCTGGGCGCATTGAACATGTTCATCGCCGTGGGCTGCGGCGCCTTCGGCGCACATGGTCTGAAGAAAATGATTTCCGAAGAGATGCTGGCCATCTGGCATACCGCCGTGACCTACCAGGTCATGCATGCACTGGGCATGATCGCGGTGGCCCTGCTGATGCCGCGCCTGGGCGGGGCGGCGCTGCGCTGGGCCGGTGTGCTGATGCTGGCGGGCATCGTCGTCTTCAGCGGCAGCCTCTACCTGCTGGCGCTGACCGGCACGCGCATGCTGGGCGCCATCACGCCCTTTGGCGGCGTGGGCTTCCTGGCGGCGTGGCTGCTGGTGGCGTGGGCGGCGTGCAAGCAACCGGCGAAGTAAGCGTCCTTACGTCGCCGCGCCGCTCAGGGCTTGCTTGACCAGCTCGTCGATCTCGCCGGTGATGCTGGAGAGCACCCCGGCCACCACCGAGAATTCCTTGCCGGCCTGGCCGGAACGGGCTGCGACGATGCGGGCGTTGAAGGCCACCATCTTGGCTTCGCGGGCGATGGTCTCGATGTCGGTCATGATGCCGCGCAACTGGTGGCGCATCAGTTGCGCATGCTTCTTCGACTGCGCCTCATAGACCGCCGTGATCTCGTTGAGCACGGCCAGCAGCGGCGTGGTCTCCTGCACCAGTTCGGCCAGCAGGGTGGGCGCGCTCTTGAGCCTGTCTTCGATGGCGTTGAGCGTGCGCTGCGCCAGTTCGGCGAAGGCGGTGATGCGGGCGTCACCGCCACGGCGTCCGAAATAGACTTCCTCCAGCTCCGGACAGAACACCCCCGGCAAGTCGCCCGAGCGCTTGAGCAAGGCGCTGTGGGCGCTACGAAACAGCGCCAGCGCTTCGCGCGCGGTGCTGCAGGCTCCGGCCTGGCCCTGTGCGGCCAGCACCGCATACAGCACCAGGCGCTGCGAGGTGAAACGGCGCCGTCCGGAAAGATTGATCAGGGCGCCAAAGACTTCGCCCGACAACGGGGCCGCTTCCGGTGTGCTGCTGGCCTGCTCAGGCATGGCCTCGATCACGGCAGGGCTGGACATGACATGCTCCTTCAGACTGGCTTGGATTGCTGCAGGCATCAGACCACCGGGGACAACTCAGGCGGCCTCACGCGCCGGGTGGGCCTGCTTGCGGTAGAGGAACTCCAGCACGGCGGTGCGGTACTGGCCGTACTCCGGGTCCTGGGCCAGCACGACGCGATCACGCGGGCGCGCCAGCTTGACTTCCAGCACTTCACCGATGGTCGCGGCGGGGCCGTTGGTCATCATCACGATGCGATCCGACAGCAGCACCGCCTCATCCACATCGTGGGTCACCATGACCACGGTGGAGTCGGTCTTGGCCACGATCTTGAGCAATTCATCCTGCAGGTGAGCGCGGGTCAGCGCGTCGAGGGCGCCGAAGGGCTCGTCCATCAGCAGCACCTTGGGCTCCATGGCCAGGGCGCGGGCGATGCCCACACGCTGCTTCATGCCGCCGGAGATTTCATTAGGACGCTTGTTCTCGGCAGCGCTCAGGCCCACCAGCGCCAGCGCGGCGCGGGTGCGGTCGCGCAGCTGGGTGCGGTTTTCCGTGGCGCCGAAGACGCGCTCTACGCCGAGGTAGATGTTTTCATAGCAGCTCAGCCAGGGTAGCAGCGAATGGTTCTGGAACACCACTGCGCGCTCCGGGGCCGGGCCGCCGATCTCGCGGTTGGCGCACAGCAGTACGCCTTCGCTGGGTTTCAACAAACCTGCAATCAGGTTCAGCAGCGTTGACTTGCCGCAGCCGGAGTGGCCGATCAGCGTCACGAACTCGCCCTTGGCCACCGTCAGGTTGATCTCGCGCAGCGCATGGAAGACGCCCTTCTTGGTGTGGAACAGCATCTCCACGCCGTGGATGTCGATGAATTTGCCGTTGATGTTGTCCATGTTCATCCCCTGCTTCAGTTGTTGACCTGCTCATAGGTAAAGGCCTTGGCCAGCGCCACCAGCAATTGCTCCAGCACCAGGCCGACCACGCCGATGACGACGATGGCGATGATGATGTGGGGCACGTTCAGGTTGTTCCATTCGTCCCAGACCCAGAAGCCGATCCCCACGCCACCGGTCAGCATCTCGGCGGCCACGATGACCAGCCATGCGGTGCCGATGGACAGGCGCACGCCGGTGAGCATGTAGGGCAAGACCGAGGGGAACAGAATCTTGGTCAGCACCTTCCACTCCGACAGGTTCAGCACACGCGCCACGTTCATGTAATCCTGCGGCACGCGCTGCACGCCCACGGCGGTGTTGATGATCATCGGCCAGATCGAGCAGATGAAGATGGACCAGATCGCCGCCGGATTGGCGGACTTGAAGACCAGCAGCCCGATGGGCAGCCAGGCCAGCGGTGAGACGGGACGCAAGAGACTGATGATGGGACCGAACATGCGCGCCAAAAACTCCACCCGGCCAATGGCGAAGCCCAGCGGAATGCCGACCAGGGCAGCCAGGCCAAAGCCCGTGCCGACACGCTGCAGCGAAGCGAGCACATTCCAGCCTATGCCCTGGTCATTGGGACTGTTGCGATAGAAGGGATCGGCAAACATCACGCCGGCTTCCTTGAGCGTCACCCACGGCGTGGGGAAGCTGCTGGTCTTCAAGGCGATGATCTGCCACACCAGCACCAGCAGGGCCAACCCCAGCAAGGGCGGCGCCACGCGCATGAAAAGTCCGCCACTGGCCAGACGCTTCTTGGCCCTGCGTGCTGGGATGGCGGCCGGCGGCGAGGCCGGCGCCTGGCTGTTGACGGCGGCCGGTGGGTGGCTGCCGGCAGGACCGGCAGGCTTGGCGTTCTCGCCCATGATGCTTTCGACGACTGCACTCATCGCTTTCCCCTTGCTGATGACACTTCGTTGTGAGGCGCGCGCCTGGGCGCGCCCGACCTGCCCTGCCCGTCCTTACCCCTGTTACACCTTGATCTTGAAGGACTGCGCATAGGCCGCTGGATTCTTGCCATCCCAGACCACGCCATCCATGAGCCTGGAACTGCGCATGCTGTCCTTGGGCAGGGGCGTGCCGGTCATGGCGGCGGCTTGCTTGTAGAGATCGATCTGGTTGACGGCCTTGGCCACGGCGAGATAGTCGGGATCGCTCTTCAACAGGCCCCAGCGGCGGTGCTGGGTCATGAACCACATGCCATCGGAGAGGAAGGGGAAGTTGACCTGGCCATCCTCGTAGAACTTCATGTAGTTGGGATCATCCCAGGTCTTGCCCAGGCCGTTCTGGTAGCGGCCCAGGATGCGCTGGTCGATCACGTCCTTGCTGGTGTTGACGTAGGACTTGTCGGCGATCACCTCGGCCATGCGGTTCTTGTTGGTCAACGAGGCGTCGATCCACTTGCTGGCCTCGAGGATGGCCGCCATCATGGCGCGGCAGGTATTGGGATACTTCTTGACGAATTCCAGCGAGCTGCCCAGCACCTTCTCGGGATGGTCTTTCCAGATGTCCTGGGTGGTGGTGGCCGTGATGCCCACGCCATCGACAATGGCGCGATGCCCCCAGGGCTCGCCCACGCAGAAGCCATCCATGTTGCCCACTCGCATGTTGGCGACCATCTGCGGCGGCGGCACGGTGATGACCTTGGCGTCCTTCATCGGGTTGATGCCATTGGCGGCCAGCCAGTAATACAGCCACATCGCATGGGTGCCGGTGGGGAAGGTCTGGGCGAAGGTGTATTCGCGCTTGTCGGTCTGCATCAGCTTGTAGAGCGATGCGCCATCGACGGCGCCCTTGTCGGCCAGCTTCCTGGACAGCGTGATGGCCTGGCCATTGTGGTTCAGGCCCATGAGCACGGCCATGTCCTTCTTCTGGCCGCCGATGCCCAACTGCACGCCATAGATCAGGCCGTACAGCACATGGGCCGCATCGAGTTCGCCATTGGTCAGCTTGTCGCGCACGCCGGCCCAGGAGGCTTCCTTGCTGGGGATGATCTTGATGCCGTATTTCTTGTCCAGGCCCAGCACCGAGGCCATCACCACCGAGGCGCAGTCGGTCAGCGGAATGAAGCCTATCTTCACCTCCTCCTTCTCGGGCTTGTCCGAACCCGCGGCCCAGGCGCCCCTGCCGGCCAGTCCCAGTGCGCCGGTGGCGGCCAGGCCTGCGCCCTGTATCAGGGTGCGGCGCTTGCCATCCACCTGCTCGCCGCGCGCCATCCCAGCCGCATCTTTTGGTTCGTCGTGAGCCTTGTTGTGAGCCTTGAATTCCATAGCAACCTTCCCCATGCGTGTCGAATTATCGGAAGCCAACAATGAAAAAAGGCGTGTTCCAGCATGGAGGACCCTTGCCGGAAGACGCCTTTGTCTTGGACGGCGCGACCGCCGTTGGTCACACCTGCTGCGCACTATCTGCGCTCTGACCACCTTTCAGCAAAGAGCGTGCCAGTAGCCGACGGACCGGCGCAAAGCCGCGCCCGCAGTGGCTCGCAGGGGTTCGCAGGAAATTGGCGCGGGGCCGCGCCCGCGTGGTGCGCGCGCTCTGCGCGGGCGTGCTGCGCACTTCATTTGTGCCATGCACCAAGATGGCGGCGTCCCCCGGTATTGCCCGCGCCGCCCGCCTACCTGCACTTGCCGCGTTCTCCTACAGCATCTTGCGATGCACGCTGATCGTGGCGGTGGGCCTGCCGGACCTATGATGCTTCAGCACTATCGCTCGCCTGGCGAGCCAACGTACCCATCAATAACAAAGGAGAACGTCCATGACCCTCGGCACCATCCTGCTCATCGTCCTTATCCTGATCCTGCTGGGCGTGATCCCAGCCTGGCCGCACAGCCGCAACTGGGGCTATGGTCCCAGCGGTATCGCTGGCACCATCGTCATCATCCTGCTGATCCTGCTGTTGCTAGGGAAGATATAGGCAGGATCAATCCTGCCCGTGACCGCGCAAGCCTGATAACATCCGGGTTGCGGGGGGAGCACGGCGCGCACGGTGCCTGGTCACCGTCCGCGCCGTGTTCTTTTTGGGCATCCTGCAGGGATGCCGTTTCCGTAACGTGAATGGAGTCCCAAGCAGATGAATAAAAAGCTCCTCGCCCCGGTCCTCTTGTCCTGCCTGGCCACGCTGGGCCTCTCCAGCACAGCTGCGGTCCACGCTGCTGATACGCCTCAGGCTAGCCCGGATCCTGCACGCTGGTACCAAGCCGACGATACGCCCAAGGCGCGCCTGCGCAACCTGAACCAGGAAACTGCTGCGGCCTACGCCGAAGCCCTGGCTGCCTGCAAGTCACTCAAGGGCAAAAAGGCCGCCGCCTGCCGTCACGAAGCACAGCAAGCCCGCAAGGACGATACCGCACGCGCCAAGCGTATCCATGACGATTATGAGCGCAGCCTGAAGGACGACTCCTGATCCTGCGGCCCGACATGAATAACGCCGCGACGAATTGCTTCGTCGCGGCGTTATTCATTTGACATCTGGCCCGCCCGCGCCCTAGCGCAGCCGATCAGGTCGATAAGTCAGGTTCCCGTTCTGGCAGAACCTTGGGGGCTGGGCTTACTTGCCCACCTGGTTGCCGATCACGCCGCCCACTGCTGCGCCACCCACGGTACCCAGGCCGCTGCCACCCGTCAGGATAGCGCCGCCCACGGCGCCGGCGCCGGCGCCGATGGCGGTGTTCTTGTCACGTTGCGACATGTTGCTGCAGCCGGTCATTGCCGAGAAAGCGAAGATGGCCAGCGAAGTCACCGCCAGTTTTTGAATTGTTTTCATGAAGCTCTCCTCATTATCCAGTTGAGTCGGCGCGAGCAAGCTGCACCGGACAAGGGACCGCTCAGGTCGACGGGCGCATGATCACGCGCGGTCGCTGCGCAGGCTCCTGCTGATCACGATAGACCGGCGCCGTGGCGCTTGCCTGGTCCCGTCCGCCTGCACCGTACACCAGTACGGCATTGTGCAGGGACCGGGAGCGCTTGCCCTGGGCCATGTCCATGTATCGGAATTTCTTTTGCCCTTGCTTGTGCAAACGGGCTGCATCCACCGGCATGTGCCGGTCCATCGACGGGACCGACCAGCGCGAGGCGCTGGTGGCCGTCTGCGCAGTGTCTGCAAAAACGTGGGGGGCGAAGGCCGAGGTGGCGGCCAGCATGCAAATACCGACTATTTTTTTCATGGTCTGCCCTTTCAGGGGTCCCTTCTTGGCGGTGAGCAAAAAATTGTGTGACAAGTCGAGAACTCTTTTGCGTTTCGCGGCTCTATCACACCATTGCGCACATGGTCGCGGAAATTGCTGCGCCACAAAATCAGCGCTTTCCGATTCTCGTGTAGGACTTTTCCTACACAGCCACCTCAGCCTGGCGCGGCCTTAGTCCTTCGCGGCTTCCTTGGCATCGCCATAGGTCTTCTGCACATTGCCTTCCACCTGGCGCGCAGCGCCCTTGAGCTCCTGGCTCTTGTTGCCGGTCAGCTCACCGGTCTTTTCCTGCACCTTGCCTGCGGCTTCCTTCAAGCTACCTTTGACTTGATCCTTGTTCATGATCGCTCCTTGTAGGGGTTGGACTGCCTGATAAAGGAAAAATGGAGGCGCGACGCCGGGGCAATGCCATGCCCGTCCATCGGCCCTCGCCGCGCCCTTGCGGGTCCTGCGACGATGAGTCCATGGTAGCGATGAGCCTGGGCGCGGCCCATCAGCGCTTCGCCCTTTCCGGCGTAGGAATAATCGAAAAGGGATGAAGGAAAATGGCGCTTGCGTCGCGCCCCGCCAGGAAGCACAAAGCCGCCCTGAGGCGGCTTTGCAGGATGAAACGACTTGCGACTTTGCAGCTTCAGGCTTCGCTGGGCACCAACTCAGGCCGGATCGGCAAGCTGATGGTGATGAGCGCGCCCTTGCCGGGCGTGGAGCGGATATCGACCTCGCCGCCAAAGAAGGTGGCGCGTTCGCGCAGGCCACGCAGGCCGTAGGTCTTGTGGTTGTCGCGGCGCTCTTCGGGAATGCCCACACCGTCGTCGCGCACGGTCAACGCCACGTGGTCTTCATCGATATCGAGGATCACGTCCACCTTGCTGGCCTTGGCGTGCTTGGTCACGTTGTTGAGCATTTCCTGCAGCATGCGGTAGATGGCAATTTCCATTTCATGTCCCACCTCCACGTCTTCATCGGGCAGGCTGGCATGGCAGGCAATGCCGGTGCGCTCGTGCAGTTCATCGAGCTGTTCGGAGATCGCTGCCTTCAGGCCGAACAGGTCCAGGGTATTGGGCCGCAGCTCGGTCTGGATACGCCGTGTGGTGGCCACCAGCGACTTCATCAGGCCTTGCATGCGGACCTTGCGGTCGGCCCACTTTTCATCCGGCGGGAGGATCTGGTAGACCCCCTCCAGATGCATCGACAAGGCCGTCAGCGAGGCGCCCATGTTGTCGTGCAGCTCGCGGGCAATGGCGCGCTTCTCTTCTTCGCGCACCGTCTCCAGGTGGTTGGTCAGCTCGCGCAGCAAGGCGGTACGCTGGATGACGGTCTTTTCCAGCTGGCTTTCGCGCTGGCGCAATTCGTCCTCTGCCTGCTTGCGCTCGGTGATGTCGGTGCTGATGCCGATGACGCCCTGGACGCTGCCATCCTTGCCGAACCAGGGCACCTTGGCAGTCTGGAAGGTCACCACGCCCTCCGGCAGATGCAGGGTCTGCTCCAGCTTCTCGGGCTTGCCCGAGGCCATCACGCGGCGATCATCGCGATCGATGGTATCGGCCTCTTCCGGCACCAGGAACAGCTCGCGGCTGGAGCGGTACATGGTCTCTTCCCAGGTCTTGCCCAGCTTGTGCAAGGTGGCAGGATTGGCGAAGATCATCAGGCCCTGGCGGTTCTTCACGAAGATGGGGTCGCTGGTGCTTTCGCTGACGGCGTTCAGCAAGGCGCTGGTCTCGGCCAGTTTCTGGGCATTGCGGGTGCGCTCGCCGTATTCGCTATCGAGACGGCTGGCCGAACCCCAGAAGATGAACAGCACGATGACGCCATTGATCAGGGTCAGCGTCGGCAGCAGCAGCTCAGGCAGGATCCAGCCATGGGTCATGCCCCAGTTGAGCAAGAGACTGAAGGCCAGCAGCAGGAACACCGTCTGCGGCAGCAGGTGGCGCAACATCTGGCCACCGGGGGCGATGCGGGTGATGATGGCCATGAGCGGATGGGCCGGCCGCGCCATGAGCAGCGCCGTGGCCAGCAGCGCCATGACCAGCGCCGACAGCAGCGACACCGGCAAGGGGAAATCCAGGTAGACGAACTGACTCACCCCGTACAGGTAGCCCACCAGCGGAATGGCCGCCAGGCCGATCAGTGCAAAGGAAAGATATTCAGCCGGATAGTAGCCGCCCAGCATGCGCCAGTCCTGCAGCAGCAGCACCGCCGCCATGACCACGAAGCCCAGCGAGAGCAAGGGCGGAATCACCAAGGGCGACAGCGGATGGTTCTGGTCGATGGGCAGCCAGCCCAGCGCATACATGAGTCCATGCGCCAGCGTTCCCAGCCCCAGCGCCAGCAGCATCCAGGACAAGCCGGCGGCGACGCGGCGCAAGCCGGAGCGGCGCGCACCGCCGTGGATGCAGCGCAGGTAGAGGGCCGAAGCACCCAGGATCAGGCCGACCGCCGTCATCTCGCGCATTTCCAGCAGGCCCGAGAGCAGGCGCCGGTATTCCTCGCCCAGCAGGCTGGCCAGCAGCACTACCAGGCCCAGCAGGATCACGGCCATGGCCAGCCCCATGGCCAGCGTGGCCATGCTGCTGTAATGCGCGTGGGACGCGGCGAAATACTCGACCGATGCGCTGTTCTGGATATCGGCGGAGGACGGACGAAGGCCGTCGTTGTTCTTCTGCATCGTCGGAAATCCCTTGCTCTAGTGCCTCTAGTGCGGCCGCTGCGGCACGCCAGCACCGGCTCTGCTTCTGATGGTCTGCGTCATCGCGGGCGCGCCGAACCGCCCTGGCGCCGCGACATGGGGCAGCGCATACGCGCTACACCCCTCAAATCCCGCCCGCCTGGGCCGGCCCCTGGGGCGAGTTGTTGCTCGATGAAGTACGTCCGGCCTTGCCCGCCCGCTGCTGCGCCAGCTCTTCGAGCAGGTCGCACAGCAAGGGCAATTCGGACGACTTGTCGAAGAAATGCTGAACCCCGCATTGCACTCCTACCCGCCGATATGTCGGACTGACGTGATTGCTGAACACCACCTTGATCTCGCTCTGCCGCCGCGTATTGGAGCGCGCCAGCGCCTGCAGCAGGCTCATCCCGTTGCCCTGCTTCAACTGGATATCGAGGATGAGCACGTCATAGCTGTGCTGCTGCAGATGGCGCAAGGCGTCCATTTCCGTCTCGGCATAACCCACCAGGCGCACGCCCCCGATCTCGGCCAGGCTTTCCACGATCAGGTCCCGCACATCTTCCGAATCCTCGACCAGGAAAATGCGCAAGGGCGTCCCTTCGCTATCGCGCTGGGGCCTGGTGTTGAGAGTATCGTCCATGATGCGCCGTACCACGTTTCCTTGCTGGGCCCGGCGTACCTGCCGGGCAGGCATCCGCCCGGATGCGCCGGGTGTCAGTCGATCAGGTTGTTCTTGATCGCGTAATAAATGATGTCCGCATTGTTGGTCATGCTCATCTTCTGCAAGACCCGCGAGCGGTAGGTACTCACGGTCTTCACCGACAGGCAGAGCTCGTCAGCGATCTGCGTCACGCCCTGGCCCTGCCCCAGCTTGTAGAAGATCTCGTACTCGCGCTGCGAAAGGGTCTCGTGCAACGGCTTTTCCGAATCCACCGGCTCGCTGGTGAGCAGCTCGGCCACGCCATAACTGATGTACTTGTGTCCGCGCAGGATGGTGTTGATGGCGTTGACCAGCTCGGTGGCCAGCGCCTCCTTCTGCACATAGCCCGAGGCGCCGCTGCGCAGCACCTGGACCGCATAGCGGCTCTCGGGGTGCATCGACAGCATCAGCACCGGCAACTCCGGCTTTTCGCGCTTGATCTGCTTCAACACCTCCACGCCGCTCTTGTCGGGCATTGCAATATCGAGCAGGACGATGTCCCAGTCCTGGGTGCGGACCAGGCGGATGGCTTCCTCCGCCGTGCTGGCCTCGCCACCGATTTCCATCGACGGAATTTCCGAAATGAAGTGATGCACACCTGCCCGTACGACCGCGTGGTCATCGACTACAAGTATTTTTGTCATGGCAATTTTGAGCGGTGAATGGATATACCGGCGCCTGTGACGCCGCCTGCTATCCTGGGTAGTACTTTATTGTGTTATGGGTCCGCCATGCTGCCAGTCGGGTCCCGGAAGACCGGCGCCGGCAAGCGGGGCGCCTCACTGCTGCTGCACTTTCCTGCACTCCCTGGTCCGCCCCTTCCAAGGCGGGCGGACTCCCTGCGAGTGCCCGTGGCGTAGGCTTGTCACTATACCTGACTGCCCCTGACCTGTCTGCTTCCGGAACGCACCGGCTCGCCTGCACGCGGTCGCCGCGCTCTGGAAGTAGACAAGCGCGAACCGGTCAACAGACCGGTTGCGCGCTCACAAGTTCCCTGCCCTTACTGCTTCAGGCGCAGGTCATTACGCACCGAGACCACACCCTTGACGCCGCGCGCCAGTTCGGTCGCACGAGCCGCAGCAGTGGAGCTGGAGACGAAACCGGAGAGCTGGACCACGCCCTTGTAGGTTTCGACGTTGATTTCGGTGGACTTGAGATCCTTCTCGTTGAAGATGGCGGCCTTCACCTTGGTGGTGATGACGGCGTCATCGACGTATTCGCCGGTGCCTTCCTTGTTCGGGCCGGAGGCGCAGCCCACCAGCGACACCATGAACAGTGCCAGGAAGAAACCGATGAAACGCTTGGTGAGGGACATTTTGGTCAGGGACATGATGATCTCCTAAAGAAGTAAAAAGGGAAGCGATCCGGGCGGCAGGTCAGCCGCCCGCGCATCGCAACAAATCAGTGACGAGGGGGCGCCGCGATTACTTGCCGTACTTGGACTTGGCGTTGGCCACGCATTGATCCTTGGCATCGCCGCTCATGGCGTCGCACTTTTCCTTGGCGACGTCATAGTTGGCGTCGTTCTTGTCCTTGCGGGCGTCCTTGTCGGCTTCAGCGCCCTTGCGCTTGGCCTTGGCGTCGGCCAGCGCCGACTCATGGGCGGCCTTGGCTTCCTTCTCGCAGACGTCCTTGTCGTTGCCCTTCATGGGACCGCACTTCTTCTTGGCGGTCTTGTAGTCGGCATCGGCCTTCTTCTTGTCGGCCTTGTACTGAGCGCCCGCCGGGTCGGCAGCGAACGCTGCACCCTGCATGCCGATAGCGGCGACGCCGAAGATCATGGTTGCGATGATTTTTTTCATTGTGTCCTTCCTCATGGTTTGCTCTTGGTTGCGGCCCTGGGCCGTTGTTATGCAGGCCAGCTAGCCGGCCTGCTTCCTTCTCCTGCACTCACACCTGCACTTTCACGTTCGCGCTTTCACGCTTGGCTGATACCGACCAGCCGACCGTCAGGGCTGGCCTCGCCTTATTGGCGCCAATCCTTGTTGCGGTCTTCAAAGTCGCGGATCTGTTTCTCGGCTTCATCCTTGGAGACGCCATAGGCTTCCTGCACGCGGCCCACGAGCTGGTCGCGCTTGCCGGCGATGACGTCGAGGT
The DNA here is from genome assembly GCF_001040945.1 of Herbaspirillum seropedicae. NCBI lineage: Bacteria > Pseudomonadati > Pseudomonadota > Betaproteobacteria > Burkholderiales > Oxalobacteraceae > Herbaspirillum > Herbaspirillum seropedicae. Next base: position 1,358,346 of record NZ_CP011930.1, on the reverse strand, counting down.
CGTCATCGGTGAGCTTGCCCCATTGCTCCTTGGCCTTGCCCTTGAATTGCTTCCAGTTGCCTTCGACGATGTCCCAATTCATGTTGATCTCCTTGTTGTGATGGAGCGGGTCTTTCCCGCCAACTTGTCCGGGCCTACCCGGCGCGAAGTCTTACAGGCCCAGCAGGTCGCTCATGTCGTCGGCGTGCTCTTCTTCCTGGGCCATGATCTGGATGAGCATGTGTTTGGTGGTCGGGTCGTCGTCGCCGATGCGTTCGATCATCTGGCGATACGCCTCGATGGCCACGCGCTCTTCCACCAGGTTGGCGCGGATCATGTCCTTGATGTCGGCAGACTCGTCGTACTGCGCATGACTACGCTCGGCGATGGTCTTGGGATTGAAATCCGGCTCGCCATTCAACTGCACGATGCGCTCGGCGATCTGGTCGGCGTGGCTCTGCTCTTCCTGGGCATGCTGGAGGAACTCGCCCTTGATGGCTTCGATCTCCAGGCCCTTGGCGGTGTAGTAGTGGCGCTTGTAGCGCATCACGCACAGCAGCTCGGTGGCCAGCGCATCGTTGAGCATGGCGATGACTTCTTCGCGATTGCCGCGATAGCCTTCGGTGACCGCACCTTCATCGATCTTGGCGGCGGCCGCACGGATGGCCTGCTTGTCGAGGTGGAAGGGGGTGGACTTCACATCGGTCTGGGGGGGATTCTTGGTCATACTCATTCCTTTTCTCCGGTGACTTGACTAACGCGCAAGAGAAGTTACGTCCCTGCGCCTGGCTCAATCCGGGCATGCCGCACTGGCATCGTCCGGGTGCGCCGGGGATCAGTAGCGATCGGCGCAGCGCCCCACCGCCAGGCCAACCAACAGGCCGATGCCAGTACCGATGGCGATGGCGCGCCAGGGGTTGGACTGCACGTAGTCATCGGTGGTGGTGACGATCTGGCGGCCAGTATCGACCACCGCTGCCTGGGCGTCCTGGGCGGTGTTGAGCGCCTGTTCCAGCAGCTCCTGGGCGCTGGCGCGCAGGTCGTCGGCCTTCTTGCCGGTGGCATTGGCCGCTTCGGCGAACATGTCCTGGGCCTGCTGCAGCAGGGATTGCACATCGGTACGGACAGTCTTGAACTTGTTGGCTTGCATGCTAGCCCTCCATGAATTCGTTTCGGGTTGATCGAGGCGGCCATGCCAGCCTCGGCGTAGGGTGCTTACATGAGGTATTGCAGAACGATCAGCATCAGCACCGGCACACCCAGAAGCCATCCGAGCACGAGCTTGTCCATGTCGTCTCCTCCCATCTTGTTCTTGCTGATGCCGGGTGCTGGTGGAACGCTGTCGCGTTGCAACATCCGGCGCCTCCTTGCATGTTCTGCCTACTCTTGGCTACCTGCATGTCTGCGCACTTGAGCAAGTAGTCAACACGATATCGATCCCTTGTCGCGCTTTGTATCGGCGCCATCCCGATTGCCGTGTAGGACAACGGGCCACGCCGAGCGCCGCACTCAGAGCGAACCTGCGCGTTGGCGCAGCGAACGCTTGATCAGGTCTTGCGCCTGGCCCACGGCATGCATGATGCGGCCATCCATCTGGCGGCGTTGCGCAGCGCGCTGCAGGTTGACATTGCCCAGTGCGGCGCCCAGGTTTTCCTGGAACTTGCCCAGCGCAAGCTGCCACTGGCCGTGGATGGTCTTCTTGTTCATGTGCGTCTCCTCGTGGTCAAGGTGGTCGGGTCCTGCCCTTGCAGGACAGCCTGTGCAGCATGGAAAAAATGGTAGCAACGCCATACTGCAGGGCTCTATAGGACGCCGGCCGATTGTCTTGTAGGACAACGCGCAAAGCCTTGCGGGAACTGGGCTTGCGTCATTCGGAGGGGAGCTTTCGAGCGCCATTTTCCAGTGCATGGGAAGACCGTTTCCTACAGGCGCTTGCGGCCTCGTCCGATGGCGTAGGGGCCTATGCGCTCCTAGGATGAAACTGTGCAGCAAGGCGACGCCACTGCTGCAATCCATTGAACCCATCACAAGGAGAATCCCATGGGCAAGTATTTCCTCGCGTGGCTGTGCGGCGTACCGGCTTTCCTGCTGGTGCTGATCTACTTCTTCGTTCACTGACCTGCCCGATTCCACGGACTGCCGGCGTGACCTGAGTCCCAAGTCGTCCAAGTCGCGCACGGCGCTATGCCAGAAAGGAGACCACCATGACCAACGACCACCTGATTTCCACCCTCAATGACCTGATCCAGATTTCCATGGATGGCGAGAAGGGCTTCCGCGCCTGTGCCGATGACGCCCAGGAGCGCTATATCCCTTACAAGGACACCTTCATGGCGCGCGCCACTGAATGCGCGCAGACCGTGCTGGACCTGCAGGACCTGGTACGCCGCCTGGGTGGTGAACCGGCCAGCCACAGCACGTTGGGCGGCGCGCTGCACCGCCAATGGGTGAACCTGAAGAGCGCCATCACCGGACGGGATGACGAAAGCATCCTGGAAGAATGCGAACGCGGCGAGGATGCCGCTGTGAACGCCTATCGCAAGGCCTTGAGCGAAGACCTGCCGACCGACATCCGCCTGCTGATCGAACGTCAGTACCAGGGCGTGCTGGCCAACCACGACAAGGTCAAGAGCCTGCGCAATGAGGTGCGGGCGCGCAAGGCGGCCTGATCCTGGATGCGTCAATATGCAATGACGTAAGCATAAAAAAACGCAGCCTGTGTGGCTGCGTTTTTCATTGAGACCGCTATCGTTCGGTAAATAATTTATATCATTTACAGAAAAACGAGCGCTTCAGCACTCTTACCCTTCACCGAGATAGGCCGCCTTCACCCGCGGATCATCCAGCATCTGCTGCGCCTGCCCCTGCATGGTGATCAGGCCCGACTCCATCACGTAACCGCGATGCGCCGCCTCCAGCGCCAGCTTGGCGTTCTGCTCCACCAGCAGGATGGTGATGCCCTGCGCCGACACATTGCGGATCACCTCGAAGATCTTCTCCACCATGATCGGCGACAAGCCCATCGACGGTTCATCCAGCAACAGCAATTTTGGATGGCTCATCAGCGCCCGCGCCATGGCCAGCATCTGCTGCTCGCCGCCCGAGAGCGTACCCGCCATCTGCGCCGCGCGCTCCTTCAGGCGCGGGAAGACCGCGAACCACTTGTCGATATCGGCTGCGATCTGGCCCTTATCGTCGCTGGTATAGGCGCCCATCAACAGGTTTTCCTGGATGCTCATGCGCGTGAAGACGCCCCGCCCTTCCGGCACCATCGCCAGCTTGTCCTTGACCAGCTCGAAGGACTTCTTGCCCTTGAGCGGCTGGCCCAGGTACTCGATATGCCCCTCGACACGGCTGGCCGGCAGCGTGCCGGTGATGGCCTTCAGGGTCGTAGTCTTGCCCGCGCCGTTGGCGCCGATCAGCGTAACCAGTTCGCCTTCATTGACCTCCAGGTCAATCCCCTTGACGGCCTGGATGCCGCCATAGGCCACGCTCAGTTGTTGGACTTTAAGAATGTTGGTTGTCATGTTCTATGGTCTCGCTTAATGTCCCGCACCCAAATAGGCCTCAATCACCGCCGGGTTCTTCTGCACATCGGCCGGCACGCCTTCGGCAATCGGCTTGCCGTAGTCCAGCACCGTGATGCGGTTGCACAGGCCCATCATCAGCTTGACGTCGTGCTCGATCAACAGGATGGTCTTGCCCTCGGCCTGGATCTTCACCAGCAGCTCGCGCAGGCCCAGCTTCTCGGTGGCGTTCATGCCGGCGGCCGGTTCGTCCAGCGCCAGCAGTTGCGGATCGGTCGCCAAGGCGCGGGCGATCTCCAGGCGGCGCTGGTCGCCATACGACAGGTGCCGCGCGGTGCGCTTGGCGAACTGGCCGATGCCCACGAAGTCCAGCAGCTTCTGCGATTTCTCGCGGATGGCCGCTTCCTCTTCGCGGGCGGCCTTGTGGCGGAACACGGCGCCGAAGACGTTCTGTTTGGTGCGCACATGGCAGCCCACCATCACGTTTTCCAGCACGGTCATCTCGCCGAACAGGCGGATGTTCTGGAAGGTGCGGGCAATGCCGGCCTTGGCCACCTCATGCGGGGCGCTGGGCGAATAGGGCTTGCCGTCCAGTTCGAAGGTGCCGGTGTCGGGTTGGTACAGGCCGGTGATGACGTTGAAGAAGGTGGTCTTGCCCGCGCCATTGGGGCCGATCAGGCCATAGATCTGGCCGCGCTCGATAGTGATGCCCACGCCGTTCAAGGCTTGCAGGCCGCCGAAGCGCTTGCTGACGTCGCGGATCTTGAGCAGTGTCTGGCTCATCTTGTTCTCTCCTGCTTAGGCTTTGACTTCGCCGGTCGTGCCGACTTGGGTATGGTCCGCTTCGGGGCGGTCTTCATGGCGCGGCGAGGGCCACAGGCCGGCCGGGCGGGTCAGCATGATCACCACCATGGCCAGGCCGTAGAGCAGCTGGCGCAGCACTTCGGCATCGATCCAGACCTTCCCGAAGATGGCCATCTGCACCGGCTCCACCACGTGACGCAGCACTTCCGGCAGCGCCGCCAGGATCACGCCGCCCAGCACCACGCCAGGAATATGGCCGATGCCGCCCAGCACCACCATGGCCAGCACGGCGATGGATTCGGTCAGCGAGAACGATTCCGGCGAGACGAAGCCCTGGAAGGCGCCGAACATGGCCCCGGCCACGCCGCCAAAGGACGCGCCCATGGCGAAGGCCAGCAGCTTGACGTTGCGGGTGTTGATGCCCATCGCCTTGGCGGCGATCTCGTCTTCGCGGATGGCGACCCAGGCCCGGCCCAGGCGCGAATCCTGTAGCCGCACCGAGAAGAAGATCACGCCGATGCACAACAGCAGGAACAGGAAGTAATAGGCGTTGACCGAGGGCATGCTCATGCCGAAGACCTTGACCATCGAGCCCGAGCCGGGCTCACCGGCCAGCGAGACGCCGAACACCTTGATCGGATCGATCAGGTTGATGCCCTGCGGCCCGTTGGTGATGTTGACCGGGGCGTTGAGGTTGTTCATGAAGATGCGGATGATCTCGCCAAAGCCCAGCGTCACGATGGCCAGGTAGTCGCCGCGCAGCTTCAGGGTCGGCGCGCCCAGCAGCGCACCGAAGAGCGCAGCCAGCAAGGCCGAGATCGGCACGATCAGCCACAGCGAGAGGTGGATGCCGTTCTGCACGATCTCGGGACCGCACAGCCACACCAGGAAGTTGCCGACGCTGGGATAGGTGTTGACGAAGGATTCGATGACCGCCGCAAACTGCGGCGAGGCCAGCAAGCCCGCGCTATACGCACCGATGGCGTAGAAGGCGATGTAGCCCAGGTCCAGCAGGCCAGCAAAGCCCACCACCACGTTCAGGCCCAGAGCCAGCATGATGTAGAGCAGCGCCACGTCCATGATGCGCACCCAGGAATTGCCGAACTGCTGGGCCACGAAGGGAAACACGATCATCAGGGCCAGCAGCAGCAAGAGGCTGATGCGGGCTTGCTGGGGATTACGCTTCATGTCGAAAGTTAGGAGAGCCATAGGTCTTCTCTTCTGGTTCTATAAAGGTGTGGATGACTGGAGGATGGCCAGGCTCAGGCGCGGTCAGCGACGCGCTCGCCCATGATCCCCGAGGGACGCAGGGTCAGCACGATGATGAGCACGATGAAGGCAAAGATGTCCTGATAGTTGCTGCCCAGGAAGTTGCCGGTCAGGTCGCCGATGTAGCCCGCGCCCAGGCTTTCGATCAGGCCCAGCAGGATGCCGCCCAGCATGGCGCCGTAGATGTTGCCGATGCCGCCCAGCACGGCGGCCGAGAAGGCCTTCAGGCCCGGCACGAAGCCCATGGCGAATTGCGCGGTGGAATAGTTGGCCGCCCACATGACCCCGGCAATGGCGGCCAGGCCGGCGCCGATGGCGAAGGTGACCACGATGACCTTGTTGGCGTCCACGCCCATCAAGCCGGCGATGCGCGGGTTCTCGGCGGTGGCGCGCATGGCGCGGCCCATCTTGGTCTTTTCCACGATCAGCACCAGGCCCACCATGGCCAGCACGGCCAACGCCAGCAGCATGATCTGTGTGGGCGAAATGAGGGCGCCGGCGATATGCACCGGGTCCGACGGCATGACCTGCGGGAAGGGCAAGGGGCTGCGGCCCCAGATCATCATGGCCAAGGTCTGCAACAGGATGGACACGCCGATGGCCGTGATCAGCGGGGCCAGGCGCGGGGCGTTGCGCAGGGGACGATAGGCGATGCGCTCGATGAGCAGGCTCACCACGATACACACCGGAATGGCGCCGACGATGGCGATGACCAGCTGCACGATGCCCGGCAGGCCGGGCGCCACCTGCTGCACCACTTTGAGCAGCGACAGGCCGACCATCGCACCCACCATCAGGATGTCGCCGTGGGCGAAGTTGATCAGGTTCAGCACCCCATACACCATGGTGTAGCCCAGGGCGATCAGTGCGTACATGCTGCCTAGCACCAATCCGTTGATGATCTGCTGGATGAAAATGTCCATGGTTAACTCTTCGATCTAGATGAAAACAAGAAAAACGCGGAGGCCTGCACCGGGCGGGCGCTGCACGAAAGCATGGCGATTAGCAAAATCCGTTCCCGGCGGCCGGGATACGATCATTGCCCTTCAACCAAAGGCTTGCTCAGCCAAGCTGACAGACGGGGACAGAGGGAAGTGAAGCGATATCAGCCGCTGTCGCCGCGGATGCGACAGCAGCGCCTGTGGCGGGAATGCCGACAAGGCCGGCGCAGGCCGGCTGGCAGATGGACTTGCATGGTTGGGGTCTCCCTGTCTCTCGTTACGCCGCGTTGGCGGCGCGCCGGGCCTCGCTCGAAGGAGGCTTCTCGCGTAGCCGCCTTTTGGGCGGCTCGTCAATATTGGTGCGGAATTATACGCAGAACCTTCATACAATCCAGCAGAAAGACCCGGCTGTTACATAAGAAAGCGCGGTAAGACCAGTGAACCGCACCGTTTTATTGCATCAACTGCGGCCAAATTGAAAAAGGCTTGCATCGGCAAGCCTTTTAACGCAATCCATGCGCTCCACGCTCTTCAGTGTCGACCCGGCCTCAGGCGGCTGTCTCGCTGGGCGCCGTGCGCGTCCCCAAGCCCTTGGGCAGGGGGAAGGTGACGTTTTCTTCAATCCCTTCCAGCACCCGCACGCTGCGCGCGCCGATTTCCTTGATACGGTCGATCACGGCCTGCACCAGCACTTCCGGCGCGGAAGCCCCGGCGGTGACGCCGATGCGCTGGCGCCCCTGGATCCATAGCGGATCGATCAGGGCGGCATTGTCCACCATGAAGGCCGCCACGCCCTTCTTCTCGGCCAGCTCGCGCAGACGGTTGGAATTGGAGCTGTTGGGACTGCCCACCACGATGACCACGTCCACCTGCGGCGCCATGAACTTCACGGCTTCCTGGCGGTTGGTAGTGGCATAGCAGATGTCCCCCTTCTTGGGCTCGGAAATGGCGGGGAAGCGCTCACGCAAGGCGGCGATGATCTCGGCCGTGTCATCCACCGACAGGGTGGTCTGGGAAACATAGGCCAGCAGCGCGGGGTCGGCTACCTGCAGGCGCTGCACGTCTTCCACCGTTTCCACCAGGTGCATGCCGGCTTCGGTCTGGCCCATGGTGCCTTCCACCTCGGGATGGCCGGCGTGGCCGATCATGATGATCTCGCGACCCTCGCGGCGCATCTTGGCCACTTCCATATGCACCTTGGTGACCAGCGGACAGGTCGCGTCGAACACCGTCAACCCGCGCTCGGCCGCCTCGGCCTGGATCGCCTTGGACACGCCGTGGGCCGAGAAGATGACGGTGCTGCCGGCCGGCACATCGGCCAGCTCCTCGATGAACACGGCCCCCTTGGCGCGCAGGTCGTTGACCACGTAGGCGTTATGGACAATCTCGTGGCGGACATAGATCGGTGCGCCGAACTGCGCCAGCGCGCGCTCGACGATCTCGATGGCGCGATCCACGCCCGCACAGAAACCACGGGGCTGGGCCAGCAGGATTTCGGATTCGGCTTTATCCATGGTCATGGTGATTTCCTTGATTCTTCACGACTTTCTTCACTACTTCACTAGCACTGCATCGCCAAATATCGAGGCGCTTACAGGATTCCTATGATTTTCACTTCGAACTTCAATGTCTGGCCGGCCAGCGGATGATTGAAGTCGAAAATTGCGCCATCATCATCCATCGCCCGCAGGATGCCTGCGAAGCGGCCACCGCCGGGCGCGGCGAAATCCACCAGGTCACCGATGCGATATTGCTCGTCCATGGAAGAGTTCTCTTCCAGGGTGGCGCGGGAAATGCGCTGCACCAGTTCATCGGTGCGCTCGCCGAAGGCCTGGGCCGGGGCCAGCTCGAAGGTCTGGTGCGCGCCCTCGGGCAAACCCAGCAGGCAGGATTCCAGGAACGGCGCCAGTTGCCCCTGTCCGAACTGCAGGGTGGCAGGATTCTCGTTGAAGGTGCTGACGATGTCTTCCCCTTCCAGCGAAGCCAGGCGGTAATGCAGCGTGAGATAGGCGTTTTCGGTGACGACGGGTACGGATGGGCTGGACATGGCGGAAACTCGGATAGGCACAATAGCCCGCTATTGTAAGCCACGTTGGCCTGCCGCGCCGGGGCTGGATTCATCTTGGCGACCAGGCGGGCGCACTTCCCTGCACTGTCCTTGAGGCGGCTCAAGACCCCGCCGGGGCCGCCGGACCGAGCAGGCGATTTCCTTCATTTCCTTCATTTTCAGGAGCTTCAAGACATGGTGATCACGGATTGGCCCAAGGAACAAAGGCCGCGCGAGCGGATGGCCCAGCACGGACCGGCCGCGCTGTCGGACGCGGAATTGCTGGCGATCTTCCTGCGCGTGGGCATTCCCGGCAAGAATGCGGTGGAGCTGGCCAGCGAGACGATACAGCGCTTCGGCTCGCTGGACGGCGTGCTGGGCGCGGTCGAAAGAGACCTGCCGCTGGGCAAGGGCCTGGGACCTGCCACCTGCACCCAGCTGCGGGCAGTGCTGGAAATGTCCCGCCGCGCCATCCACACGCAGATGCGGCAGCGCGAATTGCTCAATTCGACACGGGCTGTGGGCGACTATCTGAAACTGATGCTGGCCCATCGCGAACAGGAATGTTTCGTCGCCCTCTTCCTGGACGTGCGCAACAAGCTCATCGGCACCGAAGAATTATTCAAGGGCACGCTGACCCAGTCCGCCGTCTACCCCCGTGAGGTCATCAAGGCCGCGCTGCGGCATAACGCGGCCTCGGTCATCCTGGCCCACAACCATCCCTCGGGGGACCCTGAACCCAGCGACCACGACCTGCGGCTGACCGCCGCGCTGGACGAGGCGCTGCAGATGATGGACATCCGCCTGCTGGACCATTTCGTGGTGGCCGGAACACGTCTCTACTCCTTCGCCGACCACGGGAAGATGTAGCACCGGACCGCGCAGACCGGCCGCAAACCCGCACGGGAGGCGGGTTCTGCGTCGACAAGGCAGGCTCGGGAAAGCGTGACGAAGAAAATTGTTAAATGCATTTTTCTAACCGCGACACAATTGTTTTTCGCAAGTCATTGAAAAGTCTAAGTTTTTTCCCTATACTCTCGCTTTTCCCAAATTCGGAAATTTTTAAGGAGTCTCACATGGCACGTGTCTGCCAAGTCACCGGGAAGGGGCCGATGGTCGGCAACAACGTTTCCCATGCAAACAACAAGACCAAGCGTCGTTTCCTGCCCAACCTGCAGAACCGCCGCATTTTCGTCGAATCCGAGAACCGCTGGGTTTCGCTGCGTTTGTCCAACGCCGGCCTGCGCGTGATCGACAAGATCGGCATCGACGCCGTTCTGGCCGATCTGCGTGCTCGTGGCGAAAAAGTCTAATTAGCAGAGTAAAGGAAATCTATCATGGCGAAATCCGGCCGCGACAAAATCAAACTGGAGTCGACCGCAGGTACTGGTCACTTCTACACCACCACCAAGAACAAGCGTACTACGCCCGAAAAGATCAGCATCATGAAGTTCGATCCCAAGGCACGTAAGCACGTCGAATACAAGGAAACCAAGATCAAGTAATTGATCCCGGTCTCCCGATGAAAAACCCGCAGAGCGATCTGCGGGTTTTTTATTGCCTGTGCCGGCCATCGTCCACTGCCCTCCCCCCCTTCGCGCCGCTGTCTCGACGCAAAGCCGGGAGCGCCTCGGCAGGCCTCGCCGCTGATGGCGCCGGGCAGCGGCGCCGCGACAGGACAAGGGGGCTGTAGACTGGCGCACGGCGCTCAAGCCTGCGCACACCAGCCCGCGCACAAAGAAAAATCCCCGCAGATCACTCTGCGGGGATTTTTTATTCCTGCCCAGGTGGCCAGCGGGTACTGGCCAACACTGGTCAATCAGGCATAGCTGCGCAGGCGCAGTGCAAAGTCACGCAAGGCCTTCACACCGGAGGCCTCGGCGCGTGCGCACCAGTCTTGCAATTGCTGCAGCAGTTGCTCGCGGGTCGAGTGCGAACGCTCCCAGATGGCGCTAAGCTCGATGCGCATTTCATGCATGGTCTGCAGCGCCTTGCTGTGCGCGAACAGTTCGGAGAGCTGTTGCTTCTGACCATCTTCCAGACGGCCCGGCTCACGCTGCAGCAGCTTCTTGGACGACTTCAGGAAGCGCGATTCCAGCTTGGCCTTCTCGATCAGGTGGTCCAGCTCATCCTTCCACGCGCTCTTGAGGGAGCGGGCGTACTTGGCGGTGACGTCGTAACGGTTGGCGATCACCGATTGCAGCGTGTCGAAGTCGATAACGGCTTTCTGGCGGTCGAACTTGGGCACCGGCAACACCTTCTTGACCTTGGCCAGGCCGAAGGTTTCCAGGATGCGGATATACATCCAGCCGACGTCGAACTCATACCACTTGGCCGAGAACTTGGCCGAGGTGCCGAAGGTGTGGTGGTTGTTGTGCATTTCCTCGCCGCCGATCAGGATGCCGATCGGGAACAGGTTGGTCGATGCATCCACGCAATCGTAGTTGCGATAACCCCAGAAGTGACCCAGGCCATTGACCACGCCGGCCGCCCAGAAGGGAATCCAGGCCATCTGCACCGCCCAGATGGTCAGGCCGATGGCGCCGAAGAGCAGCACGTCGATGATCAGCATCAGGCCCACGCCTTGCCAGCTGTACTTGCTGTAGACGTTATGCTCGAGCCAGTCGTCGGGAGTGCCATGGCCGAACTTCTCCATGGTTTCGTCATTCTTGGATTCGGCGCGATAGAGCTCGGCGCCTTCCCACATCACCTTCTTGATGCCGCGGGTCTGCGGGCTGTGCGGATCTTCCTCGGTCTCGCACTTGGCGTGGTGCTTGCGGTGGATGGCGGCCCATTGCTTGGTCACCATGCCGGTGGTCATCCACAGCCACAGACGGAAGAAGTGGCTGGGGATCGCGTGCAGTTCGAGCGCGCGATGCGCCTGGCAACGATGCAGGTAGAGTGTCACGCCCACGATGGTGATGTGGGTCATCACCAGGGTGTAAATGACAATCTGCCAACCGGATGCATGCAGCAGGCCGTTGGCAACAAAGTCGAGGATCGCATCAAGGGTCATCAGTACAACTCCAAATAGAAAACAACTATTGGACTACAAAACAGGATTATTACTTGTTCCGTGAAAATGGTTTTATTTTCTTTTAATTACCGGGCATTGTACGCGAATTCTGCCCCCCTGGCATATCAGGATTTTCCTTGCCCGTACTTTGGCGGAAGCTGCGCTCATCCATGATGCGAATGTCGCGCTTGGCGTGCGCCACTTCAATGCCATGTTGCTTGAAGGCAGCCCAGATGGCCCGATTGACGTCCGACAAGACATTGAGCCGGCCATTTTCCGGATCGGTAATCCAGAAACCGAGCTCCAGGTCCAGCCCGTCGGCCCCGATCTTGATCAGCAGGGCCTGCGGGGCGGTCTGCTGGGATACCCGCTGCACCCCAAGTGCGGCCTGTTCCATGATTGACAAGACGGTCTCGACATCATCCTGGTACAGAATTGTAAGCTGTGTGGACAAACGTACAATGCGGTGCGTCAATGAATAGTTCTGTACCGGATTTGAGACAAACAGTTCGTTGGGCAACACCGATTCGATGCCGTCCAGCCCTTCCAGGATGGTATAGCGGGTATTAATCTGGGTGACCTTGCCGAAATATTTATCCACGGCAACCATGTCGCCGATGACCATGCTGCGCTCGAGCAGGATTACGAAACCCGATACATAGCTGCTGGCGATCTTCTGCAAGCCCAGACCGATACCCACCCCCAGCGCGCCACCGAAGACCGACAACACCGTCAGGTCGATGCCCACCAGCGACAGGCTGACCAGGAAGGCGATCAGGATCAGCAGCGCCCGCAGCATCCGAGCCACCACGGTACGCAGCGAGGAATGCATGCCGCTGAACTTCATCAGGCGGTTTTCCAGCACCGTCCCTATCCACAGGGCAATGATGAGCGTCACCAGCACCGAGGCCGCGCCTTGCAACATCGTCAACAGTGAGACCTTGTGGCGCGCCAGCGGCAGCGTGGTGCCATCCAGGTAATCGACAAAGTCCGGCCACAAGCCGGTGATCCAGAGCACCACGCACAGCCAGACCAGCACGGCGATCGCCTTCTCGGACAGGTGCAACAGGGCGCCCACGGTCGCGTCCTTGACGAAGATGCCGCGCAGCACATAGAACACGAAGCGCATCGCCACCTGCGCCACGGTAAGCGGAAACATGATTTCCCACAGTGTCACCGAATGGCCGCTGCGCTTGAGCGCGTAGTAGGCGGCCGTCAGCAGCCCCAGCGCCAGCAGTGGCGAGAGCACGCGGGCGAAGCTCTTCACGCCGATCTGCATGACCAGCGACTGCGGGACGTCGTCGCCGGGCAGCATGAAACGCGCCCGCAACCAGCGCGACAGGGCGATGCCGCCCAGCAGGCACAGGGCGATCAGGCCCAGCTGGCGCAGCAGCGACAGCGGGGCGGGATCAGTGAAGAGGGAAAAGAAGTGATCGGTCATGCAGGCCGGGAAGCAAAAGGACGAAGCGAGGACGGCGGCTCAGGGAGCGGCTTCGGCATCCTGCCGGTGCCGCTGCCAGTTCTCGGCATAGCGCGCGGCCAGCGCCGGATTCTTGCCGAGCACCAGGATGTTCTCGGCATTCTTGTGCTGGGCCGACCAGGTGAAATTGTAGCTGCCGGTGATCACGGTGGCCGTCGCCAAGGGGGCGTCGATGATGATGACCTTGTTGTGGGCGTTGCGATAATCGGTCTCCAGCCAGACCGGAATGCCAGCGCCGCGCAATTGCTTGAGACGGTCATTGGAATTCTTGTCGAGCTGGCCCACATCCATCAGCACCCGCACATCGACGCCGCGCTTGCGGGCCGCAACCAGCGCATCGGTGATGGGCCGGCTGGTGAGCAGGTAAGCCTGCACCAGGATCTGGCGGCGGGCGCCATCGAGCTGGCCGACGATCAGGCCCTCGACATCGTCCCAGGGGGCAAAGGCCGGCTGTATCGTGCCCTGGGCCGGCATCACCGGCGGCGGCGGCACGGCCTCGCGGGCCTGCCGCGCCAGCGCCGGCGCGGCGGCCGGCAGGCACAGTGCCAGCGCGAGCAGAGCGCGGGAGAAGCACCCTCGCATCATGCCGCGCGGCGCTCTAGGACGGCCGCAAAGAAGCCATCGGTCTGATGTTGATGCGGCAACAGCTTCAGGTAGTCGCCCATCTCCAGCGCAATCTTCTGTTCGGCCAGCACCTCGCCCATGGGGCGCAGGATGAAGTCCGGATGCGATTGCAGGAAGTCGGCGATGACTTCGTCATTCTCTTCTTCCAGGAAGCTGCAGGTACCGTATACCAGGCGGCCGCCGGCGCGCACCAGGCGGGCGGCGCTGGCCAGGATGGAGCTTTGCTTGGCGCGCATCTCGGCCAGGGTCTCCACGGTCTGGCGCCACTTCATGTCAGGATTGCGGCGCAGCGTGCCCAGGCCGCTGCAAGGCGCATCGACCAGCACGCGGTCGAGCTTGCCGGCCAAGCGCTTGACCTTGGCGTCGTTCTCGTGGGCGATCACCACCGGATGCACATTGGACAGCCCGCTGCGCGCCAGGCGCGGCTTGAGCTTGGCCAGGCGCTTCTCGGAGACATCGAAGGCGTACAGGCGACCGGTATTGCGCATCAGCGCGCCCAGCGCCAGGGTCTTGCCGCCGGCGCCGGCACAGAAATCGACCACCATCTCGCCACGCTTGGCGCCGACGATCTGGGCCAGCAGTTGGCTACCCTCGTCCTGCACCTCGATGGCGCCATCCTTGAACAGCGGCAGGTTCTGCAGGGCCGGCTTTTTCAGCACGCGCAAACCCAGCGGCGAATACGGCGTAGGTTCGCAGGCCACCGGGGCCTTGGCCAGTTCGGCGATGACGGTGTCGCGATCGGCCTTGAGGGCATTGACGCGCAGGTCCAGCGGGGCCGGACGGTTCATGGCCTCGGCCAGTTCCAGCGTGGCCGCTTCGCCCATGCGCGCCACCAGCTTGTCCCACAGCCAGGGCGGCAGGTTGCTGCGCATCTGCGCAGCCAGTTGGGTGCGATCGATCTGGGCCACGCGCTCCAGCCAGTCGGCCTCGCCTTCCTGCAGGCCGGCGATGGATTCTGCACCCACCGCATCAGCCAGGCCCAGCAGGGCCAGGCGGCGCATCATCGGACCGCTGCCCGATTCGGCAAAGTTGGTCAGCACCGTCTTGTTGCGCAAGAGGCCATAGACGGCCTCGGCGATCACGCCGCGCTCGCGGCTGCCCAGCCGGGGGTTGTCGCGGAAGTAACGCGACAGCGTCACATCGGCCGGGCCGGTGAAACGCAGCACTTCGCGCAGCAGTTCTTCGGTATGGGGAATGATCGCGGGAGGCAATCTCATGCTAGGTCCTTCAGATTCAATTCAAGATAAGGGGTTGCGCAGGCTGGGCGTTCAGGACGCCGTCGCCAGGCGTACGCGATGGCCATCGAGGCGCAGACGGCCGTCGATGAACCAGCGCACGGCGCGCGGGTAGATCACATGTTCCTGTTCCAGCACCCGTTCGGCCAGGGCTTCTTCGCTGTCCTCTTCCTGCACCGGCACGGCCGCCTGGGCCACGATGGGACCATGGTCGAGGTCGGGCGTGACGAAATGCACGGTCGCGCCGTGCAGCTTCACGCCCGCCGCCAGCGCCTGGCGGTGCGTGGCCAGCCCGGGGAAGCTGGGCAGCAGCGACGGGTGGATGTTGAGCATGCGGCCCTGATAGTGCTCCACGAAGGGCGCGGTCAGGATACGCATGAAACCGGCCAGCACCACCAGGTCCGGCGCGAAGGTGTCGATCTTGTCGCGCAGGGCGCTATCGAACTGCTCGCGCGTGGAATAGTCGCGGCTGGGGATGACGGCGGTCGGGATGCCGCGCTGGGCGGCGAACGCCAGGCCGCTGGCGTCGGCGCGGTTGCTGATGACGGCGGCGATCTTGGCAGGCCACTGCTCGGCCTGTGCGGCGCGGACGATGGCTTCCATATTGCTGCCTCGTCCGGAAATCAGGATGACAATGCTTCTCATGGTGTGCGCATTGTACCCGCTGGCGGCCCGCCCGCCGCCGTTTTTCACGATGTGCAAGGCAGATCGTGGCGTAAATGTTTTATCAAAAAGTATCCGGATCGGCGGCGGATGGGCTGCAGATCTTTACTGGAAGGAATAGAAGACGCGGAATGGCACCTTCTTCTCCGCCCAGTAATCGGCCGCGTCGCGGAAGACGTCGAGCAGGGTCTCGCGGGCTTCCTTGTCGAACTTCTGGGTATTGGGCAACTGCTCCAGCACCACCACGAAACCGGGCTGCTTGCCGGCCTTGTGGGTCAGGTCGGTCAGGCAATCGTGCAGGGCGTCGAAATTCTTGCCGAAGTGGCGCGGGAAGTGGAAAGCGGTGGCGATGCTGGTCAGCACCTGCTGCTTGGTCACGGCCTGGGCGCAATAGGCATAGAGAAAATGCTGCTGCAGATGCGCGGCCTCCTGCTGCAGTTCATTGACGCGGAAGGCGCGAATGGACTGCACGATATTGGGCGGCACCGTTTTAAACAAACTTATTTTCCCTTCAGTATCCATAGGCGGGGCTGTGTGGCTGTGGTGGCTATCGTGGTGGATCTGGTGACCAGGTCTGACTTGCATGCGTGCAGGCAGGGTTGGTGCGCCCTGCTGCCCGACCAGCCTCAATCCCGTATCCGGCGGAAGGTCTTGTAGTGATCGCTGGTGTAATAGTATTCGCCGGAAGTCTTGGGCTCCCCTCCGCTGACGATCCTGCGGGCCCCGCGATTGCGTGCGCGCGGCGTCTTGACGGTGTATTCGCGATAATACCCGCGCTTTTGCCTGGGCAACACCCCTTCGTAATTGCCGAACACCGCTCCATCCTTCTCGTAGGGGAAAGGTCCGCCGGCGCGGATCAGGGCCATGGTCTGCTGGGCTTCGCGCGGCAGCTGGTCAAGGTTGACCTCCGGCAAGCCCCCCGGCGCAGGTCCGCGCGCCTGCACCGGCGCCGACAGCATCAGGGCGGTCAACAGCACCAGCCAGTAGCGGGAAAATATCGAGAAAATGAATCGGGCTCGCATCTGCGTTTTTGTTAATTGCAATTTTGTCAATTCAAGGCGAAAGCATTTCGTAGATTAACGTGTTGCTTTCGGCTAGGCAACCGTCGCAGCGGCCAAGCTTGACCGGCAGCAAATCAGGCAGAGGCTTGGAGCAGCTGCGCCGTGTCGGGTTCAAAAAAGGCCATCACTTCGTCGCGCTTGGCGTAGGTATCGCTCTGGCCCAGGGCGATCAGCTCACGCGTGAAGCTTTGTTCGAACAGCAGATAGGAGGCCAGCGCCGAACCGCGCGCTTCGGTCGCGCCAATGCCGCCCAGCATGGTGCGGATAGGACGCGGCAGGCTGCCCACATGGCGGCTGGCGATGCTGTCGATGCGCTTGGAGGGTGAAATGACCAGGGTGCGGATGGGCTTCAAGGGTGTGTGGCGGCGCTGTTCTTCGTTGAGCACCGACAGGGTCTGGTTGACCCGGTTGATGCGCTCGATGTCGGCTGAGAGGCCATCGAGGAAGATGCCCGACATCGCATGGCCCGCCACCTGCGCCAGGCTGGGATAGTGCGGCGTGTTGGTGGGCGCCTGCTCGCCTTTCTCGCCCATCCGCCCTGCCCCGATCACCAGCACCTTGGTCGCCCCCAGGTGGATGGCCGGCGAGATCGGCGCGATCTGGCGCATGGAGCCATCGCCGCAGTATTCGCAGCGCCCATCGATATAGACCGGGATGGCCGGGAAGATGAAGGGAATGGCCGAAGACGCCAGCAGATGGTCGACGCCGATCTGGTCGCGGATGGCCAGGCGCTGGGTGCGCCGCCAGGGCTCGATCTCCCCCGCGCACTGGTAGAAGGTGATGTGCTGGCCGCTGGTGTAGGACGAGGCGGTCACCGCCAGCGCATGCAACTGGCCTTCGGCCAGGGCGGCGTCCAGGCGCGGCAGGTCCAGCAGGCGGTGCAGCATGCTCACCAGGGGCGTGTTGTCCAGCAGTGAGTTGGGCGGATTGGCGCGCCACTTGCGCAGCAGCCAGCCGAAGGAAAACAGCGACAGCCAGCGCGCGCCCGAGCGGATCACGCCCAGCGAATCGGCCCGGTAGACCTGGTCCACACCAAAATTGCTCCACACCGCCATGAGCTCGCGCACGGCCTCGCCGAAATCATCGGCGCGGCAGGCCAGCGCAGTGCCATTGATGGCGCCGGCCGAGGTGCCGCAGATGATGGGAAAGGGATTGCTATGCACCGGCCAGCCTGCTTCGAGCAGGATCATGGAAATCGCATTGAGCACGCCCACCTGGTAGGCGGCGCGTGCACCGCCACCGGTGAGGATCAGTCCGGTCTTATGTGTGGTTGTCTCCATGGCCTGAGCTTAGCAGCAGCGCCGACCCTGTGGACAAGAGAATTGGCAGGTAAATGCGGTTTATTTGGGCTGCATGCGGATCGCACCGTCCAGGCGGATGGTCTCTCCATTGAGCATCACGTTCTCGATGATGGTGCGCGCCAGCTGCGCATACTCCGCCGCGCGTCCCAACCGTGGCGGGAACGGCACCGCCTGCCCCAGCGAATCGCGCACTTCCTGGGGCATGGCCAGCATCATGGGCGTCTCGAAGATGCCCGGCGCAATGGTCATGACCCGGATGCCGCTGCGCGACAGCTCGCGCGCCATCGGCAGGGTCATCGCCACGATGGCGCCCTTGGAGGCGGCATAGGCAGTCTGGCCGATCTGGCCATCGTAGGCCGCCACCGAGGCCGTATGAATGATGACGCCGCGCTCGCCCTCCTCCACCGCCGCGCTCCTGGCCATGGCCTCGGCGGCAAAGCGCGCCATGTTGAAGCTGCCCACCAGATTGATGTTGAGGGTCTTCATGAACAGCGCCATGGTATGCGGGCCGCTCTTGCCGACCAGCTTTTCCGCCGGGGCGATGCCGGCGCAATTGACCAGGCCGCGCAGGCTGCCCAGGGCCTCGGCGGCACGCACCACGGCTTGCGCATCCTCTTCCGAACTGACATCACAGCGTACGAAGACACCGCCCAGCTCCGCCGCCAATGGCTCACCTGCCTCCTGGTTCAGGTCGGCCAGCACGGGCTTGCCGCCGGCTGCTGCGATCATGCGCGCAGTGGCCGCACCCAGCCCGGAAGCCGCGCCGGTGATGATGAAAACATGTCCTTCGATACGCATGGAGTCTCCTGATGAGCGTCGTGACAGCCGCGGGCGGATCGCCCGGGCCGTGCGCCTGGATGATGATGTGATGCATCAGGCGGCATTATTGGACGGATCGTCCACTCTGGCAATCCGCCTCTGCGGATCGATTATGGCGGGGCCGCCGCACCGCAGACTATCGGCGCGGCGACAATTGCTGTGTGGGTTGGCCAAGGTAAGTCAGGGTTAGCCAGACCGGCCAGGCTCAGGTCGGCATGGCCGGCAACAGCGGCACCAGCAGCAGGGCCACGATGTTGATGATCTTGATGAGTGGATTGACGGCCGGGCCGGCGGTGTCCTTGTAGGGATCGCCCACGGTGTCGCCGGTGACGGCAGCCTTGTGCGCCTCGGAACCCTTGCCGCCGTGATGGCCGTCCTCGATGTATTTCTTGGCATTGTCCCAGGCGCCGCCGCCGGTGGTCATCGAGATGGCCACGAACAGGCCTGTCACGATGGTGCCCATGAGCAGGCCGCCCAGGGCCGACGGCCCCAGCAGCATCCCCACCAGGATAGGGACGATCACCGGCAGCAGCGAGGGCAGGATCATCTCGCGGATGGCCGACGAGGTCAGCATATCGACGGCCTTGTCGTACTCAGGCCGGCCGCTGCCATCCATGATGCCCTTGATCTCGCTGAACTGGCGCCGCACCTCGACCACCACCGCCCCGGCCGCACGCCCTACCGCCTCCATCGCCATGGCGCCGAACAGGTAGGGAATCAGTCCGCCGATGAACAGGCCGATGATCACTGCCGGACTGGAGAGATCAAAGCTGGCGCTCTTGCCCACCGATTCCAGCGCGTGGGTGTAATCGGCAAACAGCACCAGCGCCGCCAGCCCGGCCGAACCAATGGCATAGCCCTTGGTGACGGCCTTGGTGGTGTTGCCCACCGCATCGAGCGGATCGGTGATGGCGCGCACCGACTCGGGCAGGCCGGACATCTCGGCAATGCCGCCAGCGTTATCGGTGATGGGGCCGTAGGCGTCCAGCGCCACCACGATGCCGGCCATGGACAGCATGGACGTGGCCGCAATGGCGATGCCATAGAGCCCGGCCAGCCAGTACGACAGCAGGATCGCCGCACACACCGCCAGCACCGGGTAGGCCGTGGACTTCATCGACACGCCCAGTCCGGCGATGATGTTGGTGCCATGACCGGTGGTCGAGGCCTGGGCGATGTGCTGCACCGGCTTGAAGTCGGTGCCGGTGTAGTACTCGGTGATGTAGACCATCAGCCCGGTCAGGGCGATGCCCACCACGGCCGCTCCCATCAAGGGAACACGCAGGGGCGGCGGCAACAGCAGCCAGGTGACCACGGCAAAACCGATCAAGGAGAGGCCAGCCGCCCACCAGAGGCCGGTATAGAGCGCCGACATGATCTTCTTGCCGGGCTGCGCCTTGACCATGGCGCAACCGACGATGGAAGCCAGGATCGAGACCCCGCCCAAGGCCAGCGGATAGAGCACCGCCAGCGTCTCCATGCCGGTCAGCATGAGGCTGCCCAGCAGCATGGTCGCGACCAGCGTGACCACATAGGTCTCGAACAGGTCGGCGGCCATGCCGGCGCAATCGCCCACGTTGTCGCCGACATTGTCGGCGATCACGGCAGGATTGCGCGGGTCATCCTCGGGAATGCCGGCTTCGACCTTGCCCACCAGGTCGGCGCCCACGTCTGCGCCCTTGGTGAAGATCCCCCCACCCAGCCGGGCGAAGATAGAGATCAGCGACGCGCCGAAGGCCAGTCCGATCAAGGGCTGGATGGCGTCATGCAGGCTGGCCGCGCGGCCCTGTCCATAGATGTACAAGACCCAGAAGAACAGCGACACCCCCAGCAGCCCCAGCCCCACCACCAGCATCCCAGTGATGGCGCCACCGCGAAAGGCCACGGCCAGCGCCTGGTTCATGCCCTGCGTGGCGGCCTGCGCGGTGCGCACATTGGCCCGCACCGAGACATTCATGCCGATGAAGCCGCACGCTCCCGACAATACCGCCCCCAGCAGGAAACCAATGGCGGTGAGCCACCCTAGGCCGGGTATCAGGGCAATGAGGATCAACAGCACCACCCCGACCATGGCGATGGTGCGGTACTGGCGCGCCAGGTAGGCGGATGCGCCCTGCTGGATGGCCAGGGCGATGTCCTGCATGCGGGGGTTGCCAGGGTCTTGCTTGAGAATCCAGTTGCGCGATACCAGGCCATAGATCACCGCGACAATGCCGCAGGCAATGGCGAACCACAGGGCAAGTGCCATCTTCATCTCCTTTGTTATCACGACTCATCAACAATCACGAACATCCGCCGTGCCGCCTGCAGTCTTGCGCTGCCTGCGTCACCACCGATACTGCGCCTGCAAATTACGTCGCCCTTACTGTTGGAGTTGTTGTGCCTGCCGGGGCTGTCGCGACGGCATCCCCGGGCGGGATAGCGTCGTGATCATCACTGCTCTGTTGCCTGCTCTTCTCTTGGCTCTCTTAGCGCTGTTAGTTTTCCAGCTCGACCGCTGCTTGTGCCACGCATCAAAAGACTAATAAAAAAGCGGACCGAAGTCCGCTTTACTTTACTCCGCCAGGGCGGCAAATGCACGATCCCTGATTTCTTCCACCGGACCCACGCCGGCGATCTTGCGATACTTCGGCGCACCCGGCTGGCCCGAGGCTGCCCAGTTGCTGTAGTAACCCAGCAGCACCTTGGTCTGGTCGTGGTAGACGGCCAGGCGCTTCAGGACGGTTTCTTCCTTGTCGTCATCGCGCTGCACCAGCGGCTCGCCGGTGACGTCATCCTTGCCCTCGACCTTGGGCGGGTTGAACTTGACGTGGTAGCTGCGACCCGAACCCGGATGCACGCGGCGACCGCTCATGCGCTCGACGATGGCGCTGTCGGGCACGTCGATTTCCAGCACGTAGTCGATGGCCACGCCGGCTTCCTTCATCGCGTCGGCCTGGCGCGTGGTGCGCGGGAAGCCGTCGAACAGGTAGCCGTTGGCGCAATCGGCCTGCTTGAGGCGATCCTTGACCAGGCCGATGATGATGTCGTCAGAAACCAGACCGCCCGCGTCCATCACCTTCTTGGCCGCGACGCCCAGTTCAGTACCCGCCGCCACGGCCGCGCGCAGCATGTCGCCGGTGGAGATTTGCGGAATGTTGAATTTTTCCTTGATAAAAGTGGCTTGCGTGCCTTTACCGGCACCAGGCGCTCCTAAAAGGATGAGGCGCATATGGGTTCCTAAATTGAGGTTTCTGAAATTTGAATGCTTGAATTCTTGTGTGACGTGATGGCAGAGGATGCCTGCCATCTGGACGGTTATGCAGCTTGTTTGCGCGCCGTTTGCATCAACTCTGGGACGAAACTTACCACAAAATCTTACCGAACCATGACAAACGCCTGATTTTTAAGCAGTCTCCGGGCCTTGATTGTGTCGTGTCAGCTTGACATGGAACTTACAGCAAGCCGATCCGGCCTGCCTTGCGCCGGATCATGCCGGCGCAGGTCCGGGTCAGAGGGACGAAATGGTCTGCACCAGGGGACTGTCGGGCGGAGCCTCGAAATGCTTGCGCACGCGCAACAAATCCTCGGGGGTATCCACCCCGGCCTCGGGCAGCAGCGAGGTCACGTGCACGGCGATGGCGTGGCCATGCCAGAGCACGCGCAGCTGTTCGAGCGCCTCGATGCGTTCCACCGGCGACGGCGAGAGCGTGGGATAGAGCTGCAGGAAGCGGTTGCTGTAGGCGTACAGGCCGATATGGCGCAGCGGCACGTATTCGTTGGCGTGGTCGGGACCGCTGGCGTCAGGCAAGACCTCGCGCGACTGGGCGAAGGCATCGCGGTGCCAGGGAATGGTGGCGCGCGAGAAGTACATGGCGCAACCTTCCTTGTTCAACACCACCTTGACCACGTTGGGATTGAAGGCATCGGCGGCGCTCTCGATGGCATGCGCGGCCGTGGCCATGGGCACGCCGGGCTTGATGTGGGCCGCCGTGGCGGCGATGAGGCCCGGATCGATCAGCGGTTCATCGCCCTGCACGTTGACCACCACCGCATCCTCGGCCAGGTCCAGCGCGGCCGCCACTTCGGCGATGCGGTCGGTGCCGGAGGGATGGTCGGCGCGGGTCATGGCCACTTCCACCCCATGGGCCTGGCAGGCCGCATGGATGTCATGATGGTCGGTGGCCACGATGATGCGCGCCGCACCCGACTGGGCTGCGCGCTCGGCCACCCGCACGATCATGGGCTTGCCGCCCAGGTCGGCCAGGGGCTTGTTGGGCAGGCGCGTGGAAGCCAGGCGCGCCGGGATGATGACGGTGAAGCTCATGGGCAGGCCGATGGATCAGGCCGCCGGCGCGGCCGGCGCAGCGGTGAGCTCGCGCGCTTCGTCGGCCCACATGATGGGGATGCCGTCGCGGATGGGATAGGCCAGCTTGTCTGCCTTGCAGATCAGTTCCTGGGCTTTCTTGTCATAGTCCAGCGGACCCTTGCAGAGGGGGCAGACCAGGATATCAAGCAGTCGGGCGTTCACGGAGTTTCTCCACTATGTGTTCAGCCAGCGCGCCGTCGATGCGCGCTGTTACAGGCACGACCCAGATGCGCGGGTCGTTTCGGATGGCCTCGATAGCCCTGCATTTTACTGCATCCTTTTCCGTGATCAGGATGGCATCAGCGGCAAGGCCGGCAAAGGGATCAACGGCAAAGTCGTAATGGTCGGGCAAGGGATGGCGCGAGAAGGATAATCCCGCCGCCTGCAGGGTGGCAAAAAAACGTTCCGGATGGCCGATCCCGGCCAGCGCCGCCAGCCGCAGCCCGCCCTCGCCCATGCGCGCCAGCGGCTTGCGCGCCGCAGGCGGCGCCAGTTGCACCGCCTCCGTGGCCAGCAGCTGCATCGCATGCACGCCGGCAGGCGCGGCGCCAGCCATGCCGCTGCTGCCCACATTGAGCACCGAGAAGTCCCGCCGGCGCGACGCCGGCTCGCGCAGCGGCCCCGCCGGCAGCAGCCAGCCGTTGCCGACACCGCGTGCATCCGAGAGCACGATCTCGATATCGCGCGCCATGGCGTAATGCTGCAGGCCATCGTCGGAGACCAGCACATCGACCTGCGGATGCGCCGCCAGCAAGGCGCGCGCAGCCTGCACGCGGCGCCGCCCCACCACCAGCGGCGCGCCGGTGCGCTGGGCGATCAGCAAGGGCTCATCGCCCACCTGCGCAGCCGCAGACGTGGCGCTGACTTCCACGGTCTGCTGCGCGCCTCCGCCATAACCGCGCGAGATCACGCCCGGCGTATAACCGGCCGCGCGCAGCGCCTCGATCAGCCAGATCGCAAACGGGGTCTTGCCGGTGCCGCCGACGAAGATGTTACCCACCACCACCACCGGCACCGGCAGCCGTTCGCTGCGCTTGACGCCCAGTGCAAAGAGCAGCCGGCGCACGCCGGATAGCGCCGCAAAGAGCAGCGACAGCGGCCACAGCAGGCAGGCCAGCGGGCCCCGCGACTGCCAGGCGCGGCTCAGGATGGCTTCGGCGTTGGGCCTGGAATCGGCCATGGGTTCAATCCATAAAATGAAAACGATGTACGGCGGGCGCTGATCACTGATGACAGTGACAACAGGCCCAACGTACCTCCGGTGAAGAATCGATTACGCCAGAATGACGTCCATCTCACTTGCTGCTGGCCTGTGCCGCAAACGTCACCTTGGGATAACCGGCCATGCGCGCGGCTTCCAGGACGTTGACCACGGTCTGGTGCGTGGCCAGCGCATCGGCATTGATGATGATGACCGGATCGAGCTTGCTGGCGCTGGCGCGCACGACGGCCTGCATTTCCTCGGACAGCCCCTGGGCGTCGCGCGCAGAAATGCGCTTGTTGTTGAGGGCGTAGCGCCCATTGGCGTCAACCGCGATGTTGAGCTCGAAGGGCTGCTCCAGCGCCTTGGGCGCATCGGCCGTGGGCAGGGTCAGCTGCAGCGCGGTGAACTTGCTGTAGGTGGTGGTGACCATCAGGAAGATCACGATCACCAGCAGCACATCGATGAAGGGAATCAGGTTGATTTCCAGGTCTTCGCGGGGACGGCCCTTGCGGAAGTTCATGGCGGCCTCGGCAGATCAGCGGCGCACGTCGTGCACGATGTCGACGAACTTCACGGCCTGCTGTTCCATGTCGACCACGAAGCCATCGACCAGCGCCCGGAAGTGGCGGTAGAACACCAGCGCCGGCATGGCAATGGCCAGCCCGAAACCGGTGTTGTAGAGCGCAATGGAAATGCCGTGCGCCAACTGCGCCGGATTGGTGCCGGCGGCGTTCTGCGAGGCAAAGATCTCGATCATGCCCACCACGGTGCCGAACAGGCCCATCAGCGGGGCCAGCGACGCGATGGTGCCCAGCGTGGTCAGGAAGCGCTCCAGCCGATGGGCTGCGGCCTGGCCGGCCTCTTCGATGGCTTCCTTCATGACCTCGCGGGGGGCGTCGACGTTGCGCAGGCCCGCAGCCAGCACATGGCCCAGCGGCGAATTCTGTTCCAGCTTGTCGGCCACGTCGTCGGTGATGCGGCCGCTCTGGTAGACGCGCACCACCTGGTTGAGCAGGTCGGGCGGCAGGATGCGGCTGCGGCGCAGGTACACCAGTCTTTCAATGACCAGCGCCAGGCCGATGATGGATGCGATCAGCAAGGGCCAGATCGGCCAGCCTGCGGCGAGGATGATGGCGAGCAAAACGTACTCCTAATGTCCTGATGAGATGCAATGGTTCCGATGGGCAGGCGCGGCGGCCCTGCCAGGGGGCGCTGCAATCTGCGGTGCAGAATGTAGCCTATGCGGCTTGGCTTTACAATGCGACATTGTATCGCCTCCCACTCGTACCACGCCCTGACGCCCGATGCCATCCGACAAGTTCCCCCCCTTCCCGACCGCCCGCCCGCTCGCGCCCGCTGCACCGAGCGCCGATGGCGGGCCGCCCATGCTGACCGTCTCGGCCCTGAACCAGGCGGTGGGACGGATGCTGGAGCGCAACTTCCCGCTGCTCTGGGTCAAGGGGGAAGTCTCCAATTTCACCCGCGCCGCCTCCGGCCACTGGTATTTCAATCTCAAGGACGAGGGCGCGCAGGTGCGCGCGGTGATGTTCAAGGGTCGCGCCCAGTACGCCGGCTTCATGCCGCGCGAGGGCGACAAGGTCGAGGTGCGCACCCTGGTCACGCTCTATGCGCCCCGCGGCGACTACCAGCTCAACGTCGAAGCCATCCGCCGCTCGGGCGTAGGCGATCTCTACGCCGCCTTCCTGCAACTGAAGGAAAGGCTGGAGCGCGAGGGCCTCTTCGCCCGCGAGCGCAAGCGCGCACTGCCGGGCTTCCCGCGTCGCATCGGCATCGTCACCAGCCCCCAGGCTGCGGCCCTGCGCGATGTGCTGACCACGCTGCGCCGCCGCGCTCCCCATGTGGAGGTGGTGCTCTATCCCACGCCGGTGCAGGGCGAAGGCGCGGGCCAGCGCATTGCCGCGGCCATCGGACGCGCCTCGGAACGGGCCGAATGCGATGTGTTGCTGGTCTGCCGGGGCGGCGGCAGCATCGAGGATTTGTGGTCCTTCAATGAAGAGGTGGTCGCCCGCGCCATCGTGGCCGCGACCATGCCGGTGATCTCGGGCGTGGGCCACGAGACCGATTTCACCATCGCCGATTTTGCCGCCGACCTGCGCGCCCCGACCCCGACAGCGGCCGCCGAGCTGGCCGCCAGCTCCCGCCAGGACTGGCTGGCCGAGCTGCGCGGCCACGCCGCCGACCTGACCCGCGCCCTGCGCCGCACGCTCGCCGACAAGGCCCAGAGCGTGGACTGGCTGTCGCGCCGCCTGGTCAGCCCGAGCGCCTATATCCAGCATGAACGGGTCAAGCTGCTGGCCTTGCAGAACCGGCTCTCGCACGCCAACCAGATCCCGCTCACGCGCATGCGTCATGGCCTGCAGCAACTGGCTTCCCGACTGGCGCACCAGTTGCCCGATACCCGCCACGCCCGGCGCGACCTGGCCGAGCTGGCGCGCCGCCTGCAACGCGCGCAAGGCGCGCAGCAGAGTGCGCAGCGCCAGACGCTGACCACCCTGCACTCCCAGCTCGAACTGCTGAACCCGCAACGCACCCTGGAACGCGGCTATGCCATCGTCAGCGACCACCAGGGTCGCGTGCTGCACAGCCCCGCCGAGCTGGCCGCCCGCACCGAGATCACCATCCGCCTGGCCCAGGGCAGCGCCGAAGTGGGTATCGCCAGCGTGCAGCCACGACTGGATTGAGCCAGGCAGGCTTGACCGCTGTGGCAGACTTTTTTTGCATAAGCTTCTGCCGCCCTGGTGTAGCCGGCCTGCGCTGTCTGCGGGCCGCACGCGCCTTCGGATGAGCTGGAACGTCTGCGCCGCGCTGGCATCTACGGCTTTGCCCGCTGCTGGCCGGGCGCTTGCGCAACAGGAAGCATTCGCATTGCCGCCCGCCATACGGGCGCCTGCCCGGCGAAGACGGCATTTGATCGAGTGCAAAGAATTGTCTTCCGCTTTAGAATCTCAGGTTCTGAATAGAACCTTCGTAGCAAACCAACAAGACTGAAAGGATTCATCATGGCACATACCCTTCCGGCACTGCCTTACGATCTGGACGCGCTGGCGCCCACGATTTCCAAGGAAACCCTGGAATATCACTATGGCAAGCACCACCAGACCTATGTGACCAACCTGAACAACCTGATTCCGGGTACCGAATTCGAAAACCTGTCCCTGGAAGAGATCATCAAGAAATCCTCCGGCGGCATCTTCAACAACGCTGCCCAGGTGTGGAACCACACCTTCTACTGGAACGGCCTGACCCCGAAGGGCCAAGGCGCTCCGAGCGGCGCGCTGGCTGACGCCATCAACGCCAAGTGGGGCTCCTTCGACGCCTTCAAGGCCGAGTTCACCAAGCAAGGCCTGGCCAACTTCGGTTCCGGCTGGACCTGGCTGGTCAAGAAGGCTGACGGCACCCTGGACATCGTCAACACCACCGGCGCCGGCACCCCGCTGACCACCGACAGCAAGCCGCTGTTGACCGTGGACGTGTGGGAACACGCCTACTACATCGACTACCGCAACGCACGCGCCAAGTATGTCGAGAACTACTGGGGCATCATCAACTGGGACTTCGTGGCCAAGAACTTCGCCTGATCTTCAGCATCAGCGACGGCCTTCCCGGCAAGAAAAAACCACGCGCAAGCGTGGTTTTTTTTCGCCTGCACCGCCTGAACTCCGATCAGGATAGACAGGATAGTCAGGCGACTCAGGAAAACCGGTCCAGCACACTGTACCAGGCCACACCGGCGGCGATGTAGAAGCGCTGCAAGCCATGCAGGGGAATGGGCGCAATGGTGCTGACTGGGAAGGGAAACGCCGTCCCGGCCGGTCCGATCAGGCGCTGGGCCAGGCGCTGCCCCATCATCGTGGCCATGGCAATGCCACGTCCGTTGTAGCCTAGTGCGATGCTCAGGCCGGGCGCAGGCTCATGCACATGGGGCAGGAAGTCCCGCGTGATGGCGACCCGTCCCGACCAGCGGTATTCGTATTCCACCCCGGCCAGTTGCGGGAACAGCAAGGCCACCGAGCGCTCCAGATGGGCGAAGTCCGCGGGTCCCTGCGGCTCGCCGAAGGGCCCGCGGCCGCCCATGAGCAGCCGGCCCTGTGCATCGCGCCGGTAGTACAGCAACAAGCGGCGCGAATCGGAAGTGACCTCGCCACCGGGCAGGATGCTGGCGCCCAACGCTGGCGGCAACGGCCGGGTGGCGACGATGAAGCTGTTGGCGGCAATCACCGATTGCCGCAGATGCGGCCACAGGTCATCGGTATAGCCATTGGTGGCCAGGACCACCCGTTCGGCATCGATATGCGGCCCCTGCTCTCCGGACGGACCATGCAGGCGCCAGCCGCCCTGACGGCGCTCCAGGCGCGTCACCCGTGTATCGCCGTGGATGACCACACCCAGGCGCTGCGCCGCCTGCGCCAGTCCGCGGCAATACTTCAGCGGATGCAGGCTGCCGGCCCGCTCATCCTTCCATCCGCCCACATAGGCGCCGGTACCGATGCGGCGCGTCACTTCAGCCCCATCCATCAACTGGGCCGGCGCCCCCTCAGCCATCCATTGGCGCGCACGCGCCTCCAGGGCGCGCATCATCTTGGGCGAATGGGTGGGCTGGATCCAGCCAGCGCGTTGCGCCTCGCACTCGATGCCATGACGTGCGATCAGGTCGAACACCGTATCGGCCGCTGAACCAATGGCCGCGATCAAGGGATCGGCCACGGCACTGCCGAACATGACCCGCAACTGGTCGGGATCGTACTTGAGACCGGGAATGACCTGTCCGCCATTGCGCCCAGACGCACCCCAGCCTGGCGCATGGGCATCCAGCACACACACCGACACACCGGCCTGGGCCAGGTGCAGGGCCGTGGACAAGCCGGTGTAACCGGCGCCGACGATGGCCACATCGTAGCGCGCGCTGGCCTGCAGGGGCGGCGCCCCGGAAAACTCGCCAGCGGTCGCCGCCCACAGGGATGGCGGGAAGGCCGGGTTGGAATGCTTTGTCATGGGCAAGACCTCGCTCTCACTTGCCGATCACGCGGCGCAGGAAATCCTGGGTGCGCGCATGCTGCGGTTCGGCCAGCACCTGCGCTGCCGCGCCAGATTCGACGATGCTGCCGCTATGCAGGAAACAGACACGGTCGGCCACCTCGCGGGCAAACCCCATTTCGTGCGTGACCACGATCATGGTCATGCCATCGGCGGCCAGCGTGCGCATCACCGCCAGCACCTCGCCCACCAGCTCCGGGTCCAGCGCCGAGGTGGGTTCGTCGAAGAGGATCGCTTCGGGCTGCATGGCCAGCGAGCGGGCAATGGCCACGCGCTGCTGCTGGCCTCCGGAGAGCTGGGCTGGATAGGCATCGCAGCGCGCCGCCAGCCCCACCTTGTCCAGCAAGCTCATGGCCTCTGAACGCGCTTGCGCGCGCGCCAGTCCATTGACATAGATCGGCCCCTCGGTCACGTTCTCCAGCACCGTGCGATGCGGGAACAGGTTGAAGCGCTGGAACACCATCCCCACCCGGGTGCGCAGGCGGTGGATATCCGGGCCATCGCGGTCCACGCGCTGGCCGTCGATCAGGATGTCGCCCCGCTCGTAGGACTCCAGTCCATTGATACAACGCAGCACCGTCGACTTGCCCGAACCCGACGGCCCGATCAGGCAGACCACTTCGCCCTGGGCCACCGAGAGCGAGACATCCTTGAGCACTTCGTGCCGGCCGAAGCACTTCGAAATACGCTTGACCTCGATCATCGCGCTCTCCCTTTGCTGTTGCGGATCTCCAGCCGACGAATCAGGAACACCAGCGGCAGCGACAGCAGCAGGTACAGCACCGCCACGGTGGTATAGACCGTCATGTTCTGGAAGGTGCTGGAAGCGATCATCTGGCCGGCGCGCGTCATCTCCAGCACCGTGATGGTGGAGACCAGCGAGGAATCCTTCAGCATCATCACCAGCGTATTGCCATAGGGCGGCAAGGCGATGCGAAAGGCCTGCGGCAAGACCACGCGGCGCATGATCAACGGCCCGCGCATGCCTATCGATTGCGCCGCTTCGATCTGCCCCATATCCACGGCCTCGATGCCGGCACGGAAGTTCTCCGCCTGGTAGGCCGAATAGGCGATGCCCAGGCCGACCACACCGGCCTGGAAGGCCGAGAGCTGGATCCCGATATCAGGCAGCACGAAATAGATGTAGAACAACTGCACGATGATGGGCAGCCCGCGGATGATGTTGACGATGGTGGCCCCGGCCAGCGCCACGGGCTTCAGGCGCGATACTTTCATCAGGGCCAGCAGCAGTCCGATGACCGAACTGAGCAGGAAGGAATAGATCGTGACTTCGACGGTGACCAGCGCTCCCTTCAGGAGGATGGGCAGGAAGTCCAGCACGTTTTGCAGGAGCATGGGCGAACGCGAGCAGTGAGGATGGCTAGAGGCAGGCAGGACGTCGCAGGTGACGTCCCTGCCTGTGCCGATAAGGAGGAAGACGACGACAGGGAGTGGATCAGTTCAGCTTCCACTGCTCCACGATGCGCGCCAGCGTGCCATCAGCCTTGAGCTCGGCAATCGCCTTGTTGAGCCGTTCCATCAACTTGGGATCGCCCTTGCGGATGACCAGGCAGACATCGCCCATGAGCGTAGGCTGATATTCCTTGACCAAACGCACCTGCGGATTGGCGCCCTGCGCAAGCTGGTAGGCCACGATGGGGCGATCGCCGAAGCCGGCCTTGATCCGGCCCAGGGCGACGTCGCGCATCATGTCAGCCACCGAATCGTAGGTCTTCACTTCCTTGAAGCCGCCCTTCTTGTTCAGCGCGTCCACGAAGACAGTGCCGACCTGGGCGCCAACGATCTCCCCCTTGAGGTCATCGAGGTTCTTGTAGCTCTTGCCATCCTGGGCGTTGACGAACAAGCCCTCGCCATAGGAATACACCGGATCGCTGAAGTCCACGATCTGCGCGCGCGCCTCGGTCTTCAACATGGCCGCTGCGATGATGTCGATCTTGTTGCCAGTCAGCGAGGGGATCAGCGCGGCAAAGGGCGTCTGCTGGATATTGACTGAGAACCCGGCCTTGTTGCCCACGGCGGTGACGGTGTCGACCATCATGCCCTGCAGCTTGTTGGTCTTGATATCGAGGAAGGTGAACGGCACCCCCGTGGAAGTGGCGCCCACGTTGTAGCTGGCCTGCGCCATCGCGGGCGCGCTACCCAGGGTGGCCACCGCGGCAGCCAGCGCGACGCTGCCGACCAGGTGTTTGAACAGGCAATGGAATGGCTTCATACGACTCCCCTTTGGCGCAAGATCGCGGTCAGGTGCGATCAGGATGGACGACTGGAAGTCCGCGCGACGGTGCTGGCGCCCCCTCGGCGGTGCGTGGACCTGCTGAACAAGCATGGACTGCGGCGGCCCTGACGGAACCGGATGTTGCAACACCTCAGGCAAGCACCTTCGCATCGGACTGCCCGGTATGGCCTGGATGCAGAGCTTGGATATCAAAATGAGGTGTTGAAATAAGTATATTTGGTTTACTCGAATCGTCAACAGATATTTATGAATCGATATTCGATACGAATGACGTGAATTACCGTAGAATTGGCCATTCCTTCCCACTCCTCCAGGAGCCCGCATGAACGAGCCCGACGACACCGCATCGGATCTCTTATTCAATCAATCGCTGGAAAAGGGCCTGGCCGTGCTGCGCGCGTTCAATGCGCAGCATCGCACCATGACACTGGGCGACGTGGCCAGCGCGACCGGCATCTCCAAGAGTTCGGCGCAACGGATGGTGCATACGCTGGAGACGCTGGGATACATCTGCAAGCACCCCAAAACGCGGCGCTACCAGCTCACGCCCAAGGTGATGGAAGTGGGTTACAACTATCTGGCCGCCGATATCCTGGTGGATGTGGCCAATCCCTTCCTGTCGGAACTGGCCAACATCACCGGCGAGACGGTCAACCTGACCGAGCCCTACGACGGTGAGATGGTGTACGTGGCGCGCTTCGTCGCCAGCAAGTTCATTCCCATCCACATGCCCATCGGCAGCCGCATCCCCATGTACTGCACCGCCTCGGGCCGCGCCTACCTGAGCGCGCTGGAGCCTGAGGAAGCGCAGGCCATCCTGGAGTCCAGCGAACGCACGGTACATACGCCCCATACCCGCACCGATGTGGAAGACATCATGCAACTCCTTGCCGCCAGCCGCGAGCGCGGCTTTGCCAGCAACCGGGAAGAGCTGTTCCTGGGTGACATGAGCATCGCCTCACCAGTATTCAACAGCGAGCGCAAGCCGGTGGCATCGGTCCATGTGGTGGCGCCGACCAGCCGCTGGAGCGTGGAAGAGGCCGAGAAGAAACTGGGGCCGCTGGTGCTGGAATGCGCTCGCGCGATTTCCAATTCGGTACGCACGCTGGTGTGAGCCTTGTGACACAATCACCGATCACATTGACCACTTGCCCCACGGAGACCCTCATGGCCCACGTCACCCTGCACAACGCCGCCGGCTACGCCCAGGACATCAAGGCGCGCATCCACCAGCTCAAGTCCGACGAACCCGAAAGCAATGGCGGCAAGGACACCGGCCCCGCGCCTTATGAGCTGCTGCTGGCTGCGCTGGCCTCCTGCACCTCGCTGACCCTGCGCATGTACGCCGACCGCAAGGGCTGGGACCTGGGCAGCATCTCGGTGGACGCCCACTTCGGACGCGATGACAGCGGCCTGGAAACCATCACCCGCAAGATCAGCTTCGGCAATACTCTGTCCCAGGAACAACTGACCCGCCTGGCCGAGATCTGCGAAAAGACCCCGGTCACCAAGACCATCCGCCAAGGCACCGCCATTCAGACATCGATGGCGTAACCCGCCGCGCGCCAGGCATCGATGCCGCCGGTCAGCGGACGCACACGGGTATAGCCGCGCCGCATCAGCTGGCGCGCCACCAGCGCTGCCGAGGCCTCGTTGGGACAGGCGCAGTAGACCACCACCTCGCCCTCGACGGGACCATCGAAGACGAAGGTCTGGATCTCCTGGTTGGAGATGGTGACGGCGCCCGGAATACGCCCATCCTGCTGCGACAGCGGCGAACGCACATCGATGATGGTGGGAGCATTGCCCTCTTCGAGCATGGTGTTGAGCTCATCGACCGAAATGCGCGCCATCTCCAGCGACTTGCGGAAACGCCGGCGCTGCCACCACTTGTTGGCCACGAAAGCCGCCAGCGCCACCGCGATCATCAGCATGCCGTAATGGCCGAGTTCGGCCAGCACATTGAGCAGGTCATCCACGGCCGAACTGAACAGCGAGCCTAGGAAGATGCCCAGCCCGGCCCACAAGGCGCTGCCGGCGGCGTCCCACAGCAGGAAGCTGCGACGGCGCGTGCCCATCGTGCCCGACAGCGCACTGGCAATGGAAGCAAAGCCGGGAATGAACTTGGCCAGCAAGAGCGAACGCGCGCCCCAGCGCAGGTAGATCGATTCGGTCTGGCGCACGCAGGAGTCCGGCGAGAGCGAGATACGGCACAGCCGCGACATGATCTGGCGGCCATAGCGCCGGCCTGCGAGGTACCAGACATAGTCGGCCAGCAGCGCCGCGCACACCGCCACCAGCAACAGCACCGCCGGCGAGTAGCGCCCCGCCGCCGAGAGCGCGCCGGTCAGGATCAGGGTCGGATAGGCCGGCACAGGCGCGCCGAGCTGCTCCACCAGAACATTGACGAAGACGATGAGCAGACCATACTGCTCGATCAGGTGATAAAGGGTTTCCATGGCAGGCAGCCTTGATGTCCCGCCGCGATGGCGGATTGCAGACCGCCATTATAGGTGCGCCGCAGCGCGCCCGCTTGCATCGGGCCGGGCATGAAAAAGCGCCCTGCTCGCCGGCACAGGTCCGGCGCACAGGGCGCAAACGAGGAAAACCTCGGAGAAAACCGTAACGCCGCTTCAGGCAGCGTGCTTCACCGCCGCCTCAGCCGGGCCGCCGCCATCCGGCGCGGCCGGCCGGGTGCGCGCCAGGAACACCAGCACCGCCGCCAGCAATGAAGCGCCCGACAAGGCGAACAGGCCACCCTGGATGGAACCGGTCTTCTGCTCCAGATAGCCGAAGGTGGCGGGAGCAAAGAAGCCGCCCAGGTTGCCCAGCGAATTGATCAGCGCCAGCACCGCCGCCGCGATGCGCGCATCGAGATAGGCCTGCGGGATCGGCCAGAACAGCGACGAGGCCGCCTTGAAGCCGATGCCGGCGAAACACACCGCGACGAAACCGATCACCGGACCGGCCACCGCCGAAATGGCCATGCCCGCCGCCGAGATCACCAGCGTGGTGGCAACCCAGAACTGCGGTTTCTTGTAGCGCGCCGCCAGCACGGCGAACAGGTACATTGCCGCGATGGCCACGATCCAGGGGATGGAGTTGAACAGCCCCACCTGGAAATCATTGAAATGCCCCATCTTCTTGATGATGGTCGGCAACCAGAAGGTGGCGCCGTAGATAGTCAGCTGGATGGCGAAATAGATAAAGCAGAACAGCACGATCTGCGGATCACGCAGCAGCGACAAGGCCGAGACATGGGCCGGACGATTGGCCGCGCGCTGCTCCTGTTCGGCGGCGATGACGGCGGCCAGCGCCTCGCGTTGCTCCTGCGAGAGCCACTTGGCCTCACGCGGAGTGGAGTCCAGCACCAGCCATACCACCACGCAGAACACCATCGACGCCCCGCCCTCGATGATGAACATCCATTGCCAGCCATGCAGCCCACCGCCTTCGATGAGCAAGAGGGCTCCCGTGATCGGACCGGACAGGATGGAGGCGATCGCCGAGCCCGACAGGAACACCGCCATCGCCCGGCCACGCTCATGATTGGGCAGCCACTGCGTGAAGTAGTACACCACGCCAGGGAAGAAGCCCGCCTCGGCCACGCCCAGCAGGAAACGCATGAAATAGAAACTGGTTTCGCTCTGCACGAAGGCCATGCAGGCCGCCACCAGGCCCCAGGTGAACATGATGCGGGTCAGCCAGGCGCGCGCGCCATAGCGCTGCAAGAGCATGTTGGAGGGGACTTCGAAGAGGGCGTAGCCCACGAAGAACAGCCCCGCGCCCAGGCCGAAGGCGGCGGCGCCAATGCCCAGGTCGGTGGACAGATGGCTGCGCACGAAACCGATGTTGACGCGGTCGATGTAATTGATGATGAACATCGCCACGAACAGCGGCAGGATCCGCCACTTGATCTTGCTGACTGCCGAGGTGAGCGCCAGGCCTGCCGGGGTGGATGACTGGGAAGGATTCACGGGTTGTCTCCTCTATTGAGCCCGTACTGCCGGTTGATGAAATACATGCCAGGCCGCCGGCGCGTCAGCGCGCTCTTGTGGCGGCCTTGCTGGAGCGTCGAGCGCCCGTCCTCAGCGGACCAGGCAGGGTTTCTTCGGATCGAACTTCCAGCCCGGGATCAGGTACTGCATGGCCACGGCGTCATCGCGTGCGCCCAGACCCATGTTGCGATAGGTCTGGTGCGCCGCTTCCACCTGCGCCATGTCCAGCTCCACCCCCAGTCCTGGCTTGGTCGGCACCTGCACCTTGCCGCCGACGATCTGCAGCGGCTCGCGCGTCAAGCGCTGGCCGTCCTGCCAGATCCAGTGGGTATCGATGGCGGTGATCTTGCCGGGCGCGGCCGCTGCCACATGGGTGAACATGGCCAGCGAAACGTCGAAGTGGTTATTGGAGTGCGAACCCCAGGTCAGCCCCCATTCGTGGCACATCTGCGCCACCCGCACCGAGCCCTGCATGGTCCAGAAGTGCGGATCGGCCAACGGGATGTCCACCGATTGCAGCGAGATTGCATGGCCCATCTGGCGCCAGTCGGTCGCTACCATGTTGGTAGCAGTCTGCAGGCCGGTGGCGCGGCGGAACTCGGCCATCACTTCGCGGCCCGAGTAGCCATCTTCCGCGCCGCAAGGATCTTCGGCATAGGCCAGCACATCATGCTGGTCGCGGCACAGGCGGATCGCATCCTTGAGCAACCAGCCGCCATTCGGATCGAGCGTGATGCGCGCCTTGGGGAAACGCTCGGCCAGGGCGGTCACGGCAGCGATCTCTTCCTCGCCGCGCATGACGCCGCCCTTGAGCTTGAAGTCATTGAAGCCATAGCGCGCATAGGCCGCTTCAGCCAGGCGCACCACGGCCTCCGGCGTGAGCGCCGCCTCATGGCGCAGACGCGTCCAGTCATCCTGCGCATCCGGGGCCGCCAGGTAAGGCAGATCGGTCTTGTTGCGATCGGCCACATAGAAGAGATAGCCCAGCATCTCCACCTCATCGCGCTGCTGGCCCTCGCCCAGCAAGGCCGCCACGGGCACATCCAGGAACTTGCCCAGCAGGTCCAGCAGCGCCGCCTCCAGCGCCGTGACCGCGTGGATAGCGATGCGCAGGTCGAAGGTCTGCAAGCCACGCCCGCCCGTATCACGGTCGGCAAACGCCGTGCGGGCGCGGTTGAGGATGCCCTGCACATTGCCGATGGACTGGCCCACCACCAGGGTGCGTGCATCCTCCAGGGTCTGACGGATACCCTCGCCGCCCGGCACCTCGCCCACGCCGGTGTTGCCGGCGCTATCAGTGAGGATGACCAGGTTGCGGGTGAAATAGGGACCGTGCGCACCCGACAGGTTCAGCAACATGCTGTCATGACCTGCCACCGGGATGACGCGCATCTCGGTCACGCGGGGAGCGCCCTGGACGGGCTGGACGGTATGGGGGATGGCTGCGCTGTGGCTCATGGCTCTGCTCTCTCACGCCGATGGATCGGCAAACACGGAATCGTCGAGGGTACGGACTACCTTGATTGGTAGCGGTACCAAATTAATTTGAAAAGATGGTAGCGGTACCAATTTGTGCTGTCAATCAGTCTTTCTGAAATAGCTTTTCAGCAATGTTGCGCCCCAAGAGGCCAGTAAAAGAGCCCGGTAAAAGAGGCAAGGAATCAGGCGCTGTCGCGAGCAATGATGGAGAAACCGACGTCGACCACCCGTTCAGCCACCTCGATACCGGCGGCGCGGTCGATGATGAAACGAGCGGCGCGCTGGCCGATGCCGGTGCCGTCGATGCGCACCGTGGTCAGGCGCGGCTGCAGGTCGCGCGAGAATTCGAGGTCGCCGAAACCGACCACCGCCAGTTGCTCAGGGATAGCGATGCCACGGCTCTGCGCCTCGATCATCACGCCCAGCGCCAGCAGGTCGGAGCTGCAGAAGATGGCGTCCAGGTCAGGCTGCGCCTGCAGCAGCTCGGCCAGTCCCTGGCGGCCCTGGCCCAGCGTGGTCGGCGCGGTCACATGATGCATGGGCAAGGGCGCCCTGCCCTCGTGCATGCCCAGCGCCACGCACTCCTGCGCAAACGCATTCATGCGCCGCTGGCTGCGCTCGTCGCGCCCGCCCACCACGGCGACCTTCTTGCGTCCGCGCTGATGCAGGTAGCGCGCCACCTCGCGGCCGATGGCCTCGTGCGAAAAGCCCACCAGCATGTCGATGGGCGTGGGCGTCAGGTCCCAGGTCTCCACCACCGGGATGCCGCTGGCCAGCAGGCGCTTGCGCGCCTCGGCCGAGCGCATGATGCCGGTCAGCACCACGCCATCGGGACGACGGCCGATGATGGCTTCCAGCAGCGCATCCTCCCGCGAATTCTCATAGCCGCTCTGGCCCAGCATGACCTGGTAGCCCGCCGCAGCGAGCGTTTCGGTGAGGGTGTGGACGATTTCCTGGAACACCGGCCCGATCACGGTAGGCACCACTACCGCCACCAGCCGGCTCTTGTTGGAAGCCAGTCCACCGGCCAGCAGATTGGGCACGTAACCGGTCTTCTCCACCGCCTCGCGCACCTTCTGCAAGACCTTGGGCGACACCGCCGAGGGGGTATTGAGCGCACGCGAGGCCGTGATCGGCGCCACACCCGCCAGTTGGGCGA
The DNA here is from genome assembly GCF_001040945.1 of Herbaspirillum seropedicae. Taxonomy (NCBI): domain Bacteria; kingdom Pseudomonadati; phylum Pseudomonadota; class Betaproteobacteria; order Burkholderiales; family Oxalobacteraceae; genus Herbaspirillum; species Herbaspirillum seropedicae. The sequence goes on along the minus strand of NZ_CP011930.1, from coordinate 1,320,080 downwards.
CATCACGCAAGGTCACGCCACCGGCGCTCTTGCGGCTGCCGCGACGGCGCGGACTGGCGGCATCGCCATCCTGATGGGAGGCGGCGGGGAATTCGGAGGAAGAGAGGCGGTTCTCGGACATGGCCGCATTCTAGCATCGCGGCTGGTAGCGTTACCAAGGCGCGGCGCTGCCAAGCGGGCTGCACAAGCCCGGATCACCGCTTGGGCGGACGTTGCTGCAACTGGAGATTGAGACGCTCCACCGCGCTGGCCAACGGAATGAAGAAGTTCATGCCCGCCATGCCACGCGCCCCCAGGCCGGCCACGGTGATGCCCACCACCTGGCCGGAGCGGTCCAGCAAGGGGCCGCCGCTGCTGCCGGGCAGGATGGCGACGTCGCTTTGCAGGAACTCCTGGCCATTGAGCAGGCGCACGCCACTGAGGATGCCGCGGGTCAGCGTGGTATTGAAGGTATCGCCCAGCGGCGAGCCCAATGCATAGACATCTTCGCCCAGGCCCGGCTCATCCAGGCGCAAGGGCAGCGGACGCACGCCGGGCGGTTCGGTCTTGAGCAGGGCCACGTCACGCGCCGCATCCACCCGCAACACCTCGGCCGGCAACTCGCGACCGCCCGGCAGCCGCACCCGCACCGAGCGGGCCGTGCCCACCACATGCTGGTTGCTGAGCAGCCAGCCGCTCTGGCCGATGTAGAAGCCGGTGCCGGAGCGGCCCTCGGTCAGGACCGTCACCACCCCCTGGCGCAGCTGGCCGATCACCTTGGACATCTCGCCGCCCGGCTGGGCTGCGGGCAGATTGTCGATGCTCACCGCCAGACCCGGAACGGGCTTGTTGACCGCACCGCCCGCACCCGCACCCGGAGCGGCGGGCTGGGAGGGCGGCAGGATACTGGCATTGGCGGCCGCCGCCGCCCTGTCGTAAGGGGTCTGCAAGGCCAGCGCGAAGGCCGGATCGGCCAGCAAATTGCGCACGCCCACGCTGAAGGCTTCGGCCACGATGGGCGGCGCAGCCCCTTCCAGGCTGGCCTGGCGCGACTGGAACACGCCTTCGCTGACGGTCTTGAAAATGACCTTGCGCTGGTCCGGCGCGAACACCTGCCATTCCAGCCTGAGATAGGCCTCGCCGGTCCAGGAAGCATTGCCCTTGAGACAGAGATTGGTCAGCACCTGCGCCACGATCACGCCCACCTGCAACGACTGCTCTGCCTGGCTGGGCGTGGCGTCATCCGGTTTTTCCTGGAACAGCGGCGCCTCTTTCGGTCCGGGAAGGGGATAGCCATGCTTTTGCAGTTCGCTACGGAAACGCGCCAGCATCACCCCGGTCGGTAGCAGCGCTTCACTGCCCTTGGCAGTCCAGTAGATATCGCTCTTGCGGCTGCAGAACAGGCCATTCTGCAATTCGCCGATGGGCTGGTTGCCCTGCTCGTAACGGCGCTGGATGCGCGCCAGGTAACTGGGCCGGGCCGCCGCCGTGGCGGGCATCACCAGCGGCTGGCGGATCTCCACCGGTGGCATCGCCGCCTCTTGCGCCTGGGCGACGGGATGCAGCAGCCACATCATCGAGATCAGCAAGGCGCTGCGCGCAAGATTGTTCTTGTTCATGTTCTGGCGATCGGAAAATCGTGTACGAATGAATGCCCCCGTAGGCAGGCATTGTCGCACGGCGGCCACGAGGCGGGCGATTTCCCCAAGGGACAGGCTGAATGAAAAAACGCCATTTCCCCCGCAGGAGAAATGGCGTCATCCAGAGGCCGCTATCAGGCCACGATCAGAGCACGATCAGGCCACAGCCGCCACCGCCCCGCCCGCCTTGCCCTTGATGCGCAAGACCAGCACCGCCCCGACCAGGCAAGCCACCCCCATCAGGATGGACGACAAGGTGTAGTTGCCCAGCGAGGCGCGCAGGTAGCCGGCCAGCGTGGTGGCGGTGGCCGCGCCCAGTTGGTGGCCGGCAACGATCCAGCCGAATACGATGGGGGCCGCCAGGCGACCGAAGACATCATTGGCCAGGCGCACCGTGGGCGGCACGGTGGCGATCCAGTCCAGGCCATAGAAGATGGCGAAGATGGTCAGCCCGTAGTACTGCAGGCCGAAGGCATAGGGCAGGAAGATCAGCGCCAGGCCGCGCAGGCCGTAATACCAGAACAGCAGCACGCGCGGGTTGTAGCGGTCCGAGAGCCAGCCCGAGAGCGTGGTGCCGACCAGGTCCAGCATGCCCATGGCGGCCAGGATGGAGGCGCTGCTGACTTCGTTGATGCCGTAGTCATTGCACATGGCGATGAACTGCGTGCCGATATAGCCATTGGTGGACAGGCCGCAGACGAAGAAACTGGCAAAGAGCAGCCAGAAATCCGGCATGCGCACCGAAGTGCGCAGCGCGTCCAGGGCGATGAAGAGCGGATTGCGGCGGGACAGGCCCTCGTCCTTGATCTCGCTGGTCTGGCCCAGCATCTTCTGGCCGATCGCCGCCGGGCTTTCCGGCAGCAGCAGCCACACCAGCGGGATGGCCAGCAGCGCCACCGCCGACACCAGGAAGGCGACCGAGCGCCAGCCATAGCTGCCGACCATGGCCGCCATCAGCGGCAGGAACACCATCTGGCCGGTGGCCGCGCTGGCCGTGAGCAAGCCCATGGCCAGGCCGCGCCGGGTCTCGAACCAGCGGCTGACGATGGTCGCGCCCAGGGTATTGGCGGCCACGCCGGTGCCCGCCCCCACCAGCAAGCCCCACGACAGCAGCATGTGCCAGGGCATGTGCATGAGGGTCGACAGCGCCGTGCCGCTGGCCAGCAGCACCAGGGCCGCCAGCACTACGCGGCGGATGCCGAAGCGCTGCATGGCCGCCGCCGAGAAGGGACCGATCAGGCCATACAGGGCGATGTTGACCGAGATCACCACCGAGATGGTGGAACGGTTCCAGCCGAATTCCTGTTCCAGCGGCAGGATCATCACCGAGGGCGTGGCGCGGATGCCGGCCGAACACAGCAGCACGAGGAAGATCACGCCCACCACCACCCAGGCATAGTGGAAGCGGGGCGTGACGGCGTTGGCGAGCGATTGGGTGAACTTGGTCATGGCAGTCCAGTGGAGGTGTGGGTGCAGCAGCGCAAGGCCGGGTGGAGATCAGGCTTCTTGCAGTCGGGTGTAGGCATCTTCGATCAGATCGTTGAAATTGCGCGCCAGGTCCGGGCCCAGCAGGCGGTCGATCTCATCCTGGGCGCGCCGCCAGTACGGGCGCGCCTGTTCCAGCTTGGCGCGGCCGTCCTGGCTCAGTTGCAGCGCGAAGGACCGCTTGTCCAGCTGGGCGTCTGCGGGCAGGTCAACGGTCTCTATCCAGCCGGCCGCCATGAGCGGCTTCAAGGCCCGGCTCAGGGTGCTGCGGTCCATGCCCATGTCCTGCGCCAGGGTGATGTTGGCGATGGGTCCCTTGCGACCGATGCGGCTGATCAGCGAATACTGGGTAATGCTCAGTTCGCAATCCTGCAGGTGATGGTCGTAGAGGACGGTGATGCGGCGCGTGAGGCGGCGCAGCGGCGCGCAGGTGCAGATGTCCTTGCTCATGGGGATTCCCGGTGGAGTCTTGCCCTTCAGGCAGACTGTCAATTAAGTATGCATATACATCGATGTATGCGCATCATATTGATCACTCCTGGCGAAGTCAAGTGGCGTTGCTCGGCAGCCTCAGGGGAAGATGGGAGCAATGGCAGTGGCAGACGGCGATGCCGCGCCCGCCCGCTGCGTCGGCGCCAGGGAGCCGGTCAGATGACGCAGCTCGTCCAGCAGGCGGGCGGCCGGCGCCGGCAGGATGCCCTGGCGGCGGCGAAAGGCGGTCAGGGTGCGTGGCGCATCCAGCCCGGCCACCTCCAGTGCGACGATGACTCCGGCCTGGCGCTCGGTATCGAACATCGGCCCGGACATCCAGCCGATGAAGCCACAGCGCGCCACCAGGCTCTTGAGGACCGTGACCGAACGCGACTCGACGGCGATCTCCGGCATCGGCAGGCCATGCCGGGCGAAGGTTTCCTGGACGTGCAGGTAGGGGCCGGTGCCTTTGGGCGTGAGCGCCCAGCGTTGTCCCAGGGTCTGCTCCAGCGCAATGCGCCCTTGCTGACGCAGCGGATGGTCGGGCGCGGCGACCACGTAGCTCAGATCGGTCCAGCAGCAATCGGCAATGGCGGCCACCCCCTCGGTCTGTCCTCCTGAGGTGCTCAGGGCCAGGTCGATCTCATGCGTGAGCAAGCCCTCGACCAGCCGGTCCCATACGCCTTCGATGATCTCCACCCGCAGGTTGGGCCACTTATCGAGCACACCGCGCACCGCCAGCGGCAAGACCAGGCTGGCGATGCTGCCCACCGCCCCGACCTTGATGACGCCCTTGGCCAGGCCGCGGATGGCATCGAGCTCCTCGCGCGCCTGCTGGGCCTCGCGCTGCAGCGACATGGCATGGGGCAGCAGCGCCTGGCCCAGCACGGTCAGATGCATGCCCTTGGTATGGCGTTCGAACAAGGCCCCGCCCACCGATTCTTCCAGCCGCTTGATGGCGCGGCTCAGGGCCGGCTGGGTCAGGTTGAGCAGCGCCGCCGCGCGCCCCAGGCTGCCGGCCGAGACAATGGCATTGAACATTTCCAGCTGTTGCAGGTTGAAGCTCACGCGGGGCCTCCTGGGAGGATGAAAGGACAGGCTCAACACATTACCAGATGTAATGACTTTGATCACATCCGGCAATTTTCAACCTGGAGCCAGCGTTTCATACTGCCCTCCATCATCCACCCGGCCCGCACTGGTCACAGGTGCGGGTCTCTTCACAGGATCAGCGATGCAGCAGAAGTTTCCCCACCCGATCACCGTCCGTCATGCGGTGCTGGATCTCATGCGCCGTCTCGGCATGACCTCCGTCTTTGCCAATCCCGGTTCCACCGAGCTGCCGATGTTCCGCGACTTTCCGGAGGATTTCCGCTACGTGCTGGGCTTGCAGGAAGCCGTCGTGGTCGGCATGGCCGACGGCTTCGCCCAGGCCAGCGGCAACGCCGCCCTGGTCAACCTGCACTCGGCCGCCGGGGTCGGCAATGCCATGGGCAACATCTTCACCGCCTTTCGCAATCGCACGCCGCTCATCATCACGGCCGGCCAGCAAGCGCGCTCCATTCTCCCCTTCGACCCCTTCCTGGGCGCCACGCAGGCCACCGAGCTGGCCAAGCCCTACCTCAAGTGGAGCATCGAACCCGCCCGCGCAGCCGATGTGCCCTTGGCGCTGGCGCGGGCCTATCACATGGCCATGCAGGAACCACGCGGGCCGGTGTTCGTCTCCATCCCCGTGGATGACTGGGACCAGCCGGCCGAGCTGGTGCCGCCCACCCAGGTGACCAGCCGCTGCCGTCCGGAACCTGCTGCCATCGCCAGGCTGGCGGCGGCGCTGGAGCAGAGTCAGCGCCCAGCCATCGTGGTGGGCGCGGAGCTGGACCGGGCCGGCGCCTGGGACGCTGCGATCGCGCTGGCCGAGACACTGCGGGCGCGGGTGTTCGTGGCGCCGATGTCCTCGCGCTGCAGTTTCCCGGAAGACCATCCGCTGTTCGCCGGCTTCCTGCCGGCCATGCGCGAGAAGATCGTGCAGGCCCTGCAAGGCCACGACCTGCTCTTCGCGCTGGGTGCGCCGGCCTTCACCTATCACGTCGAAGGCAGTGGCCCGCACGTGCCGCCAGGCGCGGCCCTGTTCCAGCTGATCGACGATCCGGTCACGGCCTCCTGGACACCGACCGGCCAGGCCATCGTCGGCAACATCCAGCTCGGCCTGGACGACCTGCTGGCGCAGATCAGGCGACAGCCGCCCACGCAACGTGCACAGCCGCCGGCGCGACCTGCCCGTGCGCGGGTGGAGGCAAGCGCTCCGCTGTCCATGGCCTATGCCCTGCAAACCCTGGCCGACGTGCGCGAGGCCGGCGACATCGTCGTCGAGGAAGCGCCCGGCTCGCGTCCCGTGATGCAGGCCCATCTGCCCTTCACTCGCCCCGGCAGCTTCTACACCATGGCCAGCGGCGGCCTCGGATATGGCATGCCGGCTGCCGTTGGCGTCGCGCTGGCGCGTCCGCACAGCCGGGTCATCGGGCTCATCGGCGATGGTTCGGCGATGTATTCGCCACAGGCCATCTACAGCGCCGTCCAGCTGGGACTGCCGATCACCTTCGTCATCCTCAACAATGGGCGCTACGCCGCCTTGCAGGATTTCGCGCCGGTGTTCGGTTTCGGCCCCGAGGATCCGGTGCATGGGACGGAGCTTCCCGGTCTGGATTTCGTGGCGCTGGCGCACAGCATGGGCTGTCACGGCGTGCGCGTGAGCCAGGCCGCCGCATTGGCGCCGGCGCTGCGCGAGGCCTTGTGTTCCAATGAAACGCGGCTGGTGGAAATCGTGGTGCGTTGAACCCCAGGTTCGCCATCCGGCCCGACATCGTCCCCCTGAATCCAGACAGACAAGAGAAAACCGAGGAGCAGACCCATGAATGACATCGATATGCTGATCAACGGCGAACGCCGCGGCGCCACCGGCGCTGCGTATTTCGAGCGGCGCAATCCGCTGGACCATAGCGTGGCTGCGCGCGCGCCGGCAGCCACCGTGGCCGACGCCCGTGCAGCGGTCGCTGCCGCAGCCGCCGCCTTCCCGGCCTGGGCCGCGATCGGGCCGGGCCAGCGCCGCGCCCTGTTGACACACGCCGCCGATGCGCTGCAGGCCCGCGCCGACGACTTCGCCCAGGCCATGGCGGCCGAGACCGGGGCGTCGCATCACTGGGCCGGCTTCAACGTCAAGCTGGCCGCCGACGGGCTGCGCGAAGCCGCCGCCATGACCACCCAGATCGCCGGTGAAGTGATTCCCTCGGACGTGCCCGGCAACCTGGCCATGGGGGTGCGCCAGCCGGCCGGCGTGGTGCTGGGCATCGCGCCCTGGAACGCCCCTGTGATCCTGGGCGTGCGCGCTATCGCCTTGCCGCTGGCCTGTGGCAACACGGTGGTGTTCAAGGGGTCCGAGATCTGCCCGGCCACCCATGGCCTGATCATCGCCGCCCTCCAGGAGGCAGGCCTGCCGCCGGGCGTGGTCAACTTCGTTACCAATGCCCCGGAAGACGCCGCTGCCATCGTCGAAGCCATCATCGCTGAACCCGCCGTGCGGCGCGTCAACTTCACCGGCTCCACCCGCGTGGGCCGCATCATTGCCGCGCAATGCGCGCGCCACCTCAAGCCCGCCGTGCTGGAGCTGGGCGGCAAGGCGCCCTTTATCGTGCTGCACGACGCCGACCTCGACGCCGCCGTAGAGGCCGCCGCCTTTGGCGCCTTCGCCAACTCGGGACAGATCTGCATGTCCACCGAGCGCATCATCGTCGATGACAGCGTGGCCGACGAGTTCGTGCGCAGGCTCGCTGCCAAGGCGGCCAGCCTGCCGCTGGGTGATCCGCGCCAGGGACCGGTGGTGCTGGGTTCGGTGGTGGACATGGCCACCGTCGAGCGATGCAATGCGCTCATCGACGACGCCCTGGCCAAGGGCGCTACCCTGGTCTGCGGCGGCAGGGCCAGCGACACGCTGATGCCGGCCACGCTGCTGGATCACGTCAGCGCCAACATGCTGATCTACCGCGAGGAGTCCTTCGGCCCGGTCAAGCCCATCGTGCGCGTGGCCGGCGACGAAGCCGCCATCGCCTGCGCCAACGACAACGAATACGGCCTGTCCTCGGCCCTGTTCAGCCGTGACGTGGCGCGCGCCCTGGCGCTGTCGCGCCGCATCGAATCGGGCATCTGCCACATCAATGGACCCACCGTCCACGACGAGGCCCAGATGCCCTTCGGCGGCGTCAAGTCCAGCGGCTTCGGCCATTTCGGCGGCAAGGCCGGCATTGCCGAATTTACCGAGCTGCGCTGGGTGACGGTGCAGACCACGCCGCGCCACTATCCGTTCTGAGTCCTGCCCCGGCCAGGCCAGCGTCACGCTGCGCCAGCCGGGCCCGCTGTTCCACCACCACAACAATCACCAACGCCGGCCGCCCACCATCGGACCGGCGTGATACAACCGAGGAGACTTCCATGCGCAATACGCCCTGGCCATTGCCGCCCCAGCTCGCACCTTCCCTGCTCTTGCTCGAGCACGTCGTCGCCGCCCTGCGCGCGGCCGGGGAGCGCACATGAGCAAGCTAGGCGCACATGGCAACCAGACCGTCGACATCGGGCGCATGCTCGATGACGGCGTCTTCTCGGGATTCCAGAAACTGGTGGTGTGCCTGGCGGCGCTGTCCATCGTCATGGATGGCTTTGATGGACAACTGATCGGCTTCGCCATCCCCAGCCTGATCAAGGAATGGGGCATCACCCGCAACGCCTTCGCCCCGGCCGTGGCCGCTGGCCTGGTCGGAATGGGCATCGGCAGCGCCTTTGCCGGCCTGTTCGCCGACCGCTTCGGGCGCCGCATGGCCATCATCGGCAGTGTCTTCGTCTTCGGCGTGGCCACCAGCCTGATCGCGTTTTCTCCGGACGTGACCACCATCGCCATCCTGCGCTTCTGCGCCGGCCTGGGCATTGGCGGCGCACTGCCCAGCTCGACCACCATGACCGCCGAATTCAGCCCGGCGCGACGCCGCACCCTGGCCGTTACCGCCACCATTGTCTGCGTACCGCTGGGTGGCATGCTGGCCGGGCTGTTCGCCAATGCGGTGCTGCCGCACTATGGCTGGCGCGGCCTGTTCCTGATCGGCGGCCTGCTGCCGGTGGCGTTTTCGGTGCTGCTGTGGTTCGTCATTCCGGAGTCGCCGCGCTACCTGGCGCGCCATCCGCACCGCTGGGATGAATTGCGCCGCCTCCTGCAACGCATGTCGCGACCGGTCAGCGCCGACACCGGCTTTGCCGACGCCCGCGAGCAAGCCATCGAGACCCGTGCGGGATTCGGCGCGCTCTTCGCCAGCGGCCAGGCACGCGACACCATGGCGCTGTGGGTGGCCTTCTTCATGAACCTGCTGGCGGTCTATAGCGCCTTCAGCTGGCTGCCCACGATGCTGGCGGGCGAAGGGCTGAGCCCCTCGGTAGCCGGCGCCGGGCTGACGGCCTACAACTTCGGCGGCGTCTTCGGCGCGCTGCTGTGCGCCCTGTTCATCACGCGCTTCGGTTCGCGCCTGCCCATGCTGCTGTGCTGCCTGGCGGCCACGGCCAGCGCGCTGTTCCTGCGCAGCCTCGACGTGGCCAGCCAGACCACGCTGCTGGTGGTGGGCATCGGCCTGCACGGCCTGTTCGTCAACGCCGTACAGAGCACCATGTATGCACTGTGCGCCTACATCTATCCCACCCAGGTGCGCGCCACCGGCACCGCCGCAGCACTGGCCTTTGGCCGGCTGGGCGCGATCCTGAGCGCCTTTGCCGGCGCGCTGGTGATCACCCAGGGCGGCGCAGCGGGCTACCTGGCCATGCTGGCCGGAGCCATGCTGATGGTGTTCGTGGCGCTGCTGGTGGTGCGCAAACATATCCCCCGCGTGAATGCGGGGGCTGCTGAAACATTGAAGAAGGAATCACACGCATGAAGATAGCCATCGTCGGCGCAGGCGCCATGGGGGGATTGTTCGCAGCGCGCCTGGCGCTGGCCGGACAGGACGTGAGTTTGATCGAGGTGGCCCCGGCCAGCATCGAGGCGATCAGCAGCCATGGCCTGTCGCTCACCGATGAAGACGGCGCCCACACGGTCAGGGTGCCAGTGGGCCGGGCCGACAGCTTCCAGGATGCCTTCGATTTGATCATCCTCTTCACCAAGGGCTTCCATACCCAGGCCGCCATCGCCAGCGTGGCCCACCTGGCAGGTCCCCATACCTGGGCGCTGTCGGTGCAGAACGGGCTGGGCAATGCCGACCTGATTGCCGAGGTGATCCCGCGTGAACGCATCATCGTGGGCATGACCAATCTGCCGGCCGACCTCAGGGCGCCGGGCGTGGTCCACAGTCATGGAGAAGGACAGGTCAGGATCTGGACGCTGTCGGGGCAGCCCAGCGCGCAATTGACCCAGGTCGCGGCTGATTTCAATGCAGCCGGCCTGCCCTGCAGCGCCGATCCGCTGGTGCAGCAGGCCATCTGGGAAAAGCTGGCCTTCAATGCCGCGCTGAACGCGATCTGCGCCGTCACCGGCCTGACCGTGGGCGCCGCCGGGGCCAGCGCCTCAGGCCGGGAGCTGGCCCTGCGCATTGCCGCCGAGACCGTGGCAGTGGCGCAGGCAGCGGGCATTGACGCGCGCCTGGTGCAGGTCGAAGACGCCATCGAACACGCATTCCGCACCCACCTGCATCACAAACCCTCGATGCTGCAAGACATCGAGGCCGGACGCAGGACCGAGATCGACTTCATCAACGGCGCCGTGGTCCGCGAGGCAGAGCGCCTGGGCCTGCCCGTCCCCACCACGCAGACCCTGCATCAGCTGGTGAAGTTGATGGAAGGGGCGGCGCAAGCGCAACAGCGCCCGGCCGCTCAGACCAGCGAATCGTCGTAGCCGCCGCTATCGTCCAGGTCGACATTGCCCAGGTCGGCCAGGTCGTTGCTGGAACCGAAGTCGTTGCCATCGCTGCTGGCCTGGTCGGAGGACCGGTCGGCATCGCTGCCGTAGTAGTTGTTGACGGTGGTGTTCTCGATATTTTCTACCGGCGCGCTCAAGCCGTTCTGGTGCGCAAAGCCGGAGCCGCCATTGCCGTTGAACAGGTGCTCGATGCCCTGGTAAAGGAAGGCGCCGCCCGCCACACCTGCCGCCGTAGCGGCCACCGTGCCGAGCATGCTGCCCATGCCGCCGCCAAAGAAGCCTGACGAGGGCGCTGGTGCCGGCGCTGGCGCGGCCTGGTAAGCGGGGGCGGCAGGGGCAGCGTAGGCAGGCGCAGCCGGGGTGGCCGGTGCGGCCGAACCATAGGCTTGCGGACGCGACGCCGTCGCCGCGCGCCCCCAGGCATTGCCATCGAGGAAGCCCGGCTCGCGCGCACCGCCGGCCTGCAGCGCCTGTACCTGGCTTTGCAACGCCGCCACCTGCGCCTTGGCGGCGTTCAATGCCTGCTCCACCAGCAGCGCTCGCTGTACCAGCAGATAGGCCGCATCGGGCTGGCGCGCTACCGCTGCCGCGATCATCGCATCGGCCTGGGGATCCTTGCTGATGCCCCGGACCTCGGTCAGTTGTTGAAGAAAATCCTGCAGTGCCTGGGTTTCTTGCGGACTCATGATGACGAACTCCCTACTGAGATGAAGACGAGGAATGTAGACACAACGACATCTGGGGTGATAGTGGATGACAGTTATCGCGGTCAACATCATTATGCTCGCGCCGATATCGAAGATTTGTGTCAACAATCGACGAGATGGAAACAGCTTGTAACAGCCATCCAGAACCAGAGCAAAGTCAAGGCAAGTGCTCGCAAAAAACCCGAAGCGCCAAATTTTAGGTAATATCCCCCTCCCCGTCGCCGTTCCCGCCGCCACAAGCCCCGGAACGAGCGGGAGCAGGCGCAGGAAGCCGTTAGCGGTTTCCTCCCCACGATCCGGATGGCCGGAAGTCAAAGCATCTTCCCGGCCGCTCCGCCGCATTCACACCAGGAAACCAGACCGGTGAAGGCGGGCCTTGCCCGGAGTACGGGCGCCCTACTATCACCACACCCGTTTTTACTCCTCATCAAGACCATGACCCAACAAATCTCTGCAGCCGAGCAACTCTTGCGTGACGCCGCACGCGAATACCATCGCACGCCGTCGCGCGGCAAGATCGAAGTCCGTCCCACCAAGCCGCTGTCGAACCAGCGCGACCTGTCGCTGGCCTATTCGCCGGGCGTGGCCTATCCCTGCCTGGATATCGAAGCCGATCCCCTGAAGGCCTTCGACTACACCTCGCGCGGCAACCTGGTGGCCGTCATCAGTAACGGTACCGCCGTGCTGGGCCTGGGCAACATCGGTCCGCTGGCTTCCAAGCCAGTGATGGAAGGCAAGGGCTGCCTGTTCAAGAAATTTGCCGGCGTGGACGTATTCGACATCGAACTGGCCGAGAACGACCCGGACAAGCTGGTCGAGATCATCGCCTCGCTGGAGCCGACCCTGGGCGGCATCAACCTGGAAGACATCAAGGCCCCGGAATGCTTCTACATCGAGCAGAAGCTGTCGGCGCGCATGAACATCCCGGTCTTCCACGATGACCAGCACGGCACCGCCATCATCTCCTCGGCAGCGCTGTTGAACGGCCTGGAACTGGTCGGCAAGGACATCGGCAAGGTCAAGATCGCCGTCTCCGGCGCCGGTGCGGCAGCGATTGCCTGCGTGGAAGTGATGATCGGCCTGGGTGTGAAGCGCGAGAACGTCTACATGGTCGACAGCAAGGGTGTCATCTATGAAGGCCGCCCCGGTGGCCTGGACGCCTCCAAGCAGCGCTACGCCATCAAGACCGAGGCGCGCACCCTGGCTGACGTGGTCAATGGCGCTGACGTCTTCCTGGGCTGCTCCGCGCCGGGCGTGCTGAGCGCCGAGATGGTCAAGACCATGGCCGACAAGCCCATCATCCTGGCGCTGGCCAATCCGGAACCGGAAATCCGCCCCGAGCTGGCCAAGTCGGTGCGTCCGGACTGCATCATCGCCACCGGCCGTTCGGACTATCCGAACCAGGTCAACAACGTCCTGTGCTTCCCCTACATCTTCCGTGGCGCGCTGGACTGCGGCGCCACCAAGATCACCGAAGCCATGAAGCTGGCCTGCGTGCGCGAGATCGCCGACCTGGCCAAGGCCGAGACCAGCGCCGAAGTCAGCGCCGCCTATCCCGGCAAGGAACTGGTGTTCGGCGCCGACTACCTGATCCCGACCCCGTTCGATTCGCGCCTGATCCTGAAGATCGCCCCCGCCGTGGCCAAGGCTGCCGCCGAGTCCGGCGTAGCCACCCGTCCCATCAAGGACTACGACGCCTACCGCGCCGAGCTGACCCGCTTCATCTACCAGACCGGCATGTTCATGCAGCCCGTCTTCAACACCGCCAAGGTCGCGCCGCAACGCGTGGTCTACGCCGACGGCCAGGACGAGCGCGTGCTGCGCGCCGTGCAGTTCGTGGCTGACGAAGGCCTGGCCGCGCCTATCCTGGTGGGCGCACCTGCGGCCATCGAAGCCGGCATCAAGAAGGCCGGCCTGCGCATCAAGATCGGTCAGAACGTGCAGGTGATCGACCCGGCCACCGACGCCCGCGTGGCGCAGTACGCCGCCCAGTACAAGGACGGCGGCGAAGCCGACGTGCGCGCCAGCGGCAGCCTCTTGGCCGCGCTGATGGTCAAGGCCGGCGACGCCGACGCTATGCTGTGCGGTCTGGATGGCAACTACGACGGCCACCTGGCGCATGTGGAAAAGGTGATCGGCCTGAAGCAAGGCGCGCAGGAATTCGCCGCCCTGAACGCTGTGCTGCTGCCGGACCAGACCCTGTTCATCACCGACACCTACGTCAACGACACCCCGGACGCCGAGCAACTGGCCCGCATCGCCCAGGCCGCCGCCGAAGAAGTGGCGCGTTTCGGCGTGCCGCCGAAGGTGGCTTTCCTGTCGCACTCCAACCGTGGCAGCTCCTCGCGTCCGTCGGCCCGCAAGATGGCGGCCGCCCATGAGGCCTTCAAGAAGCTGGCCCCGGAGGTCGAATCCGCCGGCGAACTGCATGGCGACGCCGCCCTGTCGGAAAAGATCCGCAACAACGCCGGCCTGGCCGACAGCGGCCTGACCGGTGCAGCCAACGTGCTGGTCTGCCCCAACCTGGATGCCGCCAACATCCTCTTCAACGTGTTGAAGACCAGCAGCGGCCAGGGCACCACCATCGGCCCCATCCTGCTGGGTGCGGCCGCTCCGGTGCATGTGCTGACCCCGTCGAGCACGGTGCGCCGCGTCATCAACATGACCGCCCTGGCGGCGGCCAAGGCGCAGGACGGCAAGTCCAAGGCCTGAGCTTGCCTCTGAGCTCTCTCTGAGCTGAGCTGCAGCCGCCGTCGCGGCGGCTGTATGAACAACGCCCCGCTGTCGTGAGACGCGGGGCGTTTTTCGTGGGCCGGTACAAGGATGGGGCCTGGCTAATCCTTCACATAATGCGGAAAACGCTGGCGGATCTCCTCCAACTGCGCCAGCGTGCCCGACAGATGCTCGCGCAAGGCAGCCTGGGCGGCGGCCGGGTCGCCTGCCGCGATGGCGTCCACGATGGCGGCGTGGTCGCGCAGCACCCGTGCGGTCTTGCCGGGGATAGGCACATGCAGGTTGCGCAGGCGGTCAAGGTGGCCGCTTTGCCGCCGCACCATGGACCAGAGCTCCGGTACCTGCGCCGCTTCGTACATCTGGCGGTGGAAGGCCTGGTCGGCCAGCACGAACTCGGCGTAGTTTTCCCGCCCGGCCAGCACCCGCTGGACCTCGATACTGTCGCGCAGGCGGTTCACCAGCGCGGCGTCAGCCTGCGCGGCCAGCGTGTGGACGATTTCCAGCTCGATGGAACGGCGCAGGAAATGCGCCTGCCGCGCCAGCGTCACATTGACCGCGCTGACCACCGTCGCATGCTGGGGAAAGATGTCCACCAGCCCTTCCTCGCCCAGCTTGATGAGCGCGTCCCGGATCGGCGTCTGGCTCAGGCCGTATTGCGCGGCCAGCTCGGCGCGCTGCAAGACCGTGGCCGGGGCCAGGCGCATGCCGATGATCAGCTCGCGCAGATGCTCGAAGACCTGCGGCGCGGCATGGCGCGAGCGGTCCAGCGGCGGCGGGGTGATGACGATGGGGGCGGTGCTGGTGCTGGTCATGCTGATGTCCTTGCGTCCTTGCTGGAAACCCGGGAGCACGCCCGTCAACCACGAGCACTTCCCTCCCGACCCGCGATGATAAACCGCCCTCCCGTGATTGACGCACTAATATATTAGTGTTTTAATGCTCCACATCGCGCAGTTGTACGACGACATCTCGCCCACAGAGGCCATGCCAGCTGCGCCCTGTCCATCGAGGAGACCTGCGTGGAAACACCCCAGCCAGCAGCCAGCGCCACCGGCGCGGCCGCGCCCACCGTCCTGCAACAGGCGGTGGCCAAGATCAAGCAGCGCGTCTTGCCGCTGTTCGTGATCATGTTCATCGTCAACTACATCGACCGCGTCAACATCGGCTTCGTGCGCAGCCACCTGGCCACCGATGTGGGCATCGGCACGGCCGCCTACGGCCTGGGTGCAGGCCTGTTCTTCGTCGGCTACGCCCTCTTCGAGGTGCCCTCCAACCTGCTGCTGCAACGCTTCGGCGCCAAGGCCTGGCTGACCCGCATCATGGCGACCTGGGGCCTGGCGGCCACGGCCATGGCCTTTGTCAACAGCGAGACCACCTTCTACGTGCTGCGCTTCCTGCTGGGAGCGGCCGAGGCCGGTTTCTTCCCGGGCGTGATCTACTACTTCACGCAATGGCTGCCGGCCAGCGAACGCGGGCGCGCCATGGCGATCTTCCTGTCCGGCTCGGCGCTGGCGTCCATCCTCAGCGGGCCGATCTCAGGGGGACTGTTGCAGATCGACGGCGGCGGGCTGCAGGGCTGGCAATGGATGTTCATCATCGAAGGCATGGCCTCGGTACTGCTGTGCGGCTTCGTCTGGTTCTGGCTGGATTCGATGCCCGCTGACGCCAAGTGGCTCACCGCGCAGGAACGCAGCGCCATCACCCGCGCCATCGTGGACGAGCAGGCCGAGCGCATGAAGCACCAGCCCGCGCAGGTCTCGCCGCGGCAACTGCTGCGCGATCCGCAGATCCTGATCTTCTGCTTCATCTACTTCTCGATTTCCCTGACCATCTATGGCGCCACCTTCTGGCTGCCCAGCATCATCCGCAAGATGGGCAGCTTCAGCGATTTCCAGGTGGGGCTGTTCAATTCCATTCCCTGGCTGATCTCAATCGTGGCCATGTACGCCTTCGCCGCCCTGGCGGCCCGTTTCAAGCACCAGCAGGCCTGGGCCGCCACGGCGCTGGTGATCGCGGCCGCCGGCATGTTCGCCTCCACCTTCGGCAATTCGGTCTATGCCTTCGTCTCGATCTGCTTTGCGGCGGTCGGCTTCAAGGCGGCGTCCTCGCTGTTCTGGCCGCTGCCGCAAGCCTATCTGGATGCGCGCATTGCCGCCGGCGTCATCGCCCTGATCAATTCCATCGGCAACCTCGGCGGCTTTGTCGCGCCGACGGCCTTCGGCTTCCTGGAACAGCGCACCGGCTCCATCCAGGGCGGGCTGATGGGATTGGCCATCACCTCGCTGGTGGCCGCCGGCGTCGTGTTCCTGGCCCGTTCGGGACCGGGCGCCACGCGCCGTCCCCGCTGAACCCGGCCCCGTGCAGAGGCCACATCCACAAGAGAGCCCACCATGAAAATCACCCGCGTCACCGTCACCCCCATCGCCTTCAAGGATGGCCCCCTGCTCAACGCCAGCGGCATCCATGAACCCTATGCGCTGCGCTCCATCATCGAGATCGAAACCGATAACGGCTACATCGGCCTGGGCGAAAGCTATGGCGATGCGCCGGCGCTGAAGATCCTCGATCTGGTGAAGGAACGACTGGTGGGCCTGGACCCGTTCAACCTCAATGGCCTGCGCGCCATCGTGCGCGGCGTGGTGGCCGCCATGGCCCCGGCCAGCAACGCCGGCGCGGAACTGGCGCCGGGCTCGCATGCCAGCAAGGCCGTCTCCAATGCCTATTCGGCCTTCGAGGTGGCCTGCCTGGACGCCCAGGCGCGCTACCTCAACGTGCCGCTGGTGGATCTGCTGGGCGGTGCGGTGCGCAAGGAGATTCCCTTCAGCGCCTATCTCTTCTTCAAGTACGCCCAGCACATCGACAGTCCCTATGCGCCCGATGCCTGGGGCGAGGCGCTGAGCGAAGAACAGATCGTGGCGCAGGCGCGCAAGATGATCGAGGAAAACGGTTTCCAGAGCATCAAGCTCAAGGCCGGCGCGCTCGCGCCCGAGCACGAGGTGGCCTGCATCAAGGCGCTCAGGAAAGCCTTCCCCGACGCCCCGCTGCGCATCGACCCCAACGGCAACTGGTCGCTTCAGACCGCCATCCGCATGGCCGAGCTGCTGGGCGATGACCTGCAATACTACGAAGACCCGACCCCCGGCCTGGAAGGCATGGCCGAACTGCACCGCCGCACCGGGCTGCCGCTGGCCACCAACATGGTGGTGACCGATTTCGATGAACTGCGCCGCAGCGTGGCCTTGGACAGCGTCCAGATCGTGCTGGCCGACCACCACTACTGGGGCGGCCTGCGCGATACCCAGCAACTGGCGAAGATGTGTGATGTGTTCGGCCTGGGCGTGTCCATGCATTCCAACTCGCACCTGGGCATCAGCCTGATGGCGATGTCGCATGTGGCCGCAGCGGTGGAGAACCTGTCCTATGCCTGCGATACCCACTACCCCTGGCAAGAACCGGATGAGGAAGTCATCCAGGGCGGCAAGCTGCCCATCCGCAATGGCTGCGTGCAGATCACCGACGCCCCCGGCCTGGGCGTGGAAGTGGACCAGGACCAGTTGCGCAAACTGCATCAGCTCTACCTCGAGTGCGGCATCCGCCAGCGTGATGACGTGGGCCAGATGCGCAAGTACCAACCGGACTGGAAGACCGTCAAGCCGCGTTTCTGAGGCCGCCCTGCAGGCCGCCGGCCCAGGCCGCGCAGCGCTGCATTGATATCAAATCCCGCATTGCCTGGTCGATTAATTTCATTGGATGGAATGCTTGCCGCTGGTTAATATCAAGCCCGATCCAGCCATGCGACCATCGACCAGCAAGCGCCAGGGGCAGTGGGAAGCCCGCCGCAAATGACACAGAGACAGGATGGGCAGGAAGCCGACGCTTCGTGACGGCATGACAGCATGACATCACCAGCACTCTGATTGCACCATCGCGCCCCGCCACCCCGGCCGGATGCTTCCCTGTACACGCCCGGACGCCAACCGGGCGGCCCGCTTCGATGACGTCGGCTGGACCGATACCGACAACGATAAATCGAATGCGAGGATGACATGATCTGGTTCTACAACCTCAACATCGCCAAGAAGCTGGCCTTGTCCTTTGCCGTGGTGATCGCGCTGACCCTGTTGCAGGGCCTGTTCGCCATCAAGGAACTCAAGCAGGTCAACAAGGCCTCTGGCGAGATTGTCAGCAAGTGGATGCCGACCATGGACGCGGCCCGCGAGCTGCAAGGCTCGCTGCCGCCGCTACGCCTGAACGAACTGGAACTGGTCACTGCCGTCACGCCCCAGGAGCGCGCCGCCGCCAACAAGGCGATCAAGGACAGGCTCGATGCACTGACCCGGCAGCGCGCCATCTTCGAACAGCGCATGTCGGAGCCGCAGGAAAAGGAACAGTACGCGCAATTCCTCAAGAACCTGACGGCCTACGTCAAGGTCGACGAGCAATTGGCCGAGATGGCGGCCAACCAGCAATACGATGAGACCCGCGCCCTCTTCAACGGCGACTCCGCCAAGCTCTATCGCAGCATGGTCGGCAACCTCGATGCCATCGTCAAGATCAACACCAGCGGCAGCGCCCAGGCCGATGAAGAGGCCTCGACCGTGTTTCGCGGGGCGCAGCGCTGGATCGTCGGCCTGCTGGCAGCCACCGTGCTGATTGCTTCGCTGCTGGCCTTCCTGGTGGCCACCAATGTCTCGCGTCCGCTCAAGGAGGCCGTGCAGATCGCCCAGCGCGTGGCGCGCGGCGACCTGACGCTGCGCATCCGTCCGGCCGGGCGCGATGAAACCGGCGCCCTCATGGAAGCCCTGCGCGCCATGAATGAAAGCCTGCGCGACATCGTCAGCGAAGTGCGCCAGGGCACCGACACCATCACCACCGCCTCGCACGAGATCGCGCGCGGCAACCTGGACCTGTCCAACCGCACGGAACAACAGGCCGGCTCCCTCGAAGAAACCGCCTCGGCCATGGAAGAACTGACTTCCACCGTGACGCAGAACGCCGACAACGCCCGCCAAGCCAACCAGCTGGCCGCCACCGCCTCGGACATCGCCAGCCAGGGCGGCGAGGTCGTGGGCCAGGTGGTGCAGACCATGGAAGGCATCACCGAGAGTTCGCGCCGCATCGCCGACATCATCAGCGTGATCGACGGCATCGCCTTCCAGACCAATATCCTGGCCCTGAACGCCGCCGTGGAAGCGGCCCGCGCGGGTGAGCAGGGACGCGGCTTTGCCGTGGTGGCGTCCGAAGTGCGCTCGCTGGCCCAGCGCTCGGCCGGCGCGGCCAAGGAAATCAAGGAACTCATCGACGATTCGGTGCAGAAGGTCAGCGCCGGCAGCGCCCTGGTGGAACGCGCCGGCAGCACCATGACCGAAGTGGTGGCCAGCGTGCGACGCGTCACCGATGTGGTCGCTGAAATCAGCGCCGCCACCCAGGAACAGAGCGGCGGCATCAACGAAGTCAACCTGGCCATCACCCAGATGGACGAGACCACCCAGCAGAACGCCGCCCTGGTGGAACAGGCCGCCGCAGCGGCAGATTCGCTCAAGGGCCAGGCCAGCAACCTGGCGGCGGTGGTGGGCAAGTTCAAGCTGGATTGAACTTGCCCAAGCACTCGCAGTGTTAAACCACGCTTAATGCTGGATTCATCCAGCATTAAGCACGTCTTGATGCCGATCTCCTATAGTCATCGCTCCACCAGAGCAATTTCAGGAGTCCACCATGAACCTGGCGTCACTGCCCACCCCCGCCGCCCTCATCGACGTTGCCCGCATGCAGCGCAACATCACCCGCATGCAGCAGCGCATGGATGCGCTGGGCGTGCGTTTTCGTCCGCACGTCAAGACCACCAAGTGCAATGAGGTAGTGCAGGCGCAATTGCAGGCCGGCGCCAGCGGCATCACGGTCTCGACCCTGAAGGAGGCCGAACAGTTCTTTGCCGCCGGCATCAGCGACATCGTCTACGCCGTCGGCATGGCCCCCACCAAACTGGGCCAGGCGCTGGCGCTGCGCCGCCAGGGCTGCAACCTCAAGATCGTGGCCGACAGCGTGGTCTGTGCCGAAGCCATCGTGGCCTTCGGCCAGGCGCAAGAGGAATGCTTCGACGTCTGGATCGAGATCGACGTCGATGGCCATCGCTCCGGCATCGCTCCGGAAGACGCCACACTGCTGGCCGTGGGCAACGTACTCCACGCAGGGGGCATGCGCATCGGCGGCGTGATCGCCCACGCCGGCTCCAGCTATGACTACGACAACGACGAAGCCCTCATCGCCGTGGCCGAACAGGAACGCGCTGGCTGCGTGCGCGCCGCCGAGCGCCTGCGCGAAGCCGGCCTGCCCTGCGACGTGGTCAGCATCGGCTCGACCCCGACCGCCCTGCGCGCAGAACACCTGCGCGGCGTGACCGAAGTGCGCGCCGGTGTCTATGCCATGTTCGACCTGGTGATGCACAACGTGGGCGTCAATACCATGTACGAGATCGCCCTGAGCGTGCTGACTACCGTGATCGGCCACCAGCCCGAAAAAGGCTGGGCCATCGTCGATGCCGGCTGGATGGCCATGAGCCGCGACCGCGGCACCCAGGGACGCAAGCACGACTTCGGCTATGGCCAGGTCTGCACGGAAGAAGGTCAGGTGCTGGAGGGCTACCTCATGAGCGGCGCCAACCAGGAGCACGGCATCCTCTCGCGCCAGGGAACGCCCGACGCCCAGATCGCAGAGCACCTGCCCATCGGCACGCGCCTGCGCATCCTGCCCAACCACGCCTGCGCCACCGGCGCGCAGCACCAGCACTACCACGCCATCGCCGCCGACGGCAGCGTGGCCACCTGGCCGCGCTTCAACGGCTGGTGACCGCCTCGCCCTTGAGGCCACTGCCGAAATAGCCCTGCGCCAGCGCCACCCAGTAGCGCACGCCGGCTTCGATGATGTCGTCGTTGAAGTCGTAGTGCGGGTGGTGCAGCGAATGCGAGGCGCGGTCCTGGGGCGCATTGCCGATCAGGACATAGGCGCCGGGCCGCTCCTCCAGCATGAAGCCGAAATCCTCGGAGGTCATGTTGGCCGGGATACCGGTACGGATGCGATCATCGCCGAAGGTCTGGCGAATCACGCGTTCGCAGAAGTCGGTTTCGGCCGGTGTGTTGATGGTGGCCGGGTAGTACTGGAAGAATTCCACCTCCACCTTGGCCCCATACGCCTCGGCCAACGCATGGCACATGCGGCGGATGTCTTCCTGCAGCTTCTGCTGCAAGGTGGACGACAGCGTGCGGATGGTGCCGCGCAGTTCTGCCCGGTCAGGAATGACGTTGTCGGTATCGCCCGCATGGAACATGCACACCGAGATCACCGCCGGATCGACCGGGTCCTTGTGGCGCGCGGCAATGGTCTGGCACTGCAGGACCATGGAACAGGCCAGCGGAATCGGGTCCAGTCCCAGGTGCGGCTGGGCCGCGTGGGCGCCCTTGCCGGTGATGGTGATCTTCAGGCGCGAACCCGCCGCCATGATGGGGCCGGGGCGCAAGCCGAACTGCCCGGCCGGCAAGCCCGGCCAGTTATGCATGCCGAACACGGCCTCGGTGGGAAACTGCTCGAAGAGCCCGTCATCGATCATCTTGCGCGCCCCCGCCCCGCCCTCTTCACCCGGCTGGAACACGAAATGGACGCTGCCCGGCAGCATCGGCCCCTGCTTGAGCAGGCGCGCCGCGCCCAGCAGCATGACGGTGTGGCCGTCATGGCCGCAAGCGTGCATGACGCCGTGCGTGCAGGAGGCATGGGCGAAATCGTTGGCCTCGACGATGGGCAAGGCGTCCAGGTCGGCGCGCAGCACGATGCCGCGCTGCGGGTCGGCGCCCGCCAGGCTGGCCACCACGCCGGTGCCGCCCAGGCCGCGGGTGACGGTGTAGCCCAGGGATTGCAGTTCCCGCACCACCACGTCGGCCGTCCGATGTTCTTCGAAGCGCAGTTCGGGATGCGCGTGCAGGTCGCGGCGCAGGCCGGCCCAGTGGGCGCGGTGCTGGTGCAAGGTGTCGTGCTGATGTCCAGTGTGTTCCATGATGCGGATGAGGATGGGTTGCCAGCGCAGTGCGCCGTCAGGCGTAATAGCCCAGGATGGCTTTGACTTCCATGTATTCTTCCATCCCTTCCACGCCATACTCGCGCCCGTTGCCGGATTGCTTGTAGCCGCCGAAGGGGGCTTGCGGGTCCCAGGCCGGATAGTTCAGGTGGACCTGGCCGGACTGGATGCGCGCCGCTACCGCCCGCACCTGGTCCTTGTCGCGGCCCTGCACATGCGCGCCCAGGCCATAGACGGTGTCGTTGGCGATGGCAATGGCTTCTTCCACGGTGTCATAGGGCAGGATGGCCAGCACCGGTCCGAAGATCTCTTCCTGGGCGATCACCATGTCGGTGTGCACCTCCGAGAAGATCGTGGGTCGCGCATAGTAGCCCTGCGCCAGGCCATCCGGACGTCCGGGGCCGCCGGCCAGCAGGCGCGCGCCATCCTGCAGCCCCGCTTCGATCATCTGCTGCACGCGCAGGAATTGCGCACGATTGGCCAGCGGGCCGTGGGTGGTGGCCGCATCGTTCGGGTCGCCCACCTTCATCTGCGCCAGCGTCGCCAGCGCCAGTTCATGCACCCGCGCCAGCGCCGCGCGCGGCACGATCAGGCGCGTGGGCGCACTGCAGGACTGGCCCATGTTGCGCAAGGCGGCGGCCACCCCGGGCGGGATGGCGCGTTCGAGATCGGCATCGGGCAGCACCAGGTTGGGCGACTTGCCGCCCAGCTCCTGGGCCACGCGCTTGACGGTGACGGCGGCTGCCTGCGCCACCAGCACGCCGGCGCGGGTGGAACCGGTGATGGAAATCATGTCCACCTGCGGGTGCGCAGACAGGGCCGCACCGACCTCGGCGCCACTGCCATTGACCAGGTTGAAGACCCCGGCCGGGACACCCGCCTCATGGACGATCTCGGCAAAGAGCAGGGCCGACAGCGGCGAGAGCTCGCTCGGCTTCAACACCACGGTGCAACCGGCCGCCAGCGCCGGGCCGACCTTGGCGGTGATCTGGTAGATCGGCCAGTTCCAGGGCGTGATGAGCGCACACACGCCGATCGGCTCGCGCACGATGGCGGTGGTGCCGCGTGGACGGATGAAGGGGTAGTCGGCCAGATTGTCGCGCGCCACCCGCAGGTGTTCGGCGGCCAGCGGCACATGGGCCGTGCGCGCATAGCTGATGGGTGCGCCCATCTCTAGCGTCAGCGCCTGGGCGAACAGTTCGCTGCGCTCCAGCAGCAGCGCATGCACACGGCCCAGCAGCGCGGCGCGTTCCAGCGGCGAGGTCGCGGCCCAGGCCGGAATCGCCCGGCGCGCGGCCTGTACCGCCTGATCCACATCGGCGGCATTGCCCAGTGCGATCTCGCAGACGCGCTCTTCGGTGGCGGGCGCGACCACGGCAGCCCGCTCGCTGCCCTGCGGAGGCTGCCACTTGCCATCGATGTAGAAGTGGTCCAGGCGGGCGTTGCGCGTCAAATGCGTCAGAGGGGAACTGGTCATGTCGGGGTGTCCTTCCTGTCCTTGTGTCTTAGTTGGTCTCGCGTGCCGCGAAGGGTCACAGCAGCGCCGTGGCCTCGACCTCGATCTGCAGGCCGAAGTGCAGCGCCGGCACCGGCACCACGGCGCGCGCCGGACGGGCGCTGCCGGCCCAGGCGGCATAGAGGTCGTTGAAGGCCGGCCAGTGCGCCACGTCGGTCAGGTACACGCGCACCTGCAAGAGCTTGCCGATCTCGCTGCCGACGCCGGCCAGGGCGGCCTCGACATTGGCCAGCACCTGCCGGGCCTGCACGTCGAAGGAGGCCTCGGCAAGCTTGTTGCCGTGCGCGTCGATGGGAAGCTGGCCGGAGATGAAGGCCATGCCATTGCCGGTGGCGACATGGCTGTAGTGGCCGCCGGGCGTGGCCAGACCGGCGGGGTTGTGGGTGACTGGATACGTAGCGGCAGGGTCGGCGTGATGTTGGTCGTGGTTCATGGCGTGTCGGTGTGTGATGAGCGGGACTAGGGAGCGTGAGGAGCCGCGCAATTCCCCGGATGGACTGTAGCCAAAATGCGGTCAGCGATGTTTAATGTTCGTTCAATCCACCATTAAGAGGTCTTTAATGCTGCAACTCGATGACATGCAACTGCTGCGTGCGCTGGGTTCGTCCGCCTCGCTGGCGGGCGCGGCCCGCCTGCTCGACCTGACGCCGCCGGCCGTGACGGTGCGCCTGCAGCGCATCGAAGACCGCATCGGCGTGCGCCTGGCCAACCGTGCCGCGCGCGGTTTCGCGCTCACCGATGAGGGCCAGCGCCTGGTGCAGGAAGCCACTGACATCCTCGAACGCATCGAGGCCATCACCGCCAGCGTCTCGCGTGAATCGGACCGCGGCGAGCACGCCAGCCTGGCCAACGTCAGCGGTTCGCTGCGGGTGGTGGCGCCCTTCGGCTTCGGCCGCCGCTACGTCGCCCCGCTGGTGCGCGACCTGCATCGCAACCATCCGCGCCTGGCGATCTCGCTGCTGCTGGCCGAGAGTCCGCTGGCCGCCGCCAGCGGGGCTGACGCCATCATTTCCATCGGACGCGTCAAGGGTTCGTCCTGGGTCGGACACTTCCTCGCGCCCAATGAGCGTTTCCTGTGCGCCAGTCCGGCGCTGGCGCGGCGCATGAACCGCGCCCGGCACCCTTCCGAGCTGGCCGACTATCCCTACCTGAGCCTGCGCGAAAACGACGACGACCTCAGCCGCCTGCGCTTCACCCCCGTCGATAGCGCCGGCCGCCGCACCGGCAAGGCGCTGACCGTCAAGCTCAACGGCGCGCTCTCCTCCAACGACGGCACCATCACGCGCGACTGGGCGCTGGATGGCGAAGGCTTCGTGGCGCGTTCCGAATGGGATTGCGCCCACCTGCTGACCGACGGCAGCCTCAAGCGCGTGCTGCCCGGCTGGCAGCTCGATCCCGCGCCCATCATGGCCCTGCTGCCTGGCCGCCAGGGCTTGACGCTGCGCCAGCGCGTCTTCCTCGAGGCCGCCAAGCGGGCTTTCCAGCCTATCCCCTGGCGGCGTTGACCTGCTTCAGAAATCGGCCACCTTGCCCCAGGACGAATCGCTGAATCGATTCGGGTGATAGGGCCGCGGATCGACGATGGGCGCAGCGCCGCTGGCCAGGTCGGCGATCAGGTGACCGGCGCCCGGCCCGATGCCGAAGCCGTGACCGGAGAAACCGGCGGCCAGGATCAGTCCTGGTGTCTGCGGCAATTCGCCGATGCCCGGCACGCCATCAGGCGTGCTGTCCACATAGCCGGCCCAGGTGTGGGTGACCTTGGCCTGGGCCAGCTGTGGCAACAACTCGACCGCACGGCGATGGGTGGCGCGTATCGATGCCGGATCGGCCGAGGCGTCCAGGATGCGCATGCGTTCCATCGGCGTGGGCGCATCCATGCGCCAGCGCGACAGGGTCTCGTGGCCGCTGCGCCAGGCTTCCAGCCCGCCCGGCGACAGGCTGCGCCAGCGCTTGGCGAACATCGGCAGGAACTGCGGCGAAAAGCGCAGGAACTGCATGGTCGGATCGACCCGGGCGCGGCCGCTGATGGCCAATGCATAGGAACCGTCGCTGCGTCGCGTGACGGCCACGCCGGAGGTGTACAGCGCACCCGGCAAGGGCGCCTCCATGGGCGCCACGCTCATGATGGATTGCCGCACCGAGGCCTGCGGGAAGCGGATGCCCAGTTGATGACAGAACGACGAGGCCCAGGCGCCGCCAGCCATGACCGCGACCTTGGTCTTGATGACGCCGGCTTCGGTGATGACGCCCGAGACACGGCCGCCTTCGGTGTCGATGCCGCGTGCGGCGCATTGCTGGATCACGTGGCCACCCAGCTTCATGATGGCGCGCGCCACGGCGGGTGCCGCCTTGCCCGGGTCGGCAGTGCCGTCGGTGGGCGAGAAGACGCCGCCCTTCCAGGCGCGTCCGGTGGCATGGCCACGTTCGGCAGCCTGTTTGGAATCGAGCATGTAGGTGGTCACCCCGGCGGTCTTGGCGAAGTCGCCCCAGGCGGCCCAGCGGGCGATCTCTTCCTCGTCGTTGGACAGATAGAGCAGGCCGCAGCGGTTGAAGCCGGTGTCTTCGCCGGTCTCGGCGGAGAACTGTTCCCACAGGTCGATGCTCTTGGTGGCCATCGGCAGTTCACGCGCATCGCGGTTCTGCTGGCGGCACCAGCCCCAGTTGCGGCTGGATTGTTCGGCGCCGATGCGACCCTTCTCGACCACCGCCACCGAGATGCCGCGCTTGGCCAGGAAGTAGGCGGTGAAGATGCCGATGATGCCGCCGCCGATGACGACCACATCGGCCGACGCCGGGGGAATGGTAGGACTCTGGACCTGGACGAGCGGAGGCGACATCTTACTTGCCTCCTTCGGCCGGCACGGTCTGCACCACGTAGAACTTGGCCACCCGCTCACTGCTCTCCCAGCCGACAGCCTCGCCCTTGGGCACAAACAGGGCATCGCCCTTTTCCACCGTCACCACGCTGCCATCGGTCTGGGCAAAGCGCACGCCGCCATCGAGGATGTGCATGAACTCATTGACCGGATGGGCGCGCACGATGCGGTGGTAAGGGGTGGAATCCCAGGTGCCGATCTTGCAGCCGATGGAGCTTTCATCGACGACGTTGTCGCTGCGGCATTGGGGCGCATCGCCCAGCAGGATTTCCTTGGGCAGCGCATTGAGCGAGGGCTTGAAGTCGGCCTCGGCCACCAGCGGGAACACGCCCGGCTGCACCGGCTGCGGGCAGTCGGCGGCGCAGAACACGGCCAGGGTCGGCTGCGTGGCAGAGATGCGCAGCGCCGCGCCCGTGGCGATCACCACGCCACTGTCGGGCTTGAGCACCAGGGGTGCTGCGCCTTCGGTTTCAAGGATCAGTTCACCTTGCACCACGACCAGGGTTTCCTGGTGCGGGAAGCGGGCGATCTCGAGAGCGCCATCGAAGCGCAGGCGGCCTGCACTCATGCCGCCGATGCCTTGCCAGGCGATCTCGCGCAAGGCCGCAAAGGGATCGGCGGCGCCCAGCGCGCCGGGGCGGAATGCGGTGGATACGGGGTCGCCAGAGGCACGGTACAACACCAACGCTGCAGTCATTTTTTCTCCTGTTTCCTTGGGGTGGGAGGACGACGGAGTCAGTGCGATTTACCTGTTCCCGTCCTGCCCGGATCTTTTCTTCCTGGTCCGACCGCTGGCGGCCAGCACGCCATGCCTGACGATGCTAGGTCCCGCGTCGGACGCTGTGGTTAATACTCATGGAATCCGGCATTAAATCTGGCTTAATGCTCCGTTCCTGCTTGGGCTGCCGTCACCCTGCAGCATCGTATTCAGACCGTCACACCCTCCACCGGCACCAGCGGCGTCTGCGACTGCTGCAGATCGGCATCCGAGCGATGGCAGAGGATCTCGCCGCCATGTTCCATGTTGCGGCGGCGCGGCGGCACCACGTTGCACACGCCATCGACGCGCTGCGCGCAACGCGGCAGGAAGGCGCAGATGTCCGGCGAGGGATCGACAGCACCGATGGGCGGCAGCTTGTGCTGCCCTGCCCCGGCCACCTGTTCCAGCCAGCCCTGCTGCATGGCCGGCACCGACGACAGCAGCAGGTGCGAATACGGGTGATAGGGCGGCGCCATCATCGCCTCACGCGGGCGGTTGGCCACCATGCGGCCGGCGTAGAGCACCACGATGTCATCGCAGATGGCGCGCACCGTGCTGATGTCGTGGCTGATGAACATGTAGGACACCTGCAGCTCGCGCCGCAGTTCGGCCAGCAACTCCAGGATGGCGGCGGCCACCACCGTATCCAGGGCCGAGGTCACCTCGTCGCACAGGATCAGGTCGGGCTTGGCCGCCAGTGCGCGGGCCAGGTTCACGCGCTGCTTCTGGCCGCCTGAGAGTTCGGCTGGCAGGCGGTCGATCACGGTCGCGGGCAGCTGGACCAGGTCCAGCAGTTCAGCCGT
The DNA here is from genome assembly GCF_001040945.1 of Herbaspirillum seropedicae. Lineage (NCBI taxonomy): Bacteria > Pseudomonadati > Pseudomonadota > Betaproteobacteria > Burkholderiales > Oxalobacteraceae > Herbaspirillum > Herbaspirillum seropedicae. The sequence continues at coordinate 1,292,105 of NZ_CP011930.1, read as the reverse complement.
GCGACGCCGCATGGCCTCACCCTTCAAGCCGTGATAGAAGGACAGCGGCCGGTTCAGGATGCGGCCAATGCTGTGGGAGGGATTGAGCGCCGTATCGGCGTTCTGGAACACGATCTGCACGCGGCGGAACTGTTCGCGGGTGCGGCCTTCGAGCGTGGGCGAGAGCGTTTCGCCATCGAGCTGGATGCTGCCGCGCGCCGGCGCGATCATGCCGGCCACGGCGCGCGCCAGCGTGGTCTTGCCGGAACCGGATTCGCCGATGATGCCCACGGTGCTGCCGCGCTGGATGGTGAGGTTGATGTCGTCCAGGATACGTACGCCCGGCAGGCCCAGCCGGTCCGGTGCGCCATAGCCCGCCACCAGTCCGCTGATGCGCAGCAGCGGCGCACGCGCTTCGGCCGGCAGGGTCGCGGGCAGGATCTCGCGCAGTTGCACCACGCGCGCAGCCGGCGAAGCGGCGGCCAGCAGGCATTGGGTATAGCTGTCGGCGGGCGCGTGCAATACCTGGCTGGTCGAACCGGTTTCGCGCACCGCGCCATCGCGCAGCACGATGATGCGGTCGGCCATCTGCGCCACCACCGCCAGGTCGTGCGAAACATAGACGGCGGTGGTGCCGAGTTCCTTGACCACGTTCTTGAAGGCGCGCAGCACTTCGATCTGGGTGGTCACGTCCAGGGCCGTGGTGGGTTCGTCCAGGATCACCAGTTCCGGGCCAGTGACCAAGGCCATGGCCGCCATCACGCGCTGCAACTGTCCGCCCGAGACCTGGTGGGGATAACGTTCGCCGATCTTGTCGGGGTTGGGCAGCGCCAGCGCGCGGAACAGCTCGACGGCCTTGCGCATGGCGCTGGCCTTGTCCATCACGCCGTGCTGCAGGGCGCTCTCGATCACCTGGTCCATCAGCGTGCGCGCCGGGTTGAAGGCCGCTGCCGCACTCTGGGCGATGTAGGCCACGTGGTGGCCGCGCATGGCCAGGAGCGCCTTTTCATCCATCTGGTCGATCTGGCGCTCGCCGATGCGCACCTGGCCGCCGGCGATATGGCAGCCGGCACGGGCATAGCCCAGCAGCGAGAGCGCGATGGTGGTCTTGCCGGAACCGGATTCGCCGATCAGGGCCAGCACCTCGCCCCGTGCGACGGTGAAGTTGACGTTCTTGACGATCTCGACCTGGCTGCCGTCTTCCTTGCGCGCATTCACGCGCAGGCCCTGCACCTCCACCAGTGGTCGCAATGCCGCGCCACTGCCGGCGCCTCCGGCCCCAGCGCCGCTTTCCTTGCCGAGGAAGATATCGAATTGCTTCACAGGCTTACTCCTTGGCAGCGCGCTTGCTGCGCAGGTTGTCGATCAAGAGGTTCACGCCGATGGTCAGCGAGGCAATGGCCAGGGCCGGCATGATCACCGCCAGCGCACCCTCGCCCAGGCCGGAAATGTTTTCCCGCACCAGCGAGCCCCAGTCGGCGTCCGGCGGCTGCACGCCCAGCGAGAGGAAACTCAGGCCCGACAGCAGCAGCACCACGTAGACGAAGCGCAGGCCGAAATCGGCCAGCACCGGGCGGATCATGTTGGGCAGCATTTCCACGGTCATGATGTACCACACGCCCTCGCCGCGAGCGCGTGCGGCCTGCACGTATTCCATGGCCTGCACGTTGACCGCCAGCGAGCGCGCAATGCGGTAGGCGCCGGGCATGTAGGTGATGGCCGCGGTGAGCACCAGCAGCAGCATGGATGAACCGAAGGTGGCCACCATCATCAGCGCGAACATCTTGCTGGGAATGGAGATCAGGGCGTCGAGTGCGCGGCTGATGACGGCGTCGCGCCAGCCGCCCGAGAAGGCTGCGAAGAGTGCGATGGCCGTGCCCGTGGCGCTGGCCAGGACGGTGGCGGCCAGCGCCAGGCCGATGGTGGCGCGGGTGCCGAAGAGGATGCGGCTCAACATGTCGCGGCCCAGGTAGTCGCTGCCCAGCAGGAACTTGTGGCTCATGCCGGAGAACACGTCGGTGTCGACGATGGCCGTGGCGTCATAGGGCGAGATGCTGGGCCCGAGGATGGCCATGAGGATCCAGAAGCCGACGATGGCCATGCCGATCCAGGCCATGGTCGAATGGCGGCGCACACGCTTGGCGGGTGCGCTGGCTGCGGGTGCGGGCGCGCCCGCCTGGCTGCCGGTGGAGTCGTGGAGGGCTTTCATCGGGTCTTCAACCTTGGATTGGAAACAATGGCCAGCACATCGGCGGTGAGCACCAGCAGCAGATAGCCGGCGCAGAAGATCATGGAACAGGCTTGCACCAGCGGCATGTCGCGGGTGGTCACGGCGTCGATCATCAAGGTGGCGATGCCGGGGTAATTGAAGATGCTCTCGACGATGATGACGCCGCCCAGCAGGTAGGACAGGCTCAGCGCCACCGCATTGGCAATCGGGCCGATGGCGTTGGGCAAGGCGTGGCGCAGCACGATGCGGGTGCGCTTGACGCCTTTGAGCAGGGCCATTTCGGCATAGGAAGAGCGCAGCTGGTCGATCACGGCTGCGCGCGTCATGCGCGTCATCTGGGCCACGATCACGCAGCACAGGGTCAGCACCGGCATGGCATAGGCCTTGATGAAGGCGCCCAGGGTGGCGGCGTCACCCGCATGCGATAGCGCCGACAGCCAGCGCAGCTTGACCGCAAAGATCATCACGGCCACCGTCGCCACCAGGAATTCCGGCACCGACACCATCGACACCGCACTGACGTTGACGGCGCGGTCAAAGAAGGAGCCGCGATACATGGCCGAGAAGATGCCCAGGAACAGCGCCAGCGGCACCGACACCAGGGCGGTGACGGCGGCCAGCATGAGCGAGGCCGGCAAGCGGCCGCCTATCATCTGCGCCACCGGCACATTGTTGACCAGCGACATGCCGGGATTGCCCGAGAGCAGGTTGCCCAGCCAGTGGGCGTAGCGCAGCGGCGCCGGCAGGTCCAGCCCGTACTGCAGGCGCAGCGCGGCCACAGTCTCGGGCGTGGCGGCCTGGCCCAGGGCGGTCTGGGCGGCATCGCCCGGCAGCAGGTTGGTGATGAAGAACACGCCGGCCGACACCAGCAGCAGCGTCAGCACCGCCTGCAGGAGGCGGCGCGCGATCAGACGCAGGACCATTCCATTCATAGCTTTCCTCGGTAACAGACTACTGGGACTTGCGCTTGCACTGAACGACACGTCCGAATGTACATACACGATTGCCCCCCTCTCATCCCGTTCGGACTGAGTAGCGGCATCGCCGCGTATCGAAGGCGCACCGACGTCGCGCCTTCGATACGGCCCTTTCGGGCCTACTCAGTACGAACGGTGAACGAATCGCAAAGGCAAGCCAATTCCCGCACTCACGCGTCCAGCCAGACGTACTCCGCACAGGTGTAGTTCATGAAAGCCCCCAGCGGCACCGGGTCGATGCCCTTGACCTTGGTGCTGATGCCTTCCAGGTTGATGATGAAGACCGGGATGCCCAGTCCGCACTTCTCGTGGATCATGGTCTGCAGGTCCGCGTACATAGCCTTGCGCTTGGTGAAGTCGGTCTCGCCGCGCGCCGCCACCACCAGCTGGTCGAACTGCGGGTTCTTCCAGCCCGATTCGTTCCACTGCGCATCCGACTTGAAGAACTGGGTCAGCAGGATGTCGGCGCTGGGGCGCGGGTTGATGTTGCCAAAGCCGACCGGCACCTTCATCCACTGGTTGGACCAGTAACCGTCCGCCGGCACGCGCTTCACATCCAGCTTCAGGCCGATCTTGGCGGCGCTCTGCTGCATCAGCACGGCCATGTCTACCGAGCCGGTCGCGGCCACCGAGGCCACGATGGGGATGGTGCTGCCCAGCACGCCAGCCTTGCCCAGGTGGAACTTGGCCTTGTCCGGATCATAGGGACGCTGCGGCAGGCCGGCGAAGTAGAAGCGGTTGGTGGGATCGATGGGCTGGTCGTTGGCGATGACGGCGTAGCCACGGAAGGCGGCCATCTTGATCTGCTCGCGGTCCAGCAGGTACTTCATGCCCAGCGTGAAATCCATGCTGTTGCCTGGCGCCACGTCCTGGCGCATCACCAGGTCGGTGTACTGGCCGGACTTGGTTTCCATGACGGTGTAGCCCGGCGTGTTCTTGACGCGGCCGGTGGAGCGGGAATTGACGTCGTTGATCCAGTGCACATCGCCGGAGAGCAGCGCATTGACGCGCGCAGCTTCGTCGGGAATGCCGAACAGTTCCACCTCGTCCAGGTAGGGCAGCCCCGGCTTCCAGTAATTCTCGTTGCGCACGCCGATGGTACGCACGCCCGGAGTGAACTCCTTGAGCTTGAACGCGCCGGTGCCATTGGGCGTGCTGAAATTGGTGGTGCCGTCACGGATGATGAGGAACTGCGCCGTGGCCAGGATCACCGGGAGGTCGGCATTGGCGCTGGTGAGCTTGATCTGGACTTCGTTGGGGCCGGTGGCCTTGACCGATTCGAACTGGTCGGCCACGACCTTGACCTTGGACGCAGTGGCCGGATCCTTGTGGCGCATGATCGAATAGACCACGTCGGCTGGCGTGAGCGGCTTGCCGTCGTGGAAGTTCACGCCCTTTCTCAGCTTGACGGTCCAGGTGACGGCGTCGTTGGTCAGCATTTCCTCGGCCAGCACCATCTGCGGCCCGAGCTTGCCATCGAGCTTGGTCAGGCCGTTGTAGAACATGTGCACACGCGTGTAGTCGGTGGAATGCGCAGTCTTGGCCGGGTCCAGGGTATCGGCGGTGGAACTGGTCTGGGTGGCGATGCGCATCTTGCCGCCGCGCTTGCCGGTCTGGGCCATGACGCTGCCGCTGGCCGTGAGCAGACCCGTGCCGCCTACCGTCATGAGGCTGCCGGCCAGCAGGGTGCGCATCATGTCGCGGCGGCTGAAGCCGCCTTGGGCGTGTTCCAGCGTGTGGCTGGTAATGATGGAACCCTCTTGGGGGTGACGTCCGTTTTCCTGCTTGCTCATGAAATGCCTCACGATAAAAGTTCAACCACGAAGACCACCGGCTGCGCCGCCGCCCATTGCTCGGGCATCACCTCCTTGCAAGCTTGATACCAGCAGGCAAGGAGGGACGGCGAGTGCTGACGGCAGCGACAGCCCCTTACACTTACAGACCGAGCACGCCCGGCAGGCCAGAGATATCCTTGATCTCGGTGTAGCCGTAGAAGGGTGTGGAAGGTTCATGGCCGCGCGCGACGAAGACCTTGTTCTTGATCCCCATGTCGGCGGCCGGCATGAGGTCGTAACGCAGGCTGGAGGAGACGTGCAGCACGTCTTCCGGATTGCAGTTCAGGTTGTCGAGCATGTATTCGAAGGCGCGCAGGCGCGGCTTGTAGGCCTGGGCCTGCTGGGCCGTGAAGACCTTGTGGAAGGCAGCGCCCAGCTGTTCGACGTTGTGCATGATCTGGCTGTCGTCGGCATTGGAGAAGATCACCAGCGGGAATTCCTTGGCCACCTTGGACAGGCCCGCCGGCACGTCGGCATGCGGCCCCCAGGTCGGCACGGCCTTGTAGAAGGCGCCGGTTTCCTCGTCGTTGGTCTGGATGCCCCAGCGTGCGCAGGTGCGGGTGATGGCGTTCTTGCAGACCTGCTCGTAGGGCTTCCACTGGTCCAGCACTTCATCGAGGCGATAGGCAGCGAACTGGCGCAGGAAGAAGGGCATGTCTTCGGCAGAGACACGGTCGGCGTAGATCTTCTGTGCGGTTTCCGACATCTGGAAGCGGGTCAGGGTGCCGTAGCAATCGAAGGTAATGAACTTGGGCTTGAAAGTGCTCATGGAAAGTCGTCCTGTCAAAAAAAGGGAGGCGCATCACCTGTCGGCCCTGCGCTGGATGCTGCTCGTTTGCGTGATTGCGGTTCAGTGCATGAGGAGGATTACAACATAGCGAAACTTGCGATTTATTCCTTTTTGACCGGGCCGCGAAACAGAAATATGTGTTTTGGACGGCCCAATCAGCATAGCTTGCCGAGCAGTGCAGCAATGCGATCCGGGTGCGCTGCTTTGGGGCAATTTCACCAACTTGGTGCGGATCGTCTGCGCCGGCAAGGCCCCATGGCTACCGGCTTGCGCCACCTCGCCGCACTGCCGGACCAGCGTCTGCGGGGCTGCTCCATGCTAATGCCGACGCCGCCCAATTTTGTGCCGAGAAGAGGGGGCAGATCGCCATAAGATTGCGAATTCACGCATGGGAAGACTGCCGTTCTGCGTCGCACCGCGTGCATCATCGCTGGGGTAGCGCTGCGGTCGGCTGGCGTACCTGGCCAGCGCAGCGCAGCGCGTCGCGAAGGCGCAATGATCTAAACGTTTTATATGATTTACCGGCAGCAGGTCTTGGCTGCCGTTTGATTTCATCGGCTTCATCGGCTTCATCGCCGTCACCATCGTATTGACAAGGACACGCTTCATGCATACCGACAGCACCCTCACGGCCGGGCAGGCCGCCCAGACCACGCTGCGCCCCATGCGCCCCGAGGACCTGGCCAGCTGCCACGCCATGAGCCTTCATCTGCACTGGCCGCATCGCCTGGCGGACTGGCAGTTCCACCACCAGGTCAGCAGCAGCTGGGCGGTCGAGCTGGAACAGCCCGATGGCGCGCGCAGCGTGGCCGGCAGCGGCATGCTCTGCCCGCTGGGCGAGGATTACGCCTCGCTGGGCCTGGTCATCATTGCCGATGCCCTGCAGGGCCGTGGCCTGGGCCGGGCCATGATGCAGCGCCTGCTGCAGGACGCGGGGTCGCGCAACGTCATCCTCAACGCCACCGACGCCGGCCGCCCGCTCTATGAAAAGCTGGGCTTTGCCGTCACCGATACCCTGAGCCAGCACCAGAGCACCACTGCCCGCGCCCAGCCAGTGCTGGCGGCCGACGCCCGCATCCGCCCGCTGCGCAAGGAAGAAGCGCCGGCCTTCCTGGCGCTGGATCGCCAGGCCAGCGGCATGGACCGCAGTACGCTACTGCAGCCGCTGCTGGCCACGGCCGAGGTGGCCGTGCTGGAACAGGCCGGCCAGGTCAAGGGCGTGGCCATGCTGCGCGAATTCGGTCGGGGCCGGGTGATCGGGCCGGTGATCGCCAGCCAGGTCGAAGACGCCAAGGCGCTCATCGCGCATTGGGTCCATGCCTATCCTGGCGCCTATCTGCGTATCGACGTGCCCGGCCGCACGGGCCTCAAGCCCTGGCTGGAGGAGATCGGCCTGACCTGCGTGGACAACGTGGTCAGCATGTGTCGTGGCACACCGCCCTCGCCCGCCACGCCGTGGCGCACCTATTCCATGATCAACCAGGCGCTTGGCTGACCCGCCGGCCCACACCCACTATGACTTTTCTCTACAAGGCCGACCCGGTGCGCGGGGCCGAATGGGCGCAACTGTTTGCGCAAAAGGCGCCCGAACTCCCCTTCCAGATCTGGCCGCATGACGGCGACGGCGCCAGCGTGCGCTACCTGGCGGCATGGACGCCGCCGGACGATATCGCAGAGCGCTTCCCCAAGCTGGAAATCCTGTTCTCGGTGGGTGCCGGCATCGACCAGTTCGACATGTCTACCCTGCCGCCGGCGCTGCCGGTGGTGCGCATGACCGAACCGGGCATCGCCGCCGGCATGGTGCAGTACGTCACGCATGCCGTGCTGGGCCTGCATCGCGACAGCCGCGTCTATGCGCGCCAGCAGCGCGACCAGGTCTGGCGCGCGCACCGCGTGCGGCCAGCCTCGGCCTGCCGCGTGGGTGTGCTGGGACTGGGCATGCTCGGACGGGCCGTGCTGCAACAGCTGCACGGCCTGGGCTTTCCCTGCGCCGGCTGGAGCCGTTCGGCGCACCAGATGGACGGCATCGACTGCTACAGCGGCAGCGCAGGTCTGCGCGCCTTCCTGGCGCGCACCGATGTGCTGGTGTGCCTGGTGCCGCTGACCGAAGAGACGCGCGGCCTGCTGTGCCGCGACCTGTTTGCGCAGTTGCCGCGCGGTGCGGCGTTGATCAACGTCGGGCGCGGCGGCCACCTGGTGGAAGACGATCTGCTGGCCGCCCTCAACGATGGCCAGCTCAGCGCCGCCGTCCTGGATGTGTGCGAGGTCGAACCCTTGCCGCCGGGGCACCCGTTCTGGACGCATCCGGACATCGTGCTCACGCCCCACATCGCCAGCATGACCCAGCCGGATGGCGCGGTCGATGCGGTGCTGGAGAACCTGCGCCGCTATCGCGAAGGCCTGCCCTTGCTGGGCCTGATCGACCGGCAGCGCGGCTACTGATCCGCCTCCCCTCCACCGTCCCGGAGATGCCGCATGGCAAACAAAATGCCGAACGCCCCCGCCACAACGGCATGCCATGCCGCTGGCGACGGGCAGTTCGCGTCACCGGCCTGGCCGATGCGTTCTATCCTTGATGACATGGCGAACTGCGTCAGGCCCTGGGCCGGCTCAGACGACCGCGCCCTGCCCCATCCACTTGCCTGAAGCCCCGACCATGAAGCTGGAATCCTACTGGACCGATTCTGCCCCGCTCTACATTTCCCCCACGCGCGATCTGCCCGCCCAGGTCGACGTGGCCATCGTCGGCGGCGGCTTCACGGGCCTGTCGGCGGCGCTGGCGCTGGCCAGGCGCGGGGCCTCGGTGGTCGTGCTGGAAGCCGGCCCGCATGTGGCCGCGGAAGCCTCGGGTCGCAACGGCGGCCACGTCAACAACGGCCTGGCGGTGGACTATGCCGAGCTCGCCGCCAAGGTCGGCGTGGAACGCGCGCGGGCCTGGTATCACGCGTATGACGATGCGGTCGATACGGTGGCGCGGCTGGTGCAGGAAGAGCAGATCGACTGCGATTTCCTGCGCCACGGCAAGCTCAAGATGGCCACCCGGCCCTATCAGATGGACGCCCTGCAGCGCAGCGCGGACCGGCTCATCGCCGATGGGGTGGACCTGGATGTGGAGATCCTCGACGCCCAGCGCGTGCAGGCCGAAGTCCAAAGCGAGCGCTTCCACGGCGGACTGCTCTACAAGCGCAGCGGCCAGATGCACATGGGTCGCTTCGCCTACGGCCTGGCCATGGCGGCCGAACGCCAGGGCGCGGCCATCCATACCGGCACGGAGGTGCGACGCCTGGAACGCATCGGCCAGACCCACGGCCATCGCCTGCACACCACGCGCGGCGCGGTGCTGGCGCGGCAGGTGCTGCTGGCCACGGGGGCCAGCCGCCACGGCGCCTATGGCAGCTTCGGCTGGCTGCGTCGGCGCATCGTGCCCATCGGCAGCTTCATCGTGGTCACCGAACCGCTGGGCGCGCAGCGCGCGGCCACGCTGCTGAAGCACCAGCGCACCTACACCACGGTGGCCAACATCCATCACTATTTCCGCATGACGCCGGACACCCGCCTGGTCTTCGGCGGGCGCGCGCGCTTTGCCATTTCCAGTCCGCAGTCCGATGCGGCCAGCGGCGAGGTGCTGCGCCGCGGCCTGCACGAGACCTTCCCGCAACTGGGCCAGGTGCGCCTGGACTACTGCTGGGGCGGACTGGTGGACGTCACGCGCGACCGCCTGCCCCAGGCCGGCGAGCGCGACGGCCTGTATTACTCGATGGGCTATAGCGGCCATGGCACCCAGATGTCGGTGCACATGGGCCAGTGCATGGCCAAGGTGATGGCCGGCGACGCCCTGGCCAACCCCTGGCGCGAACGCGAGTGGCCGGCCATCCCCGGTCACTTCGGGGCGCCCTGGTTCCTGCCGTTAGTCGGCCTGTACTACCGGCTCAAGGACAAGCTGGCGTGACCATGTCCGGCTTGCTGCATTAAATATCCATGAATGTCTGTTGCCAGTTGCATTAACTTTTGCTGAATGCTCACCATGACCTCTCTTACCTTGCAACGCCAGGACCTCATGCCCGGCGCCCAACTGATCGGCGCCGACTGGCGCGGCGCGGCCGATGGCCGCCAGCTCGACGTGAGCGACCCGGCCACCGGCCAGGTGTTCGCCTCGGTGCCCGATGGCGGCGCGGCCGATGCCCGCGCCGCCGTGGAGGCGGCCGTGGCCGCCTTTGCGGCCTGGCGCGCCACGCCGGCCAAGCAGCGCGCCGGCATCATCAAGCGCTGGAACGATCTGCTGCTGGCGCATCAGGACGACCTGGGCCGCCTGATCTCGCGCGAGCAAGGCAAACCCCTGGCCGAAGCCAAGGGGGAAGTGGCCTATGCCGCCAGTTACGTGGAATGGTTTGGCGAAGAAGCCACGCGCGCCAACGGCGACATCATTCCCGCACCCGTCACGGGCCGCCGCATGATGGCCCTGAAGGAACCGGTCGGTGTCGTGGCCGCCATCACGCCGTGGAATTTCCCGGCGGCGATGATCGCCCGCAAGATCGCTCCAGCCCTGGCCGCAGGCTGCACGGTGGTGTGCAAGCCGGCCGAGGATACGCCGCTGACGTCGCTGGCGCTGGTCCGCCTGGCGCAGGAAGCGGGGGTGCCCGTTGGCGTCATCAACATCGTCACCGCCTCGCGCGAACGCACGCCCGAGGTGGTGGACGTGTGGCTGGCCGATGGACGGGTACGCAAGATCAGCTTCACCGGATCGACCGCCGTGGGCAAGCACCTGGCGCGCCATTCGGCCGACACCCTCAAGAAGCTCTCGCTGGAACTGGGCGGCAATGCGCCCTTCATCGTGTTTGACGATGCGGACGTGGACGCCGCCATCGATGGCGTGATGGCGGCCAAGTTCCGCAACGGTGGCCAGACCTGCGTGAGTCCCAACCGCATCTACGTGCAGGAGAAGGTGTACGACGCCTTCGTGGACAAGCTGGGCGCGCGCGTGGCCGCCTTGAAGGTCGGCCCGGCCACCGATCCGGCCTCGCAGATCGGCCCCATGATCAATGCCCGCGCCATCGCCAAGATCGACCAGCACGTGCGCGATGCCATCGCACGCGGCGCGCGCGTGATCACCGGCGGCAAACGGCTGCAGGGTCCCGGTTTCGGCAGCGACAACTACTATGCCCCGACCGTGCTGGCCGACGTGACCGGCGCGATGCAATGCAGCTGCGAAGAGACCTTCGGCCCGGTCGCCCCGATCACCCGCTTCGCCACCGAAGACGAAGTGATTGCCGCCGCCAATGCCACGCCCTTCGGCCTGGCGGCCTACTTCTACTCCACCGATGTGCGGCGCATCCATCGCGTCACCGATGCGCTGGAAAGCGGTATCGTGGGCGTCAACGAAGGCGCCCTGGCGGCCGAGGCCGCGCCCTTTGGCGGCGTGAAGGAATCGGGCTACGGCCGCGAAGGCTCGGTACATGGCCTGGACGATTACCTGCATACCAAATACGTTTGCCAGGGCCAGCTCTGAGTGGTCCTGGCTGTCGCCGTCCCTTTCATTGAAACGAACAGGAGCTCCCATGCCCGCGCCGTCCACCCATGACCCCCAGACTGTCCGCGCGCCCTTGCCCGACCTGCTGTTGCGCCCCATGGAAGCGGATGACCTGGCTCACTGCCACCGGCTCTCGCTGCGCTTCAAGTGGCCGCACCGGCTGGAAGACTGGAATTTCCTGCTGCAGCGGGGACAAGGCTACCTGCTGGAAAACACGGACGCGGAGGCGCCGCTACGGGTGGTCGGCAGCGTGGTCTGCACTCCTTATGGCGCACACCACGCGGTCATCGGCATGCTGCTGGTGCAGGCCGAATTGCAGCGACGCGGCCTGGGGCGGCGACTGATGCAGCAGGCGGCCAGCGCGGTCCAGGGGCACAGCCTGATCGTCAACGCCACGGCCGCCGGCATGCCGCTCTACAAGCAGCTGGGTTTCGTGCAGCAGGATGTGCTGCACCAGTTCCAGGGCAGCTCGGCGCAGCCGGTGCTGGTGTCGCTGCCGCCGGGCGAGCGCGTGCGCCCGATGGGCAAGAATGATGTGCCGCGGCTGTTGGCGCTGGATGCGCAAGCCACCGGCATGGATCGCAGCAAGCTCTTGCTGGCGCTGCTGGACATGTCCGAAGCCGTGGCGCTGGACCGCGATGGCGAGATGCTGGGCTTTGCGCTGGTGCGCCGCTTCGGCCATGGCCGCGTGATCGGACCGGTGGTCGCACCCGACGCCGAGCGCGCCAAGGGCTTGATCGCGCATTGGATCAATACCTATTCGGATTCCTTCATCCGCCTCGATGTCTTCGAATCGACCGGCCTGCCCTCCTGGCTGGACAAGCTGGGCCTGACCTGCGTGGACCATGTCACGCGCATGTGCAAGGGCGAGCCGCCGGTGCGCGACCCTGGCATGCAGCTGTTCTCCATCGTCAACCAGGCGCTGGGCTGAACGGCGCCGCACGCGACCGCAGAAAATGCCAAAGCCGCCCGCAAAACCCATGAAGATGCTTTTTCAAGCCTGCATCTCGCGCATCGCCTGCGCGGGCGTGGACCTAGCATAGAAGCCATGCCGGTTGTGCCGTTTGCCTGCACGGCCTTGTTCAACGCATCTTCAGCGAGCCCCTCTCTATGCAAACTTCCGCCCTGGCCGCGCTCGACCGCCGCCACCTTATCCATCCCGTCACCAGCCTGCGCGAGCATGAAGAGCTGGGCCCCCTCATCCTCAAGTCCGGCCAGGGCGCCTACCTGACCGATCACCAGGACAAGCAGTTGCTGGACGCCTTCTCGGGCCTGTGGTGCGTCAACACCGGCTATGGCCAGGAGAGCGTGATCCGCGCCGCCACCGAGCAGATGCAGCGCCTGCCCTACGCCACCGGCTATTTCCACTTCGCCTCGGAACCGGCCATCCTGCTGGCCAAGAAGCTGGTGGACATCAGCCCGGCCTCGTTGCAACACGTCTATTTCACCCTCGGCGGTTCGGATGCGGTGGATGCAGCCATCCGCTACATCACGCACTATCACCATTCCATCGGCAAGCCGGGCAAGCAGCATTTCATCTCGCTGCAGCGCGGCTATCACGGTTCGTCCTCGGTGGGCGCGGGCCTGACCGCACTGCCCAACTTCCATTACCACTTCAACCTGCCGCTGCCGACCCAGCATTACCTGCCTTCGCCCTATCCTTATCGCAGCGAGCTGCAAGGTGACGAGGCCATCATCGCGGCCTCGGTGCAGGCGCTGCGCGACAAGGTCGCCGAACTGGGTGCGGACAATGTGGCGGCCTTCTTCTGCGAGCCCATCCAGGGCTCGGGGGGCGTGGTGGTGCCGCCCAAGGGCTGGCTGAAGGCCATGCAGTTGGCCTGCAACGAACTGGACATCCTCTTCGTGGTGGACGAGGTCATCACCGGCTTTGGCCGCACCGGCCCGATGTTCGCCTGCCTGGACGAAGACGTGCAGCCCGACCTGATGACCATGGCCAAGGGGCTGACCGCCGGCTATGCGCCGATGGGTGCGGTGATGATGTCGGACCGCGTCTACAACGGCATTGCCGATGGCGCGCCGATGAGCACCGTGGTCGGCCATGGCCAGACCTACTCGGCCCACCCGGTCAGTGCGGCGGTGGCGCTGGAAGTCCTGCGGCTCTATGAGGAAGGCGGTCTGCTCGACAACGGTCGTCGGCTGGAGCCGGTCTTCGCCGGCGGCCTGCGCGCCCTGCTGGCGCATCCGCTGGTGGGCGACGCCCGCAGCCGTGGCCTCCTGGGCGCGCTGGAGCTGGTGGCTGACAAGCAGACGAAAGCGCGCTTCGCGCCGGAACTGAAGCTGCATGATCGCATCTTCCAGGCGGCCTATCGTCATGGGCTGGTGTTCCGCGCCTTCGGCGACAACATCCTCGGCTTTGCGCCTGCGCTGTGCTACACGCAAGAGGACTTTGCGCTGATGTTTGCGCGTCTGAAGGCCATCCTCGACGAAGTACTGGCCCAACCCGAAGTGCGCCAGGCCGTGCGCTGAGCAGGCCAATGCGAGTATCGCCTCCATCCCGATGGGGAAATCGTGGCTGGAGGGGTTAAAATGCCCTGCAACCTCCTGCCGGCCTTGCCTGCGTGCCATACGCGGGCAAGGCCGGCAGGCTGAGTCGAATAACCCGAGGCAACATGATGACTAACGGCGCGTTGAAACTGGACCGGATCGATCTGAGGATTTTGTGTCACCTGCAGCAGAATAGCCGCATCACCAATGTGATCCTGGCCGACGCGGTGGGCCTCTCGCCCAGCCCCTGCCTGATCCGCGTCAAGCGCCTGGAGAAGGCCGGCTACATCAGCGGCTATGGCGCCTACATCCGGCTGGAGAAACTGGCCGATGTGCAGATCGTGTTCACCGAAGTGACGCTGTCGGACCATCGACGCGAAGACTTCGCCAAGTTCGAGTCCACCATCCGCAATGTCGATGAGATCATCGAATGCCATCTGGTCAGCGGCGGCTATGACTACCTGCTCAAGTTCATGACCCGTAGCGTGGTGCATTACCAGAGCGTGATCGAATCGCTGCTGGAGCAGAACCTGCGCATCGAGAAATACTTCAGCTACATCGTCATCAAGTCGCCCTTCGTCAAGCATCACTACCCGCTGGAAAAGTTCATCCAGAGCTGAGGCTGGCAACGGCCCGCCGGACGCCCGGCGCGCCGCCTCTGGCGCACATTGCCTTGCTGCGCTTCCTTCCCGTCCCGCCCATCCCACCTTCCGGCTTTCTCAAGATCGACCACACTGTCTCACTGCACAGGATTATCCGGGCGGGTAGTCGGCGGCGTTGAACGCACAAATTCCCGCATCTCCATCGATTCTCCACAAAAAGACCAGACAAACGTCAGTATTGGTCAGCAAAATCACCCTTTACTTTTGCAAAGACCTGCCGATAACGGCGGTATGCTGAGGCAAGCTCAGCGCTTCATATCATAAAAACATCATCAGGGGCTCTACCATGGCTACTTCCACAGGCACCATTTCGACGTCGGCAGGTCCGCTGGACGTTGCGACGCTGGTCAACCAGTTGATCTCGGTCGAGAGCAAGTCGCGGCTCACGCCCTTGAAGAACAAGGAGAGCAGCTTCAATACGCTGATCTCGGCCTATGGCAGCCTCAAGAATGCCTTCACCAGCTACCAGAGCGCGCTCAAGACCCTGACCGCGGCCAGCTTCAGCGCCCAGAAGACCACGCTGAGCAACGCCGGCACCGGGACCAACCTGACCACCGATCCCTTCACGGCCGATACCAACACCGATGAATCGACCAAGGTGCTGGCCCAGAAGCTGCAATCGGCGGGTTTCACGGCCGGCCAGACCTTCAACGCGGGCGACTCGGTGGCCATCAAGGTCGGCACCAACCAGCCCACCTTCATCACCCTGCAGGCCAACGCCACCCTGGCCGGGGTGCGTGACGCCATCAATGCCGCCAAGGCCGGCGTGACGGCCTCCATCACCACCGACGGCAGCGGCGACCACCTGGTACTGGAATCGAACACCGGCGGCACCGCCAATACCATCAAGATCACGGCCAACAACAGCCTCTCCAGCCTGGCCTATGATCCCTCTTCCAATGTCTCCAGCACGGTCACGCAGATCCAGGCTCCGCGCGACGCCAGCAAGGCGGCGGCGGGCAAGTACAACATCGCGGTGAACCAGCTGGCGCAGGCGGTCAAGGTCAGCTCGGCCGGCATCGCCCCGGGCAGCACCTTCGACAACGGCGTGCTGGCCATCAAGACCGGCAATGGCTCCACGGCCATCATCCAGCCCAAGACCAACTCCCTGGCCGGCGTGCGCGACGCCATCAATGCCAGCGACGCCGGGGTCAACGCCTCCATCGTCAACGATGGCACCAATGACCACCTGGTGCTCACCGCCAAGGACGCCGGCTCGGCCAACACCCTGCGCGTGACCGGCACGGGCAACTTCGCGGCCTTCAATTTCGACCCCAGCGGCACGATCACCACCACGGGCGTGGCGACCAACCAGACCTACTCCAGCGGCAGCCTGGCGCTGCAGGTGGGCAGCAAATCCTTCACCATCAACCCCACCGACCTCGACGGCAGCGGCGCCATCGGCCTCAACGATGTGATGAAGGCCATCAATGACGCCAACACCGGCGTGACCGCCTCCATCACCAACGATGGTTCCAAGGACCATCTGGTGCTCACCCCCAGCGGCACGGACGCAGTCAAGCTGACTGGCGCTGGCGACTACAGCGACCTGGCCGGCAGCTCCATGGGCCAGCTGGCCAAGGCGCAAGACGCCAAGCTGACCGTGGACGGCGTGACTGTGACCAGCACCAGCAACAAGGTCACCAACGTGATCTCCGGCGTGACCCTGAACCTGAGCAAGGTCACTACCAGCGCCGACAATTTCTCGCTGTCGATCAACAATGACACCAGCGGCCTTTCCACGGCCGCCAACACCTTCGTCACCGCCTACAACACGCTGGCCAAGGCCGTGGCCAACCTGACCAAGCAAACCCCGTCCACCACCAAGGGCCAGGCCAGCACAGGTTCGCCGCTGGCCTCGGAATCGTCGGTGCTGGCCTTGATGGGCCAGGTGCGCAACACCATGCTGGGCGCACTGGGCGATAACGGCGCGACCAATCTGTCGCAGATCGGCATCAGCTTCCAGAAGGACGGCACCCTGGCGCTGGACGCCACCAAGCTCACCAATGCCGCCAACAAGGACTTCGACGGGATCACCCAGCTCTTCACCTCCGCCACCAATGGCGTGGTGCCCAAGCTGCAGAAGCTCATGGATGGCATCCTGGGCGAGTCGGGCGTGCTGGCGTCCAAGACCAAGGGTCTGCAGGACAGCCTGAAGATCGTGACCGACCAGCAGACTGCGGCCAATGCACGTCTGCAGGATCTCAAGGACACCTACACCAACCAGTTCAACCGCCTCAACGTCACGCTGGCCACCATGCAGTCGCGCCAAAGCTACCTGACGCAACAATTGGCCAAGCTGTCCAAGTCTTCCTGAGCGCTCTGGCGGTCTTTCCGGGCCGCCAATGAAAAACCCCGCCGGTGCGGGGTGGTCATTGCAAGGGCTGTCGTACGCAAGATCGTCACCGCCCTGCTCGTCAGCAGGGCCACTCTCTGGCTATACTGGACAGCATGCAGCCCATCGTTGCACACCGATCCGGTATCGACAACAGTGACCAGGGAGAACACGTGGAGCAGCCCAAGTATCTCGATGATTTCCAGCCCGGCCAGGTGTTCCGTTCACCGGGCAGCCTCACCGTGCACAGCGCCGACATCAAGGCCTTTGCCGCGCAGTTCGACCCCCAGCCCTTCCATCTCGACGAGGCCGCCGCGCAGCAGACCTTCTTCAAGGGACTGGCCGCCAGCGGCTGGCATACGGCGGCGCTGACCATGCGCCTGCTGGTGGACACGCTCAACATCGAAGGCGGACTGATCGGCGCGGGCTTCGATGAATTCCGCTGGCCGCGCCCGACCCGCCCCGGCGATACGCTGCGCCTCGACGCCGAGGTGCTGGGCATCAAGACCTCGCAATCCAAGCCGCTGCAAGGCTTCCTCCATCACCGCGTGACCACCTACAACCAGCACGACGAGCCGGTCCTGATCATGACCGGCAATCTGCTGGTGCCGCGCCGCAGCCAGGGCTGAGCGCCCTGGCGCTGTTCAGGCCGCGTCCGGCTGTTGCGCCGGATGGGCCTGCTGGAACGCCGGCAAGGCATGGCAGGCCTGCTCGATGGCGCACAGCGTCGGATACGGCGCCATGTCCACCTCGAAACGGCGGGCGTTGAAGATCTGCGGCACCAGGCAGCAATCGGCCATGGTCGGCGCATCACCGACGCAGAAATGCCCGCGCGTGGTATCGGCGGCCAGTTGCCGCTCCAGCGCGGTGAAGCCCAGATTGATCCAGTGCGCGATCCAGGCGTTCTTGCGCTCGTCATCCATCCCCAGCTCGCGCTTGAGATACTTCAGCACCCGCAGGTTGTTCAGCGGATGGATATCGCAGGCGATGGCCAGCGACAGCGCGCGGATGTGGGCGCGCTGGAAGGCGTCCCCGGGCAAGAGCGAGGGCGTCGGGTGACGCTCCTCCAGCAGCTCCAGCATCGCCAGCGACTGGCTCACGTAATGCCCCTCCTCGGCCAGCACCGGGACCAGGGCGTGCGGATTGATCTCGGTGAAGGCTGGCAGCAACTGCTCCCCACCCTGGTTGAGCAGATGCACCGGCACGGTCTCGTAGGGCAGGTCCTTGAGATGCAAGGCGATGCGCACGCGGTAGGAGGCTGAACTGCGGAAATAGCTGTAGAGCGTCGTCATGATCGGGCTTTCTCCTGGAGCTGTTGTCTTATCCCTTATCCCTGACTGCGCGCCGGCAGCACGGTTCCTGCCGACTCGCCAAAACCGATCAGCGGCAGGCCGTCGCGACGGGCCACAGCGCGCAGGATGATGGTGTCGCCATCTTCCAGGAACACGCGCTTCTCGCCGCTGGCCAGCGTCAACGGCGACTTGCCGCCGGTGGTCAGCTCCAGCAGCGACCCGGCCTCGTCCGGGGCGGGACCGGACAGGGTGCCCGAGCCCAGGAAATCGCCCGGCCGCAGGTTGCAGCCATTGACGGTGTGATGCGTCACCAGTTGCGCCACGGTCCAGTAGGCATCACGGTAATTGGACAGCGACAGGCGCTGCGGCGGCTGTCCGGCCTGGCGCATGGCGGCGGTCTGGATCAGCACTTCCAGCTGCACGTCGAAGGCGCCCTGCGTGCGCAGCGTCGGCGCGTCCAGGTAAGGCAGCGGCTGCGGATCGCCGTCGGGGCGGCTCCAGCTGCAACGGTAGGGCGCCAGCGCTTCCAGGGTCACGATCCAGGGCGAGATGGTGGAGGCAAAGCTCTTGGACAGGAAGGGCCCCAGCGGCTGGTATTCCCAGGCTTGCACATCGCGCGCGGACCAGTCGTTCAAGAGGCACAGGCCGAACACCTTGTCTTCGGCCTCTTCCATGGGCACTGGCTCGCCCATGGCGTTGCCGCCGCCGATGAAGATGCCGATTTCCAGTTCATAGTCCAGCCGCTTGCAGGGGCCGAAGGTGGGCGCATCCGCATCCGGGGCCTTGGTCTGGCCGAGCGGGCGGCGGAACTGCTGGCCCGAGACGGCGATGGAAGAGACCCGTCCGTGATAGCCGATGGGGACCCACTTGTAGTTGGGCAGCAGCGGATTGTCCGGGCGGAACAGCTTGCCCACCGTGGTGGCGTGATGGATGGAAGTGTAGAAGTCGGTGTAGTCGCCGATGGCGGCCGGGACATCGTACTCGGCCTGGGCCTGCGGCACCAGGCAGGCGGCCAGCTCGGTCTGGTGCGGCGAAGCGGTGCGCAGCAGGTGCGACAGGGCCAGCCGCAGCGCCGACCAGGACGCAGGCGTGAGCGCCATCAGGGCATTGAGCCGGGAGCCGCTGCAGGCCGCGTGGGCGGCCTGGCGGGTGGCTTCGTCAAAGCCCGAGAAGGCGCCCGCGGACTGCGCGGCGGGCAAGTCCAGGATCTGGTCGCCGATGGCCACGCCCACGCGGAAATCCTCCTCGCTACCGGCGCGGCGGAACACGCCATAGGGCAGGTTCTGGATCGGGAAGGGGCAGCCGTCGGCATTGGCGCTGGGCACCCAGCTGCGCAGTTCGGTGTCGTGGGTTTCGTTCAGGGTCAGGCTAGACAGGCTCATGGGTGCTCCGGGTTGAAGTTCTTCTGGATGCCCAGCCAGCAATCCTGGTAGTCGCGCTGCAAGGCGGGCGACGCCAGCGCATGGCGGGTCGGGCAAAGGATGTTGCGGGTCTCGAACATGAAGGCCATGGTGTGATCGACCTTGTTCGGTGTGCTGGTATCGATGCGGCTGGCCTTCTCGAAGGTGGCGGCGTCCGGTCCATGGCCGCTCATGCAATTATGCAGGCTGCCACCGCCCGGCACAAAGCCGCCGCCTTCCTTGGCGTCGTACTGGCCAGTGATCAGGCCCATGTATTCGCTGGCCACGTTGCGATGGAACCAGGGCGGGCGGAAGGTGTTTTCGGCGGCCAGCCAGCGCGGCGGGAAGATCACGAAGTCGATGGTATCCACGCCGGGCGTATCGCTCTGCGATTGCAGCACCAGGAAGATGGACGGATCGGGGTGGTCGTAGCTGATCGAGCCGATGGTGTTGAAGTGCCGCAGGTCGTACTTGTAGGGGGCGTAGTTGCCATGCCAGGCCACTACATCCAGCGGAGAATGGCCGATCCTGGCTTGCCAGAGCTGGCCGCCGAACTTGGCGATGAGCTGGAAGTCGCCCTCGCGGTCTTCGTACCAGGCATGGGGCGTGGCGAAATCACGCGGGTTGGCCAGGCCATTGGAACCCAGCGGGCCCAGGTCCGGCAGGCGCAGCAGCGCACCGAAGTTCTCGCAGATATAGCCGCGCGCTTCACCACCGGGCAGGCGCACCTGGAAGCGCACGCCGCGCGGGATGACGGCGATCTCCTGCGGTTCGATATCGATCACGCCCATCTCGGTGCGCAATTGCAGGCGGCCCATCTGCGGCACGATCAGCAGTTCGCCATCGGCCGAATAGAAGAAGCGGTCGGTCATGGAGCAATTGGCCGCATACAGGTGGATGGCGCAACCGCTCTGCGCCTGCGGTGAGCCATTGCCGGCCATGGTCACCAGGCCGTCGATGAAATCGGTGGGCGTGGTCGGCATGGGCAACGGATCCCAGCGCAACTGGTTGGGAGGCGGGGCAACATCATCGAAGCGGCTCACCAGCAGGCCTTGCGACATGGCCTCGAAGGGATGATGCATGGCCGCCGGGCGGATGCGATAGAGCCAGGAACGCCGATTGTGGCCGCGTGGAGCGGTGAAGGCGGTGCCGGAGATCTGCTCGGCATAGAGCCCGTAGGCCACGCGCTGGGGGGAATTCTGATGCGCCGGCAAGGCGCTCGGCAAGGCCTCGGTGGCGAACTCATTGCCGAAGCCGGACTGGTAGCCACGGGTATGCACGTGGTGGCTGACGGAAAAATCGGTAGCGGTATTCATGCAGACACTCCTTGGGCAGTACGATGCAGTCGCGCAATGGTGAGCGCGGAAATCAGCGCCGGCACAGCGGCGGCCAGGAACAGCGAGGCATTGGTCCACTGCAGGGCAATCAACTGGCCGCCGATCACCGGGCCCACCACCGAACCGATGCGGCCGATGCCCAGCGCCCACCCGATGCCGGTGGAACGCAGCGTGGTCGGATAGAAGGTGCCGGCCAGCGCATTGACCGCCGGCTGTCCACCGACAATGCAGAATCCGGCGACGATCACGGCCACAAACAGCAAGGCCGGCACGGTGGCGAGCTTGCCGATCAAGGCGATGGACAGGCAGGCCAGCAGGAAGCAGCTGCCCAGCACGCGGGTGAAGCCGAAGCGCTGGATGAAGCGGCCCAGCGACAGCGTGCCGATCACGCCGCCGACCTGCAGCGAGGTACCGATCAACACGGCCATGCTGGTGGAGTAGCCGGCATCGCGGATCAGCGTAGGCAGCCAATTGGACAGGAAGTACAGGTTGATCAGGTTCATGAAGCTGATCAGCCACAGCAGCACCGTCACGCCAGCCCGACCATCGCGGAACAGCGCTGCCACCGGCATGCCTTCGGCCTTGGTTTCCTTGACCACCACCTCGGTCTTGTCATCGATGACGATGTTCGGGTCGAGCTTGCGCAGCCAGCGCGCCACCTGTGTGCGCGGGCGGCGATGCAGCACCAGGAACTGGATCGACTCCGGCAGCCAGACCAGCATGGCCAATCCCAGCACCAGCGGCACCGCGCCGCCGACCCAGAACACCGCATGCCAGCCATAGGCCGGGATCAGCGCGGCGCTGACGAAGCCGCCTGCGGCCGCGCCCACGGTGAAGCCGCAGGACACCAGCATCATGCGCGTGACCCGTGAGGACGAGGGACTGAATTCACCCACCAGCGCCATGGCGTTGGGCATGATGCTGCCCAGGCCGAAGCCGGTGATGAAACGCAGCACCAGCAACTGGTCCAGCGTGGTCACCATGGGCGTGGCCAGCATGCACAGGGCAAAGAACAGGGTGGAGAGGATCAGCACCGGACGCCGACCATAACGGTCGCCCACCGGGGTCAGCACCAGCGAGCCCAGCAGCATGCCGAACAGGCCCGCGCCGAACACCGGCCCCAGGCTGGCCTTGCTCACGCCCCAGTCGGCGATGATGGCCGGCGCGACATAGCCCATGGCCTGCACATCGAAGCCATCAATGATCAGGCACAGGCCGCACAGCAGCAGCAGGCCGAACTGGAAAGCGCCAAAACGGCCCTGCTCCACCACCTGGTCCACATGGACCGTGGGGAGAGCGCCACTGGTGTGGATGCTCATTGTCTTCTCCTCGTCTGTCTTTACGTTTTTTTATCTGGGCCGTCGCCGCACCAGCAATGTGGGGGCGGGCCGTCTCGCGATATTGTTCTTGTTGCGGTCACACTGTAGTGCAATCGCCCTTCTTTTACGATATAAATGCAAAAATACGATCCATTCATTTCATGAATAATGCCCACCCTGGCGCAGCATTGCGCATCGCACCATGCCCCTGATCGAACCGCGCGATATCGACCTCAATCTGCTGGTGGTCTTCCAGGAAGTCTTCCAGGAACGCCAGATCTCTTCCGTGGCGCGCCGCCTGGGCCTGTCGCAGCCCGCCGTGAGCAATGCCCTGGCGCGGCTGCGGCGCAGCTTCGAGGATGAGCTGTTCGTGCGCACTGCGCAGGGGATGCAGCCCACGCCCTTTGCCGAGCAACTGGCCGAGCCGGTGGCTGCGGCATTGCAGCAGGTGGCGCGGGCGCTGAACCTGCAGGAAGGCTTTGCGCCCCAGACCAGCGCGCGCCGCTTCACCATCGCCATGACCGATGTGGGCGAGGTGTATTTCATGCCGGCCCTGATCGAAGCCTGCGCGCGCTGTGCGCCGGGCGTGAGCATCAGTACGGTGCGCGCCGGCGCCATCGACCTCAAGAGTGAAATGGAATCGGGCCGGGTGGACCTGGCCATCGGCGCCTTCGACAATCTTTCCGAAGCGCTGTACCAGCGCCGGCTGTTCCGGCAGGAATACGTGAGCATGTTCCGCATCGGCCATGCGCTGGACAAGCCGGGGCGGGGCGAGGTCAGCCTGAAGGAATTTCTTGCCGCCGAGCATCTGATGGTGTCTTCCCAGGAGAGCCCTTACGACCGCATCAACCAGAATCTGGAGAAGGCCGGTATATTGCCCAGCGTGCGTTTTCGTGTGCCGCATTTCACCGCCGTGCCGTATATTGTCAGCAGCACCGCCCTGGTCGTGACGGTGCCGCGCAAGCTCGCCGAGAGCGCCGCCGCCCCGTTCGGGCTGCGCTACATCAAGCCGCCGCTGCGACTGCCTTCGTTGCAGACCAATATGTTCTGGCACCGCCGCTACAACCAGGATGAAGGCAATGTCTGGCTGCGTGGATTCATCTCGGAACATTTCGCCGAATAAGAACCCGCCGGGGAGGAGAGACCATGAAGATCTACCGCGACTACACGTCTGAAGAACTGGATGCGCAGTACAACGTACGCGCCCGGGTACCGGATTTCCAGGACTACTTCGACCGCTTCGCCCGGCAGGGCGAGGCCGCCCGCCAGGCCCATCCGCACCTGGCCGACCTGCCTTACGGGGAAGAGACGCTGCAGAGCATCGACTTCTTTCCTGCCCATAGCAATGGAAGGCCCTTGCTGGTCTTCATCCACGGCGGCTACTGGCGCTCGCTGGACAAGCACCAGTTCAGCCATCTGGCCCTGCCCTACCTGGAGCAGGACATCAATGTGGCGTTGATCAATTACCGCCTCGCGCCCCAGGTCAGGATGGGCGACATCGCCGCTGACTGCGGCCGGGCGCTGCGCCTGCTGCACGCCAAGGCCCCTGCCCTGCGCGTGGACGCCAACGCCATCTGGCTCATGGGCCATTCCGCCGGCGCCCATCTGGCCTGCGTGATCGCCGCGCTGCGCGCCGCGCCGGTGCGCGGCGTCTGCGCACTGTCGGGGCTGTACGACCTGGAGCCCATACGGCTGAGCTATCTCAACGAAGCCCTGCACCTGTCGCCCGCGGACGTCCAGCAGGCCAGCCCCCTGTTGCTGGCCATGCCGGACGGCGTGCGCGCCGTGCTGTGCGCGGGCGGCCAGGAGAGCGAGGAATTCCTGCGCCAGCGTGACGTGTACGCCGCCAACCTGCGCCAATCCGGACACCAGGTCGAAGTGGTCGAGGCCGCGCAGGCCCATCACCTCAGCATCATCGACGTGGCGGCCGACGGGCAAAGTGCGTTCACGCGGACGGTGTTGAGGATGATGCAGGACTGAATGCATCCTTCCGATTCCCTGTGATGGCAAGACTCTGAATACCAATGGGAATCATTTTCATTTGCTTTATAATACCGGGCTTACCCAGCCCCGGTCGCTCTGCTGCGGCCCGGCCCCGAACAACAACAGGGCCCCACGCCCGCCATCCGCCAAGCCATCGCATGTTCAAGAAGATCTGGTTCCAACTCCACTGGTTCATCGGCATCACCGCCGGCACCGTATTGATGACCATCGGCGTGACCGGCGCCTTGCTGGCTTTCCGTGAAGAAATCATGGATCTGCTCAGCCCCGGGGTGATGCACGTCCAGGTGCGCCAGCAAGCCACGCTCACGCCGCAGCAAGTGCTGGAGAAACTGCGCCAGGAAGAGCCGCAACGCCGCATCACCACCATGACCTTGTCGGCCGAGCCGGGGGATTCGGTGCGCGTGGTGTTCGCGCCGCCTCCGGGCGAGCGGCGCGGCCAGGCGCGTTATGTCGATCCCTACACCGGCGCTCTGCTGCCGCCGGTGACGGGCATGGAATTCTTCGAGTTCACCGAGCGCTTCCACCGCTGGCTGCTGCTGCCCACCGAGATCGGCAAGATCGTCCTGGGGACGCTGGCGCTGTGCCTGCTGATGCTGGCGCTGTCGGGGCTGTACCTGCGCTGGCCGCGCCGGGCGCTGTCGCTGCGCGCCTGGCTGCGTCTGGATTTCCAGCTGCAGGGCCGCTCCCTGCTGTGGAACCTGCATTCGGTCATCGGCACCTGGTCGCTGGTGATGTACGTGATCTTCGCCACCACCGGCGCCTACTGGGCGCTGGACTGGTTCAAGGACGGCGTCAACACGCTGGCCGGCGAAACCCGTCGCGCCCCCATGGCGCGCGGCGAGGGCAAGAAAAAGGACGGCCCCAACAACCAGACCCCGGTCGCCCTGGACCTGACCCAGGCCTGGAACGCCTTCCTGACCAAGGCGCCGGACTACCAGAGCGCACAGCTGCGCCTGCCCGAACAAGGTACGCAGCCGCTGCAGATCTTCTTCCTCGGCCACGACGCGCCGCATGAGCGCGCCCGCAGCCGTATGGTGGTGCTGCCACAGAGCGGCGAGATCAAACAGCTGGAACGCTACGAAGACAAGAGCACCGGCGGCAGGTTCATCGCCGCCATCTATCCGCTGCACATGGGGACCTACTTCGGCCTGCCCGGACGCATCATCATGGCCATCGCCAGCCTGATGATGCCGCTCTTCGGCATCACCGGCTGGATGCTCTACCTCGACCGCCGCCGCAAGAAGGCCGCCCTGCGCGCCGAACGCGCCGCCCTGGGAGAGCCGCAGCAGCAAGCCGGCGGCCAGTTGCTGGTGGCCTATGCCTCGCAGACCGGCCAGGCCGAACGCATCGCCCTGCATACCGCAGCGCGCCTGCGCCGCAGCGGCGTGGCCGTGACCCTGCAGGCGCTGGCCCAGACCACTGCCGAAACGCTGCGCCACCATCCCCGCCTGCTGCTCATCGCCAGCACCTTCGGCGAGGGCGACGCGCCCGACAGTGCGCGCGGCTTCGAACGCCGCCTGCGCCAGGCCGCCGGCCAGTCGCTGGCGCATCTGCACTATGCCGTGCTGGCGCTGGGCGATCGCCACTACACCAGCTTCTGCGGCTTCGGCCATACACTCGACCATGGCCTGCGCCAGTGCGGGGCCAAGCCGATGTTCCCGCTGGTGGAAGTGGACCGCATGGACGCCGCGGCCCTGCGCAAGTGGGAGAGCGAACTGGCCAGCCATGGCCTGGACGCCGCCGTGAGCGATCTCCTGCCCACCAGCAGCCCGACCTGGCCCTCATGGGTGCTGGTGGAGCGCCACCATCTCAATGCCGGCAGCCAGGGCGAGCCGCTCTTCCATCTGGTCTTGCAGAGCGCCGACAGCAGCCAGCCGGCGCCGGCCTGGCAAGCCGGCGCCTTGCTGGAAGTGATGCCGCGCCATGCGCCGGATCGTGTGGCCCTGGTGCTGCAGCGGCTGGGGCTGGATGGTGCGACCGAAGTCCACTGCCGTGGCATGCGCTGCAGCCTGGCCGATGCACTGGCCTGCAGCGTGCTGCCGATGCAGGCAGCGGCCGATGCGCAGACACTGGCGCAACAGTTGCAGCCGCTCACAGCGCGCTCCTATTCGGTGGCCTCGGCCATGCAGGATGGCACGGTGCAACTGCTGGTGCGCCAGCAGCGGCACGAAGACGGCCTGGGACTGGCCTCCGGCTGGCTGACCGAATACGCCCCCCTCGGCGCGCGCCTGCAGGCAAGACTGGTGGACAATGCTGGCTTTGCCCCGGTGTCCGCCGACACGCCCGCCATCTTCATCGGCAACGGCTCGGGCATGGCCGGCCTGCGCGGCCATCTGCGCCAGCGCATCCACGCCGGCGGCACGCGCAACTGGCTGCTGTTCGGCGAACGTAACGAACGTTACGATTTCCTCTATCGCGAGGAACTGCAAGCCTGGCTGCAGCAGGGCCAGCTGGCGCGCCTGGACCTGGCCTTCTCGCGTGACCAGGAAGCCCGCATCTACGTTCAGGATCGCCTGCGCGAGGCCGCTGGCGAATTGCGCCACTGGCTGGACCAGGGTGCGGTGCTGTATGTCTGCGGCAGCCTCGATGGCATGGCCGCCGGCGTGGACGCGGTGCTGACCAGCCTCCTCGGCGAGACGGGTCTGCAAGACCTGATCGAACAGAACCGCTATCGCCGCGACGTCTACTGAATCCCCCGGGAGGGGCCCGCCCCTTCCCGCCCTCGCTTCCCTTCTCCTTTCCACCTCGGGCCCAGGCGCCACAGCGCGCCGGCTTTCCTGTAGGCAGCTCCCGCTTTCCGTTGTAGGACAGTGCCGATTCGCCGCTCTGGCTGTGCCGTGGCGCCAGGCTGCGGCATATACTCATCGACACTGCGTTGCCTTACTCCCCCTGCGAGACAGCGTCACGGTCGATGGCGGCGTAGAACCGGGAACCTTCCATGACCAACAAGAACATCAAGCCCAGGCGCTGGTGCGCCACCCTGCTCGTGCTGGCCGGCCTGTCGGCGCTGCTCTCGTCGTGCAGCTCGCTGCCCACCATCGTGCCCGACATGGACACGCAGTCGGCGCGCACCATCCAGATGAAGGGTGGCCGCGGCGTGCTCTCGGAGGCGCAGTCCAAGGCTGTGCTGGAGAAGCTGCGCGCCCAGAACGCCGACAACACCCTGCTGGACCGGCACGTGGCCATCGAAGGCGCCATCACCGGCTCGCCCCTGGTCACGGGCAACAAGGTGACCCTGCTCATCGACGGGCCGGCCACCTATGCCTCCATGCAGCAGGCTATCCAGGCGGCGCGCTACCACATCAACATGGAAACCTACATCATGGAAGACGACGAGGTCGGCCGCCAGTTCGCCGACCTGCTAATCGCCATGCAGAACAAGGGCGTGCAGGTCAACCTGATGTATGACAGCGTGGGCGCGCTCAATACGCCGCGCACCTTCTTCCAGCCCATGATCGATGCCGGCATCCAGGTGCTGGAATACAACCCGCTGAACCCGACCCAGCTGCGCAAGGACTGGGAAGTCAACCAGCGCGACCACCGCAAGCTGCTGGTGGTCGATGGCAAGACCGCCTTCGTGGGCGGCATCAACATCAGCAGCGTCTATTCCAGCGGTTCCTTCAGCACGCGCAAGAAGAAGCCGCGTGTCAATGCCGAGGGTGAACAGATTCCCTGGCGCGACACCCAGGTGCGCATCGATGGTCCGGTGGCGCTGGAATTCCAGAAGCTCTTTGTCGATACCTGGAACAAGCAGCGCGGTCCCGCCTTGGGCGATCATCGCTACTTCCCGACGGTGGCGCCGGCTGGCAACGAGATCGTGCGCGCCATCGGCAGTTCTCCCGATGACCCCTACAGTGTCATCTACGCCACCTTCATCTCCGCCATCCAGCATGCGGAAAAGGCCATCTACCTCACCAATGCCTACTTCGTGCCGGACCCGCAATTGCGCGATTCGCTCAAGGACGCGGCCAGGCGCGGTGTCGATGTGCGCCTGATCCTGCCCTCGCACAGCGACTCGTCCTTGGTGCTGTACGCCTCGCGCTCCTTCTACCAGGAACTGCTGGAGGCAGGCATCCGCATCTACGAGCGCCAGGATGCGCTGCTGCACTCCAAGACCGCACTCATCGATGGCGTCTGGTCCACCATCGGATCGACCAACCTGGACTGGCGCAGCTTCGTCTACAACCAGGAAATCAACGCGGTGATCCTGAGCCCGCAATTCGGTGTGCAGATGAAAAGCATGTTCGACCGGGATCTTGGCGCGTCCAAGGAGATCACAAAGGAACAATGGGAGCAGCGTCCCATCAGCGAGCGCATGAAGGAATTCGGCGCCAGCGTCTGGGCGCGGCTGCTGTAACCGCCCGCCAATTGGCTGAATTGGCAGGCTTGAATGGAGAGAGAGGAGTCCCGTTTGCGATCCACGTTGTCCCGTCTGTCACGGCCCCTGATGGCCTGCGCCGCACTGGCGCTGGTCCTCTGCGGTGCTGCGCAGGCCCAGGCCCAGAATCAGACCCAGGCCGGTATGGCGGCCATGAAGAGCCGTTATGAAGAGCTGCAGGGCGAACTGAGCAACAATGCCTACCAGCGCCCGCTGTATCTCAATTCGCGTGAGCAGGACAGCACCGTCAAGGGCGATATCTACGCCGTGCTGGCCTATCCCTTTGCCCAGGTGCGCGAGGCGCTGGACGGTCCCGAACACTGGTGCGACATCCTGATCCTGCACCTCAACACCAAGTACTGCCGGCTGCTGCGCGAAGGCGGCAAGACCACCCTGCGCATGCAGGTCGGCAAGAAGACCGAGCAGGACCTCAACGACACCTACCGGGTCGATCTGCGCTACCACGGCGGGAGCAGCGCGGCGGAGTATTTCTCCTCCTCGATGCTGGCGGACAAGGGGCCGCTGGACACCTCCAACTATCGCATCGAGATCGAAGCCATCCCGCTGGACGAGCGCCGTTCCTTCCTGCATTTCAGCTATGCCTATTCCTATGGCATGGCCAGCAGGCTGGCCCTGCGCGCCTACCTGATGACGGTGGGACGCGACAAGGTCGGCTTCAGCGTCGTCAAGCGTGACGCCAACGGCCAGGCGCAGTATGTCTCGGGCAGCCGCGCCACGGTGGAGCGCAACACCATGCGCTACTACCTGGCCATCGATGCCTACCTGGCCGCACTAGAGGCGCCCGCCGGCGAGCGGCTGGAGAAGCGCCTGGCAGCCTGGTATGGCGCGACCGAGCAATATCCCCGGCAGTTACATGAGCTCACGCGGGAAGAGTATCTATCGATGAAGCGCAAGGAAGTCGCACGGCAGCAAAAGCCGGGGAGTTAATGTCCACGATTGCCAACGACCGTTCGCCCT
Organism: Herbaspirillum seropedicae; assembly: GCF_001040945.1. Lineage (NCBI taxonomy): Bacteria > Pseudomonadati > Pseudomonadota > Betaproteobacteria > Burkholderiales > Oxalobacteraceae > Herbaspirillum > Herbaspirillum seropedicae. The sequence goes on along the minus strand of NZ_CP011930.1, from coordinate 1,262,557 downwards.
GCGCCTGTCGAAGGGCTGCGCCGCCGGTGAACCTTCGATACGCGGCTGCGCCGCTACTCAGGCCGAACGGGAGTCGAGTCATCCGGCAAATGACCAGCGTTGGCGTCAAGGAGCCGTTTACGCAATCACCCCGACCACCGTTCGACCTGAGTAGGCCCCGCAGGGGCCGTATCGAAGGCGCGCCGTCCGCCCCCCCCCCGATCAACAGCCTCAGGACAGACTTCGATACAGCGCCAAAGGATGGATCAGGTCGAACGTTATGCGGATTGCATGAGCCACTCACCCCTGCCCATCCGCCTGCTCCCGCAGCCATTCCAGGAACGCCGCCACCGCCGGCCGCCGCGCATGGTGGGCGGGATAGACGGCGAAGTGCGCCTTGACCTTGATGGCGCGCTCCAGCCCGAAGATGGGTTTCAGTTTCTTTTCCTCGAGGTGGCGCGCCGCCACAGTGGCGCTCTCCAGCGCCACGCCCAGTCCCTGCGTGGCCGCATCCAGTGACATCTGCGCCCGGTCGAACCGCACCGCGAACTGCTCGGGCGCCCGCACGTCCGCAAATTCCCCGAACCAGTCGGCCCACTGCACCACGCTGACATTGCTGCGGATGAGTTTCACGCCCAGCAGGTCAGCCGGCTTCCTGAGCCGGTATTCACGGATGAAGGCGGGGCTGGCCAGGGGCACGATGCGCTCTTCGAACAAGGGCTCCACCACCAGCCCCGGCCAGTTGGGAATGCCATAGCGGATATCGATATCCACCTCGCCCAGCTCGAAATTGCTCTGCGAATGCGCCGCCGACAGATTGAAGGTGATTTCCGGATAGCTGCGCGCAAAATCATTGAGCCGCGCCATCAGCCACAGACTGGCGATGCTGGGCGCGGAATGGATGTAGAGCGTGTTGCTGACGCCCTGGCGCACATCCATGGACGCCGCCGTGATGGCCGAGATCGCGCCCTGGATGCGCGCCAGGTAGGCCTCCCCTGCCGTGGTGATGCGCACGCCATGGGCGCTGCGCTCGAACAGCCGGATGCCCAGGTAAGACTCCAGCCGCGCCACCTGGTGGCTCACCGCCGAGGCGGTCAGATGCAGTTCGGCAGCGGCCAGCGCAAAACTCTTGCGCCGGGCCACCGCTTCGAAGGCCTGGAGGTTGGGCAAGGGCGGGAGAACGGCCATGGGCGGGCTCTGCAGCTAAGATGATGATCCGTCACTTTAACATGACGAGACTTCGCTTGTCGTCAGGCGAGGAAAGTCCGACCATGCGCATCAGAACAAAAACGGAGACAACGGTGCACAGCCTGGCGGCTGCATCGCCCCCTACGCATGCTGCGCCTGGCGCAGACACGCACCCGCTTTGTCTCCGGTGTTCCGCACATCAACGCAAACATCTGGAGAACACGACATGCTGCTCAAGGACAAGGTTGCCGTCATCACCGGCGGTGCAGGAATCAATGGTCTGGGTTACGCCACGGCGCGCCTGATGGCCGAGCAAGGCGCCCGCGTGGTGGTGCTGGACCTGGCCCAGGCCGATCCGGCGGCGGCCGCTGCGCGCATCGGCAGCCAGCATCTGGGCCTGGTGGCCGACGTGACCGACAAGGCTTCCTGCGAAACGGCAGCGGCGGCCATCCTCCAGCAGTTCGGCCGCATCGACATCCTGGTCAACAATGCCGGCATCACCCAGCCGGTCAAGACGCTGGAGATCACCGGCGCCGACTACGACCGCATCCTCGACGTCAGCCTGCGCGGCACGCTCTACATGTCGCAGGCGGTGCTGCCGGCCATGCGCGCGCAGCAGAACGGTTCCATCATCTGCATCTCCTCGGTGTCGGCCCAGCGCGGCGGCGGCATCCTGGGCGGTCCGCACTACTCGGCGGCCAAGGCCGGCGTGCTCGGCCTGGCCCGCGCCATGGCGCGCGAGTTCGGTCCGGAAGGCATCCGCGTCAACAGCATCACCCCGGGCCTGATCGGCACCGACATCATCAAGGGCAAGCTCACCGAAGAAAAGAAGGCCGAGATCGCCGAGACCATTCCGCTGGCGCGCCTGGGCCGTGCCGACGACATCGGCGGCGCCTGCGTCTTTCTGGGCAGCGACCTCTCACAATACTGCACCGGCATCACGCTGGACGTTAATGGTGGAATGCTGATTCATTAAACGCAGCTTAATGCTCGCACACGCCGGCCTGGCCGGCCTCTTTCCCGACATCAGAACAAACAGGAGACCAGACATGAACCAAGACAACAGCAAACCCGGCAAGACCAGCGTGAGCCGCCGCCAGCTGCTCAAGGCCGGCGCCGTGGGCGCGGCGCTGCCGCTGTTTTCCATCATGAGCCGTCCGGCCAATGCGGCCGAGTTCAACTACAAGTTTGCCACCGGCCAGGATCCGTCGCACCCGGTCAACAAGCGTGCGCAGCAGGCCATCGATCGCATCCGCGAAGCCACCGGCGGCCGGCTGGACATCAAGCTGTTCCCGGCCAACCAGCTCGGTTCGGATACCGACCTGATGTCGCAGATCCGCAATGGCGGCGTGGAATTCTTCAACCAGGCCAGCGTGGTGCTCTCCACCCTGGTGCCGGCGGCCGGCATCGTCAACACCGGCTTCGCCTTCCACGACTACAAGGAAGTCTGGCAAGCCATGGATGGCCCGCTGGGCGCCTATGTGCGCGCGCAGATCGAGAAGGTCGGCCTGTTGACCATGTCCAAGCCCTGGGATAACGGCTTCCGCCAGATCACCACCTCGACCAAGCCGATCAAGACCGCCGCCGACCTCAAGGGCCTGAAGCTGCGCGTACCGGCCGCACCGATGCTGACTTCGCTCTTCAGCGCATTGGGCGCGAGCCCGACGCCGATCAACTTCAACGAGGTCTATTCCTCGCTGCAGACCAAGCTGGTCGAAGGCCAGGAAAACCCGCTGGCCATCATCAGCACGGCGCGCCTGTACGAGGTGCAGAAGTTCTGCACCATCTCCAACCACGTCTGGGACGCCTACTGGATCCTGGGCAACCGCCGCGCCTTCGAAAAACTGCCCAAGGACATCCAGGAAATCGTGCGCCGCGAACTGGACAAGGCCGCCACCGACGAACGCGCCGACATTGCCTCGCTGTCCGGTTTTGCCCGCAACGATCTGCAGGGCAAGGGCGTGCAGATCATCGAAGCCGACAAGAATTCCTTCAAGGAAGCGCTGGCCCGTGGCAGCTTCTACAAGGACCTGCGCGCCAAGTTCGGCGATGACGCCTGGAAGCTGTTGCAGAACAGCGTAGGGAGCCTGGGATGAGCGCCCTGTCGCTGGAGCAGCCGGTGGCGGATGAGCGCTCGCTGGCTGCGCGCCTGGAACACTGGCTGGGCCTGGCCATCGAGATCCCCGCCGCGGCGCTGGTGGTGGGCGAGGTAGCGGTGCTGCTGGCGGGCGTGATCATGCGCTTCATCTTCAACAACCCCATCCCCTGGGCCGATGAACTGGCCTCCATCCTCTTCCTCTGGCTGGCCAATCTCGGCGCCGCCGTGGCCCTGCGCCGCGGTACCCACATGCGCACCACGGTGCTGGTGGGCTTCATGAGCGAACGCGGCAAGGCGTGGGCCGAAGCCCTGGCCATCATCGCACCGTGCGTGATGCTGCTGATCCTGATGCATCCGATGTGGGAATACGCCGAAGACGAAATGTTCGTGCAGACCCCTGCCCTGGGCTGGCCCAATACCGTACGCGCCGCCGCCGTGGCTGTCGGTGCGGCGCTGATGATCGCCCTCTCACTGCTGCGCATCTCGCGCCAGAAGCTGGTGGACCTGGTCGGCGTGCTGGCCCTGCTGGCGGTGGTGGCCGGGGCGATGTACCTCGGCGCGGCTTGGCTGCAGGCCATCGGCAACTGGAACCTGGTGGTGTTCTTCGGCCTGGTGCTGGCGGTGTCGGTGCTGCTGGGCATTCCCATCGCCTTTTGCTTTGGCCTGGCGACAGTGGCCTTCATGCTGACCGTGACCACCAGCCCGCTGGCGGTGGTGGCCGGACGTTTCGATGAAGGCATGTCTTCGCTGATCCTGCTGGCGGTGCCGCTGTTCATCCTGCTGGGCCATCTGGTGGAGATGACCGGCATGGCCAAGGCCATGGTGGACTTCCTGGCCTCGCTCCTGGGCCATGTGCGCGGTGGCCTCAACTATGTGTTGCTGGGCGCGATGCTGCTGGTGTCGGGCATCTCCGGCGCCAAGACCGCCGACATGGCGGCCGTGGCGCCGGTGCTGCTGCCGGAGATGAAGCGCCGTGGCAATCACGAGGGGGAGCTCATTTCGCTGCTGGCCGCTTCCGGCGCCATGGCCGAGACCATTCCGCCCTCGCTGGTGTTGATCACCATCGGGTCGGTGGCGGGCGTGTCGATTGCGGCGCTCTTCACCGGCGGCATCATGCCGGGCATCGTGCTGGCCGTGCTGCTGGCGATCCTGGCGCGCTGGCGCAGCGCCGAGATCATGGAAGGCATCCAGCGCGCCCCGGGCCGCGTGGTGCTGCGTACGCTCATCATCGCCCTGCCGGCGCTGCTGCTGCCCATCCTGATCCGCACAGCGGTGGTCGAAGGCGTCGCCACCGCCACCGAAGTCTCCACCATCGGCATCGCCTATTCGGTGGTGGCGGGTCTGCTGGTCTACCGCAAGTTCGACTGGAAGCGGCTCTATCCGATGCTGGTCGATACCGCAGCCCTGTCGGGCGCGATCCTCTTCATCATCGGCACGGCCACCGGCATGTCGTGGGCGCTGACGCAGTCGGGCTTCTCGCATGCGCTGGCCGAAGCCATGACCAGCGTGCCGGGCGGCAAGTATGGTTTCCTGCTGGTGTCCATCGCGGCCTTCATCGTGCTGGGCAGCGTGCTGGAGGGTATCCCCGCCATGGTGCTGTTCGCGCCGCTGCTCTTCCCGGTGGCCAAGGCCATTGGCGTGCATGAGGTGCATTACGCGATGGTCATCATCCTTTCCATGGGCGTGGGCCTGTTCGCGCCGCCCTTCGGTCTGGGCTACTACGCCGCCTGCACCATCGGCCGCGTGCATCCGGACGTGGCGGTCAAGCGCATCTGGCCTTACCTGGGTGCGCTGGTGGTGGGCCTGCTGATCGTGGCCTTCGTGCCTTGGTTCTCTATCGGTTTCCTCTGATCTTTTTCCGAACACACTCATCCACAAGCAAGGATTCGCAATGTCTGACAATTTGGCAAACCTGCGCGCCAGCGCATACCGCATCCGCCGCAATGCCGTGCGCATGGGCGAGGTCCAGGGCCAGGGCTACATCGGCCAGGCGCTGGGCTGGGCCGACGTGCTGGCCGTGGCCTACAAGCACGCCATGAGCCTGCGCCCGGACGACCCGCAGTGGAGCGGCCGCGACCGCTTCCTGCTCTCGCACGGCCACTACGCCATCGCCTTGTATGCCGCGCTGATCGAAGCCGGCATCGTCCCCGACGAAGAGCTGGACTCCTATGGCAGCGATGACAGCCGCCTGCCCATGTCGGGCATGGCCACCTATACGCCGGGCATGGAAATCTCCGGCGGCTCGCTGGGCCAGGGCCTGGCCATCGGCGTGGGCATGGCGCTGGGCCTGCGTTACAACAACAACCCGGCCTTTGTGTACAACTCCATGTCCGATGGCGAGCTGGATGAAGGCTCGACCTGGGAAGCCGCCATGGGCGCGGCGCATCACCAGCTGGGCAATCTGATCTGCCTGGTCGATATCAACAACCAGCAGGCCGATGGCCCCTCCGGCAAGATCATGGGCTTCGAGCCGCTGGCCGACAAATGGGCGGCCTTTGGCTGGTATGTGCAGCGCGTCGATGGCAACGACCTGGCCGCCGTAGTGCAGGCCTTCGACAACGCCCGCAACCTGAAGGACGCCAAGCCGCGCGTGATCCTGTTCGACACCCTGATGGGCAAGGGGGTGCCTTTCCTGGAGCAGCGCGAGAAGAACCACTTCATCCGTGTCGATCCGCCCGAATGGCAGCAGGCGCTGTCCATCCTCGACCAGTCTTATCAACAAGGAAGCCAAGCATGAACACCGTCGCAGACAAGAAACCGCGCCTGACCACCTCGGCCATGATCGCCTCCATCGCCGCCGAGGGGCAGCGCGTGCAGGCGGCCCCGTTCGGCAAGGCGCTGGTGGACTATGCCGCCGACCGTCCCGAGATCGTCGGCCTGACCGCCGACCTGGCCAAGTACACCGACCTGCACCTGTTCCAGAAGGCCTATCCCGAGCGCTTCTTCCAGATGGGCATGGCCGAACAGTTGCTCATGGCCGCCGCCGGCGGCATGGCCAAGGAAGGGCTGGTGCCTTTCGCCACCACCTATGCGGTCTTCGCCACCCGGCGCGCCTATGACTTCATCCACCAGGTGATTGCCGAAGAAAACCTGAACGTGAAGATCTGCTGCGCCCTGCCGGGCCTGACCACCGGCTACGGCCCCAGCCACCAGGCCACCGAAGACCTGGCGATGATGCGCGCCATCCCCGGCATGACCATCGTCGACCCCTGCGATGCGCTGGACCTGGAACAGGCCGTGCCGCAGATCGCCGCGCACCAGGGTCCGGTCTACATGCGCCTGGCGCGCGGCAATGTGCCGCTGGTGCTGGATGAATACGACTACCGGTTCGAGCTGGGTCGCGCCAAGGAAATCCGCGACGGCAATGATGTGCTGATCATCTCCAGCGGCTTCATGACCATGCGCGCGCTGGAAGTGGCCAAGGCGCTGGAAGCCGACAAGGTGAGCGTGGCCGTGCTGCACTGCCCGACCATCAAGCCCTTCGACGAAGCCACGGTAGTGGCGCAGGTCAAGAAGAAGAACCGTCTGGTGGTGGTGGCCGAGAACCATTCGGTGGTCGGCGGCCTGGGCGAGATCGTCGCCACCACGCTGATGCGCCACCGCGTGCAGCCGGCCGGCTTCCAGCTGGCCGGCCTGCCGGACGCCTTCCTGGACGCCGGCGCGCTGCCGACCTTGCATGATCGTTATGGGATCAGTTGCGAGGTGTTGGGAAGGCGGATCAAGGAGTGGTTGAAGTAAGCTCTGTGCACAAAAAAAGGAGACCTAGGTCTCCTTTTCGTCTTACCTCACAGCGCCGATCACTTACTTCAGCGTCAACACCCACTTCACCAGCTCACGCGCTTCGGCCTCGCTGACCTGGCCCTTGTTGGCCGGCATCGGCACTGCGCCCCAGACGCCGCCGCCGCCGTTGAGCACCTTCTGGGTCAGCTTGGCTTCGGCATCCTTCTGGCCGGCGTATTTCTTGGCCACTTCCTTGAAGGCGGGACCGACGATCTTGGCGTCCACCGAGTGGCAAGCCATGCAATTCTTGGACTTGGCCAGTTGGGCATTGGCCATGGCTTCGGCGGAAATGGCCGAACCGGCCACCAGGGTGGCGATCAACAACAGGTATTTCATGGAGGCTCCTCAGCTAGCGGTGAACGACGGGCCTGCGGCAAGGGTCTAGCCGCCGCTTTCGCAGGCGGGGCTATTCTACCCGGCTTCCCCGGACCGCCACTATCTGCCCGGACGTATATCTGTCATAGATCAAATCTCCTGCGCGATCGTCCCCCCAGCGCGGCGGCTTGTCGCTTGATATCGCGCGGGGATATCATGAGGGCCCGATTGATTCGGATCCGATATCAGCCATGTCCGACCTGCCCCGCCTGGAACTGCGCCAGCTGCGCTACTTTGCCGCCGTCGCCGAAGAGATGCACTTCGGCCGCGCCGCCGCCCGCCTGCACATGACCCAGCCACCGCTGTCGCAGACCATCGCTGCGCTGGAAGAACTGCTGGGCACGCCGCTGTTCCAGCGCACCAAGCGCAGCGTGGCGCTGACCGCGGCGGGCGCAGCCCTGCTGCCGGAAGCCCAGCGCCTGCTGCAGCAGGCCGCCGCCCTGCCCGACCTGGTGCGGCGCGCCGCCAGCGGGGCGTCGGGGCTGTTGTCCCTGTCCTTCATCTCCAGCGCCGACTACAGCATCCTGCCGCCGCTGCTGCAGCGTTTCCGCGCCCACTACCCGCAAGTGCAGATCGAACTGCGCGAAGCCACCACCGACGTCCAGCTGGAAGACCTCCTGCAAGGCAAGATCGACGCCGGCCTGCTGCTGCCGCCGCTGCCCGAAAAGGCGGCCGCCCTGCTGGAGGTGCGGCCGGTGCTGTCCGAACCGCTGATTGCAGCGCTGCCCGAGGGCGCGGTCAGGAAGCGCGGACCGGTGTCACTCAAGAGCCTGCGCGAGCTGCCGCTGATCATCTTCCCGCGCCGCATCGCGCCGGCCTTCCATGACACCATCCTGTCGTGCTTCCGCGATGCCGGGGTGACGCCCCATATCGGCCAGGAAGCCATCCAGATGCAGACCATCGTCGGTCTGGTGTCGGCTGGCATGGGAATGGCGCTTGTGCCACAATCCGTGTCGAACCTGAAACGCCCGGGTGTGGACTACCGACGGCTGAGCGACCCGGCCCCGGCCATCCAGACCAGCCTGGCCTGGCGGCGCGACAGTCCCTCCAGCGTCCTGCGGGCGCTGCTGGAACTGCTGGACGAGCCGGCCTGAGCGCTCCTCCCGCGCGCCGGGAAGCCCTGTGCGAACTTGCGCTGCCCACCGCGTTCCAATCGCCGTCCCGCCCAACAACAGAAAGATCAAACTCATGCTCGTCCACCCCATGCCCGACCCGATCGCCGTCCACATCGGGCCACTGGCCGTCCACTGGTATGGCCTGATGTACCTGCTGGCCTTCGCCCAATTCATCGCGCTGGGCCGCCTGCGCATCAAGCAACCGCACATCGCCGCCGTCGGCTGGAAGAAGGAAGACCTGGACGACATGCTCTTCTATGGCGTGCTCGGAGTGGTGCTGGGCGGGCGGCTGGGCGAGATCCTGTTCTACAACCCGGCCTATTACTTTGCCCATCCGGCCGACATGATCGCGGTCTGGAAGGGTGGCATGTCCTTCCACGGCGGCTTCCTGGGCGTGATGCTGGCGATGTACCTGTGGGGCCGCAAGCGTGGTCGCAACCTGATGGACATCATGGATTTCATCGCCCCGATGGTGCCGCTGGGCTACGCCGCGGGCCGCCTGGGCAATTTCATCAATGCCGAACTGCCGGGCCGTCCTGCCGATCCCTCGCTGCCCTGGGCCATGATCTGGCCCAATGTGGACAACATCCCGCGCCATCCCTCGCCCATCTACCAGATGCTGGTCGATGGCATCCTGCTGTTCATCATCCTGTGGATCTTCTCGCGCCACTCCCGGCCGCGCATGGCGGTGGCGGGCATGTTCTCGCTGCTGTATGGCTGCGCGCGCTTCTTCACCGAGTATTTCCGCGTGCCGGACTATGAGGTGCACTTCGGCGGCATCACCATCTCGGCCGGGCAGATGCTGTCGGTGCCGATGATCGTGCTGGGGATCATCTTGCTGGTGCTGGCCTACAGGCTCAGGCAGCAGGCGCAGGCGCCTGCGGAACCAGCCTTGGCGGGCAAGAAGTAATCCCGTCTTGCGCATGAAAAAGGGCGGTACCGATGATTCGGTACCGCCCTTTTCTTTTCTGCATCCACCGCCCGTTCGGATTGAGTCGCCGCGCAAGCAGCGTATCGAAAGCGCGCCTTCGATACGCGGCGATGCCGCTACTCAGTGCGAACGGTAGTCATTGCATCTGCGTAATTAACCGTTACGCAACCGTTAAGCAGTCGTCAGGCAGCCGTCAAACCTTCTTCAACGCACTGGCCGCCTTGGCAATCTCGGTGATCTTGTCCCAGTCACCCGCCTCGATGGCCGCCTTGGGGGTCAGCCAGGAGCCGCCCACGCAGACCACGTTCTTGCAGGCGAGGAACTGCGGCGCGGTCTCTTGCGTGATGCCGCCGGTCGGGCAGAAGGACACGTCGGCCAAGGGACCGGCGATGCCGTTGAGCATGCCCACGCCGCCGGCCGGCACGGCCGGGAACAGCTTCAACTGACGGAAACCCGCTTCGCGCGCGGCCATCACTTCGGAGGGCGTCATCACGCCCGGCAGCAAGGGCAGGCCGCTGCGCTTGGCGGCTTCGATCAGCGCGGGCGTGAGGCCCGGCGAGACGCCAAAGACCGCGCCCGCATCACGCGAAGCGGTGAACTCTTCGGGCGAGGTCAGCGTGCCCACGCCGACGATGGCGTCCGGCACCGACTCGGCAATGGCACGGATGGCCGGCAGGCCATGTTCGGTGCGCAGGGTGATTTCCAGCACGCGGATACCGCCTGCGACCAGGGCGCGCGCCAGCGGCACGGCGTGTTCGAACTTGTCGATGGCGATCACCGGGATGACCGGCGAGGCGCGCATGATTTCCAGTGTGGTCTTCATACCGTGACTTTCTCTTTCTCAAAAATCGGCGGCAGGCCGAAGGTGGCGCCGCCCTCTTCTGCGGTTCCCACCGCGTTGCGGAACAGGCTGAACAATTCGCGGCCCATGCCATGCTGGTTGCCCGACAGGTCGCTGCTGTCCTGGCTGCGTGCCGCCCATTCGGTGGCGTCGACCTTGGCTTCGAGCGTACCGGCCTCGGCATCGAGGCGGATGATGTCGCCGTCGCGCACCCGGCCCAGTGGACCTCCACCCAGCACTTCCGGTGTGACATGGATGGCTGCCGGTACTTTACCCGATGCACCCGACATGCGGCCATCGGTAACCAGCGCTACGTGACGGCCCTTGTCCTGCAGGATGCCCAGCGCTGGCGTGAGCGCATGCAGCTCGGGCATGCCGTTGGCGCGCGGGCCCTGGAAGGTGATTACGGCGACGAAGTCGCGGTCCAGCTGGCCAGCCTTGAAGGCGGCCATGAAAGCCTCCTGCGAATGGAATACCACGGCGGGCGCTTCCACCACGCGATGCTCGGGCTTGACTGCCGAGATCTTGATGACGGCGCGGCCCAGGTTGCCCTGCAGCAGCTTCAAGCCACCGTCGGCGGCGAAAGGCTTGGCCACCGTGCCGAGCACGCCCTCGTCGCCGCTCTGCGCGGGGGCGTCGTGCCAGGTGACGATGCCGGGGCGGCCATTCTCGCCCTCGGCGGCCAGCATCGGCTCCTTGCAGTGCTGGCGCAGGCCCTGGCCGAGGATGGTGGTGACGTCGTCATGCATGAGGCCGGCATCGATCAGCTCGCGCAGCACGAAGCCGGTGCCGCCGGCAGCATGGAAGTGGTTCACGTCAGCCGTACCGTTGGGATAGATCTTGGTGATCAGCGGCACCACGGCCGAGAGCTTGTCGAAGTCGTCCCAGTCGATCACGATGCCGGCCGCCTTGGCGATGGCGACCAGATGCAGGGTGTGGTTGGTGGAGCCGCCGGTGGCGTGCAGCGCGACGATGGCGTTGACGATGGACTTTTCGTCGATCATGCGGCCCACCGGGGTGTATTGCGTACCGAGGTCGGTGATCTTGGCGGCCTGCTTGGCGGCCGCTGCGGTCAGCGCATCGCGCAGCGGGGTATTGGGGGTGATGAAGGCCGCGCCCGGCAGGTGCAGGCCCATGGCTTCCATCAGCATCTGGTTGCTGTTGGCGGTGCCGTAGAAGGTGCAGGTGCCAGCGCCGTGGTAGGACTTGGATTCGGCTTCCAGCAGCTCGGCGCGGCCGATCTTGCCGGCAGTGTAGAGCTGGCGGATCTTGACCTTGTCGCTGTTGCTCATGCCGCTGGTCATGGGACCTGCCGGCACGAACACGGCCGGCAGGTGGCCGAAGTGCAGCGCGCCGATCAGCAGGCCCGGCACGATCTTGTCGCACACGCCCAGGTAGAGCGCAGCGTCGAACATGTTGTGCGACAGCGCGATGGCGGTGGCCATGGCAATGGCGTCGCGCGAGAACAGCGACAGTTCCATGCCGGCCTGGCCCTGGGTGACGCCATCGCACATGGCCGGCGAGCCGCCGGCGAACTGGGCCACCGCACCGGCTTCACGGGCGGCGTCCTTGATGATCTGGGGGAAGCGCTCGAACGGCTGGTGCGCCGAGAGCATGTCGTTGTAGGCCGAGACGATGGCCAGCGAAGGCGCCTTGTCTTCCTTGAGCTTGAGCTTGTCGTTGGCGGGGAAGGCGGCGAAGCCGTGGGCCAGGTTGGTGCAGGCCAGCGCGCCGCGCTGTGCGCCCTTGCGGCGGGCCGCTTCCAGACGTTCGAGGTAAGCGGTCCGGTAGGGACGGCTACGTTCGGCGATGCGTTGGGTGACGCTGGCTAAGGTAGCGTTGAGAGGCATTGTCGGGTTCCTGTTAGCGTTAACAATGTAATTTTACTACACAATTTTCAACGAATGAAATCATACACTTAGAGCACTGCAACATGCCGCAACCATGCGTTTTTTCATTGGCCTTACAAAATCTGCGCAAAAAGCCGTATCAGTCTGGATTACCGGGCGGCGACGGTGCTGGCGCAACGATGTAACGACGACGTCATAAACTGTAGTGAAATTACCATTTTGTCGAAAATGATGTATAGTCCAATCGTTGCACCAAGAAAGACCAAGACTCGCGGCCGCCCGCCCATCCTTGCCAGCCAGCAAGCTGCTGCCTGGTCCGCAGGCCCGGCCCGACCGCCAACCGACACCAGACCATGCATACCACTGCACTGACCGACACGGCCGCCTTCAAGGCCTTGCAACACCATCATGCCAAGGCCGTCACCTGGCACATGCGCGAACTCTTCGCGCAACAGCCCGACCGTTTCGAGCGCATGCATGTACGCGCTGCCGGCCTGCTGCTGGACTATTCCAAGAACCGCATCGAGTCCGAGACCCTGGCGCTGCTGATGAGCCTGGCGCGCGAGCGCGGCGTGGAAGCGCTACGCGAGGCCATGTTCCGGGGCGAGAAGATCAACTTTACCGAACATCGCGCCGTGCTGCACACGGCCTTGCGCGCACCGGCCCAGGCCTGTGATGCACAAGTGGACGGACAGCCTGTGAGCCAGGAGGTTCATGCGGTGCTGGATCATATCCGCGATTTTTCCGAGCGCGTGCGCAGCGGCGCCTGGCGCGGCTACACCGGACGCGAGATCACCGACATCGTCAACATCGGCATCGGCGGTTCCTTCCTGGGCCCGCAGATGGTCTGCACGGCCCTGCGCAACTACCGCCACGCACGGCTGACTACGCATTTCGTCTCCAACGTGGACGGCCATGACCTCGATGAGGTGCTCTCCCGCGTCGATCCCGAGACCACTCTCTTCATCGTCGCCTCCAAGACCTTCACCACGCAGGAGACCATGCTCAACGCCAAGTCGGCGCGGGCCTGGTTCCTGCGCCATGGCCAGCAAGCCGATCTGGCGCGTCACTTCGTGGCCGTGTCCACCAATGCCGCCGAGGTGGAATCCTTCGGCATCGACCCCGACAACATGTTCCCCTTCTGGGATTGGGTCGGCGGACGCTATTCGGTGTGGTCGGCTATTGGCCTGCCCATTGCGCTGCTGATCGGCTTTGAGCATTTTTCAGCCTTCCTGGCCGGCGCCCATGCGATGGACCGCCATTTCCGCGACGCGCCGCTGGAAGCCAACATGCCCGTCATCCAGGCCCTGATCGGCATCTGGAACCGCAACTTCTTCAACAGCGAATCGCTGTCGGTAGCCCCTTACCACCAATGGCTGCGCTATTTCCCGGCCTACCTGCAACAGCTGGACATGGAGAGCAACGGCAAGCGCATCACCCGCGACGGCACGCCGGTGGGTGTAGCCACCTGCCCCTTCATCTGGGGCGATGTCGGCACCAACGGCCAGCACGCCTTCTTCCAGTTGCTGCACCAGGGCACCAATGTGACGCCCATCGATTTCATTGCCGTGCTCAAGCCCTCGCACGGCATTGATGAGCACCAGGATGTGCTGCTGGCCAACTGCTTCGCCCAGTCCGAAGCCTTCATGCGCGGCAAACAGGCCGATGAGGTGCGCGCCGACCTGGAACGCCAGGGCGTGGACGCTGCGGAACTCGCCGCGCTGTTGCCGCACAAAACCTTCGACGGCAACCGTCCCAGCAATACCCTGTTGCTGCCGGAACTGAGCCCGCATGCGCTGGGTGCGATGATTGCGCTCTATGAGCACAAGACCTTCGTGCAAGGCGCCATCTGGGGCATCAACAGTTTCGACCAATGGGGCGTGGAGCTGGGCAAGGTGCTGGCCAAGACCATCCACGGCGAGTTGCGCAGCGAACCCAACCCAGCCTTGCACGACGCCTCCACCAACGCCTTGATCGCGCTGGCGCGGCAGGCAAGGCAAGCAGACCAGCAGCACTGAACACGTAGCAGAGCGCAGCGGCACGCCGCGCCTTGATCAACGAAGACGACGCACAAGAGACAAGAGAATCCACACCATGGCTATTTCCGATTTCGATCTGGTTTTGTTTGGCGGCACCGGCGACTTGTCGATGCGCAAGCTGCTGCCCGCCCTGTACGCCCGCGACCGCGCACGCGACCTGCCGCCTGAGGCGCGCATCGTCTGCCTGGGCCGCGATGAAAAGACCCGCGAGGAATTCATCCAGATCGTCGAGAAGGATTCCAAACCCCACGTGCCGGCGGCCAATCTGGACAAGGCGGTCTGGGAACGCTTCTGCAACCGCCTGCAATACGCCTCGGTCAATGCCAAGGATGGCGCCAGCTTTGTCCACCTCAAGGAAGCGCTGCGCGACACCGAAGGCCTGGCGCGCGTGTTCTACCTGGCCACACCGCCCAGCCTGTTCGCCTCCATCTGCGAGAACCTCTCCAAGGGCGGCCTGGTGACGCCCGCTTCGCGCGTGGTGCTGGAAAAGCCGCTGGGCCGCGACCTCGCCAGCGCGCGCGACATCAACGCCCAGGTTGGCCGTTACTTCCAGGAATCGCAGATCTTCCGTATCGACCACTACCTCGGCAAGGAAGCGGTGCAGAACCTGCTGGCGCTGCGCTTTGGCAATGTGCTGTTCGAACCGCTATGGCGCCGTGAGTGGATTTCGGATGTGCAGATCACCATCGCCGAAGAGCTCGGCGTGGGTGGCCGCTTCGACTACTACGACACCTCCGGCGCGCTGCGCGACATGCTGCAGAACCACCTGCTGCAACTGCTGTGTATCGTCGCCATGGAGCCTCCGGTATCGAACTCGGCCGACGCCGTGCGTGACGAAAAGCTCAAGGTGCTGCGTTCGCTCAAGCGCTTTACCCCCACCACGCTGGCCATGAACGTGGTGCGCGGCCAGTACCGCGCCGGCCACGTCAATGGCGTGGCCGTGCCGGGCTACCGCAAGGAAGCCGACGCCAATCCCGACTCGCGCACCGAGACCTATGTCGCGGTCAAGGCCGAGATCGACACCTGGCGCTGGGCCGGCGTGCCCTTCTACCTGCGCACCGGCAAGCGCATGGCCGATTCGCTGGCCGAGATCGTGGTGCGTTTCAAGAGCGTGCCGCACTCCATCTTCGCGCACCAGAACGATACGCCCAACTGCCTGGTGATCCGCCTGCAGCCCGATGAAGGCCTGCACATGAACCTGATGGCCAAGCAGCCCGGCGACGGCATGCGCCTGCGTCCGGTAGAGCTGGAACTGGACTTCCGCGAGAAATTCAAGACCCCGCGCATGGATGCCTATGAGCGCCTGCTGCTGGACGTGCTGCGCGGCCACCTGACCCTGTTCATGCGCAGCGACGAGCTGGAAGCCGCCTGGGAATGGGTCGAGCCCATCCTCAACCACTGGGACCAGCAGGAGGCCGATCCGGTCCCCTACAACGCCGGCACCTGGGGCCCGGCGGCGGCCAGCGCCCTGATCGGCCGCGACGGCCTGCAATGGCGCGAAGAAGCGCTGCCGGAAGTCTGAGGCCGGCTGCGCCAGACCGCTAGACCGATAGACCATCATGTCCATGCTGCTCGACTCCATCCGCACCCACATCAACTCCCTCTCCAAGTCGGAGAAGAAGGTGGCGGCGACCATCCTCGCCAATCCGCAGTTGGCGCTGGCGGAGAACCTGACGGCGCTGGCCAAGAATGCGGAAGTGTCGGAACCGACCGTGATCCGCTTCTGCCGCGCCATCGGCTATGAGGGCTGGCATGACTTCAAGCTGAAACTGGCGCAGAGCCTGGCCCTGGCCCTGCCCGGCGCCGACGAGACGCTGGCCCAGGACGACCTGGCCGCCGACCTGGTCAACAAGATCTGCAGCCGCTCCATCAATACCCTGCTGGACCTGCGCAACCACCTCAATCCGGACGCCATCCAGCTGGCCCTGGACGTGCTGGCGCGGGCCAACAAGATCGAGTTCTACGGCCAAGGCACCTCCGGTATCGTGGCCAACGACGCCCAGCACAAGTTCTTCCGCTCGGGCGTGCCCACGGTGGCCTATTCCGACCCGCACATCCACAGCATTGCCGCCTCGCTGTTGAAAGCTGGCGACTGCGTGGTGGCCATCTCGCAGCGCGGCGGCAATGCCGCCCTGCTGCGCTCGATCCAGCTGGCCCGCAAGGGCGGCGCCGACATCATCGTGCTGGGTCCGTCGGGTACTCCCCTGGCCGAACTGGCCACGGTGCTGGTGCCCATCGACCTGTCCTTCAACATCGACCCCTATACCCCCATCTCGGCGCGCCTGGCGCACCTGGTGGTGATCGACATCCTGGCGGTGGGACTAGCCCTGCGACGCGGGCCGGAATTCCGCAAGAAGATGCAGAACGCGCAGAAGTCGCTGCAGAAATTCGACATGCAGTTCGATTCCTTCTTCCGCTGATGCGCCAGCTCAACTGTCAGCCATTGCCCGACAGACAAGCCGCCGCGATTGCGTACAATGCTGAACCATTCATTCTTCCAACTTAGCAACAGGATTTTCCCATGAGCCAGCTTGAACAGTTGAAGCAATACACCACCATCGTGGCCGATACCGGCGACTTCCAGGCGATGAAGGCCTTCGCCCCGCAGGACGCCACCACCAATCCCTCGCTGATCCTGAAGGCCGTGCAGAAGGCCGAGTACAAGCCGCTGCTGGAGTCCGTCGTCAAGGCCCATGCCGGCAAGAGCACCGATGCGATCATCGACCGCCTGCTGATCGCCTTCGGGCTGGAAATCCTCAAGCTCATCCCGGGCCGTGTCTCCACCGAGACCGACGCGCGCCTGTCCTTCGATACCGAAGGCACGGTGGCCAAGGGCCGCGAACTGATCCGCCTGTACGAAGAAGCCGGCATCGCCCGCGAGCGCGTATTGATCAAGATCGCCTCCACCTGGGAAGGCATCCGCGCCGCCGAGATCCTGGAAAAGGACGGCATCCGTTGCAACCTGACCCTGCTGTTCTCGCTGCCGCAAGCCATTGCCTGCGCCGAAGCCCGTGTGCAACTGATCTCGCCCTTCGTGGGCCGCATCTATGACTGGTACAAGAAGTCCACCGGCCAGGAATACACCGGCAGCGACGATCCGGGCGTGCAATCGGTCAAGGCTGTGTACAACTATTACCGCAAATTCGGTTACGCCACCGAAGTGATGGGCGCGAGCTTCCGCAACACCTCGCAGATCGTCGAACTGGCCGGCTGCGACCTGCTGACCATCAGCCCCGACCTGTTGCAGAAGCTGGCCGACAGCGATGCCCCGGTCGAGCGCAAGCTGAGCAAACAAGCCGCTGACGCCGCCGATATCGAACGCATCTCCCTGGATGAGAAGGCCTTCCGCCTGGCCTTGAACGCCGACGCCATGGCCACCGAGAAGCTGGCTGAAGGCATTCGTCAGTTTGCTGCTGATGCGGTCAAGCTGGAGCAGATCGTCGACGCGCTGCGCTGATCGACAGGCGTTCCGTGCGTTGCCTGTCCGGGGACGCAGCAACCTCCGCATAAAAAAAGGCCGCCATCGTGCTCATCCACGATGCGGCCTTTTTGCATCCCGCGTGTCCCGGCGATCAGCTTGCCAGCAGATCCGGCAACGCCCCGACGACCTTGTTGCTGCACTGTTCAAATGTCTCGGCCATCCATTGCTCGACTTGTGCGTAGTCATCCTTGGCCCACTCATCCAGCGGCAGGGCTTGTTCCGACGTGCGGTTGCAGGAGACCTCGACGAAGGGACTGAAAGTGAGCATGCCCGCGCTTTCCTTGCGCTTGTAGACGCTCAGGTTGGTGCTCATCTTGTACAGATCGGCCTGCTCGCCGGTCAAGGCTTCATAGACCAGCTTGGCGCTGCCGCCAGCCACCATGACGCGCTGCTTGAAGGTCGCCGTCTTCATCTCAGGCTGTGATTGCAGCGCCGTGTTGAGGGCGCGGCTCAACTGCGCGGTGAAACCGGAGGCGACCTGATTGCGCACACGGTTGCGGTCCTTCACGTCCTCGATCTTGTCGCCCTTGAGATCATCCTTGCTGAAGGTGTTGACCGCCATTCCCCCACCCAGGGCGAACATGAAGATGTTCAGGGCCACCTGGGCCGCCACGGTGTTCTGGGTATTCTTGGGACGCACGATCAGCACTTCTTCCGGCACTTCCTTGAGGCGCGAACCATCGATGAACGAGGTGGTGTAGAGCACACCCAGCCTGGGCTCTGCCGCCATGGCCGGGTCCGGCTTGGCCGATGCCACCGGCACAGGCGCCGCCACCGTCGCGGTGGAGACCGCCGCTACCGGTGCATCCGCTGGCGCGGCAGCGCCAGCTGCCTGGGTGGGCGAGTTGACCGCCGATGTCTTGACTGGCGCTGGCGCCGGCGTCGGCGTCGGCGCGGCAGTGGCGGCAGCCGTCTTGTTGTCGGATTGGCTGGCGCATCCATTGAGTGCAAGGAGGGCCGCCAGAGCGATATGTTTCAACTTGGTCTGCATCTGCATGTTCTGATTCGTCGAAAAAAGTGAAAGCGATCCCCTGCCACCGCGCGCGGAGCAATCAGCAACTGGAGAAAGCGGAAATGGCAGACGAAGTTCGTTCTTTCGCCAAGACATGCGCGCAGTGAGCGGCGTCGAATGGAAAAAACAGACTCCCCCGATGTCTGCGAGGGCAAGTCTAATGAGTCAGATAAAGATTGTCTATAGGCAATCTTACAATGTGGTGAGAAAACTATAGATGAATAATTGAGCTTTTGAAGAGCAATCCCGACGCATTGGACGCCCTACCCGCGTCGGCCAGGTCTTGATCACGCCCCCCGGCGCCCGCACCACTACGCCAGCCTGGCCTGCATCCCCCGCGCCAGCTGGCACTGGAAGAAACCCACTGCCGTCTGCAGCAGCAAGGCGCGGCGATTGAGCTCCTCGGAGGTCACGGCCAGCTCTTCCGAGCTCAGCGAATTCTGCTGGATCACCTGCGCCAGTTGGCTGGCCGCCGTGCTGATCTGACTCACGGCAGTGGACTGCTGCTCGGAAGATTGCACGATGTCCTGCACCAGTACGGAAGTGCGGGTGATGGTCGGCACCATGTCACTGAGCTGGCGTTCTGCGGCGCAGGCCAGGGTCACGTTGGCGCGGGCGACTTCGTCGATCTCCTGCGCCGCAGACTGGCTGCGCTCGGCCAGGCGGCGCACTTCGGCCGCCACCACGGCAAAGCCGCTGCCGTGCTCGCCCGCATGCGCGGCTTCGATGGTGGCGTTCAGGGCCAGCAGGTTGGTCTGGTAGGCAATGTCATCGATGACCGCAATCTTGCCGGCGATCTGCTGGATGGCCGCCACCATCTGCTTGACCGTTTCTGCACATTGGCGTGCTTCCAGCGCCGCCGCTGCGGCGATCTGGTCGGTCAGCCTGGCGTTTTGCGCAGTGCTCTGCAGCAAGGCGTGGATCTGCGCCAGCGCTTCGCTGGTCTGCTCCACGCCGTTGGCCTGCTCGGTGGAGGCGCGCGAGAGCGATTGCGCGGTCGCACTGACTTCCTCGGCGGTGCTGACCAGGCCGTCGGCGTTGCCGCGTACTTCGCCCACCACCTGGGCCAGGCGCGTCATCATCTTCTGGATGGCGTGCATCATGCTGTCGCGACAACCGGGCTTGAGCGTGATCGTCTGCACCAGGTCGCCATCGGAAAGGCGCTGCATCACCGTCACCACGTCGCCCGGTTCGCCGCCCATCTGGCGCAGCAGGGTGCGCGTGAGCAACCAGCCTGCTCCCAGCAGGATCAACAGCACGCCGCCCGCCACCAGCGCGACCGTCTCCAGCGCCTGGCCGATGATCTCGCGGGCGGTCAATGCGCTGGCGTCGCCCAGCGCGACGTTGTAGGAACGGTGACGCGCAAAGCTGGCCTGCACGGTATCGATGGCGGCGCGAAATTCCAGCACGCTCAGGCCCAGGCTATCCTCGACCCGGTCCTCTTCGGCCACCGCGAGCAGCCGCCGCACTACCTCTTCAAAGGCAGCGATGTGGGCGCGGTCATCGGCCAGCATGGCGCCATCGGTCTCGTCGGTGATGTAGGCATTGGCGTAGGTGTGGAGATGCCGCTGCATGCGTGCGCGCTGCACGTCCATCTCCTTGATCAGGCGGCTGCGGTCGCGCGGGTCGGGGTTGACCAGGTATTGGTAGATACGCCCCTGGATGGCGTTGAAGGCAGCCTGCGCGTCATCCAGCGTGGTCACGCTGGGCACCGTGTTGACCTGGGCGTAATTGGCGGCGGTATAGACGTTCTCGATCTGGCGCAGGCTGACTGCGGCCGTGGCGACCAGGCCCAGCAAGGCCAGCAGGATCAGTACCGACAAGCGCTGTCCGACGGACAGCGTACGAAGCCCAGGCCTGGACATGGATTCCTCTCCCCAGAGGTGGTGCGGTGGCTGCTTGGAATGGCGCGCCTCCCTCAGCGTTGCGCCATGCAGAGTTGGCCACGAACTTATAGCGCGCAGCAGGGCTTGTCAATCAACGCCGCCTGACTCCCTTCTTCAAACAGGCGAAAAAAATGCCGTCCAGCAATGCTGCGGACGGCATTCTCATGAATCCTCGCAGCAGCCCGGCGTCCGGGCCACTGTGCCGATTCAGTCAAAACTGATCTGCACCTTCATCATGCGCGAGCGGTCGCCGGCGATCTCGAAGGCTTCCACTGCCTGGGCAATGGGATAGGTCGCCGTGATCAGCGGCTTCACATCCACCAGCTTGCGGTTCATCAGCTCCACCGCCATGGCGAACTCTTCATGGAAGCGGAAGGCGCCGCGCCACTCCAGCTCCTTGCCCACCAGCAGGTTGGCCGGGAACTGGATGTCGCCGCCCAGGCCGACCTGCACGATGATGGCCTGCGGGCGCAGGGCTTCCAGCGCGCCCACCAGCGCGCGCTCATTGCCGCTGGCCTCGAAGAGCACATCGAAGGTCCCCTTGTCGGCGGCATAGGCCTTCAGGGCAGCGGGCGTCTCGGCCATGTTGATGGCGCTGTCCGCCCCCACCTGCAAGGCCGCCTGCAGCGGCATGCTGGCCACATCGGTGACCACCACTTCCAGCGCCCCGGCGCGGCGCGCAGCCACCACCACCAGCGCGCCGATGGGACCGCAGCCGGTCACCAGCACGCGCTTGCCCACCAGCGGGCCGGCGCGGCGCACCGCGTGCAGCGCCACCGACAGCGGCTCGGCCATGGCGGCTTCGCCATCGCTGACGTGGTCAGCGACGACGTGGGCCTGCGAACGTTCGATGATGATTTCCTGGCGGAAGGCGCCCTGCACGTGCGGCGTGCGCATGGCGCTGCCGTAGAAGCGCATGTCCAGGCAATGGTTCTGCTTGCCTTCCTGGCAGTACTTGCACGCGCCGCAGGGGCGGCTAGGCGAGATGGCGATGCGCGTGCCGGGAGCGATGTCGGTGACGGCCGTACCGACTTCGGCGATCTGGCCCGAGACTTCATGGCCCAGCACCATCGGTTCCTTGATGCGCACCACGCCGAAGCCGCCGTGATGGTAGTAGTGCAGGTCCGAGCCGCAGATGCCGCCGGCCTTGACCTTGACCTTCAGTTGCTGCGGCTGCAGTGCGCCGGTGTCCAGTGCCTGGATGCGCAGGTCGTGCGGCGCATGGATGACGAGGCCTTGTTGCATGGTCTTCTCCGAAAATGAGCTAAATGATTTACAAGGTGGCCGTCACGCCGCCATCCACATAGAGGATGTGACCGTTGACGAAGCGCGAGGCATCGCTGGCCAGGAACACGGCCGCGCCGACCAGGTCTTCCACGTCACCCCAGCGGCGCGACGGAGTGCGGCCCACCAGCCAGTCGGTGAACTTGGCGTCGTTGACCAGGGCCATGTTCATCTCGGTCTTGAAGTAGCCGGGCCCCAGGCCGTTGACCTGGATGCCGTACTTGCCCCAGTCGATGGCCATGCCCTTGGTGAACATCTTCACCGCGCCCTTGGTGGCGGTATAGGGGGCGATGCCGGGACGGCCCAGCTCGCTCTGCACCGAACAGATGTTGATGATCTTGCCCGCGCCGCGCGGGATCATGTGGCGCGCCACCGCCTGGGCGGCGAAGAAGACGCTGTTGAGGTTGGTGCTGATGAGGTCGTGCCAGTCCGATTCCTTGAACTCTTCCAGCGGATTGCGGCGCTGGATGCCGGCATTGTTGACCAGGATGCCGATGGGGCCGATCTCGCTTTCGATCTTCTGCACCGCGGCCTTGACCTCCTCGGAGGAGGTGGCGTCGAAACTGGATTCATGGATGGTATGGCCTTCGGCGCGCAGTTGCGCCGCCACGGCAGCCAGCTTGCCGGCGTCGCGCCCGTTGAGCACGATGGCCGCGCCCGCCTGGGCCATGCCGCGCGCCAGCGCCAGGCCGATGCCGCCGGAAGAACCGGTGATCAGCGCCAGCTTGCCTTCCAGCGAAAAGCCCTGCAAGCCTGCGGGCAAGGGGGTGGTCTTGGTGGTCACATCATCTCCTTGAAATCAAATCGACTACGCATAGAATCAACGCGGCCGTTCGGACTGAGTAGGCCCTTGGGCCGTATCGAAGGCGCTCCCAAGCTTGCTGCAGGGGCGCCTTCGATACGCGGCGAAGCCGCTACTCAGTCCGAACGGGAACCATGAACCTAAGGATGAGGGCGCCCCGCCTCGCGCTGGAAGGCGGCAATGGCGTGATACTCCGCCTCCAGCTTGGCCGGAATGGCCGCAAAGATGGGTTGCAGGCGGCCATAGACGGCCACCGCCTCGGCCTCGGGGGCGTGATGGTTGGTGGAGCCGACCATGCCGGAGATCACCGACAGCGACGGCACCAGGCCCAGCGCCCACGCGCCCAGCACGGCTGCGCCCAGGCAGGACGATTCCACACTCTCCGGCACCACCACTTCGCGGTTGAAGATGTCAGCCATCATCTGCCGCCACAGCGCCGACCGTGCGAAGCCGCCCGTGGCCATCATGCGCTTGGTGGGGCCGACCAGTTCTTCCAGCGCCGGCAGGATGCTGTAGAGATTGAAGATCACGCCCTCCAGCGCTGCGCGGATCATGTGATGCTTGCCGTGATGCAGGGCCAGGCCGAAGAAGGAACCGCGCAGGTCGGCATTCCACAGCGGGGCGCGCTCGCCGGCCATGAAAGGATGGAACAGCAGTCCTTCTGCACCGGGACGCACCTTCTCGGCGATGCGGGTCAGTGCCTCGTAGGGATCGACACCCTCTTCACGCGCCGCAGCCGCCTCTGCGGTGGCCAGTTCATCGCGCACCCAGCGGAAGATGTTGCCGCCGTTGTTGACCGGGCCGCCCACCACCCAGTGCTTTTCGGTCAGGGCATAGCAGAACAGGCGGCCCTGCGGATCGGTCCGCGGTTCATCGATCACCGTGCGCATGGCGCCGGAAGTTCCAATGGTCACGGCGACATGGCCGATCTCGATGGCGTTCACGCCCAGGTTGGAGAGCACGCCGTCATTGGCGCCGATGATGAAGGGCGTATCGACCGACAAGCCCAGGCGCTGCGCCATCTCGGACGAGAGCGCCGGCAGGCGGTGCGTGGTCGGCACGGGCGTGGGCAACTGGTCGGGCCGCACACCCAGCAAGGCCAGTGCGCCCTGGTCCCAGGCCAGCTCGCGCAGGTTGAACATGCCGGTGGCCGAGGCGATGGAATGGTCTACCACCCATTGGCCGAAGAGCTGGTAGAGCAGGTATTCCTTGATGCCCACGAAGCGCGCTGCACGATGGAAGACGTCCGGCTTTTCATGGCGCATCCACATCAGCTTGCACAGCGGCGACATCGGGTGGACAGGCGTGCCGGTGCGGCGATAGATGGCGTTGCCGTCATGCTCGTGCTTGATGCGCTCGGCCCAGACCGAGGCGCGAATATCGCCCCAGGTGATGCTGTTGGACAGCAAGCGGTTCTCGGCATCGAGCGCGATGACGCTGTGCATGGCTGCGCTGAAGGACAGCAGCGCGATCTCCTGCGGCGCCGCCTTGGCGGCCTTGACCGCGCCAGCAATGGAGGCCAGCGCGGCAGCGACGATCTGCTCCGGGTCCTGTTCGGCCATGCCCGGCTCGGTGCAGAGGACCGGATATTCCTCCGCATGCTGGGCAACCACCTTGCCATCGAGGGTGAAGACGACGGACTTGGTGCTGGTGGTGCCGATATCGACACCGAGCATATAGCGGGCCAAGGCGGACGTGGACATGGAGATTCCTTTGCAAGCAGTCACGCCCGGGCGTGCCGGGCATGCATCATTGAAGGTCAGACGACCAGGTTGAGCAACATGATGAAGATGATAGCAACAACCGAGATCAGCGTTTCCATCACCGTCCAGGTCTTGAAGGTCTCACCGACGCTCATGTTGAAGTATTCCTTGACCAGCCAGAAACCGGCATCGTTGACGTGCGACAGGATCAGCGAACCGGCGCCGGTGGCCAGCACCAGCAGTTCCTTGTTGGTGCCGGGGATCAGCGCCACCAGTGGAGCGACGATGCCTGCTCCCGTGATGGTAGCGACGGTCGCCGAACCGGTGGCCACACGGATCACGCCGGCCACGAACCAGGCCAGCAGCAGCGGCGAGATTTGCGCATGCACGGCCAGTTGGCCGATGGCCGTACCCACGCCGGAATTGACCAGCATCTGCTTGAAGCCGCCGCCGGCGCCGATGATCAGCACGATGGCTGCGGTGGGGGCCAGGCTCTGGTCCACGAATTTCAACACTTGCTGGCGGGTGAAGCCACGGGCGATGCCGAAGGTCCAGATAGCCAGCAAGAGCGCAGCCAGCAGCGCCACGATGGGGTTGCCGATGAAGTCCATCAGGTCACGCATGGCGTGGCCTTCGGGCAGGGTGACGTCGACCAGGGTCTTCAACAACATCAGGAAGACCGGCGCGAGCACGGTGATGAGGGTGGTGGCAAAGCCAGGCAGCTTGGTCGTCTGCGGCTCACGCACCAGTTGCGCCATCAGTTCTTCGGACGGCTTGATATCGACGTAACGGGAAATGAAAGCGCCGAACATGGGGCCAGCAATGATCACCGTCGGCAGACCTACCAGCAGGCCATAGAAGATGGTCTTGCCGATGTCCGCACCGAAGATACCGATGGCCAGGAGCGGCCCCGGGTGCGGCGGCACCAGGCCGTGCATCACCGACAGGCTGGCCAGCATGGGCATGCCGATCTTGAACAGCGGCACGCCCGAGCGGCGCGCCACGATGAACACCAGCGGAATCAGCAGCACGAAGCCGATCTCGAAGAACAGCGGGATGCCGACCAGGAAGGCGCCCATCATCATGGCCCAGTGCACGCGCTCGCGGCCAAAGGCGCGCACCAGCGTCTGCGCGATCTGGTCGGCCCCGCCGGATTCGGCCATGAGCTTGCCCAGCATGGTGCCCAGGCCCAGCACGATGCCGACGAAACCGAGCACGCCGCCGAAACCGTCCTGGAAGGACTTGACGATCTTGGGTAGCGGCATGCCCGAGATCAGGCCGAGCAAGCCCGACGTGATCGTCAGGGCGATGAAGGGGTGGATGCGCAGGCGCGTGATCATCA
The DNA here is from genome assembly GCF_001040945.1 of Herbaspirillum seropedicae. Taxonomy (NCBI): domain Bacteria; kingdom Pseudomonadati; phylum Pseudomonadota; class Betaproteobacteria; order Burkholderiales; family Oxalobacteraceae; genus Herbaspirillum; species Herbaspirillum seropedicae. Next base: position 1,236,851 of record NZ_CP011930.1, on the reverse strand, counting down.
GGATCAGCGCCAGGATGGCAATGACTGCATTGAACAGCAAGGTGGCGTCGTGGCTCATTCCCAGCATGGGTTCTCCGATTGCCGATAGCCGATGGCATGCGCCCCTGGGACAGCCGCAGCAACGCGGCCCTGCTGACGATGAGTCGGGCGAACGTCTCCTGCGGCCACCCCGGCGGGCGGCACGAACATCTGCACTATCTGCGTAGTGTTATCTGTTTTCCTGAGTGTGGTATGCCACCGCTGACCCCGCCGCCGTGTGTCCGGAGGTTCGGATGTTAGCGTTAACATGGGGCGCGATGATAACGCTAACATTTTGCGTGGGTCAAACATTTGTTGTGTTGCGGTGCGGTAGAAGGAGGGAGGAAACGGAAGGCAGGTCATGCCGTGCGGAAATCATTTTCTTTCGGGTGCGCTCCGGACTCATGCTGCCGGGGGAGGCTGGCGGTGATCTGTAGGCGTGTCTTCGATACGCCGCTGCGCGGCTACTCAGTCCGAACGGTATCGGGGTTGCATCGTCCCTATCTCCTTCCGTTCGGACTGAGTAGGCCCGCAGGGCCGTATCGAAGACGCAGCGCTGGTTGCGGCCCTGGTGCGTCTTCGATACGCCCCTGCGCGGCTACTCAGTCCGAACGGTATCGGGGCTGCATCGTCCCCCCCTCCTTCCCTTCCGTCTTTCTTCGCCCACCGTTCGGACTGAGTAGCGGCATGGCCGCGTATCGAAGGCGCACCGTCTCCTCGCATCCCGCAGGAACCACGCCCTCCCACTCCGCAAGCAGGTATCATGTCGCCATCAAGAAAAGACCGCTTTCCCATGACCCAGCGCGCAGCATCCAAGTCCAAGCCCAAATCCCCTCCCGCCGTACGTGGCAGCCGCGCCACCGGACGCGTGACCATCATCGATGTGGCCGCCGAGGCTGGGGTGAGTCCGATGACGGTCTCGCGCGCCTTGAAGACCCCGGCGCTGGTGCAGGAACAGTCGCGCCAGCGCATCCTGGAGGCCATCGACAAGCTCGGCTATGTACCCAACCAGGCCGCCGCCACGCTGGCCTCGGCGCGCTCGCAGGTGGTGGCCGTGCTGGTGCCGTCGCTGACCAATGCGGTGTTCATCGAGACCCTCTCGGGCATCCGCGACTACCTGGCCAGCGTGGGCTACCAATTCCTCATCGGCGAGACCGGCTATGACCGCCACAAGGAAGAAGAACTCATCGCCACCTACCTGGCCCATGCGCCGGCGGGCTTCCTGCTCTCCAGCAGCCAACAGCACGACATCCTGCAAAGCCGCCCGGCCAGCCGCGCCATCCCGGCGGTGCGCATGTTCGACCTGGGCCGCAGCCAGCAGGATTACTCGGTCGGTTTTTCGCAGACCCGCGCCGGCCATGCCGTGGCCCGGCATCTGGCCGAGCGCGGCTACCGCCGCCCTGCCTTCCTGGCGGCCCAGCTCGATCCGCGCATGATGAAGCGCCGCGAAGGCTTCCGCAAAGGCTTGCAGGAAGCTGGCCTGGCAGCCGATATCGAAGTGTTGCTGCCGCAGCCCACCACCGTGGACATGGGCGCGCAGCTGCTGCGCCGGGTGCTGCAAGATCATCCCGACTGCGATTCCGTCTTCTGTTGCAACGATGACCTGGCCCTGGGCGCGCTGTTCGAATGCCAGCGCCAGGGCATCAGCGTACCGCGTCAGATGGCCATTGCCGGCTTCAATGACCTCTCCTGGGCGGCCTGCGCCACGCCCTCCATCACCACCGTGGTCACGCCGCGCTATGACATCGGCTACCAGTCGGCCGAGATGCTGGTGCGCCAGCTCAAGGGGGAAGAGATCGCCAAGGGACGGCTGGATCTGGGTTTCGAGCTGGCCGTGCGCGAGAGCACCTAAGCACCCGGGCACCCAGGCAGCTCAGCCCCTGAAGCGCGGCCATTCGCCCCGCACGGGCATCCCCCACATCCGTGGACGAATCCGCAGCAATAATCCATCCATCGCCGGCCCGCGGCTCTGGACAGAACACCGCCATTCTCTACAATCTCCCGGTGTCATTCGCCCTTGCAGCACGGCGAACGGCATTCCTATAAATAATATGTAGATTCCCATATCCAGAGATCATCAGGAGCATCCCTCATGCAGACATTCACCGGTCTTTGCAAACCCGCCCTGGCCCTGCTGCCGCTGTGCGGCGCGCTGGCCTTCGCGCCGGCCCAGGCCCAGACGGCGGCCCCGGCCGCACCCGTGGTCAAGTACGACCTCACCTATGACATCATCAGCCCGGTGCACAGCCAGCACGGCATGGTGGCCACCGAGCAGGAACTGGCCACCAAGGTCGGCGTGGACATCCTCAAGAAGGGCGGCAATGCCGTCGATGCCGGCGTGGCGGTGGGCTTCGCGCTGGCCGTGGTGCTGCCCAATGCGGGCAACATCGGCGGCGGCGGCTTCATGATGATCCACGACGCCAAGACCGGCAAGAACGTCGCCCTGGACTTCCGCGAGATGGCCCCGCAGCGCGCCACCCGCAACATGTACCTGGACGACAAGGGCAACGTCGTGCCGGGCCGCTCGCTCTACACCCACCTGGCCGTGGGTGTGCCGGGCACGGTGGCGGGCCTGTCGCATGCGCTGTCCAAGTACGGCACCATGAAGCTGTCGCAGGTCATCCAGCCGGCCGTGGAACTGGCCGAGAAGGGTTACCCGGTCAGCCGCAGCCTGGCGCAGATCCTCTCGGCCGAGCGTGAGCACCTGGGGCAGTGGGATTCGTCCAAGGCGATCTTCTTCAAGGAGGGGCGTCCGCTGCAGGAAGGCGAACTGCTGGTCCAGAAGGACCTGGCCAAGTCGCTGCGCCTGATCGCCAAGGAAGGTCCCAAGGCCTTCTACGAAGGCAGCATCGCCAAGAAGATCGTGGCTGAGATGGACAAGCACGGCGGCCTGATCTCGGCCGACGACCTGAAGAACTACAAGGTGGTGGAGCGCGTGCCGGTGTCGGGCAACTATCGCGGCTACCAGGTCATGTCCATGCCGCCGCCAAGCTCGGGCGGCGTGCACATCATCCAGATGATGAACATCCTGGAACGCTATCCCCTGAAGCAATACGGCGCCGACAGCGCCCAGACCATCCACCTCATGGCCGAAACCATGAAGCTGGCCTATGCCGACCGCTCCGAATACCTGGGCGATCCGGATTTCACCAAGGTCCCGGTCAAGGGCCTGACCTCGCGCGCCTATGCCGATGAGCTGGCCAAGAAGATCAACCCCGACCGCGCCACCCCGTCCAGCGAGATCAAGCCAGGCCAGCCGCAGCCGTATGAAAGCGACCAGACCACCCACTACTCGGTGGCCGACAAGGACGGCAATCTGGTGGCCACCACCTACACGCTGAACCTGAACTTCGGCAGTGGCATCGTCGCTACCGGCACCGGCATCACCTTGAACAACGAGATGGATGACTTTGCCGCCAAGCCGGGCGTGCCCAATGCCTTTGGCCTGGTCGGCGGTGACGCCAATGCAGTGGCTCCCTACAAGCGTCCGCTGTCGTCGATGTCGCCCACCTTCGTGCTCAAGGACGGCAAGCCCTTCCTGGTCACGGGCAGCCCCGGTGGCAGCCGCATCATCACCACCACCCTGCAGACCATCCTCAACGTGATCGACCACGACATGAACGTGGCCGAAGCCACCATCACCCCGCGCATCCATCACCAATGGGCGCCGGATCAACTGCGGGTGGAAAAGGGCTTGTCCGCCGATACGCTCAAGATCCTGCAGGACAAGGGCCAGAAGATCAGCGTGCAGCCTTCCATGGGGCGCACCCAGACCATCCAGATCCGCTCGGATGGTTTCGATGGCTTCTCGGATCCGCGTAATCCGGATGGGCGTACGTTGGGGTTCTGATGCTGCGGTAGTCACTCATAGCGCACCTTATCAAGCGACCGGCTCCTGTTTTGGCAGGGGCCGGTTTTTTATTGCCTGCATAGTTCTTCATTTCTCGTGCACTGCAACTTCCCGCTGCACACTGCCTGACAGCATCCCTCGACGCCGATCAAAAAACATCGTTCTTTTTCCAGAAAAGAAGGTAATTTTTTTATCCGCCAAAAGGTGTCAAAAAAATACTTACATCCGCTAAAAGCCTTGCCCGGAGCGGGTTTCATCGGCCTTTACATTCTTCATTGAATCTTGTCGAAGAAGTTATCTAACTTTTTCTATTTCCATATTCGATTCAATAACAGAATAAATGCGACGCGCGAGTCGCGATCCTTTTGCTTTTCCCCAAAGTTTTCACGCCCCCCTTACCTCGCCTGGCTTCGCCCATCAATATTGGCAGCTAACAAATTTTTCGACTTTCCGAAGGCTGCAATCCTGAGCGATGCGGGCCCCTGCATTGCCGCCATCCTTTTGCCGGCATTGTCGGCCAAGGCCCTTGGCCATCGCCCCCCACGGACGGCGGTGCTTCGACTGTTGAGGGATCCGCTGCGGCCCTGTTACCGCCGTGCCGGACCAGACCATCGCCAGCCATTCACGTTTATTTTTTCCTGAGAGATCCAACATGACCACCACCGTCCTGAAACTGTCCGAATCCTCCGCCTTCCTGAAGACCATCTCACTCAAGTCCATCAAGGACGTGCGCGCACTGGACGTGGACCTTCTGCTGGTACTGACCAATGGCGACCAGATCCTCATCAGCGGCGGCGCCATGCATGCGCTCAATTCACCCGATATGGCGCTGCAGTTCTCGGATGGACAGCTGCCGCTGGCGCGGGTGTTCGAACAGATCGAACGCATCAACGTCTCGCCGGAAGCCAACCTCACCGTCAGCTCCAAGGAAATCACCCGCTACAATCAGAACAACGCCCGCAAGAAAAAAGCCCGCCAGCAAGACGAAGAAGGCGACAAGCCCATCATCTCGCCCGATGACGAAAAAGACCCCGTCGCCGCCACCGAGACCAACGGCACCGGCGGCAACACCAACTCCACCGATTATTCCCCCATCCGCTCCACGGATAACCGCAAACAACTGGCAGAAGCCGAGATCAGCTCGGAGAAGGAAAAGAGCTGGGGCGTGCAATGGCCTATCGCCGCCGGTGTGCTGGCCGTGCTGGCTGCGGCCGGCGGCGGTGGCGGCGGCGGCGGTGCAGGAGCCGCCGGTGCATCAACGGCGGGCGGCGGCGGCAGTGGCGCAGCCTCGGTAGAGCCGCCCAAGGCCAACCTGGAGGGTGCGGTCGTGCTGGGCGCCATCCGCAACGCCACCATTACCGCCTATGACAACGCTGGCAATGCCCTGAGCGCGGCCACCGAAGTGGTCGACGGCAAGTATGCGCTGGTACTCACCCGTCCCTTCTACAAGGGCCCGATGCTGCTGGTGGTGCGCGACAATACGCCCGAAGTGGCCGACAACTACATCGATGAAGCCACGCAGACCATCACCAACCTGGGCGCCACGCCACTGCGCGCCTTGGTGGAGGCCAATGGCGTGAACCAGACCGTCAACGTCACCGCCCTGACCGAACTGGCCGTGCAAAAGGCCGGTCTGGCCGCCGGCGTGACCACCCTGGCCGGCGCGCCGGAAGTCACGACCGAACGCATCAATAGCGCCAACGCTGCCGTGGGTGCGTTCTTCAAGGTGGACGCTATCGCCGGCGAGGTGGTCCCCACCCACATCGCCAACAGCCAGGGCGTGGGCGTCGTCAACCCGGCCTACAACGCCGCCATCAGCGCCGGCGCGCAGAACTACGGCGCCGCGCTCAAGGCCCTCGCCAACCTGGTGCTGCTCGATGACAGGACCTATCCCAACCAGGCCGCCGTCCTGCAAAAGCTGGCCGAGGCCCTGGTCTTCGTCGATGAGGCACGCAGCGCCCTGAAGTGGGCCACCACCGCCCAAGGCGAACCGCTGGCGGCCGCCGCCGCGATACAGGCAGCGCTGTTCAGCGAGGCGCTGCAGCAGACCATGGCCGACCTGAACAACTCGGAGACCACGCGCGCGCAAGCCAGCGTCAAGCTGGCCAAGCTGCAGAAACTGCCCACCGGCACCACCGTCGCCGACTACCTGGTCAAGAACCACGTCGCCATTGCCAACCCGGTCATCGAGATCAACCAGGGCCTGCCCGGACAGGAAAGACAATGGGAACTGCCGTCGTTCAATACCCTCAAGCTCGACCAGGGCGATTTCATGGAAGGCGGCATGCGGGTTCCCGTCCCTCCCTTCGCCCAGGTAGTGGTCACCATCATCGGCAGGGACATCCACGGCACCGAGATCATCGTCACCCTGCCCAAGGTGACCGCCGACGCTTCGGGCAATGCCGTGCTCAACGCCAGCGAACCCAATATCGAGGAGCTCTTTCGCATGGATGCAGGTGTACCGGTCAGCGCCCGCATTACCGTCACCGACGGCTATAACGTGCGCAGCAACGGCTCTCTGTGGAAGAGCCAGAGCGATGTGCGGGTGGATCTGAACACACCGCCCGACCTGACCAATTTCGTCAACGACAAGCCCATCGCACTGGGCCAAGACAGCTATTATCACAACGTCGATGGCGACACCCATCCTTACCCGACCAAAAACGGCGACAAGGACGGCGTGACCAACTCCAAGCAGATCAAGGTCTCCCTCACCAAAGCACTCAATGCAACCGGTGAAGCCCTGCAGTTCGCAGTCGCGACCAAGGCCGACCTCAACGGCAAACCCATCTTCGGCGTCTGGAACACCGTCACTTCGCTGGGCACTCCCACCCCGATACAGGGTGGCCGAGGTGCCGTGAGCTATACGGTGGACGCCCCGCTGCAACAGGATGGCCCCACTTGGATCAAGGCGCGGGTGGTGCAGATCGGCAATGGCTTCACTGGCGGCCAGGGCAATGCCAACACGGCCAATACGGTGCTGGAGTTCAATCTCGACACCACCAAGCCGCCAAAGATGAAACTGAACATGGCCGGCGGCGCCGACAATGGCATCAGCAATAACGACGACATCTCACACACCCGCAACCCCGAACTGATTCTGGCCGGCGCGCAGGAAGGAAGCACGGAGATTCACTACCGGCTGCTGACCGGAAACGGGACTAAACCCAACTCTCTGAAAGTGAAGAATGCCGCCAACCCCGACGGCACGCCGGTGCCTACCGGCATCTGGGCCATCCTCAGACCCGGCGACCGCCTGGAGATGAAGGGCGACAGCAAGGATGGCAATGGCAAGGTGCGCCTGCAAGTGCGCCAGATCGACCAGGCTGGCAACTTCAGCGACAACACCCAGAGCTTTGTCGTCGATACCACTGGAGTGATCCAGCACGCCGTCCGGCTGACCCAGCGCCGCACGCTGCTCGCCGAGGCTGAGAACAGGCTCAATCTAGCCAAGACCGCTGAGGAAAGGGCCGACGCCGCCAACCTGGCCGCCCGCCAGACCGACAAGGCCACCGCCCAACTGGCGGTGCAAAGCGCCAGCGCCTCGCTGGAACAGGCCATGGACGACGCCCGTAAAGCGCTCAAGGGCGAAGGCGTCAGCAAATTCGACGAACTGCTCAGTGGTGCGAGTACGACGGTGCCGCCGGAGTACGTGCCGGCCATGGTCAACCATCTCAGCACCCTGAGCGATGCCGAGCAAGTCAACGAAAGCACTGCGCTGGCCGCCGAGATCGGCAAAGCGCGCCGCAAGGCCGATGATGCCCTTCGCAAGGTCAGTGAGTACGGCGATCCGGGCAAAGAGACCGCGCCGAACTACCAGGACTTCTTCGACATGGGCATCCTCAACCTGTCGCGGGATGCGCAGGAACAGGCTGCGCAACTAAGCGCCATCAACAGCGCACTGCGCAAGCTGCCGGCTGACAAGTCCGATTCCATCACCAAGGTCCAGGCCGCCACCGACGCCTATCTGAAGGTGCTGAAGCTGGCCAATACGAGGGACGATACCGCCACGGCGGACCTGCCCACGCTAGCGGAATATGCCGCGCTGGGTGTGGAGCCGCCGCTCACTGAGGCCGGGGCCAAGATTCTGGGTGGGGCCATTGATCGGAAGACGGCCGGCGAGGTCGCTCCCATCACCGAGCTCGATGGCATGGCCGCAGCCGCCAATCGCATCGCGCAACGCGCCGGCCAGCCGGCTGGACAGACTGCGGGTGCAGCCCCCACTGTGGCGGATTTCACAGACCTGAAATTCGACGGGGTGATCGCAGACAATCTCAACGATGTGGTCGACCAGCTCAACAACGTACCACCTGCTCTGCGTAGTCTGAGCCTGCCCGCTGCAGACAGGGTCATCGACCAGATCGACACCTGGGCCGAAGTGCAGGCGCTGGTCAAGCACGTGGTGGGTCCGCTGACCATCCTGATCAATTATGCGAATGGTAAAGTACCCATCGATGAGCAAAATCCGGCCCAAACGGAGCCGTTCGTCAGCAACTACAGGAACGCGCTTCTCAATGGCGACACCGCCGTAGACGCCAGCAACCTCGCCGCCATCAACAGCGCCCTGCGTGAAGTGAAGGGTCCAAAGATCAACTCCTGGCCCAGGCTGGCTACCCTGGTCGGCTCCTATAACCACATCCTGGCACTGGCCGACGGTGTGGCAGGCAATGCCAGAGAACTGCCCACGGCAGAGGATTACCGCAACATCGGCGTCCAGGACCTGGACAAGAGCGCCGCCGAAAACGCCAGCCCAGCTACGCGCAACAACGCTGTCAACAACACCGTCAAACTGCTCAACGACGCGCTTGACAGCGCCGACGCCAGCCGCAGCCAGATCGACCGCGTCGACAAGGTGAAGAAGCTCGCCGACATCGCCGCCCGCGTCATCCTCTTGGCAGGACAAGACGCCGATGCCACGAATGCCGCCAGTTTCAAGGCCGAAGAACTGAACCAGCTGCATCTGGCCCACCCCCTCACCGCCGCGCAGATCGAGTTAGCGCGCTGGGGCGTGGCCGGCAGCCAGAACGACGGCAACGACGTGGCCACGCGTGAACAACTGGACAACGTGATTCAGAAGGCGATTACCGCCTCGGCCAAGATCCGTGCGTATGCCGACAACACCACCGCGCCCACGCCCACGCTCAGTGATTATCGTGACCTGGGTATCCGCGGCATGACCGACGAGCAGCAGGCCCAGGCCATCAATTCCTCGCTGGCCACCACAGCCATCACCGGAAACAACGTAGCCGATCCAGGCAAGCTGCAAATCATCGCCACAGCCTGGCAGACCCTGTTGAAACACCCGGGCAACAGCAGCGACGCCGTTCCCGGCCCTACCATCGCCACCTATGAGACCGTCGGCGCGCAACAGCCCACCGACACCAACACCCTCACCCTGCTCAATTCCGCCCTGAAGGGCAAGCAGCCGAGCGACATTGCCACCGTTGACAAGCTCAACACCTTCACCAACGCCGCCAACACCGTGCGCGCCGTCGCCGGCTGGGATGACGAGACCGCCAAGAACACCGCCACCGACGCATGGATAACTGGTTTCAAGGACATGCTGGCGCGGCTGGGCGTGCAAAATCTGCACGACGAGAGCCAGCGCGCTATCCTTGCCGTCATCCGGCTGGGCAGTGACGACGGCGCTGAGATCGACACCCTATTCAAGTTGCAAGAGATCGCCAGGAAGGCCCACACGGCCCAGTTGAAGGTCAATGCCTACGCCGACAATAACGCTGGTTCCCTGACAACCGGCGACTACCACGACATGGGCGTGAAAGACGTCAATGACAGCAACATCGCCAGCATCAATTCCGCCCTCGCCAGCGGCCCGGTCAACAGCAACAACACCAAAACGCCGGAAAAGGTACAGGAGATTGTCGTCAGCTACGGACGCATCCTGGCCGCAGCCAACAGCGCAGCCGACGACAACGCCAGCTCGCTGACCAAACTGGATTACACCAACGTGGGCGTAGCCCCCACCGTCTTTGAGGGCAGTGACGACGGGGCCGCTGTGCTGGCGGTGCTCAACAGCCTGGTGGATGCCTCGCCCAATTCCAGGGTGGAGCTGGTGAGCAAGCTGGACCTCCTGGCGACAACCGCCGCTCACGTCATGGCGCAGGTGCGCGGTAAGCTCGAGGACAAATTTGTCAGCAAGCAAGAACTGACCGCCGCTGGCATCGAAAGGCTCGACGACCTCACCTTCAACGCCGTGCTGGCGGCCCTGGCCGACAGCGCCGATGACGGCAGCGCCGTCGCAGGCACGACCAATGGCAAGCTCAAGCTGCAAGACCTGGCCGACAAGGCCCATCAAGCACAGCAGCAGTTGATCGATTATGCAAACAATACCCCCCGCACCCCCACGCCCACGTTGACCACCTACAAGCAGGTCGGCCTGGACCTGGCGCAGAAACTGGACAACGCCGAGACCCCGACCAAGGCCGTCGAAGCACTCAACAGCGCCCTGCGCACCCCGGCCGTGACGGGCGAAAAGGTGAACACCCCAGCCAAGCTGCTGACCCTCATCGACGCCTACAAAGCCATCCTGGCCGCCGCCGACGGTAACGCCAACCCCGATGACACCCTCAGCACCGCCGCCGCAGCCATTAGCGTGGAACAACTGACCACGCTGGGCCTCACCGGGCTGGATGCCAGTACGCCTGCGTCACTGCTGAACTATGTCCGCGCCTGGCTCGACGCCATGCCCAAGGCCACCGCGCAGGATGTGGCCAATATCCAGAAAGGAATCGACGTCCTGCGCGCCATCCATGAACTGGCCGATGGAACGCGTAATACGACTACCCTGGGCACGGCGGCGCCATTCGGCCCCACTCCCGATGATCTGCTCAAGGCACTGGCCGCCGTGGGCGTGTCCGTCACCGACGCCACCCTGGCCAATGCCGCGCTGACCGCCATCGATGCGGTGCAATTCGCCAGCATCAGCTCCCCCCGCAAGCTCAAGACGCTCATCGACACCTACCAGCGCATCCTGGCCGAAGCCAACGAAGCCGAAGGCAGCAACGGCACCACCAACAACGTGCCCGACGCTACCCCCGACGCCGACCCCAGCGCCGAGGATTTCACCAGGCTGGGTATCTCCATCCCCGGCGTCAACATGGGAACACCCGAACCCGCCCGCCTGAAGCTGCTTGACGATGCGCTCAAGTACAAGCCGCGTTCTCACGTCGATGACGTGACCGAGATCAGCGCAATCGGCGAGGCCGTGGCCTTCTTCATGGACATCGCCGCCCAGCCTGCGGGTTCGCTGCCGCCAACGCTGACCGACGAAGTGCGCACGAACTGGGAGCAGCAGGGCAAGCGACTGGGAATCACCGGTATCGCAAGCGGACTCGTCATCGATGAAAACGGGGAGCGAGACAGCAACCTTGATGACATCTTTAACGCCCTGCGCGGCAAACCCGCCGCCGACATCGATAGCGTCGCCAAGCTGCAGGCGATCATCAATAAGCTCAATGAGTCCCTCATCGCCATCGGCGACTACGCCGACGACAACAGCAAGCCGGCTCCCACGGTGCAAACCTATCGCGATGCCGGCATCGTGAACTCCGGCGGCGCTGCACTGGTCACCGACGCCAACCTGCGTTACATCAACGCCGCCGTTGACGTCCTCACCCGCGACGATGTGAGCACCCGTAGCAAGATCAAGAACGTGGTCCGTTCCTACCTGGCCATCCTGGAGGCCGCCGACGGCAGTGCTGAGAATGCCGCCCTCGCTGCGGCGCTCAAGGCAGACCAGTATGTCAAGATCGGTGTGGCGCTGAGCCACACGTCCATCGGCATCGTCAAGATCACGAGCCCGACCACCCAGCAGTCAGATCCCGACAAGCTGGGCCTGCTCAACAGCATCGTTGGCCTGCGCACCGACGACGAGGTCGGCACCCCCGCCAAGATCACCGACCTGGCCAAGACCGCCGCCGACCTGATCCGCCTGGCCAAGGAAGACGCAAGCGACGTGGTCAAATCCTTCAACACCCACTTAAGCAGGAGCAATCTCGTCAAGGCCGGCCTGACCATCAAGGATGAGACCCACCGCAAGGCCTTCCTCGACGCCGTCCAGTTCAAGGGCAACGCCATCGATACCACGACGGGCGTCCCCCGCAGCGACGATACTCCCGCCACCCACAAGGTCAGCGACCTCAACACCATCGAGCAGCTGCAATCCATCGCCGACGCCTACGGCAAAGTGCTGGCCCACGCCAACGGCGGCAGCGCGGCTGCCCCCACCGACGCAGACTACGCGATGATCGGCATCGCCCTGCCCAAGACTTCCCCCGAGACCAAGCGCACCCACGCCCTGAGCCTGTTGAACGGCGTCGTGAAAGCCCTGTCCACCGAGAAGATCGACACGGTGGCCGAGCTCAACAAGCTGGCCATCACCGTGGACAAGCTGATGCAGCTGGCCGCCGTCGGAGAAATACCGGACAGCCATCCGAAGAAGTATGAGGAAGTGCCAACGAACCTGCGCCTGAGCCTGCAAGAGTTGACCGACCTGGGCCTGACCGGCATCACCAACGACAATCAAGTCGCCGTGCTGCTGCACAAGGTACAGACCACCGTTAACGATGGCACTGGCATTGCCAGCCTGACGGACCTGCAAACGCTGGCCACCGCAGCCATCACCGCCCAGGAAAAGATCCGTCTCTACGCCGAGACCAACAGCGGCCCCGTTCCGACCGAGGATGACTTCCGTGCGATCGGCCTGGAATTGCCCAAGCGGGGAAACCCTGAGATCAGCGACGACTACCTCACCGTAGTCAACGATGCGCTGCAATCCGGCCCCGTCACCGGCGCGAAAGCGGCTAGCGCCGTGCTGCTGCAAAAGATCATCACCGCTGCCCAGCATGTGGTGAATGCCGCCGATGGTGGATCAGTGACTGCCGTCCCCAAGCCCACCAGAGCAGACTTTGAAGCCCTTGGCCTGGAACCGAGCAAGCTCGACGCCGCCGGAACTGCTGGCATCGCATTTCTGGGCGAGATCATCGACGCCAGCACCATCGGCAAACTGACCAAGGACGATGAGAACCGCCCCATCACCATCCCGGCCAAGCTGGCCGATCTGCTCGACGCCATCCAGGCGCTGATGGACACCGTCGCCGGCAGAACTGACACCGAGCTGACGCAGAAATTACTGGAAAAGCTGGAGGTGAAATTTAACGGCGTCGAAAAGAACGCCGACAATGCGATCATCAACTGGGCCGCCATCCGCTCCGCCATTGCCGGTAGCCGTCCCGATGGCAGCGACGTCAATAGCCTCAACAAGCTGCAAAAGCTGGTCGGTAACGCCGACGCTGCCCAGAGAAAAATCCGCCTCTATGCAGAAAGGAATGACGCCGACAGTTCGGCTGCCAATACCCCCACGACAGAGGACTACTTCAACATCGGCCTGGTCGGCCCCGCCCTTGCAGACCCGACCCAGGCTCGCCCGAAGCTGGTGACTGCCGACCTTCTGGCTCCCGTCAACGCCGCCCTGCAGACCATCGCCATCGATAAGGACAGGGCCAACACGCCCGAGCTCATCAAGAAGATCGTCGTGGCTTATGACGCCATCCTCAATCGCGCCAACGGCGACCTCCCCGACACTGACATCCCTGCCCTGCAAGCCCAGCACTTCAAGGACATCGGCGCAGACATCCCCGGCGTCACCACCGACACCACCAACGGCACCGACACCGCCGTGCGCGCCCTGCTGGACTCCATCATCTCCAGCAAGGCAAAAACCGATGTCGATACCCCCAGCAAGATCGACACGCTGGGAAGGCTGGTGAACAAGGTGATCGCACTGGCGCATAGCGACCCCAATGACGACGGCACCATCGTCAATACCCTGAGCCCCGCCGATCTGATCGCCCTGGGCATCCAGTCCGGCAACGCCGCCGCACCGGCGCTGGACGCCCTTGTGCATGCCGCCGCCCTGCCCGCCGCGTTCTACGCCATCGCCGCCAGCGCTAATACAGGCGCGGAGGTGGACAGCAAGAGCGAGCTGCAGAAGGTCGTTACCGATGCGATCAATGCCTACAAGAAGATCATCGCTTACGCTGAACTGACGGACGAACCCCGCGACTTCCTCACCGACGCAAACCGCCCCACGGCAGCCGATTTCAAAGCCATGGGCCTGATCGTGCCTGCGCTGGTCAAGCAAGACGACGCCATCGGCGTCGCCGCCAGCCTGGCTACGGCGAGCATCACCAAGACAAGCATCGACACGATGCCCAAGCTGACCACTTTGCTCAATCACTGGCAAACGCTGCTGGCTTTAGCCGATGGCGCGACCAACCGCGACACTGATGCCGATCGCGCCAACTTCAAACCGCTATTGACCGATCTGGGGCTGGACCTTCCCGCCGCCACGAGCGACCAGGCCCTCAACCTGCTGCAATCCGCACTGGATGCACTGGACGCGCGCACCAACACCAGCGCCATCAATACGCCCAAGAAGCTGCTGGCCCTGCTCGACACCACCCAGGCCATCATCGACTTGGCAGGCCACCCGAAAGCCTATGCGGCAGCCGATCTGACGGACTCGTCTGCCAATAAGCTATCCAAGGCAAAACTGACGGCGCTGGGCGTACTTCCCGCCGGCGCCGAGGATGGTGTTGGCGCATCCGTACTCAGCGCCCTCGCCGCGAAGGCCAGCGTGGCCGAGCTCGACAGCATGACCAAGATCACGGCCATCGTCCGCACGGCGATTGCATCCCACAACAAGATCACCGCCCACGCCCAGGACGCCGCCAGCCCTGCGCCCGATGCCAACGACTATCTGAACATCGGCCTGGTCAAGAACGACCGCAGCCCCCTGGTCACGGTCAACAACCTCGGCGCGATCAACAGCACGCTGGCGAGCACGCCCATCGACCAAGCCAAGGCAGGCGATCCAGCCCTGATCAAGGGCATCATCGACGCCTATCAACATGTGATCGATTGGAAGCAATCCAGCACCAGCATCGCGCCGACCCTGGCCGACTACCACACCCTGGGCCTGGACCAGGGAACGGACAAGGTCACCGCCGCCAACAAGCCGCTGCTCGACAGCGCGCTCAAGGAAAAACTGAGCCTCGACGCCATCAAGGACCACGCCAAGCTGAGCGCCGCCGCTACCATCGCCGCCAGGATCACCACCATGGCCGACGGCGCAGCCAATACGCTCGACGCCAACCTACCCGACGCCAATGCCTACGCCGCGCTGGGCCTGAGCATGGGCAACGCCGCCAGCGACAGGGACCCTGACGGTTCCGCCGCCGCCCTGCTGGGCAGCGTCATCGACCGCAAGAGCGCCGCTGACGTCGATACGGTCGCCGAGGTGCAAGCCCTGCTTGATACCGTCAATAAGCTCATGGACAGCGCCGCCCAGCCCGACACCGCAGCCGTGCCGACTGTGGACGACCTGCGGCTGCTGGGCATCGACATCGGCAATCTCAACGAGCATCAGCAACAGGCGATCCTGCACGCCATCGGCACCAGTGGCCCGAATGGGCAGAAGATCAAGTCCGTGGACGCCTTGGGGGAGCTGAGGGGCAACGCTATCGCCGCCCTGCAAAAGATCCAGAATTACGCCGAGAGCAACTCGACGGAGGCAGCAGACATCCCCACCCTGGACCACTACAAGCAGATCGGTGTGCGCAAGATCGACGCCGATGAAGTCAACGCCATCAACGCCGTGCTGGCCACGGCCTTCGTCACGGGCAATAAGGCCGATAGCTGGTTGGAAGTACAAGAGATCACCAACATCTACGACAAGATCCACGCCGCCGCCAATGGCAAGCGCGCTGACACCGACCCGGTCAACTCAACCGCCCTGCCCACCCAGGCTGAACTGGAGAAGATCGGCGTCAACCTCAGCCACGCACCGGTCGATGAGCACCATCTGAACCTGCTCACCACCGCCCTCGACGCCGTCAACTGGGACAAGGTCGATACACCCGCCGAGATCGAAGCAATCCACGCCTCTGCCGGCAGGGTGCTGGCGGGAGCGGGCAATGCCGCTGCCGCTGCGTCGATCACTCTCGACGATCTGAAGAACCTGGGCATCAACGGTGTCGAGGACGAGAGCACGATGACCAACGTGCGCACGCTGATCAGCGAGGCCACCACCACGGCGGCCGCCATCAACACCAGCACCAGACTGCAAGGCCTCATCGACGGCCTGTTGAAGGACATCAAGCTCATCCGCAATTACGCCACCAACACGCCCACCCGGCTGGAGAACGGCACCGAAACGGTAGTCGTGCCAGCCGTGGAAAATTACACCCGCCCTGGCGTCAACCATGTGACCACAGCCAATCTGGACTCGATCAACGCCGCCGTGAAAGCCCTGGCCGATGCCGATGCTGTGGGCAGCAAGAGCAAATTGCAGGACATCGTCGATGCCTACAAGCGCATCCTCGAAGCCGCCGACGGCACCCCGGGCAATCTGCCCGGCGCCCCGATCAGCCGCGACGAACTGATCCGCATCGGGGTGAGCAAAACTGGCTTGCCCAACCCAGACGACGCCAACTTGACTGACGCCCAGAAAAAACACGCCCAGGCCCTCCTGGGCCTGCTCAGCAGCGCCCTGGACGCCCAGCCCATCAACAAGAGCACCGTCGATACCCCCGCCAAGATCGACGTGCTGGTGGCGCTAGCCAAGAAGGTGGCGGACCATGCCGCCACCCCAGCCTCTGCCACCAGCGCACAAGCCCCCACCCGCACGGATCTGGAAACACTGGGCGTGAAGCAGATCCTTGAACAAGACGGCGCCACCCCCGGGACGCTGACGCTGATCAACAGCGCCTTGCAAGGCTATCCCGCCGAGCAGTTGGGCCAACTCAAGCTCAAGCAAGTGCAAACCATCGCCACTGCCGCCGCCAAGCTGCGCCAGCTGACCAGCACTGATAGATCACCCGAGCCCGGCGATCATCTCACCTACGACGAGCTGACCGCCCTGCGCCTGACCGTGGACAACAGCCCCGCCAACATCAAGCTGCTCAATGAGGCCCTGGACCGGCTGCCCAGCTTCGCAGCCGTCTCCACCGTGACGGCGCTGCAAGCGCAGAAACTGGACGATCTCGTCAACCGCGTCATGCGACAGGCTGACGCCGACCTGAAGGCGAACGCAAACGCCCCGGCGATCATCATTGAGATCGATGAGTGGACAAAGCTGGGACTGAGCATCGATGGCGCAAGCGCCGATGTGGACAGCGCCTCTCAAAGCGCCTTCATGGCCGCCATCCGCTTCAAGTCCCCGGACGATCTGGATACGCTGGCCAAACTCAAGCGCGTCGCCCAGAACGCCCGCGACGCCCACCGCAAGATCGTCAAGTACGCCAAGGACGTCAGCAACGGCGAAGTCGGCGCCGAAGACAGCCTCCCGGCCCTGCCCACCCAGGCAGACTTCGAAGCCATGGGCGTGACCGGCTCGGCGCAGCACGCCACGGCCACCGGCGACCGCACCGACGGCATGAGCCAGAGCCGCTTCGCCGTCCTTTCCAGCCTGGCCACCGCCAAGGTCGGCGAGAGCCAGACCGCCACCGCCAAGGACGTGCAGGAGATCGTCGATATCTACAACAAGGTCCTGGCACTGGCCGATGGCATGAGCAACAACATCAATCCGGATGCCACAGCCAGAATCACCGTCACCGTCAATGACTACAAGAAGCTCGGCATCGACCTGCCCCAGGGCTTCGCCGACCAGCCTGCCAAGCTCAGCCTGCTCAACAGCGTCATCGACAAGCTGGCCACCGACAAGGTCAACACCCCGAAGGAGATCACCGACTTGATGAAGGTCGTCGCCAAGGTGATCGCGCACGTCAACAGCGATGGTGCGCAAGCGCCGTCCAAGGAAGACCTGACCCTCATCGGCGTGACCGGCCTGACCGACGAAGACCTGCCCGCCGTCCTCTTCAAGCTGCAAAAGACCACCACGCTGGACAAGGTCGATACCCTGGACAAACTGCAAACACTATCGACGAACGCCATCGCCGCGCAACAGAAGATCCGCGACTACGCCGGCAACAGCGCCCTGAGCGCCCCCATCGCGACAGACTATGAAAACATCGCAGTCACCCTGCCCACAGAACCGGCGGCAGTCGGCAGGGTCATCCTCGCCGCGCTCAACAGCGCCCTAGCCTCGACCCCGGTAGGCCGACTCCAGGCCGGCACACCGCAGGACGTGCAGAACATCGTCAACAGCTATGCCAAGCTGCTGGGCATAGCCGATGGTAACAGCAACACCGCTGCGGGCAATCTGCCCTCCGCCAACGACTACAAGAACGTTGGCCTGGAGACCGCCCTCTTGACCCAATTGAAGGCGGACGCCAACCCTGCCACCGCAGCCGCCAAGCTGCGCCTGCTCAACGATCTGGTGGACCGCGCAGCCAATCCGACAGCCATAGCCACCCCGGCCCAGCTGGACACGCTGGCTACTCTGTCCGGCAAGCTGATCGACCAGGCCGCCGCGACCGTCACGGATGGTCAGCCTGACCATCTGAGCGTGGATGAGCTCTCCCAACTGGGTATCCACGCAGGTGACCGAGGCCAGTCCGCCCTGACCCTCCCCAACAACCTCAAGGCCGCCAGCGCCGCCCTCTACGCCATCCGCGCCAGCAGCAATGATGGCGCCCAGGTTGATACGATTGCGGAACTGCAAGCCCTGGTCAGCAAGGCCATGCGCGCCTTCGAGAAAGTGGAGGCCTATGCCAAGCTCAGCCCCGCACCGGCAAACTTCCCGAATGATGCCGACCGCCCCACCGCGGCCGACCTCAAGGACATCGGCCTCACCGTCACCGGTGGTGTGCTCGCCGACAACGCCGTCAGCGTCGCGGCCAGCCTCTTGAGCACCAATATCAACGCCGCCCAGGTCGCCACGGCAGCGGACATCCAGAAGCTAGCGAATAACTGGAACACCCTCTTCACCCTCGCCAATGGCCGCCCCGATACGGCCGCGCTGACCGACCTGACGCGCCCTGGCTTCAAGACCCTGCTTACCGAGGTCGGCGTGACCGTCGCCGCTGGTCACAGCAATGACGCCCTCAACCTGCTGCATTCCTCGCTGGACCGCCAAGGCAATCACACCCTCATCAACGGTCCCGCCAAGCTGCTCGCGCTGCTCGAGACGGCCCAGGCCATCACCGCCCTGGCTGGTGCGCCCAAGGCCTACGAACAAAGCGAGGTGACGGGTGCGCTCAGCGTGGAGAAACTGGCCAATCTGGGCGTGATGCCGGCTGGCAGCACCGCCCCTGAAGCCGCCCCCGCAGCCGCCGCCGTGCTCAGCGCCTTGGCCGCCAAGGCCAATGCGGCTGCCGTATCCGATCTGGGCAGCGTCATCACCACCGCCAACCTGGCAAGGACCGCGCAAGCAAAGATCGCGCTCTACGCCAAGACCAACAGTGGAGCCGAACCCACCGCTACCGATTACGCGCAGATCGGCCTGGTGAAGGACAATCCCGAGCGCACCCCGCTGGTGAACGACAACAATCTGGCCGCCGTCAATTCCGCCCTGGCCAGCACCACCATCGATGAAGCGCTCGCCAATACCCCCAACAGGCTCAAGACCATCATCGACGCCTACGACAAGATCCTGGCCTGGAAGACCGACAACGGCGTCACCATCAGCAAAGTCCCCAGCGCGACGGACTACAGCCACATCGGCGTAACCGGCGTCACTGCCGAGAACAAGGTCCTGCTCGACAGCGTCGTGGTCAAGCTCGACACAACCAAGGTGCAGAAACACGCCGACTTGCAAGCCTCCGCCGATGTCGTCGTCAAGATCAAGCAGATGGCCAACAGCGCCAACGACACCCTCGTCGCCGATCTGCCCACCCTGGCCAATTACCAGGCCCTGGGCCTGGACCTCGGCCGCGCCGTCGCTAGCGGTCCGCAGGGTTCCGCCCTTGCACTGATCAACAATGCGATCGACAACAAGGGATGGACCGGCGTGAACACGTTCGACCTGCTGCAAAACCTGATCAACAGCGCCAACAAGCTCATGGCCAGCGCCGCCAATGAGGCCGGTGCGCTCCCGCCCACCGCCGACGACTTCAGTATCCTGGGCGTGGACATCAGCCTCAAGACCGCACCCCAGCAAGTCGCCATCCTCGCCGCCGTCGCCACCAGCGGGACGGATGGGCAAAATCTCAAATCCATCGCCAATCTGAAGACCCTGGTCAACAAGGCCGTGGAATCCCTGGCCAAAATCGAAACCTATGCCGGCGACAACACCGGCGCGGCCAAGGGCGTTCCTGGCGCCGAGGACTACCAGGCCATCGGCGTGCCGGGTGTGAACACCAACAACCTCGCCGCCGTCAACGCAGCCCTGGCCACCGACAAGGTGGGCAAGATGCAGGCCGGCACCCAGCCCGAGATCAAGGGCATCGTCGATGCCTACCTGAAGATCCTGGCCCTCGCCGATGGCAGTCGCCTAAGCACCGACCCCGTCGGCACCGACAAGGTACCGAGCCTGGCGGAACTGGAAAGGATAGGCGTATCGGTCACGTCCAACACCAATCCCAACCAGTTGAGCCTGCTGGCCACCGCCATTGACGCCGTCTCCAATGACAAGGTGGACACGCCCGCCAAAATCAACACGATCAGCGCTTCTGCCGACAAGTTCATCAAGGCCATCGGCAAGAATACGGCTGAGGCCACATTGTTGACCCTGACCGACTATCAGAACCTGGGTGTGACAGGCCTGACCGCTGACAAGCTGACGTCCGCCAATGACCTCATCCGTGTCTCGACAGTGGACAGGATCAACAGCAGCGCCAAACTACAAAACGTCATCGACGCCCTGCCGCGCGACATCAAGATCATCCGCAACTACGCCACCAACACCCCCAACGACGACGCCAACCTGGGTCGCCTGGGTGAAGTGCTGGTGCCCACCGTGCGCAACTACGAAGGCACCGGCGTCAACGGCGTCAACGAGGGCAACCGCTCCAGCATCAACGCCGCCGTCCGGGCGCTGGGCGTGGCGGGCAAGACCGGCAATGTCAGCAGCCAGTCCGAACTGCAAAAGATCGTCAACGCCTACAAGCACATCCTCGATGCCGCCGATGGCGTCGCAGGCAACCTGGGCGCCAACCCCATCACCCGCGACGAACTGCTGGCCATCGGCATCCCCGAAGCCAAGCTGATCAACCCCGCCCAGCTTGGACTGGACGCCCGCGCCATCCAGCAGGCCCAGGCCAGCCTGGCCCTGATCTCCTCGTCCATCGACGCCCAGCCGAATGACAAGAGCACCGTCAACACCCCCGCGCTGATCGTGCAACTGGTGGACATCGCCAACAAGGTCGCCGCCCATGCCGCCCGCACCAGCAGCAGCGCCGGCCCCGAGAACCCGCCCACCCAGGCCCAACTGGAAAAACTGGCCGTCAAGCACATCCTGCCCGATGCCGGCCCAGCCACCCCCTCGACGCTGGAGCTGATCAACAGCACCCTGAAGAATTACCCCGAGGGCAGCCTGGCCGCGCTGGACCTGGCGAAGCTGCAAGTCATCGCCACCGCCGCCGCCAAGTTGCGCAATCTGGCCAGCGGCAGCGGCGTCGTGACTGACGCCAGCCGTCCCACCGCCAGCGAGGTCACCACCGACGGCTCGCCCAAGCCCGGCGCGCCACTCACCCACACCGAGCTGACCGCCCTGCGCCTGACGGTGGCCGACCAGGCAGATCACATCAAGCTGCTCAACGACGCCCTGGATGCACGGACCAACTTCGAGAGCGTCTCCACCCAGGAAAAATTGGCAGCGCTCAATCTGGACAAGATCGTCACCCGCGTCATGCAGCAAGCCGATGCCGACGTCCCCCCGCCGCCGGCTCCCATCAGCATCTCGCTGGCCGACTGGCACCAGCTCGGCGTGAAGGAACTGGAGGTCACCCCGACCACCACCACCCTCCTCAACGACAACGCCGCCGAAGCGCTGCTCTTCCTGCTGCCCTCGCGCGATAAGGATCAGGTCAACACGCTGGAAAAGCTCAAGACCATCGGCCTGAAGGCCCAGCGGGCTCTGGACAAGATCAGCCTCTTTGCCAAGAACCGCACCGATGACATCGTCCCGCCCGCCGGCGGCACCGAGGTCCCCACGCTGCAAGACTTCCGCGACATCGGCGTGAGCGGCGTGGACAGCAAGCCGCAAGGCCTGACTGCCCTGCTCTCCAGCCTGGCCACCAGAGCCATCGATGACACAAAGGCCGATACCCGCCTAAAGATACAGACCATTGTGGACAGCTACAACAAGCTGCTGGTCATGGCCAATGGCGTATCCGATACATCGGAGGCGTCCAAGCTACCATCCGCCGACGACTACAAGAACGTCGGCCTAGCGACCGACCTCGTGACCCAATTGCAGGCGGACGCCACCCGTCCCCACGCAGCGACCAAGCTGCGCCTGCTCAACGATCTGGTGGACCGCGCCGCCAATCCAGAGGCAATCGCCACCCCGGTCCAGCTGGCTGCTCTGGCAACGCTGGCCGGCAAGCTCGTCAACCTCGCCGCGCAAGACGCTGGCGACGCCGTCGTCAGCGGGGCGGAGTTGGCCGATGCCGAGTACACCCTACTGGCCCTGGGCTCTCCCACCGCCTCGAAAAAGGCCGCGATCCTCAGCGCCCTCCAGGCCAAGAGCCCGGCTGACGTCAACATGATGAGCGCGGTCCAGCAAATCGCCTGGGAGGCCATCGCCGCCATCGACAAGATCATCCGCTACGCCGACACCAACACCGGCGACGCCCCGGCGGTAGTGGACTACGAGCGCATCGGCATCGACAGCTTCTCCGGCAGCACCCCCACCGGGGACCGCAACGCCGTCAACGCCGCGCTGGCCACCGCCAACGTGATCGGCACACCGACGGGTACGCCGAACGAGAAAGCGGTAAATACGCCGGCCAAGCTGCGCGGGCTCATTGCCAGCTACGGCAAGGTGCTGGCACAAGCCGATGGCACGCCCGACAATACCACCGAGACCAACCTGGCCAAGCAGAGCGACTTCGAGGCCATTGGCGTGAATCTGACCGGGCTGACCGGCCTGGACAGCACAAGACCGGCAGTCGTGACCAATGCGGTGAGTCTACTGAACTCCATCATCGATAGCCGCCACGCTGCCGATGTCGATACGCCGGCAGAGATTGAAACTTACATCGGCGTGGTGCAAAAGATCGCCCACACCGTCAAAGGCACAGACACGGGTGCAAACATCCTCACCGAGAACGACATCACCCACCTGGGCATCGCTGGCGCCACCTCCGGCAATATCGCTGCGATCAGGCAGGCGCTGGCCGCGCTGGAGGATGACGGCAGCCAGAGCAACACCCTCAAGAAGATCGATGACCTCGTCTTGAGCATCGCGATCGCGCCCACGCTCAATGTCGTCGCGGGGGACGACACGATCAACAAGAACGAATACGACGGCACCCTCACCCTCAGCGGCACCACGGGCAAAGGCAGCACGGTCACCCTGCAATTTGCCAACGGCAGAAGCGTCAACGCTACCGTGCAGTCTTCCAGCGACGCCCGCGTCAGCCGGGTGGACTGGAGCTACACCCTCACCACCGATGACAAGACCGCCTTGCGGGATGGAAAGAGCGCTATCCAAGTCAACCCCGACCTGCGCGTGGAATCTGTCCATGCAGCGCGTAATGTGCACTCGGCTGTACTGACGCGCAATCTCAGCATCGACCTCGTACCGCCAGCCCTTCCCACCGTGACCTTGGAGGATGACACTGGCAGCGGCCCCCACGACAAGACCACCAACATTGGCAACGTCAAGGTCGAAGGCATTGAGGCCGGGGCGACCTGGCAATGGACCATCGACAACGGCCGGAACTGGAGCACCAGCAGCAGCGACACCAGCGCCACGATTGCCTTGACAGGTGACGGCGAAAAGACCTTCAAGGTCAAGGTCACCGACCGAGCCGGCAATACGACAGAGAAGGTCAAGGTGACCAACAACAGCGGCGTGTTTGTCGAAGCCGACGCGCTCAATTTCACGCTGGACAAGACCAATCCGACCAAGGCCGTGTTCTCCAACGCTGGCTTCAAGACCATAAACGGCGTGAAATACAGCAAGAACACCGTCATCACCATCGACAGCGGCCTGGATGCAAGCGCTCCGGTTCGCCAATTCAAGGTCGGCAGAGGCGACTGGACCGACATCACCGGCAACGCCTTCTCCCTGCCAGACACCAGCGATGGCGAGAAGACCGTCCAGGTGCGCCAGATCGATTTGGCAGGCAATGAAAGCCTAAGCGACACGCTGACATTCACGCTCGACGCCACCAAGCCGGCGGCTCCTACCGTGTCCTTGGAGGAGGACACTGGCCGCGACTCCAGCGACAAGATCACCAAGAATGGCAAGATCAGGGTCGAAGGCATCGAGGCTGGCGCGACCTGGCAATGGAGCGCCGACAATGGCGTGACATGGAGCACCGAACGCAGCGACAGCAGCGCCACGATTGACGTGACCGGCGACGGCGACAAAACCTTCAAGGTCAAAGTCACCGATCAGGTGGGCAATGTGACGGAAACCGTCAAGGTAAGCAACAACAGGGGGGGGCTGGACGAAGTCGGCGCGTTCACTTTCAAGTTGGATACGACGGTGAACTATCTGTCGGTGCAAACACCTTCCCAACAGCGCACACCCCAGGGAGGGAGCGATACGTTCCGTTATAGCGGCAGCGGAGCCGAACCCAATGCCTCCGTCTCGCTCAAGATCATCCCGACCGGCAAGAACCTCGACGACGCATTCACACTAGGAACGACGACGGCTGCAAGCGATGGCACCTGGAAAATTGACATCAAGGGAATCTTGCGCATCACCGGCCTGCGCCAGGTCGATGGGCGGGACAGCAACGCCAACGGCGTCTACACCTTGCTCTCGCTCAACGAAGTCAAGGCGCTACCCCGTTTCAGCAGCGATTTCGCCACCGAGGGAAGACCTCTGCTCGACACCAGCAAAGAGGTCTATCGCATGGTGCGAGGCGGCGCGACCTGGTATATCTGGGCGCCGCTGAACGGCGGATTCATCATCTCGCGCGACAGCGGCAGCGACGAGTGGTACCAGCAGCCCATCGCTCACGGCGACTATGGCACGCAAGCTGCAAACCGGGTGACAAGCTGGCACGCGAATAGTGCAACGGCGAACCAGCTGCAAGTTCAGCAATTGCTCGGTAATGGGTCATCGCCAAACAGCCGACTGCTGGGCGGTGTAGAGATCATCAGCGCACACGCCAATGCTTCCCCGGACTTCCGCTATTACCTACAACAGACGGATGTGGCGGGCAATGTCACGATTGATCGCACCGGGCTAGGTTTGATTAATACGGGACGGTCGCAGACTACGATAGCTCCTCTCGCAGCTGACCTGGACCGCAACACTAAGGGCGTCCAGACAAGCCAGTTGCATGTGAAGTCCTACGCAGAATTGTTAGCAAGAGGAGGAGTAACTATAGCGCGCGACACTGATGTTGACCTTACGAACGAGAGCGTCGACAACATCAGCAATTTCATCAGCATAATCAGAGTGACCTTTGGCGGAGATGGACTGGACGTTGCTCGGGACCGACTGGTGTTGCACGAGGAGCGACCGCTCGATCAATCCTTTACTGACCAAAATGTTTCACTCGGAGAATCACTAAATCTGGAACTCCGTTACGATGCTCAGACAAAAACTCTGGAAATTGAGGATAAAGTCTTTGTCCCCCGCATAGACGCGATTATTCGCAGCATCCGCCTGCATAACCCCGGCTTCACCGAAGGCGAGCGCACAATGACGATCACCCTGGTAGATGGGGCGGGGCGAGAAAGCCTGCCGTCCACCGCCACCATATCCGTCACTTCCCCTTTCATGTGGCTAGACCTCGACCCCAATACGGCGGAGACGCAGTTCAACTCCACCAATTATCTGCGGTCAGCCGCCAGCCTGGTCAACGGCGTGGCCTTCGACAGCCAGATCGCCGCCCCCTACAACACTGTTCGAGGTCTGGAGGTCAAACTCTCCGGCGCTGGACTGGATGTGGTCAATGACAAGCTCAAGCTGGATGTGTCCTTGAACTTGAATGCCGACAGTCGCTATCAAATTGGCAAGGTCCTCGGCAACATCACTGGATTGGGCTACGAATACACAGCGGATACCCGCACCCTCAGGATTGTCGACACCACCGGGCTCGGACTGAACGATACAAAAATCCAGGCCATTGTCGAATCACTGGCCTTGTCCAACCCTGCCGCCAAAGACGGTGAGCGTGTGGCCGAACTGCTGGTATTCCGCACTGACGGCAGCAAGGGTCCGGTCTCGACCGCCCGCATCATTCTCGACACCGTAGCCCCGGTGCTGGACCTGGACGCCGGCGTCGCTGGCGTCCAGACCAGCTCGGCCAAGTCTGCCGTTCTGGCTAGCGTGGCCGCAGGAACGGGACTGTTCGGCAAGCCCATCGCCGTGGCAGCCGCAACCGACATCGACCTGATCAGGCTGGATTACACCGGCCGGACCAGTGAGCTGCTCAAAGACTTCTTGAGTACCGCCAGCTTGTTGCCTGCGGTCGCCCTCCCCTTGGGCGCAACCGGACGCGGCAACATCGACATCAGCGGTGTCTCCCGGTTGAAATACGCATTGAGCTCGCCCGGTTCCGTCAGTAAGCGGATCGAATTTAGCAAGGAGTCCGGCGAGGCCATCACCAGCATCGAAGCCAAGACGATTCTGGAAGCGCTGCGCTTCAAGACCACCTCGACCGATACCACCTCGCGGCGCTTCGATGTCGTCCTCGTTGACAAGGCGGGCAATGCCAGCGCCTTGGTGCAATCGACCCTCAGCATCGACACCCGTACCCCGCCGACGCTGTCGATGACCAAGCTCGAAGAAGGGAACCAGATCAGTTTCGGCATGCTCACGCTCAACACCGACCTGGGCAACGATGTCAACACAGGTAATCTCAAGAAAGGCGAAAGCGTGGCCCTGACCTTGCCGGCGGAATTCACGCCGACGAGCTTCCTGTCGGCGCTCAAGGCGATCTCCAGTGATTGGGGCGGCCCCGGCATCAGCGGTTCATCTAGCGTCATTGAGGACAGGTATCGCAGTTACACCAGCGTCGCGGCCCCATCGACCCTCACCAGCTCGTTCAGCATGGCGCACCAGTCGCACAGTTCGGTCAAGGGCAACCAGGTGCAATTCAGCATTGCGGGCAATACCCTGAGCTTCATCAATAACGGCGGCTTCGCGGTGCTCGATAGCGACATCTATCGCTTCACTCGCTTCAACGGCGAATCAAAGGATCTCACCGGCGGCTATGACATGGGCAACCTCCGCCTGCTCTATCAAACCACCACAGCCAATGTCAACAGCACACCGACCTTTGCTGTCAGCTACGACCGCGCCAGGGTCGCGGTGGGCGATGTGATCGGTCTGTACGAGGGCAACAAGCTGCTGGCCAGCAAGACGCTGGAGAGCGCCGACGTGGGCGGCACCGGCACGGCAACGCTGAACCTGAAGATCAGCGACAGCCTGGCGCCGGGCAATCACGCCATCGTCAGCAAGTACACCTCGGCCACGGGCCTCACCTCGCAGTCAACGGCGACCACCGTCAACATCACGGGCGACGCCAAGACGCCCTTGCTGACCGACCTGAAGGTCAAGGCCGGGTATGGGGAAGAGTCCACGGCCAAGGCGATCTTGCTGGGCGGTGACGCCTACACCTCCATCACTGACCCCGGTCGTGTTGGGACAGAAGGCACTTATGACAAGGGGCTGATCTTCAGCGGCAGCGTGAACACGCCGGGGCTCACGGGGCCGCAGAAGTATCTGGTGACCGTGAGCCTGGGCGGCAAGCTGCTGGGTTATGACACCTTCACCCTCAGCACCACCGACGATCCAGCCACCAGCAAATTCACTTTGCAGGCCGCCTCCAACCTGCTCGCGCCGGGGCTGTACCGCGACCTGACGGCGACGGTGACCAACGTGACCGAAGGCAGCATCCACAACGGCCAGACCTCGGTGATCAAGGATGCCTCGCTGGGCTGGTACTGGGTGGGACAGGGGATGGGCAACCTCATCGGCGGCCAAGGCAACGACGGCATGCTGCTGGGGGCGAGCCAAACCACCAGTCCCTTCACCGTCACCACCGGCGCCGGCGCCGGCACGCTGACCTTGGGCGCCTTCGGCAAGAGCAGCAACCTCACCGCCACCGTGACCGACTTCCAGCTGGGTCTGGACAAGGTGCAGGTGTGGGGGCAGAGCATCACGTCGGCCAACCTCAGCAGCTTCGCCAGCGCCACGGCCAGCGACAATGGCCGCAGCACGACCTTGACGGTGGATCTGGATGGGGTTCGGGGTGGCTTGAGCTATACGCTGCAGCTGCAGAACGTGGCCTTTAATGCGGCCAATACGCAGACGATCTTTGGTGTTTGAGGCTTAGGCGGATGATCTTTCCGGGTATCGAAGTGCAGTGCGCTTCGGCCCGGAAAGATCGCTGCTTGCTTATCCGCTGGCGTGCAGAAAGAAAGTGGAAAGTGAAGTCACTTTGCGAGCATCTCAACCAATTGCGAAATTCCGCATTCATTCTCATGCAACAAGAGTTCAGCACACGAGGCCGCAGTTAGGATTGAACGCGTTGATCCGGCCAAGTCACACGCGGATCAATCCCCCGGCAGCGAGTCCTGACCTCGGTGGCCATGCCATCGTGTCACGCAGCCTCCAGCAGCACGCCCTTCCTGCCCCCTCTGTGATGCGTCGATCTACATGACGCGGTCATGGTGCGAACCACGCAGGCAATGGCATTGAATCTCTGGCCCGGTGTCAGAGGCACATTCACCTCAATCAAGGAGTCTTCATCATGACGAATTCTATCGTCGGCGATAACACCAACCGTAGCCAGCGCAGCCTGCAGGAAGCGACCACGACGGCGGCATCAGCCGCTGGTGCTGGCGTGAACAGCGATGCGGCTGGAAACGCATCCCCACCCTCCATGGCGGTGCTGGAACTGGTGCTGGACAACGGCATTTCCCAAACCGACAAGATCACCAATGATGGTCGGGTCAGAGTCAGCGGCATTGAGGAGGGTGCGACCTGGCAATGGAGCACGGACAACGGCGCCAACTGGAGCAATGCTTCGCGTGAGAGCAGCGGAGTGGTTGAACTGTCGGGTGACGGGGCGAAGTCGCTGCTGGTCAAGACCACGAGCAAGGAGGGGGTGGAATCGACCAGCCAGATTAATTTTGTGCTGGACACTTTTATCACGCCTGTATATGCGCGCCCAAGCAACGCCTCTGAAAGTGGATATATCGGACTAAATGGCAACGCTGAAAAGGGGTCAATGATCACGGTGCGATCTGATTACAATTCCAAAATACTAGGCACTGTCAAGGCTTCCTCTGATGATGGGAGCTGGTCCTTGCCACTGCCAGGCACCATCAAGATCAGCGGCCTCGAGAGGGTAGATGGCAGCGCCGGATCTGCCAACGGCACCTATACCGTGCTCTCGAGCGAGGAGGCGGAAGGCTTGGTCAATCAATTCAGCAAGGACTTTGCCCCGGAAGGAAAATCCCTTCTCGATACGTCCAGGACGACGTTCAAGATGACCAACGATTCAGAAACCTGGTATCTCTGGCATAACGTCGATGGCAGCTACCGAATCTCGAAGCTGAGTGGAACAGAAGAGTGGTACCGGGCTGATAGTGCCTATCCTGGACAGTCATCGCCGAGGTACGGCCAACAATCATGGAGCGCCGTTGACATCTCGGCCAAACAGTTGGCTTTGGAGGAGTTAAAGAGCGAGACTGAGCGTTCACATCTGAAGAAACTCGATAAGGTACTACTTGAGGACACCGGATTTGAGGATGTGAGCCGGGTGATATTCGACATCACGCAAGAGGATATTGCTGGAAACATCAATCAAAATGGATCAGCCCACCTCTACGTAAAAACTACTGCTCCCATCCAGATTGACATGAACGGCAACGATGACGGAGTTGGCCGATCCACAAAAGTTACCTCCGCCATGCTACGAAACGGGGTGGCCTTTGCTCCTGATGTCAGCTTTCCTTCCAATGCCGATCACCACGCGATTGATGAAATCTGGGTCTCGTTTCGTGGTCGTTCCCAGGATTTGCCAGGCGACCAGATCGTCCTGGATGGTGAATGGTCGAGGAATCAGGATATCGCCCCCGTCAACGGAAAAACGATAGGCTCCGTATCTTGGGTTAACTATAGCTATAACAAAGGTTTCTATGACGGACAGCTCCGGCTCACCAAAAATGATCTTGAGACCGGCCGCAAATATTTCTCCAAAGCCGAAGCAGAAGAAATCATCGAAAACATCAAGTTCAAGAGCACCAGTGGCAAGGGAGGCGATATTGCGATGTACGTGAGCGTGAGGGGGAACTTCACAACAGAGGATAGGTGGGGAGCGAATTTGGACATCGACGAGTATTACCTGGC
Organism: Herbaspirillum seropedicae; assembly: GCF_001040945.1. Taxonomy (NCBI): domain Bacteria; kingdom Pseudomonadati; phylum Pseudomonadota; class Betaproteobacteria; order Burkholderiales; family Oxalobacteraceae; genus Herbaspirillum; species Herbaspirillum seropedicae. The sequence continues at coordinate 1,206,570 of NZ_CP011930.1, read as the reverse complement.
GGCTGAAGCGCAACCTGCCGGTTCCAAAGACGAACCGCCCAAACAGGATGTGATTCCCGCAGGGGCCGCCAGGCTCGAGCTGGTAGAGGACAGCGGCATTGATCGATCAGACAAGGTCACCAACGATGGCAAGGTCAGGATTTCCGGCATTCCTTCGGACGCAAGCTGGCAGTGGAGTTCAGACCAGGGGAAGACTTGGAGCAAGCAATCCACCGAGAGCGAAAGTCATGTCATCCTCACAGGAGATGGTGAAAAAAACCTGATGGTAAAGGTGATGGATAAAAGCGGTAAAGAATCCACCAGCACCTTGGCATTCACTCTTGACACGGTTGCCGAGCGGCCATCCGTGCAAGCAGAACTCGTCGACACTCCCACTCCCTTGTTGAAAGGCACGGCTGAAAAAGGAGCGCGCCTCATCTTCCGGACCGCCGATAACCTTGGCCAGACATTGGGCAGCACCGTCGCCTCCATTGAGGACGGGTCGTGGAGCATGCCGTTCGTGATCAGCGAGAAGGTAACAGGACTCAAGAAATCCGATGGCAGTGAAAGCTCCGCCAACGGCGTTTATACATTATTATCGTTAAGCGAAAGCCAAGCCCTCCAGCACAGTTTCAGCAACGACTTTTCGTTCACCGGAAAGTCCGTACTAGATACATCCCGCAGTGTTTACAGCATGAAAACGCCAACCGAGACCTGGTATGTTTGGGCCCCGCTGGGCGAGAATTATCGCATTTCACGCACACAGGGTAGCGATGAGTGGTTTCTTCGGGAAGGTTCTAACGATTACTGGCCTCGCTGGGGCTCTTGGTATTCTAGCGATCTCACCGCTCTGCAGTTGCAAGCCGAGCCCGTATTAGAAGACGGTACGCGTTCCCATCGACAAAAGCAAAAGGGAGGCTTTGGTGAGGAACATGGATTCCCGGCGGATGCAGAGGGCCGAGTTCGGGTACAACAGATCGACATCGCTGACAATTTTAGTGAGGTAGCAGAAAGTCCTTATTATTTGGAAGCCAAAACGACGTCGCGCCGCCCTCTCGATATTGATCTTTCAACACCCGGATTCCAGTCGACAGTAGCGCATTACGCTACCGTATCTGACTTGATTCTTGGCGCGGCCTTCGTTCCAGATGCCGATAAACTGTTTATCAATACTTACTCCTATCCAAGGGCACTTCTATTTCAGTTCTCTGGAAGTGGTCTTGACATTGCAAAAGATCGGCTGCTGCTGGACGAAGGGATCAGCCTGGACAAGGATATTGCAATGCGATTCGGTAGAACCATAGGGGGCGTCACGGGAGTTGACTATTCTTTCGATGCCGACAGCAAAACACTGACGATTGAGGGATATAGTAGTAGGGTATTTCCTCCCGAGCTCAAGGAGCTAGGCGCCATCATCAAGGCAATCAAGCTCCAGAACCCAGAGAGTCAAACTGGAGAGCGGACAATGACTGTGAAGCCCACACGGTCGAATGAGGACGGGTTCTCATCCTGGTCTACCTCACTCATCGTAGGCAACGATAGTCTCGCGCTCAAAGCAGATCCCTACTCATCATCAACAGCAGATCATCGCGTTCAGATGTTGACCAAGACCGGCCTGCTGGAAACTGGCGTTTCACTTCACCAAGATATCCTTGCCCCTGCGTCGAATCAGATCCGGGCCCTGCAGGTCAAACTCTCGGGACCAGGGCTTAGCACTGAAGACAAGTTGCGGTTGGACTTGGGCATCCTGGTCCCACCGAAACTGTCGGCGACGCAAATCGAAGCAGATCATGGGCCTCTACGGTACACCTATGCCGCCAAGGAACAAACGCTTAGCATCGACAGTGCTTCAGGAAAGGCCCTCACGGGCGCCCAGGTCCAGGCGATAGTCAGGCTAGTCAAGCTGGTCAATCCCTTGGGTCTGGACGGCGAACGCCAGGCGCAGTTCAGGCTCATCGACATGGACGGAGAAATGGGCACGCCTTCGACCACAAGACTGCTTGTTGACACCCAGGCTCCTGTGCTGGACCTGGATTTCTTTACGCCCGGAACTCAATCGCTTTCAGAAAAGACGATCGGTCTCGGACGTGCGAACTCTGACGGGTACCCGGAGGGCTTGTTTTCGCACCGCATCACTGCTCCGATGGCCAACGATGTCGCCAGGATAAAGCTACAGTTTTCTGGGAAAGATGCGCCCCTAAGCTTCAGCGAGGATGTGCTCGCGCTCAAGAATGAGGATTATTGGCAACCCGTTGCAGAAATTGATCTGGGCAAATCAAACACCGTCCATGGTAAGTACATTGGGAAGCTTTACGATTTCAACTACACATACGATGCGGCCACGAAAGAACTGGTCTTTCAGAAGTGGCTGGGTGAAAGCTTCCTGGGCACGGAAGTCAAAGCGCTGCTGGAAAGTTTGCATTACAAGATCGGCTCGAAGGAGCCCGGCACACGTTCTATCGATATCACTTTGACCGACCAGGCCGGCAACAGTAGTTCGGCCACGACCAGAATCAAGGTGGATACAACGCCTGCCCCGGCGGTGAAGGCTGAGCTGGTAGCGCAAAATCAAATGAGTTACCAAGTCCTGAACCTGGGCGACATTCTCGGCCAGGTTCATCCTCACAATCTCAGCAAAGGCGAAAGTGTGAACCTGCCCCTGCCTGTGGGAATGGATGCCCAGACCTTCCTGGCGGCTGTCAAGGGCATCTCTGCTGAATGGGGAGGACGTGGCATCACTGGCAATCCCAATACGACTTTTGCCGAATACAAGAGCTATCTTGTCTTCGACAAGCCGCTGACATCCGGCCAGAGCTTCGGTATGGCCCACCAGAGCGGCGCATATGTGAAAGGCAATATGTTCAGCTTCACCGCGACGGCCGATGGCAAGGGACTGGTGCTCACCAACAAGGGCGGCTCCTACGCCAGCAACCTCGACATGTATCAGTTCGGCGGAAGCGAACAAAGCACCAATGGAAACTACGACATCGGCAACATCCGCATCCTTTATCAAGTCGATACCGGCATGAGCAACCTGAACCCGACGGTCAAGGTCAAGTTCAACGCAAGCGAGGCCAGCGTCGGGGATATCGTCTCTGTCAGATCGGGCAATTCGGTAGCCAGCAAGACCTTGACGGCGAATGATCTGGCCTCGCCAGAAGCGAGCGTCAGTCTGACTTTAGCAGAGAGCATACTCGGAAGTGATAACTACCTCTACACCGAGTATAAGGAGGCGTCCGGCAATATTGCGAGTGCGAACGAAATAACTGCCTACGCCGACCGACCACAATCTGTCGTCGCCCCGGTCCTAAGCGACCTCAACGTCGCCAGCCCCAACAAGGGAGGCGTTCAGGCACTCAATGATTCCACCACCCAGTATGCTTCGATCAGCGACCCCGGCGCCCCCTGGGCGCCCGGCAACTACGAACGCGGCTTGCTGTTTGGCGGCAAAGTCGGCGCCGAAGGCTCATCTGACAAGTACCTGATCACCGTGAAGATGGGCAGCAAGGTACTCGCCTTCGACACGGTCAATGCAGGCGACTTCACGCTCTCCTCGGCGGCCAACCTGATTGCACCGGGCCTGCACGAAGATCTGAGTTTCACGGCCACCAATATCACCTCCGGCAACAACAACGGCATGACCTCCACCGTGACCGGCCTGAAACTGGGCCACTACTGGGCCACCCAATTCCTGGGCGACACCCGTGGCGGCCATGGCAATGACAACTTCCTGCTGGGCGCGACGAAGAACGGCCTCAACACCCTGATCCAGACCAACGGCGGGGACGACACCCTGACCCTGGGCGCGTTCGGCAAGCAGGGCAACTTCGCCGCCACCATCACCGACTTCACCGCCGGTGCGGACAAGATCGCGGTCTTTGGCAAGAGCATCGACCTAGGCAACCTGCAGCAGTTCGTCAAGGAAGTCGCTCCCATCCAGGGCGGCAATGGAACCAAGGTAGTGGTCGATCTGGACGGCGCAGCTGCCGGCAACCAGACCTACACGCTGCATCTCCAAAACGTGGCCTATCAACCGGCCAATACGCATACGCTCTTTGGGATCTGATGCCAGACCCAGCCCCGTATCCCGGAGCGTGTTGACATAACCGACGCCGCACACCAGCAAGCTTCCCGTCCCAGGCCGCAGGCCTGAACAGAGGAAGCCCGGCGCAGGGAGGGATCACATCACAGCCCGCCATGAATGCATCCAAAAAGGCCGTCGGCCAGCGCATCAAGCGCGCCCGACTGGCCATCGGCTTCAGCCAGCGCAAATTCGCCACTGTGCTTGGGACCTTGCCCAACCACATCTGCCAGATCGAACAAGGACGCTGTATGCCCGGCAGCCGTCTGCTGCACGGCATGCATGTGCAATTCAACATCGACATCAACTGGCTCCTGACGGGCCAGCATCAGCCGTTCCGGCTCAATTCGCAGGAAATGGGCTTGCGCATGCTGCTTCACCACTACACCCGTGCAGACGAAACCGGCAAGCACCTCCTGTGCTCCGCGGCCTGCCTGCTGGCTACGGGCGAGCCACTCCCCGATGATGCGCCTGTGCTGCCGCCCGAGACGGCGGCGATGGAGCAAGGGGAGCTCTCTGATGGATGAACAATGGGTGACGGCAAATGTATGCCATACATGCGTGGCCTGCAGGCGAGATACTTCCGTTTTTGCCAACGGCAGTATCAGTGAACGGCAATAGGCTTTACCGACGACGCAATCCCGAACGCTCCATCACGGCCAGAGTCGTGTGCAGCGTCGGGTTGCCCTCACTGGTGCGGGCTTACTCTCTCGCTTCCTGCAGCTTGGGATAGACCTTCACCAGCACAATCTTCGGCCCCGACATGCGCTTGATGACCACATCAAAGGCCGGAAAGTCGATCTTCTGCCCTTCCTTGGGCAGGTCGCCCAGTTTTTCCATGACCAGGCCGCCGACGGAGTCGATGCTATCGTCGTATTCGATGTCGATGCCCAGCATGTTTTCCAGCGTGACGATGGGCAGGCTGCCCTTGCCCAGCAGGGTGCCGTCGTCCTGGCGGGTCCATTCGCCGGTGTTGTGGCGGAACTCGTCGCGGATCTCACCCACCAGCAGGCTCAACATATTGTCCAGCGTGATGAAGCCGGCCGGCGGCTGGCCCTTCTTGCCGATGACGGCGAAGTGCGGGCTGCCGGTGCGGAAGCGTCGCAGCAGGTCCAGCGCCGGCAGGGCCGGCGAGATGTACTGCACCGGGCGCAGGTAGTCCTTGAGGTTGGCGATGGCGCGGCCATCCTGCTGCGCCAGGAAGACATCCTTGAGGTGCACCAGTCCCAGCACTTGCTGGCGCTCGGCGTCGTAGTAGGGGTAACGCGAATAACGGTTGCGGTAGATGATGTCGAGGTTCTCTTCGAGGCTCTTGTCATCGCCCAGCGCCACGATCTCGCTGGCCGGACGCATGATGTCGGCCACGTCCAGCTCGGCGAAGTTCAGGCTTTGCGTCAGCACATTCCATTCGTCGCGGGTGAACTTGCCGTTCTTGCCGCTCTTGTTGCCGGCGCGCAGGATGAGCTTGAGTTCGTCGGACGAATAGTGGGCGTCATGACCATGGCCCGCACCCAGGCCTGCCACGCGCAAGAGCCAGTTGGAGCTGGCGTTGAGCACCCAGATCAGCGGATACATGCCCCAGTAGAAACCATAGAGCGGCATGGCGCACCACAGGCCGAGCTTTTCGGGGCTGCGGATGGCCATGGACTTGGGGGCCAGTTCACCGGCCACGATGTGCAGGAAGGAAATGACGAAGAAGGCGAACACGAAGGATACGCCGTGGATCAGTTCCTGGTTGGTCACGCCGGCCAGGGAGAAGAGAGGTTCGAGGATGCGGGCAAAGGCCGGTTCACCGATCCAGCCCAGGCCCAGCGAAGCCAGGGTGATGCCCAGCTGGCAGGCCGAGAGGTAGGCGTCGAGCTGGTTGTGGACCACGGCCAGGATGCGGCCGCGCATGCCTTGTGTCTTTGCGATGGCCCGGATGCGCGTTTGCCGCAACTTGACCAGACTGAATTCTGCTGCAACGAAAAAACCGTTCAACGCGACCAGGAAGAAGGCCACGACGATCAGTAATATGTTTTCCAACTAGGGTTCCTATGGGGGTTGTGAGAGGGTCCGGACACCATGAGCCGGTCCGGACTCCGTAATTTAACATGGGTCGGGACCGAAACCGGCTTCATTGACAGAATAATAATTTTTCGTATCACTCCCCTTCTGGCGGCGGATAGCCCCAAGCGCCAGCTCGAAGGCCGGACCGCCGCCGCGCTGGCGCCCTTCCCCTGCTGACGGGATCAGAACCCTTCCAGCACAATCTTCCCCTTCGCCTTGCCCGACTCCAGCAAGCCATGCGCGCGCCGCAGGTTGGCTGCGTCGATGCGTCCGTAATGTTCGCCGGTAGTGGTGCGCAGCACGCCCTGGTCCAGCAGTTGCGAGACCCGTTGCAGCAGTTCATGTTGCCGGATCATGTCGGGCGTCTGGAACATCGAGCGCGTAAACATCAGCTCCCAGTGCAGGGAAATGCTCTTGCGCTTGAGCGGCATCGCGTCCAGCGAGGCGGGATCATCGATGAGCGCCAGCTGGCCCTGCGGGGCGAGGACATCGATGATCTGCGCGTAGTGCTGGTCAGTATGGGTCAGGCTGATGACGATACCGACCTCGGGGATGCCCAGCTTCTCCAGCTGCGGCTTGAGCGGCTGGCTGTGATCGATCACATGGTGCGCGCCCAGCTCGCCCACCCAGTGCGCCGTCTCGGGACGGGAGGCGGTGCCGATCACGGTCAGTTGCGTGAGCTTGCGCGCCAGTTGCGTCAGCATGGAACCGACGCCGCCGGCCGCGCCGATGATCAGCAGGTGCTGGCCCTGCCCGCCACCTTCGGCCACAGCCACCCGGTCGAACAGCAATTCCCAGGCGGTAATGGCGGTCAGCGGGATGGCGGCGGCATCGGCGTGGCCGAGGCTGGACGGCTTGCGGCCGACGATGCGTTCATCGACCACGTGCAACTCGCTGTTGGCGCCCGGACGGGTAATCGAACCGGCATAGAAGACCTCGTCGCCCGGCGCAAACAAGGTCACGGCGGGGCCGACCGCGCGCACCACGCCGCTGACGTCCCAGCCCAGTACGCGGGCTTCCTTGGCGCTGGCGCGGATCTTGGTATCGACGGGATTGACCGAGATGGCCTTGACCTCCACCAGCAGGTCATGTTCGCCCGGGGTGGGGTCGGGCAAGGTGGTCTCGATCAGGGCGTCCGGGGCGCTGATGAGCGGGGATTGCGGTTGGGTGAGGATGGCTTTCATGGAGATTCCTTTTCACGTTGAATGTGCAGACGGTCCATCTTAGGCCTGCATGCCCTCCCCCACCACCGCCTGCGCCGCGAAAGACTTTCCTCCCGGAGACGAAAATCGGCCGTCTATCCGCCTAACAAGGGGCTACGCCAGATGCGGCTTGATCACTGCCGCCAGCTTGTCGAAAGCCCGCGCAATCTCATCATTGGGAACACTGGCGTAGCCCAGCAACAGGCCGCGCCGCGCCCCGCGGGCATGCATGTAGTAGCGCGACAGCGGGCGCACCACGATGCCGGCGGCCAGGGCCTGTTCGCAGATGAGCACGTCGTCGCACTCCTGCGGCAGGCCCAGCACCAGGTGCAGGCCAGCCTCGCCGCCGGTAATGGTCATCTTTTCGCCGAAATGACGGTTGATCGACTGCTGCAGCAATTGCAGCCGCTCGGCGTAGAGCACGCGCATCTTGCGGATGTGCGAGGCGAAATGCCCTTCGGCCATGAAGTCGGCCAGCGTGGCCTGCAAGAACACCTGGCCATTGCGGTAGAGCTCGGCGATGCCGGTGGAAAAGGCGCGCGCCAGGGACTCGGGCACTACCAGGAAACCGATGCGCAAACCGGGGAACATGATCTTGCTGAAGGTCCCCATGTACAGCACCCGGTCCTGCGTGTCCATGCCCTGCAGCGACGCCAGCGGCCTGCCGCCATAACGGAATTCGCTGTCATAGTCGTCTTCGATGATCCAGACCTTGTGGGTGGCGGCGTACTCCAGCAGCATGCGCCGCCGCGACAGGCTCATCACCATGCCCAGCGGATACTGGTGCGAGGGCGTGGTGCAGATGAAGCGCGGTGGCCGGCGCAGGTTGGCCAGGCGCATACGCATGCCCTCCTGATCGACCGCAATGGGCACCGATTGGATGCCCAGCGAATTGAGCACGCTGCGCGTACCCCAATAGCAGGGGTCCTCCACCCAGGCGCTGTCGCCATGTTCGCCCAGCAGCTTGACCACGATGTCCAGCGACTGGTGGATGCCGGTGGTGATGAGCACTTGCGAGGGCGTGCAATTGACCGAGCGCGCCACGCGCAGGTACTCGGCGATCTGCTCGCGCAGCCCGGCATAGCCCGCGCCGGGGCCATAGGTCAGCAGGTCGGCGTTGGAGCGGCGCCAGTGCTTGTTCTGCAGGCGGCCCCAGATCTTGTAGGGCACGCAGGTCACGTCCGGCACGCCCGGCATGAAGGCGCCCCACTGCCGCTCTCCGACTCCGGCCTGGCGCGTGAGCATGGCCCCGCGGGCAGAGAGTTCGGACTTGCCCGAGGGATCGGTCAGCGGTTCAGGGCGCTCCACCGCTTCGGGAATCTGGTCCGGGGCGGTATCGGCCACGAAAGTACCCGCGCCGGGGCGGCTCTCGAGGTAACCCTCGGCCAGCAATTGTTCGTAGGCATAGGTGACGGTGTTGCGGGAACTGCCCAATTCCAGGGCGAGATCGCGGGAGGAAGGCAATTGCATCCCCGCCGGCAAGGTATGCGCCAGGATGGCTTCGCGAATCAACTGGTAGATCTGCCGATTCACGGGCGTGCGCGGAGCGGGTTTCGCTGCACCGCTTTCGGGCGCGGAGCCGGCTTTTGCCTTGCCTGGAGCGGCTTTGGCCGCGGGACGATTGATGCGCAGCAGCAGGTAATCGGAGAGCGAGGCGATTTTCAAGTGGCACCATCAAATATTTGAAATTGGCTCTATATTACAGTGCCACTGGGGTTTTATATTGTTTCCGACTCAGCCATTTCCGCGCCGCCAGGGCGCCCTTTACCCGGAGCAAGCAATGACCAGCAAGGCCAACAACCAAGAGCTGCAACAACGAAAGAACGCCGCTACCCCGCGCGGCGTGGGCGTGATGTGCGACTTCTACGCCGAGCGCGCAGCCAATGCCGAGTTGTGGGATGTGGAGGGCCGCCGCTTCATCGACTTCGCTGCCGGCATCGCCGTTCTCAATACCGGCCATCGTCATCCCAAGCTGCTCGACGCCATGCGCGCGCAGATGGACAAGTTCACCCACACGGCCTACCAGATCGTGCCCTACGCCAGCTACGTGGAACTGGCCGAGCGCATCAACCGCCTCACGCCGGGCAACTATCCGAAGAAGACCGCCTTCTTCTCCACCGGCGCCGAAGCGGTGGAAAACGCCATCAAGATCGCCCGCGCCCACACGGGCCGTCCGGGCGTGATCGCCTTTGCCGGCGGCTTCCATGGCCGCACCATGATGGGCATGGCGCTCACCGGCAAGGTCGCGCCCTACAAGCTGGGTTTCGGCCCCTTCCCCGGTGACGTCTTCCATGCCCCCTACCCCAGCGCGCTGCACGGCATCACCAGCGAAGATGCGCTGGAAGCCGTCAAGGGCCTCTTCAAGAGCGACATCGAAGCCAAGCGCGTCGCGGCCATCATCCTGGAACCGGTGCAGGGCGAAGGCGGCTTCTACGCCGCCCCGGCCGACTTCATGCGCGGCCTGCGCGCCCTCTGCGACGAACACGGCATCCTGCTGATCGCCGACGAAGTGCAGTCCGGCTATGGCCGTACCGGCAAGTTGTTTGCGATGGAACATTACGATGTCCTGCCCGACCTGATGACCATGGCCAAGAGCCTGGCGGGCGGCATGCCGCTGTCGGCGGTCAATGGCCGCGCCGAGATCATGGATGCGCCGGCCCCTGGCGGCCTGGGCGGCACCTACGCGGGCAACCCGCTGGCCATCGCCTCGGCGCTGGCGGTGCTGGACGTGATGGAAGAAGAACAGCTGGTGACGCGTGGCCAGCGCCTGGGCGACAAGCTGCAGGAGCACCTGAAGGAACTGCGTTCATCCGTGCCGCAGATCGCCGAAGTGCGTGGCGTGGGCGCGATGGTGGCGGTGGAGTTTGCCGATCCGGCCACCGGCAAGCCCGATGCCGAGTACACCAAGAAGGTCCAGCAGCATGCGCTCAACAACGGCTTGCTGCTGCTGACCTGCGGCAGCTACGGTAACGTGATCCGCTTCTTGTTCCCGCTGACGATTCCCGATACCGTCATGGACGAAGCGCTGGGCATCCTGGCCAAGGCTATCCGGCTGGCCTGAGATTTGCATTGCACGGCAGCTGTTGCAACAGGAATGAAGGGATGGGCCGGACGGCGAATCCGGCCCACATCAGAGAGAGGATGAATGATGGCGGCTTATGCAATGAAGCAGGCGGCGCAGGAAAGCGTGCAGCAGAGCGATGTGCTGGTGCAGTTCTGCGGCGTGAAGAAGACCTATGACGGCGAAAACCTGATCGTCAAGAACCTGGACCTGGATATTCGCCGGGGCGAATTCCTGACCCTGCTGGGCCCGTCGGGTTCGGGCAAGACCACTTGCCTGATGATGCTGGCCGGCTTTGAATTCCCCACCGGCGGCGAGATCCGTCTGGACGGCCAGTTGCTCAACCGGGTGCCGCCGCACAAGCGCAACATCGGCATGGTGTTCCAGAACTATGCCTTGTTCCCGCACATGACCATCGCCCAGAACGTGGCCTATCCGCTGTCGGTACGCAAGATGGATCGGGCCACCCGCGAGGCCAAGGTCAAGCAGGCGCTGGACATGGTGCAGATGGGCAAGTTCGGCGACCGCTATCCGACCCAGCTCTCGGGCGGCCAGCAACAGCGCGTGGCGCTGGCGCGCACGCTGGTGTTCGATCCGCAGCTGGTGCTGATGGATGAACCGCTGGGCGCGCTGGACAAGCAACTGCGCGAACACATGCAGCTGGAACTGAAGGCCCTGCACAAGCGCCTGGGCGTGACCTTCGTCTACGTCACCCACGACCAGAGCGAAGCACTGACCATGTCGGACCGTGTGGCCGTGTTCGACCAGGGCGTGATCCAGCAGCTCGCGCCCGTGACCGAGCTGTACGAATATCCCGACAATCAATTCGTCGCCAACTTCATCGGCGACAACAACCGCTTCAAGGGCAGCGTGGAATCGGTCCAGGGCGAACACTGTACGGTGCGCCTGACCGATGGCGCCGCGCTCACCGGCCTGAACGTGCATCGCGCCCATGCCGGCCAGAGCATCACCGCTTGCGTGCGCCCCGAGCGCATCCGCCTGGCCGCGGGTGGCAGCGCCGAACCCAACAGCATCCGCGCCAGCATCGCCGGGCTGATCTATTTTGGGGACCATGTGCGCGTGCGCTGCACGGTCGCGGGGCAGGAAGACTGCTTCGTCAAGCTCTCGCTGTCGGACCCGGCGCTGTCGGGCCTGAGCGAGGGCAGCAGCGTGGTGCTGCATGTGGCGCAGGATCGTCTGCGCTGCTTCCTCTGAAAATAAACTGAGGCGACTTGTGCCCGCCGTTCGCCTTGCGTCGCGGCTTGGCTGCGTATCGAAGGGCGCAACCCTCTATGTGTCTTCGATACGGCCCTGTCGGGCCTCAGTCCGAACGGGAGCCGGTATCCCATTTTTGTAGTCCCTTGCAGTCTCAAGAGTCAGGCAACCGCAGATTGCCGCTCGGTTTTTTCCAACACAGTCAACACGCACGATAACCAACGAGGAACAACAATGAAACGCCTGACACCCGCCCTGCTGTCCCCGCTCGCCCTGGGCCTGCTGTTTTCCGGCGCGGCCTGTGCCGCTGAACTGACCGTGGTCAATTTTGGCGGCGCCAATGGCAACGCCCAGAAGGTGGCCTACGTGGAGCCGTTCCAGAAGAGCACCGGCACCAAGGTCGTGACCGCTGAATTCAACGGTGAACTGGCCAAGGTCAAGGCCATGGTCGAGACCAAGAAGGTCAGCTGGGACGTGGTGGAAATCGACGGCGGCGACTTGAACCGCGCCTGTGACGACGGCCTGATCGAAAAGCTCGACCTGGCCAAGACCATCAAGAAAGACGACTACATCCCCGAAGCCACCGTCAGCGAATGCGGCATGGGCGCCTTCGTCTGGTCCACCGTGCTGGCCTACAACGGCGACAAGCTCAAGACCCCGCCGACCGGCTGGGCCGATTTCTGGGATACCAAGAAGTACCCCGGCAAGCGTGGCATGAAGAAGAGCGCCCAGTTCAACCTGGAGTTCGCCCTGATGGCCGACGGCGTGCCGACCAAGGATGTCTACAAGGTCCTGGCCACCAAGGAAGGCGTGGACCGCGCCTTCAAGAAGCTGGACCAGTTGAAGCCCAACATCCAGTGGTGGGATGCAGGCGCATTGCCGGCGCAGTTCCTGGCCTCGGGTGACGTGGTCATGGCCAATGCCTACAACGGCCGCATCGACGCCGCCCAGCGCGAAGGCAAGAACCTCAAGGTCGTATGGGCCGGCAGCGTCTATACGCTGGATTACTGGGTGATCCCCAAGGGTTCGCCCAACAAGGCCCTGGGCGAGAAGTTCATCAGCTTCGCCAGCCAGCCGGACACCCAGAAGACCTACGCCAACAACATCGCCTACGGCCCCGTCAACAAGGGCGCCTTGAAGCTGCTCGATGCCAAGACTCTGGCCAACCTGCCGACCTCGCCGGCCAATGCCAAGGATGCGGTGCAACTGAGCCTGCAGTTCTGGACCGACCACGGCGAAGAGCTGGAGCAACGTTTCGCGGCCTGGATCGCGAAGTAACAGGTCCGATGCAGCCGTTGCGCGCCCTGGCTCCCGTTCGTCCTGAGTAGCGGCGCAGCCGCGTATCGAAGGAACGCACTCTTTTGCGCGTCTTCGATACGGCCCTTGCAGGGCCTACTCAGTCCGAACGGTAGTAGAGGCGCTGCAGCTCTTGTATCTGTCCCGCTTCGGCGCGTAACAATGTTCAAGCGCCGTTGTGCTGAACCCCGCTGCCACCGGATTACCGAAACATGACCACCATCGCCACTCGCTCCGCCGCCGCCATGCCCCTGGCCGAACCTGATCCGCAGCAACTCAAGCGCGACCTGCGCGCCGCCCAGACCCGCAAGCGGCTGGGTGCGCTGGCGCTGATCGCGCCGTTGGCCATCTTCCTGCTGCTGACCTTCGTGGCGCCCATCGTGGCCCTCTTGCAGCGCGCCATCGAAAACCCCGAAGTGGCCGCCACGCTGCCGCAGACGGTGGCGGTACTGGCCAAGTGGGACCGCAAGTCGGCCCTGCCCGACCAGGCCTACTCGGCCCTGGCCGCAGACCTCACCCGCGCCAAGGAAGACACCACCGCCGGCAACCTGGCGCGGCGTCTGAACATCGAGCTGGCCGGCTCGCGCTCGCTGGTGATGGGCACGACGCGCGCCATGCCGCTGCGCGACGCCGAGGGCAAACCCCTGAGCCCGGCCGCCGCCCGCGACGCCATCATCGCCCTCAATGCGCAATGGGGCCAACCCGACGTCTGGCGCGTGATCGCCCAGAACGGCTCGGTCTATTCGCCCTACTACCTGCTGGCGTCGCTGGACCTGCGCCAGAACGTCTTCGGCGACATCGAAGCCGCCCCGCCCGAATCCGCCATCTACCGCACCATCTTCGGCCGCACGCTGTGGATGAGCGCAGTGGTCACCTGCATCACCTTGCTGCTGGCCTATCCGCTGGCCTACTGGCTCTCCACCATGCCGGAACGCCGCGCCAACCTGCTGATGATCCTGGTGCTCATTCCCTTCTGGACCTCGATCCTGGTACGCGTGGCGGCCTGGATCGTGCTGCTGCAGTCCGAAGGCCTGGTCAACAAGGCGCTGATGCTGGCAGGTCTTACGCAGTCGCCGCTGGAACTGGTCTTCAATCGCGTGGGGGTGTATATCTCGATGACGCACATCCTGCTGCCCTTCATGATCCTGCCGCTCTACAGCGTCATGAAATCAGTGCCGGCCACTTACCTGAAGGCAGCCGTCTCGCTGGGCAGCCATCCCTTCGCCGCGTTCTGGCGCGTGTATGTGCCGCAGACCTACCCGGGCATCGGCGCGGGCGTGCTGCTGGTGTTCATCATGGCCGGCGGCTACTACATCACCCCGGCGCTCCTGGGCGGACCGAACGAGCAGATGGTGAGCTACTTCATCGCCTACTTCATCAACACCACCATCAACTGGGGCATGGCCTGCGCGCTGGGCGCCCTGCTGTTGGCGGCCACCCTGGTGCTGTATGGCGTCTATCGCCGCTTTGCCAAGGTCGATGTGGGCATCAGCTGATCGCTGCGCCGCCGATGCACTGAAGAACATCGAAGAATCCACGGACTACGCCATGAACAAACCACCTCTCTTCCCGCCCTACACTTCGCTGGTCGAACGCGCCTGGTTCTTTGCCTCGCGCGGCTTCAACCTGCTGGTGCTGCTGTTCCTGGTCTCGCCCATCCTGGTGATGATCCCGCTGTCATTCTCCGACAGCAGCTTCCTGATGTATCCCATCAAGAGCTTCTCGCTGCGCTGGTATGAGAACCTGTTCAGCTCCGACGACTGGGTGCGCGCCGCACAGAACAGCTTCATCGTCGCCCCAGCCGCCACCGTCATTGCTACCGTCCTGGGCACCCTGGCGGCGGTGGGCCTGAACAAGGCCGATTTCCGTGGCAAGGGGATCCTGATGGCCATCCTCATCTCGCCCATGATCGTGCCGGTGGTCGTGGTGGGCGTGGGCGTGTACCTGTTCTTTGCCCGCATTGGCCTCTCTGACAGCTACCTCGGCCTGATCCTGGCGCATGCCGCGCTGGGCGCGCCCTTCGTGGTCACCACCGTGCTGGCTACGCTGCAGGGCTTCAACCACAACCTGGTGCGCGCCAGCCTGAGCCTGGGCGCCAGCCCGCTGCGCACCTTCTTCCGCGTGACGCTGCCGGTGATCGCCCCGGGCCTGATCTCGGGTGCGCTGTTTGCCTTTGCAACTTCCTTCGACGAAGTGGTTCTCACCCTCTTTGTCGCCGGCCCTGAACAGGCCACGCTGCCGCGCCAGATGTTTGCCGGCATCAAGGACAACATCAGCCCGACCATTGCCGCGCTGGCGACGATCCTGATCATTTTCTCAACCTGCCTGCTGCTGGCCCTGGAATGGCTGCGCGGACGCAACAAGGCCGCCGCCCGCTTCTGAGGCCGGCCACTCAACGGAGACCCAAGATGCTGCAACTGAAAGACCCTGCCCTGCTGCGCCAGCAAGCCTTTGTCAACGGCCAGTGGTGCGACGCCGACCAGGGCGAACGCCTGGCCGTACACAATCCGGCCAACGGCGAACTGCTCGGCCATGTTCCCCTGATGGGAGCAGCCGAGACACGCCGCGCCATCGAAGCTGCCAATGCCGCCTGGCCCGCCTGGAAGAAGAAGACCGCCAAGGAACGCAGCGCCATCCTGCGCCGCTGGTACGAACTGATGCTGGCCAACACGGACGACCTGGCGTTGATCATGACCGCCGAGCAGGGCAAGCCGCTGGCCGAGGCACGGGGCGAGATCGGCTATGCCGCCTCCTTCATCGAGTGGTTTGCCGAAGAGGGCAAGCGCACCTATGGCGACACCATCCCCTCCCCTTCGCCTTCCAACCGCATCGTCGTCATCAAGGAAGCCATCGGCGTATGCGCCGCGATCACGCCGTGGAACTTCCCGGCCGCCATGATCACCCGCAAGGCCGGCCCGGCGCTGGCCGCCGGCTGCCCGATGGTCTTGAAGCCGGCTGAAGCCACCCCCTTCTCGGCGCTGGCGCTGGCCGTGCTGGCCGAGCGCGCGGGCATTCCGGCGGGCGTGTTCAGCGTGGTCACCGGCACGCCCAAGGGCATCGGCGGCGAGATGACCTCCAACCCCATCGTGCGCAAGATCAGCTTCACCGGCTCCACTGGCGTGGGCAAGCTGCTGATGCAGCAGAGCGCGTCCAGCATCAAGAAGCTCTCGCTGGAACTGGGCGGCAATGCGCCCTTCATCGTCTTTGACGACGCCGACCTGGACGCCGCCGTCGAAGGCGCGATCGCTTCCAAGTACCGCAACGCCGGCCAGACCTGCGTGTGCGCCAACCGCATCTATGTGCAGGATGGCGTCTATGACGCCTTCGCCGCCAAGCTGGTGGAAGCGGTGAAGAAGTTCAAGGTCGGCCAAGGCACCGAAGAAGGCGTGACCCAGGGTCCGCTGATCAATGAGCAGGCCGTGCAGAAGGTCGAGCAGCACGTCGCCGACGCCGTCGCCAAGGGCGCCCGCGTACTGCTGGGCGGCAAGCGCCACGCGCTGGGCCACAGCTTCTTCGAGCCCACCGTGCTGGCCGACGTCACCCCGGCCATGCAGGTCGCCCGCGAGGAGACCTTTGGCCCCATGGCCCCGCTGTTCCGCTTCAAGACCGACGAAGAAGTCCTGGCCCTGGCCAATGACACCGAGTTCGGCCTGGCCAGCTATTTCTACTCACGCGACATCGGCCGCATCTGGCGCGTGGCCGAAGGGCTGGAGTCGGGCATGGTGGGGATCAATACCGGGCTGATCTCCAACGAGGTCGCGCCGTTTGGCGGCGTGAAGCAGTCGGGACTGGGACGGGAAGGGTCGCACTACGGGATTGATGATTACCTGGTGGTGAAGTATCTGTGCATGGGGGGGATTTGATCCTGCCCTTGCTGCGCTGAGCAGACATCAAGTGCTGGCCGCCACGGCGGCCGTGCTACCAGATGGTCTTGACATGCGGATAGGCGCGAATCTTTTCGTCCTTGGTGACCAGCGGAATCGAGAATTTTCGCGCCGTCGCTACGATCATCCGGTCTGCCGGGTCCTTGTGAAACTCTCCCGGCAAGGCGACCGCCTTGACCGAGACTTCCACATCCACCGGTACCATGCGAACCGCCTCGATTTCCGCTACGGTGGCCATCCAGCGCTCCACCTCCATCGACAGCACCAGCTTTTCGCGCTCCACGAGCATGGCGATTTCCCATGCGGAAATGGCCGAGATGATGATGTCCCCTCCCGCCATCTCCTTCTCGATCACCTGCCTTGCCTTGCGGCTCAAGGTGGGGTCTGCGCCGACCCACCAGACCAGGGCATGCGTATCAAGAATGATCACTGCGCGGCCTCCCACTCGACATCCACTGGCTCGGTAGGGTCGTCATAGCGCAGGACGGACCCAGCCAGGATTGCCAGGGGCGCCCGTTGAGCCTCCCGAAATGGGCGCACCTCCACGGCAGGCTTGCCATGATCCGTCACCACCAGGGTCTCACCAGAGGCTTCCACTTGGCGGAAGTATTCGAGCGCCTTGGCCTTGAATTCGGTCTTGGAAACTTGGTTCGTTTGCATTCTTCACCTCGTCACGAATGGCAACACTGGATTAAATGACTATCTCTACAGGTCATTTTATCAGAAGCCCTCTTTGACGAGGTATATCACAAGGTCCAGCGACGTCTGTCAGTAAAAAGCCGCATGCTCTCTCAAACGGCACACCGCCAGATCGATGAAAGCCCGCACCTTGGCCGGCGAGCGCCGCCCTTCCGGATAGAGCACATGAATCGGCAAGGGCGGCTCTTCGAACTCGCTCATGACCCGCTGCAAGCGCCCTGCCTGCAGGTCAGCCGCCACCTGGTACGCCAATACCCGTGTCAATCCCCAACCCTGGCGGGCCGTGGCGATGGCGGCCTCGTTGGTATTGGTCTGCAGGGCGGCCTCCACCAGCACGCGCTGGCCATCAGCAAAACGCCACTCGGGCGAGGCCCAGGCGCTGGTAGAGGTGACGATGCGATGCTGCTTGAGATCGGCCGGTGAGGTCGGCACACCATGCCGACGCAGATAATCGGGTGCGGCGCAGATCACGCGGCGCACCGAACCGACCTGGATGGCCGTGAAGCCGGAATCAGGCAGATGGCCGATGCGCACGGCCACATCCATGCCCTCCTCGACGATGTTGACGGGACGATCAATGAAGAAGGTGCGTGCCCGCATGCCGGGATAGAGATCCAGATACTCGGTGACGATGGGCAGCACATGCATCTGCCCGAACAGCAAGGCCGCCGTGACCGACAGCGTTCCCGAGGGCTGGTCGTAATGACCGGCGGCAGCCGCCTCGGCTTCGGCGATTTCGGCGAGGATGCGGCGGCAGTCTTCCAGGTAGCGGGCGCCGGCTTCGGTGGTCTTGACCGAGCGCGTGGTGCGCACCAGCAAGCGCGCACCGACCAGTTCTTCCAGCGTCGCCACGGTGCGGGTCACCGCCGGTGCGCTCAGTTGCATCTGCCGCGCCGCCTTGGCGAAACTGGCGGCTTCGGCCACTTGCACGAAGATGCGCATCGCCAGCCAACGGTCCATGAGTCTGCCTTTCCCTGTGAACGAGGGAAGCATTATGCCTCCATCCGTTCGGTCAGGAAGAAAGCAGCCTCAGGCAGCCGCGCGCGGCCACTGGCCCGTCGCCAGCACATACGGCGACCAGCCTTGCTCCTGGAAGCGCCACCGCAAGGCCAGCGCGGCGCGGCGGCGCACGATACGCTGCGGGCGGAAGGTCCACAGCCGCTCGGCCCCTTCGAAGGCGGCAATCTCCGGCGAATCGAGGATGAGCTCGGCCTGCCCGCTCATCTGCAGCACATCTCCGTTGGCATAGTCGACGAACAGCAAACCCGCACGGCCATTGAGGACGATGTTGCCCAGCGTGGAAAAGAACAGGTTGCCGTTGAAGTCCGGCACGGTCAGCACACCCTCAGCGTCCACCCGCACGAACCCCGCCTTGCCGCCACGATGGGAGACATCGACCTGGCGCCGCTCGTCCACATCGGCATAGGTGGCCACGAAAAAGGCATCGGCCATGCCGATCAATTCGCGCGCCGAGGCGTCCAGCGTGGCCAGCAATTCCGGCTGGCCGGGATGATCCTGCGCCGGATCACGCGCAAAGGAATAGTCGCGCAGCTGGATGTAGCGGGGGCAGTTACCGAAGCTCTGCTCCACCTGGACCCGCCAGCCCTGTTCCAGCTCCGCCAGGACGCCATTCATGCGGTTGCGCCGGCGCGTGTGCATCTCGATGCCCAGCAGGCCGACCGGCGCGCCCGCGGCCATCCCGGCGGCAGCCGGATCGGCGGGCGCAGGATGGGCGTGCATGTCCAGCTGGACGGGTGAAGGCGAGGTCAGGAAACCCGGCTGTCCTTCCAGCAAAGTCGCCCAGGCGTCGCCTACCGGATCGACGCTGCCCAGCACGATGAAAGGCAACTGGCGATAGAAATCCCGATGCTGATCGGGCATGACGGTGCGCACCACGCGCTGGCCGAGGGCTTGCATCTTGTCGGCCACGCCGAGTTGCGCTTGCAGCATCTGCTCGCCTGCATGCCAGACCGATGGGGAGGAAGAAGTGCTCATGGCGGACCTCACGGAAAAGGAAATGCGCGGGTGCGATGCGCGCGCGCTCAGGCCTGGGCTGCCATCAGGCCAGCCGCAGTCTGGGCGAAGGGGACGAAGCCGGGCAAGGCTTCGATGCGCTGCAAGAAGCCTTGCACGCCCGGATAGCCACGCAGATCGACATTGCCCTCGGGAGCGCGGGCGAGATAGCTGTAGACCGCTACGTCGGCAATGGTCGGGTGGTCGGCGGCAAGCCAGTCTCGCTTGGCCAGGTGCTGTTCCAGGCGCCCCAGCAAGAGGTGGGCGCGCTGGATCACTTCCTCGGCGTTGAAGGCTGCACCGAAGACCGTCACCAGCCGCGCCGCCGCCGGGCCGTATGCCAGCTCACCGGCGGCCACCGACAGCCAGCGCTGCACGGCGGCCGCGCCCTGGGCGTCTTCGGGCAGCCAGTCGCTGCGGCCAGCCTTCTTGGCCAGATAGACCAGGATGGCGTTGGAGTCGGCAATCACCACCTCGCCATCTTCCAGCACCGGCACCTGGCCGAACGGATTGAGGGCCAGGAAGGCCGGCTTCTTGTGGGCGCCAGCGGCCAGGTCGACTTCGACCAGCTCGGCCGGAAGGCCCAGGAGCGAGGCAAACAGGACGGCGCGATGGGCGTGGCCCGAGAGAGGATGGTGATGGATCTTCATGAGAGGGCTCCTGGTGGGTTGGCTCGGTCAGGACTGTTTCCTGACACGGTGACGCCAGTGTGGAGCCAAGCGCGGATGAAGAGAATCCGCGTCACGGACACTTCTTTATTGCACAGGGAGGAATAATGCCAAAAGAAGGAAGCGGCTTCCGGCAACGCACCGGAAGCCGCCGAGCAGCAATACGCGATCAGGACGGGATCACACGCCCCGCTCAGAAGTGTGCATTGCCCGCCACCGGCGCACCGCCGCCACGCGGGCCGTAGCGCAGCGTCAGCAGCGTGCCCAAGGTGATGGCCACGACCGCGAAGATGGGGCCGCCCAGCGCGCCCACATGATCGACCAGCACGCCGCCGCCAATCGCCCCGCTGGCGATGGCCACCTGGAAGGCCGCCACCAGCAGTCCGCCTGCGCCTTCCGCATGGTCTGGCGCGGCGCGCACGATCCAGGTCTGGAAGCCCACCGGGAAGGCGCCGAAGGCAAAGCCCCACAGCGTGATGGCCACGGCCGCCACCACCGGCGAACTGCCGGCCACCCACAGGGAGGCCGCCAGCAGGGCGATGAGCGCGCCGCCACTGACGATGGCGTAGCGTTCGCTGCGTTCGGCGATGAAGCCACCCGCAAAGTTGCCGAAGAAGCCGCCCACGCCATAGCCCAGCAGCACGGCGGAGATCGTCGTGACTGACATGTGGGTGATCTGCTCCATCAGCGGACGGATGTAGGTAAAGCCGGCAAAATGCCCCGACACCACCAGCAGCACCGCCAGCAACGCCACCCGTACATCCTTGCGTCCCAGCAGTTCAGCCAACACCTTGAGGCTGGGATGATCCTTGGGCGGCAGGCGCGGAATGGCGATCCACTGGATCGCGATGGCCACCAGACTGACCACGCCCGCAGCCACGAAGGCGCTGCGCCAGCCCCACAGATTGCCCATGTAGGCGCCAATGGGCGCGGCGCACACGGTGGCCACCGACACACCGGTGAGGATCAGCGACATGGCCCGGGCAAACAGATGATCCGGCACCAGGCGCATGGCCAAGGCCGCCGCCATCGACCAGAAACCGCCCAGCGCCACGCCCAGCAGCACGCGCGCCACCAGCAGCACCGGCAGGTTGGGCGCGGTCACGGCCAGGATATTGGACACCAGCAACAGCAGCGAGAGCATCAGCACCACGCGCTTGCGGTCGATATTGCGGGTCAGCAACGGAATGCTGGGTGCGGCGACCGCCCCGACGATGGCCGTGGCCGTGACGGCCTGCCCGGCCGCGCCATCGGAGACGTGCAGGTCGGAGGCTATGGCGGTGAGCAGGCTGGCCGGCAGGAATTCAGCGGTGACCAGGCTGAACACGCCCAGCGCCAGGCTGGCGATACCGCTCCAGTTGGCCGGTGCCTCCTGGCCTGCCTTGTGGGCAGTGGGCGCAGGGGCAGTGGCCGGGGCCGCCGTCTCGGTCAGCGGGGCCTCGATGATGCCGGGGGTGGACATGGGAAAACCTTTCTATGACATGGGTAGCGCAGTCTATGGTTAAATAGCTGGACTTTCCATGCCGATATTTCGCAAAGATATGACTATTCGTCCAAATCTATCGGAAACCCCGGAGGCCTTGCCCCGGGAGCGCCCTGCCGACGGCGTCGATCCCCTGACCGAGATCCTGCTGGGCCTGCGCCTGGATGGCGTCGAATATGCCCGCTATGTGCTGCACGAACCCTGGGCAGTGGCCTTCCCGGCAAGGCGCGAGGCGACCTTCCATTTCGTCGCCCAAGGCGGTTGTTGGATGCAGGTCGGCCAGCAGGCGTGGCTGCAGCTCAATACGGGCGACGCCGTGCTGCTGCCGCGCGGTGCGCCGCATGCGCTGGCCAGTGCGCCGGGACTGCCGACGGTAGAGATCGGCAAGCTGGCGCGCAAGGCGCTGGCGGACAATCTCTTCCTGATCGACGACAGCGGCAACGGCCTGGCCGACGCCCCCGCGCACCCGGCATCGCTGCCACCGTCGCATGTGCTCTTTTCCGGCACGCTGCGCTTCAACCTGGACCCCTTGCATCCGCTGTTGATGATGATGCCCGAGGCCATGCGCGCCTGCGACCTGGCCCAGCGCGATCCGGCCGTGCTGGCCCTGCTCGATGCGATGGAACGCGAAGTGGCGCTCAACCGCATCGGCGCCTGCGGCATCCTGGCGCGCCTGGCCGATGTGCTGGCCGCCAGCATCATCCGCGGATGGGTGGAATGCGCCTGCAGCGACGCCAGCGGCTGGATCGCGGCGGTGCGCTGCCCGCAGGTGGGACGGGTGCTGGCAGCGGTACACCAGCATCCGGAACGCGACTGGTCGGTGGCCGAACTGGCCGCGCTGATGGGGGCGTCGCGTTCCAGCTTCATCGACAAGTTCTCGGCCGCCGTGGGCGAGACCCCGGCCAAGTATGTCGCGCGGGTGAAGATGTTCCAGGCGCGCCACTGGATTGCCCGCGAGGGCTTGCGAGTCGCGGTGGTGGCCAATCGCCTCGGCTACGATTCGGAAGCGTCCTTCAGTCGCGCCTTCAAGCGCATCATCGGCCATCCGCCCAGCGAGGCCAGGCTGGGCTGAGCGCAGCCAACGCAGCAGCTGGCCTCGGCCACTTCAGAAGCCCAATTGCAGCCGCATCGTGAAGGTGCGCGCGCTGAAGGTGGCATTGCTGCCGAACAGATAGGCCGCCTCGTACTTGACGAACTGGCGGCCCAGCCGCAGGGTGCCGAAGATGGCCGGACCGGCACGGTGGGATTGCTGGTCGCGCGCGGCCCAATGGTC
The DNA here is from genome assembly GCF_001040945.1 of Herbaspirillum seropedicae. Classification (NCBI taxonomy): domain Bacteria; kingdom Pseudomonadati; phylum Pseudomonadota; class Betaproteobacteria; order Burkholderiales; family Oxalobacteraceae; genus Herbaspirillum; species Herbaspirillum seropedicae. The sequence goes on along the minus strand of NZ_CP011930.1, from coordinate 1,183,667 downwards.
CCAGCGCCCCAGCTCGCCGAAGCCTTGCAGGCCGAAGTTGAACAAGGGCCGCCAGTGCTGGCGCACCTGCCATTGATAGGTCAACTGGGTCGGCCCGCCTTGCCGGGTGCGATAGTCGCGCTGGAAGAACAGGTTGGCGTTGAACTGCGTACGCCACCATTCGGTCTGCAAGGCCGGTCCCCACTCCAGCGCGTAGCCCTCGCGCTGGCGGTTGCGGTACTGGCCGACATCGGTGTGGATGGCGAGGTCGAAGGGATACTCCCCTTGCGTGAGCAAGACATCGTTCTGCCAGTTCATGCTCAGCATCTGCGTGCCCTGCGCAGCGTCCTGCTGGGTCACGCCATAGAGCTCGGTGTACCAGCGCGAATTGACGCCATAGCCCACACCCAGCTCGGGCGAACCGACCGGCGGCCCGACGCTGGACTTGGCGTTCCAGTACTTGTAGTCCAGCGTCCACTGGCCCGGGTCGGAATAGACATTGACCAGGTAGTAGCCCGTGGCCGCCCCCGCTGGCAGCGCCAGGCCGCCCAGCAGCGCCGCCAGAGCGGCTCGCCATTGCAGCGTGCGCATCAGCGGGCCGGCAAGCCCTTGATGAACTGCTCCAGCTCACGCACATAGAAGCGCGCCATGCCGGTGGTGCCGTGGCCGCGCGTCTCGGCGCTGGCCGGGATCAGCAGCAACTGCGCGCTCGGCACTTCCTTCAAGGCGGCCTGCATGACGCCGGTCTCGGGCGGATTGCGTTCATCGTCGGCCGAATTGATGGCCAGCACCGGCGCCTTGATCTTGGACAGGCCCGGCGCAGCGTTGTAGTCCGCCGAGGACCCCCATTGGTAGATGAAGTCATTGGCGTCCGCCGTCACCGGCGCGGCCAGGCGTTCATCGACCAGCTTGTCGGCCTGGGCATGGCTGCCCGCCATGGCCTGATAGGCCAGCGTGCCGCCATTGGTGGCAAAGACGAACATGTTGTTGGCCAGGCGCAGCGAGGGCGGCTGGGTGGTGTAGTTGCCATTGTTCCAGGCCGGGTCCTGCTTGATGGATTCCACCAGCATGCGCCGCATCATCCAGTTGCGGCTGGCCATCTCGGTAGGTTGCGAGGCCATCGGCACCAGGCCGTCGGCAAAGCCCGGATAGGTCCCGCCCCAGATCCAGGTCTGCATGCCACCCATGGAATTGCCGATGATCAGGCGCAGATGCGTGATGCCCATGCCTTCGGTGAGCATGCGGTATTGCGCCAGTACCATGTCAGCATAGTTGTACTGCGGGAAGGCGGCGCGCAGGCCGTCGGAGGGCTTGCTGGACTTGCCCACGCCGATGCCGTCGGGAATGATGATGAAGTACTTGCTGGCGTCCAGCGGCTGGCCGGGGCCGAACAGCTGGCCGCCGAAGTCCTTGGACAGCATGGCCTGGGCGCTCTGGTAGGTGCCGTGCAGCACCAGCACCGCCGGATTGGCGCGGTCACCCAGGGTCACATAGTGCAGGCGCAGGTTCTCCAGCGTCTGGCCGGTATGGAACTGGAAGCGCGGCGCCACCCAGTCGCCCTCGACCGGACGGGGTGGGTCGGCCGCCTGCGTTGCTGCGCTGCATAACATCAGGGCGGCTGAAGACAGCAGCAGGCGGGCGACATGGCGGAGGCGAAAGGTCAGGGTCATGAGGTCTCTCTGGTCGTGGTCTGGATCGAATCTGCCTTGCCCCGCTACCACTTGAAATGGCAAAGGGACAACGAAGGCGACAGTATGTAACAACTGTAAGCGAAGATGTGGAACCTCGAATCTTTTTGAGAAGGCGCTAGTCTATTGCCGTAGCTGCTTCGGTTTTTCGCGTTCAAGGGCGACCATCGGAGCGGCCCCTTCACTCCAGGAACCCTGTAAAAAATCCTTAACGATCAGGAAAAAAATCATGAAAACTCTGCACAAGATCGCTGCCATTTCCGTGACTGCCATTGCGCTGACCGCCATGACCGGCTGCAGCAACATGAGCACCCGCGACAAGAACACCGCCATCGGCGCCACGGTCGGCGCGGTCGGCGGCGCCATCCTCACCGGCGGCAGCGGCATCGGTACCGCTGGCGGCGCCGCGGTAGGCGGCGTGATCGGTCACCAGATCGGCCGCTGAGCACGCTGCTGAAGCTAAAGGCCCGCGCGGCCGGCCAGCCAAGCGGCTGGATGACGACAGCAAGACCACCAGGGCGGCCAACGAGCCGCCCTTGTTGCGTGCTCTGACCTTGCGGCCAGGGCGCGCCAGCTACACCGCCAGAAATCCCCCATCCACCGGCACCACCGCCCCATTGAGCATGGCCGCATCCGGCGAGAGCAGCATGGCAATGCTGCGCGCCACGTCCTCGGGCGAGGCGAAGCGTGCGCTGGGATGGCGCGCCATCATCGGCCCCGACTTGGCCGGATCGCTCCAGGCGGCCTCGGCCAGCTCGGTCAGGGTGATGGTAGGCGCCACCGCATTGACCCGGATGCCATGCGGCCCCAGCTCCCGCGCCAGCACCCGGGTAGCACCTTCCAGACCGGCCTTGGAGGCGGCATAGCACAGATGCTGCTCAAAGCCGCGATGACCGGCAATGGACGTGATGTTGACCATGGCTCCGCCGCCGCCCTGGGCGATGCGCATCCGGGCAAAGGCCTGGCAGGTGATCAGCGCGGCGCGCAGGTTCACGCCCAGCACGGCTTCATAGCCCTCATCGCTCATCTCCAGCACCGATTCCAGCACATTGATGCCAGCGCTGTTGATCAGAAAATCGGCGGTGCCGGCCTCGGCCATGGCGCGCCGCGCGGCGGCCGGATCGCTCAGGTCCACGGCAATGACACGCGCACCGATCTCTTCCTGCAAGCGCGCCAGGTCGCTGGCGGTCCGCGCCAGCGCGATCACCTGGGCGCCGCGCTGCGCCAGCAGCAGCGCGCAGGCGCGCCCGATGCCGCGCCCGGCCCCGGTGATGATGACCGTCTTTCCTGCAAATGACATGTGTTCCTCCATGGTCAATGATGGCCCTGCGTATGCGCCGCCAGCAGCGGGGCCAGGCTGTCGCGCAGCTCCCGCGCCAGTTGCTGGCTCTTGAGGAAGGCCTGGTAGCGCGCCGCATGCAGCGCGGCGACATCGCCCTGCGCCGGCAGGCTGCGCCCGGCCACGCTGGACATGGCCGGCATGGCGCTCTGCAGATCGGCATGCAAGCCGGCCGCCACCGCCGCCAGCATGGCCGAACCCAGCAGCACCGGTTCCGGGCTGGCGGTGATTTCCACCGGCATGCCGGTGGCGTCGGCCAGTAACTGGCGCGTCAGCGGGTGTACGCCCGCGCCGCCCGAGACCGAGATGCTCTGCACCCGCACGCCGCAGGCGGCCTGGGCCTCGATGATCTGGCGCAGGCCATAGCCCAGGCTGCACAGGCCGGCCACGTAAAGCGCCACCAGGCTATCGATGTCGTGCTCCATGCCCAGTCCCACCAAGGCGGCGCGCGCCTGCGGATCGGCCAGCGGCGAGCGGTTGCCGAGGAATTCCGGCACCACCGTGAGCTGGCCGGCCAGCCAGACCGCCTCCGACGGATGGTCCACCGCCGCCAGCGCCTGCTGCGCCAGCCACTGCGGCAATTCCATCTGCGCACGGGCCGCCTCTTCCCTGGCCTGGGGCGTGGCCGGATGCAGGCGCAGCAAGTGATCGATGGCGGCCCCGGCGGCAGACTGCCCACCTTCGTTCAACCACATGCCCGGCGCCATGGCCTTGTAGTACGGCCCCCAGACGCCCGGCACCAGCACCGGATCGGCATGGCTGGTCATGGTGCAGGAAGAGGTGCCGAAGACATAGGCCATGCAGGCCGCCGCATCACCCTGCCCACCACGAGCGGCCACCGTGCCCACGCCACCGGCATGGGCGTCGATCAGGCCGGCCGCGACCGCAATACCGGGCCGCAAGCCCATGGCCTGCGCCGCCGTCTGAGTCAGGCCGCCCGCCAGCGGCGTGCCGGGCCACACCACCTCTGCGCCGATGCGCGCAAAGCCGGCCTCGGCCAGGTCGCCCAGGCCGATCTGCCGGAAATAGCTGGCATCCCAGCCGGCCTCATGGGCCAGGTAGGTCCATTTGCAGGTCACGGTGCAGGAAGAGCGTTGCAGCGAACCGGTGGCCTTCCAGGTCAGGAAATCGGTCAGGTCGAAGAAATGGGCGGCGCTGGCATAGACCTCCGGCAGGTTTTCCTTCAGCCAGAGCAGCTTGGGCGTTTCCATTTCCGGCGAGATCACCCCGCCCACATAGGACAGCACCGCATGCCCCATGCGGTTGATGCGCTGGGCCTGTTCCAGGGCGCGATGATCCATCCAGACGATGACATCGCGCTCGGGATGGCCGGGGTCGCCCACCCCGGCGCTGGCGCCCTGCACGACCAGCGAACAGGTGGCATCGACGCCGATGCCAGCCACTGCTGCCGGGTCGATGCCGGACTTGGTCACGGCAGCGCGCACCGCCTGGCAGACGGCCTCCCAGATCTGGGCGCTGGATTGTTCGACGCGCGCGCGGCGCTCGTCGCGGAAGAGATCGATGTCATGCCGGGCGCTGGCCAGCAACTGGCCCTGGGGGTCGAACACACCGGCCCGGGCCGAGCCGGTGCCGACATCGATGCCGATCAGATAAGTCTCCATCTTTCCTCGCTGGTTGCTTGAATGAAGCCCCCCCTGCCGGTTCAGACCCGGTCGAAATTGGTGGGCAGCACGAGCATATCGCGGATGGTCACATTGCGGTTGCGGGTCAGCATGTACTCCACCGCATCGGCCACTTCCGACGGTTCGATGAGACTGCCCGATTCCTTGGCCTTGCGCAGGTTCTCTTCGGGCCAGTCGGCCAGCAGCGCCGAGATCACCGGGCCGGGCGAGACCTGGCCTACGCGCACGCCATGCGGGATCATCTGCCGGCGCATGGTCTGCACGAAGCAGGTGATGGCCCATTTGGAACCGGCATAGACGGGCTCCCAATAGGTCGGGAAATGTCCGGCCACGGAACACGTGACGATGATGTCGCCGCTCTTGCGCTCCATCATGTGCGGCGCCACGGCGTGGACGTTCTTCATCACGGCATTGACGTTGAGGTTGAGCATCTTGTCGATGGCCTCGGGCGTGGTATCGACCAGCTCGCCGCCGATGTAGGTGCCGGCATTGCAATAGAGGATGTCGATGTGATCGACCTTCTTCAGGATCTCCGGCGCCATCGCCGCGCAGCTCTCGGCATCCAGCAGATTGGTCACCTGGGGGATGACCTGCGGCCCCAGGCGCGCTGCCAGTTCGTCGAGGGCCTTGGCGTTCCAGTCCACCATGACCACGGTCACGCCATTGGCCAGCAGTTTCTCGGTGGTGGCCAGGCCGATGCCGGACGCCGCGCCGGTGATGACGGCGATCTTGCCTGCGAGGGATTGGGTCATATCGTGTCTCCTTGTGAATGAAATTGAGTATGAAAAAAAGGAATGGAAGTGCTCAGCGCCATTCCCGTGCGATATAGATCGCCAGCAGGATGATCACGCCGCGAATGATGTCTTGCAGGTAGGGATTGATGCCCATCAGGTTCAGGCCATTGTTGAGGATGCCCAGCAGCACCGCGCCGATGAGCGTGCCCACCACCAGCCCGCGCCCTCCGGCGATGGCGGTGCCGCCCAGCACCACGGCGGCAATCGCATCCAGTTCGAAGCCCACGCCCGCATTGGGCTGGCCCGACATGAGCCGGCCCGTCAGGATGATCGCGGCCAAGCCCGAGGTGAAGCCGGAAATGGCATACACCGCCAGCTTGATGCGCGTGGTCTTCACGCCCGACAGGCGCGCCGCCATCTCATTGCCGCCGATGGCGTAGACATGGCGGCCAAAGGCGGTCCGCTGCAGCAACAGCCAGGCCAGTGCATAGACGATCAGCATCAGGATCACCGGCACTGGCACCATGCCGATGCGACCCACGCCAAACCACGAGATCCAGCCCGGCAGACCCGAGATCGGATAGCCGCCCGAATAGATCAGCCCCACTCCGCGCGCCACGCCCATGGTGGCCAGCGTGACGATGATGGCTGGCATGCGCCCCCACGCCACCAGTGCGCCATTGAGCAGGCCGATGCAGGTGGCCAGTCCGACACCGCACAGCAACGCCAGCGGCGCGGGCAGGCCGCTGTTGACGATGAGTCCGGCCGAGATCGTGCCGGCCAGCGCCATGGCCGCGCCCACCGAGAGATCGATGCCGCCAGTGAGGATGACAAAGCTCATGCCCACGGCCAGGATGCCGACGATGGACACCTGGCGCAGCACATTGAACCAGTTGGAGAGGGTGAAGAAATTGTCCGAGGCCAGCCCCATGAGCAGCGACACCACCACCAGCCCGGCCAAGGGCAGCGCCAGCGGCGAATGGATCAGGCTGCGCCAGCGGGCGCTGGCGGCGGTGTGCAGCGAGGCTGCGGGCAGTGCGTTGGCGTCATGCGGCATGGCGGATTCTCCCGGTGGTGGCATGGGTCATGATCTCTTCGGCGTTGACGGCTTCGCCCTCGAGGGTGGCGACGATGCCGCCGCCCCGGAATACGCAGACGCGATCGGCCATGCCGACCACCTCCGGCAACTCGGAAGAAATCATGAGGATGGAATAGCCCTGCGCGGTGAACTCGCGCATGAGCTGGTAGATCTCGGACTTGGCGCCGACGTCGATGCCGCGGGTGGGCTCGTCGAAGATCAGCACCTTCATGGCGTGGTTGATCCAGCGTGCAATGACCACCTTCTGCTGGTTGCCGCCGGAGAGCGTATCGACCCGCACCTGCGCCCCCGGCGCCTTGACCCGCACGCGCTGCATGGCGGCCTCGGTGGCCTGCTGCTCGCGCCGCCGGTCCAGGAACAGGCCGCCCAGGCGATACTTGCCATAGTTGTTCAACGAGACGTTGTGCAGGATGGAAAAGCTGGTGATCAGGCCCTGCTCCTTGCGACTCTCGGGCAACAAGCCGATGCCCGCTTGCAGCGCCTGGGCCGGATCGGCAAAGCGCAACGGCACGCCATGCATGGAGAGCTTGCAGCTCAGCGCGGCATGCGCGCCCAGCATGGCCAGCACGGTCTCGGTGCGGCCCGAACCGACCAGTCCGGCAAAGCCGAGTATCTCGCCCCGCCGCAACTGGAATTGCGACACCGGCGCCTGGCGTCTGAGCTGCAGCGCATGCACTTCCAGCACCACCTCGCCCTCACCCTCACCCCCCTTGGCCGGCTTGGGCGGGAAGCAGTTCTCGATGCGTCGCCCCACCATCATCTCCACCAGCCGCGCCTGGTCCACTTCAGCGGTGGCGCAGGTAGCCACGTAGGCGCCATCGCGCAACACCGTGATGCGGTCGCAGATCTCGAAGATTTCTTCCAGGTGGTGCGAGATGAAAATGATCGCCACCCCCTGCGCGCGCAGGCTGCGCATGACCGCAAAGAGATGCTCCACCTCGGCCGGGGTCAGCGTGGCCGTGGGTTCGTCCAGCACCAGGATGCGGGCGTCCAGGGCCAGCGCCTTGGCGATCTCCACGAACTGCTGCTGCGCCACCGAGAGCTTGCACACGGGCACATCGAGCGGGATCGCCACGCCCAGCTGGCCGATGATCTCCTGCGCCCGCCGCCGCATGGCGGCGCGCTGCAGCCAACCCCAGCGGCTGCGCAGTTCGCGCGCCAGGAACATGTTGTCCACCGCGTCCAGATAGGGGATCAGCGAGAATTCCTGGAACACCACCCCCACCCCGCCCGCAATGGCGGCGCGGTAGCTGTCGAAACGGCAGGGCTGGCCGTCGATGCGGATCTCACCGGCGTCGGGCCGGACGATGCCGCACAGGATCTTCATCAGCGTCGACTTGCCCGCGCCGTTCTCGCCCAGCAGGGCATGCACTTCGCCGGCGCGCACCTCGAGGTCCACGCCGCGCAGTACCGTCACCGGGCCGAAGTTCTTCTTGATGCCAGTCAGTTGGAGCATGGCAGCCTCCATCAGGGAAATGAAAGGCGCGGCCCGCCATCGCCGGATAGCCGCCGCGCCTGCGTCTTACCAGCTGAAGCCAGCGGCGTTCTTCTTGGTCACCGGCATCACATCGATGGGCACTTCCTTGGGCACCACGCGCGCGCCCCACTTCTTGGCCAGCGCCATGGCCAGGCCCACGCGCACCTGGTCACGCGGGAACTGGGCCGTGGTCTCGACGAAGGGGCCGCCGTCGGCGATGGCCTTGACCGCCTCGGGCGCGCCATCCACCGAGGTCAGCTTGATATCCTTGCCGCTGCCCTGGATGGCCGCCAAGGCGCCCATCGCGCCACCGTCATTGACCGAGAAGATGCCCTTCAGATTGGGACGCGACTGGATCATGTTCTCCACCACGCCCAGCGCCACCGAGCGGTCCTGGCGGCCGTTCTGGGTGGCGACCAGCTTGATGTCCTTGTACTCGGCCAGGGCTTGCTTGCAGCCTTCCACGCGTTGCAGGATGGGCACCACCGGAATGCCGTCGAGGATGGCCACCTCGCCCTTGCCGCCGATGGCGTCGGCCAGCGCACGGCAGGACTGGTAGCCGGCGTCCTTGTTCTTGGAACCGACGAACATATCCACCGGACCAGAGGCATTGGCGTCGACCGCCACCACGATGACGTTGCGCGCCTTGGCCGCCTTCACCGCTGCTTCCACGCCGGCCGAGTCGGTCGGGTTGATCAGCAGGATGTCGATATTCTGTTGCAGCATGTCTTCGATGTCGGCGATCTGCTTGGCCACGTTATGGGCCGCATCGGTGGCGATCACCTTGGCGCCCAGCGACTTGGCGGCCTCGTCCAGGGCCTTCTTCATCGAGACGAAATAGGGATTGTTCATTTCCTGGAAGCTCATGCCTATCTTGAGCTTGCTCACCTCCTGCGCCATCGCCGGGGCGGCAGCCAGTGTGGTGAGGGCCAGTGCGATCAGTGCTTTCTTCATTGCAGTCTCCATTGTTGTTGGTGGTGGGTCGTTCGCGCTATGGCGGAATGGCTCGTTGGGGGCGACAGGCAACACCTGTCCTGTTCCGGAAAGCGGGGACTTTCCTGAATGCGTTTTTCCGTAAAGGAAAATGATTTATTTCTGGATGTGGCTGCAGCTATCCGGTAGCGGCAAACAAGCCATTGCTGGCAAAGGTATTGCGGAACTCCGAGGGCGACATGCCCTTGATCTTGTGGAAATGGCGGTTGAAATTGGACAGGTTGGAAAACCCCGTCTCGTAGCAGATATCGGTGATACGCGCCTGCGGCCGCGTCAACAGGGCCAGGCAGGCCAGGTCCACGCGCAGCTGGTTCTTGTAGCGCACCAGCGTGGTCCCGGTATGGCGCTTGAAGGCGCGCGAGAAGCTGCTCAGGTTCTGCCCCACCATATCGGCCAGGTCTTGTTCGCCGATATCGTCGGTGAGATGTTCGCGCAGGTAGGCGATGGCGCGATTGAGGCCGCTGCTGTTCACACCCGACAGGTCGAGCTTGTAGGACAGGCTGGCCAGCACTTCCGGCTCGGGGGCGTTGGCCAGCACATCCAGCAGTTCCCAGAACAGCGCCAGTCGCTTGAGTCCGCGCTGGTCGATCAGGCGCTGCATCAGCGGGCGCACCGTCTCGCTGGTCGCGGCATCGAAGAGCAGGCCGCGATGGCTGCGTTCCAGCAAGGGCATGATCGCTTCCATCTCGGCAATGCTGGCCGCGCACTGGTCCACCAGTTGCTCGGGAAACTGGATTACCAGCGAGCGCACCGGCACCATCTCATCGGCAGCGATGTCGGAAATCCAGTTCTGCGGCAGGTTGGGGCCGGTCATCACCAGTTGCCCGGGGGCGAAGTCGCCGATGTGATCGCCCACATAGAAGCGTCCCGAGGTCGCCACCACCAGGTGGATCTCGTATTCCGGATGGTAATGCCAGCGCACGGTACGAAAAGGGTAGCCGTGCATCCATGCCGCAAAGGATTCGCCCTTGCGGATATGGACCAGTTCCAGGTCGGGCTGCATCGTGTCTCCTCTCGATCGAGAGCATTTTTGTCGTGGAAAACTGCGCAATGAGGTTTTGCCGTTTCTCCCGTTTGCAGCATCTTAGTGCGCCTCTGGCGGCGGTTTCTACATCACCAATGCAGGCCGGCTGATACTTTTTTGCGCGATCATGCGATGAGAATCGCCAGATGATGCCCAGCACCAACACCCCTGCCCGGCATCCGTGGATTTGTCATGTGCTTGTTGCATTGATGCGGCATCATCGCGCACCATTGCGCCATCCCATTGCAACAAGATCTGCCGGAACCCATGGAAATCCTCAACAACATCAACCTCAATTCCCTGCTGGACACCTTCATCAGCCTGACCGCCGCCTTCATCCTGGGCGGCCTCATCGGTCTGGAACGCCAGTACCGGCAACGTACTGCCGGCCTGCGCACCAATGTGCTGGTGGCCCTGGGCGCAGCCGTCTTCGTGGACATGGCCAATCGCCTGGCCGGCCACGAGGGGGCGGTGCATGTGGTGGCCTATGTGGTGTCGGGGGTGGGTTTCCTGGGCGCGGGCGTGATCATGCGCGAAGAAGGCAATGTGCGCGGCATCAATACGGCGGCCACGCTGTGGGGCTCGGCGGCGGTGGGGGCGGCAGCTGGCGCGGACCTGATCCTGGAAGCGATCCTGGCCACCATCTTCGTGCTGGCCGCCAATACGCTGCTGCGCCCGGTGGTCAACACCATCAACCGCAAGCCGCTGGATGTGCCGTCGGTGGAAGTGACCAATACCCTGCACCTGATCGTGGAGAGCGCGCACCAGAAGCGCGTACTGGCGGCCGTGACCGACATGCTGGAACAGAGCCGCCATCCTACGCACGACCTGGAAGTGCGGCCCTTCACCGACGATGAAGTGGAGATCGAGGCCACGCTGGCCGCCACCTCCGTGGATGGCGATGAGCTCGACGCCCTGGTCGAGCGCCTGCTGGCCTTGCCGGCGGTGAAGCAGGCGTTCTGGAGTCCGAGTACGACTGACTAAGCCGCCCTGAACTTCCCTCGCAACCACTTCACCGGCCCGCCGATGAGCGGCAGCTTCTGCCACAGCTCTTCGGCGGCGTCCCAGTAATCACGGTGCTCGCTGACCAGGCCGGCTTCATCGAAGCGGAAATGCGTGGCCCCCAGCACGGTATAGAAACGTCCCTTGAGACGGAACTCGAAGCGCCAGGTGGCAAAACCCTGATCGCCCTGCCCCATCTGCTCCAGGATCACGAAACGCGGATCGTCCGTGGTCTCGAACATGTGCTCGAAGATGCGGCGGATCGAGCGTAGACCCTTGATGTCGTTGAAGGGGTCCTTGAAGATCGCCTCGGGTGCATAGAATTCGCCGATGCGTTCCAGGCTGCTGCGCTCCAGCGCGCCATACCACTGCAGCAAGCGGTCCAGGTGGCTCATCATCAGCTCAGCAGGAAGCGCTGGAACAGCATGAAGCGCAAGCGGAACGGCAATATCCGCAACAGCTTCAGCCAGGCCGTGAAGCGCAAGGGGAAATGGATCTCGAAGCGGCCTTCGCCGATGCCGCGCCAGATCGCGCTGGCGGCCTGCTGCGGGGTCTGCAGGGCGGGCATGGTGAAGTCGTTCTTGTCGGTCAGGTCGGTCTTGACGAAGCCGGGATTGACCAGATAGACATTGACGCCCTTGGGCCGCAGATCGCTATAGAGAATTTCCGCCAGGTTGATCAGCGCCGCCTTGCCCGGCCCATACACGGTTGCCCCCGGCAAGCCGACGTAACCGGCCACGCTGGCCACCAGGGCAATGCCGCCGCTGCCGCGCGCCAGCATATCCGGCAGCGCTGCGCCCAGCGCCGAATAGACGCTGGCCAGGTTGGTGCGGATGGTGTGCTCGGCCTCGTCTTCCTGCACTTCCCAGCTGCGTTCAGGACGATACCTGGCGGCGCAAAAGATCAGCAGGTCCACGCCGCCGAAGGCTTCGACGATGCGCGCGTGCTGGTCGCGCCAGGCATCGTGGCAGAGCACGTCCAGCGGCGCGATGAAGGCCTCCGGATGGGCGCCGGCCACTTCTTCCAGCACCTCCGCGCGGCGCGCCGACAGCGCCACGCGGGCGCCTGCCGCCAGCGCCTGGCGCGCCAGTTCGGCGCCGATGCCGCTGGAGGCGCCGATGAGCCAGATGCGCCGTCCGCGCAGGTCGGCCATGGGTTCATTCATGGGGCCGAACAGCACGGCCGTACGCGAGGGCGGGGTCTTGTCCTGCGGAGCTGCCTTGGGCAGCGGACGGGTGTGCGTGCTCATGCGCCCTCCTTGCGGAAGAACAGGGTGACCTGGCCGACTTCGATGCCGAACTTGCTCATGCTGGTGCGATTGATGAGGGTGCGCTCATCCATCTGGTACATCCAGTCATCCATCTGCATTTCATATTGCTTCTCGCCCACTGGCAGCAGCAGCGTGTAGTTCCAGTGCAGCGCATTGCCGGCGGTCTGGCCGATGGCCTCGCCGATGACGTCGCCGGCACGGCCGCGCCAGCTGTTGTCGGGCTGGCGCACCAGGGTCCAGACGCGGGTCTGGGTTTCGCCGTCGTCGTAGCGGAAGCGCTCGTCCAGCGTGAGCGTATTGCCCTCGACGCTGCCCGTCACCACCACATGGAAGCGCCGCGCCACTTCACCGCCGCGCTTCTGGAACATGCCCCAGGCTTCAGTGCGGCCTTTGAAGAAGACGGCCGGATCGAATACCGGTGTCTTGCCGGCATAGTCCGACAATTGCTGCGAGGCGCAGCCGCCCAGGACCAGCGCCAGCAGCGCCAGCCCCATCCAGTGCCACAGTTGCGCGGGCAGGCCCTGGCGCATCAGCTTGATCTGCATGACTCACTCCTTGTGCAAGAGGAACTGCACCACATCGGTCTGGCCTTCGTCGAAGCCGACTTCGCAGAACACGTAATACAGCTGCCAGAGACGACGGAAGCGCTCATCGAAACCTTGCGCGGCAATCGTCTCGCGCTGGGCCAGGAAGCTGTCATGCCAGCGGCGCAGGGTTTCGGCGTAGTCGCGGCCGAAGTGGAAGCGCTCGCGCGTGGCCAGCCCGGCGCGCTGGGCGCAGCGCGAGAAGCGCTCGTGGCTGGGCAGCATGCCGCCGGGGAAGATGAATTCGCGGATGAAGTCTGCACTGTCGCGGTAACGCTCGAAGACGGCCTCCTCGATGGTGATGGACTGGATCAGCGCCTGCCCGCCCGCTTTCAGGCGCGCGCAGACGGTATCGAAATAGGTCTGCCAGAAGCGCTCGCCCACGGCCTCGAACATCTCGATGGAGACGATGGCGTCGTACTGGCCATCGAGGTCGCGGTAGTCGCACAGTTCCAGGTGGGCCAGATGATCGAGCTGCTGGGTGCGCATGCGTTCTTGGGCATAGGCCAGTTGCGCCGGCGAGATCGTCACGCCATGCACGCGGATGCCCAGGCGCGCCGCATGCTCGGCAAAACCGCCCCAGCCGCAGCCGATCTCCAGCACGCGGTCACCGGCGCGCAGGCCCAGCTGGTCGACGATGCGCTGGTACTTGGCGGCCTGGGCCTGCTCCAGGCTCTGGCCGGGCGCGCTGAAGATGGCGCTGGAATAGCTCATGGTGGGGTCCAGCCACAAGCGGTAGAAATCATTGCCCAGATCGTAGTGCGCATGGATGTTGCGACGGCTGCCGCTGCGCGTGTTGGAACGCAGCAGGTGGCGCAGGCGATACCACCACGAGGCTAGCCATCCCCCTTCGACAGCACTGGAAAGCACCTGGCGATTGCGCATGGCCAGGCGCAAGAGCGCAGCCAGATCCGGCGTATCGACCCAGCCATGGCCGTAGGCCTCGCCGAAGCCGATGTCGCCGGCACGCAGGATGGCGCCACAGGCGCGCCAGTCGAGGATGCGCAGTTGCGCACTGGGCGGCTGGCGCAGATCGCCGAAGGTCAGCGTGGTGCCGTGCGGCGTGATCAGTTCGAGGTGGCCGTGGCTGAGGCGTTCCAGCATGGCCAGGAACAGGCGCGCCGAAATCGGTCCGGCACGCCGGCCAGTAGTCTGCAAAGCGGGGCTGCGGTTCACGATAGGGTTTCCTTTCCAGTTGTAGGTCCTGCGGCGGCTGCGCGTTCGGGCTTGCTGAACCAGGGCACGCGCTTGCGCCACAACAGCAAGGCCTGCCAGTGGATACGGGCGACCACGCCCAGCGTGAGCAGCGGCTGCGCGCAGAGCGCAGCGAAGGCTGAGGCCGCGGTCAGGGGCTGCAGATGACCGCCGATGGAGGTGCGCATCAGTGGTTGCAGGCCCTGGAGCACCTCGGCGGGCTGGCCGTGGTCGTAGTAATCGATGCCGACGAAGGCGGTGTGCTGGTCCGCCTGGCCGCGCCGCGGCTGGTCGCGGAAGCGGAAGCGATAGAAGCCGCGCACTTCGCAGAAGGGCGAGACATGCATCAGCTTGTCGCAGACCAGGCGCGTGTGCTCGTCGATGACGCCTTGGCCAGGGGCCGAGAGCAGGTAATGCTGGGTCTCGCCGAAAGTGTTGTTGACCTCGGCCAGCACGGCGCGCAAGCGGCCTTCGCGGTCATGGCAGAGGAAGAAACTGACCGGATTGAAGACAAAGCCGAACAGGCGCGGGAACGTCTGCAGCCAGATCGCGCCATCGTCGGGCAGGCCGGCCTGTTGCAGATGCCCGCGCACCCATTGCATCAGGTCGCTGCCATTGCGCGGGCCATAGTCACGCGTGCGCACGCACATCAGGCGGCGACGATCTACGCCAAACCAGGCATTGCCGGCCTCGGCCAGGCGCGCCAGATCCAGGCGCACGCAAAACACCGGATAGACGAACTTGTGCAGCACCGGGCGCAGGCGCTGGTGCATCACCTGCCCGCTCAACAGCAGCGCCGGCGCGGGGCGGGATGGCTGGACGTTGCTCATAGGGACGCCCAATCCGGCAGCACGCCGAAGTCCTTGATCACGCGCAGGGCCGACTTGAGGCCGTCTTCGTGGAAGCCATAGCCGGTCCAGGCGCCGGCGAACCAGGCGCGATGGCGTCCCTGGAGGTGCGGCAGGCGGCGCTGGGCGTCGATGGCGGGCTGGTCGAAGACCGGATGTTCGTAGTCGAAGCGACCCATGACCGTGGCCGGATTGGGCGGCTGCGGCGGATTGAGCGTGAGCACCACATCGCTACGGCAAGGCAGGTCCTGCAGGCGGTTGAGCCAGTAGCTCACGCAGACGGCGCGGCTGCCATCGTCCTTGCGCGAACCGAGGTAGTTCCAGGCCGACCAGACCTTCTCCCGCTGCGGCATGAGCGAGATATCGCTGTGCAGCCACGCGGTATTGGCCTGGTAGCGTACGGCCGAGAGCACCTGGTGTTCCTCGATGGTGGCGTCCTGCAGCAAGGCCAGCGTCTGCGGTGCATGGGTGGCGAAGACCACCGCGTCGAACTGTTCTTCGCGCGGCGCGGGGCCGGCGCTACGCACCAGCACGCCCTGTTCGTTGCGCACCACGCTCTCCAGGCGGCTGCCCAGGCGCACGTCATCCAGGGTGGCGGCGATGCGCCGCACGTATTCGCGCGAGCCGTTGCGCACGGTGCGCCAGCGCGGACGGTTGTTCACCTGCAGCAAGCCATGGTTGATGCAGAAGCGCAGGAAGGTCGCCGCCGGGAAATCCAGGATGTCCGCAGGCGAACTGGACCAGATCGCCGCCGCCATGGGGATCAGGTAGGCGTCGCTGAAGAGCGCGCCATAGCCGCCTTCCCTGAGCAATTGCCGCAGGCTCACCGGACGGCCTTCGCAGGCCGCCAGGTTGGCGTGGGCGGCGCGGTTGAAGCGCAGGATGTCGCGCAGCATGCCCAGGAAGGCAGGTTGCAGCAGGCGCTTGCGCTGGGCGAAGACGGTATCGAGATTGGTGCCGGCCCATTCGAACTGGCCCTGGTCCATCGACACGCCGAAGGACATGTCGGTGTCGTAGGTCTCGACCTTGAGTTCCTTGAACAGGGCGATCAGGTTGGGATAGGTCCAGTCATTGAAGACCAGAAAACCCGTATCGACGGCAAAGGGCACGCCTTCCGGGGCGATGTCCACCGTATTGGCGTGGCCGCCCAGGGTCGGCGCGGCCTCGTAGAGCACCACCTGGTGCTGGCGCGCCAGCAGGTAGGCGCTGGCCAGACCGGAAATCCCGGCGCCGATGACGGCAATGCGTTGTCCTGTTGGAATCATGAAAGCTGTCCGCCTCTTCTCTCTGGATGCTGTGCCGCCACCGGCGACCCGGCTGATGAGTCCGGCGGCCCCGCCGGATGGCTTTTTTCAAGGTATTTGCGCCGCTCATCAGCAATTTAGGTGCTAAGATTACTACCAAAGAAAAATAAAATCTACTAATTAGTAACTAAAGCTACCAATGAGTATTTTCGGAAAACTGAGCTTCAAGGACCAGGCTTTCAAGCTGCGCGAGAACGCCATCCTCGACGCCGCCACTTCGGTGCTGGGCAGCAAGGGCTATGACCTGATGACCATGGACGATGTGGCAGGCGCCGTGGGCATCTCCAAACCCAGCCTGTACAAGCATTTCAAGTCCAAGGAAGAGCTGATCGGCGAGACCATGATCCGCTTGATCGATGGCGCCATCGATCAGCTGGCCCAGCTGGAGCACATTGCCGGGGCGCGCGACAAGCTCGAGGCGATGCTGGAATGGGCGCTGCGCGTGCGGCTGGAGGGCGGCCTGCCCTTCCTGCCCTCCACCAGCGCGCCGGTGCGGGACATGCTCATGCGCAACGTCAAGTATGTGATGCGGGTGTTGAAGCTCAACGGCCAGCTGGAGAAGCTGGTGAAGGAGGCGCAGAAGGCCGGCGAACTCGACGCCGCCCTGCCCAGCGATGTGGTGTTGTACAGCTACTACGCCCGGACCTGCGATCCGGCGGTGGATTACCTGCAGAAATTCAGCAAGATGGGCAACGAAGACATCATCAAGTACATGCTGCACGTGGCCTTCAAGGGCTTCGAGCAGGATGCGCCGCGCTGAACGCGGCGCCCCATCCTCTCAGGCCAGGCCGTAGCAGCGCGCTGCGGTCGCGCCCCACAACAGCTCTTGCTCGGCCGCCGACAAGCGGGTCGCGGCCCACTCCCTGACCACGCCGGCCACCTTGGCATAGGAAGCGGCCAGCAGGCACACCGGCCAGTCCGAACCGAACATGAGGCGCTGCGGACCGAAGGCTTCCAGCGCGGTATCCAGGCACAGGCTGATGTTGTCGAAATCCTTCTGGCGCAGACCGCGCTGCCAGTCGGCCTCGGTGACCAGGCCCGAGAGCTTGCAGGCCACATGCGGCAAGGCCGCCAGGGCGCGCAACTGGCGTTGCCATCCCTCGAAAGCGGTATCGCCCCGGCCGAACTCGGTCAGGGCCGGCTTGCCCAGGTGATCCAGCACCAGCCAGTGACGGTCGTGGCGGGCGCAGAAGGCCTGCACCTCGGCCATCTGGCGCGCATAGACCAGCACGTCGTACACCATCCCCTGCCGCTGCAGCCAGGCCACGCCGGCATTGAAGGCTGGCGCATCGACGCAGCCGCCGACGTCGGCCTCATCCTGCAACTGGTGACGGAAACCCACCAGCTTGTCGCGCCCCCAGCGCTCCACATTGGCCGCCAGATGCGGCGAGGCCAGGTCTTCCCAGCCCACCACGCCGGCAATGCGGCGGTTCCCCCGCGCCAGTTCCAGCAGGAAGCCGGTCTCCTCACGGCCCGCGCGGGCCTGCACGGCGATGGACTGGCCCAGCCCTTCGGCGTCCAGGAGCGGCTGCAACTGGCCGGGAGTGCGGTCGCAGGCCAGCAGCTCCATGCCCGCGCCTATCCAGGGATAGGCCTGTGGCTGATAGAACCAGAAATGCTGGTGGGCGTCGATGCGGGGCGGCTTCATGATGGACGGTTCCGGGAGCTGTGGGAGAAATTGTTAGTCCTGCACTGCTGAAAACTAACTGTTACGGGTTCAAAAAATAAGGCGTCGCCGCTGGCGACGCCCGGACAGATCAGCGCTGCGCGATCAGTCGTACAGCACGGCGGCGATCTTGGCGTCGTCGATATTGCTCTTGTCATACCAGTAGAAGCCGGTATCGATGACCTTGGGCAGCTTCTCGCCCTTGATCGCCTTCACGGCCGCTTCCACGGTCTTGTAGCCAATGCCGACCGGGTTCTGGGTGATGGCGCCGGCCATGATGCCTTCGCGGATAGCATCCTTCTGCTGCTTGCCCGAGTCATAGCCGATGATGATGATCTTGCGCTTCATTTCCTTGACGCCATTGACCACGCCGATGGCCGAGCCTTCGTTGGTGCCGAAGATGCCCTTGATCTTGGGATAGGCCTGCAGGATGGACTTGGTCACCTCGGTGGACTTCAACTGGTCGCCTGCGCCGTACTGCACGCTGACCACCTTGATCTTGGGATAGGCGGACTTGATGCGTTCCAGGAAGCCATCACGGCGGTCCACGCCGGTGCGGCTGGTCTGGTCGTGCGCGACCACGGCGACTTCGCCTTCCTTGCCGACCAGCTCGGCCATCTTGTCGGCGGCCAGGGCGGCGGCGGCGCGGTTGTCAGTGGTGGCGGTGGTGACCGGGATGTCGCTATCCACGCCCGAGTCAAAGGCCACCACCGGGATCTTGGCGGCCTGGGCTTTCTTCAACAGCGGGATGGCGGCCTTGCTGTCGAGCGCGGCAAAGCCGATGGCCTGCGGCTTCTTGGCCAGGGCGGCGGAGAGCATGTCGATCTGCTTGTCCACCATGGCTTCGGTCTCGGGGCCTTCGAAGGTGACCTTGACCTTGTAGTCCTTGCCAGCCTGGTCGGCCCCGGCCTTCACGGCTTGCCAGAACTGGTGCTGGAAGCCCTTGGAGATCAGCGGAATATAGGCTTCCTGCGCTTGCGCAGCCGAGGCGCCCATCGCGAAAGCCAGGCCCAGGGCAGCGCCCAGTAACTTGTTCTTGAACACGGTAAGTCTCCTTTTGTTATCGATGATGGAGTGCCGGCCCTTGGCGATGCCGGCGGGGTTGGAATGCCTTTGTTGCTACCACAGGTTCATGCACGACGACGGCGGCGCAGGATGTCCAGATACACCGCCAGGATGATGATCACGCCGGTCACCACGGTCTGCCATTCCTGCGCCACCGACATGATGCGCAGGCCATTGACCAGCACACTCATGATGAAGGCGCCGATGATGGTGCCCAGGATGGTGCCGGTGCCGCCGGAGAGCGAGGTGCCGCCGATGACCACGGCAGCGATCGCATCGAGCTCATAGCCCTGGCCCAGCGCCGGTTGCGCCGAGTTCAGGCGCGAGGCGATGATCAGGCCGGCAATGCCGCAGATGGCGCCGGAGAAGGTATAGACGGCGACCTTCCAGAAATCCACCTTCACGCCCGACAGGCGCAGCGCCTCTTCATTGCTGCCCAGGGCAAAGGTATAGCGGCCGAACACGGTCTTGTTGAGGATGATGGACGCGCCGATGGCCACCAGGAACAGGATCAGCACCGCATTGGGAATGGGCAGCGAGGGAATGAGGTCGCCGATCAGCGAATCCTGGGCGATGGCCGAGAAGCCTTCGGTATCGTTGAAGTAGATCGGACGGGTGCCGGAGATCACCAGCGACAGGCCCTTCAACAGCATCATCATGCCCAGCGTGGCGATGAAGGGCGGCACCTTCAGCTTGGCGATCACCATGCCGGAAATCCAGCCCGAGAGCGCGCCGAAGAAGATGGCGGCGGCGATGCCCAGCGGCAGCGGCATGCCCCAGTTAGTCAGCACCACGCCGGCCATGACGGCGCAGAAGGTCATCATGGTGCCCACCGACAAGTCGATGCCGGAGGTGATGATGACGTAGGTGCAGGCAATGGCCAGCACGCCGTTCACAGCGGTCGATTGCAGGATGCTGACCAGGTTGTCCACCTCCATGAAGTTGGGCGAGGCGAAGCTGAAGAACAGGATCATCAGCAAGAGACTGGCAAAGGCCAGCAGCTTCTGGCGCGCGGCCGGGTTGAACAGGCGGGCGCGCAGGCCCTGGGCGGAAGCGGTATTGGCCATGGTGGTGGATGCGGAAGTGGCGGAGTGGATGTTGTTTGCCATGATCGTCTCGGGTCTAGTATGGGGGGCGTGGGCGGCCTCAGCTGGCCACGGCCGATTCGCGCTGGGTGGCCAGTTGCATGATCTTTTCCTGGGTGGCGTCGGCGCGCGCCAGTTCTCCGGTGATGCGCCCTTCGCACATCACCAGCACGCGATGGCTCATGCGCAGGACCTCGGGCAGTTCCGAAGAGATCATGACGATGGCCTTGCCCTGTTCGGCCAGGGCGTCGAGCAACTTGTAGATTTCGCTCTTGGCGCCGACGTCGATGCCGCGTGTGGGCTCGTCGAAGAAGAGGATGTCGCAATCGCGCAGCAGCCACTTGGCAATCACGATCTTCTGCTGGTTGCCGCCTGACAACAGGCGCGCCTGCTGTTCCACCGATGGCGTCTTGATGGCCAGCTGGCGTACGTACATCTGTGCGGCCTCGCGGATGGCGCGCTGGTCCATGAAGCCGACCCGGGTGAAGCGGCCCATGCTGGAGAGGGCGATATTGGCCTGCACATCCATGCCCACGGCCAGGCCGAAATGCTTGCGGTCTTCTGACAGGTAGCCGATGCCATGGGCCACCGCGTCAGCGGGCGACTTGATGACGGCCTTGCCGCCGTGGATGATGATCTCGCCCGCCTCCAGCGGATCGGCGCCGAAGATGGCGCGCGCCACTTCGGTGCGGCCCGCGCCCATCAGGCCGGCAAAGCCAAGGATCTCGCCCTTGCGCAGCGTAAAGCTCACATCGCGGATGGCGCGGCCGCGATTCAAGCCGCGCACTTCCAGCACCACGTCATTGCGGGACGTGTCGGGCGGGATGCGTTGCTCGCCATCGAGGGCGCGACCGACCATCATGGAGATGATGGTGTCCATGGAGGTCTCCTGCATGGGAACGGTGGCGATGTACTTGCCGTCGCGCATGACGCTGACGCGATCGGCGATCTGGCGCAGCTCGTCCATCTTGTGCGAGATGTAGACGATGCCCACGCCCTGCGCCTGCAGGTCGCGGATGATGCGGAACAGCTCGGCGATCTCGGCGTTGTTGAGCGCCGCGGTCGGCTCATCCATGATCAGCACGCGCGAGTCGAAGGACAGCGCCTTGGCGATTTCCACCATCTGCTGGCGCGCCACGGTGAGCTCGCCCACCGGGGTGGAGGGGTCCATGTCCAGCCGCATGCGGGCGAAGATGGCCGCGGCCTGGCGATTGAGTTCGTCCTCGTCGATGAACAGGCCCATGGCCTTGCGCGGCTCGCGGCCGATGAAGATGTTCTGGGCCGCCGAGAGGTGGTTCATCAGGTTCAGTTCCTGATGGATGATGCCGATGCCCAGCGCCTGCGCCTGGCGCGGCTCGGTGATCTCCACCGGCTTGCCGTCGAGCAGGATGTCGCCACTGTCGCGCTGGTAGACCCCGGAGAGGATCTTCATCAGCGTGGACTTGCCGGCGCCATTCTCGCCCATGAGGGCGTGGACCTCGCCGGCGGCCAGTTCGAACTGGCAGTTGTCCAGCGCCAGCACGCCAGGAAAACGCTTGCACACATTGCGCAGCGCGATGACCGGAACGGAGGACGAGGAACTCGCCGCCACGCCGGTGGTGCTTGTCTCTTTATCTTCTTGCATGCTCACCTCGGATGCATTGCGGGCCACGATGGACCATTCTTGACGCGGCTCTGCGGCCGCTGTGCCGGTGGACCGGCCTTGCTTTCATCAGTGGACGCTGTCTCGCGGACTAACTAACAGTGTCATCACTGAAGACTAACAGAAACGACCGGGAAAACTTAGTCTTCCTGATCTTCTTCACCTGCTTGCCCGGCCAGATCGAAGATGCGCGTCATGGGTATCCACTTCTGCCCCGTCGGCGTCCATGGCGTGGGGGCCTGGAAGCGCCACATCAGTTCTTCCCATTCGCGGACCTTGGGATCGTCCGCCGTCGCCGCCGCCATGGCGGCGGCATCGAAGACGGCGTCGTCGGTCTCCATGATCATCATCATGCGCGTGCCCAAACGATAGATTTCCATCGCGGTCACGCCATGTTGCCGCAGATGCCGGGCGATCTCCGGCCAGATGCGTCGATGATGCGCCTCGTACTGGGCGATCAGCTCGGCGTCATCCTTGAGGTCCAGGGCCAGTACGCTGCGCATGGCTGCCTCAGGTCAGGGCGCGGTCGAGATGGGTATAGCCCCCATCGACGAAGATCCACTGCCCGGTGGTATGCGAAGACCGCTCCGAGAGCAGGAACACGGCCATGTCCGCCATTTCCTCGGAAGTGGTAAAGCGCTTGCCCAGGGGAATCTTGCTGGTGATGGCGTCGAGCTTTTCCTGGGGATGGTCGAAGGTGGCGATCCACTTTTCGTACAACGGGGTCATCACTTCAGCCGGGATCAGGGCGTTGACGCGCACGCCATCATCGCGCAGGGCGGCGGCCCATTCACGGGTCAGTGAGAGCTGCGCGCCCTTGGAAGCGCAATAGCCGCTGGTATTGCCCTGGCCGGTGACGGCGGTCTTGGAGGAGACATTGATGATGGCGCCGCGCGTGGCCTTCAAATGCGGCACGCAGTAATGGGCCATGACGTAGTAGTGGATCAGGTTGCGTTCCAGCGAGGCGACGAACTCGTCGCGGCCGGCCTCCAACCCCACGCTGTCATTGACGCCGGCATTGTTGACCAGGCCATCGAGGCGACCGAAGCGCTCTATGGTCCCGGCCACGGCCTCGCGGCAGCGCGCATCGTCCTGCAGCTCGAGCTGGAACAGGGCCGCACGCGGCTGCACGGCGGTGAGTCGTTCCCAGAACTGCGACTCGGGCGCGCTGCGCGCAAACACCACCGGAATGGCGCCTTCCGCAGCCAGTTGCAGGCTGATCGCAGCGCCGATGCCGGAGGCGCCGCCGGTGACGATGACCACCTTGTCTTGCAGGTTCAGATCCAATTCAGTCTCCGTATTCTTTTATATCGTTTTGTATTCTTGGCCTTGCCTCAGCCGCGGAAGCGGTACTGCTCCAGCGATTGCGGCTTCATCTCGATGGAGAAGCCGGGCCGGCTGGGCGGCATGTAGGCGGCGTTCTTCACCACGCAGGGATCGACGAAGTGCTCGTGCAGGTGATCCACGTATTCCGTCACGCGCCCCTCCTTGCTGCCGGAGATGCACAGGTAGTCGATCATCGACAGATGCTGCACATACTCGCACAGGCCCACGCCGCCCGCATGGGGGCAGACCACCTTGCCGTACTTGGCGGCCATCAGCATGACGGCCAGGATTTCATTGACGCCGCCGAGACGGCAGGAATCGATCTGCACCACGTCGATCGCATCGCGCATGATGAACTGCTTGAACAGCACGCGGTTCTGGCACATCTCGCCGGTGGCGACCTTGACGGCGCCGATGCCTTCACGAATCTTGCGATGTCCTTCGACGTCATCCGGAGAGGTGGGTTCCTCGATGAACCAGGGCTGGGCAAAGGCCAGCTGGTTGACCCAGTCGATGGCCTGGTGCACTTCCCAGACCTGGTTGGCGTCGATCATCAGCTTGCGCTCCGGTCCCAGCACCTCGCGGGCGATGGTCACGCGCCGCTTGTCGTCGGCCAGGTCGCGGCCGACCTTGAGCTTGACGTGATTGAAGCCTTGGTCGATGGCTTCCTGGCAGAGCCGGCGCAGCTTGGCGTCCTCATAACCCAGCCAGCCGGCCGAGGTGGTGTAGCAGGGATAGCCTTCCTGCTCCAGCACGCGCAGACGCTCGGCCTTGCCGGCCTCCTTCTCGCGCAGCAGGGCCAGCGCTTCGTCGGGCGTGATGCAGTCGGTGATGTAGCGGAAGTCGATGGTGCGCACCAGTTCTTCGGGCGACATGTCGGCCACCAGTTTCCAGACCGGCTTGCCTTCGGCCTTGGCCCACAGGTCCCAGGCGGCGTTGACCACGGCGCCGGTGGCCAGGTGGATCGCGCCCTTGTCCGGGCCGATCCAGCGCAGCTGGCTGTCGGAGGTGACGTGACGCCAGAAACGTCCCATGTCGGCAGCGATCCATTCCAGCTCCAGCCCGACCACCAGGTGCTCCATGGCGCGGATGGCGGCGCAGCAGATCTCATTGCCGCGCCCGATGGTAAAGGTCAGGCCGTGACCCTTGAGCGCGGCGTTGTCGGTATCGAGGATGACATAGGCGGCGGAATAATCCGGATCGGGATTCATCGCATCCGATCCATCCAGCGATTGCGAGGTGGGAAAGCGCACGTCGAGCACGCGCAGGGCAGTGATCTTGGTCATCAGTCTCTTGTCGTGTGGCCGGGCCGGCCTGCAGCGACATCGTGGCAACATCGGCGCTGGGCGGGCCATCGGCAGGGCCCGCCGCCTTGCTGGCGGCCGGCCCGGTTATCGTCTCCGGGGCAATGCCCCTCTTTTTCAATTCACAAATAAAAACTTATTTCATCTGTGAGGACTGAAGCATACCCCTGATTATCCCCGCTATAGAGCGCCAGCCCGATGAAGTTTCGCACCTTATCGATATCGATTTTGATATACCTCCCAGGCAATGAGCATGGATATATAAAATTTTCTTTTACAAATGAAATAGCGTGGTTTATAAAGTCGCCTCATCTCAGTCCGACAGTCAAGCCATCATGCCCAGAACCAGAAAGATCAATCCGGACGACGCCGCCACCGTGCAGACGGCTGCCGCCGAGGACGACAGCAGCAGCGGCAAGACGCGCTATGCCGCGCCGGCGCTGGACAAGGGACTGGATATCCTGGAACTGCTGAGCCGCTCCGAGCAGATGCTGACGCTCAACCAGATCTCGCGCCAGCTGGGTCGCAGCGTCAATGAGATCTTCCGCATGGTGGTGACGCTGGAGCAGCGCGGCTACCTGATTGCCGACAATGACCATTACCGGCTCTCGCTGAAGCTGTTCGAACTGGCCCATCATCACCAGCCGATCCGCTCGCTGGTCAGCACCGCCCTGCCCCACATGCGCGAACTGGCCAGCCGCGCCGTGCAATCGACGCACCTGACGGTCTATGAAGCTGGTCGCGTGATCGTGGTGGCGCAGGTGGACAGTCCCGAACGCTGGGCCTTCGGGCTCAAAGTGGGGGCCTTGGTGAGCTTGACCGATACCGCCTCGGGCCATGTGCTGCTGGCCTTCCGCGACGAGGCCGAGCGCGCCGCCATGCTGGCGGCCCATGTGCGCATGGATGGCGAGCAGGAAATCGAGACGGCGCAACTGATGCGCCAGATCGAGGACACCCGCAAGCGCGGTCATTCACGCATGGAGAGCCGCCAGATCCGCGGGGTGGTCAACCTCTCCTATCCCGTCATGGGCGCCAACAACCGCATGCTGGCGGCTTTGAACGTGCCCTACATCGAACGTATCGACAAGAAGGTCAATCCCAGCCTGGACGAGGTGCAAGGCATCGTCCAGGAGATTTCAGCGCGGCTGTCGCGGCTGATGGGGGATTCCAGCTTCGGCTCGTGAAGCCCGGCGCGGCGCGGGTTCAGCCGGCGAAGCGCACCTCGGGCAAGCCGCGCACGTCCGCCAGGGCGACGGCGAACAAGGCCCCGGCCTGCGGGTCGGCAGCGCGTTGCTCAGCGCTCATGCCTTCATGGGCCGTGGTGACATAGAGCGTGTCGAACTGCGCGCCGCCGAAAGCCACGCAGGAAGGCTGGGACGTCGGGATGGCGACGACACGGTCGATGCGGCCATCAGGCGCATAACGCACCACCCGGGCCCCGCCCCATTGGGCATTCCACAGATAACCCTCGGCATCGATGGTGGAACCGTCCGGACCACCCGGCTGCGCCACGTCGGCGAAGACGCGTTGTCCGCCGACCGCACCGCTGGCGGTATCGTAGTCACAGACCATGATCTTGCCGGCCATGGAATCGCAGTGGTACATCAGCTTGCCATCGAGGCTGAAGCAGATGCTGTTGGAGATGGCGATGGAGGGCAGGGACAGACGCTCCAGCGTCAGGTCGGTATTCAGGCGATAGAAACTGGCGATGGGCGCGCGACCTGCGTCTTCATTGAGGGTGCCGAAGACGAAACGACCCTGGCGATCGCAACGGCCATCATTGAGGCGCGTGCTGGGCAAGTCATCCTCGATGCGGCAGATCGGCGCGATCGTCCCTGTGGATAGATTGAAGAAGGCCAGGCGCGACTCCAATCCGATCAGCAACTGCTGGGGATCGGCCGTGAAGGCATAGCAGCACAGCCGCTCGGGCATGCCCCAGCTGCGCGTGAGGCCCGTTTGCGGATCATGGTTCCACAGGCGCGATGCATGGATGTCGGTCCAGAAGACCGATTGCGAGCGGTCGCACCACAGCACGCCCTCGCCCAGTTCATGATGTCCATCCACCAGCAATTGCACATTCATCGTCTTGCCCTGCAAATAATATAAATAATTTATCGATGGCGGCAGTGCTGCCGGCGGCATCGGCACAGATCGAACTACGTTGGACTACATTGAACTACATCGGACTACAAGAAAAAAGGGCGGGCTTGCGCCCGCCCTCAACTACATCAAGACCACCTCAGGAAGGATTACAGATACTACAGATTCATTGCATCAGAACGAGTGGGCGATACCGAAGTAGCCACCGGTCTGATTGGTGCCCTTGCCACCGCCGGTGGAGCTGTCCGCTTCCAGCGAGTAGTTGGCGTTGTTGCCGTTGCGCATGGTGCCGCCGCCCACGTACAGCAGGGTACGCTTGGACAGGAAGTAGTTCACACCGGCCATGAACAGGTTGGCGCTGCCATTGCCGTTGTTGGCATTGACGTGGAACACCGAACCCACCAGCTGGAATTGCGGAGTGACGTCGTAGTTCGCACCCAGCCAGTAGTGGTTCACGCGATCAGGCACGCCGCTGGCGGTGTTGGCGTCAGGTGCGCGCAGGTTTTCGTAACCCAGGAACATCTTCAGCTTGTCGATCTTGTAAGTACCGCCCAGGATCAGTTCCTTGGAGGTGTCATACACATCGGTGTAGCGGCCGTTGGCATCGCGGATCACGTCATAGATGCCGCGCAGTTCCAGACCATTGTTCTGGTACACCAGGGACAGGCCGTCCTTGCGACCGTACTTGGTGCTGGTGCCGCCCTTGCTGAAGGAGCCGGCTGCTTCGCCCAGGCTGGTCTGCACGGTCGCACCGAAGCCGCCGAAGGTCGGGGTGGTGTACTCGATCACGTTGCTGGCGCCGGGCCAGTTACGGCCACGCACCAGGTTGGCGGTACCGATCCATTGCTGGCCGGTCGGGTCCAGGAACCACACATCGTTGTTGATGAACAGGTTCTTACCCAGCTTCAGGCTGCCGGCATTGGCCGAGGACAGGCCGACGTAGGAACGACGATTGAACAGCGAGGTGCCGTTGATGTCGGTACCGTTCAGGCCGCCGGTGGTCGAGCCAAAGCCCGATTCCAGCAGGAAGAAGGCATTGGTGCCGCCGCCCAGGTCTTCCGTACCCTTGACGCCGATCATGCTGGTGCCCCACTGGTTGCTGGCAGCACGGATACGCGTACCGGTCGTGCCAGAGCCATCAGTCTTGGGAACGTTGGTCATGATATCCACGCCCGCAACCACACGGCCGTAGATGGTGACACTGCTGGTCTGCGCCTGCGCCTGTGCCGAGAATGCTCCCATCAGCGCGAGCGCGCACAGGGTCTTTGCTCCAATAAAGGATGGCTTCACTTGCTTCATGAATAGTCTCCGTGGATATTGCCGTTTAAATTTTTTTCGTCGGTGGGCTTGGTCGTGCAGCTTGCACTTCAGACCCCGTGAATCCTGACGGACCCCTTACGGTCTCCCAACTTTTTGTTTTGATGCTGCCCGACCATCTCTTCGCTCATTCCGGACACTGTCATTGTTTTGTCCTGTACAGCCCGGAATGTGGCTAGATACTAAGTATTCGGTTCATGTCTTTCCAATGAAATCTTTAGCAATTCCGATATGCGATTTGATATCATGAATTTCTAAGAAAAATTCTATGTAAAAAAAATTCAGAATATGGTCCCCGGAGACTTATGAAAAACAGTGATCCCAACTGGTTTCTGCGGGCGCGATTGAAGACCCGCCAACTCCTTCTGCTTATCGCCCTCGACGACACCCGCAACATCCACCGCGCCGCCAGCGAGCTCAACATGACCCAGCCGGCGGCTTCCAAGCAGCTCAAGGATCTGGAAGACATGCTGGGCGTGGCGCTGTTCGAGCGCCTGCCGCGCGGCATGCGGCCCACCATCTATGGCGAGGCCATGATCCGCCATGCCCGCATGGCGCTGACCAGCCTGTCCAAGGCGCACGAGGACATCGTGGCGCTCAAGTCGGGCCTGTCCGGCCAGGTCGACGTGGGCGGCATCCTCTCGCCGGCGATGGCGCTGTTGCCGCCAGCCATCGCACGGGTCAAGGAACAGGCGCCGATGCTGCGTATCGGCGTGGAAGTGGAAAGCAGCAACATCCTGCTCTCGCGCCTGCTGCACGGCGAGCTGGACTTCATCATCGGCCGCATCCTCGACGACGAGGCGCGCGGCGGCCTGCTCTATGAAGAACTGGCCGACGAGCCGATATGTGCGGTAGCGCGCGTGGGACATCCCTTCCATGCACGCACCGACCTGAGCCTGGCCGACCTGGCCAGCGAAGCCTGGATCATGGCGCCCAAGGGCAGCATCCTGCGGGCGCGCTGCGACCAGATGTTCCGCGAGCAAGGGCTGGCGCCGCCGTCCAACGTGGTCGACACCACCGCCATCCTGTTCATCACCAGCCTGTTGCAGCAGACCGACTTCATCTACGCCATGCCCACCGAAGTGGCGCGCTACTACACCCAGGCCCGCCTGATGGACATCCTGCCCATCGAACTCCCCTGCCGCATGGCGGGTTTCGGCATCATCACGCGCCAGGACAATCTGCTCTCGCCAGGGGCCAACCTGGTGCTGCAGGCCATCCGCGAAGTGGCGAAAATGATTTACTGAGCAGGAATTTTCTTGCGCATGATGCGGCAAAAAGGCCACAGTGCGTCCCGCAGTTTTATTAAGAAATGTAAGAAAGCATTAGAGAATCTGGAAACCGGATTCACCCATTTGTGTAGCGTGATTTTTCTGCACTCGAAAATAAAAAAAGCAACTGCAAAAAAACAACAGCCCGCCGCCCGATATCTCAGTTTTTCTCTCTCCACCAATGAAAAAAAGCGTCGCCAGACAGCGACGCTTTTTTAATTTCAGCCAGTGTGTCCCGCTTTCAGGACAGGCCTGGCCGCCCGCCTTGCTTCATCAGACCCAACCGGCATCGACGATGAATTCCTGCGCGGTGCACATGGCGCTATCGTCAGCAGCCAGGAACAGCACCATGCGCGCCAGGTGCCACGGCAACAGGTCGCCCTGCAGGCACTGGTTGCGGGCGATGGCCTTCTTGCCCTCTTCGTCCAGCCACAACTTGATCTGGCGCTCGGTCATGACCCAGCCTGGCGTGACGGTATT
Source organism: Herbaspirillum seropedicae (assembly GCF_001040945.1). NCBI lineage: Bacteria > Pseudomonadati > Pseudomonadota > Betaproteobacteria > Burkholderiales > Oxalobacteraceae > Herbaspirillum > Herbaspirillum seropedicae. Next base: position 1,154,233 of record NZ_CP011930.1, on the reverse strand, counting down.
GACGCGGATCTTGTGCGGACCGAGGTCGCGCGCCAGGCCACGGGTCAAGCCCAGGGTCGAGGCCTTGGCCGTGGTATAGACCGGGAAGCCGCCGCCGGACTGGTGCCAGCTGATCGAACTGAAGTTGATGATGGAGCCGCCGCCGCGGCGCTTCATCCCCTCCACCACCGACTGCACGGCGAAGAAGGACGGGCGCTGATTGATGGCGATGCGGTCGTTCCAGTATTCCAGCGTCACTTCTTCCAGCTTGTGGCGCTGGTCGTTGGCGGCGTTGTTGACCAGCACGTCGAAATCGCCCAGCTGGGCTTGCAGTTCGGCGATGGTGGCCTGGAAAGCCGGGATGTCGCGCAGGTCGCAATGGCGGAACAGCGGCTTGGGGTGACCGGCCGCGGCCACCTCGTTGCACAGCGCTTCGCTGGCTTCGGTGGCGATATCGACGAAAGCCACATGCGCACCTTGTTGCGCAAACGCTTCGACGATGGCCGCGCCAATGCCGGTGCCGCCACCGGTGATGAAGACGCGCTTGCCCTTCAAGCTGGGGAAGCTCGCCAGTTGCACGTTCTGGGGAGTGTTGCTCATGAGAAGTCCTTGCCGCCGGTGTCATGCCGACACCGGCTCATCCATGGGATATCGGGTGAAAGATCAGTGCGAGTGCTTGGGCACGGCCGCGCCACGGCAGCCGACCAGGAAGTCGAAGTCGCAGCCTTCATCGGCCTGCAGCACGCGGTCCACATACAGGGACTGGTAGCCGCCGACCATCTCGGGCTTGCGCTCGGCCAGCACCTTGGCGCGGGCCTCAAGGCGGCGCTTCATCTCTTCTTCGCTGATGTCCAGCTGCAGCTTGCCGGCATAGGCGTCGAGCTCGATGAAGTCGCCATCCTGGACGATGCCCAGCGGGCCGCCCGCAGCGGCTTCGGGCGCCACATGCAGGATCACGGTGCCATAGGCGGTGCCGCTCATGCGCGCGTCCGAGATACGCACCATGTCCTTCACGCCCGTGGCCAGCACCTTGGGCGGCAAGCCCATGTTGCCCACTTCGGCCATGCCCGGATACCCCTTGGGACCGACGTTCTTCATGACCAGCACGCAGCTGGCGTCCACATCCAGATCGGGATCGTTGATGCGTTCCTTGTAGTGGTTGAAGTCTTCGAAGACCACCGCGCGGCCGCGATGCTTCATCAGCTCAGGCGTGGCCGCAGAGGGCTTCAAGACCGCGCCGCGCGGCGCCAGGTTGCCGCGCAGGATGCAGATGCCGCCATCTTCGATCAGCGGCTTGGCCAGCGGACGCACCACTTCGTCGTTGTAGATCGGCGCATCCTTGACGTTGTCCCACATGGTCTGGCCGTTGACGGTCAGTGCATCCTTGTGCGGCAGCAGATCGGCTTCGCCCAGGCGGCGCAGCACGGCCGGCAGGCCACCGGCGTAGTAGAACTCTTCCATCAGGTAGCGGCCCGAGGGCTGCAGGTCGACGATGGTCGGGGTGCCACGGCCGATGCGGGTCCAGTCTTCCAGTTCCAGGTCCACGCCGATGCGACCAGCGATGGCCTTCAGGTGGATCACGGCATTGGTGGAACCACCGATGGCGGCGTTGGTGCGGATGGCGTTCTCGAAGGCCTTGCGGGTCAGGATCTTGGACAGGGTCAGGCCTTCCCAGACCATGTCGACGATGCGCATGCCGGACAAGTGCGCGAGAACATAGCGGCGCGCATCAACGGCCGGGATCGCTGCATTGTGCGGCAACGACACGCCCAGCGACTCGGCCATGCAGGCCATGGTGGAGGCGGTGCCCATGGTGTTGCAGGTGCCAGCCGAACGCGACATGCCGGCTTCAGCGGCCATGAAGTCGTGGATGGTGATTTCACCGGCCTTGACCTGTTCCGACAACTGCCACACCACCGTGCCCGAACCGATGTCGCGGCCCTGGTGCTTGCCGTTCAACATCGGACCACCGGTCACGACGATGGCCGGCACGTCGCAGCTGGCCGCGCCCATCAGCAGGGCTGGCGTGGTCTTGTCGCAGCCGGTCAGCAGCACCACCGCATCGATGGGATTGCCGCGGATCGATTCTTCCACGTCCATGCTGGCCAGGTTGCGGGTGAGCATGGCGGTCGGGCGCAGGTTGGATTCGCCATTGGAGAACACCGGGAACTCCACCGGGAAGCCGCCGGCCTCGATGATGCCGCGCCGCACGTGTTCGGCGATCTTGCGGAAGTGGGCGTTGCAGGGCGTCAGTTCCGACCAGGTATTGCAGATGCCGATGACCGGCTTGCCCTGGAATTCGTGGTCGGGGATGCCCTGGTTCTTCATCCAGCTACGGTACATGAAACCGTTCTTGTCGGCGGTGCCGAACCAGCCGGCCGAGCGCAGGGTGCGGCTCTTGTCTTTTTTGTCGCTACTCATCGTTGAATTCCTGACAGAAGGAAATGAAAGGATAGGGTCCAGCCGGAGGTCAATGTAAAAGGCGGGCCAGTCTGCCCGCCTTTGCCATCCGGATTACTTGTTCTTGTTGTAGACGTCGAAGCAGACCGCCATGAGCAGCACGAAGCCCTTGATCATCTGCTGGTAGTCGATGCCGATGCCCATGATGGACATGCCGTTGTTCATCACGCCCATCACGAAGGCGCCGATGACCGCGCCCATGACCTTGCCCACACCGCCCGAGGCCGAAGCGCCGCCGATGAAGCAGGCCGCGATCACGTCCAGCTCGAAGCCCAGGCCCGCCTTGGGGGTGGCGGTGTTCAGGCGAGCGGCGAAGATCAGGCCGGCCAGTGCGGCCAGCACGCCCATGTTGACGAAGGTGAAGAAGGATACGCGTTCGGTCTTGATGCCCGACAGCTTGGCCGCCTTCTCGTTGCCGCCCACGGCGTAGACGCGGCGACCCAGGGTAGTGCGGCTGGTGATGAAGGTGTAGAGCACCATCAGCGCAAACATGATGATGAGCACGTTGGGCATGCCGCGATAGGTCGACAGCAGGTAGCTGAAGGCGATGATGGCGGCCGCGAACACGCCGTTCTTGAGCAGGAAGAACAGCACCGGTTCATCTTCCATGCCGTGCTTGGTCTGCTTGCGACGGCCATGCAGCTTGACCAGGATCAGCACCACGGCCGCGATCACGCCGACGATGAGCGAGGTGGTGCGGAAGGTGGTGTTGCCGGTCAGTTCAGGGATGAAGCCCGAGGACAGCATCTGGAAGGTCTGCGGGAAGGGGCCCAGGGACTGGCCTTGCAGCAGCGCCAGCGCCATGCCCTTGAAGACCAGCATGCCGGCCAGGGTGACGATGAAGGACGGGATCTTGAAGTAGGCGATCCAGTAGCCCTGCGCCGCGCCGATCAGGCCGCCGGCGATCAGGCAGACGATGGATGCGGGCACGAAGCCCCAGCCGTAGTCCACCATCAGCACGGCCGCCAGGGCGCCGATGAGGCCCACCACCGATCCCACCGACAGGTCGATGTGGCCGGCCACGATGACCATCAGCATGCCCAGCGCCATGATGACGATGTAGCTGTTCTGCAGGACCAGGTTGGTCAGGTTCAGCGGACGCATCAGCGTGCCGTCGGTCATGATCTGGAAGAAGGCCATGATGGCCACCAGCGACATCAGCATGCCGTACTCGCGCATGTTGTTCTTCAGGAAGCTGCCGTAGTCCTTCTTTTCGGCGGCGCCGCCGGCGGCGGCCGCAGCCGGTTTCTTGCTCATGTCAATGCTCTCCATTGTCTTGCTCCTCAGGTGCTCTCTGGTCTTTATGGTAGTTGCCGCCGGTTTGGCTCCGGCTTGGTCTGCTGCGTTCAGGCGGCCTTGGACAGGCCCGGCTCATCGATGCGCTTGTTGCGCATGATGGCGCGCATGATGTTTTCCTGGGTGGCCTCGGCCTTGGGCAGATGGCCCACGAACTGGCCTTCGTTCATCACGTAGATGCGGTCGCACATGCCCAGCAGTTCCGGCATTTCCGACGAGATCATGATGATGCACTTGCCCTCGGCGGCCAGCTTGCTGATGATGTTGTAGATCTCGAACTTGGCGCCCACGTCGATGCCGCGCGTGGGTTCGTCCAGGATCAGCACTTCCGGCTGCGAGAACAGCCACTTCGACAGCACCACCTTCTGCTGGTTGCCGCCGGAGAGGTTGACCACCTTCTGCAGCACGCTGGAACAGCGGATGCGCATCTGCTGCTTGAAGTCCGCCGCGATCTTGTATTCGCGCGCCTCGTCGATGACGGTGCGCTCGGACACGCCGCCCAGGTTGGCCAGCGAGATGTTCTTCTTGATGTCTTCTTCCAGCACCAGGCCATCGCCCTTGCGGTCTTCGGTGACGTAGGCGATGCCCTTGGCGATGGCCTTCTCGATGGTGGACAGGTCCACTTCCTTGCCGTGCAGGAAGGCTTGGCCAGTGATCTTCTTGCCATAGGCGCGGCCGAAGATGCTCTTGGCCAGCTCGGTGCGGCCGGCCCCCATCAAGCCGGCGATACCGACGATCTCGCCGGCGCGCACGCTCATGTTGACGTCCTTGATGGCCAGGCGGTCCGTATGCAGCGGATGGTGCACGCGCCAGTCGCGCACCTCGAAGATGACCTCGCCGATCTGCGGGTCGCGCTGCGGATAGCGGTCGGCCATCTCGCGGCCCACCATGTGCTGGATGATGCGGTCTTCGCTGATGGGTTCAGCGCGGCAGTCGAAGGTATCGACCGTGGTGCCGTCGCGCAGCACGGTGATGGAATCGGCCACCTTGGAAATTTCGTTGAGCTTGTGCGAGATCAGGATCGAGGCGATGCCCTGGCGCTTCAATTCCAGCAGCAGTTCGAGCAGCGCATCGGAATCGCTTTCATTGAGGCTGGCGGTGGGTTCGTCCAGGATCAGCAGCTTGACTTCCTTGGAGAGCGCCTTGGCGATCTCGATCAATTGCTGCTTGCCCACGCCCAGGTCGCCCACCTGGGTCAGCGGCGACTCCTTCAGGCCGACCTTGGCCAGCAGTTCCTTGGCGCGCACGTAGGACTGTTCCCAGTCGATCACGCCGCCACGGGCTTGCTCGTTACCCAGGAAGAGGTTTTCCATCACCGACAGCAGCGGCACCAGCGCCAGCTCCTGGTGGATGATGATGATGCCCAGGTGTTCGCTGTCGCGGATATCCTTGAAGGCGCGCACCTCGCCCTTGTAGACGATGTCGCCCGAGTAGGAACCGTGCGGGTAGACCCCCGACAGCACCTTCATCAGCGTGGACTTGCCCGCGCCGTTCTCGCCGACGATGGCGTGGATCTCGCCTTCGCGTACCGCCAGGTTGACGTTGTTCAACGCCTTCACACCCGGGAAACTCTTTTCGATGCCGCGCATTTCCAGAATGTTGCTCATGATGCTGACCTCTCTTTTGCCGGTCTTGCGTGGATGACGTAGCCGGACTTGTCTGTCTCGTTTGCGTTGCACGGGTGCAAGCGCAACTTCCTGAAAGTATTAGTCCCGCACAGGGCGGGACTATGCTGATCTTGTGAGTATTCTTCTTGCAAAAGATTCAGCGGGCGGCCGCAACGATGTGACATCGGCAGCGCCCGCTATCCTGCTTACTTCAGTTGGGCTTCGGTGTAGTAGCCGCTGCCGACCAGGACTTCCTTCCAGTTCGACTTGTCCACCACGACCGGCTTCAACAGGTAGGAAGGCACCACCTTCACGCCGTTGTTGTAGGTCTTGGTGTCGTTGATCTGGGGCTGCTTGCCGCCCAGGACAGCGTCAACCATACCGACGGTGACCTTGGCCAGTTCGCGGGTGTCCTTGAAGATGGTGGAGTACTGCTCGCCACGGATGATGGACTTGACCGAAGGCACTTCTGCATCCTGACCCGAGACATACGGGAAGGGTTGTTGCGGGGTGCCGTAGCCGACGCCGCGCAGCGAGGACAGGATACCGATGGACAGACCGTCATACGGGGACAGCACGGCGTTGACCTTGGCGTTGGTGTAGTAGGCCGACAGCAGGTTGTCCATACGGGCTTGTGCAGTGGCCGGATCCCAGCGCAGGGTCGCGACCTTGTCCATGCCCATCTGCTTGGAACGTACCACCAGCTTGCCGCTGTCGATGTAGGGCTTCAGCACCGACATGGCGCCGTTGTAGAAGAAGAAGGCGTTGTTGTCGTCCGAGGAACCGCCGAACAGTTCGATGTTGAACGGACCCTTGCCTTCCTTCAGGCCCAGGGCCTTTTCCAGCGATTGCGCCTGCAGCACGCCGACCTGGAAGTTGTCGAAGGTGGCGTAGTAGTCGACGTTCTTGGAGCCACGGATCAGGCGGTCATAGGCGATGACCTTGACGCCCTTGTCGGCGGCCTTCTGCAGCACGTCGGTCAGGGTGGTGCCGTCGATGGCGGCGATCACCAGCACCTTGGCGCCCTTGGTCAGCATGTTCTCGATCTGGGACAGCTGGTTGGGGATGTCGTCTTCAGCGTATTGCAGGTCGGTCTGGTAACCCTTTTCCTTGAGGACCTTGACCATGTTGTTGCCGTCGGCGATCCAGCGGGCTGAAGACTTGGTGGGCATGGCCACGCCGACCAGCTGCTTGCTCTGTGCGCTCACCTGTGCGCTGATGGACATCAGGGTGACGCCCAGGCCGAGGGCGATACCGCTCAATACGGATTTGATTTTCATGCTTCGAGTCTCCAGTCTCTATTTATGGAATGGCGTGTTGTAGTTGTCTAAAACAGCGCCTCTAGTTCTGATGAATGTCATGCAGAGCAACTGTTTTGCGGGCTCTACATTAATTGCTTTACCAATACATTTCTAATGATTTTTTGAACGTAATGGATATGATTTTCGGTATAACTCCCTCTATGTAAAGTTATCTTAATTAAGCTTAAAAAATCCCGTCTAAGCCCCGGCTGGCGCGGCTTTCGCCGACCCAGCCGGTTTGCCTCGCAGGGCGCCCAGGGAAATGACGCGTTGCGCCACGCAAAACACGAACAGCAGCGCTCCAATGAAGATCTTGGTCCACCAGGAACTGAGGGTGCCATCGAAGGCAATCAGGGTCTGGATCACCCCCAGGATGAGCACGCCGGTCAAGGTGCCGGCCACGTAACCATAGCCGCCGGTCAACAGGGTGCCGCCGATGACTACGGCCGCAATCGCATCGAGCTCCACCCCTTGGGCATGCAGGCCGTAGCCGGAGAGCATGTAGAAAGAGAACAGCACGCCGGCCACCGCCGCGCACAAGCCACTGAAGGCATACACCAGGACCTTGGTGCGCCCCACCGGCAAGCCCATCAGCAGCGCCGAGTTCTCGTTGCCGCCGATGGCATAGACGGCGCGGCCAAAGCGGGTGCAGTGCGCCATCCAGATCGCCAGCGCCAGCATGAACAGGGCGATCACCACGCTAGGCGAAATGAACAACCCCGCCAGCTCCAGCCGCGTCTGCGACAGGGTGGTAAACAGCGGATCATCGATGGTGATGGAATTGATGCTGATGAGGTAGCACAGTCCGCGCGCCAAGAACATCCCCGCTAGCGTGACGATGAAGGCCTGCAGCTTGAAGTAATGGATCATCGCGCCCATGGCGGCGCCAAACCCGGCGCCCATCAACAGCACGGTGACGATCACCAGCAGCGGATGCCAGTGCCAGTTCTGCAGCAGGAAGGCCGCCACCATCGTGGTCAGCGCCAGCACCGAGCCGACCGAGAGGTCGATGCCGCCGGAGAGGATGACGAAGGTCATGCCGATGGCCACCACCAGCAGGAAGGCATTGTCGATCAAGAGATTGAGCATCACCTGGGGCGACAGGAAGCCATCGTAGCCGAGAGCGCCGGCCACCAGCATGACCACCAGCAACACCACGGTGACCATGGACGTGAACCACGGCGCGTGCGAAGCGCGCCGCAAGGAAGAAACGAGCATCATGATTTGGACATCCTCAACATGCGGCGGAATTGCGGCGACTGCGACAGGCACACCAGGAACACCACGATGGACTTGACCACCATGTTGACCTCAGGCGGCACGCCCAGCGAATAGATGGTGTAGGTCAGCGTCTGGATGATGAGCGCGCCGATGACGCTGCCCACCAGGCTGAACTTGCCCCCGGCCAGCGAGGTGCCGCCCAGGGTCACGGCCAGGATGGCGTCCAGTTCCAGCAGCAGGCCCGCGTTGTTGGCGTCGGCGCTCTTGATGTTGGACGCGATCATCAGTCCGGCCAGCCCGGCGCAGGCGCTGCAGAACATGTAGACGAAGAAGATCAGCGCCGCCGTGCGGATGCCGGCCAGGCGGGACGCCACCGGGTTGATGCCGACCGATTCGATGAACAGCCCCAGCGCGGTCTTCTTCATCAGCAGCGCCAGCAGCACGAACATGGCCGCCGCGATGTAGAGCGAGAACGGCAGGCCGAACAGATAGCCGCCGCCCAGGAAGAAGAAGGGCTTGTAATAGACCGTGACGATCTGACCATCGGTGAGCAGCTGCGCCAGTCCGCGCCCGGCCACCATCAGGATCAGCGTGGCGATGATGGGCTGCAGCCCCAGACCGGCCACCAGCAAGCCGTTCCAGGCGCCGCACAGCAAGGCCGCACCCATGGCCGCACACAGCGCCCAGACCATCGGCACATTGCTGACATATTGCGAGACGCCATCGACCACCACCATCTTGCCGCCGATCAAGATGGCTGCCACCGCACCGGAGATGGCCACCACCGCGCCCACCGAAATATCCACGCCACGCGTGGCAATGACCAGCGTCATGCCCAGCGCGGCCAGCATCAGCGGCGCGGCGCGGTTGATGATGTCGATCAGGGCGCCATACAGGTGGCCGTCCTTGATCTCCAGCTTGAAGAAGCCTGGCACCAGCAGGAAATCGATCAGCAGCAGCACCGCCAGCGCCCCCAGCGGACGCACCAGCGGATGGCGCAACAGGCCGGCCAGCATCGGCGAGCCGGCGGAGGCGGCGGTATCGGGAATCAGTTTGGAATCCATGGAAGCACTCATGCGGTCTCTCCCGCGATCACCTGCAAGACCGACTGTTCGTCCAGCTCGCCGCGGCGATACTCACCACAGGCGCGACGGTCGCGCAGCACCAGCATGCGGTCGCTGCAACGCAGGACCTCGGGAATCTCCGAGGAAATGAAAAGAATGGACATGCCCTTGCGGCACATGGCGATGACGAAATCCATGATCTCCTGCTTGGCGCGCACGTCGATGCCGCGCGTGGGCTCGTCCAGGATCAGCATGCCCGGGTCGGTCGCCAGCCAGCGCGCCAGCAAGGCTTTCTGCTGGTTGCCGCCGGAGAGCAGGCCGATGGGGGTTTCCAGGTCGGCCGTCTTGATGCCCAGCCACTTGACGTAATCCGCGGCGATCTGGTTCTGGCGCTTGCGCGGCAGCACCCGGAACAAGCCTTGACGCGCTTGCAGCGCCAGGATGATGTTTTCGCGCACCGACAGTTCCAGGATCGCGCCTTCCTTCTTGCGGTCCTCGGAACAGAAACCGATGCCAGCAGCAATCGCATCACGCGGCACGTTGAGCCGGACCTCCTTGCCTTCGATACGCAACTGACCGCAGTCAGCACGATCGGCGCCGAACAGCAGGCGCGCCATCTCGGTACGCCCCGAGCCCAGCAGGCCGCACAGTCCGAAGACTTCACCGCGCCGCAATTGCAGGTCTTGCGGCGCCAGCACGCCGCGCCGACCAAAGCCCTCGGCTTGCAGGAAGACCGCGCCGGCAGCGGCGGCATCGGTCGAGAGTTCAGAAGCCAGCGCCTCGGCGCCCGCCTCGACCTTGCGGTGATCGACTGCCGTCACCCCCACCATCTTGTTGACCAGATCCAGGCGCGACAGCTCGGACACCAGGTATTCACCCTCGCGCACACCATTGCGCAGCACCGTGATGCGGTCCGAGATCTCGTAGGTCTGGTCCAGGAAGTGCGTCACGAAGAGAATCGCCATGCCCTGCTCGCGCAGGCGGCGCAGCACCTTGAAGAGCTGCTGCACCTCGGCCTCATCGAGGCTGGAGGTGGGCTCATCGAGAATGAGCACCTTGGCCGAGACCGACAGCGCACGCGAGATCGCCACCATCTGCTGGATCGCCAGCGGATAGGACGACAGCGGCGCAGCGACATCGATATCGATCTGCAACTGCTGCAGCAGTTGCCGGGATTGCGTGTGTACGCTCTTCCAGTCGATGCGGCCAAAGCGGGTGGGATAGCGGCCCACGAAGATATTCTCGGCCACCGACAGGTTGGGACAGAGGTTGACCTCCTGGTAGACCGTGCTGATGCCCAGCGCCTGCGCCTCCAGGGTGGAGGCCGGCGCAATGGCGCGACCATCCAGTTCGATCTTGCCGCCATCGGGTTCATGCACGCCGGTCAGCACCTTGATCAGCGTGGACTTGCCTGCGCCATTCTGCCCCATCAGGGTATGCACTTCCCCCGGGAACAGCCGCAAGCCGACATCGGTGAGCGCCTTCACGCCCGCGAATGCCTTGTGGATACCGCTCAATTCCAGCATGGGACGCGCCTGCGTCCCGACAGACATCGTCATCGCAACTCCATCAGAACACCCGCTGCGCGCACTTCCGCAGCAGGCGAAAAAAACCGCCGCACAGGCGCACCGCGACAAGCAGCAGCCAATGCGGCGTCCATCAGGTCGGTATCAGTACTTGCGGTTGGGGAATTCCTTGGCCGCCACTTCGGCCGGGAAGATGCCTTCCTCGGTCGTGATGCGCTTGGGGACTTCCTTGCCAGCCTTGATATCCTTGGCGATCTGCATCAGTTGCGGACCCAGCAGCGGGCTGCACTCGACGGTGACATTGAGCTTGCCGGCCATCATGGCTTCGAAGGCGCCCTTGACCCCATCGATGGAGATGATGATGATGTCCTTGCCCGGCTTCATGCCGGCTTCTTCGATGGCCTGGATGGCGCCGATGGCCATGTCGTCGTTATGGGCGTAGAGCACATTGATCTTCTTGCCCTCGGCCTTGAGGAAGGCTTCCATCACTTCCTTGCCCTTGGCGCGGGTGAAGTCGCCGGTCTGCGAGCGGATGATCTTCAGGCGCGGTTCACCCTTGATGACTTCCTCGAAGCCAGCCTTGCGGTCGATGGCCGGCGCCGAACCGACGGTGCCCTGCAGTTCGACGATGTTGATATCGCCCGCCGGCATGCTCTTGGCCTTCTCCAGCAGCCAGCGGCCCGCGCGGCGGCCTTCTTCCACGAAGTCCGAACCGATGAAGGTCACATACAGCGACTTGTCGGAGACGTTGACGGCGCGGTCGGTCAGGATCACGGGAATCTTGGCGGCCTTGGCTTCACGCAGCACGGTTTCCCAGCCCGACTCCACCACGGGCGAGAAGGCGATCACGTCGACCTTTTGCGCGATGAAGGAGCGGATCGCCTTGACCTGGTTTTCCTGCTTCTGCTGGGCGTCGGCGAACTTCAGGTTCACACCGGCCTGCTTGGCGGCGTCCTTGATGGAAACGGTATTGGCGGTACGCCATTCGCTTTCTGCGCCGACCTGGGAGAAACCCATGGTCAGCGGTTTGTCGGCGGCAAAGGCCGGAAGGCTCATGGCGCTGCTACCCAGGCTCAGGCAAATGGCTGCGCCCAGAAGCGCTCTTCTCTTCGAATTCATTGTCAGTCTCCGTTGGCAGGGAATTGTGGACTTCCCCTTGTTGTATGCGTGAAGTGCGCTGCGCCGGCGATGCGTTCGACTTGTAGGAATAAGAGTGCGGCGCGGTGCGTCTGGAATCGGGAACACGAAACAGCCCTGATCGTTCTCGATCCGGGCTCAATATTAGGCAAGCGACCAATAAGCTTCCAATGAATTTTTAATGTTTTTCGATACCGTTTCCCGCATCGATGAGCCTGCACCGTCGCGCAGGCCGCTTTCGTCGCGGCTCGGGCAGGCCTCGCGCAATTTTGATATCGTTTGCGATCTTTTTTTCATTATTCCCTATCGGAGGGCGGTGATAGCATCGGCGTGATTTTTTTGAAGCGCAGTTCGTGCAGACGGAGCGCAGACCCAGCTCGTGAACCCTCTCCCTCTTCGTGAAACCGCCTTCGATGTCCCCTCGACGGGACGCTGCGCACCATCGCTGATGCGCGCTGCACACCATAACAAGACACGAGACGACATGCCATCCCGAGCAACCGATGCCCGCCGCGCAGGCTCCCAGGGACTGCCGCAAATCCATACCTTGCAAGCCGGCCGCCAGCGGCTGCATGTGCTGCCTTCGCTGGGCGGCGCACTGGCTGGCTGGGAATGGCAGCGCGAGCGCCAATGGCTGCCGCTGCTGCGCCCCTGGAGCGCCGATCCTGCAGCGCTCTACGCCACTGCCTGCTTCCCGCTGCTGCCCTGGTCCAACCGCATCACTGGCGGCGGATTCGATTTCGACGGCAAGCATTATCCGCTGGTCCCCAACCGCCTCGGCGAACCCTATCCCATCCACGGCGACAGCTGGCGCCAGGCCTGGACCATCACGGCCCAGGCCGAGGACCGCATGACCCTGGAACTGGAATCGGACCGCTACGACGGCAATCCCTACGTCTATCGCGCGCGGCAGTTGCTGACCCTGCGCGAGAATGCGCTGGAGATCGAGCTGCGCGTGACCAATACCGGTACGGAGACCCTGCCCTACGGCCTGGGCCTGCATCCCTACTTCCTGCGCGACGCCCAGACCCGGCTGCAATTCCGCTCACGCGGCGTGTGGCTCTCGGGACCGGACCGCATCCCCACCAGCTTCACCCGCCAGTTGCCGGCAGGCTGGGACTACAACCGCCCGGCCACGCTGGAAGACAAACTGATCGACAACTGCTTCGAAGGCTGGGATGGCCTGGCCATGATCGAAGATCCCACGCGCGGACTGCGCCTGCAGATGCATACCACCGACCGCAGCGGCTATGTGCTGATGTTCCGCCCGGTCAAACAGGCCTTCTTCTGCCTGGAGCCGGTGACGCATCCCATCGACGCCTTCCACCGACCCAAGCGCCCCGGCCTGATCGACCTGGCCCCGGGCGAGGACATGGTCTTGCTCACTCGCTTTTCCGTCTGCGAGATCGCCCAGGAAGAACCCCGGGTGCGGCCAGCCAGCGCCAGCGCCGCGCGATGAACCGAAAGACACGATGAACCAGAATCACCATGACTGCGCCCTGATCGCCCTGGACTGGGGCACCTCTTCCCTGCGCTGCTACCGCTATGACGGCAGCGGCCAGGTGGTGGAGCGGCGCGCCCATCCCTGGGGCATCATGAACCTGCCCGCCGTGGAACATGGCGACGACGCCCAAGCGCCCTACCGCGCCGCCCTGGAAGCGGCCTGCGGCGACTGGATCGCCGCCGCGCCCGAGGCTGCGCTCATTGCCGCCGGCATGGTCGGCAGCAAGCAGGGCTGGCGCGAAGCGGCCTACCTGACCGTGCCGCTGGCGCCGGACGGCATCGGCCGCAAGCTCACCGAAGTCGATACCGGCCTGGGCCGCTCCCTGTGGATCATTCCGGGCCTGTTGCAGAACTCGGCCCTGCCCAATGTCATGCGCGGGGAAGAAACCCAGGTGATCGGAGCATTGCAGCAGCAGCGCCAGTCCGAACTGCTGATCGGCCTGCCGGGCACGCATTCCAAGTGGGTGCGCGTGGTGGAGGGCCGCATCGAGCATTTCGACACCTTCATGACCGGCGAAGTCTATGGCGCGCTGTGCGGCCATACCATCCTCGGCCGCACCATGCATAAGCCCGACGTCCCTGACGACGCCGCCTTCGTGCGCGGTGCACGCGTGGCGCAGGGGCCGCAGGGCCAGGCCGGCGTGCTCTCCAACATCTTCAGCAGCCGCACCCTGGGCCTGACCGGCGAGCTGGCCCCCGAGGCCCAGCCCGATTACCTCTCGGGCCTGCTGATCGGCCACGAGATCGCCGCGCTCAAGAGTCTCTACCCGGCACAGCAAGCGCCCATCGTCCTCATCGGCGACGCCGGCCTGTGCCGCCGTTACCGCCTGGCCCTGGAGCTGTACGGCCTGGGGCCGGTCAGCGAGGCCGACGCGGCCACCGAGGCAGGCCTGTGGATACTGGCCCGCCATGCAGGACTGGTCGCCTGACCCGGCGACATCACCGAACCACGAGAGAACAGATGAACACCCAACCGCAACGATTCCACGACGCCCTGCGCAGCACCGGCATGATCGCCATCCTGCGCGGCGTGCGCAACGCCGAAGCCGAAGCCATCGGCGCGGCCCTCTATGAAAGCGGCTTTCGCATCATCGAAGTGCCGCTCAATTCGCCCGAACCGCTGCTGAGCATCACGGCCCTGCGCAAGAGCCTGCCGGCCGACTGCATCGTCGGCGCCGGCACCGTGCTCAAGCCGGCCCAGGTGGAGCAGGTCAAGGATGCCGGCGGCGAACTGATCGTCATGCCGCACAGCGACGGCGCCGTCATCCGCGCCGCCCGCGACGCCGGCCTCTACAGCGCGCCCGGCGTAGCCACCGTGACCGAAGCCTTTGCCGCACTGGACAATGGCGCCGACGTGCTCAAGATGTTCCCCGCCGAACAGTTGGGTCCGCAGGTGGTCAAGGCCTGGCGCGCGGTGATCGCACGCGACATCGCACTGCTGCCGGTGGGCGGCATCACCCCCGAAGGCATGGCCGTGTTCCACGCCGCCGGTGCATCGGGCTTCGGCCTGGGCTCTGCGCTGTACACACCCGGCCTGTCGGCCGAGCAGGTGCGCCAGCGCGCCGAGGCCTTCGTGGCGGCATGGAAAGCGCTGGCCTGAGGCCATTGACTGAAGGCATGCATCGTTTCACCAGATCGGCTCACGATCTTTTTTCAAGCGCAACAGATTAAACGCATAACCGTTACCGGATAGAACATGAAAATCACCAAGATCACCACCTTCATCGTGCCGCCGCGCTGGTGCTTCCTCAAGATCGAGACCGACGAAGGCGTGGTCGGTTGGGGCGAGCCCATCGTCGAAGGCCGTGCGCACAGCGTGGCTGCCGCCGTGGAAGAACTCTCCGACTACCTGATCGGCAAGGACCCGCGCAACATCGAAGACCACTGGACCGTGCTCTATCGCGGCGGCTTCTATCGGGGCGGCGCCATCCACATGAGCGCCCTGGCCGGCATCGACCAGGCCCTGTGGGACATCAAGGGCAAGGACCTGGGTGTGCCCGTGCACCAGCTGCTGGGCGGCGCCGTGCGCAACTCCATCCGTGTGTATTCGTGGATCGGCGGCGACCGTCCCGCTGACACTGCCGCCGCCGCCAAGAGCGCCGTGGCGCGCGGCTTTACCGCCGTGAAGATGAACGGCACCGAAGAGCTGCAGTTCATCGACAGCCACGACAAGATAGAACTGACCCTGGCCAACGTACAAGCCGTGCGCGAAGCTGTCGGCCCCAACGTAGGCATCGGCGTGGACTTCCATGGTCGCGTGCACAAGCCCATGGCCAAGGCCCTGATCAAGGAACTGGAACCGTACAAGCTGATGTTCATCGAAGAACCGGTGCTGTCGGAAAACGCCGAAGCCCTGAAGGAAATCGCCCACCTGACCTCGACCCCGATCGCCCTGGGCGAGCGCCTGTATTCGCGCTGGGACTTCAAGCGCATCCTCTCCGAGGGTTATGTGGACATCATCCAGCCCGACGTCTCGCACGCCGGCGGCATCACCGAGACCCGCAAGATCGCCATGATGGCCGAAGCCTACGACGTCGCGCTGGCGCTGCACTGCCCGTTGGGCCCGATCGCCCTGGCCTCCTGCCTGCAGGTGGACGCCGGCAGCTACAACGCCTTCATCCAGGAGCAGAGCCTGGGCATCCACTACAACGAAAGCAATGACCTGCTGGACTACATCCGCGACAAGAACGTGTTTGCGTATGAAGACGGCTACGTCAAGATCCCGCAAGGCCCTGGCCTGGGCATCGAGATCAATGAAGAATATGTCCGTCAGCGCGCCGAAGTCGGCCACCGCTGGCGTAACCCGATCTGGCGCCACAAGGATGGCAGCTTTGCCGAATGGTAAAGCGATAAGCCAAACCCTCCTCCTCGGTAGTCCCTCAGCCCGGTCCGGCGCAAGCTGGCCGGGCTTTTTTGTGGCGGCGGCATAGGCAGCCTGACAAGAGCGCAGCAGCAACGATAGAAAGCCAGCGCCTGTTTCACCAGAATGCAGGTTTTCAGCACATGCTGAAAGGACCGGTTTCAGTGAAAACCACCATACCCTCAGGCATCGACCAAGCTCATCCGCAGATTCCATTTAACGAATCCCGCAAAAGCTGGCAAAGTCACGCTTTCTGATTTTTCCCGCAGGTCTTCCATGACGTCAGGCTCATCATCATCATCAGCCGCCGCACCTCACCGCATCCGCAACGCCACCCGCGCCACCATGGCGCAGTTCTTCGTCAATGGCGCCACCTTCGCCACCTGGGGCGTGCTCATCCCCTCGGTCAAGGAGCGCTTTGCGCTGTCTGATGCGGTGCTCTCGCTGGCCATGCTGGCGGTGGCCGGGGGCGCGCTGCTGACCATGGGCCAGTCCGGCAAGTGGATCGCCCGCGTGGGCAGCGCCCGCGCGTTGCGCCAGGTCGGCATCCTCTACGCGGCCACGCTGCTGTTGATCCCGCTGGCCCCGCAATTCTGGATGCTGGTGCTGCTGTTATTGGTCTTCGGCAGCGCCATGGCCGCCTTCGACGTGGCCATGTCGGTACAGGCCGCCTTGGTCGAAGGCCAGCGCACGCGCCCCATCATGTCCACCCTGCACGCCATGTTCAGCATCGGCGGTATCGCCGGTGCGGCGCTGGGGGCGGTGCCCGGCCTGTCGCCATTGGCGCATGCCGCGCTGGTCGGCGTGGTCACGCTGGCGGTGTCTTTGTCGATCGGCCCCTTCGCCTTGCCAGACGAAGTCCACGACAGCGCCGCCACGCCCCACGGCGCTGACAAGCGCGCGCGCCGCATGGTGCTGGTGCTGGGCGGCATCGCCTTCCTGGCGCTCATGTGCGAGGGCGGCATGTATGACTGGGCCGCCGTCTACATGCGCGATGTGGCGCAGTCGCCCATGGCCTGGGTCAGCTATAGCTATGCCGCCTTCTCCACCGGCATGGCCGCTGGCCGCCTGACTGGCGACCGCATCCGCGCTCGCATCGGCGGTCTGCGCACGCTGGCCTGGAGCGGCGCGGCGGGCGCGGCCGGCATCGCACTGGCGGCCGCCTGGCCAAGCCCGCTGGCCACGCTGGGCGGCCTGTTGCTGTCCGGGCTGGGGATTGCCAACCTGATGCCGATCTTCTTCCTGGCCGCCGCCCGCGTGCCGGGCATGGCCGCCGCCGAGAGCATCGCCGCCGTGGCCCGCTTTGCCTATGTGGGCATGCTGCTGGGGCCGGTGTTCATCGGCGGCGTGGCCGAGCACCTGGGTCTGCGCCTGAGCTTTGTGGGGGTGGCGCTGGTGATGACCGTGGTGGCCCTGTTCGGCGGCAAGGCAGTACGGCGCTTCATCTGATCCCCGAAGACGCTGGCCGGACCTTAACGCGGCTGCTCCGGCGGGTTCTCCAGCGTCAGCAGCAGCGCCGACAACTGCGCATCCAGCACGGCCAGCGACTCGGCCGGCAAGGCCGCCAGCAAGCGCCGTTCATTGTCCAGATGGCTTTCGACGGCGCGGTTGATCAGCGCCAGCCCCTTGCGCGTGAGCTGCACCAGCATGCTGCGCGCATCCTCTTCATTGGCCAGGCGCTCGATCCAGCCCCGCGTCTCCAGGCGCTTGAGCCTGTGGGTCATGGTCCCGGAGCTCACCATCAAGGTCGAGAACAGCTCGGTCGGACTCAAGCGGTAAGGACTCCCTGAACGCCGCAGCGCCGCCAGCATGTCGAACTCCCACACGCTCAGGTCGTAGGACGCAAAGCCCGCTTCCAGACGGCCTTCCAGCAGTGCCGCACAGCGCTTGAGGCGGCCGATCGGCCCCATGGGCGCGGGGTCGAGATCGGGGCGCTCGCGTCGCCACTGGTCGAGGATCACATCGACTGCATCATGTTGTCTGGCTGGCTTTTTCATTTATCTTGACTTCGAGATAGTTGACTTCTAGACTGATATTATCTTGAATTGAAGATAAAGTCATGTCATCCACTCATAGCGCGCCCCCATGGCGCGACATCATGCTCACCGCAATCGCGCCGGCCATCTGGGGATCCACCTACATCGTCACCTCGCAACTGCTGCCGCCGGACCGTCCGTTTACCGCGGCGCTGATCCGCTGCCTGCCAGCCGGCCTGCTGTTGCTGCTGATGACCCGCCGCTTGCCGGCACGGGCGGACTGGTGGCGTCTGCTGGTCCTGGGTGCATTCAATATCGGCCTGTTCCAGGCGCTGCTGTTCGTGGCGGCCTATCGGCTGCCGGGCGGACTGGCGGCGGTGCTGGGTGCGATACAACCCTTGCTGGTGATGGTCCTGGCCTGGGCGGTGGACGGCCGCGCCCCGGCGCAGATCACCTTGTGGGCTGCCGTGGCGGGGGTGGCCGGCATGGCGGTACTGCTGCTCTCGCCGCAGACCCGGATCGAACCCATCGGAGTGGCCGCCGCGCTGGCCGGCACGGGCTGCATGGCGGCAGGTGTATGGCTGACGCGGCGCTGGCAATTGCGCTTGCCGGTGCTGGCGCTGACCGGCTGGCAACTGACCATCGGCGGGCTGATGCTTGCACCGGCTGCCTGGCTGGTCGACGCGCCCTTGCCCTCGCTGGGCCTGACGCAAGAGCTGGCCTACGCCTACCTGAGCCTGGCCGGCGCGCTGCTGGCCTATGCGCTGTGGTTTCGCGGCATCGGCCGCTTGCCCACGGTGGCGGTGGCGTCACTCGGCCTGCTCAGTCCCTTGACGGCGGTCGTACTGGGATGGGTGATCCTGTCCCAGTCGATCTCGGGTATCGCCCTGGCGGGACTGGTGGTCGTGCTGGGCAGTGTGTTTGCAGTGCAATGGACGGCGGCGCGCACGAATTAGGCGAGCGACTTGGCTGCGTCTTGGGCCGAGGCCGGATAAAATAGCCGACCACACGACCACCGCCCACCCTCTACCGGGCGGTCCACCGGAACAAGACAAGCATGAGAAAAGTAAAGCTGCGCAACGCCGCAGAAATCGCCCAGGCGCGCGTAGCCGGACAACTGGCTGCTGAAGTGCTGCACATCGTGGCCGAGCACGTCAAGGCCGGGGTGACCACCGACGAACTGGATCGCATCTGCCACGACCACATCGTCCAGGTGCAGAAGGCCACGCCGGCCAATATCGGTTACCACGGCTTCCCCAAGACCATCTGCAGCTCGGTCAACGAGGTCATCTGCCACGGCATCCCCGGCGGCCAGGTGCTCAAGGATGGCGACATCATCAACATCGACGTGGCCGTCATCAAGGATGGCTGGTATGGCGATTGCAGCCGCATGTACTTCGTCGGCTCCCCCAACGCCACCGCCCGCAAGCTGGTCAACACCACCTACGAAGCCATGTGCGCGGGCATTCGCGCCGTGCGCCCGGGCGCGACCCTGGGCGATGTCGGCCATGCCATCCAGACGGTGGCGCAGCGTGATGGTTTTTCGGTGGTGCGCGAATACTGCGGCCATGGCATCGGCACGGTCTATCACGATGAACCGCAGGTGCTGCACTACGGCCAGCGCAATGCCGGTCTGCCGCTGAAGGAAGGCATGATCTTCACCATCGAACCGATGTTGAACGCCGGCAAGCGCCACACCGAACAGCTCGACGACGGCTGGACCGTGGTCACCGCCGATGGATCATTGTCCGCACAGTGGGAGCACATGGTGGTGGTGACGTCCAAGGGCTATGAAATCCTCACGCCCTGGCCGGACGGCTTTGGCGACTATCCCGCCATCGCCACGCGCAACTGAGCCCGAACCAGGTTCGTCTCGCCTCAGCCCGCTACCACCTCCAGAGGAAAGTCCGAGAACAGGTCCAGCTGGTCCTGTTCCGGCGTGCCGCCCACCACGATCCCCGAAAACACTTCCAGCGTGCTGTAGAAGGCCGGACGGAAACGGCCCAGCTTGCTCTGGTCGATCACCACATAGCACTGGGCCGCGCTCTCGATGGCAGCCTGCTTGATCGGCACTTCATGGAAATTGGAACAGCTCACCCCGCGCCGCGCATCGACCCCGCCGGCCGACAGGAAGGCCTTGTTCACGCCCAGCCGCTTGAGATACGCCACGCCCTCTTCGGAAGCAAAGGAAGCCGATGAAGGGTGATACAGCCCGCCCAGCAGGATCACCTGCGTGTTCGGTCGCTGGCTGACGATGTTGGCAATGTTCAGGGAATAACAAATCACGCTCAGCCCGATCTCCGGCGGCAAGGCCTCGGCCAGATGGGTCATGGTGGTGCCGCAGTCGATGAAGAGGCTGTCCCCCTCCACTACGCGGCGCGCTGCATGCTGGCAGGCCAGGCGCTTGCGCTGGGCATGCTGGTCGGCTTCGCGGTCGATCGAATAGCGGTTCTCGCTCCCCCCCGGACTGGCCTCCAGCACATGCCCACCCAGGCAGATCAGCGGCGAATCCTCGCCGGCCAGGTCGCGCCGCACCGTCATCACTGTCACGCCCAGCACATCGGCGATGCGCGATAGCGGCGTAGGGCCGTGATCGCGGATCATCTCCTGCATGCGGGTCAGCCGCAGCGCGCGGGAACGTGCGCCCAGCGTGGGTTGTGCTGCTTTGGTGGAAGGGGTGGACGTGGAAGCCATGGGCGATTTTTTCCTGAGCGGGAAAATGTTTCTAACAAAAAACGGTTGCAAGTAAAAAGTTATGGATGTAACGTTACATCCATTAAATGTTATTTGCAAAACATTTAGCAGCATTGGGAAGAGATTGTAGCGAGGCTCTCCGCTGGCGTCGATGCAAGCGAGCACCCAGCCTGACCCAGCGCAAGGCAAGCCAGGCAAGACATGGAAGAGACACTGCCCCGTAGGCGTCAGTCTACGGTAATTAACTAAAAGTTACGCAGCCATGAACATGACCCGCAAGACCCCTTCCCTGCGCAGTGCGCAGGGCGAGGCCGATGTCGCGCAGCCCGACAGCGCCCCCACCGGCCATCCGCGCAACAGCGTGCAAGCCTATGACGCCGCCGCCTTCGAACACCTGCGCATCAACCTGAGCGCCGCCGAGAAGCGCGTCGCTACCCTCAAGGGCCGCCGTTCGGTCAAGAAGGATGCCCAGGCCGCGTGGCTGCTCAAGGCCATCACCTGCATCGATCTGACCACGCTCTCCGGCGACGACACGCCGCAACGCGTACGCCGCCTGTGCGCCAAGGCGGCCAATCCACTGCGCGCAGACCTGCTCGAAGCACTGGGCATGCAGGACCGTGGACTGACGACCGGCGCGGTGTGCGTCTATCACCGCTTCGTCAAGACGGCGGTAGACGCATTGGAAGGCAAGGGTATTCCGGTGGCCGCCGTGTCCACCGGATTTCCGGCGGGCCTCAATCCCCATGCACTCAAGCTCAAGGAAATCGAAGCGTCGGTACGCGATGGCGCGGCCGAGATCGATATCGTCATCACCCGCGAACACGTGCTCACCGGCAACTGGGAAGCGCTGTACCGCGAGATGCGCGACTTCCGCCAGGCCTGCGGCGAAGCCCACGTCAAGGCCATCCTCGCCACCGGCGAACTCAAGACCCTGCGCAACGTGGCCAAGGCTTCCATGGTCTGCATGATGGCCGGCGCTGATTTCATCAAGACCTCCACCGGCAAGGAAAGCGTCAACGCCACGCCGCTGGTGTCGCTGGTGATGCTGCGCATGATCCGCCAATACCAGGAGATGACCGGCATCAAGGTCGGCTACAAACCCGCCGGCGGCGTGGCCACGGCCAAGGACGTACTGGAATACCAGGTGCTGATGAAGGAAGAACTGGGCCATGACTGGCTGCAGCCGGACCTCTTCCGCGTCGGCGCCTCCAGCCTGCTGGCCGATATCGAGCGCCAGCTGGAACACCACGTCACCGGCCGTTACTCCGCCTTCAACCGGCATGCCATCGGCTAAGCCACGCCACCTGCACGGACAAGACAATGAGCGTTTCCACCTACTTCGACACCATGGACTACGGCCCCGCCCCCGAAAGCGACAAGGATGCCCGCGCCTGGCTGGCCAGCCACGAGGCTTCGTTCGGCCACTTCATCGCGGGGCGCTTCACCCAGCCCAAGGCCGATCTGGACGATATCGATCCGGCCAGCGGCAAGCTGTTGGCACACCTGAGCCAGGGCTCGGCAGCCGATGTGGACGCCGCCGTCCAGGCAGCGCAAGCGGCGCTGCCCGGCTGGCAGGCGCTGGGTGGCCATGGCCGCGCCCGTCACCTGTATGCACTGGCGCGCACGGTGCAACGCCACGCACGCCTGCTGGCCGTGCTGGAAACGCTGGACAACGGCAAGCCGCTGCGCGAATCGCGTGATGTGGATGTGCCGCTGGTGGCGCGCCACTTCTATCACTACGCCGGCTGGGCGCAGTTGCAGGAGAGCGAATTCCCTGATCACGTGCCGGTGGGCGTGGTCGGCCAGATCGTGCCGTGGAATTTCCCGCTGCTGATGCTGGCGTGGAAGATCGCCCCGGCGCTGGCGCTGGGCAATACCGTCGTGCTCAAGCCGGCTGAGAACACTTCGCTGACCGCCCTGCTCTTCGCCGAACTGGCGCAGCAGGCTGGCCTGCCGGCCGGCGTGTTGAACATCGTCACTGGCGATGGCGCCACCGGCGCGGCCGTGGTGGCCCATCCCGGCATCCAGAAGATTGCCTTCACCGGCTCCACCGAAGTGGGTCGCCTGATCCGCGAACAGACCGCCGGCAGTGGCAAGTCGCTCACGCTGGAACTGGGCGGCAAGTCGCCCTTCATCGTCTTCGAGGACGCCGATATCGATGCCGCCATCGAGGGTGTGGTCGACGCCATCTGGTTCAACCAGGGCCAGGTCTGCTGCGCTGGCAGCCGCTTGCTGGTGCAGGAAGGCATCCACGATCTGTTCATTGCGCGCCTCAAGACGCGCATGCAGAAACTGAAGGTCGGCGCGCCGCTGGACAAGTGCAGCGACATGGGCGCGCTGATTTCGCCGGTACAGCTGGAACGCGTCAGGAGCCTGGTGGAACAGGGTGTGCGTGAAGGCGCGCAATGCCATCAGGTGGTGCTCGATACGCCGCCCGGCGGCTGCTTCTATCCGCCCACGCTGCTGACCGGCGTCCACCCGGCGGCGACTGTGGCCAGTGAAGAGATCTTTGGGCCGGTGCTGGTGGCGATGAGCTTCCGCACGCCCGACGAGGCCGTGCAACTGGCCAACAACAGCCGCTATGGGCTGGCCGCCAGCATCTGGAGTGAAACCATCGGCCTGGCCCTGGGCGTGGCCCCGCAACTGAAGGCTGGTGTGGTGTGGATCAACAGCACCAACCAGTTCGATGCGGCGGTCGGTTTTGGCGGGGTGCGCGAATCCGGCTATGGCCGTGAAGGTGGGCGCGAAGGCTGCTATGAATACCTCAAGCCCAGGCGCCAGCAGGCAGGCAGCCTGCGCCAGCCCTCGGCCCGACGCGCCATCCGCGCAGACGCAGATTCCCCCCTGCAGGGCGGCGCCATTGATCGCACGGCCAAACTCTATATCGGCGGCAAGCAGGTGCGTCCGGATGGCGAGGTGTCCATGGCCTGCCATTCCACTCAGGGCGAGCGGCTGGAAGATGTCGGCCTGGGCAATCGCAAGGATATCCGCAACGCCGTGGCCGCCGCCGTCAAGGCGGGCGGCTGGACCAGCGCCAGCCCGCATCGCCGCGCACAGGGGCTGTATTACATCGCCGAAAACCTCTCCGCCCGCACCGAGGAATTCGCCCGCCGCATCGCCAGCACCACCGGCGTCACCGCCGACGAAGCCCGCGCCGAAGTGGACGCGTCGATCAAACGGCTCTTCACCTATGGCGCCTGGGCCGACAAGTTCGAAGGCGCAGTCCACCAGCCGCCCATGCGCGGCGTGGCGCTGGCCATGCCGGAAGCCATCGGCGTGGTGGGGGTGGTCTGCCCCGAGGAAAAGCCCCTGCTGGCCCTCATCAGCCTGGTGGCCCCGCTCATCGCCATGGGCAACCGCGTGGTGGTGGTCCCCAGCGAGCAAGCGCCGCTGGTGGCCACCGACCTGTACCAGGTGCTCGACACCTCCGACCTGCCCGCCGGCGTCATCAACATCGTCACCGGCAAGAGCGCCGAACTGCTGCCCGTGCTGGCCGAACATGATGAAGTCGAAGCGCTATGGGTGCGCGGACCGGCCGAGTTCTCGGCGACGGCGGAGCGGCTCTCCACCGGCAATCTCAAGCGCTGCTTTGTCGATCACGGTTACGTCACCGACTGGCATGATGCGGCGCAAGGGGAAGGCGCGCAATACCTGCGCCAGGCCACGCATATCAAGAACGTCTGGATACCGTATGGCGAATGAATCCTTTCCCGCTCAACGGGAAAGGATGCCCGGAAGGTTACCAGCAGATTGCTGACAATCTCCTGACTAACAAAACCCCTCAGAGGCAAGCTACAAAAAATTAGATTTTTTCAGTGAACATTCAAGCTGGACAAGGAATCACAAGTCACAAGATTTAGATTTATCCTATAAGCATACTTATAAAATCCACAGGAGACGACATGCTTAAGAATCTGCATCCCTTGCTCAACGCCGACGTGCTCTACGCCCTGCGCGCCATGGGCCACGGCGATGAACTGGTGTTGTGCGACGCCAATTTCCCCGCCGACTCGGTCGCGCGCCAGACGGTGCTGGGCAAGGTGCTGCGCATCGATGGCGTAGGCACCACCGAAGCGGCCCGCGCCATCCTCTCGGTGCTGCCGCTGGACAATGCGGTGGAACAACCGGTGCGCCGCATGGAAATCATGGGCGAGCCCGCCACCATTCCCCCGGTGCAGCAAGAACTGCAACAGGAAGTGAACCAGGCCGAAGGTCGCGCCCGCCCGCTGGGCTCCATCGAGCGTTTCGCCTTCTATGAAGCCGCCAAGAAAGCCTATTGCGTCATCGCCACCGGCGAGCGCCGCTTCTACGGTTGCTTCCTCCTC
Source organism: Herbaspirillum seropedicae (assembly GCF_001040945.1). NCBI lineage: Bacteria > Pseudomonadati > Pseudomonadota > Betaproteobacteria > Burkholderiales > Oxalobacteraceae > Herbaspirillum > Herbaspirillum seropedicae. Next base: position 1,129,284 of record NZ_CP011930.1, on the reverse strand, counting down.
AAAAAAGGTGTGCTGCCCCCGGAGGCGTGAGCATGACTTCCTTCCCGCACAAGCAAGGCGTGGCCGTGCTCGGCATCTATGTGGCCGACCTCGCCTTCCGCGCCCCGAACATGCCCGGCCTGGGCCAGACCATCGCCGGCACCGGCTTTGCCATGGGCCCCGGCGGCAAGGGTTCCAACCAGGCCGTGGCCGCTGCCCGCGTGGGCGCTCCGGTACGCTTCATCTCCGCCATCGGCAAGGACGCCTTCGGCGACTTCGCCCTGTCGCTGTGGCGGCGTGAAACCATCGCCCCGCACGTCCGCGTGATCGACGGCGCGCCCACCGGCGCAGCCTTCATCTACGTCAACGACGCCAGCGGCGACAACGCCATCATCGTGGTGCCAGGCGCGGCATCGCAATTATCGGAACAGGATGTGGAGCGCGAACGCCAGGCCATCGAAGCGGCCAAGGTCTTCGTCACGCAACTGGAACAGCCCCCCGAGGCCGCACTGGCCGGCCTGCAGATCGCCCGCGCAGCAGGCACCACGACGGTCTTCAATCCCGCGCCGGCATTGGCGTTCCCAGCACAGGTGTATGGCCTGTGCGATTTCATCACGCCCAATGAACACGAAGCCGCATTGCTGACCGGCATCGAGATCCACCACATCGACGACGCCCGCCGCGCCGCCGATGTGCTGCTGGAGCGCGGCGTGGGCTGCGCCCTCATCACGCTGGGGGCACAGGGTTCGCTGCTGCATAGCCGCAGCCAGTCGCTGCACCTGCCGGCGCTGTGCGCAGGCACGGTGGTGGAGACCGCCGGTGCAGGCGACGCCTTCAACGGCGCCTTCGCCGCCGGCCTGGCCGAAGGCATGTCCGCCGAAGAAGCCGCCCGACTGGCCACGGCGGTCGCGGCCATCTCGGTGACGCGCCCCGGCACCGCGCCCTCCATGCCCAGCCGGCAGGAAGCGCTGGCGCTGCTGGACACCCATGCCAGCGTGCTGGCGCAGGCGTAGGCCCCATGACATTCACGGCAAGGTGAAATGACGATGAAACTGAAGATCTCCGACCCGCAACTGCTGTTCCTGCTGGTCATCAACGTAGCGATCCTGCTGGTGGCGACCGTGTTTTCGCATGGCGACTTCCTGGACATCTACAACTTCCAGTCCATGGCCAGCCAGTTGCCCGAACTGGGCCTGCTGGCCATCGGCGTGGCGCTGGCGATGATCTCCGGCAATGGCGGCATCGACCTCTCCGGCATCGGCCTGGCCAACCTGGCCGGCGTGGTGGCGGCAGCGGCCATGCCGTTGCTGGTGGCGGCCCCCGACGCCGCGCCCTGGACCTATACGCTGGGCTTCATCGCCGTGGCGCTGGTGACTGGCCTCTTGGGCGGCGCGCTCAATGGCTGGCTGATCTCGCGTGGCAACCTCACTCCCATCCTCTGCACCCTGGGCACGCAGATGATCTTCACCGGACTGGCCGTGGTGCTGACCAATGGCTCGAGCCTGCGCATCAGCGTGGTCGATCCGATCTCGGCCATCGGCAATGAATCGGTGCTGGGCGTGCCCATCCCCTTCATCATCTTCGTGGCGCTGCTGTTGCTGGTGGGCTGGCTGATGCGCTACAGCCTCTTCGGCATCAAGCTCTACCTGCTGGGCACCAATGCGCGCGCGGCCCGCTATGCCGGCATCTCGCAGAACCGCCTGCGCTTTGCCACCTATGTCATCAGCGGCGTGCTGGCCTCGGTGGCCGGCATCATCATCGCGGCCCGCACGGCCAGCGTGAAGGCTGACTACGGCAACTCCTACCTGTTGATCGCCATCCTCATCGCCGTGATGGCGGGGGTGCGTCCGCAGGGTGGCTACGGGCGCATGGTCTGCCTGTTCTTCTCGGCGCTGGCGCTGCAACTGCTGTCGTCCACCTTCAACCTGCTGGAGATCTCCAACTTCTTCCGCGACTGCGCCTGGGGCCTGCTGCTGCTGTGCTTCCTGGCCTCGGCGCGGGTCAGCTGGCGTGACTTCTTCCCGAATTCGAAGGCGCAACTGCGCAAGTCTTGAACAGCACCCCGCCTGTCAAGATCCATCCAACTTAGTGGGGAAACTGGAGACATGATGAACAAGAAATCGGCTTGCGTACTGGTATCGGCCCTGGCCGCCGTCGGCTTTGCCAGCGCCCTTCAGGCGCAGAACAAACCCATCGATATCGTCACCGTGGTCAAGATCACCGGCATCAGCTGGTTCAACCGCATGGAAGTGGGCGTCAAGGAATTCGCCGCCGCCAATCCCGGCGTGACCACCCGCCAGATCGGCCCGGCGCAATCGGACGCGGCCCAGCAGCAACGCCTGGTGGAAGACCTGGTGGCCAAGAAGGTCGACGCCATCGCCGTGGTCTCGATGGACCCGCCCACGCTGGAACCGGTCTTGAAGCGCGCCCTGGATCGCGGCATCAAGGTGGTCACCCATGAAGCCGACAACCAGAAGAACACCCTGGTCGATATCGAAGCCTTCGACAACACCGCCTACGGCGCGCGCCTGAACGACCGGCTGGCGGCCTGCATGGGCCAGGCCGGCAAGTGGTCGTCGCTGGTCGGTTCGCTGGGCAGCCAGTCGCAGGTGCAATGGGCCGATGGCGGGGCCGCCAATGCCGCCAAGAAGTATCCCAAGATGACCCTGGTGGACGCCAAGAACGAATCGGCCAACGACGCCGAAAAGGCCTACGCCAAGGCCAAGGAAATCCTGCGCAAGCACCCCGACATCAAGGGCTTCCAGGGTTCTTCGTCGCTGGATGTGCTGGGCATCGGCCGCGCCGTGGAAGAAGCCGGCCTGCAGGGCAAGGTCTGCGTTTATGGCACTGGCCTGCCCAGTGAAGCCGCCAAGTTCCTGGAATCGGGCGCAGTGGGCGGCATCGCCTTCTGGGACCCCAAGGATGCCGGCCTGGCCATGAACAAGGCCGCCATGATGCTGGTGCAGGGCAAGAAGATCACCGACGGCATGGACCTGGGTATTCCCGGCTACAACAAGGTCACCGTCAAGAAGGGTCCGGGCGTGGGCGTGATCGTCACCGGCCAGGCCTGGGTGGAAGTGGACAAGAAGAACTACAAGCAGTACGCGTTCTGATCGCGGCCTGATCAGACCCACCGGACATCCGTCGTGCGCCGAGTTGCCGTCACGCCCGCGGATGTCCTCCGTCATCGCGTTTCACTATGACCAGTCAAACCACCTCTAGCGTCTCTGCCGCGCCCGCCCAGGAATTCCTGCGCCTGCAAGGAATACACAAGCGCTTTGCGGGCGTGCACGCCCTGCGCGGCGTCGACCTCACCATCCACGCCGGCGAGATCTATCACCTGCTGGGCGAGAACGGCTGCGGCAAGAGCACCCTCATCAAGATCATCGCCGGTGCGCAGCCGCCCAGCGAAGGCGAAATCTATATCCAGGGCCAGCGCGTGGCCGAGCTCACGCCGCTGGCCTCGCTGTCGCTGGGCATCGAGACGGTCTATCAGGATCTCTCCCTGCTACCCAACATGAGCGTGGCCGAGAACGTCGCCCTGAGCGAACAGCTGGTGCATCACCAGGGCCGGCTGGCGCGCCTCTTCGACCGCCACGCCCTGAACCAGACCGCCGCGCGGGCGCTGCGCGCCGTCAATCTTCCCGCCGACGCCGACTTCCTCGACACCCGCGTGGACGAACTGCCCATCGCCACCCGCCAGCTGATCGCCATCGCGCGCGCCATCGCCACCAGCGCGCGCATGGTCATCATGGACGAACCCACCACCTCGCTCACGCAAAAGGAAGTCGATGCCCTGGTCAAGGTCATCAATGGCCTGCGCGCCAATGGGGTGGCCGTGCTCTTCGTGAGCCACAAGCTCGATGAGTGCTTTGCCATCGGCGGCCAGGCCATCGTCTTCCGCGATGGCGAGAAGGTCGCGCAAGGCCCGATCCAGCAATTCACCAAGGCCCAGCTGGGCCAGCTGATGACCGGCAAGCAACTGAGCCAGGAACGCTACCGCGTCGACGCGCAACTGCACAAGCCGCTCATGGAAGTGCGCGCACTGGGTCGCCATGGCGCTTTCGAGGACGTCAGCTTCGCGCTGCGCCAGGGTGAGATCCTGGGCATTACCGGACTGCTGGATTCAGGTCGTAACGAACTGGCCCTGGCGCTGGCCGGCGTCGAACCCGCCCGCGCAGGCCAGATCACGCTGGAAGGCCAGCCGCTGTCGCTGCGCAATCCCGGCGACGCCATCACCCATGGAATCGGCTACGTCCCCGAAGACCGCATCAGCGAAGGCCTGTTCCTGGACAAGTCGATCCGCGACAACATCGTCACCACCATCCTGCGCAAGCTGCGCGGCAAGTTCGGCGCACTCGACGCCGCCGCCTGCCAGCGCTTTTCCACCGACACGGTGCGGCAATTGCAGATCGCCACGCCCGATGTGGATAGGCCAGTGCAGTCGCTGTCCGGCGGCAACCAGCAGCGCGTGCTGATCGGGCGCTGGCTGGCCATCAACCCGCGCGTGCTGATCCTGCATGGGCCGACGGTAGGCGTGGATGTGGGCTCCAAGGACATCATCTACCGCATCATCCAGGACCTGGCGCAGCGCGGCCTGGGCGTCATCCTCATCAGCGACGACCTGCCCGAGCTGCTGCAGAACTGCGACAACCTGCTGTTGATGAAACGCGGCCGCATCGTGCGCCGCTATGCCGTGGAAGGACTCGCCGAGAGCGAGCTGTTCCACGATCTGGTCTCCGAGCAAAGTCAGGAAAGTTAGTCATGGACGCAAGCACCCTCACCCGTCAGGCCGCCGACGCGAGCACCGACGCACCTGTCCAGCGCCGCCCCAGCCTGGCCGCCCTGCTCAAGAAGAATCCCTCCGCCTTCACCCTGCTGCTCATCGTGCTGGTGGTGCTGACGGTGGCCTTGATCAACCCCGCCTTCTTCCAGCTGGCGGTGCTGTTCGACATCGTCCGCGCCTGCACCACGCTGGGCCTGTTCGCCCTGGGCGTGATGATCGTGCTGGCCGCCGGCGGCATCGATGTCTCCTTCGCCGCCATTGCCGCGCTGACCATGTATTCCATCACCAAGGTGGTGATGACCTGGTTCCCTGAGACGCACATCGCCGTCATCCTGCTGGCCGGCGCGGTCGGCGGCGCCGGGCTCGGTGTGCTCAATGGCTTGCTGGTGGACTGGCTCAAGGCGCCTTCGCTGATCGTCACCATCGGCACGCAGTATCTCTATCGCGGCATCCTGCTGACCTTCGTGGGCACGGTCTTCTTCATGAATATCCCCCATGCCATGGACAGCTTCGGCAAGCTGACGCTGGCTCGCCATGACACCGCCAACGGACTGCATGCCGTGCTGCCGGCCACCGTGCTGGTATTGGTGCTGGCCAGTGTGCTGACCTGGTGGCTGCTCAACCGCACCCTCATGGGCCGCGCCGTCTACGCCGTCGGCGGCAGCCTGGCCATTGCCGAGCGCCTGGGCTACAAGCTGCGCTCGGTGCATCTGTTCGTGTTTGGCTATGCGGGCTTCCTGTCGGGACTGGCGGGGATCGTGCATGTGTCCAGCACGCGCCTGGCCAATCCCTTCGACCTGGTCGGCAGCGAACTGGACGTGATCGCCGCCGTCGTGCTGGGTGGAGCGCGCATTACCGGCGGGCATGGCAGCGTGATGGGGACGCTCCTGGGCGTGTTGCTGGTGACGCTGATCAATAACGTGCTGATCCTGGCGGGGGTGCCCAGTACCTGGCAGAAGGCCATCATCGGAGGATTCATTGTGCTGGCGGGGGCGGTGTTTGCCTTGCGCAGGGAGAAGTAGGATCTGACGCTGCAAGACCGCCCATAAGTCGATCCGCCTTTCAGCAGCGAATTGGAAGACGCTGACGAAGCACACCCTGCAGACTCGCACTGCACGCGCATAAAAAACAGAAGTGGCCGGACCAGCCGGCCACTTCCGCCCTGCTCACACCTGCACTATTCAAGCCTGCGCAGACTTGCTCCTGCGCCGGCTTGCCATCAAGCCGAACAGCCCCATCCCCAGCAAGGCCATACTGGCCGGTTCAGGAACATCGTTGAACGTCGCTTTCCAGGCCAGCGAGTTGGGCCAACTGAGGCCATCCCAGGTCGAGTTGGTGAGGCGGAAGGAATCTCCATTGTTGTTATAGAAAACAAACTTACCGTCATAAGGCAGTCCGGAGCGACGCGGGAGCATACCCCAATAGGAACCGCTGGGCTGAGCGTCGTCCTTCACCGTCAGCAGGGCCACGTAGGACGCATTCTTGCTCAGCGCCAGGCCACCTGTATGGAAGGTGAAAGACTGCAGGCTGTTGCTGTTGAGCGTGACGGTCCGGTCGAACAGCGCCTTGCCCACCGCCGATCCACCGTTTGGCTGATCGCTCCATGCATAGATTCGGGCGCTGGCGGCAATGCTCTTGCCGAAAGTATTGATAAAGAACGTGAAGTTCTTGAGCGCTCCGCCGGGTGCGAAGAAGGTTTCACCGTAGGTCGCGGTGGAACTGCTGCCGCCGAAGTGGCGGACGGGGTTCGTTCCCTCCCAGAGTGATGTGGTATCGATGACGACGGCATGCGCCGGCGCAAGGGCGGCGCCCATGAGGATAGCGGCCAGGCTGACATTGAGGGAAAGTCGTTGGATGGACATCTGAGTATCTCCTAAAGAAGTTGAGTCAAGATGACCCACTCCATTTAGCAAATCGAGTGCCAGCACAACAATGCCCGCAGAAACAAGGACTTATTTTTCTCGCTGAATCTTGTCTGTCAACGACCTCGACACACCGTTCTGAGCGCCATCAAAAAGAACTTGATGCGCATGCCAGCAACAGGCCTTAAGTAGAGTTCTGCACCCTGCATATTTGCCTTGTGATTGCCATGCCTAGATGTTGCAATCTCTGTGACTCACTGCTGATTCGAGATTAGCGGCGATTTCAACGCGATTGCGACCGGTATTTTTTGCCCGATAGAGTGCCAGGTCAGCCAAGGTCAGAAGCGTAGTACGGTCATGTCCTGCTTGATAGGCCGCAACGCCAAAGCTGCATGTGCGCCTACCGACAGGTACGAAGTTATAGTTCTCTATCAGCAATCTTAGTTTTTCGGCCATGCGCGCGGCATCCTCCATGTCGCATTCCGGCAAGATGAGCAGAAACTCCTCCCCGCCCCAACGACCTGCCAGGTCTGAGGATCGCACGTTAGCCCGCAAAATCTCCGCGATACGGACCAGAACGGCGTCGCCCGTCGAATGCCCGAAATTGTCATTCACTTCCTTGAAGTGATCAATGTCCAGCAGTATCAGCGATAAATTCTTTCCATATCGATCAGCACGATTTATTTCGTTATCAAGTACTTCATCCAGCTTCATCCTGTTGGCCAAGCCGGTCAATTTATCCGTGACGGCCAGCAGCGCAAGCTTTTCATTCAGGCGCTCTACGCGCTGTTCAGCCAATTTACGTCCTGTGATGACGACGTGAGAGATGACGAAGAAATCTTCCGCCCCCAACACAGGAGCTATGCGCATCATGAACCAGCGCTGCTCATTTGGGCTATGGCAGGGATATTCATACTGGAAGAATGGTGCGCCAGACTCGACAACGGATCGGATACCTTCGTAGACTTCTCGACCATCCCCATCGCCACGGTCGCCTGCCGAACGGCAGACGACGAGATAATTGACGCCGATCCAGCTGTAGCCAGCAGGAATGCCATTCTCGATCCCGAATTCACACCATGTCTTGTTGACGTAATGGATCACCCCGGCACGGTCTATCAATGCAATCTGGCTATCCAGAGAGTCCAGGGTCGCTCGGAGCAGCCTGGGAAACTGACGGCCTACGGATTTCTCGGCCTGTGATTGACGATGTCTTTCTTCAAGATCCCTCTTCATGCATCGCTCCAATCCCTCATTTAGTTAGAACTCGCTTCATGAACAGCTTGCTTCAATCGGTCGGACTAATATTTTCTGAATAGCTTAGATAGCTTAGGCCGCGCCAAGTCTTCTCGATATGAAACGGAGCTGACACGAGAAGCTGTTTGCGACGAAATCGGGATGGGACAATCAGACGATCTTGAATGAAGTGGTGCAAGCACTTCCAATGACGAGGGCCATTCTCCCCTTCACCCACCGAAACAGTTGCGTGATCGACGAGCTTGCCAGGTACGTCGCCCACCGGCGATACACACTGGAACTCACAAGGCGCAGGCGCCAGCGCTCGAGATCGTGTTGGAGGCATTCCCCTCTGCCTGAAGGGCAAGCATGCTCACCTCGCGCGAGCGGCCCCGTATGAGTCGTGTAGACGTTGCGCATTCCCCCTCCTTTAACGCCGCCGGACTACTGACCTTGCTGGTGCTTGTGCCGTTTTTTCCTGGCAGTTGATGACCACAATTCAAGATCCGCACAGGAACTGCCTTAGCTCTCAGGATCATGAATTAGTAAACAGCCACTTCATGGACACGCTGCCATCAGCATAATAATTTAGCGCCCATCACTTATTGGGCAACACTGCCGAGCCAAGATGATTGATGAGTTTTACTCAGCTCCAAAACGACACCGTCTCACTGAATCCGCATCATGCCGTAGGCTAGATAGCGTTGCAGATTCAGTGAGACGGTGGGTGAACAAAGCCCCCCTTGTTCACAACCTGACAATAACTCCCCGAATGTTATCGATAGGTCAAATCAATGCTAGCGAGTTGCTTATTTCTTTTCAAGCATTTCGTTCAACGATTATGATCTGCGACAAATTTTGTAGTCACCGGATAAGTGAGTTTTTTTGAGGTCGCTGTCACGCGGTCGCAAGCCTTTCTACAAGCCCTTCTCTGCTTGATCGGCATCACGCTTCTCTGCCTTCGAAGAAAAAGGAAGACAGGTCAATTTCGCGGGCTATGCGCCCCCGTATTGGCATGAAGGGTGTCAGCGGATCGTTACGGCCATTAAGTGACAATTAAGGTCATCTTGATTCTGTTCCTCGTAAGAGGTCCATTCAAGCCGCGTTTCATTCGGATCATTGTTGCGATCTTGAACAGCCTAGTCGGCAGTGCTCAACCCCGGGATATGAGCGCCCGCTCCACCATCTCCTGCACCGACCCATCATCACGCAGCCCAAGCTGCCGCGCAGCCCGGTCATCCAGCCTGGGATAGCGGCCAAAGACCGCTTCCACCTGCGGCTGCGGTGCATAGCGCACCAGCGCCTGTCCATCCACGCCATACAAGGCCGAGAGCGTGGCGACCACTTGCGCGATCGACAGCCGCAGCACTGGCAAAGGCCAGACCCGCGCCGCTGCGCCTTCGGGGTCGCGGGTCGGGTCCATCGAGGCTGCGTGCAGCAGGTTCTCGGCACAGCGCTGCGCCGACATCCACCAGGCCGTCGCCTGCGGCCCCACGGGGCAGGTGAAGAGCTCGCCCGCCGCCAGTGCATGCAACAGCTCGCTCATGAAGGCTGACACCAGCCCCGATGCCGCTCGCGGACGCGCCACGATGCCGGGCAGGCGCAAGGAACGTCCATCGAGCAGGCCGCGCCGGGTGTAGTCGGCCAGCAGGATTTCGCAAGCCAGCTTGTGCGCGCCATAGATCAATGCCGGGCGGGGCGGTGTGGCCGGGGTCACCGGATCGGGCAGGTCCAGGCCATAGACGGCAATGGTGCTGGCGTAGACCACCACTGGGGGCGGTGTGGCCGGGTCGCGCCGGGCCAGCAGTTCGAACAGGTCCAACGTGGCGTCCAGGTTCACGCGCCGGCTCAGCGCGGGATCGGCCTCGGCGGCGCCGCCGGGCAGCGCGGCCAGATGAAAGCACAGGTCGGCGCCGAAGGCGACGATCTGTGCTTGCACCTGCGCATCTTGCAGATTGCCTTCGATGCGCACCATGTCTGGCGCAGTCTCGCCCAGTTGCCGGTCCAGCACGGCCAGGCTGCTGATGCGCCGCCCGCCTGCTTGCCCGCGCTGCCGCAGCAGCGCAACCAGGGTGGCGCCGATGAAGCCGCCTGCGCCGGTGACGAGGATCTTCATCGTGCTGGCACCACGCGTTGTTGCAGCAGGCCGAAGGGCCCGCTGCGGCCATCGTCAAAGCAGGCCTGCATGCTGACTTCGTCGCCAAAGCGCATGAAGCCGGTGCGGATGTCGCCGTGGTCGATCTTTTCGATGACGCGGCGTTCGGCGATGCAGGCCGAGCCTGCCGCACGCGACTGGTTCGACACCGTGCCCGAACCGATCACGGTGCCAGCGGTGAGCCGGCGACTGCGGGCGGCGTGGGCGATCAGTTCGCCAAAGGAAAAATTCATCTCGCCGCCGTGCGGATGGCCAAACGGCTGGCCGTTCCACTGTACCTGCAGGCGCATCTGCACGCGGCCGTCGCGCCATGCGGGGCCGAGCTCGTCGGGGGTGACGGCCATGGGAGCGAAGGCGGTGGAAGGCTTGGCCTGCAGGAAGCCGAAGCCAGTCTTCATCTCATGCGGTCCCAGGGCGCGCAGGCTCCAGTCATTGATCTGCACCAGCAGGCGCACTGCCTGCAAGGCTTGGCTGGCCTGCACGCCCATGGGGACGGGGCCGACGATCACACCGAATTCGCCTTCGAAGTCGATGCCATCTTCTTCCGAGGGCAGCGCCACGTCCTGATAGGGGCCGAGGAAATCATCGCTGGCGCCCTGGTACATCACGGGCACGGTGTCGAAATGCGGGATCGGTGGCGTCTTGAACGCCTCTTCCATCAGCCGCCCATGATTGAGGAAGGCCGAGGCATCCAGCCATTGCGGGCTGCGCGGCAGCGGGGCGATGCATTGGCGCGGGTCGAATGCGATGGCCTCAGTGAGACCGCCCTGGTTGAGGGCTTCGTAACGTTCTTGCAGCAAGGGCTGTACCTGGTCCCAGCGCTGCACGGCGTCCAGCAGGCTGGCGGCGATCTGCGGCACCGGCACGGCATGGCGCTGGTCGCGGGAGACCAGCAGCAAGGCGCCATCCAGGCTGCCATCGGGGAGCGTGGCCAGTTTCATGGCTCAGCCCTCCTTGCGCAGTTGGGCGGCGATGTCGGCCTCATAACGGCCATCGACCAGGATGAAGAGCATGCGGCAGGGCCGGCCCGAGCGATTGGCCCAGGCGTGGTTGGTGCCGCGCTGTACCACCACGCTGCCCGGCTTGAGCGCGACTTCGCCCTGGTCGAGCACCAGGGTCATCTCGCCTTCGATGACGACGCCATAGTCCACCGACTCGGTGCGGTGCATCAGCGGATGCGGTGAGTCGGCCTGCACCGTGGAGGCCTGGGCTTCGCCGATCTGTGTAAAGGCATCCTGCATCTTGTGATGGCCATGGGCGAGGAACTCGTCGGTATCGGGCGGGATATCGACGAAGCGCATGCGCGTGCCGTGGGCTGGCGGAGACAGCACCAGCGCTCCCACGGTGGGATCAGCGCCGTTGTCCACTTGCACTGGCGTGCCGGGCGTGCTGAAGGTACTCCAGACTTCGTGGAACACGGTGCCGGGGATAGCAGCGATTTCCACGACGGTCGGCAGCGGCCCGTTGCTGCTGACGATGGAACGGCCTTGGGCGTCGTGGCCGGTGACCACGCGATGGATGGGGGGAAAGCTCATGATGACTCCAGTGGCAAGCAGGTTCAGGCGGCGTCGAAGATCGCCACGGCGCGCGTCCATCCGGCGCTGGCGCCGCGGATCTTGTGCGGGAAGCAGCTGATCATGAAGCCATGCGCTGGCAGGGCTTCGAGGTTGTGCAGTTTTTCCAGATGGCAGTAGCCGATGTCGCGGCCGGCCTTGTGGCCTTCCCAGATCAGAGCCTTGTTGCCGGTCTCGGCCACACGCTGGGCGGTATAGGAAAAGGGTGCATCCCAGCTCCAGGCGTCGGTGCCGGTCAGGCGTACGCCGCGTTCGAGCAGGTACATGGTCGCTTCATAACCCATGCCGCAACCGGCGCCGAGATAGTCGCGGTGACCATAGCGGGAGCCGGCGCGGGTGTTGACCACGACGATATCGAGTGGCTCCAGTACATGGCCGATGCGCTTCAATTCGGCTTCCACGTCGGCGGCAGTGGCGACGTAGCCATCGGGGAAGTGGCGGAAGTCCAGTTTCACGCCGGGCTGGAAGCACCACTCCAGCGGGACTTCATCGATGGTGATGGAGGGGCGTGCGCCGCCGTTCTTGGCGTCCTGGGTGGAATGGAAATGCCAGGGCGCATCGAGATGGGTGCCGTTGTGCGTGGTCAGGGTGACCCATTCAGCGGCGGCGGCTTCGCCGTCGGGATAGTCTTCGGGCCGGGTGCCGGGCAGCATGGCCATGAATTCGGGCAAGGTGTCGGCGTGCTGTTGGTAGGTGATCTTGGGCGCCAGTGGCGGCGGATCGGAGAGCACGTCGTTTTCGAGATAGATGGACAAGTCGACGAAGCGATGCCGGCGACGTGCTTGCAAGGATGCGGTCATGCCAGGGCCTCCTGAGGTTGAACGGCGGCGGCGCGCGGCAGCCGCGAGAAACAGAACGATGCCGTCAGGCCCAGCGCCAGCGCCACTGGTCCCAGGCTGCCATAGCCCCAGCCCTGTACCAGCGTGCCGCCGAGAATGGGGCCGATGGCCGCGCCGGTCATCAGCATGGCGGGCGTGGCGGCCATGGCGCGGCCACTGCGGTCGAGCCGGGCCATGAGACCGAAGGCAAAGGTATGCGTGAAGATCATCACCGCGGCAAATACCGACGCGGCGGCGGCATAGGGTGCGAAGCGCGCCGAGGACATGATCACCAGCACCAGCAGCGCCTGCACCAGCGGGCCGGCCATGAGCACGTTGCGGGCCGGCAGGCGCTTTTCCAGCAGAGCCGCCAGTGGAGCGGGCAGGAGATTGACGAAACCCAGGGCGATGAGCACGCCGGTGACGGCTTGCAGGCCGAAGCCACGATCACTGCCGACGCGTTCGAGGAAGCTGAAGGTCATCGACTGCACCAGCCCCATGCAGGCGATCCCGGCGATGCCGTACCAGACCTGACGCGGCACCGGTGGACGCACGGTGGACACGCGCGGCAGGCCATCGGTCTCGGCACGCGGAAAGGCCAAGGCGCTGGCCAGCGCACCCACCGCCATCACGCCGGCAAAGAGATAGAACAGCGTACTGCCACCAAGGTGAGCGACCAGCGGCGGCGCACTGCCGAGAAACAGGATGGCGAAGACGCCCAGCGCGATCCCGACCAGGGCAAAGCCGCGATGCGGATTGCTGCCACGGGCGATGGTGCCATGCGTGACGCTCAAGGACAGCCCGGTCGTGATGCCGCAGACGGCATGCAACAGGGCCAGCAGGAGGTAGTGATGGGTCTGCGCCGCCACGGTGAACAAGAGCGCCGACAGGGCGAAGCCGATGGCGGCCTTCCAGCGCGCCGTCTCGGGATCGAAGCGCGGCGCCAGCATGGCGCTGGCCAGCACGGCGCCACCGAGAAAGAGCGAGGCCAGCAGGCCGGCCTGGCGCGCATCGAAATGGTAATACGCCACCAGCGTGCCGACCCACACCGGCAGGGCCACCAGGTCAATCATGCCGGCGCAATGCGCCAGCATCAGCGCAGCCAGGCCGCGCTTGGAATAGCTCGTGATCATGTCGTCTCCTCGCGTTGTGCGCAGGTCAAGAACTGTTAATGATTTATATTTTTTACGTGCTCTTCTGCATTGCGCATTCAGATGGGTTGCACCAGCGCCGCATGCGAGGCGCGCATGATGCGCGAATGCTCGTCCTTGTCGCCGCCTTCAACCTCGATCTCACCCAGGCGCGCGGAGTTTTCCACCACCATGCGGCAGCGCTCCCAGCGCCGCTCCTCGAAGGCCGCCAGGGCTTGCGGCACCGTGCCGTGGCGTTCCAGCTCATCGGCCAGCACCAGCGCATCCTCGATGCCGATGCAAGCGCCCGAGGCCAGGTGTGGCGTGGTGGCATGGACGGCGTCGCCGATCAGCACCACGCGTCCCTGGTACCACGGACGTGGCAACAGCAGGCCTTCCAGCGGACGGAAGATGATGCGTGCATTGTCATCGAGCTGCTCGCGGATGGTCTTGAGCACGGGGGCGCTGAACTCTTCCAGCAAACCGCGCAGGTGCGAGACAAAGGTGGTCGGATCGACGTGCTCGTTGACCGGGCGCGGTTCGGTGACAAACAGGTACATCTCATCCTTGGACACCGGATTGACGCCAGGCTTGATGCGCGGCCCCATCCACATGGTGCAGGTGACGATCTCTTGCGGACGCGGCAGTACGGCGCGCCACACCGCCTGACCGCTGTAGCGCGGCTTGGGGGCATGGGGGAAGAGATGCATGCGCAGCTTGGAATAGAGACCATCGGCGCCGATCACCAGGTCGTAGCGGCGGGTCTGGCCATCGGTGAAGTCCACTTCGACCTTGTGCCCGACTTCGCGCACTGCGCTGAAGGTGCAACCCAGGCGTACATCGGCGCCGGCCGCGCGGGTGGCGTCGGCCAGGATGCGCGCCAGCACCGGACGCAGGATGGCGCCGCCGCCCGGCACATCGGGACTGGCCAGGCGCGGTGTAGGCAGTTCGGCCACTTGCGGACCATGCGGCAGGCACAGGCGCACACCATCGCCGGCCGCCCCTTCGCGCAGGAAGGCCTCCAGCACACCCAGCTGCTTCAAGGCGCGCAGGGTGGCCGGCCCCAGGCTGATGCCAGCGCCATAGTTGCGCCACTGGGCATCGAGCTCCACCAGATCGACCTGGGCGCCGCGGCGGCGCAGGTCGATGGCGGCCGACATGCCGGAAAAACCGCCGCCGATGATGAGGATGCGTTGGGCTGCGAGTGTCATGGTGAGTCTCCTGGATGTTTTTCTTGAAAGAGTTAAAGCGGATCGCCGGCGTCCACATGCAGGCCGCCGTCGTCATCGATGCGTAGCGGTACTGCCGTGAGCGTGTCGCCCTGGCAGGGACCGAGCGTACAGACGCCTGTGAGGGGATCGAACAGCGCGCCATGGGCGGCACAGACCAGGTGCTGGCCGGTGCCGTCGAAATAGGCGTCGCGCCGCCACGGCAGCGGCGTGCCGTGGTGCGGACAGCTGTCGCGCCAGGCACGGACCTGGTCGCCCCGGCGCAAGACGAAGATGGTGGCCTGCCCTGCCGATTCGGTATCGAAACCGCGTGCGCCGTTCTCCGGCAGTTGCGTGATGTGGCACAGGTACATGGCTGTCTCCGCTGTCGTATTCGTCTTTGTATTCGTCCTCGTACTCAGTGCGCCGCGCCGGGCGGCGGCGGGCCGCTCGGCGCCCACTTCTCGCGGTACTGGAACAGGAACAGCTGCGAGGCATCGGCGCCCATGGGAACTTCGCGCGCGGCCCAGCTTTGGTCGTGCAGGTCCATGTCGGCGTCGTACTCGACGTGGCAGCCCAGCGGGGAATTGAAATACCAGAACCAGTTGCTGCCGAAACGATGGCGGCCGGGTCCCCAGAAGCTCTGGTAGCCCTTTTCCACGAAGCGGGTGCCGGCCAGCAGCAGTTCGGTCGGACCGCCCATATGGAAGGTGAAATGCTCGCAGCCTTTCATGAAGGGCGGGGTCTGGATCATGAACAGGGTGTGATGGTCCAGGGTGCCTGCAGGGCGCAGGAAGGGGCCGACGCCGGTGAAGCGGTCGGTGCAGACGAAGCCCAGGCGATGATAGAAGGCCTCGGCCTTGGCCGCGTCCGGCACGAAATACACCACATGCGAGAGCGTGCGCGGCAAGGCCGGCAATTCCGGCGGCAGACCCAGTTCGTTGGGCGCGCGCTGGGCGTGGCCAGGGCCATTGACGCGTTCAGCGGGCAGCGTCAGGGGGCGGCGCACGGTGAGCTGGAAGGCCAGCGCAAAGCCCATGTCATCGACGCTGCGTACGACGCCATCGCGGCGGCTGACTTCGCGGTCGCGGCGCAGTTCGGTCTCGATGGCGTCCAGCGTGGCGCTGTCGGCCACGCCATAGACGGTCTCGCGCAGCAGGCTGGCAGTGCCCATGGCTGGCGGAAGACTGGCGTCGTCCTTGGCGCGCAGCACGACGGCTGTGCCGTCCAGGGCTTCGAAGCGGTCGCCGCCGGCGTCCTTGAGGCCATAGTCCAGCAGGTACTGGCGGCAGGCGGGCAGATCATCCACGCCAAATACCAGGGCGTCAGGTCCAATGATGTTCATGCGTATTCCTTAGGTTGGCAGTCGATGTTCAGCGCTTGGTGCGGCCGCCCAGGGTTTCGGCGACCCAGTCGGCGATGTAGTGGCCGGCGTTGATGGAGTTGTCGAAGCTGGCGTGCTGCACGCCGCCTTCGCGGTCGGTGAAGACCTTCAATTCGCGCTTGGGGCTGTTGACCAGTTGTTCGTAGGTGCGATGCGCCCACTTGAGCGGAATCTGGCTGTCCTTCTCGCCATGGGTGACCAGGAAAGGCACGCGGATCTTCTCGACCACGCCGTCCAGGTGGACGTCCTCGGCGATGCGCATGAAGTCGTCGATATCCTTGGCGCCCCAGACCCAGCAGACGTGCTGCCAGTAATGCGGCACAGGGAAATCGCCCTCCTTCTCCAGACGCCGTTTCTGCACATCGCGCCAATCGTGATTGGCGCCCCACACCACGCCGCAGGCAAAGCGCGGCTCCATGGCCACCACACGGGGGCAGTAGTACCCGCCCAGCGAGACCCCTTCACAGCCGATGCGGGTGGGATCGACGTCCTCGCGCTGCTCCAGCCAGTCCACCACATGACGCGCCCAGTGCTCGGCATCGAAGCGTGCCGTCAAGCCGTGCAGGCGCAGGGCTTCGCCGGTGCCAGGCTGGTCGATCACCAGCGACGCGACACCGCGCTCGGCCAGCCAGCCGGGCAGGCCTACCAGGTATTTCATCTCTTTGGTCGAGTCCAGTCCATTGAGCTGCACCAGGACCGGGGCCGGCCCCTGCACGTTCCTGGCCCGGGTATAGAGACCCGAGATGACCCGGCCTTCGTAGGCAATCTCGACCCGTTCGCAGTTCTCGCCCGCCAGCGCGATACCGCGCTGGAACACTTCCAGGAAGCGCTTGTAGAGTTCCAGACGGCCCGGTGCGCCATGGCCCTGCAGGCGTTCGCAGGTCAGCAGGTAGCTGGCGGCGCGCTTGTATTTCTCGCCCGCCGACAGCAGGCGGCCGCGCATCTCATCCTCGGCGGCCAGGCTGCACAGCTTTTCAGCCATGTCCGCCCAGGTGGCGCGAAAGGCCGCCGTGCCTTCGGCGTCAGGCTGCCTGGCGGCCTCCTGCAAGGGCGCGCACATGGCTTCGATTTCACCGATGCGCGCGCCCATCTCGATGGCGAGGTCAACGGAAAGATTCCAGACATAGTTCGTCGGGAAGTAACGGAACATGGTGTGACTCCTATGATGACGAGCGCTTGCTCAATGGCCCCCGCCCATCCACAGCGGCATGGCGAAGTTGATCCAGATGGCGTCGCTCTTGGCGGTATTGGCGGCGTACAGGCCGCGCTGGTAATTCATGTTGATGCTGAAGGGACCGGCGTTGTAGGCCACGGTCGGTCCCAGGGACAGGCTGCGGGCGCGGTTGCCGGTGATGTCGGCGCCGTTCTGCCGGTCATCGGTGAACTGGTTAAGGTAAGAACCGGTTACGCCAAACTTCCATTTGCCGACGTTCCAGCCGCCGATGAAATCGGCCACATAGGCCGTGCCGGAACGATAGTTGGTGCTGCTGTTGCGGTCGTTGATGAGCAGGCGGTTGGAGATGCCCAGGTCGAGTCCGTCGGGGTTGTTGTGACGCACGGCCAGCACCGGCTGCCAGGAGGTGTAGCCGACCGCCACGCTGGGCCGGGTCGGGCTGTAGGAGCCGGTCTCCAAAGAGATATCGAATCCGAACGTGACATTGGTGTGGGCGGCCACGTCCCAGCGCAGCAGCACCGGTGTGGCGGTGACGTTGGAGAGGCCGTTGTGCGTTTCGCTGTGGCCCGCCACTTCGGTATGCAGCGACACCACCGGCAGCACCAGCTGCGAATACACCTTGGCGCCCAGCCATTGCACGCCATAGGAGGCCAGCAAGCGGGTCGTGGCCGAGTAGGCCGACGACTTGAAGGGGATGGGCAGCTTGTTGCCATTGTTGTCGTAGAGACCGTTGGAAGAACTGTAGTTGAACTGTTCCACCGCAAACAGGCCGGGGATGGGCGGCAGCGCCGCGATGTACTCGCTGGTGGAACCGGTGAGGAACGGCGAGACGCCGCCCTCGAAGGCATAGGCTGCAGGCCCCGCGGCCATGGTCAGCAGCGCGCAAGTTGCCAGCCGGCATGCCGGCACGAATCCTCTCTTCACGTCTGTCTCCTTGTCTCCTACCCTGCCTGGCGGGGTGTGGCCGCTATCGGCGCGTTGTCATGGCCAGGCTCAACAGCGGCGCATCCAGTGCGAGTGCGCCGCCGGCTTGCCGCGCCAGCCCTTTCTGGTGGGGCCATGCAGCGGATGAGTGAAGCTTAAGAGTGAGCTTGATATTGATCAAATGGATTGTTTTGATTCATGATATGGACGGCATCAATACATTGACCACCCCATCCGTCGTCTATCCGAGGGTCGGCAAGAACAAGCACAACAACGGAGACCAGCGCCATGCGTTTCAACAAGCTCGACCTCAATCTTCTGGTCGCCCTGGATGCACTGCTCACGGAGATGAGCATCAGCCGCGCCGCCGAAAAGATCCATCTGAGCCAGTCGGCCATGAGCAATGCCCTGGCGCGGCTGCGCGAGTATTTCGATGATGAATTGCTGATCCAGGTGGGCCGGCGCATGGAGCCCACGCCGCGCGCCGAGGTGCTCAAGGATGCGGTGCATGATGTGCTGCGGCGTATCGATGGCTCCATCGCGGCGCTGCCGGCCTTCGTGCCGGCCGAGTCCACGCGCGAGTTTCGCATCTCGGTTTCGGACTTTACGCTCTCCGTCCTCATCCCCCGGGTGCTGGCGCGCGCGCACGCCGAGGGCAAGCACATCCGCTTTGCCCTGATGCCGCAGGTGCAAGACCCGACCCGCTCGCTGGATCGGGCCGAGGTGGACCTGCTGGTCTTGCCGCAGGAATTCTGCACGCCCGATCATCCTGCCGAAGAGGTCTTCCGCGAACGGCATGTCTGCGTGGTCTGGCGCGACAGTGCGCTGGCGCAAGGCGAGCTGACGCTGGAACGCTACATGGCCTCAGGCCATGTGGTGATGGTGCCGCCTGGGGCCAATGCGTCGTCGGTGGAGGCGTGGATGGCCAGGAAGCTGGGCTTTGCGCGCCGGGTGGAAGTGACCAGCTTCAGCTTCGCTTCTGCGCTGGCGCTGGTACAGGGGACGGACCGCATCGCCACGGTGCATGCCCGGCTGGCGCAGCTGCTGGCTCCGCAATGGCCGGTGGTGATCAAGGAGAGTCCGCTGTCGCTGGGCGAGATGCGGCAGATGATGCAGTGGCATCGCTACCGCAGCAATGATCCTGGCATCCAGTGGCTGCGTCGGGTGTTTCTGGAGAGTGCGCAGGAGATGGATGCGGCGCTGCCAGGCATCTGCTGACGTGGCGGATCAACGCTGGGGATCGGGAGAGCACGTTCGGACCATGCGAACTTTCCCGCCCCTCTCCCAGCCCGATACCGCAGTCGGGATGAACAGATCAGAATCCTTTGCTGACCACCAGCCAGGCGCGCGTGGACGCAGACGATTCGATCAGCGACGAGTTGGCCGAGCCGATCTTGGTGGCCACATAGGCGCTGGCCTCCCAGAGCGCGTCATTGCTCCAGCGCATCCCTACCCCCGTTCCTGAGAGCGTGACGCTGTTCTGTCCCGTCGTCCACTGGCGACGGTTGATATTGACCCGTGCGCTATCGACGAAGGCCAGCACCTGCAATGTGCCACCGGCCATGCTTCCCATCTCATGGCGCAGTTCGATGCTGCCCAGGTAACCGGTATCACCGGAGATGGCGCCGATGTCATAGGCCCGTACGCTGTAAGGGCCACCGACGCTCATCTTCTCTGCCGAATCAAGATTGGCATCGGACCACTGTACGGAAAAATTGGCGTAGAGCGAATCGCGCCGGCCCAGGAACTGCAGACGGGAGAAGTTGAAGTTCCATTTCGAGAAACCGCCGCGGGTCTGCGCGGTGAGCGCATCCGAGGCCTCTGCCGCCGCGTCGTCGTAGCCCACCCGTCCTGCGGTCCAGCCCATGCCCCAGGCGCTGACACCACCGCCCAGGACGCTGTCGCGCAGGTTGCCGCTCAGGCTGAGCACCCAGTTGTCCAGGTGGCGATCGGTGCGAAGACCCGTGGCGCCGATGCGATCTTCGAGCTTCTTGGTATCGTATTGGATCTGTCCGTACAGGTTGGCGTCCCTGCTCCGGAGAAGGGGATGCTTGAGCCATAGGCTGGCCACCAAGGCATTGCCATGCGCATCAAGCGCACGGACGCTGTCACCCAGCTTGTAATGCACCATCGAGTAGGCGCCGCCGACGTGCGTTCCCTGCCCGTTGAGCAAGGTGTCATAGCTTATCCGGCCATAGGACATCCGTTCGCCCGTGCTGACCAGGTTGGCCGAGAGCACATCGCCATGGTGCAGGGGATTGAACAGGCTGGCCGTTCCACTCAATCGCGCCCTGCCGATGTAGCGGTTGCCGAAGTTGTCGATCGACATGCTGCCGATACTGACAGCCTTGGGTGTGGTCACGACATCCATGTCGGACGTCCCCACTGCTTCGCCGGGCTTGAGCACCGCCTCCACGCCCACCCCGGGCACATCGGAGAGCAGCAGCAACGAACGGTCAAGGCTGCGCTCGGCGACCATCTGATCCTTCTGCAAGGAGGAAAGGATGGATTCAAGCAAGCGGCTATTCACCGGGCTGCTGTTGTTGAGATGGATCTTCCCGTATCGGGCTTCGACCACCTGGATGACTACCACGCCCTCGGAGATGGTTTGCGCGGGAATGATGGCGCGGGCCAACGGGAAGCCATGCGCCTGGTAGTAGCTGCTGATGCGCGCAGCCAGCGCACTAAGATCAGCCAGTGTCAACGTCTTGCCTTCCTGATCTGCCACCAGGGCATGCAGCGTCGCCGCATCGAATGCCGTATTGCCGACAATGCGGATTTCCTTGACCAGGAAAGGCGCTGAAGGAGGAAGCTGGCTGGCGTCGGGAGATTGGATCTTCAGCTCAGGCTGGTTTGGTGCTGGCGCCGTCCTGGGAGCAGTCTGCAACTCCTGCAGCAGTGAACCCGCGTCGGTGGGGACAGCGGGACCTGCGGCCAAGGCGTCATAGGGAAGCAACAACAGTGCAGCGGACAAGGGCATCATCCGCAGGGATGAGCAGGATACATATTTCATGGGAAATCTTATTCTGTTGTTCTGAATGCGTTGTCGGGCAATTGCGTACCGCCATTACGGATTTGCAAGACCGGGCCCGCGCCGCCGACATTGGCGCCGCCGAGCTCTATGGTGTTGGCTCTTCTGGGCGCATCGTTGGCGGAGCCATCGCTTTGTTGTCCCTCACGCCCCTCCGCCCTGACCGTCAGCGTGGAGGACAGGTCCAGCGACTGTGGCTGGGACGCGGCCTGCGGCGGCAGCACCGATGACTGGACCTGCGCTAGCACATTGCGCACTGGTGCGGGCACGCTGGCGCTTGGGGCCGCGGGTGGAAGCGCGCTGGTAATGCTGGCAGTGGTGGTGGCCTGGTCCGTGATGGTGTAGTTGCCCACATCGGCGCCGCCATAGGTGCTGCTCAGGTTGACCAGCTTGCCGTTGCCTACGGCTGGGTCGCTGAAGACGCCGGTGGCAGCCACCGTCACCACATCTCCTGCCACTTTTCCGGTCAGGATCGCGCCTGCCGCATTGACGCTGGCAGTGGTGGTGCCGTCGAAGGGCTTGTCATTTGCGGTGATGCCGCTCACGGTCAGCGAGGCCGGCGTGATGTTTGCGGTCTGCGCCGCAGGCTGGATCACATTGTAGTTGCCGGCATCGGTACCGCTGAGGGTATAGGTCACCGTCACTGTCTTGCCGTTGCCGACATTCTTGTCACTGAAGACGCCGCCGGCGATCACCGACACCGAGTCGCTTCCCAGGGCCGTCACGCTGGCGGTGCCAGATACCGTGGCGGCAGTGGTGCCGTCATAGACCTTGTTATTGACGCTCACGCTGCCTGCAGTCAGGTTCGCCTTGCTGATCGAGGCGGTCAGTCCGGTCGGCTGGACGACGTTGTAGTTGCCGGCATCGGTACCGGTGAGCGTATAGCCCGTTACCGTGACGGCCTTGTTGCTGCCGGCGTTCTTGTTGCTGAAGTTGCCCACCCCCGCGCCACCCAGCGCAACCACATCGCTGCCCAGCGCCGAGACGCTGGCGGTGCCGCTGAGGGTAGCGGCTGTGGTGGCGTCATAGGTCTTGTCGGCCGCGCTGATGCCGGTCACATGGAGGTCGGCCTTGTTGATCGTGGCGCTCAGTCCGCTCGGCTGGACGATGTTGTAGTTGCTGGCGTCGCTGCCCGTGAGGGAGTAGCCGCTCACCAGCACGGCCTTGTTGGCGCCGGCATTCTTGTTGGCGAAGGCCCCTACCCCGGTACCGGTCAATGACACCACGTCGCTGCCCAGCGCCGCCACGGTAGCCGTGCCAGTCAGGGTAGCGACCGTCGTGGTGTCGTAGGTCTTGTCGGCGGCGCTGAGGCCGCCTACGGTCAGGCTGGCCTTGTTGATGGTGGCGGTCAGCCCGGTCGGCTGGATGACGTTGTAGTTGCCGGCGTCGGCGCCGCCCAGCGTGTAGCCGGTCACCGTGACGGCCTTGTTGCTGCCCGCATTCTTGTCGCTGAACGTACCCACCCCGCCAGAGACCGAGACCACATCACTACCCAGCGCGGCGACACTGGCGACGCCGGTGAGGGTGGCGGTGGTGGTGGCATCGTAGGTCTTGTCGCTGGCGCTGATACCGCCCACGGCCAGGTTGGCCTTGCTGATCGTGGCCACCAGCCCGGTCGGCTGGACGATGTTGTAGTTGCCCGCGTCGCTGCCGGTGAGCGAGTAGCCGCTCACCGTGACGGCCTTGGCATTGCCGGCATTCTTGTTGGCGAAGCTGCCCACGCCGGAGCCGGTCACCGAGACCACATCGCTGCCCAGTGCCGTCACGCTGGCCGTGCCGGCGAGCGTGGCGACCGTGGTGGCATCGTAGGTCTTGTTGTTGGCGGTGATACCGGACACGTTCAGGTTGGCCTTGTTGATCGTCGCGGTCACGCCGGTCGGCTGGACGATGTTGTAGTTGCCAGCGTCGGCGCCGCCCAGCGTGTAGCCGCTTACCGTGACGACCTTGTTGCTGCCTGCGTTCTTGTTGCTGAACGTACCCACGCCGGTGCCGCTCACCGAGACCACATCGCTGCCCAGCGCCACGACACTGGCCGTGCCGGTCAGCGTGGCCGCTGTCGTGGTGTCGTAGGTCTTGTCGGCGGCGCTGATGCCGCCCACGGTCAGGTTGGCCTTGTTGATCGTGGCCGTGAGCCCGGTCGGCTGGATCAGGTTGTAGTTGTTGGCGTCCGTACCGGTGAGGGTATACGTCGCCGTCACGCCCTTGTTGCTTGCAGCATTCTTGTCGCTGAAATTGGCGCTGCTCAAGGCGAGGGAAACCACGTCGCTGCCGAAGGCGGCCACCGTCGCGCCGGACACCGTCGCCGTCGTGGTGCCGTCATAGGTCTTGCTGTTGGCGGTCGCGCCTGTGACGGTCACGTTGGCCTTGTTGATGTTGGCCGTCAGTCCGGTTGGCTGGATCAGGTTGTAGTTGCCGGAATCCGAGCCAGTCAAGACATACGTGGCCGTTACCGCCTTGTTGGTGCCGACGTTCTTGTCGCTGAAATTGGCGCTGCTCAACGACACCGACACCGAATCACTGCCCAGCGCCGCTACCGAAGCCGTTCCTGAGATCGTGGCGGTTGTCGTGCCGTTGTAGGTCTTGTCGTTGGCCGTCAGGCCGCCATTGAGGGTCAGGTTGGCTTTGTTGATCGTCGCCGTCTTGGAGTCGAGTCCATTGAGGAAGTACTTGCCCGCTTCCGAACCACCCAGGGTGACACCACTGATGGTCACCGCCTTGTTCGTCCCGGCGAACCTGTCATTGAACGTGGCGATGGCGCCGGACGTATTGATCGTCACCCCGGCCGGGGTACTGATGGGGTTGACAGCACCGCTCAGGGTGGCCGTGGTGGTCCCATCATAGGTCTTGCTCACAATACCCGCAGTGAGGTTGATGGCCATGTAGGCGTTGAATTGGCCCGATCCAGTCATCGTGACAAAGAGACTGAAGTCAGTGGGGTGGAGGTAATCATCCGGGTTGTAGTAGATCTTGGTATAACCGTTATTGCCCTGCACGCCCAGCGCATTGGCATCGAACTTGACGCTGCCTGTGCCGGTTCCGGTGTTATCGGCACGCAGGACAACGTTGCCATTGCCGCCAGTAGCATCGATGAAGGTGGCATAACCCAAATTGATGTCACGATAGGCGCTGAGGGTCAGCGTGGTACCCGTTGTCCAATTCATACCGCCGATCAATACACCATCGACCAGATTGATATCGCCATTGCCCGAGGTTCCTGCGCCGCAGCCTGATACGTTGGTGCAGCTGACGGTGGGGCCGGTCTTGATCGTCACATCAGAGTATTGCAATGCCGCCGTGATCTGCGCCCCGGAAATATCTCCGTGCGAATTGGGATCCTGATCGTAGTAGATCCTCATGTCCTGGGGATCCAGCAACCAGCTGCCGACCTTCCCCTTCGGTGCGAGCGTATTGACGAAGGCCGGCTTGCCGACCGTCAGATGCTCCCCGGACGTCTCGACCTGCCCGCCGTTTCCGCCATCCTTGCCGCCGCGCGCGGTGATGCTGCCATTAAAGGAAGTGTTTCCATCTGACCAGATCGCGACGTTGCCACCATTACCATTGGAAAGGGCATCGGCATTGATGGTGGCGCCTGCAGCCACGGTAGTGTTCAGCGCATTCTGCTCAGGCCCTGCCCCCAGGAAATTGCCGCCTACGAAGGCGCTGCCGCCTCCGGCGTCACCGGAAATATCGATGTTGCTGCCCGACGCCAGTGTGACCTCCTTGCCGAGCACCTTCACCGTACCACCGGTTTGGCCGGCATTCTTTCCGGACGCGTCAAGCGTGCCGCTATTGCTGACGGTGGCAAGGTTACCGCCATCCAGCACGATGCGGCCGTTGACGTTCTGCACGCTGCGCGCTTCGATGATGCCGGTATTGTTGACCACGCTGGCCAGCACGGCGTCCTTGGCGCCGGCCGACATCAGCACGGCCCCGCCATCGGCGAGAATGAGGCCGCCATTTTCGGACAGATTGTTGAGGGTGTTCTGGTTGACTTGCAGTTTCACCAGGCTGGCATTGGCAAAGGTGAGCGTGACATCATTGCCGGCGGCCAGCGCGACCGTGCCGGCGGGGGCGGTAATGTTTCCCTGGTTACTCACCGTATTGCCGATGAAGGCCACGTAGCCGCCGTTGGCAACGCTGATGTCGCCCTGGTTGATGATGCTGCCGGTCCCGCTGCCGCTGAAATTACGTGCGGCGGCGGCCAGGCTGGCATCGCTCATGTCCAGGGTCGAGGCCACCAGGCCGCCGACATTGACCTGAGAACCGGCGCCGAACAATACGCCGTTGGGGTTGATCAGATACACCTGACCGTTGGCATTGAGCTGGCCGAAAAAGCGTGTCGGATTGGTATCGTATATCCGGTTGACCGCAATGGCGCTAGCCGAGGGCTGAATGAAATTCACCGTCTCATGGCTGGCGGTATTGAATGATTGCCAGTTCACCGACAGGTTCTGGCTGGACTGTGTAATGGTCGTCGTGTTACCGGACTGGCTGATGCTACCCGCGCCTGCGGTCACCTGTCCGCCCACGGGAGCGGCCTGCGCCAGCAAGGGAGAGACCAGCAGCGCAGCCGCGATCACCTTGCGGTTGGCGCGTTTGCCCTGGCCTCGCGAGACCTCGGAGACGACGACCCAGGCCTGATGCACATGGCTCCAGACGAGCCGATAGATTCTGTTGAGTGAGGCGTGACCACGCATGACTTTCTCCCCTGAGGACGACTTGACGCGTCTTGTAGAATTTTCTGAACAAAGTGCAGGCACAGAAGCTCTCCTGCCGTACCCGACGGCGCCCCCAGCAGGACCGCAACGCCGCGATTGCCGGGACCGCCCGGCGCTGTCGTCACCCTTCCCGCCTTACAGGGCGCCATCCTTCGCAAGATGTTCTGCCACCTTGCGATCCAGATCCGGTTGCCACTGGGGTGGCATGACCGCCAACACCATCTTTTCGATGCGTTCTATCTCGGCCAGCTGAACTGCGTTGGTGGTGCGGGCTTTTGCCGCGCTGTTCCACATGTAGACCTTCGCCAGGTTTTCCGGCGACAGCATTCCTGTCTTCGGATCCGGGCTGGCATTGGCGTACAGGATGGCCACCGGCAGGTAGGCAGGGCGGTAGCCCTCCATGGCCGCGTGCTCCAGCCAGAACAGGGCGGACGGGATATCGACATCGCCACCGTGGCCCTCGCTCATCATGATGCCCAGACGGTATTGCGCTTCATGTTGATGACGTTGCGCCGCTTGCTCATACCAGTACCTCGCCGCGACCAGGTTCTGTGGCACATCCTTGCCGTCGCGGTAGTAGTCAGCGAGCCTGAGCATGGCAGGAGCAGAATCGGCCTGCGCCGCGGCGAGGCAAAGCGCCAGGCCACGGTCGACATCCTTCTCCAGCGTCTTTCCTTCGATATAGAGTTCGCCCGCCGAACACAGCGCGTAAGCGATCCCGGATGCGGCAGCCTTCCTGTACCAGGACTCGGCGGCCTTGCCATCCACCTCGCGTCCTATGCCTTTGGCCAGGCAATCGCCAAGGAACTGTTGGGCTGCCGGGATATTGCTGTGTGCAGCTTTCTCAAACCAGTTGCACGCCGCGACAGGATTGGACGTACGTCCCCATCCTTCGCGCTCGAACAAGCCCAGGCTGAATTGCGCCAGCGGATTGTTGGCGGCATGCCGCGCAAACAGGGCGTACGCCCGGGAATAATCTTTCGCTGCCAAGGCCTTGTTGGCCGTCGTCAGCTCCGCACCAAGATCACGAGGAGCAGAGGCGGCCGGCGCCGCATAAGACAACGTCGCCGCAGCCGCTATCGCTGCCAGGCGGACCATGTGTTTGCTGTTCATAGATACCATCGGCGGCCCTCCCCTGCGGGAACGACCGCCAGCTCGAGCCTGAACCCGATCAATCGCGGGAAGGATAGATACCGTTTGCGGCAGCGATGTAATAGGTCATCGCCAGGTAAGGAGGCATCGTCGGTATGGCGGCACCCGTGCCCAGGGTATTGGTGACACCGGTGGCCGTGGCAGAACCACCGATGGCGGTCGTGGCGCCTCCACTGGTAATGGAAACCGGAGCAGTGGCGGCATTGCTGATCGTCATCGACATCTGGCCGCCGATCGAGGCGCTATTGAGCGTCACGTTCGGCGCTACCGACGTGTATGCTGCTGCCGCAGCAGCAGCTGGCTTGCCCAGGTAGTTGCCATCAGGTGAAGCCACGCCGCCATTGGTCGAGGAAGCAGCGATCGTCAAGCCGCTCGGCGTACCGGCGATGGTCACGCCGGAGAGATTGGTGGTCGCGGACAGGCCGCTGAGCATGGTGGTGGCAGTGACCCTGCTGAGATCCACAGGAATGGCGGCCACGACGAAGTTGTGGGGCGGCAGTTGCGCAATGCTCAGGTTGATCGACGTATTGCCACCCGTTGCGCCGGCCGGGAATGTCGTGCCATTGGCGCCGACGAGGACCCTGCCGCGCAGGTCAGGAAGATTGAAGGTGGTCTGCGCATTTCCGCCGTAGGTGATACCGATCAGCGAATAAAGTGCGGTGTACTGGTTGATCGACAACTGCTGACCTGCGGCCAGCACATACTGACGATTGAAGCTGCCGAAGGAAGGCGGCACTGCCATGATGCAGACGCTGGCCAGCACCGGCGTGTCAGAACATGCGAAGCTGTTTGGCGCCCATGCGGCAGTCATCAGACCTGAAGCCAATGCCAGTAATGCGGAAGCTTTCCGGAACGGATAATGCATTTTGAATCCCCCAATTTGCAAGTGTGTGTTTTGTTTTGATTGATAAGACTACAGCAGTCACTTTGCACCAACATCTGCGGGCATTCTGTCATTTGAGTTGGAGTTAATCAATATTAATTTGAGTGGTAGTTAATCAGTATCAATTTGGTACCAATTGCTGGTGTTGAATTTGTTCGTTTTGCCTTACCTCACATTCCACATATTCCATATATTCAGAAATAAATTCATGGTGCAATGGCGGCGCAGCGGTGTCATGCGCTGCCGGCGGGCTGGAATTTGCACATTCTCATAGGGATAAGTGCTGTCTCTTTTTGTCATACCTTCGCTGTGCGGATGAGTTTGCAAGAAGCGTGATGTGCATGCTCCATTGATATGAGTCGGGCAATTAGAACGATTTGACGATCCCAATAAAGTCACCCCGCCAACGTCTTTCACCTTGACTATCAATTACGCTACTTCATGAGTGTGAAAACGCCAGGAGACTGATCCGATACGGCAGACGGATCGAGCTGAAATATCATCCTCGGCGCCGGCCTCATCGGCGTCATGCACCCTGGGCAATGGAAAGGCAGAGTCTTTTGCCAAGTCCCTTTCCTGAACTGCATCGGTGGAGACCTCTCAGGTCGCGGATATCTTCCCGGCCGCCGGTGAGGCATGCCCAAGCCCGCCCGATGACTTTTCTCCTGATCGTTTATAGGAAGGAGCCCAGATCGTGGCCCATTGCTGGTGGTGGGGGCCTGAAAAAGCATGCCTTGAAAATTCCCCAACCCATCCCTATACTTAGCACTCGTCAAGGCAGAGTGCTAACAGCGCCGCCTGGCGCAATCCCCTTTTTCATGCGGTGAGGTTTGCTGCATTTGGAAGAAAACCGTTGCAGGCTTCGCCGCAATCAATGCTAACTTATTGAAAATTAAGGAGTTCTCATGAATCTTCGCCCTTTGCACGATCGCGTTATCGTCAAGCGCCTCGACCAGGAAACCAAGACTGCTTCCGGTATCGTTCTGCCTGACGCAGCGACCGAAAAGCCGGACCAAGGCGAAGTCCTGGCCGTCGGCAATGGCAAGATCCTGGAAGATGGCAAGGTCCGCCCGCTGTCCGTGAAGGTTGGCGACCGCGTTCTGTTCGGCAAGTATTCCGGCCAGGCCGTGAAGATCGATGGCCAGGAACTGCTGGTCATGCGCGAAGAAGACCTGTTCGCCGTCGTCGAGAAGTAATTCGGCATCCGGCCTGCCTCTTTGTATAAGGGCGGCCATCGGCAACAAGACACCAGCCGGCGCTCCACGCACTGCGTCCTGAGCCCGGCGACATGAACTGAACCGAATTTCTGGAGAATCCAACATGGCAGCAAAGCAAGTTATTTTCGGCGATGAAGCACGCGCCAAGGTCGTCAACGGCGTCAACATCCTGGCCAACGCAGTCAAGGTCACCCTGGGTCCCAAGGGCCGCAACGTCGTGCTGGAGCGTAGCTTCGGCGCCCCGACCGTGACCAAGGACGGCGTGTCCGTCGCCAAGGAAATCGAACTGAAGGACAAGCTGGAAAACATGGGCGCCCAGCTGGTCAAGGAAGTCGCTTCCAAGACCTCCGACAACGCCGGTGACGGTACCACCACCGCTACCGTGCTGGCCCAAGCCATCGTGCGCGAAGGCTTCAAGTACGTCGCCGCCGGCTTCAACCCGACCGACCTGAAGCGCGGTATCGACAAGGCCGTCACCGCCATCGTCGGTGAAGTCAAGAACCTGGCCAAGCCCACCACCACCTCCAAGGAAATCGCTCAAGTCGGCTCGATCTCGGCCAACTCCGACGCGGACATCGGCGACATCATCGCCAAGGCCATGGAAAAGGTCGGCAAGGAAGGCGTCATCACCGTGGAAGACGGCAAGTCGCTGGAAAACGAGCTGGACATCGTCGAAGGTATGCAATTCGACCGCGGCTACCTGTCGCCGTACTTCATCAACAACCAAGAGAAGCAGATCGTCGCTCTGGACAATCCCTTCATCCTGCTGTTCGACAAGAAGATCTCCAACATCCGTGACCTGCTGCCGGTGCTGGAACAAGTCGCCAAGGCTGGTCGTCCGCTGCTGATCGTGGCTGAAGACGTCGAAGGCGAAGCCCTGGCTACCCTGGTGGTCAACAACATCCGTGGCATCCTGAAGACCGCTGCCGTCAAGGCCCCTGGCTTCGGCGACCGCCGCAAGGCCATGCTGGAAGACATCGCCATCCTGACCGGCGGCCAAGTGATCGCCGAAGAAGTCGGCCTGACCCTGGAAAAGGCTACCCTGGCTGAACTGGGCCAAGCCAAGCGCGTTGAAATCGGCAAGGAAAACACCACCATCATCGACGGCAACGGCGAAGCCGCTGGCATCGAGGCACGCGTGGCCATGATCCGTACCCAGATCGGCGAAGCGACCTCCGACTACGACCGTGAAAAGCTGCAAGAGCGCGTGGCCAAGCTGGCTGGCGGTGTTGCACTGATCAAGGTTGGCGCTGCCACCGAAGTCGAAATGAAGGAAAAGAAGGCCCGCGTCGAAGACGCCCTGCACGCTACCCGCGCTGCTGTTGAAGAAGGCGTCGTGCCTGGCGGTGGCGTGGCCCTGCTGCGCGCTCGCGCCAACGTCAAGGACCTGAAGGGCGACAATCCTGACCAGGAAGCCGGTATCAAGATCGTGCTGCGCGCCATCGAAGAGCCGCTGCGCCAGATCGTCTTCAACGCCGGCGATGAGCCGTCGGTGGTGGTGAACAAGGTGCTGGAAGGTTCGGGCAACTTCGGCTACAACGCTTCCAACGGCACCTACGGTGACCTGGTGGAACTGGGCGTGCTGGATCCGGCCAAGGTGACCCGTTCGGCCCTGCAGAACGCTGCCTCCGTGGCCAGCCTGATCCTGACCACCGACGCCCTGGTGGCCGAAGTGGCGGAAGACAAGCCGGCCGGCATGCCTGGCGGCATGGGTGGTATGGGCGGCATGGGTGGCATGGACGGCATGATGTAATTGCCCTCCGGCCATGGCCATGGAATCCATGGCCTGTGCTGCAAGCTGCAAGGGAAAACCCGCATCGGCGACGACGATGCGGGTTTTTTCATGGGCGTCCGATTGCGTGCAGGAAGACTGACTGTCCGGACACCGTGACAAGCCTGCAGCCAAACCCAAGGAGAACCGGGGAGCGGGACGACAGCCAGATCTTCCTTTGCTGCTTCTCAGCGCTCCCCTCGCGCCACGAAAAAAACCCGCATCCCGTAAAGGATGCGGGCCAAACATCGCGGCTTCCAGGCGCCGCGACGCAGTGCCTTGATCAGAAGGTGTGGATGAGGCCAGTGCTGATGGCAGTCTGGCTGCGATCGATGCCAGGCTCCTGGTCCTTGCTCAGGCCGACGTTGTACATGTCGGACGATCGCAGGTTGCGCACGAGGGCGTAGGCGCTGGTGCGCTTGGACAGGTCGTACTTGGCGCCCAGGTTCAGTTGCAGCAGGCGGCCACTGGCAGCACCGACAAACTTGGCGCGCGTATGCTGCACGGCGCTCATCAGGGTGAGGCTAGGCATCAGTTGGTAGCTCATGCCGATGTCGAAGGTCTGGCTGGACTTGTGGTTGGCTCCGCCGATGGAGAATGCAGTAGCGTCGCTCGGGTTGTAGCCGGTTCCGGTCTTCGCGTCGTACATGGCCCCAAAATTGTTGTCCTTACGAACCTTCGTATGCAGCTTGGCCAGCGGCAATCTGACGTGCGAGAACGCACCATAGACCTTGGCCGGGCCGAACTGGTAAGCCGCCGCCAGTGTCCAGGTCTTCAGGCAGGTATCGCCAGCGTGGTCCTTCTCGCCAGCGCCGTTGCAAGCCGCTTTGGCGTTGACATCACTGGAGCCATCGCTGCCACCGCCCATCTTGCTCTGGAAGTAACCCAAGCCCAGGCTCAATGGACCGTTGACGTACTGACTGCCCAGGCCGATGGATCGACCACCGACGGCCCTGCCGACCTGTTCGCCAAAGCCATAGATGCCGCTGAAGCTCAGGCCATTGAAGTTGGGCGAGTTGTAGCGGATGGAATTGTTGAGGCGCTGACCGTCGGTGCGATCCAGGCCTTTTGAATGGACAGTGCCGGGGACCCCGAAGCCGCCCGCCGAGGCAATGCCGCCGATGTCGTTGAGCGGATCGTTCTGGCGGCCGACCAGCACGGTGCCGAAGTTGCCGCTCAGACCCACGGTCGTCTGGCGGCCCCACATCAATTTTCCTTGGCCCGCTTCGCCCGTATCGACGTTGAAGCCGTTTTCCAGCGTGAAGACTGCCTTGAGGCCGCCGCCCAGGTCTTCGCTACCCTTGATGCCCAGTCGCGAACCCTTCACCAGGCCGGACTCCACAGCGGTCAGGCTGCCGGTGTTCTTGCCATCAGTCGCGATCTTGTTGGTATAGGTCAGGCTGGCATCGATCGCACCATAGATGGTGATGCTACTGCTTTGCGCATGGGCCGCGCCGGCGAATGCACCCAGGACGGCCAGTGCCAGGAGGGACTTTTTCATAGGAACTCCGAAGTGGTTTGATTGCAATTGATTGACGGGCACGACCGCCGGAAAGGCAGGCTCGACGCCCTGGCTTCCAGACAGATATCAAGAAGTCAACGCCAATCTAAACCGATTTTATTTTTTCGATCACCTGATAATTTGAAATAAAAGCCTTTATAAGAATTTTCCGAAGCTTTATTACAACATCAGTAACAAACGACATTGCCCGCTTTCGGTCGGGCAAAAAAGAGACAAACAGGCAACAGTACGACAGTCGAGACGAAAAAATGAAGAGATAGACAATATTCCTAGGCGCCTCTCCAAGGACTTCGAGAAGGCCACTCAGCGCTTCAGCAGACGATGGCCGCAACCAGTACCGACGCGCTTTCCCGCCGGATGCTAAGACACCGATGTCATATGCAAAGGCGAAAATTTATTTTCCCCATATAACCGCTCCGCCTTAAAATAGCGGCTTCTTATAAAAATACTGATGGCAGTGGAGACCTGTGGCCCTCACCCGCCCGCGGCGTCCTCCCGATGCCCTCGCTGGCGCAGGACCCAGGTTCCGCTGCCATTTCTTCTTTCCATCATGATCGAAATACAAGCTGTGACCCAGCGCTTCGGCAATGTCGAAGCGGTGCGCAAGGTCGATCTGTCGATCCGCAAAGGCGAGATCTTCGGCATCATCGGCCGCAGCGGCGCCGGCAAGAGCACGCTGGTGCGCACCCTGAACCTGTTGAACCGCCCCACCTCCGGGCGCATCGTGCTCGACGGCCAGGACCTGACCTCGCTGTCGGCAGCCCAGCTGCGCGAGGCACGCCGCGGCATCGGCATGATCTTCCAGCACTTCAACCTGCTCTCTTCGCGCAGCGTCTACGACAACATTGCCCTGCCCCTGGAACTGGCCGGCAAGAGCAAGGCCGAGATCGCCGCCAAGGTCGAGCCGCTGCTGGAACTGGTCGGCCTGACCGCCCTGCGCGACCGCTATCCGGCGCAGATCTCCGGCGGCCAGAAACAGCGCGTGGGCATCGCCCGCGCCCTGGCCAACGATCCCAAGGTGCTGCTCTCGGACGAAGCCACCTCGGCGCTGGACCCGGAAACCACCCGCTCCATCCTCGAACTGCTGCGCAAGATCAACAAGGAACTGGGCCTGACTATCGTGCTGATCACGCACCAGATGGAAGTCATCAAGCAGATCTGCGACCGCGTGGCCGTGATGGAAGCCGGCCAGGTGATCGAACAGGGCGAGGTGCTGGACGTGTTCCGCCAGCCGCGCCACGAAGTCACCCGCGCACTCATCGGCGACGTCATCGCCCACGAACTGCCCAAGGGCGTGCTGGCGCGCCTGCGCGAGCGCCTGGCGCGCGCCGATGCCGGCCAGGGCACGGACCACCTGTTCCGTTTCGCCTTCACCGGCAATGACGTGGATCAGCCGCACCTGTCGGAGGCGGTGCGCCGCTTCAACCTGGACTTCAATATCCTGCACGGCCAGATCGACGAGATCCAGGGCCAGGCTTTCGGTTCGCTGGCCATCCTCGCCAACGGCACCCAGGACAACATCAACCAGGCCATGCAATATCTGCGCGAGCAGGGCGTGGTCGTCGAGGAGCTCAACCATGTCATCTGAACTGATCGATCTGTTCGTCAGCTCCTTCGGCGAGACGCTGATGATGGTGGTGATTTCGGGCGTGGTCGGCTCGCTGCTGGGCATCCCGCTGGGCATCGCCCTGCACATCACCGAAGCCAAGGGCGTGCTGCCCAACGTGGCCTTCAACCGCATCGCCGGCCTGCTGGTCAACGCGGTGCGTTCGACGCCCTTCATCATCCTGCTGGTGGCGGTGATCCCGATGACGCGCTTCTTCGTCGGCACCTCCATCGGTACCGCAGCGGCCATCGTGCCCTTGACCATTGCTGCTGCGCCCTTCATCGCGCGCCTGGTCGAGACCGCCCTGCGCGAAGTCGACCACGGCCTGGTCGAAGCCGCGCAAGCCATGGGCGCGACCACCTGGCAAATCATTTACAAGGTCTTGGTGCCTGAGGCATTTGCTGGTATCGTCGCCGGTCTTACGATCACCTTCGTCAGCCTGGTGGGCTATTCGGCCATGGCGGGCGCGATCGGCGGCGGCGGCCTGGGCGACCTGGGCATCCGCTACGGCTACCAGCGCTTCCTGCCGGAAGTGATGCTGGCCGTGGTGCTGATCCTGATCGTGTTCGTACAGCTGGTGCAATCCCTGGGAGACCTGCTGGTCCGCAAGCTCAGTCACCGCTGAAGCCTGCACTCATACAAAAAACGGCAGCTACCCGCTGCCCACCTCACAAGCCTGAAAGGAAAGTCATGAAGCGTCGTCAGTTGATTCAATTCATCGCAGGCCTGGGCCTGGCCGCCGGCCTGGTCTCGGCTCCCGCCTTCGCGCAGGACCAGATCAAGATGGGCGTGACCGCCGGTCCCCACGCCGAGATCATGGAGCAGGTCAAGAAGCTGCTGGAAAAAGACGGCGTGCAGATGAAGGTCATCGAATTCACCGACTACATCCAGCCCAACGCCGCCCTGGCCGCCGGCGACCTGGACGCCAACTCCTACCAGCACCAGCCCTACCTGGATGCGCAGATCAAGGACCGCGGCTACAAGTTCGTCAGCGTGGGCAGCACCATCACCTTCCCGATGGGCGTGTACTCCAAGAAGATCAAGTCCCTGAACGACCTCAAGCAAGGCGCTCGCGTCGGCGTGCCCAACGATCCCACCAACGGTGGCCGCGCCCTGCTGGTGCTGCAAGCCAAGGGCGTGATCAAGCTCAAGGCCGATGCCGGCCTGAAGGCCACCCCGCTGGACATCGTCGAGAACCCCAAGAAGATCAAGATCGTCGAACTGGACGCCGCCCAGCTGCCGCGTTCGCTGGATGACTTCGACGCTGCCGTCATCAATGGCAACTACGCTGAATCGGCCGGCCTGTCGCCGACCAAGGATGCGATTGCCGTGGAAGCCTCCACCGGCCCCTATGCCAACGTGATCGCCGTGCGCATCGCCGACAAGGACAAGCCCTGGGTCGCCAAGCTGGTCAAGGCCTACCACAGCCCGGAAGTGAAGAAGTTCGTGCTGGAGAAGTACAAGGGCTCCGTGATCACCTCCTGGTAATCCCCCTGCCCCGCTGCAAACGAAAAGGCCAGCTTCGCGCTGGCCTTTTTGCTGTTCCCGAAGCGGAAATCGTATAAATAATTAATCAATCAATCCTTGCGCTCGCGATGATCGGGCGCATTGCGCCAGTCATAGTCTTCTTCCTCGTCCTCTTCATCTTCCGCCGGCAGCGCGTCCGGATTGTCAGTGGAGCGATAGGTCGCCAGCAGTTCGGCGCGCGATTGCGGCGTCTCCAGCGAGATGCGACCGAGTGCGCCGCTGCGGTAGTCCTGCAGGAAGGTATGCGCGGCCTTCTCGAAATCGTAGTCGCCGCCCTTGAGGCGGAAGCCGCGCTTGGCCGCCACGCCCTCCACCACCGCCACGCCATCCATGCCCTCGGTATTGAAGCCGTAACGCGCCTTGAGCAATTGTGGGTAACGCTGCAGCAGCAGATCGGCCAGGAAGGTCGCGACCTCTTCCTCGATGAGTGCATTGCTGCCCACCGCATGGCTGGCCGCGAGCATCAGGCCATCGCTGGGATGCTCGATCTTGGGCCAGAGCATGCCGGGGGTATCGGTCAAGACCATGTTGTTGCCCAGGTAGAGACGCTGCTGGGTCTTGGTCACGGCGGGTTCGTCGCCCACGGCGGCCACGCGCTTTTTCAACAGCGCATTCATCAGCGTGGACTTGCCCACGTTGGGAATGCCCATGATCATCATGCGCAAGGGCTTCAGGGCCGTGCCGCGATGCGGTGCCACCTGCATGGCCAGCTTGGGCACGCGCGCCACATCGGAGGGCTTCTTGCAGGACAAGGCCACCGCCATGACGCCCTTCTGGCTGTTGTAGTAGTCGATCCAGGCTTGCGTGGCGACCGGGTCGGCCATGTCGGTCTTGTTGAGGATCTTCAGGCAGGGGCGCTGGCGCGCATTGCGCAACTGCTCGATCATCGGGTTGCAGCTGGCCTGCGGCAGACGGGCATCGACGACTTCGATGACCATATCGACTTTTTCCATGCTCTCCGCTGCCTTGCGGCGGGCGGAATTCATGTGGCCGGGGAACCATTGGATGGACATGCGGGGCTTCTTTCTGATGCGTATTTCGTGGAAGGCGCTATTTTACGGCCCTGCCCCGCCAAACCCTAACAAATCCCCGATAAAACAGCCGGCCGCGTGCAATCCGGGGCCGGCTGTTGGATGCAGAACAACAATCTTGCTCAGGCGCGGCGTACCTGCCATTGCTCTTTGACAACGCCGACGAAGCGCCAGACCAGCCACAAGGCGCTGGCATAGCCGGCCGCCATGACCCCAAAGGCCAGCGGATTGCGCAGGTTCCAGCCAGTCACGCTGTGCAGGATCGCCCCCATCAGGGCTACGCCGACCAGCGCCCCGATCTGGCGATTGGCGTTCAGCGCAGCGGCGGCGCTATTGGCATGGGCCTTGCCAGCCACCTGCATGACCACCGTAGTCATGGCCGGAATGGCCGTGCTGATGCCCAGGTTGGCCGAGGCGCACACCAGCGCCAGCAGCCAGTAGGGCGTGGCGGGGCTGAAGCCCATGGCCAGGGCGGTAAAGACCGTCCCCACCGACAAGCCCAGCAGCAGCGGCACACGCGGCCCCCAATGCGCCGACATGCGGCCCGACATGAGATTGCCGAAGAAGATCACGGCC
Organism: Herbaspirillum seropedicae; assembly: GCF_001040945.1. Classification (NCBI taxonomy): domain Bacteria; kingdom Pseudomonadati; phylum Pseudomonadota; class Betaproteobacteria; order Burkholderiales; family Oxalobacteraceae; genus Herbaspirillum; species Herbaspirillum seropedicae. The sequence goes on along the minus strand of NZ_CP011930.1, from coordinate 1,092,020 downwards.
ATCATCGGCACCAGTTGCAAGCCGGTCTGCAAGGCATCCGCACCTCGACCCTGCTGCAGGAACAGCGCCAGGTAGAACAGGTTGCCATAGACGCCGAAGTTGATGAGGAAGCCGATGCCATTGGCCGCCGCGAACTGGGGCGTGGCGAACAAGGCCTTGGGCAAGAGCGGTGCGATGCCGCGCAGTTCATGGCGTATCAGCGCAGCGCCCGCCGACAGCGCCACGGCCAGCCCGGCCAGGATGCGCGGCGAAGTCCAGCCATAGACCGGTCCCTGGATCAGCACGAAGGACAGGCCGGCCAGCATCACCACGCCGGCCAGGTGGCTGGACAGGTTCAGCGCGCGGGCATGCCCGCCCACCTGCGGGATCAGCTTGCGCGCCATCACCAGTCCCACCAGCCCCACCGGTACGTTGATCAGGAACACGCTGCGCCAGCCCAGCCAATGGATCAGCACCCCACCCACCAAGGGCCCGACCGCAGCGGCCAGGCCCACCGTAGCAGACCAGACACCGAGCATGCGGGCGCGCACCCGGTCATCCTCATAGACGTGGGTCAGCAGGCTCAACGAACTGGGCATGAAGAAGGCCGCGCCCAGGCCCTGCAACAGCCGGGCCACGATGAGGAAGGGACCATTGGGCGCGGCGCCGCACAACAGCGAAGCCAGCACGAACAGGAACAGGCCCGTCAGGTAGAGCCGGCGCGCGCCGAAGCGATCGGCCAGGGCGCCGCCCACCAGCAGCATGGCGGCAAAGGTCAGGGTATAGCCATCGACGATCCATACCAGGGTGGACAGCGGTGCATCGAGGCTGCCGGCGATATTGGAGAGACCGACGTTGACCACGGTCACATCCAGCATGGCCATGACGAAACCGATGGCCAGCGCTACCAGTGGCAGCATGCCGGCACGTGGAGTGAGGGTGGCGCCGGCGGCGGGAGGATGAGCGGCCAGGGCCGCTGCGGCAGGCGTGGAGGGGCAAGACATGGCGGATTCTCTTTCTGCACAAGGCAACAAGCCAATAGGGCAATGAGGCAAAGCGGACGGGCCGCCACCCGGATCATGAACGGGGGCGGCCAGCGATGAGGCAGATTCTAGGCTGAGCTGGTGATGCAATAAATAGGTATAAAATCAGCAGTCTGATGCAAATCTGCATCAGAAAATCAAGCAGTCAAGCAAGCAAACGGGGAACATCGATCATGGACTGGGACAACGCCCGCATCTTTCTTGCCATCTACCGTGTGGGCACGCTGCGCGGGGCCGCCGAAACGCTGGAGCTTGACCAGGCCACGGTGGGCCGACGCCTGGCGGCGCTGGAGAGATCGCTGGGTGCGCGGCTGTTCCTGCGCACCCCCAATGGTTACGTCCCGACACCGGCCGGCGAGATGGCCGCCGCCGCTGCGCAGCAGATGGAGCAAGGCGCCGAACAGTTGCAGCGGCAGATGCAGGGCATCGACGAACGCCTGTGCGGGGTGGTCCGGCTGGCCGCCACCGATGTGACGGCGCGGCACTTCCTGATCCCCGCGCTGCACCGGCTGCGCCAGGAGCATCCTCACATCCGGGTGGTCTTGTCCACCTCGACCCAGATCACCAACCTGACCAAGCGCGAGGCTGACATTGCCGTGCGCACCCTGCGTCCGGATGCGCCGGACCTGATCGCACGCCATCTCAAGCGTCTGCATACGGCCATCTATGCCTCCAGGAGCTATGTGAAGAAACGTGGCCTGCCCGAACCGGGCACCGGGCTGAAGGGACACGACGTGGTGATCTACCAGCGCAGCGTCTCGCCGGCAAAGTCAGAGCAGATCTGCGGGGAATCGATCATCAATGCGCAGGTGGCCATGGAAGTCAGTACCGGGCTGGTCATGTACGACTGCCTGCAAGCCGGCTTCGGCCTGGGCGAGCTGCCCACCCACGTGGGTGACAAGGCCAGCGGGCTGGTGCGCGTCTGGCCGCAGCGCGAGACGCCCTATGACATGTGGCTGGTCTTGCACAGCGACCTGAACCGCACCGCGCGGGTGCGCGCGGTCGCCGACGCCATCATTGCCGCCTATGAAGCGGCCTGAGCCTGTGGAAAAGTCAACTTATTCAAGATCGGCCAGCACCTTCAGGTGGGCCACCACGCTGCGCGCCAGCGCCGAGAGGTTGTAGCCGCCTTCCAGGCAGCTGACGATGCGCCCCTGCGCATACTGGTCGGCGATCTTCATGATCTGCCGCGTGATCCAGGCATAGTCGGCTTCCACCAGCCCCATCTGTCCCATGTCATCCTCGCGGTGGGCATCGAAGCCGGCCGAGATGAAGATCATCTGCGGTCGATGCGCATGCAGCGCCGGCAACCACTTCTCGGTCACCAGCGTGCGCACGGCATTGCCGTCCGAATAGGCCGGCACCGGCACATTGACGATGTGCGGCTCGGTGGGACCATCGCCGGAGAAGGGATAGAAGGGATGCTGGAAGAAACTCACCATCAGCACCCGCGGGTCATGGGCAAAGATGTCTTCGGTGCCGTTACCGTGGTGGACATCGAAGTCGATCACCGCCACCCGCTCCAGCCCATGCACGTCAATGGCATGGCGCGCCGCCACGGCGACGTTGTTGAACAGGCAAAAACCCATGGCCTTGTCGGGCGTGGCATGGTGGCCGGGCGGGCGGATGGCGCAGAAGGCGTTGTCCAGTTCGCCAGCCAGCACCGCATCGGTCGCCGCGACTGCAGCGCCAGCCGCGCGCAGGGCGGCTTTCCAGCTGTGCTTGTTGAGCAGGGTGTCGCCATCGACGGAATAGTAACGCTCGCCCGACAGGCTCAAGGCATGGCTGTGTTCGCGCACGAAATCCACCGCCGCCGCGCTATGCACCCGCTCCAGATCGGCCGGATCGGCCAGCGGCGCTTCGCGGCGGTCGAGGAACTGGTCGATGCGACTCAGGATGAGCTGGTCTTCGATGGCCTGCAGACGGGCAGGTGACTCTGGGTGCCAGTCGCCCATTTCATGGCGCTGGCAATCGGCGTGCGTATAGATGGCGGTGGTCATTGTTGCTCTTATTGCTATCGGGCAAGCTGCTGATAGGCGCGAACCCGGGTTGTCTCGTTGAGCTAGTGTACATCCGCTGTCGCGCATCGTGTACGAAGCCTGCGCTGCTGGCGTGCACCGTGATAGGGCAGCACGTCTGATGCGGTATACTTGCAGGCTTATTTGCCCCGGCTTGCCCCCGTCTTCGCGACCAGAACGCTTCACCTGCCTCCGCTCATGCCCATCTCCCTGCCTCGCCTGAATCGCCTGTCGTCCCTGTTGCTCGTGCTCGGCCTGTGTGCCTCTGCGTCCGCCCTGTGCGCCGACAATGCGGCTGCCAGCAAGGCGGGCAAGGCCCAGCAACACAAGACGGGGCCCAAGAAAGTCGTCGCCAAGAAAAAGACCTCCCCCGAAGACCAGGGTGAATTCGTCAATTTCAATGAGTGGAAGGAAGTGGCCCGTTTCATGGATGACATGGTGGAACGCAACCACTTCAGCCGTAGCGAGCTCAACAGCCTCTTCGCGCAGACCCGCTATCTCGACAGCGCCATCCAGCTGATCAAGCCGGCGCCGAGCAACAAGCCCAAGAACTGGTTCGCCTACCGCGCGCGCTTCGTGGAACCGGTGCGCATCAATGCCGGCGTCGATTTCTGGAATACCTATGGCGTGGCGCTGGCGCGCGCCGAGGCGCAGTATGGCGTGCCGATGGAAATCATCGCGGGCATCATCGGGGTGGAAACGGTCTATGGCCGCAACACCGGCAACTTCCGCGTCATGGACGCCATCAGCACGCTGGCCTTCGATTATCCGAACACGCCCAATCGCGAAGCGCGCATGGCCTTCTTCCGTGGCGAGCTGGAAAACACCCTGCTGCTGGCGCGCGAAGCCGGCATCGATCCGCTCACCTTGCGCGGCTCCTACGCGGGCGCCATCGGCTGGCCGCAATTCATGCCGGGCAGCATCCGCGAATACGCGGTGGACTTCGATGGCGATGGCAAGATCGACCTGCGCAATTCGCCGGTGGACGCCATCGGCAGCGTGGCCCACTACCTCGCGGTCCATGGCTGGCAGCGTGGCCAGCCGGTGGCCTTCCCGGTCACGGTCTCGACCGAGAACCGTCAATGGGAAGGCATGCTCAACCAGGGCCTGGAGGCCAAGTACAGCGTCGATGAACTGCGCGCAGCCGGCGTGGTGCTGCCCGCTGTCCCGGCCGACCTGCGCTTTGGCCTGGTCGACCTGCAGAATGGCACCAACCCCACCGAGTACTGGATCGGCACCGCCAACTTCTTCGCCATCACGCAGTACAATCGCAGCTACTTCTACGCGATGTCGGTGGCTGAACTGGGCCGCGCCGTAGCAGCAGCGCGCAACCGCTGAGCCTGGCGCATCTGCTATGCCCCCACGGAGCGCGCCCAGAGCGCGCTCCAGCTTCTGACCTCCACCACTGAACCACGATGAAACGCATTGCTCCCCTGGCCTCCACGCTCATGCTGACGCTGGCCGGCACCTCGCTCGGCCTGCCCGCCGTCACCCGCGCCGCTGACACTTCCGACAACCAGGGCCAGGACCAGAGCCTGCCCACGATCAATGTCACCGCCAGCGGCGCTACTGGCACCCAGGCCCGCTCGGCCTCGGTGGCCGGCTTTGACGATGCGCCCCTGCTGGATACGCCGGCGTCGGTATCCGTGGTGACGTCCGCACAAATGAAGGACCAGCAATCGCGGCTGCTCTCGGACGTGGTCAAGAACGATGCCTCCATCAATGAGAACTATGCGCCGGTGGGCTATTACGAGAACTTCAGCATCCGCGGCTTCACGCTCGATCCGGCCAGCGCCTATCGCGTCAACGGGCTGACGGTCGCCGGTGAACAGACCATCGCGCTGGAAAACAAGGAGCGCGTCGAATTCCTCAAGGGCGTGGCAGGTCTGCAGGCTGGCGTGGTGGCTGCGGGCGGGCTGGTCAATTACGTCACCAAGCGTCCGGCCAATGTACGTTCAATTACGCTGGGCACCGACTCCAACGGTTCGCGCTACCTGGCCACCGACCTGGGCGCGCTCTTCGGCGAGCACAAGCAGTTCGGCCTGCGCATCAATGCCGCACATGAAGACATCCATTCCTACGTCAGCAATGGCGACGGCTGGCGCGACTTCGCCTCGCTCTCGGCCACCTGGGCCATCAGCGCCAGGACGCTGGTGCAGTTCGACGCCGAATACCAGCAGAAGGCCCAGCGCTCCGTGGCCGGCTACCAGCTGCTGGGCGGCGCCACACTGCCCTCGGGTGTCTCTCCCTCGACCATGCTCACGCCGCAACCCTGGTCGCAGCCGGTGCGCGACAGCTCCGTCAATGCCCGGCTGCGCATCGATACCGAATTCAATGCCGACTGGCGCGGCTATGTGCAGGCGGGCCGCAGCCGCGCAGTCATCGACGACTACCTGGCCTTCCCCTATGGCAGCGGCAATGGCGCTTCGCCCACCTTTGCGGCCAATGGCGACTTCGATGTCTACGATTACCGCGTTCCCAATGACGAGCGCCGCAATGATGAAGTGCAGGCGGTGGCCATCGGCAAGTTCGCAAGCGGCTGGGTGCAGCATGAGCTGACGCTGGGCATGGCGATGTCGCGCCGGATCGTGGACAAATCAGATGGAATCAGCGTACTGGTGGGCCAGGGCAATATCTATAACGGCACGCCGGTCCTCCCTGCGGCCAACGCTGTCATACCCGCCGCCTATCGCAACCTGGACAGCCGCCAGAAAGCCCTCTTCTTCAGCGACCGCATGCAGTTCTCGCAGCGCTGGCAGGTATTGGCCGGCGGCCGCCAGGTGTGGCTCAACGAACAGAGCTTCAATTCCACCGGCGCGGTGACGCGCGATACCTCGCGCAACCTGTTCCTGCCGCAACTGGCGCTGATCTTCAAGCCGGTGCAGAACCTCTCGCTCTACGGCAGCTATGCCGAAACCCTGTCGCTGGGCAGCAGCGCGCCCTTCTGGGTCAGCAACTTCCCGGTCACGCTGCCGCCCTCGGTGGCGCGCCAGCTGGAAGCCGGGGTCAAGTACGAATTCTCGCCCGAGCTGGCGCTGACCGCCGCCGTATTCCGTACCCGCAAGGCCTATGAATACCAGAAGCCCGACAACAGCCCCACCGGCTTCACCTACGTGCAGCAAGGCCAGCAGACCAACACTGGCGTGGAACTGGGCGCGAATGGCAAGCTGACGCCACGCCTGGCCATCGGCGCGGCCGCTACGGTGCTGCGCGCCCGCGCCAGCGATACCGGCACGGCCAGATTCGACGACCAGCAAGTGGTCAACGTGCCGCGCCTGCGCACGGCGGTCTATGCCGATTACGCCGTCCCGGGCATGGAGGGCGTCAATGTGATGGGCAGCTGGAACTACAGCGCCAGCAAGCCCGCCACCCGCGACGGCAGCGTGAACCTGCCGGCAGTACATGTGTTCAATGCCGGGCTGCGCTACCAGTTGCGCGTCAACGGCCATGCCGCCACGTTGCGCGCCAATATCGACAACCTCTTCGACAAGCGCTACTGGAAAGACGCCGGCCAGTACCTGGGCGACGGCTATGTCCACCTGGGTGCACCGCGCACGGCGCGCCTGTCGCTGCAATACGATTTCTGACTGCATGGACGCGGCCTCTCATCACCTCACGCGCGTCATCAGCCATGGCATGGGCGCCGATCCCGTCATCTCTGACTGGCCGGCGCTGACCTCGGCCGAGGTGGCCCGCGTACTGCGCCATTACCCCGGCGTAGGCCAGCCGCTGCGGCTGGAGTGGCACAGCCCGCGCCCATTCTCGGCAGCCTGCGTGATGCAGACCGAGAGCGGCCCCATCATCGTCAAGCGCCATCACGTGCGGGTGCGCGATGTGGCGGCGCTGGGCGAGGAACATCGCTTCGCTGCGCATCTGCAGGAAAAAGGCCTGCCGGTCAGTTGCGCACTGGCCACCGCATCGGGAGCCACGGCGCTGGCCGATGACTACTGGACCTATGAAGTGTTTGCACTGGCCGCCGGGGTCGACCTGTATCGCGAGGCCCTGTCGTGGACGCCCTTCCACAGTTGCGCCCACGCCTGGTCGGCAGGGCAGATGCTCTCGCGCCTGCATCAGGCGGCGGCTGGCTATGAGGCGCCAGCACGAGCGGCACGCCCGCTGGTGGCTAGCTTCACCATCTTCTCGCAGCAAGATCCGGTCGATCCGCTGCAGGCCTACATCGCCCAGCGTCCGGCCATTGCCGATTACCTCGAAGCCCGCCCCTGGCGTGGCGAGGTAGCGCAGCACCTGCTGCCCTGGCACGCCGCCCTCAAGCCCTATCTGGATGAATTCGTCCCCTTGTGGACGCACAATGACTGGCACGCCTCCAACCTGCTCTGGAGCGACGCCAGCCCGCAGGCGCAGGTGCAGACGGTGCTGGACTTCGGCCTGTGCGACCGCACCACCGCACTGCATGACCTGGCCACCGCCATCGAACGCAATATCGTCGAATGGCTGGCCATCCCGCAGCGTGATGAACAACTGGTACACCTGGACCTGCTCGACGCGCTGCTCGACGGCTATGCCGCGCAGTCGCCGCTGAGCGCACGCCAGCTACGCGCGCTGGCGGCCTTGCTGCCGCTGGTGCATGCGGAGTTTGCGCTGGCCGAACTGGATTACTTCCATGGCGTGACGCAGTCGGCGATCAATGCTTCGCTGGCCTACGACGCCTACTTCCTGGGCCATGCAGCCTGGTTCCATTCTGCCGAAGGACAGCGGTTGCTGGCGCATCTGCACCAGCGCGCCGATGCGCTCGAGCAGCGCTGAAACAAGCGCGGCCGGGAACGCCTGTGGATAAGATAATCCGGCTGCCCATGCCACCGATCAGGCAAAGTCCTTGATGGTCTGCGGCTCGATCAAGACCATGTTCTCATTGGCCCCCAGCCAGACCTGGCCATCTTGGATCGTGCATTGCAGCTGCATGGTGCGCTGGGCCAGCGCGGCCAGGGCCTGGCTGGCCTCGGCGGCGATGTTGACGACCTTCAGGTTCTTGGCGCGCTCGACGCGGCTGCCGGTCTGGTTCCACCAGATATTGGACACGCTGCTGTAGCTGTAGACGATCACCCGCTCGGCCCGTCCGCAGGCCTTGAGGATGGCGCGATCGTCAGGCTGGCCCACTTCGATCCACAACTCCACCGCGCCGGTCAGGTCCTTCTGCCACAGGTCGGGCTCGTCGGTATCGGAAAGACCCTTGCCGAAGGCCAGCGCCTCGCTGGCGTTGAGGGCGAAGGCCAGCACGCGGATCATCATGCGCTCGTCGGTCTCGGAGGGGTGGCGGGCGATGGTCAGTGCGTGCTGCTGGTAGTAATGCCGATCCATGTCGGAGATCTGCAGGTCGGCCTTGAAGATGGTGGATTTGAGCGCCATGGGAATCTGTGCTTGCGGTACGTGCCGTCACCGCGTGGTTTGCAAAAGGAAGAGCGGCCGGGCGTGCAGCGCCGCGGTCAAAGGTTGGCAAGCATAGCCGATTCAGGCCCGCTGTGCGCATCGGCGAGCGCATGCGACAATGCCGGCCATGAACACCGCATCTCCCGCCCCTGCTGCCCCCAGCGACGACCAGGTCGTCGCCCTCACCCGCGCCTGGCTGGAACAGGCTGTGATCGGCCTCAATCTTTGCCCGTTTGCCAAATCCGTCCATGTGAAAAATCAGGTCCGCTACCGCGTCAGCAAAGGTCAGGACTGGGATGGCGTAGCTGCCGATCTGGAAGAAGAACTGGCGCTGCTGGCAAAAGCCGATCCCGAACACATCGATACCACCTTGCTGATCCTGCCGCTCGCATTCGCCGACTTCCACGAATACAACGATTTCCTGGACTGGGCAGATCGCATCCTGGAAAGGATGAGGCTGGACGGCGAACTGCAGATCGCCAGCTTCCATCCTGAATATCAATTTGCCGACGCCGGCCCCGACGATATCGAGAACTACAGCAATCGCTCGCCTTTTCCCATCCTCCACCTGTTGCGAGAAAGCAGCATCGACAGGGCCGTGGCGGCCTATCCTGACGCGTCGACCATCTTCGAGCGAAATATGGCGACTTTGCGCGAACTGGGCCTAACTGGCTGGAATATGCTTCCATTTGTCGTGACAAACAAGCAACGCTAGCAAAACTCGAAATTTTCCTGTTAATATCTGTTACAAATTCGAAAGTGAGTTGCTGCAACTATTGCAGAATAAGTTTTTCTGACTGCATGAAAAATGTGCAATTATTTCTATATAGACATAGAATTATTGTTGTGCTGCTTCAAGCGCACTTGGTCAGAGAACAGAAAGCTTGCTGACATTGTTTTGAAGTCGTTCTTTGATAGGGCTTTCGATATCTTGCAGAAAGAGGCATTGCCTTGGCGAGGATAGCGTCAGTCGCGTTTTGCAGTTTTACAAACAATTAATGCTTAGGCGCAAAGCCTTCCACAAACATCTGCATAATGGAACGTCCCGATCATGACTACCAACGATACTGCTGAAACCAATTCCATTTCCGATCAAGTCAACTACGATCCCAACCACCTGCTGGATGCGCTGATCGAGAAGTTGCACCTGAAGAATGACGCGGCCCTGTCGCGCGCGCTGGAAGTCGCGCCACCGGTCATCAGCAAGATCCGTCACCGCCGCCTGCCGGTGGGCGCCTCGCTGCTGATCCGCATGCACGAGGTCAGCGAGCTGTCCATCCGCGAACTGCGTGAACTGATGGGCGACCGCCGCGAGAAATTCCGCATCAGCGACAAGCAGTTCAAACCCAAGCCAGGCGCCGCGCCGGCTGCTGCGCCAACCACCGGCAGCGCCGAGTAAGCCGCACCCGGCCAAGCCTCGGTAGGACAATAGAAAACGGAGCCAGCGGCTCCGTTTTTTATTGCTGAGCTCGGCAGCAGCCTCTGCCGCCGAGGGCGTCAGGCGGGGAAGACCCCGGTAGACAGATAGCGATCGCCCCGATCACAGACGATGAAGACGATGGTGGCGTTTTCCAGCTGGTGCGACAGCCGCACCGCCACCTCACAGGCGCCGGCGGCCGAGATGCCGCAGAACACGCCCTCGGTCACGGCCAGCTTGCGGGCCATGTTTTCGGCATCGGCCTGGCTGACCGATTCGATCTGGTCCACCCGCGAACGGTCGAAGATCTTGGGCAGGTAGGCTTCCGGCCACTTGCGGATACCGGGGATGGACGAGCCCTCTTCCGGCTGCGCGCCCACGATCTGCACCTGCGCATTCTGTTCCTTGAGGTATTGGGCTACCCCCATGATGGTGCCGGTGGTGCCCATGGCGCTGACGAAATGGGTGATGCTGCCCTTGGTATCGCGCCAGATCTCCGGACCGGTGGTTTCGTAGTGGGCCAGCGGATTGTCCGGGTTGGCGAACTGGTCCAGGATCAGGCCTTCGCCGTTCTTCTGCATCTGTTCGGCCAGGTCGCGGGCGTATTCCATGCCGCCGCTCTTGGGCGTGAGCACGATCTTGGCCCCGTAGGCCGCCATGCTCTGGCGGCGCTCTTCAGAGAGGTTCTCGGGCATGAGCAAGATCATCTTGTAGCCACGCATGGCCGCCACCATCGCCAGGGCGATCCCGGTATTGCCGCTGGTGGCTTCGATGAGGGTGTCGCCTGGCTTGATCTGCCCGCGCGCTTCAGCGCGGGTGATCATGGAAAAGGCGGCGCGGTCCTTGACCGACCCGGCCGGATTGTTGCCTTCCAGCTTGCCCAGGATGAGGTTGTTGCGGCGCTTGGCTTCTTCGCCGCCGATGCGCGGCAGCAGGATCAGCGGGGTATTGCCGATGGTGGATTCGATGGTCGGATAGGACATCTGCTTGGCTTCCTTGCGCAACCGTACTGGCGCACGGCGCAATCTCTGGTCGAAACGATCATTCTAATATGACTGGAACGCATGTGCAGACGCTGCGACCTAACAAGATGCTTATAAGGATATAGCCAAATCATTTAAAGGCTTAGAAAAATAACGACGTCGAAGTCACATTTTCTCGTCGCTCAATAAATAGGCAATATAATGCCTAGCTTTTCCTTAAGCATTCATGCTTGCCAGCAATCACAAGACGCCCGCAGGCGCTGCTTCTCCTGCCACCGCCCATCCAGGTTACCGTCCCGACATCGACGGCCTGCGCGCCATCGCCGTGCTCTCGGTGGTGGTGTTCCACGCCTTCCCGGAATGGCTGCCGGGCGGATTCGTGGGGGTGGACATCTTCTTCGTCATCTCCGGCTTCCTCATCAGCGGCATCCTCTTCGACGCCCTCCAGCGCGACCGCTTCAGCATCGTCGATTTCTACATCCGCCGGATCCGGCGCATCTTCCCGGCGCTGCTGCTGGTGATGCTGGCCTGCCTGCTGGCGGGCTGGTTCATCCTGCTGCCGGAGGAATACCGGCAGTTGGGCAAGCATCTCCTGGGCGGGGCTGGTTTCGTTTCCAACATCGTGCTGTGGAACGAAGCCGGCTATTTCGATACTTCGGCCGAGACCAAGCCGCTGCTGCACCTGTGGTCGCTGGGAGTGGAAGAACAGTTCTACCTGTTCTGGCCGCTGATGCTGTGGGCGGCCTGGAGACGCCGCACTGGCATGCTGGCGGTGCTGCTGGGCGTCATGGCGCTGTCCTTCGGCTGGAACATCGTCTGGCTGCACCGGGACGCGGTGGCCGCGTTCTACCTGCCCATGTCGCGCTTCTGGGAACTGGGCGCAGGCGCGCTGCTGGCCTGGCGACATCGCCAGGGAGCTGTCCCGACAAGTGTCCAGGCCCACCGTCTCTCGGTGGCGGGGCTGCTGCTCATCGTCGTGGCCATCGCCACCATCACCAAGGACGACGCCTTCCCCGGCTGGTGGGCGCTGCTGCCGGTGACCGGCGCGGTCCTGCTGCTGGCCGCCGGACCGCAGGCGCGGATCAACCGCAGCCTGCTCTCGCATCGGACCATGGTGTGGGTCGGCCTGATCAGCTATCCGCTCTACCTCTGGCACTGGCCGCTGCTGGCCTTCGCGCGCCTGGTCGTAGGCGCGACGCCGTCGGTCCAGTTGCGGCTGGCGGCGGTGGCGCTGGCGCTGCTGCTGGCCTGGCTGACCTATCGCCTGGTGGAGCTCCCGGTGCGCCTGCGCAGCGCCGGCCATCGCTCTGCTGTGACATTGGCGCTGCTGATGGCGCTGATGGCGGCGCTGGGCGGCTACGTGGTCAAGCGTAATGGCATGGACTTCCGGCAACTGGGCGCGGTGGCGATGCTGTTCAATGACCAGGTCAAGGAAACAGCGGTGCTGAACCACTTCGAACTGCCGCATCCCTCCTGCGCCGCACTGATGGGCCAGGAACATTCACGCGACTGGTGCGCTGCGCCGGTCAGCGCCGAACCACCCCAGGTGCTGCTGATCGGCGACAGCTACTCGGGCGCCTACGCCCCCATGCTGGCTCGCCTGTATCAAGCCAGCCCCCAGCCGCAACTGGTCTTCCAGCAATTCGCCCGTGGCGGCTGTGCTTCGCTGCTCGATGGCGGCGGTGGCTATTGCGGTGAGATCAGCGAGCGGGTGGCGGCCTACGCGCGCCAGACCCCATCGATCAAGACCGTCGTGCTGGCTGCCAACTGGCCTGGCCATATCGCCGCCAATCCGAAGGGCGTCCTCAAGGCGCTGGAGCACACCATCCTCTACTACCGCCAGTTGGGCAAGCGCGTAGTGGTGCTGCTGTCTCCCCCCAACGGCGCCAATCCGAAATCCTGCGTGCTGCGCGGCATCCGCCTGTCCGATGCCGACTTCTGCAACCTGCCGCGCGCCAAGGCCGAGCAGATGGACGATCATTACCGCGACCTGATGCTGCCCCTGCTGCAGCGGCTGGACGTGCCCGTGTTCGATCCCTACCCCACACTGTGTGACGAGCACGGCTGCAAGGTGATCGACGGTCCACGCATCCTCTACTTCGATCCCGGCCATCTCAGCGCCTACGGCGCGCAATACCTGGCCGATCACGCAGGCGACGCACTGCGCCGCCTGCTGCTGGGAACGCCGGCGCACTGAGGCGCCGGCCTGGAGGGCTGCGGAAGGGGCGGCAAATGGTCTACACTGGACTGCAACGCCCTCACCCATCACAACAATCAGGGGCGTCCTTGTCCGTGCAAGACCATGGAGACGCCATGCACACCCACGAGATCACCAACCAGGTCCCTGATCTGTCCGGCTACAACCTCTACCGCAGCGATGCGGCGCTGGCCGAGGCGGTCCAGCGCGAGGGCGCGCACTGGCATGACTGCACCCTGGCCAGCCAGGGCGAGCTGCTGGGCGGCGCCGAGATGCGCGAGATGGCCGAGCTGGCCAATCGTCACACCCCTGTCCTGCATACCCATGACCGCTGCGGGCGCCGTATCGACGTGGTCGAGTTCCATCCCGCCTGGCATACGCTGCTGGACCAGTTGCGCCGCGCCGGCCTGCACGCCCTGCCGTGGATGCAGCCGGGCGATGGCGCCCACGCAGCGCGCGCGGCCGGCTACTTCCTGCATGCGCAGATCGAGGCTGGGTCGCTCTGCCCGACCACCATGACCTTCGCCGCCATTGCAGTGCTGCAACAGGAACCGGCGCTGTTCGAACAGTTGCGCACGCGCCTGTTCTCGCGCGAGCATGACGCCCGCGACCTGCCCATCCCGCAAAAGCGTTCCATCCTCATCGGCATGGGCATGACCGAGAAACAGGGCGGCTCGGACGTGCGCAGCAACGCCTCCATCGCCATGCCGGTCGATCCTCTCAATGACGGGCGTGGCGCGGCCTATCTGCTGTCCGGCCACAAGTGGTTCTTCTCCGCCCCGATGTGCGACGCGCACCTGATGCTGGCGCGCACCGAGAACGGCCTGTCCTGCTTCTTCGTGCCACGCTGGCTGCCGGATGGCACGCGCAATCCCATCCTGATCCAGCGCCTGAAGGACAAGCTGGGCAACCGCTCCAACAGCAGCAGTGAGGTCGAGTTCGAGGAAGCCATGGGCATCATGGTGGGCGACGAGGGACGCGGCATTCCCACCATCATCGAGATGGCCAACCACACCCGGCTGGACTGCATCATCGGCAGCGCCGCCCTGATGCGCCAGGCGCTGGTGCAGGCCATCCACCACGCGCGCCACCGCAGCGCCTTTGGCCGCCGCCTGGCCGAACAGCCCCTCATGCGCGCCGTGCTGGCCGACCTGGCGCTGGAAAGCGAAGCGGCCACCATGCTCATGCTGCGCGTAGCGCACGCCTTCGATGCCCCTGACGATCCCCTGCAGCGCGCCTGGAAGCGCATCATCACGCCCGCCGCCAAGTTCTGGATCTGCAAGCGGACGCTGGAATTCACCGGCGAATGCATGGAAGTCTGGGGCGGCAATGGCTATGTCGAGACCGCGCCGATGGCGCGCCTGTATCGCGAAGCACCGGTCAATTCGATCTGGGAGGGGTCGGGCAATGTGATGTGCCTGGATGTGCTGCGCGCCATGGCCCGCGAAACCCAGGGCCTGGCGCTGCTGTTGCTGGAGCTCGACGATGCGGCGGCAGGACATCCGGCCCTGCGCCAACAGGTCGATGCGCTCAAGCAGATGCTGGCCGCTCCGGAAGAAGAGCGCGAAGCCGGCGCCCGTCGCCTGGTGCAGCAACTGGTGCTGGCGCTGCAGGGCATGCTCATGCTGCGCCATGCCCCGGCAGGTTCGGCCCAAGCCTTCCTGGAAAGCCGCAGCCAGGCCGATGGCGGGCGCGTCTATGGCACGCTGGGAAGCGCCTCCCTGGCGGCCCAGGAAGCCATCCTGCAACGCGCCTGGCCCGAGGCCTGAAGGGCAGGCAGACGGCCCTCGCTCAGCCAGGCAAGGAGGGCATGAGCGGACTGCGCTCGGCCCATGCCAGGAACAGTTTGCCCCGGCGCGTCCGGGGACGGCGGCGCTGCTTGAGGGATGAATAGACCAGCTCGGCCAGGGTGCGCTGCTCCACCGGACTCATGGTCAGGGACAGGCGATACATCCGCAGCAGCATCAGGGCATTGTTGAGGAAGGCGGTCTCGGCAGCGTCGCTGCGCGCCAGCGCGGCCATCTGCGCGGCCCGCGTGAGTTCCTGCGCGGCGTCGGCAAGGACGCCTGTGGAGGCTGCGCGGTTGGCCGCCGCCTCCTGCAAGGCGATGCGCTCGAGCACCAGCCGGTAGGCCGGCTCCAGCTCGGCGGCCGGACCGGCGGACTGGCCCAGGCTCACCCCGGCCAGGCCGGCCAGCAATCGCTCCAGCACCCCAAGGGAGACACTGTGCCCGCTGGCGAGTCCGTCGCGCCAGCCGCCGCCAGCCGGATCCAGCAGCCAGGCCAGGAAGGCGTGGTCCAGCTGGGTCTGGCGCGCCGCCTGGCTCGACAGCAGCCGCTGGGCGATCAATCTGTCTTCGCTACTCATTCGGGTGGTATGCGCAAGCGCGCGGGCTGCATCGGCTGCATCCGCCGACGCGCCGGCCCCTGCGCGCTCCTGGCGATAGCGCGCCAGATCCTGCGCCAGGGCGTCCACTTCTTCCGGCGCAATCCCCTGCTGCTGGGCATACGCATAGGCCGCGGCCAGATAGCGCCGGTCGCCATAGGACAGAAAATCCCGCGCAGCCAGCGCTGCCATGTTGCCCACGCCACTGCCATTGCCTGGGACGCTGGTGCGGCGCGCCGGCGCCGGTTCATCCTCCCGCCGCTGCACGCCGAAGACCCGTTGCAGCAAGAGCAGATAGCTGCTGTCCTGGACACTGTGCGCCAGATTATTGACCTGCACCAGGTCCGCCAGGCGCGGTGCGGCGGCGAGGATCTCGGCCAGCGATGGCCCCAGGCGCGGTAGCAGCAGACCCTGGATGGCTCCGCCGGCCAGGGCCAGCGGCCCGCCGGGCAAGACCAGCGTTTCCAGCATGCGCGCCAGATCGGCCTGCTGCGGCGCTGGCAGCACCGCTTGCGGTTGCAGGCGGTAGAGGTCCAGGTACTGCTGCAGCAGTTGCGGGTAATTGTCGGGATAGGCGGTGCGCTCCAAGGCCGAGAGGCTGACGTAGAACACCAGGGCCGCAGTGATCACCGGCTGCCAGTTGCCGCTCTCCAGAGCGCGCTGGAAGACCGGCGCCCAGAAACGCTGGTCCAGCTCGGTGCGCTGGTTGGCGGCGGCGTAGCGTTCGTTGATGGTGTAGGCGCCGCTGTCGTCATAGACGATCGCGGACAGCTCGGCGCGCCCCAGCCCGGCAAAGGGATTGGCGGCGCGGCCATAGAGCGATTCGGTCGCCTGGCGCGCACGCGCCAGCCGCTGCGGCTCTTGCGAGGGCGGCAGTTCGGCATCGGCCAGCTGGATCGCTTCGGCGCTGCCGCGTGCGGCCACCAGTTGGGCCTCCAGCGCAAAGAGCAGCTTGCGGGTGACCGGCAGCGTCGGGTCAGCGCTGCGGGCGGCGAGCGCTGCGGACGCGGCAGGCTGCGCGCCGGCGGAAGCAGCGGTGACGCTGTCAACGGCCGTGGCCAGCGCCGCCAGCAACTTGCCTTGCGCCGACAGCGACAGCGTCACGCCCTCTTCCGGCGCAGGGATGGCCGTGGCGGCCGGCGCGGCCGGGCCCTGCTGGGCCGCGCTGTCGTCGCGGGGATGGGGCTGCGCTGTGAGTTGCGTAATGGCCTCGCGCGCCATGATGGCCAGGTCGGTTTCCATCGCCATGTTCGTTCTCCTGTCACGGAGTGTTCATGCCTTGGTTACGGCCGCCGGGCGCACATCTTTACACTTTCCAGACGGCATCAACCCAGGCGGGACGAGGCGTCTCGGGCGATGGAGGGACAGAAGCCGCAGTCGATACCTAGAACCCATTTCATCAATAGGCATGAGATGCGTGCTAGTTGCATCAGGACGCCGGCAGACTCAGCCGACGTCTTTCCTGACGCTGCAGATAGTGGTTGGGGGTGGTGCGCAAGGCCTTGCGGAACATGTTGGAGAACGCGCTCTGGCTGCGATAGCCCAGCGCCTGCGCCACCACGCCCACCGGATCGCCGCGCGAGAGCCGCACCAGCGCTTCGCTCAGGTGGACCTGCTGCACCCAGTGGCGGAACTGCAAACCCGTTTCCTTGGGAAAGAGCCTGATCACCGTGCGCACGCTGGCCCCGCCCATCCCTGCCCAATCGGCCAGGGAAAACTGCCGCCCAGGATCGGCCAGGATGGCTTCGCAGATGGCCTGCAGGCGGCGGTCGCCCGGCCACGGAATGGCCACCGGAATAGCCGGGGCGCGCGCCAGTTCCGACAGGATCAGTTCGGCCACGTGGCCGGCACGGCTCTGAGGCGCATAGTCGCGCGGCTCGGCCAGCAGGGCCAGGATCAGTTCGCGCAGCAGCACCGACACTTCCAGCAGGCGGCATTGCTCGCCAAGTTCCCGCCCCTGGGCCTGGTTGATGTAGAGCGTGCGCATGCTGACCTTGCTGAGCATGAGGATCTCGTGCTCCACCTGCGGCGGCACCCACAGCGCCCGGTGCGGCGGCACCAGCCACACCCCTTGCGGGGTGCGCACCTGCATCACGCCTTCCACCGCATAGAGCAGCTGGCCTCGCCGATGCGAATGCGCCGTCAGCAGATCACGCGCCGACAGCTCGCGCGCAAACGCTACCACGCTGCTGGGCAAGTGCTGGAAAGTATCCACTTCGGCACTGGGACAGACGGAGGTCAGGTGGGCACGCATGGCATTTAATCGACAATAATTGTCATCAGGATGAATAGGTGCCAATGATACGCTTCGAATCTTCCTCGTGCTTGCCCTCCTCGACACCATGACCAGTGCCACCAACTCCACTGCAGCGGCGCCCTCCAGCGCGACCACCCCTGCCAACTCACCTGCGGGCCTCGCCGCCCAGCCGCTGGTGATGAGCATCATCCTGGCCTGCGGCGGCGCGCACCTGATCAATGACATGATCCAGGCCCTGCTGCCCTCCATCTATCCCATGCTCAAGACCAGCTATGGCCTCAGCTTTACCCAGGTCGGGCTGATCACGCTGACCTTCCAGGTCACCGCATCCCTGCTGCAGCCCTGGATCGGCATGTACACCGACCGCCATCCGCAACCCTGGCTGCTGCCCAGCGGCGCCGTGGCTACCCTGGTGGGCATCGTGCTGCTGTCCATGGCGGGCAGTTTCCCGGCCTTCCTGCTGGCGGCGGCCCTGGTGGGCATCGGCTCCTCGACCTTCCACCCGGAAGCCTCGCGCATCGCCCGCATGGCCTCGGGCGGACGCTTTGGCCTGGCGCAATCGACCTTCCAGGTCGGCGGCAACGCCGGTTCGGCTTTCGGCCCGCTGCTGGCGGCGGCCATCGTGGTGCCGTTCGGCCAGGCCAACGTGGCCTGGTTCGTGCTGCTGGCGCTGCTGTCCATCCTGGTGCTCACGCGGGTTTCGGGCTGGTACCGCAGCCACCTCGCCGCCACCAAGGGACGCACCAAGCCACGCGCAACGCACAGCCTGCCGGCCGCCACCGTGCGGCGCGCCCTGGTGGTGCTGGCCCTGCTGGTGTTTTCCAAGTACTTCTACATGGCCAGCTTCACCAGCTACTTCACCTTCTACCTGATCGACCGCTTCCACCTCTCGGTGGCCTCGTCCCAGCTCTACCTGTTCCTGTTCCTGGGCGCAGTGGCGGTCGGCACCTTCGTGGGCGGTCCGATCGGCGACCGTATCGGACGCAAGCTGGTGATCTGGATTTCCATCCTGGGCGCCGCGCCCTTCGCGCTGATGCTGCCGCACGCCAACCTGTTCTGGACGGCTGTGCTGTCGGTGGTGATCGGGCTGGTGATCTCGTCGGCCTTCTCGGCCATCGTGGTGTATGCCCAGGAACTGGTGCCGGGCAAGGTCGGCATGATCGCCGGCGTGTTCTTCGGCCTCATGTTCGGCTTTGGCGGCATCGGCGCGGCCTTGCTGGGCCATCTGGCCGACCTGTATGGCATCGCCTGGGTCTATGGCCTGTGCGCCTTCCTGCCGCTGGCGGGGATCCTGACGGTGTTCCTGCCGGATGTGCGGGAAGGTTGATGCCCGAAGCAATACGCTGAACGAAAAAACGCGCTGGAATTGAACCTCCAGCGCGTTTTTTATTGCCTGCAAGGGCCAGCCTCAGCCAGCGCGGCTGTCCCGCAGACGGAACAGCGCCACGATCCCCGCCAGGCGCTCGGCCTGTTCCTGCAAGGATTGCGCACCGGCAGCCGCCTGCTCCACCAGCGCGGCGTTCTGCTGGGTGGTCTGGTCCATGTGCGCCACCGCGTCATTGGCCTGGTTGATGCCCTGGCTCTGCTCGCGGCTGGCGGCGGTGATCTCGGCCACCACGTCGCTGACCTTCTGGACGCTGTCGACCACGCTGCGAATGGTCGCGCCGGCCTGGGCCACGGTGTCTTCGCCGGCCTGCACCTGCCCCACCGAATCGGTGATGAGCACCTTGATCTCCTTGGCCGCCGTGGCCGAGCGCTGGGCCAGCGAACGCACTTCCGAGGCCACCACCGCGAAGCCGCGCCCCTGCTCACCGGCGCGGGCAGCCTCCACGGCGGCGTTCAAGGCCAGGATGTTGGTCTGGAAGGCGATGCCATCGATCACGCTGATGATGTCCACGATCTTCTGCGACGAGGCATTGATGCCGTTCATGGTCTGCACCACCTGCTCCACCATCGTCCCGCCCTGGGTGGCGATCTGTGAGGCCGACTGCGAAAGCTGGTTGGCCTGCATGGCATTGTCGGCGTTGTGGCGCACGCTGGAGGTCAGTTGCTCCATGGCCGCCGCCGTCTGTTCCAGCGAACTGGCCTGGGATTCGGTGCGCTGCGAGAGGTCCATGTTGCCGCTGGCGATATCGCGCGACGCCGCATGGATGGTATGGCTGGCATCGCGGATATCGATCATCACATGCTCGATCTTGTCCACGAAGCGGTTGAAGGCGGCGCCGATGCGTCCCAGCTCATCGCTGCGGCCATGGGTGTCGAGGCGGCGCGTGAGGTCGCCATCGCCATCGGCGATCTCCTCCAGCGCCCCTTGCACCACCGTCAGGCGGCCCAGCAGCCGCGAAATCAGGGCGCCCAGCACCAGCGCGGCCAACACCGTCACCAGTACCGCCATCACGCCCGAACTGACCAGCATGGCCGACAGGGACGCCAGCGCATCGGCACGGTCCAGCGCCACCACCAGCAGCCAGTCGGTGCCGCCCACGCGGGCCACGAAGAGCATCTGCCGGCGGCCATCCAGGGCCACGTCCTGATGGACACCGGTGCGCATGGCCTCGTCGAGGGTCTGCGGGGTGATGGCGGCATCGAGGTCGGCAAGGGGTTTCAAGCGCAGCTTGTCGTTGGGATGGGCGATGATCTTGCCGCTGAGGTCGGCCAGGAAGGCGTAGCTGTTGGGTGTCGGCTTGATGGCCACCACATCGGCCACGACGGTATCGAGCAGCACATCGGCGGCCGCCACGGCGGCGACCTGCCCGTCCTTGGACACCGACTGGGCAAAGGTCACCAGCAGCTTGCCGGTGCTGGCGCTGGTATAGGGCGCGGTCAGCACCGGCTCGCTGGTCTTGGCGGCCTGCTGGTACCAGGGCCGCTTGGTCGGATCATAGTCCGGCGCGCGGCTGCGCTGCTGCGAAAACACGGCGTGCTTGTCAGCATAGCCCAGGTAGGCCAGGTCGAAGCCGCCAGCGGTCTGGGCCGCTTTCACGAAGGGCAGCGGATCGGCCGCATCGGCAGCCTCCTTGATGGAGGTCACCACCAGCTTTTTCGAGTCGGACCATTCGGCGATGGCAGCCGCCTGGCTTTGCGCCAGCTGGGTCATCTGGGTGTCGAGCGTGCTCATGGTGCGTGAACGCGCCGTCAGGAAGTTGGTCAGGACGATAGCCAGCATGGCCAGCACGACAATGCCAGCGCAAAGGGCAATGAGCCGGGTTCGCAAGGAAGTGGATTTCATGATGTTGTGGAAGAGCTGGAGAAGTGCAAAGGTGTGGATCGGAGCAATCAGGCGCACGCAACCGCATCCCGGACAAGCCGGAACGGTGCAAGCTAATGGGATGTTGTGACCGCGGCGTTACAGCATCACAGCGGTCCGGGGAATGGCGCGCCCCAGGTCCATCGTCCGGCATTGACCGGCGCCTGCCCCCAGGCGACCTCGGGCTTGTCCATCTCCGGATGCCCCCCCCTTTTTTGTATTGCCATCCGGATGGCTTCAAGCGTACCAGCGCCAAGCCCTGCCCATGGGAACAATCTGATCTGGCGAGGCCCGCCTGATGCGGCAACGCCACGTTGCCCGGCAGCAAAAAAACCTTCGCCCATTTAAGTCTGGCTTAATTTTCGCGGCCTACAGTAGCCACATCGGGACTCCTCTTTCCCCTTGTCCGCTGCGACGACATCCAGCGGATCTTTGCAGCCCGTCCTTCCCAGGACGGGCTTTTTTTGCGGCGATCGACGCAGCGATGCCATTCTGTCAAGTGTTGCGCAGCTGCTTTTCCGGCTGAGATCAAGCGTTCACTTATGCACGTCCATATGAGATGATTGACAACTGGCAATCCTGATCCGCACCCATCTCGGCCGCGATCAACCATTCCCCGGCGCGCGCCGGAGAGATGCAAAGAAATGTTAAAGAAAATTAAAGTGGAGGATCTGGTCCTCGGCATGTACTTCTGTGGCTTCGAAGCGGCCTGGCTGGACCATCCATTCTGGAAGAACAAGTTCCTCCTCAAGAACGACAGCGAACTCAGGCAGGCCCACGCCAGCGGAATCGCCTATTGCTGGATCGATACCGAACGCGGCCTGGATGTAGCGCAGGAAGAAGAAGCGGCCGACAGCGCCGCGCCGCTGCAGGAAACGGAGCCATCCCCGGAACCCGAACACGCCGCCGCGCCGCCCATCGACGCCGTCCTGCTGGACGCCATGGCCCTGCGCGAGACCGCCAAGAAGGCGACCAAGGCCATGTTCAGCGAAGCCCGCATGGGCAAGGTGCTGGACATGGAGCGCTGCGTCTCGGTGGTGGAAGAAATCGCCGGATCGGTGATCAAGAGCCCCAATGGGGCGCTCAGCGTCTTGCGCCTGAAGCTGGCCGATGAATACACCTACCTGCACTCGGTAGCGGTGTGCGCCCTGATGGTGGCGCTGGGCCGCACCCTGGGGCTGGACGAGACGGCCTGCCGCGAAGCCGGCCTGGGCGGCTTCCTGCACGATGTGGGCAAGGCCTTCATCCCGCATGAACTGCTCAACAAGCCCGGCAAGCTGAGCGACGAGGAATTCAGCCAGATCAAGAAACACCCCGAGCTGGGCTACAAGTACCTGAGCCAGGACCCCAACGTCCCCGACTACGCCCGCGACGTCTGCCTGCACCATCACGAAAAGATCGACGGCAACGGCTATCCGGAAGGACTGCGGGCCGGCGCCATCACCCTCTATTCACGGATGGCGGCGATCTGCGACGTCTATGACGCTCTCACCTCGGACCGCCCCTACAAGCGCGCCTGGGACCCCGCCGAAGCCATCTCGGCCATGGCCAGCTGGACCGGCCACTTCGACCGCGCCATGTTCCTGGCCTTCGTCAAGACCCTGGGCATCTATCCGGTGGGCTCCATCGTCAAGCTGGAATCGGGCCGCTCGGGTTTCGTGATCCGCCAGAACGCCCAGGACCTCACGCGTCCGGTGCTCAAGGTATTCCACTACGACGACAGCATGACCGTGACCGACACCGAGATCCTCGACCTGCTGGCCAACCCCGAGGCCGACACCATCGTCGCCCGCGGTGGCGAGGAATGGGCGCGCCTGAGCCATCTGGACGCCATGCAACTGCTGAGCACGGGCGTGCCGACCTGATCTGGCCGCCGTATCTCCCGCCGGGCCGTCCTCATCTGGCGACCCGGCGCACTCTTCCCCTCAAGCCTGACCGGCGCTGACCTGGCGGATCGCCGCCTCCCAGGCGTGGATGCGCGCCTGCGCCTGGTCGCGCCCGATGCTGGGTTCGAAGGTATGTTCCATGCGCCATTGCGAGGACAGCTCGGACAGATCGCGATAGACGCCCGTGGCGATACCAGCCAGGTAGGCTGCACCCAGGGCCGTGGTCTCGGTGACCTGCGGACGGATCACCGGGATGCCCAGCAGGTCGGCCTGGAACTGCAGCAACAGGTTGTTGGCCGCCGCCCCGCCATCCACGCGCAGCTCGGTGATCGGTGAGACGGCATCGCGCACCATGGCATTGAGCAGCGCCGTGCTCTGGAAGGCGATCGACTCCAGCGCCGCGCGGGCGATGTGCGCCACCGTGCTGCCCCGGCTCAGGCCGACGATGGCGCCCTTGGCCGAAGGATTCCAGTAAGGCGCGCCCAGTCCGGTGAAGGACGGCACGAACACCACCCCACCCGAATCTTCCACCGAGCAGGCCAGGCCTTCGACGTCGGTGGAGGTCTTGATGGCCTTCAAGCCATCGCGCAGCCACTGCACCACTGCACCGCCGATGAAGACGCTGCCTTCCAGCGCATATTGTTTCTGCTCATCGACCTGGCAGGCCGCCGTGCTGA
Organism: Herbaspirillum seropedicae; assembly: GCF_001040945.1. NCBI lineage: Bacteria > Pseudomonadati > Pseudomonadota > Betaproteobacteria > Burkholderiales > Oxalobacteraceae > Herbaspirillum > Herbaspirillum seropedicae. Next base: position 1,068,546 of record NZ_CP011930.1, on the reverse strand, counting down.
TGAGGCCATTGTGCGAGGTGGCGCACTGGTCGCCGGTATGCAGCAGCATGAAGCAGCCGGTGCCATAGGTATTCTTGGCCATGCCAGGACGCACGCAGGCCTGGCCGAACAGGGCCGACTGCTGGTCGCCGGCGATGCCGCCGATCTTCACGGCCGCGCCCAGGTGCTGCGCATCGATCTCGCCATAGAGATGCGCCGAGGGCTGCACCTGCGGCAGCATCGCGGCGGGAATGCCCAGCCATTGCAGCAATTCCTCATCCCAGGCGCCGGTATGGATATTCCACAGCATGGTGCGCGACGCATTGGACACATCGCTCACGTGCAGACGGCCGCCCGTCAGGTTCCACACCAGCCAGGAATCGACGGTGCCGAACAGCAGCTCGCCGCGCTCGGCGCGGGCGCGCAGGCCATCGACGTGGTCCAGGATCCAGCGCAGCTTGGTGCCGGAAAAATAGGGATCAAGCACCAGCCCGGTCTTCTTCTGGATGGCCTCGCCCAGGCCGCGCTCACGCAATGCCGCGCAGACCACTTCGGCGCGGCGATCCTGCCAGACCACGGCGTTGTAGACCGGCTTGCCGGTGGCGCGCTCCCACACCACGGTGGTCTCGCGCTGGTTGGTGATGCCCAGGGCAGTCAGTTCGCTGGCCTTGATGCCGCTTTGCGCCAGCACCTTCTGCGCGGTCTGCAGCTGGCTGTGCCACAGGTCCATGGGATCGTGTTCCACCCAGCCGGGCTGGGGAAAGATCTGCGGAAATTCCTGCTGGGCGGTCGCCACGATGGCGCCGCTCTGGTCGAAGATGATGCTGCGCGAGCTGGAGGTTCCCTGGTCGAGGGCGAGCAGATAAGCCATGGTTGTTCCTTGCTGACGTACTGATGAAAAACTGGATCACAAAAAATGAATAAACCAACTGATACCGACGGATACTTAAAATCACCAACCAAAAATCAATAACACTCAATAACCTGCAATAACACTCAATAACACTCAATAACGATAACCCGATCCATCCGACCCACCCGGTCCACCCAACATCACATCAAAACGAAGACGCCATCCCGACACCGGCCGGGATGGCGTCATCTCACGCGTGATGCAGAGGCTCGTGCGGATCAACGTGCATCAGCGTACGCGGCCATCCTTCCAGGCTTGCAGCAGCTTGTCGTAGGGGATGGTCTCGCCCTTGGGCTTTTCATTGGCCAGCTTGGCCCACGGTGCGCCCTTGTCGGACAGCCAGGTGGCCGGGTCCTTCTTCGGGTTCAGCTTGGGCGCGCACTGCTTCATGCCAGCGCGCTGCAGGCGGGCCATGATACCGTCCATCTCGTCGGCCAGGTTGTCCATCGCGCCTTGCGGGGTCTTCTCGCCGGAGATGGCCGAGGAGATGTTCTTCCACCAGATCTGCGCCATCTTCGGATAGTCAGGCACGTTGGTGCCCGTCGGGGTCCACGCCACCCGCGCCGGGCTGCGGTAGAACTCGATCAAGCCACCGTACTTGGCCGCGTTCTTGGTGAAGTAGTCGGAACGGATGTCGGAGTCACGGATGAAGGTCACGCCGACGATGGACTTCTTCAGCGAGACGGTCTTGGAGGTCGTGAACTGCGCATACAGCCAGGCCGCCGCCATCTGGTCCGGCGGCGTGCTCTTCAGGAAGGTCCACGAACCGACGTCCTGGTAGCCGTTCTGCATGCCATCCTTCCAGTACGGGCCGTGCGGGCCAGGAGCCATGCGCCACTTGGGCGAGCCGTCGGCGTTGACCACCGGCAGGCCTTGCTTGGTCATGCTGGCGGTGAAGGCGCTGTACCAGAAGATCTGTTGCGCGATATGACCTTGCGCAGGCACCGGGCCGGCCTCGGAGAAGGTCATGCCCAGCGCTTCAGGCGGCGCGTACTTCTTCATCCAGTCCAGGTACTTGGTCAGCGCATAGACCGCCGCCGGCGAGTTGGTGGCGCCGCCACGGGCGACCGACGCACCCACCGGGGTGCACTTGTCATCGGCGACGCGGATACCCCACTCGTCCACCGGCAAGCCATTGGGCAAGCCCTTGTCGGCCGCGCCGGCCATCGACAGCCAGGCGTCGGTGAAGCGCCAGCCCAGCGACGGGTCCTTCTTGCCGTAGTCCATGTGGCCGTAGATCTTCTTGCCATCGAGTTCCTTCACGTCATTGGTGAAGAAGGCCGCGATGTCTTCATAGGCCGACCAGTTCTGCGGCACGCCCAGTTCATAGCCATACTTGGCCTTGAACTTCTCCTGCAAATCCTTGCGCGCGAACCAGTCGGCGCGGAACCAGTACAGGTTGGCGAACTGCTGGTCGGGCAGCTGGTAGAGCTTGCCATCGGGCGCGGTGGTGAAGCTGGTGCCGATGAAGTCCTTCAGGTCCAGGCCGGGGTTGGTGTATTCCTTGCCGGGGCCGGCCATGTAGTCGGTCAGCACCACGGTCTGGCCGTTGCGGTAGTGGGTGCCGATCAGGTCGGAGTCGTTGACCCAGCCGTCATAGATGGACTTGCCCGATTGCAGCGAGGTCTGCATCTTCTCGACCACGTCGCCTTCCTGGATCACATCGTGGATGACCTTGATGCCGGTGATTTCCTCAAAGGCCTTGGCCAGGGTCTTGGATTCATAGGCGTGGGTGTCCAGGGTCTCCGAGACCACGTGGATTTCCTTGACGCCCTTGGCCTTGAGCTTGGCGGCCGCGTCGATGAACCATTGCATCTCGCTGACCTGCTGTGGACGCGACAGCGTGCTGGGCTGGAATTCGGAATCCACCCACTTTTCGGCCGCCTTGATATCGGCCCAGGCATTGCCGGCCACGCCTGCCATCACCATGGCGGCGGCCAGCACGGTCAGTTTGATTTTCCGCATGTTCTGCATCATGTCTCCTCGTCACCTTCCCCTGAATTGGCGTGCCGGGTAGGGAAGGAGAATCCCCGGACGTCCGTTCTAGTACAGATCTGTTGCCTGCTGCTATAAAAACCGTTTTCCAGCTCACCACGAACCGTTGGGACTGAGTAGGCCCGTAAGGGCCGTATCGAAGGCGCTCCTGCGCCTGTCTAAGGGACGCTCAGAATCAGGAGCGCCCCTTCGACAGGCTCAGGACAGGCTTCGATACGCGGCTTTGCCGCTACTCAGGACGAACGGTAGTCATGACATCCAATCAGCCCTTGCGCATGATCAGCACCAGCGCCACAAAACCCAGCGCGACTGCATACCACTGGTCCTTGTCGGTCAATCCCACCCAGGCCAGGTTGATATAGGCCGCGGTCAGAAGACCGATGAACAAGCGGTCGCCCCGGGTCGTGCGCATGGGCAGGAAGCCCTTGCGCTCGATGGTCGGCGAGCGGATTTCCCACACCGTCATGCCCACCAGCATCAATACCACGCACACGAAGAAGATCGCAACAGGCGGCGTCCACGACATCCACGACAATGCATTTCCCATGATCACACTCTCCCCATTGCGAAGCCCTTGGCGATGTGGTTGCGCACGAACCAGATCACCAGGGCGCCCGGAACAATCGTCAGCACACCAGCGGCCGCCAGGATGCCCCAGTCCATCCCCGCCGCCGACGCGGTGCGGGTCATGATGGCGCTGATGGGCTTGGCGTTGACCGAGGTGAGCGTGCGCGCCAGCAGCAATTCCACCCAGCTGAACATGAAGCAGAAGAAGGCCGTCACGCCCACGCCCGACTTGATCAGCGGCAGGAAGATGCGCAGGAAGAAACGCGGGAAGGAGAAGCCATCGATATAGGCCGTCTCATCGATCTCGCGCGGCACGCCCGACATGAAGCCTTCCAGGATCCACACCGCCAGCGGCACGTTGAAGAGCATGTGCGCCAGCGCCACCGCGATGTGCGTATCCGACAGCCCAATGGTGGAATAGAGCTGGAAGAACGGCAGCAGGAAGACCGCCGGCGGCGTCATGCGGTTGGTCAGCAGCCAGAAGAACATGTGCTTGTCGCCCAGGAAGCGATAGCGCGAGAACGCATAGGCGGCGGGCAAGGCGACCAGCAGCGACATGACCGTGTTCATGGCCACGTAGATGATGGAGTTGATATAACCCGAATACCACGAGGGATCGGTGAAGATCGTCTTGTAGTTGTTCAGCGTCGGCGCGTTCGGCCAGAGCGTGAAGACCGACAGGGTCTCCTCGTTGGTCTTGAGCGACGTGTTGAGCAGCCAGTACAGCGGCACCAGCGTGAAGGCGATGTAGAGCAGCATCACCAGCAGGCGGGTGAGACTCTTGTCTTGAGTGTTATTCATGTTGGCCACCCGAAGCATTGGCATGGTTGCCGGCGCTCTGCATCCAGTTGTAGAGCACGAAGGACAACAGCAGGATGATGAGGAAGTAGATCAGCGAGAAGGCAGCGGCCGGACCGAGGTCGAATTGGCCCACGGCTTTCTGCGTGAGGTACTGGCTCAGGAAGGTGGTCGAATTGCCGGGGCCGCCACCGGTGAGCACGAAGGGCTCGGTGTAGATCATGAAGCTGTCCATGAAGCGCAGCAGCACCGCGATCACCAGCACACCGCGCATCTTGGGCAGCTGGATGTAGCGGAACACCGCCCAGCGGCTGGCGCCATCGATCTGCGCCGCCTGGTAGTAGGCATCGGGAATGGAGCGCAAGCCAGCGAAGGCCAGCAGCGCCACCAGCGGAGTCCAGTGCCACACATCCATGAGCAACACCGTCAGCCAGGCGTCCAGCGGGTTGGAGGCATAGTTGTAGTCGATGCCCAGCAGGTTGAGCACATAGCCGCCCAGGCCGATGTCAGCACGCCCGAAGATCTGCCAGATGGTGCCTACCACGTTCCATGGAATGAGCAGTGGCATGGCCAGGATCACCAGCGTGGCCGAGGATTTCCAGCCCTTGTGCGGCATGGCCAGCGCCAGACCGATGCCCAGCGGGATCTGCACCAGCAGCACGCAGAAGGAAAAGATCAGTTGGCGCAGCAGCGCTGCATGCAGCTCTCCATCGCGCATGACCTCGCGGAACCAGTCCAGGCCCACGAAGACCTTCTGCTCGGGGCTGATGATGTCCTGCACCGAATAGTTGACCACCGTCATCAGCGGAATGATGGCCGAGAAGGCCACCGTCAGGAAGACCGGGAGGATGAAGAACCAGGCCTTGTTGTTGTAGGGCTTGTTCATGGCTTAGCGTCCTATTCTCTCGTCGTTGCTGAAGTAGATCGTCTCGGGCTTGGCCAGTCGCAGCCATTGATTGCCGGTGGCGATCTTCATCTCCGGCGACAGACGCGCCTTCACGCTCATGCCCTCGAACTGCGCCGTCACCAGCTGGCTGGTGCCCAGGAGCTGGACCTGGGTGATCTCGGCGCTGACGGCGCCCGTCGCACCCGGCGCGGCCAGTTCGACGAATTCGGGACGGATGCCCAGCTTCAGTTCGCCGTTGCTGTTCTTGAGCGCCTGCAATTGCGCAGCCTCGATCTGCAGGCGCTGCTGGCCCAGCAGGACGGCGTCGCCCTCCAGCCGCACCGGGCAGAAGTTCATGCCGGGGCTGCCGATGAAATAACCGACGAAGGTGTGATCGGGACGCAGGAACAAGGCCTCCGGCTTGCCCTGCTGCACCACCTTGCCCTCGGTCATCACCACCACTTCGTCAGCGAAGGTCAGGGCTTCGACCTGGTCGTGGGTGACGTAGATGAGGGTCAGCTTCAGTTGGTGATGGATTTCCTTGAGCTTCTGGCGCAGCTCCCACTTCATGTGCGGATCGATCACCGTCAGCGGTTCATCGAAGAGGATCGCCGCCACGTCCTTGCGCACCAGGCCGCGACCCAGCGAGATCTTCTGCTTGGCGTCGGCCGACAGACCGGCCGCGCGCTGCTTGAGGTCGCGGGTGAGGTCGAGCATCTCGGCGATCTCGCGCACGCGCGCCTGCACTTCGCGCTCGGCGATCTTGCGGTTGCGCAGCGGGAAGGCCAGGTTGTCGAACACGCTCATGGTGTCGTAGAGCACCGGGAACTGGAACACCTGCGCGATGTTGCGATCGCGGGTGGCCATGCGGGTCATGTCGCGGCCATCGAAGAGCACCTGCCCTTCCGACGGCTGCAGCAGACCGGAAATGATATTGAGCAAGGTCGACTTGCCGCAGCCCGAGGGACCCAGCAGCGCATAGGCGCCGCCATCCTCCCACACCATGTTCATGGGTTGCAGGGCGTAGTCCTTGAGGCTGGCCGGATTGCCACTGTAGGCGTGGCCCAGGTTCTTGAATTCGATGCGGGCCATGTCAGCGAGTCTCCATCGGGGCGCTCAACAGGCGACCCTGTGTATCGAACAGGAAAGCCTTGGCAGCGGCGATGCTCACTTGCACCGTGCTGCCGATGGCCACCTCATGCACGCCCGACAGCTGCGCCACCAGCGGCACCTCGCCATGGCGCAGGTGCAGGTAGGTTTCGGAGCCGGACAGTTCGGCCAGCGTCACGCTGCAGCCCAGGCTCACGCCAGGTCCGGTGAGCGCTTCCAGGCGCACGTCATTGCAGCGGATGCCCAACTTGCAGCTTTGCCCTTCGGAGAGGGCCAGCGGGCGGCCAGCGATTTCAAGCACGCTGCCGTCGCTCATGCAGATCGCCGCCACGCCAGGAGCCGAGGCAATGGCCGTGGCTTCCAGCAGGTTCATGGGCGGATCATTGAAGATCGCAGCCACCTGCGTGGAGGCCGGGCTGTTGAACAGTTCCAGGGTCGGCGCGAACTGCAGCAGGCGGCCCTGGTGCATCACCGCGGTATGCCCGCCCAGCAGCAGCGCTTCCTGCGGCTCGGTGGTGGCGTAGACCACGGTGGTGTCGCCGGTGGCGAAGAGCGAGATCAGTTCGCTGCGCAATTCCTCGCGCAGTTTGTAATCGAGGTTGACCAACGGTTCATCCAGAAGTACCAACGGCGCGCGCTTGATCAGCGCACGCGCCAGCGCGCAGCGCTGCTGCTGGCCGCCGGAGAGCTCGCCCGGCAGGCGCTGCAAGAGATGCGCGATGTGCAGCTTGTCGGCAATCTCCTTGACGCGCTTGCTGATTTCCTGCTCGGGCTGCTTCTGCAGGCGCAGGGGCGCGGCGATGTTCTCGAACACCGTCAGGCCCGGATAGTTGATGAATTGCTGGTAGACCATCGCCAGGTTGCGCTCGCGCACGCCCACGCCGGTCACGTCCTGGCCATCGACCAGCACGCGGCCTGCGGTGGGCTTGTCGAGCCCGGCGATGATGCGCATCAGCGAGGTCTTGCCGGCCTGGGTCGGTCCCAGCAAGACATTGATGCCGCCTTTGGCAAGGTTCAGGTCAAGAGGGTACAGGTGCGTTTCGGCACCGACCGTCTTGGCCACTTGTTTCAGTTCCAGGGTCACGCTGTCTCCTCGCTACTTTTTTTAATTGATGGCTTGCGGCGACCTGGGATCAGAGGGTGGCATGATCAGGCAGACTTGCCAACCATGCCTCCAGCCGTCCTCTGTGCTGGGGTCCGCAATGCAGGCCCAGCTTGCTCCTGCGCCACAGGATATCGTCGGCGCTGCGCGCCCATTCATGTTGCACCAGATACCGCGCCTCGGCTTCGTAGAGGCCCGGGCTCAGTTCTTCACCGAGCGCCGCCAGGCTGTCGGCCTGGCCGATGATCTGCTCCACGCGCGAACCATAGCTGCGCGCGTAGCGATGGGCAAGCTCGGCAGGCAGCCACGGATGGCGCGCCTGGAACTTGCGCAGGTAGGCGTCGAAGTCATAGCGCGCCACCATCTTGCCGGGCTGCTCCAGGTCACCGCCCGGCAGCGGTGCGCCCGCCGTCCACGATTGGGAAGATGCGCCCAGGTGCGGCGCCAGCATGGCCAGCGCTTCCTCCGCCAGCTTGCGGTAGGTGGTGATCTTGCCACCCCAGACGTTCAACATGGGGGCGCCGGCGTCATCGCATTCGAGCAGGTAGTCGCGGGTGATCGCCGAGGCATTCTCGGCGCTGTCATCCAGCAGCGGACGCACGCCCGAGTAGGTCCAGACCACGTCTTCCTTGCCGATCTGGCGCTTGAAATAGCGGTTGGCCATGTCGCAGAGGTAGTCGATCTCCGCCGCATCGATCTCGACCTTGCCGGCGTCGCCGTGGTACTCCAGGTCGGTGGTGCCGATGAGGGTGAATTCTTCCTGGTAGGGAATGGCGAAGATGATGCGCTTGTCCGGGTTCTGGAAGATGTAGGCGTAGGGGTGGTCGAACATGCGCTTGACCACGATGTGGCTGCCCTTGATCAGGCGCAGGCTGCGCCCGCTCTTGGCCTGCGGCACGGCCTGTGCAAAGCGCGCAGCCCAGGGACCGGCGGCATTGACGATGGCGCGTGCGCGCACTTCTTCCTGCTGCACGCCGCCCTCGCGCTGGTGTTCCAGCACGGCATGCCAGATATCGCCTTCGCGGCGCGCGCTGATGCACTTGGTGCGGGTGAGGATGCGGGCGCCGCGCTCTTGCGCATCCATCGCATTCAACACCACCAGGCGCGCATCATCGACCCAGCCGTCGGAATAGACAAAGCCCTTGCGGTAATCGCCCTTGAGCGGCTGGCCGGCGTCATGGCGAGCCAGGTTGGCGCCCTCGGAGGGAGGCAGGATCTCGCGCTTGGCGAGGTGATCGTACATGAACAGGCCGGCGCGGATCATCCAGGCCGGGCGCTGGTTGGCATCGTGCGGCATGACAAAGCGCAGCGGCCAGATGATGTGCGGGGCCGAACGCAGCAGCACTTCACGCTCCTGCAGCGCCTTGCGCACCAGCTTGAATTCATAGTATTCCAGGTAGCGCAGGCCACCATGGATGAGCTTGGTGCTGGCCGAGGACGTATGCTGGGCCAGGTCGTGCTGTTCACACAGCAGCACGCGCAGGCCACGGCCGGCAGCATCGCGCGCGATGCCGGCGCCATTGATGCCACCGCCTACTACCAAGAGATCGTATTCGAGCGTCATTCGCCTCTTCTCCACTTCGTTCAGTGCGCGCACGCCGGTGCCCCGGAGTTGCCAATGCACCGTAAGATAAGCGACATCCCGAAAGTAAATCAACAATTATTTGTTGTTTTAAGTTCGTTTATGTTTTTTAATGTTCATATTCGATCAGAATAATTATTCATTTATCAACTATCACACCATGCTCAACCCCAGGCAACAAACCCTGCTGGAATGCGTGCGCAAGCACGGCACGATCTCCGTGGAAGAGCTGGCCCAGCAGCTCAACGTCACCACCCAGACGGTACGGCGCGACGTCAAGGCCATGGTCGACGCCAGCCTGCTGGCGCGCTACCACGGTGGCGTAGGGCTGCTGTCCTCGACGGAAAACATTGCCTATCCGCAGCGCCAGGTCATGCATGCCGAGGCCAAGCGCCGCATCGGCCGCACCGTGGCCGCGCGCGTGCCGGATGGCTGTTCGCTCATCCTCAACCTGGGCACCACCACCGAAGAGGTGGCGCTGGCCCTGCAGCAGCACAAGAACCTGCATGTGGTGACCAACAACCTGAACGTGGCCAATTCGCTGGCCAGCAATCCGGCGCTGGAAGTGATCATCGCCGGCGGCGTGGTGCGCGCGCGCGACCGCGGCATCGTCGGCGAAGCCACCATCGATTTCATCCGCCAGTTCAAGGTGGACATCGGCATCATCGGCATTTCCAGTATCGAAATGGATGGCGTCCTGCGTGACTTCGATGCACGCGAAGTCAAGGTCGCCCAGACCATCATCGAACAATCCCGCCAGGTCTGGCTGGTCGCCGACGCCAGCAAGTTCGGCCGGCAGGCGCTGGTGAAGATGGCGCACCTGTCGCAGATCGACGTGCTCTTTACCGACGCCCCGCCCCCGCCGGAACTGGCCAAGCTGCTGGCCGAGACGGATGTGGAAGTGGTGATCGCCAAGTGATCGGCCGCCACGGACCTGCATCCGGAGCGAGATTGTGCTTGCTTTCCAGTTAAGCGATATGAATAGAGAAAAATCAAGTTTTTGAACAATGGGCGACATGGATCAATCCATGCGCATTCATCGATTGTCGTCATGCCGGGCGCGGAGGATAGTGACATCCGCAGGCAGGAACAACAGGCCGCCAGCGCAGCACAAGGCCGCCCTGCCCTCGCATCCCGTTGATCCCCCCGAGGAGTGCATATGACGCAAATGATGAAAGCGGCCGTCGTCCGCGAATTCGGCAAGCCCCTGTCCATCGAGCAAGTTCCCGTCCCCACGCCTGCGCCGGGCCAGATCCTGGTCAAGTTCGAAGCCAGCGGCGTGTGCCATACCGACCTGCACGCAGCGCACGGCGACTGGCCCGTCAAGCCCACGCCCCCCTTCATTCCCGGCCACGAAGGCACCGGCTATGTCGCCGCCGTAGGCGCGGGCGTCAAGCACGTCAAGGAAGGCGACCGCGTCGGCGTGCCCTGGCTGCACACGGCCTGCGGCTGCTGCTCGCCCTGCCGCACCGGCTGGGAAACCCTGTGCGCCGAACAACAGAACACCGGCTATTCCGTCAACGGCAGCTTTGCCGAATACGGCCTGGCCGATCCCAAGTTCGTCGGTCACCTGCCCGACAACCTGGACTTCGGCCCCGCCGCCCCGGTGCTGTGCGCCGGCGTGACCGTCTACAAGGGCTTGAAGGAAACCGAGGTACGTCCCGGTGAGTGGGTCGTCATCTCCGGCATTGGCGGCCTGGGCCACATGGCCGTGCAATACGCCAAGGCCATGGGCATGCACGTGGTCGCCGCCGACATCCACGAAGACAAGCTGGCGCTGGCCAAGAAGCTGGGCGCCGACCTCACCGTCGATGGCCGCAACCACAACGCCGTGGCCGAAGTCCAGCGCATCATCGGCGGCGCGCATGGCGCGCTGGTCACAGCAGTCTCACCCAAGGCGATGGAACAGGCCTTCGGCTTCCTGCGCGCACGTGGCACCATGGCGCTGGTCGGATTGCCGCCCGGCGACATCAGCCTGCCGGTGTTCAACACCGTCTTGAAGCGCATCACCGTGCGCGGCTCCATCGTCGGCACCCGCCAGGATCTGGAAGAGTCGCTGGTCTTCGCCGCCGAAGGCAAGGTCGCTGCGCACTTCACCTGGGACAAGCTGGACAACATCAATGCCATCTTTGCGCGGATGGAAGAGGGCAAGATTGATGGGCGGATTGTGCTGGATCTGAAGTAAGCGTCCGAAGCCAGAAGATCAGTGGCATGAAAAATGGCGGCTCCTTTTGGAAGCCGCCATTTTCATTGATTGCGTTTCACCCTCAGGCCGGAGTGGATTCCTTGGGTTGCCATTGCTTGATGCCCGCCAGCACATCACGCATCTTTTCCCGCGCCACCTCAGTGTCATGCACAACCTGAGCACGCAGCCAGTAACCATCGGATAAACCGAAGAAGCGCGCCAGCCGCAAATCGGTATCTGCCGTGATGGCGCGCTTGCCGTTGACGATCTCGCTGATGCGCAACTGCGAGACGCCGATTTCCTTTGCCAGGCGGTATTGGGCGATGCACAAGGGCTCCAGGAACTCCCGCTTAAGCAACTCGCCTGGTGATACAGAATCAATTTACCGCATGATGCAAACCTCGCTGAGGTGACGATGGAAGCCGCATTCTGGCCCGAACCGATCACGAAGCGAAGCCGCACCACCAATAACAGCCCGCAATGTTGCTCCGCTTCGAGGACGGAAAAATCCTACCAATACCCCAACCCCTTCCACCACACCATCCCCACCGTCGCAAACACCAGCAGCTCCACCACCGCCATCACAAAGCCCACGCCCCACCACTTGCCCATGGAGACATAGCCGCTGCCGAAGATGATGGGCGAGGTGCCGGTGGCGTAATGGGTCAGCGTCATCATCACGCCCGAACCTGCGGTCATCATCAGCATGAAGGGGACCACGTACTGCGGCGGCAGCAATTGCGCACCGACGGTCAGGAAGGCCAGCATCATCGCGCTGATGTGCGCGGTGGTGCTGGCAAAGAAGTAGTGCGACAGCACGAACACCAGCAGCAGCACTGCGGCCACGGCGATCCAGCCCATGCCGCTGGCGACGATGGCGGCCTTCATGCCTTCCGAGAACCAGGCCACCACGCCGGTCTTGTTCAACTGCTCGGCCAGCATCACCAGCGCGCCAAACCAGACCAGGGTGTCCCACGCGCTCTTCTCGGAGAGCACGTCGTCCCAGTCGATGGTGCCGGTGATGATGAGCACGAACAAGCCCACGAACGCTACCACCGTGGGATCAAGCGTGAAGGCCGCACCAAGCAACATGGCCGGGACGTTGGCCCACAACAGCAGCAACAGGGCGAAGGTGCCCAGCATCACCTTTTCGCTGGCGCCGAGCTTGCCCATCTTGTCCAGCTCGCTGCGGGCGTAATCGACGGCGTTGGGCGTGGACTTCAATTCCGGTGGCGAGAGCAGGTAGATCACCATCGGCATGATCAGCAGGCACACCAGGCCGGGCAACAGCATGCACAGCGCCCAGGTGGTCCAGGTCAGTTGCAGCGCATGACCGGTGGCCTTGGCCACGTAGTTCACCACCAGCGGATTGGGCGCGGTGGCGGTGAGGAACATGGCCGAAGTGATCGGATTGGCGTGGTAGTTGACCAGCGCCAGATAGCTGCCGACCTTGTTCTGCGTCCCCTTGGCGGGATCGGAATCGAAGGCGTTGGCGATCGACTTCATGATGGGGTGGACGATGCCGCCGCCGCGTGCGGTATTGCTGGGCGTGAAGGGCGCCAGCACCAGTTCGCAGATGGCCAGGCCATAGCCGATGCCGATGGTGCGCTTGCCCAGCAGGGCAATGAACATCAGTCCCACGCGACGGCCCAGCCCGGTCTTCTTCAATCCGCGCGAGATCAGGATGGCCACCACGATGAGCCAGATCAGCGGGTTGGAAAAACTGGCCAGCGCATCGGTGATCGCCCCTTTGGAAGAGGTCGAGGTGACCTGCGACAGCGAGACGATGACGATGGCCATCATCGCCATCACGCCGATGGGCATGACCTTGAGGATGATGGCGACGATGGTGGTGAGGAAGATCGCCACCAGCGCCCAGGCCTTGGGCTCCAGGCCGGTCGGACAGGGCGTGAGCAAGAGCGCGATCAGGACCGCGGTGGCGATCAGCGCCGGGACCAGCTTGAAGGGAACGGCATCGTTGAAATACTTGAAGGCGGCTTTGAGTTGGGCAAGCATGAGGGCATCCTGGATGACTAAACACAAGATGGCCGCACAGCCTGTTGCCGTACGGCCATCTTTCGCCAGTATAGTCAGCCGGGTCAGCGCACAGTCGCGCTCATTGCCGATGTTTTGATCTGGGCCAGCAAAGCGCGGTTTTATTTGCGCTCAATGGAAGATCTCGGCCACCAGGGTGGCACCGATAAAGGTGCCGGCATTGGCGGCGAAGGACACCAGCACGATGCGCCAGCCCAGGCGGCGGAAGGCCGGAATATCCTTGGCCAGCGACAGGCCGGCGAAGGTCAGCATGACCGGCGTCACCGACAGGAAATTGATCTTGCCGGTCAGCGCCACCAGCTGCGGCGCCCACGGACAGAGCGGCGAGGTCAGTGCCATGGCCATGATGGACACCCAGCATACCGCCGGCACCCTGCGCCCCGTCAGACGGCACAACACGTCACCCACGGCCACCGCCGCCAGGATCACCAGCATGCCGGGCAAGGTCTCGATGGGCTTGCTGCCATAGAGGATCCAGTCGCTCACCAGGGTCAGTACCGCCGCCACACCCCAGGCGCCCCACTTTTGCAGCGGATTCAGTTCCGGCACCTCGGCATGGTCACTGGCGCTGACCTGGCTCTGCTCGGTGGACGCCCGCGTGGTGCGCCCGAGGATGGGTTCCAGCACGCGATAGCCATACACCGCCAGCGGCAGCGAGATGAACAGCGTGAAGTAGGTACCCAATGTGGTGGTGATGAGGTTGCTGGCCGCCGCAAAGGTCATCACGTCCTTGGCCACGTCGGCAGTCTGCTGGGCCGCCACGGCGCCGGCCGCCGCCGCCATCATGCTGCCCGAGCCCACGCCCGCCCCCATGGCCAGCGCATACGGATGGAAGAGGTTGAGGCTGGCCAGGAAGCCCGCCAGGATGGCAATGAACACGGCCCCGAACAGGGTCCCGGTCAGGTACTCGGCCAGCACGCCGCGCCCCTCGGGAGAATCCATGCCGTAGCGCTCGCCGATGATGGCCAGGCTGGGTTCGCGCCCCACCGAGAAGGTAGCGCCGATGGCCTCGCGCTTGATGCCCAGCAGCAGCGCCAGCGGCAGGCCGATCAGGATGGTGCCGACGAAATGCCCCAGCTCCTGGAAAGCCAGCGCCCAGCCGGCGGCGGCCAGCTTGGGCAGCGAACTGCCCACCATCAGGCCCAGCTTGGCGATGAACAGCAACAGTGCCGGCTGCAGCACCGAGGCCGCGCGGAATTGCAGGGACGTATCCAGTCGCAGCGGCGCCGGCATGGACTTGTGCAGCAGCCCCAGCACGCCGCCCATCAGGATGGCCCACACCATGGGCAGGAGCACCACCTTGCCCGGACCGACGTTGAGCGTGACCGACCCGATCCAGTCGGCCAGCAGCATCACGATGGCGGTCAGGAAGTAGAGCTTCAGGAAGGGGAAGCGGCTACGCTCTCCCTGGGGTGGCGCGACATGACTGGCATAGCTTGCTTGCATCTTGCTTCTCCCTCGTGGCGACGGCCACCTTGCGCAGGCAAGGCGGCCGGTTGGTGGTGGATCGGTCAGTGTGTGCTACGTAAAGTGCCGGGCCTCAGCCGGCATAGCCGAAAGGCGTGGCCGGACTGGCCGAGGTCTCGACCCAGACGCTCTTGGTCTGCGTATAGTCGTAGAGCGCTTCCATGCCGCTGGAACGCCCGTAGCCGCTGCGGTTGAAGCCGCCGAAGGGCGAGGCCACGTTGATGGTCTTGTAGCTGTTGACCCAGAAGGTGCCGGCGTTGACGCTGGCCGCCACCCGATGGGCACGCGCCACATCGCGGGTCCAGACCGCACCGGCCAGGCCGAATTCGCTGTCGTTGGCGATGGCGATGGCTTCCTCTTCATCCTCAAAGGGAATGGCCACGGCCACCGGACCGAAGATCTCCGAACGCGCCACCTCCATGGCATTGCTGGCATGCGCCAGCAGGGTCGGGCGCACGAAGTAGCCCTCCTCGCCATAGCGCGTGTGGCCGGCTGCCAGGGTCGCGCCCGCTTCCAGTCCACGCGCCACCATGCGCTGGATGTGCTCGTACTGCTTGCGGTTGTTGATCGGGCCGACTTCGGTACTGTCATCCAGCGGTGCACCCAGGCGGATCTTCTCGGCACCAGCGGCCACCGTCTCGACGAAGCGGTCATAGACCTTGCGCTGGACCAGCAGGCGTGAACCGGCCACGCAACTCTGCCCGGCGCCGGAGAAGATTGCCGCCTGGGCCCCGAAGGCCGCCAGGCGCAGGTCGGCATCCTCGAAGATGATGTTGGCCGACTTGCCGCCCAGCTCCAGCACACAGGGCATCACACGCGCGGCAGCGGCCTTGGCGATGAGCGCGCCGGTGGCGGGCGAACCGACGAAGATCACCTTCTTCACCGTCCAGGTCGCCATGGCCTGCGGCACCATGGTCTGGCCCAGTCCGGCCAGCACGTTGACCAGGCCAGCCGGCAGACCGGCCTGCTCGCCCAGGCGGGCGATGGCCAGCGAGGAGAAGGGCGTCAGTTCGGAAGGCTTGAGCAGCACCGCATTGCCGGTCGCCAGCGCCGGGCCGAGCTGCCAGCCACAGGTGAAGGCCGGCGCGTTCCAGGGCGTCATCTGCAGCACCGTGCCATAAGGTTCGCGGCGGGTGTAGTTCAGGTGCGAGCTGGGGACGGGAATGACTTCGCCATAGAACTTGTCGGCCCATCCCGCGTAGTACTCGAACATCTCGGCGACCTTCTGCATCTCGGCCCGGCAATCGCGGATGGGCTTGCCCGAGGAGATCGCTTCCAGTCGCGCCAGCGGTTCGGCCTCGGCGCGGATGACCGCACCCACCGCATACAGGGCGCGGCCGCGTGCAGCGTGGCTCAGCGCCCACCACTGGCGCTGGGCGCGCTGGGCGGCCACGGCCGCCGCCTCGACAGCGGCGGCACCGCCATCGCGGTAGCTCAACGAAGCACGGCCGGTGGCGGGGTTGTAGAGCTGGATGATCTCGCCCTGGCCGGCGACCAGTTCGCCATTGATCCAGGAACCGATCTCCTTGGCACCGGGGAAGAAATGGCCAAAGGCCAGCATCAGGTTTTCTGCGTCATTGCTTTGCATGGAGGACTCCGGAAATCAGTGTTCGATGTAATTGACGATGCGGTTGAAATCTTCTGCATCGGCCAGGCCTTCCACGCTGCGGGCCCACAGCCGTCCCGCTTCCCTGGCCAGGGGCGTGGTGCTGCGGGTCTCCTCGATCAGGTTCATGGCCAGGCGCAAGTCCTTGCGCATGAGTTTCATGGTGAAGCCGGAGTCGAAGGCTTCATTGAAGATCCAGGTTGGATAGAAGACCTCGATCACCTTGCTGTTGGCCGAACCCGCTGCCAGGCCCTGGAAGATCTGGCGCGCATCCAGCCCGGCGGCCGCCGCAATGCGCGCCGCTTCGCCAGCGATGAGCAGATGGGTGCCGGTGACCAGGTTGTTGAGCAGCTTGGCCACGTGGCCCGCCCCCACCGGGCCGACGTGCACGCGCTTGGCGCTCATCACCGCCAGGACCGGCTCGATGCGCGCGACAGTCTCGGCGCTGCCGCCGATGACCATGCCCATGGTGGCCGTGGCCGCGCCCTTGGGTCCGCCGCTGACCGGCGCATCCACCAGCTCCATGCCGGCCGCCTGCAACCGGGCGGCCAGGCGCCGGGTGCTGTTGGGATCGGCCGTGGTGGTGTCGACGATCACCAGTCCGGGCGCGCCATGCTGCAGCAGTCCACCCTCGCCCTCTACCACCTGCTCCACGATGTCCGAGGTCGGCAGCGACAGCACCACCATCTCCACGGCCGGCGCCAGCGCCGCAATCGAGTCCACGCAGTGCAACCCCTGCTGGGCCAGGGCCGTACGGGTGGACTCCTGGGCGTCATAGCCCAGCACCTCATAGCCCCCGCGCTGCAGGGAAAACGCCATGCCACGGCCCATGTTGCCCAGGCCAATCACTCCGATCTTTTTCATCCTCGTCCTTTGCGTTCTCAATCGATCAACTCATGTTCACCAAATGGAGGCGGGCTTGCGCCAGCATGATGCGAGGTTCGCACTGATTTTGCGCATCGCAGCAAAATCACTGACATACCGCACAAGATGCAAGGTGTTCGCAGCGTGATACGCGAACTTTCATCTGATGAGCGTTGAGTTTGGCGGCTTTGATCACTACAATCAATCCGCACAGATCATGTTTATTGTTCGAATTTTGAGAACACGGAGACGCGCATGGGCGACACGCTCAATGACCATCGCATTGCCTATCTGTACGAAGCGGTACGCACCGGCAGCGTCAGAGCGGCGGCCGATGCCCTCGACATCGCACCCTCGGCGGTGAGCCGCCAGATCAGCCTCTTGGAACAGGAACTGGCAGTGCCGCTGATCGAGCGCCACAAGCGCGGCGTCAGCCCGACCGAAGCTGGCGCCCTGCTGCTGGAGTATTACCGGGAGCAGCGCTCGCACCAGTCCGACGTGCTGGCCAAGCTGCAGGAGATCCGCGGCCTAAAGCGCGGATCGATCAACATCATCATGGGGGAGGGATTCATCTCGGACATGGTGAGCGGGCCCATCAAGCAGTTCTGCAAGAAGTACCCCGAGATTGCGCTGGTGCTGGACCTGGCCGGCACCAACGAAGTGGTCAGTGCGGTGGCCGCCGACGAGGCCGAGATCGGGCTGGTCTTCAATCCTCCGGTGGAGGCCAAGATCGTCAGCCGCGCAGTGGCGCGCCAGCCCATGTATGCCATCGTGGGCCGGCAGTTTCCGTTGCTGGGGAAAGTGGAGTCGGTGACGCTGCGCGAACTGGCGGGCTATCCGATGGCGCTCACGCACCTGGCCTATGGCACCCGGCAGCTGGTGGAAGCGGCCACGCTGATCGAGAAGACCCGGCTCACGCCCACCATCACCACCAATTCGATTGCCATCCTCAAGCATTTCGTGAAGTCCGAACTGGGCTTCACGCTCTTGCCGCTCTTTGCGGTGACCACCGAACTGGCAGCCCGCGAGCTCTATGCGATTCCGGTACGCAATGCCCTGCTGGCCCGCTCGGAAGCTCACCTCATCACGCGCACCGGCCGGCAGCTCTCCACCGCTGCCAACCGGCTGTTGCAGCATCTGAGCACGCGCATGAAGGCCTTCCAGGACTGAGCGCGCTCAGGCCGCCTGCAGGCCGCGTCCCTCGCCAAAGTAGAAGGACTGGATATCGGCCCGCTGGCGCAGCGCCTGGGCCTCATCGCTGAGGACGCTACGGCCATGCTCCAGCACCGTGGCGCGATGCGCGTATTGCAGCGCCACCGCCGAGTTCTGCTCGGCCACCAGCAGGGCCACGCCCTCTTCGCGGTTGAGCCGGCTCAGTTGCGCAAAGATGTCCGCCACTACCTTCGGCGCCAGCCCCATCGAGGGTTCATCGAGCACCAGCAGGCGCGGCCGCGAGATCAGCGCCCGCCCAATGGCCAGCATCTGCTGCTCGCCGCCCGAGCACAGCCCGGCCAGGCTGCGGCGCCGTTGATGCAGCTGCGGGAAGAAGGCATAGATGCGCTCCAGCGCCGCGCGCAGCACGGTGCGCCGGGTGAAGTGCGCGGGCCAGCCGGTCAGCAGGTTCTCTTCCACCGTCAGCGAGGCAAAGCAATGCCGCCCCTCCAGCACCTGCGCCAATCCCTGCCGTACCAGCTCGGCCGGACTGCTGCGGCCGACCTCGCGGCCCTCGTAGAGGATGTGGCCAGCGCGCACCTGTCCGCGCTGCGCCGCCAGCAGATTGGAGACTGCCTTGAGCGTGGTCGACTTGCCCGCCCCATTGGCGCCCAGCAGTGCGTGGATCTCGCCGGCCTGCACCTCCAGGCTGACCTCCTCCAAGGCCAGCAGCGCGCCCTGGTAGCGCACCTCGATGGCCTCGATCTGCAACAGCGGCGCGCTCATCTCAACTCCATGCGTGGAAGGGAGGCTTGACGCCATTGAGGTAGTAATTGCCGACGATGGCGTATTTCCAGCGCACCGGATCATGCAGGGTGTGGGTGCGCGCATTGCGCCAATGACGGTCCAGGTTGTACTGGCCCAGGGTAGAGCGCGTCCCGGCCAATTCGAAGAGCTTGTTGGTGGCATGGATGGCGATCTCGGTGGAGAGCACCTTGGCTTCGGCCGTCAGGATCTGCGCATGCGCCACGCTCTGGGCGTCCGGCGCGGCGACTGCCGCATCGATGGCCCGGCCCGCGCGCTCCAGCAGTGCTTCGCTGGCGTGCAGGCGGATCTGCAGGTCACCGATGGCCTGGATCGAATACGGATCTTCCCAGGCATGGTCGCGCTGGCTGTCGATCCAGGGACGCGACTTGGTGCGTACGAAATCCTGGGTATCGGCAATGGCGGCGCGGGCGATGCCCACGTCGACCGCCGCCTGGATGATCTGGAAGATGGCCCCGTCGGCGGAGGGTTCCAGATACCCCTTGTAGGCCGGGATCAGATGCGTCTTGGGCACCTTCACCTGGTCGATGATGACGGTGCCGCTCAAGGTGGTGCGCTGGCCGAAGGCAGACCAGTCGTCGATCACGGTCAGGCCCGGCGCATTGCGCTCGGCCACCACGTACCAGGTGCGGTTCTCTTCGTCATTGGCGACGATGGGCACGTAATGCGCCAGCAGCGCGCCGGTGGAATAGAACTTCTTGCCGGTCACGATGACGTGGTCGCCGGCATCGACGAAGCGTGTCTCGAAGTCCGCAGCCCGCTTGGAGCCTGACTCGGAAAACGCATTGCCCCAGCGCACGCCGCGCAGGAAATCGGCAAAGAAACGTCGCTGCTGCTCCGGATCGGACACGGTGCGCACCGCCGCCACGAAGCCCAGGTGGTTCTGCGTGATCTGGCCCAGCGACGGATCGGCAGCGGAAATGATGGCGATCACCTCGGCCAGCGTGGCATAGGAGACTTCGGCCCCGCCGAAGGCACGCGGCACATTGATGGCCCACAGGCCGCTTTGCGAATAGGCTTCGATTTCTTCGACCGGCCAGCGCCGCAACTGGTCGCGTTCGGACGCGCCCTGCGCCAGGCGCGGGGCCAGTGCATGGGCCACGGCGATGGCTTCGGCGTCGTCACGGATCACGTGGGCCGGTTGGGAGGCGCGCGGCAGACCGGGGACCGGGGCGGCGGCGGACGAAGTGGAATGCAGGGAAGGGGCGAGCACAGCGGACATGATCAAGCCTTTCGAAAAAGTGGGGGGTTGTTGCACGGCAAAGGCATCAGTCATCGATGCTCTTGCGCACCTTGATGTTCTTTTCCTTGGCATAGGCCAGGGCGGACTTTTCGATGATGGGACGCAGCAGCTTCCAGTCCGGCGCGATCCAGTCCGAGACCACGTGCCACTGCTTGCCGTCCCATTGCTGGAAGGCCACCAGGCCATCGCCTTCGTGGTTGTCCCAGGTCACATGGATGGAATGGAACAGGCCCTTGGCGCCCAGCGCTGCGGTGCGCGCCTGGTCGATATTGAGGTTTTCCAGGCCCCAGCGGATTTCGTCACCGGTCAACGTACGCTTGCCGAACCTGGCCTGGGCGATGCGGATCGCTTCCACATTGAGGATGCCGTTGAGCACGCCCAGGTTGTGATAGACGCTGCCGATACGCTTGGGGTCCTGCAGATTACCCTTGCCGGCGCCATAGACGGTCTTCTGGATCTCCTGCAGCACCGGATACTGTGCGCCCGCCGCCACGGTGGTGATGGCCACATAGCCCTTGGCAGCGTCCCCTGCCGGGATCACGTCTTCTTCCGAATTGGACCAGACGTTGCCGATGATGCGGTCGGCCGGGAAGCCCGACTTCTGCGCCGTCTTCAAGGCCACCGGATTCATCACGCCCCAGCCGCGCAGCACCACGTAATCCGGCTTGGCGCGGCGGATCGCCAGCCATTGCGCCTGCTGGTCATTGCCAGGATGCGGCACTTCGATCTGTTGCAGCGAGAAGCCGTATTTTTCTGACAGCAGCTTGTAGATGGGGATGGTTTCCTTGCCATAGGGCGAACCGTGATAGAGCACCACGATCTTCTTGCCCTTGAGCTTGTCGGCGCCGCCCTCCTTGCTGGCGATGTAGTTGACGATGCCCGAGGTCTCGCTGTAGGGATTGAGCAGCAGCGGGAAGATGTACTTGAACACGCGCCCATCGGTGGTATCGGTGCGGCCATGGTTGATGGTCAGCAGCGGCACCTTGTCAGCGGTCACGCGGTCCAGCAGGGCATAGGCGATGCCGACCGAGAGCGGATTCCAGGTGGCGATATTGGGGCGTTGCTTGAGGCGCTCGTAGACTTCCACGCCGCGTTCCACTTCGTACTGGGTCTCGCCCTCTTCCCAGGTCAGCTTGACGCCGCCCACGCCGCCATCGCGCAGGTTGACCAGGTTCAGGTAATCGATGAAACCGCCGAAGAAACCGGTCCCGCCGGCGGCATAGGGACCGACGCGGTAACTCTGCAGGGGAAAGAACTGTTCATCGGCGCGCGCCTGTTGCAGGCCGGCCGTCAGAAGGACTGTGGTGAGGGCAATCGCTTTTAGTATTTTTGAGTGCAGCATGGTGATGTAGCTTCTCCGTGGTGAGAGTGAAGAGTGAAGAGTGAAGAGTGAAGAACGAAGGCGGAAGCGGAAACGATATAAATAATTATCAGGACGGCCAGAGCCGCTGCCGCCCACGCTGCCATAGCGCAGCCAGTCCCTGTGGTTCGACGATGAGGAAGAAGATGATCAGTGCGCCCAGCACGATGCGCTGGCTCATCTCCAGCACGCCCGAATCAAACCACTGCCCCAGCAGCAGGCTGCCCAGGCGCGACAGCAGCAGCGGAAACACCACGATCAGCGCCGCGCCGAAGAAGGCCCCGCGTATCGTGGCCAGGCCGCCGATGATGACGATGAAGAGGATCTGCAGCGAGCGGTCCAGATTGAAGCCCGCCGGCTCCACCGTGCGCAGGTAGACGAAGCCCCACAGCACCCCGGCCACGCCGATGACGAAGGAGGAGATGGCAAAGGCCAGCAGCTTGGTGCGCAGCACCGGCACGCCGATCACGCGGGCGGCCTGTTCGTTGTCGCGCACGGCGATGAAGTGATGGCCGGTCTGGCTCTGCACCAGCCGCCAGCACAACAAGGTCAGCACAGTGACGATGGCCAGCGCAAAAAGGTAGCGCCCGGCCGGCGTATCGAAAGCGAGGCCGCCCACCACCAGCGGCGGGGCATCGATCACGCCGGAGGGATTGTCATTGCTGAACCAGCTGAACTTGACCAGCACCCACTGCACGAAGAACTGCGCGGCCAGCGTCGAGACGGCCAGGTAGAAGCCGCGCAGGCGCAGGCTGGGCAAGCCGAACACCAGGCCGATGGCGGTGGCGGCCAGCCCTGCCAGGACGATGGAGACCAGCAGCGGCAAGCCGGCCACGCGCAGGTTGAGGTTGTAGGCGGCGAAGGCGCCCACGGCCATGAAGGCGGCGCTGCCTAGCGAGAGCTGGCCGGCATAACCGGTCAACAGGTTCAGCCCGACCGCCGCCAGCGAGAGCGCCAGGAAGGGAATCAACAAGGCGTCGATGAGGTAGGCCGAGGCTATCCACGGCACGACAACGTAGGCTGCCAGCAGCAGCAATAGCCAGGGCCATGCAGCGCGCAGCCATGCCCGGGGCGCGCTGAACCTGCGGGACGAGGGAGCAAGAGAGATCGTCATGTCAGGCCCTTTGCCAGGCACGCTGGCCGAACAGGCCGCTGGGCCTGACCAGCAGGAAGGCCAGCGCCGCCACATAGGCGAACCAGCCTTCGATGCCGCTGCCCACCAGCGGGCCGAGATAGACTTCCGCCAGTTTTTCCAGCGCACCGATCAACAGGCCGCCGACGATGGCGCCCAGCACCGAATCGAAACCGCCCAGCACCAGCACCGGCAGCGCCTTGAGCACCACCAGCGAGAGCGAGAACTGCACACCCAGACGCGCGCCCCACAGCAGCCCTGCGATCAAGGCAATCAAGCCGGCGGTGGCCCACACTGCCGCGAGGATGCGCGGCAGGCGCAATCCCACCGCCAGCGCCGCAAAGCCGTCATCGGCCAAGGCCCTGAATTCCAGCCCCAGCCGGGTGTAGCGGAAGAACAGCGAAAGCAGCGCCACCATCAAGGCAGCGGTAGCGGCGGCAAAGAGGTCGAAGGAAGAGATCATCATCCCGCCCAGTTGCAGCGGCGTATCGGCAATGCCCAGCTCCAGCGCATGCACCTGCGTCCCCCACAGCAACTGGGCTGCGCCCTCGATCACGTAGGACAGGCCCAGCGTGGCCATGAACAAGCTCATCGGCGACTGGTTCTGCAGCGGTCGCAAGACCACCCGCTCGATTGCCAGGCCCAGCAGGATCATCGCCGCCAGCGTCAGCAGCAAGGCCAGCACGAAGGGAATGCCGCGCTCCACCAGGCTCACGAAGGTCAATGCGGCAAACAGCAGCTGCGCGCCCTGGGCAAAATTGAGCACGCCCGAGGTCTTGTAGATCAGCACGAAGCCAATGGCCACCAGCGCATACATCACCCCGGAGAGCAGGCCGCCGGTCAGCACTTCGGCAAAGAACACCCCATCGAAATCGGACATCACGCGGCCTCCTGCTGGGCCACGCCCAGGTAGGCCTCAATCACCGCGGCATCCTGGCGCACGGCGGCTGGTGCGCCATCGGCGATCTTGCTGCCGTGATGCAGCACCACCACGCGATCGGACAATCCGAAGACCAGGCCGATGTCATGTTCGATCAGCAGGATGGCGGTATCGAACTGATCCCGTGCGGCGCGCACGAAATCGGCCATCTCGCTCTTTTCGGTGACGGTCATGCCGGCCATCGGTTCATCCAGCAACAGCAGCCGGGGTCGCGCCACCAGCGCGCGCGCCAGCTCCACGCGCTTCTGCAGGCCATAGGGCAAGCCGCCGACCTGGCGCTCGGCGTAGGCGCGCAGGTCGAGGAAGGCCATCATCTGCTCGGCCTGTGCGCGTGCGTCGATCCGCTCGCGGCGAGCGCGCCCGAGACCGATGATCTGTTCCACGAAGCTGGCCCGCATGGCGTTGACGCGGCCCAGCACGATGTTGTCGCGCACGCTCAGGCCCTTGAACAAGGCCAGGTTCTGGAAGGTGCGCGCCACGCCCAGCCGTCCCAGGCGCGCCGTCGGCACCTGCCGCAAGCGCCGCCCGCCCAAGCTGACCGTGCCTTGCGTGGGCCGATACAGGCCACTCATGACATTGACCAGCGAACTCTTGCCCGCGCCATTGGGACCGATCACGGCCAGGATCTCGCGTTCGTGCAAGGCCAGGTCAACGTGACGCAGCGCCTGCACGCCGCCGAAGGACAGGCTGACGCCCTCCAGCTGCAGGACCGGCGCAGCACTGGCCCGCACCAGCGGCGCCGCTGCCGGGCTGCTGTGCGCAGGGGGTGCAGCCTCGGCCAGGCCGGGCAGCGTCGCGCCGAGCGTGCCGCCCATGCTCACGCCACCGCTTCCAGGACGGGAGCAGCAGCCGGGCTGGCCGCTGTGGCTGCCTGGCGGGCTTCCAGCTCGCGCACCAGCGGCAGCACCTTCTGGCCGAAGTATTCGACTTCCTCGATGAAGTGCAGGAAGCCGGTCAGCACCAGATCCACGCCGATGGCCTTGAGCGCGACGATGCGCTCGGCGATCTGTTGCGGGGTGCCGATCAGGTTGGTCTTGAATCCATCGTTGTATTGCACCAGATCCTCGAAGGTGGACTTGGCCCAGTTGCCCTCGCCTTCCGGCGAGGCCTTGCCGGCCTGCTTGACGGCGTCGCCGAAGGCATGCACGGCTTCCACGTGGGCGTGGTCGATGATGTCTTGCAGCACTGCCTGCGCTTCTTCTTCGGTATCGCGGGCGATCACGAAGGCGTTCACGCCGATGCGCACCTTGTGGCCGTTCTGGGCGGCCTTGGCCTGGATGTCATCGATCTGCGCCTTGAGGCCTTCGAGCGTATTGCCGTTGGTGAAGTACCAGTCCGAGACGCTGGCCGCATTGTCGCGCGCGGCACGGGAGCTGCCACCCTGGAAGATTTCCGGATGGGGCTTCTGCACGGGCTTGGGACTGAGGGTGTAGTTGTTGAAACGATAGAAATCGCCCTTGAAGGTGAAATCATCCTGGGTCCAGATACCCTTGAGCGCGCGGATGAATTCATTGGAGCGGCGATAGCGTTCATCATGTTCCAGCCAGGGTTCGCCGATGGCCTGGAACTCACCCTTGAACCAGCCGCTGACCACGTTGATGGCGATGCGGCCATTGGAGATGTGATCGATGGTGGCGATCTGCTTGGCCACCACGGCCGGATGCCACGGCCCCGGCAAGATGGCGGCCAGCACCTTGAGCTTGGTGGTGGCGTGCAACAGGGCCTGGCTGAAGGAAACCGACTCGTGCTGGTATTCAGCGCCATAGCCGGCGGTGAAACGGATCTGGCTCAGGGCGTATTCGAAACCGGCTTTCTCGGCGGTCACGGCCAGGCGCTGGTTGTATTCCAGGCTCCAGTCGGTGCGTTGCGGGATCGTGCTCACGACCAGGCCGCCGCTGACATTGGGGACCCAGTAGGCGAACTTGACTGCGTCGGTGCGGGTAGCGGCTGCGGTAGTGGATGGTGCTTGGCTCATGGAAGATCTCCTGTGGTAATGGCGCTCATCGGGGATGGAAAGACGGCAATGAAGACCGGCAGTTACACGTGGACGTGTGCCTGGACCGGCGTAGCAGCGACCGCCTGCAACACCGGCAATGCACGCTGCACGGTCAGCGCAATGCGCTCCTGCAGGGCCGGGCTGATGATGGTTTCGTTATCGAACTCCAGGGCGTTGGCGTACACGCCCAAGGGCAGGGTCAGCGCCTGGAAGAAGGCGAACAGCGGGCGCAGCTGGTGATCGATGGCCAGCGCATGGCGGTCGCTGCCGCCGGTGGCGGCCAGCAGCACGGGCTTGCCGATCAGCGACTCTTGCGGCACCAGGTCGAACAGATGCTTGAACAAACCCGAATAGGAGCCGCGATAGACAGGACTGCCGGCGACGAGCACATCGGCGGATTCGATGGCGGCGATCTTCTGGCGTACGGGGTCGGGCAACTGCGCCAGTTCGGTGGCGCTGAGCAACTGGCCGCCGAGATCGGACAGGGCCACGACCTCAGTGCGGATGACAAGGTGCTGGCCCAGTTGCGCGGCGATGGCATGGAGTAGGCCCAGGGTGCGGGAGGGACGGCGGCCGCTTCCGGCGACGATGACGACTTGCAGGGGACGGCTCATGAAGAAGGCTCTCCTTGGATGGCTAGAGGGAACGCGGTCGTTTGCGCCCTGTTCCTTCAGCGAAGAACGTGCCAGCCCGTGAAGCCTTGTAAATCAAGGACTTGCGACAAACCCTGCTACTGCTGCAGCAGCAATGTGCTCATGCACTGCTGCTGCAGCAGCAAAGCGGCCGCTCCGAAATTACTAAGTTTTCTGATATGTATGACAGCTTTTACGGGCGACTCCATTCCTGTCGTGCAATGGCGACGCATCATCGTCAGCCCCTTGTCAGACAAGGTTTTGCGGACGATGGCCCAACGTATACCGAGCATGCTTATGCTGAATTGGTCGTTAATCCGTCCTACGCATATTGTTAGAATGAAATCGCTTTCCCCTCCTGCACTCCCCCCCGTTGCAGGAGATTCCCCAAGCACGGAGCCTGACATGCACGCCAGCCATCGCTCTGCCCATCTGTATGCGCTGCCCTCCTCGCCGGAGGGTCACGGCGATCTTGCAGCGCGCGCGTCGCCACCGCTGCTGACCTTGCCCCATGCGCGCAAGCTGGGCACGTCCATCCGCGCCACTGCGCAGGTATTCCATGATCCGGTTTCGCTGGCCTTGCTGGAACGCGTGCAGCGCGTGGCTCCCAGCGACGCCAACGTGGTCATCATCGGCGCTACCGGCACCGGCAAGGAATTGATTGCGCGCCACGTGCACGAGCTGAGCCAGCGGCGGGATGCGCCTTTCGTGGCGGTGAACTGCGGCGCGTTTTCGGAGAGCCTGGCCGAGAGTGAGTTGTTCGGCCATGAGAAAGGCGCATTCACCGGCGCCATCACCCACAAGCCGGGCTGGTTCGAGGCTGCCAATGGCGGCACCCTGTTCCTCGATGAAATCGGCGACCTGCCGCTGGCCATCCAGGTCAAGCTGTTGCGGGTGCTGCAGGAACGCGAAGTGGTGCGGCTGGGCTCACGGCGCAGCATCCCCATCGATGTGCGCATCATTGCGGCCACCAACGTGCGCCTGCAGGATGCGGTGGCGGCCGGGCATTTCCGCCAGGACCTGTACTATCGGCTGCAGGTGGTGCAGCTGGCCATTCCACGCTTGCGTGAGCGGCCTCTGGACATCCTGCCGCTGGCCTATCACTTCCTGCATGAATATCGCCAGCGCCTGGGCTATGGCGCGGCCCGCATCGATGGCGAGGGCGAACGCAAGCTGCGCCAGCATGACTGGCCGGGCAATATCCGCGAACTGGAAAACGCCATCCACCATGCGCTGCTGATCTGCCAGGATGACTGCCTGCGCGCCGAACACTTCCATCTCTCGCATGTGGAGCGGCGGCTGGACTACGCAGTTGCCGCCGCCGACGAGCGCGGCAATGATCCCCTGCACGCCCTGGAACAAGCCTTGCAAGGTCTGTTCAACCAGTCGCAGGAGGGCCTGTTCGAGAAGATCGAGGACACCGTCTTTCGCACCGCCTTCGAATTCTGCGAACGCAACCAGGTGCAGGCCGCGCGCCTGCTCGACATCAGCCGCAACGTGCTGCGGGCGCGGCTGATCCGTAACGGTCAGATCTCGGCGCTGAAATAGGCCGCATTGCAAGATGACAAGTTTTCCTGACGTTTTTTCACAAAAAACTTACAATCAGCCAACAATTAGTAACGATTATCATTTATATTCTGGCTCCCGATAATTTGCATGGCAGCTTGAATACCGATGATGATGTCCCGAGGATTTCCCGCCCCCAGCGCCGCCGGCTGGCTGCTGGCGGGTCTGTTCGCCGTAACGCCGCTGGCCTGGGCCGACACCGCCGCCGCCACCGCCACGACCAATGCCCAGGAAGGCGGCACTGCAGCGGCCCTGCCCGAGATCAGCGTATCGGCTGGCCGCGAAAAGAACAGCTACAACGCGCCCTCCACCAGCGGCGCCACCCGCACCGATACGCCGCTGCTGGAGCTGCCGCAATCCGTACGGGTCATGACGACCCAGCAGATCGATGACCTGGGCGCAGTGCGTCTGGCCGACACGGTCGACTACGTCAGCGGCATCAGCCGTCTCAATGACTTCGGCGGCACCTGGGACAACTTCGCCATCCGTGGTTTCAGCAGCACCGACATGGGTTTCCTGGTCAATGGCTTCCCCGGTTCGCGTGGCTACAATCCGCGCCGCGACACCGCCACCATCGAGCGCATCGAATTCCTCAAGGGGCCGGCCTCGGCGCTGTATGGCAGCAGCGAGCCCGGCGGCACCATCAACATCGTCACCAAGAAACCGCAGTTCAGCGCCAGCAACAGCGCCGAAGTCAGCGCCGGCACTGGCGGTCTGCGCCGCGCCACGGTGGACAGCACCGGCCCGCTGAGCCAGAACCTGGCCTATCGCCTCATCGCCATGACCGAAGAGGGCGATAGCCGCTCCAGCCTGCTCAGCAACCGCCGCTCGCTGGTGGCGCCCTCGCTGGCCTGGGTCATCGACAAGAACACCCTGCTGAACTACGAGGGGGAATTCCTCCAGGCCAGCACACCGCTGGACCGCGGCATCATCAATGTGAGAGGCGTGCTGGGCGGCCTGCCGCGTGACCGCGTCCTGAGCGAACCCTCGGACGGCAACATGGCCATGCGCAGCAATACCCACCAGCTCACGCTGGAACACAGCCTGTCGGAGCAATGGCGTATGCGCCTGGGCGCCAGCTACAAGGAAAGCAGCTTCGATGGTTACTACACCGAAGCGAAACTCAGAAATCCATTGCAAGCCGATCTGCGCACCCTTGATCGCACCGGTACCTGGCGTCAATTGCCCTCGAGAGACATGTCCATTCAGGGCGAACTGCATGGCCAATTCAAGACCGGCGACATCGCGCACACCTTCCTCGTTGGCGCGGAGGCCTCCAAGCTATGGATGAACACCGAGATCCTGCGCTCGACCACCCTACTGCCCATCGACATCTACAACCCGATCTATGGCGCGGCGCGCCCTGCCTTGGACGACCGCACCAGCAGCTCGGACGAGAACCAGCGCGTCAAGGCCCTGTTCGTGCAGGACCAGCTGTCGCTGTCGCCGCAATGGAAGCTGCTGGGCGGCCTGCGCTGGGACCAGTACAACCAGAGCGTGGTCAGCCGCGTCGCTCCCGTGGGGACCACTTCGCAACGCCAGAGCGCGGTCTCGCCGCGCGCCGGCATCAGCTACCTGCCCAATGCCTGGAGTTCGGTCTACCTGAGCGCGGGCAAGTCCTTCCGTGGCAACAGTGGCGTGGACGTCAACGGCCGCCCCTTCGATCCGCAGCGCTCGACCTCGTATGAAGCCGGCCTGAAACTGCAAAGCACCGATGAACGCCTGGGCGCGAACTTTGCGGTCTACGACATCACCAAGACCAATGTCCTGACCACCAGCGACAATCCCAACTTCATGGCCGCTGCCGGCGAAGTCAAGAGCACCGGTTTCG
This sequence comes from Herbaspirillum seropedicae, assembly GCF_001040945.1. Lineage (NCBI taxonomy): Bacteria > Pseudomonadati > Pseudomonadota > Betaproteobacteria > Burkholderiales > Oxalobacteraceae > Herbaspirillum > Herbaspirillum seropedicae. The sequence goes on along the minus strand of NZ_CP011930.1, from coordinate 1,038,760 downwards.
AAGCCGATGCCTATGGCCAGCTCAACGCCAACTGGCGCCTCTCGGCCAATTTCTCCTGGGACGACGCCCGCGTGAGCAAGGATCGCACCCTGCCCACCGGCACGCGCCTGGCCAACATCCCGGCCTATAGCGCGGGCCTCTTGGTCATGCGTGAAGACGCCCTGGCCAATGGCGCGCGCTATGGCGTGGGCGGCGGTGTCAACTATGTGGGCAACCGCTCTGGCAATGCGGCTGACACCTATTCCCTGCCAGCCTATACGCTGGTGAAGCTGCTCAGCTATTGGCAGGTCAGCAAGAACGTGCGCCTGTCGCTGGACGTGCATAACCTGTTCAACCGCAACTACTACCCTGGTTCGTGGAACAACCTCTACGTCATGCCGGGTGCTGAACGTACGGTGGTGGCGCGCATGAAGATCGATCTCTGATCTTTCCGCACACAAATTGACATGCCCCCTGCCGCGAGGCCGGGGGCATTTTCTTTGGCGCGTGCGTCAGTACTGCGTCGGAATCAGCGGTGCGCGGTAAAGCCCTGCTGTTCGAGGAACTCGGCCACGCGGGGCTGCCACGATTGCGGGAAACGTGCAAAGAGCAGGTGGCCATCCTCGCCGTGCGGCGGGAACAGCACGAACTCGCCCTTGCCGCCAGCGGCCTGGAAGGCATTGAACCATTGGCGCGGATAGGTCGGTCCCATCCACTGGTCATTCTCGGTATAGATCCACAGGGTCGGTACCTGGGAGGACTTGCCGTAGTCGCCGAACATCTGCTCCAGCTTCTGCGGGCCGCAGGGTTGCTGCGGATGGGTCTTGGGATTGCCGCCACCGCCGCCGGCGAAATTGATCGCCGCCTTCAGGCCAGGCACCTGGTGCGAGGCCACGGTGATAGCCGTGGTACCGCCGAACGACTGGCCGACCACCACCACCCGCGCGCCATCGGTCCCCGGCAGGGCCTTGACGGCGTTGATGGTGGCGATGGTCTGCTGGGCGGCGGCCTCATAGACCGGCGGATAGAAGCGGCTGTTGCAACCGCCGGCATCCTCCAGGTCGTCGCCGCCGGTCACGCCATAACCCACGCGGGTGGGGACGGCGACCACGAAACCATAGCGGACGAAGAAGCGCGAGGCCACCGTAAAGCGCGCGCGGCCCAGATTGGCGCGTCCGGCAGCCTCGGCTGCGCGACCGTGGTTGAGCACCAGGATGGGTGCAGGGGCCGGATTGGCGTCATCACGCCAGATCGTCACGCGCATCTTCTGTTCGACCGGTTTGCCGTACATGTTCTTCAGGCTGACCGGCACGTCGATCTGTTGTTCGATCAGCGCGGCATACGCGCCGTTGGCGGCGCCAAGCCCTGCCACTAGCGTAGCGGCCAGCAAGAGTGGCAGCGGCATGCGCCGTGGGCGGCGTAGGCCGGGTCGATGTTCTCTGGTGTGCATGGAAGGTATTTCCTGTGCGGGTGATGCGCATGCAGGTGCAACCCCATGTGGCCCTGCATCGCTGCGATATTCTAAGATTTTTGTCTTGCAACACCCTGACGGCCGTATGCAGCATCGAGGCAAGAGAGCAGGGAAATCCGGGCCTGCGCCCGGCCCGGGGAATGCCAATGTCGATCACGATGCCGAACGATGCCTGACCAGCCATTGACACCTGCCGAATGTCAGAGTCCCGGTGCATCCAGCCGATGTCGGCATCGTTCCTTGAACCTGACATGCACGACGCGCAAGAGAAACTCCCCCTCCGCTCCGGCGTGCCGCCTGCACGGCAGGCTAACGTGCCCCCCGACACGTTGCCGATCTGCATCGGCACGGCTACTCTATTACAGGCTTGCCAGTTTGATTAGTCCCCGTTTTGCGAACGCATTCATTAACGTTGATTAACAATCATCGTAAAGTCAACGCAGCGGGCAGAGATTGATCGCCATTCATCCGAATCATTTATTACACTTGTTAAGCCAAAACGACTAATCAATCCCAGCCAGATGTAATACATTCCGGATCTATGACGCGTCTAAAGAAAATCGAGGTTGGCCAGCTCAGTGTAGGAATGTATTTTTCCGGGTTCGACGGGGCGTGGATAGACACGCCCTTCTGGCGCACCAGCTTCCTGGTGCGCAAGGCTTCCGAAATCGCCCGCGCCCGGGCCGCAGGCTATACCTATTGCTGGATCGATACCGACCAGGGCATCGACCTGGCCGGCGCCGAGGCCGATCGCCTGCCAGAAACCGAAGAACCCGAGGCCGCCGGCAGCAGCTCCAGCCGCTCCGAACTGGATGACGCCCTGCGGCTCTATGAAAATGCCAAGCAGACCACCCAGCAGATGTTCAAGCAGGCGCGCCTGGGCAAGACGCTGGACGTGGAGAACTGCAAGAGCCTGGTCGAGGAAATCGCCACCTCGGTAGCGCGCGACTCGAACGCCTTGCTCAGCATCATCCGTCTCAAGCGGGTGGACGAATATACCTATCTGCATTCCATCGCCGTCTGCACCCTGATGGTGGCGCTGGCGCGCACGCTGGGCATGGACGATATCGCCTGCAAGGAAGCCGGCCTGGCCGGTTACCTGCATGACGTCGGCAAAGCCTTCATCCCGCTGGAGATCCTCAACAAGCCTGATCGCCTGAGCGAACAGGAATACAAGATCATCCAGCGCCACCCCGCCCTCGGCTACGACTACCTCAAGGGATTCTCGGGCGTGCCCGACTATGTGCTGGACGTCTGCCTGCATCACCACGAGAAGATCGATGGCTCGGGCTACCCTTCACGTCACCAGGGCAACCAGATCAGCGTGTATTCGCGCATGGCGGCGGTCTGTGACGTCTACGACGCCGTGACCTCGGAACGTCCCTACAAGAGCGGTTGGGATCCGGCCGAATCGCTCTCGCGCATGGCCTCTTGGCAGGGGCATTTCGACCGTCCCATTTTCCTGGCCTTCGTCAAGGCGCTGGGCATCTATCCGATCGGCTCGATCGTGAAACTGCAGTCGGGCCGCACGGCGCTGGTGATCCGGCAGAACCATGTCGACCTCACCAAGCCGGTGGTCAAGGCTTTCGTCACCACGCCCTCTATCGAGGTGGTGGAGAGCGAGATCATCGATCTCTCCGCGCCCGGGCAGACCGACGCCATCGCCGAGCGCAGCGGTCAGGACTGGCTCAAGAGCAACGGCTTGGTGATCGATTCGCTCAAGGCCATGATGGAAGCGTCCGACCTTCCCATGCGCATTTCCGGTTGATCGTAGCGATGGCTATTGGGGCTTGAGCCAGCGTGCGCCGGTCAGGCCGGATCAGTAGCGTTGGCAGGGCTGGCAGGTGCAGGATGGCGGCTGCGGAAGTAGGCCTCCAGATGCTCGATGCATTTGACGATCTTCTGCGGCGGGCTCTCGCGGTACTTGGTCGTCAGGAACGCGCAATAGACATCCAGCTCCCAATCCGGGAGCACCACCTCGAGCCGGCCGGCATCCAGATCCTCCTGCACCTTGCACGCCAGCAGGCGCGCCACGCCATGCCCCTGCAGGGCCAGTCGCCGTAGCGAGCGGGCGTGGTTGGCGCTGACGCGCGGCGTGAGGTGCAACTGTGCGCACTGGCCGCCACGGTTTTTCAAGCTCACCTCGACACTGCTGCCGTGCGGGGTGAAGAACAGGAAGTCGTGCTGCGGCAGATCCTCAGGATGGCGGATCGGCGCATGCGCCCGCAGGTAGGCTGGCGAGGCGCACAGCACCGCCGGCAGCGACGCCAGGTAGACATCGTTCTCGCTGGACGTCTTGCCCACGCGCAGCGCCAGGTCCACGCTCTTGTCCATGAGGTCGATGTTGTGGTCGTTGACATCGATGTTGATGCGCAGCTTGGGATGGGCGCGGATGAAATCATCCAGCGCCGGCACCAGGTATTCGGAGGCCATGAAGCTGGACGCGGCAATGCGCAGCTCTCCCAGCAATTCCTTGTGCAGGCTTTCGGTGAGCTGGCGCGCCTCGCTGGCCAGGTCCACGATGCGGCTGCAATTGGCATAGAAGCTATGCCCTGCCTCGGTCAGGCTGAGCTTGCGAGTGGTCCGGTGCAACAGGGTGGTGCCGAGCATGGCCTCCAGGGCGCTGATATGCTGGCTCACCGAAGAGGAGGTCAACCCCAGCTCGCGGGCCGCCTTGGAAAAGGCGCCCAGCTCTACCACCCGGGAAAAGATCACCATGCGCGGCAGGTAATCCATCGCGTTGTTCTTCATCGTCGTGCGCTTTGGGATAGTCGATCACATGAGGCTCGACTATAACGGCATCGTCACGTAATAAAGCGACCAAGCTGCGCGTGAATTACGGTTTATTTTCTCTTCAGTCAGGAAGACGGTCCCATTCTGCAAGAGCATCTGTGAGTTTTCTGCGCTGCGCTCAGCGCCACCGGCCAGTCGCGGCGAGCGGCGCAAGCGGCTAGGCTTCAGCCGTGAGTGGCCGTGGCCAGGGTGGAAACGAGGGTGCAGCCGCAGGCGGCGCGCTGCCCATGCAGGGCCACGTTGCGACCATCGATCTGGAAGCTGGGCGCGCCCTCGATGATGGCATTGACGCCATGCCCGGGCAGCGGACACATCACCTTGTCGCCCACCCGCGCCACACCCAGCCCCCCGATGAGATGGGTGGTGGAAGCGGTGATGACCCGGCCGCCGTGGGAAGTCGGGTCGCCCAGTCGAATGATGGCTGCTGCCATGGCTTGATCTCCGTTGCGTTGGGCTCGGCGTCAGTCGGCTCAGGCATCCAGGCCGAAGAGGCGATCCAGATCCTTGAAGGTGGCTTCCTTGGTCTTGAGGTCGTCGCTGCGCAGGCCGCGGTAGAGGCGCAGGTATTGCGCCTCCGGCAGGGAATCCTCGGTGATGCCATAGCATTCCAGCAGCTTGTTGGTGGCGTTGACCAGCGGCAAGGTCTCGGTCTCGGTGCGGATCATGCCGCGCAGGGCTTCCAGCAGCGCCTCGTTGGATTCATCGGCCGGCACGTAGAAGGCGGCGCGCGAGCGCAGCGTGCGGTCGGTGCTGGACATGAGCCGCAGGAAGACCTCGATGAGCGCCGGATCGGGCTGGCGGCGATACAGCTCCCAGGCGGCGGCCAGGGCCGCATCGTCGTTGAGCACACCCTGCTCCAGCAGCTCGCGCACCACCGGCACGGCGCGCTCGGCATCGGCCAGGAACAGGCCCTTGACGCTCTCGTCGGAACCGCCCGGCCTGGTCATCTCCAGCAGATGGTCGAAGGCCTTGCTGCGCTCCTCCGCCGTCATCGGCGCAAAGTAGGTTTCGTTCAGGCCGTCCAGACGCTCCCGGTTGTACATCGTGAAGAAGTCGAGGAAGTTTTGATATGCGCTCATGGTTTTCGTTGGTCAAACTTGAGTAGATCGCCGATGTAATTATCGGACAGAGGATGGGACTGGCCGCCCAAGTCTACGACATGCATCTTGATGTCGGTGATCTGGCCGGTGGTTTTCTTCAAGTCCATCAGCAGGGGCTTTTCGCTGTTATGCCAGACGGTGCCGGCGTCCCACAGCTTTTCCGGTGTTTGTACCACATTGACGACGCCGGAGGCGCCGTTGGCGTATTTCTCCGAGACGCTGCCCCACAGGCCGCTGGCGTAGGGGCCGGGCTGTCCACCCGAGGCATTCCAGGGATAGGCCTTGTTGACATCATCCCAGCCATCGATGATGCGTCCGCCTGGCGTGGTTTCGAGCGTCACCCCGCCGATCTTCTCGGCGTAGGCGCGAGCGGCGTCGACCTGGCCCAGCTTGGACGCCTGGCCCGAGGTGCCGGACCAGAACACGGCGCCATCCTTGGGCGAGGACACATCGAGCCGCTTGACCACCTCGTCCCAGCTATCGCCCGGATTCTTGGGCAGATACGGGCGCAGGATGCTGCGCGCCTCTTCCAGCTTGGCGGCGGCCAGCGCCTGGTCGCCCGCCTTGGCGGCAGCGTCGGCCTCGTTGGAGAGCTGCGTGATGCGGGCGCGATCGGCTGCCGCAGCCGCATCGACCACGGCCTGCTTCTTGCCGTTCGGGCCGGGCTTGGCTGGATCGACGGGATCGGGCTTGTCCTTGAGCGGCGGCTTGCCGCCAGCGCCGTCGGCCGCTTTGGGGGCGGTCTTGGCGGCCGGCTTTGCGGCCGGTTTTGCGGCGGGCTTGCCAGCTGGCTTGGTCCCAGGTCTGGCCGGCAAGGCCTCCGACTTGGCGGCCGGTGCGGCGTGGGGGGCGGCAGCCGGGGTCTCCTTGGGCAGCACCTGGCCCGGTGTATCGCGCACGCGCTGCGTGGGCGGCTTGGGCGGTGCGGCCTTGCTGGCCTGCACCCCTGCCGATGCGGTATGGGCTTCCTGGGGGGCCGCCTCGGCCAGCACCTTGGCCAGACGCGCATCGAGCTCGGCCAGCGCCTTGGGGATCTTGTTGAGCGCTTCCTGCTGGACGGCGTAGAACTTGCGTTCCCACTCGGCCAGGATGGCGATGCGATGCTTGACGAGGTTGAAGTAGCTCAGGCTTTCCAGGTGCACGCGCAGCGACTTGACCATGCTCAGCAGCTTGCCGCTGAACTTGCGCAGCGCCGCCATCAAGGCCTTTTCATAGGGCGCGAACTTGACGGCGCGCAGGAACTTCATGACGTCGCCCTTGATGAATTTCTGCAGGAAACGCACCAGTTCCACCAGCTTGGACGCTTCCTTGATGAGCAGCAGCATCACAGAGCGCAGCGCGGCCCCCAGCTCGGAACCCGCCAGCCCGCCGACGATGGCGCCCACGCCAGCCGCAGCAGCGCCGCCGGCGGCCATGGCCAGGGGCAGCGCGATGACGATCAGGCAGGCGCTCAGCAACACCCATTCCATGATGTCTTCGCGCTTCTCGGGATGGCTGGCCATGCGCAGGATCACCGCCACGGCGTCGCGCGCGCTGGTGACGATGACCACGCCGGGCACGAAGCTCACCAGCATGTCGGCCACCACCGCCGAGAGCGGCCTGTTGTCGGCGAACTCGCCGAAGAGCACCGACTTCAACCAATCCATGCCGCCGACCACGCTGCTCCAGGCGTCGTCGAGGATGCTGTGTTCGTCCTTGTCCTGGCTCACGACTTGCCTCCCTTGCCCAGCGCGCCGAGCACCTTGGGCGTCCAGTTGAGCAATTCATGCAGGTCCTCGTGCAGTTCGGTGTTGACCATGGATGATGCTTGCAGCGGTTGATAGTTGTATTCCACCTTGGCGCTGGTGCCCGCCGGCACGCCGCTCAGGCGCGCAATGCCCTGGGCGTCCAGCGTACCCTTGCGCACGCTGCCATCGCTGAGGATGGCCTTGTAGGCAGCGCCGGCCAGCGGTTCCCCCCAGTCGGTGAGATGACGGAATTCCATGTCCGAGGGCTGCAGCTCGCTCTTCTGCACATGCGGCATGACGAAGTTCTGGCTGGCCGGCCCCGGCATGGAATGCAGCGAAGCCTTGGCTTCCCACTTGCCGGGCGTGCCCTGGGTGATGCCTGCGCTATTGATCTGGATGAAGGAGCCGCCGGCCGAGATCATCACCTCGTCCTTGGCATGGATCTCCACCCTGCCGCTGGTGGAGAGCAGGCGCGCCACCTTTTCGGCGATGAGGTCCAGATCATCGCTCTGGGCCTGGATTTCCACCTTGCCCTTGGCGGCGAACAATTTCATGCCGGCGTTCTGGGCGAACAGGCTGATCTTTTCCTTGACCGTGGCCAAGAGGCTCTTGCCGCTGGCGATGCTGGTGTCCTTGCCGGAGGTCAGGGTGGTCTCCTGCGCCGAATGCACCTGCGTGCCCTGGTCCGTGGCCAGGCCGATGCCGGCGGGTGCGGCCATCATCAGCAGCGGCTTCTTGAAGCGATTGGCGCTACCCTGCCCCTGGCCGCTGTACTTGTCTTCGGTGGCGTCGACGAAGTCCTTGAGGCTGTCCTGCGCGAGCGCTTCCGCGCCGGCCCTGGAGGCGCTGTCGGACAGCCCGCGCGCCAGGTCCGCGCTGGCCTTCATGAGGCTGGTGGCCTCGCTGGCGTCGAGCTGCGTGCCTTGCGGACCGGGACGTCCATAGCTGCTCAGGTAGAGGCCTTTTTGCGTGACCACCGCGCCGTAGTCATCGGTGCTCAGGGCGAAGCCGGAGCCATAGAAATTCCTGCGTTCATTGTCGGCCTGGCTGACCAGGTAACCGAGATTGAGCTGGGCGTTGGACTGGCTGCTGTAGAGATGGACGCGGTTCTGGCTGGTGGTGTCATCCATCACCAGCTGGTTGAAGCCATTGCCGCCGAACTCCTTGGACTTCAGTCCAGACAGTCGGCCATCGGTGTGCCATTGCGGCGGCTGCTCCTGGTTGAACAGGCGGCCAGTCGCGACCGGCCGGTCGGGGTCGCCGTTGAGGAAGGAGATGATCAGTTCCTGTCCCACCCGGGGCACCTTGACCTCGCCCCAGTTCTCGCCGGCATTGGGATAGCTCACGCGCACCCAGCACGACGCCTTTTCATCGCCAGGATTGATGCGGTCCCAGCGGAACTGCACCTTGACGCGATTGAGCTTGTCGGTAAACACCTCTTCGCCCTGCGGCCCGACCACCACCGCCGTCTGCGGATGCATCACCGGCTTGGTGTGGTCGAAGGGACTGCGGTAGGGCAGCTTGCGCCGCTGCACTTCGAAGCGATTGAAGCAGTGGCCGGTGCGGGCATTGCCGCCCGCATCGTCATTGCTGCGCCCCATCGAGGCCTTGAAGGCATCCAGCTGCGGCTTCAGGCTGCCCGGGAAATCCCTGGCCGTGCCGGACAACGGCAGGTTGTTCTCGATGAACCACTCCACGGCGATGAGCATGAACTGGCTGTCCTGCTTGCTATCGCCGCGGTGGGCGGGATGGTCGGTGAGCGTAAACCAGCGGCCGGCCGCCAGCGTGCGCGCACCGGACACTCCCATGAAACGCTTCATCGAAGATTCCCACTGTTCCACCCGCAGACGCGCCTGGCGGTCGCCGTCGTCCTGCTTGGCGTAACTGTAGGGGCCGCTGTATTCATAGACTTCCAGCTCGCCCGGCAAGGCCCCATGCTCGGGCAGTACACGCTCCTGGGTCTGCTTCTGGTCGCCCGGCGACTTGTAGTCATCGGTGCGCGTGGCCAGCCGGGTCGAGGCCAGTCCGCGGCTGGCGCTCCAGTGCAGGATGCGGTTGACTTCATCTTGCGTACCCGCGCCGTGGAAAGCCAGCTGTTCCGGCGCGAGTGGCTTGGCCTGGTCGGTGTTGTCGGTGATGACCAGCACGTGCCCCGAGCCATCCGGCTTCTGCTCGTGATAGGCATACCAGCCCTCTTCTTCCATCAGGCGCTGCACGAAGTGCCAGTCCGTCTCGTACTGGGTGCAGTAGGAGCGCGGCAGGGCAGGCGTGACGATCTCGAAGCGGTAGTTGCCGCGCGCGTAGGCGTGCTGGTCGAACACGTCGGCCAGGATGTCGTCGGCCTTGCTGTCCTGCCAAATACGCGCGTCCTTGCGATATTTGAGGAAATGCAGCCACGGCGCCATGCCGATCTGGAACGAGGCTAACTGGCCATCGCTGCCCAGGCGCCTGGCCGTGTGCACATAACCATGCAGGGGTGCGTAATCGCTGCCGTCCTGCTGCAACCAGAGCGTGACCGGCTGGGCGATGAGCTTCTTGAGTTCGATATCGTCGCGGGTGGAGACCAGGTCGATCGTGTAATCGTACCCCCGCCCCAGACGCTCGCTGCCCACCATCCGTTGCGGCAGCAGCACGTCGGGACCCAGCACGGAATCGAGCTTGAGGATACGTTTTTCCTGGCCGACGAAGGTGTCGGCCAGCGCAGAGAGCGTTGTCAGTACATTGTCCATAGCGCTAGATGGCGGTAAGCAGACTGGAAACGGCATTGCCCTCCAGCGCCGTGATCAGCATGGGCTGACCGCAGTGACACGAACTTGCTCAGGCGAGGACGAACAGGAATGCACTGGCGTGACCATCGCAAGCCCCCCGTTTGCATTTTGGTTACGCACGCAGTAACAGCGGCGCCTTGGACAGACGCCCTGCAGAAATCGAACCAGGGGGATGGGATGCTAATTATTATTCATTCGCCAACACGTTCCCGTTTTGGGATCAGGCAACGTAAGCCGCTTTGAGCCAAAGCCTGTCGATGAGTTCCCTACATGCCGTCAGCAACAGACGCTTTTCTACCGACCTTATTGTTGAGCTTGAAGGCCGAAGGCCGCCTCAGCATGGCTCCCGCGCCGGGAAGAACGCCGACGGCGGCTTGCCGAATTGCTTGCCGAATGCCGTGGTATAGGCGCTATGACTATCGTAGCCGCTGGCCAGCGCCACCTGCGTGATCGGCATCCCCTGCATCAACAGGGGTAGCGACGACATGAGCCGCAACTGCTGACGCCATTTGCCGAAGGTCATCCCGGTCGATTGCAGAAACCGCCGATGGAAAGTCTTCTGCCCCATGGCCAGCCGGTCGGCCCACTCCGCGGCCGTGGCCATATCGCCCGGATCGTCCAGCAAGGCCTGGCACAGGCGTGCCATCGGACCATCCGTCTCGCTCATCGGCCAGGGCAGATGGAAAGGCAGCGTCGGCTGGGTCAGCACTTCCTCCATCACGAGCGCGCCCAGCAAACGCATGCGCTTGGCTGACATGTTCTCTTCCCGGGCCTGGGCCAAGGTGATGATCAACTCGCGCAGCAGAGGCGAGACATGCACCACGCAATCAAACGCCGGCAGGCGCGCGCACACGTCCTGGCGCACAAACAATCCATACGCCTGCAAGGTGACCGGCATCGCCAGGCTGTGCGCCACACCCGAGCGCAACCACACCGCCGCAGTGGGTGGCACCAGCCATTGACCGCTTTCGGCCTGCACGCGCAAGAGCCCGCTGTCCGCATAGATCAGATGGCCCTGCGGGTGTTGATGCATGGGCACTACCGAACCTGCGGGATAGCGCCCCGAGACGCCGAACACAGGCAATTCCTTCTCAGGTCTTGCTTCCAGATCGAAGGCCTTCCAACCATCTTCAGTAGGGTAAAAGCCCATCGCGCCGCACTTTGTCCAATTTGATAAAGAATATGTCGATTTTTATGTAGATAGACAAAACGTGCAAGCCTAATATCGACAGCACACCCTTTCGCTGGAAATCCTGTCATGCCCACATCCGGTCTTCCTCCACGGCTACTACTCCTGATTTCCGCTCGGGGTCCGCGCGCCCGTTGGCGCCACGACCGACATTGACTTCCCTGACCCCGACCGCCATCAGCTTGTTCCAAGCCAGGGGAGTCAATCTTTCGACGACTCTCCTGAACTGTTCCCCATGCTGACTGATCCCTCCCAGAAGTACCGGGCCATTGCCCCGGTCGACCTTCCCGACCGCCGATGGCCCTCCCGCACACTGCGCCAGGCCCCGACCTGGCTGTCCACCGATCTGCGTGACGGCAACCAGGCCCTGTTCGAGCCGATGAACCGCGAGCGCAAGCTGCGCCTGTTCCATGAGCTGGTGCGCATCGGATTCAAGGAAATCGAAGTCGGCTTCCCCGCGGCATCGCGTATCGACTTCGAGACCGTGCGCCATCTGATCGACGAGCATCTCATCCCCGACGACGTCACCCCGATGGTGATGACCCAGTTACGCGCCGACCTGATCACCGAAACGGTCAAGAGCGTGGCCGGCGCCCGACGCGTCATCGTGCATTTCTACAATGCCATCGCACCGGCCTGGCGCGAGATCGTATTCGGCATGAGCGTGCCGCAGATCATCACCCTGGTCGAAGACCATATCGCCTTGTTCAGGCGGCTGACGGCGGTCCATCCTGAGACCGAATGGATCCTGCAGTATTCTCCCGAGACCTTCTGCATGGCCGAGCTGGAGGTCTCACTGGAGGTCTGCAACGCCGCCATCCGCGCCTGGGACGCAGGGCCGCGACGCCGCATGATCATCAACCTGCCGACCACGGTGGAAGTCTCCACGCCCAACGTCTTTGCCGACCAGATCGAATGGATGGACCGGCGACTGGAACGCCGCGAACACCTCATCTTGTCCGTGCACCCCCACAACGACCGCGGCACCGCAGTAGCCTGCGCCGAGCAGGCCATGCTGGCCGGCGCGCAGCGGGTGGAAGGCTGCCTGTTCGGCAATGGCGAGCGCAGCGGCAATGTCGATGTGGTCACGCTGGCGTTGAACCTGTACACGCAAGGCATTGCACCTGGGCTGGATTTTTCCGACATTGCAGCGCTGGCGCGCGTGGCCGAAGAATGCACCGCCCTGCCCATCCACCCGCGTCACCCGTATGTGGGCGATCTGGTCTTCACGGCCTTCTCCGGCTCGCACCAGGACGCCATCGCCAAGGGCTTCGCCGCGCAACGGCCCGATGCGCCCTGGCGTGTGCCCTACCTGCCGATCGACCCGACCGACCTGGGACGCACCTATGACAGTATCGTGCGCGTCAACAGCCAATCCGGCAAAGGCGGTATCGCGTTCCTGCTGCAAAGGGATCACCACATCACCATGCCTCGCCGCATGCAGGTCGAGTTCAGCGCGATTGTCCAGGCGCTGGCCGACGCCAGCGAAACCGAACTGACCAGCGAGCATCTCTGGGACGTCTTCGAACGCACCTACCTTGCGCCGGTGCAGGCCAGTCCCGATTTCAGCGATCGCACCTCCCTCGCTCCGGCGCTGGAGCAGCGTCGCTTCATCTATCGCAGCCATTGCCTGCATCCGCACCCGGATGGCGAGCGCATCGTGCTGGAGCTGGCCGACACGGAAGGCAATGTCCGCACCGTGGAAGGCTCGGGGAACGGCCCGATTGCGGCAACGGTGGCGGCGCTGGGCTTGGCGCTGCGCATCGATAGCTACGAGGAAAGAAGCCTGGGCGTCGGCGTCGGCGCCGACGCCCAGGCGCTGGCCATCGTCGAGGCAGCCTTGCCGACGGTGCCGGGCTCGCGCTTCGGCGTGGGACGTCATGAGAACATCACGACGGCGTCGATCATGGCAGTGCTCAGTGCGGCGAGCCGGTTTGCCGGGGAGGAGCAAGGCAAGGGTTGATCGGCAGCATGCTTCCGCATCAGGAGGGATCCTGATGTGGATGCAGATTCATTACTGTCATGCATGCGGCGCGACGCAATATCAGAAGGCACTCTTGCGCCGCTGCTCAAGAGCATGGACCGCAGCCGATACGACCTCATCTTTCCCCAGGCTGATCTCGCCCCCCTTGTTCCTTGGTAATAACGCCCCCGGTCGGTTTGCTGAAGGTAATCGCCAGTTGCTCGCGAATTGCTGAACGTGTTCCAAATCATCCCACTGATACTGAGATAGCCATTCATAGCGTACAGTCCTGTTGAACCGTTTCACCTAGGCGTTCTGCTGCGGCTGTCCCGGCTGGATGTACTGCAGCTCAATGCTCGCCTGCTACGCCCACTGTGTATAGCGGAACTCAGATAGTCCGGGCCGTTGTCGCATATGCCCCCTTTTTTTGCAACGCTATATTGAAGAAGTTTTTGGCTTGCCTAAATCTCTCTCCTATCTATCTGGATAGTGGCCCCCGACCGTGACTATTCGAGAGCCTAGATAGTCGATGTGGTAATCGTGCGATTCGTTAAGCATTTGACGCTCCCAAGTGCTTTAAGAGCGTCGCTTACCCACAGGAGACTCTATTAGTGCAATGTCCGCCAAATATTACCCACTGAAATACGCGGCAAAGTGCTTCGAATACAATCGCGAAGTTACAAAAACGAATTGCCGGGTCGGAAGTCTGTCAGAAGCCTCAAAATAAAAAGGGGTCCCGATCACTCGGAATCCCTTCTAAACACTGGTAGCCCCCCCGTGAGTCGAACACGGCACCAACAGATTATGGGTCAAAAGCGTATGTTGACGGCACGCCGCAAAGCCCCATCCGACGCCGGCTACTGGTTACGCACACAGTGCGCCAATTCGCGGTTTTGCGCTCGTTTGGGCAAAATACTCCCCAGCAAAAAGACGAGAACCGTCTCTCGAACCATGTCGCTCCATCGGACGCTCTGACGAATTGGATTTCCCGATCCACGTAGCATTGTCAGCGCGAGAAAGTACCTGCTCATTAAGGGCGAGTCATGCTGAAAGGCGATGGGTGTCCTGCACCAAGCGTGGCATCCAAGGATGACACGGAGAATGCCCCGCCGTTCCCCGCATCTAAGCCCCCCTTGAGTGTGAAGTCCGCAAACTCGCGCGGACAGACGCCGAAGCGTCGCTTGAACAATCGGGAAAAGTGGGATGCATCGCTGAATCCCCAGCGCAACGCCACGGCGAGCACGCCGGGGTGACCAGGACTTAGCAGATCACGCGCACTGCGTTGCAGGCGCAATTCCCGGATCAGGCTACTGACAGAGAGCGGCGCCTCCTCGAACAGGCTATACAGCGTGCGGCGCGAAACCTTGAAGCGCGAGGCCAGCATGTCCGGCCCAAGGTGAGGCTCTTCCAGGTGGTCGCGGATGTAGGTCTCGACGGCCAGGCGAATGGCCTCACGCACAGGGAGTCGGTCGCGCTCTTGAGCCTCCAGCGTGGCGCCCAGCGCGATGGCGATGATGCTGTTGAGCGCGGCGCTGAGACAGTCCTGTACGCCGCTACCCATGTCCAGATCCACTTGCTCAAGCGAACGGGCAAAACGCGATGCCACCAGTCCCATGCCCGCTTTGCCGTCCACCCGACGTGCTGTAGCCTTGTAGGGTGAGGCCAGCCTGGAGATCACTTGCTCCCTGGGGATGCGGAACGAGAGCACATGCCAGTCCCCTTGGTAATCTAGGAAGTAGGGGCGGGTGCTATCGACGATGGAGAAGTCGCCGGGAAGTACCATGCTTTCCTGGCCATCCTGGCGCACTACGCATGAGCCTTCCAGCTGGAAATTCGCAAAGCAGTACTCGACCGGATTGCGGCGGATCTCCTCTCCGCGTCGCTGAATGTGTTGCGCCTTGGAAAACACGCGCGTCTGCGCAGTCGTCGAGAGTGACCGTGAACTCACCTCTCCCGCAAAATCAATAACCGTATGCTTTTCATTAAGGATGGGATTGAGTGAGACGAATGCCTCGCACAATACCTCTCGCCAGTAGCTGAAGCGCTCATTCTGCGCGCGAGATTGAGTAGACCAAAGTTTCATTGCAGCCATCCCCTCGAGACGTCCGGTGCGTGCGCGGTGGATGCCCGAACACGCCTTGAGTTCTCGCTTCATTGCACAAGTAGTCAAGTAGGCCTTGCACGAAAAGTCAACTTGGCAGAGACCTGACGCATCGTCGCCACGCCGTAGGCGACGTTCGCCCCACACTGGGGATGCACAGCGGCGCGCGCTTCTTGCTGGTGCCGTCAGATGCACCAGAGCCGGTAGTCGCATCGACTCAGGCTGGGCTTTGCCAGCGTCGACCCGGGCAGTCGCAAGGTTCATGCCAGCAATTCACTATTCCCCCCTCTTCAGCAAGCGTTGGGGCTTGCGCAAATGAACAAACGATGTTGCACAAGCCGGCGAGACCACACCAATCCTGTTCTCTAGGATGAGTCTCGCTTTTCCCGTCAACACTGCAAAATAGGAATTTCTCCATGTCCATCGATTTTCAACTCTCTGAATCCCAGAAGGCTTTGCAGGCAGGGGCGCGCGCCTTCGCTGCCGACGTCTTGCGCAAGGTCGGGCCCACCATCACGCCGCTGGTCAAGCCGGACGAACGCTTCTACGCGACGCGACCGTTCTACCAGGCCATGGCCGATGCCGGCTTCATCAAGGCGCTGCTGCCGGAGTCATTCGGCGGCACGGCGCTCAGCACCCTGGACTTCGCCTTGGCTGCGGAGGAGCTCACCGCCGTGGATGTGAACGTCCCTTCGGCGCTGCTGGGAACGGGCCTGGGCTTACATGCGGTCGTGCATCATGGAACACCGGAGCAGAAACAGCGCTTCTTGCCGGACTTCATCGAAGATGGTTCACGTCTGGCCGCACTAGCCTTCACCGAGGTCACTGGCGGCGCCAACTACGACAGCACCGATCCGTCCGTGGGAGTGCAAACTTTTGCCCGCCTGGAAGGCGACGAATGGGTCATCAATGGCGCCAAGCACTACACCACCAATGGCACCGGCTGGGATGGCAAGGGCGCGCATCTGTATAGCGTCATTTGCCGCACTGATCCCGCATTGCCGCCACAGCAGTCACTGGCGGTGATCATGGTGCCAGGCAATGCGCCGGGCATCGAGATCGTCGGTCTGCTCGATACCATGGGGCATCGTGCGACGATCTCGCCACGCGTGCACTTCAACAATGTGCGAGTGCCCGCGTCGAACATCGTGGGCAAGCCCGGCGATGGGATCTCCATGCTGGAAGCTGCCTTTTCATGGACAGCGGCACTGATCGGTTCTGCCTGCGTGGGGGTGATGCGCACCGCCTTCGATATCGCGCTGAGGTTTGCGCAAAGCGACCGACGCTCCGGCACCATACCGGTAATCGAACACCAGAACGTCGGCTTCATGCTGGCCGATATCAAGATGCGCATCGAGGCCGCCCGCTACCTGACCTGGAAGTCCTGTCATCAACTGGATCTGACCGAAGGCCGAAGCCGCGAGCTGGCGATCATCACCAAAACCTACTGCTCGGAACTATGCGTGCAAGTGGTATATGACGCAATGCGCGTCGTCGGCGTCGATGCATATACAGACCTCTACCCTCTGGCCGGCTTGATGCAGGACGCGCTTTGCTTCCCCCTTTATGACGGCGGCAACATGGGAGTACGCCGTCGCCAGCTGCACACATTGCTGCGTTCGAAGGAATACGACGCGATGGCCTCAGCTGAAGCACGAGGATAAGAGCGTGATCGCACCACGCAGGAACGGACGTTTCCGACATCGGCAATGGCTGTTCCTGCCGACGCATCCGCGATTACCCCGGTGCGCGCTAGGCAACTGCCTCGCTCCGGCCTGGAGGTGCAACGACGACACCTCATCAATCTCACCAGTTGAAACCAATAGAGGTACCGCTGTGAAAACAATACTTCCCCACTGCCCCTGCCCGGCGTCCCGGTTGTCCAGGATTTGGCTCAATTCGCGTATGCCTGCCGCAAGAAAAATGCTAGCGCTGGCAGCGTTGTCGCTGGTCGTGATGTTTCCCGTGGCAGCACACGCTATCGATGTGGATATCGGCGACTTTGTCCCGGCGCCAGGAGGCACGACGGTAGGTCTGCTTTACTACCAACACGCCGAGCGTGACAGTCTTTACACGAAGGGCCAGAAAGCCGCGCTCAATCCCAGGTTGGTGTCAGATATCGGCATCGCCAGACTGGTGCACTACACCAGCATCGGCGGCCTGGCTTTTGCCCCGCAGGTTCTGTTGCCTTTCGGGCGGCTTGACGCCGGGCGCGATACGGCTCCTTTGGGGCAGACCAGTGGAGTAGGCGACATCATCCTGGCCGCGCCGTTCTGGCCGCTCAATGACGCCGCATCCCGTACCTATCTTGGCATCGCCCCCTACCTGTACCTGCCCACCGGCAGCTATGACCGCAACCGTGCGCTTAACCTGGGTGAACACCGCTGGAAGTTCGATCTGCAGGTCGGCTTCGTGAAGGGATTCACCGAAAAATGGTACCTCGACCTGACCGGGGACGTCATGTTCTATGGCAAGAACAACGACTATGGCAGCAACGGCGCGACCCAGAGGCAGAAGTCTCTCTTCCAGGGCCAAGCTTACCTGCGCTACCAGTTCACGCCTGTCGCCAATATCTTCGTCGGTCTGTCGCAGAACTGGGGCGGAGAAACACGGGTCGATGGTGTCGCCAGCAATGATGAAGCGCGCCAGCGCAAGGCGAGCATAGGCGGCAGTTGGTTCATTGGCCCCAAAACACAACTGCTGGGCGCCATCGGCCGTGACCTTTATGTACAAAATGGTTTCAAGGAAAACGCTCGCATCAATTTGCGGCTGTTGCGAGTCTTCTGAGCAGCAGCAAGAAAAGGTCCAGAGAGCTGCGACGTTGCGGCTGATCTGTCCCGCTTCAAGTTGAGACTTGAAGCGGGACAGGCCTCAGTGGGCTGATACCTGACACCACAATAGTTTGCAGAGGCTTTTTTCTAACCGCAGACTCCAAGTCGTTCTCGTGTTGAATTGGGAAACCAGTCACCCCGGGTGAAGGGCATCAATTCGCACAACGATCTGCGACGTTGTCTATTTCCGTCAAGTTGATTGACCCTCAGAAGCAAGCTGCAATGAACCGTCGTCGCTACATTGGACACGGCAAGCTTGTTCGTTGTATTCACGCGGACGTCATCGCTTGCGTATGCCCCGACTGGATCTGGAAAAGATTTTCCTCCCCGCCGGGCCACCAGGAATCACATCAACATGGAGAAGCGATAACATGGCTGACAGCCAAGCATCCGAGCCTCAACAGCCTTCCCTCTACGAACGTCTGGGAGGCTACGACGCGATCTACAAGTTTGCAGGAGAAGTGCTGCGGACCTGTATGAAACACCCAGCCATAGGTCATATCTGGAGCCACATGTCGGAATCCACCTTCCAGAAAGAGCACATCAATTTTGTCGATTTCCTGTCGGTCCACTGGGGTGGAAATGCACAATACAGAGGACGCGACATGGTGACCGCACACCGTGGCATGGGCCTCACTGAAGTTCATTGGCAAGCAGTGATGGAATGCATGGACGAATGCTACGACAACTTCGCAGTGCCTGCAGATATCCGGGAAGAAGTCACGGCCTTTCTGACCAAGTTCAAGCCCGCGGTCATCGGCAGCCCATCCTACCGCGACGTCGTGCTGGCCCATCCGGAAATGGATGTGGCCAAGGGAATGAAAAGTGTAGGCATCACCTGGCCCAAACCTTGAGTTTCTTGGTCGAACGAAACTTGTTCACCTGGTGATCAATCACTGATTGCCCGCCAGGTGATCGTCCGGCGATTTGTTCAACCAACAAGCTGACTTCCGCCAAAGACGAATTTCCTTGCCAGCATTTCCTGTTCTTTTTTCCTGTCCCATGCAGGGCAATCAAGTACAGCCTCGGCTCCGCCTTGAGCTTCTCTGTTACAGCCGCGCGCTGCTCGATCAGGGACGCATTCTGCTGCCCGACTAGGCCTCATGCCTCCCCAGTGTCAGCGCGGCACTCACCGGCTTCAGGCAGGACACGATACTCAGCTTCATCGTGGGCCCTCGAAGGTAAAAAACCAAACTGCATGAGCTTTTTGCTCCACTGCCTGCTTCAAGCCAACAGCCATCGGCGCGGATCAAGCTTGCACACGATGGCTGCCCGCCTGGTCAGAAGATCTGCAGCAACCGCAGGTTCAGACGGAAGTTTTCCTTGAATCCATTGTCCACCGACAAGTCGCGACCGATACTGCCCATGATCTGCGTCTTGGCCGCCACGAAGGTGCTGCCACCAAAGGAAATCTTCAACTGATTGGGCTGGTCGTGGTTGTCCACGCCATTGACGCGGGTCTCACCGCCCCAGGTACGCGAGAGCCCCGCAGTGGCGTTGGTGGTGGCGGAAAACTGGTAGCGCAGATAGGACTGCAATTGATAAAGCGGTGCTTGGCGCATACTGCCGCGACCACTTCCATAGTCGTTGTTCTTGCCAAAGACCATGACGTCGCCGGTCAGGTCGAGATACAAGGGACCGGATATCCGCTGGACCAGACCCGCTTGCAGATCGAACTTCCAGCGGTTCTCGCCAACATTGAGCGCGCGACTGTCGGAATACGATCCGGTGGGCAGGTAGAGATACGGGGCCACCGCAAAGAAGGTCGATTTTGCAGGATCGTTGACGAGCCACACAGGCGCGGCCAGGATCAGGTCACCCAGGGCGTTCTCACTGCCCAGCGCCTTGATGTCGCGGCCACTGCGCAGACTGGCGAAGGGCAGCAGCACCTGGGGACCCACGGTATAGCCGCCGATGTTCATGTAATGCACCAGGCGCAGGATGGTCACATCGGAGGTCAGCAAAGGATTGCCAGGATTGCGGTTACCACTGCTGTAGCTGGCGTCGCGTTCGGCATGCTGCTGGTAGAGCAGACCGGCGGTGGTGCCAGCGGGGGCCGGCACATAATCTGCCGGATCGACATCGATGGCACAAGCGTCGGCCATCACGCCCATCGCCAAGGCAACGGCAATGGAGAATAGGACCGTTCGCAATGAGGCGAAACGGGGCCCGGATTTCAGGTTCATGTTCATCTTGTCCTCTCTTTTCATATGGATGGAATCGCCGTTTTCCGGACAGGCGTTGTCACACGCCAGCACCGTTCCGACGGTGATGAAAAGATAAAGAGGCGAAGCCCGCCTGACTCGTCAAATCAGGCCAAGGTACTTGCCATAACAAGACATTTTGAAAACCGATATTTCCCGCGTCGGCCTTGACGTGGATTGCGTACCTGTCGCGCCCTTCCTGGCTTGCAGAACGCACAGACAGAAATACGTAAACGATTTCTCATTTTTCCTCACGACACCTGGCTGACTTGTCCGCAAATGACAAACGAATGACCTGTAAGGACAAGCAGTAACAGTGACGCTCGCCAATGATAGCGATGCGCGGTGGCCGCCAGGAGCTTGCGGACTGCCGATGCTGACCTTCCCATTGCAGTGCAATGCACCTCTGCGGTGCATTCGAAATACAGGAGCGCGAATTTCATGTCTATCGTCCGACCCACCCCAGAGCAACTCAAGGAGCTCGCCAGCTCTCTGCACATCCAGCTCACCACGGAGCAGGCCAGTCAATACCTGGACTTGATGCAGGCAAGCTTCGATGCCTACGATGTCATCGATGGCTTGCCCGATGAAATTCCCGCCGTCAAATATCCGCGCTCGGCTGCCGCCCGACCGGCAGCCAAGGACAATCCACTCAACGCCTGGGCCTGCAAAAGCACCGTCAAGGGCGCCGCCGAGGGCAAGCTGGCGGGCCGCACCGTGGTGCTCAAAGACAATGTGGCCCTGGCAGGCGTGCCGATGATGAACGGCTCTTCCACGCTGGAAGGCTTCGTGCCGAGCTATGACGCCACCATCGTGACCCGCCTGCTCGATGCCGGCGCCACCATTCTGGGCAAGGCGACCTGCGAGCATTTCTGCCTGTCGGGCGGCAGCCATACCTCCGATCCCGCGCCGGTTCACAATCCGCGCCGCCATGGCTATGGTTCCGGCGGATCCTCATCGGGCAGTGCGGCGCTGGTGGCGGCAGGCGAAGCGGACATGGCCATCGGTGGCGACCAGGGCGGCTCGATCCGCATTCCCTCAGCCTTCTGCGGCACCTATGGCATGAAGGCCACGCATGGCCTGGTTCCCTATACCGGCGTCATGCCCATCGAAGCGACGGTCGACCATGTGGGACCGATCACCGCCAACGTGCGCGACAACGCCCTGATGCTTGAGGTCATCGCCGGCGCCGACGGACTCGATCCGCGCCAATATGCACCCGAGGTGCAGCCTTATACCGCAGCGCTCGATCGTGGCGTGCGTGGCCTGAAGATCGGCATCCTCACCGAAGGATTTGCCCTGGGCAACATGGATAAGCGGGTGGCAGACAAGGTGCAGGAGGCGATTGCCCAACTGGAAAAACTGGGAGCATCCGTGGCTACCGTATCGGTCGAGGAACATGCGCTGGCCGGTGCGCTCTGGCAGCCCATCGGCTGCGAAGGCCTGACCATGCAGATGATGCACGGCAACGGCATGGGCTTCAACTGGAAGGGGCTCTACGACCTTGGCCTCCTGCAGCACCACGCCCATTGGCGTGAACATGCCGACGATCTGTCGGCCACGCTCAAGCTGTGCATGTTCGTCGGCCAATACGGGCTGACCCGGTATCAGGGTCGCTTCTACGCCAAGGCCCAGAACATCGCCCGACGCGCACGCGCCGGCTACGACAAGGCGCTGGCTGATTTCGATCTGCTGGTCATGCCCACCGTCCCCATCATCGCGCAGCCATTGCCGGCCGCGGGCTGTCCCCTGGCCGAGTACGTCGCGCGCGCCTTCGAGATGATTGGCAATACCGCGCCGCTGGACATCACCGGCCACCCGGCCATGTCCATTCCCTGTGGCACGGTCGACGGCTTGCCGGTGGGATTGATGCTGGTCGGCAAACACTACGCCGAAGCCACGCTCTACCAGGCAGCGGCGGCCTTCGAGGCCAGCATGGATTGGCAGCAGCACTGATGTTTCTTTCGTGAAGTTCCTAAAGGCATTTTTTCCCACCCCGCATTTTCAAGCCAGGAGTCAACAAATCATGAGCAATCCATCCTCTTCCGCACAGACATCCACCCCCGGTGAACGGGCCTGGGCGCTCTTCAAGGTTCTCAACGACAAGAAGCTGATCCCGGAAGGCTACATCGAAGGCCTGACCGATCTGCTGGCCAACAAGTTCGACCCGGCCAATGGCGCCCGCGTGGTGGCCAAGGCCTGGAGCGACCCGCAATACCGCGAACTGCTGCTGCGTGACGGCACGGCCGCCTGCGAAGAGTTCGGCTACACCGGCCCGCAGGGCGAATACATCGTGGCGCTGGAAGACACGCCCACACTCAAGAACGTGATCGTCTGCAGCCTCTGCTCCTGCACCAACTGGCCGGTACTGGGCCTGCCGCCGGAGTGGTACAAGGGCTTCGAATTCCGCGCCCGCCTGGTGCGCGAGGGACGCACGGTGCTCGCCGAGCTCGGCACCGAACTGCCCAAGGACATGACGGTGAAAGTCTGGGACACCAGCGCCGAGACCCGCTACCTGGTGCTGCCGATGCGTCCGGCCGGCACCGAAGGCTGGAGTGAAGAGGCGCTCAGCAAGCTCATCACCAAGGACGTGCTCATCGGTGTGGCCCTGCCCAAGGTCGGTTGAGCACCGGTCCGGTACACAGCAGCTTGATTCTTATTTCTAATCAATCAACGGAGATTCAAACATGGATGGCTTTCACGACCTCGGCGGTGTTCAAGGCTTCGGCCGGATTCCGCACACCATCAACAGCCTCGATTACAAGAAGGTCTTCAAGCAGGACTGGGAACACCTGGCCTATACCTTGATGTTCCTGGGCGCCGATCACATGAAGCTCTACAGCGTGGACGAAGTGCGTCACGCGGTGGAACGCATCGAGTTCCGCCAGCAAGCCAACACCCAGTACTACGAGCGCTATGTCATCGCTACCGCATCGCTGCTGGTGGAGCTAGGCGTGCTCACCCAGCAGGAACTCGACGAGGCGCTGGGTTCCCACTTCCAGTTGGCCCGCCCCGCACAATCCAAGGGCCGCCCCGCCATCACCGGCCGTCCGCCCTTTGAAGTGGGCGACCGCGTCCTGGTGCGCGACGAACGTGTCACCGGCCATATCCGCTGCCCAGGCTATGTTCGCGGCAAGGAAGGCGTGGTGCTGCACCGTACCACCGAACAATGGCCCTTCCCCGACACCATCGGCCACGGCGACAAGAGCGCCGCCATGCAGCCGACCTATCACGTCCAGTTCAGTAACCGCGATGTGTGGGGCGATGCCTGCGACGATGGCTTCGTGGTGGTCGACCTGTTCGAAGGCTATCTGGACAAGGCGCCGCAACAAGGTGGACGCGCATGAACGAACCGGCGCCCGAGGTATTGCTCAATGCTCAGGCGCAGAGGATCCCGGTGACGGTGTTATCGGGATTTCTCGGATCTGGCAAGACCACCTTGCTCAACCATATCCTGCGCAACCGGGCAGGAATGAAAGTGGCGGTCATCGTCAACGACATGAGCGAAGTCAACATGGATGGCGACGATGTACGGCGCAATACCGAACTCTACCGCGGCAATGACGAACTGGTGGAGATGAGCAATGGCTGCATCTGCTGCACCTTGCGCGCCGACTTGCTGGAGCAGGTCAGCGCACTGGCAAGGTCGGGCCGTTTCGATTATCTGCTGATCGAATCGACCGGCATTTCCGAGCCCATTCCGGTGGCGGAAACCTTTGCATTTCTCGACAGCGATGGTTTCAGCCTGAGCGAGCTGGCGCGACTGGACACACTGGTCACGGTGGTCAACGGCGAGACGTTCGAACAGCAATTGGCTGACCACGTCGCCATTGCCCAGGCCGATGGCGCCAGCACGCGCCCGCTTTCCGACCTGCTCATCGAGCAGGTCGAGTATGCCAACGTGATCCTGGTCAGCCGTGTCGACCTGATCGACGCCAGCGCCTTCGCCTCGCTCAAGGCAGTGCTGCAGAAGCTCAATCCGACTGCACGGATTCTGCCGATGGCGCACGGCGAGGTCGATCTGGATCAGGTACTCGATACCAGACTGTTCGATCTGCCCAGCTTGGCCCGCATGCCAGGATGGATGCAGACCATGGATGGCGCCCACCCGCCTTCCGAGGCCGACACCTACGGCATCTCTTCCAGCGTCTATCGCGCACGACTGCCCTTTCATCCCGGCCGCCTGCTGGACTGGCTCGGACGTCCTTGGCGCAATGGCCGCCTGCTGCGCTGCAAAGGCTATCTCTGGATCTCCAGCAGATATTCCGACATTGCCCTGCTGGTCCAGACCGGCGGCCAGTTCCAGTGGGGCTTCGTGGGCCGCTGGTGGCGTTTCATCGAGCCGGCCCAATGGCCGCAGGACACCTATCGCCGGCAAGGCATCCAGGAAAAGTGGGACGCATTGGCGGGCGACTGCCGACAGGAACTGGTCTTCATCGGCCAAGGCATCGATGGGGACTTGCTGACCGAGGAGCTCGACGCCTGCCTGCTTACCACCACCGAAATCGAAGCCGGTCCGGATGCCTGGGCGCAGCTATACGGTGCGGCCGCGTTCGACGAGCGCGCCAGTACCACTTTGCATTGATATTTTTCCCAGAAGGAGATCCCGCATGGAATCCGCAATCGACCAGCATCTCAAATGTCCTCGCACGCTCTCACGCCGGGTGGACGACGATTATCAACCTCCCTTCCCGATGTGGGTCGGCCGCGCTGATGCAACGCTGACGCAAGTGACGATGGCCTACCTGGGCATCCAGTTCAAGGAAGAAAAGCGGGCGCAGGCACTGCAGGCCATGCGCCACATCGTCTCCAGCTTCGCTCTGCCCGATGGCCCAGGCAACCATGACATGAGCTATCACCTCGACAACCAGGGCTATGGCAACTTCATCGTGGTCGGCTACTGGCGTGATGCGGGCCGCTATTGCCGCTGGATGCGTTCCCCCGACGTCGCCGGATGGTGGGACAGCGATGCCCGGCTCGCCGATGGCCTCGGCTACTTCAGGGAAGTCTTCTCGCCACGCGCCGAGCAGTTCGAGACCCTGTATGCATTCAAGGAAGATCTGCCCGGGGTGGGCGCTGTCATGGACCGCATCAGCGACGACATAGAAGAGCACGGGTATTGGGGATCGATGCGTGATCGTTTTCCCGCTTCGCAAGTGGACCGGATGCGCCCTTCAGGCCAGCTTGAAGTGCTTTCCGGCGAGCCGGCCAAAGGCGGCCGGGTGCTGCTCAAGGGGCATGACAACATCGCCCTGATCCGCTCCGGCCAGGATTGGGTCGATGCCGACCCGGAGGAGCGCGCGCTCTATTTCAACGAGATGCTGCCACCTCTGCAGGATGGCATGGACTTCCTGCGCGACCAGGGGAAGGAGATCGGCTGTTACAGCAACCGCTTCGTGCGCAATGTGGACCTGGAGGGCAATCTGCTCGACATTGCCTACGACATCGGCCACTGGCGCTCGCTGGATCTGCTGGAACGCTGGGCCGAATCACATCCCACCCACCTGCGCATCTTCACCACCTTCTTCAAGGTCGTCACTGGCCTGAAAAAACTCAGGCTTTATCACGAGGTGTCGGTCTCCGATGGTGCTACGCAATGGCTGGAATACATCAACTGCCATCCGCAAACCGGTATGTTGCGCGACGCTAAAACTTCCTGAGCAGAAACACCCCCGAGCCGGTCAACCGACGGGGCATCGGCAAGACCACTGGGTGATCCACCCAGTGGTTTTTTTTCGCCCTGAGCAATATGCTGGGCACTGCCTGGAACCACGCCGCCCTCACCTGCCAGCATTTTCTTCGCTGCGCTGAAAACGCTCTGCCCTGGCTGCTTTCCGGGCGATCTACGGTCGTGAAGTGTACGCAAGCCTCGATCAGATTCCTCCATCAGCGCAGCTTGTCCGAATCTCCTGAGGCAGGCATAAATTTTGCACAAAATATGTAGCGCCATTGGCAGCGATGCATGAAATTCTATTGCCCTTGCGCGTTCATCTGGCGGATACTTTGCTACCGGGGATCGGTCTTCCAGCAGCCACAATGCTGCACGAAACCAGCCAGCCAAGCTCATTCGCCAGCCCGGTCATCAGCCAGCATGTCTGCATCGACTCGATAGATCAGGAGTGCCCCTTATGAAGGCTCAATACACCACTGAGATCGTCGAAGCGCCAAGGCGCTTCGAGTATTGGAATGATGTCGTCTGTCGTCATTGCCTCCAGGCAGACAGCAAGCTGTTGGGAGAACCGGTCTTCGACGGCGCCATGTCCGTCAATTCCATCGGGATGGTCGATATGGCCATCATGAGTTCGCCCTTGCACCATTGGCGACGTGATGCGCACCATATTCGTTCAAATCCCGACGACGACCTGTGGCTCGCCTTCATGGTCAGCGGCGAAGCCTATCTGGCACAGGACGGGCGCCAGGCCCGCCTGCAATCGGGTGACATGGCCTTGTACGATGGCGCCCGCCCTTTCGAGTTCGCACTGGGCCCCGAGAAGATCTATCTGACCCGCTTGCCACGCAAGTCATTGTTGAGCCGCTGTCCCGAAGCCGAACACCTGACCGCGCAGTTGATCGACGCCCGCAGGCCCGGTGTGATGGCGCTGCGCTCGATGCTGGAAGAAGCAGGCACTTGCGAATTCAACGATGCCGAGTCGGCGGTCCGCTATAGCGCCGCCTTGCTGGACGTGCTCGCCTTGAGCCTGGCCGCCCCCGGCGCCAGGACAACTGCGGCAGAAAAGAATGATCTCTACAAACGTGTTCTCGCCTATCTGCGAGAGAACTATACCGACCCGCAACTCAATCTCCACGTCCTGGCCGCAGCTCACCACGTCTCCGAAAGAACGCTGACACGCGCCTTCGCCCAGCACAACCAGACTCCCATGGATGTGCTGCGCCGGGTGCGATTGCAAGCCAGTTATCGCGCCCTCACCGAAGGCAATGCCGGCAATGTCACCACGGCGGCGCTGGACGCCGGGTTCTCCGATCTGTCCCACTTCAGCCGGGTATTCCGCGCCGCCTTTGGCTGTACTCCGCAGAGCCTGTTGTCGCACTAGGTCACGGTCCCCAAAAGAATAAAGGCTGCAAGGCTGCCGATTGGCATCCTTGCAGCCTTGCAGCCTTTATTCGTTCGTTAGACCTACGTCACCTTTCACGCATGCGCTTGATCGCTGGCGATGGCCCGACCGATGACCAGGCGCTGGATATCATTGGCCCCTTCATAGATCTGGCAGATGCGCACGTCACGGTAAATGCGCTCGACCGGAAAGTCGCTGGTATAGCCGACGCCGCCATGGATCTGGATCGCATCGGAGGCAATTTTCTCGGCGGCCTCGGAGGCGAACATCTTCGCCATCGAGGCCTCCTTGAGGCAAGGACGTCCCTGATCCTTCAACTGGGCGGCGCGCCACACCATGAGCCTGGCCGCATCCAGCAAGGTGTTCATGTCGGCCAGGCGGAAATTGACGGCCTGGTGCTCGATGATGGGGACTCCGAACGATTCCCTCTGCCGGGCATAGCTGACGGCGGCCTCGAAGGCGGCGCGCGCCATGCCTACGCTCTGCGCGGCAATGCCGATCCGGCCGGCCTCGAGATTGGACAAGGCGATGCGATAGCCCTCGCCTTCCTTGCCGAGCAAGGCTGTGGCAGGAACACGGCAGTTGTCGAGCATGATCTGGACCGTATCGGAAGCATGCTGTCCCATCTTTTCTTCGCTGCGTCCGACCACGAAGCCCGGCGTATCACACGGCACCAGGAAGCAGGAGATGCCCTTCTTGCCTGCTGACCTGTCGGTGACGGCAAATACGATGGCCACCCCGGCGTGCTTGCCGCTGGTGATGAATTGCTTGGTCCCGTTGAGGATGAAATCGTCACCATCGCGCTCGGCCCTGGTCCTGATGGCTGCTGCGTCCGAGCCGGTATGCGGCTCGGTCAGGCAGAAGCAGCCCAACATCTCGCCGCGCGCCAACGGCTTGAGCCATTGCTCTTTCTGGGTCGGGCTCCCGTACTTCTCGGTAATGCCACAGGCCAGTGAATTCTGGACCGAGACGATGGTTGAAGTCGCCCCGTCGCCTGCGGCAATCTCTTCCAGTGCCAGCACCAGGCTCATGTAATCCATTCCGGCGCCGCCCCACTGCTCTGGCACGCACATGCCCATGGCGCCCAACTCGGCCAGTTCCTTCAGGGCCTCGGCGGGAAAGGTATGATTTCTGTCCCAGTCCGCAGCAAAGGGTAACAGGCGTTCCTGGGCAAAGTGACGCATAGCGTCGCGGATCATCTCGTGTTCAGGACTGAGCAACATTTCCCGACCTTTCTTCATGCGAGCAGTGCTCGACCGTCATGACAGCTCCAGGGCGATGGCGGTCGCTTCGCCGCCGCCGATGCACAGACTGGCGATGCCTGTCTTGAGCCCGCGTGCTTTGAGCGCTCCCAGCAAGCTCACGATGATGCGCGCCCCGGAAGCACCGATGGGGTGTCCTAGCGCACAGGCGCCCCCGTGGACATTGATCTTCTCCATGTCGATGTCCAGTTCCCGGCTGGCCGCCATGGGCACCACCGCAAATGCCTCGTTGATTTCAAACAGGTCCGTGCTGGCGGCATCCAGCCCGGTCTTGGCGAATATCTTGCGCAGCACGCCAATGGGGGCAGTGGGGAATTTCTCGGGCGCACCGGCATACGAGGCGTGGCCCAGGATCCTGGCCAAGGGCGTCAAGCCCTGCTTGAGCGCCGCCGATTCGCGCATGAGGAGCAAGGCCGCTGCGCCGTCAGAGATGGAAGAGGAATTGGCGGCAGTGACCGTGCCGTCGACACTGAAGGCTGGTTTGAGCGTGGCGATGCGCTCCAGGTTCACCGCCATCGGCCCCTCATCCTGGCTGATCACGACGCTGCCCTTCTTTCCCGCCACGTCGACAGGAACCACTTCCCAGTCGAAGCCACCGCCGCTGATCGCCTGGCGCGCGCGCAAGGTGGACTGGACCGCAAAGGCATCCTGCTGGGCCCGGGTGAAACCGAACTCGCTGGCGCAGTCCTCGGCGAAGGTTCCCATCAGGCGACCGCGATACTGGTCCGAATAGGCGTCCTCCAGTCCATCGAGGAACATGTGATCCAGCAACCTGTCGTGCCCAAGCCGGTAACCCCGTCTGGCCTTGGGGAGCAGATACGGGGCATTGGACATCGACTCCATGCCGCCGGCCACCACCATTGACGCCGAACCGGCCAGGATGCTGTCATGCCCCAGCATGACGGCCTGCATGGCCGAGCCGCAGACCTTGTTCAAGGTAGCGCAGGCTACCGTCTGCGGCAAACCGGCACGCAAGGCGGCCTGCCGTGCGGGAGCCTGGCCCAGGCCTGCCTGCAGCACGCAACCCATCCACACCTGCTCGATCTGCGCGATCTGGGCAGCAGATAGCTGGGCACGTTGCAGGGCGGCCGATATCGCCACGGCGCCCAGGTGTGGCGCCGGCAGATCAGCCAGGGCTCCCTGGAAGCTACCCATCGCGGTACGGGCGGCCGACACAATCACAACCGGGTCTTCGGACATGTTGTTCCTCTTTGCAGCTTCATTGATATGTCATGTATCTTGTTCGTTCATACATCTGCCTGGGCTGCCTGGGCTCCTTTACTTGGCGCTCATGCGCAGCGCACCATCCATGCGGATGACCTCGCCGTTGAGGTAGCGGTTTTCCAGGATATGCATGACCAGGCCGGCAAATTCGGATGGCTTGCCGAGCCGGGGTGGGAAGGGTACGTTGCGGCTCAAGGACTCCAGCACTTCCTCCGGCATCCCCAGCATCATGGGCGTTTCGATGATGCCGGGTGCGATGGTCACGACACGTATGCCATGGCGGGCCAGCTCGCGCGCCATCGGCAAGGTCATCGACACCACCCCGCCCTTGGAAGCGGCATAGGCCACCTGCCCCATCTGCCCGTCAAAGGCCGCAATCGAGGCCGTGTGGATGATGACGCCACGCTCGCCCGTCGCGTCGGCCGGGCCAGCGCTGATGTGCTGCGCTGCCAGCCGCGCCATGTTGAACGAGCCCACCAGGTTGATGTTGAGTGCACGCATGAAACTGTCCAGTCGGTGCACGCCGCCCTTGCCCAGCAACTTCTCCCCCGGAGCAATGCCCGCGCAGTTGACCAGCCCGACCACCGCCCCCATGGAGCTGGCAACGCCAAAGACCTCCTGCGCGCTGGTCTCACTGGTGACGTCAGTGAGCACGAACCGGGCATTGGCGCCGAGCGTGGCCTGCATCTTTTCGCCGGCCACCGGATTGACATCGGCCAGAACCACCTTGGCGCCGGCCCTGATGAGCTGCTCGGCAGTGGCCGCCCCCAGTCCGGAAGCCGCGCCGGTGACGACGTAGACACCTTGTTTTACAGCCATTGTCTCTCCTCGCTTATTCTCGATTGAATCAAACGCGACCCGCGCGTTTCAGGGATGGCCAGCGCGCCGGTCCGCCTCCATCTTGCGCAGCACGAAACGCTGCAGCTTGCCGCTGGGCGTCTTGGGCAGGGCGTCGAGAAACTCGATGGCGCGTGGATAGGCGTGGGCGGAAAGACGCCGTTTGACGTGTTGCGCCAATTGTTCCCTCAATGCATCGCTGGCCTTGAACTGGTCCGAGAGGACCACGAAGGCCTTGACGATCTCGGTACGCTCCGGGTCCGGCAGGCCGATGACGGCCACGTCAGCCACCGCCGGGTGCTCCAGCAGTGCGCTTTCGACATCGAACGGCCCGATACGATAGCCCGCCGAGGTAATGACATCGTCGGAGCGTCCAATGAAACTGATGCTGCCGTTGGGCTCCAGCTCGACGTTGTCGCCAGTGGAGTAATAGCCGTGGGCAATGGCAGGCGTATCCTGCTTCCAGTAACCGGAAAACCAGTACAGCGGCGATCTCGCGATGTCGATGGCCAGCTCGCCTGGCTGGTTCGCACCAAGCTCCTGGTGGTTCTCGTCGAGCACCACGACGCGATACCCTGGCATGGCAAAGCCGGCCGATCCTGGCACGACCTCATGTCGCAAGGCGTGATGGTTGTTGACCACCATGCCCAGCTCGGTCTGTCCGTAATGGTCATGGATGGGGACATCCAGGGCGCTGGCGAACCAGCGCACCACC
Organism: Herbaspirillum seropedicae; assembly: GCF_001040945.1. Classification (NCBI taxonomy): domain Bacteria; kingdom Pseudomonadati; phylum Pseudomonadota; class Betaproteobacteria; order Burkholderiales; family Oxalobacteraceae; genus Herbaspirillum; species Herbaspirillum seropedicae. The sequence goes on along the minus strand of NZ_CP011930.1, from coordinate 1,007,523 downwards.
TCGGCGTTCAATGGTTCACCGGCACTGCTGACCGCGCGCAGCCTGCCTTTGACACTGGCGGCGGCCTCCTCGCCTGCGGCCATCATCATGCGATAGGCCGTGGGCGCACCGGCCAGGCTGGTGATACCCAGGCGGCGGATGGTCTCGTAAGTCCCGCTGACGGTAAATGCGGCTTCGTTGAAGGTGATGCCGTGGCCGATGGCCAACGGGCCGATGATCGCGTAATAGAGGCCATAGGCCCAGCCCGGATCGGCCATGTTCCAGAATTTGTCCTGCGGCAGCAAGCCGACTGCCTCGCGCATGTAGACCGAGAACGCCTGCAGCGCCGACAAGGGCACCGGCACACCCTTGGCCGCACCCGTGGTGCCGGAGGTGGACATCATGAGCATCAGGTCGGCGCCGCTGCGCAGGACCGGCGCGAAGTCATCCGACTGGGCGTCCACAGCAGCGCGGAAATCGATGTCACCGGCACGCAGGGGATCGTTGCTTTCCCTGACCGTGCAGACTTGGGGACAATTGGCAATCTCATCGAGCTTATCCCGGTTGGCCACATTGGTGACGATCAGGCTGGCGCCGCTCAGCGCCAGCCGATGTTCTATCGCCTTCGGTCCGAAGGCCGTAAAGAGGGGCTGGTACACCGCGCCGGCGCGCAGCGTGCCCAGCACCGTAGCCAACAGCTCCGGCGTGCGCGGCAGCATCCCGGCCACGATCTGGCCCGGCTGGATGCCTTGCTGCCTGAGCAGATTGGCCACCCGTGCCGCCATCGAGCGTACCTGCGCAAAACTGTACTGTTGATGCTCGCCATGCAGGGAGACGAACTCCAGGGCGATGTTATCTCCCTTGACATGCCGGTCACAGCACTCGACACAGGCATTGATGCCGGTCTCGAAGTCTCCTTGAAACTGCTCTCGCAGCGTCTCGATGCGAAATCCTGCATAGACGTCTGCATAGTCCGGCTGGCGCGGCGCGGGGATAAGCTCAGGCATGATGTCGTCTCCACTTTGTATTTTTTGCGCTTACACTCGTGACTTCAATGTGTATGGCAATAGATACTAGGCCGGCAAAACATTGCAATCAATGACAAATAGCTGCTGATTCCTTGATCGGATTTACCATGTTGAAAAAGACCTGCGACACGGCTCCCATCCCTTTCTCATTTGTGGAAGACGCCTTGGGCTGCCTGGTGAGGCAAGGATATGACACCGAGCCAGTGCTGCAGGAGGCGGGATTGACCACGGATGAGGTCGGGCCGGTCAGCGCGGAGCAATATGGAGCGTTGTGGCTGGCTATCGCGCGCATCACGGACGATGAGTTCTTCGGCCTGTCGGCGCGTCCCATGCGCCAGGGAAGCTTCACCTTGCTGTGCCATGCCGTGCTGCATGCAGAGTCGCTGGGACAGGCATTGCGCCGGGCCTTGCGCTTCCTGCGCATCGTACTGGATGAACCGTATGGCGAATTGCGGATCGATGACGGCAAGGCCCATATCATCCTGATCAAGAACAGGTCGCCCTATCCTGCCTTTGCCTACCGGACTTTCTTGCTACTGCTGCTCGGACTGGCCTGCTGGCTGGTAGGCCGGCGCATTCCCTTGCAGTGCATCGACTTTTCCTGCGCTCTGCCGGAAGGAAGGCCTGATTATCTGGAATTCTTCGGGGTGCCCGTCAACTTCAACAAGCCTCGATGCTGCCTGAGCTTCGAGTCCATCTATCTTGATCTTCCGGTGATCCGCTCTGACGCCGCGCTGAAGCCCTTCCTGCGGGATGTGCCGGCCAACCTTCTGGTGCGATATCGTCATGACACCGGGTGGGTCACCAGGCTGCGCGCCTGTCTGAAGCAATCGTCTCCCACCGACTGGACGGACTTCGAAGCAATGGCCGAGCGGCTCGGCGTATCGCCAGCCACCCTGCGACGTCGCCTGCGTGACGAAGGACAAAGCTATGCCTCCCTCAAAGATGAAATACGCAGCGGCATCGCCCAGACGCTGCTCGGAGCAAACGAACTCAGCGTGGCTGCAATAGCTGCGCAGCTTGGTTTCACGGAAGCCAGTGCATTCCATCGGGCCTTTCGCAAGTGGACGGGAAAAAGCCCTGGGGTTTATCGGCGGGACTTATTGCAGGTCAGGGTGGTTGATTCACAGCGCTGCGGTTGATGTTGTTCACGATGACTATTCAACATGTCCATACCTACCTGACGCCGGCAAACAAGAACCACCTCGCGTTCGCTGATTGTGACGCACTACTTTCAGCTGAAAAAAAAGGGACTCCGATCTCTCGGAATCCCCCTTTAGATAGTGGCAGCCCTCCCCGTGAGTCGAATACGGCACCAACGGATTATGAGTCAAAAGCGCATGTTGACGGCACGCCGCAAAGACCCATCCGACGCGGGCCACTGGTTACGCATACAGTGCGCCAATTCGCGGTTTTGCGCTCGTTTGGGCAAAATATTCCCCAGCAAGCAAGCTGGGAATTATCTCTCGAAATCCTGGGCAGGATTTGTTATTCGGAAACAGCGTGTGAAACTAGCTTAGCCGCCTGCCCTGTTGATTAAGAATCTGCGAGGGAATTTATAAATATCAACAAGGCATGCTGATTTTGCTCCGCAATCGAGGCCCGCAGGTGCCCTCGTAGTGCTTATTTCCATGGCATGTCGACCTTTAATCGCGTTCTACAACGCCGCTTTGCTCTTCCTAGTATACGGCTAGGTTGATCGGCCGCGGCTTAAATCAAGGCAGGAAACTCGAACGTCGCCCACGAATATCTCCGCGGAGATTTTGCCGCTAAATCTTAAACAGCGAACATTTTCGTGAGAGACATTTGTCACACCGCCTTGTATGCTTTGAGCACGACGTGATTTTCGAGAAGATCGCCAAACCTACGCATTAGGTCAATCGAGTTGTTGACGATGGTGTCCAACTCACTCAAACCAATTAATGTATCTTCCCCGTGCGCAATCGAATTTCTTCGTTTGAGCAAAGAAACATCTATAAACGTCTCCGTGTCTTGGAAACTGGTGGTTTCAATACCGCAGACTAAACAGATGTCAGAAAAGACTTCGAAATTCAAATTTGATTTCGTATTGATCAGATCATCATTGAGTTGGCTAAAGCGACGGTCGGACGAGGACAGTATGTCCTCGACGAGCCGGCAGCGATCACTCAAGCTCGTTTTTGAGGAGCTCAGCGCGGCAAGCCTGGGCAAAAAAAGATTTCTTAAAAACTGCCCGTGAAGCCCACTATAAGGCAGTTTCCGTAACGCAACGTGCTCCATGTACTTTCGCGCGGAGAATCTAACGTAGCCTTCCCAATGTGCGTAGCAAATTGCCACCAGAGCTCTTAGCAGAACCCTTTGTAACGTCGCATCCCCGCGATTTATCGCCGATTTGAGATCGGTGATTTCACGGATTCTCCAAGTGCGCTCCTCAGTAATTTGCTGTGAAAAGTCGGAATCAGTGAACGGCTTGCTCATGGACAGAACCAATGTGTTCCAAATGGAATCGTACGTTGTAATCTTGTAGTTCCGCGAAGGCCTGGCGATATGAAAGTTTCACATTCTGGCTGTGCCCAAAGCTCTCGAGCCTTTAGCTTTACAAATTCCGCCGCTGCGGGAGCGCCCAGTGCAAGGATGCTATCGAGATTCCGAGCGACCCCGACTGCCACGCATTCCAATCCAACCAAGCTAACGCGTCCGATATGTCGACCATCTTGGAATCGACGTAGGGCGTCTACCTGCAGTGCCTCATGAAGAAGACCAAAAGTCGAAGGAATTCGGCTGACACTTTCAATTGCCTCCGGTCGCTGAGCTAAGGCTACAACACCTTCATCTATAAACTCCTCCACGTCGAGCGTGCCGTCATAATCAACACCCGTATGCACGAGGAAGCGAACCGCCATTTCCATGTGACGCTGCCGCTCGGACTGTTCTTCGCTGATACCCAAGATCTGCTGAAACACCGCGGATTCAGCTGCGGCCTTGATAGTGCGGAAGTAGTCGCGGTTCACCATCAACATGATGCAATTTCGCAATTCCTGCGAGTTGGCCTGCGAACCTCCAGAATTCAGTCGCTGAAATAGGTCGTACTTAGTATGGTCGTCACTAGGTCGTTTCAGAATTTCAACGCCTAAACGAGCTCTGCGGACTGCAAGTTGAAAACTTCTATCTAATGGCATTTGCTCATCTAACGAAACGCTTTCGATTGCCTCTGATTTGTCCCAAACTGCATTACGAAGGGACGGTAGATATTTCGTCGCCTCTAAGACCGAGGGTGCCCCGATCTCGCCGTCGGGTTGTCGAAGCTTCCCCATGAATTCAAGAATAGTGGAAATCCGCTGTAAGCCATCAATGAGCTCCCAACTCCCGTCCTCTTTCTCAAACACAAAAATTGATGGAAGAGGTATCCCAAGGAGAATCGACTCGATTAACTTCGATTTCTGCCCGATGCTCCAACGGAAGAGTCGTTGGAATTCAGGGTCAATGATGATCTCCCTGTTTTCATACATGGTGACTATTTCACCGATTGACATCTGATATGCGTCGGTCCGCACGTGCCGCTGCGCCGTCTCAATTTCTCTAAAAAGCATAAAAATCCTGTGGGAAATAAAAGGTAATTAAATGGCAAAAGTAAATCTTGTATTACGGGAGTATAAGGTAAGGGCTTTGTTAGTTGCATGCGTCAAAATGCGTCAAATTTGGTGACCGTCAGGCGGGCCAGCGGGTCAGGCAAGACGTGCTTCGGGGCTTGACGCAAATCTGAGTCAAAACCGACGTATGTAGCGAGCAGGCGCGGGGTGGGGGCAACCGCGCGCGCCGGGCTGAAAAAGCCCCAAAAATTACAAAATAGCAACATTCATAGTCTCTCCCCTCGCCCCGCCAATCCAACCTAAGGTCGCCTAAGGCCCTTTAGAACGTCTTCTCATTGACTGGGAACAATTCGCGCCACCTCCCATCAAAGCCAGCACAACAGCGCACGCTTCGTGCGTCATCGATAACCCTGGCGGGGGAAACATGAGTCGTCCTTTCATCACCGTTGGAGACAAGACCAGCCACGGCGGGACCGTCATCAGTGGTGACCAGTCCTTTCTGATCCACGGCAAGGCCGTGGCGAGCATAGGCGACCTCACCACCTGCCCACGCTGCAAAGGGACGTTCGCCATTACCTCCGGCGCAGAAGACATGATCACTAATGGCAAGGCGCCGGCTCGCGACGGGGACCGCACCGCGTGTGGAGCCATCCTGATCGCCACTCAGGCCCTCACCACCCATGCAGCGCAACAAGAAGTTGGTTCGACTGCGGGCACTGCTGCCGACGCCGCTAACCTGGCTAAGGCTAATCCCGCCGCCCCGGTCGAATCAGGTATCTGCCTTAGTTGTCTGATGAATGCCGCCAAGGCCGGCGCAACCATGATCGTGCGCGACTGATGCCTTCCGAGATCAAGTACCGGCTGGCGCAATTACGGACGGCCACGCCGCAGCTCAGACTCTATGCCTTGGTCGATGGCTTTCACTACCATCAACATCACGAACAGGCGCTGGAAGAAAGCCCGAGCGTGCGCGGGCTCTTCATCGGTACAGTGGATGAACATCTCGCGCCTTCTGGCCCTTGGCTTCTCGATGCTGAAAGCGCGCCGTTCGATCTGGTCAGCCACGCGGCGCTACTGGAGACAAGGGTTGCATCAGTGTCATGGATTATCACAACGATGGAACTAGACGCGCTGGCGCACGCCCTCCAATCCCGTATGCAAATGGAGCTACCCGATGGCCGGCTGGCATTGCTGCGTCTGTGGGACCCACGTGCATTGGCCAGTGCAGCACGAGATTTCGATGAGACGCAGCGCCGCTATCTGTTCGAGGGGATTACTGAATGGCTGCTGTTGAGGGAGGGTCGTCGCGTGCGAATTGGAAGGCATGATGCTCAAGATCACTGAAGAACAATTTCAAAAGCTGCAGGCTCGGGATGCGGACAACTTTGTTGCAGCGGTCGCAGATGAATTCTTGGTCGACCGCCCTGATCTACAAGCGCAGCCTGGTCGCTCGGAAATCATCGCCCGCATGCGTGCTGCTTATGACAATGGGCTGACCCTGAGCTTTACGGAAACGCCTTCGCTCATCTACATGATGTACATGTCCGCCGACTATCCCGGCATCTTCGAACAGCCAGGTACACAGCAATACTTGAGCAAGCCCGGTGCTACGCCCGAACAGCGGTTAAATGATATGAAAGACGTGCTGCGTTACTTCGCTCGTACGTCACAACAAGAAGAGGAATAAACATGGGCTTTCCAGCTATCCCTTTGCTTCCCGCCATTTCTGCGGAAGTTTTGGCCTGGATTAGGTTGGTTAGCTCTGCTGTCGCAGCGGGCGGCGCCGCTGCGGTGTATTCGAACTCCAAGAATGCTGAAGAAGCTGAAAGCAAGCCGCTTGCTCAAGTTGACGTGGCAAAGCAGAGTGAGAAATGCAAGAAATGTCCGCCAGACGGCGGGGCGCTAGTGTCTCGAAAGTGGAATATGTCCGATATCTCTCGTGAGTATCAGGCGCGAGTGACAGGTTTCGCACCCAATACGGAATGGGCATTTTCTGGCGTGGACTTCGATGGCTTTCGCTCAGCTGAATGTCTCTTGCAGGAAGCCAAGGCGCGATATGCCCAATTTTTTAATCAAGAGACGGACACGCCAAAGTTCTTTTTCTCTTTCACAGGATATAGAAAACTGCGGAAGCAAGCAGAAAAGCAAGGTAGTGTTACCGCAGCATCCCCCCCCGCCAGGCTCAATTGGTATTTTATGGAAAAATTCGTCGCCGACCACATGAAAGACCTATTTCGCAACGACGGACTACCAATAACAGTAATTTTTATGCCCTAATCAGATGAATATCAAATTCCCCTATCGATCTGGTATCGAAAGCCTTCCCAGCATTTACGAACACCTTAAGCAACTTTGGCAAGTGGCTATGCTATTGGACACCATAGGTATGCCGCTTGAGGACTGGTGCCCACCTGCAGACACGCCAGATAACGCGCGGCGCAACGTCGCGTTTGATAAGAATGGGCCGTCACCAGCGGCCGTTGCTATTTTTCACGAAGAAGAAAAAGCTGATCCATCTGAAAAATTTAGAATATTAGGTGTGTGGAACGGAAAGGAAGATGACGGCGGTGCTGTTTTATTGCACAAATTGTCAATTGCTTCTAATCACTCAAGGTCATCTTTCGAGCTGAATTCCAAGGGGGTGCAAGCACTAGAGAAAAAGGAAAATATCGTTCAGATTATCAATACACTTCTAGAGATCTTTCCTGCGCCATTTATTCAGGTCAGCCCCCCACCCTATGCAACCCGACATGCGGTTTTCGAAGATCACCCTGGCGTCGGCTGGATGCTGTATTTGCCAGAGATCCTGACACCGGCACAGGTGCCAGAGGCTCCAGAGCTCATTCCAGTTTTGGACAAGGACAACAAGCGGAAAGGAACAATCGTCGTCAGCGTTCCGAATGAAACCTTCTCGGTAAAAAACAAGGAGCATGTCAAGGTGGCAAATGCGATTGAGATTCGCCTTGCCGATCAAGATTTACTCCCTCGCTTTTCGAATCTATAGCCGATGTCCTCCGGCGCGGCGAACCTAAGGGATATAACGCAGCAAACGGATCGGTTTCTCTGAGAAGAAGCATGCACAACAGCTTCACAAAGGGGCGTCAAAAGACCGGCCTCGGTCTTTAAAGGAGAAGATATGGTAGAGTCTTCTAAGCCACATCGTGAATGCAGCTCAGCATTCACTTTTACAAACAGCGGGAGAACATCTTCCGCTCTGCTCAAAGAATAGGTGCCTACGTTGTAGAGGCCACCGCAAAATCGATAGCGGAACATCGAAAATTGCACGGAAAGGTCTCTCCAGTGGCGGCGCTAACACTCAACTTTTTTTACAAAAGCTATGACGTTACCATCGTCGGCTATCAGCTTAACGAGGGATGGCGGATGGCGTTGGAGCTTCGGAACGGCAGCTCTGCAGAGGTCATCCGCGACACCTCCACTATCTACCCCGATTTCAATAGCTTGCGCAGCATGGCAATTTGGTTGGCGCATCAAAAAATTCGGGAAAAGGAAGAGCGCCCGTCACCAGAGAACGGCAATTCCTGAGGTGCAAGCGTAAAGGCTACTGAACCGCCTCAACCGTATCCAGTAGTTGAGAAAAAGGGCATGGTTTAACTAAGAGCGCAGCAAAAACCTTGCGAGCCTCCCAAGAATTGGCCATTGGCGTTGCGCTAAGCAGTACCACGGGCAGGCCGGCGAATCGGACGTCTTTTTTGAGCTCAGTGGCAAAACGCAAGCCGTCCATGACAGGCATCCGGAGATCGGTGAGCACCACACTCACTCTGCCGGGGGAGCTCAACAAAATTTCAAGGCCCTCCGCCCCGTTACCGGCCTGATGTACTTCATAACCGGCGGCGTCGAACACCTCGGCGAAAATCTCCCGAACGTACAGATTGTCCTCAATGATCAGGATAGCGCGAGTACGCGGGTTATCGGGCATATGGCAAACCTCTAATGTTGAGATTCAGTCTCCAGATTGATTTCTGAACGATTTTTCATTATGGGAGGGGTTCTCAATTTAGTACATCAGCAGCTTCTCGTTTGGTGGGATCTTCGCGCCGACAGTGACGTCAGAATATGTTTCAAAACAGCGTCAGAGAAAATCCTAGGTGGTTACATGGCCAAGCAGCCCTATTAAAAAGTTCCCGCCCTCACTCTGGAGTTCATCAGGCGCTGAAAATCGTCTCGACAATCGGAATTACAAAACAGAATTCCGGGCGCCACTGCCTCCTCACAAAAATGACAGCGGCAGTCCGGTTGCAGCATCGGCGCTCGTCGTGCTGCGGCCAGGCCTGCCGCGATGGCGCCGTAGATTCTTTTGTCTGCATTATCTGCGTGGTCGCTCATGATTATTTGCTCTCAGTAGTGGGAAGTTGATAGGGGCGGAAGCTGACGACATCCTCGCCAGCCCATTGATTCAGGGAAAGGAACTGCGCCTGCAGCGGCTCGATTTCGTTGCAGCCGAAGACGGCGGCGGCCTTGGTCACGTCGCCAAATCCCCCGGTGTTGTTAGGCATGGTCCCCAGCAACTGCGGCGGCACACGATGTGCAGCGAGCACGTCATCGCGCGTGCAATTCTTGATGTTGAAAAATTCATCCTTGGCCGCGATCTCGGAGACCGGTAGGATCTGCAGCCCATCCTTCTTGCCGCCCGGCGCATACACAAACAGGTTGCGGAAATTGCCCGGCCCCTTGCTGTTGCGCAGGGCTTCGCGCAGCTTGTCCACGTCATTCACGTTGCTGGCCGTGTCGGTCATGTAGAGGATGAAGCCCGCATGTGACCCGTTGAGGTAGTAGCGGCGGCGGAACAGCGTGGCGGACTCGTTGAGCCAGGCCGATTGCAGCGCGCTCACGTACTGCGGCACGCCATACACTTCCTGGTTGATGTCCGGGGCTTGCAGATGCCAGACGGAGCCAGGCTCAAACTCGTAGCTCGCACGCCAGCCGTTCACGAAAAAATACCGCCCCGGCTCGACGCCCACGCGTGTGTATTTCGCCAGCGCATGCTTCAGGCTCAACAGCTTGCCCGTCATGCTTTCGCGGCGCTCTGCATAGCAGTTGCCGAACAGCAGAAAATCGAGGGCTAGACGCGTGAATTCCGCGCGGCTGAGAGCGGCGGACGGTCGGAAGGTCGAGGACAGGATATTGACCTTGCACCAGATGGCGCTGGCATGGTGGACGCTGGCATTCAAGGACTTGGCCAGGCCGACCGTGCTCAAGGGCGGCTCGTACCAATCACCATTGCGGTAGCACTCGATATCGGCCAGCATGTCGCGGCCTTCCAGCACCGGCGATGGATCACCAAAGCTAAAGGCCTCGACGGATGGCGCCGGCGTTGTCTCGACAGTGGCCGGCGGCGTACTGGCGGGTGCAGCCGCGTGGCGGCGTGCTCTGTGTTTCATCAGAAGAACTCCATAGATGAGGTGTTGTTAGCGGTGGTCCCTTCGAAGGGTTCATAGTCGAGGGCGTGCATGACCGACCAGGCCAAATCGGCGTGGCCGGTTTCTTCCGAGCGGCCGGCGTCATAGGTGACGGCGCGACCGCTGGGCGTGAGAATTTTGCGAATGGCCATGAAGGACTGCGCGATGTCAGTCCAGCCAGCATCGAACTGCAGGCGGCCGCTGCGGATGATGTTTTGTGCCTTGAGCACCATGCGCGTTTTGACTTCCGGCGAATAGCTGATAGCGGTCACGCCCGGGAAAAACTGTTTCACCAGCGGATAGACGCCCACGCCCATGCCGGTCGTGTCGATGCCGATGTACTGGACGTTGTAGCGGCCGCACATTTCCTTGATGAGAGCGGCTTGCTCGGCAAAGTCTTTGCCGCGCCACTGGTGGCGCTCCAGAATGCGGAAATTGCCGCCAGGGATCAGCGGCGGCGCAATCACCGAGCAGCCGGCGCTGTCGCCCGTCAGTGAGGGGTCATAGCCGATCCAGACGGGGCGATGCCCAAAGGGCCGCGCCGTGAACGGCTTGTAGTCATCCCAATCCACCCAGGAATCCACCATGCCGCGCTGCAGGTCGGCCAGCGGGAACACCGACGCAGAATCGTCGATGAAATTGCACATCAGCAGGTTGTCGAACTGATCGGGCGAGTATTCGAAATCGCGTAGCTCGTCGATGTCGAACAGATCGCACCCGCCTGCCGCCGCGTCCATGATCGTGACGATCTGGCGCCATATCTTGTCCTCGCCGGTGAAGCCGGAAGACAAACGCTTGTGGCTGACATCGATGTTGACCTTGTCGCCCTTGGCCCGGCGCTTGTTGAATGCCTCACCGGTCCAGAATGAATAGGCTTGGTGCGTGGTGGCCGATGGTGTCGAGAAATAGGTTTTCCGCCATTTCTTGTGCAGGGCCATGCCGGACGCGACCTTGTTCAGCTCGGTGAAGTTGTGCGTCCAGAAGAACTCGTCGAAATAGAAATTGCCGTGATAGCCCTGGGCGGTGCGCGCGTTCGTGCCGAGGAAATACAGGTGCGCCCCATTGGGCAGCACGATGGGATCGCCTGACAGCTCCACCCCGCACGCGTCCTTCGCAAACTGGATGATGTATTGCTTGAAAACGTGGGCCTGCGACTTCGAGGCCGAGAGAAAAATCTGATTGCGCCCGGTCTGGATCGCATCAATCAGCGCCTCGCGTGCGAAATACCACGTCGCACCGATCTGGCGTGACTTCAGGATAATCCGCGTGCGCTCGCTGCCATTACGGAACCAGACCTTTTGGTAGTCGAACAGCGAATCGTTGAAAGCCTCAATGATGCGCTGCTGTGCCTCTTCGCTGAACTCGTTGCGCACCGGCTTTTTCTTCGGCGCGGCATTGCGATTGGCGATGTTCGGATTTAGATCGGTTTCATTGCCGCCCGGTTGCTCATAGCGGCGTACGCGCGCAGCTTGCACCAGTTGGCGCATCAGCGCGTCGAGTTCCTTGTACTCGCCGTTGCCCTTTACTTCCTTTCCGATCAGTTGCACTATGCGCGCTTCAAGGGCAATCTCTACGCGCTCCAGGCGCGAGACCTTTTCCCACTCATCGCGGTGCTTCCAGCTATTGACCGTCGTGCGCTTGATCTTCAGATGCCGCGCGATGGACGAGATTCGCCAGCCCTCGAAATACAAGCGGCGCGCAACGTGTCGTGGCTCGGCCGCCTGGTCGATGCTTTCCTTGATGTCGTGTGGAATGTCTAACATGCCGCAAGCGTAGGCGGCGCGCGCGCGTAGCGGGGAACTTGGCGAGTCGCTATCCCCCATATCAACCCTTGCTCGATTGATGCATTTCGCCCATCGGCAGAAGATGACGTTATCCGATCAACCGATAACGAGCGCGAAAACTCATGGCAACCAAGAGCAAATTTTTCCGCGTCGCGACCGAGGGCGCGACCACCGACGGTCGCAGCATCAGCCGCGAGCAAATCCAGCAGATGGCCGACAACTACAACGTCAAGACCTACGGCGCCCGTGTGTGGGTCGAGCACCTGCGCAGCCTGCTGCCCGATGGCCCGTTCAAGGCGTACGGCGATGTGCTCGCGCTGAAGGCCGAGGAAGTCGATACTGACGCCGGCAAGCGCCTGGCGCTGTTCGCACAGATCGAGCCCACGCCCGCCCTGGTTGCGATGAACAAGGACCGCCAGAAGATCTATACCAGCATCGAGCTGGCCGACAAGTTCGCGGATATCAGCAGCGCCTATCTGGTCGGCCTGGCCGTGACCGACAGCCCGGCCAGCCTGGGGACCGAAATTCTGCAGTTCTCGGCCTCGAATCCCAAGGCCTCGCCATTCACCCCGCGCAAGCTGAAACCGGAGAACCTGTTCTCAGAAGGCGTGGAAACCAAAATCGAATTCGAAGACGACGGCCCTAGCGTGGCCGAGACCATCAAGCAGATTTTCAGCCGCTTCGGTGGCAGCGAGAAGAAGGCCGACGCCCAGCATGCTGACGTGGTCGCCGCCATGACCGCCGTGGCCGAGAAGGTGGGCGAGTTCGCGCAGGTTGCCACTCAGGCCGCCAAAGATGCCGCCGAGGCCGTCACTCGTCTGGAGAAGCTGGAAAAGCGTGTCGGCGATGAGTCGACCGCCGCCGAACAATTCCGCCAGACCATCAACCTGACCGACAAGAACGACGTGCAGCGTCCGCCGGCCACCGGCGGCAGCAACAGCGGTGTCGTGCTGACCGAGTTCTGAGCCGGACCACGCACCAATCCATTTCCGCAATTACCCTGGAGCAGAACACATGAAGAATCAGACCCGCGTCGCCTATAACGCCTACACTACGCGCCTGGCGAGCCTGAATGACGTCGCCGGCGGCGCCGTTCATTCGACGTTCTCCGTTGAACCGAGCGTGCAGCAGACGCTGGAAGACAAAATGCAGGAATCCTCCGAATTCCTGGGCAGCATCAACATCATCGGTGTCGATGAGCTGGAAGGCGAAAAGATCGGCCTGGGCGTCTCGGGGCCGGTGGCCAGCCGTACCGATACGAGCGGCGACAAGCGCCGCAGCACCCGCGATGCGTCCGCCATGTCGAATCGCCGCTATCGCTGCGAGAAAACCAACTTCGACACCCATATCACCTATGCCAAGTTGGACGCCTGGGCAAAGTTCAAGGACTTCCAGACCCGCGTAGCTACCGCCATCCTGAAGCGCCAGGCGCTGGACCGCATCATGATCGGCTTCAATGGCGTGAAGGTCGCGGCTGATACGAACCTGGCGCAGTATCCGCTGCTGCAGGACGTCAACAAGGGCTGGCTGCAGCAGATCCGCGAGCACTCGCCGCAGCGTGTCATGGGCCTGGTCGGCCCTGAACTGCCCGGCAAGGTGGTTATCGGCTCGGGCGAAGGCGCCGACTATGCCAACCTCGACGCGGCTGTCTACGACGCTGTGACCAATCTGGACCCGTGGTATCAGGACGATACGAGCTTGGTGGTGATCGTCGGCCGCGAACTGCTGCACGACAAGTATTTCCCGATGATCAACAAGGACAACAAGCCGACCGAGGCCCTGGCCACTGACATCATCGTGAGCCAGAAACGCATCGGCGGCCTGCCGGCAGTGCGTGTGCCGAGCTTCCCGGCCAATGCCATGCTCATCACGCGCCTGGACAACCTGTCGATCTACTTCCAGAACGGCGGCCGCCGCCGTCGCGTGGTGGATGAACCGAAGGCCGACCGCATCGAGAACTATGAATCGTCGAACGACGCCTATGTGATCGAAGATGAAGGCCTGGCCGCCCTGGTGGAAAACGTGGTGCTGCAGGATGCGCCCAAGGGTGCCGCCTGATGTCCCGCCTCTCTCCCGCTGCGCGCCACCGGGAACGCATGCTCGGCCAGATGGCGGCGGCCGCCGGCGAGCCCGGCGGCGTGACCACCGGCAGCGCTTATGAGCTGATGCTCATGAAGCTGCATGAGGATCGAAAGAGGCTGTCCAACATCCAGTCCATCGAACGCAAGATAGAGATGAAGGCCACCATGCTGCCGGCCTATCAGCACTGGATTGACGGCGTTCTGTCGGCCGGTCGTGGCGCCCAAGACGAAGTGCTGATGCACGTGCTGGTGTGGCATATTGACGTGGGCGATTACGAACGGGCGATCCAGCTGGCGGGTTATGCGTTGGAGCACAAGTTCACCCTGCCGGATCGCTACAACCGCACCTTGCCCACCTTGCTGCAGGACGATTTTGCGGTGGCCAGCCTGGGCGGCAAGCTCAAGGAACAGCCGGCGCGCGCCGCCGACCTCCTGCAGCAGGTACTGGCCATGACCGGCAATGCCGACACGCCCGACCAGGCGCGCGCCAAAGTGCATAAGGCGCTGGGTCTGGCCCTGCTGGAGCTGGTCAATCAGGTGGACGCGGAGAGCATCACGCCGGCTTCTGCCGACCACGCCACGGCGGCGCTGCAGCACCTGAGCCGCGCCAGCGAGCTGCACCAGGCCGCTGGCGTCAAGAAGGAAATCGAGCGGCTGGAACGGCGTCTCAAGAAATACGCCGAACCACCCACGTAAAGAGCACCCCACGGCGCAGGGCGGCCCGGGACGGATGCGGCTTAGTCCGCCTGATGTTCCGGCCACCGCCCCCTACTTTCCAAGATCATGAGCTATATCGATGACATACCGGTGATACCGGAGCCCGCCGCACCGCCCGACGTGAAGCCTATTGGCAACGACGGCTTTTTCCCCGACATCAGCATGCCGGCCATGCGCGACGCCATGCGGCTGGACTCGACTGTCACCGACGCCCGGCTGCGGCCGGCGCTGGTGGACGCGATCTTGTCCGTCAACCGGTTGCTGCGTGACTGGCAGGCTGGCCACCTGGCCGCCGGCCTCCAGAAGCTGGACGAGGTGCCTGCGCCCAAGGTGGACGGGGAAAGCCAGCTCGTCGCGCATTACCGGCGTGCGGTGTACAGCTTCGCCAAGGCCGACATTTTCGAAAGCTATCGAGACTACGACACCACCGCTAGCGCGCTGACCGACACCAAAAAAATGGAATGGATGGATACCGCGCCGGACGTGCAGCGCCGCAATGGGCATTGGGCCATCAATGACATGCTCGGCCGCACGCATGCGACCGTGGAGCTGATCTGATGCAGGTGCGCAGCCAGCAAGGCGACACGCTCGACGCGCTGGTGTTTCGCTACCTGGGTGCGAGCGCCGGTTATGTCGAGCAGGCGCTTGCATTGAATCCAGCATTGGCCGCGCTCGGTGCGGTGCTGCCGGCCGGAACCATCGTCACGCTACCTGCTGCGGTGGAAACACCGACCACCGCGCAGGACAGCGTCAGCCTGTGGGATTGACAACATGAATACCAAAACACTGACAAGGGGAAATCACGTCATGGCAGCAGAATCTGCGGGCGGCATCGCTGCCATTCTGAAAATCTACGGCATCAAGGCCGTGCTGGGCATGGTCGGCGCCGCGCTGCTGTATATCGTCCTGCCGCCGCGCAATGCCGATGGCAGCTTCAACGAAAAGGAATTCGTGGTGCGCCTGGCGTGCGCCGGGGCGTTCTCGATCATGTTCGGCGACGTGGCGTTTTCCGTGCTGGCCCGGAACGTCCCTGCGATAGCTGCCGTGCTCGGGCCAAAGCCGGTTGACGTGATGGTCGGAGCGCCGGCCTGGTGGGTAACTCGGGCCGTCGCCCTGTGGTTCCAACGGCGCCAAGGCAAGGACATTGCCGAGCTGGCGCGTGATGCGAAGGATGCGCTGTGAATCCGATCGACAACCGCCGCGCCTTCCTGGGCATGCTGCGCTTTTCCGAAGGCACGTCCAATTCGCCCACCACACGCGACCGGGGCTATGACCAGATCGTCGGCCGCACCCGCTTTACCAGCTATGCCGACCATCCACGGGTGCGGGTCTGGATTCCGCGCATCAAGAACTGGTCCACGGCGGCCGGCGGCTACCAGCTGTTGATGCGCTACTACGATTTCTATCGCAAGCAGTTGCGGCTGACCGGATTCGGGCCGGACGTGCAAGATGCTATCGCCCTGCAGCAAATCGACGAACGCGGCGCGCTCCCTGACATTGATGCGGGCCGCGTGGCGGCGGCTATCGCCAAGTGCAAGAACATCTGGGCATCGCTGCCAGGCGCAGGATATGGGCAGTTCGAGCATCGCTATGTGGACCTGGAACAAGCGTTCACCCGCGAGGGCGGCCAAGCCGTCGAGCTGCCGACGCTCAAGACCAGCGAAGAGCTGCACCTCGCCTTCGTCGAGGCCGGTGGAGTGCTGGCATGACGCTCACCGAATCGTGGCGCGCTCGCCTGCGCGGTGTGCTGGGCGTGGGCATGCTGGCGGCAGTGGCGGCGGCGGCTTGGGTGGTGCAAGGCTGGCGCAAGAATGCCGACATTTACCACCTGAAGGCCGAAATTGCCATTGCCAACCAGGCGGCGGCCGATGCGCGGGCCGACCGAACCTTGCAGGTACTGACTGCAGAGCGGCGTGCCCGAGACGATATCCAGTCCATCAGCGACAAACTCACCAAAGAAAGGGACGACGCTCTTCATGAGAAAAACACCTTTATTGCTGGCGTGCGCAGCGGCGCTATCCGCCTGTCAGTCCCCGTCATCGCTCCAGTGCCCGCCGGAGCCGGTTGCGCAGATTCCCGCGCTCTCGGCCGACCTGGCCAGGAAGCGCGAGCCGAACTTGCGCCAGCGGCAGCGGAGTTTCTTGACGACATCGCCGGAGAAGGCGATGACGCCATCCGGCAAGCCAACGCCCTGATCGACGCCTACAACGCTCTGCGGAAGAACCTGAATGTACAAGCCCACGAACCTACGGGACTACCTGCGCAAGGCGATTAAGCAACTGGCGCAGAACCCGGACAAACTGCACATCTTCATTGACGAAGGCGGAGCGCGTGCTACTGGCACAGCGGGCATGTCCTTCGAATATGACTATGTGTTGAACCTCATCTTGACCGACATCGGCCCGGATCTCGATTTGGTGTTCGTGCCGCTGCTGGCCTGGTTGCGGGTCCACCAACACGACGCCTTCGCCAACCCGGAGAACGCCAAGAAGGCCGTGCGTTTCGAAGTGGACATGAACAGCGCCGAATCCCTGGACCTGTCTATCAAGCTGTCCCTCACCGAGCGCACTATCGTCAAGCGCGAGGATGGGGGTCGGCTGCAGGTATCGCATCCAGCCGAGCCGCAGCTCACGCCACCATTTGCCGATGCCTTCTGGCAGCTCTACAAGGGTGATACGCGGCTGGCTGAATGGGACGTTCCGGCGCTGCCATGAGTGACGATTTGCAACGCCTGGAAGAATGGGCGGCCGCCCTGATCGCGAAGGTGCAGCCGGCGCAGCGGCGCCAGCTCGTGCGCCAGGTCGCCAATGACCTGAGACGCGAACATGCCCGCCTGATCGCCCAGCAGGTGGCCCCCGATGGCACGCCTTATCCCGCACGCAAGAACCGCAAAGAGCTGCGTAGCAAGTCTGGCCGCATCAAGCGACAGAAGGCGGCGATGTTCAACAAGCTCCGCCTGAATAAATACTTGCAAATCAAGGCGGACGCCAGCCAAGCATCGCTCGGCTTCTTCGGTAAGGTGGCCCGCGTCGCGCGGGTGCATCACGAAGGCCTACCGGATAAGGTCGCGCCACGCGGGCCGAGCTATAAATATCCAGAGCGCCGGCTGCTAGGCTTTACAGAAAAAGATATTGATGAGATTAGAGAAATACTGCTGGCGCATATGACGCTTGAATGACGAAGCTCCCGAACTGTCGAGCTTGAAAATATGCCATTGGCGTTTCATGATCTGCTAACTGAGCAGAAAGGGCGTGAAGCCGAAATGGATGAACTTGCAAAATTCAAAAAGCAGATGTCTGATCTGGGGCTGCTTCTTGATGAATCAAAATCTCTCTTCCAATTAGCCGAGAAAAGCAGCCTTCAGCTACCTGCTGAGCGACAAGAGTGCCGTGAGGTAATGGCGTCGCTTCGGCATTTAATTGGCCAAATGAAGCCGATGTGTCTTCAACTTGAGATATTACTTGTCGAATACGGGAAAGAGGGAGCCGCTGCTAATGATAAGTCGAGCGCATGAATAGCTCTATTCGCGCTATGCCGCACACATAGTGGAACAACTAGTTTCGTAGACCGAAAGCGCTTCTTACGGAATTAAAAGTCGATAAGGCGGATATCAACCCGTCGTAAAGTGCCTTCCCGCGCGCGATCCGGCAACATGGATTGCATGACGCCCGACCTCTCCGAACTCGTCCGCACCATCCCGAACCTGATCCGCACCGGCAAGATTGCCGAGATCAGGGCGGACAAGGTGCGCGTGCGCTTATCTCCCTCTCTGCTGACCACCTGGCTGCAGTGGGTCGCGCTGCGCGCCGGTGATGTGGTCGATTGGTGTCCGCCTTCCGTTGGCGAGCAGGTCATTGTGTTGTCCCCTAACGGCGACCTGACCCAAGGTAAAGTCCTGGCCGGCCTGTTCTCGGCCGATTCGCCGGCGCCGCAAACCTCCCTGACGATCCGTTCCATCCACTACCCTGACGGCGCGGTGGTGCTCTACGATTTCGGCCGGCACACGCTGTCCGCCATCCTGCCGGCGGGCAGCTCGGCCCTGGTGAAAGCGGATGCCGTCACGGCAGATGCCAAAGAAACCACCTGCACCGGCAATGTGACCATCAAGGGCAATCTCATCGTGGAGGGCTTCAGCGCCTTGAACAAGGGCGCTAAGGTGCTCGGCGGTGGTGATGGCGCGGCCATGATCGTTGACGGGGATGTGCAGGCCGCTGGCGATGTGAAAGCAGGCGATATCAGCCTGCGCCGCCACAAGCACGGCGAGGTCAAGCGCGGTGACGAGAGTTCGGGAGCGTCGCAGCCATGATCGGCATGAACGCATCCACTGGCCGCAGCATGACCCTGCTGGAACATATCCGGCAGTCCGTGCGCGACATCCTCATGACGCCGCTGGGAACCCGCATCTATCGCCGTCACTACGGATCGGAAATCCCCGAGCTGATCGACCAGCCGCTAAACGGCGTGACCATCCTGCGCATCTATGCCGCCGTCGCGTATCGCCTGGCCCTGTGGGAGCCGCGCATCTCGTTGTCGTCGGTCACGCTCAACCGGGATGCCACCGGCGCGGTTTCCGTCGTTCTTCAGGGCGTCACGAACGGTGCAGCCGTGGAGTTCTCGGTGCAGGTCCGTGAAGGGGCGGCGCAATGAGTTCGCCTATCGACCTGACCCTATTGCCCGCGCCGCAGGTTCTGGAGACGCTGGATTTCGAAACCATCCTGGCCACGCGCAAGGCGGCCGTGCTGGCGCTGCTGCCTGAAGACCAGCGCGACGCCGCCGCCAAGGTGCTGGCCCTGGAGTCGGAGCCGTCCACCAAGCTGCTGCAGGAGAACGCCTATCAAGAGCTGCTGCTGCGCAACCGCGTCAACGATGCCGCCAAGGCCATCATGCTGGCCTTCGCCATGGATTCCGACCTTGACCAGATTGGAGCCAACAACAACGTCAAGCGCCTGGTGCTGGTCCCAGCCGATCCGGACGCGCAGCCGCCTGTGGCCGAAGTGCTGGAAGGCGACGATGCCTACCGCCTGCGCATCCAAGAAGCGCCTGACGCCTTGTCCGTGGCCGGGCCGCGTAACGCCTATGAATTCCACGCGCGCAGTGCTGACGGCCGCGTGATGGACGCTCGAGCGATCAGCCCGGCCCCCTGCGAAGTGGTCGTGGCGGTGCTGGCCAACACGGAAGATTGGCAAGCACCGGCGGACCTGCTGGCGACCGTGGACGCCGCGCTGTCGGCCGAGGATGTCCGTCCGCTCGGCGACCTCGTCAACGTGGTGCAAGGCGCCGTGACCGACTACGAGTTAGAGGCAGTGGTTTATGTGGAGAAAGGGCCAGAGGCCGCGATTGCGCTGAACGCCGCGCGCGCAAACGCAGCGGCGATTTCCAAGCCGCTGCGCCCTCTCGGTTACAGCGTGTATCGCAATGCCTACGTGGCGGCGCTGAAGGTCGAGGGCGTGCGTAACGTCATCGTCAAGTCGCCGGCGGCCGATATTTTGTGCGGCCGGACACAGGCAGCGCGCTGCACGGCGATCAGGATCAAGGCCGAGGTGCTGGAGGAAGTGGACGATGTATAACCCCGTCCCTACCTTGCCGCCCAACACCACGCCCTTAGAGCGTGCGCTGGCGCGTGCCTGCGCGGAGCTGGCGGAAACGCCGGTTCCCCTTCGCGACTTGTGGAGCCCCGACCGCTGCCCGGTTGAGCTTCTGCCGTTCCTGGCCTGGTCGTTTTCCGTGGACCGCTGGGACGATGGTTGGTCCGAGAGCATCAAGCGCGGCACCATCAAGGCCGCCCGGTACATCCATCAGCACAAGGGGACCATTGCGGCCGTGCGCGGCGTGGTCGAGTCGCTGGGCTACCTCATCAAAATCACCGAATGGTGGCAGACCGAACCGCGAGGCAAGCGGGGCACGTTCGCGCTGGAGGTCGGTGTACTGGATTCGGGCATCACCGATGCGATGTTTCTGGAAATGGAACGGCTCATTGATGACGCCAAGCCCTTATCTCGCCACCTCATCGGATTGGCCCTGCACCTTGAGGTTCGAGGCACCACGGCTATTGCGGTCGGGGCGTACATGGGCGAAGAAATCACGGTGTATCCCTATTCGCCTGATCCGATTGAAGTGCAGTTGGCCCAGGGCTTCTATGCGCGCCTGCACTTGATCGAATCGACAACGATCTTCCCGCTTATCGCCACCAACTGAGGAAAATGATGGCACAGAATTTCTATTGCACCCTGACCGAAATCGGGGAAGCCAAGGACGCAAAGGCCAAGGCCTTGGGCGTGCCTTTCCGCTTTGCGGAAATGGGCGTCGGGGATGGAAACGGCACTGTCCCCGTTCCCGACAAGAAGCGCACGAAGCTGCTGAATGAGGTTCGCCGGGCGCCGCTGAATCAGGTGTCACTTGATCCGAAGAACGGAAATCAGGTCATCGTGGAACAGGTCATCCCTGAGAACGTCGGCGGATGGTGGATTCGTGAGCAAGGCCTGTATGACGAAGATGGTGACCTCGTGGCCATTGGAAACTGCCCGCCGACCTACAAGCCGCAAATGTCCGAAGGGTCGGGGAAAACGCAGGTCATTCGTATGGTCATCGTGGTGACCAGCGCTGCGACCGTTGAGCTGAAGATTGACCCTAGCGTCGTCCTGGCCACCCGTAGCTATCTGGAAAGCTACGCGGCCCAGAAGGTCCACACCCATCATCCGGCGGAGGTGATACCTGGCGGCCTGGTCGGCCAGATCTTGCGCAAGAAGAGCAACGGCAGCGGCGATGTGGAATGGGCAGACCTGACCGATGGCGTGAAAATCAATGTCAACACCGTTGAGGAGTCCATCACGCTGGCGGCAGGGCAGACCGTCGTCGATCTGGCGAAGGTCACCACCAATGGCGTGGTGGTCTACATCGGCGGCGCACGGCTGGACAAGGGCTTGGATTACGTTGTCAACAGCCAGAGCCGCATCACGCTGGCGAAGCCCTATCCTAATGGCACCCGCATGGCCGTGGCGCAGAATGAGACCGCTGGAACCGTCGTCAATCCGTTGGATTCCAGCAAGAATCTGGCGGACGTTGCCGACGTGCCCACGGCGCGCAAGAACCTGGGCGCAGCGCCGGCGCTGACGGGCGTGCCGATGAAATGGCCAACCCTGGATTGCCCGGCCTGGGCATTGGTTCGTGATGGCAGCGCTTACCCACGGGCGAGCTATCCGGCGCTGTTCGACATCCTCGCACCAGTGCGCGCTGGCACCATCACGCAGAGCGCCAACGGCGCAATCGTCAGCGGGCTGTCTCGCACCTCTGATCTTTGGGTGGGTATGCCATATGAGCACGCCACGCTGCCGGCCGGCACCACCATCAAGAGCATCGATAGCACCAATCAGGTGACGTTGACCAACAACGCCACCGCTAGCACCGGCAATGCGCTGGGCCGGTTCTTCCTGCACGGCTATGGCAATGGCGGCGGCGCGGCCACGTTCGGCATCATGGATGATCGTGGCTTGTTCGATCGTTCGCTTGACCAGGGCTCCCGTGCGTACGAAAAGTCGGTCATCGATGCGGTTCTGGTTGCTGGAAGCGTGAGCGTTACGGGCCTTTCGTCCACGCGTGGCCTGTTCGTCGGTCAACCGGTGGCCGGCACCGGCTTGCAGGCCAACACCACGATTGCGTCTATCTCTGCGGCCGGCATCACCTTGAGCCTTCCTGCTGCATCAGGTGGGGCCACTGCCCTGACCGTGACCGGCGGTCAGATCGGTTGTGAGCGGGAAGATAGCCTGAAAAGCCACTCTCACAATCTCCAGTCCAACACTAGCGTCGGCGGCGGCACGGGCTGGTACTTCCAAAACGGATCGGGTGGATTTGTCGGCCCCTCTGCTGGCTTGGTCCTGCCTGCCGGTGCAGCAGAAACGCGCCCGAGAAATCGTAACTATCTGCCCATTATCGCTTACTAGAAACCATGAAGATTTTTCATTACAGCCGGGCAACCGGTGAACTGATCGAGCCGGATGTCGCACGTGAAGACCCGTTGCTGCCTGGCCAGTATCGCCTGCCGGCCTTTGCCACTATCGACACCCCACCGCCCTTTGTCTCTCCGGGGCATGTGGCCGCCTACCTCTCCGACGACGGACAGGTTCCGCAAGACTACCGTGATGGTTCCTGGCGCGAAGTCGCGGACTATCGCGGCATCTACTGGCACACCGACAGCGGCCAGCAGGAAGCCCTGGAACGCATTGGCGTAACGCCCCAGGAATGCGGCCTCACCGACCAGCCGCCGCCCGCGTTCGGCGCATGGAATGGAAAGACCTGGGAGATTGACCAGGCAGCAGCGAAGGTCGCACGCAATGCCGCCATCGCCTCGCAGATCGCTCTGATTGAACAGAACGAGCAACCGGCCGCCCAGCGTGCTTTCGTCCTGACCGGCGACAGATCCGCAATGCAGGCCCTCCAAAAGCGGATTGATGCCCTCATGGCACAGATGAAGGAGGATGTATGAGCGCACTGGCAGATAGCGTCATCACCGGGCCGATGTTTTTCCAAGCCATCCCGGCAGAGAAAGCAGCGGCCTTGATCTTCGTTCCCGGCCTGGGCTGGTTGGAGTGGGTGGAAGTGACCGGCGCCGGCGCATTCAAGGGCTATCGGACACTGCGCTGCGGCGCTCTGGAGTTTGGCACCACCACCGTACCGCGTTCGTACGAAGCGGACCTGGTCGGCGGGCTTGCGTCAAAAACTGCGCAGGCATCGCTGTGGGCATGGGCGCAGCAGAACGGCCATGTCGTAGCGGCCGCCGCCTGGACCGCAAAGGAGTTCAAGTTCGCGGATGTTGACGATACCTACTTCCGCTTGCCGGACCTGCGCAACGTCGGCACCCGATTTACCGGCACGAACGCCGATACGGCAGGTGTCCGTGGTATCGGCTCCTTCCAGGCTGACGCCCTGCAGAACATTACGGGTTCCTTCAAGCGCAGCGCCAGTAGCGGCGGTCTGGTTGAAAACAACCCGGCCACGGTAACAGGGGCTTTCGGGCTCGGGAGCGGTGCAACACCCGGGCCGTCTGCCGATTCTGGCTCCTATGTGCCGGTCATCTTCGACGCCAGCCGCGTAGCCCGAACCGCAACTGAAACCCGCCACGCCAACACGGCATTTGCCCCACGTATCCACATCTGACCATGACCGCTATTACCTGCTATCAGACCGACGAAGCCGGCGTCTTCCTCTACGCGGTGGCCGCCTACCCCTTCCCCATGGAAGAACGCCTCAACGTGCCATTCATGGCCGTGCAACAGCGTCCGCCCCCCATTCCGGACGGCCATCGCGCCCGCTGGCTCTCTCCGTTCACGGCGATGCACCCGGAATACGACACCACCGGCGAATGGATCATCGAGGAGATTCCATTGCCAGCACCGCCGGCGGACACGGCCGAACTGGAAGTGCCGGACGAGGCCGGCGAGCTGCAAGACCAAGAACCGGCGCAAGCCTAACCCAACAGGAGCTATCACCATGGCAACCGACTACCACCACGGCGTACGCGTCATCGAAATCAACGAAGGTACGCGCCCAATTCGCACCATTTCCACTGCCGTTATCGGCGTCATCGTGACCGCTGATGACGCCGATGCAGAGGCCTTCCCGCTGGATACGGCGGTGCTCATCACCAACGTGGTTTCCGCGCAGGCTAAAGCGGGTAAAACCGGCACTATGCGCCGCGTGCTGGAAGCCATCGCCGCCCAGGCCAAGCCGCTGGTGGTGCTGGTGCGTGTGGCCGAAGCCGAAAGCGAGGCCGAGCAGACCAGCCTTGTCATCGGCGGAGTCTCGGCGGAAGGCCGCTATACGGGCGTCAAGGCGCTGCTGGCCGCCCAGGCCAAGCTGGGGATCAAGCCGCGTATCATCGGCGCGCCGTTCCTGGATACCAAGGCAGTGACTAATGCGCTGGCATCCATCGCGCAGACGCTGCGGGCGTTCGTCTATGCCTACTGCTGGAACTGCGCCACGGCGGCCGCCGCCACCGCCTACCGAGCCGAATTCGGGCAGCGAGAAGTGATGCTGCTCTGGCCCGAATTCGTCTCGTGGGATACGGCGACCAGCAAGGACGCCAATATCTCGGCCGTCGCCTTCGCGCTGGGCCTGCGCGCCAAGATCGACGAACAGACCGGCTGGCACAAGACGTTGTCCAATGTGGTCGTGAACGGCCCGACTGGCATCAGCCGTGATGTGTTCTGGGATCTGCAAGACCCAGCCACTGACGCCGGCGTGCTCAACGCCAAGGAAGTGACCACCTTGATCAACATGAGCGGCTATCGCTTCTGGGGTTCGCGCACCTGCGAAGTCCAGGGCGGCTACTTCCCCTTCGAGAACTACACCCGCACCGCGCAGGTGCTGGCCGACACCATCGCAGAAGCGCATTTGGTCTATGTGGACCTGCCCATGACACCGTCCCTGGTCAAGGACCTGGTGGCCAGCATCAACGCCAAGTTCCGCTCGCTGAAGGCCAGCGGCTACATCATCGACGGGGAAGCCTGGTTCGATGACAAGTACAACGACAAGGACACGTTGAAGGCCGGCAAGCTCACCATCGACTACAGCTACACCCCTGTGCCGCCGGTGGAAAACCTGCTGTTCCAGCAGCGCATTACCGATCAATACCTTGCCGACTTCGCTGCACGCGTCGCGGCGTAAACGCTAGCTGCCAGGGAACGGCTGCTAACTCACCCACCGAGAAAGGAATCAAACATGGGCATCGCCAACAAACTGAAGGACTTCAATCTCTTCGAAAACGGTATCAGTTATAGAGGCATGGTCCCCGAAGTAACCCTGCCCAAGCTGTCGCGCAAGATGGAGGAATACCGCGCCGGCGGCATGTCCGGCCCCGTCTCCGTTGACCTGGGGCAGGAAGCGATACAGCTGGAGTGGACCGCCGGCGGCCTGGTCAAGGAATCGTTGAAACAGTATGCCGCCAAGTCGCATGGCGCCGTGCAACTGCGCTTCGCGGGCGCATACCAGAACGATGACGACGGTTCGGTGCAGGCGGTCGAAATCACCGTGCGCGGACGCTACAAGGAAGTGGACATGGGTAACGCCAAGGTAGGCGAAGACACCGCCCACAAGTTCGCTATGCCACTGAGCGCCTACAAGCTCACCATCGACAACGAAGTGATTTTCGATTTCGATTTCATGAACGGAATCGAGATTGTCGGCGGCGAAGATCGTCGAGCCGATATCCGCAAGGCCATCGGCCTGTAAGAACCTGGCGGCCGGCCGCCGCCGGCTGTTCTCATTTCCCCATCTGACAAGGAATTCGCATGACCACCAATACCACCACCGCCGCCAAGATCGAATCCGTTGTTGTCGAGCTGGATGAACCGCTGACGCGCGGCAATACCCAAATCACCGAACTGACCTTGCGCCGTCCCAAGTCGGGCGCGCTGCGGGGCGTGAGCCTGATGGACCTGATGAACATGAACGTGAGCGCCCTGCAGGTGGTGCTGCCGCGCATCAGCGAGCCGACCTTGACGCAGTTCGATGTGGCCAACATGGACCCGGCCGACCTGATCAAGTGCGGCATGGAAGTATCGGTTTTTTTGGCACCGAAGGCGGACCGCGCCTTGGTCTCCCAATCGAAGTAGAAGACGCCATGGCAGACATCGCGACGGTCTTCCACTGGCCGCCCGCCGCGATGGATGACTTGGAATTGGCAGACCTCATGAAGTGGCGCGAACGCGCCCGAGTAAGAAGCGGGGCGGAATAAATGGCAAATGAACTCAAGATGCAGGTGGTTTTCTCCATGATGGAGAAGATCACCGCCCCGCTGAAGAAGATCGCCGGCGGCGCCAGGGACACCGGCAAGGCGCTGAAGGACACCAGCGACCGCCTGCGCGAGCTGAACAAGCAGCAATCAGACCTCAACGGCCTGCGCGACCTGCACCAGAGCATGCGCAAGACCAGTGCTGAGCTGGCCACGGCGCAGCAGCGCGTCTCTGAGCTGGCCGCCCGGATGAAGGCGGCCGAAAATCCGACCCGCGCCATGACGCGCGAATTCAACGCAGCGGTGCGCAGCGTCAAGTCTCTCCAAGATGCCAGCGAAAAGCAGGGAGCGCAGTATCGCGCCCTGCGCGAGCGCCTGGCCGATGCTGGCATTGGCTCCCGCCAGCTCGCCAATGCACAAACCTGGCTCAAGAACAGCATTGCTGCCACGAATGCCGAGTTGGCCGACCAGCAGAAGAAGCTTGCCGCCAGCAATCGGCAGCAGCAGGTCATGGCCAACGCGCGCCAGCGCGCCGACAAACTGCGCAGCACCGCGGGCGGCCTGGCCGCTGCGGGTGTCGGCGCAACCGCTGCTGGCGCGGCCATGGGTGCGCCTGCGCTGGCGGGCCTGAGAGAGGCGAAGCACTACGAGACCGAGAACGGACGCGTGCGCGCGCTTGGCCTGGGGCCGGCGGCCACGGCTGAGGCGATCAAGTTCGCCCGCCAGATGAAAACCTACGGCACCAGTCAGCTGGACAATCTGCAACTGCTGCGCGACGGCATCACGGCCTTCGGCGATACGCACCATGCTGAAATGGTGGCGCCGATGATGGCCAAGATGAAATTCGGCAACCATGCTTTCTATGGCGAGGCCGAGGGTGCAGAGAACGAGCGCAAGTTCATGGACATGCTCAAGGTCATCGAAATGCGCAACGGGACCAAGGACATTGGCACGTTCTCCAAGCAGGCCAACATGGTGCAGCAAGTCTTGACCGCCACCGGCGGCCGGGTCGGCCCGGGCGAGTGGCTGAACCTGATCAAGACGGGCGGCATTGCCGCTAAGGGCATCAAGGATGAGGCCTTTTACTATCAGATGGAATCGCTGGTGCAGGAAATGGGCGGCAACCGGGTGGGCACGTCGATGATGAGTGCCTATCAGAACCTCTATCAGGGCCGCACCACCAAGCGTTCTATTGGCATGCTGGCAGACCTGGGCCTGATCGGCGATACCAGTAAGGTGAGGCACGACAAGGCCGGCCAGGTGTCGTACCTGAATCCGGGCGCCATCAAGGGCGCTGACCTGTTCCGCGAAAACCAGTTCGAATGGATGGAAAAGGTGTTGCTGCCGCAACTGGCCAGCAAGGGCATCACCGACGAGAAAGGCATCCTTGATGCCATCGGCGGTATTTTTTCGAACCGTACGGCGGCGCAGTTGTTCTCGACGATGTACCAGCAGCGTGCGCAGATCCACAAGAATGAAAAGCTCAACCGCGGCGCGGCCAACATTGACGAACTGGACAAGCTCGGACGCGATACGGCCAGCGGCAAGGAACTCGAAACGCTGTCCAAGGTAGCCGATCTGAAGTTGGAGCTGGGCAGCAAGATCCTGCCGCTGTATGCCGCTGGCCTGGAGATGGCTACGAACGCCGTCCAGGCGCTAACCGGTTTCATGGAGCGCAATCCTGCCACGGCCAAGGCAATGATTGTAGGTTTCAGCGCCATCGCCGGCATCATGGTGGTGATGGGGCCGCTGATGCTGGCCCTGGCGTCTGTCATCGGCCCCTATGCCATGTTGCACGTCCTGTTCGCGAAGATCGGCCTGCAGGGCAATCTGCTCATGCCGATCCTGCGCGGCATTGGGACGGTCTTCATGTGGCTCGGCCGGGTGTTCCTGATGAACCCTATTGGCCTGGCGGTCACGGCCATTGCCGGCGCGGCCTATCTGCTATACCGGAATTGGGAGCCCATTGCCGGCTTCTTCGGAAATCTCTGGCAGCAGGTCCGTGCAGCCTTTGCCGGCGGCCTGGGCGGTGTTGCTGCGCTGATTATCAATTGGTCGCCGCTGGGGATCTTCTACCAGGCCTTTGCGGGCGTCCTGAGCTGGTTCGGAATTGAGCTGCCGGCGAAGTTCTCGGACTTCGGCGCCATGATCCTACAGGGATTGGCCAGCGGCATTACCAGGGCGCTTGGCGCGGTCAAGGATGCGGTGCTGGGCGCAGGATCAAGCGTCATCGGGTGGTTTAAGGAAAAGCTCGACATCCATAGCCCAAGCCGCGTATTTGCGGAGCTGGGCGACTACACCATGCAGGGTCTGGCCGTGGGCTTGAATCGTGGCCAAGACGGGCCGCTGTCGGCCGTTAGCGGCCTGGCCGGTAAGCTGGCCAGCGCCGGCGCAGCCGTGGCCATCGGCGCGGGAAGCATGCCGGCCATGGCGTTCGACAGCCGCCCGCCGCTCAGCGCGGCGAGCACGCAACCGGTCGTCCACCAGGGCGACACGGTGCAAATCATCATCCAGCCACTGCCTGGGATGGATGAGCAAGCGATTGCGCGCGCGGTGGCCGTCGAGCTGGATCGGCGCGACCGGATGAAGGCCTCGCGCCAACGTTCAAACCTGGCGGATTGGGATTAACAGGAGTCGCATCATGATGATGGTCTTGGGAATGTTCGTTTTCAGCCTGCCCACGCTGGCCTATCAAGAGCTGCAGCGGCAAACGCAATGGAAGTTCGCGGGCAACTCGCGCGTCGGCCGGCGCGATGCCCTGCAGTACACCGGCAAGGGGGATGACGCTATCACGCTATCCGGTTGGATTGCGCCTGAGCTCACCGGCTCGGCTTTCTCGCTCGATGCGCTGCGCCTGATGGCCGATACCGGGAAGAGCTGGTTTCTGATCCAAGGAACGGGCCGGATTTACGGCTCCTACGTCATCGAGAGCATCGACGAAGGACGCACCGTGCTGGATGGCGATGGTGACGCGAAGCGCATCGATTTCACCATCAAGCTCAAACGCACGGACGATAGCGTGTTGTCGGCGCTCGGCCTGGGTGATATCTCCGACCTGCGCAACATGGTCGACATCGACGGGATCACGAACAGCATTGCCGATAAGGCGCGTGATGTGGTGGGCAGCGCTATCAACGGCGTCAAGGGCGCAATCGGTGGGGGTAGCTGATGACGACTACCGCACCGGCGTTTCGCATCATCATCGAAGAAAAGGACATCAGCCGACCGGTTTCGGATCGGCTCATCAGCATCACCCTGCGCGAGTGCAGAGGTGATGAAGCTGACCAGCTCGATATCGAGTTGGACGATGGCGACGGCAAGCTGAAGATTCCGCCCATGGGGGCCAAGCTGTCTTTCGCCCTGGGCTGGCAGGGCTCCCCGCTGGTGGACAAAGGCGCGTTCGTCGTTTCTGAGGTGGAGCATAGTGGTTCGCCGGATCGCATCACCATTCGGGCCAGGTCGGCCAGCATGATCGATGCATTTCGGCAGCAACGCGACCGCAGCTTCCATGAAACCACACTCGGCGCCGTGGTGGATGCCGTGGCCGCCAGCAATGGTCTGGCGTCCGGAATATCGGCCAGCCTGCGGGCCATCGCCATCAAGCACCTGGACCAGACGCACGAAAGCGACTCGGCGCTGCTGCGTCGCCTGGGCAAGAAATACGACGCGGTGGCCACGGTCAAGAATGACACTTTGCTTTTCATGCCGATCAATGACAGTCGCACGGCCAGCGGAAAGCCGCTGCCGGTGGTCAAGGTGGTGCGGGCGCTGGGCGATCAGCACCGCTATCACAGCTCGGAATCTGATGCGTATAGTGGAGTTCGTGCGTTCTGGATGGATGAGAAGTATGGGCGCCGTCGCAGCGTCGTCGCTGGCCAGGCCGGCAACAGCAAGCGTCTGCGTACGACGTTTGCGAATGAAGCCGATGCGCGCACCGCAGCCGTAGCCGAATGGCAGAGGATTGAGCGCGGCTTGGCCACGTTCGAAATGCAGCTTGCGCTGGGGGATGCGCGCATCATGCCGCAGTCGCCTGTGGTGGTGAGCGGATTCAAGGCCGACATCGATACGACGGAGTGGCTATCGAAGACGGTCACGCATTCCATCAACGGAAATGGATTCACCACGCGCATCGAGTTCGAAACAAAATCTGAGGTAGCCGATACCGAGTGCGAGCTGGATCACGACCCGGAGGAAGGCATCACCGGAGTAAAAGCAGAGTGGCACGACAAAGCAAACAAGAAAAACAACAGAGGCACCGAGCTGGCAGGCAAGGCCGACAACGCCAAGACACTGAAACGGACCTATGCCTCCAAGCAAAGTGCCAAACGTGCTGCCGCTCTGGAGTGGGCCAAAATCAAAGAGGTCCGCGAGATCATCGCGGAGAACAACACCGATTGACTATCGTGGCTTCGACCAAAATGATTTACCGGCCGTCGCATCGTAAATGCATTCCTTGATCAGATCGCCGTCCACTCTGATGGTGCCGCCGGTCGAGTATGCCTTTCCTTCAGAAAAACACGTGGTGTTGTCTGCAACCTGTTCTGGTGCTGCCGGCGCGGGCATTTTGTAGAGTAGCCATCCGCACGTCATAGCCAGAACCAAAACTAGCAACCAATGGATGAGCACCTGTTTCTGCGCTCGGGCGATCGCTACATCCTTTTCGCTGCAGACCGCACATTCATGGACCTTGTGCTGTTCGGACGTCGGCGGCAGCATACGCGCTTGGTCTATGGCTCTATCAGTTTTCGCGGTGCCCGCATCAATCCAACCTTCGAGTGTCTCCTTGACCTTCGTGTAATGCTCGATGGGTAATTCCCGGAAATATTGGATGCCGTAATCTGCGATGAAAATTTTATAAATTTCGATCTCTTTATCGCCGCAAATTGCTGCCCATTCCTTCACCAGCATATTGATTCTTTTTCTCTGGTACTCCGTAATTCTTTGCACTTCCTTTTTGGCTTCGCCCAAGTTCAGATTTACTACGTTATTAAACCGCGGCGCCTCATGAATGTTGCCTTCGATAATCTGGCCGATATCGCCCTGTGCTTCTATTTTTTCTGACATTCAAAACCTACTGATTAACACCTACCGCGTAACTCCCTATCAGGCGTCGCGGCAAATTGAAACACGCGCTGCTCCCCAGCACACGCGCAAACGGAAATCGGCATCCCTGCACCGATATTCTTTACTTCTTCTTTATTTTGTTGCCCATGACTGGGCCTTGGAGTGTCCCGTGAATATCGCCAGTAATATGCTGGCCGATGCTGCCACCGACGGTAATGTGTGCGGCGTTCTTGCGACCGGCCTCCGCTGGGGCCGCGCCCTCGATAACGCCTAGCACGCGAGCTTTGCCGATAATGTCGAGCCGCCTAAATCCCTGGAGAACCTGCTGTTCATCAGAGGTCAAAGCGTCCGCAGTTGGAATCCCAAATATCACGTATGAAACATCTACCCCGATCTTCGAGACGGCGGCCATAAATCCAATATCCGGGAGAGTTTTTCCTTGCTCGTAAGAAATTTGGGCTTGTTTCCGGACTCCGCCGACCGCTGCAAAGGCCTCTTGCGAAAAGCCGAGACGCAGCCGTTCGCTCTTAAGGCGTTCCCCAAAGGGTGAAATTTCCATCTTAATTTGTTGACTGGTACGATTTATCGGACTATTCTTCCGTCATTGCTAAGTGACGTATACAAATTTTACCCTATGTCTACATCCACCATTTCATTGCCACCAAGACATGAAACTGACATTCCCGCTATCAGGGATGTCACATCGGTGGTTATGACCACCCGCCTGGATTCTCGCGAGGCGGAAAAAGTCTCTGCCTATGCGGTTCAAGACCATCGGACTCGCTCGTCCTTTCTCCGCCTCATGGTCCTGAAAGGTATTCAGGCGTACGAAAAAGAACACCAATCTGCAACCGCCTGACCAGGGGGAGTCTATGTACGACGATCCACGCCACATCCGCGATCACCGAATCGTGATCCGCTGCAACGCCGACAACTACGCTTTCATGAAGTCGCTCGCACAACTGCAGGGTGAAAACTTGGCGACCTTGGCGCACGACATGATGCTGCACAAGGCTGTTGAGTTCGTTGTTGCTCGTGATGTGCCAATAGTAATCAACCAAAGCATGCAAACCAAGGCGCTGAAGAGCCACTTTTTAGTGCCTCAAAATGCCTGATATCGAACTGACGCAGACAAGCCCCGAACTCATTGAGGCACTGAAAAAACTGATGGTGATCGAGGGATTCGAGTCAATCGAAGACGCCGCCGAGTTCATTTTTTCCGTAGCGGTTCGTGAAGGTGCAAAACGTGTTACCGGCAAGGCAAGAGTGCTTTATGCCGTTCAGGGGAAGAAGCCATGCGCGTAATCAGCATTCCATGCCCACACTGCCAAAATCGTGTGAGAGCGGCCAAAAGCCGCACCATGTCGTCAATGATGAAAGAAATCACGTACCAATGCCAGAACGTCGAATGTGGCCATACCTTCGTGGCAACACTTGAAGTCTCGCGCACGGTGTCGATGTCAGCCATGCCGAATCCAGAAGTCCGCATTCCAATTTCCTCGCGTGCATTTCTGGCCGCAAAGAACCAGTTGACGCTAGACCTCGCGACCGTTTAACCCGCCGCCCTACTCCCGATAAATCAAAGCCTGCCGTGCGCCATTTGGCGCACGCGGGATTCGCTCACCCTGAAAAATCATGACCACTGCGAATTTCAATTTCACGGTAACAGTCAGGCAGCACTTTGCCGAAGACATGATCCGCTACCGCTGCGCGCAGCGGCTGCTAGATCGTCGCTCTCTCAGTGGTACCGAATGGGATGTGATTTGGGAAGGAAAGCAGGCCATCGGCAGGAGCCTTGCTTTGCGGCTGAACATGCTCGGCGGCCTGCTGGGGGAGTGGTGATGCGCGCAGTGCTTTCCTATTGCCTTGCAGGCTTGCTATTGCTTGCGCCGGTCATCTTGTCGGCCCTCGGCCTGGTGAAAGGCTGACCATGCGCTGCGCACGTATCAAGGATCATGCATCGTTCCGCCCGGTGACAGAGCTGTTGCGCGAGCGCGCTGCACAAGCACCCACGCCGCCAGGTGATGAAGCGGCGAACGCTGAGCTGCAGAAGGCGCTGGCCATGTTGAGCAAGCGTCAGCGGCCCAACCATCAAACTGCGGTGGCGTACTCCTGGGCGGCCACCGCCAAGCCCGTGCGTCGCCACATCCTGGCCCTGGCCGGACTGTCGCCTGATCGCTGGGAATCTCCAATTCACTCTTTCACGGAAGCCGAACGCCTGGCCATGCGCCATGCGGTGCTGCGCGCAATTACCACCTATGAGCGAGTCCTCAATGCAGTCTAGAAAAGTCGATGCGAAGACGCGCCGACAGCATAAGGCCTTTACTGAGTCGCCGCAGTTCGCGCAAGAGCTAAAACGCATTCCATTGAAATGGCGGGGCCGGGTGGTCAGCGAGGCATTAGAGCTGATGTCCGTGTGGCATTGGCGGCGCATCTTTGAGCCGGTAGCCGTGGACTTCGTGCGTGAGTTCGCGGACAAGTACGTACCTGCTGGCATCGACCTTTCGCAAGACGATGCGGACATCTGCGCCACTGCCGAGCGGGCCGCCGACAACGTCAAGAAGATGCTGTGGAAAGCGATCTCGGATACGCATGCCCGCGACATCATCGAACAGGAATGCAGCGACTACGGCATTGACGTGCCGGAAGTGGATGACGATGACCTGCGCGCCATCATTGCGCGGGTGGTTGATCCGCGCTGGTGGCGCAGGCAACTGCGCAAGGTAGTCGGCCGCGCGTTCGAGGGCGGCAATATCCGCCTGGGCTATGTCCATTACCACGGCGAGCCATATGCCAGCAACGATGCGGTGCTGGCGCGCATGGCGCAGAACAAGCGCAATGCCGCTGCGCTGGAAGCCACCATGGTGCGCAACGAGGCTGGCCAGG
The DNA here is from genome assembly GCF_001040945.1 of Herbaspirillum seropedicae. Classification (NCBI taxonomy): domain Bacteria; kingdom Pseudomonadati; phylum Pseudomonadota; class Betaproteobacteria; order Burkholderiales; family Oxalobacteraceae; genus Herbaspirillum; species Herbaspirillum seropedicae. Next base: position 973,273 of record NZ_CP011930.1, on the reverse strand, counting down.
AATTCAGCATCGCCGAGCTGGCCGAAAAGACGACCGCCAATAAGGCCATTCGCCGCGGCGAATTGATGCTGCGCATCAATGGCTTCGAGATGATTGCAAGAGACTGCGGTGATACCGGGCTGTTCCTCACCTGGTCGTGCCCTTCGCGCTTCCATCGCACACTTCATAGCGGGAAGCCGAATCCGAAATACGACGGGTCAGATCCGCGCACGGCAAACAAGTACCTGGGCAAGGTCACAGCGCTGGCACGCTCGGCGCTGGCCAGGCGCGGCATTGGCCTGTATGGCTTTCGGATCGCCGAGCCACATCACGACGGATGCCCGCACTGGCACATGCTGGTGTTTGTTCGCGCGCTGCCGGGATATACCACGCCGCACGTTAAGGACGTGGCCAGCCGCGCCATACGCGTTATGAAACGCTACGCCTGGCGCGTGGATCGTGGCGAGCCCGGCTCGTTCAAGCGCCGCCTGGACGTGAAGCGCATCGATTGGGCCAAAGGTAGTGCAGCCGGCTATATCGCAAAGTACGTAGCCAAGAACATTGACGGCGTGGCCGACCACAAGACCAAGGAAGGCTATGTGGTCACCACCGACACGGCCGGAGATTATGAGCTGACACCATCCGCCCGCGTCGAGGCCTGGGCCGCCCGCTGGGGCATTCGTCAGTTCCAGCAATGGGGTGGCGCTCCCGTCAGCATCTGGCGCGAGCTACGCCGCGTGCCGGCAGACATGATGCAAGAAGCGCCGCCGGCCATGGCGGCCGCCTGGGATGCCGTGCAGAAGGTCGAAGGTGAAAAGCGCGCATGTTGGGCGAGCTATCTGCGTGCCCAAGGTGGTGCTCTGGTGAAGCGCGACGACCTTATGGTCACGCTGGCCAAGGAAACCAAGACTGTAGCCGGTCGCTATGAAGAGCGCGAACGGGTCATGCCTTATGGCGTGCAATGCCGCCAGATGGCAGGGGTGGTTTTCAAGTCAGTCCGCCACACATGGATCCCTATTCAAGGCACAGAAGCCCGCGCATCGGCGGGGTTGGGGTTCCCTTGGACTCGTGTAAATAACTGTACGCAGCCCGCCGTCACTGGCTTTGCGGCCGATGTGTCCTTCGATCCGAAGACGGCTCCAGCACCGGTCATGTTCAAGCCCGACCAAGCCGCGCAGATCGATCATGCCTGGCTTGCCCTGGGCGCATGCCCCTGGCCACGGCCGGCGGTAGACGACAGGCCAGCATGGCCGGCACCGGACATGACAGCCGAAGAACAGCGCCGCGCGCTCGCCGACTGGGACGCCATCAAGGCATGCCCGTGGCCGCGCATGGCGCCAGTGCCCGACAAGTCCCCGCGCTATGGCACGCCGCGCCAGGTCGCCGACTGGCGTGCCGGCCGACTTGATGTCGGTGAACTTCCGATTGATCCCAACCCAACGAAAGGGAACGCCCCATGACCGCGTTTCGTGTCGTCGTGCGCACTGCCAGCGCACGCCATTCCTACACCGCCATCGCAGCCCATAGCTGCGACGTGATCGCCGCCGCCGTCGATCGCTTTGGCGTGTGCTCTGTTACGGCCACCAAGGAGAAGAAGCAATGAATATACCTGCGAAATTTGATTTGATCGCCCCCGACAGCAAGTCGCGCGACTTCGTGATGCAGCCTCCGCAGAGCCTGGACCGCATTACATTCAACACGCCCGACGATGGTGTGCTGGCGGGCTATGTGTCGGTCATTCGTCAGCACCTGGGTAATGGTGAGCGATTTGCCTGGGTGGAACTCGACAACGCCCTTCCAGGCTCGTTCAGAGGTGTGTCCTTGGCCGATATTCTTTCGAGCGATGACTGCGGTAGCGTTCGTCGACACGCAGAACTCAATCGCGGAGATCGGTCGCTTTGCTTAGCCGACTTCAGCAATGTCTTCGTAGAAGTTGCTGGTCCTATTTTCGAAGGGAATGCAGATGCAGAGTGTGAATCCTGAGCCTACCCTAATTGGCGTCTCAGCAGCAGCGGACGCTTTGGGGGTGTCGTCGCGGCACATTTATGACCTCGCCGCGCCTGCTGGCCCCATTCCGTGCTACCGAATTGGACGCCGCATACTGTTCAAACCTGCCGATCTACATAGCTATCTGGAATCATGCCGATATACCGTGATAAAGAAAGAGGTAATTTCGTCTTTGAATTTGACCGCCGGCTTAAAGGTAAGCGGATCAGGGTTAGAAAATACCTTCCGAAAACTTGGAATAAATCCCAGGCGGACGCCTTCGACCGTGAAGAATCAGCGCGTCTCTACGCAGTAGCCAACAATGTTGAGCGCCCAGATCATCTGATTGATGATGCAGTCGATATCTATATTGAGGAGCGAGTACCACTTCTAAAAAGTGGTGCTAACATTGCCCGTGAGTTGGCGCAGATGTATTTCGCATACAAGGGGCGGCATATGTCTGAGCTGGCGCAGGTCTGCAAATCATATATGGCAAAAGCTGGACGTGCTGATGAAGATAATGATTCACCACTTGCCGCCGCAACCCTGCGAAACCGGATTCGCTATCTCACGTCAGCGTGCAGATATGCATGGAAGCATCACGGTATGTCCGAACACGATCCTGCCGAACGGGTGATTGCCCCTCTGGTTCGCAATGAACGACGGCGATATATCACCAGGAAGGAAATGCTTCAATTGTGCCTTGCATCGAAACACCGCCCCACACGCGCTGCTGTTCGCATCGCGTTTTATAGCGGAATGCGCATGTCTGAAATTCTCCGGGCAGAAAGAACGCACGATGCATTCGTGCTGGATGAAACCAAAAATGGTGAGCCTCGGATCGTTCCGATGCATCGAAAGATTCGCTGCTGCGCCAAAGTCCCACTCCCTGATCAAAGTCGAATTTCCAAGCACTTCAGAGATGCTCGAAAATTGGTAGGTCTAGACTGGCTGCATTTTCACGATTTACGACATAGTGCAGCCAGTTCAATGATCAACGAAGGCGTCGATCTATACACTGTCGGCGCGGTACTAGGCCATAAGACAGCATCCAGCACCAAACGGTATGCCCACCTAGCGACCAGTTCTTTAAAGAGTGCAATCGAGCGTATCGGTAAGAAATCGTCGTAGCGGCTATGAACATAGTTGGCCGAGCGCTTATTCCGGAGTGCAACAAAAAATGATCTTAAGCCACCTATACGGGTGGCTTTTCTTTTGCGACACTACTGTCAGTAAGTCCGCAATCGGCCAGAAGCGGACCTTTATTGGCGCCGAATTGTGCATTTAGACAAAAATCTACTATGACGACAAAAATATCAGTAAATGAAGAGCCCTTTGTCTATGACAAGGCCAAGTATCATTATGGTGCAGATGACTTTCCCTCATCATTTCCCATTTCCCAGGCTTACGTCCATACCGGTGTTTTTGTTGGATGGTTGGCCGATATGAACTTTCTACATGAGAGCTCACCTGATGTTTCCAATGCTATTGCGCAGTTCAAGCGCCGGGAACTTACTGGGCCTCAATTATATGAACGGCTGGGTGACTGCCTGATCGACTATATGGTCACTGCCAGAGGAAATAGCTTCGCCCGAGACTATTTTGAGTTGTCGACGGGCAGGTTTATTGAGGATTATCGAGAGCTACTTGTCAAAGATCTTGGATCTGAGTACGCGGTAAAAGATACTTGGCAAAACTACGATCTCATCAAGTCCCGTATTGACGAGAGATATGCTGCATGGACCCTGTCTCATCCCATTGACAAGACGTAGCGGCGTCAGCAACCGGCCAGGAACTGACATCAAGCCCTATGAGATAAAAAATGAATGATCTTTTTCGGATAGAACAAGGAAGTGAAGCCATAGTTGGCAATTGCGGCACATGCGGACATGAAACAAAAACGTTTCGGGGATTTGTTTATGACGGCGACGGGCCATTTGCAGTGTATGCATGCACCTTTACCGTGTCACATCCTGAGAATGGTGTTGCAATGGCGATAAGCATGCGAGGCTGGGGCAATGGTGCCGACAAGAACGCAAAGGAGTGTGTAGCCATTGAATGGCGGGTAATCGATGGCAGCCCAGGATGTCGAGTTGTAGATGCGCCTGGATCGCGCTGGGAACATGAGGGGGTATTGGGCCGGATGCTATCGCGCGAGGACGCACTTAGTTCTGGCCGTGCGAAAGAGGCATTCTCCGTTTCTGATTCTGTTTGGATGAACGATCCTCGGTTATCGCACGCGCTGAACAACGTTTGAGCGGTGTCCACTATCGGCCAGAAGCAGACTTTCACGAAGAGTCGGATTGGCTGAAAAAATAGCGCTTATTGATAAAGTCTGCAACGAAGGCCTTTCGGCCAAACTTTCAAGTTTCCTATTCCTCTGTTCGAGCCATGACTGCACCGCTCAATACGATTTTGATATACGCCCGTAATCCTGCTGTAACCAGTGCCTTCTACAAAGATTATTTTGGATTCAGGACGACCGGTGAAGTAGATGATGGCCTCATCGAATTGAATGCCCCAGATGCCGGCATCAACCTTTTGATTCATCAGGCAGCCAAATCTCTGAAATTTGGGCAGGCAGTGGTCAAGCTGATGTTCAGTGTTTCCGATGTTGAAAAATTTAAGGCCGACTCTGCGCAAAGAGGTCTGGAATTCGGCGGTACCCATCAGGCAAATGGCTATCAATTCGCTAATGCTAAAGATCCTGATGGGAATTCGGTATCGATATCCAGTAGAGAGTATCGCCAGCGAGCTTGAACGAGAGCGGGTGCGGCTGCTTCCGGCCAGAAACGGACAACGGCTTACACCGCCGAAATGCAGCGCCGTCGCTCCGACCAAGATAAAAGTTGCCATTCCGAACATTTCCGAATGACGATTTTTCTTATATAACAACGCGCCACATAGAATTTGGAGAGCCGATGTGCGACGCCTGTCGAGAATTGCCAGATTATTCAATTTATGAAACCAAGCAGGCTATTTATTCACCCGACGCTGCCTGAGCGGAAAGTCCGCCATGGATTCAATTGGGGCGCGTTGACGCTCAGTACGTTATGGGCATTTTCAGAAGAACTTCTTCCACAGGCTGGCCGATTGTTCGCCGCGGAAGTGGCCGCCAAGCTGCTGTGCACCTTCGACTCGCCAGTTACTTGGTCGCTGGCGTTAATGCTGACGTTGGCGAAGGCGCTGTATTGCGGATGGAGAGGTAATGACTGGATCGTACAAAGCCTGACCGCCAAGGGATACCGCCTGGTTTAATCCAAAGCAGGATTGGTCACCTGTGACGAAAGCCGCTTTCGTGGGCTTGATGTTCGAAAGGGTCAGCTATCGGCCAATAGCTGACATTCACTGGCAACGTTCAACATTCGACTTTGTTTTCCCTGAATGCAACGTTATTTTATTCACAGGGCGTTTTGGCAAAATGGGCAAAAAATCCCCCAGCAAAAGAAAAAGCGGCTTAGGACAATAAGTCGCTAAGCCGCTCTGGTACTGGTAGCCCCCCCGTGAGTCGAACACGGCACCAACGGATTATGAGTCCGCTGCTCTAACCAAGCATGAGCTAGGGGGCCAAAAAATCAGCCGGCGATTTTAACATTTCCGCCGGCTGATGATGATGCCCTTCTATCAATTCCCTTCGAGGAAGCTCTTCAACTTGTCAGAGCGCGACGGGTGACGCAGCTTGCGCAAGGCCTTGGCTTCGATCTGACGGATACGCTCGCGGGTCACGTCGAACTGCTTGCCCACTTCTTCCAGCGTATGGTCGGTCGACATCTCGATACCGAAACGCATGCGCAGCACCTTGGCTTCGCGCGGGGTCAGGGAATCCAGGATGTCCTTGACCACGTTGCGCATCGAAGCATGCAACGCCGCATCTGCCGGGGCCAGCGTGTTGTTGTCTTCGATGAAGTCGCCCAGATGCGAATCGTCGTCGTCACCGATCGGCGTTTCCATGGAGATCGGTTCTTTGGCGATCTTCATGATCTTGCGGATCTTGTCTTCCGGCATTTCCATCTTGATCGCCAGGGTCGCGGGATCCGGCTCGGCGCCGGTTTCCTGCAGGATCTGACGCGAGATGCGGTTCATCTTGTTGATCGTTTCGATCATGTGCACCGGAATACGGATGGTGCGCGCCTGGTCAGCGATGGAGCGGGTGATGGCCTGACGGATCCACCAGGTCGCATAGGTCGAGAACTTGTAGCCGCGACGATATTCGAACTTGTCCACTGCCTTCATCAGACCGATGTTGCCTTCCTGGATCAGGTCCAGGAACTGCAGGCCACGGTTGGTGTACTTCTTGGCGATCGAGATCACCAGACGCAGGTTGGCCTCGGTCATTTCACGCTTGGCCATGCGCGCCTTCTTCTCGCCGGCGCCCATCTTCTTGTTGATCGCGCGCAGGTCTTGCAGCGGCAGCACCACGCGGGCCTGCAGGTCGATCAGCTTCTGCTGCAGTTCCTTGATGGCCGGCACGTTGCGGCTCAGCACGGCGCTGTAGTCATGGTTGGCCGCCACTTCGCCGTCCACCCAGTCCAGGTTCACTTCATTGCCCGGGAACACCTTGATGAAGTGCGCGCGCGGCATGTTGCACTTGTTGACGGCCACGTCCAGGATCTGGCGTTCCACGGTGCGCACTTCGTCCACCTGGGCACGCAGGGTGTCGCACAGCTTCTCGACGATCTTGGCGGTGAAGCGGATGCCCAGCAGCTCGTTGGAAATGATTTCCTGCGCCTTGACGTAGGGCTTGGAGTTGTAGCCTTCCTTCTCGAAGGCCTTACGCATGTTCTCGAACTGGGTGCCGATGACGGCGAACTTGCCCAGCGCGTCGCGCTTCAACTGTTCCAGCTGTTCGGCGGAGAAGCCGGCGGCGCCAGAGCCGGTGCTCTCGCTTTCCTCTTCTTCTTCGTCTTCTTCCTCTTCTTCTTCGTCCTCGTCGTCTTCATCGGAGTCGGAAGAGGCAGCCTCGACCTGTTGCTCGCTCTCGTTGGGATCGACCAGGCCGTCGACGATCTCGTCGACCTTGATCTCGTCCTTGGAGATACGCTCGGCCGCGGCCAGGATCTCGGCGATCGTGGTCGGGCAGGCGGAGATGGCCTGGATCATGTCCTTCAAGCCATCTTCGATACGCTTGGCGATCTCGATTTCGCCTTCGCGGGTCAGCAGTTCGACCGAGCCCATTTCGCGCATGTACATGCGCACGGGGTCGGTGGTGCGGCCGAAATCGGAGTCCACGGTCGACAGCGCGGCTTCGGCAGCGGCCTCGGCGTCGTCATCGCTGGCGACGTTGGCCACGTTGTCCGACAGCAGCAGGGTTTCAGCGTCTGGGGCATGCTCGTAGACCGAGATGCCCATGTCGCTGAAGGTGCCGATGATGCCTTCGATGGCTTCGGGATCGACGATGTTCTCGGGCAGGTGATCGTTGATTTCCGAGAAGGTCAGGAAACCACGCTCCTTGCCGAGCTTGATCAGGGTCTTGAGCTTCTGGCGACGGCGTTCCAGCTCTTCTTCGCTGGCTTCGGTGTCGGAGGAGAAGGCGTCTTTCAGCAAGGCCTTTTCCTTGGCCTTGCGGTCCTTGGCCTTGGCCTTGTCGGCCGCCTTCAACTCAGTACGCTCGATGGTGTTGAGCGCTGCCACTTCGTCGCTCTCGGGCTGGAATTCTTTGGGCTTGCGGCCACGGCGGCCCGGCACCTTGACGCTGGGCAGCACATAGCCGGAAGTGTCGATGGCTGCCAGGGCAGCGGCATCAGTGGTTTGGCTTACGCTCGACGCGGCAGTCGCGCTGACGTCCTTGCCTTCGACCTTTGCTGCTTTGGTGGTCTTGGCGGTCTTGGTTTCGGGTTTCTTGGTGGTCACGGAAGTCTTCGTCGCTTTCACAGAAACCGCTTGTTCGGCGGCTTGAGGTAACTTGTTGGCTGGCGTTGCAGTCGCCTTGGGCGCTGCGGCGCGGGCCGGCTTGGCGGCAGTTGTCTTGACTGCCGTCTTTTTCGGCGTCGCTGCTGCTGCAGTCTTTGCCGTGGTTTTTACGGTATCGGCTGCCTTCGCTGTCCCCTTGACTGGCGATTTGGCGGCCACCGCCTTGGTGGGCCTGGCGGCGGCGGTCGGTTTTGCCGCCGTCACCGTCTTGCTGCTCTTTGTCGACGCTGCTGGAGTTTTCGCGGGTTTCTTCATTGCATTTGCCATAGAATCAACTGCCAATTGAGAATTCACTCATTGCGCCAATCAAGTCATGCTAATGATGCAACTCCGGTTCCGGTTTCCCGGTAGACTCCGGCTGCACGCGCAACGTTCCTTTTTACCAGGCGGCCCATCGATTGCGAAGGCAGGCAGTCTTGCCATCCACAATCCGGCAGGCGATACGCTGCTTGCCGTCACTGCATCCCAGGCGTCGGGATGAAATGCATGTTGCCGCAGGATGAGGATGCAAGAGCCATCCGGCGGAACTAAAGCCCTATAGTATAGCACAGATGGGGGCCTTTTCTCCCGGATCAAGCCGCGATATTCGGCTATCGCCAGCCCATCGGGACGGCAAATGACAGCAAATTGCAACGCTTTGCCATCGCTTGCGGGCGCCCCTGCCGAGCCGCTCCTGCACTTTCCCCCGTCATCTGCACCTGCAATGCACGCGCCATGGCGGGTCCCCGCTCTTGCCTTGTGCGCCTCCCCTGCGGGAGACGCGCTTTTCATTCCACCTTCATCCCGCCGCCACTGCCGCGCCGGCCTGGCGCTTGAGCCATTCCTTGCGCTGCATCAGTTCGCGGTAGCGGTTGCGATCTTCTTCGGTACGCAGATTGGACGTCACCAGCATCTGCATCTCTTCGTCGAGGGCGCGGATGCGGGCCTGGCGGATGGCGCCGCCCATCTCGGCGCGCACGACATCAAATTCGGATTCCGATTCGGCGGCGATTTCGGCAATCATCGAATCGAATTCGGGGCCGCCCTCGCGCAGGTGCTCGACCAGGGCGGCGAAATTGGCTTGCTCACCCATGCCTTGGGCCACCCCGACCAGATGGGTGAGCATCTCGGCCTGGTCCGGGGCGATGCGGGCGATCGCTTCCAGCGCACCGGCATCGAGGTCGGCGGCCAGCTGCGGATGGGCGACCAGCAGGCGCATGATCTGGCGCTCCAGCCCGACCGGGGCGGTGCGCTTGCTGCGTGCTGGCGCGGCGCGGACCCGGGCGACCGGCTTTTCCAGTTCGAACAGCACTTCCAGCTCAGCCGGCGTGGACTGCGTGGCCTGGGCCACGCTGCGCACGATCTGCAGCCGCAGCGCCGAGGCGGGCAGCGCCTGCAGCAGCGGCTTGGCGGCAAACTGCGCATGGGCGCGGCCTTCGGGCGTGCGCAGGTCGTTCTCGCCGATGATCTCGCGCAGCAGGAACTGCGACAGCGGCAGCGCTTCACGGATCTGCTCTTCAAAGGCCGGCGCGCCCATCTCGCGCACGTAACTGTCGGGGTCATGCTCCTTGGGCAGGAACAGGAACTTGATGGTCTTGTTGTCGGAGGCATGCGGCAGGCAGGCTTCCAGCGCGCGGCGGGCGGCGCGGCGGCCGGCATTGTCGCCATCGAAACTGAAGATCACCTGGTCGGTCTGCCTCACCAGCTTCTGCACGTGGATCGGCGTACACGCCGTCCCCAGCGTGGCCACCGCCTGCGGGAAGCCCAGCTGGGCCAGCGCGACCACATCCATGTAGCCTTCGGTCACCAGCGCATAGCCAGCTTCGCGGATGGCCTGGCGCGCCTCGAACAGGCCGTACAGCTCGCTACCCTTCTGAAATAGCGGCGTTTCGGGCGAGTTCAAGTACTTGGGCTCGCCGCCATCCATCACCCGCCCGCCAAAGCCGATCACCTGGCCCTTGGTATTGCGGATGGGGAACATGATGCGCCCGCGGAAGCGGTCGTAGCGCTTGCGATGAGCGCCGCCCTCCTCGCTCTTGTCGATCACCAGGCCAGACTCGACCAGGGCTTCGTTGTCGTAGTCGGGGAAAACCTGGCGCAGGCTATCCCACTCGTCGGGCGAATAGCCCAGCCCGAAGCGGGCGGCGATCTCGCCGGTCAGCCCGCGCCCCTTGAGATAGGCGATGGCCGGCTGGGCGCTGCGCAGCTGGTGACGGTAGAAATCGTTGGCGCGCGTCATCACGTCCGACAGGGCCATGCTCTTGGCCTGCTTCTCCTGGCGCTGCGCCAGGGGGATGCTGTCTTCGCGCTCGGGAACCACCATGCCGACGTTCTGGGCCAGGTCCTTGACGGCTTCGACGAAGCCCATGCCGGAATATTCGATCAGGAAACTGATCGCGGTACCGTGCGCGCCACAGCCGAAGCAATGATAGAACTGCTTGGTGGGGCTGACGGTGAAGCTGGGCGACTTCTCGTTGTGGAAGGGGCACAGGCCCATGAAATTGGCCCCGCCCTTCTTCAATTGCACGTAGCGTCCCACCACGTCGACGATGTCGACGCGGTTGAGCAGGTCCTGGATGAACGACTGAGGAATCACCTGGGTAGCTGAACTGTCGGGGCTAGGCGCAATGCCAGGAAGACGCGGCTCAGGAAGCCAGCGCGGCCTTGACCAGCGCGGACACGGCCGTCATGTCGGCACGGCCGGCCAGCTTGGGCTTCAACACACCCATGACCTTGCCCATGTCCTGCGGACCGGCAGCGCCCGTGGCGGCCACGGCGGCCTGCACCTCGGCCTTGATCTCGTCGTCCGAGAGGCTGGCCGGCATGTAGGTGGAGAGGACGGCCAGTTCGGCCTTCTCGACATCAGCCAGGTCCTGGCGGCCGCCGGCTTCGAACTGGGAGATGGAATCCTTGCGCTGCTTGACCATCTTGTCGATGATGGCCAGCACGTGGGCGTCGGTCAGCTCGACCCGTTCATCGACTTCCTTCTGCTTCATCGCGGCGGTCAAGAGGCGGATGGTGCCCAGCTTGCCCATATCCTTGGCGCGCATGGCGGCCTTCATGTCTTCCGTGATCTGCTCTTTCAAACCCATGGGGTACTCCGAAGATGAGGTGGATGAGTATTCTGCGATCTGGCGCCATCCCGCATCCAGTATTCCAGACGGCAATCACGCGGCCTGGCCTTAGGATCGTAGAACATGGATGGGCTTATCGCCAGTCCGGATCGCTGCTTTTTTCCTTCATATGGGGCTCAAAAGAGGAAAAACCAGGAAAGCACCCTGATCCGCAGCGACGCCGGAGATGACGCCGGAAATAAATGCGAAAACCCGCTGCGGACCAACACCGGAGCGGGTTTACACATCGGCCGCACGAATGCGCGGCGAGAAATTCTTAGTACAGCTTCTTGGGCAGCTGTTGGCTGCGGATGCGCTTGTAATGACGCTTCACGGCAGCAGCCAGCTTGCGCTTGCGCTCAGCGGTCGGCTTTTCGTAGAACTCGCGTGCGCGCAGTTCGGTCAGCAGACCGGTCTTCTCGATGGTGCGCTTGAAGCGACGCATTGCAACTTCGAACGGCTCGTTCTCTTTAACGCGAATAGTGGTCATGTAAATTCAAACCAAAAAGGTTAGGTTGGATTAGCAAAGAAAGCGATTGTAGCAGCACTGGCACCCGATTGGAAGGCCAAACGTGGCATTTTTTCCACCCCCGCGGTAAAAAAGGGATAAGAATCAGGCACTTATCACAGTCAAGATGATGATTCACCTGAAGTCAAGGGCTGCCGAAGGAAAAATCCCTCTCACACCGCCGAACCCGCCGCCACACCGGAGGCCCAGGCCCACTGGAAGTTGTAGCCGCCCAGCCAGCCGGTCACGTCCATGGCCTCGCCGATGACATGCAGGCCCGGCACCTTGTTGGCCATCATGGTCTGCTGCGACAGCTCGCGGGTATCCACTCCGCCCAGGGTGACTTCGGCCTTGCGGTACCCCTCCGAACCGCTGGGCAGGATCACCCAGCGATTGAGCGAATCGCCCAGTTTCTTGAGCGACTTGTCGGGCATGTCGGCGATGCGCCCGCCGGCATCGAAGCCATTGATCTTGAGCCAGCCCTCGGCCAGGCGATTGGGTAGCCACTGCGCCAGGATATTGCCGAGGTTCTTCTTGATGGTCCCCTTGCCGTCGATGAGCGTCTCGGCCACGTCCAGTTGCGGCAGCAGGTTCAGGGTCAGCGGGGTGCCGGGTTTCCAGTAACTGGAAATCTGCAGGATGGCAGGCCCCGAGAGGCCGCGATGGGTGAACAAGAGGTCTTCGAGGAAATGCCCGCGCTCCTTCTTCGCGCCGGTCTCCACTTCCACCTCCAGCGCAATGCCGGCCAGCTCGGTCAGTGACTGCCAGGCCTTGCCATCGAAGGTCAGCGGCACCAGGCCGGGACGCGTCTCGACCAGCTTGAGGTCGAACTGGCGGGCGATGCGATAGGCGAAATCGGTCGCGCCGATCTTGGGAATGGACAGGCCGCCGGTCGCAATCACCAGGCTGGCCGCCTGGATCTCGCCGGCACTGGTGGCGATGCGGAAGTGCTCGCTGCTCTTGCCGACCTCCTGCACCGTGCAGGGCATGCGCCAGCTGACGTTGCCGGCGTCGCATTCGGCCTTGAGCATGGCGATGATGTCTTCGGCGGAATCGTCGCAGAACAGCTGGCCCTTGTGCTTTTCATGGAAACCGATGCGGTGGCGCTTGACCAGACCGATGAAATCCTGCGGCGTGTAGCGCGACAAGGCGCTGCGGCAGAAATGCGGATTCTGCGACAGGTAGTGCTGCGGCCCCGCGCCCACGTTGGTGAAATTGCAGCGGCCACCGCCGGAGATGCGGATCTTCTCGGCCAGCTTGCCGGCGTGATCGATCAGCACCACGCGCCGGCCACGCTGGCCGGCCACGGCGGCGCACATCATGCCGGCCGCGCCAGCGCCGATGATGGCGACATCAAAATGATTGGGATTGGTCTTGCTCATGCTTCCTCCGGCACGCATTCGGTGCAGCCCGAGGCCGCTTCAAAGCCGTGATTGTCGGCGATACCCGCCCCAAAAGACAAGAGGCCGGCATCTCGCGACGCCAGCCTCCTGCCTTCTTCCTCCTGACTTCCCTTGCGCTCTGCAATCGCCCGGAAAGCCAAGCCTCAAGCTTTGGACCCGTGAGCCTGGTGGGCCATCACTGGAAATACGGCGGCGGTTCCACGCCCATCCACAATTCCGAGGACAGCCGCATCATGTCGTTGAGCGAACCACGCTGCGCAAACATCTGGCGCAACCAGGCGGCATCGGAGAGGCGGTCATGCGCCATGCGGCGCAGGCGCAGGATGGTCTGCTGCTCGGCCTCATTGGCCACATAGGGCTCCAGCAACTGCAATTGCTGCAACAGGTGCTCATAGATGGGCAGCTTGCGCGATTGCGAGGGCGTGGCGCCATGCAAGGCCAGCTGGCCGTTGAGGCCGAAACGGCTGGCTTCGAAGCGGTTGTATTGATACAGCAGGTAGAAATCATCCCCTACCACGAATGGCCGCTCGGTCAGGATCCAGCGCGCCAGCAGTTGGGCGTAGGCGCCCAGGTGCGCGGCGTGCTCGATGGTCAGGGGCGTGTCGCAGACGCGGATTTCCACGGTGCCGTATTCGGGCTTGGGGCGGATGTCCCAATAGAAATCCTTCATGCTGGCGATGATGCCCATCTGGTGCAATTCATCGTAGTAGGTCTCGAACTCGGCCCACTTGGTATGCACCGGAGCGGTACCCGACAGCGGGAAGGCGCGCACCACGTTGCTGCGCGAGGAATCGAACTTGGTATCGGCGCCCTGGTAGAACGGCGAAGCCGCCGACAAGGCGATGAAGTGCGGCACGTAGCGCGAGAAGCCGTGGGTCAGATAGAGCGCATCATCACCGTTCTCCACGCCGATGTGGATATGCTGGCCGAACACGGTAAAGGTCTTGGCCAGGTAGCCGTACTTCTCGTGCAGGTAATGGAAGCGTTCGCTGGGCGTGATGCGCTGCTCGTTCCAGTGCTGGAAGGGGTGCGCGCCGCCGCCGGAGACGTCGATGTTGAGATATTGCGCGCCCTTGTTCAAGGCGGCGCGCAAGCCCTTCAACTCTTCGATCAGTTCATCGACGCGGGTATGGATGCCCGAGTTCAGCTCGATCATCCCTTGCGTCATTTCCAGTTTGATCTGTTTTTGCAGATCGCGTGGCTCGATCCAGTTCAGCAGGTCCACCGCATCGCTGGCCAGGTTGTAGTTGCGTCGGTTGACCAGTTGCAGTTCCAGTTCGATGCCCATGGTAAAGGGCGTGGAAGAACCGAACGGCAGGATGCCGGCGCTGCCCTGCGGGCCGGCCACGTGGGCCTGGCTGGCAGGGCTGTCATGTTCATTGCGGATCAGTGTCTCGGTATTCATTCGCGTCCACTCTCTCCAGATTTGATCAGGGCAAACTGCGTGGCCACCGGGCCCAGGAATTCCAGGACCACCATGCTGCCGGCCAGCAGCGGCAAGACATTGGCCGTGGTGTGCGGATACAGTGACGACACGGTCTGCATGAGGCCCACGCCCACTTCAGTCATGGGCAAGGTGCCCAGGGTCAGCAAGCCGGCCTGCCGCCAGTTCATGCGTGCAAAGCGCGCAAAGAGGAAGATCCCCAGGCCCATGGCCAGGAAGCGCGCCGCAATCAGGATCAGCACCGAGAAGCCCAACAGGCCCAGGTCCGACAGCTTCATCGATGCGCCCACGGTGACGAAGAGCATCACCACGAACAACTCGTTGGCCACGCCGAACTCCAGCTCCATCAGGTCGAACTGGCGATCCAGGTTCTTGGAGAGGATGGCGAAGATCAGCATGGTCAGCATCACCGGCAGATGCAGTGCATGCGCCACACCGATGGCCAGCGCGATCACCGAGATCACCAGCACGAACTGCGAACTGTTCTCGCGGCCCAGCAGGCGCGCCAGCGGCATCATCAGCCAGTAGGTGAGGTAGGCCAGGATGGCCGAGCCCACCAGTGAATAGAGGGTGTGCTGGATCAGCGTCCAGACCGGCGTGCCAGCCTCATGCGCAATTACCGGCAGCAAGGCATAAGCAGCCAGCACGGCGACGAAGTTGTTGAGCGCCGTCATGGCGGCCAGGCGACGCGTGACCTGGCCTTCTGCCTTGAGGTCGCGCAGCACCACCAGCACCACCGCCGGAGCGGTGGCAATGGCCATCACGCCGCCCAAGAGGGCCATCACCGAATCGGTGCCGAACCAGGTCAGCGCGATACTGACGAAGCCGAAGCACAGCACCGCCGAGACGGCCACCGTGATCATCAGCCATTTTTCGCGGCGCAGCCAGCCGATGTCGACATAGCGCCCCAACTGATAGACCACCAGCGCGACAGCGATGTCAGCAAAGATATTGGTGACCTTGAGGACTTCACCGGAGAGCAGATTGAAGCCGCCCGATCCGAGCAGGAAACCGACCAGCAGATAACCCGTGATGCGTGGCACCCATGGGGACTTGGAAACTACGTAGCCCGCGATCAGCCCGAACAGCAGCAAGCCGCCGAATACCAGCAAGGCATTCCATTGCAGCGTCTGTGCGAGCGTGAAAGACGGAAGAGCCCACTCCATATCTCCTCCTGTGTAACGATTAGGTTGTTGAAACCGCGCAGGACATGGGCCATGCCCAGAGCCGCCTGCGTGGATCGCGTGAGTCCGGGTGGCGAGATCGGCGATGCGATGCGTGACTACCCGGCGAGGTCGGGGTCGAGTGTACTCACAAATCGGGATGAAGAAAACCGGCGATGCCGAATTCCTTGCTGTCCGATGGTGTCACTGGCTCGTTCTTTCTTCCCGACGCGTCGATGACTCTTCGCGATGCGTCATCTTTAAATTACAACGGAATCTTTTTAATTTCCTGATCTGATGTTTTTGAATTTCTGGAATTTATCCGCAGCGCATGGAGTTGAAGAAGGAAGTTGGGGGAGCCTCAATGCTCTATGAGCGCGCCCTCTGCAGTAATCAGCGCAGACCTGATTTGCTTGTCAGAAAACACCGACATGAGGGCGCTGCGATAACGCCCCAGCTGCGCGGCATAGTCGGCGCGCTCGCTGTCGAGCAGGCGGCGCTTGTAATCGATTACCCAGAGTTCATCGTCGAACATGACCACGCGGTCCAGGCGCATGAGGCCATTGGGCGTGACGATCTCCATCTCATTGCGCGCCCAGCGATGCAGGGCCGGATTGAAGAAGCGTTCCAGCTGCGGCTGCGCCAGCACCTCACGGGCCTGGGCATGGACCACCTGCGCCATCTCTGCAGAAATACCCAGCCAGCGCACCAGCACGCTGGCCGATGGCACATGCAGCGGCCAGGCATGGCCATGGGTCAGCCGTTCCAGCAGCGCGTGCAGGGCCACGCCTTCATCGATGGCGTCGGTGCTGACCAAGGCGCCATCAGCGGTGAGGGCCGGCACAGCGTCTTGCGGGTCATCGGCGGGCGCGCCAAAGAGCGACATCGGCAATGGTCGCGGATCGAAGAGCGCCAGCGAGAAGCGCTCTTCGATGGCGGCGGCCTCGGCGCCATGGACGGCTTCTTCGCTGATCTCGCGCACCGGCGCATCGCTGGCGAAGAGGCGCTGGTACCAGCTGCCCTGCACCACGCCGCCCGCGTCCGCACCGCGCGTGCCGGCCACGCCGGACACCAGCAGCAATTGCTTGGCGCGGGTGACGGCCACGTAGAGCAGGTTCCAGTCTTCCTGGGTGCGCAGCGTTTCTTCTTCCTCGAACAGCGGATCGCGCGCGCTGCCGCGTTCGCTGCGACGGCCAAAGGCGGAGAAGTGCGTGGGCGCATCTTCATCCTGGGGCCAGGCGCACAGGATGCCCAGGTTGTCTTCCACCGAATCGCTATGGTTCGCATCAAGGATCGCCACCACCGGCGCTTCCAGTCCCTTGGCGCTGTGCACGGTCAGGATGCGCACGGCGTCGCCGCTGGCGTCCACGCTGGCCTCGTCCGGGGCATCGCCGCCGGCGCTGCGCTGCAGGACACGCAGTGCATCGATGAATTTGGGCAGGCTGGGATACCGCCCCGCATCCATGTTCAGCGACAGCTCGACGAAGGCAGCGATATTGCCCAGGGTCTGGCTGCGCGTGAGCGGCGAGGCATGTTGCGCATAGCGCGCCACCAGCTCGCCCTGGTGCAGGATCATGTCCAGCAGGTCATGCACCGGCAGGTGGGGCGCGGCCAGCAGCCAGCGCTGCAACAGCGTCACGGCGCGCACCAGGGCGGCCGAGGCCGCGCCTTCCTGCTGCATGGCCTGCAGCTGTCGCCACCAGTGGCCGCCCTCGGCCTGCGCGGCGCGACGGGCGATCTGCACCAGATCGTCGTCCGTGGCGCTGATGATGGGACTCTTCAATACATGGGCCAGCGCCCGCGTATCGTTGGGCGTGATGAGGAAAGTCAGCAGCGCGATCAGGTCGGCAATCTCCAGCGATTCGAGCAGGCCGCCGCGCTTGTCGGAGATGAAGGGGATGCCGGCGGCGCGCAAGGCGCTCTCGTAGGCGGCCAGGTGCGTGCGCTTGCGCACCAGCAGCATGATGTCGCCCCAGCGCATGGACCGCGCCCCCTTGCCCTCGACCACCGGCACTTCGCGATACGCCTTGAGCAGGGCCTGCGCCAACGCCAGCCCTTCCAGCAGGCGGCGCGCATCATCCTCTTCGCCGCGTGGCGTGGTCAGCGGATTGCGCCAGGGGATGACTTCCGGCTCCCCTTCGGGCGCGGCGCTGGCCGCATCGGTGTCGGCGCTGCTGACGTTTTCTGCACCATCGTCCGGCCGCGCCAGCGGCAAGCGCCAGACCTCGCCTCCAGCAAGGCCTAGCGTAGTCTGCTGGGCGAACAGCGGATTGCCGCCCATGACGAATGAGCGATTGAGCACATCGACCACCGCGGTGGCATTGCGGCGCGTCTGGTTGGCGCGCAGGATGGCCGCGCCCTGGGCGCGCAACATCTCGCGCGCAGCCACGAACACCCGCGGCTCGGCGCGACGGAAGCGATAGATCGACTGCTTGGGATCGCCCACCACGAACACGCTGGGCTGCGCCGCATCGCCGCCATAGGCATCGAGCCAGCAGCGCACGATGCACCATTGCAGCGGATTGGTGTCCTGGAACTCGTCCAGTAGGATGTGCTTGTAGCGCGCATCCAGCCGGGTCTGCAGGTAGGCCGCGCTGGCCTCGTTGCGCAAGAGGCGATAGGCCTGCCATTCCAGATCGGCGAAATCCAGCACGCGCTGCTCGGCCTTCACTTCCTGGTAGCAGGCCAGGTAGGCGCGGCCGGCGGTAAAGAGCGCGGCATTGAGTTGCAGCACGTCCTTTTCCTTGCTGCGCCCCTGCAGCTTGCGCAGCGCCTCGCCGACGGCGTTGAACTCCATTTCGAAGGCGACCAGCGCAGCGTCCTCGCTGGCCTCGAAGTGCTGTACCAGAGCCGCCAGCAGTGACTTGACCTTGCCGTTCTTGCGCGGTTTGTCCTTGTCGTCGAAGAACTGGCTATAGAGTGCATCGAAATGTTCCAGCGCCGGGCCGGCGCTCAATGCCGATTCGATGGCCACGGCGCGCGCCTGGTTGGCGCTGCCGCCCTGTCCCAGCAGGATCGCCAGCTGGCTGGCGCGCGCCACCAGCGCGTGCTCTTCCCACAGCGACAGCCGGGCGTCACGTTGCGCGTCCGCGCCGCACAGCGCCTGCAGCCAGCGCAGCGGGGCTGGCGCTGCGTGTTCCTCTGCGCCCTCTTCGCCTTCCTGCTCATCGTCCTGGGTGGCGGCCCACCACTCGGCGCGCTTGTCGATGAAGGCGTCGAGCAACTGGCGCGCATTGAAGTCGCCGGCCAGCTCATAGAGTTCCAGCAGCGCTGCCTTGATGTGCGCACCCTCGGGTTCGCGCAGCGTTTGCATGAAGCGGCGATAGGCTTCATCGAGCAGTTCGCCATTCTTTTCCGTCAGGGTGTAGCCGTACGGCACGCCCGAGGCCAGCGGCGCGATCTGCAACAGGCGCGCAAACCAGCTATGGAAAGTGTCGATGGACAGGCTTTGCTCGGAGGAGAGGATGCGCTCATACAAGCCCCGCGCCAGCGGCAGCAGCCGTGGCAGATCGGGCTCGGCCACGCCGCGTTCGCGCAACAGGGCCGCCGCGCCGGCTTCGTCGGCCAACGCCAGTTCATGCAGCAGTTCGAGCAGGCGCTCGCGCATTTCCTGCGCGGCCTTGCGGGTGAAGGTGATGGCCAGCAGTTCCGGCGCCTGCGCTCCGGCGAGCAGCAAGCGCAGCATGCGCGCCACCAGCAGCCAGGTCTTGCCGCTGCCGGCGCAGGCTTCCACCACCACCGAATGGCGCGGATCGCAGGCGGCGCGCGTGAAGACCGCCGCGTCGACGGCCTCGCCATTGACCTCATAGGCCGCCGGTGCTCGCTCGGCGGCGCTCACAGCCAGGCTCCCTTGCGGCACAGGCCGCGCATCTCGCAATACTGGCAGACCGATTCGATGCCGTTGGCCGGCAGCGCCGCGCCGTGCGCCACGGCTTGCATGGTGGTCGTGATCTGTTGCTGGAGCATCTTCTGTCTGCGGGCGAAATCGGGGGCGGCGGCGTCGCCGGTCTTCTTGTCGGGGCCCAATTCGAGGGCCACATAGTGGGCATGTTCGATCACGCCACCGGCCAGCAGGCCATAGAAGGCCAACTGGTGGTCATCGTCTTCCTTGACCTTCTGCCTGAGGCTGGCGGCGCTGCGGGTCTTGTAATCGAGCAGGGCGCGCTGGCCCTGCTCATTGCGGTCCACGCGGTCGAGGCGGCCATACAGTTCGATGCCGCCATCACTCCACTGCAAGGTCTGCGATTGCGACTCTTCACCGAAGGCGAACTGCCAGCCCTCGGCTTCGCGTTCATTGGCCCACAGCAGATAGGCCGGCATCACCTTCTGCCACCGTGCATGGAAGGCCAGTGCGGCCGGATGGCGCTGCATCTCGCGCTGGAACACCTCTTCCGAGAACTGCGCCAGCAACGCTGCACGGGCCGGCAAGGGCGTGTCGTTGTCGCGCAGGTGGGCGTGATACTTGTAGAGGATTTCGTGCAGCCAGCTGCCGTAGTCGCGCTTCTCGGGCATTTCCGAGAGTTCATCCATGACGGCCACGCGCAGCATGCGCTGGGCGAAGAACTGATACGGACAGGCCAGGAAACTGCCGAAACCGCTGGCCGACAGCGTCGGCGGCAACAGGTCCGGCGCGCTTGGCGCGGGCATGCTGGAAGGTAGCGCCCGCAACTGCTGCACGGGCGGCGGCAACTCCAGCCGCTGCAAGGGCGCCGCGCCCTGCTGCGCCAGTTTCAGCTCCAGTCGCTCGATCCAGGGGCTGACCGGATTGGGTTCGCCATCCTGGTGGGTCTGCCAGCACAACACCACTTCCGGATTGATGCACAGCAGTTCAACCAGGTCACGTAACTGCTGGCGCTGGCGCGTGGCGCGGGTGGCCAGGTTCAGTTCGCGCCGCACGGCGTTGGAGAAGAACAGGGTTTCCTGCGGCGGCGACGGCAAGTGGGCGGCATCTGCGCCAATGACCAGCACCGCATCGAAGCGGCGCAGGCGCGCGCCATTGAGCGGCAGCATCACGACCCGGCGGTCCTTGATGGGCGGCATGTAGGAGGTGGCGTCCAGCCGCAGGTTGAGCAGGGCCCGCCACTCGGCAAAGGAGAATTGGTCCTGCAAGGCGCCCTGCTCGGCGGCGATCTCATCGAGCATGAGCAGACACTGCTGGCCCGCGCCATCTTCGCGCAGGGCCGCATCCATGCCCAGCGCTTCGCAGAGCCTGCGCTGGGTCTCGCACCATTGCGAGAGCGTCTTGCGGCCGCCGAAGCGGGCTGCCTGGCGCGCCAGGGTGAGGATGCATTGCAGGTCATCCGGATCGCGGGCGTCGGCAAAGGCGGTCTGTAGCGCCTGCCAGTCGCCGGCGATATTGGCGCGACGCAAGCGCGCTTCGATACGCATGACGCGATCAGCGCGACCGGGGTCGGCGGGGAAGACGAAGGGCGACTTCAACAGGTCGAGCAAGGCATTGGTCTCGCCGCGCGCCGAGACCAGATCGTTCCAGGCCGCCAGCGCGGCGGCGGCGCGGGTGGTGGAGAGCTTCCAGCCGGTCTCGTCGGCCACCGACACCTGGGCGCGTTCCAGCAAGGCGCGCAGGCGGCGCGCGGTGACGCGGTCCTGCGCCACGATGGCGATCTCGTTCTTGCCCTGCTGCAGCCAGCGCAGCACGATCTGGGCGCTCTGTACGGCGGCGTTCTCCAGGTCGCTCGCCGGGCAGAGCAAGGGCAAGGCGCTTGGTGCTGCTGCAGATGCCTCGGGTGGCGCTGATGCGGCGAACTCCTCGTAGGCCGGCGCAGGGCCCTCCTCCTCGCGCACCAGCTCGCCCCAGGCCGACAGGTAGAGCGGATAGAGCGGCGCCATGGCTGCACGGCTCCAGTCCAGGGTGACGATGCGCACCGGCTGGTGCTGCGCATAGGCGGCCAGGAAGGCCGCATCCAGCGGTTCCGGCTCGGTCGGGCTGACCCAGATCAGCGGCAGGCTGGCGCGTGCGGCCAGGTCCAGCATGGCGTCGAAACGCTGCACGATGCGATCGCGCGCATCCAGCTGGATCTTCCATATCTGCCATACCAGCGCCGCTTCTTCGGACAGCATGGCGTGCGCCGACGGCGCCAGCGGCGCCAGCAGTTGCGCCAGCGCCTGCGTCCAGCGGCCGGCGATGGCGTCTTCTCCAGCGCTGGCGCGGATCTCCGGCAGCAGCGCCAGGCTCAGCTCATCGGACAAGTCCAGCAGGGTATGCGCCAAGGGCAGCAGGTCGGCATTGCGGCGCGCCGAAAACATCTTCTTGAGCCAGCCGTGCTCGCGTAATTGCGCATAGAGCTGCATGAGCCGCTCGCTCTCGGAAGGTGGCGCGTCCTCGCCGGGCGGCTGCATGGCCAACAGGCCCGAGAGGGTATTGATGCGCGGCGCGATATAGGGACGGCGTAACTCGCGGCTCAGCGCGGCCTTGAAATTCTGCGCATGCGAAAACGCCGGCACCATCAACTGCACGCCCGAGAAATCCAGCGCCGCACCCGCCTGCGCTTGCAAGGCCTGGCCCAGCGGCTGTCCCGGATGCAGCAGCTGGCGCACGGCCTGCTGCCAGAAATCGGGCGAAGGGGGAATCGGTACGGTCGCGGACAGCATGCGTTCTCGGGCCTCAATGCGGGGGGCTGATTGTATTTTTCTCTGGCATCAAGAGATTTTTTCAATCAGCCACAAGGGAAAACAGAGCTAAAACTGCTGCGCATTGTATGCCAGGCGCGTGCGGCGCTGCCGCCTTTTTTAGCCATGGATGGCCGGCAAAGCCGCTTGCCGCCTCGTCCGCAGGCCCGATACGCCGGCTGATGACGCGCGACAACAGGCTGCCCCAGCGCCATCTACACATTCGCCGAAAATGGGTTATGATTGCCTCTGTACCCCGCCGCTTACTCCTGCCGCGCTTCAAAACAACTTGAATCGGCGCGCAACGACTCCACGTAGACCTAGCAACTCCGGAAGCGTTGATGGCTCACGCCAGGCAATACGGTATTGTCCACCGGCGCTAATTACTTACTGACCACTTATACACAGCCTCCATCCGAGGAAATGCCATGAGCGACATCATCAAACATATTTCTGACGCCTCCTTCGAAGCCGACGTGCTCAAGTCCGACAAACCCGTCCTGGTCGATTTCTGGGCCGAATGGTGCGGTCCCTGCAAGGCCATCGCCCCGATCCTGGAAGAAGTCGCCAAGGAATACGAAGGCAAGCTGCAGATCGCCAAGCTGGACGTGGACGCCAACCAGGCCATCCCGGCCAAGTTCGGCATCCGCGGCATCCCGACCCTGATCCTGTTCAAGAACGGCGCGGCTGCCGCCCAGAAGGTGGGCGCACTGGCCAAGGGCCAGCTGGTCTCGTTCATCGACAGCAACATCTGATTCTGATGTAACATCCGGCGGCGGCGCGCTCGCGCTGCCGTCCGCCCGGCACACGGTGCCTGGCTTTATCCTAGATCCACACCACGCAACTCCCTCCCCCACCTTTACTTATCCCGTCCCGGGACACTCATATGCACTTATCAGAACTAAAAGCGATGCACGTCTCTGCCTTGCTGGAAATGGCAATCAGCCTGGACATCGAGAATGCTGCGCGCCTGCGCAAACAGGAGCTGATGTTTGCCATCCTGAAGAAGCGCGCAAAATCAGGAGAACAGATTTTTGGCGATGGCGCCCTCGAAGTGTTGCCTGACGGCTTCGGCTTCCTGCGCTCGCCCGACGCCAGCTACATGGCGTCCACCGACGACATCTACATCTCGCCTTCGCAGATCCGCCGTTTCAACCTGCATACCGGCGACTCCATCGAAGGTGAAGTGCGCACGCCCAAGGATGGCGAGCGCTATTTCGCCCTGGTCAAGGTCGACAAGGTCAACGGCGAACCGCCGGAAGCCTCCAAGCACCGCATCCTGTTTGAAAACCTCACGCCGCTGCATCCCAACAAGCTCTTGCAGCTTGAGCGCGACATGCGCGGCGAGGAAAACATCACCGGCCGCATCATCGACCTGATCGCCCCGGTCGGCCGCGGCCAGCGCGGCCTGCTGGTGGCTTCGCCCAAGTCGGGCAAGTCGGTGATGCTGCAACACATCGCCCACGCCATCACCACCAATCATCCGGACACCGTGATGATCGTGCTGCTGATCGACGAACGTCCGGAAGAAGTGACCGAAATGCAGCGCTCGGTGCGCGGCGAAGTGGTCGCCTCCACCTTCGACGAACCGGCCACCCGTCACGTCCAGGTCGCCGAAATGGTGCTGGAAAAGGCCAAGCGCTTAGTCGAAATGAAGAAGGACGTGGTCATCCTGCTGGACTCGATCACCCGTCTGGCGCGCGCCTACAACACCGTGATCCCGGCCTCCGGCAAGGTGTTGACCGGCGGTGTGGACGCCAACGCGCTGCAACGCCCCAAGCGCTTCTTCGGTGCGGCCCGTAACGTCGAAGAAGGCGGCTCGCTGACCATCATCGCCACGGCCCTGATCGAAACCGGCTCGCGCATGGATGACGTGATCTACGAAGAATTCAAGGGCACCGGCAACATGGAAGTGCATCTGGAACGCCGCCTGGCCGAGAAGCGTGTCTACCCCGCCATCAACCTCTCCAAGTCCGGCACCCGCCGCGAAGAGCTGCTGATCAAGCCGGACCAGCTGCAGAAGATCTGGGTGCTGCGCAAGCTCATGTACGACATGGATGAGATCGAGGCGATGGAATTCATCCTCGACAAGATGAAGTCCACCAAGAACAACGCCGAGTTCTTCGACATGATGCGTCGCGGCAACTAAGCATCGCCGCTGGCAAGATCAGGAAACGGCATGTCCTTCATCGGACATGCCGTTTTTTATTGACCTGACAGCAACAATAGCGACGTATTTTCAACTGAAAAACCACGCCGACGGCCTGCGGCCAGTGGCCCGCCTTGACCCAAGCCCCTGATTCCACTGTATAATTTCGGACTTTTCCAAACCGGCAAGTGATCATCAATCGGGTCAAGAAGCAAGGCGACCGACGAAGTGGCGATTGGCTACCAAACTACTCTTGAGGCAATCATGAAAGAAGGCATCCATCCGGATTACCGCGAAGTCCTGTTCCACGACATGTCGAACGACTTCAAGTTCATCACCCGCTCCACCATCGGCACGCGCGAAACCGCTGAGTTCGAAGGCAAGCAATATCCCCTGGTGAAGATCGAAGTGTCCTCCGAATCGCACCCGTTCTACACCGGCAAGCACAAGATCGTCGACACCGCTGGCCGCGTCGAGAAGTTCCGCCAGAAGTTCGGTTCCGTCGGTTCGAAGACTGCTGTCTCGAAGGCGTAATCTGTACTTCCCTCAAAAAAGGCAGCTCCGGCTGCCTTTTTTGTTTGGCCCACCTTGTCGTGGCGCACCTGCTGTCGCACTCAGAAACAACTATTTACGGTGAATTCCTGCACAATAGGGCCTGCAAAAAAATAACACCGGAAATCGCCCTCCCGAGCGATGCCGCGCAGCCAGCCCGCACGGCAAGCAAGACCACCCAACCCCGCAGTCCAGAACAAGAGCAACAAGATCTTGATGAAGCCAGTCCGTCTTCCTGCCGCAGCGACCAACGCGCTTCCGCGCATGGCCCTGCTTGCGCTCGCCCTCCTCTACATCCTGCCCGGCCTGATCGGCCGCGATCCCTGGAAGAACGAGGATGCCACCAGCTTCGGCATCATGTGGACCATGGCCCATGGCAATCTGGCCGACTGGTTGACGCCCAATGTGGCCGGACTCCCGCTGCCGGCGGAAAGTCCGCTGGCCTACTGGTTCGGCGCCATCTGCATCCAGCTCTTCGGCTGGCTGCTCGGCGATCCGCTGGCCGCGCGCGTCTCCACCATCGGCTGCTTCCTGGTCGGGTCGCTCTCGATCTGGTACACCACCTACCTGCTGGGCCGTCGCCCCGAGGCGCAGCCGCTCAAGCTGGCCTTTGGCGGCCAGCCCGAGCCCAAGGATTTCGGCCGCACCCTGGCCGATGGCGCCTTCCTGATCTACCTCGGTTTCCTCGGCCTGCTGCTGCATAGCCACGAGACCAGCCCCAAGACCTTGCAGATCGCCCTGGTCGCCTACGCCATGTATGGCGCAGCGCGGGTGTTCGATGCGCATCGCGTGCGCCACGCGCTGGGCTTGGGCCTGGCGCTGGGCATGCTGGTGCTGACCTATGGCTGGCTGCTGCCGGTGGGCGTGCTGCTGGCGCTGGTACTGCTGACGGCGCTGCGCAAGGACGGTCGCGCCGCAGCGCTGGTGCTGGGCCTGGCCCTGCCGCTGGCGCTGCTCATCTGCGCGGCCTGGCTGCTGGCGCTGCATACGCTGATCCCCAGCGAGGCCGCCGGCCAGTTCGAACTCTGGATGAGCTGGAACACCTACCAGTTGAACGTCCCCACCCTGGCCACGCTGGCCTTCCTGGGCAAGTACGGCGTCTGGTTCGCCTGGCCGGCCTGGCCCTTTGCGGGATGGGCGCTCTACGCCTGGCGACGCCAGCTGGGGTCGCTGCATATCGCCCTGCCGCTGGCCTTCCTGATCCCCATCACGCTGCTGGTGCTGATGAACATCCACCGCGAAGAAGGCATGCTGCTGCCGCTGCTGCCGGCGCTGGCGATCCTGGCGGCCTTCGGCCTGCCGACCATGAAGCGCGGCGCCATCAATGCAGTGGACTGGTTCTCGGTGATGACCCTGACCACGTCGGCGGCCTTCATCTGGATCGGCTGGATCGCCAAGGAAACCGGCTGGCCCGCGCAGATCGCGCGCAATGCCTACAAGCTGGCGCCGGGCTTCAAGCCGGGCTTTGCGTGGATCTCGCTGGCCATCGCCATCGCCGCCACCATCGCCTGGATCGTCGTGGTCCACTGGCGCATCTCGCGCCGTCCCTCGGTGCTGTGGCGCGCCGTGGTGCTGTCCTCGGGCGGCGTGATCCTGTGCTGGGTATTGCTGATGACCTTGTGGCTGCCCTGGGTCAACTATGGCAAGAGCTATGCGGGCGTGGCCGAGCAGATCGAGTCCAAGCTGGGCTCGGTCAAGCAGTGCGTGCAGACCAATGTCGGCCCGGCGCAGCGCGCCTCGTTCGCCTACTTCGGCAATGTGCGCTTTGCCGATGAGCATGGCCAGCGCTGCGACTACCTGCTGCTGCAGGATGACATCAGCAACCAGGACGCGGCGCTGATGCTGCGCCAGTATCCCGGCGCCTGGCGCATGGTCTGGGAAGGCCGCCGCCCCTCTGACCGCGACGAGCGCTTCCGCCTCTATCGCCGCAGCAAAGACTGAGCGGCCCTCATGATTGCCTGCGCGTGACCACTGAACTGCCCGCCCTGTCCTCCCGTCACCACGTCGGCCGCATCGCGCGGCTGGCCTGGCCGCTTCTGGTCGGCCAGCTGGCGCTCATCGCCAATGGCGTGATCGATACCGTGATGGTCTCGCGCTTCTCGGCGCTGGACCTGGCCGCGCTGGCGCTGGGGGTATCGATCTACGTGAGTGTCTTCGTGGGCCTGTCGGGGGTGCTGCAGGCGCTGCAGCCGACCATCGGCCAGCTCTTCGGCGCCGGCCGTCACGACGAGATCGGCGACGAGGTCAGGCAAGGGATGTGGCTGGCCGTGTTCCTGTCAGTCATCGGCGCGCTGGTGCTGATGTTCTCGCCGCTCTTTCTCAGCGTGGCCAAGGCCTCGCCGGAGCTGGTGGAAAAGGCCACGCTGTACCTGCGTATCGAAGCGCTGGCGCTGCCGGCCACGCTGTTCTTCCGCGTCTATTCCGCGCTCAACACCGCCATCGCCCGCCCCAAGATGGTCATGGCCATCCAGGTCTGCGGCCTGCTGCTGAAGCTGCCGCTGAACGCCCTCTTGATCTTCGGCGGCCTGGGCCTGCCGGCCTTTGGCGGCCCCGGCTGCGCCATCGCCACCACCCTGATCGCCTGGCTGATGATGCTGGCGGCCTGGCTGCTGGTGGCGCGCCTGCCGGTGTATCGCCCCTTGAAGCTGTTCGGCCGCGGTTTCGTCGCCCCTTCCTGGAAGACCCTGCGACGGCTGCTGTGGCTGGGCATTCCCATCGGCATGTCCTACTTCATCGAAGTCACCGCCTTTACCCTGATGGCCGTCTTCATCGCGCGCCTGGGTGCGGTGCCGGTGGCCGGACACCAGATCACCGCCAATGTCGGCACGGTGCTCTACATGCTGCCGCTGTCCATTGCCAGCGCGACCAGCACCCTGGTGGCGCAAGCCATTGGCGGCGGCAACTTTGCGGTGGCCAAGAAGATCGGCAATGCCGGCATCCGCCTGGCGATCGCGCTGTCGGTGCTGGTCGGGCTGGTGGTCTACTGCCTGCGCGGGCAGATCATCCGCGCCTATACACCTGATCCGCTCATCATCGGCGCAGCGCTGCCGCTGTTTCTCTACATCGCCTTCTACCAGCTCTTCGATTCCCTGCAGGTGACCACCGCCTTCGTGCTGCGCGCCTACAAGGTGGCGGTGGTGCCGACCGTGATCTATGCCGTCACGCTATGGGGCGTGGGACTGGGCGGCGGCTATCTGCTCGGCCTGGATCCGCTCGGGCTGACCCCGCCGAACCTGTTGGGACCGGCCGGCTTCTGGCTGGCCAACAGCGCCAGCCTGGGCTTAGTCGGGATCGGCCTGCTCTACTACCTGCGCCACATCCAGCGCCGCTGGCTCAACGCTCCAGCTTGAGCACGGCGCTCGCGCCAGCCGCCGCGCCGAACAGGTCATCGTTGCTGGCCTGGACCAGCCCCGGCACGCTGGGCGCTTCCGCCGGACGCCCCAGCAGGAAGCCCTGCACCTGATCACAGTGCAGCAGTTGCAGCTCGCGCAACTGCCCTTCGGTTTCCACGCCCTCGGCCACCACCTCCATCTGCAAGGCATGGGCCAGCGCAATGATGGCGGCCACGATGGCGCGTCCGGAGTGATCATCGCCATCCAGGCGCGAGGTAAAGAAGCGGTCGATCTTGATCTGGCGACAGTGGAACTGCGCCAGGTAGGCCAGGCTGGAATAGCCCGTGCCGAAGTCATCGATGGCGATATCGAAGCCCAGCGCTTGCAGTTCGCCGATCACCCGCTGGCTGCGCTCCACATCCTTCATCGCCGCCGTCTCGGTGATCTCGAACATCAGCCGTTGCGGGGCAATGCCCGCCGCCCCCACCAGTTCCACGATGCGCGCCACCAGATCGGTGCGCATCTGCAACGGCGACAGGTTCAGGGCCACCTTCACCGGCTTCATCCCTGCCGCATCCCAGCGGGCGATCTGTTCGCAGACCGCCTGCAGCACCCAGTCGCCGATGCACAGGATCTGGCCGGAACGCTCGGCAATGGGGATGAATTCGGTCGGGGCCATCTCGCCCAGTTGCGGATGGGTCCAGCGCAGCAGGGCTTCCAGCCCGGTCAGCTCCTTGCTCGCGCCACGGTACTTGGGCTGGAAATGCAGGCGGAACTGCTGCTCGTCGATGGCCTGCTGGAGCGCCTGGCGCACCTGCAGGTGACGCATGGCGCTGGCATGCATGGCCGGCTCGAAGAAACGATAGGTATTGCGCCCGCTCTGCTTGGCTTCGTACATGGCCGCATCAGCATTCTTCATCAATGCATCGACGCTGTCGCCGCTATTGGGATAGACGGCGATGCCGATGCTGGAGGTCACGCGCAGGGTGGCGTCATCGATCTGGAAATCCTGGCGCAGGGCGGCGAGGATGTTTTCCGACAACTGCTCCACCACATCCGGCGAGGACAGGTTGCCCACCACCACCACGAACTCGTCGCCGCCGATGCGCGCAACCATGTCTTCACCGCGCAGGCATTGCCGGATGCGCTGCGCCACCGCCACCAGCAGGCCATCGCCCACCGCATGGCCGAGCGAATCATTGATGGCCTTGAAACCATCCAGGTCCATGAACAGCACCGCAAAGGTCTTGCCGTTGCGGCGTGCCACCTCCACCGCGTGCTGGATGCGGTCGGCCAGCAAGGCGCGATTGGGCAGGCCGGTGAGCACGTCGTGGGTGGCGAAATGCAGCAGCTTGTCATTGGTGCGGCCGACGATGCGCTTCAAGACCTGGTTGCGCTGCACGCCACTGATCACCAGCGCCAGCGCCATCGCCAGGAAAGCCAGGAAGACGATGCCGTTGACCAGGTGCTCGCGCAGCAGGCTGGCCACCGCCAAGCTCTGCGTGTGCGGCGCGATGACCAGCGCACGCAGGCCAGCCGTGGCCGCAGCGACCAGGCCCAGCCCCACCAGCAACGCCGCCAGCACCCGCCGGGTCTGCTGCGAATTGAGCGAGCCGGCCTTGGGCTTGCGGCCATTGCTGGCCGAAAACAGGGCGACGATGAAGACCCCGATCAGTTCGGTCAGCAGCAAGGCCAGGCCTAGCAAGACCTGCTGGTACAACAGCGCCGGCAGCAATTGCATGGCGGCCAGCGCCATATGGAAAGCTGCGTTGATGGCCGCGCCGATGGACAGGCCGCCGATGGCCAGCCGGCTCGGATGGGGCCGCCGCAAGCCGGACAGGTGCATCAGGTAGAAGGCGCTGCCCAGGCATAGCAACAGCGCCAGCACGGTCAGCCGGATATCGAAGCCGACCGGCATCGACAAGCCCAGCGCCGCCACCGTCAGGAACAGCGTGGCCCACACGCCCAGGCCGAGCACGACCGCCCCCACCGACAGCCACAGGCGGCGATGCTGGGATTCCTGCATCACCATGCGCTCGGAGACTTCCAGCGCAGCATAGGCCGACAGGCTGGCCACCAGCACCGCAAAGGCCAACAGCAGGAAATGGAATGAACCTGACATGGACAAACCCGGAACGATTGCCCATCTCCTCGCGGGCGATCGCTGGGAGCCCGCGGGAGATGCGCCTGTACGGTAGCGCGGCCATTCCGCCCGGTGCACCCGGGCCGGCAACATTGGCTGGCGGGTGTGCGGACGTCAGTCGATCCACCGTTGCTGCGCAACGGGTCGCCGCGTTCCATCCCGGACCTTTCCGGTCCGGAAAAAGTACTTAAAAGTTACGTAACTGAAAAGCGATAAAAATCACTGAAACTTATCACAAGGACGCCGTTTGCTTCTTTGATTGTTCGGCTTGTCCTGACTTGCAGCAAATCCGGCCGGCGATCCGCGCTCAGCGGCCAGACCCAGCCCCGACCACATGGCGGACTGGTCTGGCGGATCCACACCATCCTCGCAGGATGGGAAAACTTTAGGTTACCCACCTGCAGCATCAGTGATATCCCCCTGAAGGTGCGCCGCCATTCTAACGCGCCGGCCCCTGCCGAAACCGCCCTGCCCCCGCTGCGGCGCTGGTTTGCGCCGCATTGCGCTGTGTCGCTACAGACACAGAAAATAAAAAAACATCAATAAGGGCTGACGCCGTCAGCCATCTGGACTAACAATAGTCCAACCCCAACGAGGACGCCTGCAGAACAAGCGCCGGTCCAGCGCATGCCCCTGTCGCACCATCACGGCGCAAGTCACTGACGTACTTGAAGTGGCCTGATGACCTGACATGCGGCACTGCGTTCGCACGAACCTGCACCATCGTACAAGGTGTTCCCCCATCGCATCGGAGACTTGCGCATGGCCACCTTTCCGCTCGCTGCAAACGCTCGCCGGCCTTGCCTGGCGCAGCTTTCCATGGGGTCGTATGGACGCCGATGGCGACTTCATCCCAGCTGGTGAGTATAAATCACGTTTGCTGCGTAACTCATCCCAAATGCAAACGTACCCCGGAAAGCTCTACCTCAAAGTACCTTCGAAACCATGGAAACCGCCAATCAAAAATTCGCCAAGCGCTTGCGCACCGCGATGGAAAAAGCAGGATACGAACCCAAGCCCGCCGTTCTGGAACGGGAATTCAATTTGCGCTACTGGGGCAAGCCGATGACGCTGCACGGCGTGCGACGCTGGCTGCTCGGCGAGTCCATGCCCAAGCAGGACAAGCTCGAAACCCTGGCCGAGTGGCTCATCGTTACTCCACAGCATCTGCGCTTCGGCGAAGAGATCGGCAAGCGCATCGACAAGCGCCGCGCGCGCTGGGAAGAAGCCATCGGCTACCGCGAACGCGAAGCCTTCGAGGCCTTCATCAACCTGCCTGCGCCACAACGCAAGGTCGTCAAGGAAGTGATCTTCGCCTTCGCCCAGGTCGCCGCCAGCACCGTCGAGAAGGCCGCTGCTCCTGCCAAGGCCCCCACCCGACGCCGCTCCCGCGCTTGACGCGTCTGACTGATCGGACGCGTTTTCTTTCGCTCCTCTGCGCTGTACGATCCCGTTCCCTGGGATCAACCCCATCCTCTTCTTTCCGCCTCCATCTCCATGCCGCAGCGCCGGCATTGTTTCCAGCGTTTTTTTACTGACCATTGCTGACAGGTCTTGTGCAGCGATGCTGTCAATGTGTCAGCTTCCCGCGCGGCAGGATAGGGTGTGGTGAATCATCCACGCTGCGCAACAAAAAATCAACGTAATCGTGCCGCCACATCCACGCAGTGCTCGACCTGCTCGGCGATGGCTTCCGGCACCGGTCGCTGGCCCTCCAGCACCTCGCGGATCCAGGCCGCGGTGGCGGCGGCATCCTGTCCCTCGGGCAGATCGGGCAGTTCTTCGGCCACGCTCTGTTTTTCCACCAGTACGGTGCGCGTGCCGCCACTGAACCAGTCGATGCGCTGGGCGCGGCGCGCATTGGCGACCGTCTCGCCTTCGGTGCCGCGCATGAGGAAGGCGTCGCCGCGCTCAGGCGGCGCGGCGTTGCTGAAGTAGTCGGTCAGCATCTCCAGGTATTCGGGATGGGTGTACGACGTCAGACGCAAGGCCGGCCCCGCGAAGGGTTGCATGATCTTCACCACGGTATGGGTGGAGTTGCGCACCCCCAGGATGCGGCGCATGCCCAGCAGGCGCGCAATGGCCGGGGCCAGCACGGTGATCGGCACGAAGGCTGGCTGGCCGGCCGCCATCAGGGCTTGGGCCTGCTCGATGCTGGCGGCGTGCGGCTGGCCCAGGGCTGTGAAGATTTCGGCGCTGGTGACACGCTGCGGATCATGGGTGACGCCGTGCATCAGCACCGGCACGCCCCGGCGCACCAGCAGCATGCACAACAGCGGGGTGAGATTGGCCATCTTGCGCGAGCCGTTGTAGCTGGGCAGCACCACCGGCGCGTAAGGCCCCGCCGGGGCGCGCAGCGCCGGCATGGAGGCCTCGGCGGCATCGAGGAAACCGGCAATCTCTTGCACCGACTCGCCCTTGATGCGCATGGCCAGGAGGATCGCCCCCAGCTCCAGATCGCTGACACGGCCATCGAGCATGGCCTGGTACATGGTCCGGGCGTCCTGGCGCGACAGACTGCGCGCGCCATCCTTGCCACGGCCGATTTCCTTGATGAAAGGCGCGGCCACGAAAGCAGCATGGGAAGAAAGACCGGAAGCAGGCTCGACGGCCGCAGCCGGAGCAGGAGTATGGGCATTGTTTTGCATGGCCGAAGGGTACACCAAAACCGCCGCGCCCCACAGCGCGGGGATGTCCGGCCGGGCTTTCCATTACAATAGCGCCTTTGCCGCGCCTGCCTCCCGCCTGTCAAAGGGGGCAGCCCGGCCGCTTCATTGAGTCCATTCCCATGTTAGTTCTCGGCGTCGAATCCTCCTGTGACGAAACCGGCCTTGCTCTGTACGACACCGAGCGCGGCCTCCTGGCCCATGCCCTGCATTCGCAGATTGCCATGCATCAGGAATATGGCGGCGTGGTCCCGGAACTGGCCTCGCGCGACCACATCCGCCGCGCCATTCCCCTGCTCAGGCAAACCCTGGCCGATGCCCAGGTGCAAGCCCAGGACATCGACGCCATCGCCTATACCCAGGGACCTGGCCTGGCCGGTGCGCTGCTGGTGGGCGCTTCGGTGGCCTGCGGGCTGGGGCTGGCGCTGGACAAGCCGGTGCTGGGCATCCACCACCTCGAGGGCCACCTGCTGTCACCGTTGCTGGCGAGCAAACCGCCGCGCTTCCCCTTCATCGCCCTGCTGGTCTCGGGCGGTCATACGCAGTTGATGCGGGTCGATGGCGTGGGCCGTTATGAATTGCTGGGCGAGACCCTCGACGATGCGGCCGGCGAAGCCTTCGACAAGTCGGCCAAGCTGCTGGGCCTGGGCTATCCGGGTGGACCGGCGATTTCGCGGCTGGCCGAATTTGGCGATCCGAACGCCTACCAGTTACCACGTCCGATGTTGCATTCCAAGAATCTCGACTTCAGTTTCTCGGGCCTGAAGACTGCGGTCCTCACCGTGGTCAAGCAGCAGAGCACCAATATCTGCGAGCAGGACAAGGCCAATATCGCGCGCGGTTTCGTCGACGCCATCGTCGACGTGCTCGTGGCCAAGTGCATGACGGCGCTGAAGCAGACCAACCTGAAGCGCCTGGTCATCGCCGGCGGCGTGGGCGCCAATGCGCAGTTGCGCGCAGCCCTCAATGCGGCAGCGGCCAAGCGGCGCTATGAAGTCTTCTATCCGGAGTTGCAGTTCTGCACCGACAACGGCGCCATGATCGCCTTCGCCGGCGCCATGCGCCTGCGCGAGGAACCGGGTGCGGCGCGCAAGCAATACGGCTTCAGCGTGCGACCGCGCTGGCCGCTGGATGAGTTGCGGCCGCCTCAGAAGCAAGCCGTTCCGAACACCCCGGAAATCATTTAAACGATATAAACAAAAAGGGCCGCAATGCAGATTGCGACCCTTCTTTTCCTTTACTACCTCTACTTCCTTTTCTTCCGCTTTCCCGGCTGCCTAACTTACTTGCCAGCCTTCTTCTTATCCCCAATCCGGCTTTCCTTGCCCGCCAGCAGATTGCCGATGTTCTTGCGGTGGCGATAGATCAGCAGCGCCGCCATGGCCACCACGGCCAGCAGGATACCGTCGGTAGTGCCGAACAGCAGGCCGTAGTAGAAGGGTGCGAACAAGGCCGCCACCAGCGCCGCCAGCGAGGAATAACGGAAGGCGAAGGCCACCGCCAGCCAGGTCGCCAGCGTGGCCAGGCCCAGCCATATGTCCAGCGCCAGCAGGATGCCCAGCGCGGTGGCCACGCCCTTGCCGCCGACGAAGCGGAAGAACACCGGCCACAGGTGGCCCAGGAACACCGCCAATGTCACCAGCGCAATACCGGTGTCATCCACGCCATAGTGCGGGCCGAACTTCTGCGCCAGCCACACCGCCAGCCAGCCCTTGAAGCCATCGCCCAGCAAGGTCAGCGCGGCGGCCTTCTTGTTGCCGCTGCGCAGGACGTTGGTAGCGCCCGGGTTCTTGGAGCCATAGGTGCGTGGATCGGACAGGCCGAACAGCTTGGAGACCAGCACCGCGAAGGATAGCGAGCCGATCAGGTAGGCGCCGATGGCGAAGAGGATGTTGTACATGAATGCGTTCTTTCTTGTCTCGGGGTTCTGGTCAGGCCGGGTCGGCCAGGGCGCACTGGACCGGCTTGGCCGGCAGCACCTTGAGGATCACGGCCGGGTCGATGCCGACCAGGAAGCCGCGCCGCCCGCCATTGATATAGATCTTGCCGAGTTCCAGGATGCTGGACTCGACATAGACCGGCATGGCCTTGCGGGTGCCGAAGGGCGACGTGCCGCCGATCAGGAAACCCGAGTGGCGGTTGGCCACCTCGGGCTTGCAGGGCTCGACCGACTTGCAGCCGATCTGGCGCGCCAGGTTCTTGGTCGACACCTTGCAATCGCCGTGCATGAGCACCAGGAGCGGCTTGGCGGCCTCGTCCTGCATCACCAGGGTCTTGATGACCGCATGCTCGTCCACGCCCAGCTCGCGCGAGGACACCGAGGTGCCGCCGTGCTCCTCGTAGTCGTAAGGATGTTCGGTGAATGCCACGCCCTGCTTGCGCAGGAATTGCGTGGCCGGGGTTTCGGAGATGTGTTCTTTCTTGGCGCTCATCGGTATTCTTCCTGACGGCGGCTGACCGGCCACACAGGCCGGGCCGGGCCGTCATGGGCGCACATTATGCCGCAAAGATCAGCCGCGGGGGTGATGTGCGGCATGCAGTTGCTTGAGGCGCTCACGGGCGACGTGGGTATAGATCTGGGTGGTGGAGATGTCGGCATGACCCAGCAGCAGCTGCACCACGCGCAGGTCGGCCCCATGGTTGAGCAGGTGGGTGGCAAAGGCGTGGCGCAAGGTATGCGGCGACAGGCGCGCCGTCACGCCCGCCTGCAGCGCATATTTCTTGATCAGGGTCCAGAACATCTGGCGCGTCATCGGGCCACCGCGGGCGGTCACGAACAAGGCATCGTCGACCTGCCCCTGCAGGATCTGCGCCCTCGCCTCGGCCAGGTAGCGCATGAGCCAGCTGCCGGCTTCCTCGCCAAACGGCACCAGGCGGGTCTTGCTGCCCTTGCCGGTCACGCGCAGGACGCCCTCGTTCATGCCCACCTCGATACTCTTCAACAACACCAGTTCCGAGACCCGCAGCCCGCTGGCGTACATCAGCTCGATCATGGCGCGGTCGCGCAATCCCAGCGGGGTGGACACATCCGGCGCGGCCAGCAAGGCCTCGACCTGGCCTTCCGAGAGGGTCTTGGGAAAACGCTGCGGCTGGCGTGCCGAGCGCAGCTTCAGGCAGGGATCGGCGGCCACGTGATGCTGGCGCAGCGCCAGCTGGAAGAACCGTTTCAACACCGCCAGGCGGCGGTTGGAAGAGCTGGGCTTGGTCTGATCGTGGCGCGCCGCAAAGTAGGCGTTGAGGTCCTCGGCCTGCGTCTCGTACAGGGCCTTGGCGCGCTCCTGGTAGAGCCAGTGGGCATACAGGGTCATGTCGCGCCGGTAGGCCTCCAGCGTGTTCTTGGACAAGCCATCTTCCAGCCACAGGCTGTCGCAGAATTCGTCGATGGCTTCACGGCTCACGGCCGGAGCCTCGATCTTTGGTGTGGTGCGTCCCATGCGTATGCGTCAGTATCCGGCCACGCCTTCATGGCGCAGCAGCCAGCGCTTGACCTCCAGGTGGAAGCCATCCTCGGCGTCGTGATGCGAAAAGCCGCCCAGCCCACCGGCAGCGGTCACCCGATGACAGGGAATGACCAGTGGGTACCAGTTGGCCCCGCAGGCCTGGCCGACCGCGCGCGGTGCGGACTGGATGCGTTTGGCGACCTGGCCATAGGTCAGTACCTGGCCACAGGGAATGGCCATGATGGCTTGCCAGACCCGCTGCTGGAAGGCGCTGCCGACGCTCAGCCGCGGCAGGTCGAAACGGTAGGCGGGGTCAGCCAGATAGTGCGTGATCTGCTGTACGGCCTGCGCAGCCACGGCGTCGGTGGCGTCCTTCTCGGCGTAGTGCGGCGGCAGGTAGACCATCTCGACCAGGGCGCCGGCCTCGGTGCGCACGCCCATGCCGCCGAAGGGCGTATGCACCACGGCGGAGAACAGGGCGGTCAACGGGGAGTCAGCTTGGGTCATCGGAAGGCGGAGCAAACAGGGCAAACGCGGCACGGGCCTGGGGCCCTATTGTAAGCAATTCATGTGCAGGCTTGATACCATCGGGCAAAACTTCCTGGAGACCGCATGAGCACCATCGGCTTGCACACCGCCCCCGACCACCTGGTCATCACCGCCCCCACACTCAAATCCGGCATGGCCTGGGTCGAGCAGTGCCTGGGCGTTTCCATGGCCCCGCGCATCGGTGGCCAGCACGTGCGGCTGGGTACGCACAATGCGCTGCTGTCGCTGGGCGAAGGCTTCTATCTGGAAGTCATCACCATCGATCCCAACGCCGATGCGCCAGGGCGGCCACGCTGGTTCGGCATGGATCAACTGACCAAGGCTGCCGTCCCGCGCCTGGCGCACTGGGTGGCGCGCACCAGCGATATCGCGGCTGCGGTGGCGGCCAGCCCCATTTCACCGGGGATGATCGAACCCATGAGCCGGGGTGCGCTGGACTGGCTCATCACCATTGCCGCCGATGGTGCGCTGGCCTGCGACGGCGTGATGCCCTCCCTGATCCAGTGGCTCAGCCAGCCGCACCCGGCCACTGCCCTGCCCGACCGTGGCTGCCGCTTGCAGCAACTGCTCCTGGAACATCCCGCTGCCCAGCAACTGCAAGCCGCTTGGCAGGCCATCGGGCTGGCCGATGCGCGCATTGTCTTGAAGGAAGGAAAGCAGGCCAGCCTGCGTGCCGTGGTGTCCACACCGCACGGGGAGCGTGTGGTGGGCTGACGGATTGAGGCAGCGCGCAAAAAACATATAAACCGTATAAACGATTTACAAGCGCAACCAAGACCGCGCGGCACAAAGAAAAAAGGCGCATCCGCAGATGCGCCTTCAAAATACTCCTGATGCATTCCCGGCCGTTTGAACGGCTTCAATCGAATGCACGTCTCCTCAGTTTCCCGGTATCGATACCGTTTGTTATGCACCACCCGCTTTGTATCCGGTGCCGCCCGGGTGCGCCGTTCCGATGATTCGGAAGGGTCGCCGGCCAGGCGCGTACATCAACAACAATGAACCAAAAACAAGACTGCTCTATTCGATTGCTGGGTCGGCAATGACCGTTTGCCGTTTCAGCGAAGCCCGCACTTTAGCAGCACTCTGCGCGCTTTCAAAGCACTTTTTCAGGGCAAAAACAACATGCTTTTCAGCAACTCAACAGACATCTGATGAAGCCGACCCCGCGCTGCTGCGCGAGGTCGGCGCGGGGTCGGCCCATTTCCCACCGATCAGTTATAGATCAGGTTAGGCAGCCACAGCGACAGGGCCGGCCAGTAGGTCACCAGGGCCAGGAAACCGAGCATGGTCAACAGCCACGGCATGACCGCAATGGTCAGCTCGGTGATGCCCATCTTGGTGATGCCCGAGGCCACATACAGGTTCAGGCCCACCGGCGGATGGCACATGCCCACTTCCATGTTGACCACGATGAGGATGCCGAAGTGCACCGGATCGATGCCCAGCTTCATGGCCACCGGGAACAGGATCGGCGCCAGGATCAGCACGATCGACGAAGGCTCCATGACATTGCCGGCCAGCAGCAGCAGGATGTTGACCACCAGCAGGAAGGTGATCGGTCCCAGGCCCGAATCGGTGATCCATGCCGCCATCGCCTGCGGGATGTTTTCACTGGTCACCAGGAAGGAGAACAGCACCGCATTGGTGATGATGTAGAGCAGCATGGCCGACATCGAAGCCGAGTCCAGCAAGACCTTGGGCACTTGCTTCAACGTCAGGTCCTTGTAGACGAAGACGGCGATGAAGAAGGCATACACCGCCGCCATGGCCGCTGCTTCGGTCGGCGTGAAGACGCCCGTGTAGATGCCGCCCATGACGATGACGATCAGGAACAGGCCCCAGCCGCTCTTGCGGAAGGCTGCAGCGCGCTCGGCCCAGGTGGCCTTCTTCAGGCGCGGGTAATTGTTCTTGCGCGCCAGGAACCAGGTCGTCACGCCCAGCAGGAAAGCCAGCAACAGGCCCGGCACCACGCCCGCCATGAACAGCTTGCCCACCGAGGTATTGGTGGAGACCGAATACATCACCATCACGATGGACGGCGGGATCAGGATGCCCAGTGCGCCGGAGGTGGTGATCACGCCCGCGCCGAAGCGGTTGGGGAAGCCCTGCTTGACCATGGCCGGCAGGATGATGGAGCCGATCGCCACCACGGTTGCCGGCGACGAGCCCGACACTGCGGCGAACAGCGCACAGGCCAGCACGCCAGCCAGCGCCAGGCCGCCATGCCAGTGGCCGACCATGGACGTGGCGAAGTTGATCATGCGCCGCGCCACGCCGCCGTGGGTGAGGAAGTTGCCGGCCAGGATGAAGAACGGGATCGCCATGATCTCGAACTTCTCGATACCCGTGAACAGCTTCAGCGCCACCGACTGGATGGGCACCTCGGTCATGGTGAAGAGGAAAGTCAGTACCGTCAGGCCCAGCGAGATCGAGATGGGCATCCCGGTCAGCATCAGGGCGAACAGCAAGACGAAAATGATCAGTGCATTCATGCTTTACCTCCGCTGGTTTCTTCGTCCAGACCTTCCACGTGGGCATGGTCATGCTTGGGCAATTCGCCGGTCCTGTGGAAATTCCACGCGACCTGGAGGAAACGGAAGCACATCAGGTAAGACCCCAGCGGCACGGCCAGGTAGACGATCCACATCGGCACTTCCATGACCTCGGAGGTGCTGTCGTGCTGGGCGATGTCATAGACGAACTCGGCGCCGAAGGTGCCGACGATGCCGGTGAAGAGCGCGCCGGCAAACAGGCCAAAGAGCACGAACTTGTTGCGCCAGGGGGTGTTCAGACGGTTGATCAGCACATCGACGCCCACGTGGATGCCGGTGCGCACGCCATAGGCGGCGCCGAACTTGGCCATCCACACGAACATGAAGATGCACAGCTCCTGCGCCCAGCTCATGTTGATCTGGATGAGCTGGTCTTGCAGCCAGGGGATATCCAGGCCGGAGGCGTAGCGGTGGACCACCGCGACGAAGATGATGAAGGTGGCCGCGGCCATGAGGAACGCGATCAGCCACTCTTCCAGATGGTCGAGTAACTTCATGATGTCTCCTTGCGCCAGCAGGCCGGCCCCATCGGGACCGGCCAGTGGCTCAGGTTGTTTGGATTGTTATTGGTTCTTGTGCGCTCGCGCAGGCGCGCGCGCCCGGGGCAGCGTGGCCGTGCTTACTTCTGGCCCAGCGCTGCCGATTCCTTGTTGACCGCGTCGATGAGGTCCTTGCCGATGCGGCTGGCCATCTGCTGTTGTACCGGCAGCAGCGCCTTGCGCCATTCAGCCTTTTCGGCGTCGGTGAGGCGGTAGACGGTGGTCTTGCCGGTCTTCTCGACGGCGGCCAGCGCAGCATCGTTCTCTTGCTGGGCGATGGCGTTGGCGTACTTGGTGGCGTCCTTCATCGCGCCTTCGAGCTGGGTGCGGATGTCAGAGGGCAAGCCATCCCAGAACTTCTTGTTGACGATGACGGCATAGCCCAGGTAACCGTGGTTGGAGACGGTGACGTGCTTCTGCACTTCATGCATCTTCTGGGTATAGAGGTTCGAAGGCGGGTTCTCGGTGCCATCGACCACGCCGGTCTGCAAGGCCTGGTAGACCTCGGAGAAGGCCAGCACCTGCGGGTTGGCGCCCAGTGCGCGCATCTGTGCGTCGAGCACCTTGGAAGACTGGATGCGCATCTTCAGGCCACGGAAATCGGCCGGGTGGTGCAGCGGCTTGTTGGCCGACATCACCTTGAACCCGTTATCCCAGTATGCCAGGCCGGTGATGCCCTTGGGCTCCAGCTTCTTGAAGAGATCCTTGCCGATCGGACCTTCGGTCACGCGATACAGCACTTCCTTGGTCGGGAAGATATACGGCAGGTCGAAGACCTCGAATTCCTTCACGCCCAGCGGGCCGAACTTGGCCAGCGAGGGCGCCAGCATCTGCACCGCGCCCAGTTGCAGGGCTTCCAGTTCTTCCTTGTCCTTGTACAGGGTGCTGTTGGGATAGACCTCGATCTTCACGCGGCCCTTGGTGGCCTTCTCGGCCAGTTCCTTGAAACGTTCGGCAGCCTTGCCCTTGGGCGTGTCGTTGGCCACCACGTGGCTGAACTTGATGACGATGGGCTGTTGCGCAAAGGCGTTGGTGCTGACGATGGCTGCAGCCGTCATGGCCAGCAGGATGGACTTCAGTTTCATGCTTGTCTCCCCAGTGAGGTGTAAATCGTTTATTGGATTTTCTTAGAACCCATTTCATAAATAGGCGTGAGTGCGAGCGAGTCCCGTTTGGGATGAAGTGCAAGGCGCGAATTTGGGTCAAGACTGGGCGTCTTGACCCAAATTCGTAACGCAGCAATTCGCCCAAACGGGCCGCTCCCTCCGGGTTCTGCCCAGAAAGGGCGCTGGCCGCGTTGCGCTCCTTGCGTGTGGCACCGCCACACGACGCGTCGCGCGCCTTGCCAGCGCCCTTTCTGGGCAGAACGCATCTCACGCCTATTTATGAAATGGGTTCTAATTATTATTGGAACTGGCGCGGTCCACGAATGCCGGCGCATTTTGCCTAGCATCACCAAAACGGGGCAAGTGTGGTTAACCACAATGTCCCCAGGTCTCACGGGCTGGCATTCCCATCGACCGGGATGCTGGCGCAAGCCCGGCACGGCCGCTACACTGGCGGCGTCATGAAATCCATCCCGCCGCCACCGATCGCTCCCCAGCCCAGCGCCGCCTCGCAGCTGCGCGCCTCGGGCCGCAAGACCACCATGCGCTGGCTGATCCCCTTCCTGCTGGTGTGCCTGTTCCTGGCCACGCTGATCTGGCTGCCGCGCCAGGCGCAGCAGATGGAAGCCAGCGAACGGCTGGAGCAGCTCATTGCCGATTCGCTCTGGGTGGAACAGGCGATCCGCTTCCAGTTGAGCCGCGACGACGAGAGCATGCGCATCATCGGCCGCGAGATCACCAATGGCCGCCTGCACCAGGAGCATTTCCGCAGCCGCCTGAACGCCCTGCTGCGCAACAACCGCGAGTTCTATCGCGTCACCTGGTTCAATGCCGAAGGCCGCCCGGTGGCCTCCACCGATGATTTCCCCATCACCCGCGCCGACCTCTCCAAGTCGTCCCTGATGACTGGCGAGCGCGCCCGCCAGATGCGCCGCCCGCTCTACAGCCCCCCGGCCGTGCCGCCGGGCATCGCCGAGCCCATGCTGATGGATTATCACGTGCCGCTGTTCCATGACAATCACTACGTCGGCAGCCTCGTGGCCAGCTATGCGGTGGCGCGCATCCTCAATGAAATGGTGCCGTGGTGGTTTGCGCAGGACAATGAAATCTCCCTCACCGATACCGACGACAACGTGGTGGCGCGCCGCACCTCGGGCGGTCCCGGCCTGAACGTCTATACCCACCGGCGCGAACTGGAATTGCCCGGTCTCACGCTGGTGCTGCATACCAATAGCACCAAGAGCGCGCCCAAGCTCTTGCCCAACCTGCTGGTGGGCTCGGTGATCGTGCTCTCGCTGGGCCTGTTGTGGAGCCTGTGGGCCTTGTGGCGCGACATCAATCGCCGCACCAAGGCCGAGAAGGCCTTGCTCAACGAAGCGGTGTTCCGGGCGGCGATGGAAAACTCGCTGGTCACCGGCATGCGCGCACGCGACCTGGAGGGCCGCATCACCTATGTCAATCCGGCCTTCTGCAAGATGGTCGGCTTTGCCGCCGAAGAACTGGTGGGCAAGATCCCGCCCATGCCCTACTGGGCGCCGGAAGCCATGGATGAATACCAGGAACGGTTTTCCAATGTCCTGGCCGGTCGCGCCACACCGCAGTTCGAGACCATCTTCCAGCGCCGCGACGGTGAGCGCTTCCCGGTCCTGATCTTCGAATCGCCGCTGGTGGACCAGGATGGCAAGCAGACCGGCTGGATGGGCTCCATCCTCGACATTTCCGAACGCAAGCGCGCCGAAGACCTCAACCGCACCCAGGAAGAAAAGCTGCAGGCCAGCGCCCGCCTGGCCAGCATGGGCGAGATCGCCTCGACCCTGGCGCACGAGCTGAACCAGCCGCTGGCGGCCATCTCCAGCTATACCACCGGGGCGCTGAACCTGATGCAGCAGGGCCAGGCCGATCCCAAGGCGCTGCAGCCGGCGCTGGAAAAGATCCATGCCCAGGCCCAGCGCGCCGGCCACGTCATCCGCAGCGTGCACCAGTTCGTCAAGAAGCGCGAGCCGGCGCGCCAGCGGGTGCAGATGCGCCAGCTCATCGACAACGTTGCCCCGCTCATCGAATTGCAGGCCCAGCAGTTCTTCGTGGTGCTGCAATTGCAGGTGCCGCGCTCGCTGCCGCCGGTGCTGGGCGACCAGATCCTGCTGGAACAGGTGATCCTGAACCTGACCCGCAACGGCATCCAGGCCATGGCGGCGGTGCCGTCGGCGCGGCGCATCCTGCGTGTGGCCGCCGAGGTGACGCGCAACGAGGATGGCGCCGAATCGGTCACGGTGTCGGTGACCGACCAGGGCCACGGCATCCCCGACGATGTGGCGGCACGCCTGTTCTCCCCCTTCTTCTCGACCAAGGCCGAGGGCATGGGCATGGGTCTGAACATCTGCCGCACCACCATCGAATTCCACGGCGGCACGCTGACTTACACCGATAACCCGGCAGGCGGTACAATCTTCCGGTTTTCGCTGCCCGCCCAGAGCGGGCCTGACTAAACCCACAAGACAGGCTGCCGAGCGGTTTCCGCGGCCGCCTTCGCCCCACACCGATGCTGCACATAGTTGACGACGAAGAGATCATCCGCGATTCGCTGGCCTGGCTGGCGCGTTCGCGCAACATCGCCGCCACCGCCTACGACAGCGGCCCGACCCTGCTGGCGGCGCTGGCCGCCAGTCCCGGCATCGATGCCGAGGGCGAATGCCTGCTGCTGGATGTGCGCATGCCCGGCACCAGCGGGGTGGCGCTGTTCAACGACCTCAAGACCAAGGGCCTGTTGCACCGTCGCCCGGTCATCTTCCTCACCGGCCACGGCG
Source organism: Herbaspirillum seropedicae (assembly GCF_001040945.1). Classification (NCBI taxonomy): domain Bacteria; kingdom Pseudomonadati; phylum Pseudomonadota; class Betaproteobacteria; order Burkholderiales; family Oxalobacteraceae; genus Herbaspirillum; species Herbaspirillum seropedicae. Next base: position 929,326 of record NZ_CP011930.1, on the reverse strand, counting down.
ATGTCCCCATGGCGGTGGACATGCTCAAGAACGGCGCTTTCGATTTCTTCGAAAAGCCCTTCAATGACAACCAGTTGATGGACCGTGTACTGGAAGCGCTGGCCAGCTCGCGCGCCGGCGGCGCCGAGGATGCGGTGCAAAGCCGCCTGGCGGCGCTCTCCGTGCGGGAGCGCGAGGTGCTGGACCTGATCCTGGCCGGCAAGATGAACAAGGTCATCGCCGATGAGCTCGGCATCAGTATGCGCACCGTGGAAGTCCATCGCGCCCATATCTTCGACAAGATGAACGTCAAGACCGCCGTCGAACTGGCGCGTCTGCTCAAGTAAAACCTGTAAAGCCAATTGGAAATCCTCAATCTCCTGCTGCCGGACTTCAGCCTCATTGCGCTGGGCGTCCTGGTCTACCGCATCTCCAACTGGGGGGATGAATTCTGGGCCGGCATGGAAAAGCTGGTCTATTTCCTGCTCTTTCCGGCATTGCTGTTCTATTCCACGGCGCGCCTGAAGGTCGACCTCTCGGTCACGGGCGGCCTGGTGCAGACGGGCCTGCTGGCGCTGCTGGCGGGCATTGCCCTGACTTGGCTGGGCAAGCCCTTCCTGCGCAGCACGCCCATGACCTACGAGTCCGGCATGCAATGCGCCTATCGCTTCAATTCCTATATCGCCCTGGCGCTGGCCACCCGCATGGCGGGTGAGGAAGGCGCGGGCCTGATGGCCATCCTGCTGGGCTTCGGCGTGCCCTTGTGCAATATCGCCGCCGTCCATGCATTGGCCCCGAAGAACAGCAACCTGCTGCGCGAACTGGCCAAGAACCCGCTGCTGGTGGCCACCGCGGGCGGGTTGACGTTTTCTGCACTAGGCCTGCATCTGCCGGAAGTGGCCGGTGTCGTGCTCTCGCGCCTGGGCGCGGCGTCCATTGCGCTGGGCCTGCTGATGGTGGGCGCCGGACTGCGCCTGTCGGGACTCAAGGAAAGCAAGCCGGTGGTGGGCTGGTTCGTTTTCATCAAGCTCTTCGCAGTGCCCGCGGTAGCCTGGCTGATCGGCCAGCACCTGCAACTGCCGCCGCTGCAACTGCGCATCGTGGTGCTGTTCTGCAGCCTGCCGACCGCCTCCAGCGCCTACATCCTGGCCGCGCGCATGGGCGGCAATGGGCCGTTCACGGCATTTCTGATTTCCTTCGGCACGCTGCTCTCGGCGCTGACCATTCCCTTCTGGCTGGCGCTGGTGCATTGAGGACGCCCCGACTCAGCTGACCCCGTGGCGCGCCAGCGCCCATTGCACATGCTCGACCACCAGCGCCGAGGGATGCGCAAGACGCGCCCGCAAGGCCGCCACGATGGCGGCGTCGCCCCGGTGCGAAGCTGCATCGGCGGCATTGCCCAGCCCCACAGCGAGGTTGCGCAGCCAGCGCTCATGGCCGATGCGGCGGATGGCGCTGCCTTCGGTGTTCTTCAGGAATTCTTCTTCGCTCCAGCCGAACAGCCCGACCAGGCTGGCGCTATCGAGGCCGTGGCGTACGTCGAAGTCAGGCAGGCTGGCGCGCTGGGCAAACTTGTTCCAGGGGCAATACAACTGGCAATCGTCGCAGCCATAGATGCGATTGCCGATCAGCGGGCGCAGCTCGCTGGGGATGCTGCCCTTGAGTTCGATGGTGAGGTAGGAGATGCAGCGTCGCGCATCCAGCTCGTAAGGCGCGACGATGGCGCCAGTCGGACAGGCCGTGATGCAGGCGCTGCACTGGCCGCAATGCGGGGTGACGGGATCATCCACCGGCAGCGGCAGGTCGGTCAGCATCTCGCCCAGGAAGAACATCGAACCGGCCTCCCGGTGCAGCAAGAGCGTATGCTTGCCGCGCCAGCCCAGGCCGGCCTTTTCGGCCAGCGCCACTTCCATGACCGGCGCCGAATCGGTGAAGACACGGTAGCCGAAGGGACCGATACGGCCTTCGATACGCGTCGCCAGCTGCTGCAGGCGGGCGCGCAAGACCTTGTGATAATCGCGGCCACGGGCATAGATCGAGACCTGGGCCCCACCCGGATCGGCGCTGCGCGCTTCTTCGCGGGCGCGCCAGTCAGGCTCGGCCGGGCCACTCGCCTTGGGCAGATAGGGCATGCGCACGCTGACCACCCGCACCGTGCCCGGCACCAGTTCGGCCGGACGCGCCCGTTTCAGGCCGTGGCTTGCCATATAATCCATCTCGCCGTGGTAGCCCTTGTCCAGCCAGGCCTGGAAGCCGGCCTCGCGGTGCGACAGGTCCACATCGGCAATACGCACGTCGGCAAAACCCAGCTCGCGCCCCCAGTCCTTGATGGCGGCCGCCAGCGCCGCCAGGTAGGCGGGGTCGGCCAGATCATTGGCGGTAGCGGCGGCGGGGACGGCGTTAGCGGTCATGAAGCAATTGATGTAACTGATGTTGATGTAACTGATAACGTACTGATAACGTAACAAACAAGATCGTATGCAAGCACACCATCTCCACCTGCCCGACGAAGCCGCGACCGCGCACCTGGGCGCCGACCTGGCGCGGGTGCTGGCGCCTGGCCTGGCGATCTACCTGCATGGCGACCTGGGGGCCGGCAAGACGGCGCTCACGCGCGCGCTGCTGCATGCAGCAGGCTATCAGGGACGGGTCAAGAGCCCGACCTATACCCTGGCCGAACCCTATGAAGTGATGCTTGCAGGCCGCATGGTAACAGTCATCCACTTCGACCTGTATCGCATGGCCAGCCCGGAAGAATTCCTCGATGCGGGTTTTCGTGAACATTTCAATGAAAACGCCGTCTGTATCGTCGAATGGCCCGAAAAGGGTGATCCGGTGTTGCCGCCACCGGACATCCACGTCAACCTGACGCTTGCAGGTGACGGTCGTGATGTAGAATTGCGTGCGTTGTCCGACAAGGGTCATCAATGCCTCGCTCGCCTGAAATTCGCTCCAAACCTGTGAAGTCCAAAAGCCGCCGTACCATCCTCAAGGCCGGTGGCGCACTGTTCGTCTCCGTCATCACGCCCCTGCCCGCCCTGGCCTCGCAGATCCTGGCCGTGCGTGTCTGGCCGTCCGACGACTACACCCGCGTCACGCTGGAAAACGACAGCGACCTCAAGGTCACCCACTTCGTGGTCAAGAACCCGGAGCGTCTGGTGGTGGATATCGAGGGCATCGACTTGAATAGCACCCTCAAGGACCTGGTCGCCAAGATCCAGCCCAACGATCCGTATATCAAGCAGGTGCGCGTGGGCCAGAACCGGCCCAGCGTGGTGCGTCTGGTGTTCGACCTGAAGGACGAGATCAAGCCCCAGGTCTTCACCCTGGCGCCGGTGGGCGAATACAAGTACCGCTTCGTCATCGACCTCTATCCGGCCAATCCGCCGGACCCGATCGCCGCCCTGATCCAGAAGGGCGACTGGAACAAGGAAAGCCCGGCCAACCCGCCGCTGGCGCAAGGTCCGGTCACGCCGCCCAAACCCGATCCAGCCCCGCTGGCCGAGATCAAGCCGCAGCCGGAAGACAAGAACGAGCGCAACCCCAAGGTCGTGCCGGACGAACCGCGCATGCAGCTCACCCGCATGATCACCATCGCGCTGGACCCCGGCCACGGCGGCGAAGACCCCGGCGCCACCGGCGCGCGCGGCAACCGCGAGAAGGACGTGGTGCTGTCCATCGCCAAGCGCTTGAAGCGCAAGATCGAGCAATACCCCAACATGCGCGTCATGCTCACCCGTGACGCCGACTTCTTCGTGCCGCTGGGCCAGCGCGTGGTCAAGGCGCGCAAGGTGCAGGCCGACCTGTTCGTCTCCATCCACGCGGACGCCTTCGTGCAGCCGACCGCGCGCGGCTCCTCGGTGTTCGCCCTGTCGGAAAAGGGCGCCAGCTCCACGGCGGCGCGCTGGCTGGCCAACAAGGAAAACTCGGCCGACCTGATCGGCGGGGTCAACATCAAGACCCATGACCGCCAGCTGGCCAGCGTCCTGCTGGACCTGTCGACCACGGCGCAGATCAACGACAGCCTGCGCGTGGGCAATGCGGTGTTGAAGGAAATCGGCGGTATCAACAAGCTGCACAAGGGCGCGGTGGAGCAGGCCGGCTTTGCCGTGCTGAAGGCGCCGGACATCCCCAGCATCCTGATCGAGACCGCCTTCATCTCCAATCCGGAAGAAGAAGCCAAGCTCACCGACGAGCGCTACCAGGAACAGATGGCCGACGCCATCCTCACCGGCATCCGCAACTACTTCGCCAAGAATCCGCCGCTGGCCAAGAACAAGCTGACCTAAGGCCCGGCCCGGGTCCATGGGTGGATTCCGCAAGGCGATAAAAAACCCGGCGCTGGCGACAGGCCGGGTTTTTCTTTATCGATGCCGGACTCAGGACATCAGTCTCAGGCGTTGCTGACCTTGCGCTTGCCGCGCAGCTTGCGCCAGATCTGCCACAGTCCCCCCAGCACGATGGGAAAGACGGCGGCGACGATGCCGATCAGCACCAGCGTATTGAGATTCTGCTGCACCACCGGGATATTGCCGAACAGGTAACCCAGCACCACCAGCCCCACCACCCAGAGGAAAGCGCCCAGCACGTTGAAGAGCTGGAAGCGCGCGAAGCTCATGGCCGACACGCCCGCGATGAATGGCGCAAAGGTACGCACGATGGGCGTGAAGCGGGCGATGACGATGGTCTTGCCGCCGTGCTTTTCGTAGAAGGCGTGGGTCTTGCGCAGGGCCTCGGGATTGAGCCAGCGATAGTTGTGGGTATAGACGCGCTGGCCGACCCAGCCGCCTATCCAGTAATTGAGGGTGTTGCCGGCCACTGCCGCCACCACCAGCAGCGTCATCAGCAGCCAGATGTCCATGGCGCCGGTGGCGCAGAAGGTGCCGGCAATGAACAGCAGCGAGTCACCCGGCAGGAAGGGCAACACCACCAGGCCGGTCTCGCAGAAGACGATCAGGAACAGCACCGCATAGATGAGGGCGCCGTACTGCTCAATGAGGACACCCAGGTATTTGTCCACGTGCACCAGCACGTCCAGCAACTGCAAATAATCCATAACACCCAATCGTCCGTGAATCATCGATGCCGGGGCGCCCCATCGCCACGCGGCAAGAATATTTCATCCTAGAAATATTACGCAGGGACGACAAGGCGTCATCGCGCCGGCTCATCATACACCATGGTCTCATCGTCTCCCGCTGTCTCCCGTTGACTTCGTGTGGCAATTTGATCGCCGCATTGCCGCCACGCGCATCGGCATTGGCACAAGGGACAGGTTTTGGCATATGATCAAGTCAGCTTCTTTACATCTGACATGCAAAAGGTGAAGCGTTACGCGCGCTCCCTGCATGAGGGCAAGACGCCTGGGCAGGCGTCATTAACGGCGACAGGAGGGGGCCGTATGGGGAGCCAGGACTCGTTCATGGGCGAAGTAGATCACCAGCGCCTGTCCGGCAGCGAGCGGGACGCGCTGCTGGCGGCCTTATGGCGTTCCATGGCCATCCTGGAATTTTCCGCGGACGGCACGGTGCTGGAGGCCAATGAGAACTTCCTGGCCATGCTGGGCTACCGCCGCGCCGACGTGGTCGGGCAGCACCACCGCATGCTGTGCGATCCGGCCTATGTCCAGACCGATGCCTACCAGCAGTTCTGGGAACACCTGCGCAAGGGCGAACTGATCGCCGGCACCCTGCAGCGGCGTCATGTCGGCGGCGCTACCGTGTGGCTGGAAGCGCTGTGCAGTCCCATCCTCGACGCCCAGGGGCAGTTGCTGAAGGTGATCTCGGTGGCGGCCGACATCAGCGCCCACATCGACGACTCGCGTCACAGCAACAGCATCCTCTCGGCCCTGAATCGCTCGCTGGGCGTGGTCGAGCTCTCCCCCGAGGGCGTCATCCTGGCGGCCAACGGCAATTACCTCAAGACCATGGAATACCTGGCCGAGGACCTGCTGGGCCAGCCCCACAGCATCCTGTGCGAGGCCGACTATGCGGCCAGCGAGGAATACACCTGCTTCTGGCGCGATGTCAGCCTGGGCCGCTTCTTTTCCGGCCGCTTCCCGCGCCGCACCCGCAGCGGCCGCACCATATGGTGGGAAGCCACCTACTCGCCCCTGCTCGATGCGCATGGCAAGGCCGAACGGGTGATCTGCATCGGCACCGATGTCACCTACCGCGTCACCCGCGAAAAAAGCGACCGCGAACACCTGCACCTGCTCTCGCTGGGCATCAACGAAACCGACAATGCGGTGCTCATCACCGACGACCAGAACCGCATCGTCTTCCACAACACCGGCTTTACCCGCATGCTGGGCTTCGAGAGCCAGCAGGTGATCGGGCGCCTGCCGGGCGAACTCTTCGCCAGCCGGCCCACCTTCGTCAAGTCGCTGGAGCGCTGCCACGGCGAGCTGGTGCAGGGGCGCAGCTACCACACCGAAGAACTGATCCACGACATGCAAGAGCAGCCGGTCTGGATCTCGGCGGTGGTCAATCCCATCCTGGATGGCGCGGGCAAGCTCATCCATGCGGTGTGCGTGATGACCGACATCACCAATACCAAGGTGCATGAGGTGCTGCAATACCGCGTGCTCAACGCCATGGCGCGCGACTCGTCGCTGAGCGAGCAGATGAATCTGCTGTGCGAAGAAGTGGAACGGGTCGCCCCCGAAGTGATTGCCTCGGTGCTGCGCGTGGATGAACACGGCTGCCTGCGCACCCTGGCCGCGCCCAGCCTGCCGGAGGCCTACAGCAAGGCCATCGATGGCTTGCACGTCGGGCCGATGGTGGGCTGCTGCGGCAGCGCCGCCTATACCGGCCAGACCGTGATCTCGGAAGACATCCAGACCGATCCCCACTGGAACGACTACAAGCACCTGGCCCTGCCCCACGGCCTGCGCGCCTGCTGGTCCACCCCGATCAAATCGGCCAGCGGCCAGGTGATCGGCACCTTCGGTTTCTATTACCGCCATCCCGGGCAACCCAGCGCCTTCCATCACCTGCTGGTGGAAGCCGGCCTGCACCTGTGCGCCCTGGCCATCGAGCGCGAGGATGCCCGCGCGCGCATCCACCAGCTGGCCTTCTACGATTCCCTGACCGGCCTGCCCAACCGCAGCCTGTTGCTAGTGCAGGCCGGCCAGGCCATTGCCGCCGCCGAACGCAACTGCAGCACGGTGGCGGTGATGTTCATCGACCTGGACCGCTTCAAGCAGGTCAATGATTCACTGGGCCACCAGGCCGGCGACGAGCTGCTGCGCACAGTGGCCACCCGCCTGCAATCGCAGGCACGCCGCTCGGACATCGTCGGCCGGCTCTCCGGCGACGAGTTCGTGGTGGTGCTCACCCAGTACGACACCCAGCACCTCACCGAAGTGGTCAAGCGCATCCAGGAGCGCCTGGCCATGCCCTGCCACATCAACGGCACCCCCCTGAACCCCTCGGCCAGCATCGGCGTGGCCATCTTCCCCGACAACGGCAACGACATCGAGACCCTGCTGCACCGGGCCGACATCGCCATGTACCAGGCCAAGGCCGTCAATCGTGGGCGTTTCAGCTTCTTCAGCGAAGAGATGAACAGCATGGCCCAGGAGCGCCTGGCGCTGGAAAGCGCCCTGCGCGACGCCCTGCGCGGCGGCGACCTGGAGCTCAACTTCCAGCCCCAGATCAAGCTGCATGACCAGAGCCTGCACGGGGTCGAGGCGCTGGCGCGCTGGCATCATCCGCAACTGGGACAGATCTCGCCAGGGCGCTTCATTCCCATCGCGGAAGAATGCGGACTGATCGGCGAACTGGGCAAGTGGGCCCTGGAAGAAGCCTGTTTCCAACTGTCCGACTGGCGTCGGCGCGGCATCCAGGTGCCGTCGATCTCGGTAAACCTGTCGGCCACCAATTTCCACGACCTGGACCTGCCGCAATTCGTCACCGGCCTGCTGCGCCGCTATGCCCTCGAACCCAGCGACCTGACCCTGGAAATCACCGAAACCGTGCTCATGGACACCAACCCCAGCACCAGCCAGACCATTGCCGCCGTGCATGCGCTGGGCATCCCGCTGGCCATGGACGACTTCGGCACCGGCTATTCCAGCCTGGGCTACCTGCGCAAGCTGCCCGTCTCGGAACTGAAGCTGGACCAGAGTTTCGTGCGCGACATGGCCAAGGACCCCGCCGTGAGCGCCCTGACCAATGCCGTCATCCGCATCGGCGAGAGCCTCAAGCTGACCGTCGTGGCCGAAGGGGTGGAAGACGCCGAACAATATGCCTTGCTGATCAGCCAAGGCTGTGATGTGGCGCAGGGCTATCTGTTTTCGCGGCCGATGTCTGCCGATGCGCTGGAAAACTGGGTGCGCGACCTGCACGCCGGTGGCTCACCGGACGGCCGATGGGCGCCCCCGTGCAAGTCCGCCGCGCCAGGCTGAGGCGTCGGCCGGATCGGTCCGTATCGACCCGTATCGGCCCGTATCGGCGGAATGCAAGAAATGCACTTTCCCGGTGGAAAAACAACAGCACAGTTGAATGTGAGCGCAAACATTCCAAGTATTTTGATGCAGCGCAATAAGCTGACGATATACTGACGCATTCCCCAGCAGATACCGCGATTTGACATACGCGCCCGGAGCAATCCAGGGCGCAGGGCTAGTGCGTTCTTCGCTTTCGTTGCCTCCTGGACAACAAAGGAAAACAGATGGGATTCAAGCTCGCCGATCGGGGCGAGTCGCTAGCGTCGCCGAGGTGACCTGAACCGGTCCCGTTCGGTATTTGCATTTCCACATTATGCGTTTCAAAAAAGAACAACAGCCATGGCTAATTCGACGTCTGCTGCGCGTAGCGCATCCCTCTTCCATCGATCGGTGGGAGCCAAACTGACCGCCATGACGGTGGCCCTGGTGGGCATCGTCTTCGTGATCGCCTTGCTGCTGATCACCTATTCGGCCTCGCGCATGATCGAGCAGCGCTCGGTAGAACAGATGCGCAACGATACGCGCGGCATCGCCAACATGGTCGGCCTCTTCGACCGCTCCGTGAACAGCCAGGTCGATCGCTTCTCCACCATGTTCGACAGCGAATTCGGCAAGCTGAGCCTGGATGAAACACGCACCGTGCAAATCGGCGAGCGCGCCACCCCGGTGCTGCAGAACGATGGCCATGAGCTGAACCTGGACTTTTCCATCCCCGACCGCTTCACTGCCAAGACCGGCGTGACCGCCACCATCTTCGCCAAGACCGGCGAAGACTTCGTGCGCATCTCCACCTCCGTGAAGAAGGAAAACGGCGAGCGCGCCATCGGCACCCTGCTCGACCGCAGCCACCCCGGCTACGCAGCGCTGAAGTCCGACAAAGCCTATAGCGGCCTCGCCACGCTGTTCGGCAAGCAATACATCACGAAGTACGTGCCGGTGAAGAACAATGCCGGCCAGATCATCGCCGCGCTCTATGTAGGCATCGACATCTCCAGCGACATCAAGGCGCTCAAGGACCAGATCAAGGCGCTCAAGATCGGCGACACCGGCAACTTCTTCGCCCTCAACGCCCGTGAAGGCAAGGACCTGGGCGTGATGATCGCCGGCGCTGCGCGCGAGGGCAAGGAAGAAGGCAGCAGCCTGCTGGAATTGAAAGACGCCGCCGGCGACACCTATATCAAGACCATGCTGCAACAGAAGGACGGCTCGCTGCCCTACACCGCCGCCGATGGCCGCAAGAAGATCCTGGCCTTCACCTACTACCCGGGATGGCATTGGGTCATCGCCGGCGAGGCGGCGGTCGACGAGATCACCCGCGAAGTCAGTTCCATGCGCAACCTCTATATCGGCCTGGGCCTGCTGTTCCTGGCGGTGCTGGCGGCGATCCTGACGGTGATGGTCAACCGCATGGTCTCGCGTCCGCTGGATGCGGTCTGCCAGGCCGCCGACCGCATCGCCAGCGGCGACCTCACCACCCGCCTGCACGTGCACAGCAGTGATGAGATCGGTCGCCTGATGGGCGCCTTCAACGGCATCAGCATGGGCTTGAGCGAGGTGGTCTCCAGCGTGCGCGCCGGTACCGAAGAAATCAACACCGCCGCCAGCGAGATCGCCTCGGGCAACCTCAACCTGTCGGTGCGCACCGAACAGCAGGCCGGCGCCCTCGAAGAAACCGCCTCGGCCATGGAAGAGCTGACCTCCACCGTCAAGCAGAACGCCGCCAACGCCGAGCAGGCCGACGAACTCTCCAGCGCAGCCTCGGAAGTGGCCAGCCATGGCGGTGAGGTGGTCGGCCAGGTGGTGCAGACCATGGACGCCATCAACAGCTCGTCGCAACGCATCGTGGACATCATCAGCGTGATCGATGGCATCGCCTTCCAGACCAATATCCTGGCCTTGAACGCCGCCGTGGAAGCAGCGCGCGCCGGCGAACAGGGACGCGGCTTTGCCGTCGTGGCCACCGAAGTGCGCACCCTGGCCCAGCGCAGTGCCGCCGCCGCCAAGGAAATCAAGGAACTCATCGACGCTTCCGTGCAGACGGTGGCCGGTGGCGGCCAGTTGGTCACCCAGGCCGGCAACACCATGAACGACGTGGTCTCCAGCGTGCAGCGCGTGTCCACCGTCATCAGTGAAATCACCACCGCCAGCCGCGAGCAGAGCGAAGGCATCGACCAGATCAACCGCGCCATCGCGCAAATGGACGAGAGCACCCAGCAGAACGCCGCCCTGGTCGAACAGGCCGCCGCAGCCGCGCAATCGTTGCAACAGCAGGCCGAACGCCTGGCGGCAGCCGTGAGCACCTTCCGCATCTGAGGCGTATTTCCGGCCCGATCATCGCTGACCCAACCCGCCTTCGAAGCCGCCCACGGGCGGCTTCGTCACATGGGCGGCGACGGCCAGGCGGCGCCGCTTGGACGGTATAATCCCGCCATGAACGCACCGCACTCCCCCTCCGCTTCCGACCCGACCGCCATGCCGTCCTATCGCCCCATCCAGGCCCTGCCCGATCAGCTGATCTCGCAGATTGCCGCCGGCGAGGTGATCGAACGTCCCTCCGCCGTGGTCAAGGAATTGCTGGAAAACGCCCTCGACGCCGGCTCTACCCAGATCACCGTGCGCCTGGAGCAAGGCGGCGTCAAACGCATCGCCATCACCGACAACGGACGCGGCATTCCCCCTGAGCAATTGCCGCTGGCCCTGGCCCGTCATGCGACCTCCAAGATCGCCTCCCTGACCGACCTGGAAAACGTCTCCACACTCGGTTTTCGCGGCGAAGCGCTGGCCTCGATCGCCTCGGTGGCGCAACTGACCGTCACCAGCCGCACCGCCGACGCCCCCCATGCCTGGGAAATCACCGGCTCCCAGTTCGGTACCGTCGCTCCCGCCTCGGGAGCGCAGGGCACCACCATCGATGTGCAGGACCTCTACTTCAACACGCCGGCGCGACGCAAATTCCTCAAGTCCGAACAGACCGAATACGGCCACTGCGCCGAAGTCGTGCGCCGCATTGCGCTGGCGCGTCCGGACGTGAGTTTCTCGTTGTCGCACAACGGCAAGACGGTGGACCACTGGAACGTCGGCGAATTCGCCAAGCGTAGCGCCCACATCCTCGGCGACGAATTCGCCAACGCCCGCCTGCCGCTCGACGAGAGCGCCGGCCCCTTGCGCCTGCACGGCTTCGTCGGCCTGCCCACCGCCTCCAAGGCGCGCGCCGATGGCCAGTACTTCTACGTCAACGGCCGCTTCGTGCGCGACAAGCTGCTCACCCACGCCGTGCGCGCCGCCTACCAGGACGTGCTGCATGGCGACCGTTATCCGGCCTACGCCCTGTCGCTCACGCTGGACCCGGCGCTGGTGGACGTCAACGTCCACCCCTCCAAGATCGAAGTGCGCTTCCGCGATAGCCGGGCGGTACACCAGTTCGTCTTCCATGCCGTCTCACGCGCACTGGCGCAGACCTCGGCCGTTTCTTTCGGCAACCTGCCCGGCGCCGCGCCCCAGTCCGACGACAGCGCCGGCGCGCCGCCGCCCGCCGCCAATGCTCCGCTGCCATGGATAGGCGAACAACAGCAGCAAAGCTTCTCGGCGCAGTTCGCCGAAGCCCCGCGCCCCTTCTCCTTCGGCGGCAACAGCGGCTTTGGCGTACGCCAGAACACCGAAGCCTACGGCAGCATGTTCCGCAGCGCGCCCACCAGCGGCGAGCCCGACGGTTCCGCCCCAGCGGCCTATGGCGCCACGCCCGCCGCCGCCCCGGCCGCGCTGCCCGAGGGCGATTTCCCGCTCGGCTTCGCCCTGGCGCAACTGCACGGCATCTATGTGCTGGCGCAGAACCAGGCTGGCCTGGTGGTAGTGGACATGCACGCCGCCCACGAGCGCATCCTCTACGAACAGCTCAAGACCGCACTCGATGGCAACGAGATGTTCGTGCAGCCGCTCTTGATTCCCGTGACTTTCTACGCCGACCCGGTCGAAGTCGGCACCGTGGAAGAACATCAGGAAACGCTCTCCGCCCTGGGCTTCGACATTGCCGTGATGTCGCCCACCACGCTGGCGGTGCGCGCCGTGCCGGCGCTGCTCAAGAACGCCGACGCCCAGACCCTGGCCCGCGACGTGCTGCGCGACGTGCGCGAATATGGTGGCTCGCGCGTGCTGCTGGAACGCCGCAACGAACTGCTCGGCACGCTGGCCTGCCACACCGCCGTGCGCGCCAATCGCAGCCTGACCCTGCCCGAGATGAATGCGCTGTTGCGCCAGATGGAAGCCACCGAGCGCTCCGACCAGTGCAACCATGGCCGCCCGACCTGGACCCAGATGGGCCTGTCGGACCTGGACAAGCTCTTCCTGCGCGGCCAGTAGATGACAGACCAGACGCTTCCCCTGGCCGTCTCCATCATGGGCCCCACCGCCTCCGGCAAGACTGCGGCGGCCTTGGAGATCGCCCGCCATCTGCCCTGCGAAATCATTTCCGTGGATTCGGCCCTGGTCTACCGCGAGATGGACATCGGCACCGCCAAGCCCACGCCGGCCGAGCTGGCCCAAGTGCCGCACCACCTGATCGACATCATCGATCCCACCGAAGCCTACTCGGCCATGCAATTCCGCCAGGACGCGCTGCGCCTGACGCAGGAGATCATTGCCCGCGGCAGGCTGCCATTGCTGGTCGGCGGCACCATGCTGTATTTCAAGGTCTTGCGCGACGGCCTGGACGAACTGCCACAAGCCGACCCAGCCCTGCGCGCGCAGCTGGACGAAGAAGCGGCGCGAGTGGGCATGCCAGCCATGCATGCCCGGCTGGCCGAGCTGGACCCGGTCACGGCCGCGCGCCTGAAGCCCAACGACAGCCAGCGCATCCAGCGCGCCCTGGAGATCAGCCTGCTGACCGGCCAGCCGATGTCAGCGCTGCTGGCGCAAAAGCCGGCCGAACCGCTGCCCATGCGTTTGCTGCCGCTGGCGCTGGAGCCTTCCGAGCGCGCCATACTGCACGACCGCATCGCCCTGCGCTTTGACCTGATGCTGCGCGATGGCGGCCTGGAACGCGAAGTCCGCGCCCTGCGCGCCCGCGGCGACCTGCACCTGGGCCTGCCCTCGATGCGCTGCGTGGGGTACCGGCAGATGTGGGAATACCTGGACGGCAGCATCGACGCGGCCGCCATGCGCGAGAAAGGCATCGCCGCCACCCGCCAGCTGGCCAAGCGCCAGTTGACCTGGCTGCGCTCCATGCCCGAGCGCATCAGCATCGACTGCAACCGGCCCGAAGCCACGGCAGAGGTGCTGGCGCGGGTGCGCGAGGCTGTGGATAACTAAAACTCGGGGATGTGCAGAAAAGTGTTGACAGCAAGCCTTCTGACCCTTATAGTCTCGGGCTTGCCTCCTGGTGATATAGCTCAGCTGGTTAGAGCACAGCACTCATAATGCTGGGGTCGGTGGTTCAAGTCCACCTATCACCACCAGATACCCGTCGCTGCATGGACATTTCATGTGTATGCGGCGTCGTCCGAAAAGCCCGCCTTCTTTTACGAGATGGCGGGCTTTTTGTTTTCTGGATGTGGCGGTTGCTTGTTGATTCCCCTCTTCCAGTTGTCCCGCCTTCGATTGTCGCCACTAAGTCGGCCCACCCAATCGCGCACTCTCCGCCCCCTCGCCTAGGGTAGGCTCCGCCTCCCGCCCGGAACCCCCGTCGGCCTGCCGCCACTCATGAACAGCCGCATATTGCGCCGCCCTGCAAGCAGGCGCGGCTTTCATCGCCCGCGACCGGATGCATGGCATCGGGGCCGGGTGGCATCCCACACCCCGATGGTTCCCCTATTATGGTTTCCGCTCTCTCCACCAAATCACAGACGCTGTACGATGCTCGGGTCGAATACTCCGAGCTGGCCGCAAGAAAAATCAGGGAAGACGTCCCGAAGAAACAATACATCCTGAGCGGCAGCCTCAAGGAATACGCAAAGCGCGGCCCTAACGAAAACCAATGGGTAGAGCGCTACTGCAACCTGATCGTCGCCAAGGCAGGCCTGAAGCCGCTCATCGAAACGGCCGACAAAGAACTTGCCGCCATTGGCACCCAATGGTGGACAGAACAACGCATGCTCGATCACATCGGTGAGCAGCTCGACGGCTTCACCGCCTTGCGCACGATTCCCGACGCATGCCGACGCCTGTATGAGCGCATCGACATGGAAGCAGTGCTCGCCGAGGCGCATCGACACAGCGGCATCAAGCAAAGCAACGCCGAATTGCGCAGCTATCGCGAAGAAAAGCAGGATTGCAAGGCCTCGCTCCTCCGCCTCCAGAGCCAGCTCGACGCACTGTCAAACCCACCCGCGGCCAGCGAAAGAAGCCGCACGAAAGACAAGAGAAGCCAGCGCAGCGAAGCGCCCTCGAGATCGGAACTGCACAGGCAAAAGAAATCCCTGCGGACCAGGATCGAGGCCAGGCAAGCCGATATCGCGGCCCTCGACAACATGCTGGCCGAGACGCAACGCAAGCTCGATGAGCAATATGCCGCACTGGCTCCGAAACAACTGGAACTGGCCACGCTGATCGGTGCACTGGCCGCCGCCGGGATGGCTGAAGAGGAACAGATGGCCATCACCGGCCTGTTACGTCAGCTCGACGACTATACCGAGCGCCACGACAAGACCACCTCCCTGCTGGACCACGGCAACATGCCGCCCTTCATCCAGCCCACCGGCGAAATCGTGTTCTCGGCCGGTCCCCATAGCGCTCAACAATTGCAGGACTTGCTTGACCACGTATCCGATGAGCTCAAAGTCGCCAAGCAGTTGCTTGAGACAGAACTTGACCGCCTTGATCTGCATGTCAAGGACGGCAGCGAGCAACGCCGTGGGCGCATTGCGCCGCGAAGGAGTCACTACAGGCTGGAGCAGCTCAATTCCATCTACGCCCATCCCGACCTGCAGCACTTGCAGCTCCAGGGGCAGGACGATGCGGCGGACCTGCCTGGCGCACTGCGCTTTTCGCGCGTGGCCGCCAGTTTGCCAGCACCGGAAGAGCGCGATGAGGAGCTCTTGCCCGAGGCGGAACATGGCCATGAAAACGCCAACGAGCAAGGGACAGAAAAAGGGAAGGAAAAAACCCTGCCTGCACCTGCGCTGCTCCACCCACGCGAGGAAGATGACGAGAGCAGCGAAGACGAGGCCCGCGACGGCCTTGACGATGGCCCCGCGCAGCGCTTGCTCACCGCACCGGCGCCAGCGGTGTCGGACGCCCTGGTCCCCTTTGCCGATGCTGCCAGCCTGACTGTTTCAGCGCCACAGGCGCTGCGCAAGCCTGAGCCCTCGGCAGCGGGGGTCATCCAGGTAAGGGATCTCGCCACGGTGGCCCCACCTCCGAACAGGCTACCCGCCGTAGAGACCTTCAGCGTGCAACCTGCTTCCATCATGAGTGGCATGCGGCTGGCCTTGATGGCGCCGCCCGCTCCCGAACCCGCGCCCGAGCCCGTCGCGGCGGCGACCATCGCGGTCTTGCCAACCCGCCGGACCGAGCGCACCAAGGCAGCATCGGGAAGCGTCAGCCGCACATCAGGCAAGACAAAGCCCAGCGCTGAAGCCAGCAAGAAAGACAGCAGCAAGGCTGCGGAAAAGGTATCGAAGTCATCCTCCAGCATCGAGCCGGCCAAAGTGGCTGCACCGCTCAACGCTGTCGAACCGCAAGCCGCATCGACTTCTGTCCTGCTCTTGCCCGAACCGGAAGAACGCACCGGCGTCTACCATTTCGGTTCAGCCGACCTGGATTGGGATTGGCAAGAGATGACCGTCGAGTTCCGTGTGCCGGCGCCGCTGCCGCAAGCGCCACAGGACGCTATCGAACTAGCCACCCTGCGCGATAACGGCCGCCAGCGCACGATCAGCGATACCGCCTACGAAGAGCCGCAAGCGATCCCCGCACCGACGCCAGCGGTCACCGCCGAGCAAGCTTCGTCCAGCTACGGCTTCACCGCACGAGAACTGCGCGAGCAGGGGCGCAGCGCTACGCTGCCCGACCTGCGCACTCCCGCCGCCGACACCGCCGCGGATGCCCCTCCACCCCAGCGCCGCGCTACCGCGCCCCAGACGAAGGATGAAAAGACGCACGCCAGCGCCAACGCCAACGCCAATGCTGGCGTGCAGGCTGCGCCGCAAGCACAAGCCACGTCCGCGCAGAGCCCTCCAGCGGGTGCGCAGGCCATGCCGCCACCGCCGCTCTACTACGCGGTACCCGTCCCGGTACAGGTGCCGGTAGCTATGCCGGTGGCGGTACCTGTGGCAGTCCCCGCCTTCGTCCTGCCGCCCGACCCGCGCGTTCCCTGGTGGGCGACCGGGACGATCGACGCCTTGCCGCCCACCATGCGCTTTGCGCTGATGCAAGCCGCCATGCGCAATGAGTACTGCACCAGCGTCTGGCACATGGACATGAGCTACCCAAGTTCAGGCAAGGTCAAGCTGTATTACGTGGTGCGTGACAATATCCCTGCCACCAGCTCATTCCAGCTCAGCCCGCCGGGAACGCCCAATCCCATCGTCTACACCGTCCACCCCGGCAATCCCTACTGTCATGTGATGGAGATCCTGCCGCCGCGCCCGGTCTACGCTCCAGCGCCGGAATTCCCGCAGGCGCCGCCACCGCAGCCGCGCAGCATGCCTTCTGCCCGCGCAGCCGATCCGGGCGCGTCCGCCGGCATCTTCACCCACCCCAGCACCGATCCCCGATCCCCTCGCTACGTCGATCCGAAGCGCACCGGCGCGTTCCAGACGGAGTCGCCCCCCGAATCCGCACGCCGCCCGCGTGCGCGGGCCGACCGGCCGTCCTTCGACACCCGCCCTGCCGCGGCGCGCGCCGATGAACGTGCGGGTCCATCATCGCGCCACTCCCGCTCGCATCGATACGGTCGTGAACAAGCGCGTACCAACACCAGCACGAAGGCGAAGACTAGCGGAACCTCCGGGCGCAAGACGCGCGAGGCGCCTACCCCTGACGAGTTCTGGGAAGAGCAGGCGCGCCACCGTTCGCACACCTCCAGGAGCAAGCATTCCCGGCATGACCGGCAGGCGAGGGAGGAAAGGGAGCAGAAGCAAGACAGGAGAGAACGGCGCGGGCCTCGTGAAGGCGTACACCAGCCCCAAGCCGGATACCAGGCCGACATGCGGCCCAGCCAGGTCGAGGTCGATGTGGAGGAAGAGCCGATCATCATCGATATCGCAGCCATCGACGTAGGATCCCACGCTCCCTTGCAGGTGCTCGGTACGGCGCTGCCGAAAGAAGCGCGCGCGCGGGCGCTCAAGGAGGAACTTGAGCTGCGCGCCAAAGAGGGGCTGCCGCCGCCTCGCCATCCCGAACGGGAGGTGCCGCTGACCGACGAACAGGTCAACAACGCCATCGACAAGATGCTCAACGATCCCGGGGATCTCAACAACCCGGACTTCAAGGACGCCAAGCCTTCGCTGGCCCGCGCCGAAGCCATCGTCAATGCGCTCACGGAGATGGGTTTCGACCTGGGACGGCTCAACGATTTGCACGTCGATCTGGGCTACCTGTGGAACAAGGGCGAGCGCGATACGCGTCGCGCCCAGCTGGGTCTGGTCAGCGACATCAGCAAGGTCGAGCCACCGCCGGCTTTCGCCGCCGCCTTCGCGGCCTTGTGCGACAGACTGATGGAAAACGAACGCAAGGCCAACGCACAGCAATACGACAAGATGACGCCGCAAGCGCGCGAGGCCGCACTGGCGGCCAAGCGCGCCGAATTCGAGGCGGCCGACCATGCGCCCTACATGGATTACCTGCGCCAGCGCTATGCCAAGGTGTTTTCCTTCGAGATGGATCAGCCCATGCTCAAGGCCATGTGGACCCGCGTGCGGCACAAGCTCAGCACCAAGGTCAACGAACTGGCCGCCGCCGCCGTCACTGGCAGCGCCACGTTCCAGGCCTATGGCCAGGCACAGCGCCAACGGCTGCAACACCATCTGAGCCTGCAGAAGAATGGACTCAGCGAGGCCGGCATCGACAGCGATCCTGGCTTCAGGAAAGTGTTTGACGAGCGCTTGGAGCAGAAGCTGCGCGCCCTTGCCCAGTCCGAGCCGGAGAAGATGTCCACGCCCGAAAAACGTCAGGCCCAGCGCAGCAACCTGAGCAACATGCTGCTGGGAAGCGAAGGTCTGGCCTTGCATGAGCAGTATCTGCTGGAGAGCGAATTCGGTGCGGTATTGCGTCCGGTCAAGCAGCAGCTGGCCGCCAATACCTGGACCTCGGTCATGCACAGGCTGGCCAGCGATATCGAGGTGTCGCCATGACCCCGTCCTTCCCCGCCCGCCCGGCCACCGACGCAGCCGCACGGGCCGCCGACCTGCGCACCCTGCAGCAAGACCCGGCAGCGCACCGCACCCTGATGGCCTGGCAAGCCACGGCTGCGGACACCGTCACCAAGCTCATCGATTCGCTCACCCAGCAATTGGCAGGCGCGGCCGGGCCGACCACACCGACACCAGCGCCATTGTCTGAGGTGACGGATCACTACGACATCATCCGAGCGCGCGCGCAGGCGCAACGTCGGCAGGCGCACCTCGAGCAGTGCCGTCAATTGGCGCAGGACATGGTGTTTGCGGCGCTACATCATCTGGATGATCCGCAGTGGAGTCCGCTGGGGCGGCAGGAGCAAGCGCACGGTGACGCCGCAGCACCAGCACCAGCAGTAGCAGCAGCGCCACCGGACAATCTGCTTCTGATGTTGCTGAAGCTGGAGCTCACAGGCCGATGAGATTGCAGGGAACCACGGTCGCACACCGCGCCACTGAACAGGACGCACACCATCACCACCGGTCCGTCCGCACATGGTGTGTTCCTGTTTGCCCTACAGATGTTTCCTCGACCAGGAGCTCCCCATGACTTCCCCCGCCGTCATCCGCCTTGCCATCGTCGTACTGTCGCTGCTCTCCCTGCCCGCCTGCACGACGGCGCCTGTAGCCAGCCTGATGCCGCTGGAAGATGGAAGCTATCGCAGTGTCGCGTATTCGGAAAATGAACAGCAGGCGCTGGGCAGTTCGCTGCAGCTGGCGCAATCCACCTGTCGTGAGCGTAACCTGAATCACGCCGTCGTCAGCGCCGATACCCATTTCCGCGGCTTGCCGGTGCGGCGCGCCGAACCGCAGGAGACGGCTGCGGGCCTGGCAGCCTACGTGGCTTCGCCGCGTTTTCCCTCGCTCACCGCCAACGACGACTATGAGGCGAAGGTCCACTTCAAGTGTCTCTAGCCGGCACCCACTGCGACTTCATCCGGGAGAACACGCCAGGCTCGCCGCTTCAGGTAACCGGACATCCTCGCGCACCCACTCCGAGATTGACGAGATAGCAACGACGTACGCACGCCCGTCTCCGCCATCCTCGCGCGCCAGCGATGCGCGGACTCCCCTGGCGTCGTTCGCACATCGCTTCGGACGACAGCGATGCGATACCGCGAGCCATCGTTTCGACGACGCGCCTGCCGCGCCCGATCACGATGGCGACATCACACGCCAGCCCGTCAAAAGAGCGAGTTCATGCATCGACATGCAGGGCCGAGTCTCGTTGATCACACGCGTTCCAGCACTTCCAACGCAGTTCGACTTACGGACATGATGCGAGCGCTTGCAGAAAGAATATGCACGCGCAGCATGCCGATGCGGCTGCTTCTCAAACGCCCGTCGCGCATTGCTCGCACCGGCTGTCGGAATGCGGAAATGTTTTACTGAAAATCAAACGCGAACGTGGAATTTCCCAGATAGAACTTGGGGTTTTGGTCTAATATAGCTGTTCCCAAAATGCGGAGGGAACCTGCAGTCAAACCCTTCCTTCAAGCCCGGCGCGTCCTGTCAGGCGCAGTGGCAAGTGGCCATAGCAACGACCGATTGTCAGCCAATGAACATCGCCTGTTATATCCGCAATTCCAATGTCTTCGACCAGGTCAGAACTGCGCTGGCCCGGGTCGGTTATCTGCCGACGCAGTTCGACGCGGAAACCTCTTTGCTGCGCACCTTGAAGCGCAAGACCTTCGATTTCGTCATCATCGACCTCTCCAGCGCCGAAAGCGAAGACAGCATCTTTTCATGGCTGAGCCTGCGCAGCGGCGATCCCATCCCCACCCTGATCCTGTCGTCGGCCTCCGGTGGAGACGTGGTCGCCCGTGTGCTGGACAATGGAGCCGACGACTTCCTGCAACGCCCCTTCGACGCGGTCGAACTGGTCGCGCGCATCAACGCAGTGATGCGCCGCTGCGCACCGAAGAACAATCGCCGTGTTATCGAGTATGCCGGCTTCCAGCTGCAGCGCGACACCGCCAAATTCAGCTACCAGGGCATGGGCATTTCGCTCACGCCGCGCGAGTTCAGCATGGCCTGGTTATTCTTTTCCTCCCCCGGCGTCTACATTTCGCGGGAAACGCTAGGCTCGGTGATCTGGAGCACCGACAGCGAGATCGCCGGCCGCACCATCGAACAGCACGTCTACAAGCTGCGCAAGAAACTGCAGATCGACAATCGCAATGTCGTGGTCATCCGCACTGCCTACAGCCAGGGCTATCGGCTCGATCCGGTCGACAACGAAGGGGCGTCGCCCGTGAGCGAGGCCAATCAAAGCTGACTGCAGAGCTGGCTGCGGGACAGACGTAGACGTGCAGCTCCTGCCCACGCACCCCGGTAAAAAAGGTGGCGAATCCATGCAGGCATTCGCCACCAGGCCAGGATGAGCCGGCCTCCAGCGAGGGCATCCGCCCTCGCAGAGATATCAACGACACTTCAGGCGAATACCGATAGCCCGGCCGTGTTCGACACCAGTTCCAGCGCCTTCATTGCGCGCACCGAATTGCCTCGCGGGTCCAGTCGCGGCGACCAGGCGCAGATGCAGCCGCGCCCCGGGATCACCGCCAGCACGCCGCCACCCACGCCGCTCTTGGTGGGCAGGCCAATGGCAAAGGCGGTCATGCCGGAATACTCATAGGTGCCGGTCGTGAGCATGAGCGCACAGACACGCTGCGCCTCGCGCGCCGACAGCAGCTGCCTGCCGCTTGCGATATCGCGCCCGCCATTGGCCAGGAACAGTCCTGCACGCGCCAGCTCCACGCACGAGGCTTCGATGGCGCAGCTGGCGCAATAGGCGCGCACCACCTCGCCGACCTCGTTGGAGAAATTGCCATGGCTTTGCATCAGATAGGCCGCCGCATGGTGCCGCGACGAACTACGGAGCTCGCTGTTGAAGACCTCCGAATCATAATTCAGGTCCGCGCTGCCGCTGAGCTCGCGCATCAGCGACACCATGGCGGACTCGAGATGCGTGTGCCGGCTCAGCAAGGCGTCGGCCACGGCCAATGCGCCCGGATTGAGAAAGGGATTGCGTGGTACGCCACGCTCCAGCTCCAGCTCGATCAGGGAATTGAATGGATTGGTGCTGGGGTGTTGTCCCACGCGTTTCCACAGGTCTTCGCCGTAGCTGCCATAGGCCATCGTCAACAGAAAGACCTTGCTGATGCTCTGGATGGAAAACCGGGTCTCTCCGTCGCCGACGCAATGGACGCCACCGTCGATCGTGGCCACGGCCATGCCGAACTGGTCCGGTGCAACACACGCCAACGCCGGGATGTAGTCCGCCACTTTGCCTTCATGCCGGCAGGCTGCCGACAGCTGCGCGGCGCGTTCCAGGATCTGCTTCCACGGCAAGGCGGCAAAATCGGCTGCACGCGCGGCCTCCCCTTCGCGGGCAGGCTCCCCCATGACTGCAGACTGCAGCAGCATGGGATCGATCACCGGAGACTTCACGCAGCCACGCCCAGATACTGCCGCACCAAGCTGACCCAGTAGGCGACGCCGGCATCGATGATGTCATCATTGAAGTCGTAGAACGGGCTATGCAATTCACGCGAGGTGGCCTGCGAACCCGCCTGCTTGCCGTCAGCAATCACGCCATTGCCGAGGAAGGCATAGCACCCCGGCTTGTGCTGCAGATAGAAAGCGAAATCCTCAGAGGCAAAGGCGGGCTCGGTGTCGCCATCGACCTGCTCGGCCCCGACCGCTGCCATCATGGCCTGCATCGCCTGCTGGGTGGCCTCGGGATGATTGACCACAGCCGGATAGAGGCGCTCGAAATGGAACTGCACGCGCAGATCGAACATCTGCCCGATCGCTTCGGCGATGGCGGCCATGCGGTGTTCGATCAGATCCAGCGTCTCCGCGTCGAAGCTGCGTACCGTGCCCGACAAGGTGGCCTGCTCGGGAATGACGTTGTCGGCCGTGCCGGTGTGCAATTGCGTCACCGAGATCACCGCCCGATGATTGGGATTGATATTGCGCGTGACGATGCTCTGCCAGGCCAAGGTCAATTGCGCCGCCGCCAGCACCGGATCGATGCTGCGATGCGGCTGGGCGCCATGCGCGCCGCGCCCGAACAGGGTGGCGCTGAAGGTATTGCTGGAGGCCATCAACGGCCCCGGGCGCAGGCCGAAGCTGCCGGCCGGCAGCCCCGGCCAGTTGTGCACGCCAAAGATGGCGTCGGCGGGAAAGCGCTCGAACAGACCATCCTCGATCATCAGGCGTGCGCCGGCGCCGCCTTCTTCGGCAGGCTGGAACACGAAATGCACGGTGCCGTCGAATTCCACCTCGCGGCTCAGACGTCGCGCCGCCCCCAGCAGCATGGTGGTGTGGCCGTCGTGGCCGCAGGCATGCATCTTCCCGGCGCAGGTGGAGATGTGCGAGAAGTCATTCTGCTCGCTCATCGGCAGCGCATCCATATCCGCTCGCAGCGCAATGGCGCGCGTCGATTTCCCTTTGCGCAGCGTGGCGACCACGCCATAGCCGCCGATGTTTTCTGCGACCGTCAGGCCATAGCTGCGCAGCATGTCGGCAACGAAGCTGGCCGTGCGCTTTTCCTCGAAGCGCAATTCGGGATGGGCATGCAGATGCCGCCGGATGGAAACCAGGTCCATCTCCTTGGGCAATTCCTTGATCCCATCATTGACTATATCCATGTGTCTCTCCTAAGCTTGCTTGATTGATGGCGGCACAGGGCGACGGACCTCAGGCGGGCACGGGCTTTCGCTGCATCCGGACCAATGCGCCGATCAGCGCCAGGCTCAGCAGTGCGGCAGCGGTCAGGTACAGGCCGATGATGAGCTTGTCGCCGCTGATCTGGATCAAGGTCGTCACGATCATGGGGGTGAGTCCACCGAAGATCATCACGCCCAGTGCATACGAAGTGCCGATGCCGGTGGCGCGATAGCGGGTCGGGAAGATGTCGGACATGACCAGCGGCGCACAGGCGGCATACAGGCCCAGCGTCACCGAGATGGCGATCTGCACCAGCAGCAGCGTGGGCAGGGTCGGTGTCGCCACCAGCATCTTGAACAACGGATAGGCCAGCACCCCCGCGAGCGCAGCGCCGAAGGCCATGGGCTTGTAGGGACCGATGCGGTCGGCCAGCATGCCCACCAGCGGGCAGATCGCCAGCAAGGTCAGGCCGGAGGAAATCTGGCCGAGATAGGTCGACGCCACCGGCATATGCAATTCACGCACGGCATAGGTGGTGAAGTAGTTCGACACCTGGGTTGCCACCGTCCAGAAGATCATGATGGCAATGCCGATCAGGATGCGGCCGAAGTTGGCCTTCACGCCCTCCAGGAAAGAATCGACCGATTCCTTTTTCTTGCTGCGTTCGAACTCCGGCGTTTCCGGCAGCACGCGACGGATGTACCAACCCACGGGGCCGATCACCAGCCCCACGAAGAAGGCCAGGCGCCAGTAATCCTGCAGCATGCGTTCCTGTCCATACACCACCGCGATCACATAACCGACGATGCCGCCCAGCAGCACGCCGCCACCCTGGGCCATCTGCTGGAACGAGCAGAACAGCGCGCGATTGCGGCTGGAGGCATTCTCCACCAGCATGGCCACATTGCTGCCGATCTCGCCGCCGGCCGAGAAGCCTTGCAGCAGACGACCAAACACCAGGATCACGGTGGCCGCGATGCCGATGGAATCGTAGGACGGGCACAGCGCCGGAATGACCGTGCCAATCGCCATCAATATGAGCGTGAAACTCAGCGCCTTCTTGCGCCCGACCTTGTCCGCATACTGCCCCAGCACCAGCGCACCGATGGGACGCACCACGAAGCCGGCGGCAAAGGTCATGAACGTAAACATCAACGCCGCATACTCATCGCCACTCGGAAAAAAGGTCTTGGAAATCGCGACGGCAAAGATGCCGAAGATGATGAAGTCGTAGATCTCGAGCACATTGCCCAAGGTTGCGGCGATGACTGCGCGACGTTGTGTCTTTGGGTCCGTGCCTTGGACAGGGTGATTCATGATGTCTCGTCTCCACTTGTTATTGATTAGTCTGCGCAGTATAGGACTTGCGATCTATACTTAAAAATTCCTTTTCAGTATAATTTTTATACTTCACAGGTATATCTCATTCGCCATGGAATTCCGCCATCTTCGCTATTTCCTCGGTGTGGTCGAGCACGGCAGCGTGGCCGAAGCTGCGCGACGCTTGCACATCGCGCAGCCGGCGCTGAGCCGGCAGATCAAGTACCTGGAAGAAGAGCTGGGCGCTGCGCTGTTCGATCGCAGCGTACGCGGTGCGACGCTCACTGCCGCTGGGCAGCAGCTGGTGATCGACGCCCGTCGCATGCTGGCCGACCTGCAGGAGACGCGGCAGCGAGTGGCGCGCGTGGCCGAGGGCCTGGAAGGCAATCTGCGCATGGGCATCACGCCCAATTTCGGCTGGCACCCGCGGATCCTTGGCTCGCTGCGCCACTTCCACCAGGCTGAACCGCAGATCGCAGTGTCATTGGAGCCGGGCCTCTCGGCTCGGCAGCTGGAACGGATCAGAAGCGGTGATCTGGATGCCGGTTTCCTGGCCTGGCGATATCCGCCCAATGACCAGTTCCTGGCGCACGAATTCGGCGAGATCCAGGTGTTCGAATGCCGGCTCAAGCTGGCCCTGCCGCGCGACAGCCAACTGGCCCGGCAGGTGCCCAGGCACTTGGCGGCGCTGCACGATGAGCCGGCGATCTGGTTCCCGGCCGAGGTCGCGCCGGGCTATGACCAGTTCCTGAACTACCAGTGCCAGATGGTCAACCTGGTGCCGCGCAAGGCCCAGCTGGCCAGCGATGTATTGAGTATTCTCGGCCTGGTCGCCGCCGGTGTGGGCTATGCCATCGTCTCCGACGTGAGCGCCTATACCTGCCCGGAAGGCGTGGTGCTGGTCGATCATCCCGAACTCACGCTGCGCCATCCGGTGTCTTTCGTCTATCGCGCTGACAATGGCAATCCGACGCTGGCTCGCTACATGGCGCATCTGGAACGGATGCGGTCAAGTGATGAGACCGATCAGGGCGGCGACTAAAGAAATCGACCACAGAAATCGACCGCGGAGATCGACTACGGAGATGGCCAGGAGTGTAATCATCAACGCTCGCGCTGCAAATGACCGATTTGCGATAGGAAATATACTCAGAAAGTATATTGAGAAAACAGCATCGCCAATGCACTGCCGAGCCAGGAGGAACGGCTGATCTTGATGGACCAGCGTCCACTGCAGAGCGTGTCGACAACATCGCCTCACCCTCCGTCAAATCGATTGACATAAAAAATCCACAGGCCCTATAGTGCGCTAGGCGCCCTCAGAACAGTCGGCCGATCCCTCTCGGGTTTCCGGTACATCATCGTGCCGGCGCAGCCAGTCCGCTCCGCCCCGCCGCGGTCCACGCCAAGGCACGGGCAGTCGCCCTCCCCCACTGACGGATATCATGATGAACGCACGCGTCCCTCCCTCTTGCGTCGAAACGGAAACGAAGAAGCACGGTTTGGCCAGCGTCGGCTGGATCTGGATCAATCGCCCCTATGACGGCAACACCATCGACCGCCTCACTGCCCGCGATATCATCCGCGCCGTCGGCGTCTTTTCAAAGGATCCGGAAGTGCGCGCCATCGTGCTGGCCGCCCGTGGCGAAAGTTTTTCCCACGGCATCGAAGTGCAATGGCTGAGGGCGCAGGCCGACGCGCCGATCAATGGCGCATTGGACGATACGCGCAAGCTGGCGCAACTGTTGCAGGTCCTGGCGGAATGCGAGAAGCCCACCGTGGCCCGCGTACAAGGCAAGGCCGCCGGCATCGGCGCGGGGCTTGCTGCGGCCTGCGACATCTGTATCGCGGCCGATCACGCGCACTTCACCATGGGGGACGACCGGCTCGGCATGGCGCCGGCGGTCATCACGCCGCATCTGGTGCGCGCCATCGGTGCGCGGCAATGCCAACGCTATTTCCAGACCAATGAATTGCTCACCGCGGCGCGCGCCTGTGAGCTGGGGCTGGCGCATGAAGCGGTGCCGGTCGAACTGCTGGACGAGAAGATCGGCGCCTTGCTGGCCTCGCTCTTGTTGGGCGACGTGCACGTCCAGCACAGCGCCAACAAATTGATCCGCGCCATCGCCGCCGCGCCGCCGACGGTGGACATGAGCGTCGACGCCGTGCGTATCGGTGTACGCATGCGCGCCTGTCCTTCGGTGCGGGCGCGCTTGGGCCTGCATGCCGAACGCAGCGCGCCTGGGCCACGGCGCATCGTCCTGGATGGCCAGGATTGGGACGTCGACTGAGGATAGGCCAGCGGGCCATGCAGCGCCTGTCTCGACGGCGTGACGCTGATAGCGTCTCAGGTCCCTGCGCTAGCGTTGACCATCGACCTGTTCTTGAAAAAGGCCGCGCTGCCGCCGCGCTTGACGGTGGTGCCGGAGGCCGCTTCCTCGCTCGGCAGGAAGTAGCCCGAACGCCATTGCTTGGCCTGCGCCGCCAGCTTGGCCAGCATGTTCAGCGTCTCCAGCGCGGTCTCCGCATCGAAAGGAACACGGTCCATCAAGACCACGTGATTGGAGGTCGTATCGATGGAAAAGCACGGTTCCCTGTTGGCGAAACATTCCAGGTTGAGGTCCAGCAGCCGGTAGCACACCGTCTGTCGATCCGGTCCATTGGGCAAGGGACCGAAATCACAATAGACATGCATGCAGCGGCCGCTCTTGCCGCTCGCGTCCACCAGGGTGAACTTGACTTCGTCCACCTCGATGTCCGCGCGTTCATACAGCGATTGGGGATGGGGGATGCGAGCCAGCTCGCAGATCTTGTCGATGAACCGATAGAATTCTTTTATTGCCATTGCGTCCTCGTTGAGGGCTGAAGTGTTGACAGACAACGCGGCCGGCTCGTGGCCGACCGCGTTTCGATTCTCCTCTCGGACAGGTCACGCTATGCTTGCAATGAACCCGTCCGGATCACCGAGCCGTTACTTGTCGTCGGTGGGACTGGGAGGACCAGAGGGCTGCTTGGGCCGGTCTTCCTGTTCTTCGAGGGACAACGCTTCCAGCGGCGGCGGCGCGCTTGACTCCGAGATTTCCTGGATCGCGCCATGCATCATCTCGGCGTTATCCAGCAGCGCTTCGCTTTCCTTGTGCATCTGTTCTGCCAATTCCGGATTCTGTCTTTCGATTTCCTTCTTGATCGTATCGAGCGTTCCGACCGACTCAAGGAAGTGATCTCTGGCCTTGCCAGCGGGGATCGATTCCCGCGCCAGCACGGTCAACCGCCTGACGATGGTCTTTCCCAGCTCCTTGCTGAAGCCAGCGCCCATGCCGGTGCGCTGCAATCCGGCGTCGGCGTCATCGCGGGTGCGTTCAGCGCGATGCGGTTCGCGGTCTTTCAGTAGACTGGCCAGGTAGGTGGTGTTGGCCTCGGCGCTGCGTCCGCCTGCCAGGGGACCATATTTTTCACGCTTCATCTTGGGATGCAAGACGATGCTCAAGAGCTGGTACGAGGAATAGATCAGCACGCCCGTCACCAGCAGATTAATACCGGCCAAGGTGGACTGCAATGCGATGGTGGCCTTGTCGCTGGGTGATTCCTTGGTCATCCCGTAGGCCGCTCCGGCCAGGCAGAGCTGGGCCAGCTTGGACAGGATAAGCGGACCATTCTCGCCGCAGATTCCCAGCTGGAATGCAGCCCAATAGGACATCCCGTAGGTCGTCATCACTTCCTGAGGCAATTCCATGCGGGCCTTTCCTTGCTTCATCCCAATCAGGAATTCCGGGCTGAAGGGGCCGGCGAAGAAGTTCTTCAGGCCTTCCAGGATGCCCGAGGAAGGCGGCGTTATCTGCAGGCCTTGATAGACTTCCCCTTGGTTGAGTTTCGACACTTTCGAAAACTCGCTGGCGGCGACATGCCGGATGTCCTGCGCCGTGTCATTGCGCTCGCTGATCTTCTTTTCCAGCTTTTCCTGGTCCTTCGCCGGCAGCGCATTCTTGGTTGTCTGGATGCGGGCTCTCACTGCCAGGGCCGCCTCCAAGTCGCCCTCGAAGACGCCCGGTTCACCACCGGCCTCTTCAAATTCGTTGAGCTTGACCACCATCTGCCATTCGTTCGGCTTGATCTTGAGGGTGTCGGCGATGTCCGTATCGAGCTTGCCCACGCGAGCGGTGAAGATCTGCTGCAGCGCGCCTTCGGCCACCTTGAAGGGATCGCGGATCTCCTTGCCGAATCGTTGCAGCGTTTCTTCCCGCGTCTCGCCCGGCCTGGGGGCCGAGGCCCGCATACGCAGGTAGAACATTCTCAACTGCTTGTTCTTCTCGTCATAAGGCGAGACTGCCATATGCGAGGCGAACTGCGCCCCCGCGATACCGAGCTGGATACTGGCGCCGGCGGTGGAGCCCAACACCGCGGCCAGGGGGCCCAGCGCCACGTTGCCGTAATACTTCGCGCCGTTGTTCAGCCCCTGGATCCCGAATCCCTGTATATACACGCGGTTGAGGTCTGCGCGCATGAGATATTCATGGTTGGCCGCTTCCAGATCCTTGACGGCGTCCTGCAGCCCTTGCAGCGCCGTCTCCTTGGCGTGGACATCGTCACCGCCCTTGACGGCATTCCAGCCTTGCAGGGCTTCATTGGCCTTGCCCTGCTTTGCCTGCAACTGCTTGTCGACCTCGTCGATCATCTTGGTGCCGAGCAGATCCTGGATATCTGCAGCGTGATCAAACAGCCGGTCCGACCACGTTACCGAGGTCAATGTGGTGCCAGCATACGTCAGTGGATGAATCAGGCTGGCAATGAGCAAGGTGGTCAATGCACTGGCCCCGGTCACCCCCAGGCGGCCCTCCGGGGTCGAGGCGTGGATGAACGAGGGAATGGCGGTAGCAGCGCTCAGGAGCGCCGGAGCGATGACACGCGAGGCGTAGGCAGGGGAACCTGCCCGCGCAAAACCCTTTTCCAGCTCCGGGCGCTTCAGTTGATGGGCGTCCAGATAATCGACCAGCGCCTTGTCCCAGGCCGTATCCACGGCTTTCCAGGCCTGCTCCACGCTCTTCTTCATTTCGGCCACGACGCCTTTTCGCTCAGCGTGCGGGAGCGTGGCCACGGTGTCGGAAATCAGTTTGGCCACATTGTCCGGCAGGTTCTCTACATTCAACGCCGCGTCGGCGTGCTGCTGGATGTCTTCCAGCATGGCGAGCTGCCGGCTCATCAAGGCCGCCTTGGATTCCAGCTCGAGCGCCTCCAGCCGCTTGGTCTGGAATGCCTCGTATTTGGCTTCGTCAACCGGCCGTGACTCGCGCACGGTCCTGATCGCCTCCTCATAGGAAGTCAGGATTTCCCCCACATTTTCCGGCGGCGGCGGGAAGAAGTGATTGACGATCTTTTTCGGGATATTGGCGGGATGCACCCGTGCCGGAACAGCAGCGGGCGCCATGGCCGCGACGTACTGCGTGGGGAGCGGGCCTGAGGCCGCAGTTTTGGCTTGCTTGCCCAATGCCTTGGAGGAGAGATTGCTCTGCGCAGCCTTGACGCCCTCGCGTGCGGCGGAAGACGGATTGGTCTCCATCTCAATGACATCGGGGCTGATTGATACCTGTTTTGTTCGATCTGTCGAACCGCTTGCCTGGACCATTTCCATGCCTTTCTTTGGGGATCCAATCGACCGTCTTGGCCGTGTGTGCGCGGCCGCTTTGCCATGGCGCTCTATGCCAGGGAGCAAAGCGAGATGAAATGCCGCGACCTTGGTGCGCGCCGATTGGAGTGAGGTGACTTGCAGCCGGCCACTGCCGGCTGCAAGATTGATCAGTTCTGTTGGATGAGCAGGAGCTTACTTAAGCCGCGACCTGCTCGGCTTGTGCTGCCTGCTTTTGCTGCTTTTCCTGCTTGTCCTTGGCTTGTGCCGCGGCGTACATATCGACCGCGCCGGCGTAGACGTCCAGCTTGGAGAAGTCGGTAGAGTCCTGGGTGGCCTTGCCAAGCGCCTTGCCGGTCTCCTTGATCTCTGCGCGCAACTGGGGATTGATGCGCATACCGACGAGGGGCAGGTTGATCGTGGTCGGCTTGCCATCGATCTCGGTCTCGAAGACGAAGGTATCCCATGCCTTCTTGAAGTGCTGCGTGTGTTCGTCGCCCCAGCCAGGAGTATGGTCTTTGGCCTCTTTGGCGACCACGCCAAATGTTTCGGCGCCGCATTTCTTGTTGTACAGATCCGCGATGGAGGACAGGCAGGCAAAGTGCAGCGGCGTGCCGTTGCGCTTGTAGTTGACCTCGTAGAGGACATCCATGATGTCGGTAAACCGGGTGTCGTTAGGCATCTTGCCGCCACCCTTGCAGATGCTGATGGCGGTGCCCTCATGGGTGACGCCGCCGACGGTCTGGAAGTTGTCTTTCTCCAGCGCGAACAGCTCAGAACCCGGATATCCGGTCTTGGGGCGGATCAGCACTGCCACGCCGTTGATTCCCATGGCTTCCTTGGAGGCCGCCAGCAGGCTACGGAAGTTCTGGATGCCTTCGTCGTCGTCCTTGAACTTGAGTGCGGCCACACCGCCGATATTGACCAACTCGCCGTAACGGCTGTAGTCGCCCGACGCTTTGCAGGCCTCCAGGTTGGTGCGCAGCTCACGGCCTGCCGCTGCCAGGGTTTCCAGCTCATCACGGCTACCGCTGCCGGGGCCCGCCGAGGCAATGGAAGTGCGCGATGGGGGCCGCTCGATCGACTCCTGGCTGGCGCGGCGCGGCACGCTATCGTAGAGTGCCGCGACGTTGCCGCGACTGGGTGGAATGAAGCTAGGAAGGCCGGTGTGCGGCTGCGGTTGCTCGGTAACCGTTGCGCGCTGTTGTCCCGCCGGTTGCGCGCGGTCCTGCAGTTCGTTGACTTCGGGCGGCGGAGTGGTGCTGCAGCAGGGAGAAGGGATATGCATGATTTTCTTCAATATGAATGTGATGAAAAAGGCTTTCGTTGCGCAGGACGTCGGCGACGTCGTCATCAAAAGCCGATGTGTGCTTGCACCCGCCGTGCTCGGCCAGTGCGGTCGCGTATCAAGCCCGCGGCGGCGTACTGCAATCGCATCGCGTCAACAACAGACGACCTCGATCACGGCATTGCGCCTTGGGTAAGGAGAGAGCGAATAGCCGGCCTCGCGAGAATCGCGTCCTGCCTTGCCGGGGATCGGCCCTATCGATGACTATGGGTGGGAGCTGCGGTGATGACAGTTCCATGCGCGCATGCACGTCATCACGTCATCACGGCTGCGCAGCTGTCACTACCGCGGCTGCTTTTCAGCACAGGGGGAGTGAGGCGGGTGCACCCCGGTTCGCAATCGATCTGCGACCGGGGTGGATGGAGGATATTGAGGGTATTGAACGGATTGACTGCGGCGCGACAGGCGCCGCAGAAGACCTCAGGCGGTCAACGGTGCGGGCGATGGAAATGGTGCGGATGGTGTGGAGGGTACGGACAGTGCAGGCTGTGGCGGCATCTCGCTCTCAGCCTGGTATTCCCAGGGCCAGCGCAGATAGTCGTCGGGCGCGGCCGGCAGGCTATAGTCGGGCACGTACATCTCGGGCGCATCGCAGCGGAATACGCTGAAGGTCCCGGTGACGTTGCCCAGCGCCGCACAATAGGCGCGCGCGCGCTCGAAGGTCCAGCCGCTGCCGCAGACATCGTCAACCAGCAGGATGCGGCGGCCACGGGGCGCACGCACCGTCCCGTCCAGGAAATGCGGCTCGGCATTGCGCCGGCTGCAGACCAGGTAATCGATCGGCATGCCGGTGTGACGCGCAATGAGCGCCGCCACCGGGCTGCCGGCGCGCAGGATGGCCACCAGCAGGTCGTAACGTGTGGCGATCTCATGCAGATGGGGCTGCACCATGTCTTCTATCTCCTGCCAGCCTACGATGCGGGTGCGCCTGAAATCCATCCACGCGGGTGGTTGCGATTGCGTCAGATCCAGCATGCCTGTCTCCTCTCTCAGCGCTCGTCGCGCTCGTCGCCGGGACGACGCTGCCAGGGCAGTTGCTCGTTCAGGTCAGCCTGGGCTGGAAAGGCGTCGTTCTGGAAATTGCGTATCTCCTGCTGCTGCAGCGTTTCCATCAGCTTGCCCGACCAGGCCGAGCGCCGCGTCGCGTAAGCGTGGGAAGACTTGGCCAGCGCCGTATTGCCACGCTGCCACGCGTCCTCGTAGACTTTCTCCTTTTCCTGGGCGGGAGAGCCCGCCAGCTTGGCCTGGGCGATCGCCACGTCAGCTGCGGCCCGCCTTACCTCGCGCTTGTTGCGCAGGTTGCTCACACCGAGCACGAAACGTCCCAGCCGGCCCGGCTTGCGCTGTGTGCTCTGCTCCTGCTCCATTTCTTTCTCGTCCAGGGAGCTGATGCTGGAGGCGTCATCTGCAGCCGCGGCGGCCTCGGTCTTGGCCGGTGTGGCGGCGTAGAACTGGTTCACCTTGCGATCCCAAAAACGGGTCTGCGGTGGCTTGACGCCCTCGTGCGAGGCCCGCACCACGTACTCCGGCAAGTCCTCTCCACCGGGAGCAGCGCGCGCATCCTGGCGCCTGCCGGCCGCGGCGATCTGCTGCTCCACCGTTTGCTGGTAGGCCGCATTGAGCGCCACGTTGCCGCGCAAGGAGGCCTGCAGCATCTCGCGCTTCTCGCCCGCGCGCGCAGCCCTGACATCCATGCGCGCACGGCTGCCCTGGTCGAGGATGCGGCTGCCGGCCAGTTGCCCGGCCACGCCGCCCTTGATCGACAGCGCCGCACCCTGGATGCCGACCAAGGCGTGCTGCATGGCGCTGCGCGTCCGATTGGAAATGCCGCTCGATCCGCGGTCATATCCCGCACTGACCTGGTTGGCGACCATCGCGGCCAGGCGCGGCGGTCCCTCCGAATGGATCTTGATGCGATGGCCATCACCGGTGGCGCTGAGGTAACGGCTGCTCACGCGCTCATGTTCGACCGCGCGCAGTCCCTCCAGAGGCTGGTATTGGAGCGACGCAAGACGTGCCTGCAGCAAATCCTGGGCCGCCTTCGTTTCGTCCTCGAGAGCCTGATGCACCGCTGCCTCGCCGATGGCGCGTTTGTCCGTATGGCGTACGTCCTTGTGCTCGCGGCGCTCGACCGAGGCCTGCAGGCGCTGCCTCTTGTCGCCACCCTCGCCTTTGGCGCGCAGGTCATCGATCTTGTTGCGTGCGCTGGCCAGTCGATTGCGGTTCCACGACTGCCGGATCGACAGATCGAAGTCGCGCACGGCATTGGTGAAGCCTGCCAGGCGCGGCATGTCCATGCGCGCGAACTTGTTGGTGATCTTGTTGTTGAGGCTGGGCTGGTACGTCGCCCGCAAGGCGGTCGCCGTCTTGGTGGTATCGTCGACGTGATGGAAATAGCCCGCCGTGATATTCGCTTTATCGTTGATTGGACCCATGACGGCTCCTCGGTGGATGGAAGGTAGGACAATGACGGCCAAGCGCCTGGCTCAGTCGCCCAGGAAATGGTCGGTGCGCCAGTCGCGCGCCTGCTCGGCCAGGTTCAGGAAGATGTTCATCAGTTCCGGCGCGCGCACTTCATTGAGGCGGCACTGGTAGCCGAAGACCACGCGCTGGTCCGGGCCCAGCATGAAGGCGGGCGAGTTGGCGGCATAGATCAGCATATTGGCCTCCAGCAGCGCCTGGTACGCCTCCAGCCGTCGCGCTGGCGGCGGCTCTCCGAAGTCGCAGTAGACGATCAGGTGATCGGGGGACAGCTCTTCATCGTATTGCACGAAGAAATCGACGCCATCGACTGCGATGGCATTGCCCTGCACCATCAGCTCTGGTTGATCGACGTGGGCGAGCTCGCAGAAATCATTGGTCAGTTCGATAAAGCGGCTTCTGGACATGGGGTTCCCCTTGTTGTGGAATAACCCATGGGTGCCTCGGACCGGCATCGCGGTTCCTGCCGGTGAACATCATTGAGCTTCAGCGGGGGCAAAAAAAACGACCTCTTGCGAGGTCGTCGATGCCTGAACGTCTGTGCAGGCCTGTGTCCGATGAAAACGGGATCAGCGTTTGGCGCTGTTGAGCATCTCGTGCAATTCCAGCCGGTTGTAGGCCACCCGCAAGGCATCGCGCGCCGAGACGCTCTTCTTGTGCACCAGTTGCAGCAGCACTTCATTGAGGCTGCGCGACATGTTGTCTTCCTTGCGCTTCATGAAATCGCCGATCAGATGCAGCTTGGCCGGGTCACTGATGAAGGCGGCGATCTGCTGGTTGTTGTTGAAGACCATCTCGCTGGCCATCACATGGTGTTCGCCATCCTCGGAAGGCAACAGGCTCTGGAAGATCACGCCCACCAGGCTTTCGGCCAGCGTGGCGGCGCGCTGGGCGCGCTGCTCCTGGGGAAAGAAGCCCAGCAGTTTGGTGATCGCGCGCACGGCGCTGCTGGTGTGCAGCGTGGCCAGCACCAGGTGGCCTGACTCGCCGGCGTGCAAGACCGTGTCGGCCGTGTCGAAATCGCGGATCTCGCCCACCATCAGCACATCCGGCTTCTGCCTGAGCGCCTCGCGCAAGCCTGAAGAAAAGCTCTCGGTATCGGTCGGCACTTCCTTTTGCGAAATCATCGACTGCTTGCGCTGCAATTCGTATTCGATAGGCTCTTCGATGGTGATGATGTGGCCGCGGCGGGAGGCGTTGATATAGTCGAGCATCGACGCGATCGTCGTGGTCTTGCCCGCGCCCGTCGGACCCGTGACGAGGATGATGCCCTTGGTGGCTTCCAGCACCGTCTTGACATAGCTGGGCAGGCCCGTGCGTTCCAGCGCCAGCGGTTCCAGCGGAAAGCGGCGGATCGACACCGCCACCTTGCTGCCGCGCGCCATGCGATAGATATTGCAGCGTAGCCGCCATTCGCCCAACACATAGGGACAATCGAGCGCGCCGTCGATGATCTTGTCTTCCCAGTCTTCGTCGATGGCCGACAGCAGGGGCGCGAGCTGCTCGATCACCACCGGCATGTCGTGCACCGGCTGCCACCCGCGCGGCGTCTTCAGCATGAGCGGCTGATCCTGCTCGATATGGATATCGGAAAACGTCTGGGAAGAATTGACAAGCGCCAGCAGTTCTCTTTGCAGGTCCCGGGCGAGGAAAAGATCATTTGACATTCAGCCACCTGATTTGTTAGCACTTTTTGTCTTGATTGACGGCGTTTGGCGAGACGCCAGCGAATGAGTCTACTATACCTGCTTGGCGCGTCGCAAATGTTCAAGAATCTTCAACACGCTGGCGTCCACTGCCTCTGCCACGGGCGTTTGAGGCCGTATGGCGTTGAGCAAAAAATGCCGCGGCGAGCTAAAAATCAATGTTTTTCATGACCTTGCTGTCACAGATCATCACTGCGCCTGCGCCATCACCTCTTGCGGGATGTTCTTGTAGACCTTCTGTGCGTACTTCACGCGCAGCTTGGGATTGCGCGCATTGTAGGCGCCCACCGCGTCCCAGGTCAGGCCCATGCGTTGCATGTTCTGGGCCAGGATCCAGGCGCCCACCTGCAGGTTCACGCAGGGGTCGCGCAGGTTCTCTTCGGTCACGCCATACTTGCGCAGCGTGGGCAGCCAGCTGCTGTTGATCTGCATCATGCCGATGTCGTAGCTGCCGTTCTTGTTCTTGTTCATGGCCTTGGGGTTGAGGTTCGATTCCGTCTTGGCGATGGCGTACAGCAGGTGCACATTGACGCCATACCAGGAGGCGGTCTCGTTCCAGCAGGCCAGCGCCAGCGTCGGAGCGTAGCTCAGCGCGGCCAGCATGAGCGCCACGGCTTGCCACAGGAGGCGCTTGCGCCAGCTCGCTCGTTCAGGATGTTCAGGGTATTCAGGGTGTATAGGTTCCATTTGCGTATCTCATCGTTTTGTCGGCGCCGCAGATCAGCGGCACATAATTGGCATCCATGACCACCGTTCCTACCGGGAACGTGATGTGGTTCGTGCCTTCCCAGGGGTCCCACTCCGAGTAGTGACAAGGCGCGCCGGCAACGAAATAGTTGATGCCTACCGAGAACGCCGGGCTGGACGCCCAGCGGTTCACCTGCAGCCCTTCGGTCACCACGTTGTGAGCGGCGTACAGATCGACTGTATTGACGGCATGTGCGGCGTTGACGTCATAGTCGGCCGAGACGGACCCACCTGTACTAATGTCTTGATCGGCATGGATGGTTCCATTGGCCACGATATTCTGCGTGGTGCGCACGTTGCGGGCCGTCATCGTGGCGGGCACGTTGAGGTCGCCGTTCTGGTCCACCGCCAGGGCGACCCAGCCGCTGCCGTTGTAAGTGAAGGCGCGCGACAGCCCGGTCACCATGCGCACGTCGCCCACGCTATTGCCCGCAGCGGGCAGGCTGGCATAGCTGGCCACGGGATTCTTCCACTGCGTGGGCGAGGTCCAGACGCCGGCCGCGCCGCACACCGCCAGGCCGCGCGTGGCGCTATCGATGGCCATGCCGGCCTCGGCCACACCGGCGCTGTTCAGGCAAGACGAGCCAAGCGCCACCAGCGCGTTGCTGGCCATGCGGATCGGGGTATTCATCCGGTTCAGCTCGGGACGTCCCGGCACCGCGTTGCGATAGAGGAAGTCGGCCGCGACCTGTCCCGGTCCGTCATAGAAGAGGTTGGAGGCCAGATGGCCGCCATCGGCGCTGCCGCCGCTCAGGTTGTTGCCTCCCGCGCAGGTGGTGCTGCGATAGAACGCCGTGCTGTTGCTCCAGTTGCTGCCACGGGCGTTGCCGGGGTCGGCGGTGCTGATGTAGCCGCCGCCCGGCCCGGCATTGGCGGCGATCATGGCAATCGCCTTGGACGGGATGGGCGTGCCGCCGCTGGTGACGACCAGGGCGTCGAACTGCCCGGGCGCCCCGGCCGGGTCCGGCTGGCGGATCAGCAGGCAAGGCGTCTGCCCATAGACGTTCTTGGTCAGCGTGCCAGTGGCCAGGAACTTGCCGGCGATGAGCTGCGGCACCCCCACCGCCATCAGCGACGAAGCGGCCGGCAGCGCGCTCTGCAGACTGGCGCTGTTGGCGGCGATGTACTTCTGCGCGGCCGCCACGATCTGCGACTGGTGATAGGCCGCCTGCTGCCCTTTCACATCTTCCAGGGACGTATCCATCACGCTCGACAAGCCCATCACCAGGGCCGCGCCGACGGCCAGCGCGCCGAGCACTTCAATCATGGCGATACCGCGCTGGCGGTGCGCCGGGGGAGGCAATCTGCTGGGTATCTTGTTCATTTCGTCATTGCGAGCCAGACCGGCGCGCCATTGGGAATCGACAGGGAAGAAAGCGCCGTCACCGGGATGTGGGTCTCGCCATACACCGGTGACTGCAAGGTGGCGTGGGCGCTGTCATAGACGCCCAGCAATACCGAATTGCGCGCCAGCCTGGCCAGTTCGGCCGCCAGGTTGCGCGGCGGCAGGCTGGTGGCGTAGACATAGATGACGCCGTCGGCGTCGCGGTAGTTGGTCCAGGACAGCGCCCCGCTCTGCTGGTACAGCCTGCTCCAGGATGGCAGGTAGGCGCCGCTCTTGAGGCTGGCGGTCGACACGCTGGTATTGACCACGTCATGGTCGCTGAAATAATCGATCACGGCGTTACGGTAGATGCCCACCTCTGCCGCATCGGCCGAGGCCAGCTCCTGATGGGCCTGATCGACCGCCTGGAGATTGCGGGTGGTGTACACCCCTGCGGCCGCGATCATCACGGCCAGCACTACGGCATTCCACATGCACGACTCCCTGGCGATGCGCGCCGCCGGCGCCATGTCCGGCGGCAAGGTTGGAACACGGGCGTTGCTGACTGGACGTCAGGCCAGCGCTCAGCTGGAGGTATAGACCACCGAGTTGTCCGCCGCCGTGCATAGGCCGGTGGCCTGGGAGGCCGTCACCGGGAACGTCTGGACGGCAGTGCCGCCATTGGCGTTGACCGAGGTCCAGCCGTTGGCGCCGGAGAGCATGCTCACGCAGACATCCTTGGGCACCTGCGGATAGGTGATGGTGAACCCGGTGCCGCTGCCCGCCACGGCCACCGTCCCGCCCCAGCTATTCTTGAGCGCGCCGCCATCGATGGCCAGCGTGCCGGGCACGGCCTTGGCGGCGATCAAGGTATCGACCACCGCCGTGGTGGGATAGGTCTGTCCCATGTAGAGCTTGCGCACCGCCGTGCGCAGGCCGATCACCTCTTCGTTGGCCTGGTTCGATTTGGCGCTGCTGAAGGCCCCGGTCAGCAGTGAGATGGCGCCCATGACCACGATGGCCGCGATCCCCAGGTAGGCAATGCCCTCCAGCAGCGAGGCGCCTTGCTGGCGTTGCAGCGGACTATCGGAACGGATGGCTGGCCGATGGCTGTCTTTTACTTTTTCGTCTTGCATGATGAACCCCTATCAAAGTTGAGTGCCAAGTAGAACTCGTTGAAAAAACCTCGCTTGCGTGGACGTGCCGACGGCTAGTGCGCACGGGCCAGCGCCGCGATTTCCTGCTGGATGCCAAAGAATCCGATCACCAGCCAGCCGATGACCATGGCCATGGTCACCACCGCGAAACCATTGACCACCTTCATGCGCAGGGAAATCATTTCCACCCCCTGCTCCATCCATTCGTCGGCCAGCAGTTTCAGGGCTTCGGCGAAGCCTTTGTATTCGGCATAGACGCACAGGTCGTCGATGACCTCCCGTGACGGGAATCCGTAACCAGTGTTGCGCAAGGCTTCACCGCAATTCAAACCGGATCGCACGCCCAGGAGCGCGCCATCGAGCCGTTCGCGCAGCCACGGCTGGGCCACGCCCGACAAGCGCATGAGCGCCTTCTCGACCGTGACGCCGGCGCTTTGCAGGGCCGAGAACGCCATCAGGAAACCGCTGCCCACCATCAGCCGATAGATCGAATAGGGCGGCGTGCGATCGACCCAGATCCGCAGGTTGCCGCGCCAGCGCGGCATCGATACGATCAGCAGCACGATCAGCAGGGCCAGCGCTACCAGCGTGTAGCCCATCCACTGCTGCACCCAGAGCGACATCAGGTACAGCGAGCGCGCCGCGCCATGCCATTTGGCCGGGTCCATCATCAGGGTGAACTGCGGGATCACCTTGACCCCGAACAGATAGACGTAGGACAGCACCAGCGCCAGGATCGCCAGCGGATAGGCCATGCCGCCCACGATCACCGAATGGATCTTCTTGCGCGCCTGCACCACGTTGACCACCGCCACCAGGGTGCCTTCGAGCTTGCCGGACTGCTCCCCGGCCATCAGGATCATCTGCTCGGCGCGCGGCGCCCAGCCTTCCAGCGCCTCCGAGAGCAGCCGACCGTTCTGTACGCTGCGGCGGCAATCATCGAGAATGATCGCCAGCGGTTCCTTGGGTTTCTTGCCATAGTGCGACTCGCGGTCGCGCAGCTCTTCGAGCACCTTCAGCAGCGGCAGGCCATTGCTGAGCATCTTGGACATCTTGCGGTACAGGCGCAGCCGCGCCGTATCGGTGAACTGGGCCTTGGCCCACCAGCGGTTCAGATCAGGTAGCACTGCGCCCCTCCACCACGGTTAGAAACGGCGCCACCGGCGCGCGTTCGTAGATCAGATGGCCCACCACCTTCTCGGCCATGCGCGGATCGATCTCGCCGCAGGCCACCTTGTCGATGGCATGCGCCAGCATCGTCTGGCCGCCCAGCTCGTCGATCCAGTATTGCAGCGCCTCGCTCTTCTCCCCCTGGCGCACCAGGCGGAAGAAGTGGTCGTCGGGAATGATGATTTCCGCCACCACGGTGCGTCCGACGGTGCCCTGCCCGGCGCAGTGCTCGCAGCCCGGTCCGGTCACGCATACGCCGTCCAGGCTGGGCGAGACCGCCTGGCGCACTCGCGCCAGCACGGCCGCAGGCAGCACCTCCGGACGCGCGGCCAGAGGCTGGCGGCAGCACGGGCACAGCTTCTTGACCAGCCGCTGGCTGATCAGGCCGGTCACCACCGCATGGTCGGCTACCAGACTGGCGGGTAGGCCCAGATCCAGCAGCCGGTCGATGATCGCCAGGGCGCTGTTGGCATGGACCGTGGTCCAGACCTGGTGCCCCGTCATCGAAGCCCGCAGCGCATTCTGGGCCGTGGCCCGGTCACGCACTTCGCCGATCATGATGGTGTCAGGATCGAGCCGCATGGCGTTGGAAATGGCGGCGGCAAAGGCGCGCGAGCGCTCTTCCTCGCTGCCGGCATTGGTCACCGCGGTCTGTACCGCGCCGTCGATCGGGTATTCCACCGGATCTTCGATGGTCAAGACATGCAACTTGCCTTCGGCCTCGATGATCTCGCCCGTGAGCACGCGCTGCAGCGTGGTCGACTTGCCCGAACCGGTCGGGCCGCTGATGATGTTCATGCCCACCGGCTGTTCCTTGAGCTTCTGCAAGGCGCTCGCATGGGCCTCCGAGAAGCCGAGTGGACGCAGGTCGATGTTGTCGCCCGCATCGTTGTACAGCAGGCGCAGCACCATCACCGAACCTTCGCTGGTGGGCACCGTGGCGATGCGTACCCCATACAAGGCCGGCGGCAGCTTGTCGCGATCCGCGATGGCGGCGTCCTGGCGCTCGGTCGGCTTGTACGAACTGTCCGAGACCGAGGTCATGGCGCCATACAGCGTGGCCAGCAGGCGCTCGCCGTATTCACGCGTCTGGCCGCCCACCTGCACCAGGTCGTTATGGATGCGGAAATAGATTTCCGTACAGTTCTTGCGCACCCGCAGGTGGATGTCGGACGCACGCGAGCGACAGGCCTTGTTGAGCAGGTCCTTGGCCGTGACCTGCATCATGGTGTGCTCCTGATGGCGCTCTTCCGGCTGGGGCCCGCCGATACGCGTGCTGATGCGGTTCATCCGGTAGATCACCGCGATGTCACCCGGCACCAGCTGGTAGGGCTGCCCCAGGCGCTCCAGCCGGCCGATGTAGGATTGCACATGCGGATTGAGCTCCTGGCCGGCCACCACCAGCAAGCGGCCATCGGCCAGCAGGCACAGCAGCTTGCGTTCTTCCTGGCCGGCTTCGAGCATGCCGGAGTGGCTCAGGATCTGGGCGCCGTCGAATCCCGGAACGATTTCAATGGCGCCGCCGGCAGACGAGAACGCCTGTTCACGGCGGCGTGGCAGACGCAATTTCATCTTGCCGCTCCCCGTAGCGCTGCCCCCGCCATCCCCGCAGGCGGGAAGCTGGGGTTGAAGCTGCTGGAAGGCGGCGCGTAGCCCGACAGTCGCAGGCGCCGGCCATTGGACTGCGCCAGCACTTCGCGCTGGCCGATGGAGACGATCTTCATGCCGCCCGGCAGGGTATCGCCCTGTTGCACATCGATGACGCTGCCATCGCTCATCTGCAGGGTCGCATACATGCGCCCACCGATGCCCTCGATGGCCCGCACCACCGGATCACCCACCACCTCGGCCTGGGTCATGGCCGCCGTCAGGCTCTGCTTGGCGGCGATCTCGTTCTGCCTGCCGACGATGCTGGCCTGGATCTCCAGCTGCTTTTCGCGCGCCTTGAGGACCATGGTCTCGGCCTCGATCCGGGTCAGGCTTTCCGATGTCGTCTCGGCGGCGCAAGCGCTCGCCCAACCAGTGGCCAGCGCAGCCATGGCCACGGTGACCATGGCGTTGAAATGCTTACTTTGCATAGATCGTTCCCTCCATGATCCATTCGGATCCTTGATAAAGCACTTTGTCGACCCGCACCCCGGGACGGTTGAGAATGCCGGCGATCTCCTGCGGCTCCATGCCGGCGGCGTTGAGCTTGAACAGATAGCTGCGCCAGTTCGGCTGCCACTGCTGCTCACCGTTCTGCAACTGCAGCGCGGGCGCCGCCACGACCTTCATGGGTACCCCCATCATCTGCAGGCGCGAGAGCACCTGCTCCATGGCCTGGCGCTGGTCTTGCAGCTCTTCGTTCTGCGGGTTGCCCAGCTTGAGCGCACGCACATAGCTGGCGTGTTCGCCGGAAGCGTCGACCTGGGCCTCGGGCAGCTGCTCGCGCAGCATCGCAATGGAAGAGCTCCCGCGCCTCCACAGGTAGGTCTGCTGGTCCTGGGTGCAGGAGTAGGAATCCAGCAACCAGCCGCCCGCGGTCGGATGCACGAACTGCTTCTGGCAGGCGCGCACCAGCATGGCCGGCGCTACCCGCTTGGACCAGGGCCGCGCCGCCGCCGAGGCTTCGCGCAGAATGCGTTCGCGCGCCTGCTGCATGGCGATCTCGCGTTCGCGCTCTTGCTGCTTCTGCTGGTAGAGCCGCCATCCCCATGCGCCGGCCAGCGACAGGGCCGCCAGTGCAGCCACGCCAGCGGCCATGGGCAGCCATGAAGGACGACCGCCGATCTGGCGCAGGCCCCACCATTTGTGGATGCGCAGGCTGCCATCCGCGCGCTGCGGAATGAAGCTGCGGATGTCGCGCGGCTGGAAGTTATGGAACCCGAAGGACTTGAGCTCTTCCTCGCCCAACACCACGTTCCAGCCACCGAGTGCGTAATCGTTGTGCAGGCGATCGAGCACCTCTTCCTTGCTGCCCACGAAGTCACCGTTGGGCAGGAAGTTGGCGTCGCGCACGGCGAAGTAGATCCAGTTGCCCTCCGGCAGCTTGAACGCCCCGAGCCAGTTGTGGACCGGTTGCTGTTCGCCGTCATAGAACGCGCCCTCGATGGCCAGCGTCTTCGATACCACCGCTGCCAGCGAATACATGCCGCGCCGAATCCCTTCCCGCGACTGCGCAA
Source organism: Herbaspirillum seropedicae (assembly GCF_001040945.1). Lineage (NCBI taxonomy): Bacteria > Pseudomonadati > Pseudomonadota > Betaproteobacteria > Burkholderiales > Oxalobacteraceae > Herbaspirillum > Herbaspirillum seropedicae. The sequence continues at coordinate 885,856 of NZ_CP011930.1, read as the reverse complement.
AACCGGCTTGGGCAGTGGTGTGATCCATGCGGATCACCATCAGGTCGGAGTCGATCTTGCGACCCAGGTCGGCCGCCTCGCGGTTCAGTTCGCGCGGCTTGGACAGGGACTGCCAGAACAAGCCGCCGACGAACTTGTGCTTGTCCAGTGTGATGACGATGCTGGCCATGACAACCCTTTACGAGGCAGAGCCCATGGCCACCGGGGTGATCAGCACCACGATCACTTCCTTGTTGGTGGCGGCCGAGACGCCTCCGCCCAGCAGCAGGTTCTTCGGATCCCCCACGCCGCTGCGGCCGAGGTTTTCATCGGTCTGTTCAAAACCGCTGATGATGAGCGTCTCGTTGGACTTCATCGCCACCCGCTGCAGGAAGTTGCGCGTATCCAGTTCGGGCGATTCGATCAGCGCCGTGGCCCTGCCGGAGGAATCGGTGCTGGCCGTGATCTGGCGGATGCGGCGCAGCGTCGAGATATCGGTAGAGAACTGCAGCATCACCGTGCCGTTGGTCAGCATGTGCGGCAGGATGCTCATGTTGAAGCCAGCCGTCACCACGCCTGGTGTCAACGAGGTGGTCGTCCCGACCTGCGCCACCAGCGAGCTTTGCAGCGATTGCAGGTAGGTGGTCTGGCGTGCCACCTGCACCGGCACCGGCTGGTTGTTCAGCGTGACCACCGAAGCGGTGGTCTGGCGCCTCACCTTGCCCTGCTGGGATAGCGCCTGAATCACCGCCTGGCTGCCGGAAAAGCCCGAGGTTCCACTGCTGGGAATACCCGCCGTGAACGACACCAGGCCGGTGCTCAATGCCCCCTCATAGGCGTTGGCGATGCCGAAAGTGCTGTTGAGGCTTCTGTACACCGCATTCCAGTTGATGCCGTACTGGTCATCGTCGCTCAAGGTGACCGACAGCACCGTGACGTTGATGGCGATCTGGCGCGACAGTGACTTGTTCTCGCCGTCGATGTAGGTGGCGATGCGATCCAGCGAATCAGGGGTATCCACCACCGTGATCGAGCCGGTGGCAGGCGAGGCCAGCACCTTGCCATAGGGCGAGAGCATCACCTTGATGGCCGACTCGATGCCGGTATAGACCGAGAGCTTGGAGGCGACGGCGGTATTCTGCGTGTTGTTGGCATTGACGCCGCCACCGCCGCTGCCGGCGCCACCACTGCCCCCACCACTGCCACCGCCGCCATTGGTACCAGCCGTTCCTCCGGTCGACGTGGCGCCGCTGGTCACGGTGGCCGAGAAGGTGGAGTCGCCCGGAATCGCACTGATCTGGAAGTTGCGCGATTCGGTATGGAAGAACTGGATCACCCCTTCACTGAACTTCCAGGACACGCCGAAGCGTGCCGCCGCCGTATCGAGCAAGCCCTTGAGCGAACCGCTGTTATAGGCAATGCGCACGCCATTGGGCAGGTCGGTAAAGGTCGGCTGGGTCTGGCCGGTGCTGGCAGCCGGCCCCCGTCCGGGTTGCACCGGGCTGCTCTGTCCCTCGCCCGGCGCGCCCAGGGGCAGCGGCAGCATGGCGACCGGCGCGCCGCCGGCTGGGGCCGGGCCCGCGCCCATCATGCCCGGACGCAGAGGCATGCCGCCGCCGCGCAGACGGAAGGCGGCCGAGGAGACCTCCAACGCATCCGGCGTCACCTTGCTGGGCAGGCCTGAGCGCAAGGTGATGCGTTCGGCCAGTTCGGTCAGCGAATTGATGGTGCGGTCGAAGGTGGTCGGCTCATAGAAGATCGGCGGCAATGAGGGCTGCCCCAGCTTGATGGCGGTCTTGCCCAGCCAGATGCCGGACTCGTGCTTGACCAGCGGGGTGGAGGGCAGCACCGATCCCGGTGCGGTGCGACCGACATCGCGGCTCAGCCGCGTGGCGCGATCGCCTTCCTGGTTGACGTTGCCCTCGATGCGATCGGCCAGCGCACTGCAGCCCGCCATCACCACCACCAGGGGCAAGAGGATCGGCAATTTCATGGATGCCAGGTTCATTACTCGCTCCCTTTGGCAATGATGCGCAAGACCTTGTTACCCTGATAGAACACCGCCTTCATCGGAATCTCGGCGCCTTCCATGCTGCGCGCCACGATAGAGACGGCCTCCTCGAAGGTGCCGCTGACGCGGGTGCGCGCTTCCACCGCGTAGTCCACCGGCAGCTCCCACAGCAATTGCCAGCCGGCTGCGGCGGCCCAGCGGGCCATGGTGGCATTGAGGGTCTTGTCGGAGACGATGATTTCCCAGTCACGCGTGGCGCTAGCGGCAATACCCACGGCCGCTGGCGCAACCGGTAACGGCGTGGCGGCAGGCAGGGCGCTGGCAGCGGTCGATGGCGTATCGGCTGCGGAGGCGGGCGTGTCGGTCACGGTTGCGGCCTGTCCCTTCTTGCGCGCGGCGCTGTCGCGTACTGTCTTCTTGTCGATCTCCGCCTTGGCCAGCATGAAGACGGTATCAACGGCCGCGCCCTGCGTGAGGCAATCATCGGCCGCGCCGGTGTCGCCGGCCAGCAGCTCGAAACGTTGGTCGATTGCGCTGGAGAACGACAGCGCCGAAGCGACATCGGCCGGCGCTGCGATACCGGCGGCGCGGACTTCTCCGGCCGCACCCAGGGCGGCCAGGAACATGAGGGCACAGGCGGCGCCCAAGGGGCCACTGCGATGCTTGCCTGCTGTGATCGTGCGATTCATATGCTTCCCATGAACATCATCGTTAAAAAAAGGCAAACGCCGTCCCCGGCTCCCTGCGGAGTCCTGGTCGCACCGGCGGACGACGGCCGCCAGCGCCATCGATGTCGCCGACCTTCTGGTACGTTCGGTTGCTGCTGATTGGTACTGGCTGGTGCTGGTTGTGCCGATTGATGATTGCTACCGTTGCATCTTTCTCACCGCATCGCCTGTCATTGCGACAGACGAGCTCTACATCGGCGCGGTACGCCTCGCGATGAGCTACTTCCCTGCAGGACTGTTGCTGCGTCCTGTCTGTCAGGCTTGTCGCAGATATTAACGAAAAGCCGGAAAAAATTTCTCAACAAATATGACCGACTGGAACTGGATGACGGACGTCTTTCCTCCGCTCCGGAATCCCTGTCTTGCGATCCGTATGGAGCCCCCTTGCCTTTTTGCTACCTTTGTTGCTGCCCTTGCTACTGGCTTTCTTGCCACCCGGCGCTGCTCTACCAGTCACTGACGCCAGGTGAGATATCCATGAGTGCGGATGCTCACCTGGGCGGTTCCATCATTGAGGAAATATTTTTCTCCCGGCGCACAGCTGCGCTACAGCATGCCCACGCTGCCCGGTCGCGCACACCGGTTGGCGGTCTTGCGCAAGGGCATGCGTACCCCCATCAGCGATCCGCCGGAGGGGGCCGCCGCCGTGGCCGGTTCTTCCGCCCTGGGTGTGGCCGCGCCTACGGGCAAGGGCAGCATCACCGGTGGCGCGCCGCCGGAAGTGGCCGCTCCGGCGGGGGCCGGCAGTGGCAGCGAAGTCTGGTTGGGCGCGGGCACGGGAGCGCTGGGCATGCCAGGCGCATTCGGCGGCAGCGGCGCTGCCGTGCTTGCACCTGCAGCTCCCGCCGAGGCACTGTTAGGACGCGCGGCAGCGGCATTGGAGGCCAGGCGTGTTCCATCGAAGCTGGTAATGCGCGGCGTGATCAGGAACAGACGCTCGCGTGTGCTGTTGGAGCGCGATTCGCTGCGAAACAATCCGCCCACCACCGGCAGGTCGCCCAGCAGCGGCACCTTCTGCTTGTTACGGATGAGCGATTCGGCACGATAGCCGCCAATCATCAGGGTCTGCTGTGCATCGATGATGGCCTGGGTGTTGATGGTGGAGCGGGTCACGCTGGCGGCGATGGTGGACGCACCGGTGCCGCGGGATGAGTTCGATCCACTGTCGTTGTTGCCGTTGTTGAGCGAGCCGTCTTCGATATCGACCTCCAGCCGCACGCGCGTCTGCCCGCCGTCATCGATGATGCGCGGGATCACCCGCAGCATGGTGCCGGCGGTAATGTCCGACATGTCCGCTACCCGCTCCCCGATCAGGGACACGTAGGCGCTCTGGCTCAGGTCCAGCACGGCCGCCACGTTGTCCAGCGTCAGCACGGTGGGCGTGGCCAGCACGCGCGCTTCGCCGTTGGACTCCATGGCCTTCAGGCGCGCATAGAAGCGGGCCGCGTCACTGATGAGCAGGGTCGCGCCCGGCAGCGGCAGGTCGGTGCCGCTGGACTGCGTGGTGGTGCCGTTGACGGTGGTATTGACCACCCCGGCCCGCGCGCCCCATTCCACGCCCATCTCGGCCAGGCGGCTACGGTCGATGTCGACGATCAGCGCTTCGATCTCCACCTGCTGCGGCTTGACGTCGAGCTGGTTGATCAGGGCGGCGTACATGTCGCGCTTGGCGATGTCGTCATAGATCATGATGGCGTTGAGGCTGGAATCGGCTTCGATGCGCGGCGGCTGCTTGCCTTCGGCTTCCTGCGCAGCGCTCGCGCCTGCGCCGGCATTGTCGTTGCCCGCGCCGGCCATGAGCTGATTGCGGCCATTGCCGCCCGGCGGCGAGAACAGCGGCGTAAAGCGTTGGCCCGAGGACTCCGCTGCGGCCTCGTCGCCATCGGCGCGAGCAATGCGCCCGGTGCGCGAGCGCTTGCGGCTGTCGGCGTCGAAGCGGTTGTTGCCGGTCACCTTTTCACCGCCGTGCGCGCCCATCAGCAGATTGGTCAGGATGGTCTTGATGCCGGGAATGGTCTCTGCCTTGCCGCGTGAATTGATGACCCGGTCATTGGCGCTGGCGTACTTCAGGCGAAACAGCATGATCTGCCGTCCGCGCAGCTTTTCCTTCTTGCCGACCGGCATCAGCACCTCGCGCGCCAGGTCCACATAGACCCGCGGACCGCTGACGATCACCACGCCTTCATCGGGAAGCTCACCCCAGCCGAAGCGTTCGTCGAACAGGCCCAGGCCCACCAGCGCCGCCTTGGCGTCCATGACAGCGTCCTCCCCGACCTGCATGCGTGAAGATGTATTGTCGGCCGCCGGGGTCACGTACAAGGTATCGTTGTAGACGAACCAGCGCATCCTGTGGGCACCGGTAAGCCGGTTGAGGAACTCGACGCCATTGTCGGCCTTGAGCCGGCCCTTGACGATCTGGGCGCCGTCAGCGCTCAGGTTCAGGCGCACGCCATAGGTACGGCTGAACTCCTCCAGCACGCCGCGCACCGTCATGCCATTGGCGCTGATGGAAAAGCCGCCGTCCTTCCAGGCCGGCGGCACGGCGGCGTGCAAGGTCGTGCCCCACAACAGCAAGCCTGCCAGCAGCAAGCCCATGCCCCAGGATTTGATGATCTCACGCGCGTTCATGATGTTCCCCCGTTGAGGGCCGCGCGCATGCGCAGCTCGGCCCGGTTTGCCTCTGGCGCTGGCCGCGCCGTGGACGGCTTCATCGCCACGCGGCACAAGGCGGCCTGGTTGAGGATGTCCTCCAACGCCTCGGCCACATCGACCCAGGTCTCGGCCTGCGCCAGCCAGCGATTCAATACCAGCGCCCCGCTATCCTCGGCAATGGCCAGGCCGGCCTCAAAGTCGAGCGCGCACTGGAAGCCGCTGCGCATGGCCTCGGCAATCTGCGCCTGGCTGGGCTCGCGCAGCAGCACCAGCACCAGCTCGGCGCCGTCATCATCGACCAGCAGGCACAGGCTTTCACCGCCGATGTCGATCGGTTCGCCCAATGGCAGCGCTTGCAGCCACTGCTCCATTTCCTGGGAAACCATCGCCTCAGCGGGTTTCGTTGAGGACGGTCTTGAGCGGCTTCTGCATCAGGCCGAACTGGGCCGTCATGGCAGTGCGGGTCACCGACTGCTTGCCGAGCAGATCCATGAATTCGGCGGGATCGGGATGTTCGCCATCGGCCTGGCGGCGATTGAAATCGCTCAGTTGCTCAGCAGTGGTGTCGAAACGTGTGTTGAGCTGGCGCAGGTTCTGCAGGAAGGGATTGGATTGGGCTGACATGCTCTGCTCCTCGGGGGACCGGACCGGCAAGCGGCTTGCGCTCCGGTGCTCCGGTGGTCGGTTGACTAAGGTGGTTCTCTCGATAGGTAACACCAGCAGTCATCCGGTTCGCCTGGAAAAGTCTCAACTTTGTTCGCCGTCCTCCTCTTCCTGGTCGGGATCGTCATCCAGTTCATCGTCCTGACCGACGCCGCACGCGTCCTCCGTCGCACCGCCTCCCGGTGCATTCCATTGCTGTACAGTGGCGCGCAAGGCCTCGGCCGCCAGGCTGAAGTCGGCGCGCCATTCGCCGCTGGCCGCCTCCAGCCGGCAACTGCCCTGGGCCAGCCGTGCGTCGGTGCGCAACTCCCACGGCAAGGCGTCCTCCTGCGCCAGGCTGGCGGCGTCCTCCGGATGCAGCCAGGCCACGGCCTCGGTCAGCTTGGGCGGTGCTTCTTCGCGCACGCGTCGGCAGGCGGCCATCACCCGTTCGCGGGCAGTGGTATCGACCAGCAGGCGATCGAAGATGGAATGGGCCAGATCGACCGCCAGCCCGGCGACGCCCTCGAGCATGCTGGCCTCGCGTTCGCGCAGGCGCGCCAGCAATTGGCCGGCTTCATGGGCGATGCGCCGCTCTTCATCGTGCAAGGCCGCCAGCGCGTCGGCCCGGGCCTGCTCGCGAATGCCAGCGGCCTCGGCCTGGGCTTGCTGCACCAGCTGCGCGGCGGCAAGGCGGGCGTCTTCGGTCACCCGGAAATCGACGCTGCTCACCACGCCGTGGCGCGGTCGCAGGCTGGGCGGCAGGCAAAGCTCTGCGGCAAGGAATGATGAGGTCGCTGGCGCCACGTAAGAACTCGCTTCGGGTAAGGGTAAGAAGTAAGGGTAAGGGTCAAGCCGACAACAGCGCCTGGCTTGACAAGGCGCCAGCGCGCGCCTGGGCCAGGCACAGCTGCCAGCAGTTACGTTCGCGCTCACGCGGCAGGGGCGGCGGTGCAGATGCCGACAGCGTCGGCGTCAACACCTGCGCCAGCTGGTGCGCCTCCTGCTCCGGCAGCAGCAGGCGCAACCGCGACCACAGACCGGGAAAGGCGCGTTCCAGCCGCAGCGCCAGCTCGGCCATGCCGCGTGCGCGTACGCCGATGGCGCGCAGCTCCTCCGGCAGCGATCCCGACCAGGGCTGCAGCGGCTGCGTCAGCGCCACGCTGAGACACCAGCGGCGCTCCGCCGGGGTCAGCCAGGCCAGTTCGGCTTGATCGTGCCGACGCGCGGCAAAGAGGCCGCCATACAGGGTGGCGGCGTGATGGAACTCCTCGCTGTCGCGTATCGTCATCTGCCAGCGCAGGTCGCCGCTGTCCGGCAGGTCCGCCGCGACGCCGACCACCCGGCACCAATCCCGATACGCATCGCGCTGTGCCAGCATGCCCTGGCACAGCGACGGCCACGGCCTGTGCGCATAGCTCCACGGCGCAAACCACCAGTCGAGGAAGGATGCGCTGGGCGCGGACGCCGCCTTGGGGTCCATCCTGTCCTGCCTCATGTGCCGCGCCCTGCCGTCGGCTCGGGCGCCTGGGGCTTGGCCTGGCCCTGAGCCTTGGCCTGAGCCTTGTCCTGGGCTTTCTTGATGCGGCGGGCGGCGAATTCGGCCACCATCCGGGCCACGCGCGGATGACGCAAGGCGCGCTGCAAGCCGATGTAGCCCAGGCTGGACAAGGTGGTCAGCAACAAGGCGCTCATGGTCAGCGCCAGGCCGCCGGCGGAAGACACGGCCACCGTAAAGGGCCCCAGCATGGTCCATTCGATGCCCGGCGTGGGCGGTTCACCCGGCATCATCACCACCGATACCTTGCTGCGGCCATCCTCGCTGGCCAGGCCAGGAATGCTGGAAGCCACCAGCCGGCGGATGCGTGGCATCACCGCATCCTCGTCCAGCGGCGGACGGTATTTCACGAACACCGCCGCCGAGGACGGCTGGATCGGCTCGCCCGGCGCGATGCGCTCCGGCAGCACCACATGGACCCGCGCCGAGACCACGTGGTCGAACTGCAGCATGGTCGATTCGAGCTCTTCCGACAGGCCGTGGATGTAGCGGATGCGTTCCTCCATGGGCGAAGAGATCATGCCCTGCTTCTTGAACACCTCACCCAGATTGGAGAGACTGCGGCGCGGCAGGCCGGCGGCGTTCATGGTTTCGGTCGCGCGCGACAGTTCCACGTCCTTGACCAGCAAGGTCACGCCGTCCTTGCCTTTCTGTTTGTCGACCTCGATGCCCTTGCGGTTGAGCACCAGGATGATTTCATTGGCATCGGCGTCATTGAGCGCGGCCTGCAGGACAACCATCCTGGAGCAGGCCGCCAGCGTTGCCAGCAAGAGCAACAGGCAGCCCATACGCAGCATGCGGGCGGTAAAGGACATCGGACGCCTTTCGGGTTACTGGAGCTTGGTCAGCGAATCGACCGAAGTCGACGCCTTGGAAACACATTTGGAGATGGTCTGCACGCGGATCTGGTAGTCGCTCAGCGCCATCATGGCCTTCATGAGCTGCATGGAATCGCCGGTGCGGGTGGCCTGCTCCAGCAATCTGGAGACATACAGCTGGTCCTGCTTGACCTCGGCGGCCAGCGACGAGGTCCGCTGCGCCAGCGCGCTGCCCAGCGAATGGGTATTGGGCTTGAGCCGCAGGGCGTCCTTGTTGAGGTATTGCTCGAACATGGACTTGAAATGCTCAGCCTCCGCCCCACCCGGCTGAATCTCCATGTGGATGCCGGCGTCGCGGGTCGGCCCACCGGCCAGGTCATTCGGAGTACTGCTCTGCTGCAATGAGGCCTGTTGCATGTGGATGGCTCCCTCGGAATCCGGATTGGACAGTGTGTGGGTGGGCGCCACGCCCCTGCCGGTTCCCGCGCTATGCATTCAGAGGGTGACGTAGCGCCCGCCGGCACAGTGCAGGCCGCCGCAACCCAGCTCCGAGGCCGGGTCGCAGCATGCGCCCAGGCCGCAACGTCGGCGGCAATCGGCGCGCGATCCGGGGGGCGAGCGGGCGATCAAGGGCTCGCCTGGTGCGGGCGCGCCCCCTCCTTCTCGCCCACGCAGGGGACGCGGTGCACGCAATACGCTGTGGCCAACACCCGGCGCCAGCGCCAGATGGTGGGCGCGGTCGCCGCTGCCGATGATGAGCTCCTGACCAGCCTCGCCACGCCCGATCGGCACCGATGCCGGGCTACGCGCCGATTCGATCTCCGGCTCGATCACCGGCTCGACACCGCGCGCGGGCGCGGCGTCGCCCAGCGGCACCTCGCTTTCCGGGCCATATCGGGAGGCCGGTTCAGCGGGCGGCGACGGCGCGCTGCGCTGCGCCGGCGGCTCTTCCGCCGATGCTCTGGGACGGCGCGGTGCAGGTGGACGGGTGTTGACCAGCTCGCTGAGATCGGGGGGCCGTGCCATGTTCATCCTTTCGGGAGGGTGTCGCGTTCGGGCGGCTCGCCCAGGGATTCCAGTTCGACTTCGCGCTGCACTTCGCCGCTGGCGACCAGCTCGTGCACCACCGCATAGACCTGCGCCACGGCCTGGTAACTGGAGCGCGGCACCGGCATGTCGTCCTGGCAGGTGGCGTAGAGCGTGCGCGCCAGCCAGACATGGCGGATCACCGGGATGCCGCAGGCATGCGCGCGCGCGATCATTGCCTGGGCGATCTCGTCGCGGCCCTTGGCCAGCACTAGCGGCACCATGGCCTCATCGGCGTCATAGAACATCGCCACCGCGAAGTGGGTCGGGTTGACCACCACGGCGTTGGCCTTCTCGGTCTTGGCCGCCGGCGCTTCATTGGCCCACTGGCGCGCCAGCTGCTTGCGCTGTCCCTTGACCATGGGGTCGCCTTCGGATTCCTTGAACTCGCGCTTGATCTCTTCCTGGTCCATCATCAGGTCCTTCTTGTGGAAGTATTTCTGCACCGCGTAATCGATCACGCCAAGCACCAGGCAGACCACGATGATGAGATGGAAGATATTGCGCAACAGCGTCACGAAGGCCTCATAGACGTCCTTGGGTTCGCCCCCGGCCAAGGTGAAGATGGCGCCCAGCTGGCTGTGGATGGCGCTATACATCATGCCGGCAATCAGGGCTGCCTTGCCCACGGTGATGAAGAGCTCGACCAGCTTCTTCTTGGAAAAGATCTGCTTGATGCCGTTGACCGGGTTCAACTTGTCCAGCTTGGGCTCCAGCGCCTCGGTGGCGATGAGCATGCCGAATTGGCCCCAGTGCCCGACCACGGCGGCCAGCGGGCAGATCACCAGCACCGCGAAGAAGGCCACGGCCAGTAAGATCAGCGCCGCCGTCAGCTGGTTGTTCATGGCAGTCTGGAAATCCTGCCCCACCCCCAGCACCCCACCCTCCATCAGATTGAAGACCGCGCCGCGCCACAGGCTGTCAGCGGCCAGCGCCGCCTCCATCACCGCCACCAGCGTCACCAGCCGGGCCAGGTCGCGGCTGACGGCGATCTGCCCTTTCTTCTTGGCGTCCTCGATCTTCTTGTCGGTCGGTTCTTCGTTCTTGTCGTCGCTCATGTCATCCTTGCCGGGTCAGCGCTGGGCCATGAGGACCGTCAGCAGGTCGAGCAGGTGGGCGAAGTCGCCAGCCACGTAGTGCGAGAAGGTCGACCAGTACAACAGCATGATCAGCAGGCCGACCAGGCTCTTGACTGGCGCCGAGGCGAAGGACACCTGCAGGTTGGAGGCGAACACGCCGACGATGGCAAAACCGAACTCGATGAGCACCAAGGGAATGAGCACCGGCGCGCCGTACACCACGATGTACCAGAGCAGCTCGCCGAAACGCTTGACCAGCACGTCGAAATGACCAGGCTCGAAGGGGGGCGCCAGGGTGAAGGCCGGCCATACCGCATAGCTTTCGATGAGAATGCGCGCCATGCCGGCAAACATGCCGGCCTGCACCATCACCAGCACGACCGCCTGCAGCAGCAAGGCGCCTACCGCGCTGGCATCGCGGTCCACGGTGGCGTTGTTGGCCTGGATCTGGATCGGTGAGCGCTGGCTGTCGAAGATCGAACCGATGGACTGCACCACCCACAGGGGGATCGCCATGAGCACGCCGAACATCAGGCCGATCATGGCCTCCTTGAAGACCATGACGCCGGTGGTGAGCATGTCCGGTGCGGTGCGCTGCACGAACAGGAAGGTCGGCAGCGCCGCCGGCAAGGAGATGGCCATGGCGGCGGTGTTCTTGGCCAGGCCGGTCAGCACGTTCAGGCCGAAGCCGGGCAGGATCACCAGGCACACCAGCACGCGCGGGGTGACCAGCGCCATCGTGACCAGCACCGCCTGGAGATCGAGCAGCAGCGAAGCCGGCATGATTCAGCGTCCGATGTCCGGCACCATGGTGAAAGCCAGGTCGGCCAGGCGCAACATTTCCACGCCGATCCAGCGGCCCATGCTGGCCAGCGTCACCGCCACGGCCACCAGCTTGACCACGTAGGGCAGCGTCTGGTCCTGGATCTGGGTCACCGCCTGGATCAGCGACACGCCCAGCCCGCACAGCGTGGCAATGAGCAGCGGCGGCGCCGACATCATGATGGCCATCCACAGGCTCTGCTGGAAAAAGTTGATGGTATCGGCCACGGCCGTCTCCTCGGTTTCAATGTGGGTTCAATGGAGATGGAATGCGACAGGAAAGGACCCGTCGCTCAGACATACGACATGGCCAGCGCGTTGAGCAGCTTGGCCCATCCGCCTACCAGCGTGAAGAGCAACAGCTTGAGCGGAATGGTGATGGTCTGCGGGCTCACCTGTTGCATGCCCAGCGCCATGAGCAGATTCGAGATCAGCAGATCGATCACCACGAAGGGGATATAGATCAGAAAGCCGATCTCATACCCGGTCTGCAATTCAGAGACCACAAAGGCCGGGATCAGGATCAGCGCATCGGTGGGCTGGGCATCCTTGGCCGCTTCCTTGGGCCAGAGCTTCTTGGCCGAGGCCAGGAACATCTCGCGCTGCTCGGCATGGCTCATCTTGAGCATGAACTTGCGCAGCGGATCGAAGGCATCCTGGGCGCGCTCCAGGATGGGCACGGTGCGCGAGGCCGCCGGATGGGACACGTCCACCGCCATGGCGCGCTTGCCCACCTCCTGCACAGTGGGCGCCATGATGAATACCGACAAGGCCAGGGCGATGCCGTAGATGGCCAGCGTCGGCGGCACCTGTTGCACGCCGATGGCGTTGCGCAGCACCAGCAGCACCAATGAGATCTTGAGAAAGGAAGTGGTCGTCACCACCATCAGCGGCACCAGCGCCATGAGCGCCAGCAGCACCGAGAATGAAACGACATCGAACTGCCCGCTCAGCATGCGCCGCTCCAGCGGACGATGCGCACGCCCAGCCGGCCATCCACCGACACCACCTCGCCCCGGCCCAGTTCCACGCCTGCGCTGGTGATGCGCAGCGCCTGGGCGGAAGCGCCGTGCAGCTCCAGCACGACCTGTTCGCCCAGCGCCCGCAGCTGCGACAGCGACAGGCTCAAGCGGCCAAGCTCGACCTGCAGCGTCAGGGGCAGTTCAACGGCAACGTCCGGCCCGTCCTCCCCGTCCCGCCCTTCGTCGCCCTCCTCCGCGCTGGCCGCAGACGCATCGGCGTCATGGAAGGCCTCGTCATCGGGATCGGCGTCCAGGTCTGCGGACGATTGCGCGAGGTCGGTGTCATGGTTCAAGGCATTCTCCTGTGAAATGATCTGCAAGCGCTGGTGAGCGATATAGCGCACCCGCCACTGGCGGGCGCCCAGCGTCATGCGGCCGTGGCCGTGGATGTCAAACAAGGGCCGCTCAGGCAGCAGCAGGTCGCCCACCCGCAGCGCCTCCATGACCCTGCTGGGCAAGCGATGCGTGGCCAGCAGGACGGTGCTCGACAAGGGCAGGCCCGACCAGGCCGATAGGGGCATCTGCATCGGTTCGGCGGCTTCCAGCCAGCAGCGCCATAGCGAGGGCGCTGCCCAGGCCAGGGTCTCGATGGCGTGGGTCGGATCGCGCAGACGCAGACGCAGCGCGACCAGGCCGGCTTGGGCGGCGTCGCCCGCCGCGCATGGCTGGACGGTGTGCAGGCTGGCCAGCGCCGTCTGCTGCAGACGTCCCGCCAGCGCCGCCGCCAGCCAGGGTGCGAACCTGCCATCGGCATGTCGGCTGGCGGCGGGATCGATGCCGGTCAATCCCGCCAGCAAGCGCTCTCCCTGCGCCAGCAGCAATACGCCGTCCGCGGTCTGCAACCGCAGGTCCGGCGCCATCGCCGCTACTGCCGATGCTGCCGTCGCCGACGCCGGCAGCGCCAGCAACGCCATGTCGTCCCGACCCAGCGCGAGACGCACACCGCGTCCGAGCAGCCGACTCAATTGCGCCTGTTCGGCGCCGATGAGCGGCGCACCGCTGCGTAGATCAAGCGGCAAGACCAGCGGCGACGAGGAGAGGACATCGGAAGATTCGGACATGGCAGCCTGTTGGATCGCAAGGAAAGCGCCAGGCTGCGACAGCGCGATCAGCCAGCCAGGCCGCATCACGCCGCCGCTCCTGCCCGCCCCTTACAACACCGTCAGCCTGACGGATGTCTCCATACGTTGCGCCAGCGTGTTTTCCAGTTCCATCCTTTTCTTTTTTATTTGCACCCGCAGGCGTTCGGTGGAAGGCATCAGCAGCAAGGAGGTGTAGCGCGGGCCGATGTCGATCGCCACGCCCAGCCGCGAACCACAGGGCAGCAGCACCTCGAAGAGGCCGCTGGCCCCGGCCGGCGGCATGGCCTCGGCCAGCAGCGCGCAGTCCAGCTCGTCCGCCTCGTCCGGCACGCCACGCAAACCCGCTGCGCCCGTGCCGCCGCTCTGCTCATCGCCCTCGCTGCCGCCGTCGCCCTGTCCACGCTGCCCGCCCTGCCCGTCCACCGTCAACAGCAAAGGCAGTCCCGCGGGGGAACGCTCCTGCTCGGCGCCGGCGGTGCGCGTCTCGCGTTCGCCCGGCGCACGCGGCACGCTGCGTGAGGTGGCCTGGCCATGCGCTGCATTGCGCTGCGGTCGTTGCGGCTGGAGTTGCCTGGGCGCGGGTCTGGCCTCCTCTGCGGCGGTGGACGCCGCAACAGGCGGCCGGGGCGGCAACTTCAGCCTGGCCGGCTTGGGCGTCGGTGGTGCCAACGGCAGATTTGCCTCGGACGCCAGCGACAAGGACAGCGACAAGGGCGATGCCGACATATCAGGCCTGTTCATTCTGAGCCATGGCAAGCGCCTTCATCTCGTCGCGCAGGACGGTCAGTTTTTCCTGCTGTTTGTTGGCGTCCTTGACGCGCTGGCGGGCGATGAAATAGTCGTCCCCCGCCCGGCGGCAAGCGCGGGCCAGCGACACGCAGGCCAGGCGCATCTGGCCGGCCTCCATCTTCATGCGCTCATAGGCCGTCTTGGCGCGCTTGAAATCGGCATTGGTGATCGTCATGCCGAAGAATGCCGCCCGCGCGGCCATCCATTCGGATTGCGCGCGCTCCCTGGCCTGGCGCCACTGGTCGGTCTTCGCGCCCAGGTCGGTGCGCAGCGTGCGCCACGAGGAGCGCGCTTCGTTGCGCTCGCGCTCCAGCCGTCCAAGGCGTTGCTTGCGCACATTGAGCAACTGGTCCAGGCGGCGGTCCGGTCTTTTCGGTTCAGCCACATCGACCACTTCGCGCTTGCCCGCAGGCTTGCCCCATGCAGCGTCCATGGCCGCGCCCGCCCTCATTGGGCCATCTCCATCAGGGTGTCCAGCGTTTCCTGGAAATCGGCGCTGCCGCTGGTATCCTGGCGCAGGAAGCTCAGCTGCTCCGGCCGCAACTCCATGGCGCGGTCGGCCACCGGGTCGGCGCCGGACTTGTATTCGCCCAGTCGGATCAGCAATTCCATCTCCTGGTAGCGCGCCAGCAGCTCACGAAAGCGCGAGGCCGCGCGGCGATGCTCGCGCGAGGTGACGTTGCTCATCACGCGGCTGATGCTGGCCAGCACGTCGATGGCCGGGTAATGTCCTTGTTCGGCCAGCTTGCGGGTGAGCAGGATATGGCCGTCCAGCAGTGACTTGGCCTCATCGCCGATCGGGTCGGAGCTCGATTCGCCGTCCACCAGCACCGTATACATGGCCGTGATGGACCCTTGGGGGGTGCCGCCTGCGCGTTCGATCAGACGCGGCAGCATGGTGTAGACCGAGGGCGTGAAGCCGCCGCGTGCCGGTGGTTCGCCGGCGGCCAGGCCAATCTCCCGTTGCGCCCGCGCGAAGCGGGTGAGCGAATCGACCAGCAGCAATACCTTCATTCCCCGGTCGCGGAAACCTTCGGCAATGGCGGTAGCCGTGAACGCTGCGCGGGAGCGTTCCATCGAGGTGCGGTCGGAGGTGGCGCAGACCACCACGGTCTTGCGGATCAGTTCGGCGTCCAGCTCGTGGTCGAGGAATTCGTTGAGTTCGCGCCCGCGCTCGCCGATCAGGCCGAACACGATGGCCTCGGCCTGGCAGCCTCGCGCGATGGCCGCCATCAGCGTGGTCTTGCCGCAGCCCGGCCCGGCGAAGACGCCGATACGCTGGCCCATGCCCATGGTCAGCAGTCCATCGATGGCGCGCACGCCGGTAGGCAGCGGCGTGGCGATGCGCGGGCGGCTGGTGGCCGGCGGCGCATCGCGGATCACCGGCGACATGGCGCGCCAGGTGGCGACATTTTCCTGCGCGGCCGGGGCCCGGAACATCCATCGGCCAAAGCCGTCGAGCACGCAGCCGAACAGGTGGTCGCCGACCTCGATCGAATGAGAGCGCCGCAAGGGTTCGATCACCGTGCGGGTGGAAACGCCTTCCAGCGGACTCAGTGCCGAAAGGATGGAGGCCTTGTCGGTGAACCCGACCACCTCCGCCAGCATGGTCTTGCCGGGCTGCTCGGGATTGAACAGATTGCACAGCTCGCCGATCTGCACTGGTGGCATATGCGCCTCGATCAAGGTGCCCAGCACCTGGGCGACCCGGCCCTGGCTGGAGAAGCCCGGACGCAGCGGCAGTGCGGCCTGCCAGGCCGGCAGACGCGCGCGCAGCGCGGCCAGTTGCCCCTCCAGCGCGGCCTGGAAGACATCGTCGCGCTTCACCATGACACGTTCAAGGCTTGCTTGCCGGTAAATCTGATCTGGTTGCCCGCCACCGCCGCCAGGCGCACGCCGCGATACTCGTCGCCGACGTAGAGGCGGCGGCCGTCATCGGTGACGATGCTGGGATCGCTGCCGTTGAGCACCTGGACGATGCGGAAGGGCAGCATCGATTCCGGGCTGCCGATCTTGACGTCGATGGGAAAGTCGATGACGTAGGCCTTGGCAAAATCGCGCAGCATGCGTTGCAGCCGCTCGGCGTCGTCCTCGCCCATGGCGCCGCGCAGGGTCCATGCGCCCTCGCGCAGGTCCAGCGTCATCCGGGAGAGCAGATCGACCTCGGCCAGGCGCTTGCGCAGCGCGGCTTCCAGCTCGGCCGCGGGCAGCTTGCGCGGCAGCGCGGCCAGCCGCTTGAGCTCTTCCGCGCGCGCCCGGGCCTGCTCATCGGCCGGCGCCGGATGGCTGCTCAGCGCATAGGCGGCCGCACCGGTCAGCGCGGTGGCCATGAAGAACGGCAGCAGCACCATGCGATAGCCGCGGCCGCGCCGCGCCAGGGCTGGCTCGGCGGCGGTGGCATCGTCCGGCGTCGGGGCTGGCGCCTGCTGCTGCGGCTCGTCCTCATCCGTAGCGGGCAGCGGCAGTGCGTCGCTGTACGCGGTCTCCTGGTCCGCTGGTGGGCCCTCCTGGTCGCCAGAGGAGTGCGGCGTATCGACCGGCTCCGGCGGCGGGTCGGTCCATGGCGCATCCTGATCGACCACGGTCAACCAGATGCGGTCGGCGCGCGCCAGCTCGCCAAAGGCCAGTTGCAATGCCGACTCCGGCCGGTTGCTGTCGGCCCGGCGCAGGCAGCCGTCCATCGCGGTCAGGGTCCAGCCCTCGGGCGTCAACGCAAGCCTGGCGTGCTGCCCGGCAATGCCGGGATCGGCCAGCACCACGTCGGCGTCTTCCTCTGCGCCCAGAATACGTTCGCCGCTATCGGCCAGCGGCAATGTCGCGCCACGGTGATAGCCGTTGAGAATGCGCAGTTCTTGCATGATCTTGCTCCATCAAATCGGATGCGGGGCGCGACAAGGCGTGCGCGCCATGCCGCGCTATCTGTGTGCGCCGTGCGAAGGCAGTTCCATCTCCTACCGGAAGGCGCTCTTGAGCAAGGCGATGAAGAAATTGTCGCTGCTGCGATGGGTGGCCGGATTGCGCGGGTCCCAGTCGGGATTGTCCATGTTCAGCAGCGCACCCAGCACCATGGCCTCGGCCAGTTCGCGGCGCTTGCGGGCGGTCTCTTCGCGTTTCTGCGCGGTCGCGCGCAAGGAGATCGCCGTCACCGCCTGCTCCGGCCGGCTCTTGAGCAGGGCCGGTGTGTGCTTTTCCTTTTCGGCCAGCGCCTTGGTCACTTCATCCATCATGTCGCTGACGAACGCGTAGCATTTGTCACGCATCAGATCGAGATCGCGCGCGAGGTATTTGTCCTTGCTGGCGCGCTCGATGATCTCCATGGCTTGGTCATGGGTCATCGGCTGCGTCGACGGGGCCGCTGCATCCGGCGAACGCAACTGTTTGGCTGAGAGGCTCATCATTTCATGCTCCGGTTTCACCACGATTGTTTCTGCTTGCCGCCGGATGCCAGGGATCCGGCGGACCATGCCACGCTTTTTTTCGGACGTCAGATCTTGGGTGGACGCGGCGGCGGGTGGTCGCCTTCGCTGTCGGACTGCACCGTGGGCGGGCGATAGGTGAGCGTGGACGACGAGGGCGGCGGGGCTGCCGGCGGCTGCGGGTACACCGGCGCACTAGCATCGCTGTCCGGTTCCTGCGGCTGCGGTTGACCGTCGGGGGCCAGATCGGGCTCCCACGGACCACCGCTTTGCCCATGCTCGTGCCCTGGCCGCGGACGCGGCACCTGGCCCACGCCCTGCATGGTGGCCTGGTTGGCGCGCTGCTGGAGCTCGCCATCAGCCTGGACGATCTCCAGCAGGTCTTCTGCGTATTGCTGCGCATTGCGCGGATCGAGCTGGGCTACCGCTGCATGCAGATGGCTGGGCAGCGATCTCGGCGGCGCCGGCGGCGGCCCGCCGTGTTCGCGGTGGTGCAGTAGCTGGGTCCGGAATTGTTCCAGTTCGCGCGAGATCTGCTGGGGCCGCTGTTCCAGGAACGCGGCCAGATTGGGAGGCATGACATCGCCGAAGAGACCGCGAAAGCGTTCTCGCAGACGGTCGCCGAAATAGTCCGCCGGCCTTGCCTGGTCTTGTGGCGCAGACGAGGCGGCATCGTGACCCGGCACCGGCGCAGACTGTCCGATATCCCAGCCGGCGCCGCGGAAGATGGCGTTCAGGGCGCGCTCGGTGTCCCTGGTGGGCGAGTAGGCCTCAAGCAGGCTGGCCAGGATGTTCTCCCCCCTCTTCAAGAAGAATTCCTGGACTATGCTGGCGATGCGGGCAAAGCCTTGCCCGCCTGGTCGAGACGCCCCCTCAGGCGAGGTGCGCGGCGACTGGCTGGAGCGGTCCTCTGGCGGCGCTACGCCATGCAGACTGGAAAACAGATTGTGTATATCGAATGAAGGCATGATGCTTCCTTAGCGGCCATCGACGGCAGGCCCAGACGCCGGGCCGCCGGTGGCGCAATGAGACGGTGGTGGGCAATGCGCCCTGCTAGGCGCAGGCGACGATGCCGTCGTGCTGCGCTTCGGTTCCTTCATGAATGTCGGCGCAGCCGATGCGGTTCCACCACTGCCGCCGCCATCGCAGGGCTCACACCTCGATCATCCCCACCGGCTTGACCTTGGCGTGCTGGGTCAGCTCGGAAAACGCAAACACCGGGACGGGGAAGAATTCCTCTTCGATCAGCTTGCGCACGGAGCGGCGGATATCGGCCGCCGTGACCAGCACGGGCGGCACGATCGGGGTGCTGACATTGGTCGAGAGCTCGTTGAGGCGGTCCAGGATCATCTGTTCCAGTTCGGAATCGATGTCCAGGTAGCTGCCCTGGCTGGTCTGCCGCATGGCGTTGCGCAGCTGGTCTTCCAGCTCCGGCGACAGCAAGATCACTTCGATGAGTCCCTCGCGCGAGGCCTCGAAGCAGAGCTGGCGCTTGAACGCCAGCCGCACATAGTCGGCGATGACGTCCGGATCACGCTCCTTGGGCGCCCAGTCCAGCGTGGTCTCCAGAAGCAGCCGCGCATTGCGCAGCGACACGCCTTCGCGGGTGAGCCGCTGCACCACCTCGGTCAGGCGCGGCAGGGTGACGGTCTTGACCACTTCCTTGCCCAGCTCGGGATAACGGCGCTCGGCCCAGCGGGTGAAGCGGATCACCTCGTTCACGCCCACGAACATCTGGCAGTTGCGCAGCATCTCCACTTCGATGTCGGAGGCGAATACCTTTTCCCAGGATTCGGCCAGCAGGCCCGCCTCGGCCAGTTTCTCCGGGTCTTCGGTCTTGACCCAGACGCGGCGCCGGCGCGAACCGGGAATATTGCGTTCGAATCCCTGGAAGCCCAGTTCCTGCACCCGCTCCAGCGATTCCCGGGTGGCGCTCCAGCCCAGCATGATCTCGGCATCCACCAGCGGCACCTCGGACATCATGAAGAACACCCGCCCTTCCGGCACCATGCTGCTGAACTCGAAATCGATGGGCTTGAGGTCGGGAATCCCGCGCCGTTCCAGCATGGCGTTGCGCATGATGCGCACCGCCGTGCGGATCACCTCGGCTTCGGCCTTGCCACGCATGGACTCGTTCATGCGCAGGATGAAGGGCGTGGTGGCGGCAAAGCTGGTGAGATCGACGATGCCGGCGTTCTTGCGTTCGAGCTCCTCCGATTCGCGCGCCATCTCGGCGTCGGCCAGGGGCTTAAGCATGCCCACCACGCCGGCCACGCACAAGCCCACGGCCAGCGCCACGAAGATGACCGTCGGCATGCCCGGGATCAGGCCGAACAGCAGCATGATCCCGGCTGCCGTGAGCAGCGCCTTGGGTTCGCCGAAGAGCTCGCCGACGATGTCGCGGCCGATGTTGGTTTCACCCTCTTCGTTATCATCGCTGACGCGGGTGGTGATGATGCCGGCCCCCAGCGAGATCAGCAGCGCCGGGATCTGGGCGATCAGCGCATCGCCGATGGAGAGGATGGAATAGACCTGCATGGCCTGGCCGGCATCCATGCCGCGCTGGATGATGCCGATCGAGATGCCGCCGATCAGGTTGATGGCGACGATGCAGATGCCGGCGATGGCGTCGCCCTTGACGAACTTCATGGCGCCGTCCATGGCGCCGTGCAGCTGGCTTTCCTGGCCCAGGTGGGCGCGCTTGGCCTTGGCTTCCTCGGGCGTGAGGATGCCGGCGCGCAAGTCGCTGTCGATGGACATCTGCTTGCCCGGCATGGCGTCCAGGGAAAAACGCGCCGACACTTCCGACACCCGTTCCGAGCCCTTGGTGATGACGATGAATTGCACCACCGTCAGGATCAGGAAGATCACCAGCCCCACCACCAGGTTGCCGCCGACGACGAAGTTGCCGAAGGTCTCGACGATGTGACCGGCGTCGGCTTCCAGCAGGATCAGGCGCGTGGTCGACACCGAGATCGCCAGACGGAACAAGGTGGTCAGCAGCAGCACCGCCGGAAAGGTCGAAAAGGCGGTCGGCCCGGCCATGTACATGGCCACCACCACGATCAGCCCGGAAGCGCACAGGCTCATTGCGATGAGGATGTCGAGCAGCCAGATCGGCATGGGCAGCACCAGCATGAAGACGATGCCGATGACCAGCGCCGCCGCCAGCAATTCGGCGCGCTTGCCGAGCTGGATGGCGAATTTGTTGAGCAGCATCACGATGCCCATGGCTTTCATGGCGATTCCCCTGTGATCGGTTGGAGACGGGAGCGGACCGGGCCGTCTAGGCCGGCGCCCGATTGTCCTGGGCGTATTGCAGCCGGCGCAGCACCAGGTCCACCCAGGCGGCGTTGTGCGGCGTGCGCATGCGGCGCAGGCGCTGCTGGTCGACCGGTTCCAGCACCTCGGTGGCGGCGAAGTCGTGCATCAACCGCAGCTTTTCATCGTCCGGCCATAGCAGCAGGCAGCCGCGGCTCAGGGCATAGGCTTCTTCGTACTGGTAGGCGTTGAGCAGTCCCCACACCAGGCCAAGCGCGGCGACCAGCTCAGCCTGCATGCCCTCATGCTGTCTCTTCTTGCGCATGCGCGGCCTCCGTGTCTGCTACGCCGGTGAGCGCTTCGGCGTGCTTCATCTGCAGCCAGCGCAGGCGCATGCGCACCGCCAGTTCGACCTGGCGCAAGGCGTCCATGAGCGGCGCCCGCGCCGCCCCTTCAGGCAAGGTCAGGGAATGCGCGACCAGCAGGCGCTGCAAGCCGCGCAGCGAGGGCACCGGGTCACCGCGCCAGACCGGATTGTCGGAGGTCAGCGCCGGTCCCAGCAACTCGGTGAGCACCCGCTGCAGCGGATCGACCGGCAATTCCAGTGCGGGTAGCGAGGCGGCTTCTTCTTCGTTGGACAGCAGCGGACGCGACTTCTGCAGCCCCGTCAGCGCCTCGGTGCTGTGGATCTCGGCCAGTTCGCCCGGATCGACCGGCAACTGCCGGCCAATACCGGGGGCGGCAATGCGGGCGTTCAATTGAGCAGCTCCAGCGCGGCCTCGAGCTGGCTGTCGAGTTCGTCGCCGCCCTCTTCCTCTTCCGAGCTCAGACGCCGCACCACATAGATGCCGCCATCATTGAACAAGGCCGGCAGCCAGCCGCCGAAGAGGCGCAGTTCAGCGCCGCGCCGGCGCAGGATATCCTCCGGCCGCATCGGCGCCTCGGCGCTCACGCCCAGGGCGATCAACATGCCCGCCTCCTGCGGATAGGCGAACACATGCATGCCGTTGTCGACATGGCTCATGGCGACAGCCTGCTGGATGCGGGCCTCGCCGATCAGTCTCATGATCAGTTCCTTCATCGTCTACTCACCTTTTTCTCGAGGGCGTGCGGGCCGGCGCGTCGCCGGCGGCGCGATAGAGGGTGTCCAGTTCCTGCCGCCATGCGTCTTCGCGCAATTCCTCCGGGGTCGGGAAGTTCGACATCCCGGCCTGCAAGGCGGTCACCTGCCGGTTCAGTTCGTCCAGCAATTCGCGTCGTGCATTGAGCTTGTCCTGCGCCCAGATCGTCAGCGGCAACTCCACGATCGCGTCGCGCACCAGCCGATAGGCGCGCGCGCGGGCGTTCTTGTCGATGCCGCCGATATCGACGATCTGCGCCATCAGCTGCGGCACCTTGCCCTTGCCCCAGCCGGCCTCGGCGGCGGTCAGCAGGATCACGGTCAGGCCGACGTCATCTACCTTGACTTGCATTGCTCCCCCTCATCGATATGAGCGCGGCAGGTCCGCCGCGGCTCAGGTTCAGGGCTTGATCTCGGACAGGTTCACCAGCAGCTGCCTGGCCACGCTCATGGTCGAGCGCAACTGCATGAAACACTTGCTATCGGAAATGGCCAGGGCGTACGCGCCCCGGTTGCGTACCGGGTTCTTGCGCAGGTTGTCCTGGTTCAGCGTGGCGCCGACCATCTGGCTGCAGATCACGTCGGCCATTTCGCTGAAGCAGTCAGGCGCGTGCCTTTGCAGGGCGCGCGCCATGACGGCCACCGACAGTTCGGTTTCGACCTCGCTGTCGCGCGGCGCGCCGATGATGATGCGCAGTTCGCGACGCAGGCCGCGCTGGGGCTCCAGACTGGGATCGCCGACCTCGACCGCCTCTTGCACGTGGGTGAACTCACCCCGGATCTCGCCCATGCGATTACGGATCAGCGAACCCAGGATCTGGGCCACGGAATTCTTGAGCTTGTTGGACTTGAACAGATCGGCGGCCGGCAGGCCGCCCTGCTGGCGCGCCTCGACTTCGCGCCGCGCCCGCAGCATGGTGCTCACGGCGTCCAGCACGGCATGTTCCTTGAGTTTCTTTTCCACCTCTTCGCGGGCTTCGCGATCCTTTTCGCGCGATTGCCCCAGCTTGCGCTCGAGCACGTCTCTCGGATCGAAGGCGGCCTCGGCATGCGTGGCCAGATCGACGGGCGCGTCCAGCACCGAGGCCGCCGCCTCACCGTTCTTCTTTTCGCCCTTCTCGGATCGTCCGCGTCGCCCTGGTGTCTGGTCGCGCTGCTGCCTTGGCTGCACCGGCACGACAAAGTGCTTCAGCGTCTTTCTGGAGAACGGCAGCGATCGCACGCCAGCCGGCATGTTGATCGCATCGAAGGGGACGACTTCGGTGTTGCCCAGTCCACCTGGCGCCTGCCGTCCCGTGTGGGGCTTGTGGATAGGGCCGCGGGTCGGCGTCAGGCCGGGAGGAAATCCCGGTCCGGCCTGGCCAGGTTGCGGCTGGCCGATGGATGGATTGAATGGTTTGAAGGAAGCCATGATGCCATTGGGTGGCGACGGCATGGCGGCAGGTTCCATCGTCGCGCCTGGCGCAGTGGAGCACAGAAAAACGGAAAAGGACACTGCCGCGGTTCCCTGTCGCACACGGCAAATCCTCAACATTCTTCAAAGTCTCACGAATGTTCAACGAACGCATGCGGGCCGTCGGGCCGCTGATATCTTGCGCCCATGCCAGACGAGCAGCGGCTGAAAAAAACGCACAAGCAGGCAGCGCTCGATCATCCCACACACCTGATCTGCCAAGGAGAACACGATGCACACCGCATTTCACATGCAAGCAAGCGAGTCCGACGCCCACCATGCTTTCGAACTGGAAGCCGCCGCATCTGAAGACGAAGGCGAAGAGGCCCTCACCATCGCCAACCCCACTGCCCTCCTCCCCATCGCCGCCGCTGTCGAGGCCGGCCCTGCAGTGCCGGCGCAGGCCGCTACCGAACCAGCCGGTGCGCCCATCGACATCGTGGCGCTGTACACCAAGCATCGCACCCATCTGCTGCGTTTCGTGCTGCGCTATGTGGGCAACCACGAAGACGCCGAAGACGTCGTGCAGAATACCTTCATCGAAGCGGTCAAGTGCGCCCACCGCTTTTCGGGCTTGTCCAAGCCTTCCACATGGCTATTCGGCATCGGGCTGAACCTGGCGCGCAATCAGGTGCGTCGCAACAGCGCCGATCGCTATGAGATGGTCGAGGAAAACTTCATGGAGCAGCTGGTCGACGCCAGCGCCGACCCGGCGATGGTCTATGAGCTGCGCCAGATCGCCCAGAAGGTCGATGACATGCTGAGCGAACTGCCGCCGCATATCCGCCATACCTTCGAGGCAGTGCTGGACGGCGACGCCACCTATGAAGAAGCGGCGCAACATCTGAATATCCCGATCGGCACTGTGCGCTCCCGCGTCTCACGCGTGCGTGCCGCCGTCCGCCAGGAATACGGCGATGACAAGGCAGCCGCCCGCCGTGGTTCGGGGCGGCGCAAGGAAGGTTGAGGGAGCAGGCCCGGCGGCATGCCGGGTCATCCTGATGAAACGCAGGAGCGATGCAAGCAGCCCAGCCAGGGTCCGTTCAGGACTTGGCGTCGGCGGCGATCTCCTGCGCGCAGCTGGCGGCCAGGTCGGCCGTGGCAAGGATTTCATCCATCACGCTGCGTTCATCGGTGAGCAGGCGCAGCGGCACCTTGCGCACCAGCACGTAGCGCCCTTCATCGGCGTGCCAGAGGAAGTCGATGGAATTGATCGGCGCTGCCTCCAGCGCCGCAGGCGGCGTCAGCAAGGCGGTCGCCGGCGCGCCCACGGGCGGCAAGGTGGCGGTGACGCAAAGATAGAGATCGACCCCGGCCGGTTCTACCGAGGTGCGGGTGAAGATCTCGCCGATCTGCAATTCCAGCGCGGGACGCGCTGCGGTCTGCTGGTCGCAATACTGCATCAGGTCGAGCAGCAATTGCTTGACCTCCTGGCCGGAAATA
Source organism: Herbaspirillum seropedicae (assembly GCF_001040945.1). Classification (NCBI taxonomy): domain Bacteria; kingdom Pseudomonadati; phylum Pseudomonadota; class Betaproteobacteria; order Burkholderiales; family Oxalobacteraceae; genus Herbaspirillum; species Herbaspirillum seropedicae. The sequence goes on along the minus strand of NZ_CP011930.1, from coordinate 860,895 downwards.
TCGTCGTGCTGTTGGTCCACGGTGGTGATCCTGGTTGGATGGGCGGCGGCCCTGTACGGCGCGCCGGCGAATGTGGGCCATTCTAGCAATGAAAACGGCCTGTTCAGGCCGTCTCCCCTGTGAACCCGGTAACCCGGTACCCCCTGTCACGTCCTGAAGCAGGCTACTGCTGAGCCTTCATCCTGGCGATGTCGCCTGTTGCGGCGCCATGTTCAGATTGGCCCAGACCGGCAGGCGCTGCGTGCAGATGGCCTGGGCCAGCGCCAATAGCTCGGCGTGGATTTCCTCCCGTGTCGACAATGGCGCACCGCCGCGCTGGAGATGGGTGCCCTGGCGATGGATGGCTTGCGCCATGGGCAGCACCCATTGCTCCGGCTGCGACTGCGCCTGGGACAACTGATCGAACGCCACCCGCTGCAACAGTCCCGAGGGCAGGCCATTGCCCAACAGCGGCGAGGCCAGCGCCTGGAAGCAGTCCGACTCGGCCGACCAGCCAGCGATGAGGCGGTTAAGGCGCTGGGCCGCCTGGCGCGGCTGTGCGGCAGCGGACAGGAAGAAGGGGGCGGCCTGGCGTGAGGCCGACAGCAAGATCGCCATCGACGCGATCTCGCGTAATCCTCGTCCCTGCTTGCGCAGCGCCGGCAATGCCGCCAGCTCGGCGAACGAATGCGGACGCTGGCACAGCGCATCCATCACCGGCTGGTAGGTATGCGCATCCGCGCGCACATTGCCGATGGCCAGCGGCAGCTCCAGCGTGATGCGCGAGGGTGCTTCGGTCAGCGCCAGCCCGCAGCGCTCCAGCCAGGCGTCGCGCTGATGCGGGCTCATGCGGCGCGCCCCGCGCACGTAGATGTCTTCGCGGAAGCTGCTGTTGCAGATCTGGTCCCATACCAGCTCCCGCATCCCGGCATTGGGCTGCTGCGCCAGTAGCGATTGCTGCGCATGGCTCAGGTACAGCTCCGGAAAACCGTAGGCCAGTTCGGCCGAACCGACATAGTCCAGCTTGGCCTGCGCCAGGTCCTGGATCACGTCGATGGAAAACAGCGCGTCCCAGCCCTGGTTGAGATATTCGTGCGCCAGGTAGCCTGGCTCATCGCTCTCCAGCGCGCGCAGACGCCGGCGCAGGCCGGTGGCCTCGGCAGCGCCGAAGGCGGCGGCGCCGGCCTGCGACAGCGCTCGCACCAGCGCACCGCCCTGATGCAGCTGGGCCTGGCGATCACACATGTCGTGACGGCCGAATTCGCGCAGCATGCGCTGCAGCGACAAGGCCGAGCTCCAGCCGGGCAAGGCGTTGTAGTTCAGGTAGACGATGCCGCCCGGTTTGAGGTAGCGGCGCAGGAAGTCGAGGATGTGGCCCCGGTTTGTGCGGTCGACCCAGCTGTAGACGCCATACATGGTCACGAAATCGAAGGCCGGCAGATCGATCTCGCCACGCGCCATCTGTTCGAAGCTGCATTCCAGCACCGTCAGGTTATCGATCCCGGCGGCGCTGGCCATATCCTGCGCAGTGCGCACCTGGGTCGGCAAGAAATCGACCGCATAGAAGCGCCCCTGGGGATTGGCCGCCGCCAGCACGGTGGAGGTCAGGCCCTGGCCGCAGCCCAGTTCCATATAGGTGAATTCCCTGTCCAGAGGGACCGGCTCCACACCCTGCGCGAGGCAGGCGAAACTGAGATGGACGGGGCTCTGCTCCGGGAAAAAGCCTACCGGGTAATCAATCCCGTGCACGTAACCGCTGCTCCATTGCATGTCGTTCTCCGCTTGTTGAGAGGGCTCGCTGGATTCACTTGCGCGGCAAGCGCCGGATGCGATGCCAGGGAAAATCTTCGTCCAGCAGCGGCATGGCGCCATCCGCCGGGCTGCCACCGGCTTGCCAGGAAACCTCGTCTGGAGGGAATGAATCGGCTTTCATTGCCTGCATCCTTTCGTCAAAAGTAGCGCTGTGCTGCAGCGTTGACCGCCGCCGCGCGGATCGCGTCAGGCGGCGTAAGCGCCGATGTAGGCCCGATAGATATCGCCGCCCGGCCTGATGAACAGATTGATGATGGCGCGGTCGCGTCCCGCCCGCGCCTGCGCAGCGCCGACACCGTTGCCGGCGGCAGCCGGCTGCGCCGCCAGGCTGGCCGCGCGGCTGGCCGGTGCGCCGGCCTGGTCGGCCATGGCGGGCGTGCGGGTGCGTCGGGTCCGGTCCGACGCCAGCGGATTGTCGTTGCGGCTGTCCTCGTGAATGGCGCCCACGCGCGCCTCGCCCGACCCCATGCCAGGCATCGGCGGCGGCTCGGCGGCAGCCTGGGCCGGACCGCGCACGGTATCGCCGCGCCGCTTGTCGGCTACCGTTGCGCCTGCCTTGCGCGGGGTGCGCAGGCGATGGAACACGCCCGCCGATGTCGGGCTGAACAAGGCGCGCGTCATCGGCGCAGCAGGCGTGGAGGAGGCCGGGGTGACCGCCTCTGTGGAAGGGTTGGCGTAATAGTTGTCGGCGAACTGTCCGTACTGGCGGAAGAAGCCGGCGTTGGCCCGTGCGGCGGAAGCATGCGTGGCCGTCGCCATGATGGGTCGGATGGATGTGATCATGATGCTGTTCTTTCATGCCGCGCAAGCAGCCAAGGCAGCCTGCGCGGCGTTATGCGAGCGGACTCAGGCAGAGACCGTACCGTCCTCGCGGGCTTGTCCCGGATCGTTCTGGCCGAGCAATCCATCATGCTTGCCGGTGACGGCCGCTTCGATCTTCTTGAACAGCTCGCCGCCATTGGCCATGTAGGCCTGGGCGGCGGCCTGCACCTCGGGCGGCACCTGTTTGGTATTGCCGTCCTTGTCGGTGAAGTAGCCGGTCTGCGCCATCTGCAGCATCTGGTCGGCCGAGATCAGGCCGATGCCGTTGTCCTTCTGGTACTTCTCGATGGTGTTGACGGCGGTGGAGTCGGACGGCAGAGTACGTCCGCCGAACTGCGTCGGATCGTAGCCATTGTTGTTGCCGTTGCCGACACCGTAGTTACCGTTACCGTTACCGTTGCCGTTGCCATTTCCATTGCCGTAGCCCGGCGCGATGGTGCCGTCCTTGATTGCTTCGGTGAAATCGACCTGGCTCAGCTTGCCGTCATGCTTGCCGTTGAGGGCCGACTCCAGCTGCTTGAACAGCTCTCCGCCATTGGCCATCATGGACTGCGCGGCGGCCTGCACCTCCGGCGTCACCTGCTTGGTATTGCCGTCCTTGTCGGTGAAGTAGCCGGTCTGCGCCATCTGCTGTACCTGCTCCGAGGACAGCAGATCGATGTTGTTGTCCTTCTGGAACTGGTTGATGGTCTTGGCCGCGTCGTAGCCGCCCGGCAGATTGCTGCCGCCGCCGAATTGTGAGGGATCGAGACCGAAACCAAAACCGTTGCCGTTGCCGTTGCCGAAACCGAAGTTCCCGTTACCGTTGCCGTTGCCATTCCCGTTGCCATAGCCCGGCGCAATGGTGCCGTCCTTGACCGCCTCGGTGAAGTCGACCTGGCTCAGCTTGCCGTCATGCTTGCCGTTGAGGGCCGATTCGAGCTTCTTGAAGAGTTCGCCACCGTTGTCCATGAAGGCTTGCGCGGCGGCCTGCACCTCCGGCGGCACCTGTTTGGTATTGCCGTCCTTGTCCGTGAAGTAGCCGGTCTGCGCCATCTGCTGCATCTGTTCCGAGGACAGCAGATCGATGTTGTTGTCCTTCTGGAACTGGTTGATGGTCTTGGCCGCATCGTAGTCGTCCGGCTGGTCCTTGGAGACATGACCGTTCATCAGCGCCTGCAGGATGAAGTCCAGCGGCAGGCCGGGCTGGTAGGGCGTATTGCGCTGACCGGGCGTGTTGGACAGGCTGCCGTCCTGCAGCGCATCGCTGTAATCGACCTGGCTGAGCAGACCATCATGCTTGCCGTTATGGGCGGACTCCAGCTTCTTGAACAGTTCGCCGCCGTTGTCCATCATCTTCATGGCGGCCAGCTGGACCTCCGGCGGCACCTGTTTGGTATTGCCGTCCTTGTCGGTGAAGTAGCCAGTCTGGGCCATCTGCTGTACCTGTTTCGAGGACAGCAGATCGATGTTGTTGTCCTTCTGGAACTGGTTGATGGTCTTGGCCGCGCCCGATTCGGAAGGCAATCCATTGCCGCTGCCGCCACCGGCGCTGGCCTGTCCCATCATTTCGCGCAGGAGGTTCTTGAGCACATCCGGAATATCCAGGCTGTCCAGGAAACTGTCTCCCTGCTGCCCCGGCGAATTGCCGAACAGATGGATATCGCCATATTCCTGCGACTGCTGATTGCCGAAATTGAACAGTCCCGGCGGGGCGCCTGGCCCATCGGTGACATAGGTCTGGGTAGTGGTGATGGTAAAGGTTGTCGACATGCGGATCTCCATAGATTGGGCTCGAACTACAACGGCGCCGCGCTACCGCGCGTTACCTGCGGAACTCGACGTTGCCTGTCGACGACGTGCGAAAAGACAGGGATAGCGGACTCGATGGATGAGTGACAGCGCGGGTTCATTAGTTCCGGCGCGCCTCGCCGGCGCTGCCGCCGCTGCCAGCACAGCGCAAGCGCCCGGCCGTTCCTTGCGAAACGCCGGGCGCTGCGGGCAGGATGAGCGACGGCCGCAGCCGCTCCTCAGATGGAGGCCTGGGCGGTGTCTTCGGCCTTCTTCATGAACTTGGCGAAGATGGCGACGTTGTCCACATTGGCCGCCGCCGCATTGGTCGCCTCGACCGTGCGCACAGCCTGGCTGGCGGCGCGCCGCACCGACAGGCGCTGGCTGATCGAGGCATCGGATGTATTGGGCAGGTTCTGCATGCTGGTCCTCGCGACAGGAAAGTCCCCGCTTTGCCGCGCAGCCTGCGCAGCAGCGGCGGGATTACTGCTGATCGTTGATGTTCTTTGCCATGGTGCTGAACACTTTGAGCTTGGCCAGCGAGGTCGCCTGCTGGGCCACCCAGAGCTGGAATTCCATGGCCTGTTCCGATCCAAGCTGGGCGCTCTGCACCGAGGCATTGGACGGGTCCTGGCGCATCGACGGATTGCCCGTGGCCTGCGTCGCATTCATCTGCTGTTGAAAAGTGGACATAGAGGAGCATCTCCCGTAAGTAACAAAGACAGAAACCGCCGAAGGTGGCCTCACGCGCTGCCAGGTCGGCGGAACCGGATAGCCTGCAATCCGGTTCCGCCACCCTCCTGCACGAACTGTTTCTTAAATGTTCTGCATCGCGTAGTCGCGGCCCTTCTTGTCAAACTTCACGTAGGTGTTTGCCGCGTCGACCATGGAGCTCATTTGATTGCCAAACATAATGTCGCCGGTTGCCTTCAATGCGCCTGCGCCGGCGGCTGCGTTGTTCATGCTCATAGAAACCTCCAATCAGATAGAAAATTAAGAAATACCGCACCGCACCTTCAGCAGTCCGGTCCCCCTTATGTGGGCACGGCGGCCACGACAGTTCCACCGCTGCACGGCAATCACCACGGCGCTGTCCTTGTGCGCATGGAACCAGGACGCAACGCGCCGTTACCCACGTTGGCAATACCCCGCGCTCTCTGACGCTGAGCACGCCTCTCCCATTTATCTTTCTGTAAGGATCGAGCATGAACATGAATGTCACTTTCACCGGCGGATCGACCGGTCCGCTCGGCGGCGCCGACACCCCCTCGCAAAGCCAGATCGATGGCTTCAAACAAGGCTTGCAGGGCAAGTCCAACGAAGACCTGATGAAGGGCCTGATGGACCCGAACACGGCGCAATGGCAGAAGGACGCCATCATGCAGGAGCTGCAGAACCGCGCCGATAAGAGCGGCGGCTCGCAAGGTGCTGGCGGCGCTGGCGGCGGCGGTGACGACGACATCCAGAAGCTGCTCAAGAAACTGATGGATGGCAGCATCTCGGACGAAGAACTCAAGAAGCTGGCCGGCCTGATGGGCATGAAGCCGGAAGACCTGCAAGCCATCAAGGGTGCGGTCCAGGGCGAGGGTGTGGGCGAACAGCAGGGCGATATCAGCGGCGGCTGACCCCGCGCTTATGATGCATTCTCTGCATCATCTTCATCCTCTTCCTCATCACTGATCCATGCCCCGCCTCGTGCGGGGCATGTCCGTTTCAGGGGGAGATGTGCGAACGGCATCAAGGGCGAACGCAGGGAAGAGGAAGAACGGAGAACAGGAAAGGAAACACCCCTGGAATGGAGGTGGAGCGGACTGGAATGATTAGAACCCATTTCATAAATAGGCGTGAGATGCGTTCTAATAATCCGGATCAGCGCCGCGCACAAGACCGTGCAAGCAGGCCCGGCTAGTCCAGGAAATGATCCTTGCGCCAGCGCATGGCCATGCCGGCGAAGAGATGCAGCAACTCCAGAGTGGATTCGGTGGGCTGGTCATCCCGCAAGGGAAAGCGGCACATCAGCGTAATGTGCTGCTGCGCCGCATCGCAGGAAAAGACCGGCGCGCATACGCCGAAGAGATGGGATTGGGTTTCCAGCAGGCGCAACAGGATGCGGTCCCGGGACGCCGTGGGCAGTGCGCCGAAGGTGCAATGCATGACGACACTGTCGGGCGCCAGCACGCCACCATAGAACAGGATGAAATCGACATCGTCGATGCAGAGCTGAACCGCCTGGTGCATGCCCGGTGCGGCCTCGATGCCAAGCTGGCGGTACAGATCGGTCACCAGCGCCCAGTAGCGTTGTATCGACATCCCCTTCTTTCTTCTTATGGCGCCTGCTTGCAAGCGGACGCCGGAACAACGTGTCTCCGCCCCGGCGCGCACCGGGGCGGAGACCCACGGCATCAGTTGATATCCGTGTTTTCCTTCTTCTTATCACCGCCACCTAACAGACCTTCGACACCTTTGGACAGGATGTCCAGACCAAGCGGTTTCGCCAGAGCACCGAGAATAGGCAACATGATGTTTTCTCCAAAAGAGTGGTTGGGACTAATCTGTGGTCGCCAGAGCGGGCTTGGTTCCCAGCATCAGGCGCGCGGCGGCGACAGCAATGCGCAGATCAGATTGTCGCCCTCTTCCGCATAGGAGCTGGCGACGGTGGGATCCCACCCAGGCTGGCCAAGATTGGAAATGCCGGCCACCACCAGATACTGGGACATCAGCCTGCGCTCGTCATGACTGCTGCCAGAGCCCGACAGATTACGCCGCGAGGCCGACATCAGGTCACGCACTTCCATGGTCGTGCCCATGGCCACATTACCGGCGATGGCGCTGCTCACGCCCACCGGCGCCAGTTGGTAAGCCTCGTTGAGCAATGCGGCAAAGGCTTGCTCGGCCCGCGCTCGCAGTTCCTGGACGTCGCCGGCGAAACGCGGGTCTTGCGCCAGCTTGTCCAGCATGTCGCGATTGAGCGCATTGCCTTGGCTGACCGATGGCGGTTCGAACGGCACGAGAGGCGCGTCGACCACGTCCTCATCACGGGTGGCCGCCGCCTCCAGCGAGGCTTGCTTCATCGAGGCGAACAGGCTCTCCATGATCGCCCCGATATCCTCCGGCTCAGGGCCGGACCGGGCCTTGTCTTGCATAGTGCCCCCTTTCATGTAGACGATACAGTCCGACGGCCGGACTGGCCGGCGGGTCGGACTGCATCGGAAATCAATCGAAATTCAATCGGATCAGGAATCAGGTGCGCGCCGTTCTGCGCACCAGTGCCTGACGATCGCTGGCTGCGCGCACGACCTCATCGTCCATCACTTCGATGACGAAACCTGGCTGGTCCTGCGCTGCGCCCCTGAACTCTGTCTGAGCGTGCGCCTTGGCCTGGCCTGGACGCCGCGCATCGGTCGCGCCGCCCGGATCGACCAGACTGAAGCGGCCATCGGCCTGCTGGTGCAGCAGCTTGGACGAGACCGGCCCGCCATCGGCGGGGTAAAGAAACACCGAGCGCATATTGCCGCCGTCCTGGGCCGGTTTGGGATCGCCCATGGCGATCTGGTCTCCCACCCTGTTTTGCACCCAGTTCCAGTTGCGCTGGGTGGCGGGCTCCCAGGTCTTGCAGGTGTGGATGCCGTTGGCGCCGGTTTGCCAGTCCGTTCGACTCATTGATGCACCCTGTGCACCCGCTGCACCCGACACCGGGACCAGCACATGCCAGCGCTCCTTGCCCACCATGGCGCTGACCATGCTGAGCTTGCCGCTGAACGACTGGGACGACAGCGTGTGCGCACCGGGCGGAAACAGCTGTTGATAGACGTTGAGGTCATGCTGCCTGTCCGGCTTGTCCACACTTGCCGTGGTCGCGTTGTGGACTGCATCCTGCAGGTACTCTCCGGCATGTTCGCGCAGGCCCTGCATCAGGCGCTGGAATGCGCTGCTGTTTTTCAGCGAGGTCGTCATCTTCTGGAGATGCGGCCCCATTTTTTCCATCGCCCCGGCCAGCCTGGGATTGGCGGAGAATGCCTGCGCCATCTTCTCGGGCGTGCATTTGCGCAGCAGTGCGCCGAACTGCGAAACCGCAGAGCTAACGCTCCGGGCGACGGGCGCGAGCGCCTTGGTGACGGCGGCCGCAGTGGCGGGATTGAAAGCGATGACTGGAAAGGCCACGTCCATTTCTCCTGGAAGAACGCAACGCAGGGCCGCGCCGCAATGTCTTTCTGTCGTCTCTGTCGGCCCTGCGGTTCCATCCCGTGCTGCAGGCGGATCGCGGAACCGCGCCCTGTTCCTGCCCCACCCATCCTTGTCCGCGTGACGGCCTGGAGCGGTCGCGCCTTCTCCAACGTATCGATATAGCCCTCATGAACCATTTCATCGGCCACGCCCTGGCCCGCCCCGGGGACGATCATCACACGCTGTCATCCGCCTTTTTGCGCCGCCTCTCGCAGGGCGCCGGACACGCTATCGTGCGCGGCGCCGGCATGCAGGTATGGGACGCGCATGACGCCTGCCTGCTCGACGGCGTCTGCGGCCTGTACGGCAATACCCTGGGCCATGGCCATGCGGCGCTGGCGGCTGCGGCAAGGCCAATGAGCCTTCCTGCTGCCGACCCGCTAGCCGCGCAGCTGGCGCTGAACGCGGCCTTGTCTGCACGACTGAGCGCCGCCGGTGCTCGGGTGCTCAGCGCCAGCACCCATGAAATCGCCTGGCAGGCCATGCTCCGCGCCGTGCGCCACTACTGGACGGCCGTCGGCCAGCCCGACCGGCGCCTCATCATCACTTGCCATGACGGTGAACCCGAAGCCGCTGTATCGGGACGGGGCCGCCGCAGCGCGCCGGAGGACAGCCTGCGCATCGCCGCGCCCGACTGGTTTGGCCATGACGGCTATCTGAACGAATATGAATTCGGGCTGGCGGCGGCCCGCACACTGGAACAGCGCATCCTCGACCTGGGCCCGGAGCATGTCGCCGCCTTCGTCGCGCACGCCTTTACCGGAGCCAGCGGCCTGCTGCATCCGCCCTACAGCTATTGGCCGGAGATCCAGCGCATCTGCAGCCGCCATCACGTACTGTTGTGCATCGACGAAGGCATCGGTGGCTGCGGTCGCACCGGCAAATGGTTTGCCCATACGCAGTTGCGTTTCAGCCCGGATATCGTCCTGCTGGCGCAGGGGCTGACGTCGGCCCTGGCCCCGCTGGCCGCGCTGGTGCTGTCACCGCCAATGGCGGACACGCTGGCTGCCGTCGAGGGCGCCCTTCCCGTTGATGGCCGCATCGACCAGGCCGACCCGACCGCAACGGCCATCGCCCTGGCCAACCTGCGCGCGCTGGACGAAGGCGGCCTGGCGCGCCAGGTCGAGCACGATACCGGTCTGTATCTCCAGCACTGCCTGCGGGAGCGTTTCGACAACCATCCTCTGGTCGGCGACATCCAGGGCAACGGCATGCTGGCGGCCCTGCAACTGTCTCCCGACCCCGCACGCCGGGCGCGCTTCGCCGATGAAGCGGCGGCGGGTATCGATTGCGCCCGGCAGGCGCTGGCGCAGGGTGTGCTGGTGCGAGCATCGGCGGCGCGCATCCTGCTGGCGCCGCCGATGATCGCCACCCACGCCGACATCGACGGCCTGGTCGAGCGCTTGGGCGCTGCGGTCGATGCCAGCGCCCGCAGGATGCTGTAGCGCGGAACCAGCCTGCTGCGGCGTGCCACTCATGCTTATCCGGCAGCCGCACGGCTGTGTAACCTGGGAGGCCGCCATGAGAACGACCAACATCGCCGATCAAGATCAGACCCTGCCCCTGTGGGGACTGGTGAGACTCACAGGCAGCGAACTGCCTGGCGACGACAGCCACGTCACCTTCTACCTGCGCACCGCAGAGGAGAGCGGAGTGCTGGCTTTCGCCTCCGCCCTGGACGCCGAGATCTATCGCCAGCACCTGTTGAGCTGCGGCCTGTCCGGCTGGCAGCGCGCGCCGCTGGAACAGATCGATCTGGAGCGCGTCCTGTCCGGCCGCCCCGAGCACCAGCGGCGGCTGATGCTGGCGCTGGGGTTTTCCGCTTCCGACACCCAGGCGCTGCTGCAGGATGACCAGCAATTGCTGATCACGCCGCTCTTGCCGCTGCCCATCAACATGCGCCATACCTTGCACGGCATGTCCCGCTTGGATATCGAGCAGGATGTCTTCGATTTTGTCGAGCAATGGTGGAGCCGAGTCGGCGGCGACCACTACGGCCATCTGATGCGCATCACCGCTGGCTGGAGCGACAGCCGTCTGGCGCAAAGCGCGCATCATGCGCTGGATCGCGCCGCCTTCGCCAACCTGCGCTGCTTGCGCGAGCAATGGGGCAGCACCGGCTGCGGGGACGAATGCGCGGTGTTTTCCCCGGACACCAATGCCTGGCGGTTTTCCAATCTGTCCGGAGCGCGGGTGCGGGCCTTGCACTGAATCGCGGCGCTCATGCCCGTAGCAGATAGGGCGACAGAAAGATCAGGGAACGTGGAACCGGCAGGCCGCCTGCGACATTCATGAACATGGCAGGCGCGACAATCTCCGGTTTGTTGTCGAACGGCGTGCCGGAGAAGGAATTCCCCCGTTTCGCCTCCGGCACATGACCGCGCTTCCCGCCGAACAGCCCGTTCAACAGGCGCTCCGTTCGGCGGCAAGAAGGAGAGCGACGTTCTGCCTGGTCAGGCGCCTGACCGAAATAGCGCAAGCGGCCGCGGCGGAACGTCGTCGCGGCCGGTTCCCCGGCCACGCGCCGACATACGAGAGACCGGCCCCTTGCTGACAAGGCTCGTGGGGACATAACGGCCGGACCAATACCGTTGGACTGTCTCACCCTCCTGCAATCAACACCTTCAATCAGAATCAAAAAAAACGCTGCGACGGATGTCTTCGTCGCAGCGTTTCCCTGATGTTGAAAACGGCATCAAGCCAAGACAATGGCCCGAGCGGCCCTCGATCAATGGATGTGTTGGTGCCAGAACGCTTCCATCTGCTGGTATTTGCGAATCACCTGCTTCTGGGCGGCGTCGTAGATGCGCTGGGCTTCGTCGGCTTCGCGTTTGATCTCGGCCACGGTCTTGTCCTTGAGCACCACGGCTTGACGCTTGGCCGCCGCGGCTGTGGCCTGAACCTGCCTGCGCGCCGCCTCGGCCTGGGCCTCGATTTCCCGCTTGGCAGCCAGCGCCTTGGCTTCCACCTCACGCTTGGCGCGTACCGCGGCATCCTCTACCGCGTGATAGCCGCTGACGATGCGCGCTCGCGCACGGTCGTAGGTACGTACCGTATAGTCCTTGATGTCCCGGGCATCCTCGGCCATATCCGCCGCGCGATCGCCGACGTGGCGCTCGACCAGCTCAGTGATCTTGCGTGTGGCCGAGTCGCCTTCGCCCTGCAGAAAAACATGACGGAAGCGCGCATAACCTCCAGTCAAAAAGATCGGTTCGTGCTTGCCCATCACCCGGAAGCCCGCCCGTGAGTCATGCACGTAATCTTCAAACAAGGTCACGCACGCGGCCGGAGGCATCGGGTCGCTGCACATGATGTCGTAGAACTTCTTTTCTTGCGCCGTCAGCCTATCCTTGGACGGTCCCATCAGCATCCCGGTCAGTGGCGACACCCGCCGCACATACTTCTGGGCCATCTGCCCCATGCGTTGATCGAGATTCAGGCTGGCGCGCTCACGCCAGTCACGGATCATTTTCCCCAATTCCACATCTGCTTCGAGCATGTCCTTCTTATCGGAGGTACCGGCATCCTGGTAGAAGCGCTTGCCCAGCATCAAGCCGCCCTTTCCTTCATGCAGGGAGCCCCGCCAGCGCAGGTACTGGCGCGTATGGGCTTCGGTATATTCCCGGATGCTGCCGGCCTTGATGCCATTGGTCGCCAGCCAGTCGTTATAGCTCTTGATCAGACGTGGGTCGGTGGCATAGCTGGCCGACAGGGACGGGTCCGCGTTAATCTCGCCGGTAGTCCATAAGGGAACTCCCGCCTTGAGCGCGGTGAAGTGCATATCGATCAGGGGAATCTGCGACAGATGCGGTGACTTTCCCCAGGAAGGCATGGATTTTCCCTGTTCGCCGGGGAAATAGCCGCCCCCGATGTCTGAGTGCATCCCGGGATAGCCTACGTTGGTCCACCCTGTCGAGGATTCCAGCGGAAAGCTCGCCCGCTGTTCATGCAATGCCACGAAGTGGGCGCATTGCTCCACTGCGGGCGGCACGCTCTGGGTCTTGTCAGCCCAGGCCATATGGCCAAACGTCACCGGCGTGACATCGCCGATGCCAACAGCAGCCACGGTGTCGAATACCCCCAGGAAACCGATGCGGATCGGAATACCTGCCAGTTCAAATGCGCCTCCGGATGGCGTGAACAACTCATGCAGCCAATGGCAACATGCACGCGCCTCGGCCGCGCCGCGTGAAAAACCGAACACCGAAACGTTGATCTGCACCACCTTGCGCTGACTGCTCTTGACCGCCGTGGCCAACTTCTGCATGAAGGTCTTGTACATCGCAAGCCGTCGGACCTTTTCCGGCGCCGTGGTGAGATAACCCGGCACCGTCCATTCCCCTATCTGCCAATCCGGCGGCATGGCATTGACGTTCCCGTTCTGCAGCATCTGCATGCTCATGAGATTGACCAGATCCCTCTGTTCATTTCCGGAAAACAGCGATCCTCCAGTGGCGTAACTGTAGACCGCGTTGAGCAAGGAAGTAATGCCCCAGTTGATGCGATCAGCCCCCATGTAACCGAAACCGCTGCCACCAATGTCGGTGCCCAGCTTGAAGGTGTCGCCGATCTCGGCGAAGGGCGTGCCTACTCCCTGCATGTAGACGCGGAAGAAGCCATTGTCCGGATCATCGATATAGGCGTCGAACAAGCGCGCCACGTTGCTGTGCTTGTTGCGCTGACGCTGGTTCTTGGTCTGCCCATCCTCGACCCACTTGTCGTTGTTGCCGGTGCCGTCGAAGAAGAGTCCGGTAAACAGTTGGCCTTTGCATTCGGTCTGGCCGCGCGCGCGCAGGCAGCGCATGGCCTTGGCGCGCTGCAGGGCTTCCTTGGCGGAGAACTTGCGGTGTCCGTCGATGGGCACCGGACGCCCGGTATAAAGCATGCTCACGATACGACTCCTGATCTATCCTGGTTTATCTGGCAGCAGGTTTGAGCTCGGCCTCCCTGCCCTTGAGCGGATAGTCGGGATGCCAGAGCGCATAACGGGTGACGAATATCTTTACCTCGCCATCGCGCAGGAAATGGACAGAGAGGTGCCCGGCCTGTTCGCGTGTGTACTCGGGAATGGGGACTTCCTTTGCAATGTCGTACTTTTCGCCGGAACTGCGGTAGACCTCAGCGGTGACCTTGGCCGTCAGGCCAGGCTGCCATTTCTCGGGAATAGAAACGCAGCAGATCATGCTGCCGCCGCCGCTGCCCGCATGGAGGTATCCGCCACCGCTCTTGCTACCGCCTTTGACCTGGACATCGAAGTTGGCAATGCCGTCAGTCATGTGGTTGTAGGGCACCAGGTTGAGCGTCATCCTGGCCGCAGGCGCTTCGGCATTGCTGCAACCGGAGACGATGGCCAACATCGCCAGCGCCACGATACTCAGCAACCCGCTGAGATTGAACCGGGGAATTCTTATCATCTTTCTTGTTGCCTTTCCAAGGCGAGGTTGACAGCCGCGAGCGGTCGATGCGGTTCGACGGTGCGCCTGGTGATGCGATCAAGAGGAGGCGCACACCATGAGACGCACAGCGGCACTGCTTTTCTATCGGCCTTTTGCATAGGCGCTGTTATCCCACAATGGCGTGCCGCTATCGTACACACTCTGCGGCAGTCCGATCATGGCGTCACTGAACTCATCCGCAGAAGCGGGCGGATGTTCCATCACTTTCTTGAATTCCGGCCGCTCGACGCCCTTGCCGGAGGTGTACAGCGCGACCAGTACGTAGGCGGTCTGGCGGTCAATATCGCGCAGGCCAGCAGCGGCGGCGCGCTTCTGATACTGCGCGACGAAACGCTCAAGTTGTTGCGGATCGACCAGCGCGGTTTCATCCGGAATGACGAACTTGAGATGATCTACCAAGGCCTTCAGATCCGGGTTGGTCTGTGCCCGGGCAGAGAAAGTGCTCAGGCACAGCAACAGGGCCAAGCCCATTGCCAGCACGGCCTGCAGCAATGCTGTGCGCCTCATCCAGTGTTCATGCGACATGCGCGTTCTCCCCTCATGGCGGTATGGAGCATGTTCATCCTTAATGTTCATCCTTATCGGCCCTCTGCTCAGTGAAGGACGGACTTCAATTCGACATCCTTGCCCTGCAAGGGATAATCCGGATGCCAGGTCGCCAGTGACGTGACAAAGACCTTGACTTCACCGTTGCGCAGGAAATGGATATCGAGATGTCCCGCGTCCTTGCTGGCATATCGAGGCAGCGGCACTTCCCGGGAAATGGCCTGCACGACGCCGGCGCCGTCCTTCCAGCTGGCACGCACCTGCACGGTCAGCGTCGGTGTCCATTGCATGGGGACCGAAGCGCAGCAGATGTCGCCGCCTCCCTCCCCCTTGCCGACAAAGCCGCCGGCAGCACGCTGGCCTCCTTTGAACTGGAATTCGAAATCATCGATACTGTGGTCGGTATGGTTGTATGCCCCGAAATCCATCGTATAGTTCTCCCCGCGCGATTCTGCGTCCTTGCAGCCGATGAGCATGGCCAGCAACAGCAAGACAGATATCGAGGCGCGCGCCTTCGCTGATAAAGCCTTCATTCCACGCTGCTCGCCGCTTCCTGCTCCCACAGCGGCGCCCCCGCTTCCCACACCTCTTCCGGCATGGCCTGGATGGCCTCATAGTAAGCGTCCAGGGAAGCAGGCGGATCGGCCATCAACGCCTGCATCAACGGATGCGCCGTGCCACGGCCGGAAGTATAGAGCGCCAGCAGCACATATTGGGCCTGGCGATCGATATCATCCAGACCCGCCGCCACGGCCTCTTGCTGATACTTCGCGACAAAGTCCAGCAGCGTGCGCGGTGCGAGCTTGCGGGTCTCGTCCGGAATGACGAATTTCAGATGATTGACCAGGGTATCCAGATCGCCCGCATCGACCAGCAAGCCAAACTGCTGATCATCCAGTGTCACTAGCGGCTGATCCAGCGGCGGCGGCGCGCTCGGCGGTCCGGCTTCGCTGGCCTGATGAATGGTCTTGGCCTCGCCGAAGCGATCGACATAGGCGATGCTGAACATGCCGCCCGTGAACAAGCTACGTTGTTCCGGCGTCAGCGCCTGCGCCCAGATGGGCAGGATGCGCGTATCGTACCAGCGCATCATCATGGCCTGGCCGTCGCTGAGGCCCACCTGGTGGAAATTGCGCAGATGCGCTGCGAAGGCCTGCAAGGGCAAGGGGCTCTCATACCAGCTCAGGCACGGCGCGCTGAAGGCCAGTTGAGATATCCATGAGGCCAGCCGTTCGCGCCGCGGCGCATCCAGCCCGGACAGGCTAATGAGCAGCGGGGCAATCTCGGGCAGCGCCTCTTCACGCTTGCCGTCGAACAGCGAAGCATAGGGCAGCCGCATCGCCTGCAGCTTCAGATGGCTGCCTTCAGCCTGGGCGCTGTCCAGCAGCAGATAGGCGCCATGGCCGCGGTCAGCGCATTCCAGCGCCCAGGCCTGCAGGCCCAGCGGATCACCCTGGTCCGCGCTCATACCAGCACTCCCGGCGCACCCTGCTTCATGGCATTGAGGATGCAGTCCTTGCAGACGCTATTGGGCATCTGGGGCAAGGGCAGCGTCTTGGACACGGGGCCGGCGAACAGCTTCTGGGCGGCATGAATGGTCAGCTTGCCCGGACACTGCACGGTGATGTTGCCACCCTCGATGGTGATGTTGGCCCCGCCGGCGGTGGAGAGCGTGATCTTCTTGGCGGCGGCCCAGTCTACGCCGGCATTGGCGCTGATCACGCGGACCTGGTCGCGTGCCTGGACGGTGAGTCCGTCCGCCTGGGCCTGTACGTCGATGTTCTTCTGCGCGGCGATCATCTGCAAGCCAGTGCCGCCCTCGCCTGCCGCCATCGCCCCGGCCAGCACGCCCAGCGCCTGGCCGCTGCGCAAGCGATACTGGTTGCCGGCGACCTGCTGGCTGTCGGCGCCGGAGAGGAGATTGACCGTCTCGCCATTGGCCAGCTGCATGTGCTGCCCGGCCACGGCGCCCAATCCCTCCTTGGCCGCGATGCCGATCAGCGCCGCGGTGCTGTGCGGGAGCTTGCTCTCGCCGGTTTGCGTATTGGCCGCTGCCACGTCTGCGCCACTGTTCTCGGGCGAACCATCGACCATCCCGGAGGCCGCCACGCGAATGGCTTCCAACGGCGCGGCACTGTCGTTGATGGTGCTGGCGCTGGCCTGGGTCGGTCCCAGATGGCTGGCCAGGCCGACCGTCTTGTGGGTGAGCGTGGCCTCGTTGAAGGTCTTGCCCAGCAAGGCGGCCTGCTTGAGCAAGGCCATGCCGCCGACATTGTCGCCGGCCGGGTCACGGGAGGCGGCGTTCTGCTCGATCTTGTAGCTGGAGAACAGGATGCCGCCGCCAGCGCGCAGCGCGCCATAGGCATCGGTACGCAACTCTGCGCCGGTGCCACGGAAGCTCCCGCGATAGTTGTCTGCGGTGTGGATCAGGTGACCGAGGTTGAGCTCGCTGCCCGACTGGGTGGTCTTGAGCTGGATGCGCCCTTGCGCATCGGTATCGTCGAAGACGATCTGGTTGTAGCCCGAACCGCCGAATTCCTTGGAGCGGATACCCCATTGCGCGGCAGTGTTGCCGTGGCCATCGCTGTCCTGGCTGCCGCCGTGCCAGGTCGGTGCATTGCCGCCGGCCAGGTTGCCCTGGCCGCTGGCCTGCAGGTCGGTGGCGCTGGTGAAGGCGCGGGCAGGATCGTCGCTGCCGGCCTGCGCAGTATCGCCGCCGGGCGTGGGCGCAGCGGCGCCCTCGCCACGGCCGTTGTAGAGCGCGCCGACGATGACGGGCCGATCGATATCGTCCTCGATGAATTGCACCAGCACCTCCTGGCCGATGCGAGGAAGGAACTGCATGCCCGCGCCACCGCTGGCTGCGCGTTGCGCCACGCGCACCCAGCAGGTGGCAGCGGCGTCATTGTTGCGGCCCTGCCAGTGGAAGCGGATGCGCACACGCCCCAGGCGGTCGCAATGGATCTCGCCGGCGCTGCTGGCGCTGGTCTCGCCCTGCGGCCCCACCACGATGGCGCTCTGGCTGCCGCGCGCGGTGGCACGCGCGTGCAGGCGCAAGCCGGTGCCATCGGCCAGCACCGGGCGCCAGATCACGTCGGCGCGAATCGCCTCGAAGGCATTGGCATACCCCAGCTGGCGGGCTTGCGCGATCACCCCGGCAATGTCGGTCTGCCCCAGCAGTTGCAGAGAGTCCGGGCCGGACTGGCCGTGCAGCAGCGACTGGCCTTCTTCGCAGGCGGCCACGCAGTCTTCCAGCAAGGGTGGAATCGGGCCGAACAGTTCGGCCAGGCCTTCGGCCGCATCCTTGGGCAGATTGTTGACACCCACGCTCATCACCGACAGCACGGCGTATTGCCGGGGCGCGCCATCCTGCGCAGCGGACAGGCCCAGCGGACCGTCGGCCAGCGTAAAGCGCGTGCCGGGACGCAAGGTGCGCACGGTGCTGCGCGCCTGCCAGAGCTTGTTGCGGGCTTCACTGGCCTCCAGGTGCAGGCGGGCATAGTGATCGGCCTCGGCCGCATCGGTATAGGCATACAGGCCTGGACTGTCATAGCTTTCCAGGCGGGGGGCGTCCTTGCCGCCGAATTCGTGACGGGTGGGCAGGCTGGTGGCCACCGCCTGCTTGCTCTTGTAATCGTAGGACAGCAAGGTGAACGAGGCCGGCTGCAAGGCCCGGCGCGCGGCCAGCGCCTGGATGCTGTCCTGCTCCTCGCGGGCGGTACCGGCGTGGAAGCGGATGCCGCTGCCGCCGAGCGGACTGGTGCTGGTGAGGTCTTCGGGGAAGGCGCGCGGCGAAGTCGAATCGGCGAACAGCACCAGCCGATGGCCGGATGCTGCGTCGGCAGATTCCTCCACGCGCCATGACAGGCCCTCGGCGGCCAGCAGGCGGCTGACGAAGGCCAGATTGCTTTCGCGGTACTGGATCGTATAGCTGCGCGGCTGCACCTGCTGCATGAAGGGCGCCACCTCATCCGTCCAGGTCCAGGCGGCGTGGGGCGCATAGTCGGCAAAGACATCTTCGACGATGTCGATGACGGTCTTGTCCTGCCACACCCGGCTGTTATGCGACTGCGAGAGCAGCCAGACCCAGGGCACGATGCGCAAGCGATAACGGGCCAGGCCGCCCTCACTGCCGAGCTTGGCGGCCTCGTTGACCAGCCCCGAGAACTGGGTGCGGCTGCCATCGGACAAGGTCGTCACCAGGGTGGCGCGCTGCCCGATCAAGGACTTCAGGCGCAGCCCGGCGTCCAGGCTCAGGACGATGACTTCGCGCAGCCCGACCGCATGCAGCCCTTCCGAGGCGGCAAATGCCTCCACCAGCAATTCGCCAGCGGGCGCGGCGTCGCCCAGCGAGAGGCTGTAAAGGCGACTCGCACCGGTGAATTGCATCAGTTGCGTCAGCAGGTCAGACATGGGTCACAAGCTCTAAGTAAGACGCCCGGCGGCCAACAGGCTAGCGGGCGCGGCACGGCAGTTCAGCGATGGGTCGGGGTGCTTCAGTTGGGGTTGGAATTGGCGACCTTGCAGGCGGCATCGGTATCCCAGCGGCCCGAACAGATACGCCAGCGACACAATTCGCCTTCGATGAAACCAAGGGCATGGCAGCGTTGCAGCAAGGATTCCGTGCTCTCCTTGCCAGAGCGCTCGACCACGTCCACATTGCGGCCGCCTGCGTGCTTGGCCGGGGCGCTCGTATCGCCCTGGGCCAGCTTGCGGCTCGATGCGCCTGCTGCGCTGTCGCGCGCCTGGCTCTTCCTGTCCGCCTCCGGCGTGCGCGCCACCAGCGCCTTGATCAGATCGACATCGCTGTCATTCTTGGCCTCGGCGGCCTTCTTCCTTTTCTCTTCACGGGCGGCCTGCTTGGCGGGCTTCTCCGGCTTTTCCGGCTTGGCTTCCAGGGCGTTCTTCAGCGTGGAGGGAGGAGGCTTGACGCCTTCTTCCAGCGCATTGGTCAGCTGGGCCTGGCTGGAAGGCGGGGCAGGCGGCTCAGGCTGGGCGCTACCGGGACCGGTGTCGTTGATGACTGCGGTGTCGGCGCTGGCCGCTGGCGGCGTCGATGCCGAGGGCGCGGCCGAGGCCAAGTTGGGGTTGGGGTTGGGTTCGGCCGCCGCCAGCGGGGCGACCGGCTTGGCCTCTGGCGCGGCCGCCACGGGGGCGCCAGATTCGGAGCGGCCATTCAACACCAGCGCACCGGCGCCGATCAGCAACAGCAGCAGCACGGCCACGGCGGCGATACGACCGCCCTTGCCACGCGCGGCAGGGACGCTGGCGCGGCCGGAGGATTTGGTATCCGAGATGGAATTGAGGATGCGAACTTCGTCCGCCCCGGGCGTATCCGAACCGGACAGCAGGCTCGGTCTGGTGGATGCAGGTTTCTCTTGTTTCGGGGGCTGCAAGGCCGTACTCCTGTGTTATGCAACTCGCAAGAGTTGTTGGATTTTTTATTGATTTCCTGTTACTGCTTGTTCATGCGATTGCGCCACCCTCCGTCCACTGCCGCAGGAGCGCGGCCAGTACGAAAAAAGAGATGCCGCATTTTTCCCTTGAGATCGTTTTTTGCCTATCGCCCGCCGTTCTGCTGCGCTTTACAGCGTCTTGCAGGATGGCTGATGCTTTTTTCACGTCCCGTGATGCACGCACATTGCACTTCCTCGCCAGCCGCATGGCTGGCATCATCGCCATCGCAAGCGATGCATTCAAAACACGATGAAGTGTTTGCAGGGACATCAGCGATGCTCAAGAGTTCCCGCGCACCTCATCCGCAGCAACGTACATCACGGTTACGTGATTACAGCATCGACGGACTTTGTTGCCTTTCAGTCAAGTGCGAGTCAAACCCGCAGAGGACGCGCAAGCCGGTTGCAGGGCGACCGTTGGCCACGCCCGCCGCCCCATCGTTGTCAGGCAGATAAGCCAGCCAGCAGATTTCACGCAAAATCGGAGGGCGCATGCGAACTTCATCAGTGGCCAAGCTGTCGGAGCCTGAAATGAATGGGATCTTGCCGATACTGACTGTCTGGCTTCCGGGGTGATGCAAAATACTTAGCGATATGACGGGGTACGCAGAGGGCGAATCCCTATTAGATAGTTATTAATTGATAGTTAATCCGCCGTTGCCGATCAATCGGCGTTCGCCCAGAAATACGCTGCCCTACGCAAGGTTTTCTTCCGGCGCTACGGTGGACAGAATAAAGACAGAATAAAAAAGGGGATGTCGTGCTGTTCCTCCTAATCATCTTCTACCTGCTCGTCACCTGCTTCGCCATGTGGCTGCTGCTGTTCCCGTCGGGCAGAGAACTCACGCTGGCCTTCCTCAACAGCCGCATGGCCAGCCTGAGGCAGCGCTGGGACCGCTGGAACAGGAAGGGCGACGCCGTCCTTGCCGGGACTGCCTCGGGCATCAGGCATTCATTTTCCGCCAGCATCGGCTACGTACGCGGTAATTACGTGATCGTCGGCCTTGTCCTTCTGTTACTGATAGGTCCGGCAATACTTGCTTTTATGTTAAGCGGCAAATCCATGCTCGGCGGCTTCGAGCCTGCCGATCGCGTGGCCAATGCGCAGATCGCGGAACTTTTGAAGGGCGAGCTACTCGTACCACCGCCTCCTCTGCCGCCGGACATGTTCACCACTGCAGAGGTTGTCCAGGTCAGGCCGATGCTGGTCGATGCCAGCCGTAACTGGCAGCTGCTCAATCCTGAATATGCGCAGCGCCTGCTTCTGGTCTTCAAGATCATGAAAGAAAAATACGGTATCGAGATGGCGCTCATCGAGGGTTACCGCAGTCCCGAACGGCAGAACATGCTGGCCGGCATGGGTGGCAACGTCACCAATGCGGCGGCCTTCCAGAGCTATCACCAGTATGGCCTGGCCGGTGACTGCGCCTTCGTGCGCAATGGCAAGCTGGTCATCAGCGAGAAGGACCCATGGGCGATGGAAGCCTACCGCCACTACGGAGAGGTAGCCGAATCGGTGGGACTGACCTGGGGCGGGCGCTGGAAACTGATGGACTTCGGCCACACCGAATATCGCCTCCCGGGCGTCATGAAAAAATAACTTTTTCTGCACGGGCCCGCCGCCGTCAACGGCGGGGCCGGCAAGAGAATCAGGTTGTCATCACATGCAACAACGACAAGGGGAACAGCAATGAGCCAGCCGGTCATCGTGCTCGGAGACAAGACCTCCCACGGCGGCACCGTCATCCAAGCCAGCGGCGTGACCATGGTCGGCGGCAAGCAGGTGGCGCGGGTTGGCGACAAGGTCAGTTGCCCCAGACACGGTTCCACCACCATCGCCAGCGGCGATCCGACCATGATCATCGATGGCGCGCCCGTGGCGCGCGATGGCGACAAGACCGCCTGCGGCGCAGTGCTCATTGCAAGCCAGGCGACGACCTCCGTTTGAACGCAGTGCGGCAAGGGCACAAAGAACAATAAAAGGTGGATGCTGATGGGAACATGGATCAAACGCAGCCTGTTCGTCTGCGCTATTTTTGCAGTGACCTGGGTGATGTTCATCGCCTACTGGTCCGGCTCCAACCACATGCCGGACATCAGCGATGTCATCCTCTTCCTGCTGGTGCTGCCGGTCTGCTTCCTGCTGCTCGTGTGGGGCGTGCGCAAGCTGCGCCTGAGCCTGGCCGCAGCGGCCGCCGCCCGCCAGGCCGCCGCTGCCCAGACGCCCGCTCCTGAAGCGCCGGCCACCCCGGCCCACCATGTCGAACGACACTGGACGCTGGTCATCGCCGCCAGCGCCCTGCGCTCCCCGCAAGGCGACGACGCCGCCACCCTGCTCTCCCAGTTGCAGAAGCAGGACGCCCGCCTGGATCTGGACCCTGAACTGACTGACCGCCAGGGCTTCCCCATCCTGGCCGGCCGGATCGGCGCGCTGGATGTGGAAGGCGCCCAATCCGACTACCTCGCCTGGCTGGAAGCCCAGTCCCCCGAAGCCGCCCAAGCCCCCACCCTGGCGACCGGCCACCTGCGCACCCTGGCGCTGGCGGCCGACATCACCCGCGAACTGGGTCAGCGTCTGCTGGCCCATCCTTTCCTGACCCAATATCTCGAGGCCCCTGCGCATCAGCGCGAGGCCGTCGGCCTGCCGCAGGTCCATCTGCTGGCCTTGCTGCCGGCGCGCTGGGAGGGTGCGCAGCGCCTGCAGGCGGCGCAATGGCTGGGCGACCTGCTGGCCCAGGAGGGCTGGCCGCGCGAAAAGATCACGGTGCTGCCGGTGATTGCGGGAGAGTCGGTGCATCCCATGCTGCATCTGGATCGTCTCATCGCCACCAGCCGCGACGTCAACGCCAAGCAACCGACCTCGCAGCTGACCTCGCCTTACCTGGCCGTGGCCGTGGCCGCCGAATCCTCCCTCGACGACGCCATCGTCGAAGAATGGGAAACGCAGCAACAGCTGCTGTGCAGCAGCGCCAATACCGGCAAGTCGCCCGGCGAGGGCGCTGCCGGGCTGATCCTGGCCGACGCCACCCAGGCCATTGCGCTGGGCGCCGATACGCTGGTGCTGTTGCATCGCGCCGCGGTCGGTCGCAAGGACAAGTCAGCCGATGCGCCCGGCCGCATCGAGGGCGAATTCCTCTCCCGGCTGGTGCAGGGCGCGCTACAGGACGCGGGCGTCGCCCCCGCCGCCATCGGCCTATTGGCCACCGACAGCGATTATCGTGGCAGCCGCACCGAGGAAATCATGAAGATGGGCTACGACAGCCTGCCCGAGATCGATCTCGGCAGCCAGTGCGTGAAACTGGGCGCCGGCTGCGGCGCGGCAGGCGCGGCCACCGTGATGAGCGCACTGGTGCTGGCCCACAGCGCCAGCGAAGCATTGGGACAGGCCGCGCTGTGCGTGAGCAATGACCACGCCCATGAACGCGCGGCCATGGTCGTGCGTCCCCAGGATTCCCCCAGCACCGTATCAACGCCAACCCCGGAAGCGACGGCGGCCCCAGCTGCGACCGCATAAAAATAACTCTTACCAAGAATCGCCACCATCATGCAACGACTCTGGCACTTCCTCAGCGATACCCGCACCCTGGTCATCATCGGCTTCGCCGCCCTGGCCGCATTCCTCTTCATCGGCGCCAGCACCCTGGAGCTGGCCCTGACCTGGGCCGCCGTGATCCTGGCCATCGCCCTGCTATGCTGGCTGGGATACTGGCTGTACCGGCGCTGGAAGGTGCGGCGCGCCGCCGGCAAGCTGGGCGAAGTGCTGGAACAGCAAGCCACCCAGTCGGTGGCGGCCAGCAGCGACGGCGCCCAGCGCGAAGAAGTCGCCGCGCTGCGCACCCGCATGCTGGAGGCGATCAACACCATCAAGACCTCCAAGCTGGGGCAGAAGTCCGGTTCGGCCGCCCTCTACGAGCTGCCCTGGTACATGGTGATCGGCAACCCCGCTGCCGGCAAGAGCACCGCCATCGCCAATTCCGGATTGCAGTTCCCCTTCGCCGACAAGGGCGGCAAGATCGTCCACGGCGTGGGCGGCACCCGCAACTGCGACTGGTTCTTCACCACCGACGGCATCCTGCTCGATACCGCCGGCCGCTATTCGGTCTATGAAGAAGACCGCAACGAGTGGTTCAGCTTCCTGGGCCTGCTCAAGCGCTATCGCAAGCAAGCGCCGATCAACGGCATCATCATCGCGGTCAGCATCGCCGAACTGACCGGCAACCGTCCCGAATTCGCCATCAACCTGGCCAAGAACCTGCGCCAGCGCGTGCAGGAGCTGACTGAAAAGCTGGAAGTGTTCGCCCCGGTCTATGTGGTCTTCACCAAGGCCGACCTGATCACCGGCTTCAATGAATTCTTCCTCGACACCGAACGCAGCGAGCGTGACCGCGTCTGGGGCGCTACCCTCGCCTACGACCGCAAGCGCAGCGGCCAGGAAGTGGTCAGCTTCTTCGATGAACGTTTCGACGAGCTCTACGCCGGCCTCAAGGAGATGAGCCTGGCCAGCATGTCGGTCAAGCGCGGTGAAAACATGGCCCCGGGCGTGCTGACCTTCCCGCTGGAGTTTTCCTCGATCAAGGGCGTGCTGCGCTCCTTCGTGGCCACGCTGTTCGAAGAGAATCCCTTCCAGTTCAAGCCGGTCTTCCGCGGCTTCTATTTCACCAGCGCCGTGCAGGAAGGCGCCACCGTGAGCGCCTCTTCGCAACGCATCGCCGACCGCTTCGGACTGGCGCTGGAACACAAGCCGCAACGCGAGATCTTTTCCCAGCACGGCTTCTTCCTGCACAACCTGTTCAAGCAGGTGATCTTCGCCGACAAGCAGCTGGTGGCGCAGTACACCAGCCGCACCAAGATCCGCATGCGCTATGCCACCTTCTTCGCCGCCAT
Source organism: Herbaspirillum seropedicae (assembly GCF_001040945.1). Taxonomy (NCBI): domain Bacteria; kingdom Pseudomonadati; phylum Pseudomonadota; class Betaproteobacteria; order Burkholderiales; family Oxalobacteraceae; genus Herbaspirillum; species Herbaspirillum seropedicae. Next base: position 835,946 of record NZ_CP011930.1, on the reverse strand, counting down.
CGCCATCCTGGGCGTGCTGCTGGGTGGCTGGAGCTGGTCCTACATGGGCAATCGCCAGCTGCTGGCCAATGTGCAGGCCGACATGGACAAGGCCGTCAAGCTGCAGGAAAAACGCCTGGACCTGCAATCGCGCTTCGAGGCGCTGGAAATCCTGCAGGACCGCATCGAACAGCTGGACCGCTACCGCGCCAGCCGTCCCATCTCAGTGGGCATGGGTCTCTACCAGGGTGATCTGCTGGAACGCAAGCTGCGCGAGGAATACTTCTCCGGCATCAAGGAAATCATGTTGAAGCCGGTGGCCAGCAACATCGAGAGCTACCTGATGGAAGTCAACGCCAATGCCGCGCGCCTGGAGCCGATGTCGCGTCCGCCGCAATCGGGCGGCATCACGCCAGTGGCCGACAATGGCGCGCAAGCCGCCAGCGCGCTGCGCACCTACAAGGACAGCTCGGCCACCAGCGTCGAGGATGCCTATAACGCCCTGAAGACCTATCTGATGCTGGCCGACAAGTCGCGCGCCGAATCGAGCCATCTGAACGACCAGATCACCCGCTTCTGGCGCGGCTGGCTGGAAACCAACCGTGGCACCATGCCGCGCGAACAGATGATCCGCAGCGCCGAGCGCCTCATCAGTTTCTCGCTGGAACAGATCAACGATCCTTCCTGGCCGACCATCGACAACAAGCTGACCCTGGTGGACCAGGCCCGCGAAAACCTGCGCCGCGTGGTGCGCGGCATGCCCGCGCGCGAACGCGTGTACGCCGACGTCAAGGCCCGCGCCGCCACCCGCTTTGCTTCCATGACGGTAGCGCGCATCGTCGGCGACAAGGACCGCGAACTGGTCATGGGCAGCTATGCCATCCCCGGCACCTTCACCCGCGACGCCTGGGAGAAATTCGTCCAGGAAGCCTTCAAGGAAGCCGCCAACAAGGAACTGCAGAGCGCCGACTGGGTGCTCAAGACCTCAGCCAAGGATGACCTGACGCTGGAAGGCAGCCCCGAGCAGATCCAGAAGGCCCTGGTGACGCAGTACAAGACCGAATATGCGCGCGAATGGCAGAAATTCCTGCAGGGCGTGAGCATCGTCGAACTGCGCAACCTGGACGACGCCACCAATGCCATGAACCGCCTGGGCGATCCCATCACCTCGCCGATGAAGAAGGTCATCAACACCGTCTATGACGAGACCTCCTGGGACAATCCCTCGCTGGTGGACGCCGGCCTGGCCAACGCCAAGAGCGGCTTCATGGGCTGGTTCAAGGAAACCATCCTGCGCCGCTCCCCTGCCCCCGCGCCGACCCAGTTCAACGCCGATGGCACGACCGCCATCCCGATGGGTCCAGTCGGCCGCGAATTCAGCGGCGTGGCGCGCCTGGTGGTGAGCAAGGACAAGAACGGATCGCTGCTGCAGACTTATCTGGACAACCTGTCCAAGCTGCGCACCCGCCTCAACACCATCAAGAACCAGGGCGATACCGGCCCCGGCGCCAAGCAGCTGATGCAGCAGACGCTGGAAGGCAACGGTTCCGAACTGTCCGATTCGCTCAAGTTCGTCGACGAGGAAATGCTGCCCGGCCTGAACGACCAGCAGAAGACCGTGCTGCGTCCGCTGCTGGTGCGTCCGCTGGTGCAGGGCTTCAACGCCCTGGTGCGGCCGACCGAAGGCGAGGTCAACAAGATCTGGCGCGCCCAGGTGTACGAACCCTTCCAGAGCAATCTGGCAGCCAAGTACCCGTTCTCGCCCAATTCCAAAATCGAAGCCAACAGCGGCGAGATCGGCACCGTCTTCGGCGAGAATGGCGCCATCTCCAAGTTCGTCACCACGGCCATGGGTCCGCTGGTGGTGCGCCGTGGCGATACGCTGTCGCCGCGCAAGTGGGCGGACATGGGCATTAACCTGTCACCGGCCATTACGAGCAACTTCGCCAGCTGGATCAGCGCCCCGGGCGGCGGCGGCGATGCCAATGGCGGCGCCAACAGCGCCCAGACCGTGTTCCAGATCCAGCCGCAGCCCGCGCCCGGTGCCCTGGAGTACACCATCGAGATCGACGGCCAGCAACTGCGCTACCGCAATACCCAGGCGCAGTGGACCAACTTCATCTGGCCCAATCCGCAGGGTACGCCAGGGGCCCGCGTGACGGCCCAGACCTACGACGGCCGCACCATCGAAGTGGCCAGCCAGCCCGGCCGCTTCGGCCTGGAGCGCCTGATCAACTCGGCCCAGCGCAAGCGCAAGGACAACGGCGTCTTCGAGCTGTCCTGGACCAATGAGGGCGTCACCGTGGTGGTCAACCTGAAGATCATCAGCAGCGCCGAAGTCTCAGGCACCGCCAACGGCCCTGCCCGCGGCACCGCCAGCCTGCGCGGCCTGAAGCTGCCGGAGACCATTGCTGGGGGAGCGCCTGCGCCCGTCCTCGCCCCTGCTCCTGCCGGCGCCGCTGGCACTGCGCCGATGCAGCCGGGGCAGCCGATGGCGACCGACGCTGCAGCCCCCCAGTCCAACAATCAACCAACCATTACAGGGGTCAAGCAATGAGTGCAACCGGCACCCCCATCAAGGTCGGCTACTTCGGCAAGATCCCCACGCGCGGCGATTTCATCAAGGCCACCGACAACGCCTCCCTGATCACGCTGCTGGACAACTGGCTGGCGCAGACCATGGAAATGCTGGCGCGCGATCCGCGCTGGAAGATCATCTATGACGGCGTCAAGCCGCTGCATTTCGTGGTCATGGGCCCGCGCAGCCGCCGCGCCGTCGCCGGCCACCTGCGCGCCAGCAGCGACCAGTCGCAACGGCGCTTCCCGTTCATCTCGATGAGCGCCATCGAGGTCGAGGATCCCGGCGCCTTCGTGCGCAACGGCCCGCTGATCCTCTCGCGCCTGTGGACGCGCCTGGAGACGCTGACCAACGGCGTGCTCAGCGCCAATGACCCCGCCGCCCCCTTGCAGACCCTGGCCACGACCACGCTGGAGCTGGACATCAACAGCGCCGGCTACAACGCCGCCTTCGCCGACTTCCTGGACATGCAGACGCTGGGCGGCCTGCAACAGATGCTGGAGCAGGCCGGCTTCACCGGCACCCCGCGCCAGCTGCTGCTGGCCCTGGGGCTGCTGCTGCAACCGGTGATGGCCAGCACCTCCAGCCGACTGGACAAGAACCTGATCCTGCCGCTGCCGCGCGACCCGATGTACCGCGCCCTGGTGGCCAGTTTCTGGATGAACCTGATCACGCCTTTCCTGAGCCGTGCCGATTTCGAACTGGCGCTCTTCCTCACCATCCTCGATGAGCAGCCCAGCATGATCCTGGGCTTTTCCGGGGCCTCGCCGCGCACCCTGCATTCGGTGCTCGACAGCCAGGCCGGAGCCGAGCACAACATCGCCTTCGACCAGGCCGACTGGATCGAAGAACATGTCAGCAGCGACTACGGCATCCAGAAGCTGTCGAGCTATCTCTCGCACCCCGGCCTGTCGCTCAAATCGGCACTCGACTCATTCCGCGAAGCCTTCATCGGAGCCTGAACCTTGGATACGTCCTTCTTCCCTTCCCTGCGCCGGCCCGCCTGCGTATTCGCCGCGGCCCTGCTCTGCAACCTCGCCAACGTCGCGCTGGCGCAGAACGCCGCGCCCCCCGTGGCCACGCCCGCCCCCGGCCAGGTACTGGTCACCGGTACCGTCCCTGACGAAGCCAGCAAGGCCGCCGCCCTGGCCCGCCTGCGCGAAGTCTATGGCGCCGACCGCGTGGTCGACCAGATCGCCGTGGGCCAGGTAGTGCTGCCGGCCAACTGGAACAACCATGTGCAGAGCCTGATCTCGCCCAATCTGAAAGCGGTCAGCCGCGGCCAGCTAAAGATCGACGGCACCACCGTCTCCATCACCGGCGAGGTCGCCAACGAAGCCCAGCGCCAGCAGATCGCCAGCGACATGGCCAGCAGCCTCAACTCGTCCTATACCGTCAACAACGGGCTGCGCGTGTCCACCTCCGAGCAGGGCCTGCTGGATAACGCCCTGGCCAATCGCGTCGTCTCCTTCGAAAGCGGACAGGCCACCCTCACCCCCGAGGGCAAGCGCATCCTCGACGAGATCGCCGCCACCATGCTCAAGCTCAAGGGCCGTCATGTGGAAATCATCGGCAACACCGACAACGAAGGCCTGCGCGCCAGCAATATCTCGCTGTCGCTGGCCCGTGCCGATGCAGTCAAGGCCTACCTGGGCGCCAAGGGCGTCGACGAGAGCCTGCTGAGCACCTCTGGCCAAGGCCCGGATCGCCCGGTGGCCTCGAACGCCACGGCAGAGGGGCGCGCAAAGAACCGCCGCATTGAATTCCGTATCGCCAAGTAAGACGGCACTGCGTATGTAAGCATTAGTTATTAATTAATGAGTTGGTAGTTAGTAATTAGTAGTGATTAATTAATGTTCAGTAGTCAGCAAATGCGGGCATAAAAAAAACGGAACCATCGGTTCCGTTTTTTTGGGGCAGCGCCGATCACTCCCTGCGCGGCGGCAGCAAGCCCAGCAATTCTTCCACATGCGAGAGCGTGGAATCATCCTTGATGACACTCTTGAGCCAGGCATGCAGCGGCATTTCGCCCCACTGCGCCGCCTTGTCGGCCAGGTGCGCGACCGGGCTATGGGGCTCGGTGCGACGGAAGAACTCCGCCACCGCGCGCAACTGCGCAATGGCTTCGGCACGGGTGCGGATCGGACCTTGCTGCATCATTGCGCCTGCTGGCGGCGTTTCTTCCACCGATGTTGGCGGAGCCGACGCATCAGCCGCAGCACCACTGGCCGCGCTGTCTTGCAGTTGCGGACTGCGCAGCCCGGTATCGGCCGCAAAGCGCGCCACGGTCTCACGCACCGCAATGAGCGCCTCGCGCGCGGCCGAGAAGCCCGGACCATTCACGCCCAGGCGCGCATCGACGGATTTTTCCAACTGCTCCAGGGCTTGCACGCAGTATTGCGAATCGGCCAGCATGGCCTCGTAGAAGGCGTGCGAGCTACGCTTGCGCGCCGCCTCCATGACCGCCAGCTTGACACCCTCTTCCGGCTGCCCGCCCTCGTTGGCGATCCGCTCGGCATTGGCAGCGCGGGTGCGGGCGGCCTCGAAATCGATCAGCGAATAGGCGCTGCCGCGCCCTTCGGTGAGCGCAATCTCGCGCGACATCGCCACGCTGCGGGCCAGCAGCCAGGTCAGGTTACCGACCCGCTGGTCGTGGTCGCCCTCTTCCGACTGCGGGTACATGTTGTCCCAGAAGCGATCGAACAGCCCCGCCACCAGCAGGAAGCCGTCACCCAGTCCGCGCAGGCCACGCGTCTTGCAGGCCGCCTCGGAGTACCACACCGCCAGCCGCAGGTCCTTGCTGCGTCCCTCCAGCAGGCGCGCGCAGTGTTGTTCGACGAAGGGCCAGTCGGCCTCCTTGATGTCGATCACCCACTCGCCCTGATCCAGGGTGGGATCGTCGAAGCGACGCGCCTCGGCGATGGCGTCGAGGTCGGCCGTGAAGGACAGGTCCTCGCCGGCAGGCGCATTGTCGTTGATGGGATTGAGCAGAGGTTCAATGGCGGACATGGCTGGTTTGCCCCCCAAGAGGGATTTGAGCGTTGGTAGCTTCATGTTGTTGTCGTTCCGGTCTGTTTTATTGTCTTGTGATCAAGATCCGGGACCTGGCGCCGTGCTGGCCAGGCCCTTTCCGGTTTTTTGGACAAGCGGGGGCGTGCTGCGTTCAGGGGTGAGGGGTTTATTTTCTATTGCCTTCCTGCGAACTACGCCCGGACCGACTCTCACCGTCGAGGTCTGGGGGCCACTGTGGCGCCGGAGCACAACGCATCGCAACGTAGTGACACAATCCCAACGGAAGCCAGAGCCAGAAAAACCATACCAGCACCAGCGCTAGGCAATAATCTACCCAACGCATCTTTTTCCGGTATCGCCTTCCTTCATCGGTAGGCGAAAGATAAGGCATGTAGCTGAACAAACTCTTCAAGAATCCGAGCTCTTGTTGCCGCACCTCTAGCTTAGGCAAGCGACCGGTACCATCCGCCATGAATCGACGAAGGTAAGACCAGCGCTCATAGAGCGTGAGGCCGGTTACGTCATTTCTCTTCAAGGCAATGCGGTCGATGACCTCATGCGTTCCCGGCTTACCTATTACGAGATGCAGTTCATAACGAACGATATATGCTTTGCCCGAAAAGCCCGAGAACTTGGCAACTTCCGCTTCCACGCAGCTCCAGTCGTAGACCTTGACTTCCTTGTGCCAACGCTTGAACGAAGAAAGCGAAGCGGCGTACTCATAGGAATAGACCTTTTGTGTATTACGATTGAACCGGACAGGGGTATCTCTCGGCAACCGGCAGTCGTAGATGATGAGAAAAAATGCCCACACGGAAATGCCGAGCAACATCACGACAGCAAGCACTCCCAACAGTGGAATGAGGGTAAAGAACTGGAGGCCGATCGTACTGATCAATGGAATAATCACTGTGCCAACGAACGAAAAGAATATCAGGCCCGTGAAGAGTCCGCCCCCTCGCAATACAGATGATGTACGTGAGATTTCCACATAATTGTTATCGACATGATTAAGGTCCTCCTCCAGCAGAGGACCATCCAGCTTTTCTTCAAAGTTGATCTCCGATGCTCTGGGAGCCAGATCTTCATACCACAGAGGATTGCTCGGAGAAAAACGACTTCCACTGGTCATCTCTGCTCCGCTGCCAGCGCCCATGCCAAGCAATCTTCGCTGTTAGCGGAGTCCGGCCGGAAGTTGATTACCACCATGGTTTCCTCACATTTTCCAGAGTCGGAAAAATAACGTTCAGAAAAAAGTCTGCTATCCGGAAGGATAACACTCAAAAAACGGACCATCTTTCGGTGCAATTCGGCACGTCGCTCACTCCATGTAAGATCCGATGGAGGACGCTCCTATTTTCCCCGACGACTCTCCTCATCCACCTCTGCCGGCCAACGCGCTCGGGCGCACATTTCATTGCAATGTAATAACAGAGTCCAAGAGGCAGCCATATCCAGAAAAACCAGATCGTCAGGAAAATGATCGGGTAATCCAGCCAGCGCATCTTGCTGCGGAAGCGTCTTCCTTCCTCGGTCGGTGAAATGTAGGGCATGAAGTGGAACAAGCTGCTGACGAAGCCCACGCCTTGCATTCTTGCCTTCAGATCAGGAATGCGGGCTGGCCCGTATGCCATGAACCGGCGGATGTAAGACCATAATTGGTACAAGGTCTCGACGGTGACGTCATTGCCCTTGAGTGAAATTCGGTCAATGACCTCGTTGCTTCCTGCCTTGCAGATCACCAGCACCAGTTCATGCCGCACGACGTAGGTCTTTCCCGTGGATGCCGACACCTTGGCAATCTCGGCTTCGACCTGGTCCCAATCGTAGATCTTGATTTCGGTGCGCCAGCGCTGCAGACGCTGTAATGAGGCAGTGTATTCGTAGACGTATATTTTTCTGGTGTTTCGATTGAACCGGACTGGCGTATCCCGCGGGAGAAGACAGTCATGCAGCGCGAACAGACTCGCCGCCAAGGTCGCTCCCAAGAGCATGGTGCAGTAATAGAGCCCGAACCAAGGAGCCGTCACGAAATAGTCGTGCCACTGCTCGATGAGCATAGGGAAAAGGAACGAGGCAGCAAACAGGAAATACATTATCCCGATCAGGACGCCAAGCCCCCTGATCACAGATGACGTACGGGAAATCTCCAGGTAGTTCTCATCGACGTGATTCAGGTCCTCATCGAGAGCTGGGCTATCCAGAGGCTCATTGAGATCGATTTCTGACTCGCGTGCTGCGAGGTCCTCATACCAGGAAGGATTTTTCGGTGTAAATCGGCTTTTCCTGCTTACTGTCACACATCCTCCGCGGTCAATGGCTCCGTCGAGGGATCCCCGCTGTGGTGGCATCCTGCCAAGAACTGATTTTCTTGCCTCGACGACTTTCCTCATCCACCTCTGCTGGCCAATGTGGCTCGGGGGCGCACTTCATTGCGATGTAGTGACAGATCCCAAGAGGCAACCATATCCAGAAAAACCAGATCGTCAGAAAAATGATCGGGTAATCCAGCCAGCGCATCTTGCTGCGGAAGCGTCTTCCTTCCTCTGTTGGGGAAATGTAGGGCATGAAGTGGAACAAGCAGCTGACTAAGCCAACACCTTGGACTCTTACTGTCAGCTCAGGAATGCGGGCTGGCCCGTAAGCCATGAACCGGCGGATGTAGGACCACAATTGGTACAAGGTCTCGACGGTGACGTCATTTCCTTTGAGGGCAATTCGGTCGATGACCTCGTTGGTTCCTGCTTTGCAGATCACCAGCACCAGTTCATGCCGCACGACGTAGGTCTTTCCCGTGGATGCCGACACCTTGGCAATCTCGGCTTCGACCTGGTCCCAATCGTAGATCTTGATTTCCGTGCGCCAGCGCTGCAGACGCTGTAATGACGCTTTGTATTCGTAGGCGTATATTTTTCTGGTGTTTCGATTGAACCGGACTGGTGTATCCCGCGGGAGCAGACAGTCATGCAGGGCGAACAGGCCCACCACCACGCTTCCGCCTACCAGCATGACGCAATAATAGACGCAAAGAAAAGGAGCTATGGCGAAAAAGCGATCCCACTGATAAATCAGGAAAGGAATAAAGAACCCGACTGCACTTAGAAAAAACAATATTCCGATCAGGACACCGAGCCCCCTGATCACTGATGACGTACGAGAAATCTCCAGGTAGTTCTCGTCGATGTGATTCAGGTCTTCATCGAGAACTGGGCTATCCAGACGCTCACTGAGATCGATTTCAGATTCGCGTGCTGCGAGGTCCTCATACCAGGAAGGATTTTTCGGTGTAAATCGGGTTCTACTGCTCGCTGTCACCTATCCTCCGTGATCAATTTCCCGGCCAGGCGATCTCCGCTGTTGGCTTCGACACTATCATGTCACGGCAAACCCTGGGCGGAATCGCATGCGGAATTGCTATGGCAGTGCCCGATATTGTCCCCTGACCTGATCGCGCGAAGGTCGCTAACGTCGGTCCGATGATCGACATGCAGTTGATACTGTCGTTCTGATCGCCGGCGGAGGTGATTCGTCAGACCATTGTGTTCTGGCTGAGTACCACAATCCCCGCTTCAGGACGACCGAAGAGATCGGCTTTCTGCATCAATCTCAGCCGGCCATTTAGGCTCGGGCGCACACTTCATTGCGATGTAGTTACAGATCCCGAGAGGCAACCATATCCAGAAAAACCAGATCGTCAGGAAAATGATCGGGTAATCCAGCCAGCGCATCTTGCTGCGGAAGCGCCGTCCTTCCTCGGTTGGTGAAATGTAGGGCATGAAGTGGAACAAGCTACTAACGAAACTCACACCTTGCACTCTTGCTTTCAGATCAGGAATGCGGGCCGGTCCGTATGCCATGAACCGGCGGACGTAGGACCACAATTGATACAAGGTCTCGACGGTGACGTCATTGCCCTTGAGTGAAATACGGTCGATGACCTCGTTGGTTCCTGCTTTGCAGATCACCAGCACCAGTTCATGCCGCACGACGTAAGCCTTCCCCGTAAATCCCGACACCTTGGCAATCTCCGCCTCGATGTTATCCCAGTCATAGATCTTGATCTCCTTGCGCCAGCGCTGCAAACGCCGTAATGAGGCAGTGTATTCGTAGACGTATATTTTTCTGGTGTTTCGATTAAACCGGACTGGCGTATCTCTAGGAAGTAGACAGTCATGCAGAGCAAACAGGCCCGCCGCCAAGGCCGCTCCCACGAGCATGGTGCAGTAATAGAGCCCAAGCAAAGGAGACCTTGTGACAAACACGTTCCACTGCCGGATCAGATCAGGAATAAGAAACGCAATAGCGCTTGCGAGAAACATTATTCCGACCAGGACGCCTAGCCCCCTGATTACCGATGACGTACGAGAAATCTCCAGGTAGTTCTCATCGACGTGGTTCAGATCTTCATCAAGAAGCGGGCTATCCAAACGCTGGTCGAAGTCGATTCCCGACTCGCGCTCTGGAAGATCCTCGTCCCAGAGCGGATTTTTGGGAGTAAATCGGCTTGTCTTACTTGCTGTCACACATCCTCCGTTACCACTGTCCCTGCCAAGCAATCTTCGCTATTAGTCGCGTCGGGCCAGAAGTTGATTACCACCGTGGTTTCTTTATATTTTCCTGAGTGGACCCCGGCGTACATTTCTACGACCTTGAGTGAGTTATCCGGGCCTGGATACACCGTCGGCAAATCGACGCCAGAAAGACCCGCATGAGATTTTAAGGTCGATGTCGCCAGCGGACGGGGAACCTTGCCAAACTGTCCTCGCTTCAACTCGATATTTCCTTTGGACTTGTGGCGAGCGAACCATACCCATTCGTAGGCTGAATTCTCTGCGCTGAAAATGCCGAATGTTATTCTCAGCTTAACATTGTAATCTTCAAGCTTATCATCGCCAAACCAACGGGTTGAAAAGCTTCGGCTACCCAGTTCGACTCTCAATCCCGACACGATGCTATTGAGCTCTTGCATTTCCTCATCCATCTGTGCGTCGGACCAGAGGCCCTTTCCATTGATGTCCCGTCCAAAATAGCATCGATCGGCCCACAGCTCAGCGGGAGAGGACTCTGCGTTCATCGCCATCCACGTGAAGAATATACCCACGCCGACTAATAGGATGACCCAACCCATTGGGCCCAGTCCCAGCAACCCGCCTAATAGCGCCGGGTTACCTATGGCGAAACCAGAGGCGATGACACCGAACGAAAACGTAACTGTAGCGACACTATAATAGCTTGAAGCATCTGCATCACCTTTTTTACCTGCTCTCACCGAAGCAGCGTGCGATTGCAGGACATCAGTGGCACCGGAGAACATGCCGATGATCCCTGCCCAGCGCATCAGAAATTTTCCCGCTGCCTCGGCGCTAAAGAGCTTGAACAAACCGCCCAAGGCTTCAGTGCTAGCGGCCAGCACGCCGATCCCCGCAGACACCAAAGATAACTGGGCTTCGGTCCCTTCTGCGCCGACTTTCTCCTTGACCGACTTCATCGAATCCTTCCACGCCCACAACTGAAAATAAAGAGAGCCTGCGGCCAGCGCAGGTTCGCCTACAGCACCAAGCTTAAGGTTTCTCGCCATCAGGTCACGCGCCAGCACACGGGCCTGCTGCGCGTTGAGCTCTATTTTCCCGACCAAGGAGCGAAGTTCCTTCCTGACTTCGTCGCTGACCATCGCTGCGGAGACAGAGAGCTTACTTAACACTGCCTTGCCAGTATCAGCCGCGGACTTAGCAGCATTGGAAATGGCCGCCTTGATGGCTGAAACCTTTTCAATGCTCCAGATAGTGACGTCGATGATGCGATCACGAATCCTCGCATCGGAGATACTAAGAAAGCCCGCAAACAGCAACGAATTGACTCGCTTGCGCATGCCATCTCGTACTTTCATTCCCAATTCATTGAGTAACTTGAGGTAATCGCCAACCGTCATTCTTACCTTGATGAAAGTCGTGCTGATCCCGCTATACAAATATTGGCCAGCCTGGATGGCGCGGTTGACAGTCAACAATGCCACTTGACTCAGTTTGGCGTCTACTCTCGTGGAAACCGCGCTGATGGTGGTCATGAGGCTCGCAGCCCATGTCTTGACACGACCATCGATGAAGTGCTCTAACTTCTTCGGTCCGTCTACTTCTTCTGAGGCAGTGATTCCTTTAGCGGTCTCGTACAGCTTATCGGTCTTGTTCAGCTCGTTATCTTCGCTCCACAGAGAAGGTTTTTCCGGGAGCAGGAAAGCTAGCAGTTCCTTGCGACCGCCGAACAAGCCCTGAAACACTGGATTAGTCACATCGTCAGGCTTGGCGGAAAACCATTTCATCCATAGCGCCTGCGAATACTCATCCTCGCCGGTTCCGCCAGACAAGCATACGGCTGACATCTCGACAAAATCCTTGTAGTCAGATCCGTAGTTGGTCACATAGTCTTTGAAGTGCAAGCGCCAGGCATCGTGCCCGGCCCACAAGGCCCAGTCGTGACCTTGGTTCTTGATGCCCTCCTCGAAACCCTTCATGGCCTCGGTATAGCGCTGATCGAAGGCCGCGCGGGCGCCTTCATCGTAACGCCTGGCGATCCGGATCCACGCATCGTCGGCGTCCCGCTGAGCGCGCTCTGCGCGGGTCGTCGTCTTCATGTTGTAGACAGAGATGCCTGCCGTCCCCGACATTGGTATGGATTCGGTATCCAGCTCGTATTGCTTGTCCGGCTTCTTGTCCTTCTTCTCTTGAGCCTCACGATTGGCGGAAGCGGCCTGCTCAAAGAATTTCTTGAGGCCGAGTATCGACTGAGAGACTATCAGCGGCCGCATCACGGCCGCCCCAAAGTCCTGACGCGCTTTCACCACGCGGGAAACTGCGCCGTTCAGTTCCTGCACCATACCAACCGGATCATGCAGAACGAGTGCTGCCATCTTCCGCTTCGTTTTCTTCTGGTAGGCGGTAGCATGTTCGCCAACGGCGGCCAGTTGACCGCTGCGGGGATAATTGCCGTGCAAACTCTCCCACTGGAAATCGCCTTTGCTTACCTTCTCGGCAGACACCACTGGCGCCGGATACTGTAGACGCTTGGCGTAGTCACCGGCATCCCTGGCATATTCCTCGACATAGGCATGCAGGCTCGTCCCGTCGGGGGTGATCTCCAGCGCATTGGGAACCTGTGCAGGCGCGTTGGCCATCTGGGTCAAGTCAACCTGCTGCATCCGGGCATCCGGCTTCGCCTCAAAGGCAGAACGCACTTCCTTGCGCCAGGGAAGTTCAGAGAAGCCGATCCATACCTTCTTGTACTTCTCGGGAATGTTGATAAAACTGGCCGGTATGTTATGACCATCCCGCTTGCATGCCTCGGTCAATGGACGGTTACCCTTGGCATCTGGATCGTCGGGATTCTTCAGCAAGCGCAGGTAGCCATCATCGGTTACCGCGTAGGTCTGCCAATGACCTTTGACCCCCATGTAGACATGGACATAGCCTTTGCGCAGCACGCGCAACGTGTAACGATTTCCTTTGAGCGGCTGTGCCGCGAACTTATCCATCTGCGGTAGCGACTGCGGGCCAGCGCCTATTGCAGTGACATACGAGGGCTTGACGGCATAGCGCAGTGGCAGGATAGGGTAGCCCGTGCGCTGGCAGAAACTGCATTGGCCATTGCTGCCGAGCGCGCATTTCTGTGCACTATTGGCATTGGCGCGCATCGTCGCCGCGCCAGTGGTCGATTTAACTTGAGTGACTTCAGTGCCCATCAGAACCTCTCCAAATACAGTTTAATCAGCCCCGCGTGACGCGGCGATTTCTTCCAGCGTGTTGTCGGACAGTTCGCACATCAGTTCACTCAAGGTCTGTTCGCCCTGCTGCGCCTGTCTGATCGCCTTCGCCGCGGCGGGATGCGCGGTCCAATCGCGTGAAATCGAAAAGTCGTTGAGCGCGAAGAAGACCAGATCTTCAGTACGTTGCAGTCCTAGGTCCCCGGCCCGCTGCAGGGACGCATCGATGGCGGTTTCCGGGTGGGTGGGCAGGATGATCCCGGCGTCTGCCATTGCCATGGCAACCAGCCGCGCATTGGCTACCCGCTGCTGCGCCTGCCAGTGCCGCTGGCTGAGATGTTCCTTGCTGGAGATTCCTTCGGCCAATTCATTGACCGCGAGACTATGGAGTTCACCCTGCATGTCCAGCCACAGCCAGTGGCTGATCGGTCCCAGCCAGCGGCGCAGGAAACTCTCCAGTCCCGCATCGGCTACCAGCGACAGGCGATGGGGCTCAAACAACGGCAGTACACGGCGACATCCGCGCAGCACGTCGAACAACTCACATGCACGCGCCAGATGGGTGGCGATGTCATGGGCCGGACTTTCCGACACCAGCCATCCACAAACGTAACTGCCATTAATGCTGTCACGCCGACGCCATGCGTGGTCGATGCTCAAATCCAGCAGCAACTCGTCGGGATATCCGCGATCGCCAGGTGAATACAGCGTTACCAAGGAAGGGCAAATCGCGGGATCGTGTACAAAATCGGCGCGCGGCACCGGGACTGCCTTGGCCGGAATATCGCGCTTGGCCAGACGGGCAATATGCAACGCATCATCATCGGCGCAAGGGTGATTGCCATCCAGTAGCAGATGCACATGGCTGCGGGGATGAACTTCGCGCAACTGAAACAAGACGGCACGCAGTTGTTCATTGACTTTGGATTGGCTCATGATGCGATCCTTCTTACGCCGTTCTCAGAATTCGGGGTGCCCTCAGGCGCCACTCTTGTACTCACAATCAGCCAACGGCCCAGGCGCCGGCACGCTGGCACTGGAGCCAGAACTGGCCGGCCCAGTCAATTCCTTGGCACTCGCCCTGAACTCCATCGCCCCCGGCCCATGCACCTCGATATTGCCGCCTTCCAGCCGCAGCCACGCGCCTTGCGCCGCCAGTTGCACATGCTGTTTGCCCGCAACGCTGACATCCTTGCCCACGCTGGCCACCGTCAACTGCTTGGCCGAGGTCAGCAAGGTCTGCCCGGCCTGGCTCTGCACGCTGACCTTGCCCGCCGCTGCATGCAGGGCCATGCCGGTTTCCTGGTTCGGCTTGCTGCCGTTGCTGGCCTTGCCATAGGTGAAGAGGCTGATGCCGGATTTGCTCAGGTAATGCAGATTGCCTTGGGCGATCTGGTTGATATCCTTGCCCGCGGTGACGCTGCTGGTCACACCCGCGGCGATGATGGCGCTGGCCGGGGTGACGGCGGCGATGCCGGCCGGGCTGGAGAGCTGCAGCTGCGGGGCGCTGAAGGCGGTTGTGGCGGTGGTGGCGCTGCTGCCCTGGCCATCACTGCCACTGCTGCCGGTGCTGGCGCTCTGGGTGGCCTTGAGCACCTCAATGCTCTCCCCCATGGCTTCGACCGCGGGTAGTTTGGCGGCGTCGCTCTCGCCTTCCAGGCGGGCGTTGTGCTTTTGCGCGGTCTCGGCCAGCTGCTGCTGCTTTTGTGCGCTCTCGCTCAATTGCGACAGTCCCTGCGTCATGTCGAGCTGGGCGCTGATGCTCTTTTCGGTCGAGACCAGCAGGCCTTGCCCCGCGCGCAGCGCGGCGCTGTACAGGGTCTTCAGTTCGAAGCCCTGGCCGGTCGTGGCCAGGCGCTGGTTGTCGGTCTGCTGGCGCAGCAGGCCGAGGTTGAGCTCGCTGGCGCCGTCGTGGGCGTCGGCGTGCTGTTGCAGCGCTGCGCGCGCCTGTCCGGGGCTGTCGTCGAATACCAGTTGGTTATAGCCTCCGCCGCCGCTCTGGCTGGCGGAGAGGGCCTGGGTCTTGATGCCGGAGAGCACGGCGGCATGATTGTGCGCGCCACTGCTGCCCGGGAACCAGGCCGGGGCATTGCCGGTGGCGCTGCCTGCGCCCTGCCCGGCCTGGTTGCCCTGGGCATTGTCGACGCCGCGGCCGTTGTAGAGGGTGCCGATCACCACCGGTCGGTCGATATCACCTTCGATGAAATCGATCAGCACTTCCTGGCCCACGCGAGGCACGGCCTGGCCGCCCCAGTTGGCGCCGGCCGTGGGCGCGAGGCCCGCCAGCACGCGCACCCAGGTGCCGGCCTGTTCGTTGGCGGGGGCGCCCACATGATCGTCAGGCGTCGGTGAGGACAGGCCGCTGTGGCTGCGCTCGCCGCGCTGCCAGTGGAATTGCACGCGGATGCGGTTGTCGCGGTCAGTGTGCACGGCCTGGCCCTGCGCGCCTACGACCACGGCGCTCTGCTGGCCATGGGCCTGGGGCTTGGGATAAAGGCGTTCGCCCTGGGCATCGACCAGCAGGGGGCGATAGGGAATCTTGTTGCGGATGGCTTCGAAGCGGTTGCGGTAGACCGGGCGCGCCTGCGTATCGGCGGAGCGCAAGGCGGTGTCGAGCAGGCTGCCTTTGTGGTCGTGATCGTCCAGCTGGGCTTGGCCCAGCAGCGCCGTCACGCCGGCCTTGAGGTCGGCGCTCAGGTTGTTGTGCGCCTGGTGGACCACGCGCAGCAGGACGAACTGGTCGTCGTCGCCGCCGTCGTGGTCGTAGTGGCCGGTGAGCGTGAAGGTGGTGCCGGGCAGGAAGCTGCGCACGGTGCCCGCGCCGGTGAAGACCTTGTTGCGCACTTCGATGGCCTGCATCTGGTTGAGCGCCTGGCGCTGCGCCTGTTCGGGGCTCTCGTTGATGTATTGGCCGGGGGCGTCGCGGCTGGTGAGGACCAGCTTGTCATGGGCGTTCTCGCCGCTGCTGGCGGTGCTGGCCGCGCGCACGGCGGTCTGGCGGTAATCCCAGGTGAGGATCTCGACCGCATTGGTCTGCCAGCGGCGTACGCTGCGCCAGCGGTCGATGTTGTCCTGGGCCATCACGGCGTTGGTTTGCGCAAAGGCGACGGTGGAGCGCGCATTGGGCTTGAAGCTACCGTTATGGTCGGCGATCACCACCGTATGGCTGCCCAGGCTGGCGCTGTTGCTGTCGCCCTGGTGCTCGATATAGTAGAACAGCCCTTCCTCGACCATGAGGCGGGTGACGAAGGCCAGGTCGGTTTCCTGGTACTGCGTGGCCAGGCTGCGCTTGGCATAGGCCGAGGCATCCTGCAGATCCAGTCGCCAGGCGGGTTGCAGACGGCCCTGGCCGCGATAGTCGGCGAAGACGGCTTCGATGATGGCGGGTGCGCTCATGTCCTGGAACACGGCGCTGTCGCGGCGGTGCCGCAGGAAGGACAGCCAGGGTTCGATGGTCAACAGGTAGCGGGCCATGCCGCCATTGGCGCCTTCCATGCGGCAGGCGGTCACATGGCCGTGGAAGGCGCGCGCGCCGCCATCGGTATCCAGTTCCAGCAGCACGGGCTGGCCCAGCAGCTTGCGCAGCGAGATGTCGGCGTTCAGGCTCAGGCACGACAGCTGCAGACGATAGCCGGCGATGGCTTGATCGATGGCGCTGCTGTCCTCACCCGGGCCGACCTGCTCCACCGCCTGCAGGCGCTCGGCCATCAGGGCATGGGGGCCGTAGTCCTGGTCCAGCGGGGTATGCAGGCGCATCACGCGGGCCGACTGGCTCCACGCGCCGAACAGGGCGGGCAGGTCCGACAGGTTCATGGCCGGCTCCTGGCGGCGCCGGGTTGTGGCGAGGTCGAAGGATGGGGAGCTGCTGTGCGCGTCATGATCTCACTCAAGCATGGTGACTTGTTATTGATTACTGGTTACTCGTTACTGGATGGTGTATTTGAAGTCGCCCTTCTTGCCGGCCGACACCTTGATGCGGCTGATGCCCTGGCCTTCGGCCATGCGCGCCAGCACGCTCTCGGCAATCTCGGGCAGCAGGCTGCCGTTGAGGATGTTGTCGACATTGCGCGCGCCTGAATCCACTTCGGTGCAGCGCGCCAGCACGGCTTCGACCAGCGCCTTGTCATAGCTGAACTCGGCCTTGTGGTTCTCGGCGATGCGATTGGCGATGCGTCCGAGCTTGAGCTTGATGATCTGCTCGAGCACCTCGTCGCTGATCGGATAGTAGGGAATGACCTTCAGGCGACCGAGGAAAGCCGGCTTGAAGGCCTTGACCAGTTGCGGGCGGATCAGCACGTCGAGTTCGTCCGGCGTTGGCAGCTCGGCGGCGCTCTTGTTCAGGCAGGCCTGCATCAGCTGCGAGGAAGCGACGTTGCTGGTGAGGATGATGATGGTGTTCTTGAAGTCGATCTCGCGCCCTTCGCCATCGTCCATCACGCCCTTGTCGAAGACCTGGAAGAACAGCTCCAGCACGTCCGGGTGGGCTTTCTCGACTTCGTCGAGCAGCACCACGCTGTAGGGATTGCGTCGCACCGCTTCGGTGAGCACGCCGCCTTCGCCGTAGCCGACGTAGCCTGGGGGCGAGCCTTTGAGGCCCGAGACGGTGTGGGCTTCCTGGTACTCGCTCATGTTGATGGTGATGAGCTTGCGTTCGCCGCCGTAGAGCACGTCGGCCAGGGCCAGGGCGGTCTCGGTCTTGCCCACGCCGGAGGGGCCGACGAACAGGAACACGCCCTTGGGCTTGCCGGGATCATCGAGGTTGGCGCGCGAGGTGCGCACGCGCTGCGCGACGGCGGCGGTGGCCTGCGGCTGGCCGAGCACGCGCTCCTTGAGCAGCGCATCCAGTCCCAGCACGGTCTTGATCTCGTCCTTGACCATCTTGCCCAGCGGGATGCCGGTCCAGCCAGCCACGATCTCGGCCACCACATGGCCATCGACCTGCACTGGCACCATCGGCGTTTCGCCCTGATGCTCCTTCAACTGGGCCAGCAGCTGCTGCAACTCGCTGCGGGCGGCCGCGCTGTCCTGACTGCTGGCGCTTTCCTGGTTGGCCTCTTCCAGCGCGGCGCGGGCGGCCTGGATGCGGCCATTGAGTTCGCGCTCCTGCTCCCAGCGTTGCTGCAGCTCGGTCTGCTCGGCGATGGCCTGCGCGTGCTGGGCCTGCAGTTCGCCCAGACGGGTGGCGTGGGAAGCGCCGCTGCGGGTTTCGCGCTCCAGTGCGGCGATCTCGGCGGCGAGCCGTTCCAGGCGACGGGTCACGCCTTCCAGGCGCGCGGGGGTGGCGTTCTGGCCCAGGGCCACCTTGGCGCAGGCGGTGTCGAGCACGCTGATGGCCTTGTCGGGCAGCTGGCGGCCGCTGATATAGCGATGCGACAGGCGCACGGCTTCGGTGATGGCTTCGTCGTAGACGCGCACGCCGAAGTGCTTTTCCATCAGCGGGGCCATGGCGCGCAGCATGGCGCAGGCGACTTCTTCGGTCGGTTCCTCGACCTTGATGACCTGGAAGCGGCGGGCCAGGGCGGCGTCCTTCTCGAAGTACTTCTTGTACTCGCTCCAGGTGGTGGCGGCGATGGTGCGTAGCTCGCCCCGCGCCAGCGCTGGCTTGAGCAGGTTGGCGGCGTCGTTCTGGCCGGCCTGGCCGCCGGCGCCGATCATGGTATGGGCTTCGTCGATGAAGAGGATGATGGGATGCGGGCTCTTCTTGACCTCGTCGATGACGCCCTTGAGGCGGTTCTCGAACTCGCCCTTGACGCTGGCGCCGGCCTGCAGCAGGCCCATGTCCAGCGTGTGGATCTCCACGCCCTGCAGGGCCTGCGGCACATCATCCTGGGCGATGCGCAGCGCCAGCCCTTCGACCACGGCGGTCTTGCCCACGCCGGCTTCACCGGTGAGGATGGGGTTGTTCTGGCGGCGCCGCAGCAGGATATCGACGGCCTGGCGGATCTCGCCATCGCGGCCGACGACCGGGTCGATCTTGCCCTCGCGGGCGCGTTGGGTGAGGTTGGTGGTGTACTGGTCCAGCGCGGGTGTCCTGCCGCCAGCGCGCATTTCGCCGACCGGGTCGCCGCCCTGCTGCTCGTCTGCCTGCCCATCTGCGGCTGCCGATGCCGATGCCGATGCCAAGGCGGGGGCTTCCACCGAGCCTTCGGTCAGCTTGGCCAGGTCGTGCTTGAGTTCATCCACCTTGAAGCGGGCAAACAGTTTGGAGCCGCGATAGGCCAGTTGCGCCAGCTCGGTCTGGGTCAGCAGCGCCAGCAGCAGATGACCGCTGCGGATGCTGGGGCGCTCGCCATCGAGCGAGGCGATCAGCCAGCCATGTTCGAACAGCGTCTGCAGATGGGACGAGAGCACCGGGGTGCGGGTGTTGCCGTTCTTGAACTGGCTGATCTCGTGTTCCAGATCGGCCTGCAGGCTGTCGGGGCTGATGCCGCTGCGGCGCACGATCAGGCTGAAGTCGGTCTGCGGGTTTTCCAGCAGCGCCAGGAACAGGTGCTCCAGGTCCACTTCATACTGGCCGCGCGCCATGCACAGGCTGGCAGCACGTTCGGTGGCGAGGCGGCTGCTGTCGTTGAGCTTGCTGATCAGCGATTTGAGGTTGATGCCCATGGTGTTGGTTTTCCCGTTTTGTCGTTGTTGGCGGTGTCGTCAGTGCACGGCGAGCTGATAGCAGATATCGGCCCGGTCCTGCTGTTGCGGTGCGGTGGCCACGAAGCTGTCCCAGCCCAGGCGGCCGCCGGTACGGTCCGGTGACAATCCCAGTCCGCGTACATCTTCGGCGCGCAAGATCAGCTGGATCTCGTACTCCAGCGTGGGGCCGGTGAATACGCCCAGCATGCGCGAGAGCGCCTGCGATGCGCGCGCGCCCGGCAGGAACTGCTCGAAGTCGGGCAAGGCCAGCGGCCCTAGGCGCAGGCGCATGCGCAGGTCGCGCTGCCAGACGCGCTGGCCGGCCATGGCGGTGCCCAGCGCCGAGTTGGTCGATCCCAGCATGGTCTGGTGCTCGCGCGGTACGTCGTACCATTGGCCGACGAATTGCTCGATGGTCAGCGGTATCGAGAAATACTCGCTCAATACCTGCTGCATGTAAGGTGCAGAGGCGGGCCGGTGACTCAGTGCGGCGGCGAAATGGGCGATGGATTCATCGCGCACGCCGCGGCCATCGACTTCCAGCAGGCGTTCGCGCAGCGAGCGAAAACCGATGCCCGACAGCGACAGCAGCAGCGGCAGGAATTTGTCGCGGCGTCCCATCTCGTACTGGAAGGCCAGGCGGTACTTGCTCCAGGCCTGGTAGAACAAGGCCAGCGAGCGCGTCGAGAACACATCCAGGAAGGCCCGCGGACCTTCGTCGCGGTGCTCGATCTGGTGGCGGGCGATGCGCTCGGTATAGTGCGCAGGCAGCGCGCCGCTGCCGCCCAGGAAACCCATGAAGGTGGGCGTCAGGCGCACGTACTTCATCTTGCCTTCGCGCAGCGACTGCGCCATGCCGGCCACCGAGGTATCGTCGCTGCTGGCGACGGCGTCGATGGCCTCGATCTCGCTGGCAGGAAAACCCAGCGCGGTGCGATTGGCGAAACGCAGGAAGTCGCACACTGCGCGCTCGGGCGCCACGCCATTGCGCTTGAACCAGAGCTCGATCATGCGCACGGCCTGGAAAAACTGGAAGCGATGGGGAGCGGCGAAGAGCCGCTCGATCACGCTAGGTTCAAATCGCCGCTGCGTGGCTTGCATATCAGCAGTTCCTCTGCGGTGCGTTTGGATAACACGCGTAATTGCGTAAAGCTGTTGGCGTGCACGTACAGACCCAGGAAGCGGTCGATCACGCCGGCAAAGGCATGCAGTCCGCTACCGACGAAGCCCTCTTCATCGACGGTGAGCTTGACCTCGATGCCCCGCACCAGGCTGGCAAAGGGGTTGCCAGGCAGCCAGGCGGTGCTGGCCTTGTGGTCGATGGACACGATGGCGCCGATCTGGCGCTGCGAGATCGGCGAATTGGACAGGTCGTAGAGGGTGAGCATCTCCTGGAAGGCTTCCAGCCCGCCGCGCATGAGCGAGAGGTGGTTCAGCGACAGATGCGAGATCAGCCGCCAGTGCGCACCGCGCCCGCGCTCGAAGCGCGCCGGCAGCGTGGGCTTGCGCAGCAGCGCGGCCGAACGCACCAGTCCGCCGCCTTCCATCTGCAGATCGCCGCCCGGCAGGCCATAGGTGAGCGAGGCTGGCAGGTCGCGGTTGGTGCAGGTCAGTTCGATGGACAGCGTATCGGTCTCTACCTCGGCGGGATCGAAATCGATATCGACGATGGAAATCTCGGTCTCGTAGCCGGGGCTCTTCAAGGCTACCAGCTCGTCGCGGCGCATGGCCCAGTAGTGCCCTTCCTTTTCCGGCGACTGGCCATGGCGCAACGAGTAGAAGGGACGGAACTGGGTCACCGATTCGCCCTGCGGGGTCTGCCGCACCAGTTGCACCGAATCGATGGAATAGACCTCATAACCGAAGGCGCGACGAGCGTCCGGCACCACCGGATAGGAGGCGCCGGCATGGGTCAGGCGGATCGGGTCGCCGCGCTGGCGGAACAGGTTGATGACGGGGGTGCAGCCCAGCAGCAGATTGGCCGCGCTCACGCCGCCCAGTTGGCGGGCTACGTGAGAATCGGCGCGCAGGCCCGACAAGCCCAGGTGCAGCGTGAACTTGCGCGTGCCGGTGGGCAGCAAGGCCAGGATGGCCGCCAGGTCCAGGTCAAAGAAATTGAATTTCTCGGGGAAGCAGAAATATTCGGTCAACAGGCGATAGGCCGGGTGCGAGCGCGCAGGGAAATCGATCAGCGCATCGTCTTCGGCAAAACCCACCTCGGCCAGCGGCACCTTGCGCAAGGCAGTCCAGCGGCCACTGTTGGGCAGTTCGACCCAGGCCGCTACGCTGCGCATGAACAGGCTGTCACGCAGGGCTGCGCAGAACGAGGCCTCGCCATCGATGAACACGCGCAGCGAAGACAGACCCAGCTGCGCCAGCGTGAGCTGTTCCGAGGTGGTGTCGATGACGATGGACAGCGACGAGCTCACCGAGGTCGGCAGCGTGACTGCCTCGGGGGCTTCGATGATGGGGGCGAAGGTGGCGTGCGAGAGGCGGATCGGCGCTACGGTGACGTCGTAGGCGGTCTGGAACTTGCACGCCACGCCCTTGACCTGGCGCGTGGTCAGCGCGGTGCCGCGCGGGATCACGCTGGCCGTGGTCAGCTGGGCGGCCGAGGCGGCGTAATCCATGCGCGCAATCGAGCAGGACGGGAAAGGCCGCAGGTAGTGCGGATAGAGCACCTCGAAGAGGGCTTCGGTGAATTCCGGGTAATCGTCGTCGAGCCGCTTGGAGACGCGCGCATTGAGCAGGGCATAGGACTGGATCATGCGCTCGATGTGCGGGTCTTCGCAGACCTCGCCGGACATCAGCAGGCTGCCGGCGATCTTGGGATAGCGTTCGGAAAACTCCCGCGAGTAGCGCCGCAGGAAGCTCAGTTCGCGTTCATAGTAGGGAAGCAGCTCTTGCACTTAGACTCCTATGCGCGTGGCGCGCCCCTTGCTGATCGAATACTGCAGGCTGGAAGGCTGCAGCACGGCGTCGAAGCTGACCGCCTCGCGGGCCGCATTGACGACCAGCAAGGCGCTGATGGCGAAATTGAGACGGTTGATGCTGCCTTCCTGCACCTCCAGGGAGGCGCGCACATTGCGCAGGCGCGGCTCGTGGCGGGCGATCGCCTCTTCCAGCGAGCGGCAGATGGCGGCGCGGTCATCGAGGCTGGCCAGGCTCATGCCGGCGAAGTCGTTCAGACCATAGGCAATGATGGATTTGCTGCATTCGGGAAAATGCCGGAACAGCTGTTCCGGGATCACGGCGCGCGTATTGAGCATGGCCTCGAGGTCGCGGGCCACGGCGTCCTTGAGTTCTTCGATCGACAGGCGGCTGACCACGGTATTGGGCGACACCCGGTCGCTCTCGTGCATGAGCCTGTCAAAGAGGCTGGGAGCAAAGCCTTTCATATGCCTTATCCGACGTTTAAGGTGTTCGAATTATTCAGCCGGGAACAAGCAAGACCCGCTGGCGCTGCCGCCGCCGCGGGTCTCTTGCAACAGCGCGTGCGCCACCGTCCAGGACGGCTGCGCACGCAGGTACAGCCAGGGATCAGATGACCTTGTTGGTCGACAGGTCCCAGCCGCCCGAGGTGTTGCCGGCGGTGCCGCCATCCTTCTTCTGCTGGGTGTACTTCCACTTGACGGTGGAGTACTTCAGGCCGACGGTTTCGTTGAGGATCTCGCCGGACTCGATGCTGGGCTTGACGCTGCTGATCATCACGTTGGTCAGTTCGATCTCGAAGTAGCGCACGCGCTCGCCCTTGCCGTCGGCGCGCATGAATTCGAACTTGGCCTTGGGGATGGTCTTGCCCGAGGACGAGTTCTGCAGCAGCAGCGGGGAAGCCAGGTCGGCGACCTTGGTGAAGACGATATCCTTGTGCTCGCAGCGCTCGGCGGTGTGGCCGCCACCGGTGGAGGCCGTAGCCGACTTGGGCTGCAGGACTTCCCAGTCGACGGTCTTGCACTCGATCCAGTCCTTGTGCAGATCATCGGTCGATTCGCCCTTGATACCGTCGATTTGGAGGTAGACGTCAATTGCCATAACTTATCCTGTAAGTGTGAGGGAGGGAAAAATCAGGACTTGCCGGCCTGCGGCAGCTCCGCCACCAGGCGCAGCGACACAGACAGTTCATCCAGCTGAAAATGCGGACGCAGGAACGACACGGCGCGATAGACGCCCGGCCGTCCCGGCACTTCCGACACCTGTACCGAAGCCTCGCGCAACGGGAACTGCGCCTTGGCTTCCTGCGTGGCATTGTCATCCAGCAGCACGTATTGGGAGATCCAGCGATTGAGGAAATCTTCCACGTTGGAGGCAGCGGCAAAGCTGCCGATCTTGTCGCGCATCATCGATTTCATGTAGTGGGCGATGCGCGAGACGGCGAAGATGTATTGCAGCTGGGACGACAGGACTGCATTGGCGTTGGCCGAATCGGTGTTGTACTTCTTCGGCTTCTGCGCGGACTGCGCGCCGAAGAAGGCGGCGTAGTCGGTGTTCTTGCAATGCACCAGCGAGATGAAGCCCAGGTCGGAGAGCTCCTTTTCACGGCGGTCGGTGATGGCGATTTCGGTGGGGCACTTCAGCGCCACTTCGCCCTCGTCGGTCTTGAAGGTGTGGGTCGGCAGGTCTTCCACCAGGCCGCCGCCTTCCACACCGCGAATCGCCGCGCACCAGCCGAAGTCCTCGAAGGCCTTGGTCAGCTTGGTGCCGAAGGCGTAGGCGGCGTTGCACCAGAGGTATTTGGAATGGTCGCTGCCGTCGACGTCCTCGACGAAATTGAAGCCTTCGACCGTGGTGCCATCCTTGGGGTTGAACGGCAGGCGGCCCAGGAAGCGCGGCAGGGTCAGGCCGACATAGCGGGAATCCTCGGATTCCCGGAAGGACTTCCACTTGGCGTATTCCACCGTATCGAAGACCTTGGAGAGGTCGCGCGGCTTGCCCAGGTCGGCATAGGACTCCAGGCCGAACAGTTCGGGCGAGGCGGCCGTGACGAAGGGCGCGTGCGAGGCCGCGGCAATGCGCGACATCTGCTCGATGAAATACATGTCCTCGGGCTGGCGGGTGATCTCGAAATCGCCCAGCAGCACGCCGAAGGGAGCGCCACCGAAGGTGCCGAATTCTTCTTCGTAGACCTTCTTGAACATGGCGCTCTGGTCGAATTCCAGTGCGGAGTTGAAGTCCTTGACCAGTTCCTTCTTGGTGGCGTTGAGGATCTTGATCTTCTGGTTCTCGCCCACCGTGGTGTTGCGCACCAGGTAGTTCAGGCCGGTCCAGCTGCCTTCCAGCTTCTGGAATTCCGGCGCGTGCATGATGGCGCTGACCTGGCTGGAGATCAACTTGTCCAGCTCTGCAATACGGGCATCCAGCGTCGCCGAGAGATTGCTGGAGACCACCACCGTCCCCTCCATGACCTGGTTCACCAGTTCGGTGATGAGGTCCTTGGCACGGTCATGTTCAGAGGCGGACTTGGCGACCTTGCTCTGTTCGACGATATCGTCCAGCAGGCTGGCGCTGGCCGCTGCGGGGGCAGCTGCCGTTTCGGAATGGAGTTGAGCGGACATGGCGTTCTCTTTTACTTGTTGGTTTGCTGACGCAGCTCGGCGAGCTTTTCGGTACTGTTGAGCACATCGTTGAGGATGTCTTCCAGCTTGTCGTTGCCGGCGATCTTGTTACGCAGGTCGGCCAGCTTGGTGCGGGCTTCGAGCAGCTTGCGCAGCGGTTCGACCTGTTGCACCACCGCCTCGGGACGGAAATCCTCCATCGAGCGGAACTTCAGTTCCACCGCGAATTCGCCGCCCTTGTCGGAAAGTTCGTTGGGCACGCGATAGACGGCGCGTGGTTCGATGGCCTTCATGACCTCATCGAAATTGTCGGGATCGACATTGACGAACTTGCGGTCCTTCAGGCGCGGCTGCGGCACTTCCGAATTGCCGCCGAAATCACCGACCACGCCGGTGACGAAGGCCAGTTCCTTCTTCTCGATCGCGTCGCCGATCTCGACGTCATAGGTCATCTGCACACGCGGGGGACGGACCTTCTGGAGTTTCTTCTGGATGCTTTCTCTTTTTGCCATGACTGCTCCGCTGCTAAGGGATTAGGACGCCCCACCGCGATGAGGCCTTTCTGGAGGCGGGAGCAGGCTCCCGCCCGCACTGCTTCACTTCAGGTTGCCGAAGGGATTGGGGCCGCTGCCACCGCTGCTGGGCGCACTGCCGCCAGCGTCGTCGTTGTCAGGGGCGGCCGGCTGGGGCGCGGCCTTGCGTTGCACGCGGCCACGCTTGGCCACCGGGGGCTTGGCCGGCGGCGGCACCAGGGCGGCTTCACCCAGGCTTTCGCGCAGGATCTTGGTCAGGTCCTGGGCTTCGGTCTTGACCGAGCCGTTCAGGGCGTTCTGGGTGCGCAGGTCGCCCAGCGCCTTGGTCGCCAGGCGCAGGCTGGCCACGGTCACGATGCTGTTGGCCACCTTGTCGGTGGGGTCACGCTTGAGGGCTTCCTGGGCGTTGACGATGGCGTCGCTGTAGTCGCCGCTGTCGAAGCGGATCTGGGCAATGCGCACCCACGGGGTCTTGTCAGCAGGGAAACGGGCCGCCACCACCTTCAGCACCGAGACGGCTTCATCGGTCTTGCCTTCGGTCTGGGCGGCATTGGCCTTGGCCACGCCGCTTTCCAGGGTGTTCTTGGCCTCGTCTTCCGGGCCGGGCTTGGATGAGGTATTGGCGCAGCCGCTGAGGACGGCAAGCAGTAATGCCGGGATGACCAGGCCTGTTTTTATTGTGTTAATGCGCATGCGGGATTACTCCTTTTGTTTTTCGACAAAAAAAAACATCTGCGCGCAGGGCGCGCAGACGATCCATGCAGCACCCGGAGATCTCCGAACGCTTACTGTTGAGACATCAATGAATTCCCTGAGCGACCGTTGCGCGAAAATTTGTGCGAAAAAATGCACTTTTTATCCATCCCGCGCTCCAATCGCGACCAGCCGGTTGATGAGGCTGGCAACCAACTAATTAATTAAGTTTTAAGTTTTTAAGTTAATTGTTTTTCGTAAGTTGAACTTAATGTTGCTCAAACGTATCGCATAGACAGAACAGTAGCGGTCCAGTTCCGCAATATGTAAAAACTTTCTAAATCGAGTGCATCAGGCACCTCCCGCTTACACAAATAAAACGCACGGGGCAGAGTTGAAAAGACCATCGATTACTAACAGCCTGGCCATCGGGACTGTTATTTTTTCCCTTTCCGGCTGCGCCGCCGTCGGCGCAGCCTCTGCCGTAGGGCAGGTTGCCAAGTCGACAATGGAGGCGCTGGGCCTGAAGAAGCCCGATGCACCTGAAGTCCCGGATTCGATGAAGCAGCCCCGCTCGGTCTTCATCAAGCTGCACGCTTCCAAGGCGCTCAACCTGGATGCGCAGAAGCGGCCGCTGGCCCTGGTCGTAAAAATTTATAAGCTCAAGCAGAACATTAGTTTCCAGCAGGCGTCATATGAGACGTTTCTAAGTCCGCAAAAGGAAAAGGAGCTGCTCGGGGCTGATCTTCTGGAGGTCAAGGAAGTTACACTGGTGCCCGGCCAGCGTTACGAAGCGGTCGAGAAAGTCAGTTACGAAGCCGGTTACGTTGGCGTGGTGGCGCTGTACGTCAATCCCGCCCAGCAACGCTGGCGCCTGGCTTTCAAGGCGGACGAGAGCGAAAAGAGCGGCATCACCGTCGGCTTGCAGTCCTGTTCCGTCACCGTCGGGGCGGGCGCCGCCGCCATCGACGCCCAGGGCCAGCCGCTGGAGAAGAACCTGATGCTGGCGCCGGTGCAGTGCCCGTCAAGCTGATCAGCAGGACCGCCGATGGGCCATTGAAGAGCTTTGAAGTACGAAGTACGGACATGACAGCAATAACAACATCATCACGTCAAATGGGGCAATACAAGTGAATCATTCCAATAAAGTCCTGTGGGGAGAAGGCCTGTTCCTGCGGCCGCAGCACTTCCAGCGCCAAGACCTCTATCACGAGACCCGGCTGCGCCAGACCGCCTCGGCCCTGCATCCCTATTGCTGGGGCGTCTCGGCCCTGCAGGTGGACCGCGATGCACTGAACAACAATACCCTGCGCATCCTGGAGCTGTCGCTGATCTTCCAGGATGGCGAGATCTACAAGGCGCCCGATGGCGACGACCTGCCCGATCCCATCGAGCTGGGTGAGATCGCCCTGACGCAGCAGTCGGTCACCTTCTATGCGGCGCTGCCGGCAATGAAGAGCTTCGGCAGCAACTTCGCCCAGGCCGCTGGCGGCAACCAGTCCAATCGTTATCTGCTGGACAATAGCGAGACCCCCGATCTGTTCACCGAGGCCGCCAAGGCTGAGATGAGCTACCTGAAGAAGGCGGTGCGCCTGGTCTCGGAAAACGAACCGCGCGACTCGCTGGTCTGCATCCCCATCGTGCGCCTGCGTCGTTCCAATTCCTCGGGCTTCGAGATGGATCCCAATTTCGTGCCGCCCAGCCTGTCGGTGCACGCCGCGCCGCTCTTGCTGCTGCGCCTGCGCCGCCTGATGGATGCGCTGCAGGCCAAGGTCAGCGCGCTCTACGGCCATCACCGCGAGCCCAGCAAGAGCGTGGTGGAATTCCGCTCCGGCGACATCACCTCGTTCTGGCTGCTGCACACCGCCAGCACGGCCTATGCCAGCCTGTCGCATTACCTCCACAATCCCTTGCTGCACCCGGAACGTCTCTACGAACAGTTGCTGACCCTGGGCGGCTCGCTGATGACCTTCTCGCGCAGCGTCGCGCTGGCCGACCTGCCGGCCTATGATCACCAGGATCCAGGTCCGGCCTTCGCGCGCCTGGATGGCATCATCCGCGAATTGCTCGACACCGTGATTTCCTCGCGCTACTTCGCCATCGCCCTCAACGAGACCAAGCCGTCATATCACCTGGGCATGCTGGACTCGGGCAAGATCGACGAGAAGACCAATTTCTACCTGGCCGTCAACGCCGACCTGCCGGCCATCGAACTGGTCGATGTGGTGCCGCTGCGCTTCAAGATCGGCGCGCCGGACGATGTCGAGAAGTTCGTGCTGGCCGCGCTGCCGGGCGTGAAGCTGGTGCACTCGCCGCAAGTGCCTGCGGCGCTGCCGGTGCGGCCGGATACCTACTACTTCGCGCTGGAGAACAAGGGCGCCATGTACGAGCGCATGTTGCAGGCGCAATCGATCTGCATCTATGTCCCGGCGGGTATCCGGGATCTGAAACTTGAACTGTTGGCGGTGACCCAATGAACATGACCTCGGCCCCCTCCCTGCTCGACCAGGACAGCTTCCCGTCCTCCTCTCCATCGCCGACCTCGGCCAGCGCGCCGGTAAAGGCCAATTCGCTGCTGGACCTGATGTATGACGGCTTCTATGCCTTGTTCATGCTCAGGAATGGCAACGCACCGCTGGATGAGGCCTCCTTCGCCATCAAGATGCAGAAATTCCTGGGTGACGTGGAGCGCAACGCCAAGAAGCTGGATGTCTCGCCGGAAGACGTCTACGCCGCCAAGTATGCGTTCTGCGCCTCGGTGGATGAAATCATCCTGCGCTCCAACTTCACCATCCGCGATGCCTGGGAACGGCGTCCGCTGCAGCTGACCATGTTCGGCGACCAACTGGCCGGCGAGAATTTCTTCAAGCAGCTGGAAGACCTGCGGGTGCGCGGCAACGCCCACGTGCAGGCGCTGGAAGTGTTCCACATGTGCCTGCTGCTGGGTTTCCAGGGCAAGTACGCGCTGGAGGGGCCGGAAAAGCTCGGCTACCTCACCGCCCGCCTGGGCGATGAAATCGCCCACATGAAAGGCAAGAGCGCCGGTTTCGCACCGCATTGGGCGCGGCCCGACGCCATCGTCAACAAGCTGCGCAACGATGTGCCGCTGTGGGCGGTGGGCTCGCTGTTCGCGCTCATCGCGCTGTTTGCCTACCTGGGCTTGAACTGGATGCTCACCAGCGGCACCGAGAACGGCCTGGCCGGCTATACCGACATCGTCAAGCTGGCCCCGCGCACCGCCAACCTGACCATCACCCTGCCCTGATCCCATGCAGGGAGCGTAACCGCCGACGTCCATCGCAATGAACCTGCCACTGCCCGATTCGCTCACCGCCGCCGTCACTGAATTGTTTGGTACCGGCCTGTCGCAGAACGCCCGCCTCATCACCATGACCACGGCGCAGTCCGCAGGCCTGCCCGAGACGCTGGCGGTAGAACGCTTCGAGGGCGAGGAAAGCGTCAATGACAACTTCCGCTTCGACATCGATGCGCTGTCCATCTCCACCGACCTCGACCTGAAACAGTTCATCGGCGCCGAGATCAGCCTGCGGCTGTTGCAGGCCGATGGCGGCACGCGCGCCTGGCATGGCTACTGCACCCAGGCCTCGTGGCTGGGCGCTGATGGCGGGCTGGCGCGCTACCGGCTGCGCTTGGAATCCTTCCTGGCCTTCCTGGATCGCCGCCATGACAGCTTCCTGTTCCAGGACATGACCGTCACCGATATTGCAGCAGCCGTGCTCAAGGAATACCCGCAGGCCAATTTCTCGCTGGAGGTGACGCAGACGCTGGCCAAGCGCGACATCTGCACGCAGTATCGCGAGACCGACTACGCCTTCCTGCGCCGTATCCTGGCCTCCGAAGGCCTGAACTTCCGCTTCGAGCACGAACAGGACGACGCCACGCAGCAGCACGACCAGTCGCAGCCGCATGCCCGCCACAAGCTGGTGATCTTCGACCGCAACGCCAAGGCGCCGGCACTGCCCGGTGGCGATGAGTACATCCGTTTCCATCGGGTGGCGGCCATGGAAGCCAGCGATGCCATCACCGACTTTGCCGCCGTGCGCAGCGTGCGCCCCAACGGCGTGGCGCTGGCCAGCTGGCATCCGGAGAAGCTCTCGTCTCCCTCGCATGAGGAGGGCTCGACCCTGGATGCCGGAGAACTCCCGTCCCTGCCAGTCTACGACGGCACCGGTCAGCAGGACTTCGCCGACCAGGACGCTGCCGCCGCCCATGCCCAGCTGATGCTGCAGGCGCTGGAGATGCAGAACAAGCGTTTCGAGGGCGCAGGCGCGGCGCGCCAACTGGCGGCAGGAGCGCGCTTCACGCTGCTGCAGCACGAGCGCTATCCCGAGGGTGAGAACGCCTTCAAGGTCGTGAGCGTGCGCCATGCGGCGCGCAACAATGTCAGCGCCAACATCACCCGCATCCTCGCACCGGCGGCAGGCGCGCTCTTTGGCGGCAGCGCTGCGGCCGAGCGCGATGACGACCTGCAGGCCGGGACCTACCGCAACAGCTTCACGGCCATCCGCGACAGCGTACCCATGGTGCCGGCGGCCATCGCCGAGCGCCTCAAGCCCACTGCCCGCGGCACGCAGACGGCGCTGGTCACGGGCGCGGCCGATGCGGCGGTCACGACCGACCGCAACCACCGCGTGAAGGTGCAATTCCACTGGCAGCGCGGCAAGTCGCCCAATCCTGGCGGGCTCAGGGAGACCGGCAATCTGGACGACAAGGACGGCAACGCCAACGGCAACGACAGTTCCGGCACCTGGATCCGCGTGGCCGAGGCGCAGTCCGGACCCAACTGGGGCAGCCAGTTCATCCCGCGCGTAGGCAGCGAGGTGCTGGTCGATTTCATCGAAGGCGATATCGATCGTCCGGTGGTCGTGGCCCAGCTCTACAATGGCAGCGATGCGCCGCCCTTCCCGGCCGGCGCTGATTCCGGCATCAACCATGCAGGCAGCATCTCTGGCTGGCACAGCACCGCCCATGACGGCAGCGGATTCAACCAGTGGGTAGTGGACGATACCCAGTCGCAGTTGCGCATGCGCCTTGCCTCCAGCACGGCCAAGTCACAGTTGAACCTGGGGCACCTGGTGGAACAGGCCGATACCGGCGCCCAGCGCGGCAGCTACCGGGGCCAGGGTTTCGAATTGCGCAGCGATGCCTGGGGCGTGGTGCGCGGCGGCGAAGGCCTGCTGCTCTCCACCACCGCGCGCCCACTCAACGGCGCCAGCGTAACTGGCACGCAGATGGATGCGGCTGGCGCCATTGCGCAGCTCAAGGGAGCGAAGTCGCTGGCCCAGACGATGAGCGACTCTGCCACGCAGCAGCAAGCCCTCAGCAGCACCCAGGCGCTGCAGGCCAAGACCGATTTCCTGGCGCTGATCGATCCCAGTGATCAGGGCAAGCATCCGGCCAGCGTGAATGGCCAGGACGCGCTCAAGTCCGACGGCAGCACACGCAATACCGACGCCGCGCAGCCGGTGGAAAAATTCGCCAAGGCTGCCGTGCTGATGGATTCCCCCTCCAGCATCAACTGGACCAGTAACGCCTCCACCTTGCTGTATGCCGCAGAGAACCTGCAATGGACCACCCAGGGCGACGTCCACTGGAGCGCCGCCGACACGGCCAGCGCCGCCGCCGGCAAAGCGGCCAGCTTCTACAGCCATGATGGCGGCATCCAGGCCTTCGCCGCCAATGGACCGGTTTCGCTGCAGGCCCATACCGACGCCCTGGAGATCCTGGCGGACAAGGATGTGACTGTTACCAGCGTCAACGACAGCATCGAGATCAAGGCGCGTCAGAAGATCGTGTTGCAGGCAGGACAGGCTTCGGTGACGCTGGAGGGCGGGAATATTACCTTTGCTTGTCCGGGGACGTTTTCGGTGAAGGGGGCGACGCATGCGTTTCCGGGGGGAGCGAGCGTCTCTCCGGATCTGATGGCGCTGCCAGACACCAAGTACAAGCTCTTCGACGAAGCCTTCGTGGTGAAGGACCCCAATGGGACTCCACTCTCTGACATCCCTTATCGGATCAAGAGTTCAGCCGGAGACCAGCTGGCGACCACCGCCAAGGACGGCATGAGCGAGCGCGTTAGCACGGAAGCCAGCGAGAACGTGGAGTTCGCCATGGAGTGGTTCAAGGTCGTGCCGGCCAAAACTTGAGCGGACAAACCTGGGTGAAAGGGGACGTTGCATCGGCGCCTCGGAGAATGATGGCATCTCGCTAAAGCCATAAGGATTGATGCTTACGGATCAGGAAAATGAAAAGCAGGATACTTTTTTTCCTTGCTGGGACCGTTACAGCGAGTTTGTTTTTTTATGGCTATCTTGTCTGGAAATCCAACATAACAAAGATCCACCGCCTCACCACACCATTGCAGCTCAGTACCGAACAGGCATCCAACGGCATGCTGCCAGTCGGCACAAGCCTTTATTACGACACCTCCTTCCCCGAAGGATTTTCCCGCTACAAGATCTACGTCAACATTGATCGGATGCCATTGGAACTGGAGACCCTGCAGGATCCCACCATGATCGATCCGGTAGAGGCAACTGCTTTCAGTCAGGATGCAGTCGTCAACCGACTCAGGAATCATCCCTTCACCAAAGATGAGCTCCGCGCGATCATCAATTCCGGCTATCTTTCCAAGGATGACATTAAGGAAGTCCTGTCTGAATTCACAGACGGAAAATAATACTGTCTTACAAGAAGATCCGTGCTGGCCATCAAGTATGCCGGCCGTCATGTAGCAGATCGCAGGCACGCGAACAGGCTAGTAGCCATTTCCACGGCGGCCAGCGAGAACGCGGAATTTGCGATGGAGTGGTTCAAGCTGCTGCCTGCCAAGACCTGGGCCGCTGCCTCTGCAACACGCGACAATGCGCCTGCGCATACACTGTTGCACAACAATCCAACGTAACAAACATAAACTCATAAAACATCACAATACGTAATTGCCCTGTCTTCTCATGGGGTAGCCGCTGTTAGAATTCACGAGCTTCGCCAATCCTGACGGGGCCACAGAAAAAACAATTTCAGCGGGGAAACGAATGGAAGATTCCAAGGCATTGCCACGGCGCAAATTCCTTCAGACTGGGGCGGCGCTGCTGTATGCGGCCAGCGTGCCGGGGGTGGTCCAGGCGGCGCCTGCGCTGCATACGCCCAAGAACCTGCGCGCGCTGCGCAACAGCTTGCATGGCCGGCTGATCCTGCCGGGCGAAATGGGTTACGCCATGGCGGCGGCGCCTAACAATGCGCGCTATGCCGATATCCTTCCGCGTGCGGTGGCCATGTGCGCCGATGCCCACGATGTGCAGCTCTGCCTGCGCTGGGCGGCCGACCATCGCGAGAAGTTCGCGGTGCGCTCCGGCGGCCACAACTATGCGGGCTTCTCCACCACGACCGGCCTGCTCATCGACGTCAAGGCCATGAACAAGGTCTGGTACGACCTGGCCAAGAATCGCGGCTACATCCTCGCCGGCGCCAGCAACCAGGACATGGCCAATACCTTCAGCGGCACCGACTTCGCCATCCCCTCGGGACGCTGCCCGACCGTGGGCGCCAGCGGGCTGGTGCTGGGGGGCGGCTGGGGCTTCTCCGCCACCCATGCGGGCCTGACCTGCGACAGCCTGGTGCAGACCGATGTCGTGCTGGCCAACGGCCAGCAGGTCAGCGCCGACGCCCAGGGACCGCATCGCGATCTGTTCTGGGCGCTGCGCGGCGGCGGTGGCGGCAACTTCGGCATCAATACCGCCTTCAGCTTCGAGCTGCATGAGGTCAAGGATGACGTGACCATCTTCAACATCGTCTGGCCGGGCCAACAGCAGATCGAACTGCTGACCCTGCTGCAGGAAATCCAGAGCAATCACGCCACCCAGATCTCTACCCGCACCAAGGCCTATCCTGACGCACCGGGCCCCTTCCCGCGCCGCGAACAATTGCGGGTGACCACGCTGGGGCAATTCTTCGGGCCGAAGGACAAGGCGCTGGAGGCGCTGGCTCCGGCGCTGAAACTGGTCAAGCCGCTCCAGAGCGACATCCGCCAGATGCGCTACTGGCAGGCGCGCGACTATCTCATCACCGATGATCCCAATGGCATGTACGACCTGCGCTCTTCCTACGTGGCCGAGGCGCTGCCGCCGCAGGCGCTGGAGACCATGCTGCGCTACATGATGAAGTGGCCGGGTGGATCGCTCCTGCCGGAGAACATGGGCATCCTCTTCGCCATCGGCGGCAAGGTGCGCGACGTGGCTGCGGATGCCACGGCCTACGTGCATCGCAACGCCAATTACATCTTCGAGATGGAATGCGCCTGGGCGCCCATCGACAAGCCCGACGTGGTGCGCCGCCAGCAGGAATGGCTCACGGAATACTTCGCGGCCATGCAGCCCTACATGCTGCCGCAGTCCTACGTCAACTTCCCCAGTCGCGAACTGCCGAACTGGGCGAGGGCCTATTACGGCAGCAACCTGGAGCGTCTCAAGCACGTCAAGCGGCAGTACGATCCGTCCAACCTGTTCAGCTTCGAGCAGAGCATCCCGCGCGCCTGAGACGATGAATCTGCTTTCCAAGAACTCCCTGGCGGTTCATCTGCTGCGCATCATCTTCGGGAGTTACTTCCTGGTTACGCTGGTGGTGACCTGCGTACAGCTTGGGGCGGAATACCGGCATGCCCGCTCCAGCGTGGACAATGAACTGCTGGCCATGGACCGTACCTTCGGGGCGAGCCTGGCCAGCTCCACCTGGCGCTTCCAGGGCGACGTGCAGAAGGCGACCCTGGCTGGCATCAGCAACCTGCCGGTGGTCACGGGGGTGAAGATCGAGGATCCTCAAGGACGGCTGGTGATGGCGCTGGGCAATATCATCGACAGCAGCGGCGCGCAGGTGCATATCGAGGAAGACGGCAGCCAGAGCGCGGTGCGGCCCGGCTTTCTCAACGCCGCCACCAGCCACCGCTTTCCCATCCTCTATCGCGATGAACATGGGGTCATGCACGACATCGGCAGCTGGACGGTCTATTCCAGCCGCCACGTGGTGATCGGCAAGGTGGCTTACGGCTTTACGCTGATCCTGATCAATTCGGTGATCAAGACGCTGGTGCTGTGGTTCATCTTCCTGTACGTGTTCCGCCGCTGGCTGGGCCAGCCCATCACGCGGCTGGCGGACTTCGTGCGCGAGCTGGACCTGAACCAGATGGAAACGCCGCGCAGCATCCACCTGCCGGGACGGCGTCGCCACGAGCTGCACTTCCTGGCCGACGCCATCAATCTCATGCTGGCCAAGCTGCATCGCCACACCATCCACAACCACGCGCTCTACAAGGAACTGGAACAGGAAAAGCAGTCCCTGTCGGCGCTCAACAGATCGCTGGAACTGCGCATCGCCGAGCGCACGCGTGACCTGGCGCAGGCCAATGAACAGCTGCGCTCGCTGAGCCTCACCGATGGTCTCACCGGCATTGCCAACCGCCGCAGCTTCGATGAAACACTGGAGCAGGAATGGCGGCGCAGCATGCGGCACGGCACGCCGCTGATGCTGGCCTTCATCGATGTGGATTGGTTCAAGCCCTACAATGACCACTACGGCCACCTGGCCGGCGACGCGGTGCTGCGCCAGGTGGCGCAGACGCTGAGGCAGTCCATCGCGCGCGTGGGCGATACGGTGGCGCGCTACGGCGGCGAAGAGTTTGCCATCATTGCCGCCGATACCGATGGCCAGGCCGGCGCCGACATGCTGCGCCGCATGTGCGACGCCGTGCATGCGCTGGCCATTGCGCATGCGGGCTCGGCCATGGGCCGCATCACCATCAGCGCGGGCGTGGCCAGCTGCAATCCGGGCCAGCCCGGGGCCGGCCTGGATGGGCTGCTGCAGGCCGCCGACGCTGCGCTCTACCGCGCCAAGATGGAAGGACGCAACCGCGTCGTGCTGGCCACCGAACTGATCGTATCGCCTTGATCCTGCACTGACCTGTCCTGAAAGCCAACCATGTGGTCCCGCCTGCTCCTGCTGCTGCTCACCTGCCTCCCGCTGCTGACACTGCCACCTGCGGTGCGGGCCAGTGAGCCGGACAACCAGATCATCTGGGGCCGGCACCATGTGCCGCCCTACATGATCCGTGAAGGGGAATGGGCGGGCCGGGGCATTTTCGATCTGACGTTGGGGGTGGTCACCTCGCACCTGCCGCAATATCAGCACGTGGACCTGGCCGCGCCCTTCCCGCGCGTGATCAGCGAGATCCGCAAAGGCAGCCACTGGTGCTATATCGGTGCGCTACGCACCAGCGAGCGGGAGGCCTATGCCTACTTCTCGCTGCCGACCTCGATCTTCCTGCCCTTGCGGGTGATCGTGCGGCGCGACCGGCTGGCGCAGTTCAGCCATCCGCAATCGTTGAAGAGCCTGTTGCAGAATCGCCAGCTGGTGACCTCGGTGATGCGCGACCGCTCCTACAGCCCGACGGTGGACCGGCTGCTGGCCGAGTATCCGGCGCGGGAAAACTATTCCGAACAGATCGAGGCCATCAGCATGCTGCTGGCCGGGCGCATCGACTACATGATCGAGCTGCCCTTGCTGGCCTTCTACCAGGCCCGTCTGCTCGGCCACGCCGACGAGCTGGCCGCCGTCCGCACCGAGGAAGCGGACGAGGTCGTGTTCAACCGGGTGATGTGTCCCAGGAATGCATGGGGGCGGCAAGTGATCGACCAGGTCAACCAGGTGCTGCTGGCCGAGCGCCCCACGCCGGCCTATCGCGCCATGGTGGAACGCTGGCACGACCCGGAATCGACGGCCGAGATCCGCAGGCTCTACGACAAGGTCTTCCTGAAGACACCCTGAGGCCTGGCTGCCGGCGCTGCTGCCTCCTTGGGCTGCGCTGGCCTTATACGCCCAGGCCGCCCACGGCCAGCACATCCCAGCAGGCGCCCATGGTGTGATAGTCCACCTTGCCGGCGGGGGACTTGGTGTCTTCCAGCTTGCTGCCATCGGCGGCGAGGATGCGGAACCACGCACCATGCTCATGATCGACCATGTGCTGCCAGCTCCAGGCCCACAGCATGCGGTACTGGTCACGGAACGCCGGCTCGCCGGTGGCGCGCCACAGCCGCCAGGCGCTGGCGAAGGATTCGGCCTGCACCCAGAAATACTTGTCGCGGTCGTAGGGCTCCCGCTCGAGGCCGAAACCATAGATCAGGCCGCCGTGGATGCTATCCCAGCCGTAGGTCCAGGCCGCCTGGTGCAGTTCGATCGCGCGCGGCAGGAAGGCCGCATTGGGCGCATGGCCGTGGGCGATGAGCAGCAGCTTGGCCCATTCGGTCTGGTGCCCGGTCTGGAAGCCCCAGGGCTTGAAGATGTTGCTGCGCTTGCCCTTGTTGTAGTCGAGATCGGGCGTCCAGTCCTGGTGATAGTGCTCCCACACCAGCCCTTGCGTATGCTGCGCCAGGTCGAAGACGAAGCGCTCGATCAGGGCCAGGGCGCGCTCCAGGTAGCGGCGCTGGCCGGTGACTTCATAGGCCGATAGGCAGGCTTCGCACATATGCATGTTGGCGTTCTGGCCGCGATAGCCGATCAGTTCGCCCGCCGGCGTGATCTCATCGGCATAGGCCTGGTGGGCTGGTTCGAAGAAGGCCGTCTCCATGCGCTCGAAGGCGTCGGCCACCGCATCCTCGCCGCACAGGCCGATGCGATGCGCATGGGCGCAGGCCAGCAGCACGAAGGCCTGGCCATAGGCCATCACGGTGGCGTCCTCGATGCGCTCGTCCTGCAGGGTCCAGGCATAGAGTCCCTGCAGCGGCCCGCTGGCATGGCGAAAGCGCGCCAGCTCATCCCAGGCGCGGCGCGCCTGCCGCAGGTAGCGCGTGTGGCCAGAATGGGTGTAGGCCATGGTCTGCGTGAAGACCAGCCGGGTGGCGCTGACCAGGTGCCGATGGCCGGCGTTGTAGACGCGGCCATTGTCCTTGAGATAGTGGAAGAAGCCGCCCAGCGGATCGATGGCGTGACGGTCGTAGAAGGCCAGGGTATCGGCCACGTGGGCATGCAGGAAACGGCGGCTTTCGAAATCAGGCTGTGGCATGGTGCATCCTTATCAGGCGGATCAGGCAGATTGGGCGGCGTCCTTCTGACGCCATTTGTCGAGGATCACGGCCAGCACGATCACCGCGCCCTTGGCCACGTATTGCCAGAACGAGGACAGGCCGAGGATGGTCAGACCGTTGTTCATCACCCCGATGATCAGCGCCCCCACGACGGTGCCCCAGATGCTGCCCACGCCGCCCATCAGGCTGGTGCCGCCCAGCACCACGGCGGCGATGGCGTCGAGCTCATAGCCGCTGCCCCAGTTGCCGTTGGCACCATACAGGCGGCTGGCCGACATGGCCCCGGCCAGGCCGGAGAAGAGACCGCTGATCGAATAGACGAACAGCAGCACCAGGCCCACGCGGATGCCGGTCAGGCGCGCTGCCTGCAGGTTGCCGCCGATGGCGTAGATGTGCATGCCCAGCACGGTCTTGCGCAGGATCACCCAGGACAGCAGCACCACCGCCACGGCCACCCAGATCAGCCAGGGCACGTGCAGGAAGTCGCCATTGCCTATCCATTCGAAACTGGGGATGTCATTGTTGAGCACGGTAGTGCCGTCGGCCAGCAGGTAGGCGGCGCCGCGAAAGGCCGTCATCGTGCCCAGCGTGACCACGAAGGCGTTGATGTTGAGCAAGGCCACCATGGCCCCGTTGACCATGCCCATGACCAGGCCGGAGAAGATGAACATCGGAATCGCCCAGCCCGGTGCGGCGCCCAGCGAGACCTGCATGCCCAGCACGGCCGAGACGGCCAGCACCGAACCCACCGAGAGGTCGATGCCGGCAGTGAGGATGACGAAGGTCATGCCGGCGGCAAGTACCAGGTTGATGGCGACCTGGCGCAGGATGTTCATGGTGTTTTCGGCACTGGCGAAATTGGAGGTGCCATCGCCGCTGAGGTAGAGCGTGAGCCCATAGAACAACAGGTACAGCACCACCAGCACCGGCAGCATGCCCAGCCGGTGCAGCAGCCATTGCGCGGTGGTGGAAGAAGACCGGCGGGCGCCGGGCGGGACGGCATCGTGGGTGTGCGTCATCTTGGTATCAGCCATGAGAGGGAGCCAGGGGAGTAGGAGAAGAGTGGGAGGCCGGCGCGGTGCGCGGGACATTGGTGTCGGTGGCCAGGCGCATGATGTTTTCCTGGGTGATGGCCGCGCCGGCGAGCTCACCGGTGATCATGCCTTCGCGCATGACCAGCACGCGGTCGCAGATGCCGATCACCTCCGGCAGTTCGCTGGAGATGACCACCACCGCCACGCCCTGGCTGGCCAGCCTGTGGACAAGTTGATAGATCTCGCTCTTGGCATAGATATCCACACCCCGCGTGGGCTCGTCGAGGATCAACACCTTGGGGGCGATCTCCAGCCAGCGCGCCAGCAAGACCTTTTGCTGGTTGCCGCCGGAGAGCTTGCCCACCGGGGTCTCGGGATGGGCGACCTTGACGTTCAGGCGCTGGATCGCCGCGCGCGCCACGCCCCCCAGCGAACGGCTGCGCACCAGGCCCAGGCGGGTGTGGCGCGAGGCCACGTTCATGGTCGCATTGGCAGCGACGGCCATCTGCAGGAACAGGCCCTGGCCCTTGCGGTCTTCGGGAACGTAGGCGATGCCGGCCCGCATGGCCGCACGCGGCTGGTCGATATGCACGGGGCGGCCCTCGAGCAGGATGTCGCCGCCCGACCGGGGATCGGCGCCAAAGAGCAGGCGCGCCAGTTCGGTACGACCGGCGCCGACCAGCCCGGCAAAGCCCAGCACTTCGCCGGCGCGCACGTCGAAGGAGGCGGGCCGGATCTTGCCGCCAGCCAGCGCGCGCACCTGCATGACCGTGGGCAATTGCGCCGCGTCGGCGGGGGCGATGCGCTGGTGCTGGTAGAACTCGCTGAGGGAGCGTCCCACCATCATCTGCACGATGCGTTCCGAATCGATTTCGTCTCGCACCAGTTCACCGACGAAACTGCCATCGCGCAGCACCGTCACCCGATCCGCCAGGGCATACACCTCGGCCATGCGGTGGCTGATGTAGATGATGGCCAGGCCTTCGTCGCGCAGGCGGCGCACGACATTGAAGAGCTGCTCGGTCTCGCGTTCGGAGAGGGCGGCGGTGGGCTCGTCCATGATGACGATGCGGCTGCGATGCACCAGCGCCCGGGCGATCTCGACCTGCTGCTGCTCGGCAATGGAGAGCCGACCAGCCAGGTCGCTGGCGCCAAAGCCCGCGCCCAGCTGGCGCAGCACGGCGTCGGTGCGGCTGCGCATGGCGGCGTGGTCGATCAGGCCCAGGCGGGTGCGCAGCTCGCTGCCCATGAAGACATTGGCGGCCACGCTGATGTTGGGCGCCACCGCCAGTTCCTGATAGATGAGGTTGATGCCGGCGGCGCGGCTGGCGCCCGGGTCGCGCAGGGCGACGGGCCGGCCATCGAGCAGGATTTCACCCTGGTCGGGCGCATGCACGCCCGAGAGCACTTTCATCAGCGTGCTCTTGCCGGCGCCATTCTCACCCATGAGGGCGTGGATCTCGCCGGGGCGGATGGTCAGGTGCATGTCCGACAGCGCCAGCGTGGCGCCGAAGGACTTGCGGATGCCGCGCATCTGGAGCAAGGGAGTCTGGGTCATATCAACAGGAATAAAGTCCGGGAAGCGGCCTTGCGCGTGGTTCAGCTTGTCGGCGTGGTTCACGTTGCCCGCCCCGTGCCCAGGGCACGGGGCGCAGCCCGCGCCAGGCTTACTTGGCCGGCACCCAGCCCTGGTAGTCGGCCACGTTGTCGCGGGTGATCAGCTTGACCGGCAACAGCTTGACCTTCTGCTGTGGGGCGCGGCCGTTCATCACGGCGTAGCCGATGGCGACGCTCTCGGCAGCCATGCCGTAGGGGTCCTGCGCGGGTGAGGCGGCAAACAGCGACTTGCTGTCCTTGAGCGCGCGCTCGGCGTCGGGCGCGCCATCCACGCCGCTGATCCACTTGATGTCGCTGCGCTTGGCCTGGCGGATGGCCAGTTCGGCGCCAATGGCGGTGGGATCGTTGATGGCGAAGACCGCATCGATCTTGGGCTGGGCCGCCAGCAGGTTGGACATGGTGGTCATGCCGCCATCACGGCTGCCGCCGGCGTTCTGGTTGTCGGAGAGGATCTTGATGCCGGGCGACTTCTTGAACTCGGCCTTGCAGCCGGTCACCCGATCCATCACTGCGGACACCGGCGGACCATTGACGATGACCACATTGCCCTTGCCCTGCAGCTTCTCGGCCAGGAACTTGCACGACTCGGCCCCGGCCATGGTGTTATCCGACATCACCGTCACGTCCGCGCCCGCAGCGGCCACGTCCACGGCCACCACGACGATGCCGGCCTTCTGCGCCTTCTTCACGGCCGGGCCGACGCCCTTGGAATCGGCGGCGTTGAGCACGATCAGGTCAACCTTGTTGGCGATGAAATTCTCGATCTGGCCGACCTGGGTGTTGAGGTCGTACTTGGACGAGACCACGGTGACCTTGGCGTCCGGGTTGATCTTGTGCGCGCCGCTCTCGGCGCCCTTGGCGATGGCCACGAAGAAGGGATTGGCCAGGTCGCCCACGGTGACGCCCACCGATTTGAGCGGCTTGTCAGCGGCCATGGCGGGCTGCGCGGCGGCCGCCAGCAACAGGGTGGAACAGGCGATGGCGATGGTGTTCTTGATCATGCGGGTCTCCGTGAAGGGGGATTGTTGGTCTTCGGGCAGTACGGGGCAGCAATGCCGGGACGTCAGTCCCAGCGGAAAATCAGATCGGCGCGCGGGCGGGTGGTCTCGATGAGGGCGGCATTGGCTTCGTCGCTGTCCATCACCCAGGCGCGGGCGGCCTCGGGCGTGCGGCCGAACTGCACGTGTCGGGCGATGAGGCGCTGCACCCGCAGGGTCGGGTCGACCTCCAGGTACCAGCATTCATCGAGCAGCGGGCGCACGCGCGCCCAGTGGCCGCGATCGAGCAGCAGGTAGTTGCCTTCGGTGATGATGAGCTGGGTGCTGGGCGGAATGGGGATGGCGCCGGCGACGGCTT
The DNA here is from genome assembly GCF_001040945.1 of Herbaspirillum seropedicae. Classification (NCBI taxonomy): domain Bacteria; kingdom Pseudomonadati; phylum Pseudomonadota; class Betaproteobacteria; order Burkholderiales; family Oxalobacteraceae; genus Herbaspirillum; species Herbaspirillum seropedicae. The sequence goes on along the minus strand of NZ_CP011930.1, from coordinate 793,120 downwards.
CCTCGATCTCGCGCAGGAATTGCGGCGCGTAGATGAGTTCATCGCCGCCCTGGCTGCGCAGGCGGCTCAGCAGCGCCACGTAGCCGGCGCTGTCGAAGGTGTCCTCCGCGCCTTTGCGGGCGGCGCGTCCCAGCCGCGCCAGCTCGGCATTGGCGAGATGGTAGCCATCCATGGGCAGCACCACCGCGCGCTCCCCGGCCTGTTCCAGCAAGGCCTGGGCCAGGGTGGACTTGCCGCTGCCGGGCGCGCCGGCGATGCCCAGTATCTTGCGTTGACCACTGGCGAGCAGGGCTTGCACCCTGTCGCGATAGACTGCCGACATCATCTTCGATCTATCCTTGTTGGGCTGCTGCCGTTTCGGCAAAGCGAATGCAGCATCTGCATTCTGTTAGGGAACACGCCTGGTGCGCGCATGCTCCGATCTTCTTTCCCAGCCCATGAGCCGCGCCGGTCCTGCTATTGCAGTCGATGGCGCCGGATCAGGGTGGTTTTTGGGCAGCCGATAAACTAACGCATGAACCTGCGCTTGTTCCTTGTCTCCACTGATTCTTGGTTTCAATTTCTAATTATTGCTAGTTCCGCGCCGTCAACGTGATGAAATTTTGTGAGCAAAACGGCGATATCGATCCGCTTCTCGATAAGTCGCGCAGTGAACGCAAAAAAAAGAGGACGCAGATGCGTCCTCCCCTGTGCTGATAAAGCGTTCTCAGACTGCTGGCAACAGCCCCGCATGGGCCACCACGGTGGCGTAGCGATCGGCCAGCTCAGCCAGCGCCACGCGCTGGATCTCGGCTGCCGATAGCGCCGGCCCGCCCAGCGGATCAGGCAGGTCGCGGGTAGCGCAGGCGGCGGCCACGACCGTGCAGGCATAGCCATGGTCCAGCGCCGAGCGCACCGTCGCGCTCACGCACATGTGGGTGGCGAAGCCGGCAATGATGAGCGATTTGCGGCCGGTCTTCTTCAGGGTCTCATCCAGGGTGGTGCCGGCGAACGAATTGGGCAGGCCCTTGGTGATGACCGCCTCGCCCGGCTGCGGCTGCACGCCGTCGATGATGGCCACATGCGGCCCCTGGGGATCGAACATGGCGCCGCCCGGCTTGCCGTGATGGACCACATGGATCACCGGCGCAGCGGCAGCACGCGCGTGTTCCAGCAGGAGAGCGACTTCGGCGACGGCTGCGCCGATGCCGGCCAGGGGTGCGCGGCCAGTGGTGTATTCGGTCTGGTGGTCGATGATGACCAGCGCGGCTTCCTGCCAGGTGGCGGCGCGTGGCGAACCACCGGCGATCTGGATCAGGGTCTGGGGTGTGCTCATGGAAAACTCCTTGCTGAAAAGAGGACGAAGCGGGATGCAGGCATCTTAGTCCGATAAAATTCGCACCACCATTCAACGTGATCGCCATCTGACTGTGAAAAAATTAACAGCCCGCCCCGCATCCCGTCCCGCCTCCCGCCACCATGCTGCACGGGCAGCCCTGCATGCCGACTGGGAAAGCCTGCGCAGCTTCGCCGCCTTCGTCGATGCGGGCAGCTTCTCGGGCGCGGCGCGCGTGCTGGGCGTGACCCATGCCACCATCGGCCGGCGCCTGCAGCAGCTGGAGCAGACCCTGGCCGCGCCCCTGTTCATCCGCCGCGCCGACGATATCGAACTGACCCGCCTGGGCGAGAGCGTGCTGGCGGCCGCGCGCGCCATGCAGGACCAGACCCGCCAGCTGGCGCGCACCCTGGCCGGCGAAGACCTGCGCATGGAGGGCAAGCTGCGCCTGGCCTGCACCGATGCCATGGGTACCCTGTTCCTGGCCCCGCGCCTGCCCAGCCTGTTGCAGCAATGGCCGGCCCTGGACATCGAACTGGCCATGGGCCACCAGACCTTGAGCCTGGCCCGGCGCGAAGCCGACCTGGCCCTGCGTTTTGCCCGCCCGCAGGACGGTGAGCTGATCGCGCGGCGCTTGGGCGTGGTGCGCTTCTACCTGTGCGGCACCGCCGATCAGGTGGCGGCCTGGCGTCACCAGCGCGGCAGCGCCCCGGTGATCGGCTATGACGACAGCGTGCCGGACATCCCCGAGACGCGCTGGCTGGCCGCCCACGCCGACGGCAACCCGGTGCGCCTGCGCAGCGCCAGCCTGGTGGCGCAATGCATGGCGGCGCGCGCCGGGGTCGGGCTGGCCTTGCTGCCCAGCTATCTGCTGGCGCCTGAGCTGCAGACTGTGGAGAGCACGCCACAACTGGTGCGGGAGCTGTGGGCGGTGTTCCACCGCGACCTCAAGGCCTTGCCCAGGCTGCGCGCCGTGCTGGAGTGGTTGCAGGCTTGCTGCGGGGAACTGTGAGCGCCCTGCCGCAAGCCCGGCCGGCCGCCTGCCCGCCCCGCCCGGCGCGGCTTGCGGTGCTATAATCGCGTTCCTCCGGAAACGGGCTCCTGCCCCGCTGCAAGGGAGGTTCTTCCTGTCTGGCAAGAGCGCATCCGCAGCCGGTGGCAGCGGCTCACCGCCCTCCGCCACGCCGGCGCGCGCATGTTGGCATGCGTTTTCCCCGCGCTCATGGCGCTCATGGCCTGATAACGATCTATGCAGAAAAAAGTATTCATCAAAACCTTCGGCTGCCAGATGAACGAGTACGACTCGGACAAGATGGCTGACGTGCTCAATGCCTCCGATGGCCTGATCAAGACCGACCGCCCGGAAGAGGCGGACGTGATCTTGCTCAACACCTGTTCCATCCGCGAAAAGGCGCAGGAAAAGGTGTTTTCCGACCTGGGCCGGCTGCGCGCGCTGAAGAAGAACAATCCCGCGCTGTTGATCGGCGTGGGCGGCTGCGTGGCTTCGCAGGAAGGCGAGGCCATCATCAAGCGCGCGCCTTTCGTGGACATGGTGTTCGGCCCGCAGACCCTGCACCGCTTGCCGCAGATGATTTCGGAGCGGCGCTACAGTGGTCGCCCGCAAGTCGATATCAGCTTCCCCGAGATCGAGAAATTCGACCACCTGCCGCCGGCGCGCGTGGAAGGGGCCACGGCCTATGTCTCCATCATGGAAGGTTGCAGCAAGTATTGCAGCTATTGCGTGGTGCCTTACACCCGCGGCGAGGAAGTCTCGCGCCGCTTCGAGGATGTGCTGACCGAAGTGGCCGGGTTGGCCGATCAGGGGGTCAAGGAAATCATGCTGCTGGGCCAGAACGTCAACGCCTATCGCGGTGTGATGGAAGATGGCGAGATTGCCGACTTCGCGCTGTTGATCGAATACATCGCCGAGCTGCCCGGCATCGAGCGCATCCGCTTCGTGACCAGCCATCCCAAGGAATTCTCGCAGCGCCTGATCGACACCTACGCCAAGGTGCCCAAGCTGTGCAACCACCTCTACCTGCCCGCGCAACACGGCTCGGACCGCACGCTGGCGGCCATGAAGCGCGGCTATACGGCGCTGGAATACAAGTCGGTGATCCGCCGCATGCGCAAGGTGCGTCCGGATATCACGGTGCAGTCGGACTTCATCGTCGGCTTCCCTGGCGAGACCGAGGAAGATTTCGAGGCGCTCATGAAGCTGGTGGCCGATGTGGGCTTTGACAACAGTTTCTCCTTCATCTTCAGCGCGCGTCCTGGCACGCCGGCGGCCAACCTGCCGGACGACACCCCGCAGGAAGTCAAGCTGGCCCGCCTGCAGCGCCTGCAGGCCGCGCTCAACGACAATGCCGCCAGGATCAGTGCGGCCCAGGTCGGGACCGTGCAGCGTGTGCTGGTGGAAGGCGTCTCCAAGCGCCGCGAGCATGAACTGCAGGGCCGTACCGAAAGCAATCGCGTGGTCAACTTCGATGGCGGCCCGAACGGCCAGCGCCTGATCGGACAGATCATCGAGGTCAGCATCACCGAAGCCTTCCCCTTCTCGCTGCGCGGCGAGATCGTGACCCAGCATTGATGTTTCAATCCCTCCCCCTAACCGGAATCGTGCATTGAAAAAGATCCCCAACCAGCCTCACCACTTCACGCCCCAGCCGCTGGACAACAAGCGCCTGGCCAACCTGTGCGGTGCGCTCGATGAAAACCTGCGCCAGATCTCGGCGGCGCTGGATGTGACCATCTTCCGTCGCGGCGACCGCTTCATCGTCACCGGCACCAATGCCGAGCGCGCCGTGGAAGTGCTGGAGCGCTTCTACGACAAGGCCGACCGCCCGGTGGCGGTGGATGATATCCAGCTGGCCTTGGTCGAGCAGCGCGCCAACGCCGCCGCCGATGAAGAAGCGGGCCTGCCGCCCTTGCCGGCGCGCCGTGGCAAGGCCGCCGTAGCAGCTGCGGTCGAGGAAGACAAGGACAGCCAGGATCCGCTGCCCGAAAGCCCGGTACTGAAGACCCGCAAGCACGACCTGCGCGGTCGCACGCCCCACCAGAGCCAGTACCTGAACGCCATCCTGGAACACGACATTACCTTCGGCGTGGGTCCGGCCGGCACCGGCAAGACCTACCTGGCCGTGGCCTGCGCGGTCGATGCGCTGGAACGCGACGCCGTGCAACGCATCGTGCTCACGCGCCCGGCGGTGGAAGCGGGCGAGCGCCTGGGCTTCCTGCCGGGCGACCTGGCGCAGAAGGTCGATCCCTATCTACGTCCGCTGTATGACGCGCTGTACGACCTGCTGGGCTTTGATCGCACGCAGAAGCTCTTCGAGAAGCAGGCCATCGAGATCGCACCGCTGGCCTACATGCGCGGCCGCACGCTCAACCACGCCTTCATCATCCTCGACGAAGCGCAGAACACCACGCCGGAACAGATGAAGATGTTCCTGACCCGCATCGGTTTCGGCAGCAAGGCCGTCATCACCGGCGACGTCACCCAGGTCGATCTGCACCATGGCCAGAAGAGCGGCCTGGTCGATGCGATCTCGGTGCTGCACGAGGTGCGCGGCATCGCCTTCTCGCGCTTCACCAGCGCCGACGTGGTGCGCCATCCGCTGGTCGCGCGCATCGTCGATGCCTATGACGCCGCTGGCAACAGCAAACCCGATACCGCGCGCGCTACCGCCCGCACTGCTACCAACCTCCTGACCAAGTCTGCCAAGCCGCGCCATGCCAAAACATAAACTCACGCTCTCAGTGCAATATGCCGATGAGCGTCTCAAGAAGACCATCACCACCACCCTGCTGCGCCGCTGGGTGCAAGCCGCCCTGTTCGCGCCGGCCCAGCTGACGCTGCGCTTCGTGGGCAGCGAAGAGGGCCGCGACCTCAACCGCGACTATCGCGGCAAGGACTACGCCACCAATGTGCTGACCTTTGCCTATACAGAAGATGAAGACAGCGAAGTGACCGAGGCCGACATCATCTTCTGCACCGATGTGCTGGAGAAGGAAGCGGCTGAGCAGAAGAAGAGCGTGGAAGAACATACCGCCCACCTGGTGGTGCATGGCGTGCTGCATGCACAGGGGTATGACCACGAGGACGATGAGGAAGCCGACGAGATGGAAGCGTTGGAAACCGAGATCCTGGCTGGTCTGGGTTATGCCAATCCCTATGCCGCGCGATGAAGGCGTGATGATCTGATGATCTGATGATCTGGTGATCAGGAAAAAGGGTCCCGAAGACGGTCTGCTACGGCAGGCCGTTTTTTTTTGCGATGCGCGGATGGCCAGGCAGTCATCATTTGCCACTCTGCCTATCGAAAAATTGATCGATGATGCATTTGCGATCAGTAAACGATTCTTTTGATGTCGCCATATCAACAATACGGCTGTGCATACGCCAATCTTTTCCCGCATTTCAGGAAAACCCCGATAGGAATCATGGCTGTACTGAACAAGAATGCCTCCCATACCAAACAAAAACTTATTTCGGGGAGGTTGTCATGAAGAACTTGAAGATCGGCCATCGTCTTGGCCTTGGCTTTGCCGCCGTACTCATCCTGCTGGTGGCGGTCGCCGCCTTCGGCCTGCAGCAAGTGTCGCGCCTGAACGATCGTATCGTCTTCCTGACCTCCGTCGATGAGGGCAAGCTGGAAGCCTTGTCCAAAGTGCAATTCGCCGTCGGCCTACGCGCCATCGCCGCGCGCAACCTGACCTTGGTGCAGTCTGCTGCAGATCAAAAGAACGACCTGGACCTGGTCGGTTCGTCGCAACAGGACATCGATGCCGGCATGGCCGAACTGGGCCGCCTGATGCAGCATCCGGCCAGCTCGCCGCAGGAACGCGAGATGCTGGAGAAGCTGCGCCAGCTGGAAGCGCAATACCTGCCGGTGGCGGTCAATATCGTCAAGCTGGCCACCTCGCAACAAACCGAGGCTGCGCGCGCTTCGCTGGTCAAGGATTGCATGCCCATCCTCAACCGCGTCATCGCCCAGGTCGAACAATTCAACAAGCTGCTGCGCAAGAATTCCGAAGCCAACGTGGAAGAGGCCGAAGCCGCCTATACCCTGGCCAAGTGGACCATGCTGGCAGCCAGCCTGGCAGCCCTGACGCTGGGCGGCATGGTGGCCTGGCTGCTGACCCGCTCGATCTCCCGTCCGCTGGCCCAGGCCGTGAGCGTGGCGCAGAGCGTGCAATCGGGTGACCTGGGCAGCCGCATCGAAGTCACCAGCAAGGATGAGCTGGGCCAGCTGATGAGCGCCCTCAAGGGCATGAACGACAGCCTGGTGAACATCGTCGGCGAAGTGCGCCAGGGCACCGACACCATTGCCGTGGCCTCCGATGAAATCAAGCAAGGCAACATGGACCTGTCCAACCGTACCGAACAACAGGCTGGTTCCCTGCAGGAAACCGCCTCGGCGATGGAGCAGCTCACCGCCACCGTCAAGCAGAACGCCGACAATGCCCGTGAAGCCAACCGCCTGGCCGACAACGCTTCGCAAGTGGCTGCCCGGGGCGGTGCCGCCGTGGGCCGCGTGGTCGACACCATGAACTCCATCAGCGCGTCCTCGCACAAGATCGTGGACATCATCAGCGTCATCGACGGCATCGCCTTCCAGACCAATATCCTGGCCTTGAACGCCGCTGTGGAAGCCGCCCGTGCCGGTGAACAGGGACGCGGCTTTGCCGTGGTGGCGTCCGAGGTGCGCACCTTGGCGCAACGTTCGGCAGTGGCCGCCAAGGAAATCGAAGCGCTCATCAATGAATCCGTCGCCAAGGTCGTCACCGGTGAAAAGCAGGTCAGCGAGGCCGGTTCGACCATGCATGAAGTGGTGGAAAGCATCAAGAGCGTGACCCATATCATGCATGACATCAGCGCCGCCAGCGCCGAGCAGACCAGCGGCCTGGAACAGATCAACCGCGCCGTGGCCCAGATCGACGAAGCCACCCAGCAGAACGCCGCCCTGGTCGAGCAAGCCGCGGCCGCCGCCGCCTCGATGCAACAGCAGAGCGTGGCGCTGACGGAAGTGGTCAGCATCTTCAAGCTCAGCCGCGCTCAGAATGCGCCCCAGCACCTGCGCTCGGCAGAACGGGAGGACGCTGCCGTGTCCGGACCGGTACATATGGAAGCCCTCAGCTACGCATGAGACCACGCAGCCCAGACCGGGCTGCCGCAGCAGCAACCGCAACAAACAGTTAGCGCAAGAGCGATACCGTTTCCCTGATGAAGTCCTTGCCGGCATCCGTGATGCCGGCTTTTTTTTGCACGCACGCATCCGTATCCGGCGGCCGTGCTTTCCGGCGGGCAAGAAGACGCTGATGAACACGCGGGGCAGGCCGCTCTGGCCGGCCCTTTAGTGGACTTGTCACATAATTGTTGTATCCTATGGCTCTTCGAAACTACGTCGGGCTCGCGCCTAACGCCATGCAAGATCACCCTAGTAGCGTCAAGTCTGACGCTAAACCCCATCGTTCCCTGTTCGAACGACTCACCGCACTGATTTCCCCCGAACCCGAAAACCGGGCAGAACTGCTCGAAGTGCTGCACGATGCCCACGAGCGCAATCTCATCGATGCCGATGCGCTGTCGATGATCGAAGGCGTGTTCCAGGTGTCCGACCTGGCCGTGCGCGACATCATGGTCCCGCGCTCGCAGATGGACACCATCGATATTTCCAAGCCCATCGAAACCTGGATGCCCGAGGTGCTGGCGACCTCGCACTCGCGCTTCCCGGCAGTCGATGGCGAACGCGACAAGGTGGTCGGCATCCTGCTGGCCAAGGACCTGCTGCGCTATTACGCCGAAGAATCCTTTGATGTGCGCGACATGCTGCGCCCGGCCATCTTCATTCCCGAATCCAAGCGCCTGAATGTGCTGCTGCGCGATTTCCGCGCCAACCGCAACCACATGGCCGTGGTGGTGGACGAATACGGCGGCGTGGCTGGCCTGATCACCATCGAGGATGTGCTGGAACAGATCGTCGGCGACATCGAGGATGAATACGATTTCGACGAAGCCGAGGACAATGTGCTGGCCTTGAAGGATGGCCCGCACGGCGCGCGCTGGCGCGTCAAGGCGCTCACCGAGATCGAGCAGTTCAATGAGGAAGTGGGCAGCCGCTTCTCCGACGACGACGCCGACACCATCGGCGGCCTGGTGGCCAACCATGTGGGCCGGGTGCCGCGCAAGGGCGACGAGTTCGATATCGACGGCCTGCACTTCGAAGTGCTGCGCGCCGATGCGCGCCAGGTGCATGTGTTGCTGGTCTCGCAATTGCCACCGGCGCCAGCCAGCGACGAATAGCACCTGATCCTGCCGGTCCGATTGTGAATTCCCCCTCCCCTCACGACCTGCGCCTCCCGCACGGGCAGACCGCCGCGCGCGGTCGCCTGGGCGCGGCCGCCTGGCTGCTGATGCCGGTGGCCGCGGGCGCCATCAATGTGTTTGCCTTTGCGCCCTTCAAGCTGTGGCCCTTGCAGATCCTGGCGCTGGCCTGGCTGTTCCACGGCGTGCTGGCGCAACCGCAGGCGAGCATGCGCAGCCAGTTCCTGCGCGGCTGGCTGTACGGCTTTGGCTGGGCTGCAGCGGGCGTGCACTGGCTCTACATCAGCATGCACGACTACGGCGGCATGCCGGCCTGGATGGCGGCGCTGGCCGTGGGCTTGCTGGCGCTCTATCTGGGCCTGTACGCGGGCGCGGCGACGGCGGCGGCCAGCTGGCTGCGCACACGCTGGTCGTCCTCGCCGCTGGTGCTGGCGCTGTTCATGTTGCCGGCGCTGTGGGCGCTGATGGAATGGGCGCGCGGCTGGGTCTTTACGGGTTTTCCCTGGCTGGTCTCGGGCTATGCCCATACCGCCGGGCCGCTGGCCGGCTTTGCGCCCGTGGGCGGGGTCTACCTGGTCGGCTGGATCGCCGCCCTGATCGCGGGTAGCCTGGCCCTGTTGTGGATGGGCCTGTCCCGCAAGGGCGTGGCCGGCACCGGCCAGCGCATCATCCTGCCGCTGTGCGCAGCGGCCCTGCTCTGCGCTGGCGGCGTGGCGCTGCGCCTGGTGAAATGGACTGCGCCGCAAGGGCAGCCGATCTCGGTGCGGCTCTTGCAGGGCAATATCCCGCAGGAAATGAAATTCTCCAACGATGCCCTGGTGGCCACGCTGGGCATGTATGAGCAGATGATCAGCGCGGCCCCGGCCGACCTGATCGCCACGCCCGAGACCGCCATTCCACTGTTGCCGCAGCAGTTGCCGCCGGACTACCTGGAGCGCATCGCCCGCTTTGCACAGGTCAGCGGCAGCCATCTGGCGCTGGGTATTCCCCTCTCCGACGGGCCGCAGCTGTACGCCAACTCGGTGCTGGGCTTCGGGCCGGGCATGGGGTCGGCGTTCTTGCCTTATCGCTACGACAAGCATCATCTGGTGCCCTTCGGTGAATTCATCCCGCCGGGTTTCCGCTGGTTCGTCGACATGATGCACATCCCGCTGGGCGACATGACGCGCGGTGCGCCGGTGCAATCGCCCTTTGGCGTGAAAGACCAATGGGTGCTGCCCAACATCTGCTACGAAGACCTGTTCGGCGAGGAAATCGCCGGCCAGTTGCGCGCGGCCTATCGCGCCGCCCAGCCGGAGGCCAGCGTGCTGCTGAACCTGTCCAACATCGCCTGGTTCGGCAATTCGATCGCCCTGCCCCAGCATCTGCAGATCTCGCAGATGCGCACGCTGGAGACGGGCCGTCCGATGCTACGCGCCACCAACACCGGAGCGACCGCGGTGATCCTGCCGGGCGGCGCCACCAGCGAACTGCCGCCCTACACCCGCGGCGTGCTGTCGGCCACGGTGCAAGGCTATGGCGGCCAGACCCCCTACATTCTGCTGGGCAACAAGCTGGTGCTGGGCCTGGCCCTGCTCATGCTGCTGCTGGCCTGGGGCCGCAACAAGGCTGCGCGCATCCGCCATTGATGCCCAGACGCTGAGACGCCGACCCGGCAAAACCGGGTCAAACGCCCCAAAAGGCGCTAAAATCCAAGGTTTTCGCAATTCCTCCGCCGGTTCGCCAGGCAACCACACACGATGCTGACATTTCAACAAATCATCCTCAAGTTGCAAGAATATTGGGACGCCCAGGGCTGTGCACTGCTGCAACCCTACGACATGGAAGTCGGTGCCGGCACCTCGCACACCGCGACCTTCCTGCGCGCGATCGGCCCGGAACCGTGGCGCGCCGCCTACGTCCAGCCGTCGCGCCGTCCCAAGGATGGCCGCTATGGCGAGAATCCCAACCGCATGCAGCACTACTACCAGTACCAGGTGGTGTTGAAGCCGGCGCCGGAAAACATCCTGGACCTGTACCTGGGTTCGCTGGAAGCGCTGGGCCTGGACCTGAAGCAGAATGACGTGCGCTTCGTCGAGGACGACTGGGAAAACCCCACCCTGGGCGCCTGGGGCCTGGGCTGGGAAGTGTGGTTGAACGGCATGGAAGTGACCCAGTTCACCTACTTCCAGCAGGTCGGCGGCCTGGACTGCAAGCCGGTGCTGGGCGAGATCACCTACGGCATCGAGCGTCTGGCGATGTACCTGCAGGGCGTGGAAAACGTCTATGACCTGGTCTGGACCGAATGGATGGAGAACGGCGTCAAGAAGCACCTGACCTATGGCGACGTGTTCCACCAGAATGAAGTGGAGCAATCCACCTTCAACTTCGAGTATTCCAACACCGAGTTCCTGTTCTCGCTGTTTTCCAACTACGAAGCCGAAGCCAAGCGCCTCATGGAAGTGCCGCTGGCGCTGCCGGCCTACGAACAGGTCCTCAAGGCCGCCCACACCTTCAACATGCTCGACGCCCGTGGCGCCATCTCGGTCACCGAGCGCGCGGCCTACATCGGCCGCATCCGCAATCTCTCGCGGGCGGTGGCGCAGGCCTACTTCGAATCGCGCGAGCGCCTGGGCTTCCCGATGCTGGGCCAGGGTCCGGCCAAGGCTGCGGCCTGAAGCGCAACGCCATGACATGATGCGGCGCCGGCCCCTGCGTGGGCGGGCGTCCCGAGCAAGACAGCAAGACTGACAACATGAACCAGACACTCCTCGTAGAACTCGTCACCGAAGAACTGCCTCCCAAGGCTCTGGCCAAGCTGGGCGATGCCTTCGCCACGGGCATCTTCAATGGCCTGCAAAGCCGCGGCTATCTCGACGCTGATGCCACCGCCACCGCCTATGCGACCCCGCGCCGCCTGGCCGTTTCCATCACCCAGGTGTGCGCCGCCTCGCCGGACAAGTCGATCCGCGAAAAAGTGCTGCCGGTGAGCGTCGCCCTGGACGCCGAAGGCCGCCCGTCGGCGCCGCTGGTGAAGAAGCTGGCCGCCCTGGCCGCCTCCACGGGCGCCACCGTGATCACGCCGGACCAGTTGGAACGCGCCCAGGATGGCAAGGCCGAGAGCTTCTTCTACACCTATACCGCCAAGGGTTCGGCCCTGGCCGTGGGCCTGCAGGCGGCACTCGACGAGAGCCTGTCCAAGCTGCCCATCCCCAAGGTGATGAGCTACCAGCGCCAGTTCGGCCGCGCCGCCGGCGAGACGGTGCATTTCGTTCGTCCAGCCCACTATCTGGTGGCGCTGCTGGGCAACGATGTGGTGCCGATCAATACGCTGGGCCTGGATGCGGGCCGCACCACGCTGGGCCATCGCTTCCTGTCTGCCGGCGCGCTGCAGATCGCTGCGCCCGACGCCTATGTGGAATCCCTGGCCCAGCAAGGCAACGTCATCGCCAGCTTCACCGAGCGCCGCGAGAAGATCCGCGCCGCGCTACTGGCCAAGGCCGGCGCCGACCAGGTGCTGATGCCCGAAGCGCTGCTGGATGAAGTCACTGCGCTGGTGGAGTGGCCGGTGGTCTATGAATGCAAGTTCGAGGACGAATTCCTGGCCGTGCCGCAGGAATGCCTGATCCTGACCATGCAGACCAACCAGAAATATTTTGCGCTGACCGATGCCAACGGCCGTCTGCGTTCGCGCTTCCTGATCGTCTCCAATCTGGAGACCGCGCATCCCGAACACATCATCGGCGGCAACGAGCGCGTGGTGCGCCCGCGCCTGTCGGACGCCAAGTTCTTCTTCGAGCAGGACAAGAAGAAGACCTTGGCCGAGCGCGTGCCGCAACTGGCCAACGTGGTCTATCACAACAAGCTGGGCAACCAGCTGCAGCGCACCGAGCGCGTGCAGGCGCTGGCCGGCAAGATTGCCAGCCTGCTGGGCGGCGACGTCAAGCTGGCCGAGCGCGGCGCGCTGCTGGCCAAGGCCGACCTGCTCACCGACATGGTGGGCGAGTTCCCTGAGCTGCAAGGCATCATGGGCACATACTATGCGCGTCACGATGGCGAAGCCGACGAAGTCGCACTGGCCGCCTCCGAACACTACCAACCGCGCTTTGCCGGCGACGCCCTGCCGACCACCGCCACCGGCACCGCCGTGGCCCTGGCCGACAAGCTGGAAACCCTGGTCGGCATCTGGGGCATCGGCCTGCAGCCCACCGGCGACAAGGACCCCTTCGCCCTGCGCCGTCACGCCCTGGGCGTGCTGCGCATGCTGGTGGAAAAGCGCCTGCCGCTGTCGCTGACGGCCTTGCTGGATGCGGCCACCGGACTGTTCGCCGGCAACGCCAACTTCAAGGATCCGCGCGCCGACGTGCAAGCCTTCATCTACGATCGCCTGCGCGGCCTGCTGCGCGAGCGCGGCTTTGCGCAGAACGAAGTGGAAGCCGTGGTGGCGCAGCAACCCGAGGTGCTGGACAACGTGGTGGAACGTCTGCAAGCCGTGCAAGCCTTCGCCGCCCTGCCCGAAGCCGAGGCGCTGGCTGCGGCCAACAAGCGCATCACCAACATCCTCAAGAAGATCGAGGGCGTGGCCATCGACGCTCATGGCGCTGTGCAGGAAAGCCTGTTGCAGGAAGCGGCCGAGCAAGGTCTCTTCGCGGCCATGCAGACCACCCGCCCGCAGGTCGAGGCGGCCTACGCCAAGGGCGACTTTGCCGGGGCCTTGAAGGCGTTGGCGCAGCTGCGCCAGAATGTCGACGCCTTCTTCAACGACGTCATGGTCAATGCCGAGGACGAGCAACTGCGCAAGAACCGCCAGGCCTTGCTGGCGGCGCTGCACGGCATGCTCAACCAGGTCGCCGACATCTCCAAGCTGGCGGCGTAAGACCTGCGCCACCAGCCGTTTTTGCAGTACCGCTCCGCCGCGCATGGGCCTGTTCCTGCGCGGCGGTGTTCATGAAGGGAAGCCGCAGGCATGAAATTGATCATCCTCGATCGCGATGGCGTCATCAACCAGGATTCGGACGCCTTCATCAAGTCGCCCGACGAGTGGATCCCCATCAAGGGATCGCTGGAAGCCATTGCGCGCCTGAACCAGGCCGGCTACCGGGTGGTGGTGGCGACCAACCAGTCGGGCGTGGCGCGCGGCCTGTTCGACATCAAGACCCTCAACGCCATCCACCAGAAGATGCACACCGCCGCCCAGCAGGCGGGCGCGGACATCGATGCAGTGTTCTTCTGCCCGCACTCGGCCGATGACAATTGCGATTGCCGCAAGCCCAAGCCGGGCATGTTCCATGAGATCGCCAAGCGTTTCAATATCAGCCTGCGCGGCGGCGTGGTCACGGTGGGCGATTCGCTGCGCGACCTGCAGGCCGGCTACGTGGCCGGTTGCGCACCCTGCCTGGTGCTGACCGGCAAGGGCGAGAAGACCCAGGCCAAGGGCGGCTTGCCGCCGGGCACGCTGGTCTTCCCGGATTTATCGGCCGTGGTTGATTTCATCCTGAAACCGGTGGTCGGCGTTTCGGTATAGTGCGGGCCATCCGCTTGGCTGCGGAGCCTGTCCATTCACAACATCAACATGCCTAAGGCATGGGAGAAACGATTTTGCGCCTTGTCCTGATTCTTCGTTCGGTGGTCTTCATGGCCCTCATGGCCGTGGCCACCATCATCTGGTCCTTCGCCTGCCTGCTGTCGGCGCCCTTCCCCTATGCCCAGCGCTACTGGTGGACCTCGCGCTGGAACGTCTTCGTGATCTGGACGGCGCGCGTGATCTGCGGCATCCGTTACGAGATCCGCGGCGCCGAAAACCTCCCGGACGCCCCGGTGATCCTGCTCTCCAAGCACCAGTCGGCCTGGGAGACCATCTTCTACGTCATCAACATGCCGCGTCCGCTGGTGTTCGTGTTCAAGAAGGAACTGACCTACGTTCCCTTCTTCGGCTGGGGCATCGCCCTGCTGCGCATGATCCCGATCGACCGCAAGAAGGGTCGCGACGCCTTTGCCCAGGTGCTGGAGCACGGCACGCGTCGTCTGCGCGATGGCCAGTGGATCATGATGTTCCCCGAAGGCACGCGCACCACCGTAGGCTCGCAGGGCAAGTACAAGGCCGGCGGTTCGCGCCTGGCGGTGGAAACCAACACGCTGGTCGTGCCTATCGCGATGAACTCCGGCCAATGCTGGCCCAAGGGCAGCTTCATCAAGAAACCGGGGCTTATCACGGTATCCATCGGCAAGCCGATTTCACCGGAAGGCTTGAATCCCCAGGAGTTGAACGAGCGCGTCGAAAATTGGATAGAATCCGAGATGCGCGTGATTTCGCCGGACGTCTATAAAAACAGCGCGCCCCGGCCAGCCGCTTCAGCCGCTACTTCCAGCGATGCTGCACGGTCTTGATCCTTAGCCAACAGCAACACAGGACGCCGCCACTGCCTTGATACTGCTCCGCAAACCCAAGCCCAATCCCGACCAGCTCTCGCTGCAACTGGACTTGTTTGCGGCGCCAGCTCCTGCGCCCTCCGCGACGGCAGCGCCCATGGCCGATCCTGGCCCGGCCCTGCCTTCACCGACCGTACAGCCGCCGCTCATCGTCACCCCCAATCCGGTGGTCCACGCCGCGCCGCTGCCCACGCCCCTGATCCCCGACGTACCGGCGCCCGCCAGCCCGCTGCTGGCGCCGCCCAGCGCCCGGCCGGCCGATGGCAAGCGCCGTATCCAGCTGGGCGAGCACACCATCGACTTCGCCCTGCTGCGCTCCAAGCGTCGCACCATCGGTTTTCTGGTCAGCGACGAGGGCTTGCGCGTGACCGCGCCCAAATGGGTGACGCTGGCCGAGATCGACAACGCCATCCGTGAAAAGCAGCGCTGGATCCTCTCCAAGCTCAACGAGCGCCGCGAGCGTTCGGCGCGCCGCCTGCAACCGCAGATGCAATGGCGCGACGGCGCCACCCTGCCCTACCTGGGCAGCGACATCACCCTGCGCATCCGCACCGGGCAGCGCCAGGCGGTGTACCTGGATGAGCTCACGCGCGAGCTCAACATCAGCCTGCCCGCCGACGCTGGCGAGCAACAGTTGAAGGATCGCGTGCAGGGTTGGATACAGGCGCGCGCCGAAGAATTGTTCGGCAAGCGGCTCATGATCTACGCCGAGAAACTGGGCGTGCAATATCGCTCCTACGCCCTGTCCTCGGCCACCACCCAATGGGGCTCCTGCACCTCGGATGCGCGCATCCGCCTGAACTGGCGGCTGATGCATTTCGCCCTGCCGCTGATCGACTACGTGATCGCCCACGAACTGGCGCATCTGCGCGAGATGAACCACAGCCCGCGCTTCTGGGCTACGGTGCAATCGATCTTCCCCGAATTCGAGTCCGCCAAGAAGGCGCTGCGCGACAGTGCGCCGGAGACCATGCCAATCTTCTGAGCGGCATGGCCCGCGCCGCCTTGTACCCGGTGCGCTCGCTCAGAAACTCACGTTCACCCCCACATCCAGCGACCGTCCATAGCCCGGCAAGGCTTGCAGGCTGCCGCTCCTGGCTTGCGCCAGTCCGGCCAGATAGACGCCGCCCAGCGGCTCGGCATAGTTGCGGTTGAACAGGTTGCTGACCCCCGCCGTGACGCTGATGTGCTGGTTGAAGCGATAGCTGCTCTTGAGATTGACCACGCTGTAGCTGGCCGTGACCGGTTCCAGGCGATTGCTGTCCACCCGGCTCTTGCGCGCGACGTAGTTCAGCTCGGCGCGATTGCTCCATGCGCCCCAGGTCTGCTCCAGCGCGGCGAGGATGTTGAGCGGCATCATGTGATACAGGTTGCCCCCATCGACGCGCTTGCCGCGCGTGAGGCCAGCCTTGCCGGTAAAGGCGATGTCCCCCAGACCGGCAGCGCGCCAGAGCGGCCATTTCCACGCGGCGTTGATGCCATAGAGGCGAGCGTCATGATTAGCGAATTGCAGATAGGCGCCTGAAGCCGCCGCCACGCGATAGGGATTGAAGCGGCCGAGGGGATCGGCATCGATATAGTTCTCGACGTAGCTGAAGTAGGGCGTGAGCCTGAAGAACCAGCGGCGCTCACTACCCTCACTGCCCTCACCGCCCTCGCTATCTTCGCTGTGCCAGTCGGCCGTGCCGGAGAGCGTATGCGCAACTTCAGGCTTGAGATCGATATCGCCCACGTAACCGTTGCCATCCCCGAACCAGTTGGTCATGCGCATGGCCATGCCGCCACGGCCCCAGGTATAGCGCTCGTACAGGTTGGGCGAGCGGGTCTTGCGGGCATAGCCGAATTCATAGCGGCTGCCAGCATCGGCTTCGAGCCGGGCCAGCGCGGTCAGGTCGATGTTGTTGTCGGTCTTGGCGTGGCTGCGCGCATTGAAGGCGTTGGCGGCATTGAGATCGGGTTGGTTCATCATGTTGGTGCCGTAGGACTGCACATTGCCGGCGTCGCTCTTGACCAGTTCGTCGCGCAAGCCCAGCAGAGTGCTCCAGCGGGCGTCGAGCTTATGCTCCCATTCGGCGAAGAGTGCGAAACGATCGCGCTTGCCGCCGTTGATATTCACATAGGTGCGCGGACTCATCATCATCGAGCCGGCCACCGGCGGCCAGACGTCGTCGAGATGGAAGCTATGGTATTCATGACCCACCCGCAGCACGCTGCTGCTATCGGCAGCGAGGTCGATATCGGCGCGCAACGCATAACCAAGGTCGCGGCCTTGCGTCTGCATGGGCATGTTGCCGCGCCGTTCGGTGCCGAAGAAGCCCATCTCATGCTCGGTACGCTGCCAGTACAGCTTGCCGGACAGCCTGCCCCAGTCGAAGCGGCGCTCGTAGCCCAGGTTGGCGAAGGTGGAGCGGTTGCCGGTCATGTCCATGTATTCGTTGGGGAAGCCCTGGTAGGGAATGTATTGCTGGCCTACCTTCAGTACCAGTTGCTGGCCCTCGCCACGCGCAGCCAGGGTGAGCGCATGGTTGTTGCTCTGGTAGAGACTGGAGAGCACCTTGTCGCCATTGCCGTTGACGTAACTCTCGGCGCGCGACTGGCTGGCCACGTAGGCCACGGAGAGCTGGTCGCTGGCCACGGTGGCATTGACCGATGCCGACACCTCCGAATTGACGCTGCGTGCCGACGCCGAGAAACCACCCTTGGTCAGCCATTGCCCGGGCTGGCTCGCAAACTGCGGCGCGGGCGAGTTCAATTCGATGGTGCCGCCGATGCTGTCGCCGCCCACGCTGACTGGCGTGATGCCGGCGATCACGCGCGTCATGCCCACCTGCGCGGGCGGCATGTACGACATCGGTGCATTCATCTGGTTGCCGCAGGCGGCCGTGACTTCCATGCCGTCCAGCCGGGTCTTGAGGCGATCTGCGGCAAAGCCATTGAGCACCGGCAAGGCCGATACACCGCCTCCGGCGGCGGTGGCGTAACCGGGCTGGTCATTGAGCAGCGCAGCGCTGTCGGCACTGGGTGGTGTCATGGAGGGCTTGGCGCCGCGTACCGTGATGGCAGGCAGCGGCGTCTGTTCATCACCGCTTGCGAACACATCGCCGCACACGGTGAAAGCCAGCGCGATGGCGCAGGCGCATGGAGTCGATTGCATGGGAATCCCCTGTGGTTGTCTTTATCGATACCGTCTGCGAGCAAACGGGAAGGCGGGATTATGGACAAGGGGCAGGATGGGCAGCTGCGACATATTGTCGCGTTCGACGCCACGGCACGAGGAGATGGCCGCAAAAGCGCCATGCACGCGCTTGTCTCGACGCTGCGTCAAATTGACGCAGCGTTTTGACGAATTTCAGCAGGAAAAACGATCTGCCGATCTCAGGATTTCAGGTAGCGCTCCGCCAGGGTTTCATACAAGGGCGGTGCGAACACCTTGGAGACCGCCGAGGCGATCAGCGCGGTAGCCATCAGCGAAATGACCAGGGCGTGACCATCGACCATTTCCATGACGATCACGAAGGCGGTGATGGGGGACTGCGTCACGGCCGCCAGGTAGCCCACCATGGCCAGCGCCACCAGCATGGGGAGCGAGGTACCGCCGAAGAGCAGGTGCAGCAGGTTGCCGAAGCCGGCGCCGATGGACAGCGAGGGCGCGAAGATGCCGCCCGGCAGGCCTGGCAGGTAGGAACCGATCATGGAAGCAAACTTGAGGAAGGGGTAGAACACCGACAGCCCCTGGCCATCATTGAGCAAACCATGCGCCTGCTCGTAGCCGCTGCCGAAGGTGGCGCCGCCCGCGGCCACGCCGATGACGGCGACGATGAAGCCGCAGACCGCCGCGAAGGCCACCGGGCGCTCGGTGCGCAATGTCACCAGCGCTGGCGGAATCCAGCGCGTGGGGTTGAGGATGAGCCAGCAGAACAGCCCGCCGGCCACGCCCATGAGCACGGCCGTGACGATCACCGCCAGGATCAGGCGGCCACTGGTCTCACCCGGAAAGGCGATGGAACCGAAGTAGGTGTAGTTGCCATTGATGGACAGCGCCACCAGGCCGGCAAAGATGATGGTGGTGATGACCACGCCACTGGCGCGCTGCTCGAAGCTGCGCGAGAGTTCCTCGATGGCAAACACGATCCCGGCCAGCGGCGTGTTGAAGGCGGCGGCCAGACCGGCGGCGGCGCCAGCCAGGATCAGGCGGCGCTCCATGTGCTCGTAGCCAGCCGGATACAGGCGGCGCAGGTTGTACATGATGGCCGCGCCAATCTGCACCGTCGGACCTTCGCGGCCAATGGTCATGCCCCCGGCGATGGCCACCACCGACAGCACGATCTTGCCCAGCAATACGCGCAGCGACAGCAGCGTGCTGCCGCGCTCGGCGGTATCGCCATGCAGCGTGGCGATAGCCTGCGGGATGCCGCTGCCTTCGGAGCCCGGGAAGTAGCGGCGCGTGAGCCATACGCAAGCCGCGCAGACGGCTGGCGTGAGCAGCAGCGGCAGCCAGGGCGAGCGGTGTTGGATGCTGCGGAACACGCCGAAGCCGATCTCGATGGCCTGGGCGTAGAGCACCGCGACCAGGCCGACGATGACGGCGCCACTCCAGAGGATGCCGTATTCGACCCACAGGCGGCGCAGGTGGCTTTTGGATAGTTGGTAGAGACTCAATTGGCGTTCCTGCTGTTCTTGTGATGATGCGCTTGAAGGCAAGGGCCTGCCGGGGAATGAAAAAAGCCCGCGTGAGCGGGCTGGCAGGCTGACCGACGGCGGCCTCAGTCGGCGGCGTCGAACTGTTCCTTCTTCTGGATGAACTCGATCTTGTAGCCATCCGGGTCGGTGACGAAGGCGATCACGGTCTTGCCATGCTTCATCGGACCGGCTTCACGGGTCACCGTGCCGCCCTTGGCCTTGACCGCATCGCAGGCGGCATAGGCGTCGTCGACTTCGATGGCGATGTGGCCGTAGCCGGTGCCCAGGTCGTAGGAATCGGTGTCCCAGTTATGGGTCAGTTCCAGCACGGTGTGGTCGCGCTCCTCGCCATAGCCGACGAAGGCCAGGGTGAACTTGCCATCGGGATAGTCATTCTTGCGCAGCAGCTTCATGCCCAGCACCTGGGTGTAGAAATCGATGGAGCGATCCAGATTTCCCACGCGCAGCATCGTATGCAACATTCTCACTTGGCGACTCCTTTTCATAGCTAATGTGAAGCAAGACGACATTATCCCCCATTTGCGCGCCGCCCGCCGGCATGGGTCGCCCACCGGCCGCCAACAAAAAAACGGACAACCCTGCGGTTGTCCGTCTTCCTCAAGATGGCTGGATGTCGTCAGCCGGGCTCACCGACCAGATGAGCGCTCGTCACGCTTGCAGCACTTCAATCAACGTCCGTAATAGTAGTAATCCGGACGTTCATCGTAGCGATAGGTGCGCACCTCGGTACGCTCCACATAGCGCACCGGGCGCGGGGGCGGCGGCGGTGCGTAATAGCGCGGCTGTTCATAGACCACCTGTTGCGGCGGCTGGTAATAGACCGGCTGCGGCGCTTCATAGTAGACCTGCTGCGGCGGGGCCTGGTATACCGGGGCGCTGTTGGCGTTGGCGATCAGGGAACCGATGGCGACGGCCCCGATGATCCCGGCAGCGATGGCCACTCCGTTGCCGCCACGGTCATGCGCCATGGCGGGCGTGCTCACGGCGGCAGCCGAGGCAAGAAGGGTGGTGGCGATCAATACCGATGCGATTTTTTTGCTGGCCATGATTGGCTCCTGTCAAAGAAGTCCGCGCTTTCTGCCCTCTGCTTCTGGCGTCTACTCTCGCGGCACGATTCCAATATAGACCAGCTTCAGTTCGAATCCATCAAATATGAATCTTCGTTACAGTTCTTACGGCTCGACGACAGGCTGTGACAATTACCGCCGCCCTGCCCTTGCAGGCGGCTCGGCAACTCAGCGCCTCAGTGCTGGCGGGCAGCGAGCAGATTGGCCAGGGCCACGAACTGTTCCATCGGCACGGCTTCCGGGCGCGCCTGCGGATCGATGCCGACCTGGCGCAGTTCATCCTCGCTGAACAAGCCGGCCACGCAATTGCGGATCACCTTGCGCCGCTGCGAGAACGCCTTGGTCACCACCTGTTCCAGCAAGGCCTGCTGACAGGCCAGCGGCTGGGCCAGCGGGATCATGCGCACGATGGCCGAATCGACCTTGGGCGGCGGATCGAATGCGGTGGGCGGCACCACGAACAGCAATTCCATGTGGTAGCGCCATTGCAGCATCACCGACAGGCGGCCATAGGCTTTGCTGCCCGGCTCGGCCACCATGCGCTCGACCACTTCCTTCTGCAGCATGAAATGCTGGTCCTGCACCTGCGGGGCGATCTCGGCCAGATGAAACAGCAGCGGGCTGGAGATGTTGTAGGGCAGGTTGCCGACCACGCGCAGCTTGCGGCCCTCGGGCACCGGGATGGTGGAAAAATCGAACTTGAGCGCATCGGCTGAATGCACCGTCAGGCGCGCAGCATCGAAGCGCTTCTTGAGGCGTTCGACCAGGTCGCGGTCCAGTTCCACCACGTGCAGGTGGCGCAGTCCTTCCAGCAGCAGTGCGGTCATGGCAGCCAGTCCGGGACCGATCTCGACCATGGCGTCGTCGGCGGCGGGAGCGATGGACGTGATGATGTCGTGCAGCACCATCTCATCGGTAAGGAAGTTCTGGCCGAAGCGTTTGCGCGGGATATGTTTCATGGGGATTCCAGTGTTCTTGCGATGATTCAGGCGCGCTTCTGGCGCCGCGCCATGTCGGCGGCGGCACGCACGGCCACCAGCATGCTGCCATGGTCGGCATGACCCAGACCGGCGGCAGCCAGGTCGAGGGCCGTGCCATGATCGACCGAGGTACGGATCAGCGGCAGGCCCAGCGTGATGTTGATGCCATGACCAAAGCTGGCGAACTTCAGGACCGGGAGGCCCTGGTCGTGGTACATGGCCAGCACGCAGTCGGCGTCTTCCAGGTACTTGGGCTGGAACAGGGTGTCGGCCGGATACGGTCCACGCGCGTCGATGCCGCGCGCGCGCGCCGCTTCCAGCGCGGGGCTGATGACCTCGATTTCTTCACGGCCCAGGTAGCCATTCTCACCGGCGTGCGGGTTCAGGCCCGTGACCAGGATGCGCGGGCGGGCGATACCGAACTTGCTGCGCAGGTCGGCGTGCAGGATGTCCAGCGTGCGCGCCAGGCTGTCGGCGGTAATCGCCGCCGGGACATCCTTCAAGGCCAGGTGGGTGGTGGCCAGCGCCACGCGCAGGTGGGGCGACTGGCCGCCGGCCAGCATCATCACCACTTGCGGCGTGTGGGTGACCTCGGCCAGGTATTCGGTATGCCCAGTAAAGGCCACGCCGGCATCATTGATGGTGCTCTTTTGCAGCGGCGCGGTAACGATGGCTGCGAACGCCCCCGACAAGGCGCCCTGCACGGCCAGGTCCAGTGTCTGCAGGACGGCGCGGCCATTGCGCGCATCCAGCACGCCAGGACGGACGGGTTCGGCCACCGGGCAATCGATGACGGTCAGGCAATCGGTGGGGAAATGCGGCAAGCCACTGTTGCGCCAGGCCTGGATGGAGATGGCCGCCACGCGCATCTGCGCATCGATCTCATAGGCGCTCTGGGCCAGCAGGGCGGCATCGCCCAGGAGGATGCAGCGCACTTCGTGGCGCAGCTCCCAGGCAGCACGCAGCGAGATCTCGGGACCAATGCCTGCCGGTTCACCGCAGGTCAGCGCGAGGATGGGTCGGTTCATGGCGTCTCACGATATCGGGCTTCAAAAAATGCAAGGGCCGGCTGTGCGGCCGGCCTCTTGCGCGGACAAGGGCGCAGATGCGCCCGCTGCCGGACTTATTCGTCGTTGCGGTATTCGACGTAGGCGCGGTCGCGGATCTGGCGCATCCAGTCTTCGGTGGCTTCATCGATCTTGCGTTCGCGGATGGCCTGGCGTGCAGCCTGGCGGGCGCGCTCCTTGGAAGCGTCATCGGTCTTGCGCTCGACCACCTGGATGAGGTGATAGCCGAACGGCGTCTCGATGGGCTGGCTGACTTCGCCCGGCTTTAACTGATCCATGGCGCGCTCGAATTCGGGCACGGTATCGCCCGGATAGACCCAGCCCAGGTCGCCGCCCTTGGAGGCGGACAAGTCGTTGGAATACAGCTTGGCCAGTTCCTCGAAGGTGGCCGAACCGTGATCCAGGCGCTCCTTGAGTTCGGTCAGCTTGCGCTTGGCTTCGGCGGCGGTGACCACCTGGTTGACCTTGATGAGGATGTGACGCACATGGGTCTGCTGCACCGCCGGTGCGGCAGCCTGGGCGCCGTCCGCCGTGCGGCGGCCGACCAGCTTGAGGATGTGGAAGCCATTGCCGCTCTTCAACAGGCCGCTGACCTGGCCATCCTGCAGCTTGGCCACGCCATCCAGGAACAGCTGCGGCAGGCGGTCGGCAGGACGCCAGCCGAGGTCGCCGCCGGAGAGGGCGTCGGAGGCGTCGGAATAGGCGGCGGCGGTCTTGGCGAAGTCGGCGCCGGTCTTGAGCTGGCGCAGCACATCCTCGGCGCGCTCGCGGCGCTGGGCCAGTTGGTCGGGCGTGGCGTTCTCGGGCACGCGGATCAGGATCTGGGCGATATCCAGTTCCTGGCGCTGGCCGCCGGCGTTGGCTTCGGCGGCAAGGTAGTTGTCGACCTCCGACTCGGTGACCACCACCTTGTTATCCACTTCACGCTCGCGCAGGCGCTGGCTGAGGATTTCGCGGCGGATCTCTTCGCGGAAGCTGGCGTAGTTCATGCCTTCGGCTTCCAGACGGGTGCGGAATTGCGCCATGGACAGCTTGTTCTGGTCGGCGATGCGCTGCATGGCGCGGTCCAGCATGGCGTCATCGACGACGATACCGTTTTCCTTGGCCATCTGGGCCTGGGCGCGCTCGACGATCATGCGCTCCACCAGTTGGCGCACCAGTTGGTCACGCGGCGGCAATTGCACGTTCTGCGCGGACATGCGCTTGACCACGCTGGCCAGGCGATCGGCCACTTCCTGGCGGGTAATGACTTCGTTGTTGACCACGACCATGATCGAATCGACCGGACGGGGCTCCACGCGCGCCTGGCTGGGCGCGGCTGCAGTGGCCTTGGCCGGCGCCGGGGCGGCTGCCTTGGCGGGCGCAGCCGGGCTGGCGGCGGGCGGCTTGCCGTTGGCAGGCGCCGGCTGGGCCGAGGTCTCTGGCGGAGTCACCGGAATGATGGTCGTGGCGAACTGCGCCTGCGCATTGCTGATCACGCCCAGCATGCACAGCAGCGCGGTCACTGTTTTGGTTGTTGCGAGGAGTGGTGTACGCATATTACGCATGGACTGTCGTTGGTTCGAAAAGGTTAGAAGTTGTTGCCGGGGGTAGAGTCTGGCAGGTTCACTTTCTGGTAGCCAGGCACGCTGCTCTTGATGGCGTCCATGGGGTTGGAGCCGATCTGGGAGAAGCCGTTGAGTTCAAGCTGGAAGAAGAAGCCCGTGGAGGCCTTGGTGGACGAGGTGGGGATACGTTGCGCCACGACACGGAAGACCCAGCAATCGGCCTTGTACTCGAGGCCCAGCAAGCCTTCGGCCACGGTACGATCGGGAATGGAATAGTTGATGCGGCCCACCGCGTAGATACGCTGGGACAGCGGCCACTGGCCCGATACGTCGACCTGCTTGAGCGGATCGAGTACGCCCGTGTAGGGATTGACGTAGGTGCGGTCCAGACGGTATTGCAGGTTCAGCACGCGCTTGGGCGCGGGTTGCCAGCGGATCCCGAAGTTGGAACGCACCATCTGGCGCAAGGTCTCGCTGTACTGCACCGTATTGTCGGTGGAGAATTCCCGCGTGATCTGGCCGCCCAGCGCCAGCAGCAGATCGGACTTGCTGCCCAGGCTGCCGGAGGACGTAGTGGTGGTGGCCGTGGTCGAGGTGCTGGTGAGGTCGACCTTGGGGTCGGCAAAGTAATAACGCTGGCCCACGGTGGCGCGCAGGCGCTCCAGGCCGTTTTCCTCGATCAGGCGCGAGGTCACGGCCGCCGTCAACTGGTTGGCGTCGCTGATGCGGTCGTGGCCGACGAAGCGGTTCTCACTGAAGATCTGCGCGAAGTTGAAGTCTGCCAGGCCCGAATCGAAGATCGGCAGCTTGGTCTGGTCGCGGTAGGGCGTGCGCACGTAGAACAGGCGCGGCTCCAGCGTCTGGGTCATGCTGCGCCCGAGCAGGTCGGATTCGCGCTCGAAGATCAGCCCCGAATCCAGCGACAGCGTCGGCACCGTGCGCGTGAGGTTGGTCTGCTGGCCCGGCGCGAGATTGTTCAGCTTGTAGCTGGTGGCGTCCAGGGTGACCTTGGGCGTGATGAAGTAACCCGGCCGCACGATGGGGTAGGACACCGACTGGGTCAGGTAGGCGCGATCGCCACCGACCAGGGCGCCACTGGAAAAGCGCGTGAAGTCGGCCACGGTGTTGAAATCGAAACCACCAATATCGTATCGGGTGCCGTTGAAGGTGATCTGCGGCACACGGTCATACGGCTTGACGATGGGGGCGTTCACGTCCTGTAGCAACTGGTACTTGGAGACCTGCCCCACCAGGGTCCAGTAGGTGCTGCTGTAGGTCAGGCTGGCAGTGCGTGGCAATAGACGCGTAGTGCTGCCGGTGATGGAGTGAGAGAAATCCGACGCATAATCGTTGTCCGAAGCCTTATTCAGATTCCAATCCAGCTGCAGTCCCGGCGCCAGAATTTGGCTATGGCGCGAAGACAGCGAATAGCGCCCCGTTCCCGTCACCCTGTCCTGAATGCCTTCGGCGTTGAATACCCCGTTGTAGGATTCGCCCATGTAACGCGTCTCGGCCCCCATCTGCAATCCGCGCCGGGCGATGTACTTGGGCACCAGCGTCAGGTCATAGTTGGGCGCCAGATTGAAATAATAAGGCACGGCAAGCTCGAAACCGCCGGTGCTGGTCGCGCCAATGGTGGGAGGCAGCACACCGGACTTGCGCTCTCCAGAGAGGGCGAAGGACATCCAGGGAGCCGCCAGGATCGGCACATCCTTGAAATACAGCAAGCCGCCGCGCACGGTGCCGACGTCACGTCCGCTGTCCAGGTCCATGGTGTTGGCGCGCAGATACCAGTCGGGATCGGGGGCCTCGCAGGTGCTGTAGGTTCCCTGGGTCACCAGCGCCTGGTCGTCGGAGATGAAATCGATGCGCTCGGCCTTGCCGCGCCCGCCATTCTTGCCGATCAGATAAGTCGGGCTGCTGACATACCCCGCGCCGGTCCCCATGTTCATTTCGGCGTGGTCGCCGGTGTACTGGTCTTGCAGGCGGCGCATCCAGACGTGGCCGGTGGCTTCGACCTCGTCCTGGATGATGCGGTATTCGGCCTTGTCGGACTTGATGGTGGTCGGTCCCTTGACCACTTCGACGTCGCGATCCAGGTTGACCTGGCGGTCAGGGCGACCGGTCATCTGCTCGGCGCTGACGTTGACGGGCGCGTCCTGGTCCTGCGCAGGCGCGGCAACTGGCGCAGGCAGGGTCATCTGCGCATACACGGAAAGGGGCAACAGCGCCGAGGCCGAGGCCACGGCCATCGCCGAGGAGAACAGACGCGCCAGCCGCCAGTTGACAGTACGTTCAGTTAAAGACTTGGAAAACCGGATCATGAAAAGAGTGGCCAGATACCGTGCAGGCGGATTTTTTGGGATGAATCCCTTATTATATGGGAACTCAACCTCGTCAAACGATTTCCTCCGATAGTTCATGTCTTCACCTGGCTCCCCCCCTGATCCCCGTCTGTCCGAACTGCACACCTGGCTCGCCTCCCTGGCCGATACCCCGGTGCTGCCCGCTACCCTGCGCCCGGCCTCGGCCGACGCCAGCTTCCGCCGCTATTTCCGGGTGGATACCCCGGACGGCGGCTCGGCCATCGTCATGGATGCGCCCCCTCCCCAAGAGGACGTGCGTCCCTTCGTCGAGGTGGCAGGCCTGTTCGCCGCGACCGGCGTGACCGTCCCCAAGGTGTTGGCGCAGGACTGCGAGCGTGGCTTCCTGCTGCTCTCCGACCTGGGTTCGACCACCTACCTGTCGCAACTGTCGGCCGATAGCGCGCACGCACTATACATGGATGCGATCGAGGCCCTGGTACTTTTACAAGCGCAAAGCAAGCCCGAAGCCCTGCCTGAGTACGACCGCCCCCTGCTGCTGCGCGAGCTGGAGCTGTTCCGCGAGTGGTATATCGGCAAGCACCTGGGCGTGACGCTCACCGACGAACAGAACGCGGTGCTGGACAAGACCTTCGACGCCATCCTGGCCAACAACCTGGCCCAGCCCCAGGTCTACGTGCACCGCGACTACCATTCGCGCAACCTGATGGTGCTGCCCAAGGGCAATCCCGGCATTCTCGACTTCCAGGACGCCGTCTACGGCCCCATCACCTACGACCTGGTCTCGCTGCTGCGCGACGCCTACATCCAGTGGGATGAAGAGATGGTGCTGGACTGGGCCATCCGCTACTGGGAAAAGGCGCGCCGCGCCGGCCTGCCAGTCACGCCCGACATCGATACCTTCTACCGCGACTTCGAATGGATGGGCCTGCAGCGCCACCTGAAGGTGCTGGGCATCTTCGCCCGCCTGTGGCACCGCGACGGCAAGGATGGCTACCTCAAGGACATCCCGCTGGTGATGGAATACACCCTCAAGACCGCGCGCCGCTACGTGGCCTTCACGCCCCTGGTGCGCCTGATCGAGAAGCTGGAGCAGGAACACGCGCCCAAGTTCGGCTACACCTTCTGAGGCGCCGACCATGAAAGCCATGATCTTCGCAGCCGGCCGCGGCGAGCGCATGCGTCCGCTGACCGATAGCTGCCCCAAGCCGCTCCTGAAAGTCCGTGGCCGCCCGCTCATCGTCTGGCAGATCCTCTCGCTGGTACGCGCCGGCATCACCGAGATCGTCATCAATCACGCCCACCTGGGCCAGATGATCGAGGACACCCTCGGCGACGGCAGCCGCTTCGGCGCCCGACTGCTCTACTCGCCCGAAGGCACGGCGCTGGAGACTGCCGGTGGCATCGCCCAGGCGCGCCACCTGCTGGGGGAACAGCCGTTCATCGCGGTCTCGGGCGACATCTGGTGCCCGCATTTCGACTACAGCGAACTGCTGACCGTGCTGGAAGACGAAGACCCCTGGGGCAAGCCGCTGCCGGAAGACCAGCGCGACATGGCCTGGCTGTACCTGGTCAAGAATCCGCCCTTCCATCCGGAGGGCGACTTCGCCCTGAACAACTTTGCGCTGGCCAACGAAGGCCAGCCCAAGCTGACCTTCGCCAACATCGGCGTGTATCGCCCGCAGATGTTCGACGGCATCCCCCCCGGGACCCACGCCAAGCTGGGACCGCTGCTGCGCCAATACGCCGACCAGGGCCGCATCGGCGGCGATGTCTATCGGGGTGAATGGCACAACGTCGGCACCATCGACCAACTGGAAGCACTGAACCTGCCACCGCAAGGAAACCGACCATGAGCTTCGACGCCTCCCCCTTCGCCGCCCGCCGCGCCCGCCTGCTGGCCAGCCTGCAACAAGCCGGGGGCGGCGTTGCCATCATCCCGACCGCGCCCGAGGTGATGCGCAACCGTGATGCCGATTATCCGTATCGCCACGACAGCTACTTCTACTACCTGACCGGGTTCACCGAGCCGGAAGCGGTTCTTGTGCTGGTAGCCGGCAAGGAAAACCGCAGCATCCTGTTCTGTCGCGACAAGAACCTGGAACGCGAGATCTGGGACGGCTATCGCCACGGTCCGCAGGCCGCACAGCAACTGTTCGCGCTGGACGCGGCGCATCCCATCGAAGAACTCGACAAGAGCATGCCCGCCCTGCTCTCCGACGCCCGCGCCGTGTACTACGCGCTGGGCCACGATGACAAGCGCGATGCGCAGTTGCAGCGCTGGCTGCAAGGCGTGCGCGCCCTGGCCCGCAGCGGCGTGTCGGCGCCTGCGGCCGTGGTCGATGTGAGCGTGCTGCTGGATGACATGCGCCTGTTCAAGGACGCCTACGAGATCGACGTCATGAAGCGCGCCGGCATCATCTCCGCCGAAGCGCATTGCCGCGCCATGCGCATCTGCCGTCCTGGCCTGCGCGAATACCATCTGGAAGCCGAACTGCTGCACGAATTCCGCCGCAACGGTTCGCAATACCCGGCCTATGGTTCCATCGTCGCCACCGGCGCCAACAGTTGCGTGCTGCACTATCGCGCGGGTGACGCCGAGATCAAGGACGGCGACCTGGTCCTGATCGATGCCGGTTGCGAACTGGACAGCTACGCCTCCGACATCACCCGCACCTTCCCGGCCAATGGCGCCTTCAGCGGCCCGCAGAAGGCGCTCTATGAAATCGTGCTGGCCGCACAGGCCGCTGCCATCGCCGAGACCGCGCCCGGCAAACGCTTCATGGATGGCCATGACGCCGCCGTACGCGTACTGGCGCAGGGCATGCTCGATACCGGCCTGCTGGACAAGTCCAAGGTCGGCTCGCTGGAGGATGTGATCGAGAAAGGCGACTATCGCCAGTTCTACATGCACCGTACCGGCCACTGGCTGGGCATGGACGTGCATGACGTGGGCGACTACCGCGACCCCGCCACGACCGACGGCAGCAAACCCTGGCGCACCCTGCAACCGGGCATGGTGCTGACCATCGAGCCGGGCATCTATGTGCGTCCGGGCGAGGGCGTGCCGGAGCAGTTCTGGAACATCGGCATCCGCATCGAGGATGACGCCCATGTCACCCCATCGGGCTGCGAACTGCTGACTACGGGCGTGCCGACCAAGGTCGAGGATATCGAAGCGCTGATGCGCCAGGGCTGAAACACCCTAGCTCTGCAGGCCGTGCATGCGCCGGATCAAGCCCGGCCGGCGCGGCTCCGCTACAATGACGCCTTCCTGAATCTTCTGTAGAAGGCATCTCCCGGCATCATGGAATCCGTCGATTTCGACCTGATCATCTGCGGCGGCGGCCCGGTCGGCCAGAGCGTGGCCGGCCTGCTGGCCCGACGCCAATTGCCTGCCGCACGCATTGCGCTGGTGGACATGAAGTCGCCCGAACAGGCAGCGGCCGATCCGCGCACCATCGCCCTCTCCTACGGCAGCCGCCAGATCCTCGATGAACTGGGCGCCTGGGACGACATCGGCCGCAGCGCCACCGCCATCGAACAGATCCACGTCTCGCGCCGCGGCCACTTCGGCCGCACCCTGCTGGACCGCAAGGATTACCAGTTGCCCGCGCTGGGCTATGTAGCGCGCTATGGCGAAGTCAACCGCGCCCTGGCCTCGGCCATCGCCCCGCTGGGACTGAGCCTGATGCGGCCTGCCGAAGCCCAGCAGATCGAGGAAGAAGACCAGCACGTCGCCGTCACGCTCAAGGATGGCCGCATACTGCGCGCGCACCTGGTGATCCAGGCCGAAGGCGGTGTCTTCGGCGAGCAGCAGCACAAGACCCTGCAGCGCGATTATCAGCAACTCGGCATCATCGCCCATGTGCAGGCCGATGGCGTGATCGCCCATCGCGCCTTCGAACGTTTCACCGATGAAGGCCCGCTGGCCCTGCTGCCGCAGGACGACGGCTATGCGCTGGTGTGGTGCGTGCGCCCGGCCACCGGCGAACAATTGATGGCGCTGGAGGATGCCGGCTTCCTGGCGGCCTTGCAGCGCACCTTCGGCGAACGGGTGGGCCGCTTTACCCGTATCAGCCCGCGCCACGCCTTCCCGCTGGGCTTGAACGCCCGCCCCGGCCAGAGCCGGCGCGTGGTGGCCATCGGCAATGCCGCCCAGACCCTGCACCCGGTGGCCGGCCAGGGCCTGAACCTGGGCCTGCGTGACGCCCGCGTGCTGGCCGATGTGCTGGCGCGGGAGATCTCCCCCCAGGCCTTGCAGGCCTTCGAGCGCCAGCGCGGCCAGGATCGCAGCCTGACCATCCGACTGACCGACCTGATGGCCCGCATCTTTGCCGGCTCGCCCCAGGGTTCTCCCCTGCAAGCGGCACTGGGCCTGTCGCTGGGCGCCATCGACCTGCTCCCCGGGGCGCGCGGCCTGCTGGCCGAGCACATGATGTTCGGTCGCCGATGAGGTGAATAATGCTGCAGTTGCGCGACGTCCTGTCGTCGCGCAGGCGGTCAGGAAATGCGACAATGCTGACTTGCGGCGTCCGCCGCTCCACCCAGCATTCCATCCAGCAGATCTGCATTTGCCATGAAACAAGACCCGCGCTTCAAGAATCTCTTCATCCTCGACCACCCGCTGATCCAGCACAAGCTCTCGCACATGCGCGACAAGCGCACCTCCACGCGCACCTTCCGCGACCTGCTGCGCGAGATCACGCTGCTGATGGGTTACGAGATCACCCGCGACCTGCCGCTGACCACCGAGACCATCGAGACCCCGCTGGTGACCTATGAAGCCCCGGTGATCGCCGGCAAGAAGCTGGCCGTGGTGCCGGTGCTGCGCGCGGGCGTGGGCATGAGCGATGGCCTCCTGGAACTGATCCCCTCGGCGCGCGTGGGCCATATCGGCGTCTACCGCGACCAGAACCACCAGCCGGTGGAATACCTGGTGCGCCTGCCGGACCTGCAGGATCGCATCATGATCCTGTGCGACCCCATGGTCGCCACCGGCAACTCGGCCGTCTATGCCGTGGACGCCTTGAAGAAGCGCGGCGTGCCAGCCTCGCATATCATGTTCGTGGCGCTGGTGGCGGCGCCGGAAGGCGTGCAGGTGTTTGCCGATGCCCACCCCGACGTCAAGCTCTACGTCGCTTCGCTGGATTCGCACCTGGATGAGGATGCCTACATCGTGCCGGGCCTGGGCGATGCCGGGGATCGTATTTTCGGCACCAAGTAAGCGCCGCTCTGCGCTTCTGCGGAAGCAAAGGAAAACGGGCTACGCAATCACTGCGCAGCCCGTTGTCATTTCTGCTGGAGCAGACGAAACTCAGTCCACCGCCTTGACCATATCCTCGATGACCTTCTTGGCGTCGCCAAAGACCATCATGGTCTTGTCCATGTAGAACAGTTCATTGTCCAGGCCGGCGTAACCGGCGGCCATGGAGCGCTTGTTCACGATCACGGTCTTGGCCTTGTAGGCTTCCAGAATCGGCATGCCCGCGATGGGCGACTTGGGGTCCTTGGCCGCCGGGTTGACCACGTCGTTGGCTCCCAGCACCAGCACCACATCGGCCTGGGCGAATTCGCTGTTGATGTCTTCCATCTCGAAGACCTGGTCATACGGCACTTCGGCCTCGGCCAGCAGCACGTTCATGTGACCCGGCATGCGGCCAGCCACCGGGTGGATCGCGTATTTCACGGTCACGCCGTTGTGGGTCAGCTTTTCGGTCAATTCCTTCAGTGCGTGCTGGGCGCGCGCCACGGCCAGGCCGTAGCCGGGCACGATGATGACGGTTTCGGCATTGCCCATCAGGAAGGCCGCATCATCGGCCGATCCCGACTTGACGTTGCGCTGCTGCTGGGCGCCGCCGCCGGCCGCCGCCGCGTCGCCGCCAAACCCGCCCAGGATCACGTTGAAGAAGGAGCGGTTC
The DNA here is from genome assembly GCF_001040945.1 of Herbaspirillum seropedicae. NCBI lineage: Bacteria > Pseudomonadati > Pseudomonadota > Betaproteobacteria > Burkholderiales > Oxalobacteraceae > Herbaspirillum > Herbaspirillum seropedicae. Next base: position 760,463 of record NZ_CP011930.1, on the reverse strand, counting down.
ATCGCCTTGCACATGATGTAGGAGAGGATCGCGCCAGAAGAACCGACCAACGAACCGGCGATGATGAGCATGGAGTTGTTCAGCGAGAAGCCGATGCCCGCCGCCGCCCAGCCGGAATAGCTGTTCAACATCGACACCACCACCGGCATGTCGGCTCCGCCGATGGGGATGATGATGAGCACGCCCAGCGCAAAGGCAATCGCCGCCATGATGATGAAAGGCAGCCAGTTCTGCGTGAGCACGAAGATGATGCCGAAACCGATCATGGCCACGGCCAGCAGCAGGTTCAGGAAATGCTGGCCGGCGAAGTTGACCGGCGCGCCCTGGAACAGGCGGAACTTGTACTTGCCCGAGAGCTTGCCGAAGGCGATCACCGAGCCAGAGAAGGTGATGGCGCCCACGAAGGTGCCGATGAACAGTTCCACCCGGTTGCCCACGGGGATCAGTTGCCCGTGCGCCGAAATGCCCAGCGCCCATGGCTCGGCCACGGCAGCCACCGCAATGCAGACGGCGGCCAGACCGATGAGCGAGTGCATCGCCGCCACCAGTTCGGGCATCTTGGTCATCTCGACGCTGCGCGCAAGATACGCCCCGATGCCGCCACCGACGATCACGCCGCCGGCCACCAGCAGGTAACCGATGTCACCGGAAGGATTGCCGCCCTCGCCCTTGATCTTGACGATCAGCGCCAGCGTGGTCAGCACCGCAATCACCATGCCGGCGATGCCGAAGCTGTTGCCGCGCCGCGCCGTGGCCGGGTGCGACAGGCCCTTCAGGGCCTGGATGAAGCAGATCGATGCGATCAGGTACAGCAGGGTCACCAGGTTCATGCTCATGCTTGTTCTCCCGACTTGGCCTTGGGCTCTTTCTTCTTGAACATTTCCAGCATGCGCTGGGTCACCATGAAGCCGCCGAACACATTGACCGCCGCCAGCGCCACGGCCAGCGTGCCGGCGATGCGACCCACCGGTCCTTCAGTGAGGCCAGCGGCCAGCATGGCGCCGATGATGATGATGGCCGAGATGGCATTGGTCACCGCCATCAGGGGCGTATGCAGGGCCGGGGTCACGGTCCAGACCACGTGGTAGCCGACGTAGATGGCCAGCACGAAGATGATCAGGTTGATGATGGTATGGCTGACTTCCATGGTGTTCCTCCTTGTTGTGCGGTCCGCCGGTAAAACTGCTACAAGCGGGCCGAACGGTTCTTGGTGAGGGTCAGATCGCTTTGAGGCTGGTGATGCGGTTCTTGTCGTCCACGAAGACCACCTTGGGCTTGTAGGTAGCGACTTCTTCATCGCTCATCGGCGCATAGGTGCAGATGATGAGCAGATCGCCCAGGTGCGCCAGGCGGGCGGCCGCGCCGTTGAGCGAGATCTCGCCGCTGCCGCGCTTGCCGCGGATGGCGTAGGTGGAAAAACGTTCGCCGTTGTTGACGTTGTAGAGTTCGATCTTCTCGAACTCGCGGATGTCGGCGGCTTCCAGCAGGTCTTCGTCGATTCCGCAGGAGCCTTCGTAGTTCAGGTCGCACTGGGTGACCGAGGCGCGATGGATCTTCGCGCGCAGCATGATGCGTTGCATGTACTTCTTCCTTCTTGATTCCGAAATTGATGGGCTTGGTGGGGCTGAAAACGCCCGGGTTTTCTGCCGACCCGGGGCGGCAGATTCATTTGCGCAGGATCTCGCCGCCCTGGCAGAGCAGCGTGGCCGCGACGATATCGTCTTCCCTGTTGATGACCAGCTTGCCTTCGGCATCGATGATCAGTTTCAGGAAATCCAGCACGTTGCGCGCATACAGCGCCGAGGCATCGGCCGCCACCAGGGCCGCCAGGTTGCCTTCGCCGATGATGTGCACGCCATGCTTGATGACAGTCTTGCCGGGTTCCGACAAAGGACAGTTGCCGCCCTGGTCGACCGCCATGTCCAGGATCACCGAACCGGGCTTCATGGCCTTGACCGTGTCTTCGCTGATCAGCACCGGCGCCTTGCGGCCGGGGATCAGGGCGGTGGTGATGATGATGTCGGCCTGTTTGGCGCGTTCGTGGACCAGTTCGGCCTGGCGCTTCATCCAGTCCGGCGGCATGGGGCGGGCATAGCCGCCCACGCCTTGGGCGATCTCTTTTTCTTCCTCGGTCAGGAAGGGCACGTCGAGGAATTTGGCGCCCAGCGACTCGATCTGCTCCTTCACGGCCGGGCGCACGTCGGAGGCTTCGATCACCGCGCCCAGCCGCTTGGCCGTCGCGATGGCCTGCAGGCCGGCCACGCCGGCGCCCATGATGAGCATGCGGGCTGCCTTGACGGTGCCCGCAGCGGTCATAAGCATGGGCATGAAGCGCTGGTAGGTATTGGCGGCCATGAGCACGGCCTTGTAGCCGGCAATGTTGGCCTGCGAGGACAGCACGTCCATGGACTGCGCCCGGGTGGTGCGAGGCGCCGCTTCCAGGGCGAAGGCGGTGAGGCCGGCGGCCGCCATGGCGGCGATGTTGTCGGCGTCGAAGGGGTTGAGCATGCCGATGACGACGGTGCCAGGCTTGATGCGGGCGCGTTCGGCCTGGTCAGGGGCGCGCACCTTGAGGAGGATTTCCGCGGTAAAGACGGCGTCGGCGCTGCCGATGCTGGCGCCGACGGCGACAAAGGCCTCATCGGGAATGCTGGACTTCAGGCCTGCGGCGGACTGGACCATCACTTCGTGCTTTGCGGCAACCAGCTTCTTGACGGTTTCCGGGGTCGCCGCGACCCGCGTTTCTCCGTCCCGGCTTTCGGCGGGAATCCCAATCCTCATGCGAAGCTCCTTGTTGTTGAATTCTTACCGCGATCTTACACGACTCGTCTTGCCCGCCGACAGATTTACGGCTTCGGCGGACAAGGCGCCCGCGGCCCGCAGCGGGGCTTTGCGCTGAAGAGTCGGCGGCGACAGGGTAAAATGCCGGATTCACGAGGTCATCAATGTCTGAAGTCTGGAAACCCTCTGTCACCGTGGCCGCCATCATCGAGCGCGGCGGCCGCTTCCTGATGGTGGAAGAGCATAGCGCGGGCGGCTTGCGCATCAACCAGCCGGCCGGCCACCTGGAACCGGGCGAGTCCCTGGTCGACGCGGCCGTGCGCGAGGCGCTGGAAGAATCGGCGCACGTCTTCACGCCAACGGCGCTGGTGGGCACTTATCTTTCACGCAACGTGTCGTCCTCGCGCGGCGGCCTGTCGGCCACCTACCTGCGCTTCGCCTTCGCCGGCACGGTGGGCGAGCCGCTCGAACGGGCGCTGGATGAGGGCATCCTGCGCGCTGTCTGGATGACGCGCGAGGAACTGGCGGCCTGCGCCCAACGCCACCGCAGCCCGCTGGTGCTGCGTTGCGTGGACGACTACCTGGCCGGCCAGCGGGCGCCGCTGGAACTGGTGCATACCGATCCCAGCGCGATCGGACCCTTGGCGGATCAGGATCAATAAGCAGCAGCGGCGCGGCTGCGCGCATAGAACGGATAGAACATGAGCAAGAAAAGAGTGGTCATCGGCATGTCGGGCGGCGTGGATTCGTCGGTCTCGGCGTGGCTGCTGAAGGAACAGGGATATGAGGTCATCGGCCTGTTCATGAAGAACTGGGAAGATGACGACGATTCGGAATACTGCTCCACCCGTGAAGACTGGATCGACGCGGTCAGCGTCGCCGATGTGGTGGGCGTGGATATCGAAGCAGTAAACTTCGCTTCTGAATACAAGGACCGCGTCTTCGCCGAATTCCTGCGCGAATACCAGGCCGGCCGCACGCCCAACCCGGACGTGCTGTGCAATGCCGAGATCAAGTTCAAGGCCTTCCTCGACCACGCCATGAAGCTGGGCGCCGACCTGATCGCCACCGGCCACTACGCCCGCGTGCGCCAGGGTCCGCAGGGCGACTTCCAGCTGCTCAAGGCGCTCGACGCCAGCAAGGACCAGAGCTATTTCCTGCATCGCCTGAACCAGGAACAGCTCTCGCGCACCGTCTTCCCCTTGGGCGAGATCCACAAGACCGAGGTGCGCAGGATCGCCGAGCAGCTGCAGCTGCCCAATGCCAAGAAGAAGGACTCGACCGGCATCTGCTTCATCGGCGAGCGCCCCTTCCGCGAATTCCTGAACCGCTACCTCTCCTACAAGCCGGGCCCGATCAAGACCGCCGACGGCCAGACCGTGGGCGAACATGTGGGACTGTCGTTCTACACGCTGGGCCAGCGCAAGGGCATCGGCATCGGCGGCCTCAAGGCGCACCAGAATGCCGATGGCCATGGCGATGCCTGGTACGTGGCGCGCAAGGATGTGGAAAACAATACCCTCTACATCGTGCAGGGCCATGACCATCCCTGGCTGCTCTCGCCCACCCTGTCAGCCGGCCAGGTCAGCTGGGTGGCCGGCCATGCCCCGCAAATGGCTGCGCTGTCGGCCAAGACGCGCTACCGCCAGGCCGATGTGCCCTGCGGCTTCAGCGATGCCGGCGCCAGCTTCTCGCTGGCCTTCGACACCCCGCAATGGGCGGTCACCCCAGGCCAGTCGGCTGTGCTGTATGACGGCGACGTCTGCCTGGGCGGCGGCATCATCGAAAACGGAGCCTTGCCGGACTGAAGTTACCCATCAGCAATCAGATCGGACGCCCTGCAGCGATTTCGCTACAGGGCGTTTTCTTTTTGGCAACATTGACAGCTCCTGTAGGCTGGAACTGTTTCCCCGCTGCAGCCAAATGATAAAAATTATCAATCACACCGATAAAAGGGCTTGCAATCCAGCCGCAAATGGCAAATAATCTAAATAAGAATTGTTCGCATTTAATAGGAGGTGATTGTAATGAGCCAACTGAACGACCACAGCATGGAACGTCGCAACAAGCCCGGCACCACCGCCAACGGAACGCCGATCACCCGCATCAAGAGCACGGACCTGTTCCGTCAGATGCGTGAACTGGAGATCGATCACGGTGGTCGCATCTACAAGTTGCGACTGACCCAGTTGAACAAGCTGATCCTGACGGCCTGAGCCGTCCGGTATCAGACCAGGTGGATAAACAGGCCAGCCAGCGTTGATCGTCAGACGCGTCGCCAGCCAAGCTAGCCTAGTGAGGAGAGTTTGATGGTTACCGACAACATGACGTCCGCATTCGTGGAACCCAACGGCGCGCCGGCACAACCTGAACTTCTGGTTTCCGCCGTACTGCATCTGATGTCGCACTACACCGCCAACAACAGCCAGGAAACGCAGAGCTGCGTGAAACTGGCCTCGGTCATCGAGAGGCACCTGAAGGCCTTGGCGGAACTGCCCAACCTGGCGCCGGTCTTGCGGGCGACGTGCCAGCAACTGTCGGAACAGTGGGCCACCGTAGTGGAGCGGACGATGCCGCCGCCGGAAAAATTCAATTTCTTCTCGCGCATGGTTGCAGGAGCGAGATCCGCATAGGGCCTGTTGAAGCAGGCAGCGAGGCGTACAATGATCGTATGTGTTTGTAACAACATCTCCGAGGGAAAGATCCATCAGGCGGTCGATGCAGGCATGACATCCATGGCCGAGTTGCGCAAGCAGCTCGGCGTTGGCACTTGCTGCGGCAAATGCCATTCCTGCGCCAAGAACGTCTTGCGTGAATGCCTCAGCAGCGCACGTCAAACACAACAGGGCGTGCGGCCGGTGGTCTTCCACCCGTCGCTGGCTGCCGCCTGAACCAGATCAATGAACGCCACGTCCCCCTTACTCATGAGCATGTCCCCACCCAGCGCACTGATGCGCCAGGCACGCAAGATTGGCCCCCTGGGCCTGATCATCCTGTTGCATATCGCTTTTTTCTGGGCGCTGCAAAGCGGCCTGGTCAAGCAGGCCGTCAATGCCGTGCCCAAGGAAGTGATCGCCACCTTCATCGTTCCCGAGAAAGCACCTGAGCCGGCCCCGCCCAAGGCCCAACCGGCGCCGCCCAAGGAAGTGAAGATCGTCAAGAAGGCGGTGACGCCGCCCAAACCCATCCCGGTCACCGAAACGCCCGCTCCCACGGCCATCACGGCGCCGCCGCAACCGCCGCAGCCTGCCGCCCCGGCGCCACAGGTGGCCGCCGAGCCGACCCCGGCGCCCGCCGCGCCGCCCGGACCGGTGCTGCCCAAGCAGATCACCTCCGGCATCGAATACATCGAACGCCCCAACCCGACCTATCCCAGCGTCTCGCGCCGCATGGGCGAGGAAGGCGTGGTGGAATTCCGCGTGACCGTCAACACCAGCGGCCGCGCCGAGAAGGTCGAGATCACCAAGTCCTCGGGTTATTCACGGCTGGACGACGCCGCCCGCAACGCCATCATGCGCGCCGTCTTCAAGCCCTACATCGAGAATGGCAAGGCCATTACCGTCAGCACCGTAGGCAGCCTGGCCTTCCGCCTGAACTAAAAGCCGCTTTCGTATCACCATCCCCATCATTGACAGAAATAGAAGGAAACATCATGGAAGTTAGTCCGTACGGTCTGGAAAGCCTCTGGGCGCAAGGCGATTTCGTCACCAAGGGCGTCGCCGTCCTGTTGCTGGCCATGTCGATCGCATCCTGGTACGTGATCATCACCAAGGCGCTGCAGCTGCTGCGCTTGCGCAAGGCCTCGGCGGCGGCTGGCCATCAGTTCTGGGATACCACCAACCTGCCCGAAGGCGTGGCCACCCTGGGCCAGGACAATCCCTTCGCTGAAGTCGCCAAGGCCGGCGTGACCGCGATGAGCCACCACACCGCCCACAAGGGCCATCTGCATGACCAGCTGTCGGTGAGCGACTGGGTCACCCTGTCGCTGCGCCAGGCCATCGACGAAGCCTCCGGCAAGCTGCAAGCCGGCATGGCCGTGCTGGCTTCGGTGGGCTCCACCGCTCCCTTCGTGGGCCTGTTCGGCACTGTCTGGGGCATCTATCACGCGCTGGTGTCCATCGGCACCACCGGCCAGGCCAGCATCGACAAGGTGGCAGGCCCGGTCGGCGAAGCCCTGATCATGACCGCGCTGGGCCTGGCCGTGGCCATCCCCGCCACCTTCGGCTACAACGCCCTGGTGCGCGGCAACAAGACCATCCTCGCCAAGCTCAACAAGTTCGGTTTCGACCTGCACGCCCTGTTCGTCACCGGCGCCCGTGCTGCCGGTGAAGATGGCCAGCCCAATGGCGGCAAGGCCAAGCTGACCGCCGTCGGGAGGGCGTGATGGCGATGGGTTCCCTGTCCGATTCGGACGACGACTTCAACCCGGAGATCAACACCACGCCGCTGGTGGACGTGATGTTGGTGCTGCTGATCATCTTCATCATCACCATTCCGGTCATGAACCATGCGGTCAAGATCGACCTGCCCAAGGCCAGCAGCCAGCCGGATCAGGTCAAGCCGGAAAGCATCAACCTGTCCATCGACGCCAGCGGCAATGTCTTCTGGAATGAAGAAAAGATCGATAGCGGCGAATTGAGCGTACGCATCGCCGCCGCCGCCCAGAAGCAGCCGCAACCCGAGCTGCATCTGCGCGCCGAACGCACCACCCAGTATGAGAAGGTGGCGCAGGTGATGTCGGCGGCGCAATCCGGTGGATTGGCCAAGATCGGCTTCGTGACGGATCCTGACAAAAAATAACCTTTCGGTCGCCCGCACAGCATGCGGGCAAGCGATGCCAACGGTAGCAAACATCCTGCCATCTAGGCTTTACAATAAGAACCTCTTTCGCTTGGCGAAAGAGGTTTTTTTTTGATATTTTTGGCAAGCGACAATAGAGGCAAGAATGATTCCCGCTAATTGTTGATGATGAATTGAAACGCCTGGGCTATGATCCCGTCCGTCCGCAGCCAGGCAGCGCAACGTCACCCAGCAAAGCGGTCTCTTTCATCCACATTTCTCGTACAAAGGCGTCCCATGAAAGGCGATCCCGCAGTCATCAAATTGCTCAACGCTCAACTGACCAATGAGCTCACCGCCATCAACCAGTATTTCCTGCATGCACGCATGTACAAGCATTGGGGCCTGGACAAGATCGGCGCCAAGGAATATGCCGAATCCATCGGCGAAATGAAGCATGCCGACAAGCTGATCGACCGCATCCTCATGCTCGACGGTCTGCCCAACCTGCAGGCCCTGCACAAGCTGATGATCGGCGAGAACACCCCGGAGATGCTGCAATGCGACCTAAAGCTGGAGCAGGCCGCCCAGAAGACGGTCAAGGAAGGCATCGCCACCTGCGAACAGCATGGTGACTACGTCTCCCGCGAGCTGTTCCAGATGATCCTGGACGACACCGAAGAACACATCGACTGGCTGGAAACCCAACTGGACCTGATCGACAAGGTCGGCATCCAGAATTACCTGCAGAGCCAGATGTCCCCCGCCGGCGAATAAGGCGGAACAGGCAAACAAAAAGCGCGCTTCATGAAGCGCGCTTTTTTATGCCCGACACCCGCTCCGATCAGATGTGCGGCGCCGTGTCCTTGAAGGAAACCCGCTCGGAGACCTTGTCGAACAGGCGCGCCAGCATGGGATAGTCCTCGCGCCAGGCCAGGTCGGGGAAGCGGAACGCCAACCAGCCCAGCGCACAGCACACCGCCACATCGGCCAGGGAATAATGGTTGCCGACACAGAAGGGCTTCTCGCCCAGGCCGTCCGCCATCGCCTTCAGGGAAGCCTCGACCTTGCTCCATTGGCGCTTGATCCATTCCGGGCTTTGCTGCTTGGTCGGGCGCAAGGTCTTTTCCAGACGCACCAGCACGGCCGCATCCAGCATGCCGTCGGCCAGCGCTTCCCAGCATTTGATCTCGGCGCGCTCGCGGCCATTGGGCGGCAGCAGCTTGCCTACCGGCGTGAGGGTATCCAGATACTCCACGATCACGCGGGAATCAAACATCGCGCCCCCATCATCCATCAGCAGACAAGGCACCTTGCCAAGGGGATTGCTTTGCTGGATGGTGGTCGACGCGCTCCAGACATCTTCCAGGATGAATTCGTAATCGATCTTTTTTTCGGCCATCACGACGCGCACCTTGCGCACGAACGGACTGGCATTGGAGCCGATGAGTTTTAGCATAGCGTTTCGAGTAATGTTCTGGCTGGATTATAACATTCGCATTTTCTGCCTCATTCTGGAAGCCCCGTGTACAAACGGGAAAGCAACACCCCGCTAAAACTGGGCCGTGGCGCCGCCCAATGGTAGAATTGCCGGCCCGGGCGATTGCGGTTCTGCAGCCAATGCTGCCAAACACCCGCCAATCTTCAGTCAACGCACCTCATCCGTTTCCACCATGTCCCTCTCTGCTCTCTCGGCCCTGTCCCCGCTGGACGGCCGCTATGCCTCCAAGACCGATAAACTGCGTCCGCTGCTGTCTGAAGCGGGCTTCATGCACCATCGCGTGAAGGTCGAGATTGCCTGGCTGCAAGCCCTGTCCGAAGCCGGCTTTGCCGAGATCAAGCCGTTCTCGGCCACTGCCCTTGCCCTGCTGGACAAGCTGGCCGCTGACTTCACCGAAGCCGACGCCGCCCGCATCAAGGAAATCGAAGCCGTCACCAACCACGACGTGAAGGCAGTCGAATACTGGCTCAAGGAAAAAGTGAAGGATGTGCCCGAACTGGTGGCCGCCTCCGAATTCATCCACTTCGCCTGCACCTCCGAAGACATCAACAACACCTCGCACGGCATGATGCTCAAGGCCGCGCGCGACACCGTGCTGCTGCCTTCGCTGCAAGCCGTGATCACCAAGCTGACCGAACTGGCCCACGAACACGCGGCCGTGCCGATGCTCTCGCGCACCCACGGCCAGCCGGCCAGCCCGACCACCCTGGGCAAGGAAGTGGCCAACGTCGTGGCGCGCCTGCAACGCGCGGCCAAGCGTATCGCCGCCGTCGAGATCCTGGGCAAGATGAATGGCGCCGTGGGCAACTACAACGCCCACCTGTCGGCCTACCCGCAGACCGACTGGGCCGCCTTCTCCAAGCAGGTCGTGGAACAGCGCCTGGGCCTGGTCTTCAACCCCTACACCATCCAGATCGAGCCGCACGACTACATGGCCGAGCTGTTCGATGCCGTGGCGCGCACCAACACCATCCTCTTGGACCTGAACCGCGACATCTGGGGCTATATCTCCCTGGGCTACTTCAAGCAGCGCACCAAGGCCGGCGAAATCGGCTCCTCGACCATGCCGCACAAGGTCAATCCGATCGACTTCGAGAATTCCGAAGGCAACCTGGGCATGGCCAACGCCGTCCTGAAGCATCTGGCCGAAAAGCTGCCGGTCTCGCGCTGGCAGCGTGACCTGACCGACTCCACCGTGCTGCGCAACATCGGCGTGGGCTTTGGCTACACCCTGCTGGCCTATGACAGCTGCCTGCGCGGCCTGAACAAGCTGGAAGTGAACCCGCAGCGCCTGGCCGACGACCTCGACGCCACCTGGGAAGTGCTGGCCGAACCGGTGCAGACTGTGATGCGCCGCTATGGCATCGAGAATCCGTATGAGCAACTGAAGGAACTGACCCGCGGCAAGGGCATCTCCAAGGACGCCCTGCGCGACTTCATCAATGGCCTGGCCATCCCGCAAGAGGCCAAGGACCACCTGCTGGCCATGACCCCGGCCAACTACATCGGCACCGCCGTGGAACTGGCCAAGCAGATCTAAGCCAGTTCGGCGCCTGGTTCCGGTCCCGTCCGGCGTCAAAAACCAGAAATCCAGAATGGCGCACAGCGATGTGCGCCATTTTTCATTTACTGCACCGGTTAAAGGAATAATGTGGCGATTACTCGCAAAAGCGGACGGCTGATATGCGGTTTCCCCAAGTAATAAGGGCTGGGAAAGCTCTTTATACTCAGCATTTGCAAAAAGTGGCATGATGCCCCGCATCAAGAAAACCGCATATCTCTTGATGCCGTCCGGCTCGCCAGCCCGACAGAACCATTTGTCGAGCCAGCCGCTCCAAACGCCACCTACTCGTCACCACTTATGGACCGCTACACCAAACCCGCCATGCTGCTGCACTGGCTGATCGCCCTGCTGATCATCTCCGCCTTCGGGCTGGGGCTGACCATGGTCGACATTCCGGGCCTCACGCCCACCAAGCTGAAGTATTTTTCCTGGCACAAGTGGCTGGGCGTGACCGTGCTGGCCCTGGCCTGCGCACGTCTGCTGTGGCGTCTGACGCACCGCGCGCCGGCGTATCCGGCCCACATGCCGCAATGGCAACAGTCGGCCGCGCATGGGCTGCACCTGGGCCTGTACGCGCTGATGTTCGCCATTCCTGTTTCCGGTTATTTCTACAGCCTGGCCGCAGGTGTCCCGGTGGTCTACCTGGGCGTGCTGCCGCTGCCGGTGCTCATGGCGCCCAATCCGGAGCTCAAGCCCCTGCTCAAGGAAACCCACTACTGGCTCAACATGATCCTGCTGGGCGCGTTTGCCCTGCATGTGCTGGCGGCGCTCAAGCATCAGTTCATCGACCGCGACAATATCTTCAAGCGCATCCTGCCGTAGGCATCCACGGCAGCACGCAGATTCTTTCCTCCCGCTCGTTTTTTCAACGGAACCCGATATGACTCTCAACCGCTTCATCAAACCGACCCTGCTGGCGCTGGCCGCCGCCTCCTTCGCCCTCTCCGCCCAGGCTGCACCGCTGAAGGTGGATGCCGCCAAGAGCAACGTGGTGGCCACCTTCAAGCAACTGAACGTGCCGGTGGACGCCAAGTTCAAGAAGTTCGCCGCCACCATCGACTTCGACGCCGCCAAGCCGGCTGAGGGCAAAGCCAACGTCGAGATCGACGTGACCAGCTTCGACCTCGGCGAGCCCGACTACAACAAGGAAGTGCAGAAGAAGGAGTGGTTCAACGCCGCCCAATTCCCCAAGGCCAGCTTCGTCTCCAGCAGCATCAAGGCCAACGGCGCCGGCAAGTACGATGTCGCCGGCAAGCTGACCATCAAGGGCAAGACCACCGACGTGAGCTTCCCCCTGACCGTGAAGAAGGAAGGCGCGGCCCAGGTGTTCGACGGCGTCCTGCCCATCAAGCGCCTGACCTACAACATCGGCGAAGGTGAATGGAAAGACACCGGCATGGTGGCCGATGAAGTCACGATCAAGTTCCACATCGTTGCACAGTAAACGACAAGAGATAAGCGATAAAGCAAAACAGCAGTTCCGCGCCATGACGCCCCGCTCCCCGCGGGCTTCCTCTGCGATTTTTCACACATCAAGGAAACACTACACATGAAACTGAACCACCTCCTGCTCGCCCTGGTCGCCGCTGGCGCCGCCATGTCCGCCAATGCCGCCGACACCTACAGCATCGATCCCAGCCACACCTATCCCAGCTTCGAAGCTGACCACATGGGCGTATCGATCTGGCGCGGCAAGTTCGACAAGACCAGCGGCACCGTGACCCTGGATCGCGCCGCCAAGACCGGCACCGTGGACATCACCATCGATGCCGCCTCGATCGACTTCGGCCACGCCAAGATGAACGAGCACGCCAAGAGCGCCGACATGTTCGACGTCGCCAAGTACCCGACCGCGCAGTACAAGGGCAACATCAAGTTCAACGGCGACAAGCCGGCCACCGTCGAAGGCGAGCTGACCCTGCATGGCGTGACCAAGCCGGTGACCCTGACCCTGAACAAGTTCAACTGCATCCAGCACCCCATGCTCAAGCGTGAAGTCTGCGGCGGCGACGCCTCGGCCACCTTCAACCGCGCCGACTTCGGCATCGACTACGGCGCCAAGTACGGCTTCTCGATGGAAACCAAGCTGGCCATCCAGGTCGAAGCGGTCAAGACCAACTGATCCAGGGGATCCTTTGCCGGCGCGGTCGATGTCCCGACCGCACCGGGCAGCAAGGCAGAGCCGATGCGATAATGCATCGGCTTTTTTATTGCCCGGCTTGCTTGCGATCATGGAGCCATCGGGCCGCAGGCCGCACAATGGCTCGCATTCGCCGTTTTGCTGCCCTGCAAAACTTTTTAAAACGCGCTAATCTAGCGCCGTTCCCCAAGGAGCAAGTAGCATGTCGTCCTTAGCCGACCTTCGTAAAGACTACAGCCGCGCCAGTCTGTCCGAGACCGAGACCGCCGCCGACCCCATCGACCAGTTTGCGATCTGGTTCGACGAGGCCAGCCGGGCCCAGATCCCCGAGCCCAACGCCATGAGCGTGGCCACCGTGGGCAAGGATGGACGGCCGTCGTCGCGCATCGTGCTGATCAAGCAGTTCGACCAGCAGGGCTTTACCTGGTTTACCAACTATGACAGCCGCAAAGGCATCGACGTGGCAGAGAATCCTTACGTCGCCTTGTTGTTCCACTGGGTAGAACTAGAACGCCAGGTCCGCATCGAAGGAAAAATCGAGCGCGTTAGCCAGGAAGAAAGTGACGCCTATTTCTACAGTCGCCCGCTGGCCAGCCAGCTCGGCGCGATTGCCTCACAGCAAAGCCGCACCGTAGAAAGCCGCGAAAAGCTGGAACAGCAATACGAAACAACCAAGCAGCAATTCGGCGAACATCCCTCCCGTCCCGAACACTGGGGCGGCTACCGGGTCATCCCCGAACGCATCGAATTCTGGCAAGGCCGCCCATCCCGCATGCATGACCGCGTGCTCTATACGCGTGATGCCAGCGGGCAATGGCAACGGCAACGCCTGCAGCCCTGAGGACGAGAACACCTGCCTGGCAGGGCTGTTGAGCATCCACATCACTGACGCGGAGGAACATCGTGTTTTGGGAAAAGAAGCTTGACGCCTGGGTAGAAAACATTCGCAATGTATCGGCCCTGCCGCTGCGGCTGGTGCTGTGGAACGGACAGCAGTATGACTTCGGCAGCGGTACGCCCGAGGTCACGCTGAAAGTCCCACACGCATCGGCCATCACCTCACTGCTCACCCCCTCGCTGGCCAATCTGGGCGAAGCCTACGTCGAAGGCAAGATCGAAGTCGAAGGCAAGGTCAAGAGCATCATCCAGGTCGCCAACAGCCTGGCCTCCAATACCCTCAAGGCCGAAGGCCGGCTGGGGCGCATGGTGCGCAGCGTGACCCACACCAGGAAGCGCGACGCCGAAGCCATCCAGTATCACTACGACGTCTCCAACGACTTCTACAAGCTCTTCCTGGACGAGCACATGGTCTATTCCTGCGCCTACTTCGAGAACGGCGACGAAGACCTCGCCACGGCCCAGATCAAGAAGATCGACCATATCCTGGAAAAGATCCAGCTCAGGCCGGGCCAGACCCTGCTCGACATCGGCTGCGGCTGGGGCGCGCTGGTGCTGCGCGCCGCACAGAAATATGGTGCGCGCTGCGTGGGCGTAACGCTGTCCCGCAACCAGTACGCGCTGGCGCGCGAGCGCGTAGAGGCGGCCGGCTTGTCGGACCGCATCGAGATCCGCCTGCAGGATTACCGCGACGTCACCGGCAGCTTCGACCGCATTACCAGCGTGGGCATGTTCGAGCATGTGGGCATCAAGAACCTGCCGAGCTATTTTGCGCAGATCAGGAAATTGCTGGCCGATGGCGGCATGGCGATGAACCACGGCATCACCAGCACTGATATCGAGAACGGCGAATCTCCCTATGGCGCGGGTGAATTCATCGACAAGTACGTCTTCCCTGCCGGCGAGCTGCCGCATATCAGCACCGTGCTCAAGACCATGCAGGAAGGTGGGCTGGAAGCCTTCGACGTGGAAAACCTGCGCCGCCACTACGCCCGCACCTGCGGCATCTGGGCCGACAATTTCGAAGCCAATACCGAGGCCATCCATCGGGTGACCGACGAGAAGCACTACCGCATCTGGCGCGTCTATCTCGCCGGCAGCGCCTACGGCTTCGAACGCGACTGGATCTCGCTGTACCAGGTGGTCTGCACCAAGGCAGGCCGCAGCGCCCAGCAGTTGCCGTGGTCGCGCCAGTACATCTATCGCCGCTAGTTGGACTGCACTCCGGGCTGCGGCTGCAGGCACACCACACCAAGCACAAAGCACAACGGGCATGCTGCGGCATGCCCGTTGTGCTTGGCGGCGAGCTGAACGGCCCCTACTCGGGCTTGCTCTTCTCGGCGAACACTTCGCGCAGCTTGGCCACCTTGGGCGCAACCACGAAGGCGCAATATCCCTGGAAAGGGTGTTGCACGAAGTAGTTCTGGTGATAATCCTCGGCCCGGTAGTAGGGCTGGGGAGGTGACAATTCGGTCACGATGGGGGCGTCCCACACCAGCGCCATTTCGGCAATGATATGGCGGGCCGTGTCATGCTGCGCTTCGTCCTGGTAGTAGATGACTGAACGATACTGGGTCCCGACATCATTGCCCTGGCGGTTCAGCGTAGTGGGATCGTGGATGGTGAAGAAGATCTCCAGCAGCTCACGGTAGCTGATCTGCTGCGGATCGAACGCCAGCTTGACCACTTCGGCATGCCCGGTCTGGCCGCCGCACACCTGCTCATAGCTGGGATTGACGACGCTGCCGCCGGTGTAGCCGGACTCCACCGACTCGACCCCGCGCACCTGCTGGTAGACCGCCTCCAGGCACCAGAAGCAGCCGCCGCCCAGTACTGCGATTTCCTTGGCCATCATGTCCTCCCGATTCATTTGCTCCGGATGCAACTCTAACCGAAAACGAGCAGCCCCGTGCAGGGGCTGCCGGAACACTTTTCAGTTCGACAACAAGCGTGCAGAACAGTGGACCAGACGAGGTGCAAAGGACACAAAAACGTAAATCCTGGTTAATAAGCTCATCAATAGCCGGTAAAATCTGCACGCGCCAGGCAACGAGGGGTCGTTGGCTGGCGCGCAAAACATGATTTTTCCGGCGGGGTCCGGAATGTACGTCGCTTTCCATCCTTGTCGCGGTGCGCACGGTGGAAATGCGTGCATCACTACACGGGGCAAGAACAATAATGCAAGTCAGCAAGCCGGAAAGCGCGCAGGGGAAGCCGCTTTCCTATCGCCCGGATATCGACGGGCTCAGGGCCATCGCCATTGTTTCAGTCGTGGTCTTCCATGCCTTTCCGGACGCCATGCCGGGTGGCTTCATTGGGGTGGACATCTTTTTCGTGATCTCGGGCTTCCTGATTTCATCGATCATCTTCCGCCAGCTGGACCAGGGCCGTTTCTCCTTCACGGACTTCTATGTCCACCGCATCCGGCGCATCTTTCCCGCGCTGATCCTGGTGCTGGCCAGCTGTTTCGTGCTGGGCTGGTTCTCGCTGCTGCCGGAAGAATACCGCCAGCTAGGCAAGCATATGGCCGCCGGCGCGGGCTTCATCCAGAACCTCGTGCTCTGGAAGGAATCCGGCTACTTCGATGTCGAGTCCGACATGAAGCCGCTGCTGCACCTGTGGTCGCTGTCGGTGGAAGAACAGTTCTACCTGGTCTATCCGCTGCTGGTCTGTGGCCTCTGGCGCGCCCGGATGCCGCTGCGCAATAGCCTGGTGCTGCTGATGCTGGCCTCTTTCGCCCTGAACCTCTGGTGGGTGGCGCAAGATCCGGTCAAGACCTTCTACCTGCCTTTCACACGGGTGTGGGAATTGCTAGCCGGGGCCTTGTGTGCATTCGGCGTGATGCGCAAGGGCGTGGCCTTCTCCACCTCATCGTTCAGATTGCCCCACCTGCCCTCCATCCACCTTCGCTCCGTCCTGGGCCTGGCGCTGCTGCTGTGCGGCCTGGTGCTGATCGACCGCCACCGCTACTTCCCTGGTGCATGGGCGCTGCTGCCGGTGACGGGGGCGGTGCTGCTGGTGAGCAGCGGACCGCAGGCGTGGGTCAATCGCCACCTGCTGAGTCGGCCCCTGCTGGTGTGGATCGGTCTGGTCAGCTATCTGCTCTACCTGTGGCACTGGCCCATCCTGTCGTTCATGCACATCCTCACCCCGACCCGACCGGGAGCGCCGCTGCCCCTGGCGGCCGTGGCCCTGAGCGTGCTGCTGGCCTGGCTGACCTACCGGCTGCTGGAACGCCCGGTGCGTTTCGGCGCCAAGTCCTGGATGGTGCCGGCCCTGCTGGCGCTGCTGCTGAGCGTGACTGCAACGGCCGGCTACAACGACTTCCAGCGCAATGGACTGTCCTTCCGCCTGGCTACCCACTATGCCGAGCAGCCACTTTTCGTGGGCACTACCGACGCCACCTGCACGGCCGATGGCGGAGCCGGGCTCGAATTCTGCCGGCAGTCGCGTCCCGGCGCACCGACCATTGTCGTCATCGGCGATTCGCACGCCTGGCATCTCTACGATGGCCTGGCCAGTTACGCCGCGCAGAACGGCGACATCATCGGCATGCGCGCCGTCGGGGCCTGCCTTGGATTCTCGGGCGTCTCCGCTGACACCAAGCGCCACGACTGTGCTCCCGCCAGGGACAGCATCGCCAGCGCAGCCAGGCAAGCCAGCGTGCGGACGGTCGTCCTCTCCGCGCGGCTGGACATCTATGATCGCGAACTACCCGGCGAGGTCTTCGAAGGCGCGCTGCGCGACATGCTGGCGACACTCACTGCGGCCGGCAAAAAAGTGATTTTCGTCATGGATATCCCCATTCTGGATTTCCATCCCAAATACTGCCTGGACATCAGCATGCCCCTGCGTCCCAAGACCACGTCGCTGCCTAACTGCGCCATCCAGCAGGCCGTCTTCGCGCAGCATACGCAGCACTATCGTGAAACCGTCAACGCCTTGCTCAGGCAATTCCCGCAGGTGCAAGCGTTCGATGCAGCGGCCCCGCTGTGCGATCACCAGCAATGCTGGGCCATGAAGGATGGGCAATTGCTCTATCGCGACTACGATCATCTTTCCACGATCGGCTCCACTCTGGTCGCCCAAACCCTCTGGCCGCTCATCCACCCGATCCCACAGCCCGGCCTGCGCGCAGCCGCTACCAAGGCCAGCCCGGCGCGAAAAAGAAGCTAACGTCCTGCGGCCCAGCCGGGTGGCCGGACGGCAGGCGCGCTCCGTATCCGTTATCATGTGCGCATCTGCGCTGCTGCGCCGCCTTCACCGGCCGCAGTTGGCGTCCACCAACCCGATCCGATTCCTGATGCACACTCGTTTTCCGCGCGCCGATGCGCGTCAGTTCGACGCCGCGCACTTCCGCCAGGCCCTCTCTCAATTCGCCACCGGCGTGACCGTGATCACCACGCGCCTGGCCGACGGCACCCTGCTGGGCCTGACCGCCAGCTCCTTCAACTCGGTCTCGCTGGACCCACCCCTGGTGCTCTGGAGCCTGGGCAGCAAGGCCAACAGCATGCCGGTCTTCTCCGGCAATTCGCACTACGTCATCAATATCCTCAGCGCCGACCAGGCCCATCTGGCGCAGCAGTTCGCCAGCAAGATGGAGAACCGGTTCGAAGGCGTCGCCTATACCCTCTCCCGCACCGGCCAGCCCATCCTGGAGGGCGCCTCAGCGTGGTTCGAATGTCATAACCGCAGCCAGTATCCCGAGGGGGACCATGTCATCTTCGTGGGTGAGGTCGAACATTGCGAAGCCGATCCGCAGGCAGCGCTGGTTTTCCACGGTGGGCGTTTCATCAAGACCGGCGATCTCTGAAGCGGAGCGCTTGCGCCCATGAAAAAAGCGCCTCATCGAGGCGCTTTTTCGTTGGCGCTGGAGGACGACTCAGAACTTGTAGCCGACCGACAGGAAGGTGACGATGGGGTCCAGAGTGATGGTGGTCTTGTAGCGCTGCGGACCCAGGCCAGCAAAGGCACCCGCCGGATTGGCGGTGATATCGGCGTCGGTCTTGAGCGGAATGTAGGACACCGAGAAGCTGGCCGACCAACGGTCGTTGAAGGCGTAGGTCGCGCCACCGGTCAGCACCGGCGCCCAGGAGGAGCTCAGGTTGGCCGTGGCAGTACCGCCGCTGTTGAGCGAGGCGCGGTTCTGGAAGGCCTGCGACAGCGACACGTCCGAATACCACACATAGGTCACACCGGCACCGACGAAGGGGCGGAAGGCGTCCTGGGCGCCACCGAAGTACCACTTGGCGACGATGGCCGGGCTCCACTGCTTGGCCTTGCCCAGCTCACCCAATGCTTGCAGGTCGCCAGTGCCCTTGAGCTTGAACTCGGGAGGAATGCCCAGGTCGGCAGTCACTGCGAAGTTGTCAGTGAAGAAGTGGGTGAAGGCGATCCCCAATGTATCCGCATTGCTGACCGTAGAAGTGCTGTTGGGGAAGAAACCGGCTTGCGGACCATTGAGCTTGGTCAGGCCGCTGCTCGAATCCTGCGGCTGCAGATGGAACCAGCCGACGTTGACGATATTGCTGCCTGCAGTCTGCGCCATGACCGGCGCAGCAAACGCGGCCATCACGGACAACGCGGCGATTTTCGGCAGGAAAGAAAATTGTTTTTGCATTGCTGTCTCCAAGAGTTGCGGGCGTGGCCCGGTTTTTTGTTCCCGCCAGCTCGCGTCTGACGGGATCTTATCTACGGCTGATGACCGCTTTTCGTTATTTCTTGTCCGGCGTAATGATCAGTAACTTCTGCATCACCTGAACTCACGCCTCCGCACCAAAAAGAACGTGCGTACTATTCTTGAGGCACACTATGCCAGCTTTGTCACAATTTGTATAGAAGTTGTGAAGCGATGTAGGCTTTTGGCAACCACGTACTGACCCAAGAGTCAGTACGGGTGCGGTTCAGCGGGCGATGCGAGGGGAAAGGTCGCGCGGTTCAGGCCTGGAACAGGCGTGCCAGCAAGCCTTGCGAGTCGAAGGCAGCGCGTCGCAGGCGATCGTTGACGCCCTGCCATTGGCCGCTGAGGGGTAGCGCTTCGACCACGATCAGGTCGGCGCCGGTGTGATCCATGTCGCGCAGGGCGGCATAGAGGTCATGCGCATAGGCGTCGGCTGTGTCGGGCATGGCACGGGTCACGCTGACCAGGCCGGAGCGCTGCAGGCGTGCGATCAGGGCGACCTTCTTGCCCAGCGCCGCCAGCTTCTCCAGCACCGTGGCCAACTCTTCCGGGGCGACCTGGACGACCGGCGTATGCGGCGCGTAGTGCGCATCGAGCGTGCCCGAAGCGCGCGGCGCACTCGCATCGGGTGTGGCCAGGGGCACGCCGAGCACGGCCTCGATGCGCTCGGCGCTGATCTGGCCGGGACGCAGCAGCACCGGACCATGGGTATCGATACGGGACAGATCGACAATTGTCGATTCGATACCCACCTCGCTCTGCCCGCCGTCGAGCACATAATCCACGAGACTGCCGGCGTCGCTGCCGAATTCTTCGCGCACGTGCTCGGCCGTAGTCGGGCTGACGTGGCCGAACTTGTTGGCCGAGGGGCCCGCGATGCCGCCCTTGCCGCCACGGAATTCACGCAGCAAGGCCTGCGCCACCGGGTGCGCAGGACAACGCACCCCCACCGAATCCTGGCCGCCGGCCACAGCGTCAGGAATATGCGCAGCGCGCTTCAAGATGAGTGTGAGCGGACCAGGCCAGAACGAGGCGATCAGACGGCGCGCCTCCACCGGTACCGAGGCGGCCCAATAGCCGATATCGGCCTCGGGGGAGACGTGCACGATCACCGGGTGATTGGCCGGACGACCTTTGGCGGCATAGATGGCCGCAATCGCCGCCGGGTTCTCGGCATCCCCGCCCAGGCCATAGACGGTCTCGGTGGGGAAGGCCACCAGGCCGCCGCGCTCCAGCGTACGCGCCGCATGCATGACGGCCGCAGCGTCAATGGCCGAGGAAGATGCGCTCTTGTCGTTCATCGCCGCCCTCTTACCTTACAGGGCAATGCCAAGGATGGCGCAAGCCGCCGTCAGCTGCTGCTGCGCATCGGCCAGCGTGGCGCCGGTGAAGGTGACGTGGCCCATCTTGCGGCCACGGCGTGCTTCGGCCTTGCCGTACAAGTGCACGTGTGCGCCCGGCAGCGCCAGCACCTGGTCCCAGGCGGGTTCGCGCTGGGTGTCGGTGTCGCCCTCGTACCAGACATCACCCAGGATGTTCAACATCACCGACGGCGAATGCTGGCGCGTATCGCCCAGCGGCAGGCGCGCCATGGCGCGGGCCTGTTGTTCGAACTGGCTGGTGACGCAGGCATCGATGGTGTAGTGGCCGCTGTTGTGCGGGCGCGGGGCCATTTCATTGACCACCAGCGCACCGTCTTCCAGCACGAAGAATTCGATGCACAGCACGCCCACGTACTGCAGCGCGCCGATGATCTGCAACGCCGCCTGCTGTGCACGCGCAGCAGCATCGGCCTTGATGTTGGGACCGGGTACGGTGGTGGTGAAGAGGATGCCATCGCGATGCACGTTCTCGGCAATCGGATAGACCACCGCCTGGCCATCATGGCCACGCGCCACCAGCACCGAGACTTCATAGGCCAGCGGCAGCATCTTTTCCAGCACGCAGGTCACGCCCCCCATCGAAGCGAAGGCGGCGCGCACTTCTTCGACGCTGCGCACGCGCACCTGGCCCTTGCCATCGTAACCCATGCGGGCGGTCTTGAGGATGCCGGGCAGCAGATTCGCGTCCAGTCCCTCGATGTCGGCCTCGCTGTTGATGACCAGGTGCGGCGCCGGCAGCACGCCGGACTGCGATCCGCATTCGGTGAAGAAGGCCTTCTCGGCGGTGCGGTCCTGGGCAATCGATACCCCCGATGCGGCGGGGGCGACGAAGGTCTGCGCCGCCAGCGTGGCCAGGCTCTTGGCCGAGACATTCTCGAACTCGGTGGTGATTGCTGCACACAGCGCGCCCAGTTCAGCCAGCGCCGGGCCATCGTCATAGCCCGCGTTGATGAGGCGGTCCGCCACCTGCCCGGCCGGGCAATCGGCGTCGGCTTCCAGCACGGCGACCTTGAAGCCCATGCTCTGCGCCGCATGGGCGAACATGCGGCCGAGCTGGCCGCCGCCCATCACGCCCAGCCAGGTGGCCGGGGTGGTCGAAGGAACGGCGGGACGAAGTGGGGAGGCGGACTGCTGGGTCATACAGGCAACTTCATGTCGAGAGCGACTTGCGTCTGGGTCTTGCGGAAGGCTTCCAGCTTGTCAGCCAGAGCCGCGTCGGTGGTGGCCAGCATGGCGATGGCGGAGAGCGCCGCATTGGCGGCGCCGGCTTCACCGATGGCATAGGTGGCCACCGGAATGCCCTTGGGCATCTGCACGATGGACAACAGCGAATCCTCGCCGCGCAGATACTTGGAAGGCACCGGCACGCCCAGCACCGGCACGATGGTCTTGGCGGCGATCATGCCCGGCAGGTGCGCCGCACCGCCGGCGCCGGCGATGATGGCGCGCAGGCCGCGCGCGCGGGCCCTGTCGGCATAGGCGAACATCTGGTCCGGCATGCGGTGCGCGGAGATGACCTGCGCTTCGAAGGGCACGCCGAAGTCCTTGAGGATGGCGACCGCATTCTGCATCACCTCCCAGTCCGAGGACGAACCCATGACTACGCCGACCAAAGGCTTGACGGTATCGCTCATGATCTCAGTCCTTCAGCTTGTTGCCGGTCAGGCGCTCCAGCGCTTCGCGGTACTTGGCGCCGGTCTTTTCGATGACGTCAGCCGGCAGCGGCGGCGCCGGCGGGGTCTTGCGCCAGCCCTGGACGGTTTCCAGGTAGTCGCGCACGAACTGCTTGTCGAAGGACGGCGGCGAGATACCGACCTGGTAGCTGTCGGCCGGCCAGAAGCGCGAGGAGTCGGCGGTCAGCACTTCATCCATCAGGTGCAGCACGCCATTGTCATCCAGGCCGAACTCGAACTTGGTGTCGGCGATGATGATGCCGCGGGTCGCCGCGTAGTCCGCCGCTTCCTTGTAGAGCTGGATGGCGACGTCGCGGATCTTGTGGGCCAGTTCGGCGCCGATGCGCTTTTCGGTTTCTTCGAAGCTGATGTTTTCGTCGTGTTCGCCCAGGTCGGCCTTGGCGGCCGGGGTGAAGATCGGCTGTTCCAGCTTGGAAGCCTGTTGCAGGCCGGCCGGTAGCCGGATGCCGCAGATCGCGCCGGTGGCCTGGTAATCCTTCCAGCCGGAACCGATGATGTAGCCGCGCACCACGGCTTCCACCAGGATGGGCTTCAAGCGCTTGGCCACCACGGCGCGTCCGCGCACCTGCTCCACTTCGGCCGGGCTCACCACGGACTCGGGATCGACGCCGGTCAGGTGGTTGGGCACGATGTGGCCCAGCTTGTCGAACCAGAAATCGCTCATCTGGTTGAGCACCTTGCCCTTGCCGGGGATCGGTTCATTCATGATGACGTCGAAGGCCGACAGGCGGTCGGTGGTCACGATCAACAGCTTGTCGTCGCCGACGGCATAGTTTTCGCGGACCTTGCCTGCGCCCAACAGCGGCAGGGAAGTGATCGAGGATTTGTAGAGACTGCTCATGGTGGTCTTCTCGTAAAGTCAAAAACCGGAACCGCCATTTTCAGGGCGATTCCGGTCGGTTAGTGCCGGCGCTTGACGGAGTGCTAAGCGCTTACTGGACGATCTGCGCCAGTTCGCCGCTCTTGTACTTCTCGGCGATCTTTTCCAGCGAGATCGGCTTGATCTTGCCAGCCTGGCCTTCGCAACCGAAGGACAGGAAGCGCGCCTTGCAGACCAGCTTGGCCGCTTCGCGGGCTGGCTTGAGGTAATCGCGCGGGTCGAACTTGGACGGGTTCTCGAACAGGTAGCGACGGATCGCGCCGGTCATGGCCAGGCGGATGTCGGTATCGATGTTGATCTTGCGCACGCCGTGCTTGATGCCTTCCTGGATTTCCTCGACCGGCACGCCATAGGTTTCCTTCATGTCGCCGCCGAATTCGCGGATCTCGGCCAGCAGTTCCTGCGGCACCGAGGACGAACCGTGCATCACCAGGTGGGTGTTGGGGATGCGGGCGTGGATTTCCTTGATGCGGTCGATGGCCAGGATGTCGCCGGTGGGCTTGCGCGAGAACTTGTAGGCGCCGTGCGAAGTACCGATGGCGATGGCCAGCGCGTCGCACTGGGTGGCCTTGACGAAGTCGGCGGCCTGGTTCACGTCGGTCAGCAGTTGTTCGCGGGTCATGGTGCCGTCAGCGCCGTGGCCGTCTTCCTTGTCGCCCTTCATGGTTTCCAGCGAACCCAGCACGCCCAGTTCAGCTTCGACGGTCACGCCGATGGCGTGCGAGAACTCCACCACCTTGCGCGAGACTTCGACGTTGTACTCGTAGCTGGCCACGGTCTTGCCGTCGGCTTCCAGCGAGCCATCCATCATCACGGACGAGAAACCGGACTTGATAGCGGCCATGCAGACCGCCGGCGACTGGCCGTGATCCTGGTGCATCACCACGGGGATGTGCGGATAGGCTTCCACGGCCGCCGAGATCAGGTGGCGCAGGAAGGCTTCGCCAGCATACTTGCGGGCGCCGGCGGAGGCTTGCATGATCACGGGCGCGCCGACTTCATTGGCTGCTTCCATGATGGCGGTGACCTGCTCCAGGTTATTGACGTTGAATGCTGGCAGACCGTAGCCGTTTTCGGCAGCGTGGTCCAGCAATTGACGCATGGATACGAGAGGCATGATGAAAACTCCAGAACGATAAAAAATCAGTACTCGCCAACGCGCAGGATCTTCAACGCATTGGTGCCGCCGACCTGGCCGATGGGCTCGCCCCAGGTGACCACGATCAGGTCTCCCTTCTGCACCACGCCTTGCGCCAGCAGCAGATCCTGGGCGCCCTTCAACATGGCTTCGGTGTCGGGACACTGCGCCAGTTCCAGCGTATGCACATTGCGGAACAGCGCAGCCTTGCGGCGGGTCGCGACATTGGGAGTGATCGCAAAGATCGGGATATCGATGTTGTGACGGCTCATCCACAGCGCCGTCGAACCGGATTCGGTGAGCGCGGCAATGGCCTTCACGCGCAGGTGGTGGGCGGTAAACAGCGCGCCATAGGCGATCGACTGGTCCACGCGGGTAAAGCGCAGGTTCAGGAAGTCCGCATCCAGCTGCACGTTCTCGGAGCGCTCGGCTTCCAGGCAGATGGCGTGCATGGCTTCCACGGTTTCCACCGGATACTTGCCGGAAGCGGTCTCGGCCGAGGTCATGACGGCGTCGGTGCCATCGAGCACGGCGTTGGCCACGTCGGAGACTTCAGCGCGGGTCGGCACGGCATTGACGATCATGGACTCCATCATCTGGGTCGCGGTAATGGTCAGCTTGTTGGAGGCGCGCGCCATCTTGATCATGCGCTTCTGCAAACCCGGCACGGCGGCGTTGCCCACTTCCACGGCGAGGTCGCCACGGGCCACCATGATGCCGTCGGAGGCGTCCAGGATTTCCTGCAGCAGCGGGATCGCTTCGGCGCGCTCGATCTTGGCGATCATCATCGGCTTGTGACCGAAGGGCTCACCGGCGACATTGGAGAGCTGGCGCGCCATTTCCATGTCGGTGGCGTTCTTGGGGAAGGACACCGCCACGTAGTCGGCCTGGAAGCTCATGGCGGTCTTGATATCGTCCATGTCCTTGGCGGTGAGCGCCGGCGCGGACAGGCCGCCGCCCTGGCGGTTGATGCCCTTGTTGTTGGACAGTTCGCCACCGATCTTGACCACCGTATGAATCTCGTTGCCCATCACGCGCTCGACCTTCAGCACGATCAGGCCATCGTTCAACAGCAGCACGTCGTTGCCCTTCAGGTCACGCGGCAGCGCCTTGTAGTCCAGGCCCACGCGCTCCTGGTTGCCCATCTGGCAATCGGCGTCGAGGATGAACTTGTCGCCATTGGCCAGCATGATCTTGCCATTCTCGAACTTGCCCACGCGAATCTTGGGACCTTGCAGGTCGGCCATGATGGCGACCTTCTTGCCGCATTCGTCGGCCACTTCGCGCACCAGCGTGGCGCGGTCGATGTGGTCCTGCGGCTTGCCGTGGGAGAAGTTCAGGCGCACGACGTCAACGCCGGCGCGGATCATGCGGGTCAGGGTCTCGCGGTCGCTCGAGGCGGGGCCGATGGTGGCGACGATTTTTGTTGCTCTGGACATGAAAACCTTCTGGTTGCGACTTTTTTGATGAAGAAGCCCGCTGCCCGGCCCGATGCAGGGCCGATCAGGCGGAGAGCTTCCGCCCCGGGACGCGCGTCTCCTGCGCGTTCCCCTTTGGTGATGCTACAGACTCAGAATCCGGTTCAGGCCGCCACCGCCGCGCAAGGCGCGGCGTGCCGCCGTCATTGCTTGCTGCCTGCGGCGCTTATGCGGCGCTTATGTGGCGCTTATTGCGCACGTTGCAGCAGGATCTCGACCGCCGGCAGGGTCTTGCCTTCCAGGAATTCCAGGAAGGCGCCGCCACCGGTGGAGATGTAGCCGACCTTGTCGGCGATGTTGTACTTGGCAATGGCCGCCAGGGTGTCGCCACCGCCGGCAATGGAGAAACCCGAGGAGGCGGCGATGGCGCGCGCCAGGGTTTCGGTGCCGCCACCGAACTGATCGAACTCGAACACGCCCACCGGACCATTCCAGACGATGGTGCCGGCACGGCCCAGCTGCTCGGCCAGGGCGGCGGCGGTCTGGGGACCGATGTCGAAGATCATGTCGTCGTCGGCCACGTCAGCCGCCGCCTTCACGGTGGCCGCTGCGGTCGGCGAGAATTCCTTGCCCACCACCACGTCGGTGGGGATGGGCACCGAAGCACCGCGCTTGGCCATGAGGTCGATGATGGCCTTGGCGTCGTCCACCAGGTCCGGCTCGGCCAGCGACTTGCCGATCTTCAGGCCGGCGGCCAGCATGAAGGTATTGGCGATGCCGCCACCGACGATGAGGTTGTCGACCTTCTCGGCCAGGGTCTTCAAGATAGTCAGCTTGGTGGACACCTTGGAGCCAGCCACGATGGCCACCAGCGGACGGGCCGGCTGGTTCAGCGCCTTGCCTAAGGCATCGAGCTCGGCCGCCAGCAGCGGGCCGGCACAGGCAACGGGGGCGAACTTGGCCACGCCGTAGGTGGTGGCTTCGGCGCGGTGCGCGGTGCCGAAGGCGTCGTTGACGTAGATATCGCAGAGCTTGGCGATCTTTTGCGCCAACTCATCACTGTTCTTCTTTTCGCCCTTGTTCAGACGGCAATTCTCCAGCAGCACCACCTGGCCCGGCTGCACGTCCACGCCGTCGACCCAGTTGGCCACCAGCTTGACTTCGCTGCCCAGCAGTTCGGACAGACGCTTGGCCACCGGCGCCAGCGAATCCTCGGGCTTGAACTCGCCTTCCGTGGGACGGCCGAGATGAGACGTCACCATCACCGCAGCACCTGCCTGCTGGGCTTCGCGAATGGCCGGGACCGAGGCGCGGATGCGCGTATCTTCGGTGATATTGCCGGCATCATCCTGCGGCACGTTCAGATCGGCGCGGATGAAGACACGTTTGCCCTGCAGTTGCTTGTTGGAGATGAGGTCGCTCAGTCGGTTGAATTTCATAGGTAGGAATTCTAAGAAGGGGGCGAAAAACGTCGTATTTTACTCCAGCCTGACCTGCTCCAGACGGCTTTTTGGCAGGTCCGCGGGCCGCTGGGCGGTGCCGCCCACCCTTGCGGGCAGGTTCACAACATCCAGCGCAATACTGTAAAGAGTGTCATTCCGGCCACAATAGTTCCCAGAAGATGCCGCGTCGCAGCAAAGAAAATGGCGCCGCCGATGCCGGCCAGCAACTTCGGATTGGCCAGACTGAGCTCGATCACGCCCCGCGCCGTGACCAGGTCGGGGAAGATGATGGCCGCCATCGCCGCCGCCGGGGCGTAGCCCAGCGCGTGCTTCAGGCGCGGCGGCAGCTTGACGGCATGACCGAAGAGGAAGAAGCCGCTGCGGGTGATCAGGGTGGACAAGGTCATCAGCACGATGGCTGACCAGATGTACCAGTCGCTCATGCAGCCAGCTCCTCTTCCTCATCCTTGCCGGGAAGCAACTTGTCGGCCAGCATGGCCGCGCTCATTCCCAGCACCATGGCCAGCAGCAAACCCAAGCGGTAAGGCAGCTCCAGCGCCAGCACCGCCACGGTGCCGGACACCACCACCCCGGCCAGCGCCGGCAGGCTGCTGGTCATCGGGATCATGATGGCGATCAGCGCCAGGGTGCCGGCGAAGCCGATGTTCCAGCTCTCCGGGATCTGGCTGGCCAGCAGGATGCCGATGGTCGCGCCCAGTTGCCAGGCCAGCCAGCCGGGATAGCAGATGGCCGAGAAATAACCGATCTTGCCGGCCGGTTGACCAAAGGTCGAGGGTGGGAAACGCTGCGGGAAGAAGGCCATCGAGATATCGCCATTGAAGAAGCCATACCAGATGCGGCGATACCAGGGCAGATGCTCAAAGTGCGGGGCCACGGCGGCCGAGAAGATGATGAAGCGGAGGTTGACGATCATGGCGGTGAAGAACACCACCAGCAAGGGCGTGCCCACCGCCAAGAGCGGCAGCACCGCGAACTGCGCCGAGCCGGCGTAGACCAGCAGGCTCATTCCCAGCGACTGGAAGATGCTCATGCCCGACTTGACCATGGCCATGCCCGAGACCACGCCCCAGGCCAGCACCGCCGGTATGGTCGAGGCGCTGGCGCGCCAGCCTTCCTGGAAGGCTTCCTTCTCGATGCGGCGCTGTTCCGGCAGGGGGCTGCGCAGCCCCCGGGCTGAGTCGGACTCGCCTGTCTCCTGTTGCATGTTATTGATTCCGTGAGGGACTTGCTTGTTTGCATTCTTACTCAGATTGACAATTGTACAGATGAAAGTTTTTACTCGCGTGAATCCGCTAGAATGGAGATCTTTGCTTTACACCAGTGCTTTGCAACCCTAGAGCAACCCTAGAAAATCCGGGAGAAGATGATGTCCATGGCTGACCGCGACGGCAAGATCTGGAAGGACGGCGAGCTCATCGACTGGCGCGACGCCACCGTCCATGTGCTGACCCACACGCTGCACTACGGCATGGGCGTCTTCGAGGGGGTACGCGCCTACAAGACCCCTGACGGGACCGCCATCTTCCGCCTGCAGGAACATACCCGTCGCCTGCGGAACTCGGCCAAGATCTTCCAGATGGAGGTCCCCTACGACCACGACACCTTGGCCCAGGCCCAGCGCCAGGTGGTGCGCGAGAACCAGCTGGAGTCCTGCTACATCCGCCCGCTGATCTGGATCGGCTCGGAGAAGCTGGGCGTCTCGGCCAAGGGCAACCAGATCCATGTGGCCGTGGCGGCCTGGTCCTGGGGCGCCTACCTGGGCGAGGATGGCCTCAACAAGGGCATCCGGGTGAAAACCTCGTCCTTTTCGCGCCACCACGTCAATGTCTCGCTGGTGCGCGCCAAGGCCTGCGGCTACTACATCAATTCCATCCTGGCCAACCAGGAAGCGCTGGCCGACGGCTATGACGAAGCCCTGCTGCTGGACACCGAGGGCTATGTCTCGGAAGGCTCGGGCGAAAATGTCTTCATCGTCAAGAACGGCAAGATCTATACTCCCGACCTGGCCTCCTGCCTGGATGGCATCACCCGCGACGCCGTCTTGACCATGGCGCGCGACCTGGGCATCGAGGTCATCGAGAAGCGCATCACCCGCGACGAGATGTATTGCGCCGACGAAGCCTTCTTCACCGGCACCGCCGCCGAGATCACGCCGATCCGCGAACTGGATCGGCGCGTCATCGGCAGCGGCGCGCGCGGCCCGGTCACGGAAAAGCTGCAGACGCTGTTCTTCGACGTGGTGGCCGGGCGCGCACCGCAGTACAAGCACTGGCTCACGCTGGTGTGAGGCGCTAAGCTAACGCTGTCCTAAAGCTGTTCACGCAACACAAACGTTCAACCTGTTTCAATTGCCTGTTTCAATTGCACTACCCACGGAGAAAAAGATGAGCCAAGCTCAAGCATCGCAGGGCGTCGTCCTGCTCGAAGGCAAGGACCTGCCGGCCCACTGCCCCGGCCCCGGCATGACTACCTGGAACTCGCATCCGCGCGTGTTCCTGGAACTGGACGCGCATGGCGCGGCCAAATGTCCATACTGCGGGACCCAGTACCAGCTCAAGCCGGGCACCGTCGTCAAAGGCCACTGAGCCCGCCAAGCCAGACACGAGAGGGCCCACAAGGCCCTCTTTTCATCTGAACCGGAGTTTATTGTCATGCCGCGCACCACACTGATCCATGGCTCCCCCGATGACATCGAGGCGGCCTACTACGACGCCCTCGCCCGCGCCGATCTGGACGCACTCATGGCGCTATGGGCCGAGGACGAGGAAATCGTCTGCATCCATCCCGGCGCGCAGCGCCTGGTGGGCCATGCCGAGATCCGCGCAGTCTGGGAAGACATCCTCTCCAGCGGCGGCCTGCATATCCGGCCGCGGCAGTTGCATGCCACGCAGAACATGATGACCTCGGTGCATAGCGTCATCGAAGAAATCGATCACGGCAACGAACAACCCGATGTCCACGTGATTGCCACCAACGTCTACCTCAAGACCGCCATGGGCTGGCGCATCGTGATGCACCATGCTTCGGTGGCGCCGGGGGCCGCGCCGGTGGAGGCGGTGGCCAGCGGTGCGATGCTGCACTGAGTCCGCCACCGAAGTACTGAAGCACTGAAGCACCGAACCTAGCGCAAGGCCGTCCCATGCTTTACATCCCGCCCCGCTGGCTTCCCGGCGGGCATCTCCAGACCATCTACCCATCCACCTTCGTGCGCAAGCCGACGGTGGCCTACCGGCGCGAACGCTGGGAAGCGCCGGACGGCGACTTCATCGACATCGACTTCGTCGATGGCCAGCCGGGCCGGCCCCTGGTAGTGCTGTTCCATGGCCTGGAAGGCTCGTCCGACAGCCACTACAGCCGCGCGCTCATGGCCGAGGTGGCGCGCCGTGGCTGGCATGGCGCGATCCCCCATTTCCGCGGCTGCTCGGGTGAAATCAACCTTGCTCCGCGCTTCTACCACTCGGGCGACAGCGCCGAGCTGGACTGGATCATCCGCCGCCTGAAGCTGCGTCAGCAAGACCTGGCCGCGACCCACTTCTACGCCTGCGGCGTCTCGCTGGGGGCCAATGCGCTGCTGCGCTGGCTGGGCGAATCGCAGCACCAGGCCGAGATCCTCGACGCCGCCTGCGCCGTCTCGGCGCCGCTGGACCTGGCCGGTGGCGGTGCGGCGCTGGGCGCTGGCTTCAACCGGCTCTACACCTGGGTGTTCCTGCGCACCATGCGGCCCAAGTGCCTGGCCAAGCTGGACCAGTTCCCAGGCCTGTTCGACCGCGAGGCGCTGCTGTCGGCGCGCGACCTGTACGCCTTCGACAATATCGTCACCGCGCCCCTGCACGGCTATCGCAATACCGAAGACTACTGGGACCGCGCCAGCGCCAAGCACATCCTGCACGACATCACCGTGCCCACCCTGGTGCTCAATGCCCGCAACGATCCCTTCCTGCCCGAACAGCACCTGCCGCGCACGGCAGCGCCGGAAGTGGTGCTGGACTATCCGGAGCAAGGCGGCCATGTCGGCTTTGCCGCCGGCGGGCCGCCCGGTCGCCTGGACTGGCTGCCGCGACGGTTGCTGCATTTCCTGGAGGGCAGGTCCGAAAGCAGCTTCGCGGCCCAGGCGGAGGCGTTCCATGGATGAGGTGGTGCGCCAGGCCATGGCCAGATGGCCCAACGTGCCGCACTGCTTTGGCTGGCTGCGGCTGGACGCACGCGGCGGCTGGCGCATGCGCGACGAGCGCGCACAGCAGCTGGACTTGCCGGGCGATCCCATCCGCCACCCTGCCCTGCTGGCGTTCATTGAGCGCAACTATGACAGCGACGAGACCGGCCGCTGGTATTTCCAGAATGGCCCGCAGCGGGTCTATGTCGATCTGGAATGGATGCCGCTGATTGCACGCACGCAACCGGGCTTGAATGAGGCCTTA
Organism: Herbaspirillum seropedicae; assembly: GCF_001040945.1. NCBI lineage: Bacteria > Pseudomonadati > Pseudomonadota > Betaproteobacteria > Burkholderiales > Oxalobacteraceae > Herbaspirillum > Herbaspirillum seropedicae. The sequence goes on along the minus strand of NZ_CP011930.1, from coordinate 728,728 downwards.
CAGCTGGTACTGCATACCGGCGCAGCGCTGCCCGCCCTCGAGGCCGCATGGATGGATGAGAGCGGACGGCTGTATCTGCAAGCCGGGGGCCAGTTCTGCGGCGTCGATGATCGCGACCTGGCGCAGTTGCTGCCCTGCCTGCAGGCGGGGCAGCGCGCGGACGAAGCAGCGCTCATGGCCTGGATGGAAGGCGACGATAGTGTCTCGCTGCAGTTCATCCATGACGCCCAGGCCGTGCCGCTGCAGCGCATCGCCGCCGCCGCGCTGGCCACGCGCTTTGGTTTCGTCTCGCTACCGCGCGCCCAGCAGGAGTGAGCCTGCCCTCTCGTTGGCTAGCTGCGGTCCTTCATTTCTTTCTGCTCATCCTTCCAGCGTTCCTTCCACTCGCGCTCACGCGCATCGATCTGCGACTGATCGTAGAACGTCGCATCCGGCGCGCGGCGGGCGATACCCAACTGATCGATGGCGGCCAGCAAGCTGCCATTCAGGGCATAGGATTCGGCCAGGGCCAGATGCTGCAAGGCCTGCTTACCCTGGGACGCATAGGCCTTGGCCAGCAATTGCTGCACCTGGGCGTCGCTGCGGTAGAGCTGGGCCTGGTCGCGCAGATAGGCCACGGCCTCATCGGTGCGGCGCGCAGCAATGAGCGCATCGGCGTACTGACGGGCGATGGTCCGCGAGATCGGAAACTGCTTGCGCAGCGCATCGGCCAGTTGCACCGCTTGCGATGACTGCTTGCGAGCGATCTTGATATCGATGTCGAGACTGCCGAACATGATGCCGGTCTTCATCGGGATGGCCGCTTCCTGGGCTTCCTTCAAGGCGGTCTCGGCCTGTTCGAACTTGTTCTGGCGATAGTAGACGTAGGCCAGGCCATACTTGGCCGCGGCGGTCTGCAACTTGGTGTTCTGCCGGGCCTGGGCGATGAATTTCTCGGCATTCTCACGCAGGCCTTGCACCGTGTCGTTCTGCAGCACCTGGGTGCGTGCGCGCACGAGCTGGAACTCGGGATTATCGACGCGCTGCTTGTAGCGCTGGTCGCGGATGCGCGCCTCGATATCGGCAATACGCTCGGTCGTCAGCGGGTGCGTCATCAGGTAGGGCGGCACGGCATCGCTGTAGTTGCGCGAAGCCGCCTGCAAGCGCCCGAAGAAGGTCACCATGCCGGAGGGATCGAAGCCGCCATCGCGCATGATCTGCAGGCCGATGCGATCGGCTTCGCGTTCAGCGTCACGGCTGAAGTTGAGCTGGCGCTGCACGGCCAGGCCGGTGCCCCCCATCATCGTCGCCATGGCGGCGTCACCACCCGCCTTGGACACCCCGGCCAGCGCGCCCAGCACGATGGCGGCCAGCTGGATCATGGAGTTCTGCTTCTGCTGGCCCAGCATGCGCGCGATGTGGCGCTGCGCGACGTGGCCGATTTCGTGCGACATCACGCCCGCCAGCTCGGACTCCGACTGCGCCGCCAGCACCAGCCCGCTATTGACGCCGATGAAGCCGCCCGGCAAGGCGAAGGCGTTGAGCATGGGATCGCGCACCATGAAGAACTGGAAGTCGAAACCGGCCTCGCCGCGTACCTCGGGGTGAATGGAGACCAGGTTCAGGCCGAAATTGTTGAGGTATTCGGAGATCGGACCATCATCGACGTAATCGCGATCGCTGCGGATATCGCGCATGATCTCTTCGCCCAAGCGGCGCTCCATCAGCGGCGACAGGCCTTCGCGCTCGGTATCGCCCAGCGTGGGCAGGCTCTGCGCCACGCCCGGATGAGGTAGCAGGGTCAGCGGCGCAGCCGGCAACAGCAGCAGGGCCGCACTCAGCAGTCGGGTGATCAGCTTGCGCGCTGGCCGACGTGAGCAGGCAATGGCATCAGGAACGTATCGTTGCATGGACGAAGACGGGTAAAGGGGCAGTGGCAATGGCGCCGCAAGGCAGCTTGCGACCTGCCTGCTATGATACCCGCTCCTTCGTTTCCTACTGACTTTTGGCACATCCTATGACCACACCCGGCGCACCCGCCGCCAACGGCGGCCTCACCCATTTCGACCAGGGCGGACAGGCCCACATGGTCGATGTCGGCGGCAAGCACGAGAGCCATCGCGTGGCCGTGGCCACTGGCGTGATCCGCATGCAGCCAGCCACGCTGGCCATCATCGAATCCGGCACGGCCAAGAAGGGTGATGTCCTGGGCATTGCCCGCATCGCCGCCATCATGGCCGCCAAGCGCACGGGGGACCTGATTCCGCTGTGCCACCCGCTGGCGCTGACGCACGTGTCGGTGGACTTCGAGACCGATGCCGCCAGCGCCTCGGTGCGCTGCACCGCCCGCGTGGAAACCTTCGGCAAGACCGGGGTGGAAATGGAAGCGCTGACCGCCGTGCAGATCGGTCTGCTGACCGTCTACGACATGAGCAAGGCGGTCGACAAGACCATGGTCATGAGCGATATCTGCGTCACCGACAAGCGCGGCGGCAAGAGCGACATCAGCATGCCGCGTCCCTGAGACGCCAGTCAGCGCCGAAAAAAAACGCGCCTGCGGGCGCGTTTTTGATGAGCGCAGGGCTGGATCAGCCGCGGCAATTGGCCGGTGCGTACTTGGCGGGCAGCGTGCCGGCCACGAAGCCGGTATTGGCCGTTGCCCCCTGCGGCGTCGGCGCCTGCGTGACGCCCGCCGCCGCGCATTGCCACTGGATGGTGCCGGAGGCGATGGTCGGGGTCAGCGTGAGCGTGCCGCCCTCGCCCACCTGCGCGCTGTAGGTGATGGTGATGACGCCACCTACGCCGCGCGGCTGCATCGGCGAAACGCTGATGCCGGTGACGTTGGCCGTGGGCGTAAAGGCCGGCAGGCCCAGTTGCGCCACGGTGAAGACGCCGTTGTTGGAGCTGATCTGCTCGGTCACGGCCAGCTTGTAGGGCTCGGCCAGGTTGAAGCCTTCCGAGACGCGTGCACGGGCAATGTAGTCCTGGTATTGCGACGCGCCCAGCATGGCCAGGATGCCGACGATGGCCAGCGTCACCATCAGTTCGAGCAGGGTGAAGCCTTGTTGGGATGAACGGGTGACGGCTGCTTTCATGGGTTCCTCGTGAAAATGAAAGGGCGTTGCCAGTATGGGCAAGGCCGGAAATACGCACTAGCGAATAAGTTGCAAAGCTTAGCGCTTTGATGCCTGTTGGCGCTGACCTGGGTCAACGCCGCGCAAGACTTGAAAATACTTCGGGAAAAACTTCGGCCACCGCCCCTCGGCAGCAAGGGCGGGCTAGCCCGCCAGTTGCTGCCGGCGGCGCTTCAGGCTCAGGCCGATCAGCACCACCCCCAGCGCGCCCACCAGGCCAGGCAGGCTCAGGTGCACGGAGGCGCCTGGCACCAGGAATTCGGTCTGGTCGATGAAATCTCGCAACAGTCCCTGGATGGCGCCATCGCTGAAGATCATGCCACCGGCAATATAGCCCAGCAAGGCCGCGCCCAGCGTGACGATCACCGGGAATCTCTCCATCAGTTTCAAGACCAGCGTACTGCCCCAGACGATGATGGGAATGCTGACCACGATCCCGAACACCACCAGCATGAGCCGGTGTTCGCCGGCAGCTTGTTCGGCCGCGCTGGCAATGGCGATCACATTGTCCAGGCTCATCACCAGGTCGGCCACGATGACGGTCTTGACTGCGCCCCACAGGCGATCGCTGCCATCGACCTCGGCGTGGTCCTCATCCTCGTTGAGCAGCTTGATGCCGATCCACAGCAGGAGCACGCCCCCCACCAGCTTCAGGTAGGGCAGCTGCAGCATGGTCACCGCAAAGGAAATGAGCGCGATGCGGATGGCGATGGCGCCGACGGTCCCCCATACGATGCCCTTCATGCGCAACTTGTCCGGCAGGTTGCGGCAGGCCAGGGCGATGACGATGGCATTGTCGCCGCCGAGCAGGATATCGATCAGGATGATCTGCACGACCGCGATCCAGTTCAGGTTGGCCAGGAATTCCATGCATGTCCTTTTGGAAAAACAGCGCCGCTGGTCGGGCGCATGGCTGGCTGACCGCGTGGTACGCGATTAGTGCCATCGCCTGGCGACGGCTAGCCAAAAATGACATGGGGAGCCGGAGCTCCCCATGCTGGTCTTGCTGATCTTGCGGGTACTGATATGGCTGGTACAGCCTGCCTTCCGGACACCTCGGCCGAGCTGCCCGGAAAACGCGGCAGGTATTACAGCACCGACTTCAGCAGACGGCCCATTTCGGACGGGTTGCGGGTGACCTTGATGCCGCACTCTTCCATGATGGCCAGCTTGGCTTCGGCGGTGTCGGCACCACCGGAGATCAGCGCGCCTGCATGGCCCATGCGCTTGCCCGGGGGCGCAGTCACGCCGGCGATGAAGCCGACCACCGGCTTCTTCATGTTGTCCTTGATCCAACGGGCAGCGTTGGCTTCGTCAGGACCACCGATTTCACCGATCATGATGACGGCGTCGGTGTCCGGATCGTCGTTGAAGGCCTTCATGACGTCGATGTGCTTCAGACCGTTGATCGGGTCGCCACCGATACCGACGGCGGAGGACTGGCCCAGGCCCAGGGCGGTCAGCTGGCCCACGGCTTCATAGGTCAGGGTGCCCGAGCGCGACACCACGCCGATGCGGCCCTTCTTGTGGATGTGGCCCGGCATGATGCCGATCTTGATTTCGTCCGGGGTGATCAGGCCGGGGCAGTTCGGGCCCAGCAGCAGGGTCTTGGAACCGGCCTTGGCCATGCGGTCCTTCAGGGCCAGCATGTCACGCACGGGGATGCCTTCGGTGATGCAGATGGCCAGGTCCAGCTCGGCTTCGACGGCTTCCCAGATGGCGGCGGCAGCGCCGGCGGGCGGCACGTAGATCACCGAGACGGTGGCGCCGGTGGCGTTCTTGGCTTCGGTGACGTTGGCGTAGATGGGGATGCCTTCGAAGTCTTCACCGGCCTTCTTCGGGTTCACGCCTGCGACGAAGGCGTTCTTGCCGTTCGCGTAGTCGCGGCACATGCGGGTGTGGAACTGGCCGGTCTTGCCGGTGATACCTTGGGTGATGACCTTGGTGTCTTTGTTGATGAGGATCGACATTTCTCTTCCTTGACTGTGATGCCTGCGCCGCTGGCGGCGCCTGTGGCTGCAATCGCTTGCGGCCGGCGGCTCGCGCCGCGCAGGCTTGCGTGTTGGGTTACTTACTTGGCGGCTGCCACGACCTTTTGGGCGGCTTCTTCCATCGAATCGGCCGAGATGATCGGCAGACCGGAATCGGCCAACAGCTTCTTGCCCAGGTCTTCGTTGGTGCCCTTCATGCGCACCACCAGAGGCACCTTCAGCGAGACCGCCTTGGAAGCAGCGATCACGCCTTCGGCGATCACGTCACAGCGCATGATGCCGCCGAAGATGTTGACCAGGATGGCCTTCAGTTCGGGGTTCTTCAGCATGATCTTGAAGGCTTCAGTGACCTTCTCGGTGGTGGCACCGCCGCCCACGTCCAGGAAGTTGGCCGGCTCGCCGCCGAACAGCTTGATGGTGTCCATGGTGGCCATGGCCAGGCCGGCGCCGTTGACCAGGCAGCCGATGTTGCCGTCCAGGGAGATGTAGGCCAGGTCGAACTTGGAGGCTTCGACTTCAGCCGGATCTTCTTCGTCCAGGTCGCGGTAGGCGACGATTTCCGGATGACGGAACAGGGCGTTGGAGTCGAAGTTGAACTTGGCGTCCAGGGCGATGACCTTGCCGTCGCCGGTCAGGATCAGGGGGTTGATTTCAGCCAGGGAAGCGTCGGTTTCCCAGTAGGCCTTGTACAGACCTTGCAGGTTCTTGCGGGCTGCGGGGATGGAAGCAGCGGGCACGCCGATCTTGGCGGCCACGTCGTCGGCTTGCGCATCGGTCAGGCCATCGACCGGGTCGATGATGACGTTGTGGATCTTTTCCGGGTTGCTGTGGGCCACTTCTTCGATGTCCATGCCGCCTTCGCTGGAGGCCATCAGCACGACCTTCTGCGAGACACGGTCGGTGACCAGGGAAACGTACAGTTCCTTCTTGATGTCAGCGCCTTCTTCGATCAGCAGGCGACGGACCTTCTGGCCTTCGGGACCGGTCTGGTGGGTGACCAGTTGCATGCCCATGATCTGGTTGGCGTATTCCTTGACCTGTTCGATGGACTTGGCCACCTTCACGCCACCGCCCTTGCCGCGACCACCCGCATGGATCTGGGCTTTGACGACCCACACCGGACCACCCAGCTCTTTGGCGGCCGCTTCGACTTCGTCGACCGACATGCACGGAATGCCGCGCGGCACGGTTACGCCGAACTGGCGCAGGATTTCTTTACCCTGATACTCATGGATTTTCATGGGAGCTTCCCTTTAGACACTGAATGAATGAAACTTGCCGGATTGAAATTCGGTGGCCAGCGCAATGCCGACCGACGAGAAAGCAGACTGCAACCCGCAGGCGGGTGTCGCATCCGTAACCGGATGGGGACGGGCGCAGGCGTGAGCTGCGCGGGTTGCGCGTGAATTCGTAGAATTGGGCATATGCATGCCGTCTGCTTTAGTTGGTCTGATATTCGTGACGCGCCAGCTTGCGCCAGTGCGTTCGCATTATCCATTCCTGCTGCTGTCGTGGGCCTTACATCGTGGCGCCGTATTGACAACCGGCTACCGGCGATATCTCCTCAGGCTTGCGCGCCGCAGCAAAAACTTCCGAATTTTAGCACAGGCAAGACGGGCTGTTGGCTGGTAGCGCTAACAGGCCGGAGAAAGAGGAGAAATTACCACTCGCCGGGATAGGTCGCGCACCAAGTCCCGGACGTCGAGAAAAACGGCCTGCCGAATTGCCCCAGCAATTACCTCGGGGCAATGACGCCGACAGTGATACAAGGCGCGGTCAGCTCGGATCGTCTTCGTCCAGCCAGGCGGTCTGGAAGGCCTCCCGGATGCTGCGATGGGAAAAGCCGCGCTGCTGCAGGAAGCGCATCTGCTTTGCGCGGGTCTCGGCGTCGGCCGGCGGGGCAGTGAATTTACGGCGCAGCACCTGGGCGGCCCGCTCGGCTTCGCCAGCGGCCAGATCCGCCTTCAGGTCGGCGATGGCCTCGCCTTCGATGCCGTGGCCATGCAATTCGGAGAGGATGCGCTGGTTGCCATAGCGCGCAGCGCGGCGATGCACCAGCGATTCGGAAAAACGTTCCTGGGAGAGGAAGCGGGACTGCTCCAGCCACTGGAGCAGCGCTTCGATGTCGTCGCCCTCTTGCGCGTAAGGGGCAAGCTTACGCGCAAGTTCCAGACGACTATGCTCACGTGAAGAGAGATATTTGAGCGCCCGTGCTTTCAGGCTGATCGGCGGTCTGGGCATGACGTTCGATTACACGGACGAAGGAGCAGATGAATACACGGGAAGCTGATGCAGTAAAAACCATTCAGGGCATCGCAACGGTGAGGCAAGGATGCAATGAAAGGGTGATGCAGTGAGACGATGATGCAATGAAGCGGTGATGCAATGATGCAGTAATGCGGCAAAACAAGCGCAGTTCGGTACCCATACCCTGCCTGCCCGCAACGCGGAACAAACAAGATATGGCGACTACGACAGCACCCCATCGCCCGCCAGAACAGCAGCACATGGCAGGCGCAGGGCAATCAAACGCCTCCCTGACGGCAACGGCTCAGGCAAACCCAGCCGCCACGCAGGCGCATGAATGAGGGAGCGGAAGATCAGGAGGCTTTCGCTTCGGCTTCGGCTTCGCCACCGGCCAGTTCCGGCACACCCAGGGCCACGCGGACCTTGTTTTCGATCTCGCGCGCCAGTTCCGGATGTTCCTTCAGGTAGTTGCGGGCATTGTCCTTGCCCTGGCCGATGCGCTCGCCGTTGTAGCTGTACCAGGCGCCGGACTTCTCGACCACCTTGTGCTCGGAACCGAGGTCCAGGATCTCGCCTTCGCGCGAGGTGCCTTCGCCATACAGGATGTCAAAGTGGGCTTCGCGGAACGGCGGAGCGACCTTGTTCTTGACGACCTTGACCTTGGTCTCGCTGCCGATGACTTCGTCGCCGGACTTGATCGAGCCGGTGCGGCGGATGTCCAAGCGCACGGAGGCGTAGAACTTCAGGGCATTACCACCGGTGGTGGTTTCGGGGTTGCCGAACATGACGCCGATCTTCATGCGGATCTGGTTGATGAAGATGACCGTGGTATTGGTACGGTTGATGCTGCCGGTCAGCTTGCGCAGCGCCTGCGACATCAGGCGGGCTTGCAGGCCAGGCAGGGAGTCGCCCATGTCGCCTTCGATTTCAGCCTTGGGGGTCAGTGCGGCCACGGAGTCGACCACGATCAGGTCCACGGCGCCGGAACGTACCAGGGCGTCGCAGATTTCCAGGGCCTGTTCGCCGGTGTCGGGCTGGGAGATCAGCAGGTCGTTCAGGTTCACACCCAGCTTTTGCGCATAGGTGACGTCCAGTGCGTGCTCGGCATCGATGAAGGCGCAGGTGCCGCCCAGTTTCTGCATCTCGGCAATCGATTGCAGGGTCAGGGTGGTCTTGCCCGAGGATTCCGGGCCGTAGATCTCGATGACGCGGCCACGCGGGAGGCCGCCGATGCCCAGGGCGATGTCCAGGCCCAGTGAGCCAGTGGAGACCGCCTGGATTTCCTCGGCGATGACGCCATCTTCCATGCGCATCACCGAGCCCTTGCCAAACTGCTTTTCAATCTGTGCCAACGCGGCGGCCAGCGCCTTGCTCTTCTCAGAGTTGTTCGCAGCTTTTTTGTCGTCCATAAGTCTCTCTCGGCAAAATGTCGTGAAGAAGGGGTACCCGGGGAATGTGATGCTGGGGCGGCCGGTGGACCGGCAATACAGCGCAATATCTAACGCAATGTCGCTGCGGCCTCGCCGCGCGCATCGGTTCAACGCCCCGATAGAGCGATACTGTATAAAAAAACAGTGCTTCGTGCAAGCGTTTTGTTCGTCGCCCGAGAAGCGTTCGGAAGGAAAACCACAATTATAAGAGAGTCGCGGTCCCTCCAAGCGGCTAAATCGCAGAGGAATGATGCAAGGGCGGCAAAAAAACGGCACACTCGCGACTTGGTAGAATTTTTCGTCAGCTTTACGTCAATATAAGTGTAAAACTACGCCATCTTGACGCTTATTGCATTACAGCAATATTTTGCAGTCCACATCGTTGGATACATTGTTCCCATGAGTTTAGTGCCTTTCAGCCATATCAGCGCCCTTCGCAGCCTGATCATCGACGACATGCCGACGATGCGTCAGAACATCCGCATGCACCTGGGACAGCTGGGCGTGACCAAGGTCGATCAGGCCGCCACGCCTGATGAGGCCATCCGTTTCGTGCAATCGGGCAACTATGACCTGATCATCTGCGACTACAACCTGAACAAGGAAAGCAACGGCCAGCAGCTGCTGGAGTTCTTCCGCACCCAGAACATGCTCTCGCCGACCTGCATGTTCATCATGGTCACCGCCGAGAGCGGCTACAACCTGGTGGCCAGCGCGGCCGAGTTCCAGCCTGACGCCTACATGCTCAAGCCGCTGACGGCCAGCCGCATCGCCGAGCGCGTGGACCGCCTGCTGGAAAAGCAGCACGCCATGCTGCCGGTGACCGAGAAGATGAAGCGCAAGGACATCAGCGGCGCCATCGCCGAATGCGACAACGTGCTCAAGGCGGCGCCCAAGTGGATCGTGGAGATCATGAAGACCAAGGGGACGCTGCTCATCGAGCAGCGCCGCGTCGACGAGGCGCGCGAGGTCTACAAGCAGGCGCTGGGCATGCGTGACGACCTGGTCTGGGCCAAGATCGGCCTGGCCCGTTGCAATATCGTGGCCGGCCAGATGGACGACGCTCGCGCCATCGTCGAGGATGTGCTGGCGCAGAACAAGCAGTTCATCGCCGCCTATGACCTGCTGGCGCAGATCGACGAGGCCCAGGGCAACCAGGAAGGTGCGCTGGAGGCGCTCACGCGCTCGTCGGAAATCATCCCTTCGGCGCGCCGCAGCCGGCTGGTGGGTGATGTGGCCTATCGCAGCGGCCACCTGGACCAGGCGCGCGAAGCCTATGACAAGGTGCTCAAGCACACCAAGGGCTCGCTGACCGCACAACCCACCGACCTGCTCTCGCTGGCCCAGGTGCATATCGACAGTGGTGACGCCGATGCCGCCCTGCGCCTGCTGGAAAGCGCCCCGCGCCGCTACGAGGAATCCAAGCTGTTCATCTCGGCGCAAGCCGCCGTGCAAGCCCAGGCCTACGTGCAGCTGGGCGATACCATCTCGGCCCAGCAGGCCTTCGAGACCGCCCGCCAGGCTGCTGGCGAAGAGACCTCGGACATGGCCACGCTGGCCCTGGCCAAGGCCGCCTTCTCGATGGGTCGCGACGAGGAAGGCAGCAAGCTCATCGCCGACGCCGTCAAGTCCGACCACGAAAACAAGACCCTGCTGATGCTGGCGCGCAAGGTGCTGGCCGATACCGGCCGCGCCAACCTGGCCGACGAGCTGGTCGATGGCGCCGTCAAGCACTGCATGAGCGTCATCGCCGAAGCCAACGCCCTCATGCGCAGCGCCAAGCCGGATGAATCGCTGGCCAAGCTGGAGGAAGCGCTGGCCAGCATGCCGGAGAACACCGGCGTGCTGCTGGCCTCGGCCCAACTGCATCTGCTGTGGATGAGCCAGCGCGGCTGGAACGAGGAATACGTCAAGCGCGTGCGCCGCTACCTGGCCACGCTGGATCGCCTGATTCCGGGCAACGATAGAGTCGCCAAGATGCACAAGTTCCTGCGCGACACCCTGAGCAAAGTAGCCCCGAAGAGCTGACCATGGATCCCAAGCTTGCCGCGATCATCATTCACGACATCAAGAATTCCCTGGGCGTTCTGGAGGGCGAATTGCGTCGTCTTTCCGACGACGTGCCGCGCGTCCAGCAGGCCCATGTGACCTGCCTGGCCTTGCAGGAAAAGCTGATCGCTTTCCTCACGCTCTACAAGGCCGACTCCCAGGGACTGCGCGCCCAGGTGGAAGCGGTCTCGCCGCAGGACTTCCTGCAGTCGCTGGTGCGCGAGCAGGCGGTCGCGCGCGTCCAGGGCGCCCTCACCCTGGTGGTCGACGAGACGGACATGCCGATCATCGGCTTTTTCGATGAGCACCTGGTGGCGCTGGCGCTGGAAGCGGCGCTGCAGAACGCCAGCCGGTTTGCGCGCACGCGCATCGCGCTGGGCTGCCGCAATCACCCCGAGGGGGGCGTCGTCTTCAGTGTGCGCGATGATGGTCCCGGCATCGGCACCCAGGAAAAGAAACCCTCCACCGGATTGGGCATGGACCTGTGCAACGCCATCGCCACTGCGCACAACAAGGAGACGCGCCAAGGCGAGGCGCGTCTGTCCAATCATCCCGACGGCGGCGCAGTCTTCGAACTCTGCCTGCCCTGACCCTGAGTACCGACGACGGCGCCACTGACGCGGCCTGGTCGGTGCAGTGCCTTGTTTCGCTGCGGCACTGGCTCGGTGAATCAACGCCGCATCGCACTTCTCCTTGACCACTCCTTGACCATACTTAGGCAGGACTGCGTCACTACAGCGCAGCATCACCACTCCTCTGCAGGACTGCATGAGCACCGTCGCCCCGGTCGCAGCCCCGCTCCTTGCAGCGGTCTGCCACATGCGCGGGCCGCATATGCAAGCGTGAAAATAGTCGTTCTACCCACCTGGCTTCCTCCCTAGAGTAGCGGTTTGTCGCGTCTGCGCCATCCGGCGCGAGACCGTCCACCTCCGGGAGAACCGATCCATGCACCGCAGAGACTTCCTCCGCCTGGCGCCCGCCGCGCTCGGCGTCACCGCCCTGGGCGGCATCCCTCTATTGTCCAGCGCAGCGCAGCCGCCCAAGGTCATCCGTCTGGACTATGCCTATTACTCGCCGCCCAGCCTGGTGCTGCGCAAATTCGGCTGGCTGGAGGAAGACCTCAAGGCGCAAGGCACGGAAGTGAAGTGGGTGTTGAGCCAGGGCAGCAACCGCGCGCTTGAATATCTCAACAGCGACAGCGTGGACTTCGGCAGCACCGCTGGCCTGGCGGCCTTGCTGGCGCGCGCCAACGGCAATCCGGTCAAGGCGGTCTATATCTATTCGCGTCCGGAATGGACGGCGCTGGCGGTGGGCAAGGAGTCACCGGTGAAATCCATCAACGAACTCAAGGGCAAGAAGATCGCCGCCACCAAAGGGACCGATCCCTATCTCTTCCTGCTGCGCGCCCTGCATGAAAACGGCCTCAAGAAGAGCGATGTCGAGATCGTCCACCTGCAGCACGCCGACGGCCGCGCCGCGCTGGAACAAGGCCGCGTGGCCGCCTGGGCCGGGCTCGATCCGCATCTGGCGGCCAGCGAACTGGAAGCCGGATCGCGCCTGATCTACCGCAACGTCAACTTCAACACCTATGGTTTCCTCAACGTCAGCGACAGCTTTGCGGCGCGCCATCCGGACCAGGTCAAGCGCGTGATCGCTGCCTATGAACGGGCGCGCAGCTGGATCATCGCCCATCCGGACGAGACCGTGGCGCTGCTGTCGGAAGAGTCCAAGCTGTCCGCACCAGTGGCCCGGCTGCAATTGAAGCGCAACGATTTCTCGCAGCCGCAGATCGGCCGCGAACACATCGAGGCCCTGCGCGCGGCCGCCCCCATCCTGCTGGAAGAAGACCTGGTCAAGAGTGGCACCGATCTGCCCCGCACCATCAATGCCTTGATCGATCCCAGCTATGCCCAGGGCGTGGTGAGGGCCTGAGGCCATGTCCGATCCTATCTCCCTCCCGGCGACGTTGCAGGCCGGGGATACGGCTGGCTCGAGTGCAAGGCAAACCAGCATGCCAACCTCCACGTCGACTGCAAGAACGCACCGGCGTGGCTGGCCGCATGACGACGCTTATCGCCCGGGCCGTTTCACGGGCTGGATCGTTCCCCTGGCCTTCCTGCTGCTGGTGGAAGCCGGCGCGCGGCTGGAGCTGATCCCGGCTCGCCTGCTGCCTCCGCCCAGCGAATTGGCGCACACGCTCTGGTCGCTGGCGCAGCGCGGTGAACTGTTGCCGCATATCGCTGCGAGCCTGGCGCGGGTGGCCGCCGGCTTTGTCATCGGCAGTGCGTTGGCGGTAGCGCTGGGCCTGCTGGTGGGCATCAGTCGTCGCGCCGAAGCCCTGCTGGAGCCGAGCTTCCAGGCGCTGCGCGCCATCCCCAGCCTGGCCTGGATTCCACTCTTGCTGCTCTGGCTGGGTATCGATGAAACACCCAAGGTGGTGTTGATCGCCATCGGCGCTTTCTTCCCGGTCTATCTGAACCTGGTGGCCGGCATCCGCGACATCGACCATAAGCTCATCGAAGTCGGCACCACGTCCGGGCTGAATACGCAGGCGCTGATTGGTCACATCCTGCTGCCGGCGTCGCTACCCTACCTGTTTGCCGGCCTGCGTGGCGGGCTCAGCCTGGCGTGGATGTTCCTGGTGGCCGCAGAACTGATCGCCGCCACCAAGGGCGTGGGCTATCTGCTCTCGGACGGGCGCGAGAGCAGCCGGCCAGACCTGGTGCTGGCGGCCATCCTCATCCTGGCCTTGCTGGGCAAGCTCAGCGATGGCCTGCTGCGAGCCGTCGAGCAAAAGAGCCTTGGCTGGCGCGAGGCACGACGGCAATCCAGCCAGCAGACATCCTGAACCCATTTTTTCGAGCGCATCCATGTCCAAGCACTCCACCGACTCCACTCGCCGCCGCTTGCTACACGCCGCCACAGCACTTGGCCTGGGCAGCGCGCTTGCGCCAGCCAGTGTCTTCGCGCAAGGCAACAAAGCCATTCGCATCGGCTACCAGAAATCCTCCACCTTGCTCACCATCCTCAAGGCCAACGGGACGCTGGAAAAACTTCTGGCGCCCACCGGGGCCAAGATCAGCTGGCATGAGTTCGCCAGCGGCCTGCCTCTGCTGGAAGCGCTCAACGTTGGCGGGGTCGACCTGAGCGCCGACGTGGCCGACACCGTACCGGTATTCGCCCAGGCTGCGGGCGCCAAGCTGGCCTATGTGGCCCAGGAGTCCCCCTCCCCGGCGGCCCAGGCCATCGTGGTGCGGGCTGATTCCGTGCTGCGCAAGGCCAGCGATCTCAAGGGCAAGAAGATCGCGGTGACCAAGGCCGCCGGCGTGCATTACCTCCTGATCGCCACGCTGGAGAAGGCCGGCCTGAAGTTCAGCGATGTCGATGCCGCCTACCTCTCCCCGGCCGATGGCCGCGCCGCCTTCGAGCGTGGCAGCGTGGATGCCTGGGTCACCTGGGATCCGTTCCTGGCTGGCGTGCAGCGACAGTCCCAGGTCCGCATCCTGTCCGACGGCCGTGGCGTGGCCGATTACCAGCGCTACTACCTGGCCTCGGCCAGCTTCGCGCAGGCGCGCCCGGAGGTCTTGCGCGTCGTATTCGACGAACTGCAGAAAACCGGCCACTGGGTCAAGCAGCACCCCAAGGAAGCTGCTGCCTTCCTGGCCCCGCTATGGGGCCTGGATGCGGACACCATCGAGCTGGCCAACAGCCGCCGCAGCTACGAGGTACGGGCCGTCCGGCCGGAGGCGCTGGGCGAACAGCAACGCATCGCCGACACCTTCTTCGCAGCCGGTCTGCTGCCCAGGAAGATCAATACCAACGACGTGGCCATCTGGACGGCCGCGCAGGCGGCCTGAACATGGACGGACTGGATCAGATCACGCTGATATTGCTGTTCATCCTGGTGGTGGTGGCGCTCCTGTTTCCGCTATCGGAGGGCCGCTCCTTGCACCGAGACCGGGACAGGCAGAACCCAGGCCAGGAGACTGACGAACAAGCTCACAAGCGCCGCTGATGCGGTGCTTTTTCTATCGTGCGCCAAGAGACGGAAGGGATGCAAAGGCAGGACCAGGACAGCCTGCGCGGCTGCACGGGAAGCCAGTTCAAGGTGGGAGTGAAGAATAATGCAGGCGTGGAACGGACATAAAAAAAAACCGCCGGCAAAAGCCGGCGGTAAAACGGACTGGCGACGCTCATCCACTAACCGCCGCCTTCCGCGCCAAACTGTTACTTGTTACATGAACCTTGCTGCCCCGCTCAGGCGGAAACCGGGTCGATCTGCTGGATACCCGCCAGCACCCAGCCACCCTGGCCGGCAGCCGGCTTGGACAGGTTCCAGATCTCCGCGAACTGGGCCGGCGAAGCAGTCGGATCTTCCTTGATGAAGCCGAAGAACTTCACGCTGGCCAGATAATCGTTGCCCACGGTTTCCACACCCAGCACTTCGGCATCCAGCGAGACCACATCGGTCTGGTTGCTGGCGGCGCCGCGTTCCTGGATCTGCAGACGCAGCTCGGCAAACATTTCCGGGGTGGTGAATTCGCGGATGTCGTTGATGTCGGCCTTGTCCCATGCCGCTTGCAGGCGGATGAAATAGGTCTTGGCATTGCGCACGAAGCCCACGGTGTCGAAACCAGCCGGCACGCCATAGGCCGGAGCCTGCTCGGCATTGCCGAAGCCACCACCGAAACCGCCTTGCGTCGCTGCGGCTGCAGACTGGTCGGTCTTGAGCATGGAGCCGATCTGGGGCGTGGCCGA
This sequence comes from Herbaspirillum seropedicae, assembly GCF_001040945.1. Classification (NCBI taxonomy): domain Bacteria; kingdom Pseudomonadati; phylum Pseudomonadota; class Betaproteobacteria; order Burkholderiales; family Oxalobacteraceae; genus Herbaspirillum; species Herbaspirillum seropedicae. The sequence goes on along the minus strand of NZ_CP011930.1, from coordinate 713,140 downwards.
AGCGTTGTCAGCCGCTTGCGGTGCAGCGCCCGCCCAGGCCGGCGCAGGCTGCGAAGCTTCCGACTTGCGACGGAACATGCGCACCACGAACATGATCGCCAGGGCGATCAGGGCCACGGTCAGGATGGTGCTGATCATGCTGGCCAGGGCGCCGCCCAGGCCGAAGTGCGACAGCAACGCGCCCAGGCCCAGGCCCAGCAGCGCGCCACCCAGCAGACCCTTCCACATGCTCGGCTTGGCAGCGGCGGCAGCCGGAGCCGCCGCAGGGGCGGCCGGCTTGGCGGCGGCAGCCTGGTTCTGCTGCATCGGGGCAGGGCTCTGCGCCTGACGGCTGGCGCTCGAGGACTGTTTGCCGATCGAGCCGCCGCCGCCAAGACGTTTGGCTTCAACGGTCGAAATGCCAACAGACAGCGTCATCACCGCCACTATCAGCGCGACAAATGCTTTTTTCATGCTTTCTCCTAGAGGATTCTGATGATGTGATGCGGTCACATCGGCCGTGATTCGTGAAACTGGTGGTTTGCCCTGGAAGGATCAGCACCGGCGCAGGCTGGCGGGTGCTGGCCGCAGGCGCGCAGTTGCCTGCTGTCGCACGACGCGCGGCCTCGATGGTTCAGGGGCAGTTCAGCGGGCGCAGCAAGACAGGTCGCGCGCAGCGACGGGATCAGGCCCGGGGAGGACGTCCTGCGCGGGGCAGGAAGGGAGGTTGCAGGGCGGCATCGCTACTGAGAGCGGGCGCCAGGCTGGAAGCTTGCGGCACGACGGCCAGCGACTGGATCAGCACGGGTTCGTCACCGATGCCGGCATGGGTGGAGAAATCTTCACCATTGTCCAGATAGCCGGCGCTGTCCTCGTCGGACGAGCCGTTATCGGCCAGCAGCGCCTGCGACGCATCGTCGGCGGCGGCCTGGTCGGACAGGGAGACCGTCTTGCCGGCCAGGTGCTGCACGGCGGCAGCCTGTACGGGGACGGGAGCGGCGAAATCGGTCGCGGCCATCGAGCTGGCGTACGTCAGCACCGCTGCAAATACTTGCACCGGCAACAGACAGATCAGCAGAAGGACCCACAAACGTTTCATCGGAGATTCCGGATATTCCAGCAATGGATGCGGGAAATTATAACAACAAAAATTGCGCTGCCAGCAAGTAAATGTTGCTGACGCTCCATACTATAAGGCCTAAGCTTCAGAGTTCAATGCCTCTGGCTGAATTGTTACACTTCCGGGCAAGGCCAGGAAAGCAGGAGAAGCAGGAAAGAGGAAAGAAGCAGGGAAGCGTCCACAGAGACAAGCGCATCAGGATAACCCTGATTTGCATTGGCCCATGAATTAGTGGAATATGAATGAAAAGTTCCACAAGAATTCGACGACACGAGACAAATCAGCCGAGCCCGCCTCGCTGACCGATTCCTATGCGCATCCTCCTTGCTGAAGACGACAGCGTACTGGCCGACGGTCTGACCCGGTCCCTGCGCCATTCCGGCTACGCCGCCGACTGCGTCAAGAATGGCGTAGAGGCCGATTCGGCGCTCTCCACCCAGGACTTCGACCTGCTGATCCTGGACCTGGGCCTGCCCAAGATGTCCGGCCTGGAAGTGCTGCGTCGCCTGCGCGCGCGCAACTCGCGTCTGCCGGTGCTGATCCTGACCGCTGCTGACTCGGTGGAACAGCGCGTGCAGGGCCTGGACCTGGGTGCGGACGACTACATGGCCAAGCCCTTCGCCCTCTCCGAACTGGAAGCGCGGGTGCGCGCCCTGACCCGGCGCGGCGCCGGCGGCGGACCGACGGTGATCCGCCATGGCCCGCTCTCCTATGACCAGGTCGGCCGCATCGCCTACATCGGCGAACAGATGCTGGAATTATCAGCGCGGGAACTGGGGCTGCTGGAAGTATTATTGCAACGCACGGGTCGCCTGGTCTCCAAGGAACAACTGGTGGACCACCTGTGCGAATGGGGAGAGGAAGTCAGCAACAATGCCATCGAGGTCTATGTCCATCGCCTGCGCAAGAAAATCGAAGTTGGCGGCGTACGCATCGCGACCGTGCGCGGGCTGGGCTATTGCCTGGAGAAACTGCCCGAGGCCGGCAATGCCGCAGCGCTGGCCGCATCCAACAACGCTGCCTGATTCCCTTCCCGCTCTTGCCGCACGCCTGCGCGCCGGACAGCCATGAGCGCGCGCGATCCCGCCCAGGCCGCTACCGAGCAGGCCAGCGACGCCCCGGCGCCGCGCAAGAAGCGCCGCGCTGCGCTGGCCACGCAGCCGGTGGAGCGCATCCAGCGCTCCCTGTTCGGCGAAATCCTCGACTGGATGCTGGCCCCGCTGCTGCTGCTGTGGCCGATGAGCATCGCCATCACCTATCTGATCGCGCAATCGATCGCCAACCAGCCCTTCGACCGCGCCCTGGAAGACAGCGTCACCGTGCTCGCGCAACAGGTCTCCGAAGTCAACGGCAAGGTCGTGGCGCGCCTGCCGGTGTCGGCGCGCGACCTGCTGCGCGCCGACGACATCGACAACATCTACTACAAGGTCACCGGCCCCGCGGGTGAATACATCGAAGGCGATGTGGACATGCCGCAGCCGCCGCCCGACGAGGACCGCAGCACCGTGGGCACGGTGCAATTCCGCAATGACATCCTGCACGGCAGCGACGTGCGTATCGCCACCCTGCAGGTGGACCTGCGCCGCAGCGCCGCCCAGCGCGCTGCCTCGCGCGAGCCGCGCCTGGCCACGGTGCAGGTCGGCGAGACCCTGGAAAAGCGCGCCCAGTTGGCCAATGAAATCATCAAGGGCGTGATCCTGCCGCAGTTCATCATCCTGCCGGTGGCGCTGGCGCTGGTGTGGTTTGCGCTCTCGCGCGGCCTGTCGCCGCTGTCGGAACTGCAGCAGCGCATCCGCGCGCGCCGGCCCGATGATCTCTCGCCCATCGATTCCGGCCAGGTGCCGGAGGAAATCTCGCCGCTGGTGCGCTCCCTCAACGACATGCTGGCGCGGCTGTCGCAGACCATCGCCATCCAGAAGCGGTTCATCGCCGATGCTGCGCACCAGATGAAGACCCCGCTGGCGGGCATGCGCATGCAATCCGAACTGGCGCTGCGTCAGGATGACCAGGTCGATGTGCGGCGCTCGCTGGAACAGCTGGCCAAGAGTTCGGAAACCGCCACGCGCCTGGTCAACCAGCTGCTCTCCCTGGCCCGCGCCGAAAACCAGCAATCGCAGTCCGGCGGCATGATCCCGGTGGAACTCAATGAGCTGGCCCGCAGCGTCGTGCAGGACTGGGTGCCGATGTCCTTCACCCAGCGCATCGACCTGGGCTTCGAGCAACCCGATCATCCCATCCTCATCACCGGCAACCCGGTGATGCTGCGCGAACTATTGTCCAACCTGCTGGACAATGCCCTGCATTACACCCCGCATGACGGCAATGGCCGCGTCACCGTGCGCGCCCGTACCGACGAGGGCGGCGGCCTGGCCATCCTGGAAGTGGAAGACAACGGCCCCGGCATTCCCGTGGCCGAGCGCGCCAATGTGTTCGAACGCTTCTATCGCATCCTCGGCACGCCCAGCACCGGCAGCGGCCTGGGCCTGGCCATCGTGCGCGAGATCGCCCAGCAGCACGAGGCAGCGCTCGAGATCACCAGCAATCCGCGCAGCACCGATCCCAAGTATCCGGGCTGCGTCTTTCGCGTGAGCTTTCGCATGATGCCGCGCACGCCCTTCTTCGACGACATCACCTGACATGGACCACGGCGCCCTCCCCTCCGACCCTGGCAACCAATGGCACCGCACGCGCCGCATGACGGCCTGGCTGCTGGCGCTGTGGTTCCTGGCCACGTTCTTCTTCATCTATTTCGCCCGCGAGCTGGACCGGGTCCACCTGTTCGGCTGGCCGATCTCCTTCTACATGGCCGCGCAAGGGATGATGCTGATCTACCTGGCCATCGTGGTCATCTACCTGCGCCGCATGCGGCGCATCGAACAGCTGGTGCGGCGGGAACAAGGCGAGAGCGGCAATGGAGAGTAACAAGGACTTCTTCCGGCGCCTGTGCCGCTACTACGGGTTCTACACGCTGGGCTTCATCGCCTTCCTGTGCGTGCTGGCCATCCTGGAACGCGAGGGCATGCCGCGCACCTGGATCGGCTACCTGTTCCTGTTCGTCACCATCGGCCTGTACGCCGGCATCGGCGTGGTCTGCCGCACCTCCGACGTGCCCGAATACTATGTCGCCGGTCGGCGCGTGCCGCCGCTCTTCAACGGCATGGCCACTGCCGCCGACTGGATCTCGGCGGCGACCTTCATCAGCCTGGCCGGCGGCCTCTACCTGCAAGGCTTCGACGGCCTGGCCTACATCCTCGGCTGGACCGGCGGCTATTGCCTGGTGGCGCTGCTGATCGCCCCCTACCTGCGCAAGTTCGGCCAGTACACCATCGCCGATTTCCTCGCCGCGCGCTATCCGGGCCGGCCGGGCAGCCAGGGCGTCAACGTCATCCGCATCCTCGCCGTGGCCGCCACCATCCTGATCTCCTTCACCTACGTGGTGGCGCAGATCTATGGCGTGGGCCTGATCACGTCGCGCTTCACCGGCATCGATTTTTCCATCGGCATCTTCCTGGGACTGGCCAGCATCCTGGTGTGCTCCTTCCTGGGGGGCATGCGCGCCATCACCTGGACCCAGGTCGCGCAGTACATCATCATCCTGCTGGCCTACCTGATCCCGGTGATCTGGCTCTCGGCCAAGCACACCACGGTGCCGGTGCCGCCGGTGGCCTATGGTGCGGTGCTGCCCAAGCTCAGCGCCATCGAGCAGCGGCTGGAGGATGATCCCAAGGAAAAGGAAATCCGCAAGATCTTCCAGGCGCGCGCCGACGACTATGAGCGCAAGCTCAGGAACCTGCCGCAATCCTGGGTCGATGGCCGTCTCGAAGCGCACACCAACGCCGACCAGGTCCGCCGCGACAACCACGCCTCCCTGGCCGAGATCAAGGCCGCCAGCCGGGCGCTGTCGTCCTATCCCAAGTCCCCCGAGGAAGCCGAACGCAAATGGACCGAAGCGCGCGCGGCCAACCTGGCGCGCGCCCAACCGCCGGTCTCGCAGACCGAACCCTTCCCCGGGCGCGACCAGGAGAGTTCGGACATCAAGCGCAACAATTTCCTGGCGCTGGTGTTCTGCCTCATGCTCGGCACGGCCGCCCTGCCGCACATCCTGATGCGCTACTACACCACGCCCACCGTGGCCGGGGCGCGCACCTCGGTATTCTGGACCCTGTTCTTCATCATGCTGATCTACCTCACCGTGCCGGCCCTGACCGTGCTGGTGAAGTACGACATCTACACCTCGCTGGTGGGCAGCAGCTACAGCCACCTGCCCGACTGGGTGTACTACTGGGCCAACATGGACAAGCTCAATCCGCTGGTCTCCATCACCGACCTGAACCGCGACGGCCTGGTGCAGCTGGGCGAGATTTCCATGGATGGCGACATCATCGTGCTGGCCATGCCGGAGATCGCCGGCCTGCCCTATTTCGTCTCCGGGCTGGTGGCCGCTGGCGGCCTGGCGGCGGCGCTGTCCACCGCGGATGGGCTGTTGCTGACCATCTCCAATGCGCTCTCGCATGACGTGTACTACAAGGTGGTCGATCCCAGCGCGTCCACGCAGAAGCGCGTGACCATTTCCAAGCTGCTGTTGCTGGTGGTGGCGCTGCTGGCGGCCTATGCGGCCTCGCTCAAGCCGGGCGACATCCTCTCGATGGTGGGCGCGGCCTTCTCATTGGCCGCTTCGACACTCTTCCCGGCGCTGGTGCTCGGTGTGTTCTGGAAGCGCGCCAACCAGGCCGGCGCGATTGCCGGGATCCTCTGCGGCTTCCTGATGTGCGTGTACTACATGCTGCACACCAATCCCTCCTTCGGCGGCAGCGCAGCGGGCCAGTGGTTCCACATCGCGCCGATCTCCGCGGGCATCTTCGGTGTGCCGGTGGGGATGGCCGCGATGGTGATCGTGAGCCTGCTCACGCCGCCGCCCGATGAAGCGACCATTGCGCTGATCGATCACATCCGCACGCCCTGAATGTCCGGATGGTCCAGGGTTCAGATGGAGAGCTGCAAGCCCTGCGCTTCTTCGGCGGGCAGCACGGTCACGGCCACCTGCATGCTCTGCTGGCCGCCGCCGATGAGCACGCCGCGCAAGGGCGAGATATCGAGGAAATCGCGCCCCCAGCCCAGCGTGATGTGACTGGTATCGGGGAAGACGCCATTGGTCGGATCGGCATCGATCCAGCTTCCTTCCGCGCCATTCACGCCAGGGCAGTACACCGACACCCAGGCATGGGAAGCATCCGCGCCAATGAGCCGCGGCTGTCCCGGCGGCGGTTCGGTCAGCAGATAGCCGCTCACATAGCGCGCCGCCAGCCCGATGGAACGCAGGCAGGACAGCATCAGGTGGGCAAAGTCCTGGCACACGCCGCGCCGATTGACGAAGACCTCGGTGACCGGCGTGGAGACCGTGGTCGCCGCGGGATCAAAGGCGAATTCCTCATGGATGCGCAGCATCAGCGTGCGCACCCCCTCCAGCACCGACACGCCCGGCCCGAAACACTCGGCTGCATAGCGGATGAATTCACGCTTGATGCGCACATGGGAGGATTCGAACAGGAAATTGGACGCCTCCAGCATCCCCGGCATCATCACGCGCCCGCCGTGATAGGCCATCTGCATGGCCGCCTCATCCCAGGCCATCTGCGCCTGCGGCTGGCCGCGTGCGCTCAGCGCCACCCAGGAATCGGCCTGCACATCCAGGCTGGTGTGATCGGTATCGAGCGAAAAGGCCTTGATGATGTTGCCGAAATTGTCTTCGTAGCTGCGCACCAGCTGCGGCTGCGGAAGGATGTTGACGGTATGCGAAAGACACGCCTGCCAGGGCAGCTCGCGCGGCGTCAGGTGCAGCACCTGGTGCGACAGCCGTACCGGCAGCGCATACTGGTAGGTGGTCTGGTGATGGATGCGATAGACGTGGCGGTCGCTCATGGCTGTCCTCTCAGACCCCCTGGCTGACCGGTGCGGTCAGCGGCGTGAAGTAATGGCGGGACAGATCATCGGAGAGCATGTAGCCGCCGCTGACGGCGTCCCGCATCAGTTGCGTCAGGCGCGCATTGGCCTGTTCCACGTTGGGATGCTCATGGGCGAATTCGCTCAGGTTCATCGCCTCCAGCTGGCTGGACAGATGGGTGGGAATGGTCATGCTGAGCAAGCCCAGCTGTTGCGCGATCTCGCTCATGTATTGCTGCAGCATGCGGAACTGGTAGGCCATGCCATGCGGATTGCTCACGTCGAACACCAGCAGGTGCAGCACCGGCAGCCATTCCGGCGTGCGGCGATAGCGCACGCGATAGGTAACGATGCTGCTGGCCGCCTCCAGCAGCCAGGACAGCGCCGCCGTCTGGCGCTGCGGCGGCAGCCGCAGGAAGTTGTCGAACAGCGCGGCCATGTTGGCCATGCGCTCGATGTGGCGGCCTACCATCAGGAATTGCCAGCCGGCGTCGCGCGTCATGTCATCCAGCGCATGACCGGCCAGGCCCGAGCAGGCATCGATCACATTGCCCAGCACATGCTGCGCGGCCGCCGGCGTATTGATGCGTTCCTGCACCATGGCCGGCATCTTGGTCAGGGCATGCCAGTTGTCCAGCGACAGGTGTTCGCGCACCTGGTAGGCGGCATTGGCCAGCTGGCGCAGTTGCGTGGCCACGCTCACCGGAGCGGACGGGTCCACCACCGCCGCCTGCAGGCTCTGCTGCAAGCCGGTGATGGTCGGGCGCGGATCCGACTTGGGCATCTGCACGCCCAGCTGGCTGCAGATCCAGGAGACGCTGCCGAGCATGCCACGGCTTTCGGTCTGGCCATCCATGGTGTACTGCAAGGTCGTCCGTAACAGGCGCGCAAGATTCTTGACGCGTTCCGAATAGCGCCCCATCCAGAACAGGTTCTCGCCCGAGTGCGACGAGACGTCGACGGTGCCCTTGATGAGGGTGACGTTTTCGGCACCATGCCCCTCGGGGGCGTCATGGGCCTCCAGCCTGTCCTCTTCCCGCAGTACCCACACATCCTTGCTGGTGCCGCCCTGCTGCATCGACACCACATCGCGCCGCTGACGTGGCGCCACGCGGGTCAAGCCGCCCGGCATTACCTGGTAGCCACCCTCGCCATCGGCCACCGCGAACACCCGCAGGCTGATGGTGCGATTCATGAGGCGATAATCGCCACTGCGCGACATGACCGGCGCTTGCGACAGCCGCACCCATTCCTGCGCAGCATAGGCATGCGGTTGCAGTTGCAGGCTTTCGATCAGGCGCCGACGCGCCGCGCCGGTGACGCTGTGACCAAACACCGGTTGCATGCGCATGGAAGAAAACGCCGGTACGATCACCAGTTCATCGAAGTGCGCCAGCGTGTAATCCAGTGCAGGCTTCTCGCCGCACCACCACGAGGCCACCGAAGGCAGCAGCAGCGGTTCGCCATACAGGCGTTCATTGATGGCCGGCAGGAAGCCATGCAGCGCCGTCGATTCCAGCACGCCGCTGCCCAGCGAATTGGCGATGAGCACATTGCCCAGGCGCGCCGCCTGGGTCAGGCCCGGCACGCCCAGCGCGGAATCAGCACGCAGCTCCAGCGGATCGCAATAGTCATCGTCCATGCGGCGCAAGATGGCGTGGACGCGACGCAGGCCATTGAGCGTCTTCAGGAAGACCTGCTCGCCGCGCACCGTCAGGTCCACCCCTTCCACCAGCGGGAAGCCCAGCGTATGCGCCAGGAAGGCATGTTCGGAATAGGTTTCGTTATAGGGGCCTGGCGTGAGCAGCACGATCAGCGGCACCTCGCCCTGGGCCGGGGCCAGCCGCGTCAACATCGCGCGCAAGGTATGGAAGTAGCGATGCGGGGACTCCACATGCATGTCGCGCAAGGCTTCGGGCATGGCGCGCGCCATGATCTGGCGGTTCTGCAAGGCGTAGCCGGTGCCGGAGGGTCCTTGGGTGCGATCCGACACCACCCACCAGGTGCCATCGACCGAGCGCGCCAGGTCGATCGCATAGGCGTGCAGATGCACGCCGCCCGGCGGCTGCCAGCCGTGACAGGGCATCAGGTAGCCATGCTGGCCGAACACCAGCGCCGGCGGCAGCAAGCCTTCGGCGATCAGGGTCTGCGGCCCATAGATATCGGAGAGCAGCCCATTCATCAGCCGCGCCCGCTGGCCTACGGCGCGCTCCAGGAAATCCCATTCCTCGGAGGACACCAGATGCGGCAGCAGGTCCAGCTCCCAGGGCCGGTTGGCGCCCTTGGGGTCGGCATAGACGTTGTAGGTGACGCCGTCGGAGGCGATGGCGTCGCGCACCTCGTTGGCGCGCCGGCGCAACATGTCCGGCGACAGGTTTTCAAGCTGGTCGATCAGGGTTCGCCAATGCGGACGCAGGCGGCCGTCGGCTGCCAGCATCTCGTCATAACGATCGCTGGCCACCGGATAGCTTTCCAGGAGACGCTGGGGCATAAGTCATTGGCGGCCGGGCGGCGCACGCGCACAGGGCAGGCCCGCTGTGGCGTAGCGCGCTGGAAGCAGCGCGGAGCCGCGCCCGGCTCAGTTTTAGAAGTAGCGTAAGTCTAACGTAAAAGGAAACTCGATAGACGCTCGCGCCGGCGTGACCTGCAATTTTCCCGGCGTATGGTTCATGCGGAAATAACGCGCCAGGCGGCGACTTTCCGCCTCGAAGGCATTGACCGGGAAGGTCTCGTAATTGCGTCCGCCCGGATGCACCACGTGGTATTGGCAACCGCCGAGGCTGCGGCCGTTCCAGGTATCGACCAGGTCGAAGGTCAGCGGCGAATCCACCGGGATGGTGGGGTGCAGCGCCGAGGGCGGCTGCCAGGCCCGGTAGCGCACGCCGGCCACGAACTGTCCGACCGTGCCGGTGGGCTGCAGCGGCACCGACACGCCGTTGCAGGTGAGCACGTAGCGGTCGGACGCCATGCCGCTGATCTTGACCTGCAGGCGTTCCAGCGAGGAATCCACATAGCGCGCCGTGCCGCCGCCGCTGCTCTCTTCACCCAGCACATGCCAGGGTTCCAGCGCCGTGCGCAATTCGATCTGCATGCCCTTGACCGCATAGTCGCCAATCTTGGGGCAGCGGAATTCCATGTGCGGGGCGAACCATTCGGCGCGCATGGGGTAGCCGGCCTCGTTCATGTCGGCCATCACATCGGCGAAATCCTGCTCGATGAAATGCGGCAGCAGGAAGCGGTCGTGCAGCTCGGTTCCCCAACGCACCAGGCGCGCCGGCTTGTAGGGCTGCTTCCAGAACCGCGCCACCAGGCCGCGCAGCAGCAGTTGCTGGGTCAGGCTCATGCGCGCATGCGGCGGCATCTCGAAGGCGCGCAGTTCCAGGAGGCCCAGGCGGCCAGTCGCACTGTCGGGCGAATACATCTTGTCGATGCAGAACTCGGCGCGGTGGGTGTTGCCGGTGACGTCGATCAGTAGATTACGTAACAAGCGGTCAACCAGCCAGGGTGGGCAATCGCCTCTGGCGACCTGCTTGTCCATCTCGTTGAAGGCCAGTTCGATTTCCACCGTCGAATCATTGCGCGCCTCGTCGATGCGCGGCGCCTGCGAGGTCGGGCCGATGAACATGCCCGAGAACAGATAGGACAGCGAAGGATGGTTGTGCCAATACGAGATCAGGCTGCGCAGCAGGTCGGGGCGGCGCAGGAAAGGCGAATCGCTGGTGGTGATGCCGCCCAGCACCATGTGGTTGCCGCCGCCGGTGCCGGAGTGATGGCCATCGAGCATGAATTTCTCGGTGGTCAGGCGCGAGGCGCGTGCGGCGTCGTAGAGGTGCGTGGTCTGTTCGACCAGCTCGCTCCAATTGTTGGCCGGCTGGATGTTGACTTCGATCACGCCGGGGTCGGGCGTGACGCTGAACTTGCGCAGGCGCGGGTCATGCGGCGGCTCATAGCCTTCCAGCAGCACCGGCTGTTTCAGTTCCTCGGCCACGGCCTCGATGGCGGCGACCAGTTCCAGGTAGTGTTCCAGTTGCGCCAAGGGCGGCATGAACAGGTAGAACACGCCATTGCGCACCTCGGCACACAGTGCGGTGCGGGTCAGCCAGTTGGCCGATTCAAAGGGCGCGGGCACAGGCTGGGTCGGGCTTGCCGCATTGGCGCGGCCCATATCGGAAATGGTGGAAGCGGTGGCAGCGCTGGAAGCAGCGGCAGCCCTGCTGACAGCCTTGCCCAGACCCGCCAGGGGTTCTTGCGGACTGCCCATCTGGCGGCGGATCTCGGCGCTGCCCGGCAAGGGGCGGAAGGCCTGAGTCGGATCGGCCGGATAGACGGCCGGATACTCGCCCTCCTTCACCCAGGGCAGCGAATCCAGCGGCAGGCGATAGCCCAAGGGAGAGTCCCCCGGATACAGGTAGCAGCGTTCGCTGCGCAGGAACCACGCACCGCTCTGCCAGCCCTGGCCGTCATGGCTGCGCGCCAGCGGCAGCACGTGGCCCACCGCGCTTTGCAGGCCCTGCGTGAAGACCTTCATGAGGCGCTCGCGCTCCTGCTTGTCATCCACGCGCGAATCGAAGGGATCGACATTGCCGGGCAGGCGGCGCTCGCGCCACATGTAGTAGAACACGTCTTCATAGGCGGGGAAGACGTTCTTGCCATCCACCCGGAGCCGCTGCGCCACGCGATGCAGGAAGTGGCTGGTGACGATCTTGTCGCTCACGTTGGGCCGGGTCTCGTCACCGATGAGAGCCGGATTGAGCCAGATCGGTTCGCCATCGCGCCGCCAATAGCAATTGAGCGCCCAGCGCGGCAGCTGCTCGCCCGGATACCACTTGCCCTGGCCGAAATGCGGCAGGCCCTGCGCGGCATACTTGTTGCGCATGCGGTGATAGAGCTCGGCGGCCAGCGGCTTCTTGGTCGGCCCCATGGCGGCGGTATTCCACTCGGGCTCATCAGGATGATCCAGCGAGACGAAGGTCGGCTCGCCGCCCATGGTCAGGCGCACGTCATTGGCGTGCAGGTCGGCATCGATGGCATGGCCCAGCTTTTCGATGTCGGCCCACTGTTCCTCGGTATAGGGCTTGGTCACCCGCGGCGCTTCCCAGATGCGCTTGACCGACATCAGGTGCTCGAACTCCACTTCGCAAGGATCGACCAGGCCGCTGACCGGCGCGGCCGAGGCCGGTTCGGGCGTGCAGGACAAGGGAATGTGACCTTCACCGGCAAACAGGCCCGAGGTCGGATCGAGACCGACCCAGCCGGCGCCGGGCAGGTAGACCTCGCACCAGGCGTGCAGGTCGGTGAAGTCGGCTTCGGGGCCGGAAGGACCGTCCAGCGATTTCTGGTCGGCAGTCAACTGGATCAGGTAACCGGACACGAAGCGCGCCGCCAGCCCAAGGTGGCGCAGCAACTGCACCAGCAGCCAGGACGAGTCGCGGCAGGAACCGGATTTCAGTTCCAGCGTTTCTTCCGGCGTCTGCACGCCCGGTTCCATGCGGATGGTATAGCCGATGTGATTGGCCAGCTTCTGGTTCAGCGCCACCAGGAAGTTGGCGCTGCCGACCTTCTCACGCGGGATGCTCTGGAGGAATTGCGCGAACAGGGGCGAGAGCGGCAGCTTCTGGCGGTAGGGCAGCAGTTCGTTCTGCAAGTCCTCGGCATAGTCGAAGGGGAATTGCTCGGCATAGGGCTCGAGGAAGAAGTCGAAGGGATTGATGACCGACATCTCGGCCACCAGATCGACCTCGATCTTGAATTCGGTGGTCTTCTCGGGAAACACCAGGCGCGCCAGGTAATTGGACTCCGGGTCCTGCTGCCAGTTGATGAAATGCGGCTCAGGCAGCACCCGCAGCGAATAGCTCAGGATGCGCGTGCGGCTGTGTGGCGCGGGACGCAAGCGGATGACTTGCGGCCCCAGGTTGATGGCGCGGTCGTACTTGTAAGAAGTGACATGGTTCAGGGCCACGTGGATCGACATGGAATTCCTTTACGACAAGCAAATGGTCAAGCCTGGTGGCTCGTATTATGGGTCACATGCAGGCAACACATGCATACCTGGTTTTTCTTACCGCGTTATTACCTCGTTGGTTACCTTGTTACTTTCGTGATCTGCCACGGTCCTCGCAGTATTTTGTTAGTTTTTGGAAAGCGGTGGGCGCATGCTTGCTGGCCCTACCTGTGATGCATATTAATGAAATCCCGCAGGCGCGGGTAGATTTCATTGTCCCAGCGGCGCCCGTTGAAGACGCCGTAATGGCCCACCGCCGTCTGAACATGGTGCAGGCGCATATAGGGCCGGATGCCGCTGCACAGTTCCTGTGCGGCCAAGGTCTGGCCGACGGCGCAGATGTCATCCTTCTCGCCTTCGATGGTAAAGAGCGCCGTACGGCGGATCGCGCGCGGCTCGACCGGTCGTCCTGCATAACTCAGCTTGCCCAGCGGCAAGGCGTGTTCCTGGAAGACCGTGCGCACGGTTTCCAGATAGAACTCGGCCGGCAGGTCGGCCATGGCGAAATATTCTTCGTAGAAGTCCTTGATCTGGTCCGCGCGGGCGTGCTCACCGTCGACCAGATGGTGGTAGAGCTTGCCGAAGGCCTCGACATGGCGGCTCAGGTTCATGTTCATGAACGCCGCCAGCTGCACAAAGCCCGGATAGACGCGCCGCCCTGCACCGGCGTGGCGGGCCGGCACGGTGCTGATCATGTTCTTTTCGAACCAGGCGATGGGCTTGCTCTTGGCCAGGGCGTTGACCGCGGTGGGATTGACCCGCGTATCGATCGGCCCGGCCATCAGGGTCATGCTGCGCGGCTGGGCCGGATGCCCGTCGGCCGCCATCACGGCAGCGGCGGTCAGCGCCGCGACCGTGGGCTGGCACACCGCCAGCAGATGGGCGCCGGGGCCGAGCACGCCGAGGAAGTCGATGATGTGACTGACATACTCGTCCAGGCCGAAGCGGCCATGGGCGGTGGCCACATCACGCGCATTGCGCCAGTCGGTGATGTAGACGTCGTGGTCGCGCAGCAAGGTCCTGACGGTGCCGCGCAGGAGGGTGGCGAAGTGGCCTGACATCGGCGCCACCACCAGCACCTTGGGCTGGACGGTGGCGCTGTCCTTGCGGAAATGCAGCAGGCCGCAGAAGGGCGTGGCGTGGATTTCCTCTTCATGCACCGAAATCGTGCACCCCTCCTCTTCCACCGTCGCGATGCCGAACGGCGGGCGCGCATGGGTGAGCTGGGTGCGCGCAAAGACCTCGCAGGCCGAGGCCATCTTGCGCCAATAGGGATGCACCGGAATCCCCGGCCAGGTTGCGCCCAGCGCCTGCGCCATCATCCGGGCGCAAGCCCGCAGCGGATCGGTAGCATCGGCGTAGTTCTGGTAGAGCTGATAGGTAGGGATCATGGGAACGCCGCCTCTGGATGGTCTTTTCGCCTGTCGATCGTCCTGTCGAGGATGCAATTGTCGTGCCACGGAAGCGGCCGCCTTGCCGCCTGCGGCGGCAGACCCGCAGTTCCCGCGAGCTGGCACAAGCTTTGCAAGCAAGCAGACAGAGGCCCGCAACGTGGCCTGGCCCGCACCGATGCGCAGACGGGGCGGGCAACGTGACACCGCCGCGCAAGCGGTAGCGCGCCCAAAGTCAACCTGCACAAAACAGATAAAGGACTGACATGCCTAAGACGACTTTGCGCATCACCAGCAAGAACTACTCTTCGTGGTCCCTGCGCGGCTGGCTCATGGCCAGGTTCGCCGGACTCTCCTTCGAGGAAGACATCGTGCCGCCGGACGATCCGTCGGCGCGGGCAGAGATCCTGCTGCTGTCTTCTTCCATCCTGGTGCCCAGCCTCCACCATGGCGACGTACTGGTATGGGATACGCTGGCCATTGCCGAATATCTCAACGAAATCCGCCCCGCCGCCAAGCTGCTGCCGGCCGACCTGGCCGCCCGCGCGCACTGCCGCTCGGTGTGCGGCGAAATGCATTCGGGCTTCTCGGCCCTGCGCGCGGCGCTGCCGATGAATCTCAAGGGCCACTTCCCCAACTTCAAGGTGTGGTCGCGCGCCGAGGCCGACATCGTGCGCATCACCACGATCTGGAAGGAATGCCTGGCCAAGTACGGCGGCCCCTTCCTGTTCGGCGAACAGCGCACCGTGGCCGATGCCATGTATGCCCCGGTGGTGACGCGATTCATGACCTATGACGTCAAGCTCGACCCGATCTGCACCGCCTACGCCAAGCGCATCATGGCCATGCCGGAGATGCAGGAGTGGATCACGGCGGCCAAGAAGGAACCGGAGGACATCGACGAGCTGGACGTGGAATTCTAGGGCGCAGCACCAGGAAGGATCGCGCCCGTTTTTGTCGCAGGCCCATGGCGGGAAACCGCAGAAAGGACGGATGTGATGAATACCGTAGCGGAAGCAAGCGTATTGGCGCAGAACACCTTCTCGCATGTGAGCGAGGGCGACACGCCCTATGAAACCGGCGGTCTGCGCGATTTCTTCCTGTATCGCGACCTGGGCATTGCGGCCGCCACCGGTGGCCAGGTGGTGGCGCAACTGGTCAAGGCCAACACCGCGCCGCAGGCCGGCACCGGCTGGCATCGGCATGAGGCCAACTTCCACATCGTCATCATGTTGAAGGGCTGGGCCCGCTTCATGTACGAGACCGAGGTCACGCTGGTCAAGGCAGGCGATTGCGTCCACCAGCGGCCCGGCATCGTGCACTTCCTGTTCGACTATTCGCCCGACATGGAGTATCTCGAAATCGTTAGTCCGGCCGACTTCAAGACCATCGCCATGCCGGCCCCCTGCGAGGTTCCCGCCCCCACGCCCTGGAATAACTGAAGCCGCAGCGGGTCTGCCTTCCATGGGGGCAGGCCCGCGCCGGCGAGGACAAAAGCATGCAATTTTCCTCTGTCAAAAATTTCAAGCCTCTGTTAGTCTTTCCTCATGCACGCTGGCTCTGGCGTGCAGCGGCAGTCCCTTAGCGCCATCGCATCACGCTGTAGTCTGGCGGCAGTCACGCTGCCGTTTTGCCGTACCCACCGCCTCTGTTTTCGTTACAACCCACTTAGAAAGATTCCCGCTCCCCACGGGAACGCGAAGCAAACCTATGGCACATTTTTTCGATGAGATGTATTCAGGAGAGAGCCACGGCAATGAGGCCCAGGTGCGCCAGCACTACGCCGAATTCGCCAACTGGCTGTCCGCGCAATCGGCGGAGACCATCGCCCGCAAACGTGCCGAGTCCGACCTGATCTTCCGCCGCGTCGGCATCACCTTCGCAGTCTATGGCAACGATGCCGGCACTGAACGGCTGATCCCCTTCGACATCATTCCGCGCATCATCCACAAGGCCGAATGGGCCAGGCTGGAAGCCGGACTGGTCCAGCGCGTGCGGGCGCTGAACATGTTCATCCACGACATCTACCACGAGCAGAAGATCGTCAAGGCCGGCATCATCCCGCCCGAGCAGATCTTCCAGAACGCGCAATACCGGCGCGAGATGCAGGATGTGAACGTGGTCAACGACATCTACGCCCACATCGCCGGGGTCGATATCGTGCGCGCCGGCGAGGGTGAGTTCTACGTATTGGAAGACAACCTGCGCGTGCCCTCCGGCGTCTCCTACATGCTGGAGAACCGCAAGATGATGATGCGGCTCTTCCCCGATCTCTTCACGCGCCACAAGATCGCTCCCGTCGACCACTACCCCGACCTGCTGCTGGACAACCTGCGCTCGGTGGCGCCGGCCGGCGTGACCGATCCGACCGTGGTGGTGATGACGCCGGGCATGTACAACTCGGCCTATTTCGAACATGCCTTCCTGGCCCAGCAGATGGGCGTGGAGCTGGTCGAGGGGCAGGACCTGTTCGTCAAGGACAACGTGGTCTACATGCGCACCACGCGCGGCCCCAAGCGGGTCGACGTGATCTATCGCCGCATCGACGACGACTTCCTCGATCCGCTGGCCTTCCGTCCCGATTCGGCGCTGGGTGTGCCGGGCCTGTTGCAGGCCTACCGCGCCGGCAAGGTGACGCTGACCAATGCCATCGGCACCGGTGTGGCCGATGACAAGTCGATCTATCCCTATGTGCCGGACATGGTGCGCTTCTACCTGTCCGAAGATCCTATCCTCAACAACGTGCCGACCTACCAGTGCCGCAAGAAGGAGGATCTCTCCTACACCCTGGCCAACCTGGAAAAGCTGGTGGTCAAGGAAGTACACGGCGCCGGCGGCTACGGCATGCTGGTCGGCCCGGCCTCGACCAGGCAGGAGATCGAGGACTTCCGCGCGCGCATCATCGCCAAGCCCGATGGCTACATCGCCCAGCCCACGCTGGCCCTGTCGGTCTGCCCGACCTATGTCGAATCGGGCATCGCCCCGCGCCACCTGGATCTGCGTCCCTTCGTCCTGTCGGGCAAGCAGATCACCATGGTCAAGGGCGGACTCACGCGAGTGGCCCTGAAGGAAGGCTCGCTGGTGGTGAACTCGTCGCAGGGCGGCGGCACCAAGGACACCTGGATTCTGGAGAAATAAGATGCTCAGCCGTACCGCCGATCACCTCTTCTGGATGGCCCGCTACACCGAGCGCGCCGAGAACACCGCACGGATGCTGGACGTGCACGTGCAGACCGCACTGCTGCCGCAATCCACCGACGACGCCGAACAGGGCTGGCGCGCCGTGCTGGGCATTTCGGAACTGCTCTATGGCTACAACCAGAAATACGACAAGCTCACGCAAAAAGATGTCATCGACTTCATGGTGCGCGATCCCAACAACCCGTCTTCGATCGCCTCCTGCCTGCGCCAGGCCCGCGAGAATGCGCGCGCCGTGCGCGGTGCGCTGACCACCGAAGCCTGGGAAATCCAGAACGCCACCTGGATCAAGATGCAGTCCTACCTGCAGACCAATGCGCTGGAGCAGAACCCCAGCGACTTCTTCGAATGGGTCAAGCATCGTTCGCATCTCTCGCGGGGCGTGACCATCGGCACCATGCTGGAGGATGAGGCCTTCCACTTCATCCGCCTGGGGACCTTCCTGGAGCGGGCCGATAACACGGCGCGCATCATCGACGTCAAGTTCCACGGCGCCAAGGAAACGCAGTCGCACAAGCAGGGCCAGTCACAATCGCAATCACAATCGCAGAGCCAGGGCGCTGCCGAAGAAACCGGCCAGCTCGATTTCTATTACTGGGCTGCGATCCTGCGTTCGGTGTCGGGCTTCGAGATCTACCGCAAGGTCTATCGCGACGTCATCACCCCCGAACGCGTGGCTGAACTGCTGATCCTGCGTGCGGACATGCCGCGCTCGCTGTTGGCCTGCATGGGCAATGTGATTTCCAACCTGCACCATGTGCGCAACGATGTCTCGGCCGACACCGAGCGCTTTGCCGGCAAGCTGCATGCGGACCTGAAATTCGCGCGCATCGAGGAAATCCTGGAAGCTGGGCTGCACGATACGCTCACCGAATTCCTGGAGCGCATCTTCGAGCTGGGCAATCGCATCAGCCGTGATTTTCTTGTTCCTTTGGCAGCATGAACCCTCCCGGCTGTGCTTCCCTGCAAATAAAGGAGCACAGCCGCTGTCATCTTTTCTGGAAACAGGCCGTTACTGTAGGTACGTCACGACAGATGCCCCCGGCGCGCGCGCTTGCACACCGGGCCTTACGGTAAAATCCGGCTTTCCGTTTCCAAGTATCAAGATTCCATCATGACCTACTGCGTAGCCATGCGCCTCAACAGCGGCCTGGTGTTCCTGTCCGATTCGCGCACCAATGCGGGTGTTGACCATATCGGCACCTTCCGCAAGATGAGTGTTTACGAGAATCCGGGCGACCGCGTGATGGTCATGATGACCGCCGGCAACCTGTCGATTTCGCAATCGATCCGCCAGATGCTGACCGAGCGCACCAATGCCGAGGGACGCAGCATCTGGACCGCCACGTCCATGTACGAAGCCGCACAGATCCTGGGCGACGCCATCCGCGCCGTGCATGACCGTGAAGCGGCCGAGCTGAGCAAGTTCGGCATCGACTTCAACGTCAGCATCATCTTCGGTGGCCAGATCCGGGGTGAACGCTGTAGGCTGTTCCAGATGTATTCGGCGGGCAACTTCATCGAATCGCACGACGAGAACACCTATTTCCAGATCGGCGAATCCAAGTACGGCAAGCCCATCATCGACCGCGTCGTCGCCCCGCAGACCTCGCTGGACGAGGCCGCCAAATGCGCCCTGATCTCGATGGATTCGACGCTGAAGTCCAATATCTCGGTGGGCCTGCCGCTGGACCTGCTGGTCTACCAGAATGAAGACCTGGCCGTGACCCGCTTCGTCACCATTGACGAGCAGAACCAGTATTTCCAGATGATCCGCCGCAGCTGGGGATCGCAGTTGAAGCGCGTCTTCGAAGCCATCGACGACCCGGTCTGGGATGCGCCGCCGGAAGATACGCAGAACGTCCTCTCCAGCGTCGGCGACATCAGCGAGCCGGTGCGCGTGCCGCCGCCCAATGGCGTGGCGCGGGGGCTGCAGGCGGTGCCGCGACAGATCCTGGCTGAACAGGATGGGGATGTCGGGCAGGCAAGCTGAACTGTTAGATTTTCCTTTTGGAAACTTAGTCTTTGTTTTAACAAAACTAAGTTTTCATTGGACGGGAAATTTCCTACCGAAATAAAAAAGGCTGCATTCCAGGGAATGCAGCCTTTTTACTTTATAAATCGTTAAAACGATTTATAGGAATCGATCAGCGCACGATGGTCTGTGCTTCGCCTTCAGCACGGGCACGGATGGCGCCGATACGGTAGACGGTTTCACCAGCCGCCTTCAGGTGCGCTTCGGCAGCGTCGGCGTTTTCCTTGGAGACGATCACGGTCATGCCGATGCCGCAGTTGAAGACGCGGTGCATCTCGGCGTCAGCCACGCCGCCGTGCTGCTGCAGCCAGGTGAACAGCGGCGGCATGGTCCAGGACTTGGCGTCCAGCTCGGCGGTCAGGTGATCCTGCAGCACGCGCGGGATGTTCTCGACCAGGCCGCCGCCGGTGATGTGGACCATGCCCTTGACTTCCAGCTTTTCCATCAGCGACAGCAGCGGCTTGACATAGATGCGGGTCGGGGCCATCAGCACATCGGCCAGCTTGCGGCCGTGGAAATCGGCTTCCAGGTCGGGCTTGGCCACATCCAGGATCTTGCGCACCAGCGAATAACCGTTGGAGTGCGCGCCCGAGGAGGCCAGGCCCAGCACCACGTCGCCGGGGGCGATCTTGGTACCATCGATGATCTTGGACTTTTCCACCGCGCCAACAGCGAAACCGGCCAGGTCGTATTCACCGTCCGGGTACATGCTGGGCATTTCAGCGGTTTCACCACCGATCAGGGCGCAACCAGCCTGTTCGCAACCGGCGGCGATGCCCTTGATGACATCGGTGGCCGAGGGCACGTCCAGCTTGCCGCAGGCAAAGTAATCGAGGAAGAACAGCGGCTCGGCGCCCTGCACCAGGATGTCGTTGACGCTCATGGCCACCAGGTCGATACCGACCGTATCGTGACGGTTCAGGTGGAAGGCCAGCTTCAACTTGGTGCCCACGCCGTCGGTCCCGGACACCAGCACCGGCTCCTTGTACTTCTTGCTGATCTCGAACAAGGCGCCGAAACCGCCAATGCCGCCCAGCACGCCTTCGCGGGTGGTGCGCTTGGCGAACGGCTTGATCGCTTCGACCAGGGCGTCACCGGCATCGATATCGACGCCAGCGTCACGGTAGGAGAGGGAGACATTGGAAGGTGAAGTCATGATGAAATTGCCAGTGAAGACGGTAAAATAGGGGGATTGCAGGGTGCGATCGCCCTGCCAAGCCGTGATTTTAACAAAACCGACACTCCCGAACTCCGATTCCATGCCTTTTTCTTTGTCCGAAGAGCAAAAACAGAACCTGGTGTGGCTCATTGTCGGTTTTTTGCTATTGGCGCTGCTGATCGCCCTGGGGCCCATGCTCTCCCCCTTCGTCGCCGCCGGCATCATCGGCTACGCCTTGAATCCGGGCGTGGACTGGATCGCCAGCCGCCGCCTGGGGCCGGTCCGGGTGCCGCGTTTCGTGGCCGTGACCATCATGGTGCTGCTGCTGATCCTGGCCGGCCTTGCACTGGTGCTCATCGTGGTGCCGCTGGTGCTGCGCCAGATCCCGCTGCTGCAGGCCCAGGTGCCGCCGCTGCTGGACAAGTTGAACGCCTTCGTCTCGCCGCGCCTGCACCAGCTGGGCATCGACGTGCGCCTGGACCTGGCCGGCATCAAGTCCCTGCTCACCCAGCAGATCAGCACCAGCAGCGATGAAGTCTGGACCTCGGTGCTGGCCTCGGCCAAGGTGGGCGGCACGGCGCTGTTGACCTGGCTGGCCAATCTGCTGTTCGTGCCGATGGTGCTGTTCTACCTGTTGCAGGATTGGCATCAGTTCATCAAGCGCATGCAGATCCTGATCCCGCGCCGCTGGGCCGGCCGCATCAACACCATGGCCGCCGAGGTCGATGGCCTGCTGGGACAGTACCTGCGCGGCCAATTGCTGGTGATGCTGGTGCTGGCGGTCTATTATTCGGTTGCGCTGACCGCTGCCGGCTTCGACAGCGCGCTGCCGGTGGGTGTGCTCACCGGCCTGCTGGTCTTCATCCCCTATGTCGGTTTCGGCCTGGGGCTGGTGCTGGCGATCCTGGCGGCGATCCTGCAGTTCGATGGCGCCATCGGACTGTTGTGGGTGGCCCTGATTTATGGCGTGGGGCAGGTGCTGGAAAGCTTCATCCTCACGCCCAAGCTGGTGGGCGAGCGGATCGGCCTGCACCCGCTGGTGGTGATATTCGCCCTGCTGGCCTTTGGCCAGCTGTTCGGCTTTGTCGGCGTGCTGCTGGCGCTGCCGGCCTCGGCCATCGTCTCGGTGATCGCGCTGCATGTGCGACGCGAATACCTGGCCAGCAATTTTTACAACCGTTGAACCATGTATGATCCAACCCAGCCTCCCTGCCCTTGCAGGACGCTGCGCAGGCTCGGGCGCTTGGCGCCGTCCTGCATTAACTGGCCGCAAGCTGCTTGCGGCCTTCGTAGCTGATACACGCCGATGAAACAGATTCCGCTCGACTTGAGCGCGGACCAGCCGCAGAGCTTCGACAGCTTCGTGACCGGCCGCAATGCAGAACTGCTGGAGCGCTTGAAGCTGCTGGCCACGGCCGGCGTGGACCAGTCCACCCAGACCGGCAGCGCCAGCACCGACCGCTTCCTCTACCTCTGGGCCGAAGCCGGCGCAGGCAAGACCCACCTGCTGCAGGCCCTGGCCACCCGCGTGGCGCAGGAGGGCCGCCAGGCCCGCCTGATCCGCGCCGATTCGCCCGATGCGGCCTTCGACTACAGCCCGCAGATCACCCACTACCTGCTCGATGATGTCGATCAGTTGTTCGAGGAACAACAGATCGCCGCCTTCAACCTGTTCAACCAGATCCGCGAACAGGGCGGCTGGATGGTCTGCTCCGGCACCCTGCCGCCGACCCGGCTGGAGCTGCGCGAAGACCTGCGCACCCGCCTCGGCTGGGGCCTGATCTACCAGGTGCATGATCTCTCCGACGACGAGAAGATTGCCGCCCTCTTGCAGATCACGCTGGACCGCGGCCTGGAGATCCCCCCCGCCGTGATGATGTACATGCTCACCCACTACCGCCGCGACATGCCCTCGCTGTCGCGCATGCTCGACGCGCTGGACCGCTACTCGCTGGCCACCAAGCGCGCCATCACCCTGCCTTTGCTGCGCGAACTGTTACAACAGGAATCCGGAGAACAATGAACCTCGCCCTTTTCGATCTCGACCACACCCTGCTGCCGCTCGACTCCGACCACGAGTGGGGCGAATTCATGGCGCGCATCGGCGCCGTGGATGCCGACAGCTTCCGCAAGGCCAATGACCAATGGTTCGCCCATTACCAGAACGGCACGCTGGACCCGGTGGCCTACCTGGAATTCGCACTGGGCAACCTGGCGCGCTTCTCGCGCGAGCAGCTCGATGAGATGCACCTGCAATTCATGGACGAAGTGGTCAAGCCCGCCATCCTGCCGCAAGCCGTGGCGCTGGTGAAGAAGCACCTGGACGCCGGCGACCTGGTGGCCATCGTCACCGCCACCAACCACTTCGTGACCAAGCCCATCGCCTTGCACTTCGGCGTGGAACACCTGATCGCCGCCATGCCGGTGCTGGACGCCCAAGGCAACCTCACCGGCAAGCTCGACGGTACGCCCACCTTCGGCCCCGGCAAGATCGTCCATACCGAAGCCTGGCTGGACCGCCTGGGCCACGCCCTCGACAAGTTCGAACGCAGCTACTTCTACAGCGATTCGCAGAACGACATTCCGCTCCTGGAACGCGTGACCGATCCCATTGCCACCAACCCCAACGACAAGCTGCTGGCGCATGCCCAGGCGCGCGGCTGGCCGGTGCTGAACCTCTTTGCCGACGGCCACGCGCAATGATCAAGAAACTGATTCGCTCCATCCTGGGCCGGGGCAAGACGGCCGCCGCAGCAGCCAGCGCCGAGCCCCCCGCGCCAGCCAGGAAGACCCGCGCCAAGGCCGGCGCAGACGGCAAGATCGAGCCCGATGTGCTGGGCCCCAAGGAACATGGCATCGATCCCAGCCTGGTCTCGCCTAATGCCGTGCGGGTCACGCAAACCCTGCAGGAAGCCGGCTACAAGGCCTTCATCGTCGGCGGTGCGGTGCGCGACCTGCTGCTGGGGATCAAGCCCAAGGACTTCGACGTGGCCACCAACGCCACGCCGGAACAGGTCAAGCAACTGTTCCGCCGCGCCTTCATCATCGGCCGCCGCTTCCAGATCGTGCATGTGATGTTCGGCCAGGAACTCATCGAGGTCACCACCTTCCGCGGCGCCTCCGCCGAAGCCGCGCCCAAGGATGAACATGGCCGCGTGCTGCGCGACAACACCTTCGGCGAGCAGCATGAAGACGCCACCCGGCGCGACTTCACCATCAACGCGATGTACTACGATCCGGCCAGCCAGGCCGTGCTGGACTACCACGGCGGCATCGCCGACATCCGCGACAAGAAGCTGCGCATCATCGGCGAACCCGAGGCGCGCTACCGCGAAGATCCGGTGCGCATGCTGCGCGTGGTGCGCTTTGCCGCCAAGCTCAAGTTCACCATCGACCCGGCCAGCAGCGCGCCCATCCGCGTGATGGCCCCGCTGATCGACAATGTGCCGGCCGCGCGCGTGTTCGATGAGATGTTGAAGCTGCTCATGAGCGGCCATGCCCTGGCCTGCCTGCAGCAGCTGCGCAAGGAAGGCCTGCACCATGGCCTCCTGCCGCTGCTGGACGTGGTGCTGGAACAGCCGCTGGGCGAGAAGTTCGTGACCCTGGCGCTGGCCGATACCGATGCCCGTGTCAAGCAGGGCAAGGGTGTCTCGCCGGGCTTCCTGTTCGCTTCGCTGCTGTGGCACCAGGTACTGGAAAAGTGGCGCGCCTACCAGGCGGCCGGCGAATATCCGATTCCCGCACTGCACCTGGCGGCCGATGATGTGCTGGACGCCCAGACCGAAAAGCTGGCCCTGCAGCGCAAGATCGCCTCGGACATGCGTGACATCTGGGCCATGCAGCCGCGCTTCGAACGCCGCGTGGGCAAGGCGCCCTACAAGCTGCTGGAACACCTGCGCCTGCGCGCCGGCTTCGATTTCCTGCTGCTGCGCTGCCAGTCCGGCGAACTCGATGCCGAGCTGGGCGAATGGTGGGAAGCCTTCATCGCCGGCACCGGCGCGGAACGCGAAGAACTGATCGCCCGCAAGCCCGCCGATGCCGCCGGCGTGGCTGCCGGTCCCAAGAAACGCAAGCGTCGTGGCGGACGCAGCCGCAGCCGTAGCGGCGGCGACGCTGACTTCAATGACACCGCACCCGCCGGCGATGTCGCCCCTGCCCCTGCAGAGGCCCCGGCCCGTGCAGAAAGCGCAGCGCCCGACTCCGATAGCGGCGCGAGCCCAGCGCCCAAGCGCCGTCGTCGCCGCCGCAGCAGTACCGGCGGCGCCGAGGGCGCAGGCGGTGATGCGGGCGCCGGCAGCGACTGAGGCTGAGCGGATGGAACCCGCTTCCACGCTGGCCTGGATCGGTATCGGCGGCAACCTGGGCGACGCCCGCGCCACCGTCGAAACGGCCATTGCGCGGCTGGCGGCGCTGCCGCAGACGCAGTTGCTGCGCAGCTCCTCGCTGTATCGCACCGCGCCCGTCGATGCCAGCGGTGACGATTACGTCAACGCCGTAGCGCTGGTGAGCACCACCCTGCCGGCGCTGGACTTGCTGCATGCCTTGCAGGCCATCGAACTGCAGCACGGACGCGAGCGCCCCTATCGCAATGCGCCGCGTACGCTGGACCTGGATGTGCTGATGTATGGCGAGGCCCGCATCGCGGACCAGGAACTGACCGTGCCGCATCCGCGCATGGTGCAGCGCGCCTTCGTGCTGGCCCCCTTGCTGGAAATCGATGAGAACGCGGTGATACCGGGCGTGGGCGCAGCGCGTCCCCTGCTGGATGCGATCACGGACCAGCCCATCCGCAGAATCTGATCCGTAGAAAATAAAAGGGCGGCCACGCCGCCCTCCTTCCCTCTTCGATCACAGCGCGCTGCCGCTAGCCGTTCCCCGCGCCACCGGACGCAATTCATGCAGGCGGCGATGATGGCCCTTGAGCCACAGCGGTAATTCATGGGCCGGCATGGGCTTGCCGATCAGGTAACCCTGGCCCAGGCTGCAACCGAAGTCTTGCAGCAGCCGCCAGTCTTCCATCGTTTCCACCCCTTCGGCCACGGTCACCAGCTCCAGCCGCTGCGCCATGTCCAGCGCGGATTGCAGGATCACGCGCAGGTTCTTGCGGTCATGCGCGCCATGCACGAAGGAACGGTCGATCTTCAGCTCCGTGAAGGGGATGCGCGCCAGTTGCTGCATCGAGGAAAAGCCGGTGCCGTAATCGTCAATGGACAGCCCGAATCCCTTCAGGCGCAGACGCGCCAGCATGCCCAGCGAATTGCCCTTGTGCGCCACCACCGAACTCTCGGTGATTTCCAGCACCACGTGCTCAGCCGGCAGCGCATGCTTGTCCACCAGTTCCAGGATGCGATGCAGGAAGTCCGGCTTCTCCAGCAACAAGGGCGACAGGTTCACCGCCACCTTGATGGCCAGCCCCCGGCTATGCCAGATGGCGGCCTGCCCCATGGCCTGGTCCATCATGGCCAGGGTGAGCGGATGGATCAGCCCGCATTGCTCGGCCAGCGGGATGAATCGATCCGGCGACACCATCCCGCGCTCGGGATGGATCCAGCGCGCCAGCGCCTCCACCCCCTTGAGGATGCCGGTCTGCACATCCACCTTGGGCTGGAAGTAGGGCAGCACCTGGCCGCCTTCGATGGCCGCGCCCAGGTCGTGCTCGCACATCGAGGGCTGGGGATCGTGATCGGGCTGATGTTCGGTCCCGTGCGGCCGGAACGACTCCAGCGCCGCGCGCAATTGGTGCTGGTTGAGCGGCTTTTGCAGCACGCCGATCAGATTCATCCCCAGCGCGTGGATCATGGTTTCCACCGACAGCAGCAATGAGGTCTCGCGACTGGAGGCGACGATGAGGGGAACGTCGATGCCCTTCTGCTGCAATTGCTGGATCAGCTCGATGCCATCCATGCCCGGCATCTCCAGGTCCACCACCATCAGGCTGGGCGGCAGCTTCAGCAGCCCCAGCAGGTCCAGCGCTTCGTTGCCGTTGCCGGCCTCGTAGATCAGGTCCGCACCCAGCTGCTGCAGCAGCTGCACGCTATGCTGGCGCTGCACCGCGCTGTCATCGACCACCAGCGCGGATTTGATCAGCTCGTTGAGGTTATCGGCAGGCATATTGTTCTATCACGGCAGAGATGTGTTCCAGTGTGATGACGTCACCGACGCCACCCTGTTGTATCGCTTCTTTGGGCATCCCGAAGACCACGCTGCTGGCTTCGTCCTGGGCATAGGTGGCGCCACCGCAATCGGCCAGCTCGCGCATGCCGCGCGCGCCGTCATCGCCCATGCCCGTCATGATGATGCCCACTGCATTGCTGCCAGCGGCCTTGGCCAGCGAGCGGAACAGCACATCCACCGAGGGCTTGTGCCGACTCACCAGCGGGCCGTCGAGTGTTTCCACATAGTACTGCAGGCCCTCCCGCCTGACCACCAGATGCCGCCCTCCGGGAGCGATCAGCACGCGTCCGGGCAGGATCCGGTCGAGATGCTCGGCTTCCTTGACCTCGGCCCCCGAGATCCGGTGCAGCCGCTCGGCAAAGCTGCGGGTAAAGCGCTGCGGCATGTGCTGCACCACCACGATGCCGGGACAACGCTGGCTTAGCTTGCCCAGCACCCGCTCCAGCGCCTGCGGTCCGCCGGTGGACGCGCCAATGGCCACTATCCTTGCCGTGGCCGGCCTGAGCCCATCTTCCGGGCCGGGCGGCTGCAGCACCGCATCGGCCGTATAGCGCTGCAAGACCGCCCCCCAAGCTGCATCATGCAGCATTTCGCGCGCGCCTGCCTTGACCGGGCTCAGTCCCAGGCGCGCTGGCGCCTTCGGCGCACGCTGCCCTTCCCGCGCCTGCATGGCGGCGCGGATCGCGCTGGCCAGTTCCTCCACGGCCTGCTGCAGGAAATCACGCACGCCCAGTTGCGGGCGGGCAATCACGCTCACCGCCCCGGCGGCCAGCGCTTCGGCGGCCAGCGCATTGTCCGGCCCCACGTGCGCACTGCACATGATGACCGGGGTGGGTCGGGTCGCCATGATCTGGCGCAGAAAGCTCACGCCATCCATGCGGGGCATCTTGATATCGAGCACGATCACATCCGGCCATTGCTGCTGCATCTTGCGCAGCGCGAAGACCGGATCGGGCGCCGTGCCGATGACGCGGATATCGGGCGTCTGCGCCAGCACCTGCTGCATCAGCTGGCGCACCACCGAAGAGTCATCGACCACCATGACGCGGATCATCGCTGGCGTGCTCATGCGGGTTTCCGGTAGATCGACGGCGACTGCATGTCCAGCCCCAGGTCCATGCCGTGCAGGGATTCGGAGTGTCCCACCACCAGGTAGCCGCCCGGCCGCAGCCGCGCGATCACGTCGCGCAGCACCTGCAGCTTGGTCTCGCAATCGAAATAGATGATGACGTTGCGCAGGAAGATCAGGTCGTACTGGCCATCGTCATGTTCGTCCAGCCGGGTGAGATTGCGTTGCGCGAACTGGACCTTGGCGCGCAGGTCGGCCTGCACCAGGAAATGCCCCTCGTACTCGCCTACGCCCATGAGGCAATAGCGGCGCAGATACGCGCGCGGGATATTCTGCCCACGCACCATGGGATAGAGCGCGCGCCGGGCGAAACGCAACACCCGCGTGCTGATGTCGGAAGCGAACACCGACCAGCTGGCGCCAGGCCGGTGATGGTCCAGCAGCATGGCCAGGGTATAGGCTTCTTCGCCGGTGGCGCTGGCCGCGCTCCAGATGCGCAGTTGCGGCTGCTGGGCCAGCTGCGGCAGCCATTGCCCCACCACGAAATCGAAGTGGCCCGGTTCGCGGAAAAAATAGGTTTCGTTGGTGGTGATCAGATCGATGGCGCGCTGGCGCTCCTGTGCGCCCGCTTCGCTGCTGATCAGCGCGTGGTACTGGCCCAGGTGGCGCAAGCCCAGTTCGTTGAGGCGTCCCGCCAGGCGGCTCTGCAGCAAGGCCTTCTTGGACAAGGGCAGGTGCAGCCCGATCTGCTGCTTGAACAGGCGCTGGAACAGCAGCATGTCATGGTCGCTGACCTCTTCGTCCAGTGCGATGCCGTGGGGGCCGGTCATTACCGCTACTCCTGCGCCGCACCGCTGATGCTGCCGATGGCTTCAGGCCCGCCACCGAGTGCATCCTCGGCGCTCATGCCCAGGAGACTGGCCAGTTCATCCACCGACAACACCCGTGGCACATCCAGCACTACCAGGAAGCGCTCGTTGACATTGATCATGGCATCGACGAAGTCAGCGCGGATGCCCGCCCCGAAGGAGGGACGCGGTTCGATCTGGTCCACGCCGATGCTCAGCACCGCACTGACCGCATCCACCATCACGCCCAGCAGCAATTGCTGCTCATCCTGCTGCAGCTCCATGATGATGATGCAGGTCCGCTTGGCTACCACGGTGGGAGCACGCCCGAAGCGCACCGACAAGTCGATCACCGGCACCACCGAACCGCGCAGGTTGATCACGCCGCGCAGGAAGGCGGGCATCAGCGGCACCTCGGTCAGGCCGGAAAACTCGATGATCTCGCGGATGCTGGCAATGGGCATGGCGAAGCTCTCGGTTCCCACCAGGAAGGTGAGGAACTGGCGGCTCTCGACCACCTCTTCCTGTGCGCGGCGGCGCTTGCTCTCGCCGTTCAGGGACACGCTAGGCATGGCCTGCTCTCCTTGCTGGTCCGGTTGGGCTCTTCACTGGATGGCTCTCCTCAGAAGCGCTTGAAAGACGATTCATCGACACCGCGCTCATCCTCGGGCGCATCGAGCATGGACAGGCGCCGCACGCTGTCGGACTTGCCGCCCGAGGGCGGCAGCGGCACCGCCTTGCTGGCGCGCGGGGCGTTCTTGCGCGGCTCGCCGACCTGGAAGAAACGCATCAGGTCTTGCAGATGGATGGCCTGGGCGCTCATCTCTTCCGAAGTGGCCGACAGCTCTTCCGAGGCCGAGGCCGTCATCTGGGTAGTCTGCGCCATCTGGTGCACGGCATTGTTGATCTGCTCCAAGCCGGTCGATTGTTCGTGCGAGGCGGCAGCGATCTCCTGCACCAGGTCAGCGGTCTTGCGGATCGACGGGACCATCTGGTTCAACAGGCCGCCGGCCTTCTCGGCCAGGCCCACGCTGGTCTCGGCCACCGCGATGATTTCCTGGGCGGCGCTCTGGGAGCGTTCGGCCAGCTTGCGCACTTC
The DNA here is from genome assembly GCF_001040945.1 of Herbaspirillum seropedicae. Classification (NCBI taxonomy): domain Bacteria; kingdom Pseudomonadati; phylum Pseudomonadota; class Betaproteobacteria; order Burkholderiales; family Oxalobacteraceae; genus Herbaspirillum; species Herbaspirillum seropedicae. The sequence continues at coordinate 683,127 of NZ_CP011930.1, read as the reverse complement.
GGCGGCGACCACCGCAAAGCCCTTGCCGTGCTCACCGGCGCGCGCTGCCTCGATGGCCGCGTTCAGGGCCAGCAGATTGGTCTGGTAGGCAATGTCATCGATGATGCCGATCTTGCTGGCGATCTGCTTCATCGCCGCGACCGTCTCGCGCACCGCTTCCCCGCCTTCGGTAGCGGCGCTGGCCGACAGGCTGGCGATGCCATCGGTGGTGCGGGCGTTGTCGGCATTCTGGGCGATGGTGGCGGTGATCTCTTCCACCGAGGCGCTGGTCTCTTCGACGTTGGCGGCCTGCTGCGCGGCATTGTGCGAGAGCGCCTGCGAGGAGGAGGAGATCTGTTCCGAGGCCGAGGCCAGTGAGGTGGCCGTGCCGCTGACATCGCCGATGACATCGGTCCACTTGTTGATCATCTGCTGGGTGCTGTAGAGCACGCTGAGCTTGTCACCCTTGGGCAGCGGTACCACCACGGTGAGATCGCCCTCGGCCACGCGGCGCAGCACGCTCATGGCGTCGCGTGGCTCGCCGCCGATCTGAGAGCGGATGATGCGATAGGACAGCCACAGGCAGGCAAACAGCACCACCACCGAGGCAGCCAGCAGCCAGAAGATCTTCTGTTCCAGCTCGGCGTAGTCCTTGCCGGCCTGCCGCACGTTGGCCTGGGTGCGTTCGTCCACCAAGCGCAGGAAATCGTTGACCGGACTCATCAGCTTGCCGAACAGCGTGCGGTAGGTCTGGTCGAACACCAGTTCCTGGGCCATGGCCTGGTTGGGCGCGCCGATGACGGTGTACTTGCCTTCGCCGTCATCGAACTCACCCTTGACCGCATGAAAGGCCGTGATCTCGATCTTGGCCAGCTGGTCGCCCAGCTTCAGGGCTTCCTGCATCTTGGCCAGTTCTTCGTCGGTGAAGCCGGCGCGCTTCATCAGCTCGCCCAGCGGCACCCCCGGCGCGCCGGGGTCCAGGGCCAGCTTGCGGGCGTTGACCAGGTCCCAGTTGAAGCGGTCATAGTTGGAAGGCCGCGCGCGCTTGCCGTTGCGGATATCCATGATCATGTAGTAACGATCCTCGTCATTCGGATCGCCCGTGGTCACGTAGGCGCGCGCGAACTTGGTCATGTCCTCGGCGGTGCGACGCAGTTCATTGGCCAGCGCCGTGGAGTCGTAACGCGACTGGTGCGCCCGTTCCAGCTCCAGGTTGGCGTCCTTGAGTGCGCCGGTCAGGCTGACCACCACCGCCACCAGGATGGACAGCACCAGGGCCAGCCAGATGAAGAGCTGCTTGATGCTCATCCTGTGGGTCATTGTTTCTCGCATGCTCGCGTCCCCTTGTTCTGGCTTGTGCCTGTCATGGTGCGGAGGCCACGCCGCGTTCGGCATAGGCCTGCGCACTGCCTTGTTCCTGCTGCTGGGTGTGATGGACCAGATGGGCGATGTCCAGGATCAGCGCCACCCGACCATCGCCCAGGATGGTCGATCCCGACAATCCCTTGACCTTGCCGAACAGCCGCCCCAGCGGCTTGATCACCGCCTGGCACTCGCCCAGCAGGCCGTCGACCAGCAGGCCCGCGCGCAGTGGTCCGTACTGGACGATGACCAGGCTGTTGCGCCCGCGCTCGCGCGCCGGCAGGTCGAACAGTTCGCGCAGCGGCACGAAGGGCAAGGGCTCATCGCGCACGTTCACGATATGGCTGCCCGGCTGCTGCGGCGGCATGTCGATGCATTCCACCACCATGTCCAGCGGAATGACGAACACCGCATTGCCCACCACCACCTGGAAACCGGAAATGATGGCCAGCGTCAGCGGCAACCGCAGGCGCACCACAGTGCCGCGCCCGCGTCCGGTATCGATGCTCACTTCGCCATGCAGCGCTTCGATATTGCGCCTGACCACATCCATGCCCACGCCACGCCCCGACAGTTCGGTCACCTGCCGGGCGGTGGAAAAACCGGGCTCGAAGACGAAGCGGTAGATCTCGGCATCGCTCAGTTCGGCATCGGGACTGGCCAGCCCCTGCGCCACCGCCTTGGCCAGGATGGCCTCGCGGTCCATGCCGCGGCCATCGTCCATGACTTCGATGACCACGCTGCCCGATTCATGGATGGCGTTGAGCTGCAGGCTGGCCTTGGCCGGCTTGCCGGCGGCAAGGCGCTCGGCCGCCGGCTCGATGCCATGGTCGATGGCGTTGCGCACGATGTGCATGAGCGGGTCGGCCAGGCGTTCCACCATGGACTTGTCCAGTTCGGTGTCCGAGCCGGTCATGACCAGGTCGATGTCCTTGCCGAGGTCGCGCGCGATGTCGCGCACGATGCGCGGGAAACGCTGGAACACTTCGTTGATCTGCACCATCCGCAAGGTCAGCGCGGCGTCGCGGATCTGCTCCATCAGGGTATCGATGGCCTGGGTGGCTTCCTCGAACTGGCTGTCCTTGCGACGACGCGCGATCAGCCGCGCGCTGGCGCCGGCGATGACCAGCTCGCCGACCAGGTCGATGAGCTGGTCGAGCTTGGAGACTTCGATCTTGATGAATTTCTGTTCCTGGGCGCGACGCTCGTCCAGCGCACGCGGCCGTTGCAGCACGCCCTCTGCCGCCATGGGTTCCACGGCTGCAGCCAGGGCGTCCGACGGCGTGGCGCTGGCGGCCTCCAGGCTCTGCCACTGTGTCTGGTCGAACAGCGCCAGGCCGCGCCATGCGGCGGCCAAGCGGGCGGCGTCCTGCGGGGCCAGACGCGCCAGGCGCTCGGCGTAGGCCGACAGCGGCGCGCGCGGCGGCAGGATGTCGATGCGACTGTCATCACGCACGAACTCGAATACATTTTCCAGCGTCTGCAGCGTGGAGTCCGAGGCCAGGCAGACTTCCATGCCCAGGTAGCAACTCTCGGCATCCATCGCCGCCGCCTCGGGAATGGCCGATTCGACCGTGACCAGCGCCACGATGCGCCCCAGCGAACGCAGGTAGTGCAGGAAGGACAAGGGATCGAGCCCATCGCGCAGCACGTTCTCGTTCAATTGCAGCGAGAGATGCCAATACGGGACGCGGGTGGCGGCCTGATCGGCTGTTGCGCTCTCGCTGCCGGCGGCGCCGCGCAGGGCCGCCAGCGGTACAGGTACAGAGGCGGGCCCGTGGTCCACCGAAAAGGCGGCGACTGCATCGAGTTCGGCCAGCAAGGCGGCGCGCCGCTCGGCATTGGGTTCTTCGGCCTCCTGGCCGCGCTCGATGGCGTCGACCAGTTCGCCGATGTAATCGCTACACTGCAGCAGCAGCGACATCAGATGGCTATCCAGCGCCAGCCTCTCCTCGCGCACCCGCTCCAGCACGTGTTCGAGATGGTGGGTGAACTGGACGATGCTGTCGAAGGCGAACAGGCCGGCCGAGCCCTTGATGGTATGCGCGGCGCGGAAGATGGCGTGGATGCTGTCGCGGCTGGGGCCTTCCATTTCGGTCTGCAACAGGGCCGCCTCCATGGCCACCAGCAATTCGCGGGCTTCCTGCACCATGGCGTGGCGGGCGGAGTCCTTGCTCATGCGGCCTCCATGCCGAAACGCTCATGCAACTGCAACAGGTCGAAGGCGACCAGCAAGGCCGGGCTCGCGCCGACGATGTCCAGGCTGCGCCCCTGTGCGCGCAGTTCGCGTCGCAGCAGCAACAGCAGCTGTATGCCGGCGGTGTCGATCTCGTCCACGCCGGCCAGGTCCAGTTGCACCTGCGGCTGCGCCAGCGTGAGCACGTGCAGCAGCTCGGGCTTGCGCTCGGCGGCCTGGAAAATGGTCAGGCCGCCGCTCACCTGGAGCAGCAGCTTGTCCTCTTGCACGGTGAGGGTCACTGGCATGTTGTGCTTCTCGGCTTTCTCTCGTTCTGTGTTGCTCTGTATTGCTCAACTGTATTGCTCTGTATTGCTCTGTATTGCTGCACTGTATCGGACAGGCCTTGCGCCGCGCTGACGCGTTCAGGGCAAGATCAGCTTGGCCACCGCGTCGAGCAGCACTGGCGGCTGGAAGGGCTTGTGCACCCAGGCGCGGATGCCAGCGGCCTTGCCCTCCTGCTTGCGGGCCTCGCTGCTTTCGGTGGTGAGCATGATGACCGGCGTGAATTTGTAGGCCGGCATCTGCTTCATCTCGCGCACGAAGGACAGGCCGTCCAGATGAGGCATGTTCAGGTCCGAAATGACCAGGTTGAACTTGCGGCCATCCAGGTGGGCCAGGGCCTGCTTGCCGTCGGCGGCTTCCTCGACGTGATAGCCGGCGCTCTTCAAGGCCGCCGAGATGGTCTGGCGCAGGCTGAAAGAGTCATCGACGATCAGTATGTTTTTTTCCATCGCCCGTCCTCAGAAGAAATCCACTTGCGAAGCCGTCGCTGCGCCGCCTTGCTGGCCGGCATGGACCTGGCGCTGTTCCTGGGTGGTATAGGTCTTTTCGAGATCGGCCAGCCATTGCTGCGCACTGGGCAATGCCGCCGGCGCGTCCTCTGCCGCCGCTGCACGCAGACGTGCGATGTCGTGCTGCACATGGTCAAGAATCTGGCTGATGCGATCCTGGAATTGCAGATGGACCAGGATGTCGCAGACTTCGCGGTCCACTTCACGGCTTTCGTCTTCCAGTTGCTCTACGGTGCTGGACAGTTTCATGGCCGACTGGCGGAAATCAGCGATGACCTGGTCGATCACGGCGCGCGATTGTTCCACGATCTCGCCCTCACCGGCAGGAGCCTCGCCGGACGCGCCCAGCACCGCCTGGATCTGCTGGCGCGCGCTCTTGGCGCGGGCGGCGATCTGGCGGCTGTTTTCGGCAGAACGCTCGGCCAGCTCCTGCCAGCTCTGCTCACTGCTCAGGAGATCGGTCACGCCGGTCTGCCCGGCCAGTTGCTCGTTCTGCTGGGCCAGGCGACGGATCTCGTCGTTGGCGGCCAAGAGCGTATCCAGGCGGCTGGCCAGCGCCTGGCGTGAGCTGAGCATGCCTTCCAGCGCCGTGGCGATGCCGCCCAACTGGTCGGCCGCATGCTGGACGGTCTGCAGGATTTCGCCGCCCGCGCCGTGACGGGCCGGGTCGAGCGTCCCCTCCAGCCGTTCGTGGATGCCGACGAAACGCGCGGTCAGGCTATCGATGGCCGATTGCGTCTGCGCCCGCGCCAATTGCACATTGCCCTGCCAGACCGGCAGCACCTCGCGCAGCAGGCCGTCGAGTTGCTGGCCGGCATCGTCCTGCGCGGCGGCGGCCGCCGGCGGCGCTGGCAGTGCTGGCGCGACTGCGCTGGCCTGGGCTGGCGGCGGCGGGGCCGGCAGGCAGGTCAGGTAGAACGCGCCGCCGATGAGCAAGCCCACCAGCGCACCCAGCCACCAGTGCTGCGCCAGCATCATGAACAACAACAGGTTCACCAGGCACAGCGCCGGCAAGATATTGCGAAGCGATTTCACAGCCACTATCCCAAGGTCGTCATCATCAGTCATGGCCGGCGGGCGGATTGGCCTGCCCGTTGCCCGCCGTCGGCGTTTTTCATTGCGTCAGTCAATCTGTCAGGCCTTCGTCAGGGTGTTTACGGCATCTCTGCGCTGATCTTTTGGCAACAGGAAAAATATTCACACTGATTTTCATCTGACCAGTCCGAATGGACCGGTTGGTGCAGGCTGCCCCTGGCACTAAAGGCGGGCGCTGCCGGTCTATCGTGCAAGCGCACCTGTGGACAGCTTATTGTGCGGCTAGCCCGCAGCAGTCCTTGCGAGGAATAGGGGCCGGTTTACGCCTGAGTTGTGGTTCATGGCGACATCGACCATGGGTGCGTTATCAGAGAACAAACATCTCCCTGGGGCAGTGCAGCGCCGCAGAGGATGAAATCAACTACAATGCCGCACCCGGCGCGCCCGGGGGAAAGACACCATGGAACTGGAAAGCTACCGCTACATTGCAATCGACGGCCCCATCGGGGCGGGCAAGACCTCACTGGCCACGCGCCTGGCGACGTTGTGGGGAGCGCAAGCCTTGCTGGAACAGCCGGAGGGCAATCCCTTCCTGGCCGAGTTCTACCGGGATGCGGCGCGGCATGCCTTCCAGACCCAGGCTTTCTTCCTGCTGCAACGCATGGGGCAGTTGCAGGCGCCACTGGATCCGGCGCTGGCCGAGGGCCGTTTCATCGCCGACTTCATGCTGGAAAAGAACATCCTGTTCGCCCAGCTGACCCTGGCCGGCGACGAACTGGCGCTCTACGACGCCCTGCATCGCCAGTTGCAGCCGCAGGTGCGCATTCCGGACCTGGTGATCCACCTGCAGGCGCCGCCGGAGGTCTTGCAGGCCCGCATCGGCGCACGCGGCATCGCCATGGAGCAGGCCATCTCGCTGGATTACCTGCAACGGCTGTCGGAATGCTACAGTCATTTTTTCTATCACTACGAAGACGCGCCGGTGCTGACCGTCAACACCGAGCATCTGGATCCGGCCCACAACGACGCCGATCTGGCCATCCTGCTGCAGCACATCCAGCAGATGCACGGCAAGCGCGCCTTTCTCAATCACGGAGGTTGAATTCTTCATGGCAGGCTATCTTCAGGAATCGGGCGCCGCACGCGCCAAGCCGGTGACCACCCACACCCTGCAGGCCATGCGCGCCAAGGGCGACAAGATCAGCATGCTGACCTGTTATGACGCCAGCTTTGCTACGCTCATGGAGCGCGCCGGGCTGGACACGGTCTTGATCGGCGACTCGCTGGGCATGGTCTGCCAGGGCCATGATTCGACCCTGCCGGTGACGATCCAGGATGTGGCCTACCACACGGCGGCGGTGGCGCGCGGCACGCGCACCATGCTGATCATCGCCGACCTGCCCTTCGGCACCTATCCGACCCGCGAAGAAGCCTTCCGCAATGCCGCCCTGCTGATGCAGGCCGGCGCGCAGATGATCAAGCTCGAAGGGGGCGTCTGGCTGGCCGATACCATCAAGTTCCTCACTGAGCGCGGCATCCCGGTGTGCGCCCACATCGGCTTGACGCCGCAATCGGTGCACCAGCTGGGCGGCTTCAAGGTCCAGGGCAAGACCAGCGATGGCGCGACCCAATTGCATGCCGATGCGCTGGCCGTGCAACAGGCGGGCGCCTCGCTGGTGGTGATCGAAGCGGTGCCCGCCACGCTGGGCAAGGAAGTGACCGACCGCCTGAGCATTCCTACCATCGGCATTGGCGCCGGCCCTGATTGCTCGGGCCAGGTGCTGGTGATGCATGACATGCTGGGTGTCTTCCCCGGCCACAAGAGCCGCTTCGTGCGCAACTTCATGGACGGGGCCAGCGGCATCGAGGAGGCGGTGCGCCGCTATGTGGCTGCGGTCAAGGACGGCAGCTTCCCGGCGCAGGAGCATTGCTTCTGATTGTTCGCAGTCAGGCTGTGGACAAGAAAAAGGCCAGCGATGTCGCTGGCCTTTTGCTTTGTTGCTGCAGCTGAAGCTGAAGTTGAAACTGCGGCTTACTCGAAGAATTCCTTGACCTTGTCCTTCCAGGTCTTGGTCTGCGGGCTGTGCTTGGCGCCGCCTTCGGTGGTGAGCTGCTCGAACTCGCGCAGCAGTTCCTTCTGGCGTTCGGTCAGCTTGACCGGAGTTTCCACCACGACGTGGCAGAACAGGTCGCCCGGATAACCGGACCGCACTCCCTTGATGCCCTTGCCGCGCAGACGGAAGGTCTTGCCGCTCTGGGTGCCTTCGGGAATCGAGAAGGAAGCCTTGCCGTTGAGCGTGGGGGCTTCGATCTCGCCGCCCAGCGCGGCCTTGGCGAAGGAGATCGGCATTTCGCAATGCAGGTCGTCGCCATCGCGCTGGAAGACGTCGTGCGGCTTGATGTGGATTTCCACATACAGGTCGCCCGGAGGACCGCCGTTGACGCCCGGCTCGCCGTTGCCGGAGGAGCGGATGCGCATGCCATCGTCGATGCCTTCGGGAATCTTCACCTCCAGCGTCTTGTTGCGCTTGATGCGGCCAGCGCCGGCGCAGGTAGGGCAGGGTTCCGGAATGATCTTGCCGCTGCCGTGGCACTTCGGGCAGGTCTGCTGGATGCTGAAGAAGCCCTGCTGCATGCGCACCTGGCCATGACCGCCGCAGGTGGTGCAAGTGACCGGCGAAGTGCCGGGCTTGGCGCCGCTGCCGTGGCAGGTATCGCACTGGTCCCAGGACGGCACGCGGATGGTGGTGTCGAAGCCGTGGGCGGCCTGCTCCAGCGTGATCTCCAGGTTGTAGCGCAGGTCGGCGCCGCGATAGACCTGCGGACCGGCACTGCGACCGCGGCCTCCGCCGCCGCCAAAGATGTCGCCGAAGATGTCGCCGAAGGCATCGGCAAAGCCGCCTGCGCCCGCACCGCCGCCTGCTCCCATGTTGGGATCGACGCCGGCATGGCCGTAGCGGTCGTAGGCCTCGCGCTTCTGCGGGTCCGACAGCATCTCGTAGGCTTCCTTGACCTCCTTGAACTTGTCTTCCGCGCCCTTGCTGTCGGGGTTGCGGTCAGGATGGTACTTCATCGCCAGCTTGCGATAAGCCTTCTTGATCTCGTCGTCGCTGGCGTTCTTCGCCAGTCCGAGCACTTCGTAAAAATCACGTTTTGCCATGTTGTATAACCCACCTTGTTATTGTGTTCCGTCGCTGCTGCGATGGCCTGCATCTGCGGCCGCGCAAGCACGACCGGAAACCAACAATGTGAAAAAGCCGAGTTCAGCTTTTGACTGCGGACTCGGCGTACCGGCCTGGCCGAAAAGACAACCCGGCCGGGTGGATGCTTCTGGAGCTCGTTCCTAAAAATCCGCCCGGGCTGCGGAAAATCCGCACCCGGGCGCGAGTGTAGACCTCAGATGAAACGAGGTTCAGACCCGGATTACTTCACTTCCTTGAAGTCGGCGTCGACCACGTTGTCGTCCTTGGGCGCAGCACCGGCAGCACCAGCCTGGGCGCCTGCGGCGCCGGCGGCGCCACCGGCGGCAGCGGCTTGCGCCTGCTGGTCGGCGTACATCTTCTCGCCCAGCTTCTGGGCGGCGGTCGACAGCGCCTCGGTCTTGGCGTCGATGGCGGCCTTGTCGTCACCCTTCAACGCTTCTTCCAGGTTCTTGATGGCGGCTTCGATGACGTCCTTCTCACCGGCTTCCAGCTTGTCGCCGTATTCGCCCAGCGCCTTCTTGGTCGAGTGTACCAGCGCATCGCCCTGGTTACGGGTCTCGGCCAGTTCCTTCAGGCGCTTGTCTTCCTCGGCGTTGGCTTCGGCGTCGCGCACCATCTTTTCGATCTCTTCCTCATTCAGGCCGGAGTTGGCCTTGATGGTGATCTTGTTTTCCTTGCCGGTGGCCTTGTCCTTGGCGCCCACGTGCAGGATGCCGTTGGCGTCGATGTCGAAGGTCACTTCGATCTGCGGGGTGCCGCGCGGCGCCGGCGGGATGCCTTCCAGGTTGAATTCGCCCAGGGCCTTGTTGCCCACGGCCATTTCACGCTCGCCCTGGTAGACCTTGATGGTCACGGCCGGCTGGTTGTCGTCGGCGGTGGAGAACACCTGGCTGAACTTGGTCGGGATGGTGGTGTTCTTCTTGATCATCTTGGTCATGACGCCGCCCATGGTTTCGATACCCAGCGACAGCGGGGTCACGTCCAGCAGCAGCACGTCCTTGCGGTCGCCCGAGAGGACCGAACCCTGGATGGCGGCGCCCACGGCGACGGCTTCGTCAGGGTTGACGTCACGGCGCGGATCCTTGCCGAAGAATTCCTTGACCTTCTCGATGACCTTGGGCATGCGGGTCATGCCGCCGACCAGGATCACGTCGTCGATGTCGGAGACCTTCACGCCGGCATCCTTGATGGCGGTGCGGCAGGGCTCGATGGTCTTGGCGATCAGTTCCTCGACCAGCGATTCCAGCTTGGCGCGGGTGATCTTCAGGTTCAGGTGGACCGGCGCGCCATTGGCCATGGCGATGTAGGGCTCGTTGATCTCGGTCTGTTGCGAGGACGACAGCTCGATCTTGGCGCGCTCGGCCGAGGCCTTGATGCGCTGCAGGGCGATGGCGTCCTTGGACAGGTCCAGGCCGTTGATCTTCTTGAACTCGTCGATGATGTAGTCGATCAGGCGCTGGTCGAAGTCTTCGCCACCCAGGAAGGTGTCACCGTTGGTGGAGAGCACTTCGAACTGCTTTTCGCCATCGACATCGGCGATTTCGATGATGGACACGTCGAAGGTGCCGCCGCCGAGGTCATACACGGCGATCTTGCGGTCACCCTTTTCCGCCTTGTCCAGGCCGAAGGCCAGTGCAGCTGCGGTCGGCTCGTTGATGATGCGCTTGACGTCCAGACCGGCGATGCGGCCAGCGTCCTTGGTGGCCTGGCGCTGGGCGTCGTTGAAGTAGGCCGGCACCGTGATGACGGCTTCGGTGACTTCTTCGCCCAGGTAGTCCTCGGCGGTCTTCTTCATCTTGCGCAGCACTTCTGCCGAGATCTGCGGCGGCGCCAGCTTCTTGTCGCGCACGCCGATCCAGGCGTCGCCGTTGTCGGCGGCCACGATCTGGTAGGGCATCAGGTTGATGTCCTTCTGCACTTCCTTCTCGGTGAACTTGCGACCGATCAGACGCTTGGCGGCGTAGATGGTGTTCTTGGGGTTGGTGACGGCCTGGCGCTTGGCGGGTGCGCCGACCAGAATCTCGCCGTCTTCCTGATAGGCGATGATGGAAGGCGTGGTACGCGCGCCTTCGGAGTTCTCGATCACCTTGGGCTGGTTGCCTTCCATGACGGCAACGCAAGAGTTGGTGGTGCCCAGGTCAATGCCAATGATTTTTCCCATGATTTTTCCTTCGATCTTTCAGCCCTGGATGCCGGGCTACAGTAGTTTTGAATGGTTTTAATATGTGGAGGAAAGATGGACTTTCAAGCGCCGGAACCACCGGAATAAGCAAAAATGATGCCTTTTCCCTTGTTCCCCTCCCGGCGCCGGTCCGCTTACTTTCCCTGGGCGACCGTCACCAGCGCCGGACGCAGCAGGCGCTCGGAAATCATATAGCCTTTTTGCAGCACGGCCACCACGGTATTGGCTTCCTGCTCGGCCGGCACGGCCGAGACGGCCTGGTGCTTCATGGGGTCCAGCTTGTCACCGGCCTGCGGGTTGACCTCTTGCAGCTTGTTCTTCTCAAAGGCCGAGGAGAGTTGCTTCAAGGTCATGTCCACGCCTTCCTTGAGCGATTCCAGGGAAGCGTTTTCGATCTTCAGGGCCATTTCCAGGCTGTCCTTGACGGCCAAGAGCGACTCGGCAAAGCCTTCGATAGCGAACTTATGGGCCTTGGCGATGTCTTCCTGAGCACGGCGGCGGATGTTCTCGCCTTCGGCACGGGCGCGCAGGAAGGCGTCCTGCAGCTCGGCAGCCTTGGCTTCGGCGGCGGCCAGCTTGTCTTCCAGGGTCGGCTCGGCGGCAGCAGCCGGTGCAGCCTGCTCGGCTGCGGTGGCAGCGGCGGCGTCAGCAGCCTGGTTGTCTTGCTGGACGGATTGGGCTTCCTGTTTTTCCATGTCTTGCATTCCTGAATTACCTCCAACAAATCAATAGGTTACGTACGTGCGGCAGGCGCTTGCAGCACGCCACCCGACCACGGGATGCGGCTCAAGTAAGGCATGTCCCTAGTTTTTCAAGGGCTTTTTGCCTATTCCTGCCGATGCGAGAATAAAAATGTCACGCGCGCTTACAGAAATTACCGAGCTGAGCTACAAGTTAATACGAGCTCAACCTAATATGAATTCAAGCCCGGCCGTGGGCCCGCTTCCCCGTTTGCCTCTTTTTCTTCACTCTTGTCGCGCCAACAAGGTGTCATCATGAAACTGCCCCTGCTTGCAGCCACCCTCCTGGTCGCCCTCTACAGCCTGCTGGCCACAGCCTGGATCAGCTATACCCATCTGGTCGGCGAGTTCACGCTCTGACCAGCGGGGCTGCTGATTACTTCAAGGCAAGAATAGTTGCCACTGGGATCGGCTACATTGCCAAAACGCCAAGCAAAAGGAACTAGCCTGCTATTTTAGCAGGCCAGTAGGAGCGGGCCGGCAATTCCGGCCGCGCCCTTCATTTCCACCGGGAAAATTATTGAGGCGCACCCAGCGCCTTGGCGCGCTCTGCCGAAATGGCGGCGTCTTGCGCCATCTGCTCGCGGGCGGCGGCATTGCTCATGGTCGGCCAGCCGGCCAGGTGCTGTTCGACGATCTCGACCATGCCGGCAATCCAGGCCGGGGACTCGTTCAGGCAGGGGATGAAGTGGAATTCCTTGCCGCCGGCATGCAGGAACTCATCCTTGACCTCCATCGCAATCTCTTCCAGGGTTTCCAGGCAGTCGCTGGTAAAGCCCGGACACATCACGTCGATGCGGCGCACGCCTTGCCGCCCCAGCGCCTGTACGGTGGGCGCGGTGTAGGGCTGCAGCCATTCGGCCTTGCCGAAGCGCGACTGGAAGGTGACCAGGTATTGCTCATCGTTCAGGCCCAGCGATTGCGCCAGCAGCCGCGCCGTCTTGTAGCACTCGCAATGATAGGGATCGCCCAGTTCCAGGGTGCGCTTGGGCACGCCGTGGAAACTCATGACCAGCTTGTCGGGCCGCCCGTTGACTTCCCAGTGATCCAGCACCGACTGGCGCAGCGCCTGGATGTAGCCATCCTGGTCATGGTAATTGCGGATCAGGCGCAGCTCGGGAATGTTGCGCACCTTGCGGTAATGATCGAAGACCGCGTCGAAGATCGATGCCGTGGTCGTCCCGGAATACTGGGGATAGGCGGGCAGCACCAGGATGCGGGTGCAGCCCTGCTGCTTGAGCTGGTCCAGCACCTGCGGCAGCGATGGCGATCCATAACGCATCGCATGCACCACCTGCAGCTGGTGATGGCCGCGCGCGGCCAGCTGCGCACCGAGGGCAGCGGCCTGGCGCTCGGTATGCACGCGCAGGGGCGAGCCTTGCTCGGTCCAGATGCTGGCGTACTTCTCGGCGGACTTGGAAGACCGGAACGGCAGGATGACGCCATTGAGGATGAACCACCAGACGGCGCGCGGTATCTCGACCACGCGCGGGTCCGACAGGAACTGCCCGAGGTAGCGCCGCAGGGCAGGCGCATTGGGCGCGTCGGGAGTGCCCAGGTTGACCAGCACGATGGCGGTGGAGGCGGAACTGCCGTGGGTATGCTTCGGTTCGGTGCGAAAGGCCATGGTCGATTCTGTTGGTGTTCTTGTAAGGGAGACCGACGCGCAGCTCAGGAGGCCAGCAGCTCGCGGGCGTGCTTGCGCGTGGTGGCGGTGATTTCCAGGCCGCCCAGCATGCGGGCGATTTCTTCCACGCGCGCCTTGGCGTCGAGCCCGTCGATATCGGACAGGGTCTTGCCGCCCTCGCTGCGCTTCTTGACCTGGTAGTGCTGGTTGGCCTGGCTGGCCACCTGCGGCAGGTGGGTCACGCACAGCACCTGGCGATCCTGGCCCAGGCGCTTCAACAAGCGTCCGACCACCTCGGCCACGGCGCCGCCGATGCCGCTGTCGACTTCGTCGAAGATCAGGGTGGGAATGCTGGTAGCGGCCGAGGCGATCACCGAAATGGCCAGCGAGATACGCGCCAGTTCGCCGCCGGACGCCACCTTGGCCAGGGCCCGCGGGGCCACGCCGGCGTGGCCGGCGACCAGGAATTCCACCTGCTCCAGCCCGTAGGCGGCCGGTTCGACTTCATTCAGGGCAATCTCAAAGCGCCCACCCGCCATCGACAGGTCCTGCATCGCCGCCGTCACCGCCTCACCCAGCGCAGCAGCGGCCTTGGCGCGCGCCTTGGAGAGTTTCTGGGCCAGGGCGAGATAGGCTTGCCTGAGCTTGTCTTCCTGCGCGCGCAGGGCGTCGAGGTCGCTGGCGTCGGCCAGCTGCTTCAATTGTTCGGAGAGCTTGCGGTATTCCTCGGGCAGCTCATCAGGCTGTACGTGGAACTTGCGGGCGGTGGAGTGGATGGCTTCGAGGCGCTCTTCCACTTCCTGCAGGCGCGCCGGATCGAGTTCGACCCGCCCCAGGTAATCGTTCAAGGCATAGACCGCTTCCTGCAGCTGGATCTGCGCTGGCTCGAGGGCATCGAGTACAGGCTTCAGGGCGGTATCGACATCGACCAGCTTGGTGAGCTTCTGCGTGATCGAGGACAGCTGCGAGAGGATGGGCGACTCCGATTCCGAGATCACGCCCAGCGCTTCCTGCGCCCCGCTGATGAGCGCGGCGGCATGCGAGAGACGGCTGTGCTCGGTGCTGATCTCGGCCCATTCGCCGGGCTTGACCGCCAGCTTGTGCAGCTCGGCCACCTGCCACTCCAGGCGCTCGCGCTCCAGCAGCACATTGCGCGCATCCTGCTCGAACTGTTCGCGCTGGCGCGCCAGCGCACGCCAGGTCTTGTAGGACGCAGCTACCTCGCGCGCCTGCTCCAGGAGGCCGGCCTGGCTGTCCAGCAACTGGCGCTGGGCGTCGGCCTTCATCAGCGACTGGTGCGCATGCTGGCCGTGGATATCGACCAGCATCTCGCCGACTTCGCGCAACTGCGCGGCGGTGGCGGCGCTGCCATTGATATAGGCCTTGCTGCGCCCGGCATTGTCGATCACCCGGCGCAGCAGCACGCCACCGTGCTCGTCGGCGAATTCGTGTTCTTCCAGCCAGGCCTGGACCTCGGGGGTCGCGCTGAAGTCAGCGCTCACGTCCGCCTTGGCCGCGCCCTCGCGCACCACGCTGGGATCGCCCCGTCCGCCCAGGGCCAGCGCCAGGGCATCGATGAGGATGGATTTGCCGGCGCCAGTCTCGCCGGTGAAGACGGAAAATCCGCGCGCGAATTCGAGCTCGATGGCATCGACAATCACGAAGTCGCGGATCGTTAAGGTACGCAGCATGGTGGTCTCGCAGCGGGTTGGACGGACGGGCCGGTATTCTCGGGCGAGCCGGCGCGGGCTGGCCGGGCTCGGGGCTCGGGGCTCGGTATTGCGGCTTATTGTAATCGGCCTTCTATGGACGGGTATTCATTCCAGTGCAGCTTCTCGCGCAGGGTGTCGAAATAGCTCCAGCCCTGGGGATGCAGGAAGGTGATCTTGTGCGCCGAGCGGCGGATCACGATGCGGTCGCCATGCAGCACGCTGGTCAAGGACTGCATGTCGAAGTTGGCGCTGACCTCGCGCCCGGAGACGACCTGGATGACGATCTCGCAGGAATCCGACAGCGTGATCGGCCGGTTCGACAGCGAGTGCGGCGAAATCGGCACCATCACGATGCCATGCAGGCTGGGATGCAGGATCGGCCCGCCCGCCGAGAGCGCGTAGGCGGTCGAGCCGGTGGGCGTGGCCACGATGAGGCCATCGGAGCGCTGGTTGTACATGAAACGGCCATCGACCTCCACCCGCAGCTCGACCATGCCGGAGGTGGAGCCCCGCGCCACCACCACGTCGTTCAAGGCCAGGGCGCGGAAGATCTCGCCGCCCTCGCGATAGACCCGCGCTTCCAGCAGCGAACGCGACTCGGCCTCGACCTTGCCCTCCAGCATATCGGCCAGAGCCGGTATCATGCGGTCTTGCGCGATATCGGTAATGAAGCCCAGGCGACCCTGGTTGATGCCGATGAGCGGGACATTGTAGGGCGCCAGCTGGCGCGCGATGCCCAGCATGGTGCCGTCGCCGCCGACCACGATGGCCACGTCGGCATGCTGGCCGATCTGCTCGGTGGTCAGGCTGTCATAGCCTTGCAGCGCGACGTTCTCGGCGGTTTCCGCCTCGAATACCACGGTGTGGCCATGCGACTCTAGGAACACGGCAATGTCCGACAAGATCTGCGCAATGCCGACGGCCTGGAACTTGCCGACGATGGCGACGGTTTTGGGTACGGCTGCCTGAACGGGTAATTTGATGGGCCACATGCTGCGGATTAGACCATAATTTGAGATGACATTGTAATGAAACCAAGCGCTTCCACCCTGCCCGCCTCGCCGGCCGCCTCCCCCATCCAGGCGGTCCTGTTCGACCTCGACGATACCCTATGGGCCATCGAACCCGTGCTGGTGCGCGCCGAAACCCTGCTCTACGACTGGCTGCGCCAGCATGCGCCCGCCGTGGCGGCGGCCCACACCATCGCCAGCCTGCGCGAGCGCCGCATGGCGCTGATGCAGACCGATCCCGCCTACCGCATCAATCTCTGGAAGCTGCGCCATACGGCGCTCTCGGAGGTCTTCCGTGAACATGACGTGGACCTGGCGCTGGTCGACCCGGCCATGGCCCTGTTCTCTGAAGCGCGCAGCACCGTCGCGCTGTTCGACGACGTGGAGCCGGCCCTGCTGCGCCTGAAGGGCAAGCTCACCCTGGGCTCGGTCTCCAACGGCTTTGCCGATCTGGAGCGCATCGGGCTGGCCGGCCATTTTGGGGTCTCCATCGCCGCGCATCGCTTCGGCCGCGCCAAGCCCGACCCGGCCATCTTCCATGCCGCCTGCGAAGCGCTGCAGGTGGCGCCGGGCGCGACCGTCTATGTCGGCGACGATCCCTTGCTGGACGTGCAAGGCGCCCAGCAGGCGGGTCTGAAGGCAGTCTGGATGAACCGCTTCGGGCGCGTGCTGCCCGAGGACATCCGGCCCGACGCCGTCTGCCGCGACCTGCATGAGCTGCATGACTGGCTGGAGGCGCAATCCGCGGCATGACGAAGGGGCAAATCAGGCCATCGGCGCTGGTGGCGTCACTTTTTGCAGAATAAGCCGCTAGAATATGCACCATGCAACTCGATAACCGCGCCCGCACACTGCTCAAGGCCCTGGTCGAACGGTACATCGCCGACGGCCAGCCGGTCGGTTCGCGCGCCCTGTCGAAACTGTCGGGCCTGGAACTGTCACCGGCAACCATCCGCAACATCATGGCCGATCTCGAAGAGATGGGCTTCGTCGCCAGCCCGCACACCTCGGCGGGCCGCGTGCCCACGCCGCGCGGCTATCGCATGTTCGTCGATACCCTGCTCACCGTCGAGGCCATCGACGAAAGCGCGCTGGAAGGCCGCCTGCAGGCCCGCCTGCAACACAGCACCTCGCCCCAGAAGATCATCACCAATGCAGCCCAGGTGCTGTCGTCGCTGTCGCAGTTTGCCGGTGTGGTGATGACACCCAAGCGCGAATCGGTATTCCAGCAGATCGAGTTCCTGCGGCTCTCCGAAAAGCGCATCCTGCTGGTCATCGTCGACCAGGGCGGCGACGTGCAGAACCGCATGCTCCTCACCGAGGTCGATTACACCCCCAGCCAGCTGACCCAGGCCGCCAACTACATCAACCAGCACTACGCCGGCCAGTCCTTCGACCAGGTGCGCATGCACCTGCAGGGCGAACTGCGCCAGTTGCGCGACGACATGACCGCGCTGATGCAGGCTGCCGTCGAAGCCGGCAGCGACGCCATGAGCGAAGAGGCCGACAACAACGTGGTCATCTCCGGCGAGCGCAACCTGCTGTCGGTGACCGACCTGTCGTCCAACATGAATTCGCTGCGTCGCCTCTTCGACATGTTCGAGCAGAAGACCGGGCTCTTGCAGTTGCTGGATGTCTCCAGCAAGGCCACCGGCGTGCAGATCTTCATCGGCGGCGAGTCCCAGCTGGTGCCCATGGATGACATGAGCATCGTCACCGCGCCCTATGAAGTCAACGGCCGCATCGTCGGCACCCTGGGCGTGATCGGGCCGACCCGCATGGCCTATGAGCGCGTCATCCCTATCGTCGATATCACGGCCAAGCTGCTCTCCAGCGCCTTGAGCCAGCATTGAATCCGCAGGGCGGGCCGGAATGCAAAAAAGCCACGTGAGGTACACGTGGCTTTTTTCATATGACAGCGCGGAGAGCTTGCGTAGCGCTTATTTCTTCAGCTTCTTGCAGTTCTTGCAATGACCGTAGAGGGCCAGGGCGTGGTCGGCGATCTCGAAACCGTGCTCCTGGGCAATCTTCAGCTGACGCTTCTCGATCTCGGCGTCGAAGAATTCCTCGACCTTGCCGCAGTCCAGGCAGACCAGGTGGTCGTGGTGCGAGCCCTCGTTGAGTTCGAAGACGGCCTTGCCGGTCTCGAAGTGATTACGCTGGAGCAAGCCGGCCTGCTCGAACTGGGTCAGCACCCGGTAGACGGTGGCCAGACCCACATCGAGATTGTCGGAAAGCAATTGTTTATAGACATCTTCAGCGCTCAAGTGACGCACCGAGGTGTTCTGGAATATCTCCAGGATCTTCAGGCGAGGTAAGGTAGCCTTCAGGCCGCTGGCCTTCAGTTCGGATGGATTGTTCGGCATGGTAGAGTGGGTTCCCGGGTTTTGGACTGGTCTCAAACAGGCGCGCGGGTCCCGCGGGGAAGGCCTGGGGACGGTTCCGGCTGGCTGTGGAGAAGCCTTTTGCTGACGGAACGCACTCATGCCTATTTAAGAAGTAAGTTCTAGCTTATCATATAGTGCTTTAGGCTCATGGCTCAACCCGGTTGAAAACTTTATGCTCATGCTTTCCCGTCTGAAGTCCCGTCATCATTCCGCCGCAATCGGCCTGGCCGCCTTGCTGGCGCTGTCGCTGGCCGGCTGCTCCTCGACCAAGGCCCCGGACCAGGCTGCGGCCGACGCCCAGGGCGTGAAAGTGAGCGGCAAGAGCAACAGCCTGTTCGGTTTCCTGCGCCCCTACCGCATCGACATCCAGCAAGGCAACTTCGTCTCCCGCGAGATGGTGGCGCAACTGCGTCCGGGCCTCACACGCGACCAGGTGCGCTTCGTGCTGGGTACGCCGCTGCTGACCGACATGTTCCACACCAACCGCTGGGACTACGATTTCCGCCTGGCCAAGGGCAATGGCGAGATCATGACCAGCCGCGTGACCGTGTTCTTCAAGGATGACCTGCTGGACCATGTGCAAGGCGGCCAGGACCTGCCCACCGAGAGCGAATACCTGACCCTGATCACCGACGCCAAGGTCGGCTCCAAGGCGAAATTGACCGACGACGACGTCAAACCTGCCTCGCCCGTCGCCCCGTCTTCCGCCAACAAGTAATCCCGAGATTGTCATGACCGTATTGAATATCGCCGTGGCCGGCGCCTCCGGGCGCATGGGCCGCATGCTCATCGAAGCCATCCTCAACGCCGACGACCTCCAGCTGGCCGGCGCGCTCGACACCCCGACCTCCCCCAGCATCGGCACCGATGCCGGCCTGTTCCTGGGCAAGGCCACGGGCGTCCTGATCGAGTCCGACCTGGCGCGCGGACTGGCGAAGGCTGATGTGCTGATCGACTTCACCCGTCCCGAAGGCACCCTCAAGCATCTGGAATACTGCGCCGCGCATGGCGTGAAGGTCGTCATCGGCACCACCGGCTTCGAGCCCGAAGGCAAGGCCGCTATCGCAGCCTACGCCGAGAAGACCGCCATCATGGCCGCGCCCAACATGAGCGTGGGCGTGAACGTGACCATGAAGCTGCTGGAGATGGCGGCCAAGAACTTCTCGCACGGCTACGACATCGAGATCATCGAGGCCCATCACCGCTTCAAGGTCGATGCGCCCTCCGGCACCGCGCTGAAGATGGGCGAAGTCATCGCCGACGCGCTGGGCAAGAAGCTCGACGACGTCGCCGTCTATGCCCGCGAAGGCGTGACCGGCGAACGCGATCCCTCCTCCATCGGTTTTGCCACCGTGCGCGGCGGCGACATCATCGGCGACCACACGGTCCTGTTTGCCGGCATCGGCGAGCGTATCGAGATTTCGCACAAGTCCTCCAGCCGCGTCTCCTACGCCATGGGCAGCCTGCGCGCCGCACGCTACCTGGCCGACAAGGAAACCGGCCTGTACGACATGCAGGATGTGCTGGGCTTCAAGTAAGCCGAGCCCGGAACCACAGGAAATGCCCGACGCTGCCGCGCCCCACCAGGTCCGGCAGCGAATTTTTTTGGGGTCGGCCGCTCCAAGCGACTGCTCCGCGCTTCACTGTCATTGACTCCCTGCCGCGTCCGCGCGGCGTCTTTCCCGAAAGCACGCACCATGGAACAGAACATTGGATTTGCCCATTACTGGGCGCAAGGCGACGCCGTCTCCCACTCGGTCGCCTATCTGCTGCTGATCATGTCCATCGCCAGCTGGTACTACATTCTCTCCAAGGCCTGGGCGGCCTGGCGCATCCGCCGCGGCAGCAACGCCCTGGAGCGCTTCTGGCAGGCCCCGACGCTGGCCGACGCCACCGCCGCCATGCAGCGCCTGGACAGCGAACAGATCTACACCCCCATGGCCGAGCGCGCCGCCGAAGCTGCCGACATCGGCACCCGCCAGCAAGGCACGCCATCGCTGAACGCCGCCACCGATCCGGGCGAGCTGATAACGCGCACCCTGCGCCGTGAAATCAACCGCGTCTCGGCGCGCCTGGAACGTGGCCTGACGCTGCTGGCCTCGGTCGGCTCGACCGCCCCCTTCGTAGGCCTGTTCGGCACCGTCTGGGGCATCTACCATGCGCTGGTGGCGGTCTCGGCCAGTGGCACGGTGCAGATCGACAAGGTCGCCGGTCCCGTGGGCGAAGCGCTGATCATGACCGCGCTGGGCCTGCTGGTGGCCATTCCTGCGGTGCTGGCCTATAACGCCTTCACCCGCATCAACCGCGTGGTACTGGCCGAACTGGACGGCTTCGCCCATGACCTGCATGCGTATCTGACCACCGGCGAGCGCGTCGGCGGCGTGCGCCGCTAATGCGCCCGGGGAGCACATCATGAGTTTCGGAGGATTCAACGACAACCAGAACTCGGCCCCGATGGCCGACATCAACGTCACCCCCATGGTGGACGTGATGCTGGTGCTGCTGGTGATCTTCATCATCACCGCGCCCATGTTCACCCACGCGCTCAAGCTGGACCTGCCCACTGCGCAGTCCGCCCCCGCGCCGGAAAAGCCGGAGACCATCACTCTGGGCATCGACGCGGCCGGCAAGCTGTACTGGAACGACCAGCCGGTCTCCAGCGAAGAACTCGATGCGCGCCTGACTGCCGCGGCGGGCAAGCAACCGCAACCGGAACTGCAACTGCGCGCCGACAAGTCCACCCGCTACCAGACCATTGCCGAAGTGATGTCGGCCGCGCAGGGGGCGGGGCTGAGCAAGCTGGGCTTCGTCACCGATCCCAAAACGCCGGCGCACGTGCAAGAAAAGAAAGAGAACTGAGGAAGGAAACCTGATCCATGGCCACCGTACAACTGGCGGGCGACCGCATCACCGACTGGGACAGCTTCCATACCGAAAGCGCGCAAGCCTTCGGCTTCCCCGATTTCTATGGCCGCAACATGGATGCCTGGGTCGATTGCCTGTCCTACCTGCGCGACGATGAAGGCATGTGCCGCTTCAAGCTCAAACCCAAGGAAGTGCTGACCATCGAGATCAGCCACAGCGCCGACCTGCACAAGCGCCTGCCGGACCTGGTGGAAGATGTGGAATTCTGCTGCACGGCCATCAATGACCGTTGCGAGGATTACGGCGAACCGCCGGTGATTGAACTGGTGTGGAAGTAAGGACCTTCTTCCCGCCCTTGATGCTTGATGCGATGACGACCGTTCGGCCTGAGTAGCGGCATAGCCGCGTATCGAAGGTTCGCCGACGGCGCGCCCTTTCGACAGATTCAGGACTGGCTTCGACACGGCCCCAGGGGGTGCCTGCTCAGGTCGAACAATGCCTGGCACATCAAGATCATTGATCTGCTTGACCGCTCAATCAACCAATCAACCAATCAACCAATCAACCAATCAACCAATCAACCAATCAACCAATCAACCAATCAACCAATCGATCAATCGATCAACTCATCCCCGTCATAGAACGGATAAGGCCCCTCGAACTCCCCGATGAAGGCCGTATGGCTGACCAGGCTCCTGGCCGCCTCATCCCACCAATGCAACTGGAACCCCGGCGGCTCCATCACGAAGCAGGACGGCGCCTGCGCATCCAGATCCAGCTGGACCTGGTGCGATACGCCCGGACAAGTCGTCGCCAGCGTGCCGCCGAAGCGACGCTGGATGGATCGGTGCAAGTGCCCGCACAGGATGCGCTCCACCTGCGGATGCTTGCGCACCACCGCCTCCAAGGCCTGCGGATCGGCCAGCCCCATGTCATCCATGTGGCCGATGCCGGTGGTAAAGGGCGGATGATGCATGGCGATCACGGTGGGCCGCTGCGCTTGCTGCGCCAGCACCTCATCGAGCCATTGCAGGCTCTGCGGTGACAGTGCGCCGCCGCTCTGGCGCGGAATCACGGTATCAAGCGCGATGATGCGCACCGGATGATCCTCGATCACGTATTCGATGCGCTCTCCCCCCTGCTGCAGATAGGCATGGTCCGGGAAAGCCGCGCGCAGCGCATTGCGCTCATCATGATTGCCCGGCAGCAGGTAGTAAGGCATGGCCAGCGGCGCCAGCAGTTCGCGCAGGCAGGCATATTCCGAGGGCTTGCCGAAATCGACCAGGTCGCCCGTGATGACCAGCGCATCGGGCCGCTGCTTCAGGCCGTTGACCTGAGCCACGCAGCGACGCAAGCTCTCGGCGGTATCGACCACGCGATAGGATTTCTTGCCGTCGGTCTTGATGTGCAGGTCGGAAATCTGTCCCAGTATCATGCGGTCTCCTTCGCGGCGCGCGGCGCCATGGTCACCAGCGCCGTGGCCGGCACGCGGATGGCGATCTGCTGCCCGGCTTCCCACCAGCCGCGGCGGCTGGTCTCGGCGATCACCGGGCGCTCTGCGCCAATCTCGATTTCAAAGCGGGTGCGGTCACCCAGGAAAAACGTGTTGATCAGCTTGCCGCGCAGGCAATGCGCATCGGCTTCGGTGATATCGATCACCTCCACATCTTCAGGCCGGAACAGCGCCTGCGCCGGCTGTCCCGCCACCGCATCCGGCGGCAGCGGCAAGGTACCGGTAGGCAACTGCAGGCGGTCTCCCGCCACGATACCATCGACCCGGTTCATCGCGCCGATGAACTCGGCCACGAAGTCATTGGCGGGATGATAGTAGATCTCCTGGGGCGTGCCGATCTGCGAGATCTTGCCGCGCTCCATGACCACGATGCGGTCGCCCAGGGCCATCGCCTCGCCCTGGTCATGGGTGACGTAGATGGCAGTAATGCCGAGGCTGCGCAAGAGCTTGTTGAGATCGCTGCGCACCGCTTCGCGCAGCTTGGCGTCCAGCGCCGTGAGCGGTTCATCCAGCAGCAGCACGCGCGGCTCCATGGCCAGCGCGCGCGCCAGCGCCACACGCTGCTTCTGGCCGCCCGAGAGCTGGTCCACGCGGCGGTGCGACAGGCCTTGCAGATGCACCATCTCCAGCAGGCGCTCGACCCGCTCGGCGCGCTCGCCGGCGGCGATCTTGCGGATCTTCATGCCATAGGCGATGTTCTCGCCCACGCTCATGTTGGGAAACAGCGCGTAGTTCTGGAACACCATGCCCACCCCGCGTTTCTCGATGGGTAGCATGGTCACGTCTTCCTCGCCGAACAGCACGCGGCCGCCCTCGTCAGGAAACTCCAGGCCAGCGATCATGCGCAGCGTGGTGGTCTTGCCGCAGCCGGAAGGCCCCAACAGGACCAGGGTTTCGCCCGGATGGATCTGCAGGTCCAGCGGCTGCAGCGCGCGCGTGCCATTGGCAAAGGACTTGGCGCACTGGGAGAGACGGATAGAGACGGCTTCTTGATGGGACTTCATAGACTGACTTTCTTGCGCGTTGCCTGGGTCGCCCACTGCATGCCGATCAGGAGCGGAATGATCATGAAAAAGAAGATCAGCGTATACGCCGATCCCACCTCCAGCCGCATCGATGCATAGGCATCGGCCAGGCCCACCGGCAGGGTCTGGGTCAACGGCGTGTGCAGCATCCAGGTGATGTTGAATTCACCGATGGACAGCGTCACCACCATCAGCGCTCCGGCCAGGATGCCCGAGGCGGCATTGGGAATGACGATGCCGAAGAAGCGGCGCATGCGTCCTGCGCCGAGACTGGCGGCGGCTTCTTCCAGCTGGGCCAGTTGCGAGGACTGCATCACCGCCAGCACCGGGCGCACCATGAAGGGCAGCGTGAAGATCACATGCCCCACCAGAATAAACCACAGGCTGGCGCGGAACTCGCGGTACTGGCCATAGGCCATGATCAGCGCCAGCGCGGTGGCCAGGCCCGGCACGGCCACCGGCATCATCAGCAATTCCTCGATCACGCGCGCCAGGCGGCTGTTGCCG
Source organism: Herbaspirillum seropedicae (assembly GCF_001040945.1). Classification (NCBI taxonomy): domain Bacteria; kingdom Pseudomonadati; phylum Pseudomonadota; class Betaproteobacteria; order Burkholderiales; family Oxalobacteraceae; genus Herbaspirillum; species Herbaspirillum seropedicae. Next base: position 658,950 of record NZ_CP011930.1, on the reverse strand, counting down.
CCGCGATAGCGCGCCAGCATGTAGGCCAGCGGCACACCGGCGGCCAGCGTCACCGCCAGGCAAGCCAGTGCGATGAAGAGCGAACGCCAGATGGTGGGCTGGTACATCTCCCACACCTGGGCCACCCAGCGCAGCGTCAGGCCGCTGGACAAGCCGACGAAGAAATTCTCGGTCACGCCGGCCAGCATCGACAGCACCACCGGCACCACCAGGAAGGCGCACACCAAGAGCGTAAAGCCCAGTTGAAGATAGAAACGGAAACGATTCTGCATGCGCTGCTCCTTAAGCCGCCGCCGCGACGCCGCTGCCGGTGAGCGAGCGCGCCAGCGCCAGCACGGCCCAGGTGATCACGCCCAGCACGATGGACAGGGAGGCCGCCGTAGCAAAGTTGGCATAGCCGGTAAATTCGTTATAGATCGTCATGGGCAGCACATCGATGTTGGCCGCCAGCGTGAAGGCCGTACCGAATGCACCCACGCTGGTAGCAAAGCAGATCGCGCCCGACGAGACCAGTGCCGGCAGCAATGCGGGCAGCACCACATGCAGCAACACCTGCCAGGGCCGCGCACCCAGCGAACGGGCCGCTTCTTCCAGCGAAGGATCGAGCTTCTCGGCGGCCGCCACGACGGTGAGGATCACGCGCGGAATCGAGAAATACAGGTAACCCAGAAACAAGCCCGCCAGTGAATACGCAAATACCAGCGATTCACCGAAGAGCCCGTTGGTCAATGCACCGATGAGCCCTTGACGCCCGGCCAGCATGATGACCATGAAGCCGACCACCACGCCGGGGAAAGCCAGCGGGAAGGTCAGCATGGCCAGCAGCAGCGCCTGGCCAGGAAAGCGATGACGTTGCAGGAACAAGCCAACGAAGACCGAGATGGCCAGGGTCGCTGCGGTGACCGCCGCCGAGAGCGCCAGCGTGGACACCAGGCTGGCAAAGTAATGGCGGTTGGTCAGCACCGACAGGTAGGCCATGGCGCCATCGGGACCGGAGGCGCCCACGCCCACCAGCCGCGCCATGGGCAGCAGCCAGAAGGCGCAGAACAGCGTCAGGCCCGGCACGGCGAAGCACAGCCACACCTGATTGCCCGCCCGGCGTGGACGGCTGGCTGGCGGGCGGGCTGGCCTGGCCGAGGTGGGAAGAACGGTTTTCATGCTTGCTCCTGCGCCCTGCATTTATCGCACTTCAGCCAGGTAGCGCTCGCCGAACTTGCGCTGGGCTTCGGCCATCTTGCCGTAGTCCACCGACTTGGCGCGGGCATATTCGGCAGCCGGCAGGAAGCGCGATTCGGCTTCCTTGGACATGGCCGAGGCGCGCACCGGACGCAGGTAGGCATTGGCCCAGATGGCCTGGCCCTGGTCGGACAGCAGGAAGTCCAGCACCTTCTTAGCCTCAGCCTGGTGCGGCGCATTCTTCACCAGCGCGACCACGTAGGGCACGGTCACGGTGCCTTCGCTGGGGATCACGAAGGCCACGTTGGCATGGTCCTTGTACTTGGCGCGGTAGGCGTCGAAGTCATAGCCCAGCAGGATGGGGATCTCACCCGAGATCAGGCGTGCATAGGAAGTCTGCTTGGGAACGATGGGCTGGTTCTTCTGCAGGTTCTTGAAGTAGCCGATGGCCGGCGAGAAATCGTCCAGCGTGCCGCCCAGCGCCTGGTTGATCGCCACCGCACCGACATAGCCGACGAAAGCCGAGGCCGGGTCGAGGTAACCGATCAGGCCCTTGTACTCTGGCTTTTGCAGGTCAGCCCAGGACTTGGGGACCGGCTTGCCCTTCAGGGCGTCGACATTGACCATGATGCCCATGGTGCCGGAGTGGATGGTGAACCAGTAACCGTCCGGGTCCTTGAGGCCATTGGGAATGTCGTTCCAGTGCGCCGGCTTGTAGGCGGCGACCAGGTCCTTGTTCTTGGCCTCGATGCCGAAGGACACGCCCAGGTAGGCGAAGTCCGCCACCGGGCTGGCCTTTTCAGCCGTCAGCTGGGCCAGGGCCTGGCCGCTGTTCTTGTTGTCCGGCGGCACGGTCACGCCGGTCTTTTCCTTGATGGCCTTGATCTGGGCTGCCCAGTCAGCCCATTCGGGCGGACAGTTGTAGCAGATCGCGGTCTGGGCCTGGGCGGCCAGGGAAGCCGACAGCAACAGCGCGCCGGCAGCGGTTTGAATAACACGTTTGAGGAACATGTCAGGTCCTTTCCTATGGGTTGAATAACAAAAGTACGACAGGGAAATCAGCAATCCACGCCCGTGGCGGGAAGCGCGACCGAGCCCCCGCTGCGCACGGCGTGGGGCAGGATGTGGCGCAGCCAGGACGCGCTCAGCGCGAGGTCGGGCGCGGCAGCGGCTGCGGCGCTCGCATTGCGTTCGATGGCCTCCACCAGCACGCGCAGGGCGACCTCGCCGATCTGTTCGGAGGGCTGCACCACGCTGGCCAGCACCGGCTCCATAAGCGCCCCCACGGGGATGCCGTCGAAGCCCATCACCGAGATATCGTTCGGCACCTTCATCCCCAGCGCGCGCAGGTCGCGCATGGCGCTCATGGCCAGCAGGTCGTTGGAGCAGAACAGCGCGGTCGGACGTTGACGCGGATCGGCCATCATCTGCTGGTAATCCGCCGCGGCGGTGAGGGTGTGGCGCTCGACCTCGATGACCGCCATGGGCGCGAGACCGGCGGCGCGCATGGCGTCCAGGTAGCCGTAGTAGCGCTGCATGGCGCGGTCGGAAGCATTGAAGCGGCCCGAGAGCATCTGGATGCGGCGATGGCCCAGCCCGATCAGGTGCGCCACCGCATCGCAGGCGGCGGCGCGGTTGTCCACCGACACCGAGGCGCGCGCCGGCGCGGCCGTCTGGTCAGTGCCGAGCTGGTTGTAGGCCAGCACGAAGGGAATACGCTCGCGCTCCAGCAAGTCCAGCGTGGCATTGGCGCTGGCGTCGGCGACGGTGAGGATCATGCCGTCGACCCGATGGCCCAACAGCAATTCGACAGCCGCCGTCTCTTCCTCCGGCAGGTATTCGGTGGTGGTGAACATGACCGAATAATCCAGCGCCCGGGCAGCCAGTTCGATGCCCTGCAGGCATTGCGCAAAGACCGTGTTGGACAGCGTGGGCACCACCACCCCCACCGTGCGGGAATTGCCGGCGCGCAAGTTACGTCCCGTGAAATTGGGGCGGAAGCCCAGTTCGGCGATGCTGCGATGGATCTTCTCGGCCGTCTCCGCGCTCACGGAGCCCGGCTTGTTGAGCAGGCGCGACACGGTGGCGATGGACACGCCCGCCAGATGGGCGACTTGTTTGATCGATGGACGCACGGCAGACCCAGGGCAATGAAAACGATTTCATGATGCCCATCGTTTGTTACCCCTTCATGACCACAAGCAAGCCCCAAGGCCTGCCAATTTCGGGCAAAAGACCCAAAAAAATTGTCGAATCGAAATTATTCGATATTGAATAGGAAATATTTCGACTTCCAACACGAAGTATTTCGATAGTGGTTTCATAGCGGCTCGAGGGGACAACCCTGAAGCGCCCTCTCGACGGAGGCCGCGCCCCACCGGGCGCAGCCTCTGGTTGCTTCGCTGCTCACCCCTGTTGCCGCCCTGCACTGGCGCAGGGGTTTTTGCCCGCTCCCTTTCCGGGGGGCGGGTTTTTTTCAGGCAGGACAACACGACGATGGCGGGCGCCCCAGCGCCCATGCCCCCGGGACTGCCGCGCCCGGGTGGCGAGCCGGTATAATGCAGGGTTTCGAATTGCAATCCCTTCCCAACCGCATTCCATCCGTATCAGCCCGTCATGCAAGATAAATACAGCCCAGCCGAAGTCGAACAGTCCGCACAGCAGCACTGGAACGCCATCGACGCCTACAAGACCGTCGAAAACGCCCGCGACAAGCAGGGCCGCGACAAGAAGAAGTTCTACGCCTGCTCGATGCTGCCCTACCCCTCCGGCAAGCTGCACATGGGCCACGTGCGCAACTACACCATCAACGATGTGATGTACCGCTACCTGCGCATGAACGGCTACAACGTCCTGATGCCCATGGGCTGGGACGCCTTCGGCATGCCCGCCGAGAACGCCGCCATGGCCAATGGCGTGCCGCCGGCGCAATGGACCTATTCCAATATCGACTACATGAAGTCGCAGATGCAGTCCATGGGCCTGGCCATCGACTGGTCGCGCGAGATGACCGCCTGCCGTCCCGAGTACTACAAGTGGAACCAGTGGATGTTCCTGAAGATGCTGGAGAAGGGCATCATCTACAAGAAGACCGGCACCGTGAACTGGGACCCGATCGACCAGACCGTGCTGGCCAACGAGCAGGTCATCGATGGCCGTGGCTGGCGCTCGGGCGCCGTGATCGAGAAGCGCGAGATCCCGATGTACTACGCCAAGATCACCGACTACGCCGACGAGCTGCTGGAACACGTGGAGACCAAGCTGCCCGGCTGGCCCGAGCGCGTGCGCCTGATGCAGGCCAACTGGATCGGCAAGTCCACCGGCGTGCGCTTCGCCTTCCCGCACCAGATCAAGGGCGCGGACGGCCAACTGATCAACGATGGCAAGCTGTTCGTCTTCACCACCCGCGCCGACACCATCATGGGCGTGACCTTCTGCGCCGTAGCCCCGGAACACCCGCTGGCCACGCTCGCCGCAGAAAACGACCCGGCCCTGCAAGCCTTCATCGCCGAATGCAAGCAAGGCAGCGTGATCGAAGCCGACATGGCGACGATGGAAAAGAAGGGCATGCCCACGGGCCTGTTCGTCACCCACCCGCTGACCGGTGACCAGGTTGAAGTCTGGGTCGGCAACTATGTGCTCATCACCTACGGCGACGGCGCCGTGATGGGCGTGCCGGCGCATGACGAACGCGACTTCGCCTTCGCCCGCAAATACAACTTGCCGATCAAGCAGGTCATCGGCGTGGAAGGCAAGACCTACTCCACCGAGGCCTGGGAAGAATGGTACGGCGACAAGGAAGCCGGCAAGACCATCCACTCCGGCAAATACGATGGCCTGGGCTATCAGGCGGCCGTCGATGCAGTGGCCGCCGACCTGGCCGCACAGGGCCTGGGCGAGAAGAAGGTGACCTTCCGCCTGCGCGACTGGGGCATCTCGCGCCAACGCTACTGGGGTACGCCTATCCCCATCATCCACTGCCCGGATTGCGGCGACGTCCCCGTGCCAGAGAAGGATCTGCCGGTGGTACTGCCGGAAGACTGCGTGCCCGACGGCAGCGGCAATCCCTTGAACAAGCACGAGCAATTCCTCAAGGTCGACTGCCCTTGCTGCGGCAAGCCGGCCCGCCGCGAAACCGACACCATGGACACCTTCGTGGATTCGTCCTGGTACTACATGCGCTATACCTCGCCGGGCAGCAACGAGGCCATGGTCGACTCCCGCAACGATTACTGGATGCCCATGGACCAGTACATCGGCGGCATCGAACACGCCGTGCTGCACCTGCTGTACGCGCGCTTCTGGACCAAGGTCATGCGCGACTTCGGCCTGGTCAAGTTCGACGAGCCCTTCACCAACCTGTTGACCCAAGGCATGGTCCTGAACGAGACCTACTATCGGGAGGACGCTGCCGGCAAGAAGACCTGGTACAACCCGGCCGATGTCGACCTGTCCTTCGACGACAAGGGCCGCCCGGTCTCGGCCGTGCTGAAGGAAGACGGCCAGCCGGTCATGATCGGCGGCACCGAGAAGATGTCCAAGTCCAAGAACAACGGCATCGACCCGCAAGCCCAGATCGACCAGTACGGCGCCGACACGGCCCGCCTGTTCACCATGTTCGCTTCGCCGCCGGAACAGACCCTGGAATGGTCCGGCGCCGGTGTCGAAGGCGCCAACCGCTTCCTGCGCCGCGTCTGGGCGTTCGGCTACAACAACGCCGCGCGCATCAGCGCGGCAGGTGCGGTCGATGCGGCCCAGCTCGACGACAGCCTCAAGACCCTGCGCCGCGAAGTGCACAAGGTCCTGCAGCAGGCCGACAACGACTTCAAGCGCATCCAGTACAACACCGTGGTCTCGGCCTGCATGAAGATGCTCAACACCCTGGAAGCGGCCAAGCCGGCTGCCGGCGCGGCCGGTGATGCGGTGATTGCCGAGTGCTTCTCGATCTTCCTGCGCGTGCTGAACCCGGTGGCTCCGCACATCACCCATGTGCTGTGGCAGGAACTGGGCTATGCCAAGGCGCAGGGCGACATCCTCGACGCCGACTGGCCGCAGGTCGACGCCGCTGCGCTGGAACAAAGCGAGATCAAGCTGGTGGTGCAGGTCAACGGCAAGCTGCGTGGCGAAGTGACGGTGTCCAAGGATGCCGACAAGGCCGCCATCGAGGCCGCTGCCCTGGCCAACGAGGACGTCAGGAAATTCCTCACCGGCGCGCCCAAGAAGGTGATCGTGGTGCCCGGCAAGCTGGTCAACATCGTCGCCTGATCCGGGCCAACCCAACCGACCGATATCCATGCACGCTCAAGTCCAAATCAAGCGTTTCCCGCAATGGCTGCTGATGGTGGCCGCCGCCGTGTTGCTCTCGGCCTGCGGCTTCCACCTGCGCGGGGCAGCCGACCTGCCCTTCAAGACCATCTACCTGGGCTTCCCGCCCAATTCACCGGTAGGCGTGGAACTGAAGCGCAACATCCAGGCCAGCGGCGCCACCGTCGTCGATGACGCCAAGGAGGCCGAGGCCAACCTCAAGGTCCTGGCCGATTCGCGCGACCGCCAGGTGCTGACCTTGAACACCAATGGCCGCGTGCGTGAATACGCGCTGTTCCAGAACTTCAGCTTCTCGGTCACCGATGCCAAGGGCGCGATCATCATCCCGCCCACGGCCATCACCCTGCGCCGCGTCATCACCTATGACGAAAACCAGGAACTGGCCAAGCAGGCGGAAGAAACTCTGCTCTACCGCAACATGCAGTCCGACCTGGTGCAGCAGATCCTGCGCCGCCTGTCGGCGTCCAAGACGGCCATCAAGAACGAGAAGGCTGCGGCCGACTCGGATTCCTGATCCGGCCCGCTGCGCCATGCAACTGCGCCACGACTCCCTGGACGCCCATCTCGGCAAATCGCTGGCGCCGCTCTACGTGATCGCCAGCGACGAGCACCTGCTGGCGCTGGAAGCGGCCGATAAGATCCGCCGCAGCGCCCGCGCCAACGGTTATACCGAGCGCGAAGTGCTGGTGGTGGAGCGCAGCTTCAAGTGGGGCGAACTGCTGGCGGCCAACCAGTCGCAATCGCTGTTCGGCGACAAGAAGCTCATCGAACTGCGCATCCCCACCGGCAAGCCCGGCAAGGATGGCGGCCAGGCGCTGCAGGATTACGCCGCCAATCTCTCGCCCGACAACCTGACCATCATCAGCCTGCCCAAGCTGGACTGGGCCACGCAGAAGGCGGCCTGGGTCGGCGCGCTGCAGCAGGCGGCGGTCTATATCGACATCCCGCTGGTGGAGCGCCCCCAGTTGCCCGGCTGGATCGGCAACCGGCTGGCGGCCCAGCAACAGAGCGCCGACCGGCCCTGCCTGGACTTCATCGCCGACCGCGTGGAAGGCAACCTGCTGGCCGCGCACCAGGAAATCCAGAAGCTGGCCCTGCTCTACCCGGCCGGCCAGCTCAGTTTCGAACAGGTGCAGGACGCCGTGCTCAACGTGGCGCGCTACGACGTCTTCAAGCTCAACGAAGCCATGCTATCGGGCGACATCGCGCGGCTGACGCGCATGATGGAAGGCTTGAAGGGCGAAGGCGAAGCCCTGCCGCTGGTGCTGTGGGCCGTCACCGAAGAAATCCGCACACTGCTCAAGCTCAAGTCCGGCATGGCCCAGGGCAAACCCGTGGGCGCGCTGTTGAAGGAATACCGCATCTGGGGCCCGCGCGAACGCCTGATGGAACCGGCCCTGCGCCGCATCAGCCTGGCCGCGCTGGAACAGGCCCTGCAGGAAGCCGCCCTGGTGGACCGCATGGTCAAGGGCCTGCGCGCCCGCAGCTTTGCCGGCGACCCGTGGGACGCCCTGTTGCAGCTGGGCCTGAAGCTGGCCCGCGGACGCTGATTCAACCACATCGAACCCGACGCGCCCATCGCGCCCCGGAGAAAACCGTATGGAAAACATCGACCTCTACATGAACCGCATCGGCCAGCAGGCCCGTGCCGCCTCGCGCGCCATGGCGCGCGCCGATACCGCCGCCAAGAACCAGGCGCTGCTGCTCATTGCCGCAGCCATCCGCCGCGACGCCGACGCCCTGCGCGCCGCCAATGCGCTGGACCTGGAAGCGGCCCGCGCCAACGGCCTGGCCGAGGCCATGCTGGACCGCCTGACCCTGTCGGACAAGGCCATCGCCACCATGGCCGAAGGCCTGGAGCAGATCGCCTCCCTGCCCGATCCCATCGGCGAGATCAGCAACATGAAGTACCGCCCCACCGGCATCCAGGTCGGCCAGATGCGCGTGCCGCTGGGCGTGATCGGCATCATCTACGAAGCCCGACCCAACGTCACGGTGGACGCCGCCGGCCTGTGCATCAAGAGCGGCAACGCCACCATCCTGCGCGGCGGCTCCGAAGCGATCCACTGCAACCAGGCCCTGGCCAAGCTGGTCAAGGAAGGCCTGGCCGGCGCCGGCCTGCCGGAACAAGCGGTGCAGGTGGTCGAGACCACCGACCGCGCCGCCGTGGGCGCGCTCATCACCATGCAAGAGTACGTGGACGTGATCGTCCCGCGCGGCGGCAAGGGCCTGATCGAGCGCCTGATGAAGGAAGCCAAGGTGCCCATGATCAAGCACCTGGACGGCATCTGCCATGTGTACATCGATGACAAGGCCGACACCCGCAAGGCCCTGGACGTAGCCTTCAACGCCAAGTGCCATCGCTATGGCACCTGCAACACCATGGAAACCCTGCTGGTGGCGCGCAACATCGCCGCGGCCATCCTGCCGCCGCTCTCCGAGCTGTATCGCGTCAAGGAAGTGGAACTGCGCTGCGACGCCGAAGCCGCCGAGATCCTGGCCGGCTACCCGCTGCTCAAAGCCGCCACCGAAGAAGACTGGGACACCGAATACCTGGCCCCCATCCTGGCCGTGAAGGTGGTGGCCGACATGGACGAGGCCATCGAGCACATCAACCGCCATTCGTCCCAGCACACCGAGAGCATCATCACCGAGGACTACACCCGCGCCATGCGTTTCCTGCGCGAAGTGGATTCGGCCTCGGTCATGGTCAATGCTTCCACGCGCTTTGCCGACGGCTTCGAATATGGCCTGGGCGCCGAGATCGGCATCTCCAACGACAAGCTGCACGCACGCGGCCCGGTCGGACTGGAAGGCCTGACCTCGCTGAAGTACATAGTGCTGGGCAACGGCCAGGTGCGCCAGTAAGCCTTCACCCCATCCTCAACGCCTACGCCATCGACAAGGACAGCCATGCTCTGGATCAAAGCCCTGCACATCGTCTTCATCGCCTCCTGGTTCGCCGGGCTGTTCTACCTGCCGCGCATCTTCGTGAACCTGGCCCAGGAAACCGAGGTGGCGAGCCGCGAACGCCTGCTGGGCATGGCGCGCCGGCTGTACCGCTTCACCGGCATGATCTCGCTGGTGGCGCTGGCGCTGGGCGTATGGCTGCTGGTCCTGACCTGGCAATTCTGGAAGGGTCCGGGCAATGGCTGGCTGCATGCCAAGCTGTTCCTAGTGGTGCTGGTGATCGGCTATCAGCATGCCTGCGGTTCGCTGCTCAAGAAATTCGAACACGGCAAGAACGTGCGCAGCCACGTCTGGTACCGCTGGTTCAACGAGGTGCCGGTGCTGCTGATGCTGGCCATCGTGATCCTGGTCGTCGTCAAGCCGTTCTGACCGTTCTGCATCGTCCCAGTCCAAGTCCACGTACGCTTCATTCCACACCCACATCCTTCCGGAGCCGGTCATGAGCAAAGTCTGTGAGTACTTCTTCGCGCCGCATTCGCCCTTCGCCTACCTGGGTCACGATCGTTTCGTCGCCCTGGCCGACAAATACCAGGTGCAGATCCTGCCCAAGCCCTTCGACCTGTCCAAGATCTTCGGCGTCTCCGGCGGCCTGCCGCTGGCCAAGCGGGCGCCGCAGCGCCAGGCCTATCGCTTGAAGGAACTGGCGCGCTGGAGCGAATTCCTGGGCAAGCCCATGATCCTGCAGCCGGCCCATTTCCCGGTCAACAGCGACAATGCCGCGCGCCTGATCATCGCCACCCAGCTGGCCCACGGCACCGCCGCCGCGCTGCGTCTGGCCGGTGCGGTCATGCGCGCAGTCTGGGAAGAACAGAAGAACATCGCCGACCCCGACACCCTGGTGGCCATCGCCAATGTCCAGGAACACGATGGCGCAGCCCTGCTGAAGTCGGCCGAAACGGCCAGCGTGCAAGCCGAATTCGACCGCTTCACCGATGAAGCCAATGCCGCCAGCGTCTTTGGCGCGCCCTGGTTCATCTATGAAGGCGAAGGCTACTGGGGCCAGGACCGCCTGGACTTCCTCGAGCGGGCTTTCGCGAAAGCCTGAGCGGCCAGCGTACAATGACGCCGGACTGCGCACCGAGCCGCGCAGTCCGGCTTTTTTCATTTTTGTTACTTTGTTTTCCAACGGATAAAAGGTACTCCCATGCAATCTCCCGACACCAACTACTCTTACTTCTGTCCCTGCCCGCGCGGCCTGGAAGCCGCCCTGGCCGAAGAACTCAACGAGATCGCCCAGCACGCCGGTCCCGCCGCCAACCTCAAGGTGCACAACCAGGTGCCTGGCGGCGTGCACTGCTCGGGCACGCTGCTGGCGGCCTACCAGATGAACCTGCACTCGCGCATCGCCAGCCGCGTGCTGCTGCGCATGGGCCATGGTTCCTACAAGAATGAAAACGACATCTACGACCTGACGCTCGCGCAAGCCTGGGAAGACTGGTTCAAGGTCTCGCACACCATCCGCGTGGACCTGACTGCGGTGAAGTCGCCCCTGCGCAGCCTGGAATTCACCACGCTCAAGATCAAGGACGCCATCTGCGACCGCTTCCTCGACCAGTTCAAGCTGCGTCCCTCGGTCAACACGCGTACGCCTGACATGCGCATCGCCGGCTTCGTCGACGCCCACAACTTCACGGTCTACCTGGATACCTCGGGCGAGGCGCTGTTCAAGCGCGGCTGGCGCGAAGAGACCGGCGACGCGCCGCTGCGCGAGAACCTGGCCGCCGGCCTCTTGCGCACGGCCGGCTGGAAGCCGGGCGTGCCGCTGTTCGATCCCATGTGCGGCTCCGGCACCATCCTGGCCGAGGCCGCGCAGATCATCGCCGGCGTGCCGCCGGGCGCACGCCGCCGCTTCGCCTTCGAGAAGTTCAGCAACTTCGACGCCGATGCCTGGTTCGCCATCAAGGGCGATTTCAAACCCAATCCCATCCCGACCACGCCCACGCTCTTCGGCAGCGACATCTCCGGCGACATGGTCGAGCTGACCCGCAAGAACCTGGTGCGCGCCGGCGTGCATTTCGAGGTGCCGCTGAAGCAGATCGAAGCCCAGGAAATCAAGCCGCCGGTGGACGCCGAGGGCAAGCCGCTGGTCGGCATCATCCTCTCCAACCCGCCCTACGGCGAACGGATCGGCGTGCGCGGCGATCGCGCCCTGCCGACCGAAGAATTGTTTGCGCAATTCTTCAGCGCCTTCTCCAGCACCCTGAAGCAGCGCTTTGCCGGCTGGAGCGTGTTCCTGTTCTCGGCTGACCTGGGCCTGCCCAAGCTGATGCGCCTGAAGGAATCGCGCAAGACCCCGTTCTTCAACGGCGCCCTGGAATGCCGCCTGTTCCGCTTCGACATGGTGGCCGGCTACAACCGCCGTGAAGAAGCCAAGCCGGTTTCGCGCGACAGCGAAGACTGATCTTCGCGGGCACGGATGGATTGTCAACCTCACCAAGACAATCCATCCCGCCACCACCGGTTTATCCGGCCCGCCTTCTCCCCTACAGTGTGGACATGGTCATTGCTGATAGCGCCGCAAGAAAAATGCGCAACGCCGACCATCCTTCATCCACTCCACACTTTCCCGGGATCATCATGAGCACCGTCACTGTCAACACCCGCGCCGACTACGCCGCCTTCCTGCTGCGCGTTACCATGGGCGTCTTCTTCCTGGTCCACGCCGGCCTGAAGATCTTCGTCTTCACCCCGGCCGGCACCGTCGGCTTCTTTGCTTCGCTGGGCGTACCGGGCTGGTTCGCCTATCCGGTCATCGCACTGGAAGTGGTCGGCGGCATTGCGCTGGTACTGGGCTACTATGGCCGCTGGCTGGCCCTGCCGCTGGCAGCCGACCTGCTGGGCGCGATCGTGCTGGTGCATGGCAAGGCCGGCTTCTTCTTCACCAACCCCAAGGGCGGCTGGGAATACCTGGCGCTGTGGATCGTCGGCCTGATCGCGGTGTTCCTGCTGGGCGACGGCGCCTTTGCCTTGAAGCGTGAAGAGCCGCGCAGGTAACGGCACAGCTCATCACAAGTCATCACTGGTCATACAAACAGCCGGGCCGCACGCCCGGCGTCAATGTTTTATATCATTTAGTGCAATATCCAAGGAATCCCGTCATGTCCACCATCGCCGCTGATAGCCTCCCCCTGCCCTCGCTGTTCGTCTCGCACGGTTCGCCCATGCTGGCCGTGGAGCCTGGTCGCACCGGTCCGCTGCTGGCCGGCATCGGCGCGACGCTGCCGCGTCCGCGTGGCATCGTGGTGGTGTCGCCGCACTGGGAAACCTTCACCCCGCGTGTGGGCAACCAGGCCAAGCCGCGCGTGATCCATGACTTCGGTGGTTTCCCGCCAGCACTCTACGAACTGGACTACCCCGCCCCCGGCGCCCCGGCCCTGGCCGAACACGTGGCGCAACGCCTGCGCGACGGCGGCCTGCCGGCCCATACCGATGGCGGCTGGGGCCTGGACCATGGCGCCTGGGTGCCGCTGCGCTACCTGTATCCGCAGGCCGATGTGCCGGTGATCCAGCTGTCGCTGCAATCGCAGCAGCCGCCGGCCTATCACTTCCAGGTGGGCCAGTTGCTGGCGCCCCTGGCGAAGGAAGGCATCCTGCTGGTGGGCTCGGGCAGCTTCACGCACAACCTGCGCGAACTGCGCCGCAACGACGCCGATAGCGGCGATGCCCCGCATACGCTGCAATTCCTGCAATGGTTCCTGGACCGCATGCAGGCCGGCGACCGCGACGCCCTGTTCGGCTACCGGACCACCGCCCCGCACGCCGTGCGCAATCATCCCAGCGATGAACACCTGCTGACCCTTTTCTTTGCCATGGGTGCGGCCGATGACTGGACCCAGCTGGTACACCTGGACAGTGGTTCGACGTATCATAGCCTGCGCATGGACGCCTTTGCCTTCGGCACCGGCTCCCGCCTGCTGGCGCAACAACCGGTCGCCGCCTGAGTCGCCCCTGCTCGAGGGCGCACGCGGCGCCTTCAGGGGATAGATGATTTGAACAAACTGCGCGAAATCGAATGCTTCATCGCCGTGGCCGACCTGGGCAGCTTCGTCAAGGCCGCCGAGGCCCTCGGCATTTCCAAGGCGGCGGTCTCGCGCACGGTGCTGGAACTGGAAGCCCGCCTGGGCTCGCGGCTGATGCAGCGGACCACGCGCCGGCTCTCGCTCACCGAAGCCGGCGCCCTCTATCTGGAACGCTGCAAGCAGATCGTCGCCGCCCTCGAAGAGGCCGATGACCTGCTCTCCTCCGGCAGCGCCAAGCCCACCGGCCTGTTGCGCATCAATGCCCCGCTCACCTTCGGCGTCTTGCACCTGGCCCCGCTGTGGCCGATGTTCCTGGAGCGCCATCCCGAGATCTCGCTGGACATTACCCTGTCGGACCGCATCGTCGATATCATCGACGAGGGTTATGACATGGCCATCCGTATCGCCCGCCTGTCCGACTCCACCCTGGTCCATCGCAAGCTCACCAGCACCAGCCTGCATGTCTGCGCCTCGCCCGCCTATCTCGACGCCCACGGCACGCCGGCCCATCCGCACGAACTGGCCCAGCACCAAACCATCAGCTACAGCTACAACCAGAGCAAGGACGAATGGCAGTTCAACGGCCCGGAAGGTCCGGTGAGCGTGCGCGTGAGTTCGCGCCTGCACGTCAACAATGGCGACAGCTGCGTACAGGCGGCGCTGGGCGGCATCGGCATCACCCGCCAGCCCACCTTCATGATCGACCAGTACCTGCGCAGCGGCCAGTTGGTCTCCATCCTGGGAGACTATGGCGCGCCCGAACTGGGCATCTACGCGGTCTATCCCAGCCGCGCCCACCTGCCGGCCAAGATGCGGGCCATGCTGGATTTCCTTACCGAGGCCTTCGCCCAGGTCCACTGGAACGACTGAGGCGGCATCCCACCACGTTCTCATCCTCCGCCTGCGGCTTCCCGCAGGACGGAGATGAAACGCCTGCTGCAAATTTTTTCATGCGGACCCACCTGCCGGCTGACTCGCCTTGTAGGGTACACGCTGTTTCCTTCCTATCCATGGCCTTATAGCCAGATTCCGCCGCCTGACTCGCTTTCATTACCGGTCTGCCAGACCTGGACGGCATTGACACTGCGTTTTGCTTGAAGCACAGTGACCACATAGCAGACGTAATGTCCATAATACGGACAAATAAAAATACAGCCGTCGACGCCCCACTCAACAGGAGACACCCATGAGCAGCCCCATGCCCGCCGATTCGCGCATGCAGCCCTATCAATTCCCCAACCCCAAGGAAGCGCCGCTGGAGATCGTCGTCAACCCGGCCATCCCCGAGGATGAGCGCATCTGGGTGCCGCAGGCCGAGAACGTCTGGTTCCGACCGCTGTGCCTGAATGTCTCGCAGGGCTACTGGACCAACCTGCTGCGCGTACGCAAGTCGGGTGTGCTGTCGCGCCACCGCCATCCGGCGCCGGTGCATGGCATGGTCCTCAAGGGGAAGTGGCGCTACCTGGAACACGACTGGATCGCCGAGCAAGGCAGCTACGTCTTCGAGCCGCCGGGCGAGACCCACACCCTCTACGTGCCCGAAGAGGTGGACGAGATGATCACCTACTTTCACATCACCGGCGTCATGTTCTATTGCGATCCCTGGGGCAAGTTCGAAGGCTACGAGGATGTCTTCACCAAGCTCGACATGTGCCGCAAGCACTATGAAGCGGTTGGACTGGGCAGTGATTACGTCGATCGCTTCGTACGCTGAGGATGAATGAAATGACTTATTCCCGCGCATCCTATGACTTTGGCGACTGCGTGGCCGTGGTCACCGGCGGCCATGGCGGCATCGGCGCAGCCATCAGCGCGCGCCTGGCCGCTGGCGGCGCGCAGGTAGTGGTCTGGGACCAGCACCATGACGCGGCCTCGCCCTATCGGCAACAAAGCATCGACATCACCGACGCCCCTGCGGTCATGCAGGCCGCCCAGGAATTGCTGGCCGACACCGGCCGCATCGATTTCCTCATCAACAACGCCGGTTACGCTGGTCCCACCGTGCCACTGGACGAGTATGACGTGGGTGAGTGGCATCGCATCGTGCAGGTCAACCTGCTGGGCGTCTTCCATGCCTGCCGCAGCGTAACGCCAGCCATGCGCGCGGCCAGACGCGGACGCATCGTCAACATCGCCTCGCTGGCCGGCAAGGAAGGCACGCCCAATGCCTCGGCCTACAGCGCCGCCAAGGCGGGCGTGCTGGCGCTGACCAAGTCGCTGGGCAAGGAGCTGGCCGAGAGCGGCGTGCTGGTCAACGCCATTGCACCAGCGGCCGTAAAGACCGCGCTGCTGGGACAGATGTCGCCGGCGCATGTGCAGACCATGATCGCCAAGAGCCCCATGCATCGCCTGGGCAGCGTCGATGAGGTCGCCGACATGTGCGCATGGCTGTGCTCCGGTTCCTGCAGCTTCAATACCGGCGCAGTGTTCGATCTCTCGGGCGGGCGCGCGACCTACTGAGCGGCTTGCCGCTCGACCAAAGGAATCATCCGGGCAAGCAAGGATCGCCGCCCGAGCCAGGCCACACCGAGGCCTGACTCGGGCGGCGCCGGAGCAGTAGCAGGGACGGCATCCACAACGTCCTCAAGACAGCATCCTTGCATGACGCTTCGGCCATGTCATCGACAGCGAGCACCGCAACAGACGGAGCCGGCACGAAGCAAGCCAATGGCATTGACTCATTCACACTGGAGACGTAACCCATGGAAGTCCAAAAGGAAAAGAGCCCCCGGCTCAAACGCATACAGGTGGTCGCGCTGAGCTTCCTGATGCTGGCCGGCATCGTCAACTACCTCGACCGCAGCACCCTGTCCATCGCCAATCACTCGGTGAGCCAGGAACTCAATCTCTCTGCCTCGCAGATGGGCCTGTTGCTCTCGGCCTTCTCGCTGGCCTATGCCTTCTCGCAATTGCCCATCGGCGCCATGCTCGACAAGTTCGGCGCACGCGTGATGCTGGGCGCGGGCATGTTCATCTGGTCGGTGGCGCAGCTGGCCGGCGGCTTCGTCAACAACCTGCAGCAGTTCCTGGTGGCGCGGGTCTTCCTGGGGCTAGGCGAAGCGCCGCAGTTCCCGGCCGGCGCCAAGGTGGTCTCGGAATGGTTTGCCATGCGCGAGCGCGGCGGACCGACCGGCATCTTCGTGGCCTCCTCCACCATCGGACCGGCGCTGGCGCCGCCCATCCTCACGATCCTGATGCTGTCTTTCGGCTGGCGCATGATGTTCGTCATCATGGGCGTGCTGGGCATCGCCGTCTCGGTGGGCTGGTACCTGTTCTACCGCAATCGCAACGAAGTCCAGCTCACGCCCTCCGAAGTGCTCTACCTGGCCGATGACCACGACAATGATCCCAACGCCAATGCCAAGCTGAGCTGGAGCGAATGGAAGAGCCTCTTCACCTACCGCACCACCTGGGGCATGCTGTTCGGCTTCATGGGCGTGATCTACATGGTGTGGCTGTACCTGACCTGGCTGCCGGCCTATCTGGAGCATGAGCGCCACCTCTCCATTGCGCGCACCGGCTGGGTGGTGGTGATCCCCTACATCTTCGGTACGCTCGGCATGCTCTCTTCCGGCTATATCGCCGATGGCCTGATGAAGCGCGGCATGCCCGCCATCCGCAGCCGCAAATGGCCGATCTGCGCAGGCCTGATCGGCGCCGGCGCCTTCACCATCCCGGCGGCCTACACCCCCAGCACGACCATGGCCATCGTCTACATCTCGCTGGCCATGGCCTTCGTGAACATGGCTTCGGGCGGCGCATGGGCGCTGGTGTCGGTGGCCATTCCGCGCCGCCTGGTGGCGTCGCTGGGCAGCATGCAGAACTTCGGCGGCTATCTCGGCGGCTCGCTCGCCCCCGTGATCACCGGCGTGGTGGTGGACCAGACCCACTCCTTCGTCAACGCCCTCCTGATCAGCGCCGCCGTCGCCTTTGCCGCAGCACTGGTCTACATGTTCGTGGTGGACAAACCCATCGAGTCCCACGCCTGATCCTCCCCACCGTCATGCACCAGTAGCCTGACCCGATGCCGCCGCCTGCGGGTAGCGGCATCCAGCCAGTCTCCTGCCACCCACCACAAGGAAAACAATGAGCTTCATTCCCGATCTGCTCAAGGGCAAGACCGCCCTGGTCACCGGCGGTACGCAAGGCATAGGCGCGGCTGTCGCGCGACAACTGGTTGCACTCGGCGCCCGCGTGATCGCCGCCGGCCTGCCGCCCTTTGCGCATGAAGAATTCGCCGGCAGCGAGGTCACCCTGGTGGAGATGAACGTCGCCAGCGAAGAGAGCGTACGCGCTGCATTGGCCGGCCTCACGCAACTGGACATCGTGGTCAACTGCGCCGGCATCATCAAGCGAGGCGCGGAACTGGAGACGGAAGTATTCGAGCAGGTCATCGCCGTGAACCTCACCGGCACCATGCGCGTATGCGCCGCCGCGCGCGAGCTGCTCAGGCAGTCCAGGGGCTGCATCGTCAATACGGCGTCCATGCTCAGCTTCTTCGGCGGCGGCCTGGTACCCGGCTACAGCGCCAGCAAGGGCGGCGTAGCGCAACTGACCAAGTCGCTGGCCATTGCCTATGCCGCTGACGGCATCCGCGTCAATGCGGTGGCGCCCGGCTGGATCGCCACTCCACTGACCCAGGCCCTGCAGGACGACCCCGTGCGCGCCGGCCCCATCCTGGCGCGCACCCCGCTGGGCCGCTGGGGGCAGCCGGAAGACGTCGGCCAGGTGGTGGCCTTCCTGTGTTCACCGGCGGCGTCCTTCATGACCGGCGCCATCGTGCCGGTGGATGGCGGCTACCTGGTGGCCTGAGCCATCCGCCCTGCTTTCACGTGCAATGCCATTTGCCCGCGCCGAGGCTCCAGGCGGCGCGGGATTTTTTACGCAGGGGCTCCGCTATAATCTCCCGCGACTCCGTTTCCATCGCCCGCGCTCATGCCCGCCCACGCCCTACCTCCAGATGACGCCGCCAGGATCGCCGGCACCGCCGCCTTCTCCAAGTTCATGGTGGTGCTGCAACTGATCGCCGACCAGGACGCGCCCTTGAACATCGCGCAACTGGCCGCATTGTCGGGCTATCCGCGGCCAACCGTCTATCGCATCCTGGCTGCACTGATGGCCGAAGGCATGGTGGTGGAAAACCCGCGCAACAAGCAGTATGAAGTCGGTCCGCGTCTCATCAACCTGGCCAGCCGCGCCTGGGACCGCAGCGACATCCGCACCACCGCCATCGAGTCCTTGCGCCAGCTGCGCGACCTCACCCGCGAGACCGTGCACCTGGCCGTGCCCAGCGATCACAGCATGGTCTACATCGAGAAGCTGGAAAGTCCACAAGCAGTGCGCATGGATTCACGCATCGGCACCCGCGTGACCTTGTATTCGAGTTCGGTGGGCAAGGCCTATCTGGCCGGACTGGAAGAAGCGCATCGCGAACGCCTGATGCGTACGCTGCATCTGCAAGCCTTCACCGCCAACACGCATACCGAACTGGCCGCCCTGCGCGCCGATGTGGAAGACACCCGCGCACGCGGCTACGCCGAAGACCGTGAAGAAAACGAAGCCCAGATTTTCTGTTACGGCGCGGCCATCGTCGGTGCCGATGGCGTGCCGGTCGCCTGCGTGAGCGTGAGCATTCCGCTCTATCGTCGCCTGCCCGATGCACAGCAGGCCTATGTGCAACCGCTGCTGCAAGCCTGTGCGACGATCTCGCGCAAGCTCGCCGGACCGGGCTGATCCCGGTCCAGCCTTGCTACAACACATCCATCAAGGGATCACCCGATCAGGCCTCCGGCGGCAACTCCACCTTGTAGATCTCCTTGCCGTCGGTGTTGTGCAGCGTGACGGTGAGCGTCTTGCTCTTCGCATCGATCTTGCCGATGCCAAAGAATTGCAGCAGTTCCGCCGGTGAGCGGTTCTGCTTCATGTCCGCCGGGATGCTGACGAAACGCACATCCGGACCGAAGGTGCGATCGATCTCGCCAGGTCCGAAGGTGCCGGCATTGATCGGCCCGCCGACGAATTCCCAGAAGGGCTTGAAGTCGGTGAACTGGGCCCGCTCCGGTGCGTAGTGCGTGGCCGAGGCGTAGTGCACATCGGCCGTCACCCAGACCACGTTCTTGATGTCATGCTGCTTGATGAAGCGCAGCAGCTCGGCCACTTCCAGTTCGCGCCCGGAGGGCTTGCCATTGTCGGCATTGGCCCAGGCTTCGAAGGTCCCCTTGGGCACATCCGGGTTCAGGTCCGGCACCACGATGGAGAGCGGCATATCGCTGGCGATCAGCTTCCAGGTCGAGCGCGAACGCAGCAGCGCCTGCTTAATCCAGCGCATCTGCTCGGGGCCGAGGAAGTCGGCATCGTGCCCGCCCTTCTGGCGATTGGGCGAATTGCGGCCGCGATAGCTGCGCTCATCCAGCATGAACACTTCCAGCAGCGGCCCATGGTTGAAGGAGCGATAGATGCGGAAAGGATCGGCGCTGTCGATGCGGAAGGGATTGTGTTCGAACATGGCCTGGCGCGCACGGGCGGCCAGCACATCGATGTTGCGTTCGTCGTAGCGCTTTTCAGCCGCGCCGATCTCCTGGCCCGGGTACCAGTTGTTGCGCACCTCGTGGTCGTCCCACTGGACCAGGAACGGCACCTCGGCGGCGAAACGGCGCTTGTTGGCGTCCAGCATGTTGTAGGCGAAGTTGCCGCGATAGTCGTCCAGCGTCTGCGCTACCTTGGACTTGGCTTCGGTCACCACATTGCGCCACAGGCTGCCATCGTCCAGCTTCACTTCAGCCTGGATCGGCCCATCGGCATAGATCTGGTCACCCGAATGGATGAAGAAATCCGGACGGAAGCGGCGCATGCTTTCGTACACGCGATAACCGCCCCACTGCTCGTTGATGCCCCAGCCCTGGCCGGCTTCATCGCCCGAGAAGGCAAAGGTGATGTCACGCGCCTGGCCGTGCGCTGAGGCTGGCATCATGAGACTGCCGGTGAGCGGCTCGCTCAGCGCCGACTCATGCACCAGGTCCTGGAAGCGCACGCGGTAATACAGGCGCTGGCCGGCAGGCAAGTCGCGCAGGTCCACGCGGGCGGTGTAGTCCTCCCGCGCCAGCGCCGTGGGACCGGCGATACGGACGGGGTTGGAGAAGTTCCCGCTGGTCGAGTACTCGACCAGCATGCGGGCATTGCGGTCGGCCCGCGCCCAGAGGATGGCGCTGTCGCGGGTGACATCCCCGCTCATGACGCCGCCCGGCAATTGCGGGCGCAGGCGTTCGGAAGTGACGATGGCCGGTGCGGCCGGGGTGGCGGACAAAGCGGCCGGGCTGGCAAGCGCGGCGGCAGTGGTGACGGTGGTGACCGCACTGTCGCGCAGGAAGCGGCGGCGGCTGTGGTCGGCTGGCGGGTTCTGGTCTGGCATGGCGACTCCTGTGAGGGGGTGAGCGATACACGGGGGATTGCAATTTAGCAATCATGTATGACCGTCCCATGAAATCGCGCTGACTAATGCTGACCCTGCCCGAAATGCGGTGATTTTCATCGACACTGGGGGGAATGGAATACCGCCCCCATCCAGCGCACCAAAATGAAGCTCGACATCCTCCCGCCCCCTCTGCATGCACGGAGTTCGTGCAGCACTTTGCCGGACAAGACACTGACGCACTAAAAAAGTCTTTTTGAATCAATGATCTGCTGAATTCTCACCAAAATGGAACGGAAATTGCTTTAGTCCTGGCTTTCAAGCATTTCCTCGCACACTTTTTGGGAGATTTTCTGGTGGACGATCACAAAAACGGCGCAGACGCCCTCTTCATCCTGCTAGGGGCGATCATGATCCTGGCCATGCATGCCGGCTTCGCCTTCCTTGAGCTGGGCACAGTGCGCAAGAAGAACCAGGTCAATGCCCTGGTCAAGATCCTGGCGGACTTTGCCGTATCGACCATCGTCTATTTCTTCATCGGCTACTACGTCGCCTATCGCGTGAGCTTCTTCGCCGGCGCCGAGACGCTGGCGCAGCGCAGCGGCTTCGAGCTGGTGAAGTTCTTCTTCCTGCTGACCTTTGCCGCCGCGATCCCGGCCATCATCTCGGGCGGCATTGCCGAGCGTTCCAAGTTCAATCCGCAGCTGGTGGCCACGGCCGTGCTGGTGGGCCTGGTCTATCCCTTCTTCGAGGGCATTGCATGGAACCAGCACCTGGGCGTGCAAGCCTGGCTGGCCGCCACCTTCGACGCAGAATTCCACGACTTCGCCGGCTCCATCGTGGTCCACGCCGTCGGCGGCTGGATCGCCCTGCCCGCCGTGCTGCTGCTGGGCGCGCGCCGAGGCCGCTACAGCAAGGAAGGCGCGGTTGCTGCGCATCCGCCCTCCAACATTCCCTTCCTGGCATTGGGCGCGTGGATCCTGACGGTGGGCTGGTTCGGCTTCAACGTGATGAGCGCGCAGACGCTGGACAAGATGAATGGCCTGGTCGCGATGAATTCGCTCATGGCCATGGCCGGCGGCACACTGGTAGCGCTGCTGATGGGCCGCAATGACCCCGGCTTCGCCTACAACGGCCCGCTGGCCGGCCTGGTGGCGGTATGCGCCGGCTCGGACCTGATGCACCCGCTGGGCGCACTGGTCACCGGCGGCATTGCCGGGGCGATCTTCGTGTGGATGTTTACCCGCACCCAGAACAAATGGAAGATCG
The DNA here is from genome assembly GCF_001040945.1 of Herbaspirillum seropedicae. Taxonomy (NCBI): domain Bacteria; kingdom Pseudomonadati; phylum Pseudomonadota; class Betaproteobacteria; order Burkholderiales; family Oxalobacteraceae; genus Herbaspirillum; species Herbaspirillum seropedicae. The sequence continues at coordinate 636,783 of NZ_CP011930.1, read as the reverse complement.
ACGACGTGCTGGGCGTGTGGCCGCTGCACGGGCTGTGCGGATTGTGGGGCGGCCTGGCGGCGGGCATCTTCGGCCTGCAGGCGCTGGGGGGCCGGGGTGGCGTGTCCTTCCTGTCACAACTGATCGGCAGCGTGATGGGCATTGTCATTGCAGCGCTGGGCGGGTGGATCGTGTATGGCTTGCTCAAGAAGGCAGTCGGTATCCGCCTTGATCCGGAGCAGGAGTTCGAAGGGGCGGATCTGGCCATTCACAAGATTTCTTCTACGGCGGAGAGGGAGACCAGTTGGTAAATGAATTGCAGCGCTGGCAGAAAAACATCCGTTGAACATAGAGCTTGTCTATCAATGGCCAGGAACGATGATGACTCCTGGCCAATGGGCAACAGCGTACTGCCAGTGAGCTCTTCAACCTGAATCGCCAAGTATTGCGTGGGACGCATCAACTACTTGCCAGAACAACAGCGCCTTCTGCAAATACACCTCGTACGAGAATTCGCTAAAGTCACCATTGGACGCCGCGCCTCAGGCATATCAGTCCGAATAAATTTAATATTCGCCAAGTTTTCCTTCTAGCTCAGCTGTTTTCTTGCTGGGATCCGTCTTCTTCATAGTCCGGTCGGAATATCATCCTCCCCAACAGCGAGCTTCTCTCTCCATCGCTAACTACCTCTCGTCATTTACGACCAGTCCCAGAGTTCCAGCAACAAGACCTTGATGGCATGCGCCTTAGTCATTTCGACGGCAGGCTCAAGCCCCGAGCGGAAAGCTGACCGTGGTGAAAACAGATCCCCAAATGCTCTGCGAGAGGTCTATCAAAATGCTCAATCGAGACTGTTGAAATACTTGCTCAAATCATTCATGGAGTATCGATGGCGGACGTGAAAAAGGCCCCGTATTACCACCTGCAGAAAGGTCTATTCGGATCCAAATTAAAAGAATTCAGCGCAATTCGAGGATGCATCCCACTGAACACACCAAGAGGCATAGCGATTGACAGAGCCGCCCCCGGCGTGAAGCCACCTCCGCCCATACCCACTGCGACGGCAGAAAAGACTCAGGAGCGATCTGCGCCGCCGCAAGACATACAGAATCCCAAAGCGAGCCAACAAAAGAAGAAAGCGCAACCTGAACAACTGGAAGTAGAGGTTTGCGACAATCCGCCTATTTTCGATCTTCAGGATGTGCCCGTTGCCATGGACAATTTGGGCTGGACTGTCTCGGCGAAACTGGCGCGAAGGTGGTTTTCCGGTCCCGCCCACATCTATGACAACAATCCAAAGTCGATCCAGCCGATCAACGACACCGATGTGACGCTTGAATGGGTGCTGAAGTTTGGGATCGTCAAGAAAAAATATGAAGAACTCTTGTCCAAAGACATCTACAATGCCGCCGCCGTTGATTCAGCCAAACAGAAGATTCTGACGAGAATAAGAAAACGGTTTTCAGAGGAGCGAACCAACGATCTTAGCTTCAACACATCTCAATCTTTGACAGATCTTCTGCAATTTCACATCGACTGGCAATTTCAACTCTCCTCACTAAGTGACGGAGATACCTTTGATGGCTTCACCCTGACAGATCTTACGGGAGCATTGGCAAACTTCAATATCTACGTCGCTGTCGGTAGCGTTGACATCTCCGGCGAAAAGTATTTCAGATACGAAAAATCAAAAAGCCTTTATTGCCTCGACGCCGTTGGCACGATTACGCATGTCTACGCTTACGTGAAAGACAACTACTCATTCAATGGCGAACAATATTTGGGGCACTGGAATAGGCATGGAATTATCATTGCGCCAGGTACATGGCTTATAGGGTCTAATAAACCAAAGAGGGATTTAGATATTGATATATGGGTAAAGGCCATCAACAAACCGGTAGACACCCGCAGGAGTTTCTTCGCTAATTTCAGGGAGTCAGATGTCTATTTCCCGGTCTTTAACGCTGACTACAATCGATGGCGGGAGAAACATGACAGAGGCCAAGATTTCATGATCTATTCGAAGCCCGTGTACCTCAAACTGAAAAAACCTATCGTGTTCAAACTTGGCGAGATATGCAGACTAGAGCCGTTAAACTCATTGGCATAGCGTTGGTGGTCTATATTGGATTTGGTCTTTGCGCCCACCTTGCTCAACCGACCTATGGACGCTGCGAATCCTTCACGAAGGATCTAAACGGTGGCGAGAAGATATTTCATGGTGCAATGTACGACATCAAGCTGTGCGGGGCCGACATCAAGAACGGTACCAAAATCAGACTCCAGGTCTTCGGTAGGTCCGGGGATTTACTCGCCGAGCGCTACTTCTCTTACTACGTGAATTCGGCGACTGAACGTGATCTGACTGAAGGAGTAGATTCAATCATCTATTTCGACAGCGCTAGGGAAAGTCCCATGCAGTCGATATCGATCCCTCCCACCAAATGGGATTGGATCCGGGCACGGTTACCCCTATTTTGAGTGCACTCCCCCCCTCATAAATAGGCGTGAGATGCGTTCCAATAATCCGTATGCAGATGGACCTATATTCACTGCCTCACGGCCTGGCCAAGGCGCATAGGAACGCACCTTGGCCAGACGGGTTCCTGCGTCAACAGGAACTGACGGGACGCAGTCCGGGAAAATTTCGCTCAGACTAAAGGTCGGGCAAGCACCAGCAGGCCCCTCTGGTCTGTCGACCTCTCAATGATCACAGTACGGCGCCTCCCTCAGCAAGCTCGGCCATATCGCCGCCCAGTCTCCCTCATGGGATAACCCAGGTAGCACCCTCAGATGCGCGCAGGCCCCGACCTGCTGGACGAACGCCCTGGCAAACCGCTCCGGCACGATGACGTCGTCGCTTCCACTGAAATGAAGTTGCGCAATCCCGGCGACGCGGCTTGCCACATCGATGGCGTTGAGTGAATCCGACATCGGCGTCACCTTGTGCCAGCGGTTCAACGCGACGTGATCCAGATTTCCAGCCACCGTGCGCACGGTGGCCACATCGTTGCGGCGTGCGGCGATCAACACCGCGATGGCGCCGCCGCCGGAATATCCGACCAGATTGACACGCTGACCAGGAACGCGTTCAAGGTAATGCCCGACCGCCTCGTTCATCGCCGCTACCACCTCGGGAGCAAATCGTTTGCCCGTCCAATAGCCGACATTGCAGGCGGGGTTGCTGGCCATGGGCGTGAATTGGCAAGGTCGCGCCAGGTAGACCATGTTGGCGCTGTTGTCCGCCGCCGCCAGCGACAATCCCAAGGCTTTGCGCGGCGTGGGATCTGCAGAGGGCTCGTAGCGGCTACGCCAGGCCAGGCCATCGCCCTCGATATACAGGTTCAACGGCTGGTCCAGGCGGCTGATGCGCACATAGGCGGTCAGCAGGAAGGGACCGCTCCTGGTGAGCTCGCGCCGCAAGCCAGCCGCTTGCGTCATGGCATCGGCGTTCGCCAAGGGGTCGCTGGCGCAAGCGGACAAGAGCAGCAGCAGGGCTGCAATGAGCAGACGGCTCATGACTGGCATCGTGCCAGCGTGAATTGATCTTGTGTTGATGAACATGCCGAGAAACATGGCGACTGAAGACAGCTCCTTCATACGTCCGGCCAGGCCGGGATCGGGTCCTACGATGAAATGCGAAAGCCGGATCACTACTGCTACACCTTCTCCAACACAACGACACTCCAACGTACATCAGTACGGTCGAACATATCGGCACGTTCGCTGAGGTGTCGCGCCTGCAAACCGGATTGCGCCGCCAGTTCAACAGTTTCGTGCGGTGAGACATCAAACATCTGCCTGCCTGGAGGAACAGGACCATGCCGCAGTGTCATCATGACCTTCCCCTCGGGACCTAACAACCCGGCAATCGCCTGCATCGCAATTTCCCGCTCCTGTTTTTCCAGATGCATCCATACCGCGGTGAGCAATATCAAGTCAAAAGTTCGCCCCAGTCGCTTGGCCACCTGCAGATCAGGAAGATGATCATCAATCCAGTGGATATCGAGCAAGGCGTGACGTCGCTGGCCTTCTTCGCGTAATTCCTTCGAAGGTTCTATTGCCGTGACAGCGTGTCCCTTGCGCGCCAGCGCAGCGGAGTCGCGGCCAGAGCCTGCGCCAATGTCCAGGATCGCGCTGGGCTGGGTTGGAAACAAATGAAGGACGTCGTGATGGAGGGCCTCGAATTCGATGCTTTCATACTGCGTTGCCAACTGCGCCGCGTTTTCTCCATAGCCGGCGGTTCCTGCCACTTTCTTTTCCATCTTCTTCCTCTTGTTATCAATACTCATCAATGACGCTGGTTGCCGCTGGATGCCAATTAGTGCTTGTTCTCCCACCCGCTGATTTCCAATGCGTGCGTCTCCACCCACGTATCCAAGGCGCAAACGATGCTGCTCAACGATACCCCCAGCGGTGTCAGCGAATATTCAACATGCGGCGGAACGGTCTGGTAGCTCATGCGACTTACCAGACCATGTTGCTCAAGACGGCGCAAGGCCTGGATCAGCATCTTTTCCGATACGCCGCCAATGCGCCTTCTCAACTCAGCTGTTCGATACGTCTTCTCACTTAACGCGTGCAAGACGAGCAGGGTCCATTTTTCGGCCAGCAGCGCCAACACGTCGCGCGCGGGACAATCCGCCAGAAACACGCTGCAGTCAATCTGGCGGAATTTTTTTCTCTCTTTTTCCATACTTACCGTCAGGTTAGTACTTTAACTATCGTCACTTAGGGCTCACCATTATCAGCCACAAGCTGCCTGTCGCGGCTGTTGATGTTGTGAATGTTGTTGATGCTGTTGAGACTGTTTATCTTACTTTGATGGTGATAGTGATGAAACTGATTGTCCTGATTTTCGCATCCGTACTCTCGGCAATGAGTGCGGCAACCGTCCACGCTGCCGATGGCCCGCAATTGACGGCGGCACAAACCTTCTCTCAAACTCCTGGGATTTATCGCGTGCTTGTTGGTGACTTCAAAGTCACGGTGCTGACCGACGGCACCACCCCTGTGCCTTTCGACCAGATCATGCATGGCATGGACAAGCACGCGCTGACTGCCCAGTTCCGCGATGCCGGGGAGCCGGTGAATCGTGAAACCTCCATCAATGCCTTTCTGATCGATACCGGCGAACGACGCATTCTGATCGATAGCGGCGCCGGCAAGGTCTTTGGTTCTTGCTGCGGCCATCTGGTCGAGACGCTCAAGATCGCCGGCTATGATCCCGCCTCCATTGATGCCGTGCTCTTGACGCATGTCCATGGCGACCATTCGGCAGGTCTGGCCCGAGACGGTGAAAGGCAGTTTCCCAACGCAGATGTCTTCCTGGCCAAGAGCGAGCTGGATTACTGGATGAGTGATTCCGCCAAAGCGCAGGCCAAGGCCAGCCACCAGCAGATGTTCGTTGAAGGACGGGCAGCGCTGGCGCCCTATCTGGCGGCGGGACGCATCAGGACATTCAGCGGAAGAACGACCCTGTTCCCGGGCATAGAAGCCATTCCGGCGCCGGGCCACACGCCGGGTCATAGCTTCTACGACATCGAAAGCCGAGGTCGTCGGATGCGCGTCGTCGGCGATATCATCCATGCCGCAGAGGTGCAACTTCCCCATCCGAACGTGACCGTGGATTTCGATGCAGACGAGGCGCAGGCCGCCCGAACCCGGATAGCAGCGCTGGAAGCGCTGGCGCAGTCGCATGAACTGGTTGCGGGACCGCACCTCTCCTTTCCTGGACTGGGGCATATCCTCCGCGCGGGAGATGGCTTTGCCTGGGCGCCCATTCCTTACTCGGCCGTCGTGCGGGACGTGGGCAACTGAGGACCGGCCCTCTTCATCGCCCCCTCAGTCCGGCAAGGAACGGATTGCCTCCAACAGGAAATTCGCCGATTTGGGCGCCGGCCTGGAACGATTGGTGATGGCGTAGACCTTGTTGGCCGTAGGCAAGTCGATCCGGCGCATCTGTATTTCCTTGTCTGCGTGCCCTGCCTTGGCGGTGAAGTGATCGACCACGGCGATGCCAATACGCGCCTCTACCAGCGATCGCGCCAAGGTATAGGTCTGCACCGTGACCTTGACATCGGGAGGGGGAGACACGCCTGCCAGCCACGCTGATACCGATGCTCCCAGATGGGAGCGGATATCGATGGAGATGAAAGGCTGTCCGGCAATCTCATCTGGCGTGATGGGAGTATCGAGCCGCTCTTGCGGCCACCACTGGGCCGGCGCGATGGCATAGATGTCACAGTCGCACACGACCGTGGTGATCAGGTTGGGATGCGAGATCGGCTGCATGGTCAGGGCGATATCGACCTCGTTGAGCAACAGCGAGTACAGCAGTTCACGGGTATGCGAGGCCGACAGCAGGCATTCTGAATCGGGATGCGCCTGGCACCACAATGCCACGGCCTTGGGTGCAAGATGATGCGCAATGGCCGGCGTGGCTGCAATGCGCAAGGGCGCCTCGCTCCCGCTGGCGAGATTGCTGACCACCCGCCGGATGCGCGCCAGCTGTTCATCAAAAGGCTGCAATTCCTGCTGCAGCCGTAATGCTTCCGGGGTGGGAACCAGCTTCCCACCCGAACGCAGAAACAATGCAAAGCCCACCGTTTGTTCGGCGTGTCGCAGCATCTTGCTGATGGCCGGCTGCGTCACGTTGAGCAATCTTGCCGCCCCGATGGCGCTGCCGGTCTGCATGATGGCGCTGAAAATCTCGATATGACGCAGGCGCATGGCAGCTCCAGACAATGGACAAACAAGTATATAACCTTAGGTTATGGGGCAGCAATTTCTTCTCATTGGACGATGGCCAGCCCGCTCTCCTATAGTCGACACATGCAGATGATGGCGCGGCTTGCCGATCATCCGACATCAAGAACATCGACAATATTGAGGAGAAGATGCCAATGGCAACTACGCGAGCGCAGAAAATGATCTGCCTGTCGGCCCTGTTCCTGGCCTGGGCCGTGGGCTATGCAGACCGCATCGTGATGAGCACGGCGATCATACCGATCAGCAAGGAATTCGCCCTGGATGCGCAACAGGCCGGCATGGTGCTCAGCGCCTTCTACGTCAGCTATGCGCTCATGCAACTCATGGGCGGATGGCTGTCCGACCGCTACGGCTCACGCATCGTCGTTGTCATGTGTGTGGTGGCCTGGTCCTTGTTTACCGGGCTCACCAGCATGGCCTGGTCATTCGCCTCACTGCTGCTGATCCGCTTCCTGTTCGGCGCCGGAGAAGGATGCTTCTCCCCTGCCAGCTCGGTCACCGTCGCGGAAGTCTTTCCGCAACAAGAGCGTGCACGCGCCAAATCCTTTCTGATCTCCACGGTCTTTCTGGGCAATGCGGTCGGCTCGGGAATGGTGGCGCTGACGGTGGTCTATCTCGGCTGGCGCGGCACCTTCCACATTCTTGCCTTCGTGGGCATGATCGTGGCCGCGATCCTGTGGCTGGCGCTGAGAAGCGGCATGGCCGCACAACAGGCAAGAAGCGCCGCGCGTCCAAAGAATCAACTGCGCGAGCTGGTCAAGAATCCCACCGCCTTGCGCCTCACCGCCATCTGGTTCTGTACCAGCATCGTCTATATCGGGATGATCTCCTGGATGCCTTCCTTTCTGTTGAAGGTGTATCAGATCGATCTGCTGCATATCGGCATCGCATCGGCGATCCCTTATCTGCTGGCGTTTCTGGGCACCAATGTAGTGGGCTGGCTGCTGGACAAGCACGGCAAGGGGCGTGAGAAGTACTTCATGATGGGTGGCGCGCTGGCTTGCGCGGTGTTTCTGGCGCTCATGATCTCCACCACGGTCATCGAGTTGCTGGTGGTCTACTGGACCTTGTGCCTGCTGTCATTCAATTTTGTCTACGCCACCGTCTTTTCCGTCCCGCTGAAGCACTTCCCTTCGCACCTGATCGGCAGCGCCACCGGCCTGATGAATTTTGGCGGCCAGCTGGCCGGCTCGATCGCCCCGGTGGTCATGGGCAGCCTGATCGTCGCGTTCAATGGCGCTTACCTGGCCGCCTTCTGGTTCCTGGTGGGTTCGGCCATGATGTCCTTCCTCATTGCCATGACCTGGCGGCTGGCGCCACCAGCGGCGCCAGCGGCGACCCTGCCGGAGACGTCGTCTTCCCACACCTCCTGATTCCTTTCAACAAGTTCATACGAGACATGCAGATGCAAAACAGTCCAGCATTCGATCTGCTGATCACCGGCGGCACGATCATCGATGGCAGCAAGGCGCCACGATTCCGCGCCGACATCGGTGTTCGCCATGGCCGCATTGCCGAGATCGGCAACCTGTCGCATCGCCAGGCGGCGCAAAGGATAGACGCCAGCGGCAAGATAGTGGCGCCCGGCTTCATCGATTCCCATACCCATGATGACCAGGCGGTGCTCTCGCAACCCGACATGACATTCAAGATCTCGCAGGGTGTCACCACGGTAATCACAGGAAATTGCGGCATCAGCATCGCGCCGCTGCGTGCCGGCACGCCATTGCCGGCGCCGCTCAGCCTGCTCGACGATGCCGACGGGACCCGCTTTGAGACATTCAGCAGCTATCTGGACGCCTTGCGCCAGACGCCATCGGCAGTCAACGTCGCGGCCATGGTGGGCCATTCCACCTTGCGCGTGATGACGATGGATGCGCTGGAAAGAGAAGCCCGACCAGATGAAATCAGCGCCATGAACGCCTTGCTGGATGAAGCCCTGGAAGCCGGCGCCATCGGCATTTCCACCGGGACTTACTACCCGCCGGCAGCGCATGCGAGCACCCAGGAAGTCATCGACGTGTGCCGCCCCATTGCCGGGACCGGCGCACTCTACGTCACGCATATGCGCGACGAGGCCGACAAATCGATGGAGGCGCTGGAGGAGAGCTTCCTGATCGGCCGGGAGCTGAATGCACCGGTGGTGATTTCGCATCACAAGTTGCAGCGTGCACATAACTTCGGCAAGTCCTCCCAGACCCTGGCGCGCATACGCCAGGCCATGCAATGCCAGTGCGTGGCCCTGGACTGCTATCCCTACAACGCCAGTTCCACCATGTTGCACCGGGACCCCAAGCGCTTGGTCGGGCGCATCTTGATCAGCTCGAGCAAGCCGCATCCGGAGCAGGCTGGCCGCGAGCTCGATGCGATCGCCGCCGAATGGGGCGTGAGCAAGGAAGAAGCCGCAGCGCGCCTGCAACCCGCCAGCGCCGTCTATTTCGGCATGGATGAAAGTGACGTGCGCAACATCCTTGCTTTCGACGAGACCATGATCGGATCGGACGGCATCCCCACCGGGGAAAAGCCGCATCCCCGGCTGTGGGGAACCTTCCCCCGCATCCTGGGGCATTACAGCCGGGATCTCGGGCTCTTCGATCTGGAAGTCGCCGTCTGGAAAATGACGGGCCTGACCGCGCGCAATTTCAAGCTCCACGAACGCGGCACGCTGGAGGTCGGCCATTACGCCGACATCGTAGTGTTCGACGCGGCCACGATTCGGGATACCGCCAGCTATGAAACACCGGCAGAACCCGCCCAGGGTATCGATGCCGTCATCGTCAATGGCGTGGTGACGTGGCGGCTGGGACAACACATGGGAGCAAGGGCGGGCCACGTAATTGCTCGTCACGCAGCGAGCAAGCGGCGCGATCAAGCGCCCTGCCGCTCCAAGGCAAGCAGCTGACCAGGCAACCAAAGGATCGATCATGAAATATCACAGCAACAACACTTCATCATTCGCGCGGGCGTCGTCAGTTGTCTTCACCGCCATGCTGCTGGGCGCCATGACGCAGACGTCCTTCGCCCAGGGCAAGGAAACGGCGAGCCAGCGTAGGCTGGCACAAGACCCGGTCTTCGAAGCCTCCATCACCCATCTCCAGTCCGCGCAGGATGCCGGACGGGCGACCTCACGCAGCCTGGTGCTGGCCTATCTCGCCCGTATCCGGGCCTATGATCAGCAAGGTCCTTCGCTCAACGCCATCGTCACGCTCAATCCCAAAGCGCTGGAAGAGGCAGACCAGCTCGACCGCGAGCGTCGCCAGTCAGGACCGCGCGGTCCCCTGCACGGCATACCTATCCTGGTCAAGGACAACTACGACACCGTGGACATGCCCACCACCGGCGGGACACTGGCCCTGGCCACCCTGCAGGCCCAGGCGGATGCTTTCCAGGTCAAGCGTTTGCGTGAGGCCGGCGCGGTCATCCTCGGCAAGACCACGATGCACGAATTGGCCGCCGGGGTGACCACAGTCTCCTCCCTGACCGGATTCACCCGTAATCCCTATGACCCGCGACGCGCCCCGGGAGGCTCCAGTGGTGGCACCGGTGCCGCCGTGGCGGCAAGCTTCGCTGCAGCGGGGATGGGCAGCGACACCTGTGGCTCGATCCGCATCCCGGCAGCGCATCAAAACCTGTTCGGCTTGCGCACGACGCGCGGATTGGCCAGCCGCAGCGGCGTCATGCCGCTCTCCTCGACCCAGGATGTCGCCGCCCCGCTGGCAAGGTCGGTGGAAGATCTTGCGATCATGCTGGACGCCACGGTAGGCAGCGATCCACAGGACAGCTCCACCGTGGACGCCAATGGCCACATCCCCAAGTCGTATCGGGATGGTTTGCGGGCCGACAGTCTGCAAGGGGCCAGGATCGGCGTCCTCCGCGCACTCTTCGGCGCCGCGCCCGAGGATGCGGAAGTGTCTGCCGCCATCAACAAGGCCCTGCAACAACTCAAGGACCAGGGCGCGATTGTCACCGACGTCACCATCCCGGAACTCGACGGCTTGCTCAGCGGCAGCAGCATCATTCCCTATGAATTCAAGTATGACCTGGGCGCTTATCTCCAGAGTCATCCGGGCGCTCCGGTCGGCAGCCTTGGCGAGATCTTGGCGCGGGGCATGGAGCATGAGCTGCTCGAGGCCGGCTTGCGCCTGCGTAACAGCGTGGATCTGCAGAATCCGAAAGACAAGGAGGAGCTGGAGAAGGTCATGCTTAAACGGAGCGCCTTGAAGAGCCTGATGACTGATGTCATGCAGAAAAACCATCTCGATACGCTCGTCTATCCCACCATCCAGCGCAAGGCCGCCTTGATCGGAGAGCCGCAAGGCGGCGCCATGAATTGCCAGCTGAGCGCCACCACGGGATTGCCGGCGCTTGCCTTGCCGGTCGGCTTTACCGAAGACGGCTTGCCGGTATCGCTGGAGCTGCTGGCCCCGGAATTTGCAGAGCCCGCCTTGCTCGGCCTTGCCTACGGATGGGAACAAAAGATCGGTCCACGGCGATCGCCATACAGCACACCCGCCCTGGTCGCAGGCAAAGCGCCGGGACTCAGGCGCATCAAGCCCATCGTGCTGGATCAGCCTGGCGATGCGTCGGTACGCGTAGAACTTGCCTACGACCCGGTCACCGCCCGGCTGGACTATCAGGCCAGCGCCAGGAAGGTGGCGGCGTCCGATGTGATCAGCCTGGCGCTGCAGCGCGGCGAGGCCGACAAGCCGGGACCGGTGGTCGCCAACCTGCTGCGGCAACACCAGAAGAGCGTCAAGGCATCGATCGTACTGCAGGGAAAAGACCGGGAAGCGCTGCTGGCAGGGAAGCTCTACGTGGATTTCTACACACGAAGCGCCCCCTTGGGAGCTGGACGCCAGCCACTGGTGTTGGCTGACTGAGGATGCACAGGGCCGCCGCCGGTGCTGCATGTCCCCCACATCAAGGAATACCTATGCCAGGAAGAAATCATTCGCCAGCCAGCCGCACCGCCCTGCCTGGCAAGGCAGGCCAGCAGCATCTGCGCAAGATGGCCATCGCAACGGTGGCAGCGTGCTTTGCGACATCCGGCGTGGCAATCGCCCAGCCTGTCCAGCTCGACCTTATCATTCAGAGCGATCGTATCTATGACGGCGAGCATGATGAGCCCCTATCCGGCGAGCTCGGCATTGCAGGCGACCGCATCGTCTATGTCGGCAAGGCCGATCGCTCGCGCTTCACGGCGCTGCGCGTCATCGATGCCCGCGGGGCCATCGTGGCGCCAGGGTTCATTGACGCGCATACGCACGCCGATAGAGACATGTTCACCGACGACATCAAGAAGCGGCAGGTGGATTACTTCCTCACACAGGGCGTGACGACCGCCGTCATCGGCAACGATGGCGGCGGCAGCTATGAAGTCGCCCAACAGGCCGCCTGGCTGAGCAGGCATGGGATAGGGCCGAACGCCGCCATGTATGTCGGTTTCGGCCCCATCAGGCGAAGCCAGCTCGGCGAGGCGGACCAGCAGCCCGACCAGAAGCAGCTGGAAGCGATGAAGGCCCTGGTCGCCAAGGGCATGTGCGAGGGCGCCATTGGCTTCTCAACGGGACTGTTCTATGCTCCGCAGAACTTTGCCAGCACCGGAGAGGTGATCGCCCTGGCCAAGGTTGCTGCGCAATACGGCGGCATCTACGACAGCCATATTCGCGACGAGGCCTCCTACAACGTCGGGCTTGCCGAATCGATACGGGAAGTCATCCGCATTGCCAGAGAGGCGGGCATTGCCGCCAATGTGGCCCATATCAAGGCGCTGGGAAAAAGCGTGGAAGGACAGAGCGGCGCCATCATCCGCATGATCGAGGCTGCACGTGCGCAAGGGCTGCGCATTACCGCCGACCAGTACCCTTGGCTCGCTTCCAGCACGCGGTTCTCGGCGGCGCTTATACCACCCTGGGCATTGGATGGTGGTCGCCCTGCCATGCTCAGGAGATTCGACGATCCAGCTCAGCAGCAACGCCTGCACCGCGACATTGGCGAGAACCTGCGTTTGCGCAACGGGGCCGGCGCCATCCTCTTTTCCCAGGGCAACCCCAAGTACGTCGGCAAGACGCTTGAACAGCTTGCGCAAGAGCGCAACACTGATCCGGTCAGCGCCGCCATTGAGGTTCTTCGAGATAGTGAAATCGTCATCGCCTCCTTCAACCAGAGCAATAAGGATGTGGTGGCATTCATGAAACGTCCATGGGTGATGACCTCATCCGATTCCTTCCACGGCCATCCGCGTACAGTGGCGTCGTTTGCCGAGAAGTATCACGAATATGTACGGAACCAGCACACCATCACGTTGGCGCAGTTCATCCGCAGCAGCACCTCCTATCCGGCAGACGCGCTGGGCATCGCCAGACGAGGGCGTCTGCAGCCGGGTCATTTTGCCGACGTGGTCGTGTTCGATCCCATTGCATACGCTCCGCGCGCCACCTACGTCAACAATGAAGAGCGATCGGTGGGAGTTGTTGCGACCGTGGTCAACGGCGAACTGGTTGTCGATGAGGGCAGGCTGACGAACGCCATGCCGGGGCGGCCATTGTTACGTACACCAAAGCAAGGCGCTTGTCCTCAATCCTGACTTTGGATAAACGCATAATGAATACATGAGAGCCCGATTATTATTGACCCTACAATAGTGAATTGAAGGTCTGATTCTCGGCGATCGCTGGCTACGCCGAGGTGGTTATCGACCTCCGGTGACGGCGTGCAACGTCTTCCCGATCACGTGAGCAATTTCACCTTCGCTGCACGCTCCATTGAGGGCTGAGTTGCTTCCGAAAACAAAGTGCGGAACCGAATTTACGCCGACGGCATTGGAGTTCGCAGCCTGTTGCTCGATCCGCTTGTGTTGTATTGGATCAAGCGCTATAGCACGGGCTTCATCCGCACTAAATCCGTGATCTGCAGCAAGATCAGCCAATACATCAACATCGGAGATGTTTTTCGCATCGATAAAGTATGCGTCCGTAATTGCGATGGCGAGCTGGTGCTGCGTGCGGCGCTCTCTGGCCGCCAAAATGATAGCGTGCGCCGCTTGTGTCGGATAGGCGTAACGCTGGCGGCTAAGATCCAAGTGGAACCCGGATGCGCGAGCCTCAGATTCTGGACGGGAAAATGCTGACTTTGGATCTGTCACGCCATAGCGCGTGCGCAACAAGTCGGGGATGTAGAGTCCCGTCACCGGCGCGTCCGGTAGTAAAAGAACCGGATGATGGTGAATGTCCGCCGTCAGCTCCGCAAAGCGTTCTCGAAGAACCTTGTCGAGCCGGTGCTGCCCCACAAAACACCATGGACAGGTGATCTCCGTATAGAGGTCAATTCGCAACATGATCTAAGCCGTCCTTTTAGCAGTTACCCGTACCCAACAGCATGACGGCGTTCTTCGCCGTCGTGATCATGCCGCCTTATTCAACAGGACTTGCACGGCCGCCTCAGTATTTGCGATGGCCGCCTTTGCCGCGTCCGGACCAAACACAGTACCTTCTACACACACCATTTCAACGTCGCTCAGACCAATGAAACTGAGCAGGTGCAGAAGATAGTTGCTCTGGAAGTCAAACGCTGCCCAAATTCCTTCAGAGAACACGCCGCCGGCTGCGGCAACGAGGTAGGTCTTCTTGCCAGTCAGCAAGCCCTTCGGCCCATTGTCATCATAGGCAAAAGTGACTGACGGCCATGTTACGTGATCAAACCAAGCCTTGAGCTGCGAGGAGGGGCCGAAGTTGATCATTCCCGATCCAATTACAACTATGTCGGCGGCCTTTAACTCATCCACCAACTCTTGTGCGAGCGCCACCGCCGCAACCTGGTCGGGTGTTCTGTTCTCTGGGGCTGTGAGCCGCCCCTGGATGTACGCTGAAGTGATGTGAGGAAGCGGATCTGCTATGAGATCGCGCACTTTCAGCGTTCCGGCAGAGCTAGCCTTAATGCCTTCGGCGATTTCAGTGGCAAATCTGGAAGAAAGACTGTCAGCTCCACGAGGGCTTGAAGTGATTAGCAGGACGTGCGTCATGATGACTCCCTGGTATAAAGTAAGAACTAAGTAATTTAAATAATCTGAATTACTAAACCATACTGAGGATGGTATGGTTCTCTTCGTTAATTCACAAGGAGGCACATGTATGTCACCAAGTCACATTGAGCTACCCAAAGACATGCCGTCCCCTGAGTCAGAAGGCTGCCGCGTCACCCGGGAGATCCTCGATCGCGTCGGCGACAAGTGGAGCCTTTATATCATCGCCACGCTGGCAAATGGAACTAGGCGGTTCAATGAGTTGAAGCGGGAAATAGACGGCATTTCACAACGTATGCTGACGCTGACCCTGCGAGGTCTGGAACGCGACGGGCTGATTACCCGAACGATATATCCAACGATTCCGCCGCGAGTAGATTACGAACTCACTGCGCTAGGAATGACACTGTGGGGACCAGTCATGTCGCTGGTCAAGTGGGCTGACGCAAATAAGCTGGCCATATCAGCAGCACGCGCACACTTTGATACAAAGTCCGAAACTACCTAAGGGGCCGGAAGAAGGGCCGTTTCTATCGAACATCGCCATCGAACGCGTAGCAGACATTTACATACTGACAGGAGCAGGAGCCCGAACTCTCAGAGCCTCTTTTTCGATATTTTGAATGCGCGTTATTGGCAGGCGCCCTTCAACCGTTGTGCAGCGCCTGCGATAGCATCGGACATCCTTCTCTCCGCCACTTCGTCTGAGATTGAAAAACCATTCCACAAACAAGAGTCAAAGCGATTCTTTTGAAGCGCGCCACAATAGCCGATTTTCACACCATTTTAATTTTCTTATTTCAGAGAGATGATCAAATTCTTGATCATTAGGATTGACCACTTCTGACCGAAAATTCAAAGATCACTCAACTGATTTTTTCAATCAAGTAGTCAACACAGCATCAAAATAATGGTTACCGCCCTCATCCACATACCCATTCCCAAGATGCATACCCGCTGCATTCAACAGTCGCCTGTACTCCGCCTCCCCCAGAGACAGCGATAGCTGCCCTGTCTGGATATCTCTCCATTCACATCGGATAGCCGGCGCACTAAACAGGAAGCGCCCACCTGGTCGAAGAGCTTGCGCTACCTTGTCAATCATCCCTCGTTGATCACTCTCGGAAAGGAGGAAAAGAAGTCCCACCGCCACTGCACCGTCAAACTTCCTGCCAAAAAGCGTGCTCTCCTGTATCGTTTCACAAACCGCACGCGCTTGCGGGAAGCGATCGGCGAACATCGCCAGCAGTGTTGGAGAGGCATCGATCCCAAAGACCGTCAAACCGGCATCGATTAATACCTGGGAAATCGGCACACCTGATCCGCAACCCATATCCACTACCTCGCTGCCTGTCCCAAATCCGCTAGCCCACTGTCTCACGATCTCGCTGCCGATATTGGAGCGGGCTGCTGCAAATCCAGCGGCAGCCGCCTCCCAGGCCTTTGCGTTGTCCATTGCGGGTGCTCCTTCTTCTCCGAATTATCTGGCTATTCAATCGCCGCGCCTGGCCATCAGCCAGAACAGCAACGCGATGAAGCTCACGGCGGCGCCGAGAAAACACACGCCCTGCCATCCTCTGGCCGCATAGATCGCCGTGGTGGAAATGGCGCCCAGGCCACTGCCTACCGCGTAAAACAACATATAGACGCCCACCAGCCGGCTATGCGCTTGCGGGCTGCTCCGAAAGATCAAGCTCTGGTTCGTCACATGCAAAGCCTGACCGCCCAGGTCGAGCAGGATGATCCCCGCCACCAATGCCCACAAGGAAGACTCCATCAGTGAAAGCGGCCACCATGCCAGCAGCAGCACCGCTAATGAAACCGCACTGGTGCGTTGCGCATGTCCCTGGTCTGACCATCTCCCGGCCTTCGATGCCGCCAGCGCCCCAATGACACCCACCAGTCCGAAGGCGCCGATCACGGTGTGCGAGAAATGGTAGGGGCTTGCGCTCAGCGGCAGGACCAGCGCACTCCAGAAAACATTGAAGGCGGCGAACATCAGCATTGCCAGCACGCCACGCACCTGCAGCACTTTATCATCACGCAGCAAGCACCACATCGACTTGATGAGTGTCAGATACCTCAATCCGTCCGCTTGTACCGGTATCGCCGGCAGGCGCTTCCACAATGGCCAAGCCAGGCACAGCATCATGATCGCTGCACAGAGATAGACGCCCCGCCACCCCGTGACATCGCTGACGGCGCCCGAGAACACGCGCGACAGGAGCAAACCGATGAACACGCCGCTTTGCGCCGCACCCACCACACGTCCACGTTCATCCTCTCCTGCGGCGCTTGCCGCATAGGCGATGAGCCCTTGCGTCATGGCCGTGCCCAACAGGCCGACCGCCAGCATGCCCGCCAAAAGCACATAGGAAGAACGCGCCAGTCCCACTGTCACTAGCGCACACACCAGGGCAAGCAATTGAATGCCCATCAGCATCTTGCGCGGGACCTTGTCGCCCAGCGGCACCAGCAGAAGCAAGGCAAGTGCACAGCCAAGCTGGGTGGCGGTAACGACACCGCCCACTGCCGCCTGGCTGATCTTGAAATCGTCAGACAGCGCATCCAGCAAAGGCTGCGCGTAATAAACGTTGGCCACGCTCAAGCCGCTTGCAATCGCGAACAGGAGAAGCAAGCCTTGGGATAAGGGAGGGGAAGAAGTCGCCATGCCATCAATCTGGTTCTGATTTGAAACCAGTTGAATGCTATGCCACACGATTTTAAAATGCAACCACTTTGCCATCCACACGAGCCAGGAAGAGCCATGTCAAGTCATGCGGATCACCACGAAGAACATTGCCCCGTCGCACGTAGCGTGGACGTGGTGGGAGACCGATGGGCGCTGCTGATCGTGCGGGATGCATTTGATGGGATACGCAGGTTCGGTGACTTTCAGCGTAACTTGTCGGTGTCGAAGAATATCCTGGCAGATCGCTTGCGCAAGCTCGTGGATGCCAACATTCTGGAAATGCAAGCGGCATCGGACGGGACTTCGTATCAGGAATATGTACTGACCGAAACCGGCCTCGGCCTGTTTCCACTGGTCGTGGCGCTGAGGCAATGGGGCGAGGCGCACTTGTTCAAGCGCGGTGAGAAACACTCGGTGCTCATCGATACGGACACCGGAAAGCCCGTGGCCTATATGGCGCCTATATCCAGGGATGGAAGCCACCTGAATCCGGCCCGGACGCTGGTCAGGAAAGTGAAATGAGGGTTATGGCAACGGTGACCGCAACAGATGGGCAAGACTGTCGCGCCTGTGTTCGGCAGATCAAGGTCCTCCCCGGCCTGTCAGCGAATTTTCCATGCCGGAACCTGTCTCAGAAAATAATGATATAAATAATTTATTCCTTGACAGGAGGAACGCAGTCGTTCATCCACCATCCTTGCCTAGGAGGAGAAGCACATGATTTCAGCAACAGAGGTCATCCTTAGATTGACGGTCTCGGCAGTACTGGGCAGCCTGATCGGGATCGAGCGCGAGCGTCTTTCCTGGGCGGCAGGCTTACGTACGCATATGCTGGTGAGCGTGGGCTCGACCTTGATCATGCTGGTGTCGGCCTATGGCTTTGCCAACATCCTGCAATCGGACAAGGTTGTGCTTGACCCGTCCCGCATGGCTGCCCAGGTGGTGTCGGGCATTGGCTTCCTGGGCGCAGGCTCCATCCTTCTGCGCGGCGAGATCATCCGTGGCCTCACCACCGCCGCCAGCCTGTGGACGGTCGCGGCCATCGGCTTGGCGGTAGGCGGTGGCATGTATGTGGCGGCGGTGGCGGGAACCTTCATTGTCCTCCTCATCCTGGCCGGCATGAAGCCCTTGGAGCGCCGTTTTTTCGCGGACAAGCAAAAACGGGGCGTGAAGTTCCTGGTCCTGGCGGACAGCTTCAACATGAGCCACCTGCCCACCTTGCTCGGCAGGTCCGCCGCTTGCGTCAGCAAGTTCGTCGTCAAGCGCGACCAGGATGAAAGATACGATGAAGTCTTTATCGTCTTCAGTCGCTTGTCCGAAAGAGAGTTCCAGAAAGTGATGCAGACCTTTATGCAACTCGAAGGGGTGAAATCCTTTGATCACACAGAAGTGTAGAGGGACGCACTGCAGCGGAGGGGGCCGGGCATGCCGTTGGGTGGGATACGACACGCCACCGGCAGACCGGCGCATGCAGCCCTAGCCCGCGCAAGCGGGCGAGGGCCATCCAAGCATGCCGTTCTGAAAAAGACAGCCAGGATTCAAGCCCCCAGCTCCCTGCGCACAATCTCCGCCCCTGCACTCAGTGCAGCAAGCTTCCCCCGCGCAACGTCCCGCGGCAGCGGCGCCATTCCGCAGTTGGTGCAAGGATAGAGCTTGTCCGCCTCCACAAACTGCAAGGCGCGGCGCAAGGTCGCCGCCACTTCCTCGGCGCTCTCCACCCCATGATTGGCCACATCGATGGCGCCGACCATCACCTTCTTGCCGCGAATGAGCTCGATCAGGTCCATCGGCACGCGTGCATTGTGGCACTCCAGCGAGACGATATCGATGCTGGAGGCCTGCAACCTGGGGAAAGTCTCTTCGTATTGCCGCCACTCGGAACCCAGTGTCTTCTTCCAGTCAGTGTTGGCCTTGATGCCGTAGCCATAGCAGATGTGCACCGCGGTCTCGCACTTGAGCCCTTCGATGGCGCGCTCCAGGGTGGCCACGCCCCAGTCGTTGACTTCATCGAAGAAGACATTGAAGGCCGGCTCATCGAACTGGATGATGTCCACCCCCGCCGCTTCGAGCTCGCGGGCTTCCTGGTTGAGGAGGGTGGCGAATTCCCAGGCCAGCTTTTCGCGGCTCTTGTAATGGCTGTCGTACAGGGTGTCGATCATTGTCATGGGGCCAGGCAGCGCCCACTTGATCGGCTGGTCGGTCTGGCTGCGCAGGAATCGCGCATCGTCCACGAACACCGGCTTGGGGCGCGACACGGCGCCGACCACGGTCGGCACGCTGGCGTCGTAGCGATTGCGGATGCGCACCGTCTCGCGCTTGGCGAAATCGACGCCGTCGAGGTGTTCGATGAAGGTGGTCACGAAATGCTGGCGAGTCTGTTCGCCGTCGCTGACGATGTCGATGCCGGCATGCTGCTGCTCTTGCAGCGACAGGCGCAGGGCGTCGCGCTTGGCGTCTTCGAGTTCTGCGCCTTGCAGCTTCCAGGGTGACCAGAGTTTTTCAGGCTCGGCCAGCCAGGCGGGCTTCGGCAGGCTGCCGGCGGTGGAGGTGGGCAATCTTTTTTTCACGGTGGAAGACCTTGTAGATGGAGAGATCAATGGGCGTAGCTGGCCGACCACTGGTCGAGCAGGGCCTGGTAGGGCTTGATGAAGTGTTCCTCGGCAAACCGGCCCTGCTCGATTGCCAGGCGGCTGCGCTCTTCGCGGTCATAGACGATGCGCGTGAGGGAATAGTCCTGGTGCTTCAGGCTGGGCTGGTAGGTCTTGCCGGCGGCGGAATTGGCGTTGTAGATCTCGGGGCGATAGATCTTCTGGAAGGTCTCCATCGTGCTGATGGTGCTGATCAGTTCCAGGTTGGTGTAGTCGCTGAGCAGATCGCCGCTGAAGTAGAACGCCAGCGGCGCGGCGCTGTCGGGTGGCATGAAGTAGCGCACCTTCAGGCCCATCTTGCCGAAGTAGGCGTCGGTCAACGAATATTCATCCTGCAGGTACTCCACGCCCAGCACCGGATGCAGATTTTCGGTGCGATGGTAGGTCTTGCTGCTGGCCACGCTCAGGCAGATCACGGGCGGCTTGCTGAAGTGCGCCTGGTAGGCCTGCGACTGCACGAAGCGCTTGAAGAGCTTGCCATGCAGCTCGCCAAAATGCTCCGGCACGCTGAAGTCGGGCTGGCCGCGGGTGTGCTCCAGCAGCACGACGCTGAAGTCGTAATCGCGCACGTAGGATGAAAAGTTATTGCCGACGATGCCCTCGATACGCTCGCCGGTCTTGTGGTCGACGATGCTGGTCTTGAGCACCTCGATGAGTGGCAGCGCCTGGGCGTGGTCTTCGCCCGCAAAGCCCATCTCGACGGAGATGATGTCCAGCTCCACGGCGTAGCGGTCGCCCTTGGGATTGTCCCAGTGCGCCAGCGCGTTGAAGCGGTTGTTGATCATGCGGAAGGTGTTGCGCAGGTTTTCCTGGCGCTGCGCCCCACGGGCCAGATTGGCGAAGTTGGTGGTGATGCGGGTGTTGTCGGCGGGACGATAGTCCTCGTCGAAGCAAATGCGCTTGATGGCAAACGACAAATCTTTATCCATGATGATCCGGCCCCGTGATTGCTGAACTCGAGTCCGCGCCTTGCCGGGCTGCCCTGCCTGCATGGGCAGACCGGCAAGGGCTGACTCGAGGTGGTCAATGTGTGGGGTGAATTCTATGCGGATGCAATCATGAATAAAAATGATTTGATCTCATTGATCCATTATATTTGCTCATACATTGGCTTCATCCGGCGCCAGGCTTTACCCGCGCAGGGCGGCCTCAGGCGGTCAACACCACCTTGCGGCAGTCTTCCAGCTTGTCGTTGAAGATCTGGTAGCCGCGCGCGGCGTCTTCCAACGGCAGGCGGTGGGTGATGATGGCGTCCGGGCGCAGACGGCCTTCCTCGATGCTGGCCAGCAGTTCGGGCATGTAATGCTGGACATGGGTCTGGCCGGTCTTGACGGTGACGCCCTTCTCGAAGATGTCGCCGAACAGGAAACCATGGATGAAGCCGGCATACACGCCCGGCACGCTGATGACCCCGCCGCGCCGCACCGAGGCGATGCAATGACGCAGCGCCTGGCCGCTGCTGCCCTCCAGCTTCAGCGTGGTCATGGCGGTCTCCAGCACGCTGCCCTTGGCTTCGAAGCCGACCGCATCGATCACGCCATCCACGCCGCGCCCGGCGGTATTGGCGATGATGTACTCCGCCGGATCAACCTGGTCGAAATTGACGGGAATGACGTCGTACTGCTCCTGGGCAAAGCGCAGCCGGTAGGCGTGGTGATCGACCATGAAGATCCTTTCCGCGCCCAGCATGCGCGCCGATGCCGCCGCCATCTGGCCGACCGGTCCGGCGCCGTAGATGGCGACGCTGGAGCCTTCACGTACGCCGGCGTTCTTCACGGCCTGATAGCCGGTAGGGAGGATATCGCTCAGGAACAGCACCTGCTCATCGGCCAGCGCCGAGTCGATGCGGATCGGTCCGACGTCGGCCTTGGGCACGCGCACGTATTCGGCCTGTCCGCCGGGCATGCCACCATACAGGTGGCTGTAGCCGAACATGGCGGCGCCGGAACGAATGCCCTTGGCATTCATCAACGCGCCGCGGTCGGGGTTGGTGGTTTCGCAGGCGGCGTAGAGATGCTGGTCGCAGAAGAAGCACTGCCCGCAGGCAATCACGAAGGGCACCACGACGCGGTCGCCTTTCTTGAGGCGCTTGATCGCCGGTCCCGCTTCCACCACCACGCCCATGAATTCATGGCCGAGGATGTCGCCAGCCTTGGTGGCGGGGATCTTGCCCCGGTACAGGTGCAGGTCGGAGCCGCAGATGGCGGTGGCGGTGACCTTGAGGATGACGTCGTCGGCTTCCTGGATGATCGGGTCGGGTACCGTCTCGACCCGGACATCGTGGGCGGAATGATAGAGCAAGGCGCGCATGGCGTCTCCTTCTCGGCAATGGGTTGATCTGGTGCGGAACCGCGCCTGCCTTACTGCGGCGAGCGGGCCTGCTCCTGCACTACATCGAACTCGGGCTTGGCGATTTCCTTGTTGGCGTGATCGGTGCTGGTCTCGCGGTTCTCGACGTGGTCGCTGCGCGCCTGGCGGGCGGTGGCGTCCGACGAGGATTGCGCCGGACTGGGGTTGGCCCGGGTGGGGAGTTTGGATTCGATGGCCATGACACGAGCTCCTGGGTGCGTGAGGGAAAAAGGATGCCAATACAAACGGCCGCGCGCGGCGGCCGTTCGCTAGGCGTCAAGTGGCGCGGGCAAGGCATCACTTGCTGTTCTTGTGGCTTTGCTGGCCAGCCTTCACGTGCTGCTCATGCGAACCGCCCTGGGAAGAGCCGCCAGCGCTGGCCGACTTGCTGCCGCTGCCGGAGGAGGAACCGGGGGAGTTCTTGTGGCTCTGCTGTCCTGCCTTGACGTGCTGTTCGTGGCTGCCGCCGCGGGTATGTTCGCTAGACATGTGCTATCTCCTTGCTCGGTTGAATAGAAGGGTCGTCCTGGTCTGCCAGTGACCCGAAGGCCCGCCGCAGTCAGCATGCGCTGGCCGCGGCCGTGCGCCTTCGGTATCAAGAGTAGGGAGCTTGGAACCGTGCAGCCATCAGCGAGGCCCGCCATGCGGTGTCGGCCAGCGCTGACGGACACGTCAGTCCGCTTTGATGAGCGCATCGCCGCGGGCCGATTCCGGCATGGACGTCAGAGGAAGGCGCGATGGGATCTGCAGGCTGGCCGACATACCCGAGCGGTCGGGGGCGCTAGGATCATGATGCGAATTTGATACGAATCGATGCGAATCGATGCGAATCGACGCGAACTACGCATCGCGCCTTTCCATCCCCATTTTTCCTAGCCAAGGAGGACAGCATGAGCGACGCCATCAACAAGCACACCCACGGCGAACACACCTCGGGACCGCAGGATCTGCAACCGCAACCGGCGGGCGAACACAATGCCCACAGCGGCAGCAATGAACGCGACCTGCGCGGCGGCGGTGAGCGTTATGCACCGGGTGACAGCCGCGAATACGGCTCGAAGAACAAGCCCGAGGGAGAGAACTATTCCGACCTGGACCTGCGTGAGAATAGTCCGCAACTGTAATTGCCCGACGGCATCGGACGCCGTCGCCCACCTGGCGGCGGCTGTCCGGCTTCATTCCTCACGGTCGAATTCGGCCAGCACCATCTCCACTTGCAGGCACTGCAGCTTGAGTTCCTTGATGGCGCGCCGGTAGCGCTTGAAGTGCTTGCGGTCGGGCAGCCCTTCGCTGCCTTTGCTGAGTCTGACTACATCGTGGACGATCACCTGCAGGATGCCGGCCGCCTGTTCGTGGGAGGCCTTGAGCCGGTTCACGCCTTCGATCAGTGCTTGCTTCTTCTTCATTGTTATTCCCAGTACAGTAGGCTCAACATCGAACAGGCAATGGAGTGCTTTGCCTGTCTTTTGTTCCGCAGCGGCACGGTCCCGCCGCAGCTGACTCTTCCATCCCTGACGCTGATTCCAGTCCTGCGCTCATCCATTCCCGGCGCATGGGCGTGAGGCGCGCGGCGCGTTTGCTGGCGCCGCTTTTCTCCCCTGTAGCGCTTGTATCGCCGAGCTCCGACGACGATGATGAAAGTTCGTCACAAGGAGAACACGATGAATAGAGAACAGCATTTCCTCAACAGTCTCGACGCCCTGCGTTCGGCAAGCCGGCAAGCCCATGACGCCCTGGAGACCGTGGGCGGCATCGAGAACTCACGCGTAGTCGACCTGAACGAACGCCGCCACGCCATCCACGCGTTCCGCATGCGCCTGGCCGAGATGAAGTGGATGTGCCTGCAGATGGAGATCGTCCTGTCGGAGGCGCCCTTTACCCGCAATGCTTGCAACGACGGTCGCGCATAGAACTCATTTCATAAATAGGCGTGAGATGCGTTCTGCCCAGAAAGGGCGCTGGCAAGGCGCGCGACGCGTCGTGTGGCGGTGCCACACGCAAGGAGCGCAACGCGGCCAGCGCCCTTTCTGGGCAGAACCCGGAGGGAGCGGCCCGTTTGGGCGAATTGCTGCGTTACGAATTTGGGTCAAGACGCCCAGTCTTGACCCAAATTCGCGCCTTGCACTTCATCCCAAACGGGACTCGCTCGCACTCACGCCTATTTATGAAATGAGTTCTAGGCTCTTCTTCAGCGACTCTGGCAAGACTGACAGTAGTCGCCACCCCTCAGTCGAGCGCTGCACCGATATGGCTGGCGCAAGGCTATCCCTAAGATGAGGACTCGTAGGGCAGTGACGGCCCTGCGGTTTTTTCCACCCTCATGACATTAGGAGATACATCATGGCAAACCAGAACCAAGGCTCGACCAGCAACCGCGGCTTCGCTTCGATGGATGAAAACAAGCAGCGCGAGATCGCCAGCCAGGGCGGCAAGGCCGCCCACGAAAAGGGCACCGCCCACGAGTTCACTTCGGAAGAGGCGCGTGAAGCCGGCCGCAAGGGCGGCCAGAACAGCCATGGCGGTGGCAACCAGGGCGGCAACAACGGCTAATTCCCTTAGCTGCATGCCTCTGGCAGAGGACCCTGCGGGGTCCTCTTTCTTTTTCTCCGGCCCTCTTGCCTGCTCGCCCTTTTTTCCTATCCCACCCTTCCCATCATTGCATCCAGCAAGGAGATCAGCATGACCGTCAAGACCCTCAAGGACCTGTTCATCCATAGCCTGTCGGACGTCTACAGCGCCGAGAAACAACTGACCCGCGCGCTGCCGCGCCTGGCGCGCGCGGCCACCCTGCCTGAATTGCGCCAGGCCTTCGAGCAGCACCTGGAAGAAACCCAGGGGCAGATCGAACGCATCGACCGCCTGGTGGAAGGCAGCGAACTGCGCCTCAAGCGCATCAAGTGCGTTGCCATGGAAGGCCTGGTGGAAGAAGGCCGCGAAGAAATCGATGAGATCGAGAAGGGCGCTGTTCTTGATGCCGCCTTGATCGGCGCAGCCCAGAAGGTGGAGCACTACGAGATCGCCGCCTATGGCACCCTGTGCGCGCTGGCGCGCCAGTTGGGGCTGGACGATGCGGCCCGCCTGCTCGACGAAACCCTGCAGGAAGAAAAGGCCACCGACGAAAAGCTCAGCGCCCTGGCGCTGCAGAAGGTCAACGAAAAGCTGGCCGCCTGATTTCTCCGGCCTGCGCGCAGCAGCCCGTCCGTGTCCTCACGGCGGGCTATTTTTTTACTTATTTTTTAGCTCGACAGGGCGAACAGATTGCCTCTTCCCTGTGCGGGCAGCCGTCCATGGATGCTCGCCAGCAGGCTGCGCAGCTCGGCGCGATAGTCGAGCACCACCGCACGGTTGCAATACGGACTCCACGATGGATCGACCACCCCGGACTGTTCCTGGGTGCGCGTATCGGCCGCCGCATTCAGCCGGGTCTGGCGCGCCAGTACCAGGCTGGTGCGCAGATCGATCAGGGTCGAGGCCACCGTCCAGTACTTGCGGCGTGCGCTCCATTCCACGCCACAGGCTGTGCAGATCAGCGCCAGCCTGGCGCGTACGTTCTTGTGCACCAGCGCTTGCGGCCCCTCGCTCCAGGTGCTGCCGAAGAGCAGCGGGCCGGCATGGTTGAGGTAGGCTTCCAGGCACAGCGACAACATCAGCAAGGCCGACAGGAACACCCAGCGCGAGCTGGCTTCGTCTTCACCCGCCTTGCGGATGAGCACGTCTGCGCCATGCCAGAGTTCGGCATAGGTCAGCGGGGGTTCCGGTGGATCGAAGGGGGTGTCCCTGTCCTGGTCTTGCATGGTGAATCGTCCTCATTGATAGGCAGTGCGGCGGCGTGTCCACGCCGCCGCGTGAGCGCCGGCGAAGGGGTCAGGACAGCGCCGTATCCAGCACCATCATCAGCACGAAGCCGGCGATGAGGCAGCAGGTCGCTGCCAGTGCATCGTGGCGACGATGCGGATCGGGAATGACTTCGTGGGCCAGCACGAACAGCATGGCGCCGGCGGCGCCGCCCAGCGCCCACGGCAACAGCGCCGACGACAAAGCCACCACGGCCGCGCCCGCCACGGCCGCCAGCGGCTCCACCAGACCGGAGAGGATGCCGCAGCCGATGGCGTCGGCCCGCGAATAACCGATCCCGCGCAGGGCCGTGGCCACGATCATGCCCTCGGGGATATCCTGCAAGGCGATGCCGAAGGTCAGCACCGAGGCCTGCTCGGCCGGCACGCCGCCATAGGCCACGCCCACGGCCAGGCCTTCGGGCAGGTTGTGCAATCCCACCGTCAGTACGAACAGCCAGACCCGCCGCAGCGCCGCCTGCCGCGCGGCGTCGTCATGCCCTTGGCCGGCGCGCTGCAACAGCAATACCAGCAAGGCGCCGGCCACCACGCTGGCGCCGATGACCAGGCTGGCCTGGCCCTGCCCCATGCCGGCAGTGCGCACACTTTGCAAGGCTGGAAGGATGAGCGAGAAGACCGACGCCGCCAGCATCACGCCGGCGCCGAAACCGGTGCAGCAATCAGCCATGCGTGCAGAAAAACGGCGCGAGAAAAACAGCGGCAGGGTGCCTGCCGCAGTGGCGGCAGCGGCGGCCATGCCGCCACAGTAGGCGTGCCAGATGCGCGGATCGCGCACGCTCCACCAGCCCATGGCTGCACAGGCCAGCGTCAGGGCCAGCGCGACCATGGGCCAGCGGATGGGCATGCGGTGCTCCGCTGCCAGGCCAGCAGCACCCGCCGGAGCCGCCATGGCGGCGGACGTGGCGGCGCTGCTGGCCGACGGCTTGAAATCCTCGAACATGATGCTCCCGGGAGTAAAGAGGGACGACTGAGAGGTACGGCTAAGGTGCTGCTGGCGTACGGTTGGTGTACCGGCGCATGATCCCAGCAGTCTAGCCAAGGCCCGCGTGCTGTCCCATCGGACTAACACTGAATCACCCGCTCATCGCCCTCTGACGCGCACGGCCGCGCTAAGGATGTCCGACATGCCGATGCGCGGCTCGCCACCGGCAGTTTTCCGCAGCGCCCGATGGTATGGCTGAGCACCTGCGGCCTAGCATCGTCTCTGAGCTGGATGCGGCGCGGCGATCCCTGCGATCCGCTGCGCGTGGTCCGGCCACTCCCCAACTCGACGCACTCTCATCCCCAACCCCGACAAGGAGACGGACATGTTTGCCCACAACAAACGCCTGCAATACACCGTGCGTGTGGCTGCGCCCAACCCCGGCCTGGCCAATCTGATGCTGGAACAATTCGGCGGCCCGCAGGGCGAGCTGGCGGCGGCCTGCCGCTACTTCACCCAGGCCCTGGCCGAGGATGATCCCGGTCGCAAGGACATGCTCTTCGACATTGCCACCGAAGAACTGAGCCACCTCGAAGTGATCGGCAATATCGTGGTCATGCTCAACAAGGGCGCCAAGGGCAAGCTCGCCGAAGGCGTGGAAGAAGAAGGCCTGCTCTACAAGGACATCACCGCCGCCGGCAACGACAGCCACGTCACCCAGGTGCTGTACGGCGCCGGTGCGCCGCTGGTCAATTCGGCCGGGGTGCCGTGGAGCGCCGCCTATATCGACACCATCGGCGAACCCACTGCCGACCTGCGCTCCAACATCGCCGCCGAAGCGCGCGCCAAAATCGTCTATGAGCGCCTGATCAATCTCACCGACGACCCGGGCGTGAAGGAGGCGCTGGGCTTCCTGATGACGCGCGAGATCGCGCACCAGAAGTCCTTCGAAAAGGCGCTCTATGCCATCCGTCCCAATTTCCCTCCCGGGAAGATGCCGGGCGATCCGCGCTTCTCGCGCGTCTACGTCAACCTCTCGCAAGGGCTGGGCGAACAGACCGGGCCGTGGAACGACGGCAAGCAATGGGAACGCCTGGACGGCGCCGATGCGCTCACTCCCGTCGATGGCGGTGACGGCCAGGCCAGCGTGGAGCTGAGCGCCGACGAGCAGGCCGTGCTGGACCAGCTGGCCGCCCGCACCGCCTCGGCCCAGGACGGCGAACCGCTGACCGGCGCCGAGCTGGGCTCTGCCGATCCGGAGATGAACCTCAAGGCCAAGAAGCCCTGACAGCCTTGAGTGGCTTCAGCTGAGTTCCCTCAGCTGAGTTTCCCTCAACCGAGTTCCGCCAACGGCGCAGCAGCCCTGTGCTGCTGCCCCCCACCTACCCAAGGAGATTGCCATGACCACCGACGTCAACGAAAACCTGCTGGCCTGGCTCAAGGACGCCCACGCCATGGAGCAGCAGGCCGAGCAGATGCTCAAGGCCCAGGCCAGCCGTATCGATCACTATCCTGAACTCAAGGCGCGGCTGGAATCCCACCTGCAGGAAACCCTGGGCCAGCAAGAACTGGTGGAAGGCTGCATCAAGCGCCTCAACGGCAGCGCCTCGATGATGAAGGACCTGGCCGGCCGCATGACCGCCTTTGCCCAGGCCGCTGGCGGCATGACCCAGCACGACGAAGTGGTCAAGGGCGCCATCGCTGGCTACGTCTTCGAGAACCTGGAGATTGCCTGCTACACCTCGCTCATCGCTGCTGCCCGCGAAGCCGGTGACACCGAGACCGAACAGGTCTGTACGCAGATCCTGGAACAGGAAAAGGCCATGAGCAGC
The DNA here is from genome assembly GCF_001040945.1 of Herbaspirillum seropedicae. Lineage (NCBI taxonomy): Bacteria > Pseudomonadati > Pseudomonadota > Betaproteobacteria > Burkholderiales > Oxalobacteraceae > Herbaspirillum > Herbaspirillum seropedicae. Next base: position 607,716 of record NZ_CP011930.1, on the reverse strand, counting down.
TGGATGCTCAACAACCTGCCCACGGTCACACGCGACTTCCTGATCCGTTCGGCCACGCCCGGCCAGAAGGCCAAGGTATGAACGCGCTCGGCGAGGCGGGCCAGGAGCAAGGCCGGCGCAACGAGGCAGCCGCCACGGTGGCGGCCTTTCCCTTTCCGTCGCTGGCGCGGGCCGAAAAGGCCTATGCCGCCCTGCGCGAACGTGGCTTTCCGGCGGACCGGCTGGAGCTGCGGGTGATGGATGATGAAGCGGGCCCGTCCAGCGGCAACTTCATCCTGGAGTACAAGGAAACCGATGTGCATCAGGACAGCAGCTGGATGGACATGGCCGGCAGCCGTGACGATCCCAACGTGGGAGCGGGCCGGCAAGAGGTGTTCTGGTCCTGCGAAGCCCTGCTGCTGGTCACCAGCGACGATCCCCACATCCACAATGCCTTGCAGGAAATCTATCGCGCCAACGGCATGGACTTCGATGCCGCACGGCGCCGGCCACGCTGACTTCAGCCTGCCTGCACGCGGGCGGCCCGCTGCGCCAGCCAGGGCGCGACATCGTCGGCGGCCATGGGGCGGGCGTACAGGTAGCCCTGTCCATACATCGCGCCCAGCTCGCGCAGCACGGCCAGATGCTGCGGCGTCTCCAGGCCTTCCACCACACACGCCAGGTCCATGTCCAGCGTCAGCGCCAGCAGGGACTTGACGATCTTCAGGCTCACCGCATCCTGCCCGATGTCTGCCACGAAACTCTTGTCGATCTTGATGCGGGTCAGCGGTAACGCATGCAGGTGGCTCAGGCTGGCATAGCCGGTGCCGAAATCATCGAGGGTGATGCCGCAGCCGAGCTGGCGCAGCGAGTGGATGAGCTGGCGGGTCTTTTCCAGGTCCTGCAGCAGGGCGGTCTCGGTGATCTCCAGATCCAGTCGTGAAGGACAGAATCCGGATTCCCTGATGAGCTTGATGATTTCGGCCATCCCCTCGCTGCTGTTGATGTCATTGGCCGAGAGGTTGAAGGACAGGCGGATCTGCGCCGGCCAGCTGGCAGCGGCGGCCAGCGCCTTCCTGAGCAGGATCACGCTCAACTGGTTGATGATGCCCATGCGCTCGGCCGCCGGAATGAACTCGACCGGGGAGACAGCGCCCTTGACCGTGCTGTGCCAGCGCGCCAGGGCTTCGAAGGCGATCACCTGGCCATCGTCCAGACGCACGATGGGCTGGAAGAAGACCGACAGTTCCCGCTCGAAATCGGCCAGCCGCAAGGCCTGTTCGATGTTGGACTTGCGCCGGATCTGGGCCTTGTCGTGTTCCGAGAAGAGCGTGACCGTGCCGCGCCGTTCACGCTTGCCCTGGTAGAGCGCGTAGTCGGCATGCTCGTAGAGCGTGGCGGCATCGGCGGCCATGTCGGGGAAGGTGGCCACGCCCACCGAGGCGGCAATCTGCACCACGGCCTTGTCCAGCACAAAGGCCCGGCGCAGGGTGTGGCAGAGCTGCTGGCCGATCTCCTGCAGGGCCGCATCGCTCAGGTCGCGGTCGATGATGAGCGCGAACTCGTCACCGCCCAGCCGCGCCAGGTGCAGCGCCGGGTCGCGGCACGCGGTCAGCAGGCGCTGGCCAACCTGCTCCAGCAGACGGTCGCCGTGGCTGTGACCGTACAGATCGTTGACCGCCTTGAAGCCATCGAGGTCGAGGATGGCCACGGCGAAGCGCTGCTGCGCACCGTGGGCGCGCGCGCAGATTTCGTTGAGCTGGGCAAAGAACTTGCGGCGATTGGGGATCTGGGTGAGCGAATCCACATTGGCCAGTTGCAGGTTCTCATCGCTGAGCACGGCGGTCCTGAGCTGGGCTTCGACCAGGCGGGTGAAGTCCTCGTAATGGCTGTTGACGATGACCAGCATGCCGATGGTGACCAGCACCACATTGAGCGCAGCCGCCACGAAGACCGGGATGTGCGTGGACAGGAAGAAGACCGTGAAGATGCCATTGACGATCAGGGCCCCGGTCAGCGCCGCCGAGCGCAGGTACATCAGGCAGAAGATGCAGCAGATGACCGTGATGCCCATGTAGAAGGCCACATGCGCCTGGGCATAGGCGTTGCCATAGGGGAAGAGCATGATCGACCAGAGCGAGAAGCTCAGCGCGATCGGCGCCACCAGCAGGTTGGTCCGGCGCAGCGCCTGGGCCGCCGCGACAGGCGTGGGAACCAGGTGGCGGTTGCGCCACCAGAACAGCAGGCGCACCGAACACAGCACGCTGAGCACAGCCGGGAAATACAGCCCCAGCCAGAGCGGAGCCAGGTCGAGATAGGTGTAGGCCAAGGCCCAGCTGTTGATGATGAGGATGAGATACATCATCGGCATCTTGGTCGAGAACGCCTGGTATTGCGCGATCACCAGCTGCGGCCGCTCGTGGTCGACACGCCAGTAGTTACGCAAACTGCTCATCCATGAGGAAAGACGCATCTGAGGGAGTTTCTGCCGGAAAGGCGTCGCCAGGCGACGGGGCTGGGTCGGTAGACCAAAGGTCAACATTATAACGTCCGACAGAGCCGGCCCAACTCAGGAAAACCCTGATGGCAAGCGGATTTCCGACGGGCAATCTCACCTGATGAGCCATTTCCCGGTCAAGCATTCCTGTTGCGCAGGATGCAATTAGGCAGGTTGTCCTACAGCATCCTCACGCAACCTCATCTAAAATCGGCGTAACCAAAAATCAAGGTGCGCCATGTCGACCGCCCTCTCCCCTGACCGCCTGCCGGCGCTTCCGCCCGAGGCGTTTTTCGCGTTGGACCCGCAGTGGCGTTTCGTCTTCCTCGACAGCCCCGCACAGGCGCTGTTGAACCCGCATGGCCAGGACCTGCTGGGCCGTCCTATCTGGCAGGCCTGCCCCGAGCTGCTGGGCAGCCCGCTGGAAGAGTGCCTGCGGGCCGTGCAGGCCGACCAGCGCAGTCGTGACGCCGTGCTGATCCATCCGCATCACCAGCCCGGACCGGCCTACGCGGTCTCCTGCTATGCCGGCGCGCACGGCCTGTCGGTGAAGCTGCGCGCCATCGCGGCGCAGCCGGCGGCCGAGCATGGCCTGCAGCAGACGCGCCTGCGCCATGAAGCGGTGGCCGAGCTGGCCCGCCTGACCGACGAATCCGAGCGGCGGCGGCGCTTCTACGAAACCTTCTTCGCCACCACACCCGACCTGGCCTACGCCTGGGACCTGGAGCATCGCTTCACCTATGCCAACCGGGTGCTGTTGCAGATGTGGGGCAAGACCTGGGACGAGGCCATCGGCAAGACTTGCCTGGAACTGGGCTATGAACCCTGGCATGCGGAAATGCACAGCCGCGAAATCGAACAGGTGCGCGCCACCAAACGCCCGGTGCGCGGCGACGTGCCCTTCAATGGCACGTTCGGACGGCGCATCTATGACTACATCATCTTCCCCGTCCTGGGACCGGATGGCGAAGTCGAAGCGGTCGCCGGCACCACCCGCGACGTGACCGACCGCAAGCACAGCGAAGCGCGCCAGCATGCGCTGCTGCACCTGGCCGACGCGATCCGCGCCACCGATTCGCCGCAAGACATCGCCAGCGCGGCTGCCCACATCATCGGCGAAGCGCTGACCGCGCGCTGGGTCAGTTTCCACACTCTTGGGCCGCAACGGCAGTGCCAGGACCTGGGCCAGTGGCGTTTCCATCGCGATGACGATGCCGAGCGCGGGCTGCAGGCGCATGCCCGGCGGCCGCTGCAGCGCGTGCTGGAGCAGGGCCATCCCATGCTGGTGGCCGATGTGTCCAGCGACGCCCGCACTGTCGCGCTGGCCGACGAGCAGCGCGCGCTGGGCGTGGTGTCCTTCATGGATGTGCCGGTGCTGGCGCAGGACCAGCCGGTGGCGCTGGTGCAGGTGAGCAGCGATGCGCCGCGCGTCTGGACCGAGAACGAACTGGCCATCGTGCGCGAAGTCAGCGAACGCGCCTGCGCCGCCTTCGAACGCATCCGCAACCAGCGCGCCCTGGCCGAGAGCGAAGCGCGGCTGCGCGCCATCAATGAATCGCTGGAAGCCGAAGTGAGCGCCCGCACGCGCGAGCTGATGGCCACTGAAGAAGCGCTGCGTCACTCCCAGAAGATCGAAGCCATCGGCCAGCTCACCGGCGGCCTGGCGCATGACTTCAACAATCTGCTGGGCGGCATCAGCGGCAGCCTGGACCTCATGCGCGTGCGTCTGGTGCAGGGACGCGGCGAGGAACTGCTGCGCTACGTCGAACTGGCCGCTCGCAGCACCCAGCGCGCCGCCTCGCTCACGCAGCGGTTGCTGGCCTTTGCGCGCCGCCAGACGCTGGCGCCCAAGCCGACCCGGGTCAATGCGCTCATCAGCGGCATGGAAGAGCTGATCCGCCGCACCATCGGCCCTGCCATCGTGCTGGAAGTGGTGGGCGCGGGGGGCCTCTGGCCGACCTTCGTGGATGGCCCGCAACTGGAGAGCGCGCTGCTGAACCTGTGCATCAACGCCCGCGACGCCATGCCCGGCGGTGGACGGCTGACCATCGAGACCGCCAACAAATGGCTGGATGACAGATGGGCGCACGAGCGCGACCTGCCTCCCGGCCAATATGTCTGCATCTCGGTCACCGACAGCGGCGTGGGCATGCCGCCCGATGTGCTGGCGCGCGCCTTCGATCCCTTCTTCACCACCAAGCCCATCGGCGCCGGCACCGGGCTGGGGCTGTCGATGGTGTATGGTTTTGCGCGGCAGTCGGGCGGCCAGGTGCGGCTGTATTCGGAGGTGGGACAAGGCACCACGGTATCGATCTATCTGCCGCGCCACCAGCACGATGGCGACGAACAGGACGAGGCCGACGCGCTCGATGAAACGGCTGCGGGCGACGGCAACGGCGAGGTGGTGCTGGTGGTCGATGACGAGGCCTCCATCCGCATGCTGGTGGCGGAGATCCTCAGTGACGCCGGCTATGACGTGCTGCAGGCCGAGGATGGGCCGGGTGCGCTGCGCATCCTGCAATCAAAGCAGCGTATCGATCTGCTCATCACCGACGTGGGCCTGCCGGGCGGCCTCAATGGGCGCCAGGTGGCCGACGCCGGACGCGCCGCGCGACCGGATCTGCACGTGCTCTTCATTACCGGTTACGCCGAAAACGCCGCCTTCGACAACGGCCATCTGGAGCGGGGCATGCAACTGATGACCAAGCCCTTCAAGATGGAAGCACTGGCGCGCCGGGTGCAGAGCATACTGGAAAGCCGGGTCGCGCCGAACTGAGCGGCGCAGGAGAACATACCGCGCCGCGCCTCAGGCCAAGGGCGCCTGAGCATCCAGGGCCGCGCCCAGCCGCCATGACACTGCCTGCGCCGCGCTGCGCAGACGCTGCGCCACCGCGCCCTGCAACGCGGTATCGTAGCTGCCGCTGCTGCCCATGACCGCCATCACCAGCGCCAGTTGCCCGGCGTGATTGAACACCGGCGCGGCCAGGGTATTGATGCCTGGCACCGGATGTCCCAGCGCCTGGTCCATGCCCTGCGCCCGGATCTTGGCCAGCTGGGCAGCGTAAGCGGCATGCAGGCTGCCATCGGCATGGCAGACCGATTCCAGCGCGGCCCCTTCCATCCGGATCCCATCCAGCGCCAGCGCGCCGGGCAAGCCATCTGCCGGCGCACAGGCCGCGCACACGCGGCCAATGGCCGTATGCACCATCGACAGCACGGTGCCGATGCGCAGGCTCACGTGCTGCGGCCGCGAGGATTCTTCCAGCCGGACCACGGTCGGCCCCAAGGGACCGGCCACCGCCAGCGCCACCGACAAACCCGTCTCCTGCGCCAATGCCGCCACTTCGGCCTCGGCTTCACGCAGCGGCGACAGCCGTTGCAAGGCGGCCAGCCCCAGTTCCAGGCCGAGCGCGCCGGGCAGGAAATTGCCCTGCGCATCCCGCATGAGCAGGCCGATCTTCTGCAGGCTCACCAGATGCGGAAAGGCCTTGGCCGCCGGCATGCCGGCCAGCCGCGCGAGGTCGCCCAGCGCCAGCGGACGGCCCGCCGCCAGCAGGGCGTCGAGCAATTGACCGGTGTTGTCCAGTGACTGGATGCCGCGCTGGCCGCGAGCATCGCTATCGGCTGGGGCGTCGTCAGGGGGCAGGTGTTTCATGCGGTTTCCTCGTTCAACTGGCTGCTGATGCTGGCGATGCAGGCGCGCAGCTCGCGTGCGACCGCGCCGCGCCAGCCCGTGTCGATGCTGCCGCTGGGACCGATGACGGTGAGCAGCAGCGACAGCACCTGATCCTGGTCCAGCAAGGGCATGCACAGGCTGGACACGCCCGGACTGGGTGCATCGATGGCGCGCTCCAGGCCGCGCTGGCGGATCGCCTCCAGCTCGGCCTGGAACTGGCGGATGCGCGCGCGGCTGGCCTCCGGATGCTGGCGCTCCCAGGCGGGGAGCCACTGCTGGGGTGGCTGGAAGGCGCAGCAGGTGCGGCCGGTGGCGGTATCGGCCAGGGCCATGACGCTGCCCACGTGCAGGTTCAGGTGCAAGGATTTGCCGGCATGGGCGTAGTGGACGATGGTCGGCCCTTCCGGCGTCGGCAGCGAGACCGCCACGCTGCACCCCGTGGCCGCGCTCAGGTGCTGCGCCTGCGCAATGGCCAGACGATAGGCCGGCTGTTGCGACAGTCGCGCCACACCCAGGCGCAGCGCCAACGGACCGGCCTCATAGTGGCCCTCGGCCGGCGTGCGCTTGATCAAGCCCAGCCGCAACAGGCTCACCAGATAGGTATGGGCTTGCGCCGAGGTCAGACCAGCGGCGGCGGCCAGCGCCACCAGCGGCATGGGCTGGCGTGCCGCCGCCAGCGCCTGCAGCAGGCGGCCGGCCACTTCCACGCTCTGGATTCCTCGTTGTGTCTTGGCAGGCGGCTGGGGCATCGGCAATTTCCGGTCGTGATCGAAAAGGGATAGAAGCGAACGTCGAAGGCTGGATTCTAATCCACCGCGCCGCTCCCTGATTCCCTCTCTGCGGGCTCGGACGCTGCTCCGGCAATTCTCATTGCCTGGAACGCCATTAACCAGCAGCAAGCGTATTTGATATTGACTAATGCAAATCCGCTCACTAAGATGTGTTCACCCGGCCACACCGGGTCACCCAAAAACACACCAGAACCACCCAGACGTGGACGGAGACCAGCCCCCAAGGCGCCAGCCATTGCCTGCGCTCGTCCCCGCTCCAGCCCGCAACCCGATAGAGAGAGGCAGCCATGGCCAAGGCCTTTGCATCCCAGGCAGATCTCGAAGCCAAGAAGATCAGCTTCGTCCAACTTTCCGACAACGCCTACGCCTACACGGCAGAGGGCGATCCCAATTCCGGCGTCATCATCGGCGACGACAGCGTGATGGTGATCGACACCACCGCCACGCCGGCCATGGCCCAGGACCTCATCGCGCGCATCCGCGCCATCACCGACAAGCCCATCAAGTACGTGGTGTTGTCGCACTATCACGCAGTGCGCGTGCTGGGGGCCTCGGCCTATCTGCAGGAAGGCGGCGAGCAGGTCATCGCCAGCCGCGGCACCTACGAAATGATCGTCGAGCGCGGCGAGGCCGACATGAAGTCCGAGATCGAGCGCTTCCCGCGCCTGTTCGCCGGCGTCGAGACCGTGCCCGGCCTGACCTGGCCGACCATGGTGTTCGAGAAGGAGATGACGATCTTCATGGGCAATCTGGAAGTGAAGATCGCCCATCTCGGCGCAGGCCACACCAAGGGCGATACGGTGGTGTGGATTCCCAGCCAGAAGGTGCTGTTCTCCGGCGACCTGGTCGAATACGACGCCGCCTGCTACTGCGGCGACGCCCAGCTCGAACAATGGCCGGCCACCCTGGATGCGCTCTCGGACCTGCAGGCCGACGCCCTGGTGCCGGGACGCGGCCCGGCCCTGGTGGGTCGCGAACAGGTCGAGCAAGGCATTGCCTACACCCGCGATTTCGTCTCCACGCTGCTGCGCGCCGGCAAGGACGCCGTGGCCGCCAAGATGAGCCTGAAGGAAGCCATGGCGCATACGCGCAGCCTGATGGACCCCAAGTTCGGTCAGGTCTTCATCTACGAGCATTGCCTGCCCTTCGACGTGACCCGCGCCTTTGACGAAGCCTCCGGCATCAGTCACCCGCGCATCTGGACCGCCGAGCGCGACAAGGAAATGTGGAAGGCGCTGCAGGCCTGATGGCAGCAGGAAAGCGAGGAGACCCAGAATGAACCAGAACCCAGCCATCGATTACCAGCAGCAGCGCTTTGCCTGGACACCCTGCGCCGAACAGCAGTCGCCCGGCCATGCGCCGGTGCATCCGGTGGTCATCATCGGCGCCGGCCCGGTCGGCCTGGCCTGCGCCATCGACCTTGCGCGGCAAGGCATCGCAGTGGTGCTGGTGGACGATGACGACACCCTCTCCACCGGCTCACGGGCGATCTGCTTTGCCAAGCGCACCCTGGACATCTTCGACCGCATCGGCTGCGGCCAGCGCATGGTGGACAAGGGCGTGGGCTGGAATCGCGGCAAGGTGTTCCTGCGCGACCAGGCGGTGTACGAGTTCGACCTGCTGCCCGAGAGCGGCCATGCGCGTCCGGCCTTCATCAACCTGCAGCAATACTATGTCGAGGGCTATCTGCTGGAGCAGGCGCAGCAGTGGCCCCACATCGAGATCCGCTGGAAGAACAAGGTCAGCGCCATCGCCCACCATGAGGACCACGAAGCGCTCACCGTCGACACCCCGCAGGGCAGCTACACGCTCAAGGCGCGCTACGTGGTGGCCGCCGACGGTTCGCGCAGCCCGCTGCGCAAGATGATGGGACTGGAAAGCCAGGGCCACACCTTCCGCGACCGCTTCCTCATCGCCGACGTGAAGATGGACGCCCCCTTCCCGGCCGAGCGCTGGTTCTGGTTCGATCCGCCTTTCCATCCGCAGCAATCGGTGCTGCTGCACCGCCAGCCCGACGACGTCTGGCGCATCGACTTCCAGCTTGGCTGGGACGCCGATCCGGTGCTGGAAAAGACCCCCGAGCGCGTCATCCCGCGGGTGCGCGCATTGCTGGGCGAGGAGGTGTCCTTCTCGCTGGAATGGGTCAGCGTCTATACCTTCTCGTGCGTGCGCATGGAGCGCTTCCGCCACGGCCGGGTGCTGTTCGTGGGCGATGCCGCGCATTGCGTCTCACCCTTCGGCGCGCGTGGGGCCAACAGCGGCATCCAGGACGCCGAGAACCTGGCCTGGAAACTGGCCCATGTGCTGCAAGGCAAGGCTCCCGACAGCCTGCTGGACAGCTATGCCAGCGAGCGCGAATATGCCGCCGACGAGAACCTGCTCAATTCCACCCGCTCCACCGATTTCATCACACCCAAGAGCGCGGTCAGCCGCGCCTTCCGCGACGCCGTCCTGGGCCTGGCGCGCGAGCATGCCTTCGCCCGCCGCTTGGTCAACAGCGGCCGGCTGTCGCTGCCGGCCACGCTGGACCAGTCACCGCTGAACACGCCGGACCAGGCCGCCGCGCCAGAGGCTGTAGCCTTCACCGGCCCGATGCGGCCCGGCGCCCCCTGCTGCGATGCGCCCCTGCTGCAGGCAGGCCAGCCGGCCTGGCTGTTGCCGCAACTGGGTGACCGCTTCGTGCTGATGATCTTTGCCGCACCGGCCCAGTTGCCCGCCGCCACGCGGCAAGCACTGGCGGCGCTGGCCCAGCCTGACGCACTGAGGCTGCTCTTCATCAGTGCGCAGGCCGCCACGCAAGAGGATGAACGGGTGCTGCAGACGCTCGCTGGCCAAGCCATCCAGGTGCAGGACATCGACACGCTGGCGGCCCAGCGCTACGACGCCCACCCGGGCAGTTGCTACCTGATCCGCCCCGACCAGCATGTCAGCGCCCGCTGGCGTAGCGCCGACGCGGCAGCCGTCGCGCAGGCGCTGCTGCGCGCCACCGGACACGCCACCCACACCACCAACACAACCAATGCCGCACAGGCGCTGGCCGCATAGGCATAGGCAAACGCAAGACCGACCAACAACATCAACACTGGAGACCTGCATGAACCTCAACACCGCCCCCAACCTGAGCCGCCCGGACGACTTCTATGAAGCCCTCATCGAGATGCATCGCGGACTGGACGATGAAGCCAGCCAGGCCGTCAATGCGCGCCTGATCCTGCTGCTGTGCAATCACATCGGCGGCCACGACGTGCTGCTCGACGCCATGCGCAGCGCCCGCGCCGGCGTCGCCGCGCCCCTGGCGGAAGCGGCCTGAGCGCGCAGTCGCTGACGACATGCCCGGCCGGGAACCGGGCTGTCACCGCAGCACGATGCCTGCACGATTCCTACAACGATATCCAGAAGAGCGCCCCAGGCGCCGACACAACGGAGACAACCATGATGACCCCATCCTCGGGCGGCGCGACGCTGTCCACCACCCCCAGCCTTGCCAGCCAGGCCGAAGACGCGATCTACCGCAAGGTCTGGCTGCGCATCATCCCCTTCCTCTTCATCTGCTATGTGGTCTCCTTCCTGGACCGCATCAACATCGGCTTTGCGCAACTGCAGATGAAGCAGGACCTGGGCTTCAGCGACGCCATGTATGGCCTGGGCGCAGCGATCTTCTATGTCGGTTACGTACTCTTTGAAGTGCCCAGCAACATGGCGCTGGCGCGCTTCGGCGCGCGCCGCACCTTCTCGCGCATCATGGTGCTGTGGGGACTGGCCTCGGTGGGCATGATGGCGGTGACCGATGCGGCCCACTTCTATACGCTGCGCTTCCTGCTGGGGGTGTTCGAGGCCGGCTTCTTCCCCGGCATCGTGCTCTATCTCAGCTACTGGTTCCCGGCCCGCCGCCGTGCGGCGGTGATGGCCATCTTCTTTGCCGGCGTGGCCGTGGCGGGGGTGCTGGGGGGACTGGTCTCAGGCTGGATCATGCGTGACATGGCCGGCGTGATGGGGCTGTACGGCTGGCAATGGATGTTTGCCATCGAAGGCGCGCCGGCGGTGGTGCTGGGCCTGCTGGCGATCTTCCTGCTGGCCGACGGGCCGGCCCAGGCCAAGTGGCTCAGCCCGGAAGAACGCAGCTTCCTGCAGGCCCGTCACCAACAGGAAGCGCTGCGCACCCACCATGTCAGCGGCCATTCGCTGGCCGCGCTCAGGCAGGCGCTGTCGCATCGCACCACCTACCTGTTCGCCTTCATCTACTTCGCCCTGACCTGCGGCTCGCTGACGCTGAACTTCTGGATGCCGCTGATGATCCGCGACTTTGGTATCAAGGACGTGGTCGAGGTTTCGCTCTATAGCGTCATTCCCAATGCCATCGGTGCAGTCGGCCTGATCCTGATCGCGCGCCGTTCCGACCGCCGCAATGAGCGTCACGGCCACTTCGCCGTCTGCACCACCGGCGGCGCACTGGCGCTGGCGGCGCTGACGCTGCATCCCTCCAGCTTTGCGGTCTCGCTGGGCCTGCTGTCGGTGGCGGCGGTGCTGATCTTCGCGGCCCTGCCCATCTTCTGGTCGCTGCCGCCGGGCCTGTTGCCCGCGCAGACCATCGCCCCGGGCATCGCCTTCATTTCCAGCGTGGGCATTACCAGCGGCATCGTCAGCCCCTGGCTGATCGGGCTGGTCAAGACACGGACCGGCAACATGGATATCGCGCTCTATATCCTGGCGGGCTTGTTGTTGCTCAGTGGATTGGCGATGTGGAGCCTGATTCCGAGGAAGGCCGCGACGGCTGCCACCGCCTAGAACCTCACTGAGACGGCCATCCGGCCCGATCAGCACACCTCATCTACACCGGCGCCCGGGCTTGCTGCCCCGGCGCCGGTTGTCATTGGAACGCATTTCATCAATAGGCATGAGATGCGTTCCAGTGTCGATACTTGGCATTTGTGCGACAGCCGACGGGCTGGTCAAGAAACTGTCAGAATTTGTTGTTACAGTTGCGCCGCCAGTCCTCGGGGACGCCTGGTCCGACCGATCAGGCCAGACCGGCCCGCAACCACCTGAACACTCCTTGCCCAGCCACCACCGCCATCCCGCCTTGCCGCCATGAAAATGAAGACCACCTCGCCGCAGCTGACGGCCTATGAAGAAGTCAAGCCTGGCTTCGGCTGGATCGATGCGCTGGTGCTGGCGGTGCTGTTCGGCCTGCTGTGGAGCGCCCTGCACTTCGGTAAGGGCATGCTGGTCCACTTCGACCCGTCCGACCAGCTGGAGGTGGACAGCTCGCCGGCCATGATCCCCTATTACGCCGGGCGCACACTGCTGCGCATGTGGATCGCGTTCGCGTTTTCGTTATTCTTCGCCATCGGCACCGGCTACCTGGCCGCCAAGAGCCGCCGTGCGCGCGCCCTCATCCTGCCGGCCCTCGATATCCTGCAATCGGTGCCGGTGCTGGGTTTCCTCTCGGCCACCGTGGCCGGCTTCATGGCGCTGTTCCCGGGTAGCTTGATGGGCGTGGAATGCGCGGCCATCTTCGCCATCTTCACTGGCCAGGTGTGGAACATGGCCTTCGGCTTCTATCACTCCATGGTCACCATCCCGACCGACATGCAGGAAGCCGCCACCACCTATCGCCTCACGGCCTGGCAGCGCTTCCGCACCGTGGAACTGCCGGCCTCGGCGCACAGCCTGATCTGGAATTCGATGATGTCCTTCGGCGGCGGCTGGTTCTTCGTGGCGCAGAGCGAGGCCATCAGCGTCATGAACAAGGACCTGAAGCTGCCCGGCCTGGGTTCCTACATGGCCCAGGCCATCGACCAGGGCGACCATACGGCGGCGCTGTGGGCGGTCATCGCCATGCTGGCGCTGATCCTGGTGAGCGACCAGCTGGTCTGGCGTCCTCTCCTGGCCTGGGCCGACAAGTTCAAGATCGAGCTGACCGAATCGAGCTCGCCGCCGACCTCCTGGGTCTATGACCTGCTGCGCGGCTCCTACGTCTTCACCTGGCTCGATGAGAAATGCTGGCAGCCGCTGGGCGATTGGCTGGCGCGCCACCGTCCGGGCACCTCGGCCGCACCGACACCGGCCCGCATCACCCGCGAACGCTGGACCAAGCGCGTGCTGACGGGCCTGATCTGCGGCCTGCTGATCTTCGAAGCGCTGCGCGGGCTGGTGGCGGCCATCGATGCACTGCATGGCGCGATGAGCTGGAGCCTGTTCGGCCACATCGTCTGGCTGGGTTTCCTGACCATGCTGCGGGTGCTGGCCATGACGGTGATTGCCACCCTCATCTGGACCCCGGTAGGCGTGTGGATCGGCTCCAAGCCGCACATCGCCCGCTTCGCCCAGCCGCTGGCGCAGATCGGCGCGTCCTTCCCGGTCAACATGACCTTCCCGCTGGTGGTGGGCTGGTTCGTGGCCGCCAACGTGAGCATGAACTGGGGCAGCATCCTGTTGATCGCCATGGGCACGCAGTGGTACATCCTCTTCAACGTGATTGCCGGGGCCATGGCCATTCCCAATGACCTGAAGGAAGCCGCCCGCATGTATGGCCTGTCGCGCTGGAACCTGTGGAAGACCCTGATCCTGCCGGCCATCTTCCCGTTCTGGGTGACCGGTGCGTGTACCGCCGCCGGCGGCGCCTGGAATGCTTCCATCGTGGCTGAACTGGCCAGCTGGGGCGATGTCTCGCTCAAGGCCGATGGCCTGGGCGCCTATATCTCGGCGGTCACCAAGTCCGGTGATACGCCTCTCATCATCGCCAGCATCGGCGTGATGTCCATGTTCGTCGTGCTGATGAACAAGTTTGTCTGGCGTCGCCTGTATGCCTTCGCCGAACGCCGTTTCCGTCTCGATTGACCTTGAGCCACGCCATGACCATGACTTCTCCGCAACAACGTCCCGCCGTCGCTGAACTGTGCGCCGTCAGCAAATCCTATAACACCGCCGGCGGCCACGAGCTCAAGGTGCTGGACAACATCGACCTGGCCGTCCACGAAGGTGAACTGCTGGCCCTCTTGGGTCAGTCCGGCTCGGGCAAGTCGACCATCCTGCGCTGCCTGACCGGCCTGGTGGAACCCAGCTCGGGCCACACCATGGCCGCGGGCAAACCGCTGTATGGCGTCAATCGCGATGCCTCGGTGGTGTTCCAGACCTTCGCGCTCTATCCCTGGCTGACGGTGGAACAGAATGTGGCCGTGGGCCTGATGTCGCACAATCCGACCCGCGAAGAACGCGATGCGGCGGTGGACCGCGCCATCGAACTGATCGGCCTGGGCAACTACCACAGCGCCTATCCGCGTGAACTCTCGGGGGGCATGCGCCAGCGCGTGGGCATTGCGCGCGCGCTGGTGTCCAAGCCCAAGCTCCTGTGCCTGGACGAAGCCTTCAGCGCCCTGGACGTGCTGACCGCAGAGAACCTGCGCCAGGAACTGATCAGCCTGTGGCGTGCGCCCGACAGCGGCCTGACCTCGATCTTCATGGTCACCCACAACATCGAGGAAGCGGTGGAAATGGCCACGCGCATCGTCGTGGTGTTTCCGCGTCCGGGCCGCCTGGGCCTGGTGCTGGACAATCCCCTGCCCTATCCGCGCGATACCAAGAGCCCGGAATTCCAGCGCCTGGTCAATATCATCCACGAAGCCATCACCACCCTCACCCTGCCCGACCTGCCGCCGGAAGTGCATGTGCCGGGCGAGCCGATCTCGCGCGGACGCAAGCGCATGGAGTCGATCCCGCTGATCCCGGTGGGCCAGATCCTGGGCCTGATGAGCCTGTTGCACGACGAGCCGGAACTGAACAACATCTACGACATCTCCGACGAGATCGGCAAGGAATTCGGCGAGACCATCGCCACCGTGAAGGCGGCGGAAATCCTGGAACTGGTGGATACGCCCAAGCAAGAGGTCTACCTGACCGACCTGGGCCGCCGCTTCGTGGCCGCCGACCGCCTGGGCCAGCGCGCCATCTTTGCCGAGCAGGTCTACAAGCTGCGCATCTTCCACATCATCCTGGCCTTGCTGGGCGAGGCCGAGGAAATCGAGGCCGAGCGTGTGTTGAAGGACATCGGCAGCGCCCTGCCCTACGACAATCCCGAAAAGACCTTCGAGACCATGATCGCCTGGGGGCGCTATGCCGGCCTGATGGATTACAACGCCAAGACCGGCATGGTCTTCGTGCCCAAGGACGAGGATGACGAAGACGGCGCTTCCAGCTGATCCGACCTGAGCGGAACTGTGCGGATCCGGCCTGACCGGATCGGCACAGCGAAGAACACGCTCCTCAATGCAGTGCCGGCATCCCCGGCATCCCCGGTGTGCGCGTCAGCGCCGCCTGTTCCAGCGGCGCGGCCAGTGATCGGTCCTGGCGGATCTTGAACACCGAGACCACCTTCAGCAAGCCGCTGGCCTGTTGCGACAGCGACTGCGCAGCGGCGCTGGCCTCTTCCACCAGGGCGGCGTTCTGCTGGGTCACCTGGTCCATCTGCACCATGGCCGTATTGATCTGCTCGATGCCGCTGCCCTGTTCCTGGGTGGCGGTGGCAATGTTATTCATGATCTCGCCGAATCGTTGCACCGAGGCCACGATCTGGGCCATCTGCTGGCCGGCGTCGCTGACCAGCTGCGAACCGGCTCCGACGTGCGACATCGATTCGCCGATCAGCTCCTTGATCTCCTTGGCCGCCACCGCACTGCGCTGGGCCAGCGAACGCACTTCCGACGCCACCACCGCAAAGCCGCGTCCCTGCTCGCCGGCGCGCGCGGCTTCCACCGCCGCATTCAACGCCAGGATATTGGTCTGGAAGGCGATGCCTTCGATGACGCTGATGATGTCGGACATCTTGCTGCTGCTGGCGGTGATGCGGTCCATGGTCTGCACCACGCGGTCGAAGGCCTGGCTGCCCGCCGCGGCGGTCTCGGTGGCGCCGCCCGACAGGCGCAGCGCCTCGCTGGCGTGTTGGGTGTTCTGGCGCACGGTGGTGGTCAGCTCTTCCATGCTGGCGGCGGTCTCTTCCAGAGAGGCAGCCTGCTCTTCGGTGCGCTGCGACAGGTCGAAGTTGCCCTGGGCGATCTGGCCGCTGGCCACCGAGATGGTCTCGGCGGCGGACTTGATGCCGTGCGCGATCACATTCAACTGGTAACGCATCTGTTCGATCGAGGCCATCAGGCTGGAGCTGTCGCCCTCGCGCACGCGCACCGTGGCGGTCAGGTCGCCGCTGGCGATGTCACGCGCGACGGCTTGCGCCTCGGAGGGTTCGGCGCCGAGCTGGCGCAGGATGCTGCGGGCAATCAGCGCCGAGGCCGCCACACCGACCAGCAGCGCGGCCAGCGCTGCGGCCACTGTCACCATGCGCAGCCAGGCATAGGTGTTGCGCGCGCTCGTGGCGGCTTCATCGTTGAGCTGGTCCTCGAACTCCGCCAGCTCAGTGAGCGACTTGATCCAGGCCTGCTGCTTGGGGCGCACCTGGGTGATGAGCATCTTGCCCGCCTCGGCCGCCTTGTTTTCCAGGCCTAGCTGCACGGCCTTGGCCATCAGCGGCAAGGTCGCCGCCTCATCGTTCTTGATCTGCACCAGCAACTGCCGCTCGCGCTCGGTGGTGGCAGCTTCGGTGGTGAACATCTTGTCCAATGCGGCATACGCATCGGCATACAATTTTTCCTGGCGCGCCAGGGTCTGCGATTCCACCTGCATGTCGGCCTGCTCATCGAGCAAGGCAATGTTGCGGATAGCCAATGCGCGCTGACTCAGCGCATTGCGCAAGGCAGTGACCAGCTTGATCTCGGCATTGTTGACGTCGGTGATGTCGGTGAGCGCATCATTGACGCGCGCCATACCATATAAACCCAGTGCGGAAATGCTCAGCAGAAATACCAGGATGAGGCCAAAGCCCAATGCCAGCCTGGTGACGACTTTCAGATTGCCCATAGTGTGTCCCCTATACGATATCCTCCGGCCGACTCAAGGATGAGGCCGGAGAGAAGTTTGACGGTGCTTGCCGGGAGACGGACTGCAGAACCTCTGCTTGAGACTGGCGTCGGGGGAGGTTTGCGTTGTGATGGTTATTGTTGCAAATGTGGCAGAAAGAACGCCGACAAGCAGGAGCCAGTCTATGCTCCTGCCGGTTACGCCAAAGCGAGGATTAGCGATGCTTTACGGGTTCTATAAAATCTAGATTTTACGTACATTTCAGTTTTGTCCATACATTCGGCGGCGCTGACGTTTTCTGCACCATCGCCCGCAAAAGCTCATCAGGCGGGCGATTCAGCCTTGCGACGCAGACGGCTGGCGCTCACTGCCGTCGCCAGCGCGGTGGCCGCTGCCGCAAGCCACAGTGCGATACGGATCGCCTCGCCATCCTGGACGGGATTCATCTGCAACTCGCCCTGCGCCACGGCGGCGGCAGTCCGCACGGCCAGGATCACGCCCAGCAGCGCCGCCCCCAGGCATTGCCCGAAGGTACGCATGATGGCCAGCACCCCCGAGGCATTGCCGCTGCGCTCGCGCGACACATTGCCGAGCATCTCGCGGTTGTTGGGACTCTGGAAGAATCCGAAACCCATGCCGCAGACCAGCGCACGCCAGCCGATATCCCAAGGCTGGGCCTGATCGGGCAGCAAGGCCAGCAGCACCAGCCCCAGCGCAAAGAGCGCCAGCCCCAGGCTGGACAACAGCGCCGGCGAATGACGGTCGGCCAGCCGGCCAGCATGGGGCGCGACCAGCACGATGCCCAGCGGCCAGGGCGTGAACAAGGCCGCCGATTCGAAGGCCGTATAGCCATAGGCGTTCTGGAACAGGAAAGGCAGGGCCACGAAGGCAATGCCCTGCCCCACGAAGGAAGCCAGTGAGGTCAGCGCGGCCAGCGAGAAGCGTGGGTTGGCGAAGATGTCCAGCGGCAACAATGGATCAGCGGCACGACGCTGGCCGCGCACAAAGGCCAGGCCCGCCAGCAGCGCCGTGACAGCATAGGCGGCGGCGGTGAAGGCGGCCCCACTGCCCTGGCCGGGTTCGGCGAAACGCGCGCAGGTATCGGCGGCCATGATCAGCGCCCCCATCGCGAGCGCCGACCAGAGTGCGCCGGCCAGGTCGAAGGCGGCCTGGGCCGGCTTGCGCGTATCGGGCACGGCGTTCCAGGCCAGCCACACCGCCAAGACGCCCAGCGGCACATTGATGGCGAAGATCCATTCCCAGCCCAGCATGGCCAGCAAGGTGCCGCCCAGCACCGGCCCCACTGCCGTGCTGGCGGCCACCAGCACGGCATTCAGACCCAGGATGCGGCCCAGCAGACGATTGGGGAAGATGGTGCGATGGATCGCCGGCGCAATGCTGAGCATGGCCGCGCCGCCCAGCCCCTGCAGGATGCGCATGAGTATCAGCAAGGTCACCGAGCCCGACAGCGCACAGCCCAGCGAGGCCAGCGTGAACACCGCCAGCCCGGCGCTGAACTGGGCGCGAAAACCGATGCGCGAGGACAGCGCCGCAAAGGCCGCCAGGGTCATGGCCGTGGCCAGCAGATAGGCATTGGACACCCAGATCGACACGGCTGCCGAGGTCTGCAGGGCCTGGCTGATCTGGGGCAGCGCCACATTGATGATGGTGCCGTCGAAGACGGCCATGGTGGTGGCGGTCATGACGGCCAGCATGGCGCGGCGGCGTTGCTTGCCGGGCAAGCCTTCATCGTTGGGGTGGTCGGAGAACAGTTCCATGGCGGGGATCGGCAAAAAGCGGGACAGGCCTTCACTATAGCCATCCGGCAGACAAGGCGGAAGACGCATGGCTTGCAATGGATCATTGCATGCGACGCCATGTCTGGCGCGATCGTGCTAGCATCCCCGTCATGACTGGAACCGACCTGAACCTGCTCATCGCCCTCGATGCCCTCATCGCCGAAGCCAGCGTGGCCGGCGCAGCGCGTCGGCTCGGCCTGAGCGCCTCGGCCATGAGCCGCACCCTCACGCGGCTGCGCGAAGCCACCGGCGACCCGCTGCTGGTGCGCGCCGGACGCCAGATGGTGCTCACCCCCTGCGCCGAAGCGCTGCGCGAACGCGTGCGCAATGTGGTCCACGAAGCGCGTTCGGTGCTGCGCCCGTCGGTGCCGGAGCTGGACCTGAGCCGGCTGGAGCGCGACTTCAGCATCCGCGCCAACGATGGTTTCATCGAAGCCCTGGGCGCCCAGTTGATCGAGGCCGTGACCGCAGAGGCGCCACTGGTGCGGCTGCGCTTCGTGCCCAAGGTGGAGCGCGGGCCAGTGCCGCTGCGCGAGGGTAGCGCCGACCTGGAGATTGGCGTGGCCAGCGAGATGGGGCCGGAGGTGCGCCTGCAGACGCTGTTCCGCGATCGCTTCGTGGGAGCGGTGCGCACCGGCCATCCGCTGGCAGCGCTGCGCCGGGTCAGCGCCGAACGCTACTGCGCCTTTGATCACGTGAGCGCCTCGCCACGCGGCGTGGCCGCAGGTCCGCTGCACGAGGCGCTGGCCGCGCGCGGGCTGGTGCGCAGGGTGGTGGCGGTGGTGCCGAGCTTTCCCGGTGCGCTGGCGGTGGTGCGCACCTCGGACCTGGTGACGATGGTGCCGGGCTCCTTCCTCACCCGCGCCGGTGCAGAGCGCAAGGACGGCAGCGCCGCTGGCATCCATGTGTTCGAACTGCCGCTGCCGCTGGAGCCCATCATCGTGTCGCTGATGTGGCATCCACGGGTGGAACTGGACCCGGCGCATCGTTGGCTGCGCGACAAAGTACGCGCCGTCTGCGCACCGCTGGCGCACCGCCGGCCCGGCAAACCCTAACTTTTCGTATCAGGAAACGCCCATGCAACTGCAAGCCATCCATCACGTCGCCCTGATCTGTTCAGACTATGCCGCCTCGCGCGCCTTCTACGTCGACCTGCTGGGCCTGCGCGTCGTGGCCGAACATTACCGCGAGGCGCGCCAGTCCTGGAAGCTGGACCTGGCCCTGCCCTCCGGCGGGCAACTGGAACTGTTCTCCTTTCCCGCGCCCCCAGCGCGGCCTTCGCGGCCCGAGGCCTGCGGCCTGCGCCATCTCTGCTTTGCCGTGGAAAACGTGGCCGCCGCCAAGGCCTGGCTGGAATCACAGGGCGTGGCGGTGGAAGAGATCCGCGTCGATGAATACACGGAGAAGCGCTTCACCTTCTTCGCCGATCCCGATGGCTTGCCGCTGGAGCTGTATGAACAGCCGGCAGCGTGATGGTGCAGAAAAGGTCAGCGTAGAAGGTCCACCTGAACAAGGCCGCGTGAGAAGCTCACGCGCCCTCGATTTCTCCCTCCAGCCTGGAACGCCGCGCCAGCAACGGGGAAGAGCCCACCACAGGCTCTGCGCCGAGACCAGCGCGGCGCGATCACATCAGAAGTCCACCTGTGCCGATAACACCAGCGTGCGACCTGCGCCGTAGCCGGCATAGCCGTTCTGCATGATCCAGTAATGCTTGTCGAACAGGTTTTCCAGGTTGGCGCGATAGGTGATGGTCTGGCCGCCCAACCGGCTGGTGTAGCGCGCGCCCAGGTCCATGCGGGTCCAGCCTGGCACCTTGACGGTATTGGCGTCGCTGTACCAGCTCGCGCCGGTGTTGATGATGCGCGTATTGAGCGCCAGGCCCTGGAGCCACGGCGTGTCCCAGTCTGCCCCGAGGTTGAAGTTGTGCTTGGGCACGGCGCCGATCTCCTTGCCGTCATTGGTTCCACCCACGGTATGCGACTGGCGCGTCTCGAAGAAGGTGCCGCTGGCCATGAGACGCAGGCCGCGCTGCGCTTCGCCATAGGCTGACAGCTCCAGCCCGCGCACGCGCGCGCGGCCATCCTGGGTGGCGAAGGTCTGCGAACCGACCACGGCCGTGGAGCTGTTGGCGCGTTCGATCTGGAACACCGCGGCGGTGGTGGTGACGCGTCCCCAGTCGAGCTTCACGCCGCTTTCATACTGCTTGGTCTTGTAGGGTGCAAAGGCCTGGCCGGCATTGGCGTACTGGGCGCCGGCAAAGCCGCCCGCCGACAGGCCGGCGGTGTAGTTGGCATACAGCGAGAGGTTTTCCAGCGGCTTGACCACCACGCCCAGCACCGGCGAATAGCCGATCTTGTTGCTGCTGGAGCGGGTGCTGAAGCTGTTGCTGTAGACCTGCTGGCGGCGCAGGCCGCCGGTGAGCAGCAGGCGACCATCGGCGATGGACAGGGTATCGGTCAGCGCCAGGCCGCTCAGGCGCGTCTGGCTCTGCGGCAGGGGTTCGCCACGGGCGGCGGTGACCGGGGCCAGCGGAGCGGGTTGGTACAGGTTGGACGCCACGCCGGTGGCGTTGACGAAGTAGAAGTAGCTGGTCTGCTGGTCCAGCGTATTGGCCGCCATGCTCAGGGTATGCTGCACCGGCCCGGTGGCAAAGCGCGCGCGCAGGCCGACATCGGCCGAGGTGCTGACGACCTTCTGGTCGTAGTAGCCATTGCGCACCGAGGTCGCGCCATCCAGGCCGGTGATGGTGGCGCTGGGGAAGCTCTGCGCCGTCGCGCCTTCGTGGTAGCCGATCGCGCCATAGGCAGTCAATTGCTCGGTGAGATCGTATTCCAGCCGGGTTGCCACGACCTTGTCGTCGATCTGCAAGGTATTGCCGGGATAGAGATTGCTGTCGCCCGCCGGGGCCGATGGCATGCTGGTGGTGCCGATACTGAACTGCGGCCGGAAGTTGCGGGTGTCTTCGTGCTGGGTGTAGGCGTCCAGGGTCCAGCGCAGCTTGCGCCCGGTATAGTCCAGCGCCAGCGAACCCATGCTCTGCTGCTGACGGTTGTCGGCCACGCTGGTGCGGCCATCGGCATAGAGCGCATTGACGCGGATGCCCCATTCCTTGTCCTGGCCGAAACGCCGGCCGATGTCGCCCTGCAGGCCCAGCTGGGCGCTGCCCACATAGGTCGCGGTGAGGCTGGAAACCGGTTCCTCGCCAGCGCGCTTGCTGACCAGGTTGATCGCGCCGCCCACGCCGCCGGCCGGACCCATGCCATACATCAGGGTGCCGGGTCCCTTGAGCACTTCCACCCGCTCCAGCATGGCGGTGGACATACGGCTCAGCGAGACCAGTCCATAGAGGCCATTGAAGCCGGTGTCATTGACCGACACCGGCAGGCCACGGATCTGGTAGCTGTCGCCGAAGCCGCCATCGCCGTTGGTGTTGCGCACCGAGGCTTCGCTGGTGATGACATCGCCCACGGTGCGGGCTTGCAGGTTCTTGATGCCTTCGACGGTGTAGTTCAGGGTCGAGAAGGGAGTATCGAGCACGTCCTGCGTACCCAGTACGCCCAGGCCGCCGCCACGCGCCACCTGGCCACCGGCATAGGCTGCGGGCAGGCCGGTATCACTGCGGCCGGTGACGGTCACGGTGGGCAGGCTGGCGTCCTGGGCCGTGCCGCTGTCCTGGGCGAACGCGGCCGGCGCCGCCAGCAATGTGCCCAGGACCAGCAGGCGCGCGGCTTGCGCGACGGCGGTGGGACGGGTGCAAAGAGGGGAAGAAAACTCGCTGGACTGCCAGTGGCGCTGTGCCTGCCGCATGGTGCTTACCTTTCGGATCGATGAATGATGGACAAGATGGGGATACGCTTCCGGATGCAAAAAAGAAGCGTTCTCATCTGCCTTGACCCTCGACTTCCGAAAACGGATCAGCCCGCAGCAAAAAAACTTCTGCCGACGCCGCCACGCCAGCCCGGCGGGCATTGCTATACTCGCGCTGCCCCCTGCCCCTCAGGCCAAGCTCAACACGCCATGACTATCCACAGCAAAGCTTCCGCGCTCTCCCGTTTCAATTCCACCACCCTGCTGGGCGCTGCTGTCGCGCTGGGCATGCTCTATTTCGGCCGCGAGATCCTGGCGCCGCTGGCGGTGGCCGGCATTGCCAGCCTGATCATCCTGCCGCTGGTGCGCAAGCTCGATGCGCTCGGCCTGAACCGCGCGGGGGCAGCCATCGTCTCGGTGCTGCTGGTGGGCTCCTGCCTGGTGGCGCTGGCGGTGGTGCTGGCCTTCCAGCTGGTCAGCGTCACCAGTGACCTGCCGCAGTACCGCGAAGCCATCCAGGACAAGGTGGAAAGCGTGCGCGCCATGACCGAGCGCCCCTTCGCGCGGCTGGAAGCGGAACTGAGCGCGGTGATCCCGCAGCCGGTGCCGGAAACCACCCGCAGCGGCAAGAAGGCCAGCCATGCCGCCGCCACTGCGCCGGCGCCTGCGGCCGAAGCCGATACCCGCATGTCGGTGCGAGGGGCGATCAAGCGCCTCTTTGCGCTGGCCTGGGGACCGATCGGCCAGGCCGGTATCGTGCTGGTGCTGCTGGTGTTCATCCTGCTGGAACAGGAATCGCTGCGCGAGCGCCTGATCCGCCTGGCCGGCCTCACCGAGATGAGCCGCACCATGCAGGCGCTGGGTGACGCGGCCGAAGGGGTGTCGCGCTTCTTCTTCTCGCAGTTCCTGGTCAACCTGGCGTTCGGCCTGATCATGGGCGCGGTCCTGGCCGCCGGCGGCGTGCCGCATGCGGTGCTGTGGGGCACGCTGGCCGGCGTGCTGCGCTTCGTGCCTTACCTGGGCGCGCTGGCTTCGGGGGTGATGATCGCCATCTTCATTGCAGCCATCGATCCGGGCTGGTGGCTGGCCTTGTCCTTCCTGGCCTTTTACGGCTGCCTGGAAGTGATCGTGGCCAACTTCATCGAACCGCGCATCTATGGCCATAGTTCGGGGCTGTCGCCATTGGCGGTGATCGTCTCGGCGCTGTTCTGGGGCAGCCTGTGGGGACCGATCGGCCTGTTGCTGTCGACCCCGCTGACGCTATGCCTGGTGGTGGCGGGACGCCACGTCGCCGCGCTGGAACCCATCAGCATCCTCCTGGGCGAAGCGCCCGACATGAGCCATGCCGAACGCTTCTACCAGCGCGCCCTGGCCGGCGAATCCGACGCCATCATCCGCGATGCGCGCCGTCATCTGCAAAAGCAGAGCTTCGCCAAGTACTGCGACCAGGTGCTCTTGCCCGGCCTGGCGCTGGCCGCAGTGGATTTCCGCGAGGGCCGCATCGAAGGGCCGCAGCAGAACCGCCTGCTCAGTTCCATCTCGCAACTGACCGAAACCCTGATGCAGACCCCCGGCACGCCCAAGAGCCTGCGCCGCCGGCGCGAAGTGCCGCTGCTCAACAGCAGCGTCGGCGCCCACCTGCGCGAACTGCGCCAGGCCCGGCTGGGACGCTGGCAAGGCTCGCTGGATGTGCCGGTGGGCTCGGTGGTGCTGTGCGCGGGGCTCGATCATGAGCGCGACGACCTGCTCTGCGAACTGCTGGTGCATGCGCTGCGCATGACCGGCATCGACGCCCGCAGCATCACGCTGGACCGTCCGGAGGACGAGCAGCCCGACAGCAGCAAGGCCGAGCTGGTCTCCATCGTGTTCCTGGTCTATCCGCTGCGCGAGAGCCTGGCGCGCTGGCAAGAGCAGGTGCGCACGCTGCGCGCAGCCATTCCGCAGGCGCTGCTGGCGACGATCCGCCCCTCGTTCTTCAGCGAAGAGGTAGAGGCTGGCGTGGTCAAGGATCAGGTGGACATGGTGCTGAGTTCATTCGAGGAGGGACTGGCCTTTGCGGCGACGCATATGCGGCCTGAGCTCAAGGCCTGAAGCGCGGAGGTAGCGCGCCCGGACTGCGGGCGCAAAAAAAGCCGCCCGGCATGCACCGGGCGGCTTTGTCATTTCAGGCAGATCAACAGATCAGCGCTTCAATTGCGACAGATCACGCACCGCGCCACGATCAGCCGACGTGGTCAGCGCCGCATAGGCCTGCAGCGCCTGCGAGACCACGCGCTGGCGGTTGCCCGGTTGCCAGGCGGCGTCGCCACGGGCTTCCATGGCGGTGCGGCGCTTGGCCAGGTCGTCGCTGGAGATGCGCAGGTTGATGGTGCGGTTGGGGATGTCGATGTCGATCATGTCGCCCTCTTCCACCAGGCCGATGGCGCCGCCTTCAGCCGCTTCCGGGGAGGCGTGGCCGATCACCAGGCCGGAGGAACCGCCGGAGAAGCGGCCATCGGTAAACAGCGCGCACGCCTTGCCCAGGCCCTTGGACTTGATGTACGAGGTCGGATACAGCATTTCCTGCATGCCGGGGCCGCCCTTGGGGCCTTCGTAGCGCACGATGACGACATCGCCGGCCTTGACCTTGTCGCCCAGGATGCCTTCCACGGCGGCGTCCTGGCTTTCGAAGACGCGTGCGGTGCCGGAGAACTTCAGGATGCTTTCATCCACGCCCGCCGTCTTGACGATGCAACCCTTCTCGGCAATGTTGCCGTAGAGGACGGCCAGGCCGCCATCCTGCGAGTAGGCGTGTTCACGATCACGGATGCAGCCGTTGGCGCGGTCCAGGTCGTTGGCCTCGAAGCGCTCTTCCTGCGAGAAGGCCACCTGCGTGGGCACGCCGCCGGGCGCAGCACGGAACAGCTTGTGCACGGCCGGATCGCTGGAAACGCGGATGTCGAACTTCTCGATGGCTTCGCCCAGGGTCTTGCTGTGCACGGTGGGACGGGAGGTGTCCAGCAAGCCGGCGCGGGCCAGTTCGCCCAGGATGGAGATGATGCCGCCGGCGCGGTGCACGTCTTCGATGTGGTACTTGTTGGTCATCGGGGCGACCTTGCACAGGCAGGGCACGCGGCGCGAGATGCGGTCGATGTCGGCCATGGTGAATTCCACCTTGGCTTCGTGCGCGGCAGCCAGCAGGTGCAGCACGGTGTTGGTGGAGCCGCCCATGGAGACGTCCAGGGTCATGGCGTTTTCCCAGGTTTCCTTGGTGCAGATGTTGCGCGGCAGGATGCTGTAGTCGTCCTGTTCGTAGTGGCGCTTGGCCAGTTCGACGATCAGGCGGCCAGCGCGCAGGAACAGTTCCTTGCGGTCGGCGTGGGTGGCGACGATGGTGCCATTGCCCGGCAGCGACAGGCCCAGCACTTCGGTCAGGCAGTTCATCGAGTTGGCGGTGAACATGCCCGAGCAGGAACCGCAGGTGGGACAGGCCGAGCGTTCCACTTCGGCCACGTCGGCGTCCGAGATGTTCTTGTCGCCGGCCTGGATCATGGCGTCCACCAGGTCCAGCTTGATGACCTTCTTGTCGGTGTTGACGGTCTTGATGACCTTGCCGGCTTCCATCGGGCCGCCGGAGACGAAGACCACGGGGATGTTCAGGCGCATGGCGGCCATCAGCATGCCCGGGGTGATCTTGTCGCAGTTGGAGATGCAGACCATGGCGTCGGCGCAGTGGGCGTTGACCATGTATTCCACCGAGTCGGCGATCAGGTCGCGCGAGGGCAGCGAGTACAGCATGCCGTCGTGACCCATGGCGATGCCGTCATCGACGGCGATGGTGTTGAATTCCTTGGCCACGCCGCCGGCCGCCTCGATCTCGCGCGCCACCAGCTGTCCCAGGTCCTTCAGGTGGACGTGGCCGGGCACGAACTGGGTGAAGGAGTTGACCACCGCGATGATGGGCTTGGTGAAATCGCCATCCTTCATGCCAGTGGCGCGCCACAGCGCGCGCGCGCCGGCCATGTTGCGGCCCTGGGTGGTGGTATAGGAACGGTAGGTTGGCATGATGGGTGTCTCCTCAGAGGCGGCTTAGGGAAAAAGGGACCGTAAGGGTGCCTCGGGTGCTTCCATTTGTCCAATATATAATTCGATTCCTATTAATATCGATGAGATATTATTCACCCGCAACATTGTTCGCCCGTCCCGATGATCCCGGGCCGATGGCGCTCAGGCTTCCTCCCCGGCCTTCCTCACCGTGATCGGCTCGACCACGCTCAGCAGCAGCGCCAGGCACAGCAGCGATGTCCCCACCATGTAGAGGAAGACGCTGCTCCAGTCATAGCGGTCCAGCAACATCCCCACGGCCAGCGGTGCGCAGGCGCCACCGATCTGGCCCAGCGAATTGACGATGCCGAAGGCGGCCGGATAGGTGGCCTTGGTTGCCAGGCCCATGGGATAGGCCGAGTAGCCGGCAAAGCCGATGCCCAGCATCAGGCCCGAGAGCATCAGCATGGCGCCGAGGTAGAGCACGCTGTCGGGCGCTTCCACCAGCAGCAGGGTCATCAGGGCCGTGCCCAGCGCACCCAGCAGCATCATGGGCTTGCGGCGGCCGCCCAGCAGGCGGTCCGAGATCACGCCGCCGAGCATGTTGCCGGCGACCGCGCCGATGAAGGGGGCCGAGGCGAGGAAGCCCATCTTCACCGAGGCAAAGCCCTTGACCGTGACCAGGTAGGTCGGAATCCACGACATGAAGATATTGCTGATGCCGATCATGCAGCCATAGCCGATGGCCACGCCGATCACGTTCCAGGACGTGAACACCTGGCGCAGCGTTTCCAGGCGTGGCACGCGGCGGGTGCGGTTGATGCCGTCCAGCCAGGGCATCGGCGTCACTTGCGCGCCCACATGGGCGCGGCTGCTGGCGGTGGCGGTGGCGGGGCCGGCCGCGACATCCTGGGTGATGTAGCGGCGTTCGGCCTCATTGCAGAAACGGTTCTCGGAGGGCGAATTGGTCACCAGGAAGAACCACAGGATGGCCAGGAAGATGCCGGGCACGGCAAATACGTAAAAGATTTCGCGCCAGCCCCAGAGCTGGATGACGATGATGCAGACCGTGGGCACGATCAGGGGGCCCAGCTTGGAGGCGGCAATCCAGAGGCCGGTGGCGGTGCCCTTTTCCTCGGGCGGGAACCAGCGGTTGATCACGTTGGTACAGCCGATGCCCAGCGGTCCCTCGGACAAGCCCAGCCCCACGCGGTAGAGCTGCAGCAGCAAGACCGAAGAGGTCGTGCCCATGAGCCCGGTGAAGAGCGAGGTCAGCAGCATGAAGACGGAAAAGAGAATGCCGGTGGTCTTTTCGCTCAGGCGCTTGTACATCAGCCCGACCGGAATCTGCACCAGGCCATAGGCAAACGAAAACAGGCTCACGATCAGTCCGGCTTCGGTATTGGTGATGCCGTATTCCTTCTTCATGTAGGGCAAGGCGATACCGAAATTGGCCCGGTCAGCGCAGGCGATGGCCCAGATCAGGAAGATCAGGCCCATCACCACCCAGCGGTAACGGGTCGGCTTCTGCCCGATCTGAGCGGCGGCGGGGGCATTGGATGCGGCGGATGCAGCGGGTGCAACGGATGCGGCGGAACTGCCGCGGCCGACCGGGTCGGCGGCGTCGACATGATGCATTGTCGGGCTCCTTGAAGGCGTGTCTCGTGGTTATCGTTATGGCGGCGGCAAGGCGCGCTCAGGACGGCAGCGGGTGGCGGCGCGGGGGTGATCCCAGGTTCATGCTTGTCTCCAGTGCGGTGGCGGGCCTTGTCATGCGTCCCGTGCGGGATCTGTTGGCGCCCGGCGTTCATCGCGGCTCTCTTGGGGGCCGATGCCGGGAATCATGGCCGCGCCCTTGCATGGCGTCCAATCTTTTCTGGCTATCAGGTGATGTGCAGATTGAATCGATAGGGAGGGATATTGATACCGGATCTACCACCATTTCCTGAATCAATTGATAGCCTTTTCGGATTGGACGTGCCGCCGGAATGCCCGCATCATCCGCCGGCATTGCCATCGAACGAGAAGGAGTCCCCTCATGAAACGCCACGTGCTGCAGCTCAATCCCATCCTGGTCCCGGCCATCAATGACAAGCTCGAAAGCCTCTACCACATGCACCGCCTGTTCGAGCAGGAGGACAAGGAGGCCTACATCGCGCGCCACGGCGCCGTCATCGAAGGCGTCATCACCGGTGGCCACACCGGCATCAGCAATGCGCTCATGGATAGTCTGCCGGCCCTGAAGGTGGTGGCCGTCAATGGTGTCGGCACCGACGCGGTCGACCTGAACCACGCCCGCAGCAAGGGGCTGCCGGTCACCGGCACCTTCGGCGCACTCACCGAGGATGTGGCCGACCTGGCGCTGGGCCTGATGCTGGCGGTGAGCCGGCAGATCTGTCCGGGCCATGCCTTCGTGCAGCGCGGCGACTGGGTGCGCCATCCGTCGCCCACGGCCATCCCGCTGTCGCGGCGCCTGAGCGGCAAGCGCGTGGGCATCGTCGGCATGGGCAAGGTTGGTCGCGCCATCGCCCAGCGCGCTGCCGCGTTCGGCTGTCCGATCACCTATACCGACCTGCGCGCCATGGAGGACCTGCCCTACGCGTTCCAGCCGGAACTGCTGCAACTGGCGCGGGAGAGCGATGTGCTGGTACTGGCCGCCGCCGCCGACAAGGCGCAGGGCATCATCAATGCGGCCGTGCTCGACGCCTTGGGACGCGAAGGCATCCTCATCAACATCGCCCGCGGCAAGCTGGTGGTGGAAGAGGACCTGGTGGATGCGCTGCAGCGCGGCGTGATCGCCGGGGCAGGACTGGATGTGTTCGTGGATGAACCGAACGTGCCGGCCGCCTTGCTGCAGATGGACCAGGTGGTGCTGCAGGCGCACCGCG
Source organism: Herbaspirillum seropedicae (assembly GCF_001040945.1). Classification (NCBI taxonomy): domain Bacteria; kingdom Pseudomonadati; phylum Pseudomonadota; class Betaproteobacteria; order Burkholderiales; family Oxalobacteraceae; genus Herbaspirillum; species Herbaspirillum seropedicae. The sequence goes on along the minus strand of NZ_CP011930.1, from coordinate 578,350 downwards.
CCAGCGCCACCGTGGAATCGCGCACGGCCATGGGCGAGATGGTGCTGGCCAGCCTGGCGCAAGGCCTGGCGGGACAGCGCCCCGAGGGCAGTCTCACCACCTGAAGCGGATCATGGCCGCGCCCGGGAGCGGCCATGCCTATAATGCAGGCGCTCCCCTTACCGGCGAATCCTCATGCTCGATCTGGCTCAAGTCCGTTGTTTCGTGGTCGCTGCGACCGAACTCAATTTCCGCCGTGCGGCGGCGCTGCTGAACATGACCCAGCCGCCCTTGTCGCGGCAGATCCATCTGCTGGAACACAGGCTGGGCGTGCAATTGTTCGAGCGGGTCGGCCGCACGGTGCGGCTGACCACCGAAGGCCGCGTCTTCCTGGCCGATGCGTCGCGCCTGCTGCAATTGTCTGAACAAGCCGAGAGCACGGTGCGCCGCGCCAGCCAAGGCAAGACCGGGCGCGTGCGGGTGGGTTTCACCGGCGCGGCGGGCTATGAGCTGATTCCGGAGTTGCTGATGCAGGCGCGCACCAGCCTGCCCGAGATCGATGTGGTGCTCTTCGAACTGATTTCGGTCGCGCAACTGGAAGCCTTCACTGCCAACACCATCGACATCGGCTTCCTGCGGCCAGTCGCATCACGCCAGCCGCTGGAACTGCAACTGGTGGACGAGGAAGCGCTGGTGCTGGCCATGCCCCAGGGTCATGCGCTGGCCGCCTACGACCGCATCGCCACCACCCAGCTCGATGGCCAGCCCTTCATCATGCATTCGCCCACGCATGGCAAGTATTTCTACGAACGCATCATGGCCATGCTGGGGGCGGCGGATGTCAAACCCGATTTCACCCAGTACATCGACCAGAGCCACACCATCCTCTCGCTGGTGCGCGCCGGGCTGGGCGTTGGCATCCTGCCGGCCTCGGCGCAGCGTTTCCATTACGACCGGGTGGAGTTCCGCCCGCTGGCCGACGAAGCGCCGCGCGCCGAGATGAGCATGGCCTGGCGGCCCGACCAGGACAATCCGGCGGTCACGGCCTTCCGCCTGATGGCCGCCGATTACTGCGCCGCGCGCGCAGCCAGGCTGCGCCCGGCCACGGCGCGCTGAATTCAACCGCCCGCGCGGCTCAAGTGCTCATACAGGATCGCCGCACCCACACCGATCAGCACCACGCCGCCGATGATCTCGGCGCGCTTGCCGATGAGGTGGCCCAGTACGCGGCCGACCATCACGCCGATGGTGACCATGGTGGTGGTGGCCAGGCCAATCAACAGGGCTGCTTCGAGGATGTTGACGTCGATGAAGGCCAGGCCCACGCCCACGGCCATGGCGTCGATGCTGGTGGCCACGGCGGTCAAGGCCAGCATCACCACCGATTGCTTTTGCGGGGCGGCGCTGGCGTCCTCGTCTTCATCATCGTCGCTCATGCCTTCGCGGATCATGCGCACACCCAGCACCAGCAAGAGCGTAAAGGCGATCCAGTGATCCCATTGGGAGACCCATTTGGTGGCCACCGAACCGGCGAACCAGCCGATGAGGGGCGTGATGGCTTCGATCACGCCGAACAGCAGGCCGATGCGCAGGGCCTGCAGGAAACGCGGTTTCTGCATGGCGGCGCCCTTGCCGATGGCTGCCGCAAAGGCGTCAGTGGACATCGCAAGCGCGAGGAGAACGAGAGCGGGGAAATTCATGAGCGGGGATTCCTTGGCCGGGCGAAAAGTCCATGGACGCGCCTGCGCGCCCAGCCTGGCCGCAGGAAACGTCTATGGTCTCGCCTACCGATTGGCTACCCGCGCCACGGCAGCTGCTGCTGCCGAGAATGTTGACACGGGCTCTTCCGGATGATCCGGAAGCTGGCTACTCCCCAAAGAGAAGGCCGCATTCTAGCGCATGGCGGCGGGCTTGTACAAGGCTGTGCTGGCACTGTTGCTGTCACGCACGGATGCGTGCAAGGTCATCATTCTGTCAGCCACTGCGCGCCATGCGCGCGCACGCGCTGCGGGTCGCTCTGCAACAGGCCCAGCTCGCTGATGCCGTCCAGCAGGCGGCTGCGGCGATAGGCGCCGTCGGCGGCACGGGCTTCTTTGCCATCCTGCAACTGGGCGGCAAAGTCGCGCACGATCTGCGCCTGCAAGGGCGTGTGGGTCTGGCTGACCAGCTCACCCAGCACGTACTTGCTGACCCGGCTGTCCTGGCTGGCCGACTGGCGCAGGCGCGCCTGCGTCATGAAACCTTGCCGATAGCCGATTTCCAGCTGGCTGTCGGCGCGGTCATCGATCTGGTGGTAGGTGTAGTTCTGCGATTGCCGGGTGCTGTCCAGTTGCAGGGGCAGGTCGGGCTGCAGCGATTGATGGTAGGACGCCTTCAGTCGCGACTGCGCCTGCTGCACGATGCTGCGATCGGCCTGGCCGGCGCCGGACAAGCTGGTGCGCTGCGAGACCTGATAGTCGAATCCATCGACCTCGTCACGGCGCAAGGGATTGGGCCAGGCGCTGTTGCCGGTGATGGAGGCGCTGAAATCCCCCAGCCCGGAAAGCATGCCGCGATCCGTGGCGTCGGCCGCCAGCAGCGCAGGCGTGTGGTCCTGCACAGGCGCGGTGGCGCTTGCATGCAATTGCGCAAAGGCGTCCTTGAACAGGGCCATCAGGCCGGCGTCCCCTTGTCCGCGCCGGGCGGCGGCGTCGAACTGTTCCAGGTAACTGGCAATGGCGCGCTGGCGTTGCTGGGCGCTGCCGGTCACGGGGGCCGCGGTGGCGTCCAGGCCGACTTTCATGGCGCCGGCAGCGGTATGGGCGGTCACGCTGCGCTGGCTGCCGTCGATCTGCAGTTGCAGGCTCAGGTCATCGCCCAGCGTGGCGGTGAAATCAAGCGCGGCCAGCTGGTGCGTATCGAACTGCATCAGCTTGTCCAGCGCCAGGGTGGGCGGACGTCCGGCCAGCCCCTGGATGGCCTGGTCGAAGGCTTCGCCCAGGGCCGTCACGGCGGCGCGGTCTTCGTCGCTGAGACTGCCCTGGGACACCTTGAAATCGACGGCCACGCCCTCCGCATTGGCTCCCAGTTGCACGTCGATGCGCGCCCCGGCGTTAGTGGTCAGCGTGAGGGCGATCCGCTGGCTGGCGAAACGGTGCAGTTGGTCACGCAGGATGGCATGCACGCCATCGTCTCCTTGCGCGGCGGTGGCCGACAGCAGCACCGACTGCGAATAGACCGAACTACTCACGCTGGCCTGGTCCAGCAGGGCCTTGCCCAGTCCGCTCCAGCGGCCCGCCGTATCGCTGGCGGCGAGGTTGCGGGCCAGCCGCGCAGAGAGCGGGTCGTCCTGCCGCTGTTCCCAGACCGCCGGCGCAGTCAGTCGGCCGTCAGCAGAATACAGTGACAGCGCAGGGGCGGACGGACGCACGCCGAGCGCAGCGGCGGAGGAAGTCGTTGATGACGTCGATGGGCTCGATGGGGTCGATGCAGTACTCGCAGCGCTGGCGGCTGGCGCCACTGCTGCGGCGGGAAGATAGGCCGGTGCCGACGACACCGAGGTCAATGGACTCATGAGCGCAAGAAACAAGAAGCGATAGCACTCTAACGGTGCCCTGTCGCCGCTTCTTTAGCTGGACGCACGGGGCGTCTCGATACGCCGCGTCTCTGCTGGTCTAGGCAGCCGGGTGCGGCGACTCCACCGGATCCACGTGGGTCATCACATCGAGCACATGATGCGCATCGAGCACGCGTCGGCGCGCCGCCGTGGCGATGGCGTGGCCGGCCGTGACGGTGAGCGCGCCATCGATCTCCAGATGCACATCCACCAGCGTGAGGTCGCCCATGCGCCGGGTGCGCAGATCATGCACGCCCTGTACGCCAGGCGTGGCCAGCAGGGTGGCGCGGATGGCCTGGGCTTCGTCGGCCGAGACGGCGCGATCCATCAGGTCATGCAGGGCGCTCCAGAAAAAGCCCCAGCCGGTGCGCACCACCATCAGGCCGACCACGGCGGCGGCGACCGGGTCCAGCAGCGTGAAGCCGGCCAGGCTGCCGACGATGCCCAGCGCTACCACCAGCGACGAGGCGGCGTCCGAGCGCGCATGCCAGGCATTGGCCACCAGCATGCTGGAGCGCACCCGCTCGGCGATGCGCAACATGTAGCGAAACAGCAGTTCCTTGGCCAGCAAGGCGGTCAGGGCCACCCACAGCGCGGCCACATGCACCGGCGGCGTATGGCCATAGGCCTGGATCTTCTGCGCTGCCGAAAACAGCATGCCCACGCCCACGGCCAGCAGCAGCGCGCCCAGCGCCAGCGAGGCGGCGTTTTCGTAACGCTGGTGACCATACTGGTGATCGTCGTCAGGCTGCTTGCGGCTGTGATGGCCGGCCAGCAGGACGACGAAATCCGACACCAGGTCGGACAGGGAATGGATGCCGTCGGCAATGAGCGCCTGCGAGCCCGAGAACACGCCCGCCGTGACCTGCAGGATCACCAGGGCGATGTTGACCAGGATGCTGACCAGCGTACTGGTCCGGCCGGCGCGATGGCGGGCATCGTCGGCCTTGAAGTCTTCTATTTGGGTACTTAACATAAAACTAACGATAAGAGCCTAATCTAGAGCGAAAGTCGTCAAAACTTGTGCTTACAGTCAAATTACTAGATCATCTTGCCACATTACAATGACGGTCGTAGCGCACCGTGGGGGGCGACAGGCCGGCAATCGGCCAGAGCAAGGGCGGCGGCAGAATGCGTGACAGCGCCAACGATTGCCCGCCTTCCTCTACCGCTCACGGTGCGCATGATACCCGGCCGACCCGGTGCAGCCATTCATCGAGGACCAGCATGAACCAAGCAAACCCGCAACCACTGTCGTTCGCGTTCGACAGGGCCAGCGGCGAACTGAGCGCCACGTTTACGCCTATGGAGGGCTTTCCGCCACTCACGCTGGCCTTCCTGAAACAGGCCATGACGGACCACGGCCTCACCAAGCTGTTCTTCCAGGATTCGGTCTTGAACGCCTTCGTGCGCAAGGCCGAAGGGGCCAAGGAGGCGGTCAGCCAGGTCATCGCCGAACGGCGCGATGGCGAATTCGCGCTGGAGGTGGCCGATGACCTGATGACGGCGTCGCTGACCCTGGTGCCGCCCTATGGCGGTCGCGCCAAGAGCGTGGAAGTAGTCAACGCCATCCGCGCTGCCGGCATCAGCTACGGCATCCTGCACGAGACGCTGCGCCATGCCCTTTCGGCGGGCCAGTGCAACAAGCTGGTGATCGCCCAGGGCCTCATGCCGACCCCGGCCGAGCCGGCGCGCTTCGAGAGCCTGCTGGAAGAAAAGGAAGAAGAGCTGGCCGACATCGACGAGGACGCCGTGGTCTCCTATGCCGACATGGGCCACATCCTGCAGGTCTCGGTGGGTGATCCGCTGATGCGGCGCATCCCGCCGGTGCCGGGCCAGGATGGCATCGACATCCGCGGCGGCAAGGTGCCGGCCCGTCCGATTGCCGACATCGGCTTTGCCAAGGAATGCGTGGGCGCCGAACCGAGTCCGGACGACCCTGACCTGCTCATCGCGATGGTGCCGGGCCAGCCTTCACTGATCAAGAATGGCGTGAAGGTCAACCCGGTCATCGATGTGGAAAACGTCGACCTCTCCACCGGCAACCTCACCTTCGAGGGCACGGTACGGGTCTCGGGCGACGTCATGACGGGCATGAAACTGCACGTGGGCGGCGACGTGGTGGTCAATGGCACCGTGGAAGCGGCCGAGATCGTGGCCGGCGGCAGCGTCACGGTCAAGGGCGGAGTGATCGGCCATAGCGAAGGCGTGGCCGCCGGCGCCGGCACCACGGCCATCGCCTCGCGCATCAGCTCGCAGAAATCGGTGCAGGTGATGTTTGCCGAGAGCGCCCACATCGAAGCCGCCGACGACATCCTGGTGCTGGGCAACGCGCGCCACTGCGAACTGCTGGCCGGCAACGAGATCACGGTGGGCAAGGGCAATCCGCGCACCGGCCACATCATCGGCGGCCGCGTGGAAGCCACCAACATCATCCGCGCCAATGTCATCGGTGCGCCCACCGCTGCGCACACGCGCATACAGGTCGGCCTGGATCCCTACCTGGAAGAAAAGATCGCCATCAAGGAACAGGAATACAGCCGCAAGGTGGCCGAGCTGGACCGCACCATCAAGCAGCAGAGCTACTACAAGCTCAATCCCGACAAGGCCACCCCCGAACTGCTGCACGAGACCAGCGACAAGCGCAAGGCGCTGGCCTACGAGGTCAAGGTCTTGCTGGAAGAAGTGAGCCAGATGAAGGAAGGCATGGTCGCCGCTGAAGATGCGCGCATCATCGTGGCCAAGGCCGTCCATGAAGGCACGGAATTGCGCATCGGCCATGAAGTGTGGCCGGTGCAGTCGGACCTGGGCGGCGGCACGGCCCAGCTGTTCGAAGGCGATATCCGCTACAACCCGAAGAAATAGGATGTTCATCCAGGCCTGTGGATAAATCATTTATGTCATTCCACCTGATCTTATCCACAGGCTGACATCGACGCTCATGCAAGATCAGCTTCCCCTCGCCGACCTGGCGCATCTACGCGAACTGGCGGCCCGCAGCGCAGCCGTCTCGCAGGACTGCAACTGCCGCGCCAGCGACAGCAGCGGCTGGATCAGCCTGCCGCTGTCGTTGCCGGAAACGCAGCTGGACGATATCGCCACCCTCATCGTCGATCCCTACGACGAACCCACCTTCACCGAATACCATCCCGACGGCACCCGCTATGCCTCGCCCGAGGCGCCCATCGCACCCCGCTGGTATCCCTACAACCGCTGCAATATCGCCCGCTGCACGCGGTGCGGCCGCCACTACCTGCGCTACATGGAGGCCGGCGGCTACTTCGTGGACCGGCGCATCCGTGCGCTGGATGCGCCGCAACGGATCATAGACGCACAGTAGCGCTCAGTTGCGGCTGAGGCGGCTGGCCATCAGGATCTGGTACAACGTATCGGCCGGACGCGATAGCCGGCGCGCCGTCAGCGCCACATATTCCACATCGGGCAAGGCCGGCAAGGCTGCGTGATTGAGCGGCGGCACCAGGTCGCGCGAGGCCAGGTGCTGCGGCAAGGCCGCCAGTCCCAGGCCGCCGCGGGCTGCGGCCATGCAGCCGGCGTGGCTGCCGCTGGTGCAGACGATGCGCCAGTGATGCCCCGACTTGCCTAGCGCCTGCAGGGTGGCGGCGCGGGTGATGCTGGGCTCGGGCAAGAGGATCAGCGGCAGCGGCTCGGCCAGGTCCACCAGGGTGTCCGGGCGGGTCAGCCATTGCATGGGGGTGGAAAACATGCTGTGGCCGCGCGACTCGCCGCTGCGGCGCTTGCCCACCAGCAGGTCGAGCTTGCCCTGGTCCAGTGAGGCATACAGGTCGCTGGTGAGACCAATGGTGATTTCCAGCTCGACCTCGGGGTGCTGGCTGCGGAAGGCCGCCAGCATGTCCGGCAGCGGCCCCATGGCAAGGTCATCGGAGGTGCCGAAGCGCACCCGGCCGCGCAGGCGCGGGGCGCTGAATTGCGCCTCGGCGCGGGCGTGCGCCTGCAGGATCAGGCGCGCATGCACCAGCAGGCTCTCGCCATCGGCGGTCAGGGCCAGGGAATGGGTATCGCGCACGAACAGCCGCCGGCCCAGGCTTTCTTCGAGCCGGCGGATATGGTCGCTGACGGTGGACTGGGTCAGGCCCAGCTGGCGGCCCGCCTCGGTAAAACTGGCCGAGCTGGCGGCGGTGCTGAAGGTCTGTAGCCATATGGGATTGAGCATGGCGGCATTATCATCGGCATTTCCGATGACAGTCAACGTTATCAGAGGGGTTCCCGATGGGCATGGCTTTTCCTATGATGAGGACAAACCCATCCTTCCATCGAGTCCGCCATGAACCGCTTTCTCCCCGACCGTTTCACCCAGTTGCTTATCGGCACCGTGCTGCTGGCTACGCTCTTCCCCGCCACGGGCAGCTTCGAGCAATTCATGCACGTGGCCAGCAACGTGGCCATCTCGCTGCTGTTCTTCCTGCACGGCGCCAAGCTCTCGCGCGAAGCCGCGCTGGCAGGCCTGAAGCAGCCCCGGCTGCACCTGCTCACGCTGGGCTCCACCTTCCTGCTGTTCCCGCTGCTGGGCCTGGGGCTCAAGGCCGTGGCGCCGGACCTGCTCACGCCGCAATTGTGGATGGGCGTGCTGTTCGTCTGCACGCTCTCCTCGACGGTGCAATCCTCGATCGGCTTCACCTCGATTGCGCGCGGCAATGTGCCGGCGGCGATCTGCGGCGCCACCGCTTCCAACCTGCTGGGCATCCTGGTCACGCCCCTGCTGGTGACGCTGCTGCTGCACCGTCACCATGAAGCCAATGGCCTGTCGCAGGTGCTGAGCATCCTGCTGCAGCTGCTGCTGCCCTTCGTGCTGGGCAATCTGCTGCGCCCGTGGATAGGCGACTGGATCAACCGCCACAAGGTGATCGTCAACGTGGTCGATCGTGGCGGCATCCTGCTCTCGGTCTACGCCGCCTTCAGCGCTGCGGTGGCGCAGGGCATCTGGCACCTGTTCCCGCCCGGCCAGCTGGCGCTGCTGGTGCTGGTCAATGCGATGCTGCTGGGCGCGGTCCTGCTGATCACCACCTATGGCGCACGCGCCCTGAAGATGCCGCGCGGCGACGAGATCGTGCTGGTCTTCTGCGGTTCCAAGAAATCGCTGGCCTCGGGCATTCCCATCGCCTCGGTGCTCTTTGCCGGCAGTGGCGCGGCGGTGGTGCTGCTGCCCATCATGCTGTTCCACCAGATGCAGCTGATGCTGTGCGCGGTGCTGGCGCGGCGCTATGCGGCCCAGCAAGACCATCTCGATGCGGATGACGCCTCCTCGCAGCGCGCCGCTACCCTGGCCGGCTCGCGCTGACGGCCAGCGGCAGCCCATTGTTCTTCCTTGGCGAGGGCTACTGACAGGATGGTGTCAGTAGCCCTCGCGCATGATGCGTCGCATGCCAACCGGCATGTTACGCATCCCTCAACAGAACAAGGAAGAATCATGCAAACCCAAGTCAACTGGTTCGAGATCGCCACCAAGGATCTGCAGCGCGCCACCCGCTTCTACGAAGCCGTCTTCGCCACCCAGCTGCGCCAGGAACAGCTGTCCGAAGAAGGCCCGATGGCCATCTTCGTGCGGGATGACGGCCAGTCCATCGGTTGCCTGACCGGCCCCGGCTGGCTGGAGCCCAGCCGCCAGGGCACGCTGATCTACCTCGATGCCGGCCCCTCGATCCAGGCCGTGCTGGACCGGGTGCGCGAGGCCGGCGGTGAGATCGTCATGGAACGCTTCCAGCTGCCCAACGACATCGGCTACATCGCCCAGTTCATCGATAGCGAAGGCAATCGCCTGGCGCTGCATGCGATGAACTAAAGGGGCGCAGGAGAGCAGGATGCGCGCACCTTGCACAGCAGCATCGAAGCCGGTGGTCATTGCTCCGGCGGCATGCCAGAATGGCGCGCATCCTGTTTCCCTGCCCCTGCCATGCGTCGAGCCGACCGCCTCTTCCAGATCACCCAATACCTGCGCGGACGCCGCCTCACCACTGCCCGCCAGCTGGCGACCTGGCTGTCGGTGTCCGAGCGCACCATCTATCGCGACATCCGCGACCTCTCCCTCTCGGGCGTGCCGGTGGATGGCGAAGCCGGCGTCGGCTATCGCATCAAGCCCGGCTATGACCTGCCGCCGCTGATGTTCAATGCCGACGAAATCGACGCCCTGGTCATCGGCATGCGCATGGTGCAGGCCTGGGGTGGCCCGCAACTGGGTGCATCGGCGGCGTCGGCGCTGGCCAAGGTAGTGCTGGCCCTGCCCAAGGAAAAACGCGATTTCGTCGAAGCCACGCCCTTGTTTGCACCGGCCGTGCCGGATGAATGCGGACAGGGCGAACGGCTGGAGGCGATCCGCCAGGCCATCGGCAGCCGCCACAAGCTGCTGCTGGATTACAGCGACGCCCAGCAGCGCGCCAGCCAGCGGGTGGTGTGGCCGCTGGCGCTGGCCTTCTTCGGCGGTACCTGGCTGCTGGCGGCCTGGTGCGAGGCGCGCGAAGACTTCCGCTCGTTCCGGCTGGACCGGGTGCAACAGATGAGCGAGCAAGGTCATTATCCTGACCGTAATGGCCGCCGCCTGCCCGACTTCGTGCGCGCCATGCAGCGCCAGGTGCGCCAGGCCCGTGCGCAAGGACCGGCCTGACCCGGGCGCAAACACGCAAAGCGCATATGCTGCTGCGAATTGATTCGTTCGCACGCGGCCAGGCAGGACGTAGGCTGGCATGTCTCTCACTGCCACGGAGTCTGTCGCCATGCACGCTGCCCCGCTTTCCCCTGCCCTTGCCAACGTCTCGCTGGAGGACCGCTGCGTGCTGTGCGTGGGCGGTCTCACCGGGGCCCGCAACCACTACCGCACCCAGATCGAAACCCGCGCTGGCCGCTTCCTGCATCACGATGGCGGGCGCGAGGACAACCTGCACCGCCTCACTCCCATGCTGGCCGCCGCCGATATCGTCATCTGCGCCTCGGGCAACATCAGTCACAACGCCTATCACCTGGTCAAGAGCACCTGCAAGAAGCTGGGCAAGCCCTGCGTGCTGGTCAAGGGGACTGGCATCGCCTCCTTTCTGGATGGTCTGGGCCACCTGGCGCAAGCCCAGGCCACGCACGATGGTCCATCGGCGCGCGGCGACCGCGTGATCCGGCGGCGCAGCTGAGGTGGTAGCAAGCTGACATCATGCCGATTGGAATATCGGCAAAAGCCCCCTACAATCGACTCCCTGGCCGTCATCGACGGCATTACCGACCCATCTGACCCATGCCAAACAGGCAATTTCCTGGGAGTCCGCTTGAAAATCGTACGTCGTCTGGCCGCCGCTGCGCCGGCGCTGATGCTGGCCTGCGCGGCCGCGCTGGCCCCGGCCGCGCAGGCTGCCCCGCAACCCAGCTTCGGCATCGAGGTCGGCAATGCCTTGCTGTGCCTGAACCAGCTCAACAGCAAGTATTTCTATGATTACCTGTTCGCCGCCTTCGGGCCGCCCTACAAGACCGAGGGCGGGGCCTACTGGTTCAAGGCCACCAATGTCACGCTGTGGGGCATGCAGGCTACCGATTTCCTGGTCAATGACGGCAACAGCCAGGCCGACTTCATCGGCGCCTATTTCAACACCACCCCGGTCAAGCTGAGCGACGCCATCAAGGCCGCGCTGGGCATACGCTTCACCCCGGAAGATGACTCGGCCTATCCGATGCGGCAGTCGCAGGCCGGCAGCAAGATCGTCTACAACGATATCAACGCCAAGATGTATTGCGCCAAGTCCAAGTTCCTGGTGCCGGGACCGGAGCAGCCGGCGCCCTGATGCTGATGTCGGCGCCGAGCTGGCAACAGAAAAAAACAAAACGCCGCCCGTCATCTGACGGCCGGCGTTTTGCTTTTGCTGAAGAGCTAAAGAGCTGAAGCGCTGAAGTGTAAAAGTATCAGGCCTGGCCACGCATCCTGCGCAGGTCTTCCACGGTGCGGATGCAATCGCGTCCGGCCGACTTGGCCAGCGCCAGCGATTCTTCGGCTTCGCGCAAGACGGTCTCGGGTTCATCGACCTGCCGTTGCGGGGCCACCGAGGAAATGCCGATGCTGATGGTCACGCGTCCGGTCGGGCTGGCGCTGTGCGGGATGTCCAGCAGCTCGATCGACTTGCGGATGCGCTCGGCCACGATCAGCGCCCCTTCCAGGCGCGAGCCCGGCAGCAGCACGGCGATCTCCTGCGCACCAAAGCGCGAGAGCAGGTCTTCCGGACGCACGTTGGTATCGCGAATGGCGCTGCCGACCCGGCGCAGCACCTTGTCGCCGGCCATGCGGCCATAGCTGTCGTTGTACTCGTCGAAGAGATCGATGTCGATCATGATCACCGCCAGCGACAGGCTGGTGCGGGCGGCGCGGTTGAATTCTTCCAGCAGGCCGCGCTCGAACTGGCGGCGGTTGGCCAGCCCCGTGAGCGCATCTTCCAGGCCCACGCGGGCCAGGGTCTTTTCCATTTCTTCCAGATGGACGCGGGCGTCATCGCGCTCTTCCACCAGTTGCACGCGTTCCTGCTGCAAGGCCTGGAGATTGGCTTCCAGTCCGGACAGCGGCCGCAGCAACTGGCGCAACAGCAGCCAGGACAGCAACGCCGCCGCCAGCACCAGTGCGATGGCGGCGACCACCATGCTGGCCGGCGCGGTCGTGGCAAGCACGGTCAGAACGGCGGCGGTCAGCAGGACCATGGCCGCAGTGGCCAGGCTCAGACGTGTTTGGAGCGTTTGCGACAGGGACATAGGCGACACCGATTTTCCTTGGGAACAATTGCGGCGCCCGGGCTGCTGGCGCGACAGTGATGGCCGGCAATGCGGCCAGCCGAGATGCTACAGGCTCGCACGCTGCGACGCAACGCGCAGATGCCGGGGGCAGCGCCGGTCATCTCCTGACTGCGCCGGGATACGCCGCCACCCGCCTTCAGACCACCCCCAGGGCCTTGAGCAAAGGCAGCCGGGTGCGGGCAAACAGACGCGCCTGGGTGGCCAGTTCGGCCAGGTTCTCGGCCTCCCCCTCCAGGCGCACGCCTTCGCGCAGCAGCCGCTTGCCCTGCGCGGCGATATACCGCCACACCTGCGCCGGCCAGGCATCCACGTCATCGCCGCAGGATTGCCGCGCCAGCAGGAACAACTGTTCGACGCGATCGACCCGCACACCGCCGCCGATGACGGGACTGCTCAGATGGGTGATCTCGCCCTCCTCGCCTTGCTCGCCGGCGGGCGAGGCCAGGGCGGCGCGCTGCAACAGCCAGGCATTGAGGTCGCCGGTGCGGCGCTCGATCTGGGCGCGGGTAGCGGCATCGGGCTCGGCTGGCAGCGGCGCGGCGTGACCGGTGCCAATGAGCATGAGCACCGAGTCCAGCACCTGCGCCAGGTTCAGGTTGCGATGCGCCAGCGAGGCGGCCAGGTCCACCAGCGTATGCGGCTGGTAATCCGACAGGGCCTGCAGGATGGGTTCGTAGATGAGACGGTTGAGCGTGATCTCGGAGGCCACGTTCTGTATCGTCAGCGGCACCTTGTCCGGCTCGGTCAACAGGATCACGCTTTGCAGGGCCAGCGCCTGCACCCGCTGCCGGTCATCGAGCGCTTGCGCGCCGCGTACCCAATAGTCACGCCGGAACTGCTGGTTGACCATGAAGTCACGCACGCTCTGCTGCAGCACCGGATCGGTGATCTCGTAGAGCTGCTGGCGCTGGGCCGGCGTCAGGTTGGCCATGTCCAGGTGATCGACATAATGGGCCGGACAGGCAAATTCCAGCCCCGCGCCGCTGAACCGGCGATGCATGTCGGCAAAGGATTCGACATGCCAGTCGCGATTGAAATACTCGTGCGCGAGATAACTGCGGCTCTGCTGCTGCAAGACCTTCAGGCGATCGCGCATGAAGGGATTGGCCTGGGCATAGACCGGATCGGCCTCGAACAGGCGCGCCGCGAAGGCCAGCGCGGCATCGATGCGGGCCGCCGTGGGCAGGCCCTGCTCCTCGTTGCCGGACTGTTGCGTGTGCTGCACCAGCAGCTCGCGCAGCGGCATGAAGGCCGACCAGCCCGGCTGGGTGTTGTAGCTGATGTAGAGCACGCCGCCTGGCTTGAGCTTGCGGTCGATGAAATCGAAGATGATGTCGCGGTTCTCCTGCGACACCCAGCTCCAGATGCCATGCAGCGCAATGAAATCGAAATCGGGCAGGTCATCGCGCCGGCAGAAGCGCGAGAAGCTGGAATCCTCCAGTTGCGCGCCGCTGCCGCTGGCGGCCGCCAGCTCCTGGGCAAAGGCGGCCTGGCGTGGATTGAAATCATTGCCCCACCAGCGCGTGGTAGAAGCAGCGGCATGGATGTTGCTCGACAGCCCCTGGCCAAAGCCCAGTTCGCAGGCGGTCTGCACGGCCGGCGCCTGCAAGCCGTGGAAGGCAAAGGCCAGCGGCAGGCGCGCCGGGTTCATGCCCGGGTAGTAGCCATAGGTGTAGGCGATATCGACAACGTAACCGTCATTCCAGTTGTTCAAGAGGGGCTCCCGGCGGGTGGCGTGGGCGGATCGGAAATGGAAGGGGCAGGCGCGGTCTAACGATCGCCGCCGGAAGCTGAGGTGGCCGATGCAGCGCCCAGCGTGGTGTATTTGTCAGCCTTGCAACGCGCCAGTTCGACTGGATACTTGCGGGCGTTGAGCTGCATCTTTTCCAGCACGGCGCTGCGCAGGTCCACGCCGGTGTGGTCGGCCAGCTGGATCAGGTAGACCAGCACATCGGCCATCTCATGGCGGATCCCCTCGCGAGCGGCGTCGTCCAGTTCGTGATCCGCGCCAGTGGGCAGCCACTGGAAATGCTCCAGCAGTTCAGCGACCTCGACCGACAAGGCCATGGCCAGGTTCTTGGGCGTATGGAAACGCAGCCAGTCCCGCTCGCTGCAAAACTGACGGATCATCACGCGCAGTTCGTGGAGGTCCGAGATGGGAGCAGCAGAGGTGGCATCATTCATGGCGTGGCGTCGGGTAGAGGGATTGTCAGCTGCGTACTTTATCACCAACCCACACAAGCGCTGACGCGGGCTTGATCTGGAACAGCCTGTACGAACGTGCCATCATGCACAATGTCATCAAACCGCGACATCAGGACCACCATGCCGACACCGAGACCCTTGCCTTCCCCGTTGCGCCGGCCCGTGCCAGCCCTGCTGCTGGCGGCCTTGCTGGGCCTGCCCTCGGCGCTGCTGCTCAGTGGCTGCGACCGCAGCATCGACCAGCAACTGGCCGCGCATGAAGCGGCGCAGACCACGCTGGGCGTGACGCCCAAGGAGTTCGCAGGGCGCTTCAACCAGCGCCTGCGCGATGTGCTGACCGAAATGCAAGTCGATGACCCCGAGCATATGGCCCATCTCTACATGCTCGACGCCAGCCGGCTGCATCCTGGCCAGTATGAATATGTGCTCGATACCCAGGTCGGCCCTTCCCAGACCACCATCATCGGCACCCTCAACAAGAGTGGTCAGTTACGCAACGTCGGCGTCATGCTGACCAACAAGACTCCGGGAGCGCGCGAGGAATTCCTGGTCTGCGCCGCCAGCGCCGCGCGCAGCTTCGTCGACGCCGGCCAGGAAAAACTGTTGCCATTGATCACCCGTCTGACCACCGTGGCGCTGGACAATCCCGGCCAGCGCATGAGCGAAGTGGTGGCCGACCAGTTGCTGTCGGTGGAACTGGTGCCGCAGGGCGTGCTGTTCCAGGTACAGCCGCGCCAGTAGCCGTCCCCAGCCCCTTGGCCAGATGCTGATGCCGGACAATCTTTCCCGGCATCAAACACCTGCGTCGCGCCTCCCGGCCGCGCAGGTGCAAGCAGGATGAAATGCCGCCTTTGCCCCCCTTGTTTCGCGGATTGAAGCGGCGCCCGGCAGTATAGATTCAGTACCGAGTGTTTTTTCCGCATTACCGAAAACAGGCCGACCACAAGGCCAACGGTAATGCAAGGCGTTGAGAATCACGCACGTCTTTTTCAACCAGGGGAATATCGGGGCTGCAACGCTTGGGAAAGAAGCGTCGCAGCTTTCATCAAAGAGGGGGGAAGGTCAGCGCTGCTAGCGCCGACCCGACCAGGCTACGGGGGCTTGCATGCGCAAAAATCTACCAATCACCACCACCGAACGGCTCCTGGAGGATGGCAAGTCCATCGTCTCCAAGACCGATCTCCAGGGCAACATTCTCTACGTCAATCCCTACTTCATCGAGATCAGCGGCTTCGAGGAAGAAGAACTGATCGGCGCGCCGCAGAACATCGTGCGCCATCCGGAGATGCCGCGCGAAGCCTTCGCCGACATGTGGGCCACGCTCAAGGAAGGCCTGCCCTGGAACGGCCTGGTCAAGAACCGCTGCAAGAACGGCGACTACTACTGGGTCCAGGCCAATGTCACGCCGGTGCGCGAGAATGGCCGCGCCGTGGGTTACATGTCGGTGCGCACGCGCCCCTCGCGCGAACAGGTGCAGGCTGCCGAGGCGGCCTATCGCAAGTTTTCCGCAGGCCAGGCGCGCGGTCTGCGCGTGCATCGCGGAGCCGTGGTGCGCACCGGCCTGACGGGCTGGCTGCAGGGCTTGCGCGAGCTGCCGGTGGCGCGCCGGCTGGGCTGGACGATGGGCGTGCTGACCCTGATGTTCATCCTGGGGGGCGCCGTGGCGGGCAATGCCGTCATGAGCGCCGGTGGCAGCCCCTTTGCGGTCTGGCTGGGCACGGCAGCGGGTGCGCTGATGCTGCTGGCCTCATGGGCCATGCTGCACGCCAGTATCGTGGCGCCGCTGCAAAGAGCCATCAAGGCCGTGCATGGCCTGGCTGGCGGTGACCTCGATTCACACATCGACACCACCGCACGCGGTGACATGGGATTGCTGCTGCAGGCGTTGCAGCAGCTCAACGTCAACCTGCGCGCCATCATCGGCGACGTGCGCCGCAACGTCGAATCGATGACCATCTCCACCGGCGAGATCGCCAATGGCAACATGGACTTGTCCGGACGCACCGAAGCACAGGCCTCGGCGCTGGAAGAAACCGCCTCCAGCGTGGAAGAGTTCGCCGCCACCGTACGCCAGAACGCCGACTCCGCCGCCAACGCCGATCGCCAGGCGCAATCGGCCTCGGCCATCGCGCAACGCGGCGGCAGTTCGGTGCAGCGCATGGGCCGGACCATGGAAGAGATCGACGCGGCCTCGCACAAGATCGTGGACATCATTGGCCTGATCGACGGCATCTCCTTCCAGACCAATATCCTGGCCCTGAACGCCGCCGTCGAAGCGGCCCGGGCCGGCGAGCAAGGACGCGGCTTCGCCGTGGTCGCGGCCGAAGTGCGCACGCTGGCGCAGCGCTCGGCGGCGGCGGCCAAGGACATCAAGGGCCTCATCGATGATTCGCGCGCCAAGGTGGAAAGCGGCAACCAGCTGGTGCGCGAAACCGCGCAAGCCATGGGCGAACTCGGCGGCGCTGTGGAAAACATGGCCGTCACCATGGCCGAGATCACGGTGGCCAGCAATGAGCAGAGCGGCGGCATCGAACAGTTGAACCAGGCCGTCAACGCCATCGACGAAACCACCCAGCAGAACGCCGCCCTGGTGGAACAGGCTGCCGCTGCCGCCGAGAACCTGCGCGACCAGGCCGTCAAGCTGAGCCAGGCCGTGTCCGTGTTCAAGATCAGCTACGCGGTCAGCCGTGCAGCCAATGTCGCGCCGGATACCAGCGTGGCCCTGCCGCCTGCCAGCCAGGGACCTCGCAAGCTGGCCTTGGCGCGATAGTGCAGAAACGCTCAGCGGCGCTTGATCATGCAACAGCGATCAGCGCCGCGTGATCCGGCGAAGGGGCGGACAACAGAGCGGACAAGAGCGCGTACAGGAAAGCGTAAAAAACAGCGTTGAAAAGAGCATTCCCAAAGCACCTGCAAAGGCAGCCAGCACCGCTTTACAGGGAATTGCAAATCTTTACCCGTTTCTGGCGGGATGCGCCTTTTGCTTGATACCCGTGTTCCTTATGATGAACATCCGGTCGCCTATCAACTATGGAACGACCGGTTTCATCGTTAATTACACACAGGGGTCCATCATGAGCATCTCATCCGTCTCTTCCGGCAACAGCAGCTTCTACAACAGCATCGTGCAACCGATCAAGAACGTCGTCTCCGAAGTGGGCGACGAGATCGGCGACGCCTATGACGCCACCGCCGATGCAGTTTCCTCGGCGGCGCACGCGGTGGCCGACAGCGTTTCCTCGGGCGTGAAGGCGATCGGCAACATCATCGACACCAGCGCCTGAACCTGCGCAAGCAATGCCTGGCAAGTCTGGCACGCCTGGCATTGCTTGCATGCATGGCAGTCATGCAATAATCGCGGCAATCCGACTCTCCCGGCCTGCCCGGACCTGCCATGCTGCTGCACACCATCTACCTGATCGCCATCTGCGCCGAAGCCATCTCGGGTGCCCTCATGGGCATCCGCAAGGACATGGATATCTTTGGCGTCTGCCTCATCGGCACCGTCGCGGCATTGGGCGGCGGCACCATGCGCGACATCCTGATCGGCCACTATCCGCTGGGCTGGGTGGCGCATCCGGAATACCTGGCCTTCACCATCTGCGCGGCAGTCGTCGCCGCCGTGGCGGCGCGGGCGCTGCATCATTTCAAGTCGGCCTTCCTGGTGGTCGACGCCTTGGGCCTGGTGGCCTTCACCGTCATCGGCTGCGATATCGCGCGCGGCTTTGCCGACTTCCATCCCGCCATCGTGGTGATGCTGGGCATGGTCACCGGGGTCTTTGGCGGCCTCCTGCGCGATGTGCTCTGCAATGAAATCCCGCTGGTGCTGCGCCGGGAAATCTACGCCAGCGTCTCGCTGCTGACCGGCGCGACCTATGTGGGCGTGCTGCATCTGCAGGTCGATCCGCGCATTGCCACGATGAGCTCGCTGCTGCTGGGTTTTGCAGTGCGCCTGCTGGCCATCCGCTTCCATTGGGAGTTGCCGCGCATGGACAAGGATCGCGTGCGCGGCTTTGACTGAGCCGCATGCAAGAAGGGCCGCAGATGCGCACGTCTGTGGCCCTGCTCATCCCTGTCAGCGCTACCTGGTGTGGTCGTGGCGCTCAGCCCAGCGCGCCGACGCTGCCTTCCAGCAGTTTCCAGGCGTCTTCGCCGAACTTGGCGCGCATGTCCTTGTAGAAGTTGGCGCGGGCCAGCGCTTCCTTGAAGGAATCCTTGTCGGCCTCGACGATCTGCAAGCCCTTGCTGGCCAGGTCGTTGCGGGCAAAGCCGGAGAACGCGGCGATATCGGCGCGCTCGTCGCTGGCGGCCTTGTCGAGTTCGCGGCGCACGATTTCCTGGATGTCCTTGGGCAGCTTCTCGAAGGCGCGCCGGTTGCCCAGGATCCAGTAGGCGTCCCACACATGGTTGGAGATGGTGCAGAACTTCTGCACCTCGTACAGGCGCGCAGTACTGATGATGGCCAAGGGATTTTCCTGGCCCTCGACCAGCTTGGTCTGCAGCGAGGAATAGACTTCATTGAAGTTGATCGGCGTGGGGCTCGCGCCCAGTGCGCTGAACAGTGACGTCAGCATCGGTGCGGCCGGCACGCGCAGCTTCAGGCCCTTGACGTCGCCCGCATTCCTGACCGGCTTGGTCGAGGTGGTGATCTGGCGGAAGCCATTGTCCCAGGGTTTGGACATGGTCAGCAAGCCGACCTTCTCGATCTGCGCGCGCACGTGCGCCCCCAGCGGACCATCCATGGCCTTCCAGACCGCGCCGTAATCATGGAAGGCAAATCCGGTATTGACGATGCCGGCTGCCGGCACCAGCGTGGAGAGCACGGTATTGGCCTGGTTGAAGAATTCCACGCCGCCATTGCGCACCTGCGACATGAGGTCGGTATCCGATCCCAGCTGGTTGGCCGGGAACAGCTTGATCTCCAGGCGGCCATTGGTGGCGTTGCGGATGCGGTCGATGGCTTCCTGGGCGCGCTTGTTGACCGGATGCGAGGGGTCCTGGCCGGTGGCGAATTTATAACTGAACTCGGCCGCACTGGCGGGCCGGCTGAGGATGGAAAACAATGGCAAGGCGGCCCCCACCGCCCCGGCCTTCAGCATGTTGCGGCGTGTGACCTGCTTCTTAGCGCGCTCGTCGTTCATCTCTTGTCTCCTGTGATTTTCTAATAGATGAAGCCGCGCCGGCACATCGGCCGGCGCATGAAAAACTCAATGGATCAGCATGCCGCCGTTGACGTCCAGCGTGACGCCAGTGCAATACTGCGACAGATCGCTGGCCAGGAACACGCACACGCCGCCCACATCATCCGGGCCACCGAGGCGGCCCAGCGGAATGGTCTGGGCGATCTCGGCCTTCTTCTCGGCGCTCAGGATGTCCTTGTTGATATCGGTGGAGATCAGCCCCGGCGTGATGCAGTTGACGCGGATGCCTTGCGGGCCGAACTCCCGCGCCATGGCGCGCGCCAGTCCCAGCACGCCGGCCTTGGCCGCCGAGTAGTGCGGCCCGCCCAGGATGCCGCCGCCGCGCTGCGCCGACACCGACGAGATGCAGACGATGGAACCGCTCTGCTGCGCCTGCATGGCGGGCAGCACGGCCTGCGACATGTAGAGGGTGCCGCGCAGGCTGACGTCGAGGATGCGGTCGTAGTCCTTGCCGGTGATCTCGAGCAGTTTGGCCGGCTGGGTGACGCCGGCATTGTTGACCAGGATGTCGATGCGACCGAACTGCTTGAGCACCGCGGCGGCCGCCGCCTCGCAGGCAGCCTTGTCGGTGACGTCCGCCACCAGGCCCAGGTGCTGCGCCCCCAGGCGCGCCGCCGCGCCGGCCGGCTCGGCCCGTTCCAGGTCGAGGATGACGATGCGGGCGCCTTGTGCGGCCATCAGGCGTGCGGTTGAAAAGCCCAGCCCGTTCTGGCCGGCGCCGCCGGTGATGATGGCGACTTTGTCCTTGAGCAGCATTGTGTGATCTCCAGAAATTGCGTTCGAATGAGGAACACCGGAGCACCCGCCAGGGGCCATGGGCCATGGCGATGGTCTCCTTGTGGTTCTGGAGCCTGATCTTCGAGCTTTCATCCGCAGCGGACAAGTGATGCTTTGTCATGGTGATGTGACGAACGATCATCTGCAGCAGTGATGCGCTAAAATCGGCCGCAAGACCGCGCCAGCACGTGCTGTAGCGCAGCAGAACAAACAAGAGCCCGAGACGCGATGATTCCTCCCCTGACCTCCCTGATGGCGTTCGAAGCCATCGCCCGCCGCAAGAGCTTCAACCTGGCCGCGGCTGAACTGCACCTGACGCCCTCGGCCATCAGCCATCAGGTGGCGCGTCTGGAAAAGCTGCTCGGGCTGCGCCTGTTCGAGCGTTCCACCAAGGGCGTGGAACTGACGCCGGCGGGGCAGTCCTATCTGAACCGGGTGGCGGGTGCGCTGGGCGCGATCAACTCAGCCACCGACGACTTGCGCCATGGGGTGGAGAATTCCTTGCAGATCCATTCCAGCCCCAGCTTCGCCAGCCTGTGGCTGATGCCGCGCATCGGTCGGTTCACGCAACGGCATCCTGATATCGCGCTGGGCCTGTCGGCCTCGCCGGAGATATCGGATTTCGAGATTGGCCAGGTGGACCTGGACATCCGCTGCGGCGTGCCGCACTGGCCGGATCTGGAGATCGAGGCGGTGTTGTCGGAACGGGTCATCCCCATGGCCAGTCCGGATTTCCTGGCGCGCCATCGGATCGACACGCCCGACGACCTGGTGCTGGCCCCGCTGATCCAGTCGCGCGGCAGCCTGCTGCAATGGCCCGAGTGGTTTGCCCGTTATGCGCCGGACCTGCGCCCCGAGCGCATCGCCTTGCGTTTCGACCGCGCCATGATGAGCATCGAAGCCGCCGTGCAGGGCTTGGGCGTGGTCTTCGAGAGCGACGCCTTCGGCGCGGTGGCGCTGGCCAGCGGCCGTCTGCAGCCGGTTTTCGCGGATGGCCTGGCGCTGGAGATCACCCAGCACTACGCCGTCTGTCCGGCGCGCAACAAGTCGCGGCCGGAGGTAATGCTGTTCTTGCAGTGGTTGCGGGAAGAGAGTGGCGCTGCGCTAGCCTGAGCCGTCTTCCCTCGGGCTGGTCTATGCCCTGAGCAAGATTGCGTCATGTTTCACTATCAGGTGCGCCATCAGATTTGAATTTTGGCGCAACTTTTTCCTGTGGCTGCGATTTTGACCTAGGACATAATCCATTTTGTCTTAGAATATCAGCCGTAGTCGTCCCATCCACCTTCCGCTGATGAGCATCCCATGAAAGAAGCCATTGCGTTGCGCCACGTCCATTTCGAAGATGTCGGCATACTTGATTCCCTCCTCGCATCACACGGCTACCGGCTGCGCTATATCGACGCCACCATCGAGCAAGCGGATACGGCAGCTGCCGAACAGGCAGATCTGCTGATCGTTCTCGGCGGTCCCATCGGCGCCTATGACGAGGGCCTGCATCCCTTCCTCCTCAGGGAGCTCGACCTCATCGCCCGCCGCCTCCAGCAGCAGCGGCCTCTCCTGGGAATCTGCCTGGGGGCGCAGTTGATCGCCCGGGCGCTGGGGGCGGAGGTGGCGCCAATGGGCCTCAAGGAGATCGGCTATGCACCGCTCGACCTGAGCACGGAAGGCCGGCTCTCGCCCCTGGCCGCGCTGGAGGGACAGCCCGTCCTGCATTGGCACGGGGACCAGTTCGCTATTCCGCCTGGCGCCACCTGCCTGGCCAGTACGCCGGTGTGTCCGCATCAGGCGTTCTCGCTGGGCGCGCATGTCCTGGCGCTGCAATTCCATCTCGAGGCTGATCCTGCACGGATCAACCAATGGCTGGTCGGCCATGCCTGCGAGCTCGGCCAGGCCGGTATCGATCCCCGCTCGCTGCGGGAACAGGCGAAGCGCTTCGGTACGGATCTACGCAGCGCGGCGCATGCTGTCATGTCGAACTGGCTGGATAAGCTGGAAGCATCCCAGAGCGCCCTCTCCTGAGAACGTCGCCTCCTATGAAAATCCACGGCAAGACCGCGACAGAAATCTTCGAGTGCGTGCGCACCCTGGTCCAGACCCAGCGCCTGCATCCCGGACAGCTATTGCCGCCCGTGCGCGAGCTGGCCGAGCAGCTCGGCGTGAATCGCAATACGGTGGCGGCGGCCTATCGCCGCCTGTCCACGGCGGGCATCGCCAGCACCCAGCGCCGGCTGGGAACGAGCATCCGCAGCTTGCCTGCCCCCGGAGAGCAGGAAGGCAGCCAACCGGGCACGACGCTCATCGACCTCGCCCACGGCAATCCCGATCCGCGCTGGCTGCCTGATCTGGCCGCGCTCTGGCGGGGCCGCTCGTATCAGCCGCGGCTGTATGGCGCCGATACGGTCAATCCTGCACTGGCCAATTACATCGCCCAGTGGTGTGGCCTGGATTGTCCTGCGGGCTTCGAAGTCGATCTGGCCCATGGCGCGGTCGATGCGATCGAACGCCTGCTCTTTGCCTATCTTCGTCCCGGCGACAAGGTGGCGGTGGAGAACCCCTGCTTTCTTGCCAGCATCAATCTGATCCGGACCTCGGGCCTGGAATCCGTCGGCGTGAGCGTCGATGCCGAGGGCATGCGGGTGGACGAACTGCGGTCAGCGCTGGCCAAGGGCGTCCGCGCCGTGATCCTGACACCGCGCGCCCACAATCCCACCGGCTGCGCGCTGAGCGCGGCGCGCGCGCTGGCGCTACGACGGCTGCTGGAAAAACATCCGCATGTGCTGGTGATCGTGGATGATCACTTTGCCCTGACCTCCATGGCGCGGTATCACTCCGTCATTCCTGCGGCTGCGCCGCGCTGGGCGCTGGTGCGTTCGTTTTCCAAGGCGCTCGGTCCGGACCTGCGGGTGGCGGCAGTGGCAAGCGACGCCGCCACCTCGCAACTGCTGCGTACACGCCTGAGCCCGGGCGGCAGCTGGGTCAGTCATTTCCTCCAGGACAGCATCGAGTCAGCCTTGAGCCGACCCGACACCGCCAGGCTGATGCAGCAAGCGCGCGCAGACTACGCAGCACGACGTGAACGGCTGGAGCGAGCGCTGCACAAGGAGGGCATTGCATGCGCCACCGGCGGCGATGGCCTCAATCTGTGGATCGCGCTCTCCGGCGATGACCAGGCCGCGGCCCTGTCGATGGCGCGCCTGGGCTGGCTGCTGCGGCACGGCGAAGCCTTTTCCGTGCAGCAGCGCGTACACGGTTTGCGCATCACCCTTTCGGCGCTGGAGGCTGACGCCGCCGGCAAGCTCGCGGCCGATCTGCGTCGCAGCCTGAGCTGAAGGCAGGGCTGATGGCGCGGACAGGCGTGCGGGAGCGCCCTCCCGCATCAGTGATCAGTTGTCGGGCGAGGGCCAGTAATGGGAATCCGGCAAGGCGCGGGCGCCGAAGAGCGCCTGTCCCACGCGTACCACGGTGGCGCCCTCTTCGATGGCGATCTCGTAGTCACCCGACATGCCCATGGAAAGTTCATCGAGCTGCGCGCCTGCCGGCACGTCCTGCCGCAGGCGCTCGCGCAGGTTTCGCAACAGGCTAA
Organism: Herbaspirillum seropedicae; assembly: GCF_001040945.1. Classification (NCBI taxonomy): domain Bacteria; kingdom Pseudomonadati; phylum Pseudomonadota; class Betaproteobacteria; order Burkholderiales; family Oxalobacteraceae; genus Herbaspirillum; species Herbaspirillum seropedicae. Next base: position 554,223 of record NZ_CP011930.1, on the reverse strand, counting down.
AGCAGGGCCTGACCCGCGCCGGGTCGGGCGAAAACACGGCGAGCGTCATCAGCCCGCGCAGGCGCAGCGCCGGATAGGCGTGCAATTGGCGCAGGAATGGAGCGACCTCCTCGGGCGCCAGACCATACTTGCTGGCTTCGCCGGAGGTATTGACCTGCACGAAGACATCCAGCCCCCGTCCTTCCTGCTGCAGGCGGCGCTCCAGGGCTTGCGCCACACGCAGGCTGTCCAACGCCTGGAACTCGGCGGCGAAGCGGGCGACCAGCTTGGCCTTGTTGGTTTGCAGATGGCCGATCACCGACCATTGCAGTCCGCTCAGGTCTTGCGTGGCTTCCCATTTGTGGCAGGCTTCCTGCGGCTTGTTTTCACCGAGCAGGCAACAGCCGGCGGCATAGGCGAGACGGATGCTGGACTCCGGCTTGGTCTTGCTCACCGGCAGCAGCCGCACACTGGAAGCAGGACGTCCTGCACGTTCGCACGCCGCAGCAATGCGCCTGTGCACTGCCGCCAGGTTGGCGCGAAATTCATCCAACGACGCTGCTGCCGGCCAGCGACCGTGCATGTCGTGACGGATTGCGGTGCTCTCGTCTTCGGGGAATTGTGGATCGCTCATGATGGCCTCATGCATTGCACACTTTGTCATAGGACAAAATATAGCACAGTGGTTTGGCCGGCCCATTGGCAATGGGCAATGGGCAATGGGCAATGGGCAATGGGCAATGGGCAATGGGCAATGGGCAATGGGCAATGGGCAATGGGCAGGAGGTCAACTTACGCCCCGAGCCGCCGCATGTTGCCGGTGCGACGCAGGACCTAGTTGACGCGGATTCAGTCATTGCTGAATTTTCATCGCTTGCCTCATCAGGCCGCCCTCGCAAAGAATAGGCCTCCACCATCACAACGGAGACCCACGTCCCGGCCGCTCGGCACGGGCGCCTTGCCGTCATGAACGAACATCCCCTGCAGCCGCTGGCGCACGCCATCCGCTTCCTCTCCATCGACGCCATCGTGCGCGCCACCGAGGGCCACCAGGGCGTGCCGCTGGGCATGGCCGAGATCGCTACCGCCCTGTATGCGCGCCACCTGCGCTTCAACCCGGCGGCGCCGACCTGGTGGGATCGCGACCGCGTGGTGCTCTCCAATGGCCATGGCTCGATGCTGCTCTATTGCCTGCTCTACCTGACCGGCTACGAACACATCACCCTGGAACAGGTGCGCAGCTTCCGCGAGTTCGGCTCGCACTGCGCCGGCCACCCGGAATACGCGCCCGAGCTGGGCATCGAAGTCACCACCGGCCCGCTCGGTCAGGGCATCGCCAACGCCTTCGGCATGGCGGTGGCCGAGGCCTATCTCAATGCGCGCTTCGGTGACGACATCGTCAACCATCGCACCTATGCCTTCGTCGGCGATGGCTGCCTGCAGGAGGGCATCGGCCAGGAAATGATTTCCCTGGCGGGCCACCTGCGCCTGCACAAGCTGACCTTGCTGTGGGATGACAACCAGATCACCGACGACGGCAAGACCGAGCTGTCCATCAGCGAGAACGTGGCCGAGCGCTTCCGCGTGGCGGGCTGGCATGTGGTGGAGGTGGACGGCCATGACATCCAGGCAGTGTCACGTGCACTGGATGCCGCACAAGGCTCGGACAGGCCGTCGATGATCGCCTGCCGCACCGTGATCGGTCGCGGCATCCCACGCGTGCAGGGGCAGCGCGGCGGTCACAGCGCGCGCCTGTACGAGGACGATGCCCAAGCTGCACGCGAACTGCTGCAATGGCCGCACGCTCCCTTCGATGTCCCGCAGGACATCCTTGCGCAATGGCGCAGCTTCGGTCAGCGCAACGACGCCCAGCACCAGCAGTGGCAAGCCCGCGTGCAAGCGCTGCCAGCGGCGCAGCGCGCCGAATTCGAACGCGTCATGCGCGGCGAATTGCCTAGTGGATGGCAGGAAGTGCTGCTGCCATTCAAGCGCAGTGCGCACGAGCCGGAACAGGCGCAAGGCGGCATCCTGATCTCGGCGGCCATCAACAAGCTGCTGGCCGAGGTGATGCCCGAGCGCATGGTCGGTTGCGCCGACCTGGAAGCGCCGACGGCGCACAAGGGGGGATTGCATGCCTTCACTGCTGATGATCGCAGCGGCGCCTATGTCCATTGCGGCGTGCGTGAACATCTGATGGGTGCGATGGCCAATGGCATGGCGGCGCACGGTGGCGTCATTGCGCTGTCGGTCACTTATCTGGCCTTTTCGGATTACGAACGTCCGGCCATGCGCATGTCGGCGCTGATGGGATTGCCGGTCAAGTATGTGTTCAGCCATGACTCCATCGGCATCGGCAAGAATGGCCCGACCCACCAGCCGGTGGAAATCCTGGCCTCGCTGCGCGCCATGCCCAACATGCTGGTGATGCGCCCGGCAGACGCGACCGAGGCGGTCGAATGTTGGGAGATCGCCATGCAACATCGCAGCGGCCCGGTGAGCATGGTCTTTGCGCGCCAGGCCTTGCCGCCGGTGCGCCGCCAGTATGAGGCAGAGAACCGCTGCGCACGCGGCGGCTATGTGCTGCACGAGGCGCAATGCGGTGCGCGCCAGGTCACGCTGCTGGCCACCGGTTCGGAGGTGGCGCTGGCCTGCGCGGCGCGCGCACAGCTGGAAGCGGCAGGCATCGCCACGGCGGTGGTCTCGCTGCCTTGCTGGGAACTGTTCGACCAGCAGGACACGGCCTATCGCCAGCAGGTGCTGGGTGAGCAGACGGTGCGCGTGGGTGTGGAAGCGGCGCTGCGCTTTGGCTGGGACCATTACCTGGGCGCCCGCGGCGGCTTTGTCGGCATGCCGGGCTTTGGCGCGCCGGGGCCGGCCGATGTGCTTTATCGTCACTTCAACATCACGGCGGAGGCGGTGGTGGCAGAGGCGCGGCGCTTGCTGGTGCAAGGGACACACTAGGGCCTGTTCACATTCAATCTGTGAGAAGCGTTGCCCCAGAACGCAAAAAGCCCGCCTTGAATCAGGCGGGCCGTTCATTGATTACACTAGATTGGCCCAGGCCCACGCTATCTGCGCAGTGCCGTTGGCCTGACGTACCCGGCCTATCTGGACGGTGCCGTCGTCATGCAGTTGTCCGTTTTATTGTCCTGCCGCCGTTGTGTTGACGGGGGAGCGACGCTGGTGACGAACCATAATTAACTATTTGCTACACGGGACAAACCCGTGAGCGGCTGGCTTGCACACTCCCTGCTGCATGCCCGCGCTATCTGCACGGCCACATGCGGCCTGGCGGCTGCCTGCCGCGTCCGGCGTGCCGGAAAGATCCCGACGCACGTCAGACCCGCCTCACCTTCCTTGTCCAGAATGACCGGCCCTTGCTATCTGCAAGGTGACAGTCTGCGGCTGACCGTCTGGAACAGGTCGGTGAGGCTGGTTGCTGCCTGCCTGCGCGCTGGAGCGTATGGAGTTCCAGCGCACTGCCAGGCAAGGGCAGCGAGGATGTTCGTTGGCTTAGGCGATGACCTTGATGTTGGTCGCCTTCTCGCCCTTCGGACCGACACCGCGGTCGAAGGACACGCGCTGGTTTTCCGAGAGGCTGCGGAAGCCGGTGGACTGGATGTCCTGGAAGTGGGCGAAGACGTCTGCGCCACCTGCATCAGGAGTGATGAAACCGAAGCCCTTGGCATCGTTGAACCACTTGACTACGCCGGTTTGACTGCTCATGTTTATTTCCTTTGAAACGTGTTGAGGCAACATGCCTGGAGGGCACTTGAGACCAAGAACTGAAACCGAAGGAAAGAAAACAGAACGACCGAGGAGGGAACGACAGTCAGGCGGAATTGGAACCAACAAGAATACTACTTGATGCAAGTACAAGGCGTATTGTACACCACCACAAACAAGATGACGAAAATTAGTGACTTTTGTGTGGCATTTCGTCCAATCTCGCCGCTGGCAGGGGCTAGAGCGCGGGCATGGTGGGCTTAACCGCTTTTTCACCTCCGGCGTAACTGCGGCCAAGTCATCAATACGGTATATTGCTTGCAGCAAAAGACCGGGTCCTGTTTTGCACAGGTTGGGGCGGCAAGACGGAACCACGGTTTCCCAGCAAGTCCACCTGTCCTTGCCTGCCCTTATCCATGCCACTGTTCAGACGCTCCAGACGCTCTTCGCGCTCGTCCTTGCACGCCCCTTCCCGTGATCTGCGCAGCACTGGCCTGCCGGTCAGGTTCGGTATCTCTGCCCTGGTGATGGCGGGCATGATCCTGCTGGCCGTGGTGCTGGTGACGGTGGGCTGGTGGGGTGCGCGCCAGGTCTTGCTGGACATGGCCGAACGTTCGGCCCAGGACGCCGGGCGCATCATGACCGAGCGCTCGCGCCGCATCATCGACCCCGCCGTGGCGACGCTGCGCCAGCTGGCATTTGATCCTATCACCCAGGCCGGAGAACTGGATACGCGACTCGCGCGCATCGCCGCCTTTTCTGCGGACCTGGTCGCCAATCCCTTGGTCTCGGCGGTCTATGTGGGCTATCCGAATGGCGACTTCCTGCTGGTGCGCGCCTTGCGCGGCGCCGAGCAGCGCAGTTTCTTCCGCGCGCCCGAGTCGGCGCGCTTCCTGGTGCAGACCATCACCCGCAACGCCAACGGCCAGGAGCACGGACAGTACCGCTTCTATGACGACGACCTGAGGCTGCTCTCGCTGCGCGAGCAGCCCGAGTATCACTTCGATCCACGCACCCGCCCCTGGTACGCCAGCGCCAACCGTGCGCTGATGCCCTCGATCTCTGCGCCCTACGTCTTCTTCACCACCCGCCAGATCGGCATCAGCCTGTCGCAGCGCGCCCATGCCAGCGAGGCCGTGGTCGCCATCGACATGACCCTCGACGATCTCGCCACCAGCCTGGGCAATCTGCGCCTCACGCCCCACAGCGAACTGGCGCTGGTCGATGAGGCCGGCAAGGTCATCGCCTACAGCGACATGAACCGGGTGCTGGAACAGGATGGCGACAGCTTCCGCTTCCGCTCGCTGGACGAACTCAATGTCCCCACCCTGTCGCTGCTGGCCAGGCGCGCGCGTAGCGGCCAGACCAATGCGCTCTATCACGCTGGTGGCCAGGAGTGGCTGGGGCTGTCGCTGCCCTTCAATGTCATCGACGACCATCCCCTGCATCTGCTCATTGCCGCGCCGGGCGACGAGCTGCTGGGCCAGTTGGAACGCAATCGCAAGACCATGGTGCTCATTGCCCTGTTCCTGGTGATCGCCTTCCTGCCGCTGGGCTGGTGGGCCGGCCGCGCCATTGGCCGCAGCATGGAACGGCTGGCCGCGCGCGCCCGGCGCATGTCGCGCTTCGACTTCCGCGAGCAGGGCAAGACCGCCAGCATGCTGCGCGAGGTCAACATGCTCACCGAGATGGTGGACAACGTCAGCCTGACCGTGGAAGCCTTCCTCGACATCAGCGCCATCCTCAGTACCGAGACGCATGTCGAACAGATGCTGCAACAGGTGCTGGAGAAATTCATCCAGGCCACCCGCTGCCAGGCCGGCGCGGTCTACCTGTGGCAGCGCGAGAGCGGCCAGATGCAGCGCGCCGCCGGCTACGGCGCCGACCATGGGCTGGCGGAATCCTTCGCTCATGATCGCCAGCACACGCCATCCAGCAACACGCGTGCACTGCCCGATGGCAGCTTGCGGGTAGAGCTGGACCTGCGCGGACGCAATGGTTCACTGGAAGGCTTGCTGGTGCTGGTGCATGCCCATGACAGCGCGCATGGCGATCCGCGTTTCCTGGCCTTTGCCCGCAGGCTGTCGGGGATGCTGGCCGTGGCCATTGAAACGCGCCAGCTGATCGCCGCGCAGAAGGCGCTGCTGGAGTCCCTGATCCGCCTGATGGCCGACGCCATCGACGCCAAGAGTCCCTACACCGGCGGCCATTGCGAGCGCGTACCGCATCTGGCGATCATGCTGGTGGAGCGGCTGGCGCAGGAGCGCGAAGGCCCGTATGCCGGCTTCAGCCTGAACGAAGACGAACGCTATGCCTTCCGGCTGGCCGCCCTGCTGCATGACTGCGGCAAGGTGACCAGCCCCGAGCACATCGTCGACAAGGCGACCAAGCTGGAAGTGATCCACAATCGCATCCATGAAGTGCGGATGCGCTTTGAAGTCTTATGGCGCGACGCCGAGCTGGCGCTGCTGCATCAGTTGCCGCAAGCGCTATCGGAGCAGCAGGCGCAAGCGCTGGAGGCGCAGCGCGCGCGGCTGCGCGAGGACTTTGCCTTCGTGGCCCAGTGCAATGTGGGCAGTGAAGCGATGTCAGAAGAAGCCATTGCCCGCCTGGCCCGCATCGCCACGCAGACCTGGGAGCGCCATTTCGATGACAGCCTGGGCCTGGCGGCAGAGGAAGCGCGCCGCCTGGCCGCCACGCGCCAGGGACAGGCAGCGCAGGTCTTGCCGGTGACCGAGCCCTTGCTGGCCGATCGCCCCGAACACATCGTGCCCTGGGATGAAGAGCACCGTCCGGCGGTGGAGCGAGGCGACCCGCGCAATACGCTGGGCTTTGACATGACATTGCCGCGCTATCGCCAGAACATGGGCGAGCTGCACAACCTGGGCATCCGCCGTGGCACGCTCACGCCCGAGGACCGGTTCGCCATCAACAATCACATCGTACAGACGCTGGTGATGTTGAAGAGCCTGCCCTGGCCGGAATCGCTCAAGAGCGTGCCGGACACGGCGGCCAATCACCACGAGAAGATGGATGGCACCGGCTACCCGCGCCGGCTCAAGGCCAGCGAGCTGCCCTTGCAGGACAGGGTGATGGCGCTGGCCGATGTGTTCGAAGCGCTGACCGCCGCGGACCGGCCCTACAAGCCGGCCAAGACGCTCTCGGAGTCACTGCGCATCATGGCCAATATGTGCCGGGAACGGCATCTGGATACGGAGTTGTTCCGGTATTTCCTGCGTAGCCGGTTGTGGGAGGTGTATGCGGGGGAGTTGCTCAAGGAGGGGCAGATTGATGCGGTGGATATCGTCGAGATCGAGGCGCTGACCGGAACCGCCGCTTCCTGACCGGCACAGCAGCGCTACTTGCTCCGCGACCACCGCTCACAAATGCAGATGGCTGCATCCCATAGGCTGGCCGACCAGCTCGCCGATGGCCTGGGCCAGGCGCATCGTGCTGTCCTGATCCATCCCCTGCAGCCGGATCATCCGGAATCCAAACCCGAGGCTGTATTGCCAGTCCAGATCCAGGAGGTGATAGTTCTGGCCGGTCTGTTCGCAATACCACTGCGCGCCGGGATCCTCGAAGGCCGCACCGATGAAATCGACATGGCTCTCGAAGGGCGGCAGCGCCGCCAATGGCTCATCGCTGCCGGGCAGGCAAGGCGGCTCAAGATTTTCGCCCACGCACACCGACGGATGCGGGCCATCATAGGCCAGCAGAGTGAGGTGGAAGCGGTCAGGAGCTTCCTCGTAGTATCGCGCCCCTTCTTCGCTCAGCAGCGCCACCGCCGCGGGTCCGAGTTTGTAGGCCGGGCTGTGCCAGGTACAGTGGTCCGACTTTTCCTTGATCAGAGAGCAGATGTCGTGACGCGCCAGCAGTTGCAGCGTCTCGGCCATGGTCATGTCATCGCGGATGGGCAAGCCCTCGGGCAACGTGCCCGCGCCAACGTAGTCACGCAGCACGTCACCGGTGGTCTGCGCGCCCTCACGCCATACCAGTTGGCAGTCCAATGCCTGGCACAGCCTGTGGCGCAGCTCATTGAGCGCCCAGGCAGGTACATCGCTGCCGCGCGGTGAGATGACAAAGCCCTTTTCCAGCAACAGGGCGTCGAGCGCTGGCCAGTCGGGCGGCGGCAGGTGGGGCTGGAGCGGGAAGATGTACTGTTCGTGCAGGGACATGGTGGCGGTCTCCGATGGCTGAACCAGGGAAATGACGAGGAGATAGACTGGGGTGTCGTTGTTCAGTTCAGCCGGTGAATGCGTTGGGCCGGGTCCTGAGAGTAAGATTAGGCTCCCAGCCAACCATCTCCAGCAGGAGCCAGGCATCATGAGCGAGCGTCGTGTTCCCCCTGTCAGTCCAGTCCGTGGCATACGGCCTCTGTCGGAGGTTAGCGTCAAAAGGACTTATTTCCGGCAATTGAATCAATGGCGGAAGATGTCTGAGAAATATGCCAAGGAGAGGAAAGCGAGGGAGGCTGAGGAGAAGGATAAATGAGCTGGGAACTGGATTTGCCCAGGATTTAAATAGCAAATTCGATAGCTCCCAGGGGAAATCCGTCGTCCGATCTCGCCCCGCCCTACCCCGCCTCCGGTTGGTTCGAAAAGTACAATCCCGCGGAAAGTTCAGGCTCTCTCCGAGCCGATAGCCGTAGATGCGAAGGGAAAACCGCCCGCAAAATGGAGATCGCCACGGCAATCTACCCGCGCATGCAGAAGAATAAAATCCTCACACGCATGGAATTCATCGATGAATTCGTCATACCCTCATAGATCTGCCACATCTCGGCGAGAAAGCTGACTACCGGCTGTTCGGTCTCGAAGCCGGGAATATCTTCGAAGATGACGAGTAGTATTTCAAAGAATCCGTAATAACCAAAACCTAGACCGCTATCTTCCGCGATAGCGTGGACCAGTGTATTCTTTTGTTCAAGGGATAGTGTTTGCGTTGAAATTTCGCCGTAGCAGCCTTTTTCCATGAGCCTTCCCAGAAAATGCACTGTGGCAACAGCATAAAACACAACGATGAAAAATTGATAATCGGATGCGAATAGGGGCTTCGATTTATCAGGAAAAATTTGAGAGAAATTAAAACTCTAACTTAGCTTTAGCTGTTTTAACTACTCTAAAAAAACAAGAGGAGTGGGAAACACATGCTACTGAAATCAGCTATAGCGTTCGGAATTGCGATCGTTTCACCTTTTGCATTCGCAGCGAATGGATTCGAGTCTATCCTGCATGATGGAATCACGATGACATTTATCGCGATTAACCTATCTCTAACGGTGTATTTCACTTGCTTTCGCTTCAACCGCTTTGCTGTTCAACACGGCCCCGAAATACTTACGACTGTTGGCATATTCGGGTGTTTTCTAGGTATAGCCCTTGCGCTATTGCACTTTGACTCAGCAAAAGTGTCTTCAAGCGTTCCACACTTATTAGAGGGTGTAAAGACGGCATTTTGGGCTTCCGTCAGCGGGGTTTTTGGCTCTTTATGTATTCGTTTTCGGCATCACCAACAAAAGAGCCCCATTCCACACAGTATTGGCGCCCCTAAAGCGGCGAGCTTAGATGACGTAGTGGCCGCTACTCAAGCTTTGCAGAGGAGCCTATCGGGTACTGAAGACGGCAGCCTGCTCTCTCAACTAAAACTGATGAGACAAGAACAAAATGATCAACTAACTGCGCTGCGCGGCTCTTTCGACGCGTTCGCCAGCAAGATGGCAGAAGATGGATCGAAAGCGTTAATCGAAGCTTTAAAAGAAGTGATTCGAGATTTTAACGCTCAAATCAACGAGCAATTCGGACAAAATTTCCAGCATCTAAATATGGCTGTGGAAAAACTAGTAGTTTGGCAAGTTCAATATCGCGAGGAGTTAGATAAGCTACAAGCCGTACAACAGTCTTCAGCGACAGATCTTCAAAACGCAGCCAATGGAATGTCCCTAATGGTGAGCCGCGCTGATGGTTTCACTGAAACAGCCTCAAGACTCGAGCAATTGCTTCGAGGACTTTCCCAGCAATACGCCGCCATTGAAGATTCGCAGCGCTCTCTTTCCGCCGTACTGATTGAAATGAAGGATGTCACCCCAGTGTTCGCAAAAAAAATGGAAGAACTCGCCGATGCAATAAAGCTGGGTGTTTCTAGAGTCCAATCAGATGTCAGCGATATAGTGAAGAATTTTGGTGTGCAAATACAAGGATCGTCGGCCGAAATGAAGCAATTGCTCTCTGAGACGATCAAATCATCGCAAAAGCAAGTGAACGATGAAATGCAGAAGGGGCTAGATACCATCAGACAAGGTGTGGTGTCCCTAGACAAAGGACTGCAAGAGGAATTGACTAAAAGCTTGGAATCACTTGGACGTCAGTTGGCGTCCTTGTCCGAGAAGTTCGTAGCTGACTATAGTCCTCTAACAGATAAGCTGCGCGATGTTGTCCGGATCGCTAGCGCCCAATAGATATGGATATTGAGCAAAGCAACCAATCATACTGGATCCCACTAGCTGACCTCATGACAGGTCTAATGATGGTATTCATGCTCCTAACTGCAGCTTTTATGCTGCGTGTGGAGCAAACGACTACGCTGGTCGTGAATGAGTTTGAAGAAACAAAGAGCGATATGTTGCAAGCACTTCAAAAGGAGTTTTCACGAGATTTGAAACAGTGGAATGCAGAACTGCTCGGCGACATGACGATCCGTTTTAATGACCCTACCGTGCTGTTTGCCACAGGCTCTGCTGAACTTAGGCCAAAATTCAAGCAAATTCTTAGAGATTTTTTCCCCCGATACGTAACGATGCTTACGTCAGATAAGTATCGAGATGCAATAAAAGAAATAAGAATTGAGGGTCACACCAGCCGAAGCTGGACAAATAGCACCGACACGAAAACCGCGTACTTTCTTAACATGGAGCTCTCTCAAGCGCGAACCAGAAGTGCACTCGAATTTTTACTTAGGCTTCCCGCAGTAGAACGACAGCAAGACTGGCTAGTGGGACATGTCACAGCCAATGGCCTCTCATCTTCTAAGCCTATATCACCAGACGACAACTCAGCAGCTGCACAACTAGCTAACCAACGAGTGGAGTTTCGTATTGTCACAAATGCTAGCGACAGAATGGATCAAATCGCTCGCGATTTGAAGGCAGAGCAGCCTTGAAGCTACCAAATTTTCTTCTAGCCTCTGATCTAAATGCGTTGCGTCACGAAATGGGCGCATCGTTAGCCGTAGGCTTTAAAATCGAAAACATATATAAGCCGATAGATCTTCGTGATCAGTTGAGGCAAGACGGCATAGAAGTTAAATTCGATGAAGTTCAGGTTCTGCAAGATGGAACACTAGCCTATAAAGGGTACCGCGTTCTTCTATACATCCGTGATGTATCCAATTTCGGGCAACGCGAGGAAATGCCCAAATTTCATCTCGCTTTTTGCGGCACGCTCGACAAAATGAAGCGAAATCATCGATTCGCTCGCTACGTCGTGGCCAATCGAGACGATGGTATGTTCCAAGTGAATATTATGGAGCACGGGGCGAAACCAAAAATCGTTGAGCTAAACGTTTGCCAAATGTGCCTCGCGTCGATTTCCTGGAAGGGATTTCAACTGGACCTCGATCGCACCCTTCGTATTGACCGCGTAAAGAATTTTCTACTGAAGGATTTTTTTAATCAGTACCCACAAGATCTAATTCTCGAAAAGCCAGTTCATACATCTGAGACAGCTCCGCTTAATGATTACTCGGTCGATTGGGGAGATATATCCGAGCGGATTAAACAGACGCGGGGATATCGCTGCAGTAAGTGCCGCATTGCGCTGGGTATACGCGAGTCAAAATATATGCACGTCCATCACATAAATGGAATGAAAAATGATAATTCCGATGCTAATCTTTCGGTACTATGTATTCGATGTCACGCGGACGAACCGATGCATGAGCATATGAAATCTCTCCCAGCGTATGTTGATTTTGTTTCGCGCTATCCGAATAGGCCAGTACTCACGCGACAAAGCAGTGTAAAAAGGGGAAAGCTTTAAATCACTAATTTGAACCAAACATGGACCCAGAAAAAATACAATCCGATATCGATACAGTGTTGAGTTTCATGAACGATGACATGGAAGGCATGGGAGGGACCATTCAATCTGTACATTTTTCATTTGTTGCTGGTAAAAGCGATCGCACTGCATTTGACGAGAAATACAGCTGGTCAGAGGATTACCTATTCAAAATCATTAATATTTGTAATTCACGGTCGCTTCTGAAAAAAACCTATGGGAATTTTTCACACATCACGCTGACGGAAGAAGGGCAAAGCAGAGCGATTTCGATTAAGCACGGAAAAAACCGTTCATACGAACTTGGAGCGAGTATGCAAATTGCCACATTAAACGTGCATGGCCCTGCGCAAGTCGGGAACGGAAATGTGCAGAATATTCACAACGTATTTAATCAGCTTCTACAAAAAATCGACGAATCCAATGCTACGGAGGAAGAAAAGCAGGAAGCCAAAGGTCGCCTATCGAAGTTTCTTGGGCATCCTCTAGTAACGTCAATTGTCGGCGGACTTGCAGGTTCATTGTCAGGGCTTGCATAGCTGTGGAAGAACTGAAAGAAACAATCCGGTTGCGATGCTCATTCTGCCGCTCTTCAGAATTTGCACTGCCTTATATGGATTATTCTCCCCCCGCGGGAAGTCTGGTTGTTTGTGCAAATTGTGGTAGAGAGAATGACATTACATCTTTAGTTGTTGTTGCAAAAGCAGTGGGTCTCTCTCTAGCACGAGACTATGCCGATCAGCTAGTAACTGAGATGAAGAATGAACTTATGAGATCGTTCAAGAACAGCAAATTCATCAAAATAAAATAAATTCTGATGCCTAATACTTTCGTGACTATCTTCCACGACCGACTATGAAATTTGATCCAAATTCGGAAGAGGGTCAAAAGCGCTTAATAACGCTTATCGAGGAGATGGAAGATCAAACAGACCGAGGCGTCGCTATTGTTGGTGCTGCTTGGGTAGAAGAGGCAATGACTACGGCATTGGAGTTTTTTTTGCATTCCGACCCAAAGTCCTGGAACAAACTCTTTACAGGCGATGGCCCTTTGTCCAACTTTTCGGCAAAAATTGACTTATGCAGCCTTTTGGGAATGATCAATGGCACGATTAAAACTGACTTACATATAGTTCGTTCAATCAGGAATGAGCTTGCTCATCAGATTGTCCATCGTTCCGAACATACAAAATTGACCTTTGAATCTTCTCACATATCTGACAGATGCAGAGCTATTAAGTGTATCGCTCATGAGAACGTCCAGACACCACGTACAGCATTTGTCCGCGCTTGCGCAATGCTCAGTTCAGATTTTGAGTTATTAATATACGCAGGCAACAAACTGCCGGTCGGTGGAAAAATCATAGCTCGCAGTGAGGCTGGAAAATGATCTCTTCGGGATGCTTTTGTCAGTACTAGAGCATTCTGTGCATAAAGATCAACGATGAGAAAAAAGCATGAGATTGCATGTTCTTTCCAACCGCGATAACAGCTTGAAGCAACCGGCCATCACAGAATCGATACCACTGGACAACTTTCAAGTTCACAAAACACCCGGAAAACCGCGTAAAATTGCGGGCTCCGCGGGTGTAGCTCAATGGTAGAGCAGAAGCTTCCCAAGCTTAAGACGAGGGTTCGATCCCCTTCACCCGCTCCAGCTCGCATGCCTGCGACCGCTTCCAGCCCTGCCTGGCAAGATGCTTCCAGGCCGCTCCTCACCGTTTCTCGAGTCATCCATGTCTGAAAACAAATCCGGCAAGCCGCTGTTCTATGATCCCAGCGAGCGTCGCATCCGTAGTTTCGTTACCCGCGCCGGGCGCGTGTCGGTTGGGCAAGGGCGCGCGCTGGAAGAACTGGGGCCGCGCTTCCTGCTGCCCTACGACAAGGCGCCGCTGGACCTGGAAGCAGCCTTCGGACGCAAGGCGCCGACCATCCTCGAGATCGGTTTCGGCATGGGGGAGACCAGCGCCAAGATTTCCGCGCTGATGCCGGAAAAGAATTTCATCGGGGTGGAAGTGCATACCCCTGGCGTGGGCAGCTACCTGAAACTGATCGGCGAAGGCCATCTGGAAAACGTGCGCATCATCCAGCACGATGCCGTGGAAGTGCTGACCAACATGATCGCGCCCGATACGCTGGCTGGGGTGCATGTGTTCTTTCCCGATCCGTGGCACAAGGCGCGCCATAACAAGCGTCGCCTGATCCAGAGTCCGCTGGTGCAGCTGATCAGCTCGCGCCTGGCACCGGGTGGCTATCTCCACTGCGCCACCGACTGGGAAGAATATGCGATCCAGATGCTGGACGTGCTGTCGGCCGAGCCGACCTTGAAGAATACGGCGACCGATCCGTCCGGCTATGTGCCGCGTCCGGAATACCGCGATACCACCAAGTTCGAAAACCGCGGCCTGCGTCTGGGGCACGGGGTGTGGGACCTGGTGTTCGAGAAGCGCGCCTGACGCCGGTTGCTCTCGTGCTCAAGTCAAAACGGCATGTCCCTTGCGGGACATGCCGTTTTTTCATGGGCGATGCAATGAGGATGGTGCAGAAAACGTCAGGCGCGCCTATCAGGACTGCAAGGACTACGAGGACTGCGCGGCCTGCATCTCGGCAATCAGGGCGATGATCTGGGCGCCATAGGTCTCCAGCTTCTTCTCGCCCACGCCGGTGACGTGGCGCAGGTCGTCCAGCGACTGCGGGCGTGCCTTGGCGATCTCGCGCATGGTGGCGTCGTGGAAGATGACGTAGGCCGGGACGTTGTGGGCGCGCGCGGTTTCCACGCGCCACCAGCGCAGCTTTTCGAACAGGGCCTGCTCTTCGGTCGACAGATCGGTCTCGACGAAGCTGGAGCGCTGCGAACTGCGCTTGGCCTTCTCGGGCTTCTGGTAGCGACGCAGCTGCACGGCCTGCTCGCCGCGCAGGACCGGGCGGGCGGCTTCGGTGAGCTTCAAGGCGCTGTAGTTGTCGGCGTCCACTGTCAGCAGGCCCAGCGCGATCACCTGGCGCAGGATGGCGCGCCATTCGGCTTCGCCACGATCGCTGCCGACCCCGAAGACGGAAAGCTGGTCATGCCGCCATTGCTTGACGCGCTCGCCGTCGATGCCGCGCAGAACCTCGATCACATGGCCGGGGGCGAAGCGCTGTTCGACCCGGTAGACGGTGGAGAGCAGCTTCTGCACTTCGACGGTGGCATCGAAGGAGACCGGCGGGGTGAGGCAGGTGTCGCAATTGCCGCAGGGGGCGGACTTCTCGCCGAAATAATCCAGCAGATGGACGCGCCGGCAATGCAGGGTTTCGCACAGGGCCAGCATGGCGTTGAGCTTGGTGCCGAGGACGCGCTTGAAGGTCTCGTCGGCGTCGGATTCGTCGATCATGCGGCGCTGTTGCACCACGTCCTGCAGGCCATAGGCCATCCAGGCATCGGCGGGCAGGCCGTCGCGACCGGCGCGGCCGGTCTCCTGGTAATAGCCTTCAACGCTCTTGGGCAGGTCGAGATGGCAGACGAAACGCACGTCGGGCTTGTCGATGCCCATGCCGAAGGCGATGGTGGCGACCATCACGATCTTGTCTTCCCGCAGGAAGCGCGCCTGGTTGGCGGTGCGCTGGGCGTAGTCCATGCCGGCGTGATAGGCGAGCGCATTGATGCCTTCACTGCGCAGGAAGTCGGCGGTCTCCTCGACCTTCTTGCGGGAGAGGCAATAGACGATGCCGGCGTCTTCGGGATGCTCGCTCTTGATGAAGTCCAGCAGCTGCTTGCGGCCATTGGCCTTTTCGACGATCTGGTAGCGGATGTTGGGACGGTCGAAGGACGAGACGAACTGGCGCGCATCTTCCAGCTGCAGGCGATGGATGATCTCTTCGCGGGTCTGCTGGTCGGCCGTGGCGGTCAGGGCGATGCGCGGCACCTGCGGGAAGCGCTCGTGCAGCACCGACAGCTTGATGTATTCGGGGCGGAAATCGTGGCCCCACTGCGAGACGCAGTGCGCTTCGTCGATGGCGAAGAGCGAAATGCGCGCCGACTCCAGCAGGTCCAGGCAGCGCGGCGTCATCAGGCGCTCGGGGGCGACGTAGAGCAGGTCAAGGTCGCCCTGGCGCAGGCGACGTTCGATCTGCATGGCTTCGTCGAAGCTCTGGGTGGAATTGAGGAAGGCGGCGCGCACGCCCACTTCATCGAGGGCGTCGACCTGATCCTGCATCAGCGCGATCAGCGGCGAGATCACCACGCCGGTCCCTTGCCGCAGCAGGGCCGGGACCTGGTAGCACAGCGACTTGCCGCCGCCGGTGGGCATGAGCACCAGGGCGTCACCGCCGCCGGCGACGTGCTGGACGATCTCACCCTGGTGGCCACGGAAGGAGGAATAGCCGAACACCGTCTCCAGCACGTGCAGAGCGCGTTCTTGCGGAGGGGCGTCGGCGGGCAGGGAATCGAAGTCGACCATGGAAGAAGAGCCTTGAAGCTGTGTGCAGCGAAGGCGCTATTTTATTGCAGCCAGCCCTGCGCCACCGCAACCAGCAAAAAAGCACCGAGAACAGCTCGATAGACGATGAAGGGCCATGTCGAGAAACGCTCCAGGAATTTCATCAGCCCCCAGATCGCCGCAAAGGCCGACACGCTCGCCACCAGCAGCCCGAACAGCAGTACGCCCCAGGCTTCCAGGGGAATATGCGCATGCAACAGCACGGCCAGTTCCTTCAGGCCTGCCAGGGCGATGGCGGGCAAACCCAGCAGGAAGGAAAAGCGGGCCGCTTCTTCGCGGCGGAAGTTGAGGAACAGCGCGGCGGTGAGCGTAGAACCCGAGCGCGAGACGCCGGGAATGAGCGCCCCCACCTGGGCCAGCCCGACGATGAGGGCATCGCGCAGGCGCATCTGGTCGACGCTGCGGCGGTGGCGGCAAACCATCTCGGAGATGGCCAGCAGGATGGCCATGCCCACGCAGGACCAGCCGATCACGGTGAGGCTACGCAGCGGCGAGCCGCAGGCGTTGAGCACGTGCGACAGCGACAGCCCGGCGATGCCGATGGGAATGGTGGCCAGGATGATGGCCACAGCCAGCCGGAACATGGGGTCGTTGAAGTCGCGCCGGCGCCAGGCGGCCAAGCTGCCGCCGGTGACAGCGCTGACGTCGCGCCGGAAGTAGCTGATCACGGCGGCCAGCGCGGCCAGTTGCATGGCGGCCGAGAAGGCCGAGCCGGGATCATGCCAGCCCAGCAGGGCCGGCACGATGCGCATGTGGGCGGTGGAGGAAATGGGCAGCAGTTCGGTGATGCCCTGGACGATGCCCAGCAGACCGATCTGGGCGTAACTGAGGGAGGCGAAGCCGATATCGAGACCGGCGCTGCAAACATTGGCCATGGGGATGTGCTCTGGATGGGATTGGCGAGGATGGATGGTTCTGAGGAACCGCCGCCGGCAGCGAGGCCGGCGGCGGGGTGCTGCAGTGTAGCGCGGCAGGGTTGCCGCAGGCTGACAAATGGCTGAATACCCGGCCGGATTACTCGACCCAGGCCACCACGCCGGTGTAGGCCGTGACCAGCACGATGATGCCGAAGATGATGCGATACCAGGCAAAAATGGTGAAATCGTGCGAGCTGATGTAGCGCAGCAGCCAGCGCACGCACAGGAAGGCCGAGACGAAGGCGGCCACGGTGCCCACGGTAAACAGCGGCACATCGGCGGCCGACAGCAGCGCGCGCTCCTTGTAGAGCGAGTAGATGGTGGCGGCAAACAGCGTCGGGATGGCCAGGAAGAAGGAGAATTCAGTAGCCGCCTTGCGCGACAGGCCGAACATCATGCCGCCGATGATGGTGGCGCCCGAGCGGCTGGTGCCGGGGATCAGGGCGAAGGCCTGGGCGATGCCGACCTTGAGGGCGTCCAGCGGGGTCATGTCATCGACCGTTTCCACACGTGCCGAGGCCATGCTCATGCGGTCCTTGTTGCGGCGTTCCACCCACAGGATGATGAGACCGCCGACGATGAAGGCAATGGCCACCGAGACCGGGTTGAACAGCACTTCCTTGATGCGACGGCTGAACAGGAAGCCCAGGATGGCGGCCGGCAGGAAGGCGATGATCAGGTTGACGACCAGGCGCTGGGCCTTGCGGTCGGTGAACATACCGGTCAGCACGGTGGCGATGCGCACGCGGTATTCCCAGCAGACGGCCAGGATGGCGCCGGCCTGGATGACGATTTCGAAGACGTCGGCCTTTTCCTTGGAGAGATCAGGGCCGGTGAATTGCAGCAGGCTGTTGGCCAGGATCAGGTGGCCGGTGGAGGAAATGGGCAGGAATTCGGTCAGGCCTTCGACGATGCCCATGATGAGCGCCTTGAGCGCGAGGAGAGTATCCATACGGTGGCTGGGTGACTGTTTATGTGAGGGGGTTGAAGGAAATAAAGGAGGATAAAAAAGGAAAAATAGCGAGATGACTGCTGGCAAGCCGGTCAAAACCGGCATTTTGACTATCTCCGGCGTCAAAGGTGCAGTGCAATAGGGCGAAATTCTACCGCAAGCCCTCTGACAAGCCTGTTTTGCGGGGGTAAATCCGCGCTACCATGCGGTTTTTGGCCGATTTCGGGCGCTTCGCAAGATGGCGAACGATTCGGATGTCAACCGCGCACAGATCAGGATTTCCCATGAGCAACATTACCATCTACCACAACCCCAAATGCGGCACCTCCCGTAACGTCCTACAAGGCCTGCGGGACGGCGGCGTCGAGCCGACCGTGATCGAATACCTGAAGAATCCGCCTGACCGCGCCACGCTGGAAAAGCTCATCCATGACATGGGTGTGCCCGTGCTGGAGGTGGTGCGCACCAAGGAAGCGCTGTTCAAGGAGCTGGGGCTGGACGCTGCCGGCGTGAGCGATGCGCAGCTGATCGAGGCCATGCTGGCGCATCCCATCCTGATCAACCGCCCTATCGTGGTGGCGCCCAAGGGGACCATGCTGGTGCGGCCCAGCGAGCGTCTCAAGGAAATCTTCCCGTAAGCACGCCCGCCGCGCCCGGCCTTGATTCAAGGCTTACTTCAAGGCTTATGGCGCGGTGGCCTGCTCCAGCGCCTGCAACCAGATCAGGGCGGCGCCACGACTGTCGCCGCACATGTCGGCCGCCGGCTGCAAACCACCACAGAAGGCCGGCCGCTCGGGGCGTCCGAACAGGCGGCAACGCATCGCTTCATCGAGCTGGATACAGGGTACGCCGGCCGGCTTGCCCTGTGGCATGCCGGGAATCGGACTGGTGATGGACGGCGCGATGCAGCAGGCGCCACAACGATCGCGGCATTGCATGGCGGCTCCGGGTTGTGTCTGGACGGGGGCATTGTAGACCAAAGCCTGCTCTTGGCCTGATCCGTCTCCGTCTGATCCATCTCCTTGACGCAGCGCGCGCTTCGCACTTACATTGCCCACTCCCGGTAACCTTGTTTCTCATGTCTGCATCGGCCAAAGAACCGCGTTGGGAACGACGCAAGCAGGACCGCCCGCAAGAACTGCTGGCGGCGGCGCTGCAATTATTCGTCGAGCGCGGCTATGCCGCCACCCGCCTGGAAGACGTGGCGGCGCAGGCCGGCGTTTCCAAGGGAACGCTCTACCTCTATTTCGACAGCAAGGAAAGCCTCTTCAAGTCAGTCGTGCGCGCCCATATGCTGCCGCTGCTGGACGAGGCCGAAGCGCGCGTGGACAGCCACGACGGCCACACCGCCGACCTGCTGCGCGAACTGATCCTGGGCTGGTGGCAGGGCGCGTCCCGCTCCGGGCTCAAGGGTATCGCCAAGCTGATGCTGGCGGAGTCGGGCAACTTCCCCGAGCTGGCGCGCTTCTACCATGAAGAAATCACCTCACGAGGCGACGCCACCCTGGTGCGGGTGCTGGAACGCGGCATGGCCCGCGGGGAATTCCGCCCCCTCGACGCCCACGCCCTGAAAAAGGTCATCGCCGCGCCGATCATGATGCTGATGCTGTGGGACCAGTCACTGGCGCCCTGCGCCATCGCGCCCATCGACAGCGCTGCCTACCTGGCCAGCCTGATCGACCTCTGCGTCCATGGGCTGAAGGCATGAGCGCCTCCCGATGGAGCACTTTCTCCGAGGAAAACCCGCAACACAGGCCCATTGGCAGCCCTGTTCCCCGCGCAGATGGGCTGATTAGCTCGTCGGTGTTTGCTAAAATGCTGCCTTTCCGTCGCTATTAGATTAGATCGAGCCCACCGCCATGAATATCGAACAAGCCCGCTTCAACATGATCGAACAGCAGATCCGCCCCTGGAACGTGCTGGCGCAGGACGTGCTGGACCTGCTGATGGTCGTCAAGCGCGAAGAATTCGTCCCGGCCGCCCATCGCAGCCTGGCGTTCTTCGACACTGAAATCCCGCTGCCGGGCGGCGAGAACATGCTGGCGCCGAAGATCGAAGCGCGCATCCTGCAGGAAGCCAACGTCAAGAAGCATGAATATGTGCTGGAAATCGGCGCCGGTTCGGGCTACATGGCGGCGCTGCTGGCGCACAAGGCGCGTCACGTCACTACCGTCGAGATTTCGCCGGAACTGAAGGCCCTGGCCGAGCGGAACCTGTCGGACTACGGCGTGGCCAATGTGGATGTACAACTGGGCAATGGCGCGCAAGGCTGGGTGGGCGCCGATGGCAAGGCGGCCGAATATGACGTGATCGTCATCTCGGGCTCGCTGCCGGTGCTGCCGGAAGCCTTCGGCAAGCAACTCAAGATCGGCGGTCGCCTGCTGGCCATCGTCGGTTCGCTGCCGGTGATGGAACTGCAACTGATCACCCGCACCTCGGAACACGCCTTCGAGACCGTCAACGTGGTGGAGACCCTGGCCAAGCCGCTGCACGCGGCCCTGACCCCGTCCCACTTCACCTTCTGATCGCACAGGAAAGCGCACCATGGAGCACATCTCTGCCACGGAACTGGCCGCGTGGATCAATGATCCGGACCGTCCCACCCCGCTGTTGCTGGATGTGCGCGAGCCCTGGGAACACCAGACCTGCCACATTGCCGGCTCGCAACTGGTGCCGATGAACACCATCCCCGGCCGCTTCTCGGAACTCGATGAAGAACAGCCGGTGGTGTGCATCTGCCATCACGGAGGCCGCAGCATGCAGGTGGCGGCCTTCCTGGAGCGCCAGGGCTTTACCAAGGTGATCAACCTCAGTGGCGGCGTGCATGCCTGGGCCAGCCAGGTCGATCCCGCCATGCCGACCTACTGAGCTGAGCATAGCCAGCCAAGGGCATCATCCGGGCAGGCCCGGATGCATGTTCAAACGCGAGTCAAGCGCGACAGTCTTGCCTGATTCTCTCGCGCCGAGCGTATCTTGCCGACCACATCTTGCTTTGCCGCTTCTTAACGCGCGCTTACAATGATGGTCCATAACGAGTCCTGGAGAAGGCCATGCAATGGTATCTGGTGCATACAAAACCCCGACAGGAAGTCTGTGCTCAGCAGAATCTTGAGCAGCAAGGTTACGAGTGCTACCTGCCATTGTTGCATAAAGAGAAAGTCCGCCGCGGCGCCTTGACGCTCAGCAGCGAGGCCCTCTTCCCCCGCTATCTGTTCATCCGCCTGGGCGCGGGCCTCACCAGCAAGAGCTGGGCGCCCATCCGTTCGACCAAGGGCGTGAGCCGGCTGGTGACTTTCGGCACCGAACCGGCCAAGATCAGCAATGACCTGGTACTGGCCCTGCAAGCGGCCCAGCAGAGCGAGGCAGCCCCTGTTGAGCGCGCCTTCACGCCCGGCCAGCGCGTGCAGCTGGTCGAAGGCGCCTTGTCCGGCATCGAAGGCATCTTCCTCGAAGCCGATGGCGAGCGCCGGGTCATGGTGCTCATCGAAATGCTGAGCAAACCGGTCTCGGTCGCCGTGGCGCCTGGCTCCCTGCGCAAGATCCTCTGAGCGGTCTGCATCGGAACGACCGGCTCAGCGACGTTGCAGCGACGGCGCGGTCTTCAGCGCGTGCATGGACGCTGCCAGCACCCGCTCCCCTTCGCTGACCAGGTCGAAACTGTCCGGTGAAAAGAACCAATCCGTCAATAACCCACTGAAGGTGGCGTGCGTCATCAGGCAGGCCAGCCGAATATCCAGCGTGGCAGGCAACTGGCCGCGCGCTACGGCATTGCCCAGGATCTGCTCCAGCCGCAGCATGCCATCCACATGGCATTCGCGCTGGCGGATGAGGATGGGATCATGGGCATCCGCGAATTCGCATTTGTTGAAAATGATGTCGAACACCCGCCGGCAGCGCTCGTCGGTGGCGGCCATGGTCAGCACGTAAACGCCGCTGCGCAGGAACTGCCCCAGCGGGTCCTCTACCTGGGGACTGGCGTTCTCTTCCAGCACCGCTTCCATCGGCAGCCGCACCCGTTCGCACATGGCGTCAAACAGGTCGCTCTTGTTCTTGAAATGCCAGTAGATCGCCCCGCGCGTGACCTCGGCGGCCTTGGCCACGTCGGCCAGTGAGGTCTGGGAGACGCCACGCTCGTGGAACACCTGCTCGGCCGCATCCAGGATGCGGGAGCGGGTTTCGAGCGCTTCTTCCTTGGTGGAACGGGCCATCTCAGCGCTCCTCGCCTGACATCGGTGATGCTAAGCAGGAGACGACGCTATGGGCCGAAGCGGACGGTGCATAGGCATGCTGCGCGCGCACATCGCCTGCGTGCGGGCGCGGCAACGCTTCAGTCGGGCGTATTGCCCCGCCCTTGGGCCAAGGGAAGACTGGTGAAGTCACAATATCTGAGGCCCTCATTCGTCTTGCCCTGCGGCCGCTGTGAAATTGATCCAACATGGAAGAGCTCGGTTTTCCTGACTGTGAAAAGGCGTTTTCTCGGCCTGCGGAGGAAAATGCAAGGAATCACTCATATTTTGCTACGCGGTTTCAGCCAAGTTTGCTAAATTATGATGATGTTTCGAAGAAATACATACATTCATGGATGTATGTATAATAGCACCCGCTTCAAGATCCTGCCGTACCCCACCTGCAAAAATTTTCAGCGCCCTTGCCGGGAAGCGGGCGGTGGCTTTTTGCATCGCAGCAACGCAGTTCACTGCCATCGGGCCAGCCCCGTGGCGCTCGATATCGACGATGCTGCATCGTCGTGACCGATGTAACCGAATTCGTTTCATCGCCGCTCCTGGCGGCTTCAACTTTACTTTCGTGCGAGATATCTATGAGCTCAGTCAGTCGTTTCACGCGCCTCACCATGACCGTCGCAATCGCCGCCGCTCTGGTCGCCTGCGGACAGAAACCCGCCGCCCAGGGTGGCCCGATGCCGCCGTCCGAGGTTTCGGTGGTGACCATTGCCCCGCAACGCGTGGCCATCACCAATGAACTGCCGGGCCGGGTAGAAGCCTTCCGCGTGGCGCAAGTGCGCGCGCGCGTGGCGGGCATCGTCCAGAAGCGCGTCTTCAAGGAAGGCAGCGAGGTCAAGGAAGGCCAGGTGCTGTTCAAGATCGATCCGGCCCAGTACAAGGCCAGCCTGGAAAGCGCGCAGGCTACGCTGGCGCGCGCCCAGGCCAACCTGACCCAGACCACCCTGACCGCCCAGCGCTACAAGCCGCTGGTGGAAGTCAACGCGGTTTCCAAGCAGGAATATGACAACGCCGTGGCCGCGCAAAAGCAGGCCGAGGCCGACGTCGCTGCAGGCAAGGCTGCGGTGCAGACTGCCAGCCTGAACCTGGGTTACGCCACCGTGACTTCGCCCATCTCCGGTCGCATCGGCCGCGCGCTGGTCACCGAAGGCGCGCTGGTGGGCCAGGGGGATGCGACCCAGCTGGCGCTGGTGCAGCAGCTCGATCCGGTCTATGTGAACGTGACCCAGTCCAGCGCCGACCTGCTCAAGCTGCAGCAGGCCATGGCGGCCGGCCAGCTCAAGAGCGTGGGCGACAACAAGGCCAGCGTGACCCTGGAGCTGGAAAATGGCCAGGCTTATCCGTTGCCGGGCAAGCTGCTGTTCTCGGACATCAGCGTGGATGAAAACACCGGTTCGGTGTCGCTGCGCGCCGAGTTCCCCAACCCCAAGCGCCTGCTGCTGCCGGGCACCTATGTGCGCGCCAAGATCGAACAGGCCGTCGATGAGCAAGCCCTGCTGGTGCCGCAACAGGCAGTGGTGCGCGATGCCGGCGGTTCGACGGTGATGGTGGTCAATGCCGAGAACAAGGTCGAACCGCGTCCTGTCAAGACCGGCGGCGCGCGCGGCAACAACTGGCAGGTCCTCGATGGCTTGAAGGAAGGTGACCGCGTGATCGTGGAAGGCCTGCAAAAGGTACGTCCGGGCGCCACCGTCAAGCCGGTGCAATGGAATCCCGCGGGCGCTCCCGCACAAGCGTCTGGCCAACCGGCCAAGCAAGAGGCGAGCGCCCAACCGAAAGCTAACTAAGAGGCTGCCAGATGGGAAAGTTCTTTATTGATCGCCCCGTATTTGCGTGGGTGCTAGCGATCTTCATCATGTTGGCCGGCGCGCTGGCCATCACCGGCCTGCCGGTGTCCCAGTACCCCAACATTGCGCCGCCGACCATCGTGGTCACGGCCACTTATCCGGGTGCTACCGCGCAGACCCTGGACGATTCGGTGACCAGCCTGATCGAACAGGAAATGAACGGCGCCGATGGCCTGCAATACATCGAGTCGCAAAGCCAGGCCAACGGCCAGGTGCAGATCACCATCACCTTCTCGCCGGAAACCAATCCGGACCTGGCGGCGGTGGATGTGCAGAACCGCCTGAAGCGCGTCGAAGCACGCCTGCCGGCGGCGGTGACGCAACAGGGTGTGCAGGTGACCAAGTCGCGTTCCAACTTCCTGCTCTTCATCGGCCTGTCCTCCACCGATGGCAAGCTCGATCCGGTGGCGCTGGGTGACTATCTGTCCCGTAACGTCTTGAACGAAATCAAGCGTGTGCCAGGCGTGGGCCAGGCGCAGCTGTTCGGCACCGAGCGCGCCATGCGCATCTGGATCGATCCGAACAAGCTGATCGGGCTCAACCTCACCCCGGCCGACGTGACTGCCGCCATCCAGGCGCAGAACGCCCTGGTGGCCGGTGGTACGCTGGGAGCACTGCCCAGCCCGGGAACGCAGCAGATCGCCGCCACCGTGGTGGTGAACGGCCAGCTGACCTCGCCTGAGCAGTTCGGCAATATCATCCTGCGCGCCAACGCCAATGGCGCCACGGTGCGCCTGCGCGATGTCGCCCGGGTCGAAGTGGGTGGCCAGAGCTATGACACCTCCGGTCGTCTCGATGGCAAGCCCTCCTCCTTCATCGGCGTGCAGCTCTCGCCCACCGCCAACGCGCTGGGGACCGCTACGGCTGTGCACAAGAAGATGGAAGAGCTGGCCAAGTACTTCCCGACCGGCGTGAAGTACACCATCCCGTACGACACCTCCAAGTTCGTCAAGATCTCCATCGAGGAAGTCGTCAAGACCCTGATCGAAGCGATCGTGCTGGTGTTCCTGGTGATGTTCCTGTTCCTGCAGAACATCCGCTACACCATCATTCCTACCATCGTGGTGCCGGTGGCGCTGCTGGGTACCTTTGCCACGCTGCTGCTGTTCGGCTTCTCGATCAACGTGCTGACCATGTTCGGCATGGTGCTGGCCATCGGTATCCTGGTCGACGATGCGATCGTGGTGGTGGAAAACGTCGAACGGATCATGAGCGAAGAAGGTCTTTCGCCGGCTGACGCTACCCGCAAGGCCATGGGACAGATCAGCGGCGCGCTGATCGGTATTACCCTGGTGCTGATCGCGGTCTTTATCCCGATGGCCTTCTTCGGCGGCGCCGTGGGCGCGATCTATCGCCAGTTCTCGCTGTCGATGGTGGCCTCCATGGTGTTCTCGGTGCTGATGGCCTTCACCCTCACGCCGGCGCTGTGCGCAACCATCTTGAAGCCCGTGGAAAAGGGTCATCACCACGAGAAGAAGGGTTTCTTTGGCTGGTTCAACCGCAAGTTCAACAGCACTGCCAGCGGCTACCAGGGCATTATCGGCGGCATGCTCAACAAGGCCGGCCGCTACATGATCGTGTATGTACTGATCGTGGCCTGCGTAGGCCTGCTGTATGTGCGTCTGCCGGCCTCCTTCCTGCCCAACGAAGACCAGGGCTACATCATCACCAACGTGCAGCTGCCGCCTGGCGCCAGCACTTCGCGCACGACGGCCGTGGTCAAGCAGATCGAAGAGTACTACCTCAAGGACCCGGCGGTGGAGCATGCCATTGCCGTGCTGGGCTACTCGTTCTCGGGTAACGGTCAGAACGCTGCGTTGGTGTTTACGCCGCTGAAGGACTGGTCGCAGCGCGACAAGTCGCAGTCCGCTGACGCCATTGCGGGCAAGGCTTTTGGCGCCTTCTCGCAGATCAAGGATGCGATCGTGTTCCCGCTGAACCCGCCACCGATTCCGGAACTGGGTAACGCCACCGGCTTCACCTTCCGTCTGCAGGATCGTGCTGGCCTGGGTCACACCGCACTGGTGCAGGCCCGCAACCAGATCCTGGGCATGGCGTCGCAGAGCAAGGTGCTGGCAGGGGTGCGTCCGGAAGGCCTGGAAGATGCGCCGCAGCTGCAACTGGACATCGACCGCGACAAGGCCAATGCGCTGGGTGTGCCGTTCTCGACGATCAACAGCGTGCTCTCCACGGCGCTGGGCTCGTCCTATGTGAACGACTTCCCCAATCTGGGCCGCCAGCAGCGCGTGATCGTGCAGGCTGATGCCAAGCGCCGCCTGCAGCCGGAAGACCTGACCAACCTGTACGCCCGCAATTCCAGCGGCACCATGGTGCCCTTCTCGGCCTTCGTGACCGCCAAGTGGATCAACGGCCCCGTGCAACTGATCCGCTACAACGGCTACCCGGCCATGAAGATCGCCGGCGG
Organism: Herbaspirillum seropedicae; assembly: GCF_001040945.1. NCBI lineage: Bacteria > Pseudomonadati > Pseudomonadota > Betaproteobacteria > Burkholderiales > Oxalobacteraceae > Herbaspirillum > Herbaspirillum seropedicae. Next base: position 527,605 of record NZ_CP011930.1, on the reverse strand, counting down.
TGCAGCACCTGGCCGCAGTACCGGTGAAGCCATGGCCGAGATGGAGTCCTTCGTGGCCAAGCTGCCGCCGGGCTTCGGTTTCGAATGGACTGGCCAGTCGCTGGAAGAAAAGACCTCCGGCAACCAGGCTCCGGCCCTGTACGCGCTGTCGCTGATCGCGGTGTTCCTGGTGCTGGCTGCGCTGTATGAAAGCACCTCCATTCCGCTGGCGGTGATGCTGGTGGTGCCGCTGGGTATTCTCGGCGCACTCCTGGGCGTGACCCTGCGCGCCATGCCCAATGACGTGTACTTCAAGGTGGGCATGATTGCGGTGGTGGGTCTGTCGGCCAAGAACGCGATCCTGATCATCGAGTTCGCCAAGGATCTGCAAGCGCAGGGCAAGGGCTTGATCGAGGCCACACTGGAAGCGGTGCACCTGCGTTTCCGCCCGATCATCATGACCTCGCTGGCCTTCATCCTGGGCGTGCTGCCCTTGGCCATCGCCTCTGGCGCCGGTTCGGCCAGCCAGCGCGCCATTGGTACCGGCGTGATGGGCGGCATGATCACGGCGACGGTGCTGGCGGTGTTCCTGGTGCCGATCTTCTTCGTGGTCGTGCGCAAGATATTCAAGGGCAGCGAGCGTCAGCGCAAGTTTGACGCCGAGCACTCGCCCAAGATCAATAGTGGAGAATAACAATGGCTAATCTGTCGATGCCGCGCTCGCCTCGCCTGCTGCACATGTGCGCAGCGCTGGTGATGGCCGGCGTACTGGGGGGCTGCTCGCTGGCTCCCACCTATGAGCGTCCGCAAGCGCCGGTAGAATCGTCCTACCCGGCCGACGCCGCGGGCCGTGCCGAACTGCAGGCCGTCAACCTGGGCTGGCGCCAGTTCTTCCCGGACCAGCGTTTGCAGCAGCTCATCGCGGCGGCGCTGGAAAACAACCGTGACCTGCGCACCGCCGTGCTCAATATCGAGGAGGCGCGCGCGCAATACCAGATCGCACGCGCCGATCTGCTGCCCAACCTGAACCTGTCGGGCAATGCGGCGCGCACCCGCACCGCCGCCAGCCAGTCCCTGACGGGACAGCCGACCATCAGCAACAGCTACCAGGTCGGCCTGGCTGTGCCTGCCTACGAGCTGGACTTTTTTGGCCGCGTGCGCAACTTGAAGGACGCGGCGCTGGCCAGCTACCTCTCCACCGAAGAAGCGCAGAAGTCGGCGCAGATCAGCCTGGTGGCGCAGGTGGCGCAAGCCTATCTGGCCGAACGTTCCTATGCCGAGCAGTTGAAGCTGGCCGATGAGACCCTCAAGTCGCGCCAGTCCAATCTCGATCTGGCGCAGAAGCGCCTGGACGTGGGCGCCAGCACCGCGCTGGATTTCCGCCTGACGCAAACCTTGGTGGAATCGGCCAGGGTCGCCAAGACCCAGCTGGAGCGCCAGCGTGCCCAGGCAGAGAATGCCCTGACGCTCCTGGTCGGCAAGAAGATCGGCGAGCTGCCGCCGGCGCAGTTGCTGTCAGATGAAAAGATCGTGACCGACATTCCCGCTGGCCTGCCTTCGGACCTGCTGACCAATCGTCCTGACATCCGCTCGGCCGAGCAGAGCCTGCTGGCTGCCAACGCCAATATCGGCGCGGCGCGCGCGGCATTCTTCCCGCGCATCTCGCTGACGGGCAACTTCGGCAGCGCCAGCAGCACGCTGGGCGGGCTGTTCGAAAGCGGTTCTGGCGCATGGAGCTTTGGCCCTTCGCTGTCCTTGCCGATTTTCGATTTTGGCCGTAACAGCGCCAATCTGGACTTGGCTGAAGTGCGCAAGAACAAGGCTGTCGTGACCTATGAAAAGGCTATCCAGACTGCATTCCGCGAGGTTGCGGATGCCTTGGTGGCGCGTGGTAGCCTGGATGAGCAGGTCAAGGCGCAGGAAGCTTTCCTGGCTGCCCAGCAGGAGCGTCTCAAGCTGACCGACCTGCGCTTCAAGAATGGCATCGCCTCGTCGCTGGATCAGCTCGATGCACAGCGCGACCTGTTCTCGGCGCAGCAAGCCCTGATCCAGGCGCGCCAGCTGCGGTTGAACAATGCCATTGATCTGTACAAGGCATTGGGAGGCGGCTTGAATGAAAACACGGTGAGTGTGGCGGCCAAGCAGTAAGTCATACCGGGCCGTAAGAAAGAAGGCGGATTATCTGCCTTGAGATGCCGTTCAGTGAAGACTGAACGGCATTTTTGTTGGCTGAAGCATTGATGGTTACCGCAAATGCGGTGATGGCCGAACCAGAAAGTTAGACTTTTGGCCTGTGCATAAATTAACTGTAGCCCTCAAGAGCTGAAGAAGCTATGTATAAAACTAAATCTCTGTTGACTGGGATGCCGAGTACTAGCGACTTTCCAGCCACTTTGACGGCCCAGCGCTAAGAGATTTAGGAATAGCGGAAGTGGCGCAATCGGCCCTATCTCAGTGGACGTTGTGTATAAAACCAAACAAATAGTGGCCACCGCGCATTTGCATTGTCATTCAGTATCGACGAGCTGCAATCTGGATCGTGATCTGGGACTAGGCCAATTCGGCTTGGAGAGGAGGACATCAGCATCTCAGCGCCGAGGAACAGGCACTGACGTTCTTGATTGTCCTGCTGATGGAAGATAGAAGAGGGAATGAGGAGAGTGAAGTCGCCGACACGGCATCAAGGCAGCAGCATCCAGAACTCGAGCGGATTCCCCAAAGCAAAAACCCTCGCTACTTACGTAACGAGGGTTCTTGGGAGTAACAAGCCTGACGATGACCTACTTTCACACTGGTTGCAGCACTATCATCGGCGCGAAGTCGTTTCACGGTCCTGTTCGGGATGGGAAGGGGTGGTACCAACTTGCTATAGTCATCAGGCATAACTTGTAAAGTCAGTTGCTCTCGCTGGAGCAGCAACCAACCCAAACTGGAAGAAGTATTTTAGATTCTGGGGTGTGATGCACTAGGGCAAACACAATATATGCTCAACTTGTCTATAACAGAGCTAATGTTATAGGAACAAGCCGCACGGGCAATTAGTATCAGTTAGCTTAACGCATTACTGCGCTTCCACACCTGACCTATCAACGTCCTGGTCTCGAACGACCCTTTAGGGGAATCTAGTTCCCGGGAAGTCTCATCTCAAGGCGAGTTTCCCGCTTAGATGCTTTCAGCGGTTATCTCTTCCGAACTTAGCTACTCGGCAATGCCACTGGCGTGACAACCGATACACCAGAGGTTCGTCCACTCCGGTCCTCTCGTACTAGGAGCAGCCCCCTTCAAACTTCCAACGCCCACGGCAGATAGGGACCAAACTGTCTCACGACGTTTTAAACCCAGCTCACGTACCACTTTAAATGGCGAACAGCCATACCCTTGGGACCGGCTACAGCCCCAGGATGTGATGAGCCGACATCGAGGTGCCAAACTCCCCCGTCGATATGAACTCTTGGGAGGAATCAGCCTGTTATCCCCAGAGTACCTTTTATCCGTTGAGCGATGGCCCTTCCATACAGAACCACCGGATCACTATGTCCTACTTTCGTACCTGCTCGACTTGTCAGTCTCGCAGTTAAGCACGCTTATGCCATTGCACTATTAGCACGATGTCCGACCGTACCTAGCGTACCTTCGAACTCCTCCGTTACACTTTGGGAGGAGACCGCCCCAGTCAAACTGCCTACCATGCACTGTCCCCGATCCGGATAACGGACCAAGGTTAGAACCTCAAACAAACCAGGGTGGTATTTCAAGGTCGGCTCCACAGAAACTAGCGTTCCTGCTTCAAAGCCTCCCACCTATCCTACACAGATTGGTTCAAAGTCCAATGCAAAGCTACAGTAAAGGTTCATGGGGTCTTTCCGTCTAGCCGCGGGTAGATTGCATCATCACAAACATTTCAACTTCGCTGAGTCTCGGGAGGAGACAGTGTGGCCATCGTTACGCCATTCGTGCAGGTCGGAACTTACCCGACAAGGAATTTCGCTACCTTAGGACCGTTATAGTTACGGCCGCCGTTTACTGGGACTTCAATCAAGAGCTTGCACCCCATCATTTAATCTTCCAGCACCGGGCAGGCGTCACACCCTATACGTCCACTTTCGTGTTTGCAGAGTGCTGTGTTTTTATTAAACAGTCGCAGCCACCATTTTATTGCAACCCTTTTGTCCTTCTGGCGCAGGCCAGTCAAACTACTTGGGCGTACCTTATCCCGAAGTTACGGTACCAATTTGCCGAGTTCCTTCTCCCGAGTTCTCTCAAGCGCCTTAGAATACTCATCTCGCCCACCTGTGTCGGTTTGCGGTACGGTCTCGTTAGACTGAAGCTTAGAGGCTTTTCTTGGAACCACTTCCGATTGCTTCGCGAACAAGTTCGCTCGTCTCACACCCTTGAATTACGCTGCCGGATTTGCCTAACAGCCTTCTTCGATGCAAAAACCGGGACTTCCAACACCCGGACAACCTTCCGCGATCCGTCCCCCCATCGCATCTAACGACGGTGCAGGAATATTAACCTGCTTCCCATCAGCTACGCATCTCTGCCTCGCCTTAGGGGCCGACTCACCCTGCTCCGATGAACGTTGAACAGGAAACCTTGGGCTTACGGCGTGCGGGCTTTTCACCCGCATTATCGCTACTCATGTCAGCATTCGCACTTCTGATACCTCCAGCATCCTTTACAAGACACCTTCACAGGCTTACAGAACGCTCTCCTACCATATCCTTACGGATATCCGCAGCTTCGGTGACTGGCTTAGCCCCGTTACATCTTCCGCGCAGGACGACTCGATCAGTGAGCTATTACGCTTTCTTTAAAGGATGGCTGCTTCTAAGCCAACCTCCTGACTGTTTTAGCCTTCCCACTTCGTTTTCCACTTAGCCAATCTTTGGGACCTTAGCTGGCGGTCTGGGTTGTTTCCCTCTTGACGTCGGACGTTAGCACCCGGCGTCTGTCTCCCAAGCTCGCACTCATCGGTATTCGGAGTTTGCAATGGTTTGGTAAGTCGCGATGACCCCCTAGCCATAACAGTGCTCTACCCCCGATGGTGATACTTGAGGCACTACCTAAATAGTTTTCGGAGAGAACCAGCTATTTCCAGATTTGTTTAGCCTTTCACCCCTATCCACAGCTCATCCCCTAATTTTTCAACATTAGTGGGTTCGGTCCTCCAGTGCGTGTTACCGCACCTTCAACCTGGCCATGGATAGATCATCTGGTTTCGGGTCTACACCCAGCGACTGAACGCCCTATTCGGACTCGATTTCTCTGCGCCTTCCCTATTCGGTTAAGCTTGCCACTGAATGTAAGTCGCTGACCCATTATACAAAAGGTACGCAGTCACCCCTTTCGAGGCTCCTACTGTTTGTATGCACACGGTTTCAGGATCTATTTCACTCCCCTTCCGGGGTTCTTTTCGCCTTTCCCTCACGGTACTGGTTCACTATCGGTCGATTACGAGTATTTAGCCTTGGAGGATGGTCCCCCCATGTTCAGACAGGATTTCACGTGTCCCGCCCTACTTGTCGCAAGCCTAGTTCCACACCATCGATTTCGCATACGGGGCTATCACCCACTATGGCCGGACTTTCCATTCCGTTTTGCTATCGTTGATGCTAAATCTTGCAGGCTGATCCCATTTCGCTCGCCACTACTTTGGGAATCTCGGTTGATTTCTTTTCCTGTAGCTACTTAGATGTTTCAGTTCGCCACGTTCGCTTCGTTACCCTATGTATTCAGATAACGATGACCTTACGGCCGGGTTTCCCCATTCGGAAATCTGCGGATCAAAGCTTGTTTGCCAGCTCCCCGCAGCTTATCGCAAGCTACTACGTCCTTCATCGCCTGTAATCGCCAAGGCATCCACCATGTGCACTTATTCGCTTGTTCCTATAACGTTAGCCTCTTTTGCAAGAGCGTTATAAAGAAGCGTTGAGTTTTAGCGTTTGCCGTATTCCAAAGTAAGTCTTCTAATTGCTAAGATCACTTCGTAATACTTTGATTGATACAATCACACCCATTTTTACTTTCGCAAGAACCGAAGTCCTGGCGATCGTTTAAATGAATCTTTACTTCTTCCAGATTGTTAAAGAACAAAAACAGCCATTGATCGTAAAAGATCAAACCTAAATCACTACGCCAACTTGAACGCTGACTTAGGTTTGACATTTCTTGGTGGAGGTTGACGGGATCGAACCGACGACCCCCTGCTTGCAAAGCAGGTGCTCTCCCAGCTGAGCTAAACCCCCGAAACCTTGGTGGGTCTGGTTGGGCTCGAACCAACGACCCCCGCGTTATCAACACGGTGCTCTAACCAGCTGAGCTACAGACCCGCTTGGATCAGTATCAGTAGCCAGTCAGTGACGTTTGCCACAGACCGCGCTTCACCAAATAACTGTTCTTTGAATTACAGCCGATAAGTGTGGACGCTTAACTTCGTGCGCACTCTAGAAAGGAGGTGATCCAGCCGCACCTTCCGATACGGCTACCTTGTTACGACTTCACCCCAGTCACGAATCCTACCGTGGTGAGCGCCCTCCTTGCGGTTAGGCTACCCACTTCTGGTAAAACCCGCTCCCATGGTGTGACGGGCGGTGTGTACAAGACCCGGGAACGTATTCACCGCGACATGCTGATCCGCGATTACTAGCGATTCCAACTTCATGGAGTCGAGTTGCAGACTCCAATCCGGACTACGATACACTTTCTGGGATTAGCTCCCCCTCGCGGGTTGGCGGCCCTCTGTATGTACCATTGTATGACGTGTGAAGCCCTACCCATAAGGGCCATGAGGACTTGACGTCATCCCCACCTTCCTCCGGTTTGTCACCGGCAGTCTCATTAGAGTGCCCTTTCGTAGCAACTAATGACAAGGGTTGCGCTCGTTGCGGGACTTAACCCAACATCTCACGACACGAGCTGACGACAGCCATGCAGCACCTGTGCGCCGGTTCTCTTTCGAGCACTCCCAAATCTCTTCAGGATTCCGACCATGTCAAGGGTAGGTAAGGTTTTTCGCGTTGCATCGAATTAATCCACATCATCCACCGCTTGTGCGGGTCCCCGTCAATTCCTTTGAGTTTTAATCTTGCGACCGTACTCCCCAGGCGGTCTACTTCACGCGTTAGCTGCGTTACCAAGTCAATTAAGACCCGACAACTAGTAGACATCGTTTAGGGCGTGGACTACCAGGGTATCTAATCCTGTTTGCTCCCCACGCTTTCGTGCATGAGCGTCAGTGTTATCCCAGGGGGCTGCCTTCGCCATCGGTATTCCTCCACATATCTACGCATTTCACTGCTACACGTGGAATTCTACCCCCCTCTGACACACTCTAGCCGTGCAGTCACAAATGCAATTCCCAGGTTGAGCCCGGGGATTTCACATCTGTCTTACACAACCGCCTGCGCACGCTTTACGCCCAGTAATTCCGATTAACGCTTGCACCCTACGTATTACCGCGGCTGCTGGCACGTAGTTAGCCGGTGCTTATTCTTCAGGTACCGTCATTAGTTCTGGATATTAGCCAAAACCGTTTCTTCCCTGACAAAAGAGCTTTACAACCCGAAGGCCTTCTTCACTCACGCGGCATTGCTGGATCAGGGTTGCCCCCATTGTCCAAAATTCCCCACTGCTGCCTCCCGTAGGAGTCTGGGCCGTGTCTCAGTCCCAGTGTGGCTGGTCGTCCTCTCAGACCAGCTACTGATCGTCGCCTTGGTAGGCTTTTACCCCACCAACTAGCTAATCAGATATCGGCCGCTCCAGGAGCATGAGGTCTTGCGATCCCCCACTTTCATCCGTAGATCGTATGCGGTATTAGCTAATCTTTCGACTAGTTATCCCCCACTCTAGGGCACGTTCCGATATATTACTCACCCGTTCGCCACTCGCCATCAGGAGCAAGCTCCTATGCTGCCGTTCGACTTGCATGTGTAAGGCATGCCGCCAGCGTTCAATCTGAGCCAGGATCAAACTCTTTAGTTTAATCTCTGTTTTGTGCCATTTCTGGCTACCCCGAAGGGCATCGCTCTCTCAAAATACTGACAGGTAATTTCTTGCGAACTTACCTATATTTCTTGTGAGCATTTAATATTTAAAGTTTCCAGAACCGAAGTTCTGTCGCACTTCATTAAACGCCCACGCTTATCGGCTGTTAATTTTGAGCATGCTTGTTGGTCGCTAACGCGTTGTGCGCTGTTTGCATCGCTGCGAATCGTTTTGTTCGTCAGCAGCAGAGAAACGAGATTATGTAGCAGCTTGTTTATCGCGTCAACTACTTTTTTGCGATTCGTTTTAAATTTTTTCGTCTTCGCTTAACTGCCGCTTTGACTACTCCCATTTAAAACGCCTTACAAACTGCTTCACTACTCTTTGCTTCGCCGACCTTCGTCGCTTCGTTTTTCAACTTCGCTTCGTGTGTCGCGTCAGCAGGGGGCGAACTATAGCAACCCACCATCGGCTGTGCAAGTCCTTTTTGAAAAATAACCGTAAATAATTAAAAACGATCTTCCATCCATCCTGCCGAATAATCACCTGCCCCACGCTTCGCTCAGGCTACGCAGCCCGATCTGACCGTGATGATAAGATTTGCCCCTCTTCATTTCAGCCCTTTCCTATCCATGCATATTCTTGTCACAGGCGCATCGGGTTTCGTAGGCCGAGCTTTGCTCAGCCGCCTGGACTCGGAAGGACAACACCTTCTGCGAGGCGCATTTCGCCCGTCCTCCGAAACAGTCATGGATAGGGAACGCATCGAACGCACTGTCATTTCTGGCCTGGATCCTGAAACAGACTGGTCAGCAGCCTTGCATAATATAGAGGCGGTGGTCCATTGCGCAGCCCGGGTACATGTAATGAACGAAACAGCCGGTGATCCGCTGGCCGAATTCCGGCGCATCAATCTCGAGGGCAGCCTTGCCTTGGCGCGTCAGGCGCAGCAGGCTGGGGTGCAACGTTTCATTTTCCTCAGTTCCATCAAGGTCAATGGCGAACAAACCAGCCTTGGGCGGCCCTTCACCGCCGATGACAAGCCTGCTCCGACCGACCCTTATGGCATTTCCAAGATGGAGGCTGAGCAGGCATTGCTTGAATTGGGCCGCACGGGAAAGATGCAAGTGGTGATAATACGGCCGGTACTGGTCTATGGCCCGGGCGTGAAAGCCAACTTCCTGAGCATGATGCGCTGGCTGGACAAGGGTATGCCGCTGCCCCTGGGCGGCATCACCCACAACCGGCGCAGCCTGGTGGCGTTGGACAACCTGGTCGATTTGATTACTGTCTGCCTCGCTCACCCGGCTGCAGCCGGCCAGGTATTCCTGGCCTCGGACGGCGAAGACCTGTCCACTACCGGAATGCTCCAGCGGTTGGGCCGGGCGCTGGACAAGTCCCCCACCTTGCTGCCGGTACCGGCATCATGGCTGACGCTGGCGGCGCGCCTGATGGGCAAGAAAGGCATCGCGCAAAGACTCTGTGGCTCGTTGCAGGTCGACATCAGCAAGAACCGCGAATTGCTGGGCTGGTCACCGCCCATTACGGTAGATGCCGCCTTCAGGAAGACCGTGGACGCCTATCGGCGCGCATGAGCGCGCTCCAGCAGAGGGGCCAGCAACACCAGGCTCCGATCGGTCGCTCCCTGATGACGCTGGGCGAATGACAGCGCAGCCTGCGCCATCTCATCAATACGGTCGGGTTCTGCGATGAGGATGGACCACTGCCGCAACAACTCCACCGCATCCCCCACCCGCACCGCCGCCCCATCGGCCACGGCCTCTTCGGTAATACGCAGGAAATTGAAGGTGTGCTCGCCAATCAGCACCGGCTTGCCCAAGGCCAGAGCCTCGATCAGGTTCTGGCCACCCAAGGGCAAGAGGCTACCGCCGATGAAGCTGACGTCGGAAAGGGCATAGTAGGCGAACATCTCTCCCATCGAATCGCCCAGCACCACATCCACATCTTCCACGGCAAAGTCCTGCGCCAGTTCGGAACGGCGGCGCAGCCTCAGCCCACGGGCGCGGATCAAGGCGGCGACCTCGTCGAAACGCTGCGGATGACGCGGCACGATGACCGTGAGCCAATCCGGCCGCCCCAGCTTGGCCAGGGCATCGAGGATCAGGACTTCTTCACCCTCACGGGTACTGGCGCACAGCAAGACCTTGCGCTCGCCTAGTGCGCGCTTCCATTCCCGGCCCCGCTCAACCACTTGCATGGGCGGCTGCACATCGAACTTGAGACTGCCGGTCACTTCCACATGACGAGCACCAAAGGCCAGCAAACGCCGGGCATCCCCATCCGATTGCGCACCGACGACGTCGATGGCCTCGGCAGCCGGGCGCAACAGGGAGGCAAACCGCTGGCCGCGCCGCAATGAACGCTCCGACAACCTGGCATTGGCCAGCATGACGGGCACATCATGACGCCGGCACTGCCGGATCAGGTTCGGCCACACCTCGGTTTCCATCAGGATGCAAGCCAGCGGCCGGAAATGGCGCAGAAAGCGGCTGCACATCCATCCCGTGTCATACGGCAGGAAGCTTTGCACCACCCGCGCGCCATGCTTGCCGAACACCTGCGCGCCGGTGGCGCGGCCGGTGGCGGTCATGCAGGTCAGCAGGATCTTGCAGTCCGGGTAGCGGGAAAGCAGGGCGTCCACCAGCGGCTCAGCGGCGCGGGTCTCGCCCACGGACACGGCATGCACCCAGATGAAACGCGCCTGCGGATCAGGCAGGCGCGGATAGAACCCTAGCCGTTCGGCCACATGGGCCCGATAACCGGGCTCCTGGCGGCCGCGGCGCCACAGGCGCAGCAGCACCAGCGGCATGGCGAACCACCACAATGCACTGTACAGCCAGCGCATCAGACCAACGGATGGCCGACCAGGCGCGTCAGGATGGCCAGCGGACTGGATTGCGGATCGTACTGCCGCTCCGGGGCCAGGTGCAGGGTCTGCTCCATCATGTACTGGCCAGACATCACCGCGTGGGAAGCCTGGTCCGAGAAACAGATCCAGACCGAGCCGGCAGCAAAGGGCATGGTGACCTGCTGGGCGTCCTGCTGGTACTGCATGTCGCCCTTCATGCCGTCATGCAATTGCAGCATCAGGTGGTCGTACTCGCTGCGCAAGGACTTGGTGACATGCAAAGCCTTCAGCACGCTGGCCTGCCAGCGCACATAGGGCTTGGCGCGCGGCAGGAAGCGCCGGGCCACGGTCTCGAACGGCTCGCCGACGCGCCAGACCCGCGGCACACCGTCGGGATTGATATTGGTGAACACGCGCAGGATGCGCTCACCATAGTTGGGACGGGAGGGAAAGGCATCCACATGCATGCGGCGGTCATCGGCACGCCAGGACTGGGCGCGGGTCTCGACCTGCATCGGGCGGTAGCTGGTGGGCGCTACCCGCAGCGCGTCGCTGTATTTGGGCAGCAGGGAATGCACCAGCCCAAGCGCCTGCTCGCGGAAACGTCCGACCATGGCGGCCAGCGCCAACTGCTGCTCGGCGTCGCCAGCGGCGCCCTTGATGTGGCCGCGGGCGTCCAGGCTGATGTTGCGGACCTTGGGGTCGCGCACGGCCGGATCCAGCAGCGCGCGCTCGGACTCCAGCAACTGGAAGCCAAGGCGCGGGAAATACAGCACCTTGCCGGCTTCCAGCGCGGTGATCCACTCCTGATGGGGGTTGTCAGCCTGCCATTCGGTCAGGCCGATCTCGATGATTTGCGATTCCATGGGCGGTATTATGCCCGCAAGCGCCAGCCCCGTATATTGGCGCAGCACCGCAAAAAAACCGCGACAGGCCCGCCCCAGGCGCTCTGGCGGCGCTTCCGACGACTTTGCTGATGCGGTTTGATCTGCTTCAACGCATCGGATGATCGGCCAACGCGGCGCTCATGCCAGCAGTTGCAGGGCAGCCTGCAGCACCTCGTCTTCGCTGGGCGGGCTGCCCAGATCGCCCAGGTTGATGATGGAGGGCGACCAGTTGCCCTCGGTCTTCCAGCGCGGGGAATCGCAATACAGCTCGATGGTGGGCTTGCCGCAGGCTGCGGCGATATGCGTGAGCCCCGTATCCAGGCCCACCACCAGCCTGGCCTGCTGCACCAGCGCGACGGCCTGCATCAGGGGCAAGGCCGGCAACACGGTCGCACCGGCAATGGCCTGGGCCAGTTGCTGGGCGGCCTGCTGCTCGCGCTGACTGCCCCACGGCAGCAAGATAGGCAAGCCGCGCGCGGCCAGCGCCTGGCCCAGCCTGATCCACTGCGCCTGCGGCCACTGCTTGGCCGCGCGCGCCGTACCGTGGAAGAACACCACATAGTCTTGCTCGGGCATCCATGGCCAGCGTTGCTGCGGCGCCGGCTGCAAGGCGAAGTCGGGCCGCGGGTCCAACTGGTAGCCCAGCGCGCCAGCGGCGACCAGACGGGCGCGGGTCACCGCATGGGTGCGCCGGTCCACGGCAATGCTCTGGTCATGGAAGATGCGCGAGATCGGTTCATAGCCCGAGCCCTCGGTGGCATTGGCCAGTCCGATGCGGCGGCCATCGCCCGACAGGCGCGCCATGCGCATCACGACGCTGGTCTTGAGCAAGCCCTGGGTATCGAAGACCAGGTCATAGCGCTCCCCCCGCAGCTGCCGACGGAATGCGCCGATCTCGGCGCGGGTGGCGGCCGACCACAGGCTCTTGCGCCAGCGCCGCAGGGCGATGGGGATGATATTGCGCACATGGGGGTTCAGGCCGACCAGGCCGGTATAGGCCTCCTCGACCACCCAGTCGATCTGCGCATCAGGGAAATGACGGTGAATGTCCGCGACCATCGGCATGTTATGGACGACGTCGCCTAGCGAGGAGACGCGGACGATAAGGATTTTCAAGGCTGACCCACTCTGGCGTTATCTGTGGGCCAGCATCTTACCCCATCAGAACGGCAATGCCACCTCTGGCCGCACCGCCAGGATGGCCTGGCGGAACTGCGCCTGGATGCGCGCCAGCGCCTCGGGGGTTTCCGCCTCGAAGCGCAACACCACCACCGGCGTGGTGTTGGACGAGCGCGCCAGACCGAAACCGTCCGGATATTCCACGCGCAGGCCATCGATGGCGATGATCTCCTGGGCGCCTTCGAAACTGGCTTCGCCCTGCAGTTTGCCGATGAGCGCCACGTTCTCGCCTTCCTGCAGCTTGAGCTGCAATTCAGGCGTGCTCACCGACTGCGGCAAGGCATTGAGCACTGCCGACGGATCAGCCTGGCGCGCCATCAGCTCCAGCATGCGTACGCCGGCATAGAGACCATCATCGAAACCGAACCAGCGGTCCTTGAAGAAGATATGGCCGCTCATCTCGCCGCCCAGCGGGGCGCCGGTCTCGCGCAGCTTGGCCTTGACCAGCGAATGCCCGGTCTTCCACATCAGCGGCCGGCCGCCGCGCGCAGTGATCCAGGGCGCCAGGTGGCGGGTGCATTTGACGTCGTAGAGGATTTCCTTGCCCGGATGGCGGGTCAGCACGTCTTCGGCGAAGAGCATGAGCTGGCGGTCCGGATAGATGATCTGGCCATCCTTGGTCACCAGGCCCAGGCGGTCGCCGTCACCATCGAAGGCCAGGCCGAGTTCGCAGTCGGTCTCGCGCAGGCAGCGGATCAGGTCTTGCAGGTTTTCCGGATGGGCCGGATCGGGATGATGATTGGGGAAGGTGCCGTCGACTTCGCAGAACAGCTCGGTCACCTCGCAGCCCAGCGTCCGGTAGATCTCGCCAGCAAATGCGCCGGCCACGCCATTGCCGCAATCCACGGCGATCTTCAGCGGACGCGCCAGCTTGACGTCGGCGAGCATGCGCTCGATATAGGCGGCCTTGATGTCATGAGTGGCGTAGCCGCCCGCGCCCTGCGGGAAGTCGCCCTTGACGATGGCGTGGTAGAGCGCCTGGATGGTCTCGCCGTGGATGGCCTCGCCGGCCAGCACCATCTTGAAACCGTTATAGTCCGGCGGATTGTGGCTGCCGGTGACCATGATGCCCGACTGGGTGTCCAGCACATGGGTGCCGAAGTAGACCATGGGAGTGGCCACCATGCCCAGGTCGATCACATCCACGCCCACCGCCTGCAGGCCGCGAGCCAGTTCGGCAGCCAGTTCAGGCCCGGAGAGACGACCATCGCGACCGATCACGACCTTCTTCTGTCCCTTGGCCAGGGCGGCGGCGCCAAAGGCCTGGCCGATGCGATACGCTACCGTGCCATCGAGCGTCTTGCCGATGATGCCGCGGATGTCGTAAGCCTTGAAGATGGAGGGTGAAAGTGATGTCACAGTATGATTCCTTCATTGATAGGAGAACCGGAAGGCGTCTGCCTGACGCTACCCGCTTGTGATCCGCTTGACGCAAAATGGTTGCGCATTGCAGCAATCAGCCCCGCCGCATTTTCATTACAGCAACATCCGGATGCATTGGGCGGGCCACATCTTAACATTTGAACATTTGAACATCGGCGCCCGCGCCCAGCGCAGGCGCTCCCAGCCAGAATTGTCCAGCCTCATGCAAGAGACTCATCATTACGTCATCGGCGATCTCCAGGGTTGCCTCACCCCGTTCCTGGATCTGCAGCGCCAGCTGCCGCTGAGCGCAGACGCGCAGCTCATCTTCGCCGGCGACCTCATCAACCGCGGCCCGCAATCCCTGCAGACCCTGCGCACCGTCATGCAGATGGGCCAGCGCGCGCAGGCGGTGCTGGGCAACCATGACCTGCACCTGCTGGCGGTGGCCTGCGGCATCCGCCCCGCCCACCGTGACGACACCCTAGCCGAGATCCTCCAGGCTCCCGACCGCGAAGAACTGATCCACTGGCTGCGCCATCGTCCCCTTGCCATCCACGCCCAGGACCACCTGATCGTGCATGCCGGAGTACTGCCGCAATGGGACCTGCAACAGGCGCTGGCGCTGGCCGGTGAGGTGGAAACCATGCTGCGCAGCGACCAGTGGATCGCCTTCCTGCGCCATATGTATGGCAACCAGCCCGACCGCTGGAGCGACGACCTGGTCGGCTACGATCGCCTGCGCTGCATCATCAATGCCTTCACCCGCGTGCGCTTCTGCCAGGCCGACGGGACGATGGATTTTGCGGTGAAGGAAGGCGCGGCAGCGGCGCCGGCAGGCTTGACGCCCTGGTTCGATGTGCCCGGGCGGCGCACCGAGGAAGTGACCGTGGTCTTCGGTCACTGGTCCACGCTGGGATTGGTGATGCGCCCCAATCTGATCGCCCTCGATACCGGTTGCGTCTGGGGCGGCCAGCTCAGTGCGGTGCGACTTGAGGATCGGGCGCTGTTTCAGGTGCAGTGTCCGCAGGCGCGCCGGCCGGGTTGAGCGAGGCCAGCGAATAGCCCAGGCCGGTGGCAATGACTTCACGCGCGCTGCGCGCGAGGTCGCGCCGATGTGCGCCTTCGGTGCTGATGAGCGGCAATTGCTTCAGTTCTGCCGTCATGCCGCGCGCCTTGAGGATGGTGAGGATACTCTCGGCGATGGACATCTCGCCAATGAAGTCAGCCGCTGCATGCAACTGCCCATTGGCGTCCACATAGCGCAGCGCATAGGGCTGCACCGGCGCCTTGGCATCGATGGCGGCCTCGAACAGATTGGCGTGGAACGGCAGCAGCGTGCCTTGCGCAGCCGTGGTGCCTTCCGGGAAGAAGGCGACGTGCTCGTCCTTCTCGATGCTTTCCACCAGGCCCTTGAAGATGCGACGCACATCGCTGGCCTTGCCGCGCGAAATGAAGATGGTGCCGGTCTTGGCGCACAGCCAGCCGATCAGGGGCCAGCTGCGGATTTCCGACTTGGCCACGAAGCGGCAGGGCTGCAATGAATTGACCGCGAAGATATCCAGCCAGCTCACGTGGTTGGACACCAGCAGCGAACGTGGAATCGGCAAGGGACTGTCGATCCTGATCGCGATGCCGCAGATGCGCAGCAGCTTGCGCGACCAGCGCCGGATATGCGCCTCGCGGCCCTGCTGGGACGTGAACGGGAACAGGAAGGCACAGACCGCCATGCCCTTGAAGAGATGCGCGATCAGGCGCAGCAAACGGAAAACGAACATGGCGTAATCAGGTCGTGATCAGGTCGTCGTCGACGGAAAAACGGCTTAAGCGGAAAACAAGATCAAGGTTGCCTGAAAGCAACCATCGATCAAGCAAGAGTCAAGCTGCAGCAATCACCGCTCGAAGGCGATATGCCCCGACACGATGGTGGCCTTGACCACGCCCGGCAGCTCGTAACCCAGGAACGGGGTGTGCTTGCCCTGGCTGGCCAGCGCCGCGCCCTGCACCTTCCACATGGCGTTGGGATCGAACAGGCACAGATCGGCCACGCTGCCCACGGCCAGGTTGCCGGCCTTCAGGCCCGCCACCTTGGCGGCGCGGTGGGTCACCTTGGAGATGGCCTTGGACAGCACTTCCTTGCCCTCGCCTTCGGTCTCCAGCGCCCACTTCAGCGACAGCGACAGCAGCAGCTCCAGGCCGGTGGCGCCCGGCGAAGCTTCGCCGAAGGGCAGCAGCTTCTCGTCGTCATCGACCGGGGTGTGATCCGAGCAGACCGCATCGATGGTGCCATCCAGCAGCGCCGTGCGGATCGCCTCACGGTCACGCTGCGAGCGCAGCGGCGGGGTCATGCGGGCATTGGAATCGAAGAAGCCGATGTCCAGGTCGCACAGGTGGATGTGGTGCACGCCCACATCGCAGGTCACCGGCAGGCCTTCGCTCTTGGCCTGGCGCACCAGCTCCAGCCCGGCGGCCGAGGACATGCGGCAGAGGTGGACACGGGCGCCGGTGGCGCGCATCAGTTCGAACAGGGTGTAGAGCGCAATGGTCTCCGACATCACCGGCACGCCCGACAAGCCCAGGCGCGACGCGGCCGGACCGCTGTGGGCAATGCCCGAGCGGCCCAGGTGCGGATCCTGCGGGCGCAGCCAGACGGTGTAGTTGAAGGTCTTGGCGTATTGCAGCGCCGACAGCAGCACGGTGGTGTCGGTGATCGGCTCTTCGGCCTGCGAGAAGCCAATGCAACCTGCATCGGTCAGCTCGGCCATCTCGGTCAAGGCCTTGCCCTTGAGGCCGGCGGTCAGCGCGCCCAGCGGGTAGACGTGCGCCTGGTTCAGCGAACGGGCGCGGTGCTTGAGCATTTCCACCAGGCCGGGCTCATCCAGCACGGGATCGGTGTCAGGCGGGCAGACCAGGCTGGTCACACCACCCTGGATGGCGGCCTGCATCTCGGATTCCAGCGTGGCCTTGTATTCGTAGCCGGGCTCGCGCAGGCGCGCCGACAGGTCCACCAGGCCAGGGGCGACCACCAGACCGGTGGCGTCGATGGTCTTGTTGGCCACGAAATCGGCCGGGGCCTGGCCCACGCCGACGATCTTGCCGGCGGCCACATACACATCCTGCTGGGCGTCGATGCCGTTGGCCGGGTCGATCAGGCGGCCGTTCTTGATATGCAGTTTCATCAGTTGAATGTCTTTTTAGCGAGTCGTCTTAATTCTTCAAAATTTCCTGCGAGCCAGGCTTCCTTCTTCCTACGGGTCCAGCCTTTCAGTTGTTGCTCTGCCGCCAGTGCCTCTTCTCTTGTCCCGAAGCTTTCGGTCTTCAAGAGCTGAACCGGTAATCGAGTCGACGTGTAGCACCTCAGCGCAGCTGAGTGATGCTGCGCCATCCGCATCTCGATATTGTCCGTATGACCTACGTAATAGCTTCCATCCGAACAGCGCAAAAGATAAACATAGAACGCCATGCTCACCTCTGATTCTGGTCGCGCACACCGGGCGCTGGCTTCGATACGGCCCTGCGGACCTACTCAGCCCGAACGGGCTTAGGTGGAACGGGGACGATCAAACATTGACTCCGTTCGCCCTGAGTAGCCGCGTAGCGGCGTATCGAAGGGCAGGTTCAGAAAACCTTACTCAAATTCAATTGCCAGCCACGATGCTCATGACCGCCATGCGCACCGCAATCCCGAAGGTCACCTGCGGCAGGATCACCGCCTGGGCGCCATCGGCCACGGCCGAGTCGATTTCCACGCCGCGGTTCATCGGGCCGGGGTGCATGACGATGGCGTCCGGCTTGGCCAGGGCCAGGCGTTCCGGGGTCAGGCCGTAGCTCTTGAAGAACTCCTGCGCCGAGGGCAGCAAGGCGCCGCTCATGCGCTCGTTCTGCAGGCGCAGCATGATGATCACGTCCACGTCCTTCAAGCCCTCTTCCATGTTGTGGAAGACGCGCACGCCCATCTGCTCCAGGCCGCTGGGCAGCAAGGTGCGCGGGCCGATGGCGCGCACTTCCGGCACGCCCAGGGTGGTCAGCGCATGGATGTCCGAGCGCGCCACGCGGCTGTGCAGGATGTCGCCCACGATGGCCACGCGCAGGTTGGTGAAATCCTTCTTGTAATGACGGATGGTGTACATGTCCAGGAGACCCTGGGTCGGGTGCGCGTGGCGGCCATCACCGGCGTTGACCACGTGGACATGCGATTGCTTGGTATCGATCAGGTGCTTGGCAATCAGGAAGGGCGCGCCCGATTGCGCGTGGCGCACCACGAACATGTCGGCATGCATGGCCGCCAGGTTGTCGATGGTGTCCAAGAGCGACTCGCCCTTGCTGGTGCTGGAAGCCTGGATGTTGAGGTTGATCACGTCCGCCGAGAGGCGCTTGGAGGCGATCTCGAAGGTGGTGCGCGTGCGCGTGGAGTTCTCGAAGAACAGGTTGAAGACGCTCTTGCCGCGCATCAGCGGCACCTTCTTGACTTCGCGGTCGCCGATGCTGACGAAGGAGGAAGCAGTATCGAGGATGTGCGTGAGGATGGAGCGCGGCAGGCCCTCGATGGTCAGCAGGTGTTGCAGTTCGCCGTTTTTGTTGAGTTGGGGATTAAGCATGGACCACCGTAAGTGAGAAGCGGCCGTCATCGGCGCGTTGCAGTTGCAGGTTTTCTTGTTTGCTCAGTTCGACCGAGGCCGCCACAAAGTCCGCAGCAATGGGCAGCTCGCGGCCGCCGCGATCCACCAGCGCCGCCAGCAGCACGCGCGCCGGGCGGCCATAGTCGAACAGCTCGTTGATGGCCGCGCGCGTGGTGCGGCCGGTGTAGAGCACGTCGTCGACCAGCAGGATGGTGGCGCCCTCGACATCGAAGGGAACCTGGCTGGGCTTCACATCGGCGCGCAGACCCTTCTCGGAAAAGTCATCGCGGTAGAAGGAAACATCGACGAAGCCCAGGCGCTCGGCCAGGCCCAGTTCAGCGGCCAGGCGTTCGGCCAGCCAGGCGCCGCCGGAGTGGATGCCCACCAGCGCAACCTCGGTTGCGCCCTGCAGGCCGGCTTTGATCTGCTGCACCAGGGTCTGGTACAGCGCTTCTGCATCAAGCTGGGAAGGTGTTGTGCTCATGAATGTGCGTCGTCAAAGTATTGCTGCAAAATGATGGCGGCAGCCTGGTCGTCGATCTGTTCGCCGCGCTGGTGCTGGATGACCGCCGAACTGTAGCGTTCATCCACCAGCACGACCTCGACGCCGTAGCGGCCATGCAACTGGTTGGCGAAACGGCGGCAGCGCACGCTCATCTCGTGCTCGGCGCCGTCCGGATGCAGGGGCAGGCCGACCACGCAGCGCGCCGGCTGCCACTCCTGGATCAGGCGCGCGATGGCGGCGAACTTGCCGTCGTTGGTCGCTTCGCTGATCACGGCCAGCGGCTGCGCCTGCTTCAGGCCAGTGTTGCCCACGGCCACGCCGATGCGCTTCAAGCCGAAGTCGAAGGCCAGGATGGTATCCAAGCGCCCCTGCCCTCTCAGGCCCGTCCGGCGTCGCCGGAGAGCATCACCGGGTCGATGCCCAGCAAGGCCAGGGCCGCCGTGAAGCGCTCCTCCACCGGCAGCTCGAAGATGATGGAGGGGTCGGCCTTGACGGTGAGCCAGCCATTGCGGCCGATCTCGCCTTCCAGCTGCCCCGGGCTCCAGCCCGAGCAGCCCAGCGTGACCAGCACGCGATCCGGGCCATTGCCGTGGGCCACCGCTTCGAGCACATCCTTGGAGGTGGTCAGGGCGACCTCATCGGTGACCTGCAGGGTCGATGAGTATTTTTCCGAGGTCGAATGCAGCACGAAGCCGCGCTCCACCTGCACCGGACCGCCGAACATGACCGGCCGGCGATACAGCTCCGGCATGGCGTCAGGGGTATCGGGCTGGATCTCGAGCTTGAGGTTGATGCGGTCGAACAGCACATCCATGGTCATGTCGGTGGGCTTGTTGATGACCACGCCGAGCGCGCCGTTATGGTTGTGTTCGCACAGGTAGACCACGGTGCCGCCGAAGATCGGGTCCAGCATGGACGGCATGGCGATCAGGAAATGATTGGTCAGATCCAGCTCCAGCGGGGGGCGGTCCTCGTCTGCCGCAGCATCGTCGCCTTCGGCGCGCTTGCCGGCGTCGGCCGCAGCTGCCTGGCGGGCGGTGGAGTCAGAATGGAAAGGGTCGAAAGCGCCAAAGGAATCCATGGATTCGTCGAAATCCTCGGCTGAGAAACTGAAGGGAGAATTGCGTCTCTTGGTCATCCCGGCATTTTAGCAGTTTTGGCCGGGATCCCATGTGGCTCATAGGGAAGCGCCCGCAAAGCAGGCCCCGCCGGGCCTGCTTTGCACGCCTTTAGTTGCTTTTCAGCATCTTTTTGACTGCCTGCCGCGCCTGCGCGCCCAGCTCGGCCAGGTCCACACCGGGGATGGCGTCCTCGCGCACCACGGCGCGCCCGCCGACCCACATTGCCTTCAGGAAAGGCCGCCCGCCCGAGGCCACCGGGCCGATGGCCGGGTCATGCAGGCCGAAGTAGCGCGGATCGTCGAGGCGGTACAAGGCAATATCGGCCTGCTGACCGACCTGCAAGCCATCCAGCGCATCCAGCCCCAGCACGCGCGCGCCGCCGGTGGTCCCCCAGCGCACCACGTCTTCCACCGTCGCTGCGTCGGCGCCGCCTTCGAAATGACCTCCGCGGAAAGACGGCGTCGCCTCCTGGCCGCGCCGGGCGCGTTGCATCAGCCAGGCCGCATGGGTCTCGGAGATCATGTCGGCCGCCTCGTTGGAGGCCGCGCCATCCACGCCGATGGAGACCGGCACGCCAGCCGCCTCCAGCGCCCGGATCGGAGCGATGCCGCTGCCCAGCCGACCGTTGCTTTGCGGACAATGGGCAATGCCTGTCCCTGTGCCGCCCAGCAGCTGGATTTCCTCGGCATCGAGCTTGACCAGGTGGGCAAACCACACGTCCCGCCCCAGCCAGCCCACCCGCTCGCAGAATTCCACCGGACGGCAGCCATGCATGGCGTGCGCGCTGTCCTGGTAGCCCACCGTTTCCGACAGGTGACTGTGCAGCCGCAAGCCCATTTCCCGCGCGGCCACCGCCATCTCGCGCAACTCGTCGGGAGCGGCCGAATAGAGTGGCGTGGTCGGCGCCATCACCACCCGCCGCATCGACGCCGGCGCGGGATCATGGAAGCGCCCGGCCAGACCTTGCATGTCGGCGAGGAAGCCATCGAGCGTCTCCGGCCGCAGCGCGCTGGACAATTCCGCTTCCAGCTGCCGCGTGCGGGTGGCGGTGCCCCGGCACAGGACGAAGCGCAGGCCCAGCTGCTGGGCCTCCTCGAAGAGGATCTCCGAGGTATCGAAGGGCATGCCGGGGTAGTAGAGGTAATTGTGATCGGCGATGGTGCCGCAGCCCGAACGCATCAGTTCCACCATGCCGATGCGCGCCGCAAGCCGGAACAGGTCGGCGTCGAAGCTGGCGCGATAGCGATAGGGCGTGGCCGCCAGCCAGGGTGTAAGCGTGGCGTTGATGCCCAGCGGATCGCCCTTGAGCAGCGACTGGAACAGGTGATGATGGGTGTTGACCCAGGCCGGATAGGCCACGCAATGGCTGGCATCGATGAGCTCTTCGCCCGGCAACGCATCGAGCTGGCCGATGGCGGCAATGACGCCATCGCTCACCCGGATGTCGGGGCCGGCGTGGCGCGCGGCGGCGCCGGGCAGGCCGGTCATGATGGCCTGCAGGTTCCTGATCAGAAAAGTACTCATGAAAGTCTGGCTCCCTGGATGAGCATCATCATGCCATCTCGCTCTCATGCCAGCCGGCCAGCATGGCGCGCGAGAGCGCACTCATCAGCCAGAACAGCAGGATGCCGGTCAGCGTGATCAGCAGCAAGGCCGCAAACAGGCGCGGAATATTGAGCTGGAAACCCGCCTGCAGGATCTGGTAGGCCAGCCCCGAGCCAGTGCCGCCGGTGCCCGCCACGAACTCGGCCACTACCGCCCCGATCAGCGCCAGCCCGCTGGAAATGCGCAGCCCGCCGAAGAAGTACGGCAAGGCGCTGGGAATGCGCAGGCGTCGCAAGGTCTGCCAGCGTGTGGCCTTGTTCAGCCGGAACAGGTTGAGCAAGCCCGGATTGACGCTGCGCAGTCCCAGCGTGGTGTTGGAGATGATGGGAAAGAGCGCCATGATGGTGGCGCACACGGTGAGCGCCGCCGTGGTGTCCTTGACCCAGATGATGATCAGCGGGGCGATGGCGACGATGGGGGTGACCTGCAGGATGATCGCATAGGGGAACAGGCTGATCTCGATGAAGCGGCTCTGCACGAACACGAAAGCAATCGCCACACCCAGGACCACCGCCAGCGCGAAGGCCAGGAAGGTGATCTTCAAGGTCACCAGCAGCGACGCCATCAGCATGCTCCAGTCGGCCGCCAGGGTCTTGACGATCAGCGCGGGCGTGGGCACCAGGTAAGGTGGCACCTCCAGCAGCGTACAGACGATCTGCCACATCAGCAGCAGCGCAATGCCGATGATCAACGGCGCCGCCACGCGCCAGAAACCGGGGCGATTGACCAGCGGATCAGTGTTGGGCTTCATGGCCGTCTCCCTGCTGGTTGGCCAGCGTCAGGTAATCGGAAAGGGTCTTGCAGTACTGCATGAACGGCGCCGACATGCGAAAGGCCTCATCACGCGGACCCGGCGCATCGATAGCCACATCGGCAATCACCCGCCCGGGGCGCGCCGCCATCACGATCACCCGCGAGGACAGGAACACCGCTTCATAGATGCTGTGGGTGACGAACACCACCGTCAGGTCCTGCCGGCTCCAGATGTCACGCAGGTCGGCGTCGAGCTTGTTGCGGGTGAATTCATCGAGGGCGCCGAAGGGTTCATCCATCAGCAGCAGATTGGGCGAGGTGGCCAGCGCGCGTGCAATCGAGGCGCGCATCTGCATGCCGCCGGAGAGTTCGCGCGGCAGCACCGCGTGGAAGCTTTCCAGCCCCACCCGCTTCAAGGAGGCGGCGACCCGCGCATCAGCCTGGGCGCGCGGGACGTGGCGCAAGTCCAGCGGCAGGCGCACATTCTGCTCCACCGTAGCCCAAGGCATCAGCGTGGCCTCCTGGAATACCATGGCCAGGGTGCGCTCGGGCGTGCCGACCGTGGCCAGGTTGCCGCCCCACCAGCGGATATGCCCGTGGGACGGCTCTTCCAGCCCGGCAAACATCTTCAGCAAGGTGCTCTTGCCGCAGCCCGAAGGGCCCAGCAGCGAGACGAACTCGCCCCGTCCGATATCGAGCCTGACCTCATCAAGCGCGTGCGTGCCGTTGCGATAGGTCTTCTCCACCCGCTGCGCCGACAGCACCGGGGCCGCTGCCGCGGCGGCGCTCTGCTGCTCCCAGGCGGCGGCCTGCGACATCGCGTGTTCATCTCTGTCCATGGAATCTCCTGGTGGGTTCATGCCGCGGGGTGGAGGCGGAACACTTCGGATTCGCCGTGCTCTTCCAGCAACTGCAGCAGCATGCGGCGCATGATCAGGCCCGGCCGGTCCGAGGCCATGTGGAATTCCTGGCGTCGGCGCACGTCGATGCAGGCATCGGGATCGGTGGCTTCGAGGATCTCGCGGTCTTCCACCAGGATGGGCGCATCCCAGGCGATGAGCTCGGCTTCGGAACACTCTTCTTCGGTGTCGTTGCGATACAGCCATTGCGACAGCATGATGGAACCATCATCGATGGGTGTGGCGCAGTTGTAGATGATGTGATGTCGTCCGCTCTCCGGATAGGTGCAGCCAAAGCGGCGCACGAAGGGCAGGTACCAGCGGTTGAACATGTGGCGCACCGTGGTGTCGGCGGTACTGCCGGTGACGCGATGGCTTGCCGGCACGTTCTTGATGGGTACGCGGGTTTCAGCTTCGAAACCGTAGTCGGTTTCGGCGATCTCGTATTTCTCCGGCTTGGGCTGGTCGTACAGGCCGAAGGTGGCGCGATGTACGTAACTGAAATGCGAATTGTCGAAGGAATTTTCCATCATCCGCAAGGCACTGGTCTCCCAGCGCTCGTAGAACTGGAAGATGCGGCGATAGCCCGGCGCACCCTCTTCGGGAAACTCCGGAATATCGCGCAGCGGTTCTTCCAGCGCCACCCACACGTAACCGTAACGCTCCTTGCAGAAATAGGATTTCACACAGGCCCCCGCCGGCACGCTGCCATCCGCGTTCTGCGGCACGCGCACGCAAGCCCCTTCGCCATTGAAGGTCCAGCCGTGATAGCCGCACACGATGTTGCCGTTCTCCACGAAACCCTTGGACAGCCTGGCCGTACGATGGCAGCAGCGATCCTGCAGCGCGGCGGGCGCGCCGTCTTCCTTCAACCACACCACCAGCTTCTCGCCCAGCAGGGTGAAGGGCTGTGGGCCTTGCCTGAGTTGCGCGATGGGCATGAGCGCGTACCAGAACCTGCGCAAGACTTTTTGTTGGGTTACCAGCATGATGCTGCTCCTTCTGCTTGGACTGCGAACCATGGTCCACAGTGGCGCGGCCGGCGTGCCAACATGGTCGCCTTCGCCGCTATAGGGTGTACTCCGGGGTGTGGGCTGCGCCGGCTCAGGCTGCTGCGACCGCCCCGAAGGTCTGCTTCACCTTCATCTCCAGATAGTCACCGATGGTGCAAGGGGCATAGCGCGCCGGGCGCTCGGCACTGCAACAAGTGGGCAGGCAGGCCACCACGGCGGCCTGGTCGCCATCCTGGAAGAACGGCAGCGAATAACGCGGTGCGTTGCCCACATTGCATACCCGATGCGCATTGCTGTGATAAAGGTCATTGCTCCATCGCTGCAGCAGGTCGCCGATGTTGACCACGAAGCTGCCGGCAATGGGCGGCGCACTCACCCAATCCCCCTCGGCATTGCAGATCTCCAGTCCGCCGATGGCATCCTGCGCGAGGATGGTGACCAGCCCCCAGTCGGTATGCGCACCAGCACCGATCTGGTTATGCTGTGCACTGGCCGGCTGCGGCGGATAGTGCAGCATGCGCTGGGTGGCAATGGGCGTGTGCAGTACCGGCGTGAAGAAATCCTCCGGCATCTCCAGCGACAGGGCGATCACTCCCAGCAGGCGATGCGAGAGCGCGCGTACCGCCTCGTAATACTGGCGTGAATGTGTCTCGAAGCCGGGCAGGTCCTGTGGCCACAGGTTGTGACCGTAGCGCAGCAGGCCGCGCAGCACGTAGGGATGATCGGGCGCGATGTCGAAGCCGAACTGGAATCCTTCCTTCAGGTCGGCCGGCGAGCCTTCATCGAGCGCCTGCGCGCCCATGCGCTCGTAGCCATAACCGGAGGCAGAGTGGCGCATGTCGATGGCCGACTTGCTGGCCTGCGGCAGCGCGAAGAAGCGCCGCGCCCAGTCGAACTGGCCATCGATGAGCGCCTGCGGCACCCCGTGATTGACGAGATAGAAGAAACCCACATCGCGCGAGATCTTGTGGATCTCCCAGGCCAATGCCTCGCGGCGGGCCAGTTCGGGCGAGAAGGCATCGGCGAAATCGATCACCGGAATGCGGCGCGCGGTCATCGGTGGCGTGTAGGGAATCATGGCGTCCTCATGCGAAAGAGCGGGCTACCACCTGCACGCGGCGGCAGCCATCCGGATCTGCAGATCGGCAAGTCAGGGCATGACCTTCATGTCCTTGACGAACTGGGTGGTGTAGGCCTTGTGATAATCGGTGCCCGCCTTGAGCAGGCCGGTGGCCACCATGACCTCATAGGTCTGCTTCCAGCGTTCGTCGGTCATGACACCGATGCCCAGCCTGGCCGCGTCGCCGCCGGTCACCACCTTGAGCTCCTTGAGCTTGCCCAGGGCATAGGCCAGTTGTTCATCACCCATGTTCTTGTTGTCGGCCTTGATGAGGGCATTGCCCGGTGCTGGATCTTCCAGGTAGCTCTTCCAGCCTTCGGCCGTCGCCTTGACGAAGCGCTGCACCAGGTCAGGCTTGGTCGCCACAGTCTTCTGCAGCGTCACGATGGTGGTGCCATAGGGCGGGTAGCCCTCGCTGGCAAAGAGGAAGAACTTGCTCTTCACGCCGGCCTTGTCGGCCTGGAACAGCTCGGAGGAAGGATAGGCCTGCTGCGCGATGTTGGGATCGGCAAAGAAAGGCTGCAGGTTGAAGGTATAGGCCCTGGACTGCGCATCGGTATAGCCATACTTGGCCTTGAGCCACGGCCACCAGCTCGACTGGCCCGAGCCCGCCACCAGGATGGTCTTGTTCTTCAGTCCGCCCAGGCTGGCGACATCGTCATGCGTCATCATCCCCTGCAGATCGGACTGGAAGGAAGTGCCCACCGTCACCAGCGGCAGGCCTTGCTCGACGCCCTTCATCACCGTGAAGTCGTAACCCATGCTGAAGTCGGCCTGCCCCGCTACCAGGATCTGCATGTTGTTGACCTGCGGGCCGCCCATCTTGATGGTCACGTCCATGCCGTATTTCTTGTAGATGCCCTTGGCCACGGCCTGGTAGAAACCGCCGTGCTCGGCCTGCGCATACCAGTTCGACAGCAGCGTGACCTTGTCCTGGGCCTGGGCCAGGCCCGTGATCGACAGCGCGGCCGCGCCCAGCCACAACGCCGCCGCACACCGCAGGAACCTGCGCTTTTGCATCGATTGCTTCTTCATAGCCTTCCTCTCCAGGTGGGTTGAACTTGCACTGACAAATCTCGACGAGGGTGTGAGAGACCTCACAGATCCAGCACCAGCCGCGTACCTGCACAGCGCGATACGCATGGCAGGATGCGCCGCCCGCTGGCGCGCTCGGCGGCCGAGAGCACGCTGTCGCGATGCCAAGGCTGGCCTTCCAGTACGGTGCTCTCGCAACTGCCGCAGAAGCCTTCGCCGCAGGAGGTGCCGATCACCACACCCACTTGCGCTGCCGCAGCCACGATGCTCTGGCCGGGCAGCACCTGGCAGCGCAAGCCGGAACGCTGCAGCACCAGCTCGAACGTGCTGTCTGGCGCCTGCACCGGGCGGGCCGGATCAGCCTCCGCCGCCGGCATGGCCGGTGCGGCAAACCGTTCGAAGTGGATGTCCTGCTCGCGCCAGCCCGCCAGTTGCGCATGGCGACGTGCGGCGTCGATGAAGGGCGAAGGGCCGCACACGTAGAGCGGTGAAGAACGCGGCGCCGCCGCCAGGGCGGCCGCGATGGCGTGCTCGGTCTCGGCGCCATCCAGCCCCAGGTGCAGCGACATGCCTTGCGAACCCGCGGCCAGCTCATGGAAGAAGGCGGCATGCGCCAGGCTGCGCGCAAAGTAGTGCAGACGATGTCGCCTGCCTTGCGTGGCCAGCTCGGCGGCCATCGCATGCAGCGGCGTGATGCCGATGCCGGCGGCCAGCAACAGCGGGGCGCGCACATCGGCGATGAGAGGAAAGGCATTGACGGGAGGCGATGCGCTGATCGTCGTTCCCTCCTGCACCTGCTCATGCAGGAAGGCGGAACCGCCGCGTGAATCGGGCTCGCGCTTGACCGCAATCAGGTAGCAATCACGCTGTTGCGGTGTATTGCAGAGGGAATAGGCGCGCACCAGGCCGTCCTGCAACTGCAGGCGCAGGTGCGCACCCGGAGTCCAGGGCGGCAGCGCAGCGCCGTCCTGGGAGACCAGCTCAAGGAGGCGGATATCCTGCGCCGCCTGGCGCACGGCCCTCACCCGCAACATCAGGGTGGTGGCGGCGCTGCCATTGAAACGGTCGGCGACGGCATTCATCGCGCACCTCGGCCGCTGGCGTCACGAGCAGGATGCTTCAGGAGCGATGCTGCGAAAGATGCTGCGAAAGAGGCCGTGGAAAATGCAGAGCGAGATGCAGAAAGAACTGCAGAAAGAACTGCAGAAAGAAATGCCAATAAAAACGGCGAGGAAAAAAGAGCGGGCGCGCGGGCAATATGCATGGTCTCGTGTCCTGTCGAAAGAAAGGGACCATCGGAGCGTTCCGATGGTGTCACGAGCAATGCCCCGCAAGAAGGTAAGTGTCTTCGTTACCGACTGCTAGCCGCTTCTACTCACTGGCTTGTTTAGCAAACGGCGTGCCAAGACGCGACGCACCGTAAACCCATGTGTTCTTTCTGGACATCAATGAAAAAGGGACGGAAAACTCCGTCCCTTCGCATGCAGGCTGCACATCTTGGTGCGCCCTGCCTTGATCTGTATCAGAAGCGCACCAACACGAAGCTCGCGCAGCTTATCGCATCGGCATCAGGCCACGCCATGCTGCTTGAAGAAGGCCACCACCTTGCTCCAGGCATCCTTGGCATCGGCCTCCACATAGCTGGGACGGTAGTCGGCGTTGAAGGCATGGCCGGAATTCATGTACACATGGAATTCCGATTTGTTGCCCGCCTTCTGCAGCGCTTCCTTCATCTGCTCCACGGTCGAGACCGGGATGCCCTGGTCCTTGCCGCCGTACAGACCGATGACCGGCGTCTTCAGCGTAGGCGCGATATCGATGGGCTGCTGCGGGAACAGCTCGCTCTTCTCGCCCACCAGGCGGCCATACCAGGCCGCACCGGCCTTGACCTTGGGATTGTGGGCGCTGTAGAGCCAGACGATGCGGCCACCCCAGCAGAAGCCATTGATCCCCAGCCGCCGGATATCGCCGCCGTGTTCGCCGGCCCATTTCACGTAGGCGTCGATATCGCCCATCACCTGGGCGTCGGGCACCTTGGAAATGATGTCCTTCTGCAGTTCGGCAATGGAGGTGTAGGCCATGGGATTGCCCTGGCGCACGAAGAAGTCCGGCGCAATGGCCAGATAGCCCAGCTTGGCGAAGCGGCGTGCGATGTCGGCGATGTGCTCATGCACGCCGAAGATCTCGGAGACCACGATGATGACCGGCAAGCCGGTCTTGCGCTCCGGCTGGGCGCGATAGGCCGGCACGCGCTGGCCGTTGACCTCGATGGACACCTCGCCTGCGGTCAGGCCCTGGGTATCGGTCTTGATCATGGTCTGTGCGCACACCGGCAGCACGGCGGCGGCAAAACCGGTGCCCAGGGCGGTCTTGAGGAAGCTGCGGCGGTCAGCATTGCCGGACAGGGTGCTCTGGCCCAGCAGGCTGTTGAAATCATTGCGAAGGTCGTTCATCGGGTTCTCCATCTTGGGGGGCGCTTGGCCTCATTGTGGTGGAAGGACAAAGACAGGACGGATCAGGCCGGCCCATGAAAAAGCGGCCCTGGCAGAACGCTTGGGCCGCTTCTTGCGTCATCCGGACGCGCTCCGACCGATCTCATGCCGGAGTCTAACCGCAATTGCGCCAGCGCGCCGGAGCAGCAGCGCGCTGACGCAGCCCTTCGATTCAGCCCTGCACCGCCAGCACGTTGCCGCCGGCCGGCAGTTCCGGTGCACCGGGCGTCACATCGATGACGCGCTCGACCGCCGCCGGGGCATGGGCCGGCGCGGCTGTATGCCCATGCGCCTGCGCCGCATCCAGGCGGAACACGCTCACCAGCTGCTGCAGCCCGGCCGCCTGCTCCTGCAGCGAGCGCGCCGCCGCTGCGGCCTGCTCGACCAGCGCAGCATTCTGCTGGGTCATGTCATCGATCTGGATGATGGCCTCATTGACCTGTTCGATGCCGCTGCTCTGCTCGCGGTTGGCATGGTTGATCTCGGTCATCACGTCGGTCACGCGGCGGATGCTGGTGACGATGTCGTGCATGGTGCTGCCGGCCTGCTCGACCAGCTTGCTGCCATTCTCGACCTTGCCCACCGAATCACCGATGAGCACCTTGATTTCCTTGGCCGCCGAGGCCGAGCGCTGGGCCAGCGAGCGCACTTCGGAGGCCACCACCGCGAAGCCGCGTCCCTGCTCGCCAGCGCGGGCGGCTTCCACCGCGGCGTTGAGCGCCAGGATATTGGTCTGGAAGGCAATCCCATCGATCACGCTGACGATGTCGGCCACCTTCTGCGACGAGGCATTGATGGACTGCATGGTCTGCACCACCTGCGAGACGATGCTGCCGCCCTGCACCGCCACATCCGAGGCGGCCAGCGCCAGGTCATTGGCCTGGTGGGCGTTTTCAGCGTTCTGCTTGACGGTGGAATTCAACTGCTCCATGGAGGAAGCGGTCTCTTCCAGCGCACCGGCCTGCTGTTCGGTGCGGCCCGAGAGGTCCAGGTTGCCCCGGGCGATTTCCGAGGACGCCGTGGTGATCGTTTCGGACCCCTTGCGCACCTCGGCCACGATGGCCGCGAGCTTGTCGCGCATGACGCGCATGGCGGCCATGAGGCTGTCGTGGTCGCCGGCGCGGGTATCGATGACCACGGCCAGGTCGCCCTCGGCGATCTGGCCGGCGATCTGCACTGCATAGTCAGGCTCGCCGCCGAGCTTGCGCAGCAGGTGACGGGTCAGCCAGAAAGCGGCCAGGACCGCGGTGACCACGCCGATGGCGCTGATGAGCAGCATCAGCATGCGTGCGCGCGAATAGGCCACGGCGCTGGCCTCGGCGGCTTCCTTGTTGAGCTGGTCTTCCAGCGCAGCCAGGGCCTTGAGCTCGACCTGCCAGGATTTCTGCACCGGCAGGTACTGTTCCTTGAGGAATTGCGCCAACTCATAGGCCTCGCGCCGCTTGCCGAACTCCACGGCTTCGTTGATCAGCTTCTCGGCCTTGCTGGCCTGGGCGGCGATCTTGGGCAGGGCCGCCTTTTCTTCATCGCTGGTGTCGCTCGATTCGGCGAAGAGCTGTTGCAGCTTCTGGGCCGCCATCTTGTATTTCAGGGATTGCGCTTCGATGTACTGCGCTTCGATATC
Organism: Herbaspirillum seropedicae; assembly: GCF_001040945.1. NCBI lineage: Bacteria > Pseudomonadati > Pseudomonadota > Betaproteobacteria > Burkholderiales > Oxalobacteraceae > Herbaspirillum > Herbaspirillum seropedicae. The sequence goes on along the minus strand of NZ_CP011930.1, from coordinate 496,557 downwards.
CACGTCCTCGGGCGCGGCCGGCAGCATCAGGTTGCGCAGCGAGATGGAACGCTCGCCCACCGTCTCCAGCATTTCCTTGACCAGCGCACTCTCGGGATTCTTGACCTCGACCACATGGGTAAAGCGGCCCTGCACCTGGTGCATGTTGAAGATGCCAAAGCCGGTCACCAGCACCAGCAACAGCACCACCCACGCAAACCCGAGTCCCAGGCGCGTGCCCATCTTCATTCCTGACTTCATGACGTCTCCTCCGTGTAGTCGTCGGAGGCCGGACGGAAAAACCGGAGAGCTGCGCGCGTCATACGTCCATGCCCTGCTGGCACGCTGCCTGTCTACTGTCCCCTGATCGTCTCCCTGCCACAGCCTCTGTTGCACCGGACCAGGTCCGGTCCCACTCGGCGCGTCGTCCCGTCTTTGACTACTGCGGTTGCGACGGCAGCCTGTCTTTTTTCTACGTTCTAAGTTCTAAATTCTGAGTTCTAACTTTTAAGCACCAGATGCTGATGCCAATTTGTTATTGTTCTCGCGCTGACTTGTTATTTCGACAGCTTGTTGAATCACCAACGCCTGCTTGTCCGGCATGGCCGCCTACCCCGCATCCCAGGCGGGGCGGGCATCACGTTCGCATGACAAGGGCGCATGCGAAGCGCGCCCCTGTTTTGCCCGAATGACCAATTAGTGTGCTTCGTCCCAATTCTTACCGATTCCCACCTCGGCAAGCAAGGGAACTTTCAGCTCCGCAACATTTTTCATCAATTCAGGCAGCTTTTCACGCACCATCTCCAGCTCTTGCTGCGGCACTTCCAGCACCAGTTCGTCATGCACCTGCATGATCATGCGGGTCTGCAGACTGTTCGTTTCCAGCCAGTCCTGCACGGCAATCATGGCCATCTTGATCAGGTCGGCGGCAGTGCCTTGCATGGGCGCATTGATCGCCGCCCGCTCGGCGCCCTGGCGGCGCGGACCGTTGGGCGAATTGATCTCGGGCAGCCACAGGCGGCGACCGAAGACGGTTTCCACATAGCCGCGCGCCTTGGCCTGCAGGCGTGTCTCATCCATGTAGCGCTTCACGCCCGAGAAGCGCATGAAGTACTTGTCGATATACATCTGCGCAGCCGCACGCTCGATGCCCAGGTTGCTGGCCAGGCCGAAGGCGCTCATGCCATAGATCAGCCCGAAGTTGATGACCTTGGCGTAGCGGCGCTGCTCGGACTCTACCTGCTCGGGCGCGATGCCGAAGATCTCGGCGGCGGTGGCGCGGTGGATGTCTTCGTTGTTGGCAAAGGCCTTCAACATGTTCTCGTCTTCCGAGATGTGCGCCATGATGCGCAGCTCGATCTGCGAATAGTCGGCCGAGACGATCACGCTGCCTTCGGGCGCGACGAAGGCTTCGCGGATGCGACGGCCTTCGGCGGTGCGGATGGGGATGTTCTGCAGGTTGGGATCATTGGAGGACAAGCGCCCCGTCACCGCCACGGCCTGCGCATAGTTGGTATGCACGCGGCCAGTGGCCGGGTTGACCATCTTGGGCAGCTTGTCGGTATAGGTGGACTTGAGCTTGGCCAGGCCCCGATAGTCCAGCAACACCTTGGGCAGCGGATAATCCTCGGCCAGCTTCTGCAGCACTTCTTCATCGGTGGACGGCGCGCCGGAAGCGGTCTTCTTGACCACCGGCAGTTCCAGCTTGCCGAACAGGATCTCGCCCAGCTGCTTGGGCGAATTCAGGTTGAAGGGCTGACCGGCCAGGTCGTAGGCCTGCTGTTCGATCTCCAGCATGCGTTTGCCCAGGTCATGCGATTGCTGGCCCAGGCGCTCGCTATCGATCAGCACGCCGTTACGCTCGATCTTCTGCAGCACCACCGAGGTGGGGACTTCGATCTTCTCGTAGATGAAGCGCAGCTTGTCATCATGTTCGATCTGCGGCCACATGGCCTGGTGCAGGGCCAGCGTGACCTCGGCGTCTTCGGCAGCGTATTCGGTGGCGCGCTCGATAGCCACTTCATTGAAGCCGATCTGGGAGGCGCCCTTGCCGCAGACCTCGGCATAGGTGATGGTCTTGCGCTCCAGGTGGCGCGCGGCCAGGCTGTCCATGTCATGCGGACGATGCGACTCGAAGACATAGGACTCCAGCAGCGTATCGTGCTTCACACCGGCAAGGCGGACGCCATAGTTGGCGAAGATGTGGCTGTCGTACTTCAGGTGCTGGCCGAGCTTGGGCTTGCTGGCGTCTTCCAACCAGGGCTTGAGTTTCTCCAGCACGTGCTGGCGCGACAGTTGCACCGGGGCATCCTGGTAGTTGTGCGCCACCGGGATATAGGCAGCACGGCCCGGCTCGCAGCACAGGGAGATGCCGACCAGCTCGGCCTGCATCGCTTCCAGCGAGGTGGTCTCGGTATCGACGGCGGTGAGTTCTGCGGCGTTGATGGTGGCGATCCACTGGTCCAGTTGCGCATCGGTGAGCACAGTCTCGTACTCGACCTTGGGCGCGGCCGCGAAGAGGCCGCCTTGCGCCGGCGCTTCCAGCGCGGCCGCTGCTGAAGCTCCCACCATGGGAGCCTTCGATGCGCCCGCCTCGGCGCCATCGCTGAGTTCGCGCAGCCAGGTGCGGAAGTTGTAGCGGGTGAAGAGTTCCTTGAGCACATCCTTGTCCTGCGGCTGCATGGTCAGCGATTCAAGGATGGAGCTCATGTGCGCGGACAGATCGCAATCGGTCTTGACGGTCACCAGCACGCGGCCTTGCGGCAGCCAGTCGAGCGCACGGCGCAAGTTCTCGCCGACCACGCCGCTGATCTTGTCGGCATTGGCCATGACGCCATCGAGGGTGCCATAGGCGGTGAGCCACTTCACGGCGGTCTTGGGACCGCACTTCTCGACGCCGGGCACGTTGTCCACGGTATCGCCGATCAGGCTCAGGTAATCGACGATGCGCTCGGGCGGCACGCCGAATTTTGCAGTCACGCCGGCAATGTCGAGAACTTCATTGCTCATCGTGTTGACCAAGGTAACGTGTTCATTGACCAACTGGGCCATGTCCTTGTCGCCGGTGGAGACGATGGTGTCCAGTCCGGCGGCGGTGGCCTGGACCGAGAGCGTGCCGATGACGTCGTCGGCCTCGATGCCCTCGACCATCAGGATCGGCCAGCCCAGCGCGCGCACGGCGGCATGGATGGGCTCGATCTGCAGGGCCAGGTCTTCCGGCATGGACTTGCGGGTGGCCTTGTAGTCGGGGTACAGATCATCACGGAAAGTCTTGCCCTTGGCGTCGAACACACAGGCAACGTAACTTGCGGGATAATCGTTGCGCAGTCGGCGCAGCATATTGATGATGCCGTACAGCGCACCGGTGGGCGCGCCTTCCGCGTTACGCATATCGGGCAATGCATGGAAGGCACGATAGAGGTAACTGGAACCATCAACTAACAACAAGGTTTTTTGCATATGGAACAGAGAGGAAAAAATGTCCCGCGTCTGCGGGAGGTGGGGGACATCGAACGCGCGACGGCCAAGAAGGCGCGCGAGTCGTGGCATGTACTCACGATTATGGCAGAATTCATCGAATCGACCGAACGTCTCTCTGAGCTGCGTCCTGCCGTTTCCATCTTCGGTTCTGCCCGGATCAGGCCCGACAATCCCCATTATCAACTGTGCGTGGAGATCGCCCGCCTGATCTCCGACGCCGGCTACGCCGTCATCTCCGGTGGCGGCCCTGGCATCATGGAAGCGGCCAACAAGGGCGCCTACGAAGGCGCATCCCCTTCGGTGGGCCTGAACATCGAGCTGCCGCACGAACAGCACGGCAATGCCTGGCAGGACATTTCGCTGTCCTTCCGTCATTTCTTTGCGCGCAAGGTGGCCTTCGTCAAGTATGCCGATGCGTATGTGGTCCTGCCGGGCGGCTTCGGCACCCTCGATGAACTCACCGAAGCACTGACCCTGATGCAGACCGGCAAGTCGCGCATGATGCCGGTGATCCTGGTGGGCAGCCAGTTCTGGGCGGGCCTGGTGGACTGGATCAAGACCCGCCTGGTGGACGATGGCATGATCTCGCCCAAGGACGTGAACCTGCTGCAGGTGATCGACGAACCGGCCGAGGTATTGGCGGCGATCCAGAAATTCCATGCCGAGAAGGCCAAGCCGGCCGAGACCCAGCAGGAAGCGGAACGGCAGAGCGGGATGTATCTCTGACATCTCCCCTTCATCACTCCGATCAGGCCGGGCGGCAGAAATGTCGCCCGGCCTTTTCATTTCTCCATGGGGGAACCGCGTCATTGTCATGAAAGGTGGAGAACTGTTCACTTTCCATCACCTTGGTACGATTTAAAAACCCCTGTCGCAACTTCATGATGAAAGGCAACCAGATGAACTATTTCACCCTGTTCGCCTTTTATCATCATGCCGGTCGCCAAAGCCTATCTCACCCAGCTCTTCCTGAGCACGCTCTACATGCTCGCCCTGTTCGGCAGCATCATGGCGGCCGTGCTGACGCTGCCGCTGGTCGTGCCTGCGTCCCTGGAGCAGCAACTGGGCGTGCAGCCGTGGATGGACCAGGCCGCGTCGGAGCCGGGTGAGCTCTACTGCATCCTGGGAGCGATACTGGCCTGCGTGCTGGGCCTGTTCTATCGTTCCATGAACCGCGTCGTCGCGCCCGCCAAGGCCGGGCCCAGGCTCAACTACCAGACCGCGACCCTGCTCTACATGCTGGCGATGAGCTATGGGCTGGCCATCTTCGTCACCACTGGCCTGGCGCCGCAATACCGCGACTGCGAGACCTATACCCAGAAGCTCAACGGCGGGGTGCGCCAGTATCGCGGCCTCAGCTTCCGCGTCGAGCTGTGCGGGGCCGGACCGCGGGAATCGGACCGGCTGGACCGGGTGCGGCTGCGCATCTACGACGAAAGCGGCGACCTGCGCGCCGTACGCTACTTCGGCGTGCAATGGGGACGGGATTTTCCGGCCCTGCTCGAATACTCGCGCGATCACCTCAGCTACTTCGACGCCGGCGACGAGGAAGACTTCGCCCGCGTCATCGCCATGCCGCCCACCCTGGCGGACTGGGTCCAGACCCGCATTCCCCTGCTGGACTAGCAGCCAGCGGGCAGGGCCAGGCAAGAAGGGATGTTGTTACTCTGACCATTCCCGCGAATAAACGCGGGGGGCGGAGCACAATGGTTTGCTACAATGAAGCAAACAACACCCCCTTTTTCCTGCATACATCATGAAACCATCCCAACCCTGGTTCAAAGAGTCCCTGGCAGCCGTGCTGCTGTGCGCATCGGCCGGTCTGGCCGCACCGCTGGCGCTAGCGCAACCGGCCCCGGCCGGTGTGGCCGCACAGCCGGCCCCGCCGCCACCCGAGCTGGAAAAGCTGGAAGAGGGCGAACCGCCGGCCGTGACCATCCGCAAGCCGGGCGAGGACAGCCGCAACCAGGGCAACAGCATCAAGGAACAGCGTGACCACGGCCAGGTCAAGGAAATCGAGGTCAAGTCCGGCCCCAGCACCTACTACCTGCGCCCCAACCAGAACGTGGGCAGCTCCACCCCGGGCGACGCCCAGAGCGGCCCGCCGACCTCGGCCCAATGGAAGGTCGGTGAATTCGACTGGGGCGTGAAGAAGCCGCAGCAGGAAGGCCAGACCGAGGGCGCGGCCAAGAAGTAAGCAGCACTGGCCCGGCGCCCACGCGGCGGCCCGAGGCCAGCGCCACCCTCTGCTGCCGCCCGGCGCGGCAGGTCAGGCAGGGGCGGGAGCAGGCCTGGCGCCGTCCCGGCCCTCATCGTTCATCAGGTTTGTCAACGGCCACCGCGGCCGGGCAAGCCCCTCAGCATCCCACTTTCGATTTCGTCATGGCAGTCTTTACACCGGTCAGTCTGGAACAGCTCTCCGACTGGCTCAAACACTTCCCGCTCGGCACCGCCACCTCGATCAAGGGTATTTCCTCGGGCATCGAGAACAGCAACTTCTTCATCGGCACGGAACGTGGCGAATACGTGCTGACCCTGTTCGAAAAGCTGCACATCGAACAACTGCCCTTCTACCTGGAACTGATGCGCCACCTGGCCGAGCGCGGCATCCCGGTGCCCGCGCCAGTGGCCAATGACAAGGGCGCCATCGTCAGCCTGCTCAACGACAAGCCGGCGGCCATCGTCAGCAAGCTGGAAGGCCAGTCGCAGCTGGACCCGCAACCGGTGCACTGCGCCGCGCTGGGCGACATGCTGGCGCGCATGCATCTGGCGGCCAAGGATTTCAAGATCCTCCAGCCCAACCTGCGCGGCCTGGCCTGGTGGCTGGAAACCACGCCCACCGTGCTGCCCTTCCTCCCGGCCGAACTGGGCCGCCTGCTGGCCGACGAAGTCCAGTACCAGAAGGACTTCGCCGCCACCGCCGACTACCGCGCCCTGCCGCGCGGTCCGGTGCACGCCGACCTGTTCCGCAATAACGCGATGTTCGTCGGCGAGCGACTCTCGGGCATCTTCGATTTCTACTTTGCCGGTTGCGACACCTGGCTCTTCGACCTGGCCGTGACCGTCAACGACTGGTGCGTGGACCTGGACACGGGCGTGCTGGACCTGGCCCGCACCGAAGCCATGCTGGCCGCCTACCGCGCCGTGCGCCCGTTCTCGGAGGCCGAGCGCATCGCCTGGCAGCCCATGCTGCGTGCAGCTGCGCTGCGCTTCTGGCTCTCGCGCCTGTACGACTTCTACATGCCGCGCGCGGCCGAGATGCTCACGCCGCACGATCCCACCCACTTCGAACGCATCCTGCGCCTGCGCATCGCAGAAACGCCGCCGGCGCTGTCCTGACTGGAGCTATGGAAAAGATCCCCGCACATACCGGCTGGTCCTGGGTCAAGCAAGGCTTCGCGCTGTTTCGCAAGCAGCCCGCCGAGATCTCCACCCTGTTCCTGGCCTACATGTTCCTGATGCTGGCACTGGGCATCATCCCGGTGCTCGGCCAGATGCTGCCGCTGATCCTCATCCCGCTCTTTGCCATGTCCTTCATGCAGGCCTGCGCACAGATCGAAAAGGGCGAGCGCGTCTATCCCAACCTGCTGCTGGTGGGCTTCCGCAGCCCGGCGCGCAATACCCTGCTCAAGCTGGGCCTGCTCTACCTGCTGGTGGCCACGCTGGTGGTGGCGGCCTCGGCGCTGGCCGACGGCGGCGCCTTCTGGAAGGCCATGATGGGTGGCGGGCTGTCCACCAAGGAGCTGGAAAGCGCCGCCGGCAGCATGCGCATCGCCATGCTCGTGGCCGCCGCGCTGTACGTGCCGGCTGCGATGGCCTTCTGGTACGCCGCACCGCTGATCATGTGGCAGCAGATGCCGCTGGGCAAAGCGCTGTTCTACAGCTTCTTCACCGTGCGCCGCGCCGGCGGGGCCTTCCTGGTCTATGGCCTGGCCTGGATCGTGATCGCCATCGTGGTCCCCTCCGTCATCAGCATGGTCATCACGCTGCTGACCGGCAGCTTCAGCGCGGTGTTCTTCATCCTGTTGCCCATCTCGATAATATTGACGGTTGTCATGTACTGTTCGTTCTATCCGACTTACACTACCGTCTTCGGAAAGCCCCGCAGAGGGTCCGACAGCCTACCGCACTCCGGAGACAATCCCCCCGTCTGACCATCGTCGGACATGGCCCGCGTCAGGTTGTCGTTCCTGCCTGGCGCGCGCAGTCACCCGCAGTTACACCATTCGCACCGGGAGCGAATGCCCTGCCCGCCGCACCTCTCCTGCCGCCAGCCTGCCCTTTCCATCACTAAGAACCCATTTCATAAATAGGCGTGAGATGCGTTCTGCCCAGAAAGGGCGCTGGCAAGGCGCGCGACGCGTCGTGTGGCGGTGCCACACGCAAGGAGCGCAACGCGGCCAGCGCCCTTTCTGGGCAGAACCCGCAGGGAGCGGCCCGTTTGGGCGAATTGCTGTGTTACGAATTTGGGTCAAGACGTCCAGTCTTGACCCAAATTCGCGCCTTGCACTTCATCCCAAACGGGACTCGCTCGCACTCACGCCTATTTATGAAATGGGTTCTACTCAACACGAGGATAAAAGATGCGCATGAACATGCCGGTCACGGGCCAGGAGCGTCTACTGATCGACGGCAAGGCGATCGTTTCCAAGACCGATCTCAAGGGCAATATCACCTACGTCAATCCCTACTTCATCGAGATCAGCGGTTTCGAGGAAAACGAATTGCTGGGCGCGCCGCAGAACCTGATCCGCCATCCCGACATGCCGGCCGAAGCCTTTGCCGACATGTGGGCCACCATCAAGGGCGGCACGCCCTGGACCGGCCTGGTCAAGAACCGCAGCAAGAACGGTGACCACTACTGGGTGCGCGCCAACGTCACGCCGATTCGCGAGAACGGCCAGATCGTCGGCTACATGTCGGTGCGCACCAAGCCCGAGCGCGACGCCGTGGCCGGCGCTGAAAAGCTGTACGCCAGCATCCGCCGTGGCCAGGCCAAGGGCATCGCCCTGCATCGCGGCGAAGTGGTGCGCACCGGGCTGGCCGGCTGGCTGGGCAAGCTCTCGCGCATGCAGTTGAATTCCCGCCTGAACCTCTCCATGGGCATCATGTTGGCCATCCAGCTGGCCGTCGTGGTCGCCGGCATGGCGGCCTTGCATCAATGGTGGATCAGCGCCCTGGCGGCAGCGGCAGCGCTGTTGTCCATCGTGCAATGGATCGCCTTGCGCAACGCCCTCATCAAGCCGCTGCACCAGGCGCTGGACATCACCCACGCCATCACCGGCGGCGACCTCTCGGTGCGCATCGAGACGACCCGCCACGATGAACTGGGACGCCTGCTGCGCTCGCTGCGCCAGATGAACGTGAACCTGACGGCCATCATCGGCGACGTGCGCTCCAACGTCGAGACCATCACCCTGGCCACGCGCGAAATCGCCAGCGGCAACCTCGACCTGTCGCGCCGCACCGAAGCGCAAGCTGCCAACCTGGAAGAAACCGCTTCCAGCATGCATGAGCTGGCCTCCACCGTGCGCCAGAACGCCGATCACGCCGTGCAGGCCAATGACCTGGCCGGCACCGCCTCGGCCATCGCCATGCGCGGCGGCGACGCGGTGGCCAGCACCGGCACGACGATGAACGAGATCAGCGAGTCCTCGCACAAGATCGTGGACATCATCAGCCTGATCGACAGCATTGCCTTCCAGACCAACATCCTGGCGCTGAACGCCGCCGTGGAAGCCGCCCGTGCAGGTGAGCAAGGCCGTGGCTTTGCCGTGGTGGCCTCCGAGGTGCGCTCGCTGGCGCAGCGTTCAGCTGCGGCCGCCAAGGAGATCAAGGAGCTCATTGATGCCTCGGTAGAGAAGGTCGACATCGGCAACCGTCAGGTGGAACAGGCCACCAGCACCATGCGCGATATCGTGGCGTCGGTGCAGCGGGTCTCGGGCATCATGGGCGAGATCAAGGAAGCCACGCAGCAGCAGAGCGCCGGCATCAACCAGGTGCATGAAGCCATCACCCAGATGGACGCCAGCACCCAGCAGAACGCCTCGCTGGTGGAAGAAGCCGCGGCTGCGGCGGGCAGCCTGCAGGAGCAGACGGTGCGCTTGTTGCAGGCGATTTCGGTGTTCAAGTTCAACCGGCGCTGATCCACGACCACCTGGACGCCGGAGTAGTAGCGACGGGCTCGCTCATGGCTGGCCAGGCGCATCCAGCACCTGGTGATAAGTGATGTAGACCTGCTCCCGCTCATAGCCCAGCGCTTCATAGAGCCGCTGGGCGGTCGTGTTGGTCGTGGCCGTATCGAGCGTGATCCTTTGCGCTCCCCGCGCACTGAAGTGATCGCGCAGGTATTGCATCAGGTAGCGGCCATGGCCTTGCTGGCGCGCGCTGCGGATGACATACAGGTCGGACAGATACTGGTAAGGGCGCATGCTCAGTGAACAGGTGGCGGGATAGCACTGCGCGAAAGCGACCGCATCTCCTCCGTCATCGGTCAGCAGGAACATCGACGAACGACGCAACCGCAGGTTTTCTTCCAGAAAGTCGCGACAGGCCGGCAGATCATCCTGATAGCCATAGAAGATCCGATAGTCGTTGAACAAGACGGCCAGCATATCGAGCTGGGGTTCGCTGCATTCGATGACCTGCATATCTCTCCTCTGATTGAAGTTAATGGCCCTCCCCGTGCAAAGGCGCAAAGGGCGCATAGATCGCCCGATAGCGCTGCAGGCGCGCCTGCAGGGCCGCATGCCGCGCAGGGTCGGGCTGGTATAGCGCCTGCTGCGCCGGCTTGCGGCAGACCTCGGCCTCATCGCCGCCATCGGCCAGCCAGGCCAGGCGCGCCGCACCGAGGGCGCCTCCCGCTTCGCTGCCGACGTGGGTGACGATGCGCACCTGCAGCGCATCGGCCAGCAACTGTGCCCAATAAGCACTGCGCGCGCCACCCCCGACCAGCGACAATTCGGCCACATCCGTGCCCGCTGCACGCAGCGCATCGAGGCCATCGACCATGCCGAAGGCGACTCCCTCGAGGACCGCATAGCCAAGCGCAGCACGCTGGTGCTCCGGGGTCAGTCCATGGAAGACGCCGGTGGCGTAGGGATCGTTGTGCGGCGTGCGTTCGCCCGAGAGGTAGGGCAGGAACAGCGGCGCATTGTTGCACGCTTGCTCATCCAGTTGTTCGATCTCGGCCAACAGGCTCTTCTCGTCCACCGAACACAAGCGACAGAACCAGCGCAGGCAACTGGCCGCCGACAGCATCACGCTCATCTGGTGCCAGCGCTGCGGCAAGGTATGGCAGAAGGCATGGATGGCGCGTCCGGGATTGGGACGGAAGCGGTCATTGACCACGAAGAGCACGCCCGACGTTCCCAGCGAGAGGAAACCATCGCCCGGCTTGACCGCGCCGATGCCCACCGCACTGGCGGCGCCATCGCCAGCGCCGCCGGCGACGATGACATCGGACCTCAAGCCCCAGGCCTGCGCCACCTCAGGCAGCAGGCTGCCCGACACCGCGCTGCCATCGACCAGCGCCGGCATCTGATCGCGCCGCATGCCTGAGGCCGCCAGCAGTTCGTCGGACCAGTTGCGGCCTTCCACGTCCAGCCACAGCGTGCCGGCGGCGTCGGAAGGATCGGAGACCTTGCGGCCCGTCATCTTCAGGCGCAGCCAGTCCTTGGGCAAGAGCACCGTCGCGATGCGCGCAAAGAGCTGCGGCTCGTGTCGCGCTACCCACAGCAGCTTGGGGGCAGTGAAGCCGGGCATGGCGAGGTTGCCGGCGATGCCATGCAGGCGCGGCGCGCGGCTTTCCAGTTCGGCGCACTCCGGGGCGCTGCGCGAATCGCTCCACAGGATGGCGGGACGCAGCACTTCATCGCGCTCATCGAGCAGCACCGCACCATGCATCTGTCCCGACAGGCCGATGGCGCGGATGCTGCCGAAGCGCTCGCTGCCCAGCTGGGTGCGCAGCTTGGCCACGGTGTCGCAGGTGGCCTGCCACCAATCGGCCGGCGCCTGTTCGGACCAGCGCGGATGCGGGCGCGCGACGTTCAGGGTGCTGCCGGCCAGCGCCACCAGGCTGCCCTGCGCGTCGATGACCACGGCCTTGACCTCGGACGTGCCCAGGTCGATCCCAAGATACATGGTGCTCCTCGTTATCGGTATTTGAACGGCAATTCTATGACGCCTTGGGCCTTGCCGGCCTGCTTTAGTTTCCTGCGCCCAGCCATTGCTGGACGCGCTGCACCGCCTCGCGCACCAGCTTGGTCAAGCGTGCATCGCCGGCCAGTTCCCCCCACAGCACGGCGTCGGCGCAGAAGGCCTGCACCGGGTCGGCTGCCCCCAGCATGGTGCGTACAGCAGCGGGGTCGAAGATGCCGTCCTGGTATTCATACGGCAGCTGTCCCGCATTCCAGCGCTGCAGGAAGACCAGGAACAAGGCCGGCAGCATGGCCGTGGCGCGCGGATCGCGTCCCGCCGCCATGCTTTCCTGCAAGGTCGGGCGGATGAAGCCGGGGATCTTGGAATAGCCATCGGCGGCCACGCGCTGGTTGGTGTCCTGGATGGCCGGATTGGAGAAGCGCGCCAGCGTGGTATCGCGATAAGCCGCCAGGTCGATGGGGCTGGGCGTGAGGCAGGCGATGACATCCTGGGTCACGTAGTCGTACGCCATCTGGCGGATGTCATCGCGCAGCGTGCCTTCATGGATGTATTGCAGCCCGGCCAGCGTACCGGCCCAGGCGATGCAGCTGTGGCTGGCGTTGAGGATGCGGATCTTGGCCTCTTCATAGGGCAGCACCGATTGCACCATCTCCACACCGGCCTCTTCCAGGCGCGGACGGCCCGCCTTGAAATCATCCTCGATCACCCACTGGATGAAGGACTCGCCCATCAGTGCGCAGGGATCGTCGATGCCGGTGGCTTCTTTCACCCGCTGCGCGACTGCCGCAGTGGGACGCGGCGTGATGCGGTCGACCATGGCATTGGGACTGGTGGTATTGGCTTGCATCCAGCTCACCAGTGCGGTCTCGCCGCGCAGCGTGAGGAACTGGCGCAGGCCGTCGCGGAAGCGTTCGCCGTTGTGGCGCAGGTTGTCGCAGTTCAAGAGCGTGAGCGCCGCTTGCGGATGCGCCTGGCTGCGCGCATGCAGGATGGCGGCGATAGCGCCGTAGATAGTGCGCGGCGCGCCGCTGCCATCGAGGGCGCAGCGCAGGTCCTCGGCCAGGTCGGCGTTGCTGGTATCGAGCTGGTGCTGGTGATCGAGGTAGTAACCGCCTTCGGTCACGGTGAAGGAGATGATGCGGGTGCGTTCTTCGGCACCAGCGGCGATCAGTTGGGTGAGTTGCGCATCCCAGGGCAGGATGCGGCCGATGGAGGCGATGCGCTGGTAGCTGCGCTGGCCCTGGGGCGTGACGGTTTCCAGCGTGTACTGGCCTTGCTGGCGCGCCAGCGCCTCCAAGAGCGGGCTCATGTCGGCGCGGATGTTGGCCAGCGCCAGTTGCCAGCGGCGGTCGGCGCCGCTCTCGCGCAGCGCGTTCAGGTAGACCGCCTGGTGGGCGCGGTGGAAGGAACCGGCGCCGATGTGCAGCCAGGTCAGGCTATCGGCGGCGTCCTGGTCGATGGAAGTGGCGGTGCGGGTCATACCTGGTCCTTGTCGAGGAGATTAAAAGTGGGGGCAAATTTTGCCGAGCCCTTGGAACACTGTGGTGAAACATCTGAGACCGTTCAGACTGAGTAGGCCCTTCAGGGCCGTATCGAAGGCGTACAGACGGTGCGCCTTCGATACGCGGCTACGTCGCTACTCAGGACGAACGGTGAACAGCCAAACAACGGCTTCAAAAGCGCTTCGTCGACCACTTCAATGCGGGCGCGGCGCCGCCACGCTCGACGCCAGGCGCGGCAAGGCCTGGCCATCGGCGCCGAACAGATGGCAGCGCGCCGGATCGGCGGCCAGCGGCAATACGCTGCCGTGTGGCGCATCGAGGCTGTCTGGCACGCGCAGGATCAGCGCATCCTCGCTGCCTTCGTAGGCGGCATACAGGTAGGAGAAATCCCCCAGCAGTTCCAGCGCCGTGCAGCGTGCCTGCAATGCGGCCTGGCCCTGGGCGATGTTGAGATGCTCGGGACGCACGCCCAGCGTGACCTTCTGGCCGACTTGCAGCGTACTGCCATCGACCGCCGCCCATTGCAGCCCGCCACCGGGCAATTGCACCTGCACGCCATCGGCCTGTATCGCTGCCACCGTGCCATCGATGAAGTTCATCTTGGGCGAACCGATGAAACCGGCCACGAAGCGATTGGCCGGGTGGTGATACAGCTGCTGGGGCGAACCGACCTGTTCGATGCGGCCCTCGGAGAGCACTACGATCTTGTCGGCCAGGGTCATGGCTTCGATCTGGTCGTGGGTGACGTAGATCATGGTGGTCTTGAGGTCGTCATGCAGCTTGGCGAATTCGAGTCGCATCTTCACGCGCAGCGCCGCATCCAGGTTCGACAAGGGTTCGTCGAAGAGGAACACGCTGGGCTGGCGCGTGATGGCGCGACCAATGGCCACGCGCTGGCGCTGGCCGCCGGAGAGCGCACGGGGCTTGCGGTCAAGCAGGTGATCGATGTGCAGGATCTTGGCGGCATGCTGGACGGCGGCATCGATCTCGGCCTTGGACTTGCCGGCGATCTTGAGGCCAAAGGCCATGTTGTCGTACAGGCTCATGTGCGGATACAGCGCATAGGACTGGAACACCATGGCCACGCCGCGCTTGGAAGCGGGCACCTCGTTCATGCGGCGCGCACCGATGTCGAGGTCGCCATCGCTGATCTCTTCCAGGCCCGCGATCATGCGCAGCAAGGTCGACTTGCCGCAGCCCGAAGGGCCGACGAAGACGACGAATTCGCCATCCTCGATTTCCAGATTGATGTCGCGCATGACTTCGTTGTCGTCATAACGCTTGGCCAGGTTCCTGATGCTCACGGCTGCCATGGGGATTCTCCTCGGTTCTCTTGTAGGGGACTGCGCAGGCTGATGCTCAGCGCAGCCAGATCAATTCACTCACCAGTTGCGGAAACAGCTTCATGTCCTCGAAGACCTGATGCGCACCGGCATCCTTCAACTTGCGCGCCATCGTCTTGCGGTCATGCGCCACGCCGGTAAAGCCCAGCACATGCATGCCGGCGGCCACGGCCGCGCGCACGCCGGTGACGCTGTCATCCACCGCCACACAGCGCGAAGGATCAACACCGAAGCCGGCGGCTGCGGCCAGATACACATCGGGCGCCGGCTTGGGATGGGCCACATCGTGACCGCTGTAGATGCGGCCGGCGAACTGCGGATACAGGCCGCAGCGGCGCAGGCCCGCTTCGATGCGCGGCGCATCACTGTTGCTGGCCACCGCGCGCGGCAATCGGATGGCCTGCAAGGCCTCGACCACGCCCGGCACCGGCAGTGCTTCGTCACCGCAGGCCAGCGCCACGGTCTGGTGGATGCGTTCGGCCTGGGCGGCGTCCAGGCCCAGTTCGAATTCCATATCGACTTCGCCCAGCAGGATGTCGGTGTACATGCCCAGGCGATGCGCGATGGCGGCATGCAGGGCGGCGCTGCGCTGCTCTTCCTGCTCGCCATCATCGGCGCCCCCGGCCCCGCTCCAGGCCGGCAGCAGCGGCAGCAGCTCACGATGCAGCACGCGCAGGGCGATGCTCTCGCTGTCGAGCAGCACGCCGTCGCAATCGCAGATCAGATGGGTGATCGCCTGACGCGTCATCATCACTTCACCGCTCCGAAGGTCAGGCCGCGCACCAGCTGCTTCTGCGCCAGCCAGCCCAGCGCCATGATGGGCGCAATGGCCAGCAGCGAGGCGGCCGACAGCTTGGCCCAGAACAGGCCTTCGGGATTGGAATAGGAGGCGATGAACACCGTCAGCGGCGCAGCATTGACGCTGGTCAGGTTGAGGCTCCAGAAGGCCTCATTCCACGACAGGATGACCAGCAGCAAGGCGGTGGAGGCCAGGCCCGGCATGGCCGTGGGCAGCAGCAGGTAGATCATTTCCTGCCAGGCATTGGCGCCATCGATGCGGGCCGCTTCCAGGATTTCCTTGGGCACGTCATTGAAGTAGGTGAAGGCCATCCACACGGCGATGGGCAGGTTGATGAGCGTATAGATGATGGTCAGCCCGGTGACGGTATCGAGCAGGCCGGTATTCTTGGCCATCAGGTAGATCGGGATCAGCACGCCCACGGCCGGCATCATCTTGGTCGACAGCATCCACAGCAGCAGCTTCTGCGTGCGGCCGGTCGGGAAGAAGGCCATCGAATACGCCGCCGGCACGGCCAGCAACAGCGACAGCAAGGTCGAACCCAGCGAGACGATCAGCGAGTTCTGCACATACCCCAGATAGTGACTGCGGCTGAAGACTTCGCGGAAGGTCTCCAGCGTCGGCAGGAACACCAGCGAAGGCGTATAGGCCTGGGACTCGGTCTTGAAGGCCGTCACCGCCACCCAGAAGATGGGGAAGAACAGCACGATGGCGCAGGCCCAGCCCAGCACGGCCACCCACAGGGGGCTTTTCTTTGGATCGCTCATTTTTCGTTGACTCCCTTGAGGTTCCTGGCCAGCATGCGCACCAGGAAGAACGAGACGATGTTGGCCAGCACCACAGCAAAGATGCCGCCCGCCGAAGCGATGCCGATGTCGAATTGCTGCAGGCCGATGGAATAGACCAGGAAGGTCAGGTTGGTCGTGGCCGTACCGGGCCCGCCCGCCGTGGTCGTGAAGATCTCGGCGAAGACCGAGAGCAGGAAGATGGTCTCGATCATGATCACCACCGTGATGGCGCGCTTCAGGTGCGGCAGCACGATGTAGAAGAAGATGCGCACCGGCCCCGCGCCATCGAGCTGGGCGGCTTCCTTCTGGTCGGTATCCAGGGATTGCAGGGCGGTCAGCAGGATCAGGAAGGCAAACGGAATCCACTGCCACGCCACGATGATGATGACCGACAGCATCGGATACTCGGCCAGCCAGTCGATCGGTTCCAGCCCCAGATGGCGCATCACGTAGGCCAGGATGCCGTAGACCGGATGCATGATCATGTTCTTCCAGATCAGCGCCGCCACGGTGGGCATCACGAAGAAGGGACCGATCACCAGCAGGCGCGCAATGCCGCGTCCCCGGAAAGGCTGGTCGAACAGCACCGCCAGCAGGGTGCCGCCAATGACGCTGATGGCCAGCACCGAACCGATCAGCAGTGCGGTATTGCCGATGGAGGGCCAGAAGGCCGGGTCCTGCAGCAGGAAGGCATAGTTTTCCAGGCCGACGAAACCGGTCTGGTCGGGCGCCATCAGGTTGTAGCGATTGACCGAGAAATAGATCGTCATCGCCAGCGGCACGATCATCCAGGCCAGCAGGATCAGCACCGAAGGCGTCTGCATCAGGCGGATGGGATTGAAGCGCTCCTTGCGCGGCGGACTGGTCTGCTGCCTGCGGGAAGCAGGCTGGGAGGTGCTCTGCATCATCGGTGAGGTGGACGACACCTGGGTGGAGTGGAGGGTGGACATGACGGCCTCGGCATTTCAGTCCCGCCGCCACACACGTGCGGTGCGAGCGGACGGGCAGGACGGCGCGGATGCGGACCGGCATGCGGACATGCCGGCCTCACCGCGCACGGGGCATGCATCGGAATGCATGCCATCGGAACGACAGCCTGTATGGCTTACTTGGCTTACTTGGCTTGCTCGACTTACTTGATGTAGCGACCCTGGCGCATCATCCGCACCGCCTGCGCCTGGGCGGCATCCAGCGCCGCGTCGGACGTGGTCTTGCCTGCCAGCGCACCGGCGATGGCCTGGCCGGTCACGGTGCCGATGGACTGGAACTCAGGAATGGTGGCGAACTGCACGCCGGTATAGGGCACCGGCTTGACGGTCGGCTTGTTGGCATCAGCCGTCTGGATGGCGTCGAGCACGAAGTCGGAGAAGGGCGAGACCTTCTTGTACTCGGCCGAGGCATAGGTCGAATTGCGCGTGCCCGGCGGCACCAGCGCCCAGCCCGAATCCTTGGCCACCAGGTTGATGTATTCCTTGGAGGTGGCCCAGGCGGCGAACTTCTTGGCGGCGTCCTGCGACTTGGACGACTTCGGCACGGCCAGCGACCAGATCCACAACCAGTGCGAACCCTTGTCGGTCACCTGCATGGGCGAAGGCGCGAAGGCGGTCTTGTCGGCCACCTTGGAATCCTTGCCGTGATAGAGCATGCCGGCGGCCACCGTGGCGTCGACCCACATGCCGCACTTGCCGCTGGAGAACAGCACCAGGTTTTCATTGAAGCCGTTGGAGCTGGCGCCGGGCGGGCCGTACTTGCGCATCAGGTCGACATAGAAGGCCACCGATTTCTTCCACTCCGGCGACGACAGTTGCGGCTGCCATTGTTCATCGAACCAACGGCCACCCCAGGCATTGGCCATGGTGGTGATGATGGCCATGTTCTCGCCCCAGCCGGCGCGACCGCGCAGGCAGATGCCATAGACGCCCTTGGCCGGGTCATGCAGTTGCGCGGCCAGCTTGGCGATCTCGTCCCAGGTCGGGCGCTGCGGCATGGTCAGCTTCTTCTGCTCGAAGAGATCCTTGCGGTAGTAGGTCATCGAGCTTTCGGCGTAGAACGGCAGCGCATAGAGCTTGCCATCCACGCTCAGGCCCTCACGCACCGGCTTGATCAGGTCGGCTTCGTCGTAGTCCGCCGGCAGGCCGGTCATCGGCGCCAGCCAGCCCTTCTTGGCCCAGATCGGCGCTTCATACGCGCCGATGGTCATCAGGTCGAACTGGCCGCTGTTGGTGGCGATGTCGGTGGTCAGGCGCTGCCGCAGCACGCTCTCTTCCATGGTGACCCAACGCAGCTTGATGTCCGGGTTGGCCTTCTCGAAGGCCGGCGCCAGCTTCTGCAGTTCGATCATGTCGGGATTGTTGATGGACGCGATGTTCAGCGTCACCGGCTCGGCCTGGGCCAGGCCCGCAGCGAACAGGGTCGAGATGGCCGCAGCGGCCAGGGTGAAGCGAACGCGGGTAAAGCCGAACGCGCGGGGGCGCACGAGTTTGGACATGCTGGTCTCCGAATGTTATGGGCCGCCTGCACGCTCTTCCCGGGTGGCATCGTCAAACGCCGTGCGTACGTGCGGGTGGGGCCGGTTGTCTTGAACAACTTTGAGCAAATATTATTTTTATGAGCAAATAATCATCCATTCCCAAAAACATGTCAAGCATTTGCTTTTTGATTGAGCAATTGCCCATATTTGGCAATAATGAAGGCGCCAACTCGCCGTAAAATGGCCCACCGTCATTGAGCATTGAACAATGAGCATTGAACAATGGGCAATGCAGTAATTCAGCCAACCGAATCAGAGACAGCACAGGCCCCGACGCGTACGCGCCGGCGGCTGGCGAGGAGAACATGTCGAGCAGCACCTCCAAACTGGACCTGGCGGCCCGCGCCGCGTGGATGTACTACGTGGCCGGCAACACCCAGAACGAAATCGCCGAACGGCTCGGCATCTCGCGCCAGATGGCGCAACGCATGGTGGCCTATGCCGCCGACGCCAACCTGGTCAAGGTGCAGATCACGCATCCGGTCTCGTCCTGCCTGGAACTGGCGCAAGGCCTGCAGGAGCGTTACGGCCTGGACGTCTGCCGGGTGGTCCCTGGCGCCGGCGGGGCCGGCAACCCCAACGAATCGCAGGAAGTGCAGCAGATGCTGGCCGTGGCTGGCGCCGAACTGATGGAGCAATACCTCGGTTCGGAAGCGCCGCTGGTGGTCAACGTCGGTTCCGGCCGCACGCTCAAGGCCGCCATCGAACGGCTCTCCGAACTGGAGCGTCCGCAGCACCAGATCGTCTCGATGATCGGCGCCTTCGCCTCCGATGGTTCGGCCAACCGCTATGACGTGGCCCTGCAGGCCGCCGAGAAACTGGGCGCGCGCTTCTACCTCTTGCCCGCCCCGCGCGTGGCCGAGAGTGAAAGCGACCGCCAGCAATGGTGCAACCACCGCGCCTACAAGATCGTCACCGGCCTGGCTGAGCGCGCCGATGTGACCTTCCTGGGCATCGGCACCATCGCCTTGCAGGGCGCGATGCACGAAGACGGTTTCATCGACGACGGCGAAGTGGCCGAGTTGCAGCGCCAGGGCGCGGTGGGAGAAATGATCTGCCACGCCTTCGACATCGATGGCGTGATGCTGCCTTCCTCGCTATCGGCGCGGGTGACCACACCGCCGCTGACGCAAAGGCCGCAGCGTCCGGTGATCGCCTTCTGCGGCGGCAGCAAGAAGGCCGAGGCGGTGCGCGCAGCGCTACGCGGCGGCTGGCTCACCGGCCTGGTCACTGACGAGGTCTGCGCACGCCACGCCTTGCAGGATTGAATGGCCTTCAGCCCCGCCACTACACCAGCACAACAACGACCTGACCCACGGAGACCAGCATGACCCAGAGCGCCGCATTCGTCGTCTTCGGCGAAGCCCTGACCGATTTCATCCGCCAGCCCGACGAGCAGTGGCGCGCCATTCCCGGCGGCGCCTGCTGGAACGTGGCGCGCGCCGCCGCCCGCCTGGGCGTGCCCACCGGCTATGCCGGCAGCGTGAGCACCGATGTGTTCGGCGCAGAGCTGTACGCCCTCACGCAAGCGGCCGGTCTGGACATGCGCTTCACCCAGCAATACGCCAAGGCGCCGCTGCTGGCGATGGTGACCTCGACCACCCCGCCCGACTACTTCTTCATCGGCGACGACAGCGCCGACCTGCACTTCGATCCGCAGCGCCTGCCAGCGGGCTGGCTCGATGATGCCCAGGTGCTGCATTTCGGCTGCATCAGCCTGACCCGCGAACCACTGGCCTCGCGCCTCTTGCAGATTGCCCAGGAAGCGGCGCGGCGCAACAAGAAGATCGCCTTCGATCCGAACTGGCGCAAGCTCATGGACAGCCCGTCCTATCGCCTCCTGTTCCAGCAACTGCTGTCCTTGTCGCATTACGTCAAGGTATCCGACGAAGACCTCGAACGCCTCTTCCCCGGTGATACCAATGCACTGGCCACACTGCAATCGCTGGCCCCGCAAGCCGAGATCCTCTACACGCTGGGCGCCAAGGGGATGCAATGGATCAAGGGCGAGCAGGTCATCGACCAGCCCGCCTATCGGGTCGAGGTGATCGACACCGTCGGTTGCGGCGACGCTTCCATGGGCGGCTGGATCGCCAGCCAATTGCGCCAGCCGGATGCACCGGCCCAGGTCCACCTGCAATGCGCGGCGGCGGGCGCGGCCATTGCGGCCTCCAAGGCCGGCGCCTATGCGGCGACCTGGGACGAAGTGCAGGCGCTGATCGCGCACGCCTGAACGCCGTCCCGCGTACCTCCTCACCATGAGCGGGAGACCTGCCCTCCCGCTCGCCCACGACATCACGCGCCTGCCAGTTCCTTCACGAAATCCTGGTAAGTGCGCAAGGGTCGGCCCAGCAATCCTTCCAGCACCTGCACCGCACCTGGGCGGCCATGCATGCCGTGGCGCTGGATCTGCGCCATCATGAGCCGCAGATCGAAGGCCATCCAGTCCGGCGCCTGAGCGGCCAGTTGCTGCTCGAACGCATCCAGATCATCGCCACCGGCCTGGATGGGACGTTGCAGCACCTCGCTCCACACCGCTGCCGCCTGCGCGCCAGTGAAGGATTGCGGTCCGACCAGGTCCAGCGTACGTGTTGGCAGTGGCTTGTCCGCACGGTCCCGCGCCAGCAGTTCGGCCACCGCAATGTCGGCGATGTCGCGCACGTCGATCATCTCCACCCCGGACGGGCCGATGGGCATGGGATAGACGCCATAGGAGGACAACACCGGCAAGAGCGGCACATCGTTCTGCATGAAATAGGCCGGACGCAGGATGGTGGCGGGCAGACCGCTGCCCTCGATCATCCGTTCCACGGTGTGCTTGCCGGTGAAGTGCGGCACGTCGGTGAAGCGATCCGCATGGATCACCGAGAGATAGACGATGCGCTCAATACCCGCCTGGTGGGCCAGGTTCAGCACATTGAGCGCCTGCGTCAGTTCGTCAGGCGCCACGGCGTTGAGCACGAAGAGCGTGCGCACGCCCTGCAGGGCGGTGCGCAGCGAAGTCACCTCGCGCAGGTCGCCGACCACTTCCTTGACATCTGCAGGCAGCGCCATCTTGCCGGGGCTGCGCACCAGTGCGCGGACCTCGGCGCCAGCGGCGGCCAGACCTTGCACGACCAGGGATCCAACGGCGCCGGTAGCGCCAGTAACGAGAATGCTCATGATGTTTTCCTTTGTGGATAAGTTAAAAAGCCTGCTTCAATGAAAGCGTCAGGACTTGCATCACCTCGATGCAAAGCAAGCACCGGCTTGCTGGGCAGGCATCGCTTGCACGCTGCCTTTGCGGGTCGGTGGTTGATGGAACACACGATAATGGGTATCGCATTCGAAACACAGACGATAAAATCGAGACTATCCGGATCATTTTTGAGACACCATGGACATCAATGCCCTAGTGGATTTCCAGCTGGTCGCCGCCCATGGCAGCTTCGGCCGCGCCAGCCGCGAGAGCGGACGCGCCAAGGCCACGCTCTCGCGCCGTGTAGCCGAGCTGGAAGAAGAGCTGGGGGTACGCCTGGTTGAACGCGGCACGCAGCGCCTCACCGTCACCGAGGCTGGCGAATTGCTGCTGCAACGAAGCGAAGGCCCGCTGCGCGAACTCGCGGAAGCCATGACCCAGGCCCGCGAAGGCAGCAGCGCGCCGCGTGGCCGTCTGCGCATTGCCGCACCGCTGGTGTTTTCGCAACTGGCGCTGGGGCGGCTGGCAGCCTCGTTCCATGCCGCTTACCCGCAGGTCGAAGTGGACGTGGTGGCCGAAGACCGGCTGGTGGACCTGGTGCAGGAACACTTCGACCTGTGCATCCGCATCAATCCCAGCGACGACGGCAATCTGGTGGGCCGCTGCTTCGCCCGCGACAGCCTGGCCCTGGTGGCCGCCCCTACGCTGCCCATGCCGCGCGCGCGGGCAGGCAAGTCGCATCCGGTGCCGGCGGTGGTGATGCCGACCTTCCGCGATAGCGATCTCTGGTCCTTGCGCGAAGGCAAACTGCTGATCGCTCCGCAACCGGTGCTGCGGCTGTCTTCGCTGATGATGGTCAAGGATGCGGTCTGTGCCGGAGCAGGCGCCGCGCTGCTGCCCTGGTCGCTGGCCAGCGCGCTGGTAGAAGCGGGACAGCTCAAGCTGTGGGGCAAGCTGGGCGGCGAAGTCGAGCTGTGGGTGCTGCATACTTCGCGTCGCTTGCAGAGTCCTAAAGTGCGGGCATTCGTGGACTTCATGTGTCGGCAGTATCCTGATGGCCGCTTCGTCGTCTGATCTTGCCGCAGCGGCTGCGCTTGTGGGTCGCTGGCCGAATGGCTAGAATCCGCCACCGCTCAACCTGTTTCCCTCCATGCACAAGCCCACGCCCCACGATGTCACCCTGGTCAACGGCCAGTCCGCCACCCGGCTGTCACCGGCGCAAGAGAAATTCAATGCGCTCATCGACGCCATCGGCGCCCGCCGCGCCCGGCTCAAGGAATGGGAAACCGCCAGCGACGAATTCCACAGGAAATACGCGGCCCAGTACGTGCCGCTGGAACAGGAACTGCTTGGCCTGAAACGCCAGGCGGTCTACCGTCTGCACGAAGCCTGGGCGCACAAGGCGCTGGGCAAGGGGGAGCGCATCACCCTGTCGGCCCTGATCGCCGACATGGCGCAGGCGCTGCTGCAACGTAGCGAGGATGCCGAGCTGGCGCTGATCTACCAGCAGCATGCGGAGGAAGAGCACGCCGCAGAGATCGCCCACGCGCCATCACCGCCTGGCGGGAACGAGAGCATTGCCGAGGACGACTTCACCACCGGCACGCCCGAGGAAATCATGCAGCGCATGGAGGCCATGCTGGAGCGCCAGGAGCGCGAACGCCAGGCCGCCGCCCAGGCGCGGGAAGCCGGTCGCGCCAGTCGCAAGAAGCCGCCCAAGCAGCGCGCCGCCGAACATCAGCAGCAGGCGCAACGCACCGAACTGAGCCAGTCCATCCGCGCCGTCTACCGCCGTCTGGCCAGCGCCCTGCATCCAGACCGCGAACCCGACGAAGACGAGCGCACCCGCAAGACCGCACTGATGCAGCAGGTCAACCAGGCCTACGAAAAAAATGATTTGTTGAAGCTGCTGGAATTGCAGCTGGAACTGGAACACATCACCCGGCATACCCAGACCGAGGTGAGTGAGGCGCGGCTGGCGCATTACAACCAGATCCTGCAGGAACAGGCCGACGAGCTGGACCAGGAAATCATCCACGTCCAACGCCAGTTCCGGCGCGCCTATGGCCTGCCTTCCACGGCAAGGCTGACGCCCGAGAAGATGATGCGCTACCTGAACCGGGGCATCACCGCGCTACGCCAGGAAGGGCAGGACCTGCGCGCCGCGCTGGCCGCGTTTGGCGATATCGAACAGGTCAGGAGCTGGCTGAAACACGCACGCCGCCAGCGCGCCCAGGGGTGGGAAGACGCGTGACCGGCGCGCTCGCGCCGCGGTGCGCGTCAGATCTTTTCCAGCTTGGCCACCGACAGATCCAGCAGCTTCATGCCGAACTTGCCAAAGTTGATCTGCGCCCGCGCCGCGCCGCCACCGCCTTCGATATTGACGATGACGCCCTCGCCGAACTTGGCATGCGACACGTTCTGCCCGATGCGCCAGCCTGAATCGGTCTGGCGCGAGAAGCTCTGGGCGATCTTGTTGTTGCCCGCCTCCGGCACTTCATCCCAGGCCGACTTGGGATTGGCGAACCAGTGATGCTGGGCGATCTTGGGCGAGAGCCACTTGATCGATTGTTCCGGCATCTCATCGAAGAAGCGTGAGCGCATGTTGTAGCGCGTCTGGCCGTGCAGCATGCGAGTCTGCGAGAAGGTCATGAAGAGGCGCTTCCTGGCGCGCGTGATGGCCACATACATCAGGCGGCGCTCTTCTTCCACCCCGCCCTCTTCCTTGGCGCTGTTCTCGTGCGGGAACAGGCCCTCTTCCATGCCGGTGATGAAGACGGCATCGAACTCCAGCCCCTTGGCGGAGTGCACCGTCATCAGCTGCAGGGCGTCCTGGCCGGCCTGCGCCTGGTTGTCACCGGCTTCCAGCGAGGCATGCGAGAGGAAGGCCGACAGCGGCGACATGATGGTCACCAGCGGCGCATCGGCGTCCAGCACTTCCACGCCATCGGCGGTGGTGATGGCGGCGCCCGCCGTGGCCTGCGCCTGCGGGCCGAGGAAGGCCGGCGCATCCAGGCCATAGCCTTCTTCCGAGACGAAGAGGGTCGCAGCGCTGACCAATTGCTCCAGGTTCTCGATGCGGTCGGCGCCTTCCTTTTCGTTGCGGTAGTGCGTCATCAGGCCGGACAGGTCCAGCACCACCTTGACCATTTCGGGCAGGGGCAGATGCTGGGTCTCGAAGCGCGCGCCTTCGATCAGCTTGACGAAGGCATTCAGCGACGAGCCCGCCTTGCCCGCCACATACGGCACGGCGGCATAGAGCGAGCAGCCATACTGGCGCGCCGCATCCTGCAATGACTCCATGGCCTTGGCGCCGATGCCGCGGGTGGGGAAGTTGACCACGCGCAGGAAGGCCGAATCATTGTGCAGGTTGTCCATCAACTGCAGGTAGGCGATGGCGTGCTTGATTTCGGCGCGCTCGAAGAAGCGCTGGCCGCCATAGACGCGATAGGGAATGGCCGAACTGAACAGCGCATGCTCCAGCACACGGGATTGCGCATTGGAGCGATAGAGGATGGCGATCTCGCTGCGCGCCCAGCCTTCGGCGATCAGGTCCTTGACCTGTTCGATGATCCACTGCGCTTCCTGCAGGTCGCTGGTGGCTTCATAGACGCGCACCTGCTCGCCGTGGCCGGCATCGGTGCGCAGGTTCTTGCCCAGGCGCTTGCTGTTGTTGGCGATGAGCTCGTTGGCGGTGTCCAGGATGTGACCATGCGAGCGATAGTTCTGCTCCAGCTTGATCAGGTTCTGGACATGGAATTCCTGCTCGAAGGCCTGCATGTTGCCCACGTTGGCGCCACGGAAGGCGTAGATGCTCTGGTCATCGTCGCCCACCGCGAAGACCGCGTTGTGCTGGCCGGCCATGAGCTTCAACCACTTGTATTGCAGGTCGTTGGTATCCTGGAACTCATCGACCAGGATGTGGCGGAAGCGGCTCTGGTAGTGCTCGCGCAGGGGCTGGTTGCGCGAGAGCAATTCATAGGTGCGCAACAGCAGCTCGGCGAAATCGACCACGCCTTCGCGCTGGCACTGCTGGTCGTAGAGTTCATAGAGTTCGACGAACTTGCGGTTGTAGTCGTCGTAGGCATCCACGTCCTTGGCGCGCAGGCCCTGGTCCTTGGCGCTGTTGATGAAGTACATCAGGTTGCGCGGCGGATACTTCTCATCGTCCACGTTCATCTGCTTCAACAGCCGCTTGATGGCCGAGAGCTGGTCTTGCGTATCCAGGATCTGGAAGGTCTGGGGCAAGCCGGCGTCCTTGTGATGCGCGCGCAGCAGGCGGTTGCACAGCCCGTGGAAGGTGCCGATCCACATGCCCCGGGTATTGATGGGCAGCATGCCCGACAGGCGCGCCGTCATTTCCTTGGCGGCCTTGTTGGTGAAGGTCACCGCCAGGATGCCGGAAGGCGAGACCTGCCCGGTCTGGATCAGCCAGGCGATGCGGGTGGTCAGCACACGGGTCTTGCCGGAACCGGCGCCGGCCAGGATCAGCGCCGATTGCGCGGGCAGCGTCACGGCGGCGAGCTGCTCTTCGTTGAGGTTGAGGAGAAGATTTTGCATCCCGCGATTATAAAGGGCGCGTGCCCTGACCGGGCGAGCAGGGGCGGCGCTATACTGCGGTGCCTTGATTTATCCACAGCCATTCTTTCATCGACGACTCTCCTGCCCATGCGCCGCCTGCCCTCCTCCTGCCTTCCGGCCCTCGCCCTGATCGCCACCCTCTTGCTGAGCGCCTGCGCCACCAGCACGCCACCGGCTGTGCGCAGCGATGTCGAGCAATTGCTGAGCTTGCAGAAGACACGTCTGGATGTCGCCGCCCCGGTGGCGCGCAGCAAATGGAATTCGCATGCGCCCATTGATGATCCGGCGCGCGAGGCGGTGATCCTCGACGATGTGGCCGCCCGGGCGCAGAAGCTGGGCCTGGATGCGGCGTGGACGCGGCGTTTCTTCCAGGACCAGTTCGAGGCCGGCAAGATCGTGCAGCGCGACCTGCACCGCCAGTGGCGCGTGGAGCAGCGCCCGCCTTTCGCCAATCCGCCTGACCTGGCGCTGCAGGTGCGTCCGGTGCTGGACCGCCTCACCCCCGACCTGCTGGCGGCGCTGGCGCGCCTGAACGGCCATTGGTGCGAGCCCGCCGTGCAGCGCGATCTGGCCGAGCTGGATGCGGAAATCCTGGGCGCGGACTATCCGCCGGCAGTGCGCGAACGCGCCACCGAAGCGCTGCGCTGCCAACGCTGAAGGCTGTCTTGCCATCCGGATAACGTGGCAGAAAAGCGACTAAGCGACTGAATCGACAGGAAAAAATCTTTTGCTGTCCTGCAGCATTTTTCTGGCGGGAGTAAAATCCGGCATGTTGTTCACGCGCACATCCGCGCCTGCGACACCTCATTCCGAACTTCCCCGCCATGTCCGACGATTCCTGTAGTCCCAGTCCCTCCGCCACGCCTGTGCCGGCTGCACCGCCGCGTCCGCTGACGCCGGCCAAGGTCACCCGGCAGATCATCGCCACCGCCTTCTTCACCTTCCTGGTCTATCTGGCCATCGGCATCCCGATGGCGGTGCTGCCGGGCTACATCCACCTGGACCTGGGCTATAGCTCGGTGATGGCCGGACTGGGCATCAGCGTGCAGTACTTCGCCACCTTCGTGAGCCGCGCCAATGCAGGCCGCATGATCGACACCGTCGGCGCCAAGCAGACCGTCATGCGCGGCATGCTGCTGTGTTCGGCCAGCGGCGCCTTGTTGCTGTGCTCGGCGCTGGCCCAGCCGCTGCCCTTCCTCTCGCTGGTGCTGCTGTTTGCCAGCCGCGCCTTGCTGGGCCTGGGCGAGAGCCTGGTCGGCACCGGCGCCATCATGTGGGGCGTGGGCCGCGTGGGTTCCGAGAACACGGCCAAGATGATTTCCTGGAACGGCATCGCCACCTATGCGGCACTGGCCATCGGCGCGCCGCTGGGCGTGGTGCTGGACCGCTCGCTGGGCTTTGCCATGATCGGCCTGTCGGGCATGCTGCTGACCGCACTGGGCTACGTGCTGGCGCGTGGCGGCCCGGTCACGCCGGTGGTGCAGGGTGAACAGCTGTCCTTCAAGCTGGTGCTGCGCAAGGTGTTCGCCTATGGCATGGGGCTGGCCTTCGGCACTATCGGCTTTGGTTCGATCGCCACCTTCATTACGCTCTATTACGCCGACCTGCACTGGAGCGGCGCGGCCTTTGCGCTGACCGCCTTCTCCAGCGCCTTCGTCGGTGCGCGCCTGCTGTTTGCCAATGCCATTACGCGCTTCGGTGGCTATCGCGTGGCCGTGGTCAGCTTCCTCACTGAAGCGGTCGGCCTGCTGTTGCTGTGGAGCACCACCACGCCCGAACTGGCGCTGCTGGGGGCAGGCCTGGCCGGTTTCGGCTTTGCGCTGGTGTTCCCTTCGCTGGGGGTGGAGGCGGTCAACCTGGTGTCGCCGGCCAATCGCGGCGCGGCGCTGGCGGCCTATTCGGTCTTCCTCGACCTGGCGCTGGGCATCACCGGCCCGCTGGCCGGGGCCATTGCCGGGCAGCTCGGTTATCCGCAGGTATTCCTTTTCGCCGCCATTGCCGCCATCGGTGCGGTGGCCTTGTCGCTGTCCTTGTATCGCAGTGCGCAGCAGCGCGGCAAGCCTTGATCGGCACGATCTGAGCACTGACTGGACATGGGGCCGATAGGTGTTTATCTATCGGCCCCATTGATTTATTGCGCAGCGGTGCGCTGAAAAATCGGTTGAAATAAGGAACGTCGGCCCGACTCTCTTATCAATACTTGCGTAGCCGCAGTTTGTCCCTGCGGATTTGCAATAGAATCGCGGAGTTGCGCAGTGTTAAGTACCCGCTTACGAAAAACCGAACAGCTAAGGAGCGAATAATGGCAAAGAAGAATGTGGCAGCCCCCTCGATCAACATCGGCATCAACGACAAGGACCGCAAGAAGATTGCCGACGGCCTGTCCAAGCTGCTGGCCGACACCTATACCCTGTACCTGAAGACCCACAACTTCCACTGGAACGTGACCGGTCCGATGTTCAACACCCTGCACCTGATGTTCGAAGGCCAGTACAACGAGTTGGCGCTGGCCGTGGACCTGATCGCCGAACGCATCCGCGCACTGGGCTATCCGGCCCCGGGTTCGTACAAGGAATTCGCCAAGCTGTCGTCGATCCCCGAAGCCGATGGCGTGCCCAACGCCCAGGAGATGATCGCCCAGCTGGTGGCCGGTCAGGAAGCCGTGACCCGCACTGCCCGTTCGATCTTCCCGACCGTGGATGCAGCCGCCGATGAACCGACCGCCGACCTGCTGACCCAGCGCATGCAGCTGCATGAAAAGAATGCGTGGATGCTGCGCAGCTTGCTGGAAGGCTGATGATCGCCTGGCGTTAGCCAAATAGAAAATGCCGTTCACAATCGAACGGCATTTTTTTCGAACCGTTCGGACTGAGTAGCCGCTGCGCGGCGTATCGAAGGCGCGACGGCGACTGCGCACCTCCAGCGCGCCTTCGATACGCCCCTTCGGGTCTACTCAGTCCGAACGGTGATATTGGATTCCATGCCTCACCGATAGAGATCAGCCAGCTCCCGCGTCTTGCGCTCTTCCACCGGCACCAGATAGACACTGCTGATGACGGCCACCATGTCGGCCCCCTGCTCCACCAGCGGTGGCGCATTCTCCAGGGTGATCCCGCCGATCACCACCACCGGCAAGGGAATCTCGCGCTTGGAGTGCGCAATGATTTCCGGTGCAGTCCGGAAATCATATTTTTTCACCCGCGACGGATAGAAGCCGCCAAAGGCGACGTAACTCGCGCCATCACGATAGGCCGCATGCGCCAGCTCCAGCGTGCCATAGCAGGACGCGCCCACGATGCGGTCCGGCCCGACGGCCTTGCGCACCTCGGCGATGGAAGCGTCGGTGCCGCCGACGTGGATGCCATCGGCATCGATGTCCAGGCACAGGTCCACATGATCGTTGATGATCAGCGGCACCTGGTACTGCCGGCACAAGGCCAGCAGCGCCGAGGCTTGCGCCTGCCGTTGCTGCGCGTCGGCCGTCTTGTGGCGGTACTGCACCAGCGCAGCACCTTGTTGCAAGGCCAGCTCGGTGGCCGCCAGCAATTGGGCGGTGTCATCCCAGTCGGGTGTGACGATGTAGAGGCCGCGTAGATGCTTTGCATACTCGGGTTTCATGTCAGGCTCCTGCCGCGGGTGCGGCGTCAACAACAGCTTCGAACGCAGGCACGCGATGGGGAATGCGCTGCCCGTCAGCAATGGCATACGAGGTAGCGAGCGCATGCTGGGTGTAGTGCTGGGCCAGCTCGATGGCCTGGCGCATCGGCAGGCCCCGCGCCAGGCAGGCCGACAGGGCCGCCGCCAGCGTGCAGCCGCTGCCGTGGAATTCATCGGGCAGGCGGGTCCAGCGCCAGCGCGCAGTTTCAATCGCTTCTTCGGCAAACTCGGAACGGAACAGCTGGCCGTACCAACGATTGATCACATCCTGCTCCTGCGGACCATGACCGCCCTTGAGCAGCACATGCGCGCAACCCCGCGCCATCAGCAGGGCGGCCTGCTGCGTAGGCTCCACGTCACCGCACAGGCGGCGCGCCTCGTTGAGATTGGGCGTGATCACGGTTGCCAGCTCGTACAACGGTTCGATCACACGCACCGCATCATCACGCGACAGCTGGTCTCCCTTGCCATTGGCCAGCACCGGATCGAGCACCACCGGCAGTTGCGGATTGCGCTCGCGCAATTGCCGGATCAAGTCCGCGATGACCTCGGCATTCTCACGACTGCCTGCAATGCCCAGCTTGACCGCCGCGATGTCGAAACGGTCGATCAGCACCTGCGCCTGGTGACGCACCAGTTCAGGATCGAGCGCATGCACGGCAAAGACGCTGACGTTGTCCTGCACCGTCAAAGCCGTCGGCACCGACAAGGGATGGCACCCCAGCGCGGTGATGGCCGGGATATCGGCCTGCATGCCGGCCCCGCCGCTAGGGTCGGAGCCGGAGAAGACCAGCACGCAGGGTGGCGTGGAACGATAGGCCGCCTGCATGCTTATGCCACGCGACCAGCCATCGGCGACGACGGCGAGGCCGCAAACTTGCGCGGGATGCGGCCAGAGAGGAAGGCTTCGCGACCTGCTTGCACCGCCAGCTTCATGGCGCGGGCCATGCGGATGGGATCGCGTGCACAGGCAATGGCGGTGTTCATCAGCACGCCATCACAGCCCAGTTCCATGGCGATGGCGGCATCCGAGGCAGTACCCACGCCCGCATCGACCAGCACCGGCACGCGCGCCTGTTCGATGATCAGCGACAGGTTCCAGGGATTGAGGATGCCCATGCCCGAGCCGATCAACGAAGCCAGCGGCATGACGGCGGCCACGCCCAGGTCTTCCAGCATGCGTGCCTGGATGGGGTCGTCGCTGCAATAGACCATCACGTCGAAGCCGTCCTTGACCAGGGTCTCGGCGGCCTTGAGGGTTTCCGGCATATTGGGGAACAGGGTCTTTTCATCGCCCAGCACTTCCAGCTTGACCAGCTTGTGGCCACCCAACAGCTCGCGCGCCAGTTGCAGCGTGTACACCGCATCGGCCGCGTTATAGCAACCGGCGGTATTGGGCAGGATGGTGAATTCGGAAGGCGGCACTGCGTCCAGCAGGCTGGGCGCATTGGGGTCCTGGCCGATGTTGACGCGGCGGATCGCCACCGTGATGATCTCGGCGCCGCTGGCCACCGTCGCTGCGCGGGTCTCGTCGAGGTCCTTGTACTTGCCGCTACCCACCAGCAGGCGCGAGCGATAGGTCTTGCCGGCGATGGTCAGGCCCTTGTCCTCATTCACGAGGGGGGCGTCATTCATGTTCATGTCGATTCCTTGTCTGGGGATGTGCGCAGGCGGGCGGATCAACCGCCGCCAATGGCGCGCACGACGTCTACCTTGTCGGCCTCGGCCAGTGCGCGCGAGCTCCATTGCGCACTGGGCACCACCTGGCGATTGACCGCCACCGCCACCGCACGGCCGACCAGGGAGAGGTCGGCAATGAGCTGGTCCAGCGTGGCGCCGTCAGGCAGCGGGTGAGGCTTGCCGTTCAGTTCGATCTGCATGGCGCTTACTGCTTCGAATAAATCTCGGCGCCCATCTTGACGAACTCCACCGACTTGACCTG
Source organism: Herbaspirillum seropedicae (assembly GCF_001040945.1). NCBI lineage: Bacteria > Pseudomonadati > Pseudomonadota > Betaproteobacteria > Burkholderiales > Oxalobacteraceae > Herbaspirillum > Herbaspirillum seropedicae. The sequence continues at coordinate 464,618 of NZ_CP011930.1, read as the reverse complement.
CATCCCCTGCTTCAATGCATCGATCTCGGAGATGCCTTCCTTGGCGGCGTAATCGCGCACTTCCTGGGTGATCTTCATGGAACAGAAGTGCGGGCCGCACATGGAGCAGAAGTGCGCCACCTTGGCCGAATCCTTGGGCAGGGTTTCGTCGTGGAATTCGCGCGCCTTGTCGGGATCGAGACCGATGTTGAACTGGTCTTCCCAACGGAATTCGAAGCGCGCCTTGGACAGCGCGTTGTCGCGGATCTGCGCACCCGGATGGCCCTTGGCCAGGTCGGCGGCGTGCGCGGCGATCTTGTAGGTGATGATGCCGTCCTTCACATCGGTCTTGTTGGGCAGGCCCAGGTGTTCCTTGGGCGTGACGTAGCACAGCATGGCCGTGCCATACCAGCCGATCTGGGCCGCGCCGATGCCGGAGGTGATGTGGTCATAGCCGGGCGCGATGTCGGTGGTCAAGGGGCCGAGGGTGTAGAACGGTGCTTCGTGGCACTGCTCCAGTTGCAGGTCCATGTTCTCCTTGATGAGATGCATAGGCACGTGGCCGGGGCCTTCGATCATCACCTGCACGTCGTGCTTCCAGGCGATCTGGGTCAGTTCACCCAGGGTGCGCAGTTCGCCCAGCTGGGCTTCGTCGTTGGCGTCGTAGATCGAACCGGGACGCAGGCCATCGCCCAGGCTGAAGCTGACGTCATAGGCCTTCATGATCTCGCAGATCTCTTCGAAGTGTTCGTAGAGGAAGGATTCGCGGTGATGCGCCAGGCACCACTTGGCCATGATGGAACCGCCACGCGAGACGATGCCGGTCATGCGCTTGGCCGTCAGCGGCACGTATTGCAGACGCACGCCAGCGTGGATGGTGAAGTAGTCCACGCCCTGCTCGGCTTGCTCGATCAGGGTATCGCGGAAGATTTCCCAGGTCAGGTCTTCGGCCTTGCCGTTGACCTTTTCCAGGGCCTGGTAGATCGGCACGGTGCCGATGGGCACCGGCGAATTGCGGATGATCCACTCACGGGTTTCGTGGATGTTCTTGCCGGTGGACAGGTCCATGACGTTGTCGCCGCCCCAGCGGATGGCCCAGGTCATCTTTTCCACTTCCTCGCCGATGGAAGAGGTCACCGCCGAGTTGCCGATGTTGGCGTTGATCTTGACCAGGAAATTGCGGCCGATGATCATCGGTTCCACTTCCGGATGGTTGATGTTGGCGGGGATGATGGCGCGGCCGCGCGCCACCTCATCACGCACGAATTCCGGCGTGATCTCGGCGGGGATGGAAGCGCCGAAGGACTGGCCGGGATGCTGACGGCCCATCAGGTCGGCCAGCTTGTTGCCCATCGGGCCGGAAGCCTTCAGCTGCTCCAGATATTCCTTGCGACGCAGGTTTTCGCGGATGGCGATGAACTCCATCTCGGGCGTGATGATCCCACGGCGCGCGTAGTGCATCTGGGTGACGTTGGCGCCCGCCTTGGCGCGGCGCGGCTTGCGGTGCAGGTTGAAGCGCAGCTCGGCCAGGGCCGGGTCGTTCAGGCGCTGCTGGCCGTATTCTGAAGTCGGGCCGGGCAGCTCCTCGGTATCGTCGCGCTCGAGGATCCAGGGCAGGCGCGGGGTGGACAGGCCGGCGCGGATGTCGATCTTCACCTCCGGGTCGGTATAGGGGCCGGAGGTGTCATAGACGTAGATGGGCGGGTTCTTTTCCGAACCGAACATGGCCGGCGTGTCGGCCTGGCTGATCTCGCGCATGGGCACGCGGATGTCCGGGCGCGAGCCGGTCACGTAGATCTTGCGGGAATTCGGCAGGGGCTGGATGGCTGCCTCATCGACGGTGGCCGTCGCGGACAGGAATTTCGGGTTGGCATTCATTTCGGCTCCTTTGCTTGATGACTCATGGCTCGGAGCCAGCAAAGGAGGTTGCGGAAGAGGACGGGCGGCGTGGAGGTGATACAGGGCCGTGGGTACGTCAAGCTGCCGGTTGCTTCCCTTCGCTGGCATTATCCAGATCAGGTTCAAGGGTATTTCTCACCCGGCTACCCAAGCATGAGCTTGAGCGCCAGGACCCCTAGCGGTGCGACGCTGGCTGCTTGCGCAGTCCTTGTCGTGGGCCGGATTCTACTCCAATTGGCGTGAGGAACAAGGTTTCATTTCGGATGGGTTGAGTGTGCAGCGCAACATTCCGGACCCGATTCTAGAAAGTTGCAGGAACGCAGAGGACCGTTTTCACGCTCGAAAGTGATGTCCTCGCAACCGAACAGTGGAGAACGCCGCATGAATTCAACAAGGGAAAGCTCCTTCGTCTCTGGCTGAAGGATTTCATTTTCTTCCATCACTAACTCCTCAAATTCAATTCCCACGGGAAACTAGCAGAAAACGCGTGAATGTCGGCTAAATTGGGCATCTTCAAGGCCCAATTTCACACCTCTGCGAGATTTGCCCTATCCGTCCCTTATAATGTTGGGTTTCGCAAAAACACACGTCAAATCATGGAATTAGCCAAGTCGTTCGAGCCCGCCGAGATTGAGAAATTCTGGCGCGAGGAGTGGGAAAAGCGCGGTTACTTCGCCGCCACCACCGACGCGGAGAAGCCCTCGTTTTCCATCCAGCTGCCGCCGCCCAATGTGACCGGCACCCTGCACATGGGTCACGCGTTCAACCAGACCATCATGGATGGCTTGACACGCTACCACCGCATGCGCGGCTACAACACCGCCTGGATCCCCGGCACCGACCACGCCGGTATCGCCACCCAGATCGTGGTGGAACGCCAGCTGGATGCACAGAAGGTCTCGCGCCACGACCTGGGCCGTGAAAAATTCGTCGAGAAGGTGTGGGAGTGGAAGGAAAAATCCGGCTCCACCATCACCGGCCAGATGCGCCGCATGGGCGCCTCCACCGACTGGGCCCGCGAATACTTCACGATGGACCCGAAGATGTCCAAGGTCGTCACCGAAGTCTTCGTGCGCCTCTACGAGCAGGGTCTGATCTATCGCGGCAAGCGCCTGGTGAACTGGGACCCGGTGCTGGGCACCGCGGTCTCCGACCTGGAAGTGGTGTCGGAAGAAGAAGACGGTTCCATGTGGCACATCAAGTACCCGCTGGCCGATGGCAGCGGCCATATCGTGGTCGCCACCACCCGTCCGGAAACCATGCTGGGCGACGTCGCCGTGGCGGTGGACCCGACTGACGAACGCTACGCCGCGCTGGTGGGCAAGATGATCAAGCTGCCGCTGGTGGGCCGCGAGATCCCCATCATCAAGGATGAATACGTCGACAAGGAATTCGGCACCGGCTGCGTGAAGATCACCCCGGCCCACGACTTCAACGACTACCAGGTCGGCGCACGCCACAACCTGGAAATGATCAGCGTCTTCACCTTGAAGGCCACTATCAACGAGAACGCGCCCGAGAAGTACCAGGGCCTGGACCGCTTCGAGGCGCGCAAGCAGATCGTGGCCGATCTGGACGCGCTGGGCCTGTTGGAACAGGTCAAGCCGCACAAGCTGATGGTGCCGCGTGGCGACCGTACCGGCGTGGTGATCGAGCCGATGCTGACCGACCAATGGTTCGTGGCCATGAGCAAGCCGGCGCCGGAAGGGACCTTCTTCCCCGGCAAGTCGATTGCCGAGACCGCACTGGAAAAGGTTTCTTCGGGCGAGATCAAGTTCGTGCCCGAGAACTGGACCAATACCTACAACCAGTGGCTCAACAACATCCAGGACTGGTGTATCTCGCGCCAACTGTGGTGGGGCCATCAGATCCCGGCCTGGTACGACGAGGACGGCGGCATCTACGTGGCCCGCACCGAAGAAGAAGCCCGTGCGCAAGCCGGCGGCCGTGCCGTCAAGCGCGATGAAGACGTGCTCGATACCTGGTTCTCCTCGGCGCTGGTGCCCTTCTCCACCCTGGGCTGGCCGGAAGAAACGCCGGACTACAAGCTGTTCCTGCCCTCCTCGGTGCTGGTGACGGGCTTCGACATCATCTTCTTCTGGGTGGCGCGCATGGTCATGATGACCACGCACTTCACCGGCAAGGTGCCGTTCGACACCGTCTACGTCCACGGCCTGGTGCGCGATGCCTCGGGCCAGAAGATGTCCAAGTCCAAGGGCAACACCCTGGACCCGATCGACCTGATCGATGGCATCGGCGTGGACGAGCTGGTGGCCAAGCGTACGGTCGGCCTGATGAATCCCAAGCAGGCGGCCAGCATTGAGAAGGCCACCCGCAAGGAATTCGCCGATGGCATCCCGGCCTTCGGCACCGATGCGCTGCGTTTCACCTTCGCCTCGCTGGCGACCCTGGGCCGCAACATCAACTTCGACCTGAACCGCTGCGAAGGCTATCGCAACTTCTGCAATAAGCTCTGGAACGCCACCCGCTTCGTGCTGATGAATACCGAAGGCCAGGACTGCGGTTTCGACGGCCACGAGAAGGGCGTCTGCGACAAGGAAAAGCTGCAGTTCTCCAAGGCTGACCGCTGGATCGTGTCGCTCTTGCAGCGGACCGAAGCCGAAGTGGAAAAGGGCTTTGCCGACTACCGCTTCGACAACATCGCCACGGCCATCTACAAGTTCGTCTGGGACGAGTACTGCGACTGGTATCTGGAAATGGCCAAGGCCCAGATCCAGAGCGGCAATGAAGCGCAACAGCGCGCCACCCGCCGCACCCTCTTGCGCGTGCTGGAAAGCGTGCTGCGCCTGGCGCATCCGGTGCTGCCCTTCATTACCGAACAGCTGTGGCAAAGCGTCGCGCCGCTGACCGATCGCAAGCCCGATCCGGCGGGCGATTCCATCATGCGCCAGGCCTATCCGCGTCCGGACCTGGAGAAGATCGATGCCGAAGCCGAAGCCTGGGTCGCCCAGTTCAAGGCCTACACCGACGCCTGCCGCAACCTGCGCGGCGAGATGCAACTGGCGCCGTCGCTGCGCGTGCCGCTGATCGTGGAAGCCGCCGATGCGTCGGCCGTGGAATCCTTCCTGCCCTACCTGCAAGGCCTGGTGCGCCTGTCGGAAACCACGGTGGTGGCGCAGTTGCCGGAGTCGCCGGCGCCGGTGGCCATCGTCGGCGAAGTCAAGCTGATGCTGAAGGTGGAAATCGACGTGGCCGCCGAGCGCGAACGCCTGGGCAAGGAAGTCACCCGCCTGACCGCCGAGATCGCCAAGGCCAATGGCAAGCTGTCCAACGAAAGCTTCGTGGCCCGTGCGCCCGAGGCGGTGGTGGCGCAGGAGAAGGAACGCGTTGCCAACTTCAGCGCTACGCTGGAAAAGGTGAAGGAACAACTGGCCAAGCTAAAGTAAGCCGGCCCGCTTCCTGCCAAAGCCGTCGTCCCCTTGTGGGGCGGCGGCTTTTGTTTTTTGTGCTTGCCTTGTGCAGCGGGCTTGTCTAGACTGGATCGAATAAATTAGAACAATCGTGCTTTTTTATGGCATTTGAATGGATAACAGGAGACCAACCATGCCCCGTATTACCTCCCCTTCCCATCTGCTCGCCCTGTCACTGCTGGCCACCAGCCTGTTGACCAGCACCGCTGCCTGGGCCGACGGTTCGCCGGTCGGTCTGTGGAAAAGCATCGATGACGCCACCGGCAAGCCCAAGGCCCTGATCCGCATCAGCGAGAACAATGGCGAACTGAGCGGCAAGATCGAGAAGCTCTTCCGTGCGCCAGAAGAAGACCAGAACCCGGTCTGCCAGAAATGCGAGGGGGAGTTGAAGGACAAGCCGATCATCGGCATGACCATCCTGTCGGGCCTGAAGAAGGATGGGGATGAGTACAACGGCGGCCAGATCATCGATCCGGCCAATGGCAAGGTCTACAAGAGCAAGCTCTCGGTCATCGATGACGGGCAGAAGCTCAACGTGCGCGGTTATGTCGGCATGCCCATGCTGGGGCGCACCCAGACCTGGTTGCGCGAACAATAAACGCAGGGCGCTCAGACCGGACGTGAGGCCTTGAGCACGTAGCGGTCCAGCTCGCGGGCGAAGGCGCGGCCATCGCCGGCGCTGAAGGCGGCCGGGCCGCCGGTTTCCACGCCGCTGCTGCGCAGCTCTTCCATGAAATTGCGGGTGCTGAGGTGATGGCCGATGTTCTGGGCCGTATAGAGTTCGCCGCGCGGATTGAGCGCCAGCGCGCCCTTGGCCACCACCTCGGCGGCCAGCGGGATATCGGCGGTGACAACCAGATCGCCGGACGCGACCAGGCGGGCGATCTCGCGGTCGGCGACGTCAAAGCCGGCGGGCACCACCATGGACTTGATGTAGCGCGAAGGCGGCGTGCGCAAGGGCCGGTTGGCTACCAGCGTGACGGTGATCGTGGTGCGGTCGGCCACCCGGAACAGCATGTCCTTGATGACGCCCGGACAGGCGTCGGCATCGACCCAGATCGCCATCAGCGCAACAGGTCCCGGCTCAGACGAAGGAGACGGTCAGGCCCGGCAGGGTCACGCCGGAGAAGGCCGTGGTCCAGGTCTGGCCCGGCTCGATGGGACAGGCGTCGGTCCAGGTGCCGGTGGTGATGATCTCGCCGGCCTGCAGCTTGCGGAAGCGGGTCTGCTTCTGCAGCAGCTGGTGCAGGTGCCACAGGGCATGCAGGGGGCTGTCCATCTCGTCATTGCAGAAACCGGCGGCGCGCAGGACGCTGGCGGACTCGGTGCTGCAGGACAGGGACACGCTGGCGCTGGCCAGGATCTGCGGCAGGTGATGCCGGCTGGCCGAGGACAGCACATGCGGCTCGCCCACGATCAAGGTGCCATGCAGGCCGAAGGCGGCAATCGAGTCGGCTACAGTGAATTCCCATTTCGGGAAGGGGCAGACCACGATCTCGAAACCGTGCGCCATCCATTCCAGGCAGTCGGCCAGTTCTTCCAGCGAGGCATTCGGTGCCGGCGTCTTGCCCAGCTTGAAGACGATCTCCGGTTCGATGCGCGGTTGCACCGCGCCGGTCAGCGACTGCAGGCCGTGATTGTCTTCGGCGAAGCGCACGGTGGTATCGTACATCGGCGCCCAGGTCGGGATGCGGGCATCATCGATGATGCCGTAGCGTTCCCAGTTCTTGCGCACCACAAAACCGATCTTGCGGCCAATGGGCTGCTCGCCCTGGGCCACGCGGATGTTGCGGATGTTGTGGGCGATCTCGTAGGCGTCTTCTACCGACAGCGGTTCGGACTCGGAAATGCGCGGGATGACCTTGGACTGGGCGCGGGCATCCAGCAACTGATGCGCGTATCGAAGGGCTTGGCTCGACATTAGCATGGAGGGCTCACATCGAAAGATAGTGAATAGCTATCCATTGTCGATGACGATTAGTTTTTGCACAAGCAAAAACTCGCTTTTATACGAGATCTGACAAAAATTTCATCAGTCTATGCGGCACTGTGCGGCGCTGTTGTTCAGCTACCGGGAAAGGCTTGGACAGCAGGCGCCGACCGGCTTCAGCCACCCCATAGGTCGCCATTGGGGCTGGTGCGCGGCGCCGTCACGCCGAAGTGCTGGTAGGCCGCGCCGGTGGCGATACGGCCACGGGGGGTGCGCTGCAGGTAGCCTTGCTGGATCAGGTAGGGTTCCAGCACGTCTTCGATGGTGTCGCGTTCTTCACCGATGGCTGCGGCCAGGTTGTCCAGCCCGACCGGGCCGCCGCCGAACTTGAACAGCACTGCCTCCAGGAGCTTGCGGTCCATCAGGTCGAAACCGACCGGGTCCACATCCAGCATCACGAGGGCGGCATCGGCCATCTCGCGGGTGATGCGGCCCTGGCCCTTGACCTCGGCATAGTCGCGCACGCGGCGTAGCAGGCGGTTGGCGATACGCGGGGTGCCACGGCTGCGGCGGGCGATTTCCAGCGCGCCGTCCTCGACGATGGGGGCATTCAACAGCCCGGCGCTGCGGGTGACGATGCGGGCCAGCTCGGGCGGGGTGTAGAACTCCAGCCGGGCGACGATGCCGAAGCGGTCGCGCAGCGGGTTGGTCAACATGCCGGCGCGGGTGGTGGCGCCCACCAGGGTGAAGGGTTGCAGGTCCAGGCGCACCGAACGGGCGGCCGGGCCTTCGCCGATCATGATGTCGATCTGATAATCCTCCAGCGCTGGGTAGAGGATTTCCTCCACCACGGGCGACATGCGGTGGATCTCGTCGATGAAGAGCACATCATTGGCCTCGAGATTGGTGAGCAAGGCGGCCAGGTCGCCGGCGCGCTCCAGCACGGGGCCTGAGGTCTGGCGCAGGTTCACGCCCATCTCGCGGGCGATGATGTGGGCCATGGTGGTCTTGCCCAGGCCGGGCGGGCCGAACAGCAGGGTGTGGTCAAGCGGCTCGCCGCGCTTGCGGGCGGCGGAGATGAAGATTTCCAGCTGGGCGCGCACCTTTTCCTGGCCGACGTATTCGTCCAGCTGCTTGGGCCGCAGGGCGCGCTCGATGGCTTCCTCGTTGGCCGAAGCCGGCGTGGCGGAGATGATGCGCTGTTCGGAGAAATCGTCGGTCTGGATGCTCATGCTCTAATCCTTGTCTGCCCTTTACCTGTGACCTGTGCATCAGCCCTTGGAAAGCGCCTTCAGGGCCAGCTTGATGCCGTCCGAGACGGTACTGTCCTTGGGCACCTGCTTCATGGCCAGGGTCGCTTCCTTGTCCGAATAGCCCAGCGCCAGCAGGGCGTTGAGAATGTCGGCGCTGGCGTCGCTGTGGACCACGCCGGCCACCGCGCCCAGATCGGCGCCGAGCTTGCCCTTCAACTCCAGCAGCAGGCGTTCGGCGGTCTTCTTGCCGATGCCGGGCACACGGGTGAGGCGACCGGCTTCCTGCAGGGTGACGGCCTGGGCCAGGTCGGCCACCGACATGCCCGAGAGGATGGACAGCGCGGTACGCGCGCCCACGCCCGAAATCTTGATCAGCTCCTTGAACGTATTGCGCTCTTCGGCAGTCCCAAACCCGAACAGGATGTGCGCATCCTCGCGGATGGCCAGGTGCGTCAGCAACGTGACCTTCTCGCCCAGGGCCGGCAGGTTGTAGTAGGTGCTCATGGGCACGGCCACTTCATAGCCGACGCCCTGGCAGTCCACCAGCAGGTTGGGGGGAAGTTTTTCGAGAAGAATTCCGGAGAGGCGACCGATCATGGCGTCAGTGGTGTGCGTGAGGTGCAGCTTCTGTGATAATCCCGGGATGATACAGCACTGTTCGGATAAACAGTATCCAAGCCCCCCTCACAGAGAGAAGACAAAGGAAAAACATGGCCGGCAGCGCCTTTTTTGCACTGATTGACGACATCGCCACCGTTCTCGACGATGTTTCCCTGATGACCAAGGTGGCGGCCAAGAAGACCGCCGGCGTGCTGGGCGACGACCTGGCCCTCAATGCCCAGCAGGTCGCCGGCGTGCGCGCCGAGCGCGAATTGCCGGTGGTGTGGGCGGTGGCCAAGGGCTCGCTGAAGAACAAGGCCATCCTGGTGCCCGCCGCCTTGGCCATCAGCGCCTTCATCCCCTGGGCGGTGACGCCGCTGTTGATGCTGGGCGGTGCTTTCCTGTGCTTCGAGGGCTTCGAGAAGCTGGCCCACAAATACCTGCCGCACGACGAAGAGCATCACGAAGTGGCCGCCAGGGCCCCCGAAGACATCGACCCGCTGGTCTACGAGCAGGAAAAGATCAAGGACGCTGTGCGCACCGACTTCATCCTCTCGGCCGAGATCATCGCCATCACGCTGGGCACTGTCGCCGGCGCGTCCCTGCAGCAGCAGATCACGGTGCTGGTGGGCATCGCGCTGATCATGACGGCGGGGGTGTATGGCCTGGTGGCGGGCATCGTCAAGCTCGATGATGGCGGCCTGTACCTGGTGCAGCACGCCAGCGCCAGCGCCTGGGGGCGCATCAAGGCCGGCATCGGTCGCGCCGTGCTGGCGGCCGCGCCGAAGATGATGCGCAGCCTGTCGGTGATCGGCACCATCGCCATGTTCATGGTCGGCGGCGGCATCCTGACGCATGGCCTGCCGTTCGCTCATCACGCCATCGAAGCGGCAGCGGTGGCCGTAGAGGGCGTGGCGGTGATCGGCCCGGTACTGGGCGCGATTGCTCCTGCGGTATTGAATGCGCTCTTTGGCGTGGTCGCCGGGGCGGTGGTGCTGGTGGTGGTGAAGCTGGCGCAGCGCGTGCTGTCGCTCTTCAGGAAGAAGAACTAACCGACCAGACGCCCGCCGCGCATGCGGATGCCCTTGCGCGCCAGCGCCGGGGCCAGTGCGCCGAGGTCGGACAAGACCCCTCCCCCATGCGCGTGGCAGATCGCCACGCCCAGGGCGTCGGCGGCATCGGTGCCGGGCAGCCCGGGCAGCTTGAGCAGCCGCGCCACCATTTCCTGCACCTGCGCCTTCTGGGCGCGTCCATGGCCGGCCACGGCCTGCTTGACCTGCAGGGCCGTGTATTCGGCCACCGCCAGGTCAGCCGCCACCAGCGCACAGATCGCCGCGCCACGGGCCTGCCCCAGCAGCAGCGTAGAGTGCGGGTTGACGTTGACGAACACCTTTTCGATGGCGGCGCAATCAGGCGTATAGGACTTCACCACTTCGCCCACGCTGGCCAGGATGACCTTGAGGCGAGAGGGAAGATCGCCGTCCGGCGTCTTGATGGTGCCGGAAGCGATGTAGGACAGTGTGTTGCCCTGCTTGTGGATGACCCCGAAACCGGTGGTACGCAAGCCTGGGTCGATACCGAGGATTTTCATGCCCGCCAGTCTAACCGATCAGGCGCTCAGGCAGGCGCTGGAACACTGCGCGGTCGGGACGCCTGGGAGGTCAGCAAGGTCCCCGGCGGCGCTCCAGGCGCACGACCCAGCGCTGGATGGCCGGACGCAGGCGCAGGAAGCCGCGATAGCTGCGCTCCATCAGCCACAGCATCCCTGGCAACCGCGCCAGACGCGCCAGCCAGCGCCAGCCGGGCAAGGTCTGCCACAGTTGCACGAAGGCCTCGGCGCCACTGAAGACCGCACCGTCCTCGCGACGCACATGAAAGCGCGCCAGCAACTGGGCGCGTGTGAGGCCCACGGGAAGTTCATCTGCCGGGATACAGGGCTGGCTGATATCACAGAAGCGCAAGGGCGCATCCTCGCCAATGCGCTGGTACAAGCCGATCTCCCGGCGACACAGCGGGCAGCCGCCGTCGTAGAGCACGGTCAGCTCGCCCTTGGAGGTGCGGCTGTCATCGCTCATCACGCCGCCCTTCGGCCGCCAGTAATTGCGCAGCCGTCTGCAGACCCTGGGTGCTGCGCCGCCACCATTGGGTAAACAGGTCGCAGGGCTTGTCCACCGGCGGGAACAGCGCCGGCGGATTCTGGCATTGCGCCCACAGCGGCAACCAGGGAGCCAGGTGAGGATCAAGCTGGCAGCGCACGCTGCGCGCAGCCTTCAAGGCGCGTCCGACGCTGGCGGCGTCGCCATGCCAGCGCAATGAAGTCAGCTCGCGCATGCGGCTGCCGACGAAGCGCCAACGGCGCTGGTCCCAGGGCCAGAGCAGGTGGAAGTCCGACAGGTACAGTCCCACCACCACGGTCTCCGGGCCAAGCGTGGCGGGCAGTTCGCCCAGGCTCCAGGGATGGACCAGCCAGACATCGCGGCCCGCGACGGCCTGGGCATCGGGAGCGCAGACGTCCAGGCTGCTGGGCGGCTCGGCCAGCAGGGCCGGTTCCTGGCAGCGCACTAGCCTGCGCCCGCCCGGTTCCGCCGGAACCGGGTCAGGCTGCAGGGCCAGCTCGCCCAGCGCCTCATAGCTGACATCAAGGGCCGTGCCCGGACTGTGCCACTGCGGCGGCGCGTACTTGGCCACGTTCTCGGCATTGAACAGGTAGGGCTTGTGACTGCCGGTCCCGGCCACCCATTGCCAGCTCAGGTGATTGCTGGCCAGGTCGCCGTCCAGCAGATGGCCCACCATCCAGTCCGCGCCGGCGCGCCAATGCACCTTGCGCAGATGCACGACATAGCTGGCCAGCCACATGCGGGCGTGGTTATGCAGGTTGCCGGTGGCGTAGAGGGTGCGCACGGCCTGGTCGATGACCGGCACGCCGGTAGCTCCCGCGCGAATGTCATCGGGCAGCTCGCGCGCATAGGCGGCCTCGGGCAAGGGGCCGGCGTGCAGGGAATCGAAGATGCGCGCCCCGCGACGCGACCAGACATAGCGATAGAAGGCGCGCCAGCCCAGTTCATAGACGAACTTGTGCTGCACCTCCAGCGGATAACGCTGACACACCCCCGCCAGCACGTCGCGCAGGCTGACCATGCCGTGCGTCAGATAGGGCGACAATCCGGTGACCGCGCCGTCGAGGCTGTTGCGGGTACGCGCATAGGCGCCGGGGCGCACGGCGGCGATGCGCTCGCGTGCGGCGGCCAGGGTGGGCAGCGGGGTCAGCAGGTCAAAAGAGGTGGGGGAAGCAGGGGAGGCAGAGGACACCAGAGCAGCAGGCTCGACCGCCTCCTCAGCCACGACCGTGTCGAGCAACAGATCGAATTGATGTTTCCGATACATGACGGCACTCCTCAAGGATCAGGCTGGACGCTGCGGCGACGACGACAGGCCTCTGAACAATATTTCACCTCGTCCCAGTTCCGCATCCAACTGCGCCGCCAGCTCATGGGCTGACCGCAGACCGCACAAGGCTTGCTGGGCAGGTAGGACTTGTTGCCGCGATGTCCTTTGACCCGGGTTTTCGGCTTCATGACTCAGGATTCTACAGAATTATCGATTCACGCTTGACTCATTGACGCAATATTATGCGTATAATCTGCGTCAAACCTGATTCACATTGAGATCATGACCGAGCCCATCCCCACCGCCCCCACCTCTTCCACTTCCTCGCCCGAGGAAAAAGGCCCTGCCCCACTGCGCCGCACCGGCGCCGTGGCGCGCATGCTGCGCATGCCGGTGGCCACGCTGCGCGTGTGGGAACGCCGCTACGCGCTGACCCAGGGGCAGTTGTCCCCCAGCGGACAGCGCCTGTATTCGGAAGCGGATGTGCGCCGGCTGGCGCTGATCCGCCAGCTGACCGAACTCGGTCATGCCATCGGCAGCCTGGCCGGGCTGGACATGGAGCAATTGCAGCAAGTCGCCGCCACCCACGCCGAACTGCACGCCGGCCGCCCCACCCCGCCGGAGGCAGTACAAGGGCGCTGGCGGCTGGCCGTGATCGGCTCCACCCTGGCGCAGCGCCTGGACAAGCCCGGCCTGCTGCAACGCCTGGGGCGTCCGCTGCAATTGCTGGGGCCGTTCGAGAACATCGAACAGGCGGCCATGGCCTTGAAGCGTGAAGAAGTGGACGCCCTGCTGCTGCACGAACCGCAACTGCACGCCGGCTGGCTGGGTGCGCTGGAGAGTTCGGCGCCGGCATTGAGCGGACTGCCGATGGCGGTGCTGTATGGATTTGCCAGCGAAGCGGTGTGCGAGACGCTGGCGGCGGTGGGCATCAGCCTGCTGCGCGCGCCGCAGCCGGACGTGGTGATCCTGCAGTGGCTGCGCGGACTGGTCGCCCTGTCTTCTCCCGCGCGCGAGGAGATGGCTGCCGGTACGGTGCTGCCACCGCGCCGCTGGAGCGACAACCAGCTCATCGCCTTCGCCAACCAGTCCACCACGGTGGCCTGCGAATGCCCGCGTCATGTGGCTGAACTGCTGATGCAGCTGTCGCAGTTCGAGCGCTACAGCGCGCAGTGCGCCAACCGCAATGTGGCGGATGCGCAATTGCATCAATACCTGCAGCAACTGACCTCGGAATCGCGCCAGCGCTTCGAGATGGCCTTGACGCGGATTGCCGAGCATGAAGGCTTGATCGCAGAGGGCGCGACATCCGCCGAGCTGGGTTGAGGCACTGCGCCTTGGCCCTGCCCGGTCCGAACGGGAGGCAGAGGCGGGTGCGGACGTGAAAAACAAAACGCCCGGCACGAAGCCGGGCGTCTTTGTCTGAGCGATCGGAGATCAGTGACGGAAGTGACGGGTACCGGTCAGCAGCATCACGACATCGCGCTCGTTGGCGGCATCGATGACTTCCTGGTCGCGCATGGAACCGCCCGGATGGATGACGCAGGTCGCACCCGCATCGACCACCACGTCCAGGCCATCGCGGAACGGGAAGAAGGCGTCCGAGGCCACGGCCGAACCCGCCAGGGTCAGGCCGGCGTTCTGGGCCTTGATGGAAGCGATGCGGGCCGAATCGATACGGCTCATCTGGCCAGCGCCCACGCCAAGGGTCATGCCATTGCCACAGAAGACGATGGCATTGGACTTGACGAACTTGGCCACGCGCCAGGCGAACATGAGGTCCTGCAGTTGCTGCGGGGTCGGCTGCTTCTTGCTGACCACCTTCACGTCGGCCAGCAGCACGTTCTTGGCATCGGGCGACTGCACCAGCAGGCCGCCACCGACGCGCTTGAAGTCATAGCCATTGAGGCCCGTGCCCAGCGGGATTTCCAGCAGGCGCACGTTCTGCTTGGCAGCGAAGATCTGCTTGGCCTCGGCGCTGAAGGACGGGGCAATCAGCACTTCCAGGAATTGCTTGGCCACGGCTTCGGCAGCGGCTGCATCCACTTCGCGGTTGAAGGCGATGATGCCGCCGAAGGCCGAGGTCGGGTCGGTCTGCAGGGCCTTGCTGTAGGCTTCCAGCGGGTTGGCGCCGATGGCCACGCCGCAGGGGTTGGCGTGCTTGATGATGACGCAGGCAGCTTCCGTGGCCGGGTCGAAGCTCTTCACGCATTCCCAGGCGGCGTCGGCGTCGGCGATGTTGTTGAAGGACAGTTCCTTGCCTTGCAGCTGGGTGTAGTTGGCCAGGGCGCCATCGACCTTCTTGATGTCGCGGTAGAAGGCGGCGCTCTGGTGCGGGTTCTCGCCGTAGCGCATGTCCTGGACCTTCTCGAAGTGCAGGTTCAGGGTCGACGGATAGGCGCTGCGGGTGCTGTGCTGCTTGTCTTCACCCAGGGAGGTGAAGTAGTTGGTGATGGCGCCATCGTATTGCGCGGTGTGGGCGAACACCTTCTTGGCCAGCGCGAAGCGCTTTTCGTAGGGCAGGTCGCCGCCGGACTTCAGCTCGGCCAGCACGCCTTCATAGTCGGTCGGGTCGCAGATGACGATCACGTCCTTGTGGTTCTTGGCCGAGGAACGCAGCATGGCCGGGCCGCCGATGTCGATGTTCTCGATCGCGTCTTCCAGCGAGCATTCCTCCTTGGCCACGGTCTGCTGGAACGGGTACAGGTTCACCACCACCATGTCGATGGTGGGGATGCCATGCTGTTGCAGGGCGGCGACGTGCTCGGGGAAATCACGACGGGCCAGGATGCCGCCATGCACCTTGGGATGCAGCGTCTTCACGCGTCCATCCAGCATTTCCGGGAAGCCGGTGTAGTCGGCCACTTCGGTGACCGGCACGCCATTGTCGGCCAGCAGCTTGGCGGTGCCGCCGGTGGACAGGATGTTGACGCCCATGGCGGACAGCGCGCGCGCGAAATCGAGCACGCCTGCCTTGTCGGATACGGAAATGAGTGCTTGTTTGATCATGGTAGGCAAGACTGGAAAAGGAAGGGAAACCTGAAAACCGTGAAAAGGAAGCTGCATGCCCGGCCGCGCCCACCCGCGTGGACGCCGGCCCGGCCGACTACAGCAGGCCGTGCTGCTGCAATTTCTTGCGCAGCGTGTTGCGGTTGATGCCGAGGATTTCGGCGGCCTGGGACTGGTTGCCCTCGGCGCGCGCCATCACGGTCTCGAAGACCGGCTTTTCGACGGTGGCCAGCACCATGTCGTAGACATTGGTGGGAAGCTGCTCACCAAGATCCCGGAAATACTTTTCCAGGCTCTTCTTGACGACATCCTCAATACTTTCTTTGCTCATTGCGTTGCTGCTTCTGTTCTTGTCGGCACTGCCCCGTGCTTGCCAAGACGTCCCGTTTTTCCCCTGAGACGCTGGCCATCGTGGCCCTGCCGTGTGGTTGATCAATTGCGCACCGCGCATCCGATACCCGTTCCTGTCCTGCCCTGCTCCTGCCTTGCCTGTCGCGCCATCGGCTTGGTCAGGCAGCCAGCGCCACCTCATCCACGGCCAGGCCGTATTGCAGGCGCTCGCCGAAGGCGGCCTGGCTGGCGAAGAACTGCCGCACGGCCTGCAACTGCTGCGCGCAATCCTCGATACGGTTCATGCTGCGGCGGAACTGCTCGCCGCCCGGCAGGTCGCGTACATACCAGCCGATGTGCTTGCGCGCCGTGCGCACGCCGAGGTAGTCGCCGTAGAACGCGTAATGGGCTTGCAGGTGCTCATCCATCAGCTGTTCGACTTCGCTCACCAGCGGCGCGGGCAGGTGTTCGCCGGTACGCAGGAAGTGGTCGATCTCGCGGAAGATCCAGGGGCGTCCCTGGGCGGCGCGACCGACCATGACGGCGTCAGCTTTGGTCAGGAGCAAGACGTCACGCGCCTTTTCGGGCGTCGTGATGTCGCCATTGGCCACCACCGGGATCTTCACGGCCGCCTTCACGGCCGCGATGGTCTCGTATTCCGCCTCGCCGCTGTAGCCGTCGGCGCGGGTGCGGCCGTGCAGCGTGAGCATGGCGATGCCGGCCGCTTCGGCGCGGGCAGCGATCTTCAGGGCGTTCTTGTTGGCGCGGTTCCAGCCGGTGCGGAATTTCAGCGTCACCGGCACATCCACCGCCGACACCACTGCATCGAGGATGCGCGCCACCAGTTCCTCGTCCTGCAGCAGGGCCGAACCGCACCAGCTGTTGCAGACCTTCTTGACCGGGCAGCCCATGTTGATGTCGATGATCTGCGCGCCGCGCTCGACGTTGTACTTCGCGCAATCGGCCAGCATGACGGGATCGGCCCCGGCGATCTGCACCGCCTTGGGTTCCATCTCGCCATCGTGGTTGATGCGGCGCGACGTCTTTTCGCTCTGCCACAGCCTCGGATCGGACGCTGCCATCTCGGAGACGGCATACCCTGCCCCCAGCTGCTTGCACAGCTGGCGGAACGGACGGTCGGTCACACCCGCCATGGGGGCGACGAACACGTTGTTGCGCAGGGAATAAGGCCCAATGTTCACGACGTGGATCAGGGGGAGGTTCGGGAAAGGGCGCTATTTTAGCGCGATTGCCGGCCCCGCCCAACAAGAATCGGGGGGTGGTTACATCTTTGGAGCTGATTATTTATTGGGCAAAATCAATTATTGATTAAACGCCAACTCCCTATATCACCGGGCAGGAATTTCACGCAGTTTGAACGAATGACAGGAGGCTGCTTGCCGAACGACGCAGGCCATCCAGGATGGAGGCTGCCAGCTCTGACGGGAAGCCTGGGGGCAGATCGGCTTGCACCTTGGCAATGACCTGCTCCGTCTGCTCGGCCAGTTCCTCCAGGATGGCAAGGGGGCCGTCGCCATTCTCGGCGACGATACCGAAATGACTACCCAGCGCCATCCAGTGTCGGGGCAGGATGTCCTTCATCTTGCGATGGGCATTCTTGGCGCGTACTGCCATGGCCATGGCCGCGCGATGGGGTGAGAGTTTGCCCGGCCCTTCGCCAATGAGCGGAAACACCGACAGCACGTCATACAGGGGCGTGGGTTCGTAGCGCCCCCCCGCCTTGAGGAACAGCGAGAAATTCTTGGCATGACCATCGGTGGCCCACAGCATCCAGAACAGCAGCTGCGCCTTGAAGAAATGCCGACGCGCGGCCACCGGATCGATAGCGCCGCCCAGCAAGGCCATGATCTCCTTCATGCCGGGGCCGCCATCGGCTTCATATTTCAACCAGGGAGAGATGCCGGTAGCCTGGCACATGTCTTCTTGCGGCAAGCGCAGCAGCATGGTCTGGCCGCTCGCGGGGTCCCGGCTCCAGCGGCGGTCGAAGCGTTCCACCGCCAGCACCTTCTGGTCTTCGAAACAGAAGATGTCACAGGCGGCGACCGGCATCCCATACGCGGCGAGGATGCGTGAGCACAGCCACTCATTCTCGACCGAATGGCGCAAATCGAGCTGGAGCCCGCCAACCAGGCCCATGGGCAGTTTCAGGATATGGGTGGTAGGCGTGGCGCCATGCGGCAAACACCATTGGTCAAGGTAACGCAGCAAGGCGGTCTTTTCCTGGGCGCCGGCAATGGAAAGCCGCAACTCTTCGCCCTGGGTCAGGGCCAGGGGCGTCGGTTCCATGGTCTGGCGCAGCAGTTCGGCCACCTCCCGTTCACGCAAGGGGCGGGCGTCAATGGTCCAGGACAGCTCAGGCGTGGCGCCAAGGGGCAATATCTGCAAGGCCCCCACGCAATCGCGGCCGGCTTCGCCCAGCAGGGCGAAGGCATCGGTATCGGCTGCCTGGTAACGGCGTGCCAGTCGCTCGCGAATGGCTTTGCTGTCAGGCAGCAGGTTTTCGAAATAATGCCTGACAAGGTCGCCGCGATGGGGAGGATTGCCCGGCCGGAAAGGAAGGGAAAGCGACAATGGCCGGCCGCTGGCGGAGACGACCCAGCGGGCGTCGTATTGCAGGCTGTCTCCTTGCGCTGTCAGCGCCCAGGTCCCCACGAAACTGCCATTCATCCACAGACCGAGCTCCTTCGGCTTGCGGCGGCGTGACGTTACCATTGGGGCGTATCCGAGGGGGAAGCAAGAGCGTCGGAGGGGGCCGCTTCGATCTTGCGCAACACCAGTTCGACGCCAAGGATATTGAGCAGCTCGATGAGGCGCTCAGCGCTCACCTTGTCGGCATTGCGCTCCAACGAGGACAGGTTCTGCTGGGTCACGCCCAGGCGACGCGCGACCTCGCTTTGGGTCAGGCCAGACTGCTTGCGATAGGCCTGCAACAGCTCAGGTAGCTGGCGGCCGGTGCGGACGGGAAATTCGCTCATACAACCCCTGCTACGTGATGACGTAAAAACAAAGCATACTTTGTTTTTTTGTTTTACGCACTACAGGTTGTATTTTCAAATTACAAATCAAAATTTGTATATTTGAATTACAAATGATGGCTTGTAAAATGTGGCTCGCCCTTAGCGATCCACCTCATCCAAGGTCTCCCGCTGCAGGTGCCCGATCTCGCCCCAGGAGCGGATATGGGCGCGCTGGCCATCCCAGTGCAGACGGTTGACGCTGGCGTTGAAGATGTCGAAGGTACGCGGCTGGGCGAAGGATGTCTGGCTGGCCCAGTGATGCACGCACTCCAGCACGCCGCCATGGGTGACGATGGCAACCTTGCCATAGCGGCCCGAGGCCAGCACCCGCTGCATGGCCTGGACCGAGCGTTCATAGAATTCGCGCATGGTCTCGGCCACGCGCTCGCCGGCGGGGTAGCGGAAGTCGGGATCGCGCGCCTTCCACTGGCGATAGGCGTCGGGATAGCGCGCCTCGATCTCGCTGTGGCGCAAACCCTCGAAGGCGCCATAGCAGCGCTCGCGCAGACCGGCATCGATCTGCACCGTCAATCCCGCCGTCCCTGCCACAGCTTGCGCGGTATCGCGGGCGCGCTGCAGGTCGCTGGCGAAGACGGCGTCGATGCCCTCCGCGGCCAGCGCCTCGCCCAGCGCCAGCACCTGGCGCTGGCCGGCGGCATTCAAGCCGATGTCGATATGCCCTTGCAGGCGCTTGTCCACGTTCCAGTCGGTTTCGCCGTGGCGGATCAGCAGGATCTCGGTCATGCAGGCAGTTCAGCTACGCGGTACCGCGTTGGGGTTGAGGGTGTAGAGGCCGGTGATGGAAGCCTGCTCCAGCACATGGTCGCGCAGCGCGGTCACCACCACCGAGCCTTCCAGGTTGCCGGCCACCGGCAGCTGTTCCACGTCCAGCGCATACAGGGTGAAGATGTAGCGGTGCACGAGCGCATCGTTCCACGGCGGGCAGGGGCCGTCGTAGCCGAAGTAGTCGCCGCGCATGTCGCCGTCGCCGGCAAACCAGCCGGTATAGTCGTTGATGCCCTGGCGGGCACCGGGCATGACCTCGCCCAGCACCGCCGGTCCCGGCTTGCCGCGTGCGGTCACGCCATTGCTGAACTGGCCGGCCTTGATCTCGGTGACGCTGGCGGGAATGTCCACCAGGGTCCAGTGATAGAAATCGACGCGGGGCAACTCCAACGGCACGGTCTTGCCTTCCTGGTTCACGTCGTCGCCGCGCGAAGGAACGTCCGGGTCATGCACCACCAGCGCCAGCGACTTGGTGCCGGCGGGCAGTTCGCTCCAGGCGAAGTGCGGATTGCGATTACCCGACAGGGCAACATGGGTCTTGGGGTCCATGACCGCGAAGGCGAATTCGCCGGGGATGGTTGCGCCGTCCTTGAAAGAATCGCTCCAGAATTTCATATCACCTCCTAAAGTAAGGCCACATTCAACACGCTTTACGAATTCATTTGGGGACGCACGGCCGGGCTTCAATGCCGGGCCGGTGTTTATTGCATCGCCACCGCTGGGGCCTTGGGCTTGACCTGCAGCCAGAAGGTCACCGGCCCGTCGTTGGTCAGCGACACCTTCATGTCAGCCCCGAAGCGGCCGGTGCCGACCTTGTCCTCACCGTGGCCGCTGCGCGCCTGCGCGACAAAGTGATCGAACAGTTGCCGTCCCAGTTCGGGCGTGGCCGCCGGGGTGAAGGACGGGCGCGTGCCGGAGTTGGTGTCGGCGGCCAGCGTGAATTGCGGGATCAGCAAGAGCCCGCCTTGCACGTCGGCAACACTGCGATTCATCTTGCCGGCCTCGTCGGCGAAGACGCGATAGGCCAGCAGTTTCTTGAGCAAGGCGTCGGCTTCGGCGGTGCTGTCGTTACGCTCGGCGCACACCAGCACCATGAGGCCAGTGCCGATGGCGCCCAGCGTCTGGCCGTCGACCACCACCGACGCCTGGCTGACCCGCTGCAACAGGGCAATCATGGACGCCCCAGCTTACGCCAGGGTGACGCGGGCGAACTTGCGCTTGCCCACCTGTACCACGCACTGGCCGGCCTCGACCTTCAAGCCCTTGTCGCTGATGACGGTGCCGTCGATGCGCACGCCGCCCTGCTCCACCATGCGCAGTGCTTCCGAGGTGGAGGCGCACAGGTTGGCCTGCTTCAACAACTGGCCAATGCCCAGCGGGGCGCCGGTCAGCGAGACTTCCGGGATGTCGTCCGGGATGCCGCCCTTGGAGCGGTTCACGAAGTCGGCCAGCGCATCTTCGGCGGCCTGTTGCGAGTGGAAGCGCGCCACGATTTCCTGGGCCAGGGCCACCTTGATGTCGCGCGGGTTCTTGCCGGCGTCGACCTCGGCCTTGTAGCCGGCGATCTCGGCCATGGAGCGGAACGACAGCAGGTCGTAGTAGCGCCACATCATCACGTCGGAAATGCTCATCACCTTGGCGAACATGGTGTTGGCCGGCTCGGTGATGCCGATGTAGTTGCCCTTGGACTTGGACATCTTTTCCACACCATCCAGGCCTTCCAAGAGCGGCATGGTCAGGATGCACTGAGGCTCCTGGCCAAAGTCCTTCTGCAGTTCGCGGCCCACCAGCAGATTGAACTTCTGGTCGGTGCCGCCCAGCTCCAGGTCGGACTTCAGCGCCACCGAGTCGTAGCCTTGCATCAGGGGATAGAGGAATTCATGCACCGAGATCGGCGTGCCTTCCTTGAAGCGCTTGGTGAAGTCGTCGCGCTCCATCATGCGCGCCACCGTGTAGCGCGAGGCCAGCTGGATCATGCCGCGGCTGCCCAGGGCGTCGCACCATTCGGAGTTGTAGCGGATCTCGGTCTTGGACGGATCCAGCACCAGGCTGGCCTGGGCGAAGTAGGTCTTGGCGTTGATCTCGATCTGCTCGCGCGACAGCGGCGGGCGGGTGGCGTTGCGGCCAGACGGGTCGCCGATCATGGAGGTGAAGTCGCCGATCAGGAAGATCACCTGGTGGCCCAGGTTCTGCAGCTGGCGCATCTTGTTCAACACCACCGTATGGCCCAGGTGCAGGTCGGGCGCAGTCGGGTCCAGGCCCAGCTTGATGCGCAGCGGCTGGCCGCTTTGCTCGGCGCGCGCCAGCTTCTGCGCGAATTCGCTCTCGATGAGCAGTTCGTCAATGCCGCGCTTGGTGATGGCCAATGCCTCCAGGACCTTGTCCGAAAGGGGCATTTTAGAAGGGGCTGCGGTAGGGGTAGACTGGTCTGCGTTCATCGATATAACTAAAAAATAGGCGTTTGTAGGACAGGACCGCGAAATCGTGTTGCTATAATTCCGACTTTCGTTTTTCTGCTGGGCGCCACGACGCCGCCTCAAAAAGCTCATCAGCAGAAAGGATATTCAACACCGTGCGTTGGTCATTCATACTACGCGGGCGTAACACGGCGAGGGGACAGGAAGCGCCGCGTTTCAGCTACACGCATACCCGCTACCGACCACGGAAACATCAGATTTTAACGTATTCGGTTTGCATGTTCCCACAAGATAAACTCAAGCACGCCTCGTCCCTGTGCTTCTCCGTGTTGCAGTCCTGCCACCACAAAGTCGCCGCCTCCTCGCCCAAGACACGCATCATCGGCGCCAGCGCCCTGTTCCTGGCGGCCTTCACCATCGGCGCAGCCGGCTTCGCCCCGGCCGAGCCGGACATGAAGGACGCCCCGGTCAACCCGATCTCCAAGGAACTGGCCTTGCCTGATCTGCAACATCAGATCAGCGCCCTGGAAGAGCAATCGCAGTACTACGTCAACGAAGAGAAGGTGCGCAGCGGCGACACCCTGGCCACCCTGCTCAACCGCCTGGGCGTGGATGACGATGAGGCCATGGCCTTCATCAAGTCCGATACCCTGGCGCGTTCGGTGATGCAGTTGCGCGCCGGCAAGCGCGTCGTGGCGCAGACCGATGACAATGGCGAGCTGGTCAAGCTCTCGGCCACCCTGGATGACGGCAGCGACGCGCCCAAGAACCTGGTCATCTCGCGCCACGACGGCAAGTTGAGCGCCGAAGCCCAACCGGCCGTGCTGGAGCGCCGCGTGGAAATGCGCTCCGGCGTGATCTTCTCCTCCCTCTTCGCCGCCACCGATGCGGTGCAGATCCCGGACGCCGTGGCCATGCAGCTGGTGGACATGTTCGCCACCAACATCAACTTCGCCTCCGACCTGCGCCGCGGCGACCGCTTCAATGTGGTCTATGAAACCTTCTGGCAGAACGGCGACCTGGTGCGCACCGGCCGCGTGCTGGCCGGCGAATTCGACAACGCTGGCAACCGCTACCAGGCCGTCTGGTTCAGCGACCCGGCCAGCAAGACCGGTGGAGGCGGCTACTACGCCTTTGACGGCAAGTCGCTGAAGAAGGCCTTCCTGAAGTCGCCGCTGGCCTTCACCCGGATCTCCTCGGGCTTCTCGATGCGCCTGCATCCCATCCTGGGCAAGTGGAAGCAGCATACCGGCGTGGACTTCGCCGCGCCCACCGGCACGCCCATCCATGCGGCCGCTGACGGCGTGGTCGATTTCGTCGGCAAGCAGAATGGCTATGGCAACATCGTGGTCATCAAGCACTGGAGCGGCTATTCCACCGCCTACGGCCACATGAGCCGCTTCGCGCCCGATATCAAGAAGGGCATGAAGGTCAGCCAGAACGACGTGATCGGCTTCGTGGGCATGACCGGCTGGGCCACCGGCCCGCACCTGCACTACGAATTCCGCGTCAACAACCAGCCGCGCAATCCGCTGTCGGTGGATGTGCCCAACAACCAGGCGCTGACCGGCCCGCAATTGCAGCGCTTCCGCACCGTGGCGGCCGACATGCAGCACCGCATGGCCATGCTGCGCGTGCCGGGCGCGCCGGACGTGAAACTGGCCTCGGTCAAGTAAGACACGACACACCGGCATTGCTGCCGCATGCGCCGAGGGCGGCCGCTGTAGAATCAGCGACCGCCCTTTTTCTTTTGCAGAACTTTTCCGGACCTTGCCTGCCATGAGCGCGTCTTCCACCCCGTCCACTCTCTATATCGGCCTGATGTCGGGCACCAGCCTCGACGGCGTCGATGGCGTGCTGGCCGACTTCCAGGGCCAGTCCGTCTCGGCCACCCTGGCCGCGGCCTATGTGCCCTTCCCGCCGCACCTGCGCGCCGACCTGATGGCCTTGCAGGCCGCCGGCCCCAACGAGATCGAGCGCGAAGCCATGGCCGCCAACGCGCTGGCCGTGCATTACGCCGATTGCGTGGCGCAGCTGCTGCTGCAGACGGGCAAGTCCGCCGCCGCTATCCGCATGGTCGGTGTGCATGGGCAGACCATCCGCCATCGCCCCGAGCTGGGATTTACCCGCCAGACCAACAATGCGGCGCTGCTGGCCGAGCTGAGCGGCATCGACATCGTCGCCGACTTCCGCAGCCGCGACGTGGCCGCGGGCGGCCAGGGCGCGCCGCTGGTGCCGGCCTTCCATCGCGCCCTCTTCGGTGATGCGGCGCAGTCGCGGGTGGTGGTCAATATCGGCGGCATTGCCAACATCAGCATCCTGCCGGCCGGCAAGGAAGAGGCCTATGGCTTCGACACCGGCCCCGGCAACGCCCTCATGGATGGCTGGATCCATCTGCACCAGCAGCGCAGCTACGACATCAATGGCGACTGGGGCGCCTCCGGCCAGGTGCATCCGGGACTGCTGACGCAGTTGCGCGAAGAAGCCTTCTTCCACGCCCCGCCGCCCAAGAGTTCGGGCCGCGACCTGTTCCACCTGGACTGGCTGCAGGCCGCGCTGCTGCGCACCGGCCAGCAAGTGGCGCCGGCCGATGTCCAGGCCACCCTGGCCATGCTCACCGCCAACACCATCGCCGACGCCATCAAGCTGCATGCCGCTGACGCCGGCCAGGTCTATGTCTGCGGGGGCGGGGCGGAAAACGCCTTGCTGATGCGGCTCTTGGGTCAGCAGCTGGAGGGCCGCGCGGAGGTCAGGTCGACCGCTGCGCTGGGCGTAGCGCCCCAGCATGTGGAAGCACTGGCCTTTGCCTGGCTGGCGCAGCGTTTCGACCAGCGGTTGGCGGGCAACCTGCCGGCGGTGACCGGTGCGCGCGGCCCGCGTGTGCTGGGGGCGCTCTATCCGGCCTGATCCTGCCGTTGTCCATCGATCGCCCAATAAAAATCCCCGCTGCTGGCGGGGATTTTTATTGCAGCGTACGGGGCTTCAATAACGGGAGATGCGTCCGTTATCCAGCCGCACGCGGTCGCCCACGCGGAAATCGGTATTGTCTTCCTGGGCGAAGGTCTGCATCGAGCCATCATCCATGCGCACGCGGATGTTGTAGACCTGGCGGCCTTCCGAATTGTTACGCTGGATCTTGTTGCCGGCATAGGCGCCACCTGCGGCGCCGGCCACCGTGGCCAGCACCCGCCCGGTGCCGCCGCCAATGGCATTGCCCACCAGCCCGCCGGCCACACCGCCGACCACGGTACCGGCTACGCCGTTGCTTTCCTTGTGGGTCACTTCGATGGCCTCGACCACACCAGTGCCGGTATAGGAAGCGACGCGATCATAGTTCTGGGACTGCGGCACGGCGCCGTACGGCTGCTGCTGCGGGCTGGCGCAGCCGATCAGCAGACCGGCGAAACTGAGGCTGACGATGGCCAGCGAGGCATAGTGATGACGAACGGACATGGGATTCTCCTTGCGAACTAGGCGAGATGACGCCAGTGTGCCGCGCCGCCCGCAGTGACGGCATCGGAAAAGCCCCGGAAAGAATGTCGGAAAAAGGCCGACGTCGCCGTGTGCAGACAGGCGTGGGCTGCCCTCAGTTCAGCCAGCCGCGCCGGCGGAAATACCAGAAGGGCGCAATGGCCGAGCCGATCATCATCAGGATGGCCAGCGGATAACCGATGGCCCAGTCCAGTTCCGGCATGATCTTGAAGTTCATGCCGTAGATGCTGGCAATGAGGGTAGGCGGCAGGAAGGCCACAGAGGCCACCGAGAAGATCTTGATGATCTTGTTCTGGTTGATGTTGATGAAGCCGACCGTGGCGTCCATCAAGAAGTTGATCTTGTCGAACAGGAAGGCGGTGTGGCCATCCAGCGATTCGATGTCGCGCAGGATCTGGCGGGCGTCCTCGAACTGCTCCGAACTGAGCAGCCGGCCGCGCATCAGGAAACTGACGGCGCGGCGGGTATCCATCATGTTGCGGCGGATGCGGCCGTTCAAGTCTTCTTCATGGGCGATGGTGTTGAGCACTTCAGCGGCGTCCTGGTCCGACAGGCTCTTCTTGAGCACGCTGGTGCTGACCGCTTCCAGCTTCTGGTAGATGCCTTCCAGGGCATCCGCGGAATATTCGGCGTCGGTCTCGTAGAGGTCCAGCAGCACGTCGCGGTAGTCGCCGATGGAACCGGGCCGCGAGCGCGCGCGCATGCGCACCAGGCGGAACACCGGCAGGTCTTCGGCATGCACCGAGAACAGGATGTTGCGGGCCAGGATGAAGGCCACCGTCATGGTCGAGGACGAATCGTCGTCGCCCTCGAAGAGGAAGTCGGTGCGCAGGTGCAGGTCGCCATTCTCGGCCTCGAAGTAGCGGGCCGAGGCTTCGATGTCGCTGAACTCGTCCTCGTCGGGCAGGGTCACGCCGTAGATGCTCTTGACCCAGGCGCGCTCCTCGTCGTTCGGCTCGGTCAGGTCCACCCAGACCGGCGCGGCCTGTTCCAGGTCGGTACGGCTGTCGATATTGACCTGGCTGAGTCGGCCGTTTTGCAACACGAATACATTGATCATGGGCTCTCGCTGGCTGGAACGCGGGGGAATGAGGGTGAATGCTGGCCGCAGGCGGCATGGCGGCATGGCAGCGGCGCCACCGGGAGGGACGGCGCGGCACGCTGCGCGAAACGTGCGCAAGTGTACGTTCAACCCCCGCCGCAGGCAAGCGCGGCGCGTGTGTCTGTGGCGCGCTCAGGCGCCCTGGTGCGCTGTCATGCTGCGGTCATGGCGCACCGTCCTATTTGGCCACGGCCGGCAGGGTGGCGGCGTTCATGCGCCGCAGGATCAGGCTGGTGCGGGCGGCCAGGTAGCCGGAGCCGCGATTGCGGTCGTAATAGCGCGGACGCGGCAGCATCACCGCCAGCCGCGCAGCCTGCTCGGCCCCCAGGCTGGCCGCCGGAATCCGGTAGTAATGCTGGGCGGCCGCCTCGGCGCCGAAGACGCCGTTGCCCCACTCGACCACGTTGAGGTAGATCTCGAAGATGCGCTGCTTGTCCAGCAGGAATTCCAGCATGTAGGTGATGATGAATTCCTGCCCCTTGCGCAGGTAGCTGCGCTCGCCGGAGAGGAACAGGTTCTTGGCCAGCTGCTGGGTGATGGTCGAGCCGCCAGCCACCACCTTGCCCTTCTTCTCGTTCTTCTCGTAGGCCTTCTGCAGCGCCTCCCAGTCCACTCCATCGTGGGAAGAGAAATTGGAATCCTCCGAGGCGATGATGGCGCGCTTGAGATTGTTGGAGATGCGGGCATAAGGCACCCAGCGGAATTGCAGCTGGGCCTTGGGGTCCTTCTCTTGCAGCAGCGCCAGTTGCTGGCGCATGAAGCTGGTCGATTCGGGATTGTGGTCTCGCCACCACCAGATCTGCACGAAGAAATACAGCTGCATCAGCAGCACCAGCACCAGGGGCAGCACGACAATCCAGAACAGCAGCTTGCGCAGGGATTTCATGGGACGGCTCTTGCGGGCGGACCGGCTCACTGCGACAGTTGCTGGCGCAGGCTGGCGAACACCTCGGCGGTCGCTGGACGCACCCCGCGCCACCACTGGAAGGCCTCGGCGGCCTGCTCCACCAGCATGCCCAGGCCGTCGCGCACATGGGCGCCGTGCTGCTGGGCGCTCTGCATGAAGACGGTGGGGCCGCGTCCATACATCATGTCGTAGGCCAGCGTCTCGCTGCCATAGACCGACGGCGGCAGCGGCGGCAAGTCGTCGGACAGGCTGGCCGAGGTGGCGTTGACGATGACATCGAAGGCCCCCTCGAGCCCGGCAAAGGTGGTGCTGCGCACCGGGCCATAGGCGGCGAATTGCGTGGCCAGTTCCTCGGCCCGGGAGGCAGTGCGATTGACCACCACCAGTTCGGCCGGACGCTGCTGCAGCAAGGGCAACAAGGCGCCGCGCGAGGCCCCGCCTGCACCCAGCAGGAGGATGCGGCGGCCCTGCAGGGCCTGGCCGGCGTTGACCATGATGTCGGTGACCAGGCCGGCGCCATCGGTGTTGTCGCCGAGGATGCAGCCCTCTTCGAACTTGAAGGTATTGACCGCACCGGCCAGGCGCGCGCGCTCGGTCAACTGGTCGGCCAGGGCATGCGCCTCCAGCTTGAAGGGCACGGTGATGTTGGCGCCGCGTCCGCCACGCCGCTGGAACACCTGCACCGCCGCCTTGAAACCGTGCAGCGGGACCAGCAGGCGCTCGTAGCTCATCGACTGGCCGGTCTGGGCGGCAAAACGCGCATGGATATCGGGGGATTTGCTGTGGGCAATGGGATTGCCGATGACGACGTATTCATCCATGTTGGTTCGCCTGTTCGCTGTTCGCTTGTTGTATGTTGTGTCGGTCCGATGCCGTTGCGGCTGTCCGGTGCCGCCGCTGAGCAGCCCGTCAACCGCCCCCCAGTTGCGCCTGCAAACCCTGGTCGCGCGTGAAACGGAAGCGCGTGATGATTTCCCAGACGTCATCGCGGCCGCCCGTACGCATATTGTCGGGGAAGCGGCCAAAGGGCGCCGAGCGGCGCACGATGGCCACCGCCGCCTGGTCCAGCGCGGCATTGCCGGAACTGGACTTGACCACCACGCCGCCATCGCGCTCGTAGATGCTGCCATCCTGGAACACCGGAATGACGATCAGCAATTCGCCGTAGAGCTTCTTGCCATCCTTGGTGGGGAAGTTCAGCGTGCCGACCTTCTCGATCTTGTCCTGCAGGGTCTTGTAATACTGGGCATAGCCCACTTCACGGGTGCTGGGCGTGATCTGGGTTTTCTTCGGGCGCTTGTTGTATTGCTCGATGTCGCGGGCCACCTCGGCCTCCATGCGGGCCATGGCGCGCGCGGTCTCGATCATGTCGCGCGCGTTGAGCTGCGGCGCTTCGGTCTGCTTCTGCTGCTCGGCGCTGGCCACATGCTGCTGCGACTGTTTCAGTTGCGCCATCATCCGCCGCTGCTGCTGTTCCAGCTCCACCACCTTGCGCTGCGCCGCCTTGACGCTGTCGCCACTGTCGACCCGCTGCATGTCCGGCAACGGCGACTTGGCGCGGCCGTCCTCGGCGTTGCCGCCGCCGTCCAGATTGGCCTGCGCCAGCGCCTGGGCATTGACCGGTTTCTTGTCATGCTTGGCGTTGACCAGGATGACCTCGAGATCCGGGTCGGATGGCTTGAGGCGGAATGCGTCGGGCGCGGCGAAATGCACGGCCAGCATCAGGCCATGCACCAGCAGCGAGACGCCCAGCGCCACGCTCAGCAGACGATGTTGGGCAAACGGATTCACAGATTCACAGCAGGAAAGAAAAGACAGCTGCGCACAGCGCAAAGTGCAATTCTACGCCAGCAGCGCATCATTGGGCCGCTTCAGCGGGCGGGTTCTCATCGGCTGCCAGCGACGCCGCCGGCTCCTCTGGCGGCGGGGCCTCTTCCTCGCCCAGCGCCGCCATCCCTTCGAGCAGGTCTTCGTCCTCCTCGCCCAGGTCGGCGTCCACGGCCTGGGCAGCGGCGGCCGGCACTTCCAGCAGGCGCGCCTCCACGGTCAGGTCGACCTCGTCCCAGCGCAGCAGGTCCAGCTTGACCTGCAGGCCGCGCGCCAGCTGCGGCAGGCCCGGCATGCGCAACACCAGGGGGATATCGACCAGGCGCAGGATCTCGTCCTTCAACACCACGGCGTCGACCACACGGGCGTTTTCCTGGGCCAGCCAGCGCAGGCACCAGTAGCGTTCCATGGTGGACTGGAAGTCGGCATAGCCGGAATAGGCGGCGTCGAAGCCGGAGACGATGGCGAAGAGGTCGGCATCGCGCGGCTTGAAGGGCGCCACCAGCGGCGCCGTCACGCCATGCTCGATGCAGGCCAGGATCTGCCACTGGTTGACCAGGTCGGTGTAGCGCCGCAGCGGCGAGGTGCTCCAGGCGTATTGATCCACCCCCAGGCCCTGGTGGGGCGCGGCGTGGGTCACCATGCGCACCTGCATCTTGGCGGCCCAGCCGCCGGCGCCGCCACCCTGGGCGCGGTAGATGCCGGGCACGCCATGGTCGGCCATGAGCTTGCCCCAGGTGCTGTTGGCGAAGATCATCAGTTCGGCCACGATCTTGTCCAGCGGCGCACCGCGACGGCGGCGCACGATGCTGACCACGTCGTCCTCGACGTAGAAGTTGAAGTCCACGCGATTGTTCTGTTCCGGCCGCAGGCCGAAGCTCTCGCGCTTGGCCATGCGGCCCTGCTCCAGCAATTGCACCCATTGCCACAGCAGCGCGATCTCATCCTTGTGCGGATACTCGCCGCGATTCTCGGCCAGCGCTTCCTCGGTGACCAGCTCGTCGAGATCGTTGTGGCGCAGGTTGGCCGTGATCGGCACCAGTTCGGCACGGGTCTCGGTGGCCAGCACGGCCCAGTTGGTGGCGTCCAGCGTAGCGTAGAGCGAGAGGGCCGGCCGCGCCGCGCCGGCGTCCAGGGTATAGGCGGCCACCAGCTCGTCAGGCAGCATGGTGATCTTTTCGCCCGGCATATAGACGGTGGACATGCGCGCACGGGCAATCGCATCGATGGCGTCGCCGCGCTTGATGGCCAGGCCCGGGGCGGCGATGTGGATGCCCACGCGCAGCTTGCCGTCAGGCAGGCGCGTGACCGACAGCGCGTCGTCGATCTCGGTGGTGGTGACGTCGTCGATGGAGAAGGCCTGCACGTCGGCCGTGGGCAGGTCCGTGGGCGGCGCAGGAATATCGATGGCGGGGAAACCGGTGCCACGGGGGAAATGCTCGAACAGGAAGCGCGCATAGTGCAGATCCTTGGGCGAAGCGACACCGCCGGCGGCCAGCATCAGGCGCTGCGGCGTGGTCTGCATTTCCTTGGCGGCGGCGTCCAGGGCCTTGAATTCGATGCTGTTCTTGTCGGGCTTGAACAGCAGTTGCAGCGCGATCGGGGCAAACGCCTGCGGCAGCTTGTGGGCCTTGAGTTCGTCCACATAGGCCGCTTGCGCCAGCAGTTGCTGCTTCTTCTTTTCCAGTCCGGCCAGCGCGGCCTGCAGCGAGGCTTGCGGGGCGGCCTTGTAGCGGCCGCGGCCCTTCTTGTAGAAGTAGATCGGCGCATTGTGCAGGCGCAACAGCAGGCCGGCCGCCTCGGGCGGCAGCGGGGCATGGCCGAAGTAGTCGGTAGCCAGTTCGGTGAAGCCGAATTCTTCCTCGCCGGCCACTTCCCAGAGGAAGTCCAGGTCGATCTCCTCGGCGATGGCCTGGGCCTGTTGCAGCAGTTCCTGCGGCGCCGGGGTCGCGAACTGCAGCAGTGCGTCGCGCGCCTTGACCTTGGCGCGCTTGCCGGAGGCCATCTCGACCTGGTAGGACTCGCCCTGCTGGGTCATGATGGAGCCGGCCTTGAAATCGCCGGATTCTTCGAACAGTAAATTCATCTGCGTCTATCGCTTTTCAATCGGGTGCATGGGCCGGCCGGGAGCGCATCAAGGGCTCCAGCGCCGGCAGGAAAACGTCGGTAACCATCAGCACGCCGCCGCGCCGGGTAAACAGGGAGCGGCGCGCCAGGAGGCTGGGAGGCAAGGGCAAGCCAGGCAGGGCCTGCACGATGCGGCGCATCAGAGGGTGATCGGCTGCCAGGCGAGCATACTGGATAGGGCTGCGCCCCACCAGCGGATCAAAGAACAGGTTGGCCCCCAGCGGGGTGTTGCCCAGCTTGCTGAAGAAGGGCCAATCCGACTTCACCGAAGCGGTGGACAAGACGGTGTGCCCGAACACCACCGGCTGGCCGTCGCAATGCAGGATCACATCGCGCTCGACCACCCGGCTGCGGGCCGGCACGCCCAGTGCGGCATGCTCGTCGGCCAGGATGGGGCCGGGGCGCTGGCGCAGCAGGCGCACCGTGAAATGCGCGGTGCGGGCCTTGAGCTTCAAGGTCATGGAACCCGGATCGGACAACCAGGCGCGGGTACGCCGCGCCACGCCGCCCTGCTCGGCCAGTTGCCCTGCCAGCGCCTGCGGGTGCGCCATCCAGCGGGCCCGGCCTACACCACGCGGCATCAGGACACCGCCTTGCGGTGGGGATCGACGCCGCAGAAGGCCAGCACCTCATCCAGGTAATCGGCAAATTCGGCAATGCCGTGGTCACTGCCCTGGATCACGGTCTGGCGCGCCAGCGGGTAGTGCGCCACCATCTCGCGCCAGTCCAGCACCTCGTCGCCGGTAGCGGCGATGAGGAAATAGCGCTCGG
The DNA here is from genome assembly GCF_001040945.1 of Herbaspirillum seropedicae. Classification (NCBI taxonomy): domain Bacteria; kingdom Pseudomonadati; phylum Pseudomonadota; class Betaproteobacteria; order Burkholderiales; family Oxalobacteraceae; genus Herbaspirillum; species Herbaspirillum seropedicae. The sequence goes on along the minus strand of NZ_CP011930.1, from coordinate 432,333 downwards.
GCCGGGTGATGGCCGGCACGACCAGTGCTTGCAGCTCGGCGATGTACTCGTGCTTGAATTCGAAGGGTTCATCGGAGTGGTACTGGGTGCTCACGCCCACATACGACTCCAGGTCACGCGGCGGCTTGACGGCCGGGTTCAGCAGCACGGCGCGGCAGCCCAGCCGTTCGGCCAGCCAGGTGGCGTAGAAGCCGCCCAGGGAAGAACCGACCACGGTCAGTTGCGCCGGTTCCACCTGCGCCACCAGCGCGCCAGCCAGGGCAATGGCCGCTGCCGGCGAGGCCGGCAATTGCGGGCAGAGGTAGTGCTCCTGCAACCCCAGGTCGGCCATGCGCTGCCCCATCAGGCGCGCCTTGTACGACTGCGGCGAAGAGCGGAAGCCGTGCAGGTAGAGAATCATGCCAGGGCGTCCAGCAGCTTCTGGTGCACGCCGCCGAAGCCGCCATTGCTCATCACCAGCACATGGTCGCCGGGCCGCGCCGCAGCCTTGACGGCCTGCACCAGCGCAGCCAGGTCGTCGAAGGCGGCCGCCTTGGCGCCCAGCGGGGCCAGCGCCTCGCCCAGATCCCAGCCCAGCGCGTCGCGCCCGGTGTGGGCGCCGAAACCGAAGACCAGGTCGGCGTCGGCCAGGCTGCCCGGCAGGGCTTGCTTCATGGTGCCCAGCTTCATGGTGTTGGAGCGCGGCTCCAGCACGGCCAGGATGCGCGCCGCGCCGACCTTCTTGCGCAGGCCGGCCACGGTGGTGGCGATGGCGGTGGGATGGTGGGCGAAATCGTCGTAGACGGCCACGCCATTGGCGCTGCCGCGCAGTTCCATGCGCCGCTTGACGCTCTGGAACGCGCCCAGCGCCGCAATGGCCTGGGCCACCGGCACGCCCACGTGACGGGCAGCGGCAATGGCCGCCAGCGCATTCATGCGGTTGTGCTCGCCGGTCAGTTGCCACTCCACGGTGCCTTGCGTCTGGCCATCGAAGAAGACATCGAAACGGCCATCTTCATGGGTCAGCAGCGACCAGCCCGACTGGCCCTGGGCCACGCCGAAGTCTTCGCGCTCGCTCCAGCAGCCACGCGCCAGCACACGCTGCAAGGCCGGCTCGCGGCCATTGACGATCAGGCGGCCGATGCCGGGCACGGTGCGCACCAGATGATGGAACTGGGTCTCGATGGCGGCCAGGTCCGGGAAGATGTCGGCGTGGTCGTATTCGAGGTTGTTCAGGACCGCCGTGCGGGTGCGGTAGTGGACGAACTTGCTGCGCTTGTCGAAGAAGGCGGTGTCGTATTCATCGGCTTCGATGACGAAGAAAGGCGCAGGACCGCCCTGGCCATCGCTGCCCAGGCGGGCCGAGACGCCAAAGTTCATCGGCACGCCGCCGATCAGGAAGCCAGGTTGATAACCGGCATGTTCCAGCACCCAGGCCAGCATGGCCGAGGTGGTGGTCTTGCCGTGCGTGCCGGCCACGGCCAGCACCCATTTGTCTTGCAGGATGTTCTCGCCCATCCATTGCGGACCGGACACATAGGGCAGGCCGCGATTGAGGATTTCTTCCATCAGGGGATTGCCGCGCGAGACGACATTGCCGATGACGAACAGGTCGGGCTCGAGCTCCACCTGGGCGGCATCGAAGCCCTGGGTCAGCGTGATGCCCTGGGCTTCGAGCTGGGTGCTCATCGGCGGATAGACGTTGGCGTCGCAGCCGGTCACCGTATGACCAGCCTCTTTGGCCAGCACGGCCAGGCCGCCCATGAAGGTGCCGCAGATGCCGAGGATATGTATATGCATAGCGAATCTTGGGGTGTAATCCCAAGATTTTACCTGAGCCGGCGGCTCCTCCCTACCCCCGGCGACGCGGCGGGCTCAAGCGATGCCCTTGTCCTGGCTGCGCAAGGCGGCCGGCAGGTCCTCCGGCTCCAGCCCGGCCTCACCGGCGCAGCAGCGATCCGGCCCGAACGGTCGCCTGATGTGCCTGAGCACCTGCTCGGCATGACGGGCGGCGCTGTTGAGGCGGTTGAGGATCAGTCGCAGGCTTTCCCATTCATCCGGTTCCAACGGCTGGTCCAGACCATCTCTGACCGCGCTGGCCCGGGTGATGAGGGCCGCCGCCTTCCAGGCGGCCTCATGATAGACCTCCGCCAGCTCACGCCGGATGCGGTCCAGCTCTGCGTTGTCGGGCTTGCTCATCGCTGCCTCAGAAGGTTTCCCATTGTTCATCCGGCCCCTGCGCCACGGCCAGCGCGGGCGTAGCCGTTGACGTGGCGCCGGCCACTGCTGGGCGTCGCGGCGTGTAGGCGGGCGCCGCAGTGGCCACAACGGCCACCTCGGGAACTTGCTGCCGCGCTGCGCCAGGCAGGCGGAACACTCCGACCAGCTCCGAGAGTCGCTGGGCCTGGTGCGACAGCGACTGCGATGCCGAGGCCGCCTCTTCCACCAGGGCGGCATTCTGCTGGGTCACCTCATCCATCTGGGTAATGGCCTGGTTGACCTGCTCGATACCCTGGGTCTGCTCGCCGCTGGCCGCCGAGATCTCGGACATCACATCGGTGACCCGCTGCACACTGGACACCACCTCGGAAATGGTCACCCCGGCCTTCTGCACCAGCCCGCTGCCCAGGCCGACCTGCTGCACGGAGTTGTCGATGAGGGTCTTGATCTCCTTGGCGGCGGTGGCCGAACGCTGGGCCAGCGAGCGCACTTCGGTGGCGACCACGGCAAAGCCGCGCCCTTGCTCGCCGGCACGGGCCGCTTCCACCGCCGCATTCAGCGCGAGGATATTGGTCTGGAAGGCGATGCTGTCGATCACGCTGATGATGTCCACGATCTTCTTGGAAGACGCATCGATGCTGCCCATGGTCTCGATGACCTGGCTGACCACCTTGCCGCCCTCCTCGGCGATGGTCGAGGCGCTCAGCGCCAGCTGGTTGGCCTGGCGCGCATTCTCGGCATTCTGGCGCACGGTGGACGTCAGTTCTTCCATGGCCGAGGCGGTCTCTTCCAGCGAACTGGCCTGCTCTTCGGTGCGGCTGGAGAGGTCCAGGTTGCCACTGGAAATCTGGCCCGAGGCGGTGGCGATGGCGTCGGTGCCGCTCCTGACCTGGCTGACGATGCGGCGCAGGCTGGTATTCATGGCCGCCAGCGCGGCAGTCAGTTGCCCGGTTTCATCGTCGGAGCGGGCGGTGATGTCGGCAGTGAGGTCACCGGCGGCAATGAGATGGGCAAACTCGCCCGCGCTGCGCAAGGGCGTGGCAATTACCCGGGCGATGAACAAGGCCAGGGCCAGGCCTGCCAGCAATGCGCCGATCAGGATGGCCACGACCCACACCTGCGCCTGGTCATAGGTGGTCTCGGCGCTGCGGGTGGACTGGACGCTGCCATCCAGGTTGACCTGGGCCAGCTTGTCGAGATCGTTGAGCAGGCTCAGGTAGTTCTCGAAGGCCGGACCCAGCAGCAGGCGCTTGGCCTCGTCCAGCTTGCCGGCCCGAACGGCGGCCAGCGTGTCACCGTGCAATGCAATGAATTTGTCGATACGCGCATTGACGCCAGGAAACAGTGCTTTTTCACCCGGCTCGGAGATCTGGCCCGTGTACTGCTTGCGCGCCTCCGCCAGGGCTTCCAGGTTCTTGTTCATGAGGCCGATGACTGCGCTGCTCTGCTTTTCATCGCCATCGTAGAGCGCCAGCTGGGCCTGGTTGGCCCGCACGCGCGAGAGCGCCACCTTCATGTCATTGAGCGAGCGGATGCTGGGCAGCCAGTTGGTGGCCAGCTCCGTGGCCGCCTGGTTCACCTTGTGCAACTGGACAATGGAAAAAATGCCCAGCCCGCCTGTCAACAGCAGCACGCAGGCAAAGGCCAGCAACAGCTTGGTGGCGATCCTGCGATTGTAGAACCAGTTCATGACTTCCCCTTTTCATAGTCGGATGCGCAAGAAAAGTACGCCCGACCCCATGGCCAAAACCGGTCTGCTGCGTACGCGATAGACCGAACTTAACCGCTTCCTCACCAAGGTTCCGGCGCGCCGAAAAATTCCTGCGCATTTTTTCGGCGCGCTTCGTTTCCGTGGAAGGAAGCTCCAGGGCTTGAGAGAGAATCACAGTAAAAACTTACATATTCATTAAACATTTTCTGACTTAAATCGACATGCTCCCTGTCTTGATTTGCCCTGGATGCAACAGAAAATGCCGCTGAGTGCTTTTCTCATTGAAAGCCGCATCAAAAACCAAGCCTCTTTTTCTGCCCTGGGCTCAAGCACCAAGGTCGATCTGTCCGACCCGCACCATGCCGACACCTTTTTGCGCACCACCGGTGTCAAGATCGAGAACCTGAATGCGCCACACGCCACGGTCCAATATGAAGGCGAATATTTCCTGCTGCCCGAGGGGGGGCTCTACCGTTCCATGACCGCCTCTGGATGGGTCATGCTCAGCATCCCCGAGGCCGAGGGCTATAGTCTCTACATTCCGCGCAGCGGCGAGTTGCACTGGCGCGCGGCCGAGGGCCTGATCCATTGCCGCAGTGGCAGCGCCATCATGCTGGACCTGGCTCGGATGCAGCAGCTCGCCAGCCTGGGCTCATCCTCGGGCACGGGCTTCTTTTTCTCCATGCATTGCATGACGCACAATCTGTCCCAGCTGCTGGAGGCGCCGGTGCACCGGCAATTGCGTTTCCAGTCACCGCTGGTGCACGACGCCCATGTGCTGGCTCCGCTGGCGTCCCTGGGCGAACTCATCGCCGAAGGCCTGGGTGGGTCAGCGCCGCTGAAGAATGCGCCGCTGGCCATGGCCAATCTGCTGCAGGCGGCCTCCTACCTGATCCTGCACAACCTGCCGCACAATCATTCGCACGCCCTGACGCGCCGGCCACCCGCGCCCGCGCCGCGCCAGATCAAGCGCGCCGTGGAGTTCATCATGGCCAGGCTGTCCGCACCGATCACCCTGGCCGACATCGCCGCGCATGCCGCCATCAGCGTGCGCTCGCTACAGTCGGGCTTTCGTCGCTACAAGGAAATGACACCGATGGAGTTCCTGCGCACCCAGCGCCTGGGGCGTGTGCGCGAAGACCTGCTGGATCCGGCCGTTCCTGCTGATATCCAGCACATTGCATTGAGTTGGGGCTTCACCCATCTCTACCTGTTCATGCGCTATTACAAGAAGCAGTTCGGCGAGAGCCCTCAGGCCACCCTGGCCAGGCGGGCGGCCAAGTGGAGCGGTAGCTGACCCGTACCCAGGAGCGCAGCCATGGCGCGCAACGGGTATCATGTGGCCCATGTCTGAATTCACCTCCCCCACCGAGCAGCTGCGCGCCGAGATCGCCGCCGCTGCCGCCCGCATGATCGCCGAAGATGGCGCCGACTATGGCAGCGCCAAGCGCAAGGCCGCGCGGCAGATCCTGGGCAACCAGAAAGTACGCGGCGAGATCATGCCCGATAACGAGCAGATCGAAGAGGAAGTGCGTGTCTACAATGAATTGTTCTTCGCCGATACGCAGCCGGCGCGGCTGCTGCACCTGCGCCAGGTGGCGCTGCAGGTGATGCAGGACCTGCAGGCCTTCAATCCCTATATTACCGGCGCGGTCTGGAATGGCACCGCCGGGGAGCATTCCGACATCCATCTGCAACTGTTCTCTCCCAGCGCCAAGGATGTGGAAATCTTCCTGCTCAACAAGAACGTGAATTTCGAAGTGGGCGAGACGGCGCACTTCCGCACCGGCCAGCCGGTGGAAACCCTGAGTTTCCTGTTGCCCCAGCGCGGAGCCGATCCGGAACTGGCCCACCTGGCCCTATATGAGGAGGACGATCTGCGCGGCAGCCTGCGTGCGGCGCCTGGCAAGCGCGCCGAACGCGGCGATGCCAACGCCCTGGCCGCCCTGATCGATGAGACCTGCAAGGAAGAAGATTGATGAAAAAGCTGCGCAATGTGATCCTGTTGGCCGTGGTTGCCGTCGTTTGTGTGGGGATCGGCCTGTACGCCAGCCATCGCGCCCATCCGGCCGAGTCCGCCGAGACCCAGGCGCTGAACCGCCTGCTGGCGCAGTCGCTGCCTGACGCTACCGGGCAGATGCAGTCGCTGGCGCAGTATCGGGGCAAGCCGCTGATCGTGAACTTCTGGGCCACCTGGTGCGGCCCTTGCGTGGAGGAAATGCCCGAGCTGACGGCTCTGCAGCAAGAAATCGCGCCGGTGCAGATCCTCGGAATTGGCGTCGATAGCCAGGAAAATATCGGCAAGTTTGCGCAAAAGTACCAAATCCGCTATCCTCTCTTCGTTGCCGGAACCGGCGCCACCGATTTGCTGCGGCAATTCGGCAATCAGGCGGGCGGTCTTCCGTTCACCGCTCTGGTGGGCAAGGACGGCAACGTCAAGAAGATCTACCTGGGTCGTCTGAAGTTCGACGAACTGCGCCAGGACCTCTCCCAGCTGTAAATTCGAGAAAATCTGCGAAAAAGAAAGTTTTTCTTGCCAATTGATGGCATTTGACGGCAAAATGCGCGCATCGTCGTCAAACGGAGCTTAATCTCCATGGCAAAACAGCTACTCCTGCTCAATGGTCCGAACCTGAATCTGCTCGGGACCCGGGAGCCGGCAGTCTACGGTTCCACCACGCTGGCCGATATCGAACAGCGTGCGCAAGAACAGGCCCGCGCCGCAGGCGCTAGCCTGGTCGCCTTCCAGAGCAATCATGAAGGCGCGCTGATCGACCGCATCCATCAGGCCCGCAGCGAGGGCGTGGACGGGATCATCATCAATCCGGGCGGACTGACCCATACCAGCGTGGCCTTGCGCGATGCGCTGGCCGGGGTGGCCATCCCTTTCGTGGAAGTGCATATCTCCAATATTCACCAGCGCGAGGAATTCAGGCATTTTTCCTACCTGTCCGGCATTGCCCGGGCAGTCCTGTGCGGCTTTGGGGTGGATGGCTATCGCATGGCCGTCGACCATTGGCTGCGTCAATCCTGACGGCCTTGCGGGCCGTTTTCCGGCCTGCGCCCATGGATCGCTTCACCGACTGCATCATCTGACTGGACCCGCCGGCCGCAGCTCGCGCCGGCGCTTCTTTTAACACTACTCAATCTACATTCCGAGGGATTCAAATGGATTTACGAAAACTCAAGACGCTGATCGACCTGGTTGCTGAATCGGCCATCGAAGAGCTGGAAGTCACCGAAGGCGAAAGCAAGGTCAGGATCGTCAAATCGTCCCCGAATACCCAGAATCAGGTCGTGATGGTGCCGCAACAGCAAGCCTACGCACCGGCCGCCGCGCCCGTCGCCGCCGCTGCTCCGGTGGCAGCCCCCGCTGCCGCGCCGGCTGCCGCCGCCGTGCCGGAAGGCTATATCGTCAAGTCGCCCATGGTCGGCACCTTCTACCGCTCCTCCGCGCCGGGCGCACCGGCCTTCGTGGAAGTGGGCAAGGAAGTCAAGGAAGGCGACACCCTGTGCATCATCGAAGCAATGAAGCTGCTCAACGAGATCGACACCGACAAGGGTGGCGTGGTCAAGCAGATCCTGGTGGAAAACGGCCAGCCGGTGGAATTCGGCCAGCCGCTGTTCGTGCTGGGCTGATCGCGTATCGTCCCCGGCCTGGCCAGATGCGGCCGCCCGCAGCGGCCTGCTTCCCGAACCTATAACGCTTGATCCTAGCGACGCTTCAATCCTTTATGTTTGAAAAAATCCTCATCGCCAACCGTGGCGAAATTGCCCTACGTATCCAGCGCGCCTGCCGCGAATTGGGCATCAAGACCGTGGTCGTGCACTCCGAGGCCGACCGCGAAGCCAAGTACGTGAAGCTGGCCGATGAGTCGGTCTGCATCGGCCCGGCCCCGTCGACCCTGTCCTACCTGAACATGCCGGCCATCATCAGCGCCGCCGAGGTCACGGACGCCCAGGCGATCCACCCCGGCTATGGCTTCCTGTCGGAAAACGCCGACTTTGCCGAGCGTGTGGAAAAGTCGGGCTTCGTCTTCATCGGCCCGCGCGCAGAAAACATCCGCATGATGGGCGACAAGGTCTCGGCCAAGCAAGCCATGATCCGTGCCGGCGTGCCCTGCGTGCCGGGTTCGGACGGCGCGCTGCCGGACAATCCCAAGGAAATCGTCCAGATCGCCCGCAAGATCGGCTATCCGGTCATCATCAAGGCCGCTGGCGGCGGCGGTGGCCGCGGCATGCGCGTGGTGCATACCGAAGCCGCGCTGATCAATGCGGTGACCATGACCAAGACGGAAGCCGGCGCTGCCTTCGGCAATCCGGAAGTCTATATGGAGAAGTATCTGGAAAATCCGCGTCACGTGGAAATCCAGATCCTGGCCGACGAACACAAGCAAGCCATCTGGCTGGGCGAGCGCGACTGCTCCATGCAGCGCCGCCACCAGAAGGTCATCGAGGAAGCGCCTGCACCGGGCATCCCGCGCAAGATCATCGAGAAGATCGGCGAGCGCTGCGCCGAAGCCTGCCGCAAGATGAACTACCGTGGCGCCGGCACCTTCGAATTCCTGTACGAAAACGAAGAGTTCTACTTCATCGAGATGAACACCCGCGTGCAGGTCGAACACCCGGTGACCGAAATGATCACGGGCGTGGACATCGTGCAGGAACAGATCCGCATCGCCGCCGGCGAGAAGCTGCGCTATCGCCAGCGCGACATCGAGTTGAAGGGCCACGCCATCGAGTGCCGCATCAACGCCGAGGATCCGTTCAAGTTCATCCCCTCGCCGGGCCGCATCACCGCCTGGCACGTGCCGGGTGGTCCTGGCATCCGCGTCGATTCGCACGCCTACTCGGGTTACTTCGTGCCGCCCAACTATGATTCCATGGTGGGCAAGGTGATCGCCTATGGCGCCACCCGCGAGCAGGCCATCCGCCGCATGCAGATCGCGCTGTCGGAAATGGTGGTCGAGGGCATTTCGACCAACATCCCGCTGCACCGCGAACTGATGGTGGATGCGCGCTTCTTCGAAGGTGGAACCAATATCCATTATCTGGAACATAAGTTGTCGGAACGTCCGGCTTCCCCGGAAGCGGACAAGGCCATCAAGAAGTAAGCAAGACAGCAGCAACACCTCATCAGCAAAGGCAGGCGAGCATGGCTTGGGTAGAAATCGTCATCGAAGTGGCGCGGGAAGAGGCGGAGGCATTGTCCGACGCCCTGATGGAGTCTGGCGCCCTGTCGGTGTCGGTGGAAGATGCGGATGAAGGGACGGACGCCGAGCGTCCGCTCTTCGGCGAACCCGGCATGGAGCCGGAGGAAGCCGCCTGGGATCGCAGCCGCGTGGTAGCGCTGGCCGGCAAGGATGCCGACCACGCCACCATCGTCATGGATGCGGCCAAGGCCATCGGCCTGGACTATGCCCTGCCCTTCTCCACCCGCGTGGTGGAAGAGCAGGACTGGGTGCGTCTGACGCAATCCCAGTTCGAGCCCATCCATATCGGCAAGCGCATCTGGGTGGTGCCGAGCTGGCACGAAGCCCCCGCCGATCCGGACGCGCTGGTGCTGGAGCTGGACCCCGGTCTGGCCTTCGGCACCGGCAGCCATCCCACCACCCGACTGTGCATGGAATGGCTGGAAGCCAATGCTACCGAGGCCGGCACGCTGCTGGACTACGGCTGCGGCTCGGGCATCCTGGCGCTGGTGGCGGCCAAGATCGGCGTGCCCCAGGTGATCGGGGTGGACATCGATCCGCAGGCGCTGGAAGCGGCGCATCACAATACCGAGCGCAATCACTGCACGGCCACCTACTACCTGCCGGAACCCTTTGCCCAGGCGCATCCGGAGGGCGAACGCTTTGACGTGGTGGTCGCCAACATCCTGGCCGGCCCGCTGCAACTGATGGCCCCCATGCTGGCCGGTCGCGTACGCGCGGGCGGTTCGCTGGTGCTGTCCGGCGTGCTGGAACGCCAGGCGCAGGAAGTCATCGCCACCTATGCGCCCTACATCGCGCTCAACGTGTGGGCCGCGCATGAAGGCTGGGTGGCGCTGGCAGGCCGCCTGCCGGAGTAATCGATGGCGTTGGCGACCCAGTGTCCGCACTGCCTGACCATCTTCAGGGTCGTCAGCGACCAGCTCAAACTGCGTGGCGGCCTGGTCCGCTGCGGCAGTTGCCGCCAGGTCTTCAATGGCAATGACTATCTGGTCGAGGCCAGCGTGGCCGACGGCCATTACCAGCCCGCACCGGGCAGCAAGGCCCAGGCCGGCGTGATGACGCCCAGCGCCGCTGCGGCCCCCGCCACGCCAACACCGGCGCCATCGCCGGTTCCCGCCAGCCCGATGGCGACGCGCGGACCCGCGCCACAGCCGTCTGCGCCCGTCCACGCCATCCCCGTTTCCAGCGGCACCGCCCCGGTCAGTGCCGAACCGCCCCCGCCGGTGCAAGTTCCCGCACCGGTTCCTGCAGCCATCCCAGTGATCGCCGAGCCCAAGGTGTTTCGCTCGCCGACCAGTCCCGGCTACATCCCTGACCTGGGCGCACCGCTGAAGTCGCCAGCAGCTGTGGATAAAGACAAGCGGGATGAGGCCGACGCATTGCCTCCCTTCCCCGTCGCCGACGAGATCCCGACAGCACCTGCCGGGGGCGCAGCGTTGTTGCGCCGCTCTTCCAGCACGGACGACGAGATCGTCAGCGCAGCCGATATCGACGCGGCCTTCGGCCCGGCCACGTCGCGCCTGGATGAGGAAGATGTGCATCACCTCCGCGGTCATGAGGACGAACCAGACCAGCTCTCCGCAGCTGACCACAGCGCAGCCGACGACAGCGAAGACGATGCCGAACTGCCCGGCTTCGTCAGGCGTGTCGAACGCCGCGAGCGGGCCGGACGCGTGCTCAAGGTCATCATGATGATCCTGGCCGGCGTGATGGTGCCGGTGCTGCTGCTGCAAGCGCTCTATTACTGGCGCAATCCCCTGGCCGAAGCCCTGCCGCCTGTGCGCCCCATGCTCAACGGCATGTGCGTGGCCCTGCATTGCAGCGTCGGCCTGCCGGCCGAGATTGACCGCCTGTCGCTGGAAGCCAATGAACTGCAGGTCGTGCCGCCCAACCAGAACGTCTATGCGCTGACGGTGGTCATGCGCAATCGCGGTCCCGGCGCACAAGCCTGGCCGCACCTGGAACTCACGCTCAACAATGATGACGAGAAAGCCGTGGTGCGCCGGGTCTTCCGTCCACGCGATTACCTGCCTAACGCCCGCCAGATCGATCGCGGCATCGCGGCCGACAGCGAACAGCAGATCAAGCTGAACTTTGAACTCAAGGATGCCTTGGTCTCGGGCTACCGCGTCTACCTGTTCTATCCCTGAGCCTGCCCTTCCCGTCCGCGCACACCGGACGCATCAAAGCCAGCCTGAACACCGCTTTTCTTCTACAATGCGGCATCAGTCACTTCTTGCGTCCATTCCCATGAGCTCTCTCATCTGCGGTTCCCTCGCCTACGACAACATCATGCAATACGAGGGCCGCTTCGCCGAAGCGCTGCTGGCCGACCAGTTACACAAGGTCAATGTCTCCTTCCTCGTGCCGACCATGCGCCGCGAGTTCGGTGGCTGCGCCGGCAACATCGCTTACAACCTCAAGCTGCTGGGCGGCGACCCGGTCATCATGGCTACCGTGGGACTGGACAGCGCACCGTATCTGGAACGCTTCGCCGAGCTGGGCATTTCCACCCGCTGCGTACGTCAGATCGACAGCTCCTTCACCGCGCAGTGCTTCATCACCACCGACGCCGACAGCAACCAGATCACCGCCTTCCACCCGGGTGCGATGACCTGGTCCCACGAGAACAAGGTCGCCGATGCAGGCCCGGTCAAGTTCGCCATCGTCGCTCCGGATGGCCGTGACGGCATGCTGCAGCACGCGCAGCAGGCGGCCGAGCTGAACATCCCGCTGATCTTCGATCCGGGCCAGGGCATGCCCATGTTCGATGGCGAGGACCTGAAGAACTTCATCGACCTGGCCACCTATGTCGCCGTGAACGACTATGAAGCCGAGCTGCTGACCGCCCGCACCGGCCTGTCGCTGGCGCAGATCGCCGAACGTACCAAGGCCCTGATTGTCACGCGTGGCGAACTGGGTGCTGACATCTTCGAGGGGGGCAAGAAGTTCGACATCCCCTGCGTCCCGGCCGACCGCATCGCCGATCCCACCGGCTGTGGCGATGCCTTCCGTGCGGGCATGCTTTTTGGCCTGACCGAGGGCTATGACTGGGAGACTACCGGTCGCCTGGCCAGCCTGATGGGGTCGCTCAAGATCGCCTCGCAAGGTCCGCAGAATCATGCGCCGTCCAGGGCAGAAATCGAAGAGCGCTTCCACGCGGCCTTTGGCTATCGCTTCGCTTGAGTCTTGCCCCGCTAACGCTGTCCGCTTCAAGGAGACTGATCATGCCGCATCGTTCATCCCTGGTCTTGCCGTCACTGTCCACCTTGCGTGGACTGGCTGTCGGCGCGGCGCTGCTCGGTGCGGTGCTGGCCAGCCCGGCGGCGCCGGCCGCGCTCAAGCCGGGCGAGAAGGCGCCGGAATTCTCGGCGCCGGCCTCGCTGGGCGGGCAGGTGTCGACCTTCACCCTGTCGGAAGCGCTCAAGAAAGGCCCGGTAGTGCTGTACTTCTACCCGGCCGCCTTCACCTCCGGCTGCACCATCGAAGCCCATCTGTTCGCCGAGGCGGTGGACCGCTACAAGGCGCTGGGGGCGACGGTCATCGGCGTGTCGGGCGACAATATCGAGACACTCAACAAGTTCTCCGTCAGCGAATGCCGCAGCAAGTTCGCGGTGGCAGCCGATGTCGACAAGAAGATCATGAAGGCCTATGACGCCCAGTTCCTGAAGGTGACCGGCTACGCCAGCCGCACCTCCTACGTCATCACGCCGGACCATGCCATCCTCTACGAGTACACCGACATGAATCCGGAAAAGCATGTGGAAAACACCATGCAGGCGCTGGAGAAATGGTCGGCTGCGCAGAAGCGCTGATGTGTGGATCGCCCAGGCTGAGCCAGGAAAAAAAAGAGCCGGACGATGAAGTCCGGCTCTTTTGCCATGGCGATGCCGAACAGAGCGTCCGGCCAGCCTGCCCTCACAGCAGGGCGAACAGCAGCGTGCTGATCACGCGCACGGCGATCTGCAGGAGGATCAGCAGCACCAGCGGCGACAGGTCCACGCCGCCCAGCGGCGGGATCACGCGGCGCAGCGGACGCAGCAGCGGCTCATTCAAGGCCCGCACGAAAGGCGCCAGCGGCGCGTAGGGATTGACCCAGCTGAAGATGGCCTCGATGATCAGCGTGGCCATGAAGCCGTAGCAGATCCACTCGACGAAGCGCTCCAGCGAGAGCAGGAAGATGATCTTGAAGTCGAAGCCCGACTGCAATCCAACTGCGGCCACGGTCGCCAGCACCACGATCAGGAAGGCTCCCAACAGGCTGGCCCAGTCATAGGCGCCGCCAGGCAGCACGCGGCGCAACGGTTTGACCAGCCAGTCCGAGAGCTGGTAGACGAACTGACCGACCGACTGCGGCGGACGCACGCGCACCACCTGCATCCAGAAGCGCAAGAGCATGACGCCGGCCAGGATGCTGGCCACGGCATTGACGATCAACATGAAAATACTATGCAGCACAGGGTTCTCCATCAGTGAGAGGCAGCGCACATACTAGAGCGCATTGGCGCAATCGCCAAGCCGTGGATGCGGGTCAAACCCGCTGGTGCCCATATTGTGCCATTGTGCGGCATTGCCAGAGCCATGCCTGCATCAACAAGCGCCGCACGCAGGCGCGCAGGCATAAAAAAACCGCTGCATGGCATAAAGCCACACAGCGGCATTTTCGCCTGAACGAATCAGACTAGGCGCGAACCGTGATTACGGACGGTTGTTGCCAGTCGGGAACGGCCATGCGGCTGCCGGGTTCAGCACGGTCTTGGCGGCCGGTGCTGCAGCGACTGCCGGCTTGGCAGCTGCCTTCTTCGGTGCTGCGGCCTTCTTGACGGCGGGCTTCTTGGCGGCGGCGGCCTTGGGGGCTGCTGCAGCCTTGGGAGCGGCGGCCTTGGGAGCAGCGACCTTCTTGGCGGCGGCCTTGGGAGCGGCAACCTTCTTGGCGGCGACCTTGGGAGCAGCAACCTTCTTGGCAGCGGCCTTGGGAGCTGCAACCTTCTTGGCGGCGGCAGCCTTGGGAGCAGCGACCTTCTTGGCAGCGGCCTTGGGAGCTGCAGCCTTCTTGGCGGCGACCGGCTTCTTGGCGGCGACTGCCTTCTTCGGTGCTGCTGCCTTCTTGGCGGCGACCGGCTTCTTGGCAGCGACAGCCTTCTTCGGTGCTGCTGCCTTCTTGGCGGCGACCGGCTTCTTGGCGGCGACTGCCTTCTTCGGTGCTGCTGCCTTCTTGGCGGCGACCGGCTTCTTGGCGGCGACTGCCTTCTTCGGTGCTGCTGCCTTCTTGGCGGCGACCGGCTTCTTGGCAGCGACTGCCTTCTTCGGTGCTGCTGCCTTCTTGGCGGCTGCCGGCTTGGCGGCGGCCTTGGTTGCCACAGCCTTCTTCGGAGCAGCGGCCTTCTTCGGCGCTGCAGCCTTCTTGGCGGCTGCCGGCTTGACGGCGGCCTTGGCCACGGTCTTCTTGGCAGTAGCCGCGACGACCTTCTTGGTGGTTTCCTTGGCGGCTGCCGCCTTCTTTGCCGCCGGCTTCTTGGCCGCGGTCTTCTTTGCTGCTGTTGCCATTTTGTTTCTCCTTCTTCACGTGAATGGAAAAAATCAAGCTTGATATAAGCAACCCGCACGCGACATCGCGATGACGCGGGCGAGCTATTCATCGGCACAAGCAGCCTGTCGCTTGCGCTAATGAATTCGGCACCAGCTGAACTGCTGCATCCCCTCACCTATGCAGCGCTTCAGCTATCTTGGCGACGCCCCTCCGGTAGTGCCCGCGCAATGGCGCAGGAAGACTTCGACTACGGGAGCAGGCGCGACACCAAAAAAAACGCCAGCGTGTTCAAACGCTAGCGTCGGAATCGCGTTCCTGAAAAACCTCGGTGTTTTTCAAAGGAAAAGCCGCCTGACCCGACAAGATGGGGTTAAGCGGCGATAACAGAGAAGATTGATTCGGTCTCTGACTGTTCATTAATGTGGCGTAGGCCTTTTCCGTTTCAGCAGTCGGGCATCTTGCAAGCTACCCGACCACTGTTGTGCATCACGTCTCGATGAAGAGTGCTTCGAGACTGCACATCATTCCCAACTCAGTGCGCCCCCGGTTTGGTATTCGATGACACGGGTCTCAAAGAAGTTGCGCTCCTTCTTCAAGTCGATCATCTCGCTCATCCACGGGAACGGATTTTCTTCTTGTGCGAACAGCGGGTCCAATCCGATTTGCTGTGCGCGGCGATTCGCGATGAATCGCAGGTAGCTCTTGAACATCGGTGCGTTCAACCCGAGCACGCCTCGCGGCATTGTATCCTCTGCGTAACGATATTCCAACTCCACAGCGCGTAAAAACAACGATTTGATCTCCTCGCGGAATTCAGGAGTCCACAGATGCGGGTTCTCCATCTTCACGGTGTTGATCAGGTCGATGCCGAAGTTGCAGTGCATCGATTCGTCACGCAGGATGTACTGGTACTGCTCGGCCGCGCCCATCATCTTGTTCTGGCGACCCAGCGCCAGGATCTGCGTGAAGCCGACGTAGAAGAACAGACCTTCCATGATGCAGGCGAAGACGATGAGCGACTTCAACAGCTTCTGGTCATTCTCCATCGTGCCGGTCTTGAACTCAGGATCGGTCAGCGTATCGATGAAGGGAATGAGGAACTCGTCCTTGTCGCGGATCGATGCGACCTCGTGATAGGCGTTGAAGATCTCGGCTTCATCCAGGCCCAGCGATTCGACGATGTACTGGTAGGCGTGGGTGTGGATCGCTTCTTCGAAGGCCTGGCGCAGCAGGTACTGACGGCACTCGGGGGCGGTGATGTGGCGATAGGTGCCCAACACGATGTTGTTGGCCGCCAGCGAGTCGGCGGTGACGAAGAAGCCCAGGTTGCGCTTGACCAGACGACGCTCGTCTTCGGTCAGGCCATTGGGGTTCTTCCACAGCTCGATGTCGCGCTGCATGTTGATCTCTTGCGGCATCCAGTGGTTGGCGCAGCCGGCCAGGTACTTGTCCCAGGCCCACTTGTACTTGAAGGGCACCAGCTGGTTGACGTCGGTGTGGCCGTTGATGATGCGCTTGTCGGCGGCATTGACGCGGCGGGTGGTGTCGACCTGCTCGCTGTTGCCGGCCATCAGCGCCGGATTCAGCGCGGCGTTGGATTGGCCGAAGGCCGGTTGCAGTTGCGGCTGCAGGTTAGGAGTGCGCGGCGCCTGGGCCGGCTGCTTGGCTTCATCATCCCAAGAAAGCATCTGTGGTTCCTCTTTACTTTATCGGTCGCTGCCGGCGGGTCGGATGACCGTGGCGCGGCGGGTGTCTATCAGGTGACAACGGCGCATCCGGTGAAGTTCACCGCGATGCGCCGGCTAGGGTGGGCAGGACGTTGACAGTGTAGCTGCCGTCATCTCGGATGACCTTGATCATCCTCATCAGCAGGCCGTCTCGACCCTGCCCGGATTACTTACATTTACTGGCAGGCCTCGCACTCTTCGAAACCGGCATCGCCTGGACGCATGGTGCAGACCGGACCGTCGGCTTCGATCGCCGCGCCCGGGTTCGGCATCACGTAGGCCGCCGAAGCAGTGGCAGCCGAAGCGATCGGGGCGGCCGGCACGGCCGTACCGGAAGCCGAGGCCATGGCGCCAGCGCCGCCGTCAACAGCCACGGCGTTCAAGGCACCCGCACGGGAAGTGGACTTCTCGGTGTGGGTGGCGCCGATGGTGCGCAGGTAGTAGGTGGTCTTCAGACCGCGCAGCCAGGCCAGCTTGTAGGTCTCATCCAGACGCTTGCCGGAAGCGCCGGCCATGTAGATGTTGAGCGACTGAGCCTGGTCGATCCACTTCTGGCGACGCGAGGCGGCTTCCACCAGCCAGGACGGATCCACTTCGAAGGCGGTGGCGTAGATGTCGCGCAGGTCTTGCGGGATGCGGTCGATCTTGGCCAGGCTGCCATCGAAATACTTGAGGTCGGCAACCATGACTTCGTCCCACAGGCCACGGGCCTTCAGGTCGCGCACCAGGTACTCGTTGATCTCGGTGAATTCGCCCGACAGGTTCGACTTCACGTACAGGTTCTGGTAGGTCGGCTCGATGCAAGCGGACACGCCGATGATGTTGGAGATGGTCGCCGTCGGGGCGATGGCCACGCAGTTCGAGTTGCGCATGCCGTGTTCGGCGATGCGTGCGCGCAGGGCGGCCCAGTCCAGGGTCTCGGTGCTGTCGGTTTCCAGGTAGCCGCCGCGTTCTTGCGCCAGCAGCTTCAGGGAATCCTGCGGCAGGATGCCGCGATCCCACAGCGAACCGCGGTAGGAAGCGTAACGGCCGCGCTCTTCAGCCAGTTCGGTCGAGGCCATGTAGGCGTAGTAGCAGACGGCTTCCATGGAGCGGTCGGCGAATTCGACGGCGTCCATCGAGGCGTACGGCACGCGCTTGATGTGCAGGCAGTCCTGGAAGCCCATGATGCCCATGCCCACCGGACGGTGACGCAGGTTGGAGTCACGGGCCTTCTTGACGGCGTAGTAGTTGATGTCGATGACGTTGTCCAGCATGCGCATGGCGGTGCGGATGGTCTTTTGCAGCTTGGCATGGTCCAGCTCGCCATTGACCAGGTGCGCCGGCAGGTTCACCGAACCCAGGTTGCAGACGGCGATTTCACTGTCGTTGGTGTTCAGGGTGATCTCGGTGCACAGGTTGGAGCTGTGGACCACGCCCACGTGCTGCTGGGGCGAACGGATGTTGCAGGGATCCTTGAAGGTGATCCACGGGTGGCCGGTTTCGAAGAGCATCGACAGCATCTTGCGCCAGAGGTCGTTGGCTTGCACCTTCTTGAAGAGCTTCAGCTCGCCGCGGGCGGCCTTGGCTTCATAGGCGGTGTAGGCTTCTTCGAAGGCGCGGCCGAACTTGTCGTGCAGGTCCGGGGTGTCGGACGGCGAGAACAGGGTCCACTCGCCCTTTTCCATCACGCGCTTCATGAACAGGTCGGGAATCCAGTTCGCGGTGTTCATGTCGTGGGTGCGGCGGCGGTCGTCGCCGGTGTTCTTGCGCAGTTCGAGGAATTCCTCGATGTCCATGTGCCAGGTTTCCAGGTAGGCGCACACCGCGCCCTTGCGCTTGCCGCCCTGGTTGACCGCCACGGCGGTGTCGTTGACCACCTTCAGGAAGGGAACCACGCCTTGCGACTTGCCATTGGTGCCCTTGATGTGGGCGCCCAGGGCGCGCACCGGGGTCCAGTCATTGCCCAGGCCGCCGGCGAACTTGGCCAGCAGGGCGTTTTCCTTGATGGCTTCGTAGATGCCGTCGAGGTCGTCGGCCACCGTGGTCAGGTAGCAGGAGGACAGCTGCGAACGCTGGGTGCCCGAGTTGAACAGGGTCGGGGTCGAGCTCATGAAGTCGAAGGACGACAGCAGGTCATAGAACTCGATGGCGCGGGTTTCGCGGTCGATTTCGTTCAATGCCAGGCCCATGGCCACGCGCATGTAGAACGCCTGCGGCATTTCGATGCGGGTGCCGCCGATGTGCAGGAAGTAGCGGTCATACAGGGTCTGCAGGCCGATATAGCCGAACTGCAGGTCGCGCTCGGGCTTGAGGGCGGCGGCCAGCTTGGCCAGGTCGAACTGGGCCAGCTTGGTGTCGAGCAGCTCGGCTTCGATACCCTTCTTGACGTATTGCGGGAAGTATTCCAGGTACTCGGCCGGTGCATCGGCCTGGGCCACTTCCTTGCCGAACACTTCCTTGCGGATGGTGTGCATCAGCAGGCGCGAGGTCACCTGGCTGTAGGCCGGGTCCTTTTCCATCAGCGCGCGGGCAGCCAGGATGGCGGACTTGTACAGCTCTTCGACGGGCACGCCGTCGTACAGGTTCTTGACGGTCTCGGCCAGGATGGCTTCGCCGTCGACGTGCTCTTCCAGGCCGACGCAGGCGGCGGCGATCAGGGAGCGCACTTCATTGATGTCCAGCGGACGGCTCTGGCCGTCTTCGGTCACGTGCAGCTGCGGTGCGACCACTTCGGTCTTGGTGGCGGCGCCTTGCTGGGCGCGCTCTTCCATGCGCTTGGCGCGGTAGAGCACGTAGGCGCGCGCCACGTCATGCTCGCCCGAACGCATCAGGGCCAGCTCGACCTGGTCCTGGATGTCTTCGATGTGGAAAGTTCCGCCGGTGGGCTGGCGGCGCACCAGCGCCGAGACCACGTTGGTGGTCAGTTGCTCGACCATCTCGCGCACGCGCGCCGAAGCCGCACCCTGGCCGCCGTTGACGGCCAGGAAGGCCTTGGTCACGGCGATGGAAATCTTGGAGGGTTCGAAACCGACCACGGCGCCATTGCGGCGGATGATGCGGTATTCGCCCAGGCCAGCGGTCTGGGAAGCAACGGCCTGGCTTTCAGCGGAGCCTTCCAGCTCGGCGGAAACGCCATAGGCGGCAGGAGATTTGACGGAAATTTCTTGGGTTGAGCGCACTTAGCCTCCTAGATACATGAGTGGAGCAACCGACACGGTGACTCCAGTTGCTAAATCAGAATCCCGAACTACACGGGATTGGCGAACGACGACTGCGTCCCACGATGACTATCCCTTGCATGGATATTCATGCTGACGCAAAAACTGCTTGAAACTGATGAGCGAAACGACGGAATAAGAAGGGAGAACCGGGGCGCTTTCGTACTTGTTGCTTGGTACTTGGTGACTGCCTCGCGGGATCTTGCGCCTTCTGAAGCACTGCCAGCCGGGCCATCTGTGGATGAAGACCCGTGTACAAAAATAAGTTCACCTGGACACTACATCTAGTATCAAAACATCGATTGGGACTAATTCTAGTGGCGGGTTAGGGAGGATGCAACCGCTATTTCGAGAATTTTTCTGCCCCTCACGCTTGACTTTTGTGAAGGCCAGAAGGGAAGCGCAATTGCGCCGGGTTAACAATTTTCATCATTTCTTCGCGATAGCGCTGCCAGTCGAAGAAGGGGCCGGGATCGGTCTTGCGCAGCGGGGCGATGTGTTCGTGACCGGCCACGGCGCTCAGCCCGTAGCGGCTGACCAGGGCCTGGGACAAACCCAGCAGGGCGTCGTACTGGGCGGGGGTGAAGGGCGTGAAGTCGGTTCCCTCCAGCTCGATGCCGATGGAAAAGTCATTGCACCGCTCCCGCCCTTCGAAGCTGGACACGCCGGCATGCCAGGCGCGGCGATGGGCGGGGACGAACTGTACCACCTCGCCATCACGGCGGATCAGGAAATGCGCCGACACCCGCAAGGGACGCAACTGGTCGAAATAGGGGTGGGCGTCGAAGTCGAGCCGGTTGCAGAACAGGTCTGCTATATAAGAGCCGCCGAATTCACCGGGCGGCAGGCTGATGTTGTGGATCACCAGCAATTGGCTCACCACGCCCTCGGGCCGGTCGTCGCAATTGGGGGAAGGCTCGCGGCGGGCGCCCTGGCACCAGCCCTCACCATCGATGCTCCAGGCGGCGGGATCAGTCACGGCGGCAGTCATGGTTCAGAAGGAGGCCAGGCGGCGATGCTCTTCCGAGCAGTACAGGGCGCCCGAGGCATGCACCACCGCTTCGGAGACCGGGAAGTGGATGCCGCAATGGGCGCATTGCACCATGGTCTCGGCGCCCGGTTCGGCGCTGCGCCGCGTACCGCCCGCCTTGGGCCGGGGGATACCGGACTCCGGGCGCGCATCGGCGGCGGCGTCATTGCCGGCCAGCATGGATTTCTTGGCGCGCTGGAACCACACCACCACGGCCAGCAGCACGACCAGCCAGATCAGATATTTCATGTCAGAACCCGATGCAGCACGACTTCAAGCACGAACCGGCTGCCCACATAAGCCAATAAAAGGATGGCGAAGCCGGCCAGCGTGAAGCTGAGCGCAGTACGCCCCCGCCATCCCTGCCAGCGGCGGCCGGCCAGGAGCAGGCCGAACAGCAGCCAGGACAGCATGGTGAAGATGGTCTTGTGGTCCCACTTCAACGGCGTCCCGAACAACTGCTCGGAAAAGACCACGCCCGAGAGCACCGTCAGCGTCAACAGAGTGAAGCCGAAGGCGATCAGGCGGAACAGCAGTTTTTCCATCGTCAGCAGCGCTGGCAGCCGATCCAGCGCCAGGCCGAACCAGCCGGACTGGGTCGCCAGGCCCGGGCGGGTATGCAGGCGCGACTCCTGCAGCACCATCAGCACCGCATGGAAGGCGGCGATGGTCAGGGTGCTGTAGGCGAGGATGGAGATGGCGATGTGCGCCAGGAACCAGTCGGACTTGCCGGTCAGCGCCACCATATTGCCGGGGAAGATGCTGGGCAGCACCACCGCCAGCGCCGCCACCGGCAGCACCAGTACGCGCATGCTATCGAGCGAGAAATTGCGATTTTCCAGCCAGTAGGCCGCCACCGAGATCCACAGCGTGGAGGACAACATCACCGCAAAGCCCACCCGCAGCGCGTCCGGAGCGAACATGTCCGAGAGCAGCGCGCCGCCATGCAGCACCCAGCCGGCCACGATGCCCAGCGAGATCGGCATGCGCCGCTGCGAAGGCATGAAGGCGCAGGCCAGGTAGAGCAGCGCAGCCAGGATGAAAAAATAAGTTTGCATCGCCCAAGTTTACACTATCTCGGCCCGTCGCCCGCTTGGAGAGGGTCAGTAGGCGCTGCGATCATCGCGCCACAATGCGACACGGCAGGACTTGCCTGCCGTGTCGGGGCGCTACCCTATAGCCTTTGCCGCCTCAGTCCACCGCCGCCGCCTTCATCTCGGCGTTGTGATGGCGTTGCTGCTCTTCCATCACCAGTTGGCCCAGTTCCCGCTTCAAGGCATTGAACTCGGGATCGGCCGGGTCACGCAGGCGCGGCAGGTTGACCAGCATGTCGCGCTTGACCGTACCGGGCCGGTAGGTCATCACCACGATGCGGTCGGCCAGGTAGATCGCCTCCTCGATGCTGTGGGTGACGAAGACGATGGTCTTCCTGAACTCGTCCCAGATGCGCAGCAGCTCATCCTGGAGGTTGCGGCGGGTAAGCGCATCGAGGGCGCCGAAGGGTTCGTCCATCAGCATGATGGGCGAATCCAGCGCCAGCACCCGAGCGATGGCCACACGCTGGCGCATGCCGCCCGAGAGGTCCTTGGGGAAACGGGTGCGGAAGTCGATCAGGCCCAGCTTGTCCAGCAGTTGCGTGACGCGCTGGTGGATCTCGGCCTTGGGCGTTCCCTTGATCTCCAGGCCGAAGGCCACGTTCTGCTCCACCGTCATCCAGGGGAACAGCGCATATTCCTGGAACACCATGCCGCGATCCGGCCCCGGCTCGCTGACCACCTTGTCGTCAGTGAGGATCTGCCCGGACGAGGGCAGCGCAAACCCGGCGATGGCGTTCAAGAGCGTCGACTTGCCGCAGCCGGAGGGACCGAGCAGGCAGACGAACTGGCCATCGGGGATATCGAGGTTGATGTCCTTGAGCGCCACGACTTCGCGGTCATCGGTCTTGAAGACCTTGTGGACGCCCTGTATACGTATGCGGGGGGAAGCATTTGTCTGGTTCATGTCAGTTCTCCAGCCCGCGATGCCAGCGCAGCATGTAATTGTTGAGGCGGCTCATGCCCAGGTCGATGGCCAGTCCCAGGAGGCCGATGGTGATCATGCCGGCGATGATCTTGTCGGACCAGAAATACTCGCGCGCCTCCATGATGCGGAAGCCCAGCCCATTGCTCACCGCGATCATCTCGGCCACGATCACCACGATGAAGGCCGTGCCGATGCCGATACGCACCCCCGAGAGGATGTAGGGAACGGCCGCCGGCAGCATCACCCGCAAGAACAGCGTGGACTGGCTCGCGCCCAGGTTGCGGGCGGCGCGCAGGTAGATGCTGTCGACCTGGCGCACCCCGGCGATGGTATTCATCAGCACCGGGAAGAACGCCCCCAGCGAGATCAGGAACAGCGCCGGCGGATTGCCCAGCCCGAACCAGAGGATGGCCAGCGGGATATAGGCGATCGGCGGGATCGGCCGGATCACCTGGACGGTGAGATTCATCAGCCCGTAGATACGCTGGCTCGACCCCATCAGCAAGCCCAGCGGCAAGGCCAGGCCCGCGCCGATCAGGAACCCGGCCACTACCCGGTAGAGGCTGCCGATGGCGTCCATCACCAGCTCGCCCGAAAAGGCCCAGGCCAGCCAGCTGCCCGCCTCAGGGTCATAGGGTTTGAGCGGGGTGGCGTATTCCACCCATTTCCTGAGCACCGCCCAGGGCGAGGGCAGGATCTGCGGATTGATCCAGCCGGCCCGTGACGCCCCCTCCCACAGGGCGATCACGATGATCGGCACCAGCAGCCCCTGCAGGAAGCTGCCCTTGTTCTTCTTTGCCATGCGAGATTCCCCCCTGGGCTTACTTCAGGTTCATGCTCTTCTTGGCCTGCTCCAGCAGATCGGTCTTTACCCAATCCTTGGCCACGGGCGGCTTGGCCATCTTGCCGGTGCCGTACTTGGCCATGGTGTCGGTGGTGATCTGGATGTGCTCGGCCGTGATGTCGTAGGCGTAGGGGGAGTTGCCGATGGCGTCGTAGAAGTCTTCCTTGCTGATCTGGTTCTTGAAGATCACTTCACGCACGTACTTCTCGGCCACTTCCGGCTTGTCGATGAAGGTCTTGGTCGCCTCCAGGAAGCAACGCATGAATTTCTCGGCCAGCGGGCGCTTCTCGTTGTAGAACTTCTCGGTCATCACCATGGTGCGGTAGGGCTCGCCGATGGGGGTGTCGTAGGGTTTCATCACTTCCACGCCGAAGCCCTTGTTGATGGCCTGCGAGGATTGCGGCTCGCTCTGCATCATGGCGTCGATGTTCTTGCCCAGCAGGGCTTGGTTCAGGTCGGCGAAGGCCAGGTAGACGATGGTCACGTCCTTGGCGGAGAGGCCGTTCTGGCCCAGCTCGGCGTCCAGCAGCACTTCGTGGATGCCGCCGCGGGTCACGCCCACCTTCTTGCCCTTGAGGTCCTTGACCGACTTGATGCCGGAATCCTTGCCCGCCACCAGGCGCGCGCCGCCCTTGGCGAAGCCGGCCACCACGTAGATCGGCGCACCGTTGGCGCGACCCGAAATCGCCGCCTCGGAAGCGGTGGTGCCCACGTCCAGCTCACCGGCCAGGATGCCCTGCATCACGTCAGGCCCCTTGGCGAAGACCTTTTCATCGACCTTGATGCCGCACTTGGGCGCGATTTCCTTGATGTAGGAGACCGCACCATAATGGGCGAACTTCAGATTGCCCAGGCGGATCACGTCATCGGCGGCATGGCTGGCAGCCGAGAAGCCGGCGCTTGCCAGCAGGGCCAGGGCGATCAATTTCTTTTGCATTTCCACTCTCCTCTTGTGTGTATCGTTCTTGTTGCGGCAGGCCGACGGCGCGGGTGCAGGGCCGGCTGTCTCGATGGCGTTGGCGACGGCCTCGTGGGCGACGCGCCTTGATTATTATTTGCGCTTGGAAATTCAGCGCCCATGTATACACAAAGAGCGCGGGCTGTACAAGCTGTTAATTTTACGTAGCGTCCCCATCTGAGCCGGGCTGCGCCAACCAGGGCGCGCCGGGGCTGATCGGTTAGAATGCGGGATTGCCCGCCGCCCTGCCCCACCGGGCCAGCCCTGTCCGGCGGCCATCCACTCATTTGCAGATATCACCATGCTAGACAACCTGACCCAACGCCTCGCCAAAGTCGTCAAAACCATGCGCGGCGAGGCGCGACTGACCGAATCGAATACTGCCGAGATGCTGCGCGAAGTGCGCCTGGCCCTGCTGGAGGCCGACGTGGCCCTGCCGGCCGTGCGCGAGTTCATCGCCAAGGTGAAGGAAAAAGCCCTGGGCGAGGAAGTCATCGGCTCACTCACCCCCGGCCAGGCGCTGGTGGGCGTGGTGCAGCGCGAGCTGGCCAGCCTGATGGGCGCCGACCTGGGCCCGGAAGCCTCGCAGCTCAATTTCGCCACCCAGCCCCCGGCCATCATCTTGATGGCCGGCCTGCAAGGCGCCGGTAAAACCACCACCGTCGGCAAGCTGGCCAAGTACCTGCGCGAGACCACCAAGAAGAAGGTGCTGACCGTCTCGGCCGACGTCTACCGCCCGGCCGCCATCGGCCAGCTGGAGACCGTGACCGGCCAGGCCGGCGCCGATTTCTTCCCCAGCCAGGCGACCGACAAGCCGGTCGATATCGCCCTGGCCGCGCTGGACTACGCCAAGAAGCACCACCACGAAGTGCTGATCGTGGACACCGCCGGCCGCCTGGGCATCGACCAGGCCATGATGGATGAGATCCGCGCCGTGCATGCGGCCATCAAGCCCATCGAAACCCTGTTCGTGGTCGACGCCATGCTGGGCCAGGACGCCATCAACACCGCCAAGGCCTTCAGCGACGCCCTGCCGCTGACCGGCGTAGTGCTCACCAAGCTGGACGGCGACTCGCGCGGCGGCGCGGCGCTGTCGGTGCGCCACATCACCGGCAAGCCCATCAAGTTCGCCGGCGTGGCTGAAAAGCTGGATGGCCTGGAAGCCTTCGATCCCTCGCGCATGGCCAACCGCATCCTCGGCATGGGCGACATCCTGGCGCTGGTGGAAGAGGCGCGCAAGGGCGTGGACATGGCCGCAGCCGAAGGCCTGGCCAACAAGATCAAGGGCGGCGGCAAGTTCGACCTCAACGACTTCAAGGCCCAGTTGTCGCAGATGAAGAAGATGGGCGGCCTCACCAGCCTCTTGGACAAGCTGCCGGCGCAGATGCAGGCCGCCGCTGGCAACGCCAACATGGACCAGGCCGAAAAGCAGGTGCGCCGCATGGAAGGCATCATCAATTCCATGACCCCGCAGGAACGCGCCAAGCCCGAACTGATCAAGGCCACCCGCAAGCGCCGCATCGCCGCCGGCGCGGGCGTGCAGGTGCAGGAAGTCAACCGCATGCTGTCCCAGTTCGAGCAGATGCAATCGATGATGAAGAAGCTCAAGGGCGGCGGCATGATGAAGATGATGCGCAACATGAAGGGCATGCTGCCCGGCGGCATGCGCTAGGCCCTTCGCCCGAAAAGCCTTGCCGGTGCTGGCCTTGCGGCCTGCGCCGGATTCTCCGGCGGCAGTCCTGCCGCCACCAGACCCCCTCCTTTTCTCCTTCCTCCCCTGCCTTTTTCCGGGTGCTCCGCCAGGGCCGGATCATGTCCTTCCGTCATCTCTTCAGGCCCCTTGCAAAGGGTCGGCAGACAGGGCTGCGGCGGACCCGGACGATCTGCCGCGATCCCTTTGCTGGCGCGGCTTGAGGCCGGATCGCACAGGCTCGTTGTTTCCTGGTTCTTTCGGGCAGAAATCCACTAAAAAATACTTGCACCGCAGTGCAAACAGCACCACTATTAGCGGTGCGTAAATCGACGCATTCATCTCATTCTTGTGAGGAGTCTTTCAGATGGCCACAGCAAAAAAAGCAGCAGCCGCAGTAAAGAAGCCAGCAGCAAAACCCGCCGCCAAGGCAGCCGCAAAGCCTGCGACGAAGGCGACCGCCAAGGCCGCAGCCCCCAAGGCCGCCGCTAAGGCAGCGCCCAAGGCAGCCGCCAAACCGGCCGCCAAGCCTGCAGCGAAGGCAGCTCCAAAGGCAGCGCCCAAAGCCGCTCCGAAGGCCGCCGCCAAGGCAGCACCCAAGAAAGCCGCAGCCAAGCCAGCAGCCAAGAAGCCCGCCGCCAAGCGCACCCCCAACGCCGCCTTCATGAAGCCGCTGACCCCGTCGGCAGCCCTGGGCGAAGTGGTTGGCGCCAAGCCGCTGCCGCGCACCGAAGTGACCAAGAAGGTGTGGGAATACATCAAGAAGAACAAGCTGCAGAACGCCGAGAACAAGCGCAACATCGATGCGGATGACAAGCTCAAGGCGATCTTCGGTGGCAAGAAGCAAGTCACGATGTTTGAAATGACCAAGCTGATCTCGGCTCACCTGAGCTGATCGACGCCCGCGGTTTGCAAGCGACTTGCAAACAAAAACGCCCGCAGATGTCATGCGGGCGTTTTTGTTTCCAGATGTGTCCGCACGTCTGCAGCGGCCCTGCCGGATCGGCAGGTTTCCTCTTGTCTGACGCCCATTGGCGAGCTTCTCTGATGCCGCGCAAGGCGACGCCTGGTTATCCTGCTTATTCTGATCATTCTGCATGATGTGTCGGCGCTGCCCGTGTACCGATGTACCGACACTCACCTCCCCACCCGTAGAACTGAAGTAAACAGAACTGAACAAGCATCAGCAGGTCTATTACCATGCCATCCAATGATGAGCTTGCGCGCTCATTGCCAAGAGAAAGGAAATGACATGCCCAATTCAACCGCAACCCTGCGTCATCAACTGCTGCGTTCGGCCAGCGCCCTCGTGATCGGCCTGGCGGCCCTGGGCGGCGCTTCGCACGTATTGGCTGCCGGCAAGACGGACAACTCGGATTACCAGCAACAGGTCGCCGCCTGCAAGAATGGCAGTTCCAGCGAAGACCGCGCCACCTGCCTGCGCGAAGCCGGCGCTGCACGACAGGCCGCCAGCCGCGGCAATCTCACCGACCCCGGCGCGGCCCAACTGAAGGAAAACGCCATGAAGCGCTGCGAAGGTCTGCCACAATCGGATCGCATCGACTGCGAGAAGCGCGTCAACGGCGAGGGACGTGTCGAAGGCAGCGTGTCTGAAGGCGGCATCCTGCGCGAGACCGTGACCATCGTTCCGGCCACTGCCAAGTAAGTCAAAGTAAGTATCACCGCAGTCCCAAACAAAAAGGCGGGCGCCGATGCATGGCGCCCGCCTTTTTGTCTTGTTGCCGTGCCGAGTCAGGCCGCCAGCTTGCCCTGGATGAAGGCCAGCGCCTCGGCCAGCGGCACCTGGGTTGCCTCGGTATCACGACGGCCCTGGTACTCGATGTTGCCATCCTTGAGGCCACGGTCGCCTACCACGATGCGATGCGGCACGCCGATCAGCTCCCAGTCCGCGAACATCGCGCCCGGACGCTCGCCACGGTCGTCCAGCACCACGTCCACGCCGGCCTCGCTCAGTTGCGCGTAGAGCTTGTCGATCTCGGTCTTGACCGCTTCGCTGCGGTCATAGCCCATGGGGCAGAGCACCACTTCGAACGGCGCAATCGAGGTCGGCCAGATGATGCCGCGGTCATCGAAGTTCTGCTCGATGGCCGCACCCAGGATACGGGTCACGCCGATGCCGTAGCAGCCCATCACCAGCGGTTGCGGCTTGCCGGCTTCATCCAGGTAGGTCGCCTTCATGGCTTCGGAATAGGTGGTGCCCAGCTGGAACACGTGGCCCACTTCGATGCCGCGCTGGATCGCCAGCACGCCCTTGCCGTCCGGCGAAGCATCGCCTTCGACGACGTTGCGGATGTCGGCCACCAGCGGCTCGGGCAGGTCGCGCCCCCAGTTGGCGCCGGTGTAGTGGAAGTCGGCTTCGTTGGCGCCGCAGACGAAATCGGCCATGTTGGCCACCGTGCGGTCGGCCACGACCTTGACCGGCTTCTTGGTGCCGATGGGGCCCAGGTAGCCCGGCGGCGTACCGAACCACTCGACGATCTCGGCTTCGTTGGCGAAGCGGTAGGTGGACAGGCCGGGGATCTTGCTGGCCTTCACTTCGTTCAATTCATGGTCGCCGCGCAGGAGCAGCAGCCAGATTTCCTTCTTGGCCGGGTCTTCGTTGTCCACGGCCAGAACAATCGACTTGACCGTGCGCGCCAGCGGCAGGCCCAGCAGCTCGGCCACGGCTTCGCATTTGGACTTACCGGGGGTGGCCGTCTTTTCCAGCGCCTGGGTGGCGGCGCCACGGGTGCTGTCCACCGGCAGGGCCTCGGCCGCTTCCATGTTGGCGGCGTAGTCGGAGGTGGGACAGTAGACCAGCGCGTCTTCGCCGGTGGCGGCGACGACGTGGAATTCATGCGAACCGGAACCGCCGATGGCGCCGTTGTCAGCGGCCACGGCGCGGAATTCCAGGCCGAAGCGGGTGAAGATGCGCACGTAGGCGTCGTACATGGCCTGGTAGGACTTCTTCAAGCCATCGACATCGCGGTCGAAGGAATAGGCGTCCTTCATCGTGAATTCACGACCGCGCATCAAGCCGAAACGCGGACGGCGCTCATCGCGGAACTTGGTCTGGATGTGGTAGAAGTTGACCGGCAGTTGCTTGTAGCTGCGCAGCTCGGAGCGGGCCACGTCGGTGACCACTTCTTCCGAGGTCGGCTGGATGGCGAAGTCGCGGCCATGGCGATCCTTCACGCGCATGAGCTCGGCGCCCATCTTGTTCCAGCGCCCGGTCTCCTGCCACAGCTCGGCCGGCTGCACCACCGGCATCAGGAGCTCGACGGCGCCGGCGCGGTTCATTTCCTCGCGCACGATCGCCTCGACCTTGCGGATCACGCGCAGACCCATCGGCATGTAGGTGTAGATGCCGGCGCCCAGACGCTTGATCATCCCGGCCCGCATCATCAGCTTGTGGCTGACGATTTCAGCGTCCGAAGGGGCTTCTTTCAGGGTGGAAATAAAAAAACGTGAGGCGCGCATGACGGTCGGTTCTTTTTAAAAAGAGGAGGGTTATAATCATTCCAATTTTAAAGGATTAGCTGGCTGATGCGCCCTTTCTTTGCAGATTTGCTCCTAGTTTCAATGACATCCGTGCATCGATGTGATTGCTCCTGACACGCCTGGCGCGCCGGCATCGGCCAGCGCTCGCACAGTCGCATGAGCCTGCCTGAAGGGGACTTCCAGCCGCAGAAAGTTTGAGGATCACCATGCTGGATCGAGAAGGCTTCCGCCCGAACGTCGGCATCATCCTGCTCAACGCCAATAACGAGGTGTGGTGGGGCAAGCGCGTGCGCGAGCACTCCTGGCAATTCCCGCAAGGCGGCATCAAGCACGGCGAGACCCCCGAACAGGCGATGTTCCGGGAACTGGAAGAAGAAATCGGCCTGCGCGCCGAGCACGTGAAGATCATTGGCCGCACCCGTGACTGGCTGCGCTATGAAGTCCCCGATCATTTCATCAAGCGCGAAGTGCGCGGCCATTACCGCGGCCAGAAGCAGATCTGGTTCCTGCTGCGCATGGTCGGGCGCGACTGCGACGTCAACCTGCGCGGCACCTCGCATCCGGAGTTCGATGCCTGGCGCTGGCATGACTACTGGGTGCCGCTGGACGTGGTGATCGAGTTCAAGCGCGAGGTCTACCAGCAGGCGCTGCAGGAATTGTCGCGCTTCCTGAACCGGCCCGGCCAAGGTGCGCGCCGCCATGAGCCGACCGCGCGCGCCCTGCCCGCCCACAAGAAACCGGCCGCCAGCGGCCTGCCCCCCAATGCGGCGCCTGCGCCCGAACCCAAGTGAGCCACATGCCTTTTTCCGTGCAATCCGAACAAGTCCGTTCCCTCCTGAGCCTGCGCGGCCTGCGTCGTGCGGCGCTGGCCTGCTCGCTGCTGGCGGTCTGCGCCAGTACGCTGGCGCAGAGCTTCGACGAAGAATTCGATGATGAAGCCAAGCCCTGGCAGGAAATCGCCGTCCACCTGCCGCCTGCGCCGCAGCAGCAGAACCTGGCGGAGTTCTACCTGAGCCCGAACGCGACGATGAAGGCCTATGTCGATACCAACTCGGTCTCCATCGGCGCCGACAAGGTGGTCCGCTATACGGTGGTGACCCGCACCGAAGGCGGCGCCGTCAACACCCTCTATGAAGGCATGCGCTGCGAGACCTGGGAAAAGAAGACCTATGCCTTCGGCCATCCCGATGGCAGCTGGTCGCGTTCGCGTCGGGACAAGTGGCAACCGATCCGTGACATGGGTGCCAATCGCATCGACGGCGCACTGTTCAAGGACTATTTCTGCGAAGGCAGGATGATTGCCGACAATGAAAACCTCAAGAGCATCATCGGTCGCCTCAAGAGCCAGACCCGGCTTGACCCGGTGCGCCGCTAAGAGCGGGCGCTGGAAAGACAGTCAGGCAATAAAAAACGCGGCCAGGCCGCGTTTTTTATTTCCTTTATATTCTTTATATCGTTTTAATCAGAGCAGCACCAGGTTGTCCCGGTGCACCAGCTCCGGCTCCTCCACGAAGCCCAGGATCGCCTGGATTTCGGAAGAAGGATGGCGGATGATGCGGCGCGCATCCGAGCTGTTGTAGTTGCTCATGCCACGCGCGATGGCGCGTCCGTTCTCGTCCACGCAGGTGATCACGTCGCCCCGGCCAAACTCGCCCGAGACCTCCACCACGCCGATGGGCAGCAGCGACTTGCCTTCCAGGCTCAGCTTCTGCACTGCGCCGGCATCCAGCACCACGCGACCGGCCGTCTTCAGGTGATCGGCCATCCATTGCTTGCGGGCGGTCAGCTGCGCGGTCTCGGCGTTGAGCTGGGTGCCGATGGCCTCACCGGCGGCCAGACGCGTCAAGACCTGCTCTTCGCGGCCCCAGGCGATCACGGTATGCGCGCCGGACGTGGCGGCCCGCTTGGCGGCCAGGATCTTGGTCAGCATGCCGCCCCGGCCAATGCCAGTGCCGGTGCCGCCCGCGATCAGTTCCAGCGAGGGGTCGCCGGCGCGCGCTTCGGAAATCAGGGTCGCCGTCGGATCCTTGCGCGGATCGGCGGTGAACAGGCCAGGCTGGTCGGTCAGGATGATGAGGGCTTCGGCTTCGATCAGGTTGGCCACCAGCGCGCCCAGGGTGTCGTTGTCGCCGAACTTGATTTCATCGGTGACCACCGTGTCATTCTCGTTGATGACCGGCACCACGCCCAGTTGCAACAGGGCAAACAGGGTCGAGCGGGCATTGAGGTAGCGTTCCCGGTCGGCCAGGTCGGCGTGGGTCAGCAGCACCTGGGCGGTGTGCAGGTCGTGCTTGCGGAAACTGGTTTCGTAGATCTGCGCCAGGCCCATCTGGCCCACGGCGGCGCAAGCCTGCAGGTGATGGATGCCGGTCGGGCGCTTCTCGAAGCCCAGGCGCTGCATGCCTTCGGCGACCGCGCCGGAGCTGACCAGCACCACTTCCTTGCCGAGCGCGCGCAGTTGCGCGATCTGTTCGGCCCAGCGGGCGATGGCGTTGGCGTCCAGGCCCTTGCCATCATTGGTGACCAGGGAAGAGCCCACCTTGATGATGAGTCGCTTGGCGCGTTGAATGACCGATTGCATAGTGTTCCGGGTTCTGATTCTTCTGGGGGCGGGCGGAAAATCCGACAGGCTGAGATGATAGCCCGAACCGCCCCCGCGCGCAGCCCCGAGAAGGGACGGGGCCGCGCACGGATGAATCAGTCCAGGACCTTGAAGCGTGGATCGTCCGGGTCGATGCTGGAGATGGCGCGCGCTTCCTCGGTCATCTGCGTCTCTTCCGAGCGGTGCTCTTCGGCGCGCTTGGTTTCCAGATACTTGTAGATCTCGTTGATGAGTTCTTCGCAGCCATCGCGGTTCAGGGCGGAGATCTCGAAGACCGGGCCCTTCCAGCCGAAGCGTTTGACGAAGTCCTTCACGCGCTTGGCGCGCTCGGCCTCGGGCACCACATCCAGCTTGTTCAGGACCAGCCAGCGCGGCTTGTCGAACAGGGACTGGTCGTACTTCTTCAGTTCCTGCACGATGGCCTTGGCTTCCTTGACCGGATCGACTTCTTCATTGAAGGGCGCCAGATCGACGATATGCAGCAGCAGGCCGGTGCGCTGCAGGTGGCGCAGGAACTGCACGCCCAGGCCCGCACCATCGGCCGCGCCTTCGATCAGGCCGGGAATGTCGGCGATCACGAAACTCTTCTCGTGGCTCACGCGCACCACCCCCAGGTTGGGATGCAACGTGGTGAAGGGATAGTCGGCAATCTTCGGACGGGCGTTGGACACCGCCGTGATAAAGGTCGACTTGCCCGCATTGGGCATGCCCAACAGACCCACATCGGCCAGCACCTTCAGTTCCAGACGCAGCTCGCGACGTTCGCCTTCCTTGCCCTCGGTCTTCTGACGCGGGGCGCGGTTGGTCGAGGTCTTGAAGTGGATGTTGCCCCAGCCGCCCTCGCCGCCCTTGGCCAGCATCACGGTCTGGCCGTGGAAGGTCAGGTCGGCGATGTGCTCGCCGGTATTGATGTCGACGATCAGCGTGCCCACCGGCATGCGCAGGTAGACGTCGTCGGCGCCCTTGCCGTAGCAGTCCGAGCCGCGGCCGTTCTCGCCGCGACCGGCGCGGTGCAGCTTGGCGTAGCGATAGTCGATCAGGGTGTTGACGTTACGGTCGGCCACGGCCCAGATGGTGCCGCCCTTGCCGCCGTCGCCGCCGTCGGGACCGCCGAAGGGGCGGAATTTCTCGCGGCAGAAGCTGGCGACACCGTTGCCGCCATCCCCCGCCACGACTTCAATGCGTGCTTCGTCGATGAATTTCATGATATTGACGCCTCGTGGGACATGGGAGCCGCTAACAAAACGTCGATGCATCCTGGATCCTGATCAGGACCCACCCCTGCACTTGCCATGCAAGCCGGGGCTCGGCGCTTTGTTGACGGCTCTTCAAAAATCAAAAAGGCTCCACCAGCCGGCAGAGCCTTTTTTATGCCTGGTTTCCGGGCGAACCCGGATGACAGGAACGCTTACGCCGGAACGACGGTAGCGTATTGACGCTGTTGCAGGCCCTTGACAACGAACTTGACCTTGCCGTCCTTCAGGGCGAACAGGGTGTGGTCCTTGCCGACGCCGACGTTTTCGCCAGCGTGGACGCGGGTGCCGCGTTGACGGACGATGATGCCGCCAGCGTTGATCACTTGGCCGCCATAAACCTTGACGCCCAGGCGTTTCGATTCTGAGTCACGGCCGTTGCGCGTAGTGCCGCCGCCTTTTTTGTGTGCCATTTAAAACTCCTTGATGACTTTGGATGAGCAGTTCGTTTGGGTCAACGCTTAGGCGTTGATCGAGACGATTTGCAGTTCGGTGTAGTTCTGACGATGGCCTTGACGCTTTTGGTAGTGCTTGCGACGACGCATCTTGAAGATGCGGACCTTGTCATGGCGACCTTGCGCTACCACAGTAGCCAGCACCGTAGCACCTGCGACCAGCGGCGCACCGAACTTCACGGTTTCGCCTGCGCCCACTGCGAGCACTTGATCCAAAGTGATTTCGGAGCCAATGTCAGCCGGTATCTGTTCTACTTTGAGTTTTTCGCCAGCAGCAACTTTGTATTGTTTGCCGCCGGTTTTTATGACCGCGTACATGTGAAACCTCACGAATGAATGAATAAGAACGATTTTTCCCTGCCGAAACAGGAAAACCGCAAATTATACAGGCACTTAGCTGCTCGGTCAAAAGGCTTGACACTTTGCCCGACCGCTGTACAACACAGTTTCCGCCCGGACAACGACGACGCCAGCCATTCTTGCCGGACGAGCAAGATATCCATCCAACGGGAATTTCGCCACAGCAATGCGCATCTCCCACGCCGGCCTGCAAACACGGTCTTTGGCGTGGGCCTGCCTTGTCATCGTATAATCCCGGAAATAACCCTTTTTCACAGGTTCCGCCTTGTCTGCCGCCGTACAAACCGCTTCGCAACAAACCATCCTGCAACCGATCGTCGCCGACATGGAGGCGGTCAACGCAGTCATCCGCCGGCAGCTGTATTCGGAAGTGCCGTTGGTCAACCAGGTCGCCGAATACATCATCAGTGCGGGCGGCAAGCGCCTGCGCCCGGTGCTGGTGGTGCTCATCGCCAACGCCTTCGGCTACAAGGGTGAACACCATCACTCGCTGGCGGCGGTGATCGAATTCATCCACACCGCCACCCTGCTGCATGACGACGTGGTGGACGAGTCTTCCTTGCGGCGCGGCAAGCAGACCGCCAACGCCATGTTCGGCAACGCCGCTTCGGTGCTGGTGGGCGACTTCCTGTATTCGCGCGCCTTCCAGATGATGGTCGCCGTGGGCAATCCTCGCGTGATGGAAATCGTGGCCGACGCCACCAACGTCATCGCCGAGGGCGAAGTGCTGCAGTTGCTCAACATGCACAATCCCGACGTGGACGAGAACGGCTACCTGCAGGTGATCCGCTCCAAGACCGCCAAGCTGTTTGAAGCCGCCAGCCAGATCGGCGCGCTCATCGCTGGCGCCGACGAGGCCGGCATCGAAGCCGCCGCCGAATATGGCCGTTCCATCGGCACCGCCTTCCAGTTGATCGACGACGTCCTGGACTATTCCGGCAACAGCGCCGAGATCGGCAAG
The DNA here is from genome assembly GCF_001040945.1 of Herbaspirillum seropedicae. Lineage (NCBI taxonomy): Bacteria > Pseudomonadati > Pseudomonadota > Betaproteobacteria > Burkholderiales > Oxalobacteraceae > Herbaspirillum > Herbaspirillum seropedicae. Next base: position 397,077 of record NZ_CP011930.1, on the reverse strand, counting down.
AACGTCGGCGACGACCTGCGCGAAGGCAAGCCCACCCTGCCGCTGATCTGGCTGATGCAGCACGGCACGCCGCAACAACGCGAACTGGTGCGTACCTGCATCGAGAATGGCGACGAGCAGCATTTCGACGAAGTGCTGTCGGCCATCACCCATTCGGGCGCGCTGGCCTATACCCGCGAACAGGCGGAAATCGCCGCCCGCCGGGCAGCCGACGCAATTATTTCACTTCCGGATAGCCAATTCAAAAAATCCCTGTTAGAATTATCGGCTTTCGCAGTAGATCGAAATCACTGACTTAGATCTCACTCGACGGGGTGTAGCTTAGCCTGGTAGAGCGCTACGTTCGGGACGTAGAGGCCGGAGGTTCGAATCCTCTCACCCCGACCAGAATTATTTCCTTGTACATCAAGGACAAAAAAGCCCAGCAGCAATGCTGGGCTTTTTCATTTCCGCTTCCACTTTCCCCTGCGCCATCGATCTTCAAACAATCAAACAAGCGCAAGTCCATCCGGACCCCAGCTCCGGAGCCCTCAGACAGCCTCGACCAGCCGTCCGGGATCGAGGTTGTCGATCACCGCGCGCGCCCAGCCCATCCCGCGTTGCACGGCGTGGTCGGCATCAGGAGATTGTCCCGGCAAGGCGCGCCTGGGAAAAAGCGGCGTGAGCGTACCGCTGCGCACGATGGTGATGCCCGCAACCTTCCAGAGGCCACCGCGCTGCACGCAGCTCAGACTGACCTGGTAGCCATGGTAATGGTCGCGGTGATCGATCGGACTTGGCATCTTGTTCTTCTTTCGCAATACCGACCTGATGGGGAGCCAGCGCCGCCGCTGCATTGACGGCCGCCCTCCTTAGGGCGCAGGGAGACGCGCCCGGCAATGCCGGATACGGCTAGCGGCGACGGAAGCCCGGACGGGGACCGGTCGGGCCACGGTTTTCGAGGTGACGGAAGATGATGCGGCCCTTGTTCAGGTCATAGGGCGACAGTTCCAACGTGACCTTGTCACCGGCCAGGATCTTGATGAAGTTCTTCTTCATGCGGCCAGCGGTGTAGGCGATCAGCGAATGTCCATTGTCCAGCGCCACGCGAAAACGCGAATCGGGCAGGACTTCGGAGACTTGTCCTTGCATTTCAATCAGTTCTTCTTTTGCCATTTTCTCTTTCTTTGACGTGAGCACGCGACCTCCAGCGAGGAAGGGCTCGGGGATTTGCAAACTCTGGCTTTGACGACTGGCCACGCAGCAGGGCGGCCGGGAGCGTAAAGGTCGGAGGACGTGCGAACGCGCTTGCGGTGAGGCCGACAGCGTTCAGTAACTCGGGGAAGCGGATGGAGATGCGAAGCACGAGGATTGCGTCGGCAGCAACACTCATGGAGATCGGGATTTCCGCTCTTTTCGTGAGCGATCCATGCATTATACGCCCACTTCGCACTTGCCGCCATCGCCAGCATGCCCGCTTGCGGGATACTCCCCCATCGTCTAGACTTTGGCGCTCCCTGGCCGCCCTGCGCTGCCTGCCTTGCCGGCAGGCAAACAGGCCCGCCGCCTCCCTCCGCTGAGGGTAATCAACCTGACGGCAACGTTTGGAAACCGTACCCATATGGGTGCAAGTTCTTGCACTCTTCATCCTGATCCTGCTCTCGGCCTTCTTTTCCATGACCGAGACGGCGCTGATGGCCGCCAACCGCCATCGCCTGCGGCACCTGGCCAAGCAGGGCAATCGCGCCGCCATCACCATCCTGTGGCTGCTGGACCGCACCGAGCGGCTGCTCTCGCTGGTCCTGATCGCCAATACCGCCATCAACGCCCTGGCCACCGCCCTGGTGACGGCCCTGGCCATCGCCGCCTTCGGCAACCACCAGCGCGTCATCACAGCGGCCACGGCCTGCGTGGCGGCGCTGCTGATCATCTTTGCGGAAATCGTGCCCAAGGTGATCGGCGCCACCTATCCCGAGCGCATCTCGCTCTTTACCGGCTTCATCCTCAAGCCGTTGATGCGGGTGGCCAAGCCCTTGATCTGGTTCGTCAACCTGTTCGTCTCGGCCATCCTCCGGCTGCTGCGCATCAAGACCGGCGCGCGCGCCGCCGAACAGCGCATCTCGCCCGAAGAGCTGCGCTCCATCGTGCTCGAGGGCGGCAGCTTCATTCCGCAAAAGCACAAGAGCATCCTGCTGAACCTGTTCGACCTGGAAAAGATTTCGGTCGAAGACGTGATGACGCCGCGCTCTCAGGTCGAGGCCTTGAACCTGGCCGCACCGGTCGATGACATCCTGCACCAGCTGGCCACCTGCTACCACAACAAGCTGCCGGTCTTCGAGGGCGAGATCAACCACATCGTCGGCATCCTGCATGTGCGCAAGACGGTCTCGCTGTTCCGCCGCGAAGAGGAGATCAGCCACGACGACATCCGTGAGCTGCTCTCGGCGCCCTACTACGTGCCGGTGGAAACCGACGTCTTCACCCAGTTGCAGTACTTCCAGGAAAACCACGAACGGCTGGGCGTGGTGGTCGATGAATATGGCGAAGTGCAAGGCCTGGTGACGCTGGAAGACATCATCGAAGAGATGATCGGCGAATTCACCACCTCCTCGCCGGGCAGCTCGGGCGAGGGCTTCGGCTGGGACAAGGACGGCGCCTGCCTGCTCGAAGGCAGCACCACCCTGCGCGACATCAACAAGCGCCTCGGCCTGCAGCTGCCACTGGATGGCCCCAAGACCATCAATGGCCTGTTGCTGGAATACCTGCAGGACATCCCTGAAGCCAGCGTGGCCGTGAAGATGGACGGCTGCGTCATCGAGATCGTCCAGGTGCAGAACCAGGCCATCCGCATGGTCAAGCTGATCGCGCTGGCGCAGGCGCCGGGGGCAGCCTCGGCGGCGCCCGACTAAAGGCAGAGTGAGCCCGGCGAACAAGGCCTCGAAACCCTTCGTCGAACTCTGCCGACTTTGCCGCAGACAATAGCGGCCCTGCTTTCCTCCGCGCAAACCCGCATGGGAGACTGCCTGCCCCCGGTCGCCGCCTCCGCCGGCGACCTCGCGCGCGAGGTCCTCCATGCAAGCTTCCGAGACTCCCCTGGCCGACGACGTCCCTGTCGTGCGGCTCTTGTACAAGCTCTTGGCTGATGCCGTCAGCATGGGCGCATCGGACCTGCATTTCGAACCCTTCGAACATTATTGCCGGGTGCGCCTGCGCATCGACGGGATACTGCATGAGCTGGCGCAGCCGCCGCTGAGCCTGAAGGACAAGCTGGCGACCCGGCTCAAGATCCTGGCGCGACTGGATATCGCCGAAAAGCGCCTGCCCCAGGATGGCAAGATGCGCCTGGCCCTGGAAACCCGCACAGTGGACTTTCGCGTCTCGACCCTGCCCACGCAGTTCGGCGAGAAGATCGTGCTGCGCATCCTCGACACCGAGCAGGCCACCCTCGCGCTGGAACAGCTGGGCTACGAGCCGGCCCAGCTGCAGGCGCTGCAACAGGCCATCGCACGGCCGCATGGGATGGTGCTCATGACCGGCCCCACCGGCTCGGGCAAGACGGTCTCGCTGTATGCCTGCCTGCAGCGGCTGAACCGTCCAGGCATCAACATCGCCACTGCCGAGGATCCGGTCGAGATCAACCTGCCCGGCATCAACCAGGTCAGCATCAACGAACGCGCCGGACTGAACTTTGCGGTGGCGCTGCGGGCCTTCCTGCGGCAGGATCCGGACGTGCTGATGGTGGGCGAGATCCGCGACCTCGACACCGCCGACATCGCCATCAAGGCCGCGCAGACCGGCCATCTGGTGCTCTCCACCCTGCATACCAATGACGCCCCGGCCACGCTCACGCGCCTGCTCAACATGGGCGTGCCGGCCTACAACATCGCCGCCTCGGTCAGCCTGATCGTGGCCCAGCGGCTGGTGCGCAGGCTGTGCAGCTGCCGCCGCCCGGCGCGCGACGCGTCGGGCAGCTTCGTGCCGCATGGCTGTCCGGCATGCAGCCATACCGGCTATCGCGGTCGCACCGGCATCTACCAGGTCATGCCGGTCAGCGCCACGATGCAGTCGCTGATCCAGGCCCAGGCCGGCACCCAGGATATCGCCCGGCAGGCCCGCGCCGAGGGTGTCATCGACCTGCGCCGCGCCGGCCTGCTCAAGGCCTTGCGCGGCGACACCAGCCTGGGAGAAGTCCTTGCCAGCACCTGAACGCAGTCAGGGCGGCCGCTTCCGCTGGGAGGGCCTGGACCGCCACGGACGGCCGCAACGCGGCGTCCTGCAGGCGCGCGACGCCACTGCCGCGCGCCAGGCGCTGCGCCGGGACGGTGTACGGGTGGCACGACTGCAGCCTGCCGACACCGCAGCTGCGACGCCCGCGCCGGGCATATCGGCGCGCCGGGGGCGGCGTCGCATCACCGACAAGCAGATCGTACTCTTCACCCGGCAACTGGCCACTATGCTGCAAGCCGGGCTGCCGCTGTTGCAGGCGCTCGATATCGCCATCCGTGGCGCCGGCGCCGATGCCCTGGGCGGGCTGCTGGCCACCATCCGCCAGGATGTGGCGCGCGGCGACAGCCTGCACGCGGCGCTGGCGCGTCATCCGCAGCGCTTCGATGCGCTGTTCTGCCAACTGGTCCGGGCTGCGGAAAGCGCCGGCGTGCTCGACAGCATGCTGGCCCGCATTGCCAGCTACCGCGAGAAATCCCTGGCCCTCAGAGGCAAGGTGCGCGCCGCACTGGCCTATCCCTGCGCGGTGGTGCTGGTGGCGGTGGCCGTGACCGTGGTGATCATGCTGTGGGTGGTGCCGGCCTTCGAACAGATGTTTCGCCATTTCGGGGCTGAGCTGCCCCTGCCCACCCGTATCGTGATGAGCCTGGCACACGCGCTGACACAGGCGTGGCCCTGGCTGCTGCCGGGACTGGCGATCGCGGTCCTGGCAGGGCTGCAGGCCTGGCGACGCTGGCTGCCCCTGCGCCAGCACGCCCAGCGGCTCTCCTTGCGCCTGCCCTTGCTGGGCGGCTTGCTCAGGCAAGCCGCGCTGGCGCGCTGGAGCCGCACCTTCGGCACCCTGCTGGGCGCGGGCATCGCCCTGGTGCAAGCGCTGGAGACGGTGGCCGGCGCGGCCGGCAACGTGGTCATCGGCCAGGCCAGCCTGGCCGTGCGCGATGCCGTGCGAAATGGCGCCTCGCTGCATGCAGCCATGCAGGCCACAGGCGTCTTCCCCGACCTGGCCGTCCAGATGACCGCCGTGGGCGAAGAGACCGGCACGCTGGACGCCATGCTCATCAAGATCGCCGAACTCAACGAGCGCGAAGTCGATGACACGGTCACGGCACTGACCAGCCTCATGGAACCGGCTATCATGACGGTCCTGGGCCTGGTCATCGGCGGCCTGGTCATTGCCCTGTACCTGCCGGTGTTCCGCATGGGGTCGGTCGTCTGACGAACATCCCCGCGATGCCCGATCCCCGATCCCCGATCCACGATTGCCACGATGCCCTTCCTGGAAGCCTACGCCCTCCCCGGCGACCCCATCCTCTGCGCGCTGGCGGCCCTGCTGGGCTTGCTGGTGGGCAGTTTCCTCAATGTGCTGATCCACCGCCTGCCCATCATGATGCTGCGCGAAAGCGCCAACTTCGTGGCGCAGGAGCGCGGGGAAACGCCGCCCCATCAAGACCGCTACGACCTCTGGCTGCCCTCATCGGCCTGTCCGCACTGCGCCACCCCTCTGCCCTGGCGTCACAAGCTGCCGGTACTGAGCTGGCTGCTGCTGCGCGGGCGCTGCGGCCACTGCCAGGCCGCCATTGGCCTGCGTTATCCATTGGTAGAGCTGTTGACGGCGGCGCTGTTCGCCTTCGCCGCCTGGCGCTTCGGCCTGGGCGTCACCGGCCTGGCCGTGATGGCCTGCACGGCCACGCTGGTCGCGCTGGCCTTCATCGACGCCCAGACCATGCTGCTGCCCGACGACCTGACCCTGCCGCTGATGTGGCTGGGCCTGCTGGTGAACCTGACGCACCGCCTGGTGCCCCTGCAGGATGCGGTGTTGGGCGCTGCGGCCGGGTATGGCGTGCTATGGCTGATCTTCTGGCTCTTCAAGCTCATCACCGGCAAGGATGGGCTGGGCTATGGCGACTTCAAGCTCATGGCTGCGCTCGGCGCCTGGCTGGGCTGGCAGGCGCTGCCGGTGATCCTGCTGCTGGCCTCGGCCATGGGCGCGGTGCTAGGGGTGGTGCTGATGGCGGCTGGCCGGCATCGCCGCGGCCAGGCCATTCCCTTCGGACCTTGCCTGGCCAGCGCCGGCCTCTTGGCGCTGTTGCAGGGACTGGACTGGCTCTGGCGGGGACTTTACGACTACTGACCTGGATACGCATGACTGCACTTTCTGAACGCTTCACCATCGGCCTGACCGGCGGCATCGGCAGCGGCAAGACCACCGTGGCCGAACTGTTCGGCGCACTCGGCGCGGCGCTGGTCGATACCGACGTCATCGCCCATGCCCTGACTGCGCCTGACGGCCTGGCCATCGCGCCTATCATCGAACACTTCGGCGCGGACTTCATCGATGCGCGCGGCGCCATGGATCGCACGCGCATGCGCCAGCACGTGTTCGGCAATCCCGAAGCGCGCCACGCACTGGAGGCCATCCTGCACCCCCTGATCCGCAGCGAGACCCTGCGCGCGGCCGAGATGGCCAGCGGCCCCTACGTCATCTTCGTGGTGCCGCTGCTGGTGGAATCGGGCAACTGGGTCGGACGCGCCGACCGCATCCTGGTGGTCGATTGCCCCGAAGAAGTGCAGGTCGCTCGCGTCATGCAGCGCAATGGCCTGCGCCGCGACGAGGTGGAAGCCATCATGGCCGCGCAGGCCAGCCGCCAGGCGCGATTGGCCGTGGCCGACGACGTCGTCGACAACGGCGGCGCCGCCGACAGCCTGCCGGAGCGGGTGCGCAACTTGCATTCACAATACCTTGCGCTCGCAGCACAGCGCTGAGCCTGCTTGACGCTTCATTTGATGCGGCATGCATTTGTAATTTTCTGCTGCATGGGTCAGAATCACAGACATTGCATTGTTGACGAGGTTTTTGCACCCGCGGCCTGTCAGCGGCCTAACAAGTCCGGCTCAACCAATAAAGGGATCATGCTTTGATCGTCTACGAATACCCTTTCAACGAGCGTATTCGCACGCTGTTGCGACTGGAAGACCTGTATGAGAAGTTCGTCTTCTTCCTGCATCAGGAAAGCCCGCATCAGCATCACATCGCCCTTGCCACCATTTTTGAAATGCTGGAGGTCGCCGGACGCGCCGACCTCAAGTCCGACCTGCTGCAAGAGCTGGAACGGCAAAAGCAGATCCTGCTGGCCTACCAGTCCAATCCCAATGTCGAGCCCGAGATGCTCAACGCCATCCTGGCCGAAGTAGACCAGGCCAGCAGCGCCCTCGCAGCGGCCCAGGGCAAGACCGGCCAGAACATCCGCGACAATGAATGGCTCATGAGCATCCGCGGCCGCACCATCATCCCTGGCGGTGCTTGCGAATTCGACCTGCCCGCCTACTACGCTTGGCAACAACACCCCTTCGAGCGACGTTTCCAGGATATTTCCAACTGGTTCGCTCCGCTGATCCCGCTGTTCGACGCCATCGCCATCGTCATGCGACTGCTGCGCGAATCCGGCCATGCAGTGAAGATCAATGCCGAAGGCGGCAGTTACCAACAGATGCTGCAGGGCAAGGTCTACCAGATGCTGCGCCTGTCGCTCGACATGGAGCTCGGCGCGATTCCCGAGATCTCGGCCAACAAGTACATGCTGTGGGTGCGCTTCACCCAGCAGGATGGTGACGAGAAGCCGCGCTCCTTCGAGGGCGAAGTCCCCTTCGAACTGGCCCTGTGCGGCTTTTGAACTGATGTGATGGAAGTGAAGTAGAAAGTATGGCTACGATCGTTGACTGCCCCACCTGCGGCGCCAAGGTGGAATGGAGTGAAAAAAACAAGTTTCGCCCGTTCTGCTCCGAACGCTGCAAGCAAATCGACCTGGGCGCCTGGGCCGAAGAGAAATACACCATCCCGGCCGTGAACCTGCCGCTGGACGATGAAGGCGACAAGCCCGTGCAGTGATCACGGGCTTTTTGTTTTATCCTCGCCCAATCCCGCTCAATTGCCTGCTTGTTCGCCGTACCGCAGCTGATCCAGCCATTCGATCAGCGGAATGGTGGCCGGCAGCAAAGGCTCCACGCCCACGCTGCCCTGCCAGGCGAAGGCCTGGCCTTCCAGGCTCTGCGGCTGGCCGCGCCACTGGCGGCTGATGTAGAAATGCAGGCGGACATGGGCATGCGGATAGACGTGCTCGACACCACACCAGGGCTCGCCGTCGAGCACCTCGATGCCCAGCTCTTCCTTGAACTCGCGCTGCAGGGCGGCGAAGATGCTTTCGCCGGCCTCCACCTTGCCGCCGGGGAATTCCCAGTAACCCGCATAGGGCTTGCCTTCCGGCCGCTGGCCCACGAGCACGTCGCCGTTGGGCTGCATCAGGATGCCCACGGCCACGTCGATGGGCTCGCCAATAGGCTTGCCAACGGGCTTGGACGCTGCGCTCATCAGCGCTGCGCCTTGCCGGCGTAGTCGCGCGCGAACTGCCAGGCCACCCGGCCCGAGCGCGAACTGCGTTGCAGCGCCCAGCGCAGCGCATCGGCGCGGGCCTCGGCGATCTGGGCGTCATTGCAGCCGAAGTGGCGCAGCCAATGCGCCACGATCTCCAGGAAATCGTCCTGCTTGAAGGGGTAGAAGGTCACCCACAGGCCGAAGCGCTCGGAGAGCGAGATCTTTTCTTCCACCGTCTCGCCGGGATGCAGGTCGCCATCCTCGGTGTGGGTATAGGTGCTGTTGTCGGAGAGACGTTCCGGCATCAGGTGGCGACGGTTCGAGGTGGCGTAGATGAGGACGTTATCGGACTGGGCGGCGATGCTGCCATCGAGCGCTACCTTCAGCGCCTTGTAGCCCCCCTCGCCTTCCTCAAAGGAGAGATCATCGCAGAAGACGATGAAGCGCTCCGGACGTGCCGCTACCAGCTCGACGATGTCCTGCAGGTCATGCAGGTCGTCCTTGTCCACCTCGATCAGGCGCAGGCCACGATCGGCGTACTGGTTCAGGCAGGCCTTGATCAGCGAGGACTTGCCGGTGCCGCGTGCGCCCGTCAGCAGCACGTTGTTGGCCGGACGGCCTTCGACGAACTGGCGGGTGTTCTGGTCGATCTGTTCCTTTTGCGGGCCGATATTGTGCAGATCCGACAAGCCGATCTGCGAGATGTGGCCGACCGCCTGGAGGTAGCCAGGGCGCTGCGCAGTGGCGCCACGCCAGCGGAAGGCAACCGCGGCATTCCAGTCCGGCTCGCGGGCGGCGGCCTGGGGCAGGATGGCTTCGACGCGCGCCAGCAAGGCTTCGGCGCGCTGCAGGAATTGGTCTAGCTGGGTCATGGAGGCGCTCAGGAACGATAGTCGGCGTTGATGGACACGTAATCGTGCGACAGGTCGCAGGTCCAGATGGACGCCTTGGCCGCGCCACGCGCCAGCTTCACGCGCACCACGATCTCGGCCTTCTTCATGACGCGCTGGCCATCTTCTTCGCGGTAATCCGGATTGCGGCCGCCATCCTTGGCGACCCAGACGTCGTCCAGCCACAGGTTGATCTTGGACACATCCAGGTCATCGATGCCGGCATAGCCGATGGCGGCCAGGATGCGGCCCAGGTTCGGGTCGGAGGCGAAGAAGGCGGTCTTGACCAGCGGCGAGTGGCCGATGGAGTAGGCGATCTGGCGGCATTCCTCGACGCTCTTGCCGTCTTCTACGGCCACTTCGATGAACTTGGTGGCGCCTTCGCCATCACGCACGATCTGGTGCGCCAGGTGCTGCGACAGGTCGGTGACGGCGGCGGCTAGTTGCTGGTATTCCTCGCTGTCGGCGCTGGTGATCTCCAGCTCGCCGGCGCCGGTGGCCATCAGGATGAAGGAATCGTTGGTCGAGGTATCGCCATCGATGGTGATGCAGTTGAAGGAGTGGTCAGCGGCGTCCTTGACCAGCTGGTTCAGCAGGGCCTGCGGCAGCTTGGCGTCGAAGGCCAGGAAGCCCAGCATGGTGGCCATGTTGGGCTTGATCATGCCAGCCCCCTTGCTGATGCCGGTCATCACCACTTGCTTGCCACCAATGGTGAGGGTGCGCGAGGCCGCCTTGGGCTGGGTGTCGGTGGTCATGATGGACTCAGCCGCGTTGAACCAGTTGTCGGCCTTCAGGTTGCCGATGGCTTGCGGCAGGCCGGCGATGATGCGGTCGGCCGGCAGCGGTTCCAGGATCACGCCGGTCGAGAATGGCAGGATCTGCTGCGCCTCCACGCCCATCTGCTGGGCCAGGGCGGCGCAGACCGACTTGGCGCGCTGCAGGCCTTCTTCACCGGTGCCGGCGTTGGCGTTGCCGGTGTTGATGACCAGCGCGCGGATGGGCTTGCCGGCGCTCAACTGGGCCAGGTTGGCCTGGCAGATCTGCACCGGGGCGGCACAGAAACGGTTCTTGGTGAACACGCCCGCCACGGTGGCCGTCTCGGCCAGCTTCATGACCAGCACGTCCTTGCGATTGGCCTTGCGCACACCCGCCTCGGCATGGCCGAGTTCGATGCCGGCGACGGCTTTGAGGTCGGAAGGAACGGGAATCGGGGAATTGACGGCCATGGCGAGCTTTCAGCGTAAAAATCGGAACGCGTATTTTAAACACTTTCCGTCACCGGCTGATGACGCAGGAACTCGGTTTCGATGATCTCGGCGCTCATCCTGGCCCATTGCGCGTATTGGCCCGGGCCGGGGTGGAAGCGGTCGATCGCCATTTCATGGGGAAGCGTCCATTGCAGCGAGCAGTAACGCAGGGCGGCCTCGCTGCGGATCCAGTCGCGCAGGGTGCGGTCCAGCTTGCGGGCGTAGCGCCCCAGGTACCAGCGCAGCGGCTGCGGCGCCACCGGCAAGAGGTGCATGGGCGGCAAGCCCGAGAAGACGATGTGCTCCACGCCCGCCTGCGCCATCAGGCGCTCGCACAGCAGGCGCAGATTGCCCACGTAGCGGTGGGGCGGCATCTGCGAAGTGACGTCATTGACCCCCAGCGCTACCACCAGCACGGCCGCCGGACCGATCTCGTGGTGCGCCAGCAGCTCCAGCGCCTCAAGCGAATTGACGCCGCTTTGCGCCACCAGCTGCCAGGCGACCGGACGGCCCGCACGCTCGGCCAGATGGCGCGCCAGCGGCTGGGCCAGGGCCTGCTCCTGGTGCTCCACCCCCACGCCCGCCGCCGATGAGTCGCCCACCACCAGCAGGCGCAACGGCGCGCCGCTGCCGGCAACAGTGGCCGGCGCTGGCTCCAGCCCGGCGCGCGGGCCGGCAGCTTCCGGCAGGCGCAGGGCCGTCCTGCGCAAGCGCCTGGCTTGCGCCAGCAGCAGTGGCCCCAGCAACAGCTTGGCGAGGATCAGCATGCCGCCACCCTCATCAGGGCAGCAGATTCTTGACCACGACCAGCCACGGCCGCGCCGCAATCGGCTGCGCCCGCCCCTGGCCATCCACCGGGATCAGCGATTCCGACACCGAATTGAAGACATTGCCGCCAATCACCCCGGCCCAGCCATCATCGGCATGCACTTCCACCACCACATCGCAATGTCCGGCCAGGCCGGGACGGATTTCATCGATGGACGTGATGTTGTTGTTGCCGCGCGGAGCGCAGATCAGGTCGCCGGCGGCGATGGGCTCACTGTCCGCCGGGCGCAGCAGGAATTGCGGCGAAGGCCGGGACTCGCGGTCCTTGAGGAAGCTCAGGTAATTGAAATGGGTTTCGTTGGGCGCAAAATCCTGCGGTGGCACATTGGTAGTCACCATCAGCCAGGAAATGAAGGCGGCCGACCAGGCTTGCTGGCAATCCGCACCGGTGAGGTTCTTGCCCACCGCATGCCAATACTCGGCCACGCGCTGCACGGCCTCGCCCTCGTCTTCCAGCAAACCCAGGCGCGGCGCGCTGAAGGGCTCGTGGCGCATGTCGATCTGCTGGTTGCCGAAGAAATCCCACTCGGCCTTGGCCGCGTCCACCAGCGCTGCACGCGTGGGCGGGGCGGTGCTGATGGCCACTGCGGGCACAGCGGTATTGGTCACCGGGATGGAGGGCGTGACCGGAGCGTAACCGGCATTGTCGCTGTCGCGCCATTGCGGCAGTGGCGAGGAAGCGCAGCCAGCCAGCAGAACGGCGGTGGCAGCAGCAACACAGGCCAGACGGGAGGATGAAAAGGACAAGGGCAAAGCACGGACCAGCGTGGCGAGGGACATCTTCTTGTTCTCCTGGGCGGCAGGCGATGGCTGCCGGAGCGCCCATGATAAGGCCAGCCGGGCGCTTCATGCAGAAGCCTTCATGCGCCGCGCAGAAAAAAGGCCGTCCACCCTGGCAGGTGGACGGCCTCTTCACATCGGGCTAGGCGGCGATCAGGCCAGCTTGCCGTGGCACTGCTTGTACTTCTTGCCGCTGCCGCAGGGGCAGGGGTCGTTGCGGCCGACCTTGGCGTATTCCGAACCGTCGTCTCCGGAACCGGCCTGGACGGTCGGCGCCAGCAGCTCTTCCGGCGCGGCTTCGGGGTCGAAGTCGGCGTGCTGGTAGTTGACGTTGATGGGCGAGCCACCGGCCATGCTTTCCTCGGCCGCTTCGATCTCTTCGCGGCTCTGGATGCGCACCGTCATGACCACCTTGATCACTTCGTTCTTGATCAGGTCCAGCATCTGGGCGAACAGCTCGAAGGCTTCGCGCTTGTACTCCTGCTTGGGGTTCTTCTGCGCATAGCCGCGCAGGTGGATGCCCTGGCGCAGGTGATCGAGCGCGGCCAGGTGTTCGCGCCAGTGGTTGTCAATGCTCTGCAGCATGACGCTGCGCTCGAAGCCGGCGAAGGCTTCCACGCCGACCACGGCGACCTTGGCGTCGTAGGCGTCCTTGGCGGCCTTCAGCAGATGCGCCAGCAGCTCGTCGTCGGCCATGTCGGGCTCGGCCTTGAGCGTGGCGTCCAGGTAGACGTCGAGCTGCCATTCGTTCTTGAGCACGGCTTGCAGGCCGGGGATGTCCCACTGCTCTTCCATCGACTCGGCCGGCACGTATTCGCGGAACAGGTCGGTGAAGACGCCGTCGCGCAGGGAAGCGATCATCTCCGCCATTTCCGCCGACTCCAGCAGTTCATTGCGCTGCTGGTAGATGACCTTGCGCTGGTCGTTGGCGACGTCGTCGTATTCCAGCAATTGCTTGCGGATGTCGAAGTTGCGGGCTTCCACCTTGCGCTGGGCCGATTCGATGGAGCGGGTCACGATGCCGGCTTCGATCGGTTCGCCTTCGGGCATCTTCAGGCGGTCCATGATGGCGCGCACGCGGTCGCCGGCGAAGATGCGCAGGAGCGCGTCATCCAGCGACAGGTAGAAGCGCGAGGAACCCGGGTCACCCTGGCGGCCGGAACGGCCACGCAACTGGTTGTCCACGCGACGCGATTCGTGACGTTCGGTACCGATGATGTGCAGGCCGCCGGCATTGACGACGTGGTCATGCAGGGACTGCCATTCATCGCGCAGTTGCTGCGCCTTGGCGGCCTTGTCGGCGTCCGACAGGGATTCGTCGGCCTCGATCAGCTGGATCTGCTTGCCCACGTTGCCGCCCAGCACGATGTCGGTACCGCGACCGGCCATGTTGGTGGCGATGGTGATCATCTTGGGACGGCCGGCCTGCGCCACGATCTCTGCTTCGCGCGCGTGCTGCTTGGCGTTCAGGACGTTGTGCGGCAGCTTGGCCTTGGTCAGGATGCCCGAGAGCAGTTCCGAATTCTCGATCGAGGTGGTGCCCACCAGCACGGGCTGGCCGCGCTCGTAGCAGTCCTGGATGTCCTTCAACATCGCCATGTACTTCTCTTGGGCGGTCTTGTAGACCTGGTCCTGGCGGTCCTTGCGGGCATTGGGACGGTTGGGCGGGATCACCACGGTTTCCAGGTGATAGATTTCCTGGAATTCGTAGGCTTCGGTATCGGCCGTGCCGGTCATGCCGGACAGCTTGGCATACATGCGGAAGTAGTTCTGGAAGGTGATCGAGGCCAGGGTCTGGTTCTCGTTCTGGATCTTCACGCCTTCCTTGGCTTCGACGGCCTGATGCAGGCCGTCGGACCAGCGGCGGCCAGTCATCAGGCGGCCGGTGAATTCGTCGACGATCACCACTTCGCCGTTCTGCACCACGTAGTGCTGGTCGCGGTGGTACAGGGTGTGCGCGCGCAGGGCGGCGTACAGGTGATGGATCAGGGTGATGTTGGCGGCGTCATAGAGCGAGGCGCCTTCGGGCAGCAGGCCCATCTGGGTGAGGATTTCCTCGGCCTTGTCGTGACCGGCTTCGGTCAGCAGCACCTGGTGGCTCTTCTCGTCCTTGGTGTAGTCGCCGGGGACTTCGACCTTGCCCTTGCCGTCCGGGGTCTCTTCGCCGATCTGCTGGGTCAGCAGCGGCGGCACGGCGTTCATCTTGTGGTACAGCTCGGTGTGGTTCTCGGCCTGGCCGGAGATGATCAGCGGCGTGCGCGCCTCGTCGATCAGGATCGAGTCCACTTCGTCGACGATGGCGAAGTTCAGCGCGCGCTGCACGCGGTCGTCGGCGTCGAAGACCATGTTGTCGCGCAGATAGTCGAAGCCGAATTCGTTGTTGGTGCCGTAGGTGATGTCGGCAGCGTAGGCTTCCTGCTTGACGTCGTGTTCCATCTGCGACAGGTTCACGCCGGTGGTCAGGCCCAGCCAGCTGTAGAGGCGACCCATGTCTTCGGCGTCGCGCTGGGCCAGGTAGTCGTTGACGGTGACCACGTGCACCCCCTTGCCGGCCAGGGCATTGAGGTAGGCCGGCAGGGTCGCCATCAGGGTCTTGCCTTCACCGGTGCGCATTTCGGCGATCTTGCCGAAGTGCAAGGCCATGCCGCCGATCAACTGGACGTCGAAGTGGCGCATCTTGAGCACGCGGCGGCTGGCTTCGCGGCAGACCGCGAAGGCTTCCGGCAGGATCGCGTCGAGCGTCTCGCCGCCGGCGATGCGTTGCTTGAATTCGGGCGTCTTGGCTTGCAGTTCGGCGTCGGTCAGCTTCTCGACCGTGGGCTCCAGCGCATTAATCTGGCGGACGATTTTTTGATATTGTTTGAGCAGTCGCTGGTTACGGCTGCCGAAAATCTTGGTCAGGAATGACATGCTTGGATTCTATAAAAGCGCCGATGAACGATCCGGCAGAGTGACGTTGGGCTCCCGGCTGCGGGATTCCAGCCGACAACGCCCGAAAATAAACCATGGATTCTAGCACGCAGGCCCGCGCCAATGGCTTTCGCGCCCGTACAGATGCTGCATGGGCGTTAGATCGGGCGCATTGGCCAGGTTTCAATGGGCTGCTGAAAATGCCGCAGGCGGCCGCGGCGGGCGGCCGGACCGAAAGCAGCGGACGATGCGGACGGTGCGGGATCAGCGGCCGGCCACGAAGACCGGCATCTGCTTGGGCTGGTTGCCGCCATTGGCGCCCAGCGCCAGGAACTTGCGCGGGTCCTGCGCGATGCCGCGGATGCGCACCTCGAAATGCAGGTGGGCGCCGGTAGAGCGGCCGGTAGAGCCAACATCGGCCACATGCTGGCCGCGCTTGACGATGTCGCCCACCTTGACGAACAGACGCGAGGCGTGGGCGTAGCGAGTGATGATGTTGTTGCCGTGGTCGATTTCCAGCATGTTGCCAAACTGGTAATGATATTCGGAGGCAATCACCACCCCGGCGGCGGCGGCCACGATGCGGGTGCCCACTGGCGCGGGAAAGTCCAGGCCTTCATGGAAGGCGTTATGGCCGGTGAAGGGGTCCAGCCGCCAGCCGAAACTCGAGGAGTTGTAGGCAACATTGACCGGCTGGTTGGTCGGCAACAGGCGCGACTTGATCTTGTCGCCCATCAGCGTGGATTCGACGGCGTTGAGGTAGTCGGTGCGGTGACCGGCATCCACGGCCAGGTTGTCCAGCATGCGGCGCAGCTCATCGAGGCCGACATCGCGGCCCGGACCGGCCAGGCTGGAGACTTCCGCGCCACCTCGGCCGGGCAGTTCCTTGAAGTTGAATTCCTCGGGGCGGATGCCGGCCAGGCCCTGCACCCGCTCGCCCAGCGCATCCAGGCGCATCATCTGGGCCTGCATCTCGCCCACCTTGACGGCCATCATGGCCAGGTTTTCCTTGACGAATTTTTCCTTGCGGTCGTCCTCTTCCTGGCTCATCGACGCCGCCAGCTTGTGCAGCATGGGCGACGCCTCGGGGTCGCCGGCCTGGCGCAGCATGAGATAGGAGATCAGCATCGAGCAGCCGATCACCGAGCCGATCAGCAACAGCAGGAGAAGCAGCAGGTGACGCGTACCGAGCGTGATGGAACGGGCTTTGGTGAAACGGGGGTGCAACAGGATAATTTGCATCTTTGCTCCTTGGTCTCCGGCCGGTCAGACACCGGATGTGATAAGGTTTAAAGATGAAGTACCCATCTACGTTCACCCCTTATCGGCCTGCTCCCACGAGCGCCCAACGCATGGCGAAGAGCACGAAGGGAGCCGCGGATTTCTTGCGGTCGAATTCGACAATGGCAGCGCTCTTGCCTGCCCTGGCTCGCATGGGCACGCTGCAGCAGTCGGTGGCTGCGGCGCTGCCGGCGATGTTTGCCGCGTGTCAGATCCTGCATTTCGAGGCAGGCGTGCTGGTCATGAGCGCGCCCAACGCAGCATTGGCGGCCCGGTTGAAGCAACAGCTCCCCCGCTTGCAGGACCGCCTGCTGAAAGACGGATGGCAGGTTAATTCAATCCGAATCAAAGTGCAAGTTGGCCGGACCGAGCCTCCGTCAGCCCCGAAACGGGTGCTGGAATTGACCGAAGACGCGCTCTCTTCCTTCGCCGAACTCAGCAGCAACCTGGCCCGGGACCCGCGCAGCCAGGGCCTCAAGGATGCCATTGACGCCATGTTACAGCGGCGCGAACGGCGCCGATTGGCCAAACAGGCGGGAGAAGCGCCGCCATTTCCAGAGGGAAAGTAGTCGATTGTCGAAATCTCACTAAAAAATTTACAAGGATTTCTTCGCTGGATGTCGAAAAAGCAAACGCCCCGGTCATTTGGATTGACCGGGGCGTTTGCTTGCTTGCAGGAGGGAGGCCTCAGTTGAGCGCCCACTCCTGCTTGGCCTGCATCACATAGGTCTGCGGCGCCTGCTCCAGCGTATCGAAGCTGACGATCTCGTAGGCATCCGGCTGCGCCAGCAGTTCGCGCAGCAAGAGATTGTTCAGGCCGTGGCCGGACTTGTGGGCGTCATAGCTGGCCAGCAGCGGATGGCCGATGATGTAGAGGTCGCCGATGGCGTCGAGGATCTTGTGGCGGACGAACTCGTTGTCGTAGCGCAGGCCGTCGGCGTTGAGGATGCGGTACTCATCCATGACGATGGCGTTCTCGAAGGAGCCACCGCGCGCCAGGCCCATGCCGCGCAGGGTTTCCACGTCCTGCATGAAACCGAAGGTGCGCGCGCGGGCGATTTCCTTGACATAGGAATCGATGCCGAAATCGACCTCGGCCACCTGGCCGGTGCCGTCCACGGCGGGATGGTTGAATTCGATGAAGAACTTCAGGCGGAAACCGTCATAGGGTTCCAGGCGCGCCCATTTTTCCTTGTCACCGCTGCCCTCGCGCACTTCCACGGGCTTCTTGACGCGGATGAACTTCTTGGGCGCTTCCTGCTCCTGCAGGCCGGCCTGCTGCAACAGGAAGACGAAGGACGAGGCCGAACCATCCATGATGGGAATCTCTTCGGCGGTCAGGTCGATGTAGAGGTTGTCCAGTCCCAAGCCGGCGCAGGCCGACAGCAGGTGTTCGACGGTGGATACCTTGGCGCCATCCTTGGTCAGGGTCGAGGCCATGCGGGTGTCGCCCACGCCGGTAGCCATCATCGGCAGCTCGACCACGGGATCGAGATCGATGCGACGGAAGATGATGCCGGTGTCGGGTGCGGCCGGACGCAGGGTCAGCTCGACCTTGGTGCCGGAGTGCAGACCCACGCCGGTGGTCTTGACCAGATTCTTGATTGTGCGCTGTTTCAACATCCAGGCATTATAGCCAAGATGCCCCTGCCCCGCCCCGATGGGCGCGGCTTTGTTGCAAATCGTTCCCATCTGCAAGCTGTCGTCAGGACCATGTCAGCAGGCGCAGCAATGCAATAAAACATTGGCGCCAGGAAAAACGGCATGCCGCAGCATGCCGTCTTCTTGATGCCTGGCAGCAATCAGCCCAGCTGCGCCAGCAGGGTCTCGGCGTTGGAAACCTCGAACTTGCCCGGGGCTTCCAGGTTCAGCTGCTTGACCACGCCGTCTTCGACCAACATCGAGTAACGCTGCGAACGCACGCCCATGTTGCGCTCGGTCAGGTCGAACTCCATGCCCAGCGCCTTGGTGAAGGTGGCGCTGCCGTCACCGAACATGCGCACGATGCCGGTGGCCTTCTGGTCGCGACCCCAGGCGCCCATGACGAAGGCGTCATTGACCGAGATGCACCAGATCTCATCCACACCCTTGGCCTTGAACTGGTCAGCCAGGGCGATATAGCCCGGCACATGCTTGGCCGAACAGGTCGGGGTGAACGCGCCGGGCAGGGCGAACAGCGCGATCTTCTTGCCCTTGACCAGGTCCGACACCTTGAAGGCGTTCGGGCCCAGGCTGCAGCCTTCGGTCTCGGTCTCGATGAATTCGGTCAGGGTGCCTTCGGGCAGGCGGTCGCCGATCTTGATGGTCATGGTGTTTCCTCGTCTGGTTGTATGACTGTGAATGGGGGGGAGTGCATCGGTGCTGCAACTGGCTCTGTCGCGCTTGCCCGGCGCAACCACGACAGCCGTGGGCGGGCCAGCGCGCATAAAAAACGCCGCGCACCAGGCGCGGCGTTAGTATGCCTTGGATCGGTCCGGCCTGCTGCGACTGTGCAAGCCGGACTCTCCAATGCGACGACGATCAGTCCGCCTGCTTGCGCAGGAAGGCCGGGATGTCGTAGGTTTCCATGCCGTTCTTTTCCAGCGCGCGCACGGTGTCGGAAGCCGACTCGCGACGCCATACCGCCGGCGCCTTCAGGCCGCCGAAGGCAGGCGCGGCCTGCGCACCGCCTTGCGGCATCGCGCCGCCAACGGCCATGATCGGCTCGTTGTGGGTGCCGGTGCGCATGACCGGAGTCTGCACCAGTTGCACGGCCTTGCGGGCACGGCCCAGGCCGGTAGCCACGACGGTCACGCGGATCTCGTCGCCCATGCTGTCGTCATAGGCGATACCCTGGGCGATGGAAGCGTCAGGCGCCGCGAAGGCACGCACGGTGGCCATGACTTCCTTGATTTCCTTACCCTTGAGGCTGCGGCTGGCGGTGACATTGACCAGCACGCCACGCGCGCCGGACAGGTCGATGCCATCCAGCAGCGGCGAGGCCACGGCCTGCTCGGCCGCCACGCGGGCGCGGTCCACGCCGGAAGCGGTGGCGGTACCCATCATGGCCTTGCCCTGCTCGCCCATGATGGTCTTGACGTCGTTGAAGTCGACGTTGATGTGGCCCGGCACATTGATGATCTCGGCAATACCGGCGACGGCATTGTTGAGCACGTCATCGGCGTGGGACAGCCATTCGATCATGCTGTCGTCTTCGTAGATCTCTTCCAGCTTCTCGTTCAAGATGATGATCAGCGAATCGACATGCTGGGACAGCTCTTCCAGACCAGCGTCGGCGATATCCATGCACTTCTGGCCTTCATAGGAGAACGGCTTGGAGACCACCGCCACGGTCAGTGCACCCAGCGACTTGGCCACCTGCGCCACCACGGGAGCAGCGCCCGTGCCGGTGCCGCCGCCCATGCCGGCTGCGATGAAGACCATGTGCGCGCCGCGCAGCGAATCCTCGATGCGGGCACGGGTTTCCTCGGCCAGACGGCGGCCGACGTCAGGCTGCATGCCAGCGCCCAGGCCGGTATCACCGATCTGGATGACGTTGTGCGCCTTGGATTGCTTCAACGCCTGGGCGTCGGTGTTGGCGGCGATGAATTCGACCCCCGACACTCCCTTGTTAATCATGTGCTGCACGGCATTGCCGCCAGCACCGCCAACGCCCACGACCTTGATGATCGTACCCAGCGTAGCATTGTCGACCATATCGATTTCCATGATGACTCCTTTAAATATATGTGTCCTGCAGCTGGCAGTTGATAGGCATCACGCGGTGTGACGACTAGCAACTGATCACTGCTGTCTAAACGTTGATTCGTTGACTTCGTTAATTTGCTTGCCTGGTTACTGCCAATCGAAAAACTGTCCTGCCCATTTGCTGCCTTGCTGCCATTTGCTTCTCATTGTTTTTCATGCTGCACCGTACCGCTGTTGAATCACTGACGGCCAATGCTTTTACATCCTGATGCACTCGGCGTTCCTGCAAGCTCACGCCGCCTGCATCGTTCAGAAATTGCCCAGGAACCATTCCTTCATGCGCTGCCAGACTGCCTTCACCGAACCCTCCTGGCGGGTCACGATGTAGCCGCGCAGATACTGCTTCTTGGCTTCCTGCAAGAGGCCCAGCACGGTCGAGTAGCGCGGGCTGCGCACCACGTCGGCCAGCTGGCCGCTGTATTCGGGCGTGCCCAGGCGGGCGGGCTTCAAGAAGATGTCCTCGGCCAGCTCGGTCATGCCCGGCATCATCGCCGAACCGCCGGTGAGCACGATGCCCGAGGACAGCACCTCTTCATACCCCGACTCGCGCACCACCTGGTGGACCAGCGCGAAGAGCTCTTCCACGCGCGGCTCGATGACGGCCGCCAGCGCCTGGCGCGACAGGGTGCGCGGATTGCGGTCACCCAGGCCGGGCACTTCCAGGGTCTCGGTCGGGTCGGCCAGGATTTGCTTGGCCACGCCATAGCGCAGCTTGATTTCCTCGGCTTCCAGCGTCGGCGTGCGCAGGGCCATGGCGATGTCGTTGGTGATCTGGTCGCCGGCAATCGGGATCACGGCGGTATGGCGGATCGCGCCTTCGGTGAAGACCGCCACGTCGGTGGTGCCGCCGCCGATGTCGACCAGCACCACACCCAGCTCGCGCTCATCGGTGGTCAGCACCGAATCGGCCGACGCCATCGGCTGCAGGATCAGGTCCGACACTTCCAGGCCGCAGCGGCGCACGCACTTGACGATGTTCTGCACCGCAGACACCGCACCGGTGACGATGTGCACCTTCACTTCCAGGCGGATGCCGCTCATGCCGATGGGCTCGCGCACGTCTTCCTGGTTGTCGACGATGAATTCCTGCGGGACCGTATGCAGCAGCTGCTGGTCGGTCGGGATGTTGACCGCCTTGGCGGTCTCGATCACACGCGAGACGTCGGCCGCCGTGACTTCCTTGTCCTTGATGGCCACCATGCCGCTGGAATTGAAGCTGCGGATGTGACTGCCGGCGATGCCCGTATAGACATTGCGGATCTTGCAGTCGGCCATCAGCTCGGCTTCTTCCAGGGCGCGCTGGATGGATTCGACGGTGGCCTCGATGTTGACCACCACCCCCTTCTTGAGCCCCTTGGATTCGGACTGCCCCAGTCCGATCACTTCATGGCGGCCATCGGGCAGCACCTCGGCCACCACCGCCACCACTTTCGAGGTGCCGATGTCGAGACCGACGATCAGATTCTTTGCGTCTTTTGTCATATCGTTCCGCTTATTTCTTTTTCCCGTTCATTGCCGCCAGCACCATTCCATCCGCCTTCAAGGCCATCCCGTTGGGATAGCGCAAGTCAACGCTTTCTATCTTTCCTTGCAGCCTGTCCAGCAGTTGCGGATAGACCGCCACCAGCCGCGCCACACGTTCCTTCAACACCGCATCGCCCTGGTCGCGGCCCAGCTCGACCGTCATGCCATTGTCCAGCCGCACCGTCCAGGCATAGCGGTTGGACAGCACCAGCGACTCCGGCTCCAGCTTGATGGGCGCAAACCACTGGCGAAACTGCGCCAGCCGCGCCACCACCTGCTTCTCGCTGCCGGGCGGGCCATCAAACTCCAGCAGGTCGGTGTCGTCCTCGGCCTCGGCCAGGTTGGCGGTAAACACATCGCCCTTCTGCGACAACAACTTGCCATCTTCGCCCCAGGTCCCCAGGGCTTTGTGTTCCTCGATCTTCACCACCAGCCGGTCCGGCCATTCACGCCGCACCATGGCCTTGCGCACCCAGGGCACGGCCTCGAAGGCCGCCCGCACCGCCGTCAGGTCGGCAGTGAAGAAATTGCCATGGATGCGCGGCACTGCAGTAGCCCGCACCGTCAACGCATTGACCTTCTCCAGCGGCAGCTCGCCCGCCGACTCGATGCGTATCGTGTGCAGCGTAAACATCGGCCGCTGCGCCACCCACCACAAACCCGACGCCACCAGGGCCAGCAGCACCAGCGCAAGGAGCGCACTGCTGATGGCGTTGAGCATCTTGACGTCCTGCCACATCGACGCGCGCGCTCCCTTAAACCCGAACCATCACGACTGGCCCGCCTGCGGCGTCCAATCCTTGGAAGGCGTCATGTCCAGCGCCGCCATCTGCAAGATCTCGCAACACAGATCCTCGTAGCTCATGCCCACCGCCTTGGCCGCCATCGGCACCAGCGAATGGCCGGTCATGCCGGGGGAGGTGTTGATTTCCAGCAGGTAGGGCTCGGCCTTGCCATCGACTTCGCGCAACATGAAGTCGACACGGCTCCAGCCACGGCAACCCAAGGCATTGAAGGCCTGTACCGCCAGATTCTGCAGATGGCGCGTCAGTTCCTCATCCAGCGGGGCCGGACACAAATATTTCGTGTCGTCGGTGAAATACTTGTTCTGGTAATCATAGTTACCCTCCGGTGCCCGGATCTCGATGACCGGCAAGGCGCGTGCAGCGCTGCCCGTGCCCAGCACCGGCACCGTCAGTTCGCGGCCACGGATGAACTCCTCGGCCAGCACCACCTTGTCGTAGCGAGCGCAGAGGTCGAAGCCTTCCTGCATGTCCGAATAGCCGTTGACCTTGGCGATGCCGATGGTGGAGCCCTCGTGCGGCGCCTTGAGCATCAGCGGCAGGCCCAGCGTATCGGGCACCAGGCGCAGCTGTTCGCGGGTGGTCGCCTGGGCGTCCAGAGTCAGGAAGCGCGGCGTGGGCAGCCCATGCGAGAGCCAGATGCGCTTGGTCATGACCTTGTCCATGGCGATGCTGGAAGACATCACGCCCGGTCCCGTGTAGGGCAGGCCCATCTGTTCCAGCGCGCCTTGCAAGGTGCCGTCCTCGCCATAGCGGCCATGCAGGGCGATGAAGACGCGATCGAACTGCTCGGCCTGCAACTCACCCAGGCTGCGCTCGGCCGGATCGAAGGGATGGGCGTCCACGCCCTTGCTGCGCAAGGCCTGCAAGACACCGTTGCCCGACATCATCGACACTTCGCGCTCGGCCGAACGGCCACCGAAGAGCACGCCGACGCGGCCAAAGGCCTTGATCTGGTCCTGGCTGATCATGCTGCCCCCTGTTCATTCTTCACATCGGCCTGGGCGGTAAGACGACCCGGCACCGCCGAGATCGAACCCGCGCCCATGGTCATGACGACGTCGCCATCGCGCACCACATTGCGGATGGTCTCAGGCATATCGCCGATATCGTCCACGAACACCGGCTCCACCTTGCCCGCCGCGCGCAGCGCATGCGCCAGCGAACGGCCATCGGCGGCCACGATGGGCGCTTCGCCGGCGGAGTACACCTCGGCCAGCACCAGCACATCGGGCGAGGACAAGACCTTGACGAAGTCTTCGAACAGATCGCGGGTGCGGGTATAGCGATGCGGCTGGAAGGCCAGCACCAGGCGACGGCCCGGATAGGCGCCACGGGCGGCGGCGATGGTGGCGGCGGTCTCCACGGGGTGATGGCCATAGTCGTCCACCAGGGTGAAGTGACCGGCCGGCTTGCCTTCGGCGTCCCACAGCGGCACCTCGCCGTAGCGGGTGAAGCGGCGGCCCACGCCGTTGAATTCGGTCAGCGCCTTCTGGGTGGCGGCATCGTCCACGTCCAGCTCGCGCGCGATGGCGATGGCGGCGCAGGCGTTCTGGACATTGTGCATGCCGGGCTGGTTCAGGCTCACCTGCATGGGCGCATAGCCATCCTGGATCACGGTGAATTCCATCTTGCCGTCCACCGCCTTGGCATCGATGGCGCGCACATCGGCGTCTTCGTGGAAGCCATAGGTGAGGATGGGCTTGGAGACCATGGGCATGATCTCGCGCACGTGCGGGTCATCCAGGCACAGCACGGCCACGCCATAGAACGGCAGGCGCTGGGTGAACTCGACGAAGGCCTGTTTCAGGCGCGCGAAATCATGGTTGTAGGTTTCCATGTGATCGGCATCGATATTGGTGATGACTTCGATCACGGGTGTGAGGTTGAGGAAGGACGCATCCGACTCATCAGCCTCGGCCACGATGAATTCGCCGGTGCCCAACTTGGCATTGGCGCCCGCGCTGGTGAGGCGGCCGCCGATGACGAAGGTCGGGTCCAGTCCGCCCTGGGCCAGGACGCTTGCCACCAGGCTGGTGGTGGTGGTCTTGCCGTGGGTGCCGGCAATGGCGATGCCCTTCTTCAACCGCATCAGCTCGCCCAGCATGACCGCGCGCGGCACGATGGGGATGTGTTTCTTGCGGGCCGCCAGCACTTCCGGATTGTCGCCTTTGACGGCGGTGGAAGTGACGATGGCGTCGGCGCCTTCGATATTCCCGGCCGCATGGCCATAGCGGATGCACGCGCCCAGTTGCGCCAGGCGCTGGGTGGCGGCGTTGCTGCCGAGGTCGGAACCCGAGACGCCATAGCCGAGGTTGAGCAGCACTTCAGCGATGCCGCTCATGCCGGAGCCGCCGATGCCGACGAAATGGATATTCTTGACGCGATGCTTCATGGTGTTACCAGTCCTTCCAGCACGCGCGCGATCGCCTCATTGGCGTCGCGCCGGCCTTGTTCGTACGCCGCCTGCGCCATCTCATGGCATGCAGCGCGGTCCAGTTTCTGCAGCAAACCGGCCAGGGCGTCCGGGCTCAGTTCGCGTTGCGGCAGGTGAATCGCCGCCTTGTTCTTGGCCATCCAGCGGGCATTTTCGATCTGCTGCGAAGTCGTCGAGACGACCAAGGGCACCAGCACGCTGGCCACGCCCGCTGCCGTCAGCTCGGACACCGTGATCGCGCCAGCGCGGCAGATCACCAGATCAGCCTCGGCATAGCGGCGCGGCATGTCCTCGATGAAGTCGAGTACCTCGGCCTCTACGCCTGCAGCCTCGTAGGCCGCACGCAGCGCGACGATATTCTGCTTGCCCGACTGGTGCGTCACCTGCGGGCGCTGCTCGAGCGGCAACTGGGCCAGCGCGGCCGGGACCGTCTCGTTCAACACCTTGGCGCCGAGGCTGCCGCCTACCACCAGGATCTTCAGCGGGCCACGACGACCGGCATAACGCTGGACCGGCGGCGGCAAGGCGGTGATTTCCTGGCGCACCGGATTGCCGGTCACCTCGGCCTTGCCGGCGGCCTTGCCGAAATCCGCCGGGAAACCGAACAAGACCTTGTCGGCCAACGGCGTGAGCGCCTTGTTCGACAGCAACAGCGCCGCGTCGGCATTGACCAGCACCAGCGGCTTGCCGCGCAGGCGCGCCATCGCGCCACCCGGCACGGTGACGTAGCCGCCCATGCCCAGGACCACATCCGGACGGCGACGTCCCAGGATGGCGAAGCAATCGAAGAAGCTCGCCACCAGACGCCACGCGCCCTTGACGGTATGCATCAAGCCCTTGCCGCGCAGGCCGGCGAAGACGATGCTGTCCATCTCCACCCCATGGCACGGCACCAGCTCGCGCTCCATGCCGTGCGAGGTCCCCAGCCAGCTCACTTCCCAGCCGCGTGCGCGCATGGTGTCGGCAATGGCCAGGCCCGGGAAGATATGGCCGCCGGTGCCGGCCGCCATGATCAGCAACTTGCGGGGCGCGCTCATAGGCGACCTCCGCGCATCAACACCCGGTTTTCATAATCGATGCGCAACAGGATGGCCAGGCCCACGCAATTCAACAGCACGCCCGAACCGCCGTAGCTCATCAACGGCAACGTCAGCCCCTTGGTGGGCAGCAAGCCCAGGTTCACGCCCATGTTGATGAAGGCCTGCACGCCCAGCCAGATACCGATGCCCTTGGCCACCAGGCCGGCAAAGGTCAGGTCCAGGGCGATGGCCTGGCGGCCGATCTCGAAGGCATGCTTGACCAGCCAGTAGAACAGCAGCACCACCACCAGCACGCCGACAAAACCGAGTTCCTCGCCGATCACCGCCAGCAGGAAGTCGGTATGCGCTTCCGGCAGGTAATGCAACTTCTCCACGCTGCTGCCCAGGCCCACGCCGAAGAGCTCGCCGCGCCCGAAGGCGATCAGCGAGTGCGACAGCTGGTAGGCCTTGCCCAGGGCGTTTTCTTCTTCCCAGGGATTGAGGTAGGCAAAGATGCGCTCGCGCCGCCAGGGTGAGGTCACGATGACCAGCGAGAACACGCCAACCAGGGTCGCGCCGATGCCGCCGAACCAGACCCCATTGATGCCGCCCAGGAACAGGATGCCCATGGCGATGCAGACGATCACGCCGAAGGCGCCCAGGTCAGGCTCCAGCAGCAGCAGCAGCCCGACCAGGCCGACGGCTGCGGCCATGGGGAAGAAGCCCTTGACCAGCTTGTGCATCACCGCCTGCTTGCGCACGGTGTAGTCGGCTGCGTACAGGACGATGAAGAGCTTCATCAGTTCGGACGGCTGCAGGTTGATGATCTTCAAGGACAGCCAGCGCTTGGCGCCATTGACGCCCTTGCCCACGCCCGGCACCAGCACCATCAGCAGCAGGATCAGGGTGATGCCGAACAGGTAGGGCGCCCACTTCTGCCAGGTCTCGATGCGCACGCGGAAGGCCAGCGCGCCCGCGATGATGGAGAGCACGATGAAGATGGCCTGACGGATCAGGAAATGGTAGTTCGAATAGGAGGCGTACTTGGGCGAATCTGGCAAGGCCACCGAGGCCGAGTAGACCATCACCATGCCGAAGAGCATCAACAGCAGGACCACCCAGATCAGGGGCTGGTCGTATTCCATCATGCGCGAGCGCTGCTCGAAACCGATGCTGCCCGATGCGCCGCCACGGCCACTGCGGGCGCGACCGGCCGCCGCCGGAGCGGCTTCCCTGAGGCCGCCCAGCCAGCTGCGCATCGATGACAGGTTCAGTTTCATGCCAGCACCTCACCGCGCGAGAGCGCCAGTTCGCGCACCGCATCGACGAAGACTTCGGCGCGGTGGGCGTAGTTGCGGAACATGTCCAGGCTGGCGCAGGCCGGCGAAAGCAGCACGATGTCGCCGGCGGTAGCGATCTCGCCCGCCTTTTCCACGGCCGCTTCCAGGCTGGCGCAATCGATCAGCTCGACACCGCTGTCGGCCAGCGCAGCGCGTATGGCCGGCGCATCGCGGCCAATGAGCAGCACCGCGCGGGCATATTTCTGCACCGGCAGGTCCAGCGGCGAAAAGTCCTGGCCCTTGCCGTCGCCACCGGCGATCAACACGATGCGATTGGGACGTCCACCCAGGCCCAGGCCGTTGAGCGCAGCCACGGTGGCGCCGACATTGGTGCCCTTGCTGTCGTCGTAGTAATCGACCTCCTGGATCACGCCCACCAGCTCCACCCGGTGCGGTTCACCCGTGTAGTCGCGCAGGCCGTGCAGCAGCGGCGCCATCGGCAGATCGATGGCGCGGCACAGGGCCAGCGCAGCCAGGGCGTTCATCGCATTGTGTGCGCCGCGGATCTTGAGGGCGTCGGCGGGCATCAGACGCTTGAGGGTGACCGGCGGCGGCAGCATGTCCTTCTGCTTGCGACGGCGCTTGCCTTCGGGCACTTCGTCATCTTCATGGACGAAGGCATTGGCCAGCCACAGCATGCCGTTGTCATTGACCAGGCCGAAGCTGTTGGGCGCGGTCGGCTCATCCAGTCCGAAGGTCGAGAGCGCGCTACCGGCAGCAGCCATCTGCATGACCAGCGCATCGTCGCGGTTGAGCACGCGCACGGTGTGCTGGCCGAAGATGCGGGCCTTGTCGGCGGCATAGTGTTCCATGCTGCCGTGCCAGTCGAGGTGATCCTGGGTCAGGTTCAGCACAGTGGCGGCGTCGGCCTGCAGGCTATGCGTGGTGTGCAGCTGGAAGCTGGACAACTCCAGCACCCAGGCCTGCGGCATGGAACCGCGATAGGTGGGCTCCGGCGGCGGTGGCGGCGGCACCTCGACCAGCGCGTCTTCCTCGGCCTTGCGCGAGACTTCCATGAAGTCTCCCAGGTTCATGGCCTCGCCCGTGGTGGCGGGCGCATCCGGCTGGGCTTGCGGGACTACGTCGGAAGCCACGTCCAGGGTCGCGGCGGCGGCGGCGGCGGACGCGTCTTGTGCCACCGCGTCAGCCTCATCGGTGGCCACCCTCTCGCTGGTGTCCGGCTCATCGGCAGCGCTTGCATCGACCTGGCTGGCTGCCTCTGCTGCGCTGGGCGATACGTCGGCGGCGGGCGGCTGATGGTCCTGCGCATGCTCTCCGGAGGCGTCGGCCGCATCCAGCAGGTCCAGCTGCGCAGCCGTCTCCTGTTCAGATTCGGATAGGGATGCCGGCGCAACGGGATGCGACTGCAGCACCGGCACCGCAATGGAGGCCGCTTCTTCGATGCGGGCAGCGGCACGGCGGTGTTTCTCGGCTTCGGCTTCCTGCTGCGCGTCCAGCACGGCCTGCTGGGCTGCCTGGGCCTCGGCTTCGGCGGCGGCCTGGGCCGCGGCCAGGGCGTCCTGCTCGGCCAGTTCGGCCAGGAAGACCTTGTCCCTGATCACGGCTTCGCGCAGCACATCCAGTGCAGCCGGGCTGATGTTGCCGGCCACCTGCACCGACAGGCCGGCGCGCTGGCACAACAGGCCGGTCAGGCGCGTCACGGTAGTCTTGCCGTTGGTGCCAGTGATGGCCAGCACCTTGGGTTGATACAGGGTCTCTTCGCGCAAGGCGACCAGCGCCTGGGCAAACAATTCGATCTCGCCCCACAGCGGCAGGCTGCGTTCGGCGATGGCGGGCATGAGCGGCGCCAGTTCGCCCTCGGGAGCCAGGCCCGGGCTGACGGCGACGAAATCCACGCCCTCCAGCAAGGCCGGGGACAAGGGCTGTCCCAGCACGGCCTGGGCCTCGGGCGCATCCGCGCGCAGCGCGGCCAGGCGCTCGGCCAGCGCTGCTTCGCCACGGGTATCGGCCACGCGCACGCTGGCGCCGCAGTAGACCAGCCACCGCGCCATTGCCAGGCCGGACTCACCGAGTCCGAGCACCAGAACGTGTTTGCCCGAATAGTTCATTGTTGTTTCCAAACTCACTTCTTCAAATCTGCCTGCTACAAAAGCGCCGCCTGGCCACATGGCAAGGGGGCGCGTATCTTTTCCGGCTCCCGGGTCAGCGCAGCTTCAGCGTCGACAGGCCCAGCAGTACCAGCATCATGGTGATGATCCAGAACCGCACCACCACCTGGGTTTCCTTCCAGCCCTTCTGCTCATAGTGATGATGCAGCGGGGCCATCAACAACACGCGTCGACCGGTGCCGAAACGCTTCTTGGTGTACTTGAAATAGGCCACCTGGATCATCACCGACAGTGTCTCCACCACGAAGATGCCGCCCATGATGAAGAGCACGATCTCCTGGCGCACGATCACGGCGATGGTGCCCAGCGCGCCGCCCAGCGCCAGCGCGCCGACGTCGCCCATGAACACCTGCGCCGGGTAGGCGTTGTACCAGAGGAAGGCCAGCCCGGCGCCGCCCATGGCGCCGCAGAAGATCAGCAATTCACCGGCGCCCGGGATATGCGGGATGAACAGGTACTTGGCATAGGCGGCATTGCCGGTCAGGTAGGCAAACAGGCCCAGTGCCGCGCCCACCAGCACGGTGGGCATGATGGCCAGGCCGTCCAGGCCGTCAGTCAGGTTCACGGCGTTGCTGGTGCCGACGATGACGAAATAGGTCAGCGCGATGAAGCCCCAGACGCCCAGCGGATAGCTGACGGTCTTGAAGAAGGGTACGATCAGGTCGGCCTTGGGCGGCAGGTCCAGGCTGAAGCCAGAACGCACCCAGGCCACGAACAGGTCGAAGACCTTCATGTTGCTCACTTCCGAGACCGAGAAGGCCAGGTAGAAGGCGGCCACCAGGCCGATCAGCGATTGCCAGAAATACTTCTCGCGCGAGCGCATGCCCTGCGGGTCGCGATAGACCACCTTGCGGTAGTCATCGACCCAGCCGATGGCGCCAAAGCCGAGCGTGACGATCAGCACGATCCAGACGAAGCGGTTGGACAGGTCCGCCCACAGCAGGGTGGAAATGCCGATGCCGATCAGGATCAGCACGCCGCCCATGGTCGGGGTGCCGGACTTGATCAGGTGGGTCTGCGGACCGTCGGTGCGCACGGCCTGGCCGACCTTCATGCGGGTGAGCATGCGGATCACGGCGGGGCCGGCGATCATGCCGATCAGCAAGGCCGTGAGCGTGGCGAACACCGCGCGGAAGGTGATGAAGTTGAACAGGCGCAAGAAGCCGAAGTCCTGTTGAAAATTCTGTGCGAGCCAGACCAGCATGCTAATGGGTCTCCTGTTGATGTTGCGTGGGGGATTCAACGTTGACCAGATGCTGTACAACTCGCTCCATCTTCATGAAGCGTGAACCTTTTACCAAAACGGTCGCACCTTGCGGCGCGGCCTGCTCCACCGCTGCATTGAGTGCGGCGATGTCGTCGAAATGCAGGGCCTGCGCAACCCCTTGCGGTGTGGCGCCATAGGCCGTGACGGCGTGTTTCGTCAATTCGCCCAGGCCGAAGAAGAGCGGGATGCCACGGCTGCGCGCATAGGCGCCGATCTCGGCGTGGAACTGCGGTCCCTGGTCGCCGACCTCGCCCATGTCGCCCAGCACCAGCACACGCGGTCCGGCGATGGCGGCCAGCACGTCGATGGCGGCGCGGACCGAATCCGGGTTAGCGTTGTAGGTGTCATCGATCACCAGCGCGCCGCTTCTGGCCTCTTTGCGCTGCAGCCGGCCATTGACCGGGGCAAAGCTCTCCAGCCCGCGCACCACGGCCTCGATGGCGATGCCGGCGCCGAGCGCGCAAGCGGCGGCGGCCAGGGCATTGCGTACATTGTGCTCGCCCACGGCGGCCAGCTCGACCTTGAACTGCGCTGGCGGCACGGCCAGACCCTTGACGGCGACTTGCAAGGTGCTGCCAAAGGCCGTGGCCTGATAGCTGGCGCTGACGTCGGCTTGTGCACTCAGGCCAAAGCTCAGCACACGACGCGCCCCGGCCTCTTCGCGCCAGAGCGGCGTGAAATCGTCATCGGCCGGGAACACGGCCACGCCATCGGCCGGCAGGTGGCGGATCACCGCGCCGTTCTCGCGCGCCACCGCTTCCACGGTGGCCATGAATTCCTGATGCTCGCGCTGGGCATTGTTGACCAGGCCCAGCGTGGGCGCGGCAATGCGCGAGAGCACCGCGATCTCGCCCGGATGGTTCATGCCCATCTCGATGACGGCGGCCTGGTGCTGTGCGCGCAGGCGGAACAAGGTCAGCGGCACGCCGATCTCGTTATTGAAATTGCCACGCGTGCCCAGATAGCCCTCCTCGCCAAAAGCTGCTGCGAGGATGGTGGCGATCATTTCCTTGACGGTGGTCTTGCCGTTGCTGCCGGTGACGCCAATGACCGGAATCTGCCGCTGCATGCGCCAGCCATGGGCGATCTGGCCCAGTGCGGCGCGGGTGTCGGGCACCACGATGGCCGGCAGCGCCAGCCCCGGCGGTACGCGTTCGACCACCACGGCAGCGGCGCCCTGGTCAGCCACGGCGTCGAGGAAGTCATGGGCATCGAAACGCTCGCCGCGCAGGGCGACGAAAACGTTGCCGGGCTTGACCGCGCGGCTGTCGGTCACGACATCGTTGAGCGCGAGCAAGCCGGCCGGCGCATTGACCACGCCCGGCACGGTGTGGGCGGAGGCGGCGGCTTCGGCGGTGCGCAGCCATTCCAGCATCTGGCGGAAATCGAATCGCATCATGCGCCTCCCATCATGGTCGAGCGCGCAGCCAGCGCCAGCGCGACATGGTCGGCATCGAGGAAGGGCAATTTCTTGCCGGCGATTTCCTGGTAGGACTCATGGCCCTTGCCGGCCAGCAGCACCACGTCCGCCTTGGTGGCATGGCGGATCGCCCACAGGATGGCGCCGGCACGGTCCGGCAGCACCACGGGTTCGACGCGGCTCATGCCGGCGCGGATCTGGTCGATGATGGCTTGCGGATCTTCGCTGCGCGGGTTGTCGCTGGTCAGCACCACCTGATCGGCCTGCTCGGCGATCTGGCCCATCTGCGGGCGCTTGCCCGGATCGCGGTCGCCACCGCAGCCAAACACGCACCACAGCTGGCCGCCCCGCTGGGTGGCCAGCTGGCGCAGGGTGGACAGGGTCTTGTCGAGGGCGTCGGGCGTATGCGCGTAATCGATCACGATCAGAGGCACGTCGGGGCCGCCGAATTGCTGCATGCGGCCCGGCGCGGGGCTCAGTGCGGCGGCCGCCGCGACCACGGCGTCCCAGGCCACGCCCTGCGTGAGCAGAACGCCCATGATGCCGAGCACATTGCTGACGTTGAAGCGTCCGACCAACTGGGTCTTGACTTGCCCGCTGCCAAAGGGTGAATCGACGTGGAAGACGGTGCCGGTGTGGCTGCTGCGCAGCTGGCTGGCGCGCAGGGTCGGCACGCCGTGCGGGTCGCCGCCCTGCTCGTCGGCAATGGCGTAGCCGATCACCGGCACCTTTCGCTCGGCCAGCAGCGGCAGCAGGCGCTGGCCCATGTCGTCATCCAGGTTGACCACGGCGTGCTTGAGGCCCGGCCACTGGAACAGCTTGCGCTTGGCGTCTTCGTAGGTCTGCATGTCACCGTGGAAATCCAGGTGATCGCGGGTGAAATTGGTCAGCAAGGCGACATCCACGTGCATGCCGTTCATGCGGCCCTGGGCCAGTCCGATGGAGGAGGCCTCGATGGCCAGCGCACCCACGCGACCCTGCGCCAGCTTGAACAGGCTGCGTTGCAGCAGCACGGCGTCCGGTGTGGTGTAGCCAGTGACATCGAAGCCTTGCGGCTTGCCGTTGACGAAGCTGCCCACGCCCAGGGTGCCGATCACGCCGGCGGTGCTGGCGCCAGCCAGGCGCGACAGCGCGATACCCAGCCAGTAGGCGCAGGAGGTCTTGCCGTTGGTGCCAGTGACGGCCACTGTCAGCATGCCCTGGTCGGGCTGGCCGTACCAGGACGCGGCGATCTCGCCGGCGTGCGACTTGAGATCGGTCACCGCCAGGTGCGGCACGTCGATCTGGGCCGGCCAGGTGAAGCCGGCCGCTTCATAGACCACGGCGGCGGCGCCACGCTCGACCGCGTCGGCTATATAGGAGCGCCCATCGGCGTCGCCCACATAGGCGAAGAAGACGTCACCGGGCGCCACGCGGCGCGAGTCCGATGTCAGCTGCGCCGACGGCGCGGCCTGGCGCAGCCAGGCCTGGATATCGTGGAGGTTCAGAGCACGCTCGGGCATCACATGCTCTCCTCAAGCGGTTCTTTGGGAATGATGATGTTGGTCACGCTGGAGTCCGGCGGCACATTGAGCGCGCGCAAGGCGTTGGCGGCCACGTTGGCAAACACGGGACCGGCCACCGGGCCGCCATAGTGCTGGCCTTGCGGCTCGTCGATCATGACCGAGATGATCAGGCGCGGGTCCGACATCGGGGCGATGCCCGAGAAGGAGGCCACATACTTGCGCACATACTTGCCGCCCTCGATCTTGTAGGCCGTACCGGTCTTGCCGCCCACGCGATAGCCCGGCACCTGCGCCTGCGGAGCCGTACCGCCCGGAGCAACCACGGTTTCGAGCATGCGACGCATCTGCAGGGCGGTATCGGCCGAGATCACGCGCTGGCCGATGGGCGAATCGGTGACCTTGGTGAAGGACAGGGGAATGATGTCGCCATTGCGGGCGAAGATCAGGTAGGCATGCGCCAGCTGGATCAGCGACACCGAGATGCCATGACCATAGCTCATGGTGGCCTGCTCGATGGGACGCCAGGACTTGTACGGACGCACCCGGCCAGCCACCGCGCCCGGGAAGCCGAACTTGGGCTGCTGGCCGAAGCCGACCGTGGTGAACATTTCCCACATCTCTTCCGGCGGCATGCCCAGGGCGATCTTGGCAGTGCCGATGTTGGACGACTTTTCGATGATCTGCGCCACCGTCAGCGGACCATGGGCGTGCGAGTCGCCGATGGTGGCGGTGCCGATGGTCATCTTGCCGGGGGCGGTCTGGAATACGGTGGAAGGCGTGACGCGATGGGTGTCCAGCGCCAGCGCCACCGTGAAGGGCTTCATGGTCGAGCCCGGCTCGAAGGTATCGGTCACGACGCGGTTGCGCAGCTGCGCGCCGGTCAGCACCGAACGGTCGTTGGGGTTGTAGGTGGGCAGGTTGGCCAGCGCCAGCACCTCGCCGGTCTTGGCGTCGACCACGATGATGCCGCCAGCCTTGGCCTTGAACTTCTCCACCGCTTCCTTCAACTGGGTGAAGGCTATGTACTGGATCTTGCTGTCGATGGACAGGGTCAGGTCGCGGCCATCGTGCGGCTCGCGGATGGATTCGATGTCTTCCACTACCCGGCCCAGGCGGTCCTTGATGACGCGGCGGCTGCCGGTCACACCGGCCAGGGTCTTCTGGGCGGCCAGTTCCATGCCGTCCTGGCCGGCATCCTCGATATTGGTGAAGCCGACCACGTGCGCCATCACCTCCCCTTCAGGATAGAAGCGCTTGTATTCCTTGCGGGTCTCGATGCCGGGAATGCCCAGCTTGACGATCTTGTCGGCGGTATCCTGCTCGACCTGGCGCTTGAGGTAGACGAAGCTGCGGTCGGAGTCGAGCTTCTTGCGCAGGTCGGCGTCGCTCATCTCCAGCAGCTTGGCCAGTTGCACCAGCTTGTCCTTGGGCGCGGCCTGGACGTCTTCGGGGATGGCCCAGATGGCCTTGACCGGCACGGACGAAGCCAGCACCTGGCCGTTGCGGTCGGTGATCTTGCCGCGCGTGGCGGGCAGCTCCAGCGTGCGGGCATAACGCGAGGCGCCCTGCTTCTGCAGGAAGTCGGTGGACACGCCCTGCAGCCACAAGGCCCGCAGCACCAGCGCGACAAAGGCGACGAAGAGCACGAACAGCACGAAACGCGAGCGCCAGGCCGGCAGCTTGACCTGCAGGATGGGATTGGAGGAAAACGCCACGCCCTTGGAAGCGGCCACGCGACCGCCGGACAGGTTGGTGCGGGGAGGCATCTTGGTCATGGCGCTCCCACGGTCAGGTATTGGGTACGGGCGGCCGAGACCGGCACCATGCCCAGGTCACGCCGGGCCAGTTCCTCAATGCGGGCGTTCTTGCCCAGCGTGGACTGGTCCAGCTGCAATTGCGCCCAGTCCACGTCGAGCTGGCGAGCCGCGCTCTGGGCGCGTTCCAGTTCGATGAAGAGGCTGCGCGCCTTGTATTGCGCGCTCACCACCGACAGCGCGCACGCCACCAGCAGGATGGTCAGCAGGAGGCACAGGCGGCCGGTCACGCCGAGGCTCCTTGCGCGGGCGCGGCCACGATCAGCTCCAGGCCGCGCATGACGGCCGAGCGCGCGCGCGGGTTGGCCTCGACCTCGCCGGCGCTGGGCATGACCCGCGGCAGCAGGCGCGCCGGCGCCTGCGGCAGGTCGACGGCACGAATCGGCAGGCGGCGGTCGGGCTGCGGCGCATGGGCCTTGGAGGCCATGAACTGCTTGACGATGCGATCTTCCAGCGAGTGAAAGCTGATCACAACCAATCTCCCGTGCTGCGCCATCTGGGCAAAGGCCTTCTCCAGTCCTACTTCGAGTTCTTCAAGCTCTTGATTGACGAAAATCCGTACAGCCTGAAAGGTACGAGTGGCCGGGTCTTTGCCTTTCTCGCGGGTTTTGACGGCTTGTGCCACGAGCGCGGCAAGCTGTCGTGTGCTTGAAATTGGCTCGACTGCCCGGCCAGCAACAATCTTCTTTGCAATCTGAAGAGCAAACCGTTCTTCCCCATAATCTCGTATCACCTTTGCAATCTGCTGTTCATCCGCCGTTGCCAGCCATTCCGCTGCCGACACGCCGCGCGTGGTGTCCATGCGCATGTCCAGCGGGCCATCGAGCCTGAAACTGAAACCGCGCGCAGCGTCATCCACCTGCGGCGAGGAAATGCCCAAATCCATCAATACCCCGTCCACGCGGGCAATGCCGCGCTCGGCCAGCGCCTGGTCCATGGTCGCGAAGCTGTCATGCACGATCTCGAAACGCGGATCGGCGATCTTCTGCGCCGTGGCGATGGCCAACGGGTCCTTATCAAATGCGATCAAACGGCCCTGCGGGCCCAACCGGGACAGGATGGCGCGGCTGTGACCGCCGCGACCAAAGGTTCCGTCCAGATAAACGCCATTGGCGCGCTCGCCCTCGATGGCCAGCGCGTCCACGGCTTCTTCCAACAGCACGGTGCGGTGCTGCAGCTCGGGCACCGGTTGCAAATTCATCTCGTCCGACCGTCAGAAGGAAAAATTACTCAACACATCCGGCATGCCACCCGCCACGGCCTCGGCTTCGCTTTCGGCCAGCTTGACGGCATCCCAGATTTCGAAATGGCTACCCATGCCCAGCAACATCACATCGCGCTGCAGGCCCACGGCCACGCGCAGCTCAGGCGCAATCAGGATGCGGCCGGCGCTGTCCAGTTCCACGTCCTGGGCATTGCCCAGGAAGATGCGCTGCCAGGCACGGGCCGACATCGGCCAGTTGGCGATCTGCTCGCGATGCGTCTCCCAGGTCGGGCGCGGGAAGAACAGCAGGCAGCCATGCGGATGGCGCGTCACGGTGGCGCGCCCTTCGCACTGCACCATGAGGGCGTCACGATGCTTGGCCGGAATGGTCATCCGTCCTTTGGCATCGAGATTGAGTGCTGACGCGCCCTGGAACACTGTGTTTTCCTTCGCCTGTGGCGAGTGAGATTACTGGGATTGTTGATCGGGGTGTCTTGTCGCGAAGGGCAAATGCAAATGACTTTGCAAAAACGCCCCACAAAAAAACACTTTTTGACACTGCCGCCCACTTTAGAGGATGCACTATGGCAGGTCAAGCGGTATACGCAGGGAAAAACAGGGATTTTGCTAATAAAGTCAAAGACTTAGCGCACTTCCTTAACACACCGTTGCGGGAAGTTTTTCGAACTAAATGAAGGACTTAGCATTTACATTGAAGGTGCAACCTGAGCTTTACACATGTGTTTCGCGTCAGAATTGCGTAACGGCGGGCATTTGCGCGGAGTGGACGAGCTTCCCCGCACCACAAGAAGGCAACGATAAGGGACGACAACAGAAGCGGGTCAAGCTGACCTGATTTGCGAGTGCCGAGAAAGATCGAGATGGATTTTGCAGCACAACTTTAGTTCATCGCAGCGCGGCAAATTCCTCCCGAATCTTCATCAAATGGGGGTTCAACGCGATTTTGCTTTGACTTCCGCGCCGCCCACCTTTTACTATCCGTGTCTTTGGGAAGATCGAAGCGCCAGTACGGATATTTTCCGGGCTGCTCGCCAGCGTCGAAAGACCGGTCGATTTTTTTCAATCAAGGCTGGATGCGTCCAGGTCAAATCGGCTCAAAACGCAGATAGGGCTTGCGAATCCGGCTCATTCCAGTGCTAAAATCTGGGCACCTTAACAGTGAAAGGAATTTTCAAGTGAACAAATCTGAATTGGTTGACGTTATCGCCGCCGACACCGAGATCTCCAAGGCAGCAGCCCAGCGCGCGCTGGACTCCGTCATCGAGAACATCATCAAGGCCGTGACCAAGGGCGATACCGTGCAATTGGTTGGCTTCGGTTCCTTCTCGACCGGCAAGCGCGCTGCCCGTACCGGCCGCAACCCGCAAACCGGCGAAGAAATCAAGATCGCCGCTGCGACCACCGTCAAGTTCTCGGCTGGCAAGGCTTTCAAGGAAGCCGTGAACAAGAAGAAGAAATAATTCTGCATTTGAATGCCATGAACCAGGTTCATGGCATTCAAATCGAAAACCGGCCTCTCCAGGCCGGTCCTCCTCCCACAACAATCCGCGCAGTGCCTCTCAGTACCTCCCTGCACCAACCCTCTCCCGCATTGCCCCTCCGCTGACAGCCCCTTCCGATCTTGGTCTGCGAACCTTGCTTTGGCTCGTCCATCCGCGCCGGGCGGACCAGCCCGGCTTGTCCGAGGCGGGCCTGTGAACGGACTCAGCGCCCCAGGTCGGCCAGCGGATGGCCACCCTGGGTCCAGGGATCAGCGAAGAACCCTTCCACCCACGCCGGCGTGGCCTGCTTCAGCGAGGCTGGCTTCCATTGTGGTTTCTGATCCTTCTCGATGATCAGCGCGCGGATGCCCTCGACGAAATCAGGCCGCGCCGCGCAATGCAGCGAGACCACGAATTCCAGCCGGAACACCTCGGCCAGCGACAGCGGACGCACCTTTTTCTGCAGCGCATAGCCCAGCCAGGCCGAACCAGGCGCGCCCGCGCGCAAGGTCGACTGGGCCTTGAGCAGCCAGGCGTCATCGGTCTGCACCGCCAGGATGGCGTCGACGATCTCCGGCAGGGTGGGCCGGCGGCACAGCGCCTCGATCTGGTCGAAATGGGAGCGCAAGTTGGACGGCACGAACGCCGCCACCCCCTCCCGCCGCGACGCTGCCTGGGCGCCGGCCAGGACGCGGTCGAGCAACTCGGCGTCGCGTCCCTGACCCCAGGGCTGCGACAGCAGCGCATCGAACACCGCTGCCTTGGACGCATGCGCCATGCCATAGTCGGCCAGCCCCGCGAACAGCGCATCCTGGGCATTCAGGTTGGCCCCGGTGAGCGCCAGGAAAATCCCGATCTTGCCCGGCATGCGCGCCAGGAACCAGCTCCCGCCCACATCCGGATACAGGCCGATGGTGATCTCGGGCATGGCCAGGCGCGACTTTTCGGTGACCACGCGATGACTGCACCCGGCCATGAGACCAATGCCGCCGCCCATGACGATGCCATGTCCCCAGCACAGGATAGGCTTGGTGAAGCTGTGGATAAGATAATCCAGCCGGTATTCCTGCTCGAAGAATTCGGCCGCATAGCGATTGGCGCGGATATCCTCGCGCGCCGGCGAGGCGTGATGCTCGCGCATGGAGCGATAGAGCTGCTGCAGGTCGCCGCCGGCGCAGAAGGCCTTCTCGCCCTGCGCCTGCAGGACCACCATGGCTACCTCCGGATCGGCCTGCCAGTGCTGCAGTTGCGGCGTCAGCAGCTGCACCATCTCCAGCGAGATGGCGTGCAGGGTCTTTTCGGAAGCGAGGGTGGCGATGCCGATGCGGCGGCCATTGGCGGCCGTCAGTTCTTCGAATACCACGGGGGCGGCGGCTTGGTTCATGGGTCTCCTGGGGTCGCTGGCGAGCCCGCAGTGCCCACGGGCCGCAGTGTTGTTATGAACGAATCGAATTCAATGAAGCAGGCCGGTAGGCCGGATTCTGTTACGGCGGGAAACCCGCTATGACAGCCATTCCTCTAGGCGACGGATTGCTCCGCCGCTCAAGCTTTCTACCCGCACGCTCCGCGAGCCACATCAACGCGTGCCTATTTGAAATTGCTCCAGGTGGAGGTTACCGCGTTTCACCGTAACTTAATACGCTCGTCTCTGTGGCCCTGTTCCTCGCCTTATACCGGCTTGCGCCGGCTTTCAGCGGACGGCCGTTAACCGTCACCCTGCTCTGTGGAGTCCGGACCTTCCTCCCGCCGCCTCCTTGCGAAGGCGGCCAGCGGCTGTCTGGCCTGCATCGGGCGCTATTGTAGCGCAGCATGCGCCCGCCCCGGAGATTGCCATGCGCAAAACGCTTGTGCGCACACGCAAAGCTCATGCCGATTCGGCATGTGACACCTGCGCGGCTCTTCGGTAGTCTGATGCTGATCCGCTGCAGGCCACGCGCCACGCGGTTCTTCACAGACTTCGACGAAACACCATGCATATTTGCGTCATGGGCGCCGGCGTGATCGGCGTTACCACTGCCTACCGATTATTGCAGGATGGCCACCAGGTCAGCCTGATTGATGAGCGCGACCAACCCGGCGCTGGCACCAGCCAGGGCAACGGCGCGCAGCTGAGCTACTCCTATGTGGCGCCGCTGGCCGATCCCTCGGTCTGGTCCAAGTGGGCCTACTACCTGTTCAGCAAGGACTCGCCGCTGACCATCAAACCCACGCTGGAGGCCGCCCAGTACCGCTGGCTGGCCGGCTTCCTGCGCTACTGCAACGCTGGCAGCGTGCGCCAGACCACCATCGACCTGCTGCAACTGGCCTTCTACAGCCGCGACCAGTTGACGCAGTGGAATGGCAGGCTGAAGCTGTCCTTCGACCACCAGCGCTCCGGCAAGCTGGTCATGTTCACCGATGCCCAGGGCCTGGAAGCGGCGGCCGGGCAAGTGCGATTCCAGGCCCAATATGGTTGCCAGCAGGAAGTGCTGGACGCGGCCCAGTGCATCCGCATCGAACCTGCACTGGGC
The DNA here is from genome assembly GCF_001040945.1 of Herbaspirillum seropedicae. NCBI lineage: Bacteria > Pseudomonadati > Pseudomonadota > Betaproteobacteria > Burkholderiales > Oxalobacteraceae > Herbaspirillum > Herbaspirillum seropedicae. The sequence goes on along the minus strand of NZ_CP011930.1, from coordinate 356,348 downwards.
CGTTCGCAGCGCGACTGGGTCGGCGGCGTCTATACACGCAGCGAAGAGGCCGGCGACTGCCCCGCCTTCTGCCGCGCCCTGGTCGCCGCCATGCAGGCGGACCCGAATTTCCGCTTCATCGGCGGCGCCAGGATCACTGCCGTGCGCCGTCAAGGCAGCGCGCTGAGCGCGGTGCAGGCGGGCAATGAATGGATCAGCGCGCAGCGCTTCGTGCTGGCGCTGGGTGCTGACAGCGCCGACTTCGCCCGCCAGCTCGACCTGCGCCTGCCGCTCTATCCGCTCAAGGGCTACAGCATCACCGTCCCGCTGGAGGATGAGGCCAGCCGCGCAGCCGCCCCGCAGGTATCGATCACCGATATCGCCAGGAAGATCGTCTATGCCCGCCTGGGCCAGCGCCTGCGCGTGGCCGGCCGCATCGAACTGGTCGGACAGGATCGCAGCATCCCGCCGCGCGCCATCGCCGAACTCAAGCAGGGTATGCGCGAACTCTTCCCGGACTGCGTGCTGGGCGAGGACGCCCGGCTGTCGCCGTGGATGGGATTCCGCCCGGCCACCCCCAGCGGGGTTCCCATTGTCGGCGCCTGTCCTGTGGACAATCTCTATCTCAACATCGGCCAGGGCGCACTGGGCTGGACGCTGGCCTGCGGCAGCGCCGCGCTGATCGCCGACCAGATCGCCGGCCGGCCGTGCAGCATCGACGACACGCCCTTCCGCTACCGCACCTGAAGAAGTTTCATGCCTTAGCCGCCCATTCAGACTTACCATGGAGCCTCGCCAGCCGCTTGCTGGCCTGATCCATGGGAGACGAAAGATGCGGGAAAACCGGCTGCGCACCCTGTTCGCGCAACAGCAACTGGCCCTCTCGGGCTGGGTATCGATGGGCAACGCCCTCCTGGCCGAAGTGATCGCGCACAGCGGCTACGACGCCGTGACGGTAGACCTGCAGCACGGCCCCTTCTCCATCGACGCCGCGCTGCCGATGCTGCAGGCCATCTCCAGCACCCCCGCCGTGCCGCTGGTGCGCTGCTCGGAAAACAGCCTGGGCGAAATCAATAAGCTGCTCGATGCCGGCGCCTATGGCGTGATCTGCCCGCTCATCAACACCGCGGCCGACGCCGAGCGCTTCGTGCGGGCCTGCCATTATTCGCCGCGCGGTGGACGCAGCTATGGTCCGGCGCGCGGCTTCCTGTATGGCGGCGCGGATTACTTCACCCATGCCAACGCCACCCTCCTGACCCTGGCCATGATCGAGACCCGCGAAGGCTATGCCAACGCGGAGGCGATCCTGCAGACGCCCGACCTGGACGGCATCTTCATCGGCCCCAGCGACCTGGCCATCGAACTGGGCCTGGCGCCGGACGCCTACGACGATGTACGCCTCAACGAGGCCATCGATCATCTGCTGGCGCTGGCGCGCAAGCTGGGCAAGTACGTGGGGATCTTTGCCGGCACCATGGAGATGGCCCAGCGCATGAAGGGCATCGGCATGGACCTGGTGGTGCCGGGGACGGATATCCAGCAGATCAAGGCGGAGGGGGCGCGGCGGGTCAGCGCGTTGCGATGAAACGCCGAAAGTGGGGACCGCCCATGATCTCCACCGTCAATACCTCATCAGGCCGATCAACATCAGGTCCCCCATGCGGAGACGACATAGGCACCGCCCCAGGTCATTTCGAGAATCCGACTTATTGACAACCAGTAACCATATTGGTAACCTATTTCCAATATGGTTACTGGAGTCCATGATGTCGCGTACCAAAGCGATGCAGTTATCAGACCTGGTTTTGGCGATCTTTCGTCTCAACGGTGCGTTGATCGACTGGGGCAATGAATTCGTCGCCCCTGAAGGCTTGAGCAGCGCGCGATGGCAGATGCTGGGTGCGATTGCCATTGCAGAGCGGCCGCTCACTGTTCCACAGATTGCGGCAAATATGGGCATGACGCGGCAAGGGGCGCAAAAGCAGGTCAACCAGCTTGTCGAGGATGGACTCATGCAAAGCCAAGTCAATCCGATACACCAACGCTCCCCTCTTTACGAACTGACCCAGCGGGGCCAGGCCGTTCATGCTGCAATCTACGAACGCTGGATTGCGCACGCGACCCAAACGGCAGCGAAGATCAAGGGAACGGACCTGAAAGCGCTCACCGACATCGTCGCGACATTGACGGCCGTCTATTCAAAAGAAATCGATGCGCCATGAGGTGGCGGATGAAGGCTACAGGGTCCTATGGCCCGCAGACGAGCGGGGCGGATTCGGTCCCGAACCGATGTGGCGCTAACTGGCCACTGAGCGCATCTTCGGCCCCCTGCTAGCGTCCTCATTCTGTTGATTGCCATACCAAGGACGGCATCCACGACAGAGGCCGACGGGCGAATCACGCCATCGCCGACGCACTCTCCCCATGCAGTACCGCCAACACTATAGGAGTTTCCAATGAAGCCACCCCGTTTCCTGGCCGTCGCAGCGGTCACCCTTACCCTTGCCGGCCTCATCAGCTCGCGCCCAGCCCTGGCCCAGACGGCGGCGCCGAGGCAGGACGCACGATCTGTCCAGATGCGTCCACTGGACGCCAATTTCCCAATCGGCAAGCAGCTCAATGGCAACGAGTCCCCTGTCGTACTGGTCAACATCTTCACGGTGGACACGAAAGATATCGACGCCTTCAAGAAAGCCTGGAAAGCGGACGCCGACTGGATGAGGAAGCAACCCGGTTTCATCTCGACGCAACTGCACAAGGGAGCAGGCGACAGCTCCGTCTTCATGAATTACGCTGTTTGGGAATCCACGCGCCACTTCCGTGACGCCTTCACCCATCCTCAATTCCGAGACAAACCCAATCTGTATCCAGCCTCTGCCGTCGCCTCGCCCCACTTGTTCACCCTGGTGGGAATGGAATAGCCGCATCAATCTCATCCGCGCCTCTCGGCCCTGGATCAGCTCTTGACGCAGCGGGGACGGCCGCACCGCCTATATTGACGAGCAGCCTCGACAACCGTCCCCGTGCATTACCGGCGAGAGTCAGCCCCTCACCACGCGCCCAAAGAACGGATAGTTGGGATCGTTATACCCATGGGTGGACGCATGCCCCGGCGTCACCAGCGAATCCACCAGCGCTTCTTCCTCGGCACTGATCTTCAATTCCGCCGCATCATAGTAATCCTCCATCTGCGCCAGCGTACGCGGCCCGGCGATGACGCTGCTGATGGCCGAGTTGGCCAGCACCCAGGCGGTGGCGAACTGGCCCAGCTTGACGCCGCGCGCTTCGCAGTGCTGCTGCAACCGCTGCGCGATCAGCAGCGACTCTTCGCGGAACTCGGTTTCCATCATGCGCTTGTCGCCACGGCCTGCGCGCGTATCCTGCGCGGGCTTCTGGCCGGGCTGGTACTTGCCGGTCAGCACGCCGCGTGCAATCGGGCTGTACGGCACCACGCCCAGACCATAGTGGGCGCAGGCTGGCAGGATTTCCACCTCAGGCTGGCGGTTCAGCAGGTTGTAGTAAGGCTGGCAGACCAGCGGCAGCGGCACATTGTTCTTCTCGCACAGGCGCACGATCTCGGCGATGCGCCAGCCCCGGAAATTGGAGACGCCAAAACCACGGATCTTGCCCACGCGAATCAGGTCGCCCAGGGCTTGCACGGCTTCTTCCAGGTTCTCGTCCTGGTAGTCGCGGTGCATGTAGAGGATGTCGAGGTAATCGGTATCGAGACGCGTGAGGATGTTCTCGGTCTCGCGCACGATCCAGCTGCGCGAATAGTTCGATTCATTGGGCTTGCCGCTCATGGCATTGCCCAGCTTGCTGGCCAGCACCCACTCGTGGCGCTGTCCGGCCAGCAGCTTGCCGACGATTTCCTCGGACTTGCCCTTGGTATAGACGTCAGCGGTATCGATGAAATTGACGCCATGCTCGCGCGCCGAGGCCACGATGCGGCCAGACTCCTGCAGGTCGGTCTGGTCCCCGAACATCATGGAACCCAGGCACAGGGCCGATACCTTGAGATTGCTCTTGCCGAGGCGACGATAGTGCATGCTGTCTCCGAATCAAAAATGGGTGTGGATAAGTTAACTGCTGGGAGCCGCTCATTCTAGCGCCGGGCGCTCACCGCCGCTGGCGCTACAGCACCGGCGCTTCCTCTTCCTGCCAGCGGCGCTTGTCGCGCAGCGGCGGCGCGCCGAACAGGCGGCTGTATTCGCGACTGAACTGCGATGAGCTTTCATAGCCCACCCGATGCGCGGCGGTGGCCACGCTGGCGTCGGCGGTGAGGATCAGCTTGCGCGCTTCCTGCAACCGCAGGTTCTTCTGGTATTGCAGTGGGCTCATGGCCGTCACCAGCTTGAAATGGTGATGCAGCGACGACACGCTCATGTGCACATCGCGCGCGATATCGTCGATGCGCAAGGCCTGGTCGTAGCCTTCCTTGATCAGGCGGATGGCCTTGGCCACACGGTTCATCTGGCTGTCCTGCAGGACGGTCTGGCGCAGCAGCGCGCCCTGGCCGTTCATCAGCAGCCGATAGAGGATCTCGCGCCGTATCATCGGCGCCAGAATGGGCACGTCGGCCGGTCTCTCCTGCAGGCGCAACAGCCGCAGCACGGCGTCGAGCAGATCCACGTCGAGCCGGTTCACATACAGCCCGCGGGCGGCGCCTTCGCTGACCTGGGCTGCCGCCGGCAGGTTCTCGTCACCGATCAGCTCGCCGATCTCCTGGGTATCGAGTTCCAGCCGCAGCCCCAGATAAGGCTCATCGGGACTGGTCACCATGACCTTGCCCACCACCGGCAGATCCACCGAGGCGACCAGGTAATGCATGGGATCGTATTCGTAGATTTCATCACCCACGAAGATGCGCTTGGAACCCTGCGCGATCACCGCGAAGACCGGCTTCTGCACCGCATGCTTGGGGCCGCTCGGACAGGTGATGCGATAGATTTCCATGTTGGGGATGGCCGTCTCCAGCATCCCCTCCACGCCAGTGGTGTAGTGCTCCAGCAGTTGCAGCAACTCCTGCTGCATGGCCTGGAAACGCGCCTCCTCGCCTGCCGGTGCAGGTGCGGGCGCGGGCGCGGCGTCATGCGCTTCGGGCGACAGCAGCGCAGCGGCATCCTGGATGGTGTGCAGATCGAGCTCCATAAGCTTCTCTCTTTCGAAAAACAGATGCAACTTTAGCGCGGACCGGCAATTGCACTATCCTCCAGCAGCCATCGCCAGAGGATCAGGCAAGAAGTTTGCAGAATCAGGTATGCCACTGCACGAATGAGCGCAGCGATGATGACGCCATCAGTCCGCAACACCCGGCCCCAGCGCGAATCCACCTGAAACTCCAATCGCAACACGCAGAGGATCAGGCAAAAAATCGGCAGCTTTCGGCACGTGCAAAACGTGCCTTGCCCTGCATAATCCTCGCCGAACCCAAGCCAACATCAACAGCTTCAGAACACGCTCTCGGCGATGTTGTATTGCTCCACCACGTTGCGCACGGTACTGGTCTCGGCTTTGTCGACGAAGCGGCATTCGCTCTCTTCCATGCCCATGGTGCAGGCCTTGTGCAGCGGACAGGTGGCGAACAGCTCGGCCACCCAGTCCACGAAGGCGCGCACCTTGGGCGAGAGATGGCGGTTGTGCAGGTAGACCACCGAGATCGGCATGGGCGCCGGCTTCCATTGCGACAGCACTTCGACCAGGCGGCCTTCGTCGATGTGGCGCGTGACCATGTACAGCGGCGCCTGCACCATGCCAAAGCCTTGCAGCGCGCATTCGACGTAGGCATCGGCCTCGTTGACGGCCAGCTTGCCGTTCATCTTCACCTCGCGGGTGACGCCCTCGACCACGAAATCCCAGTCGATGGTGCGCCCCGTACGGCTGGAGAAGTAATGCACGGCCTTGTGCTGCTGCAGGTCTTCGATGGTATGCGGCACGCCGTGCCGTTCGAGATAGGCAGGCGCAGCGCAGGTGACGGTCTGGAAGGTGCCGATGCGGCGCGCCACCATCGACGAATCCTGCAGCTCGCCGATGCGGATGACGCAATCGACCGCTTCCTGCACCAGGTCCACCGGGCGGTCGCCCATGCCCATCATCAGTTCGATATCGGGGTAACGGGTATAGAAGTCGCACAGGTTGGGCAACAGCATCAACCGCCCGACCGAGGCCGGCACGTCAATGCGCAAGCGCCCCTGCGGACCGCGGGTGACGTTGCGGAAGGACTGCTCGGTCTCATCCAGGTCAGCCAGGATGCGTACGCAGCGCTCGTAGTAGGCCGCGCCATCGGGCGTGAGACTGATGCGGCGCGTGGTGCGGTTCAGCAGCCGCACCTGCAGCATGCTTTCCAGCCCCTGGACCAGGGTGGTGACGGTAGTGCGCGGAAGGTTCAGGTTGTCGGCAGCGCGTGTGAAGCTGTTGGCATCCACCACGGCGGTGAAGACCTGCATGGCCTGGAAACGGTCCATTGCTCTCTCCTTGAGGCCGTCTTCCCGGCCAGACTGCGGCGTCGAACGGGAAAAACGGGGGACAAACGGGGATAAACGGGGGCAAGGATACAGGTGGCATCAAGCCCGCGCCGCCCCCGGCGCGCTGGCCCGCCTTGATCGGAGAGCCGCTCCGCCCAGCCGGGCAGATCTCTCCAATCTAATGCAAATTTCAGCAATTAGCAGCATTTAACAACAAATCCGCATCATCGCCCTTCTACGTGCAGCATCGCATGAAGGCCCGCCGGCGCCGTCGCCGGCACTTTGATCTCATCACGGAGTGCAATTGTGAAGGAATTTATCACTGCGATTGTTCGGCGCAACCGAACAGTGTTGTTGGATTATAGGTGTTTATTCAGACCCCTGCTGTGGCGCACAATCCGCTCCATTCTTGGACCAGTGGCTCATGCCCAGGCGCACATCATGCAAGGTTCGTCTTCACTCGATATCCGCGATTTCTTCGTTCCCGGCCCGCTGGGGCGCATTCCCGTGCGCCTCTACCTGCCGGCCACTCCCTTGGCGCGCGGCCAGAAGCGCCCGCTGGTGATGTACTTCCACGGCGGCGGCTTCGTCAGCGGTTCGCTGGAGGACGCCGACACCCCGGCGCGCTTCATCGCCGAGCATGGCCAGTTGGCCGTGCTGTCAGTGGGCTATGCGCTGGCCCCGGCCAAACCCTTCCCGGCTGCCCCCGAGGACGCTTTCGCCGCTGCGACCTGGGCCTGCAAGAACGCCACTGAACTGAAGGTGGACCTGGACCGCATGGTCGTGGCCGGGGACGACGCCGGCGGCTGCCTGGCCGCCAGCCTGACGCTCATGACCCGCGACCGCTGCGGCAAGCCGCTGGCCGCGCAGGTGCTGATCAGCCCGATGCTGGACCCGAGCATGCGCCTTCTGGGTGACGCCGCCCGCCTGCAATCGGACCTCACCGCCGAGACCTGCGCGGCCAGCTATCGCCAGTACCTGCCGCAGACCATGCAGCGCCTGCATCCCTATGCCGCGCCGCTGGAAGTGAGTCGCCTGGCGGGCTTGCCGCCGGCCTTCATCGCCACCGCCGAGCGCGACGTACTGTGCCCCGAGGCCGAGAAATACGCCTCCAGCCTGATCCGCGCAGGCGTACCCACGCAGGTCTCGCGCTTTGCCGGCATCACCCATGCGGCGCTGCGCACCCACCTGCCGCTGCTGACCGAGATCGTCAACTTCCTGCGATGTCGCTTCGCCAAATTGCAGGGCCATGCACCGCACCCTGAATTCCTGCCCAACAAGCTCCAACCCTCCACACCATTCTGAGGATAAGAAAATGCAAACTCCTGCTCCCCTGCGCAAGCGCTTCGCTCTTACTGCTACGGTCCTGGCCGTCATCGCCCTGTCGGTCGGCGGCGCCATCTCGGTCGTAGGCCTGTCGGCCAACGCCACCACCGCGCCCAGTGCGGCGGCGGCCGGCGCACCGGTCGATGTGGCCGAGGTGGTCAGCCGCCAGATCATCGACTGGCAATCCTATTCGGGCCGCATCGAAGCGGTCGACCGCGTCGAGGTCCGCCCGCTGGTCGGCGGCACCCTGACCGCCGTGCACTTCAAGGATGGCGCCCTGGTCAAGAAGGGCGACGTGCTCTTCACCATCGACCCGCGCCCATATGAGGCCGAAGTGGCGCGCGCCGAAGCGCAACTGGCCGGCGCCGAAGCACGCGCCGGCTACACCGCCTCCGACCTCGCCCGCGGCCAGCGCCTGTTGAGCGACAACGCCATTGCCAAGCGCGACTTCGAGGAGAAGCAGAACGCCTCGCGCGAAGCATCGGCCAATGTTGCCGCCGCCCGCGCTGCGCTGCGCGCCGCCCGCCTGAACCTGGAATACACCCGCATCACCGCTCCCGTCTCGGGCCGCATCTCGCGCGCCGAAGTCACGGTGGGCAATGTGGTCAACCCGGGCGCCGCCAATGCGCCGCTGACCACGCTGGTCTCGGTAGCCAAGGTGTATGCCTCCTTCGACGTGGATGAGCAAAGCTTCCTCAAATACGTCAACCCGGCCCGCGCCGCCGGCGCCACTGTGCCCGTGGAACTGGGCCTGGCCAATGAAGACGGCTATTCCCGCAAGGGTCGTGTCGGCTCGGTGGACAACCGTCTGGACACCGCCTCCGGCACCATCCGCGTGCGCGCCATCTTCGACAACGCCAACAGCCAGCTGGTCCCGGGCCTGTATGCCCGGGTGCGACTGGGTGGCGGCGAACCGCACCAGGCCGTGCTGATCGACGAAAAGGCCATCGGCACCGACCAGGACAAGCGCTTCGTCATGGTGGCCGACAAGGACAACCACGCCAACTATCGCCAGGTGGTGGTAGGCGCTGGCCACGACGGCCTGGTGGTGATCGAAAAGGGCCTGCAGCCGGGTGAACGCATCGTGGTCAATGGCCTGCAACGCATCCGCCCGGGTGACGCCATCACCCCGACCGTGGTGCCGATGCAGACGGCAGCTGCACCTGCCGCTGGCGCTGGCAAGGCCTGATCCGACACCAGAGCTCTCGCATTCAAGGAAGAACAAGTCGCAGGGACTGCAAGGCCCCTGCAAGGGCATTTGCATCCTGACGACTGACAAGGAACCTACATGAATATCTCCAAATTCTTTATCGACCGCCCGATCTTCGCGGGTGTGCTGTCGGTACTGCTCCTGCTGGGCGGCGTGCTGGCCATGCTGCAGTTGCCCATCTCCGAATATCCGGAAGTGGTGCCGCCCTCGGTGGTGGTGCGCGCGCAGTATCCCGGCGCCAATCCCAAGGTGATCGCTGAAACCGTGGCTTCGCCGCTGGAAGAGCAGATCAACGGCGTGGAAAACATGCTCTACATGCAGTCGCAGGCCAACAGCGACGGCAACCTCACCATCACCGTCAACTTCCGCCTGGGCGTCGATCCCGACAAGGCCCAGCAGCTGGTGCAGAACCGCGTCTCGCAAGCCCTGCCGCGCCTGCCGGAAGATGTGCAGCGACTGGGTGTGACCACGCTCAAGTCCTCGCCCACGCTGACCATGGTGGTGCACCTGACCTCGCCCGACAACCGCTACGACACCACCTACCTGCGCAACTACGCGGTCCTGAACGTCAAGGACCGCCTGGCGCGCATCCAGGGCGTGGGGGAAGTGGGCCTGTTCGGCTCGGGCAACTACGCCATGCGCGTCTGGCTCGATCCCAACAAGGTGGCCCAGCGCGGCCTGACCGCCACCGACGTGGTGCGCGCCATCCGCGAGCAGAACGTACAGGTGGCCGCCGGTGTGATCGGCGCCTCGCCCAGCTCGCCGGAAACACCGCTGCAACTGTCGGTCAACGCCCAGGGTCGCCTGAAGACCGAAGGCGAATTCCGCGACATCATCCTGAAGGCTTCGCCGGACGGCGCCACCACCCGCCTGGGTGATGTGGCCCGGGTGGAACTGGCCGCGTCCGAATACGGCCTGCGCTCGCTGCTGGACAACAAGCCGGCCGTGGCCATCCCCATCTTCCAGGCGCCGGGCGCCAATGCGCTGGATGTCTCGACCCAGGTGCGTGCGGCGATGAAGGAATTGTCGGCCGACTTCCCCAGCTCGGTCAGCTACAGCATCGTCTATGACCCGACCCAGTTCGTGCGCGCTTCCATCGAAGCGGTGGTGCATACGCTGCTGGAAGCCATTGCCCTGGTGGTGATCGTGGTGATCATCTTCCTGCAGACCTGGCGCGCCTCCATCATTCCGCTGTTGGCCGTGCCGGTGTCCATCATCGGTACCTTCTCCCTGATGCTGGGCTTTGGCTACACCATCAATGCGCTGTCGCTGTTCGGCATGGTGCTGGCCATCGGGATCGTGGTCGATGACGCCATCGTGGTGGTGGAAAACGTCGAGCGCAACATCGGCGCCGGTCTCTCGCCGCGCGACGCCACCTATCGCGCCATGCAGGAGGTGTCCGGCCCCATCATCGCCATTGCCCTCACGCTGGTGGCGGTGTTCGTGCCGCTGGCCTTCATGACCGGCCTGACCGGCCAGTTCTACAAGCAGTTCGCGATGACCATTGCGATCTCCACCGTCATCTCGGCCTTCAACTCGCTGACACTCTCCCCGGCCCTGGCCGCCCTGCTGCTCAAGGGCCATGGCGACAAGCCGGACTGGCTGACGCGCCAGATGGACCGTTTCCTCGGTGGTTTCTTCATCCGCTTCAACCGCTTCTTCAACCGCGCCTCGGACAACTACGGTCATGGCGTCACCGGTGTGATCAAGCGCAAGGGCGCCACCATGGGCGTGTACGTGCTGCTGCTGGCGGCCACCCTGGGCATCTCCTACATCGTCCCCGGCGGCTTCGTGCCGGGCCAGGACAAGCAATACCTGGTGGCCTTCGCGCAATTGCCCAATGGCGCTTCGATCGACCGCAGCGAAGAAGTGATGCGCAAGATGAGCGACATCATGTTGAAGGAACCCGGTGTGGCCAGCGCCATCGCCTTCCCCGGCCTGTCCATCAACGGCTTCACCAACAGCTCGTCGGCCGGTATCGTCTTCGTCGGCCTGAAGCCCTTCGAAGAACGCAAGAGCAAGGACCTGTCGGGCAACGCCATTGCCGCCTCGCTGAACAAGAAATTCGGCAGCATCAAGGAAGCCTTCACCGCTGTCTTCCCACCGCCGCCGGTGATGGGCCTGGGCACGCTGGGTGGTTTCAAGATGCAGATCGAAGACCGCGACGCGCTGGGTTACGCCGAACTGGACAAGGCCGCACAAGCCTTCATGAAGGCCGCCGCCAAGGAACCGGCGCTGGGCCCGATGTTCTCCAGCTACCAGATCAACGTGCCGCAGCTGGACGTGGAACTGGATCGCGTCAAGGCCAAGCAGTTGGGCATTCCGGTCACCGACGTGTTCAACACCATGCAGATCTACCTGGGTTCGCTGTACGTGAACGACTTCAACCGCTTCGGCCGCGTCTACCAGGTGCGCGCCCAGGCTGACGCGCCCTTCCGCGCCAAGGCCGAGGACATCGCGCAACTGAAGACCCGCAACGATGCCGGCGAGATGGTGCCGCTGTCCTCGGTGGTGAAGGTCAAGCAGACCTTCGGCCCGGAAATGGTGGTGCGCTACAACGGCTATACCGCCGCGGACATCAACGGTGGTCCGGCCCCGGGCTATTCCTCGGACCAGGCGCAGGCCGCTGCCGAACGTGTGGCTGCAGCGACCCTGCCGCGCGGCATCAAGTTCGAATGGACCGACCTGACCTACCAGAAGATCCTGGCAGGCAATGCCGGCGTGTGGGTGTTCCCGATCAGCGTGCTGCTGGTGTTCCTGGTGCTGGCGGCGCTGTATGAAAGCCTGACCCTGCCGCTGGCCGTGATTCTGATCGTGCCGATGAGCATCCTGGCGGCACTGACCGGTGTGTGGCTCACCCGTGGCGACAACAACATCTTCACCCAGATCGGCCTGATGGTGCTGGTGGGACTGTCGGCCAAGAACGCCATCCTGATCGTGGAATTCGCCCGCGAACTGGAAATGCAGGGCCGCACTGCCGTGCAGGCCGCCATCGAAGCCAGCCGCCTGCGTCTGCGTCCGATCCTGATGACCTCGATCGCCTTCATCATGGGTGTGGTGCCGCTGGTGACCTCCTCCGGCGCCGGTTCGGAAATGCGCCATGCGATGGGTATTGCGGTGTTCTTCGGCATGCTGGGCGTGACCTTGTTCGGCCTGTTCCTGACCCCGGTGTTCTACGTCCTGCTGCGCACCATCGACCGCCGCGCCCTGCACTCGGCCTCGCATCACGAAGCCCCGATGACTGCCGGCACTCACATCGCCCATGCTGCACCGGACGCACAGGATGATCGCTGATCTGCCGATCAGCCCATGAATGGAGCAAGAAAAATGATGACCCAACCTCTATCGATGAGCCGCCTGCTGCGTCCCGTGCGCATCGGCTCGGCCCTGCTGGCTGCGCTGCTGGTGCTGGCCGGTTGCTCGGTGGCCCCGACCTATGAACGTCCTTCGGTGGACACCCCGGCCGCCTTCAAGGAAGCCGCCCCCGCCACGCAGACCGGCGAGAATGGCAGCCAGTGGAAGACCGCGCAACCTGCCGAAGACATCGCCCGCGGCGAGTGGTGGAAGATCTTCGGTGACGAGAAGCTGAACGCCCTGGAAGACACCGCCCAGCAAGCCAACCAAGACCTCAAGGCCGCCGCCGCCCGCCTGGGCCAGGCGCGTGCCTTGACCCGCGATGCGCGTGCGGGCTACTTCCCGCAGGTCGATGCCGGCGTCGGTGCGACCCGCCAACGCCCGTCGCCCGCCTCGCAAGGCCTGCCGGCCGATGCCGACACCCGGCCCAACACGCTCTACCGCGCCCAGGTCAATGTCTCCTATGAAGTCGACCTGTTTGGCCGGGTCGCCTCCACGGTCGACGCCGCCACCGCCGACGCCCAGCGCAGCGAAGCGCTGTTCCATTCGGTGCTGCTGGCCTTGCAGGCAGACGTAGCGCAACAGTATTTCCTGGTGCGCGAACTGGACGCCGCGGCGGCCCTCTATCGCGGCACCGTAGACCTGCGCCAGGAATCGCTGCGCCTGGTGCAGCGCCGCTTCGATGAAGGCGACATCAGCGAAGTGGACGTCGCCCGCGCCCGCGCCGAACTGGCCTCGGCGCAATCGGAAGCGCTGGGCATCGCCCGCCAGCGCGCCACCGCCGAGCATGCGCTGGCCATCCTGCTGGGCCGCACCCCGGCCGAGTTCTCGCTGCCGCCGCAGCCGCTGACGCGTCTTGCTGTCACGGTGCCGCCCGGCCTGCCCTCGGCGCTGCTGGAACGCCGCCCCGACATCGCCGCGGCCGAGCGCGCCATGGCTGCGGCCAACGCCCGCGTGGGCGTGGCCAAGTCGGCCTTCTTCCCCAGCCTGAACCTGACCGGCGGGCTGGGCTATGAATCGGCGCAGCTGGGCGACCTGTTCAACTGGTCCAGCCGCACCTTCCTGCTGGGTCCGCTGGTGGGCACGGCCTTGTCGATGCCGCTCTTCGATGGAGGACGTCGTCAGGCTGGCGTGGATCGCGCGCGCGCCAGCTATGAAGAACAGGTGGCCAGCTATCGCGGCACGGTCTTGAATGCCTTCCGCGAAGTGGAAGACAACCTGGCCAACCTGCGTATCCTGGATCAGCAGAACCGCGCCCAGGATGAAGCCGTGGCCGCCTCGGCGCGCGCGGCCAAGCTCTCGCACACGCAGTATCGCGAAGGGGCGGTCAGCTACTTCAGCGTCATCGACGCCGACCGCACCGTGCTGCAACAACAGCGCGCCTCGGTCACCCTCGATGGCGAACGCGCCCGCTCCACCGTCAACCTGATCCGCGCCCTGGGCGGCGGCTGGGGCGTCCCGGCCGAGCAGTTGTCCTCGGCCAGGTAAGATGTTCCTGCTGCCGCTGGCAGCAGGAACGCCGCGCCTTTCTTTCCATCCACCCAAGCAAGATAGATAGAGAACACCATGTCCCTCTCCCTGTACCAGGTCAGCATCCCGATGCTGATCCACGGCCTCGATACCCTGTCCACCCTGCTGGAGAAGGCCGAGCAGCACGCCGCGCAACACCAGCTCGATCCCAACGAATTGCTCACGGCGCGCCTGTACGAAGACATGTACGCCCTGAGCGGCCAGGTCCAGCGCGCCAGCGATACCGCCAAGGCCACCGCCAGCCGGCTCTCTGGCGTGGCCGCACCGGCCTTCGCCGACGACGAAGCCAGCTTCGACGACTTGCAGGCGCGCATCAACAAGACCATCGTCTTCCTGGAATCGATCCCGGCCGACGCCATCGATGGCCAGGAAGAACGCGCCGTGACCATGAAGCTGCGCGGCGAAGAACGCACCATGACGGCCCAGCACTACCTGACCGCCTTCGGCCTGCCCAACTTCTTCTTCCACGTCACTACCGCCTACGGCATCCTGCGCCACAAGGGCGTCAAGCTGGGCAAGATGGACTTCCTGGCCTTGTAGGCTGCATGCAAAAACGGCCCGCATCCTGCGATGCGGGCCGTCCGTGACGACTCGTTTCCCGTGGTACTTTGGCCCGCCTCGCTCCCCTGAGGGCGGGTCTTTTTTCTTCAGGCGACCTGCGGCAGTCCGGCCCGCTGCAACAACTGGCTGCAGCGTTGCGACAAGGCCACCACGCGCAATTGCTTGCCCATCCGTGTATAGCGCTCGGCCAGGGTCTGCACGGCGGCAATGGCGGAGTGATCGGCCAGACGCAGGTGGCGGCAATCCAGCGTAACCTCTTGCGGATCATTTCCCGTATCGAACAATGCGAGGAAATGCGTGGTGGAGGCAAAGAAGAGCGTGCCATGCGGCAGGTAGGTACGGCTGCCATCGTCTTCATCACGCACGTCCGAACGCACCTCGCGCGCATGCTGCCAGGCGAAGTTGAGCGCGGCGATCACGATGCCGCACAGCACCGCCACCGCCAGATCGGTCAGCACCGTGATGACCGTCACCGCAATGATGACCAGCGCATCGCTGCGGGGCACCTTGCCCAGCACACGCAGCGAACCCCAGGCGAAGGTCTCCTGCGCCACCACGAACATGACGCCCGCCAGCGCCGCCAGCGGGATGCGCTCGATGGCCGGCGACAGGAAGAGGATGAACAACAGGATCATGACGCCGGCCACCACACCGGACAAGCGCGAACGACCGCCCGAGCCGAGGTTGATCATGGTCTGGCCGATCATGGCGCAACCGCCCATGCCGCCGAACAGGCCCGAGACGATATTGGCCGCGCCCAGCGCCAGGCATTCCCGGTTGGGCTGGCCCCGCGTGGCGGTGATCTCGTCGGTCAGATTGAAGGTCAGCAGCGTCTCCAGCAAGCCGACGATGGCCATGAGGACGGCGTAGGGACCAATGATGCGCAAGGTCTCCAGCGTGAGCGGCACGCTGGGCAGGTGCAGCGGCGGCAGGCCGCCGGCGATCTGCGCCATGTCGGCCAGCGTGCGGGTGTGCAGGCCGCTGGCGTACGTCACCAGACCGACGCCGAGGATGGCCGCCAGCGCCGGGGGCACCGCCTTGGTCACGCGCGGCAGCAGCCAGACGATGAGCATGGTGGCCAGCGTGAGCGCGATCATCACCCACAGCGCCGATCCTTGCAGCCATTGCGTGCCGGCCGCCGTGGCGATGCGGAAATGTTCCAGCTGCGACAAGGCAATCACGATGGCCAGGCCATTGACGAAGCCCAGCATCACCGGATGCGGCACCATGCGCACCAGCTTGCCCAGCCGCAAAGCCCCGAAGGCCAGCATGATCAGCCCCGACAACACCACGGTGGCCAGGAAATACTGCGCGCCATGCTGCACCACCAGCGCCACGATCACCACCGCCATCGACCCCGCCGCCCCCGAGATCATGCCGGGCCGCCCGCCAAAGAGCGCCGTGATGGTGCAGATGAAGAAGGCGCCATACAAACCCATGAGCGGATTCAACTGCGCCACCAGGGCGAAGGCGATGCATTCCGGCACCAGCGCGAAGGAAGTGGTGAGGCCGGCCAGTACATTCTGGCGCAGGTCGCGCAGGCGCGAAGTCGGTGTCGTGATGGTCGTCATGGGCAGCAGCTCGGCCCGCACGCGCTGGCGCAGGGACGCGATGGAAAAGGCGATGCTTCAGGGAAACATGCCAGAGGGACAACGGTGCCAGGAACCGGCGTCGGCATGCAGTGAAGCCCGCATTCTACCGCATTGCAGCAAACACCCCCGGCCATGTAGGCCGGTTCGCTCGCCTCAGTTGCGTGAATACAGCACGCGCAGCGCCACCCGGCGCTCCTGCGGCGGCAGCTGGTTGACCGCGCGCAGGTAGGCGATGGAAGCCTCGCAGGTGGCCTCGGGATCGGCCTGCCGGCGCAATGGCGAAGACAGCAGCTTGAGCTGGTCCTGGGTGAGCGGGGCGAGCGCCTGGCGGATCACACGGGTGCGCTCGGCCAGCGTGTAGCGGCCGGCATTGACTGGATCGGCATCGCGCAGCAGATGCTGGGTCATGCGCTGTTCGCGGTTGGCGAATTCCGGCGGTAGCACCGCCTGCGGCGCCTCGCGTCCCGCCGCGGCGTCCTCGCGCGAACGCGGATAGATCAGCTCGGTGCAGGCCGCCGCGCTGATGCCGCGCAGGGCCACGGCCTGGTCCAGCAGCAATTGCTGGAACTCGGCCAGCGAGGCATCGGAGGCAATGGGCAGTAGACGGCGGCTGAGGATGCCGATCTGCTCGCGCCCCACCGCCAGGATCTGCGCATCCGAGGCATGGGCCTGCACCTGCGCCCAGGCCAGGTCGATGGTATGGGCGAATTCCTTGGGGTGGTAGCGCGCCATGATGTCGAACAGCGCGCCCTTCTTGAATTCGGCTTCGAGGATGTCGCGCGAGGTGGCGATGGTGGCCAGTTGCGCCGTTTCGCCGCCAGGGGCCAGACGGGTCAGCACGCCCGCCTGCAGCAGCTGGCCCAGTTCCGGATACCAGCTGCTGCTGGCGGGCGTGTCGGCGATGCGTTCGATGAACTCGCGCGGCAGGCCCAGCTTGCCGTAGGTATCGAAGGTCAGCTTGCGGTCGAAGCTCTTGTTGATGCGGTCATCGCCGCCCACGGTGTAGAGGGTGTGGAAACCGATGTGCGCGCGCGGGTCCATGGCGCGGTCGCGTCCGGCCAGGAAGGCCAGGGTGCAGGAGGAAGAGCACTCCTGCTCCACATAGGTCGCCAGGCCGCGCCGGCGGATCACCTCACCGACCAGCTTGCCCTCGCGCACCCAGCCGCCGGCCGAATACAGCACCACGGTGCGCACCGAGGGATGCTGGTCGAGGATGCGCGCCAGGCCGTCGGCGGCGCCATCGTTCATGCCGCCCTGCAGCAGTACCGACTTGCCATCCACCCGCAGCTGGTAGACCACCGGCGGCCCCAGTTGCTTGCCCAGCGCGATCTCGAACTGCTCGCGCAGCGAATGGGCGGCGCGCCAGGTGCTGGTGGCCATGCTGATGACGCCGCACAGGATCAGGAACTTGACCGCCAGCTCGGCCCAGCGCCGACCGCCCCGCGCCACATGGCGACTGGCCGAGCGCCAGCAGCCGCACACGCCCCAGGTCCAGGCCAGGTAGCTGAAGGCCGCGATGAAGAGCACCCCGCCCATGCCATAGCGGGCCGGCATGTCATTGGTCAGGCGCGCCAGCAAGGGAATCGCCAGGGCCGGCGTGAGCGAGGTCAGCAAGACCGTATGCAGCCAGTAGGAACGCGCCAGCGAATAGTCGCCGCGCCAGTGGCGGCGCAGGAAACCGGGACGCCGGGAAGCGGCGGCCGGGACAGCGGAAACAGAAGGACGGGTTACAACCTCAGACACGTGATGCTTTTCCTCGATGCGCTACGGTGGCGGGCCCAACCCGCCCCGTGGTGACGCGCTCATTTGCTTGGACAGGCTCAAGCATACCCCAGCCGGGGCCTCAGGTCAGGCCCCGAAGCCGGGAATGCGCGACAGGTCGACCTCGTCGATCTGGCTGGGATGCATGAATTTCTCGGCGTACTTCTCGTAGATGCGCTCGCGCACGAACAGGTCGAAGAGGTCCGGATCGATATGGTCGCGCGCCTTGAAGCCGGCCAGGATCTCGACGGCCTCGTTGAGCGTATTGCCGCGCTTGTAGGGACGATCGGCCGCCGTCACCGCCTCGAAGATGTCGGCCACGGCCATGATGCGCGCCTGCACCGACATCTGCTCACGCGTGAGTCCCTTGGGATAGCCCTTGCCATCCATGCGCTCATGATGGCCGCCGGCGAATTCGGTCACACGCGCCAGCTGCTTGGGCCACGGCAGCGACTCCAGCATCTTGATGGTGATGACGATGTGGTTGTTGATGATCTGCCGCTCGGCGTCATTGAGGGTGCCGGCGCGGATGCGCAGGTTGGCCGATTCTTCCTCGTCCAGCAGCGGGCGCAGCTGGCCGTCCGGGCCGCGCCAGCTGCGCTGGGCGATGTCCAGGACGCGCTGCTGGTCTTCCGGACGCATGCCCTCGGTGCCCACATTGATCTTGCGCAGGAAGGCGCGCTCCAGATCGAGCTGGGCCAGCTCGGCGGCCAGGCCGGCGTCCAGCTCGGCGGCGCGCTGTGCATCCAGCGCCGCGCCCAGCGCCAGCTTTTCCTGCAGGACGCGGATCTCGGCGTCGCGCTTGAGCACCTCGATGCGGGTCTCCACCAGGTGGATGCGGTCGAAGATGGTCTCCAGCTTGGTGGCCTTCTCGACGATGTGGGTGGGTGTACTGATCTTGCCGCAGTCATGCAGCAGCGCCGCCAGCCACAGTTCGCGGCGATCGGCCTCGCTCATGTGGAAATCGGCCAGCGGACCTTCGGTGGCGTTATGCGCAGCCTCGGCCAGCATCATCGCCAGTTCCGGCACCTGCTCGCAGTGGCGTCCGGTGTGCGGCGATTTTTCGCCGATGCCGATGTTGATGAGGCGGATCAGGCTTTCGAACAACTGCTCCAGGCGCTGGATCAGTTGCTGGTTGGTCATGGCCATGGCCGCCTGCGAGGCCAGCGCTTCGATGAAGTGCTGGTCGGTCTCGGAGAAGGGCAGCGGCGCGCCGGTGGCCGGATCGATGGCATTGATGAGCTGCAGCACGCCTACCAGTTCGCCCTCATGGTCCTCCATGGGCACCGTCAGGAAGGACTTGGACTGATAGCCATACTTCTCGTCGAAGAGCCGCATGCCATTGAAATTGAAGCCGCTGCTGACCTGGTAGACATCGGCGATATTGACCGACTTGCGGGTATTGGCGGCATAGGCCGCCACCGCCGACAGGTTGGGCTGGCCATCGGGCAGGCGCAGCGCGATGTCGGGAATGGAGATGGCCTTTCCGCTGCTGCCGCCCTGGTGCATCTTGAGCGTATCGTTGACCGAAATGTAGAAGCGCAGGCTGTCGCCGCCTTCATTGATGCGGTAGAGGGTGCCGCCATCGGCCTGGGTGATGTCCTTGGCCGTGAGCAGGATGCGTTCGAGCAACAGGGGAATATCGCGGCTGCTGCCCAGCTCGCGGCACAGCTCGGTGAGCCGTTCCAGGCGATAGGCGATGTTGCGATGGCGCTCCGCTGCCGGGATGTGCGAAAACGGGCTCATGCTGCCAGGCTCCCGGCACGACGAGGCCGGCACGGGCCAGCGAAGGCGAGTGGATTGACGGCTGACAACATGCTGCTCCCTGATGCGTTGGCGTGGAAGGTAGAGGCGATTGTGCGGATGCTCTGATGGCATCCTGGCGATTCTAAGAGGCCCTGCACTGCGCCCTTGCCGCGAGCTTGGGGGGAAATGACCTGCAATTCTGCGCTTATGCAGCAATGGCATGGGCGCGCTGCCCCGGATCAGGGATATCCCGATTGATTTAGCGTCCCGAATCCCTTACCATCGGCCCTGTTGCAATCTTTGCCACATATTGCGCAAAGCCAGATCCGGCGGGGGTTTCCGGGCTGCAACGAAAGTCCGACCAGGACTTTTCCTGACCGCATGACCAAGACCACAGACAACAGAGCGGCAATGACGATGCATGTAGAAATTCTCGGATGCAGCGGGGGAATCGGTGGCAATGGCATGCGCACCACCTCCCTGCTCATCGATGACGATATCCTGATCGACGCCGGCACCGGCGTGGGCGATCTGACACTGGAACGGCTGCAGGCCATCGACCATGTCTTCATCACGCACGCCCACCTCGACCACATCGCCTGCCTGCCCCTGATGATCGACAGCGTCGGCGACATGCGCCCAACGCCCATCACCATGCACGCCACTGCGGCTACGCTGGAGATCATCCGCAAGCACATCTTCAACTGGCACATCTGGCCTGACTTCAGCGTCATTCCCAGCGCCGAACAGCCCTTCCTGCGCTTTGCCACCATCGAACCCGGCCAGACCGTCGCGCTGGGCCAGCGCAGCATCACCGCGCTGCCTGCCGCGCACACGGTGCCAGCGGTGGGCTACCAGGTCAAGAACGAGCGCAGCGGCGCCTCGCTCGCCTTCAGCGGCGACACCACGGTCTGCCCGCCGCTATGGCAGGCGCTCAACCGCATCGTGCAGTTGCGCTACCTGATCATCGAAGCCGCCTTCGCCAACCGCGAGCGCGAACTGGCGCTGCTGTCCAAGCACCTCTGCCCGGCCCTGCTGCTGGAAGAGCTGCAGCATCTGCAATCCCGCCCGGAAGTGCTGGTCACCCACGCCAAACCCAGCCAGGTGCAAGAGATCGCCGCCGAGATCGCCGCCGGCGGCACGGCTCACCGTCCGCGCATGCTGGAGGCGGGAACCATCCTGGAACTCTGACGCCATCTCCGCTAGGCAGGAAAAAAAGGGGCGCTCACCCTACGGTGCAGCGCCCCTTTTTTCATCGGCAGCCAGACGTTTCAGGGCCTAGGCCCTAATGCACCACGCAATCAGGCGCGCTGGCCGCGCCGAGCTTTTGCATGCCATTGTTGGTATTGCTGCTGATGGCCGGCGGCATCGTCACCGGTACGCCGATATTGGCCGGCACCACCACCGGCGGTTGCAGGGGTCCGGAGACATAGCCGAACTGGCCGGCATTGAACAGCTGCGCCCCGCCCGCATTGCTCACCAGGATCGCGCCCGAGGCGACATCCACATGCAAGCCATCGGCCGGCGCTTGGCCACTCGGCGTGGGGATCCCGCCGCAATCGGCCTGGCAGAACAGCGCGCCGAAATGGGTGCCGCGAATACCGATGGTGGCCGTGGGCGTATCGAAGTTGACGGCTTCATGGTTGCGCTTGCCCACCAGCCCGGTGACGGCCCGCAACCCGCCCTTGACCAGGCCGATGGCCACGGAGTCGTTCTCGGGTTTCTTTTCGTCGTAGATGTACTTGTTGACGGCCACTTCAGTGCCGGGCCTGAGTACGATCTCGGCGTTGTCGACGAACTTGACGCGGGTATAGGTCTCGCGCTCGGTGATGAGGGTGTCGCCCTGCAGGATGGCCGACTTCACCGACAGTACCGCGCGCGTGCCGTCGGCATGGCGCGCCGTGAGCACACCGGAAAGATGGGTCACCTGGCCCACCACCTGGGCCTGCACCAGGGCGCTGGCCGTCAGCAAGAGCAGCAGCAGGCCCAGCCAGGCCAGCCGGCGCGGCAGGAGCGCCGGCAAGGATTGAAGATGCGATGTCATGGTCATGGCGAGGTCCAGGTGATCAGGTGCACATTGGCAGGGCTTTGCGCGCTGCCTTCGAATCGCCGCCGCTGTCGTCGCCGAAGCTGCCTGCGGTGCCGCCCACGGTCTGGCCGCCGCTGCTGCTCTGCTGGACCGGGTTGCCGGTCGACTGGGCATTGGGGTCAGAAAGCCGCGCGCTGTTGACGGTGGCCTGCAGGTTCTGGCTCTGCTGGTTCTGCTGCTGTTGCACCGCCTGGCTGGTCTGGGTATTGCCGCCACCGCCAGCGGAACTGGTCGCACTCGCGGGAACCGGAATGCGGGTGCCATTGGCGTCAACGATGCGCACCCCCTGGGCGTAACCGATCACCGCCCCCGAGTCCACCGAGAACAGCGCCACGCCAGGAGGCGAGGTCGAGATATTGGCATTGATGGTCATGGAATCGCCCGCCGAGAGCCTGATGTTGCCGCCCAGCGAGACCAGCACGCCATTGACCACCAGCGTATCGTTGCTGCCGGCCGAGGCGCTGGCAGTCAGGGTGATATCCCCGGTGGCGCTGACCCCGCCCGCCCCAATGGCCATGGGGCTGTGCGTGACCATGGTCACCGCACCATTGTCGGTCTTGACCTGGCCGTTGGTGTTGCTGCTCATGCCCAGCATGGCCAGCTTGGCGGCCGTGCCTGGCGGATCGCCCTCAGCGCTGGAAGGCAGCGCCCCGAGGAAGCTGGCGCTGTCGCCCAGCGCTGCCGTGCGCATGCCGCCGGTATTGTCGATGTGGATATCGCCATGGACGGTGTGCACCCCATTGATGGTGACCACGCTGGCGTCGGCCGTATTGAGCTGGTTGATCAGCCTGATGTCGCCCGAGCCCTGGTTGTTGGCGGCGAAGCCAGCGATCTGGTTGCCGGTCTCGGTGAGGGAAATGCCGTCGGTGGCGGAAGTGATCAGCTGCTGCTTCACATGCAGCGCGCTGCCGCTCTGCTGGAAGATGTTGGCCGACTGCGCTTCCAGCACCAGGTTGTTGGCCGTGATGTTGCCGACGATGAGACTGCCATTGCTCTGCGACAGCGCCGCATCGGCCAGCGTCAGATTGCCGCCGGTCTGCTGGAAGGACTCCGCGACCACCAGGCGCGAACCGATGTTGCCGGTCACATTGCCCTGGGTGACGTTGAGCGCAGCCAGGCGCACATCACCGCCCAGGGTCAGGTCACCGCTGTTGAGGTCGACGTTGAGGCTGGAATGCGAGGCATTGGCGATGGTCACGCTGCCGTCACCCACCGGGGGCAAGGCGATCAGGTTACCGCCGTCGTCGTTTCCTTCATTGCTCCCCGCTGTGCCCAGGGTCAGACGACCCGTGCCGTCGGTCACACCGCCCAGCGTGACGTTACCGCTATTGACCTGCATATTGCCGCTGAGCGTGGTGTCGCCAGCGGTAGTGAGCGTGCCGCCGCGGACAGTGACGGTACCCGCGAGATTGCTGGTGCCATTGAACGTGAGCTGGCCAGCGCTGAGGTCCACGGTGCTGCCCTCGAGGAGGTTGCTGGTGCCGTTGAAGTTGAGCGTGCCGCCGTTGACGTTGATCTGCGCGCCACTGCGCACGCTAGTCCAGCCTGCCAGCGTGGCATTGCCGCGCACGCCGCCATCCTGCATGCCCAGCGCGACCGAACCGGTTACGCTATTGCTGCCGTTGCTGGTAAAGCTGCCGCCGCTGATATCCACAGTCCCGTCGATGACAGCGCCGTTGACCACGGTCAGCGCACCGCCGGTCTGGTTGAACTGCCCGCTGCCCTTGACCTGCAGGCGGCTGATCTTGTCGCCCACGCCATCGCTGAGCGTAACGGTATTGTTGGAATCGATCACCACCGTATCGATCTCGGTGGGCAGGTAGGTACTGCCACCGCCGCTCCAGGTCTCGCGGGCGCCCCAGTAGCTGTTGCTGCCGGAGGCATAGAAGGTCGTGCTGCGCATCATGGTCAGGCGCAACGGACCCTCCGTATAGTTGGCCTTGAGCATGGTCTTGATGCCATCGATATTGCTGACGTCGCCACTGACGTAGCGGAAGTAGCTGTCGCCCAGCGACGTGCTCTGGAAGTTGAACGGCATGAAGTTGCTGCCCTCGGCCACCTCACTGACGTTGCCCAGCACGTGCGTCTTGAGCATGCCGCCCAGATGCGCAAAGGCGCCGCTGAAGACGACATTGTCGTTGCTGCCCGCCGGGGTCACGTCGATGAGCATGGCGCCGGTATCGCCCTGGGTATAGTTGCCGGCGATGGTCAGGTTGCCGATGATCCCGTCACCGCCCGGGGCCAGCACGCCATTGTTGACCACGCCCTCGGCCGCCACCAGGCTGCCGCTGCCGAGGATGGTGGCGTTCTGGTTGTTGGTGATGCTGGAGAAATTGAGCGTGCCGTTGCTCAGCGTCACCGTACCGTTGTTGCTCAACGAGGTGCTGCTGGCCATCAGGCTGGTACCGTCGGCCAGGCTGAGGTTGCCATTGTTGTAGACCCCGCCATCGCTGTAGAGGCGGCCGCTGGCGTTGACCTGGATGGTGCCGTTGTTGATCAACGCATCATTGAGCGTGACCGAGCTGTTGCCGCTGGCGTAGACGAGCGAGCCGCCGCCATCGAGCTGCAGACGGCCCGCGCGCAGCGTGCTGGTGCCGTCGAGCCACACCGAGCCATTGCTGATGAGCAGGTTGCCGCGGCCTTCGACGCCATCCATCGCGTAGAGATCGCCACCATTGAGCGAAATACGCGCGCCATTGCCGATGGTGCTCTGCCGCGCTGCACTGAAGTCGACGCCCTCGCCGGCCCCGGTATGCAGTGTCAGGGTCAGCGCGCCGCTGGTGCTGCGGATGTCGGCATTGATGCTGATGTTGTTGGCGGCATTGAGCGTGAGCGAGGCAGCGCCGCCGGCCTGCTTGACGATGGCCGAACTGACCGTGATATTGCCGGCCTGGCTGCCATCCGCGCCGGTAGCAAGCGTGACATTCACGCCGGCTTCGAGCTGGCCGACGATGGTATCGGCGCCGATCTGTGAACTGCTGCCGTTGGCGCTGATGGCATAACTGCCATTGCCGGTGCTGGTGGAGACGGTGCGCGAGCCACCCGACACCACTTCCAGGTCAGAGGGATCGATCAGCCAGGTACCGCCTGCGCCCAGCGTAGGCGCCTTGACCACATCGAGCCGCTTCAGACCCGAGGTCTCCACGAAGCCACCCTGCCCCGGCGCGCCGGTGGCCGAGACATCGCCATCGATGAAGGCCTGATCCTGCGCCACCAGGGCGATATTGCCGCCCCGGCTACCGTCCGCGTGGATGCTGGAACTGGCGCTGGTGGTGAGGTTCTGGCTGGCGCGCAGGAAGATGCGCCCACCTTCGCGCACCACGCTGGAGGCATTGATGACGCCGCTGTTGTTGATCAGGCCGGCGGCCACGCCGATGCGTCCCGCCTCGGCCGTGATACTGCCCAGGTTGGTGACATTGCCCGCGCTGCCAGTGACATTGACGGTCACGCCGGGCGTGGCGGTATCGGCCAGGGTCACGGTTTCACCCGCCGCCAGGATCACTTCCCCCTGCGCGCTCTTGATGATGCCGCTGTTGGAGACGCTGCTGCCGATCAGGTAGACGCTGCCGCCAGTGGCCGACTGGATCTTGCCCTGGTTGTCGACGATGCCGGCATTGCCCTGGCGCGCGAAGTTGAGCTTGCCGGCCAGGAAGTCACTGTCGCTGATGGCCAGCGAGGTGGCGATGAAGCGGCCGGCATCGATGCTGCCGCTGGGTCCGATGACCACGCCATTGGGGTTGTACAGCACCACCGTACCGGTGGCCGAGAGCTTGCCGTAGATCTGCGAGATATCGCCACCGCTGACCTTGGCCAGCAGGGCCGCCGCCGCACTGGGCTGGTTCACGTTCACCGTCGCATCCGCACCGATGCTGAAGGACAGGAACTGCGCAATGGCCTGCGGCGAGAGCTGGTTGATGTTGAGGATATTGCCGTTCTGGATGAAGGTGACATTGCCGTTGACCACGCTCCAGCCGGTGGGCAAGGTCCCCGGTGCTGGCGCGGCCGCCAACACGGGCGCCTGCCACGCACCGCAGACCGCCGCCGTGGCCACCGAAATGCGCAGGGCCGGGGCCAGCAGGCGTGTCCACGAACGTCGCAGCAAGCCGGCCAGCAATTGCGGCAAGGGCTTGCGCGCGCGCCAGCTCAGCGTCAGGCGGCGACGTCCCACCCGCACCGTCAGCGAAGGCGGCAGCAATTCGATGGCCGGCCGGGAAGAGCCTTGGGCAGAAGCAGAGGTAGTTGTCATGTCAGAACCCCAGGGTTGCGCTCAGGTGGGCGTTGAGATCGCCACGTTGTTCGGTGATGGAATTGCCGTTGAGCAGGACTCGCGCCACATCCAGGCGCAGGTTGAAATCGCGTCCCAGCGCATAGCGCAGACCGGCGCCGATACTGGCCAGCGTCAGGGTGGATTGCACCTGAGAGTTGGCCGTCACGTTGTTGTTGGCGCCGCGTCCGGCATCGACGAAGGCCAGCAGGCGCATGCTGCCCTTGAGCTCGCTCTTGGCCAGCAGGTCGGGCGTATAGAGTTCGCTGTTGAGCACCACGCCGCTGTCGGCCGAGACCGCGCGCTCGGTAAAGCCACGCACCGCCGTCGCCCCGGCCAGCCCGAATTGCTCCACCGCCGGCAAGGCGTGCGGCGAGAGTTGCAGGTTGCCGGCCAGGCGCATCTGCCAGTCGTTCTGGAAGGCCTTGAGCCAGGACGCTCCGCCACGCACAGCAATGAAGTTGTCCATTGACTGGCGGCCATTGGTAAACAGCGAATAGCGATCCGTGACCTGCAGCGCATCGTTGCGCCGGGCCTGGCCCGTGGCCATGTTGCGGGCCACGCCGATATTGGCGTCGATCACCTCGCCCACGCCCTGGCGCTGGGCGCTGTAGGTCAGCGACAGCGGCAAGGTCGAATATGGCAGGCAGGTATTGAGGGTCGCTCCGTTCAGCAGACCGCCATTGATGGCGCAGGACGAATCGACCTTCTTGTAGTCCGCGCCCAGCACCAGCTTGCTGCTCCACTCGCCGTTGCGGGCGAAGAAATGGTTCCAGCGCAACGCATAGACTTCACCGCGCCCGGTGATGTTGAGGGTGGAATTGAGCGCCAAGGTCTGGCCCGAACTGACGCTGGATTTGCCGTAGATGAAGTCCAGGCTGTCGCCCAGTTCATAGAGCGGCAGACGGTAACCCAGCGAATACAGATCGACCTTGGAGCCCGAGGGGCTGTCGGGCGATGTGGTATAGGCCACCGTGGCGACGTGGTCGCGGTTGAACAGGTTGGAATGCTGGATCGCCACCCCGGTGCGCCAGCGCCCGGTATCGGCGCTGCCGGTATTGTCGAGGTTGAGCATCACGCGCAGGGGATCATCGTCCTTGACCTCGATCTTGGCGTCGATCTGGTCACCCGATTGCGCCGCCGAGAGCGTGACATTGACTTGCTTGGCCGGGTTGTCGTTGGCCAGTTGCACCGACTCGGAGATGCGGCGCAGGTTGGGCGGGACGCCCTCCTTCAGGGCCGGGATGCTGGCGCGGATATTGGCTTGGCTGAAATGGCGGTTCTCGCTCACCTGCACCTTGCCCACCACGGTTTCCACGACATCGATGCGCACCTCGCCCGAGCTCAGTTCCTGCTCCGGCACATGGACTTGCACGGCGGTATAGCCGGCGCTGCGGTAGAGGTTTTCCAGCGCTTCCAGCGCCTGCTGGATATCGCCGTAGACCCGGCCCTGGCCGCTGAAGGGCGCGACAGCGGCCTGCACCTGGTCCTGCGGCAGCAGGGTATTGCCGGCCACGACGAAGCGGCGGATCTCGAAGCGTTCAGTGGCCTCGGCCGCCGCCGGCGCAGACTGCGCCGCGGCCGCCACGGCCGTACCCAGCAGCGCGGCTGCCATCACGTAATGCTGCAAGCATCGTTTCATTTTTTTCTGGCCGCGCCCCTGCGGCCCTCCCTGATATGTCATGCACTGCACCTGCCCTCCCCACGGTCACGCGTGCGCAGACCGCGTGCGCACGCTCACCGCCCGGCACGCACACAAGCCGTGCGCATGCCGCCGATCTACCTAAGTCGAAGGAACCCCTGCTGCTGAATGGATGAGCTGCGAATCGCCCTTCTTAAGGGAGGACTGATTCCCGGCTGTCCGGCGACGCCGTCTTTCCCGACGGCATCGCTTCTTGATCACTGTAAAGTATACTGACTCGTCCTGACCGCGTCGATAACAATCGCCGAAAAACCGCTTGCAGCGGGCTTTTGCGCGACGTCAGGCGGAAATGATTTCCGTATGGAAATGAGTCAGGGGTCGAATGGAAACAATTTCACAGCACCCGAAAACGCAAGAACATTTGCTCAGCCTGATGACGGGCGCGCAATAGGAAATGCAGGGAAGACTGTGCCTGCGCTCTCGAAGAGCCGTTGGCATGAGGGAGGGGATCAGCCAGATGCGCCGTACCGGATCGCCACCCGTGGCCGCCTTGGCAAAAGCCGGCCAGCGGGGTGGCGCCTGCGTTGCTGCGCGCAGGAGGGGATGGGACTCAGACGTTGCCGTAACGGGTGTTCTTGATCATGGCGTAACCCTTGATCAATTCACGGATACCGGCGTCCAGGCCTACTTGCGGTTTCCAGCCGGTGGCTTCGAGCTTGGCGTTGGAGACCACGTAATTACGCTGGTCGGGGTCGGTCGCCAGCGGTGCTTCCATGACGACGAGATCAGGAATGTGCTTCTTGATCCAGGCGCACAGTTCGGCCTTGGAGACGTTGGCTTCCGACAGCCCCACGTTGAAGATCTCGCCGCGCATGGTGTCGAAGTTGTCGATGCCGTGGAGGAAGGCCCTGACCACATCGGTGACGTGGATGTAGTTACGCTTGAAGTGCCCCTCGAACAGCACGATGAAGCGATCGTACACCGCCCGGTAGACGAAATCGTTGACCAGCAGATCGATACGCATCTTTGGCGCCATGCCGAACACCGTGGCCAGGCGGAAGCTGATCGAGTTCTGGCGCTTCATCAGCTCTTTCTCGATGGCGACCTTGTCGATGGCGTACTTGGAGATCGGATTCAGCGGCGAATTTTCATCGCAGAAATTATCCTTGTCTCCCGATCCATAGGCGCTGTTGGTGGTCGGCATGAGCACCTTCTGGTCATCGCGCAGCATGCCCAGCATGGCCATGATGGCGTCGTGATTGACGGTCTGGGCGCCGGTCTTGTCCTTGTTGCACAGCGGCGCGCCCACATAGGCGGCCAGCGGGATGATGATCTCGGCGGCTTCGTAGTGGGGACGGATGAAGTCTTCATGACGGATATCGCCGTTGACCACATTGAAGTTGGCGTAACCGCAGCAGTGATTGAGACTGGCCTGGCGGAACATGAAGTTATCGACCACCGTCACTTCGTGACCCAATTTCAGCAGTTCCGGGACCAGCATGGATCCGATATAGCCCGCACCGCCTGTAACAAGAATCTTACTCGACACTGTATTCCTCGATCTGGTTAAGTTACTGTCAAAAAAACGCTGGACGCCTGCCGGCTCAACTGGCAATGGACGCAGCGAACTCGCGGATGCTGGTGAGCACCGCCTGGGGACCGATACCGACCTCTTCATGCAGCTCGGTGCGGGTGCCCAGTTCGAAGCGATAGACACCATCCACGCCGATATTGAGCATCCTGGTCTGCAGACCGCGTCGGGCGATGAATTCGAAGAGCATGGAATCCATCCCGCCGCGCCCGCGGAAACCTTCTTCCAGCGTGGCAATGCCGGCGTACGACTGCAGCGTCTCCTGCAAGGCGTCGGCCGAGAAGCGGGCCAGATCGAACAGGTCGATGACACCGACCTCGATGCCTTCGGCAGCCAGCACCTCGGCTGCCTGCAGGGCGGTGTGCAGCATGTAGCCGGTGGCGACCAGACCGATCTTGCCGCCGCGCCGGTGGATGTGGAAACCCTGGGCGAGATCGGGAGCGCCGTCACCGTAGATCACCGGCAGCACTTGCGCATCGAAACGCAGGTACTTGGGACCCATGCTATTGCTGCAGGTATCGAAGAACGCAGCGGCGGTGACATGATCGGCCGCAGAGAGCACCTGAAAATTGGGCAAGGCGCGCATGAGCGTGATGTCTTCGTAACACTGATGGGTGGGACCGGACACGACGTAACTGTAACCGGCACCCACACCGATGAGGTTGACGTTCATCGGACGGACCTCGGACAACAATGCCAGGCTCACCCGGACCTGCTCATAGCAGCGCATGGTGATGAACGGCGCAATCGCGTAGGCGAAGACCTTGTAGCCCTCCAGCGCCAGGCCGGCAGAGACGTTGATCAGGTTCTGCTCGGCAATGCCGACGTTGACGAAACGGTCCGGGAAGTCCGCGCGGATCTTGTCGAGCACCGGCGAACCGAAGTCGGCGCAGGTGAAAAAGATCTGCCTGTCTTCGGCCATCGCGCTCCAGATGCGCTGGAGCAAGGCGTCGCGCATGGCCATTGGTTTGATAGTCATCGATTCTTCTCCAGCAAGTCGTCGATCAGCTCCGGCTTGGGGTTGATGATGTGGGAAAGCGGCGCGTTTTCCAGACCCGGAACACCATGGCCTTTCAGGGTTCTGGCAATGATGGCCTTGGGCTTGCCGGCGGCATGCGCCTTCTGTTGCAGCAGGGCGGCCTGCACGGCCAGCACATCGTGGCCATCGACCTCCATGCAGTCCCAGCCGAAGGCGCTCAGGCGCGTGGCCAGCTCACCGTGCGAGACGATATCCTCGGTGTAGCCCAGCATGCTGATGCGGTTGTCATCGACGATGAGATGCAGGTTGTCCAGTTTGTGCTGGGAAGCAAACATGATGGCTTCCCAGTTGGCGCCCTCATGGAGCTCACCGTCGCCGGCCACCACGAAGACGCTGCGGTCGCTGCCACTGCGCTTGAGGCCCAGCGCCATGCCGGTGGCCACGCCCAGGCCATGGCCGAGCGAACCATTGACGGTCTCGTAACCGGGAATGACGGGGTCGGGAATGCCGCCGAGGAAGCTGCCTGCCTCGCAGACATGCTGCAGCTCTTCCATCGGGAAATAACCCAGGTCGGCCAGGATGGGATACATGCAGATGGAGCCATGGCCCTTGCTGATGACGCAACGGTCGCGGCCAGCATCGCGCGGATCGGCGGGGTTGAAACGCAGGACGCCGCCGTAATACAGCGCCACGAAAATATCGATGGACGACAGCGAAGACGCCAGGCGCGTCTCCGGCGCACGGCGGTGGATGGCTAGCGTCTCGCGCCATACCCAGTGCGCCTTGGCGCGTAAATCGACGAAATCATTCTTCATGTTCGTCCTCCTTTGATAAGCATGCTGTGACGATGTGGCACAGACAGAGGTGAATGGAGTACGGCAGCCAGCTCAGCGAGCACTCGGGATGGCTGACCCTGGCGCGATGCTGACAATCAATCTCCCAGCAGCTTGCGCTTGAGGCGGATGCTGGTCATGTCCTCGACGTTCTTCCTCTCCTGCTCGCCGAAGCGGCGCTCCACCAGACTCAGGTAATCGGGATTGGTGAAGTAGGTGCGCCAGGCCTCATCGCGGAATTTCAATACCTCTGCCGCACTCATGTACTTGGTCGGCAGGGGCTGGCTCTCATAGGAAAGGAAGGCGTAGCCTTCGTAGGAATCCGGCAGGGCCCAGCCATTCTTCTTGGCAGTGTAGTACATGGGGCTGCCCGGCAATGCCTGGCAGGGATACATGTTGGCCATTTCGGTATTCAGTTCCAGGGCCAGATCGAGCGTCTCCTGCATGGTCTCGCGCGTGTCGTCGGGGAAACCGAAGATGTAATTGCTGATGATGTTGATGTCGGCGTCATTGATGACCTTGCAGACATCGCGGATGTTGACTTCCTTGAAGGAACCCTTGGAGACTTCCTGGCGCACCATCTGGTTGCCCGCCTCCACACCCAGCGCCAGCCAGTTCACACCGGCGCGCTTGAACAGTTCGAGCGCATCACGCCGCACCGTGTCCACGCGCGAGTAGGTCCACATGTTGAAGCCGAAATCCTCATCGATGGCTTGCTGGAGGATGGGGGTGTAGTACTTGCGGTTGAGGAAGAACATCTCATCGCTGATCCGCAGCGTGCGCACGCCCAGGTCGGCCAGCTTGCGCATCTGCCTGGCCACCCAGGCCGGGCTCCAGAAACGCATGCCGCGGGATTGCGCCGCGCTCACGCCATCACTGCTGTCGACCCGATTGACGATATTGATCATGCAGAAATCGCAGCCGAACGAGCATCCCAGCGAGGTGTAGATGGCCGCGAAGGGGGTACGTTTTTCGTGACTGAACTCGGCGTGCCAGAAATGGGCGCGATACAGATCGAGCGGCTTTTCGCGGTAAGGCAGCAGATCCCAGGCATAGCCTGGCAAGTCCTCATCCATGCGCTCTTGCGGAACGATAGACTGGGGCGCATTGAGCGTGGGCATGGCAAAGCCCGCCGGTCCCTGCTTCTTGTAGCCGATGCCCTTGATCTGGGCCAGGTCATCGGCCAGATTGCTCTTGAGCAGGTTATGCAGCGCATAGACGCCCTCGTTGAGCAGGACGATATCCACGCAATCATGCGACAACACTTCCATCGGCAATGCGCTGGTATGCGAGCCGACGAAGCAGACCTTGGTATCAAGCTGCGCTTTCTTGATGGCCTTGGCCAGCGCCAGGGCACCGATCATGCTGGTGGTTCCGGAATTCGGATTCTGGCCGTAGACCACCAGCACCACCAGCCGCGGCTTGAGGCTTTCGATCCTGACCAGCGACTGCTCCAGCGTCAGCCTTTCCGCATCGCAATCAAGAATGGCCACCTCATGCCCTTTTGCCCGGCAGGACTCGGCCAGCAGCAGCGACCAGGTCGGAGGTTCAATGGCCGAATAGACCTTCGCCAGACCTTGGTAGGCTTGTACTGAAGAATCCGGAGTTACAAATAGCGCATCCATCAAATTGCCCTTTCGAAAATGGCACACGAAGCCATAGCGCAGAGGCTCACTTTAGAAATTAGAAATAACTGCTGCCGCCACGAATCCGCTTGCGTAGTGCAGAAATTCTCAAAAAGTCGATACTGCTGCGTTACCAGTGTCAAGCTGACTGAGGAGTGATGGGTCGGCCGTCGTCACTTGCAAAAAACCCCGCTCGCAATGCGCAGATAGGCTCAGGCGCGTCCGAATCCGGGGAAGATGGGTGACCGGGGAATGGCGGCCTCCCTGCGGGCCGCAGACTGACTTAATACCGATTCATAGTTGTCGTTTGATTATACCTTTACGGTTGATCAACCCCAATTCCGGCAAGCAACACGGCGCCAACCGTCCTGCCCGCCCCACCCTTGGTCTTCACCGCTCTTCCTGACCAAGCAGGGAATTGCAAATCGGCAACATTGACTCAGGTGCGGCCGCACCCTCGCGAGAATAATGCACCAGGCCAGGCGAAGGAAAAAGCCGAATAAAACCCTGATTTCGCTCGGTGATTGCTTTCTAGCTTGTGATTTTCCGCAAAATCGAAGGCAGTTGAAGGCAATGTACAGGGCGGCCTGCCCCCAGGACTCACTTGGTCTCGAACGTCGTGACGCCATCCCAATCCGCAGGCGGCGGGCTCTCCCGATAGTGGGCAATGCGCTCCAGGTAGAGCGCATACAGCCCGCGCGCCTGGGCCGCCTGCAAGGCGTGCAGCGCAGCCTGCGCCGCATCCCATTGCTGAGCCCGCACCAGCGCCAGCGCCGCATGCCACTGCGCCACTTCCTCGCGCAGGCCGGCATCGAGTTCCTGCTCCAGCGCCAGGGGCTCGTAGATCGGCACCGGCTCATGCTTGCCCTTCACCCGCACCCGGTCCAGCTCGCGGTAGGCGAACTGCGGCGCGGCCTCGCGCGTGGCCGCGCCCACCAGCACGCCCACGCCATAGACCTTGGTAATGGACTCCAGCCGCGAGGACAGATTGACGGCGTCCCCCATGACGGTGTAGGCCTTGCGGATGCGCGAACCCATATCGCCCACGCGCATCTGGCCGGTATTGAGGCCGATGCCTATCTTCAAGGGCGGCCAGTTGCGACGGGCGAATTCCTCGTTGAGGGCCAGCGCGGTCTGCTGCATCTTCAGCGCCGTGGCCACGGCGCGCGCGGCGTGGTCGGGCAGCGCCAGCGGTGCGCCCCAGAAGGCCATGACGGCGTCGCCGATGTACTTGTCGAGCGTGCCGCGATTGCCGCGGATGTCTTCGGACATGGCTGTCAGGTAGACATTGATGTACTCGCGCAACTCATTGGGCTGCAAGCTCTCGGAAATGGTGGTGAAGCCGCGCACATCGGAAAACATCACGGTCAGCTCGCGGATCTCGCCTTCCATGTTGTAGCTGGCGGGGTTGGCCGCCATCTCGGCCACCAGCTCCGGGGCGACGTATTCCCCGAACAGGTTGACGATGGCCTTGCGGTTGCGGTACTCGAACAAATAGCCCCAGCCGAGGTTGCAGATGAACAGCGACGCCACCAGCAACAAGGCCGTGGCCAGCGGCAACACCATGCCGGCGCTGTCGTAGAGCCAGAAGTTGAGTCCGCCCAGCCCGGCGGCCGTGGCCAGCGTCAGGACGATGGACCACAAGGGGCCCAGCATGGGCAGCAGCAACCCCAGCAGCACCCCCACGGCCAGCACCTGCAAGAGGTCGTAGCCGACGGCAAAGTCGGGCCGCGCCTTGAAGTCGCCATCGATGATGGAGGCGATCAGGTTGGCATGGATCTCCACGCCCGGATAGACCGGATTGACCGGGGTCGCGCGCAAGTCATTCAAGCCCGGCACGGTGGTGCCCACCAGCATGATGCGGCCATCGAGCTGGGCGTGCGGATAGGTGCCGCGAATGACATCCACCGCCGGCACGTAGCGGAAAGCGCCGCCGTTGGGGCCGCCCTTGCCGCGATAGCTCACCAGCGTGGTCAGATGCCGCTCCACCGGGATGAAGAGCGGTTGCGGCCGCGTCTCCACGGCGATCCCGGCCAGCGCGCCATAGTCGCGCAACTGGCCTTCGAAGAGCACGTCCTGGCGCTGCAGGAAGATGGGCTTGATGCGGCGGCCATCCAACGCCACCCGTGCGGTGGCCAGCGCCAGCGATTCATAGAAGTGCTCGCCCACCTGGGCCATCAAGGGAACGGCGCGGATGAGGCCATCGTCGTCCGGCACCGGATTGAAGAAACCGCCGGCGCGCGCGGCGGCCTGCAACTGCGGCAGGTTGGCGCCGTAGGCGCGCCAGTGGGTCACATCCAGCGCCCGTCCGCCGAGGTCGGCCACCGAGAAGGCCGGCGGCGGCAACTGGCCCTTGGCGATGGCGCCGGCTTCATTGGAGAGGTTGTAGCCCATCACCACGGGCTGCCCACGCAAGGCCTCGGCCAGCCGGGCGTCGTAATCCATCTGCGGCTTCAAGGCCTGCAGTTGGCGCGCAAATTGCGGCACGTCCTTCAGGGGACCGTCGGCCAGCTGTGCCAGACGGCCATAACCGGAGCTGGTATCGGGCTCGGCGAAGACCACGTCGAAGCCCACCGACTGCGCCTGGTAGGTCTGGGTCATCTGCCGCACCAGCTGCGCAATCACATCGCGGCTCCAGGGCCAGCGGCCGAGTTCGGCGATGCTTTTTTCATCGATGTCGACGATGACGATGCGCGGGTCCAGGTCCGGCTGGGCCACCCGCATGCGCAGGTCGTAGAAGAACAGGTCCATGCGCTCGACCAGACGATTGGGCAGCAGCGCCATCACCTGGGCCGTGGCCAGGCCGGTCAGCACCAGCGCCAGCAGCCAGCGCGCCCAGTAAGTGGCAAAGGCAGTTCGCAAACGTCGCAGCATGTTTCCCCCGGATTTTTTCTTGACTGCGATCATGCCAGTTGTTGCGCGCCGCCACAATTGCGGCGCGGGCGGGAGCGACACAGTTTCCGTGCGGCATCATGGGCCGCCTTGCGCTGCAGGATGAAGCGTCGGCGGAAATGCGGTCTAATGATTGCCCGACCACCCACCGGAGATCCTGCATGCAATCCATCCCGCTCTTGAGCCTGCGCAATGGCCAGTCCGTCCCGATCCTGGGCCAGGGCACCTGGAACATGGGAGAGTCGCCGGCTCAGGCCAACGCCGAGGTGCGCGCCCTGCAAGCCGGGCTGGACCTGGGCATGAGCCTCATCGATACGGCCGAGATGTACGCCGAGGGCGGCGCCGAGCGCATCGTGGCCAAGGCCATTGCGGGGCGGCGCGACCAGGTCTATCTGGTCAGCAAGGTATTGCCGCACAATGCCAGCAAGCGCGGCACGATCGCTGCCTGCGAAGCCAGTCTCAAGCGACTGGGAACGGACCGCATCGACCTCTACCTGCTGCACTGGCGCGGTGCGCATCCGCTCGCTGCGACCATCGAAGGCATGGAGACGCTGGTGTCACAGGGCAAGATCGGTGGCTGGGGGGTGAGCAATTTCGACACCGACGACATCGATGACTTGCTGGAGGAACCGCATGGCGAGCACTACCTGTGCAACCAGGTGCTCTACAACCTCTCGCGCCGAGGCATCGAATACGACCTGCTGCCGCAGGCACAGCAAGCGCACATCGCGGTGATGGCCTACTCGCCCATCGAACAGGGCCGCATCCTGAAGCATCCGGCCTTGACGGCGCTGGCGCAGGCGCACCGGGTGACGCCGGCGCAGATCGCGCTGGCGTGGGTGCTGCGCCAGCCGGGCGTGGTGGCCATTCCCAAGGCCGCTGATGTGGCGCACGTCCAGGCCAACCGCGCCAGCCTCGACATCAGCCTGAGCGCCGCCGACCTCAAGATCCTGGACGAGGCCTTCGCTCCGCCGCGCCGCAAGCAGCCGCTGGCGATGCTGTAGCAGCGGGAATCAGCCGAACTTGCGCGCCGCGTCGATGGCAAGACCGCTGCCGATGCTGCCGAACAGGTCGCCTTCCACATGCCGGGCCTGCGGGGCGAGCGCGCCGATGCGTTCGCGCAGCAGGCGCACGCCGCTGGAACCGCCAGTGAAGAAGACGCTGTCGATGTCGTCAGGCCCCAGCCCGGCTTCTTTGAGCAAGGACAGCACGGTCTGTTCGACCGACTGCACCAGGTGCTCGACCGCGAGATCGAAGTCGCGGCGCTGCAGCGACAGTTGCTCGGGATTGCGCAGGCGCTCCAGGTCCAGCAGGGTCTGGTCGGCGGAGGACAGGGCGATCTTGCCGGCTTCCACCTGCAAGGCCAGCCAGTGGCCGCAGCGCTGCTCGACCACATCCAGGAGGCGCGCAAAGCGCTCGCGGTCGGCCACTTCGCGGCCGACGTCCTGCAACTGTTGCCATACCTTGCGCGTGTAGAGCTGGTTGATGGTGTGCCAGGTGGCCAGGTTGAAGTAATAGCTGGAGGGGATCTCGGCATTGCCCTGCAAGCGCCCACCCAGGCCCAGCAAAGGCATCACGCAGGACAGGCTGAAATACTTGTCGAAATCGGTGCCGCCGATGTGGACGCCGCCATTGGCGAGGATGTCGTCGCGCCGCTCGGCACGCTGGGCGCGCTGCGGCGAGAGCCGCACCAGCGAGAAATCGGAGGTGCCGCCGCCGATGTCGACGATCAGCACCAGCTCTTCCCGGTCGATGCGCGATTCATAGTCGAAGGCGGCGGCGATGGGTTCGAACTGGAAGGCAATGTCCTTGAAGCCGACATCGCGCGCGATCTGCTCCAGCGTGTCCTGGGCCAGCTGGTCGGCCTGGTCATCGTCATCGACGAAGTGCACGGGGCGCCCCAGCACCACGCTGGAGAAGGACGTTCCGGCGGCGCGCTGAGCGCGCATCTTCAGCTCACCAATGAACTGCGACAGCAGACCGCGATAGGGCAAGGCGCGACCGCCCACCTCGGTCTGGCCGTCGATGGCCCCGGAACCCAGCAGGCTCTTGAGCGAGCGCATCAGGCGGCCTTCATAGCCTGCCAGGTAATCGCCCAGGCCGGCGCGGCCATAACTGAACTGGTTCTCGTCGGCGTTGAAGAACACTACCGATGGCAGCGTGGCCTTGCCGTCTTCCAGCGGCAGCAGCAGGGAATCCGGGGCGTCCGGACGCAGCCAGCCGACCGTGGAATTGGAGGTGCCGAAATCCACACCGCACGCGTTCGCCATCGATCACTCCTTCTTTTTGGGCCGGCAATCATATAGAAAAGCACCGTGCTTGTCTGCACGGCGTCATGGCGGCGTTTGAAGCAAACAACATGCCGCCGTGAAATCATTACCGATTCGGCAATGACAGCATGACAACCCAACGAAAAAAGGCACCGCCAGGCAGGGCTGCCCGGCGGTGCCGTCAGATCGCACTGGCTGAAAACGGCTGTGGAAAACTTAGAATTCCTGCGCCACCGGGCGCAGCACCACTTCGCTGATATCCACATTCGCCGGTTGCTCGATGGCATAGGCAATGGCGCGCGCCACCGAATCGGACGGAATCTGGTTGGCCTCATACCAGGCCAGCAGGGCTTCCGAGGTTTCCTTGTCGCTGCTGTGGGTCTTCAGTTCGGAATCCACCGCCCCCGGGGAGATGATGGTGGTGCGCACACCGTCCGGTGCTTCGGTGCGCAGGCCTTCGGTCAGGGCGCGCACGGCGAACTTGGTGGCGCTGTAGACGGTACCCATGCCGGCGAAGACCTTGATGCCCGCCACCGACGACACATTGATGATGTGGCCCGAGCTCTGCGCAGCAAAGCGCGGCAGTGCGGCGGCGACCCCATAGAGCACGCCCTTGACGTTGACGTCGATCATGCGGTCCCACTCCTCGACCTTGAGCTTGGCCATCGGAGCCAGCGGCATGATGCCGGCATTGTTGACCAGCACGTCGATGCGGCCGAAGTGCTGCTCGCCTTTGGCGACCAGGGCTTCCACATCGTCGCGGCGCGCCACGTCGGTGGTCACGGCGATGGCCTGGCCACCGGCGGCGGTGATGTCAGCCACCAGCTTCTCCAGACGCTCGGTGCGGCGTGCACCCAGTACCAGCTTGGCACCGAGGGAAGCCAGGTGGCGTGCGGTGGTTTCGCCCAGGCCGCTGCTGGCGCCGGTGATGACGACGACTTTGTCCTTGATGTTGTTGCTCATGATGAATCCTTTCCAGTGATGGGGGTTGGCTTGCGGTTGCTGCGTGTCGATGGAAGGATTATGGGTGGCGCCACTATGCCAAACAATGGAAATGATAAGATTACAGAATTCCATTTTCAGGAATCATCATGCTCAACCGACTGGAGATGCTGCGCATCTTCTGCGCTGCCGCCGATACCGGCAGCTTCAAGGACGCCGCCATCCGGCTCGGCATTTCACCGCAGGCAGTCACCCGCGCCATCCAGGAACTGGAGCGCCTCCAGGGCGAGATGCTGTTCCACCGCAATACACGCCAGGTGCGCATCACCAGTTTCGGCGAGGCCCTGGCCGAACGCGCCCGGGCCAGCTTGCGCGATCTGGACGGACTCTTTGAGACGGATACTGCCAGCCCGGCCGACGAGATGAGCGGACTGGTGCGCCTGGCCGCACCGTCGTCGCTGGGACGCAGCCGCCTCTTGCCCATCGTCGAACGATTGGCGCAGGCGCATCCCGGCTTGCGCTTCGACCTGCGCCTGACCGATCAGCGCGCCGACGTGGTGGGAGAAAAGATCGACATCGGCATCCGCGTGGGCACCGTACCAGATAATCGGTTCGTGGTGCGGCGTCTGGGCAAGGTACGCTTCTACGTGGTGGCCACGCCGCGCTTCCTGCGCCGCCATGGCACCCCGGAAGACACCGAAGCCCTGCGTGCACTACCCTGTACCGCCATGCTGGACCGGGGCACGGGCCGGCCCTGGCCTTGGCTCTTCGCGCAAGAGAACCAATGGATGGCCGATCATGCCCGCTTCCTCTGCGATGATTCCGAGGGCGAATATTTGTTGGTGAGAAGTGGCGTGGCCATCGGCCAGATCGCCGGTTTCCTGTGCGAGGACGACATCGCCGCCGGCCGCCTGGTGCCGGTCATGACCGACCACGAACCCGATCCCTGGGACATGTACCTCTACCGCCCGCAACGCGGACCGGTGCCGCCGCGCCTGCGGCTGGTGTTCGATACGCTGGTACGCGAATTCGCCGAATGACGGCGCAGGCTTACCAGCGGCAGTCGTGATCCATCAGCACTTCGGCGCTGCCCTGCTCCTGCAGGTCGAAGTTGACCGGCATGTTGACCAGGAAGAAACCACTGCCGCCATCGGCAAAGCGCGCACCGGTCAGCAGCAGCGATTGCGAGGCCATGTTGGCTGCAGCATAGGCGCTGCGGGCGGCGGCCAGCTTGAAGGGATCGTGCTGTGCCAGCGCCTCGGCGGGCAAGCGCATCACCCAGTAGCGATGCCCCTCGAAATGCCAGGGTCGCCATTGCTGTAGGGGATCATCACGATGGGCGGCCAGGCTGGCGGCGACATCGCGGCGCATGCAGTCGATGTGCAGATGCAGGTGCAACTGCGAACGTCCGGCCGCCGAATTGACTTCCACCCCCAACTGTTCATCGCTGAGCGCACGGCCCAGGGTCTGCGCCACCCGTGCGCGCTGCTGCCAGGCGTAGGCCCAGTAGTTGGGCGCCTGCGGCTCCAGCAGCTCGGGACTCTCGATGCCGGTCAGGCGGCGCGTCGGCATGAGCAGGTACTGCGCCGGGCCCACCAGATCCTTGAGGATGACGAAGCCGCGCGCCAGGTCGACCATGGCGCAAGGTTGCGGCTGGCCGCTGGCTTGCATATGGGGAACGCATTGCTGGCTGGTGATTTCCCACAGCTTGTGCGGGTCGGCCGCCATGGCCGGGCGGGGGGCGCCAACCAGCCAGAGCGCCAGCAGCGGCAGGACAGTAGCAAGACAGGAAGGAAAGCGTAAAAGCCGTCGCATCGGAACCACCTCGGACAATGGACTGCACGGCGCACCGGGCGGCGCAGCAAAGGCGCCGAGTGTAGCGGACCGGTGTGTCGTGGCGATGACAGCCGCGCTGGCGGCTGCAGGGTGATGGCCTGGGATCCTTGGATTACTTGTCGCGCGTGGCCTGCACCAGGCACTTGGAGAGCTTGTCGAAATGCAGCCAGGCCGCCTGGCTCAGCTCGACCTGCTTGCGGCGCGGGTCTTCGGTATCGGCCAGCACGATCCAGCCTTTCTCGCGCATGGATTTCAGGCGAGTATGCAGCATCGCCGGCGAGCCGAATTCGCTCTGCGCCATCAGGTCGCGCACCGACAACCGTTGCTGTTCCTGCCCGGCACGGGCGATGAAGGCCAGGATCCGGTCTTCGAGCGGATCCAGCGACGGTAATGCAGGCAATCCCCGTAGTGCTTCGGCCAGTTGCAGAAATCGCAGGTAGATATCTGCCGGCCGCTTGTTTTTACCCATATGGCGATGGTGTTGGTTGTTGTGGTACCCATCAGGAACGTACCGCCAGCGTAACTCCCGCGCCCGCTCATTGTTCCAGAATTGATAGCGAATCATACGCCGGGCCGGCCTGAGAATGCAATCCTTGCCGCCATGCCGGCCTGCAATATCTGCGCCAGAAGCGTTTGCGCGCCGATTGGCGAGGCCAGCGCGCCACACTGATGAAAATTGTTGAGGTGCAGCGCCCCTGCTTAATGGGTAACATGCGGGGCAACATACGCGCCGTTGAGCATGTCACCCCCCTCCCGCCATGCAAGCCTCGTCCGAATTCCGCTCCGCCCTGCGCACCCACCTGGCCGCCGCTGCCGGCACGGCGCTGTGCTATTTCCTGTTCTATTCCATCAACGAATGGCTGTTCCGGCGCACCCAGTTCACCGAGGGCATCGCCTGGATCTACCTGCCCGCCGGGGTGCGCCTGATCTGCACCCTGCTCTTTGCCGAAGCCGGCTGCGTGGGCCTGCTGATCGGTTCGCTGGCCACGGCGGCGACCTACCATCTGTTTCCGCACGACCCCATTGCGGTGGCCGGCTACTGCCTGATCTCGGCGGGCGCGCCCTACCTGGCCTACCGGCTCACGCTCTCGGGCCTGGACCTGGGGCGCAACCTGAGCAATCTCAACACCACCCGGCTGATGGCCTGCATCCTGCTCTACGCGCTCTCCAATCCCCTGCTCCAGCTGATCTGGTTCGTCATGCGCGGGGTCTATCCGGATTTCTGGAGCGGCCTCATCGTCATGTCCATCGGCGACCTCTCGGGCTCGCTGATCGTGGTCTATCTCTGCAAGCTCTTGCTGTCGCTGCTGCCGCGCCTGCCGCTGCCACGTCCCTGAACGCCACGCCAGGCGCTGTCGCCGCCTGGCGTCACCCACCGCTGCAGTGGCCCTTGCATAGGTCGTTGCCGGCAACACATTCTTCACGCCGCTTAACCTCAACCTGCATGGTGTAATACGCACGACACATTTCCTCGCTACGCTGCGCATCGCTATAAAAACTATAGCGCTACAAATCGTATAACGAAGCTTCGAGGAGTGTGGCATGCGCAGTTGGGACGAACCCAAGAAACGGAAGGCCCGCGTCGAGATCATCCCGATGATCGATGTGATGATGTTCCTGCTGGTCTTCTTCGTGCTGATCAGCCTGAACGTGATTCCGGCCCTGGGCCTGAAGACGCAGCTGCCCAGCTCGTCCACCGCCCAGGACCTGAAACCGCAGACCAAGGCGGTCATCACCATTGCCAAGGATGAGGTGATCCAGGTCGATGGCGAGAACACCACCCTGGATGCGCTCACCGCCCGCCTGGACAAGCTGCGCCACGAGGGCGAGAAGCTCAATCTCATCATCAACAGCGACCGCGGCGTGGAAGTGCAACGCCTGGTCGATGTGATGGATACGCTCAAGAAGGGCGGCTTCGATTCCATCTCGATCGCCACCCGCAAGCCGTGATGATGAACCTGCCCCTCCTCTTCCGTTTCCGCGAACCGCTGGCGACCTTGCCCTCGCTGGTGGTGCTGGCGGTGCTGATCATCGCCGGCGTACAGAAGGCCACCGAACTCAAGCGCAAGGAAGATCCACAACCGGTGCAGATCGCGCTGATGGAATTGCCGCCGCCCCCGCCACCGCAGCCCAAGCCGCAAGTGGAGCCGCCACCCAAACCGGTGGAGCCGCCGAAGAAGCAGGAAGCGCCCCGGCCCGTCGCCAAGCCAGCGCCGGTCAAGCAGACCCCTGCACCCGTGGACCCTGCACCACCCTCGGCCAACGCACCGGTCGTGCCGGCCCCGCCCAGCACGCCCGCCGCACCGCCGGTACAGGCCGCGCCAGTGGCGCCGCCAGCGCCGCCGCCAGTCAACACCGCCAACATCGAACAGACCTATGTGGGCCAGCTGCGCGCGCATCTCAACAGCATCAAGCGCTACCCCACGGGGCGCGAAGCCAGCACGCTGCGCCCGCAAGGCAAGGTGCGCGTGTGGTTCGTGCTCAGGCGCGATGGCAGCGTGGTCGATAGCGGCATCGAGAGCTCGTCCAATTCCATGCTGCTCGATGACGCCGCCCGCAAGACCATCAACCGCGCCGCCTTCGCCCCCTTTCCGGACGACACCTACAAGGGCGAGAGCACGCACCGCTTTACCGCTGATCTGGATTTCATACCCGTCTGAAGTGCAAGTGGAACTCGGCAGAGCTCCGCGCTCCAGGCGCAACGATGTCAACACGTAGTCCAACATACCCAGGGGAACACGACATGCAATGCAAACTCACCCGGCTGTCCTTGCTGATATCCGGGCTCTTCATCGCGGGCGCACCGGCCTTGGCCCAGACCACCACGAACGTCGGCACCGTGACCGTGCAAGGCGGCGGCAGCGCCAGCGCCGGCACGGCCGCCGCCACCGGCCTGATCCAGGCGGAGGATTCGCCCAAGGCGCGCAGCTCGGTCAACCGTGAATACATGGAAAAGCAATCGCCCACCAGCAATCCCTACCAGATGATCAACCTGCTGCCGGGCGTGAACACCTACGACAACGACGGTTCGGGCCTGTTTGGCGGCAACATCCGGGTGCGCGGTTTCAACAGCGACCAGCTGGGCTTCACCATCAACGGCGCGCCGGTCAATGATTCGGGCAGCTTCGCGGTCTATCCGCAGCAATACACCGATCCCGAGAACCTGTGCGATGTCTTCGTGACCCAGGGATCGACCGATACCGAAGCCCCGCACGTAGGCGCCAGCGGCGGCAATATCGGCATGGCCTTCTGCGCCCCGGAAGATCAGCAGCGCATCCGCGTGACCAATGCCTTCGGCTCCAACAGCCTCTGGAAGCGCTATGTGCGCTTCGACTCCGGCAAGCTGCTGGACAACCGCTTCAAATTCTTCATCTCCTATTCCAAGACCACCGCCGACAAGTTCAAGGGACCGGGCGGCGCCATCAAGGATCACGTCGACATCGGCACCAACTTCGACCTCGGCCAGGGCAGCTTCATCAACGCCAACCTGCTCTACAACCGCCAGCTCAACAACAACTACCGCTCGCTGACCAAGACCCAGATCGCCCAGCTGGGCCGCAATGCCGACTTCGGCAGCATTGCGCCACAGCACCAGCCGGCCGTCGGCGGTACGGCCCAGAACGACACCACCTATGCGCCCAACGTGGCGGCCAACATTGCCGCCAATGGCTACTACGCCTACAACCTCAATCCCTTCGAGAACTGGCTGGGCACCATCAATGCGCACTTCCAGCTGAGCCCGACCGCCAGCCTCGATATCGACCCCTACTTCTGGTACGGCTTCGGCACCGGTGCCAATCAACTGCAGACCGTGCGTGAAGGCGGCGTGGCCGGGGCCAGCCAGGTGGGTGGCGGCGCAGCCGACATCAACGGCGATGGCGACCGCCTCGATACCGTCTACGCCTACCAGGGCAGCCGCACCCGCACCTACCGTCCTGGCGTGACCTTCAAGTTCAACCAGCAGATGGACAACCATCGCCTCCTGGCCGGCTACTGGGTCGAACGCGCGCGCCACCAGCAGACCGGTCCCTTCAGCCGTGTGGACAACAACGGCAACATCGCCAACCTGTGGCAGGACAACTCCGACCTGTGGCTGCGCAA
This sequence comes from Herbaspirillum seropedicae, assembly GCF_001040945.1. Classification (NCBI taxonomy): domain Bacteria; kingdom Pseudomonadati; phylum Pseudomonadota; class Betaproteobacteria; order Burkholderiales; family Oxalobacteraceae; genus Herbaspirillum; species Herbaspirillum seropedicae. The sequence continues at coordinate 311,761 of NZ_CP011930.1, read as the reverse complement.
TGCCGATGGCTCCATCCTGCAATACCGCGACACCCTGACCGTGAGCACGGCCCAGTCGATCTTCCTGCAGGACAGCATCAGCATGATGAACGACAAGCTCAACGTGCAAGTCGGCGGTCGTTACTCCTCGATCGACCGCGACTTCACCAACTACCCCAGTTCCGGCGCCGCCAACAATGCCAGCGCCGGCTTCTACAAGGTCAAGAAGAACTACGCCGACTTCCTGCCCAGCCTGGGTGTGCGTTTCCAGCTGGATGACGCGCAATCGGTCTTCTTCAATGCCGCCAAGAACTTCAAGGCGCCGGGCAACTTCTCCTACTTCGGCCTGCTCTCGGGCGGCACCATCGTCAACGGCCAACTGGTCGGCGCCACCCAGCGCGAGGTCCCGGTGGACAAGGAAACTTCCTGGAACTACGACCTCGGCTATCGCTACAACACCGAGAAGTGGATGGCCTCGGCATCGCTGTTCTACATCGATTATCACAACCGCATCGCCAGCGCCTACAACCCGGACACCGGCAACAAGACCGACTACAACGTCGGCGACGCCACCTCGCACGGCATGGAGCTGGAAAGCGGCTATGCCTTCACGCGCAACCTGTCGATGTATGGTTCGCTGTCCTACATCAAGAGCAAGATGAAGCAGGACCTGCGCAACAGCTCGACCCAGTTCCTGCCCACCTCCGGCAAGGAATTCCCGGATACGCCGAACTGGCTGTCGGGCCTGTCGCTGCAATACCAGCAGGACGGCTGGTACGTGTTCGGCCAGGCCAAGTACACCGGCCGCCGCTACACCACGCTGGTCAACGACGATGCGCTGGGCGGCTATACCCTGTTCAACGCCGGCGCGGGGATGACCTTCGCCTCCACCACCTGGCTCAAGAAGCCGACGGTGCGGCTGAACGTCTACAACCTCTTCGACAAGCAGTACCTCAACCTCAACGGCGGCAGCGGCAGCCAGTTCACCACCAACGCAGTGGCGGTCAACGGCATCCCTGGCACCGATCCATCGCTCTACATCGGCGCCCCGCGCACCTTCACCGTCACCCTGACTGCGGATTTCTGATCGCGGTCTGAACCGGGCGGCGCGCCCTGCAAGGCGCGCCGCCCTCACTGCAAGAGAGGCAAGCATGAACATGCAATTACTCCACGAACTGGCTTTCTACCTGATGTATGCCTGCGCGGCCCTGGCCATCTTCGTCATCGTCGAACGCGGGCTGTTCTTCGGCTACACCATGCGCCAGGCGACCGGCCTGGAGCGCGCCATGACCCACGCCGTCCAGCACCTCAAGGAACTGCCGGCCGCACTGACGGCCCGCCCCAGCCTGCCGCTGGCGCTGGTCTCGGACATCCTGGCCGAGAAGCATCATCTGACCACCGAGAAGGACCTGGAAGACTTCAGCGAATCGGTCTACATTGCCAAGCGCGGCGAAGTGCAGCAGCGTCTGTGGATCCTCGATACCATTGTCACGGCCGCACCCTTGCTGGGTCTGTTGGGCACCATCCTGGGCATCATCGATACCTTCAAGGCGCTGGCGGTCTCGGGCGTCTCCGATCCCGGCCAGGTGTCGCAGGGCATCGGCACGGCCTTGTATGCGACGGCGCTGGGCATCGGTATTGCGGTGGTCGGCATGTTCTTCTTCAACCTGTTCCAGGAGCGCATCGAGCGCATCAACGATCACCTAAAGGTATTGATGCTGCGCGCCTGCGTCGGCCGCGTGAATCCGCAGCCGCAAAGCAAGCTGCACATCGCCTGAGCAAGCCCTCACTGTTACATCGCCAACACCATGACACCTGCTCCTCGCCGTTTCCTCATCCGCCTTGCGGCAGTCATCGGCGCCGCCCTTGGGCTGGCCGGCTCCGCCCATGCCGAGTTCAGCATCCCTGGTTTCGAACTGGTCCATACGGTGCCGCGCGAAACCACCCTGGCCACCCCCGACCTGCGCGATGCTGCGCTGGTATGGAAAGAGATGTTCGACGCCGCGCAGCACGAGATCGTGTTCGGCCAGTTCTACGTGGCTGGGCAGGACGGCGAGGCGCTCGACGACATCATGGCGCATCTGGAGGCGGCCGGAAGACGCGGCGTGAAGATCCGCTTCCTGATGGAAAAGAAGGGCGAGTTCGCCTCGGTGCCGGCCACCATCGACAGGCTCAAGCGCATTCCCAACCTGGCGTTCCGGCAGATCGACTATTCCCGCATGACCGGCAACGGCATCATCCATGCCAAGTACTTCGTGGTCGATGGCCAGAGCGCCTATGTGGGCAGCCAGAACTTCGACTGGCGCTCGTTCTCGCACATCCACGAGACCGGACTGAAGATCACCGACCCGACCGTGGCCGCGCAGGTGCAAGCCATCTTCGAGATCGACTGGGCCGCGCAGGCGGCCATCGCCGCCGGCCAGACACCGGCCGTGACCAACCACGATGTGGTGGCGGCCGATGTGGCGCGCGGCAACTACCTGGTGGCCAGCCCGAACGCCTTCAACCCGCCGGGCGTGGGCGACTCGCAGAGCGAACTGGTGCGCCTGATCGGACAGGCGCAACGCGAGATCCGGGTGCAGCTGCTGGACTATGCACCGCTCTCCTATGGCCTCAACCACACCCGGCCCTATTACGCGGTGATCGACGACGCCCTGCGCGCAGCGGCCACGCGGGGCGTGAAGATCAAGCTGATGGTGTCGAACTGGAACACCGAGGCCCCGGCGATCCGCTATCTGCAGAGCCTGGCCCTGCTGCCCAATGTGGAGATCCGCATCGTCACCCTGCCGCAGGCCAGCAGCGGCTTCATTCCATTCGCGCGGGTCATCCACACCAAGGCCATGAGCATCGATGGCCAGCTCGCCTGGATTGGCACCAGCAACTGGGCCGGCGGCTACCTGGACAACTCGCGCAACCTGGAAGTGGTGCTGCACAACGCCGCCATGGCGCAACGCGTGGCGAGCCTGCATGAGCAGACCTGGAATTCGGTCTACGCGCAGCCTATCGATGTGCTCAAGGTCTATCCCAAGCCAGCCAAGGGCAAGGAAAACACCGAATGAGTCAGCGCTGATTTCTCTTGCGCGGGTTCGGCGGCTCTCACAGAGGCGCCAGGGAAAAGGGCATTCCCCAATCTAGACGAAATGTCTAATTTTAGATAAAGTGTCTAAAATGAAATCCCGCCCCCGCAAGAAACGCGTCCCCGATCGTCCCGACCACGCCCTGTTGCTGTCACAGCTTCAACAGATCGCCCAGGGTCTGGGCGACACGTTTGCCCCCTTCTGCGAAGTCGTGCTGCATGATCTGCGCCATGCCGATCACTCCGTCGTCGCCCTGTACAACAACCTGTCCGGGCGCGAAGTGGGCGACCCTACCACCGAACTGGGACTGGCCCGCATCGCCGACGAGAGCTATCCGCAAGTGCTGAGCAACTACGCCAACACCTTGCCCGATGGCCGCCAGACCAAGAGCACCTCCATCGGCATCAAGGATGTCGATGGCAAGTACGTGGCGGCGCTGTGCCTGAACATCGACCTCACACTCTTCGGCGCCTTGCAGGGCATGCTCAACCAGTTCGGCCACACCGATGGCGCAGTGCGCGTGGCCGAGTCGCTGGAGCCGGCCGGCGCCGACGCCCTGCGCAACCACATCGATGCCTTTGCCGCCCGCCTCTCGACCACACCGCGCAGCCTCAAGACCGAGGAACGCCGGGCACTCATGCGCGAGCTGCGCCAGAACGGCGGCCTGGATGTGCGGCGCGCTGCCGAGATCGTAGCCGCGCACCTGGGCGTCTCCCGCGCGACCGTCTACAACGACGATAAAGAATGAGGCTACGCTGACGATTTTGTAGCCTGTTTTTGCTTCCCCGCTCTGCCCCTTCTTCCCACCTCACCAAGGATGCCACCATGATCCCCGTTTCCAGCGCCACCGAATTGCCCAGCTTTGCCGATGTCCTGCTGGCGGCCGAACGCATCAAGCCCTGGGCGCACAGGACGCCCGTGCTGCGCTCGCGCACTGCCGACACCGAGCTGGGCGCGCAGCTCTTCTTCAAGTGCGAGAACTTCCAGCGCATGGGGGCCTTCAAGTTCCGTGGTGCGATGAATGCGCTCACGCAGTTCGATGCGACCCAGCGCAAGCATGGCGTGATCACCTTCTCCTCGGGCAACCATGCGCAAGGCACGGCGCTGGCTGCGCAACTGCTGGGCATCCCGGCCGTGATCGTGATGCCCCAGGATGCGCCAGCCGCCAAGGTGGCGGCCACCCGTGGCTATGGTGCGGAAGTGGTCACCTATGACCGCTATACCGAAGACCGCGAAGCCATCGGTGCGCGCCTGGCGGCCGAGCGCAAGATGACCCTGATCCCGCCCTACGACCATCCCCACGTCATGGCCGGACAGGGGACGGCCACGCTGGAGCTGTTGCAGGAAACCGGTCCGCTGGATGCGCTCTTCGTCTGCCTGGGTGGGGGCGGCCTGCTCTCCGGTGCGGCGCTGGCGGCGCGCGCGCTGTCGCCGGCGTGCAAGATCTATGGCGTAGAGCCGCAAGCCGGCAATGATGGCCAGCAATCGCTGCGCGCCGGGCAGGTGGTGCACATCGATACCCCCAAGACCATCGCCGATGGCGCCCAGACCCAGCACCTGGGCAAGTACACCTTCGGCGTCATCCGCGAACTGGTCGATGACATCCATACGGTGAGCGATGAGGAACTGGTGGCCGGCATGCGCTTCTTTGCCGAGCGCATGAAGATGGTGGTGGAGCCCACCGGCTGCCTGGGCTTTGCGGCGGCCCGCAAGTTGAAGGACCAGTTGCAGGGCAAGCGCGTGGGGGTGATCATCAGCGGGGGCAATGTGGACCTGGGCAAGCTGGCGACCTTCCTGGCAGACTAATCATTTACACCTATACCGTCATCGGGTGATTTGGCCTACATTACCAGGGCATCTCACTGACCTATCCGCTCAACGAAAAGGACTACGATCACCATGCCCCATCTCGTCATGGAATACACCGGCAATCTCTCCATCGATGTCCAACCCACACTGCTGAAGCTGAACCAGGCGCTGGTGGCCAGCGGCCACTTCGAAGAGAACGCCATCAAGGCGCGCGCAGTGCGCCTGCAAAACTACCTGGTCGGCACCGATACGCAGGCACAGCGCGGCTTCGTCGCACTGCGTCTGGCCATCCTGACCGGCCGCTCGCTGGAGGACAAGAAGCAGATCTCCGACCTGCTGGGCGCCGCCATGCGCCAAGACCTGGCGCTGCCGGCTGACACCCAGGTGCAGATCACGGTGGAAGTGGCCGACATGCAGCGCGAGAGCTACTACAAGGTCAGCCTGCCGTAAGCACGCACGCCACCAGAAACGAGAAAGCCGTCCGGCAAGCGCCGGACGGCTTTTTTCATGGAGAGAGGAAAACGCTCAGGTCGCCAGGGCCGCTTCCGGCAGCGCCTCGCGGAACTGCACTACGTTGCCTTCCGGATCGTAGCCGTCGCAGGCGCGGAAATCGGGACCATTCCATTCCCCGTCCGGACTCTTCATGCCACCGCCCATCTGTTGCGTGGCCAGCCGCGCATGACTGAGCGAGCGCACCGGAAGGAAGAGCTTGACCGGCACATTCTCGCGCAGTACCGGCGGCGTGCTGATCTCGACAGCGTCGCCATGCGGCGCGGTGATGGCGTGGATCACGAGCAGGAAATCAGCGCTCTCGATGACCACCTTCTCGGCATGGGCGTGTTTGGGAACCACCGCCAGCACCTGCGCATAGAACGCGGCGAGGCGGGCTACATCTTTGGCGAACAGGACTGCGCCTGCTTTGGGCTGGGTCGACATCTCTGCTTTCAAAAACGTTGAACGGATCAGACAAGGAACGGCAGAGTTTATTTTCGAAGCACGCACTTGGCAAGCCTTAATCGTCACCCTGTAGCGACATCGTTGTGTCGCTCTGCGGCGACGCCATTCTGTCGCCTGTTGCGGCGCAATACCGACATGCGCTGACAAGCAAACACTGCTCTGTCTGATGTCCTGATCGTGCGCGTTGAAGTACCCTTCCACAATTGCTCAAAAGTGGCTGTTGAAATACCAATTGTCAGCATGATCAGCGAAGTACTTTTATTGTGATCGGATTGGCATTGTTTGCTGCGCGAGGGCGACTAAATTGTAAAAGGATGTTCCAAACGCCTTCGTCTCGGAACCTGATCTGCTAACGTAATGTCGCAGGGCAACAAGATGTGCTTGAGACGAAGAAGAAAAACAAACAGCCTGGCACTCGACCTGCAAGCTCGTTCTCCTGACTTCTGACTTCACTGTTGCATCGGCAAGCTGTTCAGGGCCAACCCAGTCCAGACGAATTCGAACCCATCGACCAAGATCGTATCGCGCCATGACCATTCGAAACTTTTTTCCTCCGACCCAGCCCGAGCGCGCCCGCTCCCAGCGCGGCCTGAGCGGCTCCCGCATCGACCTGGCCAATGCCGGCGGCCAGGCTGACGCCTGGCTGGAGCCGACCCTGGCGGACTTCATCTCGCTGGCCACCAGCCTGTGCAGCATGCCCATGGGGATGGTCAGCCAGTTGCACGCCGACATCGGCATGCAGCATCCCTTCGTTTCGATCGTCAATGGCCGTGGCGACCGCCGCAACCAATGGTGGCGCTTCCCTGGCCAGAATGGCGTGGCGCGCACCGTGGTGGACTTCTCGCTGTGCGAATATGCGGCACGACGCCCCGGCCAGCTCACCGAGATCAGCGACCTGCAGGCGGACCAGCGCTTTTGCGATAGCGCCCTGGCCAATGGCAATCCGCGTGTACGCTTCTATGCCGCAGTGCCGCTGGTGTCGTCCAACGGCGACATCTTCGGCACGCTCTGCGTGATGGACCGCGAAGCGCGCGTGCTCACCGCCGCCCAGCGCGACGCCTTCCTCAAGCTGGGTCGCCAGCTCGAAGGTCAACTGGAAGCGCGCCGCGCCATGCAGAAACTGGAACAACAGACACTGACCGATGCGCTCACCGGCATCGGCAATCGTCGCAGCTTCGACCTGCGTCTGCGTGAAGAGTGGACCCGTCATCTGCGCAATGCCCGCCCCTTGTCGCTGCTGATGGTGGACGTCGATTACTTCAAGCAGTACAACGACACCTACGGCCACCCGGCCGGCGACGCCCTGCTCACGCAACTGGGACGCGTCCTGCGTTCGCCGCTGCGCGCCAGCGACTTCCTGGCGCGTTATGGCGGCGACGAATTTTCCCTGATCCTGCCCGACACCGACGAGATCGGCGCGCTCCAGGTGGCCGAACGCATCAAGGCTGCGGTGGAGCAGGCGCATTGGGAACACTGCGATATCGAGATCAGCCTGGGCGCGGCCACGGTGACGCCCTCGGAGATGTGCGACTTCAGCGCCTTGCTGCAGGCTGCCGACCAGGCCATGTACCGGCGCAAGCATGGGCGGGAGCCGCGGCACGCGTAAGAATGCAATCAGGTCAGCACGCTGAATTCCGCTTGTCCTGACCGCACACCGAACACCGTTGTAAGGTCAGCGGCGTGTTCACGTAGAGCTTGCTTCAGCCGGCGCCGCTATTGGACAGCGTGGAGATAAGCACTGCACCGCAACTGATGCGATGGCCGTCAAAGGCAACTGCGATTCCATCTATCTCAATGGTTGGATGACCTTCGACGATGACGCAACCCACATGTCCCTGGACCGGACAAGAGCAACGGTCACCAACACGGGCGACAGCTTTCCCTCTCACTGCCACGCGGGCATCGGCACTGACGACCTTGCCACCGTGGCTGGTCGGGTCTTCTAGACGGATGACGCCCTTCATGATGATCTCCTTATCGAAATGGATGACTCGCTAGTCAGTCCGAGTAACCTTGCATATAGGTCGTCCAGTCGAGGTCTTTTCTCAACCCCCACCAAGGCAAATAGGCATAGCCCTCTCCCCGTGCGCGGAACCAGTTTTTTTCGGGATCGAAGACGCGGGCACGGTCTGGCGGCGTCACCACCACGGCGGTAGCTCTATCCGTCTCGGTCGTACCTGCCACCATCACAGGCTTGCCCTTGTGATGGGCCCAAGCTATGGCCAGCGCTACGTTGGTAATCGCTGTTCCAGCGCGCATGTCGCCCAGCAATTGCGGGGTGTTGAAGGCCTGCTTGAACATGTCCAGTTCGGGCAAGCTCTGCGTCATTGCCTGGGCTAATGTGCCGATGCGGCGGCCTGCTTCTTCGCTGCCTTTGCCGGCGTCATGGATGACATAACGAATATCGCTAGGCGAGATGTTCGCCTGTTCTGCCGCCGACTGGATGGCACTCTTCCAGGCGAGTGCAGTACGGCTTTCGCCTTCAGCGGGTGCGAAGTCCTCGGTGCTGCGAACAGCGGGGCGGGCAATCCATGCCAAAGGTTCGCGTTCTGTGTTGAACTTCGGCCCCGCCAGAATCAGCAAGGTGCAGTTCTCGCTGATCCGCCCATAGTCGGGAAACTCCGGCGCGTCCATGTTCATGACCCAGACGGTTTTGTCAGGGTGTGCTTCCAGGTAATCCATTCCGGCTGACAGGGAAGTAAAACCGGCGCTGGCACCGCCTCTTGTGATATTGACGTCGGCGGGAATGTTCTCAGTTGATATCTCGGGGTTATGAAACTCGAACTCTCCATTAAAAGCCTCTCGCGTACGCTCCGCCGCATTATCTGACGTCAACATTGGGACATCAGGAATCGCAAATTCGACGCGAATGCCATGGAGTTCGCGCCAGCTCTTTCGATTCTCTGGTTGAATCGTGTAGAAATAACTGCTGTTGAGCGCATACTGACGGCCGATAGGTTTGAGGATTGCTTCCACGTAATCGGACAGGAATCCAGGGAAGACACTACTTCCATCGGAAAAAACAATCTTCTTACGAAAATTAAAGGTTAAGGGCGCAATCTTCTGTACAGTCGTAAATGTCTCGGGGTCCCTTCTCACCTCGTCGTCGTCCTTGTTAGGCTTTGCGATTCCCAATGTCCAAAGCAACTGCCATTCAGTCGGATAGTCTCTTCGCATCAACGGGTTGAGCCATTGGACGCCAACGACCTGAACTTGGAAGCGTTCCTCAGTCGCTACTGCCAGAGGTGCTTTGATCACCTCGACAGCCCTGGAAGATCGATGCAATGCTGCGATTAACACAAGCAACATCAATGCGGCGATTGAGAACAGCAGGAAAATCAGCCGATTCATCAGGCACTTTCTCTTCTACAGATAAGCGACTCGAAAAAATCCATGCGCAAATTTCCCCATCAGTCCGAGTAACCTTGCATATAGGTCGTCCAGTCGAGGTCTTTTCTCAACCCCCACCAAGGCAAATAGGCATAGCCCTCTCCCCGTGCGCGAAACCAGTTTTTTTCGGGATCGAAGACGCGGGCACGGTCTGGCGGCGTCACCACCACGGCGGTAGCTCTATCCGTCTCGGTCGTACCTGCCACCATCACAGGCTTGCCCTTGTGATGGGCCCAGGCTATGGCCAACGCTACGTTGGTAATCGCTGTTCCAGCGCGCATGTCGCCCAGCAATTGCGAGGTGTTGAAGGCCTGTTTGAACACGTCCAATTCGGGCAAGCTCTGCGTCATGGCCTGGGCTAATGTGCCCATACGGCGGCCTGCTTCTTCGCTGCCTTTGCCGGCGTCATGGATGACATAGCGAATATCGCTAGGCGAGATGTTCGCCTGTTCTGCCGCCGACTGGATGGCGCTCTTCCAGGCCAGTGCAGTACGGCTTTCGCCTTCAGCGGGTGCGAAGTCCTCGGTGCTGCGAACAGCGGGGCGGGCAATCCATGCCAAAGGTTCGCGTTCTGTGTTGAACTTCGGCCCCGCCAGGATCAGCAAGGTGCAGTTCTCGCTGATCCGCCCATATTCGGGAAACTCGGGCGCGTCCATGTTCATGACCCAGACGGTTTTGTCAGGGTGTGCTTCCAGGTAATCCATACCCGCTGACAGGGAGGTGAAACCGGCGCTGGCGCCGCCTCTTGTGATGTTGACGTCGGCAGGAATATTCGCAGTTGATAGCTCGGGGTCATAGAACACAAACTCTGCGTCAAAAGCCTTGCGTGTTCGCTCCGTGGCATTATCTGACGTCAACATTGGGACATCAGGAATCGCAAATTCGACGCGGATGCCATTGAGTTCGCGCCACCTCTTTCGATTCTCTGGTTGAATCGTGTAGAAATAGCTACCGTTGAGCGCATACTGACGCCCGATAGGTTTAATGATTTTTCTTACGTAATCGGAGAGGAAGCCGGGAAATACACTGCTTCCATCCTCGAATATCTTTTCCCTACGAAAATTGAAACTCAATGGTGCGATCGGTTGCACGCTCGTGAATGTGGCCGGATCTCTTTGCACCTCGTCATCATCCTTGTTAGGCTTTGCGATTCCCAATGTCCAAAGCAACTGCCATTCAGCCGGATAGTCTCTTCGCATCAACGGGTTGAGCCATTGGACGCCAACGACCTGAACTTGGAAGCGTTCCTCATTCCCTGCCACCAAGGGCGCTTCGTTCACTTCGACAGCCCTTGAAGAGCGATGCACAACAGCAGTTACTGTAAGCACTACAAGAGCGGCGATAGATAGGGCCAGGTATATCAATCGGTTCATCACGTCTCCTGTTTCCCAATGACGCGGCTGTTTTTGGTCAAGAAAATAAATCCATCCCAAGCTGATAAAACACGTCACTATGAGTACCAAAACGAAAAGCACAATCTGGCGGGGGATGTTTCTCTGCCGCAGGCTCATTACCTAGCCTCCGCTATAGATTTCTTCCACGAGCGCTCATCTAAGATGCTCCGAGGCCGGCTTGCCTCCTCGTTCGAGAGCCAACCGTCAAGGGTCTTTTTCAGCATGGTGCTCTGATCAAAGTACTCGCCGAGATAGCGATGTGGATGATTTTCTTTGAGCCCATCCCAATATCTCCAATCCGCCTCAACCCGCAATTCCCTCATCGCTTCCTCACTGAGCGTGCACACTCCAACGGCCACGTCATAAGCCGCCGCCAGCCGCGCATGCTCCGAATTGGTCACGATGGTCGAATGATCAGTGGCACTCTGATCCACGCCTTCCTTCAGGAACGCCCCGATCTGTTCGGTCCGCCAGGACTGATATTCCTCGGTGCTCTGTCCGCCAGGCCGTTCTCCGGCAACGTTTCCCTGAACATCCGCCCTATCGCCTCGCCTGGCCTGCATGCGCAAGCGCGCCCTGTGTTCATAGCGCAATCGGGCCTCTGAGTCCTGATCTCCCTGCGGCCCGTCGTTCGCTGAACCATCCTCGGACTTGAGCGTGACATGCTCGTCATAAGGATCGCCTGCCTTCTTCTTGTCTTCGCTCTTGCGGGCTTCGCGTGCATTGCCAACGGCATCGATACCCTCGTCAAATTGCGGGCTCAGCTTTCCATAGCGGTATGCCGTGGGCAGGAAGTGTCGAGGGAGTTCGGGAGCGTCAACAGGAATCGACCAACCTTTGGCCACGTCGGCGTTGACATGCTGTTTGAAGAGGGCAACATGATTGACTTTGGATGCCATGAACACCGTAGCGATCTTCTCCACCAAGGTTTCGCTGGATGTCAGGCCCTGCCTGAGTCGATGTGTCACGGCAGGTGAAGGCGGATGCCAGAATCCATCTTTGCCAGCGCCCGCCTCCTTGTTCCAGCGGTCGTCCCAGTAGCGATAGGACTTGCCCGGCACCTGCCCCACCAGATACCGATGGGCAAAAACGCGCTGCGTAAATACGCCCTTGCCATTGGTGACGCCAATCTCCTCCGCATTCATGCCGCGCCAACCTATCCCCTGCACGGTGGTGGCCGAGATCACCTGATCGTGCGGATTGCAATACAAGGTCACGCGGCCGAACGTGGATCCGTTCAAACCATGGCGTTGGCGATCCCCGGCTGCCGTAAAGGCAGGGCCGACCTTGGGTGCGCTGTTGGCCATCTCCCTGTCGATCCTTTTGTCCGCGTGGGCACAGGCGGCGCGAGCGCGCAGCAGTATGAAGAAGTTCTTCAGCGTCTCCACCCGGGCCCGATACGTCTGGCGCCCCAGCGATCCCTGGGAATCGCTGCTGCCTCTCTGGCTCCAGTTTTCCGTCAGATTGTCCGGCACCAGGCTCAGCGGCGGATTGCACAGAAGATAGTTGTCCGCCTGAATGCCGAGACGGTCAGCGAGAAAGGCTGCAGCGATCCCGACCATGTTGCCCTGGCTATGGCACATCACGGTAATTGGACAATCCGCCTGCCGGTCCCGAATGGACTTGATGAGCCGAGCCAGACGCAGGGCGGCGTGGACGTAGTAGGCGCGGTGCGGGCAGCGATAGACATCTCTTCCGGCCACCGGATTGAGATGTTGCGCGGTCAGCCACAGGAACAGGCGATCATTAAGACCCTCCGTCCAAAGATCGGCAATGGTGGAACAGCCATTGGCGAAAGGCCCGCCTCCCCAGTAATCATTTTCGTTGAGCCAGACGTTCTTGCCGAATTGTCTGACGTCCTTCTTGCTGGCCTTGTATCCCCAGCGAAAACGGATGACAGGGGAATAATGAGGCTGGGCCTTGATGAAGTTGTCCGCACTGCGCTGTGGCGCAAGATAGCCGTCGGCCGTGAGTTCGGGCGTATACTGCACCGGCGCCAGGCGTCCCGACGTCGGGCCGCTATACGCCATTTGTTCCGGCCGTCTGGCCAGCCGTTCATTGAGCCCTTCGCATAAGCCGCGTTCGGTACTCTCGTACCACTCCCCATCGGAATTGACGCCATGCACCAGGATGATGACTCCGGGCAAGGGCAGGGTCTTGTAGAAAACGGCCTCACTCTGGTCCGGCAATAAGGTAAATTTTCCTCCGCCGACTACGCGGGTTGATTTTTCTGCGGCGGACGTTGTGCTCATGAACCGTTTCTCCTTCAGTCATCAGAATCAAGAAATCGGATGCGCATCTGCTCAAACGCATTTTTCGACAGCGACGCCGCCCTCCCCAGATCATTGGTTTGACCGCTGGTCTTGCCGCCATCGCCGCTATCGATCTCGAAACGGACGCCAGCAATCTTCTGGTCATCGGTCGGACGCGCCAGGACGGGCTTGCGACCAACATCATCTTTCGCGAAAGTCGGCAACTCTCCCGGTGTGGTCTGTGCATCAATCCAGCGATGGGTGGCCGCATGAATCGTCGCCGCCCCGCTACACCCCATGTCGATCTTTCCACCGCCAAGGCGCAGATAACTCCCGTCGGATGCAGCCAGCAAGATCTCGTCGGCCGCAATGATCTGCACCTTGCCGCCGCTTGCAGTCAGGCTCAGGTTCTTGGCGGCGGCCACCTTGGTGTCGTTGTGCTGCGACTGTAGCTTGAGCTCGCCCTGATGCGCGATCAGCGTCAGGTCTTCCGATTGGGCAAACAGCGAAATGCCCTTGCCTGCATTGGCCGTCAGGTGCTCGCCACTGGCCAACTGGATATGGCGCAGCGCCACCGTGTCGCAGTTCTCGCCTGCGTGCGTAACTGCGGTCTCGGGCGTACTGAAATGCAGGCCCGCAGGCGCCGTCACGGCGACCACAGGGGCTCCACCATCGCCTGCATCAGGCTTGGTATTGGAGCCGTTTTCCCATTGCTGTAGCTGGCGATGCAGGCGTTCATGTGGAGCATGATCACCCGCCTTGGCCTGGTGTTGCGCAGCATACTCGCCTATGCCGGTGAAGAGCTGTACGCATTGCTGCATCAGCGCGAGCGTCTCCTCGCGTGCAAGCTGATTGCCGCTAGCATTGAGCCGCGCAAACGCTGTAATCAGGAGACCATGTGCAGTACGCAGGCAGCCTGCGGCATCGGTGGCAAGCTCGAAACCTTCTCCGCGCGGTGCTGAGCGGCCTTCCGTACGTGGAGAACCCAGCCACCCTTGATTGAGTTGGGTGGCGGCGTGATCAGAGAACATCTGGGCGCTGATCTGGCCTCGGCTATCGTCAAATAGCAGGTGGTTATGCCGATTCGCCTTGAGTTCCTTGCTTCGAATGCCAGACAGGGCGCTGTTCTCCGGCAGCTTGCCCTGGCGCGAAAACTTCGGTGGGTAATGAGTCCCGTCGTAGAGCCCCCCCAGCGCCACGGGCTTGTCAGGATGATTTTGCAGGAAGGCAATCAGGATCTCGCTGCCTACCCTGGGCCAGAAGGCCGTGCCGAATCCGGCGTCAGCCCAGGGCTGGAGGATACGGATACGAGCGGAATCACCGGTGGTGCCGCTGGCGCCGCGTCCGCGCGGATGCTCCTGAGGCCGGGTAAACAGGAAGCGTACGGCGATGCGCCCCAGTTCGTCGACGTCCACTTCCTTGTCGCCATCTCCCACGACGACCGCGCTCATCAAGCCCAGCTTGGGCACGTCTTCAGGATCGTAGCGAGGCACGATGGCCGTATCGCTCTGAACACAGTCAAAGCCATTGCAGTAGACGGGCAGGTCCAGGGCCGTCTGGTCGCCCAGCGCGGCACGCGCTGGCAGCCACTCCTTCATCAGGGGCGCCATCCATTCGGCATCGAGCACCAGGCTGTTGCGGGCATAGAGCGTCAGTTGCGTGACGGTGAAGCGGGCTTCCCGTTCCGTCAGGGTGTCCAGATGAGGATGCCCGCTGATGCGGAATACGGTCCCGGCACGCAAGGAGCGCACGACGCTTCTGGCACGACATCCCTGTGCCGCCAGCTCATGGGCCTCGATCCGTCTACGGGCCATCTGCTGTTGGTGAGCGAGACCCGCGGCGAGGACGGGCGGAGCATACTCGTAGTCTTCCAACGTTCGTGCCAGGGCAAGACCTGCGCCATCTTTCCCACGCAGCGCTTTTTCCTGCGCTTGCGTACACCGGTTGGCTTTGTAATCGAAGGCTGTCAGCGTGACTTCATCTATCGATTGCTCGCACCATGCCTCCCAGTGGGTCACCGTATCGGTCTGCTCCATGACGCCGGCCTGATGGAAACGCAAGGCAACTGCCGAATGATCAGGATAGGCGCTCGGGTGGTCCGCCAGATGCAGATGATGGACTGGCTCGTTCCCCTCGAGCGCGAAGCGGAAGTGCCAGGCGATGCCCTCCTGCCGCCACAGGCGTTGCAGAAAGTCGGCATCACTTTCACCGGCTTGCATGACGAAGGCCCGCTTCGGATAGGCTTTATGCAAGCCGCTGACGTGCCAGCGCAGGGCAGCCGCCAGAACGCTATTGTCGTGGCGATGCTCGGTCAGGATCTGCTCGCTGATCTCCAGCACCGAAAGGTCGCAGAAGACCCGCCAGGTCTTGCGCTGTTCCAACAAGCGTAGGGCATCGCAAAGCTCGATTTCGAGCAGAACCGCACCCGCTTCCGAATGGATTTGCCGCACCGAGGTGGCCAGGCCACAGACCAATGCAGCGCCACCGTCACCCTCCTTCACAGAAAATCCGATAGGCACTCCTTGGAGCGCATGGATGTCAAGATCAGCGGCGCTGCTGGCGCACTGCACGCGGTAGATCACGTTGCCGCATACCGCCTCTGTTCCTGTGACCTGCAAGGCGACCAGCCGCTGAACGGCAGACGGAGCGGAAGATGGTAGATGCAGCCTCAGAAGGCGCCGTTCGTGCGTAAGAAGATTCAAGAAAGCGCCGAACGACGCGGAGGTCATTGAGGAGGCAGTCATGGTGAGCATGCAGGGCTGAAAGTGCTCTGAATGCTAACCAATAAGCCGACCAAATCATTTAGCAATTATTCTATATTTCGACGTCATTAAGAAACACTCACTGCGTTCCTTGGCAAGCGATATTGTTCCTAATCTCCCATCTTCACTGAATGAAGCAAACTCAAGGCCACCAGGACTGACAGCCCCACTGTCACCGCTCCCGCCAGGTAGATACTCTGCACGCCGGCGTGACTGGCCAGCACACCGGCCAGCGGGCTGGTGATCCCCAGCGACAGATCCAGGAAGGCCACATACGCGCCCATGGCCAACCCCCGCGTCTGCGGCGGCGCGCGGCGCATGGCTTCGACGCCGAAACCGGGAAAGGCCAGCGAATAGCCGAAGCCGGTCAGGGCCGCGCCGAGGTAGGCCCAGTGCGCCGCGTCAGCCTGCCAGATCAGCAGTTGGCCCGCTGCTTCGATCAGCACGCATACCAACGCAACGCGCGCGCCGCCGAGCTTGTCCGGCAGGTGGGCAAACAACAGCCGCGCCAGGATGAAGGCCGCGCCGAATGCAGAAAACGCCAGCGCTGCATTGCCCCAGGCGCGCGCGGCAAACAGCAATGCAATGAAGGCTGTGATGACGCCAAAGCCGACGCTGGAAAATGCCAGCCCCAGCCCCGGACGCCATACCGCACCGAGCACCTGGTAGAACGGCGTGCGGCGGTGGGCGCTGGGCGCGATGGCGCGCAGCGGGGCGATCAGCAGCAGCGCCGCCAATGACAGGCCCACGCTGGCCAGGCTGATACCGGCAAAGCCGTAGATCTGGTTGATCGCCACGCCCAGGGGCGCACCGGCGCCGAAGGCGGCGTACAACGCGATGCCCAGCCAGGCCATGACCTTGCCGCCATGCTGCGGGCCGACCAGGCCGATGCCCCAGCTCATCGCGCCGGTGACCATCAGGCTCTCGCCCAGCGCCAGCACCACGCGCCCCAGCAACAGCACGGCCACCGACCAGTCTGGCCGGCCAAGCAAGGCCAGCGAAGCCAGATACACCAGCCCCGACAATGCGGCCGTGATGAAACCCGCCATGACGGCGCGCTTGGCGCCGCGCAGGTCGGCGAAGTTGCCGGCCCAGGCGCGCGAAAGCAAGGCGGCAGCGAACTGCGCGCCCACGACCACGCCCACTACGGTGGCGTTCATGCCCAGCGCGTCTTTCAGATGCAAGGGCAGCACCGGCAATTGCAGGCCGATGGTGAGGAAGGCGATGAAGACGGCCAACGTGATCGGCGCCAACTTGAAGAAGACGGCGACGCCGGGACTGGCCAGCGGCGTCACCCGCGCGGGCTTGTCGGTAGAGGAAGCAGACATGGAAAATCCTTGGATCAATGAGAAGGAGGAAAACAGCGAAAGAGGATGTCGCCATCAACAGGCGGGCTGGTTACAGGAAACCCAGGCCGCTTGGACAGGATGATCAGGACATCGTAGAATGCGACGAATTCGTCACATCCAGCAAAATCCAGTATGCGACGAATCCGTCATGTTTTCCATTCGCATTCTTTCCCACCGTTCTCGTCACCATGAAAAAGCCTCGCCGCCCCGATATTTCCCTGCGCAAGGCGCCGCAGCAGGCGCGCTCCACCGATCTCGTCAAGGCCATCCTGGAGGCTGCTGTTCAGGTTTTGCTACGCGAGGGCGCGGCCCGCTTCACCACGGCGCGGGTGGCTGAGCGGGCCGGTGTGAGCGTGGGATCGATCTACCAGTATTTCCCCAACAAGGCGGCCATCCTGTTCCGGCTGCAGTCCGATGAATGGGAGCAGACCACCGAGATGGTGCGCGTGTTGCTGGAAGACAGCCGCAAGCCGCCACTGCTGCGGCTGCGTGCGCTGGTGCATGCCTTCCTGCGCAGCGAGTTCGAGGAAGCGGCGGTCAGGCTGGCGCTCAATGATGCCGCACCACTGTATCGGGATGGCGAACAGGCGCAGGCGCTGGCGCATGCCTGGGATGGCATCATTGCGCGCTTCATGCGCGAGGCCTTGCCGACGGTGTCGCCGCGACGCCGCAAGCTGGCCGGCGAGATGGTGATGAGCACGCTCACCACGATGGGCGAGCACCTCTCGCGCACGCCTCGTCCGGACAGCGAGATCAAGCGTCACGCGGACGCCATGGCCGACATGTTCTCGGCCTACCTGGACAGCCTCGCGGCCGCCTAGCGCTTGCGGGGGACGGCGGTGGAGGCGCGCTCCACCAGTTGCGGCGCAGCGGTGACGTGCATGACGGGTGAGGGGCTGCGCCGTTCGATGAGCGCCAGCAAGAGTTCGATGGACATGCGCGCAGCGGCTTCGGTGGGTACGGCCACGGTGGTGAGCGCCGGGCGGGAGACGCGCGCCCATTGGATATCGGTGATGCCGGTCACCGAGACGTCGCGCGGCACATTCATCCCCATGTCGGCGATGGCGTTCATCGCCCCCAGCGCAGGCAAGTCATTGCTGGCGAAGATGGCGGTGACCTGCGGATGTTCGCGCAGCAGTTCCATGGTGGCGCGGTAGCCTGACTCCACCGTGTCGTTGATATAGCGTGTGCGCTGGGTCGGATGCGGGTGTCCGGCCTCCTTGCAGGCGCTGGCAAAACCGCGATAGCGCTCGGCATGGATGCCGCTCTTCTTGCTGCCCACCAGCGCGGCAAAGCACTGATGGCCCAGACCCAGCAGATGCCGGGCGGCAATCGCGCCGGCTTCGAAGAAGTCCACCGCGATGCAGGGCAGCTCGGGCGGCGCATCCGGCTTTTCCCACATGCACAGCACCACGGGCGCGCCGCGCTGCTCGGTCTTCCTCAGCTCATCCATGGGCAGGTTGGCGTTCATGATCAGCACGCCGTCCGACAATGTGCCGGCGATCTGGTCAAGATAGGCCCGGCCGATATCGGGATCATCGTTGGTATTGCAGACGATGAGGAAGCGTCCATGGTCGCGCGCCGCCCGCTCGGCCGCCAGGGCGAATTCGGGATAGAAGGGGTTGGCGATGCTGGAGACCACCAGCGCCAGCGTGGGTGCGCGTCCCTCGGCCAGGGCGCGGGCGGTCAGGTGCGGGCGGTAACCCAGCTGGGCCACGGCGTCGAGCACGCGCTGGCGGGTCTGTTCGCCGACCTTGCCGCGCTGGCGCAGGACGTTGGACACAGTGGCCGAGGTGACACCGGCCAGTCGGGCGACTTCGGATAAGGTGGTCATGAGGCGATGGAGTTGGAAGCCCTCGCATTCAAACCGCTTATGCCTGGCTTGTCAACGCAGGCGGGCGCCGGCAGGGTGCGCAGGGGCGCACTGGCTGACATTTTCCTGTCACCTGGCGTTACAGGATTCTTGTTGCATGGGCCATGCAAGATGGGTATGATCTTTCCACACTATTGGCCGCCCCGATGCGGCAACACGATCAGAACAACGACGTGGAGACAAACCCGATTGCACTCAGGACACCACCCAGGCGATCTTTTTTTTGGGTGATTTGATTAAGCGCTTAACCTGACGCCAGCCCTGCCTTTGCGGCGGCCTGCCCGGCAATCTTTCTGACAGGAAAATGTGATGGCCAGCATTACCTTGCGTGCAGCACAAAAAGCCTACGGCGATGCACCGCCGGTGATCCGCAATGTCGATCTCGACATTGGCGAACATGAATTCTGCGTCTTCCTGGGTCCATCCGGCTGCGGCAAATCCACGCTGCTGCGCAGCATCGCCGGGCTGGAAGATCTCACCAGCGGCGACCTCTTCATCGGCGGCAAGCGCGTCAACGATGTGCCCTCGGCGCAGCGCTCGGTGGCCATGGTGTTCCAGAGCTATGCGCTGTTCCCGCACATGACGGTGTACGAAAACATGAGCTTCGGCCTGACCCTGGCCAAGCTGCCCAAGGCCGAGATCGAACAGAAAGTGCGCGAGGCTGCGCGCATCCTGCAGCTGGAAGAACTGCTGCAGCGCAAGCCCAAGGAACTCTCCGGCGGCCAGCGCCAGCGCGTGGCCATTGGCCGCGCCATCGTGCGCCGTCCGGGTGTGTTCCTGTTCGATGAACCGCTGTCGAACCTGGACGCCACCCTGCGCAGCCAGACCCGCATCGAGATCGCCCGCCTGCATCGCCAGTTCGAGCAGGCCAGCGTGGTCTATGTGACGCACGACCAGGTCGAAGCGATGACCCTGGCCGATCGCATCGTGCTGCTGCATGCCGGCGCCGATACCCAGCGCTTCGGCAGCATCGCCCAGGTCGGCACACCCATGGAGCTGTATCACCATCCGCGCAACCGCTTCGTGGCCGGCTTCATCGGTTCACCACGGATGAACTTCCTGCCGGCGCAGGTGGCGGGTGTGCAGGAGAACGGCATTCTGGTGCGCCTTTCCGGCAGCGAGGAAACCCTGCTGGTGGCCGCGCAAGGCGCGCTGCAGCCGGGCCAGATGGTGACCGTGGGCGTGCGCCCGGAGCATATGGAAATCGGCAGCCAGGGCCAGTACGGCATCCATCGCGAAGTGGTGCTGGTCGAACGCCTGGGCGAGCAGACCTATGTGCATCTGGACGAGCCCGCCGGCCAGCCGCTGGTGGCCAAGGCCGCTGGCGACGCCCGCATCACCCGTGGCGAGCGCGTGCGCGTGGCCATCGCACCGGCCTGCGCCTATCTGTTCGACCAGGACGGGCTGGCGCTGACCCGCACGCAAGTCCAGGGCGGCTTGGCCGTTGCCGCCTGAGTGTGATGAGTGTGAGCCTGCATCTGCGGCCTGCTGCTCTGTTCGTCCCTCTTTCCATTCTGTATCCGCTTCACTACCGCTAAGGAATCACGACCATGTCGCTACGATTGGGAGTCTGTTACTACCCCGAACATTGGCCCGAGGCCATGTGGGACAGCGATGCGCAACGCATGAAGGCGCTGGGCATCAAGCAGGTGCGCATCGGCGAATTCGCCTGGAGCCGCATCGAACCTTCGCCCGGCGAGTTGCGCTGGGACTGGCTGGATCGCGCCATCGAGGTGCTGGCCAGGCATGGTCTGGAAGTGGTCATGTGCACCCCCACCGCGACCCCGCCCAAGTGGCTCATCGACCGCCATGACGATGTGCTGGCGGTGGACGCCAATGGCCGCCAGCGCGCCTTCGGTTCGCGCCGCCACTATGATTTCTCATCGGATTCCTACTTCGAGGAATCACAACGCATCGTGCGTCTGCTGGGCGAACGCTATGGCCAGCACCCGGCCGTGACGGCCTGGCAGACCGACAATGAATATGGCTGCCACCAGACCGTGGTCAGCTATTCGGCCTCGGCGCAGCGCCGTTTCCGCCAGTGGCTGCGCCAGCGCTACGGCAGCATCGACGCGCTCAACACGGCCTGGGGCACGGTGTTCTGGAGCATGGAATACCGCAGCTTCGATGAGATCGACGCCCCCATCGGCACCGTCACCGAAGCCCATCCCTCGCACCGCCTGGACTATCGCCGCTTCGCCTCGGACGAAGTGGCGCGCTACAACCGCATGCAGGTGGAGATCCTGCGTGCGCTCTCGCCGGGCCGGCTGATGGTGCACAACTTCATGCAGATGTTCCTGGAGTTCGATCACTATCCGGTTGCGGCCGACCTCGATGTGGCCACCTGGGACAGCTATCCGCTGGGCGCGCTGGAAGTGATGTGGTTCGACGACGCCACCAAGGCGCGCTGGCTGCGCACCGGCCATCCCGACTTCGCCAGCTTCAACCATGACCTGTATCGCGGCATGTCGGCCCAGCCCTTCTGGGTCATGGAACAACAGCCGGGGCCGGTGAACTGGGCGCACTGGAATCCGCATCCGCTGCCAGGCATGGTGCGCCTGTGGAGCTGGGAAGCCTTTGCCCACGGCGCGGGTTGCGTCTCCTATTTCCGCTGGCGCCAATGCCCGTTCGCACAGGAACAATTGCATGCCGGCCTGAATCGTCCGGACAACCGCCTCGATGTGGGCGGCAGCGAAGCCGAGCAGGTGGCGCGGGAAATCATCACCGTCGAACAGGCACAGGGGGCGCTGGCGCAGCCGCGCGGCAAGGTGGCGCTGCTGTTCGACTACGACGCCAAGTGGCTCTTCGACATCCATTTCCAGGGCATCGATTTCGAATACCAGCGCTTTGCCTTCCAGTACTACGCCACCCTGCGCGCACTGGGCCTGGATGTGGACATCCTGCCGCTGCACGCCAAGCTGGACGGCTATGCCATGATCGTAGTGCCGCCCCTGCCCATCGTGCCGGACGATCTGCCGGGCCGCATCGCCGAGAGCGGCGCGCTGTCGGTGTTCGGTCCGCGCAGCGGCTCCAAGACCCGCTCGCTGCAGATTCCCGCCACGCTGCCGCCCGGCCCCTTGCAGCAACTGCTGCCCATGCGCGTCTGGCGCGTGGAATCGCTGCGCCCCAATGTCACCGAACCGGTGCAGTTCGGCGCGCACAGCGGCCAGGGCGCGCACTGGCGGGACCTGATCGAGGCCGATGGCGAGGGCTTGCAGACCCTGGCGCAGTTCGGCGACGGCCATCCGGCCATCGTGCGCAAAGAACGCGCCCACTACCTGGCCGGCATCTTCGATGATGCGCTCACCAGCGCCTGCTTCGAGCAGTTGGCCCGCGACGCCGGACTCGCCCCGCAACGCCTGCCCGAGGGCCTGCGCCTGCAAGAGCGCGGCGGCCTCTGCTTCGCCTTCAACTACAGCGACGCAGCGATCACCCTGCCGCAGGCGCAAGGCGCGCAGTTCCTGGTCGGCCAGGCGCAGCTGGAGCCGCAAGGCGTGGCGGTGTATCGCACTGGCCAGCACCCGTGATCAGGCAATGGCAATAGCCGGCCTCACTCTGGAAGAAAGACGCCACGGCGGCGCTGTCCGCCGTGGCCCAAGCAGGCGGCAGAACCTGCGCACGCTAACAAAGACCAAGCTGTTTTGAACCCACATTCGGAGACAACAATGAAGAAGATGATTCGCATGGGCGTGATCGCCGGCTGCCTGGCCGCCACAGCCGCCTGGAACACCGCCGCCACCGCCGGCACCCTGGCCATCAACATCGCCTACAAGGGCGCGGTGCAGCGCGCGGTGTGGCAATCGACGATGGATGAATTCAAGAAGGCCAACCCGGACGTGGACATCAAGCCCTCCTTCATCGAGGAAGAAGCCTACAAGGTACAGCTGCCGGGCTGGCTCTCGACCCAGGCGCCGGACATCATCAACTGGCACAACGGCGAGCGCATGGCCTTCTACGCCAGCCGTGGCCTGCTGGAAGACGTGAGCGAAGACTGGAAGAAGAACGGCTGGGACGCCACCTACGCCTCCACCAAGGAAGCCTCGTCCTGGCACGGCAAGCAGTATTCGGTGCCCACCGTCTACTACTCCTGGGGCATGTTCTACCGCAAGGACTTGTTCAAGAAGGTCGGCATTGCCGGCGAGCCCAAGACCTGGGATGAATTCCTGGACGCCTGCAAGAAGCTCAAGGCTGCCGGCATCGCCCCGATCGCCGTGGGTGGCCGCGACGCCTGGACCCTGGCCGGCTGGTTCGACTACCTGGACCTGCGCATCAATGGCAATGCCTTCCACCAGCAGTTGATGGCCGGCGATATCGCCTACACCGATGCGCGCGTCAAGAAGGTCCATACCGCCTGGAAGAGCCTGATCGACAACAAGTACTTCATCGACAACGCCCTCTCCTATGACCTCGACGGCGCCCAGCCCTTCCTGTTCCAGGGCAAGGCCGCCATGATGTTGATGGGCACCTTCATCGCCAAGGGCTTCCCGGCCAAGCTGGCGCCGGAGATGGGTTACTTCCAGTTCCCCATCATCGATGCCAATGTACCCACGGCTGAGGAAGGTCCGACCGAATCCATCCACATCCCTGCCAAGGCCCGCAACAAGGCCGATGCGCGCCGCTTCATCGCCTTCGTCGGTACGCCGGCCATCAGCGCCAAGCTGGCAGAGGGACTGGGTTCGCTGCCGGCCAACAGCAAGTCGCCCGCGCCCACCGAACCGATCTCGCGCATCGGCTTCGAGATCCTCTCCAACGCCAAGGGCGGCATCTCGCAGTTCTATGATCGCGACATGACCAAGGAAATGGCCGATGAAGGCATGAAGGGCATGCAGAAGTTCGTCAGCGATCCGACCAGGATCGATGATGTGCTCAATGAGCTGGAGCAAAGCCGCAAGCGCATCTACAAGAAGTCCTGATGGCGGTTGATGCGGTAGTAGTTAAGTAGTGGTCAAGCAGTAATCAAGTTGCAGTTAACTGGTAGCTGATAGTTAGATAGTTAGATAGTTATTAAGCAGCAGTTCAGTAGTAGTCCACCCGGCCATCGTGCTTGCCCAGCACGATGGCCGCAGAAAAAGAAGGAGACCCCGCCATGCTCGCGCCCACATCCGCCGCGCAGCCGCCTGCGCCCCCAGCCGCCGCTACAGTGGCCACCACAGCGGCCAGCGGTCCTCAGCGCAGCGCCGCCCGCCGCAACCGCGCCGCCTTCTGGTTCCTGGCGCCGGCCTGCGTGATGACGCTGGTCTATGTGCTGTACCCGATTCTCTATACGATCTATCTCAGCTTCTTCAGCTGGGATGGCATGACCGAGCCCAGGTTCGTGGGGCTGGCCAACTACGTCGAGCTGTTCCACGCGCCGACCTTCTACACCGCCCTGAAGAACAACGTGCTGTGGCTGCTGATGTTCCTGCTGGCCCCGCCCATGGGCTTGGCCATCGCGCTGTACCTGAACCAGAAGGTGATCGGCATGCGCGTGGTGAAGTCGCTGTTCTTCGCGCCCTTCGTGCTCTCGGGCGTGGTGGTCGGCCTCATGTACAGCTGGTTCTATGACCCCAGCTTCGGGCTGCTCTCGCTGCTCTTCGGCCAGGGCGTGCCGGTGCTGGGCGATGCGCGCTATGCCACCTTCGGCATCATCTTCGCCGCGCTGTGGCCGCAGACGGCGTATTGCATGATCCTCTTCCTCACCGGCCTGACAGCGCTGAACCACGACCAGGTGGAAGCGGCGCGCATGGAAGGCGCCAAGGGCTGGACCATGCTGCGCTATGTGATCCTGCCGCAATTGCGCTCGACCACCTTCATGGCCTTCGTGGTCAGCATCATCGGCGCGCTGCGCAGCTTCGACCTGATCTCGGTGATGACCAGCGGCGGCCCCTATGAGAGTTCCACCGTGCTGGCCTACTACGCCTATGACCAGGCCATCAAGTATTACCGCCAGGGGTATTCGGCAGCGGTGGCCGTGACGCTCTTTGCCATCATGCTGGTCTACATCGTCTATCAGCTGCGCCGCATGCTGCGCGCTGAACGCTGAACGCTCAAGGAAAAAAAGGAATCCTCATGTTCCCGATGCCGATAGAAAAATGGAAGCCCATCAACCGCGCGCTCTACCGCGCCTCGCTGCCGGTGGCGCTGCTGATCTGGCTCTTGCCGATGCTGGCCGCGCTGGTCACTTCGATCCGCTCCAACGATGAACTGATGGCCGGCAACTACTGGGGCTGGCCGCAGGACTTCGCCATGCTGGAGAATTACCGCGAAGCCCTGACGGCGTCGCCGATGCTGCATTACTTCTGGAACAGCTGCCTCATCACGATCCCCTCGGTGATCGGCGCGATCTCGCTGGCGGCCATGGCCGGCTTTGCGCTGTCGACCTACCAGTTCCGCGGCAATACGGTGCTCTTCGCCACCTTCGTGGCCTGCAACTTCGTGCCGCAGCAGATCCTGATGATCCCGGTGCGCGATCTCTCGCTGTCGCTGGGCCTGTTCAACACCATCACCGGGATGATGCTGTTCCACATTGCCATGCAGACCGGCTTCTGCACCCTCTTCCTGCGCAACTTCATCAAGCAGCTGCCCTTCGAGATGATCGAGGCGGCGCGCATCGAGGGCGCCAGCGAATGGACCGTGTTCTACCGCATCGTGCTGCCGCTGATCCGTCCTGCGCTGGCGGCCTTGGCGGTGCTGGTGTTTACCTTTGTCTGGAATGACTACTTCTGGGCGCTGGTGTTGACCCAGGGGGATGACGTGGCCCCGATCACGGTGGGCGTGGCGGCCCTGCGCGGCCAGTGGACCACCGCCTGGAACCTGGTCTCGGCCGGTTCCATCCTGGCGGCGCTGCCGTCGGTGATCCTGTTCTTCGTGATGCAGAAGCAGTTCGTCGCCGGGCTGACCTTCGGCGCGAGCAAGGGATAAGACAATAAGAAGATAAGAGATCCGCGCCATGTCCCCTCTGGAAGGAACATGGCGACGGCGTCACGGTTGCGCTGCCTGCGGTGCAGTGGTCGGTGAAGTCGCCGGTGCAGCCTCCAGGCTCACCCCCATGGCCTGGAACAGCGTGGCTGTGGCGTTGAGGCGGCTGGCGGTGGCGCGCGCTTCACTGAGGTGGGCATTGAGATACTGGCGCTCACCACTGCGCGCCGCGCTGATCGGCACCGCACCCAGGGCCACGCGCCGCTGGGCATTGCGCCAGCCCTGCTCGCTGGCCTGGCGCGCCGCCGCTGCGGCGGTCTGGGCATCGGCGTCATGGCTCAGGGCCACCAGGCTATCGGCCACATTCTGGAACGCATTCAATACGGTCTGGCGATAATTGGCCTCGGCCGCCAGATAGGCCTGCTCCGCAGCTTCGCTCATGGAACGCAGCGCGCCGCCATGGAACAGCGGCTGCGTCAGCGACGCCCCCAAACCCCACACTGCACCCGCCGCACCGGTCGCCTTGGGCCAGGTAAAACCGGACTGCCCGAAGGATGCGCTGATGGACAGGCTGGGGAACATCTCCGCCGTGGCCTGGGCCTGCTGGGCCGCCGCCACCTTCAGCGCGGCGTCGGCTGCGAGGATGTCGGGCCGCTGGCGCAACAGTTCCGAGGGCACCGCCAGCGGCACCTCGGCAGGCAGGCGCAGGCTGGCCAGGTCCAGATCGGCGGGCGCCTGGTCGGGCGTGCGGCCCATCAGCACGGCCAGGGCGTGGCGCGCGGCCAGCCACTGTGCCTGCAGGCCGGGCAGGCTGGCGCGCAAGGACTGTGCATTGGCGCGTGCGGCCAGCAGATCGTCCTGCGAGGCCGCGCCCAGCTCGGCGCGCCGCTGCACTTCACTGGCATCGGCCTCGGCCAGCGCCACCAGGCGTTCGGTATCGCTCACCTGCACGCGCAGCGCAGCGGCATTGATGGCGCTGATGACCACATTGGCCACCAAGGCGCGGCGGGCCGCATCGAACTGGTAGGACTGGGCATCGACCTGGGCGGCTGTGGCGGCGTTGGCGTAGCGTTCCGTGCCGAACAGGTCGAAGGTATAGCTGGCTCGGATCTGGCCGGCGAAGACGTTGTAGAGGTTGGTGGTCGGGCCGATATTGGGCAGGCCCAAGGCGCGCTGGCGCTGGGCCTGGCCGACCGCGTCGACGGACGGCCACAATGACTGGTCGATCTGGGCGCGCAGTTGCAGGCGGGCGCTAGCCAGGTTGCGTTCAGCCTGGGCCAGCGAATGATTGTTGCGCAAGGCCTCTTCCACCCAGGCCGACAGCTCGGGCGAACCATAGGCCTGCCACCATTGCGGCACGGCGCGCTGGCCCAGCACGAAGCGCTGGCGCGCCCCTTCGGGCCCGACATCTGCGGGCGTGGCCTGGGCTGCATAGTGGTCGGGCCGGGGCATGGCCGGCGCTTCGCCGGTCGGGCCGAAGGCGCAGCCCGACAGGGTCAGCACCAGTAGCAGGGCCAGCGGCAGGGGGGGATGGACCTGGGTCATCAATGGCTCCCTTGGGCGGCAGTGTCGCGGTGATGGGTTTCATCCGGCTTGACCCGGTAGCACAGCGCATACAACGCCGGCAGGTAGAACAGGGTCAGGATGGTGGCGATGGTGATGCCGCCCATGAGGGCGGTGGCCATCGGGCCGAAGAAGTTGCTGCGCAACAGCGGGATCAGCGCCAGCACGGCGGCGGCGGCGGTGAGCGTGATCGGGCGGAAGCGCCGTACGGTGGCGCCGACGATGGCGTCGAAACGGCCGCGTCCGGCGGCGATGTCCTGCTCGATCTGGTCCACCAGGATCACCGAATTGCGCATGATGATGCCCAGCATGGCGATGGTCCCCAACATGGCGACGAAGCCGAAGGGCTGGCCGAACAGCAGCAGCGCGCCGACCACGCCGATCAAGCCCAGCGGGGCCGTCATCACCACCATCATGGTGCGGCCAAAGCTTTGCAGCTGCACCATCAGCAACAGCAGCACGGCAATCACCATCAGAGGCATCTGCGCCGAGATCGAGGATTGCGCCTTGGCGTTTTCTTCCACCGGGCCGCCGACGTCGATGCGATAGCCCACCGGCAGCTCGGCGCGCAGGGCGTTGAGCTTCTGGTTGACGTCATTGGTGACGTCGATGCCCTGCACACCCGGGCGCACATCGGCCAGCACGGTGATGGTGGGCTGGCGGTTGCGCTCCCAGATCACGCCATATTCCAGCGTGTTGTTGAACTGGCCGAGCGTGGCCAGCGGCACCGGGCCGTTGGCGGTGGGCATGGACAGCGTGGCCAGTCGCGCCGGATCGACGCGCTCGCTGCGCGGGGCGCGCAGGTCCACGCTGATGAGCTTGTCGCGCTCGCGGTATTGCGTGATGGTGTAGCCGGACAATTGCATGGCCAGGAAATTGGAAATCTGCTGGCTCGTCAGGCCCAGCTGCGCGGCGCGCTTCTGGTCGATCTCGAAGGACACCGAACGCTGCGCCGGTTCATCCCAGTCGAACTGGATGTTGGTGGCGCGGCTTTCCTTGCGCATCTCGGCCGCGACCTGTTCGGCGATGGCGCGCACCTTGGGAATCTGCTCGCCACTGATACGGAACTGCACCGGGAAGCCCACCGGCGGGCCGTTCTCCAGCCGCGTCAGGCGCGTGCGCACGCCGCTGAACTGGCGGCGCAGCGGCTCTTCCAGCGCCCGCGCCAGGGCTTCACGGTCTTCCACCGACTTGGCCGTCACCACGAACTGGGCGAAGTTGGGGCTGGCCAGTTGCTGGTCCAGCGGCAGGTAGAAGCGCGGCGCTCCGACGCCGACGAAGCTGACGTAGTGGTCGATCTGCGGACGGTCCTTCAGCAGCGCTTCCATGCGCACTGCTTCGCGCTGGGTGGCCTCGAAGGAAGCACGCTCGGGCAGGTGCAGGTCGATCAGCAGTTCGGGCCGGTCAGAGCTGGGGAAGAACTGCTGCGGCACCAGCGCAAAGGCCGCCAGCGAGCCGATGAACAACACCGTGGTCGCGATCACCACGCGGCCCCGGAACGCCACGCACCAGGCCACCGAACGGCGCAGCCAGGTATAGATGCGGGTCTGGTAGATGGGATGGTCGTGGTCTTCCTCGTCATGGCCGGCGTGCGGATTGGCGGCGATCTGCTCATCGGTGAGCGCACCCGGCTTTTCCTTGAGCATGTGATAGCCCAAGAGCGGAATGAGCACCACCGCCGCCAGCCAGGACAAGAGCAGCGCAATGGCCGAGACCTCGAAGATGGAACGGGTGTATTCGCCGGTGCCGGACTTGGCCAGGGCGATGGGCAGGAAGCCGGCCACCGTCACCAGGGTGCCGGTGAGCATGGGGAAGGCCGTGCTGGTATAGGCGAAGGCGGCGGCGCGGCGGCGGTTCCAGCCCTGCTCCAGTTTCACCGCCATCATTTCCACGGCGATGATGGCGTCATCCACCAGCAAGCCCAGCGCCAGCACCAGGGTGCCCAGCGAGACCTTGTGCAGGCCGATGTCGAACAGGTACATGAACAGCGAGGTCACCGCCAGCACGATGGGAATGGAGATCACCACCACCATGCCGGTGCGGATGCCCAGCGAGACCAGGCTGACCACCAGCACGATGGCCACGGCCTCGGCCACGGCTTCGAGGAAGTCATCCACTGATTTTTCCACCGCATGCGGCATGCTCGAGACCGCCGTGAGCGTGAGTCCGGCCGGCAGGCGCTTGCGCAGTTCCTCGGTGCGCGCATCGAGCGCCTTGCCCAGGCGGATCACGTCACCGCCCGGCTGCATGGTCACGCCGATGCCCAGCACCGGCTGGCCATTGGCGCGCATCGCCTGCTCCTGCGGTTCGTCGTAGCCGCGCGTGATGGTGGCGATGTCGCCCAGGCGGAAGCTACGGTTGTTGATCTGGATGATCTTCTCTTCCAGCGCGCGCAGGTTGTCGAACTGGCCGGTGGGACGCACGTAGACGCGGTCATTGCCGGTGGTGATGAGGCCGCCCGGCACCACCGCATTCTGGCCGCCGATGGCGTCGGCCAGTTGCTGCGGGCTGATGCCCAGGCGGGTCATGCGGGCATTGCCGATGTCGATGTAGATATGCTCGTTGCGCTCGCCGAAGTAATCGATCTTGGCCACGCCCGGCACATGCAAGAGTTCACCGCGCAACTGGTCGGCATAGTCGCGCAATTGCGCCGGGCTGAAGCCGTCGCCGGCCAGGGCGTAGATGTTGGTATAGACGTCGCCGAACTCGTCATTGAAGTAGGGACCCTTGACCCCTTGCGGCAGCGTGGCGGCCATGTCGCCGACCTTCTTGCGCACCTGGTACCAGGTCTGCGGCACCTGCGAGGCCGGGGCCGTATCCTTGATGGTGAAGAAGAGCTGCGACTGACCCGCGCGCGAATAGCTGCGCAGGAAATCCACATCGGGCGTCTCCTGCAACTTGCGGGCGATGCGGTCGGTGATCTGCTCCTGCACCTGGCGCGCGGTCGCGCCCGGCCAATCGGTCTGGATCACCATGACCTTGAAGGTGAAGGGCGGGTCTTCGGACTGCGACAGGCGCGAGTAGGAACCGATGCCCAGGAGCGTCACCAGCGCCAGGATGAAGGTCACCAGCGCCTGGTGCTGCAAGGTCCAGGCAGAGAGGTTGAAACGTCCAGGCGCGCTCATAGGGCGAAGTCCTCAGCATGCAGCGGCGCGACCGGCTTGACCTTTTCACCGGCCGTCAGGGTATGCACGCCCTGCACCACCACCTTGTCGCTGGCCGTGACACCCTGGCTGACGCTGATGCTGCGCTCGCCGTAGGCCGCCACGGTCACGGGCCGCAGTTCCAGCTGGCCCTGCTCCCCCACGACCCACAGGGCCGGCCTGTCGCCCTGGTGGAACAGCGCAGTGGCCGGCAACAGCAGCACCGGCGCGGCCGAGCTGGCCGCCGGGGTGATCGCGACCTCGCCGGTCATGCCCAGGCGCACCGCAGGATCGGGCTGCTCCAGCGTGACCTTGACGCGGTAGGTGCGGCTCTGTGCATCAGCCGCCGGGCTGACTTCGCGCACCTTTCCCGTGAAGGTCTTGCCCGGCAGCGCCGCCAGCGTGACCACGGCGGCCGCACCCGGCTGCAGCGTGGCGACTTGGCGATCGGCCACCTCGGTGACCACGTCCACCTGGCCCGACCAGGCCAGCGAATAGACCGGCTGGCCGGCAGCGAGCACGTCGCCGGTATTGGCCTGCTCGGCGCTGATGACGCCGTCATGCTGGGCCACCAGGGTAGTGTAGTCGCGCTGGTTGCCCGCCACGGCGGCGCGCGCCTGGGCGGCCTTGAACTGCGAAAGCGCAGCGGCGTGGGCGTCCTGGCTCTGTTCGAGCTGCTGGGGGCTGATCAAGGCTTCGCGGGCCTGCTGGACGTCGCGCTGGAGCTGCTTCTCGGCGGCGTCCAGGTGCTGGCGCGCCGAGGCCAGTTCGGCCTGGGCGGCGCTGGCGTTTTGGTTGGCGTCAGCCGGGTCCAACCGCGCCAGCACCTGTCCCTTGCGCACCACATCGCCCAGATGCACGCGCCGCTCGGCCAGCTGGCCGGCGATGCGGAAGGACATGCTGGTCACGTAGCGCGACTGCACCTCGGCGGGCAGGTGCAGCGTGCCGGCCTGGCCGCGCTGCTGCGCCTGCAGCACCACCACTTCACGCGGCGCATCGGCTACCGGGGCCGGCTTGCTGCAGGCCGCCAGGGTGATGACCAGCGCCAGCAAGGGATAGACACGGCGGCGGGCGCGCCCAGGGGAAACGGACGGAGAGACAGGCTTCACGGCTTTCCTTTCAGGAAGTGGGCGTCAGCACGCAGGGCGTACGCATCCCCTGGAGCATTGCGTTCTAAAGTGGACAGATTCTAATGCATCCCCGAATTCAGATGCAACACTGTATTTGAATACGGTGGTGTTAGAATCTCGCCCTATGACACGCCAACGACTCAGCCGCGAGCAAAGCCGGGAGCAGACCAGGGAAAGGCTGCTGGAGGCTGCGCACGCGGTTTTCATGCAAAAGGGATTTGCGCTGGCCAGCGTGGAGGATATCAGCACGGCTGCCGGGTATTCGCGCGGGGCGTTCTATTCCAACTTCGATGACAAGACCCAGCTCTTCTTCGAGTTGCTGCGGCGTGAAGGCGAGAGCATCGACCGCGGCTTCCAGCGCATCCTGGAAGCCCCCATGACGGATGCGGCGGTGCTGGAAGATGAACTGGCCGCACAGTATTCGCGCCTCTACCGCGACGACAAGTGCAGCCTGCTGTGGATGGAGGCGCGCATCGTGGCGCTGCGCGACGAGAAATTCCGCGCCCAGCTCGATGGCTTCCTGGAAGAGCGCTACCGTCAGATCACCGGCTTCGTCGAAGCCTATGGCCAGCTCACCGGCACGACGCTGTCCGCGCCGCCGCGCGAGATCGCCATCGGCCTCATGGCCTTGTGCGAAGGGGTGAGCTTTTCCTATCGCTGCGTCCCGCACATCGTCGATGGCAAGACCGCCGAATCGGTGCTGTCGTGGTTCCTGAAGGCCTCCATCGCCGTGCCGCCCGCCCCGGCCCCTGCGCCCACCAAGCCGGTCGGGCGCAAGCGCGCTTCCTGAGCGCTTTGCGGCTCAGTCCGGCTGCACCAGCCAGGTTGCGATCTGCGGCCAGACCTCGGCCAGCGTGCGACTACCCATGAACAATCCGATATGGCCGCCCGGCACGATCTTCTGCGTGATCTGCGCGGCGGGCGTGCCTACCAGTGCGGCGGCGTTGAGCACCTGCTCCGGTGTGGTGATGTCGTCGCGCTCGCCCGCCAGCAGGTAGAGCGGACAAGTGATCTGCCGCAGATCGAGCTGCTGTCCCAGCGCCACATACTTGCCGCGCGCCAGCAGGTTGTCCTTGAAGATGTGGCCGATGGCCTGGAGGTACCAGCGCCCCGGCAGGTCGACCGTGGTTTCGTACCAGGCGGCAAAGGTCTCGCGCTTGGCCAGGTAGGCCGGGTCGTCGATGTGCTGGAGCAATTCCAGGTGCTCGTTGAAGTAGTGCTCGTCGGGATGCATGTTCTTCCAGCCCTGCAGCATGAAGCTGCCGCGCATGAGACCACCACCGCTGCGCACCAGGTCTTCGTAGAAGCGCAGCGGCAGGCGTTGCACCATCTGCTTCAAGGGTCCCTCCCCCGCGCCCGCATCGATGGGCGAGCCCGCCAGCACCAGCCGCGCCACCTTTTCCGGGAAACGCGCGGCAATCATGGCCGAGATCCAGCCGCCCTGGCACAGCCCCACCAGCCGCACACGACCGCCCAGCTCGTCGATGACCACGCACAGGTCGGCCAGGTAGTTGTCGATCTCCAGGTCCTTCATGTCGGCGCTGGCGCTGTGCCAGTCGATGAGCAGCACATGGTCCACGCCATTTCCCAACAGCGTCTCCACCAGGCTCTGGCCCTGGTCATAGTCGGCGATGACGGAGGTGTGGCCAGCATAGGGCGCCACGATGAGCGTGGGCACAGTGGCGTGGCCGGCATCGGCGCTGCCGTATTCGCGCAGGGTCAGCGTGCGCAGGCGCAGGCGTTCGCGGTGGGGCGTGGCCATGCGGGGATGGTGGACGGCATGCAGCTTGGCTTCCTCTTCCAGGAAGCGCAGCTGCTTGTCCATCATGTCCTGCCCCTGCTTGAACGCCTGGGCGGCAAAGGCCATGGGCCAGAACAGCGGGACGCTGCCGGCCGGCATGATGGGCAGCGCGGTATCCGTGGTGCTGCTCATGAGGGTGTTCCTGTCGCGGATGTGAGCAAGAGCGCAGCCGCGTCGTCGGCGATGACCTGCTCTTCATTGGTGGGAATGACGTAGACGCTGACAGCACTGTCGGCGCGGCTGATGCGGCCGGCATGGGCGGCGTTGGCCTGCGGGTCCAGGCGCACGCCCAGCCAGCCCAATCGTTCGCAGATGGCCGCGCGCATGGCGGCGTCATGCTCGCCGATGCCGGCCGTGAAGACCAGGGCGTCGATCCCGCCCAGGGTGGAGGCCAGGCGCGCCGCTTCACCGGCGCAGCGCAGGGCGAACAGGTCCAGCGCCTCGCGGGCGGCGCTGTCCTGGCTCTGCTGCAGGCTGCGCACATCCGCGCTCAGGCCGGATACCCCCAGCAAGCCGCTGCGGTGATAGAGCAGGTCTTCCAGTTCATCCAGCGACATTCCCTGGCGCAGCAGGTACAACAGCACGCCGGCATCGAGCGCGCCGCAGCGCGTTCCCATGGGTACGCCGTCCAGCGTGGAGAAACCGGTACTGGCGTCCACGCTGCGCCCGGCATGCAGGGCGCACAGGCTGGCGCCATTGCCCAGGTGCGCCACTACCACGCGGGCATGGGCCTCGGGCAGCGCCTGGCGGCGCATCTCGGCGGCCACATAGCTGTAGGAAATACCATGGAAGCCGTAGCGCAGCACGCCTTCTTCATGCAGTCTGCGCGGCAGCGCGAAGCGGCGCGCCAGCGCATCCTGGCTGGCGTGAAACGCGGTATCGAAGGAGGCCGTCTGCGGCAGACCCGGACGCAGCCGCGCAATGGCGCGGATCAGGCGCAGGTTCTGCGGCTGGTGCAGGGGCGCCAGCGGGGCCAGGTTTTCCAGTTCGGTCTCGATGGCGTCGTCGAGCCGCACCGCCTGCGCCAGATGCAGGCCGCCATGCACGACGCGATGACCGACGGCGCACAGCTCGCCTTGGGCGTGTCCCACTTCCAGCTGGTGCAGCACCTGTTCCAGCACGCGGTCCATGGCGGCAGCGGGATCAGCGTCGATCTCCACCTCGGAACGTTCGCCGTCGATCTCCAGGCGCAGTTTCAGCGGCGCGAGGTGCAGGTCCAGCTGCCCCTGGCCGATCTTGCGGGCGCGCGCGCCATCGAGGCGGAACACGCCCAGCTTGATCGTGGACGAACCGGCATTGAAGGTCAGTAGCAGACGGTTCATGCCAGCTCCCGGTCCGCGGATTGCAGTCGCTGGCGCGAGGCCACCAGGCGCGCCAGTGCCGACGAGGCCAGGCGCACGCGCAGGCTGTCGGCGCGGCTGGTGAGGATGATGGGCACGCGCGCCCCCAGCACCAGCCCTGCTGCATCGGCCTGCGACAGGTAGATCAGTTGCTTGGCCAGCATGTTGCCGGCTTCCAGGTCCGGCACCAGCAGGATGTCGGCGCTGCCGGCCACTGGCGAGACGATGCCCTTGACGCTGGCGGCCTGCAGGCTGATGGCATTGTCGAAGGCCAGCGGCCCATCGACCAATGCTCCTGTGATCTGATGGCGCGTGGCCATGACGGTGAGGGCCGCCGCATCCAGCGTGGAGGGCATGGCCGGATTGACCGTTTCCACCGCCGCCAGCACGGCGACATGGGGACGCGGCACGCCCATGACATGCAGCAGGTCGATGGCGTTCTGGCAGATGTCGCGCTTGTGCGCCAGCGTGGGCGCGATATTGATGGCGGCGTCGGTGATGATGAGCGGCTTGGGATAGGCCGGGATGGCCATGGCGTAGACATGGCTGATGCGGCGCTCGGTGCGCAATCCCGAAGCCCCGCCCACCACCGCGCCCAGCAGTTCGTCGCTGTGCAGGCTGCCCTTCATCAGCGCGCCCACCTCGCCGGCCACCGCCATCTCGACGGCACG
Source organism: Herbaspirillum seropedicae (assembly GCF_001040945.1). Classification (NCBI taxonomy): domain Bacteria; kingdom Pseudomonadati; phylum Pseudomonadota; class Betaproteobacteria; order Burkholderiales; family Oxalobacteraceae; genus Herbaspirillum; species Herbaspirillum seropedicae. The sequence continues at coordinate 276,374 of NZ_CP011930.1, read as the reverse complement.
GGCGGCCGCGGCGTGGCTGTGCTCGGCAGGCACGATGGGCAAGCCCTGCAAGGAAATATCGGCGGCCTCGGCGATGCGCCGGATGCGTGTTTCCGGGCCGACCAGCACCGGATCGAACAGGCCTTCGTCACGCGCTTCCAGCGCGCCTTGCAGGGCTTCCGGCGAACACGGATGGACCACTGCCACGCGCATGGCTTGCGCGCCGAGGGCGTCGCGGATGAGTTGATCGTAGCGCTCGGCCGGGGTGGCCTGCACGGATTGCAGCATGTCGTTCTCCTCTGGGGGGAAGGGCTGGCATGCAGGTTCATGCCGTGTTGCAGCATAACTGCCCCAGGGAGCGGCTTCAATTGCCAGGAGGGTGGCGCTTTGCACAGATCGCGCAAAGCTTGATCTGCTTCAACATTGTCAGCAGCGGTCATGCTGCTGACATCGGTGTGCTCTTCAGGCCTGCGCCAGCGCCTCGATGCGCGCACGCGCCTGCGCGGCCGGCATGGGCGGGGCAAAGTAATACCCCTGCATCGCATGGCAGTGCATGGCTTGCAGGGTCTGCAGGTCCTCGGCGCTTTCCACGCCCTCGGCCACGACCTGGAAGCCGAAGCTGCCGGCCAGTTGCAACACCGCCGACACCAGTGCCTGGTTCTCGGTCTGGTCGGCCAGGCCGGTGACGAAGCTGCGGTCGATCTTCACGCGCGAGACCTGCATCTGGCGCAGGAAACCCAGCGAGGAATAGCCCACGCCGAAATCGTCGATGGCGATGCGCACGCCCTGCAGGGCCAGCGCCACCAGGGTCTGGGTGGCGGCTTGCAGGTCCAGCGCGGTTTCTTCGGTGATCTCGATTTCCAGCATGCGCGCCGGCAGCCGGTGCGCCTTGAGCATGGAGACCACCAGCTCATCGACCACCAGGCGCTCCATTTCACGCGGCGAGATATTCATCGAGATGCGCAGGTCGCTGCGTCCGCTGGACTGCAGGAAGGCGATCATGCCCGCCACTTCCTCCAGGATGAAGCGCAGCAGCTCTTCAGACAGGCCGGCCAGCGCAGCGATCTCGATCAGGTCAGGCGCGGCGATGGCGCCATGCTTGCCATGCTGCCAGCGCAGCAGCGCCTCGAAGCCATCCAGGGTCTGTCCATCGTGCTGCACGATGGGCTGGAACCACACCGCCAGTTCGCGCCGCGCCAGCGCGCCAGCGAGGTCGCGTTCGACATCGCGCTTCATCTGCAGATGGGCATTGAGCGTTTCATTGAAGACGCAGAACTGGTTGCGGCCACGGCGCTTGGCCTGGTACATGGCGGCGTCCGAGCAGACCAGCATTTCGTCGATATCGTCACGGTCAGACAAGGTGATGCCCAGGCTCAGGCCGATATGCCGGTGCGCCAGTCGCGCAAAGGGCTGGCGCACCACCTCGATGAGACGCCGCGCCAGCAGCTCGGGCAGCTCGGCCTGCGCATCCAGCGCATAGAGGATCACGAACTCGTCCCCGCCCAGGCGGGCCAGCGTGGCGCCAGCGGGCAGGCAGCCCTGCAGGCGCCGCGCCACCTCCACCAGCACCTGGTCGCCGGCGTCATGGCCATAGGCGTCGTTGATGACCTTGAAGCCATCCAGGTCGAGGAACATCATGCACAGCACCTCTTCGCGCCGCGCCGCCATGGCCTGCGCCGCCGCCATGAAGCCGGCCCGCCCCAGCAAGCCGGTCAGCAGGTCGTGCTCGGCCTGGTAGCGCATGCGCTCGGCGAACTGGTGCAGGTCGCGGTGCGCCACTTCCAGGGCCTGGCTGGCGGTGGTGGCTTCGTTCTTGAGGGCGCTGGCGTGCGACACCAGGCCTTCGCTGACCTTGGAACCGCGGATGAGCGCGCCCAGGTAGAGCAGCACGGCAGCGGCCAGGGCCACGCGGGTGGTATCGGGTTCGACCAGCACCAGGCTGGCGATGATGGCCAGCAGGGGTGGCGTGATGAAGGCGATGGGAATGCGGGCATAGGCAAAGCCGTGCGTGACCGCACCGGCCGTGATACCGCATACGCAGGTGAGATAGAAGAGCGTGCCGGGCGCGGTATAGCCCGCGCACAGCAAGGCCACGCCCGCCCACACCAGCCCCGAGCACAGCGCCAACATCCAGTGCACGCGCAGGTTCAGGTCGATGACGCCGGCGCCGGGCGCAGCGATGCGCTGCACGAGTGCGGCCACGCGCTGCACCGGCAGGCGGCAGGCCAGGATGCGCAGCAGGTTGACCATCCCCGAGCAGGCCAGCCAGAGCAGCGCAATGGCCAAGTGGCCAGCACGCCATGCCACGAAGGTGCAGATCGCCCCCAGCACCATGTTGACCGGAATGGACAGCAGCACGGTCTGACGCAATGCCGCCAGTTGGTCGGCGCGGATCAGTTGCTGCAATGAAAGCTGAGCGGCGGGTGCTTGCACTCCGGTCTGCGGGGTGGGGGTGTGGAACATCTTCATCCTGAACATCATTTCCTGTTGCCGGTCGGCAAGCCTTGTGCAGCCTGCCTTTCCGTCCGGAATAGTACGTGAGTACCGAGTCATTATCCAAGCAACAAGAAGAATTCTCATCAAAAGCCGGGCGCGATTGCGATGCATCAACGCGGTATTGGCAGGAAAACGACAAGCTTGCCTCTCCGCAACCCTGCAAGGAGCCCTACGATGAACCCGGACAATGGAAACTGGCTATCGGCCGAACAAGCGGTGTTGCCCGACGGCACGCTGCGCGAGAACCTGCCGCTGGTGAAGAAGAAGCTGCCCCTGTTCTCGCCCCAGCAGGTGCAAGCAGAGCCGCAGGGGCAGCCCGACAATGAGGAGAATGTGGCGCCGTCGCCGCGCCAGGACTGAGAGCCACGCCAAAATTCGCCATCGGATAGCAGGCCCCGGCGCGCCTGAGGCTACAATAACGCCGCGTCATCACGACGCGGTATTGCAGTGCGCTTCCTGTCCATGGCTCTTGATCCTTCCACCCTCCTCATCCTCACCATCGCCCTGGCGGCGGCCGCTTCCCTGTACCTGACCGTAGAATGGAGCGTAGTGCGCGAACGCTCGCTGCTGCTCTGGAGCAGCGGCTTTGCCATCATCACCGTGGGTTCCTTCCTGGCGCTGCTGCGCTCGCGCGGCTATCTGCTGGTGGGCATCTGGTTCGCCAATGGCTTGCTCATCGCTGCCCATGCCTGCTTCCTGGCGGGCGTGGCGGGCTTCATGCGCACCCGGATCTCGCGCGCATGGTGGCTCATCGCGCTGCTGTGGCTGCTGATGCTGTTGCTGCCCACGCACGCCTGGTGGTCACGCGTGATGCTGGGCCTGCAGTCGCTGATGATCGCCGTGCTGACCTTGCGCGCCAGCAGCCTGCTGCGTCCGCACGGCGCTTCCCTGAGCGTGGGCGCGGTGCAGCTGCGCTACGTATTGCTGATCCATGGGCTGTTCTATCTCGCCAAGGCGGTCTCGGCGCTGGCGCTGGGCGCCGTCGTCGATCTGGCCGCGTTCGGCGGCACCCTGATCCAGATCTCGCTGGTGGAGGGGTCGATGGCGGTGATGCTCATTGCGCTGTCGATGACCGGCACCGAGCGCCATCGCCGGGAAGAGCGCATCGGACAACTGGCGGCGCGCGATCCGCTCACCGGCCTGCTGAACAGGCGGGCGCTGCAGGCCAGGGCGCCCGCGCTCATTGCGCAAGCCAGCCAGGCGCATCCTGGCGCCCTGTTGCTCATCGACATCGACAACTTCAAGCAGGTCAACGACCTGCACGGCCACGCCGCCGGCGACAAGCTGCTCGAGGCCTTGAGCACCCTGCTGCGCGAGGTCTTGCCGGACGATGCCCTGGCTGCCCGGCTGGGAGGCGACGAGTTCGCCATCCTGTTGCCGGATGGACGCCAAGCGCAAGTGGCGCATATCGGCGAACAGCTGCGGCAAGCCTTTGTACACGTGACGCAGACGGCGGTGGCCACCCCGGAGGCGGTCAGCCTGAGTGTGGGCGTCAGTCTCTTCAGCACGGCGGCGCTCGATCTGGCAGGCCTGATGGCGCGGGCCGACGCGGCGCTGTACGAGGCCAAGCGCGCGGGGCGCAACCAGATCGTCATCACCCCATCCAATGCCGCTTAACATGGCCTGCGGCCAGCGGCGCGGCGCGGCGCTGGCAGTGTTCAGTCGATCCTGAAGCGTGCGATGGTCGCGGCCAGCACATTGGCCTGCTGCTGCAAGGTCGATGAAGCCGCCGCCGATTCTTCCACCAGCGCCGCGTTCTGCTGCACCATGCCGTCGAGCTGGATGACGGCCTGGTTCACCTCCTGAATTCCGCGCGTCTGCTCGGTGGTGGTGCGCGCAATATCAGCGATGGCGGATTGCACATCGTCCGTATGCGTAACGATGTCGCGCATGGTGCCGCCGGCCTGGCGGACCTGCTGCGATCCCGCCGCAACCCGCGAAATGGTGGCCTCCACCAGATCCTTGACCTCGCGTGCAGCGCCGGCGCTCCGTTGCGCGAGATTGCGCACCTCATGGGCCACCACTGCAAATCCGCGCCCCTGCTCCCCGGCGCGCGCCGATTCGACCGCTGCGTTCAAGGCCAGGATATTGGTCTGGAAGGCGATACCATCGATGACGCTGATGATGTCGCCGATCTGCGCCGAGACCTTCTCGATCTCGCCCATGGTGGCGACCGCATCGCTGACCACCTTGCCGCCCTGGGAGGCGATCCCGGTAGCGGCGCTGGAGCGCTGGTCGGCCTCGTGGGCGGCCGTGGCCGAGCGGTCCACGGTGGCAGAGATCTCGGCCATGGAGGCGGCAGTCTGCTCCAGGCTGGCCGCGGCCGATTCGGTACGGACCGACAGGTCGTGATTGGCGGCGGCGATCTCGTCGGAGGCCACGCGCACGGTTTCGCCGGCATCTCGGATATCGCGCATGACACTCTGCAGCTTGGCCACGAAGGCATTGAAGGACTGCGCGATGATGGCCACTTCGTCGCGGCCATGATCCGGCAGGCGCTGGGTCAGGTCGCCGCTGCCCGAGCCAATGGCCGTCATGGCAGCGCTGATCTGCCCCAGCCGGCGAAATGCCGTGGCCGTGACGGCCGCGCCGATCAGCGAGGCCGCAATCACCACCGCCACCAGCGAGAGCAGCGATGAAGCCAGCAAGGCACGTACGCCCGCGCTGGCTTCCTGCTGGTCAATGGCCACCACGATGTTCCAGTCGGTGCCCGGCACAGCCTGCACGCGCACCAGCTTCTCGCGCCCATCGACGACGATATGCACCGGCGGCTGGCCCGGACCGGCGTTGGCGACGTTGAGGTCGCTGAACTCCGGCGCCAGTTCGCTGGCCTGCTTGAAGCGCAGTTGCGCGTCCGGATGCGCAATGATGCGCCCACCCTGCTCGACCAGCATGCCGAAGCTGGAGGGTGTGGGGTGGATGGACTTGATGTTCTCCACCACGCTATCGAGCGCCACATCACCGACCACCACGGCCTTGAGCACGCCGTCACGCATCACCGGCCGCGCCAGCGCCACCAGCAGCAGCCCGCTGGTGCTCACATAGGGAAGAGCGACCGGCTTGCCCGCCTGCAGCACCCCCTTGTACCAGGGCCGCGTGGTCGGATCGTAGGTCGCCGGGATGTTGGGCCAGTCGGTGAACTTGGCGCGTTTATCCGGGTAACCCACGCCGACGTCATAGAAGCCGCCTGCCACCTGGATCTGCTTGAGCATGGCATCGGGGTCGCTGGTCAGGGAGATGTCCTCGAGCGAGGCGATCATCTTGCTCTTGCCCGCGAGCCAGTCGCCGATGACGGCGGCATGCTGGTCGACGGCGGTGGCAAGATCGTCGTCGGTAGCCGCATTCAAGCCCTTGCGGGCAATGAGATAGTTGGCCGCGGTGCTGATGAGCACCGAGGAGATGACCAGCAGGATCAAGGCGCAGATGACGCGCGCACGCAGGGAAGAAAGCATGATGGGGTGGGCTGGCAGAGTGGAGGATTGAGGTTTGAGCAAAGTACCTGCGGCTATCACAGCGGTACTGGGAAAGAGCCTGACCGACGCGGTTGAGGTTGCAGGCTGTCCGGCTCACCTGGTGAGCCGGCAAGTCATTGCAGCCGGTCCTTGAGCCGATACCAGGCTCCCACGAAAGGAAGAAACCACGGCTTGCCGAAATGACCCGGAATGGCGGGCCAGTCGAAGTCCTTCCATGGATTCAGCTCGGCATGGCCGTCCATGATCTCCGCCATCATGCTGCCCATGAGCGTGGCCATATGCGTGCCATGGCCGCTATAGCCCATGGAGTAATAGAGCCCGTCACGCTGGCCCGCCCGAGGCAAGCGATCGGTGGTCATGTCGACCATGCCGCCCCAGCAATAGTCGATACGCGTCTGCGCCAGCGCCGGAAAGACTTCCAGCATCTGGGCCCGCAGGATCTCGCCGCTCCTGGCGTCGGACTGCGGATTGGAGGCGGCGAAGCGCGCGCGGCCGCCGAAGAGCAGGCGCTGGTCCGGCGTGGCGCGGAAATAGTTCACGAAATTCTTGGTGTCGGTGTACATGCGCTGCGTCGGCAGCAGTTGCTTCAGCAATGCACCGGGCAAGGGCTCGGTCACGATCAGGAATGCGCCCACCGGGACGATGCGGCGGCGAATCCAGCCGAACGGACCGACCTGCGAGATGCCGCTGGCCAGCAGCACCTGCCCCGCATGCAGGACGCCAGCCGACGTGCGTACCGCGTAGCGGCCATTCTTGGCCTCGATGCCCAGCACCGGGGTCCGTTCCAGATAGAGCGCACCGCGTCGCTGGGCCGCCTGCGCCAGCCCGCGCACGTAGCGGCCGACGTGCATGCCGGCGCTCTTGTGCATGAGCAGGCCGCCGTGGTAGCGGTCGCTGCCCAGTTCGTCGCGCAGTTGCGCCCGGCTCAGCAGACGCGTGTCGCCGTCGACGTGGCGGGCCAGCAGTTCCTGGCTGCGCGCCAGCTTGTCCACATGCTCCGGTTTGGCGGCCAGCTTGAGCTTGCCATGACGTGCAAAACTGCAATCGATGGATTCTTCGCGCACCAGCCGCTCCACCGTATCGACGCCGGCGTCGAAGGCGCGGTAGAGCCGGTTGGCCCATTCGACGCCCAGGCGCTGCGACAAGGTGGCGTAATCCTGAGCGAAGCCGTTATTGCACATGCCGCCATTGCGCCCGGACGCCGCGCCGCCGACGATGTCCGCCTCGCAGACGACCACACGCGCCCCCTTGCGCGCCAGCGCCAGCGCGGCGGCCGATCCGGTGATGCCGCCACCGACCACGACGACGTCGCAAGCGCCCTCCGGCAGCGTCTGGGTCTGGCTGACGAAGGCGGGCGAGGTATCCAGCCAATAGGACTTCAGTTGCATCATGGCCGGTCCAGACGAATGAGCGAAGGAAACATGGAGCGTGTTCCTGGTGGCTAGATTAGGATGACGAAGAAAAAAGATGGCGGGCGACGCGTGAGCTATCGGTAGGTGAAATCATTATGCGATTGCAGAATGCGATAATGATTTAGCCGTCTTTAATGCTTCATTAAATCTAATTTAACGTATTTCCTGACGCCCAAAAAGCCATGTTGCGCGAAGGCTGGAGCCCCGTCTCTCCCTTTTCCCCAACCCTTCGATCACCCTTTCAACATACCGCAAAGCCTTTACCAGAGCGGATTACAGACAGCCGAGACAGATCATCAACAAAAAATGAACGTCGCCGGCTCCACCGAAAATGCCAGAAAGCCGGCAATAAAGAGCACAAGCTGCTTTAATCCGACAGCAATAAACATTTTCCGGCGGGCGGACTTTCGCCAGTCAGCTACTCTTGGGAGCCTCGATGATGCGCTTGTCGCGCGCGCGAATCGGGACCCATGACGACGGCGGGCTATCTCCACCACCCGTCCCGCTCAAGCGAATTGCTTGAAGTCCGGCTTGCGCTTCTCGAAGAAGGCCGTAAACGCTTCCTTCGCTTCGGGCGCCGTCAGCATGCGCGAGAAGTGCTCGATCTCGGCCACCATCTGCTGCTCGGTTGCGGTGACGCGATTCTTCTTCATCAATTGCTTGGTCACACGGATCGATGCCGCTGGCAGCGCCGCCAGCTTGGCCGCCTGCTGCTGCGCATACGGCAGCAACTCCTCCTGCGCCATGACGCGATTGACGAAGCCCATCTGGCAGGCTTCGTCTGCGCCGAAGGCTTCGCCCAGCAAGAGCTTCTCGGCCGCGCGCTGGTAACCAGCGATGTGCGGCAACAGCAGCGAGGACGCCGCTTCCGGACACAGCCCCAGTTGCGTGAAGGGCATCGAGAACTTGGCATTGTCGGCTGCATACACCAGGTCGCAATGCAACAGCAGCGTGGTGCCGATGCCCACCGCTACGCCCGAGACTGCCGCCACGATGGGCTTGCTGGCATGGCTGATCTGCCACAGGAATTGGAATACCGGGGCATCCTGGGTCTTGGGGGGATTCTTCAGGAAGTCTTCCAGGTCATTGCCCGCCGAGAAGGCTTTCGGCTTGCCGGTGAAGAGAATGGCCCGCACCGCGCTGTCGCTCTCAGCCTCCTTCAGCGCATCGGCCAGCTGCTGGTACATGGCGGCGGTGATGGCGTTCTTCTTGTCTTCGCGGTCGAAGTGGATGGTCAGGACGCCATCGGCCTTGCTCAGTTGGATATCCATCTGCACGGGTCTCCTCTAATTTTATAAATGATTTACATGCATCATGAAAAAAAGCCGCACGGCATCAGCAGTGCGGCTTTTTGTTCGGGCCTTGCGCGCGCCGATCAGACGCGCTCGAAGATCCCCGCTGCGCCCATGCCGGTGCCCACGCACATGGTCACCATGCCGTACTTCAGGTTCTTGCGGCGCAGTGCATGGATGGTGGTAGCGGCACGGATCGCACCGGTGGCCCCCAGCGGGTGACCCAGCGCAATCGCACCGCCCATGGGGTTGACCTTGCTCGGGTCCAGGCCCAGGTCGCCGATGACCGCCAGCGCTTGGGCTGCGAAGGCTTCGTTCAGTTCGATCCAGTCGATCTGGTCCTGGGTCAGGCCACCGGCCTTCAGGGCCGCAGGAATCGCTTCCTTCGGACCGATGCCCATGATCTCCGGCGGCACGCCGCGCACGGCGAAGGAGACGAAGCGGGCCAGCGGGGTGAGGTTGAATTGCTTGAGGATCTTTTCCGAGACGATGATCAACGCGCCGGCGCCGTCCGAGGTCTGCGAGCTGTTGCCGGCGGTCACGCTGCCCTTGGCGGCGAAGACGGGCTTGAGCTTGGCCAGCGCGGCCAGGTTGGAATCGGCGCGCGGGCCTTCGTCCAGGCTGACGGTGCGGGTCTTGACGTCGATCTCGCCGGTGGCCAGATTGGGGAAGCGCTCGACGATCTCGAAGGAAGTCATCTCATCGGCGAATTCACCGGCCTCCTGGGCGGCGATGGCCTTCTGGTGCGAGGCCAGCGAGAACTCGTCCTGCGCTTCGCGCGAGACCTTCCACTGCTGCGCCACCTTCTCGGCGGTCAGGCCCATGCCATAGGCCATGCCGACGTTCTCATCCTTGAAGGCATTGATGTTGATCGAAGGATGAAAGCCCATCATCGGCACCATCGACATCGATTCGGCACCGGCGGCGATCATGACATCGGCCTCCCCCACGCGGATGCGGTCGGCGGCCATGGCGATGGCGGTGATGCCGGAGGCGCAGTAGCGGTTGATGGTGACGCCGCCGATGGTGTTGGGCAGGCCGGCCAGCAGCACGGCATTGCGCGCCATGTTCAGGCCCTGTGCGCCTTCGGGGAAGGAGCAGCCGACGATGGCGTCCTCGATCAGCTTGGGGTCCAGGCCCGGCACCTGCGCCACGGCGGACTGGATGGCGCGCACCAGCAGGTCATCCGGGCGGGTGTTCTTGAACATGCCACGCGGCGCCTTGCCGATGGGGGTGCGGGTGGCGGCGACGATGTAGGCGTCTTGCAGTTGTTTGCTCATTCAAAATCTCCTTGGACTCTCCCTCCCCCTCAGGGGGAGAGAGGTTTCATTAATTGCGCACAGGCTTGCCGGTCTGCATCATGCCCATGATGCGTTCCTGCGTCTTGGGATGGTTGAGCAACTCCATGAAGAACTTGCGCTCGATGTCGAGCAGCCATTGTTCATTGACGATGCTGCCCTCTTCCACCTCGCCGCCGGACACGGTCTCGGCGATCATCTTGCCCAGCTTGAAGTCATGCGCCGAGATGAAGCCGCCATCGCGCATGTTGACCAGCTGCGCCATGATGGTGGCCAGGCCATTGCGGCCGATCACCGGCACCTGCGGCGGCAGTTGCGGACGATAGCCGGCGTCGAACAGCGCGCGCGCCTCGACCTTGGCCACGTGCAGCAATTCATAGGGGTTGAAGACGATCACGTCATCCTCGCGCAGGTAACCCAGCTTGCGGGCTTCCAATGCCGACTTGGAGACGTTGGCAGTGGCCGCGGCCAGCATGTATTCCTTCAGGAAGGGCAGGATGTCGTTGCCCTTGGCTTCGCGGGCCGCGCGTACGGCGGCTTCCTTGAGGCCGCCACCGGCCGGGATCAGGCCCACGCCCACTTCCACCAGGCCGATGTAGGACTCGATGGAGACCACGCGCTTGGCGGTATGCAGCAGCAGTTCGCAACCACCGCCCAGGGCCAGCCCGGCCACGGCGGCGATCACCGGCACGCTGGCGTACTTCAGGCGCTGATGCGCCTGTTGCAGCTGGTGCACCACCGGCTCGATGGCCTTGACGCCGCCGGACATGAACAGCGGCAGCATCGACTGCAGATCGGCGCCGGCCGAGAAGGCGCCGCCTTCGGCCGCGTCCGGATGCCAGATCACCAGACCCTTGAAGTTCTGCTCGGCTTCGCTGACGGCCTTGTTCATGCCATCGATCACGCCTTGGCCGATCACGTGCATCTTGGTCTTGAAGGACAGGATCAGCACGTCGTCGTTCTGATGCCAGATGCGCACCGATTCGTCTTCGAAGAAGGTGGTGCCGGCGCTCTTGCCATCGGCGGCACCTTCGCCTACCAGCGGAGCGCGGAAGGCCTGGCGTTGGTAGACCGGCAGCTCGGAACGGGCCACGTCAGCCTTCTTCGAGGGCGAGTACGACCCCTTCTCCGAATGCACGCCATCACGGCCATCGAAGACCCAGTCGGGCAGCGGCGCGGTGGACAAGGCCTTGCCGGCATCGATGTCTTCCTTGACCCACTGCGCGATCTGCTTCCAGCCGGCGGCTTGCCAGGTCTCGAAGGGACCGACGCTCCAGCCGAAGCCCCAGCGCATGGCGAAGTCGAGGTCGCGCGCATTGTCGGCTACCGATTCCAGATGCACGGCGATGTAGTGGAAGGCGTCACGGAAGATGGCCCACAGGAACTGGCCCTGCGGATTGGTCGAATCATGCAGCGCCTTCATGCGCTTGACCGGATCCTTTTCCTTGAGGATGCGGGCGATGATGTCATCGGCCTTGGCGCCGCCCGGGACGTAATCGCCCTTGGCCGGATCGATGCGCAGGATGTCCTTGCCCACCTTCTTGTAGAAGCCGGCGCCGCTCTTCTGGCCCAGCGCGCCCTGCTCGACCAGCTTGGCCAGGAGCGGCGGGGTGGCATAGGAGGAGAAGAAGGGATCGTCCTTCAGGTTGTCCTGCATGGTCCTGATGACGTGACCCATGGTATCCAGGCCCACCACGTCGGCGGTACGGAAGGTGCCGGACTTGGCGCGACCCAGCTTGGCGCCGGTCAGGTCATCGACCACATCGACCGAGAGACCATACTTCTCGGCTTCGATGATGGTGGCCAGGATGCCGAACACGCCCACGCGGTTAGCGACGAAGTTGGGGGTGTCGAAGGCGCGCACCACGCCCTTGCCGAGGGTGGTGGTGAGGAAGGCTTCGAGCTGGTCGAGGATGTGCGGTTCGGTGGACTGGGTCGGGATCAGTTCGACCAGGTGCATGTAGCGCGGCGGGTTGAAGAAGTGCACGCCGCAGAAGCGCGCCTTCAGGCCGGCGTCGAAACCTTCGGACAGCGCATTGATCGACAGGCCCGAGGTGTTGGAGGCGAAGATGGCCTTGGGGCCGATGTGCGGGGCGACCTTCTTGTAGAGGTCATGCTTCCAGTCCATGCGCTCGGCGATGGCTTCGATGATGAGGTCGCAGCCTTCCAGCACGGCCAGGTCATCTTCATAGTTGGCGACCTGGATCAGGGCGGCGTCATCCTTGTTGCCCAGCGGAGCGGGGCTGAGTTTCTTGAGGTTCTCGATGGCGCGTTGCACGATGCCATTCTTCGGGCCTTCCTTGGCCGGCAGGTCGAACAGCACGACCGGTACGCGGGCATTGATGCAGTGGGCGGCAATCTGGGCGCCCATGACGCCGGCGCCAAGCACTGCCACTTTTTTGACGATGAAATTGGACACGCAACTCTCCTTTGCTGGTGCTGCAAACATGAAACATGAATTCGGGGCCAGGCCAGCGGCGCTGCCGCGCTACCGCAGGTGCGAACGACTACTGTACGCCTTCTTGCAGAAGGTCACAGCATGCCTCGCAGGGGTGACACGAACATGACGGCATGCCGGGCCGGATTGCGCTAGATCAACGCCGCACGCCGGCGCTGGGCCCGCGTGCGGCAGGGTGTTGCGCTCAGAACAACTCTGCGTCCAGCGCCATGAGGTTGGCGGCGCCCGAACGGGCCTGGCGGATCAGCATGGCGGTCTCCGGCAGCAGGCGCGCGAAGTAGAAGCGCGCCGTGGCCAGCTTGGCGGCGTAGAAGCTGTCGCCGCTGTCCTGCTTTTCCAGTGCGATCTTGGCCATGCGGGCAAACAGGTACGAGAACACCAGGTGGCCCACCACGCGCAGGTAGGGCACGGCGGCAGCGCCGGCCTCGTCCTGGTTGGCGAAGGACTTCATGCCGATTTCCATGGTCAGCTTGGTGACCTTGTCGCCGATGTCGGCCAGCGGGGTGATGAACTCGGACATGGACTCATCCGTGCCATGTTCTTCCACGAAGGCCTGGATCTGCGCGCCGAATTTCTTCAGCTTGGCGCCGTTGTCCATCAGGATCTTGCGGCCCAGCAGGTCCAGCGACTGGATGGTGTTGGTGCCTTCGTAGATCATGTTGATGCGGGCGTCGCGCACGTATTGCTCCATGCCCCACTCGGCGATGTAGCCGTGGCCGCCATAGACCTGCAGGCACTCGGAGGTGGCCATCCAGGCATTGTCGGTCAGGAAGGCCTTCACCACCGGGGTCAGCAGGGCCACGATGTCGGCGGAGTCCTTGCGCACTTGCTCATCAGGATGGGTCAGTTCCTTGTCCAGCTCCAGCGCGACATAGGACGTGAAGGCGCGTCCCCCTTCGGCGAAGGCCTTGGCGGTCAGCAGCATGCGACGCACATCGGGATGCACGATGATCGGGTCGGCCGGCTTGTCGGCGGCCTTGATACCGGACAGGCTGCGCATCTGCAGGCGGTCCTTGGCATACACCAACGCGTTCTGGTAGGCCACTTCGGTCAGGCCCAGGCCTTGCATGCCCACGCCCAGGCGGGCCGCGTTCATGAACACGAACATGGCCTGCAAGCCCTTGTGCGGCTGGCCGATCAGCCAGCCGGTGGCGCCGTCCAGGTTCATCTGGCAGGTGGCGTTGCCGTGGATGCCCATCTTCTCTTCGATAGCGCCGCAGAAGATCGGATTGCGCGCGCCCAGCGAGCCGTCGGCATTGGGCAGGAACTTGGGCACCAGGAACAGCGAGATCCCCTTGGAGCCTTCCGGCGCATCCGGCAGGCGCGCCAGCACCAGGTGGATGATGTTGGCGGAAACGTCGTTTTCACCAGCGGAGATGAAGATCTTGTTGCCGGTGATCTTGTAGGAACCGTCCGCCTGCGGCTCGGCCTTGCTGCGCAAGAGGCCCAGGTCGGTGCCGCAGTGCGCTTCGGTCAGGCACATGGTGCCGGTCCATTCGCCCGAGACCAGCTTGGGCAGGTAGAGCTGCTTCTGTTCTTCCGAGCCGTGCGCATGCAGGCACTCGTAGGCGCCGTGCGAGAGGCCGGGGTACATGGTCCAGGCCTGGTTGGACGAGTTCAGCATCTCGTAGAAGGAGTTGTTGATCGTCAGCGGCAGGCCCTGGCCGCCGAATTCCGGGTCACAGGACAAGGCCGCCCAGCCGGCTTCCACGTATTGCTGGTAGGCCTGCTTGAAGCCCTTGGGCGTGGTCACGGTCTTGCTCTCGCGGTCGTAGTGGCAACCCTCGCGGTCCCCCGAATGGTTCAGCGGGAACAATACCTGTGAAGCGAACTTGCCGCCCTCTTCCAGCACCTGGTCCACCAGTTCACGGTTGGTGTCGGCATGCGGCGGCAGTTCCTTGAAGACTTCCTCGACATTGAGCAGCTCGTGCAGCACGAACTGCATGTCGCGCAAGGGGGCGTTGTATTGGGGCATGAATGTCTCCGTACGGGTTTAGGCTGCCTTCCTGGCGGCCGATTTTGAATGCTTGGCGGGGGTGCTGCTGAGGCTGTCGCTGCCCTGCGGGCGATAGCTGCCGATGAGACGGCGGAAGCTCGCTTCGGCGCGTTCGACGCTGCCCGGAATGTGCAGGAAGCGCGCATCGTGATGCAGGGCCAGGATCAGGCCATACATCTCGTAGACCATCTGGCTGACATCGACTTCCGGGCGCAGGTGGCCGGCGTCGATGGCCTGCTGGATGCAGCGCTCCAGCGCATCGCGCCAGGCCTGCACCATGGCCACCAGGTGATCACGGATGGCGCCGGGGCGGTCGTCGTATTCGACGGCGCCGCTGATGTAGATACAGCCCAGCGCGATTTCCACCGTGACCTGCTTGACCCAGCGCGCGAACATCGCCTCCAGGCGCGGCAGGCCGCGCGGCTCCTTGATGGAGGGATAGAAGACATCGGCTTCGAAACGGTTGTGATACAGGCGCACGACCTCGATCTGCAAGTCCTCGCGCGAGCCGAAGTGGGCGAAGACGCCGGACTTGCTCATCTTCATCTTCTCGGCCAACAGGCCAATGGTGAGGCCTTCCAGGCCGTCGCGGCTGGCCAGTTCCAGCGCCACATCGAGGATGGCGGCGCGGGTCTGCTCACCCTTGCGCAGGAACTTGGGGCGGGCGGGCGCGGTGGTCACCTTGCTTGTCTCTGTCATCGTTATCTCTTTGCTATCCGCCCCCGGGCGGGACGGGAAGGAACCGTGTCGACGGGCGCGGCTTGCGTGGCCGCTGCCTCATGGACGCATGAACTATTCTTCATGCAGAATTTATTCGAACGATCGTACTATTATTCATCGCGCCGCAAAAGTCAAACAAAAAATCGGGCGGCCTTGCGCGCCTGGCGAGCGGGCTTTCCTGGCGGCAAGCTAGCCTGGCGAGGCGGGCGGCGACGTGGTGGCGCCCAGCAGGTCGTGGGCGTCCAGCAGGGCGTAGACGATGGTGGGATTGTTTTCCAGGCACTTGCGGATGGCGGCCGGAATGGTGTCGCGGGTCTTGCGGCACAGGCCCGGTTGCTCGGCCAGATGGATCTGCAGGCCGCGCACGGTGCGCACCTCGTTGGGACCGGGGCTGATGTGCAGGTGGATGCCGAGGTTCTTGCGCATGAGGGCGCCCACATGCAGCAGCTCCTCATAGCTAGCGATGCGGAAGATGCGTTCGATCAGGCGCTTTTCTTCCTCGCGGGTCAGCATCAGGATCCGCGCCTCGGGCGCATGCAGGCATTCCAGCAGCGCTTCGCGCTGGCAGTCGCAGGCGCCGGGCGGGCATTCCTTGCGGATGGGCCGCGCCGCCGGCATGGGCTGCATGGAGTCGGAAGAAACAACCTGAGACATCTGCACCTTCGCACCTACGTTGGAGAAAAGACAGGCCTGGGAGATCGGCCCTCATCTTACAACGAGCCCAGGCTGCGGTGGCAGCGCCTGCACTCAGGATGAGGAACGGTCCAGCAGGCGACGGTCGCGCTTGGTCGGCCGCCCCTTGATCTCGGCCGAGGGCTCGCGGAACAGGCGATGGCGCTCGGCCTGGGCGGCGCGGCGGGCGATGCTCTCTTCGGTTTCCTGGTAGAGGGTGGCGGCAATGGCCGCCGAGCCGCGCTTGTCGGCGATGCCGGTGACCAGCACTTCCCATTCGGTGGCGCCGTTGTCGACGTCGAGGCGGTCGCCGGCCTTGACGTTGTGGGCCGGCTTGGTGCGCTCGCCGTTGAGCCGGATGCGGCCGCGTTCCACGGCTTCGGTGGCCTGCGAACGCGTCTTGAAGAAGCGTGCGGCCCAGCACCATTTGTCGATGCGGGTGGTGTCCATGTCAGGATGAAAATTGATCGATAGCGGTTAATTATCGATATTTTTTGAATCATTCGCACAAGAAAATCGGGACTTCCTCTCTTTTATGGCGCCATCTCATTTCCAGCGGACCGCCGCCGGTATGGTAGACGGCTTTCTCAACCGTACCAGAGCTGCCATCCGGTCCCGCCATGACAGACCATTTTGCAACCATCACCGCGGCTTTCGCCAGTGCCATTCTTTCCCAGAATCTGCGTCCCATCCGGCTACGGTGGGGTCCACAGGAGCAACGGTTTGAACAATCGCTGCTGCTGCAGCGCGTCGACATCCAGGAGACCTTGCTGGAAGGCATGCAGGTGCAATTGACCTGCGTGTCGACCGATCCCGATTTGCCTCTGCATACCCTGCTGGGGCAGCCGCTGGGCGTGGAGATGGTGACCGACCGAGGCCGGCTGCATCACACCAATGGCCTCATCACGGATGCCTGCGCCGGCCATGCCGATGGAGCGCTAAGGGTTTATCAATTGACGATGCGGGACGCGCTTTCGATCATGGAAGGGCGTGTCAACACCCGCATCTTCCGCCGACTGAGCGTGCCAAGCATCCTCGAGATCCTGCTCAGCGAGTGGCGTCAACGCAGCTCTACCTTGGCCGCGGCGTTCAAATTCGATCTTGACGGTCTGGACGACACCCGCTATCCGGCTCGCGAGATCAGCCATCAGTTCAACGAGTCCGATGCGCATTTCATCAGGCGCCTGTGCCGGCGCGAAGGTATCGCCTGGTATGTCGCCAGTGGCCAGCAGGCTGACGAAACCGCCATCGCGACCCACGCGGACATACCGATCCACACGCTGGTCTTCTGCGATCAGCCAGCCTTGCTGCCCCGAGCCGCCGCGGGCACGGTGCGCTATCACCGCGATGGCGCCACTGAAGAGCGCGACGCCATCAGTGCGTGGAGCCGCCAGCGCAGTCTGGTGCCTGGCAGCGTATGGCGCCGCAGCTGGGATTACAAGGCTGTGCGCGCGGAGGAAGCAAGCAGCCACAGCATAGTGGACCAGGGCGACGCAGGGTACAAACTGGCGAACATCCTGCGCGACGGACTGATCGAAGCGCCGCACGCAGCCGATAGTCAAAATGACCATCTCCGCCTGGCAGATACGCGCATGCTGGCGCACGAGGCCCGAAGCGAATCCTTCGACGCCAGCGGCACGGTGCGTGACCTTGCAGTGGGGCACTGGTTCCTGCTTGACGGACATCCTGATATGCGGGGCCAGAAACCCGCCCAGCGCGAGTTCCTCGTCACGTCCTTGCAGCAGCAGGCCGAAAACAATTTCCCAACGGTGCTGCAGGATGCCATACGGAGGCTGGCGCCGGCGTCGCCCTGGAAAAATCTGGCGCATAGTGCAGCGGACCTGCGCTACCGCAACCAGCTTACCTGCAGGCGCCGCACCGCGCCGCTGGCACCTCACTACGATCCTCGGCTGCATCTGCCGCCCGTTCATCCGATCACGGCGCTTGTCGTAGGTCCCTCAAAAGAGGAGGTGTACTGCGACGAACTGGGCCGCATCAAGGTGCAACTGCAGGGCCTGCATCCCGAAGACCATGCTCATGCCCAAGGTGCGGGCGCCAGCGGACATGAGCAGGACAGCGCCTTCGTACGCGTATCAAGCGCCTGGGCCGGCGCAGGTTATGGGCACGATGCCGTGCCAAGGGTGGGGATGGAAGTGCTGATCGATTTCCTTGGCGGCGATCCCGACAAGATGTTCGTGGCAGGCGTACTTCACAACGGCATCAATCTGCCTGCGCGCTTCAGCCACAGCGGCAGCTTGCCGGGCAATCGCTTCCTCTCGGGCATCAAGACCAAGGAGATCGGCGGGGCGCGCTATAACCAGTTGCGCCTGGATGACAGCCCCGGCCAGATCAGCACGCAGCTGGCCAGCGAGCACCAGCACAGCCAGCTCAATCTGGGCTATCTGACCGAACCTCGTCACGGCGGACGAGGCGAAGACCGCGGCGAGGGCCTGGAAGCGCGAACCGATGGGCATGGCGTGATGCGCGCTGCCAAGGGTGTAATGATCACGGCGCAGAGCCAGGATCGTGGGCGCGGTCGCATGCTGGAGCGCGCTGCCCTGCTAGAGACGCTGGACAACCTGCAGGAACTGGCACAACGCCTGAGCCACGATGCCGCCCGGCATCATGCCGAAGCGACTGACGTGGCACAGCTGGAGCGCATCAGGGCACAACTGCGGGCGTGGGATGCTGGCGATGTCGCCAACGGGGCAGTGCGCGCCGAAACGCCGATGGTGGCGGTCGACGCACCGGCTGGCGTGAGCATTACGAGCCAGGACACCATGGTGCTGGGCGCAGCACAACACATTGACTTGGTCAGCCGGGCCAATACCCAACTCAGCGCAGGGCGCCGGCTGCTGATGCGAGCCGGCGAGATGCTCAGCGCCTTTGCAGCCAAACATATGAAGCTTATCAGCGGCAAAGGCAGCATCAAGATCCAGGCCCATGAGGAGCATATCGACCTCAGTGCCGCACGCCGCATTTTGCTGGAAGCCAGCGAAGAGATCATCCTGCAGGCCCCCAAGATCAGCATCCGCTCGCGCGAGACCACGGAAGTCGCGGGAGGAGGCAGCTTCAGTCGCTGGAACGCCAGCGCCATCGAACATGGCACCTCAGGCGAGTGGCGGCAGCAGGCGGCCATGCATCACGTCCTGGGGCCCGCCAATTGCCCGCCGCCCGACATCCCGCCCCCGCCGACCTATGAAGAATTGCAGCAGAGCAGCAGTTTGATGGTTCGCCTGCGCAGTCACGCACGCGACGGGAGGCTACTGGCGCACCAGCCGTACACGCTCTTCAAGCAGGGTGAGCAGATTGCAGTGGGGGTCACCGACGCAGCAGGACAATTACGCATCAAAGACCATCAGCCAGGCGATGACAGCTATTCCGTCAGGCTATCCAATGGCTACCACTTCGACTTGCCGGTTCAAGAGGAACTCGGCGATCTAGACCACCAGCTGGCTGCATCAGGCTATCGCAGCGCCGAAACCGACTCTGAGAGCCGGCTGCGCCATGCCGGCGCCTGAATCTTTTACAACTCAGGAGCCCCATCATGACCCAGACTCACCACCCAAGCAGCGTCCCTCTTAGTCTGCGCAAACGAAGCGCCACCGCAACAGCGCAATGGCTACTGGAGCGCGCAGAAGACAGCAACTCCCCGATCTATCACGCCAACCAGCTCGAAGTGCTGATCTGTGGCAAAGAGGGCTTTGCCCGTATCCTGCAAGACATCCGCCGGGCGCGACATAGCGTGGAGATCATCTGCTGGGGCTTCGATCCCGCCATGGAACTGGAGCGCAACGGCGATACCTGGCCTCGCGGCCCGACCTGGGGTGACTTGCTCAGGGAAGTCGCGGCCGGCAAATACAACAACGGCAAGCCGGTCGAGGTGCGGGTGCTGTGCTGGCGCGAGAACCTGGCCTCCACCATGGCAAAGAATACGCCGGGTTACGGCACACTTAACGCGGATCAGGTCAAGCGCATCCGGCATCACGAGCGCCTATCCGGGAAGCCGCACGACACGGGCCTCACGCCGCAGGAGCGCCGCCACCACTTCAATGCACTCTGGTTCTCTGACGCCACTCATGGTATGCATCCGCATCTCACCTTCAAGGTCCGTACGGGCGATGCTGACAAGGTCCGGCAGAGTCTTAAAGAAGAGAAGTCGACCAACCTGACGATGGTGGAGCATCACACACTGGTTCAAGTATCGACTGCCCATCAAAAAACGATACTCATCGACTACGACCATGCAGACGGAGAACACGCCGTCGGTTACGTGATGGGATTGAACAGCGTCACAGATTACTGGGATACCAGAGAGCACTTGTTTTACGATCCGCGTCGTGGCCATTCGTGGGAAGGCGGCGGAGATGATTTACCCGGACTGAAGCCTTTACAAGATTACGCCTGCCGCATTTGCGGCGAGACCCTCATCAGCGTGAGCAAGAACTTCGTCGACGCCTGGAACCGGGTGGCCACCGCCAACCAGAAAATCAAGCGTACGCATGATCTGCGATCACCACCAGCAGGGCTCAAGAAAAGCGCCAACAATTCCACCCACCGGGCTCAAATCGTGCGTACACAACCGGAGGAAGGCGACAAGACCATCCAGCGACTGTATCGACAAGCGACCAGCTTCGCTTCCAACTACATCTACATCGAGAACCAGTATTTCCAGTACACAGAGTGGGCGAAGTATCTCAAGCAGCTGCGGCGTGATTTCATCGCCGCCTGGAAGGCGGCTGGACAACCAATGAAGAAACTTCCCGATCTGCATGTCTTCATCGTCATCCCCACCCCAGAGCGCACGCAGATGGTGCCGGCCACGCATGACACCGTCAAGGCACTCGGGCATGGCGCTTCGATGCCTAATCAGGACAAGGAATTAGAACGAGAACTAGCGGAAGAAAGGGCTCATCAGGAACGGATGAAGGAAGTGGAGAGGCATGAGTTCAAGGAGAGGGAAGATGGCGCCCCGCCAGAACTGGTGCGCAAACCGAAGGCACTGACTCCCAACACCAATCCCAGAAGCAATGCAGACATTGCCAAGGAACTCGATTCGCTCGGCATCAAAACTCTCGTGGCCAGTCTGTGGACCTACGATCACGACGGAGTCAGCAAGGGCGAGAAATATCGGGAGATCTACATCCACAGCAAGCTGATGATCATTGACGATGCCTTCTTTACGCTAGGCAGCGCCAATCTCAATCTGCGCAGCATGGCCGTGGATGCTGAGATCAATATCGGGTGTGATGATCCTCGGTTGAGCGAGAAACTGCGGCGGGAGGTGTTCTCTTTGCACGCAGGAAATTCAGAGCAAAGTGATGGTGGAGACGGAAGCAGCACTTCCATTGCGAATACGTTCATTTTATGGGAGCGCCTGCTAATCACCAACAAAGTTAAAAGAGAGGAGAAGAACTCCCCAGTGGGTTTCTTGATTCCTTTCGAGGATAAGAGAACTTCCAAGATCCGTTTCGCCTGAGAACAACAAATGGTCAATGGATTTCATGGCTTCCGTGTCGCAGTCTCTACCTATCCGAAAAGCTGCTTGGTCACACTGATCACAATCTTTTTTACAGCGTGTTCTATGAATGACTTTACTCGTAATATGCCACTGGCAGCCTTCGATCCTCACTCAAGGGAGTTTTCCTGCAAATATGAGAAAGATAGCGAACCCATCCTTGATGAGCAAGCTGAAGACTGGTTCCGGGAGGGAATGGCCGTTACCAGCAATGACTTGTGGCCGGACGACAGAGACTATAAGAGAGCTGCCTCCTTATGGAAGAAAGCAGCACAGAAAAACCACTGGAAGGCAATGCTGAACTTGGCCGGACTCTACTTGGACGGCCGGGGAATCTTGCGAGATACTGAACAAGCAGTTGTTCTTGTCGAAGACGCCATGAAAATGGGCGTCCCCAGAGCTTACGAATTAATGGGCCGGTACCACATGAACGGCACTGGCGTGCAACAGAACGCAACACGCGCCTATGCGTTCTGGGCCCTTGCCGCCAATCTGGGCGATGCAGAAGCTCAGGCATATCTGGGCGGCAAACTCAATGCAACTTACGACGATGCCAATGGCTCGTTTTGGGGCAATAAATCTATCGCTCTTCAAATGCTCCGTTGTAGCTACGCGCAGGAAAATGCTGAAGCCAGCTTGAATCTAGGTGTGAGTTTGAACGTCAATGGAAAGTACGAGGACGCCCTAAATATCTTGCATGATGGAGTCAGATTTGGAAGCAAGGGCAGCGCGAACTATCTGGCAGCCAGTTTCTTGATCCATACAGAACTAACCGGACAGCACGTTGACCAAGATCGAGCCGAGCGCTACAAGGCCATCGGAGATCTGCTCCGCCTCAACCCCGACCTCCGCCTCCCCAACCTCGACAAGGTTCTCCCTCTTCCTCCCGCGGTCCTCCCCTATTGGGATGGCGACAAGCAGACCCTGATCGATGGCGCCAAGCCCGTCAAAACAGCCTCACTGGATGACATCAAGCCCTCTCCCGCCTCGCTGCGTCAGGGCCGCGCTCATATCCCCGATGGACTTGTCCTCCCTGACGAGCCGCAAGGTGGCCACCTGATCCAGCATCTGCACACCGATGCCATCATCAGCGGCTTTTGGCTCGCCCAATTGGCCAAACCTTACACACCCAAGCAAGTCGCCTGGAATGCTGCGCAGGTACCGATGTACTACGCGCTGGGCGAATCCTTCACAGCCCCTGAAGACATTACAAAAGATGACGGCGTTCTTCGTTTCCACTATCTCGGCACACCCATTCCAAAATCTCTAGCAGAACGATATGTCCCTGACTGGCGTGTGCCACAAGGTGTGCTGCGTGAGGTCCCCGTTCCTTCTCGCGAGTTACGCTCCAGCGGCTTACTCCCTGCACCTGCTACGGGTATCTGGCATGGGACCATCGATCCGGCCCATTCTCTGAGCAAGGTCTTCAACTTGTGGACGCGCCAGGCCTACGTGGAAGAAGGTCAATCCTTCCCTGATCCACGTGAGCGTGGCTTGGATATTTCCCCGAAAGATATCCAGTGGCAATGGCTCGATCAGGCAAATCAGCCTCTGCCATCGGGGCGCAAGGACATCACCATCCGTAACTTCGATCCTGCTGACACAGCAAAAAATCATCCCTAGATTGCAATCCCCACCCCGGAGCGCACGCAGATGGTGCCGGCCTCGCATGACACCGTCAAGGCACTCGGGCATGGCACTTCAATGCCCAATCAGGACAAGGAATTAGAAAGCGAATTGGCGAGAGAAAGGGCTCATCAGGAACGGATGAAGGAAGTGGAGAGGCATGAGTTCAAGGAGAGGGAAGATGGCGCCCCGCCAGAACTGGTGCGCAAACCGAAGGCACTGACTCCCAATACCAATCCCAGAAGCAATGCAGACATTGCCAAGGAACTCGATTCGCTCGGCATCAAAACTCTCGTGGCCAGTCTGTGGACCTACGATCACGACGGAGTCAGCAAGGGCGAGAAATATCGGGAGATCTACATCCACAGCAAGCTGATGATCATTGACGATGCCTTCTTTACGCTGGGCAGCGCCAATCTCAATCTGCGCAGTATGGCCGTGGATGCTGAGATCAATATCGGGTGTGATGATCCTCGGTTGAGCAAGAACTTGCGATCACGAGTTTTCACTATGCACACGGACGATGCGATCAGATGCAATGGCGGAGACGGAGGCCATCACGCTATTCAGGAAGCATTTGATGCTTGGGTCAAATTACTGTCTGAGAACAGGATAAGCAAAGACGACCAAAAACCTTGCAAGGGTTTCCTTATCCCCTTCGAAGATAAGCGCACATCCAATATGCGAATCGCATAACCCCTGCCCATGCTAACGATCTTCATCAGAAAAATCAAATTAGGCGGCACCACCATAGGGGTCGTTTTGTTGTCACCAATCGTATTCTTTCTTCTGATATCAATGTTCATGCATAAGCTTCCCCGCAATATGGCCCTCAAGGCATTCGATCCTCATCGCAAAGAGTTTCCCTGCAATTACGAGAAGTACAGCGAGACTCCTCTTAACGAAGAGGCGGAAACTTGGTTCAGAGAAGGCCTGGCAGCCACCAGCTTTGATCTATGGCCAGACGACCGAGATTACGTGAAAGCGGCAAAGCTATGGAGTAAATCCGCAGAAGAAAAGCACTGGCAAGCAATGCTGAATTTGGCCAGCTTATACATCCAAGGGAAAGGGGTGGGGAAAGATACGGAGCGAGCGGTTTCACTCGTTGAAGAAGTAATGAAGATGGGAATTCCTCGTGCCTTTGATTTTATGGGGACCCTGCATATCAATGGTACCGGTGTGAGGCAAGATGCGACTCGCGCGTATGCCTTCTGGTCTCTGGCAGCTGAAATGGGAAGTGCTGACGCCCAGGCATACCTCGGCGAAAGACTCAATGCAAGCCGTGATGACCCCGCACGCGAGACCTGGGGAAACAAGGCTCTCGCTTACAAGCTGATGGAATGCGCCCATGCCCAAGAAAACGGAAGAGCTGCGTCGATCTTGGGACTTAGCCTTGGATTGGACGGCGACCAGCAACGAGCCCTCAACATTTTGCATGACGGTGTGAAATTCGGTAGCGAAAAGAGCGCAATCTTCCTTGCCGTCAGCTTTAGAGCGGGTGATGCGACGGCCCAACACCAGGTAGACCAAGATAGAGGAGATCGCTATGGGGCCATCGCTCATCTGCTCCGCCTCAATCCCGACCTCCGCCTCCCCAACCTGGACAAGGTTCTCCCTCTACCCCCTGCCATCCTCCCCTACTGGGATGGCGACAAGCAGACCCTGATCGATGGCGCCAAGCCCGTCAAAACAGCCTCCCTGGCGGACATCAAGCCCTCTCCCGCCTCGCTGCGTCAGGGCCGCGCTCATATCCCCGATGGACTTGTCCTCCCTGACGAGCCGCAAGGTGGCCACCTGATCCAGCATCTGCACACCGATGCCATCATCAGCGGCTTTTGGCTCGCTCAATTGGCCAAACCTTACACACCCAAGCAAGTCGCCTGGAATGCTGCGCAGGTACCGATGTACTACGCGCTGGGCGAATCCTTCACACCCCCTGAAGACATTACAAAAGAGTCCGGCGTTCTTCGTTTCCACTATCTCGGCACACCCATCCCCAAATCTCTAGCAGAACGACATGTCCCTGACTGGCGTGTGCCACAAGGTGTGCTGCGTGAGGTCCCCGTTCCTTCTCGCGAGTTACGCTCCAGCGGCTTACTCCCTGCACCTGCTACGGGTATCTGGCATGGGACCATCGATCCGGCCCATCCTCTGAGCAAGGTCTTCAACTTGTGGACGCGCCAGGCCTATGTGGAAGAAGGTCAATCCTTCCCCGATCCACGTGAGCGTGGCTTGGAAATTTCCCCGAAAGATATCCAGTGGCAATGGCTGGATCAAGCCAACCTGCCCCTGCCGTCAGGGCGCAAAGACATCATCATCCGCAATTTCTCGCCTGCGGTCAGCACAAACTAGGCGTCGCGCCGCGTCATGGTGCTCATGGTCCGCTTGAGCGACATCTTCAGATGCCGCTGCATGGCCGCCTGTGCCTGGATGGCATCGCGTGCTTCGATGGCTTCCAGGATCTCGCGATGTTCGTGCAGGGCGGTCAGCCAGCTGTCTTCCGGCTCGTAGTGATCCAGCAGCTTGGCCGAGATCGGATCCTGGCGTTCGTCGTAAAGCCGGGCTACGGTCTGTACCAGCACGTCGTTGCCGGTCATGCGGGCAATACGGATGTGGAAGTCGCGGTCGGTCGCAGCCGGACTCTGGCCGGCCTGGCATTCACGCTCCATGGTGTCATAGATGGCGCGCAGCGCCTTGATGTCGCGGGGCTTGGCCAGCGGCGCCACCAGCGCCACGATCGCGCCCTCGAAGATCGCCCGCGCACCCATGATGTCGCTCAGGCTGTTGCCCATTTCCTTGTCCGGCGCCGGCTCTTCCTGCTGCCCCGGTGGCGCTGCCTGGGTCAGGTAGACCCCGGAGCCCATGCGGATTTCCACCCGCCCTTCCAGCTCCAGCGCGACCAGCGCCTCGCGGATCGATGGCCGCGACACACCCAGTTGTTCGGCCAGCGCCCGCTCAGGCGGCAGCCGTCCCTGGCTGGTGAAGCCGGGCTGATACATCACGGTGCGCAGGCGATCGGCAATCTGCAGGTACAAGCGGCGGGAGTCGGTCGGTTTCTGGCTGGCCATCGTTTGGACTGATCGGGTGGGACCCTGCAAGCTGTCCTTAGAGACAGCTTGCAGGATTGACTGTTGGCGATTGTCTCACAAGCTGTGGGATCACAATTGGCTTTACCAATTCGAAAACAATAAAAACTATTTGCTTTTGGCCTGACCAGTTAATACACTGCCGAGCAAGCCACATGAGCCACATGAGCCACATGAGCCATGTGAGCCGTCAATCAACAGGATGTCCACCACGCCTTATCGGGAGAGTCGGATTGAAACGTCGCCTATACGCCGGAGCGGATGTGCAACGCGCCCAGAGCATCGAAGAACTGCGGGCCATGGCGCGCAAGCGGGTGCCCAATTTCTGCTTCGAATACGTCGAGGGCGGGGCCGAGGAAGAAATCAGCCTGCGCCATAACCGCGAGGTCTTCACCCGCATCGGTTTCCTGCCGCGCACGCTGGTGGACGTCTCGGTGCGCCGGCAGGGGCGCAGGCTCTTCGGCCAGGACATCGCCTCCCCCTTCCTGATCGGTCCGACCGGATTCAGCGGCCTGCTGGCGCGCGAGGGTGATGTCGCCATGGCCAGCGCCGCCGCCTCTGCCGGAGTGCCCTTCGTCTTGACCAATGTATCGACCACCTCGCTGGAAGAAGTGGTGCGCCGCTCAGGCGCGCAGGTGTGGCAGCAGGTCTACCTGTACCGCGACCGTGCATTCGTGGCCAGCGTCGCGCAGCGGGCGCAGGCAGCCGGCATCGGCGTGCTGGTGCTCACCACCGACAGCGCCGTCTATGGCAAGCGCGAATGGGATGCGCGCAACTTCAGCAGCCCACGCCGCCTGGACTGGCGCAACAAGCTCGACGTGCTGCGCCATCCGCGCTGGCTCATCGACATCCTCTATCCGCACGGTTTCCCCCGCTTCGCCAATCTGGGCGATCTGCTGCCGCCGGATCAGACCAGCGTGCGCGGTGCGGCCGCCGCCATCCTGGGCCAATCGCTGTCAGCGGCGCTGGACTGGGCTGATGTGCAATGGCTGCGCGGCATCTGGCCGGGCAAGCTGGTCTTGAAGGGTGTGATGCAGGTAGAGGATGCGCAACGCGCCGTGGCGCTGGGGGTGGATGGCATCGTCCTCTCCAACCACGGCGGGCGTCAGCTCGATGGCGCACTCTCGACGATGGACGTGCTGCCCGAGGTGGTGGCGGCCGTGAAGGGGCAACTGACCGTGATGCTCGACGGCGGCTTCCGGCGCGGCGCCGACATCGTCAAGGCCATTGCGCTGGGCGCTGACGCCGTCCTGCTGGGGCGCGCCACCACCTATGGCCTGGCGGCGGGCGGGCAGGCTGGTGCGACGCGGGCGCTGGAGATCCTGCGCAGCGAAGTGGATCGGGTGCTGGCCCTGCTGGCCTGTCCCGATATCGACCAGCTCGATGCAAGCTACCTGCGCCGCTTGCAGGCCTAGGCATCGCCCGATCATCCGAGCGAGGAGCAGACATGCATTACGAATTCGATTTCGCCAGCGTGGCCGCCCATTGGCCGCTGCTGCTGCAGGGCGCCTGGACCACGGTCCAGCTGTCCTTCCTGGCCACGCTGCTGGGTTTCGTGCTGGGCGCCGCCTGCGCGGTGGCGCGCGGCAGCCGGCATGGCTGGCTGCGCGCGGCCGTGAGCGGCTATGTCGAGCTGATCCGCAATACGCCCTTGCTGATCCAGTGCTACTTCCTGATCTTCGGCCTTTCCTCGGTGGGCGTGACCATGCCTATCATGGCCGGCGCCACGCTGGCGCTGGTCATCAACATCGGCGCCTATAGCTGCGAGATCGTCCGCGCCGGCCTGGAGTCGATCCATCACGGCCAGCTTGAAGCAGCCAGCTGCCTGGGACTGTCGCCCGCGCAGGTGTTCTGGCACGTGGTCCTGCTGCCGGCGGTGGAGCGGGTCTGGCCGGCCCTGACCAGCCAGTTCGTCCTGATGATGCTGGCCTCCAGCATCCTCTCATCGGTGGGTGCCGAGGAATTGCTGGGCGTGGCCAATCGGGTGCAGTCCGATACCTTCCGCAACTTCGAGGTGTTTCTGCTGTTGTGGGCCGCCTACCTGGCGCTGGCCTGCCTGATGCGGGCCGGCTTCTGGCTGCTGGGGCAACTGGTCTTCACGCGCCGGCGCAAGCTGGGCACGCCGCTCTGAGTGAGGCCGGCCATGTCCGAAGAACAATTGCTGTCCTTGCTGCAGGGGGCCTGGGGCACGGTCCTGCTGTCAGGCCTGACGCTGCTGCTGGGCGGGATGGCCGGCCTGGCGCTGGCGCTGGCCCGGGTCTCTGCGCTGCGGCCCTTGCGGCGACTGGCCGCCGCCTGGATACAGCTGATCCAGGGCACGCCGCTGCTGGTCCTGATGGGTGTGTGCTTCTATGGGCCGGCGCTGGCCGGCGTCGGCACGGTCGAGGCCTTGCCGGCAGCCGCCACGGCCATGCTGATCTATACCAGCGCCTTCCTCGGAGAGATCTGGCGCGGCTGCATCCAGTCGGTCCACAAGAGCCAGTGGGAGGCCGCCGAATGCATCGGCCTGAGCCGCTGGCAACGCATGCGCATGATCGTGCTGCCGCAAGCCCTGCGCATGGCCACGCCGCCCACGGTGGGCTTTGCGGTGCAGGTCATCAAGAACACCTCGGTGGCATCGCTGGTGATCGGCTTTGCCGAACTTTCCTATAACGCCAAGGTGCTCAACAACTCCACCTTCCAGCCCTTCCTGTATTTCGGCAGCGCCGCGCTGCTGTACTTCGCCATGTGTTATCCCTTGTCGCGCTGGAGCCGGGCGCTCGAAAGGAAACTCCATGCACACCGTCGTTGAACTACAAGGCGTCCACAAGCGATTCGGCAGCAACACCGTGCTGCGCGGCGTCTCCTTTCAGGTTGCACGCGGCGAGGTGGTGGCCATCATCGGCAAGAGCGGATCGGGCAAGAGTACCGCCCTGCGCTGCATCAACCGGCTGGAGCAGATCGATGCCGGCCAGATCAGCGTCTGCGGCCATGCCCTGCACGCTGCGGGGCTGGACCTGCGCGGCTTGCGCCGCGACGTCGGCATCGTCTTCCAGGGCTATAACCTGTTCCCGCACCTGACGGTGCTGCAGAACATCACCCTGGGTCCGACCGCGGTCAAGCGCATGCCAGCCGATCAAGCGCAGACGCTGGCGCAGCAAGTGCTGGCGCGGGTGGGCCTGGCCGACAAGGCTGGCGCCTATCCCGAGCAATTGTCGGGCGGCCAGCAGCAACGCGTGGCCATCGCCCGTTCGCTGGCGTTGCAGCCGCAACTGATGCTGTTCGACGAGGTGACCTCGGCGCTTGATCCTGAACTGACCGGCGAGGTGCTCAAGGTCATGGAGCAGATGGCCAGCGAGGGCATGACCATGATTCTGGTGACGCATGAGATGGCCTTTGCGCGCCGTGTCGCCGACCAGGTCATCTTCATGCATCAGGGCCAGGTGTGGGAACAGGGCGGCCCCGAGATTCTCGATGCGCCCGTCACGCCGGAACTGCGCAGCTTTGTCGGCACCGGTCTATGAGCTTTCTCTTCCCCGCTGGCGTTCTACCCTAACACTCATCAAACAAGGAGCGAGACATGCATTCCCCCTCATCCCCTGCCCGGCGTGTACAGATGGCTTTGTTGGGCCTGTTGCTGCTGGGCGCTGGTGCGGCGCAGGCCGATCAGCTCGATACGATCCTGGCCGCCAAGAAGCTGCGCGTGGCCATCGACCTGGCAGTGCCGCCCTACAGCATGAAGGACGACAAGCTCAGGCTGATCGGCTCCGATGTCGAGACGGCCCAGCGCATGGCCAAGGACTTTGGCCTGGAACTGGAAGTGGTCCCGACCACGCTGACCAATCGCGTGCCCTATCTGCAGACCAACAAGGCCGACATCGTCATCTCGGCTTTCTCAATCACGCCCGAGCGTGCCAAGGTCATCGATTTCTCCGTCCCGTATGCGCCCATCCTGGTCGTGGTGGGCGCGCCCAGGAGCATGAAGATCACCAGCCCGGCCGACCTGGCCGGCAAGAAGATCATTGCCACGCGCGGCACCACCAACGACCAGGAACTGACCAAGATCGCGCCATCCTCGGCCACCATTACCCGTTTCGACGATGACGCCACCTCGATGACCGCCATGGTCAGCGGCCAGGCCGACATCTGGGCGACCTCGCCCATGCTGCTGAAGGTGGTCAATCAAAAGAATCCGTCGCGCGACATCGAGAGCAAGCTCACGCTCAAGGCCAATCTGCTGGCGGTAGGGCTGCGCAAGGGAGAGCCGCGGCTCAAGGAAAAGATCGACGGCTGGATCCGCACCAACCTGAGTAATGGGGAACTCAATACGATCTACAAGAAATACCACGAGGCGGAGTTGCCGCCGGAAATCCTCCATCCGGCCAGTTGAACTGGTGCGGGCATAGCGCCCAAAAACTAAGAAACTAAAAAACTTAAAAAACTAAAGAGCTAAAAAACCAAGAAAAATAAAAAACGCCGGCTCGCAAGCCGGCGTTTCCTCATTGCAACAAGCGGGTCTACAGAATCAACGCTCCACCGCCAGCGCCACGCCCATGCCGCCACCAATACAGAGGCTGGCCAGACCCTTCTTGGCGTCACGGCGCACCATCTCGTGCAGCAGGGTCACCAGCACGCGGCAGCCCGAGGCGCCGATGGGGTGGCCCAATGCGATGGCGCCGCCGTTGACGTTGATCTTGCTGGTGTCCCAGCCCATCTGCTTGTTCACCGCAATGGCCTGCGCGGCGAAGGCTTCGTTGATTTCCATCAGGTCCAGGTCCTGCGGGGTCCAGCCGGCCTTCTTCAGGGTCAGCTGCGACGCCGGCACCGGGCCCATGCCCATGATGCTGGGGTCCAGGCCGGCCGAGGAGTAGGCCTTGATCTTGGCCAGCACCGGCAGACCCAGCTCAGCAGCCAGCTTGGCCGAGGTCACCACCACGGCGGCGGCGCCATCGTTGATGCCCGAGGCGTTGCCGGCCGTCACCGTACCGGCCTTGTCGAAGGCCGGGCGCAGCGTGGCCAGGGATTCGGCGGTGACACCGTGCTTGACGAACTCGTCGGTGTCGAAGACCACGGTTTCCTTCTTGCCCTTGATTTCGATGGGCACGATCTCATCCTTGAACTTGCCGGCCTTCTGGGCGGCTTCTGCCTTGTTCTGCGAGGCGGCGGCGAAGGCGTCCTGCTCTTCGCGGCTGATCTCGAACTTCTTGGCGACGTTCTCGGCGGTAATGCCCATGTGGTACTGGTTGTAGACGTCCCACAGGCCATCGACGATCATGGTGTCGGTGAGCTTGGCGTCGCCCATGCGGAAACCGTCGCGCGAGTTGTTCAGTACGTGCGGGGAGGCGCTCATGTTTTCCTGGCCGCCGGCGATGACGATCTGGGCGTCGCCGCAACGGATGGCCTGGGCCGCCAGTTGCACGGCCTTCAGGCCGCTGCCGCAGACCTTGCCGACCACGAAGGCCGGGACCATGTCGGGCAGGCCGGACTTGATGACCGACTGGCGCGCCGGGTTCTGGCCCAGGCCAGCCGTCAACACCTGGCCGAGGATGACTTCGCTGATCGCTTCGGGCTTGATGCCGGTCTTGGCCAGCAAGGCCTTGATGACTTGCGCACCCAGATCGGCTGCCGCAATCTTCGACAAGGCTCCGCCGAATTTGCCGATCGCCGTTCTCTGTGCTGCGACAATGACCACATCATCCATAACTCGCTCCTTTTATTAGAAATTGACGGGAAGCCGCTGGGCTCCCCGCCGGAAACCGGAGCGGTCATCTTATTCCATTTCAGCGGGGAATGCGATACGGTGAATTTTCGGTAAATCAAGCGGACGCCAAATATATCTCAGGCATCTTTTCCCAGCGTGATGATGTGAATTACCGTCCGATAGAGGAGGAAGGCCGCACCATAGGCTGCGCGCTTGTACCAGGGCACGTGCATGAAGTCGGCCAGATGCACGACGCGGCCCTGGGTGGCGCCCGCTTCGATCTCCTGGCGCAGGAAGCCGGCGAAGGCCGGGTCCTGGACCACCACGTTGGCTTCCTGATTAACAAACAGGGACAGCCCATCGTAGTTGCTCGACCCGACCGTGGCCCATTTGTCATCGACCACGGCCACTTTGGCATGCAATTCGGTGCGGGTATATTCGATGATGCGCACGCCCGCGCGCAAGAGCTTGGGATAGAAGGAGTGGGCCACGGCATCCTGCATCATGAACTGGCCCACGCCCAGCAGCAGGGTGACCTTGACGCCGCGCATGGCGGCCTCTTCCAGCGCCCGGCGCATCTTGCGACCGGGGGCGAAATAGGGATTGGCGAGGAAGGCGCTCTCGCGGGCGCGGCCCAGCGCCTGCAGGTAGGCGCGCTGGATGGTGCGGCGATTGCGGAAGTTGTCGCGCACCACCAGGGCGGCCTGGGTCTGATCATGCACGGGGCCGCTATGGCCGTGGCGCAGGCGCTTGAAGTTGCGCCACCGCGCCTTCAGTTTCATGTGACCTACGCGTAGCCACTGGGCCTGCACTTCACGATAGATCTCCTGCACCAGCGGCCCGAGGATGCTGACCGCGAAATCCCAGCGCGGCGCCGGCAGCGGCGTCATGTGGTCGCGGTCAGAGACCATGTCGTCATTGATGTTGAGGCCGCCCACAAACGCCACCTGGCGATCCACCACGCACAGCTTGCGATGGCTGCGCGCCACGCCGCGCCGGAACCAGGGGTTGAACGAACGATGCTGCACGCCCGCCGCGCTCAGGGCCAGATGCAATTTGTTAGTATTTTCCCGGCCGGTGCCCAGCCAGTCATTGATGACATAGACCACGACGCCTCGTCCTGCGGCTCGTTGCAGGGCTTCGCAGACTAGCACGCCGGTGTCGTCCAGCGAGAAAATATAAGTTTCCAGGTAGATCTCGACGCGCGCCGCATCGATGGCGCTGATCAGGGCGGGATAGAAGCCCGCGCCGCTATGCAGCAGCGCGATCTGGTTGCCGTCGGTAAAGGTCAGGTGGCGCAAGATCAGGCCAGGTGCAGTTCGGTGACGATAGGGGCGTGGTCGGACAGACGCGCCCACGGTCCATCCTTCAAGACCTCCGCAGTTTCCACGCGGAAACCGCGCACGTAGATGCGGTCCAGCCGCAGCCACGGCATCATGGCCGGGAAGGTGCGCGCCGGGCGGATCGGGGCGGACAAGCCGCCGAGTCGGCGCAGGCCCTGCATCACGCCGCGCGCGTTGGGTTGCGGCTGGTCGAACACTTCGGTCACGCCCAGGTTCTGGTAGAGCGTGCGGCTCAACTGGTTGGTCCAGTCGTTGAAGTCGCCGGCGATCAACAAGGGCGCATCAGGGGGCGAAGAGGTGCTGACGGCCTGGATCAGCGCGTCGATCTGGCGGCGGCGGCCACCCGCGAACAAGCCCAGGTGGATCACGTAGCAATGCACCTCTACGCCCTCCACCGGCACCACGCAATGCAGGATGCCGCGTGACTCGTAGGCGTGGTCCGAGACATCCTGGTTGCGGATGGATGCGATTTCAAAGCGCGAGATCAGCGCATTGCCGTGGTGGCCGTGGTCATAGACGGCGTTCATGCCGTAGGCGGCGTGATGGGTGTCGCCGGCCAGGTATTCGTGCTGGCCTTGCTGCGGCCAGTTGGAGGCGTGGCGCAGGGCGTTGAGATCGTGGCGGCCCTGCACTTCCTGCAGGAACAGGATGTCCGGGTCCAGTTGCGCCAGCGCCTGCTTGAGCGCCAGGATGCGCGGACGACCGGCGAAGGAGGTCACGCCCTTGTGGATGTTGTATGTGGCAACACGCAGCTTCATCGATGCAACCTTTCTCTTGTTCTTGTCCGGCGCCGGTCTCGCGCGAAGCGCTGGCTAGGTGCCGAGGTAGCGCGGCAACTGCAGGATCGCCTCGGCATTGGAGGGCGAGAAACAGCGGTCGGCGGCTTCGCGATAGGGCAGCCAGACATGGCGGGTATGTTCGCGCGGGGCCAGCGTCACCGGAATGTCACGCGGCACCAGGAGGCCAAAGACGTGCTCGGTGTTCCTCGTCACGCCCGGCGCATAGCGGTGCCGCCAGACCGGATAGATGTCATAGATGTTGGAAAGTTGCCAATCCCGCAGATGCGCCCGCGGGACGCGGTTGGACTCACCATGGACAGAGTCTACGCCGGCGTCGGCCACCACGATGCCGGTTTCTTCCTCGACTTCGCGTCGGGCGGTCTCCGACAAGGGCTCATCCAGGCTGTCCTTGGAGCCGGTCACCGACTGCCAGAAACCGGGCTGGTCGGCGCGCTCGATCAAGAGCACATGCTGGTCGGCGCTGTGGATCACCACCAGCACCGATTCGGGAATCTTGTAGGGCTTGGCTTGCGTCATGGCCTGTCCGTGATGCGGGAAAGCCCTCATTGTATCGGGACGGGGCCGTTTCAGAGCAGCGTGGATTCGCTCTCGGCCACCAGCCAGCTGCGGAAGGCGCGTGCGGCGGCGTGTTCGATGCGGTCACGCGGCCACACGGCGTAGTAGCCGCCGCCCAGGCTGGCGCTGGCCTGGCAGGCGCGCACCAGCAGGCCCTGCTCCATGCAGGCGTCGATCATGTGGCGCCAGGCCAGCACCACGCCCTGCCCTTCCATGGCCAGCTGCAGCAGCACCGGATATTGATTGGAGAGGATCTGGTGTTCGATGCGCACATCCGGCATGCCATTGTGCGCCATCCAGTTCTGCCAGGACATCCATTGGCGCTGGCCATCCTCGAGGGTCAACAGGGTCTGGTGGCGCAGGTCCTCTGGCGCCAGCAGGCGTCCATCCAGGTAGCCCGGCGAGCAGACCGGGAAGACTTCCTCGTCATACAGCCGGCGCGCGGCCAAGCCGGCGGGCGGGCCATCGCGCAGGAAGTAGATGCCCATGTCGAAGTCGGTTTCCGAGAGCTGGGCCAGGCTGTCGTTGACGACCAGGCGCAAGTGGCAATCCGGATGCCGGGCGCGAAAGCGCGCCAGCCGCGGCGTGAGCCAGAGCACGGCCACGCCCTGCGAGCAGGCCACCGTGAGTTCCTGGTGCCCCTTGCGCTTCATGATGTCTTCGGTGGCTTCGGCGCAATCGACCAGCAGGCGCTGCACCAAAGCGGCATAGCGCTGCCCGCTGACGGTCAGTCGCAGCGCACGCGGCTCGCGCAGGAACAGCTTCTTGCCGAGGAAGCGCTCCAGCTGGGCGATCTGGCGGCTGATGGCGCTTTGCGTAAGATGCAGCTCGGCGGCGGCGCGGGTAAAGCTGCCATGGCGCATGGCGGCCTCAAAGGCGATCAGCGAGGGCAAGGGGGGAAGTGGCGATATACGCATGGTCGGCGCTCCAGCTCGAAAGGTCTCCAGATCGAGATGGTAGAGCGAAAAGCATGCCCGCCGCAGCTTTCCTGTTGCTGGTGGAAAGCCGCGGCGAAAAAAGACGCAGCGCTGGGAGTCAGCGGCTGCGGTGGATGTGGCCTGCCTGCATGACCAGACAGAGGTGCTCGCCCTGGCCGGTGAGGAGCGTGATGTCCTGCAGCGGGTTACCGTCGACCACGATCAGATCGGCCAGCGCGCCGGCGCGCACGGTGCCCAGCTCGCCTTCGCGCTGCAGGATGGCGGCGGCAATCGAAGTCGCCGAGCGGATGGTTTCCAGATTGCCCAGGATCTCGGCGCGGATGATGAACTCCTGCGACTGGTCCTGATGCATCTCACCCAGCAGGTCGGAACCGAAGCCCATCTGCACGCCGTGCTCGGCATAGATGCGCAGCGAGTCGCGGCCAGCCTGGCGCACCGATTCGATCTTGGCCACCGAATCTGGCGGCAGCCCCAGGCGAGCGCCATCGCGGGCCAGCGAATCGTAGGTCACCAGCGTAGGCACCACGAAAGCGCCGTGTTCGTGCATCACGCGAGCGGCTTGGGCATCGACCAGGTTGCCGTGCTCGATGGTGCGCACGCCGCAACGCACGGCGCGGGCAATCGCGCGGCCGGTGTAGGCATGCGCCATCACATAGGTCTGCGCGGCTTCGGCTTCGGCCACGATGGCGCGGATTTCATCTTCGCTGTATTGGGTATTGCCGATGGGATCGGTGGGCGAAGCGACGCCGCCCGAGGCCATGATCTTGATCTGGGTCGCGCCCTTCTGCAATTCTTCGCGAGCGGCCAGGCGCACCGCATCCACGCCATCGGCCACGCGCGCAATGGCGCCGGCACGGAAGGCGCAGGAACAGGGCTCCAGCACATCGGAGCGCGGGCGGAAGTCACCATGGCCGCCGGTCTGCGACAGCGCCTTGCCCGAGGGGAAGATACGCGGCCCTGGCACCAGGCCGATGGCAATGGCTTGCGCCAGGCCCCAGTCGGCGCCGCCGGCGTCGCGCACGCTGGTGAAGCCGCGGTTCAACATGGCTTCGACGATGGGCAGGGCGCGGATCGACGTCAGCGAACCGGGTTGCAACGCGTTCAGCCCCAGGTTGGCCAGCGAGGCCAGCACGTGGACGTGGCAATCGATCAGGCCCGGCATGACGGTCTTGCCGGCCACGTCGATCACGCGCGCCCCACTCACCTCCAGCGGGGTGGCGGAGACATCGACGATGCGGTCTTTGTCGATCAGGACATCATGGCGCGGGAACAGGCTGCCGAGTGCGGGATCGAGGACGTTACCGCCCTTCAGGAGAATCTTGGTCATGGCAAAACTCAATGTGGTTGCAGATACTGCGGCTCACGCACGAAGCGGGTGCCGACGAAGCTGATGGCAGCGGCGATCATCACGTAGAAGGCGGGGGCCATAGTGCTGCCGGTGGCGGCGATGAGCCAGGTGATGAAGAAGGACGCAAAGCCGCCGAAGATGGTCACGGCCAGGTTGTAGGCCACCGACAGGCCGGTGGAGAGCACCTTGGCCGGGAACAGTTCGGAGAACGCCGCCAGGATGGGGCCGGTATAGGCCGCGATCAGGGTGCCGAAGACCAGCTGGAAGATCAGCAGCGTCGACAGGCTGGGAGCGCTGTTGATGTAGGCGAACATGGGATAGGCCAGCATCAGGATCAAGGCCGCCGAGCCGGAGAGCAACGGACGGCGCCCGATGCGGTCGGCGAGACGGCCGACGATGGGGGCCAGCACCATGATGCAGAGACCCCCTACCATGCCCGCGATGAAGCCGGTGGTCTGCGGCAGCTTCAGGACCTTGACCGAATAGGTCGGCATGTAGAACAGCAACACGTAGGTGCAGACCGTCCACAGGATCACCATGGAGAAGCTGGCCGAGGTCTCGCGCGGGAAGTTGCGGATCACTTCCTTCAAGGGTGAATCGGTCTTGTCCTTTTCTTCGAGGAAGGTCGGGGTTTCTTCGAGGTGATGACGGATGTAGTAACCCACCGGGCCAATGATGATGCCCAGCAGGAAGGGCAGACGCCAGCCCCAGCTGGCCAGCGCTGCGGCGTCCAGGCTGGCGGTGACGAAGGTGCCGACGGCCGCACCCAGCAGCACAGCCACGCCGATGCTGGCCTGGATCCAGCTGGAGTAATAGGCGCGCTCGCGCTCGGGAGCGTATTCGGTGAGGAAGGCGGTGGCGCTCCCCATCTCGCCACCGGCCGAGAAGCCTTGCAGCAGCCGCGCCACGACAATGATCAGCGGCGCGAACAAGCCGATGCTTTCATAGGTCGGGGCCAGGCCGATCATGGTGGTGCCCACGGCCATGAGCAGGATGGTGACCGACAGCGCGGCCTTGCGGCCCACGCGGTCGGCATAGATGCCCAGCAGGATACCGCCCACCGGGCGCATGAAGAAGCCGACGCCGAAAGTGGCCACGGCCAGCAGCAGCGAAGTCAGGTCATTGCCGGTCGGGAAGAACAGCTTGGCGATGATCACTGCGAAAAAACTGTAGACGGTGAAGTCGAACCATTCGAGACCGTTGCCGATGACAGTGGCGACGATAGCCCGTCGGCGCTGCTGGTTGCTGACCGACACAATCCCGTCGGCTGGTAATGTACTTGCCTGCATGCTCTCCCCTCATGTTGGACGTTGGATGTTCGGCCGATGATAGGGTGAGCGGGAGGCCGGCGGAAATGATATCTGTGCATGCTGCCATGATCTGGGCGCATGGATGGGTAGATAACATGAGGCATCCGTTCGGCGGCATGTTTGCAGTGGGGTCCACCGTGTAGGCAAGCACCAAATTCCCCCCGCCCCAACAGCGATAAACCCCCAGCACCCCCAGCTCTGCCGGTCTCCGGCTACCTGCCCGATATCCCCTTTGCACAGCTGGAAAATACAACTCCCCCACCTTCCTGACGCCCAACGCCGCTCCCCCGCCCAGGCGCTGCGCGATAACGCGGCAGGGCCGGCAAGTCGCTGCGCCGGTTTCAATAGGCCTTCTCCATCAGTCGCTCAATGCGCGCGCCAATGCTGTCGAGCTTGGCGTTGAGGACGGTCTCGAAACGGATCGCGTCTTCGCGACGCTGATACTCCACCGGCAACCTCGCCTGCGTCTCTTGCCATAAACCTTCGATCCGGCTGATCCGCTCGTTCTGGCGATCAATGCGCGTGTCGATCTGCCTGACCAGCACCATCGCAAAACTGCACAAGCTGCCTATGAAACCCAGCAGCAACCCGACCAGATGCCAGAAATCAACCTCGATCGCCATCTCGCTCCCTCCCGCACCGACGTCCGTCCGGCCCCTCTCGTCGGTCGCGTCCATACCGCCCGCGCCCAAACAGTCGCACCGCCAGATACATCACCCAGCGCCGCCACCCTGGCACGCCCAGCACGACCATCGCTTCCAGGAAGATCCGGTCGGCCTCGCGCTTGCTGCCGATGGCGCTTTCATACAGGTAGTCGTGGACGATGGCGGCCTTGGCATAGCGGCCATGCGGGGGAAAGACCGCCCACAGGCAGCGCGGCACGCTGGCCAGATCGGTAATCGTGCCGGCCGGTACGCGTACGATCCGTTGGCTGGGATAGCCGCCGATGTGATAGTCGAACGCGCGCAGCAATTGCCATTGATAATTGTCCAGCATGCGCAGGTCGGCCGGTGTGGTGAATCCGCTCATCCCAGGCCTCGCTGCTTCTCGAACGTGCGCAAGCCGCCGAAACCCAGCATGCCGGTCACCAGGGCCATGAGGGTGTTGGTGTCCAGCTCGGGCATGGGCATGCCGTGGCCGCGCACGGCCAGCACGCCGTTGGCCAGGGGGCGCAGCAGGAATTGATAGGCCAGCCCGAGGCCGCACACCCAGCCGATGAAGGGCCGCCAGCCGCCGCGGAAGTTGCTGCCGCTGCGGGCGTCTTCACGGTTGACGTCGGACTGGGCCAGCATCAGTTGCAACTGCCGTTCCAGTTCCTTGAATTCTCCGGCCTGCTGCAGTTGCAGGAGCCGGAACTGCGCGTCAGCCTGGGCCTGGGGATCGGGCCAGAGCTTGCCGATGAGGGTGCGCCCAAGTTCCAGCAGCGGTGCGGCCAGCAGGGCGCTCATGGGGTCGCTCCGTCAGGCTGGCAGCCTTGCGCCAGCTGCGCCAGCGTGAGGCCGCCGGTGTACTGGAAATGGGCCAGCTCGGGAAAGCGCGTCCAGCGGCCAGCCCATTCCAGACCGACCGATTCACCCAGCACGCCCACCCGCTGCCACAAGGCGCCGTCAGCGCCGATGGCGCCCCAGACGGGCTTGCCGGCGCGCAGCGGCACCACGTCCAGCGCTACGCGCCAGTTGTGATAGCTCTGGCCGGGCTTGGCGTTGGTGACGCGCCGGCCTGGCAGGGTGCGGCCCTGGGCATAGAGCGCGGCCTGGCTGTCCAGGTCGCGGTAGGTGGAGGTGACCAGCAGCTCGATGCCTTGCCGTTGGCAGACATCGAGAAAGGCCTGGGCGCGTTGGCGTACGGCCGGCAACAAGTCGTCGAGGGAGCGTGAATTTTGCATGCCTGCATCTTGCAGCCCGGCTGCCCGCCACGCCATTAAAGGCCTTTATCACTTGCATCAGGGCCCCGCGAGAAGCCAGCTTCAGAGCAGGCTGGCCTGGCGCGCGGCGCGCTCTCGCGCCAGGCCGCGCTTGACGATGTTGCGGACCTGCATTTCGGAGAGGTGATAACTATGGGCCAGCTGATGATAGTTCTGGCCGTTGAATTTCTCGAAGATCTCCTGATCCCGGCGCGAGAGCTGGAAACGCAAGCCGCGCGGGATATATTGCTGCACCCCGCCGATCTCGGTGCGGATCGATTCGGCGATCTCGAAGGCGGCGCTCTGCGCCTGTTCGCGCCCGAGGCCGTGCTCGACCAGCTTGCGCCCGATGATCTGTCCCATCTGTTCCAGCAGTTCCGGATACTCCGGCGGAAACTCCAGTTGCATCGCGTCCTTCATCTCTCTCTCCATGCAGTGTGTGCAGCGGCCAAAGGCCGCCTCACAGATCCTTGACAATATCGGCGTCCACGCGCGGCGCACCCAGGCTGGCGGCCAGGTTCATGGCCGCGCGCAACAGATTGGCCAGCGCCAGGGGATAAAGCTGGCTGGCGGCGGCGGAGCCAGCGGGGGCAAGACGCTCGCGCAGGGCCTGCGCGCCTTGGGCGGTGAGGATGCGCTCCACCGGCAGGCCCACGCGGCTGAACTTGAAGGCCAGGTAATCGGCCCATTCCCGCCCCAGCGGCGGCAATTCGATCACGTCGATGCGCTGGGCCAGCTCGCGCAGTTCGGCGGGGTTCAAGCGCAGCCGACGCGCCAGCTCGGTTTGCCCGACCAGCAGGATGGACAACAAGGGCGCCATCCCATCCTTCAACTCGGCAAAGCGCTTCAGATGCTTGAGCGTGGCCGTGGGCAGGCAATGCGCTTCTTCGATGACCAGCAGGTGGCGACGTCCGGCGCGGTGGCCGCTGCACAGCAGTTGCTGCATCTGCCGCGCGCGCGCTTCGGCGTCGCGCCTGGCCGTGAGCGTGGGCGCGAGCGTGCTGAGGATGGCCTGGACGATGGCGGCGCTCTTGAGGGTCTTGCCCTTGCGGTCGTTCTCTTCCATGTAGAGCACGCTGGGTTCGATGAGCACGCAGTCGCGCTCTTCTTCCCGCAGCCGCTCGCGCAGGGCGCCCAGGGCGGTGCTCTTGCCGCTGCCGGATTCACCGACTAACGCCAGCAATCCGCCATGGCGGACGTGCTGCCACAGGCTCTCGCGCACATAGCGCAGGCCGGGGCTGAGGAAGACGTCCTGGGCGCTGTGCAATTCGTTGCTGAAGGGATCGACCAGCAAGCCGAAATGGCGGCAAGTCGCTGGGGTGAGACTGTGCTTGGGCAGGAGCATGGGAAGCCTGGAAGGCGGGGGAGAGGGAAAGGTCATGTCACTTCACCGCCCAGTCTGCCTGCTGATCCAGCGCCACCAGGCTGGATGCGGCAATGGATTGTTCCACCCACTGCAGCGGCACATGGCCGGCGGGGAAGCGCGCCTTGAGCTGGCCGTACAGGTCGGCCGGGGCGTGCTCTCCCAGCGCTTGGCGCAGGCGGCGCACGGCCTGCGGCACGCTCAGCACCTGGCTGGCCTGGCCGGCCCGTTGCTGCTGTTGCAGCGCGGGGGTATGCAAGGGCTGGGCCGTCGGCAGCAGGCGCGTGGGCAGGCTGGCCTGGCCGAGGTGGCTGTGCGCCACCAGGCCGCGGCCGCCGTTGCGCTCGGCGAAGGGCTTGGCCTGGCGGGCGCGCTGGCGTTCGGCGTGCTCGGGCGTGGCGCCGTCTCCCCAGGCCGCTTGCGCCAGCGCGTGGGCGGCTTGCTGGCTGGCGCTCACGGGCGCGCGCGCATAGTCCTGGCCCAGCACGGGGGCGTGCGCGGGACGGCCATAATCGTCGAAATCGCGCATCGGGGCGACCTGCACCAGCAAGGCCTCTGCGCCGGGCCGGTCGATCTCTATGCGCAGCGCGCCCTGCTGCATCAGCAGCGGCGTCACGCGCAGCTTCTGGCCATTGCCCAGGCTGGCGGCCCAGGGCGAGAGGTCGTAGTGGGCGGTGGCGCCCAGCTCGGGATGGGCAAAGCTGATCTGCAGGTCGCGCACCACCCGGGTATGTTCGCGTCCGCCCAGGAACCACTGGCAGACCGCGCGCTCGGGCAATTGCAGCAGCGCGCCGGGATGGCGCAGGATGCTTTGCCACAGGGCGTCGCGCACCATGGGCTGGCCGCTCTGGCGCACGACGCGGCAATCGACGTGGGTGATGGCGTTGGCGTTGAAGTCGCGCACCCAGGCGGCGGCAGCGGCGTTGAGCTGTGCCACCGTGTCGACGGGCTCGAAACGCAGGCGGCTTTCGAAATGGGTTTCCACCAGGTTGTTGCCCTGCTCCACGCCGCCCTTGGCCCAGGCGTGGCCGGGCGCATGGGTGCGGTGTTCGACCCCGAGGGCGTCGAGCAGGCGGCGGATGGCGAAGCTGGTGTTGGCGCTGCCCTTGTCCCACAGCAGCAGGCGCGGCACGCCATGGGAGAGGCGGTGCGGCTGCTGGCCCCAGGTGTGCAGCAGGAATTCGAAGAGGCAATGCTGGTTCTCGCCCAGCGCTTCGTAGTAGCGCACATCGAGGGCGCCGGACGCATGGTCATAGCGCACATAGCGCCACACCTGCAGGCGCACCTTGTCCAGGCTGGCGGGCTTGTTCTTGTAGAACTCTTCGTCGCGCATGATGGCCTGGCCGCGCGGGGTGTAATAGATCAGGCACAGCGAGGGATCGATCTGGTGCACGTGGTTGGGATAGAGGCTGCGCAGCACCTGGTGCGAGCGCGCCTGTTGCTGGGCGCGTGCATCCAGGCGGCGCTGGCGCATGAGGGCGTTGATGCGGCTCTCGGAGAGCGTGACGTCGATGCCATTGCCGTGGGCGATGTTCATGGCCACCGCCGTGGGCAGCGTGGCCTTGCCATTGCCGCGCACGCCTTCGCGCTTGGCGGCGGCGATGAAGTGCAGGGTCTCCTCGGGCAAGACGGTGGTGCCGGCGTCGGCGCGCTTCTTGCGGCCGCTGCGGTAGCCGGCGTAGGTGCGCAGCCAGGTGTAGATGGTGTTGGGATTCTTGCCCAGCATCTGCGCAAAGCGATGGACCAGCGCAGTGCCGCTCCCATAGGGCGTGGCGGCCATGCGCTCGCGCAGGGCCAGCAGCGCCTGCAGCAGTTCGGCGGAAGGTTGATCGGCCATGGCGCACCTGCCTCAACCGGGTTGCGGCGCATAGGCGCCCAGCGTCTTCTCGAAGGTGGCGCGCTCGCGGACCAGGTCGCGCTCGCCGCGCGCCAGCGCCTGCTCGTAGACCTCGGCCACATGCGCCAGCGCGGTTTCGAACTGGCTGCGCTGCGCCTCGGGCAAACCCTCGGCGACGGAAAAGAGCGTGATGCGGCAGTTTTCCAGCTCACCGGCGGCTTGCGCCAGCTTGCGACCGGCGGCGGCAATCTGATCTGTCAAAGGCGACAGGGCGTCTGGCCAATCAGTCTGAGCGACAACTTTCTTGTTCATCTGGACTTGCAGGTCCGTGAGTTTTCTATGCGCGTCGTCGAGCACCTTGTCCTTGGCCTGGAGATCGCCGTGCAGATCGCGCAGGGTCTGGCGCAACTGGGTGGCGCTCATGCGGTCGATCTCATCCATCTGCACCAGGGCGTCGAGGGTGTCGTCGTCGTGGGTCACCAGTTCGAGGAAGGCGCTGGCGCTCTTCACCTGGGAACTCAACAATGCCAAATTGGCAGATTTGGAAGTCTTGATGGCGGCCTGCATGAAGCGCGCGGCGGAGCGGTAGCTGAAGCCCAGCATCTCCACGCGTTGCTCGAACTGGCCATGCGGGGTCAGCTCCTTGAGCACCAGCAGGCGCTTGCCGAGCTCCAGCAGGGATTCGACGGTGCGGCGCTGGTAGAAGCGGATCTCATCTTCCAGCGCGCCCACGGCCAGGCTGCCTTCATAGCCCAGTTGCAGGGCGATGGCCTGGGCGGCGGCGTTGCGCTCCTGGTTCATCAGCGCCATGGCGTTGGCGCTCTCGGACAGGCTGGCCAATGCGGCGGGATCGACCGGATCGATCAGGCTGGCCTCGGGGTGGGGGGGACGTGGCATGCAAGGCGCTCCTTAAGCGTGATGGTTGGGCAGGTAACGCTGGCTCAGTTCGGCCAGGTGGCGCTGGGCGCGGTCGAAGGTCTGCAGCGTGGCCAGGGCGCGGCGGCCGATCTGCGGGCTGATGCG
The DNA here is from genome assembly GCF_001040945.1 of Herbaspirillum seropedicae. NCBI lineage: Bacteria > Pseudomonadati > Pseudomonadota > Betaproteobacteria > Burkholderiales > Oxalobacteraceae > Herbaspirillum > Herbaspirillum seropedicae. Next base: position 232,248 of record NZ_CP011930.1, on the reverse strand, counting down.
CACCCGCTCGCCGCCCGGCAGGCGCTCGGTCAGGCCGGCGGCTTCCAGGTTCCACAGGTCGCGCGTGGCGTTGGGGGCGGTGGTGCCGGCCAGCTTGGCCACCTGGCCTGGCGTGAGTCCGTCGATCTCGTGACCAAATAGGCAGAGCAAGACCTTGAGGATGCGCTGCTGGCTCTCGCAATGGTAATTTACCGAGTGTTTCTGATTCATAACTGTAATTTCTGTGCAAAAGGATTTTCTTGTGCGAAAATCATTCTGATGATTTAAGCCCGAGGGAAACGGCAATCTCGTGGGCGCGACCATTGCGCCCCTTGAGGGTGCCATTGATGACGAGGTAGACCTGACGCGGCTCAAAGTTGTGTTCCTGGGCCCATTGCGCGATCGTCTTGCCCTGCTCGTGGATGCGCCGCTTGGCGGCGCTCAATTTGTACGGCTCTATCATCGAGAGACTCCTTGGCGGTTTTGGAGTACGGCACTCCGCCATGTAATTTACACTGTTTTTTACAGCCAACTCTCATACCATGGCTTTTCCGCAAAAATTACAAATTCTTCTAAATGCCACCGGCAAGACCCGCGCCGAGCTGGCGGCGGTCTTTGGCTGCAACCGTCAGCGCATCGACGATCTTTTTTCCGGACGGGTGAGCAAGATCCGCCCCGGCGAGGCCGAGCTGGCCGCTGAGCACTGGCGGGTCAATCCGCAGTGGCTGCTGGCCGATGAGGGGGAGATGTTCTTGCAGCCGGAACAGCACGCGCAGCTGCTGCGCCTGAAATCGATCCGCGACGGCACGGAGATCACCCGCGACGTGCCGGGGCTGACGGCGCAGGAACAGCAGCAGATCCAGCAGTTGTTCCTGGCCTTGAAGAGCCGCAATGCAGAGATGGTGCGCGCCGCCCTGGGCGCCAGCGCTGACCAGGAGATGATCCGGGTGCCGCGTCACGCCCTGCCCGCTGCGGGCGTCCAGGCGCAACTGAGCGACGACACCATCGTCGATCACCTGGCCTTCCGCCGCCACTGGCTGACCGGGGTGATGGGGCTGGACCCCTCGCAGCTGGCGCTCATCGACATGAACGGCGACGCCATGGCCCCCACCGTGGCCCAGGGCGACCTGCTGCTGCTCGATACCCGCAGCGCCCAGTCCTGGCGCGATGGGCTGTATGCGATCGCGGTCAATGGCATGCTGGTGGTGCGACGCTTGTGCCAGCGCCTGTCCGGCCAGATCGAGATCGGCGCGGACAATCCCTTCTACGGCGTCGAAACACTGGATGCGCAACAAGTGGCCCGCCTGGACATCGTCGGCCGCGTGGTCTGGCACGGCCATCCGCTCTGAAGCCTGCAAGCCGCAAGCCTTACGTCCGCAAGCACTACCGGCCTGACTGGCTTGCCTGCGCGGTCCCTTCCCCTTCCCCCGCCTCCCACCCTGCTTGAGCCGCTCGCAGCCCGCCTGCGACCGGCTCAAGCAATCAAGCTCTTTACTGTGCCTGGCCTGCTGCGCCGGGCAGGATGAGCAACGTGAACCGGGCCCTTGCGCCCCGCCACTTCCTTCCGTTGACCATCCAAGGAGTTCCAGATGTCTACCCCTTACCGCTATACCGGCCCGCACTCGGCCGTCACGCTGCGCCTGCCGGATGCGGCCGGCGCGCTGCACGACCATGAGCTCATGCTCTGGCACGACCAGACCGTGGACCTGCCGGCCGACCACGAACTGACCCGCACCCTGCTCGACCAGGGCCTGCTGCACCCACTGGCTTCGGCCTGAGCGGTGCTTTCACTGATTTGCCCAAGGAGAACCCCATGCCCGCAAGCTACCTGCACGGCGTAGAAACCATTGAAATCGACAAGGGACCGCGCCCGGTACAGCTGGTCAAGACGGCCGTCATCGGCATCGTCGGCACCGCTGCGGCCGGTCCGGTCAACACCCCCATCCTGGTGAGCAACGAGCGCGACTTCGCGCAGTTCGGCGAAGACATCGCCGGCAGCACCATCCTGGATGCGCTCCAGCACATCTACCAGCAAAAGGGCACGGTCTGCGTCGTGGTCAACGTGCTGGACCCGGCGATCCACAAGACCAGCGTGGTGGATGAAGTGGTCAACGTGGCCGCCGACGGCAGCTTCCGCACCAGCCGCCCGGCCATCGCCGCCGTCAGCATCAAGAGCGCCAATGGCGCCACCGTCTACACCGCCGGCACCGACTACCAGATCGACCTGCGCAGCGGCCGTGGCCAGCGCATCGGCAATGGCGCCATCGCCGCCTCCACGGTCGCGGCGCCAACCCAACTGAAGATCAGCTACAGCTACGCCGACGCCACCAAGGTCACGCCGGCCGACGTCATCGGCAGCGTCGGCGCCAGCGGCCAGCGTCTGGGCATGAAGGCCCTGCGCGACAGCTATGCGCTGTTCGGCTTCTATCCCAAGATCCTGATTGCGCCGGTGTTTGCCTCGCTGGCCAGCGTCTCGGCCGAACTGATCGCCACGGCCACGGCCTTGCGCGCCATCAGCTTCATCGACGCGCCCATTGGCGTGACGCCCCAGCAGGCCATCACCGGGCGCGGCCCAGCCGGCAGCATCAACTTCAACACCAGCAGCGACCGCGTGGGCCTGTGCTATCCCTACCTGAAGGCGTTCGATGCGAGCGTCGGCTATGACAGGCTGCGCCCGCTGTCGAGTTTTGCCGCCGGCGCGCAAAGCCGCAAGGACCAGGACAATGGCTACTGGTGGAGCCTGTCCAATACCGAACTGCTGGGCGCCACCGGCGTGGAGCGTCCCATCGACGCCATGATCAACGACCCCAACTGCGAAGCCAACCTGCTCAACGCCGCCGGCGTGATCACGGTCTTCAACAGCTTCGGCACGGGCTTGCGCATCTGGGGCAACCGCAGCGCGGCCTTCCCCGCCAGCACGCATCCCAAGAACTTCCTGTGCGTGCGTCGCGTGGCCGACGTCATCGCCGAGAGCCTGGAGTACTTCACCCTGCAATACAGCGACCGTCCGCTGGACAACGCCCTGGTGGACGATGTGGTCGAGAGTGGCAACCGCTTCCTGCGCAAGCTCAAGGCCGACGGCGCCATCATCGATGGCCGCGCCTGGTACGACCCGGCCCAGAACGACCCCACCGAGCTGGCCGCCGGCCACCTGACCATCACCTACGACTTCATGCCGCCTACGCCGGCCGAGCGGGTGTCCTACCGGGCCAGCATCAACATCGACTATCTCAACCAGTTGGGCAAGAAGGCCTGAGCGCCTTCCCCATCAATGAAAGGAGCCTGACATGAGCGGAAAAATCCAGGTCAACAACCTGTCCAACGCCAACATCTACATCAACGGCAACAGCCTCCTGGGCCGCGCCGATGAATTCAAGCTGCCCACCGTGAAGTTCAAGATGGCCGATCACAAGGCCGTGGGCATGATCGGCACCATCAAGCTGCCCAGCGGCATCGAGGCACTGGAAGGGGAAATCAAGTGGACTTCCTTCTACCCGGAAGTCTGGTGCAAGCTCCTGGACCCCTTCAGCGCCGTACAGCTGCAGGCGCGCGGCAACCTGGAGACCCACACCAGCCAGGGCCGCATCGACCAGAAGCCCTACGTGATCTACCTGACCGCCTCCTTCTATGAAGTGCCCATGGGCGACTTCAAGCAGAACGAGAAGGCCGAGTTCACCAGCAAGTTCTATGCGACCTACATCAAGCAGCAAGTGGGCGGCCGCGACGTGCTGGAGGTCGACGCCATGGCCAACATCTACAAGGTCAATGGCGTGGACAAGCTGGACCAGTACCGTCTGCACATCGGAGGCTAAGCGATGACGCGCATCGAACTGAAGACGCCCATCACCACCCCCAATGGCGAAGTGCGCTGCATCACCCTGAGCCGCCAGCCGACCCGGCGCGACCTGAAGCTGGCCCAGCGGCTGGCCCAGGACGAAGAGGAGCAGGTCTGGCACATGGTCTGCGCGCTGTCCGAGGAAAAGCTGACCATCGAGGACACCGACGCCCTGACCCTGGCCGATGTGCGCCAGGTGATGGAAGCCTTTCGCAGCGTGGCGGGTCTCGGAGAGTGACTACTGGCAGGGCGCGGCCCTGCTGGCGCGCTGGTTCCGCTTCGGCCCGCAGGAGATCGAGGCGCTCGACGCCGATGATTTCCTGCGCTGGATCGAGCTGGCCTGCCAGCAGATCGAGGAGCAGGCCGCCGCCCAGCGGCGCGCCAGCGAGGAGGATTGAATCCTGCCTCCTTGCCCTCCCCCCTCGCGTCCTGACACCCGGCAAAGAAGAGTAGAGAGCCCATGACACAAGCACCTGACCTGGACCTGGCCGGCCTGCGTCTATCCCTGGCCGACCTGGTTTTCGAGGCCCAGAAGTCCACCCGAGCGCTGGAGCAGATCGGCGCGCAACTGTCCCGCATGACAGCCGGCCTGCCCAAGGCCGCAGCGCCCCTGCGCAGCGTACGCTGGCAAGCCCAGGGGGCCGCCTTGAGCGAGCAAGGGCTGCACCAGATGGAGCAAGCCCGTGCCACGGCCCAGCAGCTGCATGGCGTGTTGAACGCCGCCGCCGCGTATGAAGACCTGATCAAAGACATCGCCATCAGCGCCAACCTGACCCGGGAGAAAGAGGTGGACCTGGCCAAGTCCGTGCGCCAGGCGGCGGTGAGCATGAATGTCGATCACCAGAAGGTGGCCGGGATGATGCAATCCCTGGTCGACGGCGGCATGAGTGCCGACCGCGCCAAAACCCTGCTGCCGGTGCTGGCCAAGACCGCCCACGCCACCCGCCGGGACACGACCGTCATCAGCGGCCTGGCCACCACCTTCGATACCCTGGGCGTGAAGAAGATGGAGCTGGCCTTCAACCAGGTCGCCAAGGCCAGCAAGCTCGGCGGCGTCTCCATGGACGAGATGGCCGCCAGCCTGCCCAAGCTGGGCGGCTACCTGGGCGATCTGGGCGTCAAGGGCGAGCAGGCCGTGGTCAACCTGGGGGCGCGCCTGCAAGTGTCGGCGCGCACGGCGGGCAATGGCAAGGAGGCGGCGGACAACCTGGAACACTTCCTCAGCAAGCTCAGCGGCGCCGACAGCGTGCGCGCCTTCAGCAAGCGGGGCGTGGATCTGCTGGGCAAGCTGCGCGGCGCCTCGGTGGCCGGCCAAGACCCGGTGGCGACCGGCATCGATCTGTTCATGAACCAGCTGCAACGCAATTCCAGCAAAGCCGGCGACCAACTGAACAAACTGGCCCTGGAGATGGGCCAGATCACCGATCCCGTGCAGCGCCAGCAGCTCTTGCAGCGGCACCAGGCGCTGTTCGCGCAACTGGGCAAGGAGACTGGGCTCAAGGACTTGTTCGGCGACATGCAGGCGGTGAGCTATCTGCTGGCTGAACTGAGCAGCAAGAACCAGCTGCCGGGCATGATCAATGACATCAGCAGCGGCAAGGATGCCGATGGCCGCCTGGTCATCGACGCCATGGGTCAACGCCGTGGCGAGGGCATGACCGATCAGCTCAATGCCTTCAAGGTGACCACCCATGACCTCAAGATCGCCCTGGGCAATGCGCTCATCCCGGCCATGCAGGCCCTGCTGCCCATCGTCACGCAATTGGTGCGGGGGCTGACCGGCTTCATCGACGCCCATCCCAAACTGGCCGCCACCATCGGCACCCTGGTGGTCGGCGCGACCGCCTTGAGCTTTGCGGGCGGCGCCATCAAGGTCGTGCGCGGCACGGCCCTGGGGCTGGCCGGACGCATGAGCGCCTCTGACGACGAAGCTCCCCCCTCGCGCATGGGCCGCCGCGCCGCGCGCGGCAGGCGCATCAAGTTCGGCGGTCCGCTGCCCAAGCTGGGCGCGCCCACCGTCAAGCCCGGCGGGATCATCGGCAAGGGCTTGCGCGGCATGCTCTCCGGCGTGGGCCGGCTGGCCGGGGTGGCTGCACGCGGCCTGCGCCTGCTGGGCAGCGCGGGCCGGGTGGCCTTCGGCCTGCTCAGCGTGGGCGCGCGCGGCTTCGGGATGGCGCTCACGGCCAATCCCATCGGGATGGTGATCCGGCTGGTCTTCAAGCTGGCCGAGGTGATCTGGCGCAACTGGCGGCCCATCAGCCGGTTCGCCGGCACGCTTTTCAATGGCCTCATGGCGGGCATCCGGCGGGTCAAGAATTTCCTCGATCCTTTCCTCAAGATCGGCGGGCAGATCATTGACGGCCTGGTCGGAGGCATCCGCCAGGGCTGGACCAAGGTGGTCGAGACCATCAGCAAGCTGGGCAGCGCCATCCGCGACAAGTTCAAGTCGCTGCTGGGCATTTCCTCGCCCAGCCGGGTCTTCATGGGTTTTGGCGCCAACATCGGCGAGGGTGCGCAACAGGGCATACAGAGCAAGCTGGGCGCCGTCCGGCAGGCTTCCGGACAGATGGCCGGCGTGGCCAAGGCCAGCGCCGTGCTGGCCGGGAGTACGCCTGCGCCCACGGGCCACCGCGCCAGCGCAGCGGGCGCGGGCATGGTGCTGCACTTCTCCCCGACGGTGCACGTGGCCGGCGCGTCCGGTGCGCGCGGCGCGGTGGAGCAGGCCATGCGCCTGTCCATGCAGGAACTGGAACAGCTGCTGCGGCGGCTGCAAGGCGAACAACAACGAAGGGCCTTCTGATGTCACTACTTTCCTCGCTACCGGCGGCGCTGGCCGCCCTGCAGCGGCACTCCGGCGCCCACTACCAGCATGCGCTGCTGGGCCAGATCTCCTTTGCGCTGATCAGCTATAGCGCCGAGGTCCAGGGCAAGTTCGCCGCCAACTATGCCGAGCACGCCCTCATCGACGGCAAGCCGCGCCTGCAATGGACCGGCGACAAGCTCAACGATGTCAACTGGAAGCTGGTCTTCCACGCCGACTTCTGCGATCCGACCCGCGAGCTCAACAAGCTGCGCGCCGCCATCGCCGCCCATGAAGCCCTGCCACTGGTCTACGCCAACGGCGACTACAAGGGCTGGTTCGTGCCGACCGAGGCCGATCTCACCCTGCACCGCACCACCGCCGACGGCGCCGCCCTCTGGATCGAGGTCAAGCTGGCCCTGCGCGAATACGTCGCCCCGCGCGTGCTGGCCGAACAGCGCGCCCGCCAGCCCGCGCAAGCCGCCGAGAAGCCCGCCAGCCATGGCACCCGCAAGAAACCCGCCCGCACCGTGCGCAAGACCCCGCCGGCGCGGCCCAAGAACGCCTCCATCTGCCGCTGCCCCCCATGAACGCCATCGACTGCATCGAACACATCACCAGCGCCGGCGAGCGCTGGGACAGCCTGGCCTGGCGCTACTACGGCGACCCCTACGGCTATGGCCGCATCATCCAGGCCAACCCCGCCCTGGACATCACCCCCATCCTGCCCTCGGGCCGCGTGGTGCTGATCCCGGTGCTGCCGCTGGAAGAGGCCCGCGCCGCCGAGCAACTCGCCGCCGAGGAGCTGCCGCCATGGAAACGCTGACCCTGCGCGACACCCCCACCGTGCAAGGCCCGGCCCAGGCCATGCAGGTGGCCGCCCCCAAGGTGGTGGTGCGCTACGAGCGGCGCGACATCAGCGCCAACATCTCGCCCTCGCTGCTGGAGATCAGCTACACCGATTTCCTGGAAGGCCAGAGCGACACCATCGAGCTGGTGCTGGAAGACGCCGACCGGCGCTGGCAGCGGGCCTGGTACCCGCAGCACGGCGACCTGCTGGAGGTGCAGCTGGGCTATGAAGCCGGCGCGCTGCTGCCCTGCGGCCAGTTCGAGATCGACGAAGTGGAACTGGACGGGCCGCCCGACGTCGTGCGCATCAAGGCCCTGGCGGCGGGAGTGACGCGGGCGCTGCGCACCCGCAACGACCGCGCCTACGAGAACATCACCCTGGCCGAGCTGGCCAACACGGTGGCGCGCCGCAATGGCATGCAGGTCAGCGGACAGATCGCCCCGGTGCGGCTGGAGCGCGTCACGCAGGTCAATGAAACCGACCTGGCCTTCTTGAAGCGCGTGGCCGCCGAATACGGCTACAGCTTCTCGGTGCGGCACGGCAAGATCTGCCTGTTCGCCCGCGCCGAGCTGCGCCAGTCCAAGCCAGAACTGGTCATCGAGCGTGGCGACGTGAGCAGCTACCGCTTCCGCGACAAGATCCAGGGCGTGGTCAAGGCGGCCACGGTCTCCTATCACGATGGCCGCCAGCAGCAGGTGCGACGCCAGCGCGTGGAGGCCAGCGCCGACAGCGGCGCGCGCCAGAGCGCCGACGAACTCAAGCTCAACCTGCGCGCCGAGAACGCCCAGCAGGCCAAGCTCAAGGCCGACGCCGCGCTGGCCCACAGCCAGGACGACCAGACCAGCGCCAGCCTCACGCTCTTTGGCAATGTGCGCCTGATGGCGGGCGTGAACGTGCAACTGCGCGGCTTCGGCCGCATGGACGGCAAGTACGGCATCGCCCAGAGCCTGCATCGCATCACCCGCAGCGATGGCTACAGCAGCCAGATCGACCTCAAGCGCGTGCGCGCCGATGCGGCGGGAGCGGGCTCATGACGGCGCTGGGCGTGAGCTACAAGCAGGGCGTGGTCTGCGCCAGCAAACCCGGCTTTGCGCGGGTGCGCTTCGACGACATGGAGGGCCTGCAGAGCGCCTGGCTGCCGGTGGTGCATCCCAAGACCCTGCAAGACCAGGTGCTATGGACGCTGGACGTCGGCGAGCATGTAGCCTGCCTGATGGATGGGCATATGGAAGATGGCTGCATCCTCGGCGCGCTCTATTCGTCGGCCTCGCCGCCGCCCAGCGACAGCCCGGACAAGCTGCGCCTGCAATTCAAGGATGGCGGCCACCTCGAGTACGACCGCAGCAGCGGCGCCATGCAGGTGCTGTGCAAGGGCGCGGTCAGCGTCGAGGCAGCCGGGGCAGTGACGGTGAAGGCCCCGTCGGTGCTGCTCGACACCCCGCAGGCCACCTGCACCGGCACGCTTACCGTGCAGGGCCAGCTCACCTACCAGGGCGGCATGGCCGGTTCGGGCGGCGGCGCCAGTGCGGCGGTCATCCGCGGCAACGTCAGCGTGCAGGGCAATGTGCAGGCCTCGGGCACGGTGATGGATGCGGGCGGCAATTCCAACCATCACTCGCACTAACCACGCGCGCCAGGCAAAACTAAAGGGGTTTAATCGGCCCCACCGGCGCGCACAGCGATCATGGCTGCATGATTGCTACCGACATCCTCCACCTGCCCAACCGCTTCTTCCAGCCGGCGCTGTCTGGCCGGTCCGACGGCCATCCCGAGGGACTGGCCAACGACCGCCTCGGTCAACTGGTGGTGGATGCGGCCGACATCGAGCAATGCATCCGCATCATCCTCTCCACGCCGCGTGGCAGTGATCCGCACCGGCCGCTCTTTGGCAGCGAGCTGCATCTCTATCTCGACCATCCCGTCAACAGCGCGCGCCCGCACATCGTGCGCGAGGCCGTCAACGCCCTGCGCGAGTGGGAGCCGCGCATCGCCGTGCTCAAGGTCAGTGTGGACCTGATCGAGCTGGCGCAGCTGCAATGCAGCGTGCAATGGCAACTGGCCGGCAGCCTCGACGGCGAGCGCCAGCTCACCCACCTGGCCCTGGGAGGCGCAGCATGAATCCGCTGGAGCGCGACCTGCCCGAGCCGCAGTTCATCCTGCGCGACCCCGAAGGGCTCACCCGCGAACTGGTGCGCCAGTTCGAAGCCCTCACCGGCAAGACCCTCTATCCGGCCCAGGTGGAACGCCTGCTGGTCAACGTCATCGCCTACCGCGAAAGCCTGGTGCGCGAAGCCATCCAGGACGCTGCCAAGCTGAACCTGGTGCGCTACAGCCGCGCGCCCGTGCTGGACTACCTGGGCGAGAACATCGGCGTGACCCGCCTGCCGGCGGCCCGCGCCGGCTGCCGCCTGCGCTTTCGCTTCGACCCGCCGCCGGCCACCGCCCAGACCCTGGAAGCCGGCGTGGTGGTGCAAGGCGGCGCGGTGCAATTCGCCACCTGCGCCGAACAGCGCGTGGCCGCCGGCGCCCGCAGCATCGAGGTGCAGGCGCTGTGCCTGGAAGCCGGGGGCCAGGGCAATGGCTTCCTGCCGGGGCAGATCAACACCCTGGTCTCGCCCACCGGCGCGCTGGCCGTGGCCGAGGTCAGCAATCTCGACACCACCCAGGGCGGCGCCGAGGAAGAAGACGACGAACACCTGCGCCAGCGCATCGTGCTGGCGCCCGAGCAGTTCAGCAATGCCGCCAGCGTGGGGGCCTATCGCTACCACGTGCTGTCCAGCCATCCCGACGTGATCGACGTGGCCGTGCTGGGCGCGCAGATGGAAGTGCGCAACGGCCAGTTGGTCTCCACCAACGGCATCCCGCCCGGCGTGGTGCTGCTGCATCCGCTGACGCGCCAGGGCTTGCCCGGCGAGCAGGTCAAGGCCGCCGTGCTGGCCGCCTGCAACGCCGACAAGGTGCGGCCGCTGACCGACCATGTGCAGGTGCGCGATCCCCAGCCGGTGGACTTCGCCCTGCGCGCCGAGCTGACCCTGTACACCAGCGCCGACGCTGCCGCCACCCTGCAACGCGCCCAGGAAGCCGCCGAGGCCCTGCGCGACCGCCTGCAGTCGCGTCTGGGCAGCGATGTGGTGTGCAGCCAGCTGGTGCAGGCGCTGCATGTGGCGGGCGTCTACAGCGTCAAGCTGCTGGCCCCGACCACCGACCTGGTGCTGGGCCCAGCGCAATGGCCGCGCTGCACCGGCGTCAGCCTGCGCCACAGCGGCAGCGCGGAGGGTTGAGGCATGCCGAGCTCGTATGCACCCACGCTGCTACCGCCGCCGCTGCGCCAGGATCTCTCGCTGCGCAGCCTGGAAACCCTGAGCGCGCGCACCGCCGCGCTGGATCTCTCGGTGCTGGTGCTGTACGACTACCAGCACGTGCCCGCGCAAGCCTTGCGGACGCTGGCCGAGCAATTGAATCTGCTGGGCGACGCCGGCTGGGACTTCGCCGGTTTCTGCACCGCCCCTGAAGCCAGGCAACGTGCGCTGCTCAAGGAAGCGGTCGCCCTGCATCGTCTCAAGGGCACGCGCTACGCCCTGCAACGCGCCCTGGACCTGATGGGCGTCAAGAGCCGCCTGACCGAATGGTGGCAGACCGAGCCGCCCGCGCAGCCGCATACCTTCGTGGTCGATCTGCTGCTCAGCGCCAGCGATAGCGGCCCGTTGAGCCCCGAGCGCGCCGACGCCTTGCTGCGCCTGGTCCACTTCTGGAAGCCGGCGCGCAGCCGCTTCCGCGCGCGCGTGGCGGTGGAGCTGGCGCGGCATGAACACATGGCGGGGGTGCTGCGGCCGGCGGCCACGTTGCGGGCGGACCTGCGGGTGCGCAGTCGTCACCAGGCACGGGTACAGCCGCGCAGCGCCGCCGTGCTGCGCCCCGCACAGCGCTTTGCGCTGACCCTTCTACCACTCCGGAGCACATCATGATCCTGCATCCCACCAAGACCGTCGCCGGCCGCCAGGCGACGTTCAACGCCAGCCAGACCGGCCTGGCGCTCACCCTCACCCATATCTCCATCGGCGACAGCGGCGGTCCCATCGATGACCGCCGCACCAGCCTGCGCCACGAGCGCGAGCGGGTGGCCGTCTACGGCCAGCGCGTCAACGACAGCCAGATCCGGCTCGACGCCGTCTTCGCCGGACCCGAGTCCTTCTGGGTGCGCGAAGTGGGCATCTGGGCCGGTAACACGCTGGTCTATTACTGGTCCACCGAGGGCGCCGAACTGGGGCACAAGAGCCCGCAGTTCGAGTGGCTGCTCGGCCTGGACCTGGCCTTGGACGAGGCCGTCGACGGCCAGCTCCAGGTCACCTCGCAAGCCCCCAACCTGGACCTGCATCTCAGCAGCCACCTGGCAGTGGTGTTGCGCGCCCTGTGTGACACCAACCGCCTGGTCCTTCAACCCTATGCTTCCTGAAAGACATTCCATGAGTCTTGAACAACAACTGACCGAGGCCATCGCCTCGCAAAACGCCCTCACCCAGATGGTGGCCAACAAGATGGGCAGCCTGGACGCCCGCATCAATGGCTTCGTCGACCGCTGGGGCGTGGATGGCTATACCGTGCTGGAAGTGGGCCGGGGCAAGCCCTACGCCACCATTGCCGACGCCTGGTATGCGCTGTCCGGCAAGGCCATCAAGTCCGACATCCTCATCAAGGTGGCCGATGGCGACTACGCCAGCAACCAGATCTGGCTGTCGCACCAGCCTTTTGGCTCGCGCATCCGCATCGAGGGCAATCTGACCAATCCGCAGAACTGCATCCTGCGCATGACGCCGGCGACGGATCGCTACTCCCATGGCGTGGTGCTGGAGCGGCAGTACCTGGCCGGGTTCAGCGGTTTTACCATCGTCGGCACGCAGACGGCGGACCACTGGACGCATCGGGGGCTGTTCCTGGGGCGCCATTCGGATCTGTATTGCATGCCGGGGACGCTGCGCTTTGAGCAGTGCGGGGTGGAAGTGGCCAGCGAGTCCTTCCTGGATGCCAAGGAGCTGCGCATCAACGATTGCCGGGGCAATGCCGTCACGGCCCACTCCAGCGGCACGGCGCTGGTGGAAAAAGCCGTCATCACCGGCCCTTCCCACACAGCGCAATACACCCGTCCGGATGGCAGCATTGCCATCCCACACGGCATGTATGCCTCCGGCGGCGCGCACCTGTGGTGCGGCCGGTCCCGCATCTCCAATGTGCGCAACGGCGCCTTTAGCGATCTCCAGGCCTATGTGCTATGTAGCGATCTCGTTGTCGATACGGCCGACATCGCTTTCCTGGCGAACGTCAACGGCGTGCTTCATGCCTGGTCACAGGCCGATGCAGCCGAATGCACCAAGGCCATCAACGTACGCGTGGGCTACCAGGCCTGGGCCGGCGGCGTCATGTATGCCCTCGGCAGCGCCGTCCAGAACGCCGCGCATGGCTACTACGCCAGCGAAAATGGCTTCATCCACGCTGGCAGCTCGCGCTGTATCAACGTCTCGAGCATGGGCTACAACAGCATCAACGGTAGCCAGATAAATGCCGGCGATACCGGCAACCGCTTCGTCAACACGCCCAACCGCTACAACCTGCCGGCCTACACCCTCGGCGCCAGCAACGCTTTCATCTACTACTGACCTGCCCATCTCACTGCCTGGAGCCCCCTATGCAAGATTCTTCCAACAACATCCCTGACGTCGCAGTTGAAACCAGCTTCGTGCAGCCCTTCGAGATCCCGCCGCCCCCGGCCCTGTCCGAACGCGAACGCCTACGCACGGCCATCAACTTCGTGGCCGACCCCGGCAGCCGCGAAGGCGTGATGGCCGACGTGCTGGCGCTGACCATGATGGGCCTGGCCCAGCTGGCGGTGCAACTGGCCAAGGCGCAAAACGTCTCCGACATCGCCCGCGCCGCCGCCCCGCTGGCGCAACTGGCGGGCGAACTGGTGGCCAAGGTCGAGGGCGGCGCGCTGAAGCTGCCCTACATGAGCAAACCGGGCGGCGCCGGCGCCGTGCTGGAGGACATGGTCAAGCTGGCCAATGGCGTCTCGGCGGCGCTGGCGGCAGCGCGCAAATCGCCGTCCGACACGGCGGCCTGATCCCTCTCCTGAAAGGCATCCTATGCATCTCGAACAACAAATCAGCGACGCCATCGCCTCGCAAAACGCTCTCACCCAGATGGTCACCAGCAAGATGAGCCATCTGGAGAGCCGCATCAACGGCTTCATCGACCGCTGGGGCGTGGATGGCTACACCGTGCTGGAAGTCGGCGCCTGCAAGCCCTATGCCACCATTGCCGACGCCTGGTATGCGCTGGCCGGCAAGGCCATCAAGTCCGACATCCTCATCAAGGTAGCCGATGGCGACTATGCCTGCAACCAGATCTGGCTGGCGCACCAGCCCTTCGGCTCGCGCATCCGCATCGAGGGCAATCTGAACAATCCGCAGAACTGCATCCTGCGCATGACGCCCGATGCCGATCGCTACTCCTATGGCGTGTGGCTGGAGCGCCAGTGCCTGGCCGGGTTCAGCGGTTTTACCATTGTCGGCACGCAGACTGCGCAACATTGGACCTATCGCGGACTCCTGTTGACGCGCCAGTCGCACCTCTACAGCACCCCCGGGACGCTGCGCTTTGAGCAGTGTGGCGTTGAAGTGTTGAACGATTCCTACCTGGAAGCCAAGGAGATGCGCATCAACGACTGCCGGGGCAGTAGCATCTCCGCCCAGGTGAGAGCGATCGCACGGGTGGAAAATGCGATCATCACCGGCCCTTCCTGCAGCGCGCAATATGCGCTGCCCAATGGCAGTAACGCCGTTCCTTACGGGATACTGGTCTCGCGGGACGCCTCCCTGATCGCCGATCGCTCACGCATCGCCAATGTGCGCATGGGCCTATACGCCAGCATCCACAGCTACGCGGAATGTGACGAAATCCTGGTCAACAACGTGGACGTCGGCGTGGCCGCCTATTCGGACAGCATGATCTACAGTCGCGCCGAGCCCGACGTGGCCAATTGCGCCAAGGTCAGCAATGCGCGCATGGGCTTCCGGGCCTGGAACGGCAGCCGCCTCTTTGCCGCGGGCAGCGCCGTGGAGAACGTCCAGCAGGGCTACCATGCCGACGACGATTGCTTCATGAACGCCTACCAGTCCCGCTGCATCAACGTCTCGACCATGGGCTACACCGCCATCAACGGCAGCCAGATCGATGCCGGCGATACCGCTGGTCGCTTCGTCAACACGCCCAACCGCTACAACCTGCCGGCCAATACCGTGGGGGCGGTCAATGCCATCCTCTACTACTGATCTCCCTCGCCCTCATCCCTGGAGCCCACCATGAGCCTGCTCGACCGCTTGCTGCCCGAACCGGACTTCGTCACCCGCGATCCGGAAGCCCTCACGCGCGAACTGGTCGCCCACTACGAGCAATTGACCGGCAAGACGCTCTACCCCGCCCAGCTCGAACGGCTACTGGTGGACGTGATCGCCTACCGCGAAAGCCTGGTGCGCGAAGCCCTCCAGGACGCCGCCAAACTCAACCTGGTGCGCTACAGCCGCGCCCCGGTACTGGACTACCTGGGCGAAAACATCGGCGTGGCGCGCCTGCCGGCCGTGAAGGCGCGCACCACCCTGCGCGTGCAGTTCGAGGCCGCGCCCGCCAGCGCCACGCTGCTGCCCGAAGGCTTGCTGGTGCAAGGCGGTGAAGTGGCCTTTGCCAGCATCGCCCCGGTGCTGGTGCCGGCCGGCAGCAGCAGCGTCGAGGTCGAAGCGCAATGCACCCAGGCCGGCGTGCAGGGCAATGGCTTCGTGCCGGGACAGATCCGTACGCTGGTCAGTTCGCCCGCCTCGGAAAGCGGCCTGACCATCCGCGAGGTCAGCAACATCACCCGCTCGGCCGGTGGCGCCGATGAAGAAAGCGACGAGCAGTTCAAGGAGCGCATCGTGCTGGCCCCCGAGCAGTTCAGCAATGCCGGATCGGTCGGGGCCTACCACTTCCACGCCCGCTCGGCGCATCCCGAAGTGATCGACGTGGCGGTGGTCTCGCCCAGCCCCGGCGTGGTGCACCTGCACCCGCTGGTCAAGGACGGCCTGCCCTCGGCGGCGGTCAAGGCGGCCGTGCTGGCGGCCTGCAACAGCGACCGCGTGCGGCCGCTCACCGACGAGGTCAAGGTGCTCGATCCGGTGGTGGTGGACTACGCCATCACCGCCCGCCTGACCCTGCTGGCCGGCGCCGACGCGGGCGTCGCCGTGGCCGAGGCGCGCAAGGCCGCCGAGCAGTTGCGCCAACGGCTGCAATCCGGCCTGGGACGCGACGTGGTACGCGACGAGCTGATCTCCGCCATGAAGGTCTATGGCGTCTATTCAGTCGGCCTGGTGGGCGAGGACATCGTGCTGGAAGAGCACCACTGGCCGCGCTGCACCGGCATCCACATCAGCGTGGCCGGCACGCGCAAGGGCTAAGCCGTCATGTCCGCCCGCGACACTTCGCTGCTGCCGCCCGGCCTGCGCCAGGACGCCAGCCTGCGCGCCCTGGAAACGCTCGCCGCCCGCCCCGCGGCGCTGGATCTGCAAGCCGCCGTGCTCTACGACTTCGCCCGCGTGCCGGCCAGCGCCTTGATCCACCTGGCCGAGCAATTGAACATGCTGGGCGACGCCGGCTGGGACCTGGCCGACACCGACGCCAAGAAGCGCGCCCTGCTGCGCGAAGCCATCGCCCTGCATCGCATCAAGGGCACGCCCCATGCGGTCAAGCGCGCGCTGGAATTGCTGGGCGTGCGCGCCAGCGTGACCGAATGGTTCCAGTCGCAACCGCGCGGCCGAGCGCACACGTTCAGCGTGGATGCGCTGGTCACCGGCCAGCCCGCAGGCGCACCGGCCATCGACGCCCGGCGCAGCGAGCAGATCCGGCGCGTGGTCAGTTTCTGGAAGCCGGCCAGCCGGCATTTCACGCTGCGCCTGGGGCTGGGCATGCAGACCCGCTTGCGCGCTGCGGTCGTGTTTTCCAGCCAGCAGCAGTTGTCTACGCAAGGCCAACTGACCGGCGTGGAACTCAGTGGCCAGACGCCCTTGCGGGCGGCCTCGGTGTTGCGGCTGGTGCAAAGCACCCCGACTGCAGGCGCGCTGATTGCGCTGGCTCCGCTCAACACCCTGGCGCTGCAAGACGCCAGCCTCTTCACACCGACGCAAGTGCTGACGGCCAGCGGGCCGCTCCAGTAACGCGTCGCATCAGGAAAGAACATGAGTCTGCATCTCCCCTTGAAGCTGCTGCAGCGCGGCCGGACCGCCCTGTGGAACGCCAGTGGCGCGGGCTTCATGACGCTGTTCGGCTACCGCATTGGCTGACGCAGACGGCCCAGGACCTTACTTCCCCTCAGAAAGAACATCATGAGCATCGTCTTCCAATTCAAACTCACCGTCGCCGGCCAGGCGGCGCTATTCAACGCCAACCACACCGGCACTTCACTGAACCTGACGCACATCCAGTTCGGCAGCGGCAACCGCACGCCCACCGGGGCCGAAACGGCGCTCCTGAATCCGCAGCAGCTTGCGCCCATTGCCAGTGGCCTGACGGTGTCGCCGACCCAGATCCGCATGTCGGCCATCTTTGGCGGCGAGCAGTATTACGTCATCCGCGAAGTCGGCCTGTGGGCGGGCAGCCCTGGCAGCACCGGCGCCGTCCTGGTGGCGTACTGGTCGCAGGCCACGGGCGATCTGGCGGTGAAATCACCCGGTGTGGACTTCGTGTTCAGCCATGACATGAGCATCGACAGCGCGGTCCCTGGCGGCAATCTCACCATCGTGGCCGACACCGCGCAGGCGCCGCTGCTGGCCTTGCTGGCCGAGCATGAGCGCAAGCCGGATCCGCATCCGCAATACGTACTGGCACGGCGATTGAACACCTGGACCAGCGCTGGTAATGCACCGGCTTTCACGCTCAGCCCGGAACCGCCGGTGGCGGCCTATGCGACGGGACAGCGCTGCCGCGTTCGCTTCCACAGTGCCGGACGGGGTGCGGACACACTCAACATCAATGGCCTGGGTGCAAGGAACCTGAAGCAATACACCGCCAGCGGCTCCAAGACAGCTGCCATCGTAGCGGCGGATCAAGTCAGCGAGGTGGAATATGACGGCGCCGACTTCATCGTCTTGCAGCCCTTGCCGGGGGGACTGGAGCATGGCGCGGTGACAGTGATCAGCGGCAGCGGCGCACTGGGTGCTGCGCATGCCGGCAAGCTGCTGATACTGCGCGGCGTCGGCGGCACCCTGACGCTGCCTGCGGCGGCCAGCTTGGCGGCAGGCGCGACGCTGCATCTATGCAGCCAGGAGGGCGCATGGAGCATCGCGCGCCAGGCCACGGGCGACACCATCAACGCGGCCCAGAGCAGCGTGGCCACGCTGGGGCTGGCCAGGGGGGAGACGCTGATGCTGGTGGGCGACGGCGTCTCGACGTGGACTGCCGCGGGCGGCAGTGCGCTGGCTGCATTGAGCGGATCGTTCCAGGCCAGCAAGACGGGCAATGGCTATCAGAAACTGCCGGGCGGGTTGATCTTGCAGTGGGGATCCGTGAGCGGGTATCAGTTGACTGGAGCGGGCGGCGGCAGCAGTTGGAGTGGCTCGGTCCCGATGACCTTTCCCAATGCCTGCCTGAGTGTGACCTTGAGTGCTGGGGAGGTGATGGGATCGATCGAGACGCTGGAGCATATCTATGCGGCCAACGGCTGGACCGCCAGCACGCTCACGGTGGCACTGCAACGCACGTATGGCAGCAGTGCCGGGACAGGGGACATTTTCAACGTACGTTATATCGCCATTGGCTATTGAGGAGAGAGCATGCGATTCAGCAACACGACCAAGGGGTTTTATCCTGAGACGGAGCAGTATGCGCAGTTGCCGGAGGATGTGATTGAGGTGACGGCGCAGCAATATGAGCGTGCCATGCACCTGGCGGCTGGGGAGAGGCTGGAGGTAGTGGATGGGGAGTTGGTGATTGTGGCTGCCGTGGCGCCTGATGACGAGGAGCGGCAAGCGCGGGCGTTGGCGGCTGCACTGGAGGCGGTGGAGCGGATGTATGAGGAGCACATGGCGCGTCTATTGGGTTGGCCGACGCAAGCCGAGAAGGACAGTTGGGCGCTCAAGCTGGGGATAGCACACAGGATTGACGCTGGCCAAGAGCCGGGAATCACGAACGAAGCCTTTCTGGAGGGAGCCGGGCTATCGACGCGGGAAGCTCGAAGTGAATGGGCGGAGAAGGTTCTGGCGAAGTCATCTCGTCACGCGCGCGCTGCCGGCATTGCTGAAAGACTGCGTAAGCAATCCCGCACAGCCCTGCAAACCGCCCCGTCCGGCACCTCGCTAGCCGCGATACTGCAAACGCACCGCACGTTGGCCGAGCAGGCGCTAACAGCATTTGAGCGAGATAACTGATGCAGCCCTAGGGGGAACCAGTACGAGATCGGAAGGTGAGGTTGTAGCGATTGCAAGTGCTGGAAGGGAGAATTTCGACGAGGCTGGAGGTGGTGTTTGACGGTCCCGGACAGCTTGACCTATGCGTATGCATACGCAAATTATCCGGCTAGTTTTAATTAACTCTTTATACGGTTTATATCATTTAAAAAATAGCCAGAAAATAAAAAAGCGCGTGCATTCCTGCACGCGCTTTTCAATGGTCCAATGGTCTTATCGAAAAATTCGATAATCCAATCAGCTCTTCACCGCCGGCTCAGTATTGCGCAGACGAATATGCAACTCACGCAGCTGCTTCTCATCCACTTCCGAAGGAGCATGCGTCAACAGGCACTGTGCACGCTGGGTCTTGGGGAAGGCGATCACGTCACGGATCGATTCGGCACCCGCCATCATGGTGACCAGACGGTCCAGGCCGAAGGCGATGCCGCCGTGCGGGGGCGCGCCGTATTGCAGGGCGTCCAGCAGGAAGCCGAACTTCAGCTTGGCTTCTTCGTCATCGATCTTCAGGGCGCGGAACACCTTGCTCTGCACGTCGGCGCGGTGGATACGGACCGAACCGCCGCCCAGTTCCCAACCGTTCAGGACCATGTCGTAGGCCTTGGCGATGGCTGCACCCGGGTTGGTCGAGATGAAGTCTTCGTGGCCATCCTTGGGCGAGGTGAACGGGTGGTGCAGGGCAACCCAGCGCTGGCCGTCTTCGTCGTATTCGAACATGGGGAAGTCGACCACCCACAGCGGACGCCATGCGTCGTCGAACAGGCCGTTCTTCTTGCCGAATTCGCTGTGGCCGATCTTCACGCGCAGCGCGCCGATGGCATCGTTGACCACCTTGGCCTTGTCGGCGCCGAAGAAGATCAGGTCGCCGTCTTGCGCGCCGGTCTTTTCCAGGATGGCGTTCAGGGCGGCGTCGTGGATGTTCTTGACGATGGGCGACTGCAGGCCGTCACGGCCCTTGGCCTTTTCATTGACCTTGATGTAGGCCAGGCCCTTGGCGCCGTAGATGGCGACGAACTGGGTGTAGGCGTCGATTTCCGAACGCGGCATTTCTGCACCGCCCGGCACGCGCAGGCCAACCACGCGGCCGCCTTCGCTGTTGGCGGCGCCCGAGAAGACCTTGAACTCGACATCCTTCATCACGTCGGTCAGCTCGGTGAATTCGAGCTTGACGCGCATGTCCGGCTTGTCCGAACCATACTTGCCCATGGCGGTGGCGAAGTCCATCACCGGGAAGGGGTTGGGCAGGTCGATATCCAGCGCGTTCTTGAAGACCAGGCGGATCATGCCTTCGAACAGGTCACGGATTTCCTGTTCGTTCAGGAAGGAGGTTTCGCAGTCGATCTGGGTGAATTCCGGCTGGCGGTCAGCACGCAGGTCTTCGTCGCGGAAGCACTTGGTGATCTGGTAGTAGCGGTCGAAGTTGGCCACCATCAGCAGCTGCTTGAACAGCTGGGGCGATTGCGGCAGGGCGAAGAATTCGCCGGCGTTCACGCGCGAGGGCACCAGGTAGTCGCGCGCGCCTTCTGGGGTGGACTTGGTCAGCATCGGGGTTTCGATGTCGATGAAGCCCTGGGCGTCCAGGAACTTGCGCACTTCCATGGCGACCTTGTAGCGCAGGCGCAGGTTGTTCTGCATCTGCGGACGGCGCAGGTCCAGCACGCGGTGGGTCAGGCGGGTGGTTTCCGACAGGCTGTCGTCATCGAGCTGGAACGGGGGCGTCACCGACGGGTTCAGCACTTCCAGTTCGTGGCACAGCACTTCGATCTTGCCCGACTTCAGGTTGGCGTTGGTGGTGCCTTCCGGACGGTTGCGCACCAGGCCCGTGATGCGCAGGCAGAATTCGTTGCGCACCGATTCGGCGTTCTTGAAGACATCGGCGCGATCGGGATCGCAGACCACCTGGACTAAGCCTTCGCGGTCGCGCAGGTCGATGAAGATGACGCCGCCGTGATCGCGGCGACGATGCACCCAGCCGCACAGGCTGACGGTTTGGCCGAGCAGTGCCTCGGTAGTGAGGCCACAGTATTGGGTTCGCATGGACATGGTTGTGATTCCGTTGACAGTGTTCTTGTTGGATTCGAAAGAGAAGACGCTAAGGGCGAAGGCGGGGCTGGCCGGGCAGCGGACTGCCGGCCGCCCCGTCAATTCTTCGGCGCCGCCGCGTCGGTGATGATCTTCTTGTCGGTGACCATCTCGGGGGCGACCACGCCCATGGAGACGATGTACTTCAGGGCTGCATCCACCGACATGTCGAGCTCGATGGCATCGGCACGCGGCAGCATCAGGAAGAAACCGGAAGTCGGGTTGGGGGTGGTGGGCACATACACGCTGATGAACTCACCCGGCAGGTGATTCTTGACCTCGCCGCCGGGCGCGCCGGTCAGGAAGGCGATGGTCCACGAACCCTGGCGCGGGTACTGGATCAGCACGGCCTTGCGGAAGGCGTTGCCGGAGGGCGAGAACAGCGTGTCGGAGACCTGCTTGACGCTGGAATAGATCGACTTCACCACGGGAATGCGGGTCAGCAGGCCTTCCCACAGCAGCACCAGGCGACGGCCGATGAAATTGCGCGCGGCCAGGCCGGTGAGGAACACGATCAACAGCGTCAGGATCGCGCCCAGGCCGGGGATGTTATGGCCCAGCCAGTGCGCCGGCCGCCAGGTCTCGGGCAGCAGCAGCAGCGACTGGTCCATGGTACTGATGATCAGGTTCAGCACCCACAGCGTGATGGCCAGGGGGACCAGGATCAGCAGACCCGTGATGAAGTATTTGCGCATGGGGGAAGGACGGCCTCGTTAGCTGGCGCTGGGGGTGGACGGTGCAGCCGCAGGCGCCGCGGCGGGCGCAGGCGCAGGTGCGGCGGCAGCCGGGGCTGCAGCAGCGGGGGCATCCGCAGCAGGGGCCGGGGCGTCGGCCGAGCCGGCGATGCCAGTGCCGTTGGCGCCCTTGCTGTTGGCCGTGCCACTGCCATTGCCCCGGAAATCGGTCACATACCAGCCCGAACCCTTCAACTGGAAGCCGGCCGCAGTGAGCTGCTTCCTGAAGCTGTCCTTGTTGCAGGAGGGGCAAACGGTCAACGCATCGTCAGAGATCTTCTGCAAGACATCCTTGGCAAAACCACACGCTTCGCAGCGATACGCGTAAATGGGCATGACTAACTCCGCAAAAAACTTCCAAAACCCTGAATTATAAAGGCTTTTGGCGGAGTTTTAGTGAACCTGCCCGCGTGGGCGATGCGCTGGCGCGACGGCATGCACCGCCGCGCCAGGCAAATATTTGCTCTTTGGAAATCTTCTTCGCCGCCCTGCCCTTCCGGCGCGGCCTTGCCTGCTTAACTCTCCACCGGGGCGGCGCGGCTGCTGCGCAGGGTGTCGAGGAATTCCCGGCACCACCAGTGCACGTCGAACTGGCGGATGTTCTCCATCAGCGCGGCATGGCGTTCGCGCCGTTCGGACTGCGACATCTGCAGCGCCTGCTGGATCACCTGGGCGGTGCCGTGGGTGTCATAGGGGTTGATGATGAGCGCGGCCTTCATCTGCTCGGCCGCACCGGCAAAGCGCGACAGCACCAGCACGCCGGGGTCGTCCGGGTCCTGGGCGGCGACGAATTCCTTGGCCACCAGGTTCATGCCATCGCGCAGGGGGGTCACCAGCGCCACCGCGCAGGCGCGATACAAACCCGGCAGGCGGCGGCGCGCCACGGTGCGGTGGATGTAGCGGATCGGCATCCAGTCGAAGTCGCCGAAGTCGCCGTTGATGGAGCCGCACAGGCTTTCCAGCTCGCGCTGGATGTCGCCGTAGGCCTCCACATCCTCGCGGCTGGGTGAGGCGATCTGCAGGAGCGTGGCGCTGTGGCGGTTCTCCGGATACAGGCGCAGCAGCTCGCGGAAGGCGCGGATGCGCTGCGGCAGGCCCTTGGAATAATCGAGGCGGTCCACCCCGATCAGGAGGCGCCGACGCGAATACTCGGCCTTGGTGCTTTCATAGGTGTCGCGCGCTTCCTTGGCCTGGCCCAGGCGCTGGAATTCGGCCACATCGATGCCGATGGGGAAGGCATTGGCATGCACGGTGCGGTTGAAGGCGCGGAACTGGTTGGGCCCGACCGGCTCGGCGGTGGCTTCGGCCTGCACGTACTGGGCGAAGTGTTGCAGGTCGGCGTGGTTCTGGAAACCCACCAGATCGTAGGCAAACAGTGCACGCATGAGCCACTCATGCGAGGGAATGGCGGTCAGGATCGGCGGCGGCGGCAGCGGAATGTGCAGGAAGAAGCCGATGCGCGCCTCGCAGCCCATGGCGCGCAGTTCGGCGGCCAGCGGGATGAGGTGGTAATCGTGGATCCAGACGATGTCATCGCGCTTCAACAACGGAAACAATTTACGCGCAAAGAGCTGGTTCACGCGGCGATAGCCGCCCAGGTGACCAGCCTCGAAGTGGGCCAGGTCGAGCCGATAGTGGAACACCGGCCACAGCACGCCATTGGCGTAGCCACGGTAGTAGGCGTCATGGTCTTCCTGCGACAGGTCCAGTTCGGCCAGGGTCACGGGGCCGGCCTGATTGACGCGCACCTCGCCCTCGCCGGGCGTGCCGTTCTCGATGACCTTGCCGCTCCAGCCGAACCACAGTCCGCCGGTCTTCTTGAGCGTCTCACCCAGGGCCACGGCCAGGCCGCCCGCAGCAGGCTTGCGCGGATCGGCCAGACGATTGGAAACGACGACGAGTCTGCCCATCAGATCACCGCCTCCCACGATGCCGACAGGCGCATCGCACAGTTGATGATGCCCACCATCGAATAGGTCTGCGGGAAGTTGCCCCACATCTGGCGCGTGACCGGATGCGTGTCTTCCGACAGCAGGCCCAGGTGGTTGCGGGCATCGAGCATGGCCTGGAAGATCTCGCGCGCCTGCTCCTTGCGGCCGATGCGCGCCAGCGCGTCGATGCGCCAGAAGGTGCAGATGTTGAAGGCAGTCTCGGGGCGACCAAAGTCGTCCGGGGCTTCGTAGCGGCGCATGTAGGGGCCGTCGCAGAGCGACTTCTCCAGCGCTTCCACGGTGGAGATGAAGCGCGGGTCGGTGGGCGAGATCAGGCCCACTTCCACCATTAGCAGCACGCTGGCGTCGAGGTCGCGGCCGCCGAAGCTTTCGGCATAGGCCTGGCGCTGTTCGTTCCAGGCTTCGGTGAGGATGCGGTCGCCGATTTCCTTGGCGCGGTCGCCCCAGTAGCGGGCGCGCTCGGGCAGGTCCACGCGCGCGGCGATCTTGGCCAGGCGGTCGCAGGCGGCCCAGCTCATCAGCGCCGAGGAGGTATGGATGCGCGAGCGCGTACGCAGCTCCCACATGCCGGCGTCCGGCTGGCTGTAGACCTCGTAGGCGCGTTCGCCCACGGCTTCCAGATGCTGGAAGTGCTCGGCCCCGGCGCGATGGTGCAGGCGCATGTCATGGAAGGCCTGCGCCGCGCCCAGCACGATATTGCCGTAGACGTCGTGCTGGAAGTGTTCATAGGCCTGGTTGCCGACCCGCACCGGCTGGTGGTGCTGGTAGCCCGGCAGGTGATCCAGGATCTGTTCGGGCAGCGCCTCTTCCAGCCCGATACCGTAGAGCGGCTGCACATGGCCGCCACCGGAACGCACCACCACATTGGTCAGCCAGCGCAGGTAGTCTTCCATGGTGCCCAGCTCGGAGAGACTGTTGAGTGCGCGCACCACGAAGAAAGCGTCGCGCAGCCAGCAATAGCGATAGTCCCAGTTGCGCTGGCTGCCCGGTGCCTCGGGCACGCTGGTGGTCATGGCGGCGATGATGGCGCCGGTATCTTCATAGACCGACAGCTTGAGCGTGATGGCGGCGCGGATGACGGCGTCCTGCCACTCCAGGGGCGTAGCCAGGGCGCGGCTCCAGTTGCGCCAGTAGGCGGTGGTCTCCTGCTCGAAATCACGGGCGGTGTCGTTGATGCCGCCATGCAGGGTTTCATCAGGGCCGAGGATGAAGTTATACGGGCGACTGACCACGAAGGCAGTCTCACCGACGATGTAGCTGATGGGTGCGTCGGTGTTCAGGCGCAGGGTCTGCTCCTGGCCGACGTAGCGGATGTGGTTGCTGCCACGCGTCTGCAGCGGCTCTTCACGGCCCCAGTCGAACTTGGGGCGCAGCACCACGCGCATGCGCGGCGCGCCCGAGAGCGGATGGATGCGGCGCACCAGTTGCAGCGGACGGAAGAAGCGGCCACGGCTCTGGAAGCGCGGGGCCAGGTCGGTGATCTCGATGCCCTGTCCCAGTGTGTCGTAGAGGCGGGTGCGCAGCACGGCGGTATTGGGTTCGTACCACTGCTCGCTGTGGGAAAAATTCTCCAGCTGGAAGGCCCACAGCGCGCCATTGTCGGTAGGGTCGAGCAAGGCATTGAAGACCGGATCGCCATCGAAGCGCGGCAGGCAGCACCAGACGATGCGGCCCATCTTGTCCACCAGCGCCGAGAAGGCGCAATTGCCGATCACGCCCAATTCCAGCGAGGACGTCGAGGGCATGTCGTGGGCCTGAGCGGCCAGGTGCGGTTGTTCGGAATGCTGCGTCTGGGAGTGCGGTTGCGGTTGCGCTTCTTGCTGCGGATCGGGGCTGGGCTGGCTCATGGTTCCTCGTGCTCTGTTCTGTGGATCAGATTTCTTGATGGAAGGCGATGTGCTGTGCTGCGCACGGCAAGCTTGCCGGCAATACGGTTATCCGGAGGTGCTGCGCACCTCCACGCTCTGGCGCAGCAGGCCCAGCACCGCGGCCGGATCGGCCAGGCGCTGCAAGGCCTGCGTGGGACCGGCGCCGATCTTGATGCCCAAGCCGCCGAAGACTTCGCCCTGGGCGATGGCAAATCCGGCCTCATCGGTCACGTCGTCACCGATGAAGACCGGGCGACGGCCGCGGAACGGGGCTTCGTGCAGGAAGGCGGCGACGGCGTCGCCCTTGTTGATGTGCGGCTTGGCTTCCACCACCATCTTGCCGTGCAGCAGGGTGAAACCGGGTTCGTGGCGCAGCGCCTCCATCATGGTGTCCACGCAGCGCTGCTCGAGATGGGCGGCGTGGCGGTAATGCAGGGCCAGCGCGCCGCGCTTGAGTTCCAGTTGCAAGCCGGAATGGGAGTCGACCAGGGGCAGCAGGCGCTCGCGCAGGTGCTGCACGTCCGGCACCGGCTGCTGCAGGATGCGGCCATCGGCGGTGCGGCGCTCGGCGCCATGCACGCCAGCCGCCGGCAGGCGCAGCGGGGCTAGGAAGAAGTCGAGCTGGTCCAGGGGCCGGCCGCTGACAATGGCCAGCGCGCCGTCCGATTCCAGTTGTATCTGCTGCAACAGCGTGATCAGTTCTGGCGGCACCACGATCCCGTCGGGCTGTGGCGCCAGGTCGACCAGCGTGCCGTCGAAATCCAGAAATAACGCATCGGCAGCAACATCGTAGGGGCGAGTTTGCTCAGTCATACCTTTTGAGGTTGATGGAAGGCAAATAAGTTCCGGTTGTTTCTCGAATTCTTATCAAGAAAGCATCGAACAACTTCGAAAACCGGGCGTGGGCAATGCTTTGACAGCCTCTGTCCCAGCAGTTCTGGCCAAGCTGTCCAAAAAGAAAAACGGCCGCGCGGCAGGGCCGGGCGACCGTTTCACTGGAGCAAGAATGATCAGGGCTGGGCGCTGCCCTCGGCGGGAGTCGGCATCATGGGCGGCATCGGCGCCAGCACCTGGGGCATCAGCGAACCGACCACCATGCCGCCGATGGAGAACAGCAGACCGGCCAGTTGCGGCGGCCAGAAGCCATCGGGAGCGACGTATTCCAGCGTGATCCACGATACCAGCCCCAGCACCATCGCCATCAAGGCGCCCTGGCGGGAGGCGCGCGGCCAGTAGACGCCGAAGGCCAGCGGGACGAAGGCGGCTACCAGGGTCACCTTGTAGGCGTTCTCGACCATTTCATAGATGCTGGACTGGCTGTTCAAGGCCAGCGAGGTCACGCCGATGGTGAAGACCAGCACCACGGCGCGCATCGAGAAGAGGAATTCGCGGTCGCTCTTCCAGGGCCGGATTTCCTTGAGCACGTTCTCGGTAAAAGTCACCGACGGGGCCAGCAGGGTGGCGCTGGCGCAGCTCTTGATGGCCGACAGCAAGGCGCCAAAGAACATCACCTGGGCGAACACCGGCATCTTCTCCATGATCAGGGTCGGCAGCACCAGCTGGGAGTCGGTTTCCAGCAGGCGCGAGACCATCTCGGGATCGATCAGCGTGGCCGAATAGGCCAGGAAGATGGGGATGAAGACGAAGAAGAAATAGATCACGCCGCCCAGCACCGAGGCATTGCGCGCCACGTTCTCGTTCTTGGACGACATGACGCGCTGGAACACGTCCTGCTGCGGGATCGAACCTAGCATCATGGTGATCCAGGCGGCAAAGAACCACAGCACATCCTTGAGTTCGGCGGCCGGCCAGAAGTTGAACTTGCCAGCCTCGGCGGCATGGGCGATGACCACGCCGGGGCCGCCGACCATGCCGGAAACCTCATAGCCGATGTAGAGCATGCCCACCACCACGATGATCATCTGCAGGAAGTCGGTGATGGCCACGGCCCACATGCCGCCCATGAGCGTATAGATGAGCACGCTGCCGGCGCCGATGATCATGCCCCAGTGCATGGGGATGTAACCGCCCGAGACCACATTGAAGACCAGCCCCAGCGCCTTGATCTGCGCGGCCACCCAGCCCAGGTAGGAAATGACGATGCAGATGGTGACCAGCATTTCGGCGGCGCGGCCGAAGCGCTTCTTGTAGTAGTCGCCAATGGTCAGCAGGTTCATCCGATACAAGCGCTTGGCGAAGAACAGGCCCACCAGGATCAGGCACAGCGAAGAACCGAAGGGGTCGGCCACGATGCCGCCCAGGCCCTCCTTGAGGAAGGTCGAGGACACCCCCAGCACGGCTTCCGATCCGAACCAGGTCGCAAAGACGGTCGCGGTCACCACCGACATCGGCAGCGAGCGGCCGGCGACGGCGTAGTCCTTCGAACTCTTCACGAAACGGGTGGCATACAGGCCGATGCCGACCGAGATGACCCAATAGAGGACGACGAACCAAAGCAGTGCATTCATGCCTTTTCCTTGCAGGGGGGTGAAGACGAAAAACGCGCATTATAGCGGCAAGTTCTGCGCGCAAAGCCGCTTGCGGCAAGACTTTTCACCTGTCGCGACGGGACCACAGCTGTGCTGCCGCGAGTGGCCCGGATCGGGGTGTCGTCAAGCAAGAATTGCTCCTGCCAAGGGGCAGGAGTGTCAGTGCTTTGTCAGGGAAGATGGGCTGGCGGAGCCGCCAGCCGGAGCTGGACTCAAGCGCCTTCGTTGTTGCGCTCGTAGGAGGGGCAACCGTTCTTGCCCCAGTTGCCGCTGCAGAGTTTCCAGAGGCAACTTTCCCGGGCGAACAGGGACAGGCTCTTGCACTGGGCCACCTGGTCTGCCAGCGAAGGGGCGGCTGGCGCTGCGGATATCGCGGGTGCGGCCACGCTGGCGGCCTGGGCGCGCTCGGCCTTGGCGCGGGCCTCGGCCAGTTGCTGCTCGGCCTGGCGGCGGCGTTGTTCGCGCAAAGCCTGGGCTGCATCCTCACGGCGATGACGGGCCTCGGCCGCGGCGCGCTTTTGCGCCAGCAAGCGTGCTTTTTCTTCGGATTCTTCTTGCAGCAGGGCGATGGCGTCAGGACCGGGAGCCTCGGCCACGGCAGCCGGTACGGTGCTGTCCAGCGCCTGCGCAGGCGCGGCGGTGCTGGCGCTGGCCGGTGCGGCAGCGGGCTGGTTCAGGGTCGGCAGCTGCGTCACCATGGGCTTGAGCCCGCGCTGCGGCCACTGCTGGCCCACCCACAGGGCCGCGGCAATGATGGCCAGGGTCAGCAGCGACACCCGCCAAGCCCCGCGCTGGGATGGCTGCGATCGCGTCGTGGCCGCCTCTGCTCCCTGCAAGCCGCGCGGCTGCCTGGCAGGCGCTGCGGCAGGCGCGCTGGCGGCCTGGGCCTCGCGAGCTTCGGCAGGCGCCTCAGCGGCGGTCACGACAGCGGCCGTAACGGCCGCCGCAGCCACGGCGGCGGCGGTGATATGGGAGGCGCGGATGGCCAATTCTTCCTCGGCCTGCGCCGACAGCGCCGTGCTGCCGGAGGGCGAGGCGGACTGCCCAGAAGCGTACTCGTAGGCATGCGCGTGCGCGGCGGAGTCGGCATGGCATGCCCCGCGCTTGTCGCGATCTTCCCCTGTGCGTTCCAGAACTTGCATGGAATTCCCCTGTGTTGCGTTACCGACCACCGTCCCGGTGCCCGGTTTCCCGCTGACGTCCCCTTGTTGTCATGGCCCGGTCTCCGGGCGCGGATGAGCTCGCGCTACGGGCCTGCTGGCAGTCGGCTGCCGGTATTTTCTGGACGGACGGCTATTTTGCTCCCAAATTTCTGAAAGGCAAAATAAAGAATGCGGCTATGCAAAAAAAAATCCACACCCCAGCACCGGCGCATGTTGCCGGGCGATCAACAAAAACAAACGGCAGCCGCGTTTGGGCGGCTGCCGTGATGGCAAAACGTCAATCGATGGGCCGAATCAGCTGACGATCTTCTCCAGCGCAAACAGGTCGGCCGGGTTTTCACGCGCACGGATGAGGTGGGCGCGTTCGCCATCGACCAGTACCTCGGCCGCGCGGCCGCGGGTGTTGTAATTGGACGCCATGGTCATGCCGTAGGCGCCCGCCGACATCAGGGCCAGCAGGTCGCCTTCGCCGATGGCAAGCTCGCGCGAGCGCGCCAGCCAGTCACCCGATTCGCAGACCGGACCGACCACGTCATAGATGCGCGGCTGGCCGGCGTTTTCCTTGACGGTCTTCACGCCGTGCCAGGCTTCGTACATGGCCGGGCGCATCAGGTCGTTCATGGCGGCGTCGACCACGGCGAAGTTCTTGCCTTCGCCATGCTTGAGGTATTGCACTTCGGTCAGCAGCAGGCCGGCATTGCCGACCACCGAGCGGCCCGGCTCGAACATGACCTGGATGGGACGGCCCTGGTACTTGCTGGCGCGCCAGGCGTCGACACGGGCAAACACGCGCGCCAGGTAGTCGCCGATGGCCACCGGCTGCTCGTCGTCGTAGCGGATGCCGATGCCGCCGCCGATGTCGAGGTGATGGATGGGGATGCCCTCGGCTTCCAGCGCATCGACCATGTCGATGATCTTGTCCAGCGCTTCCAGCAGCGGCGAGTCGTCCAGCAACTGCGAGCCGATGTGGCAATCGATGCCGACCACTTCGATGTGGGGAAGGGCGGCGGCGGCGCGGTAGCAGTTCAGCGCATCCTCATAGGCCACGCCGAACTTGTTTTCCTTCAGGCCGGTGGAGATGTAGGGGTGGGTCTTGGCGTCCACATTGGGGTTCACGCGCAGCGAGATGCGGGCGCGCTTGCCCAGCGCACCGGCCACTTCGTTCAGACGGGCCACCTCGGGGATGGATTCGACGTTGAAGCAGAGGATGTCATGTTCCAGGGCCAGCTTCATCTCGTCGCGGCCCTTGCCCACGCCCGAGAAGATCACCTTGCGGGCATCGCCGCCCGCCGCCACCACGCGCAGCAGTTCACCGCCGGAGACGATATCGAAGCCCGAACCCAGTCGGCCCAGCAGGTTCAGCACCGCCAGGTTGGAATTGGACTTGACCGAGTAGCACACCAGCGCCCCGCCCTTGCCCCCGTCTGCACGCCCCGCCTGCTGGCAGGCATTGGCGTAGGCGGAGAAATTCTCGACCAGGGCGGCCTTGGAATAGACGTACAGGGGCGTGCCGAACTGCTCGGCCAGGGTAGCGAGGGAAACCTGTTCGGCGTGCAGGACGCCGTTGCGATAGGAGAAATGAGACATGGGATCGGGTGGCAATGCGGTGATCGGAGCCCGCTGCGCGGGCCTGCGTGAAGCCGGGCTTACTGCTTGCCGGCGGCGGGAGCGCTCTGGCGCGCGCCGTCAGCGGCATCGGCCGGCGGCTCGACCGGTTTGGGCTGGGGCTGCGTTTGCGGTTGTGTTTGCGCGAACGGATCGGGCGGCGTCTTCGGCATGAACAGCGGGCCCTTCTGGCCGCAGCCGGCCAGCATCAGGACGGCGCTGCAAAGGGCCAGGGCGGCGCTGCGACGGGCAAGAGAAGAATGTGACTTCACGATAAAATGGAGGATTACATCGAAATCTTAGAATGCCTTGGAGTGTAGCATGACCGAATCGGAATTCCTGGACCTGGCCGACGCCACCCTCAACGCCATCGAGACGGCTCTCGAGGATGCCTGCGACGCCAGCGACCTGGACGTGGAATGCAGCCGCAGCGGCAACGTGCTGGAAATCGAGTGCGTGGACAACGGCTCCAAGATCATCATCAACAGCCAGGCGCCGATGCAGGAGATGTGGCTGGCGGCCCGCTCTGGTGGCTTCCATTACAAGTACGACGGCCAGCACTGGCTCAACACCCGCGACGGCACCGAACTCTACGCCACCCTCTCGGAGGTGGTCAGCAGCCAGGCCGGCGTGCCGGTGACCATCCGTCCCTGAGCAACCACAGCGGGCAGCTCGCCCGATGGCGCATGTCGCCTTTTGGGCGGCTGCGCGCTTATACTTGCGTGTTTTCCAACCCATCGCCGATTTGAAGCCAGCAGCATCCATGCGCCGTTCTCTCCAGCCCTCGCGGCGACATCCTGCTTTCCTGTTCCTGCAACGCGGCCTGGCGCGGCTGCGCTGGATCCTGGTGCTGACGGTGCTGGCCGTGGGCGCAGCCTTGCTGGTTCCGCCGCTGGTCACGCGCTTCAACCACGATCACAGCCCGCAGGCGCAGGCCGCCGAAAAGGACATGAAGGCCATCGCCGCCGGGCTGGAACGTTACCGCCAGGACAATGGCCGCTATCCCAGCACCCAGCAAGGCCTGCTGGCGCTGGTGATCAGGCCGGTACGCGAGCCCCTGGCCAATGGCTGGCAATTGGGCGGCTACGTAGAGCGCCTGCCGCGCGACCCCTGGGGCAATCCCTACCAGTACCAGGCCGATGACGACGGCGCCAGCTATGAACTCTTTTCCTTCGGCCAGGCCGGCCCGGAGGGCGGCGACGATGATGATCGGGTGATCAGCCTGCACTAGGCCGGCTTGGGGCGCTTCGCCGGCCCGTCTACTTCCTCCCCTCTCTTTCCTTTCTTCACCTCACCTTTGCCTGCAGGCAAGAGGGGCGGCATTGTCGCGTCTTTTCATCCTGACGGATGAGAAGAATGCGGACGACCGCGTTCGCAGATTTACATTTATTCACAAGTGTTATTAAATACGAATAATAATTATTCCTATTAATGTCCCCGCCTGTGAAAAAATCCATGAACTTCCGCCTCTCCCCGCTGCGCCTGGCCGTGCTGGCCACCTGTTCGCTCTCCCCGCTGGCCATCCTGCCCGCCTGCGCCCAGCAGGACACGACCGCCCTGCCCGCCATCGAGGTCAGCGGTGCGCGCGCCAACGATGGCTATGTCGCCCCCACCGCGGTGAGCGGCACCAAGAGCGAAGCGCCGTTGCGCGACGTGCCGCAGACCATCAACGTGGTGCCTGCCCAGGTGATCCGCGACCAGAACGCCAGCTCCTTGCAGGATGTGCTCAAGAACGTGCCCGGTCTGGGCCTGTCCACCGGCGACGGTCAGCGCGACCAGGTCTTCATCCGTGGCTTTACGGCCATTGGCGACCAGTTCGTGGATGGCTTCCGTGACGATGCGCTGTATTTCCGCGATCTGTCCAATGTGGAAAGCGTGGAAGTGATCAAGGGACCCGCTGCCGTCCTGTATGGCCGGGGTTCATCGGGAGGGCTGATCAACCGGGTGACCAAGAAGCCTGGGGTGGATGTCAGCGATGTCAGCTTCACCGCCAACAGCACCGCCGGCCGCCGCGCCGAGCTGGACCTGGGACGCGCCGGCGAAGGCGCGCTGTCGTGGCGCCTGACCGGCGCAGTCGAGCGCGGCGACAGTTTCCGCGCCCAGCAATTCATCGACCGCACGGCCATCGCCCCGTCGGTGGCGCTGCGCTTCTCGGCCGATACCAAGCTGTTGCTGCAGATGGATTATCTGGAAGACCGCCGCATGATGGACTTCGGCATTCCCTCCTATCGCGGCCGGCCGGTCGATGTCGATCCCGGCACTACCTATGGCGCGCGCAACGCCCGCGACGCCGACTTCGTGCAATCGCGCGTGGCCTCGACTACGGCGACCTTCACGCATCGATTCAACGATGAGTTTTCCTTCCGCAACGGGCTGCGCTACTACGATTACCACCTCAATCGCAACAACACCAATGGCGGCACCGTCAATGAGGCCACCGCCACGACGACCCTGAACCACGCCAAGCTGGTGCGGGATGAAAACGGCTGGTTCAACCAGAGCGAGCTGACGCAGAAGCTGCAGTTGGGATCGATCCGCCACGAGATTCTCTACGGCCTGGAACTGGGTAGCCAGAGCAAGGATGCCAGCCAGGCCAGCGGCGTCGTCAATTTCCCTGGCGTCTCCATCTTCAATCCCGTGCTGCCGGTGGTCGACCCCAATCGCCTGAACCCGCCGACGCTGACCTACGGCACCTACGACACCTTCGCCACCTATCTGCAGGACAGCCTGAGCCTGAGCGAGCAATGGAAGGCGCTGGTGGGCCTGCGCTATGACCGCTATCGCCAGCAATCGCGCATCCTCAACCTGGCCAACGGCAGCACGGCCGATCTCCAGCGCACCGACACAGCCGTGAGCCCGCGCGCCGGCCTGGTCTGGCAACCCAGCCTGACGCAATCGTATTACCTGTCCTGGAGCCGCTCCTTCCAGCCCTCCGGGGAAAGCTTCGCGCTGGCCACCAACAACGCCGACCTGGCGCCCGAGCAGACCCGCAATACCGAAGCCGGCGCCAAATACGATTTCTGGGAAGGCCGCGCCAGCGCCACCGTCTCGGTGTTCCGCCTGGAGCGCGACAACATCAAGTCGGCCCTGCCCAACGGCGTAGTCATCCCGGTCGGCAAGCAGCGCACCGACGGCGCCGAACTGAGCTTCAGCGCCGATCTCAAGCAAGGCTGGAAACTGCTGGCCGGCTATGCCTGGCTCAACGCCGTGATCACCGAGTCCTCATCCTTCGACAATGGCGTCCCCTTCAAGGGCAAGAACGCCACGCTGACCCCGCGCCATAGCGGCAACTTGTGGCTGACCCGCGAGCTGGGCGAGGGACTGGTGGTCGGCGGCGGCGCCAACGCAGTGGGCGCGCGCTTTGCCAATCCGGGCAACACCGTTACGCTGCCCGGTTACGTCACGGTCGATGCGATGGCAGCCTATCGCACGTCCAAGTATGAAGTGCAGCTCAACATCGGCAATCTCTTCAATACCGGCTACATCATCTCCGGCCACGGCACCAACCCCAACCTCAGCATGCCGGGTGCGCCGCGCAACGTCGCGCTGACGCTGCGCTACCACATGTAAGCGCGCCCTTATCGCCCTTATCCCAGGCCGGGGAAGGTCGTCCGCAGCCGGTACTGGCGCTGGCGGTAGTTGCCCTCCAGTCCGTCGAAACCGCAATCGACATCGCCGAACAGGCGCGAGACGCGGTTCAGGGTAGCGCGCTGGGCGTCGGTCTGGACGGCGATCAGGCGGCGCTTGCTGCGCGCATGGTGGGCGCAGATGTCCACCACCAGGCAGTGGCCGTAGTCAGCCGCCTTGATATCGATGAGCAACGCCTCTGGCTTGGTCAGCCCGAAAGTGGCCGCCAATTCGATGCGGGCGCTGAGGAAGGGACTGCTGTTGCGCAGCTTGTCGGTGAGCAGCGCCTGCGCCTGCAAGGCCCAGCCCTGGGCGTCCGGCTGCGCGGCGAAAGCGTCCAGCGCTGCCTGCGCCGTCGGCTCGCCCTGGGCCGCCGCCTGCTGCCACCAATACAGCGCCTTGACGTCATTGAGCGGATCATCGCGGCGATGGCGCCAGCACACCTGCGCCAGTTCGCACTGCGCCTCCACCAGTCCGGCCTGGGCCGCCTTCTCGAGATAGTGTTGCGCCACCTGCAGATTGCGCTGCGAATAGATCGAGCGCGAATAGATGCGCGCCAGCGCATGCCAGCCCTGCGCCACGCCGGCTTCCCCTGCGCGCTCCAGCCAGTGCAGCGCCTTCTTGAAGTTGGCCAGTCCATGTTCCATGAAGATGCGCTCGCCCTGGCGATCGATCTTGGCGCACAACAGGCCCAGTTCCAGACAGGCTTGCGCATTGCCGCCCATGGCCGCCAGTTCGAACAGGATCTGCAATTCATCCGGATCCGGCGACGCCCCACGCAGGCGCCATTGCCCATAGCGCAACAGCAAGGTGGCTTCCTCATCGCTGAGCTGCACCGCACCGTGGATCTGGCCATCCTTCTCCAGTTGCGCCACGGCGTTGGCATGACGCGCCAGCAGCCGTTGCGTGACCCGTTGCGCACCGCGCGCAAAGCTGGCCTCGTCGCCCTGCTGCCAGGCCTTGTCCAGCACGGCGTACTGGGCTTCCTCGATGCCGGCGCGGGCGGCCTCCAGCATCAGCTTGTCTTCGTAGGCGGGGGAAGCGGCCGCCGCACCCGGCAGCATGGGCTGGCCGTGGCGTTGCATCTGCTGGGCCAGCAGCCACTGCGCCTCGTGGTCATCGCGACTGGCCAGCAGCGACAGGGCAGCGATGGCGCGCGCATGGGTGTTGCTGTCGAACTCGCTGGTGTTGTCCAGCACCAGCCGCGCGAAGATCAGGCCAGCCTGCGGCACGCCGGCCTCGAAGGCCTTTTCGTACCAGACGGCGGCTTCCCTGGGCGGCGACAGCTCCTTGACCTGTTCATAGGTGATGTTGCGACCGATGATCATCCAGGCGTCATCCACGCCCTGCTGTGCTGCGCGCCGCAGCCAGTAGAAGGCCGTGCCTTTGCTGCGCGGCAGGCCGCTGCCACCGTTGAGATAACGTCGTCCCAGCGCCAGCTGTGCGCGTGACTCGCCCGCACGGGCAGCCTTGATGACTGCCAGTTCTTCTCTTGTCGCCATGTGATTCCTTTCTCTTGCACTGCCGGATGCACTAAATCCGGACAAAAGACTTCCCCTCCGCTGTGTTAGAAAACACAGCAGCACGATGTGCCAATGAGGGCGATGTTCGGTGGCGCGATGCAGTGCGGATGAGCACTGCGCACACCGATGTGTGTGGCGTCTATTAGAGCAGTCCGCAGTGCAAAAATCCCGCTGGGAAAGCGCTTATTACTATTCATTTACAAACGTAAAGATCGGCCACCAGTCAGGGCTTCGTCAGGTTTTTGCAGTGCAAAAGCGAGCTTTGGAAAAGTTACAAATGCAGCCGCCAGCGAGGGCTATTGGATCGCATGGGAAAGCGATCGCAAAGGGAATGCGAGGCCATCGTCTGGCTCGCATTGATGCAAATAATTTATAAGACGAGCCAGGGAACTTCAACACCAAAAACTAATAAAAAAGCGCCGCATGAAACTCATGCGGCGCTTTTCCTTCTGCACTTGCGCAAGCATCGCCGTATCGACGATGCTCGTCACGACACGCTTAGAACTTGTGACGGATACCCACGGCCACAGCACCTTGGTTGCCATCGGTGCCGCTGCTGTCAGCCACGCCCGGGTTGTTCAGGTCGGTAGCCTTGCTGTAGGCCAGGAAGGCGTACAGGTCGGTGCGCTTGGACAGCCAGTAGTCGGTGCCCAGGCTGACCTGGGTCAGCTTGGCCTTGCCGGAGACGCCGTCGAACTGGGCGCGGGTGTGATCCACTGCAGCCAGCAGCTTCAGCGACGGGCTCAGGGAGTAGGCGGTACCGATTTCGTAGATGTCAGCCTTGTTGGAGGCTGCCAGGGTACGGTTGCTGATGGTCGCCAGCGAACCCACGCCAGCGGCGGTCAGGTTGGCCTGGGTGTTGAGGTCTTGCTTGACGCGCGACCAGTTGCCGTACACACGGGCCGGACCGAACTGGTAGGACGCTGCCACGTTCAGGACCTTCTGGGCAGTGCTGCCATTGTTGGTGCCGTTGGTGAACTGGTTGGTGCCAGTGGCAGCCAGCAGGGAGGCATCCGCCGGGGTCGAACCAGCCTTGGACTGGTAGTAGTTGATACCCAGACCCAGAGGACCATTGTCGTACTTGCCGCCGACGCCGAAGGCTTGACCAGCGGAGGTCTGGCCAGCGGTTTCACCGAAGCCGTACATCAGGTTACCGGTGAAGCCATTCAGGTTGGCCGTGGTGTAGCTGATGGAGTTGTTGGTGCGGGTGCCTTCCAGACGGTCCAGGTTGTGGCCTGCAGCGCCGGTCCAGCCACCGAAGTCTTGCACCGAGGTGTAGGACGAGATGGTGTCAGCGAAGTCGGTCTGACGACCCAGCAGGACGCTACCGAAGTTACCGGCCAGACCCACCACCGACTTGCGGCGGAACAGGGTGTTGCTGGTCTTGGAGTCATCCAGGGCGCCGGTATCATTGGAGAAACCAGCTTCCAGGTTGAACACTGCGGACAGGCCGCCACCCAGGTCTTCAGTACCCTTGAAGCCGATACGCGAACCCTGGATCACACCCGAATTCAGGCTGAACTTGCTGCCGGTGCCGCCGGTGGGGGTGGCAACCTTGCTTTGGTAGACAACACCGGTATCGACGATACCGTAGATCGTGACGGAGCTTTGCGCTTGCGCTGCGCCTGCGAACGCGCCCAGAACGGCGAGTGCCAGCAGAGATTTTTTCATGTGACGTCCTTCTCTAAAAATAGTCTTGAGGATCCGCACTTGCAGTCGGATGGACAGACATTAATGCTTCTGCTCGCGCATGACTGCACCTTGGTCGATAGCAGACATTTTTTAGACGGGAGCTAATGATTGAATTGGCTATTGTTGTATTTTTTTATCGCCTTATTTGCATCGCCTACGCTCTGCTGACAGACAAGAGGAAGACAAAAAAGAAAGCGCCGGTGCAGACACCGGCGCTTTCCAAAGACTAACAATTTGTTACACGATGCCCACAAGCAAACGCGCACAGCGCAATGATGGCGTGCTCAGAGCCCCACCCGGCCTATTTTTCCTCATCGCCATCGATCAGTTTCTTCAACAAGGCCGAACGGCCCTGCTGGCGCTGCGTGGCTTCGCTCTTGCGATGCGGGCCGGCGCCGCCGGCGCGCTGTTGCGCGGCCAGCGCCACCGGATTGCGGGGCTTGGATTGCGAAGGCTCGATGCGGTAACTCAGCTTCTGCCGCGTGCCCAGTGTCTTGTTGGCCATCGCATTCTCCCCGCAGTTGCGCTTACAGCACGTAGCGCGACAGGTCTTCGTCCACGGCCAGCTCACCCAGGCGCTCGTTGACGTAGTCCGCGTCGATCAGCAAGCCCTCCACCCCGGCTTCACCGGCCGTGAAGGAAATCTCTTCCAGCAGCTTTTCCATCACGGTGTAGAGACGGCGCGCGCCGATGTTCTCGGTCTTCTCATTGACCGAGTGCGAGATTTCCGCCAGACGCTTGATGCCGCTGTCGGCAAATTCGAGCTTCACACCTTCAGTGGCCAGCAACGCTTCGTACTGCTTGGTGAGGCAGGCATCGGTGCCGGTGAGGATGCGCTCGAAATCGGCAATGGACAGCGAATCCAGTTCCACGCGGATGGGGAAGCGTCCCTGCAGTTCCGGGATCAGGTCCGAGGGCTTGGACAGGTGGAATGCCCCCGAGGCGATGAAGAGGATGTGGTCGGTCTTGATCATGCCGTACTTGGTATTGACGGTCGTACCTTCCACCAGCGGCAGCAGGTCGCGCTGCACACCGGCGCGCGAGACATCGGCGTTGCCGTTCTGCGAGCGGGTGGCGATCTTGTCGATCTCGTCGAGGAAGACGATGCCGTTCTGCTCCACATTGGCGATGGCCTTCTGCTTCAGTTCTTCCTCGTTGACCAGCTTGGCGGCTTCTTCTTCGATCAAGAGCTTCATGGCTTCCTTGATCTTGATCTTGCGCGCCTTCTTGCGTTGGTTGCCCAGACCCGAGAACATGGACTTGATCTGCTCGGTCATCTCTTCCATGCCCGGGGGCGCCATGATCTCCATGGAAGGCGCGGCCTCGGCCAGTTCCAGTTCGATCTCGCGGTCATCCAGCGCACCTTCGCGCAGGCGCTTGCGGAAGGTCTGGCGGGTGGTGTTCTTGTCGTCCTTCTCGCCACTGTTGTTGCTGCCATCGGGCGTGAAACCGAAATCGCGCGCCGGCGGCAACAACACATCGAGGATGCGGTCTTCGGCGGCGTCTTCGGCGCGGGTGCGCACCTTGCGCGTTTCCAGCTCGCGCGTCTGCTTGATGCCGATATCGACCAGGTCGCGGATGATGGTGTCCACGTCACGCCCCACGTAACCGACTTCGGTGAACTTGGTGGCCTCGATCTTGATGAAGGGCGCGTCCGCCAGCTTGGCCAGGCGGCGCGCAATCTCGGTCTTGCCCACGCCGGTGGGGCCGATCATCAGGATGTTCTTGGGCGTGATCTCGTGGCGCAGCGGCTCCTCGATCTGCTGACGACGCCAGCGATTACGCAGCGCGATGGACACGGCGCGCTTGGCGCGGGCCTGGCCGACGACGTGCTTGTCGAGTTCGGAGACGATTTCCTTGGGAGTCATATTCATGGTGGTGATCTTTTCGCTGTGACGATTCATCAGGGGAATGGGGGCAAAACCCGCGCCGCGTGGCTTATTCCAGCGTCTCGATGATATGGTTCAGGTTGGTGTAGATGCACAGCTCGCCGGCGATGGTCAGCGATTTCTTGACGATCTCGGCTGGTGACAGTTCGGTGTTCTCGTAGAGCGCCTTGGCCGCCGATTGCGCATAGCTGCCCCCAGAACCGATGGCGCCGATGCCGTCATTGGGTTCGAGCACATCGCCATTGCCGGTGATGACCAGGGTGGTTTCCTTGTCGGCGCACAGCAGCATGGCCTCCAGGCGACGCAGCATACGGTCGGTGCGCCAGTCCTTGGCCAGCTCCACCGAGGCGCGCATGAGATTGCCCTGGTGCTTTTCCAGCTTGGCCTCGAACAGTTCCAGCAGGGTGAAGGCGTCGGCGGTGCCGCCGGCGAAACCGACCAGCACCTTGCCGTGGTAGAGCTTGCGCACCTTGCGCGCACTGCCCTTCATGACGATGTTGCCAAGCGTCACCTGGCCGTCGCCGCCCAGCGCGACCTGATTGCCGCGACGGACGGAAAGGATGGTGGTGCCGTGAAATTGTTCCATGCTTGCCTCTGTTCAATATGTGCCTGGGAGCAGCGGAGGGACTTGCCCAATCCGCGTTCCTGTCGAGATGGGGCTGGCTGGCCGGATTGCAAGTCATGCCATCAGGCCGCCGCTCATTGAGGCCGATATTGTACGCCTGCAAGAAAAACAGGCGCCGGGACACGAGGTCCGGGCGCCTGTTGCAGGGGACGGGAAAGCCTAGACGGAAATCGTCATCAGGCTGGCGTTGCCGCCCGCTGCCGTGGTGTTGATGCACAGTGCGCGTTCGGCCAGCAGACGCCACAGCGGGATGGTCGTGTCTTCGCCGCACAGGATCAGCGGCACCAGCGCCCCTTCGCGGGCTGCCAGCCGTGCGCGCCAGTGGGCGGCCTGGTGGCTGTCCACCAGCGCCGCCTGCAGCGGCTCGGCATCGAGCTGGCTGGCGCGACGGATGGCTGCCCGCACCGGCGCCGGCAAGCCCGACGGCAAGATGGCCGCGCTACGCTCATCGACCAGCGCGGTGTTGCCGGTAGCAAAGGCCGCCGCCAGCTGGTTCAACAGCGTGCCCACGCTACCGGCGGCGCACAGCACCAGGCCGCGGGGCGCGAAGCCCAGCGTATTGCGTTCACCGGTAGGACCGGGCAGCACCAGGCTGCGTTGCAGCAGGCTGTCGCGATGGTAGCGCTGGCCGTTGGCGGCCAGGCGCTCATGGCCGTGCGTGCGGGCCCAGTCCAGCAGACTGTCCAGCAAGGCATTGGGCACGTCGGCGGGCTGTGCGCGGGTCAGCTCTTCGTGCAGTTGCGCATTGCGTTGCAGACGCTTCAGATAGAGCGGACCGCCGGCCTTGGGACCGGTGCCGGACTTGCCTTCGCCGCCGAAGGGCTGCACTCCCACCACGGCGCCGACGATATTGCGATTGACGTAGATATTGCCCACGTGCGCGCGCTGGGCCACGAACTCGATGGTCTCATCGATGCGCGAATGCACGCCCAGGGTCAGGCCATAACCGGTGGCGTTGATGGCGTCGATCAGCTGCGGCAAGGCATCACGGCGATAGCGCAGCACATGCAGCACCGGGCCGAAGACTTCACGCTGCAACTGCGCCAGGTCGTCGATCTCGATGACCGTCGGCGCCACGAAGGTGCCGTGCTGGCATTCTTCGCCCAGCGGCAGCTGGTGCACCGCGCGGGCGCTGGCGCGCATGCGCTCGATGTGGTCCAGCAGATTCTGCCGGGCCTCGGCATCGATGACCGGGCCGATGTCGATGGAGAGGCGATCAGGACGACCCACGCGCAACTCGGCCATCGCGCCTTTCAACATCGCCAGGGTGCGGTCGGCGATATCTTCCTGCAGGCACAGGATGCGCAGCGCCGAGCAACGCTGTCCGGCGCTGTCGAAGGCCGAGGACAGCACATCCTGCACCACCTGTTCGGCCAGCGCCGAGGAATCCACGATCAGTGCATTCTGCCCGCCGGTCTCAGCGATCAGCGGTACCTCGCCGTGCTCGCCGCTGCCATCGCCATCGTCATGCTGGCGCTGTGCCAAGGTGCGGTTGATCAGTTGCGCCACTTCGGTGGAGCCGGTGAAGATCACGCCCTTGACGCGCACATCCGAGGTCAGCGCCGCGCCCACGGTCTCGCCACGGCCCGGCAGCAATTGCAGGGCCGCGCGGGGGATGCCTGCCTCATGCAGCAATTGCACGGCGCGATGGGCGATCAGCGCGGTCTGCTCAGCCGGCTTGGCCAGCACCACGTTGCCAGCAGCCAGGGCAGCACTGACTTCGCCGATGAAGATGGCCAGCGGGAAATTCCACGGGCTGATGCACACCACCGGTCCCCAGGCCAGCACGTTGCCGTCATGGCGCGAGGCGATGGCGTAGTAGCGCAGGAAATCGACCGCCTCGCGCACTTCGGCAATCGCATTGGGCAGCGACTTGCCGGCTTCGCGCACGGCCAGCGCCATCAGTTCGGCGATATGCTCTTCCAGCAGGTCGGCGGCGCGCTCCAGCATGGCAGCGCGCTCGGTGGCGGGCGTGGACTGCCACTGCGGCGCGTAATCGGTGGCGGCGCGCAGCGCCGTATCGACATCGGCCACGGTGGCTTCGCTCACCTGCCCCACGACTTCGCGAAGGTCGGCGGGATTGCGTACAAGTTGTGCGGCCTGTGCGGACTGCGCAGCAGTGTCAGCGGCCAGCAGCGGCGCGGCCTGCCATTGGCGATCCGCCATGGAGATGAACAGTTGCCCCAATTGCTGCAGGCGATCTTCGTTGGAGAGATCGATGCCGGCGGAATTCTTGCGCTCCTCGCCATAGAGGCGATGCGGCACGGCGATGGCCGGATGCGGCAGGCCGCCCTGGGCGCGTACGGTCTCGATAGGGTCGCCCACCAGGCGATCCAGCGGCACGGCCTCATCGACGATCTGGTTGACGAAGGAAGAGTTCGCGCCATTTTCCAGCAGACGGCGCACCAGGTAGGCCAGCAGGGTCTGGTGCGAGCCGACCGGGGCATAGACGCGGCAGGCCTTGCCCAGATTGTCGGGGCCGACCACCTGGTCGTAGAGCGTCTCGCCCATGCCGTGCAGGCACTGGAATTCGTAGTTGTCGATCTGGTGCTGTCTGGCCCAGTGATAGATGGCGGCCAGCGTATGGGCATTGTGCGTGGCGAACTGCGGATAGATCACATCGGTGGCGGCCAGCAGCTTCTGCGCGCAGGTCAGGTAGGACAGGTCGGTATGCACCTTGCGGGTATAGACCGGGTAGCCTTCCAGGCCATCGACCTGGGCGCGCTTGATTTCGCTGTCCCAATAGGCGCCCTTGACCAGGCGGATCATCAGGCGGCGACCGTTGCGGCGCGCCAGATCGACCAGGTAGTCGATGACGAAGGGGCAGCGCTTCTGGTAGCCCTGCACCACGAAGCCCAGGCCGTCGAAGCCGGCCAGGTCGGGATCGGCCACCAGCACTTCCATCATGTCCAGCGACAGCTCCAGGCGATCGGCTTCTTCGGCATCGATGTTCAGGCCGATGTCGTATTGCTTGGCCAGCAGCAGCAACTGCTTCAGGCGCGGCAGCAGTTCGCTCATCACGCGTGCATGCTGGGCGCGTGAATAGCGCGGATGCAGGGCCGAGAGCTTGACCGAAATGCCGGGGCCATCCTTGATGCCGCGTCCATTGGAGGCGCGGCCGATGGCGTGGATGGCGCTCTCGTAGGACTGGTAGTAGGCATCGGCGTCGTGCATGGTCAGCGCCGCTTCGCCCAGCATGTCGTAGGAATAGCGATAGCCGCGCTTTTCATTCTCGCGGCTGTTGTCCAGCGCTTCTTCAATGGTCTGGCCGGTCACGAACTGGTTGCCCAGCATGCGCATGGCCAGGTCCACACCCTTGCGGATGAGCGGTTCGCCGCCCTTGCCGATCAAGCGCGTGATGGCTTGCGTGAGGCCGCTCTCGCTGCTGGTGGAGACCAGCTTGCCGGTGATCAGCAGACCCCAGGTGGCGGCATTGACGAACAGCGACGGTGATTCGCCGAGGTGCTTGCGCCAGTCGCCCTTGCTGATCTTGTCGGCGATCAGACGGTCGGCGGTCTGGCGGTCGGGGATGCGCAGAAGCGCTTCGGCCAGGCACATCAGCGCCACGCCTTCTTCGGAAGACAGCGAGAATTCATGCATCAGCGCATCCACGCCGGAAGAACGGGTACGCTTCTCGCGCACCTGCTGCACCAGCTTCCTGGCCAGTTGCTGGGTGGCGTCCTTCCAGGGTTGTTCTTCCTGCACCTGCTGCAACAGCCACTGTACGGCCTCGCGCTCATCGCGGCGGTAGGCGGCGGTGATGGCGGCGCGCAGGGGGCTGGGGGTGGGCAGCAGTTC
Organism: Herbaspirillum seropedicae; assembly: GCF_001040945.1. Classification (NCBI taxonomy): domain Bacteria; kingdom Pseudomonadati; phylum Pseudomonadota; class Betaproteobacteria; order Burkholderiales; family Oxalobacteraceae; genus Herbaspirillum; species Herbaspirillum seropedicae. The sequence goes on along the minus strand of NZ_CP011930.1, from coordinate 188,257 downwards.
GGCCTGGAAACCGCCGAAGGGGGCCGCGACAGCGGCAGAAGCGACGTGGGTCATGGTCTGGAGCAGGAAAATGGGTGGAATTGGGCAACCGGATTCTATGTGCTAACAACCAATATTAATTCTGTATTTCATCTATATAACCAATATTAAATTTGGCAATATTGATTTATAACATCTTATATTTTCCACAAGGACACGATGCGGCCAGCCCATCCAGTCCCGGCGCGCCTGCGCGGGCCGTGCAGCGCCGCCGAAAAAAACGCCGCAGACCTTGCGGTTGCGGCGTGGTGCGGCCCGGGCTGCGATACAACTCAGCCTTCACCGAGATAAGCCGCCTTCACCCGCGGATCATCCAGCATCTGCTGCGCCTGCCCCTGCATGGTGATCAGGCCCGACTCCATCACGTAACCGCGATGCGCCGCCTCCAGCGCCAGCTTGGCGTTCTGCTCCACCAGCAGGATGGTGATGCCCTGCGCCGACACATTGCGGATCACCTCGAAGATCTTCTCCACCATGATCGGCGACAAGCCCATCGACGGTTCATCCAGCAACAGCAGCTTGGGATGGCTCATCAGCGCCCGCGCCATCGCCAGCATCTGCTGTTCGCCGCCCGAGAGCGTACCCGCCATCTGCGCCGCGCGCTCCTTCAGGCGCGGGAAGACCGCGAACCACTTGTCGATATCGGCCGCGATCTGGCCCTTGTCATCGCTGGTGTAGGCGCCCATCAACAGGTTTTCCTGGATGCTCATGCGCGTGAAGACGCCCCGCCCTTCCGGCACCATCGCCAGCTTGTCCTTGACCAGCTCGAAGGACTTCTTGCCCTTGAGCGGCTGGCCCAGATACTCGATATGCCCCTCGACACGGCTGGCCGGCAGCGTGCCGGTGATGGCCTTGAGGGTGGTGGTCTTGCCCGCGCCGTTGGCGCCGATCAGCGTGACCAGTTCGCCTTCATTGACCTCCAGGTCAATCCCCTTGACGGCCTGGATGCCGCCATAGGCCACGCTCAGTTGTTGGACTTTAAGAATGTTGGTTGTCATGTTCTGTGCTCTCTGCTTGGAGGCTGTACTGAAATTAATCCACTACCGTTCGGACTGAGTAGCGGCTTTGCCGCGTATCGAAGACGCACCTGCGCGCCCCTTCGGCAGGCTCAGGACAGGCTTCGATACGCGGCTGCGCCGCTACTCAGGACGAACGGTACGTAGCGACGCAACTGACACAGCTACGCCCCCTCATTTAATGTCCCGCACCCAAATAGGCCTCAATCACCGCCGGGTTCTTCTGCACATCGGCCGGCACGCCTTCGGCAATGGGCTTGCCGTAGTCCAGCACCGTGATGCGGTTGCACAGGCCCATCATCAGCTTGACGTCGTGTTCGATCAGCAGGATGGTCTTGCCCTCGGCCTGGATCTTCACCAGCAGCTCGCGCAGGCCCAGCTTCTCGGTGGCGTTCATGCCGGCGGCCGGTTCGTCCAGCGCCAGCAGTTGCGGATCGGTCGCCAAGGCGCGGGCGATCTCCAGGCGGCGCTGGTCGCCATACGACAGGTGCCGCGCGGTGCGCTTGGCGAACTGGCCGATGCCCACGAAGTCCAGCAGCTTCTGCGATTTCTCGCGGATGGCCGCTTCCTCTTCACGGGCGGCCTTGTGGCGGAACACGGCGCCGAAGACGTTCTGTCTGGTACGCACATGGCAGCCCACCATCACGTTTTCCAGCACGGTCATCTCGCCGAACAGGCGGATGTTCTGGAAGGTGCGGGCAATGCCGGCCTTGGCCACTTCATGCGGGGCGCTGGGCGAATAGGGCTTGCCGTCCAGTTCGAAGGTGCCGGTGTCGGGTTGATACAAACCGGTGATGACGTTGAAGAAGGTGGTCTTGCCCGCGCCATTGGGGCCGATCAGGCCATAGATCTGGCCGCGCTCGATAGTGATGCCCACGCCGTTCAAGGCTTGCAGGCCGCCGAAGCGCTTGCTGACGTCGCGGATCTTGAGCAGTGTCTGGCTCATCTTGTTCTCTCCTGCTTAGGCTTTGACTTCGCCGGTCGTGCCGACTTGGGTATGGTCCGCTTCGGGGCGGTCTTCATGGCGCGGCGAGGGCCACAGGCCGGCCGGGCGGGTCAGCATGATCACTACCATGGCCAGGCCGTAGAGCAGCTGGCGCAGCACTTCGGCATCGATCCAGACCTTCCCGAAGATGGCCATCTGCACCGGCTCCACCACGTGACGCAGCACTTCCGGCAGCGCCGCCAGGATCACGCCGCCCAGCACCACGCCAGGAATGTGGCCGATGCCGCCCAGCACCACCATGGCCAGCACGGCGATGGATTCGGTCAGCGAGAACGATTCCGGCGAGACGAAGCCCTGGAAGGCGCCGAACATGGCCCCGGCCACGCCGCCAAAGGACGCGCCCATGGCGAAGGCCAGCAGCTTGACGTTGCGGGTGTTGATGCCCATCGCCTTGGCGGCGATCTCGTCTTCGCGGATGGCGACCCAGGCCCGGCCCAGGCGCGAATCCTGCAGCCGCACCGAGAAGAAGATCACGCCGATGCACAACAGCAGGAACAGGAAGTAATAGGCATTGACCGAGGGCATGCTCATGCCGAAGACCTTGACCATCGAGCCCGAGCCGGGCTCACCGGCCAGCGAGACGCCGAACACCTTGATCGGATCGATCAGGTTGATGCCCTGCGGCCCGTTGGTGATGTTGACCGGGGCGTTGAGGTTGTTCATGAAGATGCGGATGATCTCGCCAAAGCCCAGCGTCACGATGGCGAGGTAGTCGCCGCGCAGCTTCAGGGTCGGCGCTCCCAGCAGCGCACCGAAGAGCGCAGCCAGAAAGGCCGAGATCGGCACGATCAGCCACAGCGAGAGGTGGATGCCGTTCTGCACGATCTCGGGACCGCACAGCCACACCAGGAAGTTGCCGACGCTGGGATAGGTGTTGACGAAGGACTCGATGACCGCCGCAAACTGCGGCGAGGCCAGCAAGCCCGCGCTATACGCACCGATGGCGTAGAAGGCGATGTAGCCCAGGTCCAGCAGGCCAGCAAAGCCCACCACCACGTTCAGGCCCAGAGCCAGCATGATGTAGAGCAGCGCCACGTCCATGATGCGCACCCAGGAATTGCCGAACTGCTGGGCCACGAAGGGAAACACGATCATCAGGGCCAGCAGCAGCAAGAGGCTGATGCGGGCTTGCTGGGGATTGCGCTTCATGTCGAAAGTTAGGAGAGCCATAGGTCTTCTCTTCTGGTTCTATAAAGGTGTGGATGACTGGAGGATAGGCCAGGCTCAGGCGCGGTCAGCGACGCGCTCGCCCATGATCCCCGAGGGACGCAGGGTCAGCACGATGATGAGCACGATGAAGGCAAAGATGTCCTGGTAGTTGCTGCCCAGGAAGTTGCCGGTCAGGTCGCCGATGTAGCCCGCGCCCAGGCTTTCGATCAGGCCCAGCAGGATGCCGCCCAGCATGGCGCCGTAGATGTTGCCGATGCCGCCCAGCACGGCGGCCGAGAAGGCCTTCAGGCCCGGCACGAAGCCCATGGCGAATTGCGCGGTGGAATAGTTGGCCGCCCACATGACCCCGGCAATGGCGGCCAGGCCGGCGCCGATGGCAAAGGTGACCACGATGACCTTGTTGGCGTCCACGCCCATCAAGCCGGCGATGCGTGGATTCTCGGCGGTGGCGCGCATGGCGCGGCCCATCTTGGTCTTTTCCACGATCAGCACCAGGCCCACCATGGCCAGCACGGCCAGCGCCAGCAGCATGATCTGCGTGGGCGAAATGAGGGCGCCTGCGATATGCACCGGGTCCGACGGCATGACCTGCGGGAAGGGCAAGGGGCTGCGGCCCCAGATCATCATGGCCAAGGTCTGCAACAGGATGGACACGCCGATGGCCGTGATCAGCGGGGCCAGGCGCGGGGCGTTGCGCAGGGGACGATAGGCGATGCGTTCGATGAGCAGGCTCACCACGATACACACCGGAATGGCGCCGACGATGGCGATGACCAGCTGCACGATGCCTGGCAGGCCGGGCGCCACCTGCTGCACCACTTTGAGCAGCGACAGGCCGACCATCGCACCCACCATCAGGATGTCGCCGTGGGCGAAGTTGATCAGGTTCAGCACCCCATACACCATGGTGTAGCCCAGGGCGATCAGTGCGTACATGCTGCCTAGCACCAATCCGTTGATGATCTGCTGGATGAAAATGTCCATGAAGCGGTGTCTCCTGTGGGACGGTGATTTATAAGAAAAATAAGAAAAAACAAAAAGCAGAAAAACAAAAGCAAGAAGAGCGGAAAGAAGAAAACCGGCGGATAAAAAAAGAGCGCGATCTCTCGCGCATCCGGCTTGGTATCACAGGCCCAGCGTCGCTCGCATCACGCGGGCGGCGGCCAGGTCCCAGGCGGCCTGGCCGACGGTCTTGAAGACTGGCAGCGCAGCGCCGCTGGCCAGCGCTGCAGCGGGAGCACGACCAGCCACCACATCGGCGATGGCCACCACGCCGGACCAGTCCACGCCAGCCTGGATCAGGTCCCCTGCTTCATGGTGCGCACCGGCGAGGTCATCGACCACGATGCGGCGCGCATGCAGCAGGCTGGCGGGAAATTCCACCATATCCGGCTTGAAGGCGCCCACGCCGATGGCCAGCGTATCGGCCGCGATGTGCTCGGGGATGACGGCGCTGCGCGAGGTGGTCAGGGCAATCACCACATCGGTATGCGGCAGATCCTGTTGCAGCATCTGCGCCGGCAGCGGACTGGCCACTGCCTGCGGATGACGTTCGCTCAAGGCGCGGCAGAAGGCCTGGGTGCGAGCAAGATCGCGCGCGACGATCCAGAACTGGCGCACGCCGAAGAACTCCACCAGCGCATCGGCATGCGCGGCCGACTGTACGCCGGTGCCGATCAGCAGCGCCGATTGCGGCTGGCGCGGCAACAGCGTGCGAATGCCCAGCATGCTCATGGCGGCGGTGCGGCGAGCGGTGACGGTGGGGCCATCCATGAGGGCCAGGCGGCGACCGGTCTGCGTCTCGAAGGCAATCACCTCGCCCTGGATGGCGGGCAGTTGGTGACGGGCGTTATCGGCGTGCACCGTGATGAGCTTGGTCACGGACAGGTCATCGGCAATGGCGGGCATGCCCAGCAGCACGCTGGCGGCATCGATGGGAACCACCTGGCGCTCGGGGGCGCGGATGCGGCCATCGGCCAGTTCCTGCGTGGCGCGCGCCAGCGCATCGACCAGCGCGGCATACGGCAGGGCCTGGGCGGTCTGACGGGGATCGAGAATGTGCATGCGTGGTCCTGTAGGTCAGCGCAGGAAGAAGCCGGTCGGGAAAGGATCGGATTGTTCCAGCACCCATTGGTTGGTACTCATGATGTGGGCGTAGCCGCTGACCTCGGTGAGCGCGCCCTCGAAGGGGCCGACCTGGGTGGCGGCGGTCACGCGCACGCCGAAGTTGCTACCGACGATGCTGCCATTGACGTAGGGCTGGTTCAGCGCCAATTGCCCGCGCAGGAACAGCTGGGCGGCGCGGCCCGAGGTGCCGGTGCCGGTGGGCGAGCGGTCCACTTCGCGGTCGGCGAAGATGCAGACATTGGACTGGTCCGCGCCGGGGAAATTGGGTGCGCTGTCGATGATGGTGCCGTACAGCGTGTTCAGGCCCGGTTCCAGCGGATGGGCGATGGCGACCTTGGCCATGACGGCGGCCTTGGTTTCGGCCCCCAGCTGGATCAGCTGGCGCACCAGTTCGGGCTTGACGGTCAGGCCGGCCTGGGTGGCGTTGATGTAGTAGTAGAAGGCGCCGCCAAAGACGATGTCGCCAGTGATCTTGCCAAACCCGGGCGTGTCGACTTCGACGTCGCGGCGATAGATGAAGGCCGGCACATTGTTGAAGCTGACCTTGCCGGCGCGCTCGCCATCCCACTCGACGAAGGCTTCGATGAAGCCGGCCGGAGCGTCGAAGCAGATGCGCGTCTGCGGCGAGGTGCGCTCGACATAGCCCATCTCCACCAGCACCTTGCCCAGGGCGATGATGCCGTGGCCGCACATGTCGCTGTAGCCTTCGTTGTGGATGAAGATGACGCCGAAATCCGCGCCTGCCGTGACCGGCGGCAACAGGTAGGCGCCATACATGTCGGCGTGGCCGCGCGGTTCGTTCATGAGGAAGCAGCGCAGGTCGTCGCGATGTTCGCGCAGCCAGGCGCGCTGCTCGAGGATGGTGCCAGCCGGGATCTTCGGCAGGCCCGACACCACGATGCGCAGCGGTTCGCCGCCGGTGTGGGCATCGATGGTCTGGACGGTGCGGGTATAGCTGAGCATGGACTTCCTTACGGTAGGGCAGGGTACAGCGCGGGCCGGCAAAGCGGGAAACACAGGGTACACCACGGCCACGCAGCGCGCGAAAGTTGCAGCCAGCCGCTCCCCTGCGGCCAGGCCGCGGGGAAGGGCTTGCAAAGCGATCGTGAAACGAGGTGGGGAGGCCAGCGCACACCCGCCGGTTGGCGGCAAGCGTGCGCTTGCGGCCCGATGCGCAGGAGCGAGCAGCGATCAGTAGCTGGTCAGCGGCACCGGCAGGCCATCCTTGAAGCGATAGACGGTGACGGGCGATTGCTTCAGGTCGTGGTTGGCGTCGAAGTCATACTGGCCGGCCACGCCCTTGTAGCTGATCTTGGCCAGGGCCGGGCCGAACTGCTTGGGGTCGACCGAGTTGGCCTGCTTCATGGCCTGGGCGATGAGCATCATGCCGTCGTAGAAGGAGACGGCATAGGTCTCGGCGGGACGGTTGTATTTCTTCTGGTATTCGTCGGAGAAGACCTTGCCTTCCTTGGCCTTGTCCAACATGGTGCCGCCCTGGGTGCAGTAGACCGATTCGCCGATGGCGTCGCCACCGAGGCGGCCCATTTCCGGCGAGCAGATGCCGTCGCCGCCCATGAGCGGCACATCCACGCCCAGTTGCTTCATCTGGCGCTTGATCGGGCCGCCTTGCGGAGCGTAGCCGCCCAGGAACACGGCGTCGGGCTTCTTGCCCTTGATCGAGGTCAGGATGGCGGTGAAGTCGGTGGCCTTGTCGTTGGTGAAGTCGGTGCTGACCACGTCGATGCCGTTGGCCTTGGCGACCTTGATGAATTCCTGCGCCAGGCCTTGGCCGTAGGCGGTGCGGTCATCGATCACGGCCACGCGCTTGAACTTCAGTTCCTTGGCGGCGTACAGGGCCATCTTGCCGCCCAGCTGGCTGTCGCTGGCGGCCACGCGGAACAGGGTGGCGAAGCCCTGCTGGGTGATCTTGGGGTTGGAGGCCACGGTGGCCACCACGATGCCGGCATCGTTGTAGACGCGCGAAGCGGGGATGGTCACGCCCGAGTTGTAGGGGCCGACGATGGCCTTGACGCCCTGGTCAGCCAGCTTCTGGGCCACTGCCACGCCCGACTTCGGATCGGCCTGGTCATCTTCGGCGATGACGTCGAACTTGATCTTCTTGCCGCCCACGGTAATGGGTTGCGCATTCAGACGCTCGATGGCCATCATCAGGCCGCCCTGGTTATCCTTGCCGGCCGAGGCCTGGGGGCCGGTCAGCGGGCTGGAGAAACCGATCTTGACGACCTGGGTCTCCTGCGCCATGGCGAAGGCGGGGATCAGGGCCAGCGAGGCGGCAATGATGTTGAGTCCGGAGACGCGCTTGAACATGGGGTGTTTCCTCTCTTCTAGAAAGTCAGACTGCGGTTGGGTGATTGCATTGAAAACGCTGAAAAGCAGGATTTGCGCCACCCTGCATTCCTTGTGAGAGGCAGGGCATGGCAAAACAACATGGGCCAACAGAATTGCCGGTGTTACTGCTGTCATCCGTGCAGAGGCGCTCGATTGAGCCCGCTGCCCGCATTACGTTATGTTTTTTATGAGGGAGGATTCTATTGACTCTTCCTTGATATTAGGCGCGTTTATTGCCTTTATAATCAGAATAAAATTCTCTAAATATTTTTTTCACTGAATAAAGTTCAGAAACCATGGCCGGACTCGACAAAATCAGCAAGAAAATTCTGGCGGAGCTGCAAAACGATGGCCGCATCAGCAACGTCGATCTGGCCGCACGGGTGAACCTGTCGCCGGCGGCCTGCCTGGAGCGGGTGCGCAAGCTCCAGGAGGCCGGCTACATCCTGGGCTATGCGGCGCAACTCAATCCCGAACTGCTGGACGTATCGCTGCTGGTCTTCATCGAAGTGGTGCTGGACCGCACCACGCCAGACGTCTTCGCCGAATTCAAGAAGAGCGTGCAGAGCATTCCCGAGATCATGGAATGCCACATGGTGGCCGGCGGCTTCGATTACCTGGTCAAGTCGCGGGTCAAGGACATGAACGCCTATCGTGAATTCCTGGGCAAGTCGCTGCTGCAACTGAAGGGCGTGCGCGAGACCCATACCTATGCGGTGATGGAAGAGGTGAAGAACACCATCCGCCTGCCGATCCGCTAGCGCCGCCACCTATCGTTTCTCTGCTATTGCTGCCCTTCGCCTGCTGCACGCGCCTGGCGCCGGTATGCACCCGGCCCCATGCCGCTGTATTTGCGGAAGACCCGGTTGAAGGCCGCCTCCGACTGATATCCCACAGCTTCGCCGATCTGCGCCGTGGCCTGTTTGCTGTAGCTCAACAAGCGCGCGGCCTGGGCCATGCGCAATTGCATCAGCACCTGGGCGGGCGTGCTGGCGCCGACTTCTGCGAAGCGCCGGATGAAGGTCGCCCGCGACATATGGCACAAGGCCGCCAGACGCGGCAGTGACCAGTCTTCGGCGGGCGCCTTCAGCATCGCCTGCATGGCCTTGTGCAGCAGCGGGTGGGCGAGCAGGGCCAGCAAACCCGGCGTGGGTCCGGACTGGGCCAGCCAGGCGCGCACGGCCAGTCCGAACAGCGCCGCCGCCAGACTGGCCACCACCGCCTGGGCGCCGGGCCGGGCCTCGATAGCATCGATACCCTCACTGCCGCCGCATTCGTCGCGCAACAGCGTAGCCAGGGTGCGCAAGCCATGGCCCTCGGGCAGCTCGGCCCCACGTATCCAGAGCAGGTCGGGCAAGGCCTGCATCAGGGCATGGGAGTGCGGCGCATCGAAAGTGAATTGTCCACAGAGGAAATCGGACAAGGCAGGGGCCCCCTCTCCTGCTTGCCCGTTGACATGCAAGGCCACGGGCGCGGTCGTGCTGGCCACCCGCACCGCCGCAGCCTGCGCCGCCGGGGCGGTGAACAGGCCATGCGCCGCACCCCGCACCAGCACGACCAGGTCGCCGGCCTGCAGCGCCAGCGGCTCGCCAGCGCCCCATTGCAGCTGCGCCTGGCCTTCGAGGATGAAGTGATAGGGCGCGGTTCCCTGAGGCTGGGCGGCATTCTGCAGATGCCAGGGCTGGCCGAAGCGGCAGCGGATATCCAGTGCGGCGCGCACCGGGTGCAGGAACAGCAGGTGACTGAGGGCATCCATGCTCAGGGCTCACGGGACAGGAGTGGAATTTTTGAGCAATTTTATGTCATTTCTGAGCATTCATCGTTTCCTTCTCCGGGGCTACAGTACGTCCATGCGCAACACGGTCAGGAAGGCAATCCCGCCCCACCGCCCTGCGTCCACCCGTTCAAGGAGAACACCATGTCCCGTCTCACCATTGCCCCTCTCAGCGAAGCCAGCGGCCAGGCCGCCCAACTGTTTGCCGCCATCAAGTCGGCCGTCGGCATGGTCCCCAATGCCTATGCGGGCATCGGCACGCTCAGCCCGGTCGCGCTGGAGTCGGCGCTGCACCTGGATGGCGCTCTGCGCAAGAGCAGCCTGTCAGCCAAGGAAATCGAGGCCGTCAAGCTAGCCGTGAGCCAACAGGCCGGTTGCGACTACTGCCTGGCCGCCCACACGCTCATGGGCAGGAAGGCCGGGCTGGATGCCCAGGCGATCCAGGGTGTGCGTCACGGCCAGCCCTCCGGTGACGACAGGCTCGACGTGCTGGCGGACTTCGTACGCGGGCTGGTCGGCAGCAGCGGCACCGTGGCAGCTTCCGTGGTCGAGCGCGTGCGCGCGGTCTACAGCGATGCCCAGATCGTCGATATCCTGCTGGCGGTGACGGCCATCACCTTCACCAACCTGTTCAACCGCGTCAACGATACGGTGCTGGACTTCCCGCCCGCCCCGTAACGGCGTCATGACGCCCTGCCCTAGCGGCAGCGCGAAAAAAAACCCGGCGCCCCCTTGCGGAGGAGCCGGGCAAAACCGTGCTGGAGCGAGGTGCAGGCTCCCTCCAGCACTGGGGGGGCCGGTCAGAAGCTGGTGCGCGCACCCACGATGAAATTGCGCCCACCCATCGGCACGGTTTCGCGCAGCACCGAGGTGGACAGGCGGATGTCCTGGTTGAGCAGGTTGCGCGCCAGCGCGAACCAGGTCAGCTTCACGCCATTGAGCTTCTGGGTATAGGACAGGTTGGCATCGACCTGGGTATAGGACGGCGTGGCATAGGTCTCGAAGGACGCCAGCCGGTCCTGCCGCTGCGCCCGCAGCACCTTCATGCCGCTGGCCCAGGGGCCGGTCTTGTAGCCCAGTTCGACGCCATAGCGGGTGGCGGGTTGCAGGGGGATGTTGCCCAGGTTGTCCAAGGTGCCGCGTGAGGTATCGGCGAACAGGCGGCCCGACATGCCTTCACCGTTCCAGTTGTAGCTGACCTCGGCTTCCGCACCACGGATGGCGGCATCGGCCTGCGACCAGAAGCGCTGGGTGAATTCACCATTGGGATCGGCCGCGCCGCTGTCATCGACCTGGCCGTTGGTGCGACCGTAGATGTAGTTGTTGACCTTGTTGCGGAACAGGTTGCCCTTCCAGCGCACCAGGCCTTCGGTCTTCTGCAGGCTCAGTTCGATGTTGTGGGAGGTTTCCTTCTTCAACTGGCTGCTGCCGATGTCGAAGGTGGAAGTCGATTCATGCGGACCATTGGAATACAGCTCCTCTACCGTCGGCGCACGCTGCGCCAGCGAGTAGGTCAGGCCCAGGCCATAGCCGGGCTGGAAGGTCCATAGCGCGCCGGTGGACCAGGACAGGAGGTTGAAGTCGCGTCCCTGCCTGCCGGCATCCGGACGGCGGCTCACGCTCTCGCCGCGCAGGCCGGCGCTGGCCAGCACCTGGCCGAACTGGCGCTCTTCCACGAGGAAGCCGGCAAACGAGGTCGAGCGGGTCGGCGGGGTCAGCTCTGCTGCGCCAGTGGCGGCCGACAGGGCCGAGTAGTTGCTCTGCTCGGTCTGCACGCCGAAGGTCCCATGCCATCCCGCCAGGGGCGCGTGCGTCAGTTCCCAGCGGGTCTGCACGGCGCGATTGGAAAACACGGTATCGGGGGTGCCGTCGCGTTGCTTCTCGATGTGGGTGTAGTCGGTATAGCCCAGCCGCATGCGCAGTTTCTCGATGCCGGCGAAGGGCTGGTTGACCACGGTGTCGATGTCGTAGCGGTTCTGGTGCAGATCGATGAAGGACAGCTCGCTGGTGGGGATGCCGTAGTGATCGTCCAGCGTAGCAGCAGACACGCCTACATAACCCCAGTTGCTCACATAGGACGCGCCCAGGCCGACGCTGGATTCATGCGTAAACGAGTTGGGCAGGCGGCCCGAGGCCGTGCTGCCGTCGCCCTGGCGGGCATTGCCGGGGATCTTGTAGTCGCTGGTATCGCGATAGTTGCCATCCAGGTGCAGGCCGATCTGGCCAGCCGAGGTGTCCAGCGAGAAGGAGGTGTTCTTTTCACCATCGACCGTGCCGTAGCGGCCTTCGACGGTACCGGTGGGCTTGCCCACCAGCTCGGTGGGGATACGGTCATTGACCACGTTGACCAGGCCGCCGATGGCGCCCGATCCATAGAGCAGCGCCGCCGGACCGCGCAGGATCTCGATCTGGCGGGCGGTCGCCGCTTCGGTGGCAACTGCATGGTCATTGGAGACGGTGGAGACGTCAGAGACGCCCATGCCGTTCTGCAGGATCATCACGCGCGGACCTTCCATGCCACGGATGATGGGACGCGACGCACCTGCGCCGAAGGCCGAGGCCGACACACCGAGTTCGGAGGACAGCGTCTCGCCCAGCGAGTTGCCCAGCTTGTTGCGCAGCTCGTCGCCGGCAATGACCTTGGCTGGGGTGAGGACCTGGACATCTTCCTGCGAACCGAAGGGGGTGGCGGTCACGACGATGGGTTGCAGCGCCGGCTGGGCGGCGGCGGGAGCAGCGGGAGCAGCAGGAGTAACCGAAACAGCAGGGTCAATCGGTGCAGCAGGCGCAGCGGTCTGGGCCGAGGCCGCCAGCGACCAGGTAGCCAGTGCGGAGAGCACCGCCGTGGCGATGAGTTGGCGTTGGATTGCCATGTGAATTCCTTGTTGTGCAGAGGCGCAGCCCGTCATATGAGGGTGGGACAGGCGGCGCGGATACACCGGCCGTCAACACGCGCCCGGGCCGCGCTGCCTGCGGTCGACAAGACCAGGTCAGCGGCGGCCGGATGCGCGCGGGACAACCGGCAACCAGTCAGAAGCTAGCAGGGGGAGGAATTCAGCGCGGCGGCGCGCGCGAGGAGAAATGGCAGTTGAGCGGCGGATCCCAGGAGGCGAACGCCTGCCAGAGAGCCAGTACCCGCACCGGCGGCATCAGGGGCAGCGGCGGGAAATCGAAGTGCGCGCCGGCCGACAGGGCGGCGGCATCGTAGGAAACGCAGGAGTGGTGCGAGTGGTCGGCGTGGACATGGGCGTGGTCCTCGCCCTGCTGCTGTCCACCATGCACATGCGCAGAGGCGGCATGGTCGTCGCCCTCGCCCTCATCAAAGAGCGCATCGCTGATGAGCGAATGCACGGTCCCCGGCGCCCAGCCAGCGTGCGCGATGCCGTGCACGAAACCCAGCATCTGCGCCAGCAGCAGCGACATCGCCAAGATGGCGACGAGGGCTGGAGTGTGCAGACAGCGCAGGCGGTGCAGAGGGGACATGGCCGGTGTAGGGCTCGCAGGATGACAGGGGTTGGACAAGGGCGCCCATGGCGCAGGCCCGGATCGACGGGGTCAGTCAGCCAGCACCGGCAGACAGTGCCGGCGCCGCGCCTGGCCGCCGCGCGGCACAGGCTTCATCCTGCAGTGGCGGGGATCAGTCGCCGTAGAGCTTTTGCTTCAGTTCGCGGCGTTGCTGCGCTTCCAGCGACAGGGTCGCGGTCGGGCGCGCCAGTAGACGCGGGATGCCGATCGGTTCACCGGTCTCTTCGCACCAGCCGTACTCACCGTTGTCGATGGCCACGATGGACTGCTGCACTTTCTTGAGCAGCTTGCGTTCGCGGTCACGGGTGCGCAGTTCGAGGGCATGTTCTTCCTCGATGGTGGCGCGGTCGGCCGGGTCCGGCACCAGCACGGTTTCGCGCAGGTGTTCGGTGGTCTCATCCGCGTTCTTGAGCAGATCCTTTTCCAGTTGCTGGAGACGGGCCTTGAAGAAAGCGAGCTGCGCTTCGTTCATGTAGTCCTTCTCGTCCATCTTGAGGATTTCTTCCTCGGTCAACAACTGCGCTGCAGGGGTAGTTTTGGGAGTTTTGGTTGCCACTTCGCTTACTTTCAATACTACGGGTTTTTCAACTATATCCATTATCCCGGCTCATGCTTGGCTGCCGGAACAGGTCGCTTGTGAATCCACTTCCCTAGCCGCGTTGGCACCTCTTCGCTTGACGTTCACGCCTTCCCCCGGCCCGATGGGTTCCCTCCTGGCGGGCCGACTTGCCGATAGCGTACGCTTTTTCGCGGTCAAGGATTGTACACCAACGATTCCGGATGCCAAGCCCCGGGCTCAAGGGCCGGCACACAGTCGGCTGCGGGCTGGAAAACCGTTTCATGGAGCGGTTCATGACGTCCCCGGTTGCGGGCAAATGCAGGGCGGGCTGATCGCGCTTATGAATTGTCGTCGTTCCGAACATCAGCCTGGCTCGATGTGCATGCTATTTGCATTGCAACATCCAAGCGTGTTTATACCAGAAGAACGGGGCAGGATGGAAGTACAGGGGCTTGCCAGGATGGCAATTCAGGCCTGCTGGGCGTGGCGCTTCGCACACACCGGGCATTGGCGGTCGCGGCCCACGGTAATGGAGGTCCACTCCATCTCGCGGGCGTCGAGGATGAGCAGGCGTCCGGCCAGCGAGCGACCGATCCCGGCCAGGAGCTTGATTGCCTCGGCCGCCTGCATGGTGCCGATGATGCCCACCAGGGGGGAAAACACGCCCATGGTGGAGCACTGCACTTCCTCGAACTCGCGCTCGGGGGGGAACAGGCAGGCATAACAGGGACTGGCGTCCTGGCGCGGGTCGAACACACTGACCTGACCATCGAAGCGGATCGCCGCGCCCGAGACCAGCGGCACGCCAGCGGCCACACAGGCGCGGTTGACGGCATGGCGGGTGGCGAAGTTGTCACTGCAGTCCAGCACCACGTCGGCCTGGGCGACCAGCGCGTGCAGCCGCTCTGCTTCCACGCGCTCGGCCAGGGCGGTGACCTGCACGCCGGGATTGATCTGCTCCAGCGCCTGGCGGCCCGACTCCACCTTGGGCTGGCCGACCCGGGCCGTGGTGTGCATGATCTGGCGCTGCAGGTTGGTCAGGTCCACCGTGTCGTGGTCCACCAGGGTGATGCGCCCTACCCCGGCCGAGGCCAGGTACATGGCCGCCGGTGAACCGAGGCCGCCGGCGCCGATCACCAGGGCATGTCCTTGCAGCAGCCGGGTCTGTCCGTCGATGTCGATCTCGTCGAGCAGGATGTGGCGCGAGTAGCGCAGCAGCTGTTGATCATCCATCGTCGTCGGGCCTCGCTCACATGAAGAATGAAAAAGGGCCGCTGGCAAGTGCTAGCGGCCCGATGTGCCTGCCCGCGAGGGCGGCGGCTTACTTGGTGGTGTCGATCTTCTCGGCCGGCGCCTTGTTATCCTTGCGCTCGTCTTTCACCGGAGTGTCGTTCTTGCCTTCTTCGTTACGCACTTCCGGCTTGGCGTTGGAGACCTTGACCGGCAGCCCCTTCAACTGGTTCAGGGCCTGCATCAGCTGGAAGTCATCCTTGCTGCCGAAGTCCATGGGCTTGCGCTTCTTCTCGGCGGCGATCAGGCGTTCTTCGGACTGTTCATCCATCGACTTGGCCTTGACCTCGGCGGACTTGTCGGTGTCGTTGGTGAGGTGCTTGGACAGGTCGGCTTCACGCAGGCGCAGGCCGTTCAGGCCATCGCCATCGGGATATTCATCCACCATGATGTCCGGCACGATGCCGCGTGCCTGGATGGAACGGCCCTTGGGCGTGTAGTAGCGGGCGGTGGTCAGCTTGACGGCGGTGTTCTTCTCCGGCGGCAAGGCGATCACCGACTGCACCGAACCCTTGCCGAAGGATTGGGTGCCCATGATGGTGGCGCGCTTGTAATCCTGCAGGGCGCCGGCCACGATTTCGGACGCCGACGCCGAGCCGCTGTTGATCAGGACCACCATCGGCACCTTCTTGATGGCGTCCGGCAGGCGCGACAGCGGATCCGACAGCGGGTTGGAGGCGTAGTACTCGCGCTTGGCGTAGAAGGTCTGCTTGGAGCTGGGCAGCTGGCCATTGGTGGACACCACCACCGAATCCTTGGGCAGGAAGGCCGCAGCCACGCCGATGGCGCCCGGCAGCACGCCGCCCGGGTCATTGCGCAGGTCCAGCACGATGCCCTTCAGGTTGGGTTCCTGGGCATAGATGGCGGCCAGCTTCTTGGACATGTCGTCCACCGTCGGCTCCTGGAACTGGGTCACGCGCAGCCAGGCGTAGCCGGGTTCGACCACCTTGGACTTGACGCTCTGCACGCGGATCTCCTGACGGGTGATGGTCAGGATGATGGGCTTGTCTTCGTCCTTGCGGGCGATCGTCAGGGTGATCTTGGTATTGGGTTCGCCGCGCATCTTCTTGACGGCTTCATCCAGGGTCAGGCCCTTGACCGGGGTGCTGTCCAGGCGGGTGATCAGGTCACCGGCCTTGATGCCGGCGCGGAAGGCCGGCGAATCCTCGATGGGGGAGATGACCTTGACGTAGCCATCTTCCATGCCGACCTCGATGCCCAGGCCGACAAACTTGCCCATGGTGCCTTCGCGCAGCTCCTTGTAGGCCTTCTTGTCCAGATAGGCGGAGTGCGGATCGAGCGAGGAGACCATGCCGGAAATGGCTTCGGTCAACAGCTTTTTGTCATCGACCTGCTCGACATAATCCGACTTGATGAGGCCGAACACGTCGGCCATCTGGCGCAGCTCCTCCAGGGGCAGCGACGCCGTTGCATTCTTTTGCGCGATGGCGTCGAACTGAATCATCGCGGTGGCGCCTGCCACCATGCCCAAACCGATCAAACCGATATTCTTGAGTTTGCTGCCCATGTGTCACCTAGAAGTTACCCACCCCTGTGGGTCGAATGCGCGGCCTTGATACCGCATTTCAAAGTATAAACCCGATTGCTCGTTGCCGCCGCTATTGCCTGCGGTGGCAATGGTGTCGCCTGCCTTGACCAGATCGCCGGCGCGCTTCAATACCGACTGGTTGTTGCCATAGATCGTCATGTACTGGTTGCCATGGTCCACGATGATCAGATTGCCGAAACCACGCAGCCAGTCCGCAAAGACCACCCGTCCGGCCGCTACCGCACGCACTTCCGCCCCTTCGTGGGCGCGGATAAAGAGGCCACGACTGGTCGGTCCGTCACCCCGGCGGCTGCCGAATTTCGCCATCAGATCACCCTTGACCGGCAGATGCAATTGCCCACGCAGGCTGGCGAAGGGCTTGCCGAAGTTGTCTGGCTGCGGCTCCGGCACGGTGTCGTTGCGGCCCAGCGATGCCTGTTGCGGTGGTTCGTCGTCATCGATGGCGTCGGCCGGGTCCGGCATCTTCGGCGCCGGCTTGCCTTCCTTGGCCGCCTTGGCCGCTTCGGCGGCACGCTTCTCGGCGCGGGCGCGCTGCTCAGCCAGACGCTTCTCACGTTCGGCCTTGGCTTTTGCCAATTGTTCCTGGCGACGCTTCTCGCGGGCTTCGGCTTCGGCCTTTTTCTGTTGCTCGATGATCTGCGCCAGCTTGTCCACCAGGCTGGACAGGCGCTGCTGGTCCTGCTCGATGCGGCCGGCTTCCTGGCGCTGGGCGTTGAGTTTGGTGGAAAGCTGCGACAGCAGGGTCTGGCGACGGCCCTTTTCGCGCTCCAGCACCTTTTTCTGCTCCAGCTCTTCCTGGGCGATTTCTTCCAGTTCGAACTTGGCGTTCTGGGTGTCGGCCTTGTTGGCGCGGATGGCCTGCTGGTTGGCGCGCAGCGTCTCGATCAGCTTGGCCTGGGCTTGCGACACATAGCCCATGTACTGCAGCTCGCGGTTGATGCGATTGGGATTGTCGCCCGAGAGCAGCAGCTTGATGCGGTCTTCATTGCCGGCCACGTACTGTTCGCGCAGCAGCTTGGAGAGCTGCGCCTGCTGGGCGTTGACCAGCGCGGTCAGTTCATTGAGCTGGCGTATGAGCTGATTCAGGCGCGCCTCGGTCTGCTGCTGCTCCTGCGCCAGGTCGCGCAGGGAGCGGTTGGCCTTGGAGATGGCCTGCTCGGAGGCTGCCAGCGCATCGGCGGCATTGTCCTTGGCAGTCTCGGTATGGTCGATGTCGCGCTTGAGATTGGCCAGGCGCTGCTGCAGGTCGGCGCGTTCCTTCTCGGCGGCCTGCTTCTGCCGGGCGCGCTCGGTGATCGGCTGGGACTGCACGGCTGCCGTGGCCAGCAGTAGCGCCAGCCCCGCCAGCCAGGGGCGAATGCCTCCCCGCGACACGCGGGAGAAGCCTCCGCAACGCGCCTGCGTGGTGCACTTGCCGGGAAAAGACGCCGCCTGTGCGGCCGGCGTCTTGCTGAAGGGAGACCGTTTTATTTCGACTTCCCTTGGTTGGCCACGGCCTTGAGCGCTGCCTCGATGGCCGACTGGTCGCCCAGGTAATAGCTCTTGATGGGCTTGAGGTCGGCGTCCAGTTCATAGACCAGCGGCTGGCCGTTGGGGATGTTCAGGCCGACGATGTCGTTGTCGCTGATGCCGTCCAGGTACTTGATCAGGGCGCGCAGGCTGTTGCCGTGGGCCGAGATGATGATCTGCTTGCCGGCGCGGATGGCCGGGGCGATGGCGTCATTCCAGGCCGGCAGCACGCGCGCCACGGTATCCTTGAGGCACTCGGTCAGCGGCACCTGCTCACGCGACAGGCCGGCGTAGCGCGGGTCGCCGAAGGCGTCGCGCTCCTCGCCCGGGGTCAGCGGGTTGGGCGGGGTGTCGTAGCTGCGGCGCCAGACCAGCACCTGCTCGTCGCCGTACTGGGCGGCGGTCTCGGCCTTGTTCAGGCCCTGCAGGGCGCCGTAGTGGCGTTCGTTCAGGCGCCAGTCGTTCTTGATGGGGATGTACATCTGGTCCATTTCATCGAGCGTGGTCCAGAGGGTGCGGATGGCGCGCTTCAACACCGAGGTATAGGCCAGGTCGAAGGTGAAGCCGGCTTCCTTGAGCAGCTTGCCGGCCTGGCGGGCTTCAGCCACGCCCTTCTCGGTCAGATCGACGTCGACCCAGCCGGTGAAACGGTTGGCCAGGTTCCAGGTCGATTCGCCGTGGCGCATGAATACGATTTTGTACATAGCAGGACTAGTTTCTGATGATGGATAAACCGATGCGGCTGCCCGAAGGTCGCATACGCGGAACCGGGCGCAAACCTTAGACTGTTCTCATGCAAACCGCGAATGCTTCTATTTTATAATGCCGGGATTCAGTAAACTCATTGGACTGCCGTGAAATTCAT
Organism: Herbaspirillum seropedicae; assembly: GCF_001040945.1. Classification (NCBI taxonomy): domain Bacteria; kingdom Pseudomonadati; phylum Pseudomonadota; class Betaproteobacteria; order Burkholderiales; family Oxalobacteraceae; genus Herbaspirillum; species Herbaspirillum seropedicae. The sequence continues at coordinate 169,458 of NZ_CP011930.1, read as the reverse complement.
CATCGACAATATTTTCCTGATCGCTCTGGCCTTGGTCTCGGGTGGAGCCCTGCTGGTTCCCTACCTGCAGCAGCGCGGCAACAAGCTCAGCCTTCTGCAAGCCACGCAGATGATCAACCAGGGCAAGGTGCTGGTGCTGGACGTGCGCGAGGCCGAGCAGTTCGCCGCCGGCCACCTGCGCGACGCCCGCAACATCCCGTTGAAGGAGTTGCCGCAGCGCATCGGCGAGCTCGACAAGTTGAAGGGTCGCCCGGTCATCGTGGTCTGCCAGACCGGCACCCAGGCCAACCGCGCCGAAGCCACGCTGAAGAAAGCCGGTTTCAGCGAAGTCTACGGCCTCAACGGCGGCATCGCCGCCTGGCAGGGCCAGGGCCTGCCGCTGACCACCAAGGAGGCAAAATGAGCGCCCCAGTGAAGATGTACTGCACCGCCGTGTGCCCGTATTGCATGATGGCCGAGCGCCTGCTCGCCAGCAAAGGGATCACGCAGATCGAGAAGATCCGCGTCGATCTCGACCCTCAGCAGCGTGAGCTGATGATGCAACAGACCGGCCGCCGCACCGTGCCGCAGATCTACGTCGGCGACACCCATGTCGGCGGCTTCGACGATCTGAGCGCGCTGGACCGCGCCGGCAAGCTGGACCCGCTGCTGCAAGCCTGAGGCCAGGGCAGCACCCTTCCCCTTATCGATTCACCGAACCTGAAAGAGATCCATGTCGGAACAGAACCAAGAAGCTCAACAGCAACCCGTTTTCCAGATCCAGCGCGTCTACCTGAAGGACCTCTCTCTGGAACAGCCGAACTCCCCGGCCATCTTCCTGGAGCAGGAAGCCCCTTCGATCGAAGTCTCGGTGGACGTCGGCGCTGAAGCGCTGGCCGAAGGCGTGTTCGAATCGACCGTGACCATCACCGTGACCGCCAAGGTCAAGGACAAGGTCGCCTTCCTGGTCGAGGGCAAGCAAGCCGGCATCTTCGAGATCCGCAACGTGCCGGCCGAACAGCTGGACCCGCTCCTGGGCATCGGCTGCCCCAACATCATCTATCCGTACCTGCGCGCCAACATCGCCGACGCCATCACCCGCGCCGGTTTCCCGCCGGTACACCTGGCCGAGATCAACTTCGAGGTGTTCTACCAGCAGCGCCTGCAAGCCCTGGCCGAACAACAGGGCGCGACCCTGGTCAACAACGGCTCCACCGCCGTCAACTGATCCACGCAGCCCACCTGTCCGCCTGCCGGGTGGCCGCCCCTGCGTGGTCGCACCCGGCATGACGCCAAGCCGCCGCAGCAGCCGCTGCGGCGCTTTCCCTTCTGCGGAGACTTTTCCATGACACGCCTGCCCCTGATTCTTTCCGCCACCCTGCTGGGTGCTTTCCTGGCCAAGGACGCCCTGGCCCTGGACTTCAAATCGGTCGGCGCCGCCCCCGCCATCATGTACGACGCGCCTTCCGAAAAGGGCCGGCGGGTCTATGTCGCGCCGCGCGGCATGCCGGTCGAAGTGGTGCTGACCTATGGCGAATGGAGCAAGGTCAGGGACGCCGCCGGCACGCTGTCCTGGGTGTCCTCCAAGGCCCTCACGCCCAAGCGCATGCTGGTCGTCTCGGCAGCCAATGCACGTGTCTACAATGCGGCCGACGAGAGCAGCCCGGTAGTCTTCACGGCTGACAAGTCGGTCTTGCTGGAAATGCTGGAAAGTCCCAACAATGGCTGGGTCAAGGTGCGCCACCGCGACGGCCAGACCGGTTTCGTCAAGGCTGGCGATGTCTGGGGCGACTGAGGCAGGACCGCGATGAAGATCACCATCCTGGGCGCCGGTGCATGGGGCACGGCGCTGGCTATCCCGCTGGCGCACAAGCATCAGGTCACGCTGTGGGGACGCAATGCCCAGGCCATGCAGGCAGCTGACCGGCAGCGCGAGAACAGCCTCTACCTGCCTGGTTTCCCGCTGCCCGAGGGCCTGGCCGTGACGGCCGACTTCGACGCGGCGGTACGCCACGTCTGCGACGACCCTGCCGATTCCCTGCTGATCGCCGCGTCATCGGTATCGGGCCTGCGCGAGCTGGCCGGTCAACTGCGCGCCTATCCCATCCCCAATCTGGTCTGGCTGTGCAAGGGGCTGGAAGAAGGCACCCGCCTGCTGCCCCACCAGGTGGTGCAGGAGGTGTTGGGACCGCAACTGGCCGCAGGCGCCCTCTCGGGTCCCTCCTTCGCCCAGGAAGTGGCGCGCGGCCTGCCCTGCGCGCTGACCATTGCCGGCGCCGATGCGGCCTTGTGCGAGCGCGTCGTGGCGGCGGTCCACGGCAACAATATCCGTATCTATTCCAGCGACGACCTGATCGGCGTGGAAATCGGCGGTGCGGTCAAGAACATCCTGGCCATTGCCACCGGCGTGGCCGATGGGCTGGCCTTGGGGCTCAACGCCCGCGCCGCCCTGATCACGCGCGGCCTGGCCGAGATCACCCGGCTCGGCGTGGCGCTGGGGGGACGTGTAGAAACCTTCATGGGACTGTCCGGCGTGGGCGACCTGATCCTGACCTGCACCGGCGACCTCTCGCGCAACCGGCGGGTCGGCCTGGGACTGGCGCAGAACAAGAAACTGGACGATATCGTGGCCGAACTCGGTCACGTGGCCGAAGGGGTGCGCTGCGCCCAGGCGGTGCGTGCGCTGGCGCGCGAAAAAGGCGTCGAGATGCCGATCACCGATGCGGTGGCGGCGGCCTTGTTCGACGGCGTGTCGGTACAGGAGATGGTGGCGCGGCTGCTGGCGCGCGATGCGCGCGAAGAAAGCCTGTAGCGCCAGCTGCCGTCCTGGCGGCAAGGTTCACCAAACCTCACTGCAGTCGACAGCGGAGAAAATGACAGCCGGAGCGAACCGCCTCCGGCTGTTTTTTTTCGTGCGAGGATCAGCCCTGAAGCAGGGCCGGTTCAGCGCGCGATGATGTCGCTTTCCATCTTGGGCCGCTTGAAGTGCTGGGGCGAGCCCCCTTCGAGCGCGTCATCCATCTGCTTGGAGATCTTGTCGTAGCGCGCATGGCAATCGTCGTCCTGATGGGCTGCTTCGGCGCTCTTGAGGCGCTTGGACAAGCGGGTGCTGCGCGCTTCCCCGCCCATGACGTATTGTTGGGCGGCGCGGCCGGCGTGGTGATTGTTCGTGGTCTTGTTGCGTTGTATGGCTTGCATCGTATTTCCTCTTACGTCGCTGACGCTCAACGTTCTCCCGTCCTGAGTTTTTTTTCGGAAGAACCCGCAGCGCCCCGGAAGATGTTGCTCACTGTCTTGATCCCGGGAAACTGCTCCAGATACACAAGCGCGGCCTTTCTTGACAGCGCTTTATGTATGTAACGCCCGAGCGGCGATTTGGAATACGCGAAAAGTCAGTATTTTGTCAGCCAAATTGAAATTACTTCCAGGAAACGTTTTATTGCGGCTTTGCAAAACCTCGCCAAACCCGCCTCCATCAAGGCTGACAGGCTTGTCAGCAGGCCGGCGATTGTGCACTTTTCCTGAACAAAAAGACCGCAAAAAAAGTGTTGCGAAAAGTATCCACGTACACTTTTCCACTCCAAAAAGCGACGAAAGATTATCTCGACGCAATCTTTATCACGCGCTGCGAAAGCTCAGCAATGCACCGGCACAGACCGCCCCAGATCGGCCGGGATCAGCGAAAAGACCTTGGCGTCCCGCGGCTCTCCATGAAAGACTAGGCGATTGCGCGCCAGGCATTCCAGCGTCGCCCCGGTCTTCTCGGCCACGCGCTGGCTGCGCAGGTTGCCGGCCTGGGCGACGATCTCCAGGCGGGTCAGCCCGGTATGGGCAAAGGCGAAGACCGCTGCCGCCCGCGCTGCCACGGCGGCGATGCCGCGTCCGGTATAGCCCTCGCGCACCCAGTAGCCCAGGTTGGCCATCTGGTTCAGCGCGCTGACCTGGTTGATGGCCACCGACCCGATCACCAGGCCGCGCGCCCGGTCGACGATGTTGAAGTCATAGGCCGCCTGGAGCTGCCATTGCTCGATGGCGCGCTGCAGGAACAATTTGGCATCGGCCAGGCTGTAATCGGGGGTGCACCAGGCTTCCCACTGGCTGATGGTATGGATGGACTGATGCACCGCGTCGTACAGCGCCGGTGCTTCGCGCAGCCCGAGCGGGCGCACTTCGATGTCACGGTCGCAATAGATGATTTGTCGTTCGCGGTCGATGGCGTGGTGCATGGCGGCCCGGGGTCATGTGCTTGGCTCCATCTTAGCCAAATCGCGGCGCCTGCGGCCAGCCCTTCAGGCCAGATGCGGATGCAATTGACCCAGGTGGGTGATGACAGCGACCTCCTCGGGCAAGTCGGGATGCACGCCATGCTCTTGCAGGGCGATCACCTTCATCCCCGCGGCCAGGCCGGCCTGCACGCCCGGCAGGCTGTCTTCCACCACCGCGCAGCGCGCGGGCGGCACGCCCAGACGTTCGGCGGCAAACAGGAAGAGGGCGGGATCGGGTTTCCAGCGCTGCACGTCATAGGCGCTGAAGATGCGCCCGTGGAAATGCGGCAGCAGGCCGGTCACCCGCAGGCATAGCTCGATCTTGTGGTGAGGGGCGTTGGAGGCCAGCGCGAAGGGGATCTGCAGCTGCTCCACCATCTCCAGAGCGCCATTGATAGGCTGCAGGTGCTGCTCCAGCATCACGCCCATGCGCGCGCGCAGCTCCTGCTCGAAATGCGCTGGCAGCGCCTGGCCGCGCAGTTGTGCGACATGGGCGATGCACCAGCTCATGCTCACGCCCCTAAAGCGCGCCAGAGCGTCCTCGGGGGTGAGCTGCACGCCGTAGGTGGCCACATACTCGGACCAGGCCCGGGCCGCGACCACTTCACTGTCCACCAGGGTGCCGTCGCAGTCGAAGATGACCAGTGCGGGCGAGGTGGCGAAATCGTTCATTGCTGCTCCTTGTCTACCGGGCGGGGCCGCCCTCTCCAAGGAGCCGCCAGCGCCATCAAAGTTCGCCGTAGGAGTGCAGTCCCGAGAGGAACATGTTCACGCCCAGGAAGGCAAAGGTCGTCACCAGCAGGCCCACCAGCGCCCACCAGGCGGCGGCCTGGCCGCGCAGGCCCTTCATGAGGCGCATGTGCAGCCAGGCGGCATAGTTGAGCCAGACGATCAACGCCCAGGTTTCCTTGGGATCCCACGACCAGTAGCCGCCCCAGGCTTCAGCGGCCCACAGCGCGCCCAGGATGGTGGCGATAGTGAAGAAGGCAAAGCCCACGGCGATGGCCTTGTACATCACGTCGTCCAGCACCTCCAGCGAAGGCAGGCGGTCCGCCAGGTAGCCCTTCTGGCGCAGCAGGTAGGCCACCGCCACCATGGCCGCCAGGGCGAAGGTGCCATAGCCGATGAAGTTGGCCGGTACGTGGATCTTCATCCACCAGCTCTGCAATGCAGGGACCAGGGGCTGGATCTCGGCGGCATCCCGCGAAACGGTATACCACATCAGGAAGGCCACTGCTGCGGTGATCACGGTGAGCACGAAGGCGCCCAGCTGGCGGGTGGCGTAGCGCTCTTCGTAGTACAGGTAGAACAGCGCCGTGATCAGGCAGAACAGGACGAAGACTTCATACAGGTTGGAAATGGGGATGTGCCCCACGTCCGGCCCGATCAGGTAGGACTCGTACCAGCGCACCATCAGACCAGTGAAGCCCAGCACCACGGCAGCCCAGCACAGGCGCGAACCGATCGCGTTGCCGGTGCCGGCGGTGGTGGCCAGGCCGCCCCAGTAGAACAGCGTGGACAGGCAGAACAGCGCGCTCATCCAGAGGATGGCGGACTGGCTGGAGAGCATGTACTTGAGGAAGAATTTCTTGTCGGCCAGCTCCAGCGCGCCGCCATACAGGGCGATGGCGCCCAGCGAGAGCACGGCGATGACCAGCATGAGCAGGCGCACCGGTTTCCAGTGCCAGCCCAGCCAGGCGAAGGTCGGGGCAGCCAGCAGCAGCACCGCCTTCTCGTAGTAATCCATATAGCTGCCGAAGCGACCGAAGGCGTACAGCGAGCCCGCCACCAGGGCCGCTGCATAGATCCAGTCGAGCACGCCGAGGCGCCGGAAAAAACCTTGCTCTTCGGCGTAGGCCTGGTTGTGTTGCGTCAGTTCCATTGCTTTCTCCACTGCTGCGATGCCGGCGATACCAGCGATACCGGCCAAGACAGCACAGTCATTCCACAGTCATTCATATATCCCGGATGATAACCGTCATCGGCCGGCGGCAAGCGCTTGTCATGCAGAGGGCGGCGGGGCGGCGTCGCCGGACACCCTGGCCTTCATCTGCTCGAATTCCTTGTCGAAGTCCAGCGTACGGCGCTGGGTGCTCATGGCCAGCAGCGCCTGGCTGCCCTGGCCATCGGCGGCCGGCTTGATCCAGATCCATAGGCGGCGCTCGCGGATGTACAGCATCGCGAACACGCCCAGCACCAGGAACAGGCAACCCAGATAGACCACCTTCTTGCCCGGCGAGCGGGTCACTTGCAGCACTGAGGCCTTGATTTCCTCGAAGCTGGACAATTGCAGGAACACCGGCGCCGGGTAGAAGGCCGCATCGGCCAGCGCATTGATGGCCAGCTGCAGGTAGCGTCCATGCGGCTCGTCGCTGGCCACCGGCTCCAGGCCATCCTGGGCGCGGGCGGCTTGCCACAGTTCCCACATGCTGCCGTTGAGGATCTTCATGAAGATGTCGGCGGCCTTCTCCTGCTCGGCGGCGGGCAGTTGTTCCAGGAAGCGGGTCACGGCGATGTAGCCGGAGACCTTGCCGTCACCGGCGAAGATGGTCAGGCCGCGCAGGGCCGATTGCTGCAGCTGCTCGCGCAGCACCGGCGAAGCCTCACGTCCGTTGCTGATGGCCTGGCGGGCATAGCGGCGTGCCGCTTCCTCGCGCAGGGCCGGATTGGCCAGGGCCGCGCGCAGGCGCATCCATTCGGCCACGCTGTCATTGTCGTCGGCCGGAATGCGCAGGTAGCGGAAAGGCTGGTCAGGCTGCTCGCGCATGCCGGCCAGGAAGACATAGGCGCCATCGATGGACAACGACTGCATATAGTTGAAGTATTCGCGCGCCTGGCCGGTCTTGTCACGCAGCTTGTACTGCACGCTCGGGCCGACGTTCTTGAAGTCCTTGCTGTTGGCGTTCTTGGCGCTGGAGCCGAGGTGCTTGTCCAGGCTATCCATGAGGCCGCGATTGACGCTCTTGCCCACATTGACCGCCCGCGCATCGCCCGAGGTCGAGCCGCCGCCGCCGGAGGCCTGCATGTTCTCCACGTTGAAGGGGCGGAAGCCGCTCCATTCGATGGTGTAGTCCCCCAGGCCCGCCGGCAGCGCGGTGCTGCCATTGACCACGCCGGACAGTGCGAAGTGGCTGTTGGAGCCGCCACGCATGGGATAGCCGACCAGCTTGAGCTTGCTGCCGCCGTCCTCGAAGCTGGACTGGTAGATCGCCACGCCCTGGTAGATCAGCGGTTCGTTGACCTTGATGGTGGCGGCGGTCTCCTTGCCGGTTTCATGGTCGCGCACCACCACCTCGCTGGCAAAGAGCTTGGGCATGCCGGTCGAGTAGAAGTCGATGATGAAGCGCTTCAACCGGATGGTGAAGGGCAGGTCCTGGATCATCACGCCATCCTTCTGCGGGATGATGGCAGTGCTGCTGCTGGAGCCTTCCGGAATGAGGGTGTTGCCACGGAAGGTCGGATTGTTCAGGCCCAGGCGATAGCGTTCGGGAATCTCGGCGATGATGCCGTTGCCGGTAAAGGCCGACTTGCCATAGAACCATTGCTGGAAGCGGATCGGCAAGTCCGAATCGAGCAGCCCGCCCAGGCAGATGATGACGATGGCCGCGTGCGCGAAGATGTAGCCCCACTTGTTGGCCGCGCCCTGCTTGGCCGCCAGCAGCGTGCCGCCTTCCTTGTCGGCCAGGCGGGTCTTGTAGCCACGGGCGCCGACCTGGCGGACCAGCCGCGCAGCGGCCTGGGCAGGCGCTTCGGCGGTGTGCCACTCATGCTTGTGATGGAAATTGCGCAGCGACTGCTCGCGCACGTTGTCGCGCCAGCTCTTGACGTCGCGCAGCATCTTGGGCGCATTGCGGGCAATGCACAGCGACGTGGACAGCACCAGGAAGCCCATGATCAGCAGGAACCACCAGGCCGAATAGACGGCATACAGCCCCAGCTTGCCAAACACCTCGAACCAGAACGGTCCGAACTGGTTCACGTAATTGGGCATCGGCTCGTTCTGCTTCATCACCGTGCCGATCACCGAGGCGATGGCGATGAGGGTCAACAGGCTGATGGCAAAGCGCATCGAAGAGAACAGCTCGACGGCTTCACTCAACCAACGCTGCCGGGTCCTGATCTGGATTCCTTGGGTACTGCTGCCCGTCGTCATATTCCTGCCTTACCGGGCCCGCACTGGCGGACCCGCTTACCTGGGGGGGATCGCCCTGCCGGACGGCAAGGGATGCGAACCCGGAATTCTACCGCTCCCGGGGAAAGTCCGTGACGCCAGTCTGCGTAGCACGTCCATGCCGGCGCTCATCGGTCGTGGCGCTGGTGCGACCAGGCAGCATCATGCGGGCTGCCGCGCCGGACTGCCACGACCTGCGTCAATCCTCATGAAAAAAGGCGGCACGCCGGCCGCCTCTTCCCTGCCCTGCCGCACTGCGGCCCGGCGGCTTACTTCAGGCCGGCGATGTAGTCGGCCACGGCCTTGATTTCCTTGTCCGAGAGACGCTCGGAGATGGTGGTCATCTGCACGCTGTTGGTACGGGCGCCGCCACGGAAATTGGTCAGCTGGGCCACCGTGTAGTCCTGGTGCTGGCCGGCCAGACGCGGATACTGGGCCGGGATGCCAGCGCCGTTGGGGCTGTGGCAGCCAGCGCAGGCCGGCACGTTCTTGGCGGCGATGCCGGCGCGCCAGATGTGCTTGCCCAGGTCGATGGTGTCCTTGTTCTTGGCTGCGCCCGGCTTGGGGGCCTGGGCGGCCAGGAAGGCGGCGACGTTATGGATGTCTTCGTCCGACAAGGCCTTGGCCATCGGCGACATGACCGGATTGTTGCGGTCGGGAGTGCGGAAATTCAGCAGCTGCTTGGCGATGTAGGCCTCGTGCTGGCCTGCCAGCTTGGGGTTCTGGGTGATGGTCGAATTGCCGGCCGCCCCGTGACAGGATACGCAGGCCACGATGTTGCGGGCGCTGTCGCCATTGGTATAAAGGGCTTCGCCCTTGGCCGGATCGGCCTTGACCGGGGCTTTCTTGTCATCAGCCGCGTGGGCTGTGCTGGCCACTGCCAGGAAGGCAGCAAAAACGGAGTACAACAGTGGGGAAAAGGCACGGTTCATTCGTCACCCTAATACTTATTGTGGAATTGAGAGATTTTGCCCGTTCGGCGGCTAGCTGCCCCTAAACCAAATGCCTGTTGTTTGACCTGTCTCCAATGGCCGCCATATTTTTTACTTGCCCGGCGTCAACGAGGCGTTGGGTTTCGGGCCATTGTACAATAGCTTCTCCGCGTTTTTCCCTCCTCTTTCGGATTTCCCCCCACCATGTCGCAACTTTGGCAAGCCCGTTTCTTCACCACCGTCAATCACCTGCGGGATCTGCCCAAGACCAGTGTGCCGGAAATCGCCTTCGCCGGTCGTTCCAACGCCGGCAAGTCCAGCGCCATCAACGTGCTGTGCAACCAGAAGCGCCTGGCCTTTGCCTCCAAGACGCCGGGCCGCACCCAGCACATCAACTATTTCTCCATCGGCGGCGCCCACGTGGGCCAGCACCGCAATGACGAGGCACGCCCGGACGAGATCCGCGCCATGCTGGTGGACTTGCCCGGCTATGGCTACGCCGAGGTGTCGGGCTCGGCCAAGCACCATTGGCAAGCCCTCTTGGGCGACTACGTGCGCCAGCGCGAACAGCTGGCGGCGCTAGTGATGATCGTCGATTCGCGCCGCCCCTTCACCGACCTCGATATCCAGATGATCGAGTGGTTCGCCCCCACCGGCAAACCCATCCATTGCATCCTCAGCAAGGCCGACAAGCTCAACCGCAACGAATCCACCAATGCCCTGCGCCAGGCCCAGACCTACCTGCAAAGCTATGTGGATGAGAAGGGCCAGCCCTTCCCGTTCACGGCGCAGCTGTTCTCGGCCCTGAAGCGCATTGGCCTGGAAGAAGCCAACGACAAGATCCTGGAACTGGCCGGCCTCACGGCAGAGGCCGCCCCGGCGCAGGCGGCCACGCCCGCCGCCGCGGTCGGCGACGCTGCTGCCGACGAAGCACAGCAAAGCTGATCGCCGACAAGGCGCATCGTCTCAGGCAGGAGTAAAAAGCATGGATAAAAAAAACCCCGGAGAACAGGGATATTCTCCGGGGCCGAATGCCTTTCGCTTGCACGATCGGCCCCGCTCAGGGAGGGAAGGGGAAGCGGGGGGTGAATGCATCACCCGCAGCTAAGGTAAAGTATCTTGAGGGAAAGTTGTTCATCCTTTAATTCAAAGGAGGCAATTTTCCGAAGATAACGATAAATAGCTCGAAAATATTCCAAGATAACGTCAAACATCATCTATTTTGAAAGAATGCCCATGTCTTTGACCGACTTCAGTTCCAACGCCGGCTACCCCGCCCTGCGCATGCGCCGGATGCGCCGCGACGCCTTCTCGCGCGCCCTCATGGCCGAAAACGTCATCACCAGCGCCGACCTGATCTATCCCGTCTTCGTCCAGGAAGGCCAGAACCTGCGCACGCCCGTGGCGTCGTTGCCGGGCGTGGAACGCCTCTCGCTGGATACGCTGCTGCCGGTGGCCGAAGAATGCGTGAAGCTGGGCGTGCCGGTGCTGGCGCTGTTCCCGGTGATCGACCCGGCCCTGAAGACGCCCGACGGTATCGAAGCCACCAACCCCGACGGCCTGGTGCCGCGCGTGGTGCGCGCCCTGAAGGACCGCTTCCCCGAACTGGGCGTGCTGTGCGACGTGGCGCTGGACCCCTACACCAGCCACGGCCAGGATGGCGTGCTGGACGAGACCGGCTACATCCTCAACGACGAAACCCTGGCGCTGCTGGTCAAGCAGGCGCAAACCCAGGCCGATGCCGGCGTGGACGTGGTCGCCCCTTCGGACATGATGGATGGCCGCATTGCCGCCATCCGCGCCATGCTGGAAGCCCAAGACCACATCTACACCCGCATCATGGCCTACTCGGCCAAGTACGCCTCGGCCTTCTACGGGCCCTTCCGCGATGCGGTCGGCTCGGCGGCCAACCTGGGCAAGGGCAGCAAGGCCACCTATCAGATGGATCCGGCCAACAGCGACGAAGCCCTGCGCGAGGTGGCGCTGGACCTGCAGGAAGGCGCCGACATGGTCATGGTCAAGCCGGGCATGCCTTACCTGGACATCGTGCGTCGCGTGAAGGATGAATTCCGCGTCCCCACCTTCGCCTACCAGGTCAGCGGCGAATACGCCATGATCAAGGCGGCCGCCCAGAACGGCTGGCTGGACCACGACAAGACCATGATGGAAGCCATGATGGCCTTCAAGCGCGCCGGCGCCGATGGCGTGCTGACCTACTTCGCGCTGGACATCGCGCGCAAGCTCAAGCAAGGCTGACACCGCCCGGCGCCGAGTCAAGACCGATGACGGACGACCTTGCGCTCGCCCTGTTCACGCAGCACCGGCCGCGCCTGTTTGGCGTGGCCTACCGCATGCTGGCTTCGCGCAGCGAGGCGGACGACGTGCTGCAGGACGCCTGGCTACGCTGGCACGCCCAGGACAAGGCCGTGCTGGACTCGGCCGAGGCCTGGCTGGTGACGGTGGTCACGCGCCTGTGCATCGACCGCCTGCGCCAGCTGCAGCAGGAACGTCAGCACTATGTCGGCCACTGGCTGCCGGAACCGCTGGTGGACCTGGCCGAGCCCGGCCCCGGTCCGGACATCGACCTCTACGGCCAGGCCCGCCTGGCGCCTTCCCCCGAACAATTGCTGGAACAGCACAGCGACCTCTCCTTCGCCTACCTGTTGCTGCTGGAGCACCTCAAGCCCGAAGAGCGCGCCGCCTTCCTGCTGCGAGAGGTATTCGACAACGACTATCCCGACATCGCCGCCATCCTGCAGAAGTCCGAAGCCAGTTGCCGCCAGCTGGTGCACCGCGCGCGCGAACGGCTGGCGCGGCAGGAACACCAAGCCGACCCGCGCAGCCCAGCAGTGCGGGCCGCGTCCAGCCCGGTGACGCGCGAGACCCATGCGCTGTTGCTGGAAAAATTCATGCAAGCGCTGCAAAGCGGCCAGCGCGAGGCCATGCTGGGATTGCTGGCCGAGGATGCGCGCCTGATCGGCGACGGCGGCGGCAAGGTGGCGTCCTTCCCGCATCCGCTGGAGGGGGCAGAGCGCATTTCCTGGCTGTACTACGCCAATGTGCGCCGCTTCGGCACGCGCATCGTCTATCGGGCCGCCTGGATCAATGGCGCGGCCGGTCTGTTGCGCTACGTCGATGGTGTACTGGAATCGGCCCAGGCGCTGCAATGGCAGGCCGGGCGCGTCAGTGCAATCTACGTCGTGCGCAACCCCGACAAGCTCGCGGCCATTGCCCGGCAACAGCTGGCGGTGGACTGAATCTTTCCATTTTTTTTCGCAGACCTGTCACAACAGGGCATCCCGCTCCGTCTAGTGGAGGAACACCGGCGAATGGCGCCGTTGTCACCTCACCCTCGATGGAGAACCCTCATGTCCGACTTCAAGCAACGCCTGCCCCATGCCAAGCTCGCCGCCCCGGCCTTCAATGCCCTCATCAAGGCCAGCGAAGTGGTCCACCAGAGCGGCGTCGATCCCAAGCTGCTGGAACTGGTCTTCCTGCGCGTGTCACAACTGAACGGCTGCGCCTTCTGCGTCGACATGCATTCGCATGACCTGCTGCAGAAGGGCGAAGACCAACAACGCCTCAACACCCTGGCGGCCTGGCGCGAAATCCCCTTCTTCACCGACGCCGAGCGCGCCGCGCTGAACTGGGCCGAGCGTTTCACCCATCTGCACCAGCAGGATGCCGACAAGGAAGACGCCGCCTTTGTCCAGTTGCAGCAGCACTTCAATGACACCGAGATCGCCAACCTGACGTTCGCGGTGGCCATCATCAACGCCTGGAACCGCCTGGGCGTGTCGATGCGCCCGCAGGTACCACGCCGCGCCTGATTTGATTGCTGGGATAAGGCCGAAAAAAAACGCACCCCGGTTGCCCGGGATGCGTTGAACATGGTCCGATCCACATCAGACTTTCTGCTCAAAATCTGGCCGGCGGTGTCTTGGTAGCACCGTCCGGCTTGTCGGTTCAGCGTGCGTTCATTTCCACAACGCGCACTTGGATTCCGCCTTGGTCATGTAGGCCTGCTCTCCGGGAATGGTCTGCACCAGCTTGTAGTAATCCCAGGGGCGCTTGGATTCGGAAGGCTTCTTCACTTCCATCAGATACATGTCATGCACCATGCGCCCATCGGGACGCACCACGCCGTTGCTGGTGAAGAAATCGTTGATACGGTTCTTGCGCAGGTAATCCATGACCTTGTCGGCATCGGTACTACCCACGGCCTTGACGGCCTTGAGGTACTGTCCCACCGCCGAGGCGTCGCCGGCCTGGAACATGGAAGGCATCTTCTTCATTTTCATGAAGTAGCGGTTGGCCCAGGCGCGGGTCTGGTCGTTGAGGTCCCAGTACCAGCCATCGGTGAGGTACATCCCCTGGGTCAGCGACAAACCCAGCGAGTGGGTATCGTTGATGAAGATCAGCAGGCCGGCCAGCTTCATGGTCTTGTTCACGCCGAATTCATTGGCTGCCTTGATGGCATTGATGACGTCGCCCCCTGCCACGGCCAGGCCCAGGATCTGCGCCTTGGAGGATTGCGCCTGCAACAGGAAGGACGAGAAATCGGAAGTCGCCAGCGGCACCCGGGTCGCGCCCACGACGTTGCCGCCATTGCTCTTGACGACTTCGCTGGTGTCCTTTTCCAGCGAGGTGCCGAAGGCGTAATCGGCGGTCAGGAAATACCAGGACTTGCCACCCTGGCGCGTGATGGCCGCGCCCGTCCCGCGCGCCAGCGCGGTGGTGTCGTAGGCGTACTGGATGGTGTAGGCATTGCACTCTTCGTTGGTCTGGCGCGTGGTGCCGGCGCCAACCGAGATGAAGACCTTCTTCTTTTCCCCCGCGACCTTGCCCATGGCCAGGCTGGCTGCCGAGTTCACGCCGCCCACCAGCATGTCCACACCATCGCGGTCAAACCATTCGCGCGCCTTGTTGGCGGCGATATCGGCCTTGTTCTGGTGGTCGGCAAAGACCAGCTCCACCTTCTTGCCATTGATGGCTCCGCCGGCATCGGCAATGGCCATGCGGATGGCTTCGACGCCGCCCTGGCCGTCGAAATCGGCATAGGTGCCGGACATGTCGGTGATGAAGCCGATCTTGATGGTATCGCCCGCCGCTTGTGCGGATGGCAGGATGGCTGCGCCCAGCAGCGCGCAGGCGGTGGCCGACAGCGCGGCGCGCCGGATGAATGGGGTCATGGGGTCTCCTCCTCTTGGGATCTTGGAATGGGGTTCTTGTTACGACCCCGCAATCGAGTGCGGGGAAGGTCTTGCAGGACCGGCCTTGCCAGATGACAGGGACCGGTCCGGATCATGCAGTGAGCAATATCAGCCGACCGTAGCGCGCGTCTGCTCGCCATCGACCAGGCGCATCAGGCCCAGCGGATTGGCGTTTTGCAGCGCCGCCGGCAGCATCGCGTCCGGGTAGTTCTGGTAGCACACCGGGCGCAGGAAGCGTTCGATGGCCAGGCTGCCCACCGAGGTGCCGCGCGCGTCCGACGTGGCCGGGTACGGGCCGCCGTGGACCATGGCGTCGCACACCTCGACACCGGTCGGGAAGCCGTTCAACAACAGGCGACCGGCCTTCTGTTCGAGGATTGCGATGAGATCCTGGTTGCCTTGCAGGTCGCCGATCTCGGCTTGCAGGGTGGCGGTCAGCTGGCCATTCATCTTGGCGGCGAAGTCCAGCAGCTGTTCACGGCTTTCCAGCTCGACGATGACGGTGGAGGGGCCGAAGACTTCTTCTTCCAGCGGTGCTTCCTTGGAGAACAGCAGCGCGGCATCGGCCTTGAACAGGTGCGGCACGGCCTGGGTGTAGCTGGTGCCGCCAGTGGCGATGACCTTCACGCCCGGCAACTGGGTCAGGCGCGCCACACCGCCGTTGTAATGGGTCAGGCCGCCGCTGTTGAGCATGGTGGCCGGGTTGGTGCCGCCGAAGGCCGCCGACAGCTTCTCGATGAAGGAAGTCAGTTCCGGCGAACGCACGCCCAGCAGCAGACCCGGGCTGGTGCACAGCTGGCCCACGCCGACGGTGACCGAACCGGCCAGGTCCTTGGCGATGGCGTCACCGCGCAGCTTCAGCGCTTCCGGCATGAGGATGATGGGGTTGATGCTAGACATCTCGGCAAACACCGGAATCGGCTGCGGACGGGCGGCTGCCATGTCGCACAGGGCGCGGCCACCGCGCAGCGAGCCGGTGAAGCCGACCGCCTGGATGCCGGCGCTCTTGACCAGCTGGGCGCCCACGCGGTCGCCGTAGATCATGTTGAAGGTGCCGGCGGGCATGCCGGTCTTCTTGACGGCGCGCTCGATGGCGTCAGCCACCAGTTCGGAGGTGACCAGGTGGCCGCTGTGGGCCTTGAACACCACCGGGCAGCCGGCCGCCAGGGCGGCAGCGGTATCGCCGCCAGCCACCGAGAAGGCCAGCGGGAAATTGCTGGCGCCGAAGACGGCCACCGGACCTACACCGATCTTGTACTGGCGGATGTCCGGGCGCGGCAGCGGCTGGCGCTGCGGCAGGGCGGTGTCGATGCGGGCGCCGTAGAAGTCGCCGCGACGCACGACCTTGGCGAACAGACGCATCTGGCCGCTGGTGCGGGCGCGTTCGCCCGCCAGGCGCGGTGTGGCCGGCAGGGCGGTTTCGCGGGCCACGGCGGCGAGGAAATCATCGCCCAGGGCGTCGATCTCGTCGGCGATGGCTTCCAGGAACTGGGCGCGCTGCTCCGAGGTGGTGGCGCGGTAGAGCGGATAGGCCTGCTCGGCCGCGTGGACGGCTGCGGCCACTTCCTTGTCGGTCGCGGTCAGGAAAGGGGTTTCGAAGAGCGCACCGGTGGTCGCGTCGACGCTGTGCAGGGCGACGTCGCCCTGACCACTGCGCTGGCCGCCGATGTAGTTGTGTCCAAGGATGTTAAAGCTCACGTTGTGCTCCTGCTGGTTTCGTTGGCGCCTGCGCCGTTGGCCGGATCAGGCATAAAGGCCGCGCCCGCGTAAGCGGGAGCGGCTGCTGGGTTACTGGTCTGGGCAACTGGCCACGTGGGGCGGGCCGGTTGCGCCGTCATTGTCGGCCATCACATGGATTGCTGCAGCATGTGCAGGTAATCCTGTTCCGAGGCCTCGCGCGGATTGGTCTTGTGGCTGTGGTCCGCCAGCGCCCCCTGGATGATCTGCGGGAACATCGATTCGGTCACACCCAGCTCGCCCAGTCCTGCAGGCAAGCCCAGGCGACGGCTCATCTCGCGGATCGCCGGGCCGATCTCGGCGCCGCTGCCCAGGCCCATGGCGTGGGCCATGCGGGCCATCTTGTTGTCCTTGACCATGCTCGCCGCACTTTCGTTGAAGGCGATGATGGCCGGCAGGAAGATGGCGTTGAGGGTGCCGTGGTGCAGCCGCGGATTGATGCCGCCCAGCGAATGCGACAGGCTGTGCACGCAGCCCAGCCCCTTCTGGAAGGCCATCGCACCCTGCATGGAAGCGCTCATCATGTTCAGCCGCGCTTCGCGGTCGCCCGGCTCCCGGGTGGCGCGCTCGATATGCGCCCAGGCGCGCCACAGGCCATCCAGGGCGATGCCGTCGGCAGGCGGGTTGAAGGACGGCGCCATGAAGGTTTCCAGGCAGTGGGCGATGGCGTCCATGCCCGTGGCCGCTGTCATCAAGGGCGGCAGGCCCAGGGTCAGCTCGGGGTCGCAGATGGCCAGCTTGGGCACCAGATAGGGCGAAATGATGCCGACCTTGCGGCCATCGTCGAGGATCAGGATGGCGCCACGGCCGACTTCGCTGCCGGTGCCGGCGGTGGTCGGGATGGCGATCACCGGCGCGGTCTTGGCGGTGATGTTGGCCAGGCCTCCTTCGATGAGCGCGAAGGATTTCAGCGGACCCTCATGGGTGCCGCACACGGCCACGCCCTTGGCCAGGTCGATGGACGAACCGCCGCCGACGGCCACGATGCCATCGCAGCCATGCTGGCGGAACAGCGCCACCGCAGCGCGCACCGCGCCTTCGTTGGGATTGGGCGGGGTCTGGTCATAGACCACGGCGCCGACGCCCTCCTTCAACTGGCCCAGGACCTTGTCCAGCAGGCCGGCATTGCGGATGCCCATGTCGGTCACCACCAGCGGCTTCTTGATGCCGAGGCGGTCGCATTCCTGCTGCAGGAGCGCCAGCGCGCCGTAGTCGAACTGGACCTGGGTGATGTAGTTGATGAGTGCCATTACATAGCCTTGATTTATAGATGTCCGCATCGGGAGCTGCTGTGCCGGCAGTCCTCCCGGATCTGCCGGAGCCAGCGCTTCCCTCTGGCTTCCTGCATTTGAAAGCCAGACTCTAAGCCATCGCGGCCCCCTTGGCTAATGAGAGCTGTTGATATGGGTATAACCAAGGCTCATACTAAGGGCTTCTTCAGGATGATTTCCATGCACAACACCCTGCCTTCGCTGGCCTCCATCACCTCCCGTCTGCACTTGCGCCAGTTGCGCCTGCTCATCGCCCTGTCCGACCATGGCTCACTGCTGAAAGCCGCCGAACAGGTGGCGCTGACCCAGCCGGGCGCCAGCAAGGCGCTGCAGGAAATCGAGTCGACCCTGGGCGTACAGCTGTTCACCCGCACCAATCGTGGGCTGGAGCCTACCGAGCTGGGCCATTGCGTGATCCGCTATGCGCGGCTCATCCAGACCGACCTGACCCATCTGCGCGAAGAGATGCTGGCGATCATGCAGGGCCATGGCGGCCGGCTGGCCGTCGGGACCATCATGGGCGCGGTGCCCTTGCTCACCGATGCGCTCACGCGCTTGCTGGAAGCCCATCCGGCGCTGTCGGTGGAAATCGTCGAAGACACCAGCGCCCGGCTGCTGCGCCTGCTCGACCAGGGCCGCCTGGATCTGGCGATCTGCCGCACCAGCATCAGCCAGCGCCCGGACCTGTATGACGCCTTCAACATCCATGAGGAAGAGCTGGCCGTGGTGGCCAGCGTGCAGCATCCGCTGGCCGATGCGCCCAGCCTGCAGTTGGCCGACCTGGCCGATTCGCGCTGGGTGGTCTATTCGGCCAACATGCCCATGCGACTCACACTGGAGCGCGAATTCCACGACGCCGACCTGCGCTTCCCGCTGCACCTGATGGAAACCACCTCGGCCTTCACCACCTTGTCGCTGCTGCAGAAGAATCCGCACTTCGTGGCGTTGCTGTCGGTGGATGTGGCGCAGTTCTGCACGCGCTTCGGCATGACGCGCATCCTGCCGCTGCGCCTGCATACCCGCAGCGAGCCCTACCAGCTGGTGACACGGCGCGGCACCATGCTCTCGCCGGTGGCGCGCCTGTTCCTGGACGACTTCGCGCGCACGGTGGCGCCGCAAGGCTGATGTGCAAGGCTGAGGTGCAAACAAAAAGCGCTCCCGCAGGAGCGCTTTGAAGGGGCTGGGCAGCGAACAGGATTACTTGTTCGGCTGCGGCGTGATGCGCAGGTAGGGGCGCGGCGCCTTGTAGCCCTTGGGATACTTCTGCTTGATGGTTTCCTCGTCCTTGATCGACAGCGGGATGATGACGTCGTCGCCATCCTTCCAGTTGCCCGGGGTGGCCACGGTATAGCCGTCGGTCAGTTGCAGGGCGTCGATGACGCGCAGCACTTCGTCGAAATTGCGGCCGGTGCTCATCGGGTAGGTGATGATGAGGCGCACCTTCTTCTTCGGATCGATGATGAAGAGCGAACGCACGGTGGCGGTCTCGGACTGGTTGGGGTGGATCATGTCGTAGAGACCCGCGACCTTCTTGTCGACGTCAGCCACGATGGGGAAGCCAACCACGGTCTGCTGGGTTTCCTCGATGTCCTTGATCCACTGGTTGTGGGCCTCGGCGCCGTCCACCGACAAGGCGATGGCCTTGACGTTGCGCTTGTCGAATTCCGGCTTCAGCTTGGCGGTCAGGCCCAGCTCGGTGGTGCAGACCGGCGTGAAATCGGCCGGGTGGGAGAACAGCACGACCCAGGAGTCGCCCGCCCAGTCGTGGAATTTGATCTTGCCGATCGAGGATTCTTGCTCGAAATCCGGTGCGGTATCGCCCAGGCGCAACGTCATGGTGGTCTCCTTGGTGGACAGAGTGAAAACGGGAAGGCTGACTATAACGCGAGGCCAGCCTCAGGCCAACGACTATAAAGTGGTTTTCAAATAACGCGATGCAATGTGGGACTACAGGTTTTGCAACGCAGAAATGAACCTGTCGGCATCCTGGTAACCGATCACGCGACGCGACGCCAGTTCCCGGCCGTCGGCATCGAAAAACATGATGCCGGGCGGACCGAAGAGATTGAAGCGCTTCAACATGGCGCGGTCATCGGCATTGTTGGCGGTCACATCGATCTGCAGCAGCAGCATCTGGCCAAAGCGCGCCTTCACGCGCTCGTCGGTGAAGGTGAAGCGTTCCATTTCCTTGCAGGAAACACACCAGTCGGCATAGAAGTCCAGCATCACCGGGCGGCGCTCGCCGGCGGCGTTCTGCTGTAGCGCTGCATCCAGCTCGGCGCTGGAACGGATGCGCACGAAGTCGGTGGCATGCGCTGCCGCTGACTGGCCGCGCAGATGTGACAGCGGCGCCAACGGATCACGTCCGCCGGTGGCTGCGCTGACCAGCTGCAGCAAGCCAAGCGTGACCACCACCAGCCCGAACGCGCGCGCGATCCATCCAGCCGGACGTGTCCACAGCAGGAAGGCGCCATATCCGACGCCCAGCGCCGCCCAGCCTGCTACCTGCAACCAGGCCGGAATGACCGGCGAGATCATCCACAGCGCCGTGCCCAGCATGAGCACGCCAAAGAAACGCTTGACCGCATCCATCCAGGCGCCGGCGCGCGGCAGCAGCGTGCCCGCCGATGCGCCGATCAACAGCAGTGGCACGCTCATGCCCATGGCCATGGCGAACAGGGCGCTGCCGCCCAGCATCACATTGCCTGTCTGGCTGATGTACAGCAGGGCCCCGGCCAAGGGCGCCGCCACACAGGGCCCGACGATCAGCGCCGAGATCGCGCCCATCAGGAACACGCCCAGCCATTTGCCGCTGCCACCGCCAGAAGCTGTGGATAACTTGGATTGCAGCGAGGCGGGCACTTGCAGTGTGTAGAGATCGAACATCGACAAGGCCAGCCCGGCCATCAAGAGCGCGAAGGCACCCAGCACCCAGGGATTCTGCAGATAGGCCGACAAGCCCTCGCCTAGCATGCCGGCGACCACGCCCAAGCCCGTATAGACCAGCGCCATGCCCAGCGAATAATTGACCGACAGCAGGAAGCTGCGGCCGCGCCCGCCACCCGCCGCCGGTTGCTGCCCGACGATGATGGACGAGAGGATGGGCAACATCGGCAGCACGCAGGGCGTGAACGACAGGCCGATACCCAGCACGAAGAACAGCGACAGGATGCTCCAGAGCTTGCCCCCCTTGAGCACAGCCGCAATGCCGTCGATATCGCTGCCGCCAGCACTGCCTTGGACTGCACCCTCGGCGCCAGCCGGGCTCACACTCTGGCCGATGGCCTGCGCCGACATGGTCAGCTTGAGCGTCATCGGTGGATAACATAAGCCCTTGTCGGCGCACCCCTGGGAAACGGCCGCCACCACGAACTTGTCCACCGCCCCGCTGACCGGCACGCGCGCAGTGACCGATTGGTGATAGGTCTCGACTTCCTGCTGGAAATTCTCGTCGTACTTGCGCTTGCCGGCCGGGAACTGCGGCTCGCCCAAGGTCGCCCCCTCGGCGCTGAAGTGGAAGCGGTCACGATACATGTAGTAGCCATCGGCAATCCGGTAGCTCAGCTCCAGTGTCTGTGCATCGACCATGCGGCCGCTGAGCTGGAAGGCCTGCTCGGGCGGCAGGTAGTCCTCAGCCGCCTGCGCGGCCTTGGCGGCCAGCAGGCCCAGCAGGGCCAGTACGGCCAGCCACATCAACAAGGGCAGCCTCGGCAGAGGCTTGCGCGGGTCGGCAGAAATGCGCGGGGTCATACGGTTCAACGGTATTCCTTGTCTGAAGTGCGGGGCGCCTATACGCGCAAGGGACGGGCGGTCTCGTCCTGCATCCATGCCAGGTAGGCAGGCAGGCCCGCCGTGATGGGCAGGGCAATGACCTCGGGCACATCATAGGGATGGGCTTGCAGGATGGCCTGCTCCAGCTCCTGGTAGCGGGCCTGTGTGGTCTTGATGAAGACGGGGACTTCCGTGTCGCGCTGGACCTTTCCTTGCCAGCGATAGACCGACTTCACGGGTGGCAGGATGTTGACGCAGGCAGCCAGGCCTTGCTCCACCAGCGCATCGGCGATACGTTCGGCCAAGGCCTGGTCCGGCAGGTTTGCCAGCACCAGCAGCGGCTGGTTCAACAGGGAAGCAGACATCGGAAATCTCCTTGCAGATGCCGTATTCAACCACATCCTGAGCTGCGGCGTCGCCATACAAGCTCAGGACATCAGCGAAAACTGCCGCGCCAAATAAAAAAGCCAGGCAAGGCCTGGCTTTTTCTTGGTGATGCGACGTCCGTGAGATTACTCAGCGGTCGGGGCGTCAGCAGCGTCGGTGACTTCCGGACGATCGACCAGCTCGACGAAGGCCATCGGTGCGTTGTCGCCTTGACGGAAGCCCATCTTCAGGATGCGCAGGTAGCCGCCGTTACGGGCAGCGTAGCGCGGGCCCAGTTCGGAGAACAGCTTGCCGACGATTTCGCGGTCGCGCAGGCGGTTGAAGGCCAGGCGCTTGTTGGCCAGGGTGTCGGTCTTGCCCAGGGTCAGGATGGGCTCGACGACGCGACGCAGTTCCTTGGCCTTCGGCAGGGTGGTCTTGATGGCTTCATGACGCAGCAGGGACACGGTCATGTTGCGCAGCATGGCCAGACGGTGGGACGAAGTACGATTCAGTTTGCGGAGACCGTGACGGTGACGCATGGTAATTTCCTTTCAGGTTACAGTTTTGATCCAGTTCTTCTATCGGCAGGCCAGCCAGGCTGTCCGGACCGCGGACCGGTAAATGACGGATAAGAGTTCTTTGCTACGGTACGACGGATACTTCAGGTCTTGCCTCATGCCAGCCTGGCCGGCGCGGCTTGCGCCGCGACCCGCCAGGTGACGTGAATTACTTTTCCAGACCGGCCGGCGGCCAGTTTTCCAGCTTCATGCCCAGGGTCAGGCCACGGGAAGCCAGGACTTCCTTGATTTCGTTCAGCGACTTGCGACCCAGGTTCGGGGTCTTCAGCAGTTCGTTTTCGCTGCGCTGGATCAGGTCGCCGATGTAGTAGATGTTCTCGGCCTTCAGGCAGTTTGCCGAACGGACGGTCAACTCCAGGTCGTCGACCGGACGCAGCAGGATAGGATCGACCTGCGGTGCGCGCGACGGTGCTTCTGCAGTCGCTTCGGTGCCTTCCAGGGCAGCGAACACGTTGAGCTGATCGACCAGCACACGAGCCGACTGGCGAATCGCTTCTTCCGGGGTGATGACGCCGTTGGTCTCGATGTTCATGACCAGCTTGTCCAGGTCGGTACGCTGTTCCACACGCGCGGATTCGACCGCGTAGGACACGCGACGCACCGGCGAGAACGAGGCATCCAGAATGATGCGGCCGATGGTCTTGTTGGTGTCTTCGGACAGACGACGCACGTTACCGGGCACATAGCCACGGCCCTTTTCGACCTTGATCTGCATGTCCAGCTTGCCGCCACCGGTCAGGTTGGCGATGACGTGATCCGGGTTGATCAGTTCGACGTCGTGCGGCAGATCGATATCGGAAGCCAGGACGGCGCCTTCGCCTTCCTTCTTCAGGGTCAGGGTGACTTCGTCACGGTTGTGCAGCTTGAAGACCACGCCCTTGAGGTTCAGCAGGATGTCCACGACGTCTTCCTGCACGCCGTCCAGGGACGAGTATTCGTGCACCACACCAGCGATGGTCACTTCGGTGGGAGCGTAACCGCTCATGGTCGACAGCAGCACGCGACGCAGCGCGTTGCCCAGGGTGTGACCATAACCACGCTCGAACGGCTCCATCACGACCTTTGCGTGACCGGGGGCCAGGGTTTCCACTTCGATGATGCGGGGCTTCAACAAACTGTTTTGCATGAATTGTCCTTTTCAATACCCTCGGCTCGTTACACCGATAAGGCTGATGGCAGTTCGGAAAAATGCCCACCATGAGGTGGGCACAGGGGTACGGCGGTACTACGAATTAACGCGAGTACAGTTCGACGATCAGCGATTCGTTGACGTCGGCAGCAATTTCGCTACGGTCCGGCGAGGACTTGAAGGTGCCTTCCAGCTTCTTCGAATCCACGGAAACCCACTGCGGGAAACCGTTCGACTCGGCCAGCGACAGGGCTTCGGCGATACGCACTTGCTTCTTGGCCTTTTCACGCACGGCGATGACGTCGCCTGCCTTGACGGAGTAGGAAGCGATGTTCACGACTTGACCGTTCACGGTCAGGGCCTTGTGGGACACCAGCTGACGCGCTTCAGCGCGGGTCGAGCCGAAGCCCATGCGGTAGACGACGTTGTCCAGGCGCGATTCCAGCAGCTTCAGCAGGGTTTCGCCGGTGTTGCCCTTGCGGCGGTCGGCTTCAGCGAAGTAGCGGCGGAACTGGCGCTCGAGGACGCCGTACATGCGCTTGACCTTCTGCTTTTCGCGCAGCTGGTTGCCGTAGTCGGAGGTGCGGGCGCCCGAGGTGCGGCCGTGCTGACCCGGCTTGGAATCCAGCTTGCACTTGGAATCCAGCGAGCGGCGTGCGCTCTTCAGGAACAGGTCGGTGCCTTCGCGGCGGGAGAGTTTTGCTTTCGGTCCGATATAACGTGCCACGGTATTTCCTTTATCAATGACGTCCCATGTTGCCGGACGCTAGTCTGACCTGCATGCGGCCAGACAGTGGTCTTAAGAACAAAACCCGCCAAGGTGATTGGCGGGTGATTTGCCTGCGCTTTTGCCTGACGAACAGGCGAAAGCGCAAGATTATACTACAACTTAGATGCGACGGCGCTTCGGCGGACGGCAGCCGTTGTGCGGGACCGGGGTCACGTCCTGGATCTGGGTGATCTTGATACCCAGGTTGTTCAGAGCGCGCACTGCGGATTCACGGCCCGGGCCGGGGCCCTTGATACGCACTTCCAGGTTCTTGATGCCGCATTCGATGGCAACCTTGCCGGCGCTTTCAGCGGCGACCTGGGCTGCGAACGGAGTCGACTTGCGCGAACCCTTGAAGCCAGCACCACCCGAGGTCGCCCACGACAGAGCGTTGCCCTGACGGTCGGTGATCGTGATGATGGTGTTGTTGAACGAAGCGTGAACGTGCGCGATGCCTTCAGCAACGTTCTTCTTAACTTTCTTACGAACACGCGATGCTGCTGCGTTGTTGGGGGACTTTGCCATAATTTCTTCCTTGAATCCGACCAGTGCTTGCGCCTGCCGGGATTATTTCTTCAGCGATTGAGCGGCCTTGCGCGGACCCTTGCGAGTACGGGCGTTGGTGCGGGTACGTTGACCACGGACCGGCAGACCACGACGGTGACGCAGACCGCGGTAGCAACCCAGGTCCATCAAACGCTTGATGTTCATGGACAACTCACGGCGCAGATCGCCTTCCACGACGAACTTGGCAATTTCGTCACGCAGCTTTTCCAGCTCGTTATCGTCCAGGTCCTTGACCTTCTTGTTGGTCGGAACGCCGGTAGCAGCGCAAATGTCTTGTGCGCGCGGACGGCCAATACCATAGATGGCGGTCAGGCCGATCACGGTGTGCTGATGGTTGGGGATGTTGACCCCTGCAATACGTGCCATTCGTTATTCCTCGATCAATAACGTTAAGTTAACCCTGGCGCTGCTTATGGCGGGGTTCGGTGCAGATCACGCGAACGATGCCATTGCGCTTGATGATTTTGCAGTTGCGGCAGATCCGCTTGACTGATGCGAGCACTTTCATTGTGGCCCTCTTTCTTTCAATGTTTCACTGTTACTTGGTTCGGAACACGATACGTGCCCGGCTCAAATCGTAAGGCGTCAGTTCCACCGTTACCTTATCGCCGGGCAAGATACGGATGTAATTCATGCGCATCTTGCCGGAAATATGGCCGAGTACAACGTGACCGTTTTCCAACTTAACCCTGAATGTCGCGTTGGGCAGATTTTCAAGAATCTCGCCCTGCATCTGAATAACGTCGTCTTTTGCCATTCCGTGTCTTCTTCCTCTGGAGCATGAGCCCGCTTATCGCGGTGTCATGCCACCCTTGAAATTAGCTTTGCGGAGCAACGATTCATACTGCTGCGACATCACATAGTTCTGCACTTGGGCCATGAAATCCATCGTCACGACCACAATGATCAGCAGCGATGTGCCACCGAAGTAGAACGGCACCTTCCAGCGTGCGATCAGGAACTCTGGCAGCAGGCACACCAAGGTGATGTACACGGCGCCGGCCAGGGTCAGGCGCATCAGGATCTTGTCGATATAACGCGCGGTCTGGTCACCCGGACGGATACCCGGAACAAAAGCACCACTCTTCTTCAGGTTGTCTGCCGTTTCCTTGCTGTTGAACACCAGTGCGGTGTAGAAGAAGCAGAAGAAGACGATAGCCACCGCATACAGCAAAGCATGGATCGGTTCGCCTGGTGCCATCGATGCCGCCAGATCCTTCAGGAAACGAATGAAGGGGTTCGACGTATCACCCGATGTGAACCAGCTGGTGATCGTGGCCGGGAACAGAATGATCGACGATGCAAAGATCGGCGGAATCACACCAGCCATGTTCAGCTTCAGGGGCAGGTGGCTGCTTTGACCACCGTAGATCTTGTTGCCGACCTGACGCTTCGCATAATTCACCAGGATCTTGCGCTGGCCACGTTCGATGAAGACCACCAGGAACGTCACCAGAGCCACGATCACGCAGATCAGGATTGCCGACAGAGCGTTCATCGAACCGGTACGGACCAGTTCGAACAAGCCACCCAGAGCATTCGGCAGACCTGCCGCAATACCAGCGAAAATGATGATCGAGATGCCATTGCCCAGACCACGTTCAGTGATCTGTTCACCCAGCCACATCAGGAACATCGTACCGGTAATCAACGTCACCACCGTAGTCAGACGGAAGGCCAGACCCGGATCCAGCACCAGGCCGGCTTGCGATTCCAGCGCCACCGCAATGCCCAGCGCCTGGAAGGTCGCCAGCACCAGGGTGCCGTAACGGGTGTACTGCGTGATCTTGCGACGACCGGCTTCACCCTCTTTCTTCAATGCTTCCAGCTGCGGCGAAACCACCGACAGCAGCTGCATGATGATCGATGCCGAGATATACGGCATGATCCCCAGTGCGAAGATCGTGAAGCGCGACAGGGCACCACCGGAGAACATGTTGAACATGCCCAGAATGCCGCCCTGATTCTGCTTGAACAGCTGCGCCAACTGCGTCGGATCAATACCCGGAACCGGGATATGTGCACCGATGCGATAAACGATCAACGCCCCCAGCAGGAACCACAAACGACCCCAGGGGAATCCTTTTGCGGCGCCTTTCGCTAATTGAGGAGTAGTTGCCAATTAATGCTCCGGGACCGGATCACTCAGCGATGGAACCACCGGCTGCTTCGATAGCGGCCTTGGCACCAGCGGTTGCGATCAGACCCTTGACGGTTACCTTCTTGGTCAGTTCGCCAGCCTTGATGATACGCACGACACGAGCCAGTTCCGACACCAGGCCGGCTTGCTTCAATGCCAGCACGTCGATCTCGGCGACGGGCAGCTTTTCCAGGTCGGACAGGCGCACTTCAGCCTTGTACGGCGTTGCCAGCGACTTGAAACCGCGCTTGGGCAGACGACGTTGCAGGGGCATCTGGCCGCCTTCGAAGCCGACCTTGTGGAAACCGCCCGAACGCGACTTCTGACCCTTGTGGCCACGGCCGGCCGTCTTGCCCAGGCCAGAACCGATACCACGACCGACGCGACGCTTAGCGTGCTTTGCGCCTTCTGCGGGTTGGATAGTGTTTAATTGCATGATTCGCTCCGTTCGCAAGCCGCGGCTTACGACACAACTTTCACAAGATAGGACACTTTGTTGATCATGCCGCGCACCGACGGGGTGTCTTCCAGTTCGGACACCGAGTTGACGCGACGCAGACCCAGACCGCGCACGGTAGCGCGGTGGTCCTGACGAGTACCGATCAGACCCTTGACCAGCTTGACTTTGATTGTGTTAGCCATCTCGATCACCTTAGCCCAGGATTTCTTCGACCGACTTGCCGCGCTTGGCAGCAATTTCAGCCGGAGTGTTCATCTTCGACAGACCGTCCAGGGTGGCACGGACCATGTTGTAGGGGTTGGTCGAACCGGTCGACTTGGCCACCACGTTGGTCACGCCCATCACCTCGAAGATCGCGCGCATCGGACCGCCGGCGATGACGCCAGTACCGTCCTTGGCCGGCGAGATCATCACCGAGGAGGCGCCGTGCTTGCCGATGACGGTGTGTTGCACGGTACCGTTCTTCAGGGTCACCTTGATCAGCTTGCGACGTGCTTCTTCCATCGCCTTCTGCACGGCCACGGGCACTTCCTTGGACTTGCCCTTGCCCATGCCGATACGGCCATCGCCGTCACCGACCACTGCCAGCGCTGCGAAACCCATGATGCGGCCGCCCTTCACCACCTTGGTGACGCGGTTGACCGCGATCATTTTTTCGCGCATGCCGTCATCAGGCTTGTCGCTTTGCGTTTTCGATTGCATTTTTGCCATGATCGATAATCCTTAGAACTTCAGGCCGGCTTCACGCGCAGCCTCAGCCAGCGCCTTGACGCGACCGTGATAACGGAAACCGGAGCGGTCGAATGCGACTTCAGTCACACCGGCCTTCAGAGCCTTCTCCGCCACGCGCTTGCCGATCAGGGCAGCAGCGGCAGCATTGCCACCCTTGCCGGTCTGACCTGCCAGCTGGGCGCGGACTTCTGCTTCCAGGGTGGAGGCGGAAGCCAGCACGTTGGCGTCGGGGCCGATGACGCTGGCGTAGATGTGCGTGTTGGTACGGTGCACAGCCAGACGATTCACCTTCAGTTCTGCGATCTTGGCGCGAGTCTGAGTCGCACGGCGCAGGCGAGATTGTTTCTTGTCCATCGTCAACCCCTATTACTTCTTCTTGGTTTCTTTGAGCGTCACCACTTCGTCAGCGTAGCGCACACCCTTGCCCTTGTAGGGCTCGGGTTCGCGGTACGCGCGAATTTCAGCGGCGACCTGGCCAACCACCTGGCGATCGATACCCTTGATCAGGATTTCGGTCTGGGTCGGGGTCTCAACCTTGATGCCAGCGGGCATCTGGTGAACGATGGGGTGCGAGAAGCCCAGCGACAGGTTCAGCTTGTCGCCTTGTGCTTGTGCACGGAAACCCACGCCAACCAGGTTCAGCTTCTTTTCGAAGCCCTTGGTGACGCCGTTGACCATGTTGTTGACCAGAGCACGCAGGGTGCCCGACATCGCGTTGGCTTCGCGGCTGTCATCAGCCACTTCGAAGCTCAGCGAGCCATTGTTGTTGACCACCTTGACCTTCTTGGTCAGCGGTTGGGTCAAGGAGCCCAGCGGGCCCTTGACGGTGATTTGCTCTGCAGTGATGGTCGCTTCCGCGCCACTCGGCAGTGCAACAGGCATTTTACCTACACGAGACATCTTGCACTCCTTAGGCCACGTAGCAAATCACTTCGCCACCGACACCGGTTGCGCGTGCTTTGCGGTCAGTCATCACGCCGCGCGGGGTGGACACGATTGCCACACCCAGGCCGTTCATGACGTTGGGGATATCGTCCTTGCCCTTGTAGATGCGCAGACCCGGACGGGACACGCGCTCCAGGCGCTCGATGACCGGACGGCCAGCGTAATACTTCAAACCGATTTTC
Organism: Herbaspirillum seropedicae; assembly: GCF_001040945.1. NCBI lineage: Bacteria > Pseudomonadati > Pseudomonadota > Betaproteobacteria > Burkholderiales > Oxalobacteraceae > Herbaspirillum > Herbaspirillum seropedicae. Next base: position 140,248 of record NZ_CP011930.1, on the reverse strand, counting down.
AATTCAGCCTTGCCATCAGCGGCAACCACGGCGAAATCTTCGATATAACCCTCGTCCTTGAGGACGTTGGCAATGGCGACCTTCACTTTGGAAGACGGCATGACGACGGTAGTCTTGTTCACGCCTTGCGCATTGCGGATACGGGTCAGCATATCGGCGATAGGATCGCTCATACTCATTGCTTCTTCTCCTATTACCAGCTAGCTTTGGTCAAACCCGGGATTTCGCCGCGCATGGCGATTTCACGGACCTTGATACGGCCCAATCCGAACTTGCGGAAAGTACCACGGGGACGGCCAGTCAGCGCGCAACGGTTGCGCTGGCGGGTCGGAGCGGAGTTACGCGGCAGCGCCTGCAGCTTCAGGCGGGCTTCGTAACGCTCTTCTTCCGACTTCGATTGGTCGTCGATAATAGCCTTCAACTCGGCGCGCTTGGCAGCATACTTCTTCACCATTTCTGCGCGCTTCTGTTCACGGTTAATCAGTGCCAGTTTTGCCATGGCATCCTCAGTTTCTGAACGGGAATTTAAATGCGGCGAGAAGCGCCTTCGCTTCGTCGTCGGTCTTTGCAGTCGTGGTGATGCTGATGTTCATGCCACGCAGTGCATCGATCTTGTCGTACTCGATTTCGGGGAAGATGATCTGCTCTTTCACACCAATGTTGTAGTTGCCACGACCGTCGAACGCACGACCCGACACACCACGGAAGTCACGCACGCGCGGCAGGGCCACGGTGATCAGACGATCCAGGAATTCGTACATGCGGGCGCCACGCAGGGTCACCATGCAACCGATCGGGTAGCCTTCGCGGATCTTGAAACCAGCGATAGCCTTACGAGCCTTGGTCACCACGGGCTTCTGACCAGCGATCTTGGTCAGGTCGCCAACGGCGTGCTCGATGATCTTCTTATCCGCAACTGCTTCGGACAGACCCATGTTCAGGGTGATCTTCAGGATGCGCGGAACTTCCATCACCGACTTGTACGAATACTTCGTAGTCAGATCGGCGACGACCTTATCTTTATAAAACTGTTGAAGACGTGCCATGATGTTTAAACCTTAACGACTTCGCCGTTGGACTTGTAAGCGCGGACCTTCTTGCCGTCCACTTCCTTGTAAGCCACACGATCTGCCTTGCCGGTCGCAGCGTTGAACAACGCGACGTTCGACACATGAATTGGCATCAGCTTATCGACGATGCCGCCAGTTGCACCAGTCATCGGATTGGGGCGGGTCGCCTTCTTAGCGACGTTCACGCCTTCCACGACGACATAATCGGTCCCGACGCGAGCAGTCACGACACCGCGCTTGCCCTTGTCTTTGCCGGTCAACACGATGACTTCATCGTTTTTACGAATCTTTGCCATGACCACTCCTTACAGAACTTCAGGCGCCAGGGAGACGATCTTCATGAAGCGCTCTGTACGCAGCTCACGAGTCACCGGCCCAAAGATACGGGTGCCGATGGGCTCCAGCTTGGCGTTCAGCAGGACGGCAGCATTACCATCGAACTTGACCAGCGAACCATCCTGACGACGCACGCCCTTGGCGGTACGAACGACGACAGCGTTATAAATTTCACCCTTCTTGACGCGACCACGCGGTGCTGCGCTCTTGACAGTAACCTTGATCACATCGCCAATGCCCGCATAGCGGCGCTTGGAACCACCCAAGACCTTGATGCACAGAACTTCGCGCGCACCAGTGTTGTCGGCCACTTCGAGCCGGCTTTCAGTTTGAATCATGATATTTTCTTTCCCAACTTAATCCGCTTCGCACGATGCGCTGGCGGTCAGTCTTGGTCCTGTTAGCAAGCGAACTCGCTAGTTAGGGGACGAATAGAGCTACTCTTGAGCCTTCCTCTGCAAACTTTGTTTTGCAAAGAAAGAGCTCGATATTATGGCAGCATAATATCGAGCACGCAAGTACTACATTTACTACTTAGACGATTTGTGCTTCCTGCACCACACGGGTCACAGTCCACGACTTCGTCTTGGAGATCGGACGGCTTTCGGTGATTTCCACCACGTCGCCGGCCTTCGCCGAGTTTTGCTCATCATGCGCGTGGTACTTCTTGGTGCGCTTGATGATCTTGCCGTACAGCGGGTGCTTCATTTGACGCTCGATTTCGACAGTGACGGTCTTATCCATCTTGTCCGACACAACTTTGCCAATCAGCGTGCGCTTGAGCGCTTGTTTCACTTGATCGTTCATTGTTGGCCATCCTTCGAGTTGATCACAGTTTTCACACGTGCGATGTCGCGACGTACCTTCTTCAGCTGTGCGGTATTGTTCAGTTGCTGGGTCGCAATTTGCATGCGCAGGCTGAACTGAGCTTTCAACAGCTCGCCCAGTTCCTTTTCCAGCCCTGCCTTGTCCTTACCGCGGAGTTCAGATGCTTTCATGTTCCGCTCCTAATTATTGACCGACTTGGCGAACAACGAAAGTCGTCGACAGCGGCAATTTGGCAGCAGCCAAACGGAACGCCTCGCGCGCCAGGGCTTCGTCCACACCGTCCATCTCGTACAGTACCTTACCCGGCTGGATTTCAGCCACGTAGTACTCCGGATTACCCTTACCGTTACCCATACGCACTTCTGCGGGCTTCTGGGAAATTGGCTTGTCCGGGAAGACGCGGATCCAGATACGACCACCGCGCTTGATGTGACGGGTCATCGCACGACGAGCAGCTTCGATCTGACGGGCAGTGATACGGCCGCGGCCGGTTGCCTTCAGACCAAAATCGCCGAACGAGACGGCGGTTCCGCGGGTGTGCGAAATGCCGGTGTTACGACCTTTTTGTTCTTTACGATATTTTCTACGTGCTGGTTGCAGCATGATTATTCTCCTGCTTTCTCAGCCGACACACCGGCATCGGCAGCTTGAGGACGACCACCGCCACGCTTTGCACCAGCGCCAGGAGCGCCAGTCTTGGAGCGGGGACGTGCACCCGGCTTGCCGTCGTCACGACGGGGGCCACGACGCTTCTTGTCGTCTTCCGGTTCGCCGACCAGCACCGGCGATTCGCCGTTTGCCAGGCGATCGCCCTTGTAGACCCACACCTTCACACCGATGATGCCGTAGGTGGTTTCAGCTTCGCCGAAGCCATAGTCGATATCGGCGCGCAGGGTGTGCAGGGGCACACGGCCTTCACGGTACCATTCGGTACGTGCGATTTCGATGCCGTTCAGACGACCCGAGGACATGATCTTGATGCCTTGGGCGCCCAGGCGCATGGCGTTCTGCATCGCACGCTTCATGGCGCGACGGAACATGATGCGCTTTTCCAGCTGCTGGCAGATCGAGTCAGCGATCAGCTGAGCATCGGCTTCCGGCTTGCGGATTTCTTCGATGTTGACGTGCACGGGCACGCCCATGAGCTTGGCCAGTGCCGACTTCAGCACTTCGATGTCTTCGCCCTTCTTGCCGATCACAACGCCCGGACGGGAGCTGTAAATGGTGATACGGGCGTTCTTGGCCGGACGCTCGATGACCACGCGGCCAACCGAAGCGTTCTTCAGCTTCTTCTTCAGGTAAGCACGGACCTTCAGGTCCTCGTTGAGCATGTCGGCAAAGTTGTTGTTGCCTGCATACCAACGCGAGCCCCAGTTACGTGTAACCGCCAGACGGAAACCGGTTGGATGAATCTTCTGTCCCATCGTGACTCCTTAGTTTCCGACGGTCACGTAGATGTGACACGACTGCTTGGAAATACGATCACCACGGCCCTTTGCACGCGCTGTGAAGCGCTTGAGGACCGCACCCTTTTCCACATAAATGGTCTTGACTTTCAGCTCGTCAATGTCGGCACCATCGTTGTGTTCGGCGTTCGCGATGGCGGACTCCAGAACCTTCTTGATGATGACCGCGCCCTTCTTGGGGCTGAAGGCCAAGATATTCAGTGCCTGATCAACTTTTTTACCGCGGATCAGGTCTGCAACCAGGCGGCCTTTCTGGGCCGACAGGTGCACACCGCGCAGAGTAGCTTTAGTTTCCATCATAGGACCTTATTTCTTAGCCTTCTTATCGGCTGCGTGACCCTTGAAAGTACGGGTCAGCGCGAATTCGCCGAGCTTGTGACCAACCATGTTTTCCGATACATAGACCGGCACGTGTTGCTTGCCGTTATGCACCGCGATCGTCAGGCCGATGAAGTCCGGCATGATGGTCGAACGACGCGACCAGGTCTTGATCGGCTTCTTGTCCTTGGTAGCCTGGGCAGCCTCAACCTTTTTCACCAGGTGGGCGTCGCAGAAAGGACCTTTTTTCAATGAACGTGTCATGTTTTATCCTTTATTTCTTGCCGCGACGCGAGACAATCATCGAAGTCGTACGCTTGTTGCTACGAGTCTTCTTGCCCTTGGTCTGCTGGCCCCACGGCGAAACCGGGTGACGGCCAGCGGCGGTCTTGCCTTCACCACCACCGTGCGGGTGATCCACCGGGTTCATGACAACGCCACGAACGGTCGGACGCACACCGCGCCAACGGGTTGCACCGGCCTTACCGATCTTGCGCAGGTTGTGCTCGCCGTTACCGACTTCACCGATGGTGGCGCGGCATTCGATGTGAACGCGACGCACTTCACCGGAGCGCAGACGAACCTGGGCGTAGGTGCCTTCGCGTGCCATCAGCACGACAGCGGCGCCAGCGGTACGGGCGATTTGCGCGCCCTTGCCCGGCAGCATTTCCACGCAGTGGATGGTGGTACCGACGGGGATGTTGCGGATCGGCAGGGTGTTGCCCGACTTGATCGGAGCTTCAGAACCGCTGATCAGCTGATCGCCAACCGACACGCCCTTGGGAGCGATGATGTACTTGCGCTCGCCGTCCGCGTAGCACAGCAGTGCGATGTGCGCGGTACGGTTCGGGTCGTATTCGATACGCTCAACCTTGGCAGGGATACCATCCTTGTTGCGACGGAAGTCGACAACACGGTAGTGCTGCTTGTGACCACCGCCGATGTGGCGGGTGGTGATGTGGCCGTTGTTGTTACGGCCGGCGGTCTTGGACTTCTTTTCGACCAGCGATGCCAGCGGACGGCCCTTGTACAGGTCGGGATTGACGACCTTGACCATGCCGCGCCGACCGGGCGAGGTCGGCTTCACTTTTACGAGTGCCATTATTTAGCCTCCTCGGTGAAGTTGATTTCTTGACCCGGCTTCAGGCTGACGAAAGCACGGCGGGTGTGGTTGCGGCGGCCCATGCCGTTGCGCGAGCGCTTCTGCTTGCCCTGACGGTTGGCGACTTGCACCGATTCCACTTCCACCTTGAACAGCAGTTCGACGGCGGCCTTGACTTCCAGCTTGGTGGCGTCCTTGGCGACCAGGAAGACGACTTGCTCGTTCTTCTCGGCGACAAAGGTTGCCTTTTCGGAGATCACCGGTGCCAGCAGCACCTTCATCAGGCGCTCTTCGCTATGTTTCACGATTGCGTTCATGCCAGCAACTCCTCAATCTTTGCCAGAGCCGGCTTGGTGATCAAGACATTCTTGAAGTACACCAGCGACACGGGATCAGCTTGACGCGGCTCGACCACCAGCACGCCCGGCAGATTGCGCGAGGCCAGCAGCAGCTTTTCGTCCAGGCTGTCGGTAATAACCAGCACCGATTCCATGCCCATGCCCTTCAGCTTTTGGGCCAGCAGCTTGGTCTTCGGGGCTTCGACGGCGAACTCTTCGACGACCGACAGGCGGCCTTCACGAGCCAACTGGGACAGGATCGAGCAGACACCTGCGCGATACATCTTCTTGTTGACCTTGTGGGTGAAGTTTTCGTCAGGCGAGTTCGGGAAGATACGGCCACCACCGCGCCACAGAGGCGACGAGGACATACCGGCACGTGCACGGCCAGTACCCTTTTGACGCCAAGGCTTCTTGGTGGTGTGGCTGACTTCTTCACGATCTTTTTGCTTGCGGTTGCCGCTACGCGCGTTGGCTTGGTAGGCAACCACGACCTGGTGGATCAGGGCTTCGTTGTAGTCGCGGCCGAAAATGGTATCCGGTGCGGCGACGTTCGAAGCAGCTTGACCTTGGTCATTCAGGAGCTTCAGTTCCATTGATTAAGCTCCCTTCTTCGCTTTGACTTTGACTGCCGGCGAAACGATCACTTGACCGTTCTTGGCGCCAGGAACGGCACCCTTCACCAACAGCAGCTGACGCTCTGCGTCCACACGGGCGATTTCCAGGTTCTGGACGGTGGTCTTGACATCACCCAGATGACCGGTCATGCGCTTGCCGGGGAACACGCGGCCCGGATCCTGCGCCATACCGATGGAGCCAGGAACGTTGTGCGAGCGGGAGTTACCGTGGGTCGCGCGACCCGACGAGAAGTTGTAACGCTTGATGGTACCGGCGTAGCCCTTACCGATCGACACGCCTTGCACGTCGACTTTCTGGCCAGCTTCAAACATGCCGATGCCAACGACGTCGCCTGCCTTCAGTTCGGCAGCCTTGGAAGCGTCAACACGGAATTCTTTGAGGACAGTACCTGCCTCGACGCCAGCTTTGGCGAAGTGGCCGGCGGCGGCTTTCACCACGCGCGAAGCGCGGCGTTGACCGAAGGTCACCTGAACAGCGGAATAACCATCCACTTCAGGCGTTTTGATTTGAGTCACGCGGTTGTTGGACACGTCCAGCACGGTCACAGGGATCGAATCCCCATCTTCCGTGAAGATGCGCATCATACCAACCTTGCGACCAACAAGGCCCAGGCTCATTGTTTTCTCCATTCCCGCCTGCGATTGGGCGGGGCTGATGTTCGTACTACCATAAATTATGGGCCTTGCAGACGCAAAACCCACATCGAAGCCGAGCATTATAGCCCGTAAAACAAAAGCGCACAACCGAGGTTGTGCGCTTTTCCAACACTATGCCAGCTGATTACTGCAGCTTGATTTCAACATCAACGCCAGCGGGCAGGTCCAGCTTCATCAATGCGTCAACCGTCTTGTCGGTCGGATCGACGATATCCATCAGACGCTGATGGGTACGGATTTCGAACTGATCGCGGGAAGTCTTGTTGACGTGCGGCGAACGCAGGACGTCGAAGCGCTGGATGCGGGTCGGCAGGGGAACCGGGCCCTTGACGACAGCGCCGGTACGCTTGGCGGTGTCAACGATTTCCAGAGCGGACTGGTCGATCAGACGATAGTCGAAAGCTTTCAGACGGATACGGATTTTTTGGCTAGGAACCGACATGATTTTCCTTTAAAGAACGAACCGGGGATGGGGATCATCCCCGGCGATGTTAAAAATGCGACTAGTGTTACCTGGTACTGCTGTTACTGATCCGACGATTAGTCGAAGATCTTGGCAACCACGCCGGCGCCGACGGTACGACCGCCTTCACGGATAGCGAAGCGCAGACCTTCTTCCATAGCGATCGGGTTGATCAGTTGCACGGTGATCGACACGTTGTCGCCCGGCATGACCATTTCCTTGTCCTTCGGCAGTTCGATCGCACCGGTCACGTCGGTGGTACGGAAGTAGAACTGCGGACGGTAGTTGTTGAAGAACGGGGTGTGACGGCCGCCTTCATCCTTCGACAGAACATAGATCTCGCCGGTGAAGTGCTTGTGCGGCTTGATCGAACCCGGCTTGGCCAGAACCTGGCCACGCTGCACGTCTTCACGCTTGGTGCCGCGCAGCAGCACGCCAACGTTGTCGCCAGCTTGACCTTGGTCCAGCAGCTTGCGGAACATTTCCACGCCGGTGCAGGTGGTCTTCTGGGTGTCAGCGATACCGACGATTTCGATTTCTTCGCCGACCTTGATGATGCCGCGCTCAACGCGACCGGTCACCACGGTGCCACGGCCGGAGATCGAGAACACGTCTTCCACCGGCATCAGGAAGGTACCGTCAACGGCACGTTCCGGGGTCGGGATGTAGGTGTCCAGCGCTTCGGCCAGGGCCATGATGGCTTGCTCGCCCAGGGGACCGGTGTCGCCTTCCAGCGCCAGCTTGGCCGAACCCTTCACGATGGGCAGGTCGTCGCCAGGGAACTCGTACTTCGACAGCAGTTCACGGACTTCCATTTCCACCAGTTCCAGCAGCTCAGCGTCGTCCACCATGTCAGCCTTGTTCAGGAAGACGATGATGTAAGGCACGCCAACCTGGCGGGACAGCAGGATGTGTTCACGGGTCTGGGGCATCGGGCCGTCAGCGGCCGAGCACACCAGGATCGCGCCGTCCATCTGCGCTGCGCCGGTGATCATGTTCTTCACATAGTCAGCGTGGCCTGGGCAGTCAACGTGTGCGTAGTGACGGTTTGCGGTTTCGTATTCGACGTGCGCGGTGTTGATGGTGATGCCGCGGGCCTTTTCTTCAGGCGCTGCGTCGATCTGGTCGTAGGCCTTCGCTTCGCCGCCGAACTTCTTCGACAGAACGGTTGCGATTGCAGCGGTCAGGGTGGTCTTGCCGTGGTCAACGTGACCGATGGTGCCGACGTTCACGTGCGGCTTGGTCCGTTCAAACTTGCCTTTTGCCATTTTAGATTTCCTTCAAAAGAACGATATGTTCGATGTTCAATATTCAATGATCGGCTGGTGATCCAGCCAGCGATCCGCCCCACACGGAACGGATCGCCCTTGCTGCAACTTACTTGGCCTTGGAGGTGACGATTGCGTCGATCACGTTCTTGGGCGCTTCGGAATAGTGCTTGAATTCCATCGAGTAGGTTGCACGGCCTTGGGTGGCCGAACGCAGCGTGGTCGAGTAACCAAACATTTCCGACAGGGGCACTTCAGCCTTGATGATCTTGCCACCACCGCCGGCGATTTCATCCATGCCCTGGACCATGCCACGGCGGGAGGACAGGTCGCCCATCACGGTACCGGCGTAATCTTCCGGGGTTTCCACTTCGACAGCCATCATCGGTTCCAGGATGACGGGGCTGGCGCGGCGGCAACCTTCCTTGAAGGCCATCGAGCCGGCCATGCGGAAGGCGTTTTCGTTCGAGTCCACATCGTGGTACGAACCGAAGAACAGGGTGACCTTGACGTCAACGACAGGGTAACCAGCCAGCACGCCGGTGTTCAGGGTTTCACGCACGCCCTTTTCAACGGCGGGGATGAATTCGCGCGGAACGGTACCGCCCTTGATCGCGTCGACGAACTCGAAGCCCTTGCCGGCTTCTTGCGGCTCGATCTTCAGCACGACGTGACCATACTGACCACGACCACCCGACTGCTTGACGAACTTGCCTTCGGATTCTTCGCAGGTCTTGCGGATGGTTTCGCGGTAAGCCACCTGCGGCTTGCCGACGGTGGCTTCCACGTTGAATTCGCGCTTCATGCGGTCAACGATGATGTCCAGGTGCAGCTCGCCCATACCGGCGATGATGGTCTGGCCCGATTCTTCGTCGGTACGCACGCGGAACGACGGATCTTCAGCAGCCAGGCGGTTCAGGGCCAGGCCCATCTTTTCCTGGTCGGCCTTGGTCTTGGGTTCCACAGCCTGCGAGATCACCGGCTCAGGGAAGACCATGCGCTCCAGCACGACCATTGCCTTATCGTCGCACAGGGTGTCACCGGTGGTGGTGTCCTTCAGGCCCACGACGGCGGCGATGTCGCCGGCCATCATTTCCTTGATTTCTTCACGCTGGTTGGCGTGCATCTGGACGATACGGCCGATACGTTCCTTCTTCGACTTCACCGAGTTCAGCACGGTGTCGCCCGAGTTCAGGGTACCGGAGTAGCAGCGGATGAAGCACAGCTGGCCAACGAACGGGTCGGTGGCGATCTTGAAGGCCAGGGCGGAGAACTTCTCGTCGTCCTTGGCTTCGCGCACGACCGGCTCGTCGTCTTCGTTCAGGCCCGGAACCGGGGGGATGTCCACCGGCGACGGCAGGTACTCGACCACGCCGTCCAGCATGGCTTGCACGCCCTTGTTCTTGAAGGCGGTGCCGCACATCATCGGGACGATTTCGCCGGAGATGGTGCGTTGACGGATCGCGCCCTTGATTTCGGCTTCGGTCAGGTCGCCTTCTTCCAGGTACTTGTTCATCAGGTCTTCCGATGCTTCAGCAGCGGTTTCGACCAGGTTTTCGCGCCACTTCTGGGCGTCAGCCTTCAGATGCTCAGGGATGTCGCGGTAGTCGAACTTCATGCCCTGGGAAGCGTCGTCCCAGTAGATTGCGCGCATCTTGACCAGGTCGATCACGCCTTCGAAGTTTTCTTCGGCGCCGATAGGCACTTGCATCGGGATCGGGTTGGCCTTCAGGCGAGCGCGCATCTGCTCGTAGACCTTGAAGAAGTTGGCGCCGGTACGGTCCATCTTGTTGACGAAGGCCAGACGCGGGACCTTGTACTTGTTGGCCTGACGCCACACGGTTTCCGACTGCGGCTGCACGCCGCCCACTGCACAGTAGACCATGCAGGCGCCGTCGAGCACGCGCATCGAGCGTTCGACTTCGATGGTGAAGTCAACGTGACCCGGGGTGTCGATGATGTTGATGTGGTGGGCCGGGAAGTTGTTCGCCATGCCCTTCCAGTAACAGGTGGTCGCAGCCGAGGTGATGGTGATACCACGCTCTTGTTCCTGTTCCATCCAGTCCATGGTGGCGGCGCCGTCGTGCACTTCACCGATCTTGTGGTTCACACCGGTGTAGAACAGCACGCGCTCGGTCGTGGTGGTCTTGCCAGCATCGATGTGCGCGGAGATACCGATGTTGCGGTAGCGCTCAATGGGGGTCTTGCGAGCCATGATTTATTCCTAAGTCTTTAATGCACGAAACCGAGCGTCATTTTTTTCAAATAAACGCTCGGCTCGAACCAATTTTAAGATGCAGACCCAGGCTCTTCATCATCGCAAAAGCCCAGGTCCAGTCTTGATTAGAAGCGGAAGTGCGAGAACGCCTTGTTCGCTTCTGCCATGCGGTGCACTTCATCACGACGCTTCATGGCGCCGCCACGGCCTTCGGCGGCTTCCATCAGCTCACCACCCAGACGCTGCGGCATCGACTTTTCGCTGCGCTTGTTGGCGGCTTCACGCAGCCAGCGCATCGACAGGGCCATACGGCGCACCGGACGCACTTCAACGGGCACCTGGTAGTTGGCGCCACCGACGCGGCGGGACTTCACTTCCACCATCGGCTTGCAGTTGTTCAGGGCTGCGGAGAACACTTCCAGCGGGTCCTTGCCCGACTTGGACTGGATGTAGTCGAAGGCGCCGTAGATGATGTTTTCAGCGACGGACTTCTTGCCCGACAGCATCAGCACGTTCACAAACTTGGCGACTTCAACGTTGCCGAACTTCGGATCCGGCAGAATTTCCCGCTTGGGGACTTCACGACGACGTGGCATTTCGATTCCTTTCAATCTTCAGTTGAGTGGGCGAACCCTGCTTCAACTTCGCCTGCACTCGCGGAGAGCCATCATGGCTTCCACTTACTCGGCCCGTCCTGGACCGACTCTGAGTCTGTTCACACGACGCGCGAGCGTCATGATAAACACCAATTATTACTTCTTCGCTGCCTTGGCGCGCTTGGCACCGTACTTCGAGCGAGCTTGCTTACGATCCTTGACGCCCTGGGTATCCAGTGCACCGCGAACCATGTGGTAACGCACACCCGGCAAGTCCTTCACACGGCCGCCGCGGATCAGCACGACGCTGTGTTCTTGCAGGTTGTGGCCTTCACCGCCGATGTACGAAATGACTTCGAAACCGTTGGTCAGACGCACCTTGGCCACCTTACGCAGCGCCGAGTTCGGCTTCTTCGGGGTGGTGGTGTACACGCGGGTGCAGACACCGCGCTTTTGCGGGCTGTTTTCCAGCGCCGGCGACTTGCTCTTCACGATCGCGCGGACACGTGGTTTGCTAATCAGTTGATTGATGGTTGGCATCGTTTTAATCCAACAAAGTACAACATTGAAAACAGGTTCCGGAATCGGTTGCCCGGAACCACACAGGAAACTCTTGTGCGCAAGACAATGCGCAAATCGGATTTAAGACCGGAAGGGAGAATAGCGTCGCAGCAGCGATGTTTCAGACCAAAGAACGCATAAGCCCGGGAGAGCCTAAATTCGAGAACTCGCGAGTGTACGCCTGAATGTCCAGCGGGTCAACCCGGAGCTGGCTCCAGCGCCGATTTGACGCGGTTTATGGCCATTTCGCCACGCTTTTGCCGTGGCGAAATGGCAATGTTTTCCTGGATGCAATGATTGCGCCTGGCTCAACTGCGCGGCAGCGCCTCCACCATGCGCCGCCACTGGGCCGTCTCAGGCTGGCCCCGGTCGCGGCGCGAGAAGAAGTTGACCAGCTGACGCCCGGCCGCATCATAGAACTCCACCGAGGTCACCATGCCGTGGTCGGTGGGTCGGCGCACCACCCAGCCGTGGTCGATGGTGGCGCTGCGCACCTTGAGCCGGAAATCCTCACCCAGCACCTCGTACCACGCTCCGCTATTGCTGCTCCGGTCGATCATGCCGCTATAGATCTGGGTCATGCCGCCCTGGCTGACAAAGGCCATGATGGGCTGACGGCGGGCGCGGGCGTCGTCCATCAACAACTGCAGGCCCTGCGCGCTGATGCGCCAGGCGGAATCGTCGCCGATCAGCTGCAGCGCCTGTTCGCGGCTGAGCTTGAGTTCGCGCAGCAGCCGGGGAAACTGGTGGACGTCGGTCAGCTTCGTCCACGCCTGGCGCAGCTGGGCCACGTCAGCAGCCGATGCAGTGCCGCGCACGTCGGCGGGCGGCTGCGTCGGGGCCGGCAGCGCGATCAAGGGGGCAGGCTGCCCGGCGATCCTGAACTCGGCCACCAGGCGTTCATAGGCGGCGATGTGCTCGTCGTTGTCCAGGTAGATCTTGTGGATCGCCTGGCCATGCTGATCGAAGAACTGCAGGCTGCGCAGGGCCTTGCCGTCGCGGCCCGGCTGGGCGACGGCGAAGGCGCTGCCCCACTGGACGCCGCCGATACGCAGGTCGATCGGGCCGCCCGCCAGTCCGGTCCCCGGCACCACCCTGCCCTGTTCATCGCGGCGCGCCGGCGTGACCGCGCCGGTGCGCTCCAGCATCACATCGTCGTTGCGGATGACGGCCTTGATGCGCCCCAGCTCAGCCAAGCGCTCATAGAGCGCCTGGAGATCCCTGGCGTCAGATGTCAGACGCGTGGCCTGCCAGTTCGCGTCGCTGGCCAGGAGCTCGGCCTCGGACACGCCCAGCTGATGCGCAGCCTCGCGCAGATGCAAGCGGGGTTGGGCCTGCTGCAGCTGGGTCCAGCGTTGGGAGAGCGTGGGCGGATTGGCGGCGCATCCAGCCAGGGCCAAGGCGAGGGTCAGTGCGGCTGGCAGCAGCAGCGTCGGAGCGCTACGGTGTTTCATGGAAATTCCTTTCAGGTGGCTGCGTTGATCAGTATTCGATTTTCAGGCTCAGGTTGAAGCTGCGGCCGGGTTCGGTATAGGCGTCCTTGTTGACCGCACTGTCGGCCAGCGACAAGCCGCGGATGTCGGTCCAGCTCCAGTACTTGCGATCGAACAGGTTGCGGATGCCGGCGTAGAGCGTCATGTTGCGGTTCAGGTGATAGCCGCCGGAGATGTCCATCACGAAGAAGGCGGGCGAGACGAAATTGGTGGCGGTGGGAATGTCTTCCTTCTTCTTGGCCGCGTTGTAGACCAGGTCGCTCTGGAAGAACCCTTGCTGGCTGCGCTCATAGCGCAAGCCGGTCACCACCGACAATGGCGCCACCGACTCCAGCCCGCGCTCGAGGCCGTTGCTGGTGGTGCTGCCCTTGGTCCAGGCAAAGCCACTCTTGAGCGAGAAGCCGATGTCCATCTGGTAGTCGAGCCGCCCTTCCAGTCCATGGATCTCGGCCTTGGCGGCGTTGCGATACTGGAAGATGGTCGGGTTGGCCATCGTCAGGTTGCCGCCGACTGTGACCAGGTCGATGAAGTTGCTGTAGTTTCCCTTGTAGGCGGCAGCGCTGTAGCGCAACGCCCCCGCGCCCAGCGCAAGCTTGCCGCGCAGCCCCAGCTCGACGGTGTTGCTGGTCTCGGGCTTGAGATCAGGATTGGACACCTGGCGGTAGACCGTATTGTTGAAGAAGGAATTGACCTCCTGCGCCGACGGTGAGCGGAAGCCCCGGGCGTACTGGATGTAGGGGATGAACGCCGGCGTCACTTCATACAGCAAGGCCAGGCGTGGCGACAAGGCGCTGTCGCGACTGGACACCGCCGGCTGGCCATTGGCGATGGGCTGGGCGTCGTACTTGGCGCTGGCCTGCGGCTTGAGCTCATAGCTGTCGTAGCGCAGGCCCGCGATGGTGGTCAGGGCGCCGGTACGCATCTCATCCTGCAGATACACGCCCAGCAGGTTCGATTCGGTCTTGGGGAAATACTGGCAATACTGGGTGCCGGTGCACGTATTCCAGCCAGTACCGTTGGCGTTGACCTGCAGGGTCGACAAGCTCAGGTCCAGCCCATAGACCAGCTTGTGCCGCCAAGAGTCGGGGCCGAAATTGCTCTCGGCCAGCAGGCTGCCGGCGCTCATGCGGTCCTGGTACGCCACCGCCCGGAAGCGCGGGCGCACGATGCTGCCGGCGCTGGCCCCGGCCTCATAGGTGTATTGGTCGGTGTCGGCATTGCGATAGGTGAGGCTGGCCTTGATCTTCTGCACCCAGGGATGTTCGGCGTCCACATGTTCATAGGCCAAGGTGGCGCGCTGGCCGGTGGACTTGCTGCTGGTGTGATATTGGGTCACGCCATTGGTGAGCGCCGACAGGCTGTCGCCACTGTCGCGCTGCTCGGTGGCCTGCAGGGTCAGCTTGAACAGGTCCACGCCATTGGGCCGGAAGACCAGCTTACCCAGCGCTGAACGGGTGTTGTAGTGCATCGGGTCCGGTGTGGTGCGCGCCGTGCCGAGTACGTCGTTGCTGCCCTTGTTGTCGGCTTGGCTGCCGTGACGCGTATTGAGGATGAGCATCCCCTGCCACTGCTGGCCGCCCCAGGCCGCGCTGGCGCTGGCGCCACTGCTGTGGTCACCGGAGTCATAGGAAGGCTTGAAGGAAAAATAGCTGCTCTTGCCGAACACCTCCAGCAGGTCGGCAGGATCCTTGGTGATGAAGTTGACCGCGCCCGTCAGACCATCGCTGCCATACAGCGAGGAAGCCGGTCCGCGCAGCACCTCGATGCGGCGATACAGCTCGGTATCGGTAGTGGCTCCGCGCCCGACGCTGGACGTACCGTAGCTGAAGGAACGCGGCATGCTGATGCCGTCTTCCAGCATCAACACACGATTGCCATCGAGCCCGCGGATGCTGATGCCCTCGTTGCCGCCCCGTCCGGTGGTGGCGCCCGGCCCGGTAATGCCGGACATGCGGTAGACCGAGCGCTTCACTTCCACGCCTGGCTCGTAGCGCAGCGCGTCCTTGATGTCGCGCGCGTTGTGTTGCTCGATTTCTTCCGCGCTGATGACCGAGACGGTCGCTGCCGCGTGATCGCTATCGCTGCTGCCAGAACGATTGGCCGTGACGACCACCTCCTGCAGCTTCTTGCCGCTGGCCTGCGCCAGCACGACGGAAGGATCTGATGAACTGGATTGAACGGATTGCGGCTGATCCGCTTGCGCATAGGCGCCGACGCATAGCCACTGCTGCAGCGCCAGGAACACGGCTGCCGCACACCTCGATTTGCATGGAGACACTGTAACCACCCCTTGGTTGGATCGGTTACTAGCGACTGCTGGCTACCTCTTGGAAAAGAAACGACCTGCATACGCAGGCCGCCATGAATGCTGTCTTTCACTCACCCATGCCGCGCACAGATGAGAATCGTTATTATTTGAAGATGATAGGAGATTCGCTCTTCGTTGGCAATGCCTGCGCTGCGCTCCCCCTACGCCCAGCAAGGACAAGGGACTTGCGGGACGAAAAAAAACGGCGCCGGAATGACTTCCGACGCCGCTTCTCTTGCAGCTGTTAGCTTCTGCCGTGTCGGGTGGCCGATACAAGCGGACCACCCGGGCGATGCGAGGCTTACGCTTCGCCTTCGCCGCCACCGATGGATTCGGTCGAGGAGATTTCCTCGTCGCCGAATTCGGAGCGGGAGGCACGTTCGGCTTCGAGCAGTGCTGCGCGCTCTTCGGCTTCCCATGCATCCTTTTCCTTGCGGGCGCGGTGGAAGGCCAGGCCAGTACCAGCCGGGATCAGGCGGCCGACGATGACGTTTTCCTTCAGGCCGCGCAGGCCGTCCTTCTTGCCCATGATCGCGGCTTCGGTCAGCACGCGGGTGGTTTCCTGGAACGATGCGGCCGAGATGAAGGAGTCGGTCGACAGCGATGCCTTGGTAATACCCAGCAGCACGTTTTCGTAGGTCGCCGGGATCTTGCCTTCGGCGGTCACGCGGTCGTTCTCGTCCAGCAGTTCGGAACGCTCGACCTGCTCACCGGTGATGTAGTTGGTGTCGCCCGGCTCCACCACTTGCACGCGGCGCAGCATCTGGCGCACGATCACTTCGATGTGCTTGTCGTTGATCTTCACGCCCTGCAGACGGTACACGTCCTGCACTTCGTCGACGATGTAACGTGCCAGCGCTTCGATACCCAACAGGCGCAGGATGTCCTGCGGGTCAGCCGGACCGTCCACGATCATTTCGCCCTTGTTCACCACCTGGCCGTCGTGCACCAGCACTTGCTTGTCCTTGGTGATCAGGAACTCGTGCTTGGTGCCTTCCATGTCGGTGATTTCCAGACGCTGCTTGCCCTTGGTTTCCTTGCCGAAGGCAACGGTACCAGTGACTTCGGCCAGCATGCCGGCATCCTTGGGCGAACGGGCTTCGAACAGCTCGGCCACGCGCGGCAGACCACCGGTAATGTCACGGGTCTTCTGCGATTCGGTCGGGATACGGGCCAGCACTTCACCCACATGCACTTGCTGGCCGTCCTTGACGGTGATCAGCGCGCCGACCTGGAAGCCGATGGTCACCGAGTGTTCGGTGCCGGCGATCTTCACTTCTTCGCCTTGTTCGTTCAGCAGTTTCACCTGCGGACGCATGACCTTGGAGGACGGACCACGACGCTTCGCATCGATGACCACCAGGGTCGACAGACCGGTGACTTCGTCGATCTGCTTGGCCACGGTGGAGCCTTCTTCCACGTTTTCGAACTTCACGGTACCGGAGTACTCGGTGATGATCGGACGGGTCAGCGGATCCCAGGTCGCCAGGGCGGTACCGGCCTTGATGGTCAGGCCATCCTTGACGATCAGGGTGGCGCCGTACGGCACTTTGTGACGCTCGCGCTCACGGCCCAGGTCATCGGTGATCAGCACTTCGCCGGAACGGGAAATGACGATCTGCTCGCCCTTGCCATTGGTCACGTAACGCATCGTGGCGGTGAAGCGCACGGTGCCGTTGGACTTGGCTTCCACCGAGGAGGCCACCGCTGCACGCGATGCCGCACCACCGATGTGGAAGGTACGCATGGTCAGCTGGGTACCCGGTTCACCGATGGACTGCGCTGCCACCACGCCGACGGCTTCGCCGGAGTTCACCAGCAGGCCACGGCCCAGGTCGCGGCCATAGCACTTGGCGCACAGGCCATAGCGGGTGTCGCAGGTCAGCGGAGTACGGACCTTCACTTCGTCGATACCCATGCGTTCGATCTCTTCGACCTTGTCTTCGTCCAGCAGGGTGCCGGCTTCGAACAGGGTGGATTGATCTTCCGGGTTGACGATATCGGTCGCCGCCACACGGCCGAGGATACGGTCGCGCAGGGCTTCGATAACTTCACCGCCTTCGACCAGCGCCTTCATGGCCGAACCGTTGGAGGTGCCGCAATCGTCTTCGATCACGACCAGATCCTGGGTCACGTCCACCAGACGACGGGTCAGGTAACCGGAGTTGGCGGTCTTCAGCGCGGTGTCGGCCAGACCCTTACGGGCGCCGTGCGTCGAGATGAAGTACTGCAACACGTTCAGGCCTTCGCGGAAGTTCGCGGTAATGGGCGTCTCGATGATGGAGCCGTCAGGCTTGGCCATCAGGCCGCGCATACCGGCCAGCTGGCGGATCTGGGCAGCCGAACCACGGGCGCCGGAGTCGGCCATCATGTAAATCGCGTTGAACGATTCCTGGGTGGTCTTCTTGCCTTCGCGGGTGATGACGTCTTCCACCTTCAGCTGGTCCATCATGGCCTTGCCGACTTCGTCGCCGGCCTTGCCCCAGATGTCCACGACCTTGTTGTAGCGCTCGCCTGCGGTCACCAGACCCGAGGAGTACTGCTGTTCGATCTGCTTGACTTCGGACTCGGCAGCGGCGATCAGGGTGGCCTTTTGCGGCGGCACAAGCATGTCGTCCACGCAGATGGAGATACCGGCGCGGGTCGCCAGGCGGAAGCCCGACTGCATCAGCTGGTCGGCAAACACGACGGTGGCACGCAGACCGCACTTGCGGAAGGACGTGTTGATCAGCTTCGAGATTTCCTTCTTCTTCAACGCGCGGTTCAGCACCGAGAACGGCAGGCCCTTGGGCAGGATCTCGGAGAGGATGGCGCGGCCGATGGTGGTCTCGTAGCGCTTGACGGTACGCACGAATTCGCCGGTGACCGGGTCCTTCGGGTGTTCCACGATACGCACCGTGATACGGGTGGCCAGCTCGACTTCCTTGTTGTCGTAGGCGCGGATGACTTCCGACACGTCCTGGAACATCATGCCTTCGTTCTTGCCGTTGATGGCTTCACGGGTGGCATAGTACAGACCCAGCACGATATCCTGGGACGGCACGATCGACGGTTCGCCGTTGGACGGGAACAGGATGTTGTTGGAGGCCAGCATCAGGGTGCGGGCTTCCATCTGCGCTTCGATCGACAGCGGCACGTGCACGGCCATCTGGTCGCCGTCGAAGTCGGCGTTGAACGCGGCGCACACCAGCGGGTGCAGCTGGATCGCCTTGCCTTCGATCAGGACCGGCTCGAACGCCTGGATGCCCAGACGGTGCAGGGTCGGCGCGCGGTTCAGCATGACCGGGTGTTCGCGGATGACTTCTTCCAGGATGTCCCAGACCACCGGCTCTTGCGCTTCCACCAGCTTCTTGGCGGCCTTGATGGTGGTCGACAGACCCATCAGTTCCAGCTTGTTGAAGATGAAGGGCTTGAACAGTTCCAGGGCCATCAGCTTGGGCAGGCCGCACTGGTGCAGCTTGAGCTGCGGGCCCACCACGATGACCGAACGGCCCGAGTAGTCCACGCGCTTGCCCAGCAGGTTCTGACGGAAACGACCGCCCTTGCCCTTGATCATTTCGGCCAGCGACTTCAGCGGACGCTTGTTGGCGCCGGTCATGGCCTTGCCGCGACGACCGTTGTCCAGCAGCGAGTCCACCGCTTCCTGCAACATGCGCTTTTCGTTGCGCGTGATGATTTCAGGCGCGCGCAGTTCCATCAGGCGCTTCAGACGGTTGTTACGGTTGATGACGCGGCGGTACAGGTCGTTCAGGTCGGAGGTCGCGAAGCGGCCGCCATCCAGCGGCACCAGCGGACGCAGTTCCGGCGGCAGCACGGGCAGCACTTCCATGATCATCCACTCGGGCTTGATGCCCGAGCGCTGGAACGCCTCCAGCACCTTCAGGCGCTTGGCGTACTTCTTGATCTTGGCTTCGGACTTGGAGTCCTTCAGTTCCTGGCGCAGGGTTTCCGCTTCGCGGTCGATATCGATCGAGCGCAGCAGTTCGCGGATACCTTCGGCGCCCATGAAGGCGATGAAGTCGTCGCCGTACTCTTCGTACTTGGCGGCGTAGTCGTCTTCGGACATGATCTGGCACTTCTTCAGCGGGGTCATGCCAGGATCGGTCACGACGTAGGCTTCGAAGTACAGCACGCGCTCGATGTCGCGCAGGGTCATGTCCAGCACCATGCCCAGACGGGACGGCAGCGACTTCAGGAACCAGATGTGGGCAGTCGGGGACGCCAGCTCGATGTGGCCCATGCGCTCACGACGCACCTTGGCCAGGGTCACTTCCACGCCGCACTTCTCGCAGATCACGCCACGGTGCTTCAGGCGCTTGTATTTGCCGCACAGGCACTCATAGTCCTTGATGGGGCCGAAGATCTTGGCGCAGAACAGGCCGTCGCGCTCGGGCTTGAAGGTACGGTAGTTGATGGTTTCCGGCTTCTTGACTTCGCCGAAGGACCACGAGCGGATCTTGTCAGGCGAAGCCAGACCGATCTTGATCGCGTCGAATTGTTCGTTTTGCTGGACTTGCTTGAATAGATCGAGCAGTGCTTTCATGTATCACTCCAGGTTGGCGTGAAAAAACTAAATTTACGTGTGGCCGGTTCACCCTGCTTAACCCTGTTCGCATCGGCGGGAGAGCCAGCGAAGCCTCTGCTTCGTGGTGCCGCTCGATACCGGGACAGACCTCCCCAGCTTACTGCCGTACTTCGCTTGAATCTCTTGAATCTCTTGATTCGTTCACATCGCCCGTGGAGCGATGCGTCAAAACTGAATACTGAATTCTTGAATTCTTGGTTCGCCGGAAAAACCGGCGGGGTGCGCAGCCTGCGCCGCGCACCCCTTTACATCATTCGCGTTCCAGGTCGATGTCGATACCCAGCGAGCGGATTTCCTTGACCAACACGTTGAAGGATTCCGGCATACCGGCATCGATCACGTGGTCGCCCTTGACCAGGTTCTCGTAGACCTTGGTACGGCCGTTCACGTCGTCGGACTTGACCGTCAGCATTTCCTGCAGGACGTAGGACGCGCCGTACGCTTCCAGCGCCCACACTTCCATTTCGCCGAAACGCTGGCCGCCGAACTGCGCCTTGCCGCCCAGCGGCTGCTGGGTCACCAGCGAGTACGGGCCGGTGGAACGGGCGTGCATCTTGTCGTCGACCAGGTGGTGCAGCTTCAGGTAGTGCATGTAGCCGACGGTCACGGTGCGCTCGAAGGCTTCACCGGTACGGCCGTCATACATCGTGACCTGGTTCTTCGACGGGGTCATGCCCAGCTGCTTGGCGATCGGGTCCGGATAGGCCAGATCGAGCATGCGGCGGGTTTCTTCTTCATGCGCGCCGTCGAACACCGGGGTCGCGAAGGGCACGCCCTTCTTCAGGTTTTCCACCAGCTCGATGATTTCTTCATCGGTGAACGAATCCAGCTCTTCCTGCTTGCCCGATTCGTTGTAGATGGTGGTCAGGAACTTGCGCAGTTCCGCAACCTTGGCTTGCGCCTGCACCATCTCGCCCAGACGCAGGCCCAGACCCTTGGCGGCCCAGCCCAGGTGAACTTCCAGCACCTGGCCAACGTTCATACGCGAGGGCACGCCCAGCGGGTTCAGCACGATGTCGGCGGGGGTACCGTCGGCCATGTGCGGCATGTCTTCGATCGGCAGGATGCGCGAAACCACACCCTTGTTACCGTGACGACCGGCCATCTTGTCGCCAGGCTGCAGGCGACGCTTCACAGCCAGGTAGACCTTGACCATCTTCTGCACGCCCGGCGGCAGTTCATCGCCCTGGGTCAGCTTCTTGCGCTTCTCTTCGAAGGCCAGGTCGAACTGGTGACGCTTCTCGGCGATGGATTCCTTGATGGCTTCCAGTGCGTTGGCGATGTCGTCGTCGGCCGGGCGGATGTCGAACCAGTGGAACTTGTCCAGATCGTCCAGGTAGGCCTTGTCCAGCTTGGTGCCCTTGACCAGCTTCTTGGGGCCGCCGTTGGCGACCTTGCCGATCAAGAGACGCTCCAGACGCTGGAAGGCATCGCCTTCCACGATACGCAGCTGGTCGTTCAGGTCCAGGCGATAGCGCTTGAGTTCATCGTCGATGATCTGCTGGGCGCGCTTGTCGCGCTGGATGCCTTCGCGGGTGAACACCTGCACGTCGATGACGGTGCCGACCATGCCAGAGGGCACGCGCAGCGAGGTGTCCTTCACGTCGGAGGCCTTCTCGCCGAAGATCGCGCGCAGCAGCTTCTCTTCCGGAGTCAGCTGGGTCTCGCCCTTGGGGGTGACCTTACCGACCAGGGTGTCGCCAGCTTCGACTTCCGCGCCGATGTAGACGATACCCGACTCATCCAGACGGGCCAGTTGGTTCTCGGCCAGGTTGGAGATGTCGCGGGTGATTTCTTCTGCACCCAGCTTGGTGTCACGCGCCACCACCGACAGTTCCTCGATGTGGATCGAGGTGTAGCGGTCATCAGCCACGACCTTTTCGGAGATCAGGATCGAGTCTTCGAAGTTGTAGCCGTTCCAGGGCATGAACGCCACCAGCATGTTCTGGCCCAGCGCCAGCTCGCCCATGTCGGTCGAGGCGCCGTCGGCGATCACGTCATGCTTGGCCACGCGGTCACCGATCTTGACGATCGGGCGCTGGTTGATGTTGGTGTTCTGGTTGGAACGGGTGTACTTGATCAGGTTGTAGATGTCCACACCGACTTCGCCAGCTTGCGCTTCGTCGTCGTTGACGCGGATCACCACACGGCCTGCATCGACGTAGTCCACCACGCCGCCACGCAGGGCTTGCACGGTGGTACCGGAGTCGACTGCCACGGTACGCTCGATGCCGGTGCCGACCAGCGGCTTTTCCGGACGCAGGCAGGGCACGGCCTGGCGCTGCATGTTGGCGCCCATCAGTGCACGGTTCGCGTCATCGTGCTCCAGGAACGGAATCAGCGAGGCCGCCACCGACACCACCTGGCCCGGGGCCACGTCCATGTACTGCACGCGTTCCGGCGAGACCAGGATGGTTTCGCCGGCTTCACGGGCCGACACCAGTTCGTCGGACAGCTTGCCTTCGCCGTCGATGGTCGCGTTCGCCTGGGCGATCACGTAACGACCTTCTTCGATGGCCGACAGGTAGTCGATCTGGTTGGTGACCTTGCTGCCCTCGACCTTGCGGTACGGGGTTTCCAGGAAACCGTATTCGTTCAGGCGGGCGTACAGCGCCAGCGAGTTGATCAGGCCGATGTTCGGGCCTTCAGGCGTTTCGATCGGGCAGACGCGGCCGTAGTGGGTCGGGTGCACGTCGCGCACTTCGAAGCCGGCGCGTTCGCGGGTCAGACCGCCAGGGCCCAGAGCGGAAACGCGGCGCTTGTGCGTGATTTCCGACAGCGGGTTGGTCTGGTCCATGAACTGCGACAACTGCGACGAACCGAAGAACTCACGGATGGCGGCCGAGATCGGCTTGGAGTTGATCAGGTCGTGCGGCATCAGGTTGTCCGCCTCGGCTTGGCCCAGGCGTTCCTTGACAGCGCGCTCCACGCGCACGAGACCTGCACGGAACTGGTTCTCGGCCAGTTCGCCCACGCAACGCACGCGACGGTTACCCAGGTGGTCGATGTCATCGACTTCGCCGCGGCCGTTACGCAGTTCGACCAGGATCTTGATGACGGCCAGGATGTCGTCATTGGACAGGGTCATGGTGCCGGTCAGCTCATCGCGACCGACGCGACGGTTGAACTTCATGCGGCCCACGGCCGACAGGTCGTAGCGGTCTTCGCTGTAGAACAGGCCGTTGAACAGGGCTTCCACGGACTCTTCGGTCGGTGGTTCGCCAGGACGCATCATGCGATAGATCGCCACGCGTGCAGCGGTCTGGTCGGCGGTGTCGTCGGTGCGCAGGGTCTGCGAGATGTAGCCGCCCTGGTCCAGGTCGTTGGTGTACAGGGTCTGGATGGCCGAGATGTTGGCTTCGCGCAGCTTGGCCAGCAGTTCTTCGGTCAGCTCGTCGTTGGCGCTGGCCACGACTTCACCGGTTTCCGGATCGACGATGTTCTTGGCCAGCACGCGGCCCAGCAGGTAGTCCTCAGGCACGGAGATGTGCTTGATGCCGGCGGCTTCGATGTCACGCACGTGCTTAGCGTTGATGCGCTTGTCCTTGGCGACCATCACCTTGCCCGACTTGTCGGTGATGTCGAAACGTGCGACTTCACCGCGCAGGCGCTCGGAGACGAACTCCATGTCCGCGCCTTCGGCGTGCAGGTTGAAGTTGTCGAAGACGAAGAAGTTCGCCAGGATCTGCTCGGAGGTCATGCCAATGGCCTTGAGCAGGATCGTCACCGGCATCTTGCGGCGGCGGTCGACGCGGAAGAACAGGATGTCCTTCGGATCGAATTCGAAGTCCAGCCAGGAGCCACGGTAAGGAATGATGCGGGCCGAGAACAGCAGCTTGCCGGACGAATGCGTCTTGCCGCGGTCGTGTTCGAAGAACACGCCCGGGGAGCGGTGCAGCTGGGAGACGATCACGCGCTCGGTGCCGTTGATGACGAAGGAACCGGTGGTGGTCATCAGGGGCAGTTCGCCCATGTAGACTTCCTGTTCCTTCATTTCCTTGACGACCGGCTTGGTGGGCGATTCCTTGTCCAGGATCACCAGGCGCACCTTGGCGCGCAGCGGGGACGCGAAGGTCAGGCCACGTTGTTGGCACTCTTTGACGTCAAACGGCGGAGCGCCCAGCACATACGACAGGAATTCGAGGCGCGCAAAACCATTGTGCGACACGATGGGGAAAATCGAGGTGAAAGCCGATTGCAGGCCTTCGTTCTTGCGCTCCGATGCTGCACGTTCGGGTTGCAGGAAATTCTGATACGACTCGATCTGAGTCGCGAGCAGGAACGGAACGTTGTGGACGTTTGCGCGTTTCGCGAAGGATTTGCGAATGCGCTTCTTCTCAGTAAATGAGTAGTGCATGGACACTCCGTGAGTGACAGGAAGGATAGAGAATTCAAGATTCGATCAGACCGCGCGACTTGCCGGCAAAGCAGTCCGGGCCATCGGCACTCAAATCTTCAAATGTCTACCCTAGTTTTTTGCTGAGATCGCGCTTAATATTCCCGACAACGAATACTGCGGCGCGTCAACGTCACCAGCAAAAATAAGAAACGACAAAGGAGCCAAAGCCGAATCCCTTTTTCAAGGGATTCTGCACTTTGACTCCGGAGTAATGACTCGCCTTGGTAGGCAAGAGAATTACTTCAGTTCGGCCTTGGCGCCAGCTTCTTCCAGCTTCTTCTTGGCAGCTTCAGCGTCAGCCTTGGCGATGCCTTCCTTGACCGGCTTCGGTGCACCGTCAACCAGATCCTTGGCTTCCTTCAGACCCAGGCCGGTGATTTCACGGACGGCCTTGATGACGCCGACCTTGTTGGCGCCGACTTCAGCCAGCACAACGGTGAATTCGGTCTGTTCTTCAGCAGCGGCAGCACCACCACCAGCAGCGCCACCGGCGGCCGGAGCGGCCATCGCGGCAGCGGAAACACCAAACTTCTCTTCGAATGCCTTGACCAGGTCATTCAGTTCCATCACGGACAGCGCGCCAACGGCTTCCAGGATGTCTTCTTTGCTAATTGCCATTTGAAACTCCTAAATTTATTTCGGTAATAACATCAGATTGGTAGTGACGCGAAAGCGTCGAAACTGCAGAGCGAGGCCGCTTCAAGCGGCCCTGCCTCATGCGGCTTCGGCTTCCTTCTTGGCTGCCAGGGCAGCCAGAGCGCGCGCAAAGCCCGACACCGGAGCCTGCATCATGCCCAGAACCTGGGCCAGCAGAACTTCGCGAGACGGGATGTTTGCCAGCGAAGCCACAGCAGCCTTGTCCAGCTGCTTGCCTTCGTAGTTACCTGCCTTCACAACCAGCTTGTCGTTGGTCTTGGCAAAGTCGGACACGACTTTGGCAGCGGCCACGGCATCTTCCGAGATCGAGTAGATCAGCGGACCGGTCAGTTGCGGGGCGAGGTCGGCAAACTTCGTGCCTTCGATGGCGCGACGAGCCAGCGTGTTTTTCAACACGCGCAGGTACACGCCTTGGGCACGCGCTTGTGCGCGCAGTTGCGTCAAGGAACCAACCTGGATGCCACGGTATTCGGCCACGACGATCGTTTGCGCAGATGCAACCTTTGCGGAAACTTCGGCGACGACGGCCTTCTTGTCATTCAGATTGAGACTCAAGATCAACCTCCAAAAATAGTACTCGGCCACTACACAGGCCATTGCCTGCTTGCCTTGCACCGGTTCGAACACGGCGTCCGACGTTTAGGAGTTCACTGCAGCATAGGGCAAAACTGAATATGCTGCCTGAGACTACGAAACTTGCTCGGGTTCACCATCTGCGTTGGGTCCACCGCACTTGCGTACAGCGTTTTTAACTTCGACCGGCTTGTTGCTGCCGGCTTCCGCCCAACGGTCTTTGAAGGCCTGCCGCAATCCATCGCTGATTGCAATGCACTGCGACAGCCCAAAGAGATGCCCCGCTTCCTCACGGAAACGGGGACTGTATTGCTTGCTTAGGCGGCCAGGGAAGCCTGGTCCACGCGAACGCCAGCGCCCATGGTGGACGACAGAGCGATCTTGCGCAGGTACACACCCTTGCTGCTGGCCGGCTTGGCCTTGTTCAGGGCATCGATCAGGGCCAGCAGGTTGGCCTTCAGATCGGCGTCGGAGAACGACTTGCGGCCGATGGTGGCGTGGATGATACCGGACTTGTCGGTACGGTATTGCACTTGACCAGCCTTGGCGTTCTTGACGGCAGTAGCCACGTCCGGGGTCACGGTGCCAACCTTCGGGTTAGGCATCAGGCCACGGGGGCCCAGGATCTGACCCAGGGTACCGACGATACGCATGGTGTCGGGCGAAGCGATGACGATGTCGAACGGCATGTCGCCGGCCTTCACGCGCTCTGCCAGATCTTCCATGCCGACCACGTCAGCGCCGGCTGCCTTGGCAGCTTCAGCCTTGTCGCCGGAGGCGAACACGGCCACGCGAACGGTCTTGCCGGTACCGGCAGGCAGCACCACCGAACCACGGACCACTTGGTCCGACTTCTTCGCGTCCACGCCCAGCTGGACGGACACGTCGATCGATTCGTTGAACTTGGCGGTTGCGAATTCCTTGATCAGGGAAACGGCATTGTCGAACGGATAGGCCTTGGTACGATCGACCTTTTCCTTCATTGCCTTGACGCGCTTGGATACCTTAGCCATTACAGACCCTCCACCGTGATGCCCATCGAACGTGCGGAACCAGCGATGGTACGCACGGCAGCTTCCAGATCAGCAGCGGTCAGGTCCGGCTTCTTCTGGGTTGCGATCTCTTCCGCTTGCTTGCGGGTGATCTTGCCGACCTTGTCGGTATGCGGCTTGGAGGAACCCTTCTGGATACCAGCAGCCTTCTTGATCAGGATGGTCGCCGGCGGGGTCTTCATCACGA
Organism: Herbaspirillum seropedicae; assembly: GCF_001040945.1. Taxonomy (NCBI): domain Bacteria; kingdom Pseudomonadati; phylum Pseudomonadota; class Betaproteobacteria; order Burkholderiales; family Oxalobacteraceae; genus Herbaspirillum; species Herbaspirillum seropedicae. The sequence goes on along the minus strand of NZ_CP011930.1, from coordinate 113,135 downwards.
AGGTGAAGGACTTGTCCGCGAAGGCGGTGATCACGACCGGAATCGGCAGACCGGGTTCGACACCTTGAGTCTGGGCGTTGAAGGCCTTGCAGAACTCCATGATGTTCAGACCGCGCTGACCCAGGGCCGGGCCGATCGGGGGGGACGGGTTCGCTTTACCAGCTGGCACTTGCAGCTTGATAAAACCAATAATCTTCTTTGCCATGACGGCTCCTTATTGATTGAGTTGTAGCGCCGTGTCATTCGCCTTGCGGCTCCTTACTGCGGCTCCTCGGATAGCTGGATGGGTGGACGATGACTTGTCCGGTACGCTCCAGCGGGCGTTGAAAACTTGACAGGGAAAGGCGGGATTCCGGAGGGCGGGATCAGACTTTTTCCAGTTGGCCGAATTCGAGTTCGACCGGGGTGGCGCGACCGAAGATGGTGACCGAGACGCGCACGCGCGATTTCTCGTAGTTCACTTCCTCGACGTTGCCGTTGAAGTCGGTGAACGGGCCTTCCTTGATGCGGACCATTTCGCCCACTTCGTAGAGCACCTTCGGGCGGGGCTTCTCGACGCCTTCCTGCATCTGGCGCAGCAGCGAATCGACTTCGTGCGGCGGCAGCGGGGTCGGGCGGTTCGACTTGCCACCGATGAAACCGGTCACTTTGGCGGTATTCTTCACCAGGTGCCAGGTCTCATCCGTCATTTCCATCTCGACCAGGACGTAGCCCGGGAAGAAACGACGTTCGGTCACGGACTTGTGACCATTCTTCATATCAACGACTTCTTCAGTCGGCACCAGGATCTGGCCGAACTGTTCTTGCATGCCGGCGCGGTTGATGCGCTCGGTCAGCGCGCGCTGCACGCTCTTTTCCATGCCGGAATACGCATGCACCACGTACCAGCGCTTTTTTCCTGCGCCTGAAACGCTTTGCGCACCAATCGGTGCGCTGTCTTGCGTGCTATCGCTCATGTTATTTCCAGCCCAAAATTACGTCGTACAACAGGAACTCGAGCAGCTTGTCCGTACCCCACAGGAAGATCGCCATGATCAGCACGAAGGCGAAGACCACCGCAGTGATCTGCATGGCTTCCTTGCGGGTGGGCCAGACGACTTTCTTGGTTTCGCGCACGGACTCCTTGGCGAAACCGACGAAGCCGCGGCCTTGTGCAGAGGTCCAGGCAAACGCCACAGCCACCAGCAGACCGGCGACCAGGGCGACAGCGCGCACCGGAGTCGACTGATCAGACAACACAAAAAAACCGACCACGCCTGCAACCACAGCCACGATCGCCAGGGCGATCTTGATCTTGTCGTTGGAGGTGTTGACGGTTTGAACTGGCTGGCTAGACATATTTACTTTCAGTACCCTGCACCAGATTCGGTGGCAGGGGCGGAGGGCATCGAACCCCCAACCTTCGGTTTTGGAGACCGACGCTCTGCCAATTGAGCTACGCCCCTACAAAAACTCGCGATTGAGACACGAATGCCGCGATACATTACGCACCGCGGCAAAGTGTTTTACAGCTTGATCTTAGTCGAAGATCTTGGCAACCACGCCGGCGCCGACGGTACGACCGCCTTCACGGATAGCGAAGCGCAGACCTTCTTCCATAGCGATCGGGTTGATCAGTTGCACGGTGATCGACACGTTGTCGCCCGGCATGACCATTTCCTTGTCCTTCGGCAGTTCGATCGCACCGGTCACGTCGGTGGTACGGAAGTAGAACTGCGGACGGTAGTTGTTGAAGAACGGGGTGTGACGGCCGCCTTCATCCTTCGACAGAACATAGATCTCGCCGGTGAAGTGCTTGTGCGGCTTGATCGAACCCGGCTTGGCCAGAACCTGGCCACGCTGCACGTCTTCACGCTTGGTGCCGCGCAGCAGCACGCCAACGTTGTCGCCAGCTTGACCTTGGTCCAGCAGCTTGCGGAACATTTCCACGCCGGTGCAGGTGGTCTTCTGGGTGTCAGCGATACCGACGATTTCGATTTCTTCGCCGACCTTGATGATGCCGCGCTCAACGCGACCGGTCACCACGGTGCCACGGCCGGAGATCGAGAACACGTCTTCCACCGGCATCAGGAAGGTACCGTCAACGGCACGTTCCGGGGTCGGGATGTAGGTGTCCAGTGCTTCGGCCAGGGCCATGATGGCTTGCTCGCCCAGGGGACCGGTGTCGCCTTCCAGCGCCAGCTTGGCCGAACCCTTCACGATGGGCAGGTCGTCGCCAGGGAACTCGTACTTCGACAGCAGTTCACGGACTTCCATTTCCACCAGTTCCAGCAGTTCAGCGTCGTCCACCATGTCAGCCTTGTTCAGGAAGACGATGATGTAAGGCACGCCAACCTGGCGGGACAGCAGGATGTGTTCACGGGTCTGGGGCATCGGGCCGTCAGCGGCCGAGCACACCAGGATCGCGCCGTCCATCTGCGCTGCGCCGGTGATCATGTTCTTCACATAGTCGGCGTGGCCTGGGCAGTCAACGTGTGCGTAGTGACGGTTTGCGGTTTCGTATTCGACGTGCGCGGTGTTGATGGTGATGCCGCGGGCCTTTTCTTCAGGCGCTGCGTCGATCTGGTCGTAGGCCTTCGCTTCGCCGCCGAACTTCTTCGACAGAACGGTTGCGATTGCAGCGGTCAGGGTGGTCTTGCCGTGGTCAACGTGACCGATGGTGCCGACGTTCACGTGCGGCTTGGTCCGTTCAAACTTGCCTTTTGCCATCTTAGACTCCTAGATTTGATGAGAATGTCCAGGCAACACGCCCGACTGATTACTGACTTGTCAGCGATACGACGAGAAACTGGTGCCCTTGACGTGGATTGAACACGTGGCCTCTCCCTTACCAAGGGAGTGCTCTACCACTGAGCTACAAGGGCATTTTTCCGACTGCACAACAACCAAACATGCAACCGGACCAAAACTTGGAGCGGGTGAAGGGAATCGAACCCTCGTCTTAAGCTTGGAAGGCTTCAGCTCTACCATTGAGCTACACCCGCGAGGAAACAACCTTCACTTCACAACCGCCGCGTCTTTCGATCGCGTATGTACTGCAGACTGCTTTGACTCCCGGCCTAATGGTGGAGAGGGCTGGATTCGAACCAGCGTACTCGTAAGAGGGCAGATTTACAGTCTGCTGCCATTAACCACTCGGCCACCTCTCCGTGCAGGGAACTCAAAACTATAGAGGAACATCTCTAGACTGTCAACCAATTTTTCGCTTCGAGGCAAAATATTTTACTGACTGCCGGATATTGCTCAGAGGAACGACCCGCGACGTTTTTTCGAATCTTCAGGCTTTTTGTGTCTGCGACTCAACCGGCTTTTCATTCCAGGGCGCAATTCTAGGCAACATCAGCATTCCAGGCAAGGCCAGAACGAAACAAATCAGAAAAAAATTTAGCCAGCCGGTATCGGCGACGATATATCCCACCGAAGAATTCACAAAAGTACGAGGCACGGCCATCAAACTGGTGAACAGGGCAAACTGGGTGGCGGTATAGCGCGGATCGGTCTCGCGCATGATGTAAGCCACGAAGGCCGTCGTTCCCAGTCCCACGCCAAAGGCTTCCAGCCCGATCACCACCGCCAGCACCGGCAGGTTGGCGCCGACATGGGCCAGCCAGGCAAACCCGAGGATGGGCACCGCCTGCAGCACCCCGAACACCCACAAGCCGCGATTGATCCCCAGCCGCACCATCCAGATGCCGCCGATGATGCCGCCGGCCACGCTGGCCCACAGGCTGGTGGTCTTGGAGACCACGCCGATCTCGGTCATGGAGAAGCCCAGGTCGATGTAGAACTTGGTGGCCAGGGCGGTGGCCATGCTGTCTCCCAGCTTGTAGAGGAAGATGAAGCCCAGCACCCACAGCGCATTGCCCCAGCCGCCACGGGCGATGAATTCCCGGAAGGGCAGCACCACCGCTTCGGTCAGGCTCTTGGGGGGCGTACCGTAGACCTTGGGCTCCTTGACCAGCAGCGAGCACAGCAGTCCCGGCAGCATGAAGGCGGCGGTGATCCAGAACACGGTCGGCCACGGCATCTGGTCGGCCAGCACCAGCGACAAGGCGCCCGGCACCATGCCGGAGAGCTTGTAGGCATTGACGTGGATGGCGCTGCCCAGGCCCAGCTCGGCTTCGGGCAGGATTTCGCGCCGGTAGGCGTCGATGGCGATATCCTGGCTGGCCGAGAGGAAGGCCACCACCGAGGCCATGAAGGCAATCGTGCTCACATCGGTGAGCGGATCGAGCATGCCCATGCCGCCGATGGAAAGGAACAGCAGCAACTGGGTGAACACCATCCATCCGCGCCGCCGCCCCATACCGCCGAAGTGGAAGCGATCCATCAGGGGCGACCAGACGAACTTCCAGGTGTAGGGGAACATCACCAGCGCAAACAGCCCCAGCGTCTTCACGTTCAGGCCCGATTTGGCCAGCCACGCCTGCAACAGGCTCAGCAGGATGAACAAGGGGAGACCGGAAGTGAAGCCGAGGAAGACGCAGATGAGCATGCGCCGGTTCAGGTATTGATGCCAGGAAGCGGCAGGTGCGGTCATGGGCAGGCCGAATCGAAAACAGAGAGAGAAATGAAAAACGCCGGCGGCCAGCGATGAGACGCGGCCCGACCGGCGTAGACAGAGGCAAAGGCAGTGGCGCCCTACTTCTTGCGCAACCTGAACACGGCCAGGCTCCCGCGCCAGTTGGGCAGGTAGCGCACCGGCTTGCCGTCCTTCAAGGCCACGCATTCCAGCACTTCCAGCCCCAGCTCGTTGGCCAGCGCCTCGAAGTCCCTGATCGTGGCGCAGCGCAGGTTGGGCGTATCATACCACTGGTACGGCAGGCTCCTGGACACGGGCATACGCCCCCGCAGCAGCGCCACGCGGTGCGGCCAGTAGGCGAAGTTGGGGAAGGACACCGTCACCTCGCGCCCGACCCGGGCGATCTCGCGCAGCGTTCCTTCGACATCCTTGACCATCTGCAGCGCCGACAGGCACAGCACGGTATCGAAGGCATTGTCCTCGAACATGGCCAGCCCGCCATTCAAGTCCTGCTGGATCACCGACACATTGCGCGCCACGCACTTGGGGATCTGCGCATCGTCGATTTCCACACCATAGCCGGTGCAGCCCTTGTCGCTCTGCAGGTAATCCAGCATCACCCCATCGCCGCAACCCAGGTCCAGCACCTGCGACTTCTCGCGCACCCAGTGGGCGATGAAGGCCAGGTCAGGGCGCAGCGCGCTCAATTGTTCGAAAGTCATGCGCGGCCCTCCTGCTGCAGTTCAGTCCAGATGCTTCCATAGTATTCACGCACCACCTTCATGTAACGCGCATCGTCCAGCAGGAAAGCGTCGTGCCCGTGCGGGGCGTCGATCTCGGCATAGCTCACGCGGCGCTTGTTGGCCACCAGCGCCTGCACCATCTCGCGGCTGCGTTCGGGCGAGAAGCGCCAGTCGGTGGTGAAGGAGACCAGCAGGAACTTGGCCTTGGTGCAGGCCAAGGCCTTGGCCAGGTCACCGCCGAATTCGCGCGCCGGGTCGAAGTAGTCCAGTGCCTTGGTGATGAGCAGATAGGTATTGGCGTCGAAGTAGGTCGAGAACTTGTCGCCCTGGTAACGCAGATAGGATTCGATCTCGAAATCCACTCCGTAGCCGAACTGATATTGCCCGGAACGCAGGTCTCGACCGAATTTCTCGGCCATGTCGTCATCCGACAGATAGGTGATGTGCCCGACCATGCGCGCCACCCGCAAGCCATTCTTGGGCACCACGCCATGCGCATAGAAGTCGCCGCCGTGATACTGCGGATCGGTCAGGATGGCCTGCCGCGCCACGTCGTTGAAGGCGATGTTCTGCGCCGACAGCTTGGGCGTGGAAGCGATCACCAGACAATGGCGCAGGCGGTCCGGATACATCATGCTCCAGGCCAGCGCCTGCATGCCGCCCAGCGAGCCGCCCATGACGGCGGCGAAGCAGGTGATGCCCAGGCGGTCCGCCAGGCGGGCCTGGGCATTGACCCAGTCTTCCACCGTCACCACCGGGAAATCGGCGCCGTAGGGCTTGCCAGTGGCCGGATTGGCATGCATCGGCCCGGTCGAGCCGAAACAGGAGCCCAGGTTGTTGACACCGATGACGAAGAAGCGGTCGGTGTCCAGCGACTTGCCGGGGCCGACCATGTTGTCCCACCAGCCCACATTGTCGGGATCGTCGGCATAGACGCCGGCGACGTGATGCGAAGCATTGAGTGCATGGCAGACCAGCACGGCATTGGATTTGTCGGCATTCAAGGTGCCGTAGGTTTCATAGGTCAGCGAATAGTCCGCCAGCGCAGAGCCGCCCTGCAGCGGCAAGGGCTCGGCGAAATGCATGACCTGGGGCGATACGATTCCGATCGACATGATAGTCCTGCGTAAGTGACTCGGGGCCGCGTACAGCGGTGGCCTGGCCGCAAACCGGCTGGGAGCTTCAATGCCGCAGGCAAGAAAAAAGCCCGGAAGCAGTGCTTGCGGGCTCACTCATCGATGGGGCTGGGGCAGTCTTGGGAGGAACAGCTGATCCAAGCTCGCTTTAGCCGCATTTAGATGGGATCAGTATCCCGGCGCCCGCAAGCTGAAGTTGGTCAAACCGTTCAAATCGGCGCAGTGGCGTAAGAATACCCAACTCGGGCAGACCCGTCAAACCACCTTGCCGCCCTCGCCGGCGCCCACCCTCAGCGGCGCCGCGCCACCTTGGCCTCGGTCACCACGGGCTCGGCCTGCAGTGCCTGCAATTGCGTCATGGCCGCAGTGATGGCGGCGGGCTCGGTGGCGCGCAGCACCTTCTTCACCTGCGGCTCCAGCAGACGCAGGTCGCTGTTGAGGATCTCGTTCTTCACCGACAGGATCTGCGAAGGATGCATGGAGAACTCCAGCAGGCCCATGCCCAGCAGCAGACGCGTCCACTTCAGGTCGCCGGCCATTTCGCCGCAGACCGAGACCGGAATGCCGGCCTTGCGCCCCTGCGAGATGACCGTCGAGAGCAGGAACAGCACAGCCGGATGCAAGGGATCGTAGAGATGGGCCACCTCGTGATCGACGCGGTCGATGGCCAGGGTGTACTGGATGAGGTCGTTGGTACCGATGGAGAGGAAGTCGAGCCGCTTGACGAACAGCGGCAGCGCCAGCGCGGCAGCCGGGATCTCGATCATCGCACCTACCGGAATCTCTTCATCGAACTTCTGCTTGCGCTCGCGCAGTTGCTGCTTGGCCTGGTCGATCATGGCCAGCGTCTGGTCGATTTCGAAGGCATGCGCCATCATCGGCACCAGCAGCTTGATCGGACCGAAGGCCGAGGCCCGCAGGATGGCGCGCAACTGCGTGAGGAACATCTGCGGCTCGGACAGGCAGTAGCGGATCGCGCGCAAGCCCAGGGCCGGGTTCAGGGCGGTTTCTTCATCCTCGTCCAGCGGCTTGTCGGCGCCCACATCCAGCGTGCGGATGGTCACCGACCGTCCCTTCATGGCAATGACCGCCTGCTTGTAGTGCTCGAACTGCTCATCTTCGGAAGGAAATTTTTCCAGATGGCCAGCGCGGCCCATGAAAAGAAACTCCGACCGGAACAGGCCGATGCCCATCGCGCCCGCTTCGAAGGCGGTAACCGCGTCGCCCGGCAATTCGATGTTGGCCAGCAGCGTGATGGGTTCGCCATCCTGGGTGATGGCGGGCGTCTTCTTCAGGCGCGAGAGCTTCTTGCGCTCGCGCAGCAGACGCTCCTGGCGGGCGCGATACTGCGCCAGCACCAGCGGCGAGGGATCGACGATGACCACGCCGGCATCGCCGTCAATGATCAGCACATCGTCGTGCTTGACCAGCACCGAGGCGTTATGCATGCCCACGGCAGCCGGAATGGCCAGGCTGCGGGCGACGATGGCGGTGTGGGAGTTGGGGCCGCCCAGGTCGGTGACGAAGCCGGCGAAGGTGCTCTCGCGGAACTGCAGCATGTCGGCCGGCGAGATGTCGTGGGCGACGATGATGATGTTGGCGGCGGCTTCGCCGCTGGGGGGAAGGTGGGTGGCGCTGCCGGTGAGCACCTTGAGGATGCGTTCGCCGACCTGCTGGATGTCGGCCTTGCGCTCGCGCAGATACGGGTCTTCGATCTCGTCGAACTGCGCCGACAACTCCTCAATCTGCGTCACCAGCGCCCATTCCGCGTTGTAGTAACGGTGGCGGATGATGTCTTGCGGCACCTCGGCCAGCATCGGGTCCGACAGGATCAGCGAATGGACGTCGATGAAGGCGCCCAGCTCGGGCGGGGCCTCCCTGGGCAATTCGGAACGGATCGTATGCAGTTCCTGATGCACCGCCTTGACGGCGCTCTTGAGGCGCTCGATCTCGGCCTCGACCTGGTCGGCGGCGATCAGGTAGTGTTTGACGTCCAGTGCAGCCGGCGCCATCAAGTGGGCGCGGCCGATGGCGATGCCTTGCGACACCGCGATTCCATGTAAGCTGAAAGAAGCCATCGCGTGATCTCCTGCCTGTGTTCTTATGTTCCGCCGTGTTTCCCGGTCGCGGTAGCTGCGAGCAAGTTACCGAACAAATGGCAGTTTGGCAATCGCAATGACGCGCGGGGAAGCAGGACGGACAAGACAGGCAGCCTGGGTGAACATAGTTTCGTGCCGCGCACCTGCTGCGCAGCCATCACCGCTTGGCAAGAAGCATTCCAGCCGCGCCGCCATGTTGCGGCGCAATACCGCATTGCGGTCAGGAGACGGGCTTACTGGCCTTCGCCGAACTTGTCGGCAATCAGCGCTTCGAGCGCGCTGAAGCATTCCTGCTCGTCGGCGCCGTTGGTTTCCAGGGTGACGATGCTGCCCTTGCCGGCGGCCAGCATCATCACGCCCATGATGGACTTGGCGTTGACGCGGCGCTTGTTGAAGGTCATCCAGACTTCGCTCTTGAATTTGCCGGCCAGTTGCGTGAGCTTGGCGGAGGCGCGCGCATGCAGGCCGAGCTTGTTGACGATCTCGAGTTCTTTTTGAATCATTTTTCAGCTTTCGTTTTTATCTTGTCAGGCGCGGACGTAATGACAACGCCTCATCAGGCCGAGGCCGCCACGCGGATGCGATTGTCGATCCGCACTGCACCATTCTGGCCCCCTGCCAGCGCCATTTCAACCACCACATCCAGCGTATCGTTGCGATAGGTCAGCGCCCTCAGCAACATGGGCAGGCTGATGCCGGCGATCACCTGGACATTGCCCAGGCCGCACAGGAAGCCCGTACAGTTGGAGGGGGTGCCGCCCATCACATCGGTGATGACCAGCACGCCGCTGCCGTCATCGAGGCGACCGACCGCCTCGATGGCCAGCTTTTGCACCTCGGCCGGGTTCTGGTCGGCGATCACGTCGATGGCCTCGATCTGCTCCGGTTTGCCCCGGAACACGTGGGTGGCCGCCGCCAGAAAAGCTTGCCCCAGCGGGGCGTGCGTCAAGAGAAGAATACCAACCATGGAATTGTTGCCATCTGATGCGACGCGCTTTTCCCCGAGCAGCCCGTCATGCTCTGTCGAACCCATTGTACCTATTGCTCCTGGTGCACCCATCAACCGATCGATCCCACCTCTGCCTCCAGCGCGTCCACGAACATCGCGGCCACATCAAAGCCGGTCTGCTGGGTGATTTCCTGGAAGCAGGTCGGGCTGGTCACGTTGATCTCGGTGAGATAGTCGCCGATGGCGTCCAATCCTACCAGCAACAGGCCGCGCTCATGCAACACCGGCCCCAGTGCTTCACCGATCTCGATATCGCGGGCCGAGGCCGGCTGGGCACGGCCCAGGCCGCCGGCCGCCAGGTTGCCGCGCACTTCATTGCCCTGCGGAATGCGTGCCAGCACATTGGGCACCACCTTGCCGCCGATGAGCAGGATACGCTTGTCGCCCGCGCTGATCTGAGGAATGAAACGCTGCGCCATGATCGTGCGTTGACCGTTGTCGGTCAGGGTCTCGATGATGGAACCCAGGTTCATGCCATCGGCCTTGACGCGGAAGATGCCCATGCCGCCCATGCCGTCGAGGGGCTTGAGGATCACGTCCTGGTGCTCGGCGTGGAAGGCGCGCAGGCGCTTGGCGTCGCGCGTGACCAGGGTCGGCGCGGTGTATTGCGGGAACTGGGCGATGGCCAGCTTCTCGTTGTGGCTGCGGATCGCCGCCGGCTTGTTGAACACCCGCGCCCCCTGCTTCTCGGCCAGCTCCAGCAGGTAGGTCGTGTAGATGTACTCCATGTCGAAGGGCGGGTCCTTGCGCACGATGACCGCATCGAATTCGGACAGGAAAGAAGAGACCGGCTTGTCGGTCCGATACCAGTCATCGGCATCGCCCGTGAGCGTGAGCTTGCAGGCGTTGGCCGTCACCAGCCCGCTTTCCAGCACCAGGTCGGCCTGTTCGAAGGCGTAGAGGACGTGGCCACGGCGCGCGGCTTCGCGCATCATGGCGAAGGTGGAATCCTTGTACGTCTTGAACGTATCCAGTGGATCGGCGAGGAAAGCGATTTTCATGAGGCTAGGGTCCTGTTGAGCCTGGCGAAGGCCCGATATTAATAAACTTCCGGGTTGGGATCGGTCTTTTCCATTTCCACCGAGGCCGCCAGCAGCGCCAATCGCGCCACCACGCCATACATGTAGAAACGGTTGGGCGCCGCCGTGCCCGGCTTGGCATGCATGTCCGGCAGGGCGTGCTGCTGGGCGAAGGCCAGCGGCACGAAATGCGCGCCGGGTGCGTTGAGGTTCTCGTTGACGTCACGGTCGGCGTGGACGCGATAGAAGCCGCCCACCACATAGCGGTCGATCATGTAGACCACCGGCTCGGCCACGGCCTGGTTGATGCGCTCGAAGGAATGCACGCCTTCCTGCACGATCACCTCCGACACCTCCAGCCCTTCCTTGCCGGCCGCCAGCATGCCGGTGCGCTGCTTGCGGTTCAGGTCCTTGATCTCGCTGGCGTCCTTGACCGTCATGATGCCCATGCCATAGGTGCCGGCGTTGGCCTTGACGAAGACGAAGGGCTGCTCCTTGATACCGTATTCCTTGTACTTCTTGCGGATCTTGGACAACAGCGAAGAAACGCTGTCGGCCAGCGCATCGGTGCCGGTGCTTTCCTGGAAGTCGATGTCGCTGACCTTGGCAAAGAGCGGATTGAGCATCCAGGGATCGACCTCGACCATCTTGGCAAACTTCTTGACCACCTCATCATAGGCGGCGAAATGGTTGCTCTTGCGGCGCATCGCCCAGCCGGCGTGCAACGGCGGCAGCACGCTCTGCTCATGCAAGCCTTCCAGCACCGACGGGATGCCGATGGACAGGTCATTGTTGAGCAGCACCGTACAGGGATCGAAGTTCTTCAGTCCCAGGCGGCGGCCGTTGGCCGAGCGCTCCAGCGGCTCCAGGGTGATGGTGGTGCCATCGGGCAGTTCGATCGGCTTGGGCTTGTTCACGCCCGGCGCCAGGCTGCCCAGGCGCACGTTCAGCCCGGTCTGGCGGAAGATCTGCATCAGCCGGGCGATGTTCTGCAGGTAGAAGGTGTTGCCGGTGTGGTTTTCCGGGATCAGCAGCAGGTTGCGGGCATCGGGACAGTATTTCTCGATGGCGGCCATGGCCGCCTGCACCGCCAGCGGCAGCATCTCGGGAGAAAGGTTGTTGAAGCCGCCCGGGAACAGGTTGGTGTCGACCGGCGCCAGCTTGAAGCCGGCGTTGCGCAGGTCGACCGAGCAATAGAAGGGCGGCGTGTGCTCCTGCCATTCCATGCGGAACCAGCGTTCGATGGCCGGCGTGGCGCCCAGGATTTTCTTCTCCAGCTCCAGCAGAGGACCATTCAGAGCGGTGACGAGATGCGGGACCATAAGAGACCTTAACGATATGTAAATGCCGGCAGCGAGGATCGATTTTAGCGGATTCCTGACATCGTGTTGCGACGCGACACAAGCCACTGTTGCCATTCCGGCAAAGGCCGGCCCTGGCGATGCCCGCTGCGAAAGCGTCGCTGGGAGTGTTCAGATGGCGATGATGGAGGGATTTTAAAGAGTCCGACTCAAATAGTCGGGAATTATCCGGGGCGACGCGCGAATGCCACAGAAAAAAGCAGCTTGCATCCAGGCAATGAAAAAAGGCGCCCGAAGGCGCCTTTGAAAGAGGCCGTCGCCGGCCCCGAAGGAATACTGCAGACTCAGTCGATCAGTACGGCAGAGGCTTAGTGGTAAGCCGATTCGCCGTGGCTGGAGATATCCAGGCCTTCGCGTTCTTCTTCCTCGGTCACACGCAGGCCGATGACGACGTCAACGATCTTGTAGGCGATGAAGGAGACCACACCCGACAGGACCACGGTGGTCAGCACGCCCTGGAACTGGATCCAGACCTGGCCGCCGATGGAGTAGTCAGGCGCAACAGCGTTGGCCACGTAGTCGTAGATGCCGGTGCCGCCCAGGCTGGGGGCTGCGAACACGCCGGTCAGGATGGCGCCCAGGATGCCGCCCACGCCGTGCACGCCGAACACGTCCAGCGCATCGTCGGAACCCAGGATCTTCTTCAGGCCGCTCACGCCCCACAGGCACAGCAGGCCAGCGATCAGGCCCATGACCACGGCGCCGATGACGCCCACGAAACCAGCCGCCGGGGTGATCGCCACCAGACCAGCCACCGCGCCGGAAGCGGCGCCCAGCATCGAGGGCTTGCCCTTGCCGATCCATTCGCCGAAGCTCCAGGACAGCACAGCAGCCGCCGTTGCCAGGATGGTGTTGACGAAGGCCAGGGCAGCAGTGCCGTTGGCTTCCAGACCCGAGCCGGCGTTGAAGCCGAACCAGCCGAACCACAGCAGCGAGGCGCCGACCATGGTCAGGGTCAGGCTATGCGGCTTGAAGGCTTCCTTGCCGAAACCGATACGCTTGCCGATCACATAGGAACCGACCAGGCCGGCGATAGCGGCGTTGATGTGCACCACCGTGCCGCCTGCGTAGTCCAGCGCGCCCTTCTGGAACAGCCAGCCCGAGATGGCGGTGGCCTTTTCACCAGCGGCAGCGTCGGTGAAGGCGTCCGGACCCGGCCAGAACCAGACCATGTGGGCCATCGGCAGGTAGGAGAAGGTGAACCACAGGATGGAGAACAGGATCACGGCCGAGAACTTCACGCGTTCGGCGAAGGCGCCAATGATCAGCGCCACAGTGATGGCCGCGAACGCACCCTGGAAGGCGACGAAGACCAGCTCCGGAATGACCACGCCCTTGCTGAAGGTGCCGGTGTTGGAGTCACCCGTCAGACCGTGCAGGAACAGGCGATCGAAGCCACCGAAGAAGGCATTGCCCTCGGTGAACGCGATGCTGTAGCCGTAGACGAACCACAGGATGTAGATCAGCGAGAAGATCATGAAGCACTGCATCAGCACCGACAGCATGTTCTTGCTGCGCACCAGGCCGCCGTAGAACAGGCCCAGGCCCGGCAAGGTCATGAGGATGACGAAGGCGGTGCAGACCAGCATCCAGGCGGTATCGCCCTTGTTGGGGACCGGTGCGGGAGCGGCGGCAGCGGCAGCCGGTGCGGCCGGGGCAGCGGCCGCAGGAGCGGCAGCTTCCGCCTTGGGTGCAGCGGGAGCAGCAGCCGGGGCCGCTGCGGCAGCCGCTGCAGCTTCAGGCTTGGGCGCATCCTGCGCCTGGGCCGGAGCAGTAAAACTGACTGCAAACAGCAGCGCGCCAATGGCGAGCGCGCCGGAAAACATTTTCTTCATGCTCATTAGAGTTCCCCTTTTTTACAGAGCGTCTTTGCCGGTCTCGCCGGTGCGGATACGGATCACGTCCAGCAGGTCCTGGACGAAGATCTTGCCGTCGCCGATCTTGCCGGTGCGGGCAGCGGTCTCGATGGCTTCGAGCGCGCGTTCGACGATGGCGTCGTCCACCGCCGCCTCGATCTTGGTCTTGGGCAGGAAATCGACCACGTATTCCGCGCCGCGGTACAGCTCGGTATGGCCCTTCTGACGACCGAAGCCCTTGACTTCAGTCACGGTGATGCCTTGCACCCCGATCGCGGAGAGGGCTTCACGCACCTCGTCCAGCTTGAACGGTTTGATGATCGCTGTGATCAGTTTCATACGAACCTCTTGTTAGAAAGTTTTGCTGAGGGAGAAAACGAAGCCGTTCTTGCCGACGTTCTTCAGGCCATCCGAAGCCGGCGTGGTGGTCACGCCATCCTTGAGGTCGGTGCCGACATAGGCCAGGCCCAGGGTGATGCCGGCCAGATCGTCGAAGGTCTTGGACACGCCGATCTTCCAGTCGGTGTAGCTGAACTGGTTGGGGTTGCCGCGCACGTTCTGGTGACCCACGTGCAGGCCCAGGATGACGCCGTAGTAGGTCTCGATGTTGGCGCCCAGGTCGAAGTACTGGCTGTACTTGCTGTTGGCTGCGCCGAACAGGTTGGTCAGCGATTGCGAATACTTGAAGTAGCCCGGACCGTAGCCGACCTGGCCGTACAGTTCGAAGGTGTTGGCGTTCTTGGCGCCGCTGTCGGCCAGGGTGTTGCCCGGGTAGTAGTAGTACAGGCCGCCGACGTCATAGGTGAAGCCGCCGCCGATGTCGCCGCGCTTGCCGCCATAGATGTCCCACTCGATGTCGCCCTTGGTGTTGACCGGCGGGCTGGCCACGGCGCCAGCGTCCTTGATCCACTTGATGTTGGTCAGCCAGGTGCCGGCGTACAGGCCGGTGGGGTTGTGGGTGTAGTCAGCACCGACTTGCAGGGCCGGGTCGAAGCGGGTCTGGGTCAGGCCGCGGTAGCGGTAGTCGCTCACGACAGCGGCGTTGAAGCTGAACTCATTATCTGGTTTGGCGTCTTCTGCACGGGCCACGGTAGAAACGAAGGATGCGGCGATGGCTGTTGCAAGAATCAGTTTCTTCATGACTTTCCCTCTGGTTTGTGTTTGAACAATAAAAGTCGTTTTTTGTGTTTGCTCAAACCCTGTAGCAGGAGCCGTGCCATGTTCTTTCGGCAAGGCAGGCTTGTGTTTTTAGGTGAAACCGGAGATTGGTCACGTTTTTTTTCTAACTTCAGTTCAAAATAGTGCAGACCAAGGGAAAATGCACGTGATTGGTGCGATATTGCTTGTTTTTTGTTAACCCTGCTTCCATTCCGGCAATCACATTTTGGTGCGCGGCCAGCAGGGGCGTTCCGGATCACCAAGACGGCGCATTTCCTGAAGGAAAAAACTTCACAGGCCGCACTTGGCGGTAAAAATGCGGTCTCATCCAGGCAAGGCGGTTTGAGGATGGGCAGGAAACCGCTAAACTTGCATTCCAGCTACAGCTTATCTGCCAAGGAGATCCGACATGGACAAGCCCCCGTTTTTTGAAGACCTGCAATCCAAGATCAACAAGGCAATCGAAAACTCCCCGGCCAAGGACATCGAAAAGAACGTCAAGGCCATGCTCAGCCAGGGCTTTGCCAAGCTCGACCTGGTCACGCGCGAGGAATTCGACATCCAGGCTCAGGTGCTGGCCAAGACCCGCGCCCGCCTGGAAGCCCTGGAGGCCCGTGTGGCCGAGCTGGAAGCCCAGCAAAAACAGACTCCATGATCCTGGCGCACCTACTTTCACTTCGATCACACTCTCTTCTCTATATAGGTAACAGGCAGCCAGGCCCATCGCGATGAGCCTGGCGGTCCTGCGCAGCCGCGCCCTGGCCGGCATGAACGCCCCACCGGTCACGGTGGAGGTGCATCTGGCCAATGGCCTGCCCTCCTTCGCCATCGTCGGCCTGCCCGAGGCCGAGGTGAAGGAAGCCCGTGACCGCGTCCGGGCGGCATTGCAGAACGCCCGCTTTGAATTCCCGGCGCGGCGCATCACCGTCAACCTCGCGCCTGCCGACCTCCCCAAGGAATCCGGCCGCTTCGACCTGGCCATCGCCCTGGGCATCCTGGCCGCCTCCCAGCAGATCCCCGGCGACCGGCTGGACGACTACGAATACGCCGGCGAGCTATCCCTCTCCGGCCAGTTGTTGCCCATCCGCGGCGCCCTGGCGATGACCTGCGCCATGCAGCACGGCGCCAGCGCCGACGAACGGCGGCGCGCCTTCATCCTGCCCGCCGCCAATGCCGACGAGGCCGCGCTGGTGACGCAAGCCGAGATCGTCCCGGCCCGTTCGCTGCTGGAGGTCTGCGCCCACTTCACCAGCCGCGACGAGAGCACCCGGTTGGCGCGCCACCGGCCGCAACAGGACGCCCTCGCACCGGTGTATCCCGATTTCAGCGAGATCAAGGGGCAATTGCTGGCGCGCCGCGCCATGGAAGTGGCGGCGGCGGGACGGCACAGCATGCTGCTGGTGGGGCCGCCCGGAGCGGGCAAGTCAATGCTGGCCACGCGCTTTCCGGGCATCCTGCCGCCGATGACCGAGGCGGAAGCGCTGGAATCGGCGGCGGTGCGCTCCCTCACCGGCGGCTTCGACCCCGCGCGCTGGCGACAACGCCCCTTCCGCGCGCCCCACCACACCGCCTCGGCGGTCGCACTGGTGGGCGGTGGCAGCCCGCCCCGGCCCGGCGAGATCTCGCTGGCCCATCATGGGGTGCTGTTCCTCGATGAAATCGCCGAATACCGGCGCAGCGTGCTGGAGGTGCTGCGCCAGCCCATGGAATCCGGACAGATCACCATCTCGCGGGCGGCCCGCCAGGCGGATTTCCCGGCGCGCTTCCAGCTGCTGGCGGCGATGAATCCCTGCCCCTGCGGCTACCATGGCCAAGCCAGCGGGCAGTGCCGTTGTTCACCCGAGATGGTGCGGCGCTATCAGCAGCGCCTGTCAGGGCCCCTGCTGGACCGCATCGACATGCAATTGCAGGTCGCCGCCCTGAGCCCCGGCGAACTGGCCGTCCAGGCCAGCGGCGAATCCACCGCCCGCATCGCCGCCCGCGTGGCCGTGGCCTTCGAGCGCCAGATCAGCCGCCAGGGCAAACCCAACAGCGCCCTTGCCGGCGCGGAAATCGACCGTCATTGCCAGCCCGGCCCCGATGCTGCGCAACTGCTGCAGACCGCCATGCTCAGGCTGGGCTGGTCGGCGCGCGCCTATCACCGCGTGCTCAAGCTGGCGCGCACCATGGCCGACCTGGCCGCCGCCGAACAGATCGACCGGCAGCACGTGGCCGAAGCCATCCAGTACCGCCGCGGTCTATCCATGGAGTAACAATGTGCAGGTTATTTCATGTTACCTTGACCCCAAACGGGAACAGAAGAGCTGCTGACGTGGACAAAGGCAGAGCGCCCGCGCACAACAAGAACCAAACCAAAACCTATAACAACGGACGACTGCATGCCTTTCCCACACCCTCACTCCCTTTGCCTTGCGATAGGTGCTGCATGATCAGCATCTATCAACTCAAACCGCGCTTCCAGGCGCTGCTGCGGCCCATGGTGGCCGCCCTGGCCGGCGCGGGCGTGACCGCCAATGCCGTCACCGTGCTGACCATGCTGGTCTCGCTGGGGCTGGGCGCGCTGTTGTGGCTGGAAGGGGCGTCGCGGCCGGCGCTGTTCCTGCTGCTGCCGCTGTGGATGTTCCTGCGCATGGCCTTCAATGCCGTGGATGGCATGCTGGCGCGCGAATTCGGCCAGCAATCGGCGCTGGGGGCCTACCTCAATGAACTGACCGATGTCTTCTCCGACGCTGCGCTGTACCTGCCCTTTGCCCTGGTGGCTCCGTTCGGCTGGGGCAGCGTGGGCGCGCTGATCTTCCTGTCGGCCGTCTCCGAGATGACCGGCGCGCTCGGCCCGATGGTAGGCGCGCCGCGCCAGTACGACGGCCCCATGGGCAAGAGTGACCGCGCCTTCCTGTTCGGCGCGCTGGGCCTCTGGCTGGGCCTGGCCGGTGCGCTGCCGGACTGGATCTTCTGGGCGCTGCCGCTGGCGGCAGTGGCCATCCTCCTCAATATCGTCAACCGTATCCGCAGCGGCCTGGCCGCGCTCCCTCGCCCATGAACCGACCTGTCCAGGAACACCAGTTCACCACCCACGACGACCAGACCCTGTTCTATCGCCGCTGGCCCGCCACCGCCACCGAGCGGCGCGGCGCCGTCGTGATGTTCCATCGCGGCCACGAGCATGGGGGCCGCATGGCCCATCTGGTCGATGAACTCGATCTGCCCGACTTCGATTTCTACGCCTGGGATGCGCGCGGCCACGGCCGCTCACCGGGGCCACGCGGGTATTCGCCCAGCTTTGCCGATTCCGTGCGCGACGTGCAGACCTTCATCGGCCACCTGCGCCAGCAATGGCAACTGGCCGAGGAAGACCTGGCGGTGCTGGCGCAAAGCGTGGGCGCGGTGCTGGTGTCGACCTGGGCGCATGACTACGCGCCGCGCGTACGCTGCCTGGTGCTGGCCTCGCCGGCCTTCAAGGTCAAGCTCTACGTCCCCTTCGCCCGACCCGGCCTGGCCCTGCAACAGAAGCTGCGCGGCAATTTCTTCGTCAACAGCTACGTCAAGGCCAAGTACCTCACCCACGATCCGGCGCGCCAGGCGTCCTACGACAGCGACCCGCTGATCAGCCGGCCGATCTCGGTGAACATCCTGCTGGCGCTGTATGAGGCGGCCGAGCGGGTGGTGGCCGATGCCCAGGCCATCACCATCCCGACCCAGTTGCTCATTTCCGGCGCGGACTGGGTGGTGCATCACGGTCCCCAGCACGACTTCTTCGACCGCCTGGGAACGACGACCAAGGAAAAGCACGTGCTGCCCGGCTTCTACCATGACACCTTCGGCGAAAAAGACCGCCAGATCGCCACCGACCTCGCTCGCGAATTCATCCTGCGCCAGTTCGCCCAGCCCTGGTCGCGCCCGGACCTGCGCCAGGCGCACCGCCACGGCCCTACCTTCGATGAAGCCCAGGCGCTGGCCGCACCGCTGCCGGCCTTGAGCCCCAAGGGCTTGTACTGGGCCGGCTATCGCGCCAACCTCAAGCTGGGCGGCCTGCTCTCGGCGGGGGTGGCGCTGGGACACCGTACCGGCTTCGACTCGGGCAGCACGCTGGACTATGTCTACCGCAATCGTCCCGAAGGCGCAGGGCCGCTGGGGCGCGCCATCGATCGCCAATATCTCGACGCCATCGGCTGGAAGGGGATCCGCCAGCGCAAGCTGCATATCGAGCAATTGCTGCGC
The DNA here is from genome assembly GCF_001040945.1 of Herbaspirillum seropedicae. Lineage (NCBI taxonomy): Bacteria > Pseudomonadati > Pseudomonadota > Betaproteobacteria > Burkholderiales > Oxalobacteraceae > Herbaspirillum > Herbaspirillum seropedicae. Next base: position 94,014 of record NZ_CP011930.1, on the reverse strand, counting down.
CTGGCGCTGGCGCGCCTGCAAGCCGAAGGCCAGCCGCTGCGGGTGCTCGACATCGCGGCCGGCCACGGCCGCTACGTGCTCGAAGCCCTGGAGAGCGGCCCCCGGCCCGAGTCCATCCTGCTGCGCGACTACAGCGAGCTCAACGTGCGCCAGGGCAGCGCCCTGATCGCCGAAAAGGGGCTGGGCGAGATCGCCCGCTTCGTCCAGGGCGACGCCTTCGACCGCGCCAGCCTGGCGGCTGTGACGCCGCGCCCGACGGTGGGCATCGTCTCGGGCCTGTATGAACTCTTCCCCGACAACGACGCCGTGGCCACCTCGCTGGCCGGCATGGCCGATGCGATTGCGCCGGGCGGCTACCTGATCTACACCGGCCAGCCCTGGCATCCGCAGCTGGAAATGATCGCCCGCGCCCTCACCAGCCATCGCGGCGGCCAGGCCTGGGTCATGCGCCGCCGCACCCAGGCCGAGATGGACCAGCTGGTGGCCGAGGCCGGCTTCGAGAAGATCGAACAGCGCATCGACCAGTGGGGCATCTTCACGGTCTCGCTGGCCCGGCGCAAGGTCTCATGAGCCAGGCCGAGCACCTGTCGGCGACCGTCGCACCGGCCGCACCAGCCGCACCCTCCACGCCGCTGCCCTGGAAGCGGGGCGTGGCCTGGCTCCTGCTGCTGGGGCCACTGTTCTTCCTCAGCTATGGCTTTGCCAACCATGCCGCAGCCGCGCGCGCCAGCGTGCCCAGCTTCTTCTATGGCTGGGAGCGCCACATCCCCTTCCTGCCCTGGACCATCCTGCCCTACTGGTCCATCGACCTGCTCTACGGTTTTTCCTTCCTGTGCTGCCGCACGGCCCGCGAGACCGATCGTCACGCGCTGCGGCTGCTGACCACGCAGGTGATCGCGGTGGCCTGCTTTTTGGCGTTCCCGCTGCGCTTTGCCTTCGAGCGCCCGGCCACCGACGGTCTCTTCGGCGCGCTCTTCGCCTCACTGACGGCCTTCGACCTGCCGTACAACCAGGCCCCTTCTCTGCATATCGCGCTGCTGGTGCTAATCTGGGTCCAGTTCGCCCGGTTGCGCGCAAGCTGGCCCTGGCGCTGGCTGATCCATGGCTGGGCGCTGCTGATCGGCCTGTCGGTGCTGACCACCTGGCAACATCACTTCATCGACATTCCCACCGGCGCCATGCTGGGCCTGTTCTGCCTGTGGCTGTGGCCGGACGAAGGCCGCACGCCGCTGCAACGCGACGGCCAAGGCAGCTCGCGCCGCACGCGCCTGGCGCTGGCCTATGGCCTGGGCGCGGCAGTGGCGCTGGGACTGGCCTACGGTGTACGCCCGCTGGCCGCGCTGCTGGGCTGGTCGGCCCTGGCGCTGGCCATCGTGGCGTGGAACTATGCCTATGCCGGCACCGCCGGTTTCCAGAAGCGCGACGGCCGTCGCTCGCTGGCCGCCGCCTGGCTGCTGGCGCCGCATGCATTGGGTGCCTGGATCAATGCCCGCTTGTGGACGCGCCGCCATCCGCAACCCGACGCCATCACGGATGACGTCTGGCTGGGCCCGCTGCCGGGCAAGGCCGGGATGAGCGCGGGCCGCTTTGCCGCCCTGTGCGACCTCAGCGCTGAATTGCCCGCCCCGCGCGGCCACTGGCGCTACGCCAGCCATCCCTGGCTGGACCTGGTCGCCCCCGAGGCCGATCAATTGCTGGCCGCTGCGCGCAGCATCGAATCCCTGCGCGGCCATGGACCGGTGCTGGTGGCCTGCGCCCTGGGCTATTCGCGCAGCGCCGGGGCGGTGGCCGCCTGGCTGTGCCTGAGCCGACGCTGCCCCGACATGGCTGGCGCCCTGGCCCTGCTGGCTGAGCGCCGGCCCGCCGTGGTCATCAACGATGCGCTGCGCGAACGCCTGCTGGAGGTGGAGCAACGCCTGCTCAAGGAGAATCCCATGCCCGAGCTGCGCCAGGGCCCCGGTGGCGATGCTGCCAATGACGCCGCCGGTCACGATATCCCCCATGAAGACCCACAAGCCGCACGGAAAGCCGCCTACCAGGCTGCCCATCAGGCTGAGATCACCGCCGCGCTGCTGGGTCTGAGCCGTCCCCTGGACGCCACCAGCCGGATGCTCACCATCGCCGCCCTGGTGGTGCTGATCCTGCTGGCTGTGCAGCCAGAAGCGCCATCGCTCTGGATACCACTGACGCTATCCATCGTGTTCGGCATCGCCGAATACGTCTTTGCCCTGCGCTGCGCCTTCGATGCTCCGCTTTTCGCCTCCTGGGCGCGCCGCTGGGAGCAGGGCATCCTGCCGCCGGACGATCTGGCCGCCTTTGACGTGGCTATCAGAGAGAGCGGCCTGGGCCACCAACCCACGCCTACCCGCCCCCTGGCTGACCGTACCGCAGGGGCGCGCCGGCTGTTGAGGTACCAATGCCGCTGCCTGGCAGGACAGATCGGCGGCTGGCTGGGTGCATTGGGCGTGCTGTTTATCTTCTGATCCTGGATTGCCGACTTCTATGCTGATCGACCGTCTCTTCGCTTCCGCCATCTGCACGTTCGCCCGTGTCCTCACCGGCGTGCGCGCCCGCTGGTTTGCCGCACCGGATCCGGACAAGCTGCGCGTGTACTACCCCAACCACCGCAGCCACGGCGATTTCGTGCTGGTCTGGAGCATGCTGCCACGGGCCATGCGCAAGCGCACCCGGCCGGTGGCCGGCGCCGACTACTGGCTCAAGGGCGCGCTGCGTCGCTATGTCATCAACCGGGTGTTCCGGGGCGTGCTGGTGGACCGCCAGGCCGGGCGCAGCGCCGACCCCATCGGCGTGATGGGCCAGGTGCTGGCGGGGGGAGAGTCGCTGATCCTCTTTCCCGAAGGCACCCGCAACCTAGACGATGGCCTGCTGCCGTTCAAGAGCGGCCTGTATCACCTGGCCTGCGCCCATCCCGAGGTGGAGCTGGTGCCGGTGTGGATAGAAAACCTGGGCCGCGCCATGCCCAAGGGCCATCTGGTGCCGCTGCCCCTGCTGTGTACCTTGAGCTTCGGCGAACCCCTGATGCTGCAAGCCGGCGAAAGCAAGGAGCAATTCCTGGCGCGCACCCGCCAGGCGCTGCTCGAGCTGGCGCCCATCGCCGAATGAACCCGCACGGATCGACCATGACTGCCCAAGATACCCTCATCGCCCTCTTTGCCGGCGTGTTCGCCGTCCTCGCGCTGGCCAGCTCGGTCGGCGGCCTGCTGCGCTGGCGTCTGGCCGGACGCAACAGCAGCGTCGTCGACAACCTCAATGCCCGCATCAAGGCCTGGTGGTGGATGATAGGCGCGCTGGCGCTGGCGTTCTGGATGGGCAAGACCGGCGTGGTGGTGCTGTTCGCCTTCATTTCGCTGCAGGCGCTGCGCGAGTTCATCTCGGTGACCTATACCCGCGTGGGCGACCATCGCGCGCTGCTCTGGTGCTTCTTCGTCTTCCTGCCGCTGCAATATGTGCTCATCGGGATGGACTGGTATGGCCTCTTCTCCATCCTCATCCCGGTCTATGCCTTCCTGTTGCTGCCGATCTCGGCCTCGCTATCGGCCGATACCAAGCACTTCCTGGAGCGCGCGGCCAAGGTGCAATGGGGCTTGATGATCTGCGTGTACTGCATCTCGCATGTGCCGGCCCTGCTGACCCTGGCCATCCCCGGCTTCGAGGGGCGCAACCTGCAATTGATCGTGTTCCTGGTGCTCACGGTGCAGTCCAGCGACGTGTTCCAGTATGTCTGGGGCAAGCTGTTCGGCAAGCGCAAGCTGGCGCCGCAGATCTCCCCGTCCAAGACGCTGGAGGGGCTGGTGGGGGGCGTGCTGACCTCTACCGCGGTAGGCGCGGCGCTCTACTGGATCACTCCCTTCAATGTCTGGCAGGCGGCGCTGGTGGCGTTGACCATCAACATCCTGGGATTCTTCGGGGGATTCGTGCTGTCCGCGATCAAGCGTGATCGCGGGCTCAAGGACTGGGGCGCGATGATCGAAGGCCACGGCGGCATGCTGGACCGGGTCGACTCGATCAGCTTTTCCGCGCCCATCTTCTTCCACATCCTGCGCTATTGGTGGGTCCCCTGAGCCCGGCCCGGCGGGCCAGGCTCAGTTGCAGGCGCAATCTCAGCGCGCCGGCATGATCCGGCGCGCAAACGCCAGCAGGATCAGTGCAAAGGCGGCCAGCCCCAGCCACTGACCGATGGACTCGAAGCTGCCCGACACCAGCGCCAGCGGCGCATCCTTGCCGGTAAAGCCGATCACCCCGGCCAGCACCACGCCCACCAGGCTCTCGCCCACGATCAGGCCCGACGCCACCAGGATGCCGCGCTGGCGCGGCTTGTCGGCATAGGCTTCGACATTGGCGCCGGCGGCCAGCGCGCGGCGACGCAGCGCACGCTCGATGAACCAGCCCAGCAGCGCCCCCACAAACAGCGCGCTACTGACCACCGGCGGCAGATAGATGCCGATCCCCACCGCCAGCACCGGCAGGCGCGCCACCCCGCCGCGCCGCGCCAGCAGCCAGTCGATGACGATCAGCAAGATGCCCAGCCCCACGCCCACGGTGAGCATGGTCCAGTTCAGTTCGCGGGTGAAGATGCCGGTGGCGATGGCCGTCATCAGGGTGGCCTGCGGCGCGGCCAGGGCCTGGGCCGCGTCCATGCCGGCGCGCGGCAGCGCACCGGTGAAGCCATAGGCGTTATACAACAGGGTCAGCACCGGCGGGATCACCAGCGCGCCCACCACGCAACCCACCAGCAAGGCGACCTGCTGACGCCAGGGCGTGGCGCCGACCAGTTGGCCGGTCTTGAGGTCTTGCAGGTTGTCGTTGGCGATGGCGGCCACGGCGATGATGGCGGCGGTCACGAACAGGGCGATGGCGATGGCCAGCTTGCCGCCCTCGGGCGTGGCCAGCAGCGTATCGACCATGCCCGAGGCCAGCAGCAGCAACGACACCAGGATCACCGCGACGATGCCGATGCCCGAGATCGGGCTGGAGGACGAGCCGATCAGGCCGGCCATGTAGCCGCAGGCGGCCGCCACCAGGAAGCCGAACACGAAGGCAAACACCACCGCATAGACCACCAGCCCGGCAAAGAGCGCCGGCGACACCGGCGCTCCCGCCAGGAAGGAGGCGAACACCACTGCCAAGAGGCCGATCATGGCCAGGCTGATGATCACGATCCAGCGCGGCGACATGTCCTGGTCGGTGCGCTCGGTGCTGCCCTGCTGGCGGCGCGCCAGCGTGGACAGCGAAGCCTTCACGCCCTGCACCATGGGGCCGAACAGCGTGGCCAGGGTCCAGATCGCGGCCACGCCGATCATGCCCGCGCCGATGAAGCGCACCTGGCTTTTCCACAGACCGTTGGCGAAATCGGCCAGGCTGACGTCGGCCGCATGGGGCGTGACCGCGGTCAGGTAAGGCACGGCCACGCCCCAGGCCAGCACCAGCCCGATCAGGATGGCGATGCCGGAGACGATGCCGATCATGTAGCCCGCGCCCACCAGCGCCAGCGAAAATCCCATGGTCAGGCGCACCGCCGAGGCGCCTGCGGCGAACCACAGGCTCATGCTCTCGGCAAACACCTTCAGGCCGCTGGCGGCCACGCTGAAGCCTGCCGCCAGGGCGCCGCCGAAGAGGATGTCGCGCAGGCCACGGCGGCTCTCTTCACCGCCGTCGGCGTCGGCGCTGCCCACACGCAGGATCTCGGCAGCCGCCACCCCTTCCGGATAGGGCAGCTCGCCCTGCACCACCATCACCCGGCGCAGCGGGATGGAGAACATCACCCCCAGCATGCCGCCCGCGGCGCAGATGCCCAGGGTCTGCAGGAAGGGGAAGCCTTGCCAGTGGCCCATCATCAAGAGGCCCGGCAGGATGAAGATCACCGAGGACAGCGTCCCGGCCGCCGAGGCCTGGGTCTGCACCATGTTGTTTTCGAGGATGTTGGCGTTGGCGAAGAGGCGCAAGACCGCCATCGAGATCACCGCCGCCGGAATGGCCGAGGAAAAGGTCAGGCCGACCTTGAGCCCGAGATAGACGTTGGAGGCCGTGAAGACCACCGTGATCAGGGCTCCCAGCAGCATGCCGCGCAGGGTCAGTTCCGGCAGGCCGGCTTGGTTGTCGTTTTGCATAGATCAGTCCAGGGAAGGCGTTGGAATGGCTTCTTATACCGCAAGAATTGCCGGAGAGCCATCAGACAACAGCGCTTTTTATGCCTTGCTGCGGCTTTGTTATGATGGCTCCTCCCTGGCCACGCCTTTATCCCATGCGCCGCTTACCCGCCCTGTCCGCTTCCCTCCGCCTGGCCGCGCTAACCGCTATCGCCGCGATGGCCTTGCAAGCCTGTTCACCGCGCTACAACTGGCGCGAAAGCAGCGACAATGGCGCGCATTTCGTGGTGCTGCTGCCGGCCAAGCCCAGCAGCGTCACCCGCGAGATCGACCTGGACGGTCCGCGCGTGGAGATGAGCATGACCGCGGCCGAAGTCGACGGCGTCACCTTCGCCGTGGGCACCGCCGAACTGCCTGACGCCGCCGCCGCCGAGCGGGCGCTGGCGGCCATGCGTACCGCCCTGCTCAACAATATCGCCGGGCAGGCCCAGGGTGCGCCGGCCTGGCCGGGCAAGACGGCGGGCCTGGACCACAGCATGGACCTCGAGGCCCGTGGCGTGGCGCGCGGTCGGCCCCTGCGACTGGCTGCGCGGCTGGCCAGCCGGGACCGGCGGGTCTACCAGATCCTGATGGTAGGTGAAGAAAAATCCTTCACTGATGAGAATCTGGAAACCTTTTTCAGCTCATTCAAACCAACGTGAACGGTCCCGCTGCAAGATGACAAAGGCGGCGTGACCGGGGTATTCTTGGGCTCGCCCGTGACTCCAGACGGGCGTCCCGCAGGAATGCGGATGCTTTGCAGCGCATTTCCACCAGGCCAGGCCCGTCCGGCTGCGCCCAGAACATTTTCAATCAAAGACCCAGAGGAAATATGCTGATCACATTCAAATCAAAAGCGGCTGCCGATGTGGTGATGTATGAATCGCACGCCAAACCCATCCTGGACCTGTTGCACAAGGACCCCGCGCGCGGGGTGATCACCGCTGCCGAAGCCGGCGAAGCCATCGCCGCGCTGGAACAGCAGATCAACGCCAGCAAGGCCCACGAAGCCGCCGAAGCCCTGGCCCGTGATGTCAATGCCCACCACAACGCCGACGTGGACGACCACAACCACGAAAAGATCGAGGCCGTCAGCTTCTCGGCGCGCGCCTATCCGCTGCTGGACATGCTGCGCGAAGCCAAGAAGGGCGGTTACGACATCCTCTGGGGCGTCTGATATCGCCGCCAAGGCCATCCCCGCATCACGCATCACCTGAAACGGCTGTCGCGATCATCCACCGCGACAGCCGTTTTTCCTGGGCGCGCTCCCCGGACGGGCTGTTACACTGACGGCCCGCGCCTGTGGCCACAGAAGTTTCCCCAGCGAAACGCCGCCCGCGCCCCCTCTTGAGCAAGCAAACGACGTGATCCAGATTTCCCTTCTTCCTCCCGGCGCCAAGGCCGATTCCCTGGCCTACCAGTTGGCCTACGCCGCCCAGGCGGTGGCCGCCGTGCGGGCCGGCCACGCGCTGCCGCAGGCGCTGGCGCAGATCTTCAGCCGCAGCGATGCGCCAGCGCCGGCGCGCGGCGCCATCCAGGATCTCAGCTACCGCGCCATGCGCAGCCTGGGCCTGACCGAGAGCCTACTGGGCCTGCTGGCCAACAAGCCGCCCCAGCCGGAGGTGCTGCATGGGCTGCTGGTGACGGCGCTGGCGCTGCTGGTCAACGAAGAAGAGTCCGGCTACGACAGCTTCACCGTGGTGGACCAGGCCGTGCAGGCCGCCGCCATCAGCCCCGAGATGAGTTTCGCCAAGGGGGTGGTCAATGCCATCCTGCGCCGCTTGCTGCGCGAACGCGCCACCCTGATGCCGCAGGCGACCAAGACCCCGCCCGGCACCTGGAACTACCCGACCTGGTGGATCGACCGCCTCAAGGCGGCCTATCCCGAACAATGGCAAGCCATCCTGCACGCCGGCAACCAGGCCCCGCCGCTGACCCTGCGGGTGAATCGCCGTCGCACCACGGTGGCGCAATACCTCGACACCCTGCAACAGGCTGGCATGGCCGCGCGCCAGGTCGGCCCGGCGGCGGTGCGGCTGCACCGGCCGGTGCCGGTGCAGCAGCTTCCCGGTTTTGCCGAAGGCGTGGTGTCGGTGCAGGACGCCGCCGCCCAGCTGGCCGCGCCGCTGCTGGACGTGGCCGATGGCATGCGGGTGCTGGACGCCTGCGCCGCCCCGGGCGGCAAGACCGGCCATCTGCTGGAACTGGCCGATCTCGACCTGCAAGCCCTGGACCACGACACCCGCCGCCTGCAACGCATCGCCGAGAACCTTGATCGGCTCCAGCTCAAGGCCCGCCTGACCACCGGCGACGCCCGCGCCGACGACTGGTGGGATGGCCAGCCCTTCGATCGCATCCTGGCCGACGTGCCCTGCACCGCCTCGGGCATCGTGCGCCGCCACCCGGATATCCGCTGGCTGCGCCGCAAGACCGACACCGCGCAGCTTGCAACACTTTCCACGCAAATTCTGGACAAGCTTTGGCAGATGCTGCGACCCGATGGTAAATTGCTGCTGGTAACCTGCTCGCTGTGGCCCCAGGAATCGGAGCAGCAGGCAGTCGCCTTCGCGCAGAAGCACAACGCCATCCGGTTGCCCGCACCCGGCCAACTCCTGCCCACCGCCAGCGAGACGGCCGACCATGATGGTCTGTTCTATGCGCTGTTCCAAAAACCTGGTGCATGAATTTGACGCAATCGGACTTCGCCCCTTCCCACCGGCAAAGCCCTCGGCCCCTGGCGGCCTGGGGCCGCCCTCCATCACGGCTGCTGGCGTGGCTGCTGCCGCTGCTGGCGCTGCTGCTGGCGCTGCTGCTGGCGCTGGCCTGGCATCCTGCCCGGGCTGCCGAAATCACGGTCAGCCAGGCCAGCATCGAGCATAGCGACGAGGGCTACCGGCTCTCGGTCTCCTATGACTTCGATCTGAACCGTGGCCTGGAAGACGCCCTCTCGCGCGGGGTGCCGCTCTATTTCACCACCGACGTGCAGCTGACCCGGCGCCGCTGGTACTGGTTCGACGAAAGCAGCGTCTCGGCCACGCGCACGGTGCGCCTGTCCTATAACGTGCTCACGCGCCAGTACCATACCGCCATCAGCGGCCAGCTGCAGCAGAGCTTCACCAACCTGGACGACGCCCTTACGCTGATCCGCCGTCCGCCGCGCTGGCTCATTGCCGACAACAATACCCTCAAGAGCGGCGACAACTACAACGTCGGCCTGCGCATGCGGCTGGACGTGGCGCAACTGCCCAAGCCCTTCCAGGTCAACGCGCTCAACAACAGCGACTGGCGGCTCTCCTCCGACTGGATCGAATTCACCTACAAACCCGAATGAGCCGCACCTTACGCTATCTGCTGGTGGTCGGCGGGGGCGTCATCAGCATCCTGCTGTTCCTGCTGGCCTCGGCCTCCGAAAATTCCGCCCTCTTCGAGCAGCACTACCCCTGGCTGCTGTTCTTGAATGGCCTGGCCGCCATCTCGCTGCTGGGGCTGGTGCTGCTGCTGCTGGGCCGGCTCTACAAGCGCTACCGCCGCGGCAAGTTCGGCTCGCGGCTGCTGGCGCGGCTGGTGCTCATGTTTGCGCTGGTGGGAATCCTGCCGGGAGCGGTGATCTACCTGATGTCGGTGCAGTTCGTCTCCCGCTCCATCGAGTCGTGGTTCGACGTGCGCATGGAGGCGGCGCTGGAATCGGGCCTGAACCTGGGCCGCAACGCCCTCGACTCCTCGCTCTCAGACCTGGTCTCGCGGGCGCGCGGCATGGCCCAGGAGCTCTCCGACATGAGCGACTCCGAACAGGTGACCTATCTGTCGCGCCAGCGCGACCAGAACATGGAAATCACCATCGTCAACGGCAGCGGCCAGGTCATGAGCACGGTGGGCGGCTCCATCGGCTCGCTCACGCCCATCCTGCCGAGCACCCAGGCGATGCGCCAGGCACGGGTCTCGCGCGCCTTCTCGGCGGTGGAAAGCGATGACAGCCGGCCGGCCAGCGGCCAGTCCGACTCCGACGGCAACCTGCGCCTGCATGTGGTGGTGCTGGTGCCGGCCCCCAGCCGGGCGCTGGCGCTGCAAGGCGAGACGCGCTACCTGCAGATCCTGCAACCGGTGCCGGACTACCTGGCCAGCAACGCCGAGACCCTGCGCCTGGCCTACAACGAATACCAGCAACGTTCGGTGTCGCGCTCGGGCCTGCGCAAGATCTACCTGGTCACGCTGACGCTCACGCTGCTGCTGGCCATCTTCGCGGCCATCGCCAGCGCCTTCCTGATCGCCAGCGACCTGGCCAAGCCGCTGCTGCTGCTGGCCGAAGGGACCAAGGCGGTGGCCGAAGGCAATCTCTCGCCCCGGCCCATCGTGAGCACCTCCGATGAACTGGGCACGCTGACCCAGTCCTTCAACATCATGACGCGCCAGCTGCTGGAGGCGCGCACCTCGGTGGAAAAGAACCGGGCCGAGCTGGAAAACGCCAAGGCCTACCTGGAGTCCGTGCTGGCCAATATGTCAGCCGGGGTGATGGTGCTGGATGGCCAATTCAACATCCTCAGCGCCAACGACTCGGTGCGCCGCATCCTGGGCCACGACTTCTCGGCCGATATCGGCACGCCGCTGCAGACCATCGAGGCGCAGGCGCCGTTCGCCCAGGCGGTCATCCGCGCCTTCTCCGAACAACTGGCCCAGCACAGCAGCGATTCCACCCCGGACGGGCTGCACTGGCAGCGCCAGTTCGAACTCTCGCGCCAGCCCGGCGCGATGCTCGACAGCGACGACGAGCAAGGCGGCAAGCCTGACCACGACAAGCTGACCCTGCTGGCGCGCGGCTCGCACCTGCCGGTGGAAAACGGCGTGGGCTATGTGGTGGTGTTCGATGACATCAGCAACGTCATCTCGGCCCAGCGCTCCATTGCCTGGGGCGAAGTGGCGCGCCGCCTGGCGCACGAGATCAAGAACCCGCTCACGCCCATCCAGCTCTCGGCCGAACGCCTGCAGCATCGCCTGTCGGACAAGCTCATGCCGGCCGACGCCGCCATCCTGGACAAAGGCACCACCACCATCGTCAACCAGGTCACGGCCATGAAGCGCATGGTGGACGATTTCCGCGACTACGCCCGCACGCCGCCGGCCAAGCCGGTCGCGCTGGACCTCAATGCACTGATCGAGGAAATCCTCAACCTCTACCTGGCCGGCGACGGCCGCGACGCCATCCACGCCCGCCTGGCGCCCTCCATGGCCAAGGTCATGGGCGACGCCACCCAGTTGCGCCAGGTCATCCACAACCTGCTGCAGAATGCCCAGGACGCCGTCGCCGACGAAGGCGAGGTGGCGCCGCGCATCGACGTGCTGACCGAACAGATCGACATTGCCGGCGCCGATGGCCAGCGCCAGCCGGCGGTGCGCCTGTCGATCATGGACAATGGCCCTGGTTTTTCGGCCAAGATCCTGGCGCGCGCCTTCGAACCCTATGTCACGTCCAAGAGCAAAGGGACCGGTCTGGGACTGGCGATGGTGAAGAAAATCGTCGAAGAACATGGTGGCCGCATCGATATCCAGAACCGTACCGATGGGAGAGGCGCAAAAATTGTAATTTTGCTGGTAAAGTTAGCATCTGTTGAATAAATGCGACACGACTCAAGATTCGAAGGCACTAGGCGGGGGAACCGGCAGTTCATCCAGGCGCTCACAGCATCGGGCAGACCGGCCGGAAGGGATCGAACACTTGGACAATGAACTAGCAGCGAGGAAAGCAGCACATGGCTAACATCCTGGTCGTCGATGACGAAATGGGTATCCGCGAATTGCTCTCAGAAATTCTGGGCGATGAGGGACATGTCGTGACCACTGCGGAAAACGCGCAGCAGGCACGTGAGCTTCGCCAGGCCGGCGTCCCCGACCTCGTGCTGCTCGATATCTGGATGCCCGACACCGACGGCGTGACGCTGTTGAAGGAGTGGCAGCGCGATGGCCTGTTGACCATGCCGGTCATCATGATGTCCGGCCACGCCACCATCGACACCGCCGTCGAAGCCACCCGCATCGGCGCACTCAATTTCCTGGAAAAGCCGATCGCCCTGCAGAAGCTGCTCAAGGCCGTGCAGCAAGGCCTGTCGCACAGCCGCGAAGCGGTGCGCCCGGCCGGCTACCGGCCGGCGCCCGTGGCCGCCGTGGTCAACGGCGCCGCCGACGGTCTGCATACCCCTGAACACGCGGCCCCGGTGGCGGCCTATGCGCCGGCCCTGGGCGGCGAACCGTTACACCATGGGACGACGGCCAGCACGCCCTTCGGCCAGGTCGCCGACAATGCCGCCAACATCTCCTTCGACCTGCCGCTGCGGGAAGCGCGCGACGCCTTCGAGCGCGCCTATTTCGAGTACCACCTGGTGCGCGAAAACGGCAGCATGACCCGCGTGGCCGAACGTACCGGCCTGGAACGCACCCACCTCTACCGCAAGCTCAAGCAGCTCGGCGTGGAACCGGGCAAGCTGGCGCGCAAGAATCACTGAGCGCCACTGAGCGCGACAGCAAGCTCACAAAAACAAACGGGACCTTCACGGTCCCGTTTGTTTTTGGCCTGCACGTCATCCGTCAGAAATTTCCTGATAGTCATCCGCCGCCCATCGCGGCATTCTGGACACATACCGGCTTGCCCTGCTGCAATGCGCAGCCTGGCCGGCGCGGGTCGATGAACTTCCAGGAAAGGATTTCATCTACTCTTGGCAGGTGACATGGCAGCAAAGGAAATGGCAGGCCGCCCAAAAGTTCCGTCCGGCCCTGCCGTAACCAGTATCAGGGGCGCCCGCCACGTGGGCGTTCAAAGCGGGAGCTGTATCGAGGTAGCAGAGATGCACATGCGGCGCGGCCCTTCAGGGTCTTGAAATTCTTGGTGAAGGCGCCACTTCCTTTTCGAAGCAGTATTCCAGCATAAGGAGTCACTATGAACCTGATCTACAACAGCGAGCAGTATAGCGTCGTCGAATTCGGTGCCGATACCGATCACGAAGCCCTGCGTTTCGGTGGCTACGAGATCATGGACAAGTCCGGTCAGCGCGAGATCTACATCGACGGCCCGGCCGCCGAGCTGTTCCGCAAGGATGTCCAGGAACTGATTGCCTCCGAGCCCACCATGGAAGACATCGACAACTTCCTGAGCCGCTACGATGTGATGATGCGCCATCCGATGACGCTGCATTGACATGCCTGCACGTCTTCGTCAGACACGCCGCGCACCCAGCGCGGCGTTTTTTTTTGGCATCAGCAGCAGGACGGCGAACTGTCGGCATCGTCCGTTAAAATGGCGGTTTGCCGTCCATTCTCCGCTCCGTGAATTCGTCTCCCATCAGCAGCGCCCAGACCGGCGTGCATGAACAGCTGGCCAGCCTGGTAGCGCGCCACGCCGCCCATCCTTTCAGGAAGCCCGTCGCTGACTACAACCTGCGCGCCTTCGAGGCCAGCATGGACGCCTGGCGCGTGGCCGGCCAGGCGCCGCTGATCCTGGACACCGGCTGCGGCGTCGGATTGTCCACCTTGCACCTGGCGAGCCAGCATCCGGATCACTTCGTCATCGGTATCGACCAGTCCGCCGACCGGCTGGCGCGCCATACCCATTGGGATGGCCCGGAACCAGCGAACCTCTGCTTCGTGCGCGCCGACCTGGTCGATTACTGGCGGCTGGCCTTGCAGGCGGGCGTACGTCCAGCCCGGCATTACCTGCTCTATCCCAATCCCTGGCCCAAGATCGGCCACCTGGCGCGGCGCTGGCAGGGTCACGCGGTCTTTCCCGCCATCGTCGCGCTGGGCGGCCAGATCGAGTGCCGCAGCAACTGGCGCATCTATGTCGAGGAATTCGCTGCCGCCCTGAGCCAGCTGAGCGGACAGCGCATCCAGGCCGAAGCGTGGAGGCCCGAGCGCCCCATCACTCCGTTCGAACGCAAGTACCTGGCCTCCGGTCACGCGCTCTGGCGTTGCCAGGCCGATCTGGATGCGGTGCGCACCGCATGAACATCGCTGTCATCGCCCTGGTGCTGGCGGCAGCCCTGCTGCACGCGTCCTGGAATGCACTGCTCAAGAGCAGCCATGACCGCCTGGCCTCGCTGGCGCTGATGACCCTGGGTGCGGGCATCGGCGCGATCCCGCTGATCCTGTGGCGGCCCTGGCCGGAACCGGCCAGCTGGTTCTACATCATCCTCTCCGGCCTGCTGCACACCGGCTACAACCTGTTCCTGATCCGTGCCTACCGGATTGGCGACTTCGGCCAGTCCTATCCGATTGCGCGCGGTTCCTCGCCGCTGCTGGTGGCGCTGGGTGCGGCCGTGTTCGCCGGCGAGCAGCTGGGACTGTACACGGTCATCGGCATCCTGCTGGTCTCGCTGGGCATCGTCAGCCTGGCCGACCTGCGCGCCATGCGCAGTCGTGAACATCTTGCCGGGCCGCTGGCCGCCTTCGCCACCGGCGCCTTCATAGCCGCCTACACCATCACCGATGGCATCGGAGCGCGCCTGGCGGGCGACGCCATGAGCTATGCCGGCTGGCTGTTCGTGCTGGACAGCATTGCGCTGGCCGTGATCTACCAGCGCCGGCATGGCCGCTGGCCGATCGCGCTGGGAAGGCGCGAGACCTGGACCGGACTGGGCGGGGGCGTGATGTCGCTGCTGGCCTACGGGATCGTGATCTGGGCCGTGACGCTGGCGCCCATGGGCATGGTCTCGGCCCTGCGGGAAACCTCGGTGCTGTTTGCCCTGCTGATCGGCGCGCTGTTCCTGGGAGAACGGCTCACGCTGCGGCGCGTACTGTCGGGCGTGGTGATCGTGGCCGGGACCATCGTGCTGGGTACGCACCACTGAGCCGCAAGCACCATGAAAAACGCCGGGAGTGATCCCGGCGTTTCTCATCGGCGCTGACGCTTACAGCACCTTGCGCAGGAAATCGCGCGTGCGTTCATGATGCGGGTCCCCCAGCACCTGCTGCGGCGGCCCTTCTTCCATGATGACGCCCTGGTCGATGAACAAGACGCGGTCCGACACCTCGCGGGCAAAGCCCATCTCGTGCGTGACCACCACCATGGTCATGCCTTCTTCAGCCAACTGCTTCATGACGGTGAGCACCTCACCGACCAGTTCCGGATCCAGCGCCGAGGTCGGTTCATCGAACAGCATCACCTTGGGTTCCATCGCCAGCGCCCGCGCAATGGCCACACGCTGCTGCTGGCCGCCCGAGAGCTGGTTGGGGAAGGCGTCGATCTTGTCCAGCAGGCCCACCTTCTGCAACAGCTTCTCGGCCACCAGCACGGCCTCGCGGCGGGACAGCTTCTTGACCTGCATGGGCGCCATGATCAGGTTTTCCAGCACCGTCATGTGCGGGAACAGGTTGAAGCGCTGGAACACCATGCCCAGCTCGGCGCGCAAGGCATTGAGGTTGACCTTGGGGTCATTGAGCTTGACGCCTTCGATGAAGATGTCGCCGTCGCTGACTTCTTCCAGGCCATTGAGACAACGCAGGAACGTGCTCTTGCCCGAGCCCGAGGGGCCGATCACGCACACCACTTCGCGGGCGCGGATCTCGCAATCGATGCCGCGCAGGATGTGGGCCTGGCCGAAGCGTTTCTGGAGTTGGTTGACCTTGATCATCGTGCTCATCGTGCATCTCCCTTGCCGTAACGCGCTTCCAGATGGCGCACCAGCGCCGACAGCGCCAGCGTGATGAGCCAATAGATCACCGAGATGGTGAGGTAAGGTTCCCAGTAGCGCGCATAGGCGCCAGAGACCGTGCGCGCCGCATAGGCCAGTTCGGCCAGCCCGATGGCCGAGGCCAGCGAGGAATCCTTGACGATGGCAATCGCATTGTTGCCCAGCGGCGGCAGCATGCGGCGGAAGGCCTGCGGCAACACCACGCGGCGCAGGGTGGCCAGGTAGCTCATGCCCAGCGAACGCGAAGCCTCGCTCTGGCCGCGATCGATGGACTGGATGCCGGCGCGGAAGATTTCCGACACATAGGCGCCCGAATTGAGCGTGATGGCCAGCACCGCCGAGGCGAACGCGCCGTAGTGCGAGCGGATCTCGCGCGCCAGGTCGCCCGACAGGATCAGGCCGCCGCTGGGATTGATCAGCATGGGCATGAGGGCGAAGTGGATCAGCAGGATCTGCACGAACAAGGGCGTGCCGCGCAAGAAGCTGACATAGAAGCGGATCGGCCACTGCACGCAGTAGCAGAGGAAATATTTCCAGAAACCATGGCGCGCTTCGGCCAGGCGGCCGACGCCCAGCACCAGGCCCCAGCAGGTGCCGGCGATGACGCAGATGATCGCGGCCTTGAGGGTCATCCAGGTGCCTTCGACGAACAGGGGCAGGTATTCGCCGATGATTTCCCATTGGAAGAAGGAATTCATGATGAGAGTCCGTTCAAACGGATTGTGTAGTCTGTCAGGGGGTGAGCAGAGCAGCGGAGGGAAAACGGCTGCCGCATACGTCAACATACGCCAGCAGCCGTCATCAGGAGTACGCCATGCCGGCTGCGGCGTGGCGCGTGTCATGCTTACTTCAGCGGCAGGGTCGGCACGTCGCCGTCGAACCAGGTCTTGTAGATCTTGGCATAAGTGCCATCGGCCACGATCTTCTTCAGGCCGGCGTTGATCTTGTCCAGCAGTTCCTTGTTGCCCTTCTTGACGGCGATGCCGAAGTACTGGCGCACGAACTTGCTGTCACCCACCACCTTGAACTTCTTCTCGGGATGACTCTTGATGTAGAACTTGATCACGCCCACATCCCCCACGGCCGCATCGACGCCGCCGCGATACAGTTCTTCCAGCATCAGCACGGTATTGTCGAAGCGGTGGATGGCGGTGCTGGCCTTGCCCAGTTCTTCGGAGACAACGATGTCACCGGCGGTGGAATTGACCACGGCCACCTGGGTCTTCTTCAGGTCCGACAGCGACGTGATCTTGGCGTCGGCGTTGGTGATGATGACCTGCTCGGCCGGGAAGTAAGGCAGCGAGAAGTCCACCATCTGGGCGCGCTTGTCGGTGATGGTGATGCCGGAGATGATGATGTCGCGATCACCCTGGCCGAGGGTAGCGAAGATGCCTTCCCAGGGGGTGCTCACCAGCTGGATCTTGAAGTTGGAGGCCTGCGAGATGGCCTTGATGAGGTCGATGTCGAAGCCCACCAGTTCCTTCTTCGGGGTTTCGAATTCGAAGGGACGGTAGGTGCCGCCGGCGCCCACCACATAGGTCTGGTCAGCCGCCAGGGCAGTACCGGCGGCGCAGGACAGGGCCAGCGCGCTGGCGGCGGTGGTCAACAATTTCTTGAGGGACATGATGTCTTCTTTCTGATGGAGGATGAAGCAGGAGAGCAAGATGCGTGCGCACCTTCGCTGCGGTCCCGCAGGGAACCCGTTCCTGGCTGGCGAGAATGGCCGGCGCTTGCCCTGGCCCCTCCCGCCGCACGCGGAAAAACCCTGAATGATCCGGCATTGTCCGCAATCCTTCAACCTCGAATTGCAGGCTTCAGCGAATCAGTGTGGATTTCCCGAACAGGCTTTCCACCAGGTCCACCACCAGTTCGGCAGTCTGGTTGCGCACATCGCAGGCGGGATTGAGTTCCATCACGTCCAGCGAGGCCAGCGCGCCGGTGTCGGCGATCATTTCCATGCACAGCTGCGCTTCCCGGTAGGTGGGACCACCCGGCACCGCAGTACCCACACCCGGGGCCAGCGCGGCGTCCAGGAAATCCACATCGAAACTCACATGCAGATGGGTCTGCGGCCCCACGCCGGCCAGCGCCTCTTCCATGGTCTGGCGCATGCCGTATTCGTCGATGTGGCGCATGTCGAACACCCGCACACCCAGTTCGCGCAGATGGCGCTTCTCTTCGCGGTCGACGCTGCGAATGCCGACCTGGCAGATCTGCTGCGGCTGCAAGGCCGGCGTCTGGCCGCCGATGGCCGTCAGCGCCGCCGGTCCTACCCCCAGCAGGCAGGCCACCGGCATGCCGTGGATATTGCCGGTCGGGGTGGACTGGCTGGTGTTGGCGTCGGCGTGGGCGTCCAGCCACAGGACGCGCAGCTCCTTGCCCTGGCTGCGGCAATGCGCCGCCACGGCGGCAATCGAACCGACCGCCAGCGCATGGTCGCCGCCCATGAGCAGCGGCAGCTCGCCGTCCGCCAGGCATTGCGCCACGGCCTCATGGACCGTCTGGTTCCATTGCACCACCTGTTCCAGGTGGCGCAATCCCTGCACCGGCGGCTGCTGCGGATTGGCCGGTCCGGCCAGGTCGCCGCCATCGATGACATCCAGCCCGTGCTGCTGCAGACCGCGCTGCAATTCGGCCACGCGCAAGGCCGCCGGGGCCATCGATGCCCCGCGCCGGCTGGCGCCCACGTCGGTGGGCGCGCCCATCATCCTGATCCTGTTCATCGCTTGCTTGTTCATGCGTTCGCCTGCTCCTTCCAGAGGGTGGCCGGGACGGCCAGACCGTAGAGGTCCTTGGGATCGTCCATGGCGGGGATCAGGTCGAGCTGCCGCGTGAAGCGGGCATCGACCTGCTCGTCGAGATAGCGCAGCGCCGCGAAATCCTCCAGCGCAAAGCCGACCGAATCAAAGACCGTCACCTCCGCAGCACTGCTGCGACCGGGCGCGTGTCCCGCCAGTACCTGCCACAGTTCGGTCACGGGAAAATCCGCGGGCATCTGCTGCACCTCCCCTTCGATGCGTGATTGCGGCGCGAATTCCA
This sequence comes from Herbaspirillum seropedicae, assembly GCF_001040945.1. Taxonomy (NCBI): domain Bacteria; kingdom Pseudomonadati; phylum Pseudomonadota; class Betaproteobacteria; order Burkholderiales; family Oxalobacteraceae; genus Herbaspirillum; species Herbaspirillum seropedicae. Next base: position 75,155 of record NZ_CP011930.1, on the reverse strand, counting down.
CCACCACCCGCGCTGCCTTGAGCACATCGGCATGCAGCTCGGTCTTGCCGGGACAATCCCCGCCCACCGCATTGAGATGCATGCCCGCTTCCAGCATGGCCGGGCTGATGATGCAGGCGCGCCGCTTGTCGGCGGTAAGGGTGGTGACGATATCGGCGCCGCGCACGGCCTCGGCAGCACTGGCGCAAGGGATCAGCTGCAGGCCGCTGCAGGCGCGCAGATTGCGCATGAGCCTGGCGGTGGCGGCGGGGTCGGTATCGTACAGGCGCACTACCTCGATGCCCATCTGGTGATGGAAGGCCAGTATCTGGAATTCGGACTGCGCACCGTTGCCGATGACGGCCATGACCCGGCTGTCGGAGCGCGCCATCTGCCGCGCCGCCAGCACCGAGGTGGCCGCCGTGCGCAAGGCCGTCGTCAGCGTCAGTTCCGAGAGCAGGCGCGGATAGCCGCTGGCCACATCGGCCAGCACGCCGAAGGCCGTCACCGTCAGCAAACCCTGGGCGGTGTTGGCGGGATGTCCATTGACATACTTGAAGCAATACAGGCGCCCATCGGAAATGGGCATGAGCTCGATCACTCCCTGCGCCGAGTGGCTGGCCACACGGGCGGTCTTGTCGAACTCGCGCCAGCGCAGGTAATCGTGATGCAGGTAGGCAAGCATGCCGCCGATGACCTGGGGCAAGGGATGGGTGGCCAGATAGGCCTGCAGATCGCGGGTACCGATGTACTTGACCATGATGTGCCAGCCCTCGTGAGGCTGCCTCTGCTGTCAATGTGGATGGGGCTATCTTATCCCCAAGCCCGGCAGAATGCCCGCCGCACTGCCGCACATCGTGGCGGAAAAGAAAAATGCCGTCCAGCGCGCGGCTGGACGGCATCCTCATGCGGGACTGGCAGAGGGCCTCGTCGCGATCAGATCTCGACCTTGGTCCCCAGCTCCACCACCCGGTTGGCGGGGATGTGGAAGAAGTCCGAAGGCTTGGCGCCGTTCTGGTACATCCACGCAAACAGGCGCTCGCGCCACAGCGACATGCCCAGCAGCTTGCTCGGCACCACGGTGTCGCGCGCCAGGAAGAAGGACGTATCCATCAGGTCGAAGTGATGGCCGAACTGTTGCTCGGTCAAGGTCATGACCTTCTGCACTTCCGGCGCTTCCTTGAAGCCGAAGGCCGCACGCAGCAGGTAGACGTCGCCGCCCAGCTCCTTCATGGTGAGGCGCTCGCTGTCGGCCACGTAAGGCACGTCCCAGATGCTGATCTTGAGGAAGAACACACGCTCATGCAGGATGCGGTTGTGCTTCAGGTTGTGCAGCAGCGCCACCGGCACGGTAGCGATATTGCCGGTCATGAAGACGGCGGTGCCGCCCACGCGATGCGGGGGATGGGCCAGCAGGCCTTCGATGAAGGGCTCGATGGGGATACCGTCATCCTTGATGCGCATGCGCAGCAGCATGCGGCCCGAGTACCAGGTCATCAGCAGGAAGAAGGCCGCACCACCGATGACCAGCGGGAACCAGCCGCCCTCGGTCAGCTTCAACAGGTTGGCCGCGAAGAAGGCCACATCCACCACCAGGAAGCAGCTGATGGCGGCCACCACGGCCGGCATGCGCCACTTCCAGATATGCCGCATCACCACGCCCAGCAGCATGGTGGTGATCACCATGGTGGTGGTCACGGCCACGCCATAGGCTGCTGCCAGGTTGTCGGATTTCTTGAAGGCCAGCACCACGGCCACCACCACCACCAGCAGCATCCAGTTGATCAGCGGGATGTAGATCTGACCCTGCTCATCCTCCGAGGTGTGCAGGATGCGCATGCGCGGCACGAAGCCCAGCAGGATGGCCTGGCTGGTCAGCGAGAAGGCGCCCGAGATCACCGCCTGCGACGCGATCACCGTGGCGCAGGTGGCCAGCACCACCATGGGCAGCACCAGCGGATCGGGGATCATCAGGTAGAAGGGGTTCTTGATCGCATCCGGATTGGCGATCAGGTTGGCGCCCTGGCCGAAGTAGTTGATCAGCAGCGAAGGCATGACCGTGAAGAGCCAGGCATAACGGATCGGCTTGATGCCGAAGTGGCCCATGTCGGCATACAGGGCCTCGGCCCCGGTCAGCACCAGCACCACCGAGCCCAGGACGATAAAGGCCTGCAGCGAATGCTCGGCCATGAAGTGCACGGCGTAGTAGGGATTGATGGCCACCAGCACTTCGGGAGCCTTGACGATGTTGTACAGCCCCAGCAAGGCCAGCGAGAAGAACCACAGGAACATCACCGGCCCGAAGAAACGGCCCACCACGCTGGTGCCATGCCGCTGGATCAGGAACAGGATCACCACGATCACCAGCGTGAGCGGAATGACCGCATGGGCCGTCTGGGGGGCAGCGATCTCCAGCCCTTCCACCGCCGAGAGCACCGAGATGGCCGGCGTGATCACCACGTCGCCATAGAACATGCAGGCGCCGAAGACGCCCAGCATCATCAGCAGCTTGGCGCGCGGCGAGCCCGATAGCGCCGAGCGCAGCGACAGCGCCATCAGCGCCAGCACGCCGCCTTCGCCATTGTTGTCGGCGCGCAGCACGAACATCACATACTTGATGGTCACCACGATGGAGATGGACCAGAACAGCATCGAGATGATGCCCAGCACCGCGCCCGGGGAAAAGGCAATGCCGTGGTCGGGACTGAAACATTCCTTCAATGCGTACAGCGGGCTGGTTCCGATATCGCCGAACACCACGCCCAGCGCCGCCAGGGTAATCAGGTGGAATTTGCTCGACCGGAGGGAAAGGCTTGGATTGGTGTGAGATGAACTCATCTTGCTCCCTTTGCTTCTTCAAATGAGTGCCGGCGGACAGGGCTCTGGCAGCAGAAGAGATCACCAAGGGGGGTGATCAGCCGTCTGTCCGGGCAGGAGGCGTACTTTATCGCACTCTACCCGCAGTGCGCTCAAATTGCCGCTGACGCACCCCTGACGTTGCGCCGCTGCCTCTTCCTCACCTCGCCGAACTTGACAGCCGGGCAATGTCACGGTTACGGACGCGCCCTCGCAGAAGACCGCGATTTCCCCCGCAAACCCTTACCCAGACTGGATTTCACGGCTATACGGCGGGCGCATATGGTTATGCGGTAATCGAGTTTTTCTTTCCGCCCTGCCCTTTATATACTCCGAACGAATAAAGAACTGCAGTTACCACGCAAGCTGGTTCTAAGCCATTCCCGGCCGGCCCTACCCTACAGGACATCATGACCCTCTTCCCCTCTTTCAAGGAACGCCTGCGGCGTCTGCTCACCGCCACCCTGGCCCTGTCGCTGCTGGGCGCACCGCTGATGGCGCGCGCCGAAGGGCAACTGCGCATTGCCGAACAGTTCGGCATCGTCTATCTGCTGTTGAACGTGGCGCAGGACCAGCAGCTGATCGAAAAGCACGGCAAGGCCGCTGGCGTGGACATCAAGGTGGAGTGGCTCAAGCTCTCCGGCGGCTCGGCCATCAACGACGCCCTGCTGTCGGGCTCGGTCGACATCGCCGGGGCCGGCGTGGGGCCGCTGCTGACCATCTGGGACCGCACCTATGGCCGGCAGAACGTGCGCGGCGCGGCCTCGCTGGGCAACTTCCCCTACTACCTGGTGAGCAACAATCCCAAGGTCAAGACCATCGCCGACTTCAGCGACAAGGACCGCATCGCCCTGCCCGCCGTGGGGGTGTCGGTGCAGTCGCGCGTGTTGCAGCTGGCCTCGGCCAAGCTGTGGGGCGACGCCCAGTACAACCGCCTGGACAAGATCAGCATCGCCGTACCGCATCCGGATGCGACCGCGGCCATCATCAGCGGCGGCACCGAGATCACCGGCCACTTCGGCAATCCTCCCTTCCAGGAGCAGGAACTGGCGGGCAATCCTAATGCGCACATCGTGCTGAAGTCCTATGACGTGCTGGGCGGCCCGTCCTCGGCCACCGTGCTCTACGCCACCGAGAAATTCCGCAAGGACAATCCCAAGACCTACCGCGCTTTCCTGGATGCGCTGGAGGAAACCGCCAGCTTCATCCGCGCCAACCCGGACAAGGCTGCCGACATCTACCTCAAGGTCAACAAGGGCAACACCGACCGCAAGCTGCTGCTGCAGATCATCAAGAACCCGGAAGTGCAATTCAAGATCGCCCCGCAGAACACCTATGGCCTGGCCGAGTTCATGCATCGCGTGGGCGCCATCAAGAACAAGCCGGCCTCGGTGAAGGACTACTTCTTCGACGATCCCCATGTCCAGGGCGGCAGCTGAGACGCCCGTCCCTCACCTTCGGAAGCAGACCCGCCATGCATGTCAGCACCCATGAAATCACCAGCCTGGCCGCGCAGGACCTGCCAGCGCCGCTGCTGCAGGTAGATCGCGTGAGCCTGCAATACCGCAGCGCCACGGCGGTCGTCCAGGCCACCCACGAAGTGAGCTTCGACGTCTACCCGGCCGACCGCTTCGTGCTGCTGGGTCCCTCGGGCTGTGGCAAGTCCAGCCTGCTGAAGTCCGTGGCCGGCTTCTTGCCGCCCGCTGCGGGCGAGATCCGGCTCGACGGCCAGGTGCTGCATCAGCCGGGGCCGGACCGCATCGTGGTGTTCCAGGAATTCGACCAGCTGCCGCCCTGGAAGACGGTGCTGCAGAACGTGATGTTCCCGCTGCTGGCCTCACGCACGCTGGGCAAGCGTGACGCCGCCGAGCGCGCCCGCCACTACCTGGACAAGGTCGGCCTGGCGCGCTTTGCCGATGCCTATCCGCATACGCTGTCCGGCGGCATGAAGGCGCGCGTGGCCATTGCCCGCGCCCTGGCCATGCAACCCAAGATGCTGCTGATGGACGAGCCCTTCGCCGCCCTCGATGCGCTGACCCGCCGCAAGATGCAGGAAGAATTGCTGGCGCTGTGGGACGAGGTGCGCTTCACCCTGCTGTTCGTGACGCACTCCATCGAAGAGGCGCTGGTGGTGGGCAACCGCATCCTGCTGCTCTCCCCGCATCCAGGTCGCGTGCGCGCCGAGATCAACAGCCACCAGTACGACCTCTCCAGCCTGGGGGGTGTGGGTTTCCAGCAGACCGCGCAGCGCATCCACCGCCTGCTCTTCGATGAAGGCGGCCCGTCCGATGCGGCCAGCGCAGCGGCGCCGACCCTCAATTTCAGCGATGTCCGTTTTTCCTACTGAATCCCGCCATGGCCCAGACCCCGCCGATCCGCGACGAATACGAAATCCCGCTGACACCCCTGCCCGGCCTGGTGCTGCAACGCCAGTTCTCGCTGCCCCAGCGCCTCTGGCAACAGGGCTGGGTGCGCAAGGGCGCCATCCTGCTGTTGCTGGCGCTGGTGTGGGAAGGCGTCGCGCGCTGGCAGAACAATGACCTGCTGCTGCCAAGCTTCCTGCAGACCGCGCAGGCCTTTATCGACGGCCTCCGCAGCGGCGAGCTGTTCGGCAAGACCTGGCTGTCGCTGCAGGTGCTGCTGAAGGCTTATGTGCTAGGCATCGTGGCCGCCTTCGCACTGACCACGCTGGCAGTGTCCACGCAATTCGGGCGCGACCTGCTGGGCACGCTGACTTCGATGTTCAATCCGCTGCCGGCCATTGCACTCTTGCCCATCGCCCTGCTCTGGTTCGGCCTGGGCCAGGGTAGCCTGATCTTCGTGCTGGTGCATTCGGTGCTGTGGGCGCTGGCGGTCAATACTTATGCGGGCTTCCTGGGAGTATCGGACACCCTGCGCATGGCCGGCCGCAACTATGGTCTGCGCGGGCTGGGTTTCGTGCTGCAGGTGCTGGTGCCGGCCGCCCTGCCCTCCATCCTGGCGGGACTGCGCATCGGCTGGGCGTTTGCGTGGCGCACGCTGATTGCCGCCGAGCTGGTCTTCGGCGCCACCAGCGGCAAGGGTGGACTGGGCTGGTACATCTTCCAGAATCGCAACGAACTCTATACCGACAAGGTATTTGCCGGCCTGGCCATGGTGATCCTGATCGGACTGCTGGTGGAAAACCTGGTCTTCAATACGCTGGAACGCGTGACCGTGAAGAAGTGGGGCATGCAGCGCTGAGAAAATGATTTATATCATTTACAGCAGCGACAGCTGATTGGGATCTTCCCGCCGCCGCGACTGCGCCTTGCGGCGCGGATCGATGACCTGGCCGATATCGCGGCCTTCGGTAGAGATGCCCTCGATGGCCAGCAGCAGCTTCTTGACGTGCAGCCCGCCGGCAAAGCCGGTCAGTTCGCCGCCGGCGCCGATGACGCGATGGCAGGGCGCGATGATGCAAATGGGATTGCGCCCATTGGCCGCACCCACGGCGCGCACTGCTTTCTCGTTGCCGAGCTGGCGGGCGATGTCGAGATACGTGCGGGTCTGTCCATAGGGAATATCGAGCAACGCCGACCACACCTGGCGCTGGAATTCGGTGCCTTCGAAATGCAAGGGGAGGTCGAAGCTCTCGCGTTCACCGGCAAAGTATTCGCGCAGCTGATGTTCGGTCTCGATCAGGACCGCACGGTCTTCATCTTCCACCATCTCACCCAGGCGCACGCGCAGGGCGTCATCGTCTTCCCACAGGATCGCAGCCAGATGATCCCCCTTGGCCACCAGCTTGAGCACACCGGCCGGGGAGGCCATCCGCTTGTAGGCATATTCCATTGGCTTCTCTTTTGTTGCGTTGAGGGGGCTGATTCTACTTTGTTGCCAGCAACAATGGGAGGCATCCTCCAAATGAAAACAGGGCGCCGCTTTCGCGCAGCGCCCTGCAGGTAAAGCGCGGTCGCGTCACACCGTCAACACCGAATACCCACTGTCATTGAGCGCATCGTAGACCCGGGTGCACACCCGGCAGAACAGATGGCTGCGCCTGACATGCCGGTGCCGCAACACCAGTTGCAGCGCCACGCCTTCGCAGTGCGGGCAGGCCTCGCGCATGGGACCGACGGGAATCACGTCGGCGGTGAGATATCCGCCCGGCGTCATGATGCCGTCGATCACTTCACGCGGGTCCAGTTCGACCAGCTTCAACAGCAAGGGGGTGGTGCGCTGCTCGTAGCGCGGGCGTTCGGGCAGACGCGGGGAAGGGCTCAGGGGCGGTAACGGGGATGGCCTGACATCCGGGGGCCGGGTGGCGATGCTCATGGTGTCTCCTTGATGAGAACGGCTGAGGCTGAGGTAGCTGCGCGAGGGGCGAGGGCGCATGGCCCTTGCAGGTGTCGCTTCCACTGGGGCAAGCGTTTCAGGCGGTGGCGCGACGAGTCTTCACTCTAGTCGCCACATCCACCGAGTTCAATGGTGGAAACAAAAGAAATTTGATGTTGATGACCTGGCAATCCAGGCCGCTCTGCCAAGCGCTGCAACGACATCGGTGGCCCCGATTTTTTCATTTTTCCAAGTTTGCAAGCATCCACATTCGATTTATCGCCATCCTCGCGCCGCGCTTGCATGAAGTGCTACAAAGCGGTGCATTCGCTCTACAATCGCAACATGACAACGCTCAACGATATCGAAGCAGCCGCCCGCCGGCTGCAAGGCCAGATCCTGGAGACGCCCTGCGTGGAATCACGCACGCTGTCCCAGATCGTCGGCGCCCAGGTCTTCCTCAAGTTCGAGAACCTGCAATTCACCGCCTCCTTCAAGGAGCGCGGCGCCTGCAACAAGCTGGTGGACGTGGCTGCCAGCGGGGGCGGGGCGCGTGGCGTGGTGGCCATGTCGGCCGGCAACCATGCGCAAGGCGTGGCCTATCACGCGCAACGGCTGGGCTTGCCGGCCACCATCGTCATGCCGCGCTTCACGCCCGGCGTGAAGATCGAACGCACACGCGGTTTCGGCGCCAATGTCGTGCTGCATGGCGACACCCTGGAAGCTGCGCGCACCCATGCCTACGAACTGGCCGAAAAGGAAGGACTGACCTTCGTCCACCCCTACGACGACGAAGCCATCATCGCCGGCCAGGGCACGGTCGCGCTGGAGATGATGAAGGCGGTGCCGGACCTCGATTGCCTGGTGGTCTCCATCGGCGGCGGCGGCCTCTTGGCCGGCATGGCCGTGGCTGCGCGCGCGATCAAGCCGGAGATCGAGATCGTGGGCGTGCAGACGCGGCGCTTCCCGACCATGGTCAATGCGGTCAAGGGCACCGAGCACCCGGTGGGCGCGAGCACCATCGCCGAAGGTATCGCGGTAGGCACGCCCGGCACGCTGACCCGCGCCATCATCGCCCGCGAAGCCGATGAGCTGTTGCTGGTCGATGAAGGCGATATCGAACAGGCCGTGCTGATGCTGCTGGAAATCGAAAAGACCCTGGTGGAAGGCGCGGGCGCAGCCGGACTGGCGGCGCTGGTGCGCTATCCGGACCGCTTCCGCGGCAAGCGGGTGGGGCTGGTGCTCTCAGGCGGCAACATCGATCCGCTGCTGCTGACGGCCATCATCGAACGCGGCATGGTGCGCGCCGGACGGCTGGCGCGGGTCAAGGTCAGCTCGCGCGATGTGCCGGGCACGCTGGCGCGCATCACCGGCATCGTTGCCGAGGCCGGCGCCAACGTCGATGAGGTGCATCACCAGCGCGCCTTTACGCTGCTGGCGGCGCAGAACGTGGATATCGAACTGGTGCTGCAGACCCGTGGGCGTCCGCATCTGGCGCAGGTGCTGCAAGCCCTGCGGGCGGCAGGCTTCGAGGCCGAAGAGCTGCACTGATCCGCCGCGCCGCTGCAGATCAGCGGCGGCGGTGGAACTGGATCTTCTGTTCCAGCGGCGGCAGGGCGTCGCCGCTGTCGCCGCAACCATCACAGGCGCCGCCGCCACAGCCCCCGCCCTTGGCGGGCGGCAACCAGCGCCGGCCCAGCGCCCGCCACATTCCCCCACGACGCCGCAGCAGCCAGCTGGCCATGCGGGCCTGCCAGCGCCAGCTCACCGTGGGCGCCAGCTTGCGCAGCATGTAGAGGGTGCTCACCGTCACCAGCGCGGCAATGACCGCGTATTGCCACCACAGCGCGTGATTCATGCCAGCCACCTTGCGACGTTATAGGTCAGGAAGGACGCCGCATAGGCCAGCACGAACATGTAGCCGAAGGACAGCGCTACCATGCGCCAGGATTGCGTCTCGCGGCGGATGATGGCCAGCGTCGACATGCACTGCGGCGCGAAGGCGAACCACACCATCAAGGACAAGGCGCTGGCCAGCGAGATATGCGAGGCCAGCGCGCTCTGCAAGGCCGCGCCTTCTTCGCCGCCGACCGCATAGACCGTGGCCAGCGTCGCCACCGCCGTCTCGCGCGCGGCAAAGGCGGGGATCAGCGACAGGCTGATCTGCCAGTTGAAGCCCAGCGGCGCGAACAGGTATTGCAGGCTGTGGCCGATATAGCCGGCGATGGAATAGTCGATGGCCGCGCGCGTGGCCTGCGCTGGCGGGGCAGGGAAGGTGCAGATGGCCCACATCAGCACGGTCAGCGCCAGCATCACGCCGGTGAGCCGCTTGAGGAAGATCGCGCCGCGCTCCCACAGGCCCAGGGCGATATCGCGCCAGTGCGGCCAGCGGTAGGAGGGCAGCTCCATCAACAGCGCGCGTTCCTGGCGCGCATTGCCGATGCGCTTGGCGACCCAGGCCACCAGCATGGCCGCCGCGATGCCGGCCACGTACAGGCAGAACAGCGCCAGTCCCTGCAGGTTGAACACGCCCAGCACCGGCCGGTGCGGAATGAAAGCGCCGATCAGCAGCGCATAGACCGGCAGGCGGGCCGAACAAGTCATCAGCGGTGCTACCAGGATGGTAGCGAGCCGGTCACGCGGATCGGTGATGCTGCGCGTGCCCATGATGCCCGGAATGGCGCAGGCGAAGCTGGAGAGCAGGGGAATGAAGGAGCGCCCCGACAGCCCCACCGAGACCATCAGCTTGTCCAGCACGAAGGCTGCACGCGGCAGGTAGCCCGATTCCTCCAGCAGGAGGATGAAGAAGAACAGCACCAGGATCTGCGGCAGGAAGCCCAGCACCGTCCCCAGTCCGGCCACCAGGCCGTCGGTGACCAGCCCGCGCAGCGGTCCCTCCGGCAGCCACTCGCCGACCACGCCGCCCAGCGTCCCGAAGCCATCGGCGATGGCATCGGTCATGGGCTTGCCGATGGCGTAGACCGCCTGGAATACCAGGAACATGGTCAGCGCCAGCAAGAGCACGCCCAGCACCGGATGCAGGGCGATGCGATCGATCGCGTCATCGCGGCCATCGGTGGGGGCGGGCATGACCACGGTCACGGCCAGCAGGGCGCGCACTTCGACGTGCAGGTCATCGATATCCGGCACGGCGGGCGCCGCCACCGGCTCGCCGCCGTCGATGGCCGCCACCAGGGCGCGCGCACCGCCGCGCTTGACCGCCACGGTTTCGATGACGGGCATGCCCAGGCGCTGCGACAAGGCCGCCACATCGATGCGGATGCCGCGGCGGGCGGCCGCATCCATCATGTTCAGCGCCAGCACCATGGGCCGGCCCAGGCGCCGCACCTCCAGCACGAAGCGCAGGTGCAGGCGCAGGTTGGTGGCGTCGGCCACGCAGACGATCAGGTCCGGCACGGCCTCGCCCGGATAGCGCCCCTGCAGCACCGCCTGGGTGACGCGCTCATCGGGGCTGACCGATTGCAGGCTGTAGGCCCCAGGCAGGTCGACCACACGCACCTGGCGCCCAGACGGAGCGGTGAAGCTGCCGGACTTGCGTTCCACCGTCACACCGGCATAGTTGGCCACCTTCTGGCGCGCTCCGGTGAGCTGGTTGAACAGCGCTGTCTTGCCGCAATTGGGATTGCCCACCAGGGCGATGTTCAAACCGGCCGCGCTCATGCTACACCTCCCTGGGCCACCTGCAGCGTGACCCGCTGCGCCTCGGCGCGGCGCAAGGCAAAGCGCGTGGAGCCGATCTGCACGACGATGGGATCGCCCCCCCAAGGCGCAGCCGCCACCACCCGCACCGGCTCGCCCGGCACGAAACCCAAGTCGCGCAGGCGCGCCGCAACGGCGTCGGCGCTATGTTGATCAGTCACGTGGTCGACGATGGCGGCCACGCCCTTGGCGAGTTCGGTCAGGCGCATGAGCTTCTTGGGAAAGGATAAGGGAATCGATAAGCATTCTCATTATATTGCTTCACATTCGCGCAAAGCTGACCGATTCCTGACAACCAGGCCCCACTGCGACGATTTGCCGCAAGCAGGCCTTGGGACGAAGCACGCTGGAGTGGAAAGTAAAAAAATACAAAGACATGAATAAGACATGAATGAAACGCAACATCGGCGTTTTCTTTTATTATCTGAACAATATTTCCGGAGAACACTGTGGCGTCTACGCTAAACGCGGGCGAAATTGTCATGCGTAAATTTTTGCACCGCACTATACTTTGCGCTGTTTCCACAGGGAAACTCATGCCGGTTGCTTCCCGCGATCTCTGTGTCGTCCAGAGGATCGGTGCGCAAGGCAAGGGCATGCATGCAAGCCGACGGTTCATCCGCGTGGGGGCGGTCCCGTCGGTCCGATCGATTCACGCAGGCGGTTTGGGCAGCTCCCCAATTGCCTGAGCAACAAGAACAACATGAATCCATTACCAGCCGGCCCAGCCGGATCGGACATGCCGGAACAGATGCCACTGCGCTCCTTGCTCGCCGAGATCAGCGCGCTGACCCTGCATGTGCAGCAACTCAGTCGTATGGCGGGGGAGGCCAGCGCACTGATCGGGAATGCGCCGGCCAAAGCACCGCGCCAGCCATCGCCGCCTGCGCCGGACGCCCCCGGCAGAAGCCTGCGCAGGGAACTAGAAGCCGCGATCATGCGCATCTTCGACGAGTCCTTCGGACCGCGCACGGACACGCTGGAACGCCAGATGAGCATGAGCCTCATTGCCGATATCGGCCCGGTCGCCTTCGTGCAGAAGGTGCTCTGGGGCGAAGAGATCAGCGACATCGCCCTGACCATCGCCCTGGAGCGCATGCTGCCCGCGCTGGAAAGGCTGGTGGAACAATACCCCCGGGCGTTCCTGCAACAGGCCAACTCGCTGCTGCGACGCTTCAAACCCAACCAGCACTGATTTCATCGACAGGCCTGAACGGCGGGCCGCTCAGCCCGCCCGCCGCAGCGAACGCTGCAGATGGGCGGCAAAGCGCGAGGCCGCAATCGACTGGCGATGATAGGCCAGCGACAATTGCGCACGCGGCGCCGGCTCGACGATCTCGACGTAACGCACCTGCGCCAGCTGCACCTGTTCGATGGCTTCGGGCACGATGGAAATGCCCAGGCCTGAGGCCACCAGGTTGATGGCCGAGGTCAGTTGCGGGGCCAGCTGGATCACCTGTGGATCGAAGCCGGCAGCCTGGCAGGCGCTGAAGATGCTGTCGTACAAGGCCGAACCTTTGCCACGCGGCACCATGATGAAATTCTCGCTGGCCAGATCCTGCAAGCGCAGCGACTTGCGTCGCGCCAGGGGATGCGAACGCGGCAGCGCCACCTTCAATTTTTCCGCCGGCAGTTCCACCACCCCCAGCGCCGCCGAGGGCGTGGTGACGATGCGCACGAACGCGGCGTCCAGCTGCGAGGCCGCGATATCGGCCAGCAACTGTTCGGTGATGCCTTCGCTCAGCGAGATCTCCAGCTTGCGATGCCGTTCGCGGAACTGCTGCAGGGCATGCGAGACCAGGGGATGGAATACCGCCGAAGAAGTAAAGCCCATACGCAGTAATCCAGTCTCACCGCTGGCCGCCTGGCGCGCGGCCCGCAGGGCCTGTTCGGCCTGGTCCACGGCGCGCTGCGCATGCGGCAGCAGGACGCGTCCGACCTCCGACAATTCCACTCCTTGCGAACTGCGCAGGAACAGCGCCCCGCCGACTTCCTCTTCCAGCGCCTTGATCTGCATCGACAGCGGCGGCTGGCCGATGCCCACTTTTTCCGCGGCACGCGTGAAGCTGCGTTGCTCGGCAACGGCGAGGAAATAGCGAAGATGGCGGAGTTCCATGAGCAGTCCTGATGAGTGGTCCGTGACAGGGCTTCTGATGCCTGGCCATCTGTTTTGCAGATGGACTACCCCTGTCCCATATATTGGACAATATAAGGGATTTCTTCCAGACTGGCTGCTCACCCACTCATCCACTCTACAGTGACGGCAGGCCCGGCCCCGTGCCCGCCGTCGCAAGGAATCCTCCATGCAGTCCCTGTCCGACCCGGCCGCCCGCGCGGCCCACGCCGACGCTCCCGTGACGCCAGCGCAGACCGCGCCAGAAGCCGCACCCCGTGGCGCCACCCGCGGCAGCGCCGCCTACGCCCGCATCGTGCTGGCGCTGTTCTTCTCAGGTTTTGCCACCTTCTCGCTGCTGTATTGCGTACAACCCTTGCTGCCCATCTTCGCGCAGGAATTCGGCATCGGCGCAGCCAGCGCTTCCCTGGCCCTGTCGCTGTCCACGGGCTTGCTGGCCGTGTCCATCGTGCTGGCGGGCATGCTGTCCGAACGCTATGGCCGCCGCGAACTGATGTTCGCCTCGCTGGCCACGGCGGCCTGCTGCAACCTGGCCGCGGGTGTGGCGCCGGACTGGCATCTGCTGCTGCTGGCGCGCACCCTCGAAGGCATCGCCTTGGGCGGCGTGCCCGCGGTCGCCATGGCCTACCTGGCCGAGGAAATCGATGCGGCCGGGCTGGGATTTGCCATGGGCCTGTATGTGGGCGGCAACGCCTTTGGCGGCATGGCCGGACGGGTCGCCATGAGCGTGCTGGCCGAACATCTGGGCTGGCGCGCCGGCATGCTCATCATCGGCGCCCTGGACCTGGCGCTGGCAGTGGCCTTCGTGATGATGCTGCCGGCCTCGCGTCACTTCGTGCGCAACAGCAGCATGCGCTTGGCCGACCACTTCGCGCTCTGGCGCGGCCATCTGCGCCACGCCCGCTTGCCGCTGTGTTTTGCCATCGCCGCGCTGAACATGGGCGTGTTCGTGACTTCGTACAACTATGCGGGATTTCGCCTGATGAGCCCGCCATTCTCACTCTCAGCCACGGTCACCGGCCTGATCTTCAGCGCCTATCTGTTCGGCATGCTGTCCTCGTCCTGGGCCGGTGCACTGGCCGACCGCTATGGCCGCGCACCCCTGGTCGCCGCCGGTATCGGCGTCTCCTGCCTGGGCCTGCTGCTGACCTGCACCTCATCGCTGGTGCTGGTGATCGGCGGCATCGTGTTGCTGACCATCGGCTTCTTCACCACCCATTCCGCCGCCAGCAGCTGGGTCGGCCGCATGGCCCGCGAGGGCAAGGGGCACGCGGCCTCGCTCTACCTGCTGGCGTATTACCTGGGCGGCAGCATCCTGGGCTCGGTGGGGGGATGGTTCTGGGAACATGCCGGATGGAACGCCGTGGCCGGCTTCATGCTGCTGCAAGTGATGGGCGCGGCCTGGGCGGCGCGCCGCCTGTGGCGGCAGGGGCGTAACTGAGGCGGTTTGATGGGCTTGCCCAGTCGCCGATTTGGATGAAAAAACGGCTCGGAAAACAGGCGTCGCTCAACGTTCCGATGACGTCGAAAATGGGATTGAAGCCGCGTTTTCCGATGGTCTTTCGGCAACTTTTCCGCTGGTCAATGTTGTTATAGTTTTTTCTGATGGCACTAACACTGCCTTTCTTCATTTCTAACAAAATGAAGGCGCGGCGAGCTGATGAAAAAAAGCCCCGATCCAGCAGGACCGGGGCTTTCATCACGAATTAACGCTGCGCTTGAAGATCAGTGCGACTTGTCCACCGGTGCGGCAGGGGTGGTCGCCAGCGCCTCATTGCGCTGCGCGGTCGATTCCTGGCGCTCCTGTTTCAGCTGCGCCTTGGCCTGGGCGCGATCCTGCTTGTACTCTTGCTTGGCGGCCTTCTTTTCGGCCTTGTACTGCGCCTTTGCATCGGCATCGGCCTGACGCTTCTGCACGAAGGGATCGTTCGAGGGAGCGCCATTGGTTGCGGTGGAAGAAGGTGCAACCGGTGCGCTGCTCTGCGCCATTGCACCGCCAGCCAGGGCCATGAACAGGGACGAAATCAGAATATGGCGTGCCTTCATTTTGTTACCTCCTTACACTTTTCGAGTTAGAAACGCGATTGTTGAAACTAACAATCCGTGCAAGCACTGTACGCGATCGTGGCGCCGTTTCCGTGTCAGACAAGGACTGATTCTCACCTTCCCGGATCACGGAAATTGCCGCGCTGCATTGCAACGTCGGCGTTGGCCGTGCCTGCCTGTAGTCTGAACGTCGATGGGGGTGGTGGTTCGAGCAAAAATGCAAGCGAACGTGAGCGCTTGAAAGCATTGGTAACAGGATGGAACTACCACCCTGGGCTTGCCAAGGGGGATAGAAAAAAGGGGGGGTAGAAAAAGGGGTGTAGAAAAAGGGGTGTAGAAAAAGGGGTGTAGAAAAAGGGGTGTAGAAAAAGGGGTGTAGAAAAAGGGGTGTAGAAAAAGAGGGTGTAGAAAAAGAGGGTGTAGAAAAAGAGGGTGTAGAAAAAGAGGGTGTAGAAAAAGGGGGACTGAAAATGCGGGCTGAAAAAACGGCCTAGGCGCTGCGCCTGTGTTCCTCGCTGCCGTCCAGGCCATCCAGGCTGTGCAGCCAGCCCTGCCAGAAGCGTCGCGCCGCCTCCTCGAAGCGGCGTCCATATTGCTGGGCGTCTGCGCGCAGCCGCGCCAGGCTGATATTGCGGGTGTGGGCGATCTCATGGGCATGGCCCAGCATCCATTGCTCGACCGTGCGCACGTCCACTTCGGGGTGGAATTGCAGCGCCAGGCAATGGCGGCCCCAGGCGAAGGCCTGGTGCGGGTACATGTCGGAAGAGGCGAGGTGGCGCGCCCCGCGCGGCAGGTCGAAGGTGTCGCCATGCCAGTGCAGCACGCGGGTTTCCTGGTCCACCAGCTGGCGCAACCAGGCATGCTCGTCCAGGTGCGGGCCGGCCTGCAGGCGGCTCCAGCCGATTTCCTTGCCGCAACTGCCGGGATAGACGCGGGCATGCAGCGCTGCCGCCATGAGCTGCGCACCCAGGCCCAGGCCCAGCGTGGGCAGGTCTTCCAGCAGGCGCGCGCGCAACCAGGCGATCTCGGCGCGCAGCCAGGGATAGGCCTCGGTGTCATAGACCGCAATGGGACCGCCCAGCACGATGAGCAGGTCCGCATCCAGCGGCGAGACCTGGTCGAAACTGTCTACGCCGACGTCGAAATGGCGCACCTGGTAGCCACTGCGCGCCAGCAGCGGCGCCAATTGGCCCAGATCTTCGGAAACGACATGGCGCAGGGCGAGGGCGGTCTTGTTCATGGGCGACGACAGGTTCGTGGGAGGGAAGGAGCAGGGCGGGGTGGCCGGCTTCGCTATATCTTAGCGTATATAACGAAGCCCTGAAAAACTTGATCAAATAGTTTGAACAAGTCATTGGCATTTTGTATCGGCCCGATAGAATTCGCTTTGCGGCATCGCAAAGTCGATGCGGGGTGCGGTGGCCGACACCACAGCGAGATACCGCCTCTTTCCTATAATAATCAATAACTTATCTTTAATAGTGCCTTAACGCCTGGCCCATCCAGCATGTGCAGTTGCAGCGAAAAAGGCCAAGTACAGCATCGAAAAAACTGATTGTTCGCATTTCTGGAATGATGTATTCCGGTTTGTCGGCTTTTTCTCGGCCAGCCCGATCCCTAAACTTGGTTCCACGATGACAGCACACAACGACTGATCCACAAGCGTCGGGCCGGGTTGAAGTGCTCATCCTTATCTCTCACAAGGAACGATCATGAACACCAAGAATATTGCCAAGAACCTCTTCGCCGGCCTGCTGCTGACTACCGCTGTGGGCGCCGCCATGGCCGAAGCCCCGTATCCCGTGGAAAGCCAGTTCGTTTCCACCAAGACCCGCGCCGACGTGATTGCCGAACTGCAACAGGCACGCGCCAATGGCGAGATCCTCGTCACCGACCAATACCCGATGGACCAGCCCGTGGTCTCCACCCGTACCCGTGCTGAAGTGGTCGCAGAACTGAAGCAAGCCCGCGCCAATGGCGAACTGCTGGTCACCGACCAGTACCCGGTCGACAAGCCCTTCCACTCGACCCTGACCCGCCAGCAAGTGCAGCAGGAACTGCAACAAGCCCGCACCCAGGGCAGCGCCGTGAGCAACGCCCAGGACCGCGCCCTGTAATCCAGTCGCCCCTATTGCATCGAATCGTTGCCGATGAGCCAGCCGCCGCCCTGCGCGGCGCTCATCAGCCCCACACCAGAAAGGAAAGATCATGAACACCAAGCACCTCTTCGCAGCCCTGCTGCTGAGCACTACCGTTGGCGCCGCCATGGCCGAAGCACCGTATCCGGCCGAGACCCAGTTCGTCTCCACCAAGACCCGCGCCGACGTGATCGCTGAACTGCAACAAGCCCGTAGCCAGGGTCAGCTGCTGGTCACGGACCGCGACCAGGGCCTCAACGACGCGGATACCCACGCCGTGGCACAGAACGGCAAGACGCGCGAGCAAGTGCGCGCCGAGCTGGCGCAAGCCCGCGCCAATGGCGAGATGAAGGTCACCGACCAGTAAGCGCCTTGCGCCTGCGGCACGCTGCACGACAGTTGCCGCAGGCCAGACATGACAAGGGCCTCGTGATCCGAGGCCCTTGTCATGTCCAGCGTCTGCGCAGCGTCAAGCGCGCTCAGGCCTTCTGCGTGGGCGGTCCGTCGATGATGCTGTCGATCGCCTCGGGATCGTTGCGCGCCTCGACCTCGGCGCGCAGGCGCGGTAGCGCACCCGGATAGTTGCGGGCGATGAAGCCGATCATGTGTTCGCGGATCTGGCAGCGCAGGTCGAAGGCGCTGCCCGAATCCTTGGCTGAGACCAGCAGGCGCACCTGCATCGTGCGCTCGCTGGCATCGGTGACATGCATGACGCAGACGCGCTTGTCCCATAGCGGCAGGCTCTTGCAGACGCGCTCGAACTCGTCCCGGATGGCCTGCGTGGGCACCGAGAAGTCCAGCCACAGGAACACCGTGCCGAGGATGGTGGAAGAGGTGTGGGTCCAGTTCTCGAAGGGGTTCTCGATGAACCATTGCAGCGGCACGATCATGCGTCGCTCGTCCCAGATGCGCACCACCACGAAGGTACCGGTGATCTCTTCCACGCGGCCCCATTCACCCTTGACGATGAGCACGTCGTCGATGCGGATCGGCTGCGAAAAGGCGATCTGCAAACCCGCAAAGAAATTGCCCAGCACCGGCTTGGCCGCGATACCGGCGACGATGCCGGCCACCCCGGCCGAGGCCAGCAGGCTGGCGCCGAACTGGCGCGCGCCGGGCAGCGTCAACAGCACGAAGGACAGGCCCAGCATGGCGATGATGAAATAGGCGCTGCGCGAGAGCACCCGGGTCTGGGTGAGGATGCGGCGTGCCTTGAGGTTGTCGGCCACGTCATAGGGATTGAGATTGATGACAGTCAGGCTGACCGACTTGACGCAACGGATCAGGAACCAGGTCAGCGCCAGGATCAGGCCGATGGAAGTGAGGTAGGAAATGCTGGTCAACCCAGGGGTATTGTCGGGTGCGCCGGTGAGCACCAGGCGCAGCATGAACAGGATCACGCAGGTACGGCTGGCGCTGAAGGTGACCTCGGTAGCGGTGGTGGTGAAGGGGCGGCCCCGTGCCAGCCGCCGCACCACCGCGATCCCCACCCGGTGCAGGAACACCGCCACCACCACGGCCACCAGGGCCACGCCCAGCACGATGAGGCCGGAGCGCAGCGGGCCCTCGTTCATGTTGTAGAGAAAATCCAGGTCAATGCTCATCCATTCCCTTCCATTGGCATGTTGTCGAAGCGGCACGCAGAAGCGTTTTTCCGGTTCGAACAGGGAAGGGCGATTTTGTTTCCGCTTATTTTCCTGCGGGCATCGCGGTGTCCGCATCGAGCGTGGCCACCAGCAGGCAGGCGGTCTCCACCGCCGCGGCCTGGGCCAGGTGCATGGGGGCGGGGCGGTGGCGCAGCAAGTCGTGCAGCGCCCTGCTCTGATGCGCGGACAAGGCCGCGGCCAGCGCGCGCAGCCAGCCCAGCAATTCCGGTGACGCCGCCTGCGGGTGCGCCCAGATGTGGCTGGCCGCTGCCGCCAGCCGCCGCGACAGGGCCACCGCAGTGCGTCCGCGGCCATGATCACGCTCGGGCCAGCCGCGCTCGCGCGCCACCCGTTGCAGCAGCAGGCCGGCTTCCACATTGGCCACGCAGGCGGCGCGGCGGTGGGCGTGCAGCGTGGCCATGGGCGGCGCAGCCGGCGTGGCCAGGGCCTCGATCAGATAGGCCAGGTTGAGCTGGGCCATGCGCTGCAATTGCGCCTGCGGATCTTCGGGATGACGGCGCGGCCAGAACAGATAGCTGGCCAGCACTGCCACCACCGCGCCGATGACATTGTTGCCGGCGCGCAGTGCGGCATTGGCCAGTTCGTGCGCAGGATCGCCGCCCACATCGGCCACCAGCACGAATACCGGCGTGAGGAAGGTGGCGTACAGCCCATAGCTGACCGGCTTCAAGGCCATGGTCAACACCGTGAGGGGAAACACCAGCAGGGCCAGCGCCAGCGGCGAATGCACCACCAGGCAAAGCACCACGGCCAGCACGCCGCCCACCACGCTGCCGACGGCGCGCTCCATGCTGCGCGACCAGCTTTCGGCAATGCTCGGCTGCATCACCAGCATGGTCGCCATGGTGGCCCAGTAACCGAAGGGCAGTTCCAGCAGATGCACGATGAGGTAGGTGGCGCCGGCCGCTGCCGCGCAACGCCAGGCGTGATGCCACTCGGCCGATCCAGTGGCCGCATGCGAGGCGGCCTTGCGCCACCACGCCCGCACACGATGCAGCAGGATCGCCGGCAGGGCGGGTGCGGGCGCAGCGCTGCGGGCCATCAGCTTGAGTCCGGCCGGGTCGTCGCTGCCCACGGCCAAGGGCGTATGCACCTGTTGCAACAAGCGGCCTGTGCCGCTGGGCAGGCGCGCCACCAGTTGACGCAGACGCGCCATGATGCGCGCATCCTCGTCGGCGGCAATGGCTTCGCCCTGGCTCATGGCGGCCTGCATGGCCTGCAGCTGGCGGGCAATGCCGGCCAGCACCCGCGTGGTGCGCTGGCGTGCGCGGGGTTCCTGGTAGTGCGTCAGCTGCAGGTCCACCAGCAGGGTGACGCCATCGAGCAGATCGTCAGCGCGGGCCAGGCGCACCAGCAGGTTGTCGTAGAGGCGGCGCGATTCGGTGCGCTCCACGGCCACGGCTTGCAGGGCGCGACGCGCGGCGGCGATGTCGAAACGCGCATGACGGCGTGCATGCGCAGCCAGGTCGGCGGCGTGCATGGCGTAGGCCGGGTCGTCCAGGCCGTTGGCCGCGGCAATGGAGGCCAGCTCGGCCAGCGTGCCGTAGGCGCGCGCCACGGCTTGCCGCGCCGGCCCGAAGGGATGGATGCGCCACACCGTCAGCCCCAGCAGCAGCGCCCACAGGCAACCACCAAAGTAGATCAGCACGTGGCTCTGGGAGAGCGGCCACAGGATCACCGGGGCATCGGCCATGATGGCCGAGACGCCGGCGGCCAGCATCAGCACCAGCCCGGCAGCGGCGCCATAGATGCGCGAGAAGCCCGCCACGCCGGCGCAGGCCATGATGGTCAGCCAGCCCAGTTCCACGCTCAGGGAAGCGGCGCTGGCGGCGACCATTCCGCCCAGCGTGGAGGCCAGCGCGAAGCCGCCCATGGAGGCCAGGCGGGCGCGGTTGGAACCGGCGCTGTCAGCCAGGCAGGTGAGGAAGGCGCCGATGGCGGCCCAGGAAAACAGGGGATTGCCCAGCCATTCGCCCAACAGCAGCATGGCCGCCGCGCTGCAGGCGGCGCGCAGGCCTTCGGACAGATTGGCGTGGCGCAGGGGGAATTGCGCGCGCCAGCGCTCCACGCGGGTGCGGCAGCGGCGGCAATGGGAGAGCAGGAGCAGGCGGTACAGCGAGAAATACTGGGAAAAACGCGGCGTCAGGAGCGGCGGCATGATCAGGTGGGCGGAGGGAGGCGGCTGGCGTGGAGAGTGCCGACACCTGCGCGCTCATGGCCGCAACGACGTCATTCCGGTTCCGCCGGCGCGGATGAAGAGGGGAGGCAGGTATCGGCCTGATCAGTATAGGAAAGCGCTGCATGCACGGTATGACTTAAGTTCCGATATTGCATTCCCTCTGTGCATGGATGCTTCAGCTCGCGCTCTTGCGCAGCTTGCCGCCCGCGAACAGTTGCGCGGAGACCGCCATCCAGGCGTGGGCCGCATGGGAGAGATAGCCGCCCCGGGTGACGTAGGCGACCTTCCACTGCACCTCGGGCTCGACCAGCCGCACGGCCTGCAACTGCTGGGTGGCCAGGCGGTGGATGAAGGGCTCGGGCAGCAGGGCCGTCCCCATGCCGGCCAGGGCCATGGCCACCAGCCAGTCCCACTGGGCGCTCTGGGCCACGATCTCGGGCTTGATGCCGTGTTCGCGGAAGACGCCGCGCAGGCTGCGGGTCAGGCCGAATTCATTGTTGAGCAGGACCAGCGGCATGCCATCGAGCTGGGCGCAGCGCAGGCTGGCGCGGTTCTTCTGGAAGCTGCCGGCCTGGGCCACGGCCCACATCGGATAGCTGGCCACCGGCAGGGTTTCCAGTCCCAGTTCAGGATCGGCCGGCAGCACGGTCATGCCGATCTCCAGTTCGCCATTGGCCACGCGCTGCTCGATCTGCGGTCCGGTGTCTTCCTGCAGGACCACGGCGATGTCGGGATGACGTTCGCGGAAGGCCTTGAGCACGGGCGTGCAGAGGATGTTGATCATGGGCGGGATGCCGATCTCCAGCCGGCCCGAGCGTAGCGCCTTGGTATCGCGCACCTCGGCGTGCAGGCGCTGCATCGCGGCCAGGATCTGCTGGCCCTGTTCGTAGACCACGCGGCCGGTATCGGTGAGCTGCAAGCGGCGGCCATCGCGGATGAGCAGCGGCGCATCCACTTCTTCCTCGAGCTGGCGCACCATCTTGCTGACGGTGGACTGGGTGACGTGCAGGGCGTCGGCGGCGCGACTGAAGCTGCTGTGGCGCACCGTTTCGGTGAAGTAGCGCAGGGCGCGGATATCCATGGCGAGGGACTTTCGGCGGGGTAGGGAGCTATGCGTTCTATGACTGGAAAACGGGAATTTTAATCATACAGCGCATAGTACGCGGCTCCTATACTTGGACCAACAAGAATGCAAGAAGTCCGTCACGGATGCACTTCTCACTCCCTAAAGAACCCGAGCAGGAGCACACTCTCATGGATAGCCAGCGCATCCGCCAGCCCGCCTTGGCGGGCAAAGTCATGTCCGCCGCCGAGGCGGCCACCTTCTTCCACAACGGCATGACCATCGGCCTGAGCGGGTTCACCCGCGCCGGCGACGCCAAGGCCATGCCGCGCGCGCTGGCCGACCGGGCGGCGCAGGAAGAACTGCATTTCACCGTCATCACCGGCGCCTCGCTGGGCAACGGCAGCGATGGCCTCATGGCCGAAGCGGGCCTGCTGGCGCGACGCCTGCCCTTCCAGGTCGATCCGACCCTGCGTCGCAAGATCAATGCGGGCGAGGTGATGTTCATCGACCAGCATCTGTCTGAGACCGCCGAGCAACTACGCAGCGGCACACCCTCGCGCATCGACATCGCCGTCATCGAAGCCGCCGCCATCACCGAAGAGGGCATCGTGCCGACCATGTCGGTGGGCAATTCGGCCAGCTTCGTGGAGCAGGCGCGGCAGATCGTGATCGAACTCAACACCAGTGTGCCGCTGGCGCTGGAAGGCTTGCACGACATCTATCTGCCGGCGGCCCGTCCGGCGCGTGAACCGATCCCGTTGACGGTGGCGGACCAGCGCATCGGCAGCACCACCATCCCCTTCGATCCGGCCAAGGTGGTGGCCATCGTGCTCACGCAGACGCCCGACAGCCCCTCGTCGGTCTTGCCGCCCGATGACGAGACCCGCGCCATCGCCGGCCACGTCATCCATTTCCTCGAATGCGAAGTGGAAGCGGGCCGGCTGCCGCATACGCTGGCGCCGCTGCAGGCCGGTATTGGCACCATTGCCAATGCGGTGTTGCATGGACTGGTGGAGTCGCCCTTCCGCAACCTGGTGATGTATTCGGAAGTCTTGCAGGACAGCGCCATCGACCTGCTCGATTCGGGCCAGCTGGCGTTTGCGTCGGCCTCGTCGATCACGCTGTCGCAGGACAAGTATGCGCATTTCCTCGCCAACATCGACCGTTACCGCGACAAGGTAGTGCTGCGTCCGCAAGAGATCAGCAACCATCCCGAGCTGGTGCGCCGGCTGGGCATCATCGGGTTGAATACGGCGCTGGAGTTCGACCTCTACGGCAATGTCAATTCCACCCACGTGGGCGGCACCCACATGATGAACGGCATTGGCGGCTCGGGCGATTTTGCGCGCAATGGGCAGATCTCGATCTTCGTATCCAAGTCGGTGGCCAAGGATGGCGCCATTTCCAGTGTGGTACCGATGGTCTCGCATGTGGACCACAGCGAGCATGATGTCGATGTGCTGGTCACCGAATGGGGCCTGGCCGACCTGCGCGGTCTGGCGCCGCGCGAGCGGGCGGTGAAGGTCATCGAGCAGTGCTGCCATCCGGACTATCGCGCCCAGCTGCGCGACTACTTCGAGCGCGCCTGCCAGGCCGGCGGCCACACACCGCACCTGCTGGGCGAGGCCTTCTCGTGGCACCAGCACTACGCCCGCCATCGCACCATGCGGCTGGACCAGCGCGCCGGCTAGGCGCAGCGGCCAGGGCGCTCAGGACGGCGATGCGCCCCAGCCCACGGCCTGATGCACCACCGCCGGCATGGCTTCCTTCATGGTATCGATGAAGTGGCGCAGCCGCGCGGGCTGGAAGCGGGCATAGGGGTAGAGCAGGCAGACCGGCAGCGGGGCCGGCTGCCAGTCCGGCAGCAACTGCACCAGCCGGCCCGCAGCCACATCTTCATTGAGCACCCAGGACGAACCGACGGCCACCCCCAGTCCCGCGACGGCGGTATTGCGCAGGGCGTACAGGCTGTCGGTGACCAGTTGCGGACGGAAGGAGACCTGGCGCTGCTCGCCCGTGTGGGCGTGGGTGAGGGTGACTTCGCGGCGGTAGAAGGCGGGAATGGCGATCCAGGGCAACTCGGCCAGGTCGGCCGGGTGGCGCGGCATGGGGCGGCCGGCCAGCACCGAGGGCGCCACCACGGTCATGCGCGGCACTTCGGCCAGGTGGATGGCCACCACTGAGGGATCGTTGACCTCGCCGACCTGGATGGCGCAGTCGATGCCCTGGCTGATGAAGTCGGCGGCGCGGTCATGCAGCAGCCATTCCACCGTGATGCGCGGATGCTGGCGCATGAACTGCGCCAGCGGTCCGATCAGTTGCTTCTGCCCAAAGGCGTGCGGCACCACCACCCGTAACGCACCCTCGGCATGCTGGCGCGCACCGCGCAGCTCGTTTTCGAAATCATCCCAGCCGGCCAGCAATTCCTTGGCGCGCTCGTAGCAGCGCTCGCCGTCCTCGGTCATCTTCATCGCGTGGGTGGAGCGTTGCAGCAGGCGCACCCCGAGCGAGCGCTCCAGCGTCTGCAGGCGGCGGCTGATGGTGGGCTGGGTGGTGGCCAGTTGCGCGGCGGCGGCCGAGAGGCTGCCGGCTTCGACGATGCGCACGAAGGTCTGCATGAGCTCGATGCGGTCGGTCAGGCCGGTGGCCGAAAAGGCGGGGGAGGCGGGGGAGGCAGGGGAAGCAGGGATAGAGGGCTTGGTCATACGGCTAACGTATAACAATTCTGCCGTCGGCGCTACTACCGCAACCCCGCCGGGTGGCGGAAAATCCGTTCCAACGCTGGCAGAGAGGGGATTTCCCGGGTCGGCAGCACGACTACCTGAACGGAGTTTCCACCATGAATACCATTCAAAAGACGCATACAGGCCACACCGGGGCACAACCGGGGGCCTCGGCCCATGGGCTGTCTTCTTCGCTGATCCTGTTGCTGGCCTCGGGGGCCGGCCTGGCCGTGGCCTCGTTGTATTACTCGCAACCCATGCTGGGGGTGCTGGCCGATGACATCGGCGCCTCCGAACGCGCCGTCGGCATGGTGCCGATGTCCACCCAGCTCGGCTATGCGCTGGGCATCCTGTTGCTGGCGCCGCTGGGCGACCGGTATGACCGCCGCCGCATCATCCTGATCAAGGCCGCCATCCTGACGGCGGCGCTGCTGCTGGCTGGCGCGGCCTCGGGCGTGGGCGCGCTGCTGGCGGCCAGCCTGGCGGTGGGGCTCACGGCCACATTGGCCCAAGACATCGTCCCGGCGGCGGCAAGCCTGGCGCCGGAACAAAGCCGGGGCCGCGTCGTGGGCACCGTGATGACGGGCTTGCTGCTGGGCATCCTGCTCTCGCGCGTGGTCAGCGGATTCGTGGCCGAGCATTTTGGCTGGCGCGCCATGTTCGTGGCGGCTGCGGTCAGTATCGCCCTGATCGGGCTGGCGGCGTGGCGCGGGCTGCCGCGCTTCCATCCGACGACGCACCTGTCGTATGGCGCGTTGATGGCTTCGCTGGCGACCTTGTTCAAGAAGCATGGGGCGCTGCGCCGCGCCGCGCTGGCGCAAGGCTTGCTGTCGGTCGGCTTCTCGGCCTTCTGGTCGACCCTGGCGGTGATGCTGCACGGCGCGCCGTTCCACCTCGGCAGCGCAGCGGCCGGCGCGTTCGGCCTGGCAGGCGCAGCGGGTGCACTGGCCGCACCCTTGGCAGGGCGCATCTCGGACAAGAAGGGCCCGGAACTGGTGACCCGTCTGGGCGTGGGTCTGGCCATCGTGTCCTTCGCCGCCATGGCGCTGTCGCCGTGGTTCTCGACCCAGGGGCAGCTGGTGCTGCTGGCAGTGGCTGCGGTGGGTTTTGACCTGGGCGTGCAGGCTACCCTGGTGGCGCACCAGACCATCGTCTACAGCATCGAGCCCGGCGCTCGCAGCCGCCTCAACGCCATCCTGTTCGTCGGCATGTTCATCGGTATGGCCGCTGGTGCAGCCTTGGGCAGCCTGGTGCTGGCGCAATGGGGCTGGATTGCCGTGGTGGCGCTGGCAACGTTGGCAGCTGGCTTGGCGCTGGTGGTGCGCCTCTGGCCGGGCGCCGCCCGCGCCCGCTGAGGATGAGACCGCTACTGAAGTGACGGTGCGGCAGTCAACGGTCCCGACTTTGTCGGGACCGTTTTTTTTATATTTTTCCAGCGAGCGGGGAAATAACCCTGCTGATGAAATCAGCAAATGACAATCATTCTCATCTATAATCGGTAGCCGTTCGTCGTGACGCAGCTCCTGCGGCCCGACGTGACCGCAAGGGAGACAAGACATGAACGAAGAAACACAGCCCGCACAGCCCACACCGCCCCCTGATCCTGCGTCGGTGGAACACGCTATCCTGCTGCGCCACCTGGCCGCCGTGCAGAAACGCTGCAGTGAACTGCTGACGCAGCAGGCGCAGGAAATCGCCCGCCTGCGCGGCCAGACCATGCAATTGCGCGCCCAGATCATCGCCCGCGACAGCGCCCTGGCCTGGGCGCAGGCCGACCGCGCCGCGCTGGAAGCGGCCGCGCCGGACCTGGCGCCGCGCGTGCGGCTGGCGCGCAAGGTCAAGGAGCTGCATGCACGGCTGCAAGACCTGATGCGCGAGAAATTGCAGATGCCGATCTCGGCCAGCCCGCCCTCGACGGCCGAACCCGACCTGTCCGAACTGGAGGCCGGCATCGTCGCGGCCGACCTGGTGATCTGCCAGACCGGGTGCTTGAGCCATG
Organism: Herbaspirillum seropedicae; assembly: GCF_001040945.1. Classification (NCBI taxonomy): domain Bacteria; kingdom Pseudomonadati; phylum Pseudomonadota; class Betaproteobacteria; order Burkholderiales; family Oxalobacteraceae; genus Herbaspirillum; species Herbaspirillum seropedicae. The sequence goes on along the minus strand of NZ_CP011930.1, from coordinate 48,352 downwards.
GCGCCTACTGGCGCGTGCAAGACCATTGCAAGCGCACTGGCAAGACCTGCGTGCTGGTGGAGCAACCGGAACACTACCGGGTCGTGCGCATCCACCAGGTTCACGAAGCGCTGCAGCTCGACAGCGACGGCTGAGGAGGGGCGGCCGGCAGCGGCATTGTTAATGGTAATCACTATCATTTATACTGGACACTTTGCAGCCTTTGCCTGCCCTTCTGCCTACTTGTCCAGGGATGCCGGTTCCCATGTCTATCGAAGCCCTCTATTGCGACCACCATTCCTGGCTCAAGGGATGGCTGCAACGTCGTCTCGGCAATAGCGAGCAGGCGGCGGACCTGGCCCAGGACACCTTCCTGCGGCTGCTGGGCAGCGAGCGTGTGCCCAGCGTGATCCACGAGCCGCGCGCCTACCTGACCACGGTGGCGCAACGGCTGGTATCGAACCTGTGGCGCCGCGAGAAACTGGAGCAGGCCTACCTGGAGGCGCTGGCGCAGGCCCCGGTGGCGCTGGCGCCCTCGCCGCAGGAGCAGGCCATCCTGCTGGAAACCCTGCTGGAGCTGGACCAGCTGCTCGACGAGCTGCCTTCCATCGTGCGCCGCGCTTTCCTGCTCTCGCAGCTCGACGGCCTGACCCACGCCCAGGTCGCAGCCGCCCTGGGCATTTCCATTCCGACGGTGAAACGCTACCTGGTCAAGGCCTTGCAGCGCTGCTATTTCGCCGACATCTCCTTCAGCGCCTGAAGAGCCGGGGCAGCTGTTGGCGCATTCATCCTGGTACCAGCCCACGGCCGACGCCGCCGACGTGCCGCCGCAGGTGGCCGAGCGGGCACTGGAATGGCTGCTGGAGCTGCAAACCCAGCCGCTTGCGCCGTCCACCCTGGAAGCCTGGGAGGCCTGGCGGAGCGCGCATCCCGACCATGAACGCGCGTGGCGGCGCATCGAATCGGTACGCGGTCGCCTGCAGGCGCTGGCTTCACCGGTCAATGCCGCCCTTGCCCAGGCCGCGCTCACACCCTCCGGAAACCGCCGCCAGGTCATCAAGACGCTGGCGCTGCTGGTCTTTGGCGGCGGCGTCGCCTGGGGACTCACGCGCTCCGAACCCTGGCAGCAATGGCGCGCCGACCTGCGCACCGATATCGGCCAGCAACGCCGCCTGGTGCTGGAAGACGGCAGCCAGTTGGTGCTCAACACCCACAGCGCCGTCAACCTGGCCTTCAGCGCCGAGGAGCGTCGCCTGCGCCTCATCAGCGGCGAGTTGCTGGTGACCACTGGCAAGGCCGGCGGCGGCCGGCCCTTCCTGGTGGAGACGGCGCAGGGCCTGGCCTACGCCCTCGGCACCCGGTACGCGGTGCGCCAGCGCGCGGGCCGCACCGAGGTCAGCGTCTGGGAAGGTGCGGTACGCCTGGTCCCGCGCCAGGCAGCGCAACAAGCGCGGGTGTTGCAGGCGGGCCAGCAAGCCGCCTTCAGCGCGCAGGGCGTGGGCGATGTCACGACGGCCGATGAGACCCGCATGGCCTGGACCGATGGCGTGATCGTGGCGCGCGGCATGCGGCTGGACGCCTTCCTGGCCGAACTGGGCCGCTATACCACCGACCGGCTCAGCTGCGCGCCGGCCGTGAGCGGCGTGCGGATCTCGGGCTCCTATCCGGTGGCCGACAGCGACGCCGTCATCGCCACCCTGGCCGCCGCGCTGGGGCTGCAGGCCCAACTGCGTCAGCGCTTCTGGGGTGGCCGCCAGTGGTACCTGGCGCCATCGCCCGATGCATGAACGGCTTGCGTTGAGCCGTTTGCCGATCTGGCGTGTCAAGGCTGGGAGGAAGGCGATATGGCACGCCTCCCTGGCGAATCCGACTTTCTGACCCGACCTGGAACCAGCGTATCGACATGAGGCAGGCAAGCAAGGCAGGACAGTGGCGGCGCACAGCAGCGCTGCTGCTGGCGCTGTCGGGCAGCGTCACGGCGCAGGCCCAGGCGACATGGCGCAGCTACGCCATTCCGGCAGGCAAGCTGGAAGACGCGCTTGCCCGCTTCGGCCAGGAAGCCGGGTTGTTGTTGTCGTTCCGGCCCGAGCAGACGGCCGGCATGCACAGTGAAGGACTGGCGGGGCAGTATGAGAGCGAGCAGGGCCTGGCTGCGCTGCTGGCCGGCACCGGGTTGCAGGCGATACGTCAGGCCAATGGCAGCTATCTGCTCAAGCCGGTCGACACGCTGGCCAGCGCGCCCCTGCCGGCCGTGACGATCCGGGCGGCGGCCGATACCTCGGCGTACGCGGGGGCTTATCTGGCCCGCGGCGGCGCACTGGGCGTACTGGGCAATAGGGCGGTGATGGATATCCCGCTGGCTACCCTGAACTACACCAACGAGCTCTTGCAGGACCAGCAGGCCCGCACCGTGGCCGACGCGGTGCTCAATGACGCATCCATCCGCATGCTCACCTCTACGGGCGGCTTTGGCGAGACCTACCAGATCCGTGGCTATGGGCTCACCAGCGGTGATGTGGGCGTCAATGGGCTGTTCGGACTGGCCTCCGGCAACCGCATGCCGGCGGTGATGATCGAACGGGTGGACGTGCTCAAGGGGCCGGGTACGCTGTTGCATGGCATCAGCCCCGAGGGCAGCATCGGCGGCAGCATCAACCTGGTGACCAAGCGTGCCGAGGACGAACCGCTGACCCGGCTGACCGCGCTCTACCAGAGCCGCCGCCAGCCGGGCGTGCAGGTGGATCTGGGCCGTCGCTTCGGTACGCAGGACGCCTGGGGCATCCGCTTCAACACCGTCTTGCGCCGGGGCGAGGCCAGCATTGCCGGCGGCCGCCAGGACGCCGGCGCTGGCGCACTGGCGCTGGACTACCGGGGCCGTGGATGGCGCTGGTCGCTGGACGCCTACCGGCAGCGCGAGAACAGCAGCGACTTCCGTCCGCAGGTCGGCTTCTTGCCGGGTGTGACGGCGCTGCCGGCCCCACCGTCGGGGGACCTGGATTTCTTTTCGGGCAACCAGTTGAGCTTCCAGGACGACGCGCTGCTCACGCGGGTGGAGGTTGAGCTCAGCGAGCAGCTCAGCGCCTACGCCGCCGTGGGCCAGCGGCGCAGCGCCACCCAGCAGAACCTGCCCACCGGCTCGGTGGACGCCAGCGGCGCAGGGAGCGTGCGCAATGCCTATTACGACACCGCCAGCCGCACGCTCAGCGCCGACGCCGGGCTGCGCCTGCAAGCGGCCACCGGAGCGGTGCGGCACGGCGTGTCGCTGGGTGTCACACGGCTCAGGCAGCAGGCCGGCAATGCCTACCTGGTCTCAGCCGACAGCAGCGCCTACAGCCTGTATGCCCCGGCCACGCTGCCCGTCATCAGCGCAGCCCGCACTGAACCGCGCAAGGCCTACGATATGACGCTGGACAGCCTGTCGCTGACCGATACGCTGCGGCTGCTGGAGGATCGCCTGCAACTGCTGGTGGGCGCGCGTCGACAGTCGGTGCGCTATGACAGCTTCGATACTGTCAGCGGTGCGCAGCTCTCCTCCTATGAGGCCAGCGCCATCTCGCCGCTGCTGGGCTTGGTCGTCAAGCCCGTGGCAGGGCTCTCGCTCTATGCCAACACCACCTCGGGGCTCACACGCGGCACCATCGTCCCTACCGGCCTGGCCAATGCCGGCCAGGTGCTGGCGCCCTATCGTTCGCGCCAGCTGGAGGCCGGCGCGAAGCTGGACTGGGGCAGGGTGATGACACAAGCGGCCTGGTTCCAGATCGACAACCCCAGCGCCGTCATCACCACGCAGGCGAGCACGCCGGCCAGCAGTTCCTACGGCTACGACGGCCGCCAGCGCAATCGCGGACTGGAGCTGTCGGCCTACGGCGAGCTCATGCGCGGCCTGCGCCTGCTGGCCAGCGCCACCTTCTATCAAGCTCGTCTGCTGCGCACCGCTAACGGCCTCAACGATGGCCGCACCGCTCCTGGCGTGCCGCTGCGGGCGGCCAACCTGAGCCTGGACTGGGAACCGGCAGGGCTGCCCGGGCTGGCCTTCTCGGGCCGCATGATCCATACCGGTCCGGTCTACTACGATGCCGCCAACACCCTGCGCCTGCCCAGCTGGACGCGCTGGGATCTGGGGGTACGCTATCGCAGCCGCCTGGGCGAGCGACCGGTGGTATGGCGGCTGAACGTGGAGAACCTCTTCAATCACAGCACCTGGCTGCTGGACAAGCCCTACGTCACGGTAGCTGCGCCGCGCACGGTGTTGTTGTCGATGCAGGTGGATTGGTGAGGCCCCGCATGATCCGCTTGCAGCGCGATGGGGAGGGGATGCTACGTGATGCTGCATCTGGCCCAGCCCGGTTTTCTCCAGAGGAACATCGTGCGCAACACCCACCGTTGCGACCACATCTTCTATAATCGTCGCCAGGAGACAACCCATCGCCAGCAGTTGCCAGACAGATATCGCGCCGATCCGGCCCGGTACGCGGCGACGATGCTGCGAGCAACGCACGGTGAACGGCATGGCACTGTATTTCAAGAACAAGCGACACAAGACTTTCCTGGGCGCCCCCGTGGGCTGGCCGTTGATGTTCCTGATGGCCATCGACCTGTGCATCGCCACGCTGATGTTCCTGTCGGATCACGACTGGAGCGGGCTGATCCTGCTCTATCCCCCGCTGGCGCTGGCCTTGGCCATGCTGGCCGACGCCCGCAAGGAAAAGCAGGCCGCCGAGCAAGCCCAGCGCCAGGCCGCCCGCCGCCAGGGTCGCTGACTACACCGCCCGGCCCAGTGCGTCCGCGCTGAGCCGGCTTCCCCGAATCGCCACGCCTTGCACCGATGACCCAAGCCTCCGATCGCACCGCGCTGCTGCTGGTATCCCGCCTGAATTTCTCCTATCCCGGCCTGGACCTGTTCCAGGATTTCTCGGCCCGCATCACGCCCGGCCTGACCCTGGTGCGCGGCGGCGATGGCCGAGGCAAGACCACGCTGCTCAACCTGCTGGCCGGCCTCATGCCGGTGCGCGATGGCGTGCTGGAACTGGATGGCCTGCGCCTGGACAGCGAAGCCGAGAATTACCGGCGTCAGGTCTTCTTCATCGACCCCCGTAGCGAAGCGTATGAGCAGATGACGCCCCCGGAAGTCTTCGCCGCCCTGGCCGAACGCCATCCGCATTTCGATCACGCGCGCTTGCCGGCGCTGACGGAAGGCCTGTCGCTCACGCCGCATCTGGAGAAGAAGCTCTTCATGCTCTCCACCGGCAGCAAGCGCAAGGTCTACCTGGCCGCGGCCTTCGCTGCGCAGGCCACGCTGACCTTGCTGGACGATCCCTATGCCAGCCTGGATCGTGCGTCCATCAACTTCGTTGCAGCCATGCTCAACGCGCATGCTGAGGATGCGCGACAGGCGTGGGTGGTGGCCATGTACGAGACGCCCGAAGCCATCAGGCTGGCCGGCACTATCGATCTCGGGGACTGAGCGGCAGTCTGCAGCGCCGTTGCCGCATGGGCTGCGGTCTCTGAGCTCATCCCCATCCTTGCTCACCTCCCGATTCCTCGTGTTGCCTGCATGCGCAGCCGCGCTTGGTTTCCTCCCGTCCGTCACCTATGCTGAAATAGGCGGGATGCAACCTGGCGCCACGCATGGGTTGTTTTTCGGTTACCGCCACCAGCTTGCCTGCTGACAACCAACGATAACAGGGGGAATTCCATGCAACTATCCAACGTAACCATTCGTGTGCGCCTGTGGCTGGGCTTCGGACTGCTGATGGTGCTGATGCTGGCCATGGCCGCCAGCGGCATCGCTCGCCTGGGACAGCTCAACGCGCAGATGAAGGATGTGATCCACGACAAGTATCCCAAGACCGTCGTGGCCGGGGACATCGTCGACCAGCTCAACCTGATCGCGCGCTCCGTACGCAACATCCTGCTGCTCAAACGCGAACCGCAGATCAAGAGCGAGTATGAGCGCATCAGCGGCGCCGACCGCGCCATCCGCGAGGACCTGGCGCAGCTGGACAAGCTGCTCACAGATGGCGATAGCCGCGCTGCCCTCACCACGCTGGTGACGGCCCAGAACGCCTATTTCGAGAAACGCGACAAGGTGCTGGCGATGGTGCAGCAAGGCGGCAAAGAGGGGGCGATCGATATGCTCATCGACGAAGTGCGGCCCGTGCAAAGCGCCACCATGAACGCGGCCGACGCCCTCATCAGGCAACAGCACGAGATGATGAAAACCGCCGGCGATGAAGTCGAAAGCAACTACGCCCAGGCGCGTACGTTGTTGCTGCTGTTGGCCGCCGCCGGCCTGGCCGCCGCCGCCGTGATTGCCTGGATGATCACGCGCAGCATCACCGCCCCTCTGGATCGCGCCGTGCGCGTAGCCGAGACGGTAGCGGCCGGCGACCTGACCTCGGCCATTGATGCGCACGGCCGCGATGAAACCAGCATGCTGCTGCGTGCGCTCAAGAAGATGAATGACCGCCTGCTGGACATCGTCAGCCAGGTACGCGTCTCGACTGATACCATCGCCACGGCCAGCAGCGAGATCGCGCGCGGCAATCTCGATTTGTCTTCGCGCACCGAAGAGCAGGCGGCATCGCTGGAGGAAACGGCCTCCTCGATGGAGCAGCTCACCGCGACCGTCAAGCAGAACGCCAGCCATGCCGGCCAGGCCAGCCAGCTGGCCGGCTCCGCTTCGGACATTGCGCGCCAGGGCGGAGAGGTGGTCGGCCATGTGGTCGAGACCATGGGCGCCATCGACGCCTCCTCCAAGAAGATCGTCGACATCATCGGGGTCATTGACGGTATCGCTTTCCAGACCAACATCCTGGCCCTAAACGCCGCCGTGGAAGCAGCCCGCGCAGGCGAACAGGGACGCGGCTTTGCGGTAGTGGCCGCCGAAGTGCGGGCGCTGGCCCAACGCTCGGCCACCGCCGCGCACGAGATCAAGGCCCTGATTGCCGACTCGGTGGCGCGGGTAGGCAATGGCAGCAAACTGGTGGAGCAGGCCGGGCGGACCATGCATGAAGTGGTGCAGAGCGTGCAGCGGGTCGGGGAAGTGGTCAACGAGATCAGCAGCGCAGGCCAAGAGCAGAGCGCGGGCATCGAACAGGTCAACCTGGCCATCGTGCAGATGGACCAGGTGACGCAGCAGAATGCCGCACTGGTGGAGCAAGCAGCGGCCGCCGCGCAGGCGCTGCAGGACCAGGCCGCGCAACTGGCGCGGATGGTATCGATATTCAAGCTGGAGGACGCGGCGTCAGAACCGAGGCGCGTGGCAGCGCCGGCCAGCCCTCGACTGAGTTACGCCTGAAACCTCTGTGCTCGGAGTGTGGGCTGGCGGGATGCGGCAGGGTCAGCGTGCGGTGAAGTTGTCCGTGCTGGCGATGAGGGTGGCGCCGCAGCTGGTCTTGTGTCCTTCGTAGGCCACGGCGACACCATCGATCTTGTGATGGGGATGTCCTTCGGCGATGGTGCAGTTGTCGTGTCCCTGCTGCGGACAGCTGCAGGCGTCACCGACCCGTGCGACGGGCAGTCCGCCGACCTTGAAATGGGTGGTGCTCACTTGCGTGACCTTGCCTCCGTGGGAGGTGGCGTCACCGAGGCGGATGATGTTGGGCATGCGGATTCCTTTCAAAGGGGAGCGGCAGGGGAGGGGGAGGGCCTGTGCCCGCTATGGTGACGGGCTGGAGGCTTGAGGCGGGATGGCCGGGCGCAGGCGGAAGCTGTTCAGCACCTCATCCCACAGCTGCAGGGCTTGCGCATCGGACATTCTGGTCGCTTGCGCATTGCTGTTCTTGTCGTGATGGCCGGTGGTCAGTTCGATCTTGATGGCGGGGGTATCGAGCGTACCTTGGCCTTCGGTCTCCCAGATGAAGCTGTGACTGCGTCCACCGCCGCGGTTGGGCGTGGTGGCCAGGAATTCCTGTCCCTGGTAAGGGCCGACCTGGCGGTCGCCCTTGCGCAGGGTACGCACGGCGGTGGCGAGATGACCTAGCGTCTGCAGCCCGCTGCTCATGCGATCAAGCAGCGGGCGGTCGTGCTTGCTCATGGCCAGGGGGTAGAACCAGAGGGAGACAAAGGCATCAGGGTGGCCGGCAATGTCGATATCGATACCGGCTTCTTCGTTTTCCCAATCCGGATTGGCGATGAAGCCACCTTCGAAGCAGTAGCCGGGGTCTTGGGGAATGTCATGCGTAGCCCGCTTGCGCAGGGCGGCAAGCGTTAGTCGCATTCGTTCTATCGCGTCGGCCTGATAACTTGGCATGCCCGCAGGAGGTGGGCTCATGCCGGCCTCTGTCTTGAACAGATAGCGCGTCCCATCAATCCAGCGATATCCCTCTACCTGCGCGATTTCCTCGATAAAGCTCTCCTCCCAATAGACCAAGATTCGCGAATGTTGATCAGGCTTGATCAGCATTCGCAACAGACTAGGTTCGGTTTCATGCTTGATTGATCTGAGAGTCTTTACCTTGGCATCTAGTTCTGCCTCAAATTCTTCCAGGCTCATGGCTTGGGGCGCCTCCAGCCGAGCGAAGTCATATCGATAATTGCCTCCACTGAGTGTCGAACCTGCTGGCATATCCAACATAAAACGCCCAGTACAGAACGTTGAGACGGAAGGTACAGCTCGGCTTGCTTGGGCAAAATTCATGATGCGCAATCCTTGATAAGGTGAAAGGTCTCCAGACAAGGACGTCAAGATCAACACTGCCAGGACGACCTTTGAACGCGGAGATATTTTCATGATCCGCTTTCTTCAAAAGCATTAGCCACCAGCTTGGAAGAACTGACGATCCTGATGATTGAATAGAGGGTGACCGCCTGTGAAATCGGAGCGTTGTAAGAGAACTGATGGTCATAGCTTTCATGCCCTTTTCGCTTTCCTTCATGCTTGAAAAGCTGCACGACATGCGGCTTCGGGGCGGCTCCCACCACTTGCCCGGCACCCTCAAATCCGGCGCGGATCCGCTTATAGGTGGCCGGTGCGCCAATGGCCGGCATCACGGCGTGTACCGGATAGAGCGCTTCAGCAGCCTGCTGCAACTGCTTTTCCTGCAGCGGCGTGAAGGGCTTCTGCGCCCCCAGCCTAGCCGCATCCTGCCGCGCCATGACGAGTTCCTGCCAATGTGAAGTCAGCTTCCTGCCCCGGCTTGCGGGATCGAAGATCAAGGCCATGCTGCTCTCCAGCAGTGAAAGAATGGACAAATAGCTGTCCGCGTGGAGTTGCCCCAGCCCCACCATTTGATGCGCTCGGCATCGGTCTTGCCGGGGGCAAAGGCCAGCAGCGTCTTGCTGATGTCGTCGGGATAGGCCGAGCCGTCTTCGTCCGCCTCGGTATTATCGGGATTGAGCAATCGCTGCCGATCAGCTGCGGTGCGGCCGACATGCTTGAGCGCCAGCGCCAGAGTTTCCCATTTGCCCTCCGGAGGAAACCACGCCGGCCCCTTGCCGCGTCCCTTGAGCTTGAGCCGCGTGCCCATGATGCTGGGCACAAACACGACGGGGATTACGATGTCCGGACTGGTCAAACACAAGGCGCGCACCTTCATGCGCTGGCCGGTCAAGACCGACTGGGCGACATCGTTGCCTTGTTCGTCCCAGGCGGTCGGGACTAAGCGCGTGGGGCCAGGGCCTTTTGACTGCATGATCATGGCTGGCTTTCCTCTGTATCGGCAACGGGACGCAGGCGGAAACTATTGAGCACCTCATCCCAAAGCTGGATCGCCTGAGCATCGCTCAACTTTGTCTTTTGCGGATTGCTGTCTTTATCGTGATGACCGGTGATCAATTCGATCTTCAGCGCAGGCGTGTCGAGCGTTCCCTCGCCCTCGGTCTCCCATATGAAACTGTGGCCGCGCATCCCACCGCTATTCGGGGCGCTGACCAGGAATTCCTGGCCTGTGTAGGGACCAACCTGGCGCTCGCCCTTGCGCAGCACGCGCACGGCGGCGGCCAGGCGGCCCAGCGACTGGATTGCACTGCTCATGCGCGTCAGAAGAGGCTTGTCGTGCTTGCTCATCAACAACGGGTAGAACCAGACGGAGACAAAGGCGTCGGGGTGGCCGGCGATGTCGATGTCGATGCCGGCTTCTTCGTTTTCCCATTCCGGGTTGGCGATGAAGCCGCCTTCGAAACAATATCCGGGCTCAGTGGGAATATCGTCATCTTGACGAGTTCTCAGGTTCGCGAGCGTCTCTCGCATTCGTGCAACGGCGTAGTCTTGCCGGCTGGTGATCCCAGGGGGAGGCGGGCTCGTTCCTGCCCAGGTCTTCAGGAGAAACTGGACCCCATCCATCCAGAGATACCCATCGACCTCAGCAGCGGCAGTAATAAAGGCACTTTCCCAGTACACATGTATTCTGGAATGGACGTCAGGTGATTCCACCACGCGTAGGAGACTTGGTTCGCTATTGTGCTTTTCCTCTTTGAGCAAGCGCTCCCTTTCTGCGAGACGAGCGGAAAATTCCTCGAACTCTAAGGCTTGCGGTCGCTCAATGTGCGTAAAGTCATAGATGTAATTTCCACCACTTAACGTTGAGCCTTTTGGTACATCAATCAGGAAGCGGCCGACACAGAAGGTAGTCATGGGGCTAGGTGGTTTTTTCATGCTTCCAGATCCGGGATAAATTGACAGGTCTCCAGACATCGCAACAGTACATAACACTATCGAGATGCCATTGATGAAAAACGAACTCTTGAGATTCATGATTTATTGAAGTCCCTTCGCACCCATTCCGACTCGCTGACGATGCTGACGATGGAATAGAGGGTCACTGCCTGCGTGATCTTGCTGTCGTAGGAATACTGGTGGTCGTAACTATCATGGCCCTTCAGTTTTCCCTCATGCTTGAAATCTGCAGGACATACGGAGTTGGCGCAGCACCGGATTCCGCCGGTACGGTTCCGTCACCGGGCCCGCTCGGATCCTGCAAGACAAAACGGCGTGCAATATCTTTCTTGAACGCTAGGAATATCTCGCCATTCAAGTTATCGTCCCGATGCTTCGCGGTTTTAATATCGTCTGGAAGAGAGACCGGACACTTCCATTGCACTTCGTTCCAAGAAGGACGTTGAGGATCCGCTGCATAATAGGCGTAGGTTCTCGGGTGATATCTTTGGTGAATGAGCTTGTGTAATTCAGAGGCCTTTTGTAAGTTCTGCGCATACCTATCGAAGTCTGGCCTACGAAGATTGCCGTGGAGAGCCCTTTCCGTTCTTGTATTTCTCTCTCTGTCTTCCCGACCCGCTGGATTAACCAAATCTTCACGGATCAACTTCCACCAATCCGCCGTATTGTTGAGATAGATCTTCGCGTAAGGGTCCCCTTCACCCAGGAAGCTCTCCATCTCCTCGGGAAGCCCGCGCTGCCCGATCCCCAGATAACTCACTCGCAACCAATGCCGCTCGCCCTGATTGGTCCAGGTCTTGTATTGCGCCGTGGGCAGTAACTCCAGCGGTCCGGGCGCATTGGCCATCACCGCCGTACACTCCGCACCGTTGCGTCCCAGCACCACCTGTCCGATGCCCTCGAATCCTGCCCGGATGCGCTTGTAAGTCGCCGGTGCGCCAATGGCTGGCATCACGCCATGCACCACTCCCAGGATGCGCTCGGCCATCTCCGGCAACTGTGCGCAAGCCCTTGCCACCAAGCCACCCATGCTGTGCGTGACCACAATCACCTCCTCGCAACTTCTTCCCTTGCTGCGGTAATAGGCTGTGATACGTTCGATCTCGCTGGCCAGCCGCTGTGCCGACACCTTGTTACTCTGCAGCCAGTTGTACCCCACCGCATGGACGGGGTACAGAAATTCGGCGGCGTCCTGCAACTGCCTTTCCTGCAAAGGCTTGAACGGCTTCTGCGCGCCCAGCTTGGCCGCATCCTGGCGCGACATCACCAGGTCTTGCCAATGCGAAGTGAGCTTCTTCCCCTGACTGGCCGGGTCGAAGATCAAGGCCATGCTGCTCTCCAGCAACGACAGAATCGACAAATAGCTGCTGGCATGAAGTTGCCCCCAGCCTCGCCACTTGATGCGCTCCGCATCGGTCTTGCCGGGAGCAAAGCCCAGCAGGGTCTTGCTGATGTCATCTGGAAAAGCGGGCCCGTCATCGTCCACTTCGGTGGTAGCTGGATTGAGCAATCGCTGGCGATCTGCGGCAGTACGACCGATATGCCTGAGGGCCAGCACCAGGGACTCCCATCCGCCGTCGGGTGGGAACCATGCGGCGTCCTTGATACGTCCCTTGACCTTGAGCCGCGTGCCCATGATGCCGGGTACGAATACGATAGGTATCACTACATCTGGCGTAGTCAGGCACAGGGCACGCACCTTCATCGACTTGCCGGTCAGTACTGACTGCATCACATCATTGCCCACCTCGTCCCAGGCTGTCGGAACCAGACGCATCGGGCCGGCGGCAGCTGCTGGACGGGTCATGGCCGAGTCTCCTGGGGATGGGCGACCGGGCGCAGACGGAAACTATCCAGCACCTCGTCCCACAACTTCATGGCTTGTTCATTGGTCAGTCTGGTTTGTTGAGGATTGCCGTTCTTGTCGCGATGGCCGGTCGTCAATTCGATCTTGAGTGCTGGCGCATCAAGCGTGCCCTCGCCCTCGGTCTCCCAGATGAAGCTGTGGCCGCGCAGGCCGCCGCTGTTGGGGGCGGTGACCAGGAATTCCTGGCCCTTGTAGGGACCCACCTGACGGTCTCCCCTCCGTAGCGCGTGTACTGAGGTGGCCATGCGGCCCAGCATTTGCAGCACGCCACCGACGCGGTCCAACAAGGGCTGACTGTGCGCTCGGAGAGAGAGCGGATAGAACCATACCGAAACATAAGCGTCAGGGTGGCCGGCGATGTCGATGCCGGCTTCTTCCATTTCCCATTCGGGATTGGCGATGAAGCCACCCTCAAAACAATAACCGGGCTCAGTGGGAATCTCATGCGTTGATCGTTTGCGCAGGCCAGCGAGTATTGTTTGCATGCGGTCAATGGCGTCTTCCTGATAGCTCTTTGTGCCGGAAGGGGGTTTGCTCATGCCTGCTTTGCTTCTGAAGAGAAACCTGGTGCCATCAATCCAGCGATATCCGTCCACTAATACAATATGCTCGCTAAAGTCGTATTCCCAATGGGCAAATATCCATGAATGCGGATCAGATTTAATTAATAACCGCAATAAGCTAGGCTCGGTTTCATGCTTTGTCGATCTCAGCTTCTTTTCCTTTGTGGCCATTTCCGCCTCGAATTCTTCTAGGCTCATGGCTCGGGGTTTATCCAGCCGCGCGAAGTCGTAGCGATAATTTCCGCCACTGAGCACCGAGCCCGCAGGCATATCAATTAGGAAACGACCCGTACAAAAAGTAGAGACGGCAGGAGCGGATTCGTTTGCCTGAGCTGTGTTTATGATGTGCAATCCTTGTCGAGACGAGATATCTCCGGACAACCACAACAAGATCGGCATGGCCGCAGTGACAATAAGGCGAAGTGGTTTTCCCATGGTCATTTCTCACAGACCGGTGAATTCAGAGGCACCGGTACGCACGCAAATAGGAAGAGTGCAGACTAAACAGGTCATGGCTGATTCTCTTGGGGGGCAACAACAGGACGCAGGCGGAAACTATCGAGCACCTCGTCCCACAACTTCATGGCCTCTTCATTGGTCAGTCTGGTTTGCTGCGGATTGCCGTTCTTGTCACGATGGCCGGTCGTCAATTCGATCTTGAGTGCTGGCGCATCAAGAGTGCCCTCCCCCTCGGTCTCCCAGATGAAGCTGTGGCCGCGCAGGCCGCCGCTGTTGGGGGCAGTGACCAGGAATTCCTGACCCTTGTAGGGACCCACCTGACGGTCTCCCCTCCGCAGCACATGTACTGAGGTGGCCATCCGGCCCAGCGCTTGCAGTACGCCGCCGACGCGGTCCAGCAAGGGGGCACTGTGCGCCCGGCGGGATAGCGGATAGAACCATATGGAAACGAACGCGTCAGGGTGGCCGGCGATGTCGATGTCGATGGCCGCTTCTTCCATCTCCCATTCGGGGTTGGCGATGAAACCACCTTCGAAGCAATAGCCCGGCTCCGAGGGAATTTCATGCGTCGACCTTTTTTTTAGGCTGGAGAGCATCTTGCGCATGCCCTCGATGGCGTAGTCCTGGCGACTCATCGTGCCGGTACGAGGCTTACTCATGCCTGCGTGACTCCTGAACAGGTAACGTGTCCCGTTAATCCAGCGGTATCCATCTACCTGCGCAATTGATGTCACAAAGCTCTCCTCCCAATAGATGAAAATCCATGAGTAGGGATCTGGTTTTACCAACAAGCGCAATAGACTGGGCTCGACCTTATGCTTTGTCGAGCTGAGGGTCTTTTCCTTGGTTGCCATTTCCACCTCGAACTCTTCCAAGGTCATGGCTTTTGGTTTATCCAGCCGCACAAAATCGTAGCGATAATTGCCGCCGCTGAGCACCGAGCCCGCAGGCATATCAATTAGGAAACGACCCGTACAAAAAGTTGACGGGGCCGAACCGGATTCGTGTGCCTGGGATGTGTTCATGATGTGCGATCCTTGTTGAGGTGAGAAATCTCCAGACAAAAAAAGCCAAACTGTAAAGGCCGATATGGCGATGCGGCGAAGCGATTTTTTTATACGCATTTATCTCCTGAGGGTGTTTTAAAATGCGTCGACGAGCTGACGATCCTAATGATGGAATAGAGGGTGACCGCCTGTGCAATTTTGGCGTTGTAGGAAAACTGGTGGTCATAGCTGTCGTGGGACTTCTGCTTGCCCTCATGCTTGAACAGCTGGACAACGTGTGGCTTGGGAGCACCACCCGATTCCGCCGGAACCGTGCCATCTCCAGGGCCAGTGCCATCCTGAAGTGTGAAGAAGCGGCGATGATGCTCGCCAAAGCGCAGCTCCAACATCCCGTTCAGATCATCTTCTGCCAGTTGCGCTTTGGCGGGATCGCCAGGCACCATCGGACCACACTTCCAGTTGATCTCGTTCCAAGCAGGCTGTTGTGGGTCGGCCGCGTAATACGCGTAGGTATTGGGGTGATATTGGTCTTCAATCTGTTGATGAAGTGTCAGCGCCTTGTCCATTCTCTTTGCAAATTGCTCAAAATCAGAGGATTTTGCATCCTCCCGCGCCAGCACCTTGTTTTCACTCCTCGCCCGTTCCTTGTCTTCCTTCCCCGCCGGATCAATCAGCTCCTCCCGCACCAGCTTCCACCAATCCAACGTATTGTTCAGATAGATCTCCGCATACGGGTCCCCCTCGCCCAAAAAGCTGTCCATCTCCTCAGGCATTCCTCGCTGGCCAATAGCCCGATAGCTGGTGCGCAACCAGTGCCGCTCTCCTTGATTGGTCCAGGTCTTGTACTGCGCAGTAGGCAGCAACTCCAAGGGTCCCGGCGCATTGGCCATCACGGCAGTGCAGTCGGCAGCATTGCGGCCGAGGACCACCTGAGCCATCCCTTCAAACCCAGCCCGGATGCGCTTGTAGGTGGCCGGTGCGCCGATGGCGGGCATCACGCCGTGGACTACGCCCAGAATACGTTCAGCCATTCCCGGTAATTGCGCACAAGCACGCGCCACCAGACCGCCCATGCTGTGCGTGACCAGAATCACTTGCTCGCAACTTTTCCCCTTGCTGCGGTAATACGCCGTAATACGCTCGATCTCGCCAGCCAATCGCTGGCCCGATACCTTGTTGCTCTGCAACCAGTTGTAGCCAACGGCATGCACCGGATAGAGCAATTCGGCAGCATCCCGCAAGTGGTCTTCCTCCAACGGAACAAAAGGTTTCTGGGCGCCCAGCTTGGCCGCATCCTGGCGATCCATGACCAGCTCCTTCCATCGGGAAGTAAGCAATGTCCCCTGGCTGGCAGGATCGAAGATCATCGCCATGCTGGTCTCCAGCATCGAAAGAATCCCTAGATAACTATCTGCGTGAAGCTGTCCCCAGCCCCGCCACTTGATGCGCTCGGCATCGGTATTGCCGGGGGCCAGCGAGAGTAGCGTCTTGCTGGTGTCGTCTGGAGAAGCGGGCCCGTCTTCATCGACCTCGGTGGTGTCGGGGTTGAGCAGACGTTGCCGGTCTGCCGGCGTACGGACCAGGTGCTTGAACGCCAGCACGAGGCTCTCCCACGTGGACTCCGGCGGAAACCACGCCGGTCCTTTGTCGCGTCCGGTGACCTTGAGTCGGGTCCCCATGATGCCTGGCACAAACAGGATAGGCACTACCACGTCCGGCGTGGTCAGGCATAGGGCTCTGACCTTCATGTTCTGTCCGGTCAGCACCGACTGCGCCACATCATTGCCGTCGTCATCCCAGGTCGTGCCGACCAGCCGTGTCGGTTCGAATCCGCTCATCTTCTACTCCTTCACAATGCGCAGGCGCGCGATCCGCATGGCCATGTCTTGACTCAATGCCGTGCGACCCTGTTCGTCGGTGACGCCTTCGATGACGCTGCCGTCATCAAGCTCGATGCGATAGCGCTGCCGCACATGGGGCCGGCCACTGCCGCGCCGCGCCAGGATGAAGCGCTCGTCAGTTCGCATCGTGCTGGCTGGCAGCTCCACGCCCGGAGGCTGGCTGTCGGCGCCGCTCACATGATGGAAATTGCCGGAACGGATGACGTGGTCACCGCTGCTTTGCTGGGTGATGACGCCACCTCCCAGATCAATCTGCGCCCCCTGCGCCTGCAGCCGTAGGCGAGGCGCCTGCAGGACGATCTCGTCCGCTGCGGTCAGGACGATGCGGCGAGCCGAAGTCACTTCAACGTCACCGCCATGGGTCTGCAACTGCAGCTTTCCGTTGGCGGCAACCAGCTGGATGCCCAGGCGCTGGGCGAACAGACAGATGCTCTCGGCCACACGTGCCAGCAGCTTCTTGCCGGCGGAGAATTGCGTGTTGCCCACGCTGATGAGATCAATTTCCTTCTGTGCGCCAAGGGCCACCCCTTCGTCGCTGGTGATGGCCACGCCCGCCGGCGCAGTCACGGCGACCATCGGCTTGCCGCCACCATCGCTCTTGGCCTGCGTGTTGCTGCCGGCCTCCCAGGCATCAAGCTGATCGCGCAACCGGCTGAATGTCTGGAGCTGGGTATCGTCCGCATGATGGGTCTGGGCCAGGGTGGCTAGTTGCTGCTGCACGTCCTGGAGCACGTGTAGCAGACCCAGCATCTCCGCACGATCCAGTTGCGTACCGCTGGCCTCCTGGCGCATCACGGCACTGATCAGTACGCCTTGCCCGCCGCGCAGTGCCAGGGCCTGGTCGGTGCGCAGCTCGGCGCCTTCGCCACGCGCATCACTACGACCTCCTGCACGAGGATGGGTAAGCCAACCCAGGTTCAGTTCGCTCTGCCCATGCTGCGAGGCAAGCTGGGCGCTGATCTGCTGCGGCGTGTCGTCCAGGCGTAGTTGGTTGTAGCGTTGGCCTTGGATTTCCTTGCTCTTGATGCCTGCCAGGAAGCGGTTTCCCGGCAGGCTGCCAACCCGGCTGAACGCCGGTGGCAGGGATTGGCCGTTGTACACTCGGCCGACCACGATGGGCTTGTCTGGATCACCGCCCAGGAAATCGACGAGGACTTCATCGCCCACTCGCGGCAGGCTGATCGCGCCCCATTGCCGGCCCGCCCAATGGCTGGCTACGCGCACCCAGGCCGAATCCCGTTCACTGCCGCTGGCGCCTGCACCACCCGCATGCTGGTGGTCCTGCATACGCGTACCGTGAAACCGCAGCTTGATGCGGCCCAACGCATCGCAGTACAGTTCCTCGCCGGCCGGACCGACCACATGGGCGTTCTGTACGCGCACTGCGGGAAGGTCCACGCGTGGATCAAAGGCCGCGACCAGCGGCGTGCCCCGACGCACGCAGGTGAAGCGATTCAGGTAACGCCGACCTTGTGCGAGGCAGCGGCGGCGCAGGGGCGCCAGGTCCTCAAGGGAGCTTTCATGATGCCGCGCAACCAGCCGGACGTGCTCGTCGAGGGAGGCAGGAAAGTTGTTCTCGGCGTACACCTCCAACCGGGTGATGACGAATTCGCGCTCATGCGCAGCCCGTCGGTCCAGTTCGGGATGATCCTTTACGCCGATCCATTCCCCCACCCGTAGCGCACGAATGGTGGAGTCGGCCTGGAACTCTGCAGTCTCCTGCGCCAGCCGCTGCATGCGCGCAGTGGCAATCTGGTGGAAGTCCTCGCGATCATCGGCAATATGCGGCGCTTCGATGAAATAGTCATCCAGCAGCCGAGCGAAGTGGTCGCCCAGCTCGCCCTGCTCGGCTACCGTATTCACCTGGCTGCGCATGGGTCCATCCTGCGCGTGATCCCAGGCATGCCGACTGACACTGCCCGCGCGCAGACGACGGGTACCCAGCCAGCGGACGATACCATCCTCTTCTGCAGGCGCGTGATCCTGCCGGTAGGAAACGGCGCCAGCTGCATTGCGCGGTAATTGCACGGCGTCGTCAAACAGCACCAGGGTATGGCGCGGACTGCCCGCCTGGTGAGGTAAAGGCGGCTCACCGGGGCGGATGAACCAGCTGATGCCACGACGTTTCCATAGGCGCCGCAGGAAGTCGGCATCGGATTCGTTGTGCTGCATGATGAATTCGCGCGCGGGGAAGCGCTCTGCCAGCAGTGACCAGTCCACCTCGAAACTGCTGGCCATCAGGGGACTGCGTTGCCGCCACTCGCTCACCAGCGCCTGCGTCACATCGGCTTCGCTGGCCCGCAGGAAGACGCGAGTGTTGATGCGATGGCCCATCAGGCTCAGGGCATCGCGCAGCACCAGGCGATAGCTGACGAGCTCGTCATCCAGCTGGCCTGCATGGGCCTCAGCGATGAAGCCGCACACCGTGCGCAGCAGGCCCAGATCCGTGACCAGCTGGATTTCCACAGGCAGTGCAACGAAATCCTCGAGAGCCAGATCTTCGCGCGAAGTCAGGCATAGAAGTTCATATTCCATGGCGCCGCACAGCGATTCGCGCCCCGTCACGTGCATGACCAGCAGTGCATCCTGCAGTGCTTGATGAGAGGGCGGCAGACGCAAGCGAATAGCGCGAGCCTTCTGCGTCCAGGTGGAAAGCGCCTCGGAAAGTATCCGGTAGAGCATGGGAAAATCCTTGCAGAAATCCGTCCGCAGCCGTGCGCACGGCAGGTGGCGCAGGAGGGGAACGGCAGGTGGCGAAGGGAGAGTTCATGCTAGCGGAGACCAGAGCACCGCTTGGTGAAGGGGAGCAGATTGGCTGCCGAATTCGTCGGATTTCGACCGCGCATCGTGCAAATGCACTTGGCCGCGTCCATGCCGATCGTCATTGGGGACGCTATGATAGGCGGCATGCCGGATCCCGGTGACTGAGGAGCCCAGCCCCTTTGCAGGCAGCCCCATCGAACATCCCATAGGAGACACGAAGTGCCCCCCAATATCGCACCCCGCTCTGTGATCAGCGCCGCACACTACCGCGCCGGCAACCCTTCACCCTACGAATGGCAGATCCCCACCCACTTCAACATCGCCCAGGCCGCCTGCGACCGCTGGGCCGACGGCAGTGGGCGCACGGCCATCATCTGCGAAGACGCCGACGGTAGCGTCACGAGCTACAGCTACGACCAGCTCAAGATCCTCAGCGACAGATTCGCCAATGCCCTGCGTGCAGCCGGCGTCGGGCGCGGTGACCGCATCGGCATCTACCTGTCGCAACGCATCGAGACGGTCATCACCCATCTCGCCGCCTACAAGCTGGGCGCCATCACGGTGCCGCTGTTCTACCTGTTCGGGCCGGACGCCATCGCTTACCGGCTCGACAACAGCGGCGCGGTCGCGCTGGTGACCGATGCCAGCGGGATGGAAAAGGCCACGTTGGCAGGGGAACTGCCGGCGCTCAGGCTGGTGTTCTGCGTGGAATCGTCAGACCTGGTGCTGCCGCAGACCACCGACTTCTGGGACCGCCTGCACGCCGCCCCTGCCGAGCTGGATCCGGTGCTGACGCTAGCCGATGATCCGGCCATGATCATCTACACCTCCGGCACCACCGGCAAGGCCAAGGGCGCGCTGCATGCGCACCGCGTGCTGCTGGGCCATCTGCCGGGCGTGGAGGTGTCGCACGACAGCTTCCCGCAAGAGGGCGACCGCTTCTGGACACCCGCCGACTGGGCCTGGATCGGCGGCTTGCTCGATGTGCTGCTGCCGTCGCTGTACCACGGAGTGGCCGTGGTGGCGCGGCGTCTGGAAAAATTCGATGCCGCGGAGGTATTCGGACTGCTGGCGCGGCATCAGATCCGCAACGTCTTCTTTCCGCCCACGGCGCTGAAGATGCTGCGCGGCGCCGCGACGGTGCGCGCGCAGGCGGACTTTTCGCTGCGCAGCGTGGCCAGCGGCGGCGAGACGCTGGGTGACGACCTGATCGCCTGGGGGCGGGAAGCGCTGGGTGTCACCATCAACGAGTTCTACGGCCAGACCGAATGCAACCTGGTGGTCTCGTCTTCCTCGCATTGCTATCCATCGGTCTCCGGCAGCATGGGGCGCGCTGTGCCCGGCCATGTAGTGCAGATCGTCGATGAGCAAGGCCAGGTGCTGCCGCACGGCACGGTCGGCAATATCGCCATCCGCGCCCCTGATCCGGTGATGTTCCTGCGCTACTGGCGCAACGAGGAAGCCACGCGCGAGAAATTCGCTGGCGACTTCCTGCTCACGGGCGATCTGGGCAGCATGGATGAACAAGGCTACATCCGCTACCTGGGCCGCAACGACGACGTCATCACCAGCGCCGGCTACCGCATCGGACCCGCCGCCATCGAGGAATGCCTGATGCGCCATCCGGCCGTGCGCATCGCCGCGGTGGTAGGGGTCAAGGACGCCTTGCGGACCGAGGTGGTGAAGGCCTTCGTAGTGCTCAAGGATGGCGTCACGCCCGACGAGGCCTTGAAGGCCGAGTTGCAGCAGCACGTCCGGGCGCAACTGGCGGCGCACGAGTATCCGCGCCTGATCAGCTTCGTGGCGGCCTTGCCCACCACGGCGACCGGCAAGATCATGCGCAAGACGCTCAAGGAGATGGATCAGTAGGCCGTCGGCATCGGCATGTTCAAACGCCGTGCACCAGCCATTGCATCAGCGCTGACAGGCCAAACAGCACGGCGCCGATCAGTGCGCCCACCAGGGTTCCATTGATGCGGATGAACTGCAGGTCGCGGCCGATATTGAGTTCGACCTGGCGCGACAGCTCGACCGTTTCCCATTGGCGGATGGTGTCGCTGATGTGACGCGAGAGCAGCTGCGCCAGCTCGGGACTCAAGCTGGCGATGGCGTGCTCGAGATGGGTGTTGAGCGAGGCCCGCAACGCGGCGTCGTCCTGCAGCGCCTGGCCTATCCATTGGGTGGCGTCCTGGGCGTGGCGGCGCAAGACCGAATCGCTGCGCTCCAGGTCGGCGCGCAGCCATTGGCGCAGACTGTCCCACAGGCCGCCCACGTAGGCATGGACCGCTTCGCCTTCCAGCAACTCGCGCTTGAAGGTGTCGGCACGTTCGCGCAGGGCAGGGTCTTCCTTGAGGCGCACGATGAATCGCGCGACCTGCTCGTCAAAGGCGCGGCGCAGTGAATGCTGGGGGTCCTCAGCGATGCCGCTAAGCAGCTTGTCGAGGATGTCAGCCAGGGTCTGCGCGGATTTCTCGCCTATCCACTGCGAGGGGAGGATCTTCTCGATCTTGGGATATTCCTGGCGCAGCCAATCCACCATGCGCTCGGCGATAAAGATCCGGGTCTGCTCGCGGTTCAGCAGGGCGGCCAGTTCGATGATGGCGCGATCGAGCAACTGTTGGTGCCGGCCGTCCAGGGTCAGGGTGTCGAGCACAGCGGCCAGTGAATGCGACAGGTCCAGCTTGCCTACCGCCGCATGCAAGCCCTGGCGCAGGAAGGACTGGATGCGACGGTCATCGGTGAGCATGAGTACGCCGCCCACCGCCCGCGCCATGTAGCCGCCCAGGCGCGCGGCGTTCTCCGGCAGGGCCATCCAGCGGGCCAGGTGCTGCGCCGGATCATGCCGGCGTATCAGCGCGGCCAGCGACTGCGGGCTGAGGAATTTTTCTTCCACGAAGACGGCCAGGTTGTGGGCGATGCGCTCCTTGTTGCGAGCAATGATGTCGGTATGGCGCGACAGCAAGGGCAGGGGAATGCGACGGAACAAGGCACTCACGGCGAACCAGTCCGCCAGCGCCCCCACCATGGCAGCCTCAGCCATGGCGCGCAGCAGGCCGCTCCACCAGGACGGCGGGGCCAGCGAGGCGATGATGAAGAGGGCGGCTGCCGCGAGCAGACAGATGAATGCGAGCCGCTTGGTCCGGCGAAGTGCGTCTTGCTTGTCCATGAGAATCAGAAAAGGATCGGAAACAAAAATTTCACTCGCTCTACGAGAACCGTCGATTCAATCTCGGTGGAATTCCCCAAATTTATCGAGCACGTACTGAAAATATTTCTATAAATGACTCGCTTAAAGACTGAAGTTATTCTCGATAAATTTCGATTAAATACAGAGAGATTCGCGAGTATAACTATCATGTCACCGATAGTAGGTGCCTTAGTAATTGTAGCTAATCGACCGTCGTTACTAGCCGCCTGATCCTTGCGCTCATGAAAACCACTGAGACTCCACCGAGCGCCCGGCTCATCTTTGGACAAAATGTTCGCAGAGTTCGCCGGCTTAAAGAGATGTCGCAAGAAGAGCTTGC
The DNA here is from genome assembly GCF_001040945.1 of Herbaspirillum seropedicae. Lineage (NCBI taxonomy): Bacteria > Pseudomonadati > Pseudomonadota > Betaproteobacteria > Burkholderiales > Oxalobacteraceae > Herbaspirillum > Herbaspirillum seropedicae. The sequence goes on along the minus strand of NZ_CP011930.1, from coordinate 25,668 downwards.
CTTCCGGGCTGACATCAGTCGCACCTACCTGAGCGAAGTTGAACGCGGGGAAAGAAACATCTCCGTGGACAACATGGAAGCTCTGGCAGAGGCACTGGAAATGGAATTGCCCGACCTTCTGCGACACACGCTGCTGGCACTGCCCAAGGAAGAGCACCGGGCGTCCGATTGACATTGCATCATCCGCGGGCAGCGCTGGTGCTGGCCTGACGCTGACCTCTACACCGCACTGCGACCGGGGAATCGCAGGCTGAACACCGTCAGCTGGCCGGGCGAGCTGGTCACCGAAGCTTGCCCACCGTGCAGCATCATGATCGAACGCACGATGGCCAAACCCAGCCCGCTGGAACCGCCCGCACTGCTGCGCGAGGGATCGGCGCGATAGAAGCGGTCGAACAGGCGTTCCAGCTGCTCGGCAGGAATACCCGCGCCGGGATTGGAAACGCTGATCTCCATGCCATCCCCGGCCGCGTCGACCTGCAAGCGGATCACGCCATCAGCGGGGGTGTAGCGGATGGCGTTGGCCACCAGGTTGCCCACCGCGCGGCGCAACAGCGTGGCGTCAGCCTGCAGGCGTCCGGCGCCCTGCACCACCAGGCGCACTTGGGCCTCGTCGGCGATCCCTTCAAAATAATCCGCTATGCGGGTCAATTCCTGGGCCACATCCAGTTCCTGCCATTGCAGCACCACATGGGCGTTCTCGGCGCGCGCCAGGAAGAGCATGCTCTCCATCATCCGCGACAGCCTTTCATACTCTTCGATATTGGAACTGAGCAGGGCCTGATACTCATCGATGCCACGGGGCTTGCCCAGCGCTACCTGGGTCTGCACCATCAGGTTGTTGAGCGGGGTGCGCACGTCATGGGCGAGATCGGCGGAGAACTGGCTCAGTTGCTGGAAGCTGCGATGCAGGCGGTCCAGCATCTCGTTGAAGGATTCGACGATCTCATGCAGCTCACGCGGCGCCGCCTGCAGGTCCAGCCGGGTATCGAGACGGTTGGCGGACACCGCCCGCGTCTGCGCGGCCATGGTCCGTAAGGGCCGCAGGCCGCTGCGCACCAGGAAGTAGCTCATCAGGATGGCCAGAAGCGCGCCCACGCCAGCGGCCCACCAGACATCAGAGCGATATTCAGCCAGCAGCAGCATGCGATCCGAGGCCGTGCGCACGACCAGCACGACGGCTTGCTCGCCCGAGCGCGTCACTGGCTTGCTGGCGACATAGCGGGCGCGCAGATCGCCCAGCTTCCAGGACTGGATGCTATCCCAGGCGCGAATGTCGACCTGCGAGAGATCGATGCCGGGCGGGGTGCGGGTCGGGTCGTGGCTTTCCAGGAGGGTGCTGCCGTCGGCGCGGGCAATGCGCACCAGCAGCTGGTCATGGCCGGTGAGGGTGTCCAGCACCAGGTGGCGCCGCGCCAGGATATCCTCCAGCGACGCCGCATGCTCCACCAGGTGATTGATGGAGCGGCACTTGCCGGCCAACTCCTCGTCATCGCGGCGCTCCAGCTGGACGTGCAGCGAATGCGACAGATAAGTCCCCAGCGCCGCCAGGATCACCATGGCCAGCAAGCCGAACAACGCCACCAGCCGCAGGCTCAGCGAAGCCGGCGCGAAGCGCCTCATGGGCGCTCCTCACGCACCTCACGCACCTCGCGCCCCTCCCGCACCTCGAACACGTAGCCCATGCCCCAGACCGTATGCAGCAGCTTCTTCTCGAAACCCTCATCGAGCTTGGCGCGCAGGCGACGCACGGCGACGTCGACCACGTTGGTGTCGCTGTCGAAGTTCATGTCCCAGACCTGGGAGGCGATCTGCGGACGCGAGAGCACTTCGCCGGGGCGGCGGATCAACATGTGCAGCAGCGCGAATTCCTTGGCGGTGAGGTCGATGCGTTGTCCTGCGCGGGTCACTTTGCGGCGCAGGACATCGAGCACCACATCGTCGTATTCGATCAGATCGACTTCGCGGCTGGGACCACGGCGCAGCAGGGTGCGCACCCGCGCCAGCAGTTCGGTGTAGGCGAAGGGCTTGACCAGGTAATCGTCTGCGCCCAGCTCCAGACCCTTGACGCGGTCTTCCACCTCGTCGCGCGCGGTCAGGAACAGCACGGGCGTGTCATGCGTGCGGCGCAGTTCGCGCAGGATGTCCCAGCCATTCATGCCGGGCAGCATCACATCCAGGATGATGAGCTTGTAGTCCAGCGTGCGCGCATTATGCAGGCCATCGACCCCGGTCTGCACCCAGTCCACCACAAAGCCGGACTCGGTCAAGCCACGGCGCAGGTAGTCGCCAGACTTGGGTTCGTCCTCTACCAACAAGATATGCATGATCGGATTCCTGACGGATAAGCCAGTATTCTGAACCAGCGCCGCGCCGGATTCATTACAAATCTGTAATGACTGGGCAATCTTTCTGTGCGCAGCGGCTCCCTAGAATGGCTTCCAACGATACCCGCCGCAGCGACGGGATCGACAGGACGGCCGCGCAGCGCGGCTGACGTTTTTTGCACATCCCCTCTAGGAGCTTCTCATGAAAACTTCCCACCTCATCCTCGCCGGCCTGGTCTCCGTCTGCTCGATGTCGGCCTTCGCCCAATCCACCGTCAGCACCGACGCCGCCCGCGACAAGGCCAACCTGACCGCCGAGAGCAACTATCCCGTAGTCACCTTCAAGAGCAGCAAGACCCGCGCCGATGTCATGGCCGAACTGCAGGCCGCCCGCGACGGCGTGCCGATGCCGGCCCAGGCCGCCAAGCCCTCGATGGAAGGCAGCACCACCCAGGGCCAGGCCGCTGATGCTTCGCTGTACAACGGCGCATAAGCCCTACATCAGCAACGCATAAGCCGGCCCCGCTCCGATGCGGTGACCCCCGCCACACGGATCAGCGGAAACGGCCCGGCGTATTGAGCAGATCGGCAAACTGCTCGCCCGGTATCGGCTTGCTGTACCAATACCCCTGGTACAGCAGGCAGCCCTGGGCATGCAAGAAATCGCGCTGCTGCTCCGTCTCCACGCCTTCGGCGATGATGGACAGGTTCAGGCTCTGGCCCAGCATGATGATGCTGCGGATGATGCTGGCCATGGCCGCATCGTTCTGCATCTCGCGCACGAAGGTCTGGTCGATCTTGATCTGGTCGATAGGAAAACGTCCGAGATAGGACAGCGACGAATAGCCCGTCCCGAAATCGTCCAGCGAGATCGAGACTTCATTGGACCGCAAGGCCTGCATCTTGGTGATCACATCCTCGATGTGATCCACCATCATGCTCTCGGTCAGCTCCACCTTCACCGAATGACTCGGCACGTGATGCTCGCGCATGATCTCGCGGAAGCGATAGACGAAATTGTCCACCTTGAATTCCTGCGCCGACACATTGATGGCCACCACCAGGTCACGCGCCAATCCTTCGCGCTGCCAGTTCTCCAGATCGGTACAGATGCGATGCAGCACCTGCCGGCCGATCTCATCCATCAAGCCCATGTCCTCGGCCAGCGAGATGAAGGTCGTCGGCGAGACGATGCCGCGGATGGGATGCTGCCAGCGCACCAGCGCCTCCGCCCCGACCACATCGCCCTCGTAGGTGACCTGGGGCTGGTAATACACGATGAACTGGCGCCGCGCCACCGCCTGGCGCAATTCGGCCTCCAGCTGGCTGCGCTGGTTGGCCAGCGCCTGCATGGCCGGGTCAAAGAAACGGAAGACATTGCGACCCGCCGCCCGTGACTGCACCATCGCCAGCTCGGCCTGCATCACCAGTTCCGAAGCCCCGTATTGCTCATCGCGCACGATGTTGATACCCAGGTTGACCGAACAGGGGAAACGCGCCGCGCTCAGGCTCTGCGGATCGGTAAACGCATCGAGGATGCGCTGGGCCAGCGCTTCGCAGTAGCGGATGCATTCAGCCAGTTCATTGCTCCTGATTTCAGTACCCAGCGCGAACTTCTCACCCTCCATCCGCGCCACCGTCTGCTCGGCCGTGATGCAGCTTGAGAAGCGGCGCGCGCATTCGATCAGCAACTGCTCCATCTCATCGGCCTTGACGCTGCCGTAAGAAAGGTCGGCGCGATGGATTTCCATCACGAAGACCGCACCCGCATGGCCTGAAGTGCGCCGCCGGTCCAGGCCACGACGCAGGCGGTCCATGAACAGCTTCTTGTTGGGCAGCTGTGTCACCGGATCATAGAAGGCCAACTGGTCGATACGATTCTCCGCCTCCAGGCGCGCACTCACATCGATCACCACCCAGATCTGCTCCCCCGGACGGGCGGGGTCGATCAGCGAGGTATGCAATTCCGCAGGGAAGCTGGCGCCACTGGCGTTGCGCAGCAGCACGATCTCACCCGCCGCGCCGCTGGAGCGCGCCACGGCCCTGGCCACATACACCGCCTGCTGCACCGATTCCACGAACAGATCTTCGGCCGCCACGCCCACCAGCCTGCGATCATCGCGCGCCAGCTGCGCCTGCGCCGCCTCGTTGCCGAAGACGATCTTGCCCTTGCGCACGAACAGCACGCCGGCGGGAATATTGCCAAGGATCGCCGCCTGTTCATCGAAGAGCGTCTTCAGGCTGGCCTGCATGGCTTCCATATGACGCGCCAGTTGGCCGATCTCATCCTGCTGCGGCAGGTCGATACCCTGCTCGAAGCTGCCGCGCTGGATACGTGCTGTGGCCTGCGTGAGCTTGCCGATGGGCCCCAGGATGCGGCGGTAGACCAGCAGGCCGATGATGAGCAGGGATACGATCGCCTGCGCCAGCAGAACAAGGGCATAGAAACTTTTGTCAGCAGCCAGCTTTTTCTGCAGCTGATGGTCCGACACCACGATGTGCAGGCTGCCCAGGCTCACATCCTGCTGGTTCTGCTGCATCACCAAGGGCGCGGTGCGGTGGATCAGGTGACCAGCGCTACGTTGTGGCTCCGCCCTCCTGGCCAAGGCTTTTTCTTCCGGATCGATGACCTCGATGGAGACCACTTGCCGGTCCAGCATCGCCCCCTTCAGCAGCGCCATGATGTCGGACTGGTCGAGATTCCAGACCGGCAGGACCAGACCGTGACGCAGCATATCGACCTTTTCATCGACCAGCTTGTTGATGTCCGCGCTGATCTGTCTTTCGCGCGTGCCATTGAGGACGGTCAGCGCCACGACCACAGGCAGGCTCAGTGCAAGCAGGGTCGCCATTGCGATGTAGACGGCTAGGCTGTTGAATTTCTGATTCATGGTCGTGCCAGTGCAAGAGGTGGAGCCATCCGGTCTGCTACCTGAACCAATCCAGCTTGTAGGTTTCCAGGGCTTCGCGTTCTATCGGGGTCAATCGTTCATTGGTCAGCGCCAGCACCCGCAGCTTGCCCGACTTCAGGGCCACCCGTGCATTGCGGGTGGAGCGATGGTTCTGGATCAGTTCGGCCAGGGCGCCGTTGCGCTGGATCTTCCTGAGTCCATCGAGCAGTGCATCGCGGATATCGTCGCGGCCTGGCGTGGTGTAGAAGAAGAGATCCGAAGGGTAGTAGAGGATGAGATCGGGGACGACGGCCAGCTGGTGCTGGGGATCATAATTTTCCAGCTCGCCGACGGCCTCGAAGACGGAGCGGTTATAGAAGTCGAAGCGCTGCGCCTTGAGCATCTCGAACAGGTTCATGTAACTGCTTTGCACGACGGTGAGGCCATTGGCTTGCATGATGCTGGTATCGACCCAACCGGATCCGGACCCGATGCGAAACTTGCGCAGGTCGTTGAGTGAACGGAGGGTGGTAGCCGCTTCCAGGCTCTTGCGGTGGGCCAGCAGCACGCGGATGCCGCCGCCGCCCAGGTAGATGGGGAAGGGAATGGTTTCCAGGCCGCGCGTGAGCTCACCGCCCGCGGAAGTGGCCATGAGGTTGCAGTATTGGCCGGCCTGTATCAGTTGGACAAAGCGCCGGTCGGAGGTACTCGCCTCGGTGATCTGGCAGCCCGTGAGAGTGTAGGATTTTCCGCTGGCTCTCATGGCCAGTTCTATCACGGCCTTGCGGTAGTTGATGAGGGGATTGTCGTCATTGAGATCGGCGAGCTTGATCTCGATGGTGGATTCATTTCCTGCAGGCGCAGGTGAAATCGTGGTCGATTGCGCAATGGCAGGGCGGGCGCACACCAATCCCATCGTGACGACGAGAGTGCTTGCGACTACGCTCAGGACGCTCGTCTTGAAGGTGTGCATGGTTGCGATCCGCTCGAATGTTTTTTTTGATGGTATTGAAGGGGTGGGGGAATCGCAAGGAAGTTGTGGTGGGCTTTGGGTGAGCCGTGGCGAGTGGCGGGGTTACTAGTTGGTAGGGTGCAACAATGTTTGGGACGGTGAGGATTGGGGGTGAGGAAGTGCGATTTTGCGGTGGATGGCGGTGGATGGCTGAGGACCTTGAACCGAGATTATTTGCGTAGGCAAGGCTACTTCAGCAGTTTGAAAATTAAGTTATACGGTCATTTCATTTTCACTATCTATTAACTCTCTGCAAATAAAAAGATGTTCCCCGATCTAAAAGAATAGATCCACGACCTCGGTTTGTCAGGTATCCCGACTGGCTATCGACTGAGTGCATCGATGACAGCTAGTGGAGCTTGTGCGCTCCACGGACGCAAGCCTTCCAATGCATACGCCAACTGCAAAACACCTCTGTCATCCCGGGAGGGACCGATGATTTGCATTCCCATAGGTAGACCGTTCGCGCCAAACCCTACCGGTACACTCATCGCCGGCAATCCAGCCAGCGTCGGGCCAATGACTACCTCCATCCAGCGATGGTAGGTGTCCATTTCCCGACCAGCTACGTTTCGCGGCCACTTCGTCGCCACATCGAACGGAAACATCTGTGCGCTGGGCAACAGCAGGTAATCAAATTGTTCGAAGAGCTTGTGAATGGCGCGATACCAATCGCTGCGTGCCATGGATGCGCGGAAAACATCGGCGGCCGTCAAGTACTGGCCTGACTCCACTTCCCATTGCGCCTCTGGCTTGAGCAAGCCACGCCGCGCCGGATCAGCAAAGTAGACGCTCAAATTTCCGCCCACTAGCCATTGCCGGTGAACGAGCCACGTTTCCCAGAGCTTTTCCATCGGATAGTCAGGTCGACATTGCTCTACCGTACAGCCAATGTCCGCAAAGTCCGACAGCGCGGCCTCGCACAGCACCATGACTTCCTCTTCTATCGGCAGGTAGCCATCATAGTTTCCGAGCCATCCAATTCGGGCGCCTTTGAAATCCCGTTTCAATTGCGCTGCGTCGCCAGTGACATCCGTGTCGCTGGAAAGAGGGCACTGGGGATCATATCCTGCCTGGGTCGCGAAAAGTCGGGCGACATCAGCCACGGTTCGCCCCATTGGGCCCTCCGTACTTAATTGCTGCAGAAAGAGTTCCCCGCCGGAACCGTAAGGAACTCTTCCCTGGGTTGGCCTGAAGCCATACACATTATTGAACGCCGCCGGGTTTCTCAAGGACCCCATCATGTCGCTGCCGTCGGCCACCGGCAACATACGCATCGCCAGCGCCGCACCAGCGCCACCGCTACTACCGCCAGCGATGCGAGAGAAGTCATAAGCGTTCCTGGTCACGCCGAACAGCGGGTTGTAGCTGTTTGAGCCAAGTCCGAATTCGGAGACGTTAGTCTTTCCGATGAAAATGGCGCCGGCGTCGCGTACACGGGCCACGCACGTTGCGTCGCTCTGGTCGGGCGCCATGGACGATAGAGGAGAGCCTTTGCTGGTAGGAAGTCCTTTGCACGACGCGAGGTCCTTCGGCGCCTGGGGCATGCCGTGCATCCATCCGAGATACCTGCCCTGCGCAAGTAACTGGTCCGCGCGTTTCGCTTCATCGAGCAGTTCTTCCGGCGGTCGGAGCGAGACGATCGCATTCACATGCGGGTTCATCTTCTCGATATGTTCCAGATACGCTTGCATGACTTCACGGCAAGAGACTTCCTTGCTGCGAATTGCAGCAGACAACGCCAGTGCATCGAGCGTGACCAGTTGGTGCATCTTTTCTGCTCCTTGATTCGCTTGCGAGGGCTTTCCTTCTGTCACTTGATCTCTCCAATTCCTGCGAAGACTTCAGTCTGCCGGTTCTTTGCCGCCGGACTTTGGTCACGCATCGCCCAGGCTGCCGAAACACCGATACAGGCGGCGAACAGCACATACCACGCTGGCGCCACTGGCGAACCCGATGTCTTGGTGAGCCATGTCACGATGAACGGAGCAAAGCCGCCAAACAGCATCGCTGCCAGATTGTAGGCCACAGCAAGGCCGGTGGAACGCACGCGCGTCGGGAATTGCTCCGACAGGGCGGTCGGCATCGGACCGAAATTTGCGCCAATGACGATGCACAGAAGCACTTGCATTACCAGCAGACGAGGCAGGCTGGGGGCTGCCGAGACCCAGACGAACAGCGGGTACACCATCAACAGGAAGGCCAGAGAGCTATAGAGCAGAACGGTCCGACGACCAAGGCGGTCCGACAGTGCACCGGCAAAAGGGATGACAGCAGTGAGCAACGCTACGGCAATCATCTGCACCATGAAGGCCTGGTCAAGAGGAAGCCCCAGCTGCTTGTTGGCGAACGTCGGCATGTTCACCAGGACGACGTAGAAGGCCACTGTACCGTTGATGACCTGCCCCATCGACACGAGTACGCCACGCAGGTTGGTCTTCACCACATCGAGCAACTTGATGGGCGCTGCATTAGGCTTGTTGGCGCTTTCCAGAAAATCATCTGTCTCATGCATATGGCGACGGATCCACAGACCCACAGGGCCGATCAGCAGGCCGAGGACGAACGGCAGTCGCCATCCCCAGCTGTCCAGAGCCTCCGGCGATAAATTACGCGTCACCAGGGCGCCCATGCCGGCGCCGCAGAAGACCGCGAGACACTGGCCAACCAGTTGCCATGACCCATACAGTCCGCGCTTGTGAGCTGGCGCGCTCTCCACCAAAAATGCGGTCGAACTGGAGTATTCGCCGCCGGTCGCGAAACCCTGCAACATGCGTGCGACGACAATCATGATGGGGGCTGCAATGCCGATAGTGGCGTACGTGGGAGTGAAGGCGATGATTGCGATGGCCAGTGTCATCAGCACGATGATGACCTGCATCGCGGCCTTTCGGCCTTTGCGGTCAGCATAAAGACCGAGCAGGACGCCTCCCACCGGTCGCATGAAGAAACCAATGCCGAAGGTCGCGAGGGCAACCAGCAATGAGGTGTATTCGTTGTCGGCAGGAAAAAACAGTCGAGCGATAATGGCCGAGAAGAAGCCATAGACGATAAAGTCGTACCATTCGAGTGCATTGCCGACAATCGCGGCAATGACCTGACGTTGTTTATTGAGTTGTGGTTGCACGGTGGGTCCCTATCAATGGGTTGGCGAGCGCTGCTGACTGACGAACTGGCGACGAAAAACATAACTTCCGCCCTGTTGCCTTTGTATCTTGCCGCCTCAACCCGATTTTCCGTTTGACTCAGAAACACAGCTTCTTGATAGTCAACGACAATAAAAAAGGCCTCCGAGGAGGCCGTCACCAAGACCGCTACCGGATGGCCATTTCACTGAACTCGTGGGCGTCCCACAAGATGCTGACGCCGCCATTCGGTTGGGGACATTCCGTGCCAACGCTGAAAGGCACGAGAAAACGCACTGATTTCCGAATAACCTAGTAGGAAAGCTAGTTCGGAAATCTGTAGATCAGGGTCTTTCAGATACTCGAGCGCCATGTCCTTGCGGACCTCCAGAAGAAGCTCCTGATACGTGAGCCCGGCCGTACGCAATCTACGTTGCAGCGTCCAGTTCGCCATCCCTAGTGCACTGGCAATTTCGTCCAGAGTCGGCTCGCTGTCATCAAGTCGCAGGCGGATTACCGCACGGACTTTGTCTACCAGGGTCTCCTCTGTTGCTGCTATCAGCCCCAACTGGCGAAGGTTGTTGCGCATCAGGCTATGCAGATGAGCGTCTGCACCAGGCATCGGAGCATTCAGGTCGCTTCCCCGAAGTACGATGGCATTAGTCCCCTGGGAGAACTGGATGGGAGCACCAAAAATGTGCTCGTGTTCCTCCTTGCCGTGCAGCGCACCATGTTCGAAACGAATCTCCAGCGGACTCCATTGCTGGCCCAAGGCCTGCCGTAGAACATTGAAGAACATCCCAATGGACAACTCGGCATCCTGGCGGCGTTGTGTGATGAGGGGATCGGTGATGCGGTATTCAACGTACGCAAGGCCGTCAGCCTGGGTAAGGCCCAGATGAGAACGCTGCTGATGATGGTGGAACATGGCGCCCATGTTGCGCAGGGCCTCGCCTACCGTAGGTGAGGTCAACCCGAGATAGCCCAGCATGCCGAGCCCCGCAGGCATGAATTGTTGGCCAAAGCGCAAGCCGAAGTGCTCATTTTGGGTCTGGCGTGCGGCTTGCTCCATCGCGTTGCAATAGATGTCGAGGCTCAACCGCGCGGTAGGCTGCTCGATCGCGTTGCAGTCGGCGCCAGCAGCCCCGAGGATGCGCTCAGGGTCGCCGCCTTCGCTCTGGATGAATTCAAGCAGACCCGTTGCTGCCGCAGAAAGAATACACGACTGGCGGTCAGAAGCAGGAGGTACGCGCGGTGCACTGGGCATGGTCGGACTCCATTTTCATGGTAAATAATTTCCCGACCATCCTAGCAATTTTCAGACCATTAGCCCATCTGATGCAGATAGTCTGTTGCCAACTCGGCTGTCCCTGCCACCCAGCTCTCACCAAGGCTTTGTGCCAGTTCGGTTTCGCTGTGCGACGCCATCCAGGCCAGCAGTTGCAGGCGGCGCTGCATCAAGAAGGTGGGAAACTCTTCAATGTCGGCTTGCGTCAGCGCGCCATAGCGCGAATATCCCTCAGCCCAGCGCAGCATCAACTCGCGGCGGTCCGGCCGATGTTCGATGAAGCTCAGCGCCGTCGCCATATCATGCAAAAACCAGCCGATGCCGCAGTCATCAAAGTCAATGATGGTGGTGCGGGGCCCCTTGACCAGGAGGTTTGCGATACGCAGGTCAGCGTGGATCAGCCCGTATTTGTCCGGCGACATCCCGAACGACGCCAGGCGCAAGCTCATCAAATCTCGCGCTCGCTCGAGCACGTTCACCTGTTCTCTGTCGAGCCAGGGAGCATCTCGCCAACGGCCCCAGCGGCCATTCTCGCCCACGGTGTCGTCGAGACTCCAGGTATGGCGTTCGAAATAGCTAGGGCGTTGCCACTGGCGTGACTGCCGATGCATTCTCGCGCTCAATTCGCCCAATTTCTGCAGTGAAGGGGGCAGGTTCCCCTCATCGGGAAAGTCGCCTTCCACCCATGCGAATGTGGCGATCATCCTTTTACCGGCAGCGGCTGTTTCCACCTGGATCAGCGATTCACCGTCCAGCGTGCGTAGCGGCTGCGGCGTAGCAATGCCGGCGTCGTTCAATGCCGTCATCCAGTCCAGCTCGGACTGGATCGCGTTAGGCGTCTGATAGTTGGCGCGATGCACCCGCATCACCGCGCGCCAACCGGTGTTTGGATTGTCGAGCCGGAACACCGTATTCTCCGAATGGCTCAGCAGTGCGACCTGCACATTGGATGGGAATCCATATCTCGGAAGCGCAGAGCGAGCCATTTCTTGAAGAGCCGCGATGTAGGAAAGATGGGATTCAGTTGTTGCGAGGGTCATGAAAGAGGCTCCGAGTAGCGTTGCCTACATCTTCACGCCATCAGCTAAGAGTTCGTTTGACATCGCAACACAAATCGTTGACCGTGGATATCAAGCGGCACGCAAGCTTTACAGCTCCCGGCAGAGCGTCTTCTGCGATCAAGGAAATGTCGTCGGTGGTCAAGACAGACTGGTATCTTCGCGAGCACCATTCCCGTGCCGAATCATCTTGTACTGGAGAGACCATGACCCACGCCGATGGCATGCTTGCCTTGAACGCTTTCAACCCGCAATCAGGCAGCACCACCGCCCCCGCGACCCGCGCCCTGATCGAGCGCAGGCGCAACACCTTCGGCGATGGCGTTCCATTGTTCTATCGGGATCCTGTACATTTCGTCAGCGCGTCCGGCGTCTGGTTGCGTGACCAGGATGGCCTCGAATACCTCGACGCCTACAATAACGTCCCATCGGTGGGCCACTGCCATCCCCGTGTGGTCGAGGCAGTGTCCAAGCAGGCGGCCACCCTCAATACGCACACGCGATATCTCTCCGATGTAGTGACGTCCTATGCGGAACGACTGCTCGGCACGTTGCCGCGCGAACTTTCCAAAGTCCTCTTCACGAGCAGCGGTACGGAAAGCGTCGACCTCGCCATGCGCCTGGCGCGCCTCTATACGGGCGGGAGCGGCTTCATCGTGACGCGCTTCGCCTATCACGGCCACTCGACCGCCGTGGCCGAGATCACACCGGCATTCGGCCCGGGTGTCCCCATTGGCATCAACGTGCGTCTGGTCGATGCTCCGGATGGATATCGGCAAGATGCGCCTGTTGGCATCAAATTCGCGCAGGACGTGGCAGCAGCCATTGCTGACATGGAACGCCACGGCATCCGATTTGCCGGCCTCATCCTCGATACCGTATGTTCGAGCGATGGCCTCTTTGTTGATCCGCCCGGCTTCCTCAAGGATGCCATTGCAACCGTCAAGAAGGCCGGCGGGGTATTCATCGCCGATGAGGTGCAGCCAGGATTCGGAAGAACTGGTGAGGGAATGTGGGGATTTGAACGACACCGGATTGTCCCGGATATCGTGGTGATGGGAAAGCCCATGGGCAATGGCATGCCTATCGCCGCGACCGTCACGCGCGCGGACATCATGCAAGCCTTTACCGAGCGCTCTGGCTACTTCAACACCTTCGGAGGGAACACGGTTTGCTGCGCGGCTGCATCCGCTGTCCTCGATGTCATTGAATCGGAAGGCCTGATTAACAACGCCAAGGAAACTGGAGCGTCTCTGAAACTGGGACTGGAGCAACTGAAAGGGCAGCATCAGTGCATCGGCGACGTTCGTGCAATCGGCCTCTACGCCGCCGTTGAGTTTGTGCTGCCGGACACCAAGACGGCCGATACGGACATGGCGCTACATGTGGTCAACACGCTGAGGCAAAAGCGCATCCTGATAAGCACCTGCGGGCCTGCGGGCAATATACTTAAAATCCGACCGCCGCTCCAATTCTCCAGGCAGCACTGCGACCTGCTTGTCACCGCGATCGACGACGTACTTCATATGCGCTGAACCAAAAACATACGGCCACTTCTAGGAAGTGGCCGTATGTTTTTTTAAGCCGGGCTTGTCTAGCCCGGCTGCCGCTTGTTGCTGTTTATTTCGCCTTTTCTCGTCCGTATTCAGCCTCTGCGTCTTCCACCATTTTACGAATCGCAGGAATATCGGCCACAGGGAAACCCGTTGTGAAACTTGATTCGACTACCTTCTTTTTCTTTTTCTTGAGCGACCGATGCTTATGATCCGGTCCATACGGGACATCATGGTGGTTCGCTGAGTCAATTCGTGCCAAAGGAACTTCCGACGGAGAAAGAATGTTGTAGCCATAGTCGCTCAAAGAGCCAAGTCGAAGTTTTAATATAAAACCACTAGATCTTTCAGCTGTAATAACTCCACCCTTTATGCCCAATATTTTGCAGTCCAGCTCCTTTGCTACTGCTTCCGCACTTAGTTGAAGTGTTAGTTCGTTATGCTCGTGGAACTTCCAATTAAATTTGGAAAGGAAGCTTTCAGCCATACCCCAATGCTCCGCCACATACGCTAGGGCAGTTTTCTTTGAGGCGAAAGCCTCTTTCATATGGGGTTCACAAAATCTCATCCCAATAAGAAGCCCTTGATCAGATGCAAATGTTGAGGTGACCATTTCATCTGTGACACTCCCACACACGATACATCCGGGACTTTCGAGCCATATGCTTTGGCTTATCTTCGTATTCTCTTGTCGTCCCTCTGCGAGACCTTTAAACGCAGATAGCTTGCGCTGCCACTCCTCTTTGAATTTTTCGTAACGAGCTGGATAGCCCTTCTCGTCCGCCAAAACTAGGAGGTCCTCCACTTTAAGCGGGGACAATTTTATATCTTTCTTTTCTAGATAGATCCCCAAGTGAGCGACATCGTCAAGAAGCTCCCGTTTAATTTGGTAGACACGCGTAGCGGGATATTTTTCGCTATGGCGGTAGCACGCTTGAAAGTGAAATATCCCGCCGGCGACACAAATATGGCGATAGTCAGCATCCATCATCATGGTTGCCAGTCTATCGGCGCTCGCCATCTCGTAGACTTGGAGCGGTCGAGAAGGGACCAGCGTATTGTGAGCCATTGTCTTGACCAGCTGATCGATATTTTTCCCAGGTAGCTGCTGCTGCTCCCTAAAGCAAAAGTCTAAAAACTCCGGTACTGAACTGATCGGGTGATTATTTTTACATCTTTTTGAAGATTTTTTTGTGCTCATTTTTCGAAGATGCGACTTTTTGCTTTAGGTCTTTGATACGTGGCGCAGACATCTTAAATCCGATCGGAATTGGCTTAAATCGAGCTTTCTCTTTTGTAGAAGACTGCTCTAACCGCAGTGCGTGGTAGTCAATCTCTCCGATCACATAGTAGTCGCTTGCTCCGCCTTTTACTTGAACGACATCTCTTGCATGGTCTATTCGCGAGGGTGAGCGTATGCGGCTGTCACCGTATGAACGGTTATTGATTTGTACAACATATGCATGCAAATCATTTGCCGTCGCTTCCACCAAAGGAGAAAAGGTTTTTAAGTCGGAATTCCATTCCAAGGCAAATAGTGTATCGATCTCCCCTCGCAATTGATGTCGATGCTCGATATTAGTCAGGTCGCTACAGATCAATATGGAGAAAAAGAAGCCACCATGTGAATAGACTGTCGGCTTTGCCAACATCCCTTTTGGTTCAAAAAGCTGCAACTTTTTCCTGTTCATTCTTATTTTTTTTAACGCATCCCGCTCCCCATGCGCAGGAATAAATTTAGGCTGTAGTCTCGCAATGTTCCCACGATATCCCGGCCAGTTGGTCACTAGTGAGACAAGGCAGTCATTTCGTAGGCGACCGGTGTTGCGATCTTTGTTGTATTCGACGCCTGCTAGGATCGACACATCATTCATCGCAAGCTTTCTTGCTACACGAAGCGCCCAGCGAAGCGGGATGCTTAACTCTGGCAGAATTATGTAATGCGGGCGCTTCCCCTCCTTGAGGATTCTATTAATGAGTTCATTCAAATTTCGATATCTAGCTACGGAGCGGTCTTGCTTGCCTTTGGCCGCCGCTTCCCATTGCTCGTGCGAGGTTTCAAAGCTGGTCACAGCTACCCTGATCATGTCCTTTGCTGGTGCTGGTACCGAAAACCGGACCAATTTTTCTTCAATATCAATTGGTGAAGGTGGCGGTATTCCTAGCTCCTCCTTAGATATCACTTTGGCCCCACGCAGTGACATCACCGCCAGCTTAAATAGATAGCTACTTTCAAATACCTTCGGGGCAACCAGAGCAATCTCGTCGATACGTAGTGGCCTAGTTGGAAACGCTAATGCTGGCCAGTGTGGAGTTTTAAGGTCAGTAAACCCTTTGCGGAATCGTCGAATGCCACCTAATCTAAGGTTACGCCTGATTTCCACATCATCTGGGACAGGAGGCCCGATTTCATCGTCTTCCTGTGTTTGATACCAATAATCTTTGTATGGACGCCGTCCCCAATCCGAAAGCAAAATTTCGTGCACCACCTTCTTAAATGCTTGGGTTGTTCTAGGAATCTCAATCGAGGGATAAAGAGAGGAGAGCTTCTTCAGGACGCGTAGATAAGTAATATCAAGTTCTACGCTACGCTCAGTAGCGGCCTGATACCCTGCTTGCTGAAGTGCTAGAGCATACTGATAGACTGCCAGATCAAAATTCTTAGCTTGCTCTTCGGACCCCGCAGTGGTGGTTTTTCTCAGTATATTCACCACATCGTTAAGTTCGAAGATAAGTTGTTCCGCCTCTACTGTGTCCCCGCAGCTCAGCATCAACCCAAATACTCGAGGAACATAGCTGATGAATTCAAAGAATCCAGCAGGCGTTATCACGTGACGTTTTACCAGGCCATAGAACTCTGCTCGAATTGAATGCCATGAGTCGGGTCGAAGATCGGCAGAATATGCTTCGATATCTCTTAGAAGTAACGAAAGCCCTAGGCGACGAACAGAAACTACGTCAGCTTTTCGAAGGGCGTCCACCTGCAAAGATGCGTCAGGTGTCGCAAGAAGTGCTCTAGAAGCCATTTCCACTGCGGTATTTGGCACTACGGGTAGAAGGCGATACTCGCTAGATTGAATCCGGATCTGTTCACGAATATGCTGAATTAGATCCAACCCGTGAGGAGAGGAAAGCGAGAATATTTTTTGTTTTGTCCCAGCGAAAATCAGTTCTGAATCCATCGCGTATGGGATTTTCAACCTGATCGAGGGCGATCCTTCCTGATTCTCAGGAATGGTCAACATTGGATGCATTGCCTTTGCAATACGCTGAGTTACTTCTTTTGCGTTGACGGCCAATTTTGTGTTTTCGAACACTAAGAATATGTCATCTACATAGCGACCATAGTAGATCGGCTTAATCTTCTGCAAGATTGCATTGTCGAAGTTCGCTAGAAGTACGTTTGAGATTATCTTCGATGCGGATAATCCAACGGGCAGAGCACCTTGAGGTCGAACTTTGAAGTCTGGTGTCTGTTCGTACCACAGCGCTATCGCATCTAACAGGTCTGTTGTGAATTGCCGCTCGAATGTAGTGAGCTTGAGCCGGATGGACTGTAAAAATGACTTACGCAGTAAGAATGTTGGAGCGACACGATGGTAGAACTGCTCTAGATCCATGGTGATGGCTAGAATATCTTTGCCTTGCTTTAAAGACTCTTCCATTCTATTGAGGCCGGTCTCTCTCCATTTTCGATAAGCAGAAAAATAGGGAGCGAAGAGACCCGCGGCAGTCATATTTAGGGGGCCACGCGCGCTCCATTTTTCGTCTATCTTCCGTGATCGTCGACGCAGGCGGTTACCGTGTGAAACCTCCGTATTAATTACGGCGTCGAATTTATGCCCGACCTTAATAATCCATAGTGCTGAAATTATTTGGAAGTTTACGGTTGGCCTAATCACGAGGCGGAGCTTAGCGATCGCAGGAATTCGCTTTTCCTGGAACCGCTGCTGCCAGTCCAGTAGTGGATTTAAAGCACGGAAGTGTCCTTCATGCCCATTTTCCCAAGGCTCACAGTCAACAGACTTCGGTAAGTATGCATAATCCCCCTGGATATCTAACCTTGACCATGGCGAGGCATCATCTAAGAGAATGGTAAGCAAGCCTCTTAAATTCTCATCCAGTTTTTGCTCATACTCCGTAAAAGCCAGGGCATGGAAGTGCGTATTCTCATAAAACGCCTCCGCCTTCGCTTTTCTGTACGCGACATACAGATCTGCTAGCGTTACTTTGTACATACCTACTAAGTCCTTTTTTGGCTATTCTTTCCTGGAACTTTCGCTTAGCGACTGCTAGTAGAGATGTTCGATCGTTTCAATATGATGCCGGATTGAACGACCTTTTATTTCCCCCAATCCATGGTAGGCAAGTGTCTTTGCATCATGGACAAAAAGCTGGAGAGAAGATGAATACTTGAAATCACTTTTACGTTTATTAACGTATTCAGCAAGCTTTCGAACTGCCTGCCCGTATTTCATCGAATTGTCGCGGGGAGGGACGGTAATCGTATCCGAGACAAAATGCAGCATCTGCAGTGTCCCGTGATCCGGGTGCACTCTTGTCATATGAATGGCTACGGCATAAGCTTCGCCGCCACCCGATGAAAAATAATCGCCGGTTATTGTGTAGTCTCCGAAACCTTGAAATTTCTTATCCGCATATGTGACATTCAGGTCGTCGTAATGCTCAATCTCCGGGTACAGTGCGTTCTTAGCCTGGCGATTGAACCCGTCTCGGATAAGAATACGGTCCTCTACAAAGAGGTCTTGATATGGAGATGATGTGTGCTCTGCCGAGAAGATGTGAATGGTACGGCCCGAGAACTTCGGTATCTTTGCCAATTCCGCTTTATGAACTAAAGCGACGGTTCGTTCTTTGTAAATTGCAAGAAACTGTTTGAGCTCACTGGGATCATTAGCCGCAGTGATTTTGAATGTTGGGATCAGCTGGGCGGCATGCGGAAGAATATCGCTATGCAGCTCGGTAAACCAATTTTTTACAGAGTCGTTCCCCTCCGGTTTATCTTCAAAATCTCCCCGATCAGGATTGATGATCAAGAAGTATCGAAGATGCTGCTCTTCCAGTAGAGAAAGCGTGCGGACAAGATCCTTGTTTTTGCTAGTTACCGGGTCAATTAACGGATTAACACGCCTCTTGGTGGCTAACTTGGTAACTAATTCGCGAAGCGCCTGCAATTCAAACTTCTGCCCATATAGATATGGAACATACATTCTAGCCCCCTGAGAAAATTGTTATTGGGGCCATTGTAGCTTGAATTACTGATCAGCTAAATCACGTAACTTGAGTTAAGTCTAGCTAACAACGCAAACCTCTCTTTTTTTGTCAGCCTAGCGCCAAGACCAACCGATTTTAATGACCGTGGCAAACGCGAAATAAAGTCTGCATAGTCGCTTTCAGCTGAGCGCATCCTCAAGACACGAACCATCGCATCGTGAGCCTCCTCGGGACGAAGGCTACGAAATCGCTCTAGGCAGCACTCATAGAGCAGAGCATCGGGCACATTTGGCACGAACCCACACAACTCGTACAAGATCGCTAAATACTCTTTTTGACGCAATGATGAGAATATAAATTCGGGGAGGGTATTTGCCTTATTTGATATTGGCCGGCGGTGAGTCCGCAAAGTATATCGAGGGGTCAAAGAAATGATACCTACATGATCCGGAAGCACTTTCCTCAATAGATCAATGCCACCCTCGTGGGTAACTACGGAAATCTGATCGAAAACTTTTGCATAATCATCAAGCTGGGCCGGTAGTCGAGCCAAATCATCTAACTCTGTTTTGATCTCGTATACGGACGACGTCCCGTTCAAAATGACCGTGTCAGCTTTTGATTGGTTAACACGAAATTCACTCAAAAATGTAGCCGCTCTTAAAGAGTGCTTTCCTTCGAGAATCTTCGTGGCAATAGCATTCTTATAGATGTACTCCGATCGATAAGATCGGCACATGTGATCGAAAACACCGTTAAAGATGTCGCCAAGAGTTCCATTAAGTTTGGATCCAAGCTCGTTCGAACAGCGCAATGCATCAGCAACAATCTGATTCGAAGGTTGGGTCGCCAACGACCTCAAAGTGGTGGCCGTAAATAACTTAGTGAGATAACGCCCGTTTTTATCAAAATTCTCCATGGCAGCAAGGCTACGGTATGTGAATGCAGCAGTAATTATATGCGGACATATGCAGATATGCATAATTTATTGCATAATCCCGGTATGAAAAAACGCATCACATCAGAACTTGTTTCCGACTTACGCGCATATATGGTCGCGACTGGACTCAGCCAGGTTGAGCTATCTGTACGGACGGGCGTCCATCAATCGCAAATTTCGCGGATTTTATCTGGTGTCTGTAGAAGGGCTGATGGAAATTTGCTGAAGTTATGCAACTATGCAAATATTGAAACCGTTGAAGCCAATACGGATCTAGAGAATTTCCCCGAGCTGCTAGATACCCTTCGCACTGTCTTGAGCGGCGATAAAAGAAAAGCAAATCAATTAGCGAAGGTTATCAAGTCGTTAGCGCCTCTCTTGGGCTAGCACGCTCACGTTAGAACCAGTACGCGCAGCAAAAGGCCCATATGTTTATCACATATGGGCCCATTTTTTCTCAGTTTATGCGGCTATCTACAGACAAGGTTACACGTCAATATTCCCCGCCTGCAAAGCATTAGACTCAATAAACGCCCGACGCGGCTCCACATCATCCCCCATCAGCGTCATGAAGATCTGATCCGCAGCAATCGCATCCTCGATCTGCACCTTCAACAAACGACGCACCGTCGGATCCATGGTGGTTTCCCACAGCTGCTCAGGATTCATCTCACCCAGACCTTTATAGCGCTGCTTGTTGACGCCACGCTCGGCCTCATCACGCAGCCAGGCCATGGCCTGACGGAAGTCGGTGATGACCGATTCCTTGCGCTTCTCACCCTGGCCACGGGCAACGGTGGCGCCCTTGCGGATCAAGCCCTTGAAAGTCTCGGCCGCCGTCGACAGCACCTGGTAATCCGGCCCGCTGACGAAGTCGGCGTCGATCACGGTCGCCTTGATGTTGCCGTGCTGGCGACGGTGGATGTGCAGGGCGACCTTTTCGCTGTGCTCGTCCATGCGGGCCTGCACGTCGATGTTGATGTCGTTGATGGCCTTCTTCAGTTCCTCGGCGGTGGCGGTGGCCTGCTCGAGGTTGTCCATTTTCAGGACCACGCCGCCGGTCATGATGGCGTCCAGTGCGGATTCATCGATGGCGCGGGTCAGGCGCATGATGATGGCGTTGGCGGTGTTGTACTGGCGGGCCAGTTCGACCAGTGCTTCGCCGGTGATGGCGGGCGCGTCTTCGGCGGGCTTGATCTCGGCGTCGTTCAGGGCGATCTGCATCATGTATTGCGCTTCCTCGAAGTCGTCCTTGAGGTAACGCTCGTCCTTGCCGGCCTTGACCTTGTACAGCGGCGGCTGGGCGATGTAGATGTGGCCGCGTTCAACCAGCGCCGGCATCTGACGGTAGAACAGCGTCAGCAGCAGGGTGCGGATGTGGGCGCCGTCAACGTCCGCGTCGGTCATGATGATGATGCGGTGGTAGCGCAGCTTGTCCGGATTGAATTCGTCCGCGCCGATGCTGGTGCCCAGGGTGGCGATGAGGGTGGTGATCTGTTCGGAGGACAGCATCTTCTCGAAGCGCGCCTTTTCCACGTTCAACACTTTGCCGCGCAGGGGCAGGATGGCCTGGAACTTGCGGTCGCGGCCTTGCTTGGCGGAGCCGCCTGCGGAGTCACCCTCGACGATGTAGAGCTCGCACAGGGCCGGGTCGCGTTCCTGGCAATCGGCCAGCTTGGACGACAGGCCCAGGCCGTCCATGACGCCCTTGCGGCGCGTCAGTTCGCGGGCCTTGCGGGCGGCTTCGCGGGCGCGGGCGGCTTCGACGATCTTGCCGCAGATGATCTTGGCGTCGTTGGGCTTCTCGGCCAGGAAGTCGGTCAGGGTCTTGGCGACGATTTCTTCGACGGGGCCGCGCACTTCGCTGGAGACCAGCTTGTCCTTGGTCTGCGAGCTGAACTTGGGTTCGGGCACCTTCACCGACAGCACGCAGGTCAGGCCTTCGCGCATGTCGTCGCCGGAGATCTCGACCTTGGCCTTCTTGGCCAGGTCGTTCTCTTCGATGTACTTGTTGATGACGCGGGTCATCGCGGCGCGCAGGCCGGTCAGGTGGGTGCCGCCGTCACGCTGCGGGATGTTGTTGGTGAAGCAGAGCACCTGCTCGTTGAAGGCGTCGTTCCATTGCATGGAAACGTCCACGGTGATCATCGTGCCTTGGTCGGATTGCTTCTCGCCGGTGGCCTGGAAGATGGTCGGGTTGAGGATGCTCTTGTTCTTGTTGATGTATTCGACGAAGCCGCGGGTGCCGCCTTCGAAGGCGAAGTCTTCTTCCTTGCCGGTGCGCTGGTCGGTCAGCTTGATGTGCACGCCGTTGTTGAGGAAGGACAGTTCGCGGATGCGCTTGGCCAGGATCTCGTAGTGGAATTCGACGTGGGTGAAGATCTCTTCGTCGGCCCAGAAGTGCACTTCGGTGCCGCGCTTGTCGGATTCGCCGATGACCTTGATGGGCGAGACCTGCACGCCGTCGACCATCTCCAGTTCGCGGTTCTGCACGATGCCCTTGGCAAATTCCATGGCGTGCACCTTGCCGTCGCGGCGGATGGTGAGCTTCAGTTTCTTCGACAGTGCGTTCACGCAGGACACGCCCACGCCGTGCAGGCCGCCGGAGACCTTGTAGGAGTTCTGGTCGAACTTGCCGCCGGCGTGCAGTTCGGTCATGACGATTTCGGCGGCCGAACGCTTGGGTTCGTGCTTGTCGTCCATCTTCAGGCCCGTGGGGATGCCGCGGCCGTTGTCGGTGATGGAGATGGAATTGTCGGCGTGGATGGTGACGTGGATCTCGCTGCAATAGCCGGCCAGGGCTTCGTCGATGGAGTTGTCCAGCACTTCGAAGACGAGGTGGTGCAGGCCGGTGCCGTCAGAGGTGTCGCCAATGTACATGCCGGGACGCTTGCGCACCGCTTCCAGGCCTTCCAGGATCTGGATGGAGGAGGCGCCGTAACTTTGTTGCGCGGAATTGGTGTTGTCTGCGGGGCTGGTGGACATGGTTACCTTCTGAAATTGCTAGCCTGTGGACTAGGGAACTGCACAAAACGGAATTCGCGGAACGAATCTTTGGAATTCTTAAAAGCAACCGAGGGGCCGTCTCGGACGGCCCCTCGTGCGCGTGGAGCGGTGCTGCTCAGATCCGCATCGGCATGACGACGTACTTGAAGTCGGCGTTGTCAGGGATGGTGATCAGGGCCGACGAGTTGGCATCGCCCAGGGCGATGTTGACGTAGTCGTTCTTCAGGTTGTTGAGCACGTCGAGCAGGTAGCTGACGTTGAAACCGATGTCGACGGTGTCGCCGCCGTAGTCGATTTCCAGCTCTTCGACCGCTTCTTCCTGGTCGGCGTTGGTGGAGCTGATCTTCAGGCTGCCGGGAGCGATCACCCAGCGCACGCCCTTGAACTTGTCGCTGGTCATGATGGCGGCGCGTTGCAGCGAACGCAGCAGCTGGTCGCGGCTGATGGTGAAGCTGTTCTTGTAGCCCTTGGGCACCACGCGGGTGTAGTCTGGGAACTTGCCTTCGACCAGCTTGGAGATCAGTTCGATATCGGCGAAGGTCAGCTTGACCTGGTTGTTGGCGATCTGCAGTTGGACTTCTTCGTCGCTGTCGTCGAGCAGGCGTTGCAGCTCGATGATGGTCTTGCGCGGGATGATGACTTCCTGGCGCGGGAAGTCCTCTTCGGTCTCGACCTGGCAGAAGGCCAGGCGGTGGCCGTCGGTGGCCACTGCAATGACGTTCTTGCCTTCCACCACCAGCAGCAGGCCGTTCAGGTAGTAACGGATATCCTGCTGGGCCATGGCGAAGTGGACCATGTTGAAGAGGTGCTTCAAGGTCTTCTGCGGCAGGTTGACCTGGGCGTTGTAGTGCTCGGCCTGGGCCACGGTCGGGAATTCCTCGGCGGCCAGCGTCTGCAGGGCGAAGCGGGACTTGCCCGATTGCACCGTCAGGCGCTTGTTGGACAGCGAGATCGACACTTCGCCGGAATCGGGCAGGGCGCGCAGGATATCGAGCAGCTTGCGCGCGGCCACGGTGGTGGCGGTCGCCTCGCTGCCGGAGCCGACGTCGGCGTGCGTGGTGATCTGCACTTCGATGTCGGTGGACAGGAAAGACACTTTCTCGCCGTCCTTGCGGATGAGGATATTGGCCAGAATCGGCAATGTGTGCCGACGCTCGACAATACCACTCACGATCTGCAGAGGACGCAGGAGCGTGTCTCTTTGGGTCTTCACCAATTGCATAGTCAATTTGTCCTTGCTAATAATGGTTTAAAGGATGCCGTCGGACGGCTCGCCATCATGCCCATGTTGCGCGTGTTCCTCCTCGGATGAAAAACGGTTGTCGCCTTGCTACCGCCCTGCAACCTGCCTGACTACGCTGCACTACTGCATCTGCCTGGATGGTGAGCCCCGTTCCGGGACCCGTTCCCGAATAAGCTGGTGATAGAGCATGCGGGCATCGACCAGCCCAGGCTGACAATGCCGGCAGCCGGAACCACTTGGCTACACGTTTGGAACATTTGAATACAAATACCGACATTTACGGGGTAGATGTTCGATGTTTCCTTGATACTTCGCGGATTTCCTGCTCCGTGGCCGGCCCTTGCGTCCGCCTGCGAAATAACGCCGTCCATTGTACCAATCATCACCCCTTCAGAGTAGTCCGTGAGGGGTGGCGAGGGTCTTGTTGGGGAGAAAAAGCGATGATTTTCGGGGACATCCGGATCCTGCGGCGACGCGGCGGGGCGGGTGTTTTCAAGTTGTCCACAGGCTGGCCCGCGGCGCAAGAAAAATGCCGCCGATACGGGGGTATCGGCGGCATTGTCATCTTATCCACAGGCCAGGGAAAGGCCGGTCAGCCCTTCAGGGTCTGCTCCAGCACGTGCAGCTCGTGGTTGCATTCCGGGCTCTTGGCGCGGTCGGCGGCGATCTTGCGCACCGCGTGCAGCACCGTGGTGTGGTCGCGCCCACCAAAGAGGTCGCCGATTTCCGGCAGGCTCTTCTGGGTCAGTTCCTTGGCCAGGTACATGGCGATCTGGCGCGGGCGGGCGATGTTGGCCGGGCGCTTCTTGGAATACATGTCGGCGACCTTGATGTTGAAGAAGTCGGCCACCGTCTTCTGGATGTTTTCCACCGAGATCTGGCGGTTCTGCACCGACAACAGGTCTTTCAGGGCTTCCTTGACCACGTCGATGGTGATGTCCTTACCGTGGAAGCGCGAGTAGGCCAGGATCTTGCGCAGCGCGCCTTCCAGCTCACGCACGTTGGAGCGCAGGTGCTTGGCCACGAAGAAGGCGACGTCATCGGACAGCACCACGTCTTCGGCGGAAGCCTTCTTCATCAGGATCGCTACCCGCATTTCCAGCTCCGGCGGCTCGATGGCCACCGTCAGGCCCGAGTCGAAGCGGGAGATCAGGCGGTCATCCATGCCGCTGATTTCCTTGGGATAGGTATCACTGGTGATGATGATCTGCTTCTTGGCCGCGATCAGGGCTTCGAAGGCGTAGAAGAACTCTTCCTGGGTACGGCTCTTGCCGCCGAAGAACTGGATATCGTCGATCAGCAGCAGGTCCAGCGAGTGGTAATAACGCTTGAAGT
This sequence comes from Herbaspirillum seropedicae, assembly GCF_001040945.1. Taxonomy (NCBI): domain Bacteria; kingdom Pseudomonadati; phylum Pseudomonadota; class Betaproteobacteria; order Burkholderiales; family Oxalobacteraceae; genus Herbaspirillum; species Herbaspirillum seropedicae. The sequence goes on along the minus strand of NZ_CP011930.1, from coordinate 655 downwards.
CGTCAAAACCCTTGCGCTGGTAGGCCGTGACGACGTCGCGCACGTATTGCTCGGCGTGGATGTAGCGGATTTTCGCGCCCGGGTTATCCACAAGCACCTGGTTGCCGATGGCGTGGATGATGTGGGTCTTACCCAGGCCGACGCCGCCGTACAGGAACAGCGGGTTGTAGGACGTGCCGGGGTTGTTGGCCACCTGGGTGGCGGCTGCGCGGGCAAGCTGGTTGGCCTTACCCGTCACCAGATTGTCGAAGGTCAACACCGGGTTGATACGCGACTGCTCCTGGCGCGGCGCGACCGCGCGCACCGGCTGGGCCGGTTCGGGGTCCAGGTGCAATTGCTCGTGATTGGGCAAACCCAGACCGCTGGCGCCATTGCCGGCCGCGGCGGCCGCCGCCGGACGACGGCCCTGGTTGCCACGCGGGTCGAGCACGAATTGCACCTCGGTGGGCGCGTCCCAGTACTCGCAGGCCAGCGCGGTGATGCGGTTGGCGAACTGGGTCTTGACCCAGTCCAGCTTGAACCGATTGGGCGCGGCCACGCGCAGCAGCCCGTCTTCGTAGTCGAGCGGCACCAGGGGCTTGATCCAGGCGCTGTATTGCTGGGGTGTCAGCTCCTGCTCAAGTTTTTGAGAGCAGGCCTGCCAAAAGTTTTCCAT